>NZ_VIWX01000001.1 GCF_007829955.1 Saccharopolyspora dendranthemae
TGGTCAACGACCGGCTCATCCCGACGGGAACGGAGGCGGTCGAGGGAACCGACTACGACTTCCGCACCGCGCGGCCGATCGGCGGCACCGAGATGGACACCGCCTTCACCGGGCTGCACCACGCGAACGGCGAAGCGGTGGTGCGCTTCCGGCGGCGGGACGTCGACGTCGAGCTCCAGGTCGACGAAACGCACAAGTACTTGCAGGTCTACACCGACGACGATCCCAGCACCGACCGGCCGAGCCGGGCGGGGCTGACCGTCGAGCCGATGACGTTGGCCCCCAACGCATTCGTCACCGGTGACGGATTGATCATCTTGCAGCCGGGTCAGACCCACACCGGGAGCTGGGGCTACCGGATCGCGGAGTGATCGACCAACATCGGGGGTGGGAGGTTCCGGCCGGGACCTCCCACCCCCGATGACCGATAGGCTGGTCCCGTGGCCGAATACATCCAGATCCCCACGCCGGCAGGAAAGTTCGACGCGTTGACCGCGGGCTCCGAGGAGGGGCGCCCGGTGCTGCTGCTGCACGGATTCCCCGAAGCGGCGGTCGAGTGGAGCGAGCAGCTGGGCGTCCTCGGCGGCGCCGAGTGCTTCGCGGTCGCGCCGGACCAACGCGGCTACTCCCCCGGCGTGCGCCCGGAACAGGTCTCCGACTACCGGATGCGGGAGCTCGTCGCAGACGTTCTGGCCATCGCCGACCACTTCGGCTGGGACCGCTTCGACCTGGTCGGCCACGACTGGGGCGCCGCCGTCGCGTGGTCGGTGGCGGCCGAGCACCCCGAGCGGCTCCGCACGCTCACCGCGGTGTCGATCCCGCACCTGGACGCGTTCACCCAGGCCGTCCGCGAGGACGAGGACCAGCAGCAGCGCTCGGCCTACATGCAGGCGCTCCGCTCCTCCACGGCCGAGAAGACGCTGCTGGCCGACAACGCCGCGAAGCTGCGCCGGATCTACTACCCCGGCGTTCCCGAGCACCACGTGGACGACTACGTGCAGCGGCTCACCGAGCCAGGCGCGCTCACCGGCGCCCTCAACTGGTACCGGGCGTCGAAGTTCAACGACGAGATCGGGCCGATCACCGTGCCCACCCTGTTCGTGTGGAGCACCGAGGACGTCGCGGTCGGCTCCACGGCCGCGCTTGCCACCGAGCAGCACGTCACCGGTCCCTACCGGTTCGAGATGCTGCAAGAGGTTTCGCACTGGATCCCCGAGGAAGCGCCCGACTCGCTGACCCGCCTGCTGCTGGAGCACCTGCTCGCGCACCCCGAGTGAACTCTTGCCGGTGGCGGTCCGGGCGGTGAGCATGAGATCCGTCCGGTTTCCGACGCGCCGTAGGAGTGCTCGTGAAGGGTTCCGAAGGTCTGCTGGCCACCGCCGCTGCCGCCGGTGTCGACATCTGCTTCGCCAATCCCGGCACCACCGAGATCCCGCTGGTCGAGGCCTTCGACCAGGTCGACGGGGTGCGGGCGGTGCTGGGGCTCTCCGAGGGCGTGGTGACCGGTGCGGCTGACGGCTACGGCCGGATGACGGGAGCGCCCGCGCTGACGCTGCTGCACCTGGGGCCGGGCTTCGCCAACGGCATCGCGAACCTGCACAACGCCCGCAGGGCCCGCACCCCGATCATCAACCTGGTCGGCGAGCACGCGTCCTGGCACCAGGCCGCCGACGCGCCGCTGAGCAGCGACATCGAATCGCTGGCACGTCCGGTGTCGGGCTGGTTGGGCCGCACGACGTCGACGTCGTCCGCCCCGGAGGAGTTCGCCGAGGCCTACGTCGCAGCGCTGCGCGACCGGCTGCCCGCGACCCTGATCGCCGCGGCCGACCACATGTGGGGCCAGGGCGCCATGCCCGCGTCCGCACCCGCCCGGCCCGAACGACCCCAGGTCGACGAGCTGCGGATCGCCGAGGTCGCCAAGGTGCTCTCGGCCGGCCGCCGACCCGTGCTGCTGCTGGGCGGGCACGCGCTGGAGAACGCCGAGAGCATCCGCACCGCCGTCCGGATCGCGGCCGCTGCGGGAGGCGACGTCCTCGCCGAGCGCGGGAGCGCGCGGGTGGAACGCGGCCCGGACATCCCGCCGCTGCAGACGCTCCCCTACTTCCCGGAAGCCGTGACCTCGGCGCTCGACGGCTATACGGACCTGATCCTGATCGGTGCCCGCACGCCCGTGTCGTTCTTCGGCTACAAGGGACAGCTGAGCCACCCGCTCCCGGACGGCCTGAACGTGCACGAGCTGGCGGACGCCGACGCCGACTCGCTCACCTGCCTGACCGCGCTCGCCGAGGCGACCGGCAGCGCCGCGGACAAGCTCCCGCGGGCTGAGCGTCCGAAGGTCACCGCGCCCACGGGCGCGCTGGACGCCAATGCCATCGCCGCGGCGATCGTGCTCACCCAGCCCGAGCACGCCATCATCGTCAACGAGGGCGTCTCGTCCTCGGCCGCCTACCCCGCGATCGCCGACGCCGCACCCGCGCACTGCGAGCTCGCGCTGACCGGCGGTGCCATCGGGATGGGCATGCCCGTCTCCACCGGTGCCGCGATCGCCTGCCCGGATCGTGCGGTGATCAACCTCCAGGCCGACGGCAGCGCCGCCTACACCGTGCAGGCGCTGTGGACCCAAGCACGCGAATCCCTCAACGTCACCACGGTGATCTGCTCCAACTCCCGCTACCGCATCCTCGACGAGGAGCTGCGACGCGCGGGCATCGACGATCCCGGGGCCGCCGCGGCGTCGATGACCAGTCTCGGCGAACCCGCCCTGGACTGGCAGGCCGTCGCACGCGGTTTCGGCGTGCAGTCCACCCGTGCCACGACGGGCGAGGAGCTCCTCAACGCCCTCCGCGCTGCCCAAGCACAACCGGGCCCGCACCTCGTCGAAGCGGTCCTCTAGATCGGCTCAGCAGAAGAGCCCCACCCCGCTCACGTGCGGGGTGGGGCTCTTCTGCGGTGCGCGGACCCGGTCAGATGGTCCAGGTGTCGTTGCCGGTGAGCAGCTTCTGCAGTCCGGCGGGCTTGGCCTGCTCGGCCTGGGCGACCTGCTCGCGGGCGAGGTCGTCGTAGGTCGGGCGGACGGTGTTGCGGAAGACGCCGGTGATCGCCGGGCTGAGGTCCTGCCCGCCCAGCCGCGACAGCGCGAAGGCCAGCGACGGGTCCTCCCGCTCGGCGTCGTGCACCACGACGTCCGAAGCGTCCACTTCGGACAGCTTGGCCACGCGCAGGCCCTCGGGACCCTGCACCACGCCGTACCGCTCGTCCTCCGGCCCGAACACGATCGGTTCGCCGTGCTGGAGCGACACGATCCGGCGTTCCTTCTCCTCGTTGTCCTTGAGGACGTCGAAGGCGCCGTCGTTGAAGATCGGGCAGTTCTGGTAGATCTCGACGAGCGCGCTGCCCCGGTGCTCGGCCGCGGCCTTGAGCGTCTCGGTGACGCCCGCGCGGTCGGAGTCGATCACGCGGGCCACGAACGACGCTTCCGCGCCCAGCGCCAGCGACACCGGGTTGAACGGGTAGTCCAGCGAACCGGCCGGTGTGGACTTCGTGACCTTGCCGACCTCGCTGGTCGGCGAGTACTGGCCCTTGGTGAGCCCGTAGATCCGGTTGTTGAACAGCAGGATCTTCAGGTTCACGTTGCGGCGCAGCGCGTGGATGAGGTGGTTGCCGCCGATCGACAGCGCGTCGCCGTCACCGGTGACCACCCACACCGACAGGTCCGGCCGCGAGGTCGCCAGACCGGTCGCGATCGCCGGGGCACGCCCGTGGATGGAGTGCATCCCGTAGGTGTTCATGTAGTACGGGAACCGCGACGAGCACCCGATGCCCGAGACGAACACGATGTTCTCGCGCTTGAGCCCGAGCGATGGCAGGAAGCTCTGCACCGCGTTGAGCACGACGTAGTCGCCGCACCCGGGGCACCAGCGGACCTCCTGATCGGACTTGAAGTCCTTGGCCTTCTGCGGCGCATCGGCGGCCGGCACCCCGGCCAGCCCTCCGAGCGACGGCATTCCCAGCTCGGTGGCAGTCACACGGACACCCCCTGCACGACATCGATGAGCACGTTCTGGAGTTCTTCGGCCTGGAAGGGCAGGCCGGCGACCTTGGTGTAGGACTGCACGTCGACCAGGTAGCGGGCGCGCAGCAGCATCGCCAGCTGGCCGAGGTTCATCTCCGGCACGATCACCTTGTCGTAGCCGCGCAGCACCTCACCGAGGTTGGCAGGCATCGGGTTGAGGTAACGCAGGTGCGCGCTCGCGATGTTCAGGCCCTGCGCCCGCACCCGGCGGCACGCCGCACCGATCGGACCGAACGACGAACCCCACCCCAGCACCAGCACCCGAGCCTCACCGGACGGGTCGTCCGCGGTGAGGTCCGGAACGGTCACACCGTCGATCTTGCGCTGCCGCAACCGCGTCATGTGATCGTGGTTGTCCGGGTCGTAGGAGATGTTGCCCTTGCCGTCGGCCTTCTCCAGACCGCCGACCCGGTGCTCCAGCCCCGGAGTGCCCGGCACCGCCCAATCGCGCGCCAAGGTCTCCTCATCGCGCACGTACGGCCAGAACTCGCCCGAACCGTCGGTGGCGTTGGGCTCGGTCGCGAACTCCACCCGCAGATCCGGCAACGACTCCACGTCCGGGATCAACCACGGCTCGGACCCGTTGGCGATCGCTCCGTCCGACAGCAGCAGCACCGGAGTCCGGTAGGCCAGCGCGATCCGCACCGCCTCCAGGGCGATCTCGAAGCAGTCCGCGGGCGAGCACGGAGCCAGCACCGGCACCGGCGACTCACCGTTGCGGCCGTAGAGGGCCTGCAGCAGATCCGCCTGCTCGGTCTTGGTCGGCAACCCCGTCGACGGACCGCCGCGCTGGATGTCGCACACCAGCAGCGGCAGCTCCAACGCCACCGCCAGACCGATCGTCTCGGACTTCAACGCCAGACCCGGGCCCGACGTCGTGGTCACACCGAGCGAACCGCCGAACGACGCGCCCAGAGCCGCACCCACACCGGCGATCTCGTCCTCCGCCTGGAAGGTCGTCACGCCGAAGTTCTTGTGCTTGGCCAACTCGTGCAGCACGTCCGAAGCCGGCGTGATCGGGTACGTGCCCAGGAACACCGGCAGCTCGCTGCGCTGCCCCGCCGCCACGATCCCGTACGCCAGGGCCGCGTTGCCCGTGATCTGCCGGTAGGTGCCCTCCGGCAGCTTCGCCGGGGCGACCTCGTAGGTCACCGCGAACGACTCCGTCGTCTCGCCGTAGTTCCAGCCCGCCCGGAAGGCCAGCACGTTCGCCTCGGCGATGTCCGGCTTCTTCGCGAACTTCTCCCGCAGGAACCGCTCGGTGCCCTCGGTCGGCCGGTGGTACATCCACGACAGCAGACCCAGCGCGAACATGTTCTTGCACCGCTCGGCGTCCTTCTTGCCCAGCCCGGTCTCCTCCAGCGCACCCTGCGTCAGGGTGCCCATCGCGACCTCGTGCACGGCGAAGCGCTCGAGCAGCTCCTCGGCGTCCAGCGGATTGCCCTCGTACCCGACCTTCGTCAGGTTCCGCTTCGTGAACTCATCGGTGTTCACGATCAGGATCCCACCATGCGGGAGATCACCGAGGTTCGACTTCAACGCCGCCGGGTTCATCGCCACCAGCACGTCCGGCCGGTCGCCCGGCGTCAGGATGTCGTAGTCGGCGAAGTGGAGCTGGAAGCTCGACACACCCGGAAGCGTCCCCGCAGGGGCCCGGATCTCGGCCGGGAAGTTCGGCAGCGTCGCCAGATCGTTCCCGAAGGCCGCGGCCTCCGACGTGAACCGATCACCCGTCAGCTGCATACCGTCACCGGAGTCACCGGCGAAGCGAATCACGACCCGATTCAGCTTTCGAGTCCCGTTCGTCCGGTGTCCGTTCGTCGCGCCCAATTGATCCGTTCCCCTTCAATTGCAGGCAACGTTCGTCCTGTGGCGAACGATACAGGTAGTGGCGTGTTCGCGATCACGCAGTCGATCTTGGCGATCACCGTGTGCGAACCTCTGCGCGGAACGATCCAGTTCTGGATTCCCGCCCAGGCAGGAGGACCTGTATCGATGGTGCAACCGGGAGGTGAACGGACGCTACGGGCCGCTCACCGGCAAATTTGTGATCTGCCACACCATCGGTCTCTCACCATGCGGGAACACGATCGCTCAACTGGCCGATGCCCGCCCGGGGACAGGTCGGATTACATCTCAGGCCGGACCACAAGTCCGGTCGAGCCCGACCGTGGAGGACACCATGCCGCTGCATCCGGAAGCCGAACCCTTCGTCGCGCAGACCAGGGAGACCTTCCCCGACCTCGGCGGTGAGATCACCGATGCCGCGACAGCCCGGCGGATCTCCTCGGCGCGGAGCGACGGCAGACCGCGGGGAGAAGTCGAACGCGTCGAGGACCGGCACATCCCGGGCTCCTACGGCGTGCAGGTCCCGGTCCGCCTCTACTGGCCGAGCGACCGCACCGGGTTGCCCGTGCTGGTGTACTTCCACGGCGGCGGCTGGGTCCTCGGTGACCTCGAGTCCCACGACGGCTTGGCGCGGACGCTGGCCAACGCGGTCGGGGCGATCGTGATCTCGGTGGACTACCGGCTCGCCCCGGAGCACCGCTACCCCGCCGCCGTCGAGGACGCCTACTCGGCGACCGTCTGGGCCGCCGCGCACGCCGAGGAGATCGGCGGGGACGCCTCCCGACTGGCGGTGGTAGGCGACAGCGCGGGTGGCAACCTCGCCGCGGTGACCTGCTTGCAGGCGCAGGAGCGCGGCACGCCCGACATCGCCTTCCAACTGCTGCTCTACCCGGTCACCGATCACGACTTCACCACGCGGTCGTACCTCGACAGCGGACCGGACTGCCTGCTGACCAAGCAGCACATGATGTGGTTCTGGGACGAGTACGCGCCCGATCTGGAGGTGCGCGACCACCCGCACGCCTCCCCGCTGCGCGCCGACGACCTCACCGGGCTGCCTCCCGCCCACGTGCTCACCGCCGGAATGGACCCGTTGTGCAGCGAGGGGCGGGACTACGCCGCGCGGCTCAAGCAGGCAGGGGTGCCGACCTCCACCCAGCACCTCCCGGGCCTGTTCCACGGGTTCGCACCCGAGGCCGAGCGGATCCCGGTCGCCGCCGAGGCGATGCGCGAGGCGTTCGCGGTGCTGCGCACGGCGCTCGGCTAGCGTTCCCCCGCAACAGGTGGTGCGCTGAGGACCGGCTAGGAGAACGGAGGTGGGCCGAGTGGCCGACGAGGTCGATGTCGTGGTGATCGGCATGGGGCCGGGTGGCGAGGACGTGGCCGCGCGGCTGGCGAACGCCGGGCTGTCCGTGGTCGGCGTCGAGTCGCGCCTGGTAGGCGGCGAATGCCCCTACTACGCCTGCATCCCGACGAAGATCATGCTGCGCGCGGCCGAGGCGTTGGCCGAAGCGCGCAGGGTTCCCGAGCTCGCCGGGTCGGCGACCGTCCGGGCGGACTGGTCCCCGGTGGCCACCCGCATCCGCGACGAAGCCACGACCGGCTGGAACGACGAGGCCGCGGTCCGGCGCTTCGAGAGCACCGGCGGCCGGCTGGTGCGCGGTGTCGGTCGCATCACCGCGCCCGGTGAGGTGACCGTGGGAGAGCAAGTGCTGCGCGCCAAGCGCGCCATCGTGCTCAACCCGGGAACCGAACCGGCCATCCCGCCGATCGAGGGCCTGGCCCACGCACCGTTCTGGACCAACCGCGATGCCGTGGCGGTCGAGCAGGTCCCGGAATCCCTCGTCGTGCTGGGTGGCGGCCCGGTCGGACTGGAGTTCGCGCAGGTCTTCGCCCGGTTCGGCAGCGAGGTCACCGTGGTGGAGGCGCAGTCGCAGCTGCTACCGATGAGCGAGCCCGAGGCCTCGGAGGTCATCACCGAACGACTGCGCGCCGAAGGCGTGCGGGTCCTGGTCGGCAGCGCCGTCCGGCAGGTGTCCCACAGCGGTCGCTTCCAGGTCTCCACCGACGACGAGCAGCTCGAGGCCGAGAGCCTGCTGGTCGCCACCGGCAGGCGCACGGACCTGCGCGCGCTGGGCGTGGCCGCGGTCGGCCTCGACGACGAGGCCCGCACGATCGCCGTCGACGAGCGGATGCGCGCGACCGACGGCGTCTGGGCGATCGGCGACGTGACCGGCCGCGGCGCGTTCACGCACACCTCCGTGTACCAGTCGCGGATCGCCGCGGCCGACATCCTGGGCGAGGCAGGGGCGCCGGCCGATTACCGGGCGATGCCCTCGGTGACGTTCACCGATCCGGAGGTGGCCACGGTCGGGCTGACCGAGGCGCAGGCCGTCTCCGAGCACGAGCGGATCCGCACCGCGATCGCCAAGCTGCCCGAGACACCCCGGGGCTTCATCCACAAGGTCGGCAACGAGGGCCTCGTGAAGCTGGTCGCCGACACCGAGCGAGGCGTGCTGGTAGGCGCCACGGCCGTCGGGCCCTCCGGCGGCGAGATGATCGGCGCACTCGCCGTGGCGGTCCACGCGGAGGTCCCGATCGCGCGGCTCAGCGAGATGATCTTCGCTTACCCGACGTTCCACCGCGCGATCCAACCGGCGCTCGACGAGCTCAGCACGCCCTAGCTGCGAGCGGAGCCCCGGCGGCGCTTGCGCTCGTACATGTCCTGGTCGGCGGCGTGCAACAACTCGTCCCGACCGGCTTCGGGGTCGGTGGTGATGATCAACCCGACGCTGGTGCGCAGCCGCAACGCGGTGTCGCCGACGGTCACGTCGGCGTTGAGGCGCTGCTCGATGCGGTCTCTCAGCTCGGCGCCTTCGGCCGCGTTCTCGACGAGGCTCACCACCACGAACTCGTCCCCGCCGAGCCTGGCCACCGCGTCACCGCCGCGCACCGCCGCTTCCAGCTCACCGGCCGCGGCGATGATCATCTTGTCCCCGAACACGTGCCCGTGCTCGTCGTTGAGGGGCTTGAGCTCGTCGAGATCGGCCACCACCACGGCGAGCAACCCGTCGCCGCGCGCGATCCGCTTGAGCGCGAGGTCCATCAGGTCGGCCAGCAAGGTGCGGTTGGCCAGCCCGGTCAGCGGGTCGTGCAGCGCCAGCTGCGCCAGACGCGCGTCCGCCGACCTGCGCTCCCCGATGTCCTCGTACTGGCTCACCACGAACGCGGGGAGCCCGTTGGCTCCCGGGACGGCGGTCGCGCGGATCAGCATCCAGATGGCCTGGCCGTCCTTGCGCCGGTAGCGCTTCTCGATGTTGACGCTCTCCACGACTCCGTGCACGAGTTCGTCCAGCGCCGCTCGGCCCCTGTCGTCATCGTCCTCGTAGGTGACCTCGGTGAACGACATGCCGATCATCTCCTCGCTGGAGTAGCCGAGCATGTCGCAGAGCGTGTCGTTGACCTGGGTCCAGCTCCCCTTGAGGTCCAGCAGCGCCATGCCGATAGGCGCGTTGGCGAAGCTGCGCTGCCACAGCAGCTCCGCTTCGCGGCGACGGGTGATGTCCTGGCACTGCGACAGGTAGTGCACGGGCGCACCGTCGGCGTCCCGGATGAGCGAACGCGACACCAGTACCCAGATCACGGTCCCGTCGGAGCGGATGTAGCGCTTCTCCAGCGGCTCGTCGGACTCGGCCGGGCCCTGCTCGTCGACGTCATCGCGGTGCGTGACACTGCGGTAGTCATGGCCCACGAGGTCGTCCGGCCCGTACCCCAGCATGCGGCAGAACGCCTCGTTGACGTGCAGGTATCTACCTTGCACATCGATGATCGCCATGGCCGCCGCACCCTGTTCGAAGAGCGGCCGCCATAGGATCGACTCGGCGTCGCCGCCCGGCTGCGAAGAGGTGGCCATACGAAACGCACGATAACCGCACCGCACGGGGCACGCATAGACGACGCATCTCCGCGTAAGGCCGCGAACACGGTGCGTTACTATCCCGTGACCGACCCAGTCGAGCGCGGAGCGTGTGCAATGGCGGGAACTTCGGTGGGACGCGCAGTCGATCAGATCCGGCGGATGTTGCGCAGCCAGGAACTGCTCCCTGGCCAACCGCTGCGGCAGGAAGCACTGGCCGAACGGCTCGGAGTAAGCCGTGTCCCGGTCCGGGAGGCCCTGAAGTCGCTGGAGGCCGAGGGCGTCGTGCGCCACCGGCCGAACGTGGGCTACGCGGTGACCCGGCTCTCCGCTGACGAGCTGCAGCAGTCGCACCTGATGCGCGCCGCACTCGAATCGACGGTGCTGCGCCGGGTTCCGCAGCTCGGCGACTCCCAGCTGGTCGCCCTCACGGAGCTCAACCGCAGCATCGAGACCGCCGCCGAAGCCGCCGACGTGCTCCGCATGACCGAGCTCGACCACGACTTCCACTTCGTGATCTTCCGAACCTCCCGGCTCGACCTGATCGTCGACGAGATCGAGCGGATATGGACGATGACCGAGCCCTACCGCTCGGCTCACCTCTACGACCAGGAAACGAGGCGAAGACTCGTCCGCGAACAACGGATGCTGATCGACGCCTTGCGCAAGGGCGAGACCGCCACCGCGATCTCGATCATGGACTCGCACCGGAGCCGACCGGCTTCTCCGATTCCCGTCACGTTCGGCCCCGCACTCCCCTCGCCCCGCTGATCCCGCCGCCCGCGCGTCCACCACAAGCGCCGGAGCGGCCTTCCCGGATGATCACCGAAGGGCGCTGGTGACACCTCACCACCGAGGCATCACCAGCGTTCCCGCTCAGTGCGCGCGAGCCATGAGTCCCGCCGGGTCAGTAAGTGGCCAGGTCGACGAGATCCGCCTTGTGCAGGTTGCGGATCGGGTTCTTGGCTCCGTCCACGTATTTGCGCGCCCCGGATTCGAACAGCAGGTAGGCATTCCCGTTGAAAGCCGCGATGCCCTGAGACATGCTCGGCGCGCGGAAACACCGTGCGGACGAGTCGATATCGGTGGCACCCCCGTCGACGACGTAGACGTTGCTGAAATTGCCCCTGCCGTGGGACGTGCTGTAGATGAAGTGCCCCTTGGACACGAGCAGGCCTTGCGTCTTCTTCGGCACCTCGTATTTCTGGCCGGTCTTCAAGTTACCGTTGGCCGCCACGGAGTACTCGTACATGGAGTCGCGGCCACCCGTGTTGAAACGTCCCGCGTACAAGGTGTCGCCCGAGCTCGCCAGGAACGACGATCCGTACACCTTGCGCGGCTCCCCGACGGGGTTGAGTGTGGCGTGTCCCGGCAGCGAAAGAGCCAGCAGCAGGCTGTCCAGCCGGTACTTGTCGATGGTGTAATCCCGCTCGGTCCCCTCGTCCTCACCGTCATCGACTTGTTTGCCCTCGACGAACACCCAATCCTTGACCACCGCGATGCCTCCTGCGTGCGAGTCGGCGATCTCCACGAAATCGCGCGCTCCGGTGGTGAGGTTGATGACGTAGATCCGTGCACTCGTGCCCGAACCGCGATCCCCTTCCGAATCGCCACGGTCTTCCGAATCGTCGTCATTCTCGTAGGCGGTGATCAGCATGAGGTCTTTCCACACGGCGAGCCCCTGCGGGACGTAATCGTCGTCGAGGCCCGGTATCGCGCGGGACTTGCTGAACATGTCGTCGTAGACCTTCGAAGCCGAAGGCTTTTTGTAGAACGGATCAGCGCCTGGCGATTGCTCGCACGTGATCTTCTCGTCGGCGATGTCGTCGTCAGGTACTGCGCCGCCCGCGGTGGACGAGCAGAGCAGACACGCACCGCTGGTCAAGGCGATCACGGCACTACGGAATGCCTTTTTCATCTGTACCCCAGTTCTGCGCCATTTCGAACTCGCGGCGCGATCGAATTCCGTTCAACGATGATCCACGCCGCACAGATTAGAAGTGCCCGAGTTCTCGGCCAATGTGCACGGAGCGCAATTTCGGATGCGGATTGTGCACGGTGCTCAAGAGGTTCGCGCCGTGATGATGTCGAGGGCGTGAACGACGTCGTGGACACCGGCGCCGGTGGTCAGCAGGTCGAGTCCCAGCAGCGCCTCGGCCGTGCGCAGGTGCGCTCGGACCGTGTTGCGGCTGAGACCGAGGCGCTGGGCCGCCTGCTGGGCGTCGGTGTTGGTGTCGATCCAGGTGCGAAGGGTGCTGCGGTGCTGGGAGTCCAAGGGCCGCAGGACAGTGCGGGCCCACGCGGCTGCGGGTTCGATGCTCAGCAACTCGGCGAGCGTAGGTGGGTGCTGGCCGGTCGCCGTCGAATCCTGCGAACTGCTCAGCGCCAGGGCGAGGTGGATCGCGGCCCGAAAGCGCGCGTCGGCGAGGCTGTGCCCGAGGGCCTGTTCCGCGCGTTTGAGATGGGCGGTGATGGTGTTGCGGCTGAGCCCGAGCAGTCGGGCCACGCCGGACCGGGGCATGAGCATGACCAGGCGGATGATGTCGGCACTGGTCTTGGGCACCGAGTCCAGCGGCCGCAGAAGCGCTCGGGCCCAGGCGGCCGCGTGCGGCTGGACGAGGACGTCCTGCAGTGGGGTCTGGCCGTGGTAGAACGCCACGCGGTGGGCCACGGTGCGGGCGGCCGCCAAAGCGTGGGCCGACTGGGCATAGGCTGCGGCGGTGGCGCTGAGCGGGTGCGCATCGCTGATGCCGAGCGCGTAGCGGGGGTTGTCCCGGACCAGCAGGCGCAAGATCTCGGCGTGCCGCTCTTCACCGTCAGCGATGAGGCAGATCAAGTGATCGGTGAAGACCGGGCATTGCACCAGGAGATCTGAACCGTGGTAGCCCAAGTGATCCTGGTACGTCCGGGTGATCCGCGCGCGGTCGGCGGGCGGGCAGCGCAGCAGGTGGACGCGCAACCGCTCGGTGTCCAACAGCGGTGGAACGGCCCCGGTCGTCATCCGGCGGGCCAGCATCGGTTCTCCCGCCAGCAGCGCGTGCAGCACGGCGAACCGCACCTGGTGCGCCTTGTGCTGGTAGCCGCGCCAGGCCCGATCACCGTTCTCCACGCGCCGCAACATCGCTAGGGCGGTGCAGGCGTGCGAGGTCAGCGAGACTGCTCGCCGGGTCGGCTCGGAGCAGCCGGCCGCCACGAGCACCTGGCGGGGATCGTGCGTTCCCAAGGCTTCGCAGTGCACGTGCCACCCTTCGACCTGGGTCGCGGCGGCGGCCAGCTGCCCAGCCGACATTCGCGCGAGCAGCGGCGCGAGCGAGTGCACCGCCTCCTGCGGGAAACCCGCGGTGCGCGCGGCTACGGTGGCCGCGTCGTTGCCGACCAGCGCGACCTCAACTCCGGTCTGGCGGTGCAACCAGTCGAGAACTTTGCGCGCATCGGGCTCGGCCCCCTGCGCTGTCTGCCGCCGCATCTCGGACAGCAACCAGTTGAGCTCCTCGCCCTGCCCCCGAGCAGTCGCGTCCGCCACGATGCCCTCCCCCGCGCCAGCACGGCCCCCAGCCACTTCCCGGATACCGATCACCCTTGCGCCCGGCCAGAACACGGTAAATAGCCTGTTCGTGCGAAAAGCACACCCAGTGCGGGACAGGACCTAGACGGGCTCGATGCGGGCCTCGATGCCGTCGAGCACCCGGCGCAGGCCGTACTCGAACGGGATGTCGGCCTCGGCGCCCCCGTCGGCGACCGCAGCCATGACCTC
Organism: Saccharopolyspora dendranthemae; assembly: GCF_007829955.1. Taxonomy (GTDB): domain Bacteria; phylum Actinomycetota; class Actinomycetes; order Mycobacteriales; family Pseudonocardiaceae; genus Saccharopolyspora; species Saccharopolyspora dendranthemae. The sequence goes on from NZ_VIWX01000001.1 coordinate 13,591, forward strand.
GACGATGTTCGGGAACCTCTCCTCCTGCCCGAGGTCGGCGAGCAGCTGCCAGCTGACCATCTGGGGCTCCTCGGGCTCCCGCTCCGGCAGGAACGGTGCGCTGCCGCGCACGTAGCCGTTGATCAGCAGCACGGCGTTGAGCTTCTCGGCCGGCTCGAGGCCGGTGCCGTGCAACGCGGCCAGGGCGACTTCGAGGTACCCGACCTCGTTCGGTCCCATCACGCGCGGCCGAGTGACCAGCGCCAGCGTCCACGGATGTCGTTCGAAAACGCGGAGGTTGGCGCGAGCCCACATCTCCATCGCGGCGCGCCATCCGGTCCGCTCGCCGATCACCGGCGGGGTGCCGATGGCGGCGTCGACCATCAAGCTGGTCAGATCTTCCTTGCTCGGCACGTAGCGATAGAGCGACATGGTGCCCACCCCGAGCTCGGAGGCGAGCCGCTGCATCGACAGCGCTTCCATGCCTTCGGAGTCCGCGAGCCGAACCGCCTCATCGACGATCTGCTCCAGGCTCAGCGTCGGTTTCGGGCCGCGGGGTGGACGCTGGCGCTGCCCCCAGAGCAGGTGAACACCACTGGGCTGGACGTTCCGACCGGCCATCGCTGTCCGTCCTCGAGCTCGACGTCGGCACCTTCGTCGCGCGTAGAGGTTACGCCGAACGGTCTAGTGATCCCACGTTGCGCGCGGGACTTTCGAAGCTTCGCGAGTCCGGTTCGGCGGCACCACCCCCAGCCGATGCCGCCGAACCGCCCCGACCCTGTCGCTTCGCAATCCCCATTGCGTGCGGTATACGCATATTACCGCACAGTCCGAACGGGACGAAATCGCGATCACGTTCAGCCGAGGAGGTGCTGCGGGACCTCGACGTGCCGCGCGCGCAGGAACTCGCCCACCGCCTTGCCGATCGGGTCGACGCGCAGGTTGCTGGAACCGCCTGTGCCCAGCAGGCCGCGCAGCACGAAGTGGACCGCGCGCAGGTTCGGGAACTCGTGCCGCACGATCTCCAGGTCCTTGGCCTCCGGCATCAGACGCCGCAGCTCGTCGGTGGTGAGCAGGCTCCGCAACCAGGGCCACGCCTCGGGATCCGACACCCACAGACCCACATTGCTGTTGCCGCCCTTGTCGCCCGCTCGGGCATGGGCCACCCGTCCCAGCGGGACGCGCCGAGTAGTCCGGGGTTCGAACCCGGCAGGTTCGGGATGCTCGGGCTGCACCGCCTTTTCGGTGAGCGCGGGACCGCCGACGTCGATCCGGGAGCCGTCCTGGAGCACCACGACGTGATCGACGGTGCTGAGGGCCAGCAGAGCGGGCCAGTAATCGATGCGCGTGCTCGGCGTCGGAGCCTGCCGCGCGGCGGTGTCGGTGAAGAACCCCGGGATGCTCGACAGGTACAGCTCACCGATCCCGGTGACGAGGCGCTGCAGCGGTTCTCGCTCGGCGGCGGTGGCCATGACCCGCACCTGCACGGTGGATTCCCACTGCCGCTGCGGATCCTCCGCCGGCGTGCCGAGCGCGGACACGTCGAGCTCGGCCTCGGGGGCCGCGAGCAGCGCTGCGGCCTGCTCCCGGATCAGGGCGACCTTGGCGTCGATGTCGAGGCCGGTGGCGTAGAGAGTGGTGACGATCTGGTGGCCGATCGGCGCGAACAGCGCGACCTTGGTGGTGGGCGGCGGCGCCGAGCCGGTGGTGCCCGACAGCTCCACCCGGTCCGGTTCGACCTGGCGCAGACGCACGCTGTCCAGGTGCGCGGTGACGTCCGGGTTGAGGTAGCGGGGCCCTTGGATCTCGTAGACCAGTTGGGCGGTCACCGTGTCCACCGTGACCGCTCCACCGTCGGCGGAGTGCTTGGTGATGATCGTCGTCCCGTCCGCACCGATCTCGGCGATCGGGAAGCCGGGGGCGACCATGCCCGGGATCTCCGCGAAGCCCGAGAAGTTGCCGCCGGTGGCGTGCGGTCCGCACTCGATGATGTGACCGGCGACCACGGCTGCCGCGAGCTGGTCGAAGTCGGTCCGCTGCCAGTCGTGCCACCAGGCGGCCGGCCCCACGGTCAGCGAGGCGTCGGTGACCCGGCCGCACACCACGATGTCGGCGCCCGCCCGCAATGCGGTGGCGATGCCCCAACCCCCGAGGTAGGCGTTGGCGGCGACCGGACGCGCCCGCCAGCTCGACAGAGGTTCACCGGTGTCCATGCTCGCCAGGTCGTGCCCCGCGGCCTGCAGCTGGTCCAGCCTCGCGAGCACGTTGTCGCCCTCGACGTGCGCGACCGCCAGATCCGCTCCCGCCTCGGTGACGAGCTGCCGGGTGGCCTCGGCCAGTCCGGACGGGTTGAACCCGCCCGCGTTGACGACCACCCGCGTCCCGCGTTCGGCGATGGTCGCCAGGTGCGGGCGCAGCTGCTCCAGGAAGTACTCGACGTACCCCCTGGAGGGGTCGTTGCGGTACCGCGCCGAGAGCATGGCGAGGGTGAACTCCGCCAGGTAGTCACCGATCAGGACGTCGACCGGGTCCCCCGCGATCGCTTCGTCGAGCGCGCTCCGCCGGTCTCCCAAGTAACCCGAGAAGCCTGCGATCCGAATCGGCCCAGCCATTGATCCACCTCGTCCGGGGTTGGCGAAATCCTCGGTGACGCTAGGCACACTGAGGCGACGAGCACAAGCGCGCGACCGGCGCCTGATCTTGACTGCCCACGTCAGCGGCCCTTAACGTTCGCTAAGTCACTTCGCGCGTGGTTTCGTCCGACTGCGCGCGGTTTTTCGTCGCCTTGCCTGGAGGAAGCCCGTGTCGAGCACAGAGCGGATCAGCTGCACCGTCACCGACGGAGTCGCCGACGTGCGGTTGAACCGCCCCGACAAGCTCAACGCGCTGGACCAGGCGATGTTCACCGAGCTGGTCGCCACCGGCGAGCGGTTGCGCGACGACCCCGGCGTGCGCGCGGTCGTGCTCTCCGGTGAAGGGCGCGGGTTCTGCGCCGGACTGGATTTCAGCGTTTTCGGCGAGATGGCCGGGGGCGCTCGGCCGCCGCGCCTGGAGACCGACGGCCCGGCCAAGGCGCTCGCCCAGCAGGCGGTGCACATCTGGACGCTCCTGCCGCAGCCGGTCATCGCCGCGGTGCACGGGGTTTCCTACGGCGGCGGCCTGCAGATCGCGCTGGGAGCCGACATCCGGTTGGTCGCTGCGGACGCCCGGTTGTCGGTGCTGGAGATCAAGTGGGGCATCAACCCGGACATGACCGGCACCCAGGTCCTGCCGGAGCTGGTGGGCCGTGACGTGGCCAAGGAGCTGACGTTCACCGGTCGCGTGGTCAGCGGCGAGGAGGCCGTCGAGCTGCGCCTGGCCACGCGCGTCGAGGCGGACCCGCACACCGCGGCCATGAGCTTGGCGCGGGAGATCGCGGGCAAGAGCCCGCAGGCCATCCGCGAGTCCAAGCGGCTGCTGGACCTCGCCGGGCGGATCTCGCTCGAGGAGGGCTTCGAGGCGGAGCAGGTCGCGATCCACTCGCTGATCGGCACGCCCAACCAGCTCGAGGCGATCTCGGCGAATCTGGAGAAGCGGGACCCGAAGTTCGCCGACCCGGCGTAAGGACCGGTCGGAGATCGCTGCGCGCGGCGTCTAGTGGTAGAAGAGGTTGCGGCTGCGCCGCACTCCTCAACAGCCCCTAGGCCAGCTCCGCCGCGGCGCTGGCCCGCACGGCCTGCGCGACGGCGGCCAGCGCGGGCGAGTCCAGCTTCCACTGCTGCCAGTACAGCGGCACGTCCACGCCGCGGTCCGGCGCGATGTCGACCACCGCGCCGGACCGCAGCAGCGGCGCGGCCTGCACCCGCGGCACCATCCCCCAGCCGAGCCCGACCACGATCGCATCGACGAAGCCCTCGGACGAGGGCACGAAGTGCCGCGGACCGCCCGCACCTCGTCCTCGGGTGAGCTTGCGTGCGAAGGCGTCCTGCAGGTCGTCGTGCTTGTCGAAGATCAGCACCGGCACCTCGTCGAGCACCTGGGCGAGGGACCGCTCCCCCATCCTCGACGGTGCCACGCAGGCCAGGTAGCGCATGTGGCCGAGCTTGCGCACCGAGCACCCCTGCACCGGGTCGGGCGTCGAGGTCACCGCCGCCATCACCCTGCCCTCCCGCAGCAGCGCCGTGGTGTGGCCTTCATCGGCGCGATGCAGCTCGAAGCAGATCCGCGCCTGATCACCGACCTGCGCCAGGGCGGGGACGAACCAGGTGCTCAGCGAGTCGGCGTTGACCGCGATGGGCAAGGTGCTCGTGACACCGCTACCGGACATGCCGAGCTCGCCGGCCACGTCCTGCTCCATCCGCGCCAGCTGCCGCGCGAACCGGACCACCACCTGGCCGGATTCGGTGAGCTGCACCGGCTTGCTGCGAATCAGCAGAACCCGTCCGGTGCGCTGCTCGAGCGCCTTGATCCGCTGGCTGACCGCCGAAGGCGTCACGTGCAACGCCGCGGCTGCGGCGTCCAGAGTGCCTCCGTCGACCACCGCGAGCAGGGTCCGCGCGTGGTCCACGGGCAGATCGATGTTCATGCTGGCTAATGTTAGTTAAGAATCCTTAGCTGTACTGATCTGGGATCGATGCCTAGCGTCGAGGCATGGCCCACGCTCTGCTGCCGATGTCGGCTGGTTTCGCGACGTGCATGTCCCTGATCGTGTCCATCGGCGCGCAGAACGCCTTCGTGCTGCGCCAAGGACTGCGCCGACACGCCGTGCTGCTCGTGGTGGCGATCTGCATCGCCTCCGACGTCGCCCTCATCGCACTGGGAGTGGGCGGCTTCGGCACGCTGGTGACCGGTTCGCCCACGCTGCTCACCGCGTGCACCGTGGCAGGCGGGTGCTTCCTGCTCTGCTACGGCTTCCTCGCCGCCCGCAGGGCCTTCCGCCCGGGCACCGGGCTCGAGGCAGGCACCGGCGCCACCGGGTCCCGACGGCGGGCCGCGCTGACCTGTCTGGCCATGACCTGGCTGAACCCCCAGACCTACCTGGAGACGATCCTGCTCATCGGTTCGGTCGCGGCCGGCTACGGCGCGATGCGGTGGGAGTTCGGCCTGGGCGCGCTCGCCGCCAGCTGCGTGTGGTTCCTCGCCCTGGGCTTCGGAGCGCGTTTGCTGACAGGTCTTTTCGCGCGGCCCGGCGCCTGGCGCGTACTGGACGGCGTAATCGCGGTGATGATGGTGTCGCTCGGAGCGAGCCTGCTCGCGGGCGCATGACCTGTGGATTCATCGAGCGGTGTCGCTTGATGGTGTTGTCTTTCAGGGGCTTTCGAGTGCGATCACCTGATCGTGTAGCCGGTATTCGCTCGCATTTTCGAGCGTCCGACTGCACCATTGAAACATGCGTTCGACACGATTCCTCTCCGCTCTGATCCCTGACCAAGATGAAAGTCGTCTGCCCGAGGTGGTTCTCGAGCCCGCGACCGCGAACCTCACCGCATCCTCAGAAGGTGACCGCCACCGAACAGCCCGGGGAGAGCTCGGGCACCACGCGCGCGCCGCAGCACGAGAGCCGCCGCCCACCACGCTGTGATACCCGAACACCCCGCACAGCACAGATCCTCAGATGGCCGGTACTCCCGGCGACATGCTGCTTGACAACTCAAGAGTGGATGAGGCGGGAGTCAGACCCCCTCCGGGCGAGCAGGCCATTCCGGCATGAAGTCGGGGTAGTCCTCGCTCACCCGGAGGGGGAACTCCGGAGCGCGCTTGGCCAGGAAGGAACCAACCCCCTCGGCCGCATCAGCTCCGGATCCGAGCACCTTGATGCCTCGGGAGTCCAATCGGTGCGCCTCCCAGGGCGACTCCGCCGAGAGCATTCCCCACATGAGCTGGCGGGCCACGCCCACCGACACCCCGGAGGTGTTCTCGGCGATCTCCCGGCAGATCGAGCGCGCCGTGGGAATCAGCTCGTCGTCGGCGACCACCCGCGACACCAGACGACCGCGCAGGGCCTCCTCCGCGTCGAAGATGCGCCCGGTGGCAGCCCATTCCATGGCCTGTGAGATCCCGACGACGCGCGGCAAGAACCAGGACGAAGCGGCCTCCGGAAGGATCCCGCGGCGGGTGAAGACGAAACCGAACTTGGCTCCCTCGGACGCGATCCGGATGTCCATCGGCAAGGTCATCGTGACCCCCACGCCGACCGCAGCGCCGTTGAACGCACCGATCACCGGCTTGCGCATCTCCGCCACCCGAAGCGCCACGGTGCCGCCACCATCGCGAGGCACCCCGTCGACCTCACCGAGCTCGCGGTGGGCCTGCGCCCGCCCCTCGTTGGCCTCGCCGTTGAAGGTGTCCTCCCCGGCGCTGAGGTCTGCCCCCGCGCAGAACGCCCTGCCCGCACCGGTGACGATCACCGCGCGGACCACGTCATCGGCCTCCGCTGCGTCGAAGGCCGCGACGAGCTCGCCGCGCATGACGTGGGTGAACGCGTTGAGCTTGTCCGGCCGGTTCAACGTGATCGTGGCGATCCCCTCGGAGACCTCGTATCCGACCTCGGTGAAAGTCATCGCACCATCCTGTCTCGGGTTTGAAAACGGCCTTGCGCGGTGGAAAGGTCGGGCGTGCACGAGGAATCGCGGAGAGCGGAGCACCATGTCCGAGGTCGAGTACCGGCAATCCACGTTCACACCGCCCGCCGGTGCCACCGACATCCTGTTGATCCGGCACGGCGAGTCCGCACCGGCGGTACCGGGCAAGCCCTTCGCCCTCGTCGGCGGGCAGGGCGACCCGGAGCTCGCCCCGGCCGGCCGGGAGCACGCCGAGCTCGTCGGCGGCCGGCTCGCGGGTGAGCACCTGGACGCCCTCTACGTCACCACCCTGCGGCGCACCGCCGAGACCGCGGCCCCGCTGGCCGCCCGGCTCCAGCTGACGCCCGGGGTCGTGCCCGACCTGCGCGAAGTGCACCTCGGCGAGTTCGAAGGCGGGCTGTTCCGGCAGAAGGTCGCTCAGAACGACCCCATCATCCAGCGGATGCACGCCGAGGGCCGGTGGGACGTCATCCCGGGTGCGGAATCCCGCGAGGCGCTGCGGGATCGCGTGGGGGGCGCGATCGAGCGGCTCGCCGCCGCTCACCCCGACCAGCGCATCGCCGTGTTCACCCACGGCGGCGTGATCGGCGAGATCCTGTCCATCGCCAGCGGAAGCCTGCCGATGGCGTTCCTGGGGGCAGGCAACGGGTCGATCTCGCAGGTCGTGGTCGCGGGTGGGCGCTGGATCGTGCGGCGTTTCAACGACACGGCGCACCTGGGCGGCGGACTCGACCAGCAGCCCGCCGCCCTCAGCTGAAACCGCACCCAACCCGGCCTACTTCAGCCCCAACGCCCGGACGGCCTCGGTCGGGTCACCCGGTGCGACCAGCGCGATCGCCGGCGTCGTGACGCCGTTGTCGACGTACTGCTGGACTCGCTCCCTGCAGTACTGGGCCGGGCCGTGCACCACCAGGTCGTCGACGACGCTGTCCGGGATCGCCGCGAGGGCGGCCTTGCGGTCGCCCGCGTCCCACGCCTGCCACATCGGGGTGAACTCGTCCCGACCCAGCCACTCGTGGAAAGCGCGGTAGACCGGAACGTTCATGTACGCCGCGATGTGCCGTCGTGCGAGCGCCCTCGCCGTGTCCGGGTCCGTGTCGGGCATGACGAAGATGCGCGCGACGACCTCCTTGTCCGGTCCGCCCTGCTGCACGTGGGGCACGACGGTGCGCACGTCCTCCGGCGAGAGCCAGTTGATGATCGCGCCGTCGGCCTCGCGCCCCGCCAGCTTCAGCATTCCCGGACGCAGCGCCGCCACCAGCACCGGCGGCACCGGATCGGCCACCAGGCCCGCGGAGAACCCCTTGACCTCGAAGGTGTCGTAGGACTCGGTGACCTTCTCCCCGCGCAGCGCCTGCCGCAGGAACCGCACGGTGTCGCGCACCCGCTTGTACGGCTCGTCGAAGGAGATCCCGTTCCAGCGTTCCACGATCACGTTCGAGGAGGTGCCCACGCCCAGCGCGAAACGGCCTGGGGCCGCCGCTGCGAGGGTGGACGCGCTCATCGCCAGGGTCGCCGGGCCACGGGTGTAGACGGGCACGATCGCGGTGCCCAGCCGCAGCTGTGGCGCCCAGGTGGCGGCCAGCGCCAGCGGGGTGAACGCATCGGCGCCGTTGGCCTCCGACGACCACACGTCGGTGTAGCCGAGGTCGGGCAGTTCGGCGATGAGTTCGCGCTGATCGGGCAGCGAGAGCTCGGGCAGCGGGACGGAGATGCCCCAACGTCGATCCACGGTTATCCCTTTCGATCACTCACGTGTAGCGGGCTTTGAGCTTGCCCTTCACGAGCTTTCCGGTCGGCGTGCGCGGCATGTCGGCGACGAAGTCGACACTGCGCGGCACCTTGTAGCGCGCCACGCGCTCACGCGCGTGGTCGATGATCTGCCTCTCGAGCTCGGGTCCCGGTTCGACACCCGGTGCTGGCTGCACCACGGCCTTGACCGTCTCGCCCATCTCGGGGTCCGGCACGCCGAACACGGCGACGTCGAGGATCGAGGGGTGCAGCGCCAGCACGTCCTCGACCTCCTGCGGGTAGATGTTGACCCCACCGGAGATGATCATGAATGCCTTGCGGTCGGTGAGGAACAGGTACCCGTCCTCGTCGAGGTAACCGAGGTCGCCGGTGGTCGCCCAGTTGGTGTGCCCGGGGTGCTTGACCGAGCGGGTCTTGTCGGGGTCGCCGAGGTACTCGAACTCGATCTCCTCGCGCTCGAAGAACACCGTCCCGACCTCACCCGCGGGGAGCTCGTTGCCCTCGTCGTCGCAGACGCGGACGATGCCCAGCAATGGGCGCCCCACCGAGCCCTGCTTCTCCAGCCACTGCGCGGAGTCGATCATCGTCATGCCGATGCCCTCCGTCGAGGAGTAGTACTCCTGCAGGATCGGGCCCCACCACTCGATCATCGCCCGCTTGACCTCGATCGGGCAGGGTGCGGCGGCGTGCACGGCGTTGCGGTGGCTGGAGAGGTCGTAGCGGTGGCGGGTGGACTCGTCGAGCTTGAGCATCCGCACGAACATGGTCGGGACCCACTGGCTGTGGGTGACCTGGTAGCGCTCGATGGCGCGCAGCGCCTGCTCGGGGTCGAAGCGTTCCATCATCACCACGGTTCCGCCGATGGCGTGCACCGAAGCGCAGTACCGCAGCGGCGCGGCGTGGTAGACGGGTGCCGGGGAGAGGTAGACCGTGTCCTCGTCGAAGCCGTAGAAGCCGCGCAGCAGGTCCACCAGGATGTTGCCCGGTTCGTGCACCTGCCGGTCGGGCAGCTCCGGGCGAATTCCCTTGGGCCTACCGGTGGTTCCGGAGGAGTACAGCAGGTCAGCGCCGCACGGTTGCACCGCCGGAACCTCCGAGGAGGCCGCGGCCAGCGCCTGCTCGTAATCGCCGAAACCGGCGACGGGCCCGCCGAACGCCAGCCGGACGCGGACGTCGGTGAGCTCCGCGACGTGCTCCGGCAACTCCCCGAGTCCTGCTGACACCACCAAGGCGTTCGCCCCGGAGTCGTTGACGATGTAGGCCACCTCGTCGGATTGCAGATGGCTGTTGACCGCGCAGACGTACATGCCGGAACGTACGGCTGCCCAGTACGCCTCGTACGCGTGCAGGTCGTTGTCGGAGAGCACGGCGACCACGTCGCCCTTGCTCAAGCCCGCCTCGCGCAGCGAGTTGGCCAAACGCAGCGAGCGCTCGTCGAGTTCTCGATAGGTCAGCACCTCGCCCGACCCGGCCATGATCAGGGCCGGTTTGTCGGGCGTGGTGGCGGCGTGGACACCTGGGTACATGCGGCTCCTCCTTGAACCTCGCGTACCGCGTTCGATTACCTCACCTGGCGAGCCCCTCGACCTTCCCGAAGAGCCTGCTGGACTGCTCGGCGCTGGGGACGACGAACTTGCCCTCGGCCTCCACCAGGACGGTGTCGGGCGCGTCGGCGGCGCAGATCGTGGCCCTCGACTCGGTCCAGCGGCCGTCGACCCGCTCGATGCGGCCGACGATCCGCAACGGGGTGCTCAGCGGCACCGGCCGCCGGTAGCGCAGCGACAGCTGCACCGTCATGCCCGGTGGGGCTCCACCCGCGGCGTGGGCGTGACCGAGGATCTGGTCCAGCAGCATCGCGCTCATGCCGCCGTGCACGTAGCTCGGCGGCCCCTCGTAGGCCAGCCCCAAGGTGCAGGTGCCCACCGCGGCGCCGTCGACCACCTCCACCTGCATCGGCGGGGCGATCGGGTTTCCCGGGCCGACCGCGGGGCTGTAGAGGCGGCGAGGGCGTCGTCCGTCGTCGACGGTGGCCAGCTGGCCGCGCTCGCGGCGCACCGCGTCCAGCGGGGGCACCAGTTCGCGCACCTGGGCGGTGATCTCCCGCAGGGTCTCGCTGTCCACCTCGGTGGACACCGCGGCGTCGGTGAGATCGCGCAGCGCGGACCCGAGCTCCCGCACCGCCTGCCGGCGCTCCCGCAGTTCGTCTTCGCTCTCGGCGGTCACGTTCGCTGATCCCTCCGGGGTTTCGATCAGATTCCGGCCTTCAGTTAAACCCGTAGCCCGCCCTTCAGTCCAGACAGACCGGCCGGTCGGTATGAGTTCGTTCCGGGCCCGGACCGATTAGGCTGCGGGCGGAGTCGAACCGGGAGGTGTCGTGCCGCAACAGCGTGGAGAGCACTTCGTCCGCGCGGTGGAGCGGACCATGTCCGTCCTGCGAGCGTTCACCGCCGAGCAGGCAGAACTGTCGCTGACCGAGGTCGCCCAGGCCTCCGACCTGGACAGGGCGGGCGCTCGCCGGATCCTGCTGACCCTCGTCGAGCTCGGCTACGTCCGCCAGGCCGACCGGCGCTACGCGCTGACCCCGCAGGTGCTGGAGTTCGGCCACGCCTACCTCACCAGCCGCTCCCTCCCGCAGGTCGCTGAGCCGCACCTGCAGGAGCTCACCCGACAGGTGCGGGAGATGACCGCGCTGGCGGTGCTGGAGGGAACAGAGATCCGCTACGTCGCCGCGGTCCCGAGCCCGAAGCTGCTGTCGGTGGCGATCCCGGTCGGCGCCCGCTACCCGGCGCACGCGACCTCGATGGGCAAGGTCCTGCTGGCGGCCGTCCCCCCGGAGCGGCTGGAGGCGAGCCTGCGCTCCGTGGAACTGGCGCGGGTGACCCCGCACACCGTCACGACCCGCGAACAGCTGCTGGCGGAGCTGGCGACGGTGCGCAGACGCGGGTTCGTGATCGCCGACGACGGCCTCGAGGAGGGCTTGCGCGGAGTGGCGGTCCCCGTCCGCGATGCCGACGGCCGGGTGTTCGCCGCGGTCAACGTCTCGCTGGACAAGCACAGCTCCACCGAGGAAGGCGTCCAGCGCGAGATCGTGCCGCTGCTGGCTCGCACCGCTGCGCGCATCGAAGGCGATCTGCGAGCGCGGCCCGGAACCCGGTGAGTGCACCGAGTTCCGGGCCGCCGCGCGAAGGCCCGCGCCAGCCCCGGCTTACCGGCGGATGCGCGGAGCCGACCTGTCAGAGGTCTTCGACGTAGGACTTCTCCACCACGTGGATGAAGAAGTCGGGCACGTCGACCGGCTGCTCCTGGAAGTCGCCGTAGGTCTCGATCCGCTGGAACCCGACGTCCCGCAGCAGACCGCACAGGTAGTCCCTGCGCAGCGGGTACATGTTCAGGTGGTACTCGCTGCCGTCCGGGAACTCGTACCGGTACCGGGCCAGACCCTCGTCGACGTGGTCCGGAACCGCTTCGACCTCGGTGCCGCAGTAGTAGTAGCTGCTCTTGCCCCCGGCCTCGCCGTCCAGCAGTGCGTCGTAGTTGCGCTGGTCGATGATGAGCACGCCGTCGTGCTTGAGCATCGCGTAGAACTCGGCGAGGGCCTTGCGGCGATCGTGCTCGCTGAACAGGTGCGTGAAGGAGTTCCCCAGGCAGATGACGGCGTCGAACTCGCCGTGCACGTCCCGGTTCAGCCAGCGCCAATCGGCGTTGACCACGCGCAGCAGGTGCCCACCGTTGTTCAGACCGTTCCGGAAGGCCTTGGCCAGCATCTGCGGACTACCATCGGCGCTGACGGTCTCGAATCCGGCCTCGATGAGCCGGACCGAGTGGAACCCGGTGCCGGTGGCCACGTCGAGCACGCTGCGCACGCCGCGAGCTTTCAGCTGGTCGACGAAGAAGCGGCCCTCACCCTCCGCTCGACGTTCCCAGTCGATCAGGTCATCCCACTTGTCGACCATGCCACCCACGTACTCCTGGGTGTAGTGGCCGGTTTCGCGGACTTCCAGCGGATTGTCGCCGAAGGCCTGCTCTTGAACATCGGACAGGACGTTCTGCGTCATGCTCCCATTCCTCGAATCGCTCGACGTTGATGCGGCGCGCGCGACCGCCGAATTCTCCATCCGGAATCCCGATGCGCACGACGTTAGTCCGGCAATTCCCGGCAGCAAGACTCATTTCGCACCGAGGCGGCGGAAATCAGCACCGGACCAAGGCTGGGGCGATGCGCGCGATGCGCTCCGACCAGTCGGTTCTCACGTGATCGCATTCGCTCCCGCGCCGCGGCATCGTCGCCGTCGAGCGGTTCGCCCAGCGAATGCCGCGATCGCTGCGCGAACCCGGCACCACGTCCCCGGGACGGGTTACCCGTGTGACGTCGAATGCCACGCCGAGGAGTGGAAATCGTTCTGCCATCGCCGCATTCGCGCCACGGTGAGCAGAGTGCGACACCGATCAGTTCTCTCCCGCCGGACCGTGCTGTCCGGTGCACTGGCCGCCGGAGCTCTCGCGATGACCAGCAAAGCCGCAGCCTCGGGTGCGCCAGCGCGCTTCCACAACCCGCTGGCGCGCAGACGTGCGGACCCGCACGTCTGCAGGCACACCGACGGGGCCTACTACTTCACCGCCACGGTTCCCACCTACGACGAGGTCGTGCTGCGCCGCTCCGAGACCCTTCCGGGGTTGAGCACCGCCGAAGAGCACGTGCTGTGGCGCAGGCACGACAGCGGGGAGATGAGCAAGCACATCTGGGCACCGGAACTGCACCACGTCGACGGCCGCTGGTACGTCTACTTCGCGGCAGGCAGCTCGGACGACGTCCAGTCCATCAGGATGCACGTGCTGGAGAACTCCAGCCCCGATCCGATGACCGGGACATGGGTGGAGCGAGGGCGAATCCACACCCCGTGGGACACCTTCGCCCTCGACGCCACGACCTTCGAGCACCGAGGTGCGCGGTACCTGGCGTGGGCCCAGCGCGAGCCGGGCATCGAGACGAACTCGAACCTCTACCTGGCTCCCCTGGACGATCCCTGGACGCTCGGCGGCCGGCCGGTGCGCCTGTCGACTCCGACCCACGACTGGGAGACCCGAGGGTTCCGGGTCAACGAGGGGCCTGCGGCGCTCATCGGCGAGGACCGCGTGTTCCTGACCTTCTCGGCCAGCGCCACCGACAGCAACTACTGCCTGGGCCTGCTGAGCGCGCCCGAGGATGCGGACCTGCTCGACCCCGCGTCGTGGGACAAGAGGCCGGAACCGGTGTTCACCACCAACGTGGCCACCGGCCAGTACGGCCCGGGGCACAACAGCTTCACCGTCACCGAGGACGGCACGAACGTGCTCGTCTACCACGCACGCCCGTACGACGCCGAGGTCGGCGACATCAACCGGCACGCCCGGCTGCAGACCTTCGGCTGGAAGCACGACGGCTCACCGGACTTCGGCGTGCCCGTAGCGGACTGACAACGCAAGAGCGGTGCCCCGGCAGGAACCGGGGCACCGCTCTCATGCGCTCTGACTCAGACCATCGGGCGGTCCGTGGGCTCGATCGGTGCCGGGAGCACGTCCCGGCCCACGAGGTAGCGGTCCACGCCCGCGGCCGCGGAACGACCCTCGGAGATGGCCCACACGATCAGCGACTGGCCACGTCCCATGTCGCCGGCGCTGAACACGCCGTCCACGCTGGACATGAAGTTCTCGTCCCGCGCCACGTTGCCGCGCGGGTCGAACTCCACGCCGAGGTCCTCCAGCAGACCGGGCTTCTCCGGACCGACGAAGCCCATCGCCAGCAGGACCAGCTGCGCCGGGATCTCCCGCTCCGTGCCGGGCACCGGCTCGAAGCCGGACTCGCCGCGCTGGACCTCGACGAGCCGCAGCGCCTGCAGCGAACCCCGGTCGTCACCCACGTACTCCTGGGTGTTGACCGAGTACAGCCGTTCGCCGCCCTCCTCGTGGGCCGAGGTGACCCGGTAGAGCATCGGGTAGGTCGGCCACGGGTGCGCCTCGGAGCGCTCCACGGGCGGCTGCGGCATGATCTCCAGCTGCGTCACCGACGCCGCGCCCTGGCGGTGCGCGGTCCCGACGCAGTCCGCACCGGTGTCACCGCCGCCGATGACGACGACGTGCTTGCCACCGGCGTGGATCGAGGGGCGCTCGAAGTCGCCCTCCTGCACCTTGTTGGCCAGCGGGAGGTACTCCATCGCCTGGTGCACGCCGTCCAGTTCGCGGCCCGGAGCAGGCAGGTCGCGGGCCTGCGTGGCACCACCGGCGAGCACGACCGCGTCGTAATCGGCGCGCAGCTGCTCCACGGTGATGTCCACACCGACGTTCACCCCGGTGCGGAACTCGGTGCCTTCGGCACGCATCTGCCCGAGCCGCCGGTCGAGCCGGCTCTTCTCCATCTTGAACTCGGGAATGCCGTAGCGGAGCAGCCCGCCGACGCGGTCAGCCCGCTCGTAGACCACGACGCTGTGCCCCACCCGGGTCAGCTGCTGCGCGGCGGCGAGCCCGGCAGGGCCCGAGCCGATGACGGCGACGTTCTTGCCGGTCTGCTTCGGCGGGAGCTGCGGCGTGACGTACCCGGATTCCCAAGCCTTGTCGATGATGGAGATCTCGACCTGCTTGATGCTCACCGGGTCGCTGTTGATGCCGACGACGCACGCCGCCTCGCACGGGGCGGGGCACAACGTCCCGGTGAACTCCGGGAAGTTGTTGGTCGCGTGCAGCCGGTCGATCGCCGACTCCCAGTCCTCCCGCCACACCAGGTCGTTCCACTCGGGAATCAGGTTCCCCAGCGGACAGCCCTGGTGGCAGAACGGAATTCCGCAGTCCATGCAGCGACCGGCCTGCTTGGTCAGCCGCGGCTGCTCGAACTCCAGGTAGACCTCGCGCCAGTCCTTGATGCGCACGTCCACCGGGCGACGCTGCGGAGTCTCCCGCGGCGTCGTCATGAATCCCTTGGGGTCAGCCATGAGCCGCCTCCATGATCGCCTCGTTGACGTCGCGCCCTTCGCGCTCGGCCGCGCTCTGCGCTTCGAGCACGCGCTTGAAGTCGCGCGGCATGACCTTGCCGAACCGCTCGACCGCGGTGTCCCAGTCGGCGAGCAGCTCGCGGGCCACCGCCGACTCGGTCTGCTCGTAGTGCCTGCGCACCCGATCGTGCAGGAAATCGCGGTCTTCGTCGTCCAGCGTTTCCACGTCGACCATCTCGGGATTGATCCGCTGGGGATCGATGTCCAGCACGTAGGCGACGCCGCCGGACATGCCGGCCGCGAAGTTCCGCCCGGTCGTCCCGAGGATCACGGCACGGCCACCGGTCATGTACTCGCAACCGTGGTCGCCCACGCCTTCGACGACGGCGATGGCACCGGAGTTGCGCACGCAGAACCGCTCGCCGACGATGCCGCGGACGAACAGCTCGCCGCCGGTGGCGCCGTAGAGCAACACGTTGCCGGCGATGATGTTCTGCTCGGCCACGAACGGCGCCTTCGTGTCGGGACGGACCACGATCCGCCCGCCGGAGAGGCCCTTGCCGACGTAGTCGTTGCCGTCACCGAGGAGGCGCAGGGTGATCCCGCGCGGGACGAACGCACCGAAGGACTGCCCGGCCGAACCGGTGAAGGTCACGTCGATGGTGTCGTCCGGCAGGCCCTCGCCGCCCCACCGCCTGGTCAGCTCGGAACCGAGCATCGTGCCGACGGTCCGGTTGACGTTGCGCACCGGGAGGTCCAGCCGGACCGGGGTGCCTTCCTTGAGCGCACCCTCGGACAGCTGGATCAACGTGTTGTCCAGCGCCTTGTCCAGACCGTGGTCCTGCTCGGTGGTCTGGTGCAGCGACACGCCCTCGGGCAGCTCCGGCACGTGGGTGATCGGAGCGAGGTCCAGGCCCTGGGTCTTCCAGTGCCGCACGGCGTCGGAGGTGTCGAGCAGGTCTGCGTGCCCGATCGCCTCCTCCAGGGAGCGGAAACCCAGCTCCGCCAGGTACTCCCGCACTTCCTGGGCGATGAACTCGAAGAAGTTCACCACGTACTCCGCCTTGCCGGAGAACTTCTCGCGCAGCTTCGGGTTCTGCGTGGCCACGCCGACCGGGCAGGTGTCGAGGTGGCAGACCCGCATCATGATGCAGCCCGAGACCACCAGCGGAGCGGTGGCGAAACCGTACTCCTCGGCACCCAGCAGCGCGGCGATCACGACGTCACGGCCGGTCTTGAGCTGACCGTCGGTCTGCACCACGATCCGGTCGCGCAGGTCGTTGGCCAGCAGCGTCTGCTGCGTCTCGGCCAGGCCCAGCTCCCAGGGACCACCGGCGTGCTTGATCGACGACATCGGCGAAGCACCCGTGCCGCCGTCGTGACCCGAGATGAGCACGACGTCGGCGTGCGCCTTGGAGACACCCGCCGCGACCGTGCCGACTCCGACCTCGCTGACCAGCTTGACGTGAATGCGCGCCTGGGGGTTGGCGTTCTTCAGGTCGTGGATCAGCTGCGCCAGGTCCTCGATCGAGTAGATGTCGTGGTGCGGCGGCGGCGAGATCAGCCCGACACCCGGCGTGGAGTGCCGCGTCTTGGCGACCCACGGGTACACCTTGCCGCCGGGCAGCTGACCGCCCTCTCCCGGCTTGGCGCCCTGGGCCATCTTGATCTGGATGTCGTCGGCGTTGACCAGGTACTCGCTGGTCACGCCGAAGCGGCCGGAGGCGACCTGCTTGATCGCCGAGCGGCGCGAGTCGCCGTTGGCGTCCGGCGTGAACCGGTCGGCGTCCTCGCCGCCCTCACCGGTGTTGGACTTGCCGCCCAGGCGGTTCATCGCGATCGCCAGGGTTTCGTGCATCTCCTGCGAGATCGACCCGTAGGAGATGGCGCCGGTCGCGAAGCGCTTGACGATGGAGGCGACGGATTCGACCTCCTCCACCGGCACCGGCTTGCGCACGCCCTCGCGGAACTTGAACAACCCGCGCAGCGTCATCAGGTCGCGCGACTGGTCGTCGACGGCCTCGGTGTACTCCTTGAACACCTCGTAACGCCCGGAGCGCGTGGAGTGCTGGAGCTTGAACACCGTCTTCGGGTTGAACAGGTGCGGTTCACCGTCGCGGCGCCACTGGTACTCGCCACCGACCGCCAGCGAGCGGTGCGGAGCGTGGACGCCGTCGACCGGGTACGCGCGGCGGTGCCGCTCGGCTGCTTCCTGCGCCAGCACGTCGAAGCCGACTCCGCCGAGCCGGGAGGTGGTGCCGGTGAAGCAGTGCTCCACGACCTCCTCGCCGAGACCGATGGCCTCGAAGATCTGCGCACCGGTGTAGGAGGACACAGTGGACACGCCCATCTTGGACATCGTCTTGCGCACGCCCTTGCCCAGCGCCTTGATCAGGTTCGCGGTGGCGTGCTCGGCATCGGTGTCCTTGATGACGCCGGTGTTGACGAGGTCCTCGACGGTGGCCATTGCCACGTAGGGGTTAACGGCAGCGGCGCCGTAACCGATGAGAAGAGCGACATGGTGCACTTCGCGGACGTCGCCGGCTTCGACGATCAAGCCCACCTGGGTGCGGTCCTTCTCCCGCACCAGGTGGTGGTGCACCGCACCGGTGGCCAGCAGCGACGGGATGGGTGCCCGCTCCGCATCGGCCTGGCGGTCCGACACCACGAGGACGTGAGACCCGTTGGCGACGGCCGCCGAAACCTCTTCGCAGATCTCGTCGAGCCGCGCCTTCAGCGCCGCTCCCCCACCGGAGACCTGGTAGGTGGCGTCGATGACGGCCGGCTTGAGCTCGGGACGGTCACCGTCGTCGTTGATGTGAACGATCTTGGCGAGCTGAGCGTTGTCGAGAACCGGGAACGGCAGCACCAGCTGGTGGCACGCTTCCGGGTCGTGGCCGAGCAGGTTGTGCTCGGGTCCGACGTGGGTGCTCAGCGACGTCACCAGCTCTTCGCGGATCGCGTCCAGCGGCGGGTTCGTGACCTGTGCGAACAGCTGGGTGAAGTAGTCGAAAAGCTGCCGCGGACGTTCCGACAGCGCGGCGAAGCCGGTGTCGTTGCCCATGGAGCCGATCGGCTCGGCGCCGGTGGTGGCCATCGGCTGCAGCAGCACCCCGAGCTCTTCCTGGGTGTAGCCGAAGACCTGCTGCCGGTGCACCAGGGAGTCGTGAGAGGGCAGTTCGCGCTCGCGCTCGGGCAGGTCGCCCAGTCGCACGACGCCACCGTCCAGCCACTCCTGGTACGGGTACTCCTCGGCGAGCTCGCCCTTGATCTCGTCGTCGTCGATGATCCGGCCGGCCTCGGTGTCGACCAGGAACATCCGGCCCGGCTGCAGTCGGCCCTTGCGCACGACCTTCTCGGGCTCGAACTCCAGCACGCCGACCTCGCTGGCCAGCACGACGAGTCCGTCCTCGGTGACCCAGTAGCGACCGGGTCGAAGACCGTTGCGGTCCAGCACCGCACCGATCTGGGTGCCGTCGGTGAAGGCCACGAGCGCCGGGCCGTCCCACGGCTCCATCAGGTAGTTGTGGAACTCGTAGAACGCCTTGCGCTTCGGGTCCATCTCGGCGTGGTTCTCCCACGCCTCGGGGATCATCATCAGCACCGAGTGCGGCAACGAGCGACCACCGAGGTGCAGCAGCTCCAGGACCTCGTCGAAGGTCGCCGAGTCGCTGGCCTCCGGGGACGCGATCGGGTACAGCCGCTTGAGCTCGCCGGGGATGAGATCGGTCTCGAGCATGCTCTCGCGGGTCCGCATCCAGTTGCGGTTCCCCTTGACCGTGTTGATCTCACCGTTGTGCGCGATGAACCGGTACGGGTGCGCCAGCGGCCAGGACGGGAACGTGTTCGTGGAGAACCGCGAGTGCACCAGCCCGATCGCGCTGGCGAAGCGCTCGTCGCGCAGGTCCGGGTAGAACGCGCCCAGCTGCGTCTCGGTGAGCATGCCCTTGTAGACGATCGTCCGCGCGGAGAGGCTCGGGAAGTACACGTTGGCTTCGTGCTCGGCGCGCTTGCGCACGCAGAACGCGCGGCGCTCGAAGGCCAGCGCCGACTCGGCCTGCTGCCCGTTCGGGGTGCCGATGAACAGCTGCCGGAAGTTCGGCATCGTCTCGCGCGCTGCGGTTCCCGCGCTGTCCGCGGCGATGGGGACCTCGCGCCAGCCCAGCAGTCGCAGTCCTTCTTCTGCCACGATCCGGTCGATGACGGCGACGGCCTCCTCGGCCGCGGTGTCATCGGCGGGCAGGAAGGCCGTACCGGCCGCGTAGCTGCCGGCTTCGGGGAGCTCGAAGGGCACGGCAGCGCGGAAGAAGGCATCCGGGATCTGGGTCAGCAGTCCGACACCGTCACCGGTCTCGGGGTCAGCACCCTTCGCACCGCGGTGCTCCAGGTTGCGCAACGCAGTCAGTGCTTTGTCAACCAGGTCGTGACTCCGCCGACCGCGAAGGTCGGCGACGAATGCGACACCGCAGGCGTCGTGCTCGTTAGCCGGGTCATACAGACCACTGGCTCGGGCGCTGCGCTGCGCCACGCTTCTTGCATGGTGGGATTGGGGCATCGGACCTCCCGTCGACAGGCTGCAGCGCGCAGCAGGGCATGAATCACCCACTGCGAACCGCGGGAGCCTTTGGGGGCACTGACAAATTAAGGATGCGCCGTTGCACTCTTGGTCAGTTTGAGGCACTGTACAGACCCAGCGGCCCAAAAGCTACCGCTAGGTAACACGAAGTTGAGAGAACGTGACATCTCTCAGAAGGTGAGACGTCGTTGTCGCTCGGGCCGAGAGTCCGAGGAATTGTGCACCACGCATCTGTCCTAAGGCGACAGCTAGCGATCATCAGTGGTGTTATTCACGATCTCATTGCACCTTACCGAATGTGGCCCGAATCGCAGCGCACACCATTCGGATTCGGTTCAGATCGAGCGCATTATCCGTAATTGTCGGTGCACCGTCCGTGTGCACCTGGTCGATCACCCGAATGCGCAAGCACTTTCAGACACCGGCCGGTTCCGGAAGCGGCGCGGGCTGCACCTGCGGAGTCGGCCGCTGGCGCCGGGCGTTGCGCACCAGCAAGCCGATCAGAACCAGCCCGAGGAACGCGTAGGGATTTCCGAACGTGTGGGCCACCACGTCCCACGGAGGGCCGGCGGGCATCCAGTTGAACGCGGCGGCCAGCACTGTGACCAGCGTCCAACCGGCCACGGCCAGCCAGCCGACGCTGCGCAGCCGAACCGCGAAGGCCAACAGCACCAGGAGGCCGGGAGCGACCCACACCCAGTGGTCTGACCACGACGTGGGCGAGATCAGCAGTGCCAGCAGCGCATTGGCCAACACCGCGAGAACCGGTTCCACTCGGCGGATCGCGAACACGACGGCGATCGTCACACCGACCGACAGCACCAACCAGAGACCGTTCTGCGCGGTCACCGGGAGCTCCAGGCGCGCCAGCGCACCCATGATGGATTGGTTGGTGTGGAACGCGGATCCGCTCACCCCGTGCGCGGGCCCCTTTCCGAACCAGTACTCCACCGCCGCGGAGAAGTTCAGCGCGAACCCGGCCAGCGTGGCCAGCACCGCGCTGACCACGGCCACGACCGCAGCGCGGTAGTCCTTGCGGAAGAGCAGGAACAGCAGGAAGGCGGCCGGGGTGAGCTTGATCGCAGCCGCCAGCCCGATCAGAAGCCCGCGCGGCCATCGCGGCGATTCGGCCAGGCAATCGGCCATCACCATGCCCATCAGCAGGATGTTGACCTGCCCGAGCCCGAAGGACGAGTAGACGGGCTCCAGGAAGAGCGTCCAGGGCAGCAGCACCATGGCCACGGCCAGCGCCCCTCGCTGCCCCACCGCGGCCCACAGGTGCCGCGTCACCAGGTACAGCGTGCCGCCGATGGCGAGCAGGTCCAGCAGGTAGAGCACGATCAGCCCCGCGCTGAACGGCAGCAGGGCCAGGGGCGCCAGCGGTGCCAGCGCGAACGGCGGGTACACCCACGGCAGGACTCGACCGATGCTCACCGTCGGAGCGGTGTTCATGATGTCGCCGCCGGCCAGCCAGGTGTGCACCGCCCAGCGGTACACCTGGTAGTCGATCGCCGATTCCTGACCGATCCCGGCGCGCGGTGTGAGCAGCAGCAGACCGAGCGAGGCCAGCACCAGCGGGGCGCATATCAGCGCGATCGCGCGCGAGTTCGCCAGCACGAAAACGCGCAGGCGGCCGGGCAGACCGCCCAGGTGCAGATCAGGGACGGAGCCGATCCGAACCGTGGCCACCCTGTGTCCTCTCGTCCGAGCGGCACCGGCCATCATTGAGCGTGATCGTCCGATCACACCGAGTTCGCCAAGCCGCATGAATTCCCCGGTGAAAGCCGGAAAACCTTAACCCACGGAACACGACGGCCCGCAGTCGCCTCGCCGGGGCGACCGGATCTTCAACCAGCCAGGTCCATCGGCCCCAGGACCTTCGCCAGCAGTTCACCCAACCGAGCCCGCTCCTCGGCGCTGAGCGGCTCCAGCAGAGCCCGCTCGTGCTCCAGCTGAGCGGGGAAGACCCGGTCGATGACCTCGCGTCCGCGTTCGGTCAGCCGCACGTCGACCTCACGCCTGTCTCGAGCGGACGTGTTGCGCGTGATCAGGCCGTCCTCCTCCAGCCGCGCGAGGCGCTTGGTGGTGGCCGCACCGGACGACAGCATCTCCCTGGTCAGCTGGCTGGGGCGCAGGCCGCCTCCGGCCCGGCGCAGCGCGCTGAGCACCTCGAACTCCATCCGGGACAGCCGCAGGTCGTCGAGGACCTCGTCGTGCCGCTGGTTGGTGAGCGCCGCGAGCCTGCGCACGCGCCCGATCACCTCGATGGGCGTGAGGTCCAGGTCCGGATGCTGCTCGCTCCATTGCTCGCGGATCCGTCCGACGACGTCCAACGTCACACTCCTTCACGAGTAAAACACCTAGTAACATTTTACCTGTGAACGGTTATCTGATCCAGACCTTGCGGACCCGCGATGCCCTCAGGTTCACGTCGATGTTCGGCGGCGTGCTCGTCCCGGCCCTCCGGGTCGGCACGTCCTACGCCCTGCCGATCGTCGCGCTGCTGATCGCAGGCCGCCTGGAACTCGCACCGTTCGCCGCGCTGGGCGCCTTCACCTCGCTGTACTGCCGGGTCGACCCGTACGGGCGCAGGGCCTGGCTGCTGCCGGTGGTGGCGATCGGCCTGACCGCGAGCGTGGCGGCCGGTGCCGTCGCCTCCGCCGCAGGCGCCGGAGGCGTGACGAAGGTCGTGGTCCTGACGCTGGTGGCGACGCTGGCCAAGCTGCTGGCAGACGTGCTGCGCGTGGGTCCGCCCGGCGGGCTGATGTTCGTCTTCGCCGCCGGAGCCGCCGCGTACTCGCCCCAGTCCTGGAGCGGGGTCGCAAGCGCCGTCGGAATCGCCGCCGCTTCAGCCGCGGTCTCGTACGCGATCAGCATGCTCGGCGGCATCCTGCACCCGACCGGGCCGCACCGGCTCAACACCGCGAGGGCCCTGCTGGCCGTCGCCGATCACCTGGAGACTCCAGGCGCCGGCGCTCGCAGTCGTGCCCACACCGCCGTGCACCACGCGCTCAGCGCGCTGCCCACCGGCGAGCGCCGGACGACGACACGGCTGCGCGCACACCTGGCGCACGCCGACCACCTCCTGCACCACCCGGCCGACGCGGCCCCGGAGCTGCGCGCGACGGCGACGAAGATGCGGCGCGGCCGGGTGCCCGCCGCGCGGCTGGACCGCCCGGCGCCCAGGCCGGTGGCCGCTGGTCGCGCCAGGATCGCCGAGTTCCGCACCAACGCCGTGCGGATGGCGGTGGCCTCGCTGGTCACCGGCCTCCTCGCATCGACCTTCCAGCTCGACCACGCCTACTGGGCCGTGGTCTCGGTCAGCTCGGTCCTCCAGTCCCACAACACCGCGACCACCTGGCAGCGGGCCCTGCAGCGCAGCGCGGGCACCATCGCGGGTTCGCTGCTGGCGCTCAGGATCTTCGCGGCGAATCCGTCACCGGCGATGATCCTGGTGGTGATCGTGCTCTGCCAGATCGCCGCCGAACTGGTGGTGATGTCCAACTACGGCCTCGGGCTGACCTTCGCCACTCCCCTGGCGCTGTGCTTGGCGACCTTGGGACACCCGACCGAACCCGTCCACCTGGTCGCCGAACGCGTCGGCATGACGTTGTTCGGCGCGCTGCTGGGCGTGGTGGTCTGCCTGGTGCTCTCCAACGACCGGGCACGCACGCGGTTGCGCGAGGCCGTGGAGACGTGCCGCACCGCGACCCTGGAGCTGCAGCGCTCGCCCGCCGACCCGGCGGTGCGCGACCGGTTGGTGGCCGCGGTGTTCGCGCTGCGCGACGCCCACCGCGTCGCGGCAGGCGAGCCGCTGCGTCCGCACCAGGGCGATCAGGAGGTGCTCGACACCGAGCACGACGCCTACCTGGAGCTCTCGGCCACCTCGGCCCCGGCCCGCAGCACCCGGCCGGGCTGACCGCCGCCGGACGTCATTCGACGCCGAGGCGGGCCAGCAGCTCCGCGCGCAGGGTCACGAACTCCGGGTCGCCGACCTCGCGCGGGCGCGGCAGGTCCAGAACCCGGTCGTAGCCGATGCGGCCCTCGTTCATCACCAGCACGCGGTCGGCCAGCAGCAGGGCTTCCTCCACGTCGTGGGTGACCAGCAGGATCGCGCAACCGTGCCGCTGCCAGAGCTCCCCGACCAGCTTCTGCGCCTTGATCCGGGTCAGCGCGTCCAGCGCCGAGAAGGGCTCGTCGAGCAGCAGCAGGTCCGGCTCGCGCACGAGGGCGCGCGCCAACGACGTCCGCTGCGCCTCACCACCGGAGAGGACCTTCGGCCACACGTCCACCCGGTGACCGAGCCCGACCTCTTCCAGGGACGCGACCGCGCGCCGCTTGTCCGGGCGGCCGGGCAGTCCGAGAACGACGTTGTGCCACACGCGTTTCCACGGCATGAGTCGCGGCGCCTGGAACGCGACCGCACGACGCTCGGCCACTTCGACCTCCCCGGTGACCTCCTGGTCGAGATCGGCGAGGATGCGCAGCAACGTGGACTTCCCGCACCCGCTGGGTCCCAGCAGCGCGACGAACTGGCCGGGCTCGATGTCCAGGTCGAGCCCCTCCAGGACGACGCGGTCCCCGAAGCTCCGCGACAGCCCCCTCACCACAGCCGGTTTCGTGGTCACTTCCCGCTGAACGCCGGTCGCCATGCCAGCACCACCCTTTCCAGTCCGCGAACGATGAAGTCGGCGATGAGGCCGAGCAGGGCGTAGAGGACGAGACAGACGACGATGACGTCGGTCTGGAAGAACTCGCGGGCGGTGTTCATCTCGTACCCGATGCCCGCGGAGGCGTTGATGGTCTCGCCGAAGACCAGGGCCAGCCACGCCGAACCGAGGGCGTAGCGCAGCCCGACCAGGGCGTTGGGCATGGCCGCGGGCAGGATCACGTGGCGTACCTGCTCGAACGGCCCGAGTCCGAGCGTTTTCGCGGCCTCCACCAAACCGGCGTCGACGTTGCGGATACCGCCGTAGATGTTCATGTAGAGCGGGAAGGTCACCGCCAGCGCGATCAGCACGATCTTGGGCTCCTCGCCGATGCCGAACCAGATGATCAGCAGCGGGATCAGGCCGATGACCGGAACGGTGCGCAGCATCTGCATCGGAGCGTCGATGAGGTCCTCGCCGCGGCGGAAGAGACCGGACAGCGTCGCCAGCAGGGTCGCGGCCACCACGCCGATCGCCAGACCGGCACCGACGCGCTGCAGGGACACCGCGATCGCCTCCTGCAGCCGTCCTTCTTCGAACAGCTCAGCACCGGTCTCCAGCACTGTGGCGGGCGAGGCCAGCGTGTCGTCGCTGAGCACTCCGGTGGCGCTGAGGGTCTGCCACAGCGCGACCAGCGCGAGGGGGCTCACCAGCTTGAAAGTCCATCGGGGAACGCGCGATTCCCGTCGAGCGGTGCGAGTGCGCACCCGGGTGACGGGTATCTGCTCACCCGTCGGCAGGGAAGTGAGACGTGTCGTCATGAGGGCTCCACGAGCGTGGGCGGACATGCGGAGGCGACCGCCGGGAAGAACTCAGCACGGCGGTGCGGGAAAGAGCGGGAGGAAGTGCGTCAGGCGCGACACAGCGCCGAGGACACACGTGAGAAGTCCACGTAGCCCCGGATCGTCAGTGGCTCCGACGGGATCATGAGCAGCACGCTAGACCGCGCCCAGTGCCCTGTAAACAGCGCTTCACGGACTGGGACGGCAGACCGTCCGGCCTGGTCAGATGCCAGGTGAGCTACGTTGTCGGGGTGATCGAGGAGCTCCTGCCCGCCGGGGTCGCCACCGCCGAGACCTTCGACGACCCACCGGAAGCGACGCTGTTCGACGCCGAAGCCGGCGAGATCGCGAAGGCGGTGGCCAAGCGGCGCCGCGAGTTCACCAGCGGCCGCTGGTGCGCGCACCGGGCGATGCGCGCTTTGGGCGTACCACCGGTTCCGCTGCTCCGGGGTGAGCGCGGGGCACCGCAGTGGCCCTCCGAGGTCGTCGGCAGCATCACCCACTGCGCCGGGTACCGCGGCGCGGCCGTGGCTCGCAGCGGCGAGGTGCGTTCGGTGGGCATCGATGCCGAGCAGCACGAACCGCTGCCCGATGGCGTGCTCGGCGTCGTCTCCCGCCCGGAGGAGCGCGAGCACATCGCCGAGCTCGCGGCCCGCGAGCCGGGCACGTGCTGGGATCGGATCCTGTTCAGCTGCAAGGAATCCGTCTACAAGACCTGGTACCCGATCACCGGCGAGTGGCTCGGGTTCGAGGACGCGGAGCTGGAGTTCTCAGCCGGCGCGTTCACCGCTCGGCTGCACAAGAGCGCGAGCGGTCTCACCGGCTTCACCGGCCGTTGGCTGGTGCGCGACGGCTTGGTCCTCTCCGCCATCACCCTGGAGAACTAGCAGGGGCGCCTCCGCCGAGCCCCCACCGCTCGAACGTTTCCGAGCGATGGGGACCGGGAAGGCGCCCCGCACTTGACTTCTGGCTGGTCACGCACCGCTGTTCAGGGCACGTGCGACCTTGACCACGCGGCGGGCCTGCACGGCCGCGGCGGCGCGGGTGACGTCGCCGACCTTGTTCTCGCCCTGCGCGTCGACGTGGCTGGTGCCGTAGGGGTTGCCGTCGACGAACTTGCTGCCGTCGGTGTACCCGGGGGCGACCACGATGCCACCGAAGTGGTGGATGGTGTTGTACAGCGCGAGCAGCGTGGACTCCTGCCCACCGTGGCTGGTCGAGCTGGAGGTGAACCCGCTGTAGACCTTGTCGGCGAGCCGGCCCTGCGCCCACTCGCCACCGAGGGTGTCGATGAACTGCTTGAGCTGCGCGGCGACGTTGCCGAAGCGGGTCGGGGAACCGAAGATCACCGCGTCGGCCCACACGACGTCGTCCGGCGTCGCTTCCGGCACCGAGCGCGTGGCCTCGACGTTGGCGCGCCAGGCGGGGTTGCCGTCGATCGCGGCGTCGGGTGCCAGTTCCGGCGCCCGACGCAGCCGCACCTCAGCGCCGGCCGCCTCCGCCTCGGCGACCAGGGCGTTGGCGATCTCGACACCGACCCCGGTGGACGAGTAGTAGATGACGCTGAGCTTCACGGGGTTGCTCACGAACCGAACCTCCTGTTCACGCGACAGATCGCCTCGAACGATCATTCTCTCGCACGGAAGACACTACCGAAGTGAATGTCTTTCTCGCAAGCGACTTTCTTGAAAACGTCTTTCATGTAACATCCCTGTGCACCGGCAGCAGTGAAGGAGCGTTGCGTGAACGAGGCGATCAGTCCGGACAGCGCCGTCGACGACGACGAGATCGTCACCTGGTGGGGCCTGGTCATCGAGGGCTACCACCTCACGGCCGCGAAGCTGGCCAGCGCGATCATGGACGGTTACGGACTTCCGATGGCGTCGCTGGACATCCTGCTCCGGCTCGTGCGCTCGCCCGACAACCGGATGCCCATGACCAAGCTCGCTCGCGAAGCGGCGTTGAGCAGCGGCGGCTTCACCAAGGTCGCCGACCGGCTCGCGAAGGCGGGCCTGATCCGCCGCGTGCCCAGCGAGACCGACCGCCGCGTGACCTTCGCCGAGCTCACCGACCACGGGCTGGACGTGGCCGACCGCGCCCGGGCGACCTCCGCGCAGGTCCTGCGCGAGCACGTCCTCGCACCGCTGGGCGGCAAGGATTCCCGCGCCCTGGCCGAGGCCATGCGCACGCTCCGCGAGGCGAACTCGCCGGAGGACTAGAGCACGTCGGACACCGACGTGCCGGTGTCGTCGAGCGCCAGGCCGAGTTCGGCGCGTTCGACCAGCCATCGGCTCGGCCGGTATCGCGGGTCGCCGGTGGCCGCGTGGAGGGCGCGCAGGACGGTCAGCACCCGGCGCGCCCCCACCTGCTGACCCCACTCCAGGGGGCCGCGCGGGTACCCCAGCGCGAGGCGCACGGCCGTGTCGATGTCCCCCGGCGTCGCGAGCCGCTGCTCGGCGATGAAGCAGCTCGTGTTGACGATCGCGGCGAGCAGCCGCTGGGCGATCATCCCCGGCCCGTCGCGCACGACGGTCACCGCGCGCCCGGTGGCCGCCAGCGCCGCCCACGCAGCGCGCGCCACGTCGACGCCGGTGGCCGGGTGCACGCTCAGGGTGCAGCGGGTGGCGTTGCTCAGCGGGTCCACGCCGCAGACCCGTTCCGCGGGAAGGCCCGCCGACAGCGCCGCCGACGCAGCGCTGTGCCCGAACGGCGTCAGCAGGACGACCGCCGCGGTACTCGGCTCGTCGCCGCGCTCGACCGGAACCCCCGCACCGGCCAGCGAGTCGAGCAGCTCCCCGTCGTCGGACCACACGGGTGCGCGTGCGATCTCGGGCGCGGCGGGCTCGGGGTTCTCCTGCTTGACGCCGTCCTCGTAGCGGTAGAAGCCCTCCCCCGCCTTGCGGCCGAGCAGTCCGGCCTCCAGCCGGGTGCGGGTGATCGGCGACGGGCGCAGCCGGGGATCGCCGTAGTAACCGGTGAAGATGCTCTCCATCGCCGGGTGCGTAACGTCCAGCGCGGTGAGGTCCATCAGCTCGAACGGCCCCATCCGCAGACCGAGGACGTCCCGGCCGACCCGGTCGACGTCCTCGGGCGTGGCGAGTCCTTCGCCGAGGATCTGCAGCGCTTCGGTGACCAGGCCGCGCCCGGCGTGGTTGACCAGGAAGCCCGGCGTGTCGGTGGCCCGCACCGGCGTGTGCCCCAGCCGCCGGACCAGTTCGGTGAGGCCCTCCGGCAGGTCCTGCGCCGTGCGGGCGCCCGGGATGACCTCGACCAGGCGCATCAGCGGAACCGGGTTGAAGAAGTGCAGCCCGGCGAGCCGGCTCGGGTCCGCCAGCGCCGTGGCGATCGAGGTGACCTGCAGCGAACTGGTGTTGGTGGCGAACACGGCGTGCTGCGGGCAAGTCCTCTCCAAATCTGCGAAGAGCTCGCGCTTGGTCTCGAGGTCCTCGCGCACCGCCTCGATGACCAGGTCGCAGTCGGATGAGCTCAGCGGGTCGGAGATCGGGACGAGCCGACCGGCGGCCGCAGCGGCCTCCTCGGCGCTCATCCGCCCCTTGCTCGCGAGCTTGTCGTACATCCGGCCGATCTCGGCGACCGCGGTCTCCACGGCCTCCGGACGTGCGTCGGCGAGTTGAACGGTGACGCCGGCGGCGGCGCAGATCTGCGCGATCCCGCGTCCCATGACGCCGGTGCCGATCACCCGCACGGTCTTCACGCGCTCAGCCCACTCGCCCGGAAGCATGCTCGACTCCTCCGTTGACGCACCGATTCGGATCAGCTTCGCACGCGTCGCCGAGAGCGTCCAATACCGAATTCGTGCTCCGGTGAGACGTGCAGGAACATAATCGGCGCTTCTTACGACCGGCTCCCGCGCTGTGCTACCAACGAAACAACGACGTCCGAAACGGCGGCGTACCAACGCGAAGGAGCAAGCGATGCGCGAAGCGGTGATCTGCGAGCCGCTGCGAACCCCGATCGGACGGTTCGGCGGAGTGTTCAAGACCGTGACAGCGGTGGAGCTGGCCGCCACCGCGATCAAGGGTTTGCTGGAGCGCACCGGACTCCCCGGCGAGGCGATCGACGAGGTCGTCCTCGGCCACTGCTACCCGACCGCCGACGCCCCGGCGATCGGCCGGGTCGCCGCCCTGGACGCCGGACTTCCCGTTGAGGTCGGCGGCACTCAGATCGACCGCCGCTGCGGTTCGGGCTTGCAGGCCGTCCTCGACGCCGCGATGCAGGTGCAGACCGGAGTCAGCGACGTCGTGCTGGCCGGTGGCGCGGAGAGCATGAGCAGCGCGCCGCTCTACACGACCGAAGCGAGGTGGGGCGTGCGCGGCAGCGGTCTGCAGCTGCACGACTCGCTGGCCCGGGGTCGCACGACGGCGGGCGGCAAGGACCACCCGGTGCCGGGCGGGATGCTGGAGACCGCCGAGAACCTGCGCCGCGAATACGGCATCCCGCGCGCCGAGCAGGACGAGCTCGCCGTCCGCTCGCAGCAGCGCGCCGCCGAAGCCCAGCAGGCGGGCCGTTTCGACGACGAGATCGTTCCGGTGGCGGTGCCCTCCCGCAGGGGCGACGTCGTGGTCGACACCGACGAGCACCCGCGGCCGGACACCACCGCGGAACAGCTGGCCGGGCTCAAGCCCGTGCTGGGCAAGAACGATCCCGAGGCGACCGTGACCGCGGGCAACGCCAGCGGCCAGAACGACGCCGCCGCGATCTGCGTCGTCACCACCCCCGAGCGGGCTGCCGAGCTCGGGCTCCGCCCGCTCGTGAAGCTGGTGTCGTGGGCTCGGGCCGGGGTGCCACCCCGCACCATGGGCATCGGCCCGGTGCCCGCGACGGCCAAGGCGCTGCAGCGAGCGGGGATCGGTCTCGCCGATGTGGACCTGATCGAGCTCAACGAGGCCTTCGCCGCGCAGGTGCTGGCCTGCACCCGCGAGTGGGAGTTCACGCCCGCCGACTTCGACCGGGTCAACGTCAACGGCTCCGGCATCTCTCTGGGGCACCCGGTCGGCGCGACCGGTGGCCGGATCCTGGCGACGCTGTCGCGGGAGATGCAGCGCCGGAACGCCCGCTACGGCCTGGAAACGATGTGCATCGGGGGCGGCCAGGGGCTCGCCGCGATCTTCGAGCGCGCCTAGAACATCACACCACCGGCGCTCGCTCGAAGTCCACAGTGGACGTCGAGCGACGGTCGGTCCCCAGGGCTAGGCTGGAGCTCGTTCCCTGCGATCTGTTTCGAGGAGCTGTTCATGGCGATCGCCACCGCAGACAAGGTCGACCGCGAGGCGCTTCTGGAGTTCCTCCGGCCGCGGCACAAGGCAGTCCTGGTCACCACGAAAGCCGACGGCGGGCCGCAGATGTCGCCGCTGACCTGCGGTGTGGACACCGGCGGGCGGCTGGTCATCTCGACCTACCCGGATCGGGCCAAGGCCCGCAACCTGCGCCGGAACCCCCGGACTTCGGTGTGCGTGGTCTCCGACGAGTGGAACGGTCCGTGGGTTCAGGTCGACGGCACGGCCGAGGTGCTGGACATGCCGGACGCCCTGGACGGGCTGGTCGAGTACTTCCGGTGCATCTCCGGTGAGCACCCCGACTGGGACGAGTACCGGGAAGCGATGGTCCGCCAGGACAAGTCCCTGATCCGGATCACCATCGAGCGCTGGGGCCCGATCGCCACGGGCGGTTTCCCCGCGCGCCTGGTCCAGGACTGAGCTCTCCTCCGACGCCCCGGTCCCGCGCGGGCCGGGGCGTCAGGCCGTCCTGACCCGCACGTTGAAGGCGCGGGAGAAGCGCGCGCTGCGCAAGAACTGCGAGAGCATCAGCAGCCAGCCGAACCCGACGCACAACGCGATCCGCTGGTAGAGCCCGGCGTAGGGCTGGAAATCGGGCAGTCCGGCGAAACCCAGCGCCGCGAGCGCGAAACCGGTGCCGAACACCACCGCGGTCAGCAGGCAGCAGGCGGCCCACCACGGGTGCCGGGTGCTCCAGAACAAGCGCGCCAGCAACGAGCTCGCCGCGGGGAACCCCAGGAACACACCGGCCGAGAAGAACTGGTGCAGCACTCCTGTCGCCGTGGTCCCGCCCATCTCGCCCGGCGGGTAGCCGTTGATCGGGTCGGTGGTGAAGAAGCCGGCGCCGATGAGCCCGACGCCGACGGCGATGATCAGCCCCGGAATCCACCAGTCACCGCCCAGCCGCAGCAGCACCGACCGCATCCCGAACGCGGAACTGGTCACCAGAACGCCGCTGATGCAGAAGCTCACCGCCTGCGCCCATCCCAGCGAGCCGATCGCCAGCGAGCTCACCGGGTGGCGGAGCGGGTCGTACCCCGACTTCACCGAACCCAGCACCAGGAACACCGCCACGAACAGCACCGCGCCCGCGGTCCCGCAGCGGAGCAGCGTCCGTTCATCCCGAGCCTGCAACATGCGCGGGAGCCTAGCCGTTGGCGTCACCTCCGGATCCCACGGTCGTCACCAGCGTCACTCCCCCGTCAGCGCCGTGCCAGCCCGCGAGCGGCAGCGCTCCCGCCGATCAGCAGCACCAGCGTGGCCAGCGCCCACCGGCGCTTCTCCTGCGTGGTGTGACCGGACTCCTCGGCATCGATCTCCTCGGATGGCGCCGCAGGAGAGGACGTTTCGGGCGTTTCGCTCGGCTCCTCGACCGGTTCAGGTGGTGCTGGCGGGCGAGGAGGAGCCGGCGTCGCGCTCGGTGCCGGCTGCGAGCTGGACGGTGCGGACGTGGGTGCGGGGGAAGGTGGGGTCGACGTCGGCGGAGTCGACGGCGTCGTCGTGGGAGGTGTTGTCGTGGGCGGTGTTGTCGTGGGTGGAGCCGGCGGCGGTGCCGGTGGTTCCGGCGGCGGGGTGCGCCGCAGGCACCCGGCGGCATCAGAACTGGACATGCCGGGCACTTCGGCCAGTTTCGCCAGTTCGCCACCGACGCTGACCCGGTAGACCCCGCCGCTGCGGTTGGCGGTGACGTAGAGCGCGTCGTCGTCGCCGATCACGACCGATCCGTAGGAGTCGGGAAGCAGTCCCGGCAGCCACACGACCGGCTCCACGACTCCGGTGCGACGGTCGAGCCGGACCACCGCAGGTATTCCGGAGTAGCTCTGGGCGACCCCGTAGAGCAGCCCGTCCGGCCCGACGTCGAAGTCGTCGATGTCGAAGGGACCGTGGCGCTCCTCCAGCTCGACCGACGACAGGACGTGGCGGAAGGTCGAACTGTCGGGATCGACGTCCACCGCGTGCAGGTAGTCGTCCTCCAGGACGTACCAGCGGTTTCCGCGGATCGCTCCGGCCGTCGGGTGCTCGATCGGGTTCCACGGGGTGTCTCCGCGTCCCGCGACGACCGGCCCCAGGTCCAGCGGCGGGTCGGCCGGACGCAGCGCCATCACGTGTCCGCCGTCGGAGAAGCCCTCCGCGATCCCGTAGGCCCAGCCCTGCGCGGCCGAGTACCCGAGGGCGTTCATCCGGTGCGGCAACTCCCCGACCCTGGTGTCGGCGAAGCCCGGCAGGGTCACCCGGTACAGCTGCGAGGTGGTACCGGTGGTGCGGATCTGCAGCGCCTCGCACGTCTGATCCGCCTCCGCTGCCGGGCCCACCGCCGCCGCCAGGACCAGGAACGCCCCGACTACCCCCGCCCGAGACGTGCGAGCGCCCACTGGAAGGCCTCCGGCTCGATCCGAGACCCGCCGCTGAACGGGTTCTGCAACTGGAAGATCGCGAACAGCAGCAGCGCCAGCGCGCCGGCCAACGTGGACACCAGCACGATGTGCGGGAACAACTTCGTGCCACCGAAGAGGTTCGGTAACAGCACGCACACCAGGCTTCCGACGATCAGCACGAACCACACGACCGCCACGACACCCCGGTCGAAGGCTCGGGTGAGACGTTCGTGCCGCTCGGAGTAGACCTCGTTGAGCTTGTCCAGCGCCTCGGACTTGCGGTCCTCCTGGAACTCCCCGTCTGCCTCCGCGTTGACCACGGCTGCCCGGATCTGGTCGAGCCGTCCCCACCCCGGGCCACCCACCGGTGCCCCGCGCTGCATCGACGGTCACTCCTCCCGGATCACCCCGTTCACGTAGGCCTGGCTGGTGTCCCGGACCTCGGCCGCGTCCTGCGCGGGCAACGACTCCATCGCCCAGGACACGGCGACCAGCTCCTGCGCTTCCACGTAGGCGCCATCGCGCGCGTCGGAGACCGCGTCGAAGAGCGTCACCAGCACGAACGCCAGGACCACGGCCTGCAGCCCGCTGACGATCGTGAACACCTGCCCGGCGGCGTCGTTGTTGCTCGGGCTCCCCTCGTCCTGCCCGATCCGGCGGACCAGGTACCCGATGATCGCCGCCCCGACCGCTGCGCCGAGCACCCAGAGCGCACCGGTGAGCACGAGGTTCACTCCGCCACTCCCGCGATCGTGCCGCGCGCGCCGTCCGGTTGTCGCGGCACGGGCACCCGTGGGGCTTCGGGTTCGAGCAGCTCGCCGACCTCGCAGCCCAGCACTCGGCAGATGACGTCGAGGTCTTCCAGCTTCAAGCTCGCGGGAGTCTTCGACCACAGGCCGGACATCTTCCCCGCGGATATCACCAGGCCGTGCTCGGCGAATCTCCGCTGCAGGTCGGTGGCCTTCCAAATACCGCGCTGCGCCGCGACCAACCGCAGGTTCCACTTCACGCGAAATCGCCTCCTGGAGAGAACAGCTAACCGGTTCGCGGATTCTGATGGGCCTTCACCTATCGCGACCGGACCCGGGAAACACCCGGCAGAACCACGTCCCGAACAATACGCCCAAGATCCGCTGGAATTGGATAACCCGATTCGTGGAATTCGAGTTCACACAACCGTCGCCCGGGTGGAGCAATACGACGGCCAAACCTCCGCGAGGACCGCATCGACATTGGTGCACCAGACTGAACGTGCCCCGAAATCAGGACCCACGAGGACTCGCGAGACCACCCTGCGTCGCGCAATCGGAAGATCGGGCGATCATGAGGACAACCCGCGCTGACCACCGCGTATTGCTCCCCTCAGCACTTTCGGGTGACTGTACGGCCCAGTCGCCCGGTGCTAGCGTTTCGACCGGAAGCAACGACGAGGCCCGCCGATCCGGCGCGGCCAACAATTCTCTTCCACCCTTCTCCAATTCCTCGACGACATTCGCCGATTCACCTTTTGCGCCCGTCTCGAGCCCCTCCATCGAGCCCCTACGTCGAGCCCTTCTCGACGATTTCTCATCCCGATGATTGGTGGTATTTCTGTCGTGACTGCGACCGATCCGAACCCGGCCGACACCGAAGCCCCGCAGCTGAGCCTGAGCACCGCGGCCGCGAGAAATCTCGCGACCACGACCAAATCGGCCCCGCAGATGCAGGGCATCACCTCCCGGTGGTTGCTGCGGATGCTGCCCTGGGTGCAGGCGTCCGGTGGCGTGTACCGCGTGAACCGGCGGTTGAGCTACACCCTCGGGGACGGCCGGATCACCTTCAGCAACACCGGAGCCGACGTCCGCGTCATCCCCCAGGAACTCCAGGAACTCCCGCTGCTGCGCGGTTTCGACGACGACTCCGCGCTCCGTGCCCTGGCCGACCGGTTCGTGCAGCGACAGTTCGAACCCGGCGAGGTGATCGCCAACTCCGGCGAGTCCGCCGATGAAGTGGTCCTCATCGCCCACGGCAAGGTCAACAAGATCGGCACCGGCGAGTACGGCGACCAGACCGTGCTGGACGTGCTCGCCGACGGCCAGTACTTCGGTGCCCAGGTCCTCTCCGGTGAGGCCGGCGAGTGGGACGCCAGCTACAAGGCGGTGACCCCGTGCACCGTCCTCTCCTTGGGCCTGAGGACGTTCCAGGAGCTCAACGGGTCTTCTGAGGCTCTGCGCGAACACGTCCGGCAGGCGCTCGCCGGACCCGCCCGCCCGCACAACCCGCACGGCGAAGCGGATATCGACATCGCCTCCGGCCACTCCGGCGAGCCCGCGCTCACCGGCACCTTCGTCGACTACGAGATGTCCCCCCGCGAGTACGAACTCAGCGTCGCCCAAACGGTTCTCCGCGTCCACAGCCGAGTCGCCGACCTCTACAACCAACCGATGAACCAGACCGAGCAGCAGCTCCGACTCACCATCGAAGCCCTCCGCGAACGCCAGGAGCACGAGCTCATCAACAGCCGGGACTTCGGGCTGCTGCACAACGCCGACCTCCGCCAGCGCATCCCCACCCGCACCGGTCCCCCGACGCCCGACGACCTGGACGAGCTGCTGACGCTGGTGTGGAAGGAACCGGGCTGCTTCCTGGCGCACCCGCGCGCCATCGCCGCGTTCGGCAGGGAGTGCAGCAAGCGCGGCCTCTACCCGCAGAGCATCGACCTCGGTGGGCACCAGGTCCCGGCGTGGCGGGGCGTGCCGATGCTTCCGTGCGACAAGTTGCAGGTCAGCGACAAGCGCACCAGCTCGATGATGCTGATGCGCCTCGGCGACCAGAACCAGGGCGTCGTCGGGCTGCACCAGACGGGCCTGCCCGACGAGTACCGGCCGGGATTGTCGGTGCGGTTCATGGGGATCAATGAGCAGGCGGTCGTCTCCTACCTGGTCAGCGCCTACTACTCCGCCGCAGTGCTGGTCCCCGACGCGCTCGGAGTGCTCGAGCACGTCGAAGTGGGACGCGAGAGCTGAGAACGCGGGCCGGTCACATCACCGGCCCGCTCCTCTTCCCGATCAGAGGAGTTGAACCACCTTGACCGCGACCGAGCAGCCCGCTCTGAGCCTGAGCACCCAGGCGGCGCGCACGCTCTCCACGACCACCAAGACGCAGCCGCAGATGCAGGGCAGGTCCTCGCGCTGGCTGCTGACGATGCTGCCGTGGGTCGACATCGAAGCCGGCACCTACCGGGTCAACCGGCGTCTGACCTACGCGTCCGGCGACGGCCTGGTGACCTTCACCAACACCGGCGACAGGGTGAGCGTGATCCCCCGCGAGCTCACCGAACTGCCGCTGCTGCGCGGGTACGACGACGACTCGGCCCTGAGCGCTCTCGCCGACCGCTTCGTGCAACGCCATTACGAGCCCGGCCAGCTGATCTCCGTGGCCGGGGAGCCGGCGACCGAGGTCGTGCTGATCGCGCACGGGAAGGTCGACAAGGTCCGCGGTGGTGCCTACGGCGCCGAGACCGTCACGGACACCCTGGCCGGTGGCCGGTTCTTCGGCTCGCAGGTGCTGGCCACCGCGCAGTCCACATGGGACAGCACCTACCGGGCGGTGACCCCGTGCATCGTGCTCGCCCTCGACAGGGCCGCGCTGCACGAGGTCACCCGGCAGTTCGAGGGCCTGCGCGCGCACGTGGCGGCCGAGTACGCCTCCCCGGCCCCGCCGACCAACAAGCGCGGCGAGTCCGACATCGCCATCGCCTCCGGTAACTCCGGCGAACCCGCACTCACCGGCACCTTCGTCGACTACGAGATGTCCCCCCGCGAGTACGAACTCAGCGTCGCCCAAACAGTTCTCCGCGTCCACAGCCGAGTCGCCGACCTCTACAACCAACCGATGAACCAGACCGAACAACAGCTCCGACTCACCATCGAAGCCCTCCGCGAACGCCAAGAGCACGAACTGCTCAACAACCGCGACTTCGGGCTGCTGCACAACACCGACCTGCAGCAGCGCCTGCACACCCGAACCGGCCCACCCGCTCCGGAAGATCTCGACGAACTGCTGTCCCGCCGCCGCAAGTCCCGCTTCTTCCTGGCGCACCCGCGCGCCATCGCCGCGTTCGGCAGGGAGTGCAGCAAGCGCGGCATCTACCCGAACACGGCCGAGGTTCAGGGAAGAACCGTTCACGCCTGGCGCGGTGTCCCCATCCTGCCCACGGACAAGATCCCGATCAGTGACAAGGGCACCACCTCGATCCTGTGCATGCGCACCGGCGAGGACGATCACGGCGTCGTCGGACTGCACCAGACCGGCATCTCCGACGAGCACGAGGCCGGGGTGTCGGTGCGGTTCACCGGAATCAACGAGCAGGCGGTCATCTCCTACCTGGTCAGCGCCTACTTCTCCGCTGCGGTGCTGGTCCCGGACGCGCTCGGCGTCCTGGAGAACGTCGAAATCACCCGCTGAGCGAGAGGAACCCGCAATGACGACGATGCAGCAGGACGCGAACCGAGCGGGTCAGGCGTTCGAGGCGCTGACCAGCAGTCGAACGATGGTCGAGCCCGCGTTGCGAGCTGCGGTGGACCGGCTCCCGGACCGGATGCGCCAGGTCGCCGGCTACCACCTGGGCTGGCTCGACGAACGGGGCAACCCGGTGCGGGCCGACCGGGGCAAGGCGATGCGGCCAACGATGGTGCTGCTGAGCGCTTCCGCCGTGGGCGGTGATCCGGCCAACGCGGTTCCGGCCGCGGTGGCGGTCGAGCTGGTGCACAACTTCTCGTTGCTGCACGACGACGTGATGGACGGCGACGTGACTCGTCGGCATCGGCCCACCGCGTGGACGGTGTTCGGCAACGCCACGGCGATCCTGGCCGGTGACGCGCTGCTGACGCTGTCCGCTGACGTGCTCGCCTCCTCGCAGCACCCGGAAGCGGCGAGCGCGGTGCGCATGCTCAGCAGCGCGGTGCTGGGCCTCATCGACGGGCAGAACTCGGACCTGGAGTTCGAGACTCGCGCCGACATCGACCTCGCGGCGTGCCAGCGGATGGCGCGCGACAAGACCGGCGCTCTGCTGGGGTGCGCGTGCGCGCTCGGCGCGCTCTACGGCGGCGGATCTCCGGAGCAGATCACCCGCATGCGGAGCTTCGGGGAGCGGCTCGGCCTGGCGTTCCAGCACGTCGACGACCTGCTGGGCATCTGGGGTGATCCGGCGATGACCGGAAAGCCGGTGTTCTCCGACCTGCGCACCCGCAAGAAGACGCTGCCGGTGGTCTCCGCGCTGACCTCCGGCACCAGCGCGGGCCAGCGGCTGGCCGGGCTGTACTACCGCGAGCAGCCGCTGATCAGCGGCGAACTCGCTCAAGCGGCGGAGCTGGTCACGCTCGCCGGCGGACGAGCGTGGAGTCAGGGGCAGGCCGACGAGCTGCTCGCGGCCGCGCTCTCCGACCTCCGCAGGGCCGACCCGGAGGCGAACGCGGCGGAAGCCCTCACCGCGCTGGCGCACCTGGTGGCCCGCCGGGACCACTGATCCCGGCACCCCGGAACGACGGCTCCAGCCACCGCCGCCCCTCCTGGCTGGAGCCGTCCCCGGTCCTCGGGCGGGTTTTCGCGAGAACCGGCCGATTTTCGCGAGAACCCGCTCGACACTAGGGAGTCTTTTCAGAATGCGGCGGAGCCGTTGCTTCAGGTGTGGGACTCAACCTGCACCGCGGTGCCTTCCCCTGTGGGGATTTCTCACCCGCTGTCTGGCGAGTACGCCGCGACGCCGATGTCCACCCCGGGGTAAGCGGAAGACATCAGGAGTGGCGCACGGAGTCCAGGCGGCGTGTGAGGTTCCGCTACCCGCACCGCCAAGCAAAGCAATTCTGAAACAACTCCTAAGCCTTCCGCCGGGCCCTGCTGAGCAGGCCGATCAGTCCGGCAGCCGCGGCGGAGATCACGAAGGAGGTCAGCGCGGCACTCATCCAGGTGGGAACGGTGAAACCGGCGGCCTCCCGAGCAGCGGTCCAGAAGGCGGTCCACCAGCCCAGCTCGCCGGGGTTGATCAGCTGGAACGCCGCGAAACCCAGCAGCCACGCGAGAAGCATCCCCCAGCGGGAGGGGGCCTGCGCCGAGATGTCCCACTCGCGGGTGCGCGCGTTGTAGAAGTAATCCACCGCCAGCACACCGAACATCGGCACGAAGACCGATCCGATCAGCAGCAGGAAGCTGGAGAACTGCTCGATGTCCATGGTCAGCGCGGCCAGGGTACTGACCACGCCGACGAGGAGGCTCAGCAGGCGTCGATCCGTGCTGGGGCGCAGGTTCTGGATGGACACCGCGGTCGAGTAGGTGTCGGCGAAGGACTGGTCGACCTCGCGCAGCACCAGCACCGCGAAGAACAGCACGCCCAGCGGCGCGGCCAGCAGCGGGTCGAAGGCCTTGTCGCCGTCGAACCCGACCAGCGCGAGTCCGAGCAGACCCAGCAGGTAGCAGGCGATCTGGGTGAGGGAGTAGCCGACGGTCGCGGCGGTGAACGCCCCGCTCGCCGAGCGCGAGTGCCGCGAGTAGTCGGAGGCGACGGGGAGCCAGGACACCGCCACCGCCAGCGCCGCGTCGGCACCGGGCCAGAAGCCCTCCCACGACCCCTGGTTCATCGGCGGCAACGGCTCCATGAGCAGCTGCACGAAGAAGTAGACCATTGCGATGAGCACCGCGACGCTCACGTAGCGGCGCAGCAGGCGCAGCGCACCGAGCGGGCGCAAGGTCAGCGCGGTGGTGAGCGCACCGGCGATCAGCACGTAGAGCCACTGCGGACCACCGTCGAACAGCGCCTCGGCACCTTGTGCGATCACCAGCAGCTCGAAGGTGCCCCAGCCGACCAGTTGCAGGATGTTGAGCACCGTCGGCACGTAGGACAGGCGGGTGCCGAACAGGCCGCGCAGCAGCATCATCGCCGGTGCTCCCGTACGGGCACCGGGGATGGCGGCGATGCCGACCATCACGCTGCCGAGCACAGTTCCCACGACGGTCGCCGTGATCGCCGCCAGGAACGACAGCTGCGGGACCCCGGCGGGTGCCAACACCGCGAGAGCACCGCTGAAGCCCAGCAGGCTGACGCCGAGGTTTCCCCAGAAGGCGCCCTGGTCGAGCACGCCCAGCGTTCTCGGCGCTGGTTCGTCCAAGGTGTTCGGAACTTCGGACCGTTCGACGTCAAGCGCCATCGACAGCTCCCTACGCCGGCATTATCCGGACAGGTTCTGCGGTCGGTGGCGCGTGCCTGCCACCCTCTCAGCCCGGTGCGCCCGAGCTCCCGCGTGAATGAGTCGCCAGGACCCTACCTGATCGAGTGACGCGGTGTCAGCGCCTCCTGTTGCCGAACAGTCCGCGGGTCACCTCGCGGCCGACCGCGCTGGCGGCGGAGCGGAAGAACGACCGCACCGCGGGGTTCTCCATCGCCTTCTGGAACATGCCCGCGTCCTGGGCCTCGCCCTTCTCCGGAGCCTCGGCCGACGGTTCCGCGGAGGCCTCCGGGACCTTCTGCGCGAGCTTCTCGTAGGCGGACTCCCGATCGATCGTCTCGGAGTACTTCGCGTGCAGCTGCGAGGACCGGGCCGAGGAGCGAACGGCGTCCTCACCGATGGCGCCCATCAGCGAACGCGGTGGCCGCAGCCGCGTCCACGCGACGGGCGTCGGTGCGCCGGTCTCGGACAGGACGGTCACGATCGCCTCGCCGGTCCCGAGCGAGGTCAGTGCCTGACCGAGGTCGTAGTGCTCGGTGGTCGGGTAGGTCTTCACCGTCCGCGACAGCGCCTTCTGGTCCTCGGGGGTGAAGGCGCGGATGGCGTGCTGGACGCGGGCGCCGAGCTGCGAGAGCACCGGGTTGGGCACGTCGGTGGGCAGCTGCGTGCAGAAGAACACGCCCACCCCCTTGGAACGGATGAGCTTCACGGTCTGCTCGATGCTGTCCAGGAACGCCTTCGACGCGTCGTTGAACAGCAGGTGGGCCTCGTCGAAGAAGAACACCAGCTTCGGCCGGTCCAGGTCGCCGGCCTCGGGCAGCTCCTCGAACAGCTCCGCGAGCAGCCACATCAGGAAGGTGGAGAACAGAACCGGGTTGGTCTGCACTTCGCTGAGCTCGAGCAGGTTGACCACGCCCTGGGCACCGACCTGCTGGAGCAGGTCGGCGACCTCGAGCTCGGGTTCGCCGAAGAACTCGTCGCCTCCCTGCGCCTCCAGGTTCGACAGCGCCCGCAGGATCACCCCGGCGCTGGCGGCCGAGACACCGCCGATGCCCTTGAGATCTTCCTTGCCCTCGTCGCTGGTCAGGTACTGGATCACCGAGCGCAGGTCCTTGGTGTCCAGCAGCGCGAGTCCGCGCTGATCGGCCCAGTGGAAGATCAGGCCGAGGGTGGACTCCTGGGTGGCGTTGAGGCCGAGCACCTTCGCCAGCAGCAGCGGCCCGAAGCTGGTGATCGACGCCCGGATCGGCACACCCCGGCCGCTGGTTCCCAGCGACAGGAACTGCACCGGGTAGGAGGTCGCCTGCCAGTCGTCGCCGATGTCCTGGGCGCGCGCGGTGAGCTTGTCGCCACCTTCGCCGGGCTGGGCGAGTCCGGACAGATCGCCCTTGATGTCGGCGAGCACCACCGGGACGCCGGCGTCGGAGAGCTGTTCGGCCAGCAGCTGCAGCGTCTTGGTCTTGCCCGTACCGGTCGCCCCGGCGACCAGGCCGTGCCGGTTGAGCGTGGCCAGCGGGATGCGCACCTGGGCTTCGGCGTCAGCGGCGTCGTCGATGACCACGGCCCCGAGATCCACGGCGGCTCCGCCGGCCGCGTATCCGGACGCGATCTGCTGGGCAGCGTTGTTGTCGGTCACCGCAGTCTCCTCCCGTCGGCACGTTCCCTTCGAAAGGTAGGTCGATCCCGCGCTCGATCCGTGGAGAGCCACTCGGTCGAGGGACGGGCTGGCGCGTCCGCACTAGCACCCCGAACGGCCCGCCAAAAGGCTCGTTGACCACCGGAAAGATCTCCTTCGACGGCATGGGAAGCATCGCTCGATGGAGTTAGAGTCGGGTGGGATCGCCTGGTTTGACCGCGCGTGCGTGAGGAGTGAGGTCGTGACGGGTTTGGACCGCCTGCGGACGCGGGTCAGCACCGAGGAAGCCCTGGTCGTGGCCTTCTCCGGAGGTGTGGACTCGGCGCTGCTGGCCGCGGTGGCGCACCAGGTGCTGGGGTCGCGGATGCTCGCGGTCACCGCCGTGTCACCGAGCCTGGCGGCCGAGGAGCGCAAGCAGGCCAAGCGCTTCGCGCGGGAGCATGGCTTCGCCCACGTCGAGGTGTGCACCGACGAGGCGGACCGGCCCGAGTACGCCGCCAACGACGGAAACCGCTGCTACCACTGCAAGTCCGCGCTCTTCGACGCCCTGGAGCCGCTCGCGGCGGCGATGGGCGCGAACGTCGCTCTGGGCACCAACGTGGACGATCTCGGCGATCACCGGCCGGGCCAGCGCGCCGCGGCGCAGCGCGGAGCGATCGCGCCGATGGTGGACGCAGGACTCACCAAAGCCGACGTGCGCGAGGCCAGCGACGCCCTCGGCCTGTCCACTGCGGACAAACCGGCCGCCGCGTGCCTGGCCTCCCGGGTCGCCTACGGCGATCCGGTCACCCCCGAGGTGCTGGCCCGCGTCGAGCGCGCCGAAGCCGCCATCCACGAGCTGGGATTCCCGGTCTGCCGGGTGCGCGCGCACGGTCAGGGAACGGTCGCGCGGCTGGAGGTCCCCGCCGAGGACATCGACCGCGCGGCGGCGCACCACGCCGAGCTCGACGCGGCAGGACGGGACGCGGGGTTCGAGTTCTGCGCGCTGGACATGGCGGGGTTCTCCAGCGGCCGGATGAACGCGCTGCTGCCGCTGCTGCCCACCCGAACCGCGTCATGACCGGCTTCAGCGACCTCGGGTACGCGAGGGTCGACACCGACCGGGAATCCCGCCAAGGACTGCCCGAGGTCGTCTACGGACCCGGAAAGCGCCCGGAGGAGATCACCGGGATCGTGACCGAGCTGCTGGCCCGCAGCACCGGACCCGTGCTCGTCACCCGGGTGGAACCCGACATCGCCGCAGCGGTCGACGTTCCCGGCGGCAGCTACCAGGAGACGGCGCGGCTGCTGGCGTGGCGCCCGGCGCCCGAACGGGACTTCCGGCTGTGCGTGGCCACGGCGGGAACCTCGGACTGGCCGGTCGCGGCCGAGGCCGAGGCGGTCGCCACCGCGATCGGCCTACGCGCCCACGTGATCCGCGACGTCGGCGTCGCCGGCATCCACCGGCTGCTCGCGGCGAGCGACGAGCTCCAGCAGGCCGACGCGGTGGTCGTGGTGGCCGGCATGGAGGGCGCGCTGGCCAGCGCGGTCGGCGGCCTGGTGTCCTGCCCGGTGATCGCGGTGCCCACCTCCACCGGCTACGGCGCGTCGCTGGAGGGGGTCACGGCGCTGCTGGCGATGCTGACCTCGTGCGCGGCCGGTCTGACGGTGGTCAACATCGACTCGGGTTTCTCGGCCGCGATGGCCGCGCACCGGCTGGCCACGGTGGCCCGGCGATGATCCTCTGGCTCAACCCCACCACCGGGCTCTCCGGGGACATGCTGCTGGGCGCCTTGCTGGGCCTCGGCGCACCGGTCGAGGCGGTCAGCGAATCCATCGCGTCCACCGGCCTCACCGGGTGGTCCCTGAGCGCCGAGCGGGTCCAGGTGGACGGCATCGCGGCGACCCGCGCGGTCGTGGCGGTCGACGACGACGCACCGGAGCGCCACGCGTCCGAACTCATCGGACTCGCCTCCCGGGCGAAGCCGGAACCGGTTGCGACGATGGCGGTCTCGG
Organism: Saccharopolyspora dendranthemae; assembly: GCF_007829955.1. Lineage (GTDB taxonomy): Bacteria > Actinomycetota > Actinomycetes > Mycobacteriales > Pseudonocardiaceae > Saccharopolyspora > Saccharopolyspora dendranthemae. The sequence goes on from NZ_VIWX01000001.1 coordinate 57,413, forward strand.
CACTCGACTCGATCGCCCGGGTTGAGGGCGCGCTGCACGACCGCGATCCCGCCGAGGTGCACCTGCACGAGGTCGGCGGCCTGGACACCATCGTGGACACCGTCGGAGTCGCCGCCGCTCTGCACGAACTGGGCGTCACCGCAGTGCATTCCGCGCCGATCGCACTGGGTTCGGGGATCGTCCGCTGCGCGCACGGCGTGCTGCCCGCGCCCTCACCGGCGACCACGCGCCTGCTGGAAGGCGCGGCGGTGGTCGGCTCGGACCTGGACGGGGAGACCGTCACCCCGACCGGCGCCGCGCTGGTGTCGGCGATGGGCGTGCGCTTCACCCCTCCCCCGGCGATGACGCTCGGCGCCACCGCCTTCGGCGCGGGAACCAAGCGCTTCCCGCAACGCCCGAACGTCCTACCGGCGTCGCTGGCCACCGCCCGGTCGCAGGTGGAGACGATGGTCGTGGTGGAGTGCTCGGTCGACGACGTGACAGGCGAAACCCTGGGCCACGTCCTCGATCGGCTGCTCGAAGCGGGCGCCGCCGACGCCTGGACGAGCCCGGTGACGATGAAGAAGTCCCGGCCGGCCCACGTATTGCACGTCCTCTGCGCACCCGCGCGCGAGGAAGCGCTCACCGCGATCGTGCTCGCGGAGACCGGGACGCTGGGCGTGCGCAGGCACGAGGTCCAGCGCACCGCGCTCCCCCGCCGCACCAGCGCGGTTTCGGTGGCGGGACACAGCATCCGGATCAAGCACGGCCCGCACCGCAGCAAACCCGAGCACGACGACGTCGCCGCGGCGGCGAAGGCTCTCGGACTCCCGCTGCGCACCGTCGCGGAGATGGCCTCCGAGGCGGCCCGGCAGCAGGTCGGCCCTTCTTGATCTCCTCGGCGAGCATCACGATGATGCCGCTGGGACCTCGGACGTAGCTGAGCTTGTAGACGTCCTCGTAGGTCGCCACACCGCGCAGCGGGTGGCACCCGTGCTCGGCGGCCACCTCGAGGGCGGCGTCGATGTCGTCGACGGAGAACGCGACCCGGTGCATGCCGATCTCGTTGGGGCGAGTCGGCTCGGTCTCGATGGCGTCGGGGTGGACGTACTCGAACAGCTCGATGCGGCCGTGACCGTCCGGCGTCTGGAGCATCGCGATGTGCGCGTGGTTGCCGTCGAGGCCCACGGCGGTGTCGGTCCATTCGCCGCTGACCGTGTCGCGACCGAGGACGGTGAGCCCGAGGTCGGTGAAGAACGCGATCGCGGCGTCGAGATCGCGCACGGCGATGCCGACGTTCTCAAGCTTGATGGCCATGCGCCGGATGCTAGCGAGCCGGTCCGACGCGGGCCGGGCACGCGCAGGTCAGACGCATCGAACTCCGGCACCGGAGCTGGGTGCGCATCCATTTTGTTAGTGGTCAGTAACTGGTAACTTGGTGGCCATGGCGGAGCGGATGAGCGGATCCGAACGGCGTGCCCAGGTGCTGGCCATCGCGGCCGAGGAGTTCGCCGAGCACGGTCTGCACGGGGCCTCGACCGAGGCGATCGCGCGGCGTGCGGGCATCACGCAGCCCTACGTGTTCCGGATGTTCGGGACCAAGAAGGCCCTGTTCCTGGAACTCGTCGGGACGGCGTTCGAGCGTGTCAGCGACGGGATGCGCGAGGCGGCCGGAACGCGCGACGGGCTCGACGCGCTCTCGGCGATGGGCGCCCAGTACTTCGACCTGCTGGCCGACCGGACCTGGTTGTTGTTGCAGCTGCAGGGTTTTGCCGCGTGCGGCGACCCGGAGGTGAAGGACGCGGTCCGCGCGTGCTTCGCGCGGATGTGGGACACCACCGAGAGCGGCACCGAGCTCGAACCGGTGACGGTGAAGACGTTCCTCGCCTACGGGATGCTGCTCAACGTCGGCGCCGCGATGGACGTCGAGCAGGTCGATCAGACCTGGGCCGACGGGATCCGCACCAGGATCCAGCCGGGGTTGTTCGCCCACATCACGGCGGAGACCAACCGGTGAGCGCGCCGCCCGACGTCCGCGCTCGCCAGGACGGGCGGCTGAGCGTCGCCCTGGTGTGCACGGCGTTGGCCGGAGCGGTGATCGGAAGCGTCGGCGCGCCGCTGATCACTCCCGTCGCCACCGGGTTGCACGTGTCGCTCGACGCCGCCCAGTGGACCTTGACGGTCACGTTGTTCACCGGTGCGATCGCGGGTCCCGTGCTGGGCAGGCTCGGCGGAGGCTCGTACCGCCGGGTCACCATTCTGGCCACACTGGCCCTGGTCGCCGCGGGCGGTCTGCTGACAGCCCTGCCGTTGCCGTTCGCGGCGTTGCTGATCGGGCGCGGCCTGCAGGGGCTGGGCATCGCGGTGGTCGCGCTGCTGATGAGCGTGGCGCGTGCGCACCTGTCGCCGGAGCGCTCGGCGTCGACGATCGCCGCGCTGTCGGTCGCGTCGACCGTGGGCATCGGCGTCGGCTACCCCTTGATCAGTCTGGTGGACCAGCTCGCGGGTCTGCGCGCGGCGTACTGGCTCGGGTTCCTGATCTCCGCGGCCGCGCTGGTCCTCGCCTGGTGGGCGCTTCCTACCGAGGTTCCCGGACCACGACCCCGGATCGACGTCGTGGGTGCGCTGCTGCTGGCCCTCGGCACCCTCGGCGTTCTCACGGTCATCGCGGAGCGCTCCGCCTGGGAAAGCCCCTGGTCGGCAATCGGTCTCCTCGTCGGTTCGGCCGCCGTCCTCGGTGTCTGGACCGTCGTGGAACTGCGCACCTCGACGCCCCTGGTGGACCTGCGACTGCTCGCTCACGGGCCGGTCCTGCGCGCCAACGCCGCGATGCTCATCGCGGGCGTGGGGTTGTACCTGCTGTTCAGCCTGTTCACCCGCTACGTGCAGACACCGGCCGGCGCGCCGTACGGATTCGCGCTGCCCGGTGTTGCCGCTGGTGCGGTGCTGATCCCGTTCTCGCTGCTCGGTTTCGTCGCGGGAAAGGCGATACCCGGGCTCATCAACCGCATCGGGGGGTGGTGGGCGTACGCGTTGTCGACGGTGATCGCCATCGCCGGTGCGCTGCTGTTCGCCATCGGCGTCCAGTCGCTGGTGCCGGTGCTCGTGGCGATCGCGCTGCTCGGGTTCGCCGTCGGCGGAGTTTCCGCGGTGATGCCGACACTCGTGCTCGCCGGGGTGTCCCAGGCGGAAACGGCCAGCGTGCTCTCGATCAACCAGATCGTGCGCAGCATCGGGTTCAGCGCGGGCAGCGCGGTCGCCGGGTTCCTGCTGGCCGGCGCGACGCCGAGCGGCACGGCCCTGCCCCCGCAGAGCGGTTACGTCACGGCAGCGTCGTGGGCGCTGCTCCCGCTCGCCCTCAGCGCGCTGATCATCGCCACCCGACGTCGGGCACGAACATCGACCTCCTGACGGCTTCGCCACGAGTACCCTGGTCAGGCCCGGGGGCCGCGCGGTCATGCCGGGCCGAACGGGGGGCGCGATGACCGAGCAGGGCGAGACCGCGGGCAAGCGCCGGCGGCGGGCGTGGGGCGTGACCGCTGCGGTCGTGCTCGTGCTGGCCGGCGTGGCGGGTGTCGCGTTGCGGAGCCCCTCCCCGGTCGGGCACTGGAACTCCCGGTCCGGTCGCGACGCGTTCTTGGCCGACTACGAGCGGGCCTGGCAGGCGATGCCGCGCCCGGACGAAACCCTCGACGTGCGAACCGATTTCGGCTTCGTCCGGGTCTACCGCTTCGAAGGCGCCCCGAACGCGCGCTCGCAGCACCCGTTCGTCCTGCTGCCCGGCCGCTCCTCGCCGAGCCCGGTGTGGGCGGACAACATGCCCTCGTTGCTGCAGCTCGGCGACGTCTACGCGCTCGACCTGCTCGGTGAGCCGGGGCTGAGCGTGCAGGAGGCGCCGATCGAGGACTTCGCGGACAACGCCGCGTGGCTCGACCAGACCCTCGCCGCGCTGCCCGCGGAGAAGTTCCACCTGCTCGGCCTGTCGATCGGCGGGTGGACCGCCACCAACGCGGCCACGCACTTCCCCGGCCGGGTGGCGAGCCTGGTGCTGATCGACCCGGCCCGGACCTTCGCCGGCATCCCCGTCGGCACCGCCCTCCGCGCGATCCCGGCGTCGGTTCCGTGGCTGCCCAAGGCGTGGCGGGACTCCTTCACCTCGTACACGGCCGGTGGCGCTCCCGTCGAGGACGAACCGCTCGCCCGCATGATCGAGACGGCGATGAGCGCCTACACGATCACGCTCCCGCAACCCGAGCTCATCCCCGAGCAGGATCTCGCCGCGCTGGAGATGCCCGTGCTGGCGGTCCTGGCGGGCGAATCCGTCATGCACGACACCGCAACCGCCGCGCAGGTCGCCGAGAGGACGCTGCGCCGAGGCACGGTGGTCGTCTACCCCGGTGCCTCGCACGCGGTCGGATCCGAGCAAGCCGAGGCGATCGCCACCGAGATCGGCGCGTTCCTGGACGCCCAGCGCTGACGCAGTTCCTCAGCAGCTCTCAGATGCGGCCGACGAGCCTGTCGGGCGTGATGGGCAGGTCCCTGATCCGCACGCCGGTCGCGTGGTGGACGGCGTTGTCGACGGCGGCCGCAGCTCCGACGATGCCGATCTCCCCGATCCCCTTCGATCCCATGGGGTTGACGTAGGGGTCGTCCTCCTCGATCCAGTCCACCTCGATGTCCTTGACGTCGGCGCAGCTCGCGACGTGGTACTGCGCCAGGTCCTGGTTGAGGACGTGCCCGAAGCGCGGATCGACGTGCGCCTTCTCGTGCAGGGCCATCGACAACCCCATCGTCATGCCGCCGAGCAGCTGCGAGGCACCGGTCTTGGCGTTGATGATCCGGCCCGCCGCGAAGATGCCCAGCATGCGCGGCACCTGCACCTCCCCGGTGTCGCGGTGCACCCGGACCTCGGCGAACTGGGCGCCGAAGCTGTGCATCGCGAACCGGCCCCGGTACGGGTTGTCGGGGATCCGGCCGATCGCCGAGATGCCTTCCTCGGGCACCGGACCGCCTTCGGGCAGCTTCTCCCGCAATCGGCGGGCGGCGTCCACGATCGCCGAGCCCCAGCAGGTGATCCCGCTCGAACCACCGGCACCGGAGGCCCACGGCAGGTCGGTGTCGCCGATGCTCAACGTGATCCGGTCCAGGTCGGTGCCCAGCGCGTCGGCGGCGATCTGGGTCAGCGCGGTCCACGCCCCCGTGCCGATGTCGGCCGCACCGACCTGCACCCGGTACCGGCCGTCCGGGCGCGCCTGGATGCCGGCTCGCGTTCCCGGCATCGAGTTGACCGGGTAGGTGGACGCCGCGACGCCGACGCCCACGAGGAAGGGGCCTTCCCGGCGAGAGCGCGGTGCCGGAGCGCGATCGGCCCACCCGAACCGGTGGGCGCCTTCGCGCAGGCAGGCCACCAGGTTCCGGCTGGAGTAGGGCCGTCCGGTCTCCGGATCGGTGTCGGGGTCGTTGAGGATGCGGAACTCGACGGGGTCCAGGCCGCAGGCGATGGCCATCTCGTCCATCGCCGTCTCCAGCGCGAACATGCCGGGGCACTCACCGGGGGCCCGCATCCACGTCGGCACCGGGATGTCCAGCTCCTCCAGGCGATGGCTGGTCCGGCGGTTCGGCGCGGCGTACATCATGCGCGCGGGAACTCCGGCCTGCTCCGCGAACTCCTTGATCCGCGCGGTCTGGGCGACGACGTCGTTGCCGACGGCGGTCAGCTGCCCGTCGGAGTCGGCTCCGAGCCGCACGCGCTGGAACGTGGCGGCGCGATGACCGCCGAGCTGGAACACCTGCCTGCGGGTCAGGGCGAGCTTCACCGGTCGCGGTTGCACCCGCTGCGCGGCCAGGACCGCCGCGACGACGTGCGCGTGCACGGGTCCCTTGGAGCCGAACCCCCCGCCGACGTGCGGAGCGATGACGTGGATGTTCTCCCGGTCGATGCCCAGGAGCCCGGTCAGCGCGTCGCGCACCCAGTGCACGCCCTGGGTGGAGTCGTACACGGTGAGCTCGCCCTCGGACCACGCGGCCGTGGTGGCGTGCGGTTCCATCGCGACGTGGTGCTCCTGCGGCGTGCTGTAGAGCGCGTCGTGCACCACCTCCGACTCCGCGAGCGCGGCGTCGAAATCTCCCCTGCCGTCGTCGGTCTCGAATCCGCCGTTGACCCGCTCCGGGCGGACCAGGTCCGTGCGCTCGGGGCGCAGCACGACGTCGTGCCCGGCCTCCTCGTAGGACACCCGGACGAATTCGGCTGCGGCGCGCGCGTTCTCGGAGGACTCGGCGAGCACGACCGCCACGGGCTGGCCCCGGTACCCGACCTCGGGTGATTGCAGGATCGCGAGCTCGGCGTCCTCGGTGGAGCTCAGGACCGGTGCGTTCTGGTGGGTCACGACGTCGAGGACGCCGGGCTCGGCGAGCGCGGCGCCGGTGTCGATGGCGGTGATGCGGCCTCGCGCGATGGTCGACTGCACCAGGTGCGCGTGCACGGGGCCGTCGACGGGGTGCTCGGCGGCGTAGAGGGCTTGGCCCCGGACCTTCGAGTCCCCTTCGAGGCGGTCGACCGGGGCGCCGATGATCCGGGTGGCGGTGCTCATCGCGGCACTCCCGCGAGCTCGGAGAGCACGCCACCGATCATGTTGCGCACCAGCGGCACCTTGAACTCGTTGTCGGGCAGGGGCTCCGCCGCTTCCAGCTCGGCGTCGGCGGCCCTGGCGAAGGCTTCGGCGCCGGCGGGGCCGCCGCGCAGGGCGTCCTCGGCGGAGGTCGCGCGCCAGGGCTTGTGCGCGACCCCGCCCAGCGCGAGGCGCACGTCGCGGACCACACCGTCGGCGACGTCGATCGCGGCGGCGACCGACGCCAGGGCGAAGGCGAACGACGTGCGATCGCGGGCCTTCCGGTAGCGGGAGGTGGTGGCGAAGCCGAGCGCCGGGACGTCCACCGAGGTGATCAGATCGCCGTGTTCGAGCACGGTGTCCTGCTGCGGTTCGCGCCCGGGCAGCCGGTGCAGGTCGGCGACGGGCACGCTGCGACTCCCGCCCGGGCCGACCACGTTCACCACGGCATCTAGGGCGACCAGGGCGACGGCCATGTCGGAGGGGTGGGTGGCCACGCACTCGTGCGAAGCGCCCAGGATCGCGTGGTCGCGGTGGTATCCCTCGCGCGCCGGGCACCCGCTGCCGGGCTCGCGCTTGTTGCACGGGGTGGTGACGTCCTGGAAGTAGCCGCACCTGGTGCGCTGCAGCAGGTTCCCGCCGGTGGTCGCCAGGTTGCGCAGCTGCGCCGACGCTCCGGCGAGAACGGCCTGGGACAGCACCGGGAAGCGCTGCCGGACGAGCGGGTCCGCGGCCAAGGCGCTGTTGGTGACCGAAGCACCGATGCGCACCTCCTCGCCCCGGTCCTCGATCCGATCGGAGGTGAGTCGGCGCACGTCGACGAGCACGTCCGGGGAGGCGACCTCCAGCTTCATCAGGTCCACCAGGTTGGTGCCGCCCGCCAGGAACTCGGCACCGGCGGTGTGCGCGAGCACGCTCACCGCCGAGTCGACGTCGGCGGCGCGCTGGTAGTCGAAGGGCCTCATCGGTTCACCACCTCACCGACCGCGCGCACGATGTTCGCGTAGGCGCCGCAGCGGCAGAGGTTGCCGCTCATCCGCTCCCGGATCTCGTCGGGGAGATCGGCGCCGTCGGCGGTGACCGCGCTGGGTTCGCCGGCCTCCAGCTCCTCGATGGCGCCGACGGCCGACACCACCTGGCCAGGGGTGCAGTAGCCGCACTGGAAGGCGTCGTGATGGACGAACCCGCGCTGCACCGGGTGCGGCTCCGCGCCGTCGAGCCCTTCGGCGGTGCGCAGGTGAGCGCCGTCGTGAGCGACGGCCGGCATCAAGCAGCTGATCACCCGCCTGCCCTCCAGCATCACGGTGCACGCGCCGCACTGGCCGTGGTCGCACCCCTTCTTGGGGCTGATGATCCCGAGTCGTTCCCGCAGCGCGTCGAGCACGGTCGTGCGGGTGTCGACGGTGAGCCGGTGCTCGATGCCGTCGACGAAGAGCGTGATGTCGGCGTCCACGGGTCCTCCCCATCGTCGTGCCCTGCACCTCGCTTACCCGTGCCCGCGCGACCCCATGCACGGCTGATCAGTGCAGTTCGCTCCACGGGTCGGTCTTCTGGGCGAGTCGGCGCGCCATGTTCGCGCACCCGTAGGACTGCGGGGTCACCCGTCCGAGTTCGCCGAGGTCGATCGGCGTGGCCGCGGGAGCCCCGGGGCGCGCTCGCAGCGAGTAGGGCGCGATCATCGTCTGGCCGTAGGCGTTGCGGTTGATGTCGAGGAAGATCCGGCCGCCTCGCTTGTTCTTCCGCTGCTCGGTGGTCAACCGGTCCGGGTCGTCGGCCGCAGCGCGCTCGGCCAGCTCGCGCATCCGGGACCGGACCTCGTCGAACCCGAGATCGCCGTCCAGGGGCGCCGCGATGTGGAACCCCTTGCCGCCGGTCGCCTGCAGGTGCGGGGCGAGCCCATCATCGGTCATCCGGTCGCACATCCGCCGGACCACGTCGCGCAGCGTCGCGAGGTCGACGCCCTCCGGCGGGTCGAGGTCGAGCACCGCGAGCACCGGACGCTCCAGATCGTCCACTGTGGACAGCGCGATGTGGAACTCCAGGCAGGCCTGATCGGCGAGGTAGAGCAGCGTCTCCTCGTCCTCGACGAGCACGTGGTGCACCGGAGGGCCGCCGCCGCGCTGCGGCACCGAGGCGCGCGGCACCCGGTCGGGGAAGTGCTTCGAGGCCTCCTTCTGGAAGAAGCCCCCCGCCTCGATGCCGTCGGGGAACCGCCGCATGGTCACCGGCTTCCCCCGCGCGTGCGCGATCAGCACACCGGAGGTGGCGCGGTAGTAGTCGAACACGTCCTGCTTCCGCACGGAGTCCTGCGGGTAGAGCACCTTGTCCGGATGGGACGGCCCGGCGAGGCGCTCGACGTCGTTTCCAGGCATGACACCGCGATACCCGGGCGCCGGAACCGCCAATCACCTGGTCGTGAGCGGCGTTCGCAGCACATCGTTAAAACATTCGGGTGACAACGGGAACCTGCGGCCGTTGTTTTTGTTCCTATTGGCTGTAGGACGGTTACGACGAACGCCGAGCTGGGAGAACATCGATGAAGCAACACGTCTACGCCGAACTCATCGGCGGCCCGGAAGACGGCAGATCGTTCTTCATCCCCGCTGTGGACGCGGACTTACCCATGGGCGAGTTCGCGTTCCCCTCGCCTCGCGACGGGGAGTCGCCATGCTCGCCCTACGCCTGCTACAACCGGCGTGACCAGCGCCCCGACGGTGTGTGGCGCTACCAGTACGCCGGCGAGCACAACACCGCACCCTAGCGCCTCCGATCGTCAGAGCTGTGTGCCAAGCTGCGCGCATGCGGATCGCCACCTGGAACGTCAACTCGGTAGGAGCCCGGCTGCCCAAGCTGCTCGACTGGCTGGGCACGGCCGAACCCGACGTCGTGTGCCTCCAGGAGCTCAAGTGCGCCGAGGACGCGTTCCCGTTCGACGAGATCGGTGAGCTCGGCTACGAGACCGCCGCGCACGGCACCGGCCGCTGGAACGGCGTCGCCGTGCTCTCCCGCGTCGGGCTGACCGACGTGCGGCGAGGGCTGCTCGACCAGCCCGGTTTCCAGGCCGACGGTTCCATGTTCGAAACGCCCGAGCCCCGCGCGGTCGCCGCGACCTGCGCAGGAGTCCGCGTCTGGTCGGTCTACGTGCCCAACGGCCGCGAGGTCGGGCACCCCCACTACGACTACAAGCTGCGCTGGCTGGACGCGCTGCGCGCCACCGCCGTCGAGGAGCTCGCGGCCGACCGCCCGTGGGCCGTGCTGGGCGATTTCAACGTCGCCCCCAACGACGAGGACGTGTGGGACATCGCCGCTTTCGAGGGCGCCACCCACGTCACGCCGGACGAGCGCAAGGCGCTGACCTCGCTGACCGAGTCCGGCCTCACCGAGGTCTACCCCAGGCCGCTGAAGTACGACGTGCCGTTCACCTACTGGGACTACCGGGCGCTGCGGTTCCCGAACAACCAGGGAATGCGGATCGACCTCGCCTACGGCAACGAGTCCTTCACCTCCGCGGTCACCGACTCTTACGTCGACCGCAACGCGCGCAAGGGCAAGGGCACCTCCGATCACGCTCCCGTGGTCGTCGATCTCGCACTGGGCTGAGGGCCTCACCGCTGCGTCCGGGGCGCTAGCTTGCGGGTGACCGTTTCCGCGTGAGGAGTCCTGGACGTGTCCCAGTCGCTGTGCCACCACACCGCCACCGACCTCGCCGGGCTGATCCGCGCCGGTGAGGTCTCGGCCCGCGAGGTGATGCGGGCTCACCTGGAGCGGATCGACCGGTTGAACCCCCAGGTCAACGCACTGGTGTCGCTGGACCCGGAACGGGCGCTCGACGCGGCCGCGGCCGCCGACGAGCGGTGGGCCTCGGGCGAACCGGTCGGCCCCTTGCACGGGCTTCCGATCGCGCACAAGGACACCCACGACACCGCGGGCATCCGCACGACCCGGGGCTCCCCGCTGCTGGCCGACAACGTGCCCGCGCGCGACGAGCTCGTGGTCGAACGGCTCAAGGCTGCCGGCACGATCGTGATGGGCAAGACGAACGTCCCTGAGTTCGCGGCGGGGTCGCACACCTTCAACCCGGTGTTCGGCACCACCGCCAACCCCTACGCCCCGAATCGCTCGGCGGGCGGCAGCAGCGGCGGCGCGGCGGCGGCGCTGGCCTGCCGGATGCAGCCGCTGGCCGATGGCAGCGACATGGGCGGTTCACTGCGCAACCCGGCCTCGTTCTGCAACGTCGTCGGTCTCCGCCCGGCGCCGGGCCGGGTGCCCACGTGGCCGGACGCCGCGGCGTGGTCGACGCTGTCGGTCCAGGGCCCGATGGCGCGCACGGTCGCCGACGTGGCGCTGATGCTCTCGGCGATCGCCGGCCCCGACGACCGGAGCCCGATCTCGATCACCGAACCCGGATCGGTGTTCCGGGGATCGCTGGAAGCGGACCTGTCCGGACTGCGGGTCGCGTTCTCGCTGGACCTCGGCGGGGACCTGGTCGTGGACCCGCAGGTGCGCGCGGTGCTGGAACCGGCCGCGCGGGTGCTCGCCGGCATCGGCGGCCGGGTCAAGGAGGCCGCGCCCGACCTGACGGGCGCGGACGAGGTCTTCCGCACGTTGCGCGCCTGGCAGTTCGAGCTGGCCCTCGGCGAGCTCCGCGACGCCCACCCGGACCAGATCAAACCGAGCCTCCGCGACAACATCGACGCCGGACGGGCCCTCACCGGTGCCGCCGTGGGCCGGGCGGAACGGCTGCACACCGACCTCTACCACCGGATCCGCGAGTTCTTCACCCAGCACGACGTGCTCGCGCTCCCGGTCAGCCAAGTTCCGCCGTTCGACATCGAGCTCGAGTTCCCCACCGAGATCGGCGGCGTCGCGATGACCTCCTACCTCGACTGGATGCGCTCGGCCTACTGGATCTCGGCGACCGGGTGCCCGGCGATCTCCGTCCCCGCGGGCTTCACACCGGACGGGCGTCCGGTCGGCCTCCAGCTCGTGGCACCGCACCGCGGCGAGCGGCGCCTGCTCGAGATCGCCCACGCCTTCGAGCAGGCCACCCAGCACGGCCGGACGCTCCCCGGCCTGGAGTTCAGCGCCGCCCCCTAGAGACCTTCGACGAGGCGGAGCCGCGTTCGCTTCCACCCCGTCTCGCCCGCCGGGACGCCGGCGACCGTCGCACCGCTCGATGCCGTCTCGCAGCAACCGGACGGGCCTGGAAACCGCGGTTCGTGCTGCTGCGTTGCGCACCGGGCAGCGCAGCGGGGCTTCGCGCTCACGATCCACAGTGGACTGCTGTTTCGTGAATTTTCGCGACTGGCATGTGGAATCGGACGATCGCCGTCTTGATTCCCGTGGTGAACACAGGTTTACTCACGGGGGTGAACACGAGTTCACGTGATGAGTGAGGAGTCTGATGAACCCCGCCGGGTCCGCAACGTCGGCAACACGCAGTTCGAGATCGGTCATCTTCGTGCTCGCCTCGTGCGGGATCGCGGTATCCCTGATGCAGACCCTGGTCGTTCCGCTCCTGCCCGAATTCCCCCACCTGCTCAACACCACCGCGGCCAACGCGGGCTGGCTGGTCACCGCACCGCTCGTGGCCGGTGCGGTGTGCGCCCCGGTGACCGGACGCCTGGGCGACATGTTCGGCAAGCGCCGGATGCTGCTGTTATCCCTGGCCACGATGGCGCTGGGCAGCGCGGTCGGCGCGGTCAGCGACGACTTCGCGGCCGTGCTCGTGGGTCGCGTGCTGCAGGGCGCGGCGGTCGGCGTGGTGCCGCTGGGGATCAGCATCATGCGCGACGAGCTGCCCGAGGAGAAGGTGGGTTCCGGGGTGGCGCTGATGAGCGCGACGCTCGGCATCGGCGGCGCAGTGGGCCTGCCGATCACCGGAGTCGTCGCCCAGGAGCTCAACTGGCACTGGCTGTTCGCCGGTGCGATGGTCTTCGCCCTCCTCGAGATCGCCCTCATCCTGCGGGTCGTGCCCGAGTCCTCGTCGCGCACCGGCGGCAAGTTCGACTTCCTCGGCGCGGTGGGGCTGTCGGTCGCGCTGACCTGCCTGCTGCTGGCGATCTCCAAGGGCAACGAGTGGGGCTGGTCGAGCGTGCTCGTGCTCGGGCTGCTGGCGGCGGCTGTCGCGGTGCTGCTGCTGTGGGGCACCTACGAGCTGCGAGCCGGCGCCCCGCTGGTGGACCTGCGGGTCTCGGCCCGGCCGACGGTGCTGCTGACCAACATCGCCTCCGTGCTGGTGGGCATCGCGATGTTCACCGGGTTCCTGGTCGGCTCGCAGCTGCTGCAGGCGCCCTCCGAAACCGGCTACGGCTACGACATGTCGCTGGTGATCGCGGGCCTGGTCCTGCTGCCGATCGGCGCGGCGATGGGCCTGTTCTCCCCCGTTTCCGCCCGGATCTCGCGGCGGTACGGACCGCGCACCACGCTCATCCTCGGCGCCTGCGTCCTGGCGCTGGGAAACCTGGGCGGCTCGCTGATGCACGACCCGCTGCCGGTGGTGGTGATGAACCTGACCGTCGGTTCGATCGGCGGTGCGCTGGCCTACGGCGCGCTCCCGGCGCTGATCATGCGGTCGGTCCCCACCACCGAGACCGCCGCCGCCAACGCCCTCAACAGCCTGGCCCGGTCCATCGGAACCTCCGCGTGCAGCGCGATCGTGGTCGCGCTGACCACGGGTTCGCTGGTGCACGTGGCCGGTGGCACCTACCCGTCGATCAACGCCTACTCGTGGGTGTTCGTGGTCGCCGGCGGAGCGGGGCTGCTGGCGGCGGTGATCGCCGCGGCGACGCCGGGACCGCCTCGGTACGAGGCTGTTACCGCGAGGGTGGCCGTTGCGGTGGGGGGCTCGCGCTAGCCTGAGGTGCATGCCCACGGGGTCGATCGAGGAGCAGCGCCGCCACGCGTGCGCCACGCGGGAAACCATCTTGAGAGCCGCGCGGCGCCGGTTCTCCTCGTGCGGTTACGCGGATGTGACGCTGCGGGACATCGCGGCGGACGCCGATGTCAGCGCAGCGCTGGTGGTCAAGTACTTCGGCAGCAAGGAAGACCTCTTCGCGCAGGCCTCGGGATTCGAGCACGACGCCGAGAAGCTGCTGGACTGCGAGCTGCCGAGGCTGGGCGAGCACCTGGTGCGCACCCTGCTGGACTACCACGAGCGCACCCAGGGCGACCCGCTCGTGCGCGCGGTGTTCACCTCGTCCCGGCCGGCGGGCGGGCGGTTCCGGGACAACTTCGAGTCCCAGCTGGTCACCCGCCTCGCCGAGCGGCTCACCGGCCCGCGCGCGCGGCTGCGCGCGGAACTCGTCTGCAGCCACCTGATGGGCCTGGGAGCCGCCCGGCTGGTGCTGCGCACCAAGGCGATCAGCGCCGAACCCACCGAGGAGCTGGTCGCTCTCACCGCCCCCCTCATCCAGCGCTGGCTCGACGACCCGCTCTGAGCCGACCGCGCGCGTGAACGAGGTCAGGCCGAGCGGCCGAGGACCGTGGTGTGCGGGATTCCATCGAGGGCCTTGGCGAACTGCTCGATGACGTCGGCGAGCGGTCCCGCGCTCTCGTCGTGCACGCTGAGCACCTCGTCGACCAGCGACAGGTGCTTGTCGAGCAGGAAGAAGCTCTGCACGGCGTGACGGGCGCCGAGCGAGTGCACGACCGGGCGCAACGCGTAATCGATGGCCAGCACGTGCGCGACGCTGCCGCCGGTGGCCAGCGGCAGCACGGCCTTGCCGGCGAAGCCGAACTGCGGCAGCAGGTCGAGGAACGACTTGAGCAGGCCCGAGTAGGCGGCCTTGTAGGTGGGCGTGGCCAGCACGATCCCGTCGGCGGCCTCCACCTGAGCGACCGCGGAGGCGATGGCCGGATCGCTGACGTCCGCGCTCAGCAGCGCCTCGGCCGGCAGGGTCCGCACCCGGAGGTGCTCGGTGGTGCGCCCGTCTGCCGCAAGTCGCTGGGCGATGTGCTCGCCGATCTTCTCCGTCTTCGACGTGCGCGACGGACTACCGGAAATGACCAAAACGGTGGACACGACTGCTCCCTGATCCTGGTCCGCGAGCGGACCGATACCGGGTTCGGCCGATGACGGCGTCTCCCCTTCGACGTGTGGTTTCGTCAAAGGCGACAGGCCTGCGTCGTCACGCGCTGGAGGTCGACGTGCATCCGCCTGCTGAGTCTCGGAGAGGTCACGCCGACCATCGTCTTGGCCCCGCGGTGGGGTGTCAACGAACGGACGCCGGATCTCACGTGGCGGACAGCCCGATGGCCAGAGATGGCGTCGGCGAACTCCCCGGCCGCACCTCTGGCCATCGGGGTGTCCGGGCGACGAAGCTGTCGGGCGAACTACGAAGGAGGATTTCCCCATGTCATCTCGCCAGACCGCGCTGTGGCACCCGTTCGCGGACATGTTCGAGGTCAAGAGCAGCAGCTTCTGCGTCACCAAGGCCGAGGGGGTCTGGATCTACGACGACTCCGGACGCCGCTACCTCGACGGCACGGCCAGCCTCTGGTACGCCAACGCCGGGCACGGCCGCACCGAGATCGTCGAGGCCGCCGCGGCGCAGATGCGCGAGCTGGAGTCCTACTTCGTCTTCAACGACTACACCAACCGGCCTGCCGAGGAGCTGGCCACGAGGTTGTCGGAACTCGCCCCGATGCCCCGCGCGAAGATCTTCCTCACCACCGGTGGCGGTGAGTCCATCGACACGGCCGCGAAGCTCGCCCGGCAGTACTGGGCGCAGCGCGGGCAGCCGCAGCGCACCCACATCCTCAGCCGCGGCAACGCCTACCACGGCACCAACGGCATGGGCACCAGCATCGGCGGCATCGAGGCCAACCAGGCCGGGTTCGGCCAGCTCGTGCCGGAGACGGGGCGCGTGGCCCACGACGACGCCGAGAGCCTGCGGGAGGCCATCGACCGCATCGGCGCCGAGAAGATCGCGGCGTTCTTCGCCGAGCCCGTGATCGGCGCCGGCGGCCTCCACCCGCCGGAACCGGGCTACCTGGAAGCAGTGGCCAAGATCTGCTCCGAGCACGGCATCCTGTTCGTCGCCGACTCGGTGATCTGCGGGTTCGGCCGCGTGGGCACCTGGTTCGGCGTCGAGCGCTGGGGACTGCAGCCCGACATGATCACCTTCGCCAAGGGCGTCACGAGCGGTTACCTGCCGCTGGGCGGTGTGGTGGTCGCCGAGCACGTGGCCGAGCCGTTCTGGGACGAGCCCGGACGGGTGTTCCGTCACGGCGCGACCTACTCCGGGCACCCGACGGTGGCCGCCGCGGCGATGGCCAACCTCGACATCCTGGAGCGCGAGAACCTCCTCAGCCGCGCCGACGAGCTGGAGCGGCCGCTGCACGAGGCGCTTTCGAGTCTCGCCGACCACCCGTCGGTCGCCGAGGTGCGCGGCGGCGTCGGCCTGCTCGGCGCAGTGGAGCTCACCGCGGACGCACTCGCCGCGGGCGCATTGCCCACGCTGCAGAAGAAGATTCGCGAGCTCGGCGTGATCGTCCGCCCGCTCGGCAAGGCGCTGGCGGTCTCGCCGCCGCTGATCATCACCGAGGAGGAGATCGGGCTCATCGGCAAGGCGTTCGCCGAGGGCCTCGACTCCGTGGCCTGACCGCTGCGGGAAACGTCGGAGCGGTCACGACACGCCGTGACCGCTCCGACGCGCCCGGCACGCGATCGTCGTTCACCCCCTCGGCTATTACAGGGGCCACCGGCCTGGAACATCCCCGTTGTGGAACCGATACGTCCGGAGGTGGTCCCGACCAGCTTTCGTCACGTACGTTTTTCACCAGATCGAGCGTCATCGCAGATGGAGAAGGCTGTGGGTGACGTTGGCGATGTTCGCTTCAGCCCGCCGAAACCAGGGCTGATCAGCGGATTGCAAGGCCGTGAGCAAAAGGGGCCCCTGCGCACCAGGCACCCAGTAGAGTTGGCAAAATACGGCTTCCGGGTGATCGAAAGCGCAGTGGGGGCGGACGGAGGAACTCAACCAGGTGAACACTCAGACCGCACAAGTCGACGACCTTCGACTGATCGCGCTCCCGAGCGCGGTGAACTGCACCGAGATGTTCGTGCGGTTCTCCCTGGCCGAGTGGAGTCTGCGCGAGATGACCGACATCGCCACGCAGCTCACCGGTGCCCTGGTGACCGCTGCCGTGGACGCGGCCGACCAGAAGAACCCCGGTTTCATCACCGTCCGCCTGCGCCTGAGCGGTGAGAGCCTCGTCGCCGAGGTCCAGGACGAGCAGGCCACCGTTCCCCCGCAGCTCGCGCCCGGCTTCGCCGAAGGCCGCTGCGGTGCGAACGCGCTGCGCACCGGCGGCACCCTGGTGTGGTGCGAGATGCCGCTGCCCAGCGGCGTCAAGGCCGACTCGGTCCCGCTCCCCCGCCGCTCCCGCAAGAAGAACGCGATGGCACCGCAGACCACCGAGGAGACCGCCGAGGTCGACCCCGAGGTCATCAAGCGCCTGCTCTCCGGACTGAGCAACGGCGGCTTGGACTGACACCGGAGCAGCGGTGCCGTCCAACATGAGGTGGGTGGCGCGCTCGGGATCGGTCGACGACTTCCTGGCGCTGTACGAACCGTCGATGGCGACCGGGTGGACCGACAGCTCGGGCCGGTCCCTCCTGCACTGCGTGCTGGCGAACAAGGACCCGGCGGCTCGGGTCGCGCTGGCGAACCGCGTGCTGGATGACGGCGCCGATGCCTCGGCCCTGACGGAGGAAGGCCGGACGGCGGCTCACGTGCTGCTGGCGCAGAAGCGGCATGATCCCCCGGCGGAAGCGCCGCTGCTGGAGCGGTTGTTCGACGGGGGCGCGGACGTCAACCACGTCGTGAAGGCCGAGCAGGCCGGAACGCCCTTGTACGCGCTGGCGGAGCAGTTCCAGTTCCCCGACGAGTTCTTCGCCCCCTATTACGACGTCTTCTTCGCTCGGCCCGATCTCGACCTGACGAAGGGGACGCTGCACGGCCAGTGCGACATGTGGATCTTCCGCGGATGGTGGGATCGTCGGTCGGACCTCGTCCGGCGCGCTGAGGACTACCTGATGACGGTTGTTGGCATCCATCCTCGTGACGTGTGAGCACGGCGCGTGAGCGCGCACTCCTTCCTGCTCCCGCGGGTCACCTCGCCTGGATGACCTGCACCTTGTTTCGCCAGGCCGCACCCCGGGCACCTTCCGGGACATGGACCAGGCAATGTTCCGCTCCGAACTGGCACAGCAGCTGCGGGTGGACTCGGTGCGGTCCAGCACCGCCGCCGGATCCGGGCACCCCACCTCGTCGATGTCCGCGGCCGATCTGCTGGCCGTGCTGCTCGACGGGCACCTGCGGCTGGATTTCGACCGTCCGGACGATCCCGCCAACGATCACCTGATCTTCTCCAAGGGTCACGCGTCGCCGCTCCAGTACGCCGTCTTCAAGGCGGTCGGCGCCATCGAGGACGACGAGCTGCTGACGTTCCGCAAGTTCGACAGCAGGCTCGAAGGCCACCCGACCCCCGTTCTGCCGTGGGTCGACGTGGCGACCGGTTCGCTCGGGCAGGGCTTGCCCATCGGGGTCGGCCTGGCGCTCGCGGCCAAGCGGCTCGATCGCCTTCCCTACCGGGTGTGGGTGCTCTGCGGTGACAGCGAGATGGCCGAGGGCTCGGTCTGGGAGGCCCTGGAGCACGCGGGCCACGAGCAGCTGGACAACCTCGTCGCGCTGATCGACGTCAACCGCCTCGGCCAGACCGGACCGACCATGCACGGCTGGGATCTGGGCTCCTACGCCGCTCGTGCGCAGGCCGCGGGCTGGCGCACCATCGAGATCGACGGCCACGACCTCGACGAGATCGAAGCCGCGCTGACCGCGGCGGAGGACGGCGACGGGCGCCCGGTCGCGATCCTCGCCGCCACCCAGAAGGGCAAGGGAGTCTCCGAGGTCGCCGACAAACCCGGTTTCCACGGCAAGCCGCTGAGCCACGCCGAGGAGGCCATCGCCGAGCTCGGCGGCCTGCGCGACCTGCGGGTCAAACCCGCCAAGCCCGAGGAGGGCCTCTCCCCGCACGTGTTCGACACCGGCTCCAGCGGTCTTCCCGCCTTCGAGGAGGGCACCGAGCTGGCCACCCGCAAGGCCTACGGACAGGCGCTGGCGGCCCTGGGCGACCGGCGCGGAGACGTGGTGGCGATGGACGGCGAGGTGTCGAACTCGACGTTCAGCGAGCTGTTCCGCGACAGCCACCCGGATCGCTACTTCGAGATGTACATCGCGGAGCAGCAGATGGTGGCCGCCGCGGTGGGCATGCAGGTGCGCGGCTGGTGCGCGTTCGCCTCGACCTTCGCCGCGTTCCTCTCCCGCGCCTACGACTTCGTCCGCATGGCCGCGGTCAGCAGGGCCGACCTGAGGCTCATGGGCTCGCACGCCGGCGTGGCCATCGGCGAGGACGGTCCCTCCCAGATGGCCTTGGAAGACCTGGCCGCGTTCCGCGCGGTGCACGGCAGCACGGTGCTCTACCCGTGCGACGCCAACCAGACCGTGCAGCTGGTCGCGGCGATGGCCGACCTCCCCGGGATCAGCTACCTGCGCACGAGCCGCGGGGCGATGCCGGTGATCTACCCGCCGGACGAGCAGTTCCCGGTCGGCGGTTCCAAGGTGGTCCGGGACGGAGCGGACGTGACGCTGGTCGGCGCCGGGGTCACCCTGCACGAAGCGCTCAAGGCCGCCGACGTCCTGGAGGCGGAGGGGATCGGCGCGCGGGTGATCGACCTGTACTCGATCAAGCCCGTCGACACCGAGGCGCTGCGCAGGGCCGCGACCGAGACCGGGGGCCTGGTCACCGCCGAGGACCACTGGCCCGAGGGCGGTCTCGGCGAGGCGGTGCTCAGCGCGCTGGCCGATCAGCCGACGCAGGTGCGCGCGCTCGCCGTGCACGAGATGCCCGGTTCCGGCACACCCGCGGAGCTGCTGGGTCAGGCGCGCATCGACGCCACCGCCATCGCCGACAAGGCGCGCGAACTCGTGCGATGAGGGTTCCCGGGAGAGCCGACGGGGTATGGCGTAGGTGAGCGAGCGCGCAGGGCAGGAGGTGTTGTCGTGCTGGCCGATCGCGCGGACATGCTGCGGGTGCTCAGCCACGTGCAATTCCCGGCGACCAGGCGGGAGATCGTGCAGCAGTGCGAGGAGCTCGGAGCCGGGCCGGAGCAGATGGATCGACTCGACGAGCTGCCCGAGGGCACCTACGTCGAGGCCGACACGGTGCTGCAGGCCCTTCCCCACCCGATGCACGAGTGAGTCCACACCGGACTTCAGGTCTCCCGGTGCTGGCGTTGGCCGAAGCACGCGGCGATCAGGCCTGCCGCGGTGATCATGGCGAGCGCGGAAGCGGTCCACACCAGCCCGCTCAGCAGGGACAGCAACGACACCACCGCCGTCAGAGCGACAGCGGTGAACACCAGCACCTGGCGCAGCAGGCTCCAGCCGCGGTCGCCCTCGAACCGCTCGAACTTCTCCGCCAGTTCAGGCTCTGCGGCTTCCAGCGCCGATTCGATCTCGGCGAGCCTGTCCCGCTCGTGCTTGCTCAACATGACGAGCTCCTAGTGACGTCCCCTTTGACCCCAACGAGGTACTCGCTCCCCTGTTGCCGCAGGCGGCCCGTGGAGCCCATCCAGGCTCGCACGTGATCACCCGTCGTCCCTACGCTGCAGTCGGGTGATTTTCGGCGTGCCGAACGACGTCCCGGTGATCACCGAGCGTGTCCACCGACTACGAGTAGTGCAAGACGCCTTCGGTCCGCTGCGAGCCCAGCTCGTCCTGGAGCACCAGGACGTCCAGGTGCGCGGCGGTTTCCAGCACCGCCATCATCTGGTTGAAGACGTCGAGGTCGTCGAAGGCGCGTTCGCGGCGGGTCCAGGTCAGCGCCCGCGCGGCCTCGTAAGCGGTGCTCGCTCCTGCCGTGACGACCGCGGCGGTGGCCACCAGACGCGCGTCGTGGTGCGCCAGCAGCTCGTCGACGCGGTCGTGGACGCTGTCGGTGACCGGGCCGTGCGCCGGGAGCAGCCGCATGTCGGGCATCCCGCGCACCAGCCGCAGCGAAGCGAGGTAGTCCCGCAGCGGGCTGGCGGTGGGTGCCTGCTCGAACCCGATCGACGGGGTGATGTGCGGCAGCACGTGGTCCCCGGCGAACATCAGCCCGGCTTGTTCCTCCAAGAACACCAGGTGCCCTCGGGTGTGGCCCGGCGTGGGCAGCGCGCGCAACTGCCGCTCGGTGAGCCCGAGGTCGGTGGCGGCGTTGATCCAGGTGTCCGGCATCTCCCAGACGTGATGGCGCGATCCGCTGCTGCGCACGCTGAGCAGCTCGTCCCGGACCGGTTTGGCGCCGTGCTCGGCCAGCATCTCCAGCTGTCGGTCCATCGACCGGTGGTCGGGCGACATCAGGCGTTCGAGGGTGTGCCGCTCCTCCTCCCCGAGCAGCACCTCGGAGCCGTGCTCGCGGCGCAAGGTCAGGGCCTGGGTGTAGTGGTCCCGGTGAGCGTGCGTGACCAGGAACCGGGTGATGTCGCCCGGTCCCGCACCGATCTGCGCGAGCGCGGAGGTCAGCTGCTCGCGGGATTCCTCCAGCGCCCAGCCGCCGTCGACCAGGGTCAGCGAGTTGCCGTCGGTGATGGCGTAGACGTTGACCGCGCGCAGCCCGTCGTTGGGCAGCGGCAGCGGGATCCGGTGCACGCCCGGCGCCACTTCGAAGGCCCCCGGCTCCATCCACTCGTACCGCGACTCGCCCATGACGACACCTCCAGAAACCCGGTCCACCAGCTCTACCACACATACCAACCGGTTGGTGTGTGTTGGCGCTCACCCAGGTGCAGTAGACTCCCCGGATCCGGTAGGCCAGTCGTCCACTGTGGACCACGACGGTCGATTCCGGCCGGAACGCCCCGCCTCGGGGATCCGGGTTGACCGGGTGGGCGCGAGAGCTCTTGGTTCTCGCGGCCTTCCAGATCACGAACGGGCGGAGACCGCGTGTCGTTGCCGGACGAGCTCGCCGAACAGATCCTCGGGTCGATCATCGACGGCACCTACCCGGCCGGCGGCGCGCTGCCGTCCGAACCCGAGCTCGCGGAGCTGTTCTCGCTGAGCAGGTTGACCGTTCGCGAGGCCGTCACGACGCTGCGGGCGCAGAACGTCGTGCGCATCGAGCGAGGTCGCGGCACCTACGTCAACCCGCCGGCCGAGTGGACCTCGTTGCACTCGATGATCCGCGCCGCGACCTCCCCCGGCGCCGACCCGGAGGTCGCCGACGGCGCGCACGTGGCGCGCCGGGTGCTGGAGGGCGGGATCGCCGAGCTCGCCGCTCTCCACCGCACCGACGCCGACCTGGAGCGGCTGCGCGAGCACCTGCGGACCATGCGCGAAACGGGCGGTCCCGAGGCCCACGTCGCCTTCCACCAAGCGATCGTGCGCGCCACCGGCAACGTCTTCGTCCCGCTGCTGTTCGAACCGTTCACCCAGCTCCTCGCCGAGCTGCCCGCGGAGAGCGACCGCGACGCGCTCTCGCGGCACGAGCGGCTGCTGGCCGCCATCGAGGCTCGCGATCCCGCCGCGGCACGCCGGTTCATGGCCGCTCACCTGCGTTCTCACGACGAATCCGCGCGATCCGCGTAACCCCGGCAACGGCTGATCGTTGATCTCCCCGGGAATCCCGGGAGGTCTGGATGCGTCGCTCATTGCTGGCCCTGATCCTCGCACTGCTGACCGGCCTCGCCGGCCTGACCGCGGCCGACGCCGCCCCCGCGCCCGCGTGGACCGCGCGCGCCGAAGACCACCCGCGAGCGGTGGTCCAGACCGACGTCCCGGTGCGGATGTCCGACGGGACCGTGCTGCGCGCGGACGTGCGTCTGCCCGCCGATGCCGAGGGACGGCCGGTGCCCGGCCGATTTCCCGTGCTGCTGACCATCATCGCCTACAACAAGGCGCTCATGAGCGGTCCGGGGGCGAGCGCCCTCGGCGGCGATCCGGACTACTTCGCCAAGCGCGGCTACGCCCACGTCTCCGTCGACGCGCGCGGCACCGGTTCCTCCGGCGGTGACTGGCAGGCGTTCAGCGCGCGCGAGAACGCCGACTCCGGCGAGATCGTCAACTGGGCGGCCTCACCCGAACGCCCGTGGAGCAACGGGTCGGTCGGCATGCACGGCGCCTCCTACATGGGCATCAACCAGCTGTTCGCGGCGGGACACCGGCCACCGGGGCTCAAGGCGATCTTCCCGCAGGTCCCGGCGATGGACACCTACCGCGACGTGGTCGCCTCGGGTGGTGCCCTCGACGTCGGGTTCATCCCGCTGTGGATGGGGCTGGTCACCGGGGCCGGGTTGGTCCCGCCCGCCTACGGCGCCCGGGAGCCGGACAGCGCGCTGCAGACCTACCTCGACCGCGTTCAGGGCGCCACGAGCTTCACCGCACCGACCCTGCTGGAGGCCACGCTCGGGCTCAACGCGGCCTTCGACGGCCCCTTCTACGCCGAGCGCTCCCCCGCGAGCGTGCTCGACCGCATCGACGTGCCGACCTTCCTCGTCGGCGGTGAGTACGACCTGTTCCAGCGCGGGACCCCGATGGTGTTCGACGCGCTCCGCAAGCGCGGCGTGCCGGTCAAGATGATCTACGGACCGTGGGACCACGTGCAGGGCGCCGGTGACCACCTCGCCGAAGCAGGCCACGGCACGCTGCAGGAGCTCCAACTGCGCTGGTTCGACCACTACGTGCGCGGGCAGGCCGATCCTGCGCTGGACACTGACGTCCCGCCGCTGACCTACCACGAGATCGGGTCCGGGCAGTGGTTCTCCGCCGACCAGTGGATCGGCGAGCAGCGGGCGCGCAGCTTCCAGCTCTCCGGCACCTCGCTGCCGGGACGGCCGGGCGAGCTGGTGGATTCCGCGCCCCGCCCCGGTCAGAGCACCGTGCCCCCGGTTCCGGTCTCCGGGCTGTGCACGCGTTCGACCAACCAGTGGACCGCCGGTCTGCCCAACGCCGTCGGCATCGCGCAGCTCTGCGGCGACAACAGGTGGAACGACCTGTCCGGGACGGTCTTCGAGACCGCTCCGATGGCCGAGGCGGTCCGGATGCGCGGACCGATCAACGCCCACCTCAACGCCTCGACGCCCACCGGGAACGGGATGCTGTCGGTGTCGGTGTCCTCGGTGCCCCCCGACGGGTCGGTCGACCGGCTCACCGGCGGTTGGCAGGTGCTCTCGCACCGGGCGCTGGACGAGTCCCGCTCGCGCTACCTCGACGGGAAGCTGATCCAGCCGTTCCACCCGTTCACCCGGGAAGCGCAGAGCACCATGCGGCCCGGTGTCGCCGAACCGGTCGACGTCGAGGTGTTCCCGACCGGCGCGGTGATCCCCCCTGGCCACCGGCTCCGGATCGCGGTCCAGGCCTTCGACGTCCCCCACCTGCTGCCCACGGTGCGCGACCTGCCTGCGGCTCTGTCGCCGGTCACCCTCCACACGTCCCCGGAGAACCCTTCGGAGATCACGCTGCCCATCGTCCCGGCCTCGGAAGGAATCTGATGACCGCTGCGGTGACCGACATCGTCGACACCGACCGCTATCCGCTCAACGACCCCGGAGGCCCCGAGTGGGTCCGGGCCGTGGAGTCGGTGCGCGCGGACCTGCGCGACACCGGCTGCAGCGTGCTGCGCGACTTCGTGGCCGCCGAGCACCGCGAGGCGCTGAGAGCCGAGTGCGCGGGCATCGCCGACCGCGCCTACTACGAAGAGCAGACCGTCAACGTCTACAACACCGCCCCGGACGCGTCTCTGCCCGACGGACACCCGGGCAAGCGAACGACGTTGCGCGGCAACGCGTTCGTGGCGCGCGAGGACATCCCGGCGGAGCACCTCATCCACCGGCTCTACACCGACGAGCTGTTCCAGCGCTTCCTCGCCGACTGCCTGCGCAAACCCCGGATCCACCCGCTGGAGGACCCGCTCGCCGGCCTCGTGGTCAACATCGTCAACCCGGGCAAGGAGCACCCCTGGCACTTCGACACCAACGAGTTCGCGGTCAGCATGGTCACCCAGCAACCGGAGGGCGGCGGGGTCTTCGAGTACTGGCCGCACATCCGCTCGGCGGAGTCGGAGAACTTCGCCGACGTCGGCGCGGTGATCGACGGCAACGGCGGCGATCAGGTGCGGAAACTCCCGCTCCGGCCCGGTGATCTGCAGCTGTTCCACGGCCGCTACTCGCTGCACCGGGTGAGCGCCGTCGAGGGGGAAGTGGCCAGGCACTCGGCGATCTTCGCCTACAGTGATCGCCCAGGGGTGGTGGGAACCGCGGAACGCACCCGGCAGCTGTTCGGCCGGGTCACCGCGGCTCACGGCAACACCGCCCGGACCGACGACCTGCTCGACTGAGGAATGTCCACCAGCGGCTGACACCGCCCTTGAGAAGCAGATCCTAAAGACGAACGAGGTTGCTTTGCGCACCAGCACTTTCGGCAACGAGGACGCGCTCCCCCGCATCCCGCTGCCCACGCTCGAAGACAGCGGATCCCGGTTCCTGCAGTGGTGCGCGCCGCTGCTGACCGACGAGGAGCTGTCCACCACCAGGCAGGCCGTCTCCGAGTTCCTCGACTCCGAGACCGCCAAGGAGCTGCACGCTTCGCTCACGGCCTACACCGGCCAGGACGACGTGCACAGCTGGCTGGACGAGTTCTGGCGGGACCGCTACCTGGGCCGCAGGGACCGGATCGCGCTCAACGCGAACTTCTTCTTCCTGTTCAACGACACCGATGACGACCAGATCAGTCGCGCCGTGCGGCTCATCGCCGCGTCGGTGGACCACAAGCTGGCGCTGGACGCCGAGACCGTTCCGCCCACTACGCGCCGCGGCCAGCCGCTGTCCATGCAGCAGCACCGGTACCTGTTCTCCACCACCCGCATCCCGCGCGCCGAGCGCGACGGCGTGCGGGCTCCCCACACCCCCGGGCAGCCCGGTCCGAGCCAGGCCCGGCACATCGTGGTGTTCTTCCGGGGCAACGCGTTCCGGCTCGACGTGATCGGCCAGGACGGCGTCCCGCACACCCTCGACGAGCTCTCCGAGGCGCTGCGCGAGATCACCGCCACCACCGACCGCGGCCCCGGAGTCGGCGCTCTGACCAGCAACGACCGCGTCACCTGGGCGGCGAACAGGGAGGCCCTGCTGCTGGACAACACCGGTTCGGTCGACGTGATCGAGACGGCGCTGTTCTGCCTGGCCCTGGAGCACGAGCTCCCGTCCGACACCGGCGGCAAGTGCAAGCAGCTGCTGGCCGGAGACCCGACCGACCGCTGGTTCGACAAGGGGATCACGCTGATCGTGTTCCCCGACGGGGCGGCCGGTGTCAACGGCGAGCACTGCCTGCTCGACGGGACGACCATCGTCGAGTACGTCGACGCGCTGCTGACCGGGACCGCCGAGTCGCACTCGCAGGCCTCGGGAGCCGCCTCGCAGGGAGCACCGAAGCCGTCAGCGCTGGAATTCCGCCTCTCGCCGGAGCTCTCGGGTGAGATCGAGTCGGCGGCCAAGGACTACCAGGCCTACTCCGACGCGACCGCGACCCGCACCGTGAGCCTCGACTTCGGCTCGGAGCGCGCCAAGTCGCTCGGGGTGTCCCCGGACGCGTTCGTGCAGATGGCCTTCCAGCTGGCGCACCGCCGGTCGAAGGGCTTCACCGGAGCGACCTACGAGTCCATCGCGACGCGGACGTTCCACCACGGGCGCACCGAGGCGATGCGCGTGGTCACCCCGGAGATCCTCGACTTCGTCGCCGCGATGGAGGACCCGGGCGCGGACCGCACCACCCGCACCGAGGCGTTCCGGCGTGCGGCCGACGCGCACGTCACGCGCGCCAAGGAGTGCCAGGCGGGCGACGCGCCCGAGCAGCACCTGTGGGAGCTGCAGCTGATCGCGGCCCGCCGGGGCCAGGAGTTCGCTCCTGCGCTCTACACCTCGCCCGGGTGGCTGAAGATGCGCGACGACTACCTGAGCACCAGCGCCGCGCCGTCGGTGAACATCCAGTACTTCGGCTTCGGCGCCACCAGCGAGCACTGCATCGGCGTCGCCTACCTGCTGCTGCCGCAGAGCTTCAACGTGCACCTGAGCACGCCGCTGACCGTCGGCGAGCAGATGACCGGGTTCGCCGACCAGCTCGCGGTAGCGATCGAGGAGCTCACCGAACTCCTCGGCGCCGAGTCATGAGCCTGACCGGCGAGCACAAGGCCGACTTCAGCGACATCTACGTCCAACCTGACCCGCGGGCGTACGTCTCGACGCTGGAGCGCTTCGAGTACCAGATCCCGCAGCGCGCCACCCCGATCTTCCGCGAGGTGATCGGGGCGGCGCGCCCCGGGCGCGTGCTGGACGTCTGCTGCTCCTACGGCATCAACTCGGCCCTGCTGAAGTCCACGTCGGATCCCGCCGACGTCCTCACCCGCTACGCGGAGCCGGGCGTCGCGAGTCTGTCCCCGGCGGAGCTGGCCGCTCGGGACCGCGAGCGGTACGGCGGCGGGCTCGAGATCGTCGGACTGGACGTCTCCGAACCGGCGATCGACTACGGCCGCCGCTCCGGACTGCTCACCGACGGCTGGGCCGAGGACCTCGAGAGCACCGATCCCACAGCGGAGCTCACCAAGGGGGTCGCCGACACCGACCTCATCATCTCCACCGGAGGTGTCGGGTACGTCGGCCTCGCGACGTTCGAGCGGTTGCTCCAGGCGATCAACCGGCCGGGCGATCTGTGGTTGGCGATCTTCGTGCTCAGGGTCTTCGACTACTCGGAGATCAGCGACCTGCTGGCGGCGCACGGCCTGGTCACCGAACGCCTGCCCGGAACCTTCCCGCAGCGCCGGTTCGCCGACGCCGAGGAGCAGCGGGCCGCGGTCCACGACGTGCGGCTCCAGGGCCACGATCCCGAGGGCAAGGAATCAGCGGGGTGGTACCACGCCCACTGCTACCTCACCCGCCCGAAGGGCGCCGAAGCACCACCGCTCCTCGCCTGACCACCACGATTCGAATCTCGCGCGACATTCGAACAGGCAGAACACGTCACCGGCCCCGGGGCGATGCCTCGGGGCCGGCAGCGTGCGTCAGGACTACTTGATCTCGCAGAGGGTCGTGCCCTGGGTGACGGAGTCGCCGGGCTTCGCGTCGAGCCCGGTGACCGTGCCCGCCTTGTGCGCGGTGACGGGGTTCTCCATCTTCATCGCCTCCAGGACGGCGATCTGGTCACCTTCGGCGACCTCCTGCCCGTCCTCGACCGCGACCTTCACGATCGTGCCCTGCATCGGCGCGGCGACGGCGTCACCGGACGCGGCGCCCCCGGCCTTGCCACCGGCGCGCTTGCGCGGCTTGGCCTTGGCCGCCGGAGCCGCCGAGGTCGCGGCGAACGCGGCCGGCAGCGAGACCTCCAGGCGGCGACCGCCGACCTCGACGATGACCGTCTGCCGCTCCTCGGTCTCCTCGGCCACGTCGGCACCACCGGTGTAGGGCTCGATGGTGTTGTCGAACTCGGTCTCGATCCACCGCGTGTGCACGGTGAAGCCGTCGCTGCCGACGAAAGCCGGATCGCGCACGATCGCGCGGTGGAACGGCAGGACCGTGGCCATGCCCTCCACCTGCATCTCGTCGAGCACGCGGCGGGCGCGCTGCAGCGCCTGACCCCGGTCGGCGCCGGTGACGATGACCTTGGCCAGCAGCGAGTCGAACTGCCCGCCGATGACGCTGCCGCTCTCCACACCCGCGTCGACGCGCACGCCCGGGCCCTGCGGGGCGACGAACTTCGTCACCGTGCCGGGTGCGGGCAGGAAGTTGCGGCCGGCGTCCTCGCCGTTGATGCGGAACTCGATGGAGTGGCCGCGCGGTTCCGGATCGGAACCGAGGTGGAGCTTCTCGCCGGAGGCGATGCGGAACTGCTCGCGAACGAGGTCGATGCCGGTGGTCTCCTCGGAGACCGGGTGCTCAACCTGCAGCCGGGTGTTGACCTCCAGGAACGAGATCGTGCCGTCCTGGCCCACCAGGAACTCCACGGTGCCCGCGCCGTAGTAACCGGCCTCCGCGCAGATCGAACGCGCGGCCTCGTGGATCCGGCTGTGCTGGTCGTCGCTGAGGAAGGGCGCCGGTGCCTCTTCGACGAGCTTCTGGTGGCGGCGCTGCAGCGAGCAGTCGCGGGTGCCCACGACGACGACGTTGCCGTGCTGGTCGGCGACCACCTGGGCCTCGACATGGCGCGGGCGGTCCAGGTACCGCTCGACGAAGCACTCACCCCGGCCGAAGGCCGACTCCGCCTCGCGGACGGCGGAGGCGAACAGCTCCGGGATCTCCTCGATGGTGCGGGCGACCTTCAGGCCGCGACCGCCGCCGCCGAACGCGGCCTTGATGGCCACCGGCAGGCCGTGCTCCTGGGCGAAGGCGACGACCTCGTCGGCGCCCGGGACCGGGTCCTTGGTGCCGGGCACCAGCGGCGCCCCCGCGCGGGTGGCGATGTGCCGGGCGGTGACCTTGTCCCCGAGGTCCCGGATCGCCTGCGGCGACGGGCCGATCCAGATCAGTCCGGCGTCGAGCACCGCCTGGGCGAAGTCGGCGTTCTCCGACAGGAAGCCGTAACCCGGGTGCACGGCGTCGGCCTCGGCGCGCTTGGCGACGTCGATGATCTTGTCGATGTTCAGGTACGACTCACCGGGCGTGGAACCGCCCAGCGCGAAGGCCTCGTCGGCCAGCCGCACGTGCGCGGCATCGGCGTCGGGCTCGGCGTAGACCGCGACGGAGGCGATGGCCTCGTCCTGGCAGGCGCGGATGACCCGCACCGCGATCTCACCGCGGTTGGCGATCAGGACCTTGCTGATCGGCGTCACGTCCACAGTGGTCAACTCCTCATTTTCCCGGCGCGACGCCGGAGCAGGCGGAAAACATCAAGTCTGGCAACGGACTTCAGCCCGGCATGCCCGAGGCACGCCACGCGTGCGGACCCGGGCGGAGCGGGCGGCGACCCGCCGGGTGGCGCACCGCCGACACCGGGTCGCCCCACAGCGACAGCGGTGTCGACTCCTCCTCGGGAGCGCGTGCGGCCGAAGCACCGGCCAGCGCGGCGGTCAGCGCGGCGATCTCGACGTCGTCGGGCTCGCCGCGCACGATGCGCAGCACCGGTCGCTGCGGTGTCTCTTCGCTCATCGGAGAACTCCCATCACAGCGGGATGTTGCCGTGCTTCTTGGCGGGCAGGCTCGCACGCTTGTCGCGCAGCATGCGCAGCGAGCGGGCCACGTAGCCGCGGGTGTGCGACGGCGGGATGACCGAGTCCACGTACCCGCGCTCGGCGGCGGTGTAGGGGTTGCACAGGGTGTCCTCGTACTCCTGCTGCAACCGCGCGCGCAGGGCCTCGACGTCCTCACCGGCTGCGGCGGCGTCGCCGAGCTGCCGCCGGTAGAGGATGTTGGCCGCGCCCTGAGCACCCATGACCGCGATCTGCGCGGTCGGCCAGGCCAGGTTGATGTCGGCGCCGAGGTGCTTGGAGCCCATCACGTCGTACGCGCCGCCATAGGCCTTGCGCGTGATGACCGTGACCAGCGGGACGGTGGCCTCGGCGTAGGCGTAGAGCAGCTTCGCGCCGCGCCGGATGATGCCGTTCCACTCCTGGTCGGTTCCGGGGAGGAAACCGGGCACGTCGACGAAGGTCAGCACCGGGATGTTGAAGGCGTCGCAGGTCCGCACGAAGCGCGCGGCCTTCTCGCTCGCGCCGATGTCCAGCGTTCCGGCGAACTGGGTGGGCTGGTTGGCCACGATGCCCACCGGCTGACCCTCGACGCGCCCGTAGCCGGTGACGATGTTGGGCGCGAACAGCGAGGAGACCTCCAGGAACTCCTCGTCGTCGACGACCGCGGCGATCACCCGGTGCATGTCGTAGGGCTGGTTGGGCGAGTCGGGCACCAGCGTGTCCAGCTCGCGGTCCTCGTCGGTGATCGCGTCCGCGATCGACCCGGCACCGGTGTCGGCACCCTCGAAGACCGGCGCCTCGGAGAGGTTGTTGCTCGGCAGGAACGACAGCAGTTCCTTGACGTAGCCGACGGCGTCGTCCTCGTCGGAGGCGAGGTAGTGCGCGTTGCCGGAGCGGGAGTTGTGCGTGTGCGCGCCGCCCAGCTCCTCGAAGGTCACGTCCTCGCCGGTGACGGTCTTGATGACGTCCGGGCCGGTGATGAACATGTGCGAGGTCTTGTCGACCATCACCGTGAAGTCGGTGATGGCCGGCGAGTACACCGCACCACCCGCGCACGGCCCCATGATCAGCGAGATCTGCGGGATGACGCCCGAAGCGTGGGTGTTGCGCTTGAAGATCTCGGCGTAGAGGCCCAGCGCCGCCACGCCCTCCTGGATGCGCGCGCCGCCGGAGTCGTTGATGCCGATCAGCGGGCACCCGGTCTTGAGCGCCAGGTCCATGACCTTCACGATCTTCTCGCCGAAGACCTCGCCCAGCGAACCGCCGAAAACGGTGAAGTCCTGGGAGAACACGCACACCTTGCGGCCGTCGACGGTGCCGTAACCGGTCACCACGCCGTCGCCGTACGGGCGGTTGGCCTCCATGCCGAAGTTCGTGGAGCGGTGCCGCGCGTGTTCGTCGAGCTCGACGAACGAGCCCTCGTCCAGCAGCATGTCGATGCGTTCGCGGGCGGTCTTCTTGCCCTTCTCGTGCTGCTTGGCCACCGCGCGCGCCGAGCCGGCGTGCACCGCCTCGTCGTTCCGCCGGTACAGATCCGCAAGCTTGCCTGCGGTCGTGTGGATGTCCGGCACGTCAACCGGCGGCTGACCCACCGGCTCCGTCGCGCTGCTCATGCAACCAACCTGTCCTCGTTACCTGCTCGGTTCCAGTATCCGCGGGTCTGCGCGGTTCGGCGGGCGGATCTGTCCTGGTGGAGATTAATTGCCGCGGGTTGATCGAGTCAAACGCTCAAGTGACCCGCCAGTAGCCGCTGCCGCCCGTTCCAGCGGAGGTCTCCTGGTGATTTTGCCGCTAAGTGAATGACGGGTAGCGCACACACTCACCCCTCGACCGGCGTTTCGAGCATCAGCGCCGAGCCCAGTCGCAGCACCGTCCTGGCATCGCGGATCGGACCGGTGCGCGCCATGTCGTTGGCCGCGGTCAGCGCCGCCTGGACCAGGATCCGGGAGCGCACCGGGTCCAGCTCCGGACGCGCCTCGCACAGCAGCCCCACCCACTCGGCGACGTAGGAGTGCTGGGTCTGACGCGCCCGGTGGCGTTCGACAGCGGGCAGGTGGCCGACCTCGCTGACCAGGATGTCGATGAACCCGCCGTGGTCGAAGGCGAAGCGGATGTAGGACCGCAGCAGCGCGCGCAGCGCCTCGGCCGGATCGGTCTTGGTGGCCAGGGTCCGCTCCAGCTCCACCTCCAGCCAGGCGTTGCCGCGGGTGATCACCGCGCTGAGCAGCTCCTGCTTGCTGGCGAAGTAGTTGTACAGGCTCGGCCCGGCGATCCCGGCCGCGGCGCCGACGTCCTCGGTGGTGACCTTGCTGTAGCCGGCGTCGGCGAACAGCCGGGTGGC
The DNA here is from genome assembly GCF_007829955.1 of Saccharopolyspora dendranthemae. Lineage (GTDB taxonomy): Bacteria > Actinomycetota > Actinomycetes > Mycobacteriales > Pseudonocardiaceae > Saccharopolyspora > Saccharopolyspora dendranthemae. The sequence continues at coordinate 89,552 of NZ_VIWX01000001.1, forward strand.
CGCGGCCAGCAGCAACCGGCGGCGCGAGGACCGCCCGGCGAAGCGCTCGAGCTGGTCGGGGCCGGCCTCCGGGCGCGGCGCGAGGTCGTGGGGCGGGCGGTGGCCGATGATCACGACCATCTCGCCGAGCAGCCCCTCGAACTCCCGCCGCGACAGCTGCACCTGGTGGTAGGACGGGCTGGTCAGCACGCTGAACATGCACCAGGCGCGGAACCGCGCGTCGGCGTCGTCGAGGCCGGGCTGGAAGGCGTGGGCGAGCCGGGTCAGACCGCGTGCGACCTCCCGCAGTTCCGCGCGCAGCACGTCGCGGCGTTCGTCCGGCAGCCGGCGGGACTCCCGCTGCCAGAGCACGCCGAGCTGGCGGTGATCGAGCGCGGCGGCCGCCAGCCGGGCCACCACCTGCTCGACGTCACCGGTGTCGGCGGTGATCTCGGTGAACGGGTGCAGCTCGTCGAGCACGACGTGGGTCAGCAGCTGCTGCTTGCCCGCGAAGTGCCGGTACAGCGCGGAGGATCCGACGCCGACCGCCTCGGCGATGTCGCTCATGCCGACCTGGTCGAAACCGTCGCGGTAGAACAGCTCGGCCGCCGCAGCGGTGATCAGGGCTCGCCGGTTCCGGGGCCGCGTGTTGCGCGCGGGCGGGCTTCCCACCTCGGCCATCACCACCTCCACTCACTGCACGCACCGTATCCGGCCGAGGCTATTTCCCCGCGCCACCGCGAACAACCTCACTCCTCCCGGCCGAGCACCGCAGGACCACCACCGCACGATTCCCCGGTTCTCGTCAGCGTCACGAGCGCCGAGGGCCGGACCATGTCCCTTTCGTCCTGCGTGGACAGCTGATCGTCGTCGAGACCCGCGGAATCCTCGGATAGGCTGAAACCCCACGTTGTCACTACTGTTCACAGTGGACGGAACCCCATGTCCGAGCTCGCTCGAAGCCTCGGTGCCACCGACACCGACGCCCGCCGCGGTTGGATCGCCGACATCCTCGTCGACGCCTTCTCCGAACTCATGGAGCGCGATCCGGCGGCCTTCCGCACCAAATTCCGCAAGATGGCGGCCGACCCGTTCGCCTTCTACCGGGGCAGCGCGTGCTTGTTCTACGCCGACGTCAACCGCCTCCCCGACCCGTGGGCGGACGAGCGCACGAGCAGGGTGTGGATCCAGGGCGACCTGCACGCGCAGAACTTCGGCACGTACATGAACGCCTCTGGCGTGCTGGTCTTCGACGTCAACGACTTCGACGAGGCCTACCTCGGGCACTTCACCTGGGACCTGCAGCGGTTCGCCGCCAGCCTGGCGCTGCTCGCGTGGAGCAAGGCGCTGCCGGACTCCGACATCGTGTCGTTCGTGCGCCGCGCCGCGACGTCCTACCTGGACCAGGTTCGCTCCTTCGCCACCGAGGAGGGCGACTCGGACTACTCGCTGCGGCTGTCGACCACCGACGGCACGATCCACGACCTGCTGCAGCAGACGCGGCTGCGCAGCCGCACCGAACTGCTCGGCAGGCTCACCGAGGCCGAGGGGTACGACCGGCGGATGCGGCGCGGCCCGAACATCCGCCAGCTCGACGACGCCGAGCGCGGCCGCGTCGAGCAGGCCTTCGAGCGCTACCTGGAGACGATCCCGCAGGAGAACCGGATGCGGGAGGTCGCCTACACGATCAAGGACATCGTGGGGTCCAGCGGTTTCGGCATCGGCAGCGCGGGACTGCCCGCCTACAACGTGCTCATCGAGGGCCCGACCGAGGCGCTGGAGAACGACGTGGTGCTGTCGATGAAGCAGGGCAACGTGGCGGCTCCGTCGCGGGTGGTCACCGACGAGCGCATCCGCAGCCGCTTCGAGCACCACGGGCACCGGACCGCTCTGTCGCAGCGCGCGTTGCAGGCGCACGCGGATCCCATGCTCGGCCACACCGAGATCGGCGGTGTCGGCTACCTCGTCGACGAGCTCTCGCCCTACGAGTCGGACCTGGACTGGGACGACCTCACCGAGCCGAGCGACATCCTGCCGGTGCTGGACTACCTCGGCCGGGCGATGGCGAAGATCCACTGCGTGTCGGACGCGCAGTCGGACACCGAGCTGGTCGACTTCCAGGTCGAGGAGGCGATCCTCGCCGTCATCGGTGATCGCGAGGAGGAGTTCGTCGACTGGCTCGTCGACTTCGCCCTGGACTACGCGGTGGTCGTCCGCGACGACCACCGCCTGTTCGTCGACGCGTTCCGCAACGGCGAGATCGGCGGCGTCACCGCGACCGCGGACTGAGGACGAGCCCTCAGGCCGAGGGCGCCTGCAGGGCCTGGAACATCGGTCGGTTGTGAATCCGGAAGCCCATCCGCTCGTAGAGGGCGATGGCTCCGGTGTTGGTGGCCACCGCGTGCAGGAACGGCTGCTCGTCGCGGCCCCTGATGCTCGCGACCAGTGCCCGGACCAGGCGGGACGCCAGTCCTCTTCCGCGGTGGGCGGGGTCGGTGCACACGGCGCTGATCTCGGTCCAGCCCTGCGGGCGCATCCGCTCGCCGGCCATCGCGACGAGCTCTCCCCCGCTGCGGATCCCCAGGTAGGTGCCGAGTTCGACGGTGCGGTCCTCGAAGGGGCCCGGTTGGGTGCGCTTCACCAGCTCGCGCATCTCGGGAACGTCGGCGGCGGTCAGCGCGACGGCTTCCGGCTCGGGCGCTCCGGTCACGCCGTCGTCGACCATCTGGACCCCGGGCAGCGCCTCGAACGCGTGCCACGCGGGGGGTGCCGTGCGCACGGGCCCGGTGATGACCATGAACCCGCCCGGCCCGACGAGCTTCGCCGCGTCGCGCCACGCCCCGGCGTCGGGTTCGGCGGGCAGCGCCAGGAAGGGCGAGAGGGACGGCGCGTAGCGCACGGCTTCACCGGATCGTTCGGCGAAGCGCGCGTGCGCGCCGTTCAACGAGTGCCACACCGGGTTGTCCAGCTGTCCCATGCCGTTCGACACGCGTCTCCCCCTCGTCGGTCGTCGCGGTGCAGAACAACCGCAGGCGCGACCGCGTTTGTCCTACCAGGTCCAGCGCGTGGCGGAGGCCACGTCCTCGGGGTCGGCCTCGGCGAAGCGCGCGGCCTCTCCCCTGCGGACGGTCAGGATCGCGTCGTGCAGCTCGGGTTCCAGCGCCTCGGCCAGGACCTCCGAGGAGGCCAGCGCGTCGGCCGCCTCGTCCGGTCCGGCCGGGAGCCGTTCGATCCCGGCCTCGGCGCGTGCGGATTCGCTCAGCAGCGCCGGGTCTCCGGTGATCTCGTCGGGCAGGGTCAGCTCCTCGCGCACCCCGGCCGTTCCCGCGGCGATCACCGCCCCCACGACCAGGTAGGGGTTCGCGGTGGCGTCGAAGCACTTGATCTCGGCGTTGGCGGCCCAGGACTGGGTGCCCGCGGTCCCGGTGATCAGGCGCAGCGCGGCCTCCCGGGCTTCCCTGCCCCAGACCTGCCAGATGCCCGCCCAGCGGGACGGGCCGAGCCTCAGGAAGCTCGCCGGGTTGCCCGCTCCGATGGCCACGAGCGCGGGAAGTTCGCGCAGCACACCGGCGAGGAAGGACTCGCCCCGGGCCTGCAGCCCGTGCCGCCCTGGCCCGTCGGCCAGCAGGTTCCCCCGCGAGTCGTGGACCGACAGGTGCAGGTGCGCACCCGATCCCGCTCCCCCCGGCACGAGACACGGAGCGAAGCTCGCGCGCCAGCCGTGGTTGCGGGTCACCGCGCGCACGGTGTGCCGGGCGAGCACCGCGTCGTCGGCGGCGCCCACCGGTGATGCCGGCGCCACCGACAGTTCCGCCTGACCGGCCGCGTACTCGGGGTGGAACTGCAGCACCTCCACGCCTTGTTCGCGCATGGCCCGGGTGAGCGCCAGGCCGTAGTCGGCGAGCGCTTCCAGCCGCACCTGCCCGTAGCCGGGTCCGCTGATCGCGGGCACGAAATCGTCCTGCTCCTCGGCGACGACCCATTCGTGCTCGAAGGCCACCGACACCGACAAGCCCGCGTCGGCCGCCGCTTCGACCTGCCGGGCGGCGAAGGCCCGCTGGCACGCGACGAACCGCGGGCCGTCCTGGGTGTACTTGTCGGCGGGAGCCCAGGCCCACCCGGGCATCGCCGCCAGCTGGGTCAGCCGGGAGATGTCCGGGATGAGTCGCAGGTCGCCGTCCGGGCCGCCGAGGTGGGTCCCGCGCAGCATCACGTCGTCGAAGGTGAAGGTCTCGAAGCAGGGAGAGGCGCCGAGCCCGTAGCGGCAGAGCTCCGACAACCGGTCCAGCGGCGCGGTCTTGACCCGCGTGATCCCCGCGTTGTCCACGAACGACAGCTCCACGAGCTCCACGCCCTCGGCGCGCAACCGCGCCGAGGCGGGCACCAGTTCGGCAGGCTCCGCAGCCGGGATTCGATCGCCGCTCATGAGCCCACGGTAGTCGCCACGAGGGCCGATTTCCGGACGTGCGGCGTTCACCCGGGCGACGCGCACCAGCCCGGCGCCGCGCCTCGTCAGGCGCTGCGCCGGGCCGGTGATCGATCAGTTCTGCTGCTGGGCCAGGAGTTGTTCGAACGGGACGGGTTCCTCGAACGGATCCGGCGCCTGGACCGCCGGACGCTGCTCGACGAGCGCAGCCAGCTCACCGGCCGCGCGTTCGACGCGGTCGGCCAACGTGCTGTCCCCGCCGGTCGCCCAGTCCTCCGATGCCGCGTAGACCGAGGTCGGCGCGACGACGGCGTGCAGGTAGGCGAACATCGGCCGCATCGCGTGCTCCAGCGCCAGGGAGTGCCTGGCCGAACCGCCGGTCGCGCCGATCACCACGGGCTTGCCCGCCAGCGCTTCCTTGTCCAGCACGTCGAAGAAGGACTTGAACAGGCCGCTGTAGGACGCCTGGAAGATCGGGGTGATCGCGATCAGCCCGTCCGCCCCGCGCACGGCCTCCAGCACCTCGTCCAGCTCCGGTGAGGGGAAACCGGTGACGAAGTTGTTGGCGATGTCCTTGGCGTGATCCCGCAGCTCGACGAAACGGACGTTGACCTGCGCGTTGCGGGCGGTGGCCGTGGCCAGCCGGTCGGCCAGCATCCGCGTCGAGGACGGGTTGCTCAGCCCCGCCGAGATCACGACGATGGTGCGCTCGCTCATTTCGCGACCTCCTCCTTCTGCTCCGCCTGCTTCGCAGCCAGCAGGGACTCGTGGGTCGGGGCCTCGGGGACATGCGCGGGCTTGAGCTTGGCGAACTCCTCGCGCAGCACCGGGACCACCTCTTCACCGAGGATGTCCAGCTGCTCCAGGACCGTCTTGAGCGGCAGGCCAGCGTGGTCCATCAGGAACAGCTGGCGCTGGTAGTCGCCGACGGTCTCGCGGAAGCCCAGCGTGCGATCGATGACCTCTTGCGGGCTGCCGACCGTCAGCGGGGTGGCCTGGCTGAACTCCTCCAGCGACGGCCCGCCGCCGTAGACCGGTGCGTTGTCGAAGTAGGGCCGGAACTCGCGCACGGCGTCCTGGGAGTTCTTGCGCATGAACACCTGTCCACCGAGCCCGACGACGGCCTGGTCGGCCTTGCCGTGCCCGTAGTGCTCGAAGCGCTGCCGGTACAGCCGCACCATGCGCTTGGTGTGGTCGGAGGGCCAGAAGATGTTGTTGTGGAAGAAGCCGTCGCCGTAGTAGGCCGCCTGCTCGGCGATCTCGGGCGAGCGGATCGAGCCGTGCCAGACGAACGGCGCGACGCCGTCGAGCGGGCGCGGGGTCGAGGTGAACGACTGCAGCGGAGTGCGGAACTTGCCCTCCCAGTCGACCACGTCTTCCTGCCACAACCGGCGCAGCAGCCCGTAGTTCTCGATCGCCAGCGGGATGCCCTGCCGGATGTCCTGGCCGAACCACGGGTAGACCGGTCCGGTGTTGCCGCGGCCCATCATCACGTCCACGCGCCCGCCCGCGAGGTGCTGCAGCATCGCGAAGTCCTCGGCGATCTTCACCGGGTCGTTCGTGGTGATCAGCGTGGTGGAGGTGGACAGGATGAGTTTCTTGGTCTGGGCCGCGATGTAGCCGAGCATCGTCGTCGGCGAGGAGGCCACGAACGGCGGGTTGTGGTGCTCGCCGGTGGCGAAGACGTCGAGTCCGACCTCTTCGGCCTTGAGCGCGATCCGCACCATCGACTGAATCCGCTCGGCCTCGGTCGGAGTCCGTCCGTTGGTCGGGTCAGTCGTCACGTCACTGACCGAGAAGATCCCGAACTGCATTGTGAACTCCCTACTCGACCCGAGCCCGCGTCATTTTGTACGAGCTTCAACTACTTGCGGGAACGAGTCTTCCTTACGAAGTATTCCCGGCGCCCGCACCACACCTCGAAGGAGACCCAGGTCACCATTCGCCCGTTCCCCGCCGACTCACCGAGGTGCGTGGGCACCGGAGGACGTCCGGCCCGCTGCGTAAGATGCCCGCCGTGGCGTCTCCCGAAACCGCGACCGAACAGGCCGCCGACCCCCTCCAGGTCCTGCGACGGGTCTTCGGATACGACTCCTTCCGAGGTACCCAGCAGGAGATCATCGACCACATCGTCTCCGGTGGCGACGCCCTGGTGCTGATGCCGACCGGTGGCGGCAAGTCGCTGTGCTACCAGATCCCGGCGCTGGTGCGTCCCGGTGTCGGCGTCGTGGTCTCGCCGCTGATCGCGCTGATGCAGGACCAGGTGGACGCGCTGGCCGCGCTGGGGGTGCGCGCGGGATTCCTCAACTCCACGCAGAGCTACCAGCAGCGCCGCGAGACCGAAGACGCCTACCTCAACGGCGATCTCGACCTGCTGTATCTGGCCCCCGAGCGCCTCCGGCTCGACTCGACGCTGGAGCTGCTCGCGCGCGGCGAGGTCGCGGTGTTCGCCATCGACGAAGCGCACTGCGTGGCCCAGTGGGGACACGACTTCCGGCCCGACTACCTGGCGCTGTCGGTGCTGCACGAGCGCTGGCCCGACGTGCCGCGCGTCGCCCTGACCGCCACCGCCACGCCCGCCACCCGGCAGGAGATCGCCACCCGCCTGCAGCTGACCGAAGCCCGGCACTTCGTCTCCGACTTCGACCGGCCCAACATCCAGTACCGGATCGCGCCGAAGAGCGACGCCCGCAGGCAGCTGCTGCAGCTGCTGCAGACCGAGCACCTCGGCGAGTCCGGCATCGTCTACCGGCTCTCCCGCGCCGAAGTGGAGCGCACCGCCGAGTTCCTGACCACCAACGGCGTCACCGCGCTGCCCTACCACGCCGGCCTGGACAAAGCGGTGCGCGCGAAGCACCAGTCCCGTTTCCTGCGGGAGGACGGGCTGGTCATGGTCGCCACCATCGCCTTCGGCATGGGCATCGACAAGCCCGACGTGCGGTTCGTGGCGCACCTGGACCTGCCCAAGTCGATCGAGGGCTACTACCAGGAGACCGGTCGCGCGGGCCGCGACGGACTGCCCTCGACCGCGTGGATGGCCTACGGCCTCCAGGACGTGGTCCAGCAGCGCAAGCTGATCGACAACTCCGACGGCGACGAGGCGCACCGCCGCACCCAGAGCAGGCACCTGGACTCGATGCTGGCGCTGTGCGAAACGGTCCGGTGCCGCCGCTCCCAGCTGCTCGACTACTTCGGCCAGCAGGCGGAAGACCGGTGCGGCAACTGCGACACCTGCCTCAACCCGCCGGAGTCCTGGGAAGGAACGGTCGCCGCGCAGAAGCTCCTGTCGACGGTCGTGCGGTTGCAGCGCGAGCGCAACCAGAAGTTCGGCGCCGGGCAGATCATCGACATCCTGCGCGGCAAGAAGACGCAGAAGGTGGAGCAGTTCCGGCACGACGAGCTCAGCGTCTTCGGCGTCGGTTCCGACATCAGCGACAACGAGTGGCGCGGCGTGATCCGCCAACTGCTGGCCCAGGGCCTGCTCGCCGTCGAAGGCGACTACGGCACGCTGGTGCTCACCGACAGCAGCTCCGAGGTGCTGCGCCGGGAGGAACCGCGCGCGGTGTGGCTGCGCACCGAGCCGAAGAGGACCCCGGCTGCCAAGGCGAAGGCCCGCGATTCCAAGCGGGCACCGCAGGACATGCCGCCCGAGGCCGAGCCGGTCTTCGAGAAGCTGCGGGCGTGGCGGATGGAGGTCGCGCGCGAGGAGGGCAAGGCGCCGTTCATCATCTTCCACGACTCGACGCTGCGGCAGATCGCCACCGTTCAACCGTCCACGTTGGACCAACTCGCGACGATCAGCGGCATCGGCGAGGGCAAGCTCAACCGCTACGGCCAGGGCGTGCTCGAAGCCCTGGCCGCTCCGGACGCCTGACTCCGGCCAGCCGGGCGTTTAAACTCCGCCGGTAGGCGGGGCGTCGAGGGAAGCGAAGCTGATGAGCGAATGGACGAGCGGCACGCCGTTGCGCGGCGTGAACACCACGGTGGCGCACAACGCGCGGGTGTGGAACTTCTGGCTGGAGGGCAAGGACAACTACGCCGTCGACCGCGAGGTCGGCGAGCACATCCAGCAGATGTTCCCGCTGATCGCCGACGTGGCCCGCGCCGACCGTGGATTCCTCAAGCGCGCGGTCGCGCACCTGGCCGGTGAGGTCGGCATCCGCCAGTTCCTCGACATCGGAACCGGGTTGCCGACCGCCGACAACACCCACCAGGTCGCGCAGCAGATCGCACCGGAGTCCGACATCGTCTACGTCGACAACGATCCGCTGGTGCTCACCCATGCTCGCGCGCTGCTGACCAGCTCGCCGCTCGGCCGCACGGACTACGTCGAGGCCGATGCGCGGCACACCGACGAGATCCTGCGGGCGGCCTCCCGGACGCTGAACTTCGAACAGCCGATCGCGGTGATGCTGCTCGGGATCCTCAACTTCATCCCCGAAACCGCCCAGGCCGCCGAGGTCGTCCACCAGCTGGTCCGGGCGATCCCGTCCGGCAGCTACGTGGTGATCAGCCACCCGACCACCGAGCTCGACGGCGAGGCCAACCGCGAGGCGATGGCCTTCTGGAACGAGAACGCCACGCCCCCGATCACCGCCAGGAGCGGTGAGGACGTCGCGGCGTTCGCCCACGGGCTGGAGCTCCTCGAACCGGGGCTCGTCTCCTGCGCGCGGTGGCGCAACCCCGACGCCTCGGAGCCCAGCGTCCCGCAGTACGGCCTGGTCGCCAGGAAGTCCTGACGCCAGGTCACCTCTCGCTGTCGAGATCGGCCATCAGGGGTGTCGGGTAGCGGTCGCCGCGCACGGCGTCGCGCGGGACCAGGTCGTCGAGGCGGGCGAGGTCACCGGCGTCGAGCGAGACCGCGTTGCTGGCGATCATCGACTCGATCTGCTCCGGGCGGCGTGCGCCGATGACGGGCAGGACGTCCTCGCCCTGCGCGGCGACCCAGGCGATGGCCAGCTGCGCGACGGTCGCCCCCTTCTCCGCGGCGATCTCCCGCACGCGCGCGACGAGCGCCTCGTTGTGCTCGAGGTTGCCCTCCTGGAAGCGCGGCATCATCGGCAGCGCCCCTTCTCTGGCACCGCTGCCGCCGATGAGCCCGCGCGAGAGCACGCTGTAGGCGGTGATGCCGATGCCGAGCTCGCGGCAGGCCGGCAGGATCTCGTCCTCGATCGTGCGGGTCAGCAGCGAGTACTCGATTTGCAGGTCGCTGATGGGTGCCACCGCGGCAGCGCGCCGGATCGTCTCCGCACCGACCTCGCTGAGCCCGATGTGGCGGACGTAGCCCTTCTCGACCATCTCCGCGATCGCGCCGATGGTGTCCTCGATGGGCACGTCGGGGTCGAGCCGGGCGGGGCGGTAGACGTCGACGTGGTCGACGCCGAGGCGCTGCAGGGAGTAGGTCAGGAAGTTCTGCATCGCGGCGGGTCGCGCGTCGAAGCCGACCGACGCGCCGCCGGGCCCGCGCAGGGCACCGAACTTCACCGAGAGCACGACCTCCTCGCGGCTGCGGCCCCCGAGGGCGCGGCCGATGAGCGCTTCGTTGTGGCCGCTGCCGTAGAAGTCGCCGGTGTCCAGGAAGTTCCCCCCGGCGTCCAGGTAGGAGTGGATGAGCCGGACGCTCTGGTCGTCGTCGGTCTGGCCGTAGGCTCCCGACAGGCCCATGCAGCCCAGGCCGGGCGAGCTGACGGACGGACCGGTGGCGCCGAGGCGGCGGGTGGTGAGCTGAGCTGTCATGCCACCACGGTGCGCCCACCCGCGGCACCTCGCCCAGGCCCGGCACATCCAGGGACCGGTGCTCCCTGGCTGACCGGCGCGGAGAGAGCGATGATGGAGGTGTGATCGACCGTCCGGGACTCGCCGACTTCCTGCGCCGCCGCCGGGAGTTGCTGCGCCCCGCCGACGTGGGAGTGCCCGAAGGGCTGCGCCGCCGCACGCCCGGCCTGCGGCGGGACGAGGTCGCCCAGCTCGCCGGGATCTCCACCGACTACTACACGCGGCTGGAGCAGCGCCGCGGATCGCATCCGTCCGAGGCGGTGGTGGCCGGGCTGGCCCGCGCGCTGCGCTTCACCCTCGACGAACGCGACCACCTGTTCCACCTGGCCGGGATGACCCCGCCGCCGCGCCGGGCCGGCGGGCACATCCGGCCGAGCTTGATCAGCCTCGCCGACCGGCTCACCGACGTGCCGGTCACCATCTGCACCGACCTCAACGAGGTCCTCTGGCAGAACGCGCTCTCGATCGCGCTGGTGGGTGACCGGAGGCAACCGGGCGCGCGGCACGGCAGCATCGTGTGGCGCTGGTTCACCGAACCGGGGATGCGGAGCGAGATCCCGGAAGAGGATTGGCCGCACCACTCGTCGGCCCACGTCAGCGACCTGCGCGCCACCTACTCCCGCCGGGCCGGGGAGCACGACATCACCAGCCTCGTCGAGGACCTGCTGGAGCGCAGCGACGAGTTCCGCGAGCTGTGGGAGCGCCACGAGGTCGGCGTCCGCCACACGGACCGGAAGCGGTTCCTGCACCCGGAGGTCGGCGCGGTCGAGGTCAACTGCGAAACGCTGCTCACCCCGGAGGCGGACCTCAAGTTCCTCGCCTACTTCCCCGCCGAGGGCACCGACGCCAGGGAGAAGCTGGATCTCCTGCGAGTCATCGGGATCCAGGACCTCCGCCCGAGCCCCTGACGGACCCGGACGACGGGTTCCTGTACGTCCCGAGGGCAGGCGGTGAGGCCGAGGGCGCGGTGGTCAGGCATCGCGGTGCGGCCCCTCTCGGCCGCGGTGGCGACCAGGGTCCAGCCCGAGCCCCGCTACCAGACGGCTCGAACCACCGGTCGAACCCCGCCCGGGAAAGCTCCACTCGAACACTGCCTCGACCCCGAAACCGCGCTCTGACCAGGGACTTCCGGTCCCTGTGCGCGACGTCACGCCCGGGGTTCCGAGGAGCCGTTTTCGCTGGTCGTCCATGAACACCATCGATTACCCTCCGCAATCGATCAGGGTTCGCAGGCCCATGTATCCCCTGTTCGGAGGATGGCTTCTTGAAGCCACGACTACCCGTCGTTACCTTCGATGAGGCGAGCTACGGAGCGGTCACGGCGTCAGCCGTCCCCCGACGCAACCGGAGCCCCCGCCGGTTGTGACCGCCCCCGACTCGCACCCCCGACATCCACCCCGCGCCCCCGAGAGGAAGCCGTGCTCCGCCAGCGTTTCCAGAAGCTGCTTCCGGTGTCCGACCGCGAGGACACCACTCGCCTGACGCATCGCCTGGCCGCCGCCGCGGTCCTGGCCATGGCGACGATCGCCCCGACCGCTCAGGCGCTCGCAGCTCCCGCCCCCGAACCGGCGCCTGCTGTCGCCCCCGCAGCAGCGTCCGCCGTCGCCCCCGCGCCGCAGACCGCCCCGTAAGGCACCCACGAACTGAGGTGGGCCGGAATGTTCCCCCCTTCCGGCCCACCTCTTCCCAATTCAGCTCACCGACGCCGCTTGCCGCGGAACGTGTAGTGGCCCGGCCCCGGCGTGTCGAAGGTCGTCTTGCCGTGCGTCATGTTCCGGCTGAACCGGCCGAGCTTGAAGCCCCACGACGTGACGCGCGTGTTGTGGATGTTGAGGTAGAGCGGACCTAACCTGACCCGCCGGTGCAGGTGAAATCCCATGCCTGAACCCTTCCGCAGAACGTCGCTTCAGCCCGCGCGAGTCGACCTCGCCAACCGGGCACATCACTCAGCACATCACAGATCGGACATCCCCAGCCAGGAACCGATCTTCCCCGCGGGCACCGACCCGTACGGCGGCGGGCATCGAACCCACGCGGGAGCCGGGTTACAGTACCTTCCCTACCGCTGGGTAGGACCCGTTGCGCGGGTACGTCGCACACGCCGTCGTTCGAGGTCGACAGATGAACCGTTGGTTGGGCCGGTTGACGCGGGCTTGGTGGCAGTGGGCGCGCAACGGTGCGGCGATCACCGCGCGGACGCGGGAAGGCCGCAGCTTCGGCGCCATGGGAGCGCGCAGTCACCTGGCGTTCCCGCAAGGTGCGCTGACCGGCACCGAACGCATCCACGTCGGCTCGGACTGCATCATCAACGAGCACACCGTGCTCTCGGCCGGACTCCCCGGTGCCCTCCTGGGCGACGGCGAACCGATGATCGTGCTGGGCGATCGCTGCGTGCTCGGGCGCAACTCCGAGATCCTGGCGATGTCCTCGGTCGTGCTCGGCGACGACGTGTGGACCTCCAGCCGGGTCACGATCGTCGACCACCACCACCGGCACGACCTCACCGACGTGCCCGTCGCGTCGCAGTGGCCGCTGCCGGTCCGGCCGGTGATCATCGGTTCGGGAACCGTGATCAGCACCGGTTCGGTCATCCTCGCCGGGGCGCAGATCGGCGAGAACTCGATCGTCGCCTCCGGCGCTCAGGTGACGGCAGGCGTCTACCCCCCGAACAGCGTGCTCGCCGGAGTGCCGGCCCGCGTCATCCGCACCCACTCCCCCGTCGAAGCCGACGCCGTCTGAGGGGTCCTCGCAGCATCACGGTGCTTCGCGCTGCGGGATCAGGTGGCGAGGAATTCCAGGGCGAGGACCTGGGCCTCGCCGACGCCGAAGCCCAGCAGCGCACCGGTGGCGATGAGCATCCACTCCTCCTCGCGGAAGGCCGGGCGCAGCAGCTCCTCGAACTCCTCGGCGTCCAGCTCCTTCATCTTGCTGACCAGGGTGTTGCGGATGTCCATGGCGTCGGCGGCGTAGTCCTCGACGTAGCTCATGGTCTCGGGGAGCCTGCCCATCACCATCTCGGCGATGCGGTTCTTGAGGTCTTGGTAGCGACGCCCGCCGACGGCGAAGACCACCAGCGGTTTGGCGATGCTGGTGCGGCGGCTGAGCTCCTCGTCGACCTTGCGGGTCACCAGCGCCAGGACCTTGTCCGACAGAGGCCCGCGCATGACCTCCTCGATGACGTTGCGCGGGGTGATGATCTCCCTCGCGATCAGCTCGCCGTAGGCCTCCGAGACCTCCTCCCTGCGCTTGAGGAACAGGCCCTGCCACTCGAAGAGCCCCAAGTAGGTCTTGGGCTGCTGCGGGCGGAAGATCATCTTCAGCGCGAGCCAGTCGGTGAACCAGCCCGTGAACAGGCCGAACAGGGGCATCAGGATCGGGGCCTTGAACACCACCCACGCCGACATCTGCACCAGGCCGATGATGAAGCCGAACACCGCACCCGAGCGCCGGATGAACTGGAACTCCTTGTCGCCCGCCTCCAGGAAGATCCGGTTCAGCAGCTCCTTGTCCCGCACCAGCGCGCTCACGACCATGGACTTGAGGTCGAAGACGTTGTCCACATCGGACTTGATCTCGTCCATGATCTCCGACAGCATCCGCGGCGCGTCGTTCTGCACCCGCTGGATCATGCCCCGCCGCACGATCTTCGGCATCGCCTCCCAGACCGCGGGCTGGTAGGTGGAACCGACCTCTTCGACGATCTCCTCGATCGCGTGCCGCAGCGGCTTCTCGACCTCGGCGACGATGCGTTCGGGGTCGAGCCGCTCCACGACCTCCTGCGGGCTCAGCAGCTGCTCGGTGAGCGTGTCGCAGGCGATCCCGGCCATCTTCGCCGCGTGCTTGGGAACGATTCCCTGCCAGCCCAGCCACGGCTTCTTCCCGCGGAAGTCCACGGGGTAGAACATCATCTTGATCGCGAGGATCTTCGTGACGTAACCGATCAAGGCGGCCACGAGCGGGATCGAGAGGTAGAGCAACCAGTGCTCGCCGAAGTCCTGGAGAATCGCGCCCAACTCGCACCCCTCACCCGAAATCCCCTGAACGCCTGCGCAACGGCTGCGACCCTACCTCGCGCGGGTCACCCGTCCAGGGTGTCGCCGGGCGACGCGAGCACGGTCGGATCGCACCGCTTCCAGAACCGGGCGCCGAGATCGGACAGCCGCACGCTGCGGCGCACCGCCTTCGTCGACCTCGCCGAGCGCAGCGCTTCCCGGATCCGTGCCTCGGTCTGCAGGATCTCGTACTGGTCGTCCATGTTCTCCAGCTCGGGACCGATCTCGACCAGCCCCAGCGCGTGCAACCGCGTCAGGTAGTGCGGAACCTCGTCGTGCAGCGCCACTCCCACCGCCCGCCCGACGGTGGATCCGTTGCGCATCACGAACTTGCTGTTGCCACCGATGCCCGCGCGCTCGGCGACGTGCACCACCGGGTAGGCCGCGCCGTCACCGAGACCCGCGAGGATCCGTGCCTCGTCGGGCGTGATCAGGCGCAGGATCGCGGCGTAGAAGTGCTCGCGGGCCTCCGCCTTGCTCGCGGTCGCCGAGCGGAACAGGAGCTCGGACATGGCCTCGCGCAGCCCGTCCTGGGCGTCGGCGTCCTCGTCGTCGGTCGCTTCGGGCGCGGCGTTCCCGGTGAGGTCGCCGTCCGGTTCCTCCTGATCGCGCTCGTCGACCGAGTCGAGCCAGACGCGCACCCCCGAGGCCACGACCTTCTCGACGGCCTGCACCTGGCGTTGCACCTCGACACCGCCGGGCAGCTCCCTGACCAGGTCGATCCCGGTGCGCGCGACGTCACGGCCGACCCTGCCCGCCAAGCCGAGCAGGCCGCCGATCACGTTCGACCCGGCCCGCTCGTCCTCGGCGGCGTGCGGCTCCTCGTCCTTGCGGCTGAGCTCGATCTCCCCTGCCACGCGACCCCCTACCGTTGCCCCGACTGCTCGTTGATCCCCGCTCAGGCGATCAACGATCCGCCGAGTATCACCCGGCCCGCCCCGCGCGGAACAGGTCGGGGTCGATCCCGGATCACCGCGAGGCCGTCCTCCCCGGGCGGCGGGCATCCTCGATCGCGGACGCCCAGGCGCGCCGTGCAGCACCGGCTCCAGGCGTGACTTCGTTTCAGCGCGCGGCTACGCGGGCATGGCTGTGCGTGGAGTGGCCGGCTGACATGGAGGAGCGACGGTGGCGAAGAGCAAACCTGACGTTCAGGTGCGCAGGATCTACGAGGAACCGGCCGACCGGGACGGCACCCGCGTGCTGGTCGACCGCGTCTGGCCTCGCGGGCTGAGCAAGGACAAGGCCTCCCTCAGCGAGTGGTGCAAGGAAGTCGCGCCCTCGACGGAGCTGCGCACGTGGTACGGCCACGATCCGGAGAAGTTCGTCGAGTTCGACCGCCGCTACCGAGCCGAACTCGATGAGCCGGAGAAGGCCGAGGCGGTCGAGCACTTGCGCGCACTGGCCAGGCGCGAACGGCTCACGCTGCTGACCGGCACCAAGGACCCGGACATCAGCCAAGCCGCGGTCCTGGTCGACGTCCTGACCGACTGACCCGATGCGGGCGGCGTGCCCGGAAACCGCGGGAGCGACCCGCGGTTCCGGCCCGCGATGGCGGTGTGCGTCACAGGAGAACTCCACTGACCTGCGCAGAGTGGTAGAGGTCAAGGATGAGCACCCCCAGCGACGACCGGGACGGTGACGGCGTCGAGTCGCGGACGCTCCACGTCTCGGACGCCTTGCAAGCGCGTCTGGACACCTTCCGCGAGTCCACCAGTCGCACCACGACTTCCGCGACCTTCGAGGCGATCGCGCATTTCCGCGCCGAGCTGCCGGAGTTGGTGCGCGGTGCTCGTGCCCGGCTCACCTCGCCGGTCGCCGATGAGGCGGAGGTCCGCTACCTAGGTGCGGGACCCGTGCAGCTGCGGCTGCGCCCGGACGCCGCCGGTGCGGAACTGCTGGACCGGCTCTCGGCCAAACTCGGCCTGCCCTGGACGACGTGGGTTCCGGCGGTGCTCAACGCCTACCTGCCCGGGCGCCAGGAGCCCGAGAACATGCCGTGGCTCGTGCGGGAGGCGCCGCGCAGCTGAGCGGGCTCGCCGCTCAGCCGGTGCGCGCGGACCGGTGCAGCTGGACGCAGCACTCGCCGGAACGCGGCTCGAGGGTGGCTGCGGTGCCGGTGGCGCGCAGCCCGGTGAGGAAACCGGCGAGGAAGGCGTGGTTGATGCCGCAGACCACGTCCGGGGATCGCGCCGCGAGCGGGTGGAAGGGGCAGTTGAGCAGCCGCACGCACCCGGGTGACTGGCGGGAGGGTTCGAAGCCGTGTCGCGCCAGCACCTCCTCGGCGAGGGTGAGGGCGCGTTCGACGCCGAGCCTGCCCGGCCGGGAGCGCTCCCGCTCGGCGTCGCCGAGCTGCTGACCTCGTTCGCGAGCGGTGCGCAGCGCGGCTTGCCGGGCGGTTTCGCCCTCCCCCTCGGTGAGCACGGCCTGCAGCAGGATGTCGGCGAGCAGGTCGTGCTGCCGGGGCGGGATGGAGATCCGGATGTCGACGTCCGCCGGTTCGTAGACCTTCGGGGCCCTCCCGACCTTGCGGACGCCGCCGCCCGTTTGGGAGCGGGCTACGAGCAACCCGGCGTCGACCAGCTTGTCGAGGTGGAAGGCGGCGAGCTTGCGGGAGATCCCGACCTCGGCAGCTGCTTCGTCACGGGTCACCGGCCGCCGGGCGCGGCGGATGAACTCGTACATCCCCCACCGCAGCTCGTCGTCCAGGACGGCCACGGTCGCGATCGGAAGCCCCGGGACGTCACCGCTTGCGCTCACCTCACCAGCATAGCGTGATTTGTCCAACACAAGTGGGCCGAACCCCTGATTTCACAGGACACTTGTTTCCGACTCTCAATAAAACTAATGTTTTTTGGTGAAAAGAGAGGAGCTGCCCATGACCCACAGCACCGCACTGCGCGTCGTGCACCAGCCCGACACCGGCATCGACCTCGAAGCAGCCGAACGTGCCGCCGGGCAGCTCTTACGGGCGTTGGGGATCTCCACCGACTCCGAGAGCCTGTCCGGTACCCCGGGCCGGATCGCCCGCGCCTACGCCGAGCTGTTCACACCTCGGCCGTTCGACCTGACGACCTTCCCCAACGACGAGGGCTACGACGAGATGGTGCTCGCCCGGTCCATCCCGGTGCGCTCGGTCTGCGAGCACCACCTGCTGCCCTTCGTCGGAGTCGCCCACGTCGGCTACCTGCCCGGCGAGCGCATCCTCGGACTGTCCAAACTGGCCAGGATCGTCGAGCACTTCGCCTGCCGCCCGCAGGTTCAGGAGCGCTTGACCAAGCAGGTCGCCGACTGGTTGTCCGAACACCTGCAGCCGAAGGGCGTGGGTGTGGTGATCGAAGCCGAGCACACCTGCATGACCCTGCGCGGCGCCCGCGCCACCGGCGCCAGCACCGTGACCTCGACCCTGCTGGGCACCCTGCGCGACGACGCCCGCTCGCGACAGGAGTTCTTCTCCCTGACCGGCGTCCACCGCTGACCGGCACCACGCAGCCTCTCGCGGTCACCTCGGTGATGACACCGATCCGCCGTCCTTCTTCGATCAGAGCGGGCGCTGCCCCCCTCCAGGAATTCACGCTGCTTCTCCCGCGGTGACAGCTGCTTGGCTAGCGGAAGGTATTGCGGCTCCACCACATTCATCGACTAACCCTGGCCGAAGCCCGCGTCGTCAACCGGAGACGGCCTTGTTCCTCAGCACGTTCTTCTGCAGCTTGCCGGTGGAGGTCTTCGGAAGGTCGCCGAAGACGATCCTCTTCGGCGCCTTGAACGCGGCGATCCGGGTTCGGACGAACTCGACCAGCTCGGCCTCGCTCGCGCCTCCGGTCTCGCGCAGGCTGACGAACGCGACCGGGACCTCGCCCCACTTCTCGTCCGGTGCGGCGACGACTGCCGCTTCGAGGACGTCCGGATGGGCGGTGAGTGCGTTCTCGACCTCGATGGAGGTGATGTTCTCGCCGCCGGAGATGATCACGTCCTTCATCCGGTCGCGCAGTTCGACGTAGCCGTCGGGGTGGCGGACTCCCAGGTCACCGCTGCGGAACCAGCCGTCGGTCGTGGCGTTGTCGGTGGCTTCGGGATCGCGGTAGTAGCCGAGCATGACGTTGTTGCCGCGCAGCAGGATCTCCCCCGGCGTCAGGCCGTCGGCAGGGACGTCCTCGCCGTCGGGATCCGTGACGCGGACCGGTTCGGCGACGACGTTGCCGATGCCCTGCCGGGCGATCAGCCGCGCGCGGTGCTGCGCGTCGGCCGCGTCCCACTCCGGCTGCCACTCGCAGACGACGGCGGGACCGAAGGTCTCGGTGAGCCCGTAGAGGTGCCGGATGTCGAAGCCGAGCTCGCCCATTCGCGCCAGCAGCGCCGGCCACGGCGGTGCGCCCCCGGCGAAGACCCGCAGCACGTGGTCCAGGTCCCGGGCCTCGGGGTGCTCGGCGAGCATCGACAGGACGGTGGGCGCGGCGCAGAAGTGGGTGATCCCCTCCTCGGTGATCGCCCGCCAGATCGCGCCGGGATCGACCTTCCGCAGGCAGTGGTGCACACCCCCGGCAGCGGTCACCGCCCACGGGAAGCACCAGCCGTTGGTGTGGAACATCGGCAGCGTCCACAGGTACTGGGAGGACGTGTCGAGCTTCGCGTGGTAGGCCATCGCCAGGGCCTGCAGGTAGGCGCCCCGGTGGTGGTACATCACGCCCTTGGGGCGGCCGGTGGTGCCGCTGGTGTAGTTGATCGACAGCAGCGATCGCTCGTCGGCGACCTCGACGCGGTGCGGCTCGGCGCCGTCGACCAGCTCGTCGTAGGACTCGGAGTCGATCACCGGGATCGGCTGCTCCCCCAGCGCGTCCCGGTGCTCGGCGTCGACCAGGACGAGGCTCGCTCCGCTGTGCTCGAGGATGTAGGAGATCTCGGCCGGGGCGAGCCGGGTGTTGAGCGCGACCAGCACCGCACCCGCCAGCGGCACGCCGTAGTGGGCTTCCAGAAGCAGGTGCGTGTTCGGCGAGAGCACCGCGACGCGGTCGCCGGGCTCGACACCCCGCGCGGCCAGGAGCCCGGCCAGCCGCTGCGCGCGCTGCCACAGCTGGGCGTAGGTGTCCCGGCGCTCGCCGTCGACGACGGCGGGCCGGTCGGCGAACACCGCGGCTGCTCGTTCCAGGAAGGACACCGGAGACAGTTCCCGAAAAGCGATCCCGGTCAACGCGAAACCTCCCTCTCGCCCGTCGTCGGGCGGGCGGAGCATAACCAACCGGATCGCCTCGGGGCGAGGGTCGGAACTCCTGGCCGCGGGAGTTGTGCGCACCGTCGTCGAGGAGGTCAGCGAGGGCCGAAGCCTACTTCGACGGGCGAGTTCCTCACGACGTTCTCCCGGTGGCCGCGCGGGAATTCGCCTCCCCCCGCGGTCCGCTCACCGCTGCCCGTCCGCGGCGGTGGAGCCGCCGCCGCGCGCGAGGCCGACGTCGAGCACGAGCGCCTGGCGACGCTGGTGGACGGTGAGGTAACGCAGACCCTCGGGTCCTGCCGTGAACTGGCGGCGGGACCGGCGCGGGAGCCACACCAGCGCTCCCGCGCTGAGCTCCACGGTGTCGAGTTCGGTCTCGAGCTCGCCGCTGCCGGCGAGAACGTGGATCAGCACGTCCAGGTCCGGGCCGACGTGCGCGTCGATGCGGCCGTTCGCGGACAGCGCGATGATGTTGGAATCCAGGTCCCGCTCGCGGAAGGGAAGCGTCCACACCGCGCCCGCGGCTCCGCCGTCGGGGACTTCCTCGGCGGTGTTGAGCAGGACCCTGGGCAGCGGGGCGGCCGCCAGCTTGGTGATCTTGATGCGCCAATTCCCGGGCTCGCGGCGGAGGTAGTCCCACCGGTGGCTGCCCGGGTGTTCCACCTCGAACTCGTCCCGCAGGTGCTTCGGGTCGTGGTCGTTGATCAGCACGAACCCATCACCGACCGGCAACGAGGCGTAGGTGGTGAAGATCGTGGGGTGCTTGTCCGGCTTGCGCAGCGGGCGCACGTCCAGCTCCTGGTCCGGCTGCGGGGACAGCTCCACCGGCATCGACTCCTCCTGAAGAGTTCTTACAAGTCAACCTTGTGTAAACTCTACGACACGGCCTTCGCCATCGGCGCGTGACCCGACGGCCGCACGGGCCGGCGACTTCGCCGCCACCAGGAGGAAGGTGACAGCATGCCGAGCCGGAACACCAGGCCGCAGGACGGCACGGGCCGACGCGGCGACATCGTCCGGGCACTGCGCACGGCGGCACGTCCGCTGCCGATCGCGGAGATCGCCGACCAGCTCCAGGTGCACCCGAACACCGTGCGGTTCCACATGGACGCCCTCGTGGCGAACGGCCAGGTCGAGCCCGTCAGCCCGGAGCACCGGACTCCGGGCAGGCCGCCCCGGCTGTTCCAGGCCGTCGCGGGGATGAACCCGACCGGGCCCCGGCACTACCGGCTGCTGGCCGAAGTCCTGGTCGACGCCATCGCCGCCGAGCCCGACCGAGCCGACCGCGCGGTCGAGGCCGGCAGCGCCTGGGGACGCAAGCACGGCACAGCGACGGGCGCGCACGACTCGGGCCAGGCCGTCGACGACCTCGTCGCGCTGCTCGACGACATCGGCTTCGCCCCGGAGAGGGAGACCGATCGCGAGTCCGGCGGTGCGCCGCAGATCAGCCTGCGGAACTGCCCGTTCCTCGAATTCGCTGCGACCGAGCCGCAGATCACCTGCGCGATCCACCTGGGCCTGATGCGAGGAGCGGTGGGCGCGGAAGAATCCCCGATCACGGTCGAGCGGTTGGAGCCGTTCGCCGCACCCGACCGGTGCGTCGTCCACCTGGCCACCGCCGAGCGGGATTGATGATCACGACAGCGGGGAGATCATGAGCGAACCCGATCCCCAGGGCGACCCGGCCTGCTGGCTGGCGCGCGTCTGCCCGGAATGCGGCCGCATCGCCGACGAGGACCCACCCACCCGCTGCCAGAACTGCGGCGCGGAGATCGACCCGGACGGCGAGTGATCAGGCGACCTCCACTACGAGGTCTTCGGCCCGGATCTGGGGGAATGAGCGTCAGAACTCGAAGCCGCCGGGCTTGCCGTTGCGGTCGGCGACGAGACCGGCGAGCGTCGCGATGGCGATCTCGGGCGGGGTGCGGGAGCCGATGTTAAGGCCGATCGGCCGGTGCACGCGCTCGATCTGGACGTCGTCGACGCCGAGGTCGCGCAGCGCTTGGACGTGCGGGCCCGCGTGGCGGGGGTTGCCCATGATCCCGATCCAGCGCGCCTCGTGCTGCAGGGCATCGCGCAGCATCGGGCCGAGCTCGTCGCGGTGGTGGTCGGTCACGACCACATCGGTGCTCGGGCTCAGCTCCGGCATCCCGGTCAGCGCGTCCAGGCCCGCCGCCCGGTGCGGGTCGGGTTCGACGAGCATCGTGTCGTAGCCGAGGTCCCGGCCGTAGCGCAGCAGGTGTTCGGCGACGGGCGAGGCGAAGACGGCCGCCAGCACTCGACGTCCGGATTCGCTCGGCACTTCACCGTGCGCGACCGCGCACGCGACATCCTCGGTCATGCGCCCAGCATGCCAGCCGCGCTACGGCCGGGACCACTCCCGCTACAGCCGGGTCGCCGTCGCCAGCCAGGCCGGGACGTCGACCTGCTCGCCGTCCGCGACGCCGAGGACCTGGGCGTGCTCACCCCTGGCGACGCCCTGGTAGGTGGTCGGGCGGACTCGTTCCAACCGCCAGCCGTCGGCGAACACGCTCGGGAAGACCGACTCGGCGACCCGCGGCCCCAGCGCGGGCTCGACGTCGGCCAGCGCCAGCACGTGCACCGTCGCGCCAGGCCGGCACACGCCGTGCAGGCTGCGCGCGTAGCGGCGCTGGTCGTCCTCGCCGAACACGTGGAACAGGGCGCTGTCGACGACCGTGTCGTAGGGCCCGCCGGTCAGCGCCAGCGCGTCGGCGACCGCGAAGCGCGCGACCACATCGCGATCGGCGGCGTTGTCCTCGGCGAGTGCGATCGCGCGCGGCGCGGAGTCCACGCCCAGCACGTCGTACCCGAGTTCGGCGAGCAGGATGGTGTGCTCGCCGGTGCCGCAACCGGGGTCGAGCACCGCTCCCCCGATCTCGCCGTCGCGTTCGAGCTCGACGATCGCCCGCTGCGGCGCACCGATCACCCAAGGTGCGGTGCCCGCCACATACGCCTCGTCGAATACTGAGCGATCCACTGACGTTCCCATGATGTGTCCCCTTCGTTCGAGCAGGTCACATCAGCGTGCAACCTCCACCTAACTGGAGGTCAACGCTGCCGGGCCCGCGGTGCGCAGTGATGCGCGCCACTCGTCGATCGATTGGGAATTACCGGGTCCTCACTTATGTTGGTTGATAGTGACAGACTCAAGTAGATGGCGGCGATGCTTCGCAACACCGCCACGAGGAGGTTGAGAATGGCGACGTTCTTCGGACCGGTCGGTGGCCCGTTCGACGAGTACTTCGCGCGCTTCTTCGGGGCCGACGACGCCACGTCCGGCTCTCGCCGCGTCGACATCACGGAACTGATGACCGAGCAGGCGCAGCAGCTGGTCGGCGAAGCAGCGAAGTTCGCCCGTGACCGGGGTCAGGGCAGCCTCGACGCCCTGCACCTCGTGTGGTCGGCCGCCAAGCAGGAGCCGACCCGGGCGCAGCTGGCGCAGGTCGGCGTGGACACCGAATCGTTCGCGAAGCAGGTCGAAGGACACCTGCCCGCGGCGAGCGGACAGGTCGACGACGAGTCGATCTCGTTGACGCTGGCGGCGCGCACCGCGCTGGCCGACGCCCACCGGGTGGCTCGTGCGCTGGGTTCGACCTACATCGGCCCGCAGCACCTGCTGCTGGCGCTGTCGGCCAACCCCGAGACGGAGACGGGGCGCCTGCTCGCCTCCGCCGGTGCGGGCCCGGAAGCTCTGCGAGACGCCGGTCAGCGCCCCGCCGCGCCGCAGCAGGCTCCGCAGTCCAGCCCCAGCGGCGGCGCGACGCCGACGCTGGACGAGTACGGCACGGACCTCACCGAGCGGGCCCGCGATGGCCACCTCGACCCGGTGATCGGCCGCGCCGACGAGATCGAGCAGACCATCGAGATCCTGTCCCGCCGCACCAAGAACAACCCGGTGCTGGTCGGTGAGGCCGGCGTCGGCAAGACCGCGATCGTGGAGGGCCTGGCCCAGCGCATCGCCTCCGGCGACGTCCCCGAGGTGCTCACCGGCAAGCGGGTCGTGCAGCTGGACCTCTCGGCGATGCTGTCCGGCACCCGCTACCGCGGTGACTTCGAGGAGCGGATGACCAAGGTCATCGACGAGATCTCCGAGCACAGCGGCGAGCTGATCGTGTTCATCGACGAGCTGCACACCGTCGTCGGCGCCGGTGGTGCCGAGGGCGCGATGGACGCGGGCAACATGCTCAAGCCGCGGCTGGCTCGCGGCGAGCTGCACGTCGTGGGTGCCACCACGCTCGACGAGTACCGCAAGAACATCGAGAAGGACCCGGCCCTGGAACGCCGCTTCCAGCCGGTCCAGGTTCCCGAGCCGAGCGTGGCGGACACGATCACGATCCTGCAGGGCTTGCAGGAGCAGTACGAGCAGCACCACAAGGTGTCCTACACCGATGAGGCGGTGCAGGCGGCCGCGAAGCTGTCCGACCAGTACATCAACGACCGGTTCCTGCCCGACAAGGCGATCGACCTGATCGACCAGGCGGGTGCGCGCAAGCGCCTGAACTCCGGGATCTCCGACGACACCGAGTTGCGGGAGCGGGTCGAACGGCTGGAGCAGCAGAAGAACGAGGCGGTCGCCGCCGAGGACTACGAGCGCGCCTCAGCGCTGCGCGACGAGATCACCGCCGCGCAGGGACGTCTGGAACAGGGCGTGTCGGGCGTCGTCGAGGTCGGTCCCGCCGACATCGCCGAGGTCGTCTCGCGGGCGACCGGGGTGCCGGTGTCCCGGCTGACCGCCGAGGAGAAGGTCCGGCTGCAGAGCTTGGAGTCGGAGCTGCACCAACGGGTCGTCGGCCAGGACGACGCCGTGCGGGCGCTGTCCCGCGCGGTCCGGCGCTCCCGCAGCGGTCTGGGCGACCCGAACCGCCCGGTGGGCAGCTTCCTGTTCCTGGGCCCGACCGGCGTCGGCAAGACCGAGCTCGCCAAGGCCCTGGCGGAGTCCCTGTTCGGCGACGAGCAGCGGATGATCCGGTTGGACATGAGCGAGTTCCAGGAGCGCCACACGGCCAGCAGGCTGGTCGGCGCCCCGCCCGGGTACGTCGGGCACGGCGAGGCCGGCGAGCTGACCGAGTCGGTCCGCAGGAACCCCTACTCGGTGGTGCTGCTCGACGAGATCGAGAAGGCGCACCCGGACGTGTTCAACACGTTGCTGCAGGTCCTCGACGACGGACGGCTGACCGACGGTCAGGGCCGCACGGTGGACTTCAGCAACACCGTGCTGATCATGACCAGCAACCTGGCTTCGGAGGTCGTCTCCAGCGCGGGCGGCAAGATCGGCTTCACCGCCGGCAGCCCGACCCAGGACCTGGAGGAGCGGGTCATGCCGAAGCTCAAGGACGCCTTCCGCCCGGAATTCCTCAACCGCATCAACGAGATCGTGGTGTTCAAGCGCCTCGACGGCGAACAGCTGCACACCATCACGCGGGCGCTGCTGTCGACCACCACGAAGCGGCTGGCCGGGCTGGGCATCGACGTCGTCTTCGACGACGACGCGGTGGCCTGGGTGTCCGACCGCGGCTACAAGCCCGAGTTCGGGGCGCGGCCGCTGCGCCGGGCCATCGAGCGCGAGGTCGACGACCGGATCAGCGACCTGCTCCTGGACGGTCAGCTGACCGAGGGCACCCGGCTGCGGGTCGGCACCCGCGACGGTGGTCTGGACTTCCAGGTGGAGTCCCCGGTCGCCGCGTGAGCTGACGAGTCACCAGGAGGCGGGCACCTGCGGGTGCTCGCCTCCTCTCGTGCGCGGACGACCCGACGCGGATTCGCGTTTCACCTGGTCATGGCATTGCGGGTTGCTGGGGTCGTCCCCCGGATTGACCCTTCACAGCACGTTCCCACGTTGCGATACTTGTTCAACCAGGCGGGATTGACCCGGTGGAGGTGAGCGATGCTCCCCAGGGACGAGCAGCGCCGCCTGCGAGAGATCGAGCGACAGCTCGTCGACGACGATCCCAGGCTCGCGCGCAGGCTGAGCCAGACCAGCATGTTCGGCTACGTGCGCGCGAACGTCTCCGCACGGTTGGCGATGGTCGCCTGCGCCGGAGTGCTGTCGATCATGTGCGTGTTCCTCAACGAGGGCGCGGCGGCCCTGACCGCTGCGACGCTGGCCGGGATCCTGCTGATCTCCCGCAACTGGCGGCTCGGCCTCGACTGATCGTCCACTGTGGCCGGAGGATTCCGCGCGGCCCCGCGGATGCGCTGCGCCCGAACGCCTCGCGGCTTCCCGCTTCCCCACACGCCGAGGTGTGTCGGTTTGGTGCGTGCGCGCGCCCACGAGGAGAATCGGTTGCCGGACTGATTCTTCCGCGGTTGGGAGCTCGTGATGACCACTGTCGCCTTCCTGGGCACCGGCACGATGGGTGCGCCGATGGCGCGGAACCTGGTGGCCGCCGGGTTCGACCTGCGGGTGTGGAACCGCACGCGCAGCCGGGCCGATCCGCTGGCCGAGTCCGGCGCCGTCGTCGTCGACTCCCCGGCCGAGGCCGCACGAGGCGCGGACGTGCTGGTGACGATGCTGCTCGACGCGGAGGCCACGCTCGCCGCGGGCCGTGAAGCGGCCGCCGCCCTCGATCCCGGCGCCGTGTGGGTGCAGATGGGCACCATCGGACTACCGGGCATCGAGTCGGTGTGCCGGGCCGCGGCCGACACCGGTGGCGTCGCCGTCGTGGACGCCCCGGTGCTGGGCACGAAGGTCCCGGCGGAGAAGGGCGAGCTGGT
Source organism: Saccharopolyspora dendranthemae (assembly GCF_007829955.1). GTDB lineage: Bacteria > Actinomycetota > Actinomycetes > Mycobacteriales > Pseudonocardiaceae > Saccharopolyspora > Saccharopolyspora dendranthemae. The sequence continues at coordinate 115,725 of NZ_VIWX01000001.1, forward strand.
GGTGCTGGCGGCCGGTGCTCCGGAGCTGCGAGACCGCGTGCAGCCGGTGTTCGACGCGGTCGGTTCCCGCACCCAGTGGGTCGGCGAGGACCCGGCCCTGGCCGGCGGGTCCAGGCTGAAGCTGGTCGCCAACAACTGGGTCCTCACCCTCACCAACGCCGTGGGCGAATCCATCGCGCTCGCCGAGGACCTTGACGTGGACCCGTCCCAGTTCCTCGCCGCCATCAAGGACACCGCGGTTGATTCCGCCTACGCGCACATGAAGGGCGCCGCGATCATCAGCGGTGAGTACCCACCCGCGTTCACCCTCTCGGCCGCCGCCAAGGACGCCGGGCTCGTGGCCCAGGCGGCCAGCGACGCGGTGCGGCTGGACCTCGCCGAAGCGGTCAGGGCCCGGTTCGCCCGAGCCCTGACCGCCGGACACGCCGACGAGGACATGGCTGCGGTGTACTACGCGTCGAAGCGGTGAATCACCGCGCTCGCCGCGGCGCGTCGACGGTGAACGCACCGCGCAGCCGGACGTCGCGGGACGATTCGCCGACGTGGACCCGGTACTCGCCGGGCGCGACGGACCAGTCCCGCGTCAGCTCGTCCCAGTAGGCCAGGGCGCGGTCGGTGAGGGTGAACTCCACCGACGCCGCGCGTCCCGGTTCGAGGGTGAGCTTCGCGAAGCCCTTGAGCTGCTGCGGAGGCTGCGGCACGTCCTCGCGCGGGGAGGGCAGGCCGAGGTACAGCTGCGGCACCGCGTGGCCCGCGCGCGAGCCGGTGTTGGTGACCACGACGCTCACCCGGTCGCCGCTGATCCGCAGGTCGGAGTAGGCGAAGGAGGTGTAGGACAGGCCGTGGCCGAACGGGAAGGCCGGTTCGATCTCCTGCGCGTCGTAGTGCCGGTACCCGACGAACACGCCTTCGGTGAAGTGCACGTCCAGGCCCTCGCCCGGGTAGCGAGCGGCATCGCCGGCGGTCGGGGTGTCGTCGTCGCTGTCCGGGAAGGTCAGCGGGAGCCGGCCGCCGGGGTCGACGTCGCCGAACAGCACCCTGGCGATCGCGGTTCCCGCGTTGGCGCCCGGGTACCAGGCCTCCAGCAGCGCCCGCGTCCGGTACCGCCACGGGGTGCGCACCGGCCCACCGGTCTCCAGCACCACGACGGTGTTGGCGTTGGCCTCCAGCGCCGCGTCGATGATCGCGTCCTGGTTCGCCAGCGGGTTGCCGAGCGCGGGCGGTGGGAACTGCGCGATGCCCGAGTCCAGGTCGAGGTTCGGCTTGTCCAGGAACTCCGACATCATGTCCGAGGCGATCACCACGACGACGTCGGCGTTGCGAGCCGCTTCCGCCGCGGCCGCCGGGGTCTTGCCCGGTTCGTGGACGACGGTGATGCCTGCCTCCGCGCCGCGCTGCGCGATGCCCTGCAGCGGTGAGATGTAGCTGTAGGGGGTGGTCGAGGACGAACCACCGCCCTGCACGAACTCGTCGGCGGCCTCTCCGATCACCGCGATGGTCTTGCCGCGCAGCGCGCTCGGGTCCAGCGGCAGCAGCCCGTCGTTGCGCAGCAGGGTCATGCCCTGCTCGGCGACGTGCCCGGCGGTCTCGAGGTGAGCCGCCTTGTCGATCTGGCTGTCGTCGTCCGGGTACTCGGCCCGGTCGAAGATGCCGTGCGAGAACATGGTTCGCAGGATGCGGCGGACATGTTCGTCCACATCGGACGTCGCGGCCTGTCCCGAGGCCAGCGTGGCGCGGATCGCGGCGGGCGAGTAGACCAAGGCGGGCCAGGGCTCGAAATCCATGCCGTTGGCCAGCGAGTTGCCGGTCGAGTGCATCGCGGCGTAGTCGGCGATGGTGTAGCCGGTGAAGCCCCACTCGTGCTTGAGCAGGTCGTTGAGCAGCCACTGGTGCTCGCAGGCGTACTGACCGCCGACCCGGTTGTAGGAGCCCATCACCGCCCCGACGCCCGCTTCGCGGACGGCTGCCTCGAACGGCGGGAGGTAGATCTCGCGCAGCGTCCGCTCGTCGAGGACGGCGTTGTAGAGCATCCGCGACCCGACGACGCCCAGCTGCCCTTCCTGGGTGTAGGCGGCGAAGTGCTTGACGCAGACCATGACGCCTTCGGAGTGCGCTCCGGCGGCCCAGCCGACTCCGATGCGCGCGGACAGCAGCGGGTCCTCGCCGAACCCCTCGAAAGCGCGGCCGGACGTGGGAATCCGCAGCACGTCGACGGTCGGGCCGAACACCACGTCATTGCCCTTGCAGCGCACCTCGTTGGCCACCGTGGCGCCGTAGGTCTTGGCCAGCTCGGGATCGAACGAGGCCGCCAACGACGCGCCGGAGGGCATCGAGGTACCGCTGCCCTGCCGGGATCCCACGGGACCGTCGCCGTAGTACACCGGCGGAATCCCGAGCCGATCGACGCCGTGGCCGGTGCCGGTGTGCCCGAATCCGGCGGCACCGGCCAGATCGTCGCCGCCGAGCAGCGAGATCTTCTCGTCCAGGGTCAGCTCGCGCAGCACCATCGCCGCACGCTGGTCGGGCGAGAGCGCGGGATCGCACCACGCGTGGTCTCCGCAGCGCCCCGGCACGGCTGCTGCCGTCCCGGTGGGCAGAGCGGTGGCCAATCCGGCCAGTCCGGCAGCGGTCATGAGCGTCCGGCGGTTCACTGGGTGCATCTGGCGCAGGGCCCCTCTCACTCCGTACGTCGTACGATTTGACCCAGTTTCCGCCAGAACTCGCTGTGGATCATCGTCCAGATGCAGTAGTGATCCGCTGCCTCCGGTGCGCGGCCATCCGCACCGGCGCGTTGACGACTCCGTAACCGGCGTAGTCGCCGACCCGCTGGACGAGTTCGAGGAACACCCGCGAGCCGAAGAGCTCCGTGAACAGGTGCAGGAACTCCCCTCCCGCGTCGCGGTCGTAGAGCACCGCGCATCGCCGCAGCGACGCCAGCAGCTCGGGTTCGAGCCCGAAGCGGGCATCGAGGTCGTCGTAGTAGTTGTCGGGGATGGCCAGCACCGGAGCGCCCGAGGCGCGCAGCTGCTCGGCGGCCGCGAGCACGTCGGTGCAGGAGAAGGCGATGTGCTGCGGGTCGCGGACGGCCGGTGCCCACTCCCCGCGCCGCACCAGGGTTCCGTTGAGCGCGATGCGGACCGAGCGGCCGGAGTCCACCATCCCGCGGTTGCGGACCATGCCGAACGGGGCCGCGTACTCGGTGATCTCCTCCGGTTCCAGGCCGAGCACCGACCGGCAGAACAGCGCGGCCTCGTCGAAGTGGTCGAACGGCTGGGTCAGCGACACGTGGTCGATGCCGGTGATTCCCAGACCTCCACCCGGTGCCCGGGTGTCGCGGAAGTCGGAGAGCCACCCCTCGGGTGCGGAGGTGTCGCAGAAGAACACCCCGGTGCCGTCCGGTGCGGCGACCGATGCCAGGCCCGCCTCCTGCGGGTCGTGCTCGCGCGGCAGGATCGGCGAGCTCATCGCCACGGCCCGGCGGGCGGAGCGCTGCGGATCGGAGCTCTCGACCGCCAGCGCACCGATCTCGGCGGTGTCCGCGGTCGAGGAAGTCGTGTTGATCAGCACTCGCGCGCCGCCCTGCTCCCAGCGTCGGACGGATTTGCTGCGGTGCTCGCCGGTCTCGGTGAACCCGAGCGCGTCCAGCGCCGCCGCCAGCCCCGTGGCATTCGCGGGGTCGGCCACGAGCTCGGCGAACGCGTACCCGTCGAGCTCCGGAGCGGGTTCGGCGACCGGGACGCCGAGCTGCTCCTCCAGCAGTCGCAGCGAGCGCATCGCGTCCACCGCAGCGGGTTTCGGATCGGCCTGCCGGAACACGTCGTTGAACACCTCCAGCGACAGCGGCCCGGTGTAGCCGGCGTCGAGGACGTTGCCGGCGAAGGCCTTCAGGTCGAACGAGCCCTGTCCCGGGAACAGCCGGTGGTGCCTGCTCCACTGCAGCACGTCCATGTCGAGCTTCGGCGCGTCGGCAAGCTGCAGGTAGAACAGCTTGTCGCCGGGAATGGTGCGGATCAGCGCAGGGTCTCCGCCGCGGGAGAGCACGTGGAAGGAGTCCAGGCACAGCCCCAGCGCCGGGTGGTCGGCGCGGCGCACGATCCGCCACGAGTGCTCGTAGGTGTTGACGAAACGACCCCAGGCCAACGCCTCGTAGGCCACTCGCACGCCCCGGTCCTGCGCGCGCTCGGCCAGCGTCCGCAGCTGCTCGGCGGCCAGCTCGTCGTCGTCGACGGCGTCCGGTGACACCGTCGAGCACACCAGGACCATGTCCGCGCCCAGCTGCTCCATGACGTCGAACTTGCGCTCGGCGCGGCGCAGGTTGTCGCGCAACCGCGCGGGCGGGACGGCCTCGAAGTCCCGGAACGGCTGGTACAGCTCGACCGACAGCCCCAGATCCCGGCAGCGAGCACCGATGGCGGAGGGCGAGGCCGCCGAGGCGATCAGGTCGTTCTCGAAGATCTCCACACCGTCGAAACCGGCTGCGGCAGCGGCGGCGAGCTTGTCCTCCAGGGTCCCCGACAGGCAGACCGTGGCGATGGACCGTCGTGGCTCAGACATGCGCTCCCTCCAGTTCGGCGAAGTGCCGCACCATGCGTTCGGCGTTCGGTTCCAGCCCGGTGAACAGGCGCAACGATCCGGCCGCCTGGAACACCGCCATGCCACCGCCGTCGAGCACCCGGCAGCCGCGTTCGCGCGCGGCGAGGACGAGCCCCGTCTCCAGCGGGCGGTAGACGACGTCGGCGACCCACAACTCGGCCCGCAGCTGGTCGGCGGGCACCGGGAGTCCGGGATGCGCGGCCATCCCGGTCGGCGTCGCGTGCACCAGACCGTGCGCCTTCGCCAGCTCGTCGGCCAGCCCGCCTCCGACGACCGCGTGCGACGGCAGGGAGTCGGCGAGCGCGGCAGCCCGCTCGGCGTCCCTGTCGAGGATGCGCACCTCCCCGGCGCCCAGCCCCAGCAGCGCGTGCGCCACCGCAGCTCCGGCACCGCCCGCCCCGAGCAGCAGCACCCGCTCAAGCGAGGCGTCGGGCAGGCCGCGCCGGAAGCTGCGGGCGAACCCGGAGTGGTCGGTGTTGTGACCGATCGCGCGATGCCCGTCGAAGACCACCGTGTTCACCGCGCCGAGCGCGGCCGCGTCCTCGTCGACCTCGTCGAGCCGTTCCAACACGAGCTGCTTGCAGGGGTGGGTGATGTTCAGGCCCCGGTATCCCTCGGCGCGGGCTCGGGCCAGCACCTCGCCGACGGCCGCCGGCGGCTCGCCCAGCTCGTCCAGATCCCACCGCAGGTAGCGGTAGTCGAGGCCGAGTTCGGCGGCCTCCCGCTCGTGCAGCGCCGGGCTCAGGGACGGGCCGATGCCCGCGCCGATGAGGCCCACCAGGTAGCCGTCGTGCACTCCGCACTCCCCAATAAGTAACGAACTAGCTAGTTAATAGTACGCACACGACCTCCCCGACCGGAAGGCTTCGTCGACTAGAGTGGCGCTGAAGTGCAACAACCGCAGGGGAGCATCGTGGCCGCACCGACGTCCGACACCGGAGCGATCAAGCAGCGCGACGCCGACCGGACGCGCGCCGAGATCCTGCGAGTGGCCACCGAGGAGTTCGCCGACAAGGGCTACGCCGGAGCCCGGGTGGACGAGATCGCCGCGCGCACCAGCACCACCAAGCGGATGATCTACTACTACTTCTCCAGCAAGGACAAGCTCTACCTCGCGGCGCTGGAGAACGCCTACTCGGTGATCCGCGGCCTGGAGAACGAGGTCGACGTCGATCAGCTCGAACCTGCGGAGGCGATCCGCAGGCTGGCCGAGCTGACCTTCGACCACCACGAGTCGCACCCGGACTTCCTGCGACTGGTCAGCATCGAGAACATCCACCGCGCCGAGCACCTGGCCAAGTCCGAGCTGCTGCCCGGACTGGCCGGACCCGCGGTGGAGGTGCTCGACGGAGTGCTGCGACGCGGACGCGAGAGCGGCCGGTTCCGCGACGACGTCGACGCGCTGGACGTGCACATGATGATCAGCTCGTTCTGCGTCTTCCGCACCGCCAACCGCTACACGTTCCAGGCGATCTTCGAGCGCGACCTGCTCGACCCGGAACGCCGCGACCACTACCGGCGGATGCTCGGCGACATGGTGCTCGACTTCTTGTCACGCAGGTGAAATCGGGCCTTGACACACGTTCACGGGCGCTTCACAGTCTTTGGAACTAACTAGATGGTTCATAAGTCACCGCGCAACGGTGCACGGACTCGCTGGAGCTGAAAGTGACCGACGGCCCGAGAGCCACCCGGGGCAAACCGCGCAAGGCGGCCATCGCCGCGTGGATCGGAAGCGCGCTCGAATACTACGACTTCTTCATCTACGGCACCGCCGCCGCGCTGGTGTTCAAGAAGATCTTCTTCCCGACCTCCGACCCCACGACCGGCACGCTGCTCGCGCTGGCGTCCTTCGGCGTCGGCTACCTGGCGCGGCCGATCGGCGCGTTCGTCCTCGGCCACATCGGTGACGCCTTCGGCCGCAAGCGGGTCCTGGTCTCCACCGTCCTGCTGATGGGGATCTCCACGGTCCTGGTCGGCTGCCTGCCCACCTACGACCAGATCGGCGTGGCCGCACCCGCCCTGCTGGTGGCGTTGCGCCTTCTGCAAGGCTTCTCGGCAGCCGGCGAGCAGGCCGGCGCCAACTCGATGTCGCTGGAACACGCCCCCGAGCACCGGCGCGCCTACTACACGAGCTTCACGCTCAGCGGCACCCAGGCCGGCCAGATCCTGGCCACCGCGGTGTTCCTCCCGGTGGCCGCGCTCCCGGAGGAGCACCTGCTCAGCTGGGGCTGGCGAGTGCCGTTCTGGCTCAGCGCGGTCGTCGTGATCGTGGGGCTGGTCATCCGCAGCAAGCTCGACGAGACACCGGTGTTCGTCGACGAGGTCGCCCACGCCGAGCAGGAGAGGACTCCCCTCGTCCCGCTGTTCCGCGAGCAGTGGGCGGACGTCCTCCGCGTCGTCGTGGCCTCGGTGATCTCCGCGGTGAGCACCCTGTTCACCGTCTACGCGCTGAGCTACGCGGTGAACACCGCGGGCTTGGCGGAAACCCCGATCCTGTGGGTGGGCGTGCTGGCCAACGTCGTTGCGCTGGCGGCGATCCCGCTGTGGGCCGCGCTGTCGGACCGGATCGGCCGCAAACCCGTGTTCATCGGGGGCTCGGCGGGGTGCGCGGTGTTGATGTTCGGTTACCTGTGGTCGCTGTCGATCGGCAGCTGGGCGCTGATCTTCACCTTCGGAATCCTGCTCTTCGGCGTCGTCTACAGCGCCACGAACGGGATCTGGCCGGCGTTCTACGGCGAGATGTTCCCGGCGAAGGTGCGGTTGTCGGGCATGGCCGTGGGAACCCAGATCGGTTTCGCGCTGGCCGGCTTCTCCCCCAGCATCGCCGCGGCGATCGGCGGCGGGCGGGAAGGCTGGATCTACGTCGCCCTGTTCACCGCGGGTCTCTGCGCTCTCAACATCATCGCGGTCGCCTCCGCTCGCGAAACCCACACCACCGCAACGCCGAACCTGGGCCTGCCCAGAACTCCGGCCGCGGCCTGAGGAACGGCTCCAGGGGCTGATGCGCGCGGCGGTGCGCTGAGTTCCACACCAGAGGCAACGACCACCGCGCGCATGAAGAACGACCCCCGGAACACCTCATCGGGTGAAAGTTGCAGGAGTGAGCCAGTTTTAGTCCAAACCGAGCCATGATCATGTCCTGGGGTTCCCCCGTGGGTCTGGACACCCTGATTCTGGGCCTGCGGGTCTGGGGAGGAGTGTCTTTTGGTGACGCGGAGGAAGTCGAAGTTTCGGGAGGAGTTCAAGCGGGACGCGGTGGCGTTGGTGGCTGATTCGGGGCGCAGTGTGAATCACGTGGCCCGGGAGCTGGGACTCAACGCCGAGACGTTGCGGGTGTGGGTTAGAAAGGCCCGCATGGACACCGAGGAGCCCGATACGGGCCAGGAGCCGGGCGTGGTGCAACCCAGCGAGGCAGCGAAGGATGTGGAGCTCGCTGAGCTGCGGAAACGGGTGGCCGAGCTGGAAGAGGAACGCGAGATTCTGCGCACGGCAGCCGCGTATTTCGCCAAGGAGATGGGTCGATGACCCTCCGCTACCGGTTCATCTCCGCCCATTCCGGCCGGTGGGCCATCCAGCGGATCTGCACTGTCCTGGGACTCTGGCGGTCGGGCTATTATGCCTGGTTGAAGGCTGAATCGGCCCGGCAATCCAAGGTCGGTGAGGATGAGGCCTTGGTGGCGGAGATCCGCGAGATCCACCACCAACACCACGGCGCTTACGGGGCGCCGAGGATCACGATGGAACTGCGCTCGCGGGGCCGGCTGGTCAACCACAAACGGGTGGAACGGTTGATGGCCGAGCACGGCATCGTGGGCCGTCACCAGCGGAAATACCAGCGCACCACCCGGCCCGACGCTCAAGCGGCCCCGGCACCGGATTTGGTGGGCCGGGAATTCACCGCCACCCGGCTGGATGAGAAGTGGTGCGGCGACATCACTTACCTGCCGTTGGGGCGCGGGTATCTGTATTTGGCCACGGTGATCGACATGTCCTCGCGCAGGCTCGTGGGCTGGTCACTGGCCGATCACATGACCGCCGGGCTGGTCTGCGACGCACTCGAATCCGCCATCGCTACCCGAGGTGGGCGGGTCGACGGGGTGGTGTTCCACAGCGACCGCGGCCGGCAATACACCAGCGCCGAATTCGGACATCTCTGCGACCAACACGGCATCCAACGGTCGATGGGCAGGGTCGGATCCAGCTACGACAACGCCCTGGCCGAATCGTTCTTCGCGACCCTCAAACGCGAACTACTCGCCCCCGGCCGATCGTTCTGGCGCACCGAAACCCAAGCACGACAAGACATATTCCGGTGGATCGCCTACTACAACCACCACCGCAGACACTCCGCCCTCGGCCACCACAGCCCCATCCACCACGAACAACACACCACGACCACTACAGTCGATCTACACGCCGCATAAAAACCCGGTGTCCACCCCCACGGGGGAACCCCAGTCCGAAATGTCGGCTCAGTTTGGACTAAAACTGGGTTTCGGCCCTGCCTCGGGCGGCGGCAGGTCGATCCCGGCTGGTGGGACCGCGACCGGTTTCGTTGACCTGCCGGGTGGGGGCTGCGAGCATCCCTCTCGTGTTCACCCGGAACGCCTCCTCCTGGCGCCTGCACGTCGATCTGCGACGGCAGGCCAGCTCCATCTGTCCGGCTCAGTAGAGCCCTTGAGGCCCCCTGCGCGCTTCCCGCTGAGAAGCGCGCGAGATCAGCCCCTCCCCCGCCTGGTCAGCTCCGCATTGGACTGACCGGCTCCTCGCGCACGCCCGGTGACGTCGTCTCCCGGGCCGATGCGTCATGCCTCGCAGATGGAGTGAAACACCTTGCGCCGTCGTGATTTCCTGTCCTTGGCCGCTGCCGGTTCGGCAGTCGGCCTGCTCACCGCGTGCTCCGGAGGCCGTGCTGGTGACGCGGAGTCGGCACCCGTGCCGCCACCCGTCGCACCCGAGCAGCTCTCCGGGGTGACGCTGCGCGTCGGCGACCAGAAGGGAGCGTCCCAGTCGCTGCTGCGCTCCGCCGGGCTGGACGACTTCCCCTACGAGGTCGAGTGGGCGACCTTCACCTCCGGCCCGCCGCTGCTGGAAGCGCTGTCGGCCGACGCCATCGACATCGGCGGCACGGGCAACACTCCCCCGCTGTTCGCCGCAGCGGCCGGTGCCGACATCAAGATCGTGGCCGCCTCGCAGGGCAACGTGGAGAGCGACGCCCTGGTCGTGCTACCGAATTCCCCGCTCCAGTCGCGAGAGCAGCTCCGCGGGCGCAAGATCGCCGTCTCCAAGGGCAGCTCCGCGCACGGCCAGATCCTGCAGACCCTGGCCGCGGTCGGCCTCACGCCCGACGACGTCGAGCTCGTCTTCCTGCAGCCCGCCGACGCGCTCGGCGCGTTCAAGCAGGGCGCGGTCGACGCGTGGGCGATCTGGGACCCCTACTTCGCTCAGATCCAGCTCGAATCCGGTGCGCGCCCGATCGCCGACGGGCGCGGTGGCGGCGCCAACGGCTACAGCTTCCAGGTCGCAGGTACGGCTGCGCTGGCCGACGCGAAGCGCAACAGCGCGATCGCGGACTACCTCACCCGGCTGGCCAGGGCCAACCGGTTCGCCGACACCAACCGCGAGAAGCGCGCCCAAGCCTGGTCGCAGGACACCGGGCTGCGCATCGAGGTCACCCGCAAGGCCACCGACCTGGGACCGGACGTGCCGGTCGCGCTCGACGAGAAGGTGATCCGCTCGGAGCAGGAGCTCGCCGACGCCTTCGTCGCGGCGAAGGAGATCCCTCGCCGGTTCGGCTTCGCCGAATTCGTCGACAACCGGTTCGCGACCCAGCTCGCCACCGCCTAGGGGAAGACCTCATGTCCAACATCACCACCCACTGGTTCCTGCCCACCCACGGCGACGGCCGGTCCGTCGTGGACCGTCCGCACACCACGCCGACCGGAGCCGACACACCGCGCAGACCCGACATCGACTACCTCGCCCAGGTCGCGCAGGCCGTGGAGCACCTCGGGTTCACCGGCATGCTCACGCCCACGGGAAGCTGGTGCCAGGACGCCTGGATCACCACGGCAGCCCTGCTGGCGCGCACCAGCCGGGTCAAGTTCCTGGTCGCGTTCCGGCCAGGCTCGCTGTCGCCGACCCTGGCCGCGCAGCTCGCGAGCACCTACCAGAAGGTCTCCGGGGGACGACTGCTGCTCAACATCGTCACCGGGGGTGAGTCGACCGAGCAGCAGCGCTACGGCGACTGGCTCGACCACGACGAGCGCTACGCGCGCACCGACGAGTTCCTGGCGGTGCTGCGCGGGATCTTCGCCGGCGAGCCGTTCGACTTCGACGGCGAGCACTACAGCGTGCGAGGGGCGACGTCGTTCGAAGCGCCTGAGCCCGCGCCGCCGCTGTACTTCGGCGGCTCGTCGGACGCCGCGCTGCCGGTGGCCGCCCGGCGAGCCGACGTGCACCTGACCTGGGGCGAACCGCCCGAGGCCGTGGGCCGGAAGGTGCGACGGCTGCGAGAGCTGGCGGCCGAGGAGGGACGACAGCTCCGCTTCGGCCTGCGCGCCCACGTCATCACCCGCGACACCAGCGCGGAGGCCTGGGGCACCGCGCAGCGCTTCCTGGAGCAGATGGATCCGGCCGACGTCGCGGCCTCGCAGGCCAAGATCACCAAGACCGAAGCCGTCGGCCAGCAGAAGATGGCCGCCCTGCACGGCGGGGTCCTCCCCTCGCGCGCACGCGACCTGGAGGTCCACCCCGGGCTGTGGGCCGGTGTCGGGTTGCTGCGCGGCGGGGCCGGAACGGCGTTGGTGGGCAGCCACTCCGAGGTCGCCGACCTGATCGAGGAGTACCACGCGGTGGGCATCGACGAGTTCGTGCTCTCGGGCTACCCGCACCTGGAGGAGGCGTACTGGTTCGGCGAGGGCGTGCACCCCGAGCTCGCCCGCCGGGGCCTGCGCGAGACCACCGCCCCGGGTGCCGCTCGCGACCTGGAGCCCGCACCGCACTGACCGCGCACGCGAACCGGCCCCCGGTGGAGTCCACCGGGGGCCGGTTCGCGTGCGTCAGTAGCGGTTGCCGCCAGGGGCCGGGCGCTGCGGTGGGCGACCACCGGGAGCGCCGGGGCGACCCGGACCCGGGGGCTGGGCTCCCGGGCGGCCCGCACCGGGTGGCGGCCCGGGAGGCGGGTTGCCCTGCGGAGGGCGTCCCTGGTTGGGGGCGCCGGGACGGCCCTGGCCGGGCGCTGCCGGACGGCCGCCCTGGTTCGGCGGGTTGCCCTGCGGAGGGCGTCCCTGGTTCGGGGCGCCGGGACGGCCACCTCCGGGCGGCGGACCGGCGGGGCGACCCTGCCCCGGAGGACGTCCCTGGGCGGGGCCACCGGGACGGGCCTGGTTGGTTCCGGCAGGCCGTGCCCCGGGACGACCGGCGGGCGGCTGAGCGCCGCGCTCCGGTCGAGAAGTCTCGGACCGGGAAAGCCCCCGGTCGAAGTCGCCGTCGAAGTCCCGATCCACGTCGAAGTCGCGGTCGAAGTCGTCCTCGTCCCGCCGCCTGCGGCGCGGCATCCGCATCGGCGCCCGGGCCGATCCGCTGCGACTGTTGATCCACAGGTCGAAGCCGAAGATCGCCAGGGCCGCGATCAGGAACATCAGCCCGAGCAGCGGCACCCGCAGGACCAGCGCCGTCACGAGCGCGAGTACCAGCATCACGATGATCGGTACCCACGCGAACGGGTCGATCCGGTTCAGGATCGCTGAGACCCCGCCGGAATCGTCGCGGTCCGCGTCACGTGCCATCGAGACTCTCCAACTTCACTCTGCGCCCGGCCGCGGAAGTGTACCGGAGAACGACCTCCGGACCCGCGCCCGTCACCCGCCTCTGCGGGCCTGATCACGCCTGTTGTACGCCATCACCGACCGGCCAGGCGGACCTGGACGCTTCAGCGCCCCCTCGACCGGACGCGGCTTCCGGCGCTTCCGACGCCCCTCGCCAACGCCGACCGGGCGGGCCTTCTCAAGATCATACTCGCGCGGCCGTTTCCCTTTGTTCACACCGGGTCCTCCTCGGCACGGCAATGCGAAGGTCGGCGACCGAACGGGCGCTGCGCTCCACGTTCGGCGGCAGCCACGGATCCGAGGAGTTGCGGTGGGCAGAATTACACAGTCCACAGTGAATTCTTTGCCAGAGTTCCGGCCTGGTGGGAACAGTGTGTTGATCACTGTTCGGCATCGGTTCCACCGGGACGTGTTCGCGCAGTTCACATCCCCTGCAAGGGGTTTCAGCCCGCGGCGGTCGTGACCTCGGAGCGCTTCGCGGCGCTGGTTGCTCAAGATCGCGCATACTATTGTGTCCGCTCGTAACTTTCCGGCGAAAGCACGAGCCGGAGTCCCCAGTAACATTGATCGGGGCTGCGATGAGCACTGCCGACACGACCCTCGGCGAGCTGACGAGAAAGCAGTTGCAGAACCTCTGCCGAGTCGTGGGAATGGACCAGGCCGAACCCGTCCGATTGCTCGGCGAGGTGATGGGAGCGGTGCACGACCGGCCGTTGGCGCAGCCACCGCTGTGGCCCTCGAACATCGCCGACGACGCCACCCCGGTCGAGTTCTCCGTGCAGGTCACCGGCTCGGGACGCCCGAGCCTGCGGATCCTCGCCGAGACGCTGCCCGCCGACCCGGGCCCCGTCGCCAACCTGCGCGCGGCCAAGGACCTGGTGGCACGTCTGGCCGAGCGCTACGACCTGCCGCTGGACCGATTGCGCGCCGTCGAGGACCTGTTCAGCCCGCAGGACCCGCAGGGCAGGTTCTCCTGGTGGTTCTCGTTCATCTTCGACGCCACAGGTCGTCCCGCGTTCAAGGTGTACTTCAACCCGGACGTGCGCGGCGCTGATCGCGCTCCGCAGGTCGTCGAGGAGGCGTTTCGCAGGCTCGGGCTCGATCACGCCTACGAAGGCGTCCGCGAGCACGCGCTGTGCCGTGAAGCCGACCGGATGACGTTCTTCGCCCTGGACCTGGACCACAGCCCGCAGTCGCGGGTCAAGCTCTACATATCCCAGCACGACGCCGGCATCGACGCCGTCGAGCGGGCCGCCTCCGCGGTGCCCGGCATCGACCGCTACCAGGTCGGCGACTTCTGCCGGCTGCTCGCACCCGGAACCGAGCGCTTCCCCGGCCGACCGCTGGTGTCCAGCTACTCCTTCGTCGAGGGGGATCGCGAGAAGCCCAGCAACTACAGCATCTACCTGCCGCTGCGCGACTACGTCCCGGACGACTCGGTGGCCCGCGACAGGGTTCGCGACCACCTGCGGGACCGGCTGATCGATCCGGCGCTGCTCGACGAGGTCATCGACGCGATCACCGACCGGGACCTCGCCGCTCGCCCCGGACTGCTCGCGCACGTCTCGCTGCGGATGAGCCCGGATGAGACGGGCACCACCCTCTACGTCTCCTCGGAGGCCTACGGCGGCAACCCACCCCGCACCGCGGTCTGAGCCCTCCGGCGACCGAAAGCCGCGTTGCGGCGCGGATCGCCTGCGCTCGCCGCGCGCGACCGCTCCGGAACCACCTGGACAACCTCGAAAGGCACCATCCCATGCCGCACCTGCGTCCCTACGTCTCCGCCGTCGTGCGCCCGATCCCGATCACCACCCGCGAGCAGCGGGTCGAGGCGCTGGACGCGGCAGGCCACAACCCGTTCAACCTGCCCGCCGACCAGGTGAGCATCGACCTGCTGTCGGATTCCGGCACCGGCGCGGTCTCCGTCCAGCAGCAGGCGTGGGCGCAGCTCGGCGACGAGCGCTACGCCGGTGCCGAGTCGTACTACCGCTACCGGGAGGCGTTGCAGGAAGTCGTCCCGTACCGGCACCTGCTGCCCGTGCACCAGGGCCGGGCCGCCGAACGGGTCCTGTTCTCCGCGCTGCTCGACCGGGGCCGGATCAGCCTGAGCAACACGCACTTCGACACCACCCGAGCCAACGTGGAGCGGCTGGGCGCCGAAGCGCGCGACCTGCCCGCCCAGGAGCTCTTCGACCTCGATAGCGATCACCCGTTCAAGGGCAACATCGACGTCGCCGCGGTCCGCGAGGTCCTGGACGGGCCGGACGGTCCGCGCGTCGGGCAGATCCTGGTCACCATCACCAACAACGGCGGCGGCGGGCAACCGGTGTCGATGGCCAACCTCCACGAGATCAGCGCGCTCGCGCACGAGCGCGGCGTCCCGCTGATCCTCGACGCCGCGCGGTTCGCCGAGAACGCGTGGCTGGTCATCCGCCGAGAACCCGGTTACCGCACCAGCACTCCCCTGGAGGTCGCGCGGGAAGCGTTCGCGCTCGCCGACGGTGCCGTGGCCAGCCTGAAGAAGGACGGCCTGGCACCGGAGGGTGCGTTCATCGGGGTCAACGACGACGAGCTGGCCGACCGGTGCGAGCTCGACGTGATCGCGACCGAGGGATTCCGCACCTACGGCGGGCTCACCGGCTCGACGCTGGAACAGCTCGCGCAGGGCCTGCGCGAAGTCGTCACGCCCGAATACCTCGCCGATCGCGAGCACGAGGCCGCCTACCTGGCCGAACGTGCGCACCAGGCGGGTGTGGACACGATCCGCCCGTCCGGGCTGCACGGCGTCTACCTCAACGCCGGGCGACTGCTCCCGCACCTCACCCCGGCGCAGTTCCCGGGGCACGCGCTGGCCTGCGCGCTCTACCGCGAGGGCGGGATCCGCTGCGCCGAACTGGGGTCGCTGTACCTGGGCACGCTCGACGAGGACGGGGCGCTCACCTCACCCGCGCCGTTCGAGCTGGTTCGGCTCGCCCTGCCGCGGCGGGTTTACGACCACAGCCACCTGGAATACGTCGGCGAGGTGCTCGCCGGGATCGCGAAGGCACCGGAAGCGGTGCCCGGCTACCGGATGACGGAGAACCCGCCGATCCTGCGGCACTTCCGCTGCCGGACCGCACCGCTGACCAGCTGAACCGGCTCTCGCCGGGTGCCCACGCCCGGGCACCCGGCGAGAACGCTCAGGTCAGTTCCGACGGCGTCCGGTCGATGGCATGGCGGGCGAGCGTGACCAGCGCGTTCTTGCACAGCGCACGGTCACGTGCGTCGCAGATGACGATGGGGACCTCGGGCGGGATCACCAGCGCGTCGCGCACTTCCTCCGGCTCGTACTGGTAGCCGTCGTCGAAGATGTTGACCGCCACCACGAACGGGATCCCGCGCCGCTCGAAGAAGTCCACCGAGGCGAACGCCTCCTGGAGCTTGCGCGTGTCCACCAGCACCACGGCGCCGACCGCGCCGAGGGCGAGGTCGTTCCACAACGGCCAGAACCGGTTCTGGCCGGGCGCGCCGAACAGGTACAGCACCACCTCGTCGGAGATGGTGATGCGCCCGAAGTCCAGCGCGACCGTCGTGGTCTCCTTGCGGTCGACACCGCTGAGGTCGTCGACCCCCTCGCTGGCGACGGTCATCTCCTCTTCGGTCGTCAGCGGCGGGATCTCGCTCACCGCACCGACCAGCGTCGTCTTGCCGACGCCGAAACCGCCTGCCACGACGAGTTTCACGGGTATCGGCGCGGGATTGTCGCCGTCTTCCCCGTCGCCCCGGCCGGACTGCACCGGAACGGACTGATCGGACCGGGCTTTCGCCTCAGCCACCCTAGAGTCTGCAAAGCCCACGGTACACCTGCTCCAAGATATCTCGGCTGACTTCAGAACGAGGCGTCCGCACGAAGACGGCACCGTGATCGAGCAGGTCACCGCACAGGACCCGGACGACGCCCATCGGCTGCTCCAGCGCTACCGCGAGCTCCGCGAGCGACACCGGGCGGTGGCACGCCTCGAGGATCGCGCGGTGCTCGGGCGTGAGTTCCAGCCTCGGTGTCTCCGGCCTCGGCGCGACGGTGACCACCTGGGTCGCCGTGTCGAGCCGCTGCTTGTGCTTGCCAGGTGTCCGGCCGCGCGTGATCGTGTACGGCCGGACCATCGGACCGGCTTCATCGTCGTACCACGCCTCGTCCACCGTCAGGTCCTCTCTGCCGCCACACCGCGCAGCTCGCGCGGCGCCGCCGACAGGAACGACCCGACCCGTGTGATCAATCGGCCCATCTCGTAGGCCACCAGCTCGATGTCGGTGTCCGCGGCCGACAGCACCGCCAGGCAAGCACCGCTACCGGCCGCCGAGACGAACAGGAACCCGTGCTCCATCTCGACGTGGGTCTGCGCGACCTGCCCGCGTCCGAAGTCCTTGCTCACGCCCTTGCCGATGCTGCGCATGCTCGACGCCGCGGCGGCGAGCTTGTCACCGGCGTCCCGGTCCAGTCCCGCGGACTTGGCGATGACCAGGCCGTCGTTGGACAGCACGACGGCGTGGTCGGCTCCGTGCACGCCCTGCACGAAGTCGTCCAGCAGCCAACTCAGTTTCGAAGCTGTCTCGGTCATGCCCACCTCACACGCGCCTGCTTGTCGTTTGCTCTGCTCATGAGCCGCCGTCGTCGGTTGCGTCGAAGCCTCCCCGGAACGCGCGGCGGAATCCGGCCAGCTTGCTCGGTGAGGCGACCACCCCCTGGTCCTCGGCATCGGGATCGTCCTTGAGCCCGTCGGCCAGGTGCGTCTGCGGCACCCGCTTGGGCAGTGCGGGTCGATTCCCGTTGCCGCGCTTGGCCTCCGGCTCGCGGTCCGGCTCGGTTGCGGACTCCGGGCCGGGCGACTCCGCTGCCGGCCACTCGTAGCCCGGCGGGCTGGCAGTGCTGCCGGGAGCGGTCGACTGGTCGGTCATGCTGCCATTCCAGCTCAACTCGCGCTGCTGCGGCACCCACGTTCGTTCGGTATCAGCACCGTTGACCGACTGAGACTCCTGACCGCTGCGCTCCTCCAGGCTCCCCTCGATCTCGCGGCGCCGGTCCAGGGCGCTGACCGGCACCTGCACGGTGTCCCCATCGCCGCCGGTACCGGATTCGAGGATCAGGTCGGGCAGCAGCACGGTGGCGCGGGTCCCGCCGTAGGCGGAGACGCCGAACTCGACCGAGATCTCACGGCGCGAGGCCAGCCGGGCGGCGGTGAACAGGCCCAGCTGCTCGGCCTTGTTGTTCTCCAGCACGAGCCGGTCGAACTCCGGCGGCTCGTGCATCATCTCGTTGGCACGCTGCCGGATCTCGGGGTCCATGCCCAGCCCCTGATCGGCGATCTCGATGGCGATCCCGCGGGCGACCTCGCTGGCCATCACGTGCACCTGGGTGCTCGGCGGGGAGAACGCGGTGGCGTTGTCGATCAGCTCGGAGATCAGGTGGATCGAGTCGCCCACCGCGGCACCGTGCAGCATCACGTCCGGTACGTGGCCGATGACCACGCGCGAGTACTGGTCGATCTCGGACACCGCCGAGCGCATCACGTCCATCAGCGCGACCGGTCGGCTCCACCGCCGTCCGGGCTGCTGATCGCCGAGCACCAGCAGGTTCTCCACCGTGCGGCGGGCGCGGGTGGTGGCGTTGTCCAGGTCGAAGAGCTTGGCCAGCTGCTGGGAGCTCTCCTCGTTGCGCTCCAGCTGGTCGATCGTGGTGTGCATACCGCGCAGCAGCCGCTGGATGCGGTGGGCCATGCCGACGAACACCACTCGGGCGCCCTGCCTCGCCCGCGTCTCGCCGACGGCGGCCTGCACCGCTTCCTGCTGGAAGAGCTGGATCGCGTGGGCCACCTCGCCGACCTCGTCGTCGCCGTAGTGGCCCAGCTCGGCCATCTCGGCGTCGACCTCGACCGCATCGCCCTCGCGGAGCCGGCTGACCACGTCCGGCAACCGTTCGGCCATCGCCAGCGACTCGGTGCGCAGTCCCTGCAACCGGGTGAGCAGGGCGTCGTCGACGACCGTGCGGTAGACGCGGCGGGCGAAGAAGAACGAGCCGACCGATACCGCCAGCGCCACCAGGCTGCCGATCAGCACCGTCCACAGCGTGCTGGTCGCGCGTGCCACGGCACCGCTGGCAACGTGGTCGCTCTGGGTGCGCACGAGGTTGGACATCTCGGCACCGATGTCGTTGGTCATCCGGCGCCAGTCCTCGACCCGCAGCTGCGGGCGGTTCCCCGGGCCGAACGCGCCGTGCTGGATGAGCTGGTCCTCGGCCGCCACCAGCTGCTTCCAGTCCGGGTTGGCGACCATCGCCCGGTAGCGCTGGCGCACCTCCGGCAGCATCGTGGTCATGTTCGCCTCGACCGCGGCGTGGTGGCCGATGATGTGACCGGTCAGCTGGCGGTGCTGGGCCGGGGTCAGCTCGCCGCTGGTCAGGACGGTGCCGACCATCGACGATTCGCGGGAGAGCGTGTCCGAGGCGCGGAACAGGCCGACCGCGGCCAGCGAGCCCTGGCGGGCCTCGGGGTCCGGGGTGATGCGCGACTGGATGTCGAAGAGCCTGGTCGCGGTGTCGAACATGTCGTCGTAGAAGGCGTTGAGCTCGTCGACGGAGGCCTGCCGGGCGGTGACGCGCTCGCGCAGGTCGGGCAGCCGCTTGAAGTAGGCGTTGAGCTCGTTCATCGGCTCGATGACGTCGGCGGGCGCCGACTCCAGCACGGGGGCGGCCTTCGCGTTGAGCTCGGCGAGCGCGCTGTCGGTGGCGCGCTGCTGCCCGCGCAGCTCATCGGTTCCGGAACCGGGCTGGCTGATGACCTCGAGGCTGCGCAGACGTTCGCGCTGGACCTGGTCCAGGGCGTTGACCGCAGGCAACGACATCGACTGCACGCCGGAGGCGATCTGCCGGGCGAAGAAGGCGTCGAAGGCGAACAGCGAGCAGCCCACCGCCCACAGCACCGCGACGACGACCCACGGGACGAACACCGCCCACGTCAGTCGCGACCGGATCGAGGGCCCACCGGGGCGTCGCCCTCCGGGTTTCGGCGAGGATGGGGAGTCGTCGTCTGGGGTCGTCACTTCCACGTTCTTTCCATCGATGGTCTTTCACCCACGCCGAGGAGCGGCCCGGCGGCCCGACATCACGTGCCCTCGATACGCCAGGCACCATATCGGATGATCTTCACTCAATAGTGGAGGCTGGCGGGTATTCCCCACCACAGCTGGACGAGCGAGAGAACCCGGGATTTTTCACAGTGAACTGTGATCGCGGGCGCGGACGTGGGGCGCGGACCCAGCCGACGAAATCGAATTCACCCGAATGGATGCCAGCCCTTCGCCAGCCGGAAATTCCCTTGAATTCGACACCATTCGCTCGGACGCCGGGTCGGCGATCTCGCCCGCGCGACTCCCCTGCCGTCCGTGCGATCGTGGCCAGGACGGCGGTGATCCCGGACGAGAACGTCCGCGCCGAAATGCGATCGACTCGCGGAACGACGAAATCCGCTGGCGGTGCGCTCATTTCGACACCGCACCGCCGGAGCGAGCACGACGGGAAGTTCCGGCCCCAGAGCCCGGCCCGCACTGAACACCTCCCCCGGGCGCCGGAGCCGCAGGGTCGACACCGTGCGCTTGAACTTGAATGAATCCAGATTCTTGATAGCGTGGCCCTGTGCCGTCGAGCACGTGGAGGACCTCGGGAAACGGTCGCGCGCAGGTCTGCGCGCGGCAGGCCCGCTCGTCACAGCGAGTGGCCACCGAGCGCCTGCCGCTGCGAAGCAGCTCACCGAAGCCGACGATGTCACGCGGCCCCTGAGCGGCCGGGCACAGAGGGCCCACGTCGAACTGTTCCCCAGGAGGACGATCGATGACCACCGATCCCACCACGGACCACACCTCCGCGAAGCCGTCGACCACCGAGTCCGGCGCCCCGCGGGAGAGCGATGCCCACTCGCTGAGCATCGGCCCGAACGGCCCGCTGCTGCTGCACGACGTCGCGCTCGTCGAGAAGCTCGCCCGCTTCGACCGCGAGCGGATCCCGGAGCGGAGCCCGCACGCGAAGGGCTCCGGCGCGTTCGGCGAGCTCGAGATCACCGAGGACGTGTCGCGGTACACCAAGGCGAAGCTGTTCCAAAAGGGGACCAAGACCCCGATGCTCGCTCGGTTCTCCACCGTGGCCGGCGAGTTGGGTTCGCCCGACACCTGGCGGGACGTCCGCGGTTTCGCGTTGAAGTTCTACACGCAGGACGGCAACTTCGACATCGTCGGCAACAACACGCCGGTCTTCTTCGTCCGCGACCCCATGAAGTTCGCGGACTTCATCCACTCGCAGAAGCGCACACCCGACTCGGGCCTGCGCGACAACAACATGCAGTGGGACTTCTGGTCGCTCTCCCCGGAGAGCGCTCACCAGGTCAGCTACCTCATGGGCGATCGCGGGCTGCCGCGGACGTGGCGCCACATGAACGGCTACTCCTCGCACACCTACATGTGGATCAACGAGGACGGCGAGAAGTTCTGGGTCAAGTACCACTTCCTCACCGAGCAGGGCATGGAGTTCCTCACCAACGAGGAAGCCGGTGAGCTGGCGGGCAAGGACGCCGATTTCCACCGCCGCGATCTGTTCGACTCGATCAAGAGGGGCGATCACCCGTCCTGGCGCCTCGAGGTGCAGATCATGCCCTACGAGGACGCGAAGACCTACCGCTTCAACCCCTTCGACCTCACGAAGGTCTGGCCGAAGAAGGACTACCCGCGCATCCCGGTCGGTCGCTTCACCCTGAACCACAACCCCACCAACCACTTCGCGGAAGTCGAGCAGGCGGCGTTCAGCCCAGCCAACACGGTTCCGGGCACCGGCGTGTCCCCGGACAAGATGCTGCTGGGCCGCATCTTCTCGTATCCCGACGCGCATCGGAACCGGTTGGGCACCAACTTCAACCAGCTCCCGGTGAACCGCCCGGTCGTGCCCACCAACTCCTACGACAAGGAGGGCGCGATGCAGTACTTCCACTCCGGTGACGCACCGGTGTATGCGCCGAACTCCTACGGGCGCTCCTACCAGGACGAGCAGGGGCCGGTGGACAACGGCTGGGAGTCCGACGGGCAGCTCGTGCGGACGGCCTACTCGCTGCACTCCGAGGACGACGACTTCGGCCAGGCCCACACGCTCGTGCGCGAGGTCTACTCCGAGCAGGAGCGGGAGCGGCTCGTGCAGACCGTCACGGGCGCACTGCTCGGCGGGGTCGTCGAGCCGGTCCTCTCCCACGTGTTCCAGTACTGGAAGAACATCGACCAAGAGGTCGGCGAGAACATCGAGAAGGCGTACTACGCCCAGGTCAACGAGTGACGACCCGGTAGGGACAAGCCGTGAACAGGCTTGGAGTTCATGTCAGGTTGCGGCGGTAGCCGCCTTGCCAGCGTGGGAGGTGACGGGGGAAGTCTTCATGAAAACTTCCCCCACCTCCCACACCGGAACGCGAACCGAGTGGGACAGGCTCTAGGCCTGCTTGCGCGCCTTCTTGACCGCGCGGCGCATCTGAATCATGCGCGCGGTGCCCGCGAGCCACACCAGCACACCACCGACGATCGCGGCGAACAGCAGCGCGAGACCGATCGGCAGGCTGAACTCCAGGCCCAGGAAGTGCACGGTGGCGGGCGTGAAGTTCTGCGCGATGAAGATCAGCAGGAAGACCAGCACGACGCCCGCGATGGCCAGCGCCGTCCACAGCACACCGGTGCGGCTCTGCGGGGCCAGCTCGTGCTTGCCCGCGCCGGACCGCTCGACCGGCTCGCGCGTGTCACCGGCCTTCTCGACGGCACCCGCGTCACCGGAGCCCGCGTCCGTCCCCGCCGCGTCCTGGGCGGTCCCGTTCCCGGAGTGAGTGTCCTCGGCCGTCGAGTCCACCGCGGCCGACTCGCGCTCCGCCCCGCTTCCAGCGTCCTTCGACCCGTTCTCAGACATGCCGACATCATCAACCCCAACCCTGCGGTCACCCCACCACACACACCGCCTCGTCACCGGTTCGATATCTCCGGCATCGCAGGGCGAGCTGCCCGGGCGGGTGCTTTCGCTGGTCAGGCGAAGGTGGAGGCGTGCGAGCGCAGAACCTCGGTGTTGGCCGCGAGGAGTGCGAAGGGGTCGTGCTCGGTGGTGTCGATCTCGGCGACGTGCCACGGGGTTCGCTCGGTGGCCGCGAGCAGGGATGGCAGGTCGACCGCGCCGGTCCCGAGCGGTGTTTGCGGTGCTTCCCGGGTGGCAGGCCCGTCCTTGAGGTGCACCGAGACCACCCGGTCGCCCAGCGACGCCAGCACCTCGACGGGATCGGCTCCCGCCGCCTGCGCCCAGTAGACGTCGAGCTCGGCGACGACGTCCTGGTAAGTCCGCTGCCAGAACCGGTCGTGGGCGGGACCGCTGGGGAGCTCCGCCCACTCGAACCAGTGGTTGTGGTAGCCGAGCGCCAGACCGTCCGGCACGTCGGCCGCGGCTTGGCCCAGCGCGTCGGCGAAGGCGTCGAGGGAGGCGGTGCCGGTGAAGGTGTCCTCGCCGAATCCCGGAACCTGCCGCGGGTGCGGGATGAATGCGGTGTCGACGCCGAGTTCGGCGCATTCCTCTGCCAGTTCGGCCGCGCTCGGCAGCGCGGCGTGGGTCGCCGAGACCGCGAGGCCCGCGGCGTCGAGGTCGGCCCGCAGAGCGCGGGTCGAGGCCAGCCGCTCCGGCTGGGTCTTCGTCAACGCGCCCAGCCCGAACGGTTCGACGTAGCGGAAGCCGATCTCGGCCAGGCGGGCGAGGGTTCCGGGCTGGTCGGCGGCCAGCTGGTCGCGGACGCTGTAGAGCTGAACGGACAGTGTCGGCAATGACCTGTTCCTTCCAGGAGGTGGATCAACCCACGATCAACGGCCGGAGGGTGCGCTGCGCGATGCGCAGGCCCTGGGCGATGCGTTCGTCGTCGCCGCCCCAGACGGGGTCCTCGTGCTCGACGGAGAGCGTGCCGGTGAAGCCGTGCTCGTAGAGCCGGTCGACGACCTTCGGCCAGTCGACCTGCCCCAGGCCGGGCACCCGGTAGCGCCACCAGCCCATGTCCCAGGGATTTCCGCCCTTGTCGACCTTGCCGAAGAAGCCGTAGCGGTTGCGCGCGGCAGGGTCGAGCTCGACGTCCTTGGCCTGCGCGTGCACGATCCGGTCGATGTAGGGCGCGATGGTCTCGACCGGGTCGATCCCGATCCAGGTGAGGTGCGAGGGGTCCCAGTTGAGGTAGAAGCCCAACGAGAACATCCACTCCCACAGCTCCGGCGAGTAGGCCAGGTTGCCGGGATAGCCGTCGGGGTGCCAGCCCTCCATGACGCAGTTCTCGATGATCAGCTTCACACCCCGCTCGCCCGCGTAGTCCACGAGCTCCGGCAGCACCCGCTGCCCTTCGGCGAGGTTGTCGGCCACCGACTTGGTCCAGTCCCGGCCGATGAAGGTGCCCACGTAGGGCACCCCGAGCGCCTGCGCGGCGTCGATGGAGCGCTTGAGGTGGGTCCGGATCTCCTCGCGGCGCGCGGGATCGGGGTGGAGGTTGTTCTCGTAGTAGGCGAACGCCGACAGCTGCAGCCCGTAGCGCTGGAAGAGGTCGGTGGTCTCGTCGACCTGCCGGGGACCGAAATCGGCGACGGGGAGGTGCGCGGCCTCGAAGTCCCTGCCGCCCGTGGTCGGCCACACCGCGACCTCGAGCGCCTCGTAGCCGTTGATCTTGGCCCAGCCGGCGACCTGTTCCAGCGTCCACTGCGGCAGGCACGCCGTGAGCATTCCGAGTCGCATCATCACACCTTCGTCCAGGAGCTGTTTCCGGAAGCCCGCACGACCGCGTCGACCAGCCTGGCCGAGCGGAGTCCGTCGGTGAAAGTGGGCAGTCCTTCGGGATCTCCGCCGTCGATGGCGGCGTAGGTGTCGGCGACGAACGCGTCGAAGCAGTCGGCGTAGCCCTGCGCGTGCCCGGCGGGCAGTCGCGAGAGCCTGCGGTGCTCGGCGGATCCGGTCCCGATGTCGCGCACCAGGACTCGGTTCTCCCCGGATCCGCCGAGCCAGACCTGCTCGGGGTTCTCCTGGTCGAAAACAGCGCTGCCGCCAGAACCGTCGAGCTCGAACCACAGCCGGTTCTTCCGCCCGGCGGCGACCTGCGAGATCGTGGCCGTGGCGAGCACACCGGTTCCGGTGCGCAGCAGCAGCGCGGCGGTGTCCTCGGTGCGCACCTCGACGCGTTCGCCGCCCTCGGCGCCGGGGCCGCTGAAGCTGGCGCCACCCGCGGCAGGCCGGGTGGGCACGGCGATGGAGAACTCGGCGAAGACGTCGGTGAAGGTCTCCCCCGACACCCATTGCACGAGGTCGCACCAGTGCGACCCGATGTCGGCGAACGCGCGCGAGACCCCGCCCTGCTCTGGGTCGACCCGCCAGCCCGAGGCGTTCGGGTCGAGCATCCAGTCCTGCAGGTAGCTGCCGTGCAGCAGGTGCCAGTCGCCGAACTCGCCCGCCTGCCGACGGGCCCGGATCTCGCGGACCAGCGGGTGGTAGCGGTAGACGAAGGGCACGGTGGCGACGAGCCCGCTGGAGGCCGCGGCGGCGGCCATCCGCTCGGCCTCGTCCAGCGAGATCCCCAGCGGTTTCTCGCAGATGACGTGCTTGCCCGCGGCGAGGGCGGCCTCGGCGAACGGGGCGTGGGTGGCGTTGGGGGTGCAGATGTGCACCACGTCAACGCGGTCGTCGGCGAGGACTTCCTCGAAGGTCGCGAAGGCCAAGACGTTCCACTCCCCCGCCTTCTCCAGCGAGCGCTGCGGCGTGGATGCCAGCACGCCGACGATCTCGGCGCCGGCGAGCATCGCGGAACGCCGGTGCACCTCGCCGATCATCCCGGCTCCCACGATCGCCGCGCCGCGCCTGGGCTCACCAGGACTCACGCGCCTACCTCCCTCTGTCGGTCGTCGAGGACAACTCCGGGTGTCTCACGCCCGATTTTCGTCACCACTCACGCTAGGACCCCGCTTTTAAGCCGACAAGTACTGCGATTTATTTTCTTCTCGGTCATAATTCAGCGGTAAATCGGTCCGAGGGAGCGATCATGGCGTGGGATCCGGTCCGGCTGACGGTGCCGAGGACGTCGGGCAGAGCCGATGGCGACCTGGTCCTCAGCGTCCTGACCAGGCTCATCGCCTCCGGGACCGCGGAGAGCCGCGCCGAGCTGGTCAAGCGCACCGGCCTGGCCCGCTCCACCGTCAACAGCCACCTGGACGCCCTGATCTCGGCCGGAGTCCTGGCCGAACGCGGCGCGCTCAGCGGCGGCGGCCGGGGGCGTCCCGCCCACCGGCTGGCCCTCGCCCCGCGCGCCGGTGTCGTGCTGGCCGCCGACGTCGGCGCGCACAGCTCCCGGCTGGCCGTCGCCGATCTCGGGCAGGACCTGCTCGCCGAGCAGCAGGTGACGCTGGACATCACGGTCGGACCGGAGAAGGCCCTCGACGTGCTCACCGAGCACCTGCGCGCGCTGCTGAGCAGCACCGGGCTCTCCGGCGACGAGGTCAAGGCGCTGGTCATGGGACTTCCCGGCCCGGTCGACCCGCGCATGGGAATGCCGGTGCGGCCGCCGATCATGCCCGGGTGGGACGGGTTCCCGGTCGGCGACACGATGGCCGAGAAGTTCGACTGCACCACGTCCGTCGACAACGACGTCAACCTGATGGCGCTGGGCGAAGCCCGCGCGTTGCCCGCCGAGGAATCCCCGCTGCTGTTCCTCAAGATCGGGACCGGCATCGGTGGCGGCATCGTCTCGGCGACCGGCGAGCTGCACCGCGGTTCCGACGGCGCAGCCGGCGACATCGGGCACATCCGGGTGCCCGGCGCCGACGACGTGATCTGCCAGTGCGGCAACGTCGGCTGCGTGGAAGCGGTGGCCTCGGCCGAGGCGGTGCTGCGCGGCCTGCGCACCGAAGCCGGCGGGCCGGAGACCACAGCGGATCTCGCCCAGCTGCTGCGCGACGGTGATGCTCTCGCGACCCGCCGGATCCGCGCCGCCGCGGCGACCATCGGCGAAGTGGTCGCGATGCTGGTGCACTTCTACAACCCGAAGCGGATCGTGCTCGGCGGCCTGATCACCTCGGTCGGTGACGACGTGCTGGCCGGCATCCGCAGCGTCGTCTACCGCCGCGCGCTGCCGCTGGCGACCCGGCACCTCTCGCTGGCCAACAGCGCGCTGGGCCGCTCCGCCGGTGTGGCCGGTGCGGTGGTGGCGGGGATCGAGAACGTGCTGTCCCCGGAGGGGATGCGCGGACTGATGCGGGAGATGCCTTGACACCCCGTGTGCGGGTCGCAACCATGTGATCGTCTCACGCCGCCGTTCGACCGGTGTCCGGGTGAATCCCGTTGCCACCGCCGACGAACCGCGAAGCGGAGACAGCCATGCCCTCACCCCCGCATCGGGCCGCGCTCGCCGTGGTGGCGCTGGTCCTCAGCGGCTGCACGAGCGCTCCTCCCACCGGACCACCGGGCGAGCACGCGCCGCAGGTCCCCGTCGTCGACCCCGCGTCGGCCGCCGGTGCGCGCGGCGAGGTCACGATCTGCGGGGTTCGCGACACCGGTGTCTTCGAGACCTTGACCCGCGAGTTCAACGAGCGCGGCGGCAGGCTCAGCGCGCGCTACGTCGAGATCGGCCAGGACACCGACTCCACCCGCGCCCAGGCGTTGCAGCGCCTGGAGGGCGGTTCGTCGGAGTGCGACATCTACCTGACCGACGTGACCTGGACCGGCGAATGGGCCACGCAGGGCTGGCTGAAGGACCACAGCAGGCTCACCGAGCAGCACCGCGATGAGCTCATGCCGTCCACAGTGGAGACGGTGCGCTACGACGGCCGCGACTGGGCCGTGCCGTTCTACACCAACGCGGGCCTGCTGTTCTACCGCCACGATCGCGTGCCCCCGCCCACGACCTGGCGCGAGGTCTACGCCCGAGCGGCCCAGGACCGGTCCCAGCGGGTCGAGATGCAGGCCAAGCGCTACGAGGGCCTGACGGCGAACTTCCTCGAACTCCTCTACTCCGCGGGCGGATCGGTGATCGACGACTCCGGCAGGGTCACCGTCGACTCGCCGCAGACCCGCGAGGTGCTGCGATTGATGGCCCAGGGCATGGAGTCCGGTGCGATCGACCGCGCGTGCCTGACCTACGACGAGGACTACGCCCGCCGCGCCTACGAGTCCGGCGCGGCGGGCTACCTGCGGCAGTGGCCCAGCGCGCACGAGCTGATCAGCCAGACCGAGGCCGGCCCGGCCACCAAGGCGGTGGCGCTGCCCGCCTTCGAGGAGGGCAGCGAACCTGCCGCCGTGCTGGGCGGCTGGAACCTCGCCATCGCGGCGAAGTCCGAGAACCCCGGTGCGGCAGTGGCTCTCATCGACTTCGCAACCAGCGGGGAGTTCCAGAAGCAGATGGTCCTGAACACCGCCCAGGCCCCGGTGTTCGCCTCGCTCTACGACGACCCCGAGGTCCGCGCGAAGCTGCCGTTCCTCCCGCAGCTCAAGGAGTCGCTGCTCAATGCCCGCCCGCGGCCGCGCTCACCGGTCTACGCGCAGGTGTCGCGCGCGATCTACGACAACGCCTACGCCGTGATCTCCGGGCAGACCGACGTCGAGTCGGGCGTGCGGGAGATGGCCGAGGACGTCGAAACCGCGCAGGAGACCTTCTGATGAGCGGAGTCGACGCCCAGCAGAGGCGC
The DNA here is from genome assembly GCF_007829955.1 of Saccharopolyspora dendranthemae. GTDB lineage: Bacteria > Actinomycetota > Actinomycetes > Mycobacteriales > Pseudonocardiaceae > Saccharopolyspora > Saccharopolyspora dendranthemae. The sequence continues at coordinate 143,879 of NZ_VIWX01000001.1, forward strand.
ACCGCAGTGTGGATGGTCTCGCCCGCGCTCGCGATCATGTTCCTGGTGGCCGCTGTGCCGATCGGCTACGCGATCTGGTTGTCCCTGAACGTCTACAGCGTCCGGCGTGCGGGGCTGTCCCAGTTCGTCGGCTTGACCCACTACTGGAACGCGCTGATCTCCGAGGAGTGGTGGCGCGCGTTCGGCCAGACCTTCCTCTTCGCCTTCTCCTCGGTGGCCCTCGAGGTCGTCCTCGGCGTGGCGATGGCGCTGCTGCTGAACATGGCCTTCCGGGGACGCGGACTGCTGCGGTCGGTGCTGCTGGTCCCCTACGCCGTGCTGACGGTCGTCTCGGCGATCACCTGGCAGGCCATGTTCGAGTCCAACCTCGGTCTCGTCACGGGCCTGCTGCGCGCCCTCGGCCTGCCCGGCGGCGAGCAGGTGTGGCTGGCCGAACCCGGCTACGCGATGGCCGTGATCATCGCGGCCGACGTGTGGAAGACCGCTCCGTTCGTCGCGCTGCTCGTGCTGGCCGGTCTGCAGGTCATCCCGGGCGAGGTCTACGAAGCCGCCGACCTCGACGGGGCGAGCCGGTGGCAGACCTTCTGGCGGGTCACGCTGCCGCTGCTGCGCCCGGCGATCGCCCTGGCGGCGATCTTCCGCTTGCTGGACGCGCTGCGGATCTTCGACCTCCCGTTCGTGCTGACCAAGGGCTCCAACGGGACCGAGACGATGTCCATGATCGCCTACCAGGAACTGCGCGAGGGTCGGCTGATCGGCCAGGGGTCGGCGCTGTCGATCCTCACCTTCATCACCGTCATGGCGGTGTCGCTGGTCTACATCCGCTTCGCGGGCGGCAACATCCGCGACGTCGCCGAGGAGGACGCCCGGTGAAGCAGACGAGACCGCGACCGTGGGCCTTCGCGTTCGCCCTGGTGGTGATGCTGACGTCGCTGGTGCCGTTCTACTGGTTGATCAACACCTCGCTGAAGACGGGCGCCGAGCTGTCCTCCGGTTCGCTGCTCCCCGGTTCGCCGTCGCTGCGCAACTACCTGGAGGTCGTGAAGGACGAGGACTTCCTGACCGCGCTGGGCAATTCGCTCGTCGTCGGCGTGGTGACCACCTCGCTGGCGCTGCTGCTGGCCTCCTTCGCCGCCTACGCGCTCGCGCGGCTGAAGCTGCCGCGCAAGGGGCTCATCCTCGGGCTGGTGCTGTCGGTGACCACGTTCCCGGTGATCGCCATCGCCGCGCCGATGTTCACGATCTGGAGCGACATCGGGCTCTACGACACGCTGGCCGGGCTGATCATCCCGAAGCTGACCTTCGCGCTGCCGATGGCCATCTTCGTGCTCACCTCGTTCTTCCGCGAAATCCCCTTCGAGCTGGAGGAATCCGCGCTCATCGACGGGGCGAGCCCGTTCACCGCGTTCCGCAGGGTGATCCTGCCGCTGGCCGTTCCCGGCATCGCCACCACGGCGATCCTGGTGTTCATCTCGGTGTGGAACGAATTCCTGCTCGCGGTCACGCTCACCTCGACCCCCGAGGCCCGGACCGTTCCGGTCGCGATCGCGTACTTCTCCGGGACCAGCGATTTCGACCACCCGATCGGCACCATCAGCGCGGCTTCGGTGCTCGTCACCCTGCCGCTGCTGGTGCTCGTGCTGATGTTCCAGAAGCGCATCGTGGCCGGTCTGACCGCCGGCGCGATCAAGGGCTGAACCCACCGCAGATCGAAGGAGTCCCTGACATGAGTGACCCCACGTTCCGGGTCGGAGTCGTCGGCGTCGGCTGGGCAGGCCAGCAGCACCTGGCCGCCTACGAGGCGCTGCCCCACGTCGAGATCGTGGCGATCGCCGGGCAGGAGGCCGACACGCTGGCCTCGCTCGGCGAGCGCTACGGCGCGCCGCACCTGTTCGCGAACTGGGAGCAGCTCATCGAGCTGCCCGAGCTCGACGCGGTGAGCATCGCGGTGCCCAACTTCCTGCACGCGCCGATCGCCGTCGCCGCGCTCAAGCGCGGACTGCACGTGCTCAGCGAGAAGCCCCTGGCCCGCAACGGGATCGAGGGCAGGCAGATGGTCGAGGCGGCGCGCACGGCCGGACGCGTGCTCGACGTGGCGTTCAACCACCGGCTGCGCGGGGACATCCAGACCCTCGGCGGGATCATCCGCGAGGGCGAGCTGGGAACCCCCTACTACGCCAAGGCGTCCTGGATGCGGCGGCGCGGAATCCCCAAGATCGGCAGCTGGTTCACCAACCGCGAGATGGCGGGCGGCGGTCCGCTGGCCGACATCGGCGTGCACGTGCTGGACTACGCGCTGTTCCTGCTCGGCGAGCCGAAGGTCGAGTCGGTCAGCGCGGTCACCTACGCCGAACTGGGCACGCGCGACATCGGCGGCATGAAATGGGAGACCGCGCAGGCCAAGGGCGGTTTCGAGGTCGAGGACTTCGCCTCGGCGTTCATCCGCCTCCAGGGCGGCGGGACCCTGGTGCTGGAGACCTCGTGGGCGGCCTTCCGCGATCCGGTCGACCTCATCGACTTCAGCGTGCTGGGAACCGAGGGCGGAGCCGAGCTCCGCGCGGTGGGCGCGACCAAGGCGCAGGTCGGTGATCTGCACGTGTACCGGGACGTGGACGGCGAGATCGCCGACTACCAGCCCACCGCCGAACCCGGGCGCGCGCACGCCGCCGTGGTGGAGAACTTCGTGCGGGTGCTGGGAAACCCGCAGGAGTGGGCGGACAACGACGGGTCCCAGGCGCTGCGCCGGGCGGAGGTCATCGACGCCTGCTACCTCTCGGCCGCCGAGAAGCGGGAGGTGGCGGTCGCATGAGCGGGCTGCGCGTCACCGTCTGGAACGAGGGCGTCCACGAGGCCGAGAACGACCCGCCGGTGATGGCCGAGATCTACCCGGAGGGCATCCACGGCGCCCTCGCCGAGGGCATCCGCAGCGAGCTGCCGACGGCCGCGGTGCGCACCGCGTTGCTGGCGGATCCCGAGCACGGGCTCACCGAGGAGGTGCTGGCCGACACCGACGTGCTGCTGTGGTGGGGCCACCTCGCGCACGGCGAGGTCGACGCGGCGGTGGTCGACCGCGTGCAGCGGCACGTCCTCGGCGGCATGGGACTGCTGGTGCTGCACTCCGGGCACTTCTCCCAGATCTTCCAGCGCCTGCTGGGCACGACCTGCTCGCTGGGCTGGCGCGACGGCGCCGAGCAGGAGCTGGTGTGGACGGTGGCCCCGCACCACCCGATCGCTCAAGGCGTGCCGAACCCGCTGGTCATCCCCGAGCAGGAGACCTACAGCGAGTTCTTCGACATCCCCGCGCCGGACGAGCTGATCTTCCTCTCCTCCTTCGACGGCGGCGAGGTGTTCCGGTCGGGCGTGACGTTCTTCCGCGGCCACGGACGGATCTTCTACTTCAGCCCCGGCGACCAGCGCTACCCCGTCTACCACCAGCCCGAGATCCGCGAGATCATCGCCAACGGCATCCGCTGGACGGCCCAACCGGACCGCCCCCGCACACCACCGGAGGTCGCCAAGCTCGACCGCCACTGGCGCTGACCAGGGGAAACCAGGTCAGGTGACGTTGGCCGGGAAGTAGTGCTTGGGGTCGCCGCGCTTGTCCAGCGGTGGGTAGTTGCGGGGCGGCGTCTCCACCAGCGGGGCGTCGGCCGGCAGGCGGCCCTGCGCGCGGTTCCAGGCAGCCCTGGCACGCGGGTGGTAGCGGAACCGGAACGGCACCAGGCTCCACGCGGCGGCGAAGACCCGGCCGACGACGGTGAGCAGGAGCTCGTCGCGCCGGGTCCAGCGCAGGCCGAGCTTCTCCCGGATCGGCGGGTCGTAGCAGCCGGTGGTGAGCCAGTGCATGAGCCGGATCGTCGGCGGGCGCAGGAGACGCCACACCGGATCCGGCAGCCAGCGCAGCAGCGGTGGCGTGCCGATGCGGGAGACGTCGCGGACGTCGACGGTCGCCTTGTTGACCTCCAGCACGTCCCGGCACATGTGGTCCCAGTAGCGCTGGAAGCTCGGCCAGTCCGGCGGGACCGGGCGCATGCTCATCCCGTAGAGCCGGTACCACTGGACGCCCTCGGCGTAGACCTGCGCCTTCTCCGCCTCGGTCATCGGTGTGCCGAGCCGTTCGGCGATCAGGATCGGCATCACCAGGAACGTCGAGTGCGCCCAGAAGAACGTCTCCGGGTTCAGCGCGTGGTACGGCCTGCCCTGCTTGTCGACGCCCTTGATGTCGTTGTGGAAGCCGCGCACCAGCCGCGCGGTCTCCGCAGCGCGCGGACCGTCGTAGACGACGCCGCCGATCGGGTACAGCGACCGGTAGAGCCGTTCCCAGCGCTCGTCGAAGAACTCGGAGTGATCCTCCACCCCGGCGCCGAGCTGAGGGTGCATGTTCTGCATCGACCCGGCCCACAGAGCCAGCATGAGGCCCCGCCAATCACCGAAGTAGCGCCACATCAGCGAATCCGGACCCAGCGGCTCGGGCATGTGACGCTCCATTCGATGTGAGGACACCCGTCATCAAAAGTAAGCAGGCCAACACGCACCGTCAATGGCGCACGCCAGGACGAACGCGGCCGACGTCCCGCCTAGACTCGGGGACCGGAGGTGGTCCGGCCGTGATGAACAAGAGCCGACTCGGCATCCTGCTGGTGCGCACGCTGCTGTTCTTCGCCGTGGCGGTGGTGCTCGGCGTGCTCAACGGCTGGCCCTCGTACGCGATCATCGCGGTGGCGCTGACCGGTGGCGCCGCGCTCGTGCAGTTCGGCGGGTGGCTCTGGATGCGCCGCGCCGAGCAGCAGCAGCCCGCGACGGAGCGACCGCAGGTGCGCAGCGAATTCCTCTGAGCTGGCCTCAGCTACCCCCCTGGGGTATAAAGGTGGCGGGTCCACCGGCCCAGGGGAGGTCAATCGATGCACGGCTACGCCCACAACAAGGACGACTACGCCAAGCGACTGCGTCGCATCGAAGGTCAGGTGCGCGGCCTCGCGCGCATGATCGACGACGACGAGTACTGCATCGACGTGCTCACCCAGGTCTCGGCCACCACCAAGGCGCTGCAGGCGGTCGCGTTGGGCCTGCTCGACGAGCACCTCAAGCACTGCGTCTCCGAGGCGATGTCCGAGGGTGGCGAGCAGGCCGAGGCCAAGATCCGCGAGGCCAGCGACGCGATCGCGCGCTTGGTCAAGTCCTGACCGGCCGGACCGTGCCCACCGGAGCGCTCCGCTGGACCCTGCTGCTGGTCCTGACCCTGGGCGTCCTGCTGATGCACCACGTCCCGGCCCAGCACGACTCGCACCACGCCCAGCACGCCGTCGCCGCCCACGCGCAGGTCGACGCCCCGGACTCCGCGCCTGACGGGCACGGCGCGCTGCACCTGTGCCTGGCGATCGCCGCGAGCTTCCTCGCGCTGGTCGCTCCGAAGCTGCGGCTCGTCATCGGCACACCGGGCGAGATGTCGCTCCCGCGACTCCGGCGCACACTGGAGCGGGCGCGACCTCCGGACCCATTACCTCGGCGGCTCGCCGCGCTCTGCGTACTCCGGCGCTGATCGGCGCTTCCCACCGGCACTGCCGGCCACGCCCGATCCAGCACACCGACCACGAGGTATTTCGCGATGAAGCACGCCCGCACGGGCGCCGCCGCGCTCGGCGCCGCCCTGTCACTGTCGTTCCTGGCCGCCTGCGGCCAGCCTGAGAACCCCGCTCCGCCCGCTCCCCCGGCGCAGTCCGCCCCCGTCCACAACGACGTCGACGTGATGTTCGCGCAGGGGATGGTCCCGCACCACCAGCAGGCGCTAGAGATGTCCCGGATGGCCCTCCAGCAGGCGGAGTCCCAGCAGGTCAAGGACCTGGCCGCCCGCATCGAGGCAGCCCAGGCGCCGGAGATCGACCAGCTCAACGGCTGGTTGCGGGAGTGGGGCGCCCAGCAGTCCGAGCACGGCGGACACGGCGGTCACGCCACCGGCGGCATGATGTCCTCCGACGAGATGGCCGGTCTCGGCCGGGCGAAGGGCACCGAGTTCGATCAGAAGTTCCTGATGCTGATGATCAAGCACCACGAGGGCGCGGTGACCATGGCCCGGACCGAGGTCGAGAAGGGCCGCTTCCCCGACACCCAGCAGATGGCTCGGGAGATCATGATCAGCCAGCAGTCCGAGATCGACTCGATGCGCACCATGCTCACCCAGCACTGAGCGAATCGCCGCCCGGGCCGCACGCGCCCGGGCGGCACGCCTCGAATTCATCTGAATTCACGCAATCGTCACCGTTCCCGGGAATACGCGTCCACAGAGGACGATCAGGTCTTCCGGTGTAACCCGCATCACGCCGAATTGCGGATTTCCGCGGAACAAACGCGCCTTCCACCACGCTCCAGCTCAGGTACCGGACGTCCATTCGGAAGGAAGCGATGGAAGACGTTGCTGTGCGTTCCCCGGCGGTGCCGACCCGGACGACCGATGTCCGCGCCGACGAACCGACCGGGCCGAGGAGACTGCGCATCATCGCGGTGCTCGGGGCGCTGATCGCCCTCGGCCCGCTCACCATCGACATGTACTTGCCCGCGCTGCCGTCCATCGGCGCGGATCTGGGGGCTCCCGACTCGACCGTCCAGCTCACCCTCACCGGTACGCTGCTGGGGCTCGGACTGGGCCAGCTGCTGATCGGCCCGCTCTCCGACGTCGTCGGCCGCCGCACACCGCTCATCGCCGGCACCGCGCTGCACGTCCTCGCCTCGCTCGCCTGCCTGATCGCGCCGAACATCGCGGCGCTCGGCGCGCTGCGCGTCGTGCAGGGCGTCGGCGCGGCGGCGGCGATGGTGGTCGCGATGGCCGTGGTCCGCGACCTGTGGTCCGGGCGCGCCGCCGCCACCGCCCTGTCCAGGCTGATCCTGGTCATGGGCATCGCACCGATCCTGGCACCGACCTTGGGTGGCGCGGTGCTGCTGTCGACCTCGTGGCGCGGCGTCTTCGGCGTGCTGGCCGCCCTCGGGGCGGCGCTGCTGGTGCTGGCCGCGTTCGCGCTGCCGGAGTCGCTGCCGCCGCAGCGCCGCCGGCAACCGCACTTCGCGCCGGTCCTGCGGACCTACGGCACGTTGCTCACCGACCGCGAGTTCGTCCTGCTGCTGATCGTGGCCGCGCTGGCGATGACGGCGCTGTTCTCCTACGTCTCGGGGTCGTCGTTCGTGCTGCAGCAGCAGTACGGGCTCGACCAGCAGACGTTCGGCCTGGTCTTCGGAGCGGGCGCGGTCGCGCTCATCGGCGCCTCGCAGCTCAACGTCGTGCTGCTCAACCGCTTCACCACGATGCGGATCGTGGTGAGCTCCCTGGCGGTGGCCACCGCGGCCGGGCTGGTGATGATCGCGCTCACCACCACCGGAACCGGTGGCCTGGTCGGATTCCTCGTGCCGCTGTGGGTGGTCCTGGGTGCGATGGGCTTCGTGATGCCCAACGCCCCGGCGCTCGCGCTGGGCCTGCACGGTGAAGCCGCGGGCACGGCGGCGGCGCTGCTGGGGGCCTGCCAGTTCGGGCTCGGCGCGCTGATCGCACCGCTGGTCGGCGTGCTGGGCAACGACGGCCCGGCGATGGCGGTCATCATGACCGCGGGTGCGGCGGTCGCGCTCGTCGCGCTGGCGGCGATGGTACGGCTCAGCAATCGAACCGTGCCCGCCGCTTAACCCCTGCGAGGGCTGACCAGGATTTAGCATCACGGCTGGGCGGTCCCCCCGCCCAGCCGTGAGGAGGTCGCGATGCCCGAGCCGGACGAGATCGAGCTGAACAAGCCCAACGCCGCTCGGGTCTACGACTACTACCTCGGCGGCAACCACAACTTCGCCGTGGACCGCGAGATGGGCGACGAGGCCATCGCGATGTGGCCGGAGCTGCCGCAGATCATGCAGGCCAACCGGGCTTTTCTGCGGCGCTCGGTGCACTACTGCGTCGAGCGGGGGATCCGTCAGTTCCTCGACCTGGGCTCGGGGATACCGACGGTCGGCAACGTGCACGAGGTGGCGCAGCTGGCCGCACCGGGCAGCCGGGTGGTCTACGTGGACACCGACCCGGTCGCCGTGGCCTACAGCAAGACGTTGCTGGCCGACAATCCCGATGCCGACATCCTGCGCGCGGACGCCCGCGACCCTCAGGAAGTGCTGGAATCCGACGAGGTCGCGGCGCTGCTCGACCTGGACCAGCCGGTGGCGGTGATGATGGTGGCGCTGCTGCACTTCGTCGGCGACGACTCCGCACCGCGGCGCGTCGTCGCCCGCTACCGGGACGCGTTGGCACCGGGCAGCTTCCTGTGCCTCTCGCACGCCACCGGCGAGGGGCGCCCGGATGTCGCCGACGAACACGCCGACCTCTACCAGCAGCGGACGACAACTCCGATGACGTTCCGCTCCCGAGCTGAGATCGGCGAGTTCTTCGAGGGTTTCGAACTGGTCGAACCGGGCTTGGTGTTCATGCCGCAGTGGCGACCGGTCTCGCCCTCCGATGTCGGCGACAACCCGGAGCGCTTCACCGCGCTCGTGGGCGTCGGCCGGAAACTATGAGCGGCTACGACGCTTGCGGCCGGTGACCGCGTTGTAGATCACCAGCACGATGATCGCGCCGATCACCGAGCCGATCCACCCCGCCGGCTGGAAGCCCCGCAGGCCGACCGTGAACAGGCCGAACACGAATCCACCCACGACGGATCCCACGACGCCGAGGACGATCGTCATCAGCAGGCCGATGTCGTCCTTGCCCGGCACGATGGCGCGGGCCAGGAAGCCCGCGATCAGACCGAAGACGATCCAACCGACAATTGTCAAAAACACCGAGCTCACCCGTTTCGGTCGCGGACAATGCGAATTCCCAGACTACTCCGATCATGCCCGCGCGGTCTCGGTGATCGTTTTCACCCGCGTTTCACTGCCATTACGAATTGGCTTACGTCGAGCATCGGAGCAGCTCCCGGGCCCGGATTCCGGCCGAGTCGAGAAGCCGCGTCCTCGCTGAACTCGATCTCGCTCACCCAATTCAGCGTCGCCAGGGATTCGGCGACGGGCAGTTCTCCGTCGTGGTGCAGAACGGTGTCGAGGTCCATGCCCTGCTTCGCCCCGAAGGAGGCGATCTGCGGGTCGGCGGCGATCTTCCGGGTTCCGCGGAACTCCTCCACTGCCAGGCGACTTCCGGGGGCGGACAGCTCGGTGACCGACTCCAGCAGCCGGCGCTGCGCCTCGCCGGGGAGGTACGGCAGCAGCCCTTCGGCCAGCCAGACCGTGGGAGCGGTGACGTCCAGGCCGGCGGCGATCAGCGCCGCAGGCCAATCATCCCTCAGATCGACACCCACCAACCGGTGCTCGCAACCCGGCTCGGCACCGGCCTCGGCGAGGGTGATCTGCTTGAACTGCAGCACTTTGGGCTGGTCGAGCTCGAACAACGCGGTCCCCGCGGGCCAGTCGAGCCGGTAGGCGCGCGCGTCGAGCCCGGCGGCCAGGATCACGCACTGCCGCGGACCGGATCCGCTCGCCGCGGTCAGGAAGTCGTCGAAGACCCGGGAGCGGACGCCCAGGTAGTGGTCGACGCGCTCGGCCCAGCGCGGACCGTCCTCCGGGATCGCCGCCAGCGCTTCGGGCGTGGTCGGAAAACCCACGCCCTGATCGGCCGCGGCCACCAGCGTTGCGGCGTAGGGGTCGTCGATGAGCCGGTCATGCCTGCAGGTCTCGATCGCGCGCATCGCGGCGACCGCGAGCGCGGTCAGACCGACGCCGCTCACGACCCCCCAGTCCTGTTCCACCACGTGCGAGATCGTAAGTCGGGAGATCCGCGCGGGTCCATCAACACGACCCGGAAGGACCTGCCGAGCAGGCCCTTCCGGGGTCGCGCTCACCTCATGCGGTCTTGCGGGCCACCACGAAGCGGCCTGCGTCAGCCATCTGGCCGAACATGCCGTTGAGATCGCGGCCGTAGCGCAGCGCCTTGTCCTCGGCGCCTTCGGACTCGACCTCCCAGCCGAAGCCGCGCAGCACGTCGGGAGATTCCGGGCGATCGTCGGAGTGCAGGAGCTCCCGCATGTCGATGCCCCACTCCTGCCCGAACTCCGCGAGGTTCTCGTCCTCGAACAGCCGGGTGACGTTCTGGAAGTCCTCCACGGCCAACCGGCTCCCGGACGCCGAGAGCTTGTCGATGCCGGCCAGCAGCTGCTGCTCGGCCTCCGGCGGCAGGTAGGGCAGCAGCCCCTCCGCCAGCCACGCGGTGGGCGCCTCGGGGTCGAAGCCCGCGGAGATCAGCGCCGAGGCCCAGTCCTCGCGCAGGTCGATCGGCACCGGCCGGTGAGCGCACTTCGGCGCGGCATCAAGACCGTCGAGCACGGTCTGCTTGAACTCCAGGACCTTGGGCTGGTCGATCTCGAACACGGTCGTGCCCTTGGCCCAGTCCAGGCGGTGGGCCCGCGCGTCCAGGCCGGAGGCCAGGATGACCGCCTGCCGGATGCCGGCCTCGCCCGCTTCGGTGAAGAAGTCGTCGAAGCAGCGCGACCGCACGCCCATGTAGTCCTCCATCTGGGCCTGCGCCCAGATGGAGTCGGCCGGCAGCTGCGCGACCTCCTCCGGGGAGGTCGGCATCGGCGCCGGTGCGTCGGCGGCCTTGACGAACGCGGCGGCGAACGGGTCCGACATCAGGCGGTCCTCGCGGTGCGTCTCCAGCGCACGCGCCGCAGCCACGCCCAGCGCGGTCAGCCCGACGCTGGTCACGATGTCCCATTGCTGGCCAGTTGTCACGCTTGCACCTCCCGGCCCCCGCGCAGTCCCCCGGGGCCTCATCGGTTCAGGTCATTCGGCCGAACGCGCTGAGCAGAATTCGGCACTGACCGTGACCGTAACAAACTAGTTGCGTGCAGCAACTAAGTGTGCGTTAGGGCACATCGCAGAGCGGACGAACCGCTGAAAGCCTGCGCATCCAGGCGAAATGCGCACACAGGGCCGATCCGCGGCCAGCACTCCACCTCAACCGAGAGCCTCTGCGATGAGCGGACGCAGGCGCTCAGAAATGGTGAATGGACGAGTCGCGCTCGACGCACCGTTGCACCGAACCAACAAGATCCACCCGTGTGGGTGATCAACGACCGCGAAAATTGTGCCGTTCAGCGCATAGACTTCCGGGCCGTGACTGCACTACCGCACAGCTCGACCGAGGCGGCCCTTCGCGACGCGGTGGACACAGCCCTCATCGACCTGCTGACGAAGCCGAACAACCCGGCCGACCGCGCTCGCCAGGAGCTCACGCGCGCCATCGTGTTGCTCGACGAACACCCGCAGATCGCCGTCTCCCCCGACGCGGCGACCGCGGTGCGCAGCGCTGCTCAGCACCTGGCGCACGGCGAACGCGCCGATGCGCGCACCGCGCTGGTCACCGCGCGCGGCAGGCTGTCGGCTCCGGGGTCCCGGCAGGCCGCCCGCAACAACTGATCCCGGGAGATCATCTCGCTGCCATAACGGTCCAGCCGTCCAAGCCCGGCGCGGGCAACCGCGCCGGGCTTGGCGCGTCTTCAGGCGAAGCACGGTTCGCTTGGAGGATCATGTCCGACCACACCACCGCCCCACCGGTCGTCTCGCAGTACCAGGCCCCGGCCCCACCCCTGTTCGACTCGTTCTGGCCCAGGCCCGAGTCCGGCGCGACCCGCGCACTGCTCGCGGCGCTGATCAGCGGGGCCGCCGCTGCGGTGTTCATCCCCCTGGACGGCCCCGGGATCGGCTGGACCCTGTTCGGGGCGCTGGCCGCGGTCGCACTGCTGTTCGCCGTCCGCGACGCGCGGATCGGCAGGTTGCTGTGGGCGGCCGCCGGGCTGCTCCTGCTGTCCGTGTGCGCGCTGCGCAGCGCCGAGTGGCTGTCGGCGTTGTGCGTGCTCACCTCGGCGGTGGCCGCGGCGCTGGCGGTCAGCGGTGCCCGCGCGGTGCGGGAACTGGTCCTGATGACCGTCGCGGTGCCGGTGGCGGCCTGCCGGGCGCTGCCGTGGACCGCCCGGGGCATGCGCGGCCGGGTCCGCGGCAGCCGGGCGCTGCGGATGGGCTTCTCCGGGCTGGTGGCCCTGCTGTTGCTGCTGGTCTTCGGGGCGTTGTTCGCCGGCGCCGATGAGAACTTCGCGCGGATCGCCGACGCCGTCGTCCCCGAGCTGGACTTCGAGACCTTCTTCCGCGCGACGTTCGTGTTCGTGCCCTTCACACTGCTGGCGCTCGGCGCCGCGTTCACCGCCCTGCGTCCGCCCCGCCTGGATCCGGCCGGCGGCGAGCGCCGCACGCTGCGCGGACCGGAGTGGGCAGTGCCGATCGGCGTGCTGGTCGCCCTCTTCGCGCTGTTCATCGTCGTGCAGGCGACGTCGTTGTTCGGCGGCCCCGAGCACGTGCACGACAGCGCGGGACTGACGTTCTCCGCCTCCGCGCGAAGCGGGTTCTGGCAGCTGACGCTGGTGACGATCCTGACCCTGCCGGTCATCGCCGCCGCCGCGCGCTGGGCGCCCCGGCGCAGCGCGGCCGAGCGGAACCTGCTGCGGGGGCTGGTCGGTGCGCTGGTCGTGCTGACGCTGGTCATCGTCGGTTCGGCACTGGCCAGGATGTGGTCGTACCAGGACGCCTACGGGTACACGGTGCTGCGCCTGCTGGTGATGACCTGCGAGATCTGGCTGGGCATCGTCTACGCGATGATCATCGCCGCAGGAGTGCGGCTGCGCGCGCACTGGCTGCCCACGGCGATCCTCGGGACCGCTGTGGGGGCGTTGCTCGTCCTGGCGGCGGTCAACCCCGAGGGCGTGGTCGCCGGAGCCAACGTCACCCGGTTCGAGCAGACCGGCAAGATCGATCCCGAGTACCTGGCAACGCTCTCCGCCGACGCCTTGCCCTCGATCGACCGACTTCCCGCGGACCTCGGGCAGTCGGTGGTCCTCGACATCAACGCCAACGCGGGCGAGCTCTCGTGGCGCTCGTGGAACCTCACCGACGCGCTCAACCGCCCCTGAGACCGGTACCGGGCGCGGACGCACCTGGGGTGCGCGGCTTCTCCGAGAAGTCGCGCACCCCGAGCGCCTCCTAGCCCAGTTCGCTCAGCCGCTCCCGGTATTCCTCACCGCTGAGCTCGCCCCGCGCGTAGCGCTCCGCGAGGATCGTCCGCGCGCTCGCGGTCGGCGAGTTCCGCCGCGTCCTGCGCAGGATCGCGTAGATCGCCGTGACGATCAGCGACGCGATCAGCACCATCCAGATCAGGCCGAAGATCCAGAACGGTCCTCCGCCGTGCCCACCGGGTCCGTGCCCGGGGCCCCACTGCATCAGCAATTCGGTCACCATCACTGCTCACCTTCTTCGTCGGTGAGTCCAGGATCGGTGCCGGGGGAGCTCGGGACGTCGGGTCACGAGCGACACCTCCGCTACCGCCTGCGACGTAGTCGGGGACGGGATCGGTGCGCACGCAGCGCACCCGAGCGTGGAAAACCTCGGCCGTTCACCCCTGGTTGCCGCGTCGTTTCTTGCGATCACCAGCGCATCCGGGGTTTGGTGGGCGAGACGGTTTTGTCGCGTCACTAGGCGAGGAGCTCGAGTTGGACGCAGCTGAGATCGCAGGTCCCAAACCCATCATGGCCGGGCGCAGGCCGTGGGGCCCGCAACTGTCTGTGTACTTTTTCATCCTCGGGCCCTTCTTCGCCCTGGTCGCAGCCGTGCCGCTGGCGTGGGGATGGGGCCTGAACTGGTGGGACCTCGCCCTGGCCGCGGGCTGGTACCTGCTGACCATCCTCGGTGTGACGGTCGGCTACCACCGCTACTTCACCCACGGGGCCTTCCGCGCGAAGCGCTGGCTGCGCATCACCCTCGCCGTGGTGGCGAGCATGGCCGTGCAGGGACCGATCATGCACTGGGTCTCCGACCACCGCAGGCACCACGCCTTCGCCGACAGGGAGGGCGACCCGCACTCGCCGTGGGCGTTCGGCACCTCGCCGGCCGCGCTGGTCCGCGGGTTCTGGCACGCCCACATGGGTTGGGTGTTCGAACGCGACCTCACCAACCAGGAGCGCTTCGTCCCCGACCTGCTGGCCGATTCGGACATGCGCCTGGTCCACAAGCTGTTCGGCCCGCTGACGGTCGCGACCTTCCTGCTGCCCGGCCTGATGGGGTGGCTGATCACCGGAACCGCGTGGGGCGCGGTGACCGCGTTCTTCTGGGCAGGGCTGGTCCGGGTGGCCTTCCTGCACCACGTGACCTGGTCGGTGAACTCGATCTGCCACCTCGTCGGGGAACGGCCGTTCAAGAGCCGGGACAAGGCCGCCAACTTCTGGCCGCTGGCGATCCTGAGCATGGGCGAGTCCTGGCACAACCTGCACCACGCGGACCCGACCTGCGCACGTCACGGCGTCCAGCGCGGCCAGGTCGACATCTCCGCCCGGGTCATCTGGCTGTTCGAGAAGGCCGGCTGGGCGCACCACGTCCGCTGGCCCACCCCGACCCGCCTGTCCCGCCTCGCCGTCGGCGAGGACTGATCTCGGGAGTTCCGCGGGCCGGTGCGCTGGTGAGGTAGCGGAACCTCGTCAGCGCCGGGCGGACGTGCAGCGGATGCAGAGCTCGGCGGCCGGGAGCGCTTCGAGGCGCTCCTTGGTGATGCGCTTCCCGCAGCGCTTGCACTGGCCGTAGGTGCCGTCCTCGACGCGGTGAGCGGCCTCGTCGAGGGCTTCGAGCTCGGCCTTGGCGTCGGCCAGCAGGCCCTGCGTCTGGGCGCGCTCGTAGGCGATGGTGACGCCTTCGGGGTCGTGCTCGTCGTCGTTGGTGGTCCAGGTGGTGGACTCGACGATGGACGTGAGGTGCTTCTGCAGCGACTCGATTCGGTGCTGCACCTCGGTCTTCTGGTCGGCCAGGAGCTTCTCCGGCGACTTGCGCGCCATGCTCGGTCAACGCCGTCCGGCTGGGTTTATTCCGGTTCGGCGCCGGCGGGCACCGGTTCGGGGGCCGGTTCCTGCCGCTTGGCGCGGGACCGGGCCAGGCTCGCGACCGTGGTCACCGCCAGCGTGACCACGATGAAGCCGAGCGAGGCTGCGATGCCGATGTTCGGGACCGCGAAGTGGATCTCCTCCACGTGCGATCCGTGCAGCGCCTCGATGATCAGCTTGAGGCCGATGAAGCCGAGGATGACCGCCAGCCCGTAGCTGAGGTAGATCAGCCGGTCCAGCAGCCCGCCGATGACGAAGTACAGCTGCCGGAGCCCCATCAGCGCGAAGGCGTTCGCGGTGAAGATGATGAAGCCGTCCTTGGTCAGCCCGAAGATGGCCGGCATCGAGTCGAGCGCGAAGATCACGTTGGCCAGCCCGAGCGCCGCCACGACCAGCAGCAGCGGGGTGAACATCCGCTTGCCGTCGACGCGGGTGACCATCTTGCCGCCGTCGTAGGTGTCGGTCGTGGGCACGAACTTCTGCAGCGCGCGGATCATCCCGCTGCCCTCGTCGTCGGGCTCGTCGCCACCGGCGTCGCGAGCGACCTTGATCGCGGTGTAGATCAGGAACGCGCCGAACAGGTAGAACACCCAGTTGAACGCGCTGAGCACCGCCACGCCCGCCGCGATGCACGCCGCGCGCAGCACGAGCGAGATCAGGATGCCGATGTAGAGCACCCGGTGCTGGTGCTCGCGGGGCACCGCGAAGCGCGACATGATGATCACGAAGACGAACAGGTTGTCCACCGACAGGCTGTACTCGGTGACGTACCCGGCGAAGAACTCCGCGCCGCTGGTGGAACCGGCGAAGACGAACAGCAGCCCGCCGAAGATCACCGCGAGCGCGACGTAAAAGGCCACCCACAGGCTCGCCTCCTTGACGCCGACCGCGTGCGGTCGCCGCCCCACCACCAGCAGGTCTGCCGCGATCAGGCCGAGCAGCGCGACGAGCGTCACCGCCCACACCCACACCGGGAAGTTCATCCGCGTCCCCTCACACCGACAGCTGCACGCCCTGCCCCGGATCCGGACAAGTGCATGCAGAATACTGTATGGAAAACCGGACCCCGGGCGATCGTTGCGACAATCCCGGCGAATTCGGGCGGAAGAACACGCACATTGGTGCGGAAATCACAGCCGGGCGGGCACTTTTGGGGCACTAAGTCCGATTCATCCTCACCGGGGCCGTTATCCCGATCGTCCACACTGGACTCATGATCCCATGCGGGCCGGAATCCTCGTGCTCCGGTCACCCCGGGTCAAGGGGTCGTGGTCAGGACCGCGAACCAGCGCCCGTCGATCTCGACCAGCCGCCTGCCGAACCCGGCGGCCAGCGCGGAGATCGCGTCGGCACCGACCCTCGCCCAGCGGAACGCTCGTCCCCGTCCACCCGCACCGACGACCGTTCCGCTGCCGCGCCAGACGCCGGTACCCGGCGGTTCCACCTCGACCCAGGCCGCTCCCCCGGGCCGCAGGAGACCCCGCACCCGGCCGAGCAGAGCGGCCGGGTCGCCGCCGATGCCGATGTTGCCGTCCAGCAGCAGCACCTCACGCCACCCCCGCTCGCCCGGCAGCGGGCCGAACACGTCGCGGTGCAGCGCCATCGCTCCGGCGCGAGGGTCATCTCGACCGCCAGCGGCGAGCTGTCGATGCCCAGGCACATCACGCCGGTTCCGGTCAGCGCCGCCGCGAGCCTGCCCGGGCCGCAGCCGATGTCGAGCACCGGGCCCCGGCACGCGGCCAGCACGTGGCGGTCGGCGGAGTCGGGCTGGGCGATCCAGCGGTGGCCGGGCAGTCGGCGGATGCCGCCGTCGCTGGTCTCCAAGGTCGCCGCGGCACCGCTGAGAGCCGCGTCGAACTCACCGCTCACCGAGGGCACCCGGCCACCGCCGCGGCGAAACGGCCGCGCGGCACCAGCTCGGCCACCGCGCGGGCGTCGGGCATGGTGTCGACGTCGGTGAGTTCGGGCAGCTCGACGACGCGCAGGCCGGCCCCGCGCAGCGCGTTGAGCGTCCGCCTGCCGGTGTCCGGCCGGGACGTCGGGATGTCGGCGAGCAGCGCCGCGGCACGGGGATCGCGGAAGCCGATGGCCCACCAGCCCCCGTCGGTGGCGGGTCCGTAGACCGCATCGGTCGCGGCCAGCCTCCCGCAGGCGTCCCCGAGCAGCGCCGCGGTGACCTGCGGGGTGTCCATCCCGATCTGCAGCACCGGTGCCCCCGGCCGAGCAGCGGCGGTGTCGGCGTGCGCGAGTGCCAGCCGCTGCGGGAAGCCGTCACCGCGTTGCGGTAGCACGCGGCCCGCCGCGAGCGCGTCGCGCAGTTCAGGAGCCCGGGCGGCGAGGTCGACATCTCCGGTGAGGGCGACCACCGCGCGGGCCGCGGGCGTCGCACGCACGGCATCGAGCGTGTCCAGCAGGCTCGCCGCGGCGATCCCGGCGGCCTGCTCCGGCGTGGCCGGCGGGCACAACCGGGTCTTGGCGAGCCCGGCGACCGGCGCCTTGGCGACCACCAGCAGCGCGGTCATCGCAGCACCCGCGCCATGTCGCGGACGGCCCGCAGCGTGCCCCGCACGGATCCGGAGACCTTCGAGCGGGTTCCCGCTGCGCGGGGCCGGTACTCGACGTCGATCTCCACGATCCGCCAGCCCGCTCCACCGGCCCTGCTCAGCAGTTCGAGGGGATAGCCGAAGGCGCGGTCGGCGACACCGAGCTCCAGGAGGTCTGCTCGGCGAACGGCTCGCAGCGGAGCGATGTCGTGAACCGGCACCCCGCGTCGGCGCAGCAGGGCGGCGATCAACGCGTTGCCCGCCCGCGCGTGCAACGGCCAGGCACCGGGCGCGGCCGGGACCCGCCTGCCGACGGCCAGATCCGCCCCGCGACGCACCTGCTCGACCAGCTCCGGCAGCACCGCCGGGTCCAAGGAGCCGTCGCAGTCGGCGAAGCACACGATCTCGGAGCGCGCGGATTCGAGGCCGGTGTGCACGGCGGCGCCGTAGCCGCGGCGCGGTTCGGCGAGCACAGTCGCACCGCGGGCTTCAGCGATGTCGGGCGATCCGTCGCGAGATCCGTTGTCCACCACCAGCGCCCGGTATCCAGGAGGCAACGCCGCGAGCACTCCGGGCAGAGCGGCGGCTTCGTCGAGGCAGGGCAGCACCACGTCCACTTCGTCCACGAGGATCATGCAAGCGCACAGTGGACGCACCGAAAAGAGCTGCGGCGCTTACCGAATCCTTACGCCGGAAGAGTTGTTACGAGGTTCTGACGGATCGCCGCGATCCGTTGGCGGCCGGTGGGCGCGCGACTACCTTCGCGGCGGTGCCCACCCTGCCCCGACGCGCCGAGCCGATCGCGTTCGCCACCGCCGCGCTGATCATCGCCGGCACGGCGGTCGCCGGTCACCTCCTCAACCGAGCCGGTGTCCCGCTGCACGCCGACGGCGCCCCGCTCTTCGGCTTCTGGCATCCCCACGTCGGCCCTGGAACGCCGCTGGCGATCGGTCTGGCGATCGCGGTGGTCGCGTGGGGCCCGCCGCTGGCGGCACGGCTGCCGTGGCGAGGCCTGCTCGCGGCCGGCTACGCGGCGGCGCTGGGCTGGACGGTGTCGCTGGCACTGGTGGACGGGTGGCGCGCGGGAATCACCGAGCGGCTCACCGACTGGACCGAGTACCTCCACGACGTGCCCCGCGTGCACGACATCCCGATGATGCTCGGCGAGTTCACCCACCACGTGCTCGCCGGTCAGCCCGGGTCCTGGACGGTGCACGTCTCGGGACACCCACCGGGCGCCCTGCTGGTCTACACGTGGCTGGACCGGCTCGGGCTCGGCGGCGGCACCTGGGCGTCGGTGGTGACATTGCTGGTGGCCTCGACGACCGCGGTCGCGATCCCGGTGACCGTCAGGGCGCTGCGCGACGAGCGCGCGGCGCGCGCTGTGGTTCCCTTCGTGGCGCTGTTCCCCGGTGCGGTGTGGATGGGCGTCTCGGCCGATGGGCTGTTCGCCGGTGTCACCACGGCCGGCATCGCGCTGCTGGCCCTGCGCCGCGCGGTGCCCGCTCTGCTCGGCGGGCTGCTGCTGGGCTTCGCGCTGTTCCTCAGCTACGGACTCGCGCTCGTCGCCGTGCCCGCGCTCGCCGTGGTGCTGGCCCGCCGGTCGTGGAAGACCGTCCTGATCGCCGCGCTCGGCGCGCTGATCGTCGTGGGTGCCTTCGCCGCGGCCGGGTTCTGGTGGGTCGACGGCTACCACCTCGTGGTCCAGCGCTACCACCAGGGCGCATTCGCCCAGCGGCCCTACACCTACTGGGTGTTGGGCAACATCGGCGCCTTCCTCCTGTCCGCAGGCCCGCTCGCCGCGATCGCGCTGACCGCCGCGATCTCACCGCGGGCCACCGCCTCGGACCGGTCGAGCGCTGCGGTGGCAGGTGTCGACGCGCTGCGGATGCTGGTGATCGCCGCAGCGGTGGCGGTGCTGGCCGCGGACCTGTCGGGTTTGAGCAAGGCCGAGGTCGAACGGATCTGGTTGCCCTTCGGGGTGTGGTTCGCTGTGGGAGGTGCCCTGCTGCCCGCCGGTTCGCGGCGCTGGTGGTTGGGCGCGCAGGCGGTGACCGCGCTCGCGGTCAACCACGCGATGGCGACGAGCTGGTGATCAGGATGCGGGAACAGGCCGGGCGCGTGCTCGTCGTCGACGACGACCACGCGGTGCGCGACGTCGTCCGCCGCTACCTGGAGCGGGCCGGTTACCAGGTCGATCTGGCCGGTGACGGTGAGACCGCCCTGCGCAGCAACGCCGAGCTCAGGCCGGACCTCATCGTGCTGGACCTCATGCTGCCGGGCATCGGCGGCTTGGAGGTGTGCCGCGAGGTGCGCGCGAGCCGACCGGTTCCGGTGGTCATGCTGACCGCGCTGGGCGAGGAATCCGACCGGGTCGCGGGACTGGAGCTGGGAGCCGACGACTACGTCGTGAAGCCCTTCAGCCCGCGAGAGCTGGTGCTGCGCGTGACCTCGGTGCTGCGACGCGCCACCCACGCCCCGCCCGCGATGCAGGAGTCCGTCGTGGACGGCTCCCTGGTGCTCGATCCGGACGCCCGCCGCTGCACCCTCGACGGCGTGGAGCTGGCGCTGACCACCCGCGAGTTCGACCTGCTCGCGCACCTGATGCGCAACCCCCGCAGAGCGTTCACCCGTGCCGAGCTGCTGGAAACCGTGTGGGGCTGGAACTTCGGCGACCAGTCCACCGTGACCGTCCACATGCGACGGTTGCGCGAGAAGATCGAGCCGAGACCCGAACGCCCCCACCGGATCAGCACCGTGTGGGGCGTCGGCTACCGCTACGACCCCGAGGCCGGCTGATGGACCTGCTCACCGAGCTCACCCACGTCGCGCCGTACGCGATCGGCCTGTCGCTGCCGGTGGCGCTGATCGGCGCCGGGCTCCTCTACCTGCTCCGGCACCGGTCGCTGGTCACCGCGCTGACGGTGCTGGTGCTGGTGCCCCTCGTGGCGACCATGGCCGGCGTCCTCGGGATCACCGGGTTCATGTTCGGCCCGCTGCTGACCACCGTGGTCGTCATCTGCACCGCGGTCGGGGTGATCACCGTCCCGGTCGCGGTCGTGCTGGGGCGCAACATCGCGCGCCGCAGCGTGTGGGAACGCGAGGCCCGCGCCCGCGAACGCGCCGCCGAGGCCTCCCGCCGCGAGCTGGTGGCCTGGATCAGCCACGATCTGCGCACCCCGCTGGCCGGGATCCGCGCGATGGCCGAGGCGCTGGCCGACGGCGTGGTCGACGAGCCCCGCGAGATCTGCTCCTACGCGGGCCGGATCCAGGGCGAGACCGAACGGCTGTCGAGCATGGTGGACGACCTCTTCGAGCTCTCCCGGATCACCGCCGGCGCGCTGCACCTGGAGTTCGCCGCGGTACCGCTGCACGACGTCGTCAACGAGGCCGTCGCCGCCGAGCACTCGCGCGCGCAGCGGCGCGGCGTGCGGCTGGCCACCGGGACCGAGGAGTGGCCGGTGGTGACCGGCAGCGACCCGGAGCTCGCGCGGGTGGTGCGCAACCTGCTGTCCAACGCCATCCGGCACACCCCGGCGCGCGGGTCGGTGGTGCTCACCGCGGGACGCGACGGCCGCCAGGCGTGGCTGCGGGTCGACGACGGGTGCGGCGGCATCGACGCCGCCGAGCTGGAGCGGGTGTTCGACGTCGCTTACCGAGGTGATCACGCGCGCGGGGACAACGAGCACGAACCGGCCGGGGCCGGGCTGGGGCTGGCGATCGCCCGCGGCCTGGTGCAGGCCCACCACGGGGAGCTCAGCGCCCGCAACCACGGCCCCGGGTGCCGGTTCGAGGTCCGGCTACCGCTCGCCGACGGCTTCGCGTAGCGGGGCGTCGGCGAACTCCCGCACCCCGTCGGCGAACGCGACCGAGGCGCGGAACCCGAGGACTCGGTCGGCCTTCGCCGGGTCGGCGACGATGTGCCGGACGTCGTTGGGCCGCGCACCACCGACCACCTCCGGTGCCGGACCACCGCAGGCCAGCGACAGCTCCCGGGCGAGGTCCCCGATCGTGCGGGGTCGTCCGGAGCAGATGTTGACCGCGTCCAGCTCTCCCGGCGGCGCCTGCGTTCCCACCGCGGCGAGGTTGGCGGCGGCGACGTCCCGGACGTGCACGAAATCGCGCCGCTGACCACCGTCCTCCAGCACGGTCGGGGCCTCGCCCCGCTCCAGGGCGGAGCGGAACAGCGAGGCCACACCCGCGTACGGGGTGCCGCTGGGCATCCGCGGGCCGTAGACGTTGTGGTAGCGCAACGCCCTCACGTCTCCCCCGGTCTGCCGGGCCCAGGCCGCAGCGAGGTGTTCCTGCGCGAGCTTGGTCGCCGCGTAGGTGCTGCGCGGGTCGAGCACGGCGTCCTCGGGCACCGACTCGGATTCCAGGGGTTCGCCGCAGCGCGGGCACGGCGGCTCGAACCTGCCTGCGCCGATGTCCTCGGCACGACGCTGGCCGGGCCGGACCAGGCCGTGCTCGGCGCAGCGGTAGCGACCTTCGCCGTAGACCACCATCGAGGACGCCAGCACCAGCCGCCGCACCCCGGCCTCGTGCATCGCGGCGAGCAGCACCGCGGTCCCGAGGTCGTTGTGCGCGGCGAAAGCGGGCATGTCGGAGGGATCGACGCCGTGCCCGACCATCGCCGCTTGGTGGCAGACCAGGTCCACGCCGCGCAGCAGCTCGCGCACCAGCTCCGCGTCCCGCACGTCGCCGCGCACCAGCGGGTGCCGGGTCTCGGGCTCGACGCCGTGCGCCTGAGGCAGCAGCGCGTCGAGCGCGACGGTCTCGTGGCCGTGGGCGGTGAGGGTGTCGGCGATGGCCGAACCGATGAATCCGGCAGCGCCGGTCAGCAGAATGCGCACGCCCCGACGCTAGGTCCGACACGATCTGGACCAGTCCGAGCAGACCGCGATGTCATCCTTCCGCAAGAACTTTCAGCTCTCTTACGCACAGCTCCCGGCACTGGCCCCCGGCGGTGAAGCGAGCTCGAATGGACCCATGACTTCGCTCTCCCACGGCCGTGCGGTCGTGATCGGACTCCTCGCGGCCGGTTCGGCGCTGGCGGCCGGGCACCTGGTGGCCGGCTTCGGCGATCCGCGCACCTCGCCCCCGGTCGCCGTCGGCGGCGCCTTCATCGACCTGGTGCCACCCGGCGTCAAGGAGTTCGCGGTCGCGGTCTTCGGCACCGCCGACAAGCTCGCGCTGATCGTCGGGATGGCACTGGTCATCGCCGCGCTGGGCGCGCTGGCAGGGCTGGTCTCGCGGCGCTCGGTGCTGCCCGGCGCTCTGGTGATCGGCGCGTTCGGGCTGGTCGGGGTGGTGGCGGCGCTGAGCCGTCCTGAGGGAGGTGTGGCGCCCGCGCTGGTCTCGATGATCGTCGGGGTCGGCGTGTTCGCCGTGCTGCACCACCTCGGACGGGGTCCGGCGGCTCCCAGCGCCGAGATCGAGCGTCGTCGTTTCCTGGCCACCTCGGGCCTGGTCGTGGTCGGAGCCGGGTTGGCGGGGATCACCGGCAGCTCGCTGTCGAAGGGATCCGGGGTGGCCACCTCGCAGCGAGCCGTGGCCGCCCGGTTGCCGAAGGTGCCCGCACCACCGATCCCCGCCGGCGCGGACTTCGTCGCCGACGGCACGCCGAGCTTCATCACCCCCAACAGCGGCTTCTACCGGATCGACACCGCCCTGGTCGTTCCGCAGCTGCGCGCCGAGGACTGGCGGCTGCGCCTGCACGGGATGGTCGATCGCGAGCTGGACCTGTCGTTCACCGACCTGATCAACCGGAGGCTGGAGTCGCGCACCATCACGCTGGCGTGCGTGTCCAACGAGGTCGGCGGCAACCTGATCTCGACCGCCAACTTCGTCGGCGTCCCGGTCCGGGACCTGCTGCTGGAGGCGGGCGTCCGGCCGGGAGCGCAGCAGCTGCTGACCACCAGCACCGACGGCTACAGCGCGGGCACCCCCGTCGACGTGCTGCTGGAACCGGACCGGGGCGCGCTGCTGGCCTTCGAGATGAACGGCGAACCGCTGCCCGCACGTCACGGGTTCCCGGTCCGCATGGTCGTTCCCGGTCTCTACGGCTACGTCTCGGCGACGAAGTGGCTGGTCGACGCCGAGGTCACCACTTTCGACCGGCCGGCCTACTGGCAGCAGCGCGGCTGGTCCCAGCAAGGCCCGATCAAGACCCAGTCGCGCATCGACCGGCCGCAGCGAGCCGCCCAGATCCCGGCCGGCCCGGTCACCGTCGCCGGCATCGCGTGGGCGCAGCACACCGGCATCGACGCCGTGCAGGTGCGCGTCGACGGCGGCCCCTGGCAGTCCGCCGAACTGGCCACCGAGGTCGGCCGCGACACCTGGCGCATGTGGCGGGCCACGCTCGAACTGCCCACCGGCGACCACGTCGTGCAGTGCCGCGCCATCGACCGCGACGGGGTCCCGCAGATCGAAGCGCGCCAAGGCGTCGTGCCCGACGGCGCGACGGGCCTGCACGAGACGACGTTCCGGTGCGCGTGACCGGCATCACTTCCGTTGGACATGGGCGCTCGAGCTGAGCAACCGTTCAGTGCGGAACTCGTGTGAGGGGAGCGTGCGGTGGCCGACGGCGGGACGGGCATTTTCAAGTCGGTGGACGACGTCGTCGAGAAGCTGGCCGAGACCGGCTACCTGGCTTCCACGGCCGTGGCCACGACCGTGTTCCTCGCCGACAAGCTCGGGAAACCGCTGCTGGTCGAAGGTCCCGCGGGCGTCGGCAAGACCGAGCTGGCCAAAGCGGTCGCGACCGTCGCCGACGCGCGACTGGTGCGGCTGCAGTGCTACGAGGGCATCGACGAGGCGCGGGCGCTCTACGAGTGGAACCACGCCAAGCAGCTGCTGCGCATCACCGCGGGCCGGGACGAGACCTGGGACGAGGCCCGCACCGACATCTTCAGCGAGGAGTTCCTGCTCGCGAGGCCGCTGCTGACGGCGATCAGCGGCGAGGAGCCGACGGTGCTGCTCATCGACGAGACCGACAAGGCCGACGTCGAGGTCGAAGGGCTGCTGCTGGAGGTGCTCAGCGACTTCCAGGTGACGGTTCCCGAGCTCGGCACCGTCAGCGCGTCGCAGCGCCCGTTCGTGGTGCTGACCTCCAACGCCACCCGCGAGCTGTCCGAGGCGCTGCGGCGCCGCTGCCTGTTCCTGCACATCGACTTCCCCGACGCCGAACTCGAGCAGCGCATCGTGTCGCTCAAGGTCCCGGGCCTCGACGAGGCGCTGGCCGGATCGGTCGTGGAGGTGGTGGGCGCGCTGCGCGGGATGCAGCTGCGCAAGTCCCCGTCGGTGGCCGAGACGATCGATTGGGCCCGCACGCTGCTCGCCCTCGGCGCGGACACCCTCGACGAGGACGTGGTCCGCGACAGCCTCGGCGTGATCCTCAAGCACCAGGAGGACGTCCGCCGGGCCGCTGAGAAGCTGGTCGTGCCATGACCTTACCGTCCCGGCTCGTCGGGTTCGCCGGAGCGTTGCGGGAGCAGGGCCTTCGCATCGGACCGGGCGAAACCGTCGACGCGGCAGCGGCTCTGGAAGTGCTCGGGATGTCCGACCGGGAACGCCTCCGCGAGGGACTGGCCGCCGCTCTGCTGCGCGCCGACGGGCAGCGCACGGTCTTCGACGCCGCGTTCGACCTCTACTTCCCGAACGGCGTCGGCACACCGGAGAGCGCCCGCAACGACGAGGACGCCGATCTCGACCAGCGATTGGTGCAAGCCCTGGCCGGGGACGACTCGGGGGCGTTGACGCAGCTGGCCGGGGAGGCGGTGGACGCGCTCGGCGGCTTCGGGAGCGCGGAGGGCCCGCAGGGCTGGTCGGCGCACCAAACCCTGGAACGCCTGCAGCCGCAGACGCTGCTCGCCCGAGTCCTCGCGGCGATGCGCGGTGAGTCGGAGGAGGACTTCACCGACCGCCTCGACCGCGACGAGATCCGCCGCCGCATCGACGGTTTCCGCGATCGCGTCCGCACCGAAGCGCGCCGGCGTTCCGCCGAGCTGCGCGGCACCGACCACGTCGCCAAGCACGCCATCGCGCCCAGCGCCGACCAGGTCGACTTCCTCAACGCCGGGCGGGATCAGCTGGCCGAGCTCCGCCGCGCCGTGCAGCCGCTGGCCCGCAAGCTCGCGACCCGCATGACCGCCCGCCGTCGCCGCGCGAGCCGCGGCAGCATCGACCTGCGCCGCACGCTGCGCCGCTCGCTGTCCACCGGCGGGGTTCCGCTGCACCCGGCGCACGCCCACCGCCGTCCGGCCAGACCCGAGATCGTGCTGCTGTGCGACGTCTCGGGGTCGGTCGCCGGGTTCGCCAACTTCACGATGTTGCTGGTGCAGGCCCTGCGCGATCAGTTCAGCAAGGTCCGGGTGTTCGCGTTCGTCAACCGCACCGACGAAGTGACGCGGATGATCGAGCCCGGTGCGGCCGATCCCGCCGAGCTCGGCCGCCGGATCCTCACCGAGGCCACCGTCACCGGCTGGCACGACAGCAGCGACTACGGCAACGCGCTGGCCGAGTTCGCCGAGCACCACCTCGACGCGATCGGCCCGCGCACCTCGGTGCTGATCCTCGGTGACGCCCGCACCAACGGCTGGAACCCCAACCTCGACGCGCTGCACGACATCAAGGAGCGCGCCCGGCGGGTCTTCTGGCTCAACCCCGAACCCGAGAGCCGGTGGTCCACGGGCGATTCCGCGGCCCACGCCTACGCGCAGGTCGCCGAGATGCACGAGTGCCGCAACACCCAGCGGCTGACCCACCTGGTCTCGACGCTCATCCCGGTCTGATCACACCGCGGTCGACTCCCGCACGTGGCCGGTGAGGAAGCGTTCGAGGGTGGTGGCCAGCGCGATCGGGGTCTCGTCGATCGCGTAGTGCCCGGCGTTGGGCAGGACTTCGAGCTCGCAGCGCGGATACCACTGCTGGAAGGTGGCTTTCATGGCCTCCTCACCCAGCGCCGGGTCGTTCTCGCCGACGATCACCTTGACCGGCACCGGGTTTCCCTCGATCTCGGTGTGGAAGTCGGCCTTCGCCCAGGCGTGGAGGTAGTCGGCGACGGCACCCGGGTCGGCGTGCTGCCGGGAGTGCTCGACCATCGCGTCCAGCCAGACCTCGGTGAGCCGGTTGCCGGTGGTCAGGTCGATGATGGCGCGGCGGTTGCCGAGGTCGTCGGCGGCACCGGAGAACAACGCCCACGCCTGGTCGTCGAAGGGCACGCCCGAGGCCGGAACCGGCGAGATGCCGACCAGCGCGTCGACCCGGTGCGACGCGTCGGCCAGGACCCGCTGCGCGACCGCACCGCCCATCGAGTGGCCCACCAGCGAGAAGGTGTCCAGCCCGAGCCCGTCCGCGAGCGCGACCACGTCGCCCGCGGCCTCGGCCAGGGTGTGCTCGCCCGGCTCGTCGATGCGCGCACCGTAGCCGCGGTAGTCGGGGAAGACGTAGCGGAACCGGCTCGTGTCCAGGTGCGGGTGCAGAACCCGCCAGGACGCGGCCGAGCCGAACCAGCCGTGCAGGGCGATGACCGCGTGCTCGCCGTCGCCGATCTCCTCGTGTCCGACGCTCATCGGTGTCCTTCCGTTCGATCGCCGACGCGGTGCGCCGTGCCTGCGGGTGAGGGGAGGTCGAGCGCTCCGGTTCTCCACCGCGGCGGGCGGGCTGCTCGTCGGGTTCCAGCGGCGCGAGTCCTCCCACCCCTGAGGTGGACTTTCGCGTCGCTGCGGCGATCACCGGGCGGGTCGCAGCGTAAGCGGGGTCACACTCCGTGGTCAATCGCCTGCTCAGGGCCTGTGTGCGGGACGGGACCCGCTCAGCGCGTACATTTGGGCGGAGGCGTGCCTGGGCACGCGGACATCGTTGGTGGTCCCGGGCGGGGCCGAGAAGCACCGAGAAGGTTGGTCGGGTGGTAGTCCCCACGGCTCCTGCGCAGGACGTCGCGCAGCCGGATCGCCGCACTCCTGGACGACGGGCCGCTTGGGCGTTGCGCCTGGTCGCGGTGATCGCCGCCGGATTCGCCCTCTACGCGGGCTCACCGCCGCGCGAGGCGTGGTGGGTCGCTCCCCTGGCGTTCGCCGTCCTGGCCGGCGTCGTGAGCCGCCGCAGGGCTCGCGCGGGCTTCGGCTACGGCCTGGTGTTCGGCTTCGCGTTCCTGCTCCCGCTGCTGGGCTGGCTGCAGGACTTCCTCGGCGCCGACTTCGGACCGTGGCCCTGGCTGGGCGTGGCCGCCGTGGAGGGGTTGTTCATCGGCCTCGCCGGAGCCGGGATGGCGCTGGTCAGCAGGCTTCCCGCAGCTCCGGTGTGGATGGCGGCGGTGTTCGTCACCGCCGAGTCCGTGCGCTCGGCGTTCCCGTTCGGCGGTTTCCCGTGGGGGCGGCTGGCCTTCACCCAGGACACCGGCCCGCTGCTGTCGCTGGCCGCGATCGGCGGGGCGACGCTGATCTCCTTCGCGGTCGCCCTGGTCGGCGGCGGTCTTGCCGAACTGGTCCGCGCCCCCCGGCGCTGGGTGGTCCCGGTGGTGGCGATCGCCGTGCCGCTGCTGGGCGGGCTCGCCTGCTGGCCGCTGGTGGGCACCGATGCCAACGCGGGAACCGCGCGCGTGGCCATCGTGCAGGGCAACGCGCCCAACCTCGGTCTCGGCCTGCTCTACGAGGACGACGTGCTGCACGACAACCACGTCCGCGCCGCTGAGAAGCTCGTCGAGGACGTGCGCACCGGGCGCGTCGCCAAGCCCGACTTCGTGCTGCTGCCCGAGCAGGTGGGCAGCTGGGGCCCGGCGCGCAGCGACCCGGAGCTCTCGGCGATCGCCTCGCGGCTCGGCGTTCCGCTGATCGTCGGCGGACTCGGGCAGGATCGCGACGGCCGGCTCCACAACCAGGTCGTGCGCTGGGACCCCAACACCGGCTTCGGCGACCGGTACATCAAGCAGCACCTGGTCCCGTTCGCCGAGACGATCCCGATGCGCGAGGTCGCCCGGCTGGTCAGCCCGTTCGTCGACCGCTTCCAGTCGGACATGATCGCCGGGGACGACCCCGGCGTGATCGACGTCGCGGGTCTGAAGCTGGGCGTGGGCATCTGCTACGACGTCGCCTACGACGACGTCTTCGGCCCGGCCGCCGCCGACGGCGCCACGCTGCTGGCAGTGCCGACCAACAACGCCTGGTACGGGCATTCGGAGATGAGCTACCAGCAGCTGGCGATGTCCCGGCTGCGCGCGGTGGAGACGGGCCGCGCGGTGGTGGTGGGAGCCACCAGCGGGGTCAGCGCCGTGGTGGCGCCGGACGGTTCGGTGTCCGAGCGGACCGAGCTGTTCACCGAGCAGAACCTGATCGCGGAAGTGCCCCTGCGGGCGAACCGCACGCTCGCCACCGAGCTCGGTTCGGTCCCGATGTGGACTCTGGTGGTGCTGGGGGTGGGCGCGGTCGCGGCCGCCGGGTGGCGGTCGCGGAAGTCCCGCGCCTGATCGACGGAACGAGCGCACGGCCGGCCCGGGTGGCCGGCTAGGAGGATGTGCATGGTGAGGCAAGCCCCGGCCGAGAAGGTGCTGGTGGTGATCCCGACCTACAACGAGCGGGACAACCTGGAGCCGATCGTGCGGCGGCTGTTCGACGCGCTGCCCGAGGCGAACGTCCTGGTGGTCGACGACGGCAGCCCGGACGGGACCGGTGAGGTCGCCGACCGGCTGGCCGTCTCCGACGATCGGCTGCACGTCCTGCACCGCACCGAGAAGGCCGGTCTGGGGGCCGCCTACGTCGCGGGGTTCGAGTGGGCGCTGGCCCGCGACTACACGGCGATCATGGAGATGGACGCCGACGGTTCGCACGCCCCGGAGGACCTGCCGCGGCTGGTCGGGATGCTCGGCGACAACGGCACCGGAGCGGACGTGGTGCTGGGGTCGCGCTACGTCACCGGTGGCCGGACGGTGAACTGGCCCTGGTACCGGGAGTTCCTGTCCCGCGGCGCGAACGTCTACTCGAAGCTGGCGCTGGGCGTGCCGATCAACGACATCACCTCCGGTTACCGCGTCTACCGCAGGGAGGTCCTGGAGACGGTCCAGCTGCACAACATCGCTTCGCAGGGCTACTGCTTCCAGGTCGACCTGGCGCTGCGCGCGGTGGTGGCGGGATTCGTGGTGGTCGAAGCGCCGATCACCTTCGTGGAGCGCGAGCTCGGCGCCTCCAAGATGGACGCCGACATCGTCAGAGAAGCCCTGGTCCGGGTGACGAAGTGGGGCCTGCGCCGCAGAGCGGAACAAGCAGCGGGAACGGTGCGAGGCCTCCTGCCCTGACCTCAGGCGAGCACCGGAGGTGTCTCCTCAGTTCCCCGAGCGAGCAAGCGGCACCGCCACGCAGCAGGACCACCGGGCACTTGCCGGTAGGAGCCCAGGCACACGTAAGCGCCCGAGCAGAGCCCGGGCGCTTGCCATGTGATTAGAACGAACTACCGCCCGCGACGGGTGCGCAGCAGCTCCAGTCGCTCATTGAGCAGTTCTTCCAGTTCCGGGATCGTGCGCCGCTCGAGCAGCATGTCCCAGTGGGTGCGCGGTGGCTTGACCTTCTTCTGCTCCGGCTCGTTGCCGTCGATGATCTTGGACTCGTTGCCGTGCAGGCGGCATTCCCAAGTCGGCGGGACCTCGGCGTCGTCGGAGAAGGGCACCTCGAACTCGTGGCTCTTGGGGCAGGCATAGCGCACCGTCCGGCGCGGTGCGAGGTCGTGGTTACGGTCGGTCTCGTAGCTGACAGCTCCGAGCCGGCTGCCACGCAGAACGCGGTCGGCCATGACGGTTCCTTTCCCTTCGGCCCGGGCAGGAGGCCCGAGCGTTTGTGCTCACCGTGTGCAACGACGGAGTACCCGTCGTCTGTTCCCGGTGTCGTGTTGCTGATCGCCGTCGGTGACATTGTTCACCGGTCAACAACGGCTGTCCTCCTAGAGACGCGGCTGAGCCGCGTTCGTGACGCGTTCTCCCGTAGCAATCTATAGGTGGGTTCGAACGGGTGATAGTGCCAGATGCTGGGTCACCATCACCAAGCAGGACCCGGGATTGTTAGTCATTGTGGGATGCAGATCACGACCCGTACGGCCGATCTCTGATCCGCTGTGTGACTGCTCGTAGTGCCATGCTCCTCCCCGTGACCACGACGCAGCGTACTGGCATATTCCGAATGCGCGGATTCCCCAGCATCCCTAGATCACCAGCATGGAGCAATGCCCGCTCGCTCGCGAGGCGAACACGCCTGACTACTCTGCGCGCACGACCTAGAGCAGTTCCGGTGGCCGGTTGCCCACCGCCTCGATCGCCCGTCGGACCGGCACCAACGCGACCAGCACCAGCCCGACGGCGAAGAAGATCACCAGCGAGATGATGGCCAGCCGGAAGGACCCGGTCGCCTGACCGACCCCGGCGAACACCAGCGGTCCCAGCCACGACGTCGAGCGCTCCCCCACCTCGTAGAGCGAGAAGTACTCGGCCTCGCGGCCTGCCGGGACCATCTGGCTGAACAACGAACGAGAGAGCGCGTTGGTGCCGCCCAGCACCATTCCGATTCCCACGGCCAGCCCGTAGAACTGCATCTCCTGGCCTGCCTGCACGAAGTAGGCCGCCACCAGCACCAGCAGCCAGGTCGCGAGGCTGACGAGGATGGTCTTCTTCGCACCGATGCGGCGAGCCAGCACGCCGTGCAGCACCCCGCCGACGAACGCGATGAACTGGACGATCAACAGGGTCACGATCAGCGAGTCCTGCGGCAGCTTGAGCTCCAGGCTGCCGTACTGGGCGGAGACCTGGGAGACGGTCGAGATCCCGTCGGTGTAGATCCAGTAGGAACCCAGGAACGCCAGCGTGAGCGGGAAGTGCTTGGCCTCGCGCAGCGTGGTGAACAGCTGCTTGAAGCCGGCGGTGACCGCCGCGGCCCCCTTCTCACCGCGCTCGGGTGCGTGGTGCCTGCGCAACGCCGTCAGCGGCAGCAGCGTGAACGCCGCCCACCAGATGCCCGAGGAGAAGAAGATCAGCCGCACCGCCGCGGATTCCGACAGGCCGACGGCGTCGTGGCCGAGGTAGATGACCAGGTGCAGCGCCAGCGCCGTGCCTCCGCCGAGGTAGCCGATCGCCCAGCCGCGGGTGGAGACGTTGTCGCGCTCGTCGGCGTCGGCGATCTCCGGGAGGAACGAGTAGTACACGACGATCGAGGCGCCGAAGCAGATGTTGCCGATGATGAACAGCACCACGCCCAGCTGCCAGTTCTGCCCGGCGACCAGCGCCAGCAGGCCGGTGGTGATCGCACCGCCGAAGGCGAAGATCGCCAGCATCATCCGCTTGCTCTGGGTGCGGTCGGCGATCGCACCGGTGATCGGCAGCACCAGTACCTGCACGACCGTGGCCACCGACAGCAGATATCCCCACAGCGATCCGGCCGGGAATGCGAGGCCGAGGATCGAGATGTCGCAGTTGACCAGGGAGTTGTCACCCGCGCAGGCGTTCAGCCCGTTGCGCGCGACATCGGCCTTGGCCGCGTCGGTGGCCACCGAGGTCAGGTACAGCGAGAGGAAGACCGTCGTCACCGATGTCGGGAAGACCGAGTTCGCCCAGTCGTACCAGCACCACCCGCGCTGTTCCCGGCGACGCTGCGCGGCCCCCGATGCCGCTTCGCTGTCCATCACGCTCATTCCGTTCGGTCCTCCGCGGAGTGGATCACTCGATTGGAGGCACCCTACTGGCTAGACGATCGTCGGCGAGACGCACTCGTGCACGTTCGGCGGAACTTCTTCCGGTTAGCCCGGCGCGAGTTCGCCCTCGGGCTCCCGCAGCAAGTCGTTCAGCAGGTCAGGGCGGTCGGTGACCAGCCCGTCCACGCCCAGTTCCAGCAACCGCCGCATCTCCGAGGGCTCGTCGACGGTCCACACGTGAACCTCCACGCCCCACCGGTGCGCCGAAGCCACGAACCGCTCGTCGACGACCTCCAACCCCTTGTGCCGCGTCGGCACCTGCACGGCGGCTCCCCGGATCGGCCTGCGGCCACCTCGCCGGGCCCCGGTCGACGGCAGCCGCGACAGGAGCGGAAGGCGGGACCACGCCCAGAGAGCGGCGACGCCGCGTTGCCCCGCGGAGGTCAGGAGCCTGGGGCCGCCGACCTTGCGCAGCAGGTCCAGGCGCCGGTCGTCGAAGGAGGCGAGGCACACCCGGTCCCAGGCGTTGTGCCTGCCCAGGGTCCGCAGTACCGGGCCAGCGGCGCTGTCGGCCTTGACGTCGACGTTGAACAGCAGGTCGGGGAACTCCTCCAGCGCGGCGTCGAGGCTCGCGACCTGCTCGCGCCCGCCGATCCGCGCCCGGGACACCTCCGAGAACGGCAGGCGCGCGATGGCACCGGCCCGATCGGTTGTGCGCTCCAGCGAAGCGTCGTGGTGCACGACGACCACGCCGTCACCGGTCGCGTGCACGTCGGTCTCGACGTAGCGGTAGCCCTCATCGGCGGCCGCCCGGAAGGCGCTCAGCGAGTTCTCCATCTCGGCCAGCTCGCCCAGGTGCCAGCCGCGATGCGCGAAGGCGCGCGGCCACGGCCCGTCCAGGAAGGGGTGCGTCACGTCCAACACTGTGCCCCACGCGCATGACGGCTCGGTGTCCGGCCGGTGACGTCGGAGTCGGCGTGGCGACACCACCAAGATCACCGGCATTGACTAACGTGATCAGCGTGGAGAACTCCGTCGAGCCCACCCGGCGTGCTCGCCAGGTGCGCCACTGCGCTTGGTGCGGCAGGCGCGTCCCCGATTCCGGACGCCAAGGCAGGCCGCGTCTGTACTGCGCACAGGCTTGCCGGCAGCGCGCCTACGAGCGCAGGACGGCGGTGCAGCGCGGTGGGCTTCCCGAGGATTCGGTGGTGCTCTCGGCCGCCGAGCTCGCCGACCTGCAGGACCGGCTCTTCCAGCTGCGCTGCGCGGCCGAGGACGTGGTGACCGCCGTCGACGACAGTGCCGACCAGGCCGAGCTGCGCAAGCTCGCCTCCCAGGTCGTGAACGTCGCCGCCGAGCTCGAGCGCCTTCGCTGAACGACCCAGCACCACCCGGCCGGCCCGGTGCTGCTCCCCCTAGCCTGGGGCGAACGGAGCATTGTGCCTGCCTGCGCGGGTGGCAAGATGAATTGATCCCCGGTGGCGAGGAAACGACGGTGCCCGCACGTCCCGAGGTCCGCGGCTTGCGCCGCGTCGACCTGCTCAGTCCCGATCCGATGGCTGCTGCCATCTTCTACCGGGTCGTGCTCGACTGGTCGCCGGTGGCGGTCCAGGCCGGCGTGGACTGCTGGGTGGGAAACCGGCGCTGCGCCTTCATCCGCACGCCTCGCGCCGATGAAACCACCGGTTTCCGCCTGGTGTTCGCCGGCGCCCCGATGGACTGCTCGCTGACCGGCCCGGACAACGCGCTCGTCCAGGTCACCAAGGGGCGGGCTCAGCACGGTCCGCAAGCACCGGAGCCGCGGCCGGGCGAGCCCTGCTGGGCCGAGCTGGCGACCACCGATCCGGACCGCGCCGACGCGTTCTGGACCGACACGCTGGGCTGGACCGTGAACGGCGCGACCTACCTCTCCGCCGGACGCGCGATCGCCGGACGCACCGAGGCGACCGCCGGCCTGGGCTGGCTGTGCTACTTCGCGGTGACCGACCTCGACGAGGTCGCCGGGCACGCGGCCGAACGCGGCGGCGAGGTCCAGCGCGTCGACCACCCCGCGCTGGGCAAGACGATGCTGCTGACCGACGAGTCCGGAACCCGCATCGGCCTCGCCGAGACCCGTTCCTGGGGCTAGGCACTACGACCAGGTCGTGTTGTGGAGCGGCGGTAGCCGTTGCTTCAGGTGTGGGACTCAGCTCGCACCGCCGCGGGTTCTGAGGTGGTTCTCCTGTGAGGACGCGTCGACGTGGTGTATTGGACATACATGAGTCGGCGCGCCCGGAGCAGGAGGGCCGCCTCAGAACCCGCTACCCGCACCGCCGAGCAACGTGCTCCCACAACAGCTGTCAGCCGAGCTCGCCGAGCACGCGCAGCGTCCGGTTGGCCTTCACCGAGAGCCGCTGCTCGCGCGCCGTGACGTCGATGTAGGTCTGGCTGGAGTTCATCGACGAGTGCCCGAGCAGCTTGGCGATCTCGGCGGCGCTGGCACCGTCCTCGGCGAGCCGGGTGGCGAAGGTGTGCCGCAGCGCGTGCACCATCGCGCCGGGCTGGACCCGGTCGGACACCCCGGCGGCCTGCAACGAGCGCCGCACCAGGTATTGCAGGCCCCCGCGCTGGAGCTTCTCGCCGCGGTGATCGACGAACAGCGGCTCGGAGCCGGGCAGCCGGTTGCCGAAGCGCTGCTTGCGGGTGTGCAGGTAGGTCTGGATGAGCCCGTCGAGGCTGTCCTCGATCGGGATGGACCGGCTCTTGCCGCCCTTGCCCTGCACGTGCAACCGCCGGTCGCCGCTGCGGCCCGCGAGCGACGCCGCGGTCAGCTCCAACAGCTCCGCCGAACGCACCCCGGTGCACAGCAACGTCGCCAGGATCGCCAAATCCCTTTCCGGCCAGGGGTTTCGGGCCTTGCGGACGCCGGAGGCGACCTGCCGCAGCAGGCGTTCCGGGGTCTCCTCCCCCTGCAGCGGTTTCGGCGCCGCAGGCGCGTTGCGGGGCTTGGGCACGATCTGCATCGGGTTGCCCGACACCGCGCCCTCGATCACGCCGAACCCGAAGAGCCCGTTCCACGTCGACCAGGCCCGCGTCACGGTCGCGGCCGAACGCCGCGCAGCGAACCGCGCGAACGCCGATCGGAGGACGGAGGCGTCCAGGTCGTCGACCGGGATCCGTTCGGCCGGTGTGCCGGTGAGCTCGACCAGCTCACCGGCCACCGATTCGAGGTCGCGGCGGTAGGCGCGCAACGAGTTGGCCGCGAGCTTACGAGCCTGCACGTGCTCCAGGTAGCTCTCCACCAAGCGCGCCAGGTTCACGCAGCACCTCCCGAGACGGTGATCATCTGCGGGAGAGACAACCAGACGGCACCGACAGTCAGCTGTTGCGGATGAAACGGTCCAGCACGCGCACGCCGAACTTCAGCGCGTCGACCGGAACACGCTCGTCCACGCCGTGGAACAGCGCGGAGAAGTCCAGGTCGGCGGGCAGCTGCAGCGGCGCGAAGCCGTAGCAGTTCATGCCGAGCCGCGCGAAGGACTTCGCGTCGGTGCCACCGGACATCATGTAGGGCAGCGCCTTGGCGCCCGGGTCCTCGGCGAGCAGCGAGGCCTGCATCTGCTCGACGAGCCGGCCCTCGAACTTCGTCTCCACCGGAGGCAGCCCGACCCACTCGCGCTCGACGTCGGGTCCCAGCAGCTCGGCCAGCTCCCGGTCGAAGGCCTCCTCGCGGCCGGGAAGGATCCGGCAGTCCACGGCGGCTTCGGCGACCGACGGGATGACGTTGTGCTTGTAACCGGCGGTGAGCATCGTCGGGTTGGCCGTGTCGCGCAGCGTCGCCCCGATGATCCGCGAGATGTTGCCGAGCTTGGCCACCGACCCCTCGAGGTCCTCCTCGGGGAAGTCCCAGCCGGTGATCTCGGTGACGCCGTCCAGGAACTCCTGCACGCTGTCGCTCATGATCAGCGGGAAGCGGTGGTTGCCGAGCTTCGCGACCGCCTCGGACAGCTGCGTGACCGCGTTGTCGTGGTGCACCATCGAACCGTGCCCCGCACGCGCCCGCACGCGCAGCTTGAGCCAGCGGATGCCCTTCTCCGCGGTTTGCACCAGGTAGGCGCGGACACCGTCGGAGAGCGTCAGGGAATAGCCGCCGACCTCGCTGATGGCTTCGGTGCAGCCCTCGAACAACTCCGGGCGGTGGTCCACCAACCACTGGGCTCCCTGGAACCCGCCCGCCTCCTCGTCGGAGACGAACGCGAAGACGATGTCGCGCGGCGGGACGATGCCGTCACGCTTGTAGCGACGGGCGATGGCCAGGCTCATGGCCAGCATGTCCTTCATGTCCACGGCCCCGCGCCCCCACACGTAGCCGTCCTGCACGGCCCCGGAGAAGGGGTGCACGGACCACTCGGCCGGATCCGCGGGCACCACGTCGAGGTGCCCGTGCACCAGCAACCCGCCCCGGGACGGGTCGGCCCCGGGCAACCGCGCCACCACGTTCGCCCGGCCCACCTGATCGCCGGCTTCGACGTAGGTCACCTCGTACCCGACCTCGCCGAGCTTCTCGGCCACGTACTCGGCCGCGGCCCGCTCAGGCACCAGCGTCGCGGCGTCGCCCGTGTTCGTGCTGTCGATGCGGATCAGATCACTGGCCAGCTGGACGACCTCGTCCTGAGCCAGAGCCAACCCCGCGTCCTGATCACTACCGGAGATCCCCTTGTGCTCGCTCACCAGGCATTTCTATCATCCACTGGGCCAACAGGGGGGTCCCTGCGAGGCTTAGATGACCATGAGCTAATCTATTAACACAACACAGCGGGAACGCCCCGGAAACGGCGGCAGACCCGAGATGTCCGAGTGGCGGAATGGCAGACGCGCTAGCTTGAGGTGCTAGTGCCCTACTAATGGGCGTGGGGGTTCAAGTCCCCCCTCGGACACGCACACTATTCACCCGGTTCGCCGGGTGAATTTTTATTTCGGCAGCTCTCGCACCCGGCTCGTAGCGGACCTGCAGGTCAACGGACTCGTAGAGGGTAGCCAGCCGCTCGGGCTTGGCACCCGACAGGGCTGCGCCGACGTCGCCGAGAGAATCGACCATCGCGTAGACCTCGGCATCGGAGAGCGCTCCGCCCGTCGTCGGTTTGTTCTCCAGTTCGGCACGAGCGGCAGCGCGTTCCGCCTGGGCCGTGTTGATCACATCGGTCAGTGCGGCGGGGTCCACTCCGGCACCGATCGCGTCCTGGAACCGGCGCAGCCGAGCCTCGGCGTCAGCCAATCGCGCCTTGGCCGCCTCGTGCGACACCGACAAGTCCCCGGGCGACTCTTGGGACTCGACCAGCGCCGCCACGGTCTGATCGATCCGATCCGGTGCGAACAGACCACCGAGCCACCCGTTGACCGACTCCCTGAGCAGATCCTCGCGCAGGTACACCGCTGGCGGGTGCTCGGCTAAAACTGGCGATCCAGGGGCGAGAGTCCGGGCCGGACACCGGTAGTACATGCCATGAGCCCGCGGACTGCCTTCCATCTTCCGACCGCACACGGCGCATCGGACCCGACCTCGAAACAAGTACGTCCGCTTCGTCGGGCGCCCGCTGCGTTCGAGCTTGCGGGCGGTCCGCAGCTTGCCCGCACCTTTCGAACGACGCAGCAGCTGAGCCTGGGTGAAGTCCTCGACGCTCACGATCTGCGGATGCGCGGGCTTGCGGGAGCGCACGACCGACTCGCTGCCTGCTCGGCGGAAGCGGATCACGTACCCGGCGGCCACGTCGTCGGAATCGATGAGCTGCTCCTGCCTGGTCCAGCGTCCGAAGAAGGCGTAGCCGGTGTAGCGAGGGTTCTCGAGGATCGACCGGACCGTGCTGCCCTGCCACCCGTCAGCCAGCCGGTGCCGGTTCTGCTCAGGCCGACGAGCCGAGGGGCACGGGATGCCGTCGCGGTTCAGCCCGTTGGCGATCGCACGGTCTCCCCTGCCACTGAGGTACTCGGCGAAGATCCGGCGCACGACATCGACGACTTCCTCATCGATGGCCAGCACCTTCAGCCGGTACCCGTCCGCAGCCCGCGATGGGTTCGGGTGCGGGCCGGCATCCACGACCTTGTAGCCGTACGGTGCCCGGCCGCCCTGGTGACGACCTTCGTTGAGCACCTGAGCGTCCATGGCCGCCCGCACGCGGGCTTGCACGTGCTGGCGCTCCGACTCGCTCATGCCGCCGAGCACGTTCATCAACATCTTGTGCGACGGGTTGCGCTCGTCGAACTTGCCGCCGAGCTCGGGTACCCACAGCTCGACTCCGTGGGCGGCGAACTTCGGGGCGATCAGCGAGAACTGGTTGCCGAACCAGCATCGCGTCCCCTCGCCCACCACCACCGCGTTCCACCCGCGGTTCGGATCCTTCAAAGCTGCTAACAGCCGCTGGGCTTCCCGACGTCGCTCCCACGGCACCGACCGCGACTGCCCGATGTCGAAGTACTCGGTCGCAATCATGCCGCCCAGCGGCTCGACGAACTTGCTGGCGTTCCCGAGCTGCCATCCCAGCGACGTCTCCGGGTCCTGGTTGTCCTCGGTCGAGCAGCGCCCGTAGAACGCCACAGGGCCGATCCCTTCCTCAACCGGCTCGACCGCGTCGACACCGAGCAAATCATCGAGCGTCGACCACGGGTCTCCGCTGATTTCAACAGTCATGTGATTCCTTCTCCAGGAGGCCCATCTAGAGCCTCGACCTCAGTGAGCTCGATCAGTATTGCTAGCAGTATGCGGCTCGTTTCTGTGTTTAGTACAGGCAACTCGCCTGGCGCTCGCACCGTGACGGGCTCTGTATCGCGATCGTCAGCCGTCATTGCTGATCAGCCTCTGACTCGCCCGGCGAGCTGATTTCATCAGCGACCCGGCCGACGGCGGCTCGGATGTCGGCGGTGAAGTAACCGCGCACGCGCCGAAGCTCACCGGATTCGTCCGGGATCCGGTGTCTGGTGGGCCGGCACTCGAGCTGGCCCATCTGCTTGGCGAAGGTGCCGGGGTCGACTTCCAGTGCTTCGGTCAGTTCGGCGCTCGGCACGAACTCGCGCTGGTCGAGCTCATCTCCGAGGTGGTCAACCACGGAGGCGAGCGGCTCAGGGAGCTCGACGGTTGTGCGATCGTGCGCGCCTTGCCCGGTACCCAGCGCCTTGACGACGGCCGCCGTATCGATCGCACGTGGCCTGTCATCACCGGCCGCGTGACCGCTCAGCGTGCCTGAGGCTTCTCGCAGCGCCCGACCGCGCTCGCAGATCGATCGCCACTCGGTGTTGTCCATGTAGAAGGTCCGGACCGTCACCGCGACCGCGTCGCCGCCGGACTCGGCTTCACCGTCGGGCCTGAGGATCCCAACTCCCTTGTGACTGGGCAGCAGTGTCGAGGAGTCGAAGCCTCGGGTGTTCATCTGCTCGCCGAGGACGATGTTGGAGTCGCGCCAATCCATCACCCGAAGCGCGAAGCGCGAACCCAGCACGGCACGCAGCCGGGAGGGGATGGTGTTGGAGTCCGGTCGTTGCGTCGCCAGGATGACCACGATGCCGACAGCCGGTCCCTTCCGGGCGAGGTAGGTCAGCAGGTCAGCGATGTAGGCGCCGAGCGTGGTCTTCTTGCCCCCGATCTCCTCCTTGGTCGGGTTCTCCAGGTAGACCTGGACCTCGTCGATGATCACGGCGGTGAGGGGCATGCCCAGTTCGCGATCTCGCGAGATGGTCGGCGTGATCTTCGATTCCGGGCAGATCTCGTCGTCCAACGTGGACATTCGCAAGAAACGCGCTTGCACCTCGGCAACCAGCTCGACCAAGTGGTCGCGAACCGCTTCCGCTTGTTCCTGATCATCACCGCAGACGTAGCGGTGGGCGACGGCTTCTGCTGCCTGCCAGTCCTTTCCACCTTTCCCGTCGAAGACGTACAGCTGCGTGAACGGATCGAGGATCAGCCCCGCTGCAGGCAGCCGACTGGCGCAGGTCTTGCCCTGACGAGGAATCGATCCGACGATCAGCGACGTCCACACCAGGTACAGATCGACCCGCCGACTGCGCGCGTCCCTCCCGAACGGAATGGCCCGCCAGGCGTCCCAGCACTCCATGTCCAACAGCGGGAACCGCAACGCGGGCCCGGAGTACGGATCCTCGTCAGCCACCCACAGGAACACCCTGCCGGCATGGCCGCCTCTCCCCCGGACGCGCTCGACGATCAACTGCAGCTCGTCCACCGCCAGGGCTGAAGCGAGAGCATCGCGGCGCTTGAGGACGTCGACAGCTTTGCGCGTCGCGGGGAGGTCAACGGTGACGGCCCACCCGGAGCCGTCGTGGGCTGCGCGCTCGACGAGGCGGAGCGACTCGTCCTTCCCGATGAGCTTCGCGTCCCGGAACGCGTCGACGAGGATCTGCGGATCCATGGTCCAGGTCAGCGTCCGCGGTCCGGCGAGCACGGGCTTGCGCCCGGGTGCGCCGTCCTTTCGCCGTCCGTACACGGCCAACACGACCGCGCAGAGCCCGGCAGAAGCCCACATCGCGTGTCCGCCGTACACCGCGTACCCGACCGCGAGCACGGCGCCGGCGGCCAGCGTGACCGCACCGGTTACCTTCCAGCGGAACAGGGTGAGTTCGCGGATCTCCACGAACTTGTCCGCGAGCTTCTCGGACTGCTCGGCGGCCTCGCGGTAGTCGTGAACGCGGACCCACTGCCGCCAACCGCGGATCGCGGCCACGAGACCCCGTCCGACGGACCGGACGAACCGCCAAGGCGATCGGATCACGAACGACAAACCGTCCACGAGCGCGTGCTTGGCGGCTTGGCGTGACTTCAGCGCGGCAGGTACGCGCGGTGAACGCAGCCACCAGTTCATGAACCGCTGCTTGCGGTTGAGCTGCGGTTCGGGCTCCGGGACGTCGTCGATGAGTTCGGCGTCGAAGATGTGGCGTTCTACCTCTCGCGGCTCCGCCGGAGCAGGCGTCATGTTCTCCTTCGTCACTGCTCCACCTCCGCGGTCAACGCAGCGGCGAGCCGTGACGACAGTCCGCGCGAACACCCGGTGACCTCGCGGATCCAAGCCGGCGTGACCGTCGTGTCCGGACACCAAGCCTCTCGGGCCCGGGCGAGGTACTCGTCGAACGAGGTGCGCCGCTTCGGGTCTTGTGAACGAGGGACAACCGGCTCCAGCACCGGCTCGTCGTCACCGTTCACGGACGCCGCGCGGACAGCCGCCGTGAGCTTGTCCCGGAGGTCGGTCACCGCCTCGGCAGCGACGAAGACAACCAGTGGCGGCACGGAATGCAGGACCACCATGTCGGCGCTTCTGGCCGCGTAAGCACCCCAGGTGTTCATGACGTACGTGGCCGCGAGCGTGAACCACTTCGCGCCACGAACCCAGCCACCCGTGCGGATCCCGTACCGGGCCGTGACTTGCTCGGCCCGCAGGATCGCCAGCAGCACCAGCGACACCATCGGGTCGAGCAGCCACGCGGCCAGCCACGTCAGCGACCAAACCGGAGCACCGTTCGCGGCGAAGCTCTGGACGTTGGTCATGGTGAACGCCAGGCCGAGCAGGATTCCGCTCCAGCACAACCGGTCGACCTGCTTGCGCACCAGTTCA
The DNA here is from genome assembly GCF_007829955.1 of Saccharopolyspora dendranthemae. Taxonomy (GTDB): domain Bacteria; phylum Actinomycetota; class Actinomycetes; order Mycobacteriales; family Pseudonocardiaceae; genus Saccharopolyspora; species Saccharopolyspora dendranthemae. The sequence goes on from NZ_VIWX01000001.1 coordinate 185,606, forward strand.
ACGGCTTCGAAGTCGGGGCGGGTGATCGGCCGACGCCGCTCACCCGCGGTCTGCGGCGCACTCATCGACGCCGCCCCTTCTTCTGCTGCGGCACGTCTGCAGCGGTCACAGTCAGCGCTCTGGTCAACGTGTACGACGCGAACAGGGCGGGGACTGCGAGCACCGCGAGCAGCAACCCTTCGTCACCGGGGTGCTTGATCACGATCCACTGCACACCGACGATCGCCGCAGCCGTGACCAGCACTCGCCCGGTCAACGACATCAGGCGGACGCTCGTCCGAGCGGCGTCGCTGGCTCGCCGCGTGGCCTTCGCACTAGCCCGCCACACCAAAACCAGCGTGAACAGCCCACCGAGCACGGCCAGGACTTCCAGAGGAGTCAGTTGGAGCGTCATCGCGCAACACCCCTCTCGGCACGCTCGCCGCGGCGAAGCCAATGCGGGTGCAGCTCCCGGCGGTCGTCCGCGGACAGCCCACCCCAGACACCGACGGTGTCGGCACCTCCGGTGCGGAGTTCCAGCTCGAGGCATTCGTCGGCGACTGGGCAGCCTTCGCACATCGCAGCGGCGAGTTCGCGGTCGGTTAGCTGCTGGTCCAGCCAGTCGGGTTGGTCGGCAGGGAACTCCGCCATGCAGAGCCCGTTGCCGCGAACGCAGGCGCCGAGCAGCGCTGTCGATGCCCAGCGCAATCGGTCGAGCCGCCAAGCGATTCCGATGAGCCAGAGGTTGTTGTAGGAGGTCATCACTTCCGACCTCCGTCCTGTGCCACCGCAGCACCGGCCAGGAGGCGGGTCAGCTCGCTCTCGGGGATGACGAGTCGTCCGTTCCGGGGTTCGGCCCGCAGCTCGCCGACGCGGACGGCACGAGAGATGGCGGACGGGTGGAGGTTGAGGATCCAGGCGGCTCGGCGGACGGAGCAGAAGTCGCGGCGCCCGTTTTTCGGCATGGAGGTACCCATTTGAGAAAGCCCTTCAAAAGAATTGGAAGCTGATTTCAGCTTTAAACTGCTGATTTCAGCTCTTGCTAAGCATGAGAATTCCGGGCCGCGGCTTTTCAGGCGCGGTCATGTCACGAAATGCGTCACGGAACGGCTAACCTCGGCGCGAAGGCGGAGCGCGGAGGAATAGGTGTCGGAAGACTGGGCGGCGGTCGCCAGGGCCATCAACGAGCGCGTGAACGAGCTCGGCTGGCGACAGCGGGAGCTCGCGGAGCGCTCGAACGTCTCGCAGGCGATTGTCCGCGAGATCCAGCACCACGTGGTGGAGCGCAAGCGCAGCGCCCGCACTCTGGAGTCGCTGTCCATAGCGCTCGGCTGGCACCCGCAACACCTGCTTTTCCTGCTGCAGGGCCGAAAGCCGCCCGAGACCGACGAACCGATCTCGGACACCGCGGACACGGTCTGGTCCCGCTTGGACTCGCTCGAGCAACGCATGGCTGAGATCACCGAGCGGCTCGACGACCTCAAGGGCGACCTCGCGACGGTCATCGAGCACGTCCGCAAGAACCGTTAGCGCCGGGTGGTTCGGCTTGCTGATGGCTTCGTTTTCCATGCCTTTAATTCCAGGCCGAATCAGCCGGGAAACCGATGCGCGAAAACCCCTCAGCCAGTGCTCAACCGATGCTCAACCAGTGCACAAACCCACCGCGGAGGGCCGAACGCGATGAACTTGGTGTCCAGTTGGACGGGGCGGACCGCCTGCGCGCTTCAAGCCGCGATGCGGATGAGCAACGACGAGTTCGCAGCCCACCTGGGAATCGGCTTGCGCACGGTTGCCGGCTGGCACGAGAAGCCGAACCGCCGACCGCAGTCGGAGATGCAGCGCACCCTGGACACGGCTCTGGCGCGAGAACACGAAGCGATCAAGGCCCGGTTCGCGGAGCTGGTGAAGGACAGCGCAGCCCCGGCCGAGCCGGTGGTCGACGAAGCCGCCGCGAACGACGCCGAGAAGCGGCTCAGCGACGACCCCGACATCGGGGCGGCTCTTGAATGGCTGGACGTGCACGCGGCGTGGTCGCCCGGGACCGCACGCAGGGAGGTCGCCTCGCGACTTGCACAGCTCGACGTGAACGACCTCGAGGCCAGGGCGAGCCGACGAGCACGCGTTGATCAGCGCACCCTCGCCGATGTCCTCAGCAGGTACTACGGCCCCACGAGCGGAGACCACGGCAGGTATGCGGCGAAGTACGACGATGCCCACGCCGAGACAAGTGTGCTGACCTGCGCGGACTGGCTCGATCTGGCATGCCCACTGTTCGCGGCGCACGACCGGCTCAAGGTCACGAGCTCGGCGCCCGATGTGTTCGCCGAGCTCGACACCGACGCAGCAGGCCGAGCAGCACAGCGCCTAGCGGAAACCCTGGCCATGGGCACGCGTCTGGTCGACAAACCGCTCTACCGCCTGCTCGACACCTCCCCCACGCCGGACGCGATCAACGGCCGGGTGGGGACATCGCGCTTCGTCGAGTACGCGGTGACCATGGACCTGCTCGAAGGCGAGCTGGTCGACGCCACCGCCACGGACGCAACGTCAGCGCACGAGTCATTACCGCTGCGCGACCAGTACTTGCCGGACGTCGCCTCCGTCATCGATGTGGGCAACCGGCTCTGCGCCGGCGGGCCGCTCGCCCTGTTCGCGATCGCCCGGCCCGCCAGTCCGTTCCGCGGCGAGGCCGACTACGTGCTCCTCGTGCAGGAACGATCGGGCAACGTGCTCAACGCAGCACGCCGCCTAGCGGTCATTCCGAAGGGCTTCCACCAGCCGATGACCGATCTGCGCGTCGACGCCCAGATCGGCGCGACGCTGCGCCGCGAGGTCGAGGAGGAGCTCTTCGGCCGAGACGAGATCGACAACACGACGAACGATCAACGCTCCGCCGACCCGATGCATCCCAGCCGCGTGTCAGAGCCCATGCGGTGGCTGATGGAGGACCCGAGTCGACTCCGCTTGGAGTGCACCGGCTTCGGACTGAACCTCCTGAGCGGCAACTTCGAGTTCGCGAGCCTGATCGTCATCGAGGACGAGGAGTTCTGGGAGCGCTACGGCGGCCGAGTCGAAGCGAACTGGGAAACGGCAGGCCTGCACCAGTACTCAAGCCGCGACGGCGAGCTGATTTCCGAGCTCATCGCTGATGTAGCGTGGAGCAACGAAGGGCTCTTCGCCCTGCTGCAAGGGCTTCGACGGCTCGCCCAGATCGGCGGCGAGCGGGTGAGTCTGCCGTCGATCGAATGGAAGGTTCAGAAGTGAGCCGCAACTGGCACCACGGAAACGCTGCAGAAGACGGCAGCAAAACCCGCGGCTGGCTGCTCGGCCACTTCATCGACCCCACCGAAGGCGGAGTCCGCGCCACCAAGGACCTCGAAGTCAAGTGGGGCACCCACCCCGCTGGCGACAAGCGCCCCGAATGGACCACCGACGAGCGGCGCACCACGATGCTGTTGCTGGTCGACGGCCACTTCCGCCTGCACCTCACCGAAGGCACCGTCGACCTCGCCAAGCAGGGCGACTACGCGGTCTGGGGCCCCGGCATCGACCACTCCTGGGAAGCCCTCACTGACGCCGTAGTCGTCACCGTGCGCTGGCCATCCGCATCGAACTAGCAACTGACGTTGGTGCCTACCGGCCAGGACCCACCCCATAACCTGACGGTTCGTGAGAGGTCACCCCGGACGCTTGCCGTCATCTGCCACCACCTGGAATGTTCACGAGCACAAACGCTGTCAGCAGCCCTCGTTTGCGGCCTTTGACGTTGTTTTGTGTCGATAAAGTGCGGAGATGATCAAGCGCCGCCAGGAGCGACCGCACTCGCCCGAGCCAGCTGGGTGACCACCAGACCCGGCTTGCCGGTGCGACTCGTCAGCTCGAAGGTTACGAGCGCCAACCAGTCGTCGACGCACGTCTGATGCCAAGCTAGCAGGACGCCGGGAACGGGCGCGGTTATGTTGATGCCGCCCACCCGCGCCCGGAACGGCGTGCTGCCAATGCCCCGTTGCGACGACAGTGCCAGCGTCAGGCGGACCTAAATGGGCTGCGGGATTCCGGCCGTCGCCGCGTGCCCTGCCAGTCCCCGCCGCCCTCGTTCGCCACCTGGTGCCTACTTCGTCGTGAAGTTTGGTCGGGTCGGCCAGAGAGGTGCAGCAGCCGAGCGAACGGTGCCCTCGGCCACTGACCTGAGGCTGTCGAGCTAGCGCGCCACTGGCGAACGACTTCGCCCTTTAGCCTTTGGCGGCACATAAATTCTTGCTGCTTCACGACGCGCCTCCAGAGCTTGGCGACCTGCAAGTTCAGGATCGACAAGCTGCAAGCCGCCGTCTCCTCTCCGCTTCCATCGATTCCCCTCGCTATCCGTAAAATACATGGACAGAGTCGAAGAAATCGTTTCGATCGCTTCCGTGGCTTGATCATTCAGATTGCTTCGAGCCTCGAAGAACGGCACCGCAAGCTCAGGAGAGGCGCCGGATTTAATTTCTCCAAATAAGTTCCTCCTTGCGTCACTTCTGCCATAAGTTTTTTCGAAATCCACGCTCATCTCTTGAAATTTATCAGGAAGTCCCCTGAAGAGCTCCTGCGCAAGCTCCTGAATTTCAGGAAATGCAGCACTGTGGTCAATTTCCCTTCGCTCAGGAGAGCGGGTAGGCATAAGCCTCGGATAGCTGGCAATTATTCGTTCGTCAGAACCCGCAGCCTCGGCAGTCACGAGAACTTGGTAGATGGGTAGATCGCTGGCATTAATGTAGAAAAATGAGCACCTTCGCCCGAGGCTCAACGGCCAGGGGTCGACGACTATAGGACGCGCGTCGATCAGATCATCACACGGCTCCACCCATCCCGTAACTTGGCGTGATTGCCAGCGTAAGTCGTGTTTTTGAGCGAGCACCAACTGGCCAGCTTGTTTTTGGTACGCACAAAACGCAAAATAGGCCGCAGTTGTCGCCACCAGAACTGAACACGACGAGACCGCGAAACTAGCAACGTCTGTCCATTTCACGGCAGCTTCAGATGCCAATGCGAGCATGTCGTGATCCTAGATCATGCTACTGAACCGCAAGGCCGTTTCGATGTTCTCGCTCGCTTTCATGTGTAGGGAAGATACCTACCTTACCCACATAGACCTAACGAAACCCCTGACCAGGCCTTTGATCTGTGGGCGATCTGACCGCGGGTGTCGGCAGCTCGCGACCATGATGCTTACTTTTTCCTGCCTCTGATTCCTACCTCGATCGCCATTGCCGCCCACCTACACATGTCTTCGACGACCTATGTAGAGTACTGGGCCCTGCGAAGGACACACGCGCTCGTCCAAGTGGCGATGGCGCTGATGACCGACCCAGCTGACCATCATTGGGGCTACGACACCGCCAAGCGCGCGGGAGTCCGCTCCGGCGTGCTGTACCCGATGCTGACGAGAATGCTCGACGAGGGTTGGCTCACTGACGGTTGGGAGGACCCAGCCGAGATCAAGGAGAAGCGTCCTCCCCGTCGGTACTACGAGCTGACGGACAAGGGACGCACCGAGCTTGGGGCGCTCCTAGCCGACGCGCAGACCGATGTCCGATTCGGCAAGCTCATGGAGGGGTTCGCGTGATCGCAGACATCGTTACGAACCTGACCTCCTTCTCCCTGCCTGGACTACTCACGGTCGTGGGCGTTTTCGGCTTCGCTCCCGGACTCTGCATGCGATTGATCGCGCTGATGTACCCACGCACGCACCCGCGTCGACGCGAGCTGCACGCTGAGATGAAGATCGTGCCGCGGATTGAACGGCCTTTCTGGGTTGCTGAGCAACTCGAAGAGGGCTTGTCTGAAGGACTCAGGTTGCGCCAACGAGCCGCGAAGAAGAGGAAGCAGGCAAAGAACGGGCCAGACCCCTACACCAACACGAGCGTGCGCGTGGCGAGGTTCGGGCGGGTAATCAGGGAGCTGCACCTGTCGGAAGACGAAGAAGAGCTGCTGCGGATACTGCGGCGCCACGGGGTTGATGACGCCCCAGAAGCCCTGGCCTTGAAGATCAAGCGGGATGGCCTAGACAACACCTGGCGAGAGGTCTCCTGGCAGCTCCGCGAGCGGGAGCGTTACTAACGCCCGCAGAAGGGAAGGCCTCTGTCCTCACCCCGTCGACCTGGCGAAGCCCTCATCAGTCCGTGTCAAGGGGGCAACCGGCGACGTCAGCGGGACATGCCAGCATAAAGCTTGCCCCCTTGACGCGGGCTGATAGCCCTTGTGGAGGTCGATGGGGTGAGGACAGAGCAGCCACGACCGGACCGCAGCCGATGCCTGTCCCCCACACCCTGTTCGCCTGCCCGTCCGGCGAGGACATCGCTTTGTGCCTGAGAGTGGACGCTTCTTCTGGCGGAGTCGGGCCCGCCTGCCTTCCGATCTGGTCGGCGCGCGGGGTGCCGGGGTGCCGGAGGCGGGCCCCGGCGGGGCCCCGCTGCACCGACCTCGGAAACCGCAGGCAGGCGGGCCCGCAGGGCCGCCCTTGATGAAGAAAGGAAACTCTGAACACCGAGGTCAGCGCGTTTATGTGCTACTTCGCTTGATGGGTGACACGCGGTGTTCATTTGATGGGTAACACTGCCGCCCCCGGTTTGACTTCGGCGCGATGGTTGTTCGTCGCGTGGGGGGCCGGGGCCGATGCTCGTGGAGTTGAGCGTTGTGGAGCAGCGTTATCACGCGGTCATGGAGGTCCTGTCGGCTGGAGCGCAGGTCACCGAGGTCGCGGAACGGTATGGCGTGTCGCGGAAGACGGTGCATGCCTGGATTCGCCGCTATCGGGATGAGGGCTTGGCCGGTCTGGAGGATCGGTCGCATCGGCCGCGTGGGCATCCGTGGCAGCTGGATGCCGAGATCGAGGCGCGGGTGTGTGAGTTGCGGCGGGAGCATCCGCGGTGGGGTCCGCGCCGGTTGGTCTTCGAGCTTGAGCGGGCCGGGGTGGAGTCGGTGCCGTCGTTGTCGACGATCTATCGGGTGCTCAAGCGCCATGACCTGGCGGAGGGGGCGTCGCGGAAGCGGAGGCGGGAGAACTTTCGGCGCTGGGAGCGCGGCGAGCCGATGCAGTTGTGGCAGATGGACATCATGGGCTCGGTGATGCTGGTCGACGGCACCGGGTGCAAGCTGATCTCCGGTATCGATGATCACTCGCGGTTCTGCGTCATCGCAGCCGTGGTGCCTCGGGCGACGGCGTGGGCGGTGTGCCGGGCGCTGGTGGCGGCGCTGGAGACCTACGGGGTGCCAGAGGAGATCCTGACCGACAACGGCAAACAGTTCACCGGGAAATACGGGCGTCCGCGCCCGTCGGAGGTGCTGTTCGACCGGATCTCCCGGAACAACGGGATCACGCATCTGCTGACCAAGATCCGCTCGCCCACCACGACGGGCAAGGTCGAGCGTTGGCACCGCAGCATCCAGGATGAACTGCTCGCCGACGAGGGCCCGTTCGCCGATGTGGAGCATGCCCGGCAGGCGGTGGAGAAATGGCGGCGGGAATACAACACTCAGCGGCCGCATCAGGCGTTGCACATGGCCACCCCGGCCGAGGTCTTCCGACCCGCCTCGGGTGAGAACGGGCTGGTGTTGTGGCGGCCCTCCGGAACTCGACACCACTTCAGTCTCCTCGCCGGATGTGGTGGTCGAGGAGGATCCGCCGGAGCCTGTCGAGCCCACGGCCGGGTCGGGTGCGGTGGTGGTCGAACGGGTCGTGCCCGCCAGCGGGAATCTGTGGTTGCGGGGCCAGCAATTCTGGTTCGGGCCTCAGCGGGCGCGTCAGCGGGTCCGGATTTGGATCGACACCACCACCGCGCACGTCAGCCTCGACGGCTGGCACTACAAGACCCTGCCCTCGCGGTTATCCAGCCTGGATCTCGACAAACTCCGAGCCGCCGGGGCCCCTACGGCCGGGCCACCACCGCCGCGTCCCGACACACGTGAACTCATCTCGGGCGACCCGGTAGCCATCGACCGGGTCGTGACCGCATCGGGCACAGTCTCGGTCGCACGCCGATCGCTGTCGGTCGGTCAGCAGTGGGCCGGACGCCACGTCACCCTGAGGTTGGAAAACGATCTGGCCCAGGTGATCATCGACGGCACGATCGTGCGGACGTTATCGCTGAACCTCTCCCCGTCCCAACGTCTTCGGCTACAAGGAGCGCGCCCGGCGGGGCCGGCACCCGAGCCCGACCGGCGTCCGGCCCGCATCCAGCGCCAGGTCTCCGCACGCGGCAGCACGCAGGTCACCGGCCAGACCGTGCAGATCGGCTACCGCTACGCCGGGCGTGTGGTCACCATCGAGGTCGACGAAACCGTGCTACGCGTGTTCGACGACGCCGACGAGGCAATCACCACCGTGCCTCGCACGACCACCGCCCCGGTCGTCCGGCACAAGGCGTACGGTCACCGCGTCGAAAGCACGATCAGTCAGGAAGTGTCACCCCTCAACTGACCACAAACCGACACCCATCATCAGAAACTAGGCAAGTGGCCTGGAGGCCCAGGTATGGCCTGGGGAAGTCGCCGGGGCGACAGGGGCAGGTGTTGATCCGGGGCGGTGTTGTGGGTTGGGGCTAGCGATGCTGGTTGTCGGCTGAGTGGTCGAGGATGGCCTTCGCGAATGCCACGGCTTCGGCTTGTGCCCAGTGGTCGAGCTCTCCTCGTGAGGCGGCGCTTGCGAGAGCGCCTAGGAGGCTTGCTGAGCGGTAGCGGGTATGCGGGATGACGGGCCCTTCGTCACCTACCGCGCAAAGCCCTGCACCGCCTCTCGGGCAACTGATCCGGACCCGGTGCCGATGCCCCCCGACTCGCAGCAACGGGTCCCGCGCACCGACCCGGCCCCCGCGTCCGTCCCGGTGCGCGGTCCTGCACCTGATCGCGGCGCAGTGGGATTTCGACAGCTCAGCGCGGTTCGAAAGCAGCCGGTGCGGTTACGGATCTGGGCATGCGGGAGTCGTCGGTAGCCCCTGGAGATACGACGAACGTTCCTCCGGGGTGAAGTTCCGCTGGTTCAAGGCGCTGCAAATCCGGGCCTTGATTCCAGCCTCGTCGGGAAGCGAAGCGTCCCACAGCCGTGCGGTCCGGTCGTTGCTCGCGGTGGCGATGGTGCTGCCGTCCGGGCTGAAGGTCACCGAGTTCACCGAGGCGGTGTGGCCGGTGAGCGTTCGCCGCGCTCGTCCTGATTCGGCATCCCACAACCGTGCAGTCTGGTCGTTGCTCGCGGTGGCGATGGTTTCGCCGTCCGGGCTGAAGGCCACCGAGTTCACCCGGCTGGTGTGGCCGGTGAGCGTCTGCAGGGGCTGTCCTGATTCGGCGTCCCACAGCCGGGCGGTTCCGTCATCGCTGGCGGTGGCGATCGCATCCCCATCCGGACTGAACACCACCGAGTTCACCGATTCGGCGTGACCGGGGAGCGTCTGCAGGGGCTGCCCTGATTCCGCATCCCACGACCGGGCCGTTCGGTCGCCGCCTGCGGTGGCGACCGTTCTGCCGTCCGGGCTGAAGGTCACCGAGTTCACCCAGCCGGTGTGGCCGGTGAGCGTCCGCAGGGGGTGTCCCGACTCCGCATCCCACAGCCGCGCGGTCTTGTCGTCGCTCGCGGTGGCGATGGTGCTGCCGTCCGGGCTGAAGGCGACCGAGAGCACCGAGCCGGTGTGGCCAACGAGTGTTCGTCGCGTTCGCCCTGATCCGGCATCCCGCAATCGCACGATCTTGTCGTCGCTCGCGGTGGCGACGGTTCTCCCATCCAGGCTGAACACGGCCGAATCCACAGAGCCGGTGCCGTCGGTGAGCGCTCGTAGCGGTTGCCCGGACGCCGCATCCCACATCTGCACGGTCAGGCCGCCGTTCGCGGTGGCGACGGCTTTCCCGTCGGGGCTAAAGACGACTGAACCCACTGAGCCGGTCTGGCCGGTGAACGTTCGCCGGGGTTGCCCGGAATCCCACAGTCGCGCGGTCCCGTCGTCGCTCGCGGTGGCGACGGTTCTGCCGTCCGGGCTGAACGCGACCGAATCAACCTGGGCGGTGTGACCGGCGAGCGTGCGTCGCTGGCCTCCTGATTTCGCATTCCACAACCGCGCGGAACCATCGCGGCTCGCGGTTGCGACCGTTTCGCCATCGGGACTGAACGCCACGGACAGCACCCAGTCGGTGTGGCCGGTGAGCGTTTCGCGCGGTTGCCCGGAGGACGCCTCCCACAGCCGTGCGGTTCCGTCATCGCTCGCGGTCGCGACCGTTCCGCTATCCGGGCTGAACAGCACCGAGAGCACCGAGCCGGTGTGTCCGGTGAGGGTTTCGCGCGGTTGCCCGGAGGACGCCTCCCACAGCCGTGCGGTTCCGTCGTAGCCCGCGGTCGCCACCGTCCTGCCGTCCGGGCTGAACGCCACCGAGGACACCCGGCCGGTGTGGCCGGTGAGGATGTGCAGGGGCCGTCCTGATCCGACTTCCCACAGGCGCGCGGTTCCGTCTCCGCCTGCGGTGGCGATGGTTTCGCCGTTCGGGCTGAACGCCAGTGAGCTCACCGGGCCGGTGTGTCCGGTGAGGGTGTGCAGGGGTCGTCCGGAGGACGCTTCCCACAGCTGTGCGGTTCCGTCGCTGTCCGCGATGGCCACTGTTCTGCCATCCGGGCTGAACACCACTTCGCTCGAGCCGCGGCCGTCGGCGAGCGTCCGCCGGTGGCCTCCCGATTTCGTCTCCTGCAGTTGCACGGCCCTGCTGGTCGCGATGGCGATGGTTTCGCCGTTCGGGCTGAACGCCAGCGAGCTCACCGGGCCGGTGTGTTCGGCGAGGGTGTGCAGGAGTTGTCCTGATTCCGCTTCCCGCAGTTGCACGATCCCGCCGTCGCTCGCGGTGGCGACGGTTCGCCCGTCCGGGCTGAACACCAGCGAGGACACCGGGTTCGTGGGGTCGCTCAGTTGTTTTCTCAGGAGCAGGGAATCTGCGCTGTAGAGGCTGGTGGTGGCCTCGGTGGAGGGGTGCGTGTTGTGCGCTTGCACCGCCAGCAGGGAGGCCAGATCAGGATCTGCATCGAACAACGCGTTGGAGTTGGCGGCCAGTTGCCGGGACTGGGCGGTTTTCGTTTGCACGTAGGCCAGGCCAGCGGCGACCAGGGCCGAGATGAGCAGGACGGTGAGCGTCGCCGTTCCGATCCGTGCTGCACGCATGATTTTGCGGTGCTGGCGGATGTGCTCACCGATCAACTGGTCCTTGTCCACTCCGCGCAGCGGCGCCGCGAGGTCGGCGATTCCTTCGCGGAAGCGGGGGTCGTCCCGGTTGACGCGCTCGGTCTTGTTCAACCGGCGCAGATCCACCCATCTCGGCTCGCCGTGCAGCCGATCACGCAGCACGTCGGGCAGCGAGTCGGTCGACGACCAGTCGATGTTGCCGCGCTCGTCGAAGGCGAGCGTGCCATCGGTCAGCGCGATCAGGAACGTTTCGGGGGAGCATTCGCGCATCCAGAAGTCGGTCTCCTGCGCGACCCACTTCGACTTCGCGGCCTCGGGCGAGGCCATCAGGATGAACCACCGCGACGACCTCATCGCGCGTTCGATGGCCGGCCACAGGCCGGGGTTCGCGCCCATGACGGCCTCGTCCCGGAACACGCGCAGCGCCCGCGGTCGGTACCACGGTTTGGCGAACCGCTGCAGCTCGTTCTGCACCGCGGGTGCCAGCATTCCGTCAAGCGCGTGGCTGTACGACAGGAACGCGTCGAACTGCGGTTCCTGGATCTCGCCCCTCATGCGATCAATGGTGGCAGCGTCGGTTCGACGCCACTGCGAAACCGCGCGACCCGCGAGTGCTGATGCAGGATCGGCACAAGTCGCCGCTCTGGTACCGAGCGCGCCCGTTCGGACGCGTGTCCCGTGGTTCGAACGGACGGTTGCAGACTCGGCAATGCTCGTCGGGGTCGATCGCGGCGGGCAAGCCGATGATGAGTGTTCCGATGTTGCCCGCATAGCCATCGGCGGTCTCGTAGAGGCTCAGGGCATCGGCCCACGCGCAACGGATCGCATCGGCCTCATGCAGCAGGGACACGGTGACGTAGCCGGTCGCAGTGGTGTCGGTCGCGTCGTGCTTGATGTGCCAGCACAGCGGTCGTAGCCGCCGCTCGGTGGCGATCGAGATCAACTCGGCGGTGATCGGATCAATGTCGCGTTCCAGCAGCACCCGTTCACCGTAGCTGGTCAAGCCTGGATTCCCGCCCCTCCGGAAATTCGGGTGATGTGGGCAACAGTCTTCCATAGCTCGTTGCGCCCAAGCGACCAGAAGTGGGCCGGTCGCCGGGTCACCCTGCGTCTCGAAAACGACCTGGCGCAGGTGATCATCGACGAGGCGATCGTGCGCACGCTGCCGCTGAATCTCTCGCCCTCCCAACGCCTTCGGCTGCAACGAGCCCGCCCGGCCGGGCAGCACCCGAGATTGACCGTCGTCCGGCTCGGGTCCAGCGGAAGGTCTCCGCGCGCGGCACCACCCAGGTCACCGGCCAGTCCGTGCAGGCCGGCTACCGCTATGCCGGACGCGTGGTCACCATCGAGGTCGACGAAACCGTGCTACGCGTGTTCGACGACGCCGACGAGGCAATCAGGCTCTTCCCAGATGAGGGTGTAGGTCGGCCGGGCGCGTCGGTCCGCAGATAGACGTCGAGGTCTCCCGACGATGGAGGTTCCTACGCCATCCATCCGAAAGACCTCGACGTGTCCGACGCTACCCCGCCGGCCGGCTTCGGCCGCCCTGACCTGACCGCCTTCGCTCGACTCGACGGCCTCGGTCTGAGCGTGACCGGGCAACGACTTGAACCGGATCGTGCGGTCCTCGCGTGCCGCGTGGTGGAACCAGATCAGTGGTGCCGACGGTGCGGCAGCGAAGGCGCTGCTCGTGACACCGTGATCCGGCGGTTGGCCCACGAGCCGCTGGGCTGGCGACCGACCGTGCTGGAAGTTGTAGTGCGCCGCTACCGCTGTGCCGACTGCGGACACGTGTAGCGCCAAGACACCAGCGCCGCGGCGGAGCCACGCGCGAAGCTCTCGCGCACCGGGTTGCGGTGGGCGCTGGAAGGGATCGTGGTCGCACACCTCACCGTCGCCCGTGTCGCCGAGGGACTCGGGGTCGCGTGGGACACCGCCAACAACGCGGTCCTGGCCGAAGGCAATCGGCTGCTGATCAACGACCCCACGCGGTTCGAGGGCGTGAAGGTCATTGGCGTCGATGAGCACGTCTGGCGCCACACCAGGCGTGGCGACAAGTACGTCACCGTGATCATCGACCTCACCCCGGTCCGCGATGGCGCCGGCCCAGCAAGGCTGCTGGACATGGTCGAGGGCCGGTCGAAAGCGGCGTTCAAGACCTGGCTCGCCGACCGCGACGACGCCTTCCGTGACGCGGTCGAGGTGGTCGCGATGGACGGCTTCACCGGGTTCAAGACCGCCGCTGCGGAGGAGATCCCGGACGCGGTCACGGTGATGGATCCCTTCCACGTCGTGCGCCTGGCCGGTGACGCCCTCGACAGGTGTCGGCGCCGGGTCCAACTCGCGATCCACGGGCACCGTGGGTTCAGGGACGACCCGCTCTACAAGTCGCGGCGCACGCTGCACACCGGCGCGGACCTGCTTACCGACAAGCAGAGCGACAGGCTACGCGCGCTGTTCGTTGATGACGCTCACGTCGAGGTCGAGGCGACCTGGGGTGTCTACCAGCGCATGATCGCCGCCTATCGCCACGAGGACCGGCAACGTGGCCGCGAGCTCATGGAGAAGCTGATCACCGACCTCAGCGCCGGCGTCCCCAAGGTGCTCACCGAGCTCACCACCCTGGGCCGGACCCTGAAGAAGCGAGCCGCCGACGTGCTCGCCTACTTCGAACGACCCGGCACCAGCAACGGGCCGACCGAGGCGCTCAACGGACGGCTCGAACACCTGCGCGGCTCCGCACTCGGGTTCCGCAACCTGACCAACTACATCGCCCGAAGCCTGCTCGAGACCGGCGGCTTCAGACCCCAACTCCTACACCCCCGATTGGGATGAGCCACTTTCCCTTGGGGCTCAGGTGGCGCTTATGTGCCCTTATGCTCGCCATCATGGGCTCAGAGTGGGACTTCTTCATCAGCCACGCCAGTGAGGACAAGCGGCAAGTGGCTGGGCCACTGGCGCATTACCTGCGGTCGGTCGGCTTCTCGGTGTGGTACGACGATTTCAGTCTCCGCGTGGGTGACTCTGTACTCCGCGAAATCGACCGTGGACTGGGGGCGTCTCACTTCGGGGTAGTCGTGCTCAGCGACTCATTCTTCGCCAAGGAGTGGACATATCGCGAGCTCGCAGGTCTGGTCACTACGGCCACGGCCGATCAGCGGCGGGTCCTGCCTGTCTGGCACAACGTTGATGCCGCAGCCATCGCTTCGTATTCACCGATGTTGGCCGATGTCAAGGGGGTGCACACAAGCCGCGGGCTGCACGTTGTGGCTGAGGAGCTCGTACGCGCGTCGTTCCCGGACCGAGTAGCCGACCTACCGCTCTCCAACAGGTCGAAGGAGCGACCGGACGACCTGAACACGGCCCAGGAGACGCTGCGGTCAGTACTGGATGCAGGCGGCCGCCGGGAGGAAATCCTAATCGTCCTCTCTGCGTACCAGATCCTCCTAACTTTGTTTGGTCGATACACCGCTGCGGTGATTCCCACCGCCGGGTTCGCCGACTGTTTGCCATCCGATTTCGTCCTGTTCGAGCAGCACGGAATCACCGGGCCCATCCAGATCACCTTCGTCGTTCTCGGACCGACGGGGCCCGGTGGCGCGGACTTCCTGGCGGCCACCGATCGAGCATTCGGTGAGGAAGTTACCTTCAATAAGTACCCCAAGAACAACTACCTGCCAGGGAGACGAGTAGGCGAATTCCCCAGAGTGCAGTCAGTGGCTCAGGGCATCGCCGACCGACTGAAGTCGAACAACATCCACGCCAGAGACCCAAGGGTGTGGAACTTCTCAGTGCTCTTGGTCCACGGCAGGCGCGGTGTTCAAGACTCTGCGCCAACCTGCCGGACACGGTTGAACTTCGAGACTGCGTCATACGACCGACTAATTGATCCTACGGATCCTCCGTTCTGGGGCTGAATCAGTTTGGTGTTGCGAGCGACAGCCTCGAGGTCACGTCGGACGGGCCCTGGTGTAGTTCCAACCTTCAGATACTTCAAGTTGCGGCTCTACCAGCGGAACCGCGAAACTTCCGCAGGCCTTCGTCTTTGAGGTGGCTTTCATGTCCTCGCGGAACGCCGTGACGACCTGGATACGAGGAACCAGGTGGCGGCGGTGATGGGCTGGGCCGCGAGCTTCGCAGGACTGCACGAATTCGGCGTGATCTCCATGACCGGCTTCGGCTGCTGGACCACGTGGCTCGTGCCGGCCACCTTCGACGACACCACCTTCGCAGGTGGCAGGCTGAGGCCGCACATCACCTGGCGAACCACAGTCCACCGCGCATACGGAATCAATCCCCGAGATTGACTTTCGGGAAGGGCATCATCACCCGGCATTACTCTCGCGTAGACTCCGGATCCCCTGCAAGAACGCGAATAGTCCCTCATTGCTCCAGGACTCGTTAGTGACCAGATCGCTTACGAGTACGTGGTCAAGACTTGAGTACAAGCGAAGCCCGGAGGTTTCCCAGTTCGCCTCGATTTCCCCTCCGTAGCGGGTCCAGAACTCGTCGTCCTCGATCACCAGAAGGCAAGCGAACTCGTAGTTGCCGCTTACGAGATTCAGGCCGAAACCCGTGCACTCCATGCGTATTCGGGACTCGTCCGCCATCAGCCAGCGCATCGGCTCCGACATCCGTCCGGGATGCAGTGGGGCCGCGGCACAGGCTCCGCCCACGGTGTTGTCGACGTCTTGCCTGCCGAAAAGCTCCTCCTCCAGCTCCCGCATAAGCGTCGAGGCTAACTGAGCGTCCGCGTGGAGGTCGGTCATGGGCTGATGGAAGCCTTTCGGGATCACCGAGAGCCTCTGCGCAGCGTTGAGTACGTGGCTTGACCGCTGTTGCACCACGAGAGCAAAGTCCTTCTCACCACGATATGGGTCTGATGGACGTGCGATGGCGCAGAGCGCGAGCACTCCCCCGGCACACAGTCGCCCAGTGAAGTCGAGCACGGAGTAGAGGTTCGGCAGATAGTGGTCCCGCATCGGCAGTTGGTCTGGCGTGCTGGCGGCAAGAGTATCTATCAGCTCGTTCTCGAGAAGATCCATGGAGACCGCGTACTCGATGAACGGCACCGTCCCGACCTCAGCTGAGATTGCTTCTGGCCCGACATGCAGGTTCAACAGCCGGTAGAGGGGCATGTTCGCTAGCCGAACCCCCTGGGCGGTGGCTTCGGCAAGCCGGTCAATCGCTCGGTCGGACGCGAGAACATCCTGGGCAACGGGTGAGTCAGTACACAGGGCGACTCTGTCTTTCCCCGCACCGAGCTGACATCCGAGGTCGAGCCATCGGTCGCAGGTCAGAATGCTCGTGCCGATCTCGGAATCCCCGCAAGCCACATTGTAGAAGTGGTACCCCGACTCCGGGGCCCCGTAGTAGTCCGCTACTGCTCGAGCGATCTCGCTTCGGCCGACCTTGCGGCGCCGCGCGGGTCTGTCGAGTACTTCATCCGCCGTCAAGGAAGCGAGACGGGACGTCACCTTCCGTCGTGTAGTTTCAGGCGCCCACCCACTTCGGGTATCGAGCCAAGCAAAGGACTGCGCCGTACCCACCCGCGTGTCTGGTGTTTGAACTGCTGGAGTCTTCTCCCGCCGAGCACCCCACGGCGCTGCTCTGAGTTTGTGGAACGGTTGCCACGGCCTGTCGACGTCCTCGCGCTCGATATCAGCCCCTGGCGGACCCAGCAGAACGTCGATACCCACGCCGAAGATGGATTCGAGCAATCTCACCGTAGCCGGCCGAGGTCGTCCGACTGGCTGTCCGCTCGGCGCCTTGCCGGCAACGAGGCGCTGCAGATGGCGGACGCTCAACGTGCCTGGCTCGTTTCGTTCGCACGCGAATGTCTCGGCCCACTCCGTGAACTCCTGCAGCGTCTGCCGCCGCTCCCAGATCTTCTGCTCGAGCACCGTGCGCGCCTTCTGCATTGCAACCCCTTCCCCGCAGCCGCTCCCGTTATGTCGCGAGCACGTCGCCTTCGCGTCATTCCGCTGACCGCGAGCTGATGTCAGCATGATTTCAGTCTGACATGGACCGCTCACAAACGGTCACGAAATCCCTCCGGCGGCGTTGCGCAATCACTCCCCGACCGCCGCCGGATGCCGGCCGCGGCCAGGCCCACCTCCAGGCCTGGCCGCGGCCACCCTCGAACGGAGATCCCGAGTGAACCCTTCAACAGAGCAGGTCGTCTGGTTTCAATACCGCCCAGGCGTAGTGGTCGAGTCCCTTCGCGTTGCCCACTGCGCCGCACCGAGCAGCACCAACACCGCTGTTCAGTCCTGGTGCCGCCTGGAGTTCGATCCGGCAAGCCTCGAGCTGGCGGCGAGTCCCGGTGAGCCAGCGACTTCCGAAAAGGGACCCGGTTGCGCACCGTGCTCCGCATGCCTTCTGCAGCTCACCGCTGCGACAGAGACCGGCAGCATCCCCACTACGCAAGCCGCAAAGGCGTCCCATGACAACAAGCTCGCCGTGATACTCAGGAAGGCGCAGTGGCTGCTCGATGACGCCGCGTACTACCTCCCACGAGGCAACTACAACCAGCGAGAACGCGATTCACTCGCCGCCACGCTCGACCAACTCGCCGGGTTGATTCGCGAACAAGCTCCGGCACCCGCAGACGCCGGCGAGCACCCAAGAACCCAGTCCCAGCTGTGACCACCGAAACGAGCCGTGGCCAGCGCGGATATAGAACCGCCCAGACAGGCGACCTCACCCCGGATTTGCCGACACAGCGCCTGCCCCGCATCGGCGCCCCAGGCCGCAGGGAGCTCTGGGCATCCACCCGTCCTCCGCTCGACGTCCTGCGCGCTGTGTTGGAAGACCTCAGACGGCTCTAACCACTCCAACGGAACAACCCTCGGAGCTGAAGAACATGCAGGCTGCCATCTGCCAAGGCTGCGGCGAGCCGCTACCGCCGCCGTCCCCGCGCGGCCGGCCCGCCCGCTACCACGGACCGGCCTGTCGGCAGCGAGCACACCGAGCCCGGCGACGGGCTCACGTCATCGACCGGGACTGGGCTGCGCTCGATGACGTCGACATGGCAATCGCCGACGTACGCAGACTGATGGCCACCGGCCGGGATCCGCGGTCGGCGTTGGCACGTTTGCTGACTGCTGCGCTCAACATGGCCAACCTCCGCGGGATCCTCCTATCGGTCGAACCGCCCGCCCCCGCGAGCACCGAGCGCTCCTAGACGATTCGCGATTCGGTCGACCTCAGCAGAACGCCCCTGCTCTCGATAGATCGCGACCGCACGCCTCCAGCACGACTCGGCCTTTGCCGGATCCCCGTCTTCGTGCACGGTGCCTAGGTGGTCGAGCGCGTTGGCTTGTCCAGACGTGTCGCCCAGTTCCTCGTACAGGCCCAGTGCGAACTCCAGGTTTTCAGCAGCCTCTTGAGATTTCGCGCTGAGCCAAGCGACATAGCCGAGGCTGAGGCCGGCGCGAGCTTCACCACTGCGGTTGCCGGTCCGACGGGGCCAGGCGAGGGCGTCCTCGCAAATCTGCTGCGCAAGTCCGTGGTCGCCGAGCTTGGCCGTGTACCAGCCGACGTCGTTCAGAGCGTGGGCGCCGCTTACCTCGACGCCGCGTTCCTCGTACAGGTGCAAGGCGTGCGTTGCGTGCTCGAGGGCCATGGCGTCGTTTCCCTGCCGTCCCCAAGCATCGGCAATCGCCCGGTGGGTATGCGCCTGTCCGAGCTCATCTCCGTCGCGCTCCGCCCCCGCCAGTCCTTCACGCAGGTGCGTAAGAGCGTCCTCGTAGAGCTCAAGCTGCGTGCATGCTCGCCCCAGGTGCCGGTAGGAACGCGTGCGCAGTTCGGAGTTGTCGAGGTGATGCGACGCGCGGGCGCCAGCTTTCCAGGCTGACAGGTTGTCGTGAAAGTGCCCTTGCCGGAGCTGGAAGGTTGTCATCGCCCACGCCAGCTGCCATACCTGAGCGTGCCAATCGTTCTCAACGGCGAGATTCTGAACGGCGATGAGGTTGGCGCGTTCCGCCTCGAACCACGCCCACGCTTCCTCTCCACCACCGAGTTTCAGAGGTTGGCACCCGTACGGCAGGTCGGACAAGTCGATCGATGCGTGGAGTGGTGCGATGAGCAAGTCAGCAGCGTGCGCCGTGTGCGCCGAGTGCTCGACGAGCCGACGTCTCGCACCGTCGATCTCGTCAGTCGGCAGATCTTGGCGTGCCCGTTGACCGGCGTAGAGACGAACGAGGTCGTGCATCCGATACCGTCCGCCGGCTTCCCTGCTAGCCATGGAGACGCTCACGAGCGCCTGCAGGTTGGATCGTGTGACGGCCGTGGGTATGCCGCTGAGGCTTGCCGCGGCAGCGAGGCTGATATCAGCGCCCGGAGCCAGTCCATGAGTCCGAACAGACGCGCCTGCTGGTCATCGACCGCCTGATATGACCACGACAACACCGCTTCTAGGCAAACCGTTGGCTCTCCTGCGTCGAAGGCTTCAAGGCGCGAAGACCTGTCGCGAAGCTCTGCTGCCAACTCCGCGAGAGGAATCTGAGGATCGAGCACAGCACGACCAGCAACGATGCTCAAAGCAAGTGGGAGACCTGCACAGTAGCGAATGAGCTCCGCTACCGCGTCTGCCTCGGTTTCCAAGCGTGCATGCCCGAGGCGACGCGCGAGGAGTGAGCGAGAGTCCGCCTCTCCCAGGGTGTCAACCGCGAGGGGCCGAGCACTGTGCCGGGTCACCAAACCGACCAGCCGATCACGACTGGTCACCAGGACTGTGCAGCTCGACGCCCCTGGCAGCAATGGCACGACCTGAGCGCTGTCCCTCGCGTTGTCGAGCACCACGAGGATGCGGCGGTTTGCGACAAGGCTCCGGTACAACGCCAGCTGCGCGTTCAGGTCAGGTGGGACGTCCTGCGGCGGAACTCCAAGGGCGTCGAGGAACCCTCGCACCGCCTCACGAGGCGATAGCGGCTCGTCGATCGGATCAAAACCTCGTAGATTGACGAACAACTGCCCGTCTGGGAATCGCTCTGCGTTCTGGTGAGCCCAGTGCAGTGCGAGCCAGGTCTTCCCGATGCCCCCAACTCCGCCAATGGCTGAGATTACGACGGTCGGCGCCAGATGCGCCTCCGCGTCAAGCGCACCGGTGAGAGCGGCGAACTCATCTTCCCGGCCGGCGAAGCCACCTGGAGGTTCAGGCAACCCGCGAGGCACGGCCACAGGACGCCGGGCAGGCTCGTGGAAGTGAACGTCCCCGTTCACCTCGCCGGCCTGCAGCAGTGATCCGACGACAGCCGCACCCACCTCGTTGTGCACGTTGCGCCCAGGCATGAACGATCAGTCTGCCTCAACTAGTCCACGCACGGCGCGTGGGTCCTGGCGTAAACGATGCCCCACAAATTCGGACGTTAGGGCGGCACGTTACGTGCGTACACAACTATGAACCTCGCTTCTTCGCAGTCCGCAGCAGGGGGGCTGCCCAGGGTTCGGTTGACACGCTGGCCTGCCCCAGGGTTTCTTACCCGTTTCGATGTGAAGATCGGGCCTTGTTGAAAGGCTGCGATCTATGACGTATCCACCGGAGTTCCGCTTCCGGGCCGTCGCGCTCGTTCGGGCTGGGAAACCGATCACCACGGCCGCCACGGAGCTCGGCATTAGCGCCGGGGCCCTGCACAACCGGGTCCGGCAGGACCAGATCGACCGCGACGAGCGCTCCGGGACCACCACCCATGAAAATGCCGAGCGGACGAAGGCCAACAAGCGTATCCGGCAACTCGAGGCTGAAGTCGAGATCCTCCGCAAGGCGGCGAGATTGCTCGGGGACGACCGCCCCGACCCAAAAGGGTTCACCCGGTGATCGATTCCCTCGTCGACGCCGGACACCCGGTCAAGGTCTGCTGCCGCCTACTCGGAGTTAGCAGCCCCGGCTATTACCAGTACAAGGCCCGGACGATGTCGCCGACGAAGATGCGCCGCCAGTGGCTGACCGGCTTGATCCGCGAGGTCCGCGACGCCTCACGACAGACCTAGGGGTCCCGCCGCGTGCACGCCGAACTGACACGCGGCATGGGCGTCGTGGTCAGCGAGAACTTGGTCGCCGAACTGATGCGGATCGCCGGCATCGCCGGGTTGCCCGGTCCTGTCAAGGTCAAGCGGTTGAAAGGTGTTGCAACAGCACACGATCTCACCATCGGAAATTCCCGTTCTATAACGAGCGTTATATGCACTGGAGCTGGCCTGCGCAAGCGGGCGCGCGGCCGGCGAGGACGCCGGCCGCGCAGAGATCGGGCTCGCTCGGTGGACATCGACCCGGGTACCTCACACTGGACGGCATGCACGGCGACCTCGAACCCCACGGCAGCCAGCCCATCTCGGACATCGCGCCACCGCTGCCCCGACCGCACCTGCTCCGCCAGCAGTGGCGGGACGTGAGCTTTCTGCACTGGGCCGTCAGCCCCGAGTCGGTCGCCCCCCACCTGCCACCGGGGACACGACCCGACCTCTACGAGGGACGCGCCTACGTGGGCCTGATCCCCTTCCGGATGGTCGACACCGGAGCGGCGCGAGGACCGGCGGTGCCGTGGCTCGGGACGTTCCCCGAGACCAACGTACGGCTGTATTCGGTCGACGACGCCGGTCGGCGCGGCGTGGTGTTCTGCAGTCTCGACGCCGCCCGTGCCGTGCCGGTCGTAGTCGGGCGGCTCGCCTTCGGCCTGCCGTACGTGTGGACACGAATGAATCATCGGGTGGATCACCACTGGACACGGGCGGTGCACACCTACTCGGCTCACCGCCGGGGCCCGCACCGGACGGTCTCCAGCAGGCTGACCGTCCGGGTCGATGACGAGCGGATCGGCGGGGCAATGGAGTCGTTCCTGACCGCCCGGTGGGGCTTTCACGTCGCCCATCTGGGACGAACCTGGTTCCTGCCGAACCATCATGAACCTTGGCCCTTGCGCTCCGCCACCGTGCACGAGATGCAGGACGACTTCCTCGCGGCTGCCGGCTTCCCCGAGGCGGAGGGTCGCGAGCCGGACCACGTCGCCCACGCCGCTGCAGTGACGACGCGGTTCGGACGTCCCGAGCCGGTAGCAGGATGACCGGTCACCTCCGTGCATCCGAGCCCGGCCGACCACGGACGATCCGGCTCCGACGGGGGATGCACCCGCTGGGCCGGGCCCTCACCGTCAGGGCGCGGTTCAGCGCTCAGAGCGCGATCACGACGGATTTGGTCTCGAGGTACTGCTGCAGCACCTCGTCGCCCTTCTCCCGGCCCCATCCGCTCTGCTTGTAGCCGCCGAACGGCAGCTCGGCTCCGAACACGTGATACGTGTTCACGTGCACCGTCCCGGCCTTCAGCCGCTTCGCCAGCGTGTGCGCCGCGGACACGTCCCGGTCCATACCCCAGCAGCCAGGCCGTACACCGTGTCGTTGGCCTGGCGAGCAAGGTCATCGAGGTCGCTGAACGGCAATGCCGCGACGACAGGGCCGAAGATCTCCTCGCGCACCACCGGGTGGTCGGGATCCGGGTCTGCGATAACGGTAGGCTCGACGAAGTACCCGGGCCGTTCCAGCACGCTGCCGCCCGCGACGGCTCGACCACCGCCGGCGCGGTTGTTCTCCAGGTAACGGCCGACCCGGTCGCGCTGCTCGGCGGACACCAGCGGCCCCATCTGCGTTCCCGGGTCCATCCCGTACCCCACGTTGATCGACCGGGCCTGCTCGGCAATGCCGTCCACCACCCGGTCGAACTGGGACTCGTGCACGTAGAGCCGACTGCCGGCCGAGCACACCTCGCCCTGGTTGTAGAAGATCCCCAGCGAAGCGCCCGCGATCGCCGCGTCGATGTCGGCGTCGGCGTCGGCGTCGGCGTCGGCGTCGGCGTCGGCGTCGGCGTCGGCCAGGACGATGTTGGGCGACTTGCCTCCCAATTCCAACGAGACCCGCTTGAGATTGCCCGCTGCGGCTCGCACGATCGACTTCCCGACCTCGGTTCGCTGAATCGCTGTTTCTAAGCTAGAAATAGCATCACCGGCGCTCGTGTGCGCTCGTATGTGGTCGAACGTTCCCTACACAACAGAGAGGAATGTCGTGTCCACCACGCCGGAAGTCAGGTCGACAGCTACCACCCTCACCCTGAGGATCAACGGCGAGGAGCACGAGATGCGCCTCGACAACCGCACGTCGCTGCTCGACGCCCTGCGCGAGCGTCTCGGACTGACCGGCACCAAAAAGGGCTGCGACCACGGTCAGTGCGGGGCCTGCACCGTCCTGGTCGACGGCTACCGCGCCGTTTCCTGCCTACAGTTCGCAGTGGCCGCCGAGGGCCGCGACATCTACACGATCGAAGGGCTGGCGGACGGGGACACCCTGCACTCCGTGCAGCGGGCATTCCTCGACCACGACGGGCTGCAGTGCGGATACTGCACCCCGGGCCAGATCTGCTCGGCCGTCGGCGCGCTCGAGGAGGCAGACCGCGGCTGGCCGAGCGTCGTCTCCGACGACGTCGCCGCCGGAGTACCGTCCGCGGCGGCGCTGACCCGGGCCGAGATCTCCGAACGGTTGAGCGGCAACCTGTGCCGTTGCGGGACGCATCGTGGCATCGTGGACGCGGTCCTCGATGCAGCGGGCGCCGGCGAGGAGACCGCGCGATGAGGGCCTTCACCTATGAACGCGCCGCCAACCCGGCCGCGGCACAGCGCCTCGCCACCACGCAGGAGGAGGCCGTCTTCCTCGCCGGCGGCACGAACCTCACTGATCTGATGCGGCTCGGCGTCGCACGGCCGGCGGCCCTCGTGGACATCTCGGACCTGCCCTACGACGGGATCGAGCACCGCGCAGACGGCTCGACCCTTCTCGGCGCGCTGAGCCGCAACGCGGAGGTCGCAGGCGATCGAGTGGTCCGCGAGCGCTATCCCGTGCTGAGCCGGGCGATCCTTGCGGGCGCCTCCGGCCAGCTGCGAACGATGGCCACCACGGGTGGAAACCTGCTGCAGCGCACGCGGTGCCCGTACTTCCAGGACGTCTCCAAGCCATGCAACAAGCGGGAGCCCGGCACAGGCTGCCCGGCGAGCCGAGGTCTCGCTGCGCGAGACCTCGGAATCATCGGCGTCTCGGACGCGTGCATCGCACACCATCCCTCGGACATGGCGGTCGCGATGGTTGCGCTCGACGCCGTCGTCCACATCCGGACCGTCGACGGTGCCGCACGCAGCGTTTCGCTGGAGGAGTTCCACCTGCTCCCTGGGAACACACCCGAGAAGGAGACGGTGCTCGCGCCCGGCGAGCTGGTCACCGATGTCGAGCTGCCCCCGCCGCCGCCCGGCTCGTCGAACTACCGCAAGGTGCGCGACCGCGCCTCCTACGCGTTCGCGCTGGTCTCCACCGCCGTGTCGCTCGCACTCGACGACACAGGTTCCGTTGCAGCAGTGCGGATCGGGCTCGGCGGCCTCGCTCCCCGCCCGTGGCGCGCCCGGACCGCGGAGCAGGCCCTGCTCGGCGCCCGGTTCGACGAGGAGGCCGCCAAGTCGGCCATGCGGGCCGAGCTCGCGACGGCCCGCACCACCGAGCACAACGCTTTCAAGGTTGATCTGACCGTCGACGTCGTCACAAGCGAACTGCTCTCGCTCGCCGCGGAGGAGTCCCGATGACCAGCACACCGACCGATGTCCGGCGCCGCTCCGACACAGCATCGACGGTCGGCACCTCCGTCGAGCGCGTCGACGGCCTTTCGAAAGTCACCGGCGAGGCCCGGTACAGCTACGAGATCCCCAGCAAGGGCGTCCGTTACGGCTGGATCGTCGGGTCCACCATCGCGTCCGGGCGCATCACCGCCATTGACGACAGCGCCACGCTCGCCGATCCCGAGGTGCTGGCAGTCATCGACCACCGCAGCGCGCCCCGCCTGCGCGCCGTGGGCGACACGGAGCTGGAGATCCTGCAGTCGGATGCGGTTCGTTTCCACGGCCAGGTGATCGCCATCGTCGTGGCGACCAGTCCCGAGGCCGCCCGCGAGGGCGCCGAACAGCTGCAGGTGTCATACGAGCAGCGGCCGCACTCGGTGGTGCTCGATCCGGACGGGCCGACTGTCTACACACCCGAGTGGGTCAACGGGCTCAACGAGCGAGCGGTCACGGAGTTCGGCGAGATCGACAAGGAGCTGTCCGAGGCTGCCGTCTCGATCGACTCGGCGTACACCACTCCCCCGCACCACACCTCGCCGATGGAACCGCACGCCACGATGGCCCGCTGGGACGGCGACGACCTGCTGCTGCACAACTCGGACCAGGCCCCGTACGTCACCACGACGATCCTCGCCCCGCTGCTCGGCCTCGCGCCGGAGCACATCCGGGTCGTCACCGAGCACATCGGCGGAGGGTTCGGGTCGAAGTTCACCCCGCGGGCCGTACCGGTCGCGGCGACCCTGGCGGCGAAGGTCGTCGGCGCACCAGTCAAGATCGCGCTGACCCGGCAGCAGATGTTCTCGCTCGCCTGTCACCGCACCGAGACCCAGCAGCGCGTCCAGCTGGGCGCCGATATCGACGGCCGGCTACGGGCGCTGGTGCACACCGCGTCGCAGTACACCTCGCAATCCTTCGAGTTCGTCGAGAACACCGCCACCAGCAGCAGGATGTTGTACAGCGCGGTCGCCCGGCGGACCCATCACACCGTCGGCAGGCTCGACGTGCCGACCCCGGGCCCAGTGCGCACTCCCGGCCACGCGGTAGGCCTTTTCGCGCTGGAGACCGCGATGGACGAACTCGCGCTGGCACTGGAACTGGACCCCGTCGAACTGCGCCTGCGCAACATCCCGGAGCGGGACCCGGACACCGGCGAGGCCTGGAGCAGCCATGGGCTGGCCGAGTGCCTGCGACTCGGAGCCCGGACCTTCGGCTGGGGTGACCGGGATCCCCGGATCGGCACCCGGCGCCGCGGCCGGTGGCTGCTCGGGACCGGCATGGCATCGTCCACGCACCCGGACTACACGTTCCCCGCCGTCGCCACCGTGCGCGTGGAGGAGGACGGCTCGGTGGTGGCGAAGGTGGCGGGAGCCGACATCGGCACCGGTGCGCGCACGGCACTGACCCAGCTCACCGCGGAGGAGTTCGGCCTGCCGCTCTCCCAGGTCACCGTGCTCCTGGGCGACAGTACCTATGGCGAAGCCCCGCCCGCCGGCGGGTCCGCGGGCACCTCGTCCTGGACCTGGCCGATCATTACCGCGGCGCGCGAGCTCACGGCCCAGCTCGACAGGGCGCACGGCGTGGTCCCGCGCGGTGGCCTCGAGGTCACCGCCAACTCAGCGGATGCGCTCGCGAAGCGCACCACGCTGTCTCGGCACACCTTCGGTGCCCAATTCGCCGAGGTGGCGGTGGACATCGACTCCGGCGAAGTGCGTGTCGAGCGGCTCCACGGCACCTTCGCCGCCGGACGGATCATCAACACCCGCACGACGCGATCGCAGTTCATGGGTGGGATGATCATGGGGGTCGGTATGGCGCTCCACGAGGCAGGCCACCTCGACCCCGAGTTCGGTGACTTCGTCAACCACGATCTCGCCAGCTACCACGTGCCTGCCCACGCCGACGTGCGGGACGTCTGGGCCGACTGGATCGACGAGGTCGACGAGGGGCTCAACCCAGCAGGCGTCAAGGGCGTCGGCGAGGTCGGCATCACCGGCACCGCCGCGGCCATCGGCAACGCCGTCCACCACGCCACCGGCGTGCGGCTGCGCAACCTGCCGTTCACGATCGAGGGCGTCAGGGCCGGCCTCACGGCCTGATCGGGCACCCACGGCACCGCATCGGGCACCGTCACCACCGAGGGGCCGAGCATGACCGATCACGTCACCGTCGACCGGCTTACCGGCGAGGACGACGGCCTCGCCGTCGTCCGGCTGGACGGAACCGTACAAGGCGGGCTGGATCAAGCGCGTCATCCCGACTATCGGCCATATACCGGTCCGCATGATCACAAGCGGTGTCGTTGACCGCGCCGTCCACGACTGGATCGCCGATGGCTGCAGCATGTCGACGATCAAGAACACATTTGCCGTGCTCGTACGCGTGATGGAGCAAGCGCTCCGTGACGGCCATCGTCGACCGGAACCCGGCTCGCGTGGTGGGGTGGCAGTCCGAGTTCCGTAAAGCGGAGGACGAGCCAGAAGACCCCCGCGCCTCGCACTACCCGACTGGCAGACGCTGACCAGGCTCGCGGATGCGTTGGTCGAGCGCTCTCACGAGCAGTACACGGGCTGGGGCGATGTTGTCCGGTTCGCCGCTTGCACCGCTGCGCGCATCGGGGAAGTGTCGGGATGCCGTGTAGCCGATATCGACACAGGCACATGGACTTGGAAGGTGCGACGCCAGACGACGACCGGACCAGGTGGACTGGTCGACAAGGGGACGAAGGGCAAGCGAGCAAGAACCGTACCGCTCATCCCGGAGATCCGTGATCTGGTGATCCATCGCCTCACCACGCTGGACGGGAAACCAGACGCCCGTCTGTTCACTGGCCCCAAAGGCGGTCTGACCTGCCCCAGGGTTTCTTACCCGTTTCGGTGTGAAGATCGGGCCTTGCTGAAAGACCGTATCCACCGGAGTTCCGTTTTCGGGCCGTCGCACTCGTTCGTGCTGGGAAGCCGATCACTGTCGTTGCCACGGAGCTGGACATCAGCGCCGGAGCCCTGCACAACTGGGTCCGGCAAGACCAGATCGACCGCGGCGAGCGCCCCGGGACCACCACCCGTGAGAATGCCGAGCTGGCGAAGGCCAACAAGCGCATCCGGCAGCTCGAGGCTGAAGTCGAGATCCTCCGCAAGGCCGCGAAATCTCTCGGGGAAGACCGTCCCGACCCATAAGGATTCACCCGGCGATCGATTGCCTCGTCGATGCCGGACACCCGGTCAAGGTCTGCTGCCGCGTGCTCGGGGTCAGCAGCCCCGGCTACTACCAGTTCAAGAACCGCCCGATGTCGCCGACGACGATGCGCCGCCAGTGGCTGACCGGCTTGATCCGGGAGGTCCACGAGGCCTCACGCAACACCTACGGGTCCCGTCGTGTGCACGCCGAACTGACACGCGGTATGGGCATCGCGGTCAGTGTGAACTTGGTCGGCGAACTGATGCGGCTCGCCGGGGTCGCCGGCCTTCCAGGTCCGGTCAAGGTCAAGCGGTTGAAAGGCAGTGCCACAGCGGACGATCTCGTCCATCGGAAGTTCCATCGGCTCTCGCCCAATGAGTTGTGGGTCACCGATATTTCCGAACATCCCACCCCTTGGATTCCAGCAGTCGTCGCAACACCTACTGGAAGTGGTGGCGATGGCTGGTTCGAAGTACAGCAAGGAACGGAAGGAGCGGTTCCTCGATCTCGTGGATCGGGGCGGGACCGTTCGTGCGACGGCGAATGCGGCCGGAGTACATGAGGATGCGGCTTACACCTGGCTTCGCCAGGCTGGGCTGACGATGCAGCGGGCGACGCCGCGGAAGTACTCGAAGGCGGACAAGGAGGAGTTCTTCCGGCGGCTGGCGAAGAATCCGAACGTGTCGGCGGTGGCGCGGGAGCTGGGTTTCACGCGGGTCACCTGCTATGCGTGGGCGCGCAAGGCCGGGATTCGTACCAGCGAGGCGCGTAAGGTCAATCCTCGCCGAGAAGAGTTCCTGCGACTTCGTGCGGAGGGCTTGACCCGGGCTGAGGCTCGGGCACGCGTCGGTGCCGATGCGCGATCCGCAACGGACTGGGACAAGGGCATCACGGTCATCAACCGGGGCCGCATCTACCCCGATGGCCATGTGGTGCGCTACCCGGAGTCCAAAATGGATGACGTGATCCCCGAGCGCAGAATGCGCGCCATAGGCGGCAGCATCGATCTGAACGAGGTCGAAAAGCTCATCCGCCCCCGCTATCTGAGCTTGCTCGAACGCGAGCAGATCAAGGATCTGCGTTGATCCGGGATGTCGATCCGGCAGATCGCCACCGAGCTGCGACGCTCTCCCTCGACCATCAGTCGCGAGCTGCGACGCAATACCGTCTCCACGCGCGGCTACCTGCCCCAAACTGCGCATCGGCTGTCGGTGCAGCGGCGGGCGCGTCCACGGCCGGCGAAGCTGGTGGCCAAAGCCAAGCTGCGGGCGTACGTGCAAGCGAAGCTGGGGAAGAAGTGGTCGCCGCAGCAAATCAGCAACCGACTGGTCAAGGATTTCCCGGTCACGCCGGAGATGCGCGTGAGCACGGAGACGATCTACCAAGCGATCTACGTTCACGCCCACGGTGAGCTCAGGCGCGAGGTTGGCAAGCAGTTGCGACGCGGGCGGGTATCCCGCAAACCGCGCAGGAAGCCAGGCGCCCGCCGTCCGCGATTTGTCGAGCCGATGAAGTCCATCAGCCAGCGGCCCGCGGCCGCCGACGCTCGAGCCGTACCGGGCCACTGGGAGGGTGATCTGATCATCGGTGCGGCAGGAGGGTCAGCTATCGCGACGTTGGTCGAGCGATCCAGCCGCTACGTGATGCTCGCGCACCTCGGTCGCGAACGAAGCGCCGAGGCCGTGCGTGACAGCCTGATCACCACCCTCAGCCAGCTGCCCAAGTCGCTGCGAGGAACCCTGACCTGGGACCAGGGTGCCGAGATGGCCGAACACCGCGCGTTGACCACGGCCACCGACATCGACGTCTACTTCGCCGACCCCGGCGCACCCTGGCAGCGCGGCAGCAACGAGAACACCAACGGCCTCCTGCGCCAGTACTTCCCCCGCGGGACTGACCTTGCGTCGTACAACCCCGACGCGCTGAAAGCCGTCGCCGAGGAACTCAACGGCCGCCCCCGAAAGACACTCGACTGGGACACGCTCGCCGAATGCCTGGCTGCTTTACTGGACACCGCGTAGATCAACCGTTGCGACGACTGCCGGAACCCAAGCACGAGAAGGAAAAGTCTACTGTTGTGCGGTGATGGACACGTTCAGCCGCAAGATCGTCGGCTGGTCGATCGACAACTGCCAGGACACCATGAGGGCGGACCCCGGGCCTCACGCTGCCGGAAGGCGCAGCGTCGTTGAGACGGACTCGATTCCCGTCGGGGGGCGCGGGGGCCGACCTGGTCTCGTTCGGTCGTGCCCGGCTGGCAACCCCGACCTGATCGACAGGATGCACCGCGGGGTTCCCTACAACGAGGCAGATCCTGCGACCTTCTACGGCGGAAGTGTCGAGGGCTGCACCGACTGCGCTCCGCTCGCCGTCTAGTGAACCCCTGCCGTCGAGACCGGCCCGCCATCGACATCCCTGACGCGGTGCCCGGCCGTGGTCAGGGCTGCTGGTCCGTGGGGCGGATGACGATTTCGTTGACCGCTACCCTGCGTGGGTTGGTGACGATGTAGCCGATCGCGTCGGCGATGTCCTCGGCGTGCAGCCCCTCAACCTTCCCGAACGCGCCGGTGAAGTCGGCACCGGAGTTGTCCTTCTGGTCGAACAGCTCGGTCTCGGTGCGACCGGGCTCGATCACGGAGAAGCGCAGGTTGCGGGTGGTGTACTCCTGCCGCCAGGCCTCGGTCGCGCCGGTCACGGCGAACTTCGTCGCGTTGTACAGGGCCATGGTCGGGGCGGCGAACCGGCCGGCGACCGAGGAGATGTTCACGACGTCGGCCACCGACCGCGGGCTGTTCTTCGCGGCGGCGAGCAGGTGCGGGAGCGCGGCCTTGGTGACGTACATCAAGCCGCGCAGGTTGATGTCGACCATCCGGTCCCACTCGGTGAGCGGTGCCTCGTCGGAGGCGCCGTTGAGCATGACCCCGGCGGCGTTGACCAGGGTATCCAACCGCCCGAGCTCGGTGACGGTGCGCTCGACGGCGGTGGTCGCGGCGTCGGCGTCGGTCAGGTCGGCGGCGATGACCAGTGCAGTGCCCCCGGCGGCACGCACCTCGGTGGCGAGCTGGTCGAGCCGGTCGGCGCGTCGGGCGACGAGGGCGACGGCGGCGCCCGCTCCGGCGAGGCGTCGGGCGGTGGCGCGTCCGATGCCGCTGGACGCTCCGGAGATCAGGGCGACGGTTCCGGTCAGGTTCTCAGTCATGGTGTTGTTCCTTGCTCGGTTGCGATGTGTCGGCTGCTGACGAGATCCATGTCAGCCCGGCACTCTCGGCGGAATCAGATGGTGCGCACCTCTGGAACTGGTATTGGCAGTACGCGCTAAGCCCTACATCGCCTGGCCACCGCGCGCAGAACGGAGGCATGACGACGTCGAGCGGGCTGCGCGAGTTCCTGACATCGCGCCGCGCACAGATCGATCCGGAATCGGTGGGGCTGCCGCCGTCGGCCATCCCACGCTGGGGCCGTGGCCTGCGACGCGAGGAGGTGGCCGCGCTGGCCGGGGTCAGCGTGGACTACTACGCCCGGCTGGAGCAGGGCCGCATCGGCAACGTCTCCGACCAAGTCCTCACAGCCATCGAGGACGCGCTCCGACTTGACCCTCTGGAGCGTCAGCACCTGCGCAGCCTCGTGAGCCCGCAGCCGGCGCGGACGCGCCCGCGCCGGCCCGAGAAGCCGCAGGTCCGAGCCGGAATGCGCGCCCTGGTCCAGGCGATGGATCCGCTTCCCGCGCCACTCCAGGGCCCGCGTATGGAGGTCCTAGCCTGGAACCGAGCCGCCTCGATCCTGCTCACCGACTTCGGAGCGATGCCCGCCCGCGACCGGAACATTGCTCGGTGGCTGTTCCTCGATTCCTCCAACCGCACCCGGTACCCCGACTGGGAAGAGGTCGCTGCGCCGACGGTCGCCGCACTACGTGCGGCACATAATCCGGGCCGCCCAGACGAGGCGCTGGAGAAGCTGGTCGGAGGGCTCTCGGTGACCTCGGAGGAATTCGCGCGCTACTGGGCCGACTACCGCCTGTTCAAGCACGCCCACGGCACCAAGCGCATCTTCCACCCCACCGTCGGGGTGATGACGCTGAACTACGAGACCCTCCACATCGCCGACTCCGACGGCCAGTTCCTCTCGACCTACACCGCCGACGTCGGCTCGCCTGCCGCTGAGAAGCTCAGCATCCTCATGAGCTGGGGCACCTCATTCACCGAGGAGGACCAAGTGGAGAGCGAGGCCGGACAGAGGCAATCGGAGGTCGATTGACTGCGATGCTTCGCTGGCCGGACGCGCACCGAGCACGAGCGACCGAGAACGGGCAGCCCGCTAGGTCGCGCCGCCTGCCCCTGAGACGACTCGAATGGACTGATCATGAACATCTTCCAGATCGGTGCAGCGGGCGGGATCGGACGACCCTCACAGCATTGCTGACGGCCCGTGGCGACCGAGTGACGAGCATGCACCGCGACCCGCAGCAGGCCGAGACGATCGCGGCGAACAGGGCAACACCGGTCGCCGGCGACCTGATCGCCGACAGCGTCGAGGAACTCGCGGGAAAGCTGGTGGGCCACGACGCGGTGGTGTTCTCAGCCGGCGCGCCCGGCACCGGCCGGACATGACCACGCTCATCGATGGCGAGGGGCTCGTGAAGGCGGCTGCGGCCCGGGCCGGTATCTCGCGGTTCGTGCTCGTGTCGGTATTCCCCGACGCGGCACGTGGGGGTGAGCTCGGTGAAGGCTTCGAGCACTACATGCGGGTCAAGAAGTCCGCGGACGTGCACCTGTCCCACACCGACCTCGACTGGGTCTTCGTGCGCCCCCGCACTCTGCGTGACGAGCCGGGCGACGGTTCGGTGTCGGGTCCGCTGGCCTCGCGATCGAGTACGGCGAGGTGCGCCGCGACAACGTAGCCGCCTTCATCGACGCTGTGCTGCACGAGCCCACGCTCAGCCGCGTGATCGTCGAGCTCACCGACGGCGAGTCGTCGGCAGGGGACGCTGTGAATGCAGCGGATCTGGTCGTGGCGGTTCGGCAGATCAGTCGACACGACGTCAGCGCAGGACTGGCAGGCGTTCGACGAGAACAGGGGAGGGGGATTTTTTGTCCCCGGATGGATTGTGCCTTCACCCCCTGCAGCCCCGGGTGAAGCATCGACGGCAGCAGGTTCCCGCGAACAACTCCCCTGCAGAGGGAGGGATCCTACGGCAGGACAAGAGGAGAGACCATCCATGAGTAGCAGTGCCATCTGTCTGATCACCGGCGGAAGCCGTGGCCTGGGAAGAGCCACGGCGCTCAAGCTCGCCGAGTCCGGCGTCGATGTGATCATCACCTACCGGTCGGGCAAGGACGAGGCCACGTCCGTCGTGGAAGCCGTCGAAGCGCTCGGCCGCAGAGCAGTCGCCCTGCATCTGGAGACGACCGACTTCGGCGCGTTCGCCGCGTTCGCCGCGTCCGTCCGCCGGGAGCTTGAGACCCGATGGGGCCGTGACACGTTCGATTTCCTGGTCAACAATGCCGGTAGCACCATTCGTACGCCGGTCGGCGAGACCACGGAAGAGGCGTTCGACCTCATGGTAAACGTGCACCTGAAGGGCACCTTCTTCCTTACTCAAGCGCTGCTGCCGTTGCTCGCCGACGGGGGCCGGATCGTCAACGTGTCCACTGCGCTGACCCGGATCGTCAATGAGACGGTGTCGGTCTACGCCGCCGTCAAGAGCGCGGTCGACACCTACAGCCTCTACTTGGCGAAGGAACTGGGCTCTCGCCGCATCAGTGTCAACACCGTCGCGCCAGGACCAGTGGCCACGGACTTCGGTGGCGGGGCGATCCGCGACAACGCAGAGTTCCGTGAGGTGATTGCCGGCCAGGCCGCGTTGGGACGGGTCGGCGAGCCCGAGGACATAGCAGGCGCGATCGTGGCGCTACTGCAGCCCGGAAGCGGCTGGATCACGGCCCAACGCATCGAGGTATCGGGCGGCATGCGTCTTTGAGGCCCTGTGACGACCTCGGATGGTCCGCAGTCTGCGGCTGCGGACCATCCTGGCCGGCCTGCGGACGCCGTTGATGCTTGAGTTGGCCGAGCGCCCGCGAGATGGGCTGGTGGATACTTGAGCGCGTGGATCGAAAGCAATTCGCTGATTTCCTGCGGAGCCGCCGCGAGGCGATCCAGCCCGGGGACGTAGGCCTGTTCCACGGCGGGCCTCGTCGACGAACACCCGGGCTGCGCCGCGAAGAGGTCGCCGCACTCAGCGAGATGTCGACCGACTACTATGCCCGGCTCGAACAGGGCCGCGGCCCGGTGCCATCCGAGACGGTACTTGGCGCCATCGCCCGTAGCCTGCGGCTCTCACCGCGAGAGCGTGATCACCTCTTCTTCCTGGCGGGCCGGCAGGCACCCGCCCACGAACCCTTAGAGAACAGCAGCTCGACTGGCCTGTCGCGTCTCCTGGACTTGCTTCAAGGCAGCCCCGCCCAGATCGTCACCCCGAGCGGGGAAACCCTCGCACAGACCCCGCTCTCCCTCGAACTCTTCGGTGACGAGAGCGTCTATGAGGGCCTGGAGCGCAGTCTGATGTACCGGTGGTTCACTCGTCCCGAGACCCGCCGCATCTACCCGGAGCGCGACCACGCTCTGCACAGCAGGTCGTTCACGTCCCAGCTGCGCACGGCCTGCATCCAGGAGGGCACAGGGTCTTTCCCGGAGCGCGTCGTCACCTCTCTGCTCAACCTGAGCCAAGAGTTCGTCACGCTGTGGGGCATGCACGAAATCGACGTGCGCCACGAGGGTTACAGGAAGCGGGTGCGGCATCCGGGGGTGGGACTTGTCGACCTCGAATGTCAGCTCCTGTTCAGTGCAGGCCAGACGCACGGTCTGCTGGTCTTCACCGCGGCACCCGGGACAAACGGGCAGCACCAGTTGCGAGAACTAGCGGGTGCCGTCGGCGCCTAGGTTCTGTCCTGTAAGTCATCGGAGCCAGAGGATGATAGCGGCGATGGTGAGTTGGGGCTGCCCAGACTTTGATTGACACTCGGGTTTGCGTGGTGTCAGGCCGCTGAAGCGGCGGTGTAAATGGTCTCAAACTCGACTGGGGTGAGTTTGCCGACGCGGCGTTGGCGTCGCCGGCGGTGGTACTTGGTTTCGATCCAGGACACGATCGCCAGCCGGAGTTCCTCCCTGGTTTTCCACCGTTGGGTGTTGAGAACGTTCTTTTGCGGCAAGGAAAAGAACGATTCCATGGCGGCGTTGTCGCCGCAGGCGCCAACCCTGCCCATCGAGCCGGACAACTCGTGCTGGCGAAGCAGGCGCCGGAACTTCGTCGAGCGAAACTGCTTGGGTTCAACCGGTTGTCGCAACACCGGCTTGTTGGAGCGACTAGCTGATGGTTGAGGGCTTCGGCGGGTGTTTCCAGCCGAGTGTTTTGCGTGGCCTGCTATTGAGAGTGGCAGCGACGGCGTCGAGTTCATCGCGGTTCCAGCGGGATAGGTCGGCACCTTTGGGAAAGTACTGGCGCAGCAGGCCATTGGTGTTCTCGTTGGTGCCGCGTTGCCAGGGGCTGTTCGGGTCGGCGAAGTAGACCTGGATGCCGGTGTCGATGCGTAGCTGGGCGTGCTGGGCCATTTCCTTGCCGCGATCCCAGGTCAACGATCGGCGTAGCTGTTCGGGCAGGGTGGCGATGGTCGAGGCGATCGCGTCTCGAACAGACTCGGCGCCGCGGCCCGCCAGGGCGGGTCCGTTTTTCACACGCGGTTCGGTGCCGTGGCCGTCCATGCGGGGCAGGTGCAACAGCGTCGTGAACCTGGTGGTCCGCTCGACCAGCGTGCCGATCGCGGAGCTGTCCAGGCCGATGATCAGGTCTCCCTCCCAGTGCCCGGGAACCGCACGGTCTGCGGCCTCGGCGGGTCGCCGGCTGATCATCACCTCGGGTGTGACCATCCCGTCGCCGCGTTTCCTGGCGCGGGAACGGGGAACTCGTAGCGCTCGGCCGGTGCGCAGGCAGGCGACCAGTTCACGGTTGAGCGCCCCGCGGCTCTGGACGTACAGTGCCTGGTAGGTCGCTTCGTGCGAGATGCGCATGGACTCATCATCCGGGAAGTCCGCCTTCAGCCGGTGGGGGATCTGCTCTGGGCTCCAGGCATTGGCCCATTGCCTGTCCTGGCGTCGTGGCTTGTTCCGGCCTTTCCATGGGGCTGTCCCCGGCCCCGGCACCGGTGTCTGTCGTACGACAGCGTCTTCCCCGGACGAGGCCGGGCATGACCACGGATGTCTCGATCGGCGGTACGGATTTCAAGCTGTTCGTCTCCGCCGATGCCGATGGCCGGCCTGTGGATGTCCACATCGCACACTCCAAGCACGGGAGCTTCGGACACGGAATGTTGGAGGCATTTGGTGAGCTGCTCACCGAGGCGCTGCATTACGGGATGCCGCTCGAGGAAGTCGTGGCCAGGTTCGTGAACACGCGGTTCGAGCCGCAGGGATGGCGACGACAGCGGCATCCAATTCGTGACCAGCCCGATCGACTACCTGGCGAGGTTCCTTGCCCTGGAGTTCCTGCCCCACCACCGGTGCGTGGCGCTCGGCGTGCTCACCACCGACGGGGCTCTTAACCACGAGATCGCAGTTCATCTGGGGTGAGATCGTCCCGGATAGCTGGCGTAGTGCACGTATTCCAAACGTGTCGTATTCGGGGGCTTGAGGAACATCCGTGTCAGATCGTGCGCTAAGGGTTCCGGCGAAGTCCCGCTACGTTGACTGTGATCGGTGTTGAGGCCTTCCGTGATGGCGCGGACAGGGAGCTGGTACCGGGACAAGCGCAGGCCGCACGACCGGCTCGGGTTCCCGATTTCGCTGACCGGCGTCCGCTACCTCGGGCGGGGCACGCCGATCCCGGGGGGTGGGGCATCCGCAGCCCGGTTCAGCGGCAGCTGGAGCACACCGCCGGTCATCGGCACCATCGGCACCACCCGGAACACCTGCGACGCCCTCACCATGCTCGAGCCCGGCAATGGACTGCTGACCGGACTAAGCGCGGACACGCCGGTGACGCGATGTTGTAGCAAGTCACTGTGGGACGGTTCGATCAATCCGGCCTCAGGGAAGCGGTACCTGGATCATCGGTACCGTTCGTCTGGACCAAGACCGCCAATCACATCCTGGCGAAGGCCAGCCATCCAACAACTGCAAACCCGCGATACTAGTCTTGCTGGGTCGTCTCCTGCCGCGCCCGCTCCGAGTCCAAGGGGGTCTCGGCCCAGCTCAGCAGGATGCGGAGTTTCTCATCGGAGGGCGAGCCGACCTCGGCGGTGTAGGTGGAGATGAACTGGCCCCCCGACTCGGGGATGTCGAGTGTCTCGTAGTTGAGGGTGATCTCGCCGACCGTATCGTGAAAGATCTTCTTCTTCCCGTTTGAGTGTTTGAAAAGCCGGTAATCGGCCCAGTACGCCGCAAAGTCTTCCGAACCGAGTGTCAGTTCGCCGACGAGCTGTTCAAGCGCGTCGTCGGCGACGCGGGGATTGTAGGCTGCGCGCAGCGCTGCGACGGTCGGTGCGGCGACCTCTTCCCACTCGGGGTAGCGGGTATGGGCTTCTGGGTCTAGGAACAGCCAGCGGGCGATGTTGCGGTCGCCGAAGGATTTGGCGCCGAAGTCGGTGAGCAGGATGGTTGCCGAGCGGTTCCAGGCCAGAACGTCCATGCGCGGGTTCTGCAAGATCGTCGGTATTGGGTCCATCGCTTCGATCAGTGCGCGCACGCTGTGGCGTACTTTCGGTTTGGCCGCGCGCTTGTTGCGGACCTTGCCCGGTTTTGGTGCGCCGACGAGCGATCGGAAGTGTTCTCGTTCCAGTGGCTCCAGCCGCAGGGCGTTCTCGATCGCGCTCAGCACGTCATCGGAGATGTTGCCGATGCGTCCTTGTTCAAGTCGGGCGTAGTAGTCGACGCTCACCCCGGCCAACGTGGCGACCTCTTCGCGCCGGAGCCCGGGGCTCCGGCGCGCGACCGGCGAAGGTGGCAGGCCGACCGACGCGGGGTCGATCTGCGCGCGCCGAGAGGTCAGGAACTCGCGCAGCGATGTCGGGGTGTTCATGACTGCATTGTCTACCCGGAACGGACCGCCCGGCAGCCTTAGCAGGTACTGCGGGTACCAGGTACAGCGGTGCGTGCTTGCTCGTTCCCCTCGCGGGTTTCCGGTGCTGACATGAGGACAGGTCGAACGAACACACGACGAGGGGGAAGACATGGCCGAGAATCTCAAGGGCACCGTCGCGCTGGTCACCGGCGCTTCCAGCGGGATCGGGCGGGCGACGGCAACCCGACTGGCCGGCATGGGCGCCTCGGTGACGCTGGTAGCGCGCCGCGCCGACCGGCTGGAAGAACTCGCCGGAGAGCTGCGTGCGGAGGGCAATCCCGCACTTGTGATCGCCGCCGACCTGACGAACGCGGACGAAGCTGCCGCTGCGGTGGAGCGGACGGTCTCGGAGCTGGGCCGGCTGGACACGCTGGTCAACGCGGCCGGTGTGATGCTCAACGGTCCGTCGGAGTCGTCCCCCCTGCGGGAGTGGGACCAGATGGTCGACGTCAACCTGCGGGGTCTGATGTACGTCACCAAGGCGGCGCTGCCGCACCTGCTGACGGCGGCGCAGGACAGCTCGCGCTCGGTGGCCGACGTGGTCAACATTTCCTCGGTGGCGGGCCGTTTCGCCGCCCCGACCGTGGCGCTCTACAACGCCACGAAGTTCGCCGTCACCGGCGCCACCGATGCGTGGCGGCAGGAGTACACCGCGCGCAATGTGCGGTTCTCGGTAATCGAACCGGGGCGCACGGAGAGCGAGTTGTTTTCCCAGAAGGAGAACTCCGAAGCTGACTTCACGGCAGCCTTCGGAAAGGTCGAGGCGCTGCACGCCGAGGATATTGCCGACGCGGTCGGCTACATCGTCACCAACCCACGCCGGGTCGCGATCAACGAAATCGTCGTTCGCCCCACCGACCAGCCGTGAGGGCGACAATGATGAAGGACGCCGCGATGGCGCGCATCACGGGTGCCGTGATGCGCGCACCGCAGGAGCTCGGCTTAGAGCCGCTTGACCTGGCACCGCTGCGGCACGACGAGGTCTTGGTTCGCGTCCTGTCGGCTGGCATCTGCGGGACGGACCTAGAAATCCTGGACGGACACCTCGATCTGCTGCCGACGCCGGTGGTGCTCGGACACGAAGGAGCCGGTGTCGTCGAGAAAGTCGGCGCCGGTGTCACCGGTATTTCCGCGGGCGACGCCGTGCTGATGACCGTCGCTTCGTGCGGGAGGTGCGCGGCCTGCGTGACCGGGCGCCCCGGCTATTGCGAGCAGCATGACCCGATGAACTTCTCCGGAGGTCGTGCCGACGGCAGCACTGCCTACACCGATGCGAATGGCTTCGCGGTGCACAGTCATTTCTTCTACCAGTCGTCCTGGGCGGATTACGCGGTCGCGCACGTCAGCAACGTTTTTCCTATTCCGAAAGGTGCCGACCCGTCAGTGTTGGGACCGTTCGGCTGTGGAGTATTGACCGGTGCCGGCGCCGTGCTGAACGTGCTCGACGTACAGGCCGGCAGCTCGGTCGCGGTGTTCGGGATGGGCGCTGTCGGACTATCAGCGATCATGGCCGCAAAGGTCGCCGGTGCCGCGACGATCATCGCCATCGCGCGCAAACCGACTCAGCTCGCGCGCGCGGCCGAGGCCGGCGCCACGCATCTGGTCGACACCAACGAGATCAAGGACCTCGGTGCAGCGATCCAGTCCATTACCGGCAAGCCCGGAGTTGGCTACAGCGTCGAGGCGACCGGCGCCCCCTCGGTGATGAGGACATCGGTCGACGTACTGGCGGAAACCGGTCATGTGGCGTTAACCGGCGTCGCAGCGGGACAGACGCTCGAGCTAGATCCGTGGAACATCATCCGTGGCCGGACCATCCACGGCACGACGCTCGGCGACGCCCCGCCGGGAATCCTGCTGCCCCGAATAGTGGATCTCCATCTCCAGGGCCGGTTCCCGATCGACAAGATCGAGACACACTACCCACTGTCCGATATGGATTGGGCGATCGCCGACGCCCGTTCCGGCAAGACGGCGAAGGCCGTCCTCCACCCCTGAAAAGGAAGACAATGACCACTCTGACCGACGCCTACGCTGCAATGGAACGCGGTAGCCGTGTCACGAGTATTCGGATCCCGCGGCGCGACCCCGGGCCCGCGGACGTCAGGATCGACGTCGCCTATGCCGGGGTGTGTCACTCCGATCCACTGCAGATCGACGGCGCCTGGGGTGCGGGCATCTTCCCGATGGTTCCCGGTCACGAGTCCTCCGGCATCGTCACCGAGGTTGGAGCTGAGGTCACCAGGTTCCGGGTCGGCGATCGCGTCGGCATCGGGAACTTCGTCGACAGCTGTCGCGAGTGCGACCTGTGTCACAAAGGTCTGGAGCACTATTGCCGGAAGCTGATCGTCACCTACAACGGCCACGATAAGGCTGGTGACCCGACCTACGGAGGCTACTCGCGCTCCATCGTGGTCGACGAGAAATACTTGGCCCGGATCCCAGAAGGGCTGGATCTCGCTAGTGCCGCGCCCCTGATGTGCGCGGGCATCACCGTTTATTCGCCGATGCGGCAGCACGGCGTCGGGCCGGGAACCAAACTCGGTGTCGTCGGTATGGGCGGGCTCGGGCACCTCGCGGTGAAGTTCGCGCACGCGCTCGGTGCCGAGGTGACCGTACTCAGTCAGGGGAACAGCAAGAAGGACGACGCGCTCGCCTTCGGTGCCAGCGACTTTCGTACCACCAGCGATCCGTCCACCTTCACCGACCTCGCGGAGCACTTCGACATCATCATCTGCACGGTGTCGGCGGCCCTGAACTTCGACCAGCTGCTGTCCCTGGTCCGGTTCGGCGGCACCTTCGTCAACCTCGGCGCACCCGACGGCCCGGTGTCACTCGGCATGTCCTCCTTGATCCGGAGCAGGATCTCATTCACGTCGTCGGCGATCGGGAGCATCGCGCAGACCGAGGAGATGCTGGACTACTGCGTCCGGCATGACATCACCGCAGAAGTCGAGACGATTTCCGCGGAGGGCATCAACCATGCCCTCGACACCTTGCGCCACAAGAGCGGCAGCGGGGTCCGCTACCGCTACGTCATCGACGCCAGCACGATCTGAGGAGGAAAACACGTGACCGGCGCACCCGAAGGGGTCGGCGCGACCGCCTTGCTGACCGCGTACGCACGAGCACAGGAGCCTGAACGCGACAGTCGGCTGTTCACCGACCCGTGGGCACAGCTGTTTGTGACCACGGCGGTCGGCGATGACGAGGGCATATTGCCCCGGATCGGGATGGCCCGGCCGACCGATCCGTGCGAACTGTGGGAGACCTTCCGCGACTACTTTGTCGGCCGAACTCCTTTCTACGACAAAGGAATTCTCGAACAGGTGCAGACCGGAACTCGCCAGATCGTCATCCTGGCGGCCGGTATGGACAGTCGGGCATTCCGCCTCGACCTCCCGTCCGACACGGTGTTGTACGAAGTGGACACGGCACCGGTTCTCGACTTCAAGAACGCCGCACTGGACGGGCAGCATGCGGAAGCCATCTGTCAGCGGATTCCAGTGGCAGCTGATCTGCGGGAACCGTGGATCGAATTGCTGACCAATGCGGGCCTCGACACCGATGAACCCATCGTGTGGGTCGCCGAAGGGCTCCTCATGTACCTCACGCCGGAACAGAGCCACCGGCTTCTAGGCACAATCACCGAGAACTCGGTCCCCGGTTCCCTGGTTCTGACGGAATACCCTGCACGACAGGTCGATGAGCAGACCCTGCTCGCACGAACGAACGACGAAGCCGACCGCGGGTCGGCGAGGGCCATCGCGTCGATCGTCCAGGAAGGCCCCGGAGTCGAGCCAGCCGGCTGGTTGCACAGCTTCGGCTGGGATTCGGAAGTAAAGACCATCGGTGTGCAGCTCGCCGAGCTCGGCCGTCCGGTGCCGCCACTGCTCGAGGTTACCGAAGACCACGTCGCCATCTGGCTGCTCAGCGGCAGTCGTTCCTGATACCGGTCACAGCGGACCTGGACAAATACTCGCGCTGGGACCACCGCGGCCTGTGATGGCTACCTGGCGACACGATCGAAGTTCATGGTGAGACGTCGGCCGACGTCGATGCAGATGGCCCCCCCAAGGTTACCGGCACCCGTCGGTCCCTAGCAGATGACCGCACGATTCTTGGCTCACCGCTGTCGCGAAACAGTCCCGTTGACGTACCGACGTTCACTGACCAGTTCCCGCCGGGAGGGTAGATGATCCAGCCGACTGATGAGCCGGACGATCAGACTCCGGAGATCGTGCTGCGTCGTCATCCCATTGGTCCTTGATACGGACAATGCTCGGCCGGGGCGCCAGCGCCCGTACTCAACCGAGGTATTTGCGAACCCCTCAACCACGACGTCCGGATGCACCGGGAGATACACAACTGGCTCACCACCAGGGAGTCCGGCGACCAAACCGGGCAGTTGTGCTGGCGTAGGGCCCTCGTCGTCGGGACGCAGCCGGGCAGCCAGCTC
The DNA here is from genome assembly GCF_007829955.1 of Saccharopolyspora dendranthemae. Taxonomy (GTDB): domain Bacteria; phylum Actinomycetota; class Actinomycetes; order Mycobacteriales; family Pseudonocardiaceae; genus Saccharopolyspora; species Saccharopolyspora dendranthemae. The sequence continues at coordinate 228,158 of NZ_VIWX01000001.1, forward strand.
GGCGCGCAGTGGAGCCGCGAGCGGCTGGGATACCCCGCTGGCCCGCCAACCCCCGCGTGCAGAAGGGCGGCCAAGCACGAGGGACGCGGCACCGACGACGCCGAGTACCACCGCCTCCGTGGTCACCAGTTGGCGGATCTTGAGCCTACGTGATCCCGGCATGTAGCGCGAGGCAACCGGTTTGGCCACCAGGCCCCCGACTCCGGCCTCACCCCAGCTCGGGTCCAGCCATTCCCGAGCAGCACTGGGGTCGAGGGTGTTGGTGACGAGTTGCAGGTGTGGTCGGGATTCGGCGAGCAGTTCGGCGAGTGCGGCACGCTGGTCGAGGGAGGGCTGGGTGCGAAGGTCCGCATCGGCCGTGGCCAGGAGATCGAAGGCCATGTAGATGACGGTGACGTGCTCGCGGGCGCGGCGTGCGGGTCCGGTCTGGAGCGCGGCGAACTCGAGGTGTTCGTCGCGTAGCGCGACCAGTTCTCCATCGAGGACGACGTCGCGGCCGAGGGCGGCGAGGTCCGCAGTGACTTCGGGAAACCGGGTGGTCAGGGCGGTCCGGCCCTGCCGGGATTGCAGCAGCCTGAGTCCAGCGAACGCGATCACCCGGTAGCCGTCGAGTTTCGGCTCGAACGCCCACCGGTCGCCGCTGGGAATCTCCCGGGCACGGGAAGCCACGGCCACTGGCACCGGCGGATGCAGCACAACCACCCTGGTCAGCCTGCCCCTGCCGCTCTCTGCTCGCCGGATGACGCGGGAGCGGATCTTCGGTTCCGTGATGACCGTGCCTCGAACGCACGCCGGTGCTGGGCGGTTCCACCCGTCCGGCACCGATCTCTAGACCTCTAGTGGTGTTGGTCAGCAGAAATAGGCAGGCCCCTGGCCTTGGTGAGAGAAGAACGCCGATACCCCGGTATTCGGCACTCGACAACAAGCGATCACCTCAGCCCGACTGGCCCGGCGCTGTCCACCCGGCGATCAGGCAGGCTGAACCGCGCGCAACGCGTCATCCCCGTCCCGCTCCGCACTCACACGCGCATCAGTAAGCAGACGACCGCACCACGCTCGTGTCGGCCCCAGCTCAGCGCGTGGGAAATGGTGGCGGAACTCGGTTTCCACCAAATGGATCGACATCAAGGTCCTCATGGTCGCCCCGCGCTTAGTCCCCTCTACGTGCCCGCTGCGCCATCTGTGTGGGGGTCGGCCATGCGCACCGCTGTCGAACTTGCGTTCCCTAGCGTGGAGTTGCTGGTGATCTTCCAGAAACTCCACACATAGGGAGAACGTGAAAGATGCGAACGCGAAAGCGCTCACAGTCGTTAGCTCGCGGTTGGTTATGGTCCGGTCGAGCGTTAGGGGCCGTGCTGGCTGCGGTCCTGTGTGCCGCGCCTGCCATGGCGGTGCCCGCAGAACAAGCCGTGGCAGCTCCGGCTAATGCACCTACGGCCGTCCAGGATGAGTGCGACCGACTGCAGACCCGACTGCCCGAGCTCGCCGAACAAGGACAGCGCCGGGCTCTGTGTGTGGAGAAGCAGCGAACTCCCGACACGGGGAGTTTTGCGGGTGCAGTAGCGATGACGGATACGGCAGTGCCCGAGCGTTGCTTGGGCGACTATCCCGGGGATGCGTGGATCATCGACCGCTACGTGGGTTGCCACCGAGAGCTGGTGTTGCTGCGCGTCATCGAGGTGCCCAGCGGCGAACAGATCGGCGAGGTTGACCTCTCGGTGGTCAATTCGATCACAGCAGACCCCCGTGCGCTGGCTTGGACCCACGACATTTCGATTTCCCGAGTGGGAGCTCGGGGCGATGTCAACGGGGTCATCGCCAACCCCGAGGCCGCCTGCGATGCCGGCTGCACCGTCACCGCCGCAGCTCCCCCGTCAGGCTTGGTGATGAACAATCCGCAGGGGGGGAATGACCGCCACGTCGATCGTCGATCCCGCTCTGCCGGGAAGCATTTCAGCGGCGACCACGAGCTGGACCATCCGCTACACTCAGATGGGCTCAGCCCCCTCGGAACCAGCCGTCTACGCCAGCGAGCCGGTGCGTTGCGATACCGCAACCCCCAACGCCGCGGCGGGTTGCGTGCTCTCGCGCTTCACCCCCACATTGACTTACACCCACGCCCGCAATGGGGAACTCGCCGCGCACGTCGCTGATGCCCAGGCCTCGGGATTGCCGGGCTCGCCGCTGCACAGTCCGTTAACGCGCCAGACCGACCCGGAACTGATCACCAAGAATCGCGCCGTTGCGTGCCCATCGAGTCGGCCGCGACCGCCAGGCGACGAATGCGATGAATACCCATTCGCCAGTACCAACCAGGGTGCTTTCCTCGGCGAAGGATATAGCCGGCGCATGATCCTCAAGGAGGACAACCGGCAGGGCGGGACCGAACTGGCGGTGTTCTACCTCGACAACCGCGTCATCAACTTCGATCCGTTTAATGTCGAAGTGACCGCAGGCTAGCCTGATCGACATGACACAGCCACTGCTTCGTCTCTCGGGAACAGTCCCAGTAAGCCATCACCAGTTCTTTTTACTGGACGCACGGACCTATCCCACCGACGGTGGCCGACTGTCATGGCGGGACAACGGACTGGCCACCAGCGCAGCCGGCATCCTCGCCCTCAGCACTGGGATTCATACCGGAGAGATCAACCTGGTGGTGGAGCGCTTCGACAACGCTCCACCACCAGACCTGCACGGCTGGGAAGACGTCACCGAACTCGACCTGCAAGTTCCGCACGGTGAGCTCCACGTCGCGGGGCTGATGCTGGAACCAGCTCCCGAACTACGCACACCGCTGACGATCGTCGGCGGGCGGTGCCGCGCCCGCATCCACGCCACCGGGCGCGACACCGACATCGACGGAGCCCCACCCGAACCCGTCGAGGACTACCTCATCCAGCTCTGGGACACCGACACCGACGCACCGGCCAATCTCTTGCGGTCCACCAGCCACTACGGAGCAAACGAACGAACATAGGGCTGCCCAAAACCTATTTGGGACGTGTCGGGACACGCCGCAACATCCGTCCCAGCACCTTCTTACGCGACGTTTCCGCATTTCACACAGCTAAAGTCCCTGTCCCAGGACGTTCTCCCAGGCATGCTCGCGACGGGACACCTGGGACAGCAAACACCCTCTGCTTCATCGTCTGTCGGGCAGCTGAAGCCGTGTGGTTAGTGCGCAACTCGCTCCTCGGACACGCGCACTATCCCTACGGCCCAGATTCACGGTGGCTTCCACAATCCGTGACTCTGGGTCGTAGGTCATTTCCAGGCCCATTCTCTCGTAGAGCTCCTGCAGCTTGTGCGGATCGGCCCTGTTCAAAGCTCCCCCGACATCGCCGAGTGAGTCGATCATGGCGTAGAGCTCGGCATCGGTCAGAGCGTCAGGTTTCGGAGCGTTGGCCAGCTCAGCTTCGGCAACCACCTACCGCCCACGTTCCTCGTCGGAGCCCACATCAAGAAACGCGCCACGTGCAGCGAGGACGAGCGCAAGGACTTCGACAACGTCGGCAACCGTCGCCCCCACCGTGCGTGCGCACGGGTTCGGATGCGCACCGGTCATCGTCCATTGCCGGCGACTGCCGCGTGGCCGTGCTCGTCCGCGCGGTTTCATCGATCCGCGCGGAGAATCTCGGATCGCCGCTGCGCCCGGGCGGACAGATGGAAGACTGTCTTGGTGCATCCCGCTCCAGCCCCTACCGCGACCACCTTCGTCATCACCCGTTCTCCGCACGCGTACCAGCGCGAACTCCGGCGCATGCGGATCCCGATCATCGCGCAGTCCGTGTTGGTCGTAATCCAGTTGGCGGCGGGGACCACCCTCACTGCACTGGGAAGCATCAGCGGCTTCGTGTACTTCCCACTCACGCTGCTCTTGGCTCTCGGTCTCGGCCTCTACCTGCGCGTGTACCGGGTGCACGCCGCGATGCGTGGTCTCCAGTTGGTTTTCGCCCCAGGCGGGGTGACCTACATGTCGCATTCCGGTGCGTTCACAGCACCTTGGTCCGCGGTGAAGCGGGTTCGTCTACGGCGGGGCCGGTGGATCTCGGTGCGGGTGCCGCACTGGGGAGGCCCGATCGGCAGCTTCGGCCTGGCCGGTGAACTGATCATGCCACTCCAAGACACGGGACTGAGCTGGCACGACATCCGTGGCGCGGTCACCTACATCAGCAATGGCACGGTGACACCGCACTGACGTTGGAATCAGCAGCCAGCAGGCAGCAGGCAGCAGGAGGGAATGCAAATCCCTCTCCGATACGCACATACCCGAACTCATCTTCAGCCTCACCACGCCTCCGCCAAGAACATCTAGGCCTTCAGCTCAGCGACTGCGGCGACCCGGCACACCTCGCGGGGTCCATCAATTCAGGCCTTCGGCGGATGGTCGTCTGCGACCAGGCGATCTAGCGTTCCGTCTGGCGAACCTGGCGCAGCTGTTGAATCGAGCTGTGATCGTGGCCCAAGAGTTCAGCGCACTGGTGGCGCTTCATGCTGGTGTTCAGACGCGCTAGGTCGTTGCCTATTACGCGCCCTCGTGAACCCTGTCGATGTTGGCTCGGGACCTCCGGGTGTCTGCTCAGTCGTTGACCAGGCCGCCGTCGACCACCAGGTTCTGGCCCGACGAGATCTCGCGCTCGCAGCCCACGGGAAGCCGATCATGTTCTACAGTGCCCCTTGCTCCGAGCGGTAATCGCATGAACACACTGCGCGACGACACTAGGGGAATTCTGTGAGTGACAACCGGTCTGCGAACATCGTCCGGTTCTGGCGAAGCATCGAGATGCTCAGTCCGCAAGACGTGCCGAAGACAAAACCCTACCGCCGCGGTGCCCACGAGCAGATCTTCGACCTGGACGCGGGGGAACTCGCCCCTTGGGAGTCGGGGCACCCGCTCCTCGACGATCCGATCCCCCCTCGGTACACGTGGCAGTTCACCGTCTACGGCGGCCTGTACTCCCGATCGGCCGTGGCCGAGGCGCTGGTGGAGGCGTTCGGGCAGGACACTAGGGAGGAACGACCGAGCGACGGGCGCACCGCCCTGTTCGCGCTCACGATCGACGCCGACGGGTGCCTGATCGAGAACGGCGCGACCCTGTCGGCCTGCGCATGGACACTGGGGAAGCTGACGTCCTCCAGGCTGGATCCCAACACCCTCGACGGGTTCGACGAGGAGGAACGGGCATTCGCCGAGGCGATGGACAAGCTGGTGCCGCCGGAACGTCGCTCCTCCACCGACGAAGAACACGACGGCAAGACGACCTCCGGCCCGTTCGATCGAGTCGTGCGCGCCTTCGGCGACCGCTTGAAGTCCGCGGGCATTGATGCGTGGAGCGCCGGAGCCGAAGCCGCGGGCACGGCTGTCAAAACAGCGACGGAGACCGCCGTGGGCCCGGTTCTCGGCGGTGTCGCCGGTGCCGCTGCGGGAGCGTTCACCGAGAGCGTGCTCGGCCCGGGCGACGCTGCGGACGACGGTGCTGGGTCCGAGACCGCCACCGCGCAACCGAGCGCACCTCGCCTTCTCGTCACCGCCTCGGCACTGCACGATTTCGTCGCCGAGATGGCCGCAGCGCTGGGCGTGCGCGATTCCCTCTACCCCACCGGAGTGCGCGTCCGGTGCCGTGCGATACCGATCCGCGACGACTCCGCCGATCAGGACTTCCTCAACAGCCACATCTCCAACGACCTCAGCCATGTCGCGGACGCGGTGGCCAGGGACGACATGGGCGCTGCCTTGCGGAACTACCTGACCGACGAGAGCGCGCTCGACACGGCGCGCCGGGTTGACGTCCGGGCGCACCCGGACGCGGTGATCGCCGGTGTCGAACCTCAGCACGTCCCGGCCGCGCGGTGGCCCGGCGACCCGGGCAAGCCGCTCGTGCTCAGTCAGCAGTTCGCCGTCAACCGCGTCGTCAGCGAGCTCAAGGACGACGCAGGGCTGTTCTCGGTGAACGGTCCGCCGGGCACGGGCAAGACCACGTTGCTGCGCGACGTGCTCTCCGCGATCGTCCTCGAGCGGGCGGACCGGCTCGCCGAACTCGCGTCCCCGTCGGAGGGTTTCACCGAGCGGCTCGAACTCGTTCCGGTCGGGCCGAAGAAGATCCCCACGCCGGTCCACGGCGTGTCCTGCGCGTTGAGCGGCTTCGAGATCGTCCTCGCCACTGCCACCAACGACGCGGCGAAGAACGTGACCGCTGAGGTGCCCGGGATCGACGCCGTGCGCGGATACACCGACGAAGCTCTCGACGCCGACTACTTCACCGACCTGGCCTCGCACGTCCTCGACGCCGAGGCGTGGGGGTTGGTCGCGGCAACGCTCGGCAGTCTCAAGTACCGCAACACGTTCGCCAAGCGCTTCTGGTGGGGCAACTACAGGACCTCGCGGAACCAGGACTCCCAGGACGCTGAGCCATCGGGCGCCGTGGGCATGTACCAGCAGCTCAAGGAATCCGCCCACGATCCCGACGCGGTCGACGACTGGGACACCGCAGTCGCCGAGTTTCGCCGTGCCCGCGAGGAAGTGGAGCGCCTCGCCCAGACGCGGCAGCACGCCGCTGACGCGATCACCGCGGAAAGCAAGTGCCGTCGGCGCTGGGATGAGGCCAAGAGGGCGTTCGCCGACGCCGACGCGTTGTGCGCCCTCGTGAGAAAGGACTTGGCGACCAGCGACGCCGAGGCGAAGCATGCCGACCGGGTGTTCCGCGACACCGACGACGACTACGAGAGCCACCTCCGGCACCGGCCGGGATTATGGGTCACGTTGGCCACGTGGTTCCGCGCACCGCGCGAATGGCAGGCCAAGCACGAGGGTCTCGAGGAGGCTCGGGATGCGGCGAAGAAGAAGCTCCGCGACGCCGAAGGGACGCAGGAACGACTCCAGCAGCGACTGAGCGCGAAACTGACCGAGCTGCAGAAGGCTGAAGACGCACGCGCCGCGGCCTCGTACGAGCTCGACCTGGCTCAGGGCAAGGTGACTCAGGCGCGCGACCGATGGCCCGGCCATGTGCCGATCCCCGACGATTTCTCCGGCGACGACGAGTTCCAGAAGTGCGCGCCGTGGTCCGACGAGGAGTACGTCACGGCCCGCAACCGGCTCTTCCTGAAGGCGCTGCGATTGCACCGCGCCTTCATCCTGCACTCCAGCAACCGGATCCGCAGCAACCTCAGCGTCATGACCGAGATCCTGCAGGGCAACGCCAAGCCCTCCTCGGCAGCGAGATTGGCGGCCTGGCAGTCCTTGTTCCTGGTCGTGCCGATGATCTCGACGACGTTCGCCTCACTGCCTCGCCTGTTCAACGGTCTCGGGCGCGAGAGCCTGGGCTGGCTCCTCGTCGACGAAGCAGGCCAGGCCACCCCGCAGCAGGTGGTCGGCGGTATGTGGCGCTGCCAACGGGCGGTCGTGGTGGGAGATCCGCAGCAGCTTGAGCCGATCGTGACGCTGCCGACCTCGGCACAACACGCGCTGCGCCGTCATCACCAGGTCGACGAGCAATGGACTCCGGAGACGACCTCGGCTCAGGGCGTGGCCGACAGGCTCACCCGTCACGGGACCGCGCTGCCCCTCCAGGACAGCGACGAGCAGGTCTGGGTGGGCGCTCCGCTGCGCGTCCACCGACGTTGCGACCGACCGATGTTCGAAGTGTCGAACGACATCGCCTACGGCGGAACGCTCATGGTCTACGGAACCCAGCACACTGGTCAGTTCCCGGACGAAAACCGCTGGATCGACGTCCGAAGCCAGATCTCCACCGGCCACTGGGTTGGCGATGAGGGAAACGCGCTCACCGATCTGTTCGAGCAACTGGTGGCGCAGGAAGTCGACCTGGATGACGTCCGGGTGATCAGTCCGTTCCGCGACGTCGTCAGAGGAGCCAAGAACCGGCTCAGCGCGCACGTCGGCCCTGAGTTCGCGAAGCGCAACGTGGGGACCGTGCACACCGTGCAGGGCAAGGAGTCCGACGTCATCGTCCTCGTGCTGGGGAGCGCTCCGAAAAGCCCCGGCGCACGGCTGTGGGCGGCCGACCGCCCGAACCTGCTCAACGTAGCGGTCTCCAGGGCCAAACGACGGTTCTACGTCGTCGGCAATAGACAGCTCTGGAAGGATCTCCGCTTCTTCGATCGGCTCGCTGCGTCGCTCCCCGTTCACGAGTGGCGGTGAGGCGCTCGCGCACAAGTGGTGTCGCCGCGGCCGCCTGATCGAAACATCTGACACCAGCACGAGGGAGATCAAGGCGAGCATGGGATCAGCCAGGTTACGTGTGTTCGAGTACGAGGCGACCGGCAGTCGGTCCCCGAAGTTGAAGGGGACTCCTACACAGGTCGGCAAAGATTTCCTGATCCCGGTGAACCTCGCCTCAGTGATCAAGACAAACGCCCTGGCCACCCCGCTGAAGAGCGCCAAACTCGACTACCGGACAAGGCGAAGTGAGCTTCAACTGTTGACCTCGTTCCTTGCGGACGAGGCCAACGCGATCAGACTCCGCAGGGCCGAGTTCAGTTCGAGCGCACACCACATCCAACGTTTCGTCAGCGAGTCCGGCGGGCTTGGCGTGCTCACCGCAGTAGTCCAAGCATGCTGGAATTGGAGTACGGGACACGGCCCCGTCCACAACGTCGACGTGATCAATGGAGCGCTGGCAAAGCAGTACAGGAGCGGGAACGGATCGCGGCCAGACCTGCTGTTCGACCTCGGCTTGAAACGCATGCTCGCGGGCGAAGCACGGGGCCGATCGAACAACCCGCATCGCTTGGTCACCTCGAAGCAGTACCAACGACTCGAAAGCTTGCTGCCCTGGAGCGCAAGCACCGGCACCCCGCTGTTGATGACCTGGGCATATTTCACCGACACTGAAACCGTTGTCGATCTCTTCGTGCCACGTGATCCGGGAGGGCGCGCCTTCACGCCGTTCACATCCGAGACGTGGTCGGGAACAACGAATCCCAACGTGAAAAGCCTGTCATCGTTCCTCACACCGTGGTGGCCGGAGGAGTCGAACGAAGTCCGTCATCGTAACAGCGGGCCGGAGGGCACCTTCACCATGGCGGCTCAGGAGCTACACCGGTTTGAATCCGAGCTCTTCCACTCAGCCGAAGAGGAAGACTCGGTCGGGTTTGCGGGGCGGAACCTACGGGGAGGCTGGGTGCCCACTGACCTGTTTCGCCGCGGACCGGGAAGGCTATTCCTGGGAGTGCTCAACGAGCAGCTCAGGCCCTCGGAGACCGCAGACATCATGCCCGAAATGCAAACCCGCTACGAACGTTACAGCGACGGATGGTTGGCCACCCGCCCCACCGTCGCTATCGGCGGCCGCATTGTCGTCGTCCACGACCCGTACGGAGCAACCGGCTGGGATCTTCTTCGGCTGTAGACGCGCGGCCACGGCATGGCCGCCGGCACCGGTGCACCGATTGAGATCGTGCAGCCGGTTCAGGGACACATCGGGACACCCAGCAACACCCGTCCCACCACGCACCCAACCCCTGTTCCTGCAGTTCGGAAGACCCGACGACCTGTCCCGTCCGGGTGTCCCAGATGGACTAGAGCTGGGACACCCGGGACAGCAAAAAGCCCTCTGCTTCAGGCTGTTTCGGGAAGCAGAAGCCGTGTGGTTAGTGCGCAACTCCCCCCCTCGGACACAAAAATGCGTGCAATTTCACCGACGCACGGCAGACACTTTGGGACCGCAGCGATCGCTTGATCGCTGCGGTGTTGCTGCGTTCACCAACCACCCGCTGAGGCGGTCGGCGCCGTGAACGAGCAGATCATCAGCAGGCGCCGACGTTCGTCGACTACATCCCCGAGGTCGCCAAGGCCGTTTCCCCCGGCACCAAGCATGTGTAGGGCACCTACTGGAACCGCATCCTCCAACACTGGGGACACCGACACCTCGACGAACCCACCACCCTCGAAATCCAGCAGCTCGCCGAAACCATCAGCTCACAGGTTGTCGTGCGCCGCAACGCCCGCGGTGGACGCGGCGCCGCCGAGCACTTCATCACCGCCATCCGCTGCCTCTACAACCACGCCGTCGCCGACAAGCTCATCACCGAAAGCGACAACCCGGCCAAGAACGCCACCAAGCCCCGACGGCTCGCCAGCACCCGCCGAGGACTACCGGACAACCGGCTCAACGAAATCAACCACATCGCCGCCACCACCGGCGACGACCCCCGCACTCGACACCCTCGTCCTGCGCCTGCACATCGAAACCGCCCTCCGAGTGGCACGCCATCGGCGTTCGAACGTAGGTTCTCTGGTGCGTGCTCCCAGCCGGACCTGGTGCTGACCGACCGGATCGGAGGCGTGGCGTCAACGGTTTCGAAGTGCGTAGCGCCTTTCGGCGTAGGCCAGATCGTCACGCCACAGCCTGGCTGCTCTCCGCTTCATGATCGGGCGAAGCGCTCCCGCGGCTCGCCGAGCGACCGCGAATCCCGGTCGAGTGGAATCGGCGATCACCGCCTCGACGACGGCGGTCCGGAAGCGGCCGTCGGCTCCCCGGCCCAGCGGTGTCGCATGTGTCTCGACCACGCTTCCCACGCCTTCGCCCTCGACGATGCGCATTACCACCGTCCTGGGCTCCGGGCAGACGAACTCGGCGCGCACCGGAACGCCGAACTGGCCGGCGACGCGGAAGGTCACCTCCACCAGGAACCGGTCCTGAGACTCGTCGTCCAGGACGGGCGGCGGAGCGCTGAGGACCGTCAGGCGGGTGAACGAGTAAGGGTGGAACCAGGCCCCGTGCCAGGGGTCCAAGCGGTTGGCGACGATGTCCGAGGGTTCGCACGCCCCGGCCATCGAGGCCACCGCTACGACGCCGGAAGCCGCGGGTGGCCGCGCGGCGATGACGGGTGTGTCCAGGGGCTCCTCTCCACCGACGTGATCCAGCCGAACCCACGCGAGAACCCCGTCGTCGTGACACGGCAGCGGTTTCCAACCCCGGCCCGCGCCCGGGCCCACGCGGAGCCCGTGCCATCTGCACACCAGTGAATCGCAGTCCACAGTGGCCTGGCTCAGCGGTGCGCCCAGGTGCGGGCAGGTCCCCGGGCCGACGCGGAGGGCCCCTGCCGAGTCGCGCCAGGCGACCAGTTCGATCCCGGCGACCTGGAAACCGCGGGGTCTCCTGGTGTCGATCTCCCGGCTGGCGGCCAAGACGTACCAGTTCCCGGACGGTCTGGTTTCTGCTCGCTTGAGCGCGGCGTCGATGATCGCCGGTTCGGCGTCGCGGTAGGTGGGCGCCTGGTCGGCCCACTGGCTCTCGACGACCGGTTGCACCGGCCAGTTCTGCGGCCAACGCCGTTGCAGCGCGCGCCAGGTCGTCATCGCGTGCCCTCCTTCACTCGCGTGGTGAGCCAGCGCAGCGCCGCCGTTCGCCCTGCTGTCGGTACCGAGAACAGGTCGTGGCCGCGCAATCCCCACCTCGCCAACAGGTGGTTGGCGGCGTGCCAACCGGTCGTGGCCGCACGCTCCATCAACGCCACCGGCAGGTCGATCCGCACCCCGTCGCCGGCCAGCACCAGACCGGGGTGCGGGGTCGCGACGAGGGGCCGCCGGGCGAAATCCCCCACCCCGAACAACGGGCAGTCCTCGCGCCAGAGGAACGATTCGGCGGCGATGCCGGACCGTGCGGTCTCCGGGTAGATCTCGTGCAAGCGGCGCAGCAGGTCCCGGCGCAACCGCTGGGTGCACGCCTCCTGCCCGACTCCGGGGTCCGCGGGTATTCCGTAGGCGTGCAGCTCGACGGTCGAGCCCCCGCGGCGCGCCGACCAGTCCTGCGCGTCGCGGTCGTAGCGGTCGAGCACGCTGATGTTGTCCAGCGGCGTCCGGCCTGCCGTGCCCAGGAATGCGGGGCGGTGAGGCGCGACGGGTTCGTCGAGCCAGAGGCGCTGGACGAAGAACGGCGGAGCCGATCGCAAGCTCCGCACCGATTCGGTCCAGTGCGGTGCGTGCAGGTCCGGGGACGCGTCCACCACCTCGCGAAGGCCGGGCACGTCGGCGGCCAGGACCACGCCGTTCACCGCGTCGGTGTTCCCGGCGTCGTCATGCACCCGGAACGACCGCCCGCCGTCCACGAGATCGATGCGCTGGACGGTTGTGCCGACCCGGAATTCGACGCCGCGGGCGGTCAAGTACTTGTGCAGCGGTGTCCACAGACTGCGGTCGAACCCCGCGTCCGGGACGTCGAAGAGGATTCCCTCGTTGGAACCGAGGAAGTAGATGTGGAACATCGCGGCCAGCTCCGCGGCCGACATCTGAGAGGGGTGCGCGAAGAAGCTTCGCGAGAAGACCTCGAACGCCAGGTGCCGGGCGGCAGGCGGGAAGTTGATCGACCTCAGGAAGCTCTCGGCGTCGACGTGGTCCAGCCTGTGGTAGATGCCGGGCACGGTGACGTTGCCGAGCGGTGCGGCGGCGCGGGGATCCAAGCGGAGCAGGTCCCGTTTGCGGAAGGTCGGACTGCGCAGTGCGAAGGCGACCGCGTTCCACGGCGGGTTTCGAGGCAGGCCGCGGAAGCTGTCCAGGCGTCCGCGCGAGTCGATCAGGGGGTAGTCGTCCAGCGCGGTCAACCTCTCCAGGCCGGGGTCAGCGCGTCGTAGCAGCAGGCGCAGGTTGTAGTACTGGCGGAAGAAGGCGTGAAAACCGCGGCTCATGGCGACCTGCCCGCCGTCGCCGAGCTGTTCGGTCCAACCGCCTGCCCTGCCGCCCAGGTAGGACTCGCGCTCGATGAGCCGAACTTCGACGCCGCGTTCGACGAGTCCGGTCGCCGCGCAGAGCCCGGCGATTCCGCCCCCGACGACGACCACTCGCGGTCTGCCCGCTCGTTCGACCGGATGCGTGCTCGCGCGGGGTCCCGGGTGGCGGACGATCCTGCGATCCTTGGCGATCTCACCGCTCATCTCGACCTCGGCCCGACTCCACCGGGCGCTCGGCGACGAAGGTGTGCACGATCCGCCGCTGCCAGCCCGTCATGGTCGCGGTGCGCACCGCCGTGAACCCCGCCTCGGCCAATCTGCGGCGGAAGCGCCCCACCCCGTCGAACTCCGCAACGCTGCGCCGCAGGTATCGGAACAGCGCGGTGTCACCGGTGGCTGCGAACCCGGAGGGGATGATCACGCCGCAGCACACCGCCTGCCACGTCGCCCGCGCCAGGAGCGAGTCTTGAACGGAGTACTCGTGGACGCCCAGCGCGCCGCCGGGCCGGAGCAGCGCCCGCAAGGCGCGCAGCCGTGCGTCCGGATCGGTCACGTTGCGGATCAGGTACGCGGCGAGGATCCCGTCGAACGGTCCGCGCACACCTGCTTCGGCCGGCGATTCGATCGGGGCGTGCGCGAACCGCACCGACTCCGGCCAGTCCTTCCGCCGCGCGCGCGACAGCATCTCCGCCGACGCGTCCACCCCCACGATCTCCGCGTGCGGGTACACCTCCAGCAGCGCCGCGGTCGATGCTCCCGTCCCGCACCCGGCGTCGAGCAGCCGCAAGCCAGATCCCGCCCCGGGCAAGCACATCCGGCGCGCCGAGGAGCGGAGGTGTCGGTGGTAGCCGGGGTTGGCCGCCACCAGCCGGTCGTAGGAACCCGCGGCGCGGTCGAAGGCCTCGGTCACAGCAGGGCCGCGCGTGCCGATCTCGCCTGGCTTCACGGCGCTTCCCCTCCCCTCTGCGGTGGCGTTCTCGCGCCCCGCTGGCGTTCCCAGAGCAGCAGCACGGAAGTCACCAGCGAGAACCCGAAGAGGAAGTCCTCGACGGGGATGTCCCACGGGAACCGCACACCGCTGAGGTGTTCCGCCGCGTAGATGACGGTGGGCTCGTCGAGCCTGGTGAGCAGGCCGTCGACCGGGATCTGGAAACCGAGCACGATGACCGTGGTCAGCCAGTAGCTCGGTTTGGCGAACAGCCCGGTGCGCAGCACAGCGGCCTCCCACACCAGCACGATCAGGACCGAGAGCACTGCGGGCACGGTGTAACCGATGCCGATCACGATGCACGCTCCTTCCGCGCCGGTGAGCTCCCCGTCCGGCGGAAGGCGGCCAGCAGCGCCTCGACGCAGCCGAAGGTCAGCAGGGCGCAGAGCGGGATCACCGCGAAGAACAGCACTTCCTCCAGCGGCAGGTGACCGAGCACTTCCACCCCGGAGACCCGGCGCGCGTCGAACGACCACACCCCAGCCGCGATGGCCACCGCATCCCAGACCAGGAACACCGCCGCGACCGGCAGAACACTCCTGATCGCCCGTCGCGGCCTGCGGTAGACCCTGGCCCCGAGGAATTCCAGCGGAGCTGTGATGGCCACGCACATGGCGAGGATGAGCAGGTAGCGCAGCTGATCAGGTTCCATGGCCCGCCTCCGGATGGTGGTCGTCCCGCTCCCCGGTGCTCGCGCCTCTCCCGATCGGTGGTCCGATCATGCGATCTCCCCTGCCCGCTCGGCCGGGCCGCGGTGCGCCCCTCGACTGCCGGGCCAGCGCCGCGCGGAGAAGGCCGGCGGCCGCGACCCGGCCCCGACGCCACCTGCCGACCACCGCGCGGCTGTGGAACACCGCGAAGTCCTGCTCCTCGATGCGGTCCAGGATCTCGGCGTAGAGGGTGCACGCGGTCTCGATGCAGGGGCGCGAAACCGGTTCCAGCAACTCGATCCCCTTCCGCGCGAACCGGTAGACCTCCCTGGCGGCGGCGTGTTGCTCTGCCAGGGCCCGGCGAACGCGCGGGTCAGTGCGCCGGTGCTGCCTGCACCAGGTGAGCAGTTCCCGGTCCACGCCGTGCGCGGCCAGCTCATCGGCCGGCAGGTAAACCCGGTCGCGGTCCAGGTCCTCGGCTACGTCTCGCAGGAAGTTGGTCAGCTGGAAGGCCTTCCCCAGCGCCGCAGCGTGCGGAGCCGCGTGCTCAGGCGGGCCCGTGGTGCCCAGCACCGGCAGGAGTTGCAGCCCGATGGCCTCGGCCGAGCCGCGCATGTACCGGTCCAAGGCTGCTCGATCCGGGTAGTCGGTCACCGAGAGGTCTGTGCGCATGGACGTCAGGAAGTCCTCGAACAGGCTTCGGTGCAGCCCGTAGCGCCGTGCGGTGTCCACCACCGGGGCGATCAGTTGGTCCCGGCTGCTCCCGCGATCGAGGCCGGTCAGCAGCTCGCGTCCCAGCTGGGCCAGCTCAGCACCGCGCTCGCCGGTGCTCGCCGGCGAGCGGGGCTCGTCGACGATGTCGTCGGCCCACCGGGCGAACCCGTACAACGCGTGCACCGCGGGGCGCCGCCCGCGGGGCAGCAGCCGAGTCGCCAGGAAGTAGGTCCGC
Source organism: Saccharopolyspora dendranthemae (assembly GCF_007829955.1). Taxonomy (GTDB): domain Bacteria; phylum Actinomycetota; class Actinomycetes; order Mycobacteriales; family Pseudonocardiaceae; genus Saccharopolyspora; species Saccharopolyspora dendranthemae. The sequence continues at coordinate 243,435 of NZ_VIWX01000001.1, forward strand.
CCGTGCCGCGCGTTGAGCCCCCGGCATCGCTGGTAGGCCTGCCGGAGCCCCGGGTCGGTGATCCCGGCGGCGTCGAGTTCCGCATCTCTCATGGGCGATTCCTCATCGCTCTCATCGGACCGCGCTCCGCCGAGCGCGGCGAGCCAGCTCCGGTGATGCGGTCCGCCGCCAAGCGCCCGGACACCAGCGCAGTCGGCACCCCGACCCCCGGAACGGTGGACGAACCGGCCAACACCACGTTCTGCGAGGATCGGGGGAAGTTTCTGGGCCGGAACGGACCTGTTTGCGCGAACGTGTGCGACCAGGCGAACGGGGTCCCTGCGACCATGCCCCTCTCGGCCCAGTCCGCCGGGGTCAGCACGTGCGAGGCGTCCACCGATGCGCGCACACCTGGGAGCAGCCGGTCTTCCAGCAGGCTGACGAGTTCGTCGGCGTAGGGCTCGGCACGCGTCCGCCAGTCGATGGGTCCGCGGCGGAGATGGGGAACCGGGGCGAGCACGCTCAACAGATCGCGCCCCTCGGGCGCGAGGGCCGGGTCAGTCGCCGTCGGTCTTGTCACCAGCAGCGAGGGATCGCGCATCACCCTGCCCTCGGTGATGAGCTCGTGGAAAGTCGAGCGCCACGCGTCTCCGAACGAGATCGTGTGGTGGGCGAGGGCCCCGGGTTGAGCGCGCACTCCGAGGTGCACGACGAAGGCCGACGGCGAGGGACGCAGCGGCACCGCACGACGCGGTTCACGCCCGAGCAGCCGGTGGGCCACCGGCGAGTCGACCGTGAGCACCGCTGCGTCGCAGGCGAAGCGCCTGCCGTCCGAGGTCCGGACGGCGCGGACCCGTGACCCCGAGCGTTCCAAGGACTCCACCTCGGCGCCGTAGTGGATCTCCACGCCAGCGTCCTCCGCCGCCCGCGCCAGTCCATCGGGGACCGCTCGCACGCCGCCACGGGGGAACCACACCCCCGCCACCGTGTCCATGTAGGAGATCACCGCGTACGCGGCGAGCGCTCGGTGCGGCGACACCCCAGCGTAGAGCGCCTGGAAGCTGAACACCCGGCGCAGTCGAGGGTCGGACAGGAACCGGCCGATGGCGCGGTCCAGCCGCCCGAACGCCCCCATCGCCACCAGCCGCGGGAGCTCAGGTGCGAGCAGGGACAGCGGAGAATCCAGGTTGGCGGCGATGAAGCGGTCGAACTCCACCCGGTAGAGCTCCGTCAGCCACGCCCGCAGCCGCTGGTAACCGGCTGCGTCGGCAGCACCGGAAAACGCCCTGATCTCCTCCGTCATCGCCGCGGCGTCGCTGTGCACCGCCAAGCTGCTCCCGTCCGCGAACACAGCACGGTAGGCCGGATCCACCGGGAGCAGTTCGACGTGATCGGACATGCGCGCCCCGGCCGCCGCGAAGGTCCCTTCGAGGATGTCCGGCATGGTCAACACGGTCGGACCGGTGTCGACGCGGTAGCCCAGCATGTCCAGCCGCCCGGCGCGCCCACCAGGAACGCACTCCCGCTCCAACAGCTCGACGCGCCTCCCCCGCCCTGCCAGGTGCAGCGCGGCTGACAGCCCGGCGAAGCCGGCGCCGACCACCACCACCCGATCAGTTCGACCACTCACCGTGCGCATCCGTCTCCCCCTGGGGACGGGGCGAGTCGGCCCTGGGCCCGGCCGGTCAACGCGTTCCGTCTTCGGTGCATCGAATCGCCATGTCCGCCAGCACTTCCCCGAGGAAGGGCTCCATCGGTGCCGAAGAGACCACGCGCAACGCCTCCGACACCCGATCGGCGATGAGTTCCTCCGCGCGGTCCCGCGCGCCCGTGCTCGCGATCAGATCACGCCACCGCTCGACAGCGGACGCGTCGAGTTCAGCGGCGGAGAACAACTCCGACATCCGCTCCCGAACAACCGGAGAAGCGAGGTCGCGGGCGAGAACGACGACGGTGGTCGCCTTGCGGTCCCACAGGTCGGCGCCACCGGGTTCACGCGGGGTGCCGAACACTCCGATCAGGTCGTCGCGCAGCTGAAACGCCTCACCGATGAGCGTGCCGTAGCGGCGGAAGACTTCCAGCACCTCCGCATCGCACCCGGCGAGGAGCGCGCCGATCTCCAGCGGCCGCTTCACGGTGTAGTTCCCCGACTTGCTGCGAGCGACCGCCAGCACCTCGTCGAACCCCGGCAGCCTCCGGGCGTCGTTGACCAAGTCGGCCAACTGCCCCACCGCCAGCTCGCTGCGCATCTGGTCGTAGGCCGGCCAAGCCCGGTCGAGAGCGGAGGCCGCCACCCCGCTCTCGCGGAGGAGCTGTTCGGCCCACACAAGCAGGAGATCCCCCAGCAAGACGGCGGAGGACGTGCCAAACCGCTCCGACGATCCAGACAGGCCTCTCGTGCGATGCCAGTCGGCCAGGCGCACGTGCGCCGCAAGTCGGCCTCGGCGAACCACCGAGCCGTCCATCACGTCGTCCTGCACCAGCGCGAACGCGTGCAGCAGTTCGGCGCTGCCTGCGGCTCGCAGCGCGCTGTCACCCGGCTCCCCGGCGCTGAGCCAGCCGAGGTAGGTGAACGTCGAACGCAAGTACTTTCCGCCCGTGCTGAACTCGGCCAGCAGGTCGGCCACGAAGTCGGGATCCGGCAGAGCGCGGACGTGGCACGCGCACCGGGCGCGGACGAACTCCCGCACGTGCTCGGCCACCCGGTCGCGCACACCGTCCAACCAACCGTCGAGACCGACTCGACGGCCAGCGGCCGACGGATCGGCTTCCGACCCCGCCGCGCTCGCTCCCACGATGGACACTCGGCGCACCTCGGACCTGCCTTTCGATCCGGATCACCCGGCTCGAACTGCTCTCGCTGCTGCGTCACCCGGTCGCGCGACCCCTCAGGCCTGAGCGCCTGCATCGATGCGGTGCACGACGTGCACCAGATGACTTCGGCGAGCAACGTCAGCCGTGGCGTCAGCACCATCTCCAATCGGAGAGGCGCACGACCGTTCCCAGCGGTAACCGTAGAAAGCAATGCACCACCGATGCAACTCGAATCGAGCGCTATCCGTCCAATGGGCGTCGGACAACACACGGGTGGTTTCGCACGAGCACCGTCGGATCACGACGACGTGACGCACCGACTCACCCGTGCCGGACGCCCTGCCCGGCGAGAACCGCCGCGTACCCCTCGCGGTAGGAGGGGAATTCGAACTCGAAGCCCGTCGATCGCAGACGATCGTTGCGGCACCGCTTGTTCGATCTGGCAGGCGCAGACGGAGCGGCGAGCGGGAGGTCGGCCACGCCGAGCTCGCGAGCCAGGAAGGCGAGCACCTCGGCGCGCTCGGCGGGTTCGTCGTCGACGCCGATGTAGAGCGGTTCGGGACGGTCGACCCGGGTCGCCAGGTGCACGATCGCGGATGCCGCGTCGTCGCGGTGAATCCGGTTGGTGTAGGTCGTCTGCCGAGGGACACTGGCCTTGCCCGAGCGGACCTGGTTGATCAACGAGTCGCGCCCGGGCCCGTACAGCCCGGCCAACCGCACGACGACCGAACGGCGGTCGTGCGCGTGCAGCATGCGTTCGGCGTTAAGCAGGGCCTCCGCGGTCGCCGATCCCGGTTCCGGCGGCGTCCGCTCGTCGACCCAGCCGCCTTCGGCGTGGCCGAACACCGAGACGGAGGACACGAAGATGATGCGCGGTCGAACCCGGCGCGCGCTCAGCGCGTCCACGACGTTGCGCAGACCGCCGACGAAGGTCCGCTGGTAGGCGTCCCCGCTCCGCTCCCCGGCCGCGAGGATGCAGATCACGACTTCGGTGTCCGCGGGGATGTCCGGTCGCTCCACCGACAGGTCGATCGCCCGCCCCTCGATCGCGGACGGGATGTGGTCGGGATTCCGCCGCATCCCCACGACACGACGTCCAGACCCGGCCAGCCGCAATCCGACCTCGGTACCGAGATCACCGCACCCCGCCATGAGCACCGTCATGAAAACCCTCCCTTCCCGGCCCACACCGGAGAAATCGATGCACCACCAAGAACCACGTGGACCGGGTGACCCCGTCCCGCGGAGACTCGGCTGGCGAACCGTACTGCGCAGCAGGATCGTTCGGTGCAGTCTGTGGCAATGCGCGATGACGCACCACTGTGGCTCTTCGGCGATCAGCTCGGTCCGCACTTCCACTCCGGCCCGGAGCACCGTCACCGGGAGATCGTGTTGATCGAGTCCACCAGCGCGTTGACCCGTCGCTCGTGCCATCGGCAGAAGTTGCACCTGGTCCTGTCGGGGATGCGTCATCTCGCCGACGAGCTGGGAAGCAGAGCCCGCATCGTGCGCGCGGACACGTATCGATCTGCCCTGCGCGAGCTGGGCACGTCCGTAGTGGTGCACGAGCCGGGATCGCACGCCGCAGCAGCGCTGGTGGACTCGATGTCCGACGAGGGGCTCGTGCGTGAGGTGGTGCCGACAGCGGGTTTCGCGCGGTCGAAGGATTCCTTCGCGCGCTGGGCGCGGGCGCAACGGCGTTTCCGGATGGAGGACTTCTACCGGGATCAGCGCCAGGAGTTCGACGTCCTGATGGAGCCAGGCGGCTCACCAGTTCAAGGGCGCTGGAACTTCGACTCGGAGAACCGCCAACATCCGCCCAAGAACGCCTCGGATCTCGGCGTCCCCGTTCCGTGGCACCCCCGCGAGGATCCCGTCGACGATCAGGTGCGCGGCAACCTGGACCAGTGGGAGCGCGACGGCGCTCTGCGCGCGATCGGAGCCGACGGTCCGCGGCTCTTCGCGGTGACCCGCGCCGAGGCCCGGGCAGCGCTGCGCCGCTTCCTCCGATACCGGCTGCCGGAGTTCGGGCCGTACCAGGACGCGATGCTCGACGCCGACTGGTCGATGGCGCACGCGCTGCTGTCGGTACCGATGAACCTGGGATTGCTGGCACCGCTGGAAGTCGTGCGCGCGGCCGAACGCGAATACCGCAGCGGGAAGGCGTCGCTGTCCAGCGTGGAGGGCTTCATCAGGCAGGTCCTCGGCTGGCGGGAGTACGTGTGGCACCTCTACTGGCACTTCGGACCGTCCTACCTGCGCGCGAACGAGCTCAACGCCACGCGTCCGCTGCCGGAGTGGTGGAAGGAGCTGGATGGCGATCACGTCGACGCGGAGTGCCTCCAGGTGGCGCTCAACGGCGTCCGCGACCGCGGCTGGGCGCACCACATCCAGCGGCTGATGGTGCTCGGCAACCACGCCCTGCAACGCGACTATCGACCTGCCGAGCTGACCGAGTGGTTCGCGACCGCGTTCGTCGACGGCTTCCCATGGGTCATGCCCGTCAACGTCATCGGGATGAGCCAGCACGCCGACGGCGGCCGGGTCGCGACCAAGCCCTACGCCTCCGGTGGTGCCTACATCAACAGGATGAGCGACTCCTGCCGCAGCTGCCGCTTCGATCCCGCCCAGCGCGTGGGTGAGGACGCCTGTCCCTTCACCGCAGGTTACTGGGCATGGATGCACCGGCACGAGGAACAGCTGCGGGGCAATCACCGCATGCGGCAGCCGCTGGCGACGATGCGCGGGCTCGCCGACTTGGACGCGATCGACCGGCAGGAACGCGGACGTCGCGAATTCTGAACCTTGGTGCGTATCAGAACTCGTTGGCGCTGACGCAGATCACCGAGAACACGCGACGGAACCCCGCCGAACGTCGGCCCACCGGAGGCTGCCGGGTTGCACGGGTTCTGCATAGAATTATCCCAGCCGTGCTGGCGGGCTCGGATCGCGCGTGGGCGTGTGTTCACGCGCGGCCCTTCGGGTGCGCCGGGTCGAAGAGGAGGAGCGCGGAGCGTGGAGCTGACTCATTCGAGCGTGGTCGACGCGCCTGTCGAGGAGGTGTTCGCCTGGCACAGCCGGCCCGGGGCGATCACTCGACTGACACCTCCGTGGCAACCCGTGCGGGTGCTGGCCGAATCGTCGTCGCTGCGCGACGGCCAAGCCGTGCTCGGCCTGCCCGGGGGTTTTCGATGGGTCGCCGCTCACCAGCCCGACGGTTACGACCCGCCCCACCGATTCGTGGACGCACTGGTGTCGCGGCCACCCGTGGGCGCTCTGCCCTGGCGCCACACCCACCGGTTCACAGCGGTGGGCGATCAACGGACACGCGTGGACGACGCGATCGACACACCCGTGCCCGGCTGCGCGCTGCGAGCCATGCTCCGCTACCGCCACGCTCAACTCGCCGAGGACCTCGCCGCCCATGCCCGATACCGCTCGCTGAGCGATCGGGCGCTGACCGTCGCCGTCACCGGATCGAGCGGCTTGGTCGGCAGCGCGGTCACCGCCCTGCTGAGCACCGGGGGGCACCGGGTGATCCGGCTCGTGCGTCGTGCCGCCCGCCATCGCGACGAACGCCGCTGGGATCCCCTCGACCCGGCGGTTGATCTCCTCCGCGGTGTTGATGCCGTGATCCACCTGGCTGGTGAACCGATCGTCGGCCGGTTCACCCAAGCCCACAAGGCCGCTGTCCGCGACAGTCGCGTCGAACCCACTCGGCTGCTGGCGATGCGAGCGGCCACCACTCCTGACGGGCCCGGCGCTTTCGTGTCCGCCTCCGCGATCGGGATATACGGGCCCGACCGGGGAGAGGAGCCGCTGACCGAAGACAGCGAGCGCGGCGACGGGTTCCTCGCCGAGGTGGTCGCCGATTGGGAGGCTGCGACCGCGCCGGCCGAGCGGGCTGGTCTGCGCTGCGTTCAGGTGCGAACCGGAATCGTGCAATCGCCTGGAGGCGGTACGCTGCAGCTGCTGTACCCGCTGTTCGCCGCCGGTCTGGGCGGTCGTCTCGGGGACGGGCGCCAGTGGCTGTCCTGGATCGGCATCGACGACCTCGCGGAGATCTACCTGCGCGCGGTGTGCGACCCGGCCGCAGCCGGTCCCCTCAACGCGGTTGCGCCGAACCCGGCGCGCAACGAGGACTACACCCGCGTGCTCGCCACCGTGCTGCGCCGCCCCGCGGTCGTGCCCGTCCCCGCGCTTGCACCGCGGATCCTGCTCGGACAGGAAGGAGCCGGCGAGCTCGCCCTGGCCGACCAGCACGTCCGGCCCGCGCGGTTGCTCGCCGCGGAGCACGTGTTCCGCCACGCCGAACTCCGCTCCGCGCTGCGGCACGTGCTCGGAGCCCTCCCGCCGAGCAGGGCGAGTGACGCTGCCTGAGGCGTTCGACGGCGACATCTCCCCCGCAGCGCTCGACTCCGCGTGAAGAGAGGAGGAGGCGATGAGCACACCAGCGACCGACGTGATCGTGGTGGGCGCCGGATTGGCCGGGCTCGCCGCGGCGACCGAGTTGCAGCGCGCCAACGTGCCTGTGCGCGTCGTGGAGGCCTCCGATCAGGTAGGCGGCCGTGTTCGCACCGATCAGGTCGACGGGTTCCTGCTCGACCGCGGATTTCAGGTGTTGCTGCCCGCGTATCCCGCCCTGCGGGAGATGGTCGACCTGACCGCGCTGAAGCTGCACCCGTTCTGGCGCGTGCTGCGGGTCGTTGGGGACCGCGAGGTGCGTTCGCTCGGAAATCCGCTCGACACCGCTCGCGCCCTGACCGGTGCGCTGCGGCCAGGGCAGCCGCGGTTCACCGATATCGCGAGGCTTTCAGCGGTCACGGCCCGGGATGCCCTCGCCCCGTCCCGAATGCTCACCCGCGCGGCGGACCATTCGGTCACGGAGGAACTCGACCGGTGGGGCCTGCGCACCGAAACGGTCAACGAGGTGCTGCGACCGTTCGTCGCCGGAATCTTCGGTGATGAGGACCTGGACACCTCGGCACGAGTTTTCCACCTGGTGTGGCGGAGTTTCGCACGCGCCGCACCAGCGCTTCCCGCCGCGGGAATGCAGTCCCTGCCCGACCACCTCGCGGACCGGTTGACGCCAGGCACAGTTCGGCTGAACACACCCGCTGAAGCCGTGGCTCCAGGGCAGGTCACCATCGCCGACGCCCTCCACCGCGCCCGCGCGGTGATCGTCGCCGCCGATGCCACGACCGCGAAGCGACTGCTCCCGGGCCTGTCGGTCCCGAAGTGGAACGGGCTGAGCACGTTCTACTACACGACCCCGGATCCGCCCCTGGCGCAGCCGACGATCAGCATCGACGCCCTTCGCCGCGGACCGGTGGTCAACACCGCCGTGCTCTCCGCTGTCGCACCCGGCTACGCACCCTCCGGGCAGGCGCTGATCAGCGCCACCGTGCTCGACGCAGCTGATGAGGCCCTGGAACCGGCGGTGCGCAGGCAGCTCGGCGCGATCTACCGGACCAACACCAGCAGATGGGAGTTCCTCCGCCACTACTCGATCCCGCAAGCGCTGCCCAGCATGCGGGCTCCGCACCCGTTGCGGCGCTCGGTGCGGCTGGAACCGGGACTGTACGTCTGCGGCGACCACCGCGACACCAGCTCGGTGCAAGGCGCCCTGGTTTCCGGTCGCCGCGCCGCCCGTGCCGCGCTGCACGACCTCGCCGAGGGCGAGGGATCGGGAAGCAGACCGCACTGACCGCACCACACCGCTTCGCCGGTCCGGTGTTTCGCGGAAACCGCTACCAGGCAGTCAGTTCGGTTCAGTTCAGCACGACGATGGACGAGTACAAGGCCATCGCGAACAAGCTCCACCCCAGATAGGGATAGAGCAGCGAGGCCGCGATCCGATCCAGACGAGCGAACAGGACGATGGTCACGATGATCACCAGGTTCAGCAACACGATGTCCGCCAGTGCAATGACCCTCGCATCAGCCGCGAAGAACAGCGGCGTCCACGCACCGTTGAGAACGAGACCGGCCGCGTAGATCAGAAACTCCGGTCGCGCCGCCTTCATGGTGCCCGCCACCCACCACAAGCGCCACCCCGAGGCAGCGATCATCAGGTACAACACCGTCCACACCGGACCGAATACCCACGACGGCGGCGCCCACGAGGGTTGCACCAACGCGGCGTACTCGGAGGAGGACGAGCCGGCGGCTACAGACCCGGCAGCGGCAACGGCCGCCACGACCAGCACGAACACCGTAGCCCCCAGCGTTCCCCGAACCAAGGGCCGTCGAACATTTCCCACGCTTGCCACAGCCAACCTCTTCAGCAGCTTCCGCGTCCTGCCACGACATCGACGCCGCCATTATCAACCAAGTTGCACTGGTTTTGCAACGATTTGGACGAGGGAGCGGGGCACCGCCGAGAGGTGGAATCACGAAAGCGCGATGAACGCGCACGAACGCACTCCGCGCATGTCCGTTCACTCAGCCCCTATCCCTGACGGGGACCAAGGATGGAGGCTCATGAACCAGCAGTTCCCGGGCGAACCAAGGCGAGGGCCGTGATCAGTGCGCTCGCGCCTTCTTCGACTCCTGCGACAACTCGGGCAAGCGCGGTCCTGATTCCAGAACGACGTTCACGGTCTCCTGCAACGAGCCGGGGCTCCGGTGCTCCCGCGCAGCGCGCACACCGGACCAGCCGGGCCCGCACAGCAGCAGGGACGGGCACAGCTCGCCGACCGCATCGAGGTCGACCTTCCGAGCGGTCCGCGCGGCGTGGGCCCACACGACCACGTTCCTGGGCCGAAGTTTGTCGACCGAACGGATCAGCACGTCCGCCGGTACGCGAGCGCCGAGAAATCGAGAGGCGCAGTCGCGCCAGGCGAGCGCGGCCTGCAACGCTTCGAGCGGAAGGCTGTGCTGCTCGTCAGGAGCGCACGCCAGCAACGCCGGCAGTCGACCGTGCTCGGGCGCAGGGCGCACACCGTGCAGAGCGGCGAGGATTCCTGCTGACGCAGCATGTTCCACCTCGACGATACCGTCCGCGCCCCGCTCGAAGCTCTCGCCGATGCTGCCCAGCAGGGGCATGAGAAGCTCTTCCCAGGTGGCCAGCGCACCGCGCTGCACCAGGCGCTCCTCGACCCGCTCCCGGATCGCTGCCACATCGAGCCGGGTGGCGGCCCGAGCCAAGCCGCGCACGGCCCGGTCGACCCGTCCCACCGCCAGGGCTCCGGTTCCCCCACCATCGCGCGCCGGTTCGGGATCAGATCGCGATTCCAGGACCACGCGTGCGGCGGCAGCCAGTGGTACTCCTTCGCCCATCAGCGCCAGCATGCGTCGAAGACGTGCCACGTCCTCGACGGTGTATCGGCGGTGCCGACCCGGATCGTGCTCGCTCGGCCCCAGACCGTAGCGGCGGTCCCAGCTGCGCAATGTCGGCACTGCTACGCCGAGCTGCCTCGCCACCGCACCAGCGGTCAACACCACCCCCGGCGCACCAGCCATGAGAATAAGCCTTCCGAACATCTGACGTGCAACGACACCAGCAAGCATAGTTGCATCGCTTGTGCACTGTTCGGGAGTGTCCTGATCTTTGTGTGTGGGGCGGTGATCCGACAGGCTGGAAGCGTCCGCTTTCGGCTGGAAGGGGATCATCGTGACCGATGACGACACGACAGCAGCGCAGGATGGCGAACCCGACGAGAGCGCCTCGGGTGGGTTGGATGTGCAGCTGGCCAGGGATTTGATCGAGCGAGCCCAAGCCGAGGGCGTGTCCCTGGTGGGCCCGGACGGACTGCTGGCCGGGGTCACCCGGACGGTGTTGCAGACCGCGCTGGAAGCCGAGATGACCGAACACCTCGGCTATGACAAGGGCGATCCCGCCGGCCGCGGAGCTGGTAACCACCGTAATGGCAGCTCGGCGAAAACGGTGCGGACCGAGGTTGGGCCGGTGCCCATCGAGGTCCCGCGGGACCGGCGGGGTGAGTTCGAGCCGCAGATCGTGCCCAAACACGCTCGCCGTATCCAAGGTTTCGACGAGGCCATTATCTCGTTGTATGCCAAGGGCTTGACCACCGGTGAGATCCAGGCGCACTTGGCTGAGATCTATCAGACCGAGGTGTCCAGGGACTTGATCAGCCGGGTCACCGACCAGGTCGTCGACGAACTCAAGGTCTGGCAGAACCGGCCACTGGATCGCGTGTACCCGGTCGTGCTCATCGACGCGATCCACGTGAAGATCCGGGAAGGCCAGGTCACCAACCGACCGGTCTACGTCGTGGTCGGCATCAACTGCCAAGGCGAACGCGACGTGCTCGGACTCTGGGTCGGCACCGGTGGTGAAGGAGCCAAGCAGTGGATGAGCGTGCTCACCGAACTGAAAAACCGCGGTGTCGCCGATGTGCTCATCGCCTGCTGCGACGGCCTCAAGGGACTTCCTGAGGCGATCAACGAGGTCTGGCCGTTGGCCACGGTGCAGGAATGCGTGGTGCATCTGGTGCGGGCCAGCCTGCGTTATGCCTCCCGGGCTCATTGGGGTGCGATCACCAAGTCACTGCGCACGGTCTACACCGCCCCGACCGTCGAGGCCGCCGAAGAGCGGTTCGACGAGTTCGAGCAGGTCTGGGGCGCGAAATACCCGGCGATCATCCGGTTGTGGCGCTCGTCGTGGGAGCAGTTCACACCGTTTTTGGCGTTCCCTCCGGAGATCCGAAAGATCATTTACACCACGAACGCCGTGGAGAGTCTCAACGCCCGGTTCCGTCAGGCCACCCGCCGGCGCGGGCATTTCCCGTCCGAGCAAGCCGCGCTCAAGGTGCTCTACCTGGTCATTCGCTCACCGCAGCGCAACCGGACTAACGTCACCGGGCGGACGCACGGCTGGAAACAGGCCCTGAACACCCTCGTGATGTTCTACGGCGACCGGATCAGCCTCAACTAGAAACCGACCACCGCCTCACCCACGAAAAATCAGACAGACCCCACTCAGAGTGGGTGTCCGCGTTGTCGGTAGTGGCAGTGTCGGGCTTGGTGTTGGCGTCGTCGGCGCCAGCGTGACCAGGACCAGACGTGCTCGGCTGGGTGTGGTGTTCGGGTGACGAGGTTGATCAACAGGCGGCGGAGCTCTGCTAAGGTGTAGTCGATCATGCCTTGTTCGCTGATGCTGGTTCCCCTTTTGTCGCAAGGGTTCTGGCCACGGCCAGCCATGCGAGGGCGAGCATCGACAGGGTGGTGTGGGCGTACCAGGCTCGCCAGGAGCGTGCCTGGTAGTGGTCGAGTCCGGCTTCGTTTTTGGCCTGTTGGAAGCATTCCTCGATATGCCAGCGGGATCCAGCGATCCAGGCCAGGTCGAGCAGCCGGGACCGGCGGGGCCCATAGGCGAGGTAGTAGGCGATCTCGTTGGGGTCGCTGATCGAGCGCCGCGCCAGCAGCCAGCGGCCCCGTCCGGGCGGCCAGCCGGCGCCCAGCGGCACGCGAGCCCAGTCGTAGATGCGTGGCCCGTGGGCACCGGCCCCGACCGACAACCGCCGCCAGGATTGCTCGGACAGTCCGTTGATGAGCTCGTCGGCCCGGTGCTTGTCACCGCAGGTGGTGGTCAGGGTGTCGTTACGTTTAGTGGCCAGCACGTACGCCGCGTCTTGGGCTTCGAGCCACTCCCGCAGGTAGGGGACTTGCCCATATGCCTCATCACCGGTGACCCACGAAAACGGCACCCCGGCGTCGAACGCCCGGGCCAGCATGGCCTGGGCCTGCTGGGGTTTGGTGGCGAAACCGACCTCGTCGGGTATCCCGGCCGCTCGGCAGCGAGTCCGGTCGTCGGTCCACGACCTGGGCAGATACAGCTCCCGATCGATCAATGCATGCCCGGACGCCGAAGCATAGGTCAGGAAGGTGCCGATCTGGCAGTTCTCGGTGCGCCCGGCCGTGCCGGAGTACTGACGCTGCACCCCGGCCGAGCGGGTGCCCTTCTTCAGAAACCCCGTTTCGTCGACGATCAACACACCCTCGGGCTCGCCGAGATGCTCGATGACGTAGTCGCGTACGTCGTCGCGAACCCCGTCCACGTCCCAGTCCGCCCGCCGCAACAGCCGCTGCATCCCATCCGGGCTGACCTCACCGGCCTGCTCGGCGATGGTCCACCCGTTCTTCCGCTCCAGCCCCGCGACCAGGCCCGACACGTACTCACGCACCCGCGCACGCGGCTCCGACCGCACGAACCGGCCCGCGATCCGCGCATGCACCCGCTCCAATTCCACCCACAGCACATCCAGCACCACACCCACCATGATCCACTACCGACCCACACGAGTGCCGTTGCAGTATTAAAGGCCCCCACGCCTGTGAACGACCATGCTGGGTCGCCTGACACCACGCGTCCCAGACCAATCCACCCGCATGTATTCCCAGTTCACAGCGGTGGCTAGCCTGTCCTGCCAACGTGTCCCAGGCGGCACTCCGACGAGACAGGTGGGACGGCAGAGAAGGCCCGCCTTCACGGCTACACCGGCAGCTGAAGCCGTGTGGTTAGCGAGCAACTCCCTCCTCGGACACAGAATTACCCCACGGGTTTGACCTTGGGGTCCTGGATATCAGCTGAGGCGAGGCTACGGTCTCGCCTCAGTCGCGTCTACGGCTGTTGTCGCAGTTCGCCGGCCTGGCGCTCGGCACTTCGACCGCGCCAAGGTTGTTCGCGGCACCCGGCCCGTGCCCTTGGTCCGCACACCGGAAAAGCCAGCTGTGTTCCGCTGGGCGGCAGCAGTGTGGGCGCCGTTTGCGCCTGGTGTTCTTCGAGTATCCAGTCCGGGCCGAGGTAAACGATCATCAACCCGTTCACGCGAAGATGCTCGGCCACCTCCTCATCGCCGCCCTCCGAGCTCGACCAACGATTGGCAACCGCCCACAACCGAGCGGGATCATGCGCGGGAACAGATCCACACCCGCCCCGGAACAACACCATGATCATGGTCCCGCCGCAGTCAGATGACGTCTCACGAGGACGCATCACGCTCTCGGAGGCCGGGCACCAGATCGAAAGTTCGCTAGTCGGGTCTACTTCGCCGTCGGCGTGCTCACGTACTCCTCGCCGGCCCTCGACGTCGGCCTGGATCTGCGCGGCTAACGGACGGACGCTCGGAAGGTGCCCGGTGGCAGGCCGGTCCGGTGCTGGAAGAACTTGGCGAAGTTGGTCGGGTCGGCGAAGCCCAGGCGGGTCGCGATCGAAGTCGCGGGCAGGTCGGCGTGCGCGAGCAGCCGTTTTGCCTCGAGGGTGACGCGGCGGTCGATGAACTCCTTGGCGCCGACACCGGCCGCGGTCTGTGTCGCCCGGCTCAGCGTGCGGGCGGAGTAGCCGAGCGCGGCGGCGTAGTCCGCAACCTGCCGAGTGCGGGCGAAGTCCTGTTCGACCAGGGCGCGGAACCGGACGAAGGTGGTGTCGTCTGCGCTGACCGGCTGAGCACACAGCGCTGCCACCCGCACCGCGACGACGGCGAGCAGATTGCGCAGAACCTCCCGCCGGGAGTCCACCGGCAGGTCTCCCGCATCGGTGAATTCCGCGGCCAGGTGAGCGACGGCCCGCTGCAGCGCGTCCGTGCCGGGGTCCGCGGCAGCGGCGACGGCGCGGCCGAACGGGTCGTCCAGCCGTGCGGCGGCCGCAGTCGCAGGACCGACCGAACTGGCCTGGAACACCGCCAGCACGCCGTCGGCCGCGGTCAGGTCGCCGAACTGCTGGACCTGCCCCGGTCGCACCCACAGGACCGAACCCGCGGCGACCCGGTGCGTGGTGAAGTCCACGCTGTGCCGCAGCGTGCCGCGGGTGACCGCGAAGAGCAGGTGGAACTCCGGGCGCTGAGGTGCGCTCAGGTCGGCAGAGCCGGCGCGGGCCGCCAGGTCGGCGAGCGTCATCACCTCGAGCCCGGGCAGCGGCGTGCCCTCAGGCGGCGCGAACCCGATCAACGGGATCGGATGTCTGTTTTTCACCATGACTGGTCGGCATTCTACCTGTCCGAACACTCAGATCGACGGAAAACTACAAACCAGGAACCCCCAAGAAGGAGCAGAAATGGCACACATCGCCGTCTTCGGAGCCAACGGAACGATCGGCAACCGCATCGTGGCGGAAGCCCTGAGCCGCGGACACGAGGTCACCGCGGTCGTCCGCAACCCGGCCAAGATCAGCACGGAGCACGAGAACCTGACGGTCAGCGAGGGCAACGTGCTCGACCCCGCGTCGGTGGCGACCGCAGCCAAAGGCCAGGACGTACTGGTCAGCGCAGTCGGTGGCGGCGACGGCCCGAGCACCATCGCCACGATCAAGCCCGCGGCCGAGGCGCTCGTGGCCGGCCTCCGCTCGCTGGACACGGACGCACCCCGGCTGATCGCCGTCGGCGGCGCCGGCTCGCTGCGCACCCCGGACGGCAATCAGGTGTGGGACGCCGAGGGCCTTCCCGAGTTCCTGCTGCAGATCATGCACGCACACGGCGACGCCCTCGACTACTACCGCACGGTCTCCGACGTCGAGTGGGTCAACGCCACGCCGCCCGCCACCATCGAGCCGGGCGATCGCACCGGGACCTACCGCACGGCCACCGACGACCTGCTGACCGACGACGCCGGGGACAGCCGCATCTCCACAGAAGACTTCGCCGTCGCGGTCGTCGACGAGATCGAACGACCGCAGCACACCGGCCGCCGATTCACCGTCGCCTACTGAGCCCGCATTCCTACCAGCCAGCGGTTGGCCAGCACGGCGGTGGCTGTCCGGGAGCGGCCGGCGACGGCGGTGCCCAGGTCGCGTTCTCGCTGTTTCCCGACTTTGAGAATTTCAGCGAGCTCACGCCGGGTGAGCACCACCTGCCCCCGCTCGAGGCGGTGGTCGACCAACTCGTCGCGTGGAGCTGTGCCCTTGCTCCGCTCCGCGTCGATGCCGCGGCGGCCTGACCACCGCCGCCGCCCACAGCGCCGCAAAATTCTGAATCGTCGAAGAAGGGAATCAGCATGTCCAGCAGTTCAAGCCCGTTCGACACCGCCACGGCATACGGAATCGCGTTGCAGGCCAGGGACAAGTCCAGCATCCTGGCCCTCTACACCGACGATGCCGAGATCGTCCCCGACCAGATCCCTAGCTTGTCGGGCCGGGCAGCCATCTCCCAGTTCTACGACGACACCTTCGCGGCCATCTCCATGAAGGTAGACCTGCAGATCGTCGACGTTGTAGAGCACGACGGGATGGCGATCGTCCGCTCCGAGCAACCGGTCGATGTCGTTGACGTCGCAGGCGGCCAAGTGACCAAGTCCTACTTCCGCGAATTGTTCGTGCTGAAGAACGACGACGGCTCTTGGAAGATCTTCAAGTACATGTTCTCGCAGAACCTCGCCCAGGCGCCCACGGACGTTCCGCCTCACGCACGCTAAGACGCGGCGGGAATGCGGGAGAAGGCACGGAAACCAGAAGACCTCGGCCGACTGCGGCTCGAACCGCCAACCGTCGGCGACATCGACGGGGTCCTCGCCCGCTACGAATCCGATGCGACAACGTATTACCAAGGCACCACCAGCATCGGGTTCGATGCGCTCGGCGCAGCGTACGAGGTGACGCTTGCCGGAAACAGCTGCCCGCGTTCCCCGCAACTTAACTCACGCCGGCGCCCCCGGACTTCCGAGGTCGGGGGCGCCGGCGTGTCCGCGCCGGGTCGGGTTTCGTCTCGCCCGAACCGCCTCGATCAGTCCAGTGTGACTGGCGACCGTCAACAGAACCGAAACCTGGCCCCATTCAACGAAACCGTCCGTTATTCCGGATGTCTTCGTTCGGAAATCACCGGTGGCTGGAATGGTTCCCAACAGCAGCGACGAGGCGCTCCCTCGAACCCCTGCTCCTGGAGGACCAATGCCCGAAATGCATTTCCAAGTGCGTTGGCCGGACGGTGCGGTCCAGCAATGCTACTCCCCATCCACGATCATCGAGGACTACCTCGAAGCTGGTGGTGTCTACACCGTCGCCGACTTCGTCGAGCGAAGCCGGCAGGCGCTGGAGATCGCCAGTGATCGCGTGCGGGCCAAGTTCGGCATGGGCTGCACCGCCGCGGCCGGTCAGCTGGCCGAGATCACCGCGACCTCCGACGGCCATCGCGCCGACGACCGGGTCACCGTCGAAGCGCTGATCCACCCGCCCGGGAGGACGTCATGAGCCTCACCGACATTCACTACCCGGTCGTGGTGGTCGGTGGCGGGCAGGCAGGACTGTCCGCCAGCTATTGCCTGCAACAACGGGGAATCCGGCACGTGGTGTTCGAAGCCGAGCAGCTGGGCCACGACTGGCGGTCCCGCCGCTGGGACTCGTTCTGCCTGGTCACACCGAACTGGCAGTGCGCTCTGCCGGGGTTCGCCTACAAGGGCGCGGACCCGGATGGCTTCATGGTGCGAGACGAGATCGTGGCTTACCTGGACAGTTACGCCGAGTCCTTCGGCCCGCCGCTGGTCGAAGGCGTGCGCGTCACCAGGCTGCGGCGCACCGAGACGGGCACGTTCCTGCTGGACACCACCGCCGGGGAGCTCACCGCTGAGCAGGTGGTCGTCGCCACCGGCGCCTACCACGTGCCCAGCACACCGCGCATCGCCGAACGCGTTCCGGCCCGGATCACGCAGCTGCACTCGGCTGATTACCGCAGTCCCGATGCGCTGCCACCGGGCGATGTGCTGGTCGTCGGCAGCGGCCAGTCCGGCGCGCAGATCGCCGAGGACCTGCACCTCGCCGGGCGGGGCGTGCACTTGGCGGTGGGCAACGCGCCTCGGGTGGCGCGGTTCTACCGCGGGCGCGACTGCGTGGCGTGGTTGGACGACATGGGCCACTACGCCAAGAGCATCGACGAGTTCGCCGATCCTGCCCAGGTGCGCAAGCGGGTCAACCACTACGTCACCGGGCGTGACGGCGGGCGTGACATCGATCTGCGCCGGTTCGCGTCCGAGGGCATGCGGCTCTACGGTCATCTGCTCGATGTCGACGACGGCAGAGCTGGTTTCGGCGACGACCTGAAGTCCAACTTGGACTCCGCGGATCAGGTGATGGAGTCCATCAAGGATGCGATCGACGCCCACATCGATGCGCGTGGCATCGACGCTCCTTCCGAGGCTCGGTACGTGCCGGTGTGGGAGCCCGACCCGGCGACCGATCCGTGCGAGTTGGACCTGGTCGCAGCGGGGGTCACCTCGATCATCTGGTCCACCGGGTTCCGGCCGGACTACACCTGGATCGAAATTCCAGTGTTCGACGGTCGCGGCTACCCGACGCACTGGCGCGGGGTCACCAGCGCTCCCGGCCTGTACTTCCTCGGGCTGCCCTGGCAGTACACCTGGGGATCCGGCCGGATGGAAGGCGTGGGTCAGGACGCGCACTACCTCGCCGAGCGGATCGACGCGGCCCGCCGCATCACCGACGTGTGCGGCACGCTGACCGGCCCGCCGTCGTCGCTGTCCACCGCACCCCTGATGAGCTGAGGAGAACGGTGAACGACCGACTGGTCTTCGACGCCCACCGGCACCTCGGCGTGCTGCCCGCATACCCCTTCTACGGTGGCCCGGCCATCAATCCGGATACCACCGCGCGGGCGACGGTCGACCAACTTCTGTCCGATCTGGATGCCGAGGGAACCGAACGGGCCCTGGTTCTGCCGAACTACGGCGTGCCGGATCCCGACGTCGCCTTCGCGCACAACGAACTGGTCCTGGAGGCCGCGCAGCGCGACGAGCGGGTCCGCGCCGGACTGTGGGTCTCGGCGCGGCCCGAAGATCGGGAGCGCACGGCCAAAGCCCTGGCCTTGGCGGGCGAACGGGGTGTCCGGGCGTTGAAGCTGAGCTTCCTCCTCGGTGGCTCGCCGACGGCGCCTGAATGCCGTCCGCAGCTGGACGAGATCTTCGCCGTCGCCGAGCGCCACGACCTGGTGGTGCACGTGCACACCTCGCCGGGGGCGGCTTCGGACATCGATCAGGTGGGAAACCTGGTCGAGTGGTACGCCGACCGGGTGCGGGTGCACCTGGTGCACTTCGGCGGCGGCATGAGCGGCCACATCAAGCTGGTCGGCTCGCGGTTCTTCGACTGGATCGCCGCCGGCAAGCACGTCTACACCGACCTCTCCTGGGCCATCGGGTTCGCCCCGCACTGGCTGGCTCGGGAGATCGAGCACCGCGGCATCGGCCACGACCGCGTGCTCTTCGCCAGCGACCAGCCGTGGGGCGACTTCCCCGGGGAATACGCCCGAATGCGCGCCGCGGCAGGTGATGGCGAACTCGGCGATCTCGTGTTCCGCGAGACCTTCGCCGCGCTCTACGACTGAAATCCCCGCAACCAGAGGAGACAACCATGTCCGAGGCCGTCGATCTCACCGACGTCGAGCAGAAGTCGCGCGAGGAGATCCCGCACCCGTCGTTGCCGGAGGGTTCCAGCATCTACGGGTCGACCAAGGTATTCCCCGACTACCAAGCTGAGAACGGCGAAACCTACTTCACCCTCGTGCACGGCATCGCGCACGAATCCTCGGTCAGCTTCGTGGCCGTGCTGCAGGCGACCCGCGCGCTGCGCAAGGGCTTCGAATCGGCCGTCTACTTCTACGGACCGGGTTCGCTGAACTGCCTGGCCACCCGCGGATTCCCGACCACGGGCAACTCCGCGTTCCCCGGTGAGCACAACATCAACAATCAGCTCAAGACCTTCATCGCCGAGGGCGGCAAGGTCTACTGCTGCCGATTCGGCCTGTCGCTGCACGGCGCGCGGGAGGAGGACCTCATCGAAGGGGTCATCCCGACTCACCCGCTGGACGTGCAGGACGCGATCATCCACTACGCGCGCAAGGGCGCGATCATCAACTCCACCTACCAACTCTGAGGTCCTGCCCTCGCGCGTGCTGCGAGGCGGGACCTGGAGAGAGGCCCGCCTCGCAGCGAGCGCCGACGTTTTCCGGAGGTGTGTCGTGAGCGTGGGTACCGAACGGACACGCAACAGCACGACAGTGGACGTGCGGATCACCACCCGCGCGGAGCTGGCCCTGCGCGGGGTGCGGCTGGACGCCGAGGTCGCGCGACCGGCGGGCGCGGGCCCCAGCGACGACGGGCACGTCCTCGTCGACGGTGCCAACGCCGCGCTGCCCACCAATCCCGCCAGCCCGTACTCGGTGCGTGACGGGCGGGTCTGGCTGGGCGAGGAGGACACCGGGATCGAGCTCTCCCCCGTGCGCAGACCGAAGTTCTACGACCTGACCACATCGGACGGTGTGCGCTACGAGCAGATCGCCCGGCTGCACGGGTCCGACGTGCTGGCCACGACCGTCGTGCAGACCTGCATCCGCTACGCCGAGTCGGACCGCTGCCGGTTCTGCACCATCGAGGAGTCGTTGCGCGGTGGTGCGACGGTGGCAGCCAAAACACCAGCTCAGCTGGCCGAGGTCGCTGAGGCCGCCGTCCGGCTTGACGGCGTGCGGCAGATGGTGATGACCACCGGCACCACCACCGGCCCGGACCGCGGCGCGCGCAACCTGGTGCGCTCGGTGCGCGCCGTGCTGGAGGCGGTTCCGGGACTGCCGATCCAGGTGCAGTGCGAACCACCCGGTGACCTGCGCTGGATCGGTGAGCTCAAGGACGCGGGCGCCACCGCGATCGGCCTCCACGTCGAGGCGCTGGACGAGCAGGTGCGGCGGCGATGGATGCCCGGCAAGTCCCAAGTCCCGCTGACCGAGTACGAAGCCGCGTGGGACGACGCGGTGCGCGTGTTCGGCCACAACCGGGTCTCCACCTACTTGCTGGTCGGGCTGGGAGAGGACCCCGACGAGCTGATCGCCGGCGCCGCCGGGCTCATCAAACGCGGCGTCTACCCGTTCGTCGTCCCGTTCCGCCCGATGGCGGGCACGCTGGCGGCCCGCGACGGCCTCGGTGCACCGAGTGGTGAGCTGCTGAGCTACGTCACCGACGCGGTCGCCGAACTGCTCAAGGCCGCTGGGATGTCGGGCGCCGATCAGGGTGCGGGCTGCGCGGCCTGCGGTGCCTGCTCGGTGCTCAAGACGGCGGGCGGGTGAGGACGTGATCGCCTACGAGGAACTGCTCGCCCCCGGCAGCGGTCAGGTGCCGGACATCCTGTCGCTACTCGGCGACCGCGCGAGCCTGGCCAGGCGCCCGGCGTTCCGCATCGAACCCGCCGACTCCACGACCCTGCCCGCCTACCAGAGGCTGCGGCACGAGGTGTTCGTGCGGGAACAGGGTCTGTTCACCGGCACCGATCGGGACGACCGCGACGACGACCCCCGCACGGTGGTGCTGGTGGCCCGATCCGCCGACGGCGATGTGCTCGGTGGCGTGCGGCTCGGCCCGGCGACCGACGGCCCCGATCTGGGCTGGTGGCAGGGCGGACGGCTGGCCGTCGACGGCCGGGCGCGCGGTACCGGCGGGATCGGCGCGGCGTTGATCAGATCTGCCTGTGCGCATGCCGAGACCGCGGGAGTCCTGCGGTTCGACGCGGCTGTTCAGGTCCGCAACGAGCCGTTGTTCGACCGCCTCGGGTGGCGGCGGGTCCGCGAGGTCGAGGCGGCCGGTGAGCCGCACGTGCTGATGCGGTGGCCGGTGCGCCGGATTCAGGACCTCGTCGAGGGCACCAAGGCCGCGCTGGGACCGCTGCTGGCCACTGCCGCAGGGCTTCCGAAAGCTCTCGGGGGCCCGGGTTTCGTCGGTGACGACGGTGCTCCGGTGCCGGGCAGCGACCTGGTGGCGGCCTGCGACGCGATCGTGCCCGCCATGGTCGAACGCGACCCGGACTGGGCGGGCTGGTGCTCGGTGCTGGTCAACATCAACGACCTGGCGGCGATGGGTGCCGAACCGGTCGGTTTGCTCGACGCGCTCGGAGCCCGCAACACCTCGCACGCCACCCGGCTGCTGACCGGGCTGCGGCGCGCCGCCGAGGCCTACGGCGGCATCCCACTGCTCGGCGGGCACACCCAGCTCGGCGTGCCCGCATCGCTGTCGGTCACCGCGCTCGGCCGCACCACCAGCCCGGTACCGGGCGGTGGCGGTCGTCCCGGTCACGAGATCCGTCTCACCGCCGACCTCGGCGGCCGATGGCGGTCCAACTACCCAGGGCGGCAGTGGGATTCGACGAGTCATCGGCGAACCCCCGAGCTGCGAACGATGATCGGATCGGTGGCCGCCGCGCGACCGGCGGCGGCCAAGGACGTCTCGATGGCCGGGATCGCGGGCACCCTAGGCATGCTCGCCGAAGCCGGTGGCTGCGGCGCGGTGCTGGACGTGGCGCGAATTCCGCGTCCCACCGGAGCGACGGTGGCGGACTGGCTGACCTGCTTCCCCGGCTTCGCGATGCTCACCGCCGACGGAGCAGGCAACACCCCGCCACCGGCGGGACCGGCCACCAGCGCGGTGTGCGGCGAACTGGTTCCGGGCAACGGTGTCGGGCTGCGCTGGCCCGACGGGGACATCACGGAAGCGGTCACCTCGACGGTGACCGGATTGGGGAACGCGTGAGCACGCTGCGAATGGCCGCCGTCGCCGCCGAATTCGGCCGCGACCTGGAACAGGACTTCGTCATCGTCGAGAAGCTCATCGACCAGGCGCGAGCAGCCGGTGCCGAGCTGCTGGCCCTGCCCGAGGCCTGCCTCGGCGGCTACCTGCTCAGCCTCGACGGCGCCGGTGATGACCCCGGACCGCCCGCGCTGGCGCTCGACGGACCGGAGATCCGGAGGCTCTCCGCGCTGGCCCGGGAGATGACGGTGGTCGCCGGCTACTGCGAACAGGCCGGTGACCGCCGCTTCAACAGCGCCGTGTGCGTCAGCGGCGACGGGGTGCTGGGAAACCACCGCAAGGTGCACCAGCCGCTGGGCGAGAACGCCAGCTACGACTCCGGCGACGTCTTCGGTGCGTTCGACACGCCGGCGGGGCGGCTGGGCATGCTGATCTGCTACGACAAGGCCTTCCCGGAGGCGGCGCGGGCGCTGGCGCTCGACGGTGCCCAGATCGGGGTCTGCATCTCGGCCTGGCCGGGCTCGCGCACCAACGCCGCCGCCGACCTCGCGGAGGACCGCTGGAAGCGGCGGTTCGACCTGTTCGACCGCGCCAGGGCTCTGGAGAACCAGGTGGTGTGGCTGTCGGCGAACCAAGCCGGGACCTTCGGTTCGCTACGCTTCGTCGGCAGCGCCAAGGTCGTCGACCCGGGCGGCGACGTGCTCGCCGACACCGGTGTCGAGGCAGGAATGGCGGTCGCCGAGGTCGACGTCGCGCACGCCCTGGAGGCCGCCCGTCGCCACATGGGCCACCTCCGCGACCGGCGCCCGGACACCTACCCCGCAGGAGCACGCATTTCATGAGCACGGTCCGCATCGGAGCGGCCGCCGCCCACTTCGGGCGCGACCTGGAGTTCGACCTGGCCCGCATCGCCAAGCTCATCGACGACGCCCGCCAGGCCGGAGCCGGGCTGCTGGTGCTGCCCGACGCCGCGCTCGGCGGCTACTTGGCCGACCTCCGCCACCCCGACCCCGACGCGCTGCCCCCTGCGCTCACACCCGATGACCCAGTGATCCAGCGGGTCGCCGCGCTGGCCGCCGAAATGGTCGTGTGCTTCGGCTACAGCGAGGACGGCGGCGACGCCCGCTACAACGCCGCGGTCTGCGTCAGCGGCGACGGCGTGCTGGGCAGGCACCGCAAGGTGCACCTGCCTGCCGGCGAGGTCGCTGCCTACTCCCCCGGCGAGAGCTTCGACGCCTTCGACACCCCGGTCGGCAGGCTGGGCATGCTCATCGACTACGACAAGACCTTTCCGGAATCAGCGCGGTCGCTGGCCCTGGACGGCGTGGAGATCCTGGCATGCCTGTCGGCGTGGCCGACCAGCATCACCAACCGCGCTCCCCGGATGGCGCAGGACCGCCAGGCCAAGCTCTTCGACCTCTACGACCAGACCCGGGCAGCCGAGAACCAGGTCGTGCTCGCCTCGTCCAACCAGACCGGAACCCTGGGCGGTATGCGCTTCCTCGGCCAGGCCAAGGTCGTCGGACCGGGCGGCGACATCCTGGCCCGCACCTGGTCGAAAGCCGGACTTGCGGTCGCCGAGGTCGACGTGGCCGCCGAGATCGAACGCGCACGACGAGTGCTGCGGCACCTCGATGAGCGACGACCGTCCGCCTACCGAGGAGGTGCCGTGTGAAGATCGCGCTGCTGAGCTACTCGACGAAACCCCGTGGCGGCGTGGTGCACACCCTCGCTTTGGCCGAAGCCCTGGCGGCGGCCGGTGAGAACGTGACGGTGTGGACGCTGGGACGCGGTGGCGACACGGGGTTCTTCCGTCCGGTCGACCCCGCGGTGCGGCTGCGGATCGTGCCCTTCCCCGACGGCCCGGACGACGAAACAGTCGGCGAACGGGTGTTGCGCTCCATCGACGCCTTGGGCGCGGCGTTCACCCCCGACGCCTACGACGTGGTCCACGCCCAGGACTGCATCAGCGCCAACGCCGTCGGCGACTGCGTGCGCACAGTGCACCACATCGACCACTTCACCACGCCCGAGCTGGCTGCCTGCCACGAGCAGGCCATCGTCACCCCGCACGCACACGTCTGCGTCTCCCAGGCCGTGGCCGGCGAGCTCGCCGACGGATGGGGCATCAAGGCCGAAGTCATCCCCAACGGAGTCGCCTACGAGCGGTTCGCCACCACCACCGAAGCAAGCCGTCGGCGCTGGAAGGATCGGCTGGGCCGCTACGTCCTGACCGTTGGCGGCATCGAGCCGCGCAAAGGTTCGCTGGATCTGCTGGAGGCCTACGCGCAGTTGCACGAGCAGAACCCGGACGTGTCGCTGGTCATCGCCGGGGGCGAAACTCTCTTCGACTACCGCGACTACCGGCAGCGCTGGGAGGCCCGCGCGGCCCAGCTCGGCATCGAACCGGTGGTGCTGGGACCGGTCGACGAGGACGAGCTGCCCACGCTGGTGGCCTCGGCCGACGCATTCGCCTTCCCGTCCACGAAAGAAGGATTCGGTCTGGCCGCCATGGAGGCGCTGGCCGCAGGAACTCCCCTGGTGGTGCGGGATCTGCCGGTGCTGCACGAGGTCTTCGGCGGCACAGCCCGATTCGCCGCCACCCCGCACGCCTTCGCGACCGAACTAACCCACGCGCTCACCGATGACGATCCCGACCGGCGCGCAGCAGGACGGGTGCTGGCCGCCGCCCACACCTGGCAAGCAGCGGCCGAGCGCCACATCGCGTTCTACGGGACGCTGATCTAGATGGGGTGATCGGATCGTCGAGCAAGGCCGACACCAAGATCCAGATCCTGTCGGCACGATGGAGCGCGCTAGACGGATACCTCGGCTCGAACTGACACTTTCGTGCGCCACGCTCGCCTTCACGACGGATGGAACGGCGGGCCTTTCTCGATTTTCGCCTCTACGAGGTCATTGTGTCGAGTTTCTCCGATCAGTGCGACGGAAACGAGCGAGATCGCGGCGACAGCGGCGATGCGTCTAGGGTGGTTTTCGCAGCTCGCGTGCCTGGCGCTCGCTCGGAGCCTCGACCACGCCAAGGTTCCTCGCGGTACCCGGCCGGTGCGGCAGTCAGCACACCGGAAAGGCCAGCTGTGTCCCGCTGGGTGGCAGTGCCGTTGTCACCGCTTCCGGCTCGATCCGTTCGAGCATCCAGTCCGGGCCGAGATAGACGATCACCAACCCGTTCGCGCGAAGGTGATCGACCACATCGGCATCGCCGGTAACCTCGGGCAGCTGCGAACGCAGCCCGTCGAGGAGGTGTTCCTCTCTGACATAGACGCTCTTGAGACCCGGTGCCTCGGCCCGGGCACTCGTGCGGCCGTGACGGCAACGGTAACCGGGGCGGTTGTGCGCCCAGTGCGAATCCAACCGCCGATCACACGCCCCACACACCACAAACCCCGACAGCAGATACGTTCGCGTTCCACCGTCCCGGGATTGCCTCACCGACCGGATCCCCTGCACTGACCGAAACGTCTCCTCGTCCACCAACGCCGCATGCGCAGGCGCGGTCGACACCACCCACTCCCCCGAGTCCGTACGGCGCCCCGTACCACCGGCACGACGAGCCGCCCCAGGACTCCCGGTCGTGCCGGTGCGGTTCCACACCTGTCTGCCCGTGTACCGCGGATTCTCCAAGATCCCCGCAACAGTCGGCGTTCTCCATGCCCGCCCCGAACGATGCCGATTCCGCCCCGGATCAGCACCCGACGGACACACCACCCCACGGTCATTGAGCTCCCGCGCGATGCCGGCAATGCTCCGGCCTGCCGCACGCTGCTCGAAAATCCACCGCACCCACGACCCCGTCACCGGATCCGGCTCCAACTGATGCAACCGACGACCCCACCGCGCATGCTCCGCAATCGGATGCGGCCCAGCGTCGGCAAGCCGATACCCATACGGCGGCCTCCCACCCAAAAACCGCCCTTGCTCGCACGCCTGCGTCCGCATCGCCGCCAACACCCGATGCCGCGACCGCACCGCCTCACGCCGCGACTGCGCACCCAGCAACACCATCAACGCCCGATGTTCCGGATCAGCTAAATCCACCGGCCCATCCGCCTCCGGCAACCACAGCTGTATGCCGCACTCCCCCAGAGCCGCCATCACCTCCCGGAACTGATTCCCGCAAAACGCCCGCTCATACTCCCCCACAATCACCGCATCAAAACCACAATCGGAACTCCCCGCCGCGGCCAGCAGAGCCGCCGCAGCCGGTCGTTTCCACCAAGACGCCCGGCGGGAACAGCCCTCATCGAAAAACTCCTCCACGACCACCCCACGCCCGGAGATCGTGGCCTCGGCAACCTCACGCTGCCACGCCAGCGACGTCTCCCGATGCTGAAACTCCCTGGTCGACATCCGACCGTAAAACGCAAACCGCACACCCACCTCGCGGTACCCACTAGTACGACATCGCCTCCTGCGACGACCACGGCCGGACACTCCCAATGACCCCGTCTCAGTCACAGCGCACCTCACATCCCGAACTGACCAACCAGCCCTGGAACGCCGGCACACCACCCCCATGACGACACCCACAAACACAACCACCCGAATAGCCGCACCCCACACCCCACCGCCAATCCCGCAACGACGACACCGCCGGCC
The DNA here is from genome assembly GCF_007829955.1 of Saccharopolyspora dendranthemae. Classification (GTDB taxonomy): domain Bacteria; phylum Actinomycetota; class Actinomycetes; order Mycobacteriales; family Pseudonocardiaceae; genus Saccharopolyspora; species Saccharopolyspora dendranthemae. The sequence goes on from NZ_VIWX01000001.1 coordinate 270,312, forward strand.
GCCGGGCCCTGCGGATTGCCGAGCGCTTTGCGGCACCACACCAATGCCAAGGAACAGGGCCACACCGCGTGACCGGACGACCAACGCTGGCCGAAACACGCCGACAAACCCTCACGGGACGCGCACCGCACGCGCCGACACATACTCAACGCGAAAACAGCTGTGCTAACTTGACGGACATGGAGATGAATCCCACGAACGGGGATTCCTCCCACTGGAAGGGGTTCAAGTCCCCCCTCGGACACAAGAATAACCCCAGGTCAATCGGCTGACCTGGGGTTTTTGATGCAGATGTTGGGAACCGCTCAACTCCTGAGCGCCCTGACCTGCGTCGTTACCGGTGGGGTGCAAATCCCTCTCGGATACGCACCCTCCCAAGCTCTTCTTTGGCCTCGTCACGTCTCCGCCAAGAACAACTAGGGCCTCAGCTCAGCGACCACGGCGCCCCCGCACACGATTCGCGGTCCATCAATTCAGGCCTCCGGCGGATGGTCGTCTGTGGCTAGAAGATCTAGTGTTCAGCGTGGTTGAACCTGGCGCAGCTGCGGGATGGAGCTGTGATCGTGGCACAAGACTTCAGCGCGTTGGTGGCGCTTCGCGCGAAACGAGGCGAACTCACCGCGCTTCGCAGATGGAACCGAACGTCGCAGATCCGGCGGGTGCAACCGCTGCTGGAGCTGGTACCGGGTTCCTCACCGCACAGCCAGCTCGGCAAGGTCGACGAAGTCGCACGGAGCCTCCACGCGGCCGGGCGCCATCTGATGATCGATGCAACCGAAGTCGCTCACATGCCGAGCTTCGGCAGCGGACCCGCTGGCGCCCTGCGCACGCTGGCGGACCGACTGGACGGGCCTGTCGACCTCCTCGATTCATACCCGGTCCCGTTCGAACCCGTGATTCGCTCTGACGTCGAAGCCGACGTGCTGTCCGCATGCAGGAATCTGAGCGAGGAGATGGGACTCGGTGGCGCCATCCGCATGAGACCAGCCGAGTTCACCAGAGCGCGCCTGTCTGAACTGCTCGAAAGAACGCGGCTTGACAACGCCGAGCTCGATCTGATCATCGATCTCCAGTACGTTCCAGAGAACTCCCCGCGACTCCAGGAGCTCGCTGGCAAGGCTCTGCGGATCGTTGCCGAATTTGGACCGTTCCGCTCCACCACACTGCTCGCCGGCTCCATCCCGCGCATGCTCAACCGGACCTCCACGTGGGAGGAACCGCGCGTCGAGGAGGAACTGTGGCGGCAGCTGCGCGATGAGACCGCCGTCGACGTCCAGCTCGGCGACTACGGGGTGGTCCACCCGATTCCGGGCAAGGGATACCGGAGCAAGCACGTCAGTCTCAAGTACTCGTGCAACAAAAGCTGGATGTACTCCCGGGAACCGACGGGACAAACCCCGGAAGACGCCACAGAGTCGGTGCGCGCTTCCACGCTTCGCTCGATCTGCCGTGAGCTCGTCCATTCCGGGCGTTTCTCCGGCCCGGAATTCTCATGGGGAGACGAGGAGATAGCAGCCGCATTCAACAACGACACCTCGGCGTGGGGCGCCACGAGCCGCCCCGTTGCACTGGGGACCTCTCATCACCTCGCGTATCTCGCCAACACAAGCGAGGCGATGCCCCGGTGAACGGCTCTCGAGGCGTCTTCTGCACCTGTGCCTCGATGTCGGACCCAGCCAGCGACGCGTGCGTAACCATCAACCCGCACCAGATCTCGACGACCCAGCGTTAAGATCCACTTCGCGACCGACTCGCTGGAGTGACATTGCTGGGGGATCGTTTGCGGCACGTTCGTGGGAGCGCAGCCGAGCTGCTCACCAAAGCCGAGCAGGGAACGCTAATCGAGGAAGTCGCCACCGCCGTCGGTGGCCGGTACGACCTCAGTTCGAACCGCGGCGAAGTGGGGGCGTGGCGCAACAGCCTCCCGGTGCTGCTCGAAGTGCTTCGCGACGCCGGGCTCAGCCACGTCGAGGTGTTGCTCGAGCACAGGTTGCCCTACAGCCCGAAGAGGGTGGACGCACTTCTGTGCGGATGCCACCCAGAATCGGGCGAATCGTCATACGTCCTGGTCGAGCTGAAGCAATGGAGCCGGGCCGACGCCGTGGGCGACGGGCTGGTGAGGGCGTCGGGCTTGAAGAAGCTCCAGCTCCCTCCTGTTGCGCAGGTACGCCGGTATTGCCAGCAGCTGCTCGACTTCACCCCCTCGCTCGCGCGACGGGCCTAGCCTGTCAGCCCGACGGTCTGGCGTGGGCGTCAAAAAGGATAGGAATGCCAGGGATTCCTTTACTACCCGCACAGGACGACTACCGGGTCTGGTGGCCAAGAGCTTTGAGAACGTCGGCCAGCCAAACCAACGCGTAAGCCGGGACCTCGCCAGCAGCTTCGTTCAGCCGGGCGAGGTTGCTCCAGGACTCCGAGAGCTGGCCGACGGTCAACTGTTCTGGCTGCGGCTGCGTGTAGACGTCGTAGGCGAGCTCCGGCGGCACGGACCAGAAGAAGTCGTTGTCGAGTTCCACCCGCTCGCCCACCTGCGCCTGCAGGTTGTCCAGGGCTCTGTTCATCACCTGGCGCAGGTCCTCAACCGACACCACGGATTCGTCGTCGTTCATTGCGCACCCTTGTCGATTTTGTCTCGGAAAGTCCGAATCTCGTTGTCCAAATGCCTGACGCGACCATCGATGATTCGCTGGCGCCTCGTCATTCGGAGCCTTCCCACATTCGTCGTCGTCCACGCGGCCACCTGCGGCGATCACACGGCGGTGGGTTGCTGCTCGCCGCGCACACCACATCAGCACGTTGCTGGCGACCCTGGTCAGCTTCTACAACCCGTCGTTGTTCGTGATCGGCGGCGGCGTCGCCAAGGCGGGCGACCTGCTTCTGGCCACCATCCGGCAGAACGTCTACCAACGCTCCCTCCCTCTGGCCACCCGGGAACTCCGCATCGAGCAGTCCGCCCTCCACGACCGCGCCGGACTCACCGGCGCCGCATTCATGGTCCACGACGAGCTGTTCACCCCGTCCGCCTTGCCCGATGGCTCGACGCCACCACGCCCCACGAACAACCCGGGGCTGGCCGAGATCAGCGCTCGAGTTCGCCCCGGACGAGGACGGCGTCGGAAGAAGCACGGGCAGCCCCAGCAACTCTGGGACTGCCCGTCTTGCGCGCCATGATCGGGCCTCTCATTCGACCGCGGGCTGCACCTCTCGTCGCTCGGTCTCCTCCGCGTTCATGGCGCCACGGGTCTCCGGGCTCAGCGCTCCCGCGACGATGAAGACCAGGACCATGACGAAGAGGAACACCATGAGCCGACCCGGCACGTCAGCCAGCTCCGGACTGGCGAGGTTGACGAAGCTCGGCATCAGACCACCGATCATGAAGCCGAGGTTCCAGCAGATCGCGGTGCCCCGCCCTCGCAGCGCCGTCGGATAGCGTTCGTTGAGGAACACCAGAACCGGGGCGTAGGCGGCGTTGGCGAAGAAGGCCAGGGCCGACGCGTAGAACATGATCAGCCCGGTGCTCGCCGGATCGGTGCTCGTGATCAGCCACACCAGCAAGGGCAGAGCGATGAGGTTGAACGATCCGATCAACAGCATCGTGCGTCGGCGCCCGAAGTGCTCGCTGAGCTCCCCCGCGGCAACCGCGGCAACGATCACTCCCAGACTCGAGACCAGCAGGATCGTGCCCTGAGCGCTCTGGGCGACACCGCTGACCTTGCCCAGCAATGTCGGGAGGAAACCGGAGGTCAGGTAGTACTGCGAACCGGCACCGGAGACCAGCACCAGGTTCAGCACGAGCAGGCCGCCCCTGCCACCACGAGCCAGGTCGGTGAAGCGCGTCTTCGGACCGGGAGCCTGCTGCTGCGCCTTCCACAGCGGTGATTCCTCGACCCCGCGGAGCACGAGGAAGCTGATCAACGCTGCCATGAGCCCGGAGAAGAACATGACGCGCCACCCCCAGACGATGAACTGATCGCCTGGGAAGAGCGCGCTGACCAGGATGAAGACGCCGCTGGCCAGGGCCGCACCGATGCCCGCGCCGCCGCCACCGATCAGCCCGGACATCAGGCCTCGCCAGCGCTGCCCGACGCTCTCCGTGCCCAGGGTGTGCGTCGCCGCGACGACGCCGCCGACGAACACGCCCTGCACCAGGCGCAGTGCGAGGAACAGCAGCGGTGCGGCGATGCCGGCTGCGGCGTAGGTCGGCACGGCACCCATCGCCGCGGTGGACAACCCGACGCCGGCCAGGACCATGACCATCGTCTGCTTGCGTCCGCTGCGGTCGGCGACCGCTCCGAAGATCGCCGCTCCGGCCGGGCGGAGCAACACGCTCACCGCGAACGAGGCGTAGACCGCGGCGAGGCTCAAGGTCGGGCTCGCCACCGGGAAGATCAGATCGCCGATCGTGCTGGCGACGTAGAGCAGGATGAACAGATCGAACAGGTCGAACGCCCATCCTGCTACCGAGGCGAAACTCGCGTACAGCGTGGCTCTTCTGGACAGTCCGGTGTTCGTCGTGGACATGTCCACCTCCTCATCGAGGTCTGTTGGTGTGGTGTTGCGGAAGGGCGTTCGTGCGGGTCAGCGTGCGGACTGCCAGTCCGCCGGCGCGGGGGCCACCGCACGCTCCAGGTCGATGTCTTCGGCTCCAGGAACGCGGATCCTGGTGAACCGGTCTTCGTCGTCGACGAGCGGAATTGTCGCGTCGAGACCCATCTTCGCTCCCACACCGTCCGTTGTGGACGGATCGAGTCGTGAGCCCTGCGCGCCACCGACGAGCACCAGATCGCGGTCAGCCTGGAATCGGGTGGCGACGGCCCACTCGACCTCGTTGGGGTCGAAGACGTCCACATCGGAGTCGACCACCGTCACGTGCTTGATGTCGTAGTGCGCTCCGAGCGCTGCGAGGATGAGGTTCTTCACCTCGCCGGGTTCGGGATCGCTGACCTGCACGTGGAGGTGGTAGCGGCACACACCGCCGCGCGGCAGGTGCACGGCCCGCACGCACTGGAAGTTCTGCCTCAGGTGCGCCAGGAAGGAGCCTTCACGCGGAATGCATCCCAGCAGCAGGTGTTCCAATCCACCGCCGACGACGGTGTGGTAGATCGGGTCTCGGCGATGCGTCATCGCGTCGACGCGCACCACGTGGCGGTCGGCACGAGGACCGTAGTACTGGGGGAACTCGCCGAAAGGCCCCTCCGGCTCCCGGACATCGGCGAGCAGCCTGCCTTCCAGGACGATCTCCGCGTCGGCGGGAACCCGGACCTCGTTGGTGACCGCCTTGGTCACCGGCAGCGGGCTGCCGCGCAGCGCCCCGGCTATCTCCAGTTCGTCGTGGTCGATCGGTACAGCCGCTTGCGAGGACATCAAGGTGAGCGGATCGACGCCGATGGCGATCGCCACCTCCAGGTCGGTTCCCGCCGCTTCGGCCTGCCCGAAGAACGCTGCCGTGTGCCTGGGCAGCAGGAGGACCCCGAGCCGGTCCGGCCCGCTGACCTGCAGGCGGTGGATGGACACGTTCTGGGACCCGGTCGCCGGATTGCGGGCGATGAGCAGGCCCGCGGTGATGTACGGGCCGTGGTCGTGCTCGTTGTGCGTGGGAACGGGCAACGAGCCGAGGTCGACCTCTCGGATCACCTCCTCCTGGCAGGGGGCGTGCTCGACCTCGGTCCACGGAACGGGGTCCTGGCACGCCTGCTGGAAGCGGTCGATGAGTTCGGTCTCGGCGACCCCGAGCGCTTCTGCCATCCATTCGCGGCGCGACAGCAGCCCGGACACGACGGTGATGTCTTTCCCGCCGGGCTTCCCGAAGAGCACCGCGCGGTCGCCGTCGAGCCGGCTGGCGATACCGGGCAGCTCGAATCGCAGGTCCGCTCCCGGCCTGGCCGCGGACAGGCGTCCGGTCGCCTGCAAGTGGTCCAGCCAGCCGCGCAGATCAGCGCCGACGGGCAGGGCGTTGTTCGTCATGTCTTCTCCCCGGTGACCGCAGGGACGGTCTTCGACCGGCCCGATGTGAGGTGGGTGCAGGTCATCACCAGCAAGGGTGTGGCGACCGCGATGTAGGCGTTGTCGATGCCGAAGGGGTCACCGAGCAGGAACCAGCCGATGGTGGTCGGCAGCGCGAGCACGACGGCCCAGAACGCACCGGCCCTCGTGCCGTAACGGGGCGCGTAGAACATCAGCAGCACCAGCACCGCCAGTGCCGCGCGCAGCGATTTCGCCAGGAAGGTCACGGTGAGCACATCGGTGGCGAACAGCGCCAGCGCGATCGGAACCAAACCGGTCACCACCGTGGCCGCCCGGAGGAACAGCACGTCGCGGCGGTCGTCCCCAGCGGCGTTGAAGTGCGGTTGGTAGAAGTCCTTGAGCAGCAGCGTGGAAGCGCCGATGACGAGGGCCGCGATGGTTCCGAACATCGCGCCGGCGAGCCCTGCGACGACAATCCCGGCTAGAACCGGGTCGATGTCCACGGCGAACGCGGGCATGGCCTGGATGCTTTTGATGTGCGGGTAGACAACGGCGCTGCACATACCGATGAACGCGGCGAGCAGACCGTAGGGAACCAGGATCAGCGCCGAGTAGAACCCGGCTCGCTGCGCGCGGTGAGCGTTGCCGGCGGTGGTGATCGCCTGCACGACGTACTGGGTCGCGAAGATGGCACCGACACCGGCGATCAGCCACGCGAAGATCTGCCCGAAACCCACCCCGTGCCAGGAGAACATCGTCGGCGGCAGCGCTGCTCGCAGCCCGTCCACGCCTCCTGCGCGCTGAGAGCCGACGATCGCGAGGATGACCACCCCGGCCATCTTCACGATCGCGTGCACGACGTTGGTGTAGACGACCGATCGCATGCCGCCCACCACCACGTAGAACGTGGCGAGCACACCGACCAGGACGACGGCCAGGTCGTGGTCGATGCCGAGGAGTCCGCTCAGGATCGCACCACCGCTGGCGTAGACCGAGACGGCGACGATCAGCAAGGAACAGACCATGATCATCGACGTCGCGGTGCGCACCCTCCTCCCGTAGTAACGGTCGAGGGCACCGGAGATCGTGTTCTCCCCCAGCTCGCTGAACTTGCGCGCCAGCAGGAAGGCGAAGAGCACGAACCCGATTCCCAGCGAGACGATGTTCCACGCGGCCGAGATACCGGAATCGTAAGCCTCCTGCGCGGTCCCGATGCTCGCGCTCGTGCCGATGAACTCGGACGCGAGCAGGAATCCGATGAGGACGGCGGGAAAGCTCTTGCCGCCGCCGGTGAATCCTGACGCGGTCCGTGTCGACCGCCCGGCCAGGAAGCTGATCAGGGCGAGCAACGCGATGTAGCCCGCGACGATGAGTACCACTAACCAACCTGATTGCAAGGGAACCCTCCAACGCCGCTCCGTTGCGGCCAGAGAAACTACGAGCGAAGTTAGGCCGGTGCGAGAGGACCAGCCAGAACCTGTTGCGCATAGCTCCTATTGGCTCGGGTTATAGCCCGACCGGGAAGTGCACGTGCTTGAGTTCGGTGAACTGCTCGACGCCCTCGACGCCGCGGGTGCGGCCCATCCCGGACATCCGCACGCCGCCGGAGGGCATCTCGGCGTAGGAGTGGTTGTACCCGTTCAGCCACACGGTTCCGGACTGCAGCTCGCGGGCCACGGCGAAACCGCGCGTGAGATCACGCGTCCACACCGCTGCGGCGAGCCCGAAGGGCGTGGCGTTGGCCAACTCGATCGCCGTCTCGTCGGAGTCGAAGACCTCCAGCGACAGCAGCGGACCGAAGATGTCCTCCTGCACCACGGGTGATCGCGGATCCAGTTCGGACACGAGGGCCGGGGTGAGGAAGTGGCCTGGCAGGCCGTCGGGGTGCACCTGCTGTCCTCCGACTAAGACGCGACCGTCCTCACGCGCACGGTCGACGGCGGTGAGGACCTTGTTCACCGAGGCTTCGGATATCAACGGACCGAGATCGGTGCTCTCGTCCCTCGGATCTCCCGGGTTCAAGGCGGCCAGTCGTTCGCGGAGCAGCTTCTCGGCGTCCGTCGCGTGGTGCGCGTGCACGAGGATTCTGGTGCACGCCATGCACATCTGTCCGCTCGTGATCACGGCGGCACGGGCGGCCGCCTCCACCGCGGCTTCCAGGTCGGCGTCTTCAAGCACGAGCATCGAGGCCTTGCCGCCCAGCTCCAGCAGCGGCCTGGTCATGGTGGCGGCAGCGGCGCGCATGACCGCTTGCCCGGCCTCTGTCGAGCCGGTGATCGCGACGGCTCTGGTGTCGGGGTGCGCTACGAGCGCAGCGCCCACCTCGGCGTCGCCGGGGAGCACGTGGAGCACCTCCGGTGGTACTCCGGCCCGGTGGCCGAGCGCGATCACGCGTCGGGTGATGTGCGTGGTCTGCGGGGCGGGCTTGACGAGCGCCGTCACTCCGGCGGCGAACGCCGGAGCCAGATCGCGCAGCAACAGCAGCACGGGCCAGTTCCACGGGGTGATGAACACCGTCGGGCCGACCGGTTCGCGCACCAGGTGCGCTTCGCTCCCGTCGGGCAGGCCGGCGGCACGGCCCAGCGGTAGCCTGGCGAGTCCGGCGTTGAACCGGAGGGAGTCGATCGCGCCCGCGATCTCCTTGCGTGCCTCACCGATGGGTTTTCCGGTTTCTCGCACCAGGTCGTCGGCGAGTTCCGAGCTGTGGTCGCTGAGCAGGTCCGCCCAGGCGTTCAGGGACTGTGCCCGGAGCCGGTGATCTCGCGGCCACCCGGTGCGCATGGCGCGCGTCGCTTCCGACACCGCTTCGTCGATCTCGGCGTCCGCGGCTTGTTCGGCGATTTCCAGAGGTTCGAGGGTCGCCGGGTTGACCGGCTGGAGCGGTGTTCTCATCACTTCCCACCTCGGGAACGGCCGATTCGCTTGATCCGGTCCAGCAAGGTGCCGAACATCATCCGGAACGCGCTCGGTGCGGCGTGGGACTGTTGCGGTGCTTCTCCGGTGGTGGCGGCCTGGTGAACCGAGTCGGCGAACTGCTCGAACATGCGTCGGCTGATGTCACCGGCCAGCGCTCGGCCGAACTGGGCGATTCGCCCGGTCAGGTACACGGCCGCGTCGGCGCGGAGTTCCGTCCCCGCTGCGGTGGCGTGCGCCCGCAGCGTGATGTCGGCCTGGGTTTGCGCTCCTCCGGTGTCCTGCCCCTGCGCGAGCACGCGGATCGTCCCGGTTTCCCGGTCCTGCTCGAGCACCCGGGCGATCCCGTGGAACGAGAGCTTGATGGGGCCGACCGCGATCCGTGCGCGTCCGGCGTAGAGCTGCTCGCCGAGTTCCTCGGTGAGCTCCGCCCCGGGGAGGCATCGCGCCAGCACGTGCACGTCATCGAGAACGCGCCACACCTCGTCGAACGGCACGTCCAAGGCGGTGTCGACTTGCACAGCGATCGTCGGGTCTCCCTCGGGGAGCACGATCTCCACGTTCCGGTCAGGTTCGCCCGAAGGTTCCGCGCGCTCCTCGACGACCGTCGCCGACTGACCGCCGGAACGGCCGACCAGCGCCCGCCGAGCGCAGTTGCCCGGTCCCGGGATTCCTTCCGGGTGCTCGGCGCGGGTTTGGGAGACGGCGGTCAGGATGTTCCGGTATCCGGTGCAGCGGCAGATCACGCCGGACAGCTCCGCGGGGAGCTCCTCGTCGGTGACCTCGGGCTTGTTGCTGAGCAGGTCGTAGGAGCTGAGCAGGAAGCCCGGGGTGCAGAAACCGCATTGCAGGGCGTGGTTCCGGCCGAAGGACTCCTGCAGCGGGTGCAGGTCGTCCGGGCGCCCGAGCCCTTCGACGGTGACGACCTCGGCTCCGTCGAGCTGGCAGGCGAACAGCAGGCACGCGCGGGCGGCTTCGCCGTCGACCAGCACGGTGCACATCCCGCAGACCCCGTGCTCGCAGCCGACGTGGGTCCCGGTCAGCCCCAGGTGGTCCCGCAGCGCGTCCGCCAGCGTGACGCGGGCGGGGACGTTCAGCACCGCAGGCGTGCCGTTGACGGTGAACCTCACCTCGACGGTCTCGCCGGCTTCTGCGCGGACCGGTCGAAGGCCCTCTCGCACGGGTTCTTCAGTGCTCGTCATGATTCCACCTCCGCTGTGCCGCGCACCGCGCGGCGGTGCGCCTTGGCCGTTTCCCGGGCCGCCAGCGCGCGCAGGAGGCGCCGCCGGTAGCCGTTTGAGGCATGCACGTCGCCGTCGGTGTCGACGACCTCGCGCACCACGTCGTCGAGCGCATCGGCCAGTTCGGTTTGGTCTCCCCCGGTCGTGCGGACCAGGCTGGTCAGGTCACGGGTGACGGGCCGGTCGGAGACGCCGAACGCAGTCAAGGTCGCGGCGGACACGCCGCCGGCGTCGTCGACGCGGACGCGCGCTGCCACCCCGGCCAACGCGAAGTCACCGTGCCTGCGCGCGATCTCCGCGAATCCGAATCCCTCGCGCGACCTCGCCACGGGGAAGGAGACCGCGGCCAGGACGTCCTCCGGGCGCAATGCGGTCGTCATCGCCCCGTCGAAGAACTCACGGGCTCGAACGGCGCGTTCGCCTTCGGGACCCGTCAGCGTCAGCTCAGCGTCCAGGCAGCTGGCGACGGCCGGGAGCTCGGCAGCCGGGTCGGCGTGCGCCAAACTCCCGCACACCGTGCCGCGACTGCGCAGTTCGCGGTGCCCGACCCAGGGCAGCGCGAGCCGCAGCAGCGGCACCTGAGCCGACTCGGGCGCGTGCTCCACTCGACGCTGCCGGACGGTGGCGCCGACCTCCAGCCGGTCGCCGACCGTCCGCAACGCGTCGAGCCCGGTGACCGCGTTGATGTCCACCAGGGTGGTCGGCCGCGCCAGCCGCATGGCCAGCGCCGGCACCAGGGACTGACCGCCGGCGATGACCTTGCCGCCTCCGTCGGCGTCGACGAGTTCGGCGACGGCGTCGGACAACGCCGCGGGGCGTGCGTACGCGAAAGGTGCGGCCTTCATCTAGATCCTCACCGCCCCTGGAACTTCGGTGCGCGCTTCTCGTTGAACGCGGCCACGCCTTCGGCGAAGTCCTTGCTGGAGCGCAGCATCGCGTAGGCCTTGCGCTCCAGCTCGATCCCGCTGTACAGCGGGGCGTCGACGCCGCGGTCGAGAACTTCCTTGGCGGTGCGCGCCGCCAGCGGGGAGAACCCGATCATCTTGGTCACCAGCTGCTCGACCTTCTCGTCGAGCTCCGCTCGATCGGCGGCCAGGTCGGCGAGAAGTCCCCAGTCCTTGGCGTCGTCGGCGTTGATCCGCGACGCCGTCAGCACGTGGTACTTGGCGCGGGAGAGCCCGATCAGCCGGGCGAGCCGCTGCGTGCCGCCCGATCCCGGGATCATGCCGAGGTTCATCTCCGGCAGCGCGAACTGGCTGCGTTCGGTCGCCACGCGGATGTCGGAGGACAGCGCGAGTTCGAACCCGACGCCGAAGCAGTAGCCGTCGACGGCGGTGACCACGACCTTGGAGCTGCGGGCGGGCGCGGTCACGTTGTGGCCGAGGTCGGTGAAGTCGATCGGGTCGACCTCCATGAAGCCGGCGATGTCGCCGCCGGAGGAGAAGTGCTCGCCTTCGCCTCGGATGACCACGACCTGGATGTCGGCGTCGGCGTCGATCTCGGCGAACCGGTCGGCCATGACCTGCCGGGTCTCCCAGGTGATGATGTTGTACTTGCCGTGGTCCAGCGTCAGGTACGCGACCCGGCCGTCGTGGCCGCGGGTCAGCTTGATCTCGCCTCCGGTGAGGGCCATGTCGTCAGTTCTCCCCTTCTGTTCCTTCGAGCACCGCGGTATTCGTTGTCGCCGCGGTGAGCAGGCGGTGGATCACGTCGCCGTGGATCGGCAGCGTGGTGATGTCGGCGCCGGACGGCGCGAGTGCGTCGGCGACCGCGTTGGCGATGGCCACGGGCAGGCTCATGCAGCTGCCTTCGCCGCAGCCCTTGGCGCCGAGGCGGGTCAGCGGCGAAGGCGTTTCCAGGTGGTCGCTGCGCAACTCGTAGCCGACCTCCGCGGTGGTCGGGCACAAGTAGTCCATGAACGTCGCGGAGACGGGCTGGCCGTTGTCGGAGTAGCGCAGCTCCTCGTACATCGCGCCGCCGATGGCGTGCGCCAGGGCGCCGTGGACCTGTCCCTCCAGCAGCACCGGGTTCAGGACGGTGCCCGCGTCGTGCACTGTGGACACCAGCTCCAGGGTGAGCTCGTAGGTCTGCGGGTCGATCCGGCAGACCACGAGCTCGGCGACGAAGCCGTAGCACAGGCTGGAGTTGATCTGGTCGTCGCGGCTGGCGGCCTTGGCCTGCGGCGGCGTGAAGGCCGCCTCCTCGTACAACCGGGCCGAGGTGCCGTCCGGCAGCGAACCGGGATCCCAGTGCACCACGCCCGCGGCGTGGCGGAACTCCACCGCCCTCGAGTGGTCCTCGCGGTGCCGGATCCGCCCGTCGGCGAGTTCGAGTTCCTCCGGATCCAGTGCCAGCATCGACCCGGCCGCCGTCCGCATCGTGCGGGCGAGCCGGTCGCAGGCCTCGACCAGCGCGCTGGTCAGCAGCGGCGCGAACCTCGACGAGTAGCTGCCGGAGCTGATCGTCCACGGAGTGGTGGCCGTGTCCATCTCCACCACCGGCCGGACCTTCTCGAGTGGCAGTCCGAGCCTGTCGGCCACGACCTGCTGCGCGACCGTGGCGTGTCCCTGGCCTTGCGGGACGGTGCCCAGCAGGACCGAGACGACCCCGTTGACGTCGACGCTGACCCGAACGTGCTCGGTGGAGCCCGACTTCCCGCGCCCCGGTGGGCGTTCTTCGGCCGGAGTGGCCAGTCCCACGTACCCGATGTTGGTCGCCGACGGGTCGACGATGGTGGCCAGCCCGATGCCGAAGTGCTCGCCGCGCTCCCGCGCCTCCCGCTGGCGCTGCCGAAGAGCCGGGTAGTCGGCGTTCTTCAACGCCATCTCCAAGGCCTGCGGGTAGTCACCCGAGTCGTAGATGCCGCCGGTCGCCGTCTGGTACGGGAACGCGTCGGCCCGCACCAGGTTGCGCTGGCGGATCTCGACGGCGTCGACCCCGCAGGTCGCGGCGATCTTGTCCATCAGCCGTTCCAGCCCGAAGTAGAGCTGCTGGCCGCCGAAGCCGCGGTTGAGCCCGGTCGGCGTCTTGTTGGTCACCACCGCGCGCGAGCGGATCTGCACGGCTTCGACGTCGTAGGCGCCGGTGAGGTTGCCGAAGCAGCGGTAGAGCGTGCTCGGCTCTGGCGGGCGCAGGTAGGCACCTACATTGTCAACGAGATCCGCCCGCAGTGCCTGGACCTTGCCCTCGGCGCTGACCGCCGCTTCGAAGCGCATCGCCCGGTCCGAGCCGGCTGAACTGGCCAGCAGGTGTTCGCTGCGGTCCTCGGTCCAGCGCACGGGCCGTCCGGCGTGCTTGCTGGCCAGCGCCATCAGCACCACGTAGGGGTAGATCCCGGCCTTGATGCCGAAGCTGCCGCCGTTGTCGGCAGGGATCATCAGCCGCACGCGCGAGGTCGGGACGCCCAGCGCTCCCGCGATCACCGGGACCATGGAGAACGGACCGTGGAAGTTCGCCCAGGCCGCGATCGCCGGACCGTCCACTTCGTCCTGCCACTCGGCGATCACCGAGTAGCACTCCATCGGTGTCGACGAATAGCGCGGAAACCGGTACTCACCGGTGACGACGTGATCGGCTGCGGCGAAGAGCTCGTCCACGGGACCGAAGTGGAACGTGCGGTCGGTGGCGACGTTGCCATCGGCGTCCTCGTGAAGTCGCGGCGCCTCAGGGCGCACCGCGGTCTCGACGTCGACCACCGGCGGCAGCGGTTCGTAGTCCACCGCGACCAGCTCGGCGGCGTCCTCGGCGGCGTAGCGGTCGGCCGCGACCACGACCGCCACCGGTTCGCCGACGAAGCGCGCCCGATCGGTCGCCGTCGGGTAGTACGGCATCGGCGTCTTCAGCGACAGGGGGAACGGGTTCAGCGCTTCGAGGACCTCGTCGGGCCCGATCACCGCCGCCACACCGGGGTGCGAGCGAGCCTGGGTGAGGTCGACCCCGCGGATGCGGGCGTGCGGGTGCGGGCTGCGCACGATCGCCGCGGTCAACGTGCCGGGCAGCGGATCGAGGTCATCGAGGAACCGGCCGCGCCCGGTCAGCAGGGCCGGGTCCTCGATGCGTGCCGTGGTGCGTGCAGGGGTCATCGAGGTGCTCACTTTCGCGATCCGATCGAAGCGGCAGACAGCTCTGCCAGCGGGTTGAACCGCCCACCGGCGAGTTCGCGGCGCAGGATCTTGCCCACCGCCGACTTGGGGACTTCTGCGACCGCGACCACCTTCTTCGGCCGCTTGAGCGGCGGAAGCCCGGAGCCGGAACGGATGTAGGCGCTCAGCGCGGCGGCGGCGTCTTGCGGGGTCAACTCCGCTGCGGGGACGAAGAAGGCGGTGACGGCCTGTCCCCAACGGTCATCCGGCATCCCGACGACCACGACGTCGGCGATCTCGGGGCAGCGGATCAGCGCGTCCTCGATCTCGTCGGGATAGATGTTCTCGCCACCGGAATTGATCATGTCGTCGACGCGTCCGGACACCCACAGGTCGCCGTCATCGTCCGCGACGGCGAGATCGCCCGGGAAGTACCAGCCTCCGCGGATGGACTTCGCGTCGGCGTCGGGCCGGTTCCAGTACCCGGCGAACGCCTCCGGCGACTCCATCGAGATCGCGATCTGCCCCTGCTCGCCGGCACCGACCAGCGCATCCGGCATCGCCTGCGGGTGCGGGTCGACCAGGCGAACCCGCGTGAACACGCCGGGGCGTCCGGCGCATCCCGGTTTGGCGGCGACGTCCGGCCCGATGGTGAAGGTGTAGATCTCGGTACTTCCGAAGTGGTTGACGAACACCTCGGGTTCGAGCGCGTCGACGAGCGCCTCGGCCAACGCGGGGGTCATCGCGGCTCCGGCGTAGGCGAGCTTGCGGACGCCGGTCTCCCCCAGCCGGCCCGTGCCCAGCAGGCTCCAGTAGATCGTGGGCACCAGGTACAGCGCGGAGACGCGCTCCCGAGTGATCAGCTCCAACGATTCCTCGGCGTCGAAGCGGACCTGCGGGACCCACGTCCCGGCGCTGACCACGCTGGACAGCAGGGTGCGCAGACCCATCGTGTGGAACATGGGCATCACACCGAGAGTCGTCTCGAACGGACCCGACCGGCTCTGGTGCAGGTGCGCGACGGCAGCGTGGAACTCCGCCCGGTGCGTGCGCGGAACACCCTTCGGCTTCCCGGTCGTGCCGGAGGTGTAGAGCATCACGCTCGTGTCGGAATCGCGGACCTGCACGTCGATCGCGGTCTCGGTCTGAACGGCGGCGAGCTCCCGCAGCCCCGCGACACCAGCCGGAGCGCCTTCACCGACGTGCGCGTGCGGCACGGGCTCGGTGAGTCGCAGCGCCTCGCTCGCCGTCTCGACCGTGGACTGATCGGTGACCAGCAGCTTCGGTGCCGCATCGGCCAAGCAGTAGGCGAGCTCGTCAGGGCCGAAGCGGAACGACAGCGGAACCGAGACCGCTCCGAGCTTCTGCGCGGCCAGGTGCAGCGAGGCCATCGGTTCGCCACCGGCGAGTAAGAACACGACCCTGTCCCCGTGCCCGACACCGAGCCCGGCCAAAGCCCGAGCCAGCTGATTGGTGTGGGCGTCCCATTCCGCGTAGGTCATCGCGAGCTCGCCGCCGACCGCACGTCTGGCGGGGTACCGCTCGGCGGTCCAGCTCAGCACTGTCCCGAGATCCATTCCCAGTCCTCTCGCAGCATCAGCGATGCGAAACAAATCCGACACAGATCATCCGTTTCACATCGTCTGAAACAGACGATCGGAAACGTACTGTAGGGTTTGGAGCGTGTCAACGGTTCGGCTTTCCACGACCTCGTACGTCGTGCTGGGGATGATCGCCATGCGCGGGCCATCGACCTCGTACGACCTCAAGCGGGCCATCGGGCACTCGGTGGGCTACTTCTGGCACTTCCCGCACGCCCAGCTCTACTCGGAGCCCAAGCGGCTCGAACAGCTGGGACTGCTCGAGGTCGAGGAGGAGGACGACGGTCGCCGCCGCCGCACCTACACGATCACCGACACCGGCCTCTCCGCTCTTCGCTCGTGGCTGGCCGAACCCACCGACCAGCACTACGAGCTGCGCGACATCGCCGAGATCAAGCTCTTCTTCAACGAGCTCGCCGACCCCGGGGACATCAAGCGGCTCGCACAGGACCAAATCAAGCAGCACGAGGACCGCATCGCCGAGTACGAGCAGATGCAGGAGCGCTTCGGCCACGAATCAGCCATCTCACGACGCATGGTCACGCTCGGCCTCGGCCTGGAGATGGAACACGCGGCCTTGCGGTTCTGGACCTCGCTGGCAGAACGCGCCGAGCGGGGCGAGTTCGAGGATTAGCTGCGAGCGGGGCGATCGGCGGCGGCGCCGGCGAGCAGTTCCAGGAACAGAGCGGCAGGCGGTGACAGCGGGGTCCGGGCGCGGTGAACGATGCCCAGTTCCCGGGCCGCACCGTCATCGTCGATCGGAATCGTGACGGGATAGCCGGCACCGGCGAGTTCCGGCAGCAACGAAACGCCCAGACCGCTGGACACCATGCCCTGCAGCACCGACAGCTGAGTGGTCTCCACCGTCACCGTCGGCTCGAACCCGGCCCGGTTGCAGATCTGCTCCAGCAGCTCCCGCAGTCCGTAGTCCCGTTGCATGGCAACGAACTTCTCGGACTTCAGCTCGACCAGCGCTATATCGCTCCGCTCGGCCAGCGGATGCTCCGGCGGGAGCAGAGCGACGATCGGTTCGCGCACGATCGACCGGCCCGCGAGTCCGGGGCGCGCCCAAGGGGCCCTGATCACCGCGAGGTCCAATCGCCCGTCCTCCACCATCCGCTCGAACTCGGCGGAGACGTTGTGCTCGGTGAGCCGGACCTCGACATCCGGGTACTCGCGGCGGAAATCCGCGAGCACTCCCGGCAGCAATCCGGCGCCGACGCTGGGCAACACACCGATCGACACTCGCCCACCTTGCAGGCTGCGCACTGCGGCGGCGCCCGCCCGCGCCCGGTCGAGGTGCGCCAACGCCTGCTGGACGTGCGCGACGAACTCCTCACCGGCCGCGGTGAGCACCACCCTGCGGCCCAGGCGGTCGAAGAGGGCGACGCCGAGCTCCTTCTCGAGCTTGCGGATCTGCACCGACAACGACGGCTGAGCCAGGAAGAGGTCCTCGGCCGCTCGGCTGAAGCTCCCGGCGCGCGCGACCGCGAGCACGTAGCGCAGTTGGTGGAGCTCCATGCCGACATCATGCGCGAACGGACCGTCGATCGGTAGCCGACGACGCGCTCCGCTCTCCGGACCACCGGGTCGCGTGCGGGTGCGGCAACGACAGGGCGTCCAGCGCGCGAGCAACCGTGTGGGTGACCATCTCGTCGATTGACGACGGCTGGGTGTAGAACGCCGGCACGGGCGGCATCAGCACCGCACCCGCCTCCGCGGCCTGGGCCATCAGCCGGATGTGTCCTGGGTGCAGCGGTGTCTCGCGCAACATCAGCACGAGGGGCCTACGCTCCTTCAAGGTCACATCAGCGGCGCGCACCAGCAGGTTGTCGTCGAAGCTGTTGGCGATCGCGGACAACGTCTTGATGCTGCACGGTGCCACGAGCATGCCGTCGGCCGGAAACGAGCCGCTCGCGATCGCCGCACCCAGGTCGTGCTCCGAGTGCGTCACCGACGCCCGCTCCCGCACGTCCGCGACCGTCCAAGGTGTCTCCTGCGCCAGAGTGGCCCGTGCGGCGCGGGTGACCACCAAGTGCGTCTCGACGCCCAGTTGTGCCAGCAGCTCCAGCGCGCGGACCCCGTAGATCACACCGGAAGCACCGGTCATGCCGACGACGATGCGAGGGGGGAACTCCTCGGGCCGCATCACACGAACACCCCTCCGCCGTCGACCACGAGCGTCTGCCCGGTCACGAAACCGCTGCCGTCCCCGCACAACCACACCACCGCGCCGACCAGGTCCTCAGGATCCATGGAACGCGGCACGGAACGCGTGGACTTCATGCGTTCCAAGTAGTTCGCATCGTTGATGTCGCGAGTGGCCGCATCGTCAACCAAGCCGGGCGAGACGGCGTTCACCGCGATGCCCTCCGGTCCCAGCTCACGCGCCGCAGCCCTGGTCAAGCCCTCGACCGCCGCCTTGGACGCCACGTAGTGCGCGAAACCGGCCGCCCCGGTCCGGGACACGACTGAGGCGATGTTGACGATCCGCCCACCTCCTCGCTCCCGCATCGCGGGGACAGCCGCGCGAATCGACTGCCAGCAGCCGCGAACGTTGACCCGCAGCACGAGATCCCACTCGTCGTTGGTCAGCTCGGTGAGCGTTCTCTTCGGCCCCAGCGTCCGGTAGATCGCCGCGTTGTTGACCAGGCAGTCCAGACCGCCGAACCGGTCCCCGGCCACGTCCACGACACGCTGCAGGTCTTCGTCCGAGGTGATGTCGCAACCGGCGAAAACCGCTTGACCCGCACCTTGCGCCGTGGCCTTGTCCGCGATCTCCCGACCCGTTTCGGAGAAGCTCTCCAGGTCGGTGGCCACCACGTTCGCTCCCTGCTCGGTCAGCGCCATGATGTACGCAATGCCGATATCACCGGTCGCACCCGTGAGCAGAACAACCTTTCCGGCCAGGTCAGCACCCATTGCCGCACCCCTCTCCATCCGCACGAGCCCGCCAGGCGCTGTTGCCTCGCGGACGCCCTGTCATCGACTGAGTCAAAGCGCTCGCCCGGGGTGCCGACAATGAGCGATGCCCTACTCCGGCCATAGGCAACGCGTATGGGAGATCTCGCGTGAACTCGCTTCCCGCCTTGATCGTCTCGACGGCGCCGAAATTGCCCGACCTCCAGCCATCGAGTGGAACCGCACACGTGTCCCTCGGCAGCCGGCACCCGGTCCTTCCACCGCGGTCCATGTCTGGGGACGCGAAGGGACACCTAACGGCGGGCGTCCCTTCGCGCGCTAATCCGACATTTTTGCCGTTCGCACGGAAAGCCCAGCCTGTCCCGGACCATGTCCCAGGAAGACTGGTGAAGGGACGGGTGGGACACCGAAAACTCCTGCCTCAACCTGTTTCGGAAAACAGAAGGCGGATGGTCAGTGCGCAACTCCCCTCGGACACTCTTTTACCCCACGGATCTTCTAGACCCGTGATCAGGGATCACCGTCGCTGAAAGCCGATCTGCGCTCACCGGGCTTGGGGATGGAGTTCAACCCGAGTTCTAGCGGGACCTGACCAGGCTCCACCATCGGTCCAGCGGTCGCGTGGTGTGGTCTCGGCTTGAGTTCCCAGCTTCCGTGACCGCACACGACTTCCAGCCCGTTGCTCGAGAGATGTTCACCGATCGCGAGCCCCACAGCCGGGTCCAGTTCGCGGGAGTTGCGCATGCGGACGAGATCGTGGTGTCCGAGGACGACTCCGACGAGAAGGGATTCCTGGGCCTGTACCGCCGGGGGGACCGGCTCGTCGGAGCACTCGGGGTGAACCGGCGCAGGTCGACGGCTCGCCTGCGGTCAGCGATCAGCCAGGGGATCTCGTGGTCCGATGCCCTCGCATCGGTCCGCCAGGATCAACCCGCGCTGACCACGCGCAGTCCGGCCTCGTAACCGCTCAGCCGGTTCAGCTTCGTCTCCGTGGCCATGTCGCCGGGAAGCAGGACGATCAGTCGCTGCAGATCGTCGGCGAGCCGCATTGTCTCGAAGCTGAGCGTGAGAGTTCCGACCTCCGGATGTTCCAGGGTGCGGTTCCCGGTCCGCCTCGCTCCCACCGGGCGCCTACCCCAGCGCCGTGTGAACTCCTCACCCGCGGTGTGCGACAGCCGTTCGACGAAGGCGTCGACTTCGGGGTCGCCGCGCCGCAGTTCGTGCAGGTCTGCGACGTGCTCGTCGGCCACGCGCTCCCAATCCGGGTAAGCGGTGCGGGCACGTGAGTCCGTCAGCGTGAACCAGATGAGGTTCGGCTCATCCGCTTCGAACACCCCGAGCGGGCGCACCAAACGGTCGTAGCCGTCAGTCCACGCCAGCAGGTCCGCCATGTGGTTGACGACGAAGCACGGCGCGGGCTCCAGCTGGCGGAGGATCGCCTGCATCGACCGCGTGACGACCCGGGAGCCCTGATGCCGACGCGGGGAAAGCTCGGTTCCGCTTCCAGCGACCGCCAGCTGGTTGAGGAATCCGATCTCCTCGTCGCTGAGCCTCAAGGCCTCGGCGAGCGCCGTGAGCACCTTGCCGGACGGACGCTTGTCGCGGCCCTGCTCCAGCCGCGTCAGATACTCGACGCTGATGCCGGCGAGCGTGGCCAGTTCAGCCCGGCGTAGGCCCGGCGTCCGCCGTCGTGAACCGCTGGGCAGCCCCACTCGCTCCGGCGACACCGATTCACGTCGACTGCGAAGGAACGCCCCCAGTTCACCTTCGGTCATGGCCGCAGTATCGCATCCGCTGGGTGGCCCTACCAGAACTATCCACATCACGGTCTCCCCCGCCGTGCGGTGTTCGCCGCCGGCTTGGCCGTGGGCGCGGCAGGACTCGCCGTGATCGGTCAGGGAAGCGGTCTGGTCGTCGTGGTGACCGGTCCCGTCCTGGTTTTCAGGGGGATCATGCCGATGCTCGCGACCGGCGTGGACATCGTCATCGGTGCGACCCCACCGGAGCGCACCGGGGCGGCTTCAGCGCTCACCGAGACCACCCAGGAACTGGGCATCGCACTGGGGATCGCCATCCTCGGTAGCCTCACCGCCATGGTGTACCGCGCGCAGATGGGCGATCTCCCGGGATTGCCCGAAGCCGCGAAATCCACTCTCGGCGGCGCCAAGGCGTCGGGTCTTCCGGCCGAGCTGCTCGGCCACGCCGAAGGAGCGTTCACCGATGGCCTGCGCCTGGCCTCGGTGGTCTCCGCCATCGTCCTCGCGCTCGCAGCGACCGCCATCGGGCTCCTCCTGCGCCGAGCGCCGACGGACCCGCAGGCCTGATGCTCGGGGTGCTCACGGTCACCGGCCGGGTGAAGGCGGTTCGCCGGAGCGCCAGACGAGTTGGAACGACAGGTGTTCCAACCGCCACCCGGCTGGAACGCGCCGCGGCCGACCGCCAACGTCCCAGTCGTAAGGAGCGCGGGAGGGTCAGTACGCAACACCTGGGTGGACACCACGTTCGCCCGCAACCGGGCTCGGTCGCCGTCGACATCGACGACAGCACCGGAGTTGCGGTGCTGGGTGCCGGCGAACTTCGACAACGCAGCCCGGTGGAACTCCGCCATCCCGATCAGACCGCGGTGCGAGCCGAAGCGTCACGCAACTTCCGAACGTTTCAGAGATCAGCGGGCGGGGCGAAATGCACTTCCCGTTACTAGCGATGGCACGCATTCCTCTCTCCGATGAGAATCGGAAAGCTAGACGGCATGGTGCAGGTCCGCGTCCAGGTCTGCGCATAGTTCTGCCCCGCTCGTGCACACCGGGCACGAGCGGGGCAGGTGGGAAGTCTTGAGCTATCGGCCGTTCAGTCCTGGGGCGGCGGGCCGCTGGCTCCGGAGCCGACGGCCCGCGTCGACTTCTCGCTGCAGCGCGGCGCACGTCTCAGGACGGGAACCCGTAGGACCCAACAGGGTGCAGAAAACCTGTCGTCCTTGATTCGCACCGATCCTCCAGCCCCGCACGGAAGCGCTGGAAAGACACCATCCCGGGCAGCGGACCGGGCAGTTCCGGCGCCGCAGCGAGCTCGACGAAGTCATGCGGATCGTCCAGCTGGTAGCTGATGAACACGAGACTGCCGGGGTCCGTGTCGTTGATCTCCTTGAACACCTCGTTCAACAGCTCCAAGTGGCGTTCGAGCTCGTCCGGCTTCACCCGGTAGCGCATCAGCAAGTGTTGCATCGGCCCCTCCTTCCGCCCGCCCCCAGTTGAGTCCGTCGGGCGCGACGTGCTGATCGTGCACGCCGAACGCCCGCACCGGGAGGCCGCCCGGAGACTGGTCCTGCCAGGGCCACCCTGACCACGCATCGCCGCCAACACCCGATGCCGCGCCTTCAACACCTCACGCCGCGGACTGCGACCCCAGCAACAACATCAACGCCGGATGCGCCGGATCCTCCAGATCAACCGGCCCACCGGCCTCCGGCAACCACAACTCGATCCCGTGGTTCTGCTCGGGCCGCCGAGCCGAAGGGCACGGGACGCCGTCGCGGTTCAGCCCGTCGGCGATCGCCCGGTCTCCCCTGCCACTGAGGTACTCGGCAAAGATCTGCTTCACAACGTCGACGACATCCTCATCGATGGCGAACCCTGGTGGCGGCCTTCGTTGAGAACCTGAGCGTCGATGGCCGCCCGTACCCGGGCCTGCACGTGCTGGCGCTCCGATTCACTCATGCCGCCCAGCACGTTCATCAACATCTTGTGCGACGGGTTGCGCTCGTCGAACTGATCCGAGCGACGGGTGTGCACGGAGTCCCGGTAGTGGCAGAAGTTTCTCCCACCGGTGTGATGTGTTCGCCCCCACCGCGCGGACAGGCAGGATTAGGTTCTCCGGAGGGAAGACGTACGTCCTGGTTCCGCGAGCCAGGACAACCATCGGAGGGAATCAAAGATGCCCCAGCCGCCGGTCACCCGCACCGATCAGACCGTTCCCGACGAGATCGCCCGGCAGATCGTGCTGCCCGAGGGCCACCGCGACGAGGACAAGCTTTTCGCCGCTTACGCTTGGTTGCGCAGGAACGCCCCGCTGTCGCGCGTCGAGGTCGAGGGCTACGACCCGGTCTGGCTCGTCAGCAAACACGCGGACATCATGGAGATCGAGCGGCAGCCTCACATCTTCACCAGCGGTGGCGGCGAGCAGAAGGGTTCGCACAACCCGATCTTCCAAAACAGGGCGGGCGACGAGTTCACCAAGACCCTCACCGGCGGCAGCCTGCGGAACCTGGACACGTTGGCCTACCTGGACCCGCCTGAGCACACCACGATCAAGGCCATCACCAACGACTGGTTCCGGGTCGCCAACCTCAAGAAGTGGGAGGTCACGATCCGGGAGCTTGCTCGCAGCGCGATCGACAAGTTCCTCAAGCCGGGAGTCAACGAGATCGACTTCGTCAAGGACTTCTCGATCTACTACCCGCTGCACGTGATCATGAGCCTTCTCGGGGTGCCCGAGGAGGACGAGCCGAAGATGTTGGCACTGACTCAGGAGTTCTTCGGCGCGGACGACCCGGACCTGGTCCGCGATGACGTCGAGGCCCTGAGACCAGAGGCCGCCGCCGAGCATTGGGCCAACGCGGTGCGGGCCTTCTACGCCTACTTCGACTCCATCGTGAAATCGCGCCGCGAGCACAGCGTCGACGACCTCGCCAACGTCATTGCCAACGCGCGGACCGAGGACGATGAGTTCTTCGCCGAGGCGTACACCTCGAGCTGGTTCGTGGTCATCTCGACCGCCGGGCACGACACCGCGTCCAGCACCCTGGCCAGCATCATCGAGGCCCTCATCGAGAACCCGGACCAGCTGGCCCGCGCTCAGCAGGATCCGAAGACCATCGGCGACCTGGTGAACGAGGGTCTGCGGTGGGCGTCGCCGGCGAAGCACTTCGCCCGTCGCGCTACGCGGGATTACGAGATCCGAGGTGTCACCATCCCCGAGGGCGAGCGGCTGATGCTGCTGTACCAGTCCGCGAACCGGGACGAGGACGTCTTCGAGGACCCGACGATCTTCAACATGGGGCGCAGGCCGAACAAGCACATCGCATTCGGCTACGGCCCGCACATGTGCATCGGCCAGCACCTCGCGAAGATGGAACTGCGCATCATGCTGGAGGAACTGCTGCCTCGCCTGACGTCCATCCAGGCCAACGGCGAGCGGAGGGTCGTGCAGACGAACTTCGTCGGTGGCCTGAAGAACCTCCCGGTCCGGCTGGAGCTCGTGTGAGTCCGGCAGCGGGCGCCGACGCAGTGTGGTCGTGATCGGCGCCGGTCACGGAGGTGCCGCCTCGTGATCCTTGGAGGCGGGTACACAATCACAGATGCTTTCCGACACGAGACGGCGCGGTGCATCGCATCCGCCGTCTTGTTGCGTGTTCTGTCCCTGAGATTCGCTGTTCCAGCGATCGAGCTGCATCCGCTGTCGGTGGATGAGCGCGCCGAGTTGATCGCCGCCCGCGGGACCGCCCGGCGGGTGCCGCTCACGCAGCCGGCGCGCTGCCCAACGCCACCCCGATGGTCTACCGGATCGCCTCGCTGGATCCGCAGGGCCGCACCGCCAAAAGCAGCATCGTCACCGCCCTGGACTGACAAGCCGGGCGACGGCTGCACCTCGAGGTGCTCTCCCACACCACGGCTACCATCCAAACCGACTCCGACAGGGTGTTCACCCTCGCCCGCCGGGTTTTCCGGCCGCTTCGAACCGGGCGCCGCCAGGACTCCCGACTTCCTGGAAGGACCTCATGCTCGCGCCTGCGGCACTGCCACCGGAAACCCTCCTGCTCGCCGCGATCTCGCTGGTCCTGCTGACCGGCATCATCGTCATCCCGCTCACGATGAAACTCGGCCAACCGCCCGTCGTCGGCGAGATCGTCGCCGGGATCGCGCTCGGGCCCAGCGTTCTGGGGCTGCTGCCCGGAAACATCGTCGAAACGCTGTTCCCGCAGGAGGTCCGACCGTACTTGCATTCCGTCTCCCAGATCGGCCTGATGCTGTTCATGTTCCTCACCGGCTGGGAGCTCAACATCGGTCTTCTGCGCAGGCGCGCGCGAACGATCGCGTTCACCTCGGTCTCGTCGATGCTGGTCCCGTTCGGACTGGGCATCGGCGCGGCGATCCTGCTCTACCCGCAACATTCCACCGTGGAAGGACAACCGGTGGACCGGACCGCGTTCATGCTCTACATCGGAACCGCGCTGTCCGTCACGGCGTTGCCCGTGCTGGCACGGATTCTGTCCGACAGGGGAATGCACACCAGCCCGCTCGGTTCACTGGCCCTGGCCTGCGCGGCGGCCGCCGACGTGCTCGCCTGGTCCCTGCTGGCCGTGGTGGTACTCATCGTCCACGCGTCCGGACCCGCTTCTCTGATCGCCACGCTCGCCGGATCGGTGCTCTTCGTGCTGGCGTGCACTTTCATCGTCCGTCCGATGCTCGTGGCGCTCGTTCGCCGTTCGGCCGCGGGGAATTCGTCGGCACCGCTGTTCGTCATCGTCAGTGCGGGAGTTCTGCTCAGCGGCTACACGACATCCCTGCTCGGCATACACGCGATCTTCGGCGCGTTCGTGTTCGGGCTCGTGATGCCGAGATCACCCACCGACCTGCTGCACCGCTCCGTGGAAGTACCGGCCCGCAACACCAGCACCCTGCTGCTACCGATCTTCTTCATCGTCACGGGGCTGTCGGTGGACATCACCGCACTTGACACAGCGGGGCCCATCGATGCACTGCTCATCTTCGCCGCCGCCTGCGCGGGCAAGCTGATCGGCGCCGCCGCGCCCGCCCGCCTATCCGGCATGAGCTGGCGCGACAGCACGGCGCTCGGCGTCCTGATGAACACCCGCGGTCTCACCGAACTCGTCATCCTGGAGATCGGACGCCAACTGCACATCATCGACGGCCAGCTGTTCACGCTGATGACCCTCATGGCGCTGAGCACCACCGCGATGACATCGCCGCTGCTCAGCGCTCTGCGGCTGACGCCCGAACACGCCAGGACCTTCGCACCCGCGCACACCGCGCCGAAATGATGACCGCGCACAGCTGGGCGGTCAGGCCGTCGCCTCTCAATCCAGCGGTCGGTCGCTCGCGGTCCGCGCGAAGAAGATTCCCGCCGTGACACCCTTCCTGCGATGGTTCGGAGATGCACAGCGCAGATCGACTCGACCCCGGGCCCGCGCCGCTCGACCAGCCGATCGCAGCGGGCATCGATGCAGGCGTTGGCCACCGCGAGCGGAACCTCTCGAGGATTCGCCGGAATTCTCCGGTTCCTTCCCGAAGGAGCCTCGCCCAAGGCATGGCCCTCACCGCTCGGGGGATCGCCCCTCTCCCCCCGCAGCGCGGTCTCGAGCATTTTCTTCGTCATAGCCACCGTGTTCCCGGAACGCCTCGTACTCGCCGAGGAGCGTTTCGAGGCTGCGCACCATGAAGGTGTAGAACTCGTGCATGTCGCGCAGGCGCGCACGCTGCCGCTCGGGTAGCGCCGCGTCTCGTGCCTGCGCGTTCTCGGCCAGCGCCAGCAGCTCGGTCGTGCCCTCGATCTGGTGCTGCAAGCAGCCGATCCAGGCATCGTCGCGCCATTCGTACACGTACCGGCGAGATCCCGGTTCCTTGAAACGCCGGACGGTGCCGCTCAGCACCAGCAGGCGCGTCGTCTCGGACATCGAGCCCTTGCTCGCGTGGAGAGCGTCTTGGAGCTGCGCCATCGTCATGGGGTTCTCGCTCAGCATCAGCACCCCCGCGGCACGCCCGGCCATCGGCGGCCAGCCCATCGCGCGCCCGATGTACGAGCCGAAGTCGTCGATCAGGGAGTTCGCATCGTCAGGAGGACCGTCGCCGACACCGCTGGACACCACCGAACTCCCTTCGGTCAATCAGAAATGAACATTCACTATTGACTGAACTTAGCCGAGGCAGAACTATACGGGCCAGCAACGGTCCGGAGATCCCCGGGCCGGTACTCCTGATCCGAAGCCAGGAGGTTCACCGTGACAGACCCGGGCTGGGACATCATCGTCGTAGGAGCGGGCTCCGCAGGCGCGGCCCTCGCCGCTCGGTCGGCCGAGCGCGGCAAGCGCGTCCTCCTCCTGGAAGCCGGTCCCGACTACCGGACGGCGCAGATGCCTGAGGCGTGGCGGTCGCCGAACCCCGCCCGCGCGCTGCTGGATCCCACCGCCGTGGCGGGCTTGGTCTGGGAGGGCGTCAACTCGGCTCGGACCGACGAGCAGCCCCAGGCACCGTACTGGCGCGGCCGGGGTGCGGGCGGCAGCTCGTCGATCAACGGGCAGATCGCCATCCGCCCGCCGATGGAAGATTTCGATGACTGGGCTGCCGCCGGTTGCACCGGATGGTCGCCCGAGGACGTCCTCCCCTACTTCGCCAAGCTCGAGGACGACGAGGAGTTCGGGGACGAGCCCTACCACGGGCGCGGCGGACCGACGCCGATCTTCCGGACGCCGCAGGAACGGTGGGGCGGGGTGGACGGCGCATTGGCGGCGGCGGCCCGGGCCGCCGGACACCTCTGGGCGCCGGACGTGAACGCGCCTGGCGCGTCGGGGGTCTCGCCGTACCCGATCAACTCGCGTGGCGGCCGCCGGGTCACGGTCAACGACGGGTACCTCGAACCGGTTCGGTCGCTACCCGGGCTCACCGTCCGCGGCGACGCGCTGGTCGACCGCGTCGTCTTCAAGAACGGCCGCGCCGTCGGCGTCCGCGTGATCGCGGAAGGCTCGGTGACGACCGAGCACGCCGACGAGGTCGTGCTCAGCGCCGGTGTGGTCCACTCACCGGCAATCCTGATGCGCTCGGGGATCGGCCCGGCGGAGGACCTGTGCCGCCTCGGCATCGCGGTCCTGGCGGATCTCCCGACTGGTCACGGCATGCAGGACCATCCGATGATGGTCGTCGGGCTGCCGCTGACCGCGGGCGCCGCGAGCAAAACCGAGGACGACCGCCACACCAACGTCTGCGTCCGCTACAGCAGCGGTGCGCCCGGCGCAGTCCCTCACGACATGATGCTGGTGTCGCTGAACATGAACGTCCTGTCCATGGCCAGCGCTGACACGCGGTTCCCGATGGGCGGTTTCGGGGTGTGGCTGAACCACAACCACTCGCGCGGAGTGCTGACGCTGACCTCCACCGACCCGCAGGCTCAGCCCGAAGTCCGGGAGCGCATGCTGTCGGACGAGCGCGACCTCGCGCGACTGCGCGATGGTGTCCGCACCCTGGTGGAGATGGCCCGCGGCTCCGAGGCCGCGACGGTCGTCGACGGGTCGATCGAGGACGTCAACAGCGACCTGTTCGCGGTGCTGGACAACGATGTGGCGCTCGACGGCCACCTGCTCGCGACCGCGGTGGACGCCCAGCACGGCACCAGCACCTGCCGGATGGGGGCGCCCGACGACGCCTCCGCGGTGGTCGACCCCTCCTGCCGCGTGCGCGGGGTCGACGGCCTTCGCGTGGTGGACGCATCGATCTTCCCGTCCGTTCCGCGGGCCAACACCAACGTCGCATCGATCATGCTCGGCGAACTGATGGCCGGCCGCCTCAGCTGACCGCCCGCCGACTGGCGAAGGAGTACACCTTCGCTCGCTTCCTCAAGGACGCAGCCGCGGCGCACGGCGACCTGGCCGTTCTGGTCAACAACGCCGGAATCATGCCCAACGGCGGCTTCGTCGACATCGACGAACCAACCAGCTGATGGTTGAGGTGGACCTGTTCGGCGTTCCCTCCGCGGTCGACACCGCGCTCTCCTGTGGTTTCGACGTGAAACCCATCCCCAAGGCCATGCCGGACGACATCGCCGAGGCCGTCCTCCCATCGCTGACCAGCCGCAAAGCAGAGATGGCGGTGCCGGGCTACGCGGGAGTGCTGGCAGCAGTCGCGGCGGTGATGCCCGAACCGGTCCTCAACGCCGTTCGACGACTGCTCCGCGACGACCGCGCGCTGCACCCCGACACCGAAAAGCGCGCGGCGTACCGGGCCAGCCTTGAGAACCGCTTCGGAACCTCCGAGGTACCTGGTCAGTCGTTGACCAGGCCGCCGTCGACCACCAGGTTCTGGCCCGTGACGGCCCGCGACCAGGGTGAGGCGAAGAACAGAGCCGCGTCGGCGAACTCCTCGGGTGTCACCACGCGACGCAGCGGCGTGTTCGCGGCGATCGCGTCGAACACCGCCTCGGGAGTGGCGGCGCTCGCGTCGGTGGTGCGCAGCAGCCCACCCGAAACCATGTTGACCGCGATGCCATCGGGACCGAGATCGGCAGCGAGGGTGCGGGTCAGCGACAGTAGAGCCGCCTTCGCAGCCGTGTAGTCGTGATAGGGAACGACCGGGTTCTGGAACAGGTTGGTGCCGACGTTGATGATCCGGCCAGCACCGAGTTCTCGCATGCCCGGCAGAGCCGCCTGCGTGGTGTGCAGCGCACCGCGGACGCTGCCCTCGAACTGTCCGGCGAACTCGCCCCACGTGATCGGGTCGGCGTGCGAGCGGGCGTCGCCGTTGAAAGCGAAATCGGCAAGAGCGTTGTTGACCACCGTCGTCACCGGAGTCCCGAAACGCTCATGGGCCGTGGCGAACAGGGCATCGACCTGGGCTTGGTCCGTGACGTCGGCCGCGACAGCGATCACCTGGTCGCCGAGCTCGCCGGCCAGAGCTTCAGCCTGTTCACGACTGCCGCGATAGTCGATCACGACGCGCGCGCCCTGCTTCGTGAACGCGCGCACCAACGCGGCGCCCAGTCCGCGCCCGCCTCCGGTCACCACGACAAGCTGGTCGGCGAAATCCATACGCCGCACGGTAGCGGCCAGAAGTCAGACACCGGTGCCGCGGTACCCGTGACGCCCTAAGAGGAGAACGCGTCTTTCGCTTGGCCCTCAGCCACATTTGGCATCGAACCCATCCCGTCGCACTGACCTTGGAAATGCACGCCGCTTGATGGCGATGACCAGTGGCCGCGGCGGTCACCGCCCATACCGGCGACTGCCGCGTGGCTTTGCTCGTCCGCGCGGTTTCATCGATCCGCGCGGAGAATCTCGGATCGCCGCTGCGCCCGGGCGGACAGGTGCAAGACTGTCTTGGTGCATCCCGTTCCGCCCCCTACTGCGACCACCTTCGTCATCACCCGTTCTCCGCACGCGTACCAGCGCGAACTCCGGCGCATGCGGATCCCGATCATCGCCCAGTCCGTGGTGGTCGTAACCCAGTTGGCGGCAGGCACCACCCTCACTGCACTCGGAAGCATCAGCGGGTTCGTGTACTTCCCTCTCGCTCTGCTCTTCGCTCTTGGCCTCGGCCTCTACCTGCGCATGTACCGGGTGCACGCCGCGATGCGTGGTCTCCAGCTGGTTCTCGCCCCAGCCGGGGTGACCTACGTTTCGGAAGCCGGTACGTTCACAGCACCTTGGGCCGCGGTGAAGCGGGTTCGCCTGCGCCGGGGCCGGTGGATCTCGGTGCGGGTGCCGCACTGGGGAGGCCCGATCAGCAGCTTCGGCCTGGCCGGTGAACTGATCATGCCGCTCCAAGACACAGGACTGAGCTGGCACGACATCCACGGCGCGGTCACCTACATCAGCAATGGCACGGTCACACCGTCACCGCACTGACGTTGGCTCGATTGGTGAGACGTGGTCGAGCTGGGAGTGTCGTCGCTGGCAGTTGCAGAAGATCTCGATGTAGCTGAAGATCTCGTTCGCCAGGTCGAGCCGTGCCCTGCCTCCGGCGAAGCGAGGAACCTCAACCGGGGCTCAGCCGCGCAGCGCGTACTGGCGGATCCAGTCGACCTCCATGCTTCCGGGCCCGCGCGGGCCGTCGCCAGGGAACCAGTCGAGCTGGATGGTGGGGTGCATGGGCCGCGGTGGGAAGGTCGCCGGGTCCTGGGAGCGGAAGAACTCGACGCCGTCGACGTAACCGACGATGTGGTCCGGGGTCCACTCGACCGCGTAGACGTGCCACTGGGTGGTGTCCACTGGCCGCGTGGCGGAGACCTGGTCGTTGTCCGACCCGAAGTGGAGGAAGAACTCCAGATTCTGCCGCTGCTGGTCGGAGACCTCGGAGTAGTCGACCTCACCGCCTTCCGGGAAGTCCTCCGCGTCCGGCCACAGGGTCAGCACCTGGTGGTAGGCGGCGGTTCCCGGCGCGTAGCGGGCACGGGTTTCCCAGCGTCCGTACCGCTGTCCTGCGTTCCAGGACATGCCACCGGTGGTGCCGTCCGCGGTGCCGTCGATGTGCAGAACCCCGTTGACGACGTTGATCTGCTCCGGAGAGCGAACACCTTCGCCGGCGTGGCCCGGGCCGTCGTACCGATACCAGCTGGGGTCGAGCGCCGGCCGGTTGAAGTCGTCCTCCCGCACCAGGGACCAGCCGGCCTCGGCTGGTACGGCCTGCGGCGGTACCGCGAGGAGGGACCCGAACAAGCCGCAGCTCAGGGAGATCAGGCATCGGGCGTGGAAAGCGTGCACTGGATCCTCCAGATGGGTGAGAGTGCGTCACGCTAAGCCCTGCCACGCCCGGAAATCCCGGGATCGGTGACAAAACCCCTCTCACCTGCCGTAGCGCTGCACGATGTCGCGGGCCATCTGGTAGGTCTCCGGGCTGGACTCGACGTACTTCTCCTGCCAGAAGCTCCACGCGAACAGCCCTCGCGCGGTGAGCGAGGAAATCCGATCCGGTGCGAAGACCTGGCTGAGATCGCTGCGCGCCCGCGCGCCCGATTCATCCTTGTTCGGGCCGAAATTGGACACCATGATGGGGCCGTACCGACCGAGCTCGTCGACCATGCTGGTGACGTCGCGGGAGTTGTCCTCCGACTCGAAGGCGTTGAAGCTCTGGAAATCCGAGATCGCCAGGACGTCGGAGAAGTACTGCATGAGCGATCGACCCTCACCGATGTCAGGATCGTCGTGCGAGGCCTGCCAACCGTTCCAGTTCAGCGCGACTCGTGCGTTCGGAGCGTACCGGTGGAAGATCTGCCGCACCTCGCGGTAGCGGTCCTTGAGCGCGTCGTAGTAGTTCCGGGTCTGCGGGTCGGCGTTGTAGCCGGTCTGGTCCTTGCCGCAGATCGTCTTCTCCGGCCCGTCCAAGACCGAGACGTACAGCGGTGGACCGTCGGGTGCGCCGGCGAAGGCCGTCGCGAGCCTGCGCATGTCGTCCAGGAATCCGGCCGACAGCGGGTACGCCAAGCCGCAGGCGGGACCGTGCACGGTGTCGACCTGCTCCGGGGACTCGAAGCCGGGGTGGATGATCAGATGCATCGCCTTCCCCCGGGCGTAGTGGCCTGGGACGAGATCACGGCTCCAGGCCTCGTACCGCGGTAGTTCGTCCGGCCCGTCGAACCAGGTCGTGAGCATCCCGATGGGTGCTTGGCCGACGAGGCGCTGCTGGTCCGCGGTCGAGGCCTTGGGCCCCATGCCGAACAGCAGCCGGGGCTGTTCTCCGGGGATGGTCGCGACGTGCGGCACCGAACGTCGGGGGGCGGTCCCGCCGAGTCGAAGTTCGGCGGGCACCGGATCTTCCTCCGTGTTGAACAGCGCGGGAGCGGCCACGGCAGCGCCGAGAACGAGCATCGCGCACGCGGTCAGCGAAGTGGCCAGCACCCATCGGTCTCGCAGTCGCCCCGGGAAGCGCCGCTGGGCGCCCTCGGCCGCCGCATCGCCGGGCTCGGGCTCCGCCGCGGCTCCCGCGCCGGCGGTGACTGCCTCCGTCTCGGGTGTCGGGTTCCCGACCACTTGGGGCTGCGGGTCTGCCAGCGTCTCCTGGAGCTGTGTCTCCCGGACCGGCTCAGGGATGGGCTCGTTGCTCTGTTTCACGAGTTCGGGGAACACTGCTCGCAGTGCCTTCCCCGGGCCGCCGCCGGTGGCGGCCCGGATGTGTTCCAGCGCCTCGCCGTACTCGGTCGACGCCTCGGCGCGGCGACCATCCTGCATGAGCGCGGTGATCAGAAGCGCCCAGGCCCGTTCATCGATCGGGTTCTCGGCTACGACAGCCCGCAGCTTGGACACCGCCTCGTCCGGACGCCCGGCGGCCGTGCGACAGCCAGCGAGGTGCATCCTGGCCGCCCGCCGCACTTCCTGCAGGTTCGGGGCCCCGGTGCCGACATGCCTGTCGGCGAACCCCGGATCCATGAAGCCTTGCCATAACGAGAGTGCGTCCTGCAGGTAGCGCTCGGCCCGCTCGGTTTCGCCGTCGTCCAGCGCTGCCTTGCCGCGGGCGACGAGTCGCTCGAAGACATCGGCGTCGAGCTCATCCTCGGAAACGGTCAGCCGGTACTTGCCCACGCCGCTGGCGATCGGCGACGTCTCCCCTTCTCGTGCCAGAAGCCCCCGAAGCCTGAAGACATAGCCCTTCAGGTTCGCGTTCACCGTCTTCGGCGGTGCCGCGCCCCAGAGCGCC
Organism: Saccharopolyspora dendranthemae; assembly: GCF_007829955.1. Taxonomy (GTDB): domain Bacteria; phylum Actinomycetota; class Actinomycetes; order Mycobacteriales; family Pseudonocardiaceae; genus Saccharopolyspora; species Saccharopolyspora dendranthemae. The sequence continues at coordinate 303,446 of NZ_VIWX01000001.1, forward strand.
TCGATCAGATCCCGGGAGTCGACCCAGCCGTTGCGCCGCATCAGCAGCTCGATGAGCAGTGCGCTCAGCTTGCCCTGCGTGACTTCGGTGATCGAGCCGTTGGACTTGCGCACGCGCAGCGGCCCCAGCACGAAGTACCGGATGGTTCCCACGTGGGGCTCGCGCACTGTTCCACACTCCTCGCCGCGCTCGGACCGCGGGCAGTCTACCGATCTGTCACTCACCGTATGCATGCCGTGTGACCTGCGTGATGTACCGCGGATGCACCGGATTCCACCGGTGATCAACCGGCGTCCGCAGGATCTGTCCTGCGATCGGCGCACGGCCCGGCCCGGCAGTGCTCGGGGGCGGGGCAGCCCGGCGATGGATGAGTTGTTGCTCGCCTCCACTGCGCGGGGTGCGGAGGCGAGCAGCGGCCCTCGCGGAGATGCCCCGGCCGGCCAGGTCGGCCCGATCGTGGTGCGGGTGGAGCCGGACGGTTCCACCCGCACCGACCGACCACCCGAAGACATCGCCCCGCTGCAACGAGCGTGGCGCGGAACTGATCGCAGGAGGATTCGATGCGGGAGAACACCAGACTGGAGATCCGCGAGATCGCCCACCACGTCGCTTTCGACGTGTTCCGGGCGCACAACGTCGAGAACATGACGTCACGTCTGGCCGAGCCGGCCGTGGCCAGGGCGCTCTCGGAGCAGGTGGAGGTCACCGCCGCACTACTGCGCGGTCGAGCAGATGAGGAGGTGCGCAAGTCGCTTGCCGAGGTGGACCTCGATGGTCGCCTGGTGGCCCAGAACCACGTCGTCGAGGAGCTCACGCGACGCGTCGCGGCCGAGGCTTGCGATGACCAGCGCCAGGAGGTTCTCCAGATCGCCCGGGACGAAGCGGCCCGAGCCTACGCCGAGGCGAACCCACCGGTCTTCAACATCACCTTGCCCGATGCCACCAAAGTTCGGTTGGACGAGGCCACTCACGAGGTGTTCCCCGACCTGCTGATGGCCCTGCGAGCCCGCTGTCACGCGCTCCTCGTGGGACCGGCCGGAACCGGCAAGTCGATGCTGGGCAAGCAGGCGGCCAAGGCGCTCGACGTCGAGTTCCACGCGCTCTCGCTCGGGCCGACCACCCCTATGAGCAAGGTGTTCGGCTACTTCGACGCCCACGGCAGGTACCACGACACGCCGTTCCGGCGGGCCTTCGAGTTCGGTGGGGTCATGCTGCTCGACGAGCTCGACAACGGACATCCGGGCCTGGTCGGCGAGCTGAATCAGGCGTTGGCGCTGGGCAGCTGCGCCTTCGCGGACGGGATGGTCGACGTGCACCCGGACTTCCACGTCGTGGCCACCGCCAACACGTACGGCAACGGAGGCGATCGGCACTACGTCGGCAGGCAGGCTCTGGATGGTGCGACTCTGGACCGGTTCCTGGTGCTCGACGTGCCGGTCGACGAGGTCCTGGAACGTCGGCTCGCGCTGTGCCACGCGCCCTCCGAACCAGAGGCGGTCGAGGAGTTCGTCTCCTTCGTGCAGGACCTGCGCGAAGTCGCCGAGCGTAAGCGGCTGCCGGTCGAGTTCTCCCCGCGCACCAGCATTGACGGGGCCAAGCTGCTGGAGGTCGGTGCCACCTTCGGAGAAGTGCTGCGCTGGCGCGTGATCCGAGGGTTGTCCGAGGCGCACTGCCACGCGCTCGGGTTGGACGAGCTCGCCGAGGAGGCATGACCGATGACCGAGTGCACGCTTTTCCCGCTGCGGTCTTGGCAGGAATTCGTCGAAGCCGCCCAGGCGCCACCCACCATCCGGCACGGCGCCGGGCGGGAAGAAGGCGATGACTGGTGCGGTGCGAGCTGGGAGGAGGCCCTGCGGATGGCGGTCGACGGTTGGCACGTACCGCTGCTGGAGACCGCGGCCGCCGTCGCCGAGCTGGGCACGAGGTCAGGCCTGGGCGTCGGAAGTTCCCTTGAGCCTTCCCGGGACGTCACCGGCAGCGAGGTGGACGTCGGCGCGTACCTGGCGGGAGAGCCGGAGTGCATGGTGGACGCGGTGCCCCGGCAGACCTCGCACCGCGGACGTGTGGTGACCTTCCTCGTCCCAGCCGTGTACTCGCACTTCGTCCCGCACGATGTGATCGTCAATCGCGGGATTGCATTGGCGACGTTGAGCGCCGCCATCGTCCGGGCCGGGCACAGCGTCGAGCTCTGGTCCGGGTTCGCAGCCCAGCTCAACGTCCTGTGGGAGAGCCGCTGCTCCGCGGTCGCCAAGGTGATCTCGGCGGGTGAAGCATTCGACGCCGGCCGACTCGTGTTCGCACTGGCCCATCCGGCGATGTTGCGCCGTCTGTGGTTCTCCGTCTGGGATTCCCAGGACGCGGCGATCGCCCGAGCCCTGAACTCGTCCCATTACGGAAGCCCTCCGTTCAGCTGCACCGTGGAAGACCTCCCACCGGAGATCGAGGATGCGTACGTCCTGCCGTACCTGGACACCGACATGCAGCGTTGGAAGACCTTGGAGCGCTCGCTGTCCTGGTGTGAGCAGACCTTCGCCGAACTCGGCCTGGTCCGGCAGCCGGGGTCGCATATCCACAGTGGACATACAGCCTAAGCGTCACCCGGACTTTCATTCCGCGGAAGTGCGCCCGCCGCGCGCAGGGGTCACAGGACCGCGGCGTAGCCGGAGTGCGCCACCGCTGCCGCGCGCGGGACCTGCCGGTTGATGCCGATCGCTCAATTCTGGGCGCGGATCTCCTGCAGTTTAGGGAAGTACCAGCGCAGGATGCTGCGGAGTTCGTCCGCGCGGGCACGGCCCCAGTCACGCTGCAGCTCGGCGACCAGCGAGATCGCGTTCACAGGTTGGGCTCCGGCCTGGATCATGCGCTGCATCGCGTTGTCGTGCGCGGTCGGGCTGATACCGCCGATGGCATCGGCCACCGGGTAGATCTCATAGCCCTCGCGCGAGCGTCTCACCGGCCATGTCAGCCTCCTCTGGGAGTCGTTCGAGCGGTATTCTCCGGTGTTCCGTTGTAGTGGGGTGGTGCCCAGCGTCGCTCGGGACATGCACGAATCCCGACGAACGGGCCGCTGAAACCGCCTGCCCGCACGTCACGATGTTCAGAGGATCTCCAGCGGCGTTGCCCGGTTCGGGGCTGGGAACTGCGCGTCGAGCTCGGCGAGATCGTCCGCCGACAACCGGATCTCCAGTGCCGCGTGGTTCTGCTCGACGTGATCGCGAGTCGCAGCCTTGGGAATCGCGCAGACACCTTCGCCGGTCAGGACCCAGGCCACGGCGATCTGCGCGGGCGTGGCCCCGTGGCGCTCCGCGACCCGCTCCAGCACCGGATCTCCGAGCACGCGCCCCTGCTCGATCGGTGAATACGCCATCACCGGCAACTCCCGCTCCCGGGACCACGGCAGCAGGTCGAACTCGATCCCGCGCCGTGTCAGGTTGTAGAGCACCTGGTTGACCGCGCAGCCGCTTCCGCCCTTCTGCGCCCACAGCTCCCGCATGTCGTCCGGGTCGAAGTTGCTGACCCCGAAATGCCCGATCTTGCCGCTGTCGCGCAATTCCTCGAACGCTTCGAGCGTTTCGGACAACGGTGTTCCGCCTCGCCAGTGCAGCAGGTAGAGATCGAGATGATCGGTCCTCAACCGACGCAGGCTGCGCTCGCACGCCTCGATCGCGCCCTTCCGGTCGGCATTGTGCGGAAACACCTTGCTGACCAGGAAGACCTCGTCCCGCCGACCGTCGATCGCCTCGCCGACCACTTCCTCGGCGCCACCACTGCCGTACATCTCGGCGGTGTCGATGAGACCGATGCCGAGGTCGAGTCCGCGTCGCAGGGCCGCGGTCTCCTCGGCGCGGTCCGAACCGCGCTCGCCCATGCCCCAGGTGCCCTGCCCCAGCACAGGCAGGTCGCCGCCGGACGGTAGCCGCAGGTGTCGCATCGTTCGCACTCCGTTTCGCGTTGTTGCCGAACAGGCCGTGCCGGGCGCGTACCCGAGTCTAGGCAGAGCTCCGCCGAGCTGCGGTCGCTGGAATCCGAGCCCGTTCGAGCGCCAAGGCAGTGCGGCGTGGCCACTCGCAGGAAATGCCCTCATCATCGGCTGGTCACGTTCCGCGCTGGGCGGTGCGAGCAGGGTGAGGGGAGTCCCCGCTGCCTGCACTGGCGTGGTGCGGGCATTCCGGGCCGCGATGCTGTCCACGGCCGGCTCCACCGCATGTGACAGGCTACGGGCATGGCACTGCCTCATGATGATATCGATCCCGGTGGCCTGCTCGAGTACTCGGTGGTGTTCACCGACCGCTCGCTGAATCACATGTCCCAGCGCTTCGTAGGCGTGATGCAGGGCATCGACGAGGTCCTGCGCACGGCCTACCGAGCGCACAGCGTTGCGATCGTGCCTGGAGGGGGCACCTACGGCATGGAGGCCGTCGCCCGCCAGCTCGCGACGGGCCGCCGCTGCCTCGTGGTGCGCAACGGGCTCTTCTCCTACCGCTGGTCGCAGATCCTCGACATGGGGTCGATCGCGCAGGAGCACACCGTGTGCCGGGCACGACCGATCGATGGGTCGCATCAGGCCCCGTGGCAGCCGGCACCGATCGATGAGGTCGTCTCCGCCATCCGCGAGCAGCGGCCCGAGGTGGTCTTCGCGCCGCACGTCGAGACCGCCGCGGGCATGCTGCTGCCGGACGACTACCTCCGCCGCCTCGCCGAAGCCACCCACGAGGTCGGTGGCCTGCTGGTCCTGGACTGCATCGCCTCCGGAGCGCTCTGGGTCGACATGGCCGACCTCGGCGTCGACGTTCTGCTGAGCGCGCCGCAGAAGGGCTGGAGCGGATCGCCCTGCGCCAGCTACGTCATGCTCAGCGAGGCTGGCCGGGCTGCGGTCGAGGCCAGCACGTCGACGAGCTTCTCCGCCGACCTGAAGAAGTGGCTGTCGATCGCGGACGCGTACACGCAGGGCCAAACCCCGTACCACGCGACCATGCCGACCGACACCCTCGCGCACAACCTGGAGCTGATGCTCGCGACCCGCGACCGCGGGTTCGAAGACCTGCGCGCCGCGCAGGTCGACCTCGGCGGCCGCGTGCGCACGCTCCTCGCTGAGCACGGGCTCCCCTCGGTCGCCGCCGACGAGTTCGCAGCGCCCAGCGTGGTGGTCGTCCACACCGACGACCCGGAGTTGCGCAGCGGTGCCGCCTTCAAGCAAGTCGGCATCCAGATCGCGGCGGGCGTGCCGCTGCACTGCGACGAGCCCGCCGACTTCTCCACGTTCCGCATCGGCTTGTTCGGGCTCGACAAGCTCGGCGACGTCGAGGGCACCCTCGCCCGGCTCCAGACGGGCTTGGACAAGGCCGGCCGCTGACGATCACCCGCTGAGCAGCCCTTCGCACCCGGAGGCTCTTCGGCCAGATCCGCGTCGAGGCGTTGAGGGGTCACCGCCACGTGTCCGGCGGTGACCCCTCAACCCGCGCCACCGGCCCGTGGCACGTCCACGGCCCGGTTCGCGGACGGGGTCTGACCAGCTGGAATAACCTAAGGGGCAGGCACGTTGCCCGCACCTCCGCACGGCAAGTGGTTCCCGCGCACCCTCATTCCGAGGATTCTGGGGTGATCCCTCACGGATAGCGAGGTGTCCCATGCGCCAGAACGACCAGCGGGAACCCGAAAGTACCGAGCGCAGGACCACACCACCCGTCACCGCGGCACATCAGGCCATGGCGGCTCGGGCCGGGACGCTGTTGGGACCTGGGGCACTCCTGGATTTGCAACGCACCGTGGGCAACACCGTCGCGGCCGGGATGATCGCCCGCCGGCGCGATGACGCAGTGCAGGAGTACAGCGTGCAGCGCTCCGAAGTTGAGCAGGAACTGCGCAGACCTGGGCATCCGCTCGACCACGCCGTGCGATCTGAAATGGAAACCCGACTGGGCGCCGACTTCTCCGAAGTCCGGGTGCACACCGGCCCCTCGGCACACACCGCAGCCGAATCCGTGCGAGCCCGAGCTCTTACCACCGGGTCACACATCGTCTTCCAGAACGGGCACTACAACACCACGGCGGCCGGAAAGCACACCCTCGCCCACGAACTCACCCACGTGCTGCAGCAACGCTCTGGGCCAGTACCCGGTGCCGACCGCGGCGACGGCGTCACGGTCTCCGACCCATCCGACGCCTGCGAACGCGCCGCCGAAGCCAGTGCCGACAGGGTCATGCGCACCTCAGCACCGGTACAACGCACCCACGCCGAGTCGGTCGGCACCTCGGCAAGGACGGCACCCAACACCGTCCAACGATCAGCATGGGTGGACGGAACAAGGGTCGACCCCGCAGACAGCGGGTTGTCATCCGAAATGAAAGAACTCGCAGGCGACCAGGACATCCGCGCTTACAAGTCCGACGATGAATTCCGAGAACACGCTGATAAGAAGACCGACTACCTGGGTAACCTGACAGACGGAGATTTTGAAGGAACCTGGGTCCGATTCCACCCTGATCGCGTCAACGTGCTGGGAGAGAAGCACGGATTCATCACGCTGCCCGACGTGCTCCGAGCGGTCCGATCGAGCAGCTTCATCTATGAGGCTTTCACTACCGACGACTTGACCAAGCAGCCCAACACCAAAAACGCCTACCTCGCCGAACTGGGTCCGGTGCTCGAGAACTTTCATGGGATAGACCTCAACTCCACCTCTGATTACTGGCAACACGGCGCCGAGCCGCTGGACCCCAAGCTCGGGGAAGCCATGTCCTTGCTCATTCCCCGCCTGCGACAACCGGCCGAACTGGAAAAACTCACGAGCGAGGGAGAAGATTCGCATTTCGGCCATGTTGCGCAACGGTTCTTGAAGATCACATGGCAACGGAGCAGGGACTCGCAATCCCGCGGAAAGCCGGGCACCAAAACCGATCTGAGTCGCAGTTACACGAGAGCCAAGAAGCAGAAGGGATTCGACGAATTCGTCACCAAACTTCCCGTCGGCGGCCACATTGGCGATGCGTTCAACGGCCTCGACAAGAAGGAGAGGCGAAAGTATGCCGAACTGCTGGCTGATTACCTCGAAGATTTCGTGAAGGAAGTAGTGCAGTCGAAATCGATGACACCGGAGGAGGCAGCCCCTGAGCTGAAGAGAAGAAGGGACGAGCACCTCGGCTACACGGTGGAGCAGGCCGCGATGAACGGGGTCCGCTATGTCGGCATGGGCTGGGATCATTACAACGAATTGGAAAAACTGTTGGGCGACGATTCACGGTTCAACTTTGTCGATATGGCGAAGAGCTCCGGGCTCGATGGTCTTTCACAGTTCATCAGCGAGACCAGTTTGCTCCGGAGCGAGGCGGGGGGCTGACGGCGCCGATGTCCCGTTGAGGCGCGAGCAGACCCGGCCTGGGCAAGACCTCCAGCGGGGAGTCGGCTCGGCGGTCGCGTGCGGACGCGCGTCAGGTGCCGCGCGCGGGGCGGGTCAGGGGGAACGGCAACGTGTCCCGAATCGGCCGGCCGGTGAGCAACATCAGCAGGCGGTCCACTCCGAGCCCGAGTCCGCCGGTGGGCGGCATGGCGAATTCCAACGAGCGCAGGAAGTCCTCGTCCAGTTCCATCGCCTCCGGATCACCGCCGGCCGCCTGCAACGACTGCTCGGTCAGACGGCGGCGCTGCTCGATCGGATCGACGAGTTCGGAGTAGGCGGTACCGATCTCCACGCCGAAGGCGACCAGGTCCCACCGTTCGGCCAGCCGCGGGTCGTGGCGGTGCGGGCGGGTCAGCGGAGAAACGTCGACGGGGAAATCGGTGTAGAAGGTCGGGCGCGTCGTGTGGCGCTCGACCAACCGCTCGTAGAGCTCGACCACGTACGCGCCCCGCGGCCAGTCCGCATCGCAGGGCACGTGCGTCCGCTCGCACAACGACCGCAGGTGCTCCGGCGGAGTTTCCGGAGTGATGTCCTCCCCCAAGGCCGACGACAACGCCTCGTGCACGGTGATCACCGGCCAGCTTCCGGACAGGTCGACCTCCTCGGCGTGATCCCCGGTGCCCTGCCGCCGAGCGACCGGCGCCCCGTGCACGGCCACGGCCGCGGCCTGCACCAGCTGCTCGCACAGCTGCCGCATCACGCCGTAATCGGCGTGGGCCTGATACGCCTCCAGCATCGTGAACTCCGGGTTGTGCCGGGCCGAAACGCCCTCGTTGCGGAACGTGCGTCCGAGTTCGAAGACCCGCTCCACCCCGCCGACGCACAGCCGCTTCAGGTAGAGCTCGGGGGCGATGCGCAGGTACAGCGGCATGTCGTAGGCGTTGATGTGAGTCCGGAACGGCTGCGCCGAGGCACCGCCGTGCACGGGTTGGAGGATCGGAGTCTCGACTTCCAGGAACCGGTGGCCGGTCAGCGTCGAGCGCAACGCCTGCAGGGCGGCTGAGCGGGCCCGCAACATCTCCCGGGAGTCGGTACCGACGATGAGGTCCACCGAGCGCGCTCGGGATCGGGCCTCCGGATCGGTGAGACCGGCGTGCTTGTCCGGCAGGGGACGCAGGCACTTGGAGGCCAAGGTCCACTCATCGGCCAACACCGTGGTCTCGCCGTGGCGGGTGGTGATGACCTCCCCCTGCACCGAGACCTGATCGCCGATGTCGATCTCGTTCTTCCACGCCCGCCACCGATCCGTACCCGTGTCGGAGGTGGTGAGCATGGCCTGCACGTGCCCGGACCAATCGCGCAAGGTGGCGAAGCACAACCGCCCGTGGTCGCGCATCAGCACGACTCGGCCGGTGACCGCGGTGCGCTCGCCGGTGCGGGTGTCCGGCGCGGTTCCGGCATACCGGTCGACGATCTCCGCGCAGGAATCGGTGCGCGGGACCTGCGCCGGGTACGGATCGCCCCCGGCTTCCCGGATCTTGGCGACGGTGTCCAGGCGAACCCGCATCTGCTCGGGGACCGATCGCCTGCGGGACTCCTGCTCGTCCGGCTCGATCACCGGCATCCGGTTCTCACCTGGTGCGGCCGCGGCGGGGGTGGCGGTGCCACTCGCACCGAGCAGGGGTACGAACCCCTCGGCCACGGCCGAGGCGAACCCGACTCGGGCCAGATCGCGCCGGTCGCCGAAACCGATGAACCGAGGCACCCAGTCGGGTTGGTACTTGGCGTTCGAACGGTACAAGGACTCCAACTGCCACCAGCGCGACAAGAACAGCAGGATCCCGCGCCAGGACCGCAGCACAGGACCCGCGCCCAATCGGGCACCCTCTTCGAACACCTCTCGGAACACGGCGAAGTTCAGCGAGATCCGCTGGATGCCCGCGAGCGTCGCGCCCCACCCTCCCGGACGCGCCAAGGAGCTGATCATCAACTCGACCAGACCGTTGTCACTCCCGGGCGCTCGGCGCATGGCTTCCAAGGACAGGCCGGTGCGTCCCCACGGCACGAGCGACAGCATGGCGCACACCTCACCGCCGGTGCTCACGGCTTCGACCAGCACGCACGCGCCATCGGCCGGATCGCCCCACCGGCCCAGCGCCATCGAGAAACCGCGTTCCGTGTCGCTTCCCCGCCACCGCGCAGCGCGGTGCGCCACCTCTGCCATCTCCTCCGCCGAGATCTCCTCCTGCCTGCGGATCCGCACCCGGTATCCGGCGCGGTGCAGCCGGTTGACCGCCTGGCGCACCGGCCGCATCTCGCGGCCTTCCAGGTTGAAGGTGGACAGGTCCAGAACCGCCTCGTCGCCCAGCCGCAGAACCTTCAACCCGGCTCGCGCGTAGGCGCGGGCACCGCGCTCGCCTGCGCCGATCACCGCCGGACGCCAGGTGTAGTCCCGGCACATCCCCAGCCACCGCTCGATCGCCGGCCCCCACGCCTCGCGGTCTCCCAGCGGGTCGCCGCTGGCCAAGCAGACGCCTCCGACCACGCGATAGCTGATACCGGCCTTGCCGCTGGTCGAGAAGAGCACCGCCTTGTCCCGCCGCGTCGCGAAGTAGCCCAACGAGTCGACCTCGCCGTGCTCGGCCAACAACGCCCTCACCCGGCGCTCGTCCGCCGCGGGCAGGACCGAGGCCGTGCGCTGGGACCGGAACAGCACCGCCAGCGCCGCGAACAGCGTGACCATCCCGAACGTGCCGAGCACGAGGTTCACCCAGCCGGGAGCTTCCCCGGCTCGGGTGATGTCCAGGGTCACCGCACCGCCCAGGACTCGTTCGACCGTCCAGCTGAACTGGTCAGCGGGTCCGTGCAACGAGCCGGGGAACAGCAAGACCAACCCGTAGCCCAGCACGACGAACACCGCGACGAGTCCCGCGAACGTGCCCAGCGCCTTGGGCACGCTGGCACGCTGCACCCGGCCGTAGAACTGCCGCGAGGCCAACCCCAGGACCACCATCGCCGCCGCGCTGAGCAGCGCGTTCGCTCCCAGCGACCAGCGCAACCAGGCCGGCAGCACCTGGTCGACGACCCCCGGGTCCATCAGGTCCGCCAGGACGATCAGCAGCACCAGCACCGACAGGACGAGTTGCAAGGCCAGCACCAGCAGCAGGATCCAGTAGGCGATGCGCTTGCGGCGCCCCAACGCCCCTGCCAGGACCAGCAGGAAGGCCGCATATCCGAGGTTGGCGGGAGCGGGGAACAGCACCAGGTCGATGCTCTCGCGCACCGGCTGCATCCCGCTCCGGAACGCCGCTCCGACCGCGGCCAAGGCGCACAGAACCGCGATGCACACCAACGTCACGACCACGATCCGCGGGACCCGAGCCGTCCAGGCAGGCCCGGTCGCAGGCACCCACTCGCTCGGTGACCGGCCCACCGATGCTGCCCGACCCATCCGTACCTCCCCCGCTTAAGCTGGCGTGCAGCGGACGATCGATGTTGACCTCACGACCCTAGGACAGTTCATGCTGGCCGACTCCGACGCCCGGGTCGCGGCCCGGTGGGAGGCACGTGCGGTCGCCGGGTGCTGCGCGTGCGCCGCTGTCCTCTACAGCTTGTGGCTGCTGGGACCCTGGATCAATCCGGGTCTGGACGCGCTCAACGGCTACGTCAGCGAGTTCGCCGCCCGCGACCAGCCGGGGAGCCGGCTCTTCCGCACCGGTGACGGACTCGCCGGGCTGCTGGCCGCCGCAGCCGCCGTGGCCGGGATCCGGTGCGGCGGCGGGGTCGTGGGGTGGAGCGGCCTGCTCGTCTTCGGCGTCGCCACCGGGCTGGACGGAGCGCTGACCCCGATGACGTGCGCGAGCTACGTCGACTCGGGATGCGCGGTGCGGGAGCTCGTGGGAGCACTGCCCGCCACCCACGCGGTGCACGAGATGACCAGCTCGGTTGCGGCGCTCGGCATGCTCGTGGCCATGGGCGGACTGGCCTGGGCCGGTATCGGGCCGCGCGCACGCTGGGGCTGGGCGTGGTGTTCGGCGACCGGGCTGGCAACCGTGGTGACGCTGGGAGCGCTGTGGCTGGGCGCGGGAGCCGGAGTGGCGCAGCGAGCGCAGCTGAGCCTGATCGCGACGTGGCTGATCGCGATGGCCGTCAGCCACGCCCGTCGAACGCGATCCGCGGGTGGTTGCGATGCCTGAATCGCCCACCGTGCTTCTGACCTCGGGAATGGCCGGTGCCGCCTACGACTGGGAGCCGGTCCTGACCGGGTTGTCGGCGTCGCATCGCGTGCGTCGGCTGGAACGCCCCGGCCTCGACGGGTGCACGCCTCGACCGGGGTTGCCCAGCCTGCACGACGAGGCCGACCGGCTCGCTGCCGTCGCGGACCGGCACGGCGGCGCCGTCGTGGTCGCGCACTCGGTCTCGGCGCTGCACGCCGAGGCGATGGGTCGACGGCACCCGAGCTCGCTGCGCGCGCTCGTGCTGCTGGATCCGAGTTGCGGCAGCGCTTCGCCGCACCCGGAGCGGTCGCTGCTGGCCGCAGAAGCGCTGGGCCGCCGTGCGGCCACCTGCATCGCCCCCTTCGGACCGGCCATCTGGACGGCCGGTGCGCGTGTGCAGACGTCCCGGCCGCTGCCACCGGCGGTGCGAGCGGCCGGACGCGCCCGGTTCCGCTCACCGGCCGCGATCACCGCGGCGTGGCAGGAATACCTCGCCTTCGAGCCGATGCTGCGGGATCTGGCCGTGCTCCGGCAACGCACGACGTTTCCTCCCGTACCCGTGCGGGTTCTCACCGCCCTCGGGGGGATGCGCGCGAACTCGGCCGTGCGGTGGACGAGGTGCCACACCCGACTGGCAGCGCTGTTGGGAGGTTGCCACCGCCTGCTGCCCAGCAGTCGGCACCAGGTGGCGTGGGAATGTCCGGACGTGGTGGTGGAGACCATCGAGGCCGCGACGGAAAGTGCGCGATGAGAACCGGATTGGCGCTGGCAGCGATCGCCCTGCTGCTCACCGGCTGCACGGACCCGGCCAAGGCGATCTCGGCCGCCGGGTACCGCAACGCCGTGTCGCTGGGCACTCGGACGGAGCTGGCGCAGCACGGCGTTCCGCTGCGGGAACGGCCGACCTGCCGCAGCACCGGCGCCGAGAACGCCGGTCTCGGCTCCCGCTTCACCGTCGAGTGCACGGCTTCGACACCCGGCAACGCTGCGGTGACCGTGCACGGCGTGGTCACCGCAGCGGGCACGCCGGACCAACGCGAGGACTACGTCATCCGACTCGACGGCAGGACGTTCCTGCACGTCGACTGCCTGGGCGCCGGCTGCCGATGACGTCCGGCCCTCGCCGTCCCGACAACGCCGCATGCCTCAGAGGTGCGTCGGTTCGAACATCCGCAAGGTCGCGGGCAGGACGACCACGCTCGGTCCGCGCGTGCTGAGCGACTCCACGAGATCCGCGCGCAGCGACTCCACATCGGACAGAGTTGCCGGAACGCCGAAAGACCGAGCCAGCGCGACGAAATCCGGCCTGACCAGCTCGGTAGCATGTGCCTGCCCGAACGCGCCGGTCGAGTACTCACGCAGGATCCCGTAACCGCCGTCGTCGATGATGAGCCACGTGACGTCGAGCTGGTGCTGCACAGCGCTCGCCAGCTCGGCGATGCCGTACATCGCCCCACCGTCACCGGACACCGCGAGCACCGGCCCTGCGCCTGCCACTGCCGCGCCGAGCGCAGCGGGCAGCCCGAAACCGAGCCCACCGGCTCCTTGTGCGCTGTGCATCGGTGCGCCGTCGGCATTCCACGCCGACCAGGCCCAGTAACCGAGAATCGTCATGTCCCAGAAGGAAGGTGTCCCGGGCGGCAAGGCCGCTCGGACGTCGCGCAGCACCCGCTGCTCCACTTCGAGCGGTTGCGCATCGAGGCGTTCCCGAATGGAGGCGAGCAGCCCGGCCACCGCGCGCTCGGCTCCGCCATCGGGATCGCGCCGGGGCAGGAGGTCCAGCAGTGCTCGGAGTGTCTGCCGGACATCGGCGTGGATTCCGAGTCCCGGATGGTTGGATCCGAGCTTGCCCGCGTCGGCCTCCACCTGAACGACGTGGCCCCGCGGTCGCAACGTGTGATACGTGCTGGACAGCTCACCCAGGCCGGAACCGAGCACCAGCAGCACGTCGGCGCCTGCAAGGAACTCGCGCGAATGGGTGTCTTCCAGCCAGGACTGCCCGGACAGCGGATGCTCCCACGGGAATGCGCCCTTGCCGCCGAATGTCGTCAACACCGGTGCCCGAAGCGTCTCCGCCAGCGCCAGCAGCTCGGCGCCGGCACCGCCTCGCCGCACTCCACCGCCCGCGAGCACGACTGGATTCTCCGCTGCGGACAGCAGATCAGCCGCGGTCGAGACCTGTTCCGCCAACGGTTCCCACACCGCAGGCGCAGCAGCGACCGAGGTGATGTCCGGCGCGGTGGCGGGCGCCAGCAGGACGTCCTGGCTGATCTCGACCCACACCGGGCCGAACGGCGCCGTCGCGGCCGACTCCCACGCCGCACGCAGAGCGGCGGGGATTTGACTCACCGACCGGGCGGTGTGCACCGACTTGACCACGCCCTCGAAAGCGGCCTGCTGGTCCGGCAACTCGTGCAGGTAGCCATGTCTGCCGCCACCCAGCCCCGCCAGCGGAATTTGGCTGGAGATGCCGAGCACCGGCACCGAGGCCGCACGGGATTCCTGCAGCGCGGCGAGCGTGAGCAGCGCTCCAGGGCCGGTCGAGACGATCATAGGAGTGACCGGGACGGGCCCGTCCGGCGCGGCGTCGAGCCGCGCGCGGGCGTGCCCGTCGGCGGCGAACGCGAGGTTGTTCTCCACCCGGGCGCTGACCAGCCGCAGGTCGGGTGCGCGCCGTAGCGCCTCGAACAGCCCGAGCGCGTGCTGGCCAGGCAGCCCGAACACGGTGTCGGCGCCGAGCGCCCGCAGTGTCCGGACGACGACGTCGCCACCGATCCGGCCGGCCCCGCTCATGCGGACACCGCCAGGCTGAGCAGGCTCACCAGGTCGTAAGTCACGTGGGAGGCGGCGATCGCGGTGATCTCCGCGTGGTCGTAGGCGGGAGCGAGCTCGACCACGTCCGCGCCGACGATGCGGTGACCGGCGAGGCCACGCAGGATTTCCAGCAGCTCCCGGCTCGTCATCCCGCCCGCTTCCGGGGTTCCGGTGCCCGGTGCGTGCGCCGGGTCGAGCACGTCGATGTCCACGGAGATGTACAGCGGCCGGTCCCCGATGCGCTCGCTCAGCGCCGCCACGGTTTCCGCCACACCGCGGCGCAGCACGTCGCCGGAGGTCACGATGCCGAAGCCGAGCCTGCGGTCCTCGTCCAGATCACGCCTGCCGTAGAGGGGGCCGCGGGTACCCACGTGGCAGAGCGCGCTCGTGTCCAGCACCCCCTCTTCGGACGCCCGGCGGAACGGGGTGCCGTGGGTGTACGGCTCACCGAAGTAGGTGTCCCAGGTGTCCAGGTGCGCGTCGAAGTGCAGCAGCGCCACCGGACCGTGCTGGGCGGCGGCAGCGCGCAGCAGCGGCAGCGCGATGGTGTGGTCGCCGCCGACCGCGACCATGCTCGTCCCGGCGGCTGCGAACCGCTCCGCTTCGCTCTGCAGGGTCTCGATGGCTGATCCGATGTGGAACGGGTTCAGCGCGATGTCGCCGGCATCGACCACCTGCGCCCGCGCGAACGGGGACACGTCGAGTTCCGGGTGGTAGGGGCGCAGCAGCCGGCTTGCCTCCCGCATCGCGGCCGGCCCGAACCGGGCCCCCGGCCGGTAGGAAACGCCGGTGTCGAAGGGGACGCCGACCACGGCGATATCCGCCCGGGGCACCTCCTCGATGCGGGGCAGCCGCGCGAAGGTCGCGAATCCGGCGAACCGCGGTACCTCCGAGGAATCGACCGGACCGATCGGAGACTGTTCACTCACTTCTGGACTCCTCCTCGTGTTTCGTGCGCAGCGCGAGCTCAGCCGTGATCGGCACCGGTGGGAACGTCGTGGGCGGCGTCCGTGCCGCTGAGCCGGGCATCCCACGCTGCGAGCACCGGCTGCGGGGTCGGCGGCGTCGCCAGGCTCACCGCGACGTAGCTGAGGAGGCCGGCCCCGAGCCCGAAGTAGATCGGCTCGTTCGCCTGCAGTCCGTGTCCGATCATGGACCCGATCACCGCGACCGAGCCGACGCCCATCGACGTGAGCGCACCCGCCTTGGTCCCCCTGCGCCAGAACAGGGCACCGAGGATCGCCACGAGCAAGCCACCCACCAGCAGGTTGTAGGCCACGGTCAGCGCGGCCACGACATCGCTGATGAGCAGGGACACGGCGATCGCCACCACACCGAGCGCGATGGTGGTGAGCCGGTTGGTGCGCAGGCTCGACTCACCACCTGCCCCGCGCAGGCCCAGCTTCCCGAAGATGTCGTTGGCGCTGACCGTGGAGCAGGCGATCAACGTGCCGCTGGCCGTGGACATCAGTGCCGACAGGGCCGCGGCGAGCACCAGACCGCGCAGGCCCGCCGGCAGCAGGTCCTCGACGATGCGGGTGAACGCGTCGTCCGCGTTCGCCAGATCCGGGTAGCGCGCTTTGGCCACGGTACCGATCACCGCGCCTGCCACGGCGTAGATCAGGCAGTACACGCCGGATCCGATCCCACCGGCGGTCGCGACCCGCGGCGATCGCGCGGTGAACACGCGCTGCCAGATGTCTTGCCCGATCAGCAGGCCGAACCCGTAGATCAGCACGTAGGTGAGGATGGTGTCCCAGCCGATGCTGTCGAGCTGGAAGTAGCTCGGGTCCAACCGCGCGCGCAGTCCGTCCACTCCACCTGCGGCCGTCAGCGCGAAAGGCAGCAGCACCAGCAGGAAACCGATCGTCATCACCACGAACTGGGCTATGTCGGTCAGCGTCACCGACCACATCCCGCCGAGCACCGTGTAGAGCAGGACGAGACCGCCGCCGATGGCGATCCCGGCGACGCTCGGCAGGTCGAACAGGGCGGTGAACACCTTCCCGAACGCCACCATGGACGTCACGGTGAGCATCAGGGTGTAGGCCCACATCACGATGCCGGAGACCGCGCTGGACGCACCGCCGCCGTAACGCAGGTCCAGCATCTCGGACACGGTGTAGAGCCGCAGCCGCACGAGCTTGCGGGCGAAGGCCGCGTGCAGCACGAAGATGCCCAGCCCGATCGTGGCGACGAGCCACGATCCCGAGATGCCGAACTCGTATCCCAGAGCGACGCCGCCGACCGTGGAGGCGCCGCCGAGCACGATGGCGGACATCGTGCCCGAGTACAGGAACGTGCCCAGCCGCCTGCCCGCGACCAGGTAGTCGCTCTTGGTCTTGGCCAAGCGCATGCCGAACCAGCCGATCCCGAGTATTCCGGCGATGTAGAGCGCGATCACCAGGTAGTCCACAAGCACGGCATCGCTCCTTCAGGAATGTGCTCTGAGACACTGTTCGGGCAACCGTAGGTCCAGGGAGCTCCTGTCTTGTGGGGATGTTTCAGCCAAGATCTCGCTATCATCGGGTCGAAATGACCGCTGCCTCATCGCATTCCGCGCACGTACCACTACGAAGCGTGATCGAGAACCCGGCTCTGGACATCCGAGTCGTCCCCGACTCCCTGCGCCCTGGTGCGCAGGAGCTGCCGGTGCGCTGGGCGCATGTGAGTGAGCGGCGCGATCCGACGCCCTACCTGCTCGGGGGCGAGCTGCTGCTCACCTCGGGCGTCGACCTGCCGGAAACCGCGCAGGAGGTCGACGCCTACGTTCGCGAGCTGCGAGACGCCAGGATCACCGCGCTGGCGTTCGGGATTTCCCCGCCCCGGCACGACCGGCTACCGGAGGCCCTGCGCGACGCGTGCGTCAGGCATGGCGTTCCGCTGCTGGTGATCGGTGCGAACACGCCGTTCCTCGCGGTCAACCAGGCGGTGGCGGTCGAGCTGATCGAGGCCGAGCAACGCGAGCAGCGCTACATCGACGACGCGCGGCAGGCGCTGACCCGGGCGGCATCGACCGGACTCACCGAGCTGGCGCGGGCCGTCGCCACGTGGCTGCGTGGCTGGATCGTGCTGCTCGGCGCGGCCGGCGAACGCACGGCCGAGCACGGCGCACCACGGGTGTTGCCCGCGCAGCTGGACGAACTCGTGGCGAAGGTGTCCGGTGGAGTCGGCATCCGCACCGCCGCCACCGAACTCGACGACGGGACCTACATCGTCGCGCAGCCGGTCTACACGCAGGCCAGCACCGCCAGGGTGCTGGTGGTCGCACGCAGCGACCGGTTCGGCGACACCGACCGCGCGATACTCGCGATCGGCGCGGCACTGTTCGGCTTGACCACCCGGGCGGGCACGGATTCGGCAATGCTGGGCGGCGCGACCACCGCGCTGCTGCTCGGGGAGACGATCGAGGACGGTTCGCTGCGCACGCTGCTCGGAACCGGCCAGTGCCGGGTCGTCGCCGCCACCGCGCACGGCAAGGGGCCGGTCGACGCCGCAGCGGGCTACGACTGGGTGAGCGCCACTCTCGGCACCCCGCTGGTGCGCCTGGGTGGTGAACCGGACATGCACGCGATCGTGCGGACGCTCCCCCGCGACGAAACCCTCGCGACTCTGCGGGATCACGGCTGGCTCGCCGTCGTCAGCAGCCCCAGGCCCGCGGACAGGCTGGCGGACTGCGTCCTCGAGCTGCGGTCCCTGCGCGAGCGCGCCCGCAGACTCGGCACCCCACTGGTCGCGGATCGCGCGGAGCTCAGCCTCAGCGGGATCATCGAGCCGGGCCGAGCCGCCGATTTCAGCACCCACGTGCTGGCGCCGTTGTGGGAGCTCGACGCCGCCCGCCCCTCCAACCACGTGGTGGAGACTCTGCGCGTGTGGCTTGCCAACCACGGCAGCTGGGAACGCACGGCGTCCACTATGGACGTTCATCGAAACAGCGTCCGGCACCGGATCAGGCAGATCGAGCGAGCATTGGACTCCGACCTCGACGACCCGGAGATCCGGATGCAGCTGTGGTTCGCGCTGCGGTGGCACCCGTAGCCGAGCGCGGCATCGCTTGCCGCTCTGCCGGCACGTCTAGCCGTATCGCAACGAAGCTGCAGCCACCGCTACGCACGTCGAAGAGGGCGAGCCGTGTGTCGGCGGCGAGTCAGGCCGGGGCCGTCTGCGCGCCCCGCTGGATGCCTTCGGCCCAGGCATGCTCCAGCTGGGTGCGGAAGGTGGCGGGCTCTCGCCCGATCAGCTCGGTCAGCGTCGGGTCGACAGCGGCGAACTCGCCATTCCGCGCCGCGACGAAGATGCTCAGCATCATGTCGACGATCGGGGCCGGGGCGCCGTGCGCCAGGACCTGCTCGCGGAAGGCGTCGTCGGGGACGACGGTGCGGGTGAAGGGCCGTCCGGTGGCCTGGGACGCGATCTCGGCGACGGCGTCGAAGTCGAGCGTCGCCGGGCCGGTGAGCGGCGGGGTGGGCCCCTCGAAACGGCGCTCCTCGGCGAGGATCGCCGCGGTGGCCTCGGCGAGGTCGTCGTGGCCGGTCCAGGCGACGGGGCCGTCGGCGGGGAGGGCGATGTCGCCGGTGCGGCGGGCGGACTCCAGGAACTGCAGGGCGCTGGAGGCGTAGAAGCCGTTGCGCAGCGCGGTCCAGGGCAGGCCGGTGGCGCGCAGCAGGTCCTCGGTCTGGGCGTGGTCGCGGCATGCCTGGAACCGGGCGTCGTGGGCGGCGCCCATCTGGCTGGTGTAGAGGATGCGGCCGACGCCGGCCTGCACGGCGGCGTCGATGGCGGCGCGGTGTCCGCTGACGCACTCCTGGCCTGTGCGGTCGAGGGAGACGAGGAGCAGTTGCTCGGCACCCTCGAAGGCGTGCACGAGCGAGGCGGGGTCGTCGAAGCTGCCCTGCCGGACGCGGACGCCGCGGTCGGCGAGGTCCTGGGCCTTGCGGGGGTCGCGGACGCTGACGCCGACGCGGTCGGCGGGGACACGCTCCAGGAGGCGCTCGACGATGCGGCGGCCGAGCTTTCCGGTGGCTCCGGTCACGATGATCATGGGGTTCTCCCAACACTATTTCCAGTGGAATCACTTCAACGGTAACACTGGAAGTATCGTTGGAACCAGTTTCTCGGTACCATCGGTTCATGACTACCCGCGACTCCACCGACAGCCCTCGCCGCCGCATCGTCGAGGCGGCCGTCGAGCTGCTGGAGAACGGCGGCCCTGACGCGGTGAGCACCCGCGCGGTCGCCGCCGCGGCCGGAATGCAGCCGCCGGCGATCTACCGCCTCTTCGGCGACAAGGAGGGACTCCTGGAGGCCGTCGCCGAGCACGGCTACGCGCAGTTCCTGGAGAGAAAGCGCGCGCAGCTCGACCCCGCTTCGCAGGACCCGGTGGAGGAGCTGCGCCGCAGCTGGGACATGGTGGTCGAGTTCGGGGTCTGCCGCCCGGAGTTGTTCGCGGTGATGAACAGGGCCACCGGCCGGGGATCGGACGCAGCACACCGCGCGGGCCTGGAGATCCTCCACGGGCGGGTGCGTCGGCTGGCGGCCGGGGGCTGGCTGCGGGTCGACGAGGAGCTGGCCGCCCAGATCATCCACGCCACCGGCCAGGGCGCGGTCACCACCTGGCACTCCACCCCTGCGGACCGCCGCAATCCGGCGCTGTTGACCGTCCTGCGCGAGTCCATGGTCGCGGCTATCACCCGCGCCGAGCCGGCGGTCTCCACCGCGGAGTCCGGTCCCGCCGCAGCGGCCCGCGCCCTGCGCGCCGCCCTCCCCGACGGCGCCGACGTCCTGAGCGACGCCGAGCAGCGCCTGCTGGGTGAGTGGCTCACACGCCTGGCGGCGGACCGTGACGCGCCGCATGCCTGATCGCGCTCAGGCGCCCTCGTGCAGGGTGAACCGTCCGAGGAGAGATCGTGCGATCTGGCCCGTGCCGAGGTGTCCCGGTGGTCAGTCGCGGAGCACGCCGACGCCGCCGAGCACGTTGCCTCGGGCCGCTTCGTCCTCGCTGACCGGGGTGTCCGGACGCCAGTGGGCCGCGGGCACCACTCCCGGGTCGACCAGCGCGTACCCCGCGAACAGCTCTGCGACCTCGGCGGCCGTGCGAACGTGCAGGTGCGGGGTCGATGTTCCCGCCAGCAGGGAACGAAGCGCAGCGACCTCCGCGTCGGTGCGCGACAGCTGCGCGTTGTTGGACACGGCCAGTGCGCTGCCCGGAACGCACGCGTCGCGGTAACGCTCGACCAGCGCTGCTCCGTCGGCGCTGGGCACGAGGTCCAGAATCCCGAACGCCAGGACCGCGACCGGTTGGGAGAAGTCGAGAAGCCCGGCCACGCCCGGGGAGTGCAGCACCTCGTCGACGTCGCAGACGTCGAGCTCGGTGACCGAAACCAGCGGATCCTCACCCAGGAGGTGGCGAGCGTGGTGGCAGGCGATCGCTTCCCAATCGACGTAAGCCACCTTCGCCTGCGGGCTGTGCACGCGGGCGATCTCGTGCACGTTGCCGACGGTGGGGACCCCGGATCCCAGGTCGAGGCCCTGGTCGATACCGGCCTCGGTCACCAGGTAGCGCACCGCGCGACCGAGGAAGGAGCGGTTGATGCGGCTGTAGTCCCGCTCCGTGGGGACGAGTTCGAGCGCTTGATCCGCTGCCGCGCGGTCGACCTCGAAGTGGGCGGACCCGCCGAGGAGGTAATCGTACATGCGCGCGATGTTCGGCCTGGTGAGATCCGCGTGCGAAACCTCAGCCGCCCACTCGACTTCCCCGGCCTCGTCGTTCATGGCTCCACGGTAGCCAAACCAAGCGCTGCTGATCACCCGAGCAGCACGATCAGCTGCGGCCCGCACCCCACGAGCCTCGTCTAACCGGCGGCCGGTCGGCCTGACGCCAACGTTCGGCGCGAGCTGCCCCGGTAGACCACGGCGACGTTCCCGCTGCTGTCGTGGCCGATCTCGGCGTCGACCTCGAAGACGTCCCGCAGCCGCTCGGCTGTCAGCACCTCCTCGGGCGGTCCGGCGGCGACGAGTTCGCCCTGGTGCACGAGCACCAGTCGGTCGCAGAACCTCGCTGCCAGCGACAGGTCGTGCAACGCCACGAGAACCGTCTGCTCGGTACCGGCGAGCATGTCCATCAGCTCGAGCTGATGGCGGATGTCGAGGTGGTTGGTCGGCTCGTCTAGCAGGATCGCCCACGGGCGCTGCGCGAGCGCCCGGGCGATCTGCACGCGCTGGCGCTCGCCGCCGGAGAGGGTGTGCCAGTGCCGGGAGCGGATCCCGGTCAGCTCCAGCCTTTCCAGCGCGGCTTCGACGATCGCGTGGTCCGCTCCGCCGGCTGCTCGCCAGGCCGCTCGGAACGGACTGCGACCGAGCGCGACCACATCGCTCACCCGCAGATCGGTGTCGGTGTCGGCGGCCTGCTCCACGAAGGCGACGTGACGGGCGAGCTCACGCGTCCCCCAGCCCGCGATGGCGCGACCGTCGAAGCGGACCGCACCGGACGCCGGTCGGCGCAGACCCGCGACGCACCGCAGCAGCGAGGACTTGCCGGAGCCGTTCGGTCCGATCAGGCCCACGGTGTGTCCGGATTCGATGCCGAACCGGACGCCGCGCACGATCGTCCTGCCGGCAACTCCCCAGCTGATCTCGTCGACGTCGATCCTCACAGCTCACCTCGCTTGCGCAGCACGAGCAGGAACAGCGGAACCCCCACGAGCGCGGTGAACACGCCGACCGGCAGTTCTCGCGGCGCGAAGGCGACCCGGGCCAGCGCATCGGCCCAGATCAGGAACACGGCACCGGCCACGGCGGTGAACGGCAGCAGCACGCGGTGCAACGGGCCGACGAGGAATCGGACGCCGTGGGGAACGATCAGGCCGACGAAGCCGATCGCACCGACCGAAGCCACTGCCACCGATGTCAGCAGCGCGGTGGAGATCAGCAGCACGATCCGCGTGTTCCGGACGTTGATGCCCAACGAGGCCGCGGTGTCGGCGCCGAACGCGAACCCGTCCAAAGCCGTGGCGCACAGCCAGATCACGGCGAGTCCCACTGCCGCCGCGATCGCGCAGAGCACCACCGAGTCCCACCGCGCGGAGGCCAGCGATCCCAGCAGCCAGTGGGTGATCCCGCGCGTGGTGTCCGGATCGGCCGAGAACGTCAGGACCAGCGAGGTGATCGCGCCGAAGAGCTGCCCGGTCACCACGCC
Source organism: Saccharopolyspora dendranthemae (assembly GCF_007829955.1). GTDB lineage: Bacteria > Actinomycetota > Actinomycetes > Mycobacteriales > Pseudonocardiaceae > Saccharopolyspora > Saccharopolyspora dendranthemae. Next base: position 326,008 of record NZ_VIWX01000001.1, read on the forward strand.
CACCAGCACGATCCGAACGGTGTTCATCCCGCTGCGCCGCAGCAGGAGCAGCATCAGGCCGAAGGAGACCAGCGCACCGGCGAAAGCCCCACCGGTCAGACCGATCGCCGCTCCCCCGGCTCCCACGACGATCACGGTGACCGCGCCGGCCGAGGCACCGTTGGACACGCCGAGCAGGTACGGGTCGGCCAGCGCGTTGTTGGTCACGCCCTGCAGCGCGGCCCCGCTGACGGCCAGCATCGCGCCGACCAGCGCGGCCAGCAGGACGCGCGGGAACCGCAAGTCCCAGATCAGCGAATCGAGCAGGCGCGGCAAGGGTTCCACGGGAAGTCCCAGCCGGAGTCCGACCACCCTGCCGATCTCGGCGTATCCCAGATCGCTCGTCCCGATCCTGACCGAGAACGCCACCGAGAAGCCGAGGAGCACCACACCGGCGATGAGCATGCCCGCAAGGGACAAGGCCGACCGCCGTGCCGGTGGGCGCTCCGCCCGAACGCACTCGCCGGGACCGCCTGCGGGGTGCAGCAGGTCAGCGGAGGAGGCCAAGCGACTTCATCCCCTCTGTGACCAGCTCGAGCGTGTGGGCGCTGCGCACGGTCGGGTCCATCTCGATCCCGGGAACCTCGATGAACCGGTTCTCCCGAACCGCCGTGAGCTGGGAGACGACCGGGTGCTCGTGCAACACCCGGATCTTGTCCGCAGCGCTGTCCCCGAGCCGACCGCGATCCGACAGGTCGCCCACCACGATCACGTCCGGATCGCGCTTGGCGATCTCCTCCCACGCGACTTCCGGCCACTCGTCGCGAACGTCGTCGAAGGCGTTTCCCACACCGAGGATCCGGCTGATGTCGCTCGGAATCCCGTTGTGGCCCGCGACGTAGGGAAGACCCTGCGTCATCGAGTACAGGTACATCACCGACGGCTTGTCGTGCGGGTTGGCGGGGACGGCGGCCTCGGCGTTGTTGATGATCTGCCGCTGCTGCGCCGTCAACGCCGCCGCCCGCTCCGGCACGCCGAAGATCGTGCCGAGGTTCTCGTAGTCGCGGAACAACCGCTCGAACGGGGTCTGACCCGGCTCGTGCTGCGGGCAGTCCACGGCGCTGACGAACGTCGGCAGACCGAGCTCGTGCAGCTCTTCGCGGGTTCCGACCTTGTCCTTCGCGAAGTTGGACCCGAAGGAGGTGACCGCCACGTCGGGCGCGGCGGCGCGCAGTTGTTCGGCCGTCAGCTCGTTCGGGTTGAGCACGGGGATCCGGTCGTACGCCGCTCGGTAGTCGGGGTGGATCTCGGCCGTGGGGAACGCGGTGCCCACCATCTTCTCGCCCAGCCCCAGCGCGAGCAGGGTCTCGGTGGACGACTGCTCCAACGTGACCGCGCGTTCCGGTGCGCGATCGAACCGCAGGTCCACACCGCAGTTTCGCACGCTGATCGCGCCCGGACCCTGCGTGGATCCGGGATCAGGTGCCGCCCCGCAGGACGACGCAGCGACGACGGCCGCCAACACCACACCGATCTTGGTCGGTCGAGCCAAGGGAACCTCCCGGATCCACATGTTTCCTGTTCCGCTTCAGCCGCGGGGTTTTCGCAGCGATGAGGCGGCACTCCTCCTGCAGCGGGCAGGAACCGCCGCGCTGCCGGGTGTTTCGGCGTCTGGGGCGGGGGCGCGCGGAACGCCGCGCACCCCCGCCCGATCACCTCGGCCTCAGTCCCAGCTGAGAGCGGCGCCGGACTGGTATTCCGTGACGCGGGTTTCGAAGAAGTTCTTCTCCTTCTTCAGGTCCATCGCCTCCGACATCCACGGGAAGGGGTTGTCGGTCTCCGGGAACACCGGTTCCAGGCCGAGCTGGGCGCAGCGGCGGTTGGTGATGAAGTGCATGTACTGCTCGCACAGGTCGGCGTTGAGGCCGAGCATCCCTCGGGGCAGCGTGTCGCGCCCGTAGGCGGTTTCCAGCTCGCAGGCGTCGCGGAGCATGGTGCGGGCCTCCTGCTGGAACTCCGGGGTCCACAGGTGCGGGTTCTCGAGCTTGATCTGGTTGATGCAGTCGATGCCGAAGTTCAGGTGGATCGACTCGTCGCGCAGGATGTACTGGTACTGCTCGGCGATGCCGACCATCTTGTTGCGCCTGCCCAGCGACAGGATCTGCGCGAAACCGGTGTAGAACCACATGCCCTCGAAGATCACGTAGAAGGCGATCAGGTCCCGCAGGAAGGCCTGGTCGGCCTCCGGAGTTCCCGTTGCGAAGTCCGGGTCCTCCAGGTTCTGGGTGTAGCGCAGCGCCCACGCGTCCTTGTCGGCGATCGACGGGATCTCGCGGTAGGCGTTGAACAGTTCGCCCTCGTCGAGCCCCAGGCTCTCGCAGATGTACTGGAAGGTGTGCGTGTGCACGGCTTCCTCGAACGCCTGCCGCAGCAGGTACTGCCGGCACTCCGGGTTGGTGAGGTGCCGGTATACGGCGAGAACGATGTTGTTGGCCACCAACGATTCCGCGGTGGCGAAGAACCCGAGGTTGCGCTTGAGCATGGTGCGCTCGTCGTCGGTGAGCCCGTCGCGGGACTTCCACAGCGCGATGTCGGCCTGCATGGACACCTCGGTGGGCATCCAGTGGTTGTTGCAGCCGTTGAGGTACTTGTCCCAGGCCCAGCCGTACTTCAGCGGCAGCAGCTGGTTGACGTCGGCCCGGGAGTTGATCATCGCCTTCTCGGTGACGTCGACCCGCCCGCCGTCGCGGTCGATGGTGCCGAGTCCCGTCGTGTCGACGTTCGTCTGTTCAGCAGTCATGGAGAGCTCCTCGTCGGATGGCCGGTGCGCCCGACCGGCCCGTGCGCGGGTGGCGTTACTGGCAGGCTTCGCAGTCGGGGTCCTCGACCGAGCACGCCGCGGCGCCGGGCGCTTGCGCGTCCGGGACGGCGGCCGGGACCGCGTTGAGCTTGCCGTCGGTGCCGCGCAGCGTGGACTTCTCCACGTGGGTCGCGCTGGTGGAACGCAGGTAGTAGGTGGTCTTGAGACCCTTGCGCCAGGCGAGCCGGTAGAGCTCGTCGAGCTTGCGTCCGCTCGGCGTGGCCAGGTAGAGGTTCAACGACTGGGCCTGGTCGATCCACTTCTGCCTGCGCGCGGCGGCTTCGACCAGCCACTGCGGCTCGATCTCGAACGCGGTCGCGTAGAGCGTCTTGAGCTCATCGGGAACCCGATCGATCGGGCCGAGGACGCCGTCGAAGAACTTCAGGTCCGCCACCATCGCCTCGTCCCACAGGCCGGCCTTCTTGAGGTCGGCCACCAGGTGCGGGTTGACCACGGTGAAGTCACCGGACATGTTCGACTTGACGAACAGGTTGCGGTACAGCGGTTCGATGGACTGACCGACCCCGCAGATGTTGGCGATCGTCGCGGTCGGCGCGATGGCCATCACGTTGGAGTTGCGCATCCCGTTGCCACGCACCCGCTCCCGCAGCGACGACCAGTCCAACGTGGACGAGTAGTCGAACTCGGCGCCCTCGCGGGCCTCGTCGAGCATCCGCAGCGAATCGATCGGCAGGACGCCACGACTCCACAGCGAACCGTCGAACGACTCGTAGCGGCCGCGCTCGACCGCCAGCTCGCTGGAAGCCGCGATGGCGTGGTAGCTGATCTCCTCCATGCTGCGATCGGCGAACTCCACCGCCTCCTGCGAACTCGGAGCCAGGCGCTGCAGGACCAGCGCGTCGGCGAAGCCCATCAACCCGAGCCCGACCGGGCGGTGGCGCATGTTCGAGCGCTCGGCCTCCGGGATCGTGTAGAAGTTGATGTCGATCACGTTGTCCAGCATCCGCACCGCCGTGCGGGTGGTGTTCTCGAGCCTCTCGCGGTCCAGCCCGTCCGATGTGACGTGCTGGGCGAGGTTGATCGAACCGAGGTTGCACACGGCGACCTCGTCCGAGCTCGTGTTGAGCGTGATCTCGGTGCACAGGTTCGACGAGTGCACCACGCCCGCGTGCCGCTGCGGCGAACGCAGGTTGCACGGGTCCTTGAAGGTGATCCAGGGGTGCCCGGTCTCGAACAGCGAGGTCAGCATCCGGCGCCAGAGGTCCACAGCGCGGACCTGGCGGTAGATCCGGATCTCGCCCCGCTCCGCAGCGGCCTCGTACTCCCGGTAGCGCTCCGCGAACTCGGCGCCGTAGAGGTCGTGCAGTTCCGGGGTCTCATCAGGGGAGAACAGCGTCCAGGACCCGTCGGCCTCGACGCGGCGGAGGAACTCGTCGGGAACCCAGTTCGCCGTGTTCATGTCGTGGGTGCGCCGCCGGTCGTCGCCGGTGTTCTTGCGCAGGTCCAGGAACTCCTCGACATCGATGTGCCAGGTCTCCAGGTACGCGCACGCGGCGCCCTTGCGCTTGCCGCCCTGGTTGACCGCCACCGCCGTGTCGTTGGCGATCTTCAGGAACGGCACGAGCCCCTGCGACTGGCCGTTGGTCCCCTTGATGTGCGCGCCGATGCCGCGCACCGGAGTCCAGTCGTTGCCCAGCCCACCGGAGTACTTGGCCAGCAGCGCGTTGTTGCGGTAGGAGCTGAAGATCGACTGCAGATCATCGTCCACAGTGGTCAGGAAGCAGGACGACAGCTGCGGCCGGGTCGTGCCGGAGTTGAACAGCGTCGGCGTGGAACACATGAAGTCGAACGACGACAGCAGCTGGTAGAACTCGATCGCCCGCTCGTCGCGGTCGTCCTCCCGCAGCGCCAGCCCCATCGCCACCCGCATGAAGAACGCCTGCGGCAGCTCGAACCGAGTCCCGTCGTGGTGCAGGAAGTACCGGTCGTAGAGCGTCTGCAAGCCCAGGTAGTCGAAGGTCAGGTCCCGGTCGGCGCGCAGCGCCCCGCCCAGCCGCTCGAGGTCGAACTCGGCGAGCTGCGGTTCCAGCACCTCCAGCTCGACACCCCGCCGGACGTAAGCGGCGAAGTACTCCGGGTAGCGATCCCGGATCTGCTCCTGGTCGGCCTCCTGCGCTTCACCTGCGATGAACGACAGCGCCTCGCGCCGGAGCTTGTCCAGCAGCAACCTCGCGCTGACCCGGGAATAGCCGGGGTCGCGCTCGACCAGCGTGCGAGCCGCGAGGGTGAGCGCCTCGTCGAGCTCCGCACTGCGGATGCCGTCGTAGAGGTTGCGCCGCGCTTCCTCCAGCACGGGTGCCGCGTCCACTTCGGCCAGACCGGAGCACGCCTGCCCGACGATGGTCCGCACCCGGCCCCAGTCCAGCGGCCGCGACCGCCCGTCCGGATCGGTGACGCTCAGCTGCGGAGAATCCACGGTCTCGGGTGCGGTACCGGGTCCCGCGGCGGCGCGGCGGGCATGCGAACGCTGCTCCCGGTACAGCACGTAGTCGCGGGCGACCTGGTGGTGCCCGCCCCGCATCAGCACGAGCTCGACCTGGTCCTGGATCTGCTCGATGTGCAGGAGCGTGCCGGGCCCCGCGTGCCTGAGCAGGGAATTGGTCGCCTGCTCGGTCAGATCGGTCACCAGCGCGTGCAACCGCGACGATCCACCGGCGGCGTCCCCCTCGACGGCCAGGAACGCCTTGGTCAGCGCCACTGAGATCTTGCTCGCGTCGAACCCGGACGTGGAACCGTCCCGGCGCAGGACGCGGACCTGCGCCGTCTCCGCTTCGATGGCGTGCGGTGTGTTGGTGGGTGACTCGGTCACGGGACTCCCTCTCCCTCGCGAAGCTCTTGATCAGCGTCCGGGGACGCTGGAGAAACGCGCGAAGACCCACGACGGGCCCGGAGACCGGACACCGCCCGCCCCTCATCCGCGTCGGCCCTCCCACGAGGCCCCGGACACAGCGCACCCCTCGGGCGCGCACCGATGGCAGGTCTTCGGACTCGCGGGCATCCGGCCTCGGCCGATCTCCTACTGGCCGTCGCTTCCCAGGCACCACTCGGCACCCAGTGCGTGTTGACGGCGGTCGTTCCCACTCACCGCTGCGGGGCAGTCCCGGATTCGCACCGGGTTCCCTCTTGCCCCACCGACCCGGGAGCGGGCCGGTGGACCATCGGCAGATCGAATACTACATCTTGTGTCCGGCGGTGTTGGACCACCCAAAATCGGCGTGTCGCGATGCCGTCGTGTATCCCAGGCAGCTCCCCCGCCTCCACTGCGCCTCGCGGCCCTGGTAGACGTCGGCCCCCACCGATCAGCGCATCAAGCCGCACCCCCGCACGAGAGTCGCGCCACCACTGAGCGCGATCACGAGCGCACCAGAGGCACCTGCCTCCGGACGCTCCGCCGATTCCCGGCATCGCGGAAGACGCCGCATGTGGTCCACAGTGGACTTCGAGCAGGACGCATGCGTCAGGAGCCGTCGCCATCGAGCTCTCGACGCCCATCGCGCAGAGCGGGGACTCGGCCTGCGTTGCGGCCGCGCCCTTCTCGCACGTTCGACTCGGATTCGCGTTCTACCCGCGTCTCTTTCGAATCGATTCGCGGAGTTCCCGAGCCCAGCTCGGCTCACCGGGCTCGACGACCGCGCACCCACACCGCGACCGGCTCGCGCAGCTCAGCGAGGTCGAGCTGCGTTCCCCGCGCGAGCACGAGGTCGGCGCGCTTGCCGACGGCGATCTCACCGCGATCGTGCAGCCGCAGCACGAGTCGCAGGACTCACCGTCGCCGCGACCGAGCACGCGTGCCGAGGTAACAGCGGTGACGTCGTCCATTGCTACTCCCCTACCGTTCGGCGCCGACCCCTGCGCGGGCCGAGTGCCGCCTCGCACTCCGAGCGTCGCTCGGGCAATTCCCGGTTCGCTCGGCCACCACCCATGTCTGGGCGCGATCATGCCGCACTGCGGGGCACGACCGGCTCAGGAGGTCACGATCAGGACCGAGCAGCCGCAGGTCCCAGCAGGTGCGCTCTCGCTTGCCGGACGGCTTCTCCCGCGCATCCGCGCTCCTCGTCATTGGCTCAGCGCGAGCAGGTCGAAGACGCGCATCCGCCCGGGAGCGGTCGCGGCGCAGGTGAGCGGGCGGTCGACATCGACCCAGCGCTCTCGCAGCCGCACGGTGCAGTGCGGGTTGGCGAGGTGCACGTGCCAGTGACCGTCTCCCTCCGGAGCGGCGCGCAGCAGGCGCAGGGCATCGAGGTGTTCGTTCCCGGTGGCGACCCGGGCGTAGTGCTCGGCTGCCTGGGCGGCGGGCGGCAGCGACGACCGGCCGCGAGCCCCGTGCGGATCCAGCTTGCCCGCGCGGTAGTTCCGCACGGCTGCGATCGCTTCCCCGATCGTCGTACCGCCGAGGACGTACCCGTGCGGCAGCAGCACGACCGCTGGGGCGAAACGACAGCCGCCGACGTGACTGCACTCCCAGGTGGTGACCGGGTCCGCCTCCGCGAGGGCGGAGGCGACCGCTCGGCCGTGCACCGCGCAGCACGGGTCGTGGCGACCGTGGGTGCACACCAGGTTCAACGGTTCGGCGAGGAGCTCCCCCGCCCCGTGGACCGCAACCGCCAGTTCGTCGTCGGAATCCGCGGTCCCGGTGCGGATCGACTCCCGTCCCGGGCGCGAATCCACCCGGAACCAACGACGAGTGCGTGTCACCGGCCGGCGTCCTGGACGGCGCACGAGGGCAATCCGAGCTTCTTCCGCGGCGGCCCAGTCCGACAGCGCGGTCACGACGGCGGGCGGGATGCCGGAGTCGGTGAGGGCGTTGAACCCCCACGGTCCGGGATGCTCGATCAGGAGCCAGCGCTGCGCCGGCGGCGCGGAACCCTCGCGCGGGTCGCCTGCTGAGCGCGCGGCGTGGGCACAGCGGTTCCACAGGGGCATCAGCGCGGGTTTCAGGATCCGGTGGCGGGCTTGAGCACGCCCTCGCGCAGCAGCCGTCGCACCAGCACGATCTGATCGCTCTCGTCCAGCTCCGGCAAGCCGCCCACCTGGACGGTGCCGCCCTGCAGCAGCGCGCGCAGCGCCGCCGCGGTGGTCGCGGGGAACGAGATCTGGCGGTCGGTCAGTTCGAGCACCACCGACTCGTCTCGCGTCGTCAGCCGGCAACCGAGTCCGGCGCGTCGTCGCACCGAGTCGCCGACTGCCAGACCGTCGGTGAAAGCGGCGTTGGCCACCGGGCCGACCGGTTCGGGACGTCCGCCGGACCACACCCGGTCGCGGAGCTGGCGCGCCACGTCCTCGGCCGACACGTCCTGCAGCGCTGACGACAACACCGCGCGCACGGCGTCCAGGTCCGAAGCGAGCTGGTCGGGGTCGGCCGCATCGATGCCCAGGGGCAACGACGCGCGGAGCCGCGCATCCTGCGCCACGAGCGAGGTCAACGCCTCCACCAGGCTGAAGCGCGTCAGCACGTGCACCCCCACGGTCAGGTGAGCGGAGGTGTCCCCGAGCGCGGTCGCGGCGTGCAGCCACCCTCGGGGCAGGTACATGGCGTCTCCCGGCCGCAGAACCGCGTCGATCACCGGAGCTTCGCGCGCCCGATCGGCCACGGACTGGGCGTGGCCGGTCCACGGCTGGTTCCGCAGCGGGTCGGACTGCACGGGAGCGTGCACGCGCCAGTGCTTCTGCCCGGCGAGTTGCAGCACGAACACGTCGTGGACGTCGTAGTGGGCCGAGAACCCGCGCGACGAGGGTGGCGTCACGTAGGCGTTGGTCTGCACGGGGTGGCCGAGTTCGTCGGCCAGCGCGGTGCAGAACTCGATCACGCTCGGCCACACGCGATGCAAGGCCTGCAGCACCACCGTCGTTCCTTCGGCGAACAACGCGGCGACCGCGTCGTCACGCACCTGGTCGTCGATCTCGGCGCCCACACCACCGGTTCCGGTGAACGAGCTCGAATCGACCACCACCCCGTCCTTGGCCAGCCGGAGGAACGGCACCCGCAGACCGCGGCACGACAGCAGTTCGTCGACTCCGTCGAGATCCAGCAAGTCGCCGAACGCACCGCGGTCGGCCCCCCGCACGAGCAGGGGTTCCCGACCCCAGTGCTGATCTCGGAACGTGGTCACGTCTCCGCCGACGACGCGCGCGAGCGCCCCCGGTGCGACGGCAGGATCCTCCGCGGAGCCGGTTCCGTCAGCGGGCTCCGCGGTCGGCTCCACCGTCGGCCCCTCCGTCATGCTGGCCCGGCTGTCCACGACCGGTGCCGGAGTCCGCGGGGCCCTCGGCCGAACCGTCGGCTCCGCCGTCGTGCTGTCCCGGCTTGCCGCGGCCGGCACCCGAGTCGGCAGGGCCTTCCGCCCCGCCGTCGGCGCCACCGTCGGCTCCGCCGTCGTGCTGCCCCGGCGTACCGCGACCGGCACCCGAGTCGGCAGGGCCTTCCGCCGACCCGCTGGTCGTGTTCATGTCGTCGTCCGAGAGTGCCATCGTCAACCTTCCTCCGGTCCCGGCTACGCGCTTCGGATGTTGGAGGATTACCCAGCTCAGGCCCGCGGTATGCCCCGGGCCGACCGTCCTGACTCCACGTCACCCGGTCGCGGTCACCCGGTCGATGGTCGATTGCCGGAACGGTTCTGCCGTGTGCATGATCACGTGATGGGCGATCCGCTGGGGCGTGGTCGACCACGCCCGGCACGACCTCGGAGTCGGCAGGATCCCGCGGTCACGACGTGGCTGATCCGGGCGACCCGCCGCTGTGCGGTGACACGTTGTAGAAGCTGCTGGGTGTGTGAACGATGGTGGTCAGCGCGTGGTGACCGGACTGGGACGGCCCGTGCCGGATCGGACGCAGGGCGCGTCCGATCCGCTGCGAGTCGAGGTAGGAGAGTCCGTGTTCGCGTGCTGGGGGACGGTCGCCCACCGATTCCGCTCGACCTCGTTGATCTTGGTGCTGCTCACCGCGGTCGCGGGCGGGGTCTGGGGCCTCGGTGTGTTCGACCGGCTCGGCCAGGGCGGGTACGACGACCCGGCGAGTGAGGCCGCCCGGGCGGATGAGATCGGGGACGCCGCGCTGGACGCCGCCGACGCCGACGTCATGGTCCTCTACACCGCCCCGCCAGGGCGGACGGTCGACGACCCCGACATGGCCTCGAAGATCAACGTGAAGCTGGAGGCGTTGCCCCGCACCGAGGTCGGTGCGGTCACGTCGTACTGGCGCACACCGGTGCCCGACCTGGCCGGCCAGGACAAGCGCGTCGGGCTGGCCGTGATCGGATTGGCAGGCGACGATCCCAACGCCAAGCTCCGGTCCTACGAGCAGATCTCCGGAGAGCTCCAGGTCGCGGGCGTGCCGACGCAGGTCGCCGGCGAGATGCCCATGCAGGCCTCGCTGCAGGAGCGGGCGAAGCGGGACCTGGCCCTGGCGGAGGCGGTCTCGATGCCGATCGTCCTGGTGCTGCTCGTGCTCATCTTCGGCGGTGTGGTCGCCGCGAGCCTGCCGGTTCTCGTCGGCGGGCTCGCCGTGTTCGGGTCGCTCGGTTTGCTCCACCTGATCAGCTTGTTCACCAGCGTGAACGTGTTCGCGGTGAACGTGGCGAGCCTGCTCGGTCTCGGCCTCGCCATCGATTACGGGTTGTTCATCGTGGGGCGTTACCGGGAGGAGCTGGGCCAGGGCCGGCGCGGTGTCGAGGCGGTTCGGCGCACCGTGGCGAGCGCGGGCCGCACGGTGGTCTTCTCCTCCACCCTGCTGATCATCGCGCTCGCCGGTCTTCTGCTGTTCCCGCAGGGCTTCCTGCGCTCGCTGGCCTACGGCGGGATGTCGGCCGTCGCGCTGGCGGCGACGATCTCGCTGACCCTGCTCCCGGCGTTGCTGGGACTGCTCGAGCACCGGGTGGACGCTCTCGCGCTGCCGTGGCATCGCAAGGCCACCGAGGGCACCTCCGAGGGACGGGGATTCCGTCAACTCGCGGACAAGGTGATGAAGCGGCCGCTGCTGACCGCCGTGCCGATCGTCGTAGCTCTGGTCATTCTGGGCGCGCCGTTCCTCCACGGCCGGTTCGGCACACCCAACGAGGTGATGCTGCCCTCCGGTGACCCCGCACGGCAGGCCGTGGAGTCCCTCAAGCGCGACTTTCCCGCGATGAGCGACAAGGACGTGCGGATCGTGCTGCGCGGGCAGGGCGAAGCCCCACCCAGCCCGAAGGACGTCGAGCGCTTCCAGTCCGAAGGGACGGAGATCCGCGGCATGCAAGAACTCCGGCCGGCGGGAGCCCGGGGCGCCGTGGTGGTCTTCAACGCCACGCTGGAGCACGACACCTACAGCGATCGGTCCGCGCGGGCGGTCCAGGACCTCCGGGGATTGACGCCGCCGCCCGGCACCGAGGTGCTGGTCGGCGGGCCGACCGCCGAGAACCTAGACAGCCTGCGAGCCACCTCCCAACGGCTGCCGTGGATGGCGCTGCTGATCGTGGGCGCGACGCTGGTGCTGATGTTCCTCGCGTTCGGATCGGTGCTGCTGCCGATCAAGGCGGTGGTGGTCAGCGCGCTCAGCCTCTCAGCCACGTTCGGCGTCCTCACCGGGGTTTTCGTGGACGGGCACGGTGCCGGTCCGCTGGGCATCACGCCATCGCCGATGGAGGACGGCGTGCTGGTGCTGATGGCGTCGATCGTCTTCGGCCTGTCCACCGACTACGAGGCGTTCCTCCTCTCCCGCATGGTGGAGGCACGGGCGGGCGGTGCCTCCACTGCGGAGGCGGTGCGCACCGGGCTGGGACGGACCGGCCGGATGATCAGCGCCGCGGCGCTGCTGCTGATCGTGGTCACGGGTGCGTTCGCGACATCGGGCATCCTGATGATGCGCTTCATCGGTGTCGGCATGGTGCTGGCGCTGGCGCTGGACGCCACGGTCGTGCGGATGGTGCTGGTGCCGGCCCTCTTGCGGCTGCTGGGCGATGCCGCTTGGTGGGCGCCGCGTCCGCTGCGGCGCTCGCAGGCTCAGGTCCCGATCGACGAGGCGGGACCAGCCGAAGACGCCGACGAGGCGACCAGGCTGACCGAGCCGGTGGAGTGCAGCGCCGAGATCACCGGCCCGATCGCACCGGTGCCCCACCCCGCCGAGACCACCTTGCCGATCGCGCCCGCGCCGCGACCCATCCGGCGGGTCGCGCCCGCGCCGCGACCCGCCGAAACCACCCGCCCGTCCACCTCGGTCAGGTGATGCAGCCAATTACGCACCGCGCAACGTCATTCGACGGGCTCTTGCCGAATCATCTTGTGCGGGTGGAGTCACCGCTGTCCGCCGTCAGGCTGGCTTCGATCTCCTCCAAGCTGCGGTTCTTGGTCTCGGGGAGCCACCGGTAGAGGTAGCCGAGGCACAGCGCGCCGAGCAACGCGTAGATCCAGAACACCATCGAAGCACCGAGCGCGGAGATGAGGGTGAGGACGGTCAGCGACACGACGAGGTTCATCGCCCAGTGCGTGACGATGCCGAACGACGCCGCTTGTCCTCGAACGTTGTTGGGGAAGATCTCGCTGTTGACCAACCAGATGGCGATGCCGAGGCTGCACGCGAAGGCCGACTCGTAGATCATGAGCACGACGATCAACCAGGTCACGGTCGCGCCCTGCAGCGGGAACAGGAACACGATCCCGATCGCCACGAGCGCGAGGACGATGACGGCCGTGCCACCCAAGATCCAGGGGCGCCGGCCCACCCGGTCGATCCACAGCAGCGCGGGCAGCGTGAACAGCACGTTGACGACCCCGATCGCCACCGAAACACCGATCGCCGCGGTCTTGCCGAACCCCTCGTCCTCCAAGATCGTCGGCACGTAGTAGATGATCGCGTTCACACCGACGACCTGGCTCGCCCCCGCTGCGACCACTCCGACCGACACCCATCGGCGGTACCGCGGACCGAGCAGCTCGCGGTAGGTGATCCGTCCTTCCGCGCGGACCGCTTCCCGGATCTCCGCTATCTCCGCTTCCACCTCGTCCGCTCGCCGGGTGCGCGTGAGCACGCCCCGCGCTTCGGCCTCTCTGCCGTGGGAGAGCAGCCACCGAGGAGTTTCCGGGAGCACGAGCAGCCCTGCCGCCATCAGCACGGCGGGAAGGACGCCGACGCCGATCATCCAACGCCACGAAGCGGATTCGGACAGGCCGTAACCGATGAGGTAGGCCATGAGGATTCCCACGGTCACCATGAACTGGTGCAGTGACACGAGCCTGCCCCGGTTTCGAGGCGGCGCGAGCTCCGCGATGTAAGTCGGTACGACCAGCGAGGAAATACCGATCGCCACGCCCAGGAACACGCGCGACACGATCAGCCAACCGGCAGCCGGGGCGACCGCTGAACCCAGCGTTGCCAGTGCGTACAGGACGGTGACACCAGCGAGGGTTCGCTTCCGGCCGAGCCGGTCCGCCAGCTTGCCTCCGACGATCACGCCGACGACGGCCCCTGCCAGCAGCGCAGCGGTCACGACCTGCTTCATCGTCTCGCCGAGCGCGAACGCGTCGCTGATGTAGGGCAGTGCTGCTGCGACGACTCCCGTGTCGTACCCGAACAGCAGCCCACCCAGCGCGGCGACGATCGAGGCGCCGACCACCAGCGCCCCTCCCGTCGCTTTCCCCGTGCCGGGGGCCTGGGTGTTCTCTCCTCCTGGAGCGCGCGCCATCGTCTCCTCCGTCCGCCGCCACCTGAGCGATCGTGCGATTCGACCTGGCGATCAGTGTCAAGTCGGTGGTCGACCTCTCGCAACCACGGCCTGAGCCCGTCCGCCCGGTGAGCGGTGGCGACACCACCCACGCAGAAGGCCGACCTGCGCGTGGACGCGACGCAGCGCAGGCGCACACGATCGGGGTATCGCTGACGTGTGACCACCCTCGTGGCGGCGTGTGAGGTTCCGCCACCCGCACCGCCAAGCAACCCGATACCGCAATGACCCCTGCTACTGGGGCAGGAGGTCAGGTACGAGCCGGGTGATGTCGGGCAGCACGTCGGTGATCGTGCTGGGCCTGGTGGTGCACGTGCTGCGGTAGTGCTCCGCGTTCGTTCCAGTGGTTCCCAGGGCCTGGTCGGCGAAGTGGGCGATCGTCGCGGACACCTGGCGGGAATTGCGGTGCAGCGTGATGTTGTGACCTGCGGCGGGGATGACGGCCGTGCGCAGGCACGCTTGCGGGCCGAATCCTGGTGTCTCGTAATCGGTGAGCGCGGAGGAGTTCTGCTCGAGGGTTGCGGGCGCGTCCTGGGTGCCGGCGTGGGTGCGGCACTTGGTGGTGGCGGGACCGCAGACGAAGGCGTCGTGCTCGCCGTTGATGAGGAAGGTGGGGATGCGGATGTTCTTGTGCGTCCCGTCGTATTCGCGGATGAGGGCGAGCGGTTCGGTTGCTGTCATGGGGTTCTGCAGCCTGTCGTCGACGGCGAGCATCGCGGGGTCCGTCCCGGGTTGGTGGAAGAAGGGGAGTTGGAGGCGCGTGCCCGGGCGGGAGGCGAGATAGCCGGGGTCTGCCTTCCACGGCGCTGCGGGGAGTGCGGGATGCAGTGCTGCGGGCATCATCGTGGAGAGCAGCCTGACGCCTTGGTCGAGCCGAAACCTGTTGCTGTAGCCCGTTCCGATGACGAGATCGGCGTCGTTGTGCATGGCCGTCTCCAACCAGACGACGGCAGTGCCGTAGGAGTGACCGACGAGGCCGACTCGGGGGTAGGCGGTGCCACCGACATCGCCGTTCCGGAGCTGGGTGATGAGCTGGTGCACCGACTCGGCCGCGGCGTTGGGTGTGATGAGCGCGCTGAGCGGGTGGTCACTGCGACCGGCGCCGACGCGGTCGATGGTGAGCGTCGCGTAGCCGTGGTCGATGAGGTCGTTGACGGTGGAGTACGTGGCGGGCTGGTAGGGCGAGTCCCAGTACCAGGTTCCGTAGGTGAGCCCGTGCACGAGGACGAGCACGGCGGGCGCCTCGCCGGTGGCTGCTGCCCGGGCCCGGGTGGCTTCGCTCATGCACAGCTCCGCGTGAATCGTGCTGGGCACGGACGGCTGCGGCAGCGTGATGTGGCTGAGCCCGGGCAACGAGGTGCCCACCGGGGCTGACACGGCTGGGAGCTCGACGGGGAGGTCACCGACGAACGGGCAGGTCTTTCCAGGCGCCTGGGTCGGTGTGCCGAAATCGCGGGTATCACCGCGATCGGGTTCGAGCACGGCCGCTGCCAGACTCGCGGGCGGAGAGATCACCCCCGCCACCAGGAGGGCTCCGGCCGTGGCGATCGTGGCGAGAACTCGCGGCCACGCCCCCTGCCCCCTTGCATGCATGATTCCCCCCGAAGAACGTGCCGCGACCACGACCGGGTGGGCGAATGACCGAAGAGGTCATTCGCCTGCGAGTGGCGCGTGCTGAAATCACGTGTCGCAGCGCGAGAAGTCGCGGCTCCGGATGCGTCCCGCGCGCGCTGGAATTCGCGTGCCGACGTTCAGCGATGAGAACGCGGCACGAAAGATGACCATCCAGCGGCTGTTAAGAACGGAGCCATGGATGCGCGGACCTTCGCGTTCTCTCGCAGCGCTGCCACAACCCCTCCCCCAGTTCCTCGAAGCGAAGCCTGACGCGGGAACCGCTCGGAGTCCTGCGATACCACGGCGACTTCACCGATCGGCGTCATTCTCATGTGGACACACGAGCTCCGCCACTCGAAGATCGACCGGACCTCCGGTCCCTCACGCACACCGGAGGCAGCGAGCGGAGAACGGCGCGATAGGTGGGCAACCGACGCGAACGTCCACGCGCTTCGGCTGCCCACCTATCGCGCCTCACCGGAACACCGGAGGAGAAGGCCGAGCACGGGGTGGCCGCCCCTACGGCAACCGCGTCCCGGCGCGGGGTGTTACCGAGCCAACTGGTCTGCGACGGCGGCCAGGATGGCTCCGCACTGGACGCCGACCAGCTTGCGGATCGGGATCGGAGTGGGTGGTACGTCGGCGTCGGCCTCCGCCGCCCAGCGGTCGAAGACCTCGGTCAGCCGGTCGTGCTCGAGGCGGAGCACCTCGGCGTCGTTGCCCCGGGCGATCTCCGCGTTCAGCGCCGAGAGCAGCATGCCCGCGAAGCGCACCCGCGTCGAGTGGGTCGTGGCCGTGACCATGAAGCGTTCCGCCACGACCGCCGGGCGCCGGTTGTCCTCCGCGCGGGCACGCACCCGATCGGCTTCGGCGGAGGTCCGCAGGAACGGCAGGAAGCACTCCATCGCCCGCAGGTGCGGCGAACGGGTGCGCAGCTCGGACCGGACGGTGTCGAACGCGGTCGTGAGCACCCGGGACGTCTCGCTGGTGAGTTCGGCGCGCTCGCTCAGCAGGTCGGCGTAGGACACGTCGAGCGGCGTGTGATCATCGGCGTCGGCGTTCGCCCAGTACGGCACCTCGGTCGCCAGGTACGCGGTGCCGTAGCGGCGCGCGTAGGTGTAGCTCGACTCGCCGCCGGCGCGTTCGGTCGGGTCGATACCGAGACCGTCGAGGTAGTCGTACTCCTGCTCCGCGGTGAACGCACGGAACACCGCCGGGGCCAGCTTCTCGATGAACGGCGCCTCTCCCTCCCCGGTGTGCAGAGGCAGGTCGAACCGGCCCGGAAGGCTCGTGAGCTGCTCGTTCAGTCGCGGGCTGGTGCTGCTGAGGTAGTAGAAGACGCCGCCGTACTCGCCGTTGTGCAGCGAGCACAGCATCATCGGCCGGGTCTCGTCGATGAGCTTCCGCAGCGCGTCGGTCTCGGGCATCACGCGGTCGAACGCGGTCTTCTTGTAGGTGAAGGGGAACGACCACTCGACCTGCTCGTCGGTGGCCGGCCGGTAGAACGAGCGCCCGTACTTCGCCATCGTCAGCGGCGGCTCGAACCACGGCTCGTTCAACCGCGTTCCGTCCGGGTCGATGCAGGCGACGATGTGCCAGGTGCAGCCCCACTCCGCGCGCAGGTCCTCGCCCTCGACGAGGGTTCGCGCCAGGTGCAGCGCCGACGCCCCTCCGATCGGCTCGTTGGGATGCACCCCGCCGACGACCAGCACCTGCTCCTCACCGCCGTGGACGGTCAGCGACCACAGCGGTTCCCCGTCGCGCGACGTGCCGATGCGGCGCATCTCCGCCAGTCCCCGGTGTTGCCGCGCGATCTCCCGCATCGCCGCCACCAGCTCGTCGACACCCGCGAACCGATCGAACTCGGGCACTGCGTCGACGAATTTCCCGATGCGCTCGAACACGCCACTCCCCTTCCCCCGGACCCGCGTTCTCCCGCGCGGGAGCCTGCGGTCGTTCGAGGACGACACTAACCGGACCCACTGCTCAGCCATCGGCGGACGCTCCCCCGCTGTCCCGCCTCTTCGCGTGTCAGAGGCCCACGAACATGTCCTGGTGGAGGGTCGCCACGTGCCGCTGGGCGACGTCGGCGGCGGACGCGGCGTCGCCGTTGCGCACGGCTGCGACGAGGTCGACGTGGTCCCGGTTGGACTCGCGCAGGTGCTGCATGGGGTAGGGCAGGTAGTAGCGGTAGAGCTCGCGGAGCAGCCGCGCGTATTCCTCCTGGACCGCGCTGATGCCGGTCGCGGCGGCGACGGCGAGGTGGAACGCCTCGTCGAGCTTGTGGAAGTCGGCCCAGTCCGCGGCGTGGTTCATCTTCTCGGTGAGCTCGTGCAGGTGCTCGATCTTCTCGGGGGTGGCGTTGCGGGTCGCCAGGTGCGCGATGCCGCATTCGAGCACGAGGCGGCGGTCGATGAGGTCGTGCACCTCCGCGCCGGCCGCGCGGTAGATCTCGGCCTCCCGGACCGTGCTGCGCGCCGGGGAGTCGAGCACGCGCGTGCCGCCACCCCGGCCGCGCCGGCGCTCCAGGATGCCTTCCTCGCACAGGGCGACCAGCGCGCGCCGCACGGTGATCTCGGAGACCTCCAGGGCGGCGGCGAGCTGGGCGTTGCCCGGCAGCCACTCGCCCGGTTCGAGCAGCCCGAGGTCGACCGCGAGGGAGATCCGGGCGCGGACGGTGTCGATGGCGGAGAGCCTGCGGATGCCGGAGAGCGCGGACGCCGACAGAGGTGCGGCGGGGTGGTCGTCGTGCTCGTCGGCGTCGGCCCTGGTCATGTGCCCACGGTAACCAGGATCCCAAAAAGTGTTCAAGATGACCACTCTTGTTTAAGTGCTCATCTTGCTCTATTTTATTTCCATCGCTGAGCGATACCCGGCTTGACCTGCGAAGAAAGAAGGCGCGATGTCCCGACTGCTGCCGCTGGCGCTGGCGCAGGTGTCGCCGCAGGCAGCGACGGCCCCCGTGTCGGAGTTCGCGGGCGACGTCGAGCGACTGCTCGCCCGACACCCGCGGACGCGCCTCGTGGTGCACCCGGAACTGCACCTGTGCGGCGTCGAGGGCACCGACCCGGAGCGCACCGCGCGGTTGCAGGACGCGGCAGAACCGCTGGACGGTCCGCGCTCCCGGCAGCTCGGCGAGTTGGCGGGCGACCTGGGGATCTGGCTGGTGCCGGGCAGCGCGTGCGAGCGCGGGGAGAACGGCGAGCTGTTCAACACCGCTGCGTGCTACTCGCCGGCGGGAGAGCTGCACGCCTTCTACCGCAAGGTCTTCCCGTGGCGGCCGTACGAACCGTACGACCCCGGTGACCGATTCGTCGTCGCCGACGTGCCCGAGTTCGGCCGGCTCGGTTTCTCGATCTGCTACGACTCCTGGTTCCCCGAGGTCGCCCGCCACCTGGCGTGGATGGGCGCCGAGGTGATCATCAACCCGGTGCAGACCACGACGAACGACCGCGAGCAGGAGATCGTCCTCGCCCGGGCGCACGCGATCGCCAACCAGGTCTTCGTCGCCAGCGTCAACGCCGCCGGCCCCGTCGGCGTCGGCGGCAGCCTGATCGTCGATCCGGAAGGCCGTGTGCGGCAGCAGGCCACCGGGAGCGAAACCGAGGTCCTGACCGACGTCCTCGACCTCGGTGAAGTCGCGCGGGTGCGCGCATCCGGCACCGCGGGCCTCAACCGCATGTGGTCGCAGTTCACCGACCACGACTCCCCCGTCGAGCTACCGCTCTACCAGGGGCGCATCGAACCAGCTACGTGGCACCCGGAGATCCCGGAAGCCGGCATCCGCATCCCCGGCCCCGAAGCGGCCGGCTGACCGCCGCAACGGCGCGGCGAGCACCGAGGAGCTACTCATGCCCGAAGCAACACCGTCGCTGCAACGGACTCTCACGGTCAGATCGGTCGTCCTGTTCGGACTGGCCTACATGACGCCGCTGATCGCGTTGGGCACCTTCGGCGTCGTCGCCGCGGAAACCGGAGGGGCGGTCCCCACCGCCTACCTGGTGGCGATGGTCGCGATGCTGTTCACCGCCTACAGCTACGGGAAGATGGCCGCCGCCTACCCGGTCGCCGGTTCCGCCTACACCTACGTGCGACGGGCGCTGGACTCACGCGTGGGCTTCCTCGTCGGCTGGGCCGTGCTGCTCGACTACTTCTTCCTGCCGATGGTGATCTGGCTGCTCGGCGGGACCTACCTGCAAGCCCAGTTCCCCGCCGTGCCCTTCTGGGTCTGGATCGTCTCCTTCATCGCGGCCACCACCTTCCTGAACGTTCTCGGGATCACCGTGGCGGAGAAGGCGAACTTCCTGCTCATGGCCTTCCAGTTCCTGGTGATCGGCATCTTCGTCCTGCTGTGCCTGCGCCACGTCCTCGACGCGCGCGGTGCTGCGGGCCTGCTCGACACCGCACCGCTGATCAACCCCGCCACCACCGCCGCGGGCGTGTCCGCCGGTGCCGCCCTGGCCGCGTACTCCTTCCTCGGGTTCGACGCCGTCACGACCCTGACCGAGGAATCGGTGAACCCGCGCAAGACGATTCCGCGCGCCATCCTGCTCATCGCGCTCATCGGAGGCGGTGTCTTCGCCCTCGTGACCTTCGCGGCGCAGCTCGTGCACCCCGGAAGCACCTTCGCGGACTCCGATTCAGCCGTGTTCGAGATCGCCGCGGTCATCGCGGGAGATCTCGGCACCGCCCTGCTGCTGGCCGGGCTCGTGATCGCGCAGTTCGCCTCCGGTCTCGCCGCGCAGGCCAGCGCCGCGCGCCTGCTGTTCGCGATGGGCCGCGACACCGTCCTCCCCCGCAAGCTCTTCGGCTCCCTGCACCCGCGATTCCGCACCCCCGTGGCCAACATCGTCCTCACCGGCTGCGTCGGACTCGTCGCCCTGGTGCTCGACGTCTCCACCTCGACGTCGTTCGTGAACTTCGGCGCCTTCACCGCCTTCACCGCGGTCAACATCAGCGTCATCGCCCTGCACCTGCGCAACCGCGCGGAAGGCCGGCGGCAGGCGCGGTGGACCCTCGCCATTCCCGCGGCCGGAACCCTCATCGACCTCTGGCTGCTGGTGAACCTGGAACCGACCGCCCTGATCCTCGGCGGCATCTGGCTCGCCGCGGGCATCGTCTACCTGGCGTGCCGAACGCGGCTGTTCCGCGTCCCGCCACCGGAGATGGCCACCGGCCCCGACGACGACGTGCTCGCCACGAGCTCCTCGGGTCGAGTGGGCTGATCTCCAGCCGCAATCGGGGTTTCAGTGGAGATCCGCGGACCGGATCTCCACTGAAGCAGGCCCGCAGCTGGTGCTGACGCGCCGCTCCAGACCGTCGGGGAGCTCTCAGCGGTGTCGGACGCCCTCGGTCGCGCCGGGGGCGAGGGTCGGGGCGGTCACGGGGGCGTCGCCGAGCGCGTGGTCGATCGCGTCGAGCAGATCCGGCGAGAGCTCGACGCCCGAGGCCGCGACGTTGGCGCTGACCTGCGAGGGACGCGACGCCCCCACGATGGCGGCGGCGACTTCGCTGCGGCGCAGAACCCAGGCCAGCGCCAGGGTTCCCATGTCCGTGCCCGCCTGCTCGGCGACGGGTCGCAGCCGCTGCACCGCGTCGAGGACCACGGCTTCGTCGAAGATCGCGGTCATCGCCCAGCTCGTCTGCTCGTCGGCCCTGCGGCTGTTCTCGGGCGGCGGGCGACCCGGCTGGTACTTGCCCGTCAGCAGTCCTTGCGCGAGCGGCGACCACACGATCTGCGAGATCCCGTTCTCCGCGCACAACCCGAACACCTCGGCCTCCGGGGCCTGCCACAGCATCGAGTACTGCGGCTGCGAGGACACGAACAGCTCCGGTCCCGCGATGTCGATCGCCGCGCGGATCTGCTCCGGCGTCCACTCGCTGAATCCGAGGTAGCGCGCCTTGCCCTGCTCGACGACGCGCAGCAGGGCCTCGATCGTCTCCTCGATCGGCACCTCCGGGTCGAACCTGTGCGCCTGGTAGAGGTCGACGTGGTCGGTGCGCAGCCTGCTCAGCGACGCGTCGATCTGCTGGGCGATCTTGTCGGCCGACAGCCCGCGCTCGGTCTCCGGCATGTCTCCCCACACCTTCGTGGCCAGCACGTAGGAGTCGCGGGGGAACCGCGTGAGGATGTCGCCCCAGGCCCGTTCGGCCGCGCCCTGCCCGTAGCTGTTGGCCGTGTCGAACAGCGTGATCCCGGCGTCGAGCGCCGCCTCGGTCACCTCACGATTGGCCTCCAGGCTGGTGTTCTCGTCGAAGAACATCCATGAACCGAGCGCGATCTCGGATACCTCCAGATCGGAGGACCCCAGCGTGCGGTAGCGCATCGTGCTTCTCCTGTCTCGTCTCCCGGACGGTGCCCGCGGCCGGGGTCTGCTCGCCGACGAACCCGGCGATCCGGTGCTGATCTGATCCGCGTGCGAGCGAGGAGCATTCCAGGCGAAGCACGTGCTGCGGGGCGGAATCCGCGCAGCACCCGTCCGTTCCGGCGGGGTGCCGCGGTCGTGCGGTGCGCCGTCGTTGACCAGTGGGACCGGCCCGGGAGCCGGCGGATAGGCTCCGGCCGAGCAGATCGTCGAAGAGCGAGGTGTGGATGATGGCGACCGCGTACGACTTCGACGCCACCGCGGCGGACGGCTCGACCGTTCCGCTGAGCGAGTACGCAGGCAAGCAGCTGCTGATCGTCAACGTCGCGAGCAAGTGCGGGCTGACCCCGCAGTACGAGGGCCTGGAGGCGTTGTACCGCGAGTTCAAGGACAGCGGTTTGGAGGTCCTCGGGTTCCCCTGCAACCAGTTCCTCGGGCAGGAACCCGGCACCGACGCCGAGATCCAGGACTTCTGCCAGGTGACCTACGATGTCACCTTCCCGGTCTTCGGCAAGGTCGACGTCAACGGTCCTCGCTCGGCACCGCTCTACGCCCACCTCCGCGCCGAGGCCCCCGGCGACTGGGGCCCGCAGCACGGCGAGTTCTACGAGAAGCTCAAGGACGTCACCCCGGCCACCGAACCCGGTGACATCGTCTGGAACTTCACCAAGTTCCTCGTCGGACGAGACGGACACGTCCTCAAGCGCTACGAACCCACGATCACGCCGGACCGGATCAGAGAAGACCTGGGGCCGTCACAGCCCTAGTCCTGGAGATAATCGGGGCGCTTGATCAGGAGCTCGGGTTGGCCGTTGATCTCGGGCTCGACGACGGTCTCGTTCCAGATCTCCTTCTCCACCGGCTCCAGCGTGACCGACACGGCCCCGTCCCGGGTGCCGAGGTGCTCGATCAAGGCTGCCGTGACCGACTCCGCGAGCTTCCGCTTCTGCTCGTCGGTGACCTCTTTCGGGAAGTGCTTGATGTTCACGTGCGGCATCGATCGCTCCTCGACCTCGGGGATTCCGGTGGGCCTGACCGTAACGCGCACGGCACACCAACCCCTCCCCGAGTCAGCTCACGTCGTTCGCCGCGCCCGCACGGGTAGCGCGAGCGATCACGACCGCGCTCGTCACCCGGGCCTCACGAGGGCGACGATCACGCTGCGGATCTGAGCCACCGCGCTGTCCACGGGGTTCGTGGGCTGCACCAGGTGGCTGAGCGTGAGCCGAACGATGATTTCGACGAGTGCGTCGGAGCCGTCACCGATCGACTCGCCGTGGCAGTCCCGCACCTGGGCGGTGACGGCGTCGATAGCGCGTTGCAGGACGGGTTCGGTCCTGCTCGCCAGCAGTGGCAGCAGGTCCCCGTCGTGGCCACTCGCACCGGCGATGATCGTCTTGATCAAGGGGTTGTCGGCGGCCGCGGTCAGGGCGAACTCGGCGGCTGCGGTCAGCCCTGCCACCGGGTCCGCGTGGGCGCGCAGGCGTTCGTCGACGCCATCGAGGAACAGCTCGGTCTCCCGTGCGACCACGGCCTCGCCGAGGGCTTGCTTGGTGCCGATCTCGGTGTAGAGCGATTGCCGGTGAACGCCAACGCGTTCGGCGATGCGGCTCATCGTCACCGCGCCCCAGCCATCAGTGCAGATCAGTGCCACGGCCGCATCGAGAACCCGCTGCCGCAGTATCTCGCGCATCTCCGCGCGGAAGCTCGTCGTCGCACCCACGGGCGGATCCTACACCAGAGGCCGTCTAGTCCTGGTCTTGACAGACTGAGCGTTTCTGTCTGACTCTATGACAGACCTTGACCATGTGTCCGACTACGAGGGCATGGCGTCCCGGACTCGCGCCGCCGGGGCGGTAGGCCGCGCCTCATCATCGGCGGAACGACGGCCGAGGCCGTGAAGAACTCCCGGAGGGTTTTTCGTTTCGTCGCGCGCTTTTTCGGAATCAACGAATCGATGAACACCTACCTCGTGGGGATTTCATGATGGATCTGCTTCCGAGCATGCTGGCGATCTACCTGCTCATGTTCTCGCCGCTCCTGCTGCCGCTGTCCGGCTGGTTCTTCGGAAAGATGGGAGATCTTCTCCGTCGACGCGATGCCGGCGGCTGAGCGCGCGTTGACGTGTCCGCGTTCCTGATGGCAGGCGAGAACGAGGAAGGCCCAGCGGTGATGGGTGTGGTGTGCGTGCTGTCCGGTCGCGTGACGCGGCGAGAGGACCTCTTCCTGCGCCGGGTCCGCCCATGACTGATCTGACGCAGTGGCTGGAATCGTTCGCCGAGGCTCACCGGGCTCAGGACAACGTCGCGTCCTGGGTCGAACGGATCGGCGTGGCGATCGTCGAAGGCGTCGACGATCTTCCGGACGATCTCCGGCCGATGTTGGTGGAGACCGTTGAGCAGCACTGGCTGGCCTTCCTCGATCGCGTCTCGACCGAGGCCGAGTTCGAGTTGGTGCCGGCGGCCAGGCAGCTCCCGGTCGAACTCGCCCGTCGTCATCTCGGGCTACCGGTCCTGCTCAGGATCTATCGGGTCGCTCAAGAGGCGTCGTGGGAGTTCGCCGTCGAGGTGGTGGCCAACGCGCCGTCCGAGCTGGATCACGAGGCGCTGCTCGTCTGGTTCTGGGGCAAGGCGGTCCAATGGTTCAACTCCTCGGTTGAGAAGTCGGTTGTGCTTCACCAGCAAGAGGTCTCGCGAATCCAGCAACGCGGCGACGCGCACCGCTACGAGGCGGTTGCGGGCCTGCTGTCGGGTCGAGCCGAAGATCCGACCGAGCTCTCGGCCGCTCTCGGCGGCTACCCGGTGAGCGGTTCCCACATCGCGTTGATCGCGCGGGCCGTGACCGCGGACTCGATCTCATCGCTGGAACCGTCGTTGATGGTTCTCGTCGGGCAGATCGGGCGCGCTCCTGCGGTGGTGGTCAGGCCCGGCGGCCGAGAGGTCTGGGCGTGGGTCCGCTCCGATGAGCTGCCGGAACTGGACCCCACCGGCATCGACCCGTGCGCGGTCCGGGTGACGACAGGTGGCCCCGCTGAGGCCGTGGAGGGGTTCGCCGACGCCCACCGCGATGCGCGGGAGGCGCAATCGGTCGCGTTGGTTGAAGGACGCCGACAGCCGTTGACCTGCTACGACGACGTGGCCGCGCTGACGCTGCTGGCCCAGGATCCGCGTGCCGCGGAACGATTCACCCGGCGCGTTCTGCGCGGCCTGGCCGACGGCGGAGCGGGCAAGCTGCGCCAGACGACCCGTGCCGCCCTGTCCACTCCCGGTGGCGCCGAGGCGGTGGCGACGGCCCTCGGCGTGCACAAGAACACCGTCCGCTACCGGGTGGGACAGGCCGAGCGGTTGCTCGGCCATCCGCTCCAGACACGTGCCGGGGATGTGCTGCTCGCCCTGGACTACTACGACGCGTTCTTGGGAGTCGTTTCAGAATCGCGGCGGTAGTCGTTGTTTCCGGTGCGGGACTCAGCCCGCACCGTTGAGCGGGGCGATTTGCGCGATCACCCCTCGGCCCGAGCCGCCGTTTCGGAACGGGACCGGGCGAGCAGGGCGCGCCGCACGCGTGCGAGTGCGCGGGGCTGGTCGATCGCCACCGCGCCGACGAGCTCATCGCCGTCACGGCTGAGCACCAGCCCCTCGTCGATGACCTCCTCGGTGACACCGGTCGTGGTCCCGACGGTCTGGATCCGATGCCCGTACCACTGCGACCACCCGAAGGGCACCGCACCGAACCGCTCGCCCGCGCCTGCCGCGTTCGCTCCGGCGACCCGTCCCTGCTCCGCCGCGGTCGTCCAGTGCTGGGTCGCGTGGTGGCCGAGGCATGCCACGTCACCCGCCGCCCACACTCCGGGGATGCTGGTCGCCAGAGCGTCGTCGACGACGACTCCGCCGGTGGCCGGGTCCACGCCGATCCCGCTGCGCGCCAGCCACTCCGCGCACGGGATCGAGCCGATTCCCGGCACGACCACGTCGGCGGGCAGAACCTCACCCGTGCCGAGCTCGACGCCGACCACCTGACCACCGTCGTGGGCCACGCGCTGCACGGACGTCCCGAGGACGAGGCGGGAGCCGCCGATGTCGTGGAGTCCCGCCAGCATGCCGGCCGCGACCGGACCGATCGCCCGGGCCAGGGGCTGCGCCGCAGCCTCCACGAGCGTCACCGCCAGGCCCCGCTCTCGCGCGGCCGAGGCCACCTCGCTCCCGATGAACCCGGCACCGATCACCACGACCCGGGAGGCGGTGTCCAGGGCATGACGCAAGGCCACGGCGTCGGCGTAGTCCCGGATCGCGTGCACACCGGCGAGACCGGCGGTTCCGGGAAGCCGCCGGGCCCTCCCGCCGGTGGCGATCACCAGCGCGTCGTAACCGATCTCCCCGTCCGTGGTCGCGATGACCCGGCGGTCCGCGTGGAGCGAGGTCGCGGTGACCCGGGCACGGATCTCCACCTCCAGCGCTTCCAGCGATTCCGCCGAACGGAGCCGCGGAACACCGGTCGGCCCGTCGGGTGCCAGCAGCTCCTTCGACAGCGGCGGGCGGTCGTAGGGCGGGTGGTTCTCGGACCCGAGCAGCGTGATCGGACCGGCCCATCCCGCCCTGCGCGCGCCCTCGACCGCCCGAACTCCGGCGACCGAGGAGCCGACGACGACCAGCCGCCCGCCCGGCGCCTCAGTCAACGAGCCGCAGGGCCGAAACCGGACAGGACTCGACCGCAGCGCGCACGAACGCGCGGTCGCCTTCGGGCACGTGCTCCGCCAGCACGTCGACGGAGCCCTCGTCACCGACCTCGAAGTACTCGTGGGCTTGCGCCTCGCACATCCCGATGCCTTCGCAGACCGTCCGGTCCGCCTCGATCCTGCTCACTGGACACTCTCCTTCAGCGGAACGAAGTCGACCTTCTCCCGGACGCCGCAGTCCGGGCAGCA
Source organism: Saccharopolyspora dendranthemae (assembly GCF_007829955.1). Lineage (GTDB taxonomy): Bacteria > Actinomycetota > Actinomycetes > Mycobacteriales > Pseudonocardiaceae > Saccharopolyspora > Saccharopolyspora dendranthemae. The sequence goes on from NZ_VIWX01000001.1 coordinate 352,459, forward strand.
CCAGTCGTCCGGGACGTCCTTCCACGCGGTTCCCGCGGCGAAGCCCTCGGCTTCATCGCCCGTCGCGACCTCGTAGGTGTAGCCGCACCCCGGGCACCGCGCCGCGTGCACGTCGTCACCGAACTCCTGCCGGGTGGCGTCGGTCTTCACCGCTGCGCCGACCTCCGCGGCCTGCGTCGGGAACCGCCGCAGCAACCGATGGGTCTTGCCCGGCTGGACGTTCGCCAGACGCACGTCGCCGTCGAAGTGGGCCACGACGCGGTGGTCCATCACCCGGCGCCAGAGCGGGGGCACCAGCGCGAGGACGATCATCCCGGCGTACCCGGTCGGGAGCACCGGGCTCTCCTGGTAGTCGCGCAACACCTGGTAGCGGCGCGTCGGGTTGGCGTGGTGATCGCTGTGCCTCTGCAGGTGGTAGAGCAGCACGTTGGTGGCGATGTTGTTGGAATTCCAGCTGTGCGAGGGCTGAACCCGCTCGTAGCGCCGGGTCTTCCCGCTGGCGACCTCCTGCCGCAGCATCCCGTAGTGCTCCAGGTAGTTCACGACCTCCAGCAAGGAGAACCCGATGACGCCCTGCAGCAGCAGGTACGGCAGGACCTCCGGCCCGAGCCAGGCCACCAGCCCGCCCCACAGCACCGCGGTCATCATCCAGGAGTTGAGGACGTCGTTGCCGAGGTGGAACGGGTGGGTTCCCTTGCGCTGGTAGCGGCGCTTCTCCAGGTTCCACGCGCTCTTCAGCGAACCCGACACGGTGCGCACCCAGAAGCGGTAGAAGTTCTCACCGATCCTGGAGCTGGCGGGATCCTCGGGAGTCGCGACGCGGACGTGGTGGCCGCGGTTGTGCTCGATGTAGAAGTGGCCGTAGAAGCTCTGCGCGAGAGCGATCTTCGACAGCCACCGCTCGTGGCTCTCCTTCTTGTGCCCGAGCTCGTGAGCGGTGTTGATGCCGATCCCGCCGATGAACCCGATCGTCGCTGCCAGCCCGATCTTGTCGATCACCGGCCAGTCCCTGGCGACGATGAGGTACATCGCGCAGACGAAACCGGCGTACTGGACGGGCAGGAAGGCGAAGGTGATGTAGCGGTAGTACCGGTCCTCCTCCAGCGCTTCGATCACGTCGTCCGGCGGGTTGGAGCGGTCCAAGCCCACCAGGAAATCGATCAGCGGGACGATGACCAGGACGATCAGAGGACCGGTCCAGAGCAGGGCGGAGATGCCGAGGACTTCCTTGCCGAAGATCGCGATGAAGGCCATGGAAGGGACGACGAGCCCGAGCAACCAGAGGTAGCGCTTCTGATCGCGCCACCGCCCGGTCGTGCCCTCGGCGACGGTGCCGCTGGCTTCGAGTGGCATGGTGCCTCCTACAAGAGATCAAACCTCTTGCCAGAGTGACGGCCGCACGCACCGCACGTCTCCGTCAGAACTCGCCGAGTTCGCACCCGATTTTTGTGCGTACGCACGAAGGAGCTCGAGGTGCTGCGCCGGCCGAACCGCGAGCTGAACGCACCTCGTGCGGAGGCGGTCGGACCGCCCACCGGCTCACCACGTCCCGTGCGGGGAGGCGAGTTTCAGAACGCCCGCACCGGAAACGCGCCGCCCGCAGGACGCTCACGCCGTCGTCGTGAGCGGTTCCCGGATCGGTGCTGCGGTCTTGTCCCGAACCTCGTCCTCGGTGACGCCAGGTGCGAGCGCGACCAGGTGCAGGCCATCGGCTTTCGCGTCGAGGACGGCGTGATCGGTGACGATCCGGTTGACCACGCCCGCACCCGTCAGCGGCAGCGTGCACCGCTCGACGATCTTCGGGGTGCCGTCCTTGGCCACGTGATCGGTGAGCACGACGATCCGGCGCGCACCGACGACCAGGTCCATGGCGCCGCCCATGCCCTTCACCAGGGATCCGGGAATCATCCAGTTCGCCAGATCACCGGCTTCGCTCACCTGCAGCGCGCCCAGGACGGCGATGTCGATGTGCCCGCCGCGCATCATCGCGAACGACTGCGCCGAGTCGAAGTAGCTCGCACCGGGGTTGACCGTGACGGTCTGCTTGCCGGCGTTGATGAGGTCGGCGTCTTCGTCACCCTCCAGCGGGAACGGACCCAAGCCCAGCAGACCGTTCTCGCTCTGCAACGTCACCCGCACGCCGTCGGGGATGTGGTTGGCGACCAGCGTCGGGATGCCGATGCCGAGGTTGACGTAGTCGCCGTCGCTGAGTTCGGCGGCGGCGATCGCCGCCATCTCCTCGCGATTCCAGGTCATGAGTTCGCTCCTATGCGGCCGACGCGTCGCGGGGACGCACCGTGCGCTTCTCGATGTCCTTGATCCGGTGCCGGGCGCGGACCAGCCGATCGACGTGGATGCCCGGGGTGATGACCCGTTCCGGGTCCAGGTGGTCCTCGCTGAGGTGCTCGGCCTCGACCACCGTGGCCCTCGCGCAGGTCGCCACCACGGGATTGAAGTTCCGCGCGGCCGCCCGGTAGACGAGGTTGCCCGCGGGGTCCGCGGTGTGCGCGTGCACCAACGCGACGTCAGCGACGATCCCGCGCTCCTGGACGTAGGTCCGCCCGTCGAACTCGGCCAGCGGCTTGCCCTCGGCGATCGGCGTGCCCACACCCGCGCGGGTGTAGAAGGCGGCGATCCCCGCCCCGCCTGCGCGCAGCCGCTCCGACAACGTGCCCTGCGGCGCGAACTCCAGCACCAGCTCCCCGTCCAGGTACTGCTGGGCGAACAGCTTGTTCTCACCCACGTAGGAGGCGATCACCTTGGCCACCTGCCGGTTCTCCAGCAGCAGGCCCAGACCCTTGCCGTCCGCACCCATGTTGTTGGACACCACCGTCAGACCGCTGACCCCGCTGTCGCGCACGACCTCGATCAGGTCGTTGGGCACACCGCACAGGCCGAAGCCGCCGACGGCCAGCGTCATCCCGTCTTCGAGAACCTCGGCCAGCGCCTCCGCCGCACTCGATCGGAGCTTGGACACCTCATCACCCCTCGCCTCACCGGTCCGCTCACTGAACGCGGGCAGTACACCCAAGACGACCTGTTCACCGCAATGGTCCGGCACGATCGCGGCGACATGTGCTCGCGGAGCGGCCGAGATCCGGTCACCGCGTCCACTCAGCGAACGCTAGGATGAGCGCATGGGTGACAGCTCGAACGACCACCTGGTCGGCCGCGTCGGCTCCGTGCTCCGCGCGCTGTCAGCCACCAACGAGGCCGGTGCGGCGACCACCGATCTCGCCCGCGCCACCGGCCTCCCCCGGCCGACCGTGCACCGCCTGCTCAGCTCGCTGGCAGCGGAGGGCTTCGTCGACCGCGAGCGGCGCACCGGCCGGTGGTTCCTGGGACCCGAGCTCTTCCTGCTGGGCCAGACGGCAGGCACCCGCTACGACGTCACCCACCACGCCCGCGCGAGCGTCCACCGCCTGGCCGCCACCACCGGTGAGAGCGCGTTCTTCTCCGCTCTGCGCGGCGAGGAGACGGTGTGCCTGCTCCGCGAGGACGGCGACTTCCCGATCCGGTCGTTCGTGCTCTACGAAGGGGCCCGGTTCCCGCTCGGAGTCGTCTCCGCAGGACTGGTCATCCTCGCCCTCCTCGACGACGCCGAGGTCGACGCCTACCTCGACAACACCGATCTGACCGAGCGCTGGGGTCCGGCGCACTCCCCCGACGCCGTGCGCACCCGCATCGCCCAGACCCGCCGCGACGGCTACGCCGTCAACCCCGGCCTGGTGGTCGAGGGGAGCTGGGGCATGGCCGCCGCCGTGTTCGACCGCACCGGGAAACCGGCGTGGGCCCTGACGCTCACCGGCATCGAGACCCGATTCCGCCCGGACCGCCGGCCCGAACTCGGCGCCCTGCTCCTGCACGAAGCGCACGCCCTCGGACGCACCCTCACCAGCAACGATCCGGCCCAGACCTAGAACCGGCTGCCGCGCCTCAGGGCTCGCTGCGCGTGCGGCGAGGGCTGCGGAGGGGATGACGCGAGAGGATGGACACGCGGTTGAACGCGTTGATGGTGATCGCGGCCCAGAGCACCAGCGAGACCTCGTCGTCGGTCAGCGCCGTGCGGGCCCGCGCGTAGGTGGCGTCGTCGGGACGCTGGTCGGCGACCAGGGTCACCGCTTCGGACAGCTCGAGCGCTGCGCGCTCGCGTGCGGTGAACAGCTCGGTGTCGCGCCATCCGGGCAGCACCGCCAGCCGCTGGGAGGTCTCGCCGGCGTCGAGCGCACGACGGGTGTGGAGGTCCAGGCAGTACGCGCACCCGTTGAGCTGGGAGGCCCGGATGTTCACCAGTTCCAGCAGCGTCCGCTCCAGGCCGAGATCACCGGCCTGCGCGCTGATCTCGGCCGCGGTCGCGGTCAGCGCCTTGAACACCGTCGGGGTCTGCTTGTCGAGGAAGATCCGGTCGGTCATCGGGTCCGCGCCCGTGGCCGCGGTGGCGTTCTCAGCCATGCCCGCCCTTTCGGGGTTGTGATGCCGGACGGCACCGGGTGGGTTGGTCTCGTACGAGCGGGTCAGGGGTGCGGGCGGTAACGCCCCTTGGCCTGCAGCCGCGCGTTCGGCAGCACCGGCGCGGGCAGCGCGGCGCCTTCGTAGCCGGACACGGGACCGAAGCGCCGGTCGAGCAGGTCGGTGTCGCGCTCACCCTCCCAGGCAGCGCGGGCGGTCACGATGTCGTCGTGACTGCGGCCGACGAAGTTCCACCACATCACCAGGTCCTCCTGGAACGGCTCTCCGCCCAGGAGCAGCGCGCGCCCTTCGGACGCAGCGGAGAGCGCGACCTCGCGGCGGCCCTGACCCAGGTAGAGCATCGCCCCCACCGGGACCTCCACGTCCTCGACGCTGATGCCCGGGGACAGCGCGAGGATCGCGTGCTCGAAATCCGTCTCGAGCGGAACCGCGATCCGTCCACCGGCAACGACGTCCAGACTCGCGCCGACCATCGGCGAATAGGTCGTGGCCGGCGACACCGACCCGTCCACGCTGCCGACGAGAACGGTGATGGCGCCCTGCTCGAGCTCGTGCCGCGGAAGCTCGGTGTGGAACTCGAAAGCCGGTGCCACCTCCCGCGCTCCCTCGGGCAGCGCGACCCACAGCTGCGCCCCGTAGAGGTTCGACGAGTGGTCCGGCGGCGACTGCTCGGAATGCGCGATGCCGTGTCCCGCGGTCATCAGCGGCAGATCGCCGGGACGCACCATCTGGCGGCTCCCGACGCTGTCCTGGTGCCACACCTCGCCGTCGACCAGCCAGGTCACCGTCTGCAGCCCGATGTGCGGGTGCGGCGGGACCTGCATCCCCTCCTGGCCGGTGATGTCGGTCGGCCCGTAGGAGTCGACGAAGCACCACGCCCCGACCATCCGCCGGTCCCTGTTGGGCAGCGCACGCCGCACCAGCATCGCCCGCGGCCCGCCCAGCGGGACCTCGCGCGGGAGCAGGAGCTCCGCGTTCGGCTCGGTCGTGATCGGCTCTCCGGCCGTGCACATCGACCGCTCGGCCGGCTCGTCTTCGACATTGCTCATCCGGGCTCCTCTTCCCCCGTTCCCGGCCTGCCGGTGTCGTGCAGCCGGGATCTCAACCGCGTGAACACGTCCGCGACGACCTGCAACTCGTGTTTCGCGAGATCATCGGTGAACAACCGCCGCACCGTCTCGATGTGGTGGCGGTCCGCTTCGCGCAGCGCCACCAGTCCGGAGGCGGTCAACACCGCGTGGTGGCCCCGACGATCGTCCGGCGCGGACTGGCGCAGCACCCAGCCCCGCCGTTCCAGCACCTGGATCTGGTAGGTCAGCCGGCTCGGCGAGAAGACCAAGCGCGAGGCCAGCTCCCCCATCCGCAGCCGGTGCGACTCGCTCTCGGACAACACCAGCAGCAGGTGGAAATCCAGCAGGCTCATCCCCGACGACGCCCGCAGGTCCTCGTCGAGCCGCGTCTCCAGCAGCACGCTCGACTCGATGTAGGGCCGCCACGCCCTCCGCTGCCGCGACGTCTCCCAGAGTTCCACCTGATCGACCCTACCGGTTGTTTCAAATCTTGAAATACTTCGCGACGGCCGGGCTCTGAGGACTCCGGGGGTACGTGGAGACGACCTGCACCTCCCCAGGCAACCTGGACCCCGTGGGTGGGGGAAGTTTTCATGAGAACTTCCCCCACGTCACGGAGCGGGACCGCGGCAGAACGGATCCAGGGCAGCGCCCTGCGGACAACCCTCACACGCCACGCACCTCGCGCGAACATCGAATTCCTCTGCCCTGAAGCGACGTTCGTCGATGTCAAGACTATTCTTCCGGAATGATCGGCTTTTCCGCGAGACACCCTCTGCGGACGTGGGGATCAGAGGCGGATCGCGCGTGGGCCGAGTAGATTTCGCAACTGGCCCCCGAGGCGGCCAGCGCGGGGTACGTCGCTCGAACGAGGGGGAGCCATGAGCGAGGTTCAACCAATCCCAGGCGATTTTCCGCGGGTCACCACCTACCTGTGCATCGACGACGCCAATGCCGCGATCGACTTCTACTGCCGCGTGCTCGGCGCGACCGAGCGCATGCGAATGCCCATGCAGAACGGCAAGATCGCGCACGCCGAGATCGCCATCGGCGACGCGGTGATCATGCTCGCCGATGAAGCACCCGAGATGGGCGCCCGCAGCCCGAGAACGATCGGCGGAACGCCGGTGGTTCTCTACGTGTACGTCGAGGACGTCGACGACGTGTTCCAGAAGGCCGTCCAGGCCGGTTCGACGGAGCTCAGCGGGGTCGAGGACAAGTTCTACGGCGACCGGAGCGGGGAGTTCGAAGACCCCTTCGGCCACCGCTGGAGCGTCGCCACGCACGTCGAGGACGTGTCCGAGGAGGAGATGTCCCGCCGCATGGCCCAAGCCATGAGCGGCTGAGCCGCTCCTCGGGATGCTCTGCACGGAAATCCGGCGAGTCCGGGACTCCACCTGAGGATCTTTCGCCCCTGACGACGGTCATTGCGACATTCGGGTACGAGATGTTCGCGAACGGAGCCACTTTCGTCGTACGCGGCATGCGCAACGGGCCCACGGGTGGAACTCTGGTGATGACCTACTCGACGGCTCCATGACCGGCGACGACGGTCCCGCCACCTGAGCGGGGCCCGTCGCCGTCCTGCGCCGCTCACCGGTACCCGCCCGTTCACGAGAAGTGCGCGTGCGGGCCCGGTCCCGGTCTTAGGCGCACCTAGAGGTCGGTCAGCGGAGTCGATCCTCCTGAGGAGCAGCAATGAAGTCCATTCCGCTCTGGGTGGCCGTGCCGGTGACCGTCGCCATCGCCATGCCGTTCGGCCTGTGGCTGGGCGCGTGGTCGCTGCCATTGTGGCTGGCGTTCATCGTGTGGGCCGAGTACTTCGCGCTGGGCGCGAAACCGACCGTGCTCCGCGTCGTGATCCCGTCCTTCCTCAGCGGCGTCGTCAGCGCCGCGATCGCACTGATCTTCTCGCTTCTCGTCGGAATCGCCCTGGGCGACGCCATGCTCGTCGCGAGCGGCGACCTGGCCTTCATCATCGGCCTGCCGGTGGCCCTGCTCCCGATCATCTACGTGATGCAGTTCCTGCCGTTCGCGCAGGACACCGGGACGCTCCCCTTCTTCAACGGGCTGTCGATGGGCCTGGCCACGTACTTCATCGGGATCTACACGAACTTCGGCGGCCTGTCGCTGGCGACCGACAGCGTGTGGCTGCCGCTGATCACCTCGGTGCCCGCGGTGCTGGGCGGATTGCTCGGCGCGTTCCTCGGGTGGTTCAACGTCGCCATCATGACCCCCTTCAAGCGTCCGGCGGCTCAATCGGCCGAAACGGTCGCCAAGGCCTGACCCCGCAGGCAGGGGTCAGGGCGCATCCGGGACGACGTCGGTGCCGTAGCGGGTTCCGCAGAACGTCCTCAAGCGCTCGGCTATGCCGGCGAGCGCGGGGGCGGCGTGGTGCTCGCGCGCCCAGGCGGCGTGCAGCCTGATCCGCAGCGGGCCGCGGTCGCTGTCGATCCGCAACCCGTGGAGGTCGAATCGCGGGTCGTCGGTCACGATGGCGACGCCGCGGCCCGCTGCGGCCAGCGCCTGCGCGACTTGGGCGTTCCCGCACTCGACCAGTTCCGGCTCGGCGAGCCCGTCGGCCTCCAGGGACTCCTGCAGGATCTGCCTCGGGCGGAACGAGGGTTCGAGCACCACGAGACGGTCACCGGCCAGCTCGTCCAGCCCGACCGACGTGCGCCGCGCCCAGCGGTGACCTGCCGGGACGTAAGCCCACAGCGGGAGCACCGCCAGCGGGAGCGATCCCCACCCGGCTCGGGGCGGGTGGGTCGTGATGGCGAGATCCGCGCCCTCGCGCAGCGCTTCCGTGCCCGACCGCTCGACGACCGTCGGCAAGGGGTCGTGCGGTCCGAAGGTCGCCAGGAACGGTGCGATCACGTCGGTGAGCGTGGTGGTCGGTGCTGCGATGGTCACGTGCACGAGATGACCGGCGGCGAACGCCTCGGCAGCCGACACCGCCTCGTCCGCCCGCCGCAGCACGTCGCGCGCGACCGGCAGGAACTGGACCCCGGCGGCGGTGAGTTCGAGCTGGTTGCCGCGGCGGTCGAAGAGCCCGAGCCGCAGCTGCTGCTCGAGCTGCCGGATCTGCCGGGACAGCGCCGGCTGGGTCACGTGCACGACCTCGGCAGCAGCGCTGACCGAGCCGTGCTCCGCGACCGCGACGAAGTAGCGAAGCGTGCGCAGCTCCATGCCTGACAGTATGCCTCATCGGCATGGCTCCCGATCAGAACAGGCATTGGACGGCATGGCCATCTCGTCCAACGATGGAGGCATGACTCCCCCGAGCCCCGTCCCCCAGCGTCGCCACCTCACGACCGAGATCCCCGGCCCCCGATCGAGAGCGCTCATGGCGCGCAAGCACGATGCCGTCGCCGGCGGCGTGGGCACGGTCATGCCCGTGTTCGCGACGCGCGCGAGCGGCGGCGTCATCGAGGACGTCGACGGCAACTCGCTGATCGACTTCGGATCCGGGATCGCCGTCACCACGGTCGGTTCGAGCGCGCCTCGGGTCGTCGACGCGGTGCGCGAACAGGTGGAGGCGTTCACCCACACCTGCTTCATGGTCACGCCCTACGAGGGCTACGTGGAGGTCGCCGAGAACCTCAACCGGATGACGCCCGGAACGCACGAGAAGCGGTCCGTGCTGTTCAACTCCGGGGCGGAGGCGGTCGAGAACGCCGTCAAGATCGCCCGCGCGAGCACCGGCCGGCAGGCGGTGGTCGCCTTCGACCACGCCTACCACGGGCGAACGAACCTCACGATGTCGCTCACCGCGAAATCGATGCCCTACAAGCACGGCTTCGGCCCGTTCGCGCCCGAGGTGTACCGGGCCCCCGGGTCCTACCCGTACCGCGACGACCTCGACGGTCCGACCGCGGCTCGGCGGGCGATCGAGATGATCGAGAAGCAGGTCGGCGACCCGGCCGCCGTGGTGATCGAGCCGATCCAGGGCGAGGGCGGTTTCATCGCGCCCGCCGAGGGCTTCCTGCCCGCCTTGGCCGACTGGTGCCGGGATCGCGGTGTCGTGTTCATCGCCGATGAGGTGCAGACCGGATTCGCCCGCACCGGCGCGATGTTCGCCAGCGAGCACGAGGGCGTCGTGCCCGATCTGGTGGTCACCGCGAAGGGCATCGCCGACGGTCTCCCGCTGTCGGCGGTCACCGGTCGCGCCGAAATCATGGACGCCGCTCACGCCGGTGGTCTGGGCGGCACCTACGGCGGCAACCCGCTCGCCTGCGCCGCCGCTCTCGCCACCATCGAGACGATCGAGGCCGGCGGTCTCGTCGAGCGGGCCCAGCGCATCGAGCAGGTGCTCACCAGCCGGTTGTTGCGGTTGCAGGACGAGGACAAGCGGATCGGCGACGTGCGCGGACGAGGCGCGATGATCGCCGTCGAGCTGGTGCGCGGTGGAACCCGCGAGCCGGACGCGGACCTCGCGCGAGCCGTCGCCGCAGCGGCCCACTCGCGCGGTGTGGTCCTGCTGACCTGCGGCACCTTCGGCAACGTCGTGCGGCTGCTGCCGCCGCTGTCGATCAGCGACGACCTGCTGCAGGACGGGCTCGACGTCTTCGCCGACGCCCTCGCCGACATCGCCGGGTCCTGATCCCCGGCCACCGAACCAGCCCGTCGCACCGAACCCCTTCCAGGACCGGGACTTCGGGCGCATCGAGAAGAGGACTTCGCATGACAGCAGGTCATTTCACCGTGGAGGACCCCGCGACCGGGCGCGCGCTCGACACCGTCGCCGACGGGGGCCCTGCCGAGGCCACCGCCGCCGTCGACGCGGCGGCGGCCGCGGCGCACGACTGGGCGCGCACCCCGGCGCGTCAGCGCGCCGACGCACTGCACCGCGCGTTCGAGCTGATGCTGCGCGAGAAGGACCGGCTCGCCGATCTCATCGCGTCCGAGAACGGCAAGTCCGCGTCCGACGCTCGGGCCGAGATCTCCTACGCCGCCGAGTTCTTCCGGTGGTACGCCGAGGAATCCGTGCGGTCGTCGGGGAACTACGGCCCGTCCCCCGCCGGCGGCACCCGAACCGTCGTCTCCGAACGGCCGGTCGGGATCGCCGCGCTGATCACCCCGTGGAACTTCCCCGCCGCGATGGTCACGCGCAAGATCGGCCCGGCGTTGGCGGCGGGGTGCACCGTCGTGCTCAAACCCGCTGCCGAGACACCGCTGACGGCGCTGGCGATCGTGCGTCTCCTCGCCGAGGCGGGCGTGCCCGAGGGCGTGGTCAACACCGTGACCACCACCGACGCCGCGGGCGTGGTCACCACCTGGCTCGAAGACGCCCGGGTCCGCAAGGTCTCCTTCACCGGGTCCACTCCGGTGGGGCGCGCACTGCTGCGGCAGGCCGCTGACCGCGTGGTGAACGCGTCGATGGAGCTCGGCGGCAACGCGCCCTTCGTCGTCACCCCGGACGCCGACCTCGACGCCGCCGTCGACGGCGCGATGCTCGCGAAGTTCCGCAACGGCGGGCAGGCGTGCACGGCGGCCGACCGCTTCTACGTGCACGCCGACGTCGCCGAGGACTTCGCGGCCCGGCTGGGCAAGCACGTGGAGCAGCTGCGGGTCGGCCCCTCCTCCTGCGCTGACAACGAGATCGGCCCGCTCATCAGCGCGAAGGCCGTCGACGGCGTCACCGCGCTGGTCGACTCGGCGATCGCCTCGGGCGCGCGCGTGGTGGCGCGTGCGGAAGCACCGACCGGAGGTGAGGGGCACTTCTTCGCCCCGGTGGTCCTGGCCGACGTGCCCGCCGACGCCGACGTCGTCCAGCAGGAGGTCTTCGGGCCGGTCGCCGCGGTGGTCACCTGGCAGGAGGAGGACGAGCTGCTGCGCATGGTCAACGACTCCGAGATGGGCCTGGCGGCCTACGTCTACGCCGGCGACCTCCAGCGCGCGATGCGGCTCGGCGAGAGCATCGACGCCGGGATGGTCGGCATCAACCGCGGCCTCATCTCCGATCCCGCCGCCCCGTTCGGCGGCGTCAAGCAGAGCGGCCTCGGCCGGGAAGGCGCTCGCGAAGGACTCCACGAGTTCACCGAGATCCAGTATCTCAGCCTGGCCTGGCCGGAGTCCTGATCAGCGGGATCGTCGCTTCGCCCGGCCGTTCCCAGGTCGGTTAGCCTCCTGTGGTGCCGGTCCGGTCGGTGGAGTGAGGGAGGTCCCGGTTTGCAGGTCGGCGATCTGCTGAGCACTGCCGAACTCGCCCTGCAGGTGCGGGTTCGCGGAGACCTGGACCGGCCGATCCGGTGGGTGCACACCATCGAGGTCCGCGCCCCCGGCAGGTTCCTGCGCGGCGGTGAGGTCGTCCTGACGGCCGGTGTGTGGCGTTCGGCCGAGATCAGCGCCGAGGCCTTCCTCTCCGACCTGGCCGACGCCGACGTCGCAGCGGTCGGGTTCGGGATCGTGCCACCTGAGACCGCGGTGCCCGAGGACTTCATCGACGCCGCCCGCGCCCACGGCCTGACCTGCTTCGTCGTGCCGGTCGACGTGGCGTTCCTGCAGATCGTCGAGACGTTCGTCAACGCCAAGCGGGCTGAGTGGGAACGGCCGCTGCGGCGCCACCTCGCCCAGCACGACGCGATCGTGGCGGCGCTGCGCGTGCGGCGCGGTGTCGACACCGTTCTGGGCACCCTGTCCGGTCAGCTCGGGCAGCCGGTCGCGGTGCGCGGTGGCGGTGGGCTGCTCGCGGGCGAGGAACCGGAGCCCAGCCACCCGCTGCCGCTGGTCGGCGAGGGGCTCGCCGATGCCGAGCTCCTGCTGCCGCGACCGCTGCAGGAGCTCGACGTCGAGCAGCACGCCGCCGTCGTGCAGGCGATGCCGTTCATCGCGCTGGAGATCGAGCGCGCTCGCGCCGTGCGCGCCACCGAGGTCCGCTACGCGTGGGAGCTCTTCGAGTGGGTCCACAGCGGAGCGGTGGAGACCGACACCGTGCGCACCCGGCTGCACTCGCTCGGCCTGCCGCCGGACGGACCGCTGGCAGCGGTGGTGCTGCGCGGTTCCCACCCGGAGGCCGATTCGGTCCGCCTCGGTGACTTCCTGGCCACCGACGGAGTCGCGGTGCGCCGGGGAGAGGAGGTCGTGGCCTTCGCGCGCGTGCGCGACGGCGAGGCCGCACTGGCTCGCCGCATCCACGACGCGCTCACCGACTCCGACGACGTCGTGCACGTCGGCGTCGGCAAACCCGGTGCGGCGGCGGAACTCCGGGTGAGCCTGCTGCAGGCCGAGCACGCCGCCGAGGCCACCTCCTCGCGTTCGGGCGGCGGGTGGATGACCCACGACCAGCTGAGCAGCCCGGCGCTGCTGTTGTCGGTGCAGGACCCGGACATGCTGATGGCGACGTCGACAGCGCTGCTGGGGCCGGTGCTCGATCACGACGAGCGGCGCTCCAGCGATCTGCTGCCCTCGCTCGCCGTCTTCCTCGACTCCGGTGGCCGCTGGCAGGAGGCTGCGAGGCGGCTGCACGTGCACATCAACACGCTCCGGCACCGGATGAGCCGCGTCGAGGAGCTGACCGGGCGGAGCCTGTCGCGCACCGCCGACCGGGTCGACCTCTACCTCGCCCTGCGCGCGCTCCGGCAGACCTGACCCCACCCCTGCCCCGCGCGGTGGCGACCTGCGTGAACGCCGCGGCATCCACCCGCGCGAGCCGGTAGCGCACATCGGCGTTGTGCGATCGTCCAACGTCGGCCGCCGACTTCGGAGGATCGACCCCTATCCGGTTCCGCGTGATGGCGACCACCCTGTTCGGGAGCTGCGCGGCCTGTCGCCGCTCACGCCGAACCGCAGGAGGTCACCACCAGATGCCCCCGGAAACAACGTCGTTGCCGGATCCCGCCGCCGCACCGCGCGACGCGGGTATCGAGAGGCACGGGGTCGACACGATCCCGGAAGAGGACAGGACGGGCCGCCCGCGCGACGTCCTGGGAATCCTGCTCGGGTCGAACATGTGCCTGGGGGTGGTCATCTTCGGGTGGCTGCCCGCCTCGTTCGGGCTCGGGTTCTGGCCCGCCGTCAGCTCCATGGTCGCCGGGACCCTGCTGGGCACGGTGCTGGTCGCACCGCTGTCGCTGGTGTCGTTCCGGACCGCCACGAACCTGTCGACCAGCAGCGGCGGCACGTTCGGCGTCCGCGGCAGGCTCATCGGCTCGATGATCGGGCTGCTGCTGTCGCTCGGGTACGCGGCGCTGACGGTGTGGACCGGTGGCGCCGCGATCGTCGGACCGCTGCACCGGCTGCTCGGCCTCCCCGACGGAGGTGGCAGCTACTCCGCGGCCTACGCGGTGCTGGCCGTGCTGTCGGTGCTCATCGCGATCTTCGGGTACCGGCTGCTGACCCGCCTGAGCAAGTGGGTGGCGGCCGGAACCGTGGTGCTCGTGGTGCTCGGGCTGTTCGGCTACTCCGTGAAGTTCAGCACGGCACCGGTGGTCGACGGTTACGCGATGGGCGATTTCTGGACCACGTGGGCGCTTTCGGCGGTCGCGGCCGGGCTCAGCGGTCCGATGGCCTTCATCACGATGCTGGGCGACTACAGCCGGTACGTCTCCCCGCGGCGTTATTCGAGCTCCAAGGTCTTCGTCGCCTCCGCCGTCGGCATGGTGCTCGGCCTGCTCGTGCCGCAGCTCTTCGGCACGTTCACCTCATTCGCCTCCGGTGCCGCCGACGACTACGTCGGCCCGCTGGTGGCGGCGGCACCGGTGTGGTTCCTGATCCCGCTGCTGCTCAACGGCGTGTTCGGCACGATCGGCAACGCGGGCGCGCTCATCTACAGCATGGGGCTGGACCTGGACGCGATCCTCCCGCCGCTGTCACGAGTCCAAGCCACGATCCTGACCTCGGTGATCTCGACGGCGCTGGTGTTCGTCGGCTACTTCGTCTGGGACGCCCAGGACGCCGTGACCGCGTTCGTGCTGCTGCTGACCGCCGTCGGAACGCCGTGGGCCGTGATCACCCTGATCGGCTTCGTCCACTGCCGGGGCCGCTACGACCCGGACGCGCTGCAGGTCTACAACCGACGATCCCGAGGCGGGATCTACTGGTTCGCGGCGGGCTGGAACCCCCGCGCGGTGGCGGCATGGGCCTTCGGCTCGGCCATCGGCCTGCTGTCGGTGGACACCGCGCTGTTCCGGGGACCGCTCATCGACTGGACGTTCGGCATCGACCTGAGCTTCGTGCTCGCCGCGATCACCACCGCCGTCGTCTACCTGCTGCTGACCATCGGCTCCCGGCAACCGGTGCCGCGCACCGCGAAGACCGAAGCCCCGGCCCGGACCACCACGGTCTGAGCCGCACCTGAAGCAAATCGGTCATTTCAGTTTGCGGCGGAGCCGTTGTCTTCAGGTGTGGGACTCAGCCCGCACCGCCGCGGGTTCTCACACGTCGTCTGGCGAGTACGCCGCGACGCCGTGTATTGGCATACATCAGGAGTGGCGCACGGAGTCCAGACGGCGTGTGAGGTTCCGCCACCCGCACCGCCAAGCAAAGCGATAGTGAAACGATCTGAAGAAAGTACGAGAGATGGACCATTACGACATCATCGTGGTCGGCGCCGGGTTCTCCGGCTTGACGGCCGCCCGCGAGCTGCGGGAAGCCGGGAAGAGCGTGCTGATCTTGGAGGCAAGGGACCGCATCGGCGGTTCCACCTGGTACCGCGCGGACGCGTTCGGCGGCGTCGGGCTGGAGATGGGCGGCACCTGGATCGTCCCGCAGCAGACCCACGTCTGGGGCGAGGTGCAGCGCTACGGCGTCGAGGTCGTCGACAGCGAGCTGCCCGGGCGCATGACCTGGTCCGACCACGGCACGGTGCTCGACACCCTGCTGCCGGTACCACCGGAGGAGTACGGCGCGCTGGAGCACGCGATGCGGTCGCTGGTCGAGGCCGGCGCGCGGCTCGACCCGATGCGCCCGCTGTCCGAGCAGGGGCTGGTCGACCTCGACGTGCCGATCCGGCAGTGGGCGGACGACGCGGGCCTGACCGGCAACGCCAGGGAACTGCTCATCTCGTGGTTCTGCGGTTGCGCCAACGCGAGCGAGGAAACCGGGTCAGCGCTGGACATCATCCGCTGGCTGTCCTCGATGGACAACTCGCTGTGGGGCATGGTGCAGGCCAGCGTCCTCGGCCACACCTTCGCCGAGGGCACGGTGTCGCTTGCCGAGGCGATCCGCGCCGACGGTGCGGCCGAGCTCCGGCTGTCCAGCCCGGTCCGAAAGGTCACCCGGGATGACGACGGCGTGGTGGTCGAGCACGACGGCGGATCCGTCAGCGCGGACCGGGTGCTGCTGACGACGCCGGTCGGGATCTGGCGGGACATCGAGTTCACCCCGCCGCTCTCGGCTGCCAAGACGACGATCTCGCAGGAGAACCACGCCGGGCAGGGCCAGAAGGTGTGGGCGTTGGCGCGCAACGTCGCCGAGGACATCAGCGGTTTCGGCTGGGGCACCAGCTTCGACTACGTCGGCGCGATGCACACCACCGACGACGGCGTGGTGCTGGTCTGCTTCGCACCGGAGCACGACCGGGTCGACACCGCGGACCTGGCCGACGTGCAGCGCGCCGTCCGCGAGTTCGCGCCCGAGGCCGAGGTCGTCGCGGCGGAATCGCACGACTGGGTCAACGACGAGTTCAACAGGGGAACGTGGGCGACCTTCCGGGCCGGCCAGTTCGCCGAGCACGAGATCGCGGTCGGCGAACCGGAGGGACGTCTGCACTTCGGCGGTTCGCACACCGCGCGGCGCTGGCGCGCGTTCATCGACGGCGCCATCGAATCCGGCAAGCGCGCCGCCGCCGAGATCCTGTCCGCTCAGTCCGAGGGAGAGAGCAAGTGACGGAACCCATCGGTCCGGTCGACGCCACCCGCGTGCCCCGCTACGGCGGCGACACGACCTTCGCCCGGCTCCCCCGTCTCGCCGACGTCTCCGACGCCGAGGCCGTGGTGTGGGGCGTGCCGTTCGACACCGGGGTCAGCTACCGGCCCGGTGCCCGGTTCGGCCCCAACCACGTGCGGCAGAGCTCCCGGCTGCTGCGCCCCTACAACCCGGCGCTGGACGCCCAGCCGTTCGCGACCCGCCAGGTCGCCGACGCCGGTGACCTGGGCGTGAACCCGTTCGACATCGACGAGGCGATCAGCACCATCGAGGCGGGTGCGCGTGATCTCTCCGGCACGCGCCGGACGCTGGTCACGGTGGGCGGCGACCACACCATCGCCCTGCCGCTGCTGCGCGTGCAGCACGAGCGGCACGGGCCGATCGCCGTGCTGCACTTCGACGCGCACCTGGACACCTGGGACACCTACTTCGGCGTTCCGCACACGCACGGGACGCCGTTCCGCAGGGCGGCCGAGGAAGGGCTCATCGACTTCGAGCACTCGATGCACGTCGGCATCCGGGGCCCGCTGTACTCCCGCCTCGACCTCGACGAGAGCGAGAAGATGGGCTTCGCCGCGGTGCACTGCCGGGATTTCGCCCGCACTCCGCTGGACACGATCATCGATCGGATCCGCACCCGGCTGGGCTCGCGCCCGGTGTACGTATCGCTCGACATCGACGTGCTCGATCCCGGTTTCGCGCCGGGCACCGGCACGCCCGAAGCGGGCGGGCTCTCCAGCCGCGAGCTGCTGGAGCTCCTGCGCGGCCTGGAGGGGCTCAACCTGGTGGGCGCCGACCTGGTGGAAGTCGCTCCCGCCTACGACCACGCCGAGATCACCGGGATCGCCGCGGCTCACGTCGCCTACGAGCTGCTGAGCGTCCTGCCCGCCGGAGGGAACTGATGCGCACGATCCGCAACATCATCGACGGCGAGCCGGTGGACGCGCAGGACCTGCGCACCACCGACCTGGTCGACCCGTGCACCGGCGAGGTGTTCTGCAGCGCACCGCTTTCCGCGCAAGCGGACGTCGACGCGGCCTACGAGTCGGCGGCGCGGGCGTTCGAGCGGTGGCGGCGCACCACGCCCGCCGAGCGGCAGCGCCGGCTGCTGCGCCTCGCCGACGAGCTGGAGCGGCGGACCGAGGAGTTCGTCGCCGCCGAAGCCGCCAACACGGGCAAGCCGCTGGAGCCGACGCGCACCGAGGAGGTGGGGGCCGCGGTCGATCAGATCCGCTTCTTCGCCGGTGCGGCACGGCTCCTGGAGGGCTCGGCGGCCGCGGAGTACTCGCCCGGGTGCACCTCCTACGTGCGCCGCGAACCGGTGGGCGTGATCGGCCAGGTCGCGCCGTGGAACTACCCGCTGATGATGGCGGTGTGGAAGGTCGCGCCGGCGATCGCCGCGGGCAACGCGGTGGTGCTCAAACCGGCCGACACGACGCCGGTCACGGCCGCGATGCTCGGCGAGCTGGCGGCCACGGCGCTGCCGCCCGGTGTGCTCAACGTGGTCTGCGGTGACCGCGAGACCGGTCGTGCCGTGGTGTCGCACCCGGTGGCCGCGATGGTGTCGATCACCGGCTCGACGCGGGCCGGGCAGCAGGTGGCCACCGCTGCCGCGGACGACCTCAAGCGGGTGCACCTGGAGCTGGGCGGCAAGGCACCGGCCGTGGTCTTCGCCGATGCCGCGCTCGACACCGCGGCCGAGGGCATCGCCGACGCGGGGTTCTTCAACGCGGGTCAGGACTGCACCGCGGCGACCCGCGTCCTCGTCGAGGAGTCGGTGGCCGAGGAGTTCACCGCCGAGCTCGTCGCGCGCGCCGCGGCGATGCGCTGCGGTCCACCGTCCGATGTGGACGCCACCTTCGGTCCGCTGAACAACGCCGCGCAGCTGGAACGGGTCGAGGGCATCATCGAACGCCTCCCGGACCACGCCAGGATCCTCACCGGCGGCCACCGGGTCGGCGAGCGGGGCTGCTTCTTCGCCCCCACCGTGATCGCAGGGCTGCGGCAGGACGACGAGCCGGTCCAGGAGGAGATCTTCGGCCCGGTGCTCACCGTGCAGACCTTCAGCGACGAGCACGAGGCGTTGAGCCTCGCCAACGGTGTCGACTACGCGCTGGCCTCCAGCGTGTGGACGAAGGATCACGGCCGCGCCCAACGCCTCTCCGCCGAGCTGGACTTCGGCTGCGTCTGGGTCAACACCCACATGGTCCTGGTCGCCGAGATGCCGCACGGCGGGTTCAAGCACTCCGGCTACGGCAAGGACCTCTCCAAGTACGGCCTGGACGACTACACCCGCATCAAGCACGTCATGCACAGCGCCACCTGACCACCCGGGGCCGTTGCACCCCCAGCGCAACGGCCCCGGGTCGGCCACCCGGCTGAACTCGATTCAGCCCTAACCAGGACACCCTTTGGGGAGCCTGGGCGCGTACCACGGTTCGTTCCCCGCACAAGCGTCACCGAAGCCGCCCCACGGGGTTCTGATCACCCGGTGCGAGCTGGTGGACATCCGCGGGCGCCGTGGTCTTCGCGGGAAGGACGATCGGGAGGTACCGAGCGTTCTCCGCGAGGAGCTGGCGTTGTGTGGGCAGCGTTTCCCTCCACCGAGCGAGCGCGGATTCGATGTTGGCGGCCGCGTAGGGTCCGGTCGCCTGAAAGGCAGCGGAGAGCCGCGCCTGGTCATCACTGGAGGCGACGACCAGCAACGGGTCCGGCTCACCTGTCTCGTTCCGGACCGCGTTGAGCAAGGTCAGGAACTCCCACCCGCCGTTCTCCTCACTGACGTTCTGCAGGAGCAGCACGAAGTAGGCGGTGTGGCGAGACCCCTTCCGATTGGGGAAGCCCCGGAACCACGGACGCCGGTACTTGTGGCGCAGATCCTCCAGGAAGGCGTGCACCAGCAGCTTCCTGACCTGGTCGTCGTTCTCCGAACTCCGGTAGCCGGCGGTCAGCCGCTCGGCGAAGCCGAGGAATCCCGCCGAGTGCTGGGGAACCATGAACGGCTGGCGCATGAGCCACCTGCGCTCCTGGCGGAGGCCCGGCACCCGCTCGCTCAGCCAGCGGGACAGCGCGAACCGGCACGCCACGATCGCCGCCCGCACACCGACGTTGCCGACCGGAACCGCCTGCACCACGTCGTGGGTCGTCTCGGGATCGACCACCGGATCCCGATTGACCCATGCCCGCAAGAGCTGAACGATCTTGGCCCGCCCCCTCTTCTCCTCGGATGGCTCGAGCTGCTGACCTGTGAGCCAGTTCGCCAGCCGATACCGGTTGAACTGCGTGAGACTCCTGTGCCCTCGGATCTTCTTGCCCGAGATGCCGGCGCTGAGCTCGTCCAGCAGCGGGATGAGCGGGAAATCGTGCACACCGGAGGCCCACCTGGCCTTCGCAGATTCCTGCGCCGTCTCGACATCGACCAGCACGTGCGGGATCTGGCGCTCGTCGGGCTCATCGAGCCGCGCGTTGAGGGCATCCATGAACTCGTTGCCGACCGGCGTCCCCTGCAAGCAGATGATCGGGAGCGGCTGGTCACCACGCACGCCCTTCTCCGATCCGCGCGTGTAGAAGTTCGGGCGCCTGCTGAGCTCGCGGATGGAGGTCAGCAAAGCTTGCACGCCGTCGAAGACGGGGCGCCCCGTGCCCCCTGCATCCATCGCGTGGGTTCCGGATGGAATATTCCTACCTGAAATCGGCGGGATCGAATCGTTTTCCACTTGTGACATGGTGATCTCTTGTATCACGGAACATGCAGTTCGTGAAGCTACTTTCGAGACTGTCGCGGCAAGATCCAGCTAGATCGAGGCTGAATCCATCGGTAAGAGCAGGCGCGAAAGAGTAATAATCGTTCTCTGAGGCAGAACCGAGCCAGTTACGTGCATGCCCCTCGCCGTCGCGATTCGGTGCGCGCGTTGAAGGCGCGGCGAGGTTGTTCGCAGTGGTACGACTGCAGGGGCCCGGCACGAGATCCGGCTCGGGTCCTCTCCCCAGTTCCGTCGACCGCCTTCGGGAGGAACAGTGACCGACCTCTTCGCCCTCAACGGCAGGAACGCGATCGTCACCGGTGGCGCGCAGGGCATCGGCGAAGCCATCGTGCTCGCCCTCCGCGACGCGGGTGCGCGCGTGTTCATCTGCGACATCAACCCCGACGTCGGCAAGGCGTCCGCCGAACGCCACGGCGTCGAGTTCGTGGCCGCGGACGTCACCGATCCCGACAGCGTCGACGCCGCGTTCGAGCACGTGGCCACCACGAGCGGGTCCGTCGACGTGGCGGTCAACAACGCCGGGATCGTGCACAACCACCCCAGCGAAGACCTCGATCCCGAGGACTGGCGCCGGGTGATGGCGGTGAACCTCGACGGCGTCTTCTACAGCTGCCAGGCAGCGGGCAGGCGGATGCTCGCGCAGGGGTCAGGGAGCATCATCAACACCGGCAGCATGAGCGGCCACATCTCCAACCACCCCCAGCCCCAGTCCGCCTACAACGCCGCGAAGGCGGGCGTCATCCACCTCACCAAATCACTGGCCGGGGAATGGGCCGCCCGGGGCGTGCGGGTCAACTCCATCTCCCCCGGTTACGTCGGCACCGAGATGACCAAGCGCGGGATGAGCAACGAGGAATGGCGCCGGGTCTGGATCGAGGGCACCCCGATGAACCGCGTCGCTGAACCCGGCGAGATCGCCCCCGCCGTGGTCTTCCTCGCCTCCGACGCCAGCAGCTACTGCACCGGGACCGACCTGGTCGTGGACGGCGGCTACACCGTCTGGTGACCGGCCGGTGTGGGGAAGTTTTATGAGAACTTCCCCACCTCCCGTGTGCATCTACCGGCCGGCGCGCTCCACGGCGATGCCGCGCACGGACTTGAGCTCCGAGACGAGTTCGGTGCACACGTTGACCGGCCACTTCGGCAGCTCCAGCCGGGTCTTGCCGAGGTGCACGTGCACCGGGGTGGTGCCCTTGTGCGCGAGGAACGTCTGCTTGAGCTCGCTGATCACCTCGGCGTTGAGCTTGCGGGAGTCCGCGTGCAGCACGAGCGGCGGCTCGCTGCCGGGATCCGTCTCGGCCGCGGTGATGTCGACGGGCACGGCGTCGGAGGCGAACACGCTGATCTCGCCTTCGCGCTCGTTGACCCGGCCCTTGACCGCGAGCGCGTTGTCCTCGACCAGGCAGTCGGCGAACATCTCGTAGGACTTCGGGAAGAACAGCACCTCGATGCTGGCCTCGAAGTCCTCCAGCGTCACGATGGCCCAGGGCTGGCCGTTCTTGTTGAGCCGCCGCTGGATTCCGGAGATCATCCCGGCGATCTTGGGCTGCTGCTCCTTGCTGCCGTATCCCGTGGGTTCGCGCTCACCGCCGATCAGCTCGGCGATGCTCGTGTCCTGGTACGGCGCGAGCAGCCGCTCCGCGCCGTCCAGCGGGTGCGCGGAGACGTAGAGGCCGAGCATCTCGCGCTCGTAGGCCAGCAGCTGCTTGCGCGGCCACTCCTCGTCGGTGAACTGCAGGTGCGTCAACGGGGACGTGTCCTCGCTGGACCCGCTGTCGTCTCCGCCGAAGAGGTCGAACTGGCCCATCGCCTGCTGTCGCTTGAGCCCGATCACCGCGTCCACCGCGGCCTCGTGGTGGGCGTTGAGCGACATCCGGGAGTGGCCGAGCGAGTCGAACGCGCCCGCCTTGATCAGCGACTCGATGACCCGCTTGTTGCACGCGGTGATCTCGATCTTGTCGAGGAAGTCGGTGAACGAGGAGAACTTGCCCTTCGCCTCGCGGGAGCCGATGACCGATTCCACGACGTTGGCACCGACGTTGCGGATCGCCCCCATGCCGAAGCGGATGCGGCCCTCGACGGCGGTGTGCTGGGTCATGGACTCGTTCACGTCCGGCGGCAGCACCTGGATGCCCATGCGCCGGCACTCCGAGAGGTAGACCGCGGTCTTGTCCTTGTTGTTGCTGTTGGCGGTCAGCAGCGCGGCCATGTACTCGGCCGGGTAGTGAGCCTTGAGGTAGGCGGTCCAGTAGGTGACCAGCCCGTACGCGGCGGCGTGGGACTTGTTGAACGCGTATCCCGCGAAGGGCAGGACCGTCGCCCACAGCTGGTCGATCGCTTCCTTGGAGTAGCCGCGTTCCTTCATGCCCGCCTCGAACCGGGCGAACTGCTCGTCCATCACGGACTTCTTCTTCTTGCCCATCGCACGCCGCAGCAGGTCGGCTTGTCCGAGGGTGTACCCGGCGACCTTCTGGGCGATCGCCATGATCTGCTCCTGGTAGACGATCAGACCGTAGGTCTCGCCGAGGATGTCCTTCAGCGGCTCGTCCAGCTCCGGGTGGATCGGCTCGACCGGCTTCCTGCCGTTCTTGCGGTCGGCGTAGTCCAGGTGCGCGTTGACGTCCATAGGGCCCGGCCGGTACAGCGCCACGCACGCCACGATGTCCCCGAACCGGGTGGGCTGCATGCGCTTGAGCAGCGACTGCATGCCGCCACCTTCGAGCTGGAACACTCCCAGGCTCTCGCCCCGCCCCAGCATCTCGTAGGTCGGGTCGTCGTCGAGCGGGATGTCCAGCGGTTCGACCTCGGCATCGTGGTTGGTCTTCACCATCCGCACGGTGTCGTCGATCGTGGTCATGTTGACCAGCCCGAGGATGTCGATCTTGAGCAAGCCCACGGCCTCGCACTGCGGGCCGTCCCACCCGGTGATGATCTCGCCGTCGTCGCGCTTCCACAGCGGCAGCACGTCCAGCAGCGGTTCCCGCGAGATGATGTGCGCGCAGGCGTGCACACCGGCGTTGCGGATCAGCCCCTCCAGGCCGCGGGCGGTGTCGAAGATCTTGCCGATCTGCGGATCGGTCTCGATCAGCGACCGGACCTCGGCGGCCTCCAGGTAGCGCTCGTGATCCGGGTCGACGATGCCCGACAGCGGGATGTCCTTCGCCGCGATCGGCGCGGGCAGCGCCTTGGAGAACTGGTCGGCGAGCTGGAAACCCGCCTGGCCCAGGTGCACTCGGGCGGCGTCCTTGAACGCGGCCTTGGTCTTAATCGTGCCGTAGGTGATCACCTTGGCGAAGAACTCGTCGCCGTACTTCTCCTTGGCGTACTGGATGACCCGCTCGCGCTGGCGCTCGTCGAAGTCGATGTCGATGTCGGGAGGCGAGTCGCGCTCGGGGTTGAGGAACCGCTCGAACAGCAACCCGTGCTGGAGCGGGTCGATGTCGATGATGTGCAGCACGTAGGACAGCAGCGCACCCGCGGCCGAACCACGCCCCGGGCCCACCCGGATGCCGTTGTTCTTGGCCCACCGGATCATGTCGCCGACCACCAGGAAGTAGGAGCTGTAGCCCTTCTCCGTGATGACCTTCAGCTCCCATTCGAGCTGGTCCCGGTACTCCTGGGTGAACTCGCCGTCCTTGAAGCGAGTCGGGATGAACTCCTCGACCTCGTCGCGCAGCACCTCCACGTCGGTGCGCCCGACCTCGACCTTGGCCTGCGGCATCCGGTTCTGCGCGGCGAAGGCCTCTTCGTAGCCCTCGACCATCTCGGCGATCATCAGCGTGCTGTCGGCCGCCCCGGGAACCTCCTCGTCCCAGTACTCGCGCATCTCCTCGGAGCTCTTGATGTGGTAGCCGTCACCGTTGAACTTGAACCGATCGGTGTCGGCGATCATGGACCGGGTCTGCAGGCACAGCAGCGCGTCGTGGTGCCCGGCCTGGTCGTTGGTCACGTAGTGGCTGTCGTTGGTCGCCACCGTCCGCAGGTCGAGCTGCTTGGCGATGTCCAGCAGCTCACCGCGGATGTTGCGTTCCATCTGGATGCCGTGGTCCATGACCTCGATGAAGAACCGGTCCGGACCGAAGATGTCCTTGTAATCGGAGGCCGCCTTCAGCGCCTCCTGCTTCTGCCCCAGTCGCAGCCGGGTCAGGATCTCGCCCGCCAGGCAGCCGGACGTGGCGATGATGCCCTCGGCGTGCTCGGCGATGAGCTCCTTGTCCATCCGGGGCTTGCGGAAGAACCCCTGCATGCTCGCCAGCGACGACAACCGGAACAGGTTGCGCAGGCCGGCGGAGTTCTGGGCGAGCATCGTCATGTGCGTGTAGGCACCGGCACCCGAGACGTCGCCGCTCTCGCCGTACTCGTCGACTTCCTTCTTGCCCGTGCGGGCGCGCTCGCCCCAGAACACGGGCTTCTTGTGGAACCGGCTCTCCGGAGCGATGTAGGCCTCGATGCCGATGATCGGCTTGACCCCGGCCCCCACCGCCTTCTCGTAGAAGGAGTGCGCGCCGAACATGTTCCCGTGGTCGGTCATCGCCACCGCAGGCTGCTCGAGTCTGCTCACCTCGGCGAACAGCGCGTCGTGCTTCGCCGCACCGTCGAGCATCGAGAACTCAGTGTGAACATGCAGATGGACGAACTGATCAGACACGCGGTCGTCTCCGGAGCATCGACGAGGGTGGACGGGTGGCCTGCCAACCCTAGACGTCCGGCCCCGAGACGCTGCGGACCACCGGACGCGTGTTGCCGGACGACTGCGACAACCCTCTGACGTGCGGTTCCGCTACCCGCACCGCCACGCAGAGCAAGGCATCGACAGCCCCTAGTCGAAGCCCGGCGACTGAGCACCTCCCCCGAGCGCGCTCGTCGACCCGAAGCCCGCGAGTCGTCGCACTTCGGCGGAGAGCTCCTCCTCCGTCGTCACCGATCGGGAGAATCCCAATCGCACGTCGCGGTCGCCTTCGATCGCCTCGACCCGCAGCCGGATCCCCAGCCTGTCGATCCCGAGCGGCACCACGGGCCCGGAGCGGAGGAGAGGGCTGGGCAGGTGCCGAGCGAGCATGCCGACGACGTCCGAGTGCTGGCGCTGCAGGTGCTGCAGCCAAGGCGATTCGCAAGCCCAGAACGAGTCCGGCTCGGCAGCGGCGTAATCGGCAGGGTCGATCTGCGCGGCCCCCTCGCCATCCGCGAGCGTCAGCGAGACGGGCTCCAGCAGCAGGACGCTCGCCGTGTGCCCGATGTCGAGCAAGCGCTCGTCCGCCAGCTCGTGGGAGACCTCCACCGCCCGCTCCCGGGCTCTCTCGCCGGTGAGCAACGTCAACCAACCGGTGATCCAGAGCAACCCGCGGACCGGCCCGCGCAGCGGAAGCGGCGCGTGGTCGGCGAGTTCGACGAGCGCACCCGCTCGCCCCTGACGAGCCTTCATGACCGAATCGACGACCGGGCCATCGGATGGCAGCACCATCATGACCTCGCCGCTGGCGTGCGCGTGCACCAGAATCGGAGCGACGCGTCCAGCGATGTCGCCGCAGGTCAAGTTGGCAGCAGCAGGTCGAGCTGCGACCGTCTTGGCGCGCTCGGCCGACGCGGGAATGGGCGGGCAGTCCACGATCTCACCTCCATTTTAGGTTAGCCTAACCTATCTGCAGATCCGCGCGGAAGCCCCGCCGCTACCACTGGCCGGAAGGACCGGGTTTTGACGCAGGCACCGGATGCCCGAGGGTGACCGGGCGAAGCCGGTTCTCGTGCTGCGAAGCGTGGCGACGACCGCTGTGGCCGAGATCCACAACACCTGGGCCGAGCAGGTCGATCGCGCGAATCGGAGCCCCGCACCGACCACCCGAGCCGAGAGAGAACGATGAGCACCACCTGGGAAGACAAGATCTACAGCACCGGCGGGTTCGTCCCCGGCAGCGGCGGCACGTCCGTGATCGCGGCACCGGCGACGGGTGCGGCCATCGCGACCGTCGGCCAGGCCGACCGCTCCGATCTGGACGCGGCCGTCGAGGCCGCCACGCACGCGCAGGCGGTGTGGGCGGCGCGGCCCTACACCGAACGGGCCGCGGTGCTGTCGAAGGCGGCCGAGCTGCTGGCGGCCGACCTGGCTCGGTTGACCGGCTGGCTGGTGCCCGAATCCGGTTCGGGGCAAGGCAAAGCGTCGTTCGAGGCCGGATTGGTGGCCTCCGAGCTGCGCGAGTCGGCCGGGCTGGCGGCTCAGCCGTACGGCCAGCTGCTGCGCTCGCACAAGCCCCGCCTGTCGGTCGGACGGCACGTGCCCGTCGGCGTGGTGGGCGTGATCAGCCCGTTCAACTTCCCCGCCATCCTGTCGATGCGCTCGGTGGCGCCCGCGCTGGCGCTCGGCAACGCGGTGGTGCTCAAGCCGGATCCGCGCACCTCGATCTCCGGCGGGCTCGCGCTCGCCGAACTCCTCGCGGAAGCGGGTCTGCCCGACGGACTGCTGCACGTGCTGCCCGCCGGGGCCGACGTCGGAGCCGCCCTGGTCACCCACCCCGACGTCCCGTGCCTCTCCTTCACCGGCTCGACCGCGGCGGGGCGCAAGATCGGCGAGGCCGCGGCACCGCTGCTGAAGAAGGTGCACCTCGAACTGGGCGGCAACAACGCCATGCTCGTGCTGCCCGACGCCGACATCGAGGCCGCGGCATCAGCCGGCGCGTGGGGCTCGTTCCTGCACCAGGGCCAGATCTGCATGACCACCGGCCGTCACCTCGTCCCCCGCGAGAAGCTGGACGAGTACGCCGCGCTGCTCGCCGAGAAGGCCGAGAACCTGCCGGTCGGCGACCCGACCGACCCGGCCAACGCACTCGGCCCGATCATCGACCAGGACCAGCTGGACCGGATCCGCGACCTCGTGCGGCGCACCGTCGACGCCGGCGCCACGGTCCTGGCCGGAGGCACGCACGAAGGACCGTTCTACCGGCCGACCGTGCTCACCGACGTGCCCCTGGACGCCCCGGCGTTCGCGGAGGAGGTCTTCGGCCCGGTCGCGCCGGTCATCGGCTACGACACCGTCGAGGAGGCCGTCGACATCATCAACTCCTCCGAGTACGGCCTGTCCGTGTCGATCCTGACCGCCGACCCGTTCCGCGCGTTCACCCTGGCCGACCGGATCAAGTCCGGCGCCATCCACATCAACGACCAGACCGTCGACGACGAGGCCACCGCGCCCTTCGGCGGCACCAAGGCATCCGGCTCCGGCGGTCACTTCGGCACCTCGGTGAACCTGGAGACGTTCTGCGACCTCCAGTGGATCACCGTGCAGTCCGACGTCGAACGCTACCCGTTCTGACCGATCACGCGGCTTCCGCGAAAGGGGGTGGGGCGACCCGCTTCCGAGTCGCCCCGCCCCGAATTCAGCGGCCGCCCACCGGTTCTACGTAGCCGCCGGTGAACACCGAGTCCGGTGGCGGGTCCGCGAGCGGGCCCGGCAGGGCGAAGTCGACCGAACCGCTCGTGGCCTCGGCCGGGGCACTGGCCCGCTGCTGGTCCAGGTAGCCCGCGAGCTGCACGCCCGGAGCGCCCTGCACCGTCATCGTGCGGCGGTGTTCGAGGAAGGGCAGATCGACCGAACCACCTCGGACCTCGACGGTCTGCCCGCTGGGTGCGGCCAGGCGCCACCAGTCCTGGTTGTTGTCGGTGACGCGCACGCCGATCCGGTGACCTGCCGGCAGCTTCCAGTCCGCGCCCCAGAGGCGCAGCGGAACGGTCGACTCCCCCGGTTCGCGAACGAGGTGGCCCTGGCGCGTGATCAGCGGGCCCGTTCCGTCCGGGCCGAGGTCGTAGACGTCGACCACCAGGTTGGCGTTCGGCCTCGCCGTGGTGACGTCGACCGAGGCCTTCGGCGAGCCCGAGAGGTGGACGTCGTGCGGCAGCGGGTTCGACACGGTCCACACGCCCGAGGTGACGGCCGGGTCCGAGGGCTTCCCGGACGTCGAACCCGCTGCGGTGGCGGCGGATTGGGCGTGGTCGACGTAGGTTCCGCTGTTCAGCGGCGTCCGGAACTCGCGCATGTCGGCCGGGGGCCACTGGGCTTCCGAACGCCAGAACCCGTCGTTGGTCTGCACGGCGTTCGGCGGGTCCGCGACGGCCGGGGCCCGGTCCTTGAGGAAGCGGTCGTAGAAGCGCATGACCTCGTCGAACCAGCCCTGACGCCCCATCTTGAGACGTCCGGTCTCGTCGGTCTCGTTGCCGCGCACGTGCTCCCACGGGCCCAGCCAGGTCCGCTCGTAGCCCTGGTGGTTCTCCAGGTACTCCTGCGTCCCGTCGGCGACGGTGTTGTTCTCCGTCAGGCCCTGGGCGAGGAACAGCGGGACGGGGGAACCGGCCGCGCCGGGGATCAGGTCGCGCTGCCGCCAGAACTCCGAGTCGTGCCGGTCGTCGCCTGCCTGCTTCGCGAGGTTCTGGGCGAGGCACACCGGATCGTTGAGGCTCCGGGCGTTGTACCCGGCAGCATCGGTGATCGGCCCCGGCGCGGCGGCGATGGCGTCGTAGAGCGCCGGCGTCGCGAGGGAGTTCACCCGGCGCATCCCGTCGCCGTAGAGGTACCGGTAGTCGTCGTACACCGGCTCCTGGCTGACGACGGCGGACAGCCCCGGTGGCCGTTCGTTGACCCCGACCAAGCCGGTCACCCCGTCGTAGGACTTTCCGTACATGCCGACCCGGCCCGTCGACCACGGCTGGTTCGCCGCCCACGTGACGGCGTTGACCACGTCGGCCTTCTCACCGGGTCCCGACCAGTCCAGGCAACCGGTGGACCCGCCGAAGCCGCGGAGGTCGACCATGACGAAGGTGTAGCCCTGCTTCAGCAGCCCGGAGCCCTCGACGAAGTCCTGGAACCGCTCCGAAGGACCGGCGTTGGGCCCGACCGGGTCGTACGGAGTCCCCTCGACCACGCCCGCGGGCCCGGTTTGACCGGAATGGTTGAAGTACGGCCCGATCGAGAGGATCACGGGAGTCTTGTCGGTGTCCTTGGCGCCTTTGGGACGCAGGACGTCCGCGTGCAGCGTCGCGTCGCCCGCGCTCGACGGCGACGGGATCCACGCCTCGCTCCACTCCGCGTCCGGGTAGGCCACACCCGCGGCCTGCGCCGGCGGCGCGAACGGCACCATCACCGCCACGACCGCGCAGGCGACCGCCCCGGCGCCCCGACGACGCCACGACTTCCCGAACCTGGTCAACGCCCGCTCTGACATGCGGCGATCACCCTCCCCGACACCGGTGCGACCTGGACGCGTCTCCTCCGAGCACCGCGTGACCCCGCGCCACGCGGTCGTACGTCCGGGCGACGCTAGAGGACCAAACAGAGGAAGTCAGGGGTCCTTGTCCACACCGTTACCCGTCGCGAACTCCCCACGGACGAACCGGAAAGACGACGAACCGCGTCGGGCTCTACCTGACGGGGATGCCCGGGCCCAGGAGGATGCCGAGCGTGTACCAGAGGGCGAACAGGGCGGTCCAGGTGATGAGGAAGACGGTGGAGATGGGTACCGCGAAGGACATCAGGGTTCCGATGCCCGCGTTCTTGCGGTATTGCTGGACGAATCCCAGCGCGAGGACGAAGTAGGGGCTCATGGGAGTTACGGCGTTGGTGACGGAGTCGCCGATCATGAAGGTGGTCATCGCGGCTTCGGGGCGGATCCCGAGGTACATCATCATCGGCACGAGGATCGGGGCGAGGATGGCCCACATCGCCGAGCCGCTGGTGACGAGCATGTTCAGCACTGCCACCGCCACCGCGATGGTCAGCAGGATCACCAGGTGCGGTGCGTTGATCGAGTGCAGGAGGTCCGCGCCCTTGACCGCTAGCACGGAACCGATGCCGGTCCAGGTGAAGTAGGCCAGGAACTGGGAGACGACGAAGAACAGCACGATCACCGGGGCGATCTTGCTGATGCCGTCGGTCATGATCGCGGGGACGTGGGACAGCCGCGGGATGCTGGCGGTGATCCGTCCGTAGACGAACCCCACCAGCGCGAACAGCAAGGCGATGAAGACGCTGATGTTCTCCATGACCACCGACCGCACGATGCTGCCGTTCTCGCCCATCAGCGGCGAACCGGGGATCATCAGCAGCAGCACGACGGCGGCCGCGTAGAGGACGAAGACGCCGACGGTCAGCCTGAGCGCCCGGCGTTCGGTGGAGCTCAGCTGCAGGCGCGCGGGTTCCGTTTCGCCGGCCGCTCCCCCGGCTTCGGCCGAGAAGTCCGGTCGTTTCGCCAGGACCAGCTCGACCACCAGCGTGATGATCATGGCGAGGAACAGCGAGGACACGGCGGAGAAGAAGTACGTCGCGACGGGCGTGACGATGTAACCGGGGTCGACGGTCTGCGCGGCGGCAGCGGTCAGCGCGGATCGGACGGCATCGGACGGGGTGACCAGGGGGCTGGCGTTGAAACCGGCCGATACCGAGACGTAGGCGACCATCACGCCGAGCACCGGGCTGCGTCCTGCCGCGCGGAAGGCGAGTGCGCCGAGCGGGATCATCACCAGGTACGCCGAATCGCTCATGACGTGCGCGATCATCCCGCTGAAGGCGATCGCGAACGTGACCCCGCGCCCCGGCAGGCGGACGATGGTGATGCGCAGCAGCGCTTCGAGGAGTCCGCTCTTCTCGGCGACGCTGACCCCGAGGATCATGACCACGATGATGGCAAGCGGCGGGAAGCTCGCGAAGTTGTCCACAGCGGACTCCGCGGCAAAAGCGAGCCCGTCCAGTGAGATCAGGTTCTTGATCTCCACGACCTTCCCGGTCTTCGGGAGGATCGCGGAGACACCCGCCATCGACAGAGCGCAGCTGACGAGGGCCAGCACCGCGGCCAGGATCCAGAACAGCCAGAAGGGATGGGGAAGCTTGTTGCCCACCCGTTCGATCGCGCTGATCGCGCGGAACAGGAGGTTCGTGCCGGTCTCGGAAGGAGTGTTGCGACGCTGCATATCTGTCATTCCGAATGACTTTCCGTGATGGGCCGCGTTGGGCGGGTTATTGCTCGCCGAGGCGGGTCGCGTGCTGATCCACCGCGACTTCCGGGAGTTCTCGCCCGTCGAAGCGCGAGGGCCGGAAGTTCGCGAGCAGGTCCTGGTCCTGTCCGGTCGCGAGTTCGGTGGCGACGAGGCGTCCCAGCACCGGCCCGAGGGTGATCCCGCTGTGCGAGACGACGGAGTAGAGGTGCGAGTCCGGCGAGGCGTGGCCGGCGATGGTGTGGCCGTCTGCGGGAAGCGACCGCAATCCGACCCGGAAGCTGATCTGTGGTGGGGTGTTGCGGCTGGGCAGCAGTTCCTCGAGCCGCTGGGTGATCGTGGCGGCGACCGGGCCGTCGGGGGCGGGTGGTTCCGCCGGGTCGATGCCGGCGTTGAGGTCGAGGGCCTGCACGACGGCACCCGCACCTGCTTCCGGGCGCAGGTTGAGGCCTGGTGTGTGCAGAACGCAGCGCAGGTCGACGTCGGGGGCGTGCACGTAGCCGAGCAGTCCCACGGTGGGGGAACCCCGGTCGAAGCCGGTCAGCATGGGCAGCTCGATCCCGGCGCGCGCCGCGAGCGGCGCTGTCCAGCGGCCGGTCGCCAGCACCACACGATCACCGGTGAAGACCCGCCCGTCGGCCGTCGTCGCCGATGCGCTGCGGGCGCCGTCATCGAGGGCCACGACCTCGCCGATCGACAGCTCGGCGCCGTGGCCTCGGGCATCTGCCAGCAGGTTGGCCACCAGTCGGTCCGGCAGGACGTACCCCTCGCCGGGGAAGTGCGCGAACGCGGTGACCGCTGCGGGAATTCGGAGGTCGCCGGCGATCCGGGCGGCTTCGTCCCGCTCGACCCAGCGCACGGGGTAGCCGAGCGAGCGCAGCCGGTCCACGTTGTCGGTGAGCCACGGTTCGCTGTCGGCGTCCGCCCACTGCAGCGCGCCGCTCGGGAAGTAGGCCTGCTCGCCGGGCAGCTGCGCGGCCAGAGCCGCGTGCTCCTGCATCCCGGCCACGTTGAGGTGGTGGTAAACGGGGTCGTACTTGCGGTTGGCGTTGGTCCAGGCGAACGTCGTCGCGGTGGTTCCGGTGCCCGGTCCCCGCTGGTCCAGCAGCACGACCTCCTCACCGGCGACTGCCAGGGACCTGGCGATAGCTGCGCCGAGCACGCCCGCGCCCACCACGACGATCTTCATGCGGGTTGTCCTCTCCTCGGGAGCTTCGGGAGCGAGATGCGGTTCATACGGCCGAAGCGGGCAGTTCCACGAAGAAGTCGGCGGTGCCGGGGCGGACGAGCGTGGTGACCACCTCGATCACGGTTCCACCGGTGACGCGCAGTTCCCTCCGTCGCATCAGAGCCGGTGTGCCCGGCGTGCTTTCGAGCAATTCCGCGTCGTGCTCACCGAGCACTACGGGGTCGAGGTGGAGCCGGATCGTGTCCACCTCGACCCCGAGCTCGCGCAGGTACGGCAGGCTGACGAGCTCTTCGAGGTCCTGGTCCAGCAGTTCGGGTGCGGCGGAGAACAGCACCACGTGCCGCTCCACCGATTGAACGGAGTCGAGCAGGTCGAACTTGCGCCGAACCAGTTCCGTCACAGCCGTTCCGGGATCGGCGCCGGGCAGTGGAGCGACCGCGTCCGCTGCCCGGACCACGCGCGCCGAGACGACCTCGTGCCTGCCGGGAGTGCCCTTCTCCGCCGTTTCCGGCACGACGAAGTTGAGCAGGTTGATCTGACGCACGGCGTCCGCCACGAACGTTCCGTGCCGTCGGCGGCGCACCGCGAGTCCGGCTTCGGCCAGGTCGTTGAGCACCCGCTGAGCCGTAGGACGGCTCACGCCGTACTCCTCGCACAGCTGCTTCTCCGTCGGGAGCCGTGCTCCGGGCATCAAGCGTCCGGCGTGGATCCGGCTTTCCAGATCACGCCTGATCTGCTTGTACACCGCCTCTGCCATGATTTGAACTTACAATTCGGAATTTGACAGGTCAATAGCGGCCTGACGCTCGAGCGGTCGCTTCGGCGTCGTGGCCGTGGATCCATCGCAACGTGGCGGGAATGTTCGCCAGCGCCTGATCCCGCTCGTTCGCCGCCGGCCCGTCGGGCACGTGCAGCAGGTCCGACGCCACCCAGGAGCTGCGCTGGACCGCTCGGGTGCGGGGCTTGCGCAGCCGTTCGTAGCGGGCCAGCGCATCGTCGCGACTGTCGCGATGCAGGCATTCGGCGAGGGTCGCCGCGTCTTCGATGGTCTGGTTCGCACCTTGACCGTGATGCGGCAGCATCGCGTGCGCAGCATCGCCGAGCAGCACGATCCCGTCCCGATGCCAGCGATTCAGCGGCGCTTGCCCGAAGAGCGCCCAACGCCGGTGCACGGTGGTCGCTCCCACCATCTCGCGCACTCCCGGATGCCAGGCCCGGAACGGTGCTTCGAGAGCCTCCGGGGAGACCTCTCGCACCCAGTGCTGCGCGGCCCACTCGGACGGTTCGTGCACCACCGCCAGGAAGTTGACGACCGAACCATCTCCGATCGGGTAGTGCAACACGTGCGCACCCGGCCCCATCCAGAACTGGATCGCCCCCGGATCTGGCAGGGACGGCATGGCGTCCACCGCGATGAGCCCGCGAAAACCGCTGGTACCAGAGTAGACGGCCGGGTCGACGTCGCTGATCCACCGGCGCACCGTGGAATGGACACCATCCGCGCCGACGACGACATCCGCGTGCGCGTCGGTGCCGTCGGCGAACCGGAGGCGATGCCCGCGTGCCGAGGGCGACACGTCCACCAGCTGCTTCCCCAGGAGCAACCGTTCCGAGCCGCATGCCGAGGCGAGAATCTGCTGCAGGTCGGCGCGATGCACGCCGTAGTAGGGCGCGCCGAACCGTGCCGAGTAGCCCTGTCCCACCTCGTAGGCCGCAATTCTCCTGCCGCCACCCCAGTGCCGGTAGATCAGCTCGGTCGGCACCGCCGAGCGCTCTACCAACTCCCCGCTCAGTCCGAGGTCGTGCAACACCCGAGTTCCGTTGGCGGACAACGCGACTGCCGCACCCACCTCATGAAGCTCGGCAGCTCGCTCGTATACGACGGCGTCCAGACCGCGCCGCCGCAGCCCCAGGGCGAGGGTGAGCCCGCCGATCCCCCCGCCGATGATCGCAACCGTCGCCGCCATGGCCACCCACTTCCTGATCGTCAGGGGCGTACCGATCGGTACACCCTTTGCACCGTAGGTGTACCGATCGGTACGGTCAACGGGTGAACGCACGCTCCAAGCGGGACGAGTTGCTGAACCGAGTCGTTGACCACCTCGCCACGCACGGCCTCGCGGATCTCTCGCTGAGCCCGATGGCCGAACAGCTCGGCACCAGCAAACGCATGCTCATCTACTACTTCGGCAGCCGCGACAACCTGATCGCCACAGCGATCCGGGCCAGCCGACCGGATGTCGCCGACCTGTTCGGCGACGTGCACGACGAGTCGAGTCTCCGCGAAGCCGGTCACGCGCTGTGGGAGGCGATCACCAGCGGACGTCAACGACGGCCCATCCGGATCCTGTTCCAGGTGCTGAGCCTCGCACCCACCCAGCCGGACTTGTACGGCGCAGTGGCCGACGAGGCGGTCACCGCCATGGTCGATCCCCTCGTCCCCGTTTACCGGAACCTCGGTTACGACGACCTGGACGCCCGCGCCCGCGCCAGCCTGCTCATCTCCGGACTCCGCGGCCTGTGCCTGGACCGGATCGCCACCGGGGACGTCCCTCGCACCGACGCTGCCGCCCGAGTCCTCATCGCCACGGCCACCGCCCGGCCCGCACGGAGCTGATCGGCGGAATCAGACGGGATGGATCCGCCGCTTCCCCACCGCGAACCGACCCGCCTATTCGGTGAGGATCGTCTTGGTGGCTTCTCCTCGGAGGTGCTCGCCGATGACGCGATCGGCGGCGTCCAGCGCGCCGAGGTGCGACGTCACCAGGGCTGCGTCGAGAGCGCCGGACGCCATGAGGTCCAAGACCGCCGGAATGTGGGCGCGGGCGTGGGAACGCGCCAGGTGGTAGCTGATGTTGCGCCCGTACATCAGCGCGGTGGGAATCCTGGTGGTCCGCCGCAGCGACGCCGTGGACGCGCAGACCCCGTCGGACGCCGTCTTGGTGATCGCGGTCATCAGGCCTGGCCCGGTGACCGTTCCGTCGACGACCAGCGGCGCGGGCGGCAGCTTCCGCAGATCCTCGGGAGCGTGGGCGTGGAGCCCGATCGCTTCGGCGTGCCTGCGGACGTGTTCGCGCCGGTCCACGAAGTGGACTTGCCGGGCACCCAAGGCTTTCGCGGTGAGCGCCGCGTAGAGCATGGCGCTGGAGGACAGCGGGATGCGGTGACCGAGTTCGCCGAGGATGAGCACCTCGGAATCCGGGTCGTGCTCCAGCAGCGCGGGCAAGTGCGGGGCCACGCAGCGATATCCGTCGCTGACGTTGTCCGCCACCGACGCCGCCGCGGCGGGATCGACGCCGTCCGGGAGCCGGACGAGCATGCCATCGGCGAACGGGACCGTCACCAGATCGGCCAGGACACCGCCCCAGTGGCCGCCCGTGAGGCCGAAACCGTACATCGAAATCGGTGGCACAGCGGCACAATTCCCGGTCAGTCCAGCCGAGCACTGCTGGCAGCGACCGCAGTTAATCTGGAACGGCACCACCACCCGGTCCCCCGGGCGGAAGGACGTGACGGCCTCGCCGACCTCGGTCACCTCCGCGACGCACTCATGCCCGAACTGGAAGGGCAGCAGGAAGGGCGTGCGCCCGAGCCCCATGGCGCGATCCAGATCGCAGGTGGCCACCGCGATCGGATGCACCAGGGCCTCATCCGGCCTGGGATTGTGCGGAGCAGGCACATCGCACCAGCGCAACTGCCCACCCGGGCTCGCCACCAGAGACCGCATCGTGGGGCCCGACGCCTTCCTTCCGCGCCCCCGCGCCGCCGCCTT
This sequence comes from Saccharopolyspora dendranthemae, assembly GCF_007829955.1. Lineage (GTDB taxonomy): Bacteria > Actinomycetota > Actinomycetes > Mycobacteriales > Pseudonocardiaceae > Saccharopolyspora > Saccharopolyspora dendranthemae. The sequence continues at coordinate 388,561 of NZ_VIWX01000001.1, forward strand.
GAGCCGCTCGAACCGTTGATCGGCTGAGCGATCCAGCGCCACGCGCATCAGGGTCGGCCCCGACGTCGCGGTCGCGACGCCTGCCAGGTGACGGAACCAGCCGTGCGGCGCGTGCTGCCGACCTTCGGGATAGCCGAAGGCTTCGTCGACGATGCGAGCCGCCGATCCGCTCGTGCCCATGCCCACCTCACTCACCAGCTCGGTCGAGTGGCCCGGACTTCGCTCTCCTGCCCGAACCTGCGCAACGCGGTATCAGGAACCGCTCTGGGAAGGCTCTGGGAGGAAGGTACCGCGTTTGAGGCTCTGCTCGATGGTTTCCAGGGAACGGCCCTTGGTTTCGGGCACGCGGAAGTAGATGACGACCAGCGCGATGACGTTGAGGGCCGCGTACACCAGCATCGCTCCGCCGAGGCTCAGCGCGTTCACGAGACTGAGGGCGGTGGCGGTGACCAGGAGGTTCGCGCCCCACAGCGATGCGGCGTGCAGACCGGTGGCCGCCGGGCGGATCCTCAGCGGGTAGATCTCCGAGCCGAGCAACCAGCCGACCACCTGGATGCCGCCGGCCTGGAAGAACATGAACGCCAGCAGCAGGACCAGGGCGAGCCAGGGGTTCGGCTGGTCCCCGGACACGAGGAACACCAGGCCGAACAGCGCGATCGAGATCGCGGAGCCCGGCAGCATGGTGAGCATCAGGCGTCGTCGGCCGAGCCGGTCGACCACGAGCTTTCCGACCACGGTCATCACGACGTACACGACGCCGACACCGACGTTGGCCCACAGCGAGAAGTCCGAGGAGAAGCCGACCATGGAGAGGATGACCGGCGTGTAGTAGATCATCATCTCGAGGCCGGTGATCTGGGTGAAGACCGCGACCGCGAGCCCCGCGATCAGCGCGGGGCGCAGCCACGCCTCGCCGAGCGCCGACCAGGGGCCTCCCTCGGCCTCGTTCTCCCGGCGCAGCACGTGGCGGATCTCCCCCACCTCGTCGTCGGCGGCCTTGCCGTCCGGCCTGACCCAGCGCAGCACCATCCGCGCGGCGCTGACGTGGTCGTTGTTCACCAGCCAGCGCGGGCTCTCGGGCGCCCTGAGCATTCCGATGATCAGCAGCACGGCGGGGACGACCGCGACCACGATCTTCCAGTGCCAGCCGGCGTCTTTGAACACCACGTTGACCAGTGCGGCGCTGAGAATGCCGAGTCCGATGGCGACGTTGAAGAACGTCACGAAGCCACCGCGCCTCTCCGGCGGCGACAGCTCGGCGATGTAGGTGGGGATCGTCTGGGTGCAGCCTCCCACCGCGAGTCCCAGCAGCAGCCGGCTGCCGATCAGCGTGAGGGGTTCGGGAGACATCCCGGCGAGCACCACGCCGACCGCGAAGATCACCGCGACCGTGATGATCGTCGCCCGGCGGCCGAACCGCATCGCGAACCACCCGGCACCGAGCGCGCCGATCACCGCACCGACCAGGATGGAGGCGGTGATCGTCTCCTGGATGGTGTGCCCGGAGAAGGTGGCGCCGAACAGGTCGTAGGACTCGGTGATCCCGAAGTCCTGGGCGATCTGGATCAGGGTGCCGGAGATGACGCCGGTGTCGTACCCGTACAGCAAGCCGCCCAGCGCGGCCACGAAGGCCACGTAGTAGACGTTGCGGATCGGGTCGTCGGGGGTCTGAGAGGGCACGCCCCGCAGCTTCCGCTCCTCCGCGGACAGCTCCGGCTCGCCGCCGAAGTCCGCGCGGGTGGAATCCTCGGATCGTGGACCGGACATCCGCCCCCCTCGCGAAGTCTGGCGAAGAGCCGTGCGAATGCGATGCTATGGCACCGCGCACCTGGCCGCATCGCCGAACTCCGGCGCCGGAGAAACAGAAACACGCCCACCGGAACTCAGTCGTTCCCTGTTGCGAAGAGCGCACCAAGTCCCAGTTTTAGTCCAAACCGAGCCATGATCACGCCCGAAATGTCTGCTCAGTTATGACTAAAACTGGGAACTGGTGACCGCGTTGTTCGGGAGTGGTGTGAGCGCCGCAAGTCCTCACCGTCTCCTGTGGAATGTGCGGGGTGCTGGACGTTCTCGGTGGTGAGTCGGAGCGTGCGGTCACTCGGCTCCGCTGAGGCGTTGGGCGGTGGTGCGCAAGTGGGTGATGCAGTGCTCGCGCTCGGAACGCCCGACCGACGCGCGCAGGGGCCCGAGCTGCAGCTCCCACGCGGCCGCACCGGTGGCGTCGAAGACGGGTGCGACCAGGTAGCTCAGCGGCAGGGGTTCCTCCGAGCCGATGTCGGCCGCGGTGTAGGGCAGGCCGCTGATGTCGGTCATCAGCGACCGCACCCGGGTGCGCAGCTCGCGCGGAGCCGGGTGCTCGGCGAGGTGGTCGACGACGTCGGCCAGCACGTCGAGCTGCGCGGGAGCGGCGGCTCCGATCCCCCAGGCGGCGACCAGGTCGGATCGCAGGAGGCGCAGGGCTTCCGCGAGCCGGTCGCGTTGAGCCTCCTCGGCGCCGGCCAGCCACCGGGTTCGCTCCCGCTCGGAGCGGAAGGCGACCGCGGCGGCGCCCGCGGGGGCTCGCAGCGGCACGACGGTGTCGGGGGTGATCCCCGCTGGGATTCGACCGTCACCGGCGAACACCGACACGAAGGTGAGTTCGGTCGCCGTGACCGCGCTCAGCGCCACCCCGCACCCGGCGGCCTCGGCCAGCTCGCGCAAGGCCTCCTCGGTCCCCGGGGGCACGGCCGGTTCCGGTGCACCGCGCGCGATGAGGGCAGCCAGCCGCGCACCGAGCCGATAGCGCAGGTCGGTGCCGCGCGAGACCCACCCGCGCTCGGCCAGTGAAGCCAGGACTGCGAGCGCCGTGGATCGGCTCAGCTGCAGCTCGTCGGCGATCTCGGCCGCCCCGAGCGGCTCGGAGCGCCCCGCCAGCAGCTCGACGATGGCGACGACTCGCTCGGTGGGCGGCGACGAGGAACGTCCCTTGCCTTCCCTGGGCGAACTCCCTACCGTGCTATTCACATACTCACTCTAACGATTCGAATATTCGTGCAGCCAGTCAGGGAGGGTCCGCCCGTGACGACTTCACCGTTGGCAGCGGCCGCTGACCTCGACGACGTCGACTTCGCCTTCGAGGACGCGCCCGAGCTCCACCAGGTCCTCGCCGAGCTGCGGGCGAGCAAAGCCCACGCGGTGGTGCCCTTCGCAGGGGCGCACGCGGTGCTGCTGCTCACCCACGAGCTGGTCAGCGCCGCGTTCAAGGACGAGGACACCTTCCCCGCCTCGGCGATCTACCCGCTGACCACCGGCCCGGTCCTGGGCCGCACGTTGCAGTGCATGTCCGGGCGCGAGCACCGCATCAACCGGGCGATCGCCTCACCACCGTTCCGCCGCAACCGCGCCACCGACTACGTCGAACCGATCCTGGAACCGCTCGCCCACGAGCTGGTCGACCGGATCGCCGATCGCGGCGAAGCCGACCTGGTCGAGGAGTTCACCAGCACCTATCCGGTCCTGGTCATCAGCCGCCTGCTCGGGCTGCCGGTCGAGGACGAGCAGACCGTCCGGCGCTGGGCGCACGACCTGTTCTACTACCCGTTCGAGCCCGAGGCGGCCAAGGCGAGCTCGCGGGAGTTCACCGACTACCTCCGGCCGGTCCTGCAGCAGCGGCGATCCGAGCCCGGGGACGACCTGATCTCCAGGCTGGTCACCGAATCCGCGGAGGACGAGGCGCTCACCGACGAGCAGGTGCTGTCGTTCCTGCGCCTGCTGTTCCCGGCAGGCGCGGACACCACCGCGCTCGGACTGGCCAACCTCCTGACCGGACTGCTGACCCACCCCGACCAGCTCGCCCTGGTCCGCTCCGATCCGCAGGAGCACGTGCCCTGGGCGGTCTGGGAGGGCCTGCGGTGGGAGCCACCGGTGGGATTGCTGCCGCGGTTGTGCCCGGAAGCCACCACGTGGCACGGGATCGACGTCCCGCCGAACACGTTCATGATCTTCTCGATCAACGCCGCCCTGCGCGATCCGGCGAAGTTCGCCGACCCGCACCGGTTCGACGTCACCCGCCGCGAGACGGCGATGCTCGCGTTCGGTCAGGGACCGCACACCTGCGCGGGGACCTGGCTGGCCCTCGCCGAGCTGCGCACCGCCCTGACGGTCCTGCTCGAACGGCTCCCGGGACTGCGCTTGCACCCGGCGGCGACCGCCGAGCAGGTGCGGGTGCGCAGCCAGGTCGGCGTCGCCCTGCGCGGCCCCCGCTCCCTGCCCGTCCAGTGGGACCGGCCGTGAACCCGCGGACGCGCGCGACCCCCGGACGGACGGATCCGGCCGGGGGTCGCGCGGTTCGTCAGGCCGGGCCGTCTTCGAGGTCGCCCTCCGCCTGGAGGTAGACCTCGCGCAGCGCCTGGAGGGTCTCCGGGTCCGGTTCCTCCCACAGCTTGCGGTCAGCCGCTTCGAGGAGCCGCTCGGTGATCCCGTGCAGGGCCCACGGGTTGGACGTGCGCATGAACTCCTGGTTCTCGGAGTCCAGCACGTAGCTCTCGGCGAGCTTCTCGTACATCCAGTCCGCGACCACGCCGGTCGTGGCGTCGTAGCCGAACAGGTAGTCCACAGTGGCCGCGAGCTCGAAAGCGCCCTTGTAGCCGTGCCGTCGCATGGCCGACAGCCAGCGCGGGTTGACCACGCGAGCGCGGAACACCCGCGCCGTCTCCTCGTGCAGGGAGCGTGTCTTGACCGAGTCCGGCCGCGTGCTGTCGCCGATGTAGGCGGCCGGGTCCTTGCCGGTCAGCGCGCGGATCGTGGCGATCATCCCGCCGTGGTACTGGAAGTAGTCGTCGGAGTCGGCGATGTCGTGCTCGCGGGTGTCGGTGTTCTTCGCGGCCACCGAGATCCGCCGGAAGGCGCTTTGCATGTCCTCCCGCGCCGGGACGCCGTCGAGATCGCGGCCGTAGGCGAAACCGCCCCACACCGTGTAGACCTCGGCCAGGTCCTCGTTGCCGCGCCAGTCGCGGCTGTCGATCGCGGGCAGCACGCCCGCGCCGTAGGAACCCGGCTTCGAACCGAAGATCCGCATCGTCGCGCGACGCTGATCCCCGTGGGTGTCGAGGTCCGCCCGGGAGTGCGCCCGCACGAAGTTCTGCTCGTCGGGCTCGTCGAGGTCGGCGACCATCCGCACCGCGTCGTCGAGCAGCGCCACGACGTGCGGGAACGCGTCGCGGAAGAACCCGCTGATGCGGATGGTGACGTCGATGCGCGGACGGCCCAGGTCCTCCAGCGGGATCGGCTCCAGGCCGTTGACCCGCCGGGACTGCTCGTCCCAGGTCGGGCGAACACCCAGCAGCGCGAGGACTTCGGCGACGTCGTCGCCGGAGGTCCGCATCGCGGAGGTCCCCCAGACCGACAGGCCCACCGACTGCGGCCACGTCCCGGTGTCCGCCTGGTAGCGCTCCAGGAGGGAATCGGCCATCGCCTGGCCGGTTTCCCACGCCAGCCGGCTCGGCACGGCCTTGGGGTCCACCGCGTAGAAGTTGCGGCCCGTCGGCAGCACGTTGATCAGACCGCGCAGCGGCGAACCGCTGGGGCCGGCGGGCACGAAACCGCCTTCCAGCGCGTGCAGGGCGGCGGTGACCTCGTCGGTGGTCGCCGCCAGGCGCGGGATGACCTCGTTGGCGGCGAAGGTGAGCACGCCGGCCACGGTGGAGTCGGAACGACCCAGCACCTCGCGGCAGGCGGCATCCGCGGCACCCGGGTCCCAGTCGAGGCGCTCCATCTCCTCGACCAGCGCGTGCGCCTGGGACTCGGCGTCGTCGGTCTGCTCGCGCGAGGCGCTGCCGTCCTCGGACATGCCCAGGGCTTCGCGGAGACCCGGCAGCGCCTGGCTGCGCCCGCCCCACATCTGCCGCGCGCGCAGCATCGCCAGCACGAGGTTGACCCGGGCCGGTCCGGTCGGTGCGTCACCGAGGATGTGCAGCCCGTCGCGGATCTGCGCGTCCTTGACCTCGCACAGCCACCCGTCGACGTCGAGCAGGAAGTCGTCGAATTCCGCGTCGTGCGGGCGTTCCGCGAGACCGAGGTCGTGGTCGAGCTTGGCGGCCTGGATCAGCGTCCAGATCTGGCTGCGGCTCGCCGGGAGCTTCGCCGGGTCCATCGCGGCGATGTTGGCGTGCTCGTCGAGGAGCTGCTCCAGGCGCGCGATGTCGCCGTAGCTCTCCGCGCGCGCCATCGGCGGCACGAGGTGGTCGACCAGGGTCGCGTGCACCCGGCGCTTGGCCTGGGTGCCCTCCCCCGGGTCGTTGACAAGGAAGGGGTAGATCAGCGGGAGGTTGCCCAGCGCGGCGTCCGGCGCGCAGGACGCGGACAGGCCCGCCGACTTGCCCGGCAACCACTCCAGGTTGCCGTGCTTGCCGAGGTGCACCATGGCGTGCGCGCCGAAGTCGTCGGCGATCCACCGGTAGGCGGCCAGGTAGTGGTGGCTCGGCGGCAGGTCCGGGTCGTGGTAGATGGCGATCGGGTTCTCACCGAAGCCGCGCGGCGGCTGCACCATCAGCACCACGTTGCCGAAACGCAGTGCGGCGAGGACGATCTCGCCCTCGGAGTCCTGAGACCTGTCGACGAACAGCTCGCCCGGCGGCGGGCCCCAGTGCTGCTCGACCTGCTCGCGCAATTCCGCAGGGAGCGTCTCGTACCACTGCCGGTACCGCTTGGCGGGCAGGCGGATCGGGTTGGACGTCAGCTGGTCCTCGGTCAGCCAGTCGCGGTCCTGACCACCGGCCGCGATCATGGCGTGGATCAGCGCATCGCCGTCCTGCTCGGCGAGCCCGGGAACGGCGTCGGAACCCGTTTCCGGCCCGACGTCGTAGCCCTGGTCGCGCAGCGCCTGCAGCAGGCGAACGGCGCTGACCGGGGTGTCCAGACCGACGGCGTTGCCGATGCGCGCGTGCTTGGTCGGGTAGGCGGACAGCATCAGCGCGACGCGGCGGTCGGCGGCCCGCACGTGACCCAGCCGGGCGTAGCCGACCGCGATCCCGGCCACCCGCGCCGCGCGCTCGGGGTCGGCGACGTAGACCGGCAGCCCCTGGGAGTCGTTCTCCTTGAACGAGAACGGCACGGTGATCAACCGGCCGTCGAACTCCGGCACCGCGATCTGGGTGGCGGAGTCCATCGGGGACAGACCGTCGTCGTTGGCCTCCCACTGCTCGCGGCTGCTGGTGAGGCACAGGCCCTGCAGGATCGGGATGTCCAGCTCGGCGAGCTTGCCGATGTCCCAGGCCTCGTCGTCGCCACCGGCGGAAGCCGTTGCGGGACGGGCACCTCCGGCCGCCAGCACGGTCACCACGAGCGCGTCGGCGCCGCCGAGCGCGTCCAGCAGTTCCGGGTCGGGGCTGCGCAGCGATGCGCAGAACAGCGGCCGCGCTTGGGCTCCCGCGTCCTCGATCGCTTCGCAGATGGTGTGCACGAACGCGGTGTTGCCCGCCATGTGGTGCGCGCGGTAGTAGAGGACCGCGACGGTCGGACCCTCGGTGGTGCGAGGCTCGCGCTCCAGCACGCCCCAGGAGGGCGCCGGAACCGGCGGTTCGAAGCCGTTTCCGGTGAACAGCAGCGTGTCGCTGAGGAAGTTGTAGAGCTGCGAGAGGTTCTCCGGCCCGCCGTGGGCGAGGTAGCTGTGCGCTTCGGCGCAGACACCGCCCGGAACGGTCGAGCACTCCATGAGCTCGGCGTCGGGTGCCTGCTCGCCGCCGAGCACGACGACCGGGCGCGGGCCCGCGAGCAGCTGGTCGAGCCCGGCCTCCCACGCGCGACGTCCGCCCAGGATGCGCACGACGACGAGGTCGGTGCCCTCGACGAGTTCCTCGAGCTGTTCCCCGGCTTCCACGCGCGCCGGGTTGGCGAGGCGGAAGTCAGCACCGCTGGCGCGCGCGCTGAGGAGATCGGTATCCGATGTGGACAAGAGCAGGATCATGCGGTGAATTCCTCGACGTGCTTCGTCGGCAGCGCGATGACTTCGCCGAGCGCAGGCGGCCAGGACGCGGTTCGCATGGTGCACCTCTCTCGGGGTCCTCGCCCCGGACATGGCTGGGTGGGCACGGCAGGCGGAGTTTCCTGGCTCCCGGATCGGCGCGCACCCCGGTCTTCCAGCCGAACGCGGCCGTGATCTCGTGGTGGGGTTTGCTCCCCGGTGACAGTGGCGGGACCGCGCCGGAATCGCACCGGCTTCCTCCCCCTGCTGCAGTCGTCGGTGATCCTACCGACAGGCGCTGATGTTGCAAACAAGCTGCAACTACCATGTATCGCCGTGCCCACCTACGACCACGATTCCCGGCTCCGGGACGACGCCTGCCCGGGCGCGGTGCGCCTGCACCCGGCCGAGGACGGTGGCCTGGCACGGATCCGCGTTCCCGGCGGCAGGCTGACCGCTGATCAGCTGCGGTCGGTGGCCACTGCCGCGCACGAGCTGGGCCAGCAGCATATCGAACTCACCTCCCGCGGGAACATGCAGGTCCGCGGCTTGCGCGACGACGCGGGAGAGGAGTTGGCGCGCAGGCTCTCCGCGAGCGGACTGCTGCCCTCCGTTCCGCACGAGCGGGTGCGCAACATCCTCGGCTCGCCGCTGAGCGGATGTGACCGGATCGGCCTCGTCGATGTCCAGCCGCTGGTCACCGACCTCGACGACAGGGTGTGCGGTGATCCAGAACTCACCGCGCTGTCCGGGCGCTTCCTGTTCGCCTTCGACGACGGCCGCGGCGATGTCGCCGGTCTGGGCGCGGACGTCTCGGTCATCGCGGTCGGCCCGCACGAGGCCGCGCTGCTGCTGGCCGGGACCGACACGGGCCTGCGCACGCCCCCGGCGAGCGCCGCCGCGGTGATGCACGTCGCAGCCCGCGCGTTCCTGGCCGAGCGCGAGGCGCAGGACTCGGGCGCGTGGCGGCTCGCGGAGCTCGACCGGGGATCGCCGCGGGTGACCGCGCGGGTGCGGGCCGTGCTCGACGGCACCGAACACCCCCTCCGGCAGGGCGCGCCGCTGCCCGACCTGCCGGCACCGGAGTCGACCGTTCCCGCCGGCGCGATCGAGGGCGTGGACGGGCAGGTCACGCTCGCGACCGTGGTGCCGCTCGGCCGCTTGTCGGGCGAGCAGGCGGCCGCGCTCGCCGATGTGGCGAGCGCCGGTGCGGGCGAGATCCGTCTCACTCCGTGGCGCGGCGCGCTGATCCCGTTCATGCTCGACCCGGCCCGGAAGCACATGTCCACTGTGGAGCGCGCTGGGCTCGTGACCGACCCGATGTCGCCCTGGATCGGCGTCACGGCGTGCACCGGTCGCCCGGGATGCGGCAAGGCGCTCGCGGACGTGCAGACCGACGCGGCACGCGCGTTGCCGCTGATGCCGAGGGGAAAGGCCGTGCACTGGGCCGGATGCGCCCGCCGCTGCGGTGTTCCCCGGGGGGACGTCGTCGATGTGGTCGCCACCGAGGGCGGTTACCAGGTGAGCCACGGCGGTCAGGTCCGCACGCACAACGGCAACATCGATGACGCCGCCACCGCGGTGGCGGCGTCCCGGAGGGAATGAGTGAACGACTACATCCGCGACGGCGCGGAGATCTACCGCCAGTCCTTTGCCACGATCCGCGCCGAGACGGACCTCTCCGGGCTGTCCCCCGAGGTCGCTCAGGTCGCGGTGCGCATGGTTCATTCCTGCGGGATGGTCGACATCGTCGACGACCTGGACGTCTCCGCCAACGCGGTCCTCGCCGCCCGCGCGGCCTTGCGGCGCGGTGCCCCGATCCTGTGCGATGCCAACATGGTCGCGGCCGGGGTCACGCGCAAGCGGCTGCCCGCCGACAACGAGGTGATCTGCACGCTGGGCGACCCGCAGGTCCCCGAGCTGGCGAGCGAGTTGCGCAACACCAGGAGCGCGGCGGCGATGGAGCTGTGGCGCGGTCGGCTCGACGGCGCCGTGGTGGCCGTCGGGAACGCGCCGACCGCGCTGTTCCGGCTGCTGGAACTCGTGTCCGAAGGGGCCGGGGTTCCCGCTGCGGTGCTGGGCATCCCGGTCGGCTTCATCGGTGCCGCCGAGTCCAAGGTGGCGCTGGCCCGCAACGACCTCGGACTGGAGTACGTGGTCGTGCACGGGCGTCGCGGCGGCAGTGCTCTCACCGCAGCCGCCATCAATGCAATTGCGAGCGAGGAAGAATGAACGCAGCGGAAGAAACCAGCCCTGGGACGGGCCGACTTTGGGGCGTGGGCCTCGGCCCCGGCGACGAGGAGCTCGCCACCATCAAGGCCGTCCGGCTCATCGGTTCGGCGGACGTGATCGCTTTCCACAGCGCCCGCCACGGTCGCAGCATCGCCTACTCGCTGGCCGAGCCCTACCTCCCGGGCGGCCAGATCGAGGAGGCGCTGGTCTACCCGGTGACCACCGAGGGCACCGACCACCCCGGCGGGTACCAGGGCGCGATCGACGACTTCTACGCCGACAGCGCCAACCGCCTCGCCGCGCACCTCGACGCGGGACGGGACGTCGTCGTCCTGTGCGAGGGAGATCCGCTCTTCTACGGCTCCTACATGCACATGCACAAGCGGCTCGCGCACCGGTACCCGACGGAGGTCGTGCCGGCCGTGACGTCGATGAGCGCCGCTTCGGCCTCACTCGGCCGTCCGCTCGTGGAGCGCGACGAGGTGCTGACCGTGCTCCCGGGGACCCTGCCGAGCGACGTCCTCGCCGAACGCCTCGCGGGCACCGACGCCGCGGCGATCCTCAAGCTGGGGCGCACGTTCGGGTCGGTCCGCGAGGCGCTGGACAAGTCCGGCCGGCTCGACGAGGCCTGGTACGTGGAGCGCGCCTCGACCGAGCGCGAGCGCTTCGAACCGCTCGCCGAGGTCGATCCGGAGTCGGTCCCCTACTTCTCGCTGGCGCTGATCCCCAGCCCGGCCAACCGCCCGCAGGCGGACGGGACTCCCGCCGCCGCCCCTCCGGCGCCCCCGCAGGTGGGCGAGGTCGTGGTGGTAGGGCTCGGTCCCGCGGAGCGCTCGTGGTTGACCCCGCAGGCCCAGGACGCCCTGGCCACCGCCGACGAACTCGTCGGGTACGGGCCGTACCTGGACCGGGTTCCGGCCAACCCGCGGCAGATCCGGCACGCCTCGGACAACCGCGTGGAGGCCGAGCGCGCGGAGCACGCGCTGGAGCTGGCGCTCAACGGTTCTCGCGTCGCGGTGGTCTCCTCGGGCGACCCCGGCGTCTTCGGCATGGCCACGGCCGTCCTGGAAGCCGCCGCGGACCCCAGGTTCGAGAAGGTGGACGTGCGGGTGCTGCCGGGCCTGAGCGCGGCGCACGCGGTCGCCAGCCGCGCGGGCGCGCCGCTGGGCCACGACTACTGCGTGCTCTCGTTGTCCGACCGGCTCAAGCCGTGGGACGCGATCGCCAAGCGGCTCACGGCCGCGGCCGAGGCAGATCTCGCGCTGGCGCTCTACAACCCGGCATCGCGCAGCCGCAAGTGGCAGGTCTCCGCCGCGCGGGACCTGCTGCTGGAGCACCGGAGTCCCCAGACGCCGGTCGTGATCGGCCGCAACGCCGGGTACGCGAACGAGCACATCACGGTGACGACGCTCGCGGAGCTCGACCCCGACGACGTCGACATGCGGTGCCTGCTGATCATCGGCTCGTCCACCACGCGCGTGGTGCAGCGCGGTGACAGCACGATCACCTACACGCCGCGGCGCTATCCGGCGTAGTCGTCCAGCCACGCGATGGCGGCCTCCACGGTCGCCACGCGTGGCGCCTCGGGCGGCGGAGGTCGACGCACGACAATCACCGGCAACCCGAGCTCGCGGGCGGCCACCAGCTTCGCCGCGGTCATCTCCCCTCCGCTGTCCTTGGTCACGACCACGTCGATGCGGTGCTCCCGCAGCAGCTCCCGCTCCCCCTCGACCGCGAACGGCCCGCGTTCCAGCAGCACCTCAAGGCTGCGGGGACGCGGGGATTCCGGGTCCGGCGGATCGACGCAGCGCAGCAGGAACTCGTGATCGTCGAGGTCGGCGAAGGCGGCCAGCCCCTGGCGCCCGGTCGCCAGGAAGACCCGCCGCTCGGCCGGGGTCAGGGACTGCGCGGCCTCCGGCAGCGAGCTCACCCAGCGCCAGTCGTCGCCGGGCTGCGGCTGCCAGCCCGGGCGGCGGAGGATCAGCAACCCGCACCCGGTGCGCCGGGCCGCTCCGACGGCGTTGGTGGTGATCTGCTCGGCGAAGGGGTGGGTCGCGTCGATCACGACGTCGATCGCGTGCTCCTGCAGCCACGCCGCCAGGCCCTGCTCGCCGCCGAACCCGCCGACGCGGACCGCGCCGTCGGGCACCCGGGGATCGCGCACGCGCCCTGCCAGCGAGGACACTACGGTGTAGCCGGTACGTTCGGTGAGTTCCGCGGCGAGCCGCCGCGCTTCGCCGGTCCCGCCGAGGACCAGCACCGAGGTGCTCACAGCACGACCTCCGCAAGACGGGAAACCTTGGAATGACCACGCCCGCGAACGAAGGCGGAAAGCTCCGCTACGGGTGGACGACAGGTGCCTGCGCGACCGCGGCGACGACCGCGGCCTACACCGCGCTGCTGACCGGATCCTTCCCCGACCCGGTGGGGATCGTCCTGCCCAAGGGGCAGACGCCGGAGTTCGCGCTCACGCGCGAGAACCTGGCCGAGGACTCCGCGAGCGCGTCGGTCGTCAAGGACGCCGGTGACGATCCCGACGTCACGCACGGGGCCGTGATCAGCGCGACCGTGCGGCACGGCGAGCCGGGCTCGGGCGTGTCCTTCGTCGCCGGTCCCGGCGTGGGCACCGTGACCAAACCCGGCTTGCCGCTCGACGTGGGCGAACCGGCGATCAACCCGGTGCCGCGCCAGATGATGCGCGAGGCCGTGGACGGCGTTGCGGCCGCCCACGGCGGCAGCGGCGACGTCGTCGTGGAGATCTCCGTCGAGGGCGGCGAGGAGATCGCCACGCGCACCTGGAACCCGCGGCTGGGCATCCTCGGTGGACTGTCCATCTTGGGCACCACGGGTGTGGTCGTGCCGTACTCGTGCTCGGCGTGGATCGCGAGCATCCGGCGCGGTGTCGACGTCGCGCGGTCCGCCGGGCACCAGCACGTGGCCGGGTGCACGGGCAGCACTTCGGAGCGCGTCGTCAGCGAGGTCCACGGCCTCCCCGAGGACGCGCTGCTGGACATGGGCGATTTCGCCGGCGCAGTGCTGAAGTACCTGCGCCGCCACCCGGTTCCGCGCCTGACCATCGGTGGCGGCGTCGGCAAGCTGTCCAAACTGGCCCTCGGGCACCTGGACCTGCACTCCGGACGCAGTCAGGTGGACCTGAGCGCGCTCGCGGACATGGCGCGCGAGATCGGGGGCGACGACGACCTGCTGGAGCAGATCCGCAACTCCAACACGGCTCTGGAAGCGTTGCGGCACAGCCAGTCCGCGGGAGTCGCGCTGGGCGACCTCATCGCCGAGCGCGCGCGGGTCGAGGCCGTCGCCGTCCTGCGCGAGGCGCCGGTCGCGGTCGACGTGATCGTCATCGACCGCGCAGGCACCATCGTCGGGCGGACGGCCGGCTCCTAGGCCCCGCTCCAGGACCGGGAACACCGGCCGCGCCGAGTCCTCCAACGCTCAGTCGCGCTGCCGCGACGCGGAGTAGAGGCTGCTGTCCTGGAACTGCGACGCGGCCAGCGCCTCACCGACGACCAGCACCGCGGTGCGCTTGATCTCGGCGGCGTGGACCTGCTCGGCGATGTCCTTCAGCGTGCCGCGCAGGATGACCTCGTCGCTGCGGCTCGCGCGCGCCACGACGGCCACCGGGCAGTCCTGCCCGTAGTTGGGCACCAGTTCCTCGACCATCTGATCCACCCGCTGGATCGCCAGGTGCAGCACCAGCGTCGAGCGCGAGAGGCCCAGCGTCGCCAGGTCCTGCCCCTCGGGCATCGCCGTCGCTCGCGCGGCAGTGCGCGTCAGCACCACGGTTTGGGACACGCCCGGCACCGTGAACTCGCGCTTGAGCGACGCGGCCGCGGCCGCGAACGCGGGAACGCCGGGGACGACGTCGTAGTCCACCCCTGCCGCGTCGAGGCGACGCATCTGCTCGGCCATCGCGCTCAGCACCGACGGGTCGCCGGAGTGCAACCGCGCCACGTCGAGGCCCTGCTGATCCGCGGTCACCAGCTCGTCGATGATCTCGTCCAGCGTCATCTTCGCGGTGTTGACCAGGCGCGCGTCCTGCGGGCACTTCTCCAGGAGCTCCTCCGGGACCAGCGCACCCGCGTACAGGCACACCGGCGCCGCGGCGATCGCGTTCTGCCCCCGCACCGTGATGAGGTCGGCGGCGCCGGGTCCGGCTCCGATGAAATGCACTGTCATCGCTTGCTTACCTTCCATGTCGTCACTGGCATCATCGTGCGCCACCCGGTGAACTTCCCGACCGGCGAACCGCGGCTGACCGCAGTGCGCACCAGCTCACCGCCGAGCCGTTCGTACCAGTCGGCCAGCACCGCTTCCGATTCCAGCGTCACCGCGTTGACCACCATCCTGCCGCCCGCCGCGAGCGAGTCCCAGCAGGTCTGCACGACTCCCGGGACGGTGACCGCTCCGCCGACGAAGACCGCGTCCGGCCGTTCCAGGTCCCGCAACGCGTCCGGCGCGGAACCGGTGACCACGTCCAGGCCGGGAACGCCGAGAGCAGCGGCGTTGCGCGCGCACCGGGCGGCTCGCTCGGCGTGCGCCTCGACGGCGATCGCGCGGCACGCCGGGTGACTGCGCATCCACTCGATGCCGATGCTCCCGGCACCGGCACCGACGTCCCACAGCAGCTGACCGGGCACGGGTGCCAAGCGCGAGAGCGTGATCGCGCGGATCTCGCGCTTGGTCAGCTGGCCGTCGTTCTCGAAGGCGTCATCGGGAAGCCCTGGCGTGCGCGGCAGGAGAGGCGCACCGGGCTCGGGACGCACGTCGATCGCGATGACGTTGAGCGGGCCGACCTCGGCGTGGGGCCACTCCCCCGCCACCCCGTCGATCCTGCGCTCGTCCGCACCGCCGAGCTGTTCCAGCACGCTCAACTCGCTGTCCCCGCAACCGCGTTCGGTGAGCAGGGCCGCCACGCTCGCCGGAGTCCGGCCGTCCGAGCTCAGCACCAGCACCCGGCGACCCGGTTGGACGGAGGGGTGCAGGGTTTCCAGGGGTCTGCCCACCAGGCTCACCACGTCGACCTTGTCCAGCGCCCAGCCCATCCGGCCGCACGCCAGGGACGCCGAGGACGGGTGCGGGATGACGTGGACGCGCTCCGGCCCGAGCAAGCGCACCAGCGTGCCGCCGATGCCGAAGAACATGGGGTCGCCGCTGGCCAGCACGCACACCTGGCGATCCGCGTTCTCCGCCAGCAGCGAGGGGAGCGCGTCGAGCATCGGCGACGGCCAGGAGAGGCGCTCGGCGGCAACGCCATCGCCCAGCGCGGCGAGCTGCCGCGTACTGCCCATGACGACGTCCGCCGCGCGCAGGGCGTGGTCGGCCGCTGGGGAGAGGCCGGGGGTTCCGTCGGCACCGATGCCGACGACGGTCACCCGAGAGTCGGATTCACGCATCGCGACCCGCGCGTTCGGCCTGGTCGGCGATCACCGCGCGCTCCGGGCCGGGACCTCGCGCGCACCGATCGCCGGGACTCGCGGACGGCGCTCCCCGCACGGCCGCGAGATGCGGTCCGCTCTGCCGATCACGTGCACACACCACCACCCACGACGAAGCTCAGGACCGCCCGAGTCTAGTTGCCATCAACCGGCAACAGGGTGCCACCCGCTGCCGTGCCGTGCAGTAACGCCGGTCACCGAGATCGCCGATCCCGATCACCAGCAGCCCGCCGCGCTGACTCCCCGACGATCCGCGCGCCTCCGCGCATCCGACCGAAAGCCTTGTGCGGCAGGCAGAACAGAGGTATCGATATGCGGAACCAGTGTGCTTGTGATCGGGAACACCCAACGAAGGGCTTCCATGCGCGTCTCTCGCCTCGTTCTCGCCGCCGTCGCCGCGGCCGTCATGACCGTCTCCGCCGCGCTCCCCGCCGCCGCCGACGAACCGCTCCCCGTGCCGTACCAGTTCCTGCCCTCCGCCATCACGGCCGGAGCGCAAATCAACGCACCGGGCACGAACGACTGGGCGTGCAGACCGTCGCCCGAGCACCCGCGTCCGGTCGTCCTGGTGCACGGGACCGTCGGGAACAAGTCCACGAACTGGGCGACCTACGGTCCGCTGCTGAAGAACGAGGGCTACTGCGTCTTCGCGCTGACCTACGGCGCACCGGCCTCCTCGCCCACCGGCCACGACGCGCTCGGAGGCTTCGGCGACATGCGGGCCAGCGCGGCCCAGCTGGCGAAGTTCGTGGACGAGGTGCGCGCGTCCACCGGATCCGACCAGGTCGACCTCGTCGGCCATTCGCAGGGCACGCTGATGCCCGCGCACTACGTCAAGTTCCTCGGCGGAGCGCCCGCGGTGAAGAACTACATCTCGATCGCGCCTGCGTGGAACGGCACGGGCACGGATCCCGCGCGGCCGCTGAGCGCGCTGGCGAACGCGTTCGGCGTGCAGCTCCCGGTGTGCGGGGCTTGCCCGCAGCTGCTCACCGGATCGGAGTTCATCACCGACCTGCACGAGGGCGGCCTCGCCTCCCCCGGCGTGGAGTACCTCAACATCATGACCAAGTACGACGAGCTGGTCGTGCCATACACCTCCGGAGCCGCGCCGGGCATGACGAACATCGTCATCCAGGACGTCTGCCCGGAGGACTTTTCCGACCACCTGCAGCTCGCGGCCGACCCCAACGCGGCCCGCCTGGTCCTCAACCGGCTCGACCCGGCCAACGCCCGACCCGTCGCGTGCCGCGCCCAGCTCCCGGCAGTGGGCGGCGCGTGAACACCGACCCGCAGGCGGTGATCGGAGTTCGATCTTGATGTCATTCACCACTGATCGCATCGCGAGGGCCGTCCGGAGCCCGTTCGGTTACTCACTGAAGTGATCCGATCGCAGTTGCGCCCAGGTTGTTAACCCGTGTGAGTGTTCGGGTTGAAGGTTCGGTCACCGCCGGTTACGTTGGTCGAGACATCACGGTCCGGTCACGGCGCTGCGGTCGCCCCCGCGCGGCGTCGTGGCCGGACCTTCCTCCCCGACACGGAAGGCGCACGTGGTCACCCTCCGCACCGCAGGCCGACGCTCCCCCGAGCCGGCGTTCGAAGCCGAGCAGACCTGCGGCGCGGACGTGCGCCCGTGGTGACCCTCCCCCTGGGATCGCCGCAGGCCGCCCTCGGCGCCCGGGTCCGGACGATGGCGCGACGCGTGCGCGGTTCGGCGTCCGGCCTCGCCCTGCGCTTCACCCACGGCACCTCCGCGCTGACCCCGACCGCGGACCCGGTGTCGCGTTCAGGGGCCGAGGTCGTCACCCCCGCGGCCTCGGCCCCCGGTGCGCTCGGCGTCGCCGCCTCGGACGGGGTGCCGCTGCACGTGGACGTCACCGGTGATCCGCGATCGCCCGTCACCGTGGTCCTCGCTCACGGGTTCTTGGCGGACAACGACTTCTGGCACCTCCAGCGCTCGTCGCTCGCCCGCAGAGCGCGGGTGGTCTCCTACGACCACCGCGGCCACGGCCGGTCCGAGATGGGCGGAGTGTCCGCCCTCAACCTCGACCAGCTCGGCGACGACCTGGCAGCAGTGCTCGACCAGACCGCTCCCGAGGGGCCGGTGGTGCTGGTCGGGCACTCGATGGGCGGCATGGCGATCCTCGCGCTCGCCGAGCAGCGGCCCGAGCTCTTCGGCGACCGCGTGGTCGGCGTCGGCCTGGTGACGACCGCGGCGGCACCGGTCAACGGTCCTGTGCTGCTCCCGCCCGAGGCCGCCAACCTGGTGCTGGCCGTCATCGACCGGCTGCGACTGACCTCGGTCTCGTGCCGCGCCCTCAGGCGTGCCGCCCTCGCCACCGCTCGGGCGTTCTCATTCGCCTCGCGGGTGCCGCCGTCGACGGTGGACTTCGTCCTGCAGCTCACGCGGTCGAATCCGGTCCACGCGCTAGTGGCGCTCATCCCCCAGTTCCTGACCCTGGACAAGCGCGCGGCGCTGCCGGTTCTGGGCCGGGCGGCCACGCTCGTCGTCGGGGCGGGCCACGACGTGACGATCGCGCCGGAGCACAGCACCGCGATCGCCCGTGCGGTACCGGGCTCCGAACTGGCGATGATCCCGAACGCAGGCCACATGCTCCCGCTCGAACACCCCGCGGCCCTCGGCGAACTGCTCGACGGCCTCATCGCCCGCGCCACCGCATCCCGGCTCGCCACCGGCTGAAACACGGCGTCCCCCACGGCCGAACCCCTTCGGCGACAACGTCATTCAGCCGGGTGCAGTGCTCGCCGGAGAGCTTCCAGGGTTTCGGCTTCCTGACGTTGCGACACCGCTGCTCCGGCGATCACCGCCGACCGGTGGAAGGTCCCGGGGAACAGGTGCAGCTCCACCGACACTCCCGCGCGCAGCAGCGCGGAGGCGTAGGCCAGGCCCTCGTCGCGCAGCGGGTCGTTCTCGTACACCGCGAGGTACGCGGGCGGAAGACCCGACAGGTCGTCGGCACGAGCGGGTGCCGCGTGCGCGGGTACGTCCCCGCTCCACCCGCGCAGGTAGTGCTGCCAGCTCAGCACCGCGTCGGAGTGGTTCCACAGCGGCGTGTCCCCGAACGTGCGCGCTGAGCGCGTCTCGACCCGGTCGTCGACCTCCGGGGCGTCGAGCACCTGGAACCGCACCGGAGGACCGCCACGGTCGCGGACCAGCAGCGTCAGCGCCGCGGCCAGCCCGCCACCCGCGCTCATGCCGTGGACCGCGAGGCGCGCGGGGTCCACGCCCAGCCGATCGGCCCCGGACGCCGTCCAGCGCAGAGCCGACTCGCAGTCCCGCAACGCGGCCGGGTACGGGTGTTCGGGCGCCAGCCGGTAATCGACCACGACGACGACCGCGGGGAGCCGCGAGCACAGGTTCACCGCCTGCGCGGTGAGCGAATCCATGCCTCCCATCACGAAACCGCCCCCGTGCAACAGCAGCACGGCAGGCAGTGGATCGGGGGCGCCGGACGGGCGGAAGGCCCGGACCGCGACCCCCTCGACGCCGGGCACCTCGTGCTCGGCGATGTCGACCCCGGTGGTGTCGGCCGGTGCGGCGCGCGCGGCGAGCTCCGCCATCCGCCCGCGAGCTCCGTCGAGGTCGTGGATGTGCAGGTCGGGCAGCGCGGGCAGGGCTGCGGCCAGCTCGGGATCAAGGTGCACGGCCCACCTCCGGAGAGTTAGGGGTCCTCGCAGAATCACGTTGCTTGGCAGCGCGGGTGGCGGAACCAGCTGAGTCTCACACTTGAAGACAACGGCTCCCGCCGCATTCTGAAACGACTCCTTCAACACTTTGTTGATCGCGCTGCGCTGCGGGTTTCCCGCGGATCACGTCTTGACGTTCCCCGTACCGCGATCCACACTTCACGCCACTGTCCGAAAGTATATTTCCGCATAACGGAATGAGGGATCGTGTCCGCAGCTTCGGCGCAAGCATCGCGAAGTCCGGTGCGCAGCGTCCTGTCCTCGTTGTTCGTCCAGGTCCTCATCGCTGCAGCCCTCGGCACCCTCGTCGGCCACCTGTGGCCGAGCTTCGGCGAGTCGCTGAAGCCGGTCGGAGACGGGTTCATCCGGCTGATCAAGATGGTCATCGCGCCGCTGATCTTCTCCGTCGTGGTCGTCGGGATCGCCAAGGCCGGTGACATGCGCTCGGTGGGGCGGATCGGGCTCAAAGCCCTGATCTACTTCGAAATCGTCACCACGGCGGCACTCGCGCTCGGCCTCATCGCGGGCAACGTCGTCCAGCCGGGCGCCGGCCTCAACGTCGACCCGAGCACCCTGGACGCCTCGGGCGTGGAAGCCAAGACGCACGGCGAGCAGATGCCCGGTGCCGCGGACTTCGTGCTGCACATGATCCCGGAGAGCGCCGTCGGAGCCTTCGCCGACAACGAGCTGCTCCAAGTCCTGCTGCTGGCAGTGCTGTTCGCCGCGGGTCTCCTGCACGTGGGACTCGATCGCGCCCCGCAGGTCTTCCACTTCATCGAGCAGACCGGCGAAGTCATCTTCAAGATCATCGGCTACGTGATGCGGTTGGCCCCGATCGCGGTGTTCGGCTCGATGGCCTACCTGATCGGCCAGTACGGCCTGTCCTCGCTGTCGACCTACGCCAAGCTGATCGGCGCCTGCTACGGCGCGGCCGCGCTGTTCATCGTCGTGCTCGGCGTGCTGCTGCGCGCGTTCACCGGGTTGAGCCTGATCCGGTTCGTGCGCTTCACGCGCGAGGAGTTCGCGCTGGCCGTGGGAACCGCGTCCAGCGAGTGCGTGATGCCACGCATGATGGAGAAGCTGGAGCGAGCCGGCTGCCGGAAGGAGGCCGTCGGTCTCGTGGTGCCGACCGGATACTCGTTCAACCTCGACGGCGCGTCGATCTACCTGTCGCTGGCGACGCTGTTCATGGCGCAGGCCGTGGGCGTGGAACTCACCATCGGTCAGCAGATCACCGTCGTCCTCGTTCTCATTCTCACGTCCAAGGGCATGGCGGGCGTGCCGGGTTCTGCCTTCATCGCGTTGTCGGCGACGGCCTCCGCGGTCGGCGTGATCCCGGTGGCGGCGGTGGCGCTGATCCTCGGCGCGGACCGGATCATGGACACCATGCGCGTGGTGACCAACCTCCTCGGGAACTGCGTGGCGACCTTCATCGTGTCCAAATGGGACGGTGCCCTGGATCCGCTGCGGGCGCGAGAAACGCTCGCCACGCCTGAAGCCTCGGCGAAGTTGATGGCCGCGGAGCATTCCGCGACCACGGCCCAGGACGCGGCCGCTCCGGACTCCCCCACCCAGCAGCACGGCGACCAAGAGCTCAGCAGGTAACCGCCCCGGTTCGCGCTACCGCCGACGAGTTCCCGGTAGCGCGAACCGGCGCCGCACGCTCCCCAGCCCCTTCCGCTGCGGTGAAGCCGCGGGACCGAACACCCGCGCCGCTCAGCGCACCATCCCCCGGCCGGCCGACACCGCTCGGCTCGCGCGACGCCGAAGGTCGGCGCGACGACCGAGCGCGACCTCGCACACCGCGAGCACGGGAATCCGCTTTTCGTTGCACTGCAGGCATAACCGCGGTTAGCCTTCACAGTGGCGAGTGCGTTGACGTCCGCCTCTCGCCCCTGCGCGCACCCCGCCCGTTTCTCCGAAACGCCCGGCGGTGACGCGTCACACGCCTTTCGTCCTGCACGCGTTGTTCCTGGGCGCGCACTTGTATCAGCATGCTCTCAGCGGAAACCCGGCGTACGCGCACATCGATTTCCGGTCCGGTCGAACTCCTCTCGGAATTCCCGAATTCATCCCTTCCCGAACGTCGACCACCACCTGAGGGATTGCATGGCACCTCCTACCACCGGCCAGGCACCGATACCGGAAGAGGCACCGCGGCGCACTCGTGCCGATGTCGCAGCACTTCCCGACACCGCCGATCCGCGCACCGGTCTCGCCACCGTCGCCCGTCGCGTGCACTTCATCGCCGGGCTGGCGGTCGCGCCCTTCTTGGTCCTCATGTGCCTCACCGGACTGGTCAACGCGTTCACGCCGCAGATCGTCAACGCCGTCCACGGGCAGGAGTTGTTCGCCGACACCGTGACCGGCGAACCCAGACCCGCTGCCGAGCAGGTCGCCGCAGCGCTCTCCCCTCATCCGCAGGCGAAGCTGAAGGCCGTTCTCCCGCCCGCCGAACCCGGCCGCACGACCGGAGTCGTCCTGTCGACGCCCGGACTTCCCGACATCGACCGGTTCTCCGACGAGGACCTCACCGTCTACGTCAACCCCCACACCAACCGCGTGCAAGGCGAGCTCACGACGGTGAAGGACCGGCCGCCCGCGCAGGTGTGGTTGCGCAACGTCCACGGAAACCTGCACCTCGGCCAGGTGGGGCGGCTCTACTCCGAGTTCGCGACCAGCTGGGTGCCGGTGATCGTCATCTGCGGGCTCGTCCTCCGGCTCGCGCACCGGCGCCAGTCCGGAACGCGCGACCCGCTCGCGACCCGCGCGCGAGCCCGTGCCGTGCACAGCACGTTGGGACTCTGCCTCGGGCTCGGCCTCGTGGCGCTCGCGGTCACGGGCTTCTCCCAATCCCACCACGTGGGGGACCGGGTGGACCAGGTGCTCGCGAGTCTCAGCTCCAGCGAACCGGAGCTCCACACCGAGGAAGTCACGGTGCCACCGGGTGCCGAGCGCATCGGCGTGGACCGCGTGCTGGAGGCGGCGCACGCCGACGGCCTGCGCGGAGAGCTGACCATCACCGCACCGGCCGAGCCCGGAGAGATCTTCGCGGTCGCGGAGACCGGAGAGGGCTGGCCCGTCCACAACGACCGCATCGCAGTGGATCCCCACACAGGACAGGTGATCGACCGCGTCGCGTTCGACGACTACCCGCTGCTCGCCAAGCTCAACGTCCTCGGCGTCCGAGCCCACGACGGCACGTTGTTCGGGATCGTCAACCAGGTCGTCGTGTCCGCGCTCGCTCTCGGAACGCTGATCCTGATCTTCCTCGCCTACCGGATGTGGTGGAGTCGTCGCCCGCGCGACGCGGCCTGGCCGTCCCCTCCGCCTCCCGTGTGGCGAGCGCTCCCCCGGCCGGTGCTGCTCACCGCGGTGGTTCTCGGCGCGGCCCTCGCCTGGGCGATGCCCGTACTCGGCGTCTCCCTCATCGGATTCCTCGTCCTCGACTCGATCATCAGAACCGTCCGGCGCCGTGCGCACCAGGAGTGAGGGCAGAGGTGCTCGCGCCTCGATTCGCCCGGAGGACTCCGCGATCCGGATTCGGCTACTCGTACGACTGGGAGGCGACGATCATGCGCGCTGGATCAGAGACGCAGTGCGACAGGGCCGCGATCAACGCTGTTCTGACCGAACAATTACCTCTCGGCGGAGAGGAATTCAGCGATCTGTGCGCTGACGCGGATCTGGTCGAGGTGCGCGCTGATCTCCTCGACGAGGTGGACACCGCACGACTGCGCGATCATTTCGGCGGCCGTCTCGTCTACTGCCTTCGCAGCGCGGACCGAGGAGGGACCTTCGACGGCTCCCCCGCGCAGCGACGAGCGCGGTTGCTCGCCGCTGCCGAGCGCTACGACTTCGTCGATCTGGAGGCCGATCGCGATCTCGTTCCCGCTCTGCTGGAACGACTTCCGGCACGACGGCGCCGAATCTCGTGGCACGGCACCGCCCCGGACCAGGACGTGCTGCGCGAGCGGTTCGCCCGGATGACCGCCGCGGGTGCCGCGCACTACGTGCTCACGACGGTCACGACTCGGGCCGAGGACGCCTTGGTGCCGCTGCGATTCCTCCGCGGTCTCGGCCGATCGGATGTCACCGCGTTCGGCACGGGAGCGTCCGGTCTGTGGAGCCGCTTGCTCGCGCCCCACCTCGGCGCACCCGTCGTGTTCGGCGGGGTGGGCGACGGCGAGGCCGACCTGCCGACTGTCCAGCAGCTGGTGAGCGACTACGGATTCCCCCGGATGCGGGGGCTGAACACCGTCTGCGGGATCGTCGGCCGATCGGTGCTGAGCTCGGTGTCACCGCGCGTGCACAACGCCGGTTACCGCGCTCTGGACATCCCGGCCCTGTACTTGCCGTTCCAGGTGAAGGATTTCGAGTCCTTCTGGGACGAGGTCGCCGAGTCCGGTCTGGCCGAGCTCGGCCTCCCCATGAGCGCGGCCACCGTCGTCGCACCGCACAAGGAATCCGCGCTCGCGGCGGCCGCCACCGCCAGTCGGGCGGCGCGCAGTTCGGGGTCGGCGAACTCGCTGGTCCGCCACGGCAGCTCCTGGCACGCCGACACCTCCAACAGCCCGGCCATCAGTCGCGCCCTGGCCCGCGAACGAGTACCGGTCGCCGGCCGCAAGGCCGCCGTCATCGGGTGCGGCGGCGCCGGACGTGCCGCCGCACTCGCGCTCGCCGAGTGCGGGGCGGACCCCGTGCTCGTCAACCGCGACCCGGGACGAGGACGCGCTGTCGCCGGGGAGCTCGGCCTCGGGTTCATCCCCCTCGACGACTTCCACGCCAACGGGTATTCGCTCCTCGTGCACGCGACCCCGATGACCGACCGAGCCCCGTTCCACCCGGCTGAGCTCCCGGACGACGCCGTTGTCGTGGACATGGTCTACGCCCCGGAGGAGACCGCGGTCAGCATCGGCGCCCGCGATCGCGGGCTCACCGTCATCGACGGGTGGGACGTGCTCCTCGCCGACGCCGGTTGCCAGTTCCGCTTCATGACCGACCACGAGATCCCGGCCGAGCAGACGCGAGCGCTGCTGCACGCCGCGCGGATCTCCCGGCGCTCCCAGCACCGCTGACGACAGGAAGGATCACGCGTGAACCTCGAGGCGACTTCAGAAGCATCGTGGCTGCACGACCTCAGCCCCCGGAGCCGTGAGCTGCTCGACCGCGTCGGAGAAGTCGCCGCGGCGTGCGCGGAGCGCGCCGACGAGCACGACCGCGCGGCGACGTTCCCCCGCAAGGACTTCGAAGACCTGGCCACCGCCGGCCTGAACGCGGCGACGGTTCCCCGCGAGCACGGTGGGCTGGGACTCGGCCCGCTCAACGGCGACACGCTCACCCTGTGGCTGATGACCAAGGAACTCGCCAAGGCCGATCTCTCGTTGGGGCGTTGCTGGGAGGGGCACGCCAATTCCCTCGTCCTCCTCCACGCGCTGGCCTCGGAGCAGCAGCAGGCCCGCTGGTTCGACGGGATCGTGCGCGGCGGCGAGAAGTGGGTGGCCTGGAGCGGGGAGCCGCAGGCGCGAAAACCGGGCGAGGGCACCAGGTTCGGCACCAGCATCTCCGCTGTCGACGGCGGTTGGGTGCTCGACGGGTCGAAGGCGTTCGCCACCAGCGCGACCGGTGCCGACTGGGCGATCCTGCTGGTGAACACCGCGGGTCCCGGAGGCGCACGGCACGCCGACGGTCCGCCCGAAGGGCTTCTCCTGCTGGCGTGCGACCTCTCCGACCCCACGGTCACCGTCGACGATTCGTGGTGGGACCCGATCGGCATGCGAGGCACCGCGAGTCACGTCGTCGAGTTCCACCAGACCTTCCTGCCCGAGGAGCACCTCATCGGAACGCCCGGCGCCTACCTGCACGAGGGGTGGCAGAGCGCCTTCACGCCCCACTACGCGGCCAGCTTCCTCGGTGCCGCGGAAGGCGCCTTCGACTACGCGCGGGAGTACCTGCTGCGCCAGGAGAAGACCGCCGATCCCTACGTCCAGCAACGCGCCGGATCCATGGCGGTCAACATCGACACCGCGCACCTCTGGCTCGCTCACGTCGCTCGCCTCTGGGACGGCGGTGACCGTCCCGGGGCGCAGCGCGCAGGCAACCGAGCGCGCCACCTCGTCGAGCACCTCGCGCTGGAGACCGTCGACCACTGCGTCCGCGCCTGCGGAGCGCGCAGCCTGGTTCGCCCCAGTCCCGTGGAGCGAATCCTGCGCGACCTCACCTTCTACGCACGCCACGACAACGACGACCACGTCCTGGCCACGATCGGGCGCGCCGCGCTCGGCCAGACCCACGACTCGTCGTTCTTCAAGCCCTGACACCCGCGTGCGCGGTCACAGCCCCGCGGCCGTCTCCGCGCCTTCTCTGATGGCCCGCTTGGCGTCGAGCTCCGCTGCGAGCCCGGCTCCGCCGATCAGGTGCAGGCCACCGCGTCCGCGGACCAGCGCCGCGTGCAGGTCTCGGACGGATTCCTGGCCGGCGCAGACGACGACGTGGTCGACGTCGAGCACCGAGCGCTCGCCGGTCGCGGTGTCGGTGATGTGCAGGCCCTCGTCGTCGACGCGGTCGTAGGAGACTCCGCTGACCGCTCGCACGCCGGACTGCTTGAGGTGAGCTCGGTGCGCCCAGCCCGACGTCTTGCCCAGGCCGATGCCCACCGGTGTGGTCTTGCGCTGCAGCAACCACACCTCGCGCGCGGGTGCTCGCGGCTCGGGCCGCGTGAGGCCGCCCCGGTGATCTTCCGGGTCTCCGACGCCCCAGTGGGCCTTCCACTCCCCCAGCGGCTCCTCCTCGTGGGTGAGGAAGACCGCTACGTCCACGCCGATGCCCCCTGCGCCGATGACCGCGACCTTGCCGCCGGGAACCACGGTTCCGTTGAGGACGTCGGTGTAGGAGACGACCTTGGGGTGCTCGATGCCGTTGATCGACGGCACCCGGGGCTGGACGCCGGTGGCCACCACGACGTCGTCGAACTCCGCCAACGCGGCCTCATCGGCGGTCGTGCTCAGCCGGACGTCGACGCCCAGGGTTTCCAGCCTGCGGGTGAAGTACCGCACGGTGTCCCGGAAATCGGCCTTGCCGGGGACCTGCATGGCGAGCCGGAACTGCCCGCCGATGACCGCGTCCTTCTCGAAGAGCGTCACGTCCAGTCCGCGCTCCGCGGCGGAGACCGCCGCCGAGAGCCCCGCAGGCCCGGCGCCGACGACCGCGACCTTCTTCCTCACCCGCGTGGGGGCGAGCACGAGCTCGGTCTCGTAACCGCCGCGCGGGTTGACCAGGCAGGTGGCGCGCTTCTTGCGGAACACGTGGTCCAGGCAGCCCTGGTTGCAGGCGATGCAGATGTTGATCTCGTCCGCCCGGCCGGCCGCGGACTTGCTGACGAACTCCGGGTCCGCCAGCAGCGGGCGGGCCATCGACACCATGTCGGCGTGGCCGTCGGCGATGATCCGATCGGCCATCTCGGGGGTGTTGATGCGGTTGGAGGCGATGACCGGGACGTCGACCTCCGGCCGGAGCCGCGCCGTGCTCTCGATCCACGCACCGCGCGGGACCTGGGTGATGATCGTCGGGATTCGCGCTTCGTGCCAACCGATTCCGGTGTTGAACACGTCGACCCCGGCCGATTCCAGGGACTTCGCCAGCTCCACCGTCTCCTCCCAGCTCTGGCCGTGCTCGACCAGGTCGAGCAGCGAGATCCGGTACTGGAGGAGGAAGTTCTCGCCGACCAGCTCGCGCGTGCGCCTCACGACCTCGATCGGGAAGCGCATCCGCTTGGCGGCCGTACCGCCCCAGGCGTCCTCGCGGGTGTTGGTGCGCGCGGCGAGGAACTGGTTGATCAGGTACCCCTCGGATCCCATGATCTCGACGCCGTCGTAGCCCGCCCGCTGCGCGAGGCGGGCCGACTCGGCGAAGGCGGTCGCCGTCCGGTCGACGGATCTGGCCGACAGCGCACCGGGCTTGAACGGGTTGATCGGTGCCTTGATCGCCGAGGCGGAGGCGTTGCCCGGCGAGTAGGCGTAGCGGCCGGCGTGCAGGACCTGCATCACGATCTTGCCGCCGTGCCGGTGAACGGCATCGGTGATCGTGCGGTGCCGGCGAGCCTGCAGGCGGTTGATCATCGTCGACCCCAGCGGCCACAGCGCTCCGCGCAGGTTCGGCGAGTAACCACCGGTCACGATCAGTCCGACCCCGCCTTCGGCCCGCTCGGCGAAGTAGGCGGCGAGCTTCCCCGTGTCCCAGGGGAAGTCCTCCAGGCCCGTGTGCATCGAGCCCATCACCACGCGGTTGCGCAGCGTCGTGCGGCCGACCTGGATCGGCGAGAGCAGGTGCTGGAATGCGGTCATCACGCGTCCTTGAAAGCTCGGTAGGTCGCCCGTCCCATGAACTCCCCCAGCTCGTCCGCGGTCCACCCGTCGGCTCCGGCGAGCAACGAGCGCACCGCGGCCTCGCACGAGCACAGGAAGAGCTCGATGAGCACGGGGAGCTTCCGGTCCAGGTCGGAGGTCTGCCACCACGCCCGCACGGCGGGCCGGAACCACTCGGTCGAGCGCTGCTTGAGGTGCTCTCGCGCTTGCCGGAAGCGCGCCGAGACCGCCGGGTCGGGTTCGCCGGTGAACATCAGCCGCCAGGGGGCCGGGTTGGCGGCGACGGCGGCCAGCATCGACCGGAACCCCTGCACGAACGCCTCCTGCGGTCCGGAGGAGCCTCCGGTGCTGTGCAACGCGTCGAGCATGGAGTCGAGCAGCGCACCGCCCTCGCGATCCAGCAGCGCCTCGACCATCTCAACGCGGTCGGAGAAGCAGGCGTAGATCACCGGTCGCGTCACCCCGAGGTGCGAGGCGACAGAACCGACGTTGACCGCACCGATGCCGTCCTGGACGGCGATGGCCAGCGCGGCGTCGAGCACCTGGGGCCTGCGCCGCTCCGGGCCCAGGTGCTGCGCCCGGGACCGGGCACCGCGTGTCTCCGCCAACCGGACCTCCTCGATCTGAACGGAACAGCACTTCCTGCACGACTGTAGCAATTTCCTGCAGAGCTGTAGGAATCACCTGATCTCCGCAGCTCGCGGCGGTGCTGGACGCACCCGAGCGGGTCCGGCGAGCGCGGAGCCGTTCACACGACCGTGGGACGATGCGCGGCGCAGTCGCCCAGGTCGGGCCGCCGGTTCCTAGCGTGGGAGGCATGACCACGAACCTCACGCTGAACAACGGGGTCGAGATGCCGACGCTCGGCTTCGGCGTCTTCCAGACCCCGCCAGAGGAGACCGTCGCCGCCGTCGAGGCCGCCCTGCGCACGGGATACCGGCACATCGACACCGCCGCCGCCTACGGCAACGAGCACGAGGTGGGCGAGGGCATCCGCCGCAGCAGCCTGGACCGGGACGAGGTCTTCATCGAGACCAAGGTGTGGATCAGCGACTACGGCTTCGAGCAGACGCTGCACGCGTTCGACAAGAGCGCGGGCAAGCTCGGGGTCGAGCAGATCGACCTGCTGATCCTGCACCAGGCACTGCCCTCCCGGTTCGACCTCACCGTCGATGCCTACCGGGCGCTGGAGAAGCTCCTCGCCGACGGACGGGTGCGCGCCATCGGCGTCAGCAACTTCATGCGCGAGCACCTCGACCGACTGCTCGAGCAGACCTCGGTCGTGCCCTCGGTCAACCAGATCGAGGTGCACCCCTACTTCCGGCAGTCCGACGTGCTCGCTGCCGACGCCGAGCACGGCATCGTCTCGCAGGCGTGGTCCCCCATCGGCGGCATCACCTTCTACCGCGAAGGCGAGCACACGAGCACGCTTCGGGACGGCACCGTCGTGCGCATCGCCGAGGAACACGGAAGGACGCCCGCTCAGGTCATGCTGCGCTGGGGACTCCAGCAGGGACGATCGGTCATCCCGAAATCGGTTCGGCCGGAGCGGATCGAGGAGAACTTCGCGGTGTTCGACTTCGCCCTCAGCCCGGAGGAGCTCACCGCCCTCGACGCGCTCGACACCGGAGTCCGCGGCGGTCCCGACCCGTCCGAAGTCACCCTCGAGGCCTTCGGCGTCGACATCCCCGAGCCGTGAGGGGACGTCAGAAGATCGACCAGCCGGTGAGGGTGGTGAAGTGGTCGAGCGCCGCGACACCGGCCACGGAGTTGCCGCGCACGTCGAGCCCCGGGCTCCACACCGCGACCGCGCACCTGCCCGGCACGATCGCGAGGATCCCGCCGCCGACACCGCTCTTGCCGGGAACGCCGACGCGGTAGGCGAATTCGCCTGCGGCGTCGTACGTTCCGCAGGTGAGCATGATCGCGTTGATGCGCTTGGCCTGCCTATTGGTCACCAGTTCCGTGCCGTCCCGGCGAACCCCGTGGGCCGCCAGGAAACGCCCGGCCAGCGCCAGATCGCGGCAGCTCATCTCGATCGAGCACTGCCGGACGTACTGGTCGAGGACCTCGGGCACCGGGTTGCGCACGTTGCCGTAGGACGCCATGAAGTGCGTGACCGCCAGGTTGCGGTCCGCGTGGGCGGCCTCGGAGGCCGCGACCTCCTCGTCCACCCGCAGGTCCGGGTTCCCGCTCTCGGCGCGCAAGAAGGCGAGGAGGTCGCCGGAGGCGTCACCGACCTGGGAGATCAGCTCGTCGGTGACGATCAGCGCTCCTGCGTTGATGAAGGGGTTGCGCGGAATCCCCCGCTCGCGCTCCAGCTGGGTCAGGGAGTTGAAGGCGTTGCCCGAGGGCTCTCGGCCGACCCGGCGCCACAGCGACTCATCGGTCCCGGCGAGCACGAGCGCGAGGGTGAAGACCTTCGAGATGCTCTGCACCGAGAACGCTGTCTCCCACTCACCGGCCCCGTGGACCTGTCCGTCGAGATCGGCGAGCGCGATGCCGAAACGTCCCGGATCGACGCGGGCGAGCGCGGGGATGTAGTCCGCGGCGACTCCCGCTCCGCGCAGCGGCGCGACTTCCTCGACGATCCGTTCGAGCACCTGGTTCAACTCCACGAAGAGCCATCATGTCATCGACGCGGGGACAACCGGTGGCCGACTCGGCGCAGCAGTGCGTGCAGGAGCCCGCCGGGCGCGCGTCGGCGCGACGCGCGGTGCACTAGTCCACTAGGTCACCGTCGTAGGTCATTTCTCCTTGCCCCCCAACACTTTCCGATCCTCTAAGACGGTGTACGCGTGCGGTGGTACGGTTCCCGCACCGCACGGTGGCGTCGACCGCCGGAACGACCGATCCGCTCGTGAAACCCGCTTCGGGCCGAGCGATCTCATGACCGAAGGGAAGTGGACCGCGTGCCACAGACGACCACCCCGCCGACGACGGGGCGGCTGCGCGCGGCCTGGACGTTGGTCCTGCTGACCACGTTGTGCGCGGAGCTGACGTTCACGGCGGTCGCGGTGCCGTTCGTCTGGTTCCTCCTGCCGCTGCTGCTCGTGATGTACGGCGCCGGAGTTCTCCTGGTTCGGGAGCTCTTCACGCGTTCTCGCGGCGGCGGATGGCTCAGCCTGGTGCTGCTCGCCCTCGCCTACCAGCTGGCCGAGGACGGGATCGGGCTGCAGGCCTTGACGAGCCCGCGGATCTACGGAGCGGCCGAGTGGGGCTGGCGTGCCCTCGGGATCAACTGGACCTACTGGGAATCGCAGATCGGCGTGCACGTCGTGCTCAGCGTGCTCATCCCGGTCATGCTCACCAACCTGCTCTTCCCGGCTCACCGCGGTCGGCCGTACCTGCGCACCGGCGGACTCATCGGTGCCGGCGCGCTGGCCGCGCTGGGAGTTCTTGGGCTGCGCGTGGTCATCTCCGCCACCGAGGACCCCGGATACCTGGCCCCCTGGGGGTGGACCACGGTGTTCGTCGTCGCCATGGCGGTTCTGATCGTGGTGGCGATGCGGCTCCCCGCCTCGCGCGAGGTGGCACCCCGGATGTCCTCAGCACCGAAACCGGCCGTCGTCGGTGTCGTGCCGGGGTGCGCGACCATCGTCTTCCTGGCGCTGCTGCTGCCGCCCGGCCTCGGGCCGAACTCGTTGCTCGGCGGTGTCGTCCCGCTGCCGGTGCTGCTGATCGCCGCGGCGCTGGTGGGCATCGCGTCCGGGTGGTCGGTGCTGCGCTGGAGCGGTGCGGGCGACTGGACCGACCGGCACCGGGTCTGGCTCGCGGGCGGAATCCTGGTCGGCCACACCGCTTTCATGATTCCGGCCTCGCCGACCGCGGCCATCACCGGGATCATCATCATCGCGCTCGAGGTGGCCCTGCTGATCGCGCTCGCCCGTCGCGTCGACACCCGCCACGCCACCAGCTGACCCCGTTCCTGCTGCGGCCCGGCCGGGTTCGGGCCGCGCACTCCCGGAACCGCCGAGGGGAACCGTTCCCGACGACGCCTAGGCCTGACCGGCTTCCCGCAAGAGTGCGGCGAAGCCGTCCAGGTGACGGTCGAGGCTGTAGTCGAAGAGCCCGTCGAGGTCGGGGGTCGTCTCCTGGTGGACTCTCGCCAGCAGGGGGAACTTCCCGCCGGCGAAGAGCTCGTCGGCGCGGGCGCGCTGCTCCACGAGCCACCGCGCGAGCGTCACGCCCGTCTCCTGCTCCGCTTCGATCTCGTCGGCCACGGACATCGCGACGGTGAGCACCAACGAGTGCAGCCGGAGGGCTTCTCGCATCTGCGTGGTCAACGACAGGCCGAGGCCGTCGAGCGCGGCGAGCGTCCACTCGGTGTGCCGCATCATGTGGGGCGCGAGCACGGGCCGGGTGAACGACACGGCCTTGGGCAGCCACGGATGCCGCAGGCACAGCGCCCACTGCCGACGGGAGATCAGTTCCAGCTTCGCTCGCCAGCCCGCAGGACCGGGAACCGGCAGCCGCACTTCACCGAAGACCTCGTCGGCCATCTGCGCCACCAGTTCGTCCTTGTTCTCGACGTGGCGGTACAGCGACATCGGCCCCACGCCCAACTCAGCCGCGACTCGCCGCATCGACATGGCGTCGAGCCCCTCCACGTCGGCGATGGAGATGCCGGCGCGGAGCACGTGCTCGCGGCTGAGCCCTTGCCTGGGCCCCTCCGGCCGGTGCGGGGACCGCGACTCCCGACCTGTCTGACGCCTCCCGGCCAGCCGCGCGCTGACCACCGTTCCCGAACCGACCTTCGCCTCGGCCAAACCCTGCTCGCGCAGGGTGGCGAGGACCTTCGTCGCGGTCGCGACGGCGACGCCCCACCGAGCGGCGATCTGACGCGTCGAGGGCAACCGCTCCCCCGGCCGGAGCTCTCCGGACCGCACCCTCTCGCCGATCTCCGCGGCGATCCGCACGTACGGCGGATCCGGTCGCACCTCGGACGCCATCGGCGCGCCTCCTGTTCCTGCGAACTGCTGAGTCCTGTTCACCGTACTAGTCCACATCGATTTGGCCTAGCGCACTATTTCAATTGATGCGGCTGTTTTCGTTGACCTGTTCCAGCAGCTTCATACACTGTACGCAGCACTGCGATACGGCGTACGCACTGAGCGATCGGTTCTAGCGATCCGGGAAACACCGCGCAGTCACGCACCTTTCACCAACCACCCACCGCGAAGGGAAAGCCCGTGCACGCTGCGCTACGACGAGCCACCCGCGCCGACCACGACGAGGTGGTGGACGTGCTGACCGAGGCGTTCGCCGAGGACCCGCTCGCCTCCTGGCTGTTCCCGGCGGCCGCAGAACGGCACCGCCTCCAGTCGCGCTTCTACCGCCACCAGCTCGCCCACCCCGCTGCCGAGGTCTACCTGACCGATCGCGGCAAGGGCGTGGCGCTCTGGCACGCGCTCTCACCGGCCGAACCCGCCGAGGACGAAGCACCGGAGTCGGACCTGGAGGCCGCCTTCGGCGACAGCGGACCGCGGTTGCGCGCGCTGGGCCGGGCCCTGGCACCGCGACACCCCGTCGACCGGCCGCACCTCTACCTCTTCTGCATGGGGGTGGTCGGCAGCCGGCGGGGTTCCGGACTGGGCTCCGCGATGCTCCGGGACCGCCTGGAGCGGGCCGACGCCGAAGGGGTCGCCGCCTACCTGGAGGCGAGTTCCCCGCGCAGCCGCGCCCTCTACCTGCGCCACGGGTTCACCGATCTCGACGGCCCGGTGCGGCCCGCAGGCGGCCCGTCGCTCTGGCCGATGTGGCGCGAACCGCAGCCGTGACCACCTATCCATCTCACGACCGAGCAGATCCGCGGAGGGATCATCGAATGACCACCGACCACGACGGCCGACCGACCCTGGTGCTCATCCACGGGACCAACTCCAACGCCTACGGCTGGTCCGGCCTGATCAACGAACTCGCCCTGCGCGGCCGCAGGAGCGTGGCCGTCAACCTCCCCGGGCACGGGGACGACCAGTTCATCCCCCGCTCCTACCAGGCTCCGCAGGACCTGGAAGCGCTGGCGACCGAGCCGTCCCCGCTGGCCGGGATCACCATCGACGACTACGTGGACCACGTCGTGGAGGTGGTGCGCCGCGCCCGGCGCCACGGGCCCGTGATCCTGGTCGGCTCCAGCCAGGGCGGCGTCACCGTGAGCAGGGTCGGCAACGCCGTTCCCGACCTCATCGATCGCGTCGTCTACATCGCCGCGTACTGCTGCGTCGACCTGCCGAACATGCTCTCCTACCTCGAGACGCCGGAGAACGCGGACAGCCTGCTACCCCTGGTGGAGGCGATGAAGGTCGGCGATCCGGCGAAGCTCGGCGTCAGCCGGATCAACTGGCGCTCGGCCGATCCCGCCGCGTTCCACGCCATCAAGCACTGCCTCGCAGGCGATTTCACCGACGAGGGCGTGCGCTGGCTGGCCAACATGCTGGAACCGGACGAGACCGCCGCGATTCCCGTGACCGACGCCAGGGGCGAGGCGCACACCTGGGGCCGGGTCCCCCGCACCTACGTGCGCTTCACCGAGGACCGCCTGATCCCGCCGGCCCTGCAGGACCGCTTCATCGCCGAGGCCGACCGGCTCACCCCGCACAACCCGACCGACGTCCGCAGCGTCGCAGCTCCCCACGTCGGACCGTTCCACCGGCCCGAGCTGGTCGAGATCCTCGCCGACCTCACCAATCCAACCCCAGGTACCGCACCCTCGAACCTCGCCCGGGAAGAGGTCTCCGGCAGAGGCTGAGCGGCACGGGCAGGGCGATCAGACCGCGTCGCCGTTCTCGGCCTCGTCCATCGCTCTGCCCAGACCGCGCAGGCGCGGGCCGACGAGGACGGCGATCGCCGCAACGAGGACTGCGGCGCCGATGATCACAGCGCGAAGCGAGGTGGCCGCCGCGATCGGGCCTGCCAACGCAGCTCCCAGCGGCATCAATCCCCACGCCAGGACTCGGTGCGCGCTGGTCACCCTCCCCATCAGCGACGGCGGTGTGAGCCGTTGCCTGTTGGCCGAGGAGAGCACGTTCCACGCCCCCGCACCCACGCCCATCACCAGGTACGACATCCACGCCGCCCACTGGGCCGCCGCCAAGCCCAGCACGGCGATCCCGATGGCCAGCACGCCCAGGGAACCGAGCATCACCGGCCCGCTGCCGAATCTCGCGGCCGCCCACGACGCGAGCGGAGCCGCCGCGAGGGCCCCGATCGCGGTGCAGACGAGCAGCGTCGGCACCGAAGCAGCGGCAAGGCCGAGGGTGTCGATCGCGTAGAGGAACGCCACAGCGTTGACACCGCTGGTCACGAAGGCGGTCAGTCCGACGACACCGACCACGGTGCGCAGCTTCCGCTGCCGGACGAGGAAACGCATCCCCTCGAGCACTTCGGCTCGCAGCGCCGAGGATTCCACCTTCGCCGGCCGCTCGGGATGCGCGATCACCGACGCCGACAGCGCGCTCGCGAGGAGCAACGCAGACCCCACCGCGACGAAGCAGAACTCCGGTCGCCACGCGAAAAGCCCTGCCGCGGCAAGGGGACCCGCGATCTCCACGCCCGCCGTCTCGACGCTGACCACGCGACCGTTGGCCCGCTCCAGATCGTCCCGACCGGCGAGCGACACGAGCAAGGTCTGCCCCGCGGAGTCGGCGAACGTTTCCGCACTGCTCAGGGCGAACGCGCACGCGGACAGAACGAGCACGCTCGCCTCGCCCGCCGAGATCACCCCGGCCAAGGACAGCGTCAGCACGCCGCGGAACGCGAGGCTGGCGATCAGCGCGGTGCGCGGCCGCCACCGATCGACCAGGGCCCCCGCAGGCAGGGCCACCACCAGCCAGGGCACCACCGCTGCGACGGCCACCACGGACACCGACAGCGGATCGCGGGTGGTCACTGCGGTGAAGAGCGGCAACGCCGCCGTGAGCACCCCGTCACCTACCGACGAAGCACCCCACGCGGCCAGCAGGCGGCGGAAGGCGCTTCCCCGTACCCCCATCACCGAGACCGCACCCGCATCCCACATGCCCGCCACCTCTCTCACAACCCACCGCCGACCACGTCAGACCGTCATGGCCGGCACAGGCCAGCGACCTACGCGGGCCGGTGCCCACCACGTCAGGTCCCCTGCTCGAACCAGCAGATCGTGCTCGATGAGCAGCTCGATCGCTTCGGGATCGCACCGGTCCGGTTCAGCTCCACCGGCGAGGTGACGCACAACGCCCTGCAATCCAGGTTCGTCGATCGTGTAGCAGTCGAGAACGCCGGACCGCCGATCGCGGATCTGGATGAACCCAGGCCCCTGGCGGAGTGCGCATTTGCCCGGATGGAAGCTCCGACGCCACACATCCAGTTCCGGCGTCGAGCCCGCCGGTGGCGGTAGATGCCCGAAGGACCGCCACTCCGCGGGGATCTCGACAGCACGCCACTCGACCCGCATGCCCCAGGCCGCGAGTTCACGCATCAGGTCCAACGATCGGCGAGACCTGGGATCCGCGAGGTCAACCGGCTCCGTGAAGACGACCTTGCGGATGCCGTCGGTGAACAGAGCTCGCGCCTGCTCGGACGCAGCTTCCGAGATCCGATGCCTCACCGCCGGCTCATGAACGCGCACGCCCCAGGGATGCGCATGAGCTTCGATCTCCACGTGCTCACCTCATCCTCAACTCGCCTTGGTTGTTGGCTTCAGGCACGACGTGCACGAAGTGCTCGTCGTCTGCGAAGATCAGCCCGGATTCCCTCCAGCTCATGAGAGTGTCACGAACTCGCGGCCCGAATCTTCCCTCGAGTTTCGGCAACGACCGCGGACGATCGAGCATCTCGAACAGCGGGACGTCATCGGTGGCCACGACGTGTTCGCGCTGACCGAACGCCGGGCGGTCTTCGAGAATCAGGATCTCGGAGCCAACTCGTACGCACTCCAATTCGTTGGCCAAGTGCGCCGTCCGCCACGCGTCCACGGCATCGAGGAGGATGTTCTCGACCTCACGCCCGATACCAGTCGGATCACCGGTGAAGAGGTAGGCGATGTCGGCCAATTCCTCCGGAGGAAGATCGTAGTTGCGGGCGTACTGCGGATCAGGGCTGCGCTTCGGGAAGCCGAGTTCCGGCCGATCGAAGTACGGGCTGAAACGCTCCAAGGCGATCCGGTCGGCACCGTCCATCGGAGGAAGGTGATGCAGTGCCGGCATTTGGTCGATCACCTGGCGGTAGTCAGCATCGGACTCGCCGGGAAAACCGTAGAGGTAGTTCCACATCACGGTGATGCCCAGTGAACTGGCGTCCCGCAGGAACCGGACGTTCTGACAACCGCTCACTCCCTTGTCCATGATCCGAAGAACGTGACCGCTGAGGCTCTCGATCCCCGGTTGCACCTGGACGACCCCGGATTTCACCAGTTGGCGCATCTGGTCGACACGCAGATTCGATTTGACCTCGCACTGGATCCGCAGGTCACACCCCGACTCCTCCAATTTCGGCAAGACCGTGTTGAAGTAGGACATGTCGAGAATGTTGTCCACCAGATAGATGTCGAGCACCTGGTGCCGGGTCGCGAGATCGAGGAGTTCGTCGTGGAAACGCCCTGGGCTCTTGCTGCGAAACTCCATGAACGAGCCGTTGAGACCGCAGAACGTGCAGTGGTGCTTCTCGCCCCACCAACAACCCCGGGCCCCTTCGACCACCAGCTTCGGCTCTACCTCGGCAGCCACGGAGAACGTCGGATACCGGTCGAAGTAGTCGCCGAAGTCGGGCGACACGATCTCCTTCGGAGCCAACGGACTTGCGTTCGGATCCGTGGCCCCGACCTCCGAACCATCACGCCAGCACAACCCGGGCACCGACTGCGTTCCTTCGCCGTGCGCGAGGCGATCGAGCAATTCCGGGAAAGCACGCTCACCTTCGCCACGCACCACGAAGTCCACGAACTCGAAGTTGCGGTGCCACGCGGCTCCTTGCGGCCCTTCGCAGTTCGCCCCACCGAACACCGTCCGCAGCGCAGGATCGATTCGCTTCAGCTCCCGCGCCAGCGCCAGCGAAGCGGCGTTCTGCTGGAAAGTCGTGGTGAATCCGACGACAGAACCCGCTGACTCCGCCAATCGCCTGGCGTAAGACGAGATCCAATCGGGCACGAGTTCGTGCAGACGCACGCAGAGATCTACCAGAGCGCCCTCGATGTCATCGCCGTGCGCCGCGCGGAACTCCTCCACCCGCCAGGCTCCGTCGTCGTAGAGGGCCGAGGTGAAAACCCAATCGCCGCAACCCTGAAAGTAGCTGTCGAGGCTGAAGAAGTCGTACTCGCGCAAGCCGGTGCCCATTTCGTGGTGCATCCACTCGCTGAAGTCCAGATTGGCGTCCACGACCGTGGCGCTATGGCCACGTCGCTCGACGGCGGACTTGAGTATTCCGCAGGCCAAGGAAGGGTACGAAACCGATGCCCACGGCATGTTCACCAACGTCACGTCCACCAGGATCGTCCTCCCCGTCGATCACCCGTCAGCACGAGACGAGGTGGAGCGGCGCGAGTTTCGATGGGCCGCCCCACCTGCGCGTCACTTCGAAATCCGCACACCGGTGGTGCCACCGCCGATGGCGTGCGGGGAGTTGTGCACCGTCTTCTTGTTCATGCGCTCACCTCCTCAGTTCACGATCTTCGACCGCGGACATCCAATCGCCTGCGGACGGCAGATGGGATTACGAGGAAGGGAATCTGACCCCTGGGCGGCGACGCTACCAAGTCATCCTCTGAGAATGAAGACCTGAGAATCCATTTCCATTCAGGTGTAGCGGATTCCGCTTCGCAGTTTTCCCACAACTCGTCGCGCGAGTATCAAGTGGACCGAGCAGTTGGTTGACTTTCGCGAAATCTCACCCGGAACGAGCAGGCGCCGGTGCGCTGCTCGCTAGACCAGGAACCGACCTTCGAGAAAGCACCGGCGATCACTGCGACCGGGATGGGCCTTCACGTCCGAGGAGGAGCGCGGACCAAAAAGAGCCGGGTTGGGGGGCGATCGGCCTGTCGCTCCCCAACCCGGCTCGGTGGGCCCGCGTGCGGGCTCGGTCCGGTGATCAGTTCTGAATCGAGTTCTGCACCTTGCTGTTCCACGCGGCGAAGCCCGCGCGCTCGGCGTCCGCTGCGGAGCGGAACCAGACGGTGGCCTTCGTGCGCTCGTAGTACGGGGACTGCATCGTGTGGTACCGCTTGGATCGGGTGTTGCCCTTGACCCGGTAGCCGCGGTCCGGCGACTGCCCGTTCGACTTCGCCCGCACCGCACCCGGGAAAGGACCTGAGTCCTCTTCCCGCACAACGGTTTCGGACTCGATTGCCGCGACGTTGGTGCGGCTGGTCTGCATCGGGATGGTGTCGGTGACGTGCACCTCGCTGAGCTCCGCGAGGCCGAGGCCTGCTGCTCCGCCTCTGGCCGGGTCGGTTCCCACGGTGCCCGAGATGAGCACCGTGACGCCGAGGCTGCCACCGATCTCGTTGGTCGACGCGAACGACGGGACGTCCGAGTCGGAGCGCGTGATCCGCGGCCGGTCGGCCACCGGTTCCGGCTGCGGCTGCGGCTGCGGCTGCGGGTGCGGGTGCGGGTGCGGGTGCACCCGCTCCGACTCGACCGCGACCGCTTCGATCGCCTCCGGTTCGCGCACCGCGGGCAGGACGATGTGCCCGCCGCGTCGCATCGGGTGGGACAGGAACATCGAGCTCGCGAGCGAGCCCGTCATGAAGCACAGCAGGAGCAGCACGAAAGTCCACGCAACGGGTGCGGAGCCGCCACCGAGCAGCGAGACGAACGCGAACGCTGCGGCGACCACCAGTGCTGCCACTGCCCACACCACCCACTGCCGCAGGCAGAGGGACGGTGCGCGGTGTCTTGACTTCGGCACGAGAACACTCCTAGGTCTCCTGAAGAGTGAAATGATCGGCTGGCGATGTTGTAACCAGTGCTGTCGCGCACAGCCACCGGAACTCACCCGTTCGCAGGGCTCACGCCGTCGAAATCACACGGTTGTGTCACTACCGCGAAACGCAAGGTCATGCTTCCCGCGGGCGTCACCGCCCGGCTCGCTCCCCCGCACCGAGGGTGTTCGCGGCGCTCGTGATGTTGCGGACCATCCCGCCGAACACCAGGCCGTGGAACGGCCAGACCGCGGCCCAGTAGAGCTGGCCGCTCAACCCGTGCGGCTCGAACACCGCGCGCTGCCGGTACACCGCCCCGCCGTCGGCACCCGGGTCGACGCGCAGTTCGAGCCACGCCCTGCCGGGCAGCTTCATCTCCGCGCGCAACCGGAGCAGCCGCGGGCGCTCCAGACCTTCGACGCGCCACCAGTCCAGCGCTTCACCGACGTGCAGGCGGTGCGGGTCGCGACGTCCTCGCCGCAAGCCCACCCCGCCGACCAGGCGGTCCACCCAGCCGCGCACCGACCACGCCAGCGGGAACGAGTACCAGCCGTGCTCACCGCCGATCGACTCGACGACCTCCCACAGCGCCTCGGGCGAGGCGGTCGTGGCCTGCTCCCGCTCGTCCTGGTACACGCTGCCGCCGGTCCAGTCCGGGTCGCTGGGCAGCGGGTCGGAGGGGGCGGCGGGCACGCCGGCGTCCGACCAGCGCGTCGGCACGTCGGCGCTGCTCAGCCGCGTCAGCGCGAGCCGGACGGCGTCCTCGTAGCTGGTCAGGCCGCCCGCGGGATCGGGGATGTGCTCGGCGACGGAGCGATCGCGGCAGACCACCTCGTGGACCAGCGATTCGATCAGCGGCACCGCGATCGATCGGGGAACCGGGGTGACGAGGTTGACCCACTGCGCCGACAACCAGGGCGTCAGCACCGGGACCGGGACCACCACGCGCCGCGGCAGGCCGGCCACCGCCGCGTACCGGTGCATCATGCCCAGGTAGGTGAGCACGTCCGGTCCGCCGATGTCGAACGCCCCGCTGACCCCGGAGGGCACCTCGGCCGCGCCCACGAGGTAGTGCAGCACGTCGCGCACGGCGATCGGCTGGATCCGGTTGTGCACCCAGCGCGGCGCGACCATGGCGGGCAGCCGCTCCGACAGGTGACGCAGCATCTCGAAGCTCGCCGACCCCGACCCGATGATCACAGCGGCCCGGAGCACGAGCGTCGGCACGCCCGAACTCGCGAGCACCTCCCCCACCTCGGTCCGCGACGCCAGGTGCGGCGACAGGCCCTCCGAGCCGGGCACGATCCCGCCCAGGTAGACGATCCGCTCCACACCGGACGCCCGCGCGGCGCCGGCGACGTTGCGCGCGGCTTCGCGATCGGCGGCGACGAAGTCCCGGCTGTTGAGCGAGTGCACGAGGTAGTACACGACCTGCTGGTCCGCGGTGGCCTCCGCAGCGCTCGCCGGGTCGAACACGTCGCCCCGCACGACCTCGACCCGGTCCCGCCACTCCATGTCGTCGAGCTTCTGCGGAGATCGGGCCAGAACCCGCACCTGATGTCCGGCCTCCAGCAGCGCCGGCACCAACCGGCCCCCGATGTACCCCGTCGCTCCCAGCACCACGCACCGCATTCCACGATGGTTCCCCGGAGCGGCACGTTCCGCAGCGCCACCGTCCAAAGTGGATCACTCCGCGCCGGAGGCGCTCAGGTTCCGCAACCCGCACCGCCGCGCACAGCAACTCCTCAGCAGGTCTCAGCGGCGGATGAGGCCGAGCTGGGTGGCCGCCGCGATGGCCGCGGTGCGCGAATCGACTTCGAGCTTGGTGTAGATGCGAGCCAGGTGGGACTTGATGGTGCCCTCGGTGAGGAAGAGCCGACGGCCGATCGCCTGGTTGGACAGCCCGTCCGCGACCAGCGTGAGCACCTCGGTCTCGCGCCGGGTCAGGCTGGTCCCCGGGATGCGGAGCCGGTTCATCAGCCGATCCGCGACCGCAGGCGCGAGCGTGGTTCGCCCGGCGGCGGCGGTCCGGACCGCGGCCGCGAGCTCCTCGGGCGGAGCGTCCTTGAGCAGATAGCCGGTCGCGCCCGCTTCGATGGCGGGCAGCGTGTCGGCGTCGCTGTCGTAGGTGGTGACGATCAGGACGCGAGGGCCGCCGGGCTTGCCGGTGATCTCCGCGGTCGCCTCGGCCCCGTTCATCCCCTCGCGGAACTGGAGGTCCATCAGGACCACGTCGACGTCACCGTCGGCGGCCACCCTGACGGCCTCTTCGGCGGTGGCGGCCTCGGCCACCACGGTCATGCCGTCCTCGGTTTCGAGGACGGCGCGCAGTCCGGCGCGGACGACCGGGTGATCGTCTGCGAGGAGCAGTCGGATGGTTTCGTCGGTCACGAGCGGGCCTCGGGTGCGGTGTCGGGGACGGGTTCGAGCGGCAGGTGCGCGGCCAGGGCCGAACCTCGACCGGGAGCGGATTCAACGTTGAAGGTCCCACCGAGAGCGCGCACCCGGGCGCGCATGGCCGCCAGCCCGAACCCACCCGCCTCCGGGTCGGGAACGGGCAGCTCGTCCGGGTCGAATCCCCGCCCGTCGTCGACGACGTCCACGGCGATGTGGTCTCCCAAGTAGCTCAGCGTCACCTCCGCCGTGGCGGCCTCGCCGTGGCGAACGCTGTTGGCGAGCGCGGATTGCGCGATGCGCAGCAGCGCGACCTCGTGCGCGGTCGGCAGCGGGACGGGTTCCCCTTCCAGGTGGAAGCGGGCCGCGATGTGGTGCCTGGTGCTGGTGATCGCGCACAGGCGCTCCAGCGCACCCGCCAGGGTGGTGCCCTCCAGCGTCGGCGGGGCGAGCGCGGCGACGAAGCGGCGCACCTCGGCGAGGTCGTCGGCCGCGGCCTGCCGCGCCTGGTCGACGTAGCGGGCGGCGTTGTCGGGTGCGGCCGGCAGCGCTCGTTCGGCCGCGCGCAGCAGCAGCAGAACGCTGGAGAGCCCTTGGGCGACGGTGTCGTGGATCTCGCGGGCCAGGCGTTCGCGCTCGGCCAGCACCCCGGCGGTGTGCTGGGCGGCGGCGAGATCGGCGCGAGTGGTCGTCAGCTCCTGGATCAGCTGCCTGCGCTGCTCGCTCTCCCGGTAGAGCGTCTGATACCCCCACACGACCGCGACGGCGACAGCGGCTCCGATGGCCGGACCGATCACCATCGCGGCACCGAACCGGCCCTGGTGCGCGGCGAAGCCGGCGATCGCCGCCGCCGCGGTGAGCACCACCGCGACCAGCCCGGCGCGGCGCGGCAGCAGGTGCAGCTGGAGCAGGTACAGCGGGAACGCCAGCCACACCCCGTCGGCCGACAGCGCCAGCAGCACCAGCCACGCGATCCCCACGACGGCGAGCCACAGCGCGGCGGCCCGTCCCGAACGACTCACCCGGGGCAGCGCGGGCCCGGCCGCGTAGATCAGCCCGAAGACCACCGCCGCGGCGACGACGAAGCCCCCGTGGGGGCGCTGATCGGCCAGCGCGCGGCCGACGGCCAGCACGAGCAGGCCGGCGACGAGCAGGTGAAGGCACAGCGTCAACGCCCGAATCGCGGGCGCCCGGCCGGGAACGATCGTATTCACAGTCCGTCCAGTCTAGGTCGGCTCACCCCGCGCGGCCTCTATCGAAAGACACAACCGGCGCGCCGCCTTTCGGTCCGTCAACTGCTGCCCTGC
This sequence comes from Saccharopolyspora dendranthemae, assembly GCF_007829955.1. Classification (GTDB taxonomy): domain Bacteria; phylum Actinomycetota; class Actinomycetes; order Mycobacteriales; family Pseudonocardiaceae; genus Saccharopolyspora; species Saccharopolyspora dendranthemae. The sequence continues at coordinate 431,844 of NZ_VIWX01000001.1, forward strand.
GCCAGATGCCCGTCGTGGGGCGCGACGACGAGAGTCGAGTGGTACCCGACAGACCGCATGAGAGGACGGGCCCGAACCGTGTTCGTCGCCTGGAGAGACCTGAAGTTCGCCAAGGGGCGGTTCGCCCTGATGGGCGTCGTCATCATCCTGATCACACTGCTGGTCGGCCTGCTGTCCGGGTTGACCGCCGGGCTGGGCCAGCAGAACATCTCCGCGATCACCTCGCTGCCCGCGGACAAGATCGCGTTCAACGCACCGAGCAGTGGCGAGGACCTGTCCTACGCCAACTCCACCGTCACCGAGCAGCAGTGGCAGCGGTTGTCCCAGGCTCCCGGCGTGGTCAACGCCGAGCCGCTCGGCATCGCCACCACCAAGGCCAGCAGCGGGAACAAGAGCACCGGCGTGTCGGCGTTCGGCGTCGAGCCCGGCTCCACGCTCGCGCCCGAGAGCAGCAAGATCGGCGGCAACGCCGCGGTCCTGTCCGCCACCGCCGCTGAAGACCTCGGGGTCGCGCCCGGCGCGAAGTTCACCCTCGCCGGACAGGACCTGGTGGTCGCCGGGGTGAGCGGCGACGCGTCGTTCAGCCACACCCCCGTGATCTGGACGAGCCTCGACACCTGGCAGAAAACCGCACCGCCGACCAGCCGGAGCGACGGCCCGACCGCCAGCGTCATCGCGCTGAACACCACGCCGGGAGCCGACGCGGCACCGGGTGACCAGGCAGCGGGCACGACGACGGTGTCCAAGGCGGATTCGCTGAACGCGATCGGCTCCTACTCCTCCGAGAACGGCTCCCTGCAGCTGATGCGCGGCTTCCTGTTCGCGATCTCGGCGCTGGTCATCGGCGCGTTCTTCACGGTGTGGACGATCCAGCGCAGCGGTGACGTCGCGGTGCTCAAGGCGCTGGGCGCCTCGACCCGCTACCTGCTCAAGGACGCGCTCGGCCAAGCGGTCGTGCTGCTCACCGGCGGCACGCTGATCGGCACCGGCATCGCCGCCGGTCTGGGCACGCTGCTGGCGGGCACGCCCGTGCCGTTCTCGCTGTCGCCCGCCACCGTCCTGATCCCGGCCGCCGTGATGATCGCGCTCGGCGCGCTCGGAGCGGCGCTGTCCATCCGCCGCATCACGTCCGTCGACCCGCTGACCGCACTGGGGAGCGCCCGATGAGCCTCGAACTGACCGACATCACCCTCACCTACCCCGACGGTGACTCCAGGCTGACCGCCCTGGACGGGGTGAGCCTCCAGGTCCCGACCGGGAGTCTCACGGCCGTCGTCGGCCCGTCCGGGTCCGGCAAGTCCAGCCTGCTCGCGGTCGCGGCCACGCTGATCACCCCGGACGCGGGCAGCGTCAGGATCGACGGCGCGCCGACGAACGGCATGCCGCGCTGGGAGCTCGCCGACCTGCGCCGCAAGAAGATCGGCATCGTCTTCCAGCAGCCCAACCTGCTGCCCTCGCTCACCGCTGCCGAGCAGCTGCAGGTGATGGGGCAGATGGACGGCCACAAGCCGCGCGCGATCAAGGCCCGGGCGATGGAGCTCCTCGACTCGGTCGGCCTGGCCGGGCAAGCCGACCGGCGCCCCCACCAGCTCTCCGGGGGTCAGCGCCAGCGGATCAACATCGCCCGCGCCCTGATGCACGATCCCACCGTGCTCCTGGTCGACGAGCCCACCAGCGCCCTCGACCACGAGCGGGGCGCCGCGGTGATCGACCTGATCACCCACCTCACCCACCGGCAGGCGACGGCGACCGTCCTGGTCACCCACGACCGCACTCATCTCACCGCGGTCGACCAGGTCGCCGAGGTCCACGACGGCCGCTTGCACCTCCCCGCGGGCGTCTGAGCAACCGCACCAGCGGCCACGGGGCACCGGCCGGACCGGTGCCTCGTGGCCGCGCACCCCACCTCGAAGCCGAAAGGGCCGACAGCCGTGAAGAAGCTCTACTACTCCGCCGTCCTCTACACCGTCCTGGGACTCCTGGGCGGCCTCTTCTACCGGGAGCTGACCAAGGCGCAGGACTTCACCGGAGTCACGCAGCTCTCCGTCGTCCACACGCACCTGCTGACGCTCGGCACGGTGTTCTTCCTGATCGCCATCGCCCTGGAGAAGTCGCTGCGGTTGAGCAGCGGGCGGTTCTTCAACGCCTTCTTCTGGACGTACCACGCGGGCCTGCTGCTGAGCACCGGCATCATGACCGCGCACGGGATCATGACCGTGCTGGGCCAGCAGGCCGGGCCTGCGATCTCAGGTCCGGCGGGACTGGGCCACGTGCTCCTCACGATCGCCCTGGTCTTCTTCTTCGTCTGCCTGCGCAGCAGGATCGGCGACGGGTCCGGCCCCGCCGCCCGTCAGCGCGGCGAGACCGTGTTCCGCGAAGCCCGGTAGGTGTTCAGCCCTCGTCGTCGGGCTTGGCGTGGTCCGCCTTGCCCGGGTTGGGGTCGCGGGAGAGGTCGATCAGCGGGTCCACAGCAGCGCCCTCGGGCGCGGCGTGATCGGGGACGCCGGGGTTGGGGTCCCGCGAGAGGTCGATCTCCGGGCGCTCGTCTGGGGTGCTCATGCTGGTCTCCTGCGGTCGGGGTCGGCCAGGTGCCGTACTCGGACCCGGGCCTCTCGGACACCACCAGGATGCCTGCCGCTGATCCGCCCGGACCAACGGGGACCGGGCGCGGTGCGCGGGCTCGGCATCTCCCAGTTTTAGTCATAACTGAGCGGACATTTCGGGCACGAGAGGCCCTCGGTTTGGACTAAAACTGGGAGATGGTGACAACTTCACGCGAAAGGGGCCCGGATCGCAGTCGTACGACTGGCTTCGCGCGGGAGGGGTGCGGCGGGCGGTGCCCCGCCCGTCCCCTCCCGCCGGCCCGCGCGGCGTCCCCTGGCCCGGGCATCACTCCTAAGGTCGGGGCATAGCCCGAACGTTGGAGAGGAATCGGCCTCGGATGAGCACAGATCTCGTGACCTGCACCGCAGAGGACCACATCGCGGTCGTGACGTTGAACGACCCGCCGATGAACGTCACCACGCTCGAACTCACACGGCAGCTCAACGCCGTCCTGCGCCGGACCGCCGACGACCCGCAGGTCCGCGTGCTGGTGCTGACCGGCGCGGGTGACCGGGCGTTCTGCGCGGGCTCGGACATCAAGGAGTTCCCGTCCCTGATCGCCGAGGGCGACGTCGTCGACCGCAAGCTGGCGTTCGAGAACGACACCTTCGCCTTGGTCGACGAGTTCCCGAAGCCCACCATCGCCGCGCTCAACGGGCTCGCCTACGGCGGCGGGCTGGAGCTGGCGGCGTGCTGCGACCTCATCATCGGGGAGGCCGGCACAGAGGTCGCCCTGCCGGAGATCAAGCTGGGCGTGATCCCGGCTTCGGGCGGCCCGATCCGCGTCACGCGCAGGCTGGGCGAGGCGCGCGGCAAGGAGATGATGTTCTTCGGCGACCCCATCTCGGCCGAGACCGCCCACTCCTGGGGCCTGCTCAACCGGGTCGTCCCCCGAGGCCGAGCGCTGGACACCGCCCTCGATCTGGCCGCCCGGCTGGCCGAGCTGCCGACCTCGGCCTTGTCCCTGGTCAAGCAAGCGGTGCACAGCAGCCGGGAAGGAGACCGGGACGCCGTCCGCTCGACGCTGCCGCTGTCCGAGCAGGCGTTCGCCTCGCCCGACGCCGCCGAGGGCGTGCGCGCGTTCCTCGACAAGCGGGCACCGCGGTTCAACTCGGCAGCAGAGCGCTGACCAGGAGTTCGAACACGACGGGCGATCTGAGAGCCCGCGCACTCGGCCAACACGCCGAGCCGCTGCGGGGCGTCCCACCTCCCGCAACACTGGCGGTGGAGTGCCACCGCCGACGTCGTCGGAGGGCGCACCCCGAGCCCTCTCCGAGTGGAGGTGCACATGACCGAGCTGCGCGGTGCGGCAGGCGCCGAAGCGCTGTTCTCCCTGAGCGACTTCGCGGTGTACACGCTCGACGCGTCAGGCGCGGTCGTGAGCTGGAACCTCGGTGCCGAGCGCATCCTGGGGGCGCTCGCCTCCGAGGTGATCGGTGGCAGCCTGGCGCAGTTCTACACCCCCGAGCAGATCGCGGCAGGCCACCCCGAGAAGCTCCTCGAACAGGCGCGCGAGCACGGGACCAGCGTCGACGAGGGCTGGCGCGTGCGCAAGGACGGCACCTGGTTCTGGGCGAACGTGGTGACCACCGCGTTGTGGGCGCCGGATGGTGAGCTGCGCGGCTACGCGAGGCTGACCAGGGATGACACCGTCGCTCATGAGCAGTTGGAGACCTCGCTGCGGCAGTTCCGGGACCTCTACGAGCTGACCCCGGTCGCGATCGGCCTGTTCGACCGCCACGGGTACGTGCTCGACTCCAACTCGGCGATGCGGCGGTTGCTGGCCCGCTCCTCGAAGGATCTCCGGGGAAAGCACATGAACTCGTTGCTGGACCAAGGCGGCACCGAGCCGTTCGAGATGAACGAGCTCTCCGAGGGCGCCGCCGCGCAGGAGTGGGTCCTGGTGCGGTCCGATGGAGAGCAGGTTCATTGCGAGGTCCACGTGGCCACATCCCTGCAGTCGGGCGGTGATCCGTTCTGGCTGGTCGTCTTCGAGGACGTCACCGATCGCCGCCGCGAATCTCAGTCGCTGCGCTACTGGGCCCATCACGACGAGCTGACCGGGCTGTGGAACCGCACGGCGATCCCGCAGCTGGTGGCCGACCCGGAGCGCGCCGCGGTCCTCTACTGCGACATCAAGAACTTCAACCGGATCAACGAAGCTCTCGGGTACGCCGCCGGTGACGAGGTGCTCATCGCGATGGCACGGCGCCTGGAGCGGCAGCTGCCGATGGGGTGGTCGGTGGGGCGCTCGGCGGCCGACGAGTTCGTCGTGGTCTGCCCGGACGTCGCGGCCGAGGGCGGTGTGGCGGCGATCGTGACGACGGTGGCCCGGCTGATGCACACGTCCTTCGACGTGCGGGGGCACCGGGTTCAGGTCTCCGCCCTGATCGGCGCCGCGCTCGGGTCCGAATGTCGTGGGAGCGGCGAGGATCTCGTGCGCTGGGCGTTCGCTTCGGCGCTGCGGGCCAAGAAGTCGGGGCGTTCGAGCATCGCGTTCGCGGGCCCGACGCTGATCGACTCGATCGACGGCCAGCTGGAGCTGGAGGGCGAGCTCCGCGACGCCATCGACAACGACGAGCTCGCGCTGCACTTCCAGCCGACGGTCGCGGCCGACGGCACGATCCGCACCTGCGAATCCCTGCTGCGCTGGGACCACCCCGAGCGCGGGATGCTCTCGCCGGGAGTGATCCTCCCGGTCGCCGAGCGGGCGGGCATGCTCGCCGACCTCGACGCGTGGGTGCTGAGCACGGCGCTGCGCGAAGCGGCGAGCTGGCCCGTCGGCCGGTCGGGCGAGCCCGTGTCGGTGTCGGTGAACGTGGCCGAGCTGATGCCCGGCTACCCGATCTTCACCGACCTCATCGAGCGCCTCGTCGCCGAGACCGGACTCGCCTGGGAGCGCATCGTCGTGGAGCTGGTGGAGACCGCGATCGTCGACCTCCCCGCCGAGATGCGCAGGGGCATGCACGAACTCCGCGACCGCGGGATGCGCTTCGCCGTCGACGACTTCGGCACCGGTTACTCGTCGCTGACGCGGATCCGGGAGTTCCCGGCCCAGGTGATCAAGATCGACCGCACGTTCGTCACCGACATCGCCCACAGCCACATCGATCGCACGCTGGTCGGCGTGGTGACGGACATGGCGCGGTCGCTGGACTGCACGACCGTCGTCGAAGGCGTGGAGACCCGCGAGCAGTTCGACGTCCTGCGGACCATGCCCATCGACGCCTACCAGGGCTGGCTGTTCTCCAAGGCGCTTCCCGGCCCGGAGCTCGCCGAGCTGATCGAAGCCGGCCCGATCATCCCCTGACCCGCCACCGGCCGGCAGCACCCAAGCCACGGCACGCCCGGGCGAGGTGGGAAGTGCGCACCATTTCCCAGTTTTAGTCCAAACTGAGCCGACATTTCGGGCGCGGAAGGTCCTCGGTTTGGACTAAAACTGGGATGTGCCTCCACCTCCCCCGCGTCAACCGACCTTCGGGGCCGGGGTGCGGTGTTCTGCTGCTACCGCGGAGACGAGGTCGTCGTCGGTGCCGAGGTCGTGGTCGAGCGCGATCAGGGTGCGGCGCACCGGTTCTCGGGATCGTGCGGCTTCGACCAGTTCTGCTGCGCGCGGATCGCGCACCTCCGCGGTCTGCACGTGCCGCAGCCAGCAGGCCAGTCCGATGACGACCGCGGCCGGCAGCCGTCCCGCCGCCCGCTCCGCGCGCAACACCGGCAGCAACCGGGCCGGGATCTTCTGCGATCCGTCACCCGCGATCTGCGCGAGCTCGTGCCGGATGCCCCGCGCCGCGAACCGCATGAACAGGTTCCGCCGGTACTCCCCGATCTCCGAGGTGTCCACGTTGATGTGCCGGGCCGCGGTGTCCCACCACTCCTGCACGAGCGCGGCGAGACGAGCGTCCCGCACCGCATCGCGGATGGTCCTGTGGCCGTGCGCGAGACCCGCGTAGGCGAGCAAGGTGTGCGCGCCGTTGAGGAACCACAGCTTCCGGTCGGTGTACGCACCGATGTCGTTCACGAACCGCGCGCCGCGCCGCTCCCACGGCGGTCGCTCGCCGGTGAAGTTCCCGGACAGCAGCCACTCGGTGAACGGCTCGGCCACCACGGGCGCCGCGTCCTGGAACCCGATCACGCGCGCGGCCTCCTCGGCGGCATCAGTCCCCGGTGCGGGCGTGATCCGGTCGACGACCGTGCTCACGATGCCGACCTGCGCTTCGGTCCACTCGACGAAGGCGGGATCGCCGGCAGCGGCCGCGCGGATCACCGAGCGCAGGACCTCGCCGTTGGCCGGAACGTTGTCGCAGGGCACCAGCGTGATCGGCGCGCCATGAGCGCGGTGGCGTGCCCGCAACCCCGCCAGCACACGTCCCATCGCCGAGTCCCGGTGCGGTTCCGGCCTCGCGTAGGCCGCCTCGGTGACGGTCAGGGTGAGCACCTCGACCTCCGGAGAGGCCAGGTCCCGCAGCCACTGCTCCTGCTCCCCTCCCGCATGAGCCCGGCTGATCGAGCCGATCGCCTCCACGGCGTCCACCTCACCGGGCACCCGCAACGTGTACGCGCCCTCCTGCTCGGTGAGCGCGCGCGGCAGCTCGGTGTTGCGGAAGGTGTAGGCGGCGATCCCCCACTCCGGGGCGCAGGCGGTGTACCAGGCCTGGTGGGAGCGGTGGAAGGCGCCGAGCCCCAGGTGCACGGCCCGGACCGGCGCGGCGGGACCGAGCTTCGCCGCGGCCCGGGTGATCCTGACCGTCACAGCCGGAACGCCTTCCTGGGCAGCGCGTCGTTGAGGTCGTGCAGCACGTCCGCCGCGTCCTCCTCGCTGATCACGTGCTCGGCCACCAGGCTCGCCAGGTGGCCGGCGTCGACGCGACGAGCGGTGTCGTGCCGCGCCGGGATCGAGCAGAAGCCGCGGGTGTCGTCGACGAAGCCCGCTGTGCGGTGGAATCCCGCCGTCTCGGTGACCGCGTCGCGGAACCGGCGCATGGCCCGCGGTGCGTCCAGGAACCACCACGGCGCACCGAGGTGCAGCGACGGGTAGAAACCCGCCAGCGGAGCCAGTTCTCGCGAGAACGCGGTCTCGTCGAGGGTGAACACGACGCTCTGGAAGCGCGGGTGCGTGCCGAAGCGTTCGAGCATCGGCCGCAGAGCTCGGGTGAACTCGGTGCACATCGGGATGTCGTGACCCGTGTCGGCGCCGTAGCGGGCGAAGGTCGGTGCGTGGTGGTTGCGGCAGCTGCCGGAGTGCAGCGCCATCACCAGTCCGTCCTCACTGGACATCCGGGCGTTCTCCCCCAGCAGTTGCCGGGACAGCAGCCGCGCCTCCTGCGGTGTCGCGCGTCCGCCGCGGACGGCGTCGAAGAGCCGGCTCGCCTCCGCCTCGGGCAGGAACGCCATCTCCGGGTCCGGTGCTCCGTGATCGGTGGCGGTGGCGCCGTGGGCGCGGAAGTGGTCGCGGCGCGCTTCCAGCGCCCGCACCAGTCCGCGGTAGCTGGTGGAGTCGATCCCGCTCGCCTGCGCCAGGTCGTCGAGCGACTGCGTCCACCGCGCCTGGGTGGCGTCGACGTACCGGTCCGGTCGGAAGGTCGGCACCACGCGGCCCGACCAGCTCGGATCCGACGCCAGCGCCTGGTGGTGGCGCAGGTCGTCGGCGGGGTCGTCGGTGGTGGCGAGGACATCGATGCCGAAGGAGCGGAAGAGCGCCCGCGGCCGCATGGCCGGTGTCGCGAGCCGGTCGACGAGTTCGTCGTAGAGCTCGTCGGCGTTGTCGGCCGACGGCTGCCTGCGCACGCCCAGCACCTCGTGCAGCTCCGCTTCGATCCACTGCCGCGACGCGGTGCCGAGGAAGTACCGCCATCCCGAGCAGAACGCCCGCCAGACCTCCCTCGGCTTCGCGACCGGGGCGCCGTCGGCGTCGGGCAGGCCGAGGTCGTTGAGCGACCAGCCGTGCGCGTGCAGCAATCGGGTCACGTAGTGGTCCGGGGTCACCAGCAGCGACGCCGGGTCGGTGAACGCCTCGTCCGCCGCGAGCAGCTGCGGGTCCACGTGACCGTGCGGGCTGATGAGGGGCAGGGCCCGGACGCTGTCGTACAGCCGTCGGGCGATCGCCCGCTCCACCGGATCGACCGGCAGCAGGCGATCGGGGTGCGGACTCAGCGGCCGACCGGCCGCGGTGGGTGCAGTGACGCCGTCCATGGCCGGAGCTTCATCCGCTGGGGCTACCGATGACAACGGGTTGCCAGCAGTTGTCACCCCACCCCCGGTCCCGGTGTTCGTGGTCAGGTCGCCGGGGGACCCGTGGATCCTCGGATCACCATGTGGGACTCGAAGGTGACCGAGCCGGGGCCGTCACCGTGCCCCGACAGGCGCGTGTGCAGGGCGTCGACCGCTTGGGACCCGAGCTTGTCGGCGGGCCCGGCGATCGTCGTCAGGCCGGGAACGGTGAGGTCCGCACCGAAGATGTCGTCGCAGCCGATGAGCGACAGGTCGTCGGGCACCCGGACGCCGGTGGCGCGCAACCGCTGCAGCACTCCGATCGCGATGAGGTCGTTGTACCCGATCGCGGCCGACACCTTCCCCAGCACGAGCGCGTCCGCCGCGTCCTCGCCACCCCGTCGGTTCGGCGGGAACGGCCCGAGGAAGGTCACCTCCATGTCCAGCTCGGAGGTCTCTTCGCGCACCGCTTGCCAGCGCTGACCGTTGACCCAGGAGTTGCGCGGGCCGGACAGGTAGGCGATCCGGCGGTGGCCGAGCACGGCGAGGTGCCGCACGGCCTTGCGCATCCCGGCGGCCGTGTCCACGACGAGGCTCGGTACGCCCTCGACCTCGCGGTTGATCATCACGATCGGCCGGTACCCGCCGATCTGACGCACGGCGTCGTCCGAGAGCCGGGAGGTCGCGAGGATCCCGCCGCTGGTGGTGGCCAGCAGTTGCCGCAGGTTGTTGGCTTCCAGGCGGGCCGACTCGTCGCTGTCGGTCAGCGCGAGCGTGTAGTCGCGCTCGATGGCCCTGGCCTGGGCGGCCTTGATCACGTCCGCGTAGTACGGGTTGGAGATGTCGGTGACCACCAGGGTCAGCACGCGGATGCGCCCGGGGGCTTCCGCCCGCGCCAAGGGTCGTGGCTCATAACCGATCTCGTAGGCCGCGGCCTGCACCCGCTCACGCGTGCCCGGGCTGACCCGCGCCGGGTTGCTGAAGGTCCGGGAGACCGTGGACGCCGCGAGCCCGCAGTGGCGAGCCACGTCGTAGATCGTCGGCCGTGCCTGTTCCACTCATCCCTCCGCACTGCTCGGAAACCACGCTGACAACACGTGGCAACAAGTTGTCATGGTAGCCCGCCGTTCGTAGCTTGTGACCCGAGCCGACGCTCGAAAGTCCCGCGTGCCAAGAGGAGTGACCGCCGTGCGCATCGATCGCGCCGATGTCATCGTGACCAGCCCTGGACGGAACTTCGTCACCCTGAAGATCACGACCTCGGACGGGGTGGTCGGCTACGGCGACGCCACTCTCAACGGCCGTGAGCTCGCGGTGGCCGGCTATCTCCGGGACCACGTCGCAGCGCTGCTGATCGGCCGCGACGCCCACAACATCGAGGACACCTGGCAGTACCTGTACCGGGGCGGGTACTGGCGCCGGGGACCGGTCACGATGGCGGCCATCGCAGCGGTGGACACGGCGCTGTGGGACATCAAGGCCAAGGCGGCGGGCATGCCGCTCTACCAGCTGCTCGGCGGTGAGAGCCGCGAGCGCTGCCGGGTCTACGGTCACGCCAGCGGGCGCGAGCTGCCCGAGCTCTTCGACTCGATCCGCGCGCACCTCGAGCTCGGTTTCACCGCGATCCGGGTGCAGACGGGAGTTCCCGGCCTGCCCTCGGTGTACGGGGTGGCCGCGAGCTTGGCGTCCGGCGACGGCGGCGGGCGCTACGACTACGAACCCGCGCGACGCTCGGCCCGGCCCGCCGAGGAGGTGTGGGACACCCGCGCCTACCTGCGTCACGTGCCGTCCGTCTTCGAGGCGGTGCGCCACGAGTTCGGCCCCGAGCTCGCGCTGCTGCACGACGCCCACCACCGGCTCACCCCGATCCAGGCCGCCCGGCTGGGCAAGACGCTGGAACCGTACGACCTGTTCTGGCTGGAGGACGTGACCCCGGCCGAGAACCAGGAGGCCCTGCGACTGGTGCGCAGCCACACGACCACCCCGCTGGCGATCGGCGAGGTGTTCAACACGATCTGGGACTACCAGACGCTCATCAGCGAACAGCTCATCGACTACGTCCGCTCCCCCGTCACCCACGCGGGCGGCATCACCGGCGTGCGGCGGATCATGGACTTCGCCGCGATGTACCAGATCAAGTCCGGGATGCACGGCCCGACGGACGTGTCACCGGTCGGCATGTCGGCGTCCGTCCACTTGGGACTCGCGCTGCACAACTTCGGCATCCAGGAGTACATGCTGCACGACGAGCGGACCAACGCGGTGTTCGGACCGACGGTCGAGTTCGCCGACGGCGGCCTCCGCCCGAGCCAGGAACCCGGACTGGGCATCCACTTCGACGAGCGACTCGCCGAGAAGTACCCCTACGAGCCCGCTTACCTCCCCACCAACCGCCTCCTCGACGGAACGGTCCACGACTGGTGATCGGCGGTCCGGGTGGCGAAACCTCGCACGCCGCCCGGACTCCGCGCACCACTCCTGATGCATGCCCGCTACGGCACCATCCAGGCCAGGACCGGGAGCGACTGCAGGTAGGCGAGGACGCACATCGCGACCAGGAACACCAGGCTCCACGGCAGCACTCGCCGGAAGATGTCGCCTTCCTTGCCGGACATCCCGACGGCACCGGCGGCGATGGCGAGGTTCTGCGGCGAGATCATCTTGCCCAGCACGCCACCGGATCCGTTGGCGGCCGCGGCGAGCGTGGGGTCGATGCCCACCTTGTTCGCGGCCGCGACCTGCAGCGCGCCGAACAACGAGTTGGACGAGGTGTCCGAACCGGTGACCGCCGTGCCCAGCCATCCGAGGATCGGCGAGATCAGCGCGAACACGCCGCCGGCCCCGGCCATCCAGCTGCCCAGCGTGGCGGTCTGACCGGAGGCGTTCATGACGTAGGCGATCGCGAGCACCGACATCACGGTGACGATCGGCCACTTCAGCTGCGCGTAGGTGGACAGGTAGCGCTCGACGGCGCGACGCGGGTCGATCCTGATGGCCGGGATGCTCAGCGCTCCGGCGATGAGCAGGAGGCTGCCCGCGCTGGTGAGCCAGTTGAACTTGAACTCGGTGAGCGAGAGCTCTTCCCCGCTCACGTCGGTGATCTGCAGGCCGGGCCAGTTGAACTTCACCGTCACCGCGTCGAGCAGGTCGTTGACCGGGCCGAGCTGCGCGACGACGAACACCGCGATGATGATCAGGTACGGAAGGTAGGAGCGCGCCACCTGGCCGCGCGAGTCGGTCTCAGCGCTGGCCTCCGACTCGTCGGCACCGGCCGGGGTCCAGACCTTCAGCAGCAGGACCGTGGCACCGGCGGCCACGAGCGAGGCGATGATGTCGGTCAGCGGCACCGAGATGTAGTTAGCGGCGACGAACTGCGCGAGGGCGAAGGTGATGCCGCAGGTCAGCGTGGCGGGCAGGGTCTGCCGGACGCCCTTCATCCCGTCGAGGATGCCCACCAGCACGATCGGCACGAACACCGCCAGCAGCGGGGTCTGGCGACCGGTCATGGCGCCGAGCTCGGCCAGCGGCAGGTCGGTGACGCTGGCGAGGGTGACCAGCGGGGACGCCAGAGCTCCGAAGGCCACGGGAGCGGTGTTGGCAACCAGGGCGACGACGGCCGCGGTGATCGGCGAGATCCCCAGCGCGAGCAGCATGACGGTGGTGATGGCGACCGGCGTGCCGAAGCCCGCCAGCGCTTCAAGGAGCGCGCCGAAGCAGAAGGCGATGATCACCGCCTGGATCCTGCGGTCTCCGCTGACCCGGGAGAACGACCTCTGCAGGACCGCGAAATGCCCTGTCGTGACGGTCATGTTGTACACCCAGATCGCGTTGATCACGATCCACAGGATCGGGAAGAAGCCGAACGCCGCGCCCAGCGTCGCCGACAAGACCGCGGGCCCGACCGGCATCGGGTAGACGAGCACCGCGACCACGAGGGCCACCAGCAGCGAGATCAGCGAGGCCTTCCACGCCGCCATCCGGACGACGCCCAGGAGCACGAACAGGACCAGCAGGGGCAGAGCGGCGGCGAGCGCGCTCAACCCGAGCGAACCGAACAGCGGATCTAGCACCTGTTGGTACACAGCCACTCCCTCGGGGCGTCGAACCGTTGCGCGCAACATAGCGGCCCGTTCAGCGGAGGCAAGTCACACGACTACAACGAATCCTGCTGAACGCGTGTACGACGTGGACGCCGAGTCGGCTGCCCTGCGACGACGGGATGCCGGGTGGCCGCAGGGGTTCTACTCTGCTATGTGCATCCACCCCTTCTGGGGGCACAGAGGCGGCGTCATCACGGGGTCACCCGCGCCGCCATTCCGTGGGAGAACCGATGGCCGAGCAGACACAACGCCGCTCCGGTTACGGCAAGGGACTCACCGGCGAGCTGCTGGCGGAGTTCCTGGGAACATTCGTGCTGATCCTCCTGGGCTGCGGCTCCGTCGCAGTCGCCGTCGCCGGCCTGCCGGGGTCCGGGCTGCAAGAAGATCCCTTCGGCGCCGGGAACTGGCTCATCATCGCCTTCGGCTGGGGATTCGCCGTGGTGTTCGGCGTGTACGTCGCGGGAGGGGTCTCCGGCGCGCACATCAACCCCGCGGTGACGCTGGCCTTCGCGGTCCGCCGCGCCTTCCCCTGGGTCAAGGTCGTGCCCTACATGTTCGCCCAGCTGGTGGGGGCGTTCCTCGCCGCCGGCCTGGTGTACTCGGTGTACAGCTGGGCGATCGACGCGTTCAACGCGAAGGCGGGCGTGCCGCGGAGCGAATCCCTGGACACCTTCGCGATATTCGCGACCTTCCCCGCCGAGTACTTCGGCGGCTCGTGGTGGGGACCGCTGCTCGACCAGATCGTCGGCACGGGCATCCTGGTGCTGCTGATCTTCGCGCTGATCGATGCGCGCAACAGCGCACCGGCGGCCAACCTCGGGCCGTTCATGATCGGCATGGTGGTCACCGTCATCGGTCTGACGTTCGGCCCCAACGCCGGCTACGCGATCAACCCGGCACGCGATTTCGGGCCACGCCTGTGGACCTTCTTCACCGGCTGGGGTGATCTGGCGCTACCGGGCAACCACGAGTGGTTCAGCTTCTACTTCTGGATCCCGATAGTCGGTCCGCTCATCGGCGCGGTGATCGGTGCCGTGGTGTACGACCTGTTCATCGGCCAGGTGGTCGCGGCGAGAACGGCACCGCCAGAACCGGGCCGAGCAGGCGACGAAACGGCCTGAGCGGCGGAGAGCTGTTGAGGAATGCGGCAGAGCCGCCGTTTCAGGTGCGGGACTCAGCCCGAATTCCTCAACAGCCCCTACCGGCTTCCCGGGAGCGGCTCGTACTGGTGCTCCGGGCGGCCGCTGGCCCCGTAGCGCAACGTCATCGTCGCCTGGCCGTCCTGGGTGAGGGCCGCGAGGTAGCGCTGCGCCGTCGCGCGGGAGATCCCCAGCTCGTCGGCGATCTCCGCGGCGGAGCGCGCCCGGCCGTCGTTGCGCAGGGCGTCGAGGACGAGCTGGGTGGTCTGCGTGGAGCGCCCCTTCGGGGCCGCCGGGCGGTCGCCCTCGCGCAGCAGGCGCATCGCGCGGTCGATGTCCTCCTGGTCGACGCCGGGGCCGGTCACGGGCAGTCGCGCGTGGAATCGGGCGAAGGCGTTGAGCCGCTCCGCGAGCTGCTCGGCCGTGAACGGCTTGACCAGGTAGTTCAGCGCCCCCGCGGCGAACGCGGCGCGCACGGTCGCCGGATCGGTGGCGGCGGTGAGCATGATGGCGTCGGTCTCGAGCTCGGCGAGCAGCGCGATCCCGTCGTGGTCGGGCAGGTAGTTGTCGAGCAGGACCAGATCCGGGTTCCGCTCGGCGATGAGCTCGCGCGCCTGCTGCGCGGTGTGCGCGGTGCCCAGCACCCGGAAACCGCTGACGCGATCGGTGAACTCGGCGTGCACTTGCGCCACGCGGAAATCGTCGTCCACCACGACCACACCGATCACGGCTTCGCCTCCTCGCTCGCCGGGGAACCCTCGTCGATCGCGTTCGGCATCGTCGCCACGAACAGCGCGCCCGGCTCGTCGCCCGTCCCGGCGATCCGCACGTCGCCGCCGAGGCTGCGCGCCGCCTGCCTGCACAGCGCGAGCCCGAGGCCGTTGCCGTGGGAGTCCTTGGAGGACACGCCTTCGACGAAGATGTCCTCGCGCAACCCTTCCGGAACACCATCACCGCTGTCCACGACCGACACGTGCAGCGTGGTGCCGTCGGACAGCAGGTCGACCTCGACCCGCGCCGGGCGGGCAGCTCCGGCTCGCGCCGCGTCGATCGCGTTGTCGACGAGGTTGCCCACCACCGTCATCACCTCCACCGGGGCGCTCAGCGCCGCGGGCACCCAGCTCGTCTCCGCCAGCTCCAGCTCGACGCCGCGCTCGGTGGCCACCGACTTCTTCGCCGACAGGAACGCCACCAGGTAGGGGTCCCGCACGGCCTCGGCTGCCGGTCCCAGCCCGCTGACCTCGCCGTGGGTCAACGCCTGCACGAACTCGACGGCTTCGCCGTGCCGCCCGGTCTGCAGCAGACCGGACAGGGTGTGCAGGCGGTTGGTGAACTCGTGCCGTTGCGCGCGCAGGGTGTTGGTCATGCTCCGCACCTTGTCGAGCTCGCGGTTGAGCGCTTCCAGATCGGTGCGATCGCGCAGGGTGAGCACGCTGCCCAGTTCGAGGGCTCCGCGCCTGACCGGCCTGTGGTTGGCGACCAGCACCCGGTCTCCGGACAGCGCGACCAGGTTGTCGGCCTCGCGCCGGCTCAGGAGCAGGTCCCGCAGCCGCGGCGGGATCTCCAGATCGCCGGTCGGGGTGCCGACCTCGATCGGGGTGCCGAGCAGCTTCTCGGCTTCGCGGTTGCGGACGGAGACATCTCCGGAGGCGTCCACGGCGAGCACGCCCTCGCCGATCCCGTAGAGCACCGCTTCGCGCTGGCGCACCAGTTCCGCGAGCTCCTCCGGTTCGAGCCCGAGCGTCCGCCGCTTGAGCAGCCGGGTCAGCCACGCCGCGCCCGCGATGCCCACCAGCAGCGCACCGCCGAGGAACGCAGCGGTCGTGCCGAGCAGCCGCAGCAGCGAGGTGTTGATGTCCTCGGCGTCGAAACCCACGCTCACCTGACCGATCACCACGCCGTCGGGAGCGCGCAGCGGAACCTTCCCGCGAGCGGAGAACCCGAGCGTGCCGCGCTGCACGTTCACGACCTCCTGGCCCGCGAGCACCTGGCGCGGGTCGGTGCTGACCGGTTCGCCGATCTCGTCGGGGTTGGGGTGCGACATCCGGATGCCGCGCCTGTCGGTGACGACGACGAACAGCGCCCCGGAGGCGGCGCGCGCCCGGGCCGCTTGCTCGCGCACCCCGGGCTGGTCGCCGCGCGCGACCGAGTCGGCGAGGTCGGTGTCGGTGGCCAGCACCTGGGCGGCGGTGAGGGCGCGCTGGCCGTACTGGTCGACCAGGTGGCGGTCGAGCAGCGACGCGACCAGGAAGAACCCGATCGTGGTGACCAGGGTGATCAAGGCGATCTGCAGAAGCAGGGCCTGTCGCGCGAACCGCATCGGGCGGTGGGGCATCCCCCGACCCTACGTCGTGAGCAGAACGCGCAGAACGTGCTGAACGCGGTCTACGCGGGCAACATCGACAAATCTCGTCAGCGCGACGTAGCTCACCTACGGTTCCCCGGAACGCAACGGAGCTGCAAGTGGGACCACCGGAGGTCCGCGGGAGGAGGACGCGTTGATCGCGC
The DNA here is from genome assembly GCF_007829955.1 of Saccharopolyspora dendranthemae. Taxonomy (GTDB): domain Bacteria; phylum Actinomycetota; class Actinomycetes; order Mycobacteriales; family Pseudonocardiaceae; genus Saccharopolyspora; species Saccharopolyspora dendranthemae. The sequence goes on from NZ_VIWX01000001.1 coordinate 448,405, forward strand.
TACTCGGCTTGAGCATGGTGACGGTTTTCCTCTACCTGGTGATGAGCAAACGCCTCTCGCCGATGGTGTCGCTCATCGCGGTTCCCGCGGTCTTCGCCCTGATCGGAGGGTTCGCACCCGACCTCGGCGACATGATCACCGACGGCATCAAGTCGGTCGCTCCGACCGCGGCCATGCTGCTGTTCGCGATCCTCTACTTCGGGATCATGATCGACGCCGGGTTGTTCGACCCGATCGCGCGCGGCGTCGTCCGCCTCACGCGCAACGACCCGCTGCGCTTGATCATGGGGACCGTCGCGCTGGTCGCGCTGGTGTCCCTGGACGGCGACGGCACGACCACCTTCATGATCACGGTGTCGGCGCTGCTGCCGATCTACCGCAGGCTGGGCGTGAGCCCGGTGGTGATGACGGGCCTCGCGTGCCTGACCAACGCGATCCTCAACGTCGTTCCCTGGGGCGGTCCGGCCGCCCGCGCGGCCAGCGCGCTGCGGCTGGACCCGCAGGAGCTGTTCGTCCCGATGATCCCGGCCCTGGCCGCCGGACTGGTCACCGTGTTCGTGCTCGCCTACGTCCTGGGGCAGCGCGAGCGCGCCCGGCTGCGCACCGCCGCACCGGCCCTGGTCGGCGCGGGCTCGGGCGTGTCGTTCTCGGGCGGTTCGGGCTCGGGCGACTCGGGATCGGGCGGTTCGGGGGCGGACGGTTCCGAGGATGGTTCGGGAGACTTCGACGTGCTCGCTCCCGACCGCGAATCGCTGCGGCCGAAGCTGTACTGGTTCAACGCCGGCCTGACCGTCGCGCTGCTGACCGCGCTGATCGTCGGCGTGCTGCCGATCTCGGTGCTGTTCATGATCGGCTGCGCGCTGGCCCTGATCGTCAACTACCCGAAGCTGGAGCAGCAGCGCGACCGGATCGCCTCGCACGCCGACAGCGTCGTGGCCGTGGTCGCGATGGTGTTCGCCGCAGCGGTGTTCACCGGGGTGCTGTCCGGCACCGGGATGATCGAGCAGATGGCGCAGTACCTGCTCACCGCGCTGCCCGACGCGCTGTTCCCGTTCTTCAGCGTCATCGTCGCGGTGCTGAGCGTGCCGTTCACCTTCTTCATGAGCAACGACGCCTTCTACTTCGGCGTCATGCCGATCCTCGCCGAAGCCGGTGCTCAGCACGGGATCGGCGCGATGGAGATCGCCCGCGCCTCGCTGCTCGGCCAGCCCATCCACATGCTCAGCCCGCTGGTGCCGGCCATGTACGTCCTGATCGGCCTGGCCAAGGTCGACCTCGGCGACCACCACCGCTTCGCCATCAAGTGGGCCCTCCTGGTCTGCGCCGTGGTCATCACCACCGGCCTGGGCCTCGGCCTCATCACCATCCACTGACCGCCCCCGCGCGCCACCGGGAAGCCCGAGTCACGTTGCGGGATGCGCACCAAGTCCCAGTTTTAGTCCAAACTGAGCCGACATTTCGGACATGATCATGGCTCGGTTTGGACTAAAACTGGGACCGGCCGACGTCGAGCGGCTCGCGCGCGCGTCGGCGTTCTCGTTCTTCGTGCGCTGGGCGACGGGGTGGTTCCCGAACTTGGTGGAGGGGGCGTTGCGGGCCGTTGCACGCGGCGAGATTTCCGTCGCCGTCGTTAGGGTCGGGGCGTGGAGCACGAAACCGGTGGACTGGAGGAAGCTCGGACTTCTCCCTCGGCGCAGGCGAACGATTACGACAGCTTCGCGGAGGCGTACTCGGCGGAGAACGAGAACAACCTCGTCAACGCCTACTACGAACGTCCTGCGATGCTCGCGATCGCGGACGACGTCACCGGTCGTCGTGTCCTCGACGCCGGTTGCGGGGCAGGTGCGCTTTCGGCGGAACTGCAAGCCCGAGGTGCGGTCGTCACGGGTGTGGACATCAGTTCGGAGATGGTGCGCTTGGCGAAGCGGAGGCTTGGCGACGGTACGCCCTTGCACGTCGCCGACCTGCGGGACCGCTTGCCGTTCGCGGACGCCGCCTTCGATGACGTGGTCGCGTCGCTCGTCCTGCACTACCTCGAAGATTGGGGATCCGCGCTGGCCGAGTTCCACCGAATCCTCAAACCAGGGGGCCGTCTGATCGCATCGGTGGAGCACCCCTTCGTCGCGTACACGATCTCCGATCCCCGGCCCGGCTACTTCGCGACCACGAGCTACAGCTTCAACTGGGAGTTCGGCGGAAGCACGCTCCCGATGACGTTCTGGCGCCGCCCATTGCATTCCATGATCGACGCCTTCACCGGGGCCGGTTTCCACCTCACCACCATCAGCGAACCGCAGCCGGACCCGTCTGCTCGCGAGATCTTCCCCGACGATTTCGAGCAGCTCGCGACCACACCGACGTTCTTGTTCTTCGTCGTCGAAGTACCGACCTCGTGAGAACCGGGCCTGCCTCCGGTGGCGCGAGGCGTTTTCGGACTTCTACAGCAGGCCTGCGAGGCGGGCTTCGTGGACTGCTGCTGTGCGGTTGCGGACGGCGAGCTTGCGGGTGGCGTTGCGCAGGTAGGTCTTCACCGTTTGCGGGCTGAGGCCCATGCGGGCGGCGATCTCCACGTTGGAGGCTCCGATCTCGACCAGGCGCAGCGCCTCGATCTCGCGCGGCGCCAGGGAGCGCTCGCTGCTCGCCACCGGGTCCCTGCTCCCGCCGAGGCGGTCGTGGATCCGGCTCAGGCGAGCGCGCAGCGCGGCGTCGCCGGTCTCCTCGATGAGCGCCGCGAGCTCGTTCAGCGGATCGGGTTCGCGGAGTTCGGGGTCCGGGCGCAACCGGTTCTCGACGTCGCGGGACAGCTGCGCGGCCACCACCTCCGCGGTGCGCAGCGCGCGGTCGCCCAGCGGCCGGTGATCGCGGACCGCTCCGTAGATCACGCCGCGCACCGAGCCACCGACCTTGATGGGCAGGGCGTACACCGAGGTGAGCCGTTCCTGGCGCACCACGATGGCGTCGTACTCGTGGGTGATGTCGGTCGTGCGGGCGTAGTCGTTGACGCGGTGCGCCACGCGGTCGCGCAGGACCCTGCCGCCGAGCCCGGTGCCCCGGCCCACCTCCAGCCCGCGCAACCCCGTCCCGAAGGTGCCCTTCAAGCGGCCGATCACCAGCTGGTCCGGCGTCGCCGACGTTCCGCCGCCGAACACCACGGGAATTCCGCTCGATCGCGCCAACCAGCTCAGCCGTTCCGGCAGGAGCCGGTCGATCCAGTCAGCCGCCCGGACATCGTCGTCCATGCTCGCACCTCCCCGCTTCTCGTGGGTGGATACCCCACAACGGCCGATCACCGCTACCCCCACGAGTGGGTGTCCGCTCGCCCAGCGAGCGGTGCACGCTCTTCCGGGACAGCGTCGTCGCATCGAAGGGGAAACCGCAATGGACGTCACCGGGGCATACCGGGAAAGCCGCGACCAGCTCCTGGCGCTCCGCGGAGAGCACGCGCGCGCGGTCACCGAATTCCGCTGGCCGCAGCTGGGCGAGCAGTTCAACTGGGCGATCGACTGGTTCGACGCGATCGCCCGCGACAACGACCGCCCGGCGCTGGTCATCGTCGAGGAGGACGGTTCCGAGCTGCGGCGGTCCTTCGCCGACATGGCCGCCGCGTCCGATCGCCTGGCGGGCTGGTTGTCCTCCCGAGGCGTGCGCCGCGGCGAATCCGTCGTGCTCATGCTCGACAACCAGGTCGAGCTGTGGGAATCGATGCTGGCGATCATGAAGCTGGGCGCGGTGATCGTGCCGACCACGACCGCGGTCGGACCCGCCGAGCTGATCGACCGGATCTTCCGCAGCGGCGCCCAGCACGTCATCGCCAACGCCGCCGACACGAGCAAGTTCACCGACGTGCCCGGCGCCTACGGCCGGATCAGCGTCGGTCCCGCCGACGGGTGGGCGGATCTGCGCGAGGCCGCGTCCTCCCCTGCGCGTCCGGTGACCCACCCGGGAACCGGTCCGGGGGATCCGCTGCTGCACTACTTCACCTCCGGCACGACCTCGCGTCCGAAGCTCGTCGAGCACACCCAGGTCTCCTACCCCGTCGGACACCTGGCCACGATGTACTTCCTGGGTCTGCGGCCGGGCGACGTGCACCTCAACATCTCCTCGCCGGGCTGGGCCAAGCACGCGTGGTCGTGCTTCTTCGCTCCCTGGATCGCCGAGGCGACCATCCTGGTGTGCAACTACCGGCGGTTCGACCCCGTCATGTTGCTCGACCGGCTGCGGCGGTGGGAGGTGTCGACGTTCTGCGCTCCGCCCACGGTGTGGCGGATGCTCATCAACTCCGACCTCGGAGAGAGGCCCGGAGCGCTGCGGGAGGTCATCGGCGCGGGCGAACCGCTCAACCCGGAGGTCATCGAGCAGGTCGAGCGCGCCTGGGACCTGAAGCTGCGGGACGGGTTCGGGCAGACCGAGACGACGGCGCAGGTGGCCAACACTCCCGGATCCGAGCTCCGCCCGGGGTCGATGGGTCGCGCCCTGCCCGGCGTTCCGGTCGTGCTGGTCGACCCGGCGACGGGCCGGCCGGTGGAGGGCTCCGGCGAAGGCGAGATCTGCCTGGACCTCGCCCAGCACCCGTTGCCGCTGATGACCGGCTACCGCAACGACGCCGAGCGCAACGACGCGGCGATGGACGGCGGTTTCTACCACACCGGGGACGTCGCGACCATCGACGAGGACGGCTACATCACCTACGTCGGACGCACCGATGACGTGTTCAAGGCCAGCGATTACAAGATCAGCCCGTTCGAGCTCGAATCGGTGCTGATCGAGCACCCGGCGGTGGCCGAGGCGGCCGTGGTCCCCTCGCCCGACCCGGTGCGGCTTGCCGTCCCCAAGGCCTACATCGCGCTGGCTCCCGGCCACGCGCCCGACAAGACGACCGCCTGCGAGATCCTGCGCTACGCGCGCGAACACCTCGCGCCCTACCAGCGGGTGCGGCGACTGGAGTTCTTCGATCTCCCGAAGACGATCTCCGGCAAGATTCGCCGCGTCGAACTGCGCGCCCGCGAGGACGAATCCGCCGGGCAGAACCTGGAGTGGCGCGACGACCAGTTCCCCGAGCTGCGCTCCTGAGCCTGAAGACCGCGGGGCGCGGAGGCCGTTCCAGGCCACTCCGCGCCCCGCGGGTTCAGGCCCCCAGCACCGGGCGCCCGAGCGGCAGCCCGCGACCGCCCGTCGCCTCCGACATCACGTGCAGGAACAGGTAGCCGCCGAGCGCCGCGAAGCTGAACACGACGTACCCGCCGATCGCCTTCAACTGCACCGAATCCTGCACGGTCGCGATCAGGACCAGTGCGAGCGCGACCGCGATCAGCGTGAACAGAACGGTGTAGGCGGCGGGCAGGCGCAACGTCGCCACGGCGAGCAGCGCGACGGCGATGAGCCACGACGTCAGGAACACGGCTTGGGTGGCGGTCGCGCTCTCGGCGGGAACCCCGAACCAGTCGTGGGTCAAGCCGAGGACGAGAAAGCCGTAGCTGAGCCAGAACCCGGAGAAGATGCCGAAGATGGACGCCACCGCGCTCTGCCCCGTCCCGGCGGCCCACAGCGCCGCGACGAGCTGACCGATTCCGGTAGCGGCCAGGATGATGGCCACGGGCGCTCCGACGGCTTCCGCGGGCACGAAACCGGCCAACGTCATCCCGAGGGCGATCGAACCCACGACGAAGGTGGGTACTCCGATGAGCGAGGGGTCACCGGCCAAGGGGCCGGAGTCGGGCTCCGAGCTCTGATTCGCGATTGTTTCCTGGTCCGTTGTCGCTGCGTCCGATGCGGTCACGATCCGCTCCTTTGCGGTGTTCGGTGCGCGATGCCACGGCGCCGCCCAGAGCCGGAACTGCTCGGCCGATTTCGAACCGACGGCGTCGGAATTCAACGGGAGTTCCAGCGGAGAGGACTCCGAGAATCTCCGTTCAGCAGGTGAGCGTGAAACATGGCACGCCGCTGGAACAGCGGGCAATGAGTTGAGAACGGGTGGATCTCATCCCGGCACGAAGGGATTCGCGCAGCTCTCGAACGGCTTCCGCGCGCAGCGACCCGTTCCGAGCGGTGCGGCCGAGGAGGTCGTGATCCTCCTCGGCCGCACGCGGTGCTCGGGTCAGACGACGTCGGGGACTCGTTCGGATTCCGGCGGCGGGCCGGGCGGGGTGCCGTTGCCGAACGGGCGGCCTCCGAGCTTCTCGCGGCCGTGGGGTTCCAGCAGACCGGACAGGTCGGGGCCCGCGGGGATAATGCCGGTGGGGTTCACGTTGCGGTGCACCACGTAGTAGTGCTCCTTGATCTGCGGGAAGTGGATCGTGTCGCCGAAACCCGGGGTTTGGAACAGGTCTCGCGTGTAGTCCCGCAGCACCGGCATCTCGGAGACCTTGTGCCTGTTGGCCTTGAAGTGCCCGTGGTAGACGGCGTCGAAGCGCACCAGCGTCGGGAACAGGTGCACGTCGGCCTCGGTGATGGTATCGCCGACGAGGAACCGCTGCCCGGCCAGCCGCTCGCTGAGCAGGTCCATCGCCTCGAACAGCTCGGCGAAGGCCTTCTCGTGGGCTTCCTGGGTCTGCGCGAACCCGGTCTTGTAGACCCCGTTGTTCACCTTGAACACCAGGTCGTTGACCTGGTCGATCTCGGCTCGCAGGTCCTCCGGGTACAGCTCCGGCGCCCCCGGCCGGTGGTGCTCGCGCCACTCGCCGGAGAGGTCGAGGGTCATCTGCGGGAAGTCGTTGGTGACGGCCTGCCCGCTGGGGATGTCGACGATGGTGGGCACGGTGATGCCCTTCTCGTAGTCCGGGAAGCGGGCGAGGAAGGCCTCCCGCAGCCGCTCGATGCCCAGCACCGTGTCCCGTCCACCCGGGTCGAGGTCGAACTGCCAGCTGCGTTCGTCGTGGGTGGGCCCGGCGATGCCCATCGACAGCACCGGTTCGAGGCCGAGCAGCCGCCGCACGATGACCGCGCGGTTCGCCCAGGGACACGCCCTGGCCACCACCAGGCGGTACCGACCGGGTTCGACCGGGTAGCCGTCGCGCCCGTCCGCGGTGATCCGCGTGGCGATGTAGTTCATGTCCCGCTTGAATTCACCAGCCATGCCCTGATCGTCCACCGGCACCCCCGCCTGCGCCAAACGCGCCTCGCGCACCGGCGCGGCGAGGGGGGTGGGGAGGTTTTCATGAAAACTTCCCCACCCCCACTTCCGTCTGGACGGAGCCCGCAGGCGAGCCGCGCACCCGCGTCAGCGGGCGGACACCGCCTCGGCCTCCGCGGGTGCCGGGTCGCGGGAGGTGTCGGTCATGCTCAACGCGGCGAGCGCCGAGACCGCCGCCACCCCGATCAGGTAGTAGGCCGGTGTCATCGGGTTCCCGGTGGACTCCACGAGCGCGGAGAGGATCAGCGGCGTGGAACCCCCGAAGACCGACACCGCCGCGCTGTAGGCCAGCGACAGGCCGCTGTAGCGCACCTTCGTCGGGAAGGCCTCGGCGATCGCGGTGGAGATCGCCGCCAGGCCCGGCGCCATCAGCAGTCCCAGCAGCACGTAGGCCAGCGTGATCATCCCGAACGAGCCCGACAGGATGAGCTGGTAGATCGGCACGGCCAGCACCACCAGGGACACCGGGGAGGCGACCAGGAACGGCTTGCGCCTGCCGATCCGGTCGGCCAGCAACGCCCACGCCGGGCAGGTCACCAGCAGCGCGGCGATGCCCACCAGCATCGCGCTGAACATGTCCACCTGCGGGATGTGCAGGGTTTTGACCAGGAACGCCGGCCAGAAGGCCTGGATCATGTAGGTGCAGGTGGTGCCGGAGATGATCAGACCGATGACCTTGAGCACGCTCCGCCAGTGCTCCCGCAGCGTGATCATCAGCGGCGCGCGGTCATCGCTGCTCCCGCCGGATTCGGCCTGGAACTCGGGTGTTTCGTCCAACCGCAACCGGAGGTAGAGCCCGATCGCGCCGAGCGGGAGGGTGACCAGGAACGGGATCCGCCAGCCCCACTCGCTGAGCGCCTCGGGCGTGAGCGCCAGCGACAGCAGCGCCCCGATCATCGTGGCCACCAGGGTCGCCGCGTACTGGGTGAACATCTGCCAGCTGCCGTAGAAGGTGCGCCGGTGGCGCGGGGCGTACTCGACCATGAACGCCGTGGCGCCGCCGAACTCGCCCCCGGCCGAGAAGCCCTGCACGACGCGCGCGATCACGAGCAGGATCGGGGCGGCCACGCCGATCCCGTCGTAGTTGGGGAGCAAGCCCATGACGAACGTGGCCACCGACATCCCGATGATGGAGATCGACAGCGTCGTGCGCCGTCCCATCCGGTCGCCGTAGTGGCCGAAGATCAGCGCGCCCAGGGGGCGCAGCACGAAGGACACGCCGAAGGCGGCGAAGGTGGAGATCAGGCTGTGGCTGCCCGGGAAGAAGTTCGCCGCGATCGCGGCGGCGAAGAACCCGTAGAGCCCGAACTCGAACCACTCGATGAAGTTGCCGATGGACGCCGCGAGCACCGCCTTGCGGCGCACCGGCAGGGGAACGGAATTGCTCATGATCAGTTCTCCACGTGGGTGCGGGCCAGGGCGAGCTCGGCGTAGAGGGTGGCGCCGTCGGCGAGCACCGCATCGTCGAACATCGCGGTCGGAGAGTGGTTGTAGTCGGCGGTGTCCGGGTCGATCCCCTCGGGAACCGCGCCGAGTCCGATGAATCCGCCGGGCACCTCGTCGAGCACCCGGGAGAAGTCCTCGGAACCCGACAGCGGGTTGGGCAGCGTTTCGTGCCGCTCGCCGCCGAACACCTCCTGGACGGTGCGGTCGACGAACGCCGTCTCCTCGGCGTCGGTGCGGGTGACCGGGTACCCCTCCCGGTAGTCGATCTCGACGTCGACCCGGTGCGCGGCCGCGACCGCCTGCAGCACGGCGGCCGAGCGCTCCCGCATCCGCTCCCGCGACTCCGCCGAGAAGGTGCGCACGGTGGCGCCGAAGGTCGCGCTCTCGGGGATGACGTTGACCGCGCTGCCCGCGTGCAGCGAACCCACCGAGAGCACGACGGGGTCGAACATGTCGAACTGGCGGGTCACCATCGTCTGCAGCGAGGTGATCATCTCGCTGATCGCGGCGACCGGGTCCTGGGTGTGGTGCGGCGCCGACCCGTGCCCGCCCGAGCCGCGCACCTGGACGTGCAGCTCGTCGGACGCCGAGAGCATCGCTCCGGGCCGGGTGAGGAAGCGCCCCTGCGGCGCGGTCGAGGAGAACACGTGCATCCCGTAGGCCGCGTCGACCCGGCGGCCCGCGGCGTCGAGCACTCCCTCGTCGACCATGTACCGCGCGCCGTCGTAGCCCTCCTCCCCCGGCTGGAACATCAGCACCACGTCACCGCCCAGCCGGTCGCGGTGCGCGGACAGCAGCCGGGCGGCGCCGATGAGCATCGTGGTGTGCAGGTCGTGGCCGCAGGCGTGCATCGTGTCGCCGGTCTGCGAAGCGAAGTCGAGGCCGGTGCGCTCCCGGACCGGCAGCGCGTCCATGTCCGCGCGCAGCAGCACCGACGGTCCGCCGCCGCCGCGCAGCACCGCGGTCACCGAGCTCACGTCCCGGCCGGTGGTGATCTCCAGCGGCAGGCCGTCCAGAGCCTCCAGCACCCTCTCCTGGGTGCGGGGCACCTGCAGCCCCACCTCGGGTTCGCGGTGGAACTCGTGACGGAGCGCGATCAGCTCGTCACGCATCGACCGCGCGTCCTCGTTGACAGACAACGGTTACCTCCATTGGTGACCTGGTTCATAACGACACCGAGGCGCGTCAGTGTGCGATGTCGGCCATGCCGAGCGTGAACATTCGCGGGATTCGTGCATCGGACCGCGTCGCAGGAGGTGATTCGTGAATTCGAACCCCCCGGAACTGTCCGAAGAGGATCTGGCCCTGATCCACGCGCTGCAGATCGCGCCGCGGGTCAGCTGGGCCGAGGCGGCGCGGGTGCTGGGGTCGACGCCGGCCTCGCTCGCCGCGCGCTGGCACCGGCTGCGGACGGCGGGGCTGGCGTGGCTGACGGTCCACTCCGGCTTGCTGTCGCACGACGTGGTCGCCTTCGTCGACCTGCGGGTGGACCCCGCCCGGCGCGCGGAGGCCATCGAGCGGATCGCCCGGGACCACCGGGCCGCCTCGGTCGAGGAGACGGCGGACGGCCGGGACCTGGCGCTGACCGTGATCGTGCCGGACCACGACTCGCTGGCCACGTTCGCCCTCGACGAGCTGCCGACCGTGCCGGGTGTGCGGGCGGTGAACACCCACGTGGCCACCAGGGTTCACCGCCAGGGCGCGGACTGGCGCCTCGATTCCCTCGATCCCGACCAGCAGGCCGCGCTGCGCGAGGCCGCCCGGCACGCCAAGAGCCCGTCCGGCGGACGCATCCCGGACTCCTGCTGGCCGGTGGTGGAACGCCTGGCCCAGGACGGCAGGCAGAACGCCGCCGAGATCGCCCGCTCGCTCGGGCGGGACCCGGCGACCGTGCGCAGGCAGGTCGCCCGGCTGCTGGCCACCGACGCGCTGGCCTTCCGCTGCGAGGTCGCGGGGGTGCGGACCCGCTGGCCGATCGTGTGCAAGTGGTTCGCACAGGTCCCGATGACGGAGCTGGACCACGCGGTCCGCTCGCTGTCCACGCTGCCGGAGCTGCGACTGCTGGTGTCCACGGCCGGCCAGTCCAACCTGACGTTCCTGGTGTGGGCGCGCAGCACGGGTGATCTCATCCGCATCGAGCGGCTGGTGAACGAGAAGCTCCCGTCGCTGCGGCTGCTGGAGTCGGTCCTGACGCTGCGGACCCGCAAGCGCATGGGGTGGTTGCTCGACGAGCACGGCCGGGCGACCGGCGAGATGATCCTCCCCCACTCGCTGCTACCGCGCTGACCTCGCACTGGACGTTCACCGACCACTGTGCGTATCTGGGAATGGCGGGTATCCGCCACTGTCCGTATCGGCGTGGGACTCCTGCTTAGCCTCCGGCGTGTTGATCGTTTCGACGAACGACGCCGACAGGAGGAGTCGACATGTCCAAGTTCTCGATCTCCACCGCGATCGCCGGTGCGGCGACCGCGATTCTGCTGGTGGCAGGTGCGCCGCTGGCCGGTGCGGTCCCCAGCGACGCCGCCGAGCCGCGCGTGATCACCTACGACGCCAGCCAGGCCGAGGAGTTCCAGGCCGCCATCGACGAGGCCACCGAGACCTGGAACGGCCAGGTCGCCAACGTCAAGTTCGAGAAGGCGACCGGCGGGCAGGCCGACCTCACCGTCCTCGCCGACGACGGCTGGCCGCGCGCCCAGACCGATTCGCTGGGCGTGGGCACGGTGTGGATGGGGCGTGAGGCCGTCAACGAGGGCCACCACATCCCGCGCATCGCCACCCACGAGATCGGCCACATCCTCGGGCTCCCCGACGACCGGACCGGTGTCTGCGAGGACCTGATGTCCGGCGCCAGCGCGGGAACCGAGTGCCAGAACACCCTGCCCAACCCGACGGAGAAGGCCCAGGTCGACGAGAACTTCGCGCAGGGACTGGTGATCGAGCCGCAGCTGTTCACCGAGGCACCGGTCGCGGCGACCCGCTGAGGCCACCGGCCGGGCTCAGGACTCGGGTCGGAGTGCGGCCGCTGTTTCAGGTGTGGGACTCAGCCCGCACCGCCGCGGGTTCTCACACGCCGTCTGGCGAGTACGCCGCGACGCCGTGTATTGGCATACAAAAGGAGTGGCGCACGGAGTCCAGACGGCGTGTGAGGTTCCGCCACCCGCACCGCCAAGCAAAGCAATTCTGCAATGACCCCTCAGGCCGGTAGCGGCGGCAGCTCGGTCCGGTCCAGCCACGCGGTGAAGAACCCGTCCAGGTCGCGGTTCGCGTGTTCGCCCGCCAGGGCTGTGAAGTCCGCGGTCGTCACCGCGCCGTGCCGGTGCTCGGTCGCCCAGCGCCGCAGCAGCTCGAAGAACGGCTCGTCGCCGAGTTCGTGCCGCAGCGCGTGCAGGGTGAGGGCACCGCGCTTGTAGACCTGGGGGTCGAACATCCGGGACGCGCCCGGGTCGCCGATGCGGAGGTCCGCGGCGATCCGGGCGTGCCAGTCCGCGGCGTGCGCCTGCGCGGCCGGCCCGCCCGAGCGCTCCGACCACAGCCACTCGGCGTAGGTCGCGAAGCCCTCGTTGAGCCAGATGTGCCGCCAGTCGGCGATCGTGACGCTGTTGCCGCACCACTGGTGCGCGAGCTCGTGCACCACGAGCCTCTCGTGGGTGCGCTGCCCGTCGACGTGGTTCGCGCCGAAGATCGACATGCCCTGCGCCTCGACCGGGTCCTCGAGCTCGTCATCGGTGATCACCACGACGTACTCGTCGAACGGGTACGGACCGAACAACCCGCTCAGGCAGTCCATGATCTCGCCGTGCCTGCCGAAGTCGACCGCGTAGAGCTCCTTGAGCCGCGCCGGGATCGCCGCTCGCTGCGGCACTTCCCCGTCGGCCAGCTCCACGTCGGTGTAAGGCCCGACCTGGACGCTCATCAGGTAGGTCGAGGTCGGCTCGGGTCGCTCGAAGACGTGCGTCGTGGTGCTGCCGCGCTGCTTGCGGGACAGCAGGTTTCCGGTCACCTGCACCGAGAACGGCGATGCCGCGGTGAACGAGACCCGGTAGGAGGCCTTGTCGGCCGGGTGGTCGTTGCAGGGGAACCACGACGGCGCCCCGATCGGCTGCGCGGCGACCATGGATCCTTCGGTGAGCTCTTCCCACCCGATCTCGCCCCACCGGCCGCGCACCGGCCGCGGCGTGCCCGAATACCGGACCTCCACGCGGAATTCGGTTCCTTCGGCGATGGGTCGCTGCGGTCGGACGCGCAGCTTCCCGCCGCTGTGGGTGTGCTTGGCCGGCTTGCCGTCCACCAGGACCCGCCGGACCCGCAGGTCGGCGAGGTCGAGGCTGAAGCGCGAGAGACCCTGCGTGCTGACCGCGGTGATCCGCGCGTCACCGCTGAGGCGGTTCGGCCCCACCTGGTAGTCCAGTTCGAGGTCGTAGTGCTCGACGCGGTACCCGCCGTTGCCGTGTTCGGGGAGGTAGGAGTCGGCGGACCGGTCCTCGCCCGGTGCAGCGCTCACCGGTTGGATCCCTTCTGCCAGTTGGTGATCGGGTTGCCGAGCCAGCGCGTGCGCGCGGGGACCTCGTCACCTCGGGTCACCAGCGAGCCGGGCCCGATGGTGGTGTCCGCGCCGATGCTCGCGCCGGGCAGCACGATCCCGTGCGGCCCCAGCGTAGCTCCGGCATCGAGCCGGACCTCGTCCAACCGCATGACGCGATCGTGGAACAGGTGGGTCTGCACCACGCAGCCGCGGTTGACCGTCGCACCGGCCCCGAGCCGCACGAGGTCGGCTTCGGGCAGCCAGTAGGTCTCCAGCCACACGCCGCGCCCGATCTTCGCGCCCATGGCGCGCTGCCACATCGTCAGCACCGGAGTTCCGGCGGCGGCCCGCAGCAACCACGGAACCGCCAGCACCTCCACGAACATGTCCGCCAACTCGGTCCGCCACACGAACGAGCACCACAGCGGGCGCTCCCCCGCGCGGTAACGGCCCATGAGCGCCCACTTCACCGCGATCGCCACGGCACCGGCGAGCAGACCCACCGCCAGCATCACGGGCCCGGCCAGCAGCGCCGCGCCCAGCAGGCCGAAGCGGGCGTGCAGGTGCGCCAGCGCGGCGAGCGCCAGCAGCGCCAGCGCCGCGCTGAGGACCACCGGAACGATCCGGAACAGCTCGACGCACGCGCGGGCGAGCTTGAGCCGCAGCGGCGGCGCGAACGTCCGGCTGCGGTCGGCCGAGTCGACGGACCTGCGCAACGGCATCGGGGGCATCCCGAGCCAGGACGAGCCCTTCTTCGCCTTGCGCGGGGTCGACGAGAGCACGCCCACCAGACCCCGCTTGGGCACCCGCCGACCTGCCGCGGTCATCCCGGAGTTGCCGAGGAAGGCCTGCTTGCCGATCCGCGCCGGGGCGACGTGCAACCAACCGCCGCCGAGGTCGTAGGTGGCGACCATGGTGTCGTCGGCGAGGAACGCGCCGTCGGCGACGTAGGTCATCTTCGGCAGCGCGAGCACGGTGGAGGCCTCCACGTCACGGCCGATCTTCGCGCCCAGCAGCCGCAGCCACGCGGGCGTCAGCAGGCTCGCGTACAGCGGGAACAGGCCGACGCGCGCCATGTCCATCAGCCGCTCGGTCGTCCACACCTGCCACGCCACGCGGCCGTGGACCGGGTGGAAGCCCTCCTGCACCCCGATGCTCAGCGCGCGCACGCAGACCAGCACCAGCAGCGCGTAGGCCGCGAAGTAGGTCGCGCTCGCCAGCGGCACGACCGGCACGGTCCGCAGGGCCGCCGAGGCCAGGTCCGGCGCATCGGCGATCGCGCGGCCGATCATGATCACACCGGGTGCCGCCGCCAGCGCCGGGAGCAACCCGAGCAGCATCGAGGCCACGCCGTAGAGCGCGATCCAGGCGCGCGAGCGCGGCGGACGGCTCGACGGCCACGCCAGCGCGGACTTGCCCACCCTGCTCGCCGGGGAGCCCGACCAGCGCTGCCCGGCGGGCACCGAGCCGTGCACCGTGGATCCGGCCGCGATCTCGGCGCGCTTGCCGATCCGCGCTCCGGGCAGCAGCGTGCTGCGCGCACCGACGCGGGAACCGGCACCGATGCGGATCTTGCCGATGTGCACCCGATCCCCTTCGACCCAGTGACCGGAGAGATCGACCTCGGGTTCGACCGCGGCTCCCCTGCCGATCTTGAGCATGCCGGTGATCGGCGGTGGCGAGTGCAGGTCGACGTCGTCGGCGATGGTCGCCCCCAGCGCCCGCGCGTAGTACGCGGTCCACGACGCGCCGGAAACTCCTGTGGCACCGGAGAACTCGGCGAGCTGCTGGGCCGTCCACAGTCGCAAGTGGACGTTGCCGCCGCGCGGGTAGCTGCCGGGCCGGACGCCGTCGAGCAGCAGCCGGGCACCCAGCGCCGAGATCGTGATGCGCCCGGCCGGTGTGAACAGCACCAGCCAGGACGCCGCGATCAGCCACCACGGCGCGGTCGGCAGGAAGTGCACCGGACCGGCCCACGCCAGCACGGTGCCGATCGCCGCGAGCGCGGTCAGCCACCGCAGTCCCACGAGCGAGAGCATCGGGATCGTGATGAGCAGCTGCAGCAGCCCGGTCCGGCGCGGTGTCGGCGCCACCTCGTGCTGCGAGTTCTCGGTGTCGGCGTCGAGAGCGTCGAGGTGCTCGGCGAGCCCGCCGAGGGTGGGCTGCTGGTAGATGTCGGCCACCGACACCTGGGGGTGGCGCAGCCGGATGCGGGCGATCAGCTGCGCCGCAGTGAGGCTGCCGCCTCCGCTGGCGAAGAAGTCCGCCGCCGGGTCGGTGACCTCGACGCCGAGGATCTCCGACCAGCCCTCCGCGAGCCACGATTCCGTGCCGGTCAGCGCGGAGGACTCGCCGGAGGTCGCGGTGGGCAGCGGCCACGGCAGCGCTGCCCGGTCGACCTTGCCGGACGTCCGGGTGGGCAGGTCCTCGACGGCCGCCAGCAGCGGGACCAGCGCCGCGGGCAGCCTCTCCTGGAGCTGCTGCACCGAGGTGTCGTGGTCGAACTCCCCGGTGCCCGGGACGACGTAGCCCACCAGGACCTGGTTGCCCGCCGCCGTGGTCTGCACGGCGGAGGCGGCTCCGGCGACGCCGGGCAGGGCCGCCAGCGCCGCGTCGACCTCACCGAGCTCGATGCGGCGTCCGCCGAGCTTGACCTGCTCGTCGGCGCGACCGACGAACACCAGGCCCTCGGGTTCGGCGCGCACCAGGTCGCCGCTGCGGTAGGCGCGGGACCAGCCCAGGGACGGCAGCGGCGCGAACTTCTCAGCGTCCTTCGCGGGGTCCAGGTAGCGGGCGAGACCGGCACCGCCGATGACCAGCTCACCGGAACCGCCCATCTCGACCGGTTCTCCCCGCTCGTCGACCACGGCGAGCTGCCAGCCGTCCAGCGGGAGTCCGATCCGGACCGCGTCCTCGGCGCTGAGCCGCGCCGCCGAGGCCACCACGGTCGTCTCGGTGGGGCCGTAGGTGTTCCACACCTCGCGACCTTCGACGTCCAGGCGCTCGGCGAGCTCCTGCGGGCACGCCTCCCCGCCGAGGATGAGCAGCCGGACCTCTTCCAGAGCCTCCACCGGCCACAACGCGGCCAGGGTCGGCACGGTGGACACGACGGTGATCCGCTGCGCCACCAGCCACGGGCCGAGGTCGACGCCGGTGCGCACCAGGGCGCGGGGCGCGGGCACCAGACATCCGCCGTACCGCCACGCGAGCCACATCTCCTCGCACGAGGCGTCGAACGCCACCGACAACCCGGCCAGCACCCGGTCACCGGGACCGATGGGTTCCTCGGCGAGGAACAAGCGAGCCTCCGCGTCGACGAACGCGGCGGCGGAGCCGTGGCTGACCGCGACGCCCTTGGGCTTGCCGGTGGAGCCGGAGGTGAAGATGATCCACGCGTCGTCGCTCGCGGCGGGTTCGCCGGGCTTCCCGCCCGGCTCGCCCTGAAGTTCCAGGCCACCTCCGGTGCTCAGCACGGCGCACACGTCGGCTTCGGTGAAGACCAGGTCGACCCGGTCCGCGGGGTCGTCGGCGTCGACCGGCACGTAGGCCGCGCCCGCGGCCAGCACCCCGAGGATCGAGACGTAGAGCTCGGCGGTTCCCGAGGCGATGTGAATTCCGACCCGGTCACCGGTGCCGATGCCGGATCCGGCGAGTCGCTTGCGCACGGCGTCGACCTCGACGGCCAGGCGGCGGTAGGTCAGCGCGGCGGTGCCGTCGTCGATCGCGGGCGCGTCCGGGTACCGCTCGGCGGTGGCGCGGAGGACGTCGACGAGGGTTCGCCGCTCCGGCGCGGAGCCCGGCGAGTACACGGCGATGGCCGTGGATTCCGGGGATTCGTACGGGTTTTCACGTGCCGTGGTCAGCGTCACCGCGCCCGCCGTTCGGCCGGCAGCATGGCTCCGCGATCGCGAACAGGTCGTGCACCCACGGCGTGTCTCTCCTGTCGTCCGAGCGCGTGCTCCGCATGAGGCACGCGCGGCAGACCATCCAGCCTACGAGCTCCTGATCGGAGATGCCCTCGTCATCCCCTGATCAAGTGCCGGTCCTCACACCCGCCGCTGCTCGGAGAGGTGCCCGGCGGCCGACCCGTCGGACAGGGTCGATGGTCCCTGGACGCCGGCTGTGGCGCGGGACACAGTTTGTTGGCGATTTTCACCCTCCCCGGGGCAGGCGGTCATGAGCAGCAGCAGGCGATCCGCAGCGAGCGCGGTGCTGTGCGCGCTCGCGATGGCGGCCGGACTGATGACCGTCGCAACACCCCAACCGGCCGCGGCCGCGCCCGCGTTGCCGCCCGGATTCGTGCTGCGCGACCAGCCCAGCGGGCAAGGGGCCTACGACCTGACCGACTTCACCTACCTGCCGGACAGCAGCGTGCTCAGCACCGGCAAGCAGGGCAAGGTCGCGTGGGTCTCGCCCAGCGGGAAGGTCAACACCCTGGGCACCCTGCCGGTCGACACCGTGCAGGACCTCGGGCTGGTCGGCGTCGCGGCCGCGCCCGACTTCCCGACCTCCCGGCAGATCTACCTGGCTCGCGCCGTTCCCGATGCCGCCGACGGCTACCTGCTGCGGCTGTCGGCCTGGACGGTGGAGGGGAGTCCGGAGCCGACGCGGATCGTCAACGAGCGGGTGATCTTCGAGACCAGGAGCTTCTCCGACGTCCACGCCATCACCGGCATCGTCGCCGCGCAGGACGGCACGCTCTGGGTGTCCATCGGTGATCTGGCGAGCTTCCGGTTCACCGATCCCGCCGCGTTCCAGACCTTCAACCTGGACTCGCCTGCGGGCAAGATCGTGCACATCACGCCGGATGGTCGCGGGGTCGCGGGCAACCCGCACTACCAGGCGTCGGACCCGGCGTCGTGGCGCAGCCGCGTGTACGCGGCCGGTTTCCGCAGTCCGTTCCGCCTGTCGCTGGACCCCTCCACCGGGACGCCGGTCGTCGGCGACGTCGGCTACGGCACGTGGGAGGAGGTCGACTTCGTGCGCCCCGGTCAGAACTACAAGTGGCCGTGCTGGGAGGGCGACCACCTCGCCCCCGGCTACGCCGACCGGCCCGAGTGCGCCAACGTCGCCAACACTCCCCCGGTGTGGGAGTACCGCCACGGCAGCGGGATCGACGAGGGCAACAGCGTCACCGGCGGGATCGTCTACCGCGGCGAGAGCTACCCGGACTCCTACCGCGGCGCGTACTTCTTCGGCGACTACAGCCAGCGCAAGATGTGGAGCCTGCGGATGGACGAGCAAGGCCGGCTGGTGCAGCCACCGCAGAGCCCACCGCTGGGCACCGACATCGGCGGGCCGGTCAAGTTCGAGGCCGCGCCCAACGGCGACGTGGTCTACGCCGACATCTACAGCGGCTCGCTGCGCAGGCTCAGCTACTCCGCCGCCAACAACCCGCCGATCGCCGCGGCGACCACCACCACGGATCCGACGACCCGCACGGTCACCTTCGACGGTTCGGGGTCGATCGACTTCGACGGCGACGCGCTGAGCTACGAGTGGGACTTCGGCGACGGCACCACGGGCGCAGGAGTCCGCGCGACGCACACCTACGCGCCCGGCACCCCGCGCTTCACCGCCCGGCTGACCGTGCGGGACCCGCTCGGCGCGACCGGCCAGGCCGACGTCGTGGTCGCCCCGTCGAACCACTCGCCGGAGCTGACCCTGACCCCACCCGCGCAAGCGGACTTCGCGGTGGGCGATCCGATCCACCTGACGGCCACCGCGACCGACGCCGAGGACGGCCCGTCGGAGGTGACCTGGACGAGTTCGGTCGTGCACTGCGCGGAGGAGGCCACGTGCCACGACCACCCGGGGTCGGGCGGGCAGGGGGAGAACTTCGACTCCGCGTTCACCGACCACCCGGACTCGCGGATGAAGTTCACCGCCACCGCAACCGATTCCGAGGGCGTGAGCACCTCGAAGACCTTCACCGCCTTGCCCCGCGAGCACCTGTTGACCTTGACCAGCAACGTCCCCGCGGTGCTGCAGATCCCCACCGAGGGCGGAGCCAGCTCGGCGAAGGTCACCGAAGGCGCGGAGCTGGACGTGCTGGCGGCGGCCACCGCCACCGACGGCGGGTCGACGTTCGCGAGGTGGTCCGACGGGCCGGTGGAGCGGTCCAGGATCATCACGATGGGGCCGGGCGATCAGACGCTCAACGCCGAGTACTCCTCCCCGATCGACCAGCGCTACGACTCCGATCCCGGGCTGCGCGCGCTGCTGGGACCGCCCGCGGGCCCGGAGGTCACCGACGGTCCGGTGCACTACCGCCCGTACCGCGACGGCAGGCTCTACTGGAGCAGGGAGACCGGCGTGCACGAGCTCCACGGCGCGATCCTGCCCAAGTACCTCGAACGCGGCGGGCACGCGTTTCTCGGCGCCCCGACCACGGACGAGACGGCCACGCCGGACGAGGTCGGCCGCTACAACCACTTCGCCTTCGGCGCCTCGGTCTACTGGACGCAACCGAATGGTGCGCACGCCGTGTGGGGCGCGATCCACGAGCAGTGGAGCCGTCTGGGCTGGGAGGCCGGCCCTGTCGGGTATCCGACGACCGACGAGACCGGCACGCCCGACGGCGTCGGCCGCTACAACCACTTCGACAAGGCGTCCTCGATCTACTGGACGCCGCAGACCGGCGCGCACGGCACCTGGGGCGCGATCCGCGACCTGTGGAGCCGGCTCGGCTGGGAGACCGGACCCCTGGGCTACCCCGCCACCGACGAATCCACCACTCCCGACCAGGTCGGCCGCTACAACCACTTCAGCAAGGCGTCCTCGATCTACTGGACTCCCCGGACGTGGTCGCACGAGGTCTACGGCCGGATCCGCGAGCGGTGGGCGGCGCTGGGCTGGGAGCGCTCGTACCTGGGTTATCCGACGACCGGGGAGTTCTCGGTCTCCGGCGGGCGGCAGAACAACTTCGAGCACGGCTACATCCGCTGGAACGCCGCCACCAACTCCGTCATCGACCGGCGCTACTGAGCGCGGACCCGGCTCGTCGGCAGGGCGAGGTCACGGGGCCTCGTGGGGGTTGAGGGCGGTGTAGCCGAAGATGAGGCTCTGCCGGAACAGCGGGCGCTGGACCTCGGGGATGGCGGCGAGCATCTCGTCCTCGATCGCCTGGATCAGCTCGTCGCACCGACGCAGGATCTCCCGCCCGGCATCGGTGAGCGAGATCAGCAGCACCCGCCGGTTGGCGGGATCGCGGTGGCGCTGGATGTGCCCGTGATCCTCCAACCAGCGCACCATCTCGTTCATGGTCTGCGGCGTCACGAACGAGCGGCGGGCGAGCTGAGCCGAGCTGAGCCCGTCGCGCTGCCGCAGCGCGGTCAGCGCCGTGAACTGCAACGTGGTCAGTCCGTGCGGGCGCAGAGCCTCGTCCATCCGCGCCCGGATCGCCAGCTCCAGGCGCTTGACGAGGTAGAGGGTGCGCGGCTCGGCGTGGTGGTGGCTGGTCACCGCCCCATCATCGCGCACGCCCTCGGGGATCCGCTCGCGCCGCCCCTCCACCGGTCAGTCGTCGGTGTAGGCGGACAGGCCTGGGCGGTAGGACTTCTCGTCCAGGAACTGCGCCATGCCCTTCTCCCGACCGCCGGCGGCGTCCAGGAACTGGGACTGATCGAGCTTCGCGTACAGGTAGTCCTCGGCCTGCTCCCACGGCATGTCGCGGGCGACCTTGTACCCGGTCTTCGCGGCGCGCAGCACCACGGAGTTCATCGAGGCGAGCTTCAGCGCGAGCTCGCGGGTGCGCCCCCGCAGCCGGTCGGCGGGAACCGCTTCGTTGACCAGGCGCATCTCGGCGGCCCGTCGGCCGTCGAAGGTCTCGCCGGTCATGATGTAGTACAGCGCGTCGCGCTGGCTCACGGTCGCGGCCAGCGCGCGGGTGACCACGCCCCCGGGCGGGATTCCCCAGTTGATCTCCGACAGCCCGTACCGCGCGTCCTCGTCGGTGATCGCCAGGTCGCAGGCCACCAGCGGGGTGAAGGCCCCGCCGAAGCACCAGCCGTTGACCATCGCGATCGTCGGCTTGGACCAGTGGGCCAGCCGCTTCCACTGCCATTCGGCGCTGGCCCGGCGAACCCGGATCTGCAGCGACGGGTCGTCGGACTCGTCGACGTCGCGGAAGTACTCCTTCAAGTCCATGCCGGCGGACCAGGCCTCACCGGCGCCCGTGAGCACCAGGACCCGGCACCGCGGGTCGGCTTCGAGGGCGTCGAGGGTGCGCACCATCTCGTCGTTGAGCGCCGGGTTCATCGCGTTGCGCTTCTCGGGGCGGTTGAGCGTCACCCAAGCGATCCCCTCGTCGAACTCGACGAGAACGGTGTCTCCCCACGCTGTTCCATCGGGCATCGCGCACTCTCCTGCCATCAGGGTTCCTGATTGTTGGAGAAGATCGTGATCTCGCGAACGCCATCGCATCAAGGAGTTGTGATAC
Organism: Saccharopolyspora dendranthemae; assembly: GCF_007829955.1. Classification (GTDB taxonomy): domain Bacteria; phylum Actinomycetota; class Actinomycetes; order Mycobacteriales; family Pseudonocardiaceae; genus Saccharopolyspora; species Saccharopolyspora dendranthemae. Next base: position 469,945 of record NZ_VIWX01000001.1, read on the forward strand.
GCGGCACCTTCCGATTGACAGGGTCCCTGTTGGCCATGAGCCGACCGGCCCGGTGGCCGAGCGCCGGGCCGGTCTTCGCGCTCAGCGGGCGGCGGCGTTCGCGACGGCGCGACCGGAGAGCACCTTCTGCGCGGCCTCCCAGCGATCGTCATCGCCCCGCCACGTCTCCAGAGCAGGACCGACCAGCGCGCGCCCGAACGAGTAGGTCAGCTCCCACGGCAGCGAACCGCAGTTCTGCATGGCGCCCAGGTGCCTGGTCGCCAGCTCCGGGCTCTGCCCGCCGGAGAGGAACGCGATGCCCGGCACGCCCGAGGGAACCGTCTCGCGCAGCGTGTCCACAGTGGTCTGCGCGGCGTCGTCTACCTCAGGCTGATCCGGGCAGTCCTTGCCCGCCACCACCATGTTGGGCTTGAGGACCATCTCGTCGAGCTTCACCTGCATCAGCGCGAGCTCGTCGAACAGCGCCCGCAGCACCACCCGCGTCACGTGCTGGCACTGGGCGAGCGAGTGGTCGCCGTCCATCAACACCTCGGGCTCGACGATCGGCACCAGTCCCCCCTCCTGGCAGAGACCGGCGTAGCGCGCGAGCCCGTGCACGTTGGCGCGCACCGCGCGCGCGGAGGGAAGGCCGTTGCCGATCGAGATCACCGCGCGCCACTTGGCGAAGCTCGCCCCCATGCTCACGTACTCGGCGACGCGCTCGCGCAGTCCGTCGAGCCCCTCCGTGACCTTCTCGCCCTCAGCCCCGGCGAGCGGCTTGGCCCCGGTGTCGACCTTGATCCCCGCCAGGATCCCGAAGTCCGCGAGGGCATCGGGGAAAGCGCGCCCGTCCGACAGCCGCTGGCGCAGGGTGTCGTCGGCCAGGATGATCCCGCTGATGGAATCGACCAGACCGGGCGTGGTCACGATCAGTTCGCGGTAGGTGCGCCGGTTCTCGTCCGTCGGCGCGACCCCGACACCTTCCAACCGGCTGGACATCGTGGAGATGCTCTCGTCGGCGGCGAGCACTCCTCGCCGGTCGGAGACGAGCGCGTGAGCGACTTCGGTCAAGGTAGCCATGTGTCGTTGCGCCTCCTAGCGCGCTGCGTTCGCACGAGAGCCATCGCGATCGACTCCTGGGAACCCGTTCGTCGTCGCGCGTTTCGTCCTCCGGCAGCCGTCTGCGGCTCTGCTGGAATCGCCAGGCTGCAACGAGCCCCGTTGCCGGTCAACGATTTCAGCACGAACAGGGGCGGTGGCGGCACGAACGGGTCCGGACCGCTCCCGGGCGGAAATGCTCGATCAAGACCATTGCACCGCGCGGTTCGTCGTGCGTATTCTGCAGTTGATCGCATGATTCACGGTATTTACCAACGCTTCTCGATCCTCCGCCCGGACGGCGCCGGCCCCTCCGAGCGCACGAAGCCGCACCCGTTCCGCTGCACGACGCCGATCCATCGGGACGCGGCGCAGTGCGCGGAACGGGTGCGGGGACGACGGAGTTCGCGTTCGCCGCGGCAGTCAGAGGCCCAGTGCCTCGGTGACGAACTTCGCGCGGCGACGGGACACCGGGACGATCCAGCCGTAGTTCTCGACGGTGAGCTCCAGCTCGCCGCCGTCCTTCCTGGTCACCTCGCGCACGCGGTTGAGGTTCACCAGGAAGCTCCGATGAACGCGGACGAACCCGCACTCAGCGTACTTGTCATCGATGTTGTCTATTCCGTCGGTCGCGCACCGGAATCGCCCGAGGTCGGTCCTGAGCCAGACCGCCCTCCCGACGGATTCGGCCACGATCACCTCGGCGATGTCGAACAGGACCTGACGGTCCCCTCGGATGCCGACCACCCGTCGAGTTTCGCCCACCGCATCCTCCTCCCCTAGCACAGTTCGCACAGCCACCAGGTCTCGCGACCTCGTCCGAGAGCCGAACCCGGCTCGCCGAGCAACAGGTCTTCGGCGACCGGACAACGATCCGGCCGCCGCGAGGACGGAGCCTCCGGCCGGGTGCGGCCTGCGCCCGCACCCGGCCGGAGGTCTCGTGCTTCACCCCACCACGCCGCGGACGGCGTGGGATGCGCCGATCAGTCGGGCAGCGCGAACACGATCAGCGCGCTGCCGTGGCCGGCGCCGAGCATGCCGGGGATGATCCCCTCGAGCCAGCCACCCCAACCCACGGGCACGGCGACGTACTGCTTGCCGTCGACGCTGTAGGTCATGGCGCTGCCGTGGTGACCGCTCCCGCACTGGAACTTCCAGAGCTCCTCGCCCGTGCGGGCGTCGAGCGCCAGGAACTCGCCCGTCGGGGTGCCGGCGAACACGACATCTCCCGCGGTGGCGAGAACGGACGCCGCCATCGGGTGCGGGTTGCGCCAGCGCCACTTCTCCTCGCCGTGGGAGTCGAACGCGCTGACCGACCCGGCCATGTTGTCGATGTCCACCTGGACGGCAGCACCCCAGTAGGGCATGCCCTCCTTGAACTCGCGGCGCCGCCGGGTCGCGGTGGCGCCGACGTCGGCGACCGGCACGTAGAACAAGTCCGTGCGCGGGCTGTAGGCGGCGTGCGTCCACTCCTTGGCACCGGCCGGGCCGGGGTAGAAGTGGACCGGCTCGCCTTCCTTGTCCGGGTACTTGCGCGGGGTCACCTTGCCGTCGCGGGTGATGGTGCCCCAGTCGATCCGGTCCACGAACGGGGTCACGTGCTGCAGTTCGCCGTTCGTGCGGTCGAGCACGAAGAAGTACCCGTTCTTGTCGAAGTGGCCGAGCAGCTTCTTCCCGTCCCTCTCGAACAGGGTCATCTCCATGGTGGAGTCGTAGTCCCAGAGGTCGTGCGGGGTGAACTGGTAGTGCCACTTGATCTCACCGGTGTCGACGTCGACCGCGACGACGCTGTCGGTGTAGAGGTTGTCGCCGGGGCGGATCGCACCGTCGAAGTCGGGAGCGGGGTTGCCCGTGCCCGCGTAGTACAGGTTGGTGTCCGGGTCGTAGGTGCCGGTGACCCAGTGGTTCGCGCCGCCGCGGGCCCACGCCTCGCCGTCCTCCGGCCAGGTCTCGGATCCCGGCTCGCCGGGCTTGGGCACCGTGTAGCAGCGCCAGCGCTGCTCACCGGTCTCCAGGTCCCAGCAGTCGATGTGGCCGCGAACGCCGAACTCGCCGCCGGCGCTGCCGGTGATGAGCGTGTCCTTGACCACCAGCGGTGCCAGCGAGGCGCTCTCGCCCGCGCGCACGTCGCCGATGGTCTTCTCCCAGACCTTCTTGCCCGAGGTGGCGTCGAGGGCCAGCAGGTGGGCGTTGGGGGTCACGAAGTAGACCTTGCCGTTGGCCACGGCGCAACCGCGGTTGACGTTGCCGCAGCACAGCGACACGTCGAAGGGCACCGCGTGCTTGTAGCGCCAGAGCTGCTCGCCGGTCTTGGCGTCCAGCGCCCAGAACCAGCCGTCCCAGCCGGTCACGTACATGACGCCGTCCACCACCAGCGGACAGGCCTCGAACGCGTAGGTCGAGGCACCTGCGATCTGGCCGGAGGTACCGGCCTGGAACATCCACACCGGTCCGAGCCGGTTGACGTTCTCGGTGTTGATCTGGTCCAGGAGGCTGTAGCGCTTCCCGTCGTAGTCACCGTAGTAGGTGATCCAGTTGTGGGATTCCGAACGCGCGTTGAGGATGCGCTCGTAGTCGATGTTGTCGGTGACCGCGGGAGCGCTTCCCGTGACTGCGCTCAGCGCTCCGTGGTCGATGGCGTCACCGGCGTCCACGTATTCGACTGTCATCGGTCAGGTCCTTTCTACCGGCGCGGCTGGTCGGGGCGGTCGAGACGGGCTTCCGGCGGCACTTCACCGAGCACGACGATGGCGGCGGTCAGACCACGGCCCTCGTCGTTGCCACCGGGCGAGCTGTACCAGTAGTAGCCGGGGCCATCGAGGTTGATCTTCGCCCGGCCCTTCGAGTGGTTCAGCAGCCACAGGAACTTCTTGTCGCCGTTGCTCGGCAGCAGGCAGGCGTGGGTGTTCTTGTCGTCGTTGATGACCGTGAGCTCGACGTCGCCACCGTGCGGCAGGACCAGGATCGCCGGGTCCCAGGCGATCTCGTCCTCCCTGATCCGGATCGTCGCTTCCATCGTGCCGTCGGGCCGCTCGGTGGCCCGCACGATGTTCCCGGTCCCCAGCACACGACCGATGGCCGCGTTGTTCTGCTCGCCCAATCCGAGTTCGTTCAGAAGGTCTTCGCGCTCCTGGGTTGACGTCATCGGACCTCACCTCCTCAGTTGGAATCCACTTCCGGATCCTTCGCGGAATTCGCGGTGAAACGCATTCCTGATTCCGCCGGTCGGGACGAAACCCAGTCGCTGACAACAATGCTCAACGTTCTGGGGTGAACTGCCCCTCCACAGGTACTTGGTGGCCGGCTCAACGGCGGTCCGAATCGTGATCGCCAGGCCCGAGTACCGATCGATTTAACCTGTGATACTCCGGAACTTTACGGTCCGAGAACACGTTCCGGAAGAGCTGACCGCTAACCCGCCCGACTGCACCGCTCGCCCGGAATCAGCTACCGCCCAACGGTGTTGGCGCTCGGAGAGATCCCGATGCGTTCGGTTCCATGCCTGGTCAGCGCGGTGTGACCGCGACTCCGCCGAACGGGTCGAATTCGGTTCCCAGGACAGGATTCCATCAGGCAGAAGCGTCTTGCGCACGATTCACCGGGGTGCGGAAGAGAACAGGAGGAATCCTTCGGCCGCGATGTGCGCGGCCGAAGGATTCCTCCTGATGCGATGTGCGGAATGAGTCAGCGGCGCTGAGGCATGCCGAGATTCATGACCTTGTCCCAGGACGCTGCGAAGTCGCGCGCGAACCTCTCGGGTTCCGCGGCGTAGAACTCGGAGATCGCGCGCAACTCGGGATGGGACCCGAAGACGAGATCGACGCGGCTCGCGCGCCACCGCGTTTCCCCGGTGGCGCGGTCACGTCCTTCGAAGGTGCCGCGTCGTCCCGCGTCCGCGAACCACTCGGTTCTCATGTCGAGGAGGTTGACGAAGAAGTCGTTGCTGAGCGTGCCCGGTCGGGTGGTGAGAACTCCCAGCGGTGATCCCCGGTGGTTGGCCTCGAGCACACGCAGGCCACCGACGAGCGCGGTCATCTCCGGCACGCTCAACCGCAGCTGGTTCGCGCGATCGATCAGCAGGTGCTCTGCTGGTAGCCGAGCCTTCTTGCCGACGTAGTTGCGGAATCCGTCGGCTTCGGGTTGTAGCGCGGTGAAGGAGTCGATGTCGGTGCAGTCCTGGGTGGCGTCGGTGCGTCCGGGGGTGAAGGGGACGGGTGTTCCGCCGTTGGCGTGTTCGATGGCGGTGCAGCCGGCGAGGACGATGAGGTCGGCGAGTGAGACCTGTGTTCCGGTGGTGTGTTCGGTGTTGAAGCGGTGCTGGATCGTTTCCAGGGCGGCCAGCACGGGGTGTGTGGTGTGGGGGTTGTTGATGTCCCAGTCGGTTTGGGGTTGCAGGCGGAGTCGGGCTCCGTTGGTGCCGCCGCGCTTGTCGCTGTCGCGGTAGGTCGCTGCCGAGGCCCAGGCCGTGAACACCAGGTGTGACGCGGGGATTCCCGTTTCCAGGATCCGGGTTTTGAGGTCGCGGATGTCGGTGTCGTTGATGAGGTCGTGGTCGCGGTCGGGCACTGGGTCCTGCCAGATCATCCGCTGCTGCGGGACGAGGGGGCCGAGGTAGCGGTGGCGGGGTCCCATGTCGATGTGGGTGAGTTTGAACCAGGCGTGGGCGAAGGCGTCGGCCAGTTGGTCGGGGTGGGCCAGGAAGCGGCGTGCGATCTTTTCGTAGGCCGGGTCCTCCTGCAGCGCCAGATCCGTGGTGAGCATCGTCGGCGTGTGCCGTTTCGAGGGGTCGTGGGCGTCCGGGACCGTGCCGTGGCCTTGCCCTTCACGCGGAACCCACTGCCACAACCCCGCCGGGCTGAGCTCCACGTCCCACTCGTAGGCGAACAACGTCTCCAAGAACGAGTTGTCCCACCGGGTCGGCGTCGGAGTCCAGATCCCCTCCAGCCCGGTCGAGATCGCGTCCGCTCCGCTGCCCGTTCCGAAGCTGTTGCCCCAGCCCAAACCCTGGGCCTCCAACCCCGCGCCCTCGGGACCGGCGGCCAAGTGACGAGCGGGATCGCCCGCGCCGTGGGTCTTGCCGAAGGTGTGCCCTCCCACGATGAGCGCGACGGTCTCCTCGTCGTTCATGGCCATCCGGCGGAACGTCTCGCGTATGGCGCGCCCGGCGGCGACCGGATCAGGCACCGTCGCCGGGCCCTGCGGATCCACGTAGATCAGCCCCATCTCGTCCGCCGCCAACGGCTCCTGGAGATCCCGCACACCGGTGTGGCGCTCATCGCCGAGCCAGGCCCGTTCCGGCCCCCAGTAGACGTCGGCGTCGGATTCCCAGGTCTCCACCCGGCCTCCGGCGAAACCCAAAGTGCGGAAGCCCATGGATTCCAGGGCGCGGTTGCCCGCGAAGATCATCAGGTCCGGCCAGGAGAGGCTGCGCCCGTACTTCTGCTTCACCGGCCACAGCAAACGCCGAGCCTTGTCCAGGTTCCGGTTGTCCGGCCAGCTGTTGGTCGGCGCGAACCGCTGCATCCCCGCTCCCGCACCACCGCGCCCGTCACCGATCCGGTATGTCCCCGCGCAGTGCCACGCCATCCGCAGCACCAGCGGACCGTAGTTCCCGAAATCCGCCGGCCACCACTCCTGCGAGGTGACCAGCACCCGGTCGATGTCGGCCGCCAGCTCGTCCAGGTCCAGCCGGGCGAACTCCGCCGCGTAGTCGAAGTCCGCCCCCAGCGGATTCGCCGCCGGGTGGTGCTTGGACAAGATTCCCAGGTCCAGGCGGTCCGGCCACCAATCGCGGGCGTCACCACCCGCAGCGGGTTGGTTCCGGGTGCGGGTGACGACCCTGCGCACGCTCTCGTCGTAGTTCCTGATGACCGCAACAGCGTCCGGGTTCTCCGGCACGACGACCTCCCTCCGAGCGCCCTCAGATGTCCAACGCCCGCCGCACCGCAGGAGCGTTGCGGCGGGACACCGGCACCATCGTGTTCCCCCCGTCATCCATCACCAGCGCCAACTCACCCTTGAAACCCCGCTCCACCTCGCGGACGCGGTCCAGGTTCACCACGTACTGCCGGTGCACCCGCAGGAACCCGGCGTCGCCCAGCTCCTTCTCCAGCTTGTCCAGGGCGGGCGTCGCCGCGCGCAACCGTCCCTGGTCGGTGGACAGCCACACGTCGTTGCCCTCGGATTCGGCGAAGGCCACCTCGGGTGCCCGCAGCAGCACCATCCGGTTCTCCCGGGTCGCCACGATCCGCGAGGACTGCGCCTGACCCGGGGAACCTCCCGCGCCGTCGGCGCGCGGCAGCTGCTCGCCCTCGGACACCCCGAACGACACGAGGTTGCCGACGAGGTTCCCTGCCAGGAACACCGGCCGGATGCTGATCGGGGTCGGATCGTCGGCGAGGTGGGTGAAGATCTGCGTGGACCCGACCCAGGACGGGTTGCGGGAAGCCTGCTTGACGGCGTAGCGCGCGGCCTTGATCAGCTCCGGCAGCCGCGGGTTCCACCGCACCGCCGGGTCGGGGGCCGGTGTCGAGCTCGGCACGCCCAGCAGGACGCTCGCCTTGTCGTCGGCGATCACGACGCGCCCGGCGGGGTCCAGCGCCGCCACCGACACGCCCGAGCGCGACCGCACGTGGTTGTAGGCGGCGACCAGTTCGCCCCCGGCGTCGCGGGCGCGACGCCGCAGCATGAACTGCGTCCTGCTGGCGGCGTTGCTCAGCCACGCTCCCGCCACCTTGGGCAGCTCGCTGCGCCAGCAGGAGATGTTGAGGACGGCAACCGGTTCCTTCGTCACCACGTCCCGCACGGCGACTCCCGCGCAGGTCCAGTCGTGGAACGCCTGGCACCAGTGCTCCGCGCCGCGGATCACCACCGGCGAGGTCGTCTCCAGCGCGGTGCCCATCCCGTTGGTCCCGGTGGCGCACTCCGACCAGCAGTACCAGGGCGCGAGGTTGGCCTTCGCGGCGAACGAGCGGGTCGCCTTGTCGCCCCACTCGGCCAGGACCCGCCCGGTGGCGTCGGCGATGGTCACGACACCGCCGATGTTGCTGACCTCCTCGACCACGGAGGCCGCGCGGAAACCCAGCTCGGCGAACACCACGTCGTGCTCCAGCGAGTGGTCGACGTCGGCTATGGCCACGGGCGCTTCGGTCAGCGACGGATCGACGCCGTACTGGTCGCGGCAGCGGTGCCAGGACAGCGCCACTTCAGGACGCACCCCGTGGACGTCGTCCTCCCCGCGCACGAAGCGTTCCCACACCTCGTACACCGTCGCCTTGCGCGGTTTGCGAGCCGGCAGGTCGAGCCGGTGCATGTCTGCCATCTGGGACCGCCTTTGGTCGACTCACGAAGCGGGCACGACCGCTCGGTGCTCACCTCGACCGCGGGACGAACCACGCCGCCGAGGTGTCGCGCACGGACCGCCGGCTCGCGGCGAGCACGCCACGAATCCCGAGGTCGCGGTGCACGTCAGGCTTCGCGCTCCGGCCTTCATGACCTCAGGCCGAAAGCTACGTCGTGCGAGATTTGCCGGGCAAGCAGTACGCGACGACCGCTGGCGAACGGCGCACGAGCGGCACCACCGCGACAACCAGCGGTCCTCCGGGGTCACCCGTCGACGAGCAGCGGGTGACGGGCGGACGGGTTCCCGACGAGCCTCCCGGTCGCTTCGAGCACCGACATCCACAGGTCCCCGTCCGGATCGACCTGGTTGCGCTTGCTGATGATCAGCGGCATCGGGACGTGCACGAACCGCCGCCGCCAGCGCACGACCGCCGTCTCCGTCCTGCCCGCCATGGCCGCGTGCACCGCGGCGTGGGCGAGTCGGAGGCAGTAGACGCTGTCGTAGGCGTTGGCGGTCACGCTCCGGATCGCGTAGCTGGGATCGATGTAGCGCACCGTGGGCGCCAGCCCCGCCGCGGTCAGGTGCGCGGTGAGGGTCTCCCGCAACAGCGTCCCGATGTCGCCGAGCTTGGCGTTGCCGGAGGCATCGGTCGCATCGCCCTCCAGCAGGCCGCGCTCGGCCAGCAGGTCCTGCCCCGCGCCTTCGGCGACCACGATCACCACGAAGCCCTTCGCGCGGACGTGCTGCTCGACCCTGGCCAGCAGCCCGTCATCACCTTCCAGCGCGAAGGGGACCTCCGGGATGAGGACGATGTCGGCGGCGTTGCGGGCCAGCGACGCGTAGCAGGCGATGAAGCCGGAATGCCTGCCCATCAGCTTCACGATGCCGATCCCGTCCGGGCTGGCAGCCGCCTCGATGGACACGGAGGAGATGAAGTTCGCCGCCTGCGCGAAGGCGCTTTGGAACCCGAAGGACTGGTCGGTGTAGGGCAGGTCGTTGTCGATCGTCTTGGGGACACCGATGACGGCGATGTCCAGATCACGGGCCCGGATGGCGGCCGCGAGGTGGGTCGCGGCGTTCATCCCCCCGTCACCCCCGATGACGAACAGGACGTTGATACCGCGCAGCAGCAGGCTGTCGACCATCTCGTCGGCGTCCTGCGCACCGCGCGAGCTGCCCAGGATCGTGCCGCCCGCGTTGTGGATGTCGCGCACGCGGTCCGGGGTGAGCTCGATGGTGTCGTCGCGGTGCTGGGCCGTCAGCCCGCGAAGTCCGTTGCGGAATCCCAGGATTCGCTCGACCCCGTACTGCGTGGTCAGCTCCTGCACCAGACCGCGGATCACGTCGTTGAGCCCGGGGCACAGCCCGCCGCAGGTGACGATGCCGGCGGTGACCCGGACCGGGTCGAAGTAGATCTTGCGTCGCGGCCCCGCGGCCTCGAAGCTCGGCAGCCGATCCGGTGGGAGGCCGTGCTCGGCGAGCATGGACACCGTGTCCTCCAGCAGGACCCGATCGCCCTCGGCCACGTAGTGCGGGGAGGTCCGCTTGGCGGCGAGCATCTCGGCCAGCGGTGAGTCGTGGTGGCACTCACCGAGGTGGCGAACGCGCAGGTCGTCCAGGTGCAGTGTCACCGGATCTCCTCACTGTCTGTGTCGGTGCTCGGCTCGGCAGGAAGGCCGGAACTCAGCCGCGGGCCACCGGGAGCGAGCCGAACGTGGTGTGCGTGACGCGGCGGACCTGGCCGCTGGAGATCAGCAGCGACTCCGCGGTCACGGTGCCGCCGGACTCGCGCGGTCTGCTCAGCAGCGACCCGCCGCTGACCCCGGTCGCGGCGAACAGCGCATCGCCGCCGACGAGCTCGTCACGGGTGAGCACGCGGTCGACGGACATGCCCGCCGCGCGGATCGCAGCAGCCTCGTCCTCGCGCTGCGGGGCGAGCCGGCCGAGCATGTCGCCGCCCAGAGCCCGCACCGCCGCAGCGGTCATCACGCCCTCGGGCGTGCCGCCGATGCCCAGGAGCAGATCGGCGTCCCCGTCCGGCAGCAGCACTTCGAGGCTGCCGCCGACGTCGCCTTCCGCGGGCGTGTGCACTGCCGCACCAGCGCGCAGCACGCGGGCGATCAGCTCCTGGTGCCGGGGCTTGTCCATGATGACCACGCGCAGGTCCCGGACGCGCTTGCCGAGGGCCAGGGCGACCCTCTTCAGGGTCTGCTCGGGCGGGTGGTCGAGATCGATGACGCCCTTGGCCTGCGGCGGCACCACGATCTTGTCCATGTAGAAGCCGGGACCGGGTGACCAGAGGGTGCCCGGCTCGGCGAAGGCGATGGTGGCCATCGCCCCGGGGTGGTTCTTGGCGCAGAACGAGGTGCCTTCGAGCGGGTCCACGGCGATGTCGAAGTCCGGGCCGCCACCGTCACCCACCACTTCGCCGTTGTAGAGCATCGGCGCCTCGTCCTTCTCCCCCTCACCGATGACGACCGTGCCGCGGCCGGCAGCACCGGCCAGGGCCTGGCGCATGGCCTCGGTCGCCGCGCCGTCGGCCGCTTCCTTGTCGTGCCGCCCCACCCAGGCGCGGCTGGCGAGCGCCGCGCTGTGCGTCGCGGCCAGCGCCGTTGATTCCAGGGTGTGGAGGTCGGTGCGAATGTGCATTGCGGTCCGCTGCATCTCGGGCTCCCTGCGTCGACCGTCGGCTGGTTCCCGGCTACGTCACTCGAGATTCGCGTGCAGGCGCCACAACTCGCGCGCCTGCGTGCCGCTCGACCTCCACAGCGCGTGGAACAGAGCGTCGCTGAGCAGCAGCACGGACTGCTCGAACAGGCTCCCCCCGTACTGCTCTGAGGCCTTGCCGTCGAAGTCCTGCTTGTCGGCCGCCGGGATCAGCAGCACCTCGGTCGCGATCTTGGCCAGCTCGGAGTCGGCGGCCGTGGTCAGCGCGACCACGTGCGCGCCCTCAGCGCGCGCCGTGTCGGCCGCCCGCACCACGCGCTTCGTGGTCCCGGACCCCGATGCGGCGACCAGGACGTCGCCCGGTCCGATCGCGGGCGTCGTCGTCTCCCCCACGACGTGCGCGGAGAGCCCGAGGTGCATGAAGCGCATCGCGGCCATCTGCAGGGCCAGGCCGCTGCGCCCGGAACCGACGGTGAACACCGCCGGGGCGTTGAGCAGCATCGCACCGGCACGCGTCCACGCGGCCGGGTGCACGGCTCTGCGCACCTGGTCCACCTCGCCGCTGATCGCCAGCGTCGCGTAGCTGAAGTGGGGCGGGTTCAACATGTCACCCGTGTTCTGATCAGCGGTGCCCGTTTCGGTCATCTGAGACACTCTCCACTGGTCGGTCGAACGTGTTCGTCGAGGAATCCAGTCGCCCGTCCGCATCGGTGACATCGCGGGGAACAGCGCTGGATCTCTCCCGTGGTGGCGAATCTGCTTTCACCGCAGTCGCATTCCGGGACGAATTCGGCGTTGGTGAGACTGCACGGGCCCGCACGTCCGGTCAACACGGCGGTCACGAACAGCGCCCCGGCGGGAACGAACGGCTCCGGAGACCGCGCAAACGGCCCGGCGTGTCCGTTCGCGCACGTCAGCGGGCATCTCCGCCAGCGCGCTCGTGCCGGAAACAGCCGCAGGTGACCGCCTTCTCAGCCGTTGGTGCCTCGATGGCGGCCGTTCGTTCCGGCGCCGTTGACCGGGATGTCGAAAACCCTGCACTGTCACAGGCCGTTGCCCGTTCCGGCTGCGGAACCGAACTGCGAATTCCTGAAATGCGCCGGGCACCAACAATTGAGGAGATTGCCGTGAAGCTTCAGGTTGCACTGGACGTCGCCCAACTCGACCAAGCGCTGACCCTGGCGCGCCAGACCGCCGAACACGTGGACATCCTCGAACTGGGCACGCCGCTGATCAAGGCCGAGGGGCTCGACGCGATCAAGGCGATCAAGGCCGCCCACCCGGACAAGCTCGTGTTCGCCGACATGAAGACCGCGGACGCGGGTGAGCTGGAGGCCGACCTCGCGTTCGCCGCGGGCGCCGATCTGGTGACCGTGATGGGCGCGGCCGACGACGACACCGTCCGCGGTGCTGTCGCCGCCGGCCGCAAGCACGGCAAGGACGTCGTCGCCGACATGATCACCGTGGTCGACGACCGCGTGGCCCGCATCCGCGAGGTGTCGAAGATGGGCGTCTCCTTCGTGGAGATCCACGCGGGGCTCGACGAGCAGGCCAAGCCCGGCTATTCGATCCAGGCGCTGCTGGACGACGGCCGCCAGGCCGGTGTCCCGTTCTCGATCGCCGGTGGCATCACGGGTGAGTCGATCGCCGCGGTCCAGGAAGCCGGCGCGACCGTCGCGGTCGCCGGTGGCGCGATCCGCAGCGCCCAGGACCCGGCCGCGGCGGCGAAGGCCCTCAAGAGCCTCATCCGCTGAGCCAGCCGAAACGGCTTCGCAGCGGGACTTTCGGCAACGGGTGTCCGGGGGCGCGCCTCCTGGCACCCGTTGCCGACGGATCTGCCACGGCAGGAAGGGATTTCGACATGATGAGCGACGTCAACGGCGGAGCGGAATTGCTCGAGGCGCAGCGCTGCTTGCTGCTGGACGCCGCGACCGTGATGCGGCGCCGGTACGCGCGCAGCGGGGAGGTCGTGATGTCTCCGAGCACGGCCGAGGCGCTCGCCACCGTCCTGGAAGGCATCGCGAGATCCGAACCCGCCCTGCAGAGGATCGACCGGGACGAAGCGATCGCGTTGGCGCACCGCCTCGTCGACGACGACCATCCCGAAACCTCGCGTTTGTGGCCTGCTTGACGGCCGCCCCCTCACGCAGAACACCGAGAGCATCAGGAGTGCGCGCCCATGACCGCCAACGACCTCACCTCCGGCCGTCGCGTGAGCGATGAGCTCGACCGGCTGACCACCGCACGCGTTCCTGGCGACTGGACCGAGTTGGATCAGCGCGCTGTGGACACCGCACGCGTGCTCGCCGCCGACGCGGTGGAGAACTGCGGCAGCGGCCACCCGGGCACCGCGATGAGCCTCGCGCCCGCCGCCTACGCCCTGTTCCAGCGCGTCATGCGCCATGACCCCACCGACCCCGAATGGATCGGCCGCGACCGCTTCGTGCTCTCGGCCGGGCACTCCAGCCTGACCCTGTACGTGCAGCTGTTCCTGTCCGGCTACGGCCTGGAACTCAACGACCTCAAGCAGCTGCGCAAGTGGGGCTCGCTGACCCCCGGCCACCCCGAGTACGGCCACACCAAGGGCGTGGAGACCACCACCGGCCCGCTCGGACAGGGACTGTCGACCGCCGTCGGCATGGCCATGGCCGCCCGCCGCGAACGCGGCCTGTTCGACCCCGAGGCCGCCCCGGGTGAGAGCCCGTTCGACCACCACATCTACGTGATCGCCTCCGACGGCGACATCGAAGAGGGCGTCACCTCCGAGGCCTCCTCGCTGGCCGGCGTGCAGCAGCTGGGCAACCTCACCGTCCTCTACGACGCCAACGAGATCTCCATCGAGGACAACACCGGCATCGCCCTGACCGAGGACACCGCCAAGCGCTACGAGTCCTACGGCTGGCAGGTCCTCACCGTCCACGGCGGCGAAGACGTCCAGGGCCTCCTGGAGGCCATCGAGTCGGCCAAGGCCGAGACCACGCGCCCGACCCTGATCGTGCTGCGCACCGTCATCGGCTACCCCGCGCCCACCAAGATGAACAGCGGCAAGGCCCACGGCGCCGCCCTCGGCGGCGACGAGGTCGCCGAGGTCAAGAAGGCACTCGGCTTCGACCCCGAGCAGTCCTTCGAGGTCAGCGACGAGGTCCTCACCCACGCCCGCGACATCATCACCCGCGGCAGGGCCTCGCGCGGGAGGTGGCAGATCGCGTTCGACGCCTGGGCCGCCGCGCACCCCGAGCGCAAGGCGCTGCTCGACCGGTTGCAGGCGCGCGAGCTCCCCGCGGGGTGGGCCGGCGGCCTGCCCAACTGGGAACCCGGGGAGAAGGACGTCGCCACCCGCAAGGCCTCCGCGGAAGTCCTGTCGTCGCTCGCCGATGCGCTGCCGGAGCTGTGGGGCGGTTCCGCCGACCTCGCCGAGAGCAACAACACGACGATGCGGGGCGCTGATTCCTTCGGCCCCGAGAGCATCTCCACCGAGACGTGGTCGGCCAACCCCTACGGCCGGACGCTGCACTTCGGCATCCGCGAACACGCGATGGGCGCCGTCCTCAACGGCATCGCCCTGCACGGCGGCACCCGCCCCTACGGCGGCACCTTCCTCGTGTTCAGCGACTACATGCGCCCTGCCGTCCGGCTCGCAGCGCTCATGCGCCTGCCGGTGGTCTACGTGTGGACGCACGACTCCATCGGGCTGGGCGAGGACGGCCCCACGCACCAGCCGATCGAGCACCTGTCGAGCTTGCGGGCGATCCCAGGCCTGGCGATCGTGCGCCCGGCGGACGCCAACGAGACCACCGCCGCGTGGAAGACGGTCCTGGAGAACCCGACCGGCCCCGCCGGCCTGGCGCTGACCCGCCAGGGCGTCCCGATCCTGGAGGGAGTCGATCCGGAGGGAGTCGGCCGCGGCGGTTACGTGCTCGCCGACGCGTCCTCGGGCGCGCCGGAAGTAGTGCTGATCGGGACCGGCTCCGAGGTGCAGCTGGCGGTGGCCGCCCGGCGCTCGCTCGAAGCCGACGGCATCCCGACCCGCGTCGTGTCGATGCCGTGCGTCGAGTGGTTCGACGCCCAGGACGAGGCCTACCGCGAGTCGGTGCTGCCCCCGTCGGTGCGCGCGAGGGTCGCCGTGGAGGCCGGCCTCGCCCAGCCGTGGCACCGCTTCGTCGGCGACGCGGGCGAGATCGTCTCGATCGAGCACTTCGGAGCCTCGGCCGACCACCTCACCCTCTACGCGGAGTACGGGATCACGGCCCGGGCAGTGGCAGAAGCAGCCACCCGCTCCCTCAAAGCCACCAGTCACACGTAAGGGTGAAACTCCTCGCCCTGTCCCAGTTTTAGTCCAAACCGAGCCATGATCATGTCCGAAATGTCGGCTCAGTTTGGACTAAAACTGGGACCGGGTGACTCCGCACCACCACGCGAGCCGATCCGCACACACCTCTAGAGGTCGAGGAGTTTGCGGGCTTCCTCTCGCATCTCGACCTTGCGGATCTTGCCCGTCACCGTCATCGGGAAATCATCCACCACGTGCACATAACGCGGAATCTTGTAATGCGCCAACTTGCCCGCGCAGAACTCCCGCAACGCCTCCGCGGTCAACACCTCAGCACCCGACCGCAACCGCACCCACGCCATCAACTCCTCCCCGTAGCGCGCATCCGGAACCCCGATCACCTGCGCGTCCAACACATCCGGATGCGTGTACAGGAACTCCTCGATCTCCCGCGGATACACGTTCTCCCCACCACGGATCACCATGTCCTTGATCCGCCCGGTGATAGACACATACCCCTCGTCATCCATCACCGCCAAATCCCCCGTGTGCATCCACCGCGCCGCATCGATCACCTCAGCCGTCTTGTCCGGCTGCTCCCAATACCCCAACATCACCGAATACCCCCGCGTGCACAACTCCCCCGCCTCACCCCGCGGCACCGTCAACCCCGACACCGGATCCACCACCTTCACCTCCAGGTGCGGACCCACACGCCCCACCGTCGACACCCGCCGCTGCACCGAATCATCCGCACGCGTCTGCGTCGACACCGGAGACGTCTCCGTCATCCCATAACAAATCGCCACCTCCGACATCCCCATCCGATCGATGACCTGCTTCATCACCTCCACCGGACACGGCGAACCCGCCATGATCCCCGTCCGCAACGACGACAGGTCGAACGAACCGAAATCCGGATGATCCAACTCCGCGATGAACATCGTCGGCACCCCGTACAACGACGTGCACCGCTCCTGCGCCACAGCCCGCAACGCCACCCCCGGATCAAACCCCTCCGACGGAA
Organism: Saccharopolyspora dendranthemae; assembly: GCF_007829955.1. GTDB lineage: Bacteria > Actinomycetota > Actinomycetes > Mycobacteriales > Pseudonocardiaceae > Saccharopolyspora > Saccharopolyspora dendranthemae. The sequence goes on from NZ_VIWX01000001.1 coordinate 486,328, forward strand.
TCACCATCGCCGAACCATGACTCGTGCACGCCAAATTCCCCATCACCATCCCGAAGCAGTGATAGAACGGCGGCACGATCGCCACCCGATCCCCCTCCCCATAACCACACAACTCCCCCACGAAAAACCCGTTGTTCAAAATATTGTGATGCGACAACGTCGCACCCTTCGGAAAACCCGTCGTCCCCGACGTGTACTGAATGTTGATCGCATCATCAGCCGACAACCGGATCTCGCCCAGACGATCGGAATCGGCGGCGGTGCCGGCCAACGCCTCCCATTCCGGGGAATCCAGGAACACCACGCGTTCCAGGCCCGGGCACCCACCCCGCACCTGCTCCACGATTCCCACGTAGTCGGAGCCCTTGAACGACTGCGCGGACACCAGCATCCGCACACCCGCCTGCTGGAGCACGAACTCCAACTCGTGCGCCCGGTACGCGGGATTGATGTTGACCAGGATCGCGCCGACCCGCGCGGTCGCGTACTGCGTCAACGTCCACTCGGCACGGTTCGGCGCCCACACGCCGACCCGATCGCCCTGGGTGATGCCCGCGTCCAGCAGCCCGGTCGCCACCGAATCCACCGCCGCGACGAACTCGCGGTAGGTCCATCGCCGGCCCGTGGAGAAGTCAACGAGCGCGTCATGATCGGGAAAGCGCGCCGCCGTCCGGTCCAGGTTCGCGCCGATGGTGTCACCCAGCAACGGCACATCGGACACACCGGAGGCGTAGGACATCTCGACCGCAGGCACGATTTCCTCCAAGCAGGTGGGGCGAGTTCGTGCCCGCACACTGTAGGGATCGCGACCGCGACGCATTACCCCCGGATTGGGGTAGGTCCCGGGCTCACGGCAGCAGCCAGGCCGACCGGGCCCGCACGACGGCCTCGTGCCGGGTGTGCGCACCCAGCCTGCGCATCGCGGTCCGCAGGTAGGCCTTGACGGTCTCGGGCGAGAGCGAAAGCCGTTCCGCCACCTCGGCGTTGGTGCAGCCGAGCGCCACCTGCGAGAGCACGTCGATCTCCCGCCGCGACAGCCGGAACTCCGGCACCGGCGCGGTCTGGCCAGACCTCAGATCCGTGAGCCGCTGCGCGACCTCGTACATCCGGGTCCGCAAGTCGTCGTCCTCCACCGAACCGGCGATCGCGCACAGCTCGGAGTGCACCGACCGCAGCTCTTCGAGCTTGGCCACGTCCGGCACGTCGGCTCGCTGGGTGGTCGCGATCGCCTCGGCCATCGACAGCCGCCGGTCCACCTCGTCCCGCACAGCCAGCTCGTCAGCAAGTCGCTGACCAGCACTGATAAGGGAATCCCTGGTGCGGTCGCCGACCGCGACGCGCTGCCGGATGGCGCCGTAGAGCACGGCGCGGCACTGCCCGCGCACCCGCACCGGGACGGCGAGCACCGCCGACAGCCGCTCGGCCATCACCGGGCCGTCGTAGTCGTGGGTGATGTGCCGGGCGGTGCCGTAGTCGACGACGCCGATCGGCCTGCCGGACGCGAGCGCCTGGCCGCCGACTCCCCGCCCCTCGTGAACTTCCAGGTTCCGCAGGCAGTTGGTCAGGGTTCCGAAGTACTCGGTGAGCCGGACGCTGGTGCTGGTGACCTCGCCGCCGAAGGCGACCGGGAAGTCCAGTTCCGCTGACACCGCGCGCAATTGGGCGCGCAGCGCATCGCGGTCGTCGGGTCGCAGCCGCGCTTCGGAGCCCGACTGGATCTCGGGTCTCCGCGTCGCGGCGCCGTTGCCGCTTCCGGCCATAGTGTCCGTCCTCCATCGGCTGATCGGCGCGTTCCGGTTCGCGTCGAAGACACCGCCACTCGATCGTGGCATTGAGTTGCAAGACTATACCGACCATTTGGTCTCTGAACCGATTCGCATCTGGCACGGCACGCCGCGCTACCCACTTACGGGGGCGTCCGATTGAGTGGTTCTGCGATCACCTTTCGTAACAGATCGATCACCCTGCTCCAGCGCTCGATCCGCTGACCACCAGCGATTCCGTTCGCGGTGGCCGGGCACCGTCCGTCACGCCCGGAACACCCTTCTTCGGGGGTATTGGAAGCGGAATCCGGTCCTGCAACATGTCTCGCCAACCGACTCACTCCGGCGAGTGCCGGACCTGAAACCCGCAGTCACAACGATGGTTCCCGAACCTCGCGACGCTTCCGAACTGACGAGCCCGTCGAAAGGTTGAACCCATGCGAACCAGTCGCACGGACACCGACTCCACCACGACAGGCGGTGCCAACGCTCCGAGCAGGCGCCGCTTCCTCGGATACCTGCTGGCGGCACCGACCCTGGTGGCCGCGGCCGAACTCGGCGGCGGATCCGTCTTCGGCACCCCCGAGGCGGCAGCCGAAACCGGCGGCGGCATTCCGCCCACACCGCAGGTCGCCGACCACGTCGACCTCACCGACGGCCTGGTCTACGCAGCGCGCCCCACCGGCAACCTGATCGCCGTGCAGATGAACGAGGACGGCTCGGCGTCGTTCGCGATGAACCGCACCGAGGTCGGCCAGGGCTTGAGCACCGCGATCGGCATGCTGATCGCCGAAGAGCTGGAACTGCCCCTGGAGAAGGTGCACGTCACGCTCGCCGACGCCCGGCCGGAGCTGGTGTTCAACCAGCTCACCGGCGGTTCGGCGTCGATCAGCGCGTTGTACTGGCCGGTGCGCACGGCGGCCGCGATCGCCAAGGGCCGGCTGCTGGAGGCCGCGAGCCACGTGCTCGGTGAGCAGGTCGACCTGCTCACGGCCAAGGCCGGCTCGATCACCTCCGCTGCGGGCAACGTCCTGTCCTACGCCGACCTCGTCCACAAGGCGGCCAGCGACAAGACGACCGAGATCGAGGTCAACCTCAAGCCGGAGTCGGAGTTCAAGGTCGTCGGCAAGCCGACCAGGCGCACCGACGCGCTCGACGCGGTGACCGGCCGCAAGCAGTTCACCACGGACCTGCAGGTCCCCGACGCGAAGCCGACCATGGTGTGCCGGCCGCCGACGATCAACGGCACCGTGCGGAAGGTGAACAACCTCGACCAGGTGCGCACGATGCCGGGCGTCACCGACGTCGTGCAGATCAGCAGCGGCGTCGCTGTGCGCGGCGAGACGTTCGGCCAGTGCATCGACGCGGTCAACGCGCTCGACGTGGACTGGGGCCCGGGTCCGGTGGACCACGAGTCCGACGCGACGGTCGAGCAGCAGCTGAAGGCCGCGACGCCACCGGCGGTCATCCCGCCGACACCGGCGACCCAGACCCTGGAGCGGCAGTACACCTTCGGCTTCGTCAACGGCAGCGCGCTCGGTGTCAACTCCGCGATCGCCGACGTCCGGCCCGACCGGGCCGAGATCTGGTCCACCGTGAAGGTTCCGATCGTCGCGCAGGCGACCATCGCCCAGGAGCTGGGGCTGACCCAGCCGCAGGTGACCGTGCACGTGGTCCCCGGCGGCGGTTCGTTCGGGCGGTGCCTGTTCCACGACGCCGCCTCCGAGGCCGCGGAGATCTCCCAGAAGGTCGGCAAGCCGGTCAAGCTCATGTGGCACCGCGCCGACGACTGCAGGCAGGGCCGGGTCCACCCGATGTCGGTCGGCACCATCCGGGCGTCGTTCACCGACGACGTGATCAGCCTGGAGCAGCACCTCGCGGGCGTGCGCACCGACTTCAGCCACGGCTTCGGTGAAGCGCTCACCTCGGTGGCGAACCGCTTGCCCTTGGGCAACTACACCGTCTCCGAGGTCATCTTCACGCTGACCACGCCGTCGCTGTACAACTTCGGCGTCACCAAGACCTTGCTGACCGAGACCCACCAGTCGACGGCCAACAACCAGAAGCGCGGCGGTTTCAACACCGGCAGCACGCGCAACGTCTACTCGCCGGACGTCGCGACCACGCGGGAGCTGTTCGTCGACGAGCTCGCCGAGAAGATGGGCATGAACCCGTACGACTTCCGGCGCAAGTACGTCAAGAACGAGAACCTGCTGAAGGTCCTGGACAAGGCCGCCGAGGTCGGCGGGTGGGGTCAGCCCACGCCGGACGGCGTCGGGCACGGGATCGCCCTGCACCACGAGTACAAGAACTCGATGGCGTGCTTCGTGGAGATCGACTGCCGCCCGGAGACGGTCAACCGGCCGGTGCGGGACGGGGTCACGGGCCCGAGGGTGACGCGCGGTGTGCTCGTCACGATCCCCGGGCACGTCGTGGTGAACCCGCTCGGGCTGGAAGCGATGATGCAGGGCGGTTTCATCGACGGCCTCGCCCAGGCGCTCACCGCCAGCGTCCACTTGAACGAGGGGCGCATCGCCGAAGCGAGCTGGGACAACTTCTTCTACTGCAGGCAGTGGAACCTGCCGTTCGAGTTCACACCGGTGATCCTGCCCGCCGAGGAGAGCGAGATGCCCTCCGGTGGCGGGGAGATGGGTGTGGCGCCCGCGTTCGCGGCCACGGCCTGCGCCTACCGCGCGGCCACCGGCAAGACGCCGACGTACTTCCCGATCAACCACAACGATCCGCTGGCGTTCGAGCCCTACCCGCACGTCCCACCGCTGCCGCCGTCGCCGACCAACGGCCTCGACCACACCTACTGAGGAGGCGGAATGCCTGAGCACACCTTCAAGCTGAACGGCAAGGAAATCACCGTCGAGGCCGAGGACGACGTCCGCCTGCTGTGGGTCATCCGCGACCTGCTCGGCGTCACCGGGCCGAAGTACGGGTGCGGGATCAACGTCTGCAAGGCCTGCACGAGCCACATCAACGGCAAGGCCTTCAACCCCTGCTCGGTCCAGGTCAAGGACGTGGAGCCGAGCGACGAGATCACCACGATCGAGGGCTTGCCGGACACCGTGGGCGAGGAGCTGCACCCGATGCAGGAGTCGTGGCTCGACCACGACGTCGTGCAGTGCGGCTACTGCCAGCCCGGTCAGATCATGGCCGCGGTGGCCAAGGTGAAGCAAGCGCGGGCGAAGGGCCGCGAGATCACCGACGCCGACATCGAGGAGATCCGGAACGTGTGCCGCTGCGGCACCTACTTCCGCATCCGCGAAGCCATCAAGGACGGCGCCACCAGGATGTGACGCGATGTGACGCACCACCACGAAGGGCGCTCCGGCGAACGCGCCGGAGCGCCCTCGCGCGTCCTCGCCCTCACCCAGTCCCAGTTTTAGTCATAACTGAGCGGACATTTCGGACTGGGGTTCCCCCGTGGGTCTGGACACCCTGATTCTGGGCCTGCGGGTCTGGGGAGGAGTGTCTTTTGGTGACGCGGAGGAAGTCGAAGTTTCGGGAGGAGTTCAAGCGGGACGCGGTGGCGTTGGTGGCTGATTCGGGGCGCAGTGTGAATCACGTGGCCCGGGAGCTGGGACTCAACGCCGAGACGTTGCGGGTGTGGGTTAGAAAGGCCCGCATGGACACCGAGGAGCCCGATACGGGCCAGGAGCCGGGCGTGGTGCAACCCAGCGAGGCAGCGAAGGATGTGGAGCTCGCTGAGCTGCGGAAACGGGTGGCCGAGCTGGAAGAGGAACGCGAGATTCTGCGCACGGCAGCCGCGTATTTCGCCAAGGAGATGGGTCGATGACCCTCCGCTACCGGTTCATCTCCGCCCATTCCGGCCGGTGGGCCATCCAGCGGATCTGCACTGTCCTGGGACTCTGGCGGTCGGGCTATTATGCCTGGTTGAAGGCTGAATCGGCCCGGCAATCCAAGGTCGGTGAGGATGAGGCCTTGGTGGCGGAGATCCGCGAGATCCACCACCAACACCACGGCGCTTACGGGGCGCCGAGGATCACGATGGAACTGCGCTCGCGGGGCCGGCTGGTCAACCACAAACGGGTGGAACGGTTGATGGCCGAGCACGGCATCGTGGGCCGTCACCAGCGGAAATACCAGCGCACCACCCGGCCCGACGCTCAAGCGGCCCCGGCACCGGATTTGGTGGGCCGGGAATTCACCGCCACCCGGCTGGATGAGAAGTGGTGCGGCGACATCACTTACCTGCCGTTGGGGCGCGGGTATCTGTATTTGGCCACGGTGATCGACATGTCCTCGCGCAGGCTCGTGGGCTGGTCACTGGCCGATCACATGACCGCCGGGCTGGTCTGCGACGCACTCGAATCCGCCATCGCTACCCGAGGTGGGCGGGTCGACGGGGTGGTGTTCCACAGCGACCGCGGCCGGCAATACACCAGCGCCGAATTCGGACATCTCTGCGACCAACACGGCATCCAACGGTCGATGGGCAGGGTCGGATCCAGCTACGACAACGCCCTGGCCGAATCGTTCTTCGCGACCCTCAAACGCGAACTACTCGCCCCCGGCCGATCGTTCTGGCGCACCGAAACCCAAGCACGACAAGACATATTCCGGTGGATCGCCTACTACAACCACCACCGCAGACACTCCGCCCTCGGCCACCACAGCCCCATCCACCACGAACAACACACCACGACCACTACAGTCGATCTACACGCCGCATAAAAACCCGGTGTCCACCCCCACGGGGGAACCCCAGGACATGATCATGGCTCGGTTTGGACTAAAACTGGGAACTGCCCTGCTCAGCGCTGACCGGAGGCGGGCTCCAGGCGGACGATGACGCCCTTGGAGGTGGGGGTGTTGCTGGTGTCGGCGACGCTGTCGAGCGGGACCAGGACGTTGGTCTCCGGGTAGTAGGCGGCCGCCGACCCGCGCGCGGCCGGGTAGGCGACGACGCGGAAGTCCGTCGCACGCCGCTCGACCCCGTCGTGCCACACGCTGACCAGGTCCACCAGAGCTCGGTCGGCGATGCCGAGCTCCTCCAGATCAGCGGGGTTGACCATCACGACCCGGCGGGCGTTGTGGATGCCGCGGTAGCGGTCGTCGTTGGCGTACGGGATGGTGTTCCACTGGTCGTGCGAGCGCAACGACTGCAACACCAGGTAACCGTCCGGGGCGTCCAGCCACTCGAAGTCGTTGGAGCTGAACACCGCCTTGCCGCTGTCGGTGCGGAAGTCCCCGCTGTTGACGGGGTTCGGCAGCCGGAACCCGGCCGGGTCGGCCACCCGCCGGTTGAAGTCCTCGAAATCCGGTACCACGCGCGAGATCCGGTCGCGGATCGCGTCGTAGTCCCCCTCGAACTCCTCCCACGGGATGCCGTCGTCCTCCCCCAGCACCCGGCGTGCCAGGCGGGAGAGGATCGCGACCTCGCTGAGCAGCGACCCGGACGCCGGTTCGAGCCGGCCGTAGGACGCGTGGACCATGCTCATGGAGTCCTCAACGGTGACGAACTGCTCCACACCTCGCTGCACGTCCCGATCGCTCCGCCCCAAAGTGGGCAGGATGAGCGCGGTTTCGCCGCACACGGTGTGCGAGCGGTTCAGCTTGGTGGAGATGTGCGCGGTGAGCCGGCACTGGCGCATCGCCTTCTCGGTGACCTCGCTGTCGGGCGTCGCCCGGACGAAGTTGCCCGCCACGCCGAGGAAGAACCGCGCGCGGCCGTCGAGCATCGCGCGGATGGAGTCCACCGAGTCCCAGCCGTGCTCCTGCGGCGGCGTGAACCCGAACTCACGCTCGATCGAGTCCAGGAAGGACTGCGGAACCCGCTCCCAGATCCCCATGGTGCGGTCGCCCTGCACGTTGCTGTGGCCGCGCACCGGGCACACCCCGGCACCGGGCTTGCCGATGTTGCCGCGCAGCATCAGGAAGCTGACGATCTCGCGGATGGTGGCGACCCCGTGCTTCTGCTGGGTCAACCCCATCGCCCAGCAGGCGATGACGCTGTTGCTGGCGAGCACCCTGTCGCGGACCTGCTCGATCTCCTCGCGGGTGAGCCCGGTCGCGGCGTGCACGGCGTCCCAGGACAACTCCCGGGCCTGCCGGGCGAACTCCTCGAAACCGGTGGTGTGCGCGCGGATGAACTCGTGGTCCAGGACGGTGCCGGGCGCGGCGTCCTCGGCTTCGAGGAGCAGCAGGTTCAGCGCCTTGAACAGCGCGAGGTCCCCGCCGGGGCGGATCTGCAGGAACTGGTCGGCGATGGTCGTCCCCTTGCCGAGGACGCCGCGGACCTTCTGCGGGTTCTTGAACCGCATCAACCCGGCTTCGGGCAGCGGGTTGACGGCGACGACCTCGCCGCCGTTGTGCTTCGCCCGCTCCAGCGCGGTGAGCATCCGCGGGTGGTTGGTCCCCGGGTTCTGGCCGATGACGAAGATCAGGTCCGAGTGGTGCAGGTCGTCGAGGCTGACGCTGCCCTTGCCGGTTCCCAGCGTCTCCATCATCGCCGAGCCGCTGGACTCGTGGCACATGTTGCTGCAGTCCGGCAGGTTGTTCGTGCCGTAGGCCCGCGCGAAGAGCTGGAGCAGGAACGCCGCTTCGTTGTTGAGCCGACCCGAGGTGTAGAACAGGGCCTCGTTCGGCGAATCGAGCGACCGCAGTTCCTCGGCGAGCAGGTCGAGCGCGTCGTCCCAGCCGATCGGCTCGTAGAAGTCGGAGTCCGATCGCTTGATCACGGGTTCGGTGAGCCGGCCCTGCTGGTTGAGCCAGTAGTCGGACTTCTCGTCCAGTTCGGACACCGAGTGCTGCCGGAAGAACTCGGCGGTGATCCGCTTCGAGGTCGCCTCGTCGTTGACGTGCTTGGCGCCGTTCTCGCAGTACTCGTTCATCGGCCGGTGCTTCGGGTCCGGGTCGGGCCACGCACAGCCGGGGCAGTCGATCCCCTTGCCCTGGTTGAGGTTCAGCAGCGTCAGCGCGGTCCGACGCGGCGAGGTCTGGCTGAGCGAGTACTGCAAGGCGTGCGCGACGGCGGGGGCACCGGTGGCCCACTTCTTCGGCGCGGTCACCTTCAGGTCGTCGCTCGGATCTTCCAACCCACTCATGCTGTGGCCGTTCCCCTGTTCTCTCCCGGCGCACCGATGCGCCCGGATCTCGGCAATCACAGCTAATGCCGACCGCGGAGCGGAGTCAAAGAAGCGACACCTATGGTCCGATAACCAACTCTTCTCAACGCGCCAACCGGCCCGGCCGCACCACCAAACCCCCTGGTGGTGCGGCGAAAGCACGTCGCGTTCAGGCGGCCGGACCGAACTCGGGTGTGCCCCGAATCACTCCTCCACCGGCGGAGGACGAATCCACTTCGAACACCCCGGGTCAGGGCTGCAGCAGGACCGGGAGGGTGCGGGGGGCGTGGACGTGGACGCTCCTGCGGTAGGTGAGGTCGGCCGGGTCGGCGACCACGCGCAGCCTCGGGTAGCGGCGGAACAGGGCGGCCAGGGCGACTTCCCCTTCGAGGCGGACCAGGGCCGCGCCGAGGCAGCGGTGGATCCCGTGGCCGAAGGCCAGGTGGCCCGTGGTGTCGCGATCCGGATCCAGCCGGTCGGGATCCGGATAGCGGTCCGGGTCGCGGTCGGCCGCTCCGGTGGAGAGGGTCACCGATTCTCCCCTGGCGATCTTCACGCCGCCGATCTCCAGGTCCTCGGTGGCGAAGCGCAGAGACGCGTTGAGGGCGGGCGAGAGCCAGCGCAGCAGTTCCTCCACCAGCGGGGACACCTTCGCGGGGTCGGCGAGGCGGGCGCGGGCGGCGTCGTCGTCGACCAGCGCCCGGACGCTGTTGGTGATGAACACCGCCGTGGTCTCGTGACCGGCCATGAGCAGCAGCATGGCCATCGCGACGATCTCCAGGTCGGAGAGCCTGTCGCCCTCGTCGGAAGCGGAGATGAGCGCGGAGAGCAGGGCGTCGTCGGGAGCCGCGCGCTTGGCGGCGACCAGCCCTTCCAGGTAGGTGGCCATCTGCGCCGAGGCGCGGGCGAGCTCCTCGTCCGGGCACTCGTCGATGAGCACCGTGGACAGCCGCGCGAACTCCTCGCGGTCGATCTCCGGGACGCCGAGCAGTTCGCTGATCACCACCATCGGCAGGACGATCGCGTAGCGGGCGACGAGGTCGACCGGCTCGTCCTCGGGGAGCTCCGCCAGCAGTTCCTCGGCGAGGGCTTCCACGCGCGGGCGCAGCCTGGCGATGCGGCGGGCGGTGAACGCCTGGGTGACCAGTGCGCGCAGCCGGGTGTGCTCCGGCGGGTCGAGCGAGGTCAGCATGTGCGACATGGGCGCGGGCAGGCCGGGAGGCGCTGCGGCGCGCTCCTCCTCGGGCAGGCTGGAGCGCCAGTCCTTGGCGAGGCGTTCGTCGGTGAGCCCGGCTCGCACCTCCTCGTAGCGGGTGACCAGCCAGCTCCGGCCGCCCTCGAAGTCGACCTCCTGGACGGGGCAGGTCCGGCGCGCTTCGGCGAACGCCGCGTGCGGGTCCTGCCAGTAGTGCTCGGTGAAGGAGTCCTTCTGCGTCGCACCGGTCATCGGTTTCTCCGTTCCGTGAAGCGCAGATCAGCGCGAGGAGTCGCGGTAGCGACCGAGCGCGCGCAGGGCCATGCCCTGGGCGAGCGCGGGGTTGGTGTAGCGGCTGACGTAGCGGACGTACTCGTTGACGCTCTCCGACGGCCAGCCGCCGCCCGCGTCGCGCCGATCCAGCAGCCAGCTCACACCTGGCCGCACCGAAGCGGGGTCGGTCCCGGCGGCGAGCAGGCCCGAGACGGCCCACCCCGTCTCCTCGACCGTCGGTGGAGCGCCGTGCCCGTCGCCCCACGCACCGTCGTCCTGCCGCGCCCGCTCCAGCCAGGCCGTCGCTCGCCGCGCGGTCTCGTCGTCGGCGCGACCGGCCTTGGCGAAGGTCTCCAGCACGGCCGCGGTGGCCATCGTGTGGTGGCGGTACCAGACGGATTCGAACGCGCCGTCCGGCAGTTGCACCTCGGACAACCAGCGCAGCGCGCGCCGAACCCTGCCGTCGTCGGCCGGGATTCCCGAGTCCAGCAGTGCGTCGACCGCCTGAACCGTGGTCATCGGGCACGGCCCGCTGTTGGCGACCTTGGTGTTGCGCACGCACAGCCCCCACGAGCCGCGCGAGTCCTGCATCCGGGTCAGCCAGCCGACACCCGCGTCGATCGCCTTCGCCTGCTGCTCGCCCGGGAGCCGGCACAGCACCGACAGGATCTCGCTGGTCTCCAGCGTCGAGGGCCACCCCGCGGTCCCGGCCCAGCCCCAGTAGCCGGGCGGACAGCCGAACGCCAGGAACGGGCGGTGCTGCTGCAGCCGCACGAACAGTTCCGCGGAAGCCGTCAGCCGCTGGTCTTGGGCATAACCCGCCTCGGCGAGCCCGCGCACCGCGTACATGGTCCAGGCGGCGTCCAGCGGGCCGGTCTGCCACCAGCCGTCGGGGTGCATCGTCGTGCGGAACCAGCCCACCGCGGCGTTGACGAGGTCGGGAGCCAGTTCGGCGCGAGCCAGCCCGGTGCACACCAGACCCGTCACCCAGGCGTTCTCGCACCACGCTCCGGTCGAACCCTCGTGCTCGTGGACCTGCCGGATCGCCTTGAGCGCGTGGGGTTTCCCCAGCCTGGCCAGCAACCGGTGGAACGGGTTGAGCGGCTTGTGCCGTGCCTGGGCCAGCCCGAGCGCGAAGGCCATCGGGATGCGCAGGTCGAACAGCTTGCGGTGCAGGCCGGGCAGCAGCGCGACTTCCAGCGGGAAGCGGCGCATCTCCTCGTGCCCCAGCCAGCCGACGAAGCCGTAGTACTGCCGGCACCACGACACGACCTCGGGGTGCGGGATCGCGTCCAGGCCGCCGAAGTCGGTCATCCAGCGCTGTCCGGCCGACACCGCCGACGCGCTGCCCTCCGGGTCCACCAGGTGCAGCACCGCCGAGCCGACCGCCGTCGGGCCCGCCTCGCTGTCCAGGCCCGGGACCATCGCCCATCCGCCGTCGGAGTTCTGCGTCCGCCGGAGCCATCCGGCTCCCGCCGCGATGAGGTCGGCGCTGCCGTCGGGGTCGGCGTAGTGCAGCGCCGAGAGAGCACCGACCGTGCCCAGCGTGGAGGTGAGGTTGTCCGCGGAGTAGTCGAAGACACCGTCGGCGCGCTGGGAGAGCAGCAGTGCCTCCGCGCCCTCGCTGATCGCCTGATCGAGGGCGTCGGTGTCGGGCTGCACCGTCGTCATGCGGGGTTCCTCCAGTCCGGCCGCGGGCGTGCGCATCACGACCTGCTCCACAAGGATGCTGCCGATTCTCGCTCCTCGCGGCAGGTCGGATGAGACTCGTTGCCCGCTGGACGCTTTCGGCTGGCCGGACTCTACGCGAGCACCTCGGGTCCCGGCCAGGCATGACCGGCACGGAACCGGATCTTCGTTCACCGCCATCCGGCAAATTCCCGTGCTTCCGTGAAATTCTCGGCACATCCACAGTGAACCGCTTCGGGCACCTGGGGCGGATTCCTCGGCTTTCCCGTATATCCACCAGTTTCGACGTGCATCGGCTCGGATTCGTTGACAACGGCGGCGGTGACGCTCAAGGATCGTGATCGTCAGGCCGTCGGCGACAGATTCCGCTGGTCCATCCCGCCTGATTCCGGTCTTCCACGTCCTGCGTCAAGCCCGATCGCGTGACGTCCAGGCGTGCGCACGTCATGAACGGAGATCAGCCTGTGCCCACCGTCCGGCACCAGTTGTCCCTCAACGAGAACTTCGCGCCACCGCTGCCCGGCGTGCGCGAGGCGATCGTGCACGCCGCCGACCGAGTCAACCTGACTCTCGACGCGATGTCCTCCGGGTTGACCAGCGCGATCGCCGAGCACGTCGGGCTGGACTCGAGCGAGGTCTTCGTCGGCCCCGGGTCGGGTGCGCTGCTGCAGCAGTTCCTCGCGACCTTCGCCGGCGGTGGCGAGATCGTGCACGCCTGGCCGTCGTTCGAGATGTACCCGCTGCTCGTGCGCTGCGCGGGCGCCGAGCCCGTCGCCGTGCCGCTGCGCGATGACGCGCACGACCTCGACGCGATGGCCGATGCGGTCACCGACCGCACGAAGATCGTGCTGCTGTGCAACCCGAACAACCCGACGGGCACCACGTTCCGCGAGGACGAGCTGCGGGCCTTCCTGAGCAGGCTGCCCTCGGGCGTCCGGGTGCTCATCGACGAGGCCTACGCCGACTTCGCCGACCCGTCGGCGATCGCCGACGGCATCCGGCTCGCCGCCGAGGACCCCCGCGTGTCGGTCGTGCGCACCTTCTCCAAGTCCCACGGGCTCCTCGGCCTGCGGGTCGGCTACCTGGTGGCCGACGAAGCCGTGGTCACGGCCCTCACCCCCGGCTCGTACTTCTTCCGGGTCAGCACGGTGGCCCAGGACGCCGCATTGGCCGCGCTCCGCGCCGAGGGCGTGATGCGCAAGCAGTGCGCCGAGGTGGCGGCCGAACGCGACCGGGTGCACGACGGGTTCACCGAGCTCGGCCTCGATGTTCCGCGCAGTCACGGCAACTTCCACTGGCTCCGCTTCGGCGAGGCGAACGACGACTTCGTCCGCCTCTGCGACGAATCCGGCGTGCAGGTGCGGACGCTCGCCGACGGTGCCGGGGTGCGGGTCACGGTCGGATCCGCCGAGGCCAACGACCTCGTGCTGGAGCTGACCCGTCGCTTCCTCAGCGGTGATCGGGCCGGTACCGCTCGGCCGGATAGCGCGTGACATGAGCGACGACAACGGATTCGCTTCGCCGGACTGGGCCGAGCTGCTCGACCGGGAGATGCGCAAGCGGTGGTCGGCGGTCGCCGATCGCACCGAGCAGATGGCCGGTTCCGCTCTGCTGGCACCCGGCAAGATGGTGCGGCCGCTGCTCCTGCTCCATTCCGCCGAGGCCACCGGCGGTGACGGCGCCAAGCTGCTGCCCGCGGCGCTGGCGGTGGAGTACCTGCACGTGGCCACGCTGGTGCACGACGACATCATCGACGACGACCAGTTGCGCCGCGGCAAGCCCACCGTGCACGCCCGCTACGGCATGGCCGACGCGCTGGTCACCGGTGACTTCCTGATCCTGAACGTGGTCACGGCGCTCTCCGAGTGCACGGCCGTCCCGCCCGCGGCCGTGTTCGAAGCGGCCCGGGTGATCGCAAGCGCGGGGGCCGACGTGTGCCGCGGCCAGGTCCGGGAAGCCGAGATGGCGGGCGACCTGACCTGCCCCGTCGCCGACTACCAGGAGATGGCGGCGCTCAAGACCGGTGCGTTGTTCCGCGGCGCCTGCCGCGCCGGGGCGGTCCTGGGCGGTGCCGACGACGAGCACGCCGACGCGGTCACGCGCTACGCCGAGCACCTGGGCGTGGGTTTCCAGATCTTCGACGACCTGCTGCCCTACCTCGGGGATGCCACCGGGAAACCCGCCACCAGCGATGTCGCCAACCTGCGGCCGACCCATCCGGTGCTGCTCGGCTACCAGGCAGCCGGGCAACGCGATCGGCAGCGCTTCGCCGAAGCGCTCTCCGGCCGGCTGCCCGCCGAGGACGCGCACCGGCTGATGCGCGCACTGCTGGTGACCACCGGGGCGCTGGAGCGCAGCAGGCAACGCGCGGCCGAGGAGATCGCGGCTGCCCGCCGGAGCCTCGACGGGCTGCCGGGCGAAGCGGCGGTCGAGCAGATGGTGCGGATCGCCGAGATGGCCATCGACCGGAGCCGGTAGCCGTGGGCGACACCTGGGACCGCGCCCGCCGGAGCCTCTGGGCGCACGTGCAGACCTGCCGCCCGTACACGCTGAGCTACCCGGTGCTGGTGGGCGTCGCGGGCGCCGGGACGACGGGTGCGGCGGGACTGGCCGAGTTCATCGTCGCGGGCGCGGGCACGGCGTTCGGCTGGCTGGCGGCGCACTACCTGGGCGACTACTTCGACCGCGAGCTCGACGCGGTCGCGAAACCGCAGCGGCCGATCCCCTCCGGCCGGCTCGCGCCGGACGTCGCGCTGGCCACCGGCGTCGGATTCGCCACCGCTGCTGCTGTTCTGCTGGCCTGGTCCAACGTCCGGACGCTGCCGTTGGTCGCGCTCGCGCTGTGCGGGGTCGTGGCCTACAGCCGGTTCTGCAAGGCCCGCGGCGTGTCCGGGAACCTGATGCGCGGGCTGATCACGGCCACGGCGTTCCTCATCGGCGCGATGGTCGCGGCACCGCTGCCGGGGTGGCCCGCCCTCGGCTTGTCCCTGGTCTTCCTGCTGCACGACACGGCGTCGAACCTGGTGGGCACGATGCGCGACGTGGACGGCGATCGCGCGGCCGGGTACCGCTCGGTGCCGGTCCAGCGCGGGCAGCGCCACGCCGCCAGGCTCGCGGTGCTCCTCCACGTCTCGGCGCTCGGCATCGCCGCGCTCGGACTGGTGCTGCCGCACCGGCCCGGTTATCCGGTGCTGCTGGTGGTGGCGGCGTGCGCCGGGCTGTTCGCGGTGGTCCCGCTGCTGTGGCTCGCTCCGGCGTTGAGCCAGGCCCGCGCGCTGCGAGCGCACGAGCTGCTGGTCGCCGAACGACTGGTGCTCGCCGCGGCGATCCTCGCCCGCACCGTTCCCGCGTTCGCCGCGCTCGGTCTGCTGATCCCGGTGCTGGTCTTCTCCACCTGGACTCAGGCCGCGATGCGGGCGCGTCACGAACTCGCCGACGAGGAGGTCCTCCCGACATGAGCTCCCCTGCTCCCGAGCACGCGGACGTCGTCATCTGCGGGGCGGGCGTGGCCGGCCTCGCCGCAGCCCACGCGCTCGGCTCGCTGGGCCATCGGGTCGTCGTCGCGGAGAAGCGGCCGACCGTGCCCCGGATCCCCAAGGGCGAGGTCCTGCAGCCCGGCGCGCTGCGGATCCTGGAATCCTGGGGCATCAGCGAGGTGCTGGAATCCCAAGGGGCGGTGCGGCTCTCGTCTCTCGTCGCGGTCGAGTCGCGGGGCCGGATGTCGCTGGACTACACGCAATTGCCCGAGGGGGCGAACTGGCTGCTGTCGGCCGACCACGAGCAGATCCTGACCGCGCTCGCCGAGAACCTGCCCCGCAGCGTGGAAGTTCGCCGGGGCGTCGCCGTGCAGGACGTGGTCCGCGACGACACCGGGCGGATCGCCGGAGTCGCGGTGAAGGGCGCCGGCGAGGTCCGCGCACCGCTGGTCGTGGCTGCCGACGGGCTGTCCTCGCGGCTCCGCAGGGCGGCAGGCATCGCGGCGGACCGGAAGGACTACCCGCACCGGTTGGTCGCTCTCGACGTCCCCGACGTTCCCCGCGTCGCACCGGAGGTGATCGCCTACACCACCGAGCGCGGTCTCCGCATGCGATACCCGTTGCCGGGCAACAGGCTCCGGCTCTACGTGCAGATCCGGCCGGACGACTTCCGCGGGCTCGACGCTGCCGGGATGCTGCGCTGGACGGACTCGCTGATCGCGGAGTTGCCGGAGCTGGAGGAGTTCAGCCACCAGCTGCGGTCGTGCGTGGCGGACCGGCAGACGCTCCCGGTGTCGCACTTCACCGCTTCCGCGATCTCCGCTCCCGGCATCGCGCTCGTCGGCGAATCGGCGCACTCGGTGCACCCGATGGCGGCGCAGGGCATGAACAGCGCCATCTACGACGCGGACGCGCTGAGCAGCAGTCTCGCCGAGCACGCCGACGTGGACGCCGCGCTGGTCGCCTACGAGGCCCGGCGCCTTCCCGAGATCGCCCAGATCGGCAAGATCAGCCACAACGCCTCGCGGATGCTCACCGACCTGTCCTGGGCGGGTCGCGCGATCGGGCGGCGCGCGCTGCGCAACACGGGCGCCAACCAGCGGCTGAGCTTCACCGTCATGCACAACCTCGCCGGGCTCGGACTGCACCCGATGTCGCCGTTCGACCGCCTGTGCCAGCTCGGGCTGCTGCCGGATCCGCGGTCACGGCGCCGGCCTCGATGGGCATGAGGACCGGCGCCGTGCGCTGCTCACGGCTTGCCGCACTCCACCACGACGAGACCGCCGGGCCACGTGCGGGTTTCGGTCACCTTCAAGCCCGCCTCGGCCGCCAGCACCTCGAAGTCCGCCACGCTGCGCTCCTGACCGCCCAGCAGCACCAGCGACTGCAGGTCGAAGGAGGTGTTCTGCTTGGCGTGGTCGTCCCCGGCGAGGACTTCCACGATCACGACGCGGCCGTCACCGGCGGCCTCGGCGCAGCGGCGCAGGATCCGCACGGCGTTCTCGTCGTTCCAGTCGGTGAGCACCCGGGAGACCAGGTAGACGTCCCGGCCTTCCGGGAGCGGGTCGAAGAAGCTCCCCGGCACGAACTCGGCCTTGTCGGTCACTCCCGCCTCGGCGAGGAACCGGTCGGCCTCCGTCGCGACGGCGGGCAGGTCGAGGACCTCGCCCGCCAGGTGCGGGTTGACCCGGACGATCTCCGACAGCAGCGCGCCCTGCCCGCCACCGACGTCGATGACGCTGTTCACCGGCGCCCAGTCGAACTCCGCCGCCAGGACCGGCCCGGTCTGCCAGGCGTAGGCGGCCATCACGTCGCCGAAGAACCGCCGCAGGTCGTCGTTGCGCTGGTAGTCGTCCCAGAACGGCGTGCCGTGCACGGTCTCGTAGGCCGAGGCACCGGTCCGCACGGAGTGCAGCATCCCGCTGAAGGCCATGTCCATCCGCGCGCCCGGACCGTCGAGCACGAGCCAGTCCTTGAGCCACCTGCCGTCCTCGGCCAGCAGCTGGCGCGAGAGCGCCGTGAGCTCGTAGGCCCCCTCGCCGGTCTGCGCGAAGAGACCGATGCGCACCAGGTGTCGCAGCAGCCGTTCGAGGGATTCGCGATGAGCGCCCGTGGCGGTCGCCAGCGACCCGATCTCGGCACCGCCCTCCGCGATCAGCTCCGGCAGCCGGAGGGTCACGGCCGCCCGGATGGCGAAAGGTGTTGCCAGGTCGATGAGACTGGCGAGTTCGAGACTCGTCTCGCGCGATTCCTCGGAATCCATGGCTCTCTGCTTTCTTCGGGATCGAAGACCCGTCCGCCTCCGTGCTTTTCATCCTTACCGACCGCCGAACAGCGCGTCAACGACCGCGTTGAGATCCGCTCCCACCCGACACGAACGGGCGCGAGCTCGCCCGGAAAACGTTGTTCCACAACGAGAACGAGGTGATTCACCATGACGAGCATCGACGTCAGGCCCGCGTCCGGAGCACTGGGCGCGGAGATCCGCGGAGTCGATCTGGAGCAGCTCACCGAGGACTCCTTCGCGCAGCTGCACGCCCTCCTCCTGGAGAACCTGGTGCTGCTGTTCCCGGAGGCCGAGCAGCTCTCGCCGGAGGCGCACAAGACCTTCGGCCGCTTCCTCGGCGAGCTGGAGGTGCACCCGTTCCTGCCCAAGCTGGACGGACACCCGGAGGTCGTGGTCCTGGACTCCGAGCAGGGCGCCAAGGCCGACGTCTGGCACACCGACGTGACCTTCCAGGCGAGCCCGCCGATCGCCTCGGTCCTGCAGATCGTGCAGTGCCCGCCGCGCGGCGGCGACACGATGTGGAGCAACCAGCACCTGGCCTACGAGAACCTCTCCGCACCGCTGCGCGACCTGCTCGACGGGCTCACGGCGATCCACGCCTTCACCCACCCCAACGGGACCGTGTTCGAGGCGGAGCACCCGGTGGTCCGGGCGCACCCGGTGACGGGAAGACGCTCCCTCTACGCCAACCGCATGTTCACCACGCGCATCCCGCAGCTGCGCCGCGCGGAGAGCGACGCCCTGCTGCAGCACCTGTTCGCCTCGTCGGAACGCCCGGAGAACATCTGCCGGTTCAGCTGGACCGAGGGCGCGATCGCCGTGTGGGACAACAGGGCGACCCAGCACTACGCGGTCAACGACTACACCGAACGCCGCATCGGCCGTCGCGTCACCATCCTCGGCGACCACCCGAAGGGCGAAGAACCCCGCTGGCCGCACCTCACCGACGCCACCACGGCAGCCGACTTCCGCGCGAAGTCCTGACCCGGACCACTCCCCGAGCCGCTGCGCTCGGGGAGTGCACCCACTAACGCCAACGGCCGATTGCCCCGGCGAGCGCGGCACCGCTACGCTCGTCGTTCTTCATCTGCCTGAATGCGCAATGTGGGGATTGGGCTTGTGAGCAGAGCACTCGCTTCGGAGAAGGATCATGACAGCGCGCCGGTACTACCGCTGTTCCACGGCGTCGTGCAGGTGCTGGAACTGATCCGAGAACTCTACGGGCGGCGGCACGAACGCTCCCGCGCTCGCCGAACCGGCACCGGCGATCAGCGCGGCCTTCCGATGTTGTGCCTGGTCAGATCACTGGAGCACGAGGCCCTGCTGCCCGCGATCGGCGAACGGCTCAAGGACGCCGAACCGCATCGAGTGCCGCACGCCTACATCCGCCTGGAACCCGCTGCCGCGGACCCGAAGGACGGCGACCGGGCCACGCAGACGCCGCTCCCGCCGCCCGAGGTCGACACGGTCCGCGAGCTGCTCGCCGACATCGCGGAACAGCTGAACGGGCCGCTCAACGCGCAAGCGGGCCGAATGCGCTTCCCCCGGTTCAGCTTGGCGCTGTGGCTGATGCGCCAGGACCTCTCGGGAACCGAGATCCCCAGGCGGGAGGCCGAACTCCGCAAGCGCCTGTGGCGCCGCGACCCCGCGCAGCGGATCGCGGAGCTGATCAACACCAACACGGCCGACGCCCCTGACCGCACGGTCTGGTCCGTCCTCAAGGTGCTCGCGCTCGTGCCGTGGCTGTGGTTCCAGATCAAGCTGCGCTGGCGGCTGCCGTTCCCCGGCGGTTACCGGTGGTTCCGGCGGCAGCGCTACCTCGCGCCCGAAGTCCCGGGGAACTTCCTCGGTTTCGCCGAACGACTCACCGAGAACGAGTGGAACAAGGAGGTTCCCGAGCAGGTCGCGAAGTTCCTGACCAACACGCTGCTGGAGGACCTGCGCCGCTCCTACCGCCGCTTCCCCTGGCGACTGCGCGGCAAGTGGCGCACGACCTACACCACCGTTCTTCTCGACAACGTGACGCGCTCCAACGGTGGCTACGCGCTGCTCAAGCTCGTCAACGACATCCGCAACGAGACCGGCTTGATCGACCCGCTGCTGCTGATCACCACGAGCTCGCTGGTACCGCCGCACGCCGTCGAACCGACCGTGGACAACGTCCTCGACGTGGTGTCCCAGGCGCACGAGGCCAACAAGCAGGGGTACCGCGCGTGGCGGCACAAGCTCGCCGAGGCCAGGCGGGCGCGCAGGGACATGACCTGGTACCTGCCGGTCGAGATCCCCCGGGCCGCGTCCGGAGACGCCGAGAAGAGCGAGATCCGACGTCACCTGGCGGCCGCCGACAAGTACGCGCTGCCCTCACCGCCGTGGTGGTCGCAGCGCGGCGTGCCCGCCACCCTGCTGCTGGCGGTGCTCGGCGCCGGAGCCCTCTCGTACTCGACGTGGTCCGAGGCGCATTGCGGCATACCCTTCCAGCCGCCGTGGCAGTGGGCCGGAGCGTCACCGGACCTCAGCCACGTGCAGACCGCGGGTCAGGAGTGCGTCGGGGTCACCGACGGCACCTTCCTGGAGGCCTTCATCGGCGCGATCCCTCCGGGCCAGACGACACCGACCGCGAAGAGCGTGCACACGCTCCTGTCCGAGCTGGGATCTATCGGCGAGGCCATCGCACAGGAGAACCAGACCGCCCTGGACACCGCTGCAGCCACCGACCGACCGGTCCTCACGCTGGTGTACCTGGGCGACCTGTCCCCGGGAGCGGACGCGTTCAACCTCTCGGCGCAGCACGAAACGCTGGCCGGTATCGCCGTGGCCCAGGCCAACCAGAACGAGGGCAACGACACGCCGCTGGTTCGCGTGCTGATCGCCAACGGCGGAAAGGACATGCAGCATGGCGAGAAGGTCGTGCAGAACCAGATCGCCGCGCTGGCCAAGCAGGACCCGACGATCATCGGCGTGGTCGGCCTGAACTACAGCCGGGACGAGACCTTCAACGCCATCAAGGAGCTCGGGTCGGCAGGCCTGCCGACCGTTGCCTCCACGCTGTCCTACGACGAGGTCCCGACGTTCTCACCTACGTACTTCCAGGTCTCGCCGCCGAACCGAACGCAAGCGGCACGAGCGGTCGAGTTCGCCGCCCAGCGGGGTTTGACCGAGCACGCTCGGATTTACCGCGCCAGCGCCCGGGACCGCTACAGCACGAACCTCGCCGACGACGTAGCCGCCGAGTTCACCGCCAGGAATCCGGGGACGAGCACCGAGTGGCTGGCCGCGAACCCGCACGTGGCCGGTCGTGAAGCGTGCCTGGCCGGCCAGAACGATCTCGTGTACTACGCGGGCCGGGGAGCCGATTTCCGGGTCTTCCTCGACGGTGTCGCGGCGAGTTGCCCGAACGATCCTCCAGTGATCCTCGGTGGCGACGACGTCGCCAGCCACGTTGCCAACCGGGAAGCGCGCAACGCCCAACGCGGCATCCCCTACTACTTCCAGTCCTTCGCGGTCGCCCCGCGCACCCCAGATCCCGACGACTCGCTGACGGACGGGCTGGACCCGGCTGCGCATGACTTCTACTGCAAGCTCAACGTGTTCCTCCTGAAGCTGGACCAGCCCGCGAGCACCGACTCGTGCCCACCCCGGGAAGGCGACCTGTCGCTGGACGGGCACGCCGCGCTCGCCCACGACGCGGCGAGCGTCCTGCTCCGGGCGGCCGATCAGCTCCAGCGAGGTGGGCCGTTCCCGATCACCCCGGGCACCGTGTGGCGGCAGATCAACGCCGACCAGCACAGGGCGGACAAGGACCTGCCGTCCCCGTACCACCTGGTGACCGGCACCATCGACTTCGGCACCGACACCAACAACCGTGTGCCGAAGGACAAGATGGTCTGGACGCTCCAGGTGGGCAAAAAGAACGAGGTCTTACCTCCCTAGGCCCCCGGTCATCCGGTAAGGCGCCCGGACGACCGAAACCCGCGGCGTCACGCGGTGTGGGGGTGGGGAAGTTTTCATGAAAACTTCCCCACCCCCACACTCTGCTCAGCCCCGGCGTTCGACGTACAAGCGGTTGCCCTCAGGGCCGGTCCACTCCACGCGGACGACACCGGCCACCGCCGCGTCGTCCACCCGTGACGGGTCGGCCCAGTACCCGGCGGCCGGGTTGCGGAAGAACGTGGCCCAGACCTGACCGTCCCCGTCGACGAACAGGTTGTTGTGGCCCGCGCCGATCCCGGCGGTCCAGCGCTTCGAGTACGGGCCTTCGAAGTGGTCCGAGACCGCGATGATCGCGTCGTACTGGTGGCGCTCGCCCTCCCGCGTGTAGGCTTGGCGGACCGTGCCGCCGGGACGCGTCTTCTTGTTCCACGCCGCGTGCATGAGGTAGTACTTGCCCTCGTGCTTGAGCACGTGCGCGCCTTCGAGGTACGGCTCGCGGTCGTAGCGCGTTTGCCCGAACTTCGGCAGGTTCGTCTTCTGGACGATGTCCTCCATGTCGTCCTCGAACTCGGCGTAGAGGTCGTTGTGCAGCACCAGCCACGCCTTGTCGCCTTCGGCGTAGATCCCGCCGTCGATGTGGTAGTACACGTTCGGGTCAATCCCGTCGGGTGTGCCGGGATTGAGCTCGCCGAAGGGCTTGTCGAGGTTGCCGCGCACCACGCGGTACGGACCGGCGATTCCGCCTTCGCTCTTGAGCAAGAACGAACCGACCTTGCGCGAGTGGTCACCCATGCACGCGACGATGTACCAGGTGCCGCGGAAGTGGTGCACTTCCGGCGCCCACACGTCGCCCCGCTTCTCGTCGCCTTCGCCCGCGTACCGCTGCCACGGCGCGACCACCGTGCGGTCGGGCTCGTTCTCTCCGACGAACTCGGGTGACCAGACCTTGCCCTTCTCGGCGTCAGGGCGGATCTCGGTGGTGTCCACGAGCTTCCACGGACCGTCGAGGGAATCGGCGATCCAGAGGAAGATGCCGTCGTTCCACGGTGCCGCGCCCGGCCTGCTCGCCACCTTGGTGGTGCCGGTGGCGACGTACACCTCCTGGCCGTCGACGACGAAGCGGTTGACGTAGGTGTCCCGGATCCAGACCCTGCCGAGTTCTTGGTCGCGGGACCGGAGTTCCAGGTCGAGAACCCGGGAGTTGTCGCCCCTGGGTTCCAGGTCCTTGCGGGTGTCGGCGTCGCCGTAGGGCTCCACGGGAGGCCAGTTCGGCGGGTAGTCCTGCTGCGACGACACCCCTGCTCCCCAGCCCGCGGCGGGCAGGAAGGTCGCCATCCCCAGCGCACCGGCGGCCCCCAGCAGCAGGGTCCGGCGGTTCGGGTGCGGGCCGGTTTCGAAGCCGGACATAGGAGTTCTCCTCTTCGTAGCGCACCACACGATGAAATCGACCGACATGCCCCCATCTCGGTCACCTGATCGACATTACCGCCATTTTCCGCGCGCGGTTGGGGATATCGAGGAAATTCGGCGAGTCGGCATCAAAATGGCCAGCGGAGCCCATTCTTTCCGCAGTTCAGAGCGCTTTTCAAGCATGCCGCAACGGCATTGTCGCCACGACCGCCCATCGCCCGGCAGCCACATTCGAACAGGTTGCTCCCGGGTGGCCGAAACCACGGATGAATTCGAGGAATTGTTCCGCGCAGCTCCGGCAGAATTGCTCGCCCGAGTCGATCCCCAGCGGGCGCGGGTCACGACGTTGAGGACGCCTGGTAGTGCTCGACGAGCTCGTTGGCGAGGTCGCGAAGTCGTTCCTCGGCTTCGCGCGGACCGTGCACGGTGATGGCGCTCCCGAACGGAAGGAGCGCGCGGACGTCCTCCAAGGAGGGGAAGGAGATCGTGACCGGCCGGCCGGTATCGGAATGGTCCTGGTCGCCCCAGACGAGATTTCGCCCGAAGATCCGCTGCGCTCGCTCAGCTTGTGACCGGTCGATCGTGGCGACCACTTCGATGCTGTGCTGGTGTTCCCACTGCTCCAGGAGCTCAGCGACGACCGTGGTCAGGGTCTCGGTTTCGCGGGTGCGTCGTCGGTGTCCGAGCTCCGACCACGTCGATATCCGTTCGAGCCGGTACATGCGCGGGACACCCGCGCAGTCGGCCACCAGGTACCAGCTGCCGGCCTTGGCCAGCAGCCCGTACGGGTCGACGACCAGCTCGCGTGCGCTCGACCCGCGCGAGCCGGCGTACTCGATCCGCAGCTGCCGTTCCCGCCGGATGGGACCGACCAGTGACGCCGGCGTGGGACCACCGGCTTTCGGCTGGCGCCACGGACGACTGTCCACGTGCACGACCTCCGCGAGCGAGAGGAGCCCGTCGACCCGACTCGACCGCGTCATCGCGACCTTGGCGAGCGCGCGCTGCCCCTCACCCGAGGCGTTGAGCTCCGATCGCTGCTTCTCGTCGAGCCCGGCCAACGACAGGTGATCACGTTCCCCGGGAGTGAGCCGCGTGAGGTCGAGCCCCACCCCGGGCACCATGGTCACGCCTCCCAGGCGTCCCCGTTGCGCGGTCACGGGGAAACCGGCATCGCGGAGCCAGTTCACATCGCGGGTGATGGTTCGGAGCGAGACCCCGAGCGCCGCGGCGAGCTCCTGCGTGGTCATCGCCTCCCGTGACTCGAGGAGCAAGACCAACGAGAAGAAGCGGTCCGGGGTCATCCTCCCACTCTCCCAGCGAATGCGGACAGGATCCGGCGCACATCGTCCGCATCCTTGGCGATACCGGTTCATCAACGCGGAAGGGACAACCATGACCGCCTCCATCGTGACCATCGTCTACGTGAACGACGCGCCCGCCTCAGCTCGCTTCTACGGCGATCTCCTCGACATGAGCCCGTCGTTCGAGACCCCGGGATACATCGCCTTCGATCTCGGCCCTGGCGCTGATCTCGCGCTGTGGTCCGGCCAGTTCGAGAACCTCTCGTCCGCTGTCCCTCGGACCAGTGAGATCTGCCTCGCCGTCGGTGGTGGACCCGGCCGTCTCGACGAGCTCTTCGAGGAGTGGAAGGCCAAGGGGGTCACGATCCTGCGTGCTCCCAGCGACGCGGGTTTCGGCCGAACCTTCCTGGCAGCGGACCCCGATGGGAACCGAATTCGCGTCGCGCCTCAGGACTGACCTTCGAGGGACACCGGCTCCTGATGCCACGGTGCGCGGTCACGTCCGATCCCTAGCGACTGGTGTGGATGAGGGCGTGGGCGCCCGTGGTCCGCCAGGGCTCGTCACTGGCGTCGAGCGAGGACACCACGTCGACGTCCAGGCCGACCGCGACCTCGGACTTCAGGACGCGGAGCGCGGCCACCGGGCCGGGGAAGTGCGAGACGGCGTCGGCGAACGGCCGGGTCGCCGGCCAGTGCCGGTCCCCGACGAGTCGGCGGTAGTTGAGGTCGCCCTTGAAGATCGTGACGGCCGCCGACTCGAACTCCGCTCGCAGATCGCGCGGCATCTCGCTGAACTCCTTCGGCGCGCAGAAGAACGGATGCGACCGGACCGAGATGTCGCCTGCCCGCAACGCGTTCTGCACGCGGGCGCCGATCTCTCCCGCCTCACCGGGCAGCCCCGCGAGGTGGTTCAGGACCTCCAGGACGTCGGTCGGGGTGGCGTCGGAGACGTAGTAGGGGCCCGGTTTGACGTGCAGCACGACGTGACCAGCGCGTCCTGTGGCGAGCAGCCGGTCGACGAGCACCAGGTCGGCCGCGAGCTCACCGGCCGCGTTGTCGGCGACGAGGTGCACCGCACCCGGTTCCCCGAACAGCGACCAGAACTCCTCCGGCGATCCGCTGATCAGCCCGGACGTGCCGCCGCCCGCGTCGGTGGAGAGCTGGAAGGCCAGGTCCGCCTGGTTCCCCCACACCGCGGCCTGGACCACGGCGGCATCGCGCTCGGCACCGTCGAGGTGCGGGAGCTCGTCGAGCGCCTTCAGCGTTTCGGCGGTGGCGTCGTTGTGCAGCTCAGCGCGTTTCATCGGCGTGAACGGGTCGACTCCCCGCCACGGTCCGGGCGCGAAAAAGCCGGTCACCGCCAGCAGCTTCCGGAAGAAGTAGCTCTCCGCGAACAGGAACGACGTCTCCGCCCACGGCCGTCCGAGCTGGTCGGCGGCCCACTCCGCCCACACCTGGTGGTCCGGCGCGTCGTCGTCGAGGGGTGCGACGTCCCCTTCGGTCGACTCCCGCAGCAGCGCGGACAGCCCGTCCCGCACGTCCGGGCCGAACGGGTGCGCCGAGCAGAGCCGTTCGATCATCACGGGGTGGCGCTCGTGGAACACCCGCCACCCGAACGAGCCCGGCTCACCGATCCCGATCCAAGGCGCCACCACCACGAACCACTCCCCTGTTCCGCCCAGCACGTCGACCCCATGCTCGCACGAAATCCCCACCCGCCCACGACCTGCGCACGGACGGTGGGAGTAGGGCCATGAGCGGCGGTGGCCGAGGGGCGGTTCTGGCCCGAACCGTCCATGATCAACGACCGTTCTACCCGGTCAGTTCAGACCAAAACCGCCCCGGGTCACGCGCCGCGGAGGACCGGGGCGACTTCCGCGGCGAGGAGGTCGATCGAGGCTCGGGCGTCTTCCACCGGCATTCCCGCCCATTCCGTGCGCAGCACGAAGTGGGTGACGCCCAGCTCGTCGCGCCACGGGAGCAGCGCCTCCACGCAGTCCTGCGGGGAGCCGACGATGAAGCGGTCGTCCGCGAGGTCGGTGTAGTCGACCCGGAACGAGTCCTTCCCGGGCAGGGCCTTGTCCTGACCCCAGTCGGCGTAGACCTCGTACTTGCGGGCGAGGTGCGGCCGGGCGAGCTCCAGCGCGCGTGCGCGGGTGGGTGCGCAGTAGATCTCGCGCATGAGCGGCAGCTCTTCGACCGGTCCGCGACCGGCCGCTGCGCGTTCGGCGTGGAAGAGGTCGAGTTGCCTGCGGATGGTGGTGGCGGTGGCGTGCGGGTTGATCAGCCAGGTGTCGGCCAGCCGGGCCGCGCGGCGGACGGCGGCGTCCGCGTTGGCCGCCATCCAGACCGGAGGCCTGGTGCGCGGCAGCGCGGTGGAGCGGACGCCGTCGAGGCGGCACCACGGGTTGTCGGCGTGGACCGGCTGCCCGCTCCAGAGCTCCTCGACGATGCGGAGGTTCTCGGTGAAGCGCTCGACCTTCTGCTCCGGGCGGATGCCGAAGCCCGCGTACTCGACCTCGCGGTACCCGAGCCCGACCCCGAAGATCGACCGCCCGCCGGTGACGGTGTCCAAGCTCGCGAAGTTCTCCGCGGTGTCCACCGGGTTGTGCAGCGCGAGCAGGTGAATCCCGGTGCCGATGCGCATCTCCCCCGCGTCGGCGGCCAGCCGTGCGAGCCACGGCAGCGGCTGGATGTGGGAGAAGCTCTCCGGCAGGTGGTGCTGCCCGGCGAACACCGAGTCCAGACCGCCGTCCCGGGCCGCCCGGACGAGGCTGAGCTGCTCGCTCAGCGCCTCGACCGGGTCCCGGCCCGCTGGTTGCTGATGGGTCAGGAAGACCCCGACCTGCACAGGGCGGTCAACCACGGCAGGCCTCCGCGAAGTCCGATGCGGGAGTGCCGTCACCGAGCGAGAGCACCGCGTCGAGCACCTTCTCCGCGGTGCCGGCCGAAGCCGCCGTGCCGATGGTGTCCCGGAACTTCGCGACGATCTCGTCGTTGCTCAGCGGCCGCTCGTCGTGCCCGCGGTTGACCTGCTCGCGGTGCCGCAGCACCCGGCCGTCGGCCAGCTCGATCTCGACGTGACCCGAATACGCTGCGGGGAAAGCGCTTTCGTCGTCATCGCGAACCTCGACCTTGCCCGCCAGGGCGAGCACGTCCTGGTCCCGCAACGCCTCCTCCTCCAGCTCGGCGAGCGTGAAGCGTCCCCGTTCGAGCGCGGTGGCGACCACGAACGGCAGGCTGAACTTCGCGTCGTACTCGTCGCGCGGCGCCCACTTCGCCTCCAGCGGCTCGCACACGACCTTGCCCGGAACCGGGTGGATCGCGCACCGGATGCGGCTGATCGCGGTGTCACCGATCTCGGGCCGCAGGACGAGCGCGGCGTCGGCGAAGGCGTGGATGAAGTGGCAGATCGGATACGGCTTGACGGCGGTGCGCATCAGCTCCCACGTCTCGCCCCACCCCTCGGTCACCGCGTCGGGACGCACGTCGCGGCCGGTCAGGTGCGTGTTGTAGAGGCCGAACCGGCCTTCGTAGACCTCGTTCGGCCCGGTCCAGCCCGCCTGGGCGAAGCTCGCGGCGGTGAGGCCGGACATCGCCGCCCAGCCCGGGTGCAGGCGCTTCGTCCACGCGCCGTCGGCGAGGAATTCCAGCAGTCCGGCGCTCATCGAACCGACGACGCCTTGCGCCATCGCCAGCCGCTCGGCGTCCAGCCCGGCGACCTTGCCCGCGGCCACCGCCGCACCGAACGCGCCCGCGACCGCGGTCGGGTGGAACCCGACGTCGTGGAAACCGCCGGCGCCACCGATCCCGACCCGCGCCGAGACCTCGACGCCCAGGACGTAGGCCAGCAGCAGCTCCCGGGTGCTGGCGCCCTTCCCGACGGCGGCCGACAACGCCGCGGGCAGCGCGGCCGCCGACACGTGGGTCACAGCGGGGATGTGCGTGTCGTCGAAGTCCATGCCGTGGATGAGCACGCCGTTGAGCACCGCCGCGTCCCGCGCGGTGAGCCGGTCCGGCATGGCCAGCACCGGGTGGTCACCTCGGTCGAAGGCGGTCAGCGCGTCGCGCGCCACGGCCGCGAACGGGTAGCGGGTGGAGGCGAAGGCGAGGCCGACGGCGTCGAGCACGAGGTGCCGGGCCCGCACCAGCACCTCCTCCGGGACGTCGGACATCGTGGCCTTCGCGGCGAATTCGCCAACCTGCCGGGACAGAGTCATCGTCGATCCTCCAGTTCGAGTCACCGCAGCGTCGCCTTGCCCGCTAGCAGGGCCTTGGCGACGACGCCGCGCAGCACGTCGTTGGTGCCCTCGCCGATCGACATCAGCGGGGCGTCCCGGTACAGGCGCTCGACCTCGAACTCCGTCGAGTAGCCGTAGCCGCCGTGGATGCGCATCGCGTCCGTGGCGCACGCCAACGCCTGCTCGGAGGCGAAGATCTTCGCCATGCCCGACTCGGCGTCCATCCGCACGCCGTCGTCCATCCGGGAGGCCGCCCAGTAGGTCATCAGGCGGGCCGACTGCAACCGCACTGCGATCTCGGCGATCCTCAGCTGCACGGCTTGGAACTCGCCGATCGCCTGACCGAAGGCGGTGCGGTCGCGGGCGTAGCCCAGCGCCTCCTCGTAGGCGCGCTGCGCGATGCCGACGCTGCGGGCGGCGATGTTGATCCGCCCGGTCTCCAGCGACGACAGCGCCTGCTGCATGCCCCGGCCCTCCACCCCGCCGAGCAGCTGCGAAGCGGGGACCCGCACGTCGGTCAGGACGACCTCGCAGGACTCGGTGCCCTTGTAGCCGAGCTTGCCGATGTCGCGGGTCACCTCCAGCCCGGGCGTGTCCGCGTCCACCAGCAGGACGCTCATGCCCCGGTGCGCCGGGCTGGCCGCGGGATCGGTCTTGACCAGCACCGGCAGCGGGTCGGCGTGCCGGGCGTTGGTGATCCACATCTTGGTGCCGTTGACGACGTAGTCGTCGCCGTCGCGGCGCGCGGTGGTGCGGATGCCCTGCAGGTCGGTGCCCGCGCCGGGCTCGGTGAGCGCGATGCCGGTGCGCCGCTTCCCCGTCGCGAGTTCCGGCAGGTACGCGGCCTTCTGCTCCTCGGTGCCGTGCCGGGCGAGCATGAAGCAGGACACCGAGTGGCTGCCGAGGATGCCCGCGATGCCCATCCAGCCGCGCGAGATCTCCTCGAAGGCCAGGGCGAACGACACGGTGTCGGCTCCCAGCCCGCCGTGCTCCTCTGGGACGGCCAGGCCGAACAGGCCGAGCTGCTTCATCCCCTCGACGATCTCCGTCGGATAGCGGCCGGAGTGCTCCCAGTCGCGGGCGACCGGCACGATCTCGCGGTCGACGAAGTCGTGCAGCGTGTCGCGGAACAGCCGTTGTTCGTCGTTGAGCTTGAAGTCCACTGCCTCAACCCTTCCCCAGCACGCCCGCTCGTCGCAGCGAGGCGATCTTGTCGTCGTCGTAGCCCAGTTCCCGCAGCACGCGGCCGGTGTCGGCACCCATCGGGGGCGCCCCGCGGGTCGGCACCCTGTCGGCGCCCGGCGGGCCGACGCGCACCGCGCTGCGCAGCGTGCGCACCGTCCCGAGGTCGGGGTGCTCGGTGCTGGCGACGAGGTCGCGCTGCAGGGTGTGCGGATCGGTCATCGCGGCGGCGACGTCGTTGATCGGTGCGCACGGGATCGACGCCGCGTACAGCGGTTCCAGCCACTCGTCGACGGTGCGGGTGCGCAGGATTCCCTCCAGCACTGGGAGGAGCTCCTCGCGGTTGCGGTCCCGGTCGGCGAAGGTCAGGAAGCGCGGGTCCTCGGCCAGCTCGGGCCGTCCGACGACCTCGGTGAGCCGCTGCCAGAACTTCTCCTTGGCGCAGCCCACCACCAGCCACCCGTCGGACGCCTCGAACGCCTGGAACGGCACCAGCGACGGGTGCGCCGACTGCCGGGTGCGCGCGGGCTCGTAACCCGCGGTCAGGTGCCAGGTCCCGGGATAGGTGAGCAGACTGATCGCGGTGTCGTAGAGCGACAGGTCGCAGTCGGTGCCCACTCCGTCGCGGCGGGCCGCGTGGATGCCCGACAGCAGCGAGATCGCCGCCACGTAACCGCCGCAGTAGTCCACGAGGGACAGTCCGGTCTTCTGCGGCGCGCCACCGGGTTCGCCGGTCAGCGACATCCAGCCGCCGAGGGCCTGCAGCACGTAGTCGTAGCCCGGTTCCCCCGACCTCGGCCCCGTCATGCCGAAGCCGGTCAGCGAGCAGCAGACGATCCTCGGGTTGATGTCCTTGAGGTCGTCGTAGCGGATCCGCAGCTTCTCCGGGACGTCGCCGCGCAGGTTGGAGTACACGGCGTCGGCGTCCCGGACCAGGTCCTCGAACACCTCGCGTCCCTCCTCGGAGCGGATGTCGAGGGTGATCGAGGACTTGTCGCGGTTGAAGGACTGGAAGAACAGCGAGTCGCCCTCGACGGCGTAGGGCGGCACCGTCCGGCCGACGTCGCCGTCGACCGACGGGTCCTCCACCTTGATGATCTGCGCGCCCAGCTCGGCCAGGTGCATCGAGCCGAACGGACCCGCGCCGTACTGCTCCAGCGAGATGATCCGCACGTCCTCCAGAGGCCTCATGACTCCTCCAGACTCAGCGGCTCGGCGGCCTGCGGGAACAGCGTTCCCGCCCCGCCGGCCTCCCGCTTGTGCACGTAGAAGGTGCGCTTGAACGACAGCACCTCGACGGCGTCCTGGTTGAGAGTGCGGGTCTTGACCGTGACGATGCCCGCCTGCGGGCGCGATCCGGACTCGCGCTTGGCCAGCACGATCGACTCCGACCACAGGGTGTCTCCGGCGTAGACCGGTGCGGTCAGCTTGAGCTCGTCGAGACCCAGGTTCGCGAACGCGTTCTGGGTGAGGTCGGTGACCGACTGCCCTATCGCGATGGCGATCGTCAGGGGCGAGACCACCAGCATCCGACCGAACTCCGACGAGGAACCGACCTGCGCGTTGAAGTGCGCCTGGTTGGTGTTCATCGTCAGCAACGTGAACCACGTGTTGTCGGTTTCGTTGACCGTACGGCCGAGGGGGTGCTGGTAGACGTCCCCGATCTCGAAGTCCTCGAAGAATCGGCCCTGCCAGCCGGGTTTCACAGCCACAGCCACGTTCCCTTCCGAGAGTGCGCCGATGTCAGGCGCGTTCGATTTCTTCCAACCGGCGGTTGGTGGTGCGCTCGCCGAACAGCAGCATCACCAGCCCCATCGCCAGTGCCGCGACGGCCAGGTAGACGTAGACCGCCGACATGCCCAGCCCGGAGTACAGTCCGGCGACCAGCAGTCCCCCGACCACACCGGCCAGGCGGCCGGAGCCGTTGGCGATGCCGGAGCCGAGACCGCGCAGGTGCAGCGGGAAGACCTCGGCGATGTAGGTGTAGAGCGTGGCGACACCGGTCTGCATGAGCATCGCCGCGCCGAAGCCGCAGATCAGGATCGCCGCCGAGTGCGGGATCAGCCCGAACAGCAGCAGCAGGACCGCGACCGCGACCTGGAGCCCGAAGATCACCGTCTTGCGCTCGAACCGGTCGATGATCGGCATCGCGAGCAGCGCACCGGGCACCGCGGCGATCGCCAGGATCGAGGAGAAGGTCAGGCTCTGCGCCGTGGTGTACCCGCGCTCGACCAGCAGCGTCGGCACCCACGAGCTGAAGCCGTAGAACGACAGGATCAGGAACACGCACGCCGCCGAGGCGACGATCGTCTTGCGCAGTGTGGCGCCGCGCAGCAGCTCGCTCACCTTGCCCGCCCCGACCGGGCGCTCCAGCTCGGGTTCCGGAAGCGGCTGTCCCGTGCGCGTTTCGGCCTGGGCCTCCAGCTTCGCGACGAGCTCTTCCTCACCGCCGGTCAACCCGTGCGCGGCACGCCAGCGCACCGACTCGGGCAGCGCCCGCAGCGCCACCACGCCGGCGATCGCGCCCAGGGCTCCGACGACGAAGATCCACCGCCAGCCGCCCTCGCCCAACGGCACCACCAGGCGCGCGGCCCACGCCGCGATGGGAACCCCGGCCAGGCCGATGGCCAGCAGCAACGCCTGGTACCGGCCGCGATGGGCGCGCGGGAACATCTCGCTGACCCACACCAGCAGCACACCGGTCATCGCCTGCAGACCGAAACCGGTGAGCACGCGCAGGATTCCCAGCGACCACGGCCCGACGGCGAAGGCGCTCAGCAACGAGAACAGCGAGTAGAAGAACACCGCGCCGATGAGCACCGGGCGTCGGCCGATGCGGTCGGAGAGTCTGCCGCCGACGATCGCCCCGAAGAACATGCCGACGAAGCCCGCCGAGGTGATCGCGCCGACGCCGCCGATCGAGAGCCCCCACTCGGCGCGCAGCGCCGGGGCGGCGAAGGCGAAGGAGTTGAGGTCGACCAGGTCGAAGACGAACAGGGAGCCGAGCAGCCACGCCCAGCGGTGGTGCGTCCTGGTGACGACCGGGATCCGGTCGAGGCGAGCGGCGAGATCGGCTGTCCCGCTGCCCGGCGGGGACACCCCGGCATCGGGATCGGATGGTCGAGACACCATTGGTCGTCCTCCCTCCGGCGCGCAACGCTGCGCGCCTGTCGGGCCCCGCGCCTCCTCGCGCGGAGCGACCGGGTGGTCCCGGCCACACCGGCGACATTAATCATCAGACATTTAGAAGCGCAAGCCCTCAGGCGCCGTTCTCGCTGTCGCCCGCGCGCAGCAGGATCGAGCGGGCCCGCAGCTCCACCGGGCGGTCGATCAGCTTCCCGTCGAGCACCGCCACCCCGCCGGATCCGGCCGCGACCAGCACTTTCCGCGCCCACTCGATCTCCTCGCGACTGGGAGCGAAGGCCCGGGCCACCGCCGCCACCTGGGCCGGGTGGATGCAGAGCTTCGCCGTGAAGCCGAGGGAGAGGGCGTGCGCGCAGTCGGCGAGCAGCACCTCCTCGTCCCGCACCGCCGTGGTGACACCCTCGATCGGCGCGCCGACCCCGGCCACCCGGGCGGCCAGGACCAGAGCGGATCGCGCGTGGCGCAGGGCCTCCACGTCGGCCGGGTCGACGCCGAGCTCGGCCGCCAGATCGACGCTGCCGAAGGCGGGCCGGACGACACCCGGCGCGGCGCAGACCTCGACCGCCCGGTGCACGCCGAGCGCCGTCTCGATCAGCGGGATCACCCGCGCGTCCGGCCCCAGCTCGGAAGCCAGCGCGGCGACCTCCACCGGGTCCTGCGCCTTCGGCAGCATCACCGGCACCGCGGGCATCGCCGCGACGTCGGCGGAGTACCACGGGGTCGACGGCGGGTTGATGCGCACGGCGACGCGGGACGGCCCGGTGGCCAGCCAGTCGCTGACGGCCTTCCTCGCCTCCGGCTTGGCGTCGGGCGCGACCGCGTCCTCGAGGTCGAGGATCACCAGATCCGCGCCGGACGCAACGGCTTTCGCGAAGCGGTCAGGTCGATCACCGGGAACGAAAAGGACGGTTCGGGCGCCGATCAGCGATTCTTCACTCATACGTCTGACTTTTACACAGAAGGCCCCCGCACGGTAGCCGTGCGGGATAAGGTGGGATGGCAGTCAGAGCGGGTCACGAGGCCGTGACACCGCGAGCAGCACTCCGGAGCGTGAACAGATGAGCTCGAACCAGGACCCCCGGGGCACCGCGTCCTCGCCGGCCGACGAGGGGCACACCCCCTCCCCGGCCGCGCCCCGAGCGCACCTGCGGGTGCAGAAGGTCCGGCCCGCCTACCGGCAGGTCGCCGACGAGCTGCGCTCCCAGATCATGCGCGGCGTGCTCGATCCCGGCTCCCGGCTGCCGTCGGAATCCGAGCTGACGGGCATGTTCGGCGTGAGCCGTTCCACCGTGCGCGAAGCGCTGCGCGCCCTGGCCAGCCAGCACCTGATCGAGACGCGGCGCGGCGTGCAGGGCGGATCGTTCGTCGCCGCACCCGAACCGAACAAGCTCGTCGACGACCTCGGCGGAATGCTCGGCGTTCTGGTCGCCACACCGCAATTGGGCATCGGCGACCTGCTCGAGGCACGCCTGCTGCTCGAACCGGCCGCCGCCCGGCTGGCCGCGCAACGCGCCGACCCCGACACCATCGACGCGTTGCGCGCCGCGGCCGAAGCGCCGCGCGATTCCCGCGACCCCAGCGGCTTCGTCACGCACATGGACTTCCACACCATGATCCTCATGGCGACCGGGAACCTGATGCTCACGATGATGGGCCAGCCCGTCAGCGACGTGCTGCGCACCCGACTCGACCGCGCTTCGGTCGCCCAGGAGCAGTGGGACCAGGTCGACACCTGCCACCTGAGCATCGTCGACCACATCGCCAACGGCGAAGCGGCCGAAGCCGAGGAGGTCATGCGCAACCACCTCCTCGACCTGCGCGACCTCTACGGCGAGACCTGGCGGAGCCAAGACCGAGACTGATCGCACGCTGACCCGAAACACTCACCAAATCCCAGTTTTAGTCCAAACCGAGGACCCTCGACGCCCGAAATGTCCGCTCAGTTTGGACTAAAACTGGGCGCGGACGCCCTCATTCGCCCGAACTCCCTCGCCTCAGGAAAGCCATGATCCGGTAGTTGACCTCGATGTCGCGGTAGGTGGCGCCGGGTGCCACCGGGGTCGGGAGGTTGGTGCGTTCGCTTCCCGAGGTGGACCGCTCGTCGGTGTCCCCGGAGAAGTCGACCCTGCTCTCCGGCGCTTCCAGGAAGGTGATCTCCTCGGCGCGCGCGGTGCTGGTGAACGACACGTCCGCGCGATGTTCCCGGCTCACCGGCGTCGTTCTCTCCTGGAGGGCGCATCGCGACCGCTGCGGCGCGCTCGCCGCACCGGCTCCCTCGGTGCAGCACGCCTTTTCGGCGATTCCTCACCTCCGGAGTCGTCGCCGACGACGTCGCGGGCGCCCCGGCCGACCTGCTCGGCCGCGTCGCCGACGTCCTCGACGGCTCGACCGGCGCCTTCGCCCACGTCCTCGGCGGCTTCACCGACGTCCTCCACGGCGGAGCCGGCGCCTTCGCCGACGTTCTCCACCGCACCACCAGCACCGGATCCGACCTCCTTCACCGCCGAGCCCGCACCCTCGCCCACGTTCTCCACGGCACCACCGGCACCGGCACCGACGTCCTCGACCGCCGATCCGGCACCCTCCCCGACGCTCTGCACGGCACTGCCGGCACCGGATCCGACCTCCTCGACCGCCGAGCCCGCACCTTCACCCACTTCCTCGACCGCTTGACCGGCGCCCTCGCCCACTTCTTTCACGGCGGAGCCGGCGCCTTCGCCCACGTCTTCCACTGCGCGGCCCAGGCTTCTGGTGAGGTTCTCCAGAATCTGAGGATTGCGGTCGATCGTCGTCAGCACCCGGTCGAGGACGTTGGCGACGTTGTCCAGTCGGACGTCGAGCCGGGCCTGCGCCTCGACACCTTTGATCTGCAGCGCGACGCGACCGAGCTCGGCATCGACACCCACGTTGAGCTTCAGGAGGTCGAGGACCTCGGCCTGGAGCGACACCCGCGCGCGGAGGTTCTCCACCTCCAGGCTGATCTCGTCGACCTTGACCACCGGGACATCGAGGTAGACGTCCGGATGCTCATCACGTCGCCTGGCCTCGGGCACGGGTTCGCCCTCAACACCGGACTCCACCAGCTCCGCGTTCTCCGGGCGCTCATCCTCAGCGGCCATGGCCGAACCCCCTCTCCAGCGGTAACGCGCTCGACTTCACCACCAGCCTTAGTCGGCGGCGTTCTCACCGGGTAAGAGGACTTCGGCCCTACCAGGCACCAGCTCGCGCTCCTAGTTTTGCGCTCACGAGCACTCGAACAGGAGGCCCGGATGAGCAAGGCGCAGATCGCGACGGCCGTAGCGGTCGGCTACGCCCTCGGCCGGACCCGCCGGATGAAGCTGGCGCTCATGGCCGGCGGGGTCCTGGTGGGTCGGCGCGTGAAGAGTCCCACCGACCTGCTGGCGAAGGCGGGAAGCTCGGTGCCGACCGAGCTCACCGGCACGCTCCGCGATCGCCTGGTCGATGCCGCCAGATCCGCTGCCGTGTCCGCTGCCAGCGGCAAGATCGACTCCCTGGGCGACGACCTGTCGGAGCGGGCCGCCAAGATCCGTGCCGGGAAGGACGAACCCGACGACCAGCACGCCGAGCAAGACGAGTCCGAGGACCAGCCTGCCGAGTCCGGCGACCGGCAAGAGGAGTCCAACGACCAGCCCGCCGAGTCCGATGGCCGGAAGCCGGCGTCCTCGCAGCGGTCGGAGACCCAGGACGCGCCCGCGCGCGCACCCCGAAAGCCGTCCGCCCCGAGGAAGCCCAGGGCCGCCTCCACCCGCAAGGCCGGTGGGAACGATGGCTGACGACGAGCGCCAGGAGACCCGCGGACTGCTGAAGGAACTGCCGTTCGACCACCTCAAGGACGCCGCTGCAGACCTCCTCGAAGCGATCGTCTCCCGAGCGGTCGGTTCGGTGACCGGCAAGATCACCGATCTCACCGGCAAGCTGACCGATGTCGCCAACGACGGCGGCTCCGGGACGACCGCGGCGCTCACCGGAGCGAAGGACCTGGCCGAGGGGAAGTCGCCGGTCAAGGCCGCGCTGAACGCCGGAGCCGCAGGCGCCAAGGACAAGGTCCAGCAAGCGCTGGGCGGCGGTGGTGGCGGCAGCAGCGGCGGGAAGGTCGTCAACATCATCGAGGAGTTCGACGTCGGTCTCCCGGTTCGCGTCGCCTACGACCAGTGGACCACGTTCGAGGACTTCCCCAGCTTCACCAGGAAGGTGGAGAAGGTCGAGCAGGAGTCCGACGAGACGATCACCTGGCGCGCCCAGATCTTCTTCTCCCACCGGGACTGGGAATCGACCATCGTCGAGCAGGTTCCGGACGAGCGGATCGTGTGGAAGTCGACCGGGTCGAAGGGCTACGCCGACGGCGCGGTGACCTTCCACGAGCTCGCGCCCACGATGACCCGCGTCCTGCTGGTCATCGAGTACTACCCGAAGGGCTTCTTCGAGAAGACCGCGAACCTGTGGCGTGCGCAGGGAAGACGCGTCCGCTCGGACTTCAAGCACATCAAGCGGCACATGATGACGCGCACCATCCTCGAGCAGGACGAGATCGAGGGCTGGCGCGGCGAGATCCGGGACGAGCAGGTGGTCAGAACCCACGAAGAAGCCCTCGACGAGGACCAGGACGACTACGGCGAGGAGAGCGAGGAGAACGAGCCCGCCTCTCGCCGAGGGTGATCGGCCCTCCCCCGGAGGGCCTCGGCACCTCCCGCCGCACCGACGTCGGTACTGGCGATCGACCCCTTCCCAGGTGTTTCCCAGCTCATTCACCGCCCGCGTGCGCATTTCCGGGCTAACTTGGTGGTCGGAAGCGCACCGGGCGGGAGGATCGACCATGAGCGGTCGCGGCGCACCGTCCCCGGGGTTGCTGGGGCGGCTTCGCGGTCACGTCGTCGGCCAGGCCGTGATGTTCACCGCGGTCGGAGCCGCGACCACGCTCGCCAACGCCGTGCTCTACCTGCTGCTGCGCGGCACGTTCAGCGCCGAGGTCTCCAACGTCCTGTCGGTGCTGACCACCACGATCGCCAGCAGCCTCGCGCACCGCTGGTGGGTGTTCTCCGACCGCGACGAGCACCCGATGCGGATGCACCTGCAGACCATCGCGGTGTTCAGCTTCTACTGCGCGTCGAACCAGCTCGCGCTGCAGTTGCTCGGCCTGGCGGTCGACGACCCGTCGAGCGCGGCGGAGGCCGGCGCCGTGGCCGCGATGGCGTTGTTCGGCGGGACAAGCCGGTTCCTGGCGATGCGCCTCTGGGTCTTCGCCCGGCGCGCGCGGGTTCGTCAGCAGGGGCCCGGGAGCGGACGCGATCGCGGCGTGGTGCGCGAGCGTCCCGGGCGCTGAGCAGAAGGAACGCTGGAGTGAATTCGGTTGCGGGCCCCACCGCGCGGAACTAGCGTTGATCGAACGTTCGAATCTCTGGGGGAATGTTCGATGCGCGATCAACGATGGCGCCGACTGTCGGCTGCGGCTCTCGCGGTCGGTCTCGGCATGAGCATGCCGGTGACCGCTGCCGCTGCGGATCAGCCGGCGGCCGATTCCAAGCCGGTGCTGCTGGTGCACGGCTACAACGAGGGCGCCGACGCGGCCTGTGAAGACTTGTGGAGCAAGGCGCGCGCGGAGTTCACCGGGCGCACGGTCAAGACGATCGGCTATTACAAGGGCGATTCCGGCTGCGACGAGGACGTCGACGGCGCGGGTGACAACACCACCAACACCGAGATCCAGCACATCGCCAAGGAATTCGCCCAGCACATCTACTCGCAGTACACGAGCAAGGGCCAGTCGGTGGACATCGTCGCGCACTCGATGGGCGGCCTGGTGACCCGAGTCGCCGTGCTCGGAACCCGTGAGGGCTGGAACGGATTCCCCCCGAAGGTCGAGGTCGACGACGTGGTCACGCTCGGCACCCCGCACGGCGGCATCACCAAGGCCCCCTGCTCCGATCCCGCGAAGTGCGAGTATCAGTGGTGGCAGATGACGCGCGAGGAAGACGGCGGCTCGGGATTCATCAGCAAGCTCCACGAGTCCGCGAAGGGAGCCCACGATCGCGGGTTCGACGACCCGTGGGCCGAGGGGATCGACTGGAGCCTGGTCGGGTCGGAGGAGGACACGACGGTCGCCTACGACCGGGCCATCGACAAGGGCTACTGGGCTCACCAGAAGTACGGGTTCGACGAGGATCTGAACAACAACGGCACGGCCGACTG
Organism: Saccharopolyspora dendranthemae; assembly: GCF_007829955.1. Taxonomy (GTDB): domain Bacteria; phylum Actinomycetota; class Actinomycetes; order Mycobacteriales; family Pseudonocardiaceae; genus Saccharopolyspora; species Saccharopolyspora dendranthemae. The sequence goes on from NZ_VIWX01000001.1 coordinate 525,526, forward strand.
CACGAGCCCGAAGAACATCGACCACCAGGCCATCCGGTGGGAACGCGACGGCGACTACTGCCTCCGCTACTGGCACCACGGCGCCGACGGCGGCCCGTACACCACTGACAAGGGTTGGGCGCCACTGGAGATCGCGCGCAACGCGATCAACCACAAGGGCGACAACCTGCCCCGCTGAGGTCGCGGCCGGGGCGCGGTGACCCGCGTCCCGGCCGTGGTCACGGCTGCGACCAGGCGACCGCGATCACGGCGGTGATCACGCCCGCACCGATGAGGAAGGTCGCCAGGCGAACGCCGCGGAACTTCAGCGCGCCGAGCCGCGAGATCGTCAGCAGCTGCTGCCGGTACCAGCGCTGCGGGTCGGCGGTGATGCGCTCGACGAACACCGCCATCTCCTCGTCAGTCGTGCGCCGGTTGCGGAAACCGCTGCCGCGCAGGTGCGGTCGCACCACCGCGAGCAGAGTCAGCACCGCCAGCATGAGCAGCACCAGCGCGCACCACAGCGCGACGCGCCCGGCGGGCGGGATCGGGATCCGGGGCAGCACCGCGGCACCCACCGTCACGATCGGCCCGAACGTGGCCAGCAGCGTGCTCGCCTTCGTGTCGGTGCGGGCGATCGCGGCATCGGCTCGCGCGAGTTCCGCCCGCAGCACCTCCACCTCGGCGCCGCCCCGCGTGCTCCCGCACTCGTCGCACTCCGACCCATCCGCGAGGTCGCGGCTCATCTCCGACTCCTACCGATCGCTCGAATCGCTCGGCCACGATACGTCCCGGCACCGCAGGATCGAGCGCGATCGCGGTCACGCGTTCAGATCTGCTCCCTTGGGTTCGCGGACCATCGTGACGGCGATGATCGAGATGACGCTCAGCACCATGATGTAGGCGCCGACCGCGTAGGCGCTGCCGGTGGCTTGGGTGAGCGCTTCGGCGATGGTCGGCGCGAAGGCCCCGCCGAGGATCGCGCCGAACGCGTAGCCGATGGACACGCCGGAGTAGCGCACCTTGGCCGGGAACATCTCGGCGTACATCGCCGACATCGGCCCGTAGGACAGCCCGATCCCGAACGAGAGCACGACGATGGCCAGCGCGAACATCACCGCGCTCCCGGTCTCCATCAGCAGGAACATCGGCAGCATCCACACGAACACGGCCCCGTACCCGATCTGGAAGGTGCGCACCCGCCCGATCCGGTCGGACAGCGCCCCGGAGTGGACCGTGAACACCAGCCATCCGACCGCTCCGACGATGGTCGCCAGCAGCACCGTCGGCCGGGACAACCCGAGGCTCTTGCCGTAGCTGAGGAAGTAGGCGATCACCAGGTAGCCGGCGGCGTTGTTGGCGACGAAGATCAGCGCGGCCAGCACGACGTTGCGGCTGTTGCTGCGGAACAGCTCGCGCAGCGGCGCGGACGAGTGCGCCTTGCGCTCCAGCATCTCCTGGAACACCGGGCTCTCCTCGACGAGCCGCCGCACCAGGTAGCCGAACACGATGAGCACGACCGACAGCAGGAACGGGATCCGCCAGCCCCAGGCCAGGAACTGCTCCTCGCTGGTCGTGGAGCTGATCAACCACAGCACGCCGGTGGCCAGGATCAGGCCCAGCGGCACACCGGTCTGCGGGTAGGAGCCGAAGTACCCGCGCTTGTCCCGGGGCGCGTGCTCCACCGCCATCAGCGCGGCACCACCCCACTCCCCGCCTGCGGAGAAGCCCTGCACGACGCGCAGCACGATCAGCAGGATCGGCGCGGCGGCCCCGATCTGCGCGTAGGTGGGCAGCAACCCGATGAGCGCGGTCGCGGACCCCATCATGATCAGAGTCATCACCAGCATCGCCTTGCGACCGAGCCGGTCGCCGAACCGTCCCGCGACCACGGCCCCGAGCGGCCGGAACAGGAAGCTGATGCCGATCGTGGCCAGCGACAGCAGGCTGGCCACACCGGGCGCCTCCTGGCTCACCGGCTTGAAGAAGTGCGGCGCGAACACCAGGCTCGCCGCCTGCGCGTAGATGAAGAAGTCGTACCACTCGATGGTCGTCCCGACGAGCGTGCTGGCCAGCAGCCGCCGCTCATCCCTGGTCCGACCAGCACCCGCAGCCCGCTGCACGGAGTCCGACATGCCTGAACCTCGTCGTTCGTCGTCCTTGTGTTGGATGTCTGTCTAGTCGCGACGACACGCCAGGTCGAGACCCCACCCAGACCCATTCACGATGAATCCTCGCCGCGAAGGTCGCGCCCGCTCGACATCATCACGCGGGGTCACGGCGAGAACCGGAACCGCCGACGACCGGATCAGTATCGCTCCGTGGCGGAAGCGCCCGGACCTGCGGGTTTCGGTAGGAGCTCGGCGAGGAGTTCGTAGGAGTGGCGGCGGTCGTCGTGGCCGTGGACTGGGGTGGTCACCATGAGTTCTCGAACGTGGGTCTTGCTCAGCACGGCGTCGAGCTGCTGGCGGATCGCGTCCGGGGTTCCGGTGAGCAGACCTCGGGTGCGGTGGGCGACCTCGGCGCGTTCGTCCTGAGTCCAGGTGACCTCGGCCGCGGCCTGCGGGGTGGGCAGGCGGATCCTGCTGTCTCTCAGGCGGCTGAGGGTCTTCAGGCGGGTGGAGCCCGCGAGCCATTCGGCTCGGGTGTCGGATTCTGCCGCGATGGCGGCGACGCTGATGAGGACCCGGGGTTCGGGGTTCGCGGCGGAGGGCCAGAACGCTTCCTCGTAGGTCTGGATCTGCTCCAAGCAGTCGGGGTTGAGGTGGTGGGCGACCGCGTACGGGAGTCCGTTCGCCCCGGCGAGCCGGGCGCTGGTGCTGGACTGGCCGAGCAGCCAGACGTCCGGGCGGTTCCCGACCGCCGGGATCGCCGCCACGGTTCCGCGTTCGGGCTCGCTCATCGCGAAGTAGCCGAGGAGTTCGGCGAGCTGGTCGGCGAGCTGGTCGGCGAGCTGGTCGGCGAAGTCGCCGCGATCCGGGGTGGTCTTGCGGACCGCTGCCACCGCTCGGGAGTTGCCGCCGGGTGCTCGGCCGATGCCCAGGTCGATCCGGCCGGGGTGCAGCGCTTCGAGGGTCCCGAACTGCTCGGCGATCACCACGGGCGCGTGGTTCGGGAGGAGCACTCCGCCACTTCCCACGCGCAGCCCGTTGGTGGCATCCGCGATGCGGGCCACCAGCACCGCCGGAGCCGCACTGGCGACTCCTCGCATGCTGTGGTGCTCCGGCACCCAGTACCGGTGGTAGCCGAGGGCGTCCGCCGCGCGGGCCAGGTCGACGGTGTTGTGCAGCGCCTCCCGCGCGGTGGATCCCTCCACGATCGGCGAGGTGTCCAGCACCGACAGGCGCACGTCGTCGTCCCGCACTGCCAACCGTCACCTCCGCACTGCTCAGATCGAGAACCGATCGTCCTTCACCGCGTCGAGGAACGCACGCCACTGGGCGGGACTCGCCGTGAAGTACCCCGTCTCCGGCGACTTGGAATCGCGCACCGCCGCGTGATCCGCCACGCGCCCGACTTCGACGCAGTCGCCGTTGGGGTGGCTGAAGCGCGACTTGCGCCAGCCGACCACGTGACCGACCTCGACGCAGTTGCCGATCGGATTGCTGCGGGTCGACTTCCGCCAGCCGTGGACCTCACTCATCTCGCACGCTCCCTCTCATCCGCGATCGTGCCGATGAGCTCCGCACTAGCCTCGGGGCTCAGTGCCAGCTTGCCGATCTCCAGCACGGCTTGTCGATACCCCCGCACCTCGGCGGCATCGACGACGAACGTCCCGGAGCGGTGGTGCTCGAAGTGGATCGTCGGCGGGGAATCCGGGAACTCGTAGAGGACGAACGGGCCCACGAGCCCCGGATGCCAGCCGACGTGCGAGGGAACGACCTGCAGCGTCACGTTCACCAGCTCCGCCGTGCTCCGCAGGTGGCGGAGCTGGTCGGCCATCACCTCGGAATCGCCGATCACGTCACGGATCGCGTACTCGCCGATCAACGCGTGCAGGCGCAGCGGAGACCTCCGCATGAGCACCTCGCGCCGGGACGCTCGCACCATCGCGCGGGTCTCGACGTCGCTCGGGGACAAGCCCGCCGCCAGCGACGCCGCGCGGGCGTAGTCGGTGATCTGCAGCAGACCCGGCACCGCCATCGGCGACCACTGAACGACATCGGACGCGGCTCGCTCGCATTCCACGACACCGGCGAGCTGATGCGGAATGCCGGGAATTCCCACGGCGAGCCAGTTCGGCTCGCCGGCGTTGCGGGCCATCTCGAGGAGCCGGCGCTTCTCGTCCCCTGTCACCCCGGCTGCCGCGAGCAGCGAGACCACGTCGGCCTGCGTGGGCACCCTTCGACCGGTCTCCCAGTGCGACATGGTCCCGTGGCTCATACCGAGCCGTTTGCTCAGCTCTCGTCCGCTGATCCCGGATTCTTCGCGAACCGTTCGAATGGCTGCGGCGAGCGCCCGAGCTCGCGGTGTCACCGCACCGATGTCTCCAGGCACGAATCGAATCGTAGGAACACCTGCCCGGTATATCCATCCCACTACCGGGTCATTGATCAATGACTACTAGACGTTGATTCTGTTCCTGACACCGAAAACAGCTGGGGGCTGGGATGTATCCATTTCACTGGGTTCCCACGAACGCGTCGCGGCACGCGAGCACCGATCGGCGACCCGAAGGCACTCTCGCGTATCCGACCGGAACCGCGGTCACGACGTTGTGCGGACTTTCCGGCCAGGTCGCCGACAACTCCGAACTCGCGTGGCTGTGGCCGTCCTGCCCGGAGTGCTACCGAGCAGCGGTCGAGATGGCCAGAGCGACCGTCGGATGAGCGCCGACACCACGCGGCTGGCGGTGTTGCTCCGCAGCACGCAGTGGATGCTCGACGATCTGGCCCACGAAGTCGGTTCCGGAGCGCTCAACAGCACCGAACTCGCCACGACCGCAACCGCCCTCGACGAAGTCGCCGCGCTCCTGCACGACCTCTCCCGAAGCCAACACCCATTCGCATGACCCGAACCATCGCAGACCGAATTCACGTCGAGAACTGTGCGCGCGAAATCCGCAGTTGTCCCGATACTTCTGAGGAAATCCACCTAGTAACTGTCTAGTATTGCGTCAGTTTCAGGTGTGGGACTCAGCTCGCACTCCGGGTTCTCGATCAGGCCGGGGCGCGCGGGCGAACCGACGAGCGCGAAGACCGAGCCAGGTCAGGAGTGCGAGCACCGCGACCACGAGGTACTCGATCAGCGGGATCCGGACGATCTCACCGAGATCGGCCAGCGAACGGGTCGAGTACACCCCGATCGCCGCCGCGAGGTAGCCCGAGACCAGCACCCAGCGGGTGGGTTTCGACAGGCCCAGGCCGTGCATCTGGGTGATGATGAAGACCCCGAGGAAGCCGAACAGGAACATCGGCCACAGCCCGTCCGGACCGGTGTTCATCACCGCCACCAGGGTTCCGTGCACGACGACCAGCACCTCCAGCGTCAGGGTCCACCAGCGGTCGGTGTGGGCGCGGGTGAAGAACAGGCTCCCCTGCAGCAGAAGCAAGAACATGTAGACGAAACCGATGAGATGGCCGCTGGTGCTCTCCATCGGGTGGAACCAGAACGTGTAGACGGCGGCCCAGCTGAACAGATAGCCGTGGTAGGTCCGGAAGAAGCGGGTGACCTCGGCCGAGATCGGCGCGGGCCGGCCGAAGAACATCCCCCGGCGGCGGTTCTCCATGATCAGCACGACGATCAGCAGCACGACCACCGACGCCTGCGAGCTGAACACCGACACGTCTTGGGCGAGCCCGTCGTAGAACACCTGCGTTTGCAGCTCGTGCAGCGCGATGAACGCGCCGTTCGCGACGAGCGCGACCACGTTCACCGGGTGCAGGCCCCGCGCGTACTCGCGGACGTGCCGCTGCGCGTAGAAGATCAGCCCCCAGCTGAGCAGCTGGTGCGCGGCGTAGCCGCCCCAGGCCGAAGCCCTGGTCCAGAACGTGGGCTCGGGCAGCTTCCAGTAGTACCAGGACGCGCCCCGATCGGGCAGCAGAGCGACGTCCAACCACCACCCACCTGCCCAAACACCGGCGGTGAGCAGCAGGCACGCGGCCACCCCCAGACCGAGCACGGTACGTGAGTTCGTCAGCATTCCCGGATTATCCACCCTCCGCGGACCGGAGATCACCGTCTTGACCAGGGGTGACCGGCGACGTAGCTTGCCTAGCAAGCGCTTGGTTCGGATGAGGAAGTGGTGTCAATGGCGATACCGGGTTCGGTGCCGGTTGCAGAGGCGGTGGACAGGGGCCAGGTGCGGAAGGTGGCCCTGTCTGGGCTGCTGGGCACCGTCATCGAGTACTACGACTTCCTGCTCTACTCCACGATGGCCGCGCTGGTCTTCGGGTCGCTGTACTTCCCGGGTTCGGACCCGGCCCTGGCCACGATCGCCGCATTCGGGACGCTCGCCGCCGGCTACGTCGCGCGCCCGCTCGGCGGGCTGCTGTTCGGCCACTTCGGCGACAAGATCGGGCGGAAGTCCGCGCTGGTCACGAGCATGGTGCTGATGGGAGTCGCCAGCGTGCTCATCGGCGTGCTGCCCACCTACTCCTCGATCGGGCTCACCGCGCCGGTCCTGCTGGTGCTGCTGCGCTGCGTGCAGGGCATCGCGGTCGGTGGCGAGTACGGCGGCGCGGCGCTGATGGTCATCGAGCACGCCGACTCACGGCGGCGCGGCGCGTGGGTGGGGATCATGCAGGCCGGGTCGCCGCTGGGTTCCCTGCTGTCGAACGGCGCGGTGGCGCTGGTGACGATGCTCCCCCACGAGGACTTCGTGTCCTGGGGGTGGCGGATCCCGTTCCTGGCGAGCGCGATCCTGCTGATCATCGGGCTCTACGTGCGGTTGAGCGTGGTGGAGAGCCCGCTGTTCAAGCAGGCGATGGAGAAGGCGGAGAAGCGGGAAACGCTGCCACTGCTGAAAGTGCTGCGGCACCCCCGCGCCGTGCTGCTGGCCTGCGCCGCGGGCATCGGCCCGTTCGCGATGACGGCGCTGATCGGCTCGCACAGCGTCGCCTACGCCAAGGGGCTCGGGTACGACCTGCCGGACATCATGCGCGCCCACCTGCTGATCAGCCTCGCCGGGCTGATCGGCATCCCGCTGTTCTCGGCGCTGTCGGACCGCATCGGCAGGCGCAGGGTGCTGCTGATCGGCGCGACGGGGGCGGTGCTGTTCGCGTTCCCGATGTACGCGCTGCTGGGCATGCGGACCGTGCCCGCGATGATCGCGGCGCTGGTGATCGCCCAGGTCTTCCAGAACCTGATGTACGCGCCGCTGGCCCCGATGCTGTCGGAGATGTTCGGCACCCGCGTGCGCTACACCGGGGTTTCGCTGGGCTACCAGATGGCGAGCCTGATCGGAGCCGGCTTCACCCCCATGATCGCCGCCGCGCTCGTCGCCGGGACGGGCGGGTCGAGCCTGCCGCTGAGCTGCATCATCGTCGGCGCGGTCGGGATCTCGGTCCTCTCGGTGCTGATGATCTCCGAGACCCGGGGCCGCGATCTCGGTGAGACGCCGTGAGCACGTTCGCCGAGATCGCGTGGTCCCGCTGCGGCGACCAGCGGGTCGGGCTGCGCTTCGAGGACCGGTCGTGGACGTGGGCGCAGGTCGTGGCCGAAGGCGCGCGGCGAGCGGGGCTGCTGCGCAGGCTCGGCGTCCGCCACGTCGGGTTGCTGCTGGAGAACGTGCCCGACTACGTGTTCTGGATCGTCGGTGCCGCGTTGGAGGGCGCGGTCGTGGTGGGGATCAACCCGACTCGGCGCGGGGCCGGGCTGGCTCGCGACATCCGGCACACCGACTGCGAGGTGGTCATCACCGAGCAGCGCCTGGCCGGACTGCTCGACGGACTCGATCACGGGGCGGCGGTGCTCGACGTCGACAGCGACGAGTACCGGCCCCTGCTCGGCGAGGAGACGATGCCCGAGGGGTTGCCGGATCCGGATCGCACGTTGCTGCTGCTGTTCAGCTCGGGATCGACCGGGGCGCCGAAAGCGGTGAAGTGCTCGCAGGGCCGTCTCGGAGCGCTCGCCGAATCGCTGGGCGAGCGGACCGAGCTCACGCGGGATTCGGTGTCGTACCTGTGCATGCCGTTGTTCCACGGGAACTCGGCGATGATGAACCTGGCGCCCGCCATGCACGTCGGGTCGACCGTGTGCTTGGCGCGGAAGTTCTCGGCGTCCGGATTCGCGCGCGACGTCCACCGCCACGGCGTCACCTTCGTCAACTACGTCGGTCGCGCGCTGTCCTACGTGCTCGCCCAGCCGGAGGGTGCCGCGGATCGGGCCAGCACACTACGACTCGCGGTCGGGACGGAAGCCTCGCCGGTCGACGCCGAGCGCTTCGCCGAGCGGTTCGGCTGCCGCGTGTCCGAGGGGTACGGGATGAGCGAAGGCGTGCTGCGGATCAACCGGACCGCCGACAGCCCACCCGACTCGCTGGGACTGCCCGTCGGTGGTGCCGACGTGCGCGTGCTGCGGGAGGACACCGCAGCGGAGTGCCCACCAGCGGAGTTCGACGAGCACGGCCGGCTGTGCAACTCCGCGGAGGCCATCGGGCAGATCGTCGCCCTCGGCAAGGCATCGGCGTTCGAGGGCTACTACAACAACCCCGAGGCTCAGGCCGAGCGCGTGCGTGGCGCGGACTTCTGGACCGGCGACCTCGCCTACCGCGACGCCGACGGCTACTTCTACTTCGCCGGCCGCACCGCCGACTGGATCCGCGTGGACGGGGAGAACTTCGCGGCGGCGTCGCTGGAACGCATCATCCAGCGGTGGGAGCCCGTCGAAGCGGTCGCGGTCTACCCCGTCGCGGACCCGCGCAGCGGCGATCAGGTGATGGCGGCGCTGCAGATCCGGGGCGAGTTCGATCCCGAGGTCTTCGCGAACTTCCTCACCGCGCAGCCGGATCTGGGAACCAAGTGGCTCCCCCGCTTCGTCCGCATCACACCCGAGCTCCCCACCACGGCCAGCAACAAGACGGCCAAGTCACCGCTGCGCCGGTCGGCCTGGCGAACCCACGACCCGATCTACCACCGCCCCACCCAGCACCCCACCTACAGCCTCTTCACCCCACACGCCCGAGAGCACTGGGAACGCGACTTCACCACCCACGACCGCACGTCCCTGCTACCTCCCGACCTCGGCATCTCCCAGTTTTAGTCATAACTGAGCCGACATTTCGGGCACGAAGCCTCCTCGGTTTGGACTAAAACTGGGAAATGCCCACGTCATCACCGCCGAGCCGGAATTCGTCGACGCAGCAGCGCAGCTCTTCTCCGCCATGACCAGCACGGCCGAGGCCAGGACGTCGCGCCGACCTCGACAGAGCGATCCGCGCTGCTGGTGGTGGATCTGCTGTGGGCAGCGCGGGGCGCCTGGGACGCTGTCGTGGCGGCATGGTCGGAGCATGGCCAACGACGAGAAGCAGCCGATGTTCGACCACCGGCTTCGCGAACGGTTCTACAGCCAGCGGGTCCTGGTGCTCGACGGCCCGCTCGACGACGACAACGGGACGGTGCTGATCACTCAGCTGCTGTCCCTCGCCCACGCCGATCCGGACAAGGACATCGCGCTGTGGATCCACTCCCCCGGCGGTTCGGTGCCCTCGATGCTGGCGATCCGCGACGTGATGCGGCTCGTGCCGTGCGACGTCTCCACGCTCGCGCTCGGATTGGCCTGCAGCGCAGGGCAGTTCCTGCTGTCGGCCGGTACCTCGGGCAAGCGCTTCGCGCTGCCGCACTCGCGAATCCTGATGCACCAGGGCTCGGCGGGGATCAGCGGCTCGGCCGTCGAGGTGGAGGTGCAGGCCGACGACCTGCGCTACACACGAGACACGGTGCTGGGGCTCATCGCCGAGGACACCGGTCAGCCCGTGGAGCGGGTGTTCTCCGATTCCCTGCACGACCGTTGGTTCAGCGCCCAGCAGGCGCGCGAGTACGGCTTCGTCGACCACATCGTGGAGGGTCTAGGCCAGCTGATGCCGATGCGCTACCCGGTGGGCCTCGGCGTGGATTCGGGGGTGCGGGCATGAGCAGCTACACGATCCCCAACGTCATCACGCGCAGCACGAACGGCGAGCGGATCATGGACGTCTACTCGCACCTGCTCGCCGAGCGCATCGTCTACCTCGGCACCCCGATCGATTCCGGGGTCGCCAACGCCCTGATCGCCCAGCTGCTGCACCTGGAGGCCGACAGCCCCGACCGGGAGATCAACCTCTACATCAACTCCGAGGGCGGCGACCCGTCGGCGATGCTCGCGCTCTACGACACCATCCGCTACATCAAGGCCCCCGTCGCCACGACCTGCGTCGGGCAGGCGGTCGCCGCCAGCGCGGTGCTGCTGGCCGCCGGAGCACCCGGCCGCCGCGCGGTGCTGCCGCACACGCGGGTGGTGCTGCACCAGCCGGCCGCTCAAGGGCGGGGCACCATCCCGGACCTGATCCTGCAGGCGGACGAGGTGGTCCGGGTGCGCACCCAGCTGGAGGAGATCCTCTCCCGGCACACCGGCCGGGAGGTGGCGACGCTGCGGCACGACACCGACCGCGATCGCGTCTTCGACGCGCAGGAGTCGGTCACCTACGGCCTCGCCGACCACGTCCTGGACGAGCGGAGCTAGACCGCCATGAGGACCGGGCCGGACGGGCCACCGACGGGAGCGGAGAACATGCCCTGGGTCGTCCGGACCTGGCCGGCGATGCCGGTGAGCAGTTCCGCGAGGTCGACGTCGAGCGCGCCGCTGACCGCGGCGATCATCTCGCTCGACGGCTCCTTGCACCCCCGCTCCATCTCCGAGAGGTACTGAGGGGACACACCGGCTCGTTCGGCGACGTCGACGAGCCGGTCACCCCGCTCTTCCCTGATCGCGCGAAGCGCGCGGCCGAGCTCCTCGCGCCAGAGCGGGTCGGGCTCGGCCTTGCGCTTCCGCTTGAAGTCAAGAACGTCCGCCATGCACCAATCCTGACACCGGCCGAGCGCTCCGGGGACGCCGTTCCGCTGACAGCGGAACCGATCAGGCCTGAACGAGACGTGCCGTGTAGCCGGCGTCGAGCAGGCGGCGGTAAGCGTCCTCGACCTCGGCGGGGACCTCCTGCGGAATGGCGAAGCCGCGCTCGGCGTAGACGGTGATGCGCTGGGTGTCGCCGACGAGCATGTCGATGACGCGGTCGGCATCACCGATGGCGGCGACGTACTCGTCCAGCGGGATGCGCTGCGAGCTGCAGCGGACGTCGACCTCCGGCCAGACCTTCTTGGCCGTGGCGAACGCCCGTCGCTGCTGGTAGGGCTTGGACACCAGCAGCAGAGAACCCACGTCCCGGCCGGCGAGGAGCTCGCGGGTGAACTCGATGTTCTCCGCGGTGTTGGTCGCTCTCGGCTCGACCAGGATCGCCTCGTCAGTGACGCCGAGGGCGACGGCGTGCTCCCGGTAGTGAACGGCCTCACCCCTCGGGAACCGCTCGGCGGTCGTCGGCGCGTTGGCTCCGGTGAACACGACCAGCGGGAACCACCCGGCGCCGTGCAACTCGGCGACGTGGTCGGCGACCCCGAGGTCATGACTTCCCAGCCCGACTCCGACATCGCATCGTCGCAGCTCGTGGCCCATGTCGTGGTAGTCCCACAGCCGCTGCACGTCGGCCCGCAGCCGTTCCGGAACCACCGCGCTGCTCTCCATGCCCACTCACCTCGGACGCTCGACCGGTCGCGGCGAACCTACCGGTCGGCTCACCCCGGGAGGGAGACCGAGATAATAGTTTCAGTGTTACTACTCGGACCTACGATCGGGGCATGAACCACAACACGCGCAAGACGCGATGCCCGCGAGGGCATCTGCTGGAGGCGCCGAACCTGGTCACGGCCTCGGCCAAGCGCGGCCTCCGCGCTTGCCTGGTCTGCCACCGCGCGCGGCGGGCGAAGAACTACTACGGGTGGAGCGACGAGCGCTTCACCTGCGACGCGAACCGCCGCTACCGCGCGATGAGCCTGGAAAACTCGTCCACCGTCTGAGAACCGCTGGGACTTGCTTTGCGTGGTCATGTGGTGGGGGAAGTTTTCATGAAAACTTCCCCCACCCAACGGATCAGGCCGCTGCGTCTTGGAGCTCGGTCGGTTCGGCGATCACGTCGACCATCGCTCCGTTGCGGGTCACGGTGATCTGCAACGGCTTTCCGATGGCCTCGGCGAACATCAGCCGCTGCAGGCCCTGGGCGTTGCGGACCGGCTCGCCTGCGGCGGTCAGGACGAGATCACCGGGGTGCAGGCCCGCACGATCGGCGGGACTGCGGCGCACGACGTCCACGACGCGCAGGCCGGTTCGCTGCTCCAGCCGCGTGGCCAGGCCCTCCGGGAGCGGAGCGGGCGTGGTGACCAGGCCCAGGTAGGCGCGCCGAACCCGCCCGGTCCGCATCAGCGAGTAGATGATCCGCCGGGTCGTCGAGTTGATCGGAATCGCCAGCCCCACACCGATTCCCGCCACGGCGGTGTTGATGCCGACCACGACTCCCCGCGCGTCGGCGAGCGCTCCCCCGGAGTTGCCGGGGTTGAGCGCGGCATCGGTCTGGATCACGTCCTCGATCATCCGCGCGGAGTGACCGCCGCCCGAGGGCATCGACCGCCCGAGCCCGCTGACGACGCCGGCCGTGACCGAACCGGTCAAGCCGAGCGGATTTCCGACCGCCACCACCAGCTGACCCACGACGAGATCGTCGCTGTCACCGAGCTCGACCGGTTTCGGCGTCGGCCCGTCGACGCGGACGACCGCCAGGTCCGACAGCGGATCGGCGCCCACCACCGACAGCTCACCGCTGGTGCCGTCCGCGAAGTACGCCGTGCCAGCCCGCGATCCGCCGAGCACGTGAGCGTTGGTCAGCAGGAACCCGTCTTCGGTGAACACCACCGCCGACCCCTTGGCCTCTCCCCACTCACCGCGCGTCCGCAAGCTCGCCACGCTCGGCGTGATCTGCGCGGCGACCGAGCTGACGGTGCGCGAGTACGCATCCATGGCACCGGACGAGTCCGGGACTCCGATCCCAGCCATCGCACCCTCCCCACCTCGTGCCGATGCACCGGTAACGCCACCAGCCCACCAGGACATTCCCGGTGCGCAGGCGGAGAACGCGCCGATCACGGGCGGGTACGACCGGTCAGCCCCGCCCCCGGTGCTGGCGGAGCATCGTGGTGAAGTTCCGGAACTTCGCGGCTGCGTCCGCTGGCACGGGGTCGGAGTGGAAGTGCAGGAGCTTGTTGCGCAGATCGCGGATCTCATCCAGTCGCGCGATCACCGTGGCGCGGTCCAACCGCCACTGCAACCGCTCCCACATGGCCTTGTTCTCCATGACGCGCTTGTAGTCGCCCATGGTGAGTCGTTCGAAGCTCGTGATGTCCCTGCCGCACACCTGTGCCACGGTCTCGATGTCGAACGCGGTCCGGAGGATCCAGCGCAACGTCCGATCCAGCTCGCCCACCTGGAGAATCGGCGCGGAAACCTCTCCGAAGAATCGCACCACGTCCGAGGTCGTGACGATTCCCTTGACCGCCTTCGTCTCGTCCCACACGAACACGAACTCCTTGCGCTGGAGCTCTGGAAGCACGTCGAACAGATCCCGGTAGTAGGGGACGGACTCCACGTCAGCATCAATCGCGTCGGTGAGGTTCGGCTCCGCTTTGCGGTGGAAAGCGTTCACGATCGACCGCCACGTCACAGCACCCCGCAGGTTCCTCGCCCCGCTGAGAACGGCGAGCTGGGAGTAGTTGTTCAGGGTGAGGCTCGTGATAGCGGCGTCCAACGACTCGTTGGGATTGACGAAGCCCACGCCGATCAGCGGTGAGAGGTTTCCGACCGTGAAGTGGATCTCCAGGTCGACATCGTCCTCTTCATCATCAACAACCCGCACACCTTCGATGCCCGAGGTCTCCTCGACGACCTCCTCTGGTGGCGTGATCAGTGAAACCACCGTGTCCAGGGTTACCGCTCGGAAGCTAGGTGAGGTCGTCAGACCGTGGTTGGCGAGATCCGCCTCGATCTGGCCCACCTGATCACCGCGTTGTCCGATGCCCCACAGCAGTAGCAGCTCCCGCACCGAGACGCGCTCGGGTTCGCCGTGGTCCGCGTGTTCGCGCGCTTCTCGAAGCCGTTGGTGGATGCTCTTGTGCTTCGCATCCGCCGCCGTGCCCTCCAGGAGCTCCTGCCGCAACGCGTCCAGCAGCCTGCCCTGCCCGACCTCCTTCCACGCTCTCCAGCCGTCGATGGCCCGCGCTCCGGCGGCCACGCTGGCCGCCCGCGAGGGCGATCGGAACTCCTCACCGCCGTGGTCGAGTCTGATCCGCCCCTGGGCCGTCACGGTCGCGTTGTAGGAGACCCCGATCCGAGAGCGTTCGAACCTCAACTCGGTCCCAGCGCTGATCAACCCCGCGGCCAACAGGTCCGAGACCGTGACACGTCGGCCGTCGATGAGGTACTTGGCACGGCAGGACGCCTCCTCTGTCACGTCGGCGCCACCCTCCACGCTCACCACTCCCGCAGTCCCGCGTACTTCCGGCGCGCACCGATCGCTTGTTTGAGGACCCGCCGCTTCAGCTTACGCAGGCTCAGGCGGTTCACCCGGGTGAGCCCCAGCGCAGCAGCAACGGCCAGCAGCGACTCCCTGTTCAAGCGCAGGGAGTCGAGGTAGAGCATTCCCTCCTCTTCCGTCTCCGTCTCGCGCAGCCGTGCACCGATGGCCTCTGCGCGCGGGTCCGTCGCCGTGTCGTCCCGCTCGGGTTCCTTCGGCGGCGGAACCGGTTTCGGAGAACCGGAGGCGAGCAGGTCTAGCAGCCGGTCCCGTGACAGTTTGCTGTACCCGGTGAACCCGTTCTGCTTCGCGAGCTCCTTCAGTTCCTTCACCGACAGCCCGGCGTTGATCAGATGCGCGCGCCGTTCATCTTCCGACGAGAGCTCGGCGAGCCCGCCCGATGTCTTCGCCTCCCCGCGAGGTTCAACCCGATCGGCCTCAGCGCGCACATTCTCGGCAGGAGCGGACAACGACAAGCCCATCGCACCGCTGACGAGGGCATCGATCGTGCGATCGTCCTGCTCGGCGAAGAACTCCCACGCGAGGGCGTTGAGAGCGATCATTCTGCGCAGGTCGCTCATCCGCTGACCTCCCCGGTCAGCGAGAGCGAATCCAGCACCTCATCGGTGAGCCGCTCGAACTCCTGGACCACCTCGTCGCTACCTGGTGCCGAGAGCATCGGCGGAACAGCCTTCTCCGGTTCTCCGGCGAAGTGCCGGGTGCTGTTGCGTATCGTGCTTTCCAGCACCGGTACCCCGGAGTTGACCTGCGCCTCGTCGATGTAGTTCTGGTGGGCAGCCGTCACCCGCTGCGAGTAGATCTGCACCATCGTGAACACGACCCCGAGGAATTCCGGGTTGATCGGACCGTGCTCGCCCTTCCCGCCGTAGCCGGCGAAGTCGTTGAACTCCCGCACGAGCTTCCGGCAATTGCCCTCCAGGTAGGTCAACCCGAGCGTGGAGAGGTAGTCGGCCTTGGCAGGAACCAGGATCCGCTCGCTCGCCACGATCGCGGTCTTGGTGACCAGGCCGAAATTCGGTGCGCAATCGAACAGCACGAGGTCGTAGTCGCTCAAGCGCTCATCGGCGAGCTCGCGGCGGAGGCAGTCGTGCAGTTCGAGGAACCGCTGCTGAGAGCTGGCCAGGGTGGTCGTACCTCCCAGCAGAGCGGCGAGCTTGAGGTCGACGTCGATGAGCCCGAGGTGCGAGGAGATCAGGTCGAGCCGTCCGGTTGCGCTACCCAGCTGCTCGTTCACGGCCTCCGGTGTCACCACGAGATCCGCGAGCGAGACCTCCCGCCCTGGCATGTCGCCCTCGTACCACTGCTTGATGGTGTGCGAGTCCTTGATCCGGTCGTGCCATTCGTCGATAGAGAAGAACGAGAAGGTCAGGTTCGTCTGCGGGTCGAGGTCGATGAGCAGGACCCGCAGACCGCGACTGGCGGCCACTGCTCCGAGATTCGCGGTGAGGGTCGTCTTCCCCACCCCGCCCTTGTAGTTCATGACTGCAACGACCCGCACGAGTGCCCCCAAAGCCATCTCAGTGCTCGGCAAATTGGTCAGCAGCTCTCAAGATCATCCTTTGGGCTGCTCAATGACCTTGGCAGAAGGCACGTTCCGAGGACAACCGAAAGGCAGCCGCATCGACACGAACGTACGTGCGGTCGTGACCCGTTTGCCGCAACGACATTCGCGACGGCGTCGGATTCAGCCGGATTCAGCTATAGGCGCGGAGGAAGGTGTCGACTCCGTCTGCGATGAGGTCGTGGAGCTCTTCGGGTTTGCTCGCGATGTCCGGGGTCTCGTCGATGACGTCGAGGGCCAGACGCATGGTCAGCGCGATGAAGTGCTGGACCGCGCGGCGCGGGTTCGGAACGCGGAGATCCCCGGCTTCGGCGTAGCGGAGGAAGCGCTCCTGCAGGGAGCGCTCGGGCTCGTCGTCGAGCTCTTCCGGGAGGCGCGAGGTCTGACTGTGGAGTCGGCGGAAGTTGACGTAGACCGACGACGGGAACGTTTCCGTCGTGACCCGCTGGGCGAAGGCGTGCAGCGCCTCGCGGAGGTCTCGGTCTTCGGTGAGCTCTTCGTCGATGGCGGCGCGGATGGTCCGCAGCAGCACCTCGCCGGAGCGTTCCAGGACCCCGTGGAACAGGGCTCGCTTGTCGCCGAAGTGGTCGTAGACGGTGCGCTTGGAGACCTCTGCGCGGGCGGCGATGGCGTCCACGCTGACGACGTCGAAGCCTTCGGAGACGAACAGCTCCTCGGCGGCGTCCAGGATCGCCGCGCGCTTCATCTCGGTCCGCCGCTGCCGCCCGGGCGCCTGCGGGGCCGTCTTCGGTGTCGCCATGGTCCTCATCCTATTCTCAGGCAAACCACACTACACCGTGTAGTGTAGTTTCTGTCAGGCAACGAGCACGTCGACGCGAGGAGTGGCGCATGCAGGTCATCGACGGCGTGGAGAGCGGGCTCCACACCAGGTGGAACCGACGGCTCATCGGCCTGGTGACGGTGCTGGTCCTGGTCAACTTCATGGTCGACACCGCCATCACCGCACCGCTGATCGTCCTGCCGCAGATGCTCGAGCACTTCGGCACCGACCAGGCCGCGTGGCTCAACGCCAGCGCGATGCTCGCGGGCGCGATGTGGGCTCCCCTGCTCGGCAAGAGCGCCGACGTCCACGGCAAGCGCAAGATCCTGGTGCTCACGCTGCTGATCAGCTGCGCGGGTGCCCTGGTGTGCGCGGTGGCGCCCACCACGTGGGCGTTCGTGGCGGGCCGGCTGCTGCAGGGCTCAGCCGTGGCGGCGTTGTTCCTGACGGTGGCGATCGTGCGCGACGTCTGCGCGCCGCGGCTGGCGATGGTCGTCGTCGGCATCGTGACCTCGGGATCAGCCGTGCTCAACATCGTGTCGCGCTTCGCGACGGAGAATCTCGCCGCCGAGAACGGTTTCCAGGTCCTGTTCGTCCTCTCCGCCGCGGTCGCGGCCGCGATGGCGCTGGCGGTGCGAGCCGTGGTCGCCGAGTCGCCGATCACCACCCCGGGCAGGATCGATTTCGGCGGAGCAGCACTGCTCGGCACCGGCCTGATCGGCGTGCTCAGCTACATCAGCCTCGGCTCCGAGCTCGGGTGGCTGGAGATCGGACCTCTCGTGCTGCTCATCGCCGGTGCGGCGGCCCTTGCGCGGTGGTGGGTCGTCTCCGCTCGCGCGGAGGAGCCGTTGATCGACGTGCGGGGCCTCGGCGGTCCGCTGCTGCTCACCCTGCTGATCGTGGTGCTGGCGACCGGCTCGTACCAGAGCATGCTGCAACTGCTGCCGCTCGTCGGGGACGTCCCGCTCAGCCAGGGCCTCGGGTACGGACTCGCCGGCCAGGGATCGACCGCGATGCTGCTGGCCGCACCGGGTGTCGGCGTCATGATCGGCGGACCGCTGGCCGGGGTCCTGGCGGCGCGCTTCGGACCGGTGGTGACGCTGGCCGGGGCCGTGGCCCTCGGAACGATCGGCACCGCGGGCATGTTCGCCGGAGTCGGCTCGTTCCCGACCGCCCTGGTGTTCGCGCTCCTGCTGGGTTTCACCGTGGGAGCGCTGGGCACCTCGGGGTTCAACGTCGCGGGCAGCCTCGCGCCCGCGAGTCAGCAGGCGACGGTGTCGAGCCTGGTCATGGTCGTGGTGGCGATCGGTTCCGTGGTGTTCAACTTCGTCGGCTCGGCCGTGCTGCGAGCCACCGCGCTGCCCGCCGCGTACTCGGGGGCGGGCGTGTTCACCTACATCGCGATCGCCTCCGTCGCCTTCGGCGTGTCCACCGCGCTCGCCGTCGTGCTCATCCGTCAGCGCAAGTCCACCAGGTGAAGGAGAAGGACATGAGAGTGTTGGTATCAGGTGCGAGCATCGCCGGACCGGCGACAGCGTTCTGGCTGCACCGCAACGGGTTCGAGGTCACGGTCGTCGAGAAGGCCGCGGCGGTGCGCGATGGCGGCTACCCGATCGACGTGCGGGGAACCGCGCTGGAAGTCGTCCGGCGGATGGGGATCTTGCCGCAGCTGCAGGACGCCGACATCGAGACCCGGCGGCTGACGTTCCTCGAGGCCGACGGAACCGTGGCGGCGGCCGTGCACCCGCAGCACGTCGCGGGCGGCGTCGACGGGCAGGACCTGGAGGTCCGCCGCGGCGACCTGACCTCGGTGCTCTACGAAGCCGTGCGCGACGACGTGGAGTTCGTGTTCCACGACTCGATCGACGTGCTGGACGAGCACCCGGAGGGAGTGCGGGTCACCTTCCGCAGCGGCGCGCAGCGGGACTTCGACCTGGTGGTGGGCGCCGACGGGATGCACTCCCGGACACGGGAGCTCACCTTCGGCCCCGAGCTCCCGTTCCACCGCTACCTGGGGTTCTGCTTCGCCGGGTTCACCATGCCCAACACCTTCGGGCTCTCCCACGAGATCATCATGTGGAACGCTCCGGGCCGTGGCGCGGCGCTCTACGGCGTCCAGGACGGCGACGTGGTGCACGGGTTCCTCAACTTCGTCGGCCCGCAGCCGCCGATGGAGCTGCTGCGGGATCCCGAGGCGCAGCGCGAGCTGGTCGCCGACGCGTTCGCCGGTGACGGCTGGGAGGTCCCGTCGATGGTCAAGGCCATGCGCGAGGCCGACGACCTGTTCTTCGACACGGTCAGCCAGATCCACCTGCCCGCGTGGTCCCGGGGCCGCGTCGCCCTGGTCGGCGACGCCGCCTACGCCCCGTCCTTCCTGACCGGTCAGGGGTCGAGCCTCGCGCTGGTCGGGGCTTACCTGCTCGCCGACGCGCTGGCGTCCACCACCGACCACGCCGAGGCGTTCGCCGCCTACGAAGCGAACCTTCGGGAGTTCGTCGAGCTCAACCAAGCCCTCGTCGGGGAGGGGGACGCGGCTTTGTTCCCGACCACGGAGGAGGCGTTGGAGAAGCGCAACTCGGGCCTCCGCGGGATCACCGAACCACCACCGGCGACCGGGCACCCCGAGCATTCCGCGCTGACCCTCCCCGACTGACCGTCACGCGCTCACGGCAGGAGGTCTCGTCGAGCCGCTTCGGTCATCTCCGCCGCGTGGTGGAGGCCGGTTTCGGTGAAGTGGGCGTGCAGCTCGCCCAGTTCCCGCTCGACCGCGGTCGGCTCGGCGCCTCGGCGGGCTCGGCTCTTGACCAGGCCGAGCCGGGCCAGCGCCTCGCCCCGGGGCTCGCTGATGCTCGTGAACTCCTCCACCGTGTCCCGGTACACGCGCTCGGCCTCGGCGTAGCGGCCGGCGCGGTAGAGGACGTTGCCGCGCATCTTGTGGTTGTAGGCGAGCGCCGCTTCGAGACGCATCCGGCGGCAGGCGCCTTCTGCTTCGGCGAGCAGGGCCAACGCCTCGTCGACCTCACCTCGCAGCGAGGTGAGGTCGGCGATCCCCCGCAGCGCCCAGGCCCGGCCGCGCTGGTCGTCACCGTCGGTCGCGATCTGGCAGGCCTCGGTGAACATCGCCAGCGCGACGTCGTGATCGCCGTCGTGCCGGTGGATCTGCGCGATCCCCTCCAGCGCCCACACGATGTGCCTGGGCTGACCGTCGGCCCGCGCCTCGGCGAGGAGCTGCTCGTGCAACCGCAGAGTTCCGGCGAAATCCCCTTGCACCCGGCCTGTTTCGGCGAGCCCGGCGAGCGCGTACCCGCGCGCCACGCGGTCGGTGCCCGTTTCGGCGGCTGCCGCGGCGCGGCTCAGCAAGCGGTGCGCCAGCACGTACCGCCCGCGTTGCCGGGCGAGGGTCCCCCCGCTCCACAGCGCCCACGCCATCGCGTCCCGATCGGCCGCCTCGCGCGCCGCGCGATAGCTCGCGCGCCAGGCGCGCTCCGCCCGGTCCACCCTGCCCAGTCGCCTGCACGCCTCGGCGATCGCCAGCAGCGCCCCCGCGCGCTCACCGGGCCCGGTCGCGGCCGCGTCGTGCCGCTCGGCCTGTTCCAGCACCTCGTCGAGCGACGCGTTCACCGACAACGCTGCGAGCCCACCGCGGTATTCGGCCGCCTTGGCGTGCATGGGTCTCCCTCCAGTAAGCGGATCACCCGGCCCTCGGTGAGGACCGGGTGATCATGTCCACTGGAGAAATTACGGACGCTGCAGTGCCGAAACCTCCGGCCGAATCCCGGAAAAAACCAGGTCGGGAACCCTGAGAACGACCCGTACGACCAAAGTCGTAGGACCCTGAGCGAAGCGGCCGATCAGTCGAAGAGCCCCTGACCCCAGAAACCCCCCGGTTCCACTCCGGGCGGACAGGCGAACAGGCCGGAACCGTTGTGCTGCAAGTACTCCATCATCGTGTCGTCGCGGGCCAGCGCGCGCTGCACCGGGACGAACTGCCGGTGCGGGTCGCGGTTGAAGCAGACGAAGAACAGTCCCGCGTCCAGCCTGCCGAGACCGTCCGAACCATCGGTGAAGTTGTAGCCGCGACGCAGGATCCGCGCCCCGGTGTTCCCGGCCGAGGCCAGCCTGATGTGGCTGTCCTCCGGGATCGCGCGCAGGTCGACCGGGGCGAACTCATCGGTGGCACCCAGCGGGGCACCGCTCCCCTTGGTGCGGCCGACGATCTGCTCCTGCTCCGCCAGCGAGGTCCGGTCCCAGGTCTCGACGTGCATCCGGATCCGGCGGGCCACCAGGTAGCTACCGCCGACCATCCACTCGGGACCGTCCTCCCCGTGCACCCAGACGTGCTCGTCGAGCGCGGCCGCGTCCTCGGACTTGATGTTGTTGGTGCCGTCCTTGAAGCCGAACAGGTTGCGCGGTGTGGCCTGCTCCCGCGAGGTGCTGGAGGTGCGGCCGAAACCGAGCTGCGACCAGCGCACCGAGACCGCGCCGAATCCGATGCGCGCGAGGTTGCGGATGGCGTGCACGGCGACCTGCGGGTCGTTCGCGCACGCCTGCACGCACAGGTCTCCCCCGCACCTGGCGGGGTCGAGGTCGTCCTGCGAGAAGTGCGGGAGTTCGGCCAGCGCGGGCGGGCGCTGCCCCGCGAGCCCGAACCGCCCGTCGAACAGCGACGGCCCGAAGCCGATGGTGAGCGTCAGCGCGGACGGCGGAAGTCCCAGCGCCTCGCCCGTGTCGCCGGGTGGTTCCTCCTGCCCACCGCCGGTCGCACCGCGTTCGACGGCTTCCCGACCGGCGGTCATCCGCTCGGCCGCGCGGGTCCAGTCCTGCAGCAGGCGAACGAGTTCCGCGCGGTCGGAGGTGGTCACGTCGAAGGCCACGAAGTGCATCCGGTCCTGCGCCGGGGTGGTGATCCCCGCTTGGTGGGGACCGTGGAACGGCACCTGCTCGGCACCGCGGCTCTCCGCCCCGCTGGAGACGACCGCGCCGAGCGCTCCCCCGGTGCCGGCGATCGCCACGCCGACGCCGGTGAGGCCGAACATGTTCCGCCGCGAGAGCGTCATCGCGCGACGACCCCGGCGGTCTTGCTCAGCGGCTCGCCGAGCGAATTCACCGACTCCGAGAGCTCCTTGACCTGCTCGGGCCTCAGCTCCTGGTAGAGCCGGAAGCCCTCACCGGTGCGGTAGCGGTCCAGCAGGGCCTGCACCGACCCGAAGTTGCGGTCGAGCTCGGCCAGCAGCTCGGGGTCCTTCGAGGACAGGACCGGGCGCAGCGACTCGACGACCTGCTTGGCGCCCGCCACGTTGGCCTGGAAGTCCCAGAGGTCGGTGTGCGAGAAGATCTCCTCCTCGCCGGTGACCTTGCCGGTCGCGACCTCGTCGAGCAGCTCCTTGGCCCCGTTCGCCGCGTCGGCCGGGGTGAGCTCGACGCCGTGCGCCTCGGCCACCAGCTGGTCGACGTCGGCGCGCAGCTGATCGGCGATGGCGGGGGTGTCGGGCTGCGGCCCGGTCACCCACAGGTCCTTCTCCAGCCGGTGGTAGCCGGTGAACTGCTGGCCGGGTTCGAGGTCGGCCTCCCGCCCGTCGATCTTCGGGTCGAGGTCGCCGAAGCTCTCGGCGACCGGCTCGATCCGCTCCCACGGGAGCCGGGCCGCCGGGTACAGCGCCTTGGCCTGCTCGACGTCCCCGGACTTGACGGCTTGGACGAACTTCCCGGTCTCCGCCGCGAGCGCGTCGGCCTGCTGGTCCACGTAGGACTTGTAGGCCGTCACGGCCTGGGCCGCCTCCGGGCTGGTCACCGCCTGCGCCGAACCGGTCACGGTGAACTCGCCGCGGATCCCGTCGCCCTGCATGCCCGGCTTGCAGGCGGTCGTGTACTTGCCGCCCTGCGGCACCTGCGCGACCAGCTGGCGGTTCATGCCGGGCCCGATGTTCTCCACCTCGCTGACGATCTTGTCTCCGTCGCCCAGCAGGTAGAACTCGGTGACCTGGGAACCGGTGTTGCGCACGTCGAAGGTGATCGTCCCGGCAGCCGCCGAGGTGCTGGACACCTTGCAGGAATCATCACCTGCTTCGACGCTGATCGCGCCGGGCGCGGGACCGGCCTGCTGGCCGCACGAGGCCAGCAGCAGCAGGGACAGCGGAAGGGCTTTTCGGACAGCGGTTCTCACGACATCTCTCCAGTCTTCGCGGGGACGGCGGCACGCTTCGGCCGCAGGAACAGGGCGAGCACGACCAGCGCGTAGGAGGTCCAGACGGCCGCTTCGAGAACGGTGGTCCGCGGCGAGAAGTTGAAGATCCCCTTCAGCAGCGTCCCGTACCAGGAGGACGGCGGGATCTGCTCGCTGACGTCGAAGGCCAGCGCGTGCAGGCCCGGCAGCACGGCCGCCTCCTGCAGGTCGTGCACCCCGTAGGCGAGGACCCCGGCGGCGACGAAGATCAGCAGGACTCCGGTCGCGGTGAAGAACTTGCCGAGGTCGACCTTGATCGCGCCGAGGTAGAGCAGTCGGCCGAGGACCACCGACACCGCGATCCCGGCCAGGAACCCGGACAGCGGCAGGATGGTTCCGCCTGCGGACTGGACGCTGGAGAAGAAGAACACCGCCGTTTCCAGTCCTTCTCGCGCCACCGCGAGGAACGCGACGATGAACACCGACCAGGATCCGAGCTGCATCGCTTCGCCCATCTGCCCGCGCAGCTGCGCGGCGAGGGTGCGCGCGGTGGTGCGCATCCAGAAGATCATCGTCGTCACGAAGACCACGGCCAGGATCGACATCCCGCCGCCGAACATCTCCTGCTGCTCGAAGGACATCGTCGCCGAGGTATAGGTCAGCAGGGCACCGACCGCCACCGACAGGACCACCGCGGCGACGACCCCGATCCACACCGGGCGCAGCGCCCATCGGTGCTGACCGCGCACCAGGAATGCGATCAGGATGCTGACCACGAGGACGGCTTCCAGCCCCTCGCGCAACCCGATCAACGCATTGCCGATCAGCACGAGAACTCCTCTCACCAACGCCTCGCCCTGAGGCGTGAAAGGACGATAGGCATGCCTAACCTCATCGGCAAACAACTGTGCCCGCTGTCACTGGAAAATGCGGCGGATGGCGAACCGGAAACGAATCCGAATTCGACTCCTCATCGCCTCTGACCTGCTATGACAATTTGTCCAGACCTTCCCCGGGAATCAATTGGAAAACATTCGGAGCATCATTCTCCGCTTTCTCGGGAAATCGCGACAAAGGGATTTCGAGGACGAATCGACCTCAATGCACCAGACGCGGAACATTTCCGCACATCGGTCCCGAAGTGGAATGAACGCATCAGCGAAGCGGCGCTTGATCGAGATGGTTCGGGGAACAGGACGTCGCCGTGCGGCGTTCACACCGGTTGGGCCGCGTGGTCCCAGCACGGAGGGAAACCGATGAGCCTTCGCCAGTTCGAGTACGCCCTGGCCGTGGCCGAGCAGGGCTCGGTGACGGCGGCGGCCGAATCGCTGCACGTCGCCCAACCTTCGGTCTCGCAGCAGATCCGGGGACTGGAGCGCGAGCTCGGGGTGACGCTCTTCGCGCGAACGCCCAACGGCCTGGTACCGACGTCGGTGGGACGGGCGTTCCTGCGGGAGGCCGAGGTCGCGGTGACCGCGGCCCGGCGAGCCCGGGCGACCGCGCGCGCCGGCGGCGAGGAGCTGGTGGGCGAGCTCGTGGTGGCGGCTCAGCTGGGGTTCGGCACGCGGCAGCTGCCGGGTGCGCTACGCGCGCTGCGGCGCCGCTACCCGCGCGTGGAGGTCACCGTCTTCGAGGAGCCGAGCTCCGCCGAGCTCGACCGGCTGTGCAAGCGAGGAGTGCTGGACCTGTCGCTGATGGCGGCGTGCGAGCGGAGTCCCGAGCGCGCTCACCACCTCGGAGACGAGCAGTTCGTGGTGGTGCTCGACGAAGCGCACCCGCTGCTGGCCGCCGACGAGGTCGATCTGCGCGAGCTCGGCGCACGACCGTGGGTCCGCTTCGACCGCGACAGCGCGCTGGACGCGGTGCTGCTCAGCGTCCTGCGCGACACCGGTCTGACCCCGGCCACCGCCGCTCGCACCTCCCAGACCGCGACGGCCGTCCGCTGGGCCGCCCACGGCCTGGGAGTCGCGCTGGTCCCCGCCTCCGCCGTCCCCGAGAGCTACGAGCACCTCGCCCGCCCGGTCTCGCCGGCGGTCACTCAGCCCGTCATCGCCGTGCTCCGCCAGGATCCGGGCCCGGCGGAGTCGGCGCTCCTGCGGTTCCTCCGCCAGGAGCTCTGGCACAACGCCCCGCCGACCGGCTCGGTGCCCGCGGCGCAGATGTCCGGGCGCTGAGGCCCAGAAGCGTTCAGCCCCGGTGGAACTCACCGCCGTCGACGACGAGCTTGCTGCCGGTCACCCACTGCGCTCGGCCGGAGGCGAGGAACAGGACCGCGTTGGCGATGTCCTCCGGCGCTCCTTCCCGGCCGAGCGGGACCGGGGCCGCGTCCTGCCCCGGCTCCAGCTGCGCCCACTGCCGGCGCGTCTGTTCCCCGCCCGGCGTCGCCACCCGGCCCGGCGTGACGGTGTTGACCCGCACCCCGTGCGGCGCCAGCTCAGCGGCCAGTCCCCTGCTGTAGGTCTCCAGCGCCATCTTCGCCGCCGCGTAGTGCAGGAACTGCGGCGGTGGGCTGTAGATCGCCGCCGAGGACACGTGCACGATCGCCCCCGACCGACGTTCCCGCATGCCCGGTGCCAGCAGCGAGTCCAAGCGCACCGAGGCGAGGAAGTTCAGGTCCAGCGCCTCCTGCCACTCCTCGTCCGGGATCGCCGTGGCCTGCTCGTGCGGTTGCGCGCCGCCCACGTTCTCGACCAGCACGTCCACCCCGCCCAGCACGTCGTGAGCGGCCTCGACGATCTCCTCGACCCCGGCGCGTCCGCGCACGTCGGCGGTGACGAGTGACGCCCCTTCCGGCGCACTGGTGGCCGTTCTGGCGGTCGTGAGCACCTGGGCCCCCGCGTCGAGCAGACCGCGCACGACGGCCGCTCCAATCCCCCGGGAACCACCCGTCACCAGGGCGCGCTTCCCCTCGAACTCCCGAATTCCGAACGCGGTCATGACCTCTCCTCGAAGTTCTTTCCGAAATCAGCCGCGCGCAGCGTTTTTCGAACTCACACCCGTCGCGACCCGAACGACTTCACGCTACGTCCGCTCGAAACGCGCGGGCAAAGACGAAAACGCAGCCGACCGCATAGGCGCTCCCTATGCCACCGCGCAGCACGTTCTCGGAAGCGCACCCGGGGCGCACCGGGTGAGGATGCTTCCCCGAGGTCTTCACCAGGAGGGGCGATCGATGCGGGAAGCGGTTCTGGCGCTGGGTGCGGTCTTCTTCGCCGGGATGGGGGTGTCGGCGCTGGTGGTTCCCGCCGCGCTGGTGCGGCCGTTCGGGCTGGTCGTCTCCAGCGCCACCAGCAGGTCGGAAGTGCGTGCCGTCTACGGCGGTTTCGGCTTGGCCGTGGCCGGGGTGCTCGGGTGGTGCGCGGCGGGAGACGACCCGCTGCGCACCGGCGCGGCCTGGGCAGTCGGCATCGCGTTGGCGGGCATGGCCGCCGGACGGCTGATCTCGCGGCTCGTCGACTCCCCGACCGCCTTCTACCCGATCTGGTTCTACTTCCTGGTGGAAGCCGTCGCGGGCGGGCTGATCATCGGCGTCGTGCGACCATGACGGCCATGACCGCCGAACGCGCGAGGGTGTGGCTGTGGCCGGGCCAGGCCGCGTACCTGGGTCCGCAGTTGCGGTGGGACCTGCACTCCACCCCGGTCCACTGCCTCGCGTTCGGCGTGGATGACGCGTTCGTGGTGCACGCCCCCGACGGTGTCTGGCACCGTCGCAGCGCGCTGATCCCGGCACGTCTCCCGCACCGGATCGAGGCCGGCGCGGGCCGGATGCTGTTCCACTACTTGGATTCCCGCACCGATTCCGCGGGCGTGCGCGAGCTCATGGCCGAAGCACTGGGAACGATCACCGCCACGCACCGCGACGAACTGGCCGTGCTCGACCACGTGCACGAACCCGACGAACTCCACCGGTTCGCACTCGGCGCACCATCGCAGCGGTGCATCGACCGGAGGATCCGGGCGGCGATGGACTCGCTGCTGGCCGAACCCGAGCGCGAACGGGACGCCGGTGAGCTCGCCGCCGAGTTCGGGCTGTCGAAATCCCGCTTCCTCCACCTGTTCTCGGAGAACGCGGGCACCAGCTTCCGCCGGTTCCGGGTCTGGTCCCGGATGCTGCGCGTCGGCGCCGCCGTCGAAGCGGGCGCGAGCCTCACCACGGCGGCGACCGACGCGGGTTTCGCCTCCGCGAGCCACTTCAGCGACACCTTCCGCCGCATGTTCGGCCTGTCCGCAACGACCCTGCTGGCCGGTGGCACCCAGATCACCACCGCGCCCGCGATCACGCGAAGCGCGCCAGCACACCGGCCGTGAGCGCACGCTGAGGGCGAGCGCTGCGATCCACTTCGCCCTCGCCGCAGGGGTGCGCCGGATCCCGTCAGCGGGGCCCGGAAATCTTCGAGCGAATCAGACCAGGGGTTTTCCCGCGCGCATGCGGCGGCGGAGGTCCCAGAGGAAGTAGTTGAAGGGGAATCGGCGCAGCGGCATCGGCAGCCGGAGCGCCACCGCGCCGATCGTGCGGGTGATCCGGTCGAAGCGGCGCTGGTCGCGGCGGGTCCAGCTCAGACCCATCTGGTCGCGGAAGGTCTGCGGCAGGAAACCGGTGGTGATGAACCTGTTGAACGGGGCGAGCGGAACTCGCAGGGCCGCGGGGAGGAAGCGGAGCTCGGCGATGTCCAGGAGGTGCCTGCGGACCGGTTCGTCGATGCGGACCTCGGCGAGGTTCTTCTCCCAGTAGTCGTCGAACTCCTCACGCGTCGCGGGCCACATCTCGGGCTTGACCTGCAGCGTCGTCCCGAGCGGAGCGGAGGCGGCGTAGATCGCCTCGCGGCGGTCTTCCGGGACGGGCCGCCCCGACATCGCGACGAACGAGTCCTCGTAACCCTTGTACAGGCACGCCGCCACCCACAGCTGCAGCTGCGGGTCGAACGCGTTGTACTTCACCGGGCTCGACTCACCGGAGCGGACCTGGGCGTGCGACCGGTTGACCGACCGCCGGTAGGCCTTCTTCTCCTCGTCGGTCCCCAGCGTCGCCACCGACAGGTAGGTGAAGGTGGTGCGGGAGCGCTTGTAGGGGTGTGTGAAGAGGTTTCCGCTGTCCACCGTGCTCTCCAGGACGCCGTAGCCGACTCCCGGGCGCCCCAGCTGCATGATCACGTTCGCCGCACCGGCCATCAGGCCCGCGCCGACGATGACGTCGCCGAACTCCTCCGCCGGTGTCATGACCGCCTCCTGTCCTCACCCGGCCGGGATCGAGGTTTCGCATGTCGCGAGAAATGCGAATCCACCCCCACGCCGCGCCGGATGGACCCGGGCCGGCCGGTGGCCCGGCTGAGAATTCTGCCTTCTATTGACTGGCTGTCAATAGATCCTGTTGGACCTGTCCTCATGTATACGGCTCTGTTCGGTTGGGTTCGCTGTCTTCGCGAACGATCGGGCGAAAGCTGTTGACATCTCGGCAACAGCGGTTCAGCGTGTCGACGCAGTAGGTGCGCCCAGGGTTCGCAACGGAGGGAACAGGCCGTGACCACAACCGAGCAGGTACACCGAGCCGTCGACGGCCTGACCATCCCGGGCCTGCTGCGCCGCAACGCGCAGGACTTCCCCGACCAGCCCGCGCTCACCAGCGGGATCGACCCCGACGCCGGCACCCTGACCTGGTCCCAGCTGCGCACCGAGGTCGCCGCGCTGACCACCGGGTTCACCGCTCTGGGCGTGCGACGCGGCGACCGCGTGCTGATCTCGATGTCCAAGCGGCCTGAGCACTGGGTGGTCGACCTCGCGGCGATCCACATCGGTGCGCTGCCCTGCACCACCTACGACACCCTGAGCACCGAGCAGATCCGCTTCGTCGCCCAGCACAGCAAGGCGACGGTCCTGGTGCTGGAGGGCGAGGAGCAGCTGCGCCGCTGGCGCCCGGTGCTCGGCGAGCTGCCCCACCTGCGGACCGTCGTGACCGTGGACCCGGACATCACCCCCGACCCGAGCTTCGTCGACTACGCCGACCTCCGCGGTGAACCTCCGCACCCCGACGCCGCTTTCGAGAAGCTCGTCGACCAGGCCGATCCGGACTCGCCGCTGACCGTCGTCTACACCTCCGGCACCACCGGCGACCCCAAGGGCGTCGTGCTCACGCATCGCAACGTCATCCACGAGTCGCTGATGCAGGATCACCTCGTCCACGTCCCCGAGCACCCGCGGTCGGTCGCCTACCTGCCGCTGGCGCACATCGCCGAGCGCGTGCTGGGCATCTACATGCCGATCTGCAACGCCGGCCACGTCACCCTCTGCGAGGACCAGGCCCAGCTGCTGCCGACGCTGGCTTCGGTGCGCCCCCACGGCTTCTTCGGCGTTCCCCGGGTGTGGGAGAAGCTCGCCGCGGGCCTGCGGGCGAAGCTGGCCGCGCTCCCGGCGGATCAGGCCGGGGCGATCGAGCAGGCGCGCGAGATCGCGCTGGAGGTCTTCCGGCTGCGATCAGCGGGCGAGGCGGTTCCGGCCGAGCTGGCGCAGCGCTACGAGCAGGTCGACGAAGCGGCACTGCGACCGATCCGCGCGGCCATCGGGCTCGAGGACTGCCACCGCGCGTTCAGCGGCGCCGCCCCGATCCCCACGAGTGCGCTGGAATTCCTGGCGAGCATCGGGCTCGCCGTCTACGAGGTGTGGGGGCTCAGCGAGACGACCGGCGCGGCGACGGTGAGCACCCCGGAGGTCTTCGCGCTCGGCGCGGTCGGGCGGCCGGGCCCCGGCATGGAGGTCCGCGTGGCCGAGGACGGCGAGCTGCTGGTGCGCGGCCCGGTGGTCTTCGCGGGCTACCTGCAGGAGGACGGCGCGATCGACCCGGCCACCGACGCCGAGGGGTGGCTGCCCACCGGCGACATCGGGGCGCTGGACGAGCGCGGCATCGTGCGGATCACCGACCGCAAGAAGGAGATCATCATCACCGCGGGTGGCAAGAACATCGCGCCCACCAAGGTCGAATCGCTGCTGCGGGCGCACCCGCTCGTCGGCCAGGCCGTGGCGATCGGCGACGAGCGCCGCTACGTGACCGCGCTGCTGGTGCTCGACGAGGACGCCGCTCCCGGGTGGGCCAAGTCCCACGGCGTCGACACGACCGATCTCCGGGAGCTCGCCGCCCACCCCGAGGTGCGCAGCGCTCTGGAGGAAGCGGTGGCGCGGGCCAACCAGGCGCTGGCCCGGGTCGAGCAGGTCAAGACCTTCCGGGTTCTCGCGGGTCCGTGGAGCGCCGAGTCCGGCGAGCTCACGCCCAAGCTCAGCCTCCGCCGGAAGGTGATCGCCGAGCGTTACGCGGACACCGTCGAAGGGATGTACCGGTGAGATATTGGCAGCCGGACAACACCGCACATCCCGGCCGCGACCAGCACCGCTGGCCGCGTCAACAAGACGCTTGCGGTACCTTGTTGACACACGAACGGTCATCGGTGAGGAGTCGGCATGAACGCCCAGCGCCCGGTCCAGCGGCGACGGATGGAGCCCGACGCGCGGCGCGCCGAGATCCTGGCGGTGGCCCGCAAGCTGTTCGGCAGGGGCAGCTTCTCGACGGTGTCCACTTCGGACATCGCGGCCGAGGCGGGCGTGGCGCGAGCGCTGATCAACCACTACTTCGGCAGCAAGCGCGAACTCTACCTGGAGGTCGTGCGGCAGATGATGGTCATCCCGGCGTCGGTCTCCGAGCGGCTGCCCCCGACGACCGCCGAGGAGCGGCTGTCGATCTGCGTGGACCGCTGGCTGGACGTCGTCGAGCGGAACCGGGACATGTGGTTGTCGGCGATCGGCTCGGAGGCGATCGGCCACGACGACGAGGTCGAGCGGATCATGCTGGAGGCCGACGAGATCGCGACCGATCGGGTGCTGGAGGCCGCGATGATGGCCGACGTCACCGAGGGTCGCGAGAAGCTGCGGGCGATGATCCGGGCGCAGAGCGCCATGCTCAAGGCCGCGTCCCGGGAGTGGCTGGTGCGCGGCAGCCTCAGCCGCAGCGATCTGCACGTGATGCTGACCCGCTCGGTGCTGCACCTGGTGAACGTGGTGTTCCCCGCCGTTCGCGACAGCTGACCCGGAACCCGCTCTCCGGCAGCAGTTCTCGTGCGCGCGTGACGTCTCCCCGATCGGGGAGCAGCGGATGAGCCGAACTCCCGGTCCCGTCGTGGACGCGCTGCTGCAAGCGGGGCTGCTGCTGGACTTCGGCGCGAGGACGGTCGCGGCCACCGCCCGCGTGCTCGCCCGCGCGCGGCTCGCCTGGCGGGAGTGCCTGCACCAGGTCCACTTCCTGGCCGTGGTCACCACGCTCCCGTCGCTGCTGGTGACGATCCCGCTGGGCGTTGTGGTGGCGCTCAACGTGGGGTCGCTGGCCAGTCAGATCGGCGCCGAGGGCTACGGCGGGGCGGTGGTCGCCTTCGTCGTGGTCGGGCAGGCCGCTCCCCTGGTGTGCGCGCTGATGATCGCCGGGATCGGCGGATCGGCGATGTGCGCCGACCTGGGCGCGCGCACGATCCGCGAGGAGATCGACGCGCTCGAGGTGATGGGCGTGCGCACGCTCGAACGCCTCGTGGTGCCGCGGGTGATCGCGGCCGTGGTGACCACGATGCTGCTGGCCTGCATCGTGATGCTGGTCGGCATCGCCACCACGTTCCTGTTCCAGGTCTCGGTCCTGGGCGCCTCGCCCGGCATGTTCCTGCAGACGCTGGTGCAGTACTCGCGCGTCTCGGACTTCGTGATGGCGCTGGTCAAAGCGGCGGCGTTCGCCGTGCTCACGGCGCTGGTGGCCTGTTTCAAGGGGATGACCGCCCAGGGCGGGCCGGGCGGGGTGGCCAACGCCGTGAACGAGGCCGTGGTGATCTGCTTCGTGTGCGTGTTCATCGCCAACACGGCCCTCACCGAGCTCTACCCCGTCCTGGTCCCGGCGAAGGGTGAGTTCTGATGCTCGCCGCGCCGTCCCGGATCGCCTCGTCGGTCGTGAGCAACCTGGCGCTGATCGGGCTGCACGTGACCTTCTACGTCCGCGCGATCGCGGGCGTCCCGGCCGTTCTGGTGCGCTACCCCAAGCACATCGTGCGGCTGGTGACCGAGATCAGCTTCGGCTCGGCGTCGCTGCTGGCCGGTGGCGGGACGGTCGGCGTGGTCTTCGCGATGTCGTTCGTCTCCAGCACGCAGGTCGGCCTGGAGGGCTACCGAGGCCTCGACCTGCTGGGCATGTCACCGATGACCGGGCTGATGGGCGCACTGGTCAACACCCGCGAGATCGCGCCGATCGTGGCCAGCATCGCGCTCGCGGCGAAGGTCGGGACCGGTTTCACCGCGCAGCTGGGCACCATGCGGGTCGCGGAGGAGATCGACGCGCTGGAATCGCTGGCGATCCCGTCGCTGCGCTACCTGGTCAGCACCCGGATGGCCGCGGCGTTCATCTCGGTGATCCCGCTGTACCTGGTGGGGTTGTTCGCCTCGTACATGGCCACCGGATTCGCCATCGTCTACCTCAACGGCGACTCCCCCGGCACCTACAACGCCTACTTCCACCTGGCGCTCACCCCGACCGACGTGCTGTTCTCGCTGGTCAAGGCAGTGGTGTTCGCGCTGATCGTGACCTTGATCCACTGCGCGCACGGCTACTACGCGACCGGCGGCCCGGAGGGCGTCGGCAAGGCGGCCGGGCGTGCGCTGCGCACCAGCATCGTGGCGATCACGGTGGTCGACGTGCTGCTGAGCCTGCTGTTCTGGGGCGTGCGGCCCTCGCTGCCGGCGCTGGGGTTGTGAGCCGATGGCACGCAGGAGCGAACGGGCGTCCCTGGCCTTGCGCGGAGCTGCGGCGATCGCGGTCCTGGCTCTCGGCGCGGTGGCCGCCGTCGCGGGCAGTGCCGGGATGTTCCGGTCCGAACCGGAGGTGACGACGACGCTGCCCGCCGCGGCAGGACCGATCCGGGAGAGCACCCCGGTGCAGTTCCGCGGCATCGAGGTCGGGACGCTCGCGGAGGTCGAACCGGACGACGGCGGTGCGCGGCTGACCCTGCGGCTCGACCCGGAGCGGATCAGCGAGATCCCGGCCGACGTCGTGGTCAGGCTGCTTCCCCGAACCCTGTTCGGCAACCAGTACCTCGACCTCGCCGGACCCGAGAGGCGCAGCGGCGCAAGGCTCGTGGCGGGGGCGGAACTCGCCCCGGACACCTCGCGGCCCACCGCGCAGCTCTACACCACCTACACGCGGATGTACCAGCTGCTCGACGCGCTGGAACCCGCGCAGCTGCAGGTGGCCCTGACGGCTGTGGCAGACTCGCTGCGGGGGCGCGGGGCGCGGCTGGGCGGGATGATCGACGACAGCGCCGCGCTGATGGACGAGGCCGCGCCCGTCCTGGACGGCCTCGGAGCCGACCTGCGGACGATGGCCGCGGTCAGCGACGATCTGCGGGCCGCTGCCCCGGATCTCGTCCGGACGCTGGACAACGCGGTCGCGCTGTCGGCGGTGGTGGTCCAGGAGCGGGAGAACATCGGTTCGCTGCTCTCCGGCGGCATCGAGGCCACCGACCGGGCCCAGCGCTTCCTCGACGCCAACGGCGATCGGGCCGTGCAGCTGGTGCGCACCGCCGACCCGATCACCGACATCCTGAACGCGAATCCGGGCGCGCTCGGCGACGCCAAGGCGGGCGTCGACGCCTTCCTGGACGGCGCGAACCGCGCGTTCTCCACGGGGTTCTTCAAGATCCGCGCGAAGGCGAGCCTGGAGAGCCCGCACCCCTACGACGCGCGGGACTGCCCGCGCTACGGCGCGCTGCGCGGCCCGAACTGCGCGGCGGCCGACGCCGGCCCGATCGGTCCCGTCGGCTCGCCGCAGGAGGACGAGGTCCTGCGGCGGCTCGCTCCGCTGCTGCCCGCGCCGGAGGGCGCGCCGCCGGCTCCCCCGTCGCCGGACCTGCTCGGGTGATGCTCGGCCCGGTGGTGCGCGGCTCGGAGGTGATGACGCCGTGAAGCGCGTGCCGTGGATCAGGCTCGCAGGGTTCGTGGTCGTCTCGCTGCTGTGCGGGACCGTCGTGATCAACACCATCGGCAACCCGGTCCTCGGCTCGACCCGGCAGTACCGCGCGGTGTTCACCAACGCCGAGGGGCTGATCCCGGGCAGCGACGTGATGGTCGCGGGCGTGCGCGTCGGCAAGGTCAGCGAGGTCGCGCTCGACGACGGGCTCGCCCGGGTGTCCTTCGAGCTCGCCGCCGACCAGCGGATCCCGTCGGGTGGCGTGGCGGCGGTGCGCTACGCGGACATGCTCGGCGGCCGATTCCTGTCGCTCGCACCCGGTTCGGGCGGGCCGCCGCTGACCGAGGGCGCGGAGATCCCGCTGGAGCGGACGCGTCCGCCGCTGGATCTCACGGCTCTGCTCAACGGGTTCAAGCCGCTGTTCGAGGCGATCGATCCGCAGCAGGTGAACCAGCTGGCGGGTGAGATCGTCGCGGTCTTCGACGGCGAGCGCGGGACGATCACCGACCTGCTGGCCAAGGTCGTCGCGGTCACCTCCGCGCTCGCCGAGCAGGACCAGGTCATCGGGCAGGTGGTGGACAACCTCAACACCGTGCTGGGCACGCTGCACCAGAACCGCGAGCAGATGCGCGGCCTGATCTCCGGGCTCTCGCAGCTGACCTCGGCGGCGGCGCAGCAGGCCCCGCAGATCGCCGAATCGGTGGACAGCGGTGCGGCGCTGGCGGGTTCGCTGAACGACGTGCTCGGCGACATCGGCCCGGGCCTGTCGCACGACGTGCGCTCGATGCAGCGGATCAGCGCCGCGATGGTGCGCGACCAGCAGCGCTTCGCCACCGCCGCGCACGAGCTGCCCGGCTTCCTCACCTCGCTCAACCGGGCCGGCGGGTACGGGTCGTGGGTCAACGTCTACATCTGCAACCTCAGCGTCACGGCCGGCGGATTGGGCGTGAACCTGGGCGCGGGACCGCACACGGAGGTGTGCCGATGACTCAGGTGCTGCCGGGCAAGGCGCTGCGCAACGGCACGATCGCCGCGATCACGGCCGCCGCGCTGCTGCTGGCCGCGGTCCTGGTGCCGCAGCTGGCCTTTCGCGCCCGGACCGACGAGCACGTCGCGGAGTTCGCCAACGCCGCCGGGCTGACCACCGGCACGCCGGTCAGCGTCGCCGGGGTCCCCGCCGGGAGGGTGACCGGCGTGGAGCTGGCGGGCGACCGGGTGCTGGTGACCTTCCGGGTCGACGCGGGGCAGCGGCTGGGGACCGGCACGCGCGCCGGGATCAAGATCCGCACCGTGCTCGGGACCCGCTACCTCCAGGTCGAACCGGCCGGGCCGGGCGAGCTGGACGGCCCGATCCCGCTGGAGCGCACCGCGGTTCCCTACAGCCTCGACGAGATCAGCCGGGGCGCCACCGCCACCACCGCGGGTCTGGACGCCGACCAGCTGCAGCGGATGATCAGCACCCTGCGCCAGGCTGCTCCGGCCGATCCGCGGCTCACCGGCGACGCGCTGGCCGGGATCAGCGACGCGGCGCAGGTCCTCGGCCAGCGCGGCGAGCAGATCGACGCACTGCTGCGCGGCACCCAGTCGCTGACCGCCACGCTGCTCGACGAGCAGCGCTCGCTGGTCACCATGCTCGGCGACGCCCGCCTGATCGCCGGGGTGCTCGACCAGCGGCGCGCCACGCTGCGGCAGCTGATCACCGACCTCGACGGCATCACCGCGCAGCTCGACGGTCTCCTGCGCGACAACCGCGAGGTCATCGACCCGCTGCTGACCGACCTGCACACCATCACCGACGCGCTGGAGCGCAGCGACCGCGACATCGCCGAGAGCCTGCGCCAGCTGGGTCCCGCGAGCCGCTACGTCACCAACGCGTCCGGGAACGGTCCGTGGGGCGATGTTTCGGCGCCGCTCGGTCCCGTCCCGGACAACGTCCTGTGCGTCGCGGGGCTGCTCGAGGGGTGCCGATGAACACCGCGACGAAGATCGCCGCCGCCGCGTGCCTGCTCGCGGCGCTGGCCACCACGGGCTGGTACGGACTGCTGCGTCCGCACCAGACCCTGGCCGTGTCAGCGGATTTCGCGTTCGCCGACGGCATCTACCCCGGAAACCGGGTCGCGATCCTCGGGGTTCCGGTCGGCACCGTGCGGTCTGTGCAGCCCTCCGGAACCGCGGTGGAGGTGACGATGGACCTGCCGCCGGACACCGAGATCCCCGGCGACGCCCACGCCTACATCGTCAGCCCGGCGGTGATCTCCGACCGCTACGTCGAGCTCGGCCCGGCCTACACCGGCGGCCCGAAGCTCGCCGACGGCGCATCGATCCCGTTGCAGCGCACGCATTCCCCGATCAAGTGGGACGAGCTCACCGGTTCGCTGGACACCCTGCTCAAGGCCCTCGGCCCGCAAGGCGGAGCACCGGGCGGGCTCGGCGAGCTGATGCGCGTCGGCGCGGACTCGCTGGACGGCCAGGGGCCCGCGATCCGGGAGGCGATCACCCACGTCAGCCAGGCGACCGAGGTGCTCGCCGACGGCAGCGGCGACATCAAGGCGGTGCTGGCCAACGTCGACCGGCTGCTCGCGCTGCTCGTCGAGCGGAAGTCCACAATAGACTCCATCGCGTCCAGCACCACCGGCCTCACCGCCGACTTCAACGCCCAGGGCCAGCAGATCGGCGACGCCCTGACCCGCCTGTCGTCGTCGCTGACGCAGGTCAACGACCTGATCCGGAACCACGGCGACCAGCTCACCGGCGACGTCGCGCAGCTCACCAGGCTGTCGCAGACGCTGTCGGACCACCAGCAGCAACTCGGCGAAACCCTCGACGTGCTGCCGTTGGGACTGGACAACCTGCAGCGCACCCTCGCCCCCGACGAGCGGATGCGGCTGCGGCTGGACGTGTCGACCAACCTCCGGCAGTTCGACACCACCGCCGCCCTGTGCGCACGGCTGCCGCTCCCGCTGTGCGACGGCCCCGGCATCGTCAACCCGATCCCCATTCCGATCCCCCTCCCGCTGCCCGGCGGCTCCACCGGAGGTGGCCGATGAGACGACGCGCGATCGCCGCGCTGCTCGCGGTGCTGACGACCTCGTCGTGCGGGCTGAACCTGCAGAACGCGGGAATCGGCACCGGCCTCGGCGTCCCGAGCAAGCACGTCACCGCCGTGTTCGCCGACGCGGGCAGGCTGCCGCTGGGCGGTGTCGTGCGTTCCGGGCAGGCCGAGGTCGGCCGGGTCACCGCCATCCGCACCCGCGACTTCCTGGCGCTCGTGGAGATGGACATCGACGCGGACCTCCCGCTGCCCAGCGGCACGTCCGCCCAGCTGCAGCTGGCGTCACCGCTCGGCGAGGCGTTCGTGATGCTGGACCGGCCGCCCGGCGGCCCCCAGCTGGCCGACGGCGCGGTCATCCCGATCGAGCGCACCACGCGCGGACCCGACATCGAGGACACCCTGGCGGCTGTGGGAACCGTGCTCAACGGTTCCGGTCTCGACCAGGCGCGCACCGTCGTCGGCGAGCTCAACACCGCCTTGCACGGCCGCGAGGACGATGTCCGCGACCTGCTGCACGAGCTGCAGTCGGTGCTGGGGTCGCTGCAACGGCACCGCGAGGACATCGACCAGATCATCACCTCGATGCACGCGGCCTCCGAGGAGCTGGCGCGCAACGAGCCGCTGCTGGAAGCGACGTTCACCGAGATCAAGCCCGGGATCGACGTGCTGCTGGCCGAGCGCGAGCGCTTCGGCCGGCTGCTGACCAACACCGCGTCGCTGAGCGCCAGCACCCACGAGCTCACCCGGCGCACCGCAGGCACCCTCACCCACGAGGTGCACCAGCTGCGCCCGGTCCTCGACGAGCTGCGCGGCTTCGACGGGGAGTTGGGGCGCACGCTCGACGGACTCGCCCACTTCTCGCGGCTGTTCCAGCAGGCCACGCCGGGTGACTACGTGCTGTTCAACGGAACCCTGGACGTGCCGGGCACTCTCGGCGAGATCGTCGCCCCGGGCGCCGCACCGCCCGCGCCACCGGGAGGGGGACCGCCGTGAAGCAGGACCGGTTGATGCTCGTGCAGATCGCCCTGTTCGTGCTGATCAGCATCGGCTGCACGCTCTACGTGGTGACCAACGTGGTGCGCCCGCACATGATCTCCGAACCGAACCACGTGTCCGTGCGGATGCCCGACAGCGCCGGCATCACACCGGATTCGCTGGTGACGTTCCGCGGCGTCGAGATCGGCGCCGTCACCGACGTGCGCATCGAGGACTCCGGGGTCAGCGTGCTGGTCTCGATCAACGCCTCGGCACGCATCCCCGCCTCCTCCCGGGCGGTGATCGCCCAGGACACCCCGATGGCGTTGCAGCACCTCGACCTGCGCGCGGACACCGACGCGGGCCCGTTCCTGCGCGACGGCAGCGTCATCGAGGCCGAGCGCACCACCCGCCCGCTGCCGCTGGAGACGCTGCTGACCGACTTCACCGCGATCGGCGACAGCATCGATCCGCGCGACGTCGACCGGCTCGGCGAGGCGCTGGCGACCGGCCTCAACGGCGCCGGTCCCGAGCTCACCCGGATCCTGGACAACACGGCCGAGCTGCTGCGCGCGACCCGCGAGAGCGTGCCGCAGCTGCGGCGGAGCCTCGACAACGGCCGCGCCTTCGTGGGCCCCGGCGGTGAGCAGGGCGACCGGCTGCGGGTGCTCGCCGCCAACCTCAGATCGCTGAGCGACCAGGCGCGCGGCCAGGAACCGCAGGTCCGGTCGCTGCTGGAGAACGCCCCCGAGGGGACTCGGCAGGTGGCGCGGCTGATGGCCGACAACGAGCCCGCGGTGACCGCGCTGCTCGGCAACCTCGTCACGACGGGCCAGATCGTCAGCGTCCGCGGACCGGCGATGCAGCACGCGCTGGTCACGCTGCCCGGAACCTTCGGGGGCCTGGGCGAGATCGTGCACGGAGACACCGCCGACTTCGACCTGGTGATCACCCAGGGGCCGGTGTGCGTCACGCCGACCGAGCGCCGCTCCCCCGCCGACGCAGAACCACGCGATCCGGCGCTGGACTGGCACTGCCCGGGCGACGATCCTCGGACGGGTCAGCGCGGCGCCGCCAACGCGCCCCGACCGATGGCCACCTACGACCCCGCGACCGGCGACACCGGTGCCGGGTTCCGACTCGGCACCTCCGGCGGGCAGAGCGACGTGCTCGGCTCCCGCTCCTGGTACTCGATCCCGTTGCAAGGAGTCCGATGATGACCGACACGACCACCCGGGCCGAACCGGACACCGCCGCGCCAGGACCGCTGCGCCGGAGCGCGAAAGCCCTGCGCAGGCCGCGAGTTCTGGTGACAGCGGTGGTCGCCGCGCTCCTGCTCGGCACCCTGGCCCTCACAGGCCTGCAGCTGCGCGAGCACGCCGCGGCGGAGTCGGCCGCCGCGTCCGCGAAGGAAGCCGCCCGGCGCTACGCGACGGACCTCTCCACCTACGACTACCAGCGGCTGGACCAGAACTTCGCCGCCGTCACCGCCAACGCGCACGGCCAGTTCGCCCAGCAGTACGAGCAGGTCAGCGCCAGCCTGACCGAGCTGATCCGGCAGAACCAGGCCATCTCGCGGGGAACCGTCCTCACCGCGGCCACCGTCGAGGCCGATCAGAACCGGGCGGTGATCGCCCTGTTCGTCGACCAGGAGATCACCAACAAGAACAACCCCGAGCCCCGCGTCGACCGGAACCGCATGCAGATGACCCTCGTCCACGAGGACGACCGCTGGCAGATCGAGGGAATTCAGCTCCTCTGATGCGTGCTCAGGACTCGGAGCGCTCGTGGGGCAGCAGTTCGCCCGCCGTGACCTCGAACGGCAGGTGGTTCCCCTCCGGCGGCAGCGGGCAGGTGGCGAGATCGGTGAAGGCGCAGGGCAGGTTGATCGCGCGGTTGAAGTCGAGCGTGACGGTGCCGTCGGCGGCCGGTTCGGCGGTGAGCACCGAGCGGTTCGCCGGGTAGGTGGTCACGCCGCTGGTGGCGTCGGTGAACAGGATGTTGAGTCCGCTCCCGGTCTTGCCGTTGAACGCCGTCAGCACGTGCTCGGTGCCGTTGCGCTCGAAGCGCACGAGACCGGGCGCCTGGTACACGTGACTCAGGCCGGGCGTGACGGCACCGACCGTGGTCGGCCGGGGCTCGGCGAACGGCTCGAAAGTGCCCGTCACCACCCATCCCGGGTCGGGCTGGTAGGCCGGAACTCCGCGGAAGTCGCGCAGCGCTTCGGCTTTCGGCGAATGCACCCGGATCAGGTAGCCGGACCGGCGCGCCACTTCGACTTCCACATCACCGGCCGACACCCGCGTGCCGGGCCCGCTGTTGACCAGCTCGAAGCGCTGCACCCCGGTGATCGGCTCGCCCTCGTGGAACAGCTCGGCGCCCTGCGGGTCGACGTAGGCGGCTTCGTCGTCCTGCCACCACACGCCCGGCGCTGCGGGGTAGGTGGCGGGAACGTCGGTCAGCCAGTCCAAGGAGACCAGGGCCAGCCAGCCGAAGGGGTCGGCGAGCTCGCGCTCCCGGTTGGCGTGCCAGTCCTGCCACTGCTCGGTGTACGTGCTCACGGCCCCTCCATCACGTCGCGTCGTCCCGGTCCGGCGGACGAGGACGCCTCACCGCGGGGACACCCTCGACGATACGACGCTGGAAGCAGGCCGGCGGCGCCGTCCACAGCGTGGAACCGCCCACGCGCAAGGCGACGGAGCCCCGCACCGCCGAGCAAACCGACCCTGAAACAGCTCCTCAGAGGCCGTAGGTCTTGCCGATGATGTCCCGCTGGATCTCGCTGGTCCCTCCGTAGACCGTCGACACCACGGTCGAGCGCAGCATCGACTCCATCCCGTACTCGGTGGCGTAGCCGTAGCCGCCGAGCATCTGCATCCCCTCCAGGGACACGTGCTTGGCGAGCTCGGTGCTCTTGAGCTTCACCATCGAGGCCTCCCGCGCGAAGATCCGGTCCGGCTCGCGGTCGATGGCACCGGCGACGTTGTAGAGCAGCAGTTGGGCGCACTCGATCTCGGTGGCCATGTCGGCGATGCGGTGCTTGAGGGCCTGGAACGACCCGATCGGCCGACCGAACTGCTCCCGCTGCTTGACGTAGTCCAGCGTGTCGTCGAAGGCCCGGCGGGCGGCGCCGACCATGCTCGCGCCCAGGATCATCCGCTCCAGGTTCAGGCCCGCCATCAGCTGCGCCCACGCCTGCCCGACGGTGCCGACCACCGCGGAGTCCGGCAGGAAGCAGTCGGTGAAGTACAGGTCGTTGACCTCGCGGCCGCCCATCGTCTCGATGCCGCTGATCTGCAGCCCTTCGACGTCCGTGGGCACCATGAACTGAGTGAGCCCGCGATGCTTGGAGTCCTCGGACGAGGTCCGCGCGATCAGCAGGACGTGGTCGGCGATGTGGGCGTTGGAGCACCAGGTCTTCTGCCCGTTGACCACCCAGCCGCCGTCGGTCCGCTCCGCGCGGCAGATCAGCGCGCCCACGTCGGACCCGGCACCGGGCTCGGACATCGACACCGCTTCGACGCGGCCGCGAGCGACCCCTTCGAGCACCGTGCGCTTCTGCTCCTGCGAGGCGAACTTCTCGTAGGCGGCCGCGGTGATGATGGTGGTCGCGAACCCGCTCATCGGCACTCGCCCGTAGGCGGTCTCCTCCAGGAACAGGCACAGCTCGGTCATGCCCTGACCGGCACCGCCGTACTCCTCGGGCAGGGAGATGCCCAGCCACCCCAGGTCGGCCAGCTTGTTGTAGAGCTCCTGGTTGTGCGGCTCCTCGCCGCGAGCGGTCAGCTCGTCCCGCTGCTCCTGGGTGCCGCACTCGCGGCGGCAGAACTCCCCGACGGCGTCGACCAGGTCGCGCTGCTCATCGGTCAGGACTCTTGGCATGACGTGCCCTCCAGGCATGGCTGCGAGCGCGCGATCCGCGCCGCGCCCGCGTCATCCGGCGCGGCACAGCTCGCACGAGATGTACCTCCGCCGAGTCTGACCACACTGTTGGCAGTGTGTCAATAAATGCCTTGCCGGCGCTCTGCCATGATGCCCCGATTAGCAGCGTTGTCAGGATTTTCAGCTCTGTTGACCTGTGCACAACAAGGCGTTAGCTTCGAGACGTCGACGGTGTTGGGGAGGTACCCTGAAATGCGGCGCTTCGATCGCCTGAAGACGATCCTCGCTCTGGACCCCGAGCAGGACTGCGACGAGATCTACCGACTGCTGTCCCAGTACGAATTCCCCTGGGACTTCACGCGTTCACTCGAACTCGCCCTGTTCCGCACCTACGCGGTCCCGACGATCGGCCGGCTGCTCGACCGCACCGGCGAATTCACCCGGTGCACGCAGAAGCGCTACGACGACACGGTTCTGGTGCTCTACGAGATCCTGCTCGGCGACTCCGCGCGCGACCGGGAACAGGCGCTGGACCACCTCAACCAGATCCACTGGCGCTACCGGATCAGCAACGAGGACTACCTCTACACCCTGGCGACATTCGTGGTCATGCCGGTGCGCTGGATCAACGAGTTCGGCTGGCGCCGATTGCACCGCAACGAGATCCACGCGCTGACGCGAGTGTGGAGCCGAATGGGCGAGGGCATGCGCATCGAGGGGATCCCGGACACCTACGAGGATTTCGCGCGGTTGCTCGACGACTACGAGCGCGAGCGATTCGCCTTCGACGAGGGCGGCAAGCGCGTCGCCGAATCCACCATGAGCCTGTTCGGCTCGTGGTTCCCCCGGCCGCTCTCGTCGACCGTCAGCGACGCGACCCGCCTGCTCATGGACCCGCACCTGCTCGACGCGCTGCGGCTGCCCCGGCCGCCGCAGTTCGCGCGCGGAGCCGTGAAGCTGGCGCTCAAGGCGCGCGGCCAGCTCCTCCGCCTCGGCTCACCACCCCGCCCGGATTCCCGACCCGTCACTCCGAGGGCCGCCACCTACCCGGGCGGATACCGGATCCACGACCTGGGACCGGCTTCCTTCCACCGCAAGTCAGCACGACGCGACGCCCCGCCACCGATGTCGTGCCCCGTCTCCGCCGAACCCGAGGCCGCCACCTCTCCTCAGCTCAGCTGAGGAGACCCCGGATGGTCGAGGGGAGGTCGTCGCCGACGCTGTCGGCCGGATCGAAAGTCGGGTTGTAGCGGCCTTCGAGGCGGCTGACCCACCCGGTTCGAAGGCCCGCCCTCGTGGCTCCGTGGCAGTCCCACGCGTGTGCGGCGACGAGCGCCACGCGGTGCGGCTGAAGTCCCAACCACTCCGCGGCGTAGTGGTAAGCCCCGGGCGCGGGTTTCCAGATCCCGACGTCGGCACAGGACAACACCGCCTCGACGTGCTCGGACAGCCCGTTGTGGCCGAAGAATCCCCTGATCGTCTCGGCCGAGCCGGTCGTCAGGCCGATCACGCGCACTCCCGCCTCGCGGAGTTGTTCCAGCGCTGGGAGCACGTCGTCGTGGGCGGGAAACCGGTCCCACCCTCCGAGCACGTAATCCACCGTCGCCTGACCGTCCTGACCAGTGATGTCGCGCAACGCGGCGGCGCAAATCTCGTCGAAGCTGCGGTAGCCACCTGCGGCGGCGAGCGCCATGCCGTCGCGCACGGCCCGGTCGAACCACGCACCGAAGAGCTCGGCCGGATGGCCGCCTTCGGCCAGGCGCCCAGGCACCTCCTCCAGCGACATCAGGGTTTCGACGACGTCGAACGCGACAGCCTCGATCTCGGGCATGTCCCCTCCCAGGGTGAAACGGTCGTTCTAGTAGAACGACCGTTACCCTAGTGGTGTGATGACGAATCGGGCAACCCCGGCTCGCGACCGCCTGCTCGCGGCGGCGGATGAGCTGTTCTACGCGCGCGGCATCAACGCCACCGGCATCGACGCGATCGTCGAACGCGCCGGCGTGTCGCTCGCGACCTGCTACAAGCACTTCGGCGGCAAGGACAACCTGGTCACCGCCTACCTCGCCGAACGCGATGAGCAGTGGCGGGCCGACTGGGAAGCGGTCATCGCCGAGAGCGACGATCCCCTGCTGGCCCTGTTCGACGCCCTGGAGCGGTGGTGGACCACCACCGGCCACCGGCGCGGCTGCGCGCACGTGGACGCGACGGTGGAGCTCACCAACCCGGATCACCCCGCGCTCGCCGTGGTCGCCGAGCACAAGCGTCACCTGCTCGGCCGGCTCACCGAAATCGCTTCTGCCGAGGGGTTTTCAGCCCCCGCAGAACTCGCCGCAGACGTCCTCCTGATCTACGAGGGCACCCTCACCACACTCCTGCTGAACATCACCCCGGCCCCTTTCACGCAGGCCCGGCGCCTCGCCGCAGCACGCACCTCACGCTGACTGCACGACGCGGACTTTCGCTGAGACGGAACGCGTGCAGGGACGCGTCGTCAGGACTGCGACCAGACCGAGCGTGGTCATCGCGGCTCCGACCAACGCCAGCACCGCGCCGGAATGGGGGTGGGGGAAGTTTTCATGAAAACTTCCCCCACCCCCCAGTTTCAACCGCCACGCAGAACGACCACGGCCATCTCTCACGAGGTCTGGGCGCGCTTGAAGTCCTCCAGCCAGGCGTAGTTGGGTGCTGCGTGACCGTTCGGTTCGGGGCGCACGGTCGCGGAGGCGTAGATGCTGTTGAGCAGCCACGGGGTGCTCTTCTCGGTGAATTCGTTCTCGGACATCGCCGCGTCCTGGCCGATTCCGTAGGTGGCGACGGCGAGCTTCTCGGTGGCGCGGAACTTCGCCATCTGCTCGCTGAGGTAGTGCT
Organism: Saccharopolyspora dendranthemae; assembly: GCF_007829955.1. Taxonomy (GTDB): domain Bacteria; phylum Actinomycetota; class Actinomycetes; order Mycobacteriales; family Pseudonocardiaceae; genus Saccharopolyspora; species Saccharopolyspora dendranthemae. Next base: position 570,373 of record NZ_VIWX01000001.1, read on the forward strand.
TGTTGCCCTCGAACCAAGGACTTTCGCGCAGGAAGTCGTACCAGCGCTCCTTCGGGAAGGCCTCGTCCAGGGCGTTGCGGATGACCTGCCAGACCTCGGTGTCCGCCGGAACTTTGTACTTCTGGGCGTAGGCGGCCGGGATCTTCTCCTCGAGGTGGTCCCCCCACAGGTGCACCAGGGAGAACTCGGTGGCGAGGAACTTCTTGTCCCCGAGCCTGGGCAGGATGTAATCGAGGTACACCTGGGCACCGTCGGGCTTGTTGACGTGCGGGTGGATGTCGGTGCCCTCGATCTCGGGCGTCTCGCGGACGTACTTCATCCAGCGCTCGGTACCGCTGTGGATCCACTTGGGGTCGTCGAGGTAGTTCAGCGCGCCCATGTAGAGGACGGTCTTGCACCCGTCGGGGAATTTCTTCGTCCGGTAGTCGATCACGTGCTGCGCCACGGCCTCGTAGAAGTCGTTGATCGCGCCGTTGGTCCGATCGTCCTCCGGGCATTCGATGAACGGCTCGTTGCCGATGACGAGAAGGTCGACCTCGCCCATCACCTTGGTCAGCACTGCGTCGACCCTGGCCAGGTCCTTCTTCATCTCCTCGGTTCCCGGGCGAGGGATCGGTTCGTTCTTCTTCGGAAAGTAGGGGAACTTCAGCGACAACACGGCACCGTAGTCGCGGTTAACCGCCCCCAGCAGGGTATCGACCGCCAGGTGGCTGTTCGAGTCCTCCTTGTCCCCCTCGTCGAAGTCGGGCATCGCCGCGAAGCCGCGCACCCAGGTCGCCTCGGCCTGCTCAAGACCAGCCCAGGTCATGATCTTCGGGTCACCGTTGAAGTTCGCCCCGAGAACTCCGTTGGGAGGGCTCAACCGAGCGGCGCTCGGAGCCGCGTTCACCATCGGCCGCATGCCGCAGGACGCAGCACCGAGAGCGGCAGCGCCGGCCGCTGCCGACAATTGGATCAGTCGTCGTCGCGAAAAGGAATTCATGAGTCCACATCTACTCGAGGTGCAGTTCTGCCGCCCCGTGTTGCAAAAAGCGGCACCTGATCGGCGCCACCTCGACTTGACGAACGAAATCCGCCGAAGCAGGATTCCCGATCACCATCCGAAAGCGGACACGGGAGATGACTCGGGTGAAACTGCATCGTTCAAGCAGCGTGCTGGGCGCCGCGCTGGTGGTCACCGCGGCCGCGCTCGTGCCCGTCGCAGGCGCCGCCCCGGCGAAGCCACCTTCGCACTGCGCGAGCGACGCCACGTGGGAGCTGTCGACCGACCGGTTCGACCCCGCCTACACCGCGCACGCCTTCGTCGGCAACGGCTACCTGTCGCAGCGCGTCCCACCGACCGGCGCCGGCTACGCGGCCACCGGCGAGAAGACCGGTTTCCCACTCGAAACTCCCCGATACGACGGGGCTTTCGTGACCGGCTTCTACGGCGAGGGGCCGAGTTCGCAGAGCGACGTCCCGCGGCACGCGATCGCAGCAATCCCCACCTGGTCGTCGCTGACCGTCCGCGCCGGTGAGCACACCTTCACCCCGCAGACCCCGCCCGAGCAGATCTCGCACTTCCGACAGGCGCTCAACGTGCAGTGCGGCGTGCTGTCGACGTCGCTGACCTGGACCACCCCCGACGGCAAGGCCACCGACCTCGCCTTCGACGTGGTGGCCGACCGGACCAACCCGCACGTCGGAGCCGTCCGCGCACGGGTGACGCCGCGCTGGTCCGGGCAGGCCGAGGTGGCCGGCGCGATCGAGGGCGCGGGCGCGCGCCGGATGCACCCGACCGCGGGCAAGGCCGAGGGCGAGACCGTGCGAGTCGGCTTCGAGACCGACGGCGTCGGCGCGCGGGGCACCGTGGCCTCGACGCTGAGCGCACCCGACGACGTGCGCGGCGCCCCCGAGCAGCGGGTGGACGGGCTCGACGCCGAGCAGAAGTACCGGTTCGACGCCCGGAGCGGCAAGACCTACGAGTTCGGCAAGTTCGTCGGCGTCGACACGTCGACCACCACTCCGGACCACGAAGCCGGTGCCGTGCGGGCGTCTCAGGAGGCCGCCGACCGCGGCTGGGACGACCTCCTCAACGCGCACGTCCAGGCGTGGAAGCGCTTGTGGGAGAGCGACATCCGCGTCCCCGACCGCCCGGATCTGCAGCGGTCGTTGCGGTCGAGCAAGTACGCGATCCTCTCCAGCATCCGCGAGGGCCAGGACACCAGCGTCGCTCCCGCCGGGCTGAGCAGCGACAACTACGCCGGGCTGAACTTCTGGGACACCGAGCTGTGGATGTACCCGAGCCTGCTGCTGCAGCACCCGGACATCGCCAAGTCGGTCGTCGCCTACCGCGAGAAGACGCTGCCCGCCGCGCGCGAGAACGCCCGCTCGATCGGCCAGCAGGGCGCCTTCTACCCGTGGACCAGCGCCGACAGCGGCGACCTGCAGAAGGACTGCCACAGCTGGGACCCGCCGCACTGCCTGACCCAGAACCACCTGCAGAGCGACATCGCGCTGTCCACCTGGCAGTACTACCTGGCCACCGGGGACGAGGCGTGGCTGCGCGAGCACGGCTGGCCGGTGCTGCGCGGCGTCGCCGAGTACTGGGCGGGCCGGGTGACCCCGAACCCCGACGGCAGCGTGTCGATCAACAACGTCGCGGGCCCCGACGAGTACAGCAACGGGGTCAACGACGGCGTGTTCACCAACGCGGGCGCGGCCACCGCCCTGCGCCACGCCACCGAAGCCGCCCGGGTCCTCGGCGAGCCCGCTCCGCCGGAGTGGAACGCCATCGCCGACAAGGTGCGGATGCCCTTCGACCAGCAGGCCCAGGTGTTCCGGCAGTACGACGGCTACGCGGGCCAGCGCATCAAGCAGGCCGACGCGGTCCTGCTGCAGTACCCGCTGGAATGGCCCATGCCGCCCGAGGTCGCCAGGAACACGCTCGACTACTACGCGGCGCGCACCGACCCGGACGGGCCCGCGATGACCGACTCGGCGCACGCCATCGACGCCGCCGCCGGCGGCGAGCCCGGCTGCGCGACCAACACCTACCTCGACCGGTCCATCCGCCCGTTCGAGAAGGACCCGTTCGCCCAGTTCTCCGAGGCGCGCGGTGAACGCGCCGGGGAAGGCGCAGGCGCGCCGACGTTCAACTTCCTCACCGGAGCGGGTGGCTACACGCAGGTCTTCACCCACGGGCTGACGGGGATGCGGTGGCGCGGCGACCGGGTCGTCCTCGATCCCGTGCTACCGCCGCAGCTGGGCAGCGGTGTCGAGCTGACCGGGCTGAAGTGGCAGGGCCGCACGTTCGACGTTCGCATCGGATCCGACCAGACGACGGTGATCCAGCGCAGCGGTGAGCCGTTCACGGTGCAGGACCCGCAGGGCGAGCACGTGGTCAGCGAGCAGCAGCCGCTGATGCTCAAGACCCGCAGGCCGGACCTGGCGCCGACCGACAACCTGGCCCGGTGCAAGCCGGCGGAGGCCAGCAGCGAGGAACCGGGGCGCTACGCCGAAGCCGCGGTCGACGGCAACGCGTCCACGCCGTGGCACCTCAACGGCCCGCAGGGCTCGGCGACGGTCGACCTCGGTGCCGCGCAACCGATCTCGCGGATCACCCCGCACTTCAGCGAGATCGCGCCCAGCGCGTACCGCCTGTTGACCTCGGTCGACGGCAGGACGTTCACCGAAGTCCCGGCGGAACTGCCGGAGGGCCACATCGCCCGCTACGTGCGCGTCGAGCTCACCGGCCCCGAGGGCCCGGAGCACACCGGCGTCACAGAACTCGAAGTCCGCTAAACCGGCCAGAAGAAGACACGGAGAACTGGACACCCGCTAGCGGAACCACAACCCCGCCCCGAGAGCCCTGAGGCACGGAAACCACCGAGCCAAGAGCCTCCCGGGGCGGGGTTCCACAAAGGCTTCACCCTAACGAGATCCCACCAAATCCCAGTTTTAGTCCAAACCGAGGACGCGGGTTCAAGCGGTCGTTGCAACTCCTGTTGTGTTGTAGGGAGTGTGCGCTGGTGGGTCGTCCGGTGGAGCCGCGTGAGGTGCGGGTGGTGTTTTGGGCTGGGGTGCGTGGTGGGTTGTCGTTGGGGGCGGCCAGTGCTGTGGCGGGTGTGTCGTTGACGTCGGGTAAGCGGTGGTTCACCCAGGCTGGCGGGGTGGTGGGTAATGGTGTGGGTGAGTGTTCGGGTCGGTTTTTGTCGTGTGCCGAGCGGGAGGAGATTGCCGTCCTGCGTGCGCAGGGGCATAGCCGGGCCGAGATCGCTCGCCGGTTGGGGCGGCATCGGTCCACGATCGGTCGTGAGCTGGACCGCAACACCACTGGTGAGCGTGGGTATCGGGCCAGTACCGCCCAGAGCGCGAGTCAGCGGCGTGCGCGGCGTCCGAAGACCGCGAAACTGGCTGCCGACACCGAGTTACGCGACCACGTTCAGCAGCGGCTGCGGCAGTGTTGGTCTCCGGAACAGATCAGTGCCAGGCTCGCCGAGGAGTTTCCCGACCGACCGGAGAAGCGGGTGTCGCACGAGTCGATCTATCAGTCTCTGTATGTGCAGGGCAGGGGCGCATTGCGCCGGGAGTTGGCCACGTGTCTGCGGACCGGCCGGGCGTTGCGCCGGCCACGGCGGATGCCCGATGCCCGGCGGGAACGCGTCGGCCGCATCCCCGACATGATCAGTATTTCCGAGCGGCCCGCGGAGGCCACCGACCGCGCGGTGCCCGGACATTGGGAAGGCGACCTGATCGCCGGTCAGGACAACGGCTCGGTGATCGGCACCCTGGTTGAGCGCTCCACCCGGTTCTGCATGCTGCTACACCTGCCCGAAGGCAAGGACGCTGAGCACGTCAAAAACCAGATGATCACCGCCATCCACACCCTGCCCACCCACTTGCGCAGGTCTCTGACCTGGGACCAGGGCAGCGAAATGGCCAGGCACACCGACATCACCCTGGCCACAGACCTCGATATCTACTTCTGCGACCCCCACAGCCCCTGGCAACGCGGCACCAACGAAAACACCAACGGCCTGCTCCGCCAGTACTTCCCCAAAGGCACCGACCTCTCCCGGCACAGCCCCGAACACCTCGCCGACGTCGCCACCGAACTCAACGGCCGCCCCCGCAAAACACTCGCCTGGCGCACCCCCGCCGAAGCACTCCACCAACTACTGTCCACACCAAACCAAGTTGCAACCACCGGTTGAAACCGCCGGACCCTTCGCGCCCGAAATGTCGGCTCAGTTATGACTAAAACTGGGATCTGGTGAGGCGGTGGTCGTTGCTTCAGGTGTGGGACTCAGCTGGCACCGCCGCGGGTTCTCACACGCTGTCTGGCGAGTACGCCGCGACGCCGATGTCCACCCTGGGGTAAGCGGAAGACATCAGGAGTGGCGCACGGAGTCCAGACGGCGTGTGAGGTTCCGCTACCCGCACCGCCACGCAAAGTGATACTGCAATCACCCCTAAAACTGGGATTTGGGGACGTCGTCCGGACCTGGGCTGCAGTGGTTCAGGGGGTTCGCGCCGGCTTTCGGCCGTGGGTTGTGGTCACGCCGTGGAAGAACGCCGTCAGCTGCTCGTGAGCGTTGAGGGGCAGGACTGCGGCGACGTAGTGGTCCGGGCGGACCACCACCAGGACGCCGTCGCGGTTGAGGCTCCGGGCTTCGAAGATGTCGTCGGACGGGTCTGCCGCGTAGACCTTCTCGTAGTCGACGAGCTCGTACGGGCCGACTCTCGGCAGGTACGCCTCGGGCACGCGGCCGAGGTCGACCTCCGTGTGCGGCTGCTGGTAGACGACCTTGACGTCGAACCAGGCATCCGGGTCCACCGCGGCCGGCGTGTGAGCCACCACCGGTGAAGCGGGATCGGTCGAGACCCACTCGGCGAACTCGGCGGCCTTCGACCTCACACCCGGCGCCGGCCGGTCGGCGAAGACGTAGAGGCGCCAGCGCCCGTCCGCGCGGTGGTGGTGGCCGAGCTGCACGGGATTGCCGTCGCAGACCCGCCGCACCGGGTGCGACTTGAACCGCTTGCCGATCGGGAACCCCCCGGCCAGGTCCTGGTGCGCCGCCTCCGCCGTGATCATCGACGGCTCGTACTGCGTCATCAGACCGGCCGGGAACTCCGCCGTCTTGACGTAGAAGTCCTCGAGCTCGGTCGGGTCGGAGAGCTCCTCCGGCCTGGCGGCCATCAGCTTCGACCAGCGGCGGTCGAAGTCGATGAGGTTCTGGGCGATGACATGGCGTTCGGCGGAGTAGGTGTCCAGCAACGAGGGGTCGGCCCGCCCGTCCAGGACGTGCCCCACCTTCCAGGCGATGTTCCACCCGTCCTGCATGGAGACGTTCATGCCCTGGCCGGCCTTGGCGCTGTGGGTGTGGCAGGCGTCGCCGGTGATGAACACGCGCGGGTGCCGCACTCCGACGAGCTCGGCCGGCACGTCGTCGAACTTGTCGGTCAACCGGTGCCCGACCTCGTAGACGCTGCGCCAGGCGACGTGCTTCACCGTCACCTCGTAGGGGTGCATGATCCGGTTGGCTCGGGCCTCCACCTCGGCCTGGGTGGTGTGCCGGACCTCGCCGTGGTCGTCGTCGGTGGTCTCGCCGAGGTCGACGTACATCCGGAACAGGTGGTTGCCCTCGCGCGGGATGAGCAGGATGCTGCCGCCGTCGTGGGACTGGATGGCGCACTTGGTGCGGATGTCGGGGAAGTCGGTCTCCGCCAGCACGTCCATCACGCCCCACGCGTGGTTGGCCTGGTCGCCGACGAGCTCCCGGCCGATCGACTCCCGCACCCGGCTGCGCGCGCCGTCGCACCCGATCACGTAGCGGGCGCGCACCGTGCGCTCGGACCCCTCTTCGGGCTCGGCGGTTCGCGCCAGGCGCACGCTCACCCCGTCTTCGTCGACGTGCAGGTCCAGCACCTCCCACCCGTAATCCGGTTCCAGCCGTCCGGGAGCGTTGCGCGCGGACTCGGCGAAGTAGTCCAGCACGCGCGCCTGGTTGACGATCAGGTGCGGGAACTCGCTGATCCCGGACGGGTCGTCGGGTGTGCGGGCGGCGCGCACGATGTTCTCCGGGCGCGCGGGATCCGGCTTCCAGAAGGCCATCTCGGTGATCCGATAGGCCTCCTCGATGATGCGCGACGCGAACCCGAAGGCCTGGAACGTCTCGACGCTGCGAGCCTGGATGCCGTCGGCCTGACCCACTTCGAGGCGTCCCGGCCTGCGCTCGACGAGCCGCGTCGTGATGTCCGGGAACTGCGCCAGCTGCGCAGCGGCGATCATGCCGGCCGGGCCGCTGCCCACGATGAGAACGTCGACCTCGTCCGGCAGGTCCTCGGGGCGGTCGAGCCCCACGCCCGCAGCGGGCTGAACACGAGGATCACCGGAGACGTATCCGTGGTGGTGGAACTGCAACGATCTCTCCTCACTCCATCGTGAGCCCGGCCCCCGCTCAGAGCGAGGTGCCGAGTTTGAAGCCCTTCTCCTCGTCGCCCTTGCGCGTGTAGGAGAAGCCGTCGGCGCCTACGGTGACGGCCATCTCGCTGCTGTCGGTGCGCTCGTGCACGGGTTGCGGGTTGCCGTCCAGGTCCAGGACCGGGGACGCCTCGGCGTACCAGGACGGCACGACCGGGTTGCCCCACCAGTCGCGGCGCTGGTTGTCGTGGACGTCCCAGGTCACGACGGGGTTGTCGGGGTCGCCGGTGTAGTAGTCCTGGGTGTAGATCTCCACCCGGTGACCGTCGGGGTCGCGGATGTAGAGGTAGAAGGCGTTGGACACCCCGTGCCTGCCCGGCCCCCGCTCGATGACGTCGGACAGCCGCAGCGCGCCGAGCTTGTCGCAGATCGACAGGATGTTGTGCTTCTCGTGGGTGGCGAAGGCGATGTGGTGCAGGCGCGGGCCGTCGCCGCCGGTCAGGGCGGTGTCGTGGACGGTGTCCTTGCGTCGCAGCCAGGCCGCGTAGGTGGTGCCCTCGGCGTCCTGGATGTCCTCGGTGACGCGGAAACCCAAGTCCTCCAGGTATTCCCGCCCGCGCGGCACGTCGGGGGTGACCTGGTTGAAGTGGTCCAGCCGCACCAGAGATCCCGGCGTGTGGAGCTCGTAGCGCCACGCCAGCCGCTCCACGTGCTCCACCTCGTAGAAGAACTCGTACGGGAAGCCGAGCGGGTCGGTGACCCGGACCGAGTCCCCGATACCCCGGGCGAAGCCGTCCGCCCGGCGCTCGGTGCGGCAGCCGCGCGCGGCGAACCACCGCTCGGCCCGCTCCACGTCCTCCGGTGTGCGCACCCGGTAGGCGAAGGCCGCCGCGGCGGCGACCGGGCCCTGGCGCAGCACCAGGTTGTGGTGGATGAACTCCTCGGTCGTGCGCAGGTAGATCGCCTCGTCGTCCTCCTCGGTGACCACCAGGCCGAGGACGTCGACGTAGAACTCCCGCGACCTGGCCAGATCCGTGACCACCAGGTCGAGGTAGGCGCAGCGGACGATGTCCGGTGGGGTGAGGTCGGCACTCATCGTCGAATGCTCCTTCGGTGCGGGCGTCAGGCGCCGAACTTCGGGGTGTGGACCGGGGCGAGCGAGATGTGCACGGCCTGCTGGTCGGAGTAGAAGTCGAGCGACCGGTATCCGCCCTCGTGGCCCAGGCCGGACGCCTTGACCCCGCCGAACGGGGTGCGCAGGTCGCGCACGTTGTGGGAGTTGAGCCAGACCATCCCGGCGTCGACGCGCTGCGCGAAGGTGTGCGCGCGCTCCAGGTTCGACGTCCAGACGTAGGCCGCCAGCCCGTACTTGGTGTTGTTGGCCAGTTCCAGCGCTTCGGCGTCGGTGTCGAACGGCGTGATGGCCACGACCGGCCCGAAGATCTCCTCCTGGAAGATCCGCGCGGTGGGCGGCACGTCGACGAACACCGTGGGCTGCACGTAGTTCCCGCTCTCCAGACCCTGCGGGCGTCCGCCGCCCGCGGCCAGCGTCGCCTCGGTCTTGCCGATCTCGATGTACCCGGTGACCTTCTCGTGGTGCTCCGGGTGCACGAGCGCGCCGACCTCGGTGGCCGGGTCGTGCGGATCACCGACCTTGACGTTCTCGGCGCGGGCGACGTAGCGGCGGACGAACTCGTCGTAGATGCTGCGCTCCACCAGGATTCGACTCCCGGCGGTGCAGCGCTCGCCGTTGAGCGAGAACACCCCGAACACCGTCGAATCGATGGCGGCGTCCAGGTCGGCGTCGGCGAACACGATCGCCGGGCTCTTGCCGCCCAGCTCCATCGACAGGCCCTTGAGAGTCGGTGCCGCGTTGGCGAAGATGAGCTCTCCGGTCGCCGATTCGCCGGTGAAGGAGATCAGCTGGACGTCGCGGTGCTTGACCAGCGCGTCCCCGGCCTCCTCGCCGAGCCCGTTGACGATGTTGAACACGCCGTCGGGAACTCCGGCCTCGCGGAAGATCTCCGGCCACAACCCGGCCGACAGGGGCGTGAACTCAGCGGGTTTGAGCACGATGGTGCAGCCGGACGCCAGAGCAGGCGCCAGCTTCCAGCTCTCCAGCATGAACGGCGTGTTCCACGGGGTGATCAGGCCCGCCACGCCCTTCGGCTTGCGGTTGACGTAGTTGACCTGCTTGCCCGGCACCTTGTAGGTGTCATCGGTCTGGGCGACGATCAGGTCCGCGAAGAACCGGAAGTTCTCCGCCGCCCGCTTCGCCTGCCCCAGCGCCTGGGTGATCGGCAGCCCGGTGTCGAAGGTCTCCAGCTCCGCCAGCCGCTCGCCGCGGGTCTCGACGATGTCGGCGATCTTGTTCAGGATCCGAGCGCGCTCGCGCGGTAGCATTCCCGGCCACGGTCCGTCGTCAAAAGCCTTGCGGGCCGCAGAAACCGCTCGATCGACGTCGGTGCTCTTGCCCGCGGAGGCTTGCAGGTAGGGCTTGTTGGACACCGGGTCCAGGACCTCGAAGGTGTCGCGGTCGAGGCTGTCGGTGAACTCGCCCGCGATGAAGTGCTGGATGCGTTCGGGCAGATCGGACGGCACGTGCTGGATGCCCATGTCAGTTCCCTCCGGCGAGGATGTCGGTGTCGTCGACCGGCGACAGGTGTTCGGCGCCCTCCGCGAGCAGCGCGCGGATCGTGTCCTTCCCCGCGTCCGTCGGGGTGATCAGCGGCGGCCGGACGTGGGCAGAGCGGATCAGGCCCCGCTCGGCGAGCACCCACTTGACCGGCGCCGGGTTGGTCTCCACGAAGATCAGGTCCACCAGCGGGTGCAGCCCGTAGTGGATGTCCAGCGCCTCGTCCATCCGCCCGGCGTGGAAGGCCTCGTACATCTTCTTCGTCGCCCCGGGCGCGATGTTGGCCGTGGCGCTGACGAAACCCGTGCCGCCCAGGGCCAGCAGCGGCAGGCACAGCAGCTCGATCCCGGACCACACCAGCAGGTCCCGGCCGGCGGCCTTGATCACTCGCGAGAAGTGCTCGAAGTCCTTGGTGGTCTCCTTGATCCCCACGAAGTTCGGCACGTCCCGGTGCAGCCTGGCCACCGTCTCCGGCGCGATCTCCACAGCGGTCCGGCTGGGCACGTTGTAGGCGATGATCGGCAGGTCCGGGTACTCCTCGGCCACCGTGGAGTACCAGACGTACAGGGCTTCCTGCGTGGGCTTCGCGTAGTACGGCGTGATGATCAGCGCCGCGTCCACGCCCGCCTCGTAGGCCGCGCCGGTGAGCGCGATCGTCTCGTCGAGCTTCGCCGAGCCGGTGCCGGGCACCACGGGCGCACGACCGTCGACCGTCTTGAGCACGGTGCGGATCGCCTCCGCCCGCTCGTCGACGGTCTGCGCGCTGGGCTCGCCCGTGGATCCGCCGATGGACACCCCGTCGGATCCCTGCTTGAGCTGCCACTCCACGAGGTTGGCCAGCGAGGCGTGGTCCACCTCGCCGTCGTCGGTGAACGGGGTGATCACCGGGGCGATCGACCCGGTCAGCTGCTCGGGCCGGGTGCGCCAGTTCGTCATCGCCGTACCGCCTCTCCGCGGTTGTCGGTGGTGGTCAGGTCCGGGTGGATCTCCGTTCGCGGCCGAGCCGCGTCGCGGTCCCCCGGGATGCGGTTGGGGGCAGAGGTGCTCATGTCGTTCCTCGCCGGTCGCGCTCCGCGTCGTAGCGGCGGCGCCACTCGCCCGTCAGCGGGTAGAGCCCGTCCACGGCCGCGCCTTCGGCGACGCGGGCGGCGATCCACTCCTCCTCGGCTTCCTGCTCGACGGCCGCGTCGAGCACCTGGTCCAGCAGCCCGGGCGGGATGACCAGCACGCCGTCGTCGTCGCCGACGATGACGTCGCCAGGCTGCACGGTCGCCCCGCCGCAGGCCACGGTGATGTCGTTGTCCCACGGCACGTGCTTGCGCCCGAGCACCGCCGGGTGCGGGCCGCCGGAGAAGGTCGGGATGTCGAGCCCCTTCACCGCAGTGTGGTCGCGCACGCCGCCGTCGGTGACGATCCCGGCCGCACCCAGCACCTGCGCGCGCAGCGCCAGGATGTCGCCGACGGTGCCACTCCCGCGCTCACCGCGCGCCTCGACGACCAGGACGTCGCCGGGGCGCAGCGAGTCGAAGGTGCGCTTCTGCGCGTTGTAACCACCGCCGTGGCTGCGGAACAGGTCCTCGCGCGCGGGCACGAAGCGCAGCGTGCGGGCGCGACCGATGATCTTGCTGCCGGGTGAGTCGGAGCGAATTCCGTCGAGGGACAGCTGGTTGTAGCCGTGCTTGCGCAGCTGCGCCGACAGCGTGGCCACCGCGACCGAGCGCAGCTTGGCGATGCGGTCCTCGGTGAGCTCGAACGGGGCCTCCAACCCGGCGGCCTCCCTGCTCCCCCACGCTTCGGCGCGCTGGCCGTCATCGACCGACGGCTGGGCGCTGAACTCCGGCAGCGGCTCCGCGCCCGCGACCACGCTGGTGCGCAGCCGTCCGGTGCTGCGCTCGGTTCCGGGCACGTCGACCTCGACTTCGACGACGTCGCCGGGCCCCACCACCGAGGACCCGGCGGGCGTGCCGGTGAGCACGACGTCGCCGGGTTCCAGCGTGATCAGCTGGGAGAGATCGGCGATCAGCTCGCCGAACGGGAAGACGACGGTGCTCGACGAGTCGTCCTGGGCGAGCTCGCCGTTGACCCAGGTGCGCACCCGCAGCGAGGCCGGGTCGACCTCGTCCGCCGGGAGGCTCGCCGGGCCGAGCGGGGTGTAGCCGTCGCCGCCCTTGGAACGCAGGTTGGCTCCCTTGTCCGCGGTGCGCAGGTCGTAGACGCCGAGGTCGTTGGCGGCGGTCACGGCGGCGACGTGCGACCACCCGTCCTCGCGGGAGATCCGGCGGGCGGTCTTGCCGATGACCAGCGCGATCTCACCCTCGAAGGCCAGCAGTTCCGTTCCCGGCGGCCGCTCGACGGTCTGGCCGGTGGCGGCGAGCGAGGTGACGGGTTTGAGGAAGTACGACGGCTTGGACGGCGCCCGACCGCGCTGCGCGATCCGCGACGGGTAGTTCAGGTGCAGCGCGATGACCTTGCCCGGTCGCCCGACTAGCGGGTGGTGCGCGAGGCCTTCGGCAGGTGAACGAGCGGCATCGGTCGTCATGCCTCAGGATCGTATATGATGCCGTATCTGATGACAACGCGAAGCGCGGCGGGTACCGGACTCCGATCGCGCCTCCGGCAAGATGGACCGCCACGTCAGGCGAAACGAGGATCGATGACCACCGACGCAGCGGACGACCGCACCGCCACCAGCAAGTCCCAACTGGCGTACGAGTGGCTCCGCGACCGGATCGTCACGCACCGGTTCACGCCCGGCTACCGCTTGGTCCTCAGCCAGCTCGCCACCGAACTGGGCGTGAGCACCGTTCCGGTCCGCGAAGCCGTCCGCAGGCTGGAGGCCGAAGGCCTGGTCACCTACGAGAAGAACGTCGGCGCGCAGGTCGCCCTGGTCGACGAGGGCGAGTACGTGACCACCATGCAGACCCTCGCCGTCGTCGAGGGCGCCGCCACCGGCTTCTCCGCTCCCCTGCTCACCGCGGAAGACCTCGCCAAGGCGCGCGCGATCAACCAGCGCATGCGCGACAGCCTGGAGCACTTCGACCCGCGCCGGTTCACCGAGCTCAACGAGGAGTTCCACTCGGTGCTGTTCCTGCGCTGCCCCAACGAGCACATGACCGACCTGGTCCGCCGCGGCTGGAGCCGGCTGCGCATGCTCCGGGACTCCACCTTCAGCTTCGTCCCCGGTCGCGCCGTGCAGTCCGTGGCCGAGCACGACCACCTGATGCACCTCATCGAGACCGGTGCGGACCCCGTCGACATCGAGCTGGCAGCCCGCAAGCACCGCACGGCGACGCTCGACGCCTTCCTCGACTCCCAGCACCCGCCGCGCGAATCCTGAACGGCCTCACAGGTGACGGCGGCGTGCTTCCCGCTGCTGCTCGTAGCGCTCGCGGGCTTCACGAGCGCTGTCCCGGGTGGCGACCTCGGCGACCGGGACGTCCCACCACGCCTCCGGGGGAAGCGAGGGCTTCGCCGGATCTGTTTCGACGTGAACCGCTGTGGGACAGTCGCTCTCGCGGGATTCCCGCAGAGCCCGGCGCAGGTCGTCGACGGTTTCGGCGCGCAGGACCCGCATCCCCAGGCTCGCGGCGTTGGCGGCGAGGTCCACCGGCAGCGGTTCGCCGGTGAAGTCCCCGCTCTCGGCGCGGTAGCGGTAGTCGGTGCCGAAGCGCTCGCCACCGACGGTCTCCGACAACCCTCCGATGGACGCGTAGCCGTGGTTGTCCACCAGCACCACGTTGATCTTGATGCCCTCCTGCACAGCGGTGACCAGCTCGGTCGGCATCATCAGGTAGGTGCCGTCGCCGACGAGCGCGAAGACCTCGCGCGAAGGATCGGCCAGGCGCGCGCCGATCGCGGCCGGGATCTCGTATCCCATGCAGGAGTACCCGTATTCGACGTGGTACTGCCGGGAGTCCCTGGCGCGCCACACCTTGTGCAGATCACCGGGCATCGAACCCGCCGCGTTGATGACGACGTCCCGGTCGTCGAGCACCTCGTCGAGCACGCCGATCACCTCGGCCTGGCCCGGCCTCGCGTCACCGCCCGCCGCGCGCGTGACCGAGTCGACGACCTCGGTCCAGCGCCGCACCCCGGACCGCACCCGTCCGACGTGGTCGGCGGCGACCCGGAAGTCGGCGAGTGCACCCGACAGCTGCCGCAGCGTGCTCCGGGCGTCGCCGATTACCGGTACGGCCGCCTGCTTGTGCGCGTCGGCCGGAGCGATGTTGACGTTGACGAACCGGACGGCCGGGTTCGCGAAGAGCGTGCCCGAAGCCGTGGTGAAGTCCGAGAACCGGGTACCGACGCCGATGATCAGGTCGGCCTCGCGGGCGAGCTCGTCGGCGACCCGGGTGCCGGTGTGCCCGATGGCGCCCACGGCGCACGGGTGGTCGTGGCGCAGGCACCCGCGCCCGGCCTGCGTCTCGGCGACCGGGATGCCGGTGGCCGACGCGAGTTCGGCGAGGTCGCGCTCGGCTCCGCTGTGGTGCGCTCCCCCACCCGCGATGATCAGCGGACGGTCCGCGCCGCGGATCGCCTCGACCGCGTCCGACACCGACCGCGGGTCGGCGATCGGGCGGTGCACCCGCCACACCCGGTCGGCGAAGAACTCCTCGGGCCAGTCGAAGGCCTCGGCCTGCACGTCCTGCGGCAGCGCCAGGGTCACGGCGCCGGTGGACACCGGGTCGGTGAGCACCCGCATCGCCTCCAGCGCCGAGGGGATCAGCGCCTCCGGTCGCCAGACGCGGTCGAAGTAGCGCGAGACCGGACGCAGGCAGTCGTTGACCGAGACGTCGCGCGCGTGCGGCACTTCCAGCTGCTGCAGCACGGGATCGGCCGGGCGGGTGGCGAACACGTCACCGGGCAGCAGCAGGACCGGGATCTGGTTGATGGTGGCCAGCGCGGCACCGGTGACCAGGTTCGTCGCCCCGGGACCGATGGAGGTCGTCACCGCCCAGGTCGACATCCGGTTGCGCTGCCGGGCGAAGCCCACGGCCGCGTGCACCATCGCCTGCTCGTTGCGACCCTGCAGGTAGGGCATCCGGTCACCGGATTCGAGCAGCGCCTGGCCGATCCCGGCCACGTTGCCGTGACCGAAGATGCCCCAGCATCCCTCGATCAGCCGGGTGTACACCCCGTCGCGCTCGGTGTGCTGGTGGGACAGGAACCGCAGCAGCGCCTGCGCGACCGTCAGCCGCCGGGTCACCATCGCAGCTCGCCCCCGGCCGGAGCCCGGTAGAACGGCAATCGCGGGTCGACCTGCTGGTCCGGCCACGTCCCGCGCACCCACGCGTGCGCGGGATCGTCGCAGATCAGCCAGGCGCGGTCGGGCGAAGGACCGGCCATGACGTTGAGGTAGTACATGTCGTAGCCGGGCACGGCCATCGACGGTCCGTGCCAGCCGTCGGGGATCAGCACCACGTCCCCGCTGCGCACCTCGGCGAGCACGTCGGTGGAGCTGCCCGGTCCGGACGGGTACACGCGCTGGTAGCCGATGCCGGGAGTGCCGTGGGAACCGGCGATCTCGAAGTAGTAGATCTCCTCCAACCGCGATTCGCCCTCGCGGTCCTCGTCGTGCTTGTGCGGCGGGAAGGAGGACCAGTTGCCCGCGGGGGTGAGCACCTCGACGGCGATCAGGCGATCGGCCTCGAAGACGTGCGCGGCACCGAAGTTGTTGACCTGACGGCTGGCCTGACCCGCTCCTCGCAGCTCCACCGGGACCCCCGACGCGGGTCCGTAGCGCGCGG
Source organism: Saccharopolyspora dendranthemae (assembly GCF_007829955.1). Lineage (GTDB taxonomy): Bacteria > Actinomycetota > Actinomycetes > Mycobacteriales > Pseudonocardiaceae > Saccharopolyspora > Saccharopolyspora dendranthemae. The sequence continues at coordinate 586,160 of NZ_VIWX01000001.1, forward strand.
GCAGCCGGTTCTCGCAGCGCGCCCCGGTCAGAGCGAACCTCCCACCACAGCCGCTCGCGATCCGCACCGAGGCGTCCCGGGGCACGTAGGCGAAGTCCGTCACCCCCGCGAAAACGCCGGCACGACCGGCGAGTTCGAAGGTCTGGTCGTCGCAGTGCACCGCGCAGGACCCGCTGAGCGGCAGCACGATCCACTCGCTGTCGCCGGTGTCGAACTCGTGCGACTCACCTTCCGAGAGCTCCAGCACCCGCAACGAGGAGCGCTCCCAGCCGGCCGAGTCCGGGTCGACGAAGGTCCGGTACCCGTCGTGCCCGGCTTCTCCGTCGGCGAGGTGAAAACCGCTGTTGCCCACCCTCTCTCCTCTCCTACAGCAGGGCGACCGCGGCGTCGACCGCGCTCGCGACATCGTCGTCCTCCGGGTACAGCAGGCTCCTGCCCACGACGAGCCCGCGCACGTGGGGCAGCTGCAGGGCCGCGCGCCACCGCTGCCGGGTGGCCGCGGGATCATCGGGCACCTCGCCGCCCAGCAGCACGGTCGGCAGCGTGGTGGATTCCAGCGCTCGGCCGACCTCGTCGAGCTCGTCGACCACCGGCACCTTCAGCCAGGTGTAGGCCGACGTGCCGCCGAGCCCCGAGGCGATGGCGATGGACCGCGCCACGGCCTCGACCGAGACGTCGTTGCGCACCTCGCCTCCCGCTCGTCGCGACAGGAAGGGTTCCACCATCGCGATCAGCCCTCGCTCGGCGAGCTCGTTGATGGCGTTGGCCGCGCCCTGCATGGTGTTCAAGGATCCCGGGTCGTCGAAGTCCATCCGCAGCAGCAACTTCCCGGCGTCGAACCGCATCCGGTGCAGGTCCTGCGCGCGGTGACCGGTGAACCGGTCGTCGAGCTCGAACGACGAGCCCGCCAGACCTCCCCGGTTCATCGAGCCGATGACGACCTTGTGCTCCAGCGCGCCGAGCAGCAGCAGGTCCTCCAGCACGTCGGCGGTGCCCAGGACCCCGTCCACGCCAGGGCGTTCCAGCGCGGTGCACAACCGGTCGAGCAGGTCCGCGCGGTTGGCCATCGCCAGCGGGTCTCCGCCCGCGGCCAGCGATCCACGGGCGGGGTGGTCGGCTGCGACGATCATCATCCGCCCGGAATCCCCGAGCAGCGGTCGGCGCGCGCGTGACGCGGCGGCTTCGGCGATGGATTCGGGCCGGGCCGCACGTGCTTCGGACAGGTCGGTGATGCTCAACGGGGACAAGCGGGTTCTCCTCCCGTCGTGCTCACGCGTTCAGCTCGGTACCGGAGATCGCCGTCAGCTCCTCGACCTCGTGGGCGTAGGGCATCGCGGAGGAGCACGCGAGGCGACCCGCGACCAGCGCGCCCGCCGCGTTGGCGAAGCGCATGGTCCGTTCCAGCGGCCAGTCGTGCAGCAGCCCGTGGCACAGGGCGCCGCCGAAGGCGTCCCCCGCGCCGAGGCCGTTGACGACCTCGACCGGGACCGGCGGTGCCACCACCTGCTGGTCGCGCGTGCGGGCGAGCACGCCGTGCGGCCCCTGCTTGACCACCGCCAGCTCCACGCCGAGCTCCAGCAGCCGCTCGGCGGCGTCCTCCGGGTCGCGGGTTCCGACCGCGATCTCCACCTCGTCGAGGTTGCCGACGGCGACGGTGACGTGCGCGAGCGCTTCCCGGTACCAGCCGGTGGCCTCCGCGTGCTCGTCCCAGAACATCGGCCGCCAGTCCAGGTCGAAGACCGCCGTGCCGCGCTTGGCCCGGTGCCGCAGCGCCGCCAGCGTCGCCGAGCGGCTGGGCTCCTCCGAGAGACCGGTGCCGGTCATCCAGAAGATGCGGGCGTCGGCGATCGACGGCAGGTCCAGCTCGTCCTCGTGGATCTCCAGGTCCGGCGCCTTGGGACAGCGGTAGAAGTACAGCGGGAAGTCGTCCGGCGGGAACAGCTCGCAGAAGGTCACCGGGGTCGGGTACTGCGCCACGGAACCGACCCACCGGTCGTCGACGTCGAATCCGCCCAGCGCCTGGTGGACGTACTCGCCGAAGGGATCAGCGCCGGTCCGGCTGATGACCGCGCTGCGGTGGCCGAGACGGGCGGCGGCGACGGCGACGTTGGTGGCGGTTCCCCCGAGGTACTTCCCGAACGATTCCACCTGCGGGAGCGGGACACCGGTCTGCAACGGGTAGATGTCCACCCCGATCCGGCCCATGGTGATCACGTCGAACCGATCGCTCATCGCACGATCCCCTCGTCGCCAACGCTGCCGCGCGCGGCAGCCGGAGCACGGACCTTCTCGTGTCTACGTGCGCGTGATCACCATGTCAACATTTGTCCGCACATCATGACCTGTTCACGCCATGCGTCCTTGCTATCGTGGCCGCGTGACCGCCGTGCGAGACCGCTCCCAGGAACCGAGTTGGGATCCAGCGAGGCAGATCTCGGTCGACCACCGCAGCCCGGTCCCCCTGTACTTCCAGGTCGCCAGCCAGATCGAGGAGGCCATCTCCTCGGGGGCGCTTCCCGTCGGATCCCGCCTGGACAACGAGATCGAGCTGGCCGGGAACCTCGGGCTCTCCCGCCCCACCATCCGCCAGGCCATCGGTTCGCTGGTCGACAAGGGACTCGTGGTGCGCAAGCGCGGCGCCGGAACCCAGGTCGTGTTCAACCACGTCAAGCGCTCGCTGGGGCTCAGCAGCCTCTACGACGACCTCAGCAGCATCGACCAGCGCCCCACGACGAGCGTGCTGGTCAACGAGATCCGCAATCCCCCGGAGGAAGCGGCCCGGGCGCTGGGACTGTCCGAAGAGGACGAAGTGCGGCACCTGGAGCGGGTGCGCTTCGCGCGCGGCGAGCCGATCGCGCGCATGCACAACTACCTGCCCGCCGCCTTGATCAGCCCCAGCGACGAGGCGCTGGCCGAACGCGGCCTCTACCAGCTGCTGCGCTCAGCCGGCGTCCACCTGCACGCCGCGCAGCAGACCATCGGGGCGAGGAGCGCCACCGACGACGAGGCCGACCTGCTCGACGAGCCCGCGGGGGCCGCCCTGCTGACCATGCAGCGCATCACCCACGACCACACCGGCACCATCGTCGAGTACGGCACGCACGTCTACCGCGCGTCCCGCTACACCTTCGACCTCACCCTCCGCGGGGACTCCTGAGACCTCGGAGAGCGGGAAATTCCACCACCCGGGCCCGGGCACCGCTCCGGACGAACTAACGTTCCGGGCATGATGGAGACCGGTACAGGTCGTGATTCGTGAGGTTGTTGCCGTGACCGAAGCACCAGAGGACGAAGCGCGCGTCCCGTTGCGCGACCAGGTCCACGACGAGTTGCAGGCCCGGATCAGCGACGGCCGGCTGCGCCCCGGCGACCGGATCTTCGAGCAGGAGCTCGCGATCGAGTTCGGCATCTCCCGCGTCCCGGTGCGGGAGGCGATCCGGATGCTGCAGAGCGGCGGCATGGTCGAGGTCCGCCCCCGCCGGCGCGGCGTGTTCGTGCGCAGCCTGGACCGGCAGCAGCTGGTGGAGCTCTTCGACGTGCGCGAAGCCCTCGAAGCGCTGGCCGCGCGGCTGGCCGCCGAGCGCTGCGACTCCGCCGACGTGGAGCGCCTGGGAGAGCTGGCGACCAGGGCCCGCGAGGCGCTGGACTCCGCCGACACCGATGCCATGTCCGAGGCCAACACCGAGTTCCACGACAAGCTCGTGGCCGTCTCCCGCAACGACCTGCTGGCCTCGATGCTGGAACCGCTGCACGGGCGGCTGGCCGCCCTCTTCCGGCTGAACCTGGAGCCGGAGCGGGTCTGCGGCGAGCACGAGGAGCTCTACGCCGCCATCGCGTCCGGCAACGCCGAGCGCGCGGCGGAGATCGCGCAGAGCCACGTGCGCGCGAGCCGCACCATGGTCCTCGACCGCATGGTGCACTGAACCCGCGCTGACCTCTCTTGACTGGCACGACGCGCTGGCCATAGTTTACGTATACGTTCAAATATACTTTCATGAAGCGGAATTCGATCTCTCGTGATCGAAGTTCGAGGGAGGTGCCGCGTTGGTGAACTCAGCAACGCCGTTCGACCTGGTCTTCCGGGCGAAGCGGCTCATCGGGCCGAACGGCGAGACGTCGGGCAGCGTCGGCGTCCGCGACGGCCGCATCGCCGCCGTGGAACCGCTCGACGCCCAGCTGGAAGCCGCCCAGGTCGTGGAGCTCGCCGACGACGAGGTGCTGCTCCCCGGCCTCGTCGACACCCACGTGCACGTCAACGACCCCGGCCGCACCGAGTGGGAGGGCTTCGAGACCGCGACCCGGGCCGCGGCCGCCGGAGGCGTCACCACGATCGTCGACATGCCGCTCAACAGCCTCCCGCCGACCGTCGACACCGACGCGCTGGAGGTCAAGCGCAAGACCGCGCGGGAGAAGGCGCACGTCGACGTCGGCTTCTGGGGCGGCGCGATCCCCGGCAAGCTCGACGAGCTGCGCGGCCTGCACGAGGCCGGTGTGTTCGGCTTCAAGTGCTTCCTGCTGCACTCCGGCGTCGACGAGTTCCCCCCGCTCAACCCCGACGAGCTCGACTCCGCGCTGCGCGAGCTGGCGGGATTCGACGCGATGATGATCGTGCACGCCGAGGACTCCGACTCGATCGACGAGGCACCGACCCCGCACGGCGAGGACTACGGCGACTTCCTCGCCTCCCGCCCCAAGGGCGCGGAGAACGTCGCGATCGCCCAGGTCATCGAGTTGGCCCGGCGCATCGGGGCCCGCGTGCACATCCTCCACCTGGCCTCCTCCGACGCGCTGCCGCTGATCGCCTCCGCCCGCGCCGACGGCGTGCGGGTGACCGTCGAGACCTGCCCGCACTACCTGAGCTTCACCGCCGAGGAGATCCCCGACGGCGCCACCCAGTTCAAGTGCTGCCCGCCGATCCGCGAGGCCGCCAACCGCGAGCTGCTGTGGAAGGCCCTGGCGGACGGCACGATCGACTGCGTCGTCAGCGACCACTCCCCCTGCACGCCGGAGCTCAAGCGCTTCGACACCGGTGACTTCGGCGTCGCCTGGGGCGGCGTCTCCAGCCTCCAGCTGGGCCTGTCGGCGATCTGGACCCAGGCCCGCCAGCGCGGCTACACCCTGTCCGACGTCGTGACCTGGATGGCGCGCAAGCCCGCCGAACTCGCCGGGATGCGCAGCAAGGGATCGATCGCCGTCGGCAGCGACGCCGACCTGTGCGTGTTCGCCCCGGACGACGCGTTCGTCGTCGACGTCGGCAAGCTCCAGCACCGCAACCCGGTCTCGGCCTACCACGGCCGCCCGCTCGCGGGAGTCGTGCGCGAGACCTGGCTGCGCGGCAGCAAGATCGCGGGCGCGGACGTGGAGATCGGCGAGCCCGGCGGAAAGCTCCTCACCCGCGGCGAGGCCTGAGCCCCCCTCCCAGTTTTTCAGGGTTATTGCAGAATCGCGTTGCTTGGCGGTGCGGGTGGCGGAACCTCACACGCCGCCTGGACTCCGTGCGCCACTCCTGATGTATGCCAATACACGGCGTCGCGGCGTACTCATCCAGACAGCGTGTGAGAACCCGCGGCGGTGCCAGCTGAGTCCCACACCTGAAGACAACGACACCCACCAGATCGCAGTTTTAGTCATAACTGAGCCGACATTTCGGACATGATCATGGCTCGGTTTGGACTAAAACTGGGACCGGACCACGAAGAACCCGGGCCTCCGCAGTGGAGGCCCGGGTTCTTCGTCGTCTGCCGGGCTCTTCGGTCGTCTAGGCGGTTCTGCTGCGGGTCATGCTGGGGGCCAGTTCTTCATCCGCTTCGGGCGCGGGGGTGCGTAGGTGCGCACCTTCGAGGTCTTCAGCCCGAGGCGTACCAGCGACTCCGCGATCGTCACCGCCGCCGTCACGCCGTCGATCACCGGGACGCCGGTGCGCTCCACGACCCGCTCGGCGAGGCCCGACATCCCCCCGCACCCCAGGCAGATCGCCTCCGCCCGGTCGTCGCGCACCGCGCGCACGGCCTGCTCGGCGATGGCGTCGACCGCCGCCTGCGGATCGCGTTCCAGGTCCAGCACCGCCATCCCGCTCGCGCGCACCGACGCGCAGCGGGCGCTGAGACCGGCCGCGTGCAGCCGGTCCTCGATCAGCGGCACCGTGCGGTCCAGGCTCGTCACCACCGAGTAGCTGCGGCCCACGAACTGCGCCGTGCTCGCCGCGGCCTCGGTGATGTCCACGACGGGGACGTCGAAGAGCTCCTGCAAGCCCTCCCTGCCGTGCTCCCCGTAGCCCGCCTGGACGATCGCGTCGAACGGCTCGGGGTAGGCGCGCACCGCCTCCATCACAGCGATCGCGGCGAGGTAGCTCTCGTAGTTCCCCTCCACCGACTCCGCGCCGAAAGCCGGTGTCAGCGGAACGATCTCGGTGCCAGGAGAGGCCACCGAAGCGGCCTGCTCACCGATCGCCTCGGTGATGGAGGTGGTCGTGTTGACGTTCACGACGAGAATGCGCATGGGATCGACTTTCCTCGAAAGGCCCTCGGGTCAGGGCCTGGTGCAGTACGCGGCGGTAGCCGCTGCTCGGCGGTGCGGGACTCAGCCCGCACCGCCGACAGAACCGGTGGTGGCGCCCCTCATTCGGCCGAGACCGCGAGGGATTCGCCGTCGACGTCCTGGGCGTCCGGCTTGCGCTCAGCGATGATCGCGTAGATGACCGCGCCCAGGATCGCGCCGATGAACCAGGAGAACCCGGCGACCGAGTCGAACCCGGGCACCAGCGCCAGCACCACGGCGATCGCGGCAGCGGGGAGGAACGCACCGACGGCCTTCGGGTTGTACCCGCGCCGGTAGTGGTACTCGCCGGCGACGTCCTCGGTGTAGAGCTCGGGGACGTTCACGCGGGTCCGCCGGATCAGCCAGTAGTCGGCCATGATCACGCCGAACAGCGGGCCGAGCAGCGCCCCGAGGCCGCCGAGGAAGTAGTTCACGACCACCGGGTTGTCGTAGAGGTTCCACGGCAGGATCACCAGGCCGATCACCGCGCTCACCACACCGGCGCGGCGGAAGTTCAGCTGCTTCGGGAAGAGGTTGACCAGCACGTAGATCGGTGCGACGAAGTTGGCCAGCAGGTTCACCGCGATCGTCAGCACGATCAGCGCGAGCGAGGCCAGCGCCAGCAGGTAGGTGTTGGGGATCGTCTGCACGATGTCGGTCGGGCTGGTGATCACCCGCCCGTTGATCTTGAACTGGGCGCCGCTGAGCACCACCACGATGCCGGCGAAGAACAGCATGTTCACCGGGATGCCCACGAGGTTGCCCAGCACGATCGACTGGCGGCTCTTGGCCGACCGGGTGAAGTCGCAGAAGTTGAGCACGAACGTCCCGTAGATGACCACCCAGAGCGCGGCGCCCTGCAGGATCTGCAGCCACATCGCCCCGCCGGTCAGCGGCTGCGCGGTGGAGGTCGCGATCGAGAAGTCCGCGCGGGAGAACATCCAGACCGCGAGACCCAGCATGGTGATCAGCGTGGTCGGCGCGGCGATCGCCATGTACCTGCGGATGACGTGCATGCCGTAGCTGACGATGAGGACCTGCACCGCCCACAGCGCGAGGAAGGTGATCCAGCCGAGCAGCGACAGCCCCAGCACGGATTGATCTTCCAGCCCCTTCAGGCCCGGGAAGATCGCCACCAGCAGGGCGTCGAGCACCGAGGACGCGAGGTAGGTCTGGATGCCGAACCAGGCGATGGCCACGATCCCGCGCACCGCCGCGGGGATCTGCGCGCCTCGGGTGCCGAACGCGATCCGGCTCATCACCGGGAACGGCACGCCGGCCTTGTGGCCCATGTAGCCGGACATCGTCAGCAGCAGGAACAGCAGCGCGGAGGCCAGCACGAACGCGGCCAGGATTCCCCACACGTTGAGCCCGAGGGCGAACAGGCCGATGGCGAAGGCGTAGTTGCCGAGGCTGTGCACGTCGTTCGCCCACAGGGTGAAGACGTTGTAGGCGCCCCACCTGCGCCCTTCCTTCTTCGTCGGGGCGAGGTCGTAGCTGTAGAGCCGCTCGCTCGAGGCGGGCGGGATGTCCACACCGGACTGGTCGTTCGTGGCAGTCACCTAGCCGCCTCCAAGCTTTCACCCCGCTGCGCTGCGGGATGACCCGGGCTTCCGCTATGCGAAAGTATACGTGCAAGTTGGAGAAGACCGTAAGTCGCGTTCACGTCGTCGTCAACACCGCCGAACGGCCGAGCGGGTGTGACCACCTACGCGATGCGAAAGACTTCCGCAGCAGCCTCCGGTTCTCTATGCTGCTGTCCGAGCGCGCTTTTGTATACATGAATTTCGCAGTTCACGGGCACCGGCCGGCTCGGTTCGCCCGTCGAGGATGGAGCCAGTGTGAACACGCCGTCGTACTTCGCGCCTACCGGCGGGCTGCCGCCGCAGACCGATCTGCTCACCGACCGGGCCATCGTGACCGAGGCCTACACCGTGATCCCGCGCGGCGTGTTGCGAGACATCGTCACCAGCAACTTCCCCGGGTGGACCCGCACCCGCGCCTGGATCCTGGCCAAGCCCGTGCAGGGCTTCGCCACCACCTTCGCCCAGTACGTCGTGGAGGTCGGCCCCGGCGGCGGCAGCGAACAGCCCGAACCCGAAGCAGGCGTCGAGTCCGTCGTGTTCCTCATGAGCGGCCGGCTCGACCTGACCGTCGAAGGCGCTGAGCACCACCTCGAACCCGGCGGCTACGCCTACCTGCCCGCCGGAGCCGACTGGACCCTCGCCAACCCCGGCGAGACGCCCGCGTCGCTGTCCTGGGTCCGCAAGCCCTACGAACCCGCCCCCGGCATCGACGCTCCGAAGCCCTTCGTCACCCGCGAGCAGGACATCGCCCCGACCCCGATGCCCGACACCGACGGCACCTGGGCCACCACCCGCTTCGTCGACCCCGACGACCTGGCCCACGACATGCACGTCAACATCGTCACCTTCCAGCCCGGCGGCACCATCCCCTTCGCCGAGACCCACGTGATGGAGCACGGCCTCTACGTCCTGGAGGGCAAGGCCGTCTACCGCCTCAACAACGACTGGGTCGAAGTCCAGGAGGGCGACTTCATGTGGCTGCGGGCCTTCTGCCCCCAGGCCTGCTACGCCGGTGGCCCCGGCCCCTTCCGCTACCTCCTCTACAAGGACGTCAACCGCCAGATCCGCCTCACCTGACGTCCCGCCCGGCGGCAGGTTCGTCCGCGCTGCGACTCCGCACGGAGGTGCGCACCGCGGACGAGCCTGCTGTCGCGGTATTTTCGGCATCGAGCCCGCGCCCTGGACCGGCTCAGTCCACGACGGCGATCGCCTCGATCTCCACCAGGTGCTCCGGGACGTCGAGGGCGACGATCCCGAACAGGGAGGCCGGCGGGACCGGCCGGACCCCAGCGCCTCGGCCGCCCTGGCGACTCCGTCCAGGACCTGCTCCATCAACTCCGGAGCCCAGTCGACAACGTAGAAGGTCAGCTTCGAGACGTCGTCAAAAGTCGCCCCCGCTGCCGCCAGCGCTGTGCCGACGTTGAGGTAGCACTGCACGATCTGAGCCGCGAGGTCCCCCTCGCCGACCGTCGTGCCGTCGGCGTCCCAAGCGACCTGGCCGGAGAGGAAGACGAGCTTGGTGCCCGAGGAGATCGAGACGTGCCGGTAGATGTCGACTTCCGGCAGCCCGGGTGCGTTGATCAGCGTGACGGCCATGCGAATCCCTCGCTCTCTTGTGGTTACTGGGAAACCGTAGGAGAGTGTGCGCTGACGTGGAAGAAGGCACTTCTTCGATACTGAGGAACCTCATGGTGACCACACGGCTCAGCGGCTCAGCGGACGAGGCCGACCTCCGGCGAGCGGATTCCCTGGCGCGCGAGATCTTCTCCGACGTCGCCAACAAGTGGGCGTTGCTGATCATCGAAGCGCTCGGGGACCGCACCCTCCGGTTCAGCGAGCTGCGAACCGAGGTCGAGGGAATCAGCCACAAGATGCTCACCCAGAACCTGCGGATGCTCGAACGCAACGGGCTGGTCGACCGCACGGTGTACCCCACCGTCCCGCCGAGGGTCGAATACGCGCTCACCGGACCCGGTCAGGGCCTGCTCGCGACGGTCGATGCCATGTGCGAGTGGACGCACCGCCACATCGCCGACATCGACGAGGCCCGCCGCCGGTTCACCGCCTGACCGGGGTGCGGGCGCCGGGCGCCAGCCGTTCGTGTGGTGGTCGGTCACGCATGCCATCGTGCTCATCCTGGAAACGGGAATAAGCTGGTCGCAGACCCCGGAACAGGAGACCCGCCCACGCGGAATCCGTCGATTCCCGGTCGGCTTGGTGAGAGACCAGAGGCGGTCTTGAATGGCAGAGGTGCACCGGCTCGACCCGATGTCCCGCGTCCCCGGAAACACCACGGTGTACGGGGCGTGGGAGCGCTTCGTGCGCGGCGAGGACGACCTGCGCGGCGTGCGGCCCGAAGTCGCGATCTCGTGGCACCGCTGCCGGGACAAGTACGGCGTCGATCCCGGGCTCACCAAGGCCCCGATCGCCGTCGCCGAGGTCGACCACACGCTCGAGCACGACGTGGTGTTCGCCGAGCTGGGGTTCCGCGCGGCCTCGGTGGCACACGAGGTGAGCAACGTCGGCGGTGTCGTGACCGTCGCCGACGCCACCGGCCGGATCCTGGCCGAGTGGGGTGACCCGGCCACCCGCAAGCTCGCCGCCGAAGCCAACCTCTCCACCTGGTTCTGCTGGTCCGAACAGGCCACCGGGACCAACGGGATGGGCACCGCGCTGGAGTCGCACGCGCCCGTCGTGGTCCGCGGCGCCGAGCACTGGTGCCAGGCGTTCCACGACTGGACCTGCGCGGCCGTCGCCGTGCGGGACGTGGTGACGAAGGAACCGGTCGCCGTTCTCAACATCTCCTGCTGGCGCAGCGAACCACCCAGCGCGGCCGGTGCCTGGCTGGGCAACGCGGCCACCCGGACCCAGCGCACGCTGCGGCAGCGCGCGCGGGACGCCAGCGCCGAGCTCGTCGCCGCCTTCCACCACGCCCGCTCCCGCGCGGGCGTGGCGTTGGCCGCGCTGGACCCGGCGGGACGCGTGGTGATCGCCGACGACATGGCCGGCGTGCTGCTGGGCGTGCCCAGCTCCACACCGGCGACCGACCCGGCCGTGCGCTGGAACCCGCGGCTGCCGGAGCTGATCAAGGCCGCGCAGTACGCCGTCAAGCAGGCCGCCCGCGATCCCGACTGGATCGGATCGACGCAGGTCCACACCCACCTCAGCGACGAGCCCAGCTCGGTCACCATCCGTCCGGTGTTCCTGTCGGGCCACCTGGTCGGGAACCTGGTGTCGTTCGGCGTCGCCGAGGGCGAGCAGCTGCCGCGCGGCGAGCGCGGTGCGCCGAACCAGCAGGGCCGGGCGGACCGGATCGTGGCGGTGCGGGAGAACCGGATGGTGCTGCTGCGGTTGCCCGAGGTCGCGTTCGCCGAATCCGAGGGCAACGACGTGTGGCTGTCCACCGACCAGGGACGGTTGCGCGCCGCTTCCGGAAGCCTCGACAAGCTCGAGAACGATCAGGGCGACGCCGGTTTCCTGCGGGTGCACCGGCAGTACGTCGTGAACCTCGATCGCATCCGCGAGGTGGAGCGGGGTTTCAAGGGTGAGTTGGCGCTGGTGATGGATGACGGGGGGAACACGATGGTGCCGGTGTCCCGCCGCAACGCTCCTGCGGTGCGGCGGGCGTTGGACATCTGAGGGCGCTCGGAGGGAGGTCGCCGTGCCGGAGAACCCGGATGCCGTTGCGATCACCAGGAACTACGACGAGGCACTGGAATCGCTCGACGGACGCGTCCGCAACCACCCCGCCGCCGGTGGTGACGGCCGCGATTGGTGGCCGGACCGGCTGGACCTGTCCATCCTGGCCAAGCACCACCCCGCCGCGAATCCGCTGGGCCCCGACTTCGACTACGCCGCCGCGTTCAACCAGCTAGACCTGGAGGCCGTGGGAACCGACATCGACCGGGTGCTGACCTCCTCCCAGGAGTGGTGGCCCGCGGACTTCGGCAACTACGCACCGCTGGTGCTGCGAATGGCGTGGCACTGCGCGGGGACGTACCGGATCGGTGACGGCAGGGGCGGATCCAGCTCCGGCATGCAGCGGTTCGCTCCCACCAACAGCTGGCCCGACAACCGGAACCTGGACAAGGCTCGGCGCCTGCTGTGGCCGGTGAAGCAGAAGTACGGGCGCAGCCTCTCCTGGCCGGACCTGATGATCTTCGCGGGCAACCGCGCCCTGGAATCCATGGGCTTCCGCACTTTGGGTTTCGCCGGAGGCCGGGTGGAGACCTGGGAATCCGACGCCGACGTCTACTGGGGGCCGGAACGGGCCTGGCTCGGCGATGAGCGCCACACCGGTGTGCGGGATCTCCAGGAGCCGTTGGCGGCGGACGAGATGGGGCTGATCTACGTGGATCCGCAGGGCCCGGCGACGGTGCCTGATCCGGTCGCCGCCGGGCGCGCCATACGCGAGACGTTCCGCCGGATGGCCATGAACGACGAGGAGACCGTCGCGCTCATCGTGGGAGGGCACACCTTCGGCAAGACCCACGGCGCGGGCGATCCCGCTCGTCACTTGGCCGCCGGTCCCGAGGGCGCGGGGTTGGAGGCCCAGGGTTTGGGCTGGGGCAACAGCTTCGGAACGGGCAGCGGAGCGGACGCGATCTCGACCGGGCTGGAGGGGATCTGGACTCCGACGCCGACCCGGTGGGACAACTCGTTCTTGGAGACGTTGTTCGCCTACGAGTGGGACGTGGAGCTCAGCCCGGCGGGGTTGTGGCAGTGGGTTCCGCGCGAAGGGCAAGGCCACGGCACGGTCCCCGACGCCCACGACCCCTCGAAGAGGCACACGCCGACCATGCTCACCACGGATCTGGCACTGCAGGAGGACCCGGCCTACGAGAAGATCGCACGCCGCTTCCTGGCCCACCCCGACCAACTGGCAGACGCCTTCGCCCACGCCTGGTTCAAACTCACCCACATCGACATGGGACCCCGCCACCGCTACCTCGGCCCCCTCGTGCCGCAGCAGCGGATGATCTGGCAGGACCCCGTGCCCGACCGCGACCACGACCTCATCGACGACACCGACATCGCCGAGCTCAAGACCCGGATCCTGGAATCGGGAATCCCGGTGTCACACCTGGTGTTCACGGCCTGGGCGTCGGCAGCGACCTACCGCGACAGCGACAAGCGCGGCGGCACCAACGGAGCCCGACTCCGCCTGCAACCCCAAACCGACTGGGACATCAACAACCCCGACACCACCCACCCCGTCCTGGCCACCCTGGAAACGATCCAGCACCGCTTCAACACCGAACACACCACCGGAACACAGGTCTCACTCGCCGACCTCATCGTCCTCGCCGGCTGCACCGCCATCGAAAGCGCGAGCAACGGCCTCCCGGTCCCCTTCACCCCCGGACGCACCGACGCCACCCAGGACGGCACCGACATCGCCGCCTTCACCGCGCTACAGCCCAGCGCCGACGGTTTCCGCAACCACACCGGACCGAAACCCCTGCTGCGTCCGGAACATCAACTCATCGACCACGCCAACCAGCTCACCCTCAACGCCCCGGAGATGACCGCCCTGCTCGGCGGACTCCGCGCCCTCAACGCCACCCACCACGACTCACCACTCGGAGTCCTCACCACCCGACCGGGCACGCTCAGCAACGACTTCTTCGTCAACCTCCTCGACAACAACACCGAATGGGTTCGCGAAGAATGCACTTTCGAAGGACGCGAGAGGCGAACCGGCTCCGTTCAGTGGACCGCGAGCCGCGTCGATCTCGTTTTCGGATCGCACGCCGAACTGCGCGCGGTCGCTGAGGTCTACGCGAGCGATGAGGAGAAGTTCCTGCACGACTTCACCGCAGCCTGGAACAAGGTCATGAACCTCGGGGTGTTCCCGTCTGAGCGGTAGGTCCGGGCCCACGAGCGGTACGGACTCCCGGTCCAGCGGTCTCCGGTTTTGGACCGACCGCACCGGGCGTAACGTCCGGATTTATTGCAGGACAATTGATTTGATCCACGAGTCGGTCACTCGATCGGCTTGAAGCGCTGTTCTCTCCAGCAATGCGCGCGGTGGTGGCTCTGGTGAACCGATTTCGAATCGCATTCGCACGATCCGGTTCCCCATCGCTCTCGTCCCGAGCGGATTCGAGAGACGGATTCACAAGGAGGTGAGGTCCGATGACGACAGCGAAGGAACGCACCGACCTTCTCGCCCAGGTCGGATTGGACGTGCAGAACGGGGCCACCATCGGTCGCGTGCTCGGCACCGGCAACATCGAACATGCCACGGAGCGCGCCGACGGCACGATGGAAGCCACGGTCCGCATCGAACCGGATGAGATCGCGTTCGACCCGTCGATCCTGATCCTCCCGCACGGCGGCGATCTCGAGCTCACGCTCATCAACGACGACCTCAACACCCACTGCGCGCTGCTGCCCAGCAACGGCGACCGCAAGTTCATCTGGCTGGTCAACCACTCCAAGGGCATGGCCAAGCTCAACCTGGACGGCCCCGGCTACTACTGGTTCAGCTCCCCCACCGGCAACGACGAGGGCCGTGGTCTGACCGGCGCCATCGTCGTGCTCGGCGAGGTGCCGCCGGAAGCCCGTCTCGACCGCCCCGACCAGCCGCGCCCGTGAACAGGAGCAAGTCATGACCGTGGAATACGTGGACGCCGGTGAGGCGATCGACCAGGGCCTGCTGACCAGCTCGCCCCGCAACGCACCCGACGTCGCGATGAGCGTCGGATACGAACGCCTGCTCGACGCGCGCAACGAATCGCACAACTGGCTCACCTACTACGGCGCCTACGACGGGCAGCGCTACAGCCTGCTCGACGAGATCAACACCGAGACCGTCCAGAGCATCGGCCCCGCCTGGATCTTCCAAGCGGGCACCGCAGGCATGATCGCCGGTGCGTCGACCTACGCGTTCGAGACCTCACCGCTGGTCGTCGACGGGGTCATGTACATCTCCGGCTGGGACGGCTGGGTGTGGGCGCTGGACGCCAAGACCGGCGAGCAGCTCTGGCGCTACAAGCACGCCGTGCCCTACGACGTGTCGCTGTGCTGCGGCAACGTCAACCGCGGTTGCGCCGTGGCCAAGGGCAAGGTCTTCAGCGTCACGCCCAACGCGCACCTGGTCGCGCTCGACGCCATGACCGGCCAGAAGCTCTGGGACAAGACCACGGGTGACGTGCGGGCCGGGGAGAGCGCGACGCTCGCCCCTCTGATCGTCAAGGACATGGTCATCGTCGGCAGCTCCGGCGGCGAGTTCGGCGTGCGCGGCCACATGGACGCCTTCGACCTGGAGTCCGGCGAGCACCGCTGGCGCTGCTACACGGTGCCCAAGCCCGGCGAACCGGGTTCCGAGACCTGGCCGGCCGACGGCGAGGCCTGGGCGCGCGGTGGTGCGAACCCGTGGATCACCGCGACCTTCGACCCGGACACCAACATGCTCTACGTGGGCACCGGGAACCCCGCTCCCGACTTCGACGGGGCGGTGCGCGAGGGCGACAACCTCTACACCGACAGCATCGTCGCCATCGACGCGGACGCCGGAAGCATCCAGTGGCACTACCAGTGCACCCCGCACGACGTGTGGGACTACGACAGCACGATGGAGAACATCCTGTTCGACCAGGACGGGCGCAAGATGCTCGGCCACTTCGACAAGAACGGGTACTTCTTCGTGCTCGACCGCACCAACGGCGAGCTGATCTCGGTCACGCCCTACGTGGACCGGATCGACTGGGGCACCATCACCCGCGACGGCAAGGTGACCCCGCGCAAGTACCCGGACGCCGAAGGCGAGCCGGTCCACTTCTACCCCGGCCCGGCCGGTGCCAAGGAGTGGACGCACGCCGCCTACAGCCCGCGCACCGAGCTGTTCTACGTCCCGGTGCAGGACGTCGGCGCCACCGCCACCCGGCGGCGCCGCGAGTTCCGCGAAGGAATCCCCTACTGGGGTGCGGGTGTTCAGGTGGACGCCGACGACATGCGCGGCTCCATCAGCGCTTTCGACTCCAAGGGCGAGGAGAAGTGGCGCTGGCGCAACAACCTGCCGATGTGCTCGTCGGTGCTGACCACCGCCGGGGACCTGGTGTTCGCGGGAACGCCCTCGGGTGAGTTCGTCGCCCTGGACGCCCGCAGCGGCGAGAAGCTGTGGGAGTTCCAGTGCGGGAGCGGCCACCACGGCAGCCCCATGACCTACTCGGTCGACGGCAGGCAGTACATCGCCGTGCCGGTCGGTTGGGGCGGCTGGATCGAGGGGTTCCTGCCGGGAATGCTCGGTGCAGGCCACGGCAGCGCCCTCATCGTCTTCGCGCTGCCGAACATCCCGGCCATGCGGTAGGCGCTCGCACGACGTGGCCCCGGGGATGCGGTCCCCGGGGCCACGTCGTGCGGTCACGGCACCCCGGATCGTCGGTGGCGCGTGGGATGCTGGCGCGAAGCGAGCCAGGAGGACGATCGTGCCCATCGCGCACCGCAACGGACTGCAGATCGCCTACGAGATCGTCGGCGACGGACCACCGCTCGTGCTGCACCCGGGCATGTTCCAGAGCGGGAAGCAGTGGACGAGGGCCGGTTACACGTCGGCGCTGGCGCGGACCCACTCGGTGATCACCGTCGACCCGCTGGGTCTCGGTGGCAGCTCGGCTCCGCTCGATCCCGCCGACTACTCGCTGCCCCGCCGGGCGGCGTCGGTCACGGCCGTTCTCGACCACCTGGGGCTGGCCGAGGCCGCGTTCTGGGGCTACTCCCTCGGTGCCCTGACGGGGTACGCCGTGGCCGTGCACGCCCCGGAACGCCTCACCCGCCTGGTCGCGGGCGCGTTCGACCCGATCAGCGGATTCCGCCCGGCGGCCGAGGCCATGCTCCGCGATCTCGGGCTGCCCGCCGACGCGGACCCCTACCCCCACATGCGGCGCGCCGCTCGGGCGAACCCGGAGCGCGCGGCCGAGATCGACGCTCTCGACCCGGCGGCGCTGCGCGCGAACTACGAAGCCTTCTCTCGCGAACCGGGTGTTCACGAACAGCTGGGCCGGGCGGCCGTCCCGATCCTGATGTACGCGGGCAGCGCCGACCCCTGGCACGACCCGATGCGCACGTTCGCCGAGCGCACCGGCACGCCCTTCACCTCCCTGCCCGACGCCGACCACCTCCAAGCGTGGCGGGATTCCTCGCGATCCCTGGCCCTCGCCCGGCCGTTCCTCGCGGAGGACTGCCGCCCGTAGTGCGTCAGGCGTCCGGGGCGACGGCTCGGCCGGTCTCCGGGGAGATCTCGCCCGAGCAGAGCCCCTTGTTCTTCAGGGCTTCGGCGATCCTGGGGATCGCCACGAGGGTGTTGGGCGGCCAGTCGTGCATGACGATGACCTGGCCGTCGGTGAGTCCGGCGTTGGCCTGCACGATCTGATCGACGGTGGCGCCGTTCCAGTCCATCGAGTCGACGTCCCACAGGATCTCGGTGAGCCCGCGGGCCTCCGCGACCGCGCGCAGCGTCCCGTTGGTCTCGCCGTAGGGCGGGCGGAACAGCTCCGGCACCCCTCCCCCGGCGTCGGCGATCGCCTCCTGCGCCCGGGAGATCTCCTCGTCCATCTCGGACTCGGTCAGCCCGGTCATGTGCGGATGGCTGTAGCTGTGGTTGCCGACCCACATCCCGGCCTCGACCTGCGACGCGACCAACTGCGGGTGAGCCGCCGCGTTGTCGCCCTGGTTGAACATCGTTGCGCGCAGACCGCTCTCGCGCAGCGCGCTCAAGAGCTCCGCCGTCGTGTCACCGGGACCGTCGTCGAAGCTCAACCCGACGTACCCGGCGCACTCCGCACCCGCTGCCGGAACCGGACCTGCCACGGCCGCCGCCGCGAACACCGCTGCCACGACGCAGGCCCGCACTCCCGCTCTCCCCGACATGCTCACCACATCCTCTCGTCCACCACTCCACAACCTCGCCGAAGGAGGTCCCGACTCCGGCAGCCCCACCCCCGACACGGATCCGCCCGGATCGGCGGAGCACCGGGAGCAGCCCAGTTTTAGTCATAACTGAGCATGATCAATGCCCGAAATGTCGGCTCAGTTTGGACTAAAACTGGGACTTGGCGAGGCCCCGGGAGCAGGAGCGCACCGCTCCGTGGGAGTCGCCGGTCCGGAGCGAGTATGAGGGTGCGCTGCGGGGACGACGCGACGCGCGCACTCGAAAGCGTTTCAGGATTCGACCTCGCCGTGCTGGCCGAACATGGTCATCCGCAACGGTTTCGGGGCGAGAGCCCCACAGCGGGCCCCTCACGGCCGGGCGTTCGGGCTGAGCCGGAACGTCCTGAATTTGACCCTTGTGGTGATTCGTCCCGATGGATACGGTCCCTAAAACTTACACCGTTAGTTATCTGGGTCACAGACGTGTCAGACCAACACCACCGGAGGACGACCGGATGGCCGCCACCGCGACGAGTGCTCGTCGAGTAGCGCTCGCGAGCCTCATCGGCACCACCATCGAGTGGTACGACTTCTTCATCTACGGCACCGCCGCTGCGCTGGTGTTCAACCAGTTGTTCTTCCCGAAGTTCGACCCGGTCGTCGGCACCGTGGCCGCGTTCGCGACCTTCGCCGTCGGCTTCCTCGCACGTCCCATCGGCGGCGTCCTGTTCGCGCACTACGGCGACAAGCTCGGCCGCAAACCGATGCTCATCGCCTCGCTGATGCTGATGGGCATCGCGACGCTGCTGATGGGCCTGCTGCCGACCTACGCCACGATCGGCGTGTGGGCCCCGGTCCTGCTGACGCTGCTGCGGTTCGCCCAAGGCATCGGCGTCGGCGGTGAGTGGGGCGGTGCCGCGCTCATGGCCGTCGAGCACGCGCCGAAGGGCAAGCGCGGCTTCTACGGCAGCTGGCCGCAGGTCGGAGTGCCCGCGGGTCTGCTCCTGGGCAACCTGACCTTCACGGTGCTGTCGGCGAACATGTCGGAGGAGACGTTCCTGGCCTGGGGTTGGCGGGTTCCGTTCCTGTGCAGCGCGGTGCTGATCGTGGTGGGCTTCGCCATCCGGCTCAAGATCAGCGAGAGCCCGGTGTTCCAGCAGGCGATGGAGCGCAAGGACCAGGAGCGCGCCGAGCGGATGCCGGTGATCGAGGTGCTGCGCAAGCACCCGAAGACCATCCTGCTCGCCGCCGGTTCCTTCCTCGCCACCAACGCGACGTTCTACGTCGGAACGACCTGGATCGTCTCCTACACCACCAAGACCCTGGATTACGAGCGCACCACGATCCTGAGCGCGAACGCGCTGCTGGCCGCCGTCGACATCCCGCTGATGATGGCGTTCGGCCTGCTGTCGGACCGGATCGGCCGACGCGGCATGTCGCTGGGCGGGATGCTGGCGCTCGGACTGTTCGCGGTGCCGTGGATCATGCTGGTGGACAGCGGATCGATCGGGTTGTTCCTGCTCGCCGGCATCGTCGTGCAGGCCTGCCGGACCGCCGTGTACGGGCCGCAGTCCGCGTTCTTCTCCGAGCTGTTCAGCACCCGGCTTCGCTACAGCGGCGCCTCGCTGGCCTACCAGATCGCGGCGATCCTGGGCGGTGGCATCGCCCCGATGATCTGCACCGCGCTGTTCGCGGCGACCGGCAGTTCCTTCTCGATCGCCGGGTACGTCGTCGTGCTCTGCCTGATCTCCTTCGTCTCGACCTACCTGCTCGCCGAGACCTACAAGCGCGACCTCGACGACCCGCAGGTCCCCGTCAAGGCCTGACCCGACCCGAAAGTCCCTGACCACGCGGAGAACCGCGATCCTCGTCGAGGCGAGGACCGCGGTTCTCCTGGTTTCGCCACCGGGCGCGCCGGCTAGCGGACGCCTGCGGTGATGGCGGCGAGGGTGACGATCACGAGCAGGGCGAGGTAGGCGCGGGCGTGACCGGCGTCGCCGATCTTCGGCGGGCGCCTGCGGAGCAGCACGATCACCGGGATCGCCGTCACCAGCAGGATTCCCGCCGACCGCAGGTCGATCAGCCCGACGACGCCCTCCCCGGTCACCGCAGGGGTTCCGAGGAAGAACACGACGAGGGCGGGGAGGCTGATCGCGAAGGTCAGCGGGTTGGCCAGCGGCGCGGCCACCGCCATCGGCATTCCGCCACGCCGCAGCAGCGGCACCGTCATCACGCTGCCGCCCACGCCGAGGAACGACGCGACGGCACCGATCGGGACGCCCAGGGCGGTCGGGATCGGGAACCGCGAGCGGGCGGGAACCGCAGCGGCGGCGGGCCGCAGGAACCCCGGGCGCAGCAGGACGTCCGCGATGGTCACGCACAGGTAGGCGACGAAACCCCAGTGGATGAGCGGTGACGGCGCCAGGCCCGCGAGCAGCGCGCCGCAGAGCCCGCCGGCCGCGAGCAGGACGCAGAGGACCTTGGCGCCGCCGAGGCGTCGCAGCACGGGGCGCGGCGTGGCGATGGTGGCCGCGGCGGCGTTGACGACCATCACCGCTGATGAGGTCGCGATCGCGACCACGGCCGTCGACTCACCGAGCGACGCGTCGACCCACATGATCACCGGCACGGTGACGAAACCGCCGCCGAATCCGAACAGCACGGTCGTCACGCCCGTCACCAGGCCGACCAGGGCGAGGAAGAGCAAGTCCATGCCGCCCAGTCCACCGCGTCGATGGGCACCGCCACAATCCGCCCGCCCGCCGCGTCCTTGCCCTGCGCCCCGGCGATGGTCGATGATCCGCTTCAGCCCGAACCCCACCACAGGTCGAAGGGGACATCCGTGTCCGAAGACGTCATCGAACTCATCCTGGCGGACCACCGCCGCTTCGAGGACCTGCTGCGCACGCTCCGCAGCTCCGAAGCCGATCGCGGCTCCGCGCTCGGCGAGATCGCCGCGTTGCTGGTCGCGCACGCCGAAGCCGAGGAGAAGGAGGTGTACCCGGTTCTGCGCACGCTCTCCTCGGAGGACGCCGAGGACGTCGACCACGGCGCCGAGGAGCACGCCGAGGGCCACGAAGCGCTGCTGGCGCTGATGGAGTGCGGCGAACCCGGTACCGAGCAGTGGGACTCGCGGCTGGAGGAGCTGAGCGAATCGCTCACCCACCACCTGGATGAGGAGGAGCGCACCGTCCTCAACGATGCGCGCTCCGAGGTCGACGCGCAGCGCCGCGCGGAGCTCGGCAGGGCGTTCACCGCCAAGCGCCGCGAACTCATCGACTCGGACTGCGGACGCATCGAGAACGTCCGAGACCTCGTCCGCAGCAAGGGACCTTCGCAGCACCAGCACTAGACCCGGCCGCAAGCCCGGGTTCTCGCGGCCGCAGTCTCAGGCAGCCGCCGGAACCCGGGCGCCGATCGCCTGCGCCGCGCGCCGCACGTCCCCCGGCAACGCGGAATCCCGGACGTCGCCGAAGGAACCGGTCGCCCCGCTGAGCCCGACGGAGCCGAGCGCGTTCTCCGCGTTGTCGGTGATCAGCGCCGCGATCGCGGTGGTGCCGAGCTGACGCTCGTCGACCGAGATCGCGCACCGCTCGCGGCGGACCCGCTCCAGGTCGGCGCGGATGCCCGCGGCGTCCAGCACGGTCCCGCCGGCGAAGGTCACCGGGTGCAGCCGCTCGGCCTCGGCCGCGATATCGCCCTCACCGGCGAGGAAGACCTTGCCCGCGGCGCCGGGGTAGAGCGGCAGCCGCTCCCCGATGGGCAGCGAGTACTGCGGTCGCCGACCGCCTTCGACCCGGTCGATCAGCACCCGGCTCTCCTGCACCCGCACGTACAACGACGCGGTCAGCCCGGTGGCGGTCGCGATCTCCTCCAGCACCGGCCGGGCGACCAGCCGGAGCGGGCTGGTCATCGCGAACGCGTGAGCGGTCGACAGCGCGGCCGGGCCCGCGGTGTAGCCGTTGGCGTGCCTGCTGGCGTAGCCGTGCTCGATGAGCACGTTGACGACGCGCTGCGCCGTGGCCACGTGCAGCTCGCTGCGCTGGGCCAGATCCGTGAGGCGCAGCGGTTGCTGCGCGAGCTCCAGCACCTTCAGCACGTCGAAAGCCCGGTGCACCGAGCGCATCGGGTTGGTCTTCGCGGTCGTCAATGAGCCCTCCTGCAGACCTCGCGAACCTATCACTGCATGAGAAGTTTGCTCACTTCCATTGACATGCAGGTGAGCTGCTCGCACAGTTCTTCTCATCAAGTGCGTGTTCTTATCATACAGTGATATGGAGTTCGATCGATGAAGATCGCAGTGCTGGGTCTGGGAGAAGCCGGGAGCATCTACGCCGCCGGTTTCGCGGCCACCGGTGCGACCGTCGCGGGCTACGACCCGGCGGGACCGCCGATGCCGGAGGGCGTCCTCGCCGCCACCACCCTCCGCGATGCGGTGGCCGACGCCGACCTGGTCATCAGCCTGGTGACGGCCGCGCACGCCGTCCACGTCGCGGCCGAGACCGCCCCGCACCTGCGGGACTCCGCGTTCTACGCCGATCTCAACGCCGCGTCTCCGCAGCGGAAGTCCGAGGTCGCAGCAGCGCTCGGCGAGGCAGCGGACCGCTGCGCCGACGTCGCCGTCATCGGCTCGGTCCCCCAGTTCGGCCCGAGCACCGCACTGATCGTCTCCGGACCCGCCTCCCGGCCGGTGGCCGAGAACTTCCGGCTGCTGGGCGCGGAGGTGGACGCGATAGGTGGCGCCACCGGCGACGCGTCACGGCGGAAGATGCTGCGCACCGTCTTCATGAAGGGCCTGGGCGCGGTGATCACCGAGACGCTCGATGCCGGTGCCGCGGCGGGCGAATCGGACTGGGTCAGGGCTCAGATCACCCGGGCCCTCGCCGGTGGGGAGAGCGCGCTCGACCGGTTGGACAGGGGCACCCGCAAGCACGCCGAGCGGCGAGGCCACGAGTCCCAGGCCGCCGCCGACCTCCTCGCCTCGCTCGGTGTGCCGCCGACCGTGACGACCGCCATCGCCGATCACCACCGCGCGCTGAGTCTCCGCCCGCCGCACGACCTCACGACGTTGCTGGATGCCTTCGCCGGCCTCCCCGCGGCGGCCATCGGCGACGCTCGGGACCGGCTGGGCGTCGTCGCCTCCCGGGTGCGTTCGATGTTGCCCGGCGCGCACATCGCGGGCCGCGCGCTCCCGGTGCTGTGCCGACCGGGCGACAACCAGGGGATTCACCAGGCCCTGGCCGTCGCCGAACCCGGCGACGTGCTGGTCGTCGACGGTGGCGGCGACACCTCGCGCGCCCTGATCGGTGAGCTCATCGCGCACCGCGCCCTCAACCGGGGTGTGCGGGGCATGGTCATCGACGGGGCCGTGCGGGACGTCGGCGCGCTCGCCGACGCCGGGTTCCCGGTCTGGGCGGTGGGCACCTCGCCCGCCGGGCCCTACAAGAACGGGCCGTGCCGGGTCGGCGAGGACGTCGCCGTCGGCGGCGTGGCCGTGCACCGCGGCGACATCGTGGTGGCCGACGACGACGGGGCGATCGTGGTCCCCATGACGGAGGCCCGCCGGACCCTGATCGGCGCTCGTGCCGTGCTGGAGGATGAGGCCTCCCGGTACCAGCGGATCCTCAGCGAACGCCCCGCCTGACCGACCCCGTCCACCCCGCTCCAGCGCCGAAGAGGGGAACCGCACCATGCCCACCGGACTCATCGCGCTCGCCGCGTTCATCGCCACCATCATCGTCTGGAACGTCGCGTTCAAGCGGAACATGGGCGAGGCCATGCTCTTCGGCCTGCTGATCACCGCCGCGTTCGCCGGACTCGACGCGCCCGAAGCACTGCTCAACGGCATGCTGGGCGCGCTGGACGAGGAAGTCCTCTACGCCGCGATGGCGTTCGTGTTCATGGCCTACGTCATCGACCGGACCGGCCTCATCCAGAAGCTGCTCGGCATCCTCAACTCGCTGGTCGGACGCATCCGCGGCGGCCCCGTCGTCGTGGACACCTTCGGATCCGCGGTCATGGGCGCGCTGTCGGGATCGAACTCCGGCAACACCGCGGCGACCGGGGCCTTCACCGGCCCCTGGATGATCCGCACCGGTTGGAGCCCGGAGCGCAGCGCCACCGTCCTCGCGGGGAACGGCGGGCTGGGCGCCGCGTTGCCGCCGAGCTCGTCGATGGTCATCATGATCGGCTTCGCCGGCCCGATGGTGACCACCGGCCAGATCTACCTCGCCCTGCTGTGCGCGGGGGCGTACCAGGTGGCGTGGCGGCTGCTGCTCGTCGCCCACTTCGTCCGCCGCGACGGGATCCAGCGCTCGCCCGACGAGGACCTCCGGCCGCTGCGGGACGCGCTGCGCGAGGGCGGGGCCGCGACGCTGATCGTGCTCGGCGCGATCGTCCCGATCGGCATCACCGTCGGTCCGGTCGCCGAGTTCCTGACGCACCGCACCCCGATAGGTCAGGCGCTGGAGGACATCGAGATCCTCACCTGGATCCCGGTGCTCATCACCGCTCTGGCGCTTCTCGTGGGCCGCCGCGAACTCCCGCGCGGAGCGCGCGCGTGGCACGACTGGCTGGCCGGGGCGATGCCGCGCTTCACCAGCATCGGAGCGCTGCTGTTCTTCGCGGTCGCCGCCAGCGAGATCCTCGGCGAGCTGGGACTGGCCCAGGACATCGACGGCATCCTCGCCGGACTGCAGCTCAACCAGTACGTGATGGCCCTGCTGGTCGGCGTGCTGGTGGCCGTGGTCGCGGGCCCGCTGTCGTCCACGGCGACGCTCACCGCGGTCGGGCACGTCGCGTTGCTGTCGCTGGTGTCGGTCGGGGTGGATCCCGTCCTGGCGGTCACGGCGATCCTGGTGTTCGCCTCGACCGAGGGCGCCTCTCCCCCGGCCTCCGGGTCGATCTTCGTGGCGGCGGGCATCACCGGGGCCGAACCGGAGAAGACCTTCTTCCCGCTGATCGCCTACTACATGGTCCCGATCATGCTGATCGGCTGCCTGATCGCCTGGGGCGCTCTGCCCGTCCTGCGCTGAGAACCGCTACGCACGAGGAGTTCCCATGCCCACCACCACGAAGTCCAGCCGCGCCCGGGTGGCGTGCAGGACCGCGTTCATCCTGACCCTGCTGATCTTCCTCGCCCTGGCCGCGGCGCTGGTCGCGATCCAGCTCGCCGGGCTGGTCCTCCTCCAGCCCAGCTGGATCACCTGGGCGTCGGACACCCTGCTCACCCCCAGCATCGCCGCGGCCGTCCTGTTCGGACTCGTCGCGTTCATCGGTGGCTACTTCGCCGCGGAGGAACCTGCCGGGGACTGAAGAGCTGTCTCAAAGTGAGACAGCCGAGGCCTGCCCGGCATCGGGCTCGGTGCCTAGCCTCGCCGGCGGATGTGAACGCAGACCCACGCCACGAGGAAACGGAGAATCCCGATGGCCGCTCAGGACAGGTCCCGCGTAGTGCTCGTCACCGGCGCCGCGCGGGGGATCGGCAAGGGGATCGCGCTGCGGCTGGCCGCGGACGGTCACGACGTCGCCGTCAACGACGTCGCGGCCAACGCCGATCAGCTCCAGTCGGTCGCCGCCGAGATCACCGCGCTGGGCAGGCGCTCGGCCGTCCTGCCCGCCGACGTCGCCGACGCGGGCGCCGTGCAGGACATGGTGCAGGGCGTGGCCGACGAGCTCGGCCGGCTCGACGTGATGGTGGCCAACGCCGGTATCGCGCACGTGAAACCGCTGCTGGAGGTGACGCCGGAGGAGTTCGACGAGCTGATGTCGATCAACCTGCGCGGCGTGCACCTCTGCTACAACGCCGCCGCCAGGAAGATGATCGAGCAGGGTGACGGCGGCAAGATCATCGGTGCTTCCTCGATCGTCGGCTACCGCCCGTTCCCGCTGCTGGCGCACTACTCCGCCTCGAAGTGGGCGGTGCGCGGCCTGACCCAGGCCGCCGCGATGGAGTGGGCGCAGTACGGCATCACCGTCAACGCCTACTGCCCCGGCATCGTCGGCACGGCGATGTGGGACCACATCGACGAGAAGCTCGCCGAGCACGAGGGACTCCGCAAGGGCGCGGCCATCGACAAGTACTCGGAGCTGATCCACCTCGGCCGGGTCTCCGTCCCCGAGGACGTGGCGTCGTTCGTCTCCTACCTCGCCTCCGCCGACTCCGACTACATGACCGGCCAATCGGTGATGATCGACGGCGGCATCCAGTTCTCCTGACGCACGCGCTCGTCCCACCGGCCCGGCGCCGGTGGGACGAGGCATCACCACGGTTGCGGCACGAGCGCGTGATCAGGGCTGGTAGGTGCTTTCGTCCAAGCCGCTGAGGGTGGGGTCGTAGGCGATCTCGCCGACCTCGTACATCGAGGTCATCCAGTGGTAGAAGTTGTCGCCCCGGTCGCGGAGGAGTTCGTAGAGCCGTCGCATCAGGCGACCTCGGACCTCCGCCATCTCCGGGTGCGGGTAGCGGTTGATGAGCTCGTCGGGGTCCGTTTCCAGGTCGTAGAGCTCGTTGACCGAGTCCGGGTTGACCACGAGCTTGTACCGGTCGGTGCGCAGCATCCGCTGGGGGTACGGGAAGTGATGTCCGTGGAACTCGCAGACGATCTCCTCGGGCCAGCCCTCGCCGTC
This sequence comes from Saccharopolyspora dendranthemae, assembly GCF_007829955.1. Lineage (GTDB taxonomy): Bacteria > Actinomycetota > Actinomycetes > Mycobacteriales > Pseudonocardiaceae > Saccharopolyspora > Saccharopolyspora dendranthemae. The sequence continues at coordinate 612,784 of NZ_VIWX01000001.1, forward strand.
CTCATCGGACACCAGCGGGAGCAGGCTCCGGGAATCCACGGCGAGTTCCGGGTCGATGCCGGCGAGTTCGAGGATGGTGGCGGTGCAGTCCAGGAGGCTGACGAACTCCGAGCGCACCACTCCCCCGGGCTCGCCCGGAACGCGCACGATGCCCGGTGTCCGGTAGATGTCCTCGTACATCGCCGGCCCCTTGTCGTGCAGCCGGTGGGCACCGGTGAACTCGCCGTGGTCGCAGGTGAAGAACACCGCGGTGTCGTCGGCCAGTCCCAGGCGTTGCATCGCTTCCAGTACTCGCCCGATCTCGTGGTCGATGAGCGCCACGTACCCCCAGTACGCGGCGATCAACTTGCGGGTGGTCTCCAGCGGCATCGTGTCGAACGTCCAGTGCGCGCTGTAGTTCTGCTGCACCGGGGGTTTTCCGTGGAAGGTCTCGGCGACCGAACGCGGCAGCGGCACCTCCTCCGGATCGAACATGTCGAAGTACTCGTCGGGGATGATGTAGGGCAGGTGGGGGCCGAAGAAGCTCAGCTCCAGGAAGAACGGCTTCTCGCGCTCGTGCACGTCGGCTGCGTAGCGCTCCATCATCTCGATGGTGCGGGTGGCCAGGTAGTGCTCGAAGGTCGCCTCGACCGGCTGGTGCAGCCGGGCCGCCAGGAGGTTGCCCGGCCCGCCGTTGGGCAGGGTGCCGCGGATGCGGTCGCTGATCTCGTAGGGCGGCAGGTCGTTCTCGGCGAGGTAGGCCAGGTAGTCGGGGTGCTCGACCGGGTTGTGCCAACCCGGCAGGTCCGGACCGTCGAACCCGAAGCGCCCCGCGTCCTTCTCCGTCCCGATGTGCCACTTGCCGATGAGACCGCAGTTGTACCCGTTGGCGCGCAACGACTCCGAGAAGGTGAACTGCCCGTCGGGCAGGTCCTCGATGTACCCGACGTTGCGCTCGTGGTTGGCCAGCAGCTTGTGCCGGAACGGCGCCTGACCGGTGAGCAGGCTGGCGCGGGCGGGAGTGCAGATGGCCGTCGGCGTGTACCAGCGGTCGAACCGGGTGCCGCCGGCGGCGAGCGCGTCGAGGTTCGGCGTCGCGGCCATCGGGTTGCCGTAGGCACCGAGGGTGTCGGTCCGGTGCTGGTCGGTCATCAGGAACAGGATGTTGCGCTGGTTCATCGATTTCCCGCCGAGGTGAACAGTTCTCCGGTGTAGTACTCCTGCGGTCCGGTGCTCTGCTCGAGCTGCCCGGTTCCGGTGAAGTAGGCGTCCATCGCCGACAGCCAGCGCTGCGCGGTTCCGTCGCCGGTGATTCGGTCCAGCTCATCGACGCCGAGCGCCTTCACGTTGGCGGCGTCGGCGCGGACCTGCGCCGGGTCCTTGTCCAGCATGTCCGCGGTGAGTTCGATGGTGCGCTTGGCGTTGTCGGTCCGGTACCGCATCGCGTCCCGCAGGACCGCCAGCACCCGGCGGGCCTTGTCCTGCTGTCCGGTCACCACCTCGTTGCCCGCCACGAACGCGGTCGGGAACTCCATCTGCCCGGTGAAGTCGGAGTTCTTGACCAGTTCGACGAGCCCCGGCACCTGCTTCTTGATCGTGTCGATCGCCGGGTACCAGAAGCCGGCGGCATCGATGCGCTGTGCGGAGAAGGCGGACACGATCGTGGATGCGTCCATCGGCACGATCCTGACGTCGTTCTTGGTCATCCCGGCGTTGCGCAGCGCGAGGTCCAGGATCATCTCGCCGGAGGTGCCCTGCGGGACTCCGACCGTCTTCCCACGCAGGTCCGCCACGCTGGTGATGCCCGGCTGAGCGATCACGCGGTCGGCGTTGCCGAGCGTGTTCAGGGCGACGACCTTGGCCTGCCCGGAAGCGGGCAGCCACATCGCGCCGGGACCGATGTAGCCGAAGTCGAGATCACCGCTGCCCAGTGCCTGGATCTGCAGCGGCCCGTTGTTGAACACGCTGGCCGTGGCGGTGAGACCGTGCTTCTCCCAGAGTTTCTGGTCCTCGGCCACCGCCAGCAGGCTGGCACCGTTGTAGTCGCCGATGTAGCCGAACCGGACCTCGTTCGCCTCGTCCGAACCGCCACCGCACCCGGTCAGCACCACGACGAGCGCGGCGAGCAACGCGGCGATCCCCTTCTTGCTCCAGCTCATGATGTCCTCTCAGCCGTTGCGGCGCGCTCGTCGTCCTGGTGGTACACGGAGTTCCAGACACGGTTGCGCAGCGCCGTGAACTCGGGGCTCAACCGGACCTCTTCGCTGCGCGGATGCGGCAGATCGACCCCGACGACGTCGTAGATGCGACCGGGCCGGGAGGCCATCACGATCACGCGGTCGGCCAGGTACACGGCCTCGTCGACGTCGTGGGTGATGAACAGGACCGTTCGCCGTTCCCGGTCCCAGGCGCTCAACAGCTGCTCCTGCAGCTTGACGCGGGTCAGCGCGTCGAGCGCGCCGAAGGGCTCGTCCATCAGCAGGATCGCGGGGTTCACGGCGTAGGCGCGGGCGATGGCGCAGCGCTGCCGCATCCCGCCGGACAGCGCCTTGGGCAGCACGTCGGCGAACTCCGAGAGCCCGACGACGTCGATGAAGTGCGCTGCGCGCCTGCGCCTTTCGTCCCGCGGCACGCCCGCGATCTTCAGGCCGAACTCGACGTTGCCGCGCACGGTCAGCCACGGGAACAGCGCGTACTGCTGGAAGATCACGCCGCGGTCGGGCCCCGGCCCGGAGACCTCGGCCCCGTCGACCAGGGCACGCCCCTCGTCCGGTTCCTCCAGCCCGGCGAGGATGTTGAGCAGCGTGCTCTTGCCGCAGCCCGAGGGGCCGACGACGGTGACGAACTCGTTGTCGGCGATCTCCAGCGACACGTCGTCGAGCGCGACGAACCGCTCGCGCGCGAGGCTGAAGGTCTTGCCGACGTTCTCCAGGGCGATCTTGGGGTTCACGGCCTCTCCTGCCATCCGGTCAGCTTGCGTTCGGCGAGCAGCAGCAACCGGTCCATGACCAGCCCCAGGAGCCCGATGGCGATCAAGCTGACGAAGATCGTCGGCAGGTCGTAGTACAGCTGGGCGTTTTGCATCCGGAAACCGAGGCCCTCCTGGGCCGCGATGAGCTCCGCGGCGACCACCGTCGCCCACGCCGAGCCGAGACCGACGCGCATGCCGACCAGGATGAACGGCGCCGAAGCCGGCACCACGACCTTGCCGAAGATGGTCGCGTCACCCGCGCCGAGCACCCGTGCCGCGTTGATCAGCGTCGGGTCGACCGTGACCACGCCCTGCAGCGTCGAGATGACGCAGGCCAGGAACGCGGCCAGGAAGATCACGAAGATCTTCGGGACCTCGCCGATGCCCATCAGCACGATGGCCAGCGGGATGATCGCCAGCGGCGGGATCGTGCGGAAGAACTGCACCCACGGTTCGGCGAGCGCCCGCACCGGCCGGTACCAGCCCATCAGGAATCCCACGGCGACCGCCAGCGCGGAGCCCAGCGCGAAGCCGGCCAGAACGCGCGCGAGGCTCGCCAGGGTGTCGTCGAGCAACGTGCCCTCGACGAGCATGTCGGCGGCTCGAGCCGCGACCTCGGGTGGTGACGGGATCTTGACGCCGAGCGCCGACACCGCCCACCACGCGGCAACTCCGAGCAGGACCGAGGCCGCGTTGAGCGCGAGCGGTGCGCTGCGGCGGCGCGGCGCGGGCCGCGGTCCCGCCTTCGACGCGGTGTCGCGCTCGCTGAGGACTGCCATGGTCAGGACTCCTTCGACGGGCGTTCCGGCGCCCGCACCGCAGGTGAAGCCATCTCGGGAAACAACTCCTCACGCCGGCAGCGCGCGGACGGGCGCCGGTTCCGGTTGGTCGGCCAGCATCGGCGCGCTGCGGAAGAGCGCGGCCAGCGCGCCGATGGCGCCGTCGTCGTCGGCGAGCCGCGCGGCCCGGACGACGGGCCTCGCCGCGACCCACGGGAACAGCTCCTCGCCGAGGGTCTCGCTGGTCCGCTCGACGAGAGCCGGTGTCAGGCGGGCGATCTCGCCCCCTATCACGATCTCGGCCGGGTTGAACACCATCGCCACCGTTCCCACCACCGCGCCGACCGCCGAGGCGGCCTCGCGCAGCACCTGCTTGACGACCGGATCCGCGGAGCTCGCGAGCTCGTCGATCGATCCGATGTCGGCGCCGCGCTCCCGGCAGGCCGCGAGCATCGAGGGGACCGACGCGACCGTCTTCAGGCATCCGCTCTTCCCGCAGCGGCATCGCGCACCACCCGGAGCGACGGTGACGTGCCCGAGCTCCCCGGCCAGCCCGGTCGCGCCGGAGACGATCTGACCGCCGATCACCAGCGCGCCACCGACGCCATCGGAAAGCCTCACGTAGAGCAGGTTCTCGTCGTCCGCGCCGCCCGCCAGCGCCTCCGCCAGCGCGGCGAACCGGGTGTTGTTCTCCACGATCACCGAAGCGCCGAAGCGTTCCGCGAAGGAGACGTCCACGTCGTCGCGCGCGGCGGCGAACCCGGTACCGAAGGCACCGTCCGGGGCGAGCGGCGCCGACGAACGCGGGTGCGGCCCGGTGACGCCGATGCCGATCCCCTGCAAGGCGCGGAAGTGCACGCCGCGTTCGACGCTGAGCCGGTCGATGAGGTCGAAGGCGATGCTGATCCGCTCCGGCCAGCCGGTGCTGTCGGGATAGGCCTGCCGCCCGGACACCACCACCTCGTGGGAGGCGTCGGCCACGGCCACGCGCACTCTGCGGTGGCCGAAGTCCACCCCCATGAACTGCCCGGAATCGGGGTCCAGCACCAGCCGCTCGGCAGGTCTGCCGCTGCCCGCGCGCGAAGCGGCGTCGGTGTCGAGCACGACGACGGAGCCGTGCCGCAGCAGGTCACGGGTGATCTCCGAGATCGTGGTGCGCGACAGGCCCACCGCCTCGGCGAGCTCACCCCGGCTCAGCGCACCCCGCTCGCGGAGCGCGCGCAGCACCCGCTCCTGGTGGCTGTGACGCACCAGGGCGTGCGCCTCGCCTGGCATTCGCATGCCCGCCATGCTCGAGGGACGTCATTTTTCCGGCAAGACTCCGACAGAATTGTTCCGGGGAGTGGAACTCCACCGACGCTCAACAGCACCCCTTGCGCCGCTGGTCCCGCTGATCTCCGAGCGCGAGAATCCCCCTTTCGAAGCATTTCCCAGTTTTAGTCCAAACCGAGGACCTTCGATGCCCGAAATGTCGGCTCAGTTATGACTAAAACTGGGAAATGTGGGGGACGTGACCTCGGCGTGGTGCGGAGGGTCAGGTGTTCTTCGGGATGTCCTCGGCGAGGACCTTGGCGATGTTGCGCTCGGCGAGGGCCGTGATCGTGACGAAGGGATTCACACCGGTGCTACCCGGGATGAGCGAACCGTCGGTGACGTAGAGGTTGTCGTAGCCCTTCACCCGGCCGTAGAGGTCGGTGGCCTCGCCCAGGACCAGACCGCCCAGCGGGTGGTAGGTGAACCGGTTCTCGAACGCCCGGGCATCGCCGAACAGGTCGTAGCGGTAGCTGGTGCCGTTGACCGAGTTGATCCGGTCGAACAGCTGCTTGGCCGCGTCGATCGACGGCTGCCCCTGCTCCTCCCGCCACTGCAGGACGGCGCGGTCCGCTCCAGGGTCGTAGCGGAACGACCCGCGCTCCGGGTTGCGCGTGATGGCCAGGTACAGGCTCGCCCAGGTCTCCAGTCCCGCTGGGACCGGGGCGATTTCGGCGAAGACCGGGTTGGCCGGGTCGTCCCAGTTGTCGATGCCCATCGCAGGCATGCCCGATTCGAGGGGGCCGACCAGGTCCTGCGGGAGGTTGGCGCGGCCGAGCATCACGTTGCCGTTGTTGCCCCAGCCCTGCCCGATCGCCTCACCGAGGTTCGGCAGCTTCCCAGTGTCGCGGGCGCGCACCAGCAGCTCGGTCGACCCCAGGCTCCCGGCACCGAGGAACAGGTGCTGGGTGGTGAGCTGCCGGATGCCGAGCACGTTGCCGAACTCGTCGATCCGCTTCACCGACAGCGCGTAGCTCCCGTCCTGCTGCTGGGCGATGTCGCGGACCTCGCTCAACGTCTCGATGGTCACGTTGCCCGTGCCCAGCGCGGCGGCGAGGTAGCTCTTGTCGAGGGAGCGCTTGCCGTGGTTGTTGCCGTAGATGACCTCGGCCGCCAGCGCCGAGCGCGGCACCAGCTCGTCCTCCTCGCGACGCATGTACTCGAAGTCGTAGACGCTGGGCACGAAGTTGGTCTTGTACCCGGCCTTCTCGGCGGCCGCGCGCGACACCCGCGCGAACTGGTAGGACCGGGACCTCTCGAACCACTCGGGGTCGATGTGATTGGTGCCGAGCATCGAGTTGGCCAGCGGGAAGAACCTGCCGTACATCTCGTCGGCGTTGACCTCGGGCAGGATCTCCTCGAAGTACCAGCGCTTCGGAGTCACCGCCATCGCGCCGTTGACCAGCGAACCACCGCCGACGCCCCGACCCACGTAGACCGACATGTCGCCGTGGTGGACGCGATCGAGAACGCCCGCGTAGGGCTCGATGTCCCGGTTGGCGACGTCCATCCACAGGAAGGACGCCAGCGGCATCTCGGTGCGGTCCTTGAACCACGTCGACCGGCGGTCCGGCGTGAGCATGTCCGAGAAGATCGTGCCGTCCTCACCGGGCTTGGTCCACGACTGCCCCATCTCGAGCATCACGGTCGGCACGCCGGCCGCGCCGAGCCGGAGCGCGGTCACCGCCGCTCCGTAGCCCGTGCCGATGACGACTGCCTGCGAGTGCTCGGCAGCCTGCGCGGAACGCCGGGTGGAGATCGTGGTCAGCCCCAGCGCCGAAGCGGAACCGAGCGCTGCCATGCCCATGAACTGGCGACGAGAAGTTGAAGCGCGCACAGCGGGCCTTTCTGTCGTTGACACAGACTTACAACAACTGTCAACGATGTAAAGGTCAAGCGGTGACGTTCAATCCACTTATCAGGTGACGGTGCAAGTAGGCGCGCAACTTGGCTTCCGATCGCGACCTGGCGCTCTCGAAGTGCACCAGCGACACCAGCCACCGCAGGCAGGTCTCGGCGATCTCATCCAGCTCGTGCTCCAGTTCGGGCTGGAACTCCACCAGCGGGAGCAGGAACGAGCGCGACAGCTCCAACGCCCGCGGACCGACGGTATCGCCGTCGAAGAGGATGCTGCCCCGTTCCGGGTACGCGATCGGCGCCAACGCCGGGCTGCTGCGGATTTCGGCACGCGCCGCGATCATGACCTCCACGACGTAGTCGGCGGCCGTCGTCGCCTCCTCGCGGGCTCGCTCAGTCACCCGCGAGATCGCCTGGATCGCCGCCTTCTCCAGCGCCTCGGACGCGAGCTGGTCCAAACCGCCGAAGTGCGCGTATATCGTCGGCCGTGACAGCCCCGAGATCCGGGAGACGGAGCTGATCGAGAGCCCGTCGTAGCCGGCGGTCGCCAAGCGCTGGATCGCAGCGTCGACGATCCTGGTGTGGACATCCATCGGGGCAGTATGCGGTGTCCGCTTTCGCCCGATCAGTCGGCCCGCACCTCCGAGCCCGGAGGCCGCACGGCCGGACGCCATCCCGCGAACCTGAGCCCCTCGGGTCCCCGCGCACCGGTGTTGACCACCAGCGCGCCGTCGAAACCGATGCCCACGAGCGTGATGTCGCCGTTGGGTTCGACCAGCGTCGCCGGGTGATCGGTCACCGCCCCGCCCACATCGAGCCAAGGACCACCCGCCCGGTCCGCGACGCGGACACGGCCCGCGGCGTCCCGGCTGACCCTGATCAGATCAGCGGATCCCCTCGGCCCCGGATCGGTCGCCGTCGGGCCACCGATCCCGCCCGGAGCCGGCAGCGTCGTCCGGCCGCTCCAGCTGCCGGTCGAGGACGAGGTGCGCTCGACAAGCTCCCCACCTCGGTCCGTTCGCACGAGCAGCCGGATCGACCCGTCCCGGGCGTGCTCGGCCACCGGAGCTCCCGCCGGGCGGGCCGCACCGATCGGCACCTGCTCGCCCCTCGCCCCTCCGGCGCGCGGAATCTCCCAGTGCAGAACCGCTGCGCGCGTCGCCGCGAACAGGTGCACCACGCCGTCGAGGCCCGCGACGAACGAGAGCCCGTCCTGGACGTCCTGAGCACCGAGCTCGGACCACGGCTGCCACCGCCCAGGCGCGGTCTCGCGGCGAACGCTGACCCCACCCGCGGAGTTCTTGACGGCCAGCACGATCCGGCCGTCGGAATCGGCGATCGCTGCGGGCGCGCCGTTCTCGGCCCCCGCAGGAGCGTCCACCACGTCCCACTGCCGGGACCGGACGTCGGAACTCCCCTGCCTCAGGAGCAGGATTCGCGCGCCGTCCTCGCTCTGCGCCACCAGCACCGGCCGGCCGCGGCCCTCGCGGAGCAGCGACACCTGCGGGCGGAGCGGTTCCGGCAGCGGGAGCAGCTCGGGTTCGCTCCAGACGCCTCCGGGAGTCCGCGCCCAGCGGGCGATCCCGTGCGCGCGCACGGAGAATGCCTGCGCACCACCGCCTTCGGTCGCCATGACCCACTCGCCTCGCCGCGGCCACCGGTAGGCGCTGTTGTCGCTCCAGCTCCGGTAGATCTCGCCCCTGGCGAGGGCGTCGTGGCCGACATAAGCGGCGAAGGCCTCGCGCGTGGTGGTCTTGTCCGCCTGGGACAGCGCCGACGGGGTGTCGCCGACGTTGTAGTCGCGGTAGGTCAGCACCATCGGTGAGAACGCCCGCGGCCGGTGCGCGGAGACCGCTTCCTTGGCCAGAGCGGCGCCGGCGACGTGATCGGGGTGGTTGTGCACCCCGATCCAGTTGGACTGGTAGCGGTGATCCGGCTGGTCGTCCTGCAACCGGATCACCGTGGGCTGGAAGGCGTCCAGCAGCGCGGTGAGGGACTCGACCACGGCACGCCGGTCGAACTGCTGCGGGTACCCCACGGCAGCCCCCGCCGGGACCGTCGTGGTGACGCGCAGCGCCGGGTCCTGCCGCAGCCTGGTCAGCGCGTGCCTGCCCTGCTGGGCGTTCGCGTCTTCGGGCAGGTTCAGCAGCACCAGCCGCACGTCGGGATCCGCGCGCAGGGTGTCGACCTCGGCGAGACGGCCGTGCCCCACCGGAATCGTGGTGCGCGACCAGTCGTTCGGCTTGCCGACCATCTGCGCGTAGGCGGCCCGAGTGCCCTCCTGCCTCCCGGCGCCGTACCCGGCCTTGTCGGGCATGTCGGCTTCACCGGCGGTCAGGTAGATGCTCGTGGTCGGCCGCCCGCTGCGCATCCCCTCGGCCAGGTCCGGGTTCATGAACAGCAGGTCGTCGTCGGGGTGCGCGACCACCTGCGCGTAGTGCTCCTGCGGAACCGGCGGCGGGGGCTCGACCGCGAGCTGCTGCGGAGGTCCCTGGCAGGTGGCCAGGAACGCGAGCACGAGCCCGACGGAGAACGCGGCCGTCCTGCTCATCGAGCTGCTCCTCGTGACGCGCCGGTCTCCCTGCGTCGAGCGGTGATCTGCTGGAGCCCGACGCCCGCGGCGAGCAGCGCTCCGCCGCCCGCCGCCGCCAGTCCCAGGCGCATGCTCGGCGGCGTCCAGCTGAGCTCCAACCGCCCCGCGGGACCGTCCGGCACCACGACCTCCAGGAGCCCCGCGGGTCCCGCGCGGGCGGGAACCTCGACGCCGTTCCAGGTCGCCGTGTAGCCCGGCCAGGCCGTCCGGGCGAACACCAGTCGGCCGGTTCCCGCCGCGTTCCGGCGGACCTCGACCTCCTCGGTGCGCGGTCCGCCGGAGACGTCCGAGACCACCTCCAGCTGCGGCGACGCCCAGCTGAGCAGTCCCGCGCCCACCACCGGCCGGTCCCGGCGCAGCACGCTCACCCGCGAGTTGCGCTCGGCGAGGTGCCAGCCCCGCGCCACCGCGGGCTGCGGAACGAGCGAGTGCTGGACGACGACCGTGTCCAGCAGCAGCAGGTCCGCGAGCGGGATTTCGGCCCCGCGCGGCGGGTGCCACAGCGCGTCGTAGGCGCCCGGGCAGGCCGATCCTTCGTATCGCAGGCACAGTTCGTCGGAGAGCTCGCGGAATCCGAGGCCGGTGTAGGAGCCGATGCTGTCCACATCGGAGAGCAGGAAACCGTTGCCGATGACCGCGTCTCGCCACACCTCGCGCTCCGGATCGGGTGCGTTGAGCACGGGGTCGGCGATCTGCAGCACGCGCCCCTCGTACCGACCGGCGAAGTTCTCCCGCATCTTCTCCGGCGACGTGGGGAAGTACTGCCCCAGGTCCGTTCCCCCGACGAACCACAGGCACTGCGCGCAGAAGGTCAGCGCAGTGCCGAGCTGCAGCACGAGCACCAGCGGCCCGGTCCCGAACCTGCGGTGGACCGCCACGGCGGCGGCGACCAGCAACCCGATCAGCACCGCGATGAAACCCGCCCGGCGCAACGTCACCACGTCCGGAGCGCGCTCGGCGGTGAAGTACATCGACAGCAGCAGGAACCCCGCGGTCGCCGTCGCGCGCGCACGCAGGCGGTCCCGCCGCAGCCCTGCGGTGAGCACCACCGCCAGCAGCACGGCCAGGGCGAGGTAGCCGTAGTGCACCACCCGCAGCGGCCAGCGGAACATCCACACCTCGGAGGGCCCGAGAGCGAACAGCAGGTACGTGACGGCGACGACCACGGGCGCGATCAGCTCGCGGAGTCGCTCGCGCAGCGCGGACCAGTCGCACCAGAACGCCAGCGGGACCGCGAACCAGCAGAAGTACACCGCGGGCACCCCCACCTCGGGGATCTCCGGGACGTAGGTGGGCGCGCTGAGGTTGAGCAGATCGGCGAGGTGCGGGGCGAGCGTGCCGCTGTTGTCCACGCCGCCGGAGGTGGTCCGCCACGTCATGTGCGCCGAGCGCACGAGCGGCAGGTACACCAGCGGGACGATCGCGGCGATCGCCGCCGACACCAGCGCGAGCCGGCGCGCGGCCGCCCACCGGCGCCGCGCCCCGCACTCCACCAGCAGCGCCGCGAGCACCACGGAGACTCCGAGCAGGCCGTAGGGGTTCCCCGCGGTCACCGCGAGCGCGCCCACCAGGAAGACCCAGAAGGCGTTGGTGCGACCGCGAACCATGCGGCGCGCGAGCAGCCAGACGAACGGGACCCACACGAACGCCAGCAGCGCCGCCGGCCACTTCGCGGCGTCGAAGTGCAGCAGCGGACCGGCCAGCGGAAGCGCGGTGGCGAGCGCGCTAGACGACCAGCGAGCGGCACCGTGCTCGCGGCACAGCAGGTAGCAGCCCAGCGCGATCACCGCGAAAGCGACCGTCCGCACGACGATTCCGGCGATCCCGATGTCGGTCGAGTACGACACCCCCAGCCACACCAGCGCGTTGGCCGGGCTCCAGACGCCGAACAGCGTCTCGGCGGCGAGGTTCCCGCCCATCATCAGGTCGGGATCCAGCACCGGCGGCCACACGCCCTGCCGCAGCTGATGCCCCAGGTGGTACCACATCGGCAAGATCTGGGTCGCCGCGTCGTCGACGAAGTAGAACCACCCCGGGCGCAGCACCGGCACCTGCGCGAGCGCGGCCACGAACAGGCACGTGAGCAGCGGCGCCATCACCCGCCCGCGATCGCGCGCGGGTGCCGTCCCGCGAGGTTCCGCGTTCTCCGCCGCGGTGACCTCGTCGAGCAGTTGGGTCACGGAGTCCTCCCGATGGGCATCGACACGTCGGGGCGCGGGTGGGCAACGCGTCCGCGAGAGGTCAGGATCAAGCGGCTCACGAGGTAGGTCGCCGGGGTGGCCAGCAGACCGCCGAGGACCGTGGCCAGCAGCGGGTGGACGCCGAACACCTCGACCAGCAGCCACATCGCGGTGACGCTGAGCGCGAGGTTGACGCAGTTCGACGCCGGGTACAGCAGGAAGGTCCGCCATCGCGGCCGGACCCGGAAGGTGAATCGGCAGTTGAGTAGGTAGGACACCGACATCGCCGCGATCGTGGCGAGCACGTGCGCGAGCAGGTACCCGACCACGAACCACGCCGGGAGGTAGACGAGGTAGTGCACGACCGTGTTCACGGCCCCGACCACCACGAAGCGCCCGAAGCTCCCGGTTCCGCTCAGTCGGCGCACTTCTGCCATCCGTTGCTCGCGGCGCCGTCGGTCATCACCGGGACGGAGGTGGGGCGGCGAGGAGCGATCACCCGCTGCGCGGCCGCCGGATGCGCGAGGCCGCCGGCCTCCTTGATGAAGTAGGCCGGACGGTGCTTGGACTCGACGTAGATGCGCCCGACGTACTCCCCGACCACGCCCAGCAGCAGCAGTTGCATCCCGCCGAAACCGCTGATGCCCACCATCAAGGTCGCGTACCCGGGCACGCCGGGATGACCGGCCAGCGCGCACCAGACGACGTAGACCGCGTAGGCGAAGGCCAGCGCGGTGACGGCGCCGCCCAGGTACACCGCTGCGCGCAGCGGCGTGCTGTTGAACGAGACCACGCCGTCGATCCCGTAGTTGACCAGCTTGCCGAAGCTGTAGCAGGACTGGTCGTGCTTGCGGGTCACGTTGCGGTAGGGAACGGTCGCGGTCGGGAAGCCCACCCAGGCGAACAGGCCCTTGGAGAACCGGTTGCTCTCCGGGATGGCCAGCACCGCGTCCGCCGCGCGCCGGGACAGAACCCGGAAATCACCCACCCCGTCCTGCAGCGGGACGTCGGTGAGCTTGTTGACCCCGAGGTAGTACAGCTTCGACAGCAGCGACCTGGCGCGCGGTTCCCCGTGCCGATCGCGGCGGGCGACGACCTGGTCGTACCCGGTGTCGAGCAGCCGCAGCATCTCCGGGACCAGCCACGGCGGGTGCTGCAGGTCGGCGTCCATCAGCAGCACCCGGTCACCGTTCGCCTCGTGCAGTCCGGCGAGCATGGCCGACTCCTTGCCGAAGTTGCGGCTCAGCGACAGGTACCGGTACCGCGAGTCCAGCGAGCACAGCCGACGGACCTCCTCGAGCGTGCCGTCGGTGCTGCCATCGTCGACGAGCACGACCTCGAACCGGCCCACCAGCGCGGGCAGCACGGAGTTGAGCTCGTCGCGGAGCTCGTGCAGACCGCGCGCCTCGTTGAAGCAGGGAACCACCACAGAAAGATCCATAATCGCTCTCGCGCAAGATTGAAAACGTGAAATGATCTGCCGAAATCGCTCGAACAATGGAATTGATCAGGGTGGAGCGACCTCATCGGAAAATGATCCGCACCCAGCGGGAGAGGACCGCGAGAAACCCTCGGTCAGCGGGGACCTCGTGGTGAACATGCCGCAGGGCTCGCTCTCCCACGCGCCGGTGACCAGCACGAAGCACCTCCACGCTCGCGACCCCACGTCTCTTGCGCTGCTACCGGCGAGCCGGTGGAAATCCGCGAAAGAGACTCACGCCTGAATTCTGATCAGTTCTGATCGACATTAAATGAACATGATCCTGGCCGCACAATTCAGTGGACATGCTCACCCCTTAGCATGGAGTCGGTGAGCAGTTCTCTCAGCGCTGCGCAATCGTCTCCGGACCAACGCGGGTGCCGAAGCGGGCGGTATCACCGGTTCAGGTACCGGAGGTGGTCATCGGCGCCGAGGCGACTGCAGTCGCCACTCGGCGCCGGAGCGATCAGCGGGCGACGAAGGTGCTCAGCAGCGCCTGGACCTCGTAGACGTCGACGCCCTTGCCGAACTGCTGCGAGACGGGCTCAGCGGTGCTGGAGATCCAGATCTTCAGCTCGGCGTCGAGGTCGAAGGTGCCCGCGGTCTCGACGGAGAAGTGCGTGATGCTGCGGTACGGGATCGAGTGGTACTCGGTCTTGCGACCGGTCATGCCTTGCTTGTCGATGAGGATCAGGCGCCGGTCGGTGAAGATCAGCGAGTCCCGGATGAGCTGGTAGGCGGCGTGGATCTGCTCGCCGTCCGCGAGCAGGCGCCCGAACTCCTTCGCCGCCGCCCGGGGATCGATCCCGGACGCGTTGCCCATCATCCCGCCGAACAGACCCATGCCTCGCCCCTCGCTGAAGATCCTCTCCCGCCACCGTACAGAAGATCCGCGCCGCGTCGGGCCACGCGCTCGGACTGCAGGCACAAGTCGGCCGGCCCGCGGAATTCGCGAGCCGGCCGACACCGGGGGCGCTTCAGCCTGTGACGGCCACGTGGCCTTCGGTCATCTCGGGTGCCGGCGCCATGGGCAGCTCCTCGGAGACGTGCTCGACCGGCGGCTTCGGGTGGTGCGGGTGGTGGTGGTGGTGGTGCGGGGGCTTCGGGTGGTGAGTCGGAGGCTCCGGGTGCTCGGTCGGCGGCTGCGGGTGCTCCGTCGGCGGTTCCGGCTTCTCCGGCTTCTCCGGGTGGTCGACGATCGGAGCGTTCACGCACTCGGAGTTCTGCGGCGAGGCGATCGGCGCCACGAGGCCGAGCACCCCGACGTTGTTGCCGCACAGCTGAACCGGAAGAACGCTGAGGTTGTTGTCGTTGCCGATGTTCAGGCCGTCGTTGTCGGAGCTGTCGGCGGACGCAGGCGTCGCGCCGACGAGCAATCCCGCACCGAGAGCGAGAACAGCTGTCCAGTAAGCAGATTCACGAACGGTTCGCACCGCTACCCCACTTTCGCCAGTGGACAACGCCCGAATCCGGTCGCACATCCACGAAATAGAGAGATCAACGCGGAGCGAACGTTAATTCTCCCCCGGCGAGCTCGCCACACGAGCGGATCAACATGAGAGGGAAACGGACATTCCGGCTGACCTGCGGAAACGATCTCCCCCTAGATCAAATCGGCCACGAACCGTCCGCATGATCACCCGATCGTGGATCTTCGAACTACCCATCAGAGCGACAGGTGCGCCTGCTCCCGGCCTGACGGGCCGCGCGGCGGTCTCGCCGATCGTTGTCCCTGGGCGGTTTTGGTCCGAACCGTCCGTGATCAATGTCCCTTGTGTCCGGTCAGTTCGGACCAGAACTGTCCGGGGGAAGTTTCCATGAAAACTTCCCCCGAGGTGCTCCCGGGGCGGGAGGGTTGCGCCCGGCAGTGCGCTCGTCTCCCGCCCCGGGCCCCTATCCCCGCACCGTGGATCGCTGGCGCCCGAGGTGCTGGACCTCGATCTCGATCACGTCGTGGGGACGGAGGTATGGGCGCGGCTCCGGGTGGAGAGCCGCCACTCCCGCCGGGGTCCCGGTCAGCACCAGGTCACCCGGGTGAAGCGTCATCAGGCCGCTGAGGTGCGACACCAGCTCGGCGACCCCGAAGACCATGTGGGCCGTGCTGCTCCTCTGCCGCGGAGTGCCGTTGACCCGCAGATCCATGCTCAACGCCTGCGGGTCCGGGATCTCGTCGGCGGTCACCAGCCACGGGCCCAGCGGGCTGAACGTGTCGTGGCACTTGCCGCGCACCCAGGTCGGGCCGCTGCCGAGGTGCGCGCGCTCGGTGACGTCGTTGGCCGCCACGTACCCGGCCACCGCGCGCAGCGCCGTCGCGGGATCCGGGCAGGAGCGCAGCCGGGTGCCGATCACGACGCCCAGCTCCGCCTCCCAGTCGGTGTGATCGCTGCCCGGTGGCAGCACGATCTCGTCCGTCGGCCCGGTGATCCCGCTGCTGGGCTTGAGGAACACGATGGGCTCGGCGGGCGGTTCGGTGCCCGCCGCCGCAGCGTGGTCGTGGTAGTTGAGACCGATGCCCACGATCTTGCCCGGCTGCGCGACGGGCGGCCCGAACCGGCTGGTGGGCAGGACCGGGAGCGCCTCCCGGCCCGCCTCGATCGCGGCGAGCCGCTCAGGATCGGCCAGCAGCTCGCCGTCGATGTCGTGGGCGAACCCGGACACGTCGCGGACCAGGCCCGCAGCGTCCAACACCCCCGGCCGCTCGGCGCCGGGTTCACCCACCCTGACCAGTCTCACGACCGGCCCGCTACTGCGGTCGGAGCGTCGTCGCCGGACTCCGCCAGCGCCTCGAACTCGTTGACCGCATCGATCTCGTTGCCCATCGACACGTTGGTGACCCGCTCGACCACGACCTCCACCACCACCGGGACCCGGTGCTCGGCGACGAGCTTCTTGGCCTGCTCCAAGGCGTCGAAGATGCTCTCGGACTCGAAGACCCGCAGCGCCTTGCACCCCAGCCCCTCGACGACCTTGACGTGGTCGACGCCGTAGCCGGCGACCTCCGGTGCGTTGATGTTGTCGAAGGCCAGCTGCACGCAGTAGTCCATGTCGAAACCGCGCTGCGCCTGCCGGATCAGGCCGAGGTAGGCGTTGTTGATGAGCACGTGCACGAACGGGACGTTGAACTGCGCGCCGACCGCGAGCTCCTCCACGAGGAACTGGAAGTCGTAGTCGCCGGAGACCGCGACCACTGTGGACTCCGGGTCCGCGGTGGCCACCCCGATGGCGGCGGGCACCGTCCAGCCCAGCGGGCCGGCCTGGCCGGCGTTGATCCAGTGCCGCGGACGGTAGACGTGCAACATCTGCGCCGCCTGGATCTGCGAGAGCCCGATCGTGGAGACGTAGCGCGTATCAGGTCCGAACGCGCGGTTCATCTCCTCGTACACCCGCTGCGGCTTGATCGGAGCCGCGTCGAAGTGGGTCTTGCGCAGGAGCCCGGTCTTGCGGACCTGGCACTCCTGGCTCCACCCGCTGCGGTCGGCGAGCTTGCCGCTCCCCCGCCACTCGCGCGCCACCTCGACGAAGACCTCCAGCGCGGCGCGCGCGTCGGAGACGATCCCGTAGTCCGGGGCGAAGACGCGCCCGATCTGCGTCGGCTCGACGTCGACGTGGACGAAGGTCCGTCCCCGTCGGTAGGTCTCCAGACCACCGGTGTGCCGGTTGGCCCAGCGGTTGCCGATGCCGAGCACGAAGTCCGACTCCAGCATCGTCGCGTTGCCGTAGCGGTGCGCGGTCTGCAGTCCGACCATGCCTGCCGACAGCGGGTGGTCGTCGGGGATCGCGCCCCAGCCCATGAGCGTGGGCACGACCGGAACGCCCAGCGTTTCGGCGAACTCCACGAGCAGGTCGGCAGCGTCGGCGTTGATGACGCCGCCACCTGCGACGATCAGCGGCCGCTCGGCCGCGTTGAGCATCTCCAGCGCGTGCTCGACCTGCGCTCGGGTCGCCACCGGGGTGGCCACCGGCAGCGGCTCGTAGGTGTCGATGTCGAACTCGATCTCGGCCAGCTGCACGTCCAGCGGCAGGTCGATCAGCACCGGCCCCGGCCGACCTGAGCGCATCAGCTGGAAGGCCTTCTGGAAGGTGCCCGGGACCTGAGCGGGTTCGAGCACCGTCACGGCCCACTTGGTGACCGGCTGGGCCACCGACTGGATGTCGACCGCCTGGAAGTCCTCCTTGTGCAGCTTCGCGACCGGGGCCTGGCCGGTGATGGCCAGGATCGGGATCGAGTCGGCCGATGCGGAGTACAACCCGGTGATCATGTCGGTGCCCGCGGGACCCGAAGTGCCCACGCACACACCGATGTTGCCCGCATCGGCACGCGTGTAGCCCTCAGCCATGTGGGACGCGGCTTCGACGTGCCGGGCCAGCACGTGGTGGATGCCGCCGTGCTTCTTCATCGCGCTGTAGAACGGGTTGATCGCGGCGCCGGGCAGCCCGAAGGTCTGCGTGGCGCCCTCCTTCTCCAGGATGAGGGCGGCGGCGTCCACGGTGCGCATTCGCGTCATGTTCGTCCTCGTTTCGGCGGAGGGTCAGGTGTCGCTGAGACCGGAGAGTCGTTCGACGCCGCGCAGCAGCGCGGAGTGGTCGAGCCCGCCGTCACCGTGGGCGCGAGCGGAGGCCATCAGCTGCGCGAGCAGCGAGCCCAGCGGCACGACAGCACCGGATTCGCGGGCGGCGGCGGTGACGATGCCCAGGTCCTTGTGGTGCAGGTCGATGCGGAAACCGGGGGCGAAGCTGCGGTCGAGCATGTTCCGGCGCTTCTGCTCCAGCACCGCCGACCCGGCGAGCCCGCCGCCGAGAACTTCCAGCGCTGCTTCGGTGTCCACGCCGTAGGATTCGACGAACACCACCGCTTCCGCCAGCGCCTGGATGTTCGAGGCGACGATCAGCTGGTTCGCGGCCTTGACGGTCTGCCCAGCTCCGGTCGGGCCGACGTGCACGACGGTCTTGCCGACGTGCTCGAAGACCTGTTCCGCGGCGGCGAAGTCCTCGTCGGACCCACCGACCATGATGGACAGAGCGGCGTTCTTGGCGCCCGCCTCACCGCCCGAGACCGGGGCGTCGAGCAGCCGGAAGCCCTTGTCCGACGCTTCCCGGGCGAGCTCGATGGTGACGTCCGGCCGGATGCTGGAGAAGTCGATGATCAGCGCGTTCGGCTTGGCGTTGGCGTAGACCCCGCCCTCACCGGTGAGCACGTCACGCACGTCGGGGCTGTCGGGAACCATCACGCAGACGATCTCGGCGCCCGCGACGGCCTCGGCGATCGAGCCTGCCGTGCTGCCGCCCGCGGCCGTGAGCGGGCCGTACTTGTCCGGCGAGAGGTTGTATCCGGTCACGTCGTGGCCGGCGTTGGCGAGGTGCACGGCCATGGGACTGCCCATGACACCCAGGCCGATGAACGCGATCGAGCTCATGTCTTGCTTCCTCCTCGAAGTTCTGTCGTTCAGCTGCGGCGCTCGCGCGGGAGCCAGTCGAAGGGGCCCGCTTGGCCGCTGGCCTTGTACTCCAGACCGACCCAGCCGCGGTAGCCGCCGTTCTCGATCGCGGCGAGCTGGCGCTGCAGCGGCAGGGATCCCGTGCCCGGCTCGTTGCGGCCCGGGTTGTCGGCGATCTGCACGTGGGCGATGCGGTCGACGTGGTCGGCGATGACCTTGTCGACGTCGTCGCCGTTGGCCGCGAGGTGGTACAGGTCGGCGAGCAGCCCGAGGTTGGTGGCGCCCGAGTCCGCCTGCACGCGGTCGATGACCGCGAGGGCGTCGGCGGCGGTCCGCAACGGGTACGGCTGCGGGCCGCTGACCGGCTCGACCAGCACCGTTCCGCCGATCCGCGCGGCCGACCGGGCCGCGAGCGCGAGGTTCTCCAGCGCCAGGGCGTCCTGCTCCTCCGGCGAGGCGTCGTCGACGCGATTGCCGTAGAGGGCGTTGAACGCGGTGCAGCCCAGGCGCTCGCCGATCTCGACCGTGAGGTCGATGTTGTCGCGGAACTCGCGGCTGCGCGCCGGCCACGAGACCAGACCGCGCTCACCCCCGGGCATGTTGCCCGCGAAGAAGTTCAGCCCGACCAGCCGCACTCCCGCCTCGTCGATGGCGCGCACGAAGGCGTCCACGTCGCGCTGCGCGGGCACCGCGGTGTCGAAGGGCCACCAGAACTCCACGGCGTCGAACCCGGCCGCCTTGGCCGCGGCCGGTCGCTCCAGCAGCGGCAGGTCGGTGAGCAGGATCGAGCAGTTGACCTCGTAGGGCAGTGCGTGACTCATCGCAGCCGTCCCCTTAATTCCGTATCGCGGATGTATATTTCCGGTTTCCAAAATAGTGGCCGTCATCACCGGGTTTGTCAACACTTTGTTTAACGCCCCCGGGCTCGCCTCCCCCGCCACCGACCACGAACCACGCGCACGAAGAGCGCAGGAATCGTCGGTGCGAAAACCGCAGGATTCGGGGTCGCGACTGGGTAGCGTGGGCGGGGTGAGGCGCCCGCACGTACTGCTCAGCGTTGCCGTGAGCGCGGACGGCTGCATCGACGACGTGGGCGCGCAGCGGTTCCCGCTGTCCAACGCCGCGGACTTCGACCACGTCGATCAGATGCGCTCGGAGTCGGACGCGATCCTGCTCGGCGCGGGAACGGTCCGGAAGGACGACCCGCGCCTGCTCGTCCGTTGCGCGCACCGGTGCGCGCAACGGGCCGCGCGCGGACGTCCGGAGCACCCGCTCAAGGTCGTCGTCACCGGCAGCGGCGAGCTCGACCCGGCGTCACGGCTGTGGCACCTCGAAGGCGGAAAGCTCGTCTACACCACCGACTCCGGCGCGGCCGCAGCCCGGAGGTCACTGGCCGATCTGACCGAAATCGCTTCTCTCGGACGAACGCTCGACTTCGGCGCGCTGCTCGACGACCTGGCCGAACGCGGCGTCGAGCGACTCCTGGTCGAGGGCGGCACCGGCATCCACACCGAGTTCCTCAGAGCGGGACTGGCCGACGAGATCCGCATGGCGATCGCGCCGATGTTCATCGGGCAGGCCGCTGCGCCGCGCTTCCTGAACCCCGCCGAGTTCCCCGGCGGCCCCGCCCGCCGCTTCCACCTCGAAGACGTGGCGAAGATCGGCGATGTGGCCGTGCTGCGCTACTTCCCGAACATCGATTCCGAGACCGGCTGAGCCACAGCACGTCCCGCCCGAACGACCACAGGAGTGCCAGCAGCGCCAACGCGATCAGCTCGCGTGCGCGCGGCACGATCCCCGAGGACGCGGCGACGAGCACGATCCCCTGCACCGCGGCGACGGTCTTGCGGGCCAGGCTCGGCGGCAGCCCGGCGCGAAGCCACGGCGCGGCCCAGGAAGCGGCCCCGAACGCGTAGCGCATCGCTCCGATCGTCAGCACCCACCACCCGAACGCCACCGAGACGTGCGCGCTGAGCACCAGGATCAGGAACGCGTCGACCTCCATGTCCAGCCGCGCGCCGAACTCCGACACCGTCCCGGTGCGCCGGGCCAGCTTCCCGTCGACGAAGTCGCTGATCAACGCCAGCACTCCGAGCACGACGATGATCGTCGGCTCCGCGCGGTCGACCACCAGGGCGGTGATCACGATGGTCAGCACCGCGCGGACCAGCGTGATGCGGTCGGCGGGGTGCAGCGACGTCCTGCCGTGCCGTCGCATCGCGCGTCGCAGCAGCCCTCCGACGACGATCGCGCAGACGATCCCCGCTGCCCAGCCGACCGGCCCGAGACCGGTCGTCGCAGCCACCGCGGCGAGCGCGCCGACCTGGACAGCGGCCCACGCCAGGTGCTCGGCTGTGTTGCGGTGGAGTTCGATCATCGCCACCCTGGTTTCGGAGGTCGTCCATGGCTGAGGCCGCACGAGCATTGTGGGTCACTTCGGCGGGCAAGTGCGAGATTCGGCCCGTCGCGCTCCCGGCGTGTCCGCCGGATCAGGTCGAGGTGCGCACCCTGCACTCGGCGGTGAGCAGGGGAACCGAAAGCCTCGTGCTGCAGGGGCGAATCCCCTCCTCCCAGCACCAGCGGATGCGGGCTCCGTTCCAGGAGGGCGAGTTCCCGTGGCCGGTCAAGTACGGCTACCTCAACGTCGGCGTGGTCGAGACCGGCCCGCCCGGGTGGGAAGGGCGAACCGTGTTCTGCCTGTTCCCGCACCAGACCCGCTACGTGGTCCCGGTCGACGCGGTCACGCCCGTGCCGCCCGAGGTGCCGCCGGAGCGCGCCGTGCTGGCCGGCACCGTCGAGACCGCGATCAACGCCCTGTGGGACGCGGCTCCGCTGCTCGGCGATCGCGTCTCCGTCGTCGGCGGCGGGATGGTCGGGTGCGCGGTGACCGCGCTCCTGGCGCGCTTCCCAGGCGTCGAGGTGCAGCTGGTGGACGTCGATCCCGCGCGCGAGGCGACCGCGAACGCGCTCGGCGCGTCCTTCGCGACACCGGAGAACGCCGTCGGGGATCGCGACCTGGTGGTGCACGCCAGCGCCAGCGAGGAGGGCCTGACCCGGTCGCTGGAACTGCTCGCGGCGGAGGGCCGCGTGGTGGAGCTGAGCTGGTACGGCGATCGGCGGGTGAGCCTGCCGCTGGGCGAGTTCTTCCACTCCCGGCGGCTCACCATCCGCAGCAGCCAGGTCGGGGTGGTGGCACATCCGCGCCGCGACCACGGCGAGCGGATGGCGCTGGCGCTCCGGCTCCTCGCCGATCCGGTCTTCGACTCCCTGATCACCGGGCAGAGCCGCTTCGAGGAGATGCCGGAACTGCTCTCCGGCGAACTTCCGGCGCTGTGCCACCGGATTGACTACGGTGCGGACCATGCTCGCCGGTGACACGACGGAGGACGTGCGGAATCGCGGGGCCGATGTCGCGGTGCTCCCGATCGGCAGCCTCGAGCAGCACGGCGCCCACCTGCCGCTGGTGACCGACACGGTCATCGCCTGCACGATCGCGCGTGAGCTCGCCGCCGCCCACCCGGTGCAGCTGCTGTCCCCGGTGACGATCTCCTGCTCGCAGGAGCACTCCGGCTGGCCGGGAACCGTGAGCATCTCCGCGCGGACGCTGAGCCTGGTGGTCGCCGACGTGTTCGACTCGCTGCGCCGCTCGGGGGTGCCGAAGCTGGTGCTGGTCAACGGTCACGGCGGCAACTACGTGCTGTCCAACGTGGTCCAGGAGGCCGCCGGGGACATGGCGCTGTTCCCGATGCCCGGTGACTGGGACGCCGCGCGCTCCGCCGCGGGCGTCGAGACGCCGTCCCGCAGCGACATGCACGCGGGCGAGGTGGAGACCTCGATCCTGCTGCACGCCCACCCCGAGCTGGTCCGGCCCGGGTACGAGACCGGCGATCACCTCGCCGACGACCGCAGGCACCTGCTCACCACCGGGATGCCGCGCTACGCCGAGTCGGGCGTGATCGGGAGGCCGTCGCTGGCCTCAGCCGACAAGGGACGCGACCTTCTCTCCGCTCTCGTCACGACCTTCGGCGACCACCTCGCGGCGCTGCGCTGAACGCCGGAGGAGCACCAGAGCACCCGGCAGCGCGGCGACGACCGCGAGCACGCCGTAGACCACCGCGGTCGCCAGGCCCAGTGCCGGGACGAGCCCGGTGGCGGCGAAGGCGACCGCCAGGAACGCCTCCCGCGGCCCCCACCCGCCGACGTTGACGGGCAGGGCCATCACCAGCAGCGCCAGCACGAACAGCGGGAGCAGCGTCTCGAACGGCACGTCAGCGCCCGCGACCCGCGCGGCGACCAGGAACATCGCCAGGTGCCCCGCGACCGTCACGACCGAGGAGACCGCCACGGGACCGGCCGCCCGCAGGGTGAACACGCCGCGACGCGCGTCCCGCCAGAGCGCCAGCACCGCCCGGCGCACCGCCGGGACCAGCAGGCTCAGGCCCGCCAGGGCCGCGACGACGATCAGCCCCGGACCGAGGTGGAACGGCAGCGACGGGCCGGTGACCAGGACGGCTCCCGCGACGGCGACGAGGGCGAGCTGCCCGGCGAAGCGTTCCAGCACGACGGCTCGGACACCGGCGCCGATGTCGCCGGAACGGTGGCCGTGGCTGACGGCTCGGTGCACGTCTCCGAGCACTCCGGCGGGCAGCACCGCGTTGAGCAGCAGCGCGCGGTAGTAGTCGGCCACGGCGACGCGCAGCGGCAGCCGCAGACCGAGACCGCGCGCGACCACGCACCAGCGCCACGCGCTGCAGCCGGTGGTGACCAGCCCGATTCCCAGCGCCGCGAGCACCGCGGGCGGGTCGATCGACCGCACGCCGTCCAGGAACGCGTCCGTGCCCAGCCGCCACACCAGCACCGCGAGGATGCCGACCGCCACGAGAACGCGCAGCCAGGGCCACATCCGCCGGATCACGCCGACTCCCCCGGCATCGCCAGCAGATCGGCGTGGTGGACCACGACCCGCACGTCCCCGGTCCGCCGGCGCAGGTAGCCGGACTCCTCCGGGAGCAGGTCCGGATCCTGCTCGCACGCGGCGCCGACCCAGCCGCGCAGCCACTCCTCGGCCAGCGGACCCGGCCCGAGCCGCCAGGGGCTCGGCCGGGTGAGGACCCCCGCGCCGAGCGCTTCGAACGCGTCGACGGCGACCGGCACCGCGTCGGGTCCCAGCAGGTGACGGCGCTGGTGCCGGTTGAACGCGGCTTCGAACCGCGCGTCCAGCGGCTCCACCGGATCGAGTTCGACGCGGCCCACCACGGTCAGCGTCAGCAGTGCGGGACAGCGGGCTTCGACGCACGCGGCGGCCAGCGCGCGCACCTCGGCGGGGGTGAGCACGTCGAGCAGGGCCGAGGCCGTGACCAGCGAGGTTCCGTGGAGATCGGGTCCGCGCAGGGCGGCCAGATCGCCGTGGCGGAGCTCGACCGTGACGTCGTCACCGGTCACCGTCGCGCCCGCGAGTTCCAGGAGGCGCGGGTCCCGGTCGTGCAGCACCCAGTGCTGCGGTCCGTCGAGGTGCCCGGTCAGCCAGCGGCCCATGGAGCCGGTGCCGCAGCCCAGGTCGCGGATGACCAGGCGCGACTTCGGCAGCGACTCGCGCAGCGGTACCAGCAGGTCCGCCGCGCGGGCCTCGGCATCGGCGCGTTCGCGGAGCGTCAGCCACTCCGGGGCGAAACCGGCGGCGGTCATGCCTCCAGGCTAGCCAGCGCCGCGCCCAGCTGCCGCGCGTTCGCCGACCACGTCTGCAGCTCCTCCCTGCGTCGGCGCGCCGCCGCCCGCATCCCGGACCGGAACCCGGGGTCACCCACCCACCGGTGCAGGGCCTCGGCGAGCGCACCGGGATCGCCGGGTGGCAGGAGCAGGCCGCCGTCGCCGAGCGCGTCCGGGGTGGCGCTGGCCATCACCGGGATGCCGCGCGCCAGCGCCTCGGTCACGGCCATGCCGTAGGTCTCGGCGCGGGAGGGGTGCACCAGCAGGTCGGCGGCGGCGTAGGCGTCGCCGAGATCGGCACCTGTCAGCGGGCCGCGCAGGGTCACCCGCCGGCCGAGCCCGTGCTGCTCGATCAGCGCCCGGAGCAGGTCCAGGGTGGCAGGATCGGGCTGCGGTCCGACGACGTCGCAGGTCAGGGACGTTCCCGCGAGCGCTTCGAGCAGGACGTCGTGGCCCTTCCGAGGCGTCACCGAGGCGACGCAGAGGATCCGCGACACGCCGTCGGTGCCGGGCGAGAGGGGCGCCGGTTCCGTCCCGGGCGCAGCGGTGCGCACGCGGTCGGGGTGGAGTCCGTGGTGGTCCACGAGCCGCTGCGCGGCCTGCGGGCTGGTGCTGATGACGAGATCGGCCGCGCGCAGCGTCCGGCGTTCGGCGGCGTCGAGCATCGCGGCCTCGTCCGGGTTCAGCCCGGTCTCGTCCGCCAGCGGCAGGTGGACCAGCACCGCGATCCGCAGCCGGCCCGCGTGGGCCCCGACCACCTCGGGAACGCCGCAGGCCACGAGCCCGTCGAGCAGCACCGCTCCCCCGTCGGCGACGGCGGCGAGCACGTCGGACAACCGGGCCCGCGCCGCCTCGTCCGGCCGTGGCCAGGTTCCCGCGACGGCGACCTCCCGCACGTCGAACCCGAGCGCCGAGAGCCCGGCGGCGGCGTGTGCGTCGTAGGCGTTGCCGCCGCTGGGGTGCTGGGCATCCGGGAGGACGAAGTGGACTCTCACAGCGCGCGTTCGTACCCGGCCCAGGCCACGTGCGACTCGTGCAGCGTGACCCGCAGGCCCTGCAGCCCGCGCCCGCCTTCGCCGAGCGCCCCCGCGTGCACCCGCTCGGCGATCCGGTCGGCGATGACCTTCGCCAGGAACTCCGTGGAGGTGTTCACCCCGGCGAACTCCGGTTCGTCGTCGAGGTTGCGGTAGTTGAGGCCGCCGAGGACGTCGCCGAGCTGTTCGGTGGCGCGTCCGATGTCGACGACGATGTTGTCGTCGTCGAGCTCCTCGCGCGTGAACGTCGCGTCCACCACGAAAGTGGCGCCGTGCAGCCGTTGCGCCGGACCGAAGACCTCGCCCCGGAAGCTGTGGGCGACCATCACGTGATCACGAACGGTGACGGTGAACAAGGTGACCTCCGTTGTCCTGGCGAGTTACTGTCGGGGTTCCGAACCGAGCGTAGTGATCGGTGGCCGAGGTGACGAGGGGGTCGCATGCGCGAGCGAGCGAGTCGGGACATCATCGCGGAAGGGGACGTCGCCGAGTCGCGGTTGGCGACGCGGCGAGGCCCGTTCCGCGCCTTGGCGTTCCGCGACCCGGTCGACGGATTCGAGCACATGGCGCTGGTCTTCGGCTCCGCGACGAGCGAGGACGTCCTGGTGCGGGTCCACTCGGAGTGCCTGACCGGCGACGTGTTCGGGGCGCTGCGCTGCGAGTGCGGTGACCAGCTCGACCTCGCGCTGGATCGGATCGTCGAGGAGGGCCGCGGCGTGCTGGTCTACCTGCGCGGTCACGAGGGACGCGGGATCGGCCTGGTGGCGAAGGTGCGCACCCAGGTGCTGCAGGACTCGCGCGGGCTGGACACCGTGGACTCGGCGACGACGCTGGGCTATCCCGTCGACACCCGCGACTACGGTCCCGCGGCGAGGGTGCTCCGGCATCTTGGGGTGCGCTCGGTCCGGCTGCTGTCGAACAACCCGGACAAGTCGCGCGGGTTGGAGCGCTCCGGAGTCACGGTCGTGGAACGGGTTCCGCTGCTCGCCCCGGCGCACGAGCACAACCTCGACTACCTCACCGCCAAGCGCGACCGCCTCGCCCACGACCTGCCGCACATCGACGCGCACGCCCTGGACTGATCAGCGCGCCCGCCAGGGGCCGCCGCGCGCCAGCGACAGCACGAGCCCGGACAGCGCGGCCAGACCCATCGCTCCGGCGGCCACCGCGAAACCCAGCCGCACGGTGCTGTCGTCGGCGTTCGCGGCGTAGGAGGCGACGCCCGAGGATCCGAGCCAGCTGGTCAGGATCAGCAGCGCCACCGCGGTCCCGGCCGCTTGAGCGCTGTTGAACAGCATCGAGCGGATCCCGTTGGCCACCGCGCGCCGGTCGCTGCTGACACCGGCCATGATCGAGCCGGTGTTCGGGGCGGTGAACAGACCGGTTCCACCACCGATGAGCCCCAGCCACAGAGTCATGAGCAGCAGCGGCGCTCCCGCGGTCGCCAGCTGACCGGCGAGGCCGACGATGCCGAGCACGACCAGCACCGCACCGAGGCTCGACAGGGTGCGCGCCGACCAGCGGGACGACAGCCGGCCGCTCAACGGCGCGCACAGCATCATCAGCAGCGCCAGCGGCATCACGATGAACCCGGCCTCCAGCGCCGTGCGGTGCTCCACCATCTGCTGGTGCAGGCCGACCAGGACCACGACGCCCGCGCGGCAGAAGGAGTTGAAGAACGCGGCCCCGTAGGCCTGTCCGCGGCCGGGGCGGCGCACCAGCTGGAAGTCCAGCAGCGGAGCCGAGATCCGCAGCTCCACCAGCACGAACGCCACGAGCAGCGCGATTCCGAGCAGGATCGCCGTCCACACCCGCGGGTCGGCCGCGCCCCACGGGCCGATGCGGTTGATGCCGAACAGCAGCACGGCCAGCCCGGTGCTGGACAACGCCGCTCCCGCGACGTCGAAGCGCTCTTCGGGCCCGCGAGTGCGCGACAGCTTCGGCAGGAGCCTCGCGCCCAGCGCCACGGCCAGGATCCCGATGGGAACGTTGACCAGGAACAGCGCTTGCCAGCCGACGAAGGTGACCAGCAGTCCGCCCAGAGCCGGACCGATCATCTGCGCGATGGACGCGGCGGTGATGTTCAGGCTGAGGCCGCGCACCAGCCGGTCGGACGGGAAGACGTCGGTGAGGATCGCGGTGGTGTTGGTGACGGTGGTGGCGGCCGCGATGCCCTGCAGCGCGCGCAGCACGATCAGCGCGGTGGCGTTCGGCGCGAAGGCGCACAGCAGGCTGATCGTGGTGAAGCAGACCAGACCGGCGAGGTAGATCGTCCGCCGCCCCAGCATGTCGGAGATCCGGCTGAACACCAGGATGGACGCGGTGTTGCTGAGCATGAACGCCACCAGGAACCAGTCGGCCGTGGCAGCCGGGACCTGGAAGGAGGCCGACAGCGCGGGCAGCGCCAGGTTCAGCGACGTGGTGTTGACCAGCACCAGCATCAACCCGAGCGTGGTGACCCCGAGCGCCCGGCGACACCGGCGGCGAACCTCCCGCTCGTCCTCCGCGGCTGGAACCGCCGCATCGCTCCCACTCGCGTCCTGCGCGCGCCTGGTCACGATCAGCACTCCTTAGCGTCTAAAACATCCTAACCTCCCTTCCCTTCCTGCTGGTCACGATGTCTCCTTCCTCACCAAGTCCCAGTTTTAGTCCAAACTGAGCAGACATTTCGGGCACGAAAGCCGCCCAATTAGGACTAAAACTGGGAACTGCCTCACGCCACAGCAACCGCAGCGGACCTGCCGAGGACCGTTCCGCCCGTGTCGAGGGCTTCGACCGCTACGAAGGCTTGGGGGCCTTGGACGTCGATCTTGGTTTCGAAGCCGGACTTGGGGGCGTCGAGGACCGGGGCGAGGTTCTGGTCGTCCGGGCCTGCCAGGACTCGCCAGGTGGCCACCTCCGTGGCGCCGTTCCAGCTGGCGTAGACGCTGGTCACGCCGTCGCCGGGTTGCCCGGCCACCGCGGGGGAATCGGTCGGTTTGCCGACCCACTGCGCGCGGTAGGCGCGGTAGGAGCCCATCGACTCCGCGAAGCGGCCGTGGAACAGCACCTCGTCGTTCGGGCCGAACTCGGTGAAGTACGGCTTGCCGCCCCAGCCGACGAACATGTGCCCGTTGGCCAGCATCTGGGCGTTGCCCTGGTTGGGCGCCAGCAGACCCTCCGGGCTCTCGGCGCTGCGCAGCAACGTCGCCGTCTTCGCCGACTCGTCGACCTGCAACGTCATGCCGCGCGACTTGCCACGACCGGCCGCGTCGGCGTTGTCGAACAGGCTGAGCGAACCGTCCGCGTGCCGGCGGACGTCGTGCTGCCAGGCGAACGCCGCGTCGTCACCCATCGCGAAGTCGCTCTTGCTCCCGCACAGCCGCCACTTCACGTCCCCGCTCTTGCGATCGATGCGGTAGACGGCGTGCGTGCAGCGAGCGGAGATCAGCACGGCGTCGCCGTCCTCGCAGATGGAGTTGAGGTGGATGTAGTCGTGGAACTGCTCGGGGTCCTTCGGCACCGGGAAGAACGTCTCGTCCAGGCCCACGTGCTCCAGACTGTTCCACTCGAAGACCAGCTCGCCGGAGGCGATGTCGATCTCCTGCACCACGCCTTCCAGCACCTTCGAGTTCGGTTGCCCGCCCACCGGCGTCGTGTCGACGCGGACCTCGCGGTAGGCCAGCAGCAGGGCCGTGCCCTGCGGCGTGATGATGAACTCGTGCAGGTCACCGGTCAGGCCGTTGACCGGGGCGACCTCGGCGATCCGGGTGTAGGTCTCGTCGAGGACCACGAACGTGCCGTGACCGAACCCGGGCGGCACCACGACGGAGCCCTCCCAGAACGTCAGGACCGGTTTCCCCTGGTACTGCTGGACCTTCAGGTCGAACTGCACACCGTCGGTCGCCGGCCCGAACCAGACCGCCTGCCCGGTGTCGTCCATGAGCATCGAACCCGGCTGGATCGGCGCGCGGGGTGCGGGCGCGCTCGCGTCCATCGTGCTCGCGCCCGTGGGCGTGAGCAGCACGTACCCCGGCTCGGTACCCGCCGCCGGGGTGATGATCTCCATCAGCGGCGGGTGCAGGTCGGGGCGGCTGACCAGGTCGGCACCCAGCGTGCCGGCGCGGGGCGCGGCCTGCGCCGTGCCCGACAGCGCTGCGGGGACCAGCGGTGCTGCGGCGAGCAGCCGCAGCACCGATCTGCGGTCCAACTTGTTGGCGGACATGGGTCTCCTCGAAGAGGCTCGAAACGCAAGGATGTGTGGCCAGTGCGGAAGTGGGGGAAGTTTTCATGAAAACTTCCCCGTTTCCCTCAGGCTTCGAACGGCGAGGAGTACTTGCCCTCGCGCTGGGTCTGCTCGACCAGGTCGCGGATCGAGCCGGAGTCGTTGACGTGCGGGAACCCCTGCTCGGGAACAGGGACGTCGAGGAACTCGCACAGCCGGTCCCAGCCCTCGCCGACCTTGTAGACCAGCAGCCGGTCCGCAGGGACGGCCTCCTGGACCGCGGCGTTGTGGTCCTCGAAGACCTTGATGGCGTGCTCCCGGTCCTCGAAGCGGCCGTCGAAGGTGCCGTTCCAAATCATCCGCTCTATGGTCGGCCGCATCTGGGTGCTGAACGCGTCGTCGGCCGGCGGCTCCTTGACGAACTGGTAGATCGTGTTGAAAACGCTGTCGTACCAGCGCTCCGGGTCGCGGACGGTGAGCAGCACCTTGGCGTCCGGGTAGAAGTCCATGAGCTCGCGCCAGAAGGTGCAGCCCGGCCAGTCCACGGTGGACTCGAATCCGCCGAGCACCGTCTCCCAGTCGTCGACCGCTCCGTCGAGCGCGCGGTCCCAGTCCTTCGCCCGCTCGGGTTGGGCGATGACCTCGAACATGTGGTAGCACGGCGCGAAACCGAGGTGCTCCAGCGCCGCCTTCATCGACGCGGTACCGGTCCGGCCGAACCCGGCCCCGATGATCTTGACCATTCTTTGCTCCTTCGTCGTGCTGTTCCCGGTCTGTCAGTGCGCTTCGCGGATCAGGACCGCGCCGACCGTCGCGTGGCTGGACTCGTCGATGAGCACCGCGCCACCGGTGAACCTGTTGCGCTCGTAGGGATCGCAGAACACCGGCTGCGCCAGGCGGATCGCGACCTCGCCGATGTCGTTGAGCTCCAACGACTCCGCGGGTCCGCGTTCCAGCGTCGTGACGTCGAGCCGTTCGCGGACCTCGGTGACGATCGCCTTGACCACCCGGGTGGTGTGCTTGAGCAGCACCCGGGTTCCCGGGGTCAGCGCGGACTTCGGCGACATCCAGCACACCGTCGCGGTCAGCTCCTCAGCGGCGACCGGCGGCTGCCCGACCGCGCAGAGCACGTCGCCCCGGCCGACGTCGATGTCCTCGGCCAGCCGCAGCGCGACCGACTGCGGTGCCCGGCCCCGGTCCAGCTCGCCGTCGGCGGTGTCGACCGCGTCGACGCGGCTGCGCATCCCGGAGGGCAGGTGCAGCACCTCCTCGCCGGGCGCGATCGAGCCGCCCGCGATCTGACCGGCGTAACCCCGGTAGTCCTCGTCCTGCGCGCGGATCGCGTACTGCACGGGCAGCCGGAACGGGCCGGTCTCGTCGGTGACCTCGACCTGCTCCAGGTGTTCCAGCAGCGACGGTCCCTCGTACCAGGGCATCGTCACCGAGCGGTCCACCACGTTGTCACCGCGCAGCGCCGAGATCGGGATGGCGGTGACGTCCTGGAGGTTCAGACGCTCGGTGAACGCGGCGAACTCCGCGGTGATGGAGTGGAAGGCGGATTCGTCGTAGCCGACCAGGTCCATCTTGTTGACCGCCAGCACCAGCCGGGGCACCCGCAGCAGACCGGCCAGCACTGCGTGCCTGCGGCTCTGCTCGGTCAGCCCGTTGCGGGCGTCGACCAGCACGATCGCCAGGTCGGCGGTGGAGGCACCGGTGACCATGTTGCGGGTGTACTGGGCGTGGCCGGGGGTGTCGGCGATGATGAACGCGCGCCGGGCCGTCTCGAAGTAGCGGTGCGCGACGTCGATGGTGATGCCCTGCTCGCGCTCGGCCCGCAGGCCGTCGGTGAGCATCGCCAGGTCCAGCTGCTCGTCGCCGCGCTCCTTGCTGGCCACCTCCAGCTGTTCGAGCTGGTCGGCCAGCAGCGACTTGGAGTCGTGCAGCAGCCGCCCGATCAGCGTGCTCTTGCCGTCGTCGACAGCACCGGCCGTGGCGAAGCGCAGCAGGCTGTCGGCCGGGGCGAAGACCGGTTCGGTGGTGGTCATCAGAAGTATCCCTCCCGCTTGCGGTCCTCCATCGCCGCCGCGCTGGTGCGGTCGTCGGCGCGGGTCTGGCCGCGCTCGGAGATCCTGGTCGCGGCGATCTCGGCGATCACCTCGGACACCGTGACCGCAGCGGACTCGACGGCACCGGTGCAGGTCATGTCGCCGACGGTGCGGAACCGCACGGACCGCTCGATCAGCGGCTCCTCGGCACCGCGCGGCAGGAAGGGGTTGTCGGCGAGCAACATCCCGTCGCGCTCGAACACCTTGCGGTTGTGCGCGAAGTACAGCGACGGCAGCTCGACGTCCTCGTGGTCGATGTAGGTCCAGACGTCGCGCTCGGTCCAGTTCGACAGCGGGAAGGCGCGCACGTTCTCGCCCGGGTGGATCATGCCGTTGTAGAGGTTCCACAGCTCCGGCCGCTGGTTTCGCGGATCCCACTGGCCGAAGGCGTCGCGGAAGGACAGCATGCGCTCCTTGGCTCGGGCGCGTTCCTCGTCCCTGCGGGCCCCGCCGAACAGCGCGTCGAAGCGGTGCTGCGCGATGGCTTCCAGCAGCGACGCCGTCTGCAGCCGGTTCCGGCTGACCGATCCCTCGGGTTCGGTGGTGCGCCCGGCGTCGATGGACTCCTGCACCGACCCGACCACGAGTCGCACGCCGAGCTCGGCGACGCGGCGGTCCCGGAAGTCCAGGACCTCCTCGAAGTTGTGGCCGGTGTCGACGTGCAGCACGGGGAACGGGATCGGCGCCGGGGCGAAGGCCTTCTCGGCGAGCTTGAGCAGCACCGCGGAGTCCTTGCCACCGGAGAACAGCAGCGCGGGACGGTCGCTCTCGGCGACGACCTCTCGGATCAGGTGCACCGCCTCGGATTCCAGCACGTCCAGACGGGACAGTCCGGCGGGCATCATCGACTCCTCTCCAACGGGTCGGGCAGAGCGGCGAGCAGGTCCACGGCCAGCTCGCGGCGGCAGACCAGCAGGTCCGGCAGCCACGGGTCGGGGCGGTCGTAGACGAGTTCGGTGCCGTCGAGCCGGCTGGTGTGCAGTCCGGCGGCCTGCGCGATCCCGACCGGGGCGGCGCTGTCCCACTCGTACTGCCCGCCGGCGTGCAGGTAGGCGTCGACGTCACCGAGGACCACGGCGGTGATCTTCGCGCCCGCGGACCCCATCGGGACGAGCTCGGCGCCGATCTCCTCGGCGATCTGCGCGACGAACTCCGGCGGCCTGCTGCGGCTGACCGCGATGCGCGGGCGCACCAGGCCGTGCGTGGGTTGCGCCGGCGGCTCTCCGGTGCCGAGCACGACGTCCTGGGCCGGGAGGGCGACGGCGGAGGCGATGACCCGGTGGCCTTCCGCGAGGGCGACGTGCACCGCCCAGTCGGAGCGGCCGGCTTCGGTGAACTCGCGCGTCCCGTCGAGCGGATCGACGATCCACACCCGCTCCCCCGCAACCCGTTCCGGTCCGGCGATGCCGTGCTCGGACAGCACCGGATCCCCCGGGCGCTCCTGCGCGAGCGCGTCGACGAGCAGCTCGTGGGCCGCCGCGTCGCCCGCGTCGCCGAGCGCGCGGGGCTCCAAGTCGGACCCTTCGCGCACCTCGAGCAGGCGTTGCCCCGCCCGTCGTGCCAGCCGCACGGCCAACTCGTGGTCGTCGCTCACCCCACTACCTCCCTTTCGATCATTCGCGGCGGGCGCCCGCCGCGACGAAATCGCGCTGCGCAGCAGTGGAATCACCGCGCCGAACAGCACCACCAGCAGTCCTGCCGAGACTCCCGGGAGGACGTCGCTGCCGAGCATCATCAGCCCGGTGGTCACCAGCATGCCGCCGAGCAGCAGCCGGACCGGCCGGTCCGGGACCTTGGCCGAGATCAGCGAGCCCACCAGCACACCGGGGATCGAACCGGTCAGCAGCGAGCCGACCAGTCCGATGTGGACGTCACCGGCGAACAGGTGCCCGATCGCCGAGACCAGCACCAGCGGCACGGCCTGGACGAGATCGGTGCCGACCAGCCGCGCCGAGCTCAGCCCCCGGTTGAGCAGCAGCAGGACCACGATGATGATCGAGCCGGAGCCCACCGAGGTCGTGCCCACCACGAGTCCGGCCACCGCGCCGAGCAGCACGGTGGGAACGGGGCTGGCCCGGGTGCCGTCCGATGTGGAGGGACGATGGGACAGCAGCATCCGGGCGAACAGCGTGATCGCGGCCAGCAGCACCGCGCCGCCGACGACCTCCTTGAGCACCGATTCGGCGCCGCTGCCCAGCGATCCGGCCAGCAGCGACCCGACCGCAGCGCACGGCAGCGAACCGAGGCACAACCAGCCGACGAGCTTCGGCTGCACCGTTCGGCGCCGCAGGTGCACCGCGGCGCCCAGCGGCTTCATCACCGCCGAGGCCACCAGGTCCGAGGACACCGCGGCCAGCGGCGGCACGCCGAAGACCAGCGTCAGCAGCGGCATGGTCAGCGCTCCGCCACCCATGCCGGTCACGCCCACCATCAAGCCGGTGAGCAGTCCGGTCCCCGCTACACCGAAGTCCACGACCGCACCCAGCCCCGCTCGCGCAACAGCGCGACGACGCGCTCCACCGCCTCGTCCTGCGACAGCTCCGAGGTGTCCAGCGCGAGATCCGCGTCGTCGGGGACCTCGTAAGGCGCCGAGACACCGGTGAACTCCGGCAGCGACCCGCTGCGCGCCTTCCGGTAGAGGCCCTTGCGGTCCCGGCGCTCGCACTCGCCCAGCGGTGTCGCGACGTGGACCAGCACGAATCCCCCCGCATCGCGCACCATTCGGCCCACCGCCTCGCGGTCGGCGTGGTACGGCGCGATGGGAGCGCAGATGGCCGCACCGCCGTGCCGCGTGACCTCAGCGGCGACGTAACCGATGCGGCGGACGTTGCGACTGCGGTCCTCGGCGGAGAAGCCCAGCCCCTCGCACAGGGTCCGGCGCACCACGTCGCCGTCGAGCAGCGTCACCGCGCGGTGGTCGTGGCGGCTGAGCTCGTCGCGCAGCGCTCGGGCCAGCGTCGACTTCCCCGCCCCGGACAGGCCGGTGAACAGCACCGTGAACCCGCGCGCGGTCAGCGGGGGGTGCAACCTGCGCTGCTGCTCGGCGATCTCGGGCGTGGTGAACCAGTCGGGCAGCTCGGAGCCGCTGTCGAGCAGTGCGCGCAGCCCCTCGTCGCTGAGCCCGGGCCTGCGCTCGGTGGGTGCGACCTGAGCGGCGGGACGCCACTGGTCCGCGCGATCGCGGACCAGTTCGGGGGGTTCGAGCACGTGGAGCGGAGCCTGTTCGAGGGGACCGTCCGCGATCAGGTGGGTGGCACCGTACGCGGCCGCGACGTGCGCGGCGAGCAGGGCGTCGCGCTTCGGATCGGCGCGACGCACCAGCGGGACCGGGATGATCGTGGTGCCCTCGGGCAATTCCGGGCGAGCCGCCAGCACCGACTGCACCAGCGCTTCCGGGCGCGGGCCCGCCATCCGCGGCAGCACCAGCACCTGCGCGTCGAGCTCCGCGGACAGCTGGCGGATCTGGGCGAGCTCGCGGTGGTGCAGCGGCGCCTCGGGCAGCACGGCGAGCACCTCGCGCGACGGGAGCTCCGCGCGGACCTGGCAGGCGGGCGGGCGAATCTTGCGCAGCACTCCGACGGGTTCCTCGGCGGCCACCACCGGGCCCGCCGGGTGCCACCCGGACCCGTCGCACCAGGGCTCGTCGTTGCGGACGACCGCGACCGGGGCGCCCTCGACATCGCGCAGCTCGATCTCCTCGGCCGCCGCGACCTCGGCGGGCACGGTCAGCATGACCGGCTCGGGCCACGGCACGTCGTCACCGAGCTGCTGCCTGGTGCGCACCGACTCGACGTCGGCGGCGGAGAGGAAACCGCGCAGCGGCCGGAAAGCACCGTCCAGAAGCAGTTCCACATCGGACAGTTCGGCGGGCTCGGGAACCCAGATCGCGCGGCGCTGCGGACCGGTGGGGACGTCCGTTGACCCGCTCGGGTCGGGATCCGTTCCGTTCGCGCTCACAGGCACCTCTGTCCTCTGATCGAGGGACGAACCGGTCCATCCCGTGGGACATCTGGATCCATACGGTGACCGACCGCCCCCACCCGGAGAAGCCCGCTGACGATTACTCGCCAGTTCTGATTTTTCCCACGGGCAGGAACGGTTTCACGCCAGAACAGAGGGCACAACCAGACAAAGTGCGCCGCCCTGGCGGACAACCGAACCAGGGCGGCACCAGCGCACGGACCAACACCGCACGGCACTCAGCGGACGTTAAGCGCAGGGCACCTCGCGTTAACGTGACGGGCGAACTTTCCCAGTTTTCCCGAAGAGGCGGAGGAAATCCGCGAACGCCGCCGGACCGCGCAGCGCGTGCGCAGGAACGACGGGCCCAACACCGGAATTCAGGCGTGTGGGCGGATCGAGTCCGCGCAGCAGGTGCTCACGCCACCGAGCGACCGAGTCTGCAGGAGTCCTCAGGCAGGGTAGCCGAAGCGCATGATCGCCTGCGGGATCAGCGAGGTGCCCAGGCGTTCGGCGAGGCCCGTGCGGATCTCCAGCATGTGCAGGGGCTGCGTCATCATCGACACCGCGAGACCGGAGCTGGTCGCCTCCAGCCACGCCCGCTCGACGGCCTGGCCCACGCGCACGTGGTCCTCGGCGCGGTCGCCTCGGGTGCCCACCAGCAGCACCGATTCATCGTGGAGGAGCCGCGCCAGGACCTGCTCGTCGGGCAGGTGCGTGCTCGGCGCCGTCAGCCCCACTGCGGCGAGGCCGCGGAGCTCACCGGACTCGCTCCTGAGGCTCCGGCCCTCCGGCGTCACCCACCCGGTCAGCTCGCGGTCGTACTCGACGTCGGCGTGGAAGGCGCCTGCCGATCGCCCCAGCATCCGGCTCACCTCGAGCGCTTCGGCCTCGGACTTGATCCAGCGCCCGCCGCAGCGGTGGCCCGCGGCAGCGTCCCAGATCTTCTCCCGGAGCAGCTCCGGCACCCGCTTGCGGGCGAACGGCGCGCGGTGGCTGTGGCGCTCGGCGATGGCGCGCGCCCAGGCCGCTTCCCGCGGGCTCGGCGCGTCCGGGTCACCCGCGTTGACGGCCGCGGAGACCAGGCCGCCGGCGGCCCCGACCTCGACCTGCGCGCTGAACCCCAGGCTCCGCACCGCCAACACCAGGTTCGTCAACGCCGCACCGCAGGAGATGCGCTGGTCACGGCCCTGCGGGTCGTGCTGCATCCGCGCGGCCGGGTCCTCCCGGAGCACCGCCGCGCGCTGGCGCAACGTCAGGGACCACGGGCGGCTGTTGTGCACCGACGGAGCTCGCCAGACCGCCGCGTCGAGCTCCGCGGCCTCTCCGGGAGACCACTCGGCCCCCTGCGTTCGAACGTCCGTCCGGGTCACCTGTGCGACGACCATCTGATCCCTCCCCGTGGTTCCGCCCTGCTCAGGGCGAGGTGGCCACCAGGCGCACCGCACCCGAGCCGACATCGAGACTCCCGGTCACCGCGGGGGCCGCACAGGGGCCAAAGTCCCGGTCGCCCCGGCGCCCGAGCGGGAGTGTGACCTATCTCGTCCACCGCACCGCGCCGCGGTGAACTACGTTCGCTCCATGACCTCACGCTCGGTGCCACTGGACCTCCCGATCGCCGGACTCGCCGGGCTGTTCGCAGCCTCCGGCACGTTGCACCTGGTCAAGCCGCAGGTATTCGAGCCGCTGATCCCGTCGGCGCTGCCCGCTGCCCGCAAGGTCGTGAAGGTCTCCGGCGTCGCCGAACTGGTGTGCGCCGCGGGGCTGCTGCACCCGCGCACCCGGCGGGCCTCCGGGCTCGCCAGCGCCGCGCTCCTGGTCGGGGTCTTCCCCGGCAACGTCAAGATGAGCGCGGACGCGGGCAAGCGCGCTGAGCGCAAGCGCGACCCGAAGTCGGCGGCGTTCTTCGCGGGCACCCTCGCCCGCCTGCCGCTGCAGTGGCCGATGATCCGCACCGCGCTCCGAGCCGGGGGACGCTGAGCGGCACTCAGAACGCGCAGGGCAGTTCCAGGACGCCGTTGACGAAGCTGGCGCGCTGCCGCACCGGCTCCGCGGTGGCGTGGATGTCCGGCACCCGGATGAACAGCTCCCGCAGCATCAGGCTGATCTCGCGGCGCGCCAGGTGCGCGCCGAGGCAGAAGTGCGGCCCGCGCGAGCCGAAACCGAGGTGCGGGTTCGGGTTCCGCATGATGTTGAACCGGTACGGGTCGACGAACACGGTCTCGTCCCGGTTGGCCGACACGTAGTACATGATCAGCCGGTCGCCTTCCCGGTAGGCGTGACCGAGGAGCTCGGTGTCGCGGGCCACCGTGCGCCGCATCCAGTTCACCGGGGTCGCGTAGCGGATCACCTCCTCGATCGCCGCGGGCATCCGCTCGTCGAGGTCGGCGAGCAGCAGGTCCCGCTGCTCCGGGTGGTCGGTGAACAGCGTGAGCGCGTGCGACAGGGCGTTGCGGGTGGTCTCGTTGCCCGCGACGACCAGCAGCACGAAGAACTTGCCCAGGTCGGCGTCGCTGAGCGCTTCACCGCTGACGTCACCGGCGACCATCGCCGTGATGATGTCGTCGGCGGGCTTCTCGCGGCGGTGGCGGGCGAGCTCGCGCATCAGCTCGTGCAGGAACCGCGCGTTGTCGGCCAGCACCGCGCTCCTCGGCTTGCCGCCGGGGTCCTGGTGATCCGGGTCGCCGAGGGCCCCGATGAGCGCGTTGGTCGCCTCGACGACCTCGGGCCGGACGGAGTCCGGCACGCCCATCATCCGGCACACGATCTCCAGCGGCATGGGCATCGCGACCTCGGCGACGAAATCGCACGGGCCTCGCAGCACCAGCGAGTCGACGATCTCGGTGGCCAGCGTGCTGACGTCCTCGGCGGCCTTGGAGATCATCCGCGGCGTGAAGGCGCGGGCGACGATGCGGCGCAGCTGCGCGTGTCTCGGGTCGTCCAGGCTCAGCATCGACCCGAGCAGCGCGGCCACCTCCGGCGGTGGGTCGTCGAGGCCCACCGCGATGGGCTCCGAGCTGAACAGCTGCGGGTTGCGGCTCGCCTCGGCGATCTGGTCGTACCGGGTGATCGCGTAGAACCCCGGGCCGTCCTCGCGCGGGCAGAACACCGGCTCGTCGGCGGCCCGCAGCGCGGCGAACGTCTTGTCCCACTCGCGCCGGGGCCTCGCCCAGAAGTCGAGGTCGGAAAGGTCGATGGTGGTGGTCATCCTGTTCTCCCCAAGTCGATCACCGACGCTAGGAGGAGGCGCTTGCACCCGGCTTTCACCAGCGGAACCGATCCATCACCGCCACGGGTGTTCTCGGGTGCTCGCAGTCGATTAGCGTCGCGGTTCATGACGCCGCGCGAGCACACCGTCTCCCTCCCGACGCACGACGCCGGAGTGCTGGAGTGGGGCCCGGCCGACGGTCAGCTCCTGGTGGCGCTGCACGGTTTTCCGGACACCGCGTGGACCTGGCGCGCGGTCGCACCGGCGCTCGCCGAAGCCGGGTACCGGGTGGCCGCACCGTTCCTGCGCGGGTACGCCCCGACCGAGATCCCGCTGGACGGCGACTACGCGGTGAGCGCGCTCGCCGACGACGCCAAGGCCCTGCACGAACGCCTCGGCGGCGACTCCTCCACCGCGCTGATCGGTCATGATTGGGGCGCGATCGCCGCGGGTGCGCTCGCGGCCGACCCGTCCTCGCCCTACGCGCGGGTGGCGCTGCTCGCGGTGCCGCCGCTGGCCTGGATGAACCCGACGTCGGCGACGGCCAGGACCTGGATCTCCGCGCTGGTCAGGCAGCCCGCGCACTCCTGGTACATGGCCTACAACCAGCTCCCTGGCTTGGCCGAGCGGCACTTCACCTGGCTGACCCGGAGGCTGTGGCGCGCGTGGTCACCGGGCTACGACGCCACCGAGGACCTCGCCCATCTGGCGCGAGCGGTCCCCGACCGGGCACGGGCGAAGGCGGTCGTCTCCTACTACCGGGCGCTCGCCTCGCGGGGCAGCCGAGCGGCGACCGCCGAGCCCCGCAGTCCGCTGCTCTACCTCCACGGCGACCGGGACGGGGCCATCGACCCGCGCTTCTTCCCGGCGGTGGAGAGCCGGATCTTCCCTCCCTCGCGCGCCGCCCTGGTGCGCGGGGCCGGGCATTTCGCGCACCTGGAGAAGCCGGCCGAGGTCAGCGGTCACCTGCTGGAGTTCCTGCGCGAAGCCGCCACAGCGAGGTGATCTCGTCCCGCCGTGCCCGGTGCAGCGGGTCCGCCGGGTCCGAGGCGCGGGGATGGCTCGGCTCGGTGTCGTAGCGGGCCTCCACGCTCAACCCCGCGCCTGCGATGCGTTCCAGCAGTTCGGCTCTCGTGCGCAGCCCGAGCCGCTCGGCGAGGTCGGAGAGCACCAGCCAGCCCTCCCCTCCCGGGTTGAGGTGGTCGGCGAGTCCCGCGATGAACTGGTGCAGCATCCCGGATTCGTCGTCGTAGACGCCGAGCTCCAGGGCCGACGTCGGCCGGGAGGGGATCCACGGCGGGTTGCACACGACGACGTCGGCGCGTCCGCTCGGCCACAGGTCGGCGGCCTGGACCGTCACCCGCTCGGCGAGGCCGAGGCGGTCGATGTTCGCCCGGGCGCACGCCACGGCTCGCGGGTTGATGTCGGTGGCCACCACTCGAGCTCCGCGCTGCCCGAGAACCGCTGCGAGCACGCCGGTTCCGGTTCCGAGGTCGAAGGCCACGGGGCTCGGCCCCGGCAGCGGCGCTTCGGCGACCAGGTCGACGTACTCGCCGCGGACGGGTGCGAAAACGCCGTAGTCCGGGTGGATCCGCGCGCCGAGCGCGGGGACCTCGACTCCCCTGTCGTGCCACTGCTGCGCGCTGAGCACTCCCAGCAGCTCCTGCAGGGACACGCACAGCGGTTCGCCGGTGGCGGGACCGTAGGCGTTCAGGCACGCTTCGCGGACGTCCGGCGCGCGCGGGAGCGACAGGGCGTGGTCCTCGTCCAGCAGCACCAGCACCCGGCCCAGCAGTTGCGAGCGGGCCGCGCGCGCGGCGCGGTGGGCGTGGAACTGCTCGGTGATGTCGCCTTCCGCAGCGGGTCGGCGGAGCCGCCGGTCCAGGTCCTGCACGAGTCGGCGGGCGACGTGGAAATCCCCGCGCCACAGCATGGCCACGCCCGACTCGGCGGTGCGCTGGGCGGCTCGGGCCGTGGTGCGGTCGTCGACGACCACCACGGTGCGCGGGACCGGTGCCGAGTTCTCGGAGTGCCAGCGCGCGAAGTGCGACGATCCGTTCTCGGACCAGTTGATCGTGGCCAAGGCCTGCTCCAGCGGACGACGAAGGGCTCCTCGGGTCGGGGCAGCGCCACACCGCTGGAATGCGTCGGAGATCGCGACCGAATCCCTCGTCGAGTCGGCCAATCGTCCCACACCCGTCTGGACGTTGGGCCAGACGATCGAGATTCGTGCGCTGTTCGTGTGGCAATAACGGGAAAAGGGCCGGAACGCAGGGAGAATCGACACCGCTGCCGGGTGTCGCGCGTGGCGTGCGCGACCGCGTCAGGGGGGTGCGGGACATGTCCGACGGATTGTCGGGATCACGGCCGAACATCGTGCTCATCGTCCTCGACGACCTGGGGTACGGGGACCTGAGCCGGTACGGCTCGCAGGTCGCCACACCGCGCATGGACGAGGTCGGCCGCGCGGGGATGACCTTCCGCCAGGCGTGCTCGGGAGCGCCGATCTGCACGCCGTCGCGGACGGCGCTGATGACCGGCCGCTACGCGCAGCGGGTCGGGCTGCCGCAGGTGCTGTGGCCGGACGAGGACCGCGGCCTGCCCGACTTCGAGCACACCGTCGCGGAGGCGTTGCGCGGCGCCGGGTATCGCACCGGCATCTTCGGCAAGTGGCACCTCGGGGATCCTCGGCTCACCGGCAACCCGTGGAACGCGCAACCCCGGTTCCTGCCCTCCTCGCACGGTTTCGACCACTTCTGCGGAATCCCCTACAGCAACGACCAGGGCTGGGGCGCGGAGCAATGGCTGCCGCTGTACCGGGGCGACGCCGTGGTCGTCGACAACGTCAACACCGAGCAGGGGCAGGAGAGCCTGGCCGGGGAGTACACCGACGCCGCGATCGCGTTCATCCGCAGGAGCGTCGCGCTTCAGCGCCCGTTCTTCGCCTACATCCCGCACAGCTCGGTGCACCAGCCGTTCCACGTGCCCGAGGAGACGGGCGGGGTGGACGGCAGCTACCCCGACGTCATCCGCGAGGCCGACCGGCAGGTGGGCCGGGTGCTCGACGAGCTGCGCGCGCTGGGCCTGGTGGATTCCACCCTCGTGATCGTCACCAGCGACAACGGGCCGTGGTTCGAGGGCAGCACCGGCGGTCTGCGCGGCCGCAAGACCGACCCCTTCGAGGGCGGGATCCGGGTGCCGTTCATGGCGCGCTGGCCGGGCCGGGTCCCCGTCGCCGAGAACCGGTACCCGATCTCGTTCGTGGACGTGCTGCCGACGCTGATCGACCTGGCCGGAGCTCCACCACCGCCGGCGGACCGCCCGATCGACGGCATCAGCGTCGTGGGCGCGCTGGAGGGCCGGGCGATGCCGGCCGGGCGCACGCTCTACATCTACGGCGACCTGGAGGAGGGGCCCACCGGCGAGGTCGACCCGGACTGGGTGTGGAACGTCGCCGCCGTCCGGCAGGACAGGTGGAAGCTGCTCTGGCCCGCGACCGTCTGGCCCGACCTGGGGCGCGAGATGCTCGTCGACCTGGACCGCGACCCGGCGGAGTCCACCGACGTCGCCGACGCCCACCCGCTGATCCTCCACTCCCTCGCCGAGCGCGCCCGCATCTTCAACGACGACATCCTGCGCCACCGCTCGGCCGCGATCGAGCGCACCCGGCGGCACCGGTGAGGCGGATGAGAGGCTTCACGGGTGAGCGCGAACCTGTGCCCCTGCGGACTTGGCGAGCCCTACGACGACTGCTGCGGCCCGCTGCACCGCGGTGATCGCGAGGCGGCCACCGCCGAGCAGCTGATGCGCTCCCGCTACTCGGCGTTCGCCGTCGGCGACGCCGACTACCTGCTGCGCACCTGGCACCCGGCGACGCGCCCCGAGGAGCTGGACCTGGACCCGGCGCAGCGCTGGCTCCGGCTGGAGATCGTCGACCGCACCGGCGGCGGCCCCTTCGACACGGAGGGCACCGTGGACTTCCGGGCCCACTACCGCCACCGAGGCGCGACCTCGGCCCTCGCCGAGCACAGCCGGTTCACCCGCGAGGGCAAGACCTGGCTCTACGTCGACGGCGACCACTGACCGGTCGAACCCCTCAACCGACGTCGAGGATCCGGCTCAGGAACCGGCGGGTCCGGTCCTGCTGGGGATCGCCGATGACCTCGTCGCTGGTGCCCCGCTCGACGATCACCCCGTCGTCGAGGAACAGCACCTGGTCGGCGACCTGGCGGGCGAATCGGATCTCGTGCGTGACGATCACCGTCGTCCACCCCTGGGAGGCGAGGTCGGTGATGACGGCCAGCACCTCGCCCACCAGCTCGGGGTCCAGCGCCGAGGTGGGCTCGTCGAACAGCACGACCTTCGGCTTGAGCGCGAGCGCCCGCGCGATGCCGACGCGCTGCTGCTGACCACCGGAGAGCTCGAACGGGTACGTGTCGCCCCGGTCGCCGAGACCGACCTGTTCCAGCAGCGCGCGGGCGTCGGCGACGGCTTCCTCGCGCGGGCGCCGCTGCGCGACGACGGGGCCTTCGACGACGTTCTCCACAACCGTGCGGTGCGGGAACAGGTTGTGGGCCTGGAACACCATCCCGCTCTGCGCGCGCAGCTCCCCGGTCTTCTTGCGACCGGCGCGGCCCGCCGGGAGCCCGGCGAAGTCGATCTCGACCTCGCCGATGGCCACCGATCCGCGCTCGGGGACCTCCAGGGCGTTGAGCGACCGCAGCAGGGTCGACTTGCCGGAGCCGGAGGCCCCGAGCACGACCGTCGAAGTCCCGGCCGGGGAGTCGAAGTCGATGCCGCGCAGGACGTGCCGGTCGCCGAAGGACTTCTCGAGGCCGCGCACCCGGATTCGGAGGTTCTGCTGGGTTTCGGTCATCGGGCCACGTACCTGTCCAGTCGGGTTTCCAGTCGTTTCTGCGCCGCCGACAGCGCGACGCACATCAGCCAGTAGTACAACCCCGCGAAGGCGTACAGCGCGAGGAACTCGTTGCTCTGGGCCGCCGCCAGCTGCGATTGCCGGAACAGCTCGGTCAGCAGCACCACCGAACCCAGCGAGGTGTCCTTGAGCAGCGACAGCAGGGTGTTCGACAGCGGCGGAACGGCGGTGCGGGTGGCCTGCGGCAGGATGATCCGGCGCAGCGTCTGCGGGTAGTCCAGCCCGATCGTGGCCGCCGCTTCGAACTGGCCCTTGGGCACCGCGAGGATCGCCGAGCGCACGACCTCGGCGGCGTAACCGGCGACGTTGAGGCTGAAGGCGATGACCGCCGCGGTGAACGGCGGGAACTTCACGCCCAGCTGCGGCAGCCCGTAGAAGACGATGAACAGCTGCAGCAGCAGCGGCGTTCCGCGGATGATCGAGATGAACGCGCGGGCGAGACCGGAGAGCACCCGGTACGAGGAGATCCGGG
The DNA here is from genome assembly GCF_007829955.1 of Saccharopolyspora dendranthemae. Taxonomy (GTDB): domain Bacteria; phylum Actinomycetota; class Actinomycetes; order Mycobacteriales; family Pseudonocardiaceae; genus Saccharopolyspora; species Saccharopolyspora dendranthemae. Next base: position 656,994 of record NZ_VIWX01000001.1, read on the forward strand.
CGAGCGCGACGAGCAGCGCCAGCGCCAGTCCGATGGCGAAGCTCAGCGCCGTGAGCGGGATGGTCACCTGCACCAGACCGACGAACATCGGCCACGCCGTGTTGCGCACGACTTCCCAGGTGGACAGGTGGTCCCGCCCCTGCGACGGGTCGGCGCTGCCGCCATCGGGCACCGAGACGTCGGCCTTGAAGTACTTCTCGGAGATGCCGCGCAGCGTGCCGTCGGCCCTCAGCGAGCTGATCGCGCGGTTGGCCGCATCGAGCGTCGCGCGGTCGTTCTGCCGGAACGTGAGGACCTGTTCACTGGTCTCCGAACCGGCGTTGCCCGCGATCTCCACGTCACCGGATCCGGTGCTCGCCTGGTAGTCGAGCACCGCGATGTTGTCGTTGACGATCGCGTCGACGCGGCCCTGCGACAGCAGCGCGGCGGCCTGCGCGAAGCCCTCGACGGACTCGACCCGAGCGCCTGCCTCGCCGGCGATGCGCGCCCAGTTCGAGGTGGCCGACTCCGCGGTGACCTTGCCCCTGAGGTCCTCGAGGGTCTTGATCCTCTCGTCGCCGGTCCGCCGGACGATCACGCCGCGGGAGTAGGTGTAGGTGTCCGACAACCCGTACTTGGCGGCGCGCTCGGAGTTCTTGGACACCTGGTTGGCGATGACGTCGATCCGACCGGCGTCCAGCGCGGGGAACACCGCGTCCCACTGGGTTTCGACGAACTCCAGCCGCCACCCGGCGCGTTCGGCGATCGCCTGGACGACCTCGATGTCGTATCCGGTGAGCGCATCGGACCTGGGGTCGTGGAACGAGAACGGCGGGTAGGTGCCCTCGGTTCCCACTCTGATCACGGGTTGCTCTGCGCCCTGCGCGGCCGCGACACCCGCCTGCGCAGGAGCGAGCACCACCAACGTCAGCAACAGCAGCGCGCACCTGAGCGCATGCCGCATCGGCCACTCCTCACCGTCCACAGTGCTCGGTTCGCGCACCGTGCCCGGGAGCATACGACTCGCGCGGCGAGCCCGCTTCAAGATCCACTATGTGGAACCGGGAGTTGACCGAACCTCAGCACCGCACCCGTTCCTTCGGGCACGATGCCGGTATGGCGATGGGTACGAACGCGGTTCTGGCGCTGCACTGGCAGATCAACGTGATCAAGCCGGAGGGCTTCTTCGGCGCGATGCTCGCCGACCCGGTGGCCCGCAGCGGCGTGGTCGAGCGGGCGGCGAGCTTCCACGCGGCAGCCGGGGTGCCGGTCCTGTTCACGCGCTTCACGGTCCCGGAGGACGAGGGGGAGCTGGTGCGCAACACCGACTTCATGCGCGCGGTCGGCGACGCCCAGGAGCAGTTCCGCCCCGACTCCCCCGGCGCCCGGCTGATCCCGGAGATGTCCGGCGGTGGCGTCGTGGTGGACAACCAGAAGCTCTCCGGCCTCGCGGGCAACGACCTGGCCTCGCGATTGAAGGCCGGCGGCGTCGACACGGTGTTCATCACCGGCGTCGCCACGAACCTCACGGTCGAGCAGACAGCGCGCCACGCCACCGACCTCGGGTTCACCACGCACGTGGTGAGCGACTGCACCGCAGCGGCGGACACCGCCGTGCACGAGACCTCGGTGGCGAACCTGAACCTCACCACCGCGGGCTGCCTCAGCAGCGCCGAGGCGCTCGCCCTGCTGGGCGCGTGACCCGGCGGCTCACCTCGCGGGCTTGGGCCGGAACTCCTTCGGGCTGAAGGTGAAGATCGTGTACGGGCGGTCGTCGAGGGTGAACCTGGCGTGCTTGGTCATGCCGAGCGCGCGGTGCACCTTCACCGAGCGCTGGTTGCTGTTCTCGATGAACAGCGCCGCGCTGGGATACCGGTCGCCGAGCATCAGCGCCATCCCCGACAGCAGCAACCGGAGGACGCCCTTGCCGCGGTACTTCGGCGCGACCACGACCGGCCCGTAGTAGAGGACAGGCGCTTCGAGCTTCTGGGTCAGCTCCACGGTCCGCCGCGCCGGTTCGGGCAGCGAACCACCGCCCTCCGAGGTGAGCAGCACCCCGGCGAGCTTGTCCTTCTCCTCGGCCAGGAAGATGCCCGGACCAGCGCTGAAGGCGGCGAGCTTGTCCTCGTCCCACTCGCCCTGGACGAACCCCTGTTCCCCGCGCTCGCCCTCCGGCACGACGTCCTGCTGCGCGGACTGGAGCAGCGCGAGGACCGCGGGGCGATCCTCGGCGGTGGCGAGGCGTACGGACATCGGCATGCCCGCGAGCCTATCCGGGCAGCTCACCTGCTGTTCAGTGGTGGTACTGGTGGGCGACCGCGTGCCCCTTGCCCCGGCTGATCAAGGCCCGGTTCACCGGGACGGTGAGGACGAAGGCCACGGCCAGGGACGCGGCGAGGGATCCCCAGAACAACCAGCTGGTCAGCCCGGCCTCCATCGCACCGGGAATGAGCACCATGAACAGGTTGTCGACGACCTCCATGACGGTGATCGACAGGGTGTCGGCGGCCAGGGCCACGCCGAGGGCCGCGCCCAGCCCCACCCCGGCGCGCAGCACCGGCAGCATCGTGAGGCTGTAGCCGAAGAAGAAGGCCAGCACGATCGCGAGCACGATGGTGCCCAGGTTTCCCCAGCCCAGCGCGGTGCCGATCACCATGCCCAGAACTTCGCCGATGGCGCAGCCGGTCAGGCAGTGCGCGGTCGCGCTGATCGCCGAGCGGGTCAGCGCCCGCCCGCCCTGCTGCGCTCCCGCGCCGTGGTGTTCGTGGTTCATGACGCCCCCTCACAACGGTGCTCCATTCGCCCGCGCTTGAGATATACCCCCTAGGGGTATTGACGTCAAGACTCACGCCCCCGTCGACGAAAGCCGGCGTGACCTGCGACGACGCCGGCGGAAAAAATCTGTTGCCCGCCGGGCCGCACAGGTCATAGCCTGCGGGCACACAGGAAAGGAGGTGGTCCGAAGTTGAATACCAACAGGACTTGTGAGGTGGCTGTCCGCTAGGACCGCCCCGGCAACACAGCCGACCCGTCGTGCGCGGATCCCTGGATCTCGCCGCGGGAGAGCGGTCGGCGAATTCCAGGCAGCTACCCGGCCCCGGAGCCCCGAACTGCGTCCGGTTCGGCCTCCTCATCGAGGAGGAAACGGCTCCGGGGCTGCTGCTTTCCTCAGACCTCCGACCGCTCCGCAGCGGACCGGTCGGCGAGCACCGCGCGGGCGTGATCCACGTCGAGCGCTCCGTCCCACTTCGCGATGGCCAGGGTCGCCACGGCGTTGCCGTAGAAGTTGACCAGAGCCCGGCACTCGGACATGAACTTGTCGATGCCGAAGATCAGCATGATGCCCGCCGCAGGAACGGTCCCGATGGTCGACAGCGTGGCCGTCAGCGCGATGAAACCGCCACCGGCCACACCCGCCGCCCCCTTCGAGGTCAGCAGCATGACCGCCAGCAGGCCGAGCTGCTGGCCGATGCTCAGCGGTGTGTTCGTGGCCTGCGCGATGTAGAGCGTGGCCAGCGAGAGGTAGATCGCGGCGCCGTCGAGGTTGAAGCTGTACCCGGTCGGGACCACCAGGCCGACGGTCGACCGGTCGGCACCGAGGAACGTCATCTTGCGCATCAGACCGGGAAGCGCCGGCTCCGCGGTGGAGGTGCCCAGGACCAGGAAGAACTCGTCCTTGAGGTAGGCGAAGAGCTGGAAGATGTTCAGCCGCACGTAGACGGCGAGGAACCCGCCCAGGACCACCACCACGAACACCAGCGACGTGACGTAGAACAGCGCGATCAGCGAACCGAGGCTGGTCAGCGTGGAGAGCCCGAACTTCCCGATCGCGTAGGCCATCGCGCCGAACGCGCCCAGCGGCGCCGCCCTCATCACGAAGCTCAGGACCTTGAACACGATCTCGGTGAGCCGCTTGACCCCCGCCACCACGGGCTCGCCGATCTCCCCCACCGCTTTGATGGCGATGCCGAACAGCACGGCCAGGAAGATGACCTGCAGGATGTCGCCCTCGACGAACGCGCCGAAGAAGCTCTCCGGGACGAGTCCGGTGAACAGCTCCCACCAGTGCTGGTCCTGACCCGATTCGACGTACTGCTGGGCGGTTCCGCTGGCGTCGAGCGTCGAGGGATCGGCGTTGACGCCGTCGCCGAGCCGGACCAGGTTGATCGCCACCAAGCCGATGGCGAGCGCGACGACGGTGCCGACCTGGAAGTAGGTCAGCGCCTTCAGCCCGGTCAGACCGACCTTCTTCAAGTCCGCGACGCCCGCGATCCCGCCGATGATCGTGAGGAAGACGATGGGGCCGATGAGCATCTTCATCGCGGCGATGAAGGTCTCCCCGATCGGCTGCATCGACTCGCCGACGTCGGGCCACACCCCGCCGACCACGATCCCGAGGACGATGGCGATGAGCACCTGCACGTACAACTGGCGGTACCAGGGCTTCGGTTCAGGTCGAACCCCGCTGTGCGGCACCGGGTTCTGTGCGGTCTGCGTCATTGCACACTCCTGCACATCGATCAGGACGCCCTCGTCGGCGCGAATCTGGGGAGCACCACCGTGGCCCCGGGCGCGACGGCAGGTCCAACAGGGAATCACTACCCGACTGATAGGTTGCGCGAATGAATGAGCTCTGACCAGGGAGGTCGTCAGTGGACGCGCGCCAGCTCGAATACTTCCTCGCGATCGTCGACCACGACGGCTTCGGCAAGGCCGCTGGGCGGCTGCACATCGCCCAACCCTCGCTGTCGCAGACGATCGCCGGCCTCGAGAAGTCGCTCGGCGTGCGGCTCTTCCACCGGATCGGCCGCGGCGTGGTGCTCAGCGAAGCAGGTCGGGAGCTCATCGAGCCCGCGCGCCAGGTCCTCCGCGACCTGCGCACCGCCCGCGCGACGATGGAGTCGGTCAAGGGCGTCGCGCGCGGCCGGGTGGAACTGGTGACGATGCCCTCCCCCGGCATCGAGCCGCTCGCGACGCTGACCCGCGTGTTCTGCGAGCGGCATCCGGGCATCACGGTCGGCGCCGACGCCGCCTTCACCCCGGACGAGGTGGTGGACAAGATCCGGCACGGGGCGTGCGAGCTCGGCCTGGTCGGCACCCCGGGTCCCGTGCGGGCGCCCGGTGTCGACGTGCTGCCGCTCGGCTCGCAGGACTTCGTGCTCGTCGGCACGCCGGAGGCCGGAATGCCCGAGGGAACACCGGTTTCCCGTTGGGCGCTGGACGGCGCCCGACTGATCGTCTCCCCTCGCGGCAGCCTGATGCGCCAGATCGCGGACGAGGTCCTCGCTTCCGGTGTCGACGCGCAGATCGTCGTCGAGGCGGCGCACCGCACCTCGATCCTGCCGCTGGTCACCCAGCACGTCGGGCTCGCGATCCTGCCTTCCGCCTGGGCGCCGCTGGCCCGCCGCGCGGGAGCGCGAACGGCGCGCATCGAGCCGTCCGCCGAGCTGCACGTCGCCCTGCTGAGCCGGTCCGCTCCGCTGTCGCCGGCCTCCCGCGCCTTCCTCGACGTCGCCCGCGCTCACCCGCTCAAACCCGTGGAACAGGACGCATAGCCAGGGCCTATCGGTGCGATCGGCTTCGGGTCTTGGACGGATCGCCTTCCGGCGCGCTTCACTCGAACCCGCAAACGGTCGTCAGCGCAGCGGGGAGTGACCGACAGTGGCAGCACAGGAGTTCAAGATCGCCGCCATCCCGGCCGACGGGGTGGGTGCGGAGGTCGTCGCCGCGGGCCGCGCCGTGCTGGACGCGCTCGCCTCGGGTTCGGGTGGCAGGTTCTCCTTCTCGTGGACCGAATTCCCCTGGGGGTGCGGCTACTACGAGAAGACGGGCCGCATGATGGACGAGGACGGCCTGGAGGAGCTCCGGAACTTCGACGCCCTCTACTTCGGCGCGGTCGGCTGGCCCACGGTGCCCGACCACATCAGCCTGTGGGGGCTGCGGCTGCGGATCTGCCAGAACTTCGACCAGTGGGCCAACGTCCGGCCGGTGCACTTCCACCCCGGCATCACCTCGCCGCTGCGCAAGGCCGACAGCACCCCGCTGGACTGGGTCGTGGTCCGGGAGAACAGCGAAGGCGAGTACGCGGGCCTGGGCGGCCGGAACCTCGCGGCCCGGGGTCCGGGCAACGAGGTGGCGCTGCAGACCGCGCTGTTCACCGAGAAGGGCTGCGAGCGCATCATGCGCTTCGCCTTCGACCTCGCCCGCGGGCGGGAACGCAAGAAGGTGTCGTCGGTGACCAAGAGCAACGCCCAGCAGTACGGGATGGTGCTCTGGGACGAGGTATTCGAGCGCGTCGCCGCCGACTACCCGGACGTGGAGACCGAGAGCGTGCTCGTGGACGCGATGTCCGCGAAGTTCGTCCTCAAGCCCGAGGACCTGTCGGTGGTGGTGGCCTCCAACCTCAACGCCGACATCCTCTCCGACCTGGGCTCTGCGCTGGCCGGCAGCCTCGGGCTCGCGGCCAGCGCGAACCTCAACCCGGACCGCCTGTTCCCTTCGATGTTCGAGCCCGTCCACGGTTCCGCGCCGGACATCGCCGGGCAGGGACTGGCCAACCCGATCGGCGCGATCGGCAGCGCGGCGCTCATGCTGGAGCACTTCGGCCTGACCGAGGAGGCCGCCCGGGTCCGCGCTGCGATCGAGGCCACCACCGCGGCGGGCCTGCTCACCCCGGACGTCGGCGGGAGCGCCGGGACCGACCGGGTCGTCGAAGCGATCCTGGCCAACCTCTAAGAGCCGCCCCTCGCCGCCTGGAGGTGGCCGGCCGCGGCCGCCTCCAGGTGCAGGAGATCGCAGGAGACGCTGGCGAAGGTGTAGCCCTGGGCCAATCGCGGCGCGACACCGCTGCCCTCGGAGACGTGAAACCCAGCGGCGATCCCGGCCTCGGCCGCCGCCCGCCGGATCGTCTCGACGGCTGCCTCGAACTCCTCTGCCACCTCGGGATCGCCCGGGTGAGCACCGCCGACGGCCAGGCACAGGTCAGCGGGGCCGACGTAGACGCCGTCGAGCCCGTCGGTCGCGCAGATCTCGCGAACGTGGGCCAATCCCTGCGGGGTCTCGATCATCGCGATTACCACGGTTGCCTCGTCGGCTTCCGACGGCCGCGGGCCGATCCGCAGGCTCGACCGCATCGGCCCGTAGGACCGGCGCCCGCGCGGCGGGTAACGGGTGGCCGCGACCGCGGCCGCGGCGTCCTCCGGCGTGTCGACCAGCGGCACGATGACGCCCGCAGCCCCCGCGTCCAGGGCGTGGCCGATCGCACCGGGGTCGTTGGCCGTCACGCGGACCAGACCGTGGGCACCGCCTGCCGCGTCGATGGCGAGCATCGCGTTGAGCATCCCGGAATGGCCGATGAGCCCGTGCTGGGCGTCCACGACCAAGTAGTCGTAGCCCACCCGCGCGACCCGCTCCGTGGCCGCGGGCGCGTCCAGCGCGATCCAGTAACCGACCAGTTCGTCCCGAGCGCGGAGTTTGCGCGCGAATTCGGCTGCGGACACGAGGAACCCTCCCGGCGTGGTGATCAGGGGCGAGCCCAGCCGCTGCCGCGCTCATCCCCCGTTCCTACCGATCCGCACGCGGAGTTCCAACAGACCGCACCGGGGGTCTTCGGCACCACCTGGAAGCCCTGTGAGCCGGGGTGGCTCACAGGCCGAACATCGACACGACCGAGACGAGCGCCAGTCCCACTACCGCGAGTGCACCGGAGGTGACCGCGAGCCGCTGCGCGACGACCTTGCGGCCGACCATGGCGGCGGCCGTCCCGATCACCACGGCGAGCGGGATCAGCACAGCGCACAGCAGGTCAAGAGGCGCCATCGCCCGATCCCTCCCCGTAACAGCGTCGTCAAGTCCGGACAGCGGTTCCCAAACTAACGATCAGGCGGTCCACCGTCCACACCTCACGGTCAGTGACTTCCGGCACCCACCGCGAACCCCGCCTCCCCGCACGAGTCCCGCGTCGGGGATTCAGTGCTCGCACCCGCGGATCCGACGGTTCTCGTGGAGGCCGACGGGGTGCGGAAGAGCCGCGCTCTCGCAGCCGATCGCGCGAACCGCTCCACGACATCAGCGGACGCGTGAGCCCTCGCAGCACTCGCGCACGGCGTCGCAGACGCGCTCGACCTCGTCGTCGGTGAGGTGCGGGTGCACCGGGAGCGCCAGGATCCTCGCGCAGGCGTGCTCGGCGTTCACCCATCGCTCGCCGACCGGGGCGTGCGGCGCGAAGGCGGCCTGCTCGGGCAGCGGGCGCGGGTAGTGCACGTGCGATCCGATCCCCCGGGCGGCGAGGAATTCGCGCAGCTCCTCCCGTCTGTCGCTCTGCACGCAGTAGACGTGGTGGCACCGCCCGTCGCGCGCGGCCGGAGGTGGGACCACACCGGGCAGCGAGGCGAAGCGCTCGTCGTAGCGCTCCGCGATGCGCGCCCGCCGGGCCAGGCGCTCGGCGAAGCCTGCGAACCGGTAGGTCTGGAACGCCGCCTGGATCTCGTCGAAGCGGCTGTTGAGGCCCACGACCTCGTGCACGAACCGCTCCCGCTGACCGTGGTTGCGCAGCATCCGGACCCGCGCTCCCAGCTCGGCGTCCCGGGTCACCACCGCACCGCCCTCGCCCGGCATCCCGAACGACTTGACCTGGACGAACGAGTAGACGCCCGCCTCTCCCCACAACCCGGCCGGAGTTCCCGCCATGACCGCGCCCTGCGCCACCGCGGAGTCCTCCACGAGCCGGAGCCCGCGCGACGCCGCGATCTCGGTCAGCCGCGGCATGTCGGCCATCACCGAGAACATGTGCGCGGGCATGATCGCCTTCGTGCGGTGGGTGATCCGCGCGGCCACGTCGTCCGGGTCGACGACCAGGGTGCGCCGGTCGACGTCGGCGAACACCGGGTGCGCGCCGACCTCCAGCACCGCCGAGGCCAGCGGTGCGCAGCCGAAGGCCGGCACCACGACCTCGTCTCCGGGCCCGATGTCCATCGCGCGCAGCACCAGGCCGAGCGCGCTGGTCCCGCTGCCGCAGGCGATGACGTCGGCAGCGCCGAGCTCCTCGCGCAGGGTTTCCTCGAACACGCGGGTGTGCTCACCGAGGATGAACTTCTGCTCCGGCGCGACACCGATCTCGCGGATCAGGTCGAGCATGACCTTGCGGTCGTCCTCGAACAGGTCCGGCGGGAAGAACGGGATCTGCATCAGGGCCTCCCGGCGTAGAACTCGCGGATCGTCGCGCACACCCGGTCGACCTGCGCCGGCGTCAGGTCGGGGTGCATCGGCAGCGCGAGGGCTCGTGCGCTGGCGGACTCGGCGCGCGGGAAGTCACCGCGCTCGTGCCCGTGCTCGGCGAAGCACGGTTGCAGGTGCAGCGGTGCCGGGTAGTAGGTCTCGGTGCCGATTCCCCGCTCCGCGAGGTGGTGCGCCAGCTCGTCGCGCAGCTCGACCTCGATCAGGTGCACGTAGAACACCGGGTCCTCCCCCGGGTCCGGCAGCCGCACGACGCCTTCGAGGCCGCCCCGGTAGCGCTCGGCGAGTTCCGCCCGGCGAGCGATTCCTTCGTCGAGGTGCCGGAGCTTGACGAGCAGGATCGCGGCCTGGATGTCGTCCATCTTGCTGTTGGTGCCGCACAGCGCGGTCTCGGTGGAGATCGCGGTGAAGTCGTTGAGGGTGCGGCCCCGGCGCCCGTGGTGGCGCAGGCTCGCGACGGTGTCGGCCAGCCGGTCGTCATCGGTGAGCACCGCGCCAGCGTCGCCGAGCGCACCGAGCGTCTTGGTGGGGAAGAACGACAGCACCCCGCCCGCTCCGTGCAGGCCCGCGTGCACCCCGCGCTGCCGCATCCCGATGCCCTCGGCGCTGTCCTCGACGACGGTCAGCTCGAGATCGCGCGCGACCTGGTTCAGCCCGCTCATGTCGGCCATCCGGCAGAACAGGTGCGCGGGCATCACGAATCGGGTTCGCGGTGTGGCGACCCTGGCGACCTCCGCCGGGTCCAGCGCGTGGGTGACGGGGTCGATGTCGGCGAAAACCGGTGTGCCGCCTGCCAGGACCACGGACGTGGCGGTGGCGATGAAGGAGTACGCCGGGACGACGACCTCGTCACCCGGGCTGATCCCGAGAGCCCGCAGAAGCAGGACCAGCGCGTCGGTTCCGCTGTTGACGCCGACCACCCGACGCGCGCCGGTATATGCCGAAAGCGCGGATTCCAGTTCTCCGACCTGCTTTCCGTGGGAGAACTTGCCGCTGTCGAAGACCTCGGCCACGCGGGCGCTGATCTCCGGCCAGAGCCGTTCGAAGGTGCGCGCCTGGGAGAAGAACGGAATCGGCTCTTCCGCCGCTACCCCAACGAATTCCGCCCCGAGGGACACTTGACCCAACCCCCTGTGAAGTGCTCGGTACCGCTGCCGGACCTAGATCGAACCTAACGACTCCTGATCGTTCCCGATGGCCGAGAACGCCATCTTCACTCCTTCCAGTGAGACGGCTTTTTCCCGTCCGCAGAACGACTTCCGGCGGTTGCTCCGATCCGCAGGGTCGCCTTCGGCCGGATCTCCGGCATCCCCACCCACCTTCCAGTCCACAGAGGACGTCGAGCGGTGCTGCAACCCTTCATCATCGGGCACGGGTTGCCCGAATGGCTCCGCTCCGGCGAGCCGGCCAGGTGGAAGCCCGCGCCCGCGCGCAGCCCGCGACCGGCTCTGGAGCCACACGCGAGAACACCGCGATGGCCGTCAAGGGCGAAGCGACCGCGTGTAAGCCCCCGGGGTAGCAGACCGAAGGCGTCGTGAGCACGACGATGGGTGGAGCTGCGGCTCCGCCCATCGTTCTTCCGCTAAGGAGCAGTTCCAGAATCGGTTTGCTCGGCGGTGCGGGTAGCGGAACCTCACACGCCGACGGCTACCGCCGCACTCTGAAACGACCCCTAAATCAATCAGTCGTGCTTGCTTTTTTTCGTCGCCCAGCCCACCCTTGTCCGCATGGCCGACGTGGGCGCTCTGCTGAACGACATGTGCGCGGAAGGCGATGAGCTCGACGAGCTCGTCGCAGGACTGGACGGGCAGCAGTGGGCGCTCGCGACCCCCGCGCAGGGGTGGACGATCGCGCACCAGATCGCCCACCTCGCGTGGACCGACGGCGTGGCGCTGCTGTCGGCCAACGATCCGGACGGGTTCGCGGCGGTGGTCGAAGAGGCGATGCGGAACCCGTTCGGCTTCGTCGACGAGGCCGCCGACGACGGCGCCCGCGCGCGCCCAGCGGACCTGCTCTCCACCTGGCGGCTCGGCCGCGCACAGCTGGCGGAGGCGCTGCGCGGCGTCGATGACGGGCGCAAGCTCCCGTGGTTCGGCCCGCCGATGGGCGTCGGCTCGATGGCCACCGCACGGTTGATGGAGACCTGGGCGCACGGCCAGGACATCGCCGACGCGCTCGGCGTCACGCGAGCTCCTACCGCACGGCTGCGCAACGTCGCGCACATCGGCGTGCGCACCCGCGACTTCGCCTACGCCACCCACGGCCAGAACCCGCCGTCCGAGCCGTTCCGCATCGATCTCGTCGGGCCGCGCGGTGAGGCGTGGGAGTGGGGCCCGGCCGACGCCGCGCAGCGGATCTCCGGTTCCGCGCTGGACTTCTGCCTGCTGGTCACCCAGCGCAGGAACCGCGACGACCTCGCGATCGAGACCGTCGGCGAGGACGCCGCGCACTGGCTCACCATCGCGCAGGCCTTCGCCGGAGCGCCGGGCAAGGGCAGGAAGGCGGGGCAGCACTCGTGATCGGCTCCCACCCGGAACTCCTCCGCATCGGCAACTGCTCGGGCTTCTACGGCGACCGGTTCTCGGCCATGCGCGAGATGCTCACCGACGGCGAGCTCGACGTGCTCACCGGCGATTACCTGGCCGAGCTGACGATGCTCATCCTGGGTCGAGACCGGATCAAGGACTCCGACCTGGGGTACGCCCGAACGTTCCTCCGCCAGCTGGAGGACTCCCTCGGGCTCGCCGTCGAGCGCGGTGTGCGGATCGTCGCCAACGCCGGTGGCGCCAACCCCGCCGGTCTGGCGGCGCGGATCCGCGAGCTCACCGAGAAGCTCGGTCTCGACGTCGCGGTCGCGCACGTCGAAGGCGACGACCTCACCGCGCGGGCCGCCGAGCTCAACCTGGGCTCTCCCCTGGTCGCCAACGCCTACCTCGGTTGCTGGGGAATCGCGGAGTGCCTCAACGCCGGTGCCGACGTCGTGGTCACCGGACGGGTCACCGACGCCTCGGTCGTCGCCGGTCCCGCGGCAGCCCACTTCGGCTGGGGACGCGACGACCACGACGCGCTCGCCGGGGCGGTCGCGGCGGGCCACGTCATCGAGTGCGGAACGCAGGCGACCGGCGGCAACTACGCGTTCTTCACCGAGGTCGACGACCTGACCCACCCGGGCTTCCCCATCGCCGAGCTGCGGCGCGACGGGTCCAGCACGATCACCAAGCACCCGGGAACGGGTGGCGCGGTCACCGAGGACACCGTGACCGCGCAGCTGATGTACGAGGTCCAAGACGCCCGCTACGCCGGTCCGGACGTCACCACCAGGCTCGACACCGTCGAGGTCGCCCAGGAGGGCCCCGACCGGGTCCGGCTCAGCGGCACGCGCGGTGAGGCGCCGCCACCCGCGCTCAAGGTCTCGCTCAACGCCCTCGGCGGGTTCCGCAACGAGATGGCCTTCGTGCTCACCGGTCTGGACATCGAGGCCAAGGCCGCGCTCGCACGACGCCAGCTGGAAGCGGGGTTGGTGCGCCGGCCCGCGGAGCTGACGTGGACCCTGGCCCGGCTCGACCGCCCGGACGCCGACACCCAGGAGCAGGCCAGCGCGATCCTCCGCTGCGTGGTGCGGGACTCGGACCAGGACGTGGTGGGCCGCGCCTTCTCCGGCGTCGCCGTGGAGATGGCGCTGGCCAGCTACCCCGGGTGCTCTCTGACCAGTGTGCCCGGGAAAGCCTCGCCCTACGGCGTTTTCACCGCGGGCTACGTCGATCCGGCCCTGGTTCCGCACACCGCCGTGCTTCCGGACGGCGACCGGGTGGAGGTAGCGCCGCAGGCGGAGACGCGGAAGCTGGAGATCCAGCCCGAACCGCGCCTGCCGCAAGCCCTTCCGGAAGGACCCACCCGCCGGGTCCCGCTCGGGACGTTCGTGGCGGCGCGCAGCGGCGACAAGGGCGGCAACGCCAACGTCGGTGTGTGGGTGCGCACCGAACAGCAGTGGCGCTGGCTGGCGCACGCGCTCACGACCGACCGCCTGCGAGAGCTGCTTCCGGAAGCAGCCGAACTGCCGATCTCCCGCACGGTGCTGCCGAACCTGCGAGCGCTGAACTTCGTGGTCGAGGGCATCCTCGGCGAAGGCGCGGCGGCGCAGGCACGTTTCGACCCGCAGGCCAAGGGACTCGGCGAGTGGCTGCGGTCCCGGTACATCGAGATCCCGGAGGTGCTGCTGTGAACCCGTGGGACGACGACGAGCGACGGGCGCTGCGGGAAACCGTGCGCCGCTTCGTCGAGACCGACGTGCTGCCCCACCAGGACGGCTGGGAGCGAGACGGCGAGCTGCCGCGCTGGCTGCACGAGAAGGCCGGCGATCTGGGGCTTCTCGGTGCAGCGCTGCCGGTCGAGGTGGGCGGTGGCGGCGGTGATCTCATCGACGCGGCGGTCATCGCCGAGGAGATGCACTACGCGGGTGGTTCCGGCGGCACTTTCGCCTCGCTGTTCACCTGCGGGATCGCGGTGCCGCACATGGCCGCCGCCCACGACCCGCGGCAGATCGAGCGCTGGGTGAGACCCACGCTGGCCGGTCGCAAGATCGGTGCGCTGGCAATCACCGAGCCCGGCGGTGGTTCCGACGTCGGCCACCTGCGCACCCGCGCCGACCGCGACGGCGAGCACTACGTGGTCAACGGTGCCAAGGCGTTCATCACCTCCGGCTGCCGCGCCGACTACGTCGTGACCGCCGTGCGCACCGGCGAGGACGGGGCCGGCGGTGTGTCGCTGCTGGCGGTGGAGAAGGGGACGCCCGGGTTCACCGTCTCCCGCCAGCTGGAGAAGATGGGCTGGCAGGCCTCCGACACCGCCGAGCTGTCGTTCACCGACGTCCGCGTGCCCGCGGAGAACCTGGTGGGCCCGGAGAACTCCGGTTTCCTGCAGATCGCGCAGGCCTTCCTCAGCGAACGCCTGTCCTTGGCCGTGCAGGCCTACGCCAGCGCGCAGCGCTGCCTCGATCTCGCCGAGCAGTGGTGCCGGGACCGGGAGACCTTCGGCCGCGCGCTGATCACCCGGCAGTCCGTGCAGACCACGCTCACCGAGATGGCCCGCAAGATCGACGTCGCCCGCGTCTACACCCGCAGGCTCGCCGAACGCGCGGTCGCGGGCGAGCAGGACCTGACGGTCGAGGTGTGCTTCGCCAAGAACACCGCCGTGGAAGCCGGTGAGTGGGTGGCGCACCAGGCGCTGCAGCTGTTCGGCGGGCTCGGCTACATGCGCGAGTCCGAGGTCGAGCGCCAGTACCGGGACATGCGGATCCTGGGCATCGGCGGCGGAACCACCGAGATCATGACCGGACTGGCGGCGAACCGATTGGGGTACCGAGCATGACGATCCTGCGATCCGCGCTGGACACCGGTTCCGGCGAGTACGCGGAGGCGGTCGAGTCGATGACCGGCAAGCTCGCCGAGGTCGAGGCCGCGCACGAGACGGCGGTCGCCGGTGGTGGCCCGTCGAAGGTGGAGCGCCACCGCGCACGCGGCAAGCTCACCGCGCGGGAACGCATCGAGCTGCTCCTCGACGAGGACTCGCCGTTCCTGGAGCTGTGCCCGCTGGCCGCGTGGGGCAGCGACTTCCAGGTGGGCGCCTCGGTGGTCACCGGCATCGGCGTCGTCGAGGGCGTCGAGTGCATGATCGTCGCGAACGACCCGACCGTGCGCGGAGGCACCAGCAATCCGTGGACGTTGCGCAAGTCGTTGCGCGCCAACGAGATCGTGGAGCGCAACCGGCTCCCGGTGATCTCCCTCGTCGAGTCCGGTGGAGCGGATCTGCCGACGCAGAAGGAGGTCTTCATCCCGGGCGGCGCGCTGTTCCGCGACCTCACCCGCCTGTCGGCGGCGGGGATTCCCACCATCGCGCTGGTCTTCGGCAATTCCACGGCGGGCGGCGCCTACATCCCGGGCATGTCGGACCACACGGTGATGGTCAAGGAGCGCTCGAAGGTGTTCCTCGGCGGTCCACCGCTGGTGAAGATGGCCACCGGCGAGGACTCCGATGACGAGTCGCTGGGCGGCGCCGACATGCACGCCGGGGTGTCCGGTCTGGCGGACCACTTCGCGCTCGACGAGCCCGACGCGCTGCGCATCGGCCGTTCCATCGTCAAACGCCTGAACTGGCGGAAGAAGGGACCGGCCCCTCGCGCGGAGGTCAGCGAACCGCTGCACTCCCCCGACGAGCTGCTGGGCGTGGTGCCCACGGACTTGAAGGTGCCGTTCGATCCGCGCGAGGTGATCGCCCGCATCGTCGACGGTTCCGACTTCGACGAGTTCAAACCCCGGTACGGGTCCAGTCTGGTCACCGGGTGGGCCGAGCTGCACGGCTACCCGGTCGGCATCCTCGCCAACGCGCGGGGCGTGCTGTTCTCCGAGGAGTCGCAGAAGGCGACCCAGTTCATCCAGCTGGCCAACCGCGCCGAGACGCCGCTGCTGTTCCTGCACAACACCACCGGCTACATGGTGGGTGCCGAGTACGAGCAGGGCGGCATCATCAAGCACGGTGCGATGATGATCAACGCGGTGTCCAACTCGAAGGTCCCGCACCTCTCGCTGCTGATGGGCGCCTCCTACGGCGCGGGGCACTACGGCATGTGCGGCAGGGCCTACGACCCCCGGTTCCTGTTCTCCTGGCCCAGCGCGAAATCCGCGGTGATGGGGCCTGCGCAGCTGGCCGGGGTGATCTCGATCGTCGGCCGCGCGGCCGCGGAGGCCAAGGGCCAGCCGTTCGACGAGGCCGGTGACGCGGCGATGCGCGAAGCCGTCGAGAACCAGATCGAAGCGGAGTCGTTGCCGATGTTCCTGTCCGGTCGGCTCTACGACGACGGCGTCATCGATCCGCGCGACACCCGGACGGTGCTGGGGATGTGCCTGTCGGCGATCCACAACGCCCCGATCGAAGGCGCCGAGGGCTTCGGCGTCTTCCGGATGTGAGGAGCCACGCGATGATCACCCACGTTCTCGTCGCCAACCGAGGTGAGATCGCCCGGCGCGTCTTCGCCACGGCCCGCCGGATGGGCCTGTCCACGACCGCGGTCTTCTCCGACGCCGACGCCGCAGCACCCCACACCGCCGAAGCCGACGTGGCCGTCCGGCTCCCCGGCGACACCCCCGCCGAGACGTACCTCCAAGCCGCGCAGCTGGTGCGGGCCGCGCGGTCGGCGGGCGCCGACGCGGTGCATCCCGGCTACGGCTTCCTCTCGGAGAACGCCGCGTTCGCCGAAGCCGTCATCGACGCCGGCCTGCGCTGGGTGGGTCCGCCGGTCAAGGCGATCGAATCGATGGGGTCCAAGGTCGAGGCCAAGGCGCTGATGTCGGACGCCGGGGTCCCGGTCCTGCCCGAGCTCGACCCGGCCACCGTCACCGAATCCGACCTCCCGGTACTGGTCAAGGCCTCCGCGGGCGGTGGCGGTCGCGGCATGCGGGTGGTCCGGACGCTCTCCGAGCTGCCCAGGCAGCTCGACGCCGCGCGCCGCGAAGCCGAATCGGCATTCGGCGATCCGGCCGTGTTCTGCGAGCGGTACCTGGAAACCGGCAGGCACATCGAGGTGCAGGTCCTGGCCGACCAGCACGGGACGGTGTGGGCGCTGGGCGAGCGGGAGTGCTCGATCCAGCGCAGGCACCAGAAGGTCGTGGAGGAAGCCCCGTCCCCGCTGGTGGAGCGGATCGGCCCGCAGATGCGCACGCGCCTGTTCGACGCGGCGCGGCTGGCCGCCTCCGCCATCGGCTACGAGGGCGCGGGCACGGTCGAGTTCCTCGCCGACGAGGCGGGCGAGTTCTACTTCCTGGAGATGAACACCCGTCTGCAGGTGGAGCACCCGGTCACCGAGAACACCACGGGCGTCGACCTGGTCCGGCTCCAGCTGCAGATCGCCGACGGATACGCACTGCCGCCGGAATCGCCTGCCTGCCACGGTCATTCGATCGAGGTCCGGCTCTACGCCGAAGATCCCGCACACGACTGGCGCCCCCAGAGCGGAACGCTGCGGCACCTCGAATTCCGCGGCACCGCAGCGGAGTTCGAGGTGCTCACGTCCCCGGGCGTGCGGCTGGACTCCGGTTTCCGCAGCGGTGACGCGGTGAGCATCCACTACGACCCGATGTTGGCCAAGGTCATCTCCTACGGCGACACCAGGGACGAGGCCGCCCGGCTGCTGGCCGCGAGCCTGTCCCGCGCGCAGGTCCACGGCCTGGTCACCAACCGCGACCTGCTCGTGCGGATCCTGCGGCACCCGGCGTTCCTGGCCGGCGACACCGACACGGCGTTCTTCGACCGGCACGGCCTGGACGCCCTCGCGCGACCGCTGGCTTCCGAGGACTCCGCGGATCTCGCCGCCGTGGCCGCGACCGTCGCTTCCGCTGCCGAGAACCGGCTCGCCGCAGGCGTCAACGCGCGGATCCCCTCCGGGTGGCGGAACCTGCCGTCGGTCCCGCAGACGAAGGTGCACACCTGCGGTGAGCGTGAGATCGCGGTGTCCTACCTGGCGAAGCGCACCGGGTTCGAGTTCGTCGAGCACCCCGGTCTCGCGGTCGTCGAGGCCTCGCCGTCGCGGGTGGTGCTCGACGTCCCGTGTGAGAACGGCTCGCTCCGGCGGAGTTTCGGCATCGCCCGCTACGACGACCTGGTCTGCGTGGACTCCCCGCTGGGCCCGGTCTCGCTGGTGCGGCGACCGCGGTTCACCGACCCGGCGGAGCGGGTCGTGGAGGGATCGCTGCTGGCACCGATGCCGGGCAAGGTCATCCGGCTGGCCGCAAATGCCGGCGACCGCGTCACCGCAGGACAGCCGATCCTGTGGCTGGAGGCGATGAAGATGGAGCACACCGTGGCCGCGCCCACCGACGGAGTGCTCGCAGAGCTGAACGTGACCGAGGGACAGCAGGTCGAGGTGGGAACCGTGCTGGCCGTGGTCGACACCCCGGACTCCGAGGAGAGCCGATGAGCTTCATCGAAACCGACGAGCAGAAGGAGCTGCGGGCCTCCGTCGCCAAGCTCGCCCAGCGCTACAACCACGTCGACTACGTGCTGCCGAAGGCGCGGAAGCAGGAGCCGCTGACCGAGCTCTGGGCGGAGGCGGGCAGGCTCGGCTTCCTCGGCGTCAACATCCCCGAGGAGTACGGCGGGGGCGGCGCCGGGATCTACGAACTCGCGCTGGTGCAGGAGGAGCTCTCCGCCGAGGGCGCCGGGTTGTTGCTGGTGGTGGTCTCGCCCGCGATCTGCGGCACCATCATCAGCAAGTACGGCACGCCGGAGCAGAAGCAGCGCTGGCTCCCGGGCCTCGCCGACGCCAGCACCACGATGGTCTTCGCCATCACCGAACCCGGTGCCGGATCGAACTCGCACCACATCAGCACCACCGCGCGGCGCGACGGCGCGGACTGGGTCCTCAACGGCCAGAAGGTGTTCATCTCCGGCGTCGACCAGGCCGACGCCGTGCTCGTCGTCGCGCGCACCGAGGACGCGGCGACCGGCAAGCTCAAGCCCGCGCTGTTCGTCGTGCCCACCGATTCTCCGAACTTCGTCGCGCATCCGATGGAGATGGACATCATCGCCCCGGACCGGCAGTTCACGCTGTTCCTCGACGACGTGCGGCTTCCCGCCGACGCCCTCGTCGGTGAGGAGGACGCGGCGCTGATGCAGCTGTTCTCCGGTCTCAACCCGGAGCGCATCCTCGGCGCGGCGCTGTCGACCGGCATGGGTCGCTACGCGCTGTCCCGGGCCGTGGCCTACGCCAACCAGCGGCAGGTCTGGAAGACGCCGATCGGCGCGCACCAGGGCATCGCGCACCCGCTGGCTCAGCACAAGATCGAGGTGGAGCTGGCGAAGGTGATGATGCAGAAGGCCGCCACCCTCTACGACGCCGGGCAGGACATGGAGGCCGCGGAGGCGGCGAACATGGCCAAGTACGCCGCGGCCGAGGCGAGCATCGCCGCGCTGGACCGGGCCATCCAGACCCACGGCGGTTCCGGCCTGACCGCCGAGCACGGTCTGGCCGCCATGCTCGGTGCCGCGCGCATCGCCCGCGTCGCCCCGGTCAGCCGTGAAATGATCCTGAACTACGTCGCCCAGCACAGCCTGGGCCTGCCGAAGTCGTACTGAGCGGCGCCGACCCGGCCGGGGACGGTGCGAGCTGCCAGAGCGGGGGACCACGGAGATGACGTCGCGCGAGCCGAAGCAGGACCGCAGCCGAGCGACGCGGCAACGCCTGCTGGAGGCCACCATCGACTGCCTCGCGACCCAGGGCTGGGACGCGACGACGGTCACGGCCGCCGCCCAGCGGGCCGGGGTGTCGCGCGGCGCGGCGCAGCACCACTTCCCGGCTCGCGAGGACCTCATCACCGCTGCCCTGGAGCACATGTTCAACGCGCGGATGTCGGAGATCCGCGCGGAGAGCACGCAGCTGCCCGAAGGCCCCGGCCGGACCGAGTACGTGGTCTCCCGGGTCGTCGACTACTACACGGGAGACCTGTTCAAAGCCGCTCTCCAGGTCTGGACGGCAGCGGCCGCGGACCCGGGCCTGCGGGAACGGATCGTCCCGCTGGAAGCGAAGTTCGGCCGCACGGTGCATCAGGTCGCCATCGAGATGCTCGGCGCGGACGACTCCGACCCCACCACTCGGCGCCTCGTCCAGGCCACCCTCGACCTGGCCCGCGGTCTCGGCCTGGCCGACGTCCTCACCGACGACTCCCCCCGCCGCAAGAACATCGTCGCCCAATGGGCGACCACCCTCACCCACTCCCTGCCCAGAACCCCATGACATCACGGCCCCTCAACCAGAGCCGCACACGGCCCGAACCACGTCGAGCCGAGCGGCCGTCCGCGCCGACGGCATGATCTCGGCGTGCTGCTGCGCGCGGTCGAGAGCGTCCCGGGCGGCATCCAGATCCCCGGCTCGTGCGTGGGATTCGGCGAGCCACGACGAGTAGAGCGCGACCTCCCGAGCGTGATCCGGCGGGTAGTGGGCGATCGCCCGCGCCAGCAACGGCTCGGCATCAGCCGGCCGACCCAGTTCGATCATGCAGCGACCCGCCATGACATCGATCTCCGAACGATCCAGCCAGTAGACCCACTCCGGCTCGCTACCACTCCCGCCGCGCCGCTCGTACGCCTCGTCCACCGCATCCAACGCTCGCCAGGTACCGGTGACGTCAGCGGCTCTCACCGATGCCCAAGCAACCCTCTCCAGGAACAACGCGCGAACGACCGGCGTGGCGCCCACAGTGCCCAGCGCCGCCGTGCGGGCGAGCAGGACCGCGTCGCGCGGGTCCCCGACGTTCGCGATCTGGTAGCTCAAGCTCGACAACAGCTGCGCACCGAGCACGCGGTCCGAGGCTTCCCCCGCAGCTCCCACGCCGGAGACGTAGAACCGCTGTGCTTCGGCGTGACGCCCGGCGTCGCTGGCGATCCAACCTGCCAGTTGGGCCAGCTCGCCGACAGCGGTGAACAACCGCCGACCGACCCGCTCCGAGAAGCTGGCCGAACGGACCAGCCCCTCGGCGTCCGCCAACTCACGGGACACGGCGGGCAGGAGGTCCCGGCACGCCACGACGTCGTCGAGATGCCGGAGCTCGACCACGCGCCTCTCCAGCTCGGTCGCCAGCTCCGCACCCACCCGTCGCCCCGCCCGCACCTGCACGACCACCGGCGACTCGCCCACGAGCCATTCGTGCGCGAGCCGCACCGGGTCAGCCGGTGCAGGCCGCAACGGGACACCGAGAACCTGCTCGTAGGCATCGGCCACATCCGCTGCCACGGGCCGTTTCCCGGTCTCGACCATGCTCAGGTAGGACTTCGCGAAGTGGGTTCGCCGCGCCAGCCCGCACAGGCTCAGCCCAGCCGCTTCCCGGACCGCCCTGAGATCCGCACCCGTCGCCATGCCCCACCCCCGCTGCGAACGCCTGTGAACGGCCGGAGCCTATCGATCACCGTCAGTCATCCCGACACTACTCATGGAAGTTGCCGCTGATCGTCGTCCGGAAGTCACTGCTCCGCGGCAGCTTCGGAATCCACCGAGCGCAGGGATGAGGTTTCGCATGACAGCGGGAAGAGCGTGGTTGCGCTACTTCTGGCGCCCGGTGCCGGACGCCACCAGCCACTACGGCCTGGTCCGGCATGCCTTCCTCGGGAACAGCGCGGACGCCGGCCCGTCGGCGACCTCTGCTTGCGAAGGCGTTTTCGCGTTGGCCAGCCCCTCGGAGTTCGACTGGATCCATGCCCCGACCTGCGCGGACTGCAACGAGGCCTTGAAGAACGCGAAAGGCCCGTGACTCCGGTTTCGCGAGTCACGGGCCTGGGAACTGTTGAGGGATGCGGCGGAGCCGTTGTTTCAGGTGTGGGACTCAGCCGGCACCGCCGCGGGTTCTGAGCGCCTTCGTGGCGAGTACGCCGGGACGCCTCGTATTGGCATACTCAAGGAGCGGCGCACGGAGTCCACGAAGGCGCTCAGGTTCCGCCACCCGCACC
This sequence comes from Saccharopolyspora dendranthemae, assembly GCF_007829955.1. Lineage (GTDB taxonomy): Bacteria > Actinomycetota > Actinomycetes > Mycobacteriales > Pseudonocardiaceae > Saccharopolyspora > Saccharopolyspora dendranthemae. Next base: position 678,696 of record NZ_VIWX01000001.1, read on the forward strand.
GCCACGCACAGCAGCTCACCAACAGCTCCGGTCGTGGGGCGTCCGTTACGGGACGACCTGGACCTCGTCGCCGACCTGGAGCTTGTCGAAGAAGACCTCCGAGGACTTCTTCGACAGGTGGAGGCAGCCCGCGGAACGCTCGGTCAGGCTGCCCTGGTGGAACGCCACACCGGTGTTGGTGAAGAACACCGAGTTCGGCATCGGGGCGTCGAACTCCTTGCTGTGGTGGTCCTTGTCCTTCCACGTCACGTGGAAGACGCCGGCCGGCGTGGGCGTCTCGGGACGTCCACCGAGCGCCGAGGCCTCGCCGTAGTAGACCTCACCGGCCCGGATCAGCCACGCGCGGTTGGCCGACAGGCTCACGCACGCGTGCGCGGTCGCCGTGCACGGCGTTCCCGGGACGAGTTCCGGTGCGGCCGGTTCTGCTGCGGCGCTGGCCGCGCCGAGCGGCAGAACGGCGGCCGCAGCGGTCACCGACACCATCGCGATCCTGCTTAACATGGGTTCTCCCATCGTTGTCCACCTCGCCCGGAACCACCGGTTCACGCGAGGAAGGGACCAGGAACCTGGCTTTCAGTGATCATGACGACACGGACTGTAGCGGAACGGGTCTCCGTCCCGAGGCCGAATTCCTGAAAACCACCCGGGACGCGCAATCCCGCATCAGCCGGCGACGCGACGCACCGAGTTGATCTCGCCCATGTACTCGACCTCTTCGACGCTGACCGTCTGCCCCTCGGTCGGAGCGTGGACCATCTTGCCGTTGCCGATGTAGATGCCGTCGTGGCTGGCGGAGCTGTAGAAGAAGATGATGTCGCCGGGCTTCATCTCCGACTGCGACACCGAACGCCCCACCGACACCTGCGAACGCGTCGAACCCGGCAGATCGACCCCGGCCTGCTTGTAGGCGTACTGCACCAGGCCGGAGCAGTCGAACTGCGAGGGTCCCTTGGCGCCGTACACGTACGGGGAGCCCTGCTTGTTCAGCGCGGCGTTGACCGCCTTGATCGCGGCACCGGAACCGGCGAGCTGCCCGACGGTGCTCTTCACGCCCGACAGGATCCCCTTGTCCTTCTCGCTGAGGTCGTTGTACTGCTCCTTGACCTTGGCGACCTGCGCGTCCATCTCCTTCTTGCGGCCCTCGATGTCGCCTTCCAGCCGCGCGGCGTCCGCCTCGGCCTTCTCGGCACCGGCGCGCGCGTCGAAGGCTTGCCTGCGGGCACCCTCGGCGCGGTGGGTGGCGTCGGAGAAGGCGCGCACCGACTCGGAGTTGTGCTGCGCCATCAGGTCGAGCGTGGAGGCGCGGTCCAGGAACGCGTCCGGGTTCTCGCTGTCGAGCACCGCCGCGATCGAGTTCATCTGCGAACCCTTGTAGGAGGCCTTGCTCAGCCGGTCGACCTTCCCGCGCAGCTGCTCCTCCTGCACGCGCGCCTCGCCCGCGACCCGGTCGGCCTGCTGGGCTTCGGCGTTGAACCGGTCGAGGTCGTTGCGCTTGGCGGTGTGATCGTCCTGCGCCTTCTTGTAGTCCTCGGTGAGCACTTCCGCCTGCTTGGACAGCTCGCGCAGCTTCTGCGCGGCCTGCGAGGCCTCGCCCGATTCGGGCTCGGCGGTGGCGGGCGTGCTTCCGAGCACCACGGTGGACAGCGCTGCAGCCGCCACCAGCGCGGTGCGTCGCGGAGCGGGGTTGGCGTTCGACATGAGAGCCGATCACTCCTTCGAGTGGGGACTGCGGCAATGGGCGGTCACCCTAGATCCCCGCCGCAGCACCTCCGAGACCCGGGCGTGACCGCCCAACGGGGTCGTGCGCAGGATGTATTGCTGAAACGGCGGGCTTTCGTCCGGCTCTCGACCACCGCTGGCAGATCGTGATCCTTCGCACCGCTGGAACCGGCTAACGCTCGCCGCCCCGGGAACGACATGCCGCGGCGTCCGGCGCAACGCGACGCGGCATTCCGACGCCGCGGATGCAGCGCTCGGCCGAGAGTCGTTGCGTAGTCCCGCCAAACTGGTCTAGACCCATTGACTGGGTGACCTGGTGCACATACCTTCCTCCGCGCTGGAGATCTCCGCAGCGCACGTCCGGAGCCGAGCGCGCCACGCTTCCGGATCGATTCACGACCCGGCCGATCGGCCGGGTCGTCACGAGGGGAGCACCCTTTGACCAGGAAACCGGCCCGATGGGCGGCACTGGCCGCCGGCCTGCTGATGCTGCCGATCGCGGGCGCCATGACGGCGCAGGCCGCTCCGGGCGAGCTCAAGGCCGCGCCGTACTACATGCCGCTGGACAACGAACCCCAGGACATCGCCGAAGCCATCGAGGCCAGCGGGCAGAAGGACTACATCTTCGCCTTCGCCCTGGCCCCGTCCACCGACTCCTGCACGCCCACCTGGGACGGCAAGGTCGGCCAGGAGGTGGCCACCGACACCGCGGTGAAGGCCAAGGCCGACGCCGTGCGGGCCGCGGGCGGCAACATCTCCGTGTCCTTCGGCGGCTACAACGGCATCGAGCTCGCGGCCGCCTGCGCTGACGCCGCGGCGCTGGCCGATGCGTACCAGCAGGTCATCGACAAGTACGAACTGACCCACATCGACCTCGACATCGAGGGCGACGACCTGGGCGACGTCCCCAACGAGACCAAGCGCTTCGAAGCCATCAAGACGCTCAAGGAGCGCAACCCCGACCTCCACGTCACCCTGACGCTGCCGATGACCACCGTCGGGCTCAACGAGGCGGGCAAGGCCGAGATCCAGCGCGCCAAGGACATGGGCGCTGAGATCGACCTGTTCAAGATCATGGACTTCGACTACGGCGGCCCCGGTCAGGACATGGCCAACAGCGCCATCTCGGTCGCCGAGGCGTTCCACCAGCAGCTGCGCGAGCTGCACCCCGAGTTCGACGACGCCGCGGCCTACGCGCGCACGGGCGTGATCCTCATGAACGGCCACACCGACCAGCCGTCGGAGCTGTTCACCCCGGACACCTTCCGCGCGCTGCTGGACTACGCCAAGCAGAAGCAGATCGGCCGCCTCTCCTACTGGGCGCTCAACCGCGACCGCGTCTGCACCCAGCCCGGCGGTTGGGCCGACGGCAAGTGCAGCAGCGTCGAGCAGCAGCCCTACGAGTTCACCAAGATCATCTCCGAGTTCCAGTGATCCCCTGGAGTAGCAGCATGCGAATCCCCCGAAAGATCGTCACCGCGCTGGTCGCGGGCTCGATGCTCCCGCTGGCCGCGGGTTCCGCGCTCGCGCAGGAAGCGCCTGCCGACATCAAGTCCGCGCCCTACATCGACGTGATGCAGGAGAAGCCCACCCTGGTCGACGTCGCCAAGGCGACCGGTCAGCAGCACTTCACGCTGGCCTTCGTGCTCGGCAGCGCCGCAGGCTGCACCCCGATGTGGGGCGGCGAGCGGGCCATCGACGACCCGGCGATCAAGGGTCAGATCGACGAGCTGCGCGGCATGGGCGGCGACGTCATCGTCGCCACCGGCGGCGCCATGGGCCCGTACCTGGAAAGCGTGTGCGGCACCGCCGACGAGCTGCTGGGCGCCTACAAGACGATCCTCGACGCGACCGGCGCCAACCACCTCGACGTCGACGTCGAGGCGACCATCCCGCACGACGTCGTCAACGAAGCCCTGGCCAAGCTGCAGGCCGAACGCGGCACCAAGGTCAGCTACACGCTGCGGGTGCAGGCCGACGAGACCGGCCTCGACCCCTACTCGCTGCAGGTTCTGCAGAGCGCCGCGGCGCACGGCGTCGACGTGCTGGTCAACCCGATGGCCATGGAGTTCGGCTCGCAGAAGCCCTGGGGCGACGCGGTGATCGCAGCCGCCGAGAGCACCCTGCGCCAGATGAAGGAGATCTGGCCGGACCTCAGCGACGCCGATCTCAAGGCCCGGCTGGGCGTGACACCGATGATCGGCCGGAACTTCAACGGCAACATCTTCAACCAGGACCACGCGCATCAGCTGCTGGACTGGGCGAACACCAACGGCATCGGCCTGCTGTCGTTCTGGTCGGCCGGCCGCGACAACGGCGACTGCCCCGGCGGGGCGGTGTCGCCGACCTGCAGCAGCATCGAGCAGCAGCCGTTCGAGTTCACCACCCTCTTCAAGGGATTCGGCGCCTGACCGGCCGGAACCACTACGAGCCGGCGGCCGAGGGGTCGCCGGCTCGTTCTCTCGTGATGAGGCTCAGGGCGTCTCACCGAGGCACTCGTAGGCGGTGCGCACGTAGTCGCGGGTCTTGGCCGCGCCGATGAGCTCGGCGGCCATCTTGTTCATCGTGTAGGCCAGGGTCATCCGCCGGTCGAGGTCGTTGACCACCACGGCGCCGCCGTTGCCGACCCACCAGCAGATCCGCCCCGACGGCGTCGGCATCAGCTCCGGTGCGGCCAGCGCGTAACCGAGCCCGAACGGGATGCGGCGACCGAGAACCCTGTCGCGCGAATCGGATTGGACCTCGAAGATCCGCTCGATCACCTCGGGCGACAGGTAGCGCCTGCCCCCGACCGCGCCGCCGTGGGAGATCAGCGATTGCAGCCGCGCGACCGAGCGGGCGTTGCCCTGGCCGTTGAACCCGCCCAGTTCGGCACCCAGGAACTCCCGCGTGGTGGTCACCTTCATCGAGAACAGCGGGTTGCCCAGCGCTCGCTTGCCGAACTCGTCGAGGTCGGGGGCGTGCGGCGGTGATTTCAGCATCGCGACCCGGCCGTCGACGGATTCCGGTGCGCCGAGCCAGAAGTCAGCGCCCAGCGGTTCGGCGTAGTCGGTGCGCAGCACGGTTCCGGCGGTGTGGCCGGTGATGCGGAGCACGAGCTCGCCGATCAGGTGCCCGTGGCTGATCGCCTGGTAGCCCGACCCGTCCCCCGGTTCGAACCACGGCTTCTGCGCGGCCAGCAGCGCAGCGGGACGGCGCGGGTCGTAGAGGTCTTCCAGGGTCATCTTCTCGTCCCAGCCCGGAAGCCCGCTGCTGTGCCCGAGCAGGTGCCTGACCAGGATTCCCGACTTCCCCTCCGCGGCGAACTCGGGCCAGTAGCGGGCGACCGGCGCGTCGGGATCGAGCTCGCCGGAGTCGATGAGGCCGAGCGCGACGAGCGCGAGCATCGTCTTGGTCACCGAGAAGGTGTTGACCAGCGTGTCCCGCTCCCACGGCACGCCTTCGCGCGCCTCGCCGGCCCACAGGTCGACCACCACTTCCCCGTCCTGGACGACGCAGAGCGAGGCACCGCGTTCCTCACCCTCGTCCAGCCTGCGGTCCAGCAGGTCGCGCAGCGGTGCGAAGCGGGGTGCGCAGTCGCCGTTCATCGAGTGGCTCGCTTTCTGCCGACGACGATCTCGCGGCGCAGATCGCGCACGTACCGGGCGAAGTCGAGCTGGATGGTATGCCTGGGCGTGTTGTAGTACTGCCCGAGGTGCTTGCGCTCGTCCTGGGCCATGATGCGCTGCATCTCAGCGGCCCCCGGCAGCCGGTACTCCCCCGCCACGTGCGCGGCGATCAGCTTGCTCTGCTGCTCGGCGAGATTGACGATCGTCGGAGAGGCCTGCGCGAGCCCGGCGAAGTACAGGTTGTCGACCCCCGGCTTGAAGATCCGCTTGAACAGCGGGAACCGGTGCTCGGTGTCCGGCTGCAGCTCGCGGTCGTCGAAGAACGGGAAGCTCATCTTGTAGCCGGTCGCGAAGACGATCACGTCGGCCTCGACTTTCGTCCCGTCGGCGCACACGACCTCCGGCCCTTCCAGCCGCTCGATGGCGGGAACGCAGGTCAGGTCCCCGGAGCCGGCCTTGGCCAGGAAGTCGATGCTCACCGACGGATGCGCCGACAGCGGTTCGTGGTCGGGTTCGGGGAGGCCGTAGTCCTGCATCGCCCCGACGTTGCTCTTGATCGCCTTGCGCGCCAGGCGCAGGGCCAGCTTCTTGGGCATCCACGGCGGCATCATCAGCTTGTCCGCCGGCTTGCCGCCCCGGTACTTCGGCAGCACCCACACCCCGCGACGCGCGGACACCCAGACGTGCTCGGCGATGGAGCGGTGCGACAGCTCGGCGGCGATGTCCAGCGCTGAGTTGCCCATGCCCACGACCACGACCCGCTTGCCGCGCATGTCCACCGGGGAGAACGGGCTCCGGTAGGAGTGGCTGTGCAGCGTCGCTCCGTCGAACTCGCCCGGGTACTGCGGGGTTCGCGGGTCCCAGTGGTGGCCGTTGGCGACCACGAGAGCGTCGTACTGGCGACTCTCGCCGCTGCTCAACCGGACTTCCCAGCGCCCGTCCGGGGTCCGTCGCGCGTTGTCGACCCGGGTGTTGAACGTGATGGTCTCGCGAAGCCCGAAGTGCTCGACGTAGTCCCGGAAGTACTCGTGGATCAGCGTGTGGTGCGGGAAGTCCGGCCAGTTGCCCTCGGCCGGGAAGTCCTCGAACTGCAGACGGGTGGTCGAGGTGTCGATGTGCAGCGACTCGTAGCACGCGGAACGCCCGTTGGGGTTGTCGAAGTACCAGTTCCCGCCGACGTCGTCGGACTCCTCGAAGCAGTCGTAGCGGATCCCCGCGTCGCGCAACCGCTTGGCCGTGGTGAAACCGGAGCACCCGGCTCCGATGATGCAGACCACCGGATCGGAACCCATCGGCAACCTCCTCGTCGCGCTGCGATCACCGATCGACCTTGCCATTTCGCTGACGTGGTGTCTAGTGAGTTGTCAGCGGTATGGTCGGGCTCGTGACCGATACCCAGCGCCCCACCCTCCGGCAGCAGCAGAAGGAGCAGACCAGGGCCGCGCTGCTCGCAGCCGCGCGGAGGCGCTTCGTCGACGACGGCTACGCGGCGGTCACGATCGACGACATCACCGCCGAGGTGGGGTGCAGCCGCGCGACCTTCTACCTGCACTTCAGCGGGAAGCCCGACGTCCTGCGGCGGATCAGCGCCGAAACGGTGCACCAGCGCGCGATCTCGGTCTACGCCGACCTGGACGAGGTCCTGGAATCCGGTTCGCGCGCCCGATTCACCGACTGGCTGCGCCGGGCGATGAGCTGGTTCGAGGCGAACCGGGAGATCCTGCCGGTCTGGGACGAGGCGGTCGCGCTGGAGCCCTCGTTCCGGCCGATCGCGACGCAGGCCGTCGCGGAACTGCCCGCCGCGATGCCCCGCTACCTGCTGCGCTGGGGCGACCAGCGCGCCGACGAGGCACGACTGCGGGTCGGACTCCTGGTGACGCAGCTGGAGCGCTTCTTCACCCGCTGGGCGGTGCAGGGAACGCTGGAAGCGGCCGGAGCCGATCCCGCTGAGACGCTCGCCGACATCTGGCACCCGGCACTGCTGCCACCCGAGGAGCGCCGCCCCGCAGCGGACGGCTGAAACAGGCTTCCGCGCAGTTCGTTTCGCAGGGTGACGGAGTAGATCACCCTATCCAGCGACCCGATTTCGCTCGCGCGTTCGAGCGCGCATGAGGCATCATTTAGCACATGAGTTCGACATCGAAGACGCGCCTCCCCTCGTCCACCGACCACGAATCGCTCGACCTCCACCTCGCCGATCACCCTGCAACGCTCACCGGCTCGGAATCGCCGGGCGGCATCCCCCTGAGCACTCTCATCCCGCGCGCGCTCGAGGCCGTGTCGGGATCACGGGGTCCGCCAGCGCTCCACCGATGAATCAGCGTCTCCACCGGTACTCCAACGCGCCTGCTGCGCTTGCTCTTTGACAAATTCAGAGTGGGAAAACGGGACCTCGCACAACGTGCGGTCGCCGCGGGGGCCATCGGTTCCGCGTGGCGACCGCACGGGACGGCCGTTCGCGCTCACCGCGTTCCGGCGGTGCCGAACCGAAACCGGCCCGTGGCACGTGTGGAGAAGGACCCGACCGCTCAACGGAAGAGCCCGCATGCCGATCCCCGCCCCCGACTTCGACCAGATCTTCGTCGACGGTTCCCGCCACACCCTGCCCGATGGCGATGGTGCCACCGTCCAGCTGCTTCGTGAAGCCTCGTTGTGGATGCCCTCAGGCAAGGTCTACGCCGGCGAGCCGTTCATGTTCGGCTCGGCCGACGACGGCGCCTTCGCGCAGTCCGTCGCACCCGGCACCTATCCGGTCGTGCTGGCCGAGGCGCGGTTCGGCGATGCCGACAAGCCGAGCTGGTACCAGGTGGTGGCCGCGCTCAAGATCGTGATCCGCGACGAGCCCTCCACCTCCTGGGAGATGGCGGTGGTCGACGGTCAGGACGCGTCGACCCTCGACGGCGGTTCGTTCTTCGGATACCCGGTCGACGGCGGGACGGGCGGGTTCATCGACGCGGGCAACCTCGCGTTCTGCGACGACGACGCCTACATCGACAACGTTCTGGAGTGCCTGGAAGAGCGGGATCACACCGCGATCGGGCGGATCACCGACGACGAGAACCGCACCGTGGTGGTCGTGTGCTCCTCCGGCGGCGGGGACGGGCACTACCCGACCTGGGTCGGGCGCAACGCCGACGGCGAGATCACCTGCTTCGTCACGGACTTCTTCGTCCTGACCGACGACGAGGACGGCGACGACGACCTGGACGAGTCCGGCCCGGACGACGCGCCGGACTGCGCCCCCGGCGACTACGCGACGGGCCACGAGATGCGCGTCGGGCAGGCGCTGCGCCGCGAGTCGCTCACCTCGGAGAACGGGCGATTCACGTTGGTCCACCAGGACGACGGCAACATCGTGCTCTACGAGAACGAGACGCTGCGGGCGTGGTGGGCGTCGGACACCTGCGGTGCGGAGTCCGCCTTCTGCGCGCTGCGCGAGACCGACGGGCTCGGGCTGTTCTCCCCAGTCGGCAAGCGGATCTGGTCGACCGGCGCGATCCGGCCGGCCGCGACGCTGGTGGTCCAGGACGACGGCAACGTCACCATCGCGGACGTCGACGGCGCGACCGTCTGGAGCTCCGAGAGCGCGCCCTCCGTCCCCGGTGGCCCGGCGGCGACCGGCGACCAGATGCTTCCCGGTCAGACCCTCGGTCGCCAGTCCCTGACCTCGGAGTCCGGTCGCACCACGCTCGCGCACCAGGACGACGGGAACCTGGTGCTCTACAGCAACGAGGGCCGCGGTGCGCTCTGGGCGTCGGACACCCAGTTCCGCGGGACCGGTCGCTGCAAGCTCCTCGAAGACGGCGATCTCGTCCTCTACGACCGGCGTGGGCGAGCCGTCTGGTCCACCGACACCACCGGCAACCCCGGCGCCGGCCTCATCGTCGGCGACGACGGCCTTGAGCTCCGCAACGCCAACGACGTCGTGGTCTGGAGCGTCCGCACGACACCGGGATCGGAGTTGACCAGCGGTCTGACCGAACTGGCATCCGCGACATCGGCGGTGGCGCCGTGCCTCGCGACCATGGCGATGCCGCTGCAGCCGGTCGTGCAGAACGTGGGCGTCGAGGCGACCGCCGCCGTTCCGGCAGTCCCCGTGGGGCAGTCGATCCCGGCCGAGGAATCCCAGGACTGACCTGAGTCCTGCTCGGCGGGACGGAGTCCCGCACCTGGAGCACGTGGTTGCCCCGCCTCGCCGAGCACAGCTCACCGGCTCTCAACCGCCAGGTCCCCACCGCCGGAACGGGGTCATTCCCCGGCTGCGACCGGTTGCGGCTTCGCTGGCTCCTCGTCCTCGACCTTGTCCTCTCCCCGCCGGCGGAAGAACTGGAACCCGGGGATGCCGGCGATCGCCCGCCGGACGTCGTAGGTGACCTCGAGGAGTTCGTGGATCTCCGGACCCACCCGGTCCAGCGTGCGCAAGATCGGCAGGATGTCGGTGAGGACGTGCTCGGTGAGTTGCGGCAGCTCGTCGACCAGGCGGATCGCCGCGTCGACCTCGGAATCGGAGAGCTCCTCGACGAACCGGTCCAGCAGCGGCGCGGCCTTCTTGGCCGTCGGCGAGTAGAGCGCGAGCAGCTCGTCGGCGTTGGCCGAGGTTCGCTGCGCCTCCACCACGGTCTTGGCGGCTTCGTCGCACACGCCGCTCGCGCGTCCCACCACGGCTTCCGCCCTTGATGAGACCTTCCCGGCGGCGGCCACGATCGGGGCGGCCGCGACGACGATCGCGCGGGCGTCCTGAACCGCTTCCTCGGCGTCCGCGACGGTGCCGTTGGCACGCTCGACGAGGTGCTCGACCTGGTCCACCACGGTGGAGACGCGTCCGACCAGCTTCTCCGCCTCGCCGAGGAGGCCGAGCACGCGGACCGGGGCGGTCGCCGCGGCCGTCGCCGTTTCCGTCACCAAGCCCACGGTGGACTTCGCGAGGCCTAGGACGTCGGTGGGCGTGGGTACGCGGAAAACCATGGTCTCCACTGTGCACACCGTTTGATCGAAACGCCACCACATCCCGGCCCTCGCCTGTTGAGATGCCCCACCGGCGCGAGCCGCGAGCGTGGCACCAGGAGGCCGTGATCCGAGGGACTCCCCGGGAGCTGTGCCGGAGCGCGGCGGTAACCGCACTCCGGCTGTCGGACCCGGCCTGCACCGCTGAACACCGGACCTGTGAAGCTCCTAGCCGACCCGCGCGCGACCGGTCTCGCCTCCGGAGAGGAACAGCGCCAGCTCGCTCCCTCGTTCCAGCAGGTCCCCGCGTTGCGCACGCGAGAACGAGTGCAGCGGAGCGATGTTCACGCTTCCGTCGCAGAACTTCCAGGTACCGGCGACCCGCCCGTCGACGAGCACCACGCGTTCTCCGGCCACCGACAGGCCGCGGGGCGCGTCGTCGATGATCCGGCTGCGGTCGTCGTAGCCGAGGATGGCGTTGTCGAAGGCGGGCAGGAACAGCGCGGGCGCGGGCACGTCCGGGTCCGGCCGGGGCGCATCGGGTAGATCCAGCAGCTCGCGGCCGCGCTGATCGCGGAAGGACACGAGCCGATCGCGCACCGACTTCACCGCACCGGGCAGGCCGGCCAGCCCCGACCAGGCGCGGATGTCGGCGATGGCGGCCGGGCCGAACGCAGCGAGGTAGCGCAGCACCAGTTGCCGTCCGACCTCGTCATCCGGCGATTCCCGGTCGACTTCACGCCCCAACCAGGTGGAAGCCGGCAGGTAGCGGGCGGCTCCACCGGTTCGCCACAGTCCTCGCGGCGGCAGCTGCACCACGGGGATCAACGCCCCGACCACCACCTCACCCAGCGCGCGGGCGCTGTGATCGGGCCAGCGGTGAGCGACCGCCCTCGCGAGCTCGGACTGCGAGTGCGGTTCGCCTCCGGCCAACACGTCCCGGCCCGCGGCAGCGAGCTGGTCGAGGTCGATCTCCGCGAGTTCGCGCCGGTACACGCCGAGGACCCGCTGCAGCAGCATCGCCTCGTGCCGAGAACGCCAGGACAGCAGATCCTCGGCCGTCAGCAGGTGAATGGTGCGGCGCATGAGGTGGGTCCGCACCACCCGTCGTCGCGTCAGCAGCTCGGAGAGCTCGGCAGGATCGAACCCGCGAAGCCGGGTCCAGAGCCCCACGAACGGTTCCTGGGGTTCCTGCGCCTGCAACCCGCACAGGTGCGCGATGGCATCGTGCGGTGCGAGATCCGCGGGCTCCAGCAGGAGCTGCCGGGCCAGCGTCGCGCGGTTGAGCGCACGTTCGGTGAGAACGGTCATGCGGTCAGGTGGCCGTCTGACCGTCGATGGTCTCGCGGATGATGTCCGCATGTCCGGCGTGCTGCGCGGTTTCGGAGATCACGTGCAGCAGCACGCGCCGCGCGCTGAGCTCGGTTCCCGGTTCGTTCCACGGAGCATCGGGCACCAGGTGCGTGATCAGCAGGTCGGGCAGCTCGGTGACCACCTGCTCGGTGTGCGCGGCGACCTGCTCGTAGTGCGCGACGATTCCGTCGAGGGTGTCACCGGGGAGCATCTGGAACTCCTCGGTCCGATCGATCATCCACTGCGGGTACTCCCGGGCCGTGCCGGCCTCGATGTCACCCCAGGTGACTCCTTCCGGCAGCGCGAAGGTCATGGCAGAAGGCCCCTCCAACACGAACCTCAGCCATGACTTCTCCGTGTTGGCGACGTGCTTGACGATTCCGCCGAGGCACAGCGCGCTGGTGGTCGGGCGTTGGCCCAGCTGCTCATCGCTGAGCCCCCGCACGCTGGTGAGCAGCTGGCCGCGCAGCGTGGCGAGCTCGGTGAGCAGATCGCGCTTTTCGACGTCGAGTGCGTTCTCGGTGATGGGCATGGCAGAAGGATGGCACTGGTAGCGGTCAGGTGCTGTCCGCTACTGCGGGCAGTATGGAGTTCATGCGGAAGACCTCTGCTCGCTTGCTGGCCATGCTGTCGTTGCTCCAGGCACGGCGCGACTGGCCCGGGTCCTTGCTGGCCGAGCGCTTGGAGGTCAGCGACCGGACGGTCCGGCGCGACGTCGACCGGCTGCGCGAGCTCGGCTACCCGATCTCGACGACCAAAGGCCCGGACGGCGGCTACCGGCTGGAAGCCGGCAGCGACCTGCCTCCACTGCTGTTCGACGACGAGCAGGCGGTCGCGTTGGCGATCGCGCTGCGCATCGCCACGACAGCGGGCGCGGGCATCGAGGAGAACGCCGCTCGCGCGCTGACGACCGTTCGCCAGGTGATGCCGTCCCGACTGCGGCACCGGATCGACTCGGTTCAGGTCACGGCCGTCGAGCACAGCTCAGCCCAGCGGGTGGCCAGCGACGTCCTGATGGCGCTGAGCAGCGCGGTCCACGCGCGCGAGGAACTTCGATTCGGCTACGCCGGTTCGCCGGACCCACGGCGGACGCAGCCGCACCACCTGATCACTTGGGGCGGCCGCTGGTACCTCATCGCCTGGGACCTGGATCGTGACGACTGGCGCACCTTCCGCGCCGACCGGATCACCCCGCGCGCCCCGACCGGCCCGCGCTTCACCCGGCGGGAGCTTCCCGGTGGCGATGCGGCCACCTTCATCCGGAACAGGTTCCAAGGCGCGGAGAACTGGCCCTGTCGAGGCGAGGTCATCCTCGATCTGCCCGCGGCGACCGTCTCCCGCTACACCTACGACGGGGTGGTCGAAGAACTCTCCGAAGGCCGTTGCAGGCTCGTCTCGGGATCGTGGTCCTGGCGCGCGCTCGCAGCAGAACTCGGGAAGTACGACGCCGACATGGAAGTGATCGGACCGCCGGAGCTCAGATCTGCCTGCGCTCAACTCTCCGAGCGCTACGCCAGAGCGGCCGCGGACGAACCGAAATCGGCGTGAGGGAAGCTATTTCATCCTTCCCGACGAGTCGTCTTGGCAGCCTCGGAATACGGCCGCACCGCGGCTCGTCCCGCGGCCGCGCTGAAGCGGTAGGCCAGCAGGAAGTAGATCGCCAGTATCTTCGGTCGAGTGGTCACGATTCCTGAACTCCCTCTGTCATGCGGTTTTCCAAGTTCGGTAGTACCGCATGATCATGGAACCCCAGCGAAGCCCGGGGCGTTTTGTCGGTGTTTAACCCGGATGAGCTATCCGCGTTGACCACTTCGGAGCGACACCGCTCGACCTTTCGCCACCGAAAGACGTTTCGTGAACAACATTCCCAAAATTCGGCGTTCACGGTTCGATGAGGCCGGCCCTGATCGCGTAGCGGGTGAGTTCCAGCCGGTCCTTCATGCCGAGCTTCGCCATGAGGTTGGAGCGGTGTCGCTCGACCGTCTTGATGCTGATCACCAGCAGATCGGCGATCTCCTTCGAGGAGTGCCCCTCGGCCACGAGCTTCAGGATCTCCTCCTCCCGATCGGTGATCGCGCGTTCCGGAACCGCCTCGCCCTGACCCGCGCGGTCCAGATAGCCGCGGATCAGCGAGGTCACCGCGCCCGGGTACAGGAACGGCTCGCCGCGCACCGCCGCGCGGCAGGCCTCCACCAGATCGCGGTCGGCGACGGACTTGAGCACGTAGCCGGAGGCGCCCGACTTGAGCGCCTCGAAGAGGTACTGCTCGTTGTCGTACATCGTCAGGATCAGGATCCGCAGGTCCGGCAGCAGCCTGGTGAGCTGACGAGCAGCCTGCAGTCCGGTCAGCCGGGGCATCGCGATGTCGAGGATCGCCAGATCGGGCTGCTCGGCCCGGGCGAGCTCGACCGCTTCGGCGCCGTCACCGGCCTCCGCGACGACGGACAGGTCGGGCTCGTTGTCCAGGATGAGCCGGACCCCGCGGCGCACCAGCACGTGATCGTCGGCGAGCAGGATGCGGGTCGCGCTCGTCATCGCTCGCTCCCGTTGGTGATCGGCACGTCGAGCCGGACTTCCGTTCCGCCTTCGGGGCCGGGATCGACCGCGAGTGCGGCGCCGGCGAGCAACGCGCGCTCGCGCATGCCGCGGATGCCCGCGCCCTCGGGGGCGTCGCCGATGCCGACACCGTCGTCGCGCACCCGCAACCGGACCTTCGCGGCATCGGAGCGCACCAGCACGTTGATGCGCGTCGACTCCGCGTGCCGGACCGCGTTGGTGATGCTCTCCTGCGCTACCCGGTAGATCACGAGCTCGATCTCCTCCCCCAGCTCCGGCAGCTCGCCCTCGATCCGGCACCCCGTGGACACACCGTGTCCCTCGCCGGCAAGCGACTTGAGGGCGCTGGCCAGACCCAGTTCCTCCAGCACTCCGGGGCGCAGCCGCCGAGCGATGCGACGGATCTCGTCGAGGCTGTCGCGGGTGGTCTCCTGCACGTCGTGCAGCTCCGCGGACACCGTCTCCGGGGCGTGGTCGGCCACCCTGCGCAGCTCGAGCAGCACCGCGGTCAGGCTCTGCCCGACCTCGTCGTGGAGCTCGCGGGCGATGCGGCGCCGCTCCGCCTCCTGGGCCGACAGCGCCCGGGCGTTGCTCGTAGCGCGCTCGAACTCCAGCCGGTCCAGCATCGAGTTGAACGCCATGATCAGGTCCGCTATCCCGCCGTGCCCGGACACGGGCGGCCGCATCCCCGGCCGCAGCAGGTCGATGGTGGTCATCGCCCGGGTCAACCGCCGCAGCGGCAGGAACCCGATGCGCAGGAGCAGCGCGTTGGCGACGAGCATCGCGGCCAGCCCCGCGACCAGGATCAGGCCTTCGGCGGGCAGCACCGGGGTGGACACCGTCGCGGGGCTGAGCACCAGCAACGCCGTGGCTCCCGTGAGCACGGCGGCGTTGAGCAGGAACACCCGCCAGAACAACGACACGTCCAGCACCTCCTCCCGAGGGTTCATTCGACCACCGCCGGTGACCCGAACACCCATACGGGTCCTGCGCACCAAAAATGGGTGTCAGCCCCGATGGCGAGAAGTCGCCCGCATGGGTGAGGCTTTGTTCGAGAACTTACGCAGAGGAAGAGCAACAAGGGTGACGACAGCCGGACCCGGCGGTACGAAGAAGAGCCGTCGGAAGATCAGCTGGGATCTTGTTCGGGCCGGTTGCGTGGTGCTGGTGATGCTCTATCACTCCACGAGTCTGAGCGTCTTCCTCCACCCGGAGCTCGAGCCGCGGACCTTCGAGTTCCCGTACCAGGTCGGGGCGAGCCTCCTGCTCGTCGTCTCCGCCTACTTCGTGTGCGTGACGATCGGCCGCGGTTCCCTGCTGCGCTACTGGTGGGGCCGGGTGGCCCGGCTGGTGCCGTCGTTCCTGGCGGCGGTCCTGATCAGCTACTCCGTGCTGCGGGCGTTCCCGATCGAAGGCTGGTTCTACCCGCTTCCCGAGGACCTGCGGGCCAACCTCCTGATGCTGTGGCACTGGAAGCCCCAGTTCTACCTGTTCATCGACGGTTCGCACTGGACCGTGCCGCTGCAGCTGATGGGCTTCACCGCCGCCGCCCTGCTGTACCGGAGCTGGCTGGGGCACGGCCGCCGAATCCTGGTCGTGCTGTGGACCGCGGTGCTGCTGCCGGTGGCGCAGTGGCCGCTGCGCGTCGCCGACCCCGTCGACGAGACCTACCGGACCGTCGTGGACGGGCTGGGCATGCACCGCTGGCACCTGTTCGTCGCGGGTGTGGTGATCTGGCTCTGGTCGGTGAAGCGACTGAGCACCCCGCACTTCGCCGCCCTGCTGGGACTCTGCATGGCCGCGCAGGAGCTGCACAACTACACCCGCACTCCCGAGGGCCTGCTGGGTGACACCGGCTCGTCGATCGGCGTGGCCATCGGCATGGGCGTCATCGCCCTGGTCGCGCGCAGCCCCGACATGGCGATGCCGCAGCCCGCGAGGCGCGCGATCAGCTGGTTCGCCGGCATCTCCTACGGCACGTTCCTGATGCACCAGGCCATCGGCTACATCGTGCTCCGCAAGCTGCAGGACGTGGGCGTCGACACCGTCACCCAGACCCTGGCGATGCTCGCGACCGGCACGCTCCTGGGCTGGATGCTCACCCGCGTGGTGGAACAACCTGCGCACAAGTTCCTGATGAAGCCGTTCGACCAGCGTCGACCGGATCCGACCCGGGAAACAAAACCGGTCGGCCCGCGTTGAACCTGATGTGAAAAAGATCGGGTTCCTGTCCTTCGGGCACTGGTCGGCCTCGCCGCACTCCCAGACCCGCACGGCGTCGGACGCACTGCACCAAGCGATCGACCTCTCCGTTGCAGCGGAAGAGCTCGGCGCCGACGGCGCGTACTTCCGCGTGCACCACTTCGCCCGGCAGTACGGGTCACCGTTCCCGCTGCTGGCGGCGATCGGCGCCCGGACCAGCCGGATCGAGATCGGCACCGGCGTGATCGACATGCGCTACGAGAACCCCCTCTACATGGCCGAGGACGCGGGGGCCGCCGACCTCATCTCCGACGGCAGGCTCCAGCTCGGGATCAGCCGCGGTTCCCCCGAGCAGGTCATCGACGGCTGGCGGTACTTCGGGCACCAGCCCCCGGAGGGCCAGACCGATGCGGACATGGCGCGCACCCACACCGAGGTGCTGCTCCAGGTGCTCAAGGGCGAGGGCTTCGCGCAGCCCAATCCGCGGCCGATGTTCCCCAACCCGCCCGGGCTGCTGCGCGTCGAGCCGCACTCACCGGGCCTGCGCGACCGCATCTGGTGGGGATCGAGCTCCAACGCGACGGCCCGGTGGGCGGCGAAGCTGGGGATGAACCTGCAGAGCTCGACGCTCAAGGACGACGAGAGCGGCGAACCTCTGCACGTCCAGCAGCGCAAGCAGATCGAGGAATTCCGCGAGGCGTGGCGCGCGGAGGGGCACGAGGGCGAACCCAGGGTCTCGGTCAGCCGGAGCATCTTCGCCATCGTCAACGACCTCGACGACATGTACTTCGGCGACGACGACAACTCCGAGGACAAGATCGGCCACATCGACGCCACCACCCGCGCGATCTTCGGCCGCTCCTACGCGGCGGAACCGGAAGTGCTGGTCAAACAGCTGGCCGAGGACGAGGCGATCGCCGCGGCCGACACCCTCCTGCTCACGGTCCCGAACCAGCTGGGCGTGGACTACAACGCCCACGTCATCGACAGCATCCTCCGCTACGTGGCCCCGGAACTCGGCTGGCGCTGACGGTGCGGTCCCGGTGCTCGCTCCGAGGCTCGACGGTGCCACCGGCGTGAGCACCGCGCGGGAGCGCGGGCGTAGAACTGGCTGAGCCAGTTGGCCAGTTCGGTCTTGACTTCGCGGCGCGTTTCACGGAAAGTGGCTGAGCCAGTGAGCCACTGTGCCGCGCACCACACCCCCGTCGTGGTGCGCGGGCCGCGCAGGCAAGGAGGCAAAGGTGCCGCCCGAAGTCGTATCGATCCTGGTGCTGGTCGCCGCGTTCATCATCGCCACGACGTTGTCGGTGAACATGGGCGTGCTGTGCTTCGCAGCCGCGTTCCTGGTGGCGACGGTGTTCGGCGGGCTGTCCGAAGACGACATCTTCGACGGCTTCCCCGGAGACCTGTTCGTGGTCCTGGTGGGCGTGACGTTCTTGTTCGCGATAGCCCGGGCGAACGGCACGACCGACTGGGTGGTGCAACGCGCGGTGCGGCTGGTGGGCGGCCGGATCGCGTTGATCCCGTGGGTCATGTTCGGCATCGGCGCGGTGCTGACCGCCATCGGCGCCGTGAGCCCGGCCGCGGTCGCGATCGTGGCTCCGATCGCGCTGAACCTGGCCGCGCGATACCGGATCAACCCGCTGCTGATGGGTGCGATGGTCGTGCACGGCACGCAGGCGGGCGGGTTCTCCCCGATCAGCATCTACGGCAGCATCGTGAACGAGGTCGTGGCCAACAGCGGATTGCCCGGCAGTCCGATGGTGCTGTTCCTGGGCAGTTTCGCGGCCAACGCGGCGATCGCCGGCGTGGTGTTCGTGGTCTTCGGCGGCCTGCGACTGCGCCGGGCCTCCGAGGAGAAGCAGCTCGTCGCCACCGGTTCCGGCGGGAGCTCGGCGAGCTCCGACGACGAGCCCGCCGAAGAGCTGCGGCTCAACCGCGACCGGGCGCTGACCCTCACCGGCCTCGCCGTACTGGTGGTCACCACGCTCGGGTTCGGGCTCGACGTCGGCCTGGTAGCGATGAGCGTCGCCGTCGTGCTCAGCGTCCTGTCGCCGAAGGCGGGCAAGGCCGCGCCCTCTGAGGTCGCCTGGCCGACCGTTCTGCTGATCTGCGGTGTCCTCACCTACGTCGGTGTGCTGGAGAAGATGGGCACGATCGACTACGTGGGTCATTCGGTGGCGGGCATCGGGGTTCCGCTGCTCGCGGCGCTGCTGCTCTGCTACATCGGCGCGATCGTGTCGGCCTTCGCCTCGTCTGTGGGGATCATGGGTGCGCTCATCCCGCTGGCAGTGCCGTTCCTGCAGACCGGCAGCGTCGGTCCGATCGGCATGATCACGGCGTTCGCCGTCGCTGCGACGGTGGTCGACGTGAGCCCCTTCTCCACCAACGGTGCGATCGTGCTGGCCAACGCCAAGGACGTCGACAAGGAGGTCTTCTTCCGGAAGCTCCTGGTCTACGGCGGGGTCATCGTCGCAGCGGCCCCGCTGGCGATGTGGGTCCTGCTGGTGCTCCCGGGCTTCGGCTGACCGCGCCTTGAGGAACTGTTCCAGTTCTCGGTTTGCTCGGCGGTGTGCGTGGCGGAACCTCACAGGGGACGGCACGGCGGTGCCAGCTGAGTCCCGCACCTGACACAGCGGCTCCGCCGCACACTGAAACAGCTCCTCAGTCCGCGAGGTACCAGAGCAGCCGGTAGTAGGTGGTGCGGTCCTGGTCCGGGGAGATGCCGTAGGCGTCGAGCAGCGCTCCTTCCCAGCCCGGGCCGTAGTTCCAGCGGGTCGCCATGGTGGCGATGGCGAGGTCGGCCCAGCGGTCGGCCACGCCGAGCCCACCGAGGTCGACGTGCCCGGCGAACCGGCCATCGTCCCCGATGAGGGTGTTGGGGGCGCAGGCGTCGCCGTGGCAGACGACCGCGCGGTCGACGGGTGGAGCGTCGGCGAGGACGTCGAGCGCCTCCTCGATGCTGGCCACGCGCGGCAGCTCGGGCGGCCAGTCCGCCTGGTCGATGCTGCCCGCGGCCGCCTTTCGGCGTGCGACCGTCGTCCTGACTTCGGCGGACCAGTCGAACGGGCAGTCGGCCACCGGCACCGTCTCGTGGAGTGCGCGCAATCCGGAACCGATCGCGCGCACCGCTGTTCCCGGCTCGGCGATCCACCGGTCGTCCACCGCGGAGCGCCCCGGCAGTCCGGCGGTCACCATCCATTCTCCGGTGCTGTCGGACCCGTGGTCGAGCACGCGGGGAACCACGGCGTATTTCGCCGCCCAGCGAAGCCTTTCCACCTCCGGTGACAGCGAGAGGCCCGGTGGCGACCACTTCACGAACCGCACCTCGGCCGCGGATTCGATCCGGAACGTCATGCCGCCGAGTTCGTTCTCCCACACCGCGTGGACCGGGCTGCCGCCGGCGATCTCGCGGACGACGCGCGGGGGTTCCACCGGTTCCCGTGGTGCTGCTGCGATCACATCGCCATTCTCCACGCCGTCACACCAGCTGACCGCCCTGGACGACGTGGCGGATGCGCTCGGGCTCGGCGAGCGCGGCGATGTCGGCGACCGGGTCGCCCTCGACGACGAGGACGTCGGCCGCCGCTCCGACGCGGAGCGTGCCGATCTCGCCCGCCATGCCGAGGAGTTCGGCCGCGACCGAGGTCGCGGAGCGAATGACCTCCATCGGCGGCTGGACCTCGCCGCGGATCCGGAACTCCTCGTTCTGGTGGCGGTGCATGCCACCGAGCAGGTCGGTGCCGTAGGCGATGTTCACCCCGCCGCGGTGCGCGGTCTCCAACGCCTCCAACCCGGCGCCGAGCACCTCGTCGACCTTGCGCCAGCTGTCCTCGGGCAGCCCGAACTCCCGTCCTTCGGTCTTGAGCGCCCAGTAGGTGACCAGCGTGGGGACCAGGAACGCGTCGTGCTCGCGGAACTCGGCCACGTTGGACTCGTCGATGAGGTTCCCGTGCTCGATGGAGCGGATTCCGGCGCGCAGCGATCGGCTGACCGAGCGCGACGTGTAGGCGTGCGCCGCGACGTAGCGGTTGGCGGCCTCGGCTTCCTGCACCACGGCGTGCAGCTCGTCCATCGAGTACTGCGTGGAGTCGATGCGGTCGGTGGGTGAGGCGACTCCTCCCCCGGCCATCACCTTGAGGTGGTGGGCGCCCTTGCGCAGCTCGTCGCGGGCGGCGGCACGGACCGCGTCCACGCCATCGGCGATGCGGCCGAGCCCGGCGCAGCACTGGTGTCCGTCGTGCATCCGGGTACCGCGCGGGCGGCTGTCACCGTGACCTCCGGTCTGGCTCAGCGCCTTGCCGCAGAAGGCGAGGCGCGGCCCGCGAACGAGCCCCTCGGCCTGCGCGTCAGCGAGACCGAAGTCCGCGCCGGAGGCGTCGCGGACGGTGGTGAAGCCGCGATCAAGCATCCCGCCCATGATCCGCGCGGCGTGCGCCGTCGCGTAGGACGGAGACCAGCTGGTCAGCGCGCCCAGGTCGGCGGTCGCGGCGGTGACGTGCACGTGCGCGTCGATGAGTCCGGGCAGCACCGTCGCCCCGGCGAGATCCACCGTCCGCGCACCGTCCGGGGCCTTCAGCCCGCGTCCGGTCTCCACGATGCGACCATCGGCGCACAGCAGGTCACCTTCGGCGCGCTCGCCGGTCTCGACGTCGAGCAGCGTGCCGGAACGCAGCAGCAGAGCGGTCATGTTCTCGGTTCCTCCACTTCGGACCACCTCATCGCGAGGCAGTCCTCGTCCCTTCGGTTTCGGTGAGGTCCTCCAGCGAGCGGCCGGCCGTGGACAGCCCGAACAGCAGCGTGCACGCGACACCGACCGCGAGCACAGCGGTGGTGAGACCGAAAACCCCTGCGAATCCCAGCGTCGCGGCGGAGACGCCGATCACCGAGGGCGCGATGATGCTGCCGACGCGGCCGAACGCGCTGGACAGCCCGGTCCCCGACGCACGGATCCAGGTCGGGAAGACCTCCGGGGTGTAGGAGTAGACCGCCGCGTAGGTGCCGTTGAGGAAGAACGAGAGCACCGCTGCCGCAGTCGTGATCAGCACCGGATCGGTCATCTGGCTCATCCAGAACGCGCTGGTGGCGGCTCCGGCGAGGTAGAGGGCGATGGTGTTCTTCCGGTCGAGGAACTCGCCCAGCCAGGCCGCCGAGAAGTACCCGGGGACCTGCGCGAGGTAGATGATGATCGAGAACTCGAAGCTCTTGGTGACCGTGATCCCCTGCTGCACCAGCAACGTCGGGATCCAGGTGAAGAACCCGTAGTAGGAGAAGGTGATCACGAACCAGATGAGCCAGGTGATCGCGGTCCGCCGGGCCATGGACCCGCTCCACAGGTACTTCAGCGCCGAGAACAGCCCGATCTTGCGCGCTTCCACCGGCTTGTCGACCGCTGCTGGAGGAATCGGTGGGAGCGGCTTCCGGGTCGCGGCTCGCACCTTCTCCTCCAGGCCGACCACGACCCGCTCCGCTTCCGCGCTCCGGCCGTTGGCCAGCAGGTACCGGGGTGATTCGGGGAGCGAACGACGCCACCACAGCAGCATCACGATCGGCGCCGCGGTGATCACCTGCGCCCAGCGCCATCCCTCGGGAACGGGTTGCACCACGAAGCGGCCGAGCAGCGCGGCGGCGACGAAGCCGAACGAGAAGAACCCGGCGAGCGCACCCACGAACCACCCCCGCCGGGCAGCGGGCACGAACTCGGACAGGAACGGCGCGATGATCGCGCTTTCCGCACCGGCGCCGAACCCCGCCAGCACCCGGGCGCCCAGGAAGATCTCGAAGTTCGGCGACAGCGCACCGATCACCGAGAAGACCGCGTAGACGGCCAGGGCCCACATCATCACCTGGCGGCGACCGATGCGGTCCCCGAGCAATCCGGCGCAGGTCGCCCCGAAGAGGAATCCGAAGGGCGTGGCCGAGCCGATCAGGCCGAGCTGAGCGTTGGTCAGGCCCCACTCGTCCTGCACGCTGGGCAGCAGGAACGCCACGACGGCCGAGTCCATGCCGTCGAAGGTGTAGCCGAGCCCGCCGAGCAGCAGCAGGACGTAGTGCGGTCGGCTGAGAGGTAACCGGTCGAGCCGGGCCAGCAGGGACACGAGGTGCCTCCAGACGGATCGCAGCGCCGAGCGAGTGTCGAGCAACATATAGTGCAGTTGATGCGAACTGCAATACCTGTTGCGAATCGCAGATCGCTAAGCTGTGCGCACCCGCCACCTGGACCACGAGGAGCCCGATGACCTCCACGAGCTCCGAACCCGACGGGTTCGAGGCCTGGTTGCGGGGGCGCGTGCCCGAACGCGGTTTGCGCAGCAAGGGCGCTTCGGTGCTGGAGGTGCTCCTGACCCAACCCCGGCGGGTGTCCTACAGCTCGGCAGCCGAGACCGCCGAGCTCGCCGGGGTCAACGTCGCCACGGTCAGCCGGACCGCTCAGGCCCTGGGGTTCTCGGGCTGGTCCGACCTGCAGCAGGAGCTGCGGGCACGCTACCTCTCCTCGCTCAGCGCCCCGGAGGTCGCTGCCGCGCAGCAGACCGAGGGCGAGCTGGGCGGCGCGTCGTTGCGCCGCGACCTCGACTCGCTGGCGCTGCTCAACCGCCGGTTCGACGAGCAGCTGATCCGCACCATCGCGGAGGCGATCGCGCGGGCCCGGCGGGTCGTGATCGTGGCCAACGGCAGCTACTACTCGGTGGGGTCCGCGCTGGGGCACAACGTGCAGCTCGCCGGCTACGAGGCGACGGTCGTGCACGACGACGCCGAACTGGCCAACGCGCTGTCCCGGACCGAACCGGGTGATGTGCTGATCGCGATCAGCTTCTGGCGGCTGTACCAGAGCACGGTCACCGCCGCGGAGGAAGCGCACGCCCGGGGCGCGCGGGTCTTCGCGCTCACCGACGCGGCCAGCCCCGCGCTGACGGCCGCGTCCGAGGAGGTCGTGCTGATCCCCGCGGAAGGAGTCGCGTTCTTCCCCTCGCTGGCTCCCGGTCTCGCCGTGGCCCAGGCGATCGCGGCCCAGCTCTCGGCCGTGGATCCCGAACGCACCCGTCGCTCGATCGAGGCGGCGGAGACGCAATGGTCGCGCTTCCGCCTCCTGCACCGCCGGCCCCGCCTCGGCTGACCACCGATGAGTTCGCTCGCCGCGAGCAGTCCAACCCGGTGACGACTACGGGAAAGGCGAGGATGATGAAGCTGAGCGTGACGACGTTCCTGTCCGTTGATGGCGTGATGCAGGGCCCCGGCGGCCCGGACGAGGACCGCACCGGCGGTTTCGAGCGCGGCGGCTGGCTGGCGCCGCTGTTCGACGACGAGACCGGCCAGTTCATGGACGCGACGTTCCAGCGGGTCGACGCCTTCCTCCTCGGGCGGCGCACCTACGACATCTTCGCGGCCTACTGGCCGAAGGTCGACGACCCCGACAACCCGATCGCCACCAAGCTCAACTCCCTGCCCAAGTACGTCCCGTCCACGACCCTGGTCGACCCGGAATGGGCGGGCACCACGGTGCTCACCGGCGACGTGCCAGCAGCGGTGCGCGACCTCAAAGCCGGCTCGGGCGGGGAGCTCCAGGTCCACGGCAGCGGCACCCTGGTGCGCTTCCTGCTGGCCAACGACCTCGTCGACGAGCTCACCCTGATCACCTTCCCGGTGATCGTCGGCCAGGGCATGAGGCTGTTCGCCGAGCAGGGCACCGACGTCGAGCTCAGCCTCACCGAGAACCGCACCACCTCCAAGGGCGTGACGATCCGGACGTACCGCACCGCGAGCCGCCCGGACTACGGCACGGTCGGCGACTAACCGAGCGAGACGGGCGCGCTGAGCCGGTTCCGGACCAGCGCGCCCGCTTCGGCTTCCGTCGGCGCGCGCCTGCCGGTGCCCACCAGCAGCGCGTCGACGTCGGAGAAGGAATCCGGGAACGCCCCGCCGACGATCCCGCCCAGCCCCTCTCGCGATGCGGCGAGCGAGTCGGCAGGCGGGCCCGGGACGTGCGGCAGGTGCGCGATCAAGTCCAGGTGGTGCAGGGTCCACTCCACGACGTAGGCGTCGAGGTAGTCGGCGACCTCGATGATCTCGCCCTTGGTGCCGACTCGCGCTAGCGGGTCGGCCAGCCGCGCAGCACGGCCGGCCGCCGAACCGACGTCGTCCAGGTGGAACTTCAGCAACCACGAGTCCTGGTAGGCAGCGGCCAGTCGGACGGTCAGCGCGTCCAGCGGATCGTCGCCGGACGGAGGCGTTCCCGAGATCTCCCAGTAGGTGGTCGCGTTCCGCGTCGGTGTGCCGTGCGACGGGGTCGCGAGCGTGATCAGGACGTCCTGCGCGTCGATGATCAGGTGGCAGACCAGGTCGCGCACGAGCCAGCCCCGGCACCCGGACGGCCGCAGCAGGTCGTCGTCGGAAAGACCTGCCACGACCGAGCGCAACGCGTCCCACGACGCGTGGAAGAGCCCCATCCCGTCACGGTAGCGGCCGAACCGCGCTCAGCCCGCCGACGCCCGCGCTCTGAGGCCGTCGAGCAGCAGGTCGAGGCTCTGCTCGAAACCGCTGTCACCACCGGGGCTCCGGTCGATGGCGCCGGCGCTGGCCGCCTGCATCGCCGTCTGCTCCTCGACCGTGTGGCCGAAGACCAGGTGCAGGATGGCGCGGGTGCCGACGTCCACCAGCTCACCGGGCAGCCCGCCATCGCTCAGCGCCGAGCGCAGCGATGCCGAGGGCTCCCGAGCACCGAGCCCGAAGGTGTGGGCCGTGACGACGACCTCGGCGCCGTCGCGGTAGGCCAGCATCGCGTCGCGCAGCTCGGCGCAGACCTCGATCACCCGGCGGTCCCAGCGCTCGGCGCGCCGGGGGCGGGCTCCTCGCTGGAGGATCTCGTCGGCCACGGCCGCCAGCAGGGATTGCTTGTTGGGGACGTGGTGGTAGAGGGCGCTGGGCTGCACGCCGAGCTCGGAGGCGAGACGGCGCATGGTGAGCGATTCCAGGCCGTACTCGTCGAGCACCGTGATCGCCCGAGCCACGACATCGCTGCGGTGGTAGCGCACTGAACCTCCCATTGCCCGATCGACTCCCCCAGTCTAGCCTGAACGGCGTTCAGGTGAACACTGTTCAGGTCGACTCCGGGAGATGGCATGGGCTCCACCTTCGATCAGCTCGCCGACGCGGTCCTCGCCGGGACCCCGGCCACCGCCGACGACGCGCTCGCCGCGCTGCGCGCCGACGACGCCGAGTTGATGTCGCTCGTGGCGGCGGCAGGCAGGCTGCGGCGCGCGCACTTCGGCAACACCGTCAAGGTCAACTACCTGGTGAACCTGAAATCGGGGTTGTGCCCGGAGAACTGCAACTACTGCTCGCAGGCCCTGGGATCCAGCGCGCCGATCCTGAAGTACTCGTGGCTGTCCAAGGACGAAACGCTGCAGCAGGCGGGAGCCGGGCTCCAGGGCGGCGCGAGCCGGGTGTGCATGGTCTCGTCCGGTCGCGGACCGTCCAACCGAGACATCGACAAGGTCACCGAGATGGTCGGGGCGCTGAAGTCCGAGCACCCGGACGTCGAGGTGTGCGCCTGCCTGGGCCTGCTGTCCGATGGCCAGGCCGAGCAGCTCAAGGACGCCGGCGTGGACGCCTACAACCACAACATCAACACGGCCGAGAGCAACCACGACAACATCGTCCAGACCCACACCTACGCCGATCGCGTGGACACCGTGACCAAGGCGAAGACCGCGGGCCTGTCGCCGTGCTCGGGCCTGATCGCGGGCCTGGGCGAGACCGATGAGCAGCTGGTTGAGGCGCTGTTCGCGCTCAAGGAGCTCGAATCGGACTCGATCCCGGTGAACTTCCTGATGCCCTTCGACGGCACCCCGTTCGAGAACACCTGGGAGCTCTCGCCGCTCCGCTGCCTGAAGATCCTGGCCATGGCGCGCATCGTCTGCCCGGACCGGGAGATCCGGATCGCCGGTGGCCGCGAGATGCACCTTCGCTCCTTGCAGCCGACCGCGTTGCAGGTCGCCAACTCGATCTTCCTCGGCGACTACCTCACCTCCGAGGGCCAGGAAGCCGAAGCGGACCTCGCGATGATCCGGGACAGCGGATTCGTCGTGCTGGGCTCCGACGAGGAGCTCGCCCAGCGGCCGGCCGACCCCGCGATCCGCCGCCGGGGAGCGGGAACCGACGTCCTGCCCAACGCGTGATGAGTGCACCGGAGCTGCTCGCCTTCGACCGCGAGCACCTGTGGCACCCCTACACCTCGATGCACGATCCGACGCCGACGCAGCTGGTCACCGGTGCTTCCGGGAGCCGGATCGCCCTCGACGGGGTCGGCGAGGTCGTCGACGGGATGGCGTCGTGGTGGTCGGCGATCCACGGCTACCGCCACCCCGTGCTCGACGACGCCCTCCGCAGGCAGACCGGCGAGTTCGCGCACGTGATGTTCGGCGGCCTCACCCACGAGCCCGCGGTCGAACTGGCCAGGCGCCTGATCGAGCTCACCCCCGACGGGCTCGACCGGGTGTTCCTGGCCGATTCCGGCTCGGTCAGCGTCGAGGTCGCGATGAAGATGGCGCTGCAGTACCAGCGCGGCGCGGGAAGACCCGAGCGGACGCGGTTCCTCACCGTCCGCGGTGGTTACCACGGCGACACGTTCGACTGCATGAGCGTGTGCGATCCCGACGGCGGCATGCACTCGATGTGGTCGGGCGTCCTTCCGGAGCAGGTCTTCGGCGAGCGACCACCCGCTCTCGGCGGCGACGTCGCGGGGTGGGCGGCCGGTTTTCGCGCACTGGCGGCGGAGCACGCGGGACGTGTGGCGGGCCTGATCGTGGAACCGCTGCTGCAGGGCGCGGGCGGGATGCACCCCTACCCGGCGGAGTGCCTGCGGGTGTTCCGGGAGGTCGCCGACGAGCACGGGCTGGTGCTGATCTTCGACGAGATCGCCACCGGTTTCGGCCGCACCGGAACGCTCTTCGCCTCCGAGGCCGGCGAGGTGAGCCCGGACGTGCTGTGCCTGGGCAAGGCCCTGACCGGCGGCTACCTGACGCTGGCGGCGACGCTGTGCACCGGCGAGGTGGCGCACGGGATCTCCAGCAGCGATTCGGGCGTGCTCATGCACGGTCCGACGTTCATGGGAAACCCGCTGGCCTGCGCGGTCGCGTCCGCCAGCCTCGACCTGCTGGCCACCGGCCGGTGGGAGGAGGACGTGCGGCGGATCAACACCGGTCTGCAAGCGCTGCACGACCTCGACGCGGCTGAGGTCCGGGTGCTGGGGGCCGTCGGCGTGGTCCGGCTCGATCATCCCGTGGACGTGGCCAAGGCGAGCGAAGCGGCGCTGCAGGCCGGAGCCTGGCTCCGCCCGTTCCGGGACCTGATCTACACGATGCCGCCGTACGTCTGCTCCGACGAGGACGTGGCGACGCTGTGCGCGGGCATCGCCGCCGCGGTGGAGGCCGGATGAGCTGGGACGCGTGGCTGGCCGAGCAGCGGGAGTCGCGGGAGCGCGCGGGGTTGCAGCGAACGCTGCGCCCGCGGGCGGCGGACGAGCAGGTCGTGGACCTCGCGAGCAACGACTACCTGGGGTTCGGCACGCATCCGGACGTCCAGCGGGCCGCGTCCGCGGCGGCGCTGTCGTGGGGCGCGGGGTCGGGCGCGTCCCGGCTGGTCACCGGGACGACGACGTTGCACGCCGAGCTGGAAGCCGAGATCGCCGACTTCACCGGGCGCGACTCGGCGCTGGTGATGTCCACCGGCTACCACGCGAACCTGTCGGCGGTGACCGCGCTGGCCGATCGCGACACACTCGTCGTCTCCGACGCGCACGTGCACGCGTCGCTGATCGACGCGGCCCGGTTGTCGCGCGCGACGGTCGAGGTGGTGCCGCACAACGAGGTCGACGCGGTGCGGGCCGCGCTCGCCGGTGCCGGAGGGCGCAGGGCGATCGTGCTGACCGAGTCGGTGTACTCGGTGCTGGGAGACGCGGCGCCGCTTTCCGCGCTCGCGGAGGTCTGCGCCGACCACGGGGCGTTGCTGCTGGTCGACGAGGCGCACGGGCTGGGGGTCGTCGGTGATGGCGGCCGGGGGCTCGTGGCCGCCCTGGACGAGGCGCCGCAGGTCGTCATGACGGCGACGTTGTCGAAGTCGCTCGGTGCGATGGGCGGCGCGGTGCTCGGATCCGCCGCGCTGATCGACCACCTCGTCAACCGCGCGCGACCATTCATCTTCGACACCGCGCTGGCTCCGGCTCCGGCCGCGGGCGCCCTGGCCGCGCTGCGCGGGTTGCGCGACCGGCCCGAGCTCCCGGACGTGATCCACCGGCGGGCCGCGCAGCTCGCCGACCGCCTCGGGGTCGCCCGCGCGGCGGGAGCGGTGCTGTCGGTGCCGATGCCGTCCCCGCAGGTGGCGCTCACCGCGCAGGCCGCCGCGCGCGACGCGGGCGTGCGGGTGGGGTGCTTCCGCCCGCCCTCGGTGCCCGACGGCGTCGCCCGGTTGCGGATCACCACCCAGGCCGGGATCGGAGACGACGACTGGGCGCGCGCGGTCGAGGTGCTGGCGGGCGTCGTCGAGCAGCACCGGGGAGAACCGTGATCACCTTCGTCACCGGAACCGACACCGGAGTCGGCAAGACGGTCGCCACAGCCGCTCTCGCGGTCCACTCCGAACCGGACGTGGTGGTGGCCAAGCCGACGCAGACCGGTGCGGACGAACCCGACGTCGAGGTCGTCCGCCGCCTGGCGGGCTGCGAGGTCGTCCAGTTCACCCAGCTCGCCGACCCGCTCGCGCCGGACACCGCCGCCCGGTTGCGGGAGGTCCACATCCCCGGGATCGACTCCCACGCGTCCCGCATCCGCGAGCTCGCCGAGCACCGCGGCACGGTGATCGTCGAGGGTGCGGGCGGTGCCCTGGTCCGCCTCGACACCGCAGGCGGCACGCTGCCCGATCTCGCCGCCGACCTGGGCCGCGACCACGAGGTCCGCGTCCACGTCGTCACGCGGGTCGGGCTGGGCACGCTCAACCACACCGAGCTCACCGTCGAGGCGTTGCGCTCACGAGGCGTGCAACCGGCCGGACTGGTGCTCGGTTCCGTGCCCGAGGAGCTCGACCTCGCCGCGCGGTGCAACCTCGCCGAGCTCCCCCGCATCACCGGCGTGCCGGTTCTCGCGACGCTGCCCGAAGGCTCGGGCGCGCTCCCACCTCAGGAGTTCCGGACCCGGGCCGCGTCCTGGTTCCGACCGAGCTGACCGCGGTGCGCAGCGCCTTTTCCCCTCATCGAAAACCCGTTGTCCGCTCGTCGCGGCTGTTGGCACGGTGTGGGCGGCCACACCCGGGAATTCTGGGGGTAGCGCCGAGACCTCTCCCGATGTCCGGCGCAGTCCCGGGTGTGGCCTGCGGACACCGAATTCGTGGGGGGACGCATGGTGCTCGACGGGGCTCGTCCGCGAGCCGACCAGCAGCGGCGACGAGCCCGCGACGCCTACTCGTGGTTCGCGCGCTCCGCGCAGCGGTGTCCCGGCCACATCGCGCTGGAATCCGCGGAGCAGCGAGTCACCTACGCCGAGCTGCGGGAACGGGCGGAACGACTGAGCGCGGTGCTGGTCGAGCTCCGTCCCCGGCGAGTCGGACTGCTGGCAGGCCCCTCGCCGGAGGCCTGCGCGGGCCTCCTCGCGGTCCTGCGGGCCGGAGCGACGGCCGTACCGCTCGATCCCGAGGAGCCCGCCTCGCACGTGCGCGCCATCCTCCGCGCCACCCGCCTCGACGCGCTCATCACCGACCGGGAGAACGCGGACACCGGGTTCGGCGTACCCGAATACCTCGCGGGCGTCGACGGAGCCGACCCCGCATCGGTGCCGCCTGCGCCGCCGCTTCCCGGTAGCGATGCCTGCATCCTGTTCTCCCGGGTGTCGGCTGAACGGCTGCGCGGTGTCCCGGTCTCTCACCGCGACCTCGCGGATTCGCTCGACCAGGCCGTCGACGACGGGGAGCGCGTTCCGGTCGGCCTCGACCGCGCCACCGCCATCACCGCGATGTTCCGGACCTGGGCACGCGGCGGAACGCTGGTCGTGCAGCACCCGGTCGCGCCCGCCAGAACCTGAGTGCGCGCTACCTCGGCGTGACGAGGCGGTGGTCGAAGGCGTAGACGATGGCGGCGGCGCGGTCCCGCAGGCCGAGCTTGACGAAGATGTGGCCGACGTGGCTCTTCACCGTCACCTCGGAAATGCCCAGCTCCGCGGCGATCTCGGCGTTGGAACGGCCTCCGCCGATGAGCACCAGGACGTCGTGCTCGCGCGCGGTGAGCTCGTCGACGGCGGTCTGCGGTGCCGGGGACGTCGCGCGGTAGGCGTTGAGCACGCGTCCGGTGACGGCCGGGTCCAGGCACGCCTCCCCGGCCGCGAGCGAGCGGACCGCGCGGATGACCTCCTCCGCCGGCGAGTCCTTGAGCAGGAACCCGCTGGCACCCGCGCGCAGCGCACCGGAGAGCAGCTGGTCGTCGTCGAAGGTGGTCAGCACCAGCACCGGTGGCGGATCGTCGGCGGCGTGCAGCTCGCGGGTCGCCTCGATGCCGTCCACGTGCTTCATCCGCAGGTCCATCACGACCACGTCGGGCCGGTTCTCGGCGACGGCCGAGGTGACTTCTCCCCCGTCCGCGCACTCGCCCACGACCGCGAACCCGTCCTTGCGGCGCAGGATCCGGCGCAGTCCCGAGCGGACGAGCTCCTGGTCGTCGACCAGCAACACCTTGATCATCGGGCCTCCTCCGGCGCGGGTAGCTCTTGCGGCTCCGGCGCGAAATCCACGCGCACCACCCATTCGCCGCCGTCGGGACCGGTTTCCAGGCACCCGCCCAGCAGCTCGGCGCGCTGGCGCATCCCGGCGATGCCGTTGCCCTCCTCGGCCTCCGCGACGGCGCTCGGCAGCTCGTTGCGCACGCTCAGGCGCACCGCGTCGTCGACGACCAGCCGCACCAGGGCGGCAGATCCCGGCGAGTGCTTCACGACGTTGGCCAGCGCTTCGCGAGCGATCCGGTAGAGCGCGAGACCCGTTGCGGCGGAGACGGACCGGGAGTCGCCCTCCACCCGGTAGGTCACCGCCACGCCGGCCCGCACGACGTCGGTGACCAGATCCTCGATGTCGTCGACTCCCGGCTCCGGGCGGACTTTCGACGGCTCGGAGTCCAGCAGCCCCACGGTGCGGCGGATGTCGGCGACGGCCTGGCGGCCGAGGCGCTCGGCGTCGGTGAGCGCCTCGACGGCGTCGTCGACGTCGCGGTCCTCCTGCAGCGCGCGCCGCGCCCCGGTGAGGTGCAGCAGCGTGATGCTCAGCGAGTGGGCCACGACGTCGTGCACCTCGCGGGCGATGCGTCGGCGCTCGTCGTCGGCGGCCTGCGCCGCCCGCTCGGCCTGGGTCTCGGTCTCCTGCTGGAACAGCCGCAGCTGCGTCTTGATGATGAAGCCCGTCGCCCAGCCCAGCGCGACCGCCACCAGGTAGAACGGCAGGCCGTAGCCGAGGTGCCCGACCGCGGACGCCACCGCCGGGATCAGCGCGGCCAGCGCCGCGAGCGTCAGGCTGACCCGCCCGGAGGTCACGGCCGCGCACTCGGCGAGCATGACCACCAGGATCAGCGGTGCGAGGTCGTTGGCCACCGGGTGCAGGAGCAGGATCGTGGTGCCCACCATCGCGCACCCGGCCACGCCGATCGGTCGCTCACCGTCCCGGACGGGGAGCCCGGCCAGCAGGTACACCACGGGCAGGATCGCCAGCAGACCGCCGACCAGGGTCCAGTCCGCGACGTCCGCGGCCAGCCGCTGCGCCACGACCACGGCGGACACCACCACCAGGCAGGCGTGCCCGGGCAGCACGACGGCGGGCGGGTAGCCGAACGGCAGGGCCGCTGCTCTGCCGTTCGCGTAGCGGATCAGGCCTCTCATCCCGGCCAGCCTAGAACGCCGCTCGCTCCCACCGGAACGATCGCGTACTCCTCCTCAGGTAGGAGAGGCGACCGGGCCCGCAGCACGATGTGCGCGCCGT
Source organism: Saccharopolyspora dendranthemae (assembly GCF_007829955.1). GTDB lineage: Bacteria > Actinomycetota > Actinomycetes > Mycobacteriales > Pseudonocardiaceae > Saccharopolyspora > Saccharopolyspora dendranthemae. Next base: position 711,077 of record NZ_VIWX01000001.1, read on the forward strand.
CACCCCTCGATAGCGTCGTGGTCATGACGACCTCGACCGCAGCGTCCACCAGCGAGCACCGACGCCACTGGTGGGAGGGGGCGACCCCGACCGGTTCCCGGGAGTTCGAGCCGTCACCGGCCGGCCCGACCGACGAACCCGGCGCGGCGCCGCCGCTGCACGGTTCCGGACCGCTACTGCAGACCGTGCGGTTCGCTCGCGACCAGGGGCGTGCGCTTTTCGAGGGCGTCCGGCGGCACGGCGACGTCTTCCGGATCGACACGCTGCTGGAGAAGCGCCCGCTGGTCATCACCTCGCACCCGGACCACGTGAAGTCGCTGTTCACCGCGGGGCCGTCGCTGGCGCCGAGCACGGCCGGGCAGTCGCAGCTGCGGCCGATCGTCGGCGAGTCGGTGCTGACCGTGACCGGCGCGCGGCACCGCAGGCAGCGCAAGCTGCTGATGCCGCCCTTCCACGGCAAGGCGATCGCCCGCTACCGCGAGCAGATCCTGGAGGCCACCACCCGCGAGATCGACGGTTGGCAGGCCGGGTCCCGCCTCCGGCTCGCCGACTCGGCGCAGCAGGTCACGCTGGACGTGATCATGTCCGGGGTGTTCGGCATCGACTACCGCTCCGGCGAATCCGAGCAGCTGCTGCGCAAGCGCATCCGCCAGTTGCTGGCGCTGTCGGCGAGCCCGCTCGCGCGGGTCAGCGAGCTGATGGCGATGCGCAGGTCTCAACCGGTGGGGTTGCAGAAGTGGGGCCTGGCGCACCTCGACCGCGCGATCCTGGCGGTGATCGCCGAGCGCCGCAGCGCGCACGTCCCCGGCGAGCGGCACGACATCCTGTCGCTGCTGCTCGACGCCCGCGACGACGAGGGCGAAGCGCTCACCGACGCGGAGCTGCGCAACGAGTTGCTGACGCTGGTGCTCGCGGGTCACGAGACCACCGCGAACTCCATCGGCTGGGCGTTCGAACGTCTGGTGCGCCACCCCGAGGCCTACGGCAGGCTCCGGGACGCCGCCCGCACCGACGACGACGGCGGGTACGTCGACGCCACGATCCACGAGTCCATGCGGGTGCGGCCGGTGATCCCGGTGCTGGGGAGACGCGTGATGGCGAACTGGCGGTTCGGCGACGCGGTCGTGACGGAGGGTTCGCGGGTGCTGATCGGCGTGCTGACCCTGCACCACCGCGACGACGTCTACGCCGACCCGTTCCGCTTCGACCCGGATCGGTTCGTCGGCGTGAAACCCGGTTCCAGCACGTGGATCCCGTTCGGCGGCGGCGACCGCCGCTGCCTCGGCGCCACTTTGGCGATGGAGGAGATGCGCATCCTCACCCGCGAGATCGCGCGCCGGACCGACCTCGGCGCGATCGCTTCCTCGCCCGAGCGGCCGGTGCACCGCAACGTCACCATGATCCCCGGCAGGGGTGGCGCGGTGGAGGTCTGCTCGGTGACGCCGTGATCTCCGACGTGGCGTGCGCAACTTCCGGCTAATCCCCGGCCTTCCGGTGACGATCAACGGGGTGGGAGAACACCCCGTTGATCGGAAGCCGAACGATGAGCGCTGACGCGAAGACCCGGACCGTGCTGGAGAACCTGGCCCCGCTCCTCGAGCGGGCCGAACCCTACGACGACTGGCGCCGGCTCGAAGGCATCGCCGCGTCAGCGGCCCGCCGCGTGCTGGCATGCGAGCTCGCGGGCCGCCGCACGGCCGCCGAGCGCGAGACCGCCGCGCGCTGAGGCGGTCAGGCGCCGGGCGACAACGCCTCGGCGTCGAAGCCGACGGCTTCCAGCGCGCTCCTGGGATCGGCGACGAGCTTGCGGGCGTCGAGGTCCATGAGGCCCAGCACGCAGGTGATGTCGGCCGAGATCGTGCCGTCGGCCTTGGTGATCACCGTGTCGAGGTGGAAGGACTTCCCCGACCCGAACTTCGCCTCGCAGGAGGCCTCGACGTGCTCGTTGGCGCGCAGCTCGCGCCGGAAGTTCACGGTGGTGCTCAGCAGGACCGGCGACAGCCGCTGGGCGACCAGCCCGTCCCAGTCGCACCCGGCCGCCTGGAAACCCGCGACCCGCGCCACCTCGCCGTACTGGTGGTACACGGCGTGGTTGACGTGGCCGAGAGCGTCGAGCTCGTAGCTGCGGACCTGGAGCGGAACACGGAAAGTCACCCGCCCACCGTAAGCAGCGGTCGCGGCGCGCGCGTCGCAATCATGACGAGGATCGCACCAGGTCCGGCCCGTCTCCGCCACGGGTTCAGGGCACCTGGTAGTCGCTGTCCCTGGCGTCGGTGATGGCCATGTGGCCGGGGGCGTGACCGATCGCGAAGGGCGGCTTGGAGTGCATCACCGCGGCCTGCGGCGTGACCCCGCAGGCCCAGAAGACGGGGATCTCACCGGGCCGGATCTCCACGGCCTCGCCGAAGTCGGGGCTGGCGAGGTCGGCGATGCCCAGCTCCTCGGGGGAGCCGATGTGCACCGGGGCACCGTGCACGGCCGGGTACCGGGAGGTGACGCGCACGGCGGTGGCGACCAGGTCGGCGGGGACGGGCCGCATCGAGACCACCAGCGGGCCCGAGAGCCGACCGGCCGGACGGCACTGCCGAGAGGTCCGGTACATCGGGACGTTGCCGCCGGTCTCGATGTGCCGCACGGGCACGCCCGATTCCAGCAGCGCGGCCTCGAAGGTGAAGCTGCAGCCGACGAGGAAGCTGACCAGGTCGTCTCGCCACAGGTCGCCGACCTCGGCGCGTTCCTCGACCAGTTCACCGTCCCGGTACACGGTGTAGGCGGGCAGGTCGGTGCGCAGATCACCGCGGAAGATCGACGCGCTGGTCTCCCCCGGCTCGGTCACGTCCAGCACCGGGCACGACTTCGGGTTGCGCTGCGCGAACAGCAGGAAGTCGTAGGCGTGCTCGCGCGGAAGCGAGATCAGGTTCGCCTGCGTCCACCCCGCGCTGAACCCCGACGTCGGAGCGCGCAGACCGCCGCGGAACGCGGCCCGGGCCCGCTCGGGTGACATGTTCTCGGACATCGTGGCCTCCTCAGGAAAAGCGGAAGTGGACGCGCTGCCCCGGCCGCGCCTGCGCGGCCTTGGCCACGTCAGGGGCCACCACCACGCCGATCACGGGGTACCCGCCGGTCACGGGGTGGTCTGCGAGGAACAACGTCGGCGTGCCCAGCGGAGGCACCTGGAGCGCACCGGTGACCATGCCCTCGCTGGGCAGTTCCTCGTTCCGGCTGCGCTCCAGCACCGGCCCGTCGAGGCGCATGCCGACCCGGTTGCTCTCGGCGGTGACCTCGTAGGGCGCGCTCACCAGTGCCGTCAGCGCCTCCTCGGTGAACCAGTCGGCCCGGGGGCCGGGCTGCACCCGCAGGACGATCTCCTCGGGGTGTTCGGCGACCGGCGCCGCGTCCACGACCGGGAACCGGGAGGGAGCCGCACCGACCGGGAGCACCGCACCGGGCGCCAGCGGGTCGGGGCCGAGTCCGGAGAGCACGTCGGTCGAGCGGGATCCGAGCACGGGCTCGACGTCGATGCCACCGCGCACGGCGAGGTAGCTGCGCAGACCTCGCGTGGGGACGCCCAGCCGCAGCTCGGTTCCGGCTGCCACCCGCAGCACCGCGTTCGCCGCGGCACCTCTGCCGTCCACGGTGACCGGGCACGGCGCTCCGGTGAGCGCCACCGTCACATCGCGGGTCGCGCGCAAAGCCAGTCCGCCACAGGTGACCTCGATGGCCGCGGCGTCCTCGTCGTTGCCCACCAGGCGGTTCGCCAGCCGCAGCGAGGCGGTGTCGGCGGCACCGGAGGTGCCCACGCCGATCCCCGCCAGGCCTGGCCTGCCGAGGTCCTGGATCGTGGAGAGCGGGCCGGTGGCCAGGACTTCCAATGTCATCCGATCTCCCGGAACCGCACTCGCACGCCCGGGCGCAGCAGGGCGGGCGGATCGCGGTCGATGCTAAAGATCTGCAGTTCGGTGCGTCCGATGAGCTGCCAGCCACCGGGCGACTCGCGCGGGTAGATGCCGCTGAATGCACCCGCCAGACCCACGGCTCCGGCGGGAACGGCCGTGCGCGACTCGGTCCGGCGCGGCACCACGAGGTCTTGCGGGCCGCCAGCGAGGTAGCCGAAACCGGGTGCGAAGCCGCCGAAGGCGACCTTCCACTCGGCTCCGGTGTGCTTGTCGACGACCTCGCGCTCGGTGAGCCCGGTCAGCCGGGCGACTTCGGCGAGGTCGGCCCCGTCGTAGACGACCGGTACCTCCAGGCGCTCGCCTCCGTCGCGCAGCCCGGCGCGGGGTTCGGCCCCCCGCACCGCTTCCTCGATGGCGCGGACGTCGGCGCGCTGCGGATCGAGTTGCAGCAGGAGAGTTCTCGCCGCCGGGATCAGGTCGGTGACGCCTTCCGGCGGCGAGTCGACGAGCGCCGCGTACAGGGCGTGCACCTCCTGCAGGTCGGCGAGTTCGACCAGCAGTCCCGAATCGGCGCAGGGCAGGAAGCGCATCAGCTCTCCCCCGGCGCGAAGGGCCGCAGCTGCACCCCGGCCTCACCGAGCCGGCTGCGCACCGCCTGCGCGATGGCGACCGCACCCGGGCTGTCGCCGTGCACGCAGATCGAGTCGGCCCGGACCTCGATCGCGGTTCCGTCGACGGCCCGGATCGGTTCGCCCGCAGCGAGCGCCAGGCAGCGCTGCGCGATCTCCTCGGGGTCGTGCAGCACCGCGCCGGGTTCGCGCCGCGACACGAGCGTGCCCTCGGGCGTGTAGGCGCGGTCGGCGAACGCCTCGCGGAAGGTCCGCAGCCCGGCCTGCTCGGCCTGGGCGAGCCACTGCGAGCCGGGCAGCCCGAGCACGGCCATGGCCGGGTCGTAGGAGCGCACCGCCTCGACCACGGCGGCGGCCTGCTCGGCGTGGTGCACGATGGCGTTGTAGAGCGCCCCGTGCGGTTTGACGTAGGTGACCTCGGTGCCGGACACGCGGGCGAAGCCGGCCAGCGCGCCGATCTGGTAGATCACGTCGTCGGTCAGCTCGCGCGGCGGCACGTCGATGAACCTGCGCCCGAACCCGGCCAGGTCGCGGTAGCCGACCTGAGCGCCGACCGCCACGTCCCCCTCGGCGGCGCGGGTGACCGCCTCGCGGATGACCACCGAGTCACCGGCGTGGAACCCGCAGGCCACGTTCGCGCTGGTCACCACGCCCAGCAGTGCTTCGTCGTCGCCGAGCTCCCAGCGACCGAAGCCCTCGGCCAAGTCCGCGTTGAGATCCATGATCGCCCTCACTTCCACAACGCCGCGATGCCGCTGACGGAGTTGACGCCCAGGTAGACCGTCAGCAGCCACGCGAGGATTCCGATGGCCAGCAGCCAGCGCGGGTAGCGGTAGCCGCCGAGCAGGTCGCCGCGCCGGGCGGCCACGAACATCAGGACGCCGAAGCCCACCGGCAGGATCAGCCCGTTGAGCGCCCCGGCGAGCACCAGCAGTGTCGTGGGTGCCTGGTCCAGCAGCACGAACACGAGCGCGGAGATCGCCACGAACGCCACGACCAGCCAGGTGCGGGCCTTCTCCAGGGACCGGGAGAAGGTGACCAGGAACGAGACCGAGGTGTAGGCGGCGCCGACCACGGAGGTGATGCTCGCGGCCCAGAGGATCATGCCGAACATCCGCAGGCCGACCTCACCGGCGGCGTGCTGGAAGGCCTCGGCGGTGGGGTTGCTGGAGCCGAGCGCGACGCCGCCGGCCACGACGCCGAACACCGCGAGGAACAGCACCAGCCGCATCACACCGGTGACCAGCAACGACACCACGGAGCTGCGGCTGACGTCGACGATCTCGTCCGGGCCGGTGACTCCGGCGTCGACCAGCCGGTGCGCGCCCGCGTAAGTGATGTAGCCGCCCACGGTGCCGCCGATGAGCGTGGTGATCGCCAGGAAGTCGACCTCGCTCGGCCACACCGCCTGCACCAGCGCCTGGCCCACGGGCGGTGCGGAGGAGAACGCGACGAAGGCGGTCAGCGCGATCATCACCACGCCCAGAACCACCACGACGCGGTCCATGGCCACGCCCGCGCGCTTGCTCAGGAAGATCCCGATCGCGATCACCGCGGACAGGGTGCCGCCGATCTTGGCGTCGAGCCCGAACAGGGCGTCGAGACCCAGCGAGGTGCCCGCGATGTTGCCGATGTTGAACACGAGGCCGCCGAAGATCACCAGCGCGGCCATCACGTAGCCGAGGCCGGGGAGTACCTTGTTGCCCAGGTCCTGGGCGCGCATGCCGGAGACGCCGATGACCCGCCAGACGTTCAGCTGGACGGCGACGTCGACCAGGATCGACACCAGGATCGCGAAGGCGAACGCGGCACCGAGCTGAACGGTGAACTGCGTCGTCTGGGTGATGAACCCGGGTCCGATGGCGCTGGTGGCCATGAGGAACACCGCGCCGAGCAGCGTGCTCCGCCTGCCCTTCGAACCGTTCTGCCGTGGCGTGCTCGTCTCGGTCATGGCACTCCGATCCCGCCGTTGCTGTGGTTCGGAACAAGATAGAGAATTGTTGAACAATACTGCAATACCCTGGGCTGAACTTCTTCGATAAACTGTTGATCAGCTACACCTACGTACTGGGGAGCCGGATTGACCACGACGGATCCGTGGGCGGACCTGCTGGCGGCCGACCGGGCGCTGCTCGACCGCACCAGCACCGCCGAGCGGGTCGCCGACGTGCTGCGCCAGCGGATCATCGACGGCGCGCTCTCACCGGGGACCCGGCTGTCGGAGGAGAGCGCGGGCAAGGCGCTCTCGGTCTCCCGCAACACCCTGCGCGAAGCCTTCCGGCTGCTGGTGCACGAGCGGCTGCTGGTGCACGAGTTCCACCGGGGCGTGTTCGTGCGCGTGCTCTCCGCCGAGGACGTCATCGACGTCTACCGGATGCGACGGCTGCTGGAGACCAGCGCGGTGCGCCGAGGTGAGCACCCCGACCTGGTCGCCGCCGTCGATCGCGCCGTCAGCGACGGTGAGCGCGCGGCCACCGAGGAGCGCTGGTGGGACGTGGGAACGGCGAACATGCGGTTCCACGAAGCTCTTGCCGCCCTGGCGGGCAGCCCGCGCGTCAACGACACGATGCGCCAGCTGCTGGCCGAGCTGCGCCTGGCGTTCCACGTGATGTCTCGCCCGGAGGAGTTCCACCGCCCGTACCTCGGGTTCAACCGGGAGATCGCCGACCTTCTCACCCAGGGACACCGCGAGGCGGCGGCGGACAAGCTCGACGCCTACTTCGACGCCGCCGAGACCCAGCTCGTCTCCGCCTACCGCGACTACCAGGACTGAGCGCAGCCGAGGAGTGCGGCGGAGCCGTCACATCCGGTGCGGCTGAGCGGAGCGATTTCTCCGACAACCTGCACCGATGGGTTCCGGCACGTCCTCGACCAGCGCCTAGAAGAGCGCGAGACTGGTGAGCAGGACGTGGGCAGCGGTGCCGCCGAGGATGCTCAGCACGGGGTTGCGCCGCCACAGGTGCAGCCCGACCGTCAGCGCCAGAGCGAGCGCGGTCGGCGCGTACGCAGCGGCCTGCGTGTCGTGCAAGGTGTAGACGGCGAGGATCACCATGACGCCGACCGGCATCCGATCGCCCAGGAAGTGCACGGTCGCGCTGTCGCGCAGCGGGGCGAGCGCGGCGAACGGCATCGCCCGCAGCGCCCAGGTGATGGCCGCGGACACCGCCGCGGCGCAGGCGATGTGGATCGGATCAGGCATCGGAGTCCTTCTTCCGCAACGCGATTCGGCTCAGCAGCAGAGCGGCGGTGAACAGGCCGAGGGCGACCGGCAGCATCTGGTCCGGGAACAGCACCGCGCTGACCAACGCGCAGACCATCGCCAACGCCGGGACAGGAACGCTCCGCCGCACGCGGTACGCGTCGATGGCCAGCACCACGAACAGCGCGGTGAGCGCGAAGTCCAGGCCATCGAGCCGGAACGGGATCAGTGCGCCGAACAACGCACCGAGCGCCGCACCCGTCACCCAGTAGCACTGCAGCAACACCTGCAGCCACACGATCCGCTTGCCGCTCCACTCCTGCGCGGCGGGCGCGGTGGCCAGCGCGTAGGCCTCGTCGGTGAGCGCGAAAGTGCTGTAGGCCTTGCCGATTCGGCTCCGCACCCGGTGCAGCGGGAAGGACAGCGCGTAGAACACGTGCCGGAAGTTGACCAGGAAGGCCGTCACCGCGACCTGCGCCAGCGGCGCGACGGCCACGACGAGCCCGATCAGCAGGAACTCCAGCGATCCGGCGTAGATCAGGGCGGCGAAGGACGGCGCCCACCACCAATCGAGCCCGGCGTGCACCACGAGCAATCCGAACGCGATGCCCAGCGGGATCATCGCCAGCCCCACGGTGCTCGAATCCTTCAGAGCACCGCGGAAGTCGCCGCGCGCGGGCGCAGCGGTCGTGTCGACCAGAACGGCAGGCATACCTGCAATTTTAGGTGGCGAACGGAGTAATATGGTTGCTCAGCGTTCTTCACTTTCGACCTTGAGAGCAACATGATGTCGATGGACGACCTCGATCGAGCAATTTTGTCTCACCTGCGCCAGGACGGCAGGTTGACCAATGTCGAGCTGGCACAGCGGGTCGGGCTCACGCCCGCACCGTGCCTGCGGCGCGTCAAGCGGCTCGAATCCGAGGGGATCATCGCCGGCTACCGGGCGCGGATCGATCCGGCCGCCGCCGGACGCGGGTTCGAGGTCATGGTCTCGGTCGAGATCAGCATCAACGACCGGGAGACCGTCGAGGAGCTCGAAGGCGCCATCACCGCCTACGACGAGGTCATCGAGGTCCACCGCCTCTTCGGGCGCCCCGACTACCTGGTCCGCGTCGCGGTGGAGGACTCCGCGACCTTCGAGACGTTCCTGACCACCAAGCTCATGTCCTTGCGCGCGGTGGCCCGGGTCGATTCGCACATGATCATGAAGAAGCTCAAGACGGGCGACTGACCTCGAGGATCGCGGAGGGCCATCACGGACGGACTCCGGTCTGGTCGGCGGTGAGGAAGGCGGCTCCGAGGTCGGTGAGGCTGTGCAGGACCGCACCTCCCCGGCGATCGCTGCTGATCAACCCCGACTCGCGCAGGACCGCGGCCTGCTTGCTGGCCGTGCCGACCGAGGTGTCGAGGCTGGCCGCGAGATCGCTGGTCGTCCGGGCCGTGCTGAGGGCGACGAGGCATTCAGCCCGGGTGCGGCCGAGCAGCGCGACCAGCCGGGGCGACGCGAAGCGCCGCTCCCCCGGCTCGGGCACGGGAGAGGCCGGGTAGATGAGCACGGGCGGGAGCTCCGGGTCGATCCACGTGACCGGGGTTCCGACGCAGAAGTAGCTGGGCACCAACGTCAGCCCGCGCCCGGCGAGGTCCACCGTGCGCGTGGACGGGTACGCGGTCTGGAGCACCGTGCCGTCCCAGCCGGTGACGGTCGGCGTGCCAGCCAGCAGTTCGTGGACACCGCCGCGGGCGAGCGCGTCGAGCCTGCTCGCGCGGTCGGCGGCGACCGTCCGCCGGATCTGGTGCCACTGCGGCGCGACCAGCGCGTCGTGCGCGCCGCGGACCGCGCGCACCAGCGAGTGCAGCGAGTCCCGGTCGCCGTCGGCCAGCGAGCGCACCCAGGTGGGGACGTCGCGGTCGGCGAACACGGCACCGAGGTCGGACTGCAGGCGCGAGCGCGCGGTGCACGCGATCCGCTCGCAGCCCTCTTCGTGGTGGGTCGTCGTCGGTGCCGGGGTGAGGAAGTCCGGGAACCCGCCCTGGGGCGGCACCAGCGTGAACAGCATCCGCAACCAGTCCCGGGCCTGCTCGCTCGAGCCGGCCCGCTGCCCGGCCCTCCTGCGCCACGGCAGGTAGTGCGGCGGCACGCGCTGTTCCCTCGCCAGGTGCGAGCTCAGCACCAGCTCCCACATCGGGTCCGGTGACTCGACGAGCCGGACCCGGGCCAGATCGTCCCGGTTGAACACCAAGCGCAGCGTCACGTCCCACCCCCCGAGGTCCCAGGAGCACGCTCCGGATGCTCCCAGGCGCGCATTGCGCGGCGCTTTCCCCGCCAGGAGGCGCGGGGGAACGCGTCAGCCGGCCACTTCCCCCGTGGGTTTGCCGGGGCGGTCGTGGTTGCCGTGCCTGGGCGGGTGCATCGGCTCCGGCGAGCCGGACGGGCTCACCGGCGACCCCTTCGGGGTGTCGCGCGCCTCGGCGGGCTCGGCCCGGTGCTCACCCGGTGCCGGTTCGGCGCCGTGGCGGAGTTCGTCGAGCCGCTGGTTCATCGCCTCGACGACCTGCGGGCGGTTGTTGTGCGTCTGCTCGTAGTCCAGCACGCGGGTCAGCTCGGGTTGGCCGAGCGAACGGATCATGTGCTGGATCGAACCCGTCGACAAGTGGTCGTAATCCGGCAGCGGGAAGTCCTCGTCCGGCATCTGGAACCTCCTCCTGGAGAAGTACCGGCACTCCCCGGCGGGAGTGGTCCCGCCGGGGAATCCGGTTGAGCAGCAGCGACTTCGACCGAAGTCACTCGTTCGGACGGATCGCGTCCTTCGCGTTCTCGCCCGCCTGCTTGAGGTTGCCCTTCGTCTGCTCGGTCTTGCCTTCGGCCTGGGTTCTGCGGTCGCCGGTGGCACTGCCGAGCTTCTCCTTGGCCTTGCCGACGGTCTCCTCCATCTTGTGGCGGGCCTTGTCCATCGCAGACATGTGACGCTCCCTCGCTCATCATCGGGAGCCCAGTGGCTACCCCGCGAACCCCGGACCCGAAACACCGGCTCGTGTCGAGGACGGCGGGACGGGAAGATCAGCGAGGCGACCGAACGCCGTCAGGCCGGATCGTTTCGGGGAGGCGCCGCTGCGGGTACGGCCAGCGCCGAGGGGACCAGCAGGACCGCGACGAGCAGCAGGGCGTGCAGGGTACCGACGTGGTCGGCGAGATAGCCCAGCAGCGGCGGGCCCGCGAGGAACGCGGTGTAACCGACGGTGGACACGACGCTGACCCGGGCGGCCGCGCGAGTCGGATCGTCGGCCGCCGCGCTCATCCCGACCGGAAAGCCCAGGGAAGCACCGATTCCCCAGACCACGGCACCGAAGAAGACCAGCGGGAGCCACGTTCCGTAGACCACCAGCAGGACGCCGACGGCCGCGGTGGCCATGGTGGCCCAGAGGACCTTGGTGCGGCCGAAGCGGTCGAGCAGCACCGTCCCGACCACGCGCCCGGTGGTCATGGCGCTGAGGAACACCGCGAAACCGACCGCGCCGAGCCACGGCGGGATGTCGTGACCGTCGACCAGGGCCACGGCCAGCCAGTCGTTGGCGGTGCCCTCGGTGAGCCCGAGCGCGAGAACCATCAAGCCGATCAGCAGGGTTCGGGGTTCGGCCCACGCGCGGAGGAGCCCGCCACCGGGCGACGACTCGTGCTGCCCCTCGTCCTCGTGCGCGGGCAGCAGGAACGGCGCCGCGAAGGCCGGGATCACCGCGACCAGGACCGCAGCGCCGATCAGGTGCACCACGACCGGCACGCCCAGCCCGGCGCAGGCCGCACCGACCCCTGCGCCGATGACCGTGCCAAGGCTGAAGCCCGCGTGGAAGCGCGGCATGATCGTGCGGCCGATCCGGCGTTCCACGGCGGCGCCGTCGATGTTCATCGCCACGTCCCACACGCCGGTGCCGAGACCGAACGCGAACAGGCCCGCTGCGGTGACCCAGGCGTCGCCCCACACGCCGGCGCCGGTGCCCGCCAGCGCCACGCCGAAGGCGTCCAGCGCAGCGGCGCCGGTGATGACCGCGCGAGCTCCGAAGCGGTGCACCAGTGCGCCTGCCAGGGGCAGCGCGAGGATCGACCCGATGGAGATCGCCAGCAGCAGCCTGCCCAGCTCCCCCGGCGTCACCGACAAGGCGTCACGCGCCTCGGGAATCCGCGACATCCAGCTCGCCATCGCGAAACCGTTGGCCGCGAACACGACCGCAACGGCGTTGCGAGCGCGCAGCACACCGGAATCGGCGCGCGTTTCGACCGCCACGACACCCCCAGCATCGATCCAGAACCTGCACAAGTCTGCGTGTGCGGTTCCCTCCGGTCAAACGGTTTTCAGCAGCGCTCGACGGTGCTCATCCGACGCCGACGTGGCCGTCGAACGCCACCGGATCGTGCGCCGCGAAGATGTCGATCTCGTCCGAATTCGTGGCGAGCTCGCGCAGCCGCGCCTGGTTGGCCAGTCGCGCCCGGTCGTCCACCGCCATGATCCGCTGGAACGCGCGCAGCGCCGGCGGGCAGTGCGGCGGCTGCGCCAGCTCTCCGGATGAGAAGCAGGCGTCGCCCGCGTGCAGCAACCACTTCGCGCCCACGTCCACCGCGACGCCGACGTGGCCGGTCGTGTGACCGCGCAGCGGGACGAGCAGGATCTCCTCGGGGAGTCCGTCGAGCGCGCGCACCGCTTCGAAACCGAACCAGTCCTGTCCGGACGGGTTGTCGTGGACGGCCCAGTCGGGGCCGTGCGCCCACTGGCGCTGCCGGTAGCGCATCTCCGAACTGCCCGTCGCCGCGCGCAGTTCCGGCCCGTGGACGTGCACCTTCGCCTGCGGGAAGTCCCGCAGTCCTCCGGCGTGGTCCAGGTCCAGGTGGGTCAGCACGACGTGCCGCACGTCGTCGGGGTCGAACCCGAGCCGCTTCAGCTGCGCGACCGCGGTGGTGGCGGGATCCAGCTGCGGGTTCATCAGCATCCGGAACTCCCGGGGCAGCGACGTCAGCGCGGGATCCGAGTCCTCGCTGCCGAAACCGGTGTCGACCAGCACCAATCCGGCCTCGGTCTCGATCAGCAGGCAGTGGCAGACCATCCGCGCGCGGCGCAGCGGATGGCCCCGGCCGTCGATCAGGCGGCCGCCGAACGGCCGCATCGGGCCGCAGTCGAGGTGGTGGACCAGCATGCGAACCTCCGCGTCCGAGAACTGGCCACCACCCTAACGAAGATCAGCCGCCCGCCATCGCCCCGATGATCATGTACGGCTCCTTGCCCGCCACGACCTCCTCCGGCAGCGGATCGTCGAGGGGTTCGTTGGACAGGTCCTGCTCGCAGGCGAAGAACCTGATGAACGCGCGGCGCTTCTGGGTGTCGTGATCGCGGACCGTGCCGCGCAGCGCCGGGTAGCGGGCTTCGAGCGCGTCGAGCACGAGGCGCTGGGTCGGAGGGCCGTCGACGTCCACGACCACCTCGTGCTCGGGGATCTTGGCCAGGGTGCGCAGGTGCGCGGGGAGCAGGATGCGGATCATGGCGTCTCCTCTGCGGGCTCGGCGGGGACGGGCTGTCAGGGCAGCGTCTGCACCTCGACCGACAGCACCGAGGGCAGGTTGTTGACGATGGGCCGCCAGGTGTCGCCGGAGTCGGGCGAGACGTAGACGTCGCCGCTGGTGGTGCCGAAGTAGATCCCGCAGTCCTCCAGGTCGTCGACGCACATGGCGTCGCGCAGCACGTTGACGTAGCAGTTCTCCTGCGGCAGGCCCTTGGTCAGCGGCTCCCACTCGTTGCCGCCCACGCGGCTGCGGTAGACGCGCAGCTTGCCTTCCGGCGGGTAGTGCTGCTCGTCGCTGTGGATCGGCACCACGTAAACCGTGTCGGGCTCGTGCGCGTGCACGTCGATCGGGAAGCCGAAGTCGGTCGGCAGGTCACCGCTGATCTCGTACCAGGACTCGCCCGCGTCATCGCTGCGCATCACGTCCCAGTGCTTCTGCATGAACAGCACGTCCGGCCGGTCTCGGTGCAGGGCGAGGCGGTGCACGCAGTGGCCGACGTCGGCGTCCGGGTCGGGGATCTGGCCGGAGTTGAGGCCCTTGTTGATGGGGCGCCACGACTTGCCGCCGTCGTCGGTGCGGAACGCGCCGGCAGCCGAGATCGCGATGTAGAAGCGGTCCGGGTTGTGGGGCGCCTGGATGATCGTGTGCAGGCACATGCCGCCCGCTCCCGGCTGCCAGTTCGGTGCGGACTCGTGCTCGCGCAGCGCGGGGAGCTCGTGCCAGCTGCGGCCGGCGTCAGTGCTGCGGAAGAACGCGGCGTCCTCGACCCCGGCGTAGATCGTGTCGGGGTCGATGGCCGACGGTTCCAGGTGCCAGACGCGGGTGAACTCCCACGGGCGCTGCGTGCCGTCGTACCAGAGGTGCGTGCCGGGGGTTCCGTCGTAGGAGAAGTGGTTGTCGACCGGCTGCCAGCTGCGCCCGCCGTCGTCGGAGCGCTGGATCTGCTGTCCGAACCAGCCCATCGACTGGGAGGCGACCAGCCGGTCCGGATCGACCGGGGAGGCCTTGAGGTGGTACAGCTCCCAGCCGCCGAAGAGCGGGCCTTGCACCTCCCAGGACTCGCGCTTGCCGTCGGCAGTGAGGATGAAGGCTCCCTTGCGGGTGCCGACGAGGACTCGGACACGACTCATGAGTGGCTCCCTGCGCTGGTCACAGCTGGTGTCTAATTTCAAGCTAGGCCCGCTGCGAGGGGTTGTCTTCTCCGATCTTGCGCAATCGACGAGGCCAGCGGCGGCAGCGCGACCAGCACCGGAGCCGACCAGGGCGGCACCACCTGCAGGGTGATCTCGCGGTGCTCGGGCGGCCGGGCCGGGCCGACGCGCACCGGCGTGGCGGAGCCGCCGACGACGTTCCAGCCGGGCACCAGCTGCTGGGCGTGGTCGGCCCGCGCGGAGAAGGCCGTGGCCAGCAACCAGTAGGTGCCGGGCGGGATGCCGGTGAGCCCGAAGCGCCCCTGCTCGTCCAGCAGCGCACCGACGACCGGAATGCCCCTGGGCGCGCGTTGGACGAACAGGCCGACGTAGATCGCGGCCGCTCCGCCGAGCGCGATCTGGGCCGCGGGTCCGAGGTGGACCGCGCCGGTGACCACGCCTCCCGCCTCGGCGCCGCCGGGCACCAGGACCGGGCGCGGTGGTGCGTCGCTGAGCACGTCGGGCAGCCTGCGGAAGCTGACCGGGGACAGGCCGATCTCCGCGGTGAAGCGGCGGGTGAAGGTGCCCACGGAGCTGAAGCCGACCTCGCAGCAGATGTCGCTGACGCGCTCGTCGCTGTCCAGCAGCAGCCGTTTCGCGCGCTGGAAGCGGTGCGCCGCCAGGAACCTGCCCGGCGGTTGCCCGTGGGCGCGTTCGAACGAGCGGGCGAGGTGGAACGGGCTGTAGCCGACGTGGTCGGCGACGTCGGCCAGGGTGATCGGCTCGGCGGCGTGCTCCGCGATGAAGCACGCGGCCCGCACTGCGACGTCTGCCATCTCCACTCCCCCGACCGGCCCAATGCCCCTCTGGGCGCGACGGTACCGCGCACACCCGACAATCCGGATTCGGAATCGGGCCGTGACACGACTGGGCTAGGCTCCGGCCCGGGTTTTGATCTTGAGCTTCGGGAGTGGCGTTGCGGAAACTGGTGCGGCGCGCCCGGTCCAGGTCCCATTACGCGTGGTTCCTGGCGGTGCGCGAGTGGCCGCTGCTGGTGGTGGCGCTGGGTGTGCTGCTCGGTGCGGTCGTGGCCCTGCCGGTCGTGGCCGGTGCCGCTCTGTCGCTGATCGTCCTGGTCCTCGGCGTGGTCGTGCTGACCCGCGATCTGCGCGGCCTGCGCGGTCGTTGGTCGGGCTTCGAGTTCTCGCAGGACGGTGCACCGTTCCCGCACACCGAGATCGCGGTTCCCGCCACCTACCCGGCCGCGTTCTACAGCCATCTGGCCGGTCGCGGGACGGCGCTGCTCAGCGACGAGATCGACCACGCCGTGCGGGAGCGCCGGTTCGGCGTGCGGATCGCCGAGGAGTCCTACCGGCCGGCAGCGGAGCTGCGCGCGACCGCGCCGCACCTGCCGCAGCTGCACTCGGCCACGCGACCCTTGCTCGACCGCCCCGTCGTGGGTCTGCGCTCGGACCCGCTGCCCGGGTCCGGTGACGCCGAGGTCCGGGTCCACCGGGCGCGCTCCTTCGACTTCCAGTGCTCCAACGAGCTGTGCGGGATGCGGATCGCGGACCGGGAGACCGGCGAGGAGTTCGATCCGCGCCGCCGGCTCCTGACGGATTCCGCGGGCCGGTTGCGTTCCCTCGACGCGGGTGAGCTCGCCGACGTCGTGGGTGTGTCGACCCTTGCGTTCACCACCGAGGGGTTGCTGGTGGTCGTCGGCGACGGCGATCCGTCCGGTGGCGGCCCGCTGGAACCGCGCGACCTCGCCACCTCCGACGGCACGCCCCGCCAGACCTTGCACGACGTGCTGCGCACGGGGATGGAACGCCGACTGCGCGAGTCGACCGGGCTGTCCAGCGGGTCGGTCGCGGGAACGGAGCTCACCGGGTTCGCCCGCTGGATGGAGCGCGGCGCGAAACCGGAGTTCTTCGGCATCACCCGCCTCTCGGCGTCCAGCAACAGCATCCGAGGCGCTGATCTGTCGTTCTTCGAGGTCGACCTGGCGACCCTGCGCCGCGAACTCCGCACCGGCGCGGACCTGCTGGAAGCACCGAGCCTGCCCGGGCAGCTCCGGGAAACCGGCTCGCTGCGGCTGCTCCTGGCCGTGCGCGCGGCGGCGCTGCGGTAAGAGGTTCCCGCGGAGGGCCGTTTCGGAAAATGCCCAATGCCGGGTCACGGTGGCCGTTCCTGCTCTAGTTTTGGCCCAGGCCGCGCGGACACCGGGTCCGTCTCCCCGAGCGACAGGACTCGCCATGCCTGTGATCAGTGAGAACGATGCCACGCGCACCAGTCTCAGACGTGTCGGACTGGCCAGCGGCGTCGGTTCCACGCTGGAGTTCTACGACTTCGCCATCTACGGCACGGCCGCGGCCCTGGTGTTCGGGCAGATCTTCTTCGCCAGCGGCGACGAGTGGTTCAGCGCGTTCCTGGGGCTGGCGACCTTCGCCGTGGGATTCCTGTTCACCCCGCTGGGCGCACTGCTGTTCGGGTGGATCGGCGACCGCTACGGGCGCCGGTTCTCGCTGATGCTGACGTTCGTGGTGATGGGGTCCTCCACACTGCTGATGGGCTTGCTGCCCTCGTACCTCGCGATCGGCATCACCGCGCCGTTGCTGCTGATCGTGCTGCGGGTGTTCCACGGGCTCTCGCGCGGCGGGGAGATCGGCGGGGCGGCGGTGCTGGCCGTCGAGCACGCGCCTGCGCACCGCCGCGGCCTGTACGGATCGTTCGCGCCGCTGGGGTCGCCGATCGGTCAGCTGCTGGCGAACCTGGCGTTCGTGCTGGTGCTGCTGCTGCCGATGCAGGCCGTGATCGACTGGGGCTGGCGGGTGCCGTTCCTCGTCGGCGGTTTCGTGCTAGCGCTCGGGGTGTGGGCGCGTCGCGGCATCGACGAGACACCGGAGTTCGCCGCTCTCCCCGCGAAGCGCTCGACGCCGTTCTTCGCGGTGTTCCGCCGGGACTGGCGGCGGCTGCTGCTCGGGGCCGGGGTCAACTTCGGCTTGAACGCCAACATGTTCATCCTCGCGACGTTCATGCTGTCCTACGCCACCGCCGCCGCACCGCAGGGACTGGCGCTGCCCCGGCAGCCGATCGTGCTCGGCAGCATGGCGGGACTGCTGTGCCACGGGATCACGACCGTGCTGGCCTGCTGGCTGTCGGACCGGGTGGGGCGCAAGCCGGTGATGCTCTCCGGCGCGGTGGCCGCGCTGGTGTACGCGCTGCTGATGTTCCAGATCACCGACATCGGCACACCACTCGCGGTCAGCGTGGCGATGATCATCGGGTTCACCCTCACCGGATTCATCTGGGGCCCGCTGCTGACCTACTTCTCGGAGCTGTTCTCCGTCGAGCAGCGTCAGTCGGGCGTCGGCCTGGCCTTCCAGCTCGGCAGCGTGCTCGGAGGCGGGCTCGCGCCGATGATCGCCAACCGGCTCGTCGCCGTCACCGGCAGCTCGGCGTCGGTCGGCTGGTACATCGCCGCAGGACTGCTGGTGACCCTGGTGTGCCTGCTGTCGTTGCCGGAAACCGCGCCCGCACGCACTCGGGAGGTCGCATGACGGATCCGACGATCGCCGCGCTGACCAGGCGGATCGAGGTGCTGGAGGCCGAGGCGGAGATCCGCCGCATCCAGGCCCGCTACATGTTCCTCTGCGACACGCCGTGCCCGGAGTTCGCGGTGCGCGACGACGCCGAGCGCATCGAGAAGATCGTCGAGCTCTACGCGGCCGATGCCGTGTGGGAGGGCGTCGGCGAGCACTACGCCGGCCAGTTCGGCCGTGCCGAGGGGCATTCCGAGATCAGGGCGCACTTCCAGCGGTTCTGGAGCCGAGATCGGCACCCGGCTCTGCTGCTCAACGCGCACTACCTGACCTCCGAGCAGATCCAGGTGGACGGCGACGAGGCCAGCGGGCTGTGGATCCACATGCAGCCGTGGCTGTTCGCCGACGGCAGCGGAGTCCTGCGTTCCAGCAGGCTCAACAACGCCTTCCGCAGGCAACCCGACGGCTGGAAGATCACCCGCACCCGCACGGAGAACGTCTTCATCGCTCCCCTGCCCGACCGCTTCGCCTCCGATCACCCGTCGGAGTCGGTGCTGCTGCGGCCCACCGACGACCGCTGACGGACCTACCGGCCGAGGGCGTTGCTGCCTAGTCTTGGACTTTCCCCTGGCTCGCCTGGAGGGACATGTGACGACGACGCTTCCCGCTGTGGTGCACATCGTCGACGACGACGAGGCCCACCGGCAGTCCCTCGTGTTCCTGCTGCAGACCGTCGGCATCCAGGCCCTGACCTACCCCGACGCGGCCGGTTTCCTCGCGGAGTTCGACCCGGCCGAGCCGGGCGTGGTGATCGTGGACGTGCGGATGCCGGGGCTGAGCGGTTTTCAGCTGCAGGAGGCGCTGGTCGAACGGGAGTACCCGGCGCCGGTGATCTTCTGCTCCGCCCACGGCGACATCCCGATGTCGGTGCGGGCGATGCGGCGGGGCGCGGTGGACTTCCTGGAGAAGCCCTACGAGCCGCAGCGCATGCTCGAGGTCGTCCAGGACCAGCTGCGCGAGGCCGAGCGGTGCTTCACCACGCACGCCGAGCAGCTGCGCGTGCGTGACCGGGTCGCCTCCCTGACCCCGCGCGAGCGGGAGGTGCTGCGGCTGGTGGTCGACGGCCTGTCCAGCCAGCTCATCGCCCGCGAGCTCGGAACGAGCGTGAAGACCGTGGACGTGCACCGCGCCCGCATCAAGGCCAAGACCGAATCCGAGAGCCTGGGCACCCTCGTCAGGGACGTCCTGCACCACGGCGTCGCGATCTAGGCACGGCCCTCCGCTCCACGAGCCGTTGCCAGCAGGGCTGTTTCGTCGTTGCGACGCCCGATCAGCTGAATTCCCAGGGGCAGTCCGGCATCGTCGCGCAGGCCCGGCAGGGTGACGACCGGGAGTCCGAGCGCCTGCCACGCGCGGCTCAGCACGGGGTCGCCGGTCGCCTCGATCCCGCGCGGCGCGGCACCGGGGGCAGCAGGTCCGAGAACGGCGTCGCAGGACGCGGTGATCTCCGCGACCCGACGGCCCGCCTCGGTGACGACCCGGCGGGCTTCCTGGTAATCGGCGTCCGGGGTGGCCGCTCCGGTGCGCAGCAGACGGGCGAACTGCTCGCTGATCCGGTCGGCCGCCGCGAGCTCCCCGGCTCGCTCCCGGGCCGCCTCGTAGGCCATGACCACCGGGTGGGCCTCGGTGAGCTCGGCGATGAGCTGCCCGTCCGGGAAGTCGGTGATCAGCGCACCCCGCGCGGCGAGCTTCGCGCAGGACTCCTCCACAGCCGCGCTCATCGCGTCGTCGAGGCCCAGCCGCGTGGCATCCCAGCGCAGCAGCCGGGGCTCGTGCTTCGGGGCCTCTTCCGGCGTTCCGCTGAGCGCCGACCACGCCACGCCGAGGTCGTCGGCGGTCGCGGTGAGCACGCCGTGCGAGTCGAGGCTCGGCGCCAGGCCCACGACGCCGTCGGTGGGAAGGCGGCCGCGGCTGAGCACCAGCGAGGCGACCCCGCAGAACGAGGCGGGCCGGGTGACCGAACCCGCGGTCTGCGAGCCGAGCGCGAGCGGGACCTGGCCGGAGGCCACCGCTGCCGCCGAGCCGCTGGAGGACCCGCCGGGAGTGTGCCCGGGTGCGGCGGGGTTGCGGGTCGGCCCCGGTGAGAAGAACGCGAACTCGGTGGTCGCGGTCTTGCCGACGGGCGAGGCGCCGGCCGCTCGCCAGGCCCGCACGATCGCGGCGTCCTCGGCCGCTTCCCCCGCGTTCGCGCGCAGCTGCGAACCGCACCGGGTGGCAGCACCCGCGACGTCGACGATGTCCTTGACGCCGAGCGGAACCCCGCCCAGCGGACCCGCTTCCGGACTGATCTCACCGAAGTGCTCGACCCACGCGCGCAGCACCGGCTCGGTGTCGGCGATGCGGGAGCAACTGCGCTCCAGCGCCTCGGCAGCAGTGGTGCGCCCGGCCCCCAGGTCGGCGACCAGCTCGCGCAGCGACCACGGGTTCCACAGCGTCACGCCTGCCTCCACTCGGCGTCGGCCACCCAGTAGTCCATGCCGGACGCGCTGACCCCGTGCCGCCACGACGAGGTGCGGCGCAGCAGCGGTTCGACCTCGGCGGTGGCGGCGTCGGCGGCCTCCGGGCCGTCCGCGGCGACCTGCCAGTGCACCCACTCGACCTCGCGGCCCTCGGCGTCGTGCACGAACAGGTCCACGTGCCGCCACCCGTATCCGTGGGTGTCGTTGTAGCAGGTCAAGGTCATGTTCCGGTCATCCACGACTGGCTCCCGCAAGGCTGTGGAACTCCCGCTGGAAGTACACCAGACCGCCGCTGCCGGAGCGCGTGATCACCCGATCGACCTCGACGATCATCACCGAGTGCGAGCCTTGCGGCCGAACCCAGCTCACGCGCCCGATCAGCGACGCCGCCGCGTCGCGCAGCACCGGCACCTCGGCGAAATCGCAGACCGCGCCGGCGAAGCGCTCGTGCATCGGCTGACCGGTCGCGCCGGCGAACCGCAGCGCGAGGTCCTGCTGACCGGAGCCGAGGACGTTGACGCACGCCCTCTCGTTGGCGGCCAGCACGTCGTGCGCGCGGCTGGCCCGGTGCACGCACACCAGCATCGTCGGCGGTTCGTCGGTGACGGAGCACGCCGCGCTGACCGTGATCCCGGCCCATCCGCGAGGCCCGTCCGTCGTGACGATGCTGACCCCGGCCGACAGGTTCGCCATGGCAGCGCGGAACTCCCGCTGCGCGGACGTCAGATCCGCCACGTCCCCTCCTCCCGACGCTTCCCCCAGAACGTACGGTCACCCACCACGCCCCCGGTATCGAGATTTCCCAGCCGCGCCCTGAAGCTTTCCCCTAGACGACGGCGCGGCTCAACGCCTGACCAGACTTGAGGGCCTCCCGGAATGCGGCGCAATCCGCCGTTTCAGTTTGCGGCGGGAGCCGCCGTTTCAGGTGTGGGACTCAGCCCGCACTGCCGCGGGTTCTGACACCCGCACCGCCAAGCAAACCAACCCCTGAAACAACTTACGAAGCCGAAGGCAACGAGAAGCCGAAGAGTGAGCCACCGCCCTCGCGCGGTGCGCACCAGATCGAGCCGTGCTGCCGGGTGATGATGCGGTAGCTGAGCGCCAGACCGATGCCGCTGCCGTGCTCCTTGCTGGTGAACGACTCGACGAACACGTCCTCGCGCACGCCCCGGCCGTGGTCGGCGACCGTGACGGTGCCGCCCTCGTCCCGGGTTTCGGTGACGAGCTCGATCCGCCGGTCCGCGGTGTCGCTCCCGGCCATCTCGTCGATGGCGTTGAAGCAGAGGTTGAGCACCACTTGGCCGGTCAGCACCCGCTCGCAGCGCACCAGCACCGGGTGCTCGCTCAGCCGCACCTCGACCTCCACGCCGACGGCGGCCGCGCGCAGCCGGACGAAGTAGAGGCACTCGCCGATCACCGCGTTCAGATCGGCCACCTGCTCGAGGTGTTCGAGGTGACCGACGAACGACCGCAGCGCGCTGACGATCGCCGACGCCCGGCCGATCTGGCGGTTCGCGCTGTCCAGGCCGTATTCGAGCTGCCCCGTGGTCCCTTCCGGGACGTGCCCGGAGCTCTCGAGCAGCTTCGCGCGAGCGTGGACGCCGGCGAGGAAGTTCGCGGCCGCCGCCAACGGCTGGCCGAGCTCGTGGGCGATGGCCATCGCCATGTCGCCCATCGCGTTGTAGCGAGCGAGGTAGTTCTCGTGGCGGAGTTCCAGGCTGCGCTGCTCCTCGCCGCGAACCCGGGTCGAGACGTCGTGCAGGATCATCAGGTACGCGTCGACGTCGCGCAGCCGTTCGAGGCTGCCTTCCAGCGTCACCGGCTCGGTTCCCGGCACCTCCACCCGCACCGGTGTCACCGGGGTCGCCGCGGCGGCGGTCTGCTCCCAGCTCGTCTCGCCGCAGTCGCCGCGCACCGTCGCGTGGGATTCCAGCAGCCGCCCGACCGGTGGTTCCGCGTCGCCCGACAGGCCGAGGTGCGCGAGCGCGGTGTCGGTGGCGAAGCGGATCGCCCCGGCGGAGTCGAGCATGAACGCGACCGTCGAGGTGTGCCGTGCGAGCGCGTCGACGTAGGAGGTGGTCTGGCGCAGCTCGCGCTCGACCCGCTGCTCCCGCTCCACGTTCCGGAACTGCACCATCACCGCAGGTCCCTGAGCCAGTTCGACCCGCGTCGCGATCGCGTCGGTGGGGATGATCCGGCCCGATCTGGACCGGTAGTGCCACTCGATGCGGCTCATGCCCTTCTCGACCGCTTCCTGCAGCCACGCCCGGCCGATCACCCGGTCGTACTGCTGGGCGGAGCTGCTCATGTGGTTGGCCTTCAGGGGCCGCAGCTCGGTGACGTTCCACTCCAGCAACTCGCAGGCCGCGGGGTTCGCCCACAGGATGTTCTTGGTCGCGGCGTCGTGGATCAGCACGCACAGGTGGGAGGCGCGCATCATCGCGACGAAGTCGGAGTCCACCAGTTCGGGAGCCTGCGGGTCGACCACCACCGCCCCAGGCTAGATCCTCACGACCCGGTGGGCGGATAGGTCATCAGCCCACCGGGGCTGAAGGATTCCCCTACTCTGCATCTGGGCAATCCCGATGTCGCGCACCGTTGCCCCTCAATAGCGTCGAATCGCCACCGGAGACGAGGAGCGTGCCATGCCCGAGGCATCCGCCGACGACGCGGCCTGGGAACCCGTCCTTGCCGAGCTCGCCGAACGTCGCGAGGAGTTCCACGCGCAGTCCTACGTGCCACCCGACTTCGTCGAGCGGTTCAAGGAGCTCGGCCTGTTCCGCGCCTCGACCCCGGCGATGTTCGGGGGCGCCCCGATGCCGCCGCCGGAATTCCTGCGCCGCATCGAGCAGATCTCCGCGGTCGACGGCTCCACCGGCTGGGTGGCCGGTTTCGGCTCCGCCGGGACCTACCTGGCGGGCCTGCCCCTCGAGACCCAGGCCAAGCTCTACGCCGACGGGCCCGACGTGGTCTACGGCGGCGCGATGTTCCCGGTCAACCCGGTGACGCCGACCGAGGACGGGTACCGGATCACTGGCCGGTGGCGGTTCGCCAGCGGCTGCATGGCGGCCGACATCCTCAGCGTCGGCATCCCGGGCGACGCCGAGGGCGACAACCGGCCGCGCGCGGCGATGCTGCGGCCCGAGCAGGTCGAGATCGTCCAGGAGTGGGACGTCTCCGGGATGCGGGCGTCGGGATCCTTCGACGTCGTCGTCGACGACGTCGAGGTACCTCGCGAGTGGACGTTCATCCGCGGCGGCAGCCCCTACGTCGACGAACCGCTCAACCGCTACCCCACCATCGGGTACCAGGCTCAGGTGCACTCGGCGGTCGGCATGGGCGTGGCTCGGGCGGCGCTGGAGCACGCCTCGCGAGCGGGCTCGCGGACCGGCGTCACGGGCGCACCGCCGCTGGCGGACCGCGCCTACTACCGCACCGGGTACGCCCAGGCGGTGGCCGCGCTGCGATCGGCGCGGGCGTTCTACTTCGAGGTCGCCGAGGACGTCTGGAACACCGTGGCCTCGGGCGGCGAGGCCACCGACGAGCAGAACGCGCTGATCCGGCTCTCGGCCACCAACATGGCCTCCACCGCCGCGCAGGTCGTGCACGACGTGTGCGGGTTCTCCGGGACCTCGACGATCGACAACTCCCACCCGCTGCAGCGGATGCGCCAGGACTCCCAGGTGCCGACGCTGCACGCCTTCCTGATGCCCTCGATGTACGACGCAGCGGGCGCCGTGCTGCTGGGACGTCCGCCGACGGTTCCCGGTTTCCGCTGACCCACCACGACACAGGAGCTCTCATGGCCCACCCGCCGCTGCGCGTGCTGTTCTGCATCGGCATCAACCAGAACTTCTTCGACCTGCCGCGCGACGGGGTCACCGCGGGAGACGTCTGGTCGGCCTTCGTCGAGATGATGGACGGCATCAAGGCGTTGCCCGGAGTGGACTTCATCGGCGACATCGACGACGACAGCCACCTGGTCGGTCCGTCCGATTCCTGGCCGTGGACCTGCTACCTGCTGGCCGACGTCGACACCCAGGAGACGGTGAAGGCCGCCTGCAACCTCTTCCGCACCGTCCAGGTAGGACAGTCGGACTGGAAGCTGTGGAAGTACGCCAAGATCGAGGCCCGGATCGGCCGGGCGCTCACCCCGCGCGAGTACTGAGGTGCCCATGACCTCCGAGATCACCGCGAGCAACGTGCACGACCTGGCACCGGCCGACCTCATCGCACCGGACCGGGTGGCCGCCCGGATCTACACCGACCCAGAGATCTTCGAGCTGGAGAGGGCGCGGATCTTCGAGCGCACCTGGGCGTGGGTCGCCCACGACAGCGAGCTTCCCGGCCCGGGCACGTTCAAGTCGACCCACGTCGGAGGCCAGCCGGTCATCGTCACCCGCGACCGCGAGGGCGTCCTGCGCACGATGCTCAACCGCTGCCGCCACCGCGGGGCGAGCATCTGCGAGCGGAAGTCGGGCAGCGCCAACGGTTTCACCTGCCCCTACCACGCCTGGTCGTACGGGCTGGACGGCTCGCTGCGCGGCCTGCCCTACCCCGACGGCTACACGGGCGTGATGGACCGCAGCGGGATGGGCCTCAAGCGGCTGCGCACCGAGTCCTACGGCGGCATGATCTTCGCGACGTTCGCCGAGGATGCCGAGCCGCTCGCCGAGTTCCTGGGCGACGCGCGCGGCTGGATCGACCGGTTCATGAAGCAGGGTGCCGGGTATCCGGTGAAAGTGCTGGGCACGCACCGGTTCCGGTACCGCGGCAACTGGAAGATCCAGCTGGAGAACACCACCGACGGCTACCACTTCCCGATCGTGCACCGGTCCTGGATGGCCTCCGTGGACGCCGAGACGGCCAACATGATGAGCTTCATGACCGACCCCGAGGCCATCACCCACGACCTCGGCAACGGGCACTCGGTCATGCAGATGGTGCCCGAGCACTCGGACCTCGACGTCGACGACGGCACGGAGAAGCTCCAGGACCGCTTCGGCGACCTCATCTCGCGGCTGGAGGCGGCGGGCGTCGAGGACGCGCAGGTGCGGAGGCTCGTGCGGGCGATGCACGGGACCGGTTTCAACCTCAACCTGTTCCCGAACGTGTCGATGTCGATCTCGTTCTTCCGGGTGCTCCGCCCGATCAGCGTCGACGAGACGGAGATCGAGCACATCGCGATCGGCCCGGACGGGCCACCGGAGATCACCGGGCCGGTCAACCGGGAGCGGCTGCGCGCGCACGAGCACTTCCAGGGCCCGTTCGGCTTCGGCACGCCCGACGACGCGGAGGGCTGGGACCGCGTGCAGCGCGGCACCGCGGGCGCCCCCGAGATGCCGATCATGGTCAACCGCGGGCTGGGCCGGGAGAAGCCGTCGGCCGAGGGCTGGCCGACCTCCCACGTCACCGACGAGACCGGGATGCGCGCCGCCTACGAGCAGTGGAAGCGGATGATGAGCGATGACTGACCTGCGCCGCGCGGCCGCGCTCGACGACGTCCGGGTGTCCCGGGCCATCGAGCTGGTGTGGCGGGAAGCGGACCTGCTCGACCGCAAGGACTACGTCACCTGGCAGGAGCTCTACGCCGAGGACGGCGTCTACGTCGTGCCGATCGACCGCGATGCCGAGGAGTTCGACGACGTCCTCAACATGGTCTACGACGACCGGCGGATGCGGCGGCTGCGGGTGAACCGGATGACCGAGGGGTACGCGATCGCCGCCGTCGACTCGGCGATCACCGTGCGCACGGTCTCCCGCTTCGTGACCACCGAGGTCACCGACTCGGCGGTGTCGCTGCGCGCCGCGCAGGTGCTGGTCGCCTACAAGCGCGGCACCCACGACCTGTGGGCCGCCGACGTCGATTACACGGTCCGGCTCGGCGCGGATCCCGCCCAGGACGCCCTCGTGCGCAAGGTGGTTCGCCTGGTCAACAGCGAAGACGCCGTGCCGGCAGCGGGATTCCTGCTGTGACCGCCGTCGTCACCGGAGGCGCGCGCGGTCTGGGCGAGGCGATCGTCCGGCGGCTGCGCTCCGGAGGTCAGCCCGTGGCGATCGCCGACGTCGACGGCGCGGGTGCGGTGGAGCTGGCCGAGTCGCTGGACGCGAGCGGGCGGACCGCGCGCGGCTACACCGCCGACGTCGCCGACCGCGCCTCGCTCAGCGCGCTGCTGGAGTCGGTCGTCGCGGACTTCGGGCCGGTCCGGGTACTGGTGAACAACGCGGCCCGCACCCAGGCGACGCCGCTGTTCGAGATCACCCCCGAGGAGCTCGAGTCGGTGATGTCGGTGAACTTCACCGGGACCTTCACCGCCTGCCAGATCTTCGGCGCCCACATGGCCGAGCAGGGCTACGGCCGCATCGTGAACATGGCCTCGCTCGCGGGTCAGAACGGCGGCACCGCCACGGGCGGGCACTACGCGTCGTCCAAGGGCGCGGTCATGTCGGCCACCAAGGTCTTCGCCCGGGAGCTCGCGTCCCGGGGCGTGACGGTCAACGCCGTCTCCCCCGGCCCCCAGGACTCCCCGATGGTCCGCGACATCGTGGGTGAGCAGAACGTCGAGGCGTTCCAGCGCTCCATCCCCGTGGGCCGTCTCGGCGACCCCGCGTTCATCGCCGAGACGGTCGCCCTGCTCGCCTCGCCGGGCGCCCACTCGGTCACGGGCGCCTGCTGGGACGTCAACGGCGGCCTGTTCATGCGCTGAAAGATTTCCGACCTGCGGAATCTCGCATCGATGCCGGCTGATCGAGACCCGCTGACCGCGCCACAGCAGCCGGGCCTGGCCTTGTACCCGCGCGCGTTCGTCGCTTAGCGTCCTCGTGATCGACGAACCGGACTCGGAGGCGGCACGACGTGGGTGGAGCAGATCGGGACATGCGGGTCGAGGTCGTCATCGACGCTCCGCCCGAGCGGGTGTGGCGGATGCTGACGCGGCCCCGGACCCACGCGGAGGCCAGTCCCGAGCTGGTGGCGATGCTGCCGCTCAAGCCCGGCGGGTTCCGCCGGGGCCAGTGGTACCTGGGCGTGAACCGGCGCAAGGTCGTCGTGTGGCCGACCCGCAACGTCGTGACCGAGGTCGAGCCGTGCCGGCGTCTGGCGTGGGACACCACCAGCAGCGGGGCGAGCTGGATCTTCGAGCTCGAACCGGACGGTTCCGGCACCAGGCTGGTGCAGCGCCGCGTCTCCGCCGGCAAGCTCACGAAGCTCAGCAGCGCGTTCGCCACGATCGCGCTGGGCGGGGTCCCCGGACACGCCGACGAGCTCGAAGCCGGCATGCGCGACACCCTCCACCACATCAAGCGGGCAGCGGAGTCCACCTGACCTCGCCGCGGCTGACGCTCGTGAGGCGTCAGGTGGAGGTTCCGACGTAGACGGTGTTGGCGGACTTTCCGCCGGTGTAGTGGTTGTCGAACTCGACGACGTGGGCGGTGACGTCGTCGAAGACCTCCGCGAGGGTGCGCGTGAACCGGTCCTCCGGCGGATCGTCGGACCACAGCGCGAAGACCCCGCCCCGGCGGAGGTGCGCGGCCATCTTCCGCAGCCCCTCGGCCGCGTAGAAGCCGGTGTGACCCGAGTCGAGCACGTTCTGCGGCGAGTGGTCGATGTCGAGCAGGATCGCGTCGAACTCCCGGCCGTCGTCGAACCCCTCGGCAGATTCGGCGAGCGCGAAGAAGTCACCGTGCAGGAACCGGTTTCGCGCATCGCCGGTCAGCTCCGGCGCGAGCGGGAGCAGGCCGCGCTCGTGCCACTCGATGACCTCGCCGAGCCCCTCCACGACCAGCAGCGACCGCACGCGCTGATCCTCCAGGGCCGCGCGAGCGGTGTAGCCGAGCCCGAGTCCGCCGACCACGACGTCCAGGTCGGACCCGGGCAGCCGAGCCAGGCCGAGTCGCGCGAGCTCGACCTCGGCGACCGTGAACAGGCTCGACATCAGGTACTCGTCGTCGAGCTTGACCTCGAAGACGTCCACGTCGAGCACCGGGTCTCGCCGTCGCCGCAGGCTGATCGCACCGATCGGCGTCTCCTGCCAATCGAGCTCCTCGAACCGCACACCCACAGCGCCCACCTCTCCCGAAATGCCCGAGCCTACCCGCCACCGGCCGAGATCCGGCCGGTGCGGGGCCCGTCACCACGAGGAGGCCGATTTCGGCGGTATTTCCGAATGGCGCAACGTTCGAACGCGAAGACGGTTCCTCCGCAACGAATGCGGGTTCTCTGTACACGGCCGCCTCGCTAACGTTGCCCGCCGAGCGAGGTGTGGCAGTTCACATCGAGCGACCGTGTCGCGGGCGCACCGCAGCGTCCGAAGTGGAGGAATTCGTGGTGGAGGACGCTCTCGCGCCGTCGCGTGGACCCGGCAACGGCGTGGGGGCGCAGCTCCTGCGGCGCAAACCCATCGCGGACCTCGTCGCCGACAGCGGCCAGGGCGAGGGCGGCTCGCTGCGCCGTTCCCTGGGGCTGTGGCAGCTGACCATGCTGAGCGTCGGCGCGACGCTGGGCACCGGGATCTTCGTGGTGCTGGGCGAAGCCGTCCCGCTGGCCGGGCCGGGTGTGGCGCTGGCGTTCATCATCGCCGGGGTCACGGCTCTGCTCTCCGCCCTGTCCTACGCCGAACTCGCGGGCATGATCCCCGTCGCCGGATCGTCCTACTCCTACGCCTACGCGACGATGGGCGAGCTCGCGGCCTGGGTGTGCGGCTGGTGCCTGATGCTGGAGTACGGCGTGTCGGTGGCCGCGGTCGCGGTCGGCTGGGGCCAGTACGTCAACGAGCTCCTGCAGCTGCTGGTGGGCGTGTCGCTCCCCGAATCGCTCAGCGCGCCACCGGGTGACGGCGGAATCCTGAACCTGCCCGCCGCCGTGGTCGTGATCCTGGCGATGGTGGCGCTGCTGGGGGGCGCCCGCGAGAGCGCCCGGGTCAACACGGCGATGGTGCTGATCAAGACCGCGACGCTGGTGCTGTTCTGCGCGCTGGCGTTCACCGCCGTGCAGGACGGGAACTTCTCGCCGCTGCTGCCGCTGGGCATGGGCGGGGTGAGCGCCGCGGCGGGCAAGCTGTTCTTCTCCTACATCGGCTTCGACGCCGCCTCGACCGCCGGGTCGGAGGCACGCGATCCGCAGCGGGACCTGCCGCGGGCGATCATGCTGTCGCTGGTGCTGGTCACGGTGCTGTACTGCCTGGTCGCGCTCGCGGCCGTGGGCGCGATGCACTGGACGCTGTTCGAAGGCACCGAGGCGGCGCTGAGCAAGGTGCTGGGCGGGACGACGGGGTCGATCCTGCTGTCGGCGGGCGCGATCGTGGCGGTCGCCAGCGTGGTGCTCACGGTCCTCTACGGGCAGACCCGGATCCTGTTCTCGATGTCGCGGGACGGGCTGGTGCCCGGGTTGTTCTCGCGAGTCGATCCGCGCACCGGCGTGCCGAGGGCCAACACCGTCCTGGTGTCGGTGTTCATCGCGGTGCTGTCGGCGGTGGTCCCGCTCGGCGAGCTCGCCGACGCCACGAGCATCGGAACCCTGTTCGCGTTCGCCCTGGTCAACGTGGCGGTGGTGGTGCTCCGACGGCGCAATCCGGAGCTGCCGCGCTCGTTCCGGGCTCCGCTGGTGCCGCTGGTCCCGGTGCTGGGCGTGCTCTCGTGCTGCTACCTGATGTTCAGCCTGGGCGCGGCGACGTGGCTGACGTTCGGAGCGTGGATGCTGGCCGGGATGGCGATCTACTTCGGTTACGGGCGGCGGCGCTCTAGTCTGTCGAACTGATGCTCACCGTCGCACTGGACCAGGGTCCGCTCGAACCGCACACCCCGCCGGAGGCGTTGCGACGCCTCGACGAGATCGCCCGCCGGGCCGCCGCCGGCGGTGCCCGGCTGCTGGCCTGCCCGGAGCTGTCGGTCTCCGGCTACAACATCGGGGCCGACATCGCTCGGGTCGCCGAGCCCGCGAGCGGGCCGGTCGGCGAGCGCGTCCGCGCCATCGCGGCGGAGAACGGGATCGCAATCGTCTACGGCCACCCCGAGCGGGACGGCGACGCGGTCCACAACACGGCGTTCCTCGTCTCACCCGCAGGCGAGCTGCTCACGGCCTACCGCAAGACCCACCTCTACGGGGAGATGGAGCAGGCGCACTTCAGGCCCGGAACGGTCCCGGTCGTGCAAGCGACCCTCGACGGCGTCCGCGTCGGACTGCTCATCTGCTACGACATCGAGTTCCCGGAACCGGCCCGCGCCCACGCGCTGGCGGGAACCGAGTTCCTGGTGGTCCCGACCGCGCTGCTGCCTCCGGAGGACGTCGTCGCCGAAACTCTCGTTCCGGCAAGGGCTTACGAGAACCAGATGCACGTCGCCTACGTCGACCGCTGCGGCGCCGAGGCCGATCTCAGCTACCTCGGCAAGTCGTGCCTGATCGCTCCCGACGGCACCGAGCTCGCCCGCGCGGGCAGCGGCGAGGAGCTGCTGTTCGCCCACGTCGACCCGGCGGCCACCGCGGTCGCCCGGCGGGTGAACACCCAGCTCGCCGAGCGTCGCCCCGGCCTCTACAGCGGTCTGACCGAGGCTTCCTGACCGGTCCGGTTCGAGGGGACCCGGTCCGGTCTCAGCGCGACCGGGCCATGCCCGCGATGGCGATGTGGGCGTTGTCGGCGGCATCGCGGGCTTCGGCGAGGTGGGCGCGGGCGCGGTCCAGCCAGTGGTTCGCCGTGAGGGCGGATTCGACGGGGTCACCGGCGAAAGGCCCTTCGACGTTGGTGAGCTCGCCCGCGCACGCGCGGTCCACGAGTCCGTCGCCGAAGCTGCCGAACGCGGCGTCGAGGGAGGTCAGCAGCTGACGCAACGAGCCGAGCGTCCAGTAGGCGTCGTCGCCCAGCGCGTTCGCGCCGGTCTGCCGGGCCGCGACGGTCAAGGTCTCTCCGATGGAGCGGTAGGCCTGGTCGGGCTGTTGTGATCGCACGAAGACCAGTCTTCACGGAATTCGACCTGAGTGAAAGTTACTTTTCCTCCACCACTGATTTAGCCTGGCTGAATGCCGCTCGACCCTCGCCGCCTGCTGATCCTGCGCACCGTCCGGCGGACGGGAAGCGTGCTGGGCGCGGCGCACCTGCTGCACCTGACCCCGTCCGGTGTGTCCCAGCACCTCACCAAGCTGGAGAACGAACTGGGCCTCGATCTCGTCGACCGGGAGCAGCGCGGCGGGGGCCGCACGATCCGCTTCACCCCCGCGGGCAACGCGCTGGCCGACCGCGCGGACCGGGTCGCCGAAGCGCTGGCGGAAGCCGAGCTGGACATGGAGCAGTTCCGCGACGGGCCTGCCGGACCGCTGCGCGTCGGCGGCTTCTCGGTGGCGCTCAGCGAGCTGGCGGCTCCGGTCGCCATGCGGATGGCCGCGGTGAACCCGGCGCTGGACCCGTGCATCTACGAGATCTCCGAGACCGAACGGCTGCACGCGCTCAGCACCGGCGAGCTGGACCTGATCCTCAGCGAGCGACCCGGCGACGACGGGCCGGTGCGACCGCCGGGCGTCGTCGAGGTCGACCTGATGCGCGACCCGTTCCGCGTGGTCGTGCCCGTCACCTGGCCGTCGGACTCCGAACCGGCGACGCTGCTCGCCAGGCCGTGGATCACCACGTCGTTCGGCCCCGCGACCCGCCGCCACCTGGAGCGGATGTGCCGGGAGCACGGGCTGGAGCTCGACGCGCACGACATCGGCACGGGCACCACGCCGACGTTGCTCGGACTCGTGGCGCACGGACTCGGCGCGACGATCATCCCGTCCCTCACGCTGCGCCAGAACCCCTCGCCGAAGGTGCGGCTGAGCAACGCCATCGCCGATCCCGGTTCGCGCGTGCTGACCTGCCTTCACCGGGAGAACGCGCCCGCGCTGGTGCATCACATGATCAACGAGATGCGCCACTACGCCGCGACCGAGCTGCAGCACGTACCGTCGGGGTGAGGACGAACCCGGCAGAAGGGCGGAGCGTTGCGCAAGGTCAAGGACCTCACGGGGCCCGGCATCACCGACCACCTGGGCATCGGCGGCACCGATCTCGGAGTCGCCACGATCGCACCGGACGGAAGATTGGTGGCGGTGTTCGGTGACACCTTCGACCGCGCCGGGGTCGGCGGACCGGGCTGGCGCTCACCGGTCGTGGTCTTCGGCGACGCGGCCACCGCGCGCTCGGGCATCCGGTGGACGGGATCGTTCGGTCCGCGCAGCGATTACGCCGACCAGGCCCTGCCTTACCAGCACGATTCGGTTATCGAGGGCCACCAGGTCAGCACCGTGCTGCCCACCGACGTCATCACCATCGGCGACGAGATGTTCTTGCACGTCATGGTGTGCCAGGGGCTCGGCAACGTGCACTGGACCGAGATCCACCGCTCGACCGACAACGGCGAGACGTGGGAGCACACCCGAGCGACCTGGCCGGGGAACGCGCACGGCGGCCTGTTCCAGATGCTGACCTGGGAGCTCGGCGACGACGGGTTCGTCTACGCCTTCTCCACCCGTTTCCAGCGCGACCAGGGGCTGCTCCTGCACCGCGTGCCCGCCGACCGGATCACCGATCCGGCCGCGTGGCAGGGCTGGGGGTTCCGCGACGGCCAGTGGGCGTGGCACAACCCGCCGACGGTCGTGCTCACCGGCGCCTACGGCGAGCTGTGCCTGCGGAAGGTCGAGAACCGCTGGCTGCTGGCCCTGTTCAACGCCGGCGACTACCGGGTGGACGTGCTCAACCTCGGCGAACCGACCGAGAACCTCTACGAGGCCGTCCGCGGCACGGTGCTGCACGGGTGCGCGTGGGGCTGCGAGGACCACGACGCCGGCCACGTCGCCCAGCTCTACGGCGGCTACATCGTTCCCGGCTCCACGCTCGACGACCTGCACCTGGTGGTCAGCCAGTGGAACACCGAGCGCAACTGGCCGTACCGGGCGATGCAGTTCGCGGGCAGGGCACCCCGTCCCGGGGATGAGCCGCTGCCCCCGCCACCGCCGCCCGGCGAGGCCGGCGGTGTGCTGCGCGGTGCGGCGAAGCTGGCGCGGAGGTTCCTGGGCTGACCGGCGTGACCCCGAGCACCACCACCCGAAGGTTACTGGTGAGTAATATAGCCTCTCGGTCATGAGCTCTCAGACTCCGACCTTCGCGCTCTGGAACAAGATGTCCAAGGTCTTCGGCGGCCGCGGACTGTTCTCGCTGAGCGTGAGCCTCAAAGCGCCCTACTTCCGGACGATCCTGCCCACGATCCGGGAGATGGAGCCCGGGCGCTGCGTGGTCAGCTCGCCGAAGTGGTGGGGCGTGCACAACCACATCGGTACTTACCACGCCATCGCCGCGTGCAACCTCGCCGAGGTCGCGATGGGCATGGTCGCCGAGGCGACGGTGCCCACCTCGCACCGCTGGCTTCCGAAGAAGATGAACGTCGAGTACCTCGCGAAGGCCGAGACGAGCCTGCGCGCCGTCGCGGAGCTGGACTCCATCCCCGACTTCGGCGACGAGGGCCAGGAGATCGACGTCCCGGTCGACATCTACGACAAGAAGGACCAGGTCGTCGTCCGCGCCACCATCACCATCTGGGTCACCCGCAAGAAGAAGTAGCCCCGGCCCGTCCGGACAGGACGAGCCGGACCCGCGAAGTTCGCCGCGCCGCCGGGACTTTCACGACGGGCCGCGACCGCTCCTCCCGCAGACACGACGAGACCCCGCCCAGTGGACGGGGTCTCGTTCGCGTTCAGCCTCAGACCAGGTCGTAGCGGTCCAGGTTCATGACCTTGACCCACGCGTTGACGAAGTCCTGGAGGAACTTCTCCTTGCCGTCGGCCGAGGCGTAGACCTCGGCCAGCACGCGCAGCTCGGAGTTCGAACCGAAGACCAGGTCCGCACGGGTACCGGTCCACACGACCTCACCGGAGGCGTTGGTGGCCTCGAAGGAGGACTGGTCCTCCGAGGTCGAGCGCCAGGTGTAGGCCATGTCGAGCAGGTTCACGAAGAAGTCGTTGCTCAGCACGCCCGGCTTGCTGGTGAGCACGCCGTTCGACGACCCGTCGTAGTTGGCGCCCAGCACGCGCAGGCCACCGACCAGCACCGTCATCTCCGGGGCGCTCAGGGTGAGCAGGTTGGCCCGGTCGACGAGGCTGTACTCGGCCGGCATCTCCGCGGCCTTGCTCGAGTAGTTGCGGAACCCGTCGGCGATGGGCTCCAGCGCGTCGAACGAATCCGCGTCGGTGTGCTGCTCACCGGCGTCGACGCGACCCTGGGTGAAGGGCACCTCGATGTGCGAACCGGCGTCGGCGGCGGCCTTCTCGACTGCGGCGGAACCGCCGAGCACGATCAGGTCGGCCAGCGAGACCTTCTTGCCGAAGGACTGCTGCACGCCCTCCAGCGCGGAGAGCACGGTGGCCAGCTGGTCCGGGTTGTTGACCTCCCAGTTGCGCTGCGGCTCCAGGCGGATGCGGGCACCGTTGGCGCCACCCCGCTTGTCGCTGCCGCGGAAGGTCGAGGCCGAGGCCCACGCGGTGGACACCAGCTGCGACACGGTCAGGCCCGAGTCGAGGATCTTGGCCTTGAGGGCCTTGACGTCCTCATCGGACAGCGAGTCGTTGTCGCTGGCCGGCAACGGGTCCTGCCAGATCAGCTCTTCGTCGGGAACCTCCGGGCCGAGGTAGAGCGACTTGGGACCCATGTCGCGGTGCGTCAGCTTGAACCAGGCGCGGGCGAAGGCGTCCGCGAACTGGTCCGGGTTCTCCATGAAGCGACGCGAGATCGGCCCGTAGATCGGGTCGACCTTCAGCGAGATGTCGGTGGTCAGCATGTTCGGCGCGATCCGGTTGGACGGGTCGTGCGCGTCGGGCACCGTGCCCTCGCCCGCGCCGCCCTTCGGACGCCACTGCCAGCCACCGCCCGGTCCTTCGTAGACCTCCCACTCGAAGCTGAGGAGGTTCCACAGGAAGTTGGTGGTCCACTTGGTGGGCGTGGAGGTCCAGGTGACCTCCAGACCACTGGTGATGGTGTCGCCACCCTTGCCGGTGCCGTAGTTGTTCTTCCAGCCCAGGCCCTGGGCCTCCAGGCCGGCGCCCTCGGGCTCGGCCTCCAGGTTGGAGTCCGGGGCGGCACCGTGGGTCTTGCCGAAGGTGTGGCCACCGGCGATGAGGGCGACGGTCTCCTCGTCGTTCATCGCCATCCGGCCGAAGGTCTCGCGGATGTCGCGCGCGGCGGCCACCGGGTCGGGCTGGCCCTCCGGGCCCTCCGGGTTGACGTAGATCAGACCCATGTGGGTCGCGCCCAGGGGGCGCTCCAGCTCGCGCTCACCGGTCGCGGTGGAGATGCGCTTGTCGCTGCCCAGCCAGGTCGTCTCGGCACCCCAGTAGACGTCGTCCTCGGGCTCCCACTCGTCGACGCGGCCGCCGCCGAAGCCGAAGGTCTCAAAGCCCATCGACTCGAGCGCGACGTTGCCGGTGAGGACCATCAGGTCGGCCCAGGACAGCTTGCGGCCGTACTTCTGCTTGACGGGCCACAGCAGGCGGCGCGCCTTGTCCAGGCTGACGTTGTCCGGCCAGGAGTTCAGCGGGGCGAACCGCTGCTGACCGCCGCCGGCGCCGCCGCGACCGTCGCTGATGCGGTAGGTGCCCGCGGAGTGCCACGCCATGCGGATCATCAGCGGGCCGTAGTTGCCGAAGTCCGCGGGCCACCAGTCCTGCGAGTCGGTCAGGACCGCCTCGATGTCCTTCTTGACCGCGGCCAGGTCCAGCTTCTTGAACTCCGCGGCGTAGTCGAAGTCCTCGCCCATCGGGTTCTTGTTGGGGTGTTGCTTCGCCAGGATCTTCAGGTTGAGCCGGTTCGGCCACCAGTCGCGGTTGGCGTCACCCTGGGTGGGGTGAGTCAGGCCCCCGTGCGCGACCGGGCAACCCCCGGATTGGTTCGTCTCTTGGGTGTCAGGGCTGTCAGACACGGGAATCCTTCCGAATTTCAGTGCGGTTCTTCAGCGGATTCGGGGGCGCAGTGTGCGCAGAGCCCCCAGTAGATGACCTCTGCTTCGTCGATGACGAAGCCGTGGGTGTCCGACGCCTCCAAGCACGGCGCGGAACCCACGGAGCAGTCGACGTCGTGGATCTCTCCGCACGACCGGCACACGACGTGGTGGTGGTTGTCCCCGACCCGCGCCTCGTAGCGGGCCACGGACCCCATCGGCTGGATCCGGCGCACCAGACCGGCCACGGTGAGCGCCCGCAAGACGTCGTAGACGGCCTGGTGGGACACCTTGGGCAGGTCGTTCCGGACTTGACCGATGATCGAATCTGTGTCGGCGTGCGCGTTGTCGTGCACTGCGGACAGCACTGCCACCCGAGGCCGCGTCACACGCAGT
Source organism: Saccharopolyspora dendranthemae (assembly GCF_007829955.1). GTDB lineage: Bacteria > Actinomycetota > Actinomycetes > Mycobacteriales > Pseudonocardiaceae > Saccharopolyspora > Saccharopolyspora dendranthemae. The sequence goes on from NZ_VIWX01000001.1 coordinate 747,884, forward strand.
GCGACCTCGCGCAGCATGCGCTCGTAATCCGCAGTCGTCGTCACGCCCGCCACCCTGCCGGATTTTCTTGAACTAATCAAGTCAAACTCCGGACTCATCACCGGCCCGAGTGATCCAGAAGCACCCCGCCGGCCGTGTGGTGGTTGCGGAGCGGACCGCGCCACGATCGACGACCGGAAGTGAGACACCCGTGCCCGTACCAGGTTTTCCACCGAGCGCTCTGGACGACGACGGCGATCCGAAGTGGATCACGGAACTGGCCTGCGCGGACCCGAACCACATCCTGCACGCCGTCCGCGGTCTCGACCCCAGGGCAGCGCTGGAGGTGATCGGCGCCAAGCCGCACCTGATCCGGCCTTGCGCGCTGCCCGAGAGCAAGCCCGACGACTGGACCTCGCTGCCCGGAGCGGCACTGGGAATCGAGCCCGGTACGTCCGCCGCGCTGTTGGCCGGGCAGGTCGGCGACTGGACCTTCGTCTACGACGACTCCGGGCACACCTTCGACGACGCGACCGAGAACCTGTCGGCATCCGGCCGGACCGCCGCGACCAGCGTGTTCACCATCAACGGCGACGCGAGCATGTCCTTCGCCGTCGACGGCGAGCAGGTCGCCTGGATCAACGTCGACGATCTGGTGGAGGACGACCTCGCCGGATTCCCCGAGGAACTTCGCACCGCGTTCGAGCTGGCGGGCGTCGTCGAGGACGAGAACCTGGAGCCGGGGCAGTTCGACTGCGCGGTGACCATGCGCGCCACCTGCGCCCTCGCCGGCCTCACGGTCACCCTCGACGACCTCCGGACCCTCCCCCTCCTCGGCGCCCCGCTCGGGTGACCCACTCCCAGTTTTAGTCCTAACTGAGCCGACATTTCGGACATGATCATGGCTCGGTTTGGACTAAAACTGGGACCTGCCGCACCGGATTACCTCCGCCGCAGGGTCACCGGCAGTCCGTCGACGGGCACCGGCAGCGACACGTAATCCCACTTGACCTCGTAGTCGTCCGGGACCGTCCAGGTGTAGGCCCGCAGCATCTCGTGCAGCAGCAGCTTCACCTCCAGGGTCCCGAAGTGCAGTCCGATGCACTTGTGCGCGCCGCCGCCGAAGGGCATCCAGGCGAACCGGTGCGACTTGTCCTCCCGGCGGTCCTCGCCGAAGCGCTCCGGATCGAACTCGAACGGGTTCGTCCAGTGATCCTCGGAGAAGTGGTTGACCAGCGGGGACACGCCCACCATCGTTCCGGCGGGGACGTGGTGGCCCAGGACGTCGGTGTCGCGGACGGTCGTGCGCACCATCGAGGGCACCGGCGCGACGAGCCGCAGCGCTTCCTTGATCACCAGGTCCAGAGTCTCGAGCTTCTCCACCGCTTCGATGTCGGGGATGTCGTCCCCCAGCGCCAGCGATTCGGCGCGGGCGCGCTCCTGCCACTCCGGGTGCTTGGCCAGGTAGTAGGCCACGGCGGAACTGGTGATGGTGGAGGTGTCGTGGGCGGCCATCATCAGGAAGATCATGTGGTTGATGACGTCGTCGTCGCCGAACTGCTCGCCGTCGTCGCTGCGTGCGTGGCACAGCGCGGAGAACAGGTCATCGCCCTCGACCGCGCGGGCTGAGCCGATGTTGTCGGCGAAGTAGCGCTCCAGCAGCTTGCGACCGGCCAGGCCCGCGGCCCAGCGACCACCGGGGACCGGGTAGCGCACCACGGCGGTGGCCGCGCGCACCGAGTCGACGAAAGCGCGGTTCACGCGGTCGGCTTCGGCGCCGCTGCCGCGTCCCATGAACACCCGGGTCGCCACGTCCAGCGTCAACTGCTTGAGCAGCCAGTACAAGCGCGGCCGCTCCTGCCCGCCCCACGCGACGACACCTTCCCGCAGGGTCGGGCCCATCTGGTCGACGTAACCGGTGAGCCGCTGCCGGGTGAAGGCCTGCTGCATGATGCGCCGGTGACCCATGTGCTCGTCGAAGTCCAGCAGCATCAGGCCGCGGTGGAAGAACTTGTCGATGAGCGTCCGCCACCCGCCCTGGGAGAACGCCTTGTCCTTGTTGACCAGGGCGATCGAGGTGGCTTCCGGCCCGCCGAGGGTGACCATGCGCTGGCCTAGCGAGTAGGCCCAGGAGACCTGGCCGAAGAGCTGGTAGCGGCGCAGCGCGAACGCGGGGCCGTAGCGCATGAAGTCCAGCGAGTGGCCGATCACCGGGGGCCCGGCGTCGCCGAGCACGGGTTTGAGCCCGCTCCCCGGCGGCGGTGGCGCGAGTTCGGTTACCGGCCAGCGCTTTTCGAGAATTCGGCGGTCCACCGACCGCGGCAGCGGCATCGAGGTGAGCGGTGGAACCCGCCTGCGGATAGCTTCGTTGACCTTCTCCAGCTGGAAAACCATTGCTGCTCCTCCCCCTTTGGAAGAACGGCTAGGTTCCTGCCGAGCTTGCAGCCGACCGTCGAGCGACGACCTCCGCCCGGGAAACGGCCTGAGCAGGAAGGAACCTCGGCGAACGAAGAGGAAGATCAGCTCTGGAACTCAGCGGAACGGGCTCTGTCACGGCTCGTCGTGGGCAACGTCGTCAACAGCGATACTGGCACCGCGCACCCTCCGGGTCAACATCACAGCGGAACTGATACATGAAAGGAGTCCCACCTGCGCTGTTCAGGAACCGGGCGCCACCGATCAGGCATGCGCACTGCTCACACGGTGTCCATCTTGGACACCAGCCAGTCGTCGCCGGTCTTCTCCAAGGTCACGCGGATCCGGGCGCCCTCGATCAGCGGAGTCGTCTGGCGTGCGCTGGTGGTGAGCTGGTTGATGAACGCCAGCACCACCACGCGGTTCTCCTCGGCGCTGACGACGCCCAGGGCGGAGACCGTGGTGCGGGTGCTGATCCGGTCGCGCACCGCCGCGGGGCGGACCGCGCTGCGCTGCAGTTCGAGGTAGTCGCGGGCGAATGCGCCGGTGACCGCGCGCTGGGCCGCGTCGAGGTCGCGGTCGAGCGTGTCGTGGCTGTAGCTGAGCACTTCCGGGATGCGCTGCGCGGCTGCCCGGCCGGCCTCCGACCGCGCCGAGTCGACGCGTGCGGCGGCCGCCTGCCGCAGGTGCAGGACGCAGACCCCGGTGGCGGCGGCCAGCAGCACCAGCACGACCAGCGCGGTCACGATCCTCCGCCGCCGCGGCGTCGCGACGACCTCCTGCTCGTCGGTGGCTTCAGCTGTGGTGGTCATGGCACGAACTCCAGGTTGGCGACGAGCCAGGTGCCGGCCGTCTTCTCGAGGGTGATCCGCATCCGGTACTGGCGCTCCTGCCCTTCCGGCGACCCCGCGTTGCCGACCGTGGCGCGCACCGCGGCGAGCGCGACCGCCGTGCGGTCGTCGGCGTGCGACAGGGCCGCCTCGACGACCTCGCCCCGGGAGGTCACCTGGGATCCGGTGACGAGATCGCGGAAAGCCGGGCTCTGCTGGGCGAACTGGTCGGAGAAGGCGCCGGTCGCCAGCGAGGCCAGCCGTTGCGAGTCCTGCTCGACGGTCGGCGCGCTGATGTTGGTCAGGGCCAGCGCGGCCTGGCGGGCGACGGCGACGGCCTGCCGGCCGGACTCCTCGCGCTCGGCCGCGGCCCGCGCCGAGTTCTGGAACTGCGTGCCCGCCACGACGAGTCCGACGAGCAGCGCGGTCGCCATCACCAGGCCCGCGGTGCGCCTCACTTCAGCAGCAGATCGCGCCATGTCCCCTGCTCCTCTCCTCGCTGTTCTCGCACGTCGCCGAGCAGGACCAGGTGTCCGTCGGGCAGCATCGCGTTGCCGGTGCTCGGGTCGTAGGGGGCCACGACCTCCTCCGGCCGCGCCCCGCACGCGGCCGCGCTCGGCCCGCGTCGACCAGGGTCGTTGGCGCACGGGTAGTTCCGCGTTCCGCGGACCGATCGCGGATCGTCCGGCGCGACCTTGCAGTACTGGTCGGGCGGGGTCTCGGCGGGAGTTTCGTCGCCGAACGACCGCTGCTGCGACATCGACGTGTAGCCGGAGTAGCAGGGCGGCGTGCTGTTGACGCTGGTGCGGATGCCCAGGTGCGCGCTGCCGGGCGCGGCTCCCGGTTGCTGGACGACCCGTTGCAGCGCCGCGGTCACCGCCGGGTAGAGCACGAGGGTCTGCGAAACGCCGGGCAGTTGGGTCCGGATGACCTGCCCGGTGGAGTCCAGGTCGGCGAGCAGCTGCGGCAGCGCGGGCGTCAGCCTGTCCTGCAGGCCGATCAGCGCGTCGGCAGCGGACGGCGTGTCGGCCAGGACCCCGCGCAGGTCCGCGTCGCTGCGGCGCAGCTGGTCGGTGAACGACGCGAGATCCCGCAAGGTGGACCGGGTTTCCGGCGCGATCTGCTGCTGGGTCCGCAGGAACGGTTCCAGTTCGCGGATGAGCCCGACGGTCGGTTCCAGATTGGCCCCGGCCCGGTGCAGCACGGTCCTGGTGTTCTCCAGCAGCGTGGTGACCTGCGCTTCCTGACCGCCGAGCCCGGTGATCAGCTCGTCCAGGACCACGTTGAGCTCGTCTTGCGGGACGGAGGCGGCGAGATCGTCGAGGCTGGTGATGAGCTCGTCGGTGCGCGGCAGCGTCGTCGTCTCGGTGATGCGGTCGCCCGGTTCGAGCCACGGAGGCCCGTCCTCGGCCGGGGTGAGGTTGACCGACTGCTCGCCGATCGCCGACTTGCTGCGGATCGCCGCGCTCACCCGGGCCGGTACGCGGACGTCGTCGTCGATGCCGAGCGTGGCCACGGCGGTGCCGTCGCCCAGCTCCACCGAACGCACCTTGCCGATCTCGACGTCCCGGTAGCCGACCACGGCTCCCGGGTGCAGTCCGGTGGCGTCGGTGAACACGGCGGTGACCTGGTACTGCCCGAAGCCCAGCAGCTGCCGCAGGTCGAGGTAGTTCACCAGCACGGTGCCCACGCCGAACACGGTGAGCGCGGCGAACACCGCCAGCTGGGCCCGGATTCGCCTGGTCAGCATCAGTTGCCTCCCAGCAGGTCGCCGAGCAGCGGGAGTTCGGGGTCGGGCGGCGGGTTCTCCGGCGGCGGCGAGGGCGGCGGTTCCTCGATGGGGGAACCGATGCCCAGCGGCCCGCGGATCGGGTCGGTGGCCTGCAGCGCGGTGCGGGCGACGCCGAGCACGGTCTCGACGGGAGTCCCCGCCAGCAGACCGGATTCGAGCGCGGGGACCGAGAGGTCCAGCGTCACGGCCAGGTTCAGGTAGTCGCCGCGCACGACCTTCTTGTAGGTGCTCAGGGGGAACAGCAGGGTTCCCAGCGTGTCCAGGGATTTCGGCACGCTGTCACCGGCTTCCACGAGCTGGTGCAGGGTGGGTCGCAGGTCGCGCACGTTGGCCAGCAGGTCCTCGCGGGACCGGTCGAGCACGTCGGTTCCCACCGCGCCCAGGCGGCTGGAGGCGTCCAGGGCCGAGCGCAACGAGTCGCGCTGCTCGTTGAGGACGCGGATTCCCGGCCCCAGCTCGTCGAAGGCCCGACCGAGCCGCTGGGAGTCCGCCCGCAGCCGCGCCGCGAGGCCGTCGACGGCTTCGATGGAGCGGATGATCTGCGCCTTCTGCTCGTCGGCGGAGCGCGCGAGGGTGTCGAGCTGGTGGATGAGGTCCCTCGCCTGCTGCTCGTTGCCGCTCAGCGCGCGGTTGAGCTCGTCGGTGACCTCCCGGACCTGGCGCAGCCCACCGCCGTTGAGCCACAGCGACAGCGCCGCGAGCAGTTCCTCGGTGCCCGGGTAGCGGTTGGTCCGCTCCACCGGGATGAGGTCGCCGTCGCGCAGCCGCCCGGTCGCCTGTCCCTCCGGTCTCGCGAGCTCGACGTACTGGGCGCCGAGCAGGCTCTTCTGCCCGATGTTGGCCACGGCGTCGGCGGGCAGCACCACGTCCGGGTCCAGGCCGATCTCCACCTCCGCCTGCCAGCCGTGCAGCCGGATGCTGCGCACCGCGCCCACGGTGACGTCGTCGACCTTGACCTCCGAGCGCGGTACCAGGTTGGCGACGTCGGCGAAGCGCACCACGACGCGCTGCGCGTCGGATCCGCTGCCCGGTCCGCCCGGCAGCGGCACCATCTGGGCGCTGTCGATCGCGCACCCGGCCAGCAGCGCGGGGACCAGCAGGAGGGCGAGCCGGCGCATCACGGGCCACCCGGTGGCGGTTGCCGGTGCGGGTTGCCCGTGCGGTGCAGCGGGTCCAGGCCGACCGGCAGGTGCGGCTGGTCCAGCGGCCGCAGCAGCGGGTCCAGCGCGGCCCTGCAGTCGTCGATGGTGCCGCCCGCGGAGAACACCATCTGGCACGTGAAGCTGGAAAGGCTTGCGGTGTAGGGGATCTGGATCCGGGTGCTGGCCGATCCGGTGGACGGTTCGTAGATGTTGTAGAGGTTGGCCAGCGTCTGCGGCGCGATGTGCAGCACTTCGGCGAGATCGCCTCGACTCGCGGCCAGCGTGGAGGTGACGTCGCGCAGCGAGCCGACGGTGTCGCCGAGCTGCTGCTGGTGGGTGCGGGTGAAGTCGGTGATCGTGACCAGCGCCCGGTCGGACGAGGCCAAGGCCTGGCCCAGGCGTGCGCGGTTGTCCTCGGCGAGCGCGCTGATCGAGGCGAGCTGGGTGGAGAAGGCCCGCAGCCGGTCCTGGCTCGCGTTGAGCCCCGAGGTGAACTCGTCGAGGTTGCGCAGGCTCGCGAACAGGTCTTCGCTGCCCGCCTCGGCGGTGGTGGAGGTCCCGGCGAGCTGGTCGAGCGTGCGGCGGAACTCGGCACCGTTGCCGCCCAGGTTGGCGGCGCCGGCTTCGACGGCGCGGGACACGGCCCCTTCGCGGTTCGCGCCGGTGGGTCCGAGCGCTTTCGCCAGTTCGGTGAGCTCGGCGTTGGTCTGGTCCCACTCGGCGGGCACCACCGTGCGCGACTGCGGGATCTCCGCCTCGTCGGCGAGCAGCGGGCCTCCCCGGTAGACCGGCGCCAGCTGCAGGTACCGGCCGCTGACCAGGCTCGGCGCCACCAGGGCCACCGAGGTGTCGGCCGGGACCGCGCGGTCGGCGTCGTAGCCGAAGCGGACCCGAACCCGGGTGCCTTCGGGGACGATCTCGTCGATCTCGCCGACCCGCACGCCCAGCACCCGCACCTCGTCGTCGACGTGGATGCCGCTCGCGCTCGGGAAGTAGGCGGTCGCGTGCTTCTGCCGCTCCGCGGTCAGCAGGTGGACGGCGGCCACCACGAGGAGCGCTCCGAGCAGGATCGCCAGCACTCGCCGGATCATCGGGTCCCCCTCCCGAGCAGCTGTTCCAGTCCGGGCACCGCGTTGGTCGGCGGGATGTTGGCGAAGTACGCGTCCAGCGCGGGCATCGTGGACAGCACCTCGCCGAGGGTCCGCAGCATCGGGACCGCCTCGTGCACGGCGGCGGTGACGTTGTCTCGGTTCTCGCGCAGGATCGTCAGCACCGACTGCAGTTCGGTCAGCGCCGGGCGCAGCTGCGCGTCGTTCTCGCGGGCGAGCGCGTCGAGCTCGTCGGCGGTCCTGGTCAGGTCCGCCAGCAGCTGCTCGATGGCGGCCTGCCGCTCGTTGAGCGCCAGCAGCAACGTGGTGCCCTCCTCGAAGACGGCGCGCAGGTCCGAATCGTGCTGCGCGAGGACCTGCGTGGTGGCGCGGGAGTGCTCCAGCAGCGAGCGCAGTTCGGTGTCGCGGGCGTTGACGCTCTCGGCCAGCCGCCGCAGCCCGGTCAGCGCTCCGGGAACGCTCCGGGCGGTGCCTTCCAGGGTGTCGGCGACGGTGTCGATCGCCGTGGTCAGCCGCGCGGTGTCCAGCCGGGCGGTGTTGTCGGTCAGGCCCTGCAGCGCTTGGGCCACGTCGTACGGCGGCACGGTCCGCGACAGCGGGATGTGGGCGTCGTCCGGGAGCTCACCGGGCCCGGCCGGGCCGAGGCTCAGGGCCTTCTCGCCGAGGGCGCTCTGGGCCTTGACCGCGGCGGTGCTCGCCTCGCCGATCCGCAGGCCGGGTTCGTCGACGTGGAAGGAGATCAGGACGTCGGTGTCGCGCAGCGCGACCTCCTCGACGCGGCCGACGGTCATGCCGGAGACCACCACGGGGTCGCCTTCGACCAGCCCGCCCGCCTCGGCGAACACCGCGTGCAGGCTGCGCCCGGCCAGCAGCGGCGAGATCGCGTCGCCGCTGAGCGAGAACAGCACGAGGACGGCCAGCAGGGCTGTGCCGATCACGCCGAGCTTGGAATCGGTCATCCTCACTCCCCCGGTTCCGCGCAGCGCCGCACGTCGCTGTCGATCCACGGCGTGTAGACGTACCCGCCGGCCGGGGCGCTGGTCCGGATCCGCACGCTGCACAGGTAGGCGTTGAAGAAGTTGCCGTTCACGCCGATCCTGCCGATGCGGCGGTAGGCCTCGGGCAGTTCGGCCAGCGCAGTGCGCAGCTGCTCGTCGTTGGCGTTGAGCGTGCCGGACAGCGCGCGCAGGTCACCGATCTCGGCGCGGAGGTCGGGCCGCAGCCTGGGCAGCAGGTCGGCGGCTGCCGCGGTGAGCCCGTGCAGGTGGTCGACGGCGCCGGTGACCGAACCGCGGTCGGCGGCCAATCCGCTCACCAGTTGCCGGGTCTGCGCGATGACGTCGGAGACCTGCCGGTCGTGCTCGTCGAAGGTGGCCAGCGCTGCGTCGAGGTTGCCGATGACGTCGCCGATCAGCCGGTCGCGGTCGGCGAGGGTGTGGGTGACCGACGCCAGGGACGTCAGGAACGAGTTCAGCGCCCCGGCTTCGCCCTGCAGGGTCTGGATCAGCGAACCGGACAGCTGGTTGACCTGCTCCGGCGACATCGCCTGGAACAGCGGTTGGAAGCCGCCGACCAGGACGTCGAGGTCCAGCGCCGGTCGGGTGCGCTCCAGCGGGATGACCGCGTCGGCCAGCGGCGGACCTCCTTCGCCTTCGCCGAGTTCCAGGTAGCGGTTGCCGACGAGGTCGCGGTACTTGACGGTCGCGCGGGTGCCCTCGGTGAGCGGCGGCGCGCCCGAGACCGCCATCGTCACCAGCACCGTCGCGTCGGGTCGCATACGCAACGCCTCGACGCGTCCGACGCGCACGCCCGCGATCCGCACCGGATCCCCGGGCTCCAGGTAGGACACGTCGGAGAACACCGCCCGCACCGGGGTTTCCGGGCCCGCGCGGCGCGTTTCGCCCAGCAGGATCGCGATGTAGCCGGCGGCGACGGCCGCGATCGTGAAGAACACCGACAGCTTGATGACCTCGCCCCTCACCGGCCACCTCCGGGCGGTGGGAGCGGCCCGAACAGGTAGAGCGCCAGCAGGTCCGGGTTCAGCGTCGCGGTCTCGTCAGACCCCCGGTACGGGTTGGCGCCGGTGTCGTACTCGACGTACGGCGGGATGCCCCGCACCTCCGGCAATCCGTGGCATTGCGGGCCGGTGTCGACGCCGGTCTTGGGGAGGTTCTCCGGGTACTGGTAGGCGGGCATGCCGGGCAGCAGGCTGATGGTGACGTGCGCGTTGGGGTGGGTTCCGCCGAACTCCGGACCCCCGGTGACCGCGCGGATGAGCCGGCCGTTGCGCTCCATGCCCTGGAAGAAGCACGGCACCACGGGTGAGTAGCGGCGCAGCAGTGCGGTGCTGGGCGCGAGGGTGTCCAGCGTGGTCACGAGCTGGTCGCCGTGGCGTTCCAGGTACCCGCCGGTGGTGTTGCCGACCTCGGTCATCGACAGCAGGAACGCCGCGAACTGCCGGTCCTGCTGGACCAGCGTGGTGCTGGTGCCGCCGAGGTTGCTCGCGGTGGTGGTGAAGTCCCCCGCGACGGCCCGGTAGTCGTCGGCGACCGCCGCGATCTCGGGCAGCCGGGCTTCGAGTTCGGGCAGGTTCGGGTTGAACGCGCGCAGGTAGCCGTCGGTGTCGGCGATCAGCTGGTGGAGGCGTTCGCCGTTCCCGCGCAAGGAACCCGAGACCGAGGTCAGGGCAGCGTTGATCTTGCTCGGTGGCACGCCCTGCAGGGTGCGCATGACGTGGTCGAAGGTGTGGTCCAGCTCGACGTTCACCCGCGCGCGGTCGATCACGGCACCTGCCGCGATGTGCTCGCCGGAGCCGCCCTGCGCGGTCAGCTCGACGTACTTGGCGCCGAACACCGTGGTGGGAACGAGGTTCGCCGACACCTCGGCCGGGATCCGCTCGGCCTGGTCGGGGTCGAGTTCAACGGTCACCCGGGCGCCGGTGCCGTCGGTGGTCACCTCGCTCACCGAGCCGACCTCGACGCCGCGCAGCTTGACCGGTGAGCCCGGTTCCATCAGCAGCCCGGACCGGTCGGCGAGGAGGGAGACCGCGACCACGCGGTCGAACACCCGGTGGTACTGGGCGATCGACAGCACGGCCAGCAGCCCCAGGAACATCGTGAAACCGGCGCCCGCGAGCACGTACCTCCAGTTCACCCGCATCACCCCGCGATGTGGACCGACGAGTCGGAGCCGTAGATCGCGAGGTCCAGCAGCAGGTCGACCAGCATCACGCCGATCAACGAGCCCCGCACGGCCTTGCCCACCGCCTGGCCCACGCCCGCAGGACCACCGCTGGCGGCGAAACCGTGGTAGCAGTGAACCGACATCACCACGATGGACATGGCCAGCGCTTTGACGAACGACCACAGCAGGTCCGAGGGCACCAGGAAGGCGCTGAAGTAGTGGTCGTAGGTACCGCCGGACTGTCCATACGCGACGGTCACGACGAGCCTCGTCGCCGCGAACGATCCCAGCACCGCCAGCGAGTACAGCGGGATGATGGCCACGAACCCGGCGATGATCCGCGTCGTCACCAGGTAGGGAACCGACCTGATCGCCATGACCTCCAGGGCGTCGATCTCCTCGCTGATCCGCATCGCGCCGAGCTGCGCGGTGAAACCGGCGCCCACGGTGGCCGTCAGCGCCACGCCGGCGATCACCGGTGCGGCTTCGCGGGTGTTGGCGTAGGAGGAGACGAAACCGGCCAGCGCCTCGACACCGATGTTGGCCAGCGAGGAGTAGCCCTGGAGTCCGACCTCGACACCGATCGCGGCGGTCATGAACACCACGATCACCACGGTCCCGCCGATGACCGCCAGACCGCCGGTGCCGAGGCTGACCTCGGCGATCAGCCGCGCCACCTCCCGCTTGTAGCGCGAGAGCGCCGTCGGCACGGAGGCGTACACGCGACCGTGGAAGACCACCTGACGACCGGTGTCCTCCAGCTTGCGCAGCGGCACCCGGACCACCTTGTCGCGCTTGGACTCGCCGATCGCCATGCGCTAGCCCCTCGCCTGCAGGAACACGGCGGTGATCAGCGAGTTCGCGGCGAACAGCAGGATGAAGCTGAACACGACCGTCTGGTTCACCGCGTCGCCGACGCCCTTCGGCCCGCCCTTGGCGTTGAGACCCAGGTGGCAGGCGACCAAACCGGACAGCAACCCGAAGACGGCCGCCTTCAACTCGCTCACGAGGAGATCGTCGACTCCGGTCAGCAAGGTCAGGTTCGACAGGAAGAGGCCCGCGCTGGAGTTCTGCACGAGCACCGAGAACAGGAAGCTCCCGCCCAATCCGACGAACGTGACCAGGCCGTTGAGCGCGAGGGCGACGATCGTGGAGGCCAGCACTCGCGGAACCACGAGCCGTTGCACCGGGTTCAGGCCCATCACGCTCATCGCTTCGATCTCGTCGCGAATCTTGCGCGCACCCAGATCAGCGCAGATCGCGGTCGCGCCGGCTCCCGCGACGACCAGCACGCTGACCATCGGGCCGATCTCCCGCACCACCGCCAACCCCGCCCCGGCCCCGGCCAGGTCCGCCGCGCCCAGCTCGGTCAGCAGCTGGTTGAGCTGGAACACGACGATGACGCAGAACGGGATGGCCACCAGCAGCGTCGGCACCACCGACACGCTCACGATCATCCACGCCTGCTGCAGGAATTCGCGCCCCTGGAAAGGACGCCGGAACCCGAGCCGGAAGACCTCCGCCGACAACCGGTAGAACGACCCGACGGGAACGCTGATCCTGGCCAGCCCGGAATCAGCCATCGACCAACCTCCCCCGAACAGGCAGAAATCCACGACGAGGAATCAACCCCGCGCAGCGAATAGTGAGGAAAGGACACCAAACAAACGGAACATGCACGGCAAATTCGTCGATGGCTGGCTCAGCGGCGCGCTCGATAGTCGCATTACGCACCCTTAACGTCAACAATCTCATCCTGAAACCCCGCCCAGCGGAACACGATCCAGCATCCATGCTGCTCCATCGAGGTGAAGATCGTTTCGGTCTGCATTCAATCCCGAGATCCACCCGTTCAGTGGCCAGCAATCGCTCGAAAAGCGCTAGCTGTACCGGCGATTGTCCACGGATGATCACCGCGTGGATCTTGGGGGCACGGCAGAAGACGTCGACACCGGTTATCTGCCCGCGCAGGACAGCTTCGTCACTCATGCGGGCACGGACCTCTGCACCGAGCTGCGCGGACTGGGCACTCGGACGGACTTCGACCGCAACGAGCTGCTGTTGCTCGTCGACCGGCCGAGCGACCACGTCCTGCTCATCGAGCGCGGATTCGTCAAAGTTCAACTGGCGGGAAACGGCCGTGACCTGATCGCGGGACTGTACGGCAAGGGCGAACTCATCGGTGAGCAAGGCGTGATGGAGTCCAAGCCTCGCAGCGCCACGGTCGTGGCACACACCGCGTGCGAGGCTACGAGAGTCCACCATCGGGACTTCAAGGAATTCTTGCGGCGACATCCTGAGCTGCCGCTGATCCTCGGCCGCATTGCGTACGAACGCCTGCACCGCGCGGATCAGCGCCAGATCAACCTGGCTTCTCAGGACGTGCCCACCAGGGTGTGCCGTCAACTTCTCGCGTGGGGCCAAGCACTCGGTGAACGGACCCGCGACGGTGTGGCCATCAGCGGCCTGAGCCGCAAGGACCTGGCTCAGTGCGTCGGTGCCGGCGAGGCGACCGTGGACGCGGCGTTGAAGCAACTGGGCGACCGAGGTCTGCTTCGCACCCGTCGGCTGACCTTCGTGCTGCCCGATCCCCACCGCCTTCGCGGCTATCTGCACACTCGCCCGATCACGTGAAGTAGTCGAAAGAACACGCGCCTCTCCCTGGTTTCAGGGAGAGGCGCGTCCATCCACTCGGCAAGACTCCGTTCACCCACCCACAGTGACGGAACGGAGTCGACCCTTGCGCCAAACGAATGGCCCATCGCTGATGCCCGAGCACTGCGCCCTGCTGACCGCGGACACGATCGAATCGGGCGGGACGCAACCGGAACACCTCGACTCGATTCCCCGCCTCGTGGAGAAGGTCGTGGCGGAGGCCTCGATCGAGGTAGGAATCGGCGAGGACGTGCACCGCAACGAGCAGTTCAGCGGCGACGGACTTCTGCGGGCCTATCCGAGTCAGTACCTCCCCGCGCTGATCGACCTGGTGCTTCGATCGACGCGCTGCTGATCCAGCACAACCTGTCGGCCAAGCCCGAGATTCGGCTGCGCATCGCGTTGCACCTCGGCCCCTTGTCGACTGATTTCGGGCTGTACCGACCCAACATCGATGTCTGCCGACTTCTGGACGCCGATGAGTTCCAAGCACTCGTCAAGCGCTGGCGTTCCTCCCTGCCCGCCGACCGGTTCACCACGGCGCTCATCCTGTCCGATGACGCACATCGAGCTGTCTTCGGCGGTGACTACACCCGGGCCATCACCCGCCACGACTTCGGGTCGATGAACATCCGGCACAAGGAGTTCGACCAGAAGGCCTGGGTGCGCATCGCCGGCGTCAACCCCGCGCAGCTCACCGAGTCTCCACCGAGCCCACCGGCTTCGCCGGAAGCTGGTGACGACGCTCGCCCCGCCGGTCACTCGATCAGCAACAGCGGGGGCAACCAGGGAATCCAGATCGCGGGCGACCGCAACCACGTCGAACAGCAGCCGCGGGAGACCCACGTCAACAACTTCACTGGCGAGAACAACTACGGCATCAGCGCGGGCCAGATCAACGGGTCGGTCAACTACAACGCCCGGGAGTCGCGATGAACTCCGTCGAAACACCGGTACGCACTGCGGATTCCGATAACACTCCCCCGAAGAGCGACGCCGGGAAGACCGACTCCACGAGCACGGTCAACAACGATACGAAGACCAACAACGGCGTCAGCGTCGGCCATGTCAGCGGGTCGGTCAACTACAACAACTACACGGGGTCCGCGTTCTCCAAGCCGGAGCTGCAGGACTTCCGCGTTTCCGACGACGATCTGGAACGCGCCAAGAATCATTTCGTCCCCTGCCCGGGATTCGACGATGCCTTGGCCACGCTGAAGAAGACCAATCTCGTTCTCCTGCGAGGTAAGGGCACCGGCAGGTCGCTGGCCGCGATCCGGATGCTGATCGACTGCGGAGCGCGCACGTTTTCACAGCTCAACGTGCGTCGTTCGTTCGACAGCATCACCGACGAACAGCTCGACAGCGACGGCGGGTTCATCTGGCAAGGAACCGAATCGCAATGGCAGCAGAAGATCGCGCCCCGCACGGCCGAGCGCGTAGCGACCTGGGCTCAGCGGAATCAGTGCTACGTGGTGGTCATCGTCGACGAGGCGTTGGAGCTCGGCCTTCAGAAGTTCGAGAGCTGGCTCGGTCGACCTGACTCCACCGAGGTGGCGAGGGAGTTCCTGCGATCGCACCCGGATTGCCCCACGGATCTCGTCGACACGATCCTCACCGAGAGATTCCGCGCACATCTCCGCGACGATTCCGCACCGAACGAGGCAGAACTCGTCGCCATCCGTGCGTGGGACGTGCACGAAAAGAAGCGAGAGCCTGAGCCTGCTCTAGCCGATCTCTCACGCGAAGCCCAGCACCTGGTAGCAGACTGGTTTCGCGAGGATCGGTCGACGATCGAGTACGCCATGCTGGTCGCGATCTCCGTCTTCACGAACCGCGACTACGGCGACGTGATGAGCGCCGCCGAGGAGCTGGAGGAGATGATCGCCGAGGCGGACAATCCGGAGGACAAGCGTCTCAAACAGCGGAAGATCTTCGAGTTCAGCAAGAGCGTCATCCTCAGCAGCTTGAACGCGACGACGACGTGGCATCCCCATGCCAAAGGGGCCAGCCTCTTTCGAGAGACTGTTCACTTCAGACGATCAGACGTCGCGAAGTGGGCCTTCCGCCGAGCTTGGCTCGAATACGACCTGTTCCGCCCGGTGATCGTGGACTGGATGGCGCGCCAGGCCAAGAACGGATTCCAGTGGTACTGCGCGAAGGCCTTGCACGACGTCATCACCGGCCTTCCCCACACCGACCCGTTGGAACACATCAAGACGCTCGCGAGCAAGCAATCTCTGACTTCCAACGAGCTCTCCGCGGAGCTCCTCGGGAGGTTCGCCGACGACCCCGGCACGAAGGACTTCGTCGAACCGCTCCTCCGAGACTGGTGCACGGGATCAGGCTTCCACGTCAAGTGGACTGCGGCTCTGGTGTACGCCACCGAGCACGGCGTGCGCGATCCGAAGCGAGCGATGGCCCGTCTTGAGACGATCGCTCGAAGCGACGCTCGACTGGTTCCCGCCGTCAAAGTCGCGGTGACCTCGTTGCTGAGCCGGCCGTCCAACCGCGAGCTGGTTCTTCGTGCCCTGGTCGAGTGGACGCGGCCGCACGGTCACCGTCGTGACGCTGAGAAACTGAGTAATCTCCGCTCAGTCGGGCTCGACTGCGCACAAGCCGCACTCGGCCTCACCGACCCGAAGTACTACTTGCAATCCCTTCCCAAGCAGGAGGACCCGCTCCTCATCGACCCGCACCCGAAGCTGGTCGCGCGGCTCTTCTGGCGGGTCTTTCTCGACCAGCGCACTCGCGCTTCATCGCTACGAGCCTTGCTCAGCCTGTGCGAGCAGTCCGAGAAGAACCCCCGCAATGAACGAGCACGTGGGGTGGCACAGCTGGTCGCCACTGTCGCCCCGGACCTCCACCGGCACGATCACCATCGGCTTTTCGAAGATTGGAAGACGGAGTACCCGGGCAACTCCGGCCGGGTCGATCGGGCCTTCAGTACCGTGCAGTTGCTCCACCAGAGGTATGCGCCCTCTCAGGCCTCCAGGTAACACCATGCGAATCGCCGGTGTCGTCGTCGAGGCGGGCGAGTTCGGCTGGGAGTTCGGTGCGCTTGCGGACGTCGAGCTTGCGGTAGACGCGGGTGAGGTGCTGTTCGACCGTGCTGACCGTGATGTAGAGGTGGCGACCGATCTCGCGGTTCGTCTGGCCCCTGGCGGCGAGTTCGGCGACCTTGCGCTCGGCATCGCTGAGCAGCGGTCCGCCCGCCGGTTCGCCCTCGGGGCGGACGTCCTCGCAGGACTCCCGGCTCCGGGACACCAGGGCGTCGACCTGGCAGGCCCTGGCCGCCTGCTCGGCCTTGCGCAGGATCAGCCTGGCGTCGCGGAGCTGACCGAGGTCGCTGTGGGCCTGGCTGAGGTCGCCCAGCGCGCGGGCCAGCTCCAGCCGGTCGCCGCAGCGATCCAGGAGCTGGATCGCCTCGCGCAGCACGGCCACCCGCTGCCGGGGCTCGTTGCAGGCGGCCAGGACCCGCAGGGTGATCGCGCGGACGCGCACGCCGCCGGACGAGCCGCCGAGCTGCTCGGCGACCAGCTCTCGGGCCTCCTTCCGCCTGCCCAGCAGCAGATAGGTCTCGGCTAGGTCGGCGCGCCACGGGATCGTCGTGGGGATCGCCGGGTCTCCGGCGCGCATCCGGGCGGCGACCCGCTCGAAGGCGTCCAGCGCCGCCAGGAGCCGACCCGTGATCAGGGCGTGCTTGCCCATCGCGTGCAGGTGGCGGATGCCGATGGCGGTGCAGGCCATCTCCTCCGGCACCGGGCGGGCGAGCAGTTCGGCCGCCGCGTCGTGCCTGCCCAGCGCCGAGTTGACCAGGATCAACGTGGACAGCGGCAGCCCCACCAGCACGCCCCAGCTCTGCTCGTGCAGCAGCCGCAGCGCCTCGCTCGCCCCGGCTTCAGCGGGGACGAGTTCGCCGCGCCGCCACGACAGCTCCGCGCGCACCGCTGCGATCAGGGCCTGCGCGGTGGTGGCCCCCTGCCTGCGGGCCTGGGCCGCCAGGACCTGGCACCAGTGCCGGGCTCGTTCGGCGTGACCGGTGTGGTCCAGGGCCAGGACGGCGGCGCACGCCGCCTCGGGCAACGACTCACCCGCGCTGCTCTGCAGGACGTGCTCGGCCGCGCGCAGCGTCTCGCCGGACATCTCCCCGGACCACGCCCGCAGCAGACCCGCGCTGACCCGCCACGAGCTGTCCTCGCTGGTCAAGATCGCGGAATGGCGGAGCCCGCCGTAGATCCACTCAGCGGCGATGCGCAGTTCGGCGACGGCGCGGGGACGCGGTAGCCCGGCGTGCGCGCGGGTGGTGCGCAGCAGCTCCCCCGCCGCGTCCGGATCGCCCCGCCAGAGCCGCAACCTCGCCACGGCGATCGCGTCCCACCAGCCCAGGTCCCGCCGGTGCGCGAGCGGGCCGAGATGCCGCGCGGCGATGGCCGGGTTGATGCGCCAGGCCGCGCGGACCAGCGCTGCGCGCACTGCGACGCGCTCGCCCTCGTCCTCGCAGGCGTCGAGGGCGAGTTCCAGGCCGCTCACCGCGAGAGCCGGATCGTCCACCTGGGCCTGTTCGGCGGCGTCGCGCAGCTGCCGCATGGCCCAGCGCCCGGGAACGGTGCCGGACGCCGTGAGGTGGCGGGCGATCTCGACGGCCGGAGCTCCACGCCGGTGCAGCAGCTCGGCAGCGCGCGCGTGCAGCCTCACCGCCTCACCAGGGGTGAGGCTCTCCACGACGATGTCGGGGTTGCGCAGGCGGCCGGCGCAGGACAGCCCCGCCGCGTTGAGCACGTCGAGCGCGGAGTCCACCGCGGGCTGAGTCATCTCCAGCAGATCCGCGATCAGCGCGGATGAAGCCGACGTTCCCAGGATGGCGAAACCCTCGGCCACCGCGAGGAAGTGCGCGTCCCAGCGGGTCAGGCAGTCCAGCACCGCGCGCCGGAAATGAGGTCCCACGACGAGTCCGTCGTGACGCAGTGCGGTGAGCAAGAACGGGTTTCCGCCGCTGAGCTCGAAAGCGGTCGTCACGTCGCCGACGTCGACGCCGAGCAGTGCGGCGGCACCGGAGGCCGACAGCGGGGAGAGGCAGATCCGGTGATCCGGTTGGCGGGCCAGCTCCGCGTGCAGGGGTTCGCGTGCGAGGCTCGGCCGCTCCCACTCGGTCAGCACGAGCAGCACCCGGGCCGACGCGACCCGCCTGCGCAGGTAGAGCAGCACCTGCTGGGAATCGGGATCGGCGAAGTGCACGTCGTCGATCGCCAGCACCAGCGGCCGGTCCCCCGCCACGCCGAGCAGCAGAGCGGCCACCGCTTCCACCGAGCGGACGTCGAGCGGTGCCGCGGCGAGGGTCGCGAGCCGGTCGCGGACCTCGGGTTCGGCATCGGCGAGCAGCTGGTTGATCACTCCCAGCGACAGCCCGCGCTCGCCGAGCGACCCGACCGCGCGCAGCAGCGACGCCCGCTCACCGACGAGATCGCCGAGCGCGTCCAGCAGCGCGGTCTTCCCGGTCGCCGGCCCGCCACCGATGAGCACCACCCGACCGCGACCCCGCGCGCAGTCGGCGAAGGAGTCGGCCAGTCGGGCCAACTCGCTGGTCCGTTCGGTCACCATCGGTGGTCTCCACATCCTCACCCGCGCAACGGTTCTCGTGCTGCGCCGAGCCCCTGCCAACACCGGTCGGACGTAGCCGGCCCCGGTGCGGTTCCCGCAGCGGGCGTGGAGAGACGGCCGGGCTTGAGATCACCTCGCGGCGAGTCAGCCCGGGGCGGTGGAGGTGCGGAGGAGGCGGGCCGCTTCCAGGGCGGCCGGGTCGAGGTCGTGGGGCGGAACGTCCGCGAAGCGGTCGAACTCCGCCCTCATCCGCGGATCCCAGAACATCCTGATGTGCTTCGCGACCTCGTCGGCCGCCTGGTGGAACGGCAGGTGCGCGAACTGGATCGCGATGTCGTTGGCCATCCGGGCCTGGGGCGATTCACCGGTGCTCATGACTCGGTCAACACCGCCTCCCGGTGGTCCGCCGCGGCCTTCTCCGCGCTGGTCCCGCGGGCGACCTGGACGGCGGTGACCTTGTACTCCGGGCAGTTGGTGGCCCAGTCGGAGTTCTCGGTGGTCACCACGTTCGCCCCGGTGATCGGGTGGTGGAAGGTCGTGTACACCACGCCCACGGGCATGCGGTCGGAGATCTTCGCCCGCAGCGAGGTCGTTCCCACCCGGCTGGACAGGTTGACCACGTCACCCGAGGAGATGCCGCGGTCCTCGGCGTCGTGCGGGTGGATCTCCAGCACGTCCTCCGGGTGCCAGGCGACGTTAGCCGTGCGCCGGGTCTGCGCGCCGACGTTGTACTGCGACAGGATCCGGCCGGTGGTGAGCACCAGCGGGAACCTGCGGGTGCTGCGCTCCCGGGTCGCGACGAACGGGGTGAGCACGAACTTCCCCTTGCCCCGCACGAACTCCTCGGCGTGCATGATCGGCGTTCCCTCGGGAGCCTTGTCGTTGCAGGGCCACTGGACGCTCCCGAGCTCGTCGAGCTTGCCGAACGACACGCCCGCGAAAGTCGGTGTCACGGCGGCGATCTCGTCCATGATCTCGCGCGGGTGCTCGTAGTGCATGTCGTATCCCATGGCCTGGGCGATCTCGCAGGCCACCTGCCACTCGTCCTTGCCCGTCTTGGGCACCATCACCGGGCGGACCCGGTTGATGCGCCGCTCGGCGTTGGTGAAGGTGCCGTCCTTCTCCAGGAACGAGGTGCCGGGCAGGAACACGTGCGCGAACTTGCTCGTCTCGTTGAGGAACAGGTCCTGCACCACGACGAGTTCCAGGGCCGAGAGCGCCGCGGAGACGTGCTGGGTGTTGGGGTCGGACTGCGCGATGTCCTCGCCCTGCACGAACAAGCCGTGGAAGCTCCCGTCCACGGCGGCGTCGAACATGTTCGGGATCCGCAACCCGGGTTCGGGCAGGATCGGGCGCTCCCAGAGCTTCTCGAACACCTCGCGCACCGCGTCGTCGGCGACGTGGCGGTACCCGGACAGCTCGTGCGGGAAGGATCCCATGTCGCACGAGCCCTGCACGTTGTTCTGCCCGCGCAACGGGTTCACGCCGACGCCGTCGCGTCCGATGTTGCCGGTGACCATGGCCAGGTTGGCCATGCCCATCACCATCGTGGAGCCCTGGCTGTGCTCGGTGACTCCGAGCCCGTAGTAGATCGCGCCGTTGCCGCCGGTGGCGTACAGGCGCGCGGCTTCGCGGAGGTCTTCGGCGGGAACGCCCGTGATCGACTCGACGGCTTCCGGGCTGTTCTCCTCGCGGGAGATGAACTCCGCCCACTCGTCGAAGCCCTCGCAGCGCGACGCCACGAAGGACTCGTCGGTGAGGCCTTCGGTGACCACCACGTGCGAGAACGCGTTGACCATCGCGACGTTGGTCCCCGGCGCGAGCTGCAGGTGGTGCGCGGCCTCGATGTGCGGGCTGCGCACGAGGTCGATGCGGCGCGGGTCGATGACGACGAGCTTCGCGCCCTCGCGCAGCCGCCGCTTCATCCGGGAGGCGAACACCGGGTGCCCGTCGGTCGGGTTGGCGCCGATCACCACGATCACGTCGGAGGACGCCACGGAGCGGAAGTCCTGCGTGCCCGCCGAGGTCCCGAAGGTCTGCTTGAGCCCGTAGCCGGTCGGCGAGTGGCAGACGCGGGCGCAGGTGTCGACGTTGTTGTTGCCGAACGCCGCGCGGACCATCTTCTGCACCACGTAGACCTCTTCGTTGGTGCAACGCGACGAGGTGATCCCGCCGATCGAGTCGGACCCGTGCCGGGACTGGATGTCACGGAACTTCTCGGCGACGTAGGAGATCGCCGTCTCCCAGTCGGTCTCGCGCCACTCGTCGGTGGTGCTCTCCCGGATCATCGGGTTGAGCCGCCGGTCCGGGTGGGTGGCGTAGCCGAAGGCGAAGCGGCCCTTGACGCAGGAATGCCCCTCGTTGGCGCCACCGTCCTTGTACGGCACCATCCGCACCAGCTCGTCGCCGCGCAGCTCGGCCTTGAACGAGCAGCCCACGCCGCAGTAGGCGCAGGTCGTCAGCACCGACCGGGTCGGCATCCCGAGATCCACCACCGACTTCTCCTGCAGCGTGGCTGTCGGGCACGCCTGCACGCACGCACCGCAGGACACGCAGTCGGACTCCAGGAACGGGTCACCCGCGCCCGCGGCGACCTTGGAGTCGAAGCCGCGCCCCTCGATGGTCAGCGCGAAGGTGCCCTGCACCTCGTCGCAGGCCCGGACGCAACGGGAGCACACGATGCACTTGGAGGCGTCGAAGTCGAAGTAGGGGTTGCTGCTGTCGGTGGGCGCGTCGAGGTGGTTGGCGCCCTCGTAGCCGTAGCGGACCTGGCGCAAGCCGACCACGCCGGACATGTCCTGCAGCTCGCAGTCACCGTTGGCCGAGCAGGTCAGGCAGTCCAGCGGGTGGTCGGAGATGTAGAGCTCCATGACACCCTGGCGCAGCTTCTCCAGCCTCGGCGTCTGGGTGCTGACCTTCATGCCCTCGGCGACCGGTGTCGTGCACGAGGCCGGTGTGCCCTTGCGTCCGTCGATCTCCACCAGGCACAGCCGGCACGAGCCGAACGCCTCCAGGCTGTCGGTGGCGCACAGCTTGGGGATGTCGGTGCCGGACTCCGCGGCGGCGCGCATCACCGAGGTGCCCTCGGGCACGGTGATCGGCACGCCGTCGATCTCGACGGTGACGGTGGCCTCCCCCGTCCTGGCCGGGGTGCCGTAGTCGGGTTCCTTCAGCAGACCCATCGGCTACTTCGCCTCCTTCAGGAAGTCCTCGGGAAAGTGCGCCAGCGCGCTGCGCACCGGGTTCGGGGTCAGCCCGCCCATCGCGCACAGCGATCCGTCGGTCATCAGCTCGCACAGATCGCCCAGCACGGCGAGGTTGCCGTCGCGGTCCTCGCCGCCGACGATGCGATCGACGGTCTCGACCCCGCGCACCGCGCCGACCCGGCACGGCGTGCACTTGCCGCAGGACTCCTCCGCGCAGAACTCGAACGCGAAGCGCGCCATCGCCGCCATGTCCACCGTGTCGTCGAAGACGGTGATGCCGCCGTGCCCGAGCATCGCCTGCGCCTCGGCCAGCGCCTCGTAGTCCGTCGGCAGGTCGAACTGCTCCGGCGGCACGTAGGACCCCAGCGGCCCGCCGATCTGCACCGCGCGGACCGGGCGGCCGGAGCGGGTGCCGCCGCCGTAGCCGTTGACGAGATCCCCGATGGAGATGCCGAACGCCGACTCGAAGACGCCGCCGCGCGCGATGTTGCCCGCCAGCTGGAAGACCTGGGTCCCTCGCGAGCGCTCCACGCCCAGCTCGGCGTAGGCCTGGCCACCGTCGGCGAGGATCGCCGGGACGCTGGCCAGGGTGAGCACGTTGTTGACCGCGGTGGGCTTGCCGAAGAGGCCGGTGATCGCCGGGATCGGAGGTTTGGACCGGACCATGCCGCGCCTGCCTTCCAGGCTCTCCAGCATGGAGGTCTCCTCGCCGCAGATGTAGGCGCCGGCGCCGACCCGCACGAACAGGTCGAACCTCAGCTCCGACCCGAGCACTCCCTCACCGAGCCAGCCGGCCGCGTAGGCGGCGTCGAT
The DNA here is from genome assembly GCF_007829955.1 of Saccharopolyspora dendranthemae. Lineage (GTDB taxonomy): Bacteria > Actinomycetota > Actinomycetes > Mycobacteriales > Pseudonocardiaceae > Saccharopolyspora > Saccharopolyspora dendranthemae. The sequence continues at coordinate 770,609 of NZ_VIWX01000001.1, forward strand.
GGCGTCGCGCAGGGAGCGCACGGCATCGGGGTACTCGGATCGGACGTAGATGTAGCCCTCGGTGGCGCCGACCGCGTGGGCGGCGATGGTCATGCCCTCGATGAGGCAGAACGGGTCGCCTTCCATGAGCATCCGGTCGGCGAAGGTCCCGGAGTCGCCTTCGTCGGCGTTGCAGCAGACGAACTTCGCCGGCCCGTCGGCCTTGAGCACGGTGTTCCACTTGATGCCCGCGGGAAATCCGGCCCCGCCGCGACCGCGCAGGCCGGAGGTGGTGACCTCCTCCACGACCTCGGCGGGTGTGAGGGCCAGAGCCGCGCGCAGCCCGCGCAGTCCGCCGTGCGCCTCGTAGTCCGATGTGGACAGCGGGTCGGTGATGCCGACCCGGGCGAAGCACAGCCGCTGCTGATCGCGCATCCACGGCAGGTCCTCGACCACGCCCTGGCAGAGCTCGTGGTCGGCGCCGCGCAGCATCCCGGCCGCCACCAGCTCCGGCACCCGTCCGGCGGTGACCGGGCCGTAGCCGACGCGGCCTCGATCGGTTTCGACCTCGACGAGCGTTTCGAGCCAGAGCATGCCGCGAGAACCGTTGCGCACCAACCTGATGGGCTCGTCGGCCGCGCGCTGGAGCGCCGCGGCGACCTCGTTGGCGCCGACCGAGACCGCTGCCGAGTCCTGGGGAACGTAGACGGTGATCACGCGCGTCCCTCCGCGAGGATCTCGACCAGCCGGCTGCGGTCCACCCGGCCGTACAACCTGCCGTTGACCTGCGTCGACGGACCGAGGGCGCAGTTGCCCAGGCAGAACACCTGCCCCAGGGTGACCGAGCGGTCGGTCGTGGTCTGGCCGACCTTGACGCCGAAGACCTGCTCCGCGTCGGCGATCAGCCGTTCAGCGCCGACCGACTGGCAGGCCTCGGCGCGGCAGATCTTCACGGTCGTGGTGCCGGCGGGTTCGGAGCGGAAGTCGGTGTAGAAGGAGACGACGCCGTGCACGTCGGCACGGGAGAGGTTGAGCTCCTCGGCGAGCACCGGGACCACCTGCGGATCGATCCAGCCGAACTCCTCCTGGAGGTGGTGCAGGATCGGCAGCAGCGCACCGCGCTCGCCCCGGTGCGCTTCGACGACGCCGCGCACCCGTTCGGATATCGTCATCTCCGGGCTCCACTCCGTTGTAGATTGGGTCCACCGTCGCGCCGCGTGGCCCAGAGTTCAACGCACGCGTTTTTATGCAGCGATAAGCACCGGGTATCGCTGCGCACTCCCCGTCACCAAATTGCGTGCGTTCTCGCTGGACAGGTGGTCTCGTGAATCATTTTCGCGCCATTTCCGGCGTTTTCGCCCACTCAGCGGAACCAGCGGCGACGAGCGTTTTCACCCATACGCGTCACGCCGTGATCGTTTCACCGCTCATGCCAGGACGTCGCCGCTGGTTCTGACGACGATGCCGCTCATGCGGGGTTGTCGCGCACTCGTCCCGCTCGGCTTGCCCGGTGCTCGCCGGTGCGCCTAACTTCGATTCCAGCGCGGAATTCGGGAATTGTTGCGTTCCCGGCTCCCGCTGCGGCCGGAAACCTCAACCGGCCGGGACGAACCTGAGGAGAATGTGATGACCTGGGAAACTCCTGAATACACCGTGATCGACGTCTGCGCGGAGGTCACCGGATACCTCCACCGCGCCGAAGAAGACTGACGCGACCGCTCCCACCACGCGGCTCGAACCGCACCGAGTGCCGCAAGGCCCTCGCCGCATCCGCCTGCCGGATCGGACGAGGTCCTTGCGGCACCGTCATCAGCGGGGCCGGTCGGAGTCACCGGCGTCGCCGAGCTTCTGGTGAAGGGGAGTGACATCGATGCCCCCGGCCACGCATCGAGTCCGGGTGTGCCGACTGCACGAGTTCCCGCCCGGAACCGTGCGACGGCTCAACACCCTGCCGCCGGTCGCGGTGTTCAACGTCGCCGGACGGCTCTACGCGATCGACGACATCTGCTCGCACGACTACGCGCTCCTCAGCGAGGGCCACTTCGACGGCACCTCGCTGGAGTGCCCGGTGCACATGTCCCGCTTCGACGTCCGCAACGGCGAACCGCTGTGCCTCCCGGCCACCGAGCCGCTGCGCACCCACCGAGTCGAGGTCACCGGAGACGAGGTAGCCGTCCACATAGACATAGGCCGCCTCCTCTGAACCCCGAAATTAAGGGGCACGCGGAATCGCCTTGCTTGGCGGTGCGGGTGGCGGAACCTCACACGCCGTCTGGCCTCCGGGTGCCACGACTGATGTATGCCAATACACGGCGTCGTGGCGTCCTCACCCAGACGACGTGTGAGAACCCGCGGCGGTGCCAGCTGAGTCCCACACCTGAAACAACGGCACCCGCCTTACTCTGACGGGAGGGAGGCGGAGGTCAGAAGACGACGACTGAGCGGAGGACTTCTCCTCGCTCCATCTTGGCGAAGGCGTCCTCGACCTCGTCCAGGGTGATCTCCTCCGTGACGAACTTGTCCAGCGGCAGGCGGCCCTGCTGGTAGAGGTTGGTGAGCATCGGGAAGTCGCGGCTGGGCAGGCAGTCGCCGTACCAGGAGGACTTCACCGCACCACCGCGCCCGAAGACGTCCAGCAGCGGGAGCTTGAGCTCCATCTCCGGAGTGGGCACGCCGACGAGCACGGCCGTGCCCGCGAGATCGCGCGCGTAGAAGGCCTGTTCGAAGGTTTCCGGCCGGCCCACCGCGTCGATCACGACGTCCGCGCCGTTGCCCCCGGTGAGCGACCGGACCGCGGACACGGTGTCGGTCTCGGCGGCGTTGACGGTGTGGGTGGCGCCGAATTCCTGGGCCCAGGCCAGCTTCTTCGGGTCCCGGTCGACGGCGATGATCTTCTCGGCGCCCGCGAGCGCCGCTCCGGCGATCGACCCGTTGCCGACGCCGCCGCAACCGATGACGGCGACGGAATCGCCGCGAGTGATCCCCCCGGTGTTGATCGCCGCGCCGATCCCGGCCATCACGCCGCACCCCAGCAAGGACACCACCACCGGGCGGGCGGCCGGGTCCACGCGCGTGCACTGACCGGCGTGCACCAACGTGCGCTCGGAGAACGCGCCGATGCCCAGGGCCGGGGACAGCTCGGTGCCGTCCTCCAACCGCATCGGCTGGTCGGCGTTGTTGGTGTCGAAGCAGTACCAGGGCTTCCCGCGCGAGCAGGCGCGGCACTGACCGCACACCGCGCGCCAGTTGAGCACCACGAAGTCGTTCTCCGACACGTCCGACACCCCGGGTCCGACGGCTTCGACGACACCGGCGGCCTCGTGGCCGAGCAGGAACGGGAACTCGTCGTTGATCCCGCCTTCGCGGTAGTGCAGGTCGGTGTGGCAGACACCGCAGGCCTGCACCCGGACGAGGACCTCACCCGGGCCGGGCTCGGGCAGGTCGATCCGGACCACCTCGACCGGCTTCCCCTTCCCCGGTGCGATCACGGCGCGCGATTTGATCATCTAGTCCTTCCTCTCCCGAAAAGGCGCCGGTGACGGCGGAAGCGGTCGGGGGCGCCTGCACCGTCACCGGCGCGCTCGACTCCCACACGCCGAGTCGAGGACCGGTTGGTCCCCGACACCATCGCGCGCCGGATCTGGAGTGGACAACGAATCCGGTACCGGCGGAGCGTGATCAAGAACGAGCGGCGGGATTTCGGTGACGAATCGCGCGATCACTCCGCGGCGGCGTGCGGACGCCGGTAGACCGGCTCGGGTGCGCTGACGGGCACCTGGTTGGCGCGGTCCACGGCTTCCTGCACGAGGTGGTGGTCCGGCGAGTACGTGCACACCGGATCGGTGCGCGCGGCGTCGCCGGTCAGCGCGAACGCCTGGCACCGGCACCCGCCGAAGTCGATCTCCTTCCGGGAGCACGACCGGCACGGGTCCGGCATCCAGTCGGTGCCCCGGAACGCCTCGAACGCAGGCGATTTGAACCAGATCTCCTCGAGCGGGTGTTCCAGGACCGTCGGGAAGTCGAGGGTGCCGATGTCGGCGGCGACCGGGCACGGGTAGACCGACCCGTCCGGGGCCACGGTCAGGGCGGTCTGCGCCCACCCGCCCATGCACGGCTTCGGGAAGCGCTCGTAGTAGTCCGGCAGGATCCACAGCAGTTCCATCCGGCCGGCGAGCTCCGCCTTCCGCCGCTCGTAGACCTGCTGGGCCTCGGCCAGTTGATCACGGCTGGGCAGCAGCAGATCCCGGTTGCGCAGCCCCCACCCGTAGTACTGGGTGTTGGCCAGCTCCAGCCGCTCAGCGCCCCACGATTCGCAGACGTCGATGATGGCGTCGAGCCGGTCGAGGTTGAGCCGGTGCAGCACGACGTTCATGTTCAGCGGCAGCCCCGAATCGACGATGATCCGCGCGGCGTCCCGCTTCTTGTCGAACCGCTTGCTGTCCGCGACGAGTTCGCTGGCCTCGGCGTTCTCCCCTTGGATGCTCAGCTGCACGCTGTTGAGCCCGGCCGCGACCAGCGACTTGGCCCGTTCGCGGGTGAACCCGAGGCCGCTGGTGATCAGGTTGGTGTAGAGCTCGCAGCCGCGGGCTTCGGCGATCAGCTCCGCGAGGTCGCCGCGCACCAGCGGCTCGCCCCCGGAGAAGTGCACCTGCACCACGCCGAGGTCGGAGGCCTCGCGGATCACCCGCAGCCAGTCCGCGGTGTCGATCTCGCTGGATCGCGCGCGCAGTTCCAGCGGGTTGGAGCAGTAGAGGCAGTGCAGCGGGCACTGGTGGGTCAGCTCGGCGAGCAGACCATAAGGCGCGGGAGTCATCCGGACACCACCCAACCCTGGTCGTGCGCATCGCGCAGGAACGTCAGCACGTCGTCGATGAGCCCGGTCGCGCCGAACTCCTCCTCCAGCCGGTCCACGAGCTCCCGCACCGTCCGGGTCCCGTCGCAGAGCCGCAGGATCGCGGCACCCGAGGTGTTGAGCCGCACCACCCGCTCGGGCAGCAACAGCATGTCGGCGTCCCGGACCTTGTCGTGCTTGAGCATCGCCTTGGGCACCAGGCGGGGCCTGCTCCCGGCGTCCATCACTCCGCCTTGCCGTAGGTGTGCTGGACCGTGTCGAGCAGGGTCCACAGCACGTCGCACTTGAACTCCAGCGCGCGCAGGCACGACTCCTGCTGCTCGCGAGTCTCGGCGTGGGTGAGCACCAGGCCGAGCAGGTGCGCGATGTCGTCGGGCTGCTGGGTCAACCGGGTCCGGAAGTACTCCAGGCCTCGCGAGTCCAGCCACGGGTAGTGCTTCTGCACGTCAACGATGCGCCGGCTGAGCAGGTCGGGGGCGAACAGCTCGGTCATCGCCGAGGCCACCGCCTCCAGCCACGGCTTGTGCCTGCAGAAGTCGACGTAGGCGTCGACGGCGAAGCGCACGCCCGGCAGCACGGTGCGGGTGTCGTGGAGCTCCTCGCGGGTGAGGCCGACCGCTTCGCCGAGCCGCACCCAGCGCTCGATGCCGCCCTCGACCTCCGCGGTGCCGTCGTGGTCGGTGATGCGCTTGATCCACTTCCGGCGTTCAGCACCGCTGGGCAGCTTGGTGAGGATGAAGGCGTCCTTCACCGGCAGGTTGATCTGGTAGTAGAAGCGGTTGCGCACCCAGCCGCGGAACTCCTCCTCGGTCAGATCGCCGGCGTGCATCCGCTCGTTGAACGGGTGCAGGTGGTGGTAGCGCGCCTCGCCGACCGCCCGCAGCTCCGCCTCGAACTCCTCAGACGACCAGGGCCTCATAGTTCTACCTCCAGACCCGCACGCCCCACCTCGATGCCCAGCGCAGCGAGCTCTGCTCGTTCCGCTGATGCCTCGTCGAGGATGGGGTTGGTGTTGTTGACGTGTACGTAGATCTTGCGCTGAGCGGGCAGCGCGGCCAGGTGTCGCGCCGAGCCGTCCGCTCCGCTGACGGGCATGTGGCCCATCGACCTGCCGGGCCGATCACCGGTGCCGTGGCGGGACATCTCGTCGTCGGTCCAGAACGTGCCGTCGACGAACACGCAGTCCGCTTCGGCGACCTGCTCTGCGAAGTTCTCGTCCCAGCTTGGCACGGTCGGGGCGTAGACGGCGGTTCCGCCGCTCACCGGGTCGTGCAGCAGGTAGCCAGTCTCCCAGTCCCCCGGCCCGGCGTGGTGTCCGACGTAGCGCGGTGGTTTGGATCCCGTGGCGAAGGCCGTCACCCGGAGCCGTTCGTCGAGGTCGATGGGCTTTCCCAGGTCGACGGTGCGCCACCGCACGGCGGCGTAGTCGGCGACGAGGTCGCGCACCGGGAAGTGGTCGGTGAGCGCCGCCAGCACCGGTGCCGTCCCGAAGACGTCGAGCGACGAACCCTCGCGCAGCACCAGTAGCCCGATCGTGTGATCGAATTCGGCGTCCGTGAGCAGCACGCCCGCCACCGGCGTCTCCCGCGCTCCGGGCCCCGGGTGCAGGCTGGGATCGGCGGCGATCTGGTGGTGCACGTCGGGCGTGGCGTTGAGCAGGTACCAGCGCTCACCGGTGCCGGAGACCGCGAGTCCTGCGTGCGGCGAGGCGTGCTCGGGGGTGGTTCGAGCCTTGCGGCAGCCGCGGCAGGCGCAGTTCCACTGCGGGTACCCGCCCCCTGCCGCGACTCCCAGGCAGTGGAGAAGCACGGCGGCCCTCAGCTCTGCTGGGGGTGGCCGATGACGTCAGCGCGGTCGGGTGTCCACCAGGTCATGAATGCCTCCTAGATCCGCGTTCCAGCAGTTCACAGCCTCAGCGATCGGTCACGGCGATGACAACCGATCCCCGACCGGCGGCGCGGAACTCCCAACGAACGGCATCGCCGCCACGACGAGCGGTGCGAGTACGAGCGTGCGCTCCCGCACGCCGTCCGGCAGCGCGCACCGGTGGACGGCCCGGAGGGTGGTGCTGGTGGCCGCTCGCCGCGGCCGGATCGTCAAACGCCCAGGAGACGGCGGATTTCGGGGGCGTGGCGGCGGGAGACGGGAACCAGCTCGGGCACCCTCGGATCGGTGACGAGGAACAGCTCGCCCTTCGTCCCGCGTTCGACCTCGGCGACCCTGCGGAGGTTGACCAGGAACCGGCGGTGGACCCGGCGGAAGCCGTGTCGGGACAGCGCCTGGTCGACGTGGTCCAGACCCCTGGTGGCCGCGAGGATGCGCCCGCGGTCGGTGCTGAGCCACACGGTGTTGCGGTCGGCTTCGGCGTAGCGGACCTCCGACGGCGCGAGCAGCACCAGGCGGTCGTTGCGGATGCCGATCACCCGGGGCGGCATGGGCACGGCCCCGCCTTCGGCCGCACGACCGTAGGGCTCGCCCTCCTGCAGCCCGAACGCGCAGAGCATGCCGACCACGCGTCCGGCGGAGGTGATCGGGCGCAGCGTGGCGGGCATCGCGCCATCACCGGCGACCCCGAGCTGCGCGTATCCGCTCCACTGTGGATTCTGCGCGGAGCGGCCCGCGGCCCAGCGGACCACATCGGACAGCTCGGGGATGTCGGGGCTGGAGCGCTCGGCGGGTTCGATCGCACCGCGAGAAGCCGGACTCCCGGCGGGCAGGCGCAACAGGGACAGGGCGGCGTCGTTGGCGGCGACGACCCGGCCGCCCCGGTCGAGCGCGACCAGCGGTCCGCTGCTGTCGGTGCGCTCCTGCTTGAACGCGGTGCACACCTGCTTGGCCTCGCCGACGGCCCTGCGGTGGATCTCCTGCTCGATGCCCGCGGCGGCGCGCTGCAACCAGCCGGGAACTTGATCGGAAAGCGTTGCGCCCCACCGAGAGATGTTGATGGAGGCGATGGGTGATCCGGTGACCACGTCGCGGATGGCGATGCCCGCGCACGCCCACTGGTGGAAGCCCTCGCACCAGTGCTCGGCGCCGGTGACCGTCACCGGCCCGGTGACCTCGAAGGACGTCCCCATCCCGTTGGTGCCGGTGCACTGCTCGGACCACGACGACCAGGGCGCCATGTTCGACAGCTCGGCGCGGCGCCGGGCCGACGGGTCGCCCCAGGTGCCGAGGATCCGCCCGTTGCCGTCGGTGACGGCGACGACGCCGCCGCTGAGCTCCACGTCCCGGCCGGCGAGCGCTCCGAGTCCGCCGAGCTGGGTGAAGATGACGTCGTTGTCCGGGCCCTGGTCCTGCTGACCGGGGGCCGCCGGGGCGACGTCGAGCGCGGGGTCCACTTCGTACTGATCACGACACCGGTACCAGGACGCGAGGATGTCGGGGCGAATGCTGGAGGTGACGTCCTCACCGGTCGCGAAGGCCTCCCACGCCTTGGCGACCTGCGTCGACGACCCGGTGGCAAGCGAATCTCCGCCGGGTGTTCTCGACGCGATCTCCAACGGCGTGACCAAGCCGGTCATCACGACCTCCTCGTCGCACATCGACATGCGTCATCGACCGACCCGGGTCGTGACCTCGATCACGCTAAGGGGTGTTCACCATCGGAATCAAGCACGGCCATCCACTTGCAGCAGTAACCGCGCGTGCGGTTGATCTAGCTCGATGGAAAGGAGAAACCACCGATCGGGTGTTTCCTCCGCGGTGAATCTTGGCTTTCAGGATCGACTTCCACGATCCCGCAGCCATCGTCGGCGCATCCCCCGCCAGGGGGAGGCCGGGGAAGGCTGCGCTCCGTAACGTCGAGACCTCGCCACCGGGCGGAAACCTCGCCGAGGGCAGGCCCATCGAACCCAGCGCGCCGGAGGAGCAGCGCCGACGGAGGGAGAATTCCGTGCCCGACAAGCAACTGCGCATCCACCGCGCTCAGGCGGCGCGACCGGACACCCGCCCCACGATGCTCGGCATCTCCGGCGACAGCGCCGCGGGCAAGACCACCTTGACCCGCGGTCTCGTCGACGCCCTCGGATCGACGCGCAGCACCTCGATGTGCGTCGACGACTACCACCGCTACGACCGGCGGGAGCGCAGGGACCTGCCCTTCACACCGCTGCACCCGGACTGCAACCACGTGCAGATCATGGAGCAGCACCTGCGCCTGCTGGCCACCGGCAACCCCATCCTCAAACCCGTCTACGACCACTCGACGGGCGAGCTGGCCCGGCCAGTGCTGGTCGAACCGCACGAGTTCGTGCTGGTCGAAGGCCTGCTGCCGCTGCACACGAAGCTCGCGCGCGCCTGCTTCGACGTCACGGTCCACCTCGACCCGCCCGAGGACGTGCGCGCGGCGTGGAAGATCCAGCGCGACACCCACAAGCGCGGTTACCGGCCGGAGCAGGTCCGCGCCGAGCTGGGCCGCCGCGAACCGGAGTCCGCGGAGTTCATCCGCCCGCAGCGCGAGCTCGCCGACATCGTCATCTCGTTCGCCCCGATCGAGGGCCGCGACGACCCTCCCGGCACCCCGCTGTCGGCGACGATCCTGATGCGCCCCACGATCCGGCACCCCAACTTCACCGAGATCCTCGCCAAGGCCCCCACCAAGGCGATGCACCTGGCGCTCAAGCGCGACAGCGACGGCAGACCGGTCGACGCCCTGCACATCCACGGCTACGCGTCCGCCGAGGAGAGCACGATGGTCGCCAAGGCGATCTGGGAGGGGCTCGACGTGGACGACCCGCTGCCGGAACACCTCGGCGTGCTCGACGACGGCAGGCGCAACGAACCGCTGCGGCTGGCCCAGCTGATCCTGCTGCACCACCTCATCCGCGGGAGCGGCTGAGGTGGCACCGAGCCACCGACCGGGCGATTAGCATGCCCGCATGCTGCTGCGGCAACTGGAATACCTGACGACCTTGGCGCGCGAGAAGCACTTCGCCCGCGCCGCCGAGGCCTGTTTCATCTCGCAACCGGCCATGTCGGCGGCGATCCGCAAGCTCGAAGCCGAGCTGCACGTCCAGATCATCCAGCGGGGCAACCGGTTCATCGGTTTCACCCCGGAGGGCGAGCGGATCCTGAAGTGGGCCTACCGCATCCTCGCCGAGCGGGACTCGCTGATCGAGGACGTCGGGGCGATGCGGGAGGGGCTCAGCGGCCGCCTGCGGATCGGGTGCATCCCGACCGCGCTGTGCGTGGTGCCGATCCTGACGTCGCTGCTGTGCCAGGATCAGCCCCGGGTGCGGGTTCAGGTGAGCTCGATGACCTCGATCGAGATCCAGCGCGGCTTGTCGCAGTACGGACTGGACGTCGGCGTGACCTACATCGACAACGAGCCGCTGACCGGCGTCCGCACCGTTCCGCTGTACCGGGAGCGCTACCTGCTGCTGGCCGCCGAGGACGACCTCGACGAGGGCGATGCGGCGACCTGGGCGGAAGCCGCGGAGCACCCGCTGTGCATGCTCTCCGAGGACATGCAGAACCGACGCATCCTCAACTCCGTGTTCGAGCAGGCGCAGGCCAAGCCGCAACCCGCGGTGGAGACCAACTCCATCAGCGCGCTCTACGCCCACGTGCGCGAAGGACCGTGGGCCACCGTGCTCCCCCATTCGTGGCTGCTGCGGTTCGGGGTCCCGGAGGGCATGCGAGCGGTGCCGCTGGTGGAACCGGAGATCAGCAAGACGATCGGCCTCGTCCTGCACGACCGCGACCCCGAACCCATCCTCGCGAGGGCCTTCGTCGACACCGCCCAGCAAGTCGACCTCGACGAACTCCTCAACGCCACCACTCCGGCCTGATCACCGGAAAGTCGAAGCAGCCGACCGCTCCTTCAGCAGCTCGAAGCATTGCTCGCAGGTCGGGAAGCAGATCCAATCCATTTCCGACGCGTGCGCGAGGGCCACCTCCGCACCGCACACGGTGTGCGCCACAGGCTCACCCGACCAGCGACGACCGCGGAAGGCGTGTCTCACCCCCGCTCCCCCGACATTCGGTATCGGAAACCAGAAATGGCGCTCCACAGCGGGAGGAACCGAGGGCCGATCGGGCAGCGGCTCGATCCGGCTCATCGCTGATCCCCCTCAGCCCGGAGCAGCTCAGATGCGTGCTCGCTGAATCCTGGGAAGCACTGCTTCGTCACAGCCTGCCTCTCGCACCACTCCGCGAAATCCTGTGCGGCGCTGGACAAGCTTCGTGCGAACCGGGACGTGTTGACGAGACCGCCGACGGTGGATGGCACCTGCACGCTCACAGCCGCATCTCCCGCAGCGAACAGGAGTTGCCGCGAACCGGGTGCAGGTTCCATCACCTCCGCACCATCGCCCGAGGTCGGTTGAACGATCACAAACATCGGCACTGGCCGCTTCCTCCCTGAAACCACCCTGCGCCCGGCTGGGCGACTGGCGCTCAGGGGACCGCACGACCCGCCCGAAGACCCGGACAAGCTGTCCGGGTTGATCAATCACGAACGGGTGAACCGGATTTCGCGATCCCGTCGACCCCGTCCAGCACTCTCGTCCAGGGCACATCCTTGTCCGGAGCGCTGCGCGGCTCGTGCAGGGGCCAGTAGTCATCGCCCATCAGCAAGTGGACTCCGGAACCGCGCAATGCCTCGACGTGCGAGTTCCACGCCGGTTGCCGCGTGTGCGCCGCATTGATCCTGGGAAAGACGACGACCGGCGCCGACTGCGCACCGATCGCCTCGCACACCGTGGTCAGGGCCTGGTTGTCGGCGAGACCGAGGGCCATTTTCGCAACGGTGTTCGCGGACGCCGGGCACACCAGGTAGCAGTCGATCGGAGGGTGCGGGCTCTTCTCGGTGGGTTTGCGCGGCGCTGCGCGACACGGAAGACCCGTCAACTGCTCGATCTTCCGCCGTTCCCAGTCGTCCAACCACGTCGCCGCCGTCGGAGTCAGCGTCACCGCGACGCGCCACCCGCGAGCGAGCGCAGGCTCGACGAGCTTCGAACGAACCTCCTCCGCTCCTCCAGCGGCAGAGACGATCAAACCCAAGGTGAGCACGCTCATCGCACCGCCCGGCATCGCTCGGCCAAGGCCATCAGAGGAGAAGACCTCCCACTGCTCACCGGTGAACGCCGGTACATGGTCCGCACGACCTCGCGCACCGCCGTTGAATGCCGTACCAGCTGCGGCGCCCTGTGCTCCGCGTCGAGCAGGACCCGCAAAGCATGGTCGTCACGGGCGAGCATGCTCAACGCACGCGACATGTCGATGGCGTGCGTGACCTGACGTTCTCCGGGCAGGTTCGTCGGCCGCACCGACGCACCTCGCTCGACGACGCTGCCGGGGTCGTCGAGGTCGAGCCATGCCGACAAGCGGTGCAGCTCGACGTTGGTCGGTCCGAAGCCCGTCTGCCAGTGGTTGCCATCCGAACCGAGACGCTCCGCGGCCTCTTCAGCCCGAGTCAGCAGCTCACTCGCGGTTGCCCGATCCTGCCGTCGAGCCGCCGCCAGAGCTGTGCGCAGGAACAACATGCCGGAGAGGCTCAGCGCCTGCGGATCGCCTCCTCGGGCTTCGGCCGCAATCCAGCGAGCTGCCGCATCACCTAGCGCGAGGGCCTCGTCGAACCGTCCCAGCATCAACAGCGCGTGCGTCGCTGCTCGCGCAGCCGAGGCGAGCGCGAGCGGATCCTCGGACTGCTCGGCCGCGCGCATCGCTCGTTCCGCCGCGATCCAGGCCACGTCAAGCGCTCGCGTGCTCAAGAAGTCGAGCCGAGCCGAGGAGATCGGGGAGCAAGCTGATCACCTGGCCCAGGTTGCCCTCCTGGTACTGGTTCCACGCTTCCTCGGTCAGGCGTGCAACCGGCTCAGCGTCAGCCTGTTCGGCGGGCAGCTCATCACCGACGAGCGTGTGAGACAGCCGCTGCGGTGACATCAACGCATCGCGCACCGCTGGTACGTCGTCCCCTTCCTCCGCCTCGAACAGAACCGGCTCTCCGAGCAGGTCGTTGAGCGTCACCCGAAGCTGACGAGCCAGCTCGACGAGCACCTCAACTCGGTTGACCTGGCGCTCCCCGCGTTCAACCTTGCTGACCCAGTCCTCGGACTTGCCCATGAGACCGGCGAGGACCACCTGAGACAGACCGCGACGTCGCCGGTAGAACGCGATTCGTTCGCCGATGCTCAGCTCGTCGCCACCACCACGCATGTACGGAGCGTAGCAACCGGGTCGTGGCGGCCCTGGAGTTTCGAACGGATCCGGTCCACCACTCGATGTCGTGACCTAGCCCACCGAAGCTCGACCCGGACCCTCTTGCGGGGGAGGTTTCGTTCTCACTTCCTCGTTTTGGTCTTGCCTGCGTACTCTTTTCGAATGGGCCCGGTGGAAGAGCCGTTGCGGCTGGTGGTCGTCGACGACCACCAGATGGTGCTGGACGGGCTCAAGGCGATGCTGGAACCGCACTCCGACCGCGTTCGGATCGTCGGCGAGGCGGGCACTCCCGCGCAGGCCGTCACCGAGATCCTGGAACACCGGCCGGACGCGGTGCTGCTCGACGTCCGGCTGCGCGGCTCCAGCGGTTTGGACCTCTGCGGGGAGATCCTGGGGCACCGGCCCGACTGCAAGGTGGTCTTCCTGACCGTCTACGACGACGAGCAGTACCTCTACCAGGCGCTGCAGCTGGGCGCATCGGGATTCCTGCTCAAGCGGGTTCGCGGCTCGGAGCTGGTGGAGTACCTGACGCGCATCCACGGCGGCGAGGTGCTCATCGACCCGGCGCTGGACACCAGGGTGGCGATGTCGGCGGCGCGGATCCGCGACGGCGAGTTCTGGCCGGGCGCCCACCTGGGCATCACACAACGCGAGAGCGACGTGCTGTCGCTGCTGGTCGCGGGCATGCCGAACCGGGCCATCGCCGCGAAGCTGTTCATCACCGAGGAGACCGTCAAGACCCACCTGCGGGCGCTCTACCGCAAGCTGGACGTCGGTGACCGGGCCGGAGCCATCACGGTCGCGCTGCGGGAAGGGGTGTTCCGGTGAAGCGCAGGTCGCTGGGCATGGCCGACGCGGAGCAGGAAGCCCACCTGCTCATCCGCATCATCGAAACCATCTCCGCGCGACTGGATCTCGACGAGATCGTGCAGAACGTCGCGGCGATCATCACCGAGATGACCGCGACCGACGTGTGCTTCGTGCACCTGCTCGACGACGACCGGCAGCGACTCAGGCTGTGCGGCGCGACGCCGCCGTTCGACCGGCTCGCGGGACGGGTGGAGCTCGCCGTCGGCGAGGGCATGGCCGGCTGGGTCGCCGCGCACGGCGAGCCCGCGGTCATCGTGGAGGACAAGCTCGCGGACCCGCGCTACAAGTACATCCCGGAGCTGCACGGCGAGGAGTTCACCTCGATGGTGTCCGTGCCGATCCTGACCCGGCTGGGACACCTGGTGGGCGTGCTCAACCTGCACAGCAAGCGGCGCCGCGAGTTCGGCGACGACGTGGAGCTGCTGCGCTCGCTGGCCGGTCTGGTCGCGGGCGCCATCGAGAACGCCCGGTTGTACCGTCGGCTCGCCGACCGGGAGGAGGCGCTGGAGCGCTTCACCGAGCGGATGGTGCAGCTGCAGGAGGCCGAGAGCCGCCGACTCGCCGGGGAGATCCACGACGGCATCAGCCAGCGGATCGTGAGCCTGTTCTTCCACCTCTCCGCGGCGCGCGACCTGGTCGGCGACGACACGGCGCGCGCGGAGGAGCAGATCGCCACCGCGCAGGACCTGGCCGCGGCAGCGCTCGACGAGACCCGCTACGCGATCGCGGGCCTGCGTCCTCCGGTGCTCGACGACCTCGGTTTGACCGCGAGCCTGCAGAGCCTCGCGAGCGGGATCGCCGACATGCACGTCCGCGTCGACGCCGGGGTGTGCGACGTGCCGGAGTTCCTGGAGAGCGCGATCTACCGCAGCGCGCAGGAAGCGCTGCAGAACATCCAGAAGCACGCGCAGGCCGGCAGCGCGGTGATCCGGCTGCGCGCCACCTCCGCCGGGGTGGTGCTGCAGGTCAGCGACGACGGCGTGGGCTTCGACCCCGCCTCGCTGCGCGCGAGCACCGGCCCGACCGGCCACGGCCTGCCCGGTCTGCGCGAACGCGCCCGCCTCCTCGGTGGCACGCTGGACGTCCGCAGCACACCGGGCGAGGGCACGACGCTCACCCTCAACGTCCCACCCCACCGGGATTCGTCCTAGGACCACTCGTGTGTGGGTGGGGTGGGGAAGTTTTCATGAAAACTTCCCCACCCCACCCACACACGGGACACGGGACACGGGACACGGGACACGGGACACGGGAGGAGCCAAACCGCCTCCTAGGACTTGAAGTCGACCGGCTCCAGGCGGACGAGGTCGTCGAGACCGCAGTCGTCCAGGGTGTCCACGAGACGGCTCGCATGCCGCAACCTGGCTCGTTCCAGCACGTTCCGCACCGTCCGGGCGTTGGCGAAGCGAGGCCGCGCTCGCTGCTCGTCGAGGAGTTCGCGGAACACCTCGGCCGCCTCACCGCCGATCCGGTAACCGTCCTGTTCGGACATCAGACCGGCGATGGACTCCAGCTCGCCGAGATCGTAGTCATCGAACTCGATGTGGTGCGCCACCCGCGAGCTCATGCCCGGGTTGGAGTGGAAGAACTCCGCCATCCGGTCGCCGTAGCCCGCCAGGATCACGACCACGTCCTCGCGCTGGTTCTCCATGACCTGCAGCAGGATCTCGATTGACTCCTGCCCGTAGTCGCGTTCGTTCTCGGCGCGGTAGAGGTAGTAGGCCTCGTCGATGAACAGCACACCGCCCATCGCCCGCTTGAGCACCTCCTTGGTCTTCGGCGCAGTGTGGCCCACGTACTGGCCGACGAGGTCGTCGCGGGTGACGGCGACCAGGTGACCGCGTTCGAGGTAGCCGATGCGGTGCAGCAGCCCGGCCATCCGCATCGCGACCGTCGTCTTGCCGGTGCCCGGGTTGCCGGTGAAGCACATGTGCAGGTTCGGGCGCGTCGAGCTCACCCCGAAGCGCTGGCGCACGCGATCCACCAGCAGCAGCGCGGCCACCTCGCGGATGCGGGTCTTGACCTCGCGCAGGCCGATGAGTTCGTCATCGAGCGAGGACATCAGCTCGTCGATGCCCGCCTCGTCCCGCTCGGCCGCGAGGTCCACGCGGGACCGCTCCGGGATGGCCGCTTCCGTTGCTTCCGTGTCGATTTCGCCGGGTCGCATGCCGAAACCCGGCCGCGTCGCGGTGTTCACGATGAGTACCGGTCACCTCTCGGTCGGTCCAGCGCGTACGGGTGGGTGCTGTAGCGCAGCCGCCGGTCAGCGGCCTCCTGCCGGTCGAGCCGGAACCCGGGTTCCTCGGGCGGCCGGTTGACCAGGAAGGTCAGCGCCGTGGTCTGCCTGCCCAGCGAGGCGTCGTAGGCGTTGACCCTGATGTAGTGGTGCGGGTAGGCCTTCCGGCACTCGTTGACCTCGTAGAGCACGCCGGCCGCGTCGGCGAGGTCGAACATCGGCAGTCCCCACATGTCCCAGTAGTTGTTGCGGGGATGCGGGTCGTCGGTGAACTCCACCGACAGCGGCCAGCCGTTGTCCAGCGCGTACTGCGCCTGCGCCCGGATCTCGTCGTCGGTCAGGTCCGGGAGGTAGGAGAAGGTTCCTTGGGTGATGCGCATGTCAGGTCTCCTCACACCAGGGTCGGCATCTCGACGACGTCCGGGGTGTCGGTGGAGTCGTAGTTGAAGCTCACGTCTCCCCACAGGGCCAGCGCGGTGTCGAGCTCGCGGCTGTGCCGCGCGGCCGCGCGCAGGATGTCGGGGCCTTCGGCCAGGAAGTCACGACCTTCGTTGCGCGCCTTGATCATCGCTTCGAGAGCGACCCGGTTCGCGGTGGCACCGGCTGCGATGCCCATCGGGTGACCGATGGTGCCGCCGCCGAACTGCAGGATCACGTCCTCCCCCAGGTGATCGAGAAGCTGATGCATCTGACCAGCGTGGATGCCCCCGGAGGCCACGGGCATGACGCCCGGCATCGACGCCCAGTCCTGCTCGAAGTACAGGCCCTTGGCCGGGTCCGGCTCCGCCTTGTTGACGCGCAGCACGTCGTAGAACCCGGCCACCGAGTTCGGATCGCCTTCGAGCTTGCCGACCACCGTTCCGGCATGGATGTGGTCGACCCCGGCCAGCCGCATCCACTTGGCGATCACCCGGAAGCTCACTCCGTGGTTCTTCTGCCGCGTGTAGGTGGAGTGACCGGCCCGGTGCAGGTGCAGGAGAACGCCGTTGGCGCGCGCCCACTTCGCCATCGACTGGATCGCGGTGTAGCCGACGGTCAGGTCGATCATCACCACGACGCTGCCGATCTCCTTGGCGAACTCCGCCCGCTCGTACATGTCCTCCATCGTCGCGGCGGTGACGTTGAGGTAATGCCCTTTGATCTCGCCGGTTTCGGCCTGGGCGCGGTTGACGCCCTCCATGCAGAACAGGAACCGGTCGCGCCAGCGCATGAACGGCTGGGAGTTGATGTTCTCGTCGTCCTTGGTGAAGTCGAGACCACCCCGCAGGGCCTCGAACACCACCCGCCCGTAGTTGCGCGCGGACAACCCCAGCTTCGGCTTGACGGTAGCGCCCAGCAGCGGCCGCCCGTACTTGTTCAGGTACTCCCGCTCCATCACGATGCCGTGCGCGGGCCCCTGGAAGGTCTTGGTGTAGTGCGGCGGGATTCGCATGTCCTCCAGCCGCAGCGCCTTGAGCGCTTTGAACCCGAAGACGTTGCCGATGATCGACGAGGTCAGGTTCGCGATCGACCCCTCCTCGAACAGGTCGAGGTCGTAGGCGATGTAGGCGATGTGCTGACCGGGCTGTCCGGGCACCGGGTCGACCCGGTAGCACTTGCCCTGGTAGTGCTCGTAGGTCGTGAGCCGGTCGGTCCACACCACCGTCCAGGTCGCGGTGGAGGACTCGCCCGCGACCGCGGCTCCGGCCTCCTCGGGCGGCACCCCGTCCTGCGGGGTCACGCGGAACGCGGCGAGCACGTCGCTCGGCTTCGGCTCGTAGTCGGGCTGCCAGTAGCCCATCTCGGCGTAGGGGATCACTCCGGCGCCCCAGCGCTCGTTCTCGGCTGCCATGCGTCCTCCCTCGACGTGAGTGGATGCGTTTGACGATGGCGGCCGATTGAGCAACTGTCTATCAAGAATCCGGGCACAACACTTGAGCGAACGGTTGAGCTATGACGCTGACGCAGCTGCGCACGTTCCTGGCCATCGCCGACACCGGCTCGGTGCACGCCGCCGCGCGCCGGCTCTACGTCACCCAGTCAGCGGTCTCGGCGGCCCTCAACGCGCTGCAGAAGTCGCTCGGCCTGCAGCTGTTGGAGCGCGAGGGCCGCGGCCTGCGGCTCACCCGCGCCGGCGTGGTCTACGCCGACCACGTCCGGACCGCCCTCGGCCTGCTCGACCAGGCCCACACCGCCGCAGCGGCGGAATCGGACCCGGAACGCGGTGAACTGCGCATCGCGGCCCTGACCACCGCGGGCGAGCAGATCCTGCCCGGCGTACTGGCGAGCTTCCGCGAGCGGCACCCGCACGTGGGCGTGCGCCTGGAGGTCGGCAACCGGGAGCGGGTCCGCCGGCTCCTGGAGCGCCACGAGGTCGACCTCGTCCTCGGCGGGCGCCCGGAACCCGGCCGCGAGGTCGAGGTCCTCGCCACCCGGCCGCACGAGCTCATCGTCGTCGCCAACTCCCCCGGACCGGGTGACCCCGCCTGGCTCGCGGCCCAGACGTGGCTGATGCGCGAACCCGGCTCGGGCACCCGCGCCATCACGGAGTCCTTCCTGGCCCAGCTCGAACTCGACCCGCCGCCCCGGACCCTCACGCTGGGCTCGAACACCGCGGTCATCGAGTCCGCCTTGGCAGGCCTGGGGATCACCCTGGTCTCCAGGGACGCCGTCACCCGTCACCTCGACGACGGCCACCTGACCGAGATCAGCACCCCGGCCACGCCCCTCCTCCGGGACTGGCACCTCACCGCCAACCCCGGGCCCACACCTCCCACGACCGCCCTCTTCACCACCCACCTCACCACCACGGCCCACTTCCACACTCCCTGAGCCCAACCGGGTTTCGAATTCCGGCGGAGGCCCGAACGACCGGACTCTTCCTCGGCTCAGCGGGAAACCACCGGGACGAGGGGTGTTCCGTCCCGGTGACTCAACCGCGCCGGCGCATGACGTCGATGATCCGAGTCCAGTTGTCCCCGCCGCGCCCGGCGTCGATCGCGCGGCCGTAGTGCGACTGCACCGCGCGCGGGAGGGCGAGATCGAGGCCGACGGACGCGCTGGTCTCCACGATGTGGTCGGCGGTCGCTCCCATCATCGTGACCGTGCTGGGCTCACCGGGGTGCGCACCGGCGTCCAGCGCTGCCCCCGGAACGTCCTCCCCCGCACGCACGATCGCCCCGATCGCGTCGGTGAACGAGAGCAGTTCCGACAGAGCCTCTTTCGCGTTCAACCCGGCGCTTCCCAGCATCGCGGTCGCGTGCATCAGCCCGGACAGCGCCGTGAGGAACACCGCGAGCTCCGCCTGGTACATCATCTGCGCGAGGCCGGGGGCTTCTCCGAGGTAGTTCGGCTCGCCGAGCAGCGCCAAAGTCCGCTGGTGCCGCGCCAGCACCTCGCGAGGACCGCTGTAGTGGACGCGCGCTGAACCGGTGCCGATCATCGGTGCCGGGACCATGACCCCGCCGACGAGGAAGTCGGCACAGTGACCCGCTGCCCAGCTCGCCGCCTCGCGGGTCCGATCAGGCGTGTCCGAACTCAGGTTCACCAAGGTCCGTCCGGCGAGCGACCCGGTGGCTCCGCCGAGGACGTCGTACATGACCTGGTAGTCGGTGAGGCTGAGGATGACCAGTTCGCCGACCTCGACGGCCTCGACGGGCGTGGACGCGAGCGTTGCTCCGTCGGCGATCACACCATCGGCGCGACGAGCGGTGCGGTTCCACACCGTCACCGGATGGCCCGCTGCGAGGAGGGCGCGAGTCATGGACTGCCCCATCGGGCCCAGGCCGATGATGGCGACGGGAGCGTTCTCAGGTGCGCGGTTGTCGTTCACTCCTCCAGGCTCCGGCGCCGCGGCTAACATGGGAAGTACGCACTATTTCCTGCGGTACTCACCTCGTGGTAAGGGGCGATCACCTTGGCCGGCGCATCGAGGCGCGGACCGTACATCTGCGGCATCGACGCCGCCATGGACGTCGTCAGCGGCAAGTGGAAGGGCTTGATCCTCTGGGAGCTCAACGCACACCGCGTGCGCCGCTTCGCCGAGCTCCGTCGCGGCCTGAACGGGGTCAGCGAGAAGATGCTGACCCAGCACCTGCGCGAGATGGAGGCCGACGGCCTCGTCCACCGGGAGGTGTACCCGGAGGTGCCGCCGCGCGTGGAGTACTCCCTGACCGTTCACGGACGAACGCTCAACCAAGCGCTCGCACCGCTCGGCGCCTGGGGCTCCGAGCGGATCCAGCGGGAAGGCTCCGAAGTGGTGGACGCCGCCGGGGCATGACCCGGCGACGGCGGAAGCTGCTGCAGAGCAAGGAAGTCCGGCCCCTAGGTGCCCAGCTGGAGCATGACCTTGCTGCTGCCCGTGGTGCGGTCGGCCGCGACCGCGAGGGCTTCGGCGGCCTGGTCCAGCGGGTAGGTGTGGGTGATGAGCGGGGTGACGTCCAGGCCGTCGCGGAGGGCGGTCAGGGCGTCGGTGATCTCGTCGACGAAGCGGTAGGAACCGACCCAGGTGATCTCGCGGGTCACCAGGTCGCCGAGCGCCGCCGGAGCCGGCTCACCCGGGAGGTTGCCGACCTGGACGACGGTTCCGCCTCGGCGGGTAGCGCGCAGCACCGGACCGATCGCGGCCGGTGCGCCGGAGGCCTCGAACGCGAGGTCCACGTCGTCGGGAAGGGAGTGCGTTGACAGGTCGCGGGTTTCGTCGGCGCCCATGCGCTTCGCGACGTCCAACGAGGTCGCGGCCAGGTCCGCCGCCACCACCGCCGACGCTCCCCGGTGCTTGGCCGAGGCGACCACGAGCGCCCCGATCGGACCGGCTCCGTTCACCAGAACCGTTCTGCCGCGCAGGGATCCGGCCCTAGTGACCGCGTGCAGCGCGACGCCGAGCGGTTCGGCGAGCGCGCCGACCTGCGTGGACACGCCGTCCGGCAGCGCTCGCAGCTGTTCGACCGGGACGACCCGGTACTCGCTGAAACCGCCGTCGGTGTGCGGGTCGAAGGCGGCCGAACCGAAGTAGCGCACGTGCGGGTGCACATTGCTGCGCCCCTCCGGGAACGCGTGCTCGCCCACCAGCTCAGCCGGGTGAGCCGTCATCGGTTGTCCGATCTCCACTCCGGCAACACCGGGACCGAGGCCGGCCACGCGTCCGGCGATCTCGTGCCCGAGGATCATCGGGTGCCGCAGCGCGGCCGTACCGGTGCCGCCGTGGCGCCAGTAGGAGATGTCGGACCCGCAGATCCCACCCCACTCCACCGCCAGCAGCACCTGACCCTCGCCGGGCACCGGGTCCGGCACCTCGTCGACGCGGACGTCGCGGATTCCGTGCACGACAACGGCTTTCACAGGGCATCCTCCAGTCGGACGAGGTCGCGGCCGCGGGTCTCCGGCGCCAGCCAGGTGGAAACGAACGTGATCAGCGAGTAGACGACGAGCATCGCGGCGATCGGCCACCAGTGCTGCGTCCAGGCCGTCAGGCTGGCGGCCACGACCGGTCCGACCGCGGTGGCCAGCGTGCCGCCGATCTCCTTGGCCACGGCCAGCTGGGTGAACCGGGTGCGCGAACCGAACAGCTCGGCCATCGTCACGCTCTCCACCGCGAACAGCCCGAGCACACCGATGTTGAGGCCGAGGATCATCGCGATCGTCAGCATCACCTCGTTGCCGCCGGCGATGGTCGCCATCATCGGCACCGCGATGATCGCGGTCAGCAGGCTCAGCGCCAGGTAGACGGGGCGCCTGCCGAACCTGTCGCCGAGCATCCCCACCAGCGGGATCGTGGCGAAACCGAGCAGCGAGCCGTAGACGATGGCGTTGGTGGGCACCGACCGGCTGACCGCCAGCGACGAGGCGATGTAGCCCACGAGGAAGGTCTGCACGAGGCCGGAGTTGCCCGCCTGGCCGAAGCGGAGTCCGAGCGAGAGCAGGAAGGCCCTGCCCTTGCGCTGCTGGAGGCCGGTTTCGATGGCTCCGGCCGCGACCGGAGCGGAGTCCTCGCGTTCCTCGAAGACCGGGCTCTCCTTGAGGTTCGAGCGCATCCAAACGCCGAACAGCAGCAGCACGAAGCTCAGCAGGAACGGGATCCGCCAGCCCCACGCGATGACCTGCTCCTCGGACAGGACGACGAGCAGCACGGCCCACAGCCCGGACGCGGCCAGCGTGCCCGAGTTGGTCCCCAGCGACACCAGCGAGGAGATCAGCCCGCGCCGCTTGACCGGTGCGTACTCGACGAGCATCACCGTCGCTCCGGCGATCTCGGCACCCGCGCCGAATCCCTGGATCAACCGCAGCACGACCAGCAGGATCGGCGCCGCGATGCCGATCGTCTGGTACGGCGGCAGGACTCCGATGAGCGTGGTGGAGGCACCCATGATGACGATCGTCAGGAACAGGACCTTCTTGCGGCCGATCCGGTCACCCATCCGCCCGAAGTAGAAGGCGCCGACGAGCCGCGCGACGTAGCCGACGCCGTAGGTGGCCATCGCCGCGATCAGCCCGATGGCCGGGCTGACGTCGGGGAAGAAGATCTTGTTGAACACGATGGCCGCCGCCAGCGAGTACAGCTGGAAGTCCATGAACTCCATCGCCGTGCCCAGCCAACCCGACACGGCGGCCTTGCTCAGCTCGCGAGTCGACCGTCTCGCGACACCCGCCGTCTGGGTGCTGTCCGTCATCGTGCGCTCCTTCGCTCCACGCCCGGCCCACTGGTAGGTCAGTACTGGTATACAAGCACTGACCGATCAGAGCGGTCAAGACTCGTCTAGCCTTGGCCCGTGCCCGACTCCAGGAACCGTCCGAACCGCCGCGTCATCTACGAGACGCTGCGGCGCAAGGTGCTGACCCTCGAACTCGAACCGGGCTCCGCCCTGTCGGAGAAGGACTTGGCCGCAGGCCTGGGCGTCAGCCGCACCCCGGTGCGCGAGGGACTGATCCTGCTGGCCGAGGAAGGGCTGGTGCAGGTGTTCCCGCAGATCGGCTCGTTCGTCTCCCGGGTGGATCCGCAGCGGGTCGCCGACGCCCAGTTCCTGCGCGAAGCCGTCGAACTCACCGCGCTCGACGACGTGCCCGGCGACCTCGACGAGGACCTGCTGGCGGAACTCGCGGACAACCTCGTGCGCCAGCGCTCAGCGGAGGTCGACGTCGAGGAGTTCTTCGCCCTCGACGAGGAGTTCCACCGCGGCCTGCTGCGCCTGTCGGGGCACGAGCGCGCCTGGCCGACGGTCGTCTCGGCGAAGGGGCACCTGGACCGCGCGCGCCGGCTCGGGCTCTACGAGTCGAGCCCGCCGGAGGTCTACGCCGATCAGCACGTCGAGATCATGGACGCGATCCGCGCTCACGACCTCGCGCGCGCCCGCGCGACCATGCGCACCCACCTGCGCGCCGTCTTCGCCGACATCGAGCGCCTCCGCGCCCGCAAGCCGGAGCTCTTCGCCTCCAACGCCGAGGCCACCCCGGTCCGCAAGTCCGTCGTCGTCTGGCAATGACCACCGGGCCCACGCGGAGCAACATCGCACCCGGTCCCAGTTTTAGTCATAACTGAGCCGACATTTCGGACATGATCATGGCTCGGTTTGGACTAAAACTGGGATTTGGTGCGCACTTCGCTCACTTGGGCTACGCGGATCGCTTGACGCGGAGACGTCGCCGTGCCCGGTTCGACCGAGGCGGACGGGGGGAAGGCCTCGGAGGACAGGGATGCACGGCGACGTCCCCGGACGGAGCGCGCTCTTCGGGGGGCGTTCGGATGTACCGGTTTACTGGATGCCACCAGGGCGCGTCAATGGTTTGTCCGGACATTCTCACCTGAGGACGCAAAGTGGCGGCTCGGGGACCGCCGTTCGGAGCATTCCCCGGTTCTCCACAGTGGACGCGACCTCCGGAACTGCGCTGGAAATCCGGGTCTTGACATCGTTGTGATTCACCGCACAGCATTGATCGGCGCCCACGCCCCCAGACGAATCGAGGCCCTCGCCGAGATGAAGATCGGAGTAGCCGGGGTCGGTCGAATCGGCTCCATGCACGCCACCAATCTCGCCGCGCTCGACGAAATCGACCAACTCCTGCTGTTCGATCCGGCTCCGGGCAGAGCGGAATCGGCTGCGGCCGAGATCGGACCCCCGGCCACAGCAGTGACCACTGTGGACGAATTGCTGCGCGCCAACGGGATCCTGATCGCGACCCCGACCGGCACGCACCCCGACCTGGTGCGTGCCGCACTCGCCACCAGAACCCCGGTGCTGTGCGAAAAACCGCTGGCACCGGACCTCCCCGGGATGTCCGCGCTGGTCGACGAGATCGAGCGAGCCGACGTCCCGGTCCTGGTCGGGTTCCATCGCCGCTTCGATCCCGACACCGCCGAGGTGCACCGTCGGTTGCGCGACGGGACCGCGGGGTCGGTGTACCTCGTGCGAGCCGTGTGCAACGACCACCTGCCCCCGCCGAAGGAGTTCGTGGCCACCTCCGGCGGGCTGTTCCGGGACTGCCTGATCCACGACCTCGACGCCGTGCCGTGGCTGCTCGGCGAGCCGGTCACGGAAGTCTACGCGTCCGGATCGGTGCTGGTGGACGACTCGTTCCGGGAGGCGGGCGACGTGGACAACGCCGTGGTGTCGCTGCGCTTCGCCGGTGGTGCGCACGCGCTGCTGTCGGCCGCGCGGCACGATCCGGTGGGCTACGACTGCCGACTCGAGGTCTTCGCCTCGCGCGACACCCTCACCGTCGGCCTCGACGAGCGCACACCGCTCAACACCGTCCGCGGCGCCGGGCCGGACCGACCGTGGACGTCGTTCACCGAGCGCTACCACGACGCCTACGTGCAGGAGTCCCGCGTGTTCCTCGACGTCATCGCCCGCCGCGCCGAGAACCCCTCGCCGCCGAGGGAAGCGCTGGTCAGCCTGCGGCTCGCCGAGGCCTGCGAAGAGTCGCTGCGCGCCGGCAAACCGGTGGGGGTGAACCCGTGAAGTTCAAGGTCGCCGCCGCGCCGATCTCCTGGGGCGTGAGCGAAGTTCCCGGCTGGGGACGGATTCTCGATCCCGATCAGGTCCTCTCCGAGATGGCCGGTCTGGGCGTCTACGCCACCGAGCTGGGTCCGCCCGGCTACCTGCCCGACCCCCGGACCATCGTCGGCCGGCACGGGCTGGAGCTGGTCGGCGGTTTCCTCGCCGTCCCGCTGCACGACTCCGCGACGGCCGACGACAGCGTCGCGCAAGCCGCGGCCGCAGCCCGGAAGATCGCCCGCGCGGGCGGCGAGATCGTGGTGCTCGCGGCCGCTACCGGTCTCGACGGCTACGACGAACGACCGGCGCTGGACGACGCGCAGTGGACCGTGCTGATCGACACCTGCCGTCGCGTCACCGAAGCCGTCACCGCCGAGGGGCTGCGCGTCGCGATGCACCCGCACGTCGGCACCCACGTGGAGACCGAGACCGAGGTCGAGCGCTTCGTCGCCGACTCCCGGATGTCGTTGTGCCTGGACACCGGGCACCTGCTGGTCGGCGGCACCGATCCCGTCGCGCTCGCCGAGCGGCACCCGGGCCGCATCGGGCACCTCCACCTCAAGGACGTCCGCTCCGATCTGGCCACCGCGGTCCGCAACGGAGACGTCGGGTTCGCCGACGCCGTCGCCCGCGGGCTGTTCGTGCCGCTCGGAGACGGCGACGTCGACACCGAAGCCGTGGTCCGCTCGGTGCACGGCGCGGGTTACCGTGGCTGGTACGTGCTGGAGCAGGACACCGCGCTGGGCCCGGACTCCGCCATCGGCGCCCCTCGGCGCGACACCGCGCGCAGCCTGGTCCACCTGGACCAGGTCTTCTCCCGGATCCAGGAAGGCCGATGACCGAAACCCGCAGGGCCGCACCGTCGCGGTTGCTGCCGGTGCTCCTGATCGGAGTGCTGGCGCTGGCCGGGTGCACCGGCCCCAAGGCGTCCGGGCCCATGCCGGACGCGCACGAGCGCACCGAGAGCCACGACGGCCCGCTGCGCATCGCGGTGATCAGCCACAGCACGCCCGGCGACGCGTTCTGGAACGTGGTGCAGAACGGCGCGGAACGGGCGGGCGAAGATCTGGGCATCGAGGTCCAGTACCAAGCCGATCCCGATCCGGGAAACCAGGCGAAGCTGGTGGACAACGCCATCGCCCAGGGAGCCGACGGCCTCGTGGTCTCGCTCGGCAGCCCGGACGCGATGCGCACGTCGGTGACCGGCGCGGTCGCGGCAGGCATCCCGGTGATCACGATCAACGCTGGCGAGGAGGTCAGCGCCGCGTTCGGCGCGATCACGCACGTCGGGCAGAGCGAGACCGTCGCGGGGCGAGCCGCCGGGCAGCGGTTCTCGCAGGCCGGGAAGCACAAGGTGCTGTGCGTGATCCACCAGGCCGGGGTGGAGACGCTCAACCAGCGCTGCGACGGTGCGCGCGAGGGGTTCGCCCCCAGCCAGGTCACCAACCTGCAGGTCGACATCAACAACCCGACGGACGCGCAGTCCCGGATCAAGGGAGCGCTGCAGTCGGATCCCGGTGTGGACGGAGTGCTCACGCTCAACCCGCAGGTCGCGGCGAACGCGGTCAACGCGGCCCGCGAATCCGGTTCGCGCGCGGCGGTGTCCACCTTCGACCTCAACGGCGACGTGGTCGCCTCGATCCAGGCCGGTGATCTGCTGTTCGCCGTCGACCAGCAGCAGTACGAGCAGGGATATCTGCCGGTGGTGTACCTGAAGCTGTTCCTGGAGAACGCCAACACCGTCGGCGGCGGCAAACCCGTCTACACCGGACCGGGTTTCGTCGATCGGTCCAACGTGGACGTGGTCGGCGAGTACGCACGACGCGGAACGAGGTAGGCATGACGACTCCGTGGGCTCGGCTGCTCACCCGGCCGGAGCTGGGCGCGGTGATCGGCGCGCTCGGTGTGTTCACGTTCTTCTCGCTGGTCACCGACGAGTTCCTGTCCCCGCTGGGCACCGCGACCTGGCTGGACGATTCGGCGACGCTGGGCATCATGGCCGTCGGCGTGGCGCTGCTGATGATCGGCGGCGAGTTCGACCTCTCCGCAGGCGTGATGACCGCCTCGACCGCGCTGGTCACGGCCATGGTGGCCACCGAGCTGGGGTGGAACGTCTGGGCCGGGCTCGCGCTGTCGCTGGTGTTCGCGCTGGCGGTCGGCGCGTTCAACGGCTTGCTGGTGATGCGCACCGGCTTGCCCAGCTTCATCGTCACGCTCGGGACGTTCTTCGCGTTGCAGGGCCTCAACCTCGGCGTGACGCGGCTGGTCACCGGGACCGTGCAGGTCTCGGGGATCCGGTCGGCGCCGGGGTACGAATCCGCGGGCTTCGTCTTCGCCTCCACTGTGGACGTCGGTGGGACGTCGTTCCAGATCTCCATCGCGTGGTGGATCGGTGCCGCGCTGGTGGCGTCGTTCCTGCTGCTGCGCACGCGGTTCGGAAACTGGATCTTCGCGGTCGGCGGATCGTCCGCGAGCGCCCGCGCCGTCGGCGTCCCGGTGCTGAGCACCAAGGTCGGGCTGTTCATGACCACCGCGCTGTGCGGGTGGCTGGTCGGCTCGATCAACATCCTGCGGTTCACCACCGTGCAGGCGAACCAGGGCGTGGGGCTGGAGTTCCAGTTCATCATCGCCGCGGTGATCGGCGGATGCCTGCTCACCGGTGGTTTCGGCTCGGCGATCGGTGCCGCGGTCGGCGCGCTGATCTTCGGCATGGTCCGGCAGGGAATCGTGTTCGCGCGCTGGGACAACGACTGGTTCTTCCTGTTCCTCGGCGTGCTGCTGCTCGGTGCCGTGCTGGTCAACAACTCCTTCCGCCGCCGCGCGGAACGGCAACGGAGGTAGGCGATGACTCCGCTCCTGCAAGCGCGCGGCATCGGCAAGAACTACGGGAGCGTCTCCGCGCTGGAGGACGTCTCGACCGTGGTCCACCGCGGTGAGGTCACCTGCGTGCTGGGCGACAACGGCGCCGGAAAGTCGACGCTGATCAAGGTCCTGGCGGGCGCGCACCAGCACGACGCGGGTGAGCTGCTGCTGGAGGGCTCGCCGGTGCGGTTCGGTTCCCCGCGCGAGGCGCTGGATCGGGGCATCGCCACGGTGTTCCAGGACCTGGCGGTGGTTCCGCTGATGAGCGTGTGGCGGAACTTCTTCCTCGGCTCCGAGCCCGGCAGATGGGGGTTGATCGACCGCAAGCGGGCGCGCGCGACGACCCGCGAGGCGCTCGCCGAGATGGGCATCGAGCTGCGCGACGTCGAGCAGCCGGTGGGCACGCTCTCGGGTGGTGAGCGGCAGTGCGTGGCGATCGCCCGCGCGATGCACTTCGGGGCGAAGGTCCTCATCCTCGACGAGCCGACCGCCGCGCTGGGCGTCAAGCAGGCCGGGCTCGTGCTCAAGCACGTCGCCCGGGCCCGCGACCGCGGCCTCGGGGTCGTGCTGATCACCCACAACCCGCACCACGCCTACCCGGTGGGCGACCGGTTCCTGCTCCTCAAACGAGGTCGCAGCCTCGGAAGCCACGAGAAGGCGGACATCACCCTCGACCACCTCACGCACCAGATGGCGGGCGGCGCCGAGCTCGAAACCCTCACCCACGAGCTCGAATCCGACTGACCCTGGTCATCTCCGGAGCGACCGGATAGCCTACCAAGCACTTGCTTGTGGCATGAGCTGCGGCTGCTCGACGAGGTGAGGAGACGGGGTTGGCGACGCTGCCGATGTTCCGGCTTGAGGGCCGGGTCGCGATGGTTTCCGGTGCTGGGCGCGGGATCGGGGCCGCGACGGCGCTGGCGCTGGCGGAGGCCGGCGCGGACGTGGCCGTGCTCTCGCGCACGCCCGATCAGATCGAGGCGGTGGCCCAGCAGATCCGCGACCTGGGCCGGCGCGCGGTGGCGATCCCCACCGACGCCGGGGACGCCGAGGCGGTGTCCGCCGCGGTCACCCGGGCCGCCGACGAGCTCGGGCGCATCGACGTCGTGGTGAGCGTGACCGGCGGCTCGATGCCCCGGCCGTTCACCCACACACACGACGAAGCGCTGCGGAAGTCCTTCGAGAACAACGTGGTGCACGGGGTCCGGCTGGTGCGCGAAGCGGTCCCGCACCTGGCGAAGTCGGACGCGGCGAGCGTCGTGATGGTCTCCAGCAGCACCGGGCACCTCGTCGGCCGCGGCTACCTCGCCTACGGTGCCGCCAAGGCCTCGCTCGATCACGCGGTGCGCATGATGGCCGCGGACCTCAACCCGCGCATCCGGGTCAACGCGGTCGCTCCCGGCGCGATCCTCACCGAGGCGCTGGAGGTCGTGGCCGCCGACCCGCAGATGAAGGCGACCCTGGAGGAGCACACCCCGCTGCGGCGCATCGGCACCCCGGAGGACATCGCCGCGGCGATCCTCTACCTCTCCTCCCCCGCGTCCTCCTACGTCACCGGCCAGGTCCTCGCGGTGGACGGCGGCCTGGTCACCCCCAACATGCCCCTCCCCATCCCCGACGTGGACGCGGAGTAACTCCGGTTCGAGAAGTCGGCCGGCTTGCTCGGCGACCTGGGCACTTCCCAGTTTTAGTCATAACTGAGCCGACATTTCGGACATGATCATGGCTCGGTTTGGACTAAAACTGGGAACTGCCTCCCCGAGCAGCACGACGGCGGACGGCGAAGGCCACCCGGCATGCGGTATCCGGTCGAGTGGCGCGGCGGTAGCTTCGGGCTCGGACAGCGTCGTGCCCGCGGGGAGGAGCCGCCGTGCGTGATGACCTGGACGTGCTGATCGTCGGAGCCGGGCTGGCCGGGATCGGGGCCGCGCACCAGCTGCAATCGGCGTTCCCCGGCCTCGACTACGCGATCCTCGAATCACGGGATTCGCTGGGCGGGACCTGGGACCTGTTCCGCTACCCCGGAGTCCGCTCGGACTCGGACATGTTCACGATGGCCTACCGCTTCCGGCCCTGGCCCGGCGCGCAGTCCTTCGCCGGCGGCGAATCGATCCTCGACTACGTGCGCTCCACCGCCACCGACAGCGGCGTCGACCGGCGGATCCGCTACCGGCACCGGGTGGTCAGCGCCTCCTGGTCCAGCGACGACGCCCGCTGGACCGTGCTCGCCGAGCACGACGGGGAGCAGGTCCGGCTGACCGCGAAGTTCCTGCACCTGTGCCCCGGCTATTACCACTACGAGCAGCCCCACTCGCCGGAGTTCGAGGGCGTCGAGCGCTTCACCGGAACCGTCGTGCACCCGCAGCACTGGCCCGAAGACCTCGACCACGCGGGCAAGCGGGTCGTGGTGATCGGCAGCGGAGCCACGGCGATCACGCTGGTCCCCGCGATGGCGGAGACCGCCGCGCACGTCACGATGCTGCAGCGCTCACCCAGCTACGTGGTGGCGACGCCGGGGCAGGACCCGCTGCTCGCCGGACTGGGCGGCAAGCTCGGCAAACGCGCCACCTACGCGCTGGTGCGGTGGAAGAACATCGTGCTCGGTTCGAGCATGTACCGGTTCAGCAGGCTCTTCCCGACGTGGATGCGCAACTCCATCCGCAAGTCCACCGCCGAGCGGCTACCGGCGGGCTACGACGTGGACACTCACTTCAACCCGCGCTACGACCCGTGGGACCAGCGGATGTGCCTGGCCCCGGACGGCGACATCTTCGACGCGCTGAGCAGCGGGAAGGCCTCGGTCGTCACCGACCACGTCGAGGAGTTCACCGAGACCGGGCTGCGCTTGCGCTCCGGAGCGCAGCTGGACGCGGACATCGTCATCACAGCCACGGGATTGCGGCTGCACGCCTTCGGCGGCATCACCTTCACCGTCGACGGCCGGGACGTCGCACCGAGCGAGACGACCGTCTACAAGGGAGCGATGCTGTCCGGGATCCCCAACCTCACGTTCACCTTCGGCTACACCAACCACAGCTGGACGCTCAAGG
Source organism: Saccharopolyspora dendranthemae (assembly GCF_007829955.1). Lineage (GTDB taxonomy): Bacteria > Actinomycetota > Actinomycetes > Mycobacteriales > Pseudonocardiaceae > Saccharopolyspora > Saccharopolyspora dendranthemae. The sequence continues at coordinate 801,590 of NZ_VIWX01000001.1, forward strand.
CCGACCTGGTGGGCGAGTTCGTGATCCGGCTGCTGCGCGCGATGCGCCGCAGCTGTCACGACCTGTGCGTTCCGGTCGCGGCAGGCCGGGGGACCCTGCCGATGATCGAGAACTTCACCTCGGGCTACGTCCAGCGCGGCATCGACGCCTTCCCGCGCTCGGGCTCGAAGGCACCGTGGCAGGTCAAGATGGCCTACTTCCACGACCTGCTGGTGCTGCGCCACCTCCCGATCAACGATCACCACCTGCGCTTCGCCCGCGCTCATTCGCAGGCGAGACCGTCGCCGTCGCTGTCCATCTCGGACGAATAGCCGGTGTCTCCCCTGCGCAGCGGCGCCGCGCCGGCGGCTTCGGCCTGACGGCAATCGGCGTAGTCAGCGGGCCGTGCCTCGGCCCTCGGCGTCTCCGGCGGCGCCCCGGCACCGCACTGCGGCCCCCACAGGCCGAGGCCGGCGGACTTCGCCGTGGCTTCGGCCTGGCCCAGTTCCGACGCGAGCCCCTCCCCGAGGAAGGCCTGCGGGTAGAGCCGGGCCGCGCCGTGCTGCAGGGCCAGCGAGGAGTAGCCCGCCCCGCCGGGCAGCGTCAGCGCGACCTCGGGGTCGGCACTGCGCCCGCTGCTCCAGCCGACGCCGAAGGTGACCTGCACGGTCGTCCCGCCGAGGGCGCGCTCGGCGAACGCGCGCGACTCCGAGCTCCAGCACTCCCCCTCGGCCGGCGCCTGCACGCCGGCGATGCGCACCACCTGCGGATCCGCGCCCGGGATCTGGATCCGCACCCGGTCGTCGTCGAGAATGCCGTGCACCAGTGCCTTCTCGTGCAGCGGGGGCGGTGCGACCACCGGCTCCGGCGTGATCACCGACGGCGGCGGCGAGCTCGGCTGCCGCAGCAGCTGCGGACCGGACGGCTGAGCGCGCTGCGCAGGTTCCGCGAGTCCGCCGACCACCAGCAGCACCACCACGGCACCCAGGGCGCAGCCTCCCGCGACCAGCGGAGCCCTCTTCGAGTCGCCCTTCCGCCGCCAGTACGCGGCGACGGCGAGGCAGAGCGTCACCGGCCACAGCGCGGCCGCGACGAGACCGGCCATCAGCCACGGCCACGCGCGCCCCTGCCTGGCCCGCTGCTGCCAGAGCAACGCGCTCATCACCACCGTCGCCACCGCTCCGATCAGGTGGACGATCCCGATGACCATCGAACTCCTCGCTGCGCTCGCGTTGAGCGCCCGATCATTCCTCACTCGATCGAGTGACTGCCCGCAGGTTGGGCGCAATACCACCCCACTGGAGCAACCGGAGCGCGGAAGCGGATCGGCGCGCGCGCACCGACGAGACGTCGATCTCCCCGCCGATCCCGACCAAGAGCCCAGGGCGTGGGAGTAGCATTCGTATGCAGCACACCGAGGGGAGGACGACCTTGATCACCAGTCGCGATGTGGCACGTCTGGCGGGTGTTTCGCAGCCGACGGTGTCGCGGGCGCTGCGCGGTGATCAGCGCGTGTCGGAGGCCACTCGCGAGCGGGTCCAGCGCGCGGCCGATGCACTCAGCTACGTGCCGAGCGAGACCGGGCGCAGCCTGTCGACGCGGACGACCAAGCGCATCGGCGTCGTGGTCACCGACCTGACCAACCCGTTCTACCCGCACCTGATCGGCCCGCTGCACGACGAGCTGGAGCAGCACGGCTACCGGATGATGCTGTTCACCGAGCGCTCCGAGACCGCCGTGGCCAGCCAACGGCTTCTGGACCGATCCATCGACGGCGTCGTGCTGGCGACGGCGACCATCGGATCCCGGCTGCCCACCGACCTGCAGCAGCGGGAGCTGCCGTTCGTCTTCCTCAACCGGGAGTCCGGCGGGCAACCGGCCGACGCCGCCGTGGTCGACAACGAGCTGGGCGGGCGGCTGGTCGCCCGCGAGCTGACCGAGCTCGGCCACCGCGACATCGCCCACATCGGTGGTCCGCAGGACACCACCACCGGGCGCGATCGCGAAATGGGTTTCCGCGTCGGGCTTTCCGAGGCCGGCATCGGACTCGCCGAGGACGCCGTGCGGCGCGGACCCTTCGACTTCGACACCGGCTACCGAGGACTCACCGAGCTCCTCACCGGACCGACGCGCCCCACGGCGGTGTTCTGCGGCAACGACGTCATCGCCATCGGCGCCTTCAACGCCGCCCGCGCCCAGGGCGTGCGCATTCCCGAAGACCTGACGCTCATCGGGTTCGACGACATCCCGATGGCGGCGTGGGAGGCGTTCGGGCTCACCACCGTCCACTACGACCTGGGCGAGCTCGCCCAGGAAGCCGCACGGCTGTTGGTGCAGCGCATCGATGCCGAGGGCGAGCAGGAACCCCGCCGGACGCTGTTCACCCCGGAACTGGTGCTGCGCAGCACCCACGCAGCACGCTGATCAGGCCAGCCGCGTGATGGTCGCGCCCTGCAGGCGCAGCCCGGCGTTGCGCAGCATCCGGCGGCCGACGACGCGCTGGAACACCAGCAGCGAGATCACCACGACGCCCAGCAGCACGTCGTCGAGCAGCGGGACGACGTCGATCGGCAACGTCAGCGCCATCACGACCCGGCCGGCGGCGTCGAGCAGGAACATCACGCCCCAGAACGCTGTGCAGGTCCACAGAACTCGGCGGAACGCCGGGTAGCGATCCCAGTTCTCGGCCCACTCACTCCTGCGGTCGGTGTCGAAGAGCTGGTTCGCCGCGCTGAACAGCAGCGGCTTGCGCGTGAGCAGCGTTGCCAGCAGCAGCGTTCCGAGCGCCGCCGTGCCCCAGGCCGCCCGCACCAGCAGCAGCCGCGGATCGCCCGTCACCAGCGACATCACGACGCTGAGCCCGACCCCGCCGAGCATGAACAGGGTCAGCCCGCTGACCCGCCCCTCGGTGACCAGGCCGCGCACGGCGCGCACGACGGGGACCGCTGCGGCCAGCAGCAGCGACGCGGTCTGACCCGCACCGGCGATGCGCGCGAGGTAGAAGACCGCGACCGGTCCGAGGAGGTCCGGGCCGAGCCTGCGCAGCAGCGGCGTGAGATCGCGGTTCACGCCTGGTCCGCCTCGCGGACGGCGAGATCGATCGCGGTGACGACCTCGGCGGTGTAGGTGTCGAGGTCGACATCGGAACCGTCTCGGACGCGCTGCGCGGCGGCGTCAACGCTCGCGCGGATCAGCACGGCCATGGAACGCGTGTCGAAGTCGCGGAACTCGCCGGTGCGCTGCCCGTCGGCGAGGATCTCGGCCAGCCCGGAGGCGCTGTGGTCCTGGCTGCCGGTGCTGGTGTACGCCTCTCCGTCGTCGCCGCGCAGGTGCGGGCCGATCTCGGTCAGCGCGGTGATCTCCAGGGGGTGATCGCGCAGGAACCGCAGGTTGGTCTCCAGGTAGGCGCGCAGCTTGCCGGCCATCGTCGGCTCGGCGTCGATGACCGGCGTCATGCGCTCGGTGGCCATTCCGAAGACCTCGATGACGATCTGCCGCAGGAGGTCGTTCTTGTCGGCGAAGTGGTAGGAGATCATGCGCGGGCTGCTCAGCCCCGCGCGCTCGGTGATCCGGGCGAAACTGGCCTTCTCGTAACCGACGTCGGCGATCGTCTCGATCGCCGCACGAACGATCTGACTCCGCCGAGCCGTCGTGGTGAACGTGCGCTCCACAGCCGTTCCCTCCCGTGAGGTTTATCTGCTTGAATAAATCCTACATCAAGCAGATAAACCTTCGAGGGCCGGTCAGGAGGCGAGCGTTCTCAGCAGCTGCATGAGGATGTGGGTGAGGTTGTAGAGCACCATTCCCGGCGGGGCCTGGGCACCCTGCTCGGTCGAGCCCACGATCGTCATCAGCGGTTTCCCGTCCGCCGCCTCGACGACCTGGGCGAGGCGGGCGGCGACGTCCGGGTCCGCCGGGCCGCTGCGCCCCATCGCCACCGAGAGGTCGGCAGGCCCCACCAGCACCGAGTCGACTCCCGGGACGGCGAGGACGTCCGCCGCCGCGTCGCAGGCCTGCGGGGTCTCCAGCATCGGGATGACCATCGTGCTGCGCTCAGCCTGCGCCAGGTGCTCGGCGATGGTGTTGGTGCCGAACCGGCCCGCACGGCTGTAGGTGGCGAACCCGCGCTCGCCCAGCGGCGGGTAGTGCGCGGCGGACACCACTTCCCGCGCCTGCTCCGGGGTGTCGACGTGCGGGACGATGACCCCCTGCGCGCCGAGGTCCAGCACGCGCAGCACCAGGGCCGGTTCGTGCTCCCCCACCCGCACCAGCACCGGGAGGTCGTGAGCAGCGGCGATCTGCAGGTGCTGCTCCAGGCTCAGCAGGTCGGCGGGACCGTGCTCGCAGTCGATGACCGCGTAGTCGAGCCCGGCCACAGCGGCCATCTCCAGCAGGTTCTCCGACGGCAGCCGCAGCAGGCCGCCGTGCAGCCGTTCGCCTGCCAGCACTCGTTGCTTCAGAGTCGTCATCGCGCCACCATTCCCGCCGACAGGTCGATGTCGGCTCCGCACATCCCGCGCATCTGCAGCATCGCCACCAGCGCCTGCCCCACCTCGTGCTCGGTCACCATGCGCTGCAGCAGGGCGCGCGAGACGAACTCCTGCTCGGCGGCGTCCTCGGTGATACCGCTGCGTTCGGCTTCGAGCCGGAAGTTGCGGGCCATGCGCGGGCCTTCGACGGGCCCCGGCGACAGCGAGTTCACCGTCACCCCGTGCGGCCCGACCTCGCCCGCCAGCGTCGTGGTCAGCCCGATCACGGCGGTCTTCGAGGCGCAGTACGGGGTTCGGCGCAGCAGCGGCCGCTTTCCGGACACCGAAGCGACGTTGACGACGTCGCCGCTGCCCCTCTCGATCATCTGCGGCAGGAACGCGCGGCACATCAGGTAGACGCCGCGCACGTTGATGTCGAAGACCTCGTCCCACTCGGCGGGTTCGATCTCCAGCAGCGGTTTGACGGGCCCCGCGACCCCGGCGTTGTTGACCAGGATCGAGATCTCCTCCCCCGCCAGTTCCCCGGCGAGCGCCGCCACCGAGTCGGGGTCGGAGACGTCGCAGGTCGCGGCACGTCCGTCGAGACCGTCGAGGGCCTCCTCCAGGGTGCCGCGCTTGCGGCCCACGGCGACGACCCGGGCCCCGGCGGCCGACAACGCCCGGGACATCGCACGCCCCAGCCCGTTGCCGCCGCCGGTGACCAGGGCCGTTCGCCCGGCGAGCGGTGTGGTCATCGTTCTCCTCGTTCCAGTAGTTTCCCGATCAGCACGCCCACGACGGCGGGTCGTTCCAGCGGCAGCAGATGCCCCGCTCCGGAGAGCACGTGCAGCCGTCCTCGTCGCGCCCGCTTGACGATCTCCTCGTGGAATCCGGTGGGGCACAGAGCATCCCTGTCGCCGCACAGCACGCGCACAGGCCCGTCGTAACCTTCGATGGCGTCGAACGCCTCGGTCCGGGTGGCCTGGGCGGCGAGCTGCGCGTGGAAGGTCTCGGGCCCGATCCGCTCGGCCATGCCCAGGAACCGCTCCCGGAGGGGGCTCCGAGGTTCGGCGAACATCGCGGGCAGGATCTCCTCGACGACCTCGCCGAAGTCCGCCTCGGCCTGCCGCTCCCAGGCCCCGCGCTGGTCCGGCCGAGGTGCTCCGGCGTTGGTCGACAGGGCACCGAACGCGCTCACCCGCTCCGGCGCCCGCCGCAGCACCTCGAACCCGACGATCGCGCCGAGACTCAGTCCCACCAAGGAGAACTCACCGTCCACAGAGGACAGGACCTGTTCGGCCATGCCGCCGATGCTGGGTTCGGTGATCTCCGCGTGGACCACCTCGCCCGGCAGCTCCGGCAGCTCCGACCACAGGTCGGCGTCGCAGAGCATGCCGGGCACCAGGACGATCGGGCTCACTTGCCCACCGGTCGCGGGATGAGGTGGAACGGGGCCAGGTAGCCGTTGTGGTCGACGCCGACACCCGCGTCCGCGGCGGCCTTGACGACCTCGTCGTCCCACTCCAGCCGGACCCGGCCGTCACCGCTGTTGATGACGAGCATGCTGGCGGTCTCCCCGGAGACGTTGCGGACGCTGCGCCACGCGCCGGCAGGCACCGAGACCATGTCCCACGGGCCCAGCCGCACGGAGACCTCCTCGTCCCGGTTCAGCGTCACGTCCCACTCGCCGTCGAAGACCATCAGCACCTGCGTGCCCGGGTGCCGGTGGGTGAGCATGCCCTCGCCCGGGGCCGCGCGCAGCCAGGAAATGTTGTGCCCGTGCGGGTTGTAGATGCGCGGTTCCTGCACCCGGTCCTCGGTCATGCCGAAGCCGATCACCTGCGCCAACTCGGCCACCCCGCCCGGCAGCGCTGACCCGAGGAGTCCCCGTGCCGACCACTCCAGGTCGTCGGCGGTGGCGACCCGCCGGCGCATCTTCTCCACCGGGTAGGAGTGCAGGCCGCTGATGTCCTCCGCGCTCATCGGCCGCTTGAGCTCGACGTCCTCGGGCTTCTCGTCCCCGGCGACCGTGTCGACGAGCCGGTTGTCCTCGGTCAGGAACAGCCCGTGCCCCTCGGCCTCCCGCAGCACGCTCGGGCCCCAGATGATGCCGCCGGTGTCGTCGTGCCCGAGGCAGGTGAACAGCCAGCCGTCGTCGGGACCGATGTTGGTGAAGCCCCGGTAGATCCAGGTCGGGATGGAGGCGATGTCGCCCTCCCGCAGGACGAGCTCGCCCTCCTGCCCATCGGCGCCCCAGCGCAGCAGGAACTCGCCGCGGAAGCAGATGAACACCTCGGCGGTGAAGTGCAGGTGCAGGTTGTTCACGATGCCGTGGGGCATCGCCGCGGCACCGATGTTGTAGCCGTGGGCCTCGCGCAGGTTGACCACCTGGTTCGCGCTCTGGGTCACCCCCGGCCCGATCATCGAGTAGTTCTCCTTGCGGTCGGAGCCCGGCGTCCGGCAGTCGATGAACGCCTGGTTGCACGAGACGAAGTCCGATCGCCGGATCGTCCGCCGCTCCAGTTCCTGCCGGGTCACCTCGACCTGAGACATCAGCACCTCCGTGTGAATACGTATGTATCGATAAGAACCCTTGCAACCAGCCATGTCAAGAGGAGCCCGGAAACCGTCTACCGGTGACGTAGGGTTCGCCCGTGACCCTCAACCAGCTGCGCGCGTTCCTGCTGGCCCACCGACTCGGCACGTTCACCGCGGTGGCCGGGGAGCTCGACATGGCCCAGCCGTCGGTGTCCGAGCTCGTCCGGCGGCTCGAAGAGGAGCTGGGCGCCGCGCTGTTCGTGCGCGGCAGCCGCAAGCTGACGCTGTCGGAGGCCGGGCGCGAACTGCTCCCCTTCGCCGAGCAGGCGCTGACGGCGGTCGACCAGGGCGGCTCGGCGGTGCGGGCGCTGAACTCGCTCAGCGGGGGCACCGCCACGTTCGGACTGCTGCGCAACGCCGACTACTACCTGCTGTCGGACCTGGTGCAGCAGTTCCTCGACCGCTACCCGGACGTGAAAGTCCGCCTGGTGGGGCAGAACTCGGCCGAAACGGCGGCTGCGGTCCGCGACGGCGACCTGGAGGCCGGGCTCGTCGTTCTGCCGATCGACGACGAGGCGCTGTCGGTCACCCCGCTGGCACGCGACGAAGTCCTCTACGTCAGCCCTTCCGCCGAGCGCACCCGGCAGCCGGTCACCGTGGAAGACCTCACCACCGCGCCGCTGATCCTCTACGACGCGCGCTACGGCTGGGCCGATCCGACCCGCCGCCAGCTGGCCGACCGCGCCCAGCTGGCCGGGGTGGCGCTGGACGCCGGGATCGAGGTCGAGCACGTGGAATCCGCGCTGCGGCTGGCAGCCCAGGGCATCGGCGACACCATCGCCTCCCGCGCCGTCGTCAGCAGCCGCCGCTTCCCGGCCGAGCTGCACACCGCGCCCTTCACCGAACCGCTCTACGACACGATCGCCCTCATCCACCGCCGCAACCGCACGCTCTCCCCCGCCACCGGCGAACTCGCGCGCCTCGCCCAGGAAGCCCTCCTCGAAGGAGGAGCCTCCTGGGCGGACGCGTGAACTCGAGAACGCACGCGAGCGGCGCAGCCGCGAGCCGTGAGCCGTGAGCCGTGAGAACCACCCTCGCAACCTGCACCGCCGCGCGTCTCAGGTTCCGCTACCCGCACCGCTGAGCAGAACGAGCGTGGAACCCGGTCATTCCATCGGCTTCCCCGTGGTCAGGTCGAGCCGGTAGCTCTCCTGCATCCACTTGACGACGACGACCAGGGAGATCACCGCGGCGACCGCGAGGTAGCCCCAGACGGCGTAGATCGTGCCGAAGGTGCTCACCAGCAGCGCCGAAACGAACGGTGTGATGCCGGAGAACACGGCGAACGAGCAATTGTACGCGACTCCACCGGCGCTGAACCGGGTCTTGGTCGCGAACAGCTCGGCCACGCACACCGTCACGATGCCGGTCAGGAAGAACTCCGGGATCACGTAGATCAGCTGCGCGATCACGGCTGTGGTGAACGTGCCCATCTGCGCGAACGCGAAGGCCACCGGGATCAGCACGAGCGCCGAGAGGTACCCGGCGATGAGCATCGGCCGTCGACCGATGCGGTCCGAGAGCACACCGGCCAGCGGCAGCAGCGGGATGATCACCGCGACCGAGATGGCGTTGGAGCCCAGCGCTTCCGCCCGCGACAGGCCGACGTTGGACGACAGGAACTCCGGCAGGTACGTGACCCAGGTGTAGGACACGATCGCCAGGGTGATCGACGAGCCGCAGAACACCAGCATCTCGCGCCACTGCGACTTGAACGCCTGGGTGAGCGGCGCCTTGACGACCTCCGCACCGTCGGCGGTGGCCTTGACGAACTCCGGCGTCTCGCCGACGCGCTTGCGCACCCAGAGCCCGACGAGGCTCAGCGGCAGCGCGAGCAGGAACGGGATGCGCCAGCCGTAGCTCTGCAGCGCGGCCTCGTCGAAGATGACGGCGGTGAGCGCGGAAACGCCTGCGCCGCCGAGGATTCCGACGAACACGCTGATCGAGACGAACGAGGTGTAGTAGGCGCGTCGTTTCGGTTCGGCCCATTCCACGACGAACGCGATGGCGCCCACGTACTCGCCGCCGGAGATCAGGGCCTGCACCATCCTCATCGCCAGCAGCAGCAGTGGCGCGAACATGCCGACCTGCGCGTAGGTGGGCAGCACACCGATCAGCGCGGTGCACAGACCCATCAGCGCGATCGTCCACAGCAGAACGCTCCGGCGACCGAAGCGGTCACCCCAGCGTCCGAGGATCATGCCGCCGAGGGGGCGGATGATCGTGCCGATGGCCAGGATCGCGTAGGTGCTCAGCACGGCCACGACGGGATCCTGGGAGGGGAAGAACACCGGCGCCATGACCGGTGCGAGATAGCCGTAGATGCCGAAATCGAATTGCTCGACGAAATTGCCGATGACGCCGGCCGTGACGGCTCTGCGCATCGGCGTCTTGGACTGTGCCTGTTTTTCGGGCACGGGAGTGGAAGTCGACAAACCTAGCTCCGAGATCCGGGGCGGGCCTCTTCGCCCGCGCATGCCTGTTGCTCGCTTGGACGAGTCGGCGGATTCGCAAGAGAGTTGCAGCGCCTGAATCGTGTGTCAAGCCCCACATGCATACGGATGAATTCACGATGCGGGAGGATCAGGCCAGGTCGACACCGGCTGTGCATACGGATTAGCGGATCGTGACCGCATAGGGTTCTCCTATGATTCGCACAAGACACTCCTCCCTTGTCCTGTGGCCCGGCCCCGCTTAGCGTTCGCTCCATGCGATTCAGCTCACGACGGCTCGGCGACCTGGCCGGGCGGTTCGAACACCTCAAAGCGCCCGCCACGGACGCACCCGCGGCGCAGCAGGATCCGGCCGTGGCGCAACGCGTCTCGGAGATGCTCGGCGAGATCGAGCGGGACGGCTTCGACGCGGTGCTGCGCTACGCGCGCGACCTCGACGGCTGGACCAAGCCCGACGTCGAGCTGACCCCGGACGCCGTCCGAGCGGCGGGCGACGCGCTCGCGCCCGAGCACCGCGCCGCGCTGGAGCTCGGCGCCGAGCGGACGCGCCGCTTCGCCGAACTGCAGCGCTCCGGGCTCTCCGACGCCGAGGTCGAACTCGCTCCGGGCCTGACCACCGGATATCGCTACGTACCGGTGCAGAGCGTCGGTGCCTACCTGCCCGCGGGGCGCTTCCCGCTGACGGCGGGCGCGTTCATGACCGTGGGCGTGGCCAAGGCCGCAGGGGTGCCGACCGTGGTGGCGTGCCTGCCACCGGGGAAGAACGGCCAGGCGGACCCGGCGGTGGTGCACGCCGCGCACCTGTCGGGCGTGGATCGGGTGTTCGTGCTGGGCGGCGTGCAAGCGCTGGCGGCGATGTCGTTCGGGCTGCTCGGCGAGGAACCGGTGGACATGATCGTCGGCGCGGGCAACGCGTTCGTCGCCGAGGCCAAGCGACAGCTGTTCGGCCGAGTGGCCATCGACCTGCTGGCAGGCCCGTCGGAGGTCGCCGTGATCGCAGACGAGACCGCCGACCCCGAGCTGGTCGCGGCGGACCTGCTCGGCCAGGCGGAGCACGGCGTCAACTCGCCGGCCGCGCTGGTGACGACGTCCCGGGAGCTGGGCGCGGCGGTCGTCGAGGAGGCGGACAAGCAGCTGTCCACGCTGTCCACCGCTGAGATCGCGGGCCCGGCCTGGCGGGACTTCGGCTCGGTCACCTTCGCTCAGGACCGCGAGACGGCCGTGGCCCTGATGGACGACCTGGCTCCCGAGCACCTGGAGATCCAGACGGCCGACGACGACTTCTACCACGACTCGCTGCGCAACTACGGCTCGATCTTCCTGGGCACGTGGAGCACGGTCGCCTACTCCGACAAGGGAATGGCGGGTACCAACCACGTGCTGCCCACTGCGGGCGGCGCCCGGCACAGCGCGGGTCTGTCGGTGTCGCGGTTCCTGAAACCGCTAACCTACCAACGAGTTTCACGCGGGGCCACTCCGCTGCTGGCGGAGGCGGTGGAGACGATTTCCGAGTACGAGGGCATGGCGGCGCACCAGGCCACAGCAACGCTGCGGCTGGAGCGCCTCCGGGGAGGCGATGACCGATGACCGAGATTTCCGAGCAGCCCGCGGGTTCGCCCGGCGGCACCATGGAGTCCGGCAAGCGCACGATGCCGAGCGACTTCAGCATCGCGGTGCGGCCCGGCGCGGGCGCCACGCTGGGCACGGCGAACTACGGCGGCGAGCGCCGCCAGTCGATGGAGGGGTTCGAGGACGCCTACACCGACATCGTCGACTACATCGTCCGGATCACCCACCGCATCTGGGAAGACCAGGACATCGGCTACATCTACGACACCTACGCCCCGGGCTGCCGGCTCTACGACGACAGCGGCGTGAAGTACGGGGTGGAGCGCCTGATCGACGGCACGACCCAGAGCATCAACGCCTTCCCTGACTGCCGCCACTACGCCGACGACGTGATCTGGGCAGGCAGCGACACCGAGGGCTTCGTGACCTCGCACCGGGCCATCAACCTCGGCAACCACACCGGCCCGTGGCGCTGGGGGCCGCCGACCGGCCGCAGGCTGGAGACCTGGGTGATGGCCAACTGCGTGGTGTGGCAGAACGAGATCTACGAGGAGTGGGTCCTCTACAACACCGCGGCCAAGCTGCAGCAGCTCGGCATCAACGTGGCCGAGGCGGCACGCACCTACGCCCGCGAAGGCGGTCTGACCCCGGTCACGGAGCGCCCTTCCGCGGAGGCGCTGCGGCTGGTCGGCGGCCGCAAGCCGATCGCGCTCCCGGAACCGGGCAACCAGGCCGGTTTCGACGTGGAGGGCTCGGTGCGGGCGTTGTGGCACAACGTCTTCAACCGGCGCGACCTGAGCGCGATCGACCGGTTCTACGCCGAGAACGTCCGCTGGCACGGCACCACCAACCGCTCCGGGTACGGACGTTCCGACGTGCGCGCGATGGCCCGCGGTCTGCTGGCGACCTTCCCGGATCTGGGCGTCCAGATCGACGAGGTCTACTGGATGGGCAACGACACCGACGGCTACAGCATCTCGGCGCGCTGGTCGGGCGTCGGAACGCACCGGGGCTTCGGCCTCTACGGCAAGCCCACCGGCAAGCAGGCGCATCTCTGGGGCATGTCGCAGCTCTACGTGATGAACGGCCGCATCGTGGAAGAGTGGTCGCTGTTCAACGAGTTCGACGTGATCGCTCAGCTGGTCGCGGAGGACGGCGGGCCCGAACTGGGCTGACCTGGCACGGCTCGGGTGTCCGCGGCCGCGGGCACCCGAGCACGGGGCCCACGTCCTGGCGAACTCCGGTGCTGGCAGACTCGACGAGCTAGACATTACCAACAGGTAATGGCACATTCGAGGTTGCACGCACGGCCGCGAGGAGGCAGTGGACGTGAGCGGTTCCGAGGTCGACGCCCTGCTCGACGAGCTCCGCCGGCACGGTTGGGAGACCTACGTGTTCGGCCGGCGCGACAACCCGCACGCGGTGGGCATGGCCTACCGCTGGGAGGCCTGCGCCGACGTCCTGGTGCTGCACGCGGAGGACGACGCCACCGCCTACCGGATGCCGCTGCTGCCCGACGCCGACCTGTTCGCCCCGGCGACCGTGTCCTGGCACTACCACGCCCCGGCCGCGTGGACGATCCGCGCTGTGCTCTCCCTCCCCCGCCCCGGTTCCCCGGGCGCACCGCTGGCGATGCTGACCCCGCCGCCGGATTGCGGCGTCCCCGCGCAGCTGCGGCGCACGATGACCATCCGGCCGAACCCGCGGGACGGCCGGCAGCGCCACGCCACCACCTGATCGGGTCACCTCCGGCACTGCCGCATCCCGCGCCCGGGGGCAACCTGGGCTGGTGCCGCTGACGCATCCGGACAACACGCCGCGCCCGAGCCGCAGCGAGATCGCGGTCAACCCGATCTTCGCGCGCGAGCCCGCGCACGTGCCCGCCTTCGACTTCCCCAGCACCGGAACAGATCCCGAGGTCGCCTACCAGGTCGTGCACGACGAGCTGATGCTCGACGGCAACGCCCGGCTGAACCTCGCGACCTTCGTGTCGACCTGGATGGAACCGCAGGCCGCCCGGCTGATGGCGGAGTGCTTCGACAAGAACATGATCGACAAGGACGAGTACCCGCGCACCGCTGCTCTGGAGGACAGGTGCGTGCGGATGCTCGCCGGGCTCTGGCACGCGCCCGATCCGCACGACGTCATCGGCTGCTCCACCACCGGCTCCTCCGAGGCGTGCATGCTCGCGGGCCTGGCGCTCAAGCGCCGCTGGAGCGGAACGGGCAAGCCCAACATCGTGCTCGGCGCCAACGTGCAGATCTGCTGGGAGAAGTTCGCGAACTTCTTCGAGGTCGAACCGCGCTACGTGCCGATGGAGGGCGACCGCTACACGTTGTCGGCGGACGAAGCGCTCCAGCGGGTCGACGAGAACACCATCGGCGTCGTGACGATCATGGGATCGACCTTCGACGGCTCCTACGAACCCGTGGCCGAGGTGTGCCGCGCGCTCGACGACCTCGCCGCGCGCGGTGGCCCGGACGTGCCGGTGCACGTCGACGGGGCGTCCGGAGCGATGATCGCGCCGTTCCTGGATCCGGAGCGCGTGTGGGACTTCCGGCTGCCCCGGGTGGCCTCGATCAACACCTCCGGGCACAAGTACGGGCTGGTCTACCCGGGAGTCGGCTGGGTCGTGTGGCGCGCCTCCGACGCGCTGCCCGAGGACCTGGTGTTCCGGGTGAACTACCTCGGCGGGGAGATGCCGACCTTCGCGCTGAACTTCTCCCGCCCGGGTGCGCAGGTGGTCGCGCAGTTCTTCACCTTCCTGCGGCTGGGGTTCGAGGGGTTCCGCCGGGTTGCGCAGGAGTGCCGCGACGTGGCGACGCGGCTGGCAGGCGAGATCGCCGCGCTCGGACCGTTCGAGCTGATCAGCGACGGCGGACACATCCCCGCGTTCGCGTTCGCGCTGCGCGAGGACGTGGGCGGGTATTCCGTTTTCGACGTGTCGGAGGCGTTGCGCGCCTGCGGCTGGCAGGTGCCCGCCTACACGTTCCCGGCCAACCGTACAGATCTGGCGGTGCTGCGGATCGTGGTGCGCAACGGGTTCAGCCACGACCTGGCGGACCTGCTGCTCGACGACCTGCGCAGGGCCCTGCCCCGGCTCAGCGCCCAGACCGCGCCGGCCCGCGGCCGCGAATCCGCCGGCTTCGCCCACGGAGCCCGTTCCCGCACCACCGACCGCGACCGGTGAAAATTCCCGGACACCGGGAAAGCGCAGCACCGAGCGGGTGCGAGCGGTCACGCTCAGCCGATCAGCTGATCAGCTGCCTCACCGGGCGGACTAACCTGCCGGGTTATGAGTCGTTCCGAGGACGCCAACGCGCGGCTGACCGAGCTGGCGCTGCACGCGCGTCGCGGTGACCCGCACGCGATGGAGTCCTTCATCCGGGAGAGCCAGCACGACGTCTGGCGCTTCGTCGCGCACCTCTCCGGGCCGCACCTCGCCGATGACCTCACCCAGGAGACGTTCCTCCGCGCTTTCCGCAGCGTCCGCCGTTTCAACGCCCGTTCCTCGGCACGCACCTGGCTGCTGACCATCGCCCGTCGCGTGGTGGTCGACCAGATCCGCTACGAGCGCTCCCGGCCGCGGACGGCGCACGCCACCCCGGCCAACGAGCCGACCTCCAGGGACACGGGGTTCGAGAACGTCGTCGAGCTCAACCTGCTGCTGCAGGACCTCGACCCGGAGCGCAGGGAAGCGCTGATCCTCACCCAGGTCCTCGGACTCCCCTACGCCGAAGCCGCCCACGTCACGGGCTGCCCGGTGGGCACCATCCGCTCCCGGGTGGCCAGGGCCCGAGACCAACTCCTCACCACCCGCTCCCACACGGACGAAGAGACGGGCTGACCCCTCACCTCGGCATTTCCCAGTTTTAGTCCAAACTGAGCCGACATTTCGGACATGATCATGGCTCGGTTTGGACTAAAACTGGGATCGGGTGACCCGGTGGGAACTTCCGGACACCTCGGCGCGACAGTAGTGACGTGGAGTGTTCTGCTTGTCGGGAGTCCTTGTCGGCCCGGCTGGACGGGGAAGAACCGCCGGCGACCGAGGCCGAGGTGCAGCAGCACCTCGCCGGGTGCGGCGCCTGCGCGGACTGGGAGCGTCGCGCCGTCGCCCTGAGCCGCGAGATGCGCGTGCGCGCCGTCCCGGCCACACCCGATCTCAGTGCTGCGGTGATGCGGGCGTTGCCGGCTCCCGCTGTCCGGCGATGGCCGCGAGTGCTGCTCGGCGTGGTCGCCGCCCTGCAGATCGGCTTGGGCGTGCTGCAGCTGCTGGGCACCGGCGGTCACGAGGCGATGGCCGGGCACCTCTTCCACGAGAGCACCGCCTGGAACCTGGCGCTGGGAGCGGGCTTCGGCTGGGCCGCCTGGCGGGTGCGGGCCGGCGCCGGGATGCTGCCGGTGCTGAGCGCGTTCCTCGCCGTGCTGACCGTCATCAGCGTCCACGACCTGATCTCGGGCGTGGTCTCGGCCGGTCGGCTCGCCTCGCACCTGCCGCTGGTGGCGGCGCTGGTGCTGCTGCTGGTCGTGCGGCACGACCACCGCGACAGCGAGCCCGGTCCGGGGCACGGCGTCCGGCCGGACGAGGACGCCGTCATCACCGACGAGCCCGACGAGCCCGCACCGCCGCGCGAACTCGGTCCCACCGCCTACCGCGAGGCGAGCTAGTGGCGCCGGGTCGTTCCTAGCCCTTGCGGCCCATCGCAGCCCAGTAGTAGGCGCTGCGCGGGTCGACCTCGTGCTCCGGGTGGAGCCTGGTGACCTCGGCGGGCTCCGGGTCCGGTCGCCACGCCAGCACCGGCGTCACTCCCGGCTCGACCAGTTCCAGGCCGTCGAAGAGCGCCGCGACCTCGTCCCGGCCGCGCGGCTGGAACGGGATGCCGGACTGCTCGGCCGAGGCGACCACACCGGCCATCGCCTCGGGATCGAAATCGGCGGTGGGATGGGTGATCGTGAGGTAGCTCCCGTCGGGAACGGCCTTCATCAGCTCGTCGAGCACCTGCCGCACCTCGCTGGTCTCCCGGAAGTACATCAGCACGGCCACCAGCATCACCGCGGTCGGCTGCGTCAGGTCCAGGGTTTCGGCCAGCGCCGGGTCGGACAGGATCGAGTGCGGGTCGTGCAGGTCGGCGAAGACGAACCGGGTCGCGCCCTCCTCGGTGCTGGTCATCAGCGCGCGGGCGTGCGCGAGGACGATCGGGTCGTTGTCGACGTAGACCACGCGACTGCCCGGTTCGGCGCGCTGGGCGACCTCGTGCACGTTGCCGCTGGTGGGGATTCCGGTGCCGATGTCCAGGAACTGCCGGATGCCGCACTCCCGCACCAGGTACCGCACGGCGCGGCCGACGAACGCCCGGTTCGCGCGCGCCATGGTCTTGATGGTCGGGATGTGCTCGGCGATGGCGTCGCCCAGCGCCCGGTCGGCCTCGAAGTTGTCCTTGCCGCCCAACCAGTAGTCGTAGACCCGCGCCTCGTGCGCGACGGTGGTGTCGATCTCGACCGGAAGCCGGCCGGCCTGCTCGTTCATCCGCGTCCTCTTCGGCTCAGTACTCCTGCATCAGCGCGCGCAGCAGCTGCGGGGTTTCCTCGGGGGTTGCCGCCTGCACGCTGAGCATGTTCATCACGGCCTGGTACTGGTCCAGGTCGTTGCGCTTGTCCAGGTACAGCGCGCTGGTCAGCTGCTCCAGGTAGACCACATCGGGCAGGTCCGACTCCGGGAAGCGCACGATGGTGAACGGCCCACCGGCGGCGGCGTGCCCGCCGACGCTGTAGGGCAGCAGCTGCACCGTCACGTTGGGCAGTTCGGCGATCCGGATGAGGTGCTCGATCTGCCCGCGCATGATCCGCTCACCGCCGATCGGGCGCCGTAACGCCGCCTCGTCGATGACCGCCCACAACGTCGGTGGTTCCTGGCGGGTGAGGATGTCCTGGCGGCGCGTGCGCAGCGCGACGCGGCGATCGACTTCGCTGCCCGGCTCCTGGCCGTGCCCGAGCAGGATGACCGCGCGCGCGTAGTCGGGCGTCTGCAGCAGGCCGGGCACGAACTGCGCCTCGTAGGTGCGGATGATCTCGGCCGCCTGCTCCAGACCCAAGTAGGTCTCGAACCACGCGGGCAGCAGGTCGCCGTACTGGTGCCACCAGCCGGGCTCGTTGGCCTGCTTGGCCAACGACAGGAACGCCGCGCGCTCCTCGGGGCTGTCCACTCCGTAGAGGGTCAGCAGGTCGTTGAGATCCCGTTCCCGGAAGCTGACCCGCCCCAGCTCGAGCCTGCTGATCTTCGCGTGGGACCCGCGGATGGCGTCACCGGCGGCCTCGCGGCTGATCCCGCGCTCTTCCCGCAGGCGGCGGAGCTGACCGCCGAGCGCGATCCGCAGCACGGTGGGGCCGGCGGTGGACCCGCCCTGCTGCCCACCGCGCTGAGAGCTGGGTCTGCCTTGTCTCTCCGGCTCGATGCTCATCGTGTCGATACCCCCATCGGGAGCAATGCGGCGTCCGATCGCCGCCAAAGCCAGTCAGCAGATTAGATCATCGAAGTCGCCTTCTTTAACCCCTTCGAGAAAAGCGGCAATTTCCTCACGTGTGTAGACCAGCACCGGTCCTTCGATGAAGCGGGAGTTGCGCACGGCGATCCGGCCGCGCTCCAGCTCGGCGACCTCGACGCAGTTCCCGCTCGGATTGCTGTGCGCGCTCTTCCGCCAACGCAGGTCAGACCGCCAGCTCAGGTCAGCCCACCGCGGACCTCCCGGCACCACGGAGTCCGGCATGGATGCCTCCAACATTCGGGCGAAATCGCGTCCGTGCTTGCAAGTGTTCTTGCAAACGTTCTTGCATCTGCAAGGCCCGTCCGGGACAGTAACAGCAGCAGGTCGATCGTCGATCTTGATCCGTCAGCGGGAATCCGGTGTCCGGCAAACGGACTCCGGAACGCGCGGGAGGAGGCCGAGGGCATGATCCGCTCGTCGCGGCGACGCAACGCTCGCCGCGCGCATCCGACTCGCCCGGCTTCGACCCAGGTTCGGGTTGCGCGATGAGCGGGCTGGTCGCGGTCTGCGCGTTATTCGCCTGCGCGGTTCTCGCCGCGGGGCTGCTGGATTCCCGCATCAAGCGCCGAAAGCTGGAGCAGCAGCTCGCCGTCGCCGATCGCGCGGCGCACACCGATCCGCTCACCGGCCTGTCCAACCGCGCGGGATTGAATCGGGCGCTCGACCACCAGCGAGCCACCGCTCGGCCCGGCGATCACGTCGCGATGATCCTGCTCGACCTCGACGGGCTCAAGCAGACCAACGACATGTACGGCCACGAGTTCGGCGACAGCGTTCTGGTCGCGGTGGCGCTGCGGATCCACGAAAAAGCCGGGCGCGCGGCGTGCGCGGCCCGGCTCGGTGGGGATGAGTTCGTGGTTCTGCTCGGCGCCGAGGGCTACAGCACCGGGGACGCCGAGTCGCTGGCCGACGATCTGTGCGCCGACATCGCCTCCGCCGAGGTCATGGCCGAGATGCCGATCCGGTGCACGGCCAGCGCTGGGGTCGCGGTGCTGCCCGCGCACCGGATGCACCAGCTGATCACCGCCGCGGACAAGGCCATGTACCGCGCCAAGTCCTCTCGCGCGGGAACTCTCAGGCACCGGTCCATGGCGGACGTTTCGGACCGGATCCCGCGCAACCGCGCGGCGCTCGTGGCCTTGGAGGGCGGGGCTGCGAAGGAAGCCCAGGGCTGACGGGCTCGCACCTCAGGACGAGCCGGCTCCTTCTCAGACCGGCGTTGCTTGCCGGACGCCGCTGACGCCGCCGACCATGCGGTGCGCTTCGGAGTTGCAGGCCGGGCACGTGGTCCAGAGCCAGGCCATCTCTCCCACCTCGGCGTGCATGTCCTGCTCGCAGAGCGTCGTGATCGTGCTGCCTGCCGGGTAGCCCCCGGACGGCCGGGGATCGGTGCTCGCGTGACGCTCCCCGAGGGCCGGAACCCAGTGGAACGGATGCATCCGCACTCTCCTTCGCTGCCGTTGTCCCGCTAGCGCTGTCTCACGTCTTGCCTGATCAGGGCCCGGATCGCTGGTCCGGGCGCAATCCGGATAATCAGGCGGTCAGATGGATTCCAGTCCCACGATGTTGGCCGTCGCCGCCAGGCACTGACCGCAGGGCGAAGCCCCGTCGGATGGAATATTCCTAATCATCTCATGCCGGAGGACGAGTCCGCACGCGGCACGGGTGGTGTCGGCCTGTCGGCCCTGCCGCGAAACGGCGTGCGCCTGCTGGAGCGTCACCCATGAGGCGGTATGCAAGACCCAGACCTGCTCCAGGTCGGAGTGCTCCACCGTCCCCCTCGGGGTGTGCCCCGCCAAGCTGAGTGGCATGATCCCTCCCGTGATCGTCTACGATTAATCGTAAGCATATTCGAGCGATGGAGTCGAGAGCTCCGGAAGGGATCACAGCGATGCGTCACCCGGAACCGAACGAGAACCCGGTCTTCAGCGCCACCGGCTGGGGTTCGGCGTCCGCCTGCGGGCCCAACGGGGGGAACTGCGTCGAGGTGAACTTAACCGCCCCAGGACGTGTCGCCGTGCGTGACAGCAAGCGGCTCACCGGTGACGTCCTGCTCGATTTCGACACGGCGAGCTGGAGCCGATTTCTGACCGGGATGCGCTCCGGGATCTTCGACGTCGGCTAGATCGCCGCAGCTCACGAGGCCTATGTGGATTAATCGGACCCACGCCGGATCACCGCCCGTGACCCGTTTGCCACGCCACCACGTCCGAGTGCATTACAGTGTTGTTCTTGACAGACGCGTTTGCGCTCGTCAGACGTGGTGACGGCAAGAGCACACGAAGCGGAGATCTGGTGCCGAGCACGGTAACCTCGCGGCGCAGGCAACTCGGGAACGAGATTCGCCGCGCGCGGCAGGCCGCGGGCATGACCCAGCAGGACGTCGCCGAGCTGCTCGGATGCAGCCAGGGCAAGATCAACAAGGTCGAGTCGGGCACGGTCGCGGTCAAGAAGGCCGAGCTGCAGAAGATGCTGGAGTCGTTCAACTCCGGCAAAGCGGAGGCCGAGCTGATGCTCGAGCTGGCGCAGTCCAGCTCCGGGCAGCGCGGCCAGTGGGCCGGCTACCGCTCCGCCGTCCCGCAGTGGTTCCGCACGTTCACCGACCTCGAACCCGCCGCGACGGAGATCCTCAGCTGGCACGGCGAGCGAATCCCGGGGCCGCTGCAGTCCGAGCACTACATGCTCACCCAGTTCTCCGAGGACCGCGCCACCGACGTGACCGCGCTCGTGCGCAACAGGCTGGACCGCAGGCGGGTCTTCGACCTCCCGCGCCCGCCCTACTACCGGTTCGTGCTCAGCGAAGCCGCTTTCCACCGGATGCCGGGCGGACCGAACCCGTCGGTCGCGCTGGACCAGGTGGAGCACCTGCTGGACCTGCAGACCCGGTACCCCAAGGCCTACGTGCACATCCTGCCGTTCGACGTGCGGCTGCCCTACGTGCCCAACGACTTCACCATCATGCGCTTCGCCGACGGCACCAAGGACTTCGTGTTCGTCGAGCACGTCGCGGGCGGGCTGTACCTGGACGACGAGGACGACTTCAACCTGTTCAACGACGCCTGGGACCGGCTGCGCGGAGCCGCTCTGGAGCGTCACGACACCGTGGCCCACCTGCAGGAGCTGGCCAAGAAGTACAAGTCCCAGATCGACTTCTGATTAATCGTGAAAGCACACGATCGGGTTCAATCCAGCATGTCGACGATCATCGAGGCCATCACGCCCGGATCGCCGGTCTCCGGCCGCAGCACCAGGTCCGGGTCCTCCGGGGTCTCGTAGGCGTCGTCCACGCCGGTGAAGCCGGTGATCTCGCCCGCTCGCGCCCGTGCGTAGAGACCCTTGGGGTCTCGTGCCTCGCACACCTCGATCGGGGTGTCGACGAAGATCTCCACGAAGGTGAGCCCGGCTTCCTCGTGCGCCCGCCGCGCTCGTTCGCGGTCGACGCGGTACGGGCTGATCAGCGACACGATCGACACCACTCCGGAGTCGGCGAACAACCGCGCGACCTCGCCCACCCGGCGCACGTTCTCGGTGCGGTCCTGCGCGCTGAAGCCCAGGTCGGCGTTGAGCCCGTGGCGCAGGTTGTCGCCGTCGAGCAGGTATGCGGGCTTGCCCGCGGCGACCAGCCGTCGTTCCAGCTCGACGGCCACGCTCGACTTGCCCGAGCCGGACAGCCCGGTGAGCCAGATCGTGGCGCCGCGGGTGCGGCGCTGCTCGCGGCGAACCGCGGTGGAGACCCAGGTGACGTTCGACTCGGCGACGTCGGGGCCGGTGATCATGCCTGCGGCGACGGTGTTGTTGGTGTTCTCGTCGACGAGGATGAAGCTGCCGGTGGTCCGGTTGCGCCGGTAGGCGTCGAACAGCAGCGGCTGCTGGGCGCGCAACCGGATCCGGCCGATCTCGTTGAGCGACAACGACTTCGCGCCCGTGTCGCGGTGCAGGGTGTTGACGTCGAGCCGGTAGTCCAGCTGCCGCACCCGGGCGCGCGTGCCGCGCGAGGTGTGCTGGAGGGCGTAGCGCCCGCCGAGTTCCAGCGCGGACTGCTCGGTGAGCCAGCAGACGATCGCGTCAACGTCCTGACCGGTGTGCGGTCGGTTCTGCGGACGGCAGATCATGTCGCCGCGCGAGACGTCGAGGTCATCGGTGAGCCGCACGGTCACCGCCTGCGGGGTGAAGGCCTCCTCGACCGGTTCCCCGCCCGGCCCCCAGATCTCCTGGATACCGCTGGTGAAGCCGGAGGGCAGCACCACGACGTCGTCGCCGGGCTTGAGCACGCCGCCCGCGACGGTCCCCGCGTATCCCCGGAAATCGCCGTCCCGGATGACGTACTGCACGGGCAGCCGCACGTCGATGAGGTTGCGGTCCGACGCCACGTGGACCTCTTCGAGGTGGTGCAGCAGCGAAGTCCCCTCGTACCAGGGCATGTTCTCGCTGCGGTGCACGATGTTGTCGCCGCGCAGCGCCGAGACGGGGATGAAGGTCAGGTCGGGCGCGTCGAGCTTCATCGCGAAGGAGGCGAACTCCGCGCGGATCTCCTCGAACCGCTCCTGCGAGTAGTCCACCAAGTCCATCTTGTTGACGCACAGCACCAGGTGCGGAATGCCCAGCAGGCTGGCCAGGAAGGCGTGCCTGCGGGACTGCTCCAGCACGCCCTTGCGCGCGTCGATGAGCACCAGCGCGAGGTCCGCGGTGGAGGCGCCGGTGACCATGTTGCGGGTGTACTGGATGTGCCCGGGGGTGTCGGCGATGATGAACTTCCGCCGGGGCGTGGCGAAGTAGCGGTGCGCGACGTCGATGGTGATCCCCTGCTCGCGCTCGGCCCGCAGGCCGTCGGTGAGCAGAGCCAGGTCCGGCCCGGTCTCACCCCGATCACCGCCGGCCCGCTCCAAGGCCTCCAGCTGATCGCTGAGGATCGTCTTGGAGTCGTAGAGCAGCCGCCCGATCAGCGTGGACTTGCCGTCGTCGACGCTGCCCGCAGTGGCCACCCGCAGAAGCTGCCCCATCGAAGCTCCTTGGAAGAGAAGTGGTTTCAAGAGGAGTACGGCACCAGCCGCCGTTCAGGCACGGGACACCGGAGGATCAGAAGTAGCCTTCCTTCTTCCGGTCCTCCATGCCCGCTTCCGAGACCCGGTCATCAGCTCGGGTGGCACCGCGTTCGGTGACGCGTGCCGCCGCGACCTCGGCGACGACGTCCTCGGCGCAACGCGCCGCGGAGGGCACGCAACCGGTGCACGTGGTGTCCCCGACGGTCCGGAACCGGACGGTCGCCTGGTAGGGCTCCTCGTCCTCCCCCGGCGTCAGGTGGGGGTTGGTGGCCAGCAGCATCCCGTCGCGCTCGAAGACGGTGCGCTGGTGCGCGTAGTAGAGGGAGGGGAGCTCGATGCTCTCGTCGAGGATGTACTGCCAGATGTCGAGCTCGGTCCAGTCCGAGAGCGGGAAGACGCGGATGTGCTCGCCCTTGCGGTGCCTGCCGTTGTAGAGGTGCCACAGCTCGGGCCGCTGGTGGCGCGGGTCCCACTGGCCGAACTCGTCGCGGAAGCTGAACACCCGCTCCTTGGCGCGCGCCTTCTCCTCGTCGCGGCGAGCTCCGCCGAAGACCGCGTCGAAGCGGTGCTCACCGATGCTGCGCAGCAGGGTCGTGGTCTGCAGCCGGTTGCGGCCTGCTCCGGGCTGCTCGACGGACCGGCCCGCGTCGATGTCGTCCTGCACGCTGCCGACCAGCAGTCGCAGGCCCAGCCGCCGCACGGTGCGGTCGCGGAAGTCGATGACCTCGTCGAAGTTGTGCCCGGTGTCGATGTGCAGGACCGGGAACGGCAGCGGGGCCGGCCAGAACGCCTTGACCGCGATGTGCAGCATCACGGCGGAGTCCTTGCCGCCGGAGAACAGCAGCGCCGGCCGTTCGAAGGAGGCGGCGACCTCGCGGAACACGTGCACCGTCTCGGCTTCCAGGCCGCGCAGATGGGTCAGTTCGTAGGTCGCGGTCACCATCGACCCGCCCTTTCATCGAAACCTGACTAGAACTAGTTTCACAGAAAAGTAGAACAAGTTCTTGCGCTTGGTCAAGCTGGGCGGAAAGCTGGGCCTCACTCTCGAAGCCAACCTGCGGAAGACACTAGGAGGCGTCATGGACCTGGTCGCGCTGGAGGAGATCAAACGCCTGAAGTACCGCTACCTGCGCGCAGTGGACCTCAAGCTGTGGCACGTCCTGGCGGAGACGCTCACCGAGGACGCGATCGCCCAGTACGGCACCGAGGCCATGGGCTCCAAGCTGGATCTGACCGGTCGCGAGGAGATCCTGAAGTTCATGCGGGAGAACCTCGGCCCGACCATCATCACCACGCACTCCGCGGGCCAGCCCGAGATCGACATCGACGGCGACACGGCCAAGGGCATCTGGAGCTTCGAGGACACCGTGGTGGCCACGGAGTTCAAGACGGTCATCAAGGGCGCGGCCTTCTACGAGGACGCCTACCGCCGCGAACCCGACGGCCAGTGGCGCATCACCAACACCGGCTACACCCGAACCTACGAGTTCATGCACACCTTCGACGACCTCCCCAACTTCACACTAACGGGAAACCGCTGGGCGTAAGGAAAGCAGAGGCCGAGGGAACGAGAACCCAGCCCACGTCAGGCAAGCGACGCAGGCGCTTTCTCCCTACCCCACCTGAGCAACCGGCACCGCCGCGGGTTCTCAGACGCCTTCTGGGGAGGACAGCCGACGTGTCGTGTATTGGCATACATAAGCCTCGGATCCCGGAGCCAGAAGGCGTCTGAGGTTCCGCATCCGGCACCGGCTCGCAGCAAGACCACAGAGCAGTGGCAGTAAACCCGCACCGCCGAGCAGAAGACCAAATCTGTAGAACGCGTTCTAAAGAGGACGACAATGCTGACTCAGCCATTCGCCGATGCCATCGCCGAGGCGGAGAAGGTCATCACAGGCGCCAAGCACATCCAGGACGAGCAGGACCTGATCGAGGGGTACGACTACCTGGCGGGCAGCATCCAAGCCTCCCTGATGCTGGCCTGGGCCTACGAGCGGGACTTCCCGTACTTCGTCCAGTCCACCGGCCCGTACACGAAGATGGGCTTGGACAACCCGGATGCGCTGTACTTCCACTCCTACATCCGCGATGACGCCGAGTACGTGGTGACGGGCAAGCGCGGCAGCACCACGGACTTGAGCTTCCAGGTGCTCAACGGCGATTACTCGCCGGTGGACGTGCCGGACAGCCTCGCGGCGTTCGACGACCGGCGGATCGACATCGACTCCCACGGCGAGTTCGAGGTGCGGTTCGGTCCTGGCCCGGCGGGTCCGAACTACTTCACGCTGGCGCCGGGTTCGGCGATGCTGGTGGTGCGCGAGGTCTACAGCGACTGGGACTCGGAGCGGCGCGGGCGGATCCGGATCCGGCGGGAGGACACGACCGGCACCGCTCCCCCGCCGCGCACGATGGACACGCTGACCAAGCGCTACGGCGTCGCGGGCAAGATCCTGCTCAGCCGGCTGCGGACGTTCCTGGCGTTCCCGGAGTGGTTCTACTTGAACCAGCCGGTGAACACGATGAACGAGCCCCGGTCGACGCCGGGCGGGCTGGCCACGCAGTTCTCCTCGGCGGGTCACTTCGAGCTGGCGGAGGACCGGGCGATGATCATCACGGTTCCCCGGTCCGAAGCTCCTTATCAGGGGATTCAGCTGGGCAGCGGGTGGTACATCTCCACCGACTACATCAACCACCAGACGAGCCTGACCGCCGAGCAGGCCCGCACGGATCCGGACGGCAAGATCCGGTTCGTGCTCGCCGAGCGGGATCCGGGGCTGGCGAACTGGCTGGAGCTGACCGGCCACGCGCGCGGGTACGTCCAGATTCGCTGGCAGCGGCTCTCCCGCGATCTCGGTCCCGAGGACGGGCCGCAGGTCGAGGTCGTCGGGTTCGACGAGCTGCCGAAACGACTTCCGCACTACGAGCGTTCGCGGGTCACTCAGCAGGAGTGGCGCGAGCGCATCGCCGCGCGGCAGGCCGCCGTGCACGACCGGATGCTGGGGTGACGCTGATGCTGGACGGGATGTTGCGCGACAAGGTGGTCGTGGTCTCCGGAGTGGGGCCGGGTCTGGGCCGGTCGCTGGCCCAGCGCTGCGCGATGGCCGGTGCCGACGTGGTGCTGGCGTCGCGGACCGAGTCGCGGTTGAAGCAGGCCGCCGAGGAGGTCACCGATCTCGGCAGGCGCGCGCTGGTGGTGCCCACCGACATCACCGACGAGGACGCGGCCGGCGAGCTGGTGACGCGGTCGGTGGAGACCTTCGGACGGGTCGACGCGCTGATCAACAACGCGTTCGCGATCCCGCCCCTGTCCGACCTGGCCGACACCGACCTGGACGCGATCCGGCAGGGCTTCGAGACCAACGTGCTGGCCGCGTTGCGCCTGACCAGGTTGTTCTCCCCGGCTCTCGCCGACGCGCGTGGTGCCGTGCTCATGGTGAATTCCGCCGTCCTGCGGCACTCCCGGCGCAACTACGGCGCTTACAAGATGGCCAAGTCGAGCCTGCTGTCGCTGGCTCAGAGCCTGGCGACCGAGCTCGGGCCGAAGGGCGTGCGGGTCAACTCGATCGCGCCCGGCTACATCTGGGCGGATTCGCTGAAGTGGTACCTCGGCTACCTCGCCGAGCAGCGCGGCATCACCCGCGACGAGGTCTACGAGGAGACCGCGGCCACGACGGACTTGCGCAAGCTGCCGGAGCCGGAGGAGATCGCGGACGCGGCGCTCTTCCTGATCTCCGACCTGTCCCGGATCATCACGGGCCAGTGCCTGGACGTCAACGCGGGCGAATTCCACCACTGATCCGCTTGCGCGCGGGCCGTTCCGGGCGGCGGGAACCGAATTCGCCGGTGCCGCTTCCGAGATGACGGCGTCGCGGCCGCGCGCACTGCACGAACGAGGACGGAGGAGTGAGTCCATGAGCATCGGCCGCGAGAACGTGGGCACGGTCGAGGACCTGCACGCATCGGCGACCCGCTTGATCGGCTTGGACGACTTCGGCACCGACGACTACACCGACGGTCTGGGGGTGCTGCTGGAGTCCTACGAGCGGGACGCCGGGCTGACGCCGCTGGGCAACAAGGTCAAGCGGGCGTTCCTGCGGGGTGCGCTGACGGCCCGGCTGTTCAGCGAGGCGGCGTGGCGGAAGCACCCGCAGCACGCCGAGGTCGCCGTCGAACGCCCGATCTTCGTCACCGGGCTGCCGCGCACGGGTACGACCGCGCTGCACCGGCTGCTGACCGCCGACCCCGGGAACCAGGGCCCGGAGGTGTGGCTGACGGAGGTGCCGCAGCCGCGCCCGCCGCGCGAGACCTGGGCGGACGACCCGGTCTTCCAGGGCATCCAGCAGGGCTACACCCAGCACCACGTGGAGCACCCGGAGTTCATGGGCGTGCACTACATGTCGGCCGAGCAGGTCGAGGAGTGCTGGCAGCTGCTGCGCCAGTCGATGCGCTCGATCTCCTACGAGTGCCTGGCGCACCTGCCGACGTACTCGCGCTGGTTGGCCGGTCAGGACTGGACCTCGGCCTACGCGCGGCACAAGCGCAACCTGCAGCTGATCGGGCTGCCCGAGCAGAACCGGCGCTGGGTGCTGAAGAACCCGAGCCACTTGTTCGCGCTGGACGCGCTGTTCGAGGTCTATCCCGACGCGCTGGTGATCCAGACGCACCGGGAGCCGCGCACCGCCATCGCCTCGGTGTGCAGCCTGGCCGCGCACGCGACCGACGAGTGGTCGGAGACCTTCCGCGGCGAGACGATCGGCCGCGACCAGCTGGACCTGTGGTCGCGCGGTCTGGCGGAGTTCAACGCCGCGCGGGCGCGGCACGACCCCGCGCGGTTCTTCGACGTGCGCTACGAGGACTTCGTGTCCGATCCGCTCGGCGTGGTGGAGCGGATCTACGACCACTTCGACCTGCCGCTGAGCGAGGGCGCGGCGCGGTCGATGCGGACCCTGCACTCCGAGAGCACCGCCGGTCACGCGAAGCCGAGCCACCGGTATTCGCTGGCCGACTTCGGGTTGCGGCCGGAGGAGGTGGACGAGCGCTTCGCCGGATGGGCACCCGTCGGTTAGATTCCCGTCGGATCCGACACCGGAGGGATGCGCATGGCTCACGGCGATTACCAGCTCGAGATCTACCTCAACGGCCTCAGCGGGGTGGTGCCCGATCTGCCGATGGAGTTCGAGGAGCTGGCGGAACGCGCGAAAGCGGCGATGTCGCCTTCGGTGTGGTCCTACGTCCACGGCGGCGCGGGCTCGGAGCGCACGCAGCGGGCGAACGTCTCGGCGTTCGACCGCTGGGGGCTCGTCCCGCGCATGTTCGTGGGCGCCGCCGAGCGCGACCTCGAGGTGGACCTGTTCGGCCTGAAGCTGTCCTCGCCGGTGTTCATGGCTCCGATCGGAGTCCTGGGGATCTGCGGTCAGGACGGGCACGGCGACCTGGCCACCGCCCGCGCGGCGGCGCTCAGCGGCGTCCCGATGGTGGCCTCCACGCTGTCCTCGGATCCGCTGGAGGACGTGGCCGGGGAATTCGGCGATACGCCGGGTTTCTTCCAGCTCTACACGCCGAAGGACCGGGAACTGGCGGAAAGTCTGGTCCACCGCGCCGAGAAGGCCGGTTACCAGGGCATCGTCGTCACGCTGGACACCTGGATCCCCGGCTGGCGACCGCGCGACCTGGCCACCTCGAACTTCCCGCAGCTGCGCGGGCACTGCCTGAGCAACTACTTCAGCGATCCGGTCTTCCGCGCCGGCCTGGACAAGAGCCCCGAGGAGGATCCCGGTTCCGCGGTGCTGCGCTGGGTCTCCACCTTCGGCAATCCGCTGACGTGGGACGACCTGGCGTGGCTGCGGTCGCTCACCGACCTCCCGCTGATCGTCAAGGGCATCTGCCACCCCGATGACGCCCGCCGCGCCAAGGACGGCGGTGTGGACGGCATCTACTGCTCCAACCACGGCGGGCGCCAGGCCGACGGCGGTCTTCCGGCGCTGGAGGTGCTGCCCGAGGTCGTCGACGCCGCGGACGGGCTGCCGGTCCTGTTCGACTCCGGCGTACGCAACGGTGCCGACGTCGTCAAGGCCCTCGCGCTGGGCGCCACGGCCGTCGGGATCGGCCGCCCCTACGCCTACGGCCTCGCGCTCGGTGGCACTCCCGGCGTGGTGCACGTCCTGCGCAGCCTGCTGGCCGAGGCGGACCTCCTGATGGCCGTGGACGGCTACCCCGCTCTCGGCGACCTGACGCGGGACGCGTTGCGCCGTCTCGCCTGACGTCCCGAACAGGTCGCGATTTCGCATCGTCGTCGTTGCCGGATAACCGTTTTCGGCACGCCGACCGGCCATGTCCGCGGTGCCCGGCCGAAAACGCCCGGCACCGCGGTGAACCGGCCCCCGCTCCCGGTCGATCCCCGCTACACTGCCCGCCAAAGGTGATCAACCCCACTGGAGCTCTGGACCGATGGGATTCGAAGGCGGGGCCGCTGGAGTCGGGCCGGACACCAGCAAGGCCAGCATCGCCCGCGTCTACGACATGTTCCTGGGCGGCAAGGACAACTTCGCCGTCGACCGCGAGGTCTACGAGGCGATCCAGGCCGTCTCACCGCACGGCGACGACGTCGCGAAGTCGATCCGCCGCTGGCTGATCCGAGTCGTGCGGCACCTCGCGGGCTTCGAGGTCGGGATCGGTCAGTTCCTCGACATCGGTTCCGGCCTGCCGACCGTGGACAACACCCACGAGGTCGCGCAGCGCCACAACCCGGACGCGACCGTCGTCTACGTCGACAACGACGCGACAGTGGCCGCCTACGGCCGCGCGCTGATGGAGGAGAACGACCACACCCACTTCGCCACCTCCGACCTGCGGGACCCGGCGGCCCTGCTGGCGACTCCCCAGGTCGCGAAGCTCGACTTCTCCCAGCCGATGGTGCTGATCCAGTGCGCGACGCTGCACCACGTCGACGACGACGCGGACCCCGCCGCGTTCATGCGGCGCTACGCGGACGCGCTGCCTTCGGGCTCGTACCTGGCGATCTCGCACTGGTGGGATCCTCGCGAGGAACTGCCCGAAGGCCACCGGATGGCCCGGGAACTGGAGCAGCGCTGGCGCGAATCCTCGATGGCCACGGGTCGCTACCGCACCCGCGAGGAGATCACCGAGCTCTTCGGCGGGCTGGAGCTGGTCGAGCCGGGCCTGGTCGAGCTCAACGACTGGTGGCCGGACGGGCCCGGGATGCGCGAGCCCTCGCTGGTGGAGCGACTGATCCTCGGCGGCGTCGCCTACAAGCCCTGATCAGCCCGCAGCCGCTCCACGAGAGCCGCCTGGAGCGCCTCCGCCTGCTCGTCGCTGATCGAGGCGGCGAAGTGCGCGAGGACCGCGTCCGGGCTGCCCGAGCCCGCGAGCACCTGGTGCAAGGTCCGCGCGGCCGCTTCTTCTCGGGTGCGCCGCGCCTCGTACCGGTAGGCGCGGCCGTCCATCTCCCGCTCGACCCAGCCCTTCCGGTGGAGGTTGTCGAGCACCGTCAGCACGGTCGTGTAAGCAAGCGAACGACCGGTGTCGAGCCGTTCCAAGACCTCTCGCACCTTGATCGGCTCAGACGATTCCCACAACACCCGCATCACCGCGGCTTCGAGCTCACCCAGACAACGCATCGGCCATCCTCCCCGGCCACATCGTACGTCTGGAAGCGCACGTCGCGCGCGCTATGTGAACGGCGTTCGGGTTTTCCTGACGATCGCGATCCATTTTGGACCGACCGCGAATCGCAACCCCGTTGACCCACAAGCAGATTCACATCTACTATGATCATTAGTAGCGGCGCCCCCAATCCCCCGACGCCGCTACCACGCGAGGCAACCGGTACTCCCCCTTACCGGACCTCGCCCAATGCTGGGCGGGTCCCATTCCCCCAGGGATCCCGCCCAGCCCCTCCGGAACAACGCGTTCAAACGGAATTCCCAATTCCACTTCGCGCGATTCGGGAATTTCGCGGACAACACCCGATCGACCTTCCCCCACGGACTTTCACTTCCGCAACGCGGAGCTCGCGACTTCGGCCGGCGGAAAGCCGTTCCCGGTGGACCCCGAAACCGCGATCCGTTCGTCCCACCAGCGCAATTGCGACTTCCCCCGAGGAACGAGGTTACCCGCGCGTGATTGGCGCGTTTTCGGATCGTGTTCGACGGTGTGAATTCGATCCTATTTCGCGCCCGCGGGCTCTGCGATGCTAGCTCGCCGTTCCCCGGACGACAGCCGATCCAGTGCACCGCAGAAGAATTCGGATGGCTCCATGACACCCACCACACCGCAATCACGGATCGTCGGCGCCGCGCACCTGCGGGGCGACCGATGACCGCGCAGGGCGACCTCGGCGAAGTGGAGCAGCTGCTGCGCACCTTCGAAGCGGCGCTGGCCGAGACGGACCTGCTCGGCAGGCACGCCGATCCCGACGAGGAGTCCGCGGAGCTGCGCGCACTGCGCCACCGGGTGGTGCAGCAGGTGCAGGCGATGCCCGCGGCCGAGCTGCCGCGCGAGCAGTGCCGCAACTGCGACGGTCAGCGGGAGGTCTCGGCGATGCACGTGCGGCGGGACGAGGAGACCTCCCCGCCGGAGGTCACCACCACGCAGCGGCTGTGCCCCAACTGCTGGGGAACCGGGCTCTCGCTCCGGCACACCGACCAGCCGCCGGACCTGCACGAGTAGGCACTGTTGATGCATTGCTTCGCGTGGCGGTGCGGGCTGAGTCCCACACCTGGATCAGCGGCTTCGCCGCAATCCTAAACGGCTCCTAGGTCGCTCACGCCCAGGAATCCTTCCCCTGAAACGGGTTTCGCGCTGATCAGCGCGATCTTGAGCCGGTCGGTGGTGACGGGTTCGAAGGTGATCCGGGTGACCGGCGCAGGCTCACCGCGCTGCTCGCGGACCGGAGCGAAGCGGGTGCCGTCCCAATAGCTCACCGTTAGCGAGGCGGGCACCGCGTGCGCCGGGTCGACGGTGAAGGTCAGCTCGACCGCCTCGACGCGCCGGGCCTCCGGCCAGCTGATCGACACCCACTCCCGCGCGTGCGCCGCGCTCACGGCGTGCAGCAGTCCGGTGGCCTCCTTGACGTAGTGGTTCGACCAGTGCGTGGCGGGATCGCCGTCGAGCATGTTCGCGGGCCCGGTCCCTGCCGAACCGGAGTAGCTCGCGTCCGCGACCGGTTCGGACGGTCGCGCGGGCTCGGACCTCGTGACGCGCACGTCGGATCCGGCGGGCGCGATGGCCAACGCCCTGCCGCCGAACGCCTTCCGGGTCGCCGAGCGGTAGTTGGCGGCGCTGTCCTGCTCGCCGCTGTCGGTTCCCAGCAGGCTGCCGCCCTCGACGGTGAAGGTCAGCTCGTCGTCGGCCGAGGGGACCACGACGCCCGCCGAATCCACGACCTCAGCGGTGACGAACGACAGCGCACCGATGTCCTCGCGGCTGAGCCGCACCTCGGCCGCCGGCCCCGCCGAGCGCAGCACGTCCCGGGCGACCTCGTTCCCGTCCTGCTTGGCCACGGCGACCAGCTCGCCCGGCTCGAACGGGACTTCCCAGGTCAGGTGCAGCTTCCCCGCGCTGCCGTTCGGGCTCGTGTAGCTGCCGGGGAACGGGCCTCCGGTGACGGTCTTGTCGTCGCCGGTCGGCTCGGTGGTCTCCAGGTACTCGCGGCCGTCGGTGGCGGTCTTGCGGTCGAAGCTGCGCTCCCCCAGCGAACGGCCGTTGAGCAGCAGCTCCACCGTCCGCGCTGTGCTGTGGACCCACACCACCACCGTCTCGCCGGGCTCGTGGTCGGTCCAGTTCATCGGCACCAGGTGCACCGTCGGCTCGCTGGTCCACTGGCTGCGGAACAGGTGGTACTGGTCCTTGGCGAACCCCGCGGTGTCCACCGCGCCGAAGAACGACGCCTTGACCGGGAAGACGTCCGAGTACGGCGTGGGTTCACCGATGTAGTCGATGCCCGACCACAGGAACTGACCCGCGAAGAACACCCGGTCCCGGTCCTTCTTCAGCCCGTACTCGCCGCTGTAGGTCCACGACGAGAGGTTGTTGTCGTAGGAGGACGTCCCGTGCTTGCCGGGCGTGTGGTTCTCGCCGGTGTTGAGCTGGTGCGGGCTGTCGTAGACGCCGCGCGTGGAGGTCTCCGACGACGACTCGGACTCGAAGAGGAACACCTGCGGGTACTTCGCGTGCAGCGCGTCGACCGAGGAGGCGTTGTTGTAGTTGAGCCCGACGCCGTCGAGCATCCGCAGGATCTCGTCCTGCGGCGAGCCGTCGGCCGGGACCTCCCGGTGCTTGTCCGAGCCGATGACCACCGGGCGCGTCGGATCCAGCGCCCGCACCCGATCGACCAGGCGGCGTGCGATGGGGACGCCGGCCGGAAGCGTCGAATCGGGGATCTCGTTGCCGATCGACCACATGATCACGGCCGGCGAGTTCTTGGCCGCCTCGACCATCTCGGTGAGGTCCGCATCGCTGTGCTCGTCGAAGAACCGGTGGTA
Source organism: Saccharopolyspora dendranthemae (assembly GCF_007829955.1). Classification (GTDB taxonomy): domain Bacteria; phylum Actinomycetota; class Actinomycetes; order Mycobacteriales; family Pseudonocardiaceae; genus Saccharopolyspora; species Saccharopolyspora dendranthemae. The sequence continues at coordinate 834,747 of NZ_VIWX01000001.1, forward strand.
GTCGTGGTCGGTCTTGCCGGTCCGCCAGCAGTCGAAAGCCTCCACCTGCAGCAGCACGCCCTCCCGCTCGGCCGCGCGCAGCAGCTGCGGCGACGGCGGGTTGTGCGAGGTGCGGACGGCGTTGACGCCCATGCTCCGCATGATCCGCAACTGCCGGACGATCGCGTCGTAGCTGGTGGCGGCACCGAGCGCGCCCAGGTCGTGGTGCAGATTGACGCCCTGCAGCTTCATCGGCTCACCGTTGAGCGAGAACCCGCGCGCGGGGTCGAAGGCGAACCAGCGGATGCCGAAGGGGGTTTCGGCGGTGTCGAGCACCTTCCCGCCTGCGGTCACCGAGACCTCGGCGGTGTGCAGTCGCGGGGAATCCAGCGACCAGGTCCGCGGATCGTCCACGCGGAGGTCGAGTCCGACGGTGCGCGGCTCGGGCGCGAGGTCGACGGGGGCGCTCGCGCGGGCGACCTCCTCCCCGCCAGGGTCGCGCAGGACGACGGTCAGTTCCGCCCGCGTCGCACCGGTTTCGGCGACGGCGGTGGCGGCGACTCGCACGATCGCGTGTCCGGGCAGGGTGTCGGCGAGACCCGGTGTGGTGACGGCGATGCCGTGCCGGACCACGTGCACCGCGTCGGTGATCACCAGGTGCACGTCGCGGTAGATCCCGCTGCCGGAGTACCAGCGGCTGCTGGGGATCTCGTTGCGCGCCTTGACCAGCAGCTCGTTCTCCCCGCCGTCGGTGCGGGCCAGCGGGGTGAGGTCGACCGCGAAGCCCGTGTAGCCGTAGGGATGCGCGGCGACGCGGTGACCGTTGAACAGGACTTCGGAGTCCATGTAGACGCCGTCGAACTCGACGGAGATCTTCTTGCCCGCGGTGTCCGGTGGCAGTGCGAAGGTCTTGCGGTACCAACCGAGCCCGCCGGGCAGGAACCCGGTGCCTCCCGTGGTGCGCTCGTCGTCCACCGGGTCGAGCTCGATGCTCCAGTCGTGCGGCAGGTCCAAGGACCGCCAGGAGGGATCGTCCGGTGCGGGCGCGGGGGCGTCCTCACCCGTGGTGTTGAGCAGGCAGAACCGCCAGCCACCACCGAAGTCGGTGCTGCGCTGCGCACCCGGTACCGCGAACGCGCGCGGTGCGCCGCCGAGCACGGCGGGCGCGGTGGCCGCGGCAGCGGCGAGCGCGATCATCCGCCGCCGGGTGAGCACGAAGTCGCACACCATCGAACACCCCTCATGGTGATTCCACGCCCGGTTCAACACGACCGAACAGGATGTTTCGCGACCGCCGAGATGATGTCAACGCGGCCGATCGGGTGCTCGGGGCCGAAAAATCGGTGGCGCGGCCCGGACTTCGGTGCCATCGTTCGACACGTGGTTGTGGACCATTTCGGCGAGACCGTCGCGGCGGAGTACGACTCCGACGAGGCGGAGATGTTCGCCCCCGCGGTTCTCGGGCCCGCGGTGGAGTTCCTCGCCGGGCTCGCCGGTTCCGGTGCCGCGCTGGAGCTCGGCATCGGAACCGGACGAGTGGCGCTGCCGCTGCGCGAGCGCGGTGTGCCCGTGCACGGCATCGACCTGTCCGAGGCGATGCTGTCTCGGCTGCGCGCGAAGCCGGGCGGCGAGCGGATCAGCGTCACCGCAGGAGATTTCGCCCGCACCGGGGTTCCCGGCGAGTTCGGGCTGGTGTACCTGGTGTTCAACACGATCAACAACCTCACCACGCAGGACGAGCAGGTCGACTGCTTCCGCAACGCCGCCCGGCACTTGGTTCCGGGCGGGCACTTCGCGATCGAGGTCGGCGTGCCGGACCTGCAGAAGCTGCCGTTCGGCGAATCCCACGTGCCGTTCGACTTCCGCGCCGACCACGTCGGCGTCGACGAGTACGACGTGGCGCACCAAGGCCTGATCTCGCACCACTTCTGGAAGCGCGACGGCCGGTGGCACCTCGATTCGACGCCCTTCCGCTACGTCTGGCCCGCCGAGCTCGACCTCATGGCCCGGATCGCGGGCATGCGCCTGGTGGAGCGCTGGGCGGACTGGGACCGCAGCCCGTTCACCAGCACCAGCACCAAGCACATCTCGGTGTGGCGCAAGTCCGCTGGGTGAAAGTTCCCCCTCAAGGGTCGATCCGGTTCGATTGGTCCACAGTGGATGATCGACGTTCCGGGCCGGCTCTGGTAGGAAGCGCGCATGCGCTTCTACGCCGAACGCCCGGTCCGCCTCGCCGGACAGCTGTTGTCCGATCTCGTCGCGATCACCTGGATCGCCGCGTTCTGCTGGCTGGCCGGTGAGGCGAAGTCGGCCGTGCTGCAGCTGCAGGCACCCGGACACCGCATGATCGAGGCAGGTGGCGGACTCCGCAGCACCTTCGCCGACGCCGCCTCCACCGCCTCGGGTGTCCCGTTCGTCGGCGAGGACCTGGCCGGAGCGCTGGGTCGCGGCGGTTCGGCCGGGGACGTGCTCGTCGATGCGGGCGCGCGCCTGCTGGAGGCGATCGGGCTGGCCGCCACGAGCGTCGCGGTGGTCATCGTGGCGGCCTCGCTGATCCCGGTGCTCGCGTTGTGGTTACCGCGCCGGATCCGCTACGCGCGCGCCGCCGGGCAGGCCGTGGCGATGCGCGCGGAGGGCGCGGATCTGCTGGCGCTGCGCGCGCTGACCGAGCTGCCCCACCGACGGCTCCAGCGGATCGGCACCGAGCCGGCCGCGGCCTGGCGCGCGGGCGATCCCGAGGCCATCGAGCGGCTGGCCGGGATGCGGCTGGCCGCGCTGGGGTTGCGCGTCAGCTGATCGCGCCGGAGCGGTCGACGAGCCCCAGGCGCAGGTGTTCGCTGTGGTAGACGGCCTCGTCGAGCAGCTGGGCGACGTGGTTGTCGTAGAGGCTGTAGACGATGCTGCGCCCCGAGCGGGCGCCCACGACCAGACCGAGGTTGCGCAGCAGCCGCAGCTGGTGGGACACGGCGGACTGCTCCATGCCGACCGCCTCGGCGAGCTCCGTGACCGGGCGCGACCCCTGTCGCAGCTCGGCGAGGATGAGCAGCCGGCTCGGGGTGGCCAGCGCCTGCAGCGTGTTCGCCACGTGCGCGGCCGACTCCGCGTCGAGCCTGGTCGCCTCCCGGTCCACTCCGTGTCCCATGAGTCGCAGTCTAAACCGCAGTTTGCATGAAAACCTCTTCATGTGATCCCCTGAGCGAGTCAGCTCGGCTCTGCGGAGGTTCCACCCGTGGTCACGTCCACCGCCACTCCCCCACGTCTCGCTCCACCGGCGCGCACCCGGCTGTTCGGGCTGCCCGAGATGCGCTGGGCCGCCACCGCGCTCGGGCTGTTCCTGGCCGGGCTGTGCCTGCAGCTGGCCGGCGCTCCGGAGTGGTCCTGGTGGGCGCTCTACCTCGCCTGCTACGCGACCGGCGGCTGGGAACCGGCGCTGGCCGGGCTGCAGGCGCTGCGGGAGAAGACCCTCGACGTCGACCTGCTGATGGTGCTGGCCGCGATCGGCGCGGCGTCCATCGGCGAGATCACCGACGGGGCGCTGCTCATCGTCATCTTCGCCACCTCGGGCGCGCTGGAGGCGCTGGCCACCGCGCGGACCGAGGACTCCGTGCGCGGGCTGCTGAACCTGGCCCCGGACACCGCGACCGTCGTGACCGCCGCCGGTGCGGAGCAGGTCCGCCCGGCCTCCGAGCTGGAGGTCGGCGACGAGGTGCTGATCAGGCCCGGTGAGCGCGTTCCGGCCGACGGCGCTGTGCTGTCCGGCGCCAGCGCCGTCGACCAGGCCACGATCACCGGCGAGCCGATCCCCGCGGACGTCTCGGCCGGCTCCGAGGTCTTCGCAGGCACCCTCAACGGCACCGGATCGCTGCGCGTGTGGGTGAGCCGCCGCGCGGAGGACTCCGTGGTCGCGCGGATCGCCGCCCTGGTCGAGCAGGCCGGCCGGACCAAGGCCCGCACCCAGCTGTTCATCGAGAAGGTCGAGCAGCGCTACTCCCTCGGCATGGTCGCGGCGACCGTCGCGCTGTTCGCGATCCCGCTGCTGTTCGGCTCTGAACTGCGGGAATCCCTGCTCCGGGCGATGACCTTCATGATCGTCGCCTCGCCGTGCGCGGTGGTGCTGGCCACGATGCCGCCGCTGCTGGCCGCGATCGCCAACGCGGGCCGCCACGGCGTGCTGGTGAAGTCCGCGGTGGTGATGGAGCAGCTGGGCACGACCACCAAGGTCGCCTTCGACAAGACCGGCACGCTCACCCGGGGAACTCCGGAGGTCGCCGAGGTGCGGGCGCTCGACGCGGGGTGGAGCCGGGACGAGCTGCTGCGGATCGCCGCCGCGGCCGAGAAGCCCAGCGAGCACCCGCTGGCCACCGCCGTCGTGCGCGCCGCCGAACTAGCGGAGCTCTCGCTGCCCCCGGCCGTGGACTTCGCCGCCCTGCCGGGCCGCGGGGTCACCGCCCGGGTCGACGGTCGACTCGTCGAGATCGGTGCTGCCCCAGCGGAGTTCGAGGTCGAGGCGGGCTGCACCGCGGTGCTGGTACGCCGCGACGGCGAGCCGATCGGGCTGCTGTCGATCAGCGACGAACCCCGTCCGGAAGCCCCCGCCGCGGTGGCCGCGACCCGCGAGCTCACCAGCGATCCGGTGCTGCTGACCGGCGACACCGCCGCCGGGGCGAGCCGGCTGGCCGAGCACGTCGGCATCACCGACGTCCGCGCGGGCCTGCTCCCGGACCAGAAGCTCGGCGAGGTGGACCAGCTGCGCTCGGACGGCCACCGAGTGGCGTTCGTCGGCGACGGCATCAACGACGCACCCGCCATGGCCGGCGCCCACGCGGGCATCGCGATGGGCGGTGCGGGCTCCGACCTGACCCTCCAGGCCGCGGACGCGATCATCGTCCGCGACGACCTCACCGCGATCCCCGCCGTCGTCGAGCTCTCCCGCAGGGCGCACCGCGTCGTCACCGCGAACCTCGTGATCGCGGGAACATTCATCGCCGTCCTGGTGACCTGGGACCTCGTGGGCCACCTGCCGCTCCCCCTCGGAGTCGCCGGCCACGAGGGATCCACGATCCTCGTGGCTCTCAACGGACTCCGCCTCCTCCGCCGGACGGCCTGGAAATCCGCCTGACCCGCGCGCCGCTTCACGCGGGGGGCTCGGTGCGCGCAGTCGTCACTCGGTCCTCGGACCCCGGAAGAAGGTCGTCAGAGGTCGAGTTCGAGAGTGCCCCTGGCCCGGGAGACGCACGGCGCGATGCTGGTGCGGCGCTCGTCGTCGGTGAGGTGGAGGTCCTGGTGAACGGGGTCTCCCGAGAGGACGGGCGTGACGCATTCACCGCACACCCCCTTGCGGCACCTGCTGGGGACGTCCGAGCCGGCTGCTTCCAGCGCGTCCAGGAGGGTTTCGTCCTCCCCGACGCGCACGACCGCGCCCGTCCCGCTCAGCCGGACCGAGAACGCGTCGCCGGTCGCGGGAACAGCACCGAAGCGCTCGGTGTGGACGCGGGTGGGTGGCCAGCCCGCCCGGCCCGCCAGGTCGACGACCTCGTCCATGAACGACGCCGGGCCGCAGACGTAGAGGTGGGTGCCCAGCGGCTGATCCGTGAGGTCCAGGCCGTTCCAGAACTCGGCTCGGGAGCCGGTGATGTGCGCACGGTGCTCCCGGAGATCGTCCGCGTGAGCGCCGTTGCGCGATATGTAGTGGATTTCGGCCGACCGCTGCCACCTCCGGGCCGCCCGCGCGTGCGAGAGGATCGGGGTGACACCGATGCCCGCGGCCACCAGGAGGTGGTGACGCGCGATCTGCACGGGCGCGAAACCGCTTCGAGGACCGTCGGATTCGACGACGTCACCGGGTCGCAGCGCGTGCATCCAACGCGAGCCGCCGGTACCGAGGCGCACCGAGATCTCGTGCTCCGACGGCCGGAAGCCGTCACCGGTCAGCGAGTAGGAGTTGCGACGCGGCCGCCCCTGCTCGTCGACGCCGCACAGCACGTCGATGTGGCTGCCGGGCGGGTGGGAGGTGATCTCACCGCCCAGGCGGATCCGCCGGACGCCGTCGGCGATGAGGCTCGTCTCGGTCACGGTGAGGCGTTTCATCGGCGCAACCACTCCAGCAGCGCGGGCCGGATCTCGCCGTAACCCTTGTAGTCGGCCATCTCGTCGGGCAGCTCGGCGAGCACGGTCGCCAACTGCTCGCGCCAGGACCGGACGAGCGCGAGTTCGCGCATCGGCAGCAGGTAGGTGCGGATCAGGAACATGATCGAGCCCGTCATCGGCAGCCGGACCAGGTGCTGGACCTCCACCCGCAGGTGCAAGGACTCCCCGATGTCCACCTCCCGAGCGCGTTCGGCGCCCCACTGGTCGTAGGTCTCCAGCGAGGCGTCCAGCCGGTGCCCGATGGTGGAGCTCCAGTTCTGCCGCCGGTAGCACTCCCCGGGTTGCAATCCGAGCAGGAAGCGCTCGGCCCTCGGGATCGCACCGTCGGCGAAGTCGCGGGGGACCGGACCGTGCAGTTCGGTGAAGGACATGCCGAGCACGAACCGGATCGACCAGTTCGACGCGAAGGTCACCACCCCCGCATCGGCGAACAGCCGCCCTTCCCGCTCGTCGAGCAGCACGACGTCGTCGGGCACCTGAGAGGCGGCGAAACGCAGCGGCGGCTCGCCGAGCGAGTCCTCGTCGCCGAACCGGAACCGCCGCGACATCCCGAGTCTCGCGTTCTCCCAGCGGAATTCGCGATCCCCGCAGCGCGTCAGCGTCATCGCCGGATCGGTGTCAGCGGCTTCGGACAGCAGGTGCAGCAGGGCGTCCCACGACGCGGCGCGCATGTGCCCGAGCTCCACGTGCCTGCCCGGGTCGCGGTCGAGGATCGCCGCGCGCTCGGCGAGCTCGCTCTCGTAGGCCGCGTCGAAGTCCAGGACGGTGCCGCCCCACTCCCCCGCGGCCGTGCGGTGCTCTCGCGGCGCCGGTTCGACGTTGACGCCGTAGCGGTAGCGGTCGCCCTCCAGCGGCCACGGGAACCGCCGGACCCGCTCGGGCAGGCTCACCGGAATGCCTCCACGTCAGCGCGAAAACCCAGGTACGAGCCGCGGAACCGGGACACGTGGGAGTAGATGTGCAGCGGCTGCCCGCATCCGCCGCACCGGGCCTCCGCTCCTGGCGAGGCCGTCGTCTCGGTGTCCGCGGCGCAGTGCGCGCAGTGCACGACCAGCCGCTCCCGCGAGGTGACCTGGCAGCGGATCTCCTCGTCCACGGCACCGGCGGTGATCGCCCGCGAGCGCAGCGCCAGCACGTCGGCCTCCGGCCCGGCCAGCATCAGCCGCCATCCGACCCGAGCCGCGCGCAGCTGCGCGTCCAGCGCCCCGGTCACCTCCTCGGCGCGATCCCCGTGCACCGCCCGGGAAGCGCCCGGCGCCGAGCGGGCCCAGCGCCGGGTGATCTCCCGGGCGCCTGGGCCGATGCCGATGATCGCGAACCGCCGGCCGGTCGGATCGACCCCGACCGGCTCGTGCCACTCGGGCAGGCTGGTGCGCACCGGCCGCCATCCGCTCGTCGCTCATCGCACCCGAGTACACGAAAGGCCGGGGCGGGTGTCAACCGCGCCAGGCCGAGGTCACCGGGTCACTGGACCGCCCAGTAGCCGAAGGACTTGTAGTCCGGGGACGGGCCGAACGAGGTCATCGCGGCCATCCGGACGGTCAGCTCGGTGCCCGTCACGTGCTCCGCCGGGATCCTGATCACGGTCTCCGACCAGCCCTTGGTCTCCGGCTTGAGCCAGTGCTTGCCCAGGTCCGCGCCGTCGGCGAACACCCGCACGTCGCGAGCACCGGTGTACAGGCCGGGTTTCGGTCCGGTCGAGTCGTGCCGCGCGATGAGCCGGACCTCGCGTCCCGGAACGAGACCGTGCAGGGTGAACTCCTCCTCGCCGATGACGTGCCGGGCGCTGTCGACGACCTCGCGCCCGCCGACCTCCAGCGTGCGCGCCTCGGTGAGCGGCTGGAAACCGGCGCGCGCGGTGCTCACCACGTGGTCGTGATCGGCTTCCGAGTCCCGGGAACCGACGTTGACGTGATCGCGGATGACGCCGCTGATCGGCCTGATCGGCACGTCACCGGTGTCGATCAGGCTCCAGTCCGCCTTGTAGACCGTCATCACCGGCAGCGAGAGCACCGGCGCTCCGAGGACACCGGCGTCGGCGAGGTGCTCCAGCTGCACTCCGCTGGGCATCCGGTCGTAGATGGCGATGTAGTCGGGGCGGTCGTCGGGCGACATCGCGCGCAGTTCCTCGTAGAGCGCACCCATCCCGTGCAGAGCGGGCTCGGCCAAGCCGTTGGTCGTCAGACCCACGAGGTCGACCGTGGGATGTCCGCCCAGGTAGGCGGCGGCTCCGACGTCGTGCACGCCCAGCCGCGCCCCCTCCGGCAGGTTCCCCTTGGTCCAGGCGGCCAGGGCCACGACTCGTTCGCGGATTCCCCCGGAGTCCTGAACGGTGTTGTGCACCCAGGTCGGCACCGACAGGGCCGTGAACAACCCGGCCACCGCCAGCAGCACCACCGGGGTCTTCTCGCCCAGGCGCAGCCGCTTGCCGACCTCGACCAGGCCGATGACGGCGGCGAGCACGAACAGCGGCAGGAACGGCTGCAGGTACCGGACCTGCTGCCACAGCGCGGTTCCCATCGTGGAGATCGCGCCGAGGGCCAGCACCGTCCCGATGCCGATGACCCAGCCGACCCAGCTCCGCGTTCCGCCGTCGCGCACCAGCACCGCGACGCCGAGCGCCGCCAGCAGCAGCGCACCGGGGAAGGCGAAGTCCTGCCGGTTGAGCCCCGCCAAGATCTCCATGAACGCCGAGAAGTTGTCGGCGGTCTTGCCCGCCAGTTCGCCCAGGCTCAGGTTCGGCATGCTCAGGTGCGACTTGGCCTGCGAACCGTTCGGCGAGGAGTGCCCCGTCGCGATCAGGTAGAACACCAGCTGTGCGCCGACCACGGCGAAAGGCAGCGCGCACCAGGCGGTCCCCGCGATTCGGGTGCCGAGGTCGCGCCCGCGGCGCGCGCTCACCGACATCATCAGCGCCGGCACCAGCACCAGGAACACCAGCGCTTCCATCCGGCACAGCGCCGCGAGAGCCACCAGCACCGGCGTGAACCTGAAGACCCCGCTCGGTGCTTCGCGGACCAGCAGCACCAGCGTCGCCACCAGGAGCAGCGCGGTCGCGGAGACCTCCATGCCGCTGGTCGCGCCCCACAGCAGCGGGCCGCTGAGGGCGACCAGGCCGCCCGCCCAGGCCCCCGCGACCGGACCGGCCACGCGGCGGCCGAGCAGCACCACTCCACCGGCGGTCAGCGCGTGGCAGACGACGCCGAGGAGCACCGCAGCGGGCAGCAGCGCCGAACCGTGCAGACCGACGAAGTGCAACGCGCCCAGGACCAGGACGTACAGCAGGCTGCTAGCACCGGTGCTGATCGGGTCCCCGTCGTTGTACTGCAGGAACTGGCCCTGCCCGATCTGCTTCGCGTACTGGAGGTGGATGTAGGTGTCGTCCAGCGGCGGGATGTAGAAGCCGCCGTTGTAGTGGACGTTCACCAGCACGAACCCCAGTCCCGCGACCGCGGCCAGCAGCGGCACCGCCCACAGCGCGATCCGGTCCGAGCGGCGCCGGGGCGCGGGAACCTCCCCTCGTCGCGTCGGCTCGGATAACTCGTGTTCGACGAGGTCGTTCGTCACGCTCACCCCTGCGGGTCCTTCCAGGCGAAGGTTCTTAGGTCGCTGCGCACCACCGGGGTGCCGACATGATCGGCTATAGATGGGCGTTTTCGCCGTTTTCCCCGGGACGTCCGGTTCGCGGTCGCAGGTCTCCGATCGCACCCGCTCGGCGACGAGGCGTCTTCAGCCCAGCCGTGGTCCACACGCGACGGAAGCGGGTCGCGTTGCCCGCGATGCGGAGATCAGGCCCAGGTGTCGACGGCGTCCAGGAGGCTTTCCGCCCAGGCCTTCAGGATTCGTCGTCCTTCGGCGCCGCTGGCGCCGCGCGGGTCACCGAGCACCCCGTTGTCGCTGACCGCGGCGGTCCCGCCGGCGCGCAGCCGGTCGAGGAGCGCGGGCAGCGGTTCGGTGTTGCCGGCCTCGGCGCGTTCCAGGCGGACGGCGTGCGGCCGGAGGGCGAGCATGGCGGAGGTCTCGGTCCGCCCGGCGTGGCTGTCGTCGGCGGGACCGCTGGGTGACCAGGCGAGCACCTTGCGGCCTTCGTCCCGCAGGAGGCGCACGGCTCGACGCACGGGTCCGGCGTTGCCGCCGTGGCAGGACACCAGCACGACGCCCGCGAAGGCGTCGGCCGACCTGCCGAGCTCGACGAGCAGGAGCTCGGTGGCGCGTTGGCCGAGGGACAGGGTGCCGGGGAACGCGGCGTGCTCGCCGCTGGAGCCGTAGGCCACGGCGGGCGCCACCACGACGTCCCGCTGCTCGGCCAGCCTCTCGCACAGCGCGATCGCGATGTCGGTGTCCACGGTGCAGGGCAGGTGCGGTCCGTGCTGCTCGGTGGCGCCGACCGGGACCGCGAGCAACCGCGGCTCGCCGAGCTCGGGCCACGCGGTGTCGCCGAGGTTCACGCCGCGCCTCCGCCCACCGGAACGCTGCTGCGCCCGCCCCTGTCGGTGAGCACGGGCCGCAGCGCGGTGGTGCTGCGTTCGCGCAGCGCCCCGCTCAGCACCCCGCACCCGTAGGCGGCGTCGTCGGCGAGGCGGGCGAGGCAGTGGCGCACCGGATCGAGCTCGCCCTCCTCCGCGAGGTGACGGGCGGCGACGAGCACGAGAACCCGACGTCCGCGCTTGCTCAGCAGCAGCGGCGGGATCGCCAGCGGCGCCCAGGATCGGCCGATCGCGTCTGCGAGAAGCCGTGCCGCCCCGAGGTTCCCGTGGAGCGCGAGCTTGACCGACTCCGACGCGGGAACGCCCAGAGCGCCGAGCTTCCGGGTGAGCAGTGCAGCGGCCGCGCCGGTGACGACCAGCGCGAGCCGGGGACGCCCGATCGCGATCAGCACCCAGGTCAGCACGCTCCACAGCGAGATCCGCACGGGGGCCACGTGTTCGCCGTGACGTCGCCCGAGAGGACCGGCGGAGCAGCCGTACCCGTAGCGCTGCCGCAGCAGCGCGGCCCAGCTGCGGCGCGGGGTGTGCTCGACGATCGCGGCCGGTTCGTACCGGGCTCGGTGGCGTGCGCTCAGCCGCCAGACGAGGTCGACGTCCTCGCCGAAGCGCATGGTCTCGTCGAACCCGTCGAGTTCGGCCAGGGCGTCGGTTCGGATCAGCAGGGCGGCCGTGGGCACGTAGCTGATGCGACTGCCCGGCAGCACGGGCCCGGGGCGGGGGCCGAGGTCCAGCGGGGAGCGGGTCCGCTCGTAGCGCTCCAGCGCCGAACGTCCCCGCGTGCTGCGCACTCTCGGCGCCGCGGCGGCGACGTCGGGTGCCTCGAAGTGCCGCAGCAGCGGCTCCAGCCAGCCCGGTTCCGGGAGCGTGTCGGCGTCGAGGAACGCCACCAGCGGTGTCGTGGCCAGGCGCCACCCGGCGTTGCGGGCGGCGGCGGGCCCGCGCGCGGTGTCGTGCCGCACGGCCGCACCGGGGATCGGTGCCGGGGATCCGTCGTCCACGACGATGACCCGCAGGCCCGCCAGCGCGGCCAGCAGCGCGGTCGGGTTCTGGCCGTGGACCGGGACGACGACGGTGACGTCGTCCGGTCCCAGACCGGCGGTGTCGTGCTCCGGGTGCACCATCCCGGTGCCGATGAGCCGCTCGGCGAGCGAACTCCCCGCGGTGACGGGATTTCCGGCGAGCCAGTCGTCGAGGAGCGCGCTGCCGCGCGCGGTCAGCCGCAGGATGCGGTAGGGCGAGCCGCCCGCGACGGTGCGCCCCTCCTCCCAGCGCTGCAGGCTGGGATCGGCCACCAGCCTCACGCCGTGAACCCCCCGTCCGCGTGGACCACCGTCCCGGTGACCGCGGAGGCGCGTTCGTCGCACAACCAGCGCACGGCCGCGGCGACCTCCTCGGGCTCCAGCAGGCGTTCGACGACCTGGTGCCCCGCGAACTCCTCGACGTCGTCGAGGTCGTAGTACGCGGCGGTCGCGGTGAGCATGGCTGTGCGGGTGGATCCCGGCGAGACCGCGGTGGCGTTGATGCCGGTTCCGCGCAGGTCGGTGGCCAAGCCGCGGATCAGCCCGACCACCGCGTGCTTCGCCGCGTTGTACCCGGCCAGGTGGTAGAGCCCCCGGTGCGCTGCCGCCGAGGCCAGCGCGACGAAGCGTCCTGCTCGCGGTTCGGGTCGCCGCAGCATCGCGGGCACGGCGGCGCGCGCCAGGTTGGACACGCCTCGGACACCGATGTCGAAGAGCAGGTCGAGCTCGGTGTCGCTGGTCTCCCACAGGGGTGATCCCCCGGCCATCACGGCCGCGGCGCCGACGGCCGCGTCGAGCCCGCCGAACTCGACCTCCGCCACCCGGACCGCTTCGGCCAGCGCCTCGGAATCCCGGACGTCGGCGACCACGTCGCGCACCGCACCCGGGTGCTCCTCGGCGAGTTGCCGCAGCTCCTCCCGGGTGCCGAGCGGGTAGGGCACGCCGGGCAGGTCGGCGCACAGGTCGAGCGCGACCACGCTCCAGCCGTCCTCGGCGAGCTGCCGCACCACGGCCGCGCCGACTCCCCTGGCTGCTCCGGTGACGATCGCGACCCTGCTCATGACCGCACCTCGAACCCGTGGCGTTGCAGGTACGACAGCAGCTCGTCAGCGGCGTCCCCGGCGCTCAGCGGACCGATGACCGTCGGCGGGGTCCGCTCGACCAGCGCACCGGTCAGCTCCAGCACCCGGTCATGAGCCGTGTCGCCGCTCGGGGCGGGGTGTTCCCGAGCGCGGGGACGGCGGGGGCCGGAGCTCACGACGTCGGTGCGGGACCGGTTCCCGGGTGGGGCTACGACGTCGATCTGCGCGTCCTGCGCCGCCAGCACGGCGGGCAGGGACGCCCGGCGCAGCCGCAGGCCGCCCTCGACCGAGACCACGGCGGGGCTGGGCAGGCGCAGGACCTCGCGGGCTCCGCCGTCCAGGCGGCGGTGGGCCAGCAACCGGTCGCCGTCGAGCTCCAGGTGGACCGCACCGAGCGCTTGGGCCGCGCCCAGGTGCGCGGCGAGGAACGCCGGTGTGGCACCGGTTCCTCCGTCCGCCGACCGGTCGCCGCACAGCACCAGGTCCGGCGTCTCGGGCATCGCGGCCACCAGCGCACCGGCGGTGGACGTGCTGCGCGCCAACGCGTCCGGGGTCAGCGGGGTGTCGACGTCGATGCGGGTGGCGCGGTGCGCTCCGGCGGCCAGCGCTTCCCGCAGCCCCTCCTCGGCTTCCACCGGGCCGGCGGTGAGGGCGTGCACCTGGCCACCGGTCCGCTCGGCGAGCCGCAGCGCGTGCTCCAGAGCGGCGTGCTCGGCCGGGCTCTCGCCGCGATGCCCGCCGCTCATCGCCCCGGTGAGCGGATCGACCTCGACCCGCTGCCAGGACCGGCTCAGTGCCACCGCGATGCGCATCTCCTCAGCCCCTCCGGAACACGACGCCGTGACCGCCGTCGGGGTAGGTCCAGCTGATGGCGCCCTCGTTGTTGCAGATCTGGTAGCAGGTCCCGCATTCGAAGCACTGCTCGTAGTTGAACAGGATGCCGCCGTCCCCGGTCGGCACGAACAACTTCGCCGGGCACGCCGACACGCAGGCCTTGGTGGTGCAGGACCGGCAGACCTCGGTGTCGACGGTGATGTGCGCTCGCTCGCCGACGTCGAAGTCGACCGTGTCCATCCGGTCCTCGAACGAGATGTCTCGGTACATCGGTTGCCTCTCCTCAGCCGAAGGTGCGCAGTCCGGTCCAGGCGTCCGCGGCGAGCTTCCGCAGGCGGACGCCGTGACGAGCGGCGGTGTCGCGGAAGAGCTTGCCCATGCCCGGTTTCGGCGCGGGGTTGCCGACGGTGAACACGCCCTGGGCGAAGTCGCACAGCAGCTTGGGGTACTGCTGCTGCACCCGCTCGGACAGCACCAGACCGGGTGCGCGTTGCAGCCGCTTGTGGTCGGCGAGCACGAAGTTGCCCTCCAGGCGCTCCTTGTAGCCGTCGAGCGAACCGCCGTTCTCGACCGCCTCGGCGGCGGTGCGTCCGGCGGCGAGTCCGGAGCCGAGGGCGAAGTTGACGCCCTCCAGCCAGATCCCGGCGGCCAGGCACATCGCCGCCGCGTCACCGGCGATCAGCATGCCGGGTGTGGACAGCGGCGGCATGCTGCGGTATCCGCCTTCCGGGATGAGGTGCGCCGAGTACTCCTTCAACTCGGAACCTCGCAGGTAGGGCGCGATCGCCGGGTGCGCCTTGAGGTCGGCGAGCACGTCCTCCGGCCGCCTGCCCGACTTGCCCAGACCGGTGAGCGAGAGCACGACTCCGACGCTGACGGTCTCGCGGTTGGTGTAGAGGAATCCGCCGCCGGGGATCTCCCCGGTGCAGCCGAGGATCTCGAAGTCCGCGCCCTGATCACCACCGAGCTGGAAGCGCTCCTCGATCGTGGCGCGCGGGAGTGCCAGCGTTTCCTTGACCCCGAGCGTCTGGTGCTCCGGGTCCTTCTCGGGCAGCAGCCCGGCCTGCTTGGCCAGGAAGGAGTTGACCCCGTCCGCTGCGATGACCACGCGGGCCCGGATGTCGCCGTCGGGCCGGTCGGTGCGCACGCCGACGATCCGGCCGTTCTCCCGCAGCAACCCGGTGGCCACCGTCGAGTTCACCAGCCGCGCTCCGGCCGCGACCGCCTTGTCGGCCAGCCACGAGTCGAAGTCCGCGCGGTAGGTGGTCATCCCGTTGTAGGGCGCGCTCCCCCAGTCCTCGCTGCGGAAGTCGACGGTCAGCGCCTGGTTCTCGGTGAGCATCATGGTGCTGCGCCGGGTCACCCAGCGCTGCACCGGCACCTCGCGCCACCACTCGGGCAGCACCTCGTCGAGCACCCGGCCGTAAACGACTCCGCCGTAGACGTTCTTGGCACCGGGGAACGGTCCCCGTTCGAGCAGGATGACGCTGCGCCCGGCGCGAGCGAGCTCCAGCGCGGCGGCCGATCCCGCAGGACCGGCGCCGACGACGACGGCATCGACTTCAGGCATCTCGTCTCCGGCGGTCGAGTTCGCGCAGGACTTCGGGGGCGTCGGCGATGATGCCGAGGTCCGCCATCGCGGTCATCGGGCACGACGGGTCGGTGTTGATGCTGACCACGTGCTCGGGTCGGCCCAGGCCGCCGGTGTGCTGGGTGGCGCCGGAGATGCCGAAGGCGACGTAGAGCTTCGGGTCGACGACGACTCCGGTGGTGCCGATCTGCCGGTCGTGCCCGGCCCAGCCCGCGTCCGTGACCACCCGGGTCGCGCCCGCTGAGGCTCCCAGCCACGCCGCGACCTCGGTCAACGTCCGCATCGTCGCGGTCCCGTCCTCGCCCGGTCCGACCAGGCCGGCGCCTCCGCCGAAGATGCGGGCGGCTTCGGTCAGCTCGACGGTCTCGGGTTCGGGATCGCGGACCTCGACGACCTCGGCGTCGAGCACCTCCACCGGATCGACGGCCAGCGCGACCGGTTCCGGCGGCGAGAGCGGGTGACCGACGCCGCGCACTCCGGGCGTCAGCGTGACCACGACCGGCCCGGTGAAGCGGACCACGACTTCCAGCGCGTCGTCCGCTCTGGACAGTGCAGCGGTGTCCGCGTCGCAGCGGATCGCGCCCGCGTGCAGCGGTCGCCCGGTCTCGAACGCCAGTCGTGGTGCGAGGTCTCGTCCGTCAGGCGAGGCGGGCAGCAGCACCACCCGCACCCCGCGCAGCGAGGCCGCCAGGGTCGCGGCCAGCGATCCGGGTGCGACCCCGGCCGTGTCGACGGTCCAGGTGCTGCGCGCGGTCCGGAGCTCCTTCGCCGCGCGTCCCGTCCCCGAACCGGCGAGCAGGACGGCGCCTCCGGCCTCGGCGACCGCCTCGTCCGCTCCGCCGGGCAGTGCGCCGTCGCGGACGACGACCACCGCGAGGACTTCCGGGAGCGCGTTCACAGTTCCACCGCCGCTCGATGTCCCTCGACCACGGCCGCGTGCGCGCGGCGCGGTGCGAGGCAATCGCCCACCCGGTGGACCGGGAAGGGGGCGTCGCGCAGCTCCTGCCACAGCTCGTCGACCGGGCTCTGGTGCACGGCGCACACGACCCAGTCGAAGGTGTCCTCGGTCATCTCGCCGGTGGTGTGCTTGAGGATCTGCAGCGACACCCGCTCCCCGTCGTCCGCAGCGCCCATCACGACCTCATCGGTGCGCTGCCCGATTCCCTTGGCGTGGGCGCGGATGGCGAAGGTCTCCATGTCCAGCGTGACGCCGAGGTCCTGGCAGACGACCATCCCCGGGGTGCTGATCCGCACCCGGCAGCCGCGGTCGGCCAGCAGTTCGGCGACCGAGGACGCCTGGTGGAAGCCGAGTTCGTCGACGATCAGCACCTCGCCCTCCGGTGCGGCGTCACCGGCGAGCACGTCGCGGACGTCGACCACCCGCGCCAGATCGCCCGCCCACCAAGGCGATTGCGGGCGAGCTCCGGTGGCCAGCACGACCGCGTCCGGGTGCTCCTCGCGGAGCAGCCGCGCGGTGGCCTCGGTCCCGGTCTTCACGTCCACGCCGTGGCGCTGGCACTCGGCGCGGAGGTTGCGCACCACGTCCAGGAATTCCGCCCGTCCCGGCACGCTCGCCGCCTGCGCGACCTGCCCACCGGTCGCGGACTCCCGCTCGAACAGCGTCACGTGGTGGCCGCGCTCGGCGGCGGTGGCCGCGGCCTGCAAACCGGCCGGGCCGCCCCCGACCACCAGCACCCGGCTGCGCCTGCGCGGCATCGGCAGGGCGATCGATTCCTTGCCGGTGCGCGGGTTCTCGATGCAACCGAGCCACCGGTTGAGGCCCATCCGCCCCACGCACTCCTGGTTGCAGGACAGGCAGGTGCGGATCTCGGTGGCGTGCCCCGACCTGGCCTTGGCCGCGAAGTCGGCGTCGGCGATCTGGCCGCGGACCACACCGACCAGGTCGCAGTGCCCCTCCTCCAGCGCGCGCTCGGCCTGCAGCGGGTCCTTGATGCGGCCGACGCCGACGACCGGCAGATCCACCGCTTTGCGGATCGCGTTGGAGATGAACAGCGCGTAGCCCGGGGGGATCGCCATGGACGCCTCGATCATGTACAGCGTCGAGGTGGCCACGCCGATCGAGGTGTTGATGTAGTCGACCTGACCGGTGGCCTCCACCATCCTGGCGACCTCGACCGCCTCGTCGATGGTGGTGCCGCCCTCGATCAGCTCGTCCCCGCAGATCCGCACGCCCAGCGCCCGATCCGGCCCGATGGACTCGCGGACCGCGGCGACGATCTCCAGCAGGAGCCTGGCCCGGCGGGCCAGCGAACCGCCGTAGGCGTCGGTGCGCCGGTTGGTGGCGGGCGAGAGGAACCCGCGCACGATCGACGAGTGCGAGCACTGCAGCTCCACCCCGTCGAACCCGCCCTCGGCGCAGTGCGCGGCCACGGTCGCGTAACCACCGACGATCTCGGCGATCTCGCTGATGTCCACGGCTTTGGGCACTTCGCGGAACATCGGGTCCGGCACTGCGGACGGTGCCCACACCGGGAGCCGCGAGTACATCGACGACGCCTGCCCGCCGTTGTGGTTGAGCTGGGCGAAGATCGGCGTGCCGTGGGCGTGCACGGCCTCGGTGATCCGGCGGTACCCGGAGATCACCGACGGGTCGAAACCGTGGATGAGCTTCTCGTACGGCCAGTCGGTGGGGTGGGTCGAGTGCTCCTCGGTGATCACCAGCCCGGCACCGCCCTCGGCCCGGGCCGCGTAGTACGCGGCGTGCTGCTCGGTCGGATGGCCGTCGCGGGCGTAGTTGGTCAGGTGCGCGGAGAACACGATGCGGTTGCGCACCGTCACCGGTCCGAGCCGCAGCGGGGAGAACAGGTAGCGCGTCATCGCAGACCTCCCGCGATCCGGCGGCCTTCCAGGACCGCCTCGTGGATCGTGCGGGGCGCGACGCAGTCCCCGATCGGCCGTCCCTCCAGCTGCTGATCGGGCAACCGGTGTCCGCAGTGGACGACGGCCGAGGCGGGGCGCTCCCGGGTTTCGGCGGTGTGGACGTCCTCCAGGACCACGTGGTCGGCGCGCACCTCGCGCAGCAGGGAGCGCTTCTCCAGCGCGACACCGGCTCGTTGCAGCCGGGCGTTGGCGTCGGCGAGGTCGCCGGTCAGCGCGAGCTGCGTGCCCACGACCTGGTCCTGCGTCACGATCGCGGTCTCCACTCCCCGGGCCGCCAGCAGTTCGGCCACGCCGACGCCGACGAAGTCCCCGACGGGATCGTGCACGACGACCGGGCCCTCCGGCGTCTCCCCGCGCAGCGCCTCGACCACGTCCAGCACGACACCTCCGTCGACCTTGAACCCCCACGGCCCGGGCGCGGAACCGGTGGCCACCACGACCTCGCGGCCGGCCAGATCCTCGGGCGCGGCCTCCACCCCGAGACGCACGGCGACACCGAGGCGCCGGACCTCGGACTCCCACCACCCGATCAGGTCGAGCAGGCGCCCGCGGCCCGCCACTTCGGCCGCAGTCGGCACCATCCCGCCGAGGCGCTCGGCGCGCTCGACGACTTCCACGCTCCGTCCCCGCAGCGCCAGCACCCGGGCGGCCTCCAACCCGGCGGGTCCGCCCCCCACCACCACGACCGGTTCCCGGCCGGGGGATCTGATCTCCACCGGCACCGGGTCCGACTCGGTCTCGTGGCCCGCGGTCGGGTTGCCGATGCAGGTGACCAACGGGTTGCGGTTGTCCCGGACGCTGCACTTCTGGTTGCACAGGACGCACGGCCGGACCGGGGTGCCCGCGCGGGTCTTGACGACGAGGTCGGGGTCGGCGATCTGAGCTCGGGTCATCTCGACCAGGTCCGCGACGCCGTCGTCGAGCGCCTGCTGAGCCCGCCCCGGATCCACGACGCTGCCCTGGAGGACCACCGGCGTGCCTCCTGCGGACTCGCGGATCGTCCGGCAGAGCTCCGCGTTGAAGCCCGGCTCGGTGTGCAGGTCCGGGCGGGTCGCGGAGGTGCCCATCGCAGAGCCGCGCACGACCGCGATGTAGTCGGCCTGATCGCGGATCGCTTCGACGATCCCGACCGCCTCGTCCGGCGTGATCCCCGCCCACGGGGCGAGCTCGTCGCACGACAACCGCACGCCGATCACGCCGTCACCGACCACGTCCCGCACCGCGGCCAGGACCTCGCGCAGCAGGCGGGTGCGATCGGTCCCGTAGTCGTCGCCGCGCTGGTTGGTCAGCCCGGACAGGAACTGCCGCAGCAGCGAGAACTGACCGGCGTTGAGCTCCACGCCGTGCAGGCCGCAGCGCAGCACCTCACCGGCGGCGCGCGCGAAACCTCCTACCAGCGCGTCGATCTCGGGTTGTTCGAGCTCCATCGGCATCTCGCGGCTGGCCACGTCGGCCACCCGGGAGGGTGCCCACAGCACTCGCTGCGAGAACGCCGAGGAGCCCTGCGAACCGGAGTGCCCCAGCCCGGCCAGCACCACCGTTCCGTGCGGGCGGCAGGCCTCGGCCACCGCCGCCCAGCCCGGACCGCAGTCCGAGGCCAGCGGGGCGCGTTCGTAGGGCCAGTCCGAGTCGTGCACGCTCGCGGTCTCGGTGACCAGCACGCCGGCACCACCGGCGGCGCGTGCCGCGTAGTAGGCGACGTGCCGGTCCGAGATGCCGCGATCACGGCCGAGGTTCGTCTCGTGCGGCCCGAACAGGACGCGCGACGGAGCGGAGCACCGGCCGAGCCGAACCGGTTGGGCGAGGCTCACGGCTAGCTCACCAGCGGCGAGGAGTCGCACGGCTTCGCGGGCATGGCGGGCATCCCGAGCCCGACCTTGCGCCGCGAAGAGCGCGAGTGGTCCTGGGTGGCCTTGGGCAGCTCGTCCTTGTCCACGATGGACAGAGCGGACTGACCGTACCCCTGCACGCACTCCGGGTCCGGACCGTCGAGCGGGAGCCCGGTGAAGAACTTCGCCGCCATGCAGCCGCCCTGGCAGGCGTCGAAGTGCGCGCACGAGGCGCACGCACCGGCCGACTGCGGCTGGCGGAGGTCGTTGAACAGCTCCGATTCCCGCCACACCTTGGCGAAACCGCCTTCTTCGCGGACGTTTCCGCCCTTGAAGACGTCGTGGATGGCGAACGGGCACGCGTAGACGTCACCGACCGGGTCGATCAGGCACACCACCCGTCCCGCGCCGCACAGGTTCAGCCCGGGCAGCGGGGTCGATCCCAGCGCGTTGAGGTGGAAGAACGAGTCGCCGGTGAGCACCTGGTCGCCGCGGGCGACCAGCCAGTCGTAGATCTGCCGCTGCTGCGCGTCGGTGGGGTGCAGCTCGTCCCACACGTCGGCACCGCGCCCGGAAGGCCGCAGCCGGGTGATGCGCAGCTGCGCCCCGAAGCGGTCGGCGATGACCTTGAAGTCGTCCAGCTGATCGACGTTCTGGCTGGTCATCACCACCGAGATCTTGAAATCACGCATGCCCGCGTCGGAGAGGTTCTGCAGCGCACCCATCGCCATGTCGAACGACCCGGGACCGCGCACCGCGTCGTTGACCTCGCGGGTCGCGCCGTCGAGGGAGATCTGGACGTCGACGTAGTCGGTGGCGGCCAGCCGGCGCGCGCGTTCGGCGTCGATGCGCAGGCCGTTGGTGGAGAACTTCACGCCCACCTGGTGATCGATGGCGTAGTCGAGCAGTTCCCAGAAGTCGGGCCGGACGGTCGGTTCACCGCCGCCGACGTTGACGTAGAAGACCTGCATCCGCTGCAGCTCGTCGATGACCGCCTTCATCTCGTCGGTCGAGAGCTCGTCCGGGTCGCGCCTGCCGGAGGAGGACAGGCAGTGCTCGCAGGCCAGGTTGCAGGCGTAGGTCCATTCCCAGGTCAGGCAGATGGGCGCGTCGAGCCCGCCCTTGAACTGCTCGACGAGCGAGGGAACCGGTGCTGTGGTGGTCATTTCGGCTCACTTCCAACGGGACTTCGTCGTCTGCATTGGATCCGGGCGTGCTCCGCGCGCCCCAGGCGCGGTTCATGGGGGTGGTGGGGGTTCGCGTGCGAGGGGCGGGGGAAGTTCTCATGAAAACTTCCCTCACCCACGACCACCCACCCCTAGTCGCTCTGCGGACGAATCATGTCCGAGGCCGCGAGGGAGGCCAGGGCGTCGCGGAACTGCGGCCGGCGCTGCTCGGGGACGCTCGCCAGCGCATCTTCGACGCTGGCGTGGTCACCGAGGTGGCGCACGAGTTCCACCAGTTCGGGCACTTTCAGGAACGACAGCTTCCGGTTGCCGAAGTGGTACGCCAGCGCCCCGAACGGCTCGGGGCGCAGCGCGACCTGCGGGTTCAACCGGTAGCCGCGGTCGATGTCGAACTCCGCGGCGGCCATGGTCAGTAGACCCCGCACATCCCGTCGATGGAGACTTCCTCGACCAGGAGCTCTTCCTCGACGACGGGCTCGGTTCCGGTGCTCTGTTCGATCTGCTGGTCAGACATGCGATGCTCCTCACAGTGTCGAGCTACCATCGACACGGTATTTGCACCGAGTGCACATTCACAAGACGTGGAGCGGAATTCGTTGCGGCCTGACACATCTGGAGTACAGCGGCCCGGTGGACGGCGAAAGGTCACCACTGCGGCGGAACTTGAGCAGGTCGCCTTCGACCTGTTCGACGAACAGGGCTTCGAACGCACCACGGTCGCCGACATCGCCGCTGCCGCGGGCATCGCGCGGCGCACGTTCTTCCACTACTTCCCGTCGAAGAACGACATCCCGTGGGGCGACTTCGAGGCGGGTCTGGAGCGGATGCGCGCCGAGTTCCGCGCGCTGCCGGAGGACGTCCCGCTGATGGAGGCGGTGCGGCACTGCCTGGTGGAGTTCAACCGGGTGCCGGACTACCAGGTCCCCGCTCATCGCAGGCGGATGCGCCTGATCATGGGAGTGCCCGCGCTGCAAGCGCATTCGACGCTGCGCTTCGAATCCTGGCGCGAGGTGGTGGCCGAATGCGTCGGCCACCGCCTCGCCCAGTCGTCAACCGCGCTGATCCCGCAGACCATCGCCCACGCCGCGCTCGGCGTGGCGCTGGCCGCCTATCAGCACTGGCTGGACCATCCCGGGAGCGAGATCGCGGATCTGCTCGACACGGCGATGCGCGAACTCGCCCGGGCTCACACCGATCAGTAGTCGGCGTCGGTGTAGCGGATCAGACCGCGGAGGTTCTTGCCCGCCATCATGTCGGCGTACCCGGTGTTGATGTCCTCCAGCTTGTACTCCGTGGTGACCAGCTCGTCGAGCTTGAGGGTGCCGTTGCGGTAGTGCTCCAGCAGGCGCGGGATCTGGGTCCGCGGGCTGACGCCGCCGAAGATCGCTCCCTGCAAGCGCTTCTGCAGCAGGGTCAGCTCGAAGAGGCTCACCTGGGCGTCGATCTGGTCCGCCCGGCCCATGCCGGTGACCACGACCTGACCGCCCTTCTTGGTCGTCGACAGGGCGGGCTGCAGGTGCTCGCCGGTGGTCTCGCCGATGCAGATCAGCACGCTGTCGGCCATCTGGCCCCAGGTCAGCTCCCCGACCGCCGCTTGCGCCTCCTCCATCGTGGCGAAGGAGTGCGTGGCCCCGAGCTCCTCGGCCTTGGTCCGCTTGAAGTCCACCGGGTCCACCGCCACGACGTAGCGGGCTCCCGCGGCGGCCGCGCCCTGCACGGCGTTGATGCCGACACCACCGCATCCCACGACGACCACGGTGTCACCGGTGCGCGTCTCGCCGATCTCCGTCGCGGTGCCCCACCCGGTGGACACGCCGCACCCGAGCAGCGCCGCCTTGTCGAGCGGGATGTCCTTCTCGATGGTCAGCACCGAGGCCTGGTTGACCGTCACGTACGGCGCGAAGGTTCCCAGCAGGCACATCGGCGCCGCCGGTTTGCCCTGGTAGGTGATCCGGTGACCACCCGAGATCGCCTCACCCGACAGCAGGCCCGCACCGGCGTCGCAGAGGTTCTGCATCCCCTTGGCGCACGCCCGGCACCTGCCGCAGCCGGGGATGAAGGTCAGCACCACGTGGTCGCCCTCGTTGATGCCGGCGACACCGGCGCCCACCTTCGTGACGACACCGGCTCCTTCATGACCGCCGACAGCGGGGTAGATCGCCATCGGGGTGGCACCGGTTCGCAGGTGCTCGTCGGAGTGGCACAGGCCCGAGGCCGCGAGCCTCACCTGCACTTCGCCCTCGATCGGATCGCCCAGCTCGATCTCGTCGATTTCCCAGTCCTTGCCCGGCTCGTGCAGGATCGCGGCCTTCGTCTTCATGTCCACTCCTCGTCGAGTGCGGAAGAACGTTCGGAAAAGAGAATGAGAAACCGATCAGAGGTAAGTCAAGGCCGCGAACGAACGATCAACAGCGGTGACGGTGTGTGGTGAATCAGCTTGTGGCTCGTGGATCCCAGGTGAGCGCCTGCGACACCACCCCGTCCGCGCGCGCCGACGACCACCAGTTGCGCCTCGGTCGAGTGATTGATCAGCGCCGCCACCGGCGAACCGCGGCCGACGATTCGCTCGACCGCGACGCCGGGGAAGCGCTCCTGCCACCCGGCCATGGCCTCGGCCAGGAACCGCTGCTCGGTCTCCGCGATCTCCTCGGTGGGCAACCTGCTGCGCAACCACTTCAGGTCGATGCCGACGATCTCCCAGGTGTGCACGACGTGCAGCGGTTCACCGAGCGAGTCGGCCACCCGGAACGCCTGCGCGAGCACCGGAGCGGAGGACTCGACGTCGTCCACACCGGCCACCACCGGCCCGGCGGACGGGAAGGTGGGCGGGTCGCCGACGTCCGGCACGACCGCCACCGAGCCGAGCGCGTGCGCGGCGACCTTGACCGCCACGGCACCGGCCAGCAGACCGGTGAAGCCGCCGAAGCCGCGGTCGCCCACCACGAGCAGCTCAGCCGCGGCGGACTCGGCGACGAGCACCCGCTCCGGCGGCCCGGGCAGGGCCGTGCTGGTCACGTGGAGGTCGGGCTGCTCGGCGGAGGCGTGTCCGGCGGCGTCGGACAGCGCGCGGGCGACAGGCTCGCGGAAGTGCTCCTCTCCGGGATGAGCGGTCGGATCCGCGTAGACGATCCGCAGCCCGCACCCGCGACGCACCGCCTCGCGCGCCGCCCACGCGGCCGCGTTGCGCGCGACCGCTGAGCCGTCGACTCCCACCACGACGTTCATCGTGCCCTCCCCGGTCGATCCCTCCAGGGTCCTCGACCGGGGCTCCGTTCGCCTTCCGGATCAGTGCGGCAGGCGGCCCGGGAGGAGCAGCTCGGTGTTGCGGTCGGTGTGGTCGCCGAGCTGCGACAGGTCGGTGTGCGGATCGTTGAACGACAGCTCCCGGTACAGCGCGGCCAGCGCTGCGGGCGAGCGGTCGTCGTAATCCGCCTGGTAGGGGCTGTCGGCCTCGATCAGCGTGGTGAACAGCGAGACCGTGCCGTCGTGGTTGTCGGCGATCTCGATGACCCTGGCCAGCTGCGGGAAGTCGACGTGGGAGGCGGTGTTGATCTCCCAGAAGCCGCGTTCGGGCTCGTCGGCGCCGTGCGGGGTGATGGTGTTGCGGTGGGTGTGCCCGTTGACCCAGGCCAGCACGTTCGGGAACCGCTGGAGCAGCCGCACCACGCCGGCACCGCTCACGCGGGCCTCGCCGGGCGAGCGGAAGTCGGGCCACAGCGCGGTCATCGTGTCCGAGGTGTGGTGGCTGAACAGCACGAACATCTCGTCGGTGACGTGCTGGACCTGCTTGCGCCCCGCCTCGTCGTAGTAGCCGGAGCTGCCGCGGGTCAGCACCTCCTCCAGCCACCGGTACTGGCTGAGCCCGAGCGATCCCTCGGCGAGACCTGCGGTGTTGGTGCTGTCCATGGCGATGCCGGTGACGCCCGGCGCGATCCGGAAGGTGTAGTGCGGCGCGGGGTCGTCGGCGTCGAAGCCGTGTCCGACCGGACCGGGACCGGTGTTGGCCTCGTCGAGGTGGGCTGCGATGAACTGCTCGGTGGTGAACGGGTGGCGCCGCTCGTCGGGAGTCACGGTGCGCACGATCGTGTTGCCGTCGAGCACCATCCGCCCGGAGGCCTCCCGCGTTCCGCGCATCATCTCGGTGATCTCCCGGGCTTCCCGCTCGTCCCGGCCGATGATCTTGCGGTCACCCGTGTACCACTCGTTGACGCGCGGGATGGCCTGGTCGGCGAGCGTTCCCATGACGCTGTTGTCGTGGTTGCCGAACACCGCGTACCAGGGGATGTCCAGCCCCGGGCTCGCGAAAGGCCGCAGCGCATCGGTGAGCAGTCCCGGCAGCACCGGGAAGCCCAGCTCCCGGAAGCGGTCCTCGATCCCGCCCTCGGGGTGCCAGTACAGCGGGTCGCCGGAGTCCTGGACGCCTTCGTAGTGCGCGGCCCCGGTGTTCTGCGCGATCCGCCCGCCGTTGAGGACGGCGAAGTACCAGTCGAGCTCGGCGAATTCGTGGTTGTCGGTGCTGTCGCCGGTGGTGATCATGAAGTCCATGGGTCGGCCGGTGACCGGTCCGGTGCGCAGCTCGTTGACCCGCTGCACCAGGTGGGCGGCCGACAGCGCGCCCAACGTCTCCTGCGGGCGGAACGCCCCGCCGGCCAGCGGGTGCAGGTATTCGAAGCGGGCCGGGCTCTGCGCGTCGGTCACGTGCAGGTCCGTGAACTGGGTGAACGCGGTGACCGGAGTCCGGCGGTCCAGCCGCCCGGGATCGGCGGGGGCGAGTTCGGTGCGCACCACCTGCGGCCAGCCCGGTCCGGCGATCAGGCGCCGGTACCCCTCACCCGCCGCGGGCTGCGCTGCCCCCTCCAGCGTCGTTCGCGCAGGTCGAGCACTCGCCGATGCGGAACCGAAGCCGAGTGCCATGCCCGTGATCCCCGCGGCCAGCATGAAGCCGCGCCTGCTCACATCCGCCATGTCCAGTCCTCTGATCGCCCCGTGGAACTGATCAGAAAATCTTTCATGTTTTTGGTTTTCGACACACCCCGGTTCAGGTGAAAACGGGGGGAACACCGCCCGAACGGCTCAATCGAGCACTCCGGCCGGCAGCACGGCGTGCACACCCCAGGTGCCGTTGGCGATCTGGGTGATGCGCAGGTCCACCGTCGCGCTCGCCAGCGCCAGCGCGGAACCGCGGTCCAGGGCCTGCTCGATCTGCAGCCAGTCGATCATCGCGCTCAGCGCCGTGGCGGTCGCCTCGTTGAGATCGGCGTCGAACCCGAAGGTGACCAGACCACCGGGGGTGTCCGCGTGCACTCCGGGGACCGGACGGTCCACGACCAGTTCGAGGCGCACCCGCGTGGTCATCCCGCACTCGATCGCGGTGCCGCCGACTTCGCCGTCGCCCTGCCTGGCGTGGCCATCGCCCAGCAGCAGCATCGCGCCGGGGACCGTGACCGGCAGGTACAGGGTCGATCCGGCGACCAGCTCGCGGCAGTCGATGTTGCCGCCTCCCTCGGCGCGCGGCGGGATCGTCGAGTGCTCACCCGGCTCGTCCGGCGGCATGCCGACCACGCCGAGGAACGGCGCGACCCGCACGGTATGCCCGTGCTGGTTCGTCGCGGTCTCCCCGCACAGCTCCCACAGCAGCCAAGCCCTCTCGACGTCGGCCACTCGCAGCCTGCGCAGCAGCCACTCGTCCTTGCCCGCGGCCGCCGTCCAGCCCCACTCGGCCGGCGTCAGCTGCTCGAAGTGCACGGCCAGCACCATCCCCGGCTTGGCACCGCGCACGGCGATCGGGCCGGTCAGGCAGTGACCCCGGCGTTCGGTGAACATCCGGGGCCGCTGCTCCCCCGGCACCGCCTGCCGCTCCAGGTGGCCGCTGGAGTCCAGCGACTCCACGGTCACCACGTCACCGGAGTCGACCTCCAGGACGGGCGCGGCATCCCGGCTGAACACGTCGGCGACGCTGCCGGGCTCTGCCCTGACCTCGAACGAACCCACCACGACCTCCGCCCCTCGAACCTCCCACACCCAACCAGGGCGGACGTGCCGAGGCCAAGAGAAGGAGCCCAGGTCAGCTGTGGGTCACGTCGAGGGCGGCGCGGATGACGCTGTCGGTGTCGAGACCGTGGTGCCGGTAGACGTCGTCGAGCGAACCGGACTGGCCGAAGCCGGTGACGCCCAGGTGCGCGCCGCGAACCCCGTTGACACCGGCCAGGAACGCCAGCGCGTGCGGGTGCCCGTCCAGGACGGTGACCATCGGTCGCGCCCGCTCCGCGGGCAGGACCTGGTCCAGCACACCCCGGTCCGCATCTCCCCGGTGAGCCCGGAACAGCAGGTCAGCACTGGTCACGCAGACGACGTCGGCGCCGATCCCCTGATCCGCCAGCCGGCCGGCCGCGTCGAGGGTCTCGGTCATCAGCGCGCCCATGCCCACCAGCGTCACCTGCGGGTCGGGGTCGCGCCGCAGCAGGTAGCCGCCACCGACGACCTGCCTGCGGCGACGCTCGCGGGCCGCAGGATCAGCAGGCACCGAGGCCAGCGACTGGTCCACCGGGCGCGTCGAGAGCCGCAGGTAGGACGAGGACCCGCCGGGTTTGCCCAGCTGCGACATGGCCTCCAGCAGGCACCACTCGGTGTCCACGGCGAAAGCGGGCTCGTAGCTGGTCACCCCGGGTTGCTCCAGCCCGATCGACGGCGTGCCGACCGACTGGTGCGCCCCGCCCTCGGGCGCCAGGCTCACCCCGGAGGGCGTGCCGACCAGGATCGACTGCCCGCCCGCGTACACGCCGAAGGACCACGGTTCCAGCGCGCGCCCCAGGAAGCAGTCGTAGACCACCCCGATCGGCAGCAGCGGCTGGCCCCACCGGCTCCAGGTCGACCCGAGCTCGCCGAGCAGGCCCACCAGGTTGGTCTCGGCGATGCCCAGCTCGATGTGCTGACCTGCGGGCCGTTCCCGCCAGTGCAGGATCGTTTCGGCGTCGTCGGCGAACCAGTCGACGCGTTCCGCCGGCGACCACACCCCGACCTTGTTCAGCCAGCCGCCGAGGTTGGTGGTGGAGCTGACGTCCGGCGCGAGCGTCACGATCCGCTCGGCCGCCTCCGGCGCTTCGCGGGTCAGGTCCAGCAGCGTCCGGCCCAGCGCCGCCTGGGTCGTGGTGGTCCCGCTGGGGGTGCGTCCGATGTCGGCGGGCAGCTGCGGGGGTTTCACGCGGGCGCGTTCGCGGCGACGCAGCCGGGACGCGGTCTCCGCGCAGCGCCGGCCCGCCGGACTGCTCTCCGGGAAGCGGTGCCACGGGTCGTCGAGGTCGGCGCCGACCTGCGTCCCCAGCTGCCGCATCTGGTCCTCGCCGAGCAGCGAACCGTGGTTCTGCGGGTGACCTTCGGTGGCGAGGCCGTACCCCTTGATGGTGTAGGCGAAGATGACCGTGGGCCGGGTGTCGTCGATGGCCTTGAACGCGGAATCGAGAGCGTCGAGGTCGTGGCCGCCGAGGTTGCGGATCGCCGTCGCGAGGGTGTCGTCGTCCACATCGGACAGCAGCGTCCCGATCGCGGTGTCACCGGCCGGAATCCGATCCCGGAGCTGTTCCGGCGTGCAGCGCAGCAGGCGCTGGTACTCGGGGTTGCTCATCCCGTCGATGCGCTCGCGCAGCGCCGCACCTCCCGGGCGGGTGAACAGCTCCTCCAGCACCTGCCCGTACTTGAGGGTGATCACCTGCCAGCCCGCGGCGGTGAACATGCCCTGCAACCGGTGGGCGGCGATGTTGGGCACGACGCGGTCCAGCGACTGCCGGTTGAGGTCGACGATCCAGACCACTTCGCCGAGATCGGCGACGGTCGGGTCGAGGATCGCCTCCCAGCAGGCACCTTCGTCCAGTTCGGCATCGCCGAGCAGCGAGTACTGGCGCCCGGTGCCGGATCCGCCGCCGTGGGTGTCGACGTAGCGGCGGGCGACGGCACCCCAGATCGGCGCGGTGGCACCGATGCCGACCGAACCCGTCGAGTAGTCCGCCGGGTCGGGGTCTTTCGTGCGGCTCGGGTAGCTCTGGATGCCGCCGTACTCGCGCAGGGTTCCCAGGTGCTTCTCGTCGAGCGAGCCGAGCAGGTAGTTGATCGCGTGCAGCACCGGCGAGGCGTGCGGTTTCACCGAGACGCGGTCGGCGGCGGTCAGGTGCTCGAAGTACAGCGCGGTCATGATCGACACCATCGAGGCGCAGGACGCCTGGTGCCCGCCGACCTTGAGCCCGGAGTTGTTGGTCCGCACCCGGTTGGCGTGGTCGATCATCGCGGTCGCCAGCCACAGCACCCGCTGCTCGACCTCGCGCAGGCCCTCCGTCTCGGTGCGGGCCGGTACCACGCTCGTCATGACGCCTCCTCGCGTTGCCACATTGCGCTCAGAAGAACACCAAGATGAGAATCACTGCACAAGCCCTGGCCGGCGAATCGAGCAATCTGCTCACCCCGCCGGGCCGGAACGACCGACGAGGTGAACAGATTGCCCACCGCCGAGCCGCTCGACGACATCGACATCCGGCTGCTGCTGGCCCTGCGCGAGGAACCGCGGGCGACCGTGGTCGCACTCGCCGATCGAGTCGGGCTGTCCCGCAACACCGTTCAGGCGAGGCTGGGGAAGCTGGAACCGAAGCTCGGTTCGTTCGAACGCCGCATCGACCCGGCGACCCTCGGCTACCCGCTGACCGCGTTCATCACCGTCCAGGTCACCCAGCAGCACCTCGACCGGCTGGCCGACGCGCTGGCCGACATCCCGGAGGTGGTGGAGGTTTTCGGCCTCACCGGCGACTCCGACCTGCTGGTGCGCGTGGTCGCCACCGACGCCGACCAGCTCTACCGCATCGCAGGGCGCGTCCTCGACACCCCGGGCGTGGAGCGCACCAGCTTCTCGCTGGCCATGCGCACTCTCGTCGACTTCCGCGTCACGCCGCTACTCGCGGACAAGCTCCGCCCGGACGCCCAGTAGCCGGACCGGGCGGTCCAGCGGGAATCCGTCCAGAGCCTGCTGCGCCGCGACCTCGAGGGGTTCGAAGGCCCTGGTGGGTTCGGCGAGGGTGACGCCGTGGGTGTGGGTGCCGAAGCGGGAGTCGCGGACCTTGACCACCACCCGCCTGGCCAGGGTGGCGTCGCCCGCCAGGTCCTCGGAGACCTGGCGGGCGAGCCGGGTGATCTCGGCGCGCATCGGTTCGACCTCCCGCAGGTCCCGCTGGAAGGTGACCTCGCGGCCGTGCGAGCGGGCGCGGAACGGTTCGTCGCTGACCGGGCTGGAGTCGTAGCCGTGCGCGACCGCCACCAGCCACGGACCGATGTTCGGCCCGAACTCCCCCGCCAGGTCCGCCATCGAGGTGCCGGCCAGGTCGGCGACGGTGGCGATGCCCCTGGCCGCGAGCTTCTTGGCGGTCTTGCCGCCGACGCCCTGCAGCGCGTCGGTGGGCTTGCCCGCCATCACCTCCACCCAGTTGGACATGTCCAGCCGGAACACTCCCGCGGGTTTTCCCATGCCGGAGGCCAGTTTCGCCCGGAGCTTGTTGTCGCCGATGCCGATCGAGCAGTTCAGCGCGGTGCGCTCGCGCACGTAGCTCTGGACGTAGCGGGCGGTGTCGGCGGCGTCTTCGGTGTCGACCAGCATGAACGCCTCGTCCCAGCCGATGACCTCCAGGATCCCGCCCAGCTCGCCGAGCGCGGTCATCACGTCGGCGGAAGCGGCCAGGTAGGTCTCCCGGTCGGCGGGCAGGAACACCGCCTCCGGGCAGCGCGCGGCCGCGGTGCGCAGCGGCGTCCCCGACGTCACGCCCCGGGCGCGGGCCTCGTAGGAGGCTCCGGCGACCACACCGCGTTCGGTCGGATCGCCCGATCCGCCGACGAGCACCGGCTCGCCGACCAGATCAGGATGCCGGAGCAGTTCCACCGCGACGATGAACTGGTCGAGATCGATGTGCAGCACCACCCGTTCCACGACGGTCAGCATCGTCGGAAACGCCCGGTCGCGCCAGGCCCCGCGCCGATGCGCGAGACTGAAGCGGTGAGCAAGCGAAGCGCCGGGATCCTGCTGTACCGACTCGACGGGCCGAGCGTGCTGGTGGTGCACCCGGGCGGACCGTTCTTCAAGAACAAGGACGCCGGGTCCTGGACCCTGCCCAAGGGCGAGCACGAACCGGACGAGGAACCCCGGGCGGCGGCGCTGCGCGAGTTCGCCGAGGAGACCGGCATGTCGTTGCAGGACCGCGAGCTGCTGCCGCTCGGCGAAGTCCGGATGCGCAGCGGCAAGACCATCACCGCCTGGGCCGTCGAAGGCGAGTTCGACGTGGATTCCTTGCGCAGCAACACCTTCGAGATCGAGTGGCCGCCCCGGTCCGGACGCAGGCAGACCTTCCCCGAGGTCGACCGCGCCCTGTGGTGCGACCCGGAGACCGCCCGCGAGAAGCTCAACCCCACCCAGGCCGCCTTCGTCGACCGCCTCCTCGAACAGCTCCAGGCCCCCGGGGAGTCGTGACGCGTCGCGAGGCGATTTCCGGCGATCTCGAAAAACGGGTGCGCGGGTGCCGGATACTGCTGCGATGGACCGTATCGAACCGCCGCTGATCGGCGGCGAACGCGAGACCCTCGTCGGTTTCCTCGACTACCACCGCGCCACCTTCGCCGGGAAGTGCGCGGGACTCACCGATAACCAGCTGCAGAAGCCCTCGGCACCCCCGTCGGACCTGACGTTGCTCGGCTTGGTCAGGCACATGGCCGACGTGGAGCGCGCCTGGTTCCGGCGGTGCGTCAACGGCGAGCACGACCTGCCCCGGGTGTGGGGTGATTTCCAGGACGCCTTCGCGGTGGCCGAGGCGGATTCCGCCGAGGCGTTCAGCGCCTGGGAGACCGAGGTCGAGCGGGCCCGCGAGATCGAGCCTGCGGTGGGATCGCTCGACTCGGCGTTCCCCCGGCCCGGGTGGGACGACGACTTCTCGCTGCGGTTCGTGCTGGTCCACATGATCGAGGAGTACGCCCGCCACAACGGTCACGCCGACCTGCTGCGCGAGGCCATCGACGGCAGCACCGGCGAATGACGCGATCAGGCCCCGCCCGGCGTCGCCGGACGGGGCCTGGCCCGCAAGATCCTCACGCCTCCAGGGAGGTGTCCCGGGTTTCGCGGCTGGCCAGCAGCGCGCCCAGGGTGATCGCGCCGGCGACCGCCAGGTAGACGCCGACCCAGCCCAGTCCGTAGGAACCCGCCAGCCAGGTGGCGATGTAGGGGGCGACCGAGGCGCCCAGCAGGCTCGCCAGGTTGTAGGACACCGAGGCGCCCGTGTAGCGCACCGCGGTCGGGAACAGCTCGGGCAGCAGCGCCCCCATCGGGCCGAAGGTCATGCCCATCAGCCCCAGGCCGACCACCAGGAACAGCACGGTCGCCGTGGTCGAGTGGGCACCGAACCACGGTCCCATGAGCAGGCCGAACACGATGATCGCGCTCGTGGTCACCACCAGCGTGGAACGCCGCCCGTAGCGGTCGGCGAGCAGTCCGGCCACCGGCACGGTCAGCCCGAAGAACACGACGCCGACCAGCAGCATCACCAGGAACGTCGAGCGCTCGTAGCCCAGACCGGACTCGGAGGTGCCGTAGGACAGCGAGAACACCGTCATCAGGTAGAACAGCACGTAGGTGGCGAGCATGATCAGCGTGCCCAGCACCAGCGCCTTGAGGTCGGTGCGGAAGACCTGCACGAACGGCACCTTCGCGCGCTCGTTGTTCTCCAGCACCTTCGCGAACGCCGGGGTCTCGTTCAGGCTCAGCCGCACCCACAGCCCGACGATCACCAGCACCGCCGAGACCAGGAACGGGATCCGCCAGCCCCACGAGGCGAACGCCGCGTCGGACATGATGCCGGAGAGGATCAGGAACAGGCCGTTCGCGAAGAAGAACCCGATCGGCGCTCCCAGCTGCGGGAACGTGCCGAACAGCGCTCGCTTGCGCGGCGGCGCGTTCTCGGTGGCCAGCAGGGCGGCTCCGCCCCACTCGCCACCCAGGCCCAGCCCCTGGCCGAACCGGCACAGCGCCAGCAGCAGCGGCGCCACGATGCCGATCTGGGCGTAACCGGGCAGCAGGCCGATCAGCACCGTCGAGATGCCCATGGTCAGCAGCGACGCCACCAGCGTCGCCTTGCGCCCGATGCGGTCGCCAAAGTGGCCGAACAGCGCCGAGCCGACCGGCCGGGCGACGAAGGCGATGCCGAAGGTCGCCAGCGAGTTCAGCGTCGCCGCCGTCTCATCGCCCGCCGGGAAGAAGAGCTTCGGGAAGATCAGCACCGCGGCGGTGGCGTAGACGTAGAAGTCGTAGAACTCGATCGAGGTGCCCACGAGGCTGGCGAGCACGACCTGTCGGGTCGAGTTGCGTGGGGTCTTCGACCCCGGATCCCCGGAACCTCGCACCGGCGAGGTGTGGCCGACAGCCATGCGCCGAACCTCCTGATTAACACGAACGGACGAACGACACTCTAAACGTTCGGCGACCACGTCCCGAGACGGGGTTCCCGCATGCTGGACGCTCAGGAGGCGAGGAACTCCGTGATCAGCGCGGTCACCCGTGCCGGGTTGTCCTCCTGGACGAGATGTCCGGCCCGTGGGATCCACTCCAACCGGGCCTGCGGTATGCGTCGCGCCAACTCCCGCCCGCGGTCCGCGGGCAACCAGGAGTCCTCCTCTCCCCAGCCGATGAGCACCGGGCAGTCCAGGTCGCCGTAGCGGTCCTCGATCTCCCCCGTGTAGCGCTCGTCGGCCTGGGCGATCTGCCGGTAGAAGGCGGGCTGGCCCTCCTCGCCGAGCCACGGCTCGACCATCCGGTCCAGCACGTCCGGCCGCAGCTCGCGGTGCGCGGCGGTGGCCAGGTAACCGCGCACCAGCGACTCGTGCAGGTGCGGCGGCAGCGCGGCGAACACCGGCGCGTTGACGTTGACCAGGCGGAAGAAGTCCGATCCCCACGGCCGGACGCTCACCGCGTCCAGCAGCGCCAGCCGCCGGTACCGCACTCCGTCCAGCAGCGCGCTGCGCAGCGACACCGCACCGCCGAAGTCGTGCGCGATCACCGAGGGCTCGTTGACGCCGCAGTGCCGCAGCAGTCCGGTGAAGACCTCCTGCTGCGCGGCCAGCGACACGTCCTGCCCCTCGAACTTCTCCGAGGTCCCGTAGCCGGCCATGTCCCACAGGTGCACGCGGTAGCGGGCGCTGAGCGCGTTGGCCACGTCCCGCCACACGAACGAGGAGAACGGCGTGCCGTGCATGAGCACGACGTCCGGCCCCTCCCCGAAGCTGTCCCACCGCACCTTCCCGTGCGGCGACTCGTAGACCTCGGCGAGCTCCCAACCCATCAACGCCTCCGCAGCGATCGAGGAAACACCGTGTCGCGCCCGCCTTCCGCCCCGCAGGCGCCGTTCGCATCTCGCGCGAAGCTGGAGGACCGAAGTCCGGATTCGAATTTCGCGCGAAATTCGAATCCGGAACCCACCGCAGCGGTCACACGACGGCCTCTTCTTCGTCCGGGGTGTCGTCGGAGCGGGCCGGGAGGCTCGCGAAGGCCGCGGGCGGCTCCTGCCAGTACGTCGCCGAGGAACCCTCGCGAATGGCCCGCCACACCCGTTCCGGGGTGGTCGGCATGTCGACGTGGCGCACGCCCAGGTGCTTGAGGGCGTCGACCACGGCGTTCTGCACCGCCGGTGTCGACCCGACCGTCGCCGACTCACCGATCCCCTTGGCGCCCAACGGGTTCAGCGGCGTCAGCGTCTCGGTGTTGGACGCCTCGAAGAAGGGCAGCTCCGCCGCCGAGGGGATCGTGTAGTCGGCCAGGGTCGCCGTCTCCGGATTGCCGTCGGCGTCGAAGGTGACCTGCTCCCACAGCGCCTGCGCGATGCCCTGCGCCGCCCCGCCGTGCTGCTGGCCGCGCACCAGCATCGGGTTGAGCACCCGGCCGCAGTCGTCGACGGCGATGTGCCGCAGCGGCGTGACGTACCCGGTCTCGACGTCGACCTCCACGACCGAGACGTGCCCGCCGAACGGGAAGGTCGCACCGTCCGGGGCGAAGTCGACGTTCGCCGCCAGCCGCTCCCCCTGCCCTGCTGCGGCCTCGACCAGATCCGCCCACGCCACGGTCGCGCTCGGGACTCCGGCAACGCCGAGCTCACCGCCGTCGGTGACCTCGATGTCGTCGACGTTGGCCTCCAAGCGGGACGCCGCGATCTCCTTGGCCCGCTGGAGCACCTTCGCGCCCGCCTCGCGGACCGCGCTGCCGCCGATCTGCAGCGAGCGGGAACCACCGGTGCCACCACCGCGCGGCACCTCGGCGGTGTCGGACTGCACGAACTCGATGGATTCCAGGGGAATCCCGAGCGCGTCGTTGACGATCATCGCGAACGCCGTGGCGTGCCCCTGACCGTGCGCGGAGGTGCCGACCCGGATCCGGGCGCCCTCGGAGTGCACCTCGACCTCGGCGTACTCGCCCGCACCACCGCCGGTGATCTCGACGTAGGCGCTCACGCCGATGCCCAGCAGCCGCTGCTCACCGGCCGCGAGGCGGCGGGCCTGCTCGGCGCGCAGCTCCTCGTAGCCGGCCAGCCGCAGCGCCTCGTCGAAGGGCACCGAGTACTCGCCGCTGTCGTAGGTGGCTCCGGTCAGCGTCCGGTAGGGGAAGCTGTCGGGGACCAGGAAGTTCTTGCGCCGCAACGCGACCGGGTCCATCTCCAACTCGGCGGCGGCCAGGTCCATCATCCGCTCCACCATCGCCGCGGCCTCCGGGCGACCGGCACCGCGGAACGCTCCGACCGGCGTGGTGTTGGTCAGCGAGGCGATCCCGTCGTAGCTGATCTTCGGGATGTCGTAGACGGCTTGCGCCATGGTCCGCGTCGGCCCGAGCGCGAGCGACCCGCCGAAACCGGCGTAGGCACCGCAGTCCCCGACGACGCGGCAGCGCATCCCGACGATCTCGCCGTCGCGGCGCAACCCGAGCTCCGCGTACTGCACCTGACCACGGCCGTGCGGCATCCCCTGCATGTTCTCGGAGCGGCCCTCCACCCAGCGCACCGGCCGGCCCAGCTTCAGCGCCAGCCCGACGGCCACCACGTGCTCGGGGATCGCACCGGCCTTGCCGCCGAAACCACCGCCGACGTGCGGCGAGATCACCCGCACGCGGTCGGCGTCGAACCCGAACGCCTCGGCCAGACCGCCGCGCACGCCGTGCGGCATCTGGGTCGAGACGTGCACGGTGATGTCGTGGTCCTCGTCGGGCCCGCCGGGCTCGACCGCGACGGCGTTGCCCTCCAGCGGGACCACGGCGACGCGCTGGTTCTCGATGCGCGCCCGCACCACCACGTCCGCGCCGTCGAGCACCGAATCCCCGGCGCGGTCGCGGTACCCGGCGGCGATGTTCGAGCCGAGCTCCGGGAACTGGCGCTCGGCGTCGTCGTCCAGCGCGCGCTCCAGGTCGCTGACCACCGGCAGTTCCCGGTAGTCGACGTCGACGAGCTCGAGCGCGTCGGCCACCGCTGCGGCGGACTCGCCCACGATGACCGCCACCGGCTCACCGACGAACCGGACCCGGTCGGTAGCCAGGGGCGGGCGCGCGACCTGGGGGTTCACCTCGACGAACGGCGCGGGGACCGGCAGCCGCAGGTCGGCCGCGGAGTAGGCGCCGACGACGCCCGGTGCGCTCGCGGCGGCGGAGGTGTCGATCCCGGCGATCTCGGCGTGCGCGACGTGGGAGCGCACGAAACCGATGTGCAGCAGCCCTTCCACGCTCAGGTTGCCGATGTAGGTGCCGCGACCTCGCAGCAGATCCGGATCTTCGACGCGCTGAACCTCAGTCCCCAGCAGTGAACCCACCATGCGAAAAACCCTATCCCTCCGGACGAACACCGGCAGCGGCCGAAAAACCGCGTCGCGATGGGTGATCAACCAGGGTTGCGCGGCAAAAATTCCCGTCCCACCGGATCGATTGACCGGTCCTGTTCGCGTGGGTAGCTTTTCACAACCCAACAAAGCTTTCACAACTGTGAAACTTCTGGTCGTCTCTTGCAGAACCTCTAGGCACAAGGGAGTGCCCGATGGGAACCAAGGTCGCGAGCACCAACGACGATCCCTACCTCCTGACCGCCGACGGCATCAAGGAACCCCCCTCTGGCTGGGCAGGCAGCCTGCGCTATCTCGGCCCGGGACTGATCGTCAGCGCCTCGATCGTCGGCTCCGGCGAGCTCATCGCCACCACCGCCCTCGGCGCGAAGGTGGGGTTCGCCCTGCTGTGGATGGTGATCCTCTCGACGGCGGTGAAGGTGGCCGTGCAGGCCGAACTCGCCCGCTGGACCATCCTCACCGGCAAGCCGGCGCTGACCGGTTTCAACGAGGTGCCGCCCAAGATCGGCAAGCTCGGCTGGATCAACGTGCTGTGGATCCTCATGGCGATGTCGAAGTTCCTGCAGATCGGCGGGATCGTCGGCGGCACCGCGTCGGCCCTGAGCTTGCTGATCCCGGTCGGCGGGGAACCGCTCAGCGCCACCTCGCTGGGTGTGTGGACCCTCATCGTGGTGGCAGGCAGCATCGCGCTGCTGTACTCCAACAGCTACAACCTGATCGAGCGCGGCGCGTTCGCGCTGGTCGTGGTGTTCTCGATCGCCACCGTGGTGATCGCGCTGGGACTGCCGTTCACGCCTTTCTCCTACGGCGGCGAGGACGTGCTCGGCGGCCTGACCTTCACCATCCCCGCCGGGGCGATCGGCGCCGCGGTGGCGATGTTCGGCATCACCGGCGTCGGGGCCGACGAGATCACCTTCTACACCTACTGGTGCGTGGAGAAGGGCTACGCGCGCTGGGTCGGCCCGAACGACGGCAGCCAGGAGTGGAAGGACCGCGCGCAGGGCTGGATCCGCGTGATGTACAAGGACGTCTTCGTCTCGTGGATCATCTACACGGTCGGCACGCTGGCCTTCTTCATCATGGGCGCGGCGGTGCTCCACCCGCAGGGCCTGGTGCTCGAGGGCAACGAGATGATCACCACGCTCTCCCAGATGTACACCGACGTGATCGGCGAGTGGGCGGCCATCGGCTTCCTCATCGGTGCGATCGCGGTGCTCGGCTCCACCCTGTGGGCCTCGATCCCCAGCTGGTCGCGGATGTACACCAACGTGCTGGCCACCATGGGCGTGCTCGACTGGAACAACCCCGTGGCCCGGGAGAAGTGGGTCCGCGGCTTCATCGTGGTGCTGCCGATCCTGTGGGGCGCGACGTACCTGTCGATCTCCTCACCGGTGGTGATGGTCCAGATCGGCGGGATCGCCACCGGCATCTTCCTGCCCGCGGTGGTGATCGCGACCTGGTACCTGCGCAACACCCAGGTCGACCCGGAGCTGCACGGCGGGCGCTGGTTCAACGTCGTGCTCCTGATCAGCAGCATCGCCATCACGCTGCTCGGCATCTACACCCTCCTCAACGTCTTCGGCGTCGAGTTCGGCTGAGGAACGTCCGCCACCCGCTGCGCTCGGCGGTGCGGGTGGCGGAACCCCGAGCGGCGAAATCCGGTGGACGCGGTGGTGACAATCGTCGCGTGGACACCCAGTGGAAGGTCGTTCCCACCGCCGTCGACGGGCCGCTCGCGCTCGCCCTGCTGCGCGAGTACACCGACGAGATGGCAAGCCGATACCACGGTCGCCCGGCCACCGAGGCCGAGGTGGACGCGGCGATCGCCGAAGACCCGAACGACGGCCTGCACCCGCCGGAGGGGCTCTTCCTGGTCGCCTTCGACGGACCCGACGCGGTCGGCTGCGCGGGCGTCCGCGAGCTGGTGCCGGGTATCGCCGAGCTGAAGCGGATGTACGTCGTCCCCGGCGCCCGAGGGCGCGGGTGGGGTGGTGCGCTGCTCGACGAGATCGAGCAGCGCACCACCGCTCTCGGATACCGCGCGATCCGGTTGGACACGCGGTCCGATCTGGTCGAAGCCCGTGGTCTGTACGCCACGCGCGGTTACGTCGAAATCCCGGCTTACAACGACGCGCCCTACGCCTCACACTGGTTCGAGAAGACCCTGTGGAGAGGACGTGTGGTGAGCAACGCTTTCGACGCCGTGACCATCGAGGACCTTCGCGCGCGCGGCAGTCTCAAGTGGACGTTGCACGGCGACGACGCGATCGGCGCCTTCGTCGCGGAGATGGACTTCGGCACGGCCCCGCCCGTGCTGGAGGCCCTGCACGCGGGGGTCGACTCGCTGCACCTGGGTTACCAGCCGCCTCGCCTGTTCGCCGAGTTGTCGCGGGCGTGCGCCGACTACCAGCTCGCGCAGCACGACTGGCGGGTGCCCCCGGAGCGCGTCCACGCGATCCCGGACGTGATCCGCGCCCTGTCCCTGACCATCGAGCACTTCAGCGCGCCGGGCAGCAAGGTCATCCTGCCCACGCCGGCCTACATGCCGTTCCTGAAGGTCCCCGGCGGGATGGGCCGGGAGCTGATCACCGTTCCGATGGTCGTCGACCAGGACCGCTACGCGCTCGACCTGGACGCGCTGGACGCGGCGTTCAAGGCGGGCGGGAACCTGCTGGTCCTGTGCAACCCGCACAACCCGCTGGGCCGCGTGTTCACCCCCGACGAGCTCACCGCGGTCTGCGAGGTCGTCGACCGCAACGGCGGCCGGGTGTTCTCCGACGAGATCCACGCTCCGCTGGTCTACCCGGGTCACCGGCACGTGCCCTACGCGTCGTTGTCGGACACCGCCGCCGGTCACACGATCACCGCGACGTCCGCCTCGAAGGCCTGGAACCTCCCGGGCCTCAAGTGCGCGCAGCTGATCATCTCCGACGAAGCCGACGCCGCCACCTTGCGCTCGCTGGGCGAGCACGTCACCGAGGGAGCCTCCAACCTCGGCGTCATCGCCAACACCGCGGCCTACGTCTCGGGGCGGCCGTGGCTGGAGGAGGTGCTGGACTACCTCGACGGGAACCGCCGCGCCGTCCGGTCCTCGCTGGCCGAGCACCTGCCGGAGGTCGGCTACCGGGTTCCCGAGGGCACCTACCTGGCGTGGCTGGACTTCCGGGCGCTCGACCTCGGCGACCACCCGGGCGAGTTCTTCCACGAGCAGGCGGGCGTGGTGCTCACCGACGGTCCGGCGTGCGGCGAGGAGGGCAGGGGCCACGCGCGCCTCAACTTCGCCACCCCGCGCCCCATCCTCGAGCACATCATCTCCACCCTCGCCAAAGCCGTCCGCAACCGCTGATCACCCCAGCGAAGAACGTCACCTGGTCCCAGTTTTAGTCCAAATTGAGCCGACATTTCGGACATGATCATGGCTCGGTTATGACTAAAACTGGGACTTGCCCGGCTCCCGCCACGTGCGGACCCGCTGCTGGAACGAGTCCTCCGGGGAGTGGGGGAGAGTTTTCGCCGAAGGGTCGTTCTCGCTTCACCCTCGCCTTACCCCGCGAGGAACTCCCAACCGCACGATGATCTCGTGCAAGACGCGACGACAGCCGGGCGGCCCGGCTCGCGACGAGTGCGCAGCCTCGCGGTCCTCGGTGACTCCGTCGCCGCGGGCATGGGCGACCCGGTCGCGGGCGGCGGGTGGCGCGGCTTCGCCCCGCTGCTCGCCGAGGCCGTGGAACCCGCGCGCTTCACCAACCTCGCGAGCAGCGGCGCCCGTGTCGCCGACGTCCGGCGCGCCCAGCTGCCCGCTGCGCTGCGCGCGCGACCGGACGCGGCGGTGCTGATGATCGGCATGAACGACACGATGCGCTCGGACTTCGACGCCGCGCTGCTGCGGCAGCAGCTCGACCACGTGGTGTGCTCGCTGGTCGGAGCGGGCGCGGCCGTGGTGACCATCCGCTACCACGATCACGCGAGGGTGTTCCCGGTGCCGGGACCGCTGCGGAGGTTGCTGACCCGGCGCATCGAGGCGCTCAACCGCGTCCTCACCTCCGTCGCCGAGTCCCACGGCACCGCGATCGTGGACCTGGACCGCCTGCCGGGCGCCTACCACCCGGACGCGTGGAGCGTGGACCGGCTGCACCCCTCCGAGCTCGGGCACCGGATGCTCGCCGCGGCCTTCGCTGAAGGACTCGCCGGCCAGGGACTCGCCGTGCCCTCGCAGGTCGCGCTGACCTGCTCGGGCGGGGTTCCGGTGTCGCGGCTCGACCACGTGCGGTGGCTGCTGATCAAGGGCGTGCCGTGGCTGGCGGGCAGGGCCGGGGATCTGACGCGGTACTCGCTGATCTCGTTGCTGCGCGCGCTCTTCCGCAGGCGTCGGCACCCGTCGATCGCTCCAGCCCACGTGTGCCCGGCTAGCGACTCGCCCCAGGTGTGGCCGGCCGGTTGAGGCCGTGCCGCCCACCCGGCAACCGGGTCGGCGGCTGTCCGGGCAAGCGCAGGGTGGCGACGCTGCCCGGCGGGACCTCCACCTCGAACTCCCAGGTGTCGTCGCGCCGTCGCCAGGCCACCCCGGCGTGCCCCTCGGGAGTCGAGTGGCGGACGTCCGCCCAGTTCACGCGCTCGTCCAGCACCGGTGCGACGTCGAAGGTCCGCCAACCGGGGCTGGTGGCCCGCAGTCCGCCGACGCGCTGCTGGATCCACGCGGAGGCGGCGCCGAGAAAGTAGTGGTTGTGGGAGCGGGCGGTCTCGTCCCACGACTCCATCAGGGTTTCCATCCCCAGCCGGTGCCAGACCCCCCACCCCGGCCGGTCCGGTTGGGTCGCCACGGTCACGGCCAGATCGGCGCGCCCCACGTCGGCCAGCACGGCGAGCAGGTGCTTGGCGGCCACCGCCCCGCAGTCGAGATGCCCGTGGGTGCGCTCCTCGATGTCGTCGACGAGGCCGGCGCCCACCGCCCCGGCGACGTAAGCCGGAACGGCGCCGAAGGCCAGCGGCAGCACGTTCATCGACTGCCGGTAACCGGCTTCCGCCGACCGGTAGGTCCCGCTGGGCTCGTGGAAGTACTTCGCGTGGTAAGCGGCGGCGATGGTGCGCGCGGCGTCGCGGTAACTCTCCGCCTCACCCGTCATGCCGAGCGCGTGGCAGATGTCGGCGGTGCGGCTGGTGACGCGGTGGAGCATCATCGTCGCGGTCGGCTCGGGGCCTTCGGGCGCGTGCCAGTGCCCGGGGGAAAGCCAGTCGCCCCAGCTGTCTCCGTGCCACAGGCCGTCATCGGAGAGCTCCAGCAACCGGTCGGTGTAGGTGCGGACCGGGTCCTGGTAGCGCGCCAGCAGGGCCGGGTCGCCGTACTCCCAGTAGAGGTTCCACGGGATGAGCACCATGGAGGCGCTCCACGCAGGATCGGGTTCTCGCCCCCATCCGGGAGTGGGCACGATCATCGGGACCATCCCGGTCGCATCACGCGCGTCGACGTGGTCGTCGAGCCACTTGACCAGGAAGGACCGCAGGTCGAAGTGGTGCAGCACGGCTTCGGTACCGAGGTGCGCGTCGGCGGTCCAGCCGTTCTTCTCGTACACCGGCGTGTCGGTCGGCACCCCGTGGAGGTTGTTCATGAAGGTGCGCGCGGTGGCCGCGTCGATCCAGCTCAGCGTCGAGTCCTCACAGCTGAACGATCCGTTCGCCGACACCTCTGCGCCCAGCCGCACGGCCCGCACCTCGCTCACCGAGGCCTCACCGCGGACCTGCACGCTCAGGTAGCGGAAACCCTTGTAGCTGAACCGCGGTTCCCACCGGACGGGTTCGGAACCCACCACGTACCGGTCGACCTGCGACTCACCAGCGGCGAGCACGTTGTCACAGCGCACGGAGCCGTCCTCGGCGAGCTGCTCCG
Organism: Saccharopolyspora dendranthemae; assembly: GCF_007829955.1. Taxonomy (GTDB): domain Bacteria; phylum Actinomycetota; class Actinomycetes; order Mycobacteriales; family Pseudonocardiaceae; genus Saccharopolyspora; species Saccharopolyspora dendranthemae. The sequence continues at coordinate 877,566 of NZ_VIWX01000001.1, forward strand.
CGTAGCGCACGACGACCTCGGCTCCCGGAACACCGCTGATCGTGCACCGCACCCGGCCCGCGAGGATCGTGCCGAAGTCGTGGACCACGACGTCGCCGACGCGCGTTTCCCGCTGCGCCGTCCGGACTTCGGTGCGCCGGACGGGTGGTGCGGTCGCCTCCCGAAGCCGTCCGCCCGGAGGCGGTACGACGATCGCGCGCTCCCAGCGGGTTTCGGTGGACGCGTCGACGGTTTCCCCGGTGTAGAGCACGTCCTCGGTGGTCGTCCCGGCCGCGGCTTCCCAGTCCGGCCCCGACGCGACGACGTGCCGGGCGCCCTCGTCGTCGACGTGCTCCAGGTGCGCGAGCAGCACCGGTTCCCGGTGCCACGGCGCCAGGTTCCAGCCCCACGTGTTGGCTCCCCGCGCCGCGTAGAAGCCGCGCCCGAGTTCGGCGGTGAGCGTGTTGCGACCGGGTTCCAGGAATTCCGCGACCTGGTAGGTGCGGTGCAGGATCGTCTTGTCGTAGGCGGTCTGGGCGGGTTCGAGGACGTCCTCGGTCACCTCCCGCCCGTTGATCCGGAACACTCCGTAGCCGAGCCCCACCGCGGTCAGCCGAGCGTCGCGCGCTCCGCCGGGCACCTCGAAGGTGGTGCGGAACACCGGGTTCGGCGCGGGCACCGACTCCACCGCGATCGCACGGAGACCGGTCTCCTCGACCCCGTCGCGCGTCGCGACGCCCTCGATCGGCAGCGGCGAGACGCCGTCGTCGTCACCTGCGGGAGCGGGCGAGGAGCAGGTGCGCCAGCCGACCTCCCCGCTCTCCAGGGTGAGCCGGACCTCGTAGTCCCCGGGGCCAGCGGGTTCGGGCAGCTCGAGGTAGTGCGCGAACCGGTCCCACCGGAACCCGCCGATCTCCACAGCGGCGCTCACGAGCACGGCACCTCCGGAGTCGCGCAGCTCGAGCCGTCCGCGCGGTTCTCCTCCGCAGACCAGGTCGACGCAGACCGCGGTGAACCTCCCCGGTGCGGTGAAGGTCTGCCCCAACCGCTCCCCCGGTCTCGTCCAGGCGATCTCGTCGGAGTCGATCGAGCGCCGGATCCGGTGAGCCGGGTCGGTCCACCTGCCGATCCAGCACGCCGAGTTCTCGATTCCTCCTGAGGACTGCGGTTCCACGAGATCCTTTCGCCGTGCGTTTCAGTGATCGACCACGGCGAGCTGCCGCGCGCCGGGAAGCCGCGGTATCCAGAGCACGCCGATGCCACCGGCCAGGACGGCCAGGACCGCGACCCCGGCGAAGGTCAGCGCGGGACTCGCCGAAGCCAGTGCCGGAGTCCCGAAGCCGACCAGGGCGGCCACGACGCGGCCGAACGCGATCGTGGTTCCCTGCGCCGTTCCGCGCAGCAGGGTCGGGAACGACTCCTGCGACCACACCTTGTAGATGGTCTCGCCGGCGAAGGAGTTGCCCAGTCCGGACAGCAGCAGCGTCACCAGCAGCGAGAACTCGCTGAAGCCCACCAGCAGCGGGAAGATCCACGCCAGCACGATGAGCACCGAGCCGGCGACGAACATGTGCGGGCGCGCAGCGGTGTCGACGAACCGCATGAACACGAATCCGGCCAGCAGGCCCACCCCGAGCCCGATGGTGCTCACCAGCGAGTACGTCGCGACTTCACCACCACCGACGTTGACGTAGAGGAACGAGCCGAACTGACCCATGGTGTTCGCGCCGACGTTCCACATCGCGTAGTACAGCCCCGTCGCCACCACGCCCACCAGCAGTGGTGGCCGGATCAGCTGAGCCAGGTCGCGGAACCGGACCGACTCGCCGCCCTCGACGGCGCGGCGCGCGGCCTGCCACTCGGCGGATTCCCGCATCGTCAGCCGCAATCCCAGGACGATCAGCGCGACCACGACCAGATAGCCGAACAGCACTCGTCCACCGGCAGCGCCGAAGCCCGACAGCACCGCGCTGATCAGCATCGTCACCGCGATGCCGATGTTCCACAGGACCGAGGAGAACACGACGAGAGTGGCCTTCTTCCCCTCCGGCGCCTGTTCGTTGATCATCGCCAGCGACACGGGCAGGTCCGCCCCGATCGCCAGTCCGATGACCACCGCACCGGCGAGCAGCGGCGCCGGTCCACCGGCGACGGCCAGCAGCGCGGCGCCGAGCGCGTAGACCACCATCGACCAGGTGAACACGCGGCGACGCCCGAACCTGTCGCCGAGCCGGCCCCCGAACAGCGCGCCCAACGCGAAGGCCATCGTCTGCGAACCGAGGACGAGCCCGATCTGCGCTTCCGAGAGCCCCATGTCCTCGGCGTAGAGCGTGCCGACGACGATCCCGGCCGACACCAGCGCACTGGAGTCGAGGAACGAGGCCATCCCGGCGAGAAGCGCGGTGCGCCAGGGGCGCACCGGTGTCGGGGTGCTGTCCATCGAGCTCTCCACGGTCGATGTTCCACCGATCTCTCGCAGCGTGAGCGGATCACGAAGCAAGTCCCGCGGGTCTCATGCTAACGATCGACGGCCGCCTCCGGTTCGGAAGATCGGGTGACTGTCGACGTCTGGGAAAAGCGGCATCGGAATCCGTGATCACCTGTGGATTCGTCCATCGTGGTCGCTCAATGGTGTTGTGTTTAGGTCAGTTTCGCAGAGTGACCGAACATCTCACCGGATCGTGCGTCCGTTTTCCGTCGCCATTCCGTTCGACCGTGCGGCACAATGGGAATACCAGTTCGAATGGACTTGCTCTTTGACAACTCAACAGTGGGAAACCAGCATCCCGGACCGCTCCGGGGACGAGCGAGGACGACCGTCCTACCGCTCGTCAAACCCGTTCACGCTCAACGAGAGGAGCGCAGCCGTGCTTTCTGCACCTTCCCCGAACCCGTCTTCGGCAACCCGTCCACGACGTGGAGCTCCCGCGGGATCTTGTACTTCGCCAGCCGCGAGGCCAGGAATTCCCGCAGCGCGTCCAACGTCGGCCGCTCACCCGATCCGCACACCACGTACGCGCACCCGACCTCGCCCCACGTGGGGTCGGGCACTCCGATCACCGCCACCTCGAGCACCGAGGGGTGGGCGAAGATCGCGTTCTCCACCTCTGCGGGGTACACGTTCTCGCCCCCGGAGATGAACATGTCCTTGACCCTGTCCACGACGTAGAGGTGTCCCTCGTCGTCCAGCTTCGCCACGTCCCCGGAGCGGAACCACCCGTCGTCGGTGCGCGACGCCGCCGTGGCCTCGGCGTCCCGCCAGTACCCCGGGCTCACGTTCGGTCCCTTGACCAGCACCTCGCCCGGCTCGCCCGGCGCTGCACCGCCACCATCGCCCCGCACCACGCGGACGCTGGTGAACATGGTCGGCACGCCCGCCGACCCGACCTTGCGCGCGCTCTCGTTCCCCTCGAGAAAGGTTGCTCCCGGCGCTGTTTCGGTCATCCCGTAGCCCTGGCAGAACACGAGCCCGCGGTCCTGGAAGGTGCGGATGAGCGATTCCGGCACGGTGGAACCACCGGTCATCACCGTGCGCACCGACGACAGGTCCGCCGACGCCCACCGGGGAGATCCCGCCAGTCCCGCGAACATCGTGGTGACACCGAACAGCATCGTGATGCGCTCGCGCTCGATCAGGTCGTAGGCCAGGTCCACGTCCCAGCCCGGCAGGATCACCGCGCACCCGCCCTTGAGCAGCGTCGGCAGCAGGCACTGGTTCAGCGCGGCCACGTGGAACAGCGGCGAGCTGATCAGCGTGCGCTCCTGACTGGTGATGTCCACGCCCACCAGCAGGTTGTAGGTGTTCCACACCAGGTTGGCGTGGCTGAGCATCGCGCCCTTGGGCCGCCCGGTCGTACCGGAGGTGTAGAGGATCAGCGCGATGTCCTCGCCGCGCACCGCCGCGTCCGCGGTCACCGGGTCGTTCTCGCCCTCGTGCAACCACGTCTCGTAGTCGAGCTGGCCGTCGTCTGGCTCCTCCACCGCCACCACCGCACCCGGCAGGTCGTCGAGCGCGCGGACCACGTCCCGCGATCCCGGCCCGTAGATCAGCACCTCCGGCTCCGAATCCCCCAGCACGTAGGCGATCTCAGGAGCCGCCAGCCGGAAGTTCAGCGGCACGAAGATCGCGCCGAGCCGGTGTGCGGCGAACATCGCCTCGACGAACGACGGGTGGTTGGTACCGAGATAGGCGACCCTGCTGCCCGGCTTCACACCGGCAGCGCGGAGCCGGTCGGCCAGTCGCGCGACCCGATCGGCCAGCTCCGCGTAGGTCAACGACCGCTCGCCGAAGACCACGGCCGTGCGGCCCGGCGTCATCGCGGCCCGGCGGGGGATCCAGGCGCCCACGCCTTCGTGCTCGGTCACGTCGCCTCCCGCGGTGGTTCCGGCGTCGGCCCGCAACGCGATCAGCGGTCGACGACCGGGAAAACGCCTCAGCGCGAAGAACATAAGACGGCGCACGAGATCGGTCAAAGGGCCGTTCTCATTCCCCGGAAGGAAGCCGGCCCGATCACCGGCGGCGGTTCGTGCCGCGCGTCGGCACCGCGTCGGTCGGGTCCTCGGGCCACGGGTGCTTCGGGTAGCGGCCGCGGAGTTCAGCCCGGACCTGCGGGTACCCGTTCCGCCAGAACGATTCGAGATCCCCGGTGACGGCCGCGGGGCGACCGGCAGGAGACAGCAGATGCAACACCACCGGAACCCGGCCTTCGGCGATGCGCGGCGCCTGCCGCCAGCCGAAGACCTCCTGCAGCTTGACGGGCAGGGCGGGCTGTTCCGCTCCGTAGTCGACCCGGATGTGCGAACCGGTGGGCACCTCGATGCGGTCCGGCGCCAGCTCGTCCAAGCGCCCCGCCTGCGACCACGGGATCAACCTCCGCAACGCCTCCCCCGCGGACAGGCGCAGGTCCGCACGACGTCGCGCTCGCGACAGCTCCGGTTCCAGCCAGTGCTCCGCCGCCGCGAGCAGGGACTCGTCGTCGGTGGCCGGCCAGGGCTCGCCGATCGCCCCGCACAGGAACCCGAGGCGTTGCCGCAACCGGCGGGCGTCATCGTTCCACCGGAGGAGGCCGAGCGATTCCGTCCGCAACCCCTCCAGCAGCGCCTCGCGGACGCGGTGCGGTTCGGGATCGCGCAGCGCCCGCGTGGCCAGCGCGATCGCGCCCAACCGCTCCACCCGGACGGCCCGCACGTCCCCGTCGGCCCAGCCGATCTCGTCCTCGCGGCTCACCAGTGCAGGGGCGGCGCGGAGAGCGAGTGCTTCGTCCGCGGTCGCGGCGAGCCGGACGACCCCGGTGGAACGGCCTGGCGAACGATCCGCGACCGCCACGGCGAGCCATTCCGACCCGCGCAGCGCGGATCCGCCGGGGAGCTCGACCGCCGTGCCCGAGGCCATCAGGTACGTGGCGGAGTCCTCGTCACGCCTGCGCGCCAGTCGCTCCGGCTGCGCCAGCGCCACCACCAGCGCCGCGTCCCCGCCCCGGCCAGGCGCGTCCGGCACCTGCGAGGCGAGCCTGCGGGCCTCGTCCCGCCACCGCTTGGCACCGGGCCCGCCGCGACGCAGCCGGGACAGCGCACTGGACACATCGGTTTCGCTGGTCAGGTTGTCGTTGTCGAGCAGCGCGACGACCTCGGCCGCGAGATCGCTGCCCGCGCTGTCCGCGCCGTCGAGCAGGGCCCGCGCGAGTCGCGGGTGCAGGCCGAGCCCGGCCATCCGCCTCCCCCGCTCGGTGACGGCACCCGATTCGTCGAGCGCGCCGAGACCTCGAAGGACCTCGCGACCCGCGGCCAGCGCTCCGCTCGGCGGGGCGTCCCACCACGACAGCGCCGAACCGTCGGGAGTGCCCCAGCAGGCCAGTTCCAGTGCGAGCCGGGTGAGTTCAGCGGTGCGGATCTCCGGCTCCGGGTAGGCGGGCAGCGTCGAGTGCTCGTGCTCCGGCCAGCATCGGTACACCGACCCCGGCCCCTGCCTGCCGGCACGGCCTGCTCGCTGCTCGGCGACCGCGGCGGACACCCGCACGGTCGCCAGCCCGGACAAACCCCGCCGGGTGTCGACCCGGGACACCCGGGCGAGCCCGGAATCGACCACGGCCCGCACTCCGGGCACGGTCAGGCTGGACTCCGCGATCGCGGTGGCCAGCACGACCCGCCTACGGTCGCCCTCGCGCAACGCGCTGTCCTGCTGCGCGTGCGCCTGACGCCCGTGCAGCGGCACGACGTCCACATCGGACAGATCGGCGAGCTGCTCGGCGACGCGACGGATCTCGCCTGCTCCCGGCAGGAACACGAGCACATCACCGTCCTGTTCGGACAGTGATCGGCAAGTCGCGCGGGAGACCACCGATTCCGTCCGCTCACCGCGCTGCGGCGCCACGTGCGCCACCCGAACCGGGTACGTGCGAGCTTCGGCGTGCAGCACCGGGGCACCTGCGAGCAGTTCGGACACGCGCTCGGCCGCCACCGTCGCCGAGGTCGCCAGCACCTTCAGATCAGGACGCAGCCCCTCCCTCGCGTCCAGCAGCAGCGAGAGCAGCAGATCGGCGTCGAGATGACGTTCGTGGCATTCGTCGAGCACGACCACGTCCACGCCCGCCAGCTCCGGGTCGGCCTGCAGCCGGCGCACCAGCAGACCCGAGGTCACCACCTCGACGACGGTGTCCCGCCCTCGCCTGCGCTCACCTCGCACCGAGTAGCCGACCCGGTGCCCGACCTGCTCCCCCAGCAGCTCGGCCATGCGCCCGGCGGCCGCTCGGGTCGCCAGCCGTCGCGGTTCGGCGACCACGACCCGGAGCCCGGCCTCCGCCAGCGCCAAGGGCACGAGGGTGGTCTTGCCGGTACCCGGCGGAGCGACGAGAACGGCCGTGCCGTGCGCGGTCAACGCCGAGGTGACCTCACCCAGGACCGGGCGGACCGGGAGATCGGGGAACTCCATCGACGGCGCCGGACTCAGACGAGTTCGTCGTCTTCGGGGTCGTGCTTGAAGATCGTCTGACCGCGCAGGACCGTGCGCAAGCAGCGCGGCATGGCTGCCTCCGCCGAGAGATCCGGGAGCGGCGGCACACCGGAACGCGGATCGGTCGACCAGCGCTGCACGCGCGAATCGGTGCCGGCCACCACGAGCTCCCCGGCCTCCCAGATCGCGTAGGTCGCGGGCGCGCCCGGCACCAGCGTGCCGGTCACTCCGTCGTCGACACCCGCAGCACGCCAACCGCCACGGGTGTGCGCGGTGAACGCGGCGCGCGGCGAGATGCCGAAACCGTCGGTGCGGTGGTTGACCGCGGCCTGCACCGAACGCCACGGATCCACCGGCGTCACCGGCGCGTCCGAGCCCAGCGCCAGCAGCACGCCGTTGGCGGCCAGCTGCGAGAACCGGTTCAACTGCGTGCCGCGCGGAAGTCCGAGGCGACGCGCGTACATGTCACCGGTGCCGCCCCACGAGGCGTCGAAACCCGGCTGCACGGAGGCGACCACGCCGAACGTGCCGAGCTCCGCGGCCTGCTTCTCGTCGATCATCTCCAGGTGTTCCAGCCGGTGCCGCATGCTGGCCAGCGCGGGAGCCCCGAGCAGCTCGGCCGCCTTCCGGAACCCCGCGGTCACCTCGGCGACGCCCGCGTCGCCTATGACGTGGAAACCGGCTTGCAGACCGGCCTTCGTGCAGGTCACCAGGTGCTCGGCAACGGCATCCGCATCGAGGTAGAGCACACCTGCGGTGCTCGGGTCGTCGGTGTAGGGCTCGCGCAGGGCGGCCGTGCGGGAACCGACGGCGCCGTCCACGAACAGATCACCCGCCAAACCCCGAGCACCGAGTTCGCGAGCGCGTTCGACGGCACCGAGCTCACCCCAGTACCCGACGACCTCCGGCACACCGCCCTGCTGCGACAGGGCCAGCAGCTCGACCAGGTCGTCGGCACCGGAGATGTCCGGTCCGGCGCACTCGTGGACGCAGGCCACGCCCCGGGCAGCGGCCTGCTGGAGGAACGCCAGCTGCGCCTCCTTGCGCTGCCCGGATCCCAGCGCATCGCGGGCGGCGCGACGCACGTGGTGGTGCGCGACGCGTGTCAGCGGACCGTCGTCGCACCAGCCCTCGGCGCTGCGCGCCAGCGGGGCGAGGTCGACCAGAGCCGAGGACACCAGCGCGGAATGGACGTCGATGCGCGAGAGATAGACAGGAGCTCCGCTGGAAGCGGTGTCGATCTCCTCGCGTGTCGGAGGGCGACGCTCCGGCCACCAGGTCTCGTCCCACCCGTGACCCCACACCAGCGCGCCCGGGTACTCGGCCACGTGGTCGCGCAAGGCGTGCAGGAACTCGGTGAGCGAAGCGCAGCCGGTCAGGTCCAGGCCGCGTAGCAGAAGTCCGGTGGAGGTGGCGTGCACGTGGGCATCGACGAAGGCAGGCGCGACGAACGCACCTTCGAGGTCGACGACCTCGGCATCGGGGTGCAGCGCACGGCCGACCTCGTCGGCGCCGAGCCACGAGATGACGCCATCGGTGACGGCCATCGCGGTGGCGGCGGCGTCGGCGGGCGAGTGGATTCGGCCGCCGAGCAACAACGTGGTCTCGGGCATGTCCTTCGTGCTTTCCGCGTTCCGGGGTTCAACTGCGCAGTTCGCTCTTGTCCGGGCGACTCAAAGGCGCCCGATCCCGTGATCGAACTCAGCCCCCGATCCGCCCCGGCAACGATCGTTCTGACGAGCTTACCCGCACTAAACACCCAAGCTTGAACGTGTCGTGCTTAGCGCGAACGCAAAGCTCAGGCACCCCGCCCGCGATCAAACCGGTCTGAGCACGTCAGCGCTGCGGGGGCTCGTCGAGGCGTTCCGCGCGCACCGACTGCGGAGGGAGGATGATCGGCGTGCCGCGGTGCGCCGCGGACGTCTCGTCGCCCTCGGTCTCGTCCACGACCTCGCCGTCGAGGTAGTCACCCTGCCGACCGCCGGCTCGGTTGAACCGCTGCTGATGCAGCCACACCTGGTCCTGCATCTGCTTGGCCCGCTTCTCCGCGGCGCTCATCATCCGCTTGCGCACCAACGCCCTGGATGGCGGCAGGAGCAGCAGCAGACCCGCGACGTCGCTGAGGAAACCGGGCAGCACGATCAACAGACCACCCGCTGCGATGAGCATGCCGTCGGAGATCTCGCGGTCGGCCGGCCTGCGCATCCGGGCGGCCTCGCGAACCTCGCCGAGGGTGCGGCGCCCCTCGCGGCGCAGCAGCCAGCTGCCCACGACCGCGGACAGCACCAGCAGTCCGATGGTGGGCAGCAACCCGATCGCCTGCCCCAACGCGATCAGCACCGCGAGTTCAGCGACTCCGGCGATGAGCAGCAGCACGAGAATCGGCACCCAGGACCTCCAGTGATAAAGCCTTCTACCGCCTCAACGAACGAGGCACCCGAAATTCTCCCAAACCACATCGCCGCATTTCGGGCGAACCTCTCGACAACGGCAACCCACCAGGTGCCAGCAGCCACAACGCCGCGTAGTCGACGTCCCCACCCCGCCCTCGGCCCTCGTTCAGCGACGCGGCTTCCCCCGTGCGCGGACATGTCGGCGCTCACAGCTCCGCGCAATAGGAGCGTGAATGCGAACCCGCAACACGGCGGTGCTGCCGTGCCTCCGGCGAGAAGTTCGTAGACTGCCTGGTGATGCGGGCGTACAAGTCGAAATCGCTCATCCTCGTGCTCGTGGGCTGCCTGCTCGCGCTCGCGGTGCTGATCAGCGATCGGAACCTCCCTGGTCTGCCGCTGCAGCCCAAACCATTGCCGGCCGCCGTGGTGACGGTCGGTGACTCGACGCTGTCCGGAGAAGGCGGGGGCAACTACGTCGCCGGCACGAACGGGGAGGGCGACAACTGGTGTCACCGCTCCCCCGCCGCGCCGGTGCACCAGCTACCGCTCCCGCCTGACGTGACGCGGATCAACCTGGCCTGTTCCGGGGCCCGCACCGAATCGCTGCGGGCGGGCCCGGAGCACGTAGGTGTGGAGGAGTCTCAGTCGACGCAGCTGGCGGAGCTCGCCCAGCGCTACCGGATCACCGATGTGATCGTGCAGATCGGGGCGAACGACGACCCCGGGTTCTCCGAGGTGGTCAACCAGTGCGTGGAAGCTTGGGCGCGGCGGTCGCCGGTCGGCTGCTCGGCGCAGCTGGAAGGCCCGTGGCAGGAGCGCATCGCCCGGATGCAGCCGAAGGCGCTGGCAGCGGTGCGCGACATCCGCGCGGCGATGGACGGCGCCGGTTACACCCGCGATAGCTACCAGCTGATCATGCAGTCCTACGCCTCGCCGGTGGGTCCGGAGGTGCGGCCGGAGCTGCAGGGCCTGTCCGGTTGCCCGTTCCGGCCCGAGGACCTGGCGTGGATCCGTGACGTCGGCGTGCCGCAGCTCTCAGCGGGACTCCACGAGGTGGCCCGCGAAGCCGATGCCCGGTTCCTGGACCTCTCCCGTGCGGGCGTGGGCCACGAGGCGTGCACCGGCGACCCGAAGACCGCGCAGGGCGAGTGGTTCACCCGGCTCACCGTGGACTGGGAAGCGTTGAAGGACGAGAAGCGCGCGCCGCACGCGATGCAGGAGTCCTTCCACTCCAACGCGACCGGCCACGCCCAGTTCGCCCGCTGCCTCGGCGAGTTCATGGCCACCACCGATCCGGGCGCCTCGTGCGTGCCGGACGAACGCGGCAACCTCACGGCCGTCGCGCTGTCGGACGCGCACCGCTAGCGGCCCGGAACCGGGTGAGAAGCGAACTTCTCACCACGGCCCGCGCCGCTGGGTGGGAGGCGCTCTAGATCGCGGGCGGGCGGTTCTCGAACGGCGTCGAGAGCACGACCGTGGTCCGGGTGGAGACCTTGGCGGCCTCGCGGATCTGGCGCAGCAGCTCCTCCAAGCCGAGCGGGGATGCCACCCGGACCTGGAGGATGTAGGACTCATCACCTGCGACCGAGTAGCAGGACTCGATCTCCGGCAGGTGCTGCAGCCGCTGCGGGTAGTCGTCGGGCGCGGCCGGATCGATCGGCGTCAGCGAGATGAACGCGGTCAAGGGCAGGCCGATCTGCTCACCGTCCACCTTGGCCGTGTAGCCCTGCAGCGCCCCGCGCTGCTCCAGGCGCCGCACGCGCTGGTGCACGGCGGACACGCTCAACCCGACGCGTTCGGCCAGGTCGGTGAAGCTGCACCTGCCGTCCCGGGCGAGCTCGCGCAAGATCGCCCGGTCGGTGTTCTCCAGCGGCCCCGGTCCGCCTGTCCGTTCGCTCACGCCGGCAGCACCACCAGCTCGTGCGGCTGGTTGTTCACGCTCTCGACGCCGTCCTCGGTGACGATCACGATGTCCTCGATCCGCGCACCCCAGTGACCCTGCTGGTAGATGCCCGGTTCGACGCTGAAGGTCATACCGGGTTCGAGCACCAGCTCGTTGCCGCCCACGATGTAGGGCTCCTCGTGCACGTCGAGCCCGATGCCGTGACCGGTGCGGTGCACGAAGTTCTCGCCGAAGCCGGCAGCGGCGATCGGCTCGCGGGCGGCGGCGTCGATCGACTCCGCCGTGGCACCGGGCCGGACGGCGTCCACCGCAGCCCGCTGAGCCGCCTGCAGCACCGCGTAGGTCTCGCGCACGTCCGCCCGGGCCGGCTCGCCGACCGAGTAGGTGCGGGTGCAGTCGGAGTTGTAGCCGTTGGCGATCGGCCCGCCGATGTCGATGACGACCACGTCACCGCGCTCGATGACCCGATCGGACACCGAGTGGTGCGGGCTCGCGCCGTGGGGGCCGGATCCGACGATGATGAAGGCGGCTTCGGTGTGCCCCTCGGCGATGATGGCCTCGCCGATGTCGGCACCGACCTCGGCCTCGGTCCTGCCGGGCTTGAGGAACTCGGCCATCCGGGCGTGCACCCGGTCGATCGCGGCACCGGCGTCGCGCAGCGCCTGCAGCTCGGTGGCGTCCTTGCGCATCCGCAGCTCGCGCAGCACCGGCGAGGCCAGCACCTGCTCGGCGCCCGGCAGCTTGGCGCGCAGCGGGAGGGTGTGCAGGGCGGGCATCGCGTCGGCCAGCGCGACCCGCGAGGGGGCGCCCAGCCGGTCGACCACCAGGCCATGCGAGTCCTGGCCGTCGACCCAGGTCACGACCTCGATTCCGAGCTCGGCCAGCGGGAGGTCGTCGTACCCGGGCGCTTCGAGCTTGGGCACCACCAGCGCGGGTGTGCCCTGCGCTGGCAGCACCAGGCAGGTCAGCCGCTCGTGCGACTCACCTCCGGCGCCCAGCAGGTACTGCAGGTCGGATCCAGGCGTGATCAGCAGCGCGTCCAGGTCGGACGCCGCTGCGGTCTGCGCGGCACGGGTCAGGCGGGCCGCGAGCACTGCGGGATCCTGCTTCAGCGAGACAGTGGCCATGTTGCAAGCCTAATCCCGCAGCGCGCCGACGCGGTTCACGCGGTCCGGACGTGCTGCGGGAGGTTCGGGGGCCCGCTGCGGGCCGAGGAATGCCGGGACGGCACCGGTGCGCTGCGGAGCTTCCCGGAAGTACCGCGGTGGTGCGCGCTCTCGACGCCGAGCCGGACCGGAGCACCGCTACCCGCTCGCGGTCGGCGAGCGCGCGGACCGGCAGGTCGGACGCGTGGACCGGCCCGAGCGTGACAAGCTGGGGCACGTGACCGGACCTCTCATGCTCGTCGATTCGGCCGGGTTGTGGTTTCGCTCGTTCTACGCGCTGCCTGACTCGTTGACCGCTCCTGATGGCACACCGGTGAACTCGGTGCGCGGCTTCTGCGACATGCTGGCGAAGCTGATCACCGATCGCCGCCCGTCCCGGCTGGTGGCGTGCCTCGACAACGACTGGCGTCCGCAATTCCGGGTCGACGCGCTGCCGTCGTACAAGACCCACCGGGTGGCCGAGGAGGACCCCGACGTCGAGGACGTTCCCGACACCCTGTCCCCGCAGGTTCCGGTCATCCTCCAGGTCCTCGACGCGGCAGGTATCGCCACCGCCGAGGCGGAGGGCTTCGAGGCCGACGACGTCATCGGGGCGCTGGCCGACCGGGAGCGCACCGACCCGGTGGAGGTCGTCACCGGTGACCGCGACCTGTTCCAGCTGGTGCGCGCCGAGCCGCAGGTCCGGGTGATCTACATCGGCGCTGGTCTGGCCAAGGCGCAGGACTTCGGCCCCGAGGAGCTCGCCGAGAAGTACGCGCTGTCACCGCAGCGCGCGGGGGCCGACTACGCGGAGATGGCGGTGCTGCGCGGCGACCCCTCCGACGGCCTGCCCGGCGTGCCCGGCATCGGCGAGAAGACCGCGGCGAAGCTGATCACCCAGTTCGGGTCGCTCGACGCGCTGCTGCGAGCAGCCGCCGACGGCGACGCCCGCCTGACGTCGAGGGTCCGCACCAAGCTCGCCGAGTCCGCGGGATACCTGGCAGCGGCCCCGGCCGTGGTCAACGTGGTCAGGGACGCCCCGGTCGTGATGGACCGCGAGTCCGACGCCGTGCCAGCCGCCCCCGACCTCGACCGGCTGCGCGAACTCCAGTCCAGCTGGGGTCTCGGTGCCAGCGTCGACCGCCTCATCGCCGCCCTCGAAGGCTGAGTCACCCGTCGCGGCACCGCACGTGAGACCACCTCAGAAGCCGGTGCCGCACCACGGCGCGCGCCGCGTCTGGAACAGCTCGTCGGCCACCGCGAGCGCCCCCGGCTCGTGAACCTGGACGAGTCCTGCCGCGGCGAGCGCCGACGCCGATTGGTCGCCCAGGTAGAGAGCGGCCAGGGCCGCGGCGTCCAGGGTCAGCTGCGGACTCTCGTCCGCGGTCGAAACGCCGTCCGGGCCGATCAGGTAGCGGCCCGCGTTGGCGGGCAAGAACCCGTCGGTGACCTCCAGGACCAGCGGCGCCCCGTGCGCGTAGCCGCGGGCCCGCAGAGCCGCCGGGACGTCGACGAGACGAACCCACAGGTCGTCATCGACTCCGGTGGTGCGGCACGCTCGGCGGTCGGCCAGCCACCACTCCACGGGTTCGTCGACCGGGCGACCCAGACCGGCCACGGTGTTCACGAGGTCGATTCCCAGCAGGAATCGCCACAGCTCGCTCGCCGCGATCTCGTTGGCCGCCACCAGGTCCCACACGTCCACAGTGGTCGATTCACCGCGCGACTGGTACACGGCGAACCCGTCGTCCACACCGGAATCGTCGGCGTGCACGGCGATCACGTGATTCTTCTTCATCACGCCTGCCCGGCCCGGCCACCAGCCCTCGGGGCGGTACATCCGGCCTGCCCGGTCCGCCGCGCAGTTCCGGTGCAGCTCGGGCAGCAGGTCCCTGGCCCGTTCCTGGGTGACCAGGCGGACCCGCCCGCCACGCGGGACCGAATCGCGCAGTCGCGCTTGCGCGCGGTCGATCTCGACGTTGCGGGTGCGACAGGCCACTCCGTACCCGAACCGCTCGTAGATCCGTCCCTCGCTGGCGTGCAGCATCGCCACGACTTCGCCGCGCCGCGCCGCGTCGTCGAGCTGGTGCCGCATCATCCGGGTGAGCAGGCCCTGCCGGGTGGCGTCGGCTCGGACCGCCACCCCGGTCACCGCAGCGGCCGGCACCGCCGCTCCGCCGGGCACCGCCAGCGAGCTGGTCATCGACAGAGCCGTGCCCGCGAGCTCACCGTCGACGAACGTGCCGAGCACCCGGCCCGGTTCCATCATGGCCCGCGTGTGCGCCGACCACGTCTCCTCGTCGGTCGCAGGCAGGAGCAACGCCTGCCGGAACAGCTCGTTGGCCGTGAAGTACTCGGATTCGGACAGCACGCGCAGTTCGGGTTCGCCCACGTCCACGATCGTCGCCGACCTCGCGCGCCGCGTCCACCGACATTATTTCGGGTGCCCGACCTCGTAGACGCCTTGGTCGTTCTTCACGGTCACGGTGACGGTCTTGTCGGCGCCGTTGATCTGGACCCGGCAGTCGAAGCGGTGCCCGACCTCCACCGGCTCGCCGTCCGGACAGGTCACCGCCCCCACACCCGCGATGGTGTAGGAGCCCTTGAGCGTCTGCGTGACGCCCTTCTCCACGCTGGCCGCGTCGAACACCGAGCGCACGAAGAACCCGGGAGCCACGAATCCCAGGACCAGCACCACGGCGAGGACCACCAGCCCACCGGCTCCACCGATGATCCACGGCAACGCCGACCGCTTCTTCTTGGGCGGAACCGCCGGGAAGCCGAACCCGCCCGGCGACTGGTAGTAGGGCTGCGGCTGCCCGTACCCGTAGGGATGCGCGTACTGGGGCTGCTGGATCGGCTGCTGCTGCACCGGCTGCACCGGCTGCGCGGGCGGCGGGCCCGCATACCCGCCCTGCTGGGGGTAACCCTGCGGCGGGTACTCCTGCTGCGGGTAGCCCTGCGGCACCCCGCCCGGCTGCATCCCAGGCCCCTGGGGCGGCTGCCCCCACTGGGGGTAACCCCCTGGCGGGCCGTAGGGCGACGACATCTGCACCTCCGGACGACTTCAGCTGGCGCGGCCGACTGCCAGTGATCCAACCACAGCCGGGTCACACACCACCGGCGGCCACCACACCGCGGCGGATCGCCGTGACGGCCTTGGCCGCCGAGTCGCCGACCGGTTGCTTGGTGCCGACGACGTCGCGGATCTGGTCCAGCAGGTCGATCACCTGCCGGCACCAGCGCACGAAGTCACCTGCGGAGAGTTCGTGCCCGCTGGACTCGGCCGCGGTGAGCACCTTCTCCAGCGACTCGCCGCGCGCCCACCGGAAGACCGGCCAGGCGAAACCGGCGTCGGGTTCGCGGGTGCGGTCGAGCTTGTGCCGCCGCTCGTCGTCCTCGAGCTCCGCCCACAGCTGCCAGGTCGAGGTCAGCGCGTCGGTGATCGGGCCGGCCGGCACCTGCGGCGAAGGTCCTTCCCGCCGCGACTCGTAGACCAGGGAGGACACCACCGCAGCGAGCTCCGCCGGACCGAGGCCCTTCCAGGTCCCGACCCGCAGGCACTCGGCCGCCAGCAGATCGGACTCGCTGTAGAGGCGGGAGAGCCGCCGACCGTGCTCCGTGACCTGCCCGGCCTGGGTCTCAGGCCCGTCCTCGTCGCCGGGCTTGCCCTCCGGAGCGGGCAGGTAGTCGCGCTCGGTCAGCAGCGCGACGATCCGGTCGAACGAGCGGGCCAGCGAGTGCGTGGTGCTGCTGACCTTGCGACGCAGGTTCTCGTTCTCGCCGCGCAGCCGCTCGTAGCGCTCCGCCCAGCGGGCGTGCGCCTCCCGCTCGTCGCAGCCGTGGCACGGGTGCGCCTTCAACGCGCGCCGCAGGGTCGCCAGCTCCGCGTCGTCCCCCGCGCTCGAACGCTTCCTGCCACGTCCGTCCGAGGAGTTCAAGCCGGTGCTGCGCAGCGATGACGCCAGGTCCCGGCGCGACTTCGGCGAGCGGGTGTCCACGTGCTTGGGCAGCTTGAGCTTGCCCAGCGCCTCCACCGGCGAGGTGAAGTCGGCGACCGACAGACGACCTGACCAGCGGTCTTCGGTGACCACCAGCGGCCGCGGCTCGCTCATCGGCTCCAGCCCCGGGTCGATCACCACGGCCAGCCCGGACCTGCGTCCGGCGGGCACCGCGATGACGTCGCCCTTGCGCAGCTTCTCCAGCGACTTCGCCGCCTCAGCGCGCCGCGACTGCCGGTTCTGCCTGGCCAGGGCCTTCTCGCGCTCCGAGATCCGGCGGCGGAGGTCGAAGTACTCGGCGAAGTCACCCAGGTGGCACTCCATCGCCTCGGTGTAGCCGGTGAGGGCTTCAGCGTTGCGTTCCACCCGGCGCGAGAGCCCCACGACCGACCGGTCGGCCTGGAACTGGGCGAAGGACTGCTCGAGCAGATCGCGCGCCGAGTCCTGCCCGACGCGCTGCACCAGGTTGACCGCCATGTTGTAGCCGGGGCGGAACGACGAGCGCAGCGGATAGGTGCGGGTCGAGGCCAGACCGGCCACCTGCTTGGGGTCGACACCGGGCTGCCAGACCACCACCGCGTGGCCCTCGATGTCGATGCCTCGCCGCCCCGCACGGCCGGTCAGCTGCGTGTACTCACCCGGGGTGAGGTCGACGTGCGACTCGCCGTTGAACTTCACCAGCCGTTCCAGCACGACCGTGCGAGCGGGCATGTTGATGCCCAGGGCCAGCGTCTCGGTGGCGAACACGGCCTTGACCAGGCCGCGGACGAACAGCTCCTCGACCGTCTCCTTGAACGCGGGCAGCAGGCCGGCGTGGTGCGCGGCCACTCCGCGCTCCAGCGCTTCGCGCCACTCCCAGAAGCCCAGCACTCCGAGGTCGGAGTCGGGCAGGTTGACGGTCCGCTCGTCGATGACCTCGCGGATCTCCTCGACCTCGGATTCGCTGGTCAAGCGCAATCCCGCGCGCACGCACTGCGCGACCGCCTGATCGCAGCCGTTGCGGCTGAAGATGAACACGATCGCGGGCAACAGCCCGGCGGAGTCGAGGCTGGTCAGCATCTCCAGCCGGGACGGCGGCGAGAACCGCGGCGGGCGCGGGCCCTTCCGCTTGTGCGGGGGTCCCCCTCGGCGACCGCCCTGGGGCAGGTGAGTGCGGGCGAGCTGCTGGGTCTGCCGCAGCAGCTGCGGGTTCATCTTCAGCTCGTGGTCTTCGGCTTCCCCGCCGAACAGGTCGAACATCCTCGGGCCGACCTGCATGTGCTGCCACAACGGCACCGGCCGGTGCTCGTCCACCACGACGGTGGTCTCACCGCGAACCTCCTGCAGCCACTCGCCGAACTCCTCGGCGTTGCTCACCGTCGCGGACAGGCTCGCGACCTGCACGTAGTCCGGCAGGTGCAGGATCACTTCCTCCCACACCGCGCCCCGGAACCGGTCGGCCAGGTAGTGGACCTCGTCCATCACCACGTAGCCGAGCTGGTCGAGCCCGCGCGATCCGGCGTAGAGCATGTTGCGCAGCACCTCGGTGGTCATCACGACCACCTGCGCATCACCGTTGATCGAGGTGTCGCCGGTCAGCAGCCCGACCGCGTCGTTGCCGTAGCGCTCGCAGAGGTCGGCGAACTTCTGATTGGACAGCGCTTTGATCGGCGTGGTGTAGAAGCAGCGGCGCCCTTCCGACAACGCCAGGTGCACGGCGAACTCGCCCACCACGGTCTTTCCCGCGCCGGTGGGCGCGCACACCAGCACGCCTCTCCCGGCTTCCAGCGCCTGACATCCGGTGAGCTGGAAGGGGTCTAGTTCGAAGGACAGCTCCGCGATGAAGTCGGCCAGTTTCGGATGAGCGCTGCGGCGGGAGTGCGCCGCGAACGCGTCGGCCGGCGAGAGCTTGGTCGGGTTGGAACGGCTGGCAGCCACACCCCAAGGTTTTCACATCACCCCGACCGGTGTCTCAACCGAATCGGCCTCACCCGTGTGTTGGGACACAAGCCACGCTCAGTGCAGCGGGTGTGCAGCGGATGGTCAGCGGCAACCTGGCCTGGGGTTCGCCGTCGGCGTAAGCCAGCCACCCGTTGTCACCGCCCAGGCGCACGGTCTTGGCGCGCAGCGTGGTGACCGCCGGGTGGTCCACGTGGCGTCCGGTGCGCAACCTGGGCAGGATGCGCACGAGCTCGCGGCGGGCCACTTCGCCCACCACCGTCACGTCGAACAGACCGTCGTCCGCGACGGCGTCCGGGCAGATCGGGATGCCCCCGCCGTAGGAACCGGTGTTGCCGACCGCGATCAGCGTGGCTTCGACGTCGCGCACCCCGTGCTCGGTCTCCAACCGGACCGACCTGGCGCGCAGCCCCAGCAGCTCCCGGATCAGCGCGACGTCGTAGCGGCGTTGCCCGCGAGGCCAACGCATCCGGTTGGCGCGCGCGTTGACCTTGGCGTCGAACCCGGCGCACAGCACGGTCGCGAACCAGCCGGTGCCCGCGATCTTGCCGAGGTCGATGTGCTGCCTGGCCCCCGCGGAGATCGCCTTGGCCGCCGCGCGCGCGGCGGCGACCGGTTCGTGCGGGATGCCCAGGCTGCGGGCGAGATCGTTGCCGGTGCCCGCGGGGATGAGCGCCAGCGCGGTCGCCGACTCGGCGCACGCCTGCACGGCCAGGTGCGCGATCCCGTCCCCGCCGACCACGGCCAGCACGTCGGCGTCGTCCTCCACGGCGCGCCGCACCGCGGACTCCGTCCCGGCCTCATCGGTGGCGATGACGGTTCGGACCTCGCACACAGCACGAAGGTGGTCGGTGAGCTCACCGACCACCTTCGCGGAAAGGCCACCACCGGCCGCAGGGTTGATCACCAGGACGCAGCGCATGGGCATGCATCTAATCGCATGCGCGCCCCCGCTGGCCAGGGGTTCGACGGGATGTGACCGTCAGGTGACGTCGTCGTGCTTCGGCGGTGCTGAGGGAGTCGTGTCCAGTGTGGACGCGACCGGATCGATGTCGGACGCCTCGTCGAGGCCGACGCCGGTCAAGCCCTCGGCCGCCAGCTTCTTGGCCTTGCGCCGGTCGTGAGAGCGGCAGATCAACGCCGCGATCAAGAACAGCAGCGACAGGGCCGCCGACAGCGCCAGCATCGAGAACGGGTCCTGACCGGGCGTGGCGATCGCGGCGAACACGAACAACGCGAACACCAGCCCCCGCCACCACCTGCGGAGCTTCTCGTAGGTGACGACGCCAGCGCGGTTGAGCATCACCAGGATCAGCGGCAGCTCGAAGCTGACCCCGAAGATCACCAGCAGCAGCAACATGAAGTTGATGTACTTGCCACCGGTGAGCGCGGTGAAGAACGCTTCGCCGCCGAATCCCGCCATGAAGCTCAGCGCCTCGGGAACGATGTAGTACGCCAGCACCGCGCCCGCGACGAAGAGGATCGTCGCGAAGAACACGAAGGACCGGGCGAACTTGCGTTCCTTGAGGTAAAGACCAGGCGTGATGAACGCCCACAACTGATACAGCCACACCGGGCTGAACAGGATGGCACCGACCGACAGACCCACCTTCATGCGGAGCATGAAGATCTCGAACGGCTCGGTCTGCAGCAGCTGGCAGGTGCCGTTCGGGCTCAGCCGCTGCTCAACGGGCAGCGCGCAGTACGGTCCGAGCAACACGTCACCGAGCGTCGGCCAACCGAACGGCGCGGTGGAAAACCAAATGAACCCGAGAATGGCTCCGATGATCACTGCGGTCATCGCCACCCCGAGCCGGTAACGCAGCTCGAAGAGGTGGTCGATGATCGTCATTGTGCCGTCGGGGTTGTGCCTGCGTCCCCACCGACGGCGATCATTGCGGAACGGGTTCAAGCGACCCAGTGGACTGGCACCCACTTCGCTAGCCCCGTCCTCAGTCAGTTCTTCTGTTCGTTCTGCTGCTTGTCCTCTGTCGGCGACGTCGCCGGCGACGCGCTCGGCTCACCCGCCGTCAGCTCCGGCTTCTGCTCCTTCTCCGACGAGGTCTTCTTCGCAGCTTCCTCGTCGGCCTTCATGCCTCGCGCCTCAGCCTTGAACACCCGAGCGGACTGTCCCAGAGAACGGGCCATCTGCGGGAGCTTGGTGGCGCCGAAAAGCAGCACCAGAACCAAGACGATGAGGACCAGCTCCCAGCCACCTGGCAAACCCATCCGTACACAACCTTTCGTGATGTCCCTGCAGACGCCATGGTACGCGGGGCAGGGGTCGGCAAATAGGGCCGTTTCTGGTTCTCGTCAACTACCGCGGCGCTGCGAGACCGCCACCTTGAGACCGGCGATCCGCGCCTTGACCATGCCGCTCCGGCCAGCGAGGTCGCGGGTCGCCCCGCGCTGCACGCGCTGGAAGCGACGCACTCCAAGAAGCGTCCTGACCAGCAGGAACACCAGCAGGACGAGGCCTACGGCCAGCAGCACGAGAGTCCACACGAACGGCACGCTGTTCACCGTATCGGGCTCAGGTGGACGGTAGGTGACGGGTCCGCTTCAACGCGGCATGAGCTCGTTGACGCACGTCACCCCCGAGTTCAGCCGGGCTGATCACCGTCACCTGGCCTCCCAGGCCCAGGAGCAGCCGGGTCATCCACGCGTGGTCGGCGTAGCGCATCCGGACGCGGGTGCGACCACCGTCGAGCTCGGTGACCCCGTCGACCTGGTAGTACTCGGCGACCCACCGGGCATCCGGTTCCAGCTCGAGTTCGGCGACCCGCTGATCGGGCGCCGGCTGGAACAGACCTGCGGAAACGTCCGTCGGCTCGGCTTCCGACGGCGGTCTCGCCGGCTCGTCCAGCTGCCCGGCCTCGTCGATGCGATCCAGCCGGAACATCCGGACGCCGCGCGCGCTGCGGCACCACGCCTCCAGGTAGCTGCGTCCGTCGACCAGCAGCAACCGCATCGGGTCGACCGTCCGCTCGCTGATCTCGTCGCGCGACGCCGTGTAGTAACGGATCCGCAACGCTTTGCCACCGGTGACGGCGCTGTGGACCGTTCGGCGGACATCGGCGTCCACCGCTTCCTCGGCGCCGAACCCGACCACGACGCCCGAGGGCCGGGCTTGGCCGACCGCGTTCTCGACCTTCGCCAGCGTGCGCTGCACCGCGTCGGAGTCGGGAACGCCCGGGGTGTCGGCGAGCGCTCGCAGGGCGACCAGCAGCGAGGTCGCTTCGGAGGCGGTCAGCCGGAGCGGACGCCGCATCCCGGCGTCGTAGGTGACGGTGATCGAGTCGCTCTCGAAGGACAGGTCGATCAGGTCGCCCGGCCCGTAGCCGGGCAGCCCGCACATCCACAGCAGTTCCAGGTCCTTGCGCAGCTGCTGCGAGGTCACGCCGAAGTCGGCCGCCGCGTCGGCGATGGGAATGCCCGGACGGCTGAGCAGGTAGGGAACGAGAGTCAGCAGCCGGGGCAGTCGCTGCGTCGCGCTGGTCATCTCCGCTCCTCCCCCAGTGCGTCCAGGTGGATCTCGTTGACGGCTTTGCGCAGGGTGTCGGGCTGCAGGACGGCGACATCGGGCCCGTACCCGGCGAGCCAGCTCGCGGCGGACTCCGGGTACTTCACGTCCAGCTCCAGCACCTCACCGGGATCGCCGTCGAGCTCGGCGCGCTCCACGACCTTGCCGATGCGCCGCACGCCGTGCGCGCGTCCCTCGGCGACCCAGACCCGGGACGCGGTCGGTGGTGGCGGGTCGCGCTGCTCGCCGGCGACCATGCGCAGCAGGTCCACCTCCTGCGGTCGGTGCACGACACCGCTGCTCCCGACCGCCTCGACCTGACCCTGGATGCGGGAGAGCCGGAAGCAGCGCGGCGCCTGCCGGTCGCGGTCGTGACCGACGACGTACCAGCGACCGCGCCAGGACACCACGCCCCACGGTTCGACGACCCGGTGCAGAACCTCGGCGCTGCTGGGCCGCCGGTAGTCGAACTCCACGACCCGACCGGCCTGCACGGCCGAGTGCAGCGCGCCGAAGGAGGGTTCGCTGGTGCGCACCTTCGGTTCCACGGCCGCGGAGGCGTGCTCGTCCACGTCGACGCCTGCGGCGCGGAGCTTGAGCAGCGCGCCGTGGGCGGCGGAGGTGAATTCCGGGGAGTCCCACAGCCGGACGGCCAGCGCCACGGCGGCGGCTTCGTCCGGTTCGAGGTCGATGTCGCCGAGTTCGTAGTCGCGCCTGGCGATGCGGTATCCGTCAGCGCTGTCGAACGCCGAGTTGCGCCCGGTCTCCAGCGGGATGCCCAGGTCTCGCAGCTCGGCCTTGTCCCGCTCGAAGGTCCGGAAGAACGCCTCGTCGGAGGGCGCGTCGGCGTACCCCGCGACGATATGACGAATCCGCTCTGCGGTGAGGTACTGGCGGGTCGACAGCAGGCAGAGCACCAAGTTCACCAAGCGTTCAGCACGCGCAGTGGCCACCCGGAAACTCTAGCGCCGCCGTATTCGATCATGCGTTCGGGTGCGGGCGTGTCGCCGCCGGAGAACCCGTTCGACGGACGGTTGATCCCGATCAGCGCTGAAACCATCGTCGACGCGAAAGCCGTTCACGTCGCATTCGGGTTCCTACCCTGGTTCCATGCCCGTTCTGATGATCACCGGTGCCTCGCGGGGCATCGGCGCCGCAACCGCCCGACTCGCCGCCGCCGAGGGCTACCGGATCGCCCTGCTCGCCCGGGATTCCGACGCCCTGTCCGGTCTCGTCGAGGAGCTGGGCTCCGCGAGGACGGTGGCGTTGCCCTGCGACGTCACCGATCACGCGAGCCTGACCGAGGCCGTCGCCGCGACCGAGGAGCGCTTCGGCGGCGTGGACGCGGTGCTGGCCAACGCCGGCATGAGCGTGCCGACCTCGTTCCTGGGCAACGACGGTGCCGAACCCGAGCAGTGGCGCGAGATGGTGCTCACCAACGTCTACGGCGCGGCCATCACGGCTCGAGCGGCGCTGCCCGCGCTGGTCCGCAGCCAGGGGCACCTGGTGCTGACGGGTTCCAACGCCGGTCGGGGCATCCGCCCCGGCAACCTCTACTCCGCCACCAAGTGGGCGGTGACCGGCATGGCCCAGAACATCCGAGCCGAATGCGTGGGCACGGGCGTCCGGGTGACCCTGGTCCAACCAGGCATGGTCGAAACGGACATGACGGCCGACCGCCAAGACGTCCCCAAGCTCGCGGCCGACGACATAGCCCGAGGCATCCTCTACGCCCTGACCCAACCCAAGACGGTCGACGTCAACGAACTCACCATCCGCCCCACAGGCCAAGCCCCGCAGAGCTAGAAGAACCCAACCCACCTGATCAACCACGGTCAGGCAAGCGACGAAGTCGCTTTCTCACCACCCCATGCAAGCAACCGGCACCGCCGCGGGTTCTCAGACGCCTTCTGGGGAGGACAGCCGTAGCGCCGCGTATCCGTTCCATACTCAAGTCTCGGATCCCGGACCCAGAAGGCGTCTGAGGTTCCGCTACCCGCACCGCGAAGCAAAGAGACCACAGAGTAGTTGCAGTGAACCCGCGTCTGAGGTTCCGCTTCCGGCACCGCCCAGCAGAGGAATCACTGAGTGGTTGTCGGTAGACCGGCACCACCCAGCAACAGGAACCGCTGAGCAATATCAGTGAACCCGCCTGCGCCCTACAAGGAGCTGATCAACCGCTCGACCCGCTCATCCACAGCCCTGAACGGATCCTTGCAGAGCACGGTCCGCTGAGCTTGATCGTTGAGCTTGAGATGCACCCAATCCACGGTGAAGTCCCGCCCGGCCGCCTGAGCGGCGGCGATGAAGTCACCGCGCAGCTTGGCCCGGGTGCTCTGCGGCGGCGTGTCCTTGGCCGCCTCGATCTCGCCGTCCTCGGTGGCCCGGTCGACGAGGTCCTTGCGCTGCAGCATGTCGAACAATCCGCGTCCGCGCCGGATGTCGTGGTAGGCGAGGTCGAGCTGTGCGATGCGCGGGCTGGACAGTTCCAGGCCGTGCTTGCTGCGGTAGCGCTCGAGCAGCCGGAGCTTGATCGCCCAGTCGACCTCCCGGTCGATCAGCGAGTAGTCCTCCTGCTCGACGGCGTCGAGGGCACGGCCCCACAGGTCGAGGATGCGTTCGGACATCGGGTCCGATCCGCGTCGCGCGACGTGGTCGACGGCGCGGCTGTGGTACTCGCGCTGGATGTCGAGGGCGGATGCCTCGCGGCCGCCGGCCAGG
This sequence comes from Saccharopolyspora dendranthemae, assembly GCF_007829955.1. Lineage (GTDB taxonomy): Bacteria > Actinomycetota > Actinomycetes > Mycobacteriales > Pseudonocardiaceae > Saccharopolyspora > Saccharopolyspora dendranthemae. The sequence continues at coordinate 902,118 of NZ_VIWX01000001.1, forward strand.
CGCACGGTGCGGCGGCCGGTGAGGTCGTGGCTGATCTCGCGGATGGCGCGGATGGGGTTGTCGAGGCTGAAGTCCCTGAACTGCACGCCTTGCTCGACCATCTCCAGCACGAGGTTGGCCGCCCCGACCTTCAGCAGGGTGGTCACCTCCGACATGTTGGAGTCGCCCACGATGACGTGGAGTCGCCGGTAGCGCTCGGCGTCGGCGTGCGGTTCGTCGCGGGTGTTGATGATCGGGCGGGAGCGGGTGGTGGCGCTGGAGACGCCCTCCCAGATGTGCTCGGCGCGCTGCGACAGGCAGTAGACGGCGCCGCGCGGGGTTTGCAGGACCTTCCCGGCGCCGCAGATGAGCTGGCGCGTGACCAGGAACGGGAGCAGCACGTCGGCGATGCGGGAGAACTCGCCGGAGCGTCCGACCAGGTAGTTCTCGTGGCAGCCGTAGGAGTTGCCCGCCGAGTCCGTGTTGTTCTTGAACAGGAAGATGTCTCCGCCGATGCCCTCGTCGGAGAGCCGGCGTTCGGCGTCTATGAGCAGGTCTTCGAGGATTCTCTCGCCTGCCTTGTCATGCGTGACCAGCTGCGTGAGGTCGTCGCACTCGGCCGTGGCGTACTCGGGGTGGGAACCCACGTCGAGGTAGAGGCGGGCACCGTTGCGCAGGAAGACGTTCGACGACCTTCCCCACGACACGACCCGCCGGAACAGGTACCTGGCCACCTCGTCCGGGGACAGTCTGCGCTGCCCGTGGAACGTGCAGGTGACCCCGAACTCGGTTTCGATGCCGAAGATCCGCCGCTGCATGTCTCCACACTAGGCGCAAAACCGCCCTCGCGGCGGTCCGCCGTTCGGGCAAGTGTCAGATCGAGTTCGACGGATTTTGGTCGCAGGCCGTCACCCGGCCGTTCCGCACGCCCCCGCACGGAGCAGCCGAAATCGCCGTACATCCGTACGATTTCCCGGGATGTGGGCGCCTCGTGCCCACGACGAAAGCGCTCCCGCACCCTCGGCGGGTGCGGGAGCGGTCAGCTCGAGCGCCGGCTCACTTGCCGGAGGGGGTTTCCTCGTCCTCGGACTTGCCGGAGTCCTCAGTCGACTCGGGCAGCAGGGCGGTGAGGGCGGCGCCTTGGATCCGGCGGAACGTCCGGTTCGGACGGGCCCGGTCGAGCACCGCGACCTCCAGCGCCTTGGTGCCCAGTTCCCTGCCGGAGTCGCCGCTGGACGAAAGTCCCTTGACAGCAACCCGGATGGCGTCCTCCAGCTCCATGCCGTCGCTGAACGAGTCCTTGAGGGAGCTGGTGATCGTGTCGGCCTGGCCACCCATCACCACGTACTGCGGTTCGTCCACGATGGAACCGTCGTAGGTGAGCCGGTAGAGCTGGTCGGCTTCGGCGGTCGCCCCGACCTCGGCCACGCAGATCTCCACCTCGAACGGCTTGATCTGCTCGGTGAAGATCGCACCGAGGTGCTGAGCGTAGGTGTTGGCCAGCGACCGCCCGGTCACGTCGCGGCGGTCGTAGGAGTAACCGCGCACGTCGGCGATGCGCACTCCGGCGACCCGCAGCGCCTCGAACTCGCTGTAGCGGCCCACCGCGGCGAAACCGATGCGGTCGTAGATCTCGGACACCTTGTGCAAGGTCGGAGACGGGTTCTCGGCGACGAACAGCACCCCACCGGCGTACTTGAGCACCACCACGCTGCGGCCCCGGGCGATGCCCTTGCGGGCGAGCTCGGAACGCTCCCGCATCAACTGCTCGGGGGAGGTGTAGAACGGCATCGTCACGGCTTCTGCACTCCTGAATCTGCTCGCTGTGGCAGGCGGGATCGTGGGACGGCGCTGGTCAGCCGCCCGGGTTCTCCATGCGTCCGCTGACCACGGCTGTGGCGATCTCCGACGTCTGCTCCTCGGTCAGCCGCACCGCGCCGTCGGCGGCGGTGATGGTGATGACCGACGGGTAGATCCGCCTGCTCACGTCCGGGCCACCGGTGGCGCTGTCGTCGTCGGCCGCGTCGTAGAGCGCTTCCACCGCGGCGCGCGCGGCGGTGTCCCGGTCCGCGTCCGGGTCGAAGCGCTTCTTGAGCGCGGACTTGGCGAACTGCGAGCCGGAACCGACCGCGTGGTAGCCGCCTGCTTCGTTGTAGCGGCCGCCGACCACGTCGTAGGACACGATCCGCCCCGCGCGATCGGGGTCGTCGGCGTCGGTGTCGTAGCCGGCGAACAGCGGTACGACCGCCAGGCCCTGCATCGCGGCGGAGAGGTTCCCCCGCAGCATGGTGGCCAGCTTGTTCGACTTGCCGTCCAGGGACAGCGAGATTCCTTCGAGCTTCTCGTAGTGCTCCAGCTCAACCGCGTAGAGCTTGACGAGTTCCTGCGCGACACCGGCCGTTCCGGCGATGCCCACCGCCGAGTAGGCGTCGGTGACGAACAGCTTCTCCATGTCGCGCTGCGCGATGACGTTGCCCATCGTCGCCCGGCGGTCGCCGGCCAGCAGCACGCCGCCGCGGAAGGTGACCGCGACGATGGTGGTGCCGTGCGGCGCCTGCACGGTGCCTTCGGGTGCCTTGCGCCCGCCTGGCAGCAGTTCTGGCGTGGTTTCTCGGAGGAAGTCGGTGAATGACGAGGATCCGGGGGTCAAGTAGGCGGCGGGAAGCGCCTGCCCGGGGAACTGGGCCGAGCTCTGGTCCATCAGCGACATCGTCTCCGTTCTCACAGGACTCCTGCGACAGCACGCACTCTAGTCATGATCGAGTGCGCAACGAGAGTCACCGGGCCGGTGTTTCTCCGGCCCGGTGACCGGTTCTCGTAGGATCGCCGCCCGGTCGCACCGGCGGCAGGGGGCCTACTGGCCGCCCTTCTGCACGTAGGCGCGCACGAAGTCCTCGGCGTTCTCCTCCAGGACGTCGTCGATCTCGTCCAGGATGGCGTCGACGTCTTCGCCGAGCTTTTCGCGGCGTTCCTGACCGGCGGCCTCTGGACCGTCCTCTTCCTCGCCGTCGCCGCCGCCCTGCCGCTGAGCCTTCTCCTGAGACATCTCGCCTCCCGGTGTTGAAGTCCCGAACACCCCCGGAATCGGGGACGTCCTGCCTTGAACACTACCTAGCCGACCACTCGTTCGCCCACGCCCAGCTGGGCGTCTTTGACGATCTTTCCGACTACCTGACGTGCGCGAAGCGCAGTCCTAGCGGGTCATCCCTTCGTCAGCGAGTCGACCAGTTCCTCGGCGCTGTTGCTGGCCTCCAGCAACGCTCCGACGTGGGCCTTCGTGCCACGCAGGGGTTCCAACGTCGGGATCCGCACCAGCGATTCCCTGCCGAGGTCGAAGATGACCGAATCCCAGGACGCGGCGGCCACCTCCGACGGGTAGCGCTCCAGGCAGCGACCGCGGAAGTAGGCCCGGGTGTCCTCCGGAGGAGTGCCGACCGCTTCCTGCACCTCTTCCTCGCTGACCAGGCGTTTCATCGATCCCCTGGTCACCAGGCGGTTGTAGAGGCCCTTGTCCAGCCGCACGTCGGAGAACTGCAGGTCGATCATGTGCAGGCGGGGTGAGGCCCAGCCGAGGCTGTCGCGGCTGCGATAGCTCTCCATCAGCCGCAGCTTGGCCGGCCAGTCCAGCCTGTCGGAGCAGGACATGGGGTCGGTGCTGAGCATGTCGAGCACCTCGCCCCAGGTGTTGAGCACGTCGCGGGAGGCGCGTTCGGCGCCGTTGGCGTCGAGGAACTCCGAGGCCCGATCGTGGTAGGCGCGCTGGAGGTCCAGACCGGTGAACCGGCGGCCGTCAGCGAGCTCCACGGACTGCTTCAGGGTCGGGTCGTGGCTGATCAGGTGCACCGCCTGCACAGGGTCGGCCAGCTTGAGGTCGTCGAACCGCACCCCGTTCTCGATCATGTCCAGCACGAGGGCGGTGGTCCCCACCTTGAGGTACGTCGAGGTCTCGGCGAGGTTGGCATCGCCGATGATGACGTGCAGCCGCCGGTACTTGTCGGCGTCGGCGTGCGGTTCGTCGCGGGTGTTGATGATGCCGCGCTTGAGCGTGGTCTCCAGACCGACCTCGACCTCGATGTAGTCCGAGCGCTGGGACAGCTGGAAGCCCGGCTTCTCGCCTGCCTGACCGATGCCGACCCGGCCGGACCCGCACATCACCTGCCGGGAGGCGAAGAACGGCGTCAGGCCACCGATCACCGAGGTGAACGGGGTGTTGCGGGCCATCAGGTAGTTCTCGTGGGTGCCGTAGCTGGCGCCCTTGCCGTCGACGTTGTTCTTGTACAGCTGTATGGGCGCGGTGCCGGGCACGCTGGCCGCGCGCATCGCGGCCTCCTCCATCACGCGCTCACCGGCCTTGTCCCAGATGACCGCGTCGCGCGGATTGGTCACCTCGGGCGCGGAGTACTCCGGGTGCGCGTGGTCGACGTAGAGCCGCGCTCCGTTGGTGAGGATGACGTTGGCCGCGCCGAGGTCGTCGCCATCCGAACCGTTGGACTGCTGAGCCGCCGAGCTCAGGTCGAATCCGCGCGCATCGCGCAACGGCGACTCGACCTCGTAGTCCCACCGGGCCCGTCTCGCCCGGGGGATCTCGGCCGCCGCCGCGTACGCCAGCACGATGTGGGTGGAGGTCAGCACCGGATTGGCGCTGGAATCGCCCGGTACGACGATGCCGTACTCCACCTCGGTTCCCATGATCCGCCGCATACCTCGCAGAGTACGGGGTATCGGCGACCGAGCAGAGTGCTTGAAGCAACAGGTTCGCCGATCGTGCCGCGAGACGTTGCACCGACCGGGTGGCACGATCGTGGTGTGAGCGTGGATGAGGAGCAGGTCGCGCTGTACGACGCGGCCGGGCGTGTCGTGGGCCGGACTTCGAGGCGCGAGATGCGCGAGAAGGGCCTGTGGCACGCGGCCACGGCAGTCCTGCTGATCTCCGGCGACGGCGAGCGGATCTACGTGCACCGCCGCACCGACACCAAGGACGTCTACCCCGGCATGCACGACTGCGCCGCCGGCGGCGTGGTCGGCGCCGGCGAGGACCCGTTCGACGCCGCTCGCCGCGAACTGGCGGAGGAGCTCGGCGTCCGCACCGAGCCCGAGTTCCTGTTCCGCGAGGACTTCGTGCAGGGCACCGTCCGCTACCACGGTTTCCTGTTCCAGGCGCGCTGGGACGGCCCCGTGGTGCACCAGCCCGAGGAGGTCGCCGAGGGGTGGTGGATGCCGATCACCGAACTGCGGCGACGCCTCGACGACCCGGACTGGCCCTTCGTTCCCGACGGCCGCCAGTTCGCCCTCCGCTGGCTCGGGTCCCGCGAGGTTCCCGCTGACACCACCGGGTCAAGTCGATGACCTGCGCCCCGGCCGGAAAGCCGGCCTGGTCCCGCTAGCGGCAGCAGCTCCTAGTGCCACGGGAGCTCCGCCCGGTCACCCCAGTAGGTGGCCGCGTCCGAGGCCTGGGACTTCAGCACGGCCAGGTCCTGGTCGCCGAGCTCCACGCTCAGGGCGTCGAGGTTGGTCTCGAGCTGTTCGACGCTGGCGGGGCCGAGCAGCACCATGTCGGCCCACGGCTGGGCCAGCGCGTGGGCGACGGCGACGGCGTCCGTCCCGACGCCGTGGCGCGCGGCGATGCTGGCGACCTCGTCCGGCGGTTTCATCGCGAGCCGACCGTTGGCCAGGGTTTCCTTCAGCAGGACCTGCCACCCGCCGGTGTGCACCTCGTTGAGGACGCGCCCGACCGACGGTTCGAGGGTGTTCCAGGTGGACTGCACGGCGCTGAACAGCTGCCTGCCGCCGACTTCCAGCTCCCAGGCCCGCTCGATGCTCTCGCCCTGCGCGGCGCCGCTGGTGGAGAAACCGAGGCGCACTCCGGCGTCGCGGATGCGGGCCAGCTCGTGCTGGAGCTCCATGTCCTCGAACAGCGGGCTGGAGTTGGTCAGCGAGTGCACCTGGTAGAGGTCGATGCGATCGCCCAGCAGCGCGCGGGTCTCGGCCCACTGGCCGCGCAGCCGCTCCAGCGAGTGCTCCTTGATCTCGTGCACCTCGGTCTCGATGCGCCACTGCGCGACGTAGGCGTAGCCCCACTTGCTCGAGACGGTGACGTCCTCGTGGCCCCGCTCCCCCAGCCAGTCGGCCAGGAACTGCTCGGCACTGCCGTAGGAGCGGGCGGTGTCGACCCAGCGGAGGCCGCGCGCGTAGGCGGCGTCCAGGACGGCGCGAGTTCGTTCGCGCATGGCCTCGGCCGTGCGCTGCTCGGGGAGCACGTCGGCGCGCCCCACGTTGATGTAGGCGGGTCTGCCCAGCGCGGCCAGCCCGAGTCCCAGTCGCTGCACGGGCTTCTGCGCGGAGATCATGCCTAGCAACGTAGCCCGTCGCGAGGTGGCCCGCACGAGCTCGGGGCCGCCACCCCGAAGAGGGGTGACGGCCCCGACGCACGGACAGCCGCGCAGGTCCTACAGGTATTGACCCGTGTTGGTGGCGGTGTCGATCGCTCGGCCGGATTCCTGGTTCTTCCCGCTGACGAGGGTGCGGATGTAGACGATCCGCTCGCCCTTCTTGCCGGAGATGCGGGCCCAGTCGTCCGGGTTGGTGGTGTTGGGCAGGTCCTCGTTCTCGGCGAACTCGTCGATGATGGCGTCCTGCAGGTGCTGCACCCGCAGACCGGGCTGGTTGGTCTCCAGCACCGACTTGATCGCCGCCTTCTTGGCCCGGTCCACGATGTTCTGGATCATCGCGCCGGAGTTGAAGTCCTTGAAGTAGAGGACTTCCTTGTCACCGTTGGCGTAGGTGACCTCCAGGAACCGGTTCTCGTCGGTTTCGGCGTACATGCGCTCGACCGTGGCCTGGATCATCGCGTCCAAGCACGCCGAGTTGTCCCCGCCGAACTCCTTGAGGTCTTCCTCGTGGATCGGCAGTTCCGTGGTCAGGTACTTCGAGAAGATGTCCTTGGCCGATTCGGCGTCCGGACGCTCGATCTTGATCTTCACGTCGAGGCGGCCGGGCCGCAGGATCGCCGGGTCGATCATGTCTTCGCGGTTGGAGGCACCGATGACGATGACGTTCTCCAGCCCCTCCACACCGTCGATCTCGCTCAGCAGCTGCGGGACGATGGTGGTCTCCACGTCGGAGGACACACCGCTGCCGCGGGTCCGGAAGATCGAGTCCATCTCGTCGAAGAACACGATCACCGGTGTGCCCTCGGAGGCCTTCTCCCGAGCGCGCTGGAAGATCATCCGGATGTGGCGTTCGGTCTCACCGACGAACTTGTTCAGCAGCTCCGGGCCCTTGATGTTCAGGAAGTAGGACTTGGCCTGACCATCGTCGTCGCCTCGTGCCGCGGCCACCTTCTTGGCCAGCGAGTTGGCCACCGCCTTGGCGATGAGCGTCTTCCCGCAGCCCGGTGGCCCGTAGAGCAGGACGCCCTTGGGCGGGCGCAACTGGTACTGCACGTAGAGGTCGGAGTGCAGGAACGGCAGCTCCACGGCATCGCGGATCTGCTCGATCTGCCCGCCCAGGCCACCGATGTCGCGGTAGCCGACGTCCGGCACCTCCTCGAGCGTGAGGTCCTCGACCTCGGCCTTGGGCACGACGTCGTAGGCGTAGCCGGCCTTGCTGTCGACCAGCAGCGAATCGCCGGACTTGAGCCCGGAGTCGGCCAGGGGTTCGGTCAGCCACACGACGCGTTCCTCGTCGGTGTGCCCGGTCACGAGCGCGCGGGGGGCCTCGCCCTCGGCGTAGGACAGGATCTCCCGGAAGGAACACACCTCACCGGTCTGCTCGAACGCGCCCGCCTCGACCACCGTCAGGGCTTCGTTGAGGCGAACCGACTGCCCCAGCTTCAAGCCCTCGATCTCGACGTTAGGCGACACCGCCACCCGCATCTTGCGACCGGAAGTGAATACGTCGACCGTGCTGTCCTCGTAGCCGTGCAGGAACACGCCGTACCCGCTCGGGGGTTGGGCGAGGCGGTCGACCTCCTCGCGCAGGGCCGTCAGCTGGCCACGCGCTTCTTTCAGGGTCTCGGTGAGTTTGGCGTTCCGTTCGGTGAGCTGGCTCACTCTCTCGGATGCCTCGGCCAGCCGCTTTTCCAGCAGGCGCGCCTGTTGAGGAGACTCGTTGAGCCTGCGGCGAAGCAGTGCGACCTCGTCTTCGAGAAGACGGATCTGGCTGCGGAGCTCCGCGGAGCCCGCACCCTGCTCGCCGTCGCCCTCCTCAGGCCGGCTGCCGGGACGGTCGTGCTGCATATCGGCACCCTCCTCCCGTGCTCGTACCACCACGGTACCGGCGATCACCGACGACGGCGGCGTCGTGAGGTGTCCGCCGGATCGCCCAGCGTGCCACAGAAATCCCCGAATACCCATGACTTAAACAAGGTTGTTCCTCCCGCGTCACATCGTGGCTGGTCGGGGCGGATACGGTGGGTTGTCGATCATGGTCCGTTCGATACTCCCGGAGGGGCTGCCGACACCCCCTCGGAATCCCCGCGACCACGGGTTTTTCCGTTGCGCCACAGCGCTCGTGTGCGCTCTGCGATCAACCGGGTTAACCACTCCGGCATCCGGGTGGCATTTCGTCGGGAGCCGCGCGACTTCTCCCATCATTTGGAACAACTTGCGGCGTCCAGACATTCCGGACTCCCGATGAGGAGGTCGACTTAGGTTGTAATCCGGTTACTCCGCAACCGCGGGCCGAAAGCCTCTGGTCTACTTACCGCCGCTAGCGCACAACCCGGCGTCGAATGCCGCAAGAACACTCCTGGGAGGAGTCATGACCTATCCGCCGCAGCAGCCTGGACAGGGCGGGTGGGGGCAGCAACCCACGGGGAACGGATTCCCCCCTCAGCCTCCCGGGAACCCTCAGCAGCAGCCCCACTGGTACGGCAACCAGCACACCGGATGGGGACAGCAGGGCCCGGAGCAGGGACAACCCGGTCAGATGCACCCGGGACAGCCGCAACCAGCGCAGCCGCAGCAACCCGGCCAGCCGATGCCGCCGCAGTGGGGCAGCGAATTCGGGCCGGGCTCGTGGCTGAACGAGCCCGGTGGCTTCGGCGACGTCGAACCGCCGGAGCCGCAGAAGTCGAAGCTGCCCGTGGTCCTCGGGATCGTCGCCGCCGTGCTGGTGCTCGCCGGCGCGGGCGTCGGCCTCTTCTTCTGGCTCGGCAGCGGACCCGGCGAACCGCGCCCGGTCGCCCAGGAGGTCGTGTCCAAGGTGAACGCGGGCGACTTCGGCACCATCGGCGCGCTGTTCTGCGACTCCAACGAGAGCCAGCTGACCACCGCGGTCGGCCAGCTCAAGCAGTGGAAGTTCGACGTGCGCCTGGGCGAGGTCACCCGCAACGGTGACAAGGCCTCGGCTCGGCTCACCGGAACCTACGAAGCCGACGGAGCGTCCCAGCCGGTGGACCAGACCATGGGCTTGGTCGTCGAGAGCGGCGAGTGGAAGGTCTGCGACCTCGGCGGATAGCCGGGGCGCTTCAAGGGGCACAACAGAAGAGAATCAGGGGGATTCCACGTGACGTACCCACCGCAGCAGCCGCCCGGACAGGGCGGGTGGGGGCAGCAGCCCGGTGGCCAGTACCCGCAGCAACCCGGCGGGCAGTTCCCGCCCAGCGGCGGCCAGCAGCCGCAGCCGGGCGGCGCCTACCCGCCGAGCGGCGGTCAGCCGTACCCGCAGCAGCCCGGCGGCGCCTACCCGCCCGGCGGCCAGCAGTTCCAACAGGGCGGCTACCCGCAGCAACCGAACCAGTTCGGCGGCTACGGGCAGCCCCCGAAGAAGAAGTCCCCGCTGCCGTGGATCTTCGGCGGCCTCGGCGGCCTGGTCGTCATCGGCGTCATCATCGCCCTGGTCCTCGTCTTCACCGGCGGCCCCGGCGACCCCAAGGCCGTGGCGCAGGACGCCGTGGAGAGCATCAACGCGAAGGACTTCGCGGCGCTGCAGTCGGTCAGCTGCAAGAAGGAGCGAGCGGGGCTGCAGGAGGTCATCGACTCGATGGAGGGCAAGGGCGGTGACGTCGCCCAGCTCAAGGAGCTGGGGCTGACCGACGCCGACGTCAAGAAGTTCGTCGACGGCTTGTCCTTCCGCGCCACCCTCGGCGAGGTCGTCGACAACGGTGACGACACCGCCACGGCGAAGGTCACCGGCGAGATGCAGGCGACCGGCACGATCATGGGCAGGGACCTGAGCCAGATGCCCCCGTTCCCGCTGGACGAGGACTTCAAGATGGTCGTCGAAGGCGGCGAGTGGAAGATCTGCTGACGTCCGGCCCCGGATGTCGGAACGGCCCGCACCGAGCGTTCGGTGCGGGCCGTTCCGACGTCTGGGTCAGCCCTTGCTGGGGCGGCGCTGGACGCGCGGTGGGGTGACTCCGTCGGCGAGGCGGCGGGTGGTGAGCAGGAACGCCGTGTGGGCGACCATCCGGTGCTCGGGCCGGACGGCCATGCCGACGACGTGCCAGGGCCGCAGCAGCGTTTCCCACGCCTGCGGCTCGGTCCAGTTCTGCTGCTCGCGGATCGCTTCGGTGACCCGGGACAGCTGGGTCGTGGTCGCCACGTAGACGATCAGCACGCCGCCCGGGCGCAGCTTCTCCTTGACCAGCTCCAGCACGTCCCAGGGAGCCAGCATGTCGAGCACGATGCGGTCGACGGGCTCACCGTCGTACTCCAGCAAGTCGCCGAGCCGCAGGTCCCAGTTCTCCGGGATCTCACCGAAGAAGCGCTTCACGTTGCGCTCGGCGTGCTCGTGGTGGTCCTCGCGCACCTCGTAGGAGGTGACGCTGCCCTCCGCGCCGACCGCGCGCAGCAGCGAGCAGCTCAGCGCGCCGGAACCGGCACCGGCCTCCAGCACCTTCGCGCCCGGCCGGATGTCGCCCCACATCAGGATCTGGGCGGCGTCCTTGGGGTAGATGACCTGTGCCCCGCGCGGCATGGACAGCACGTAGTCGGCCAGCAGCGGGCGCAGCGCCAGGAACGAGGTGCCGCCGGCGGAGACCACCACCGAGCCCTCCGGCTGCCCGATGAGGTCGTCGTGCGCGAGCGCGCCGCGGTGGGTGTGGTACTCCCCTCCCTTTTCCAGCAGGACCGTGTACTTGCGCCCCTTGGGGTCGGTCAACTGGACCCGGTCGCCGGGCTGGAACTCACCGCTGACGGTGCTGCTCAACTGCTGCCTACCTTCTCCACGCTCGCCTCGCGTGCTCGATGCACGGCGGACCATCGTCGCAGACCGACCGGTCTTCACCCCCGCCGGGAGCGCAGCGCAGAGCGCAGGTCCTCGCGGCGGAGCACCCCGCTCGGGCGGCCTTCGGAGTCGATGACGAGGAACTGCCATGCCAGCACCGACTGAACCCTCTCCAGCACGGCGTCCGGGGACTCGCTGTCCAGCAGGATCGTGTCCGCCTCGACAGGTTCGGCGGCGCGTTCGGCGGGCTCGCTCGGGGCGTGCGTGGCCAACCGCTCGGCCGCGGTCTGGTCGAGCAGACCGACTGCGATGCCGTCGGCCCTGACCAGCACCACACCGCGCCCGGCGGCGGCCACCAGCGCGTCGGAGACCGGGCTCTCCGCGGGAAGCTGCAGCACCGGGCGCACGAGATCGGACAGCTCGAGCCCGCTGGGCCAGCGACGGCGCTGCTCGGCCTGGTGCTCAGCGCTCGCACCGGCCACGACGAACCAGGCCATCAGCACGCACACGCCGAGGCGGAGCCACTGGTCCTCGCTTCCGCTGAACAGTCCCACCAGCGCGTAGACCAGCAGTGCGATGGCGACCGCACCGGCGCCCACGACGCCGGCCGTGGTGCCGGCGACGCGGCGTCCGGTGACCTGCCACAGCAGCGCCCGCAGCATCCGCCCACCGTCGAGCGGGAGCCCGGGCAGCAGGTTGAACACGCCGACCGCGAGGTTGGCCACGCAGGTCTGGGCGACCAGCAGCCAGATCGCGCCGCCCGGTGTCATGGCGTACCAGGCGATGCCGGTCGCACCGGCCAGCACCAGCGACACCGCCGGACCCGCAGCGGCGATCAGGCCTTCCTGCGCCGGTTTGGGCGGCGTGCGGGAGATCTCGGAGAGACCGCCGAGCAGGAACAGCCGCACCCGTCGCACGGGCAGCCCCATCCGCAGCGCGACGATGCAGTGCCCGAGCTCGTGCAGCAGCACCGACGCCGCCAGCAGCACCGTGAACACGGCCGCCAGCACCGCGCTCGCCCACACACCGGCCCCGGGCAGGATGCGACCGACCATGGGCGTGTAGAGCAGCACGATGAGCGCGGCGCCGAGCCACCAGGAGGTGGACAGCAGCACCGGTACTCCGGCCACTCGGCACAGCAGCAGCCCGCCGTCGTCGAGCTTGGGCCGGACGGGCGAGGACGCGGTCGGCGGCATTGCCGAAGGGTAGTCCGTCGGAGGTGAGGAGACTGTGACGCCCGGTTGCCCCCGGCGCGAGTTCGCGAAGATTTCGATCGGGCGCCCCTCCCGCGCCGATGTCGTGTCAGGAGGTTTCGTTAGGGTCCGTGGTCATGGCCGAGACCGTGCAGCAGGAAACCGCCAAGCCCGCGGACGCGACCCGGCGGCGACCGGCGCTCTCGCCCTCGCGGGCCGGGGATTTCAAGCAGTGCCCGCTGCTCTACCGCTTCCGCGCGGTGGACCGGCTGCCGGAGAAGCCGACGCGCGCGCAGGCGCGCGGCACGGTCGTGCACTCGGTGCTGGAACGGCTCTACGGCCTGCCCACGGAGCAGCGCGACCGGCAGCAGGCGGGAGATCTGCTGGCACCGGCCTGGGAGGAGATCCGCGCCGAGCAGCCGGAGCTGGAGCACCTGTTCGAGGGCCCGGACGACCCGGAGCTGGCCCAGTGGTTGACGTCCGCGAGCGGCCTGCTCGACGCGTACTTCGAGATGGAGGACCCGCAGCGGCTGCAGCCCGAGGCCTGCGAGCTGCGGGTGGAGACGGAGCTTCCGTCGGGCCTGCTGCTGCGCGGTTTCATCGATCGGGTGGATGTCGCTCCCACCGGTGAGATCCGCCTGGTCGACTACAAGACCGGCAAGGCTCCGCGCGAGATCGGCGAAGCCAAGGCGATGTTCCAGATGAAGTTCTACGCCTTGGTCCTGTGGCGGTTGCGCGGTGAGATCCCCCGCCAGCTGCTGCTGATGTACCTGGCGAACAAGCAGAAACTCGCCTACTCCCCCGACGAGGACGAGTTGCGCCGCTTCGAGCGCACGCTCGAAGCGATCTGGCAGGCGATCCTGCGCGCGGGCAAAACCGGGGATTTCCGGCCGAATCCGAGCAAGCTCTGCGACTACTGCGATCACAAGGCCCTCTGCCCCGCCTTCGGCGGCACCCCGCCGCCCTACCCCGGCTGGCCGGAAGACCCCGCCACCAACGAAGAGTCCATCCTGGACCGAACGGACTGAACCACCGAAGGCGCTTCAACGACACCGGCCCACCTGACCAACCCACGTCAGGCAACCGGCGAAGCCGGTTTCTCAGTGCCCCACCCCAGCAACTTGCACCGCCGCGGGTTCTCAGACGCCTTCTGGGGAGGACAGCCGACGTGCCGTGTATTGGCATACATAAGCCTCGGATCCCGGAGCCAGAAGGCGTCTGAGGTTCCGCATCTTGCACCGCGAAGCAGAGGGACCACTGAGTAGTTGTCAGTAGACCCGCACCGCGAACCAACGGAACCACTGAGCGTCAGTGAACCCGCACCACCCAACAAGCAGAAGCATCCGAGCGGTCACACCCGAAAGCGCGCCCCACGGAACAGTTCCGGCACCGACGAGAACGATCAATCCTCGTACGGGTCGTAGTTCGCCGCAGTGCCGTACTCGCCGGCCTGCGTCTGGTCGATGACCGCGAACCGCGCCCCCGTCGGGTCCCGCAGCACGGCCATCCGGCCGATGCTCGAGTCGTAGGGATCCACCCGGACGCGGCCACCGTTGGCGATGGCCGTGCGCACCAGCTCGTCCGTGCCGATGTCCGGATCGGCTCCCAGGTACAGCAGCCAGTGCGGCTGGGTGGTTTCGGTGATGAAGTCGCGGATCATGCTGACCCGGGCCAGCACGGATTCCTCGCCGAGGTACCAGACCGAGTAGTCCGAGCGGTGCACGGTGCCGAACTGCTCCGCGCTGTAGCCGAACAACTCCTGGAAGAAGTTGTCGGCGGTCTGCGCCTTGATGGTGACCAGCTCGGCCCACATCAGGGTGCCTGGCAGTCCGACGTCGAACTGCCAGGACTCCTCCGGTTCCAGCAAACCGAATTCCGCGTCGGAGGGGCCCATCAGCACGGCCTTGCGGCCCACCCTGGGCACCGAGTTCAGCGGCACGGTCTGCACCGCGCCGTGCTCCTCCGCCTCGGCGACCTTCTCCGCGCAGTCGGCGGCGGCCAGGTAGAGCCGCCACATCGACTGGTCACCGGAGGCCGCGCGCAGGCTGGCGACCGGGAACCCGTCGCGCAGCGCGATGACGTGTTCCCCGGACACCGGGTCGGAGTAGGACTCGTACTCCCAGTCGAACAGGTTCGCGTAGAACTCACGGGCCTTCTCGAGATTCGTGGTGATCAGCTCGATCCAGCAGGGCATGCCTGCGTAGAGCTGCCACTGCGGCGGCGTCTTCCCCGGGACCACTACTGCCATGCCAACCCCCATCGGCGTCGTCCAAGATCGTCACGCTCGAAAATACGCCTCAGGTGTGACAACCGCGGACCCGCCGGACTAACTCGCACTCACCCGCCCAGCCTCCCTCGACGAGGCCCAGGTGAACACGATTGAGACACCTGTTCGCCCGAATGGCGCAACCTTGCCCAGTTTTAGTCCGAACTGAGCCGACAAAACGGACATGATCATGGCTCGGTTTGGACTAAAACTGGGCAAGGACACGGCGGTGTCGGCGCGTCGGGCGCACCGACACCGGAAACGCCGGGAGCGACCTCAGAGGCGGCAGGCGCGGATGTCGGAGGACAGGATCGCCTTGGCCCCCACTTCCACGAGCCGGTCCATGATCGCCGGGGCGTCCTTGCGGGAGACCATGGCGCGGACCGCGACCCAGCCCTCGTCGGCCAGCGGCGACATCGTCGGCGAGCCCAGACCCGGGGTCATCTTCGTGGCGTCGTCGATCAGTTCCTTCGGGCAGTTGTACTCCAGCATCACGTACTGCTGGGCGAACACCACGCCCTGAAGCCTCGCGATCAGCTGGTTCTTCACCTGCTCCTGGTCGGAGCCACGGCGTTCGAGGACCACCGCCTCGGACTTGCAGATCGGGTCGCCGAAGGCCACGAGCCCGTGCTGGCGCAGGGTGCGGCCCGAGCCGACCACGTCGGCGATCGCGTCGGCGACCCCGAGCTGGATGGAGATCTCGACCGCTCCGTCCAGCCGGATCACCTCGGCCGTCACCCCGTAGCGGGCCAGGTCGTCGGCCACCAGCCGCGGGTAGGAGGTCGCGATGCGCTTGCCCTGCAGATCGGCCACCGTCCACTCACCGGCCTCGGCGGGCGCCGCGTAGCGGAAGGTCGATCCGCCGAAGCCCAGCGCCAGGCGCTCGTCGACCGGTGCTCCGGAATCCAGCGCCAGGTCGCGTCCGGTCAGACCGAGGTCGAGCTCACCGGAGCCGACGTAGATCGCGATGTCCTTGGGCCGCAGGAAGAAGAACTCGACCTCGTTGGCGTTGTCGATCACCGTCAGGTCCCGCTGCTCATGGCGCTGCCGGTACCCGGCTTCCGCGAGCATCTCGGACGCGGGACCGGCAAGCGTGCCCTTGTTGGGCACTGCGACGCGCAGCATGGGGAACTCCTCCTGGGACAACACTCGGCTTGACGAGCGGTGCGGTTGGCGGGGATCCCGGGACGGGGAGCGCGGACGCCCACCGGCTCGAGATCTCCTGCTCACGTGCGCCACGGAGAGCGGCTCCGACGCGCGCGTGGCGACCTGAGCTGTGTTTGCGTACTACAGGTAGCGGTAGACGTCCTCCAAGGACAGTCCGCGACCCAGCATGATGACCTGCAGCCGGTAGAGCAGCTGCGAGATCTCCTCGGCGAGTTCCTCGTCGGACTCGTGCTCGGCGGCCAGCCAGACCTCTCCGGCCTCCTCCAGGACCTTCTTGCCCTGGGCGTGCACACCGGATTCGAGCGCGGCCACCGTCGAGGAACCCTTTGGGCGGGTCCGGGCACGTTCCTGCAGCTCGGCGAACAACTCGTCGAAGGTCTTCACGTTCTCGATCCTTGCATCCGTCCTGGGCGGGTTCACATCGGACCCGTCCGTTTGCGGGCTCGATCACGGCCGATCAGCGGAAGCCCGTGGTGGCTTCCAGGACCGCGCCGAGCGTGTCCTTGATCATCGCGAGCGCGGCTCCGCGCGGGCTGGAGCGCCCGCCGGAGACGGTGATCTCCCCGGCGTCGCCGCAGTCGTAGCGCACCGCCTTCTCCGGCCCGCGCAGCGCCCCCAGCGGGGAGGCCTCCGGCTCCGGTGACAGCACCACCCGCACCGAGCCGGGCTCGTCGCGCACCGCGCGCGCCACCTGCCGCAGGCGATGACCTGCTGGAACAGCGGGAAGCGGAGTCGCGATCGACTCGGCCTCCACGCGGGTCGTCGCGGGGTCCCAGCCCCACAGCAACGCGCTGATCAGCCGGAACTTGGTCGCGGCGTCGGCACCGGAGAGGTCGTTGCCCGGGTCGGCCTCGGCGATGCCGGCGCGCTGCGCATCGGCCACGGCCTCCTCCAGCGCAGCACCGTCGGCGAGGCGGTCGAGGACGAACGTGGCGGTCCCGTTGACGCAGCCGGACACCTCGGGCACGTCGAAGCCGCGCAGCACCGACCGGGCGAGGTCGCCCGCGGGCATCGCAGCACCGGTGGCACCTGAGATCCGCACGGACCGCCCGGCCGCGTCAGCCGCTGCGGCCAGCTCGCTCCAGTGCGTGAGCAGGTGCGACTTGGTCGCGGTGACCACGTGCGCGCCCGCGCGCAGGGCCTGCAGCGCTTCGCGCGCCGCACGCTCGCCGCCATCGGAGGGCACGGCCTGCGCGAACACCCGCGCGCCGGTGCGCTCCAGCAGCGCGGGCAGGTCGGTGAGCGGCTCCCACTCCCCCGATTCCCGCTGGCGATCCCGGCCGCGCACGGCGACCACCCGCAGGTCCAGGCCGTGCTGCCGACCGCGTTCGGTGACGAGGTCGGCGTAGGCCCGGCCGACCGGCCCGCACCCGGCGAGCACGATCGGCAGCGGGTCGGTCACGCCGCCGGGGCGAGCAGATCGCCCAGCGCGGCGAAGTCGACGTCGGTGAGCGAATGGCGCAGCGTCCGCCGGGGTCCGTCCTCCAACGGCACCTCGCACGGGATCGCCAGCACCGCGCAGCCGGCGGCTTCGGCGGAGGCGACGCCGGTGGGCGAGTCCTCGACGGCGACGCAGTCGGCCGGGTCCACGCCGAGCAGGCGCGCGGCCTTGAGGTACGGCTCGGGATCAGGCTTGTTCTTGCCGTCGACCTCGTCGCCGCAGACCGTGACGTCGAAGGAGTCGTGGCCGAGGGTGTCCAGCGCCATGTCGGTGAGCGGCCGGATCGTGGAGGTCACCAGCGCGGTCGGCAGTCCGAGCTCCTTGGTGCGCCGCAACGCCTCCTCGGCGCCCGGTCGCCAGGGCAGGCCCTCACCGAACAGGCGGGTCATGCGGCGCGCGACCCAGCTGGCGGCACCCGCGATCTCCGACGGTCCCTCGGGCAGTCCGAGGTCGACCAGCAGGAGGCGCATGCTGCGGGTCATGTTGGAACCGACCATGTCCTCGCGCACCTGCGGCGAGAGGCTGCCGCCCCGATGCGCCGCGTAGTCGTCGAGTGCGATGGTCCACAACTTCTCGGAATCGACGAGCGTGCCGTCCATGTCGAACAGCACGGCGGCGGGCTGGCCCACGCGCAACACTCCGTTCACAGCGGTAGAGGGGTCGCTACCAGTACACACGACTCTCTGTACCGATTCCTACCCAACGTGTCCCAAGACTCCTCAGATGACGCGGCGGTGTTGCAGGTAGCGGAACATGAGGATGCCCGGCAGGACCGGGATCCAGTAGGTGAGCAGCCGCGACAGCAGCACGGCCGCCACGGCTTCGGTCGGCGGCACGCCCATCGCGCCGAGCCCGGCGAGCAGGACGGCTTCGACGGCGCCGAGCCCGCCCGGCGAGGGCACCAGGTGGCCGAGGGTGTTGCCGACGACGAACACGATGGTCACCGCGGTCCAGGAGAAGTGCGGGTGCAACGCGGCCAGCGAGGTCGCCAGCCCCAGCCCGGAGACCACCAGATATCCCAGCGCTCCCCCGAACAGCTGCAGCGCCCGCACCGGGTGCCGCAGCGTGTCCACGAGTTCCCGGCTGACCTCCCGCACGGACGGCATCAACCGGCGACGGCCCGGCGGCGAGAGCAGCACCAGAACCGCGACCACCACCAGCGCCGCCACGGCGACGATCAGCTGCCAACCGGGTAGCGACAGGTTGCTGAAGGTGCCGGAGAGGCCGACGGCGAAGACTCCGACCACCGACACCACGAACGCCACGGCCCCGGTTCCCGCCTGGTTGAGCAGCGTCACCCCCACCGCGAGCGGCCTGCGCAGACCGAGCCGCTCCAGGTAGACGACGTTGATGCCGAAGAACCCGGCGCCGCCCGGCGTGGTGCGCCCGGTGAACCCGGCGGCGATCTGCACCTGCAGGGTCCGCCAGAACGGCAGCGGGATCCGGCTGGAGCCCTGCACCGAGATCGACGACAGCAGGATCGCGACGAACCCGGTCACGACCGCCACCGCCAGCCATCCCCAGTGGGCGTGCCGCAGCGCCCCGAGCACGTCGCGCGTGTCGGACAGCTCGGGGATCAGGAGGTACACGGCGGCGCCGACGAGCAGCAGGCTGATCACGGTGGTCGGCCGCACGGGCGAGCGGAATCCCGGGATCGGCAGGCCGAGCCGGTCGGCGAGGGTTTCGCGCAGCTCCGCCAGGAAGTACCGGCCGCGCTGGGCCTGCGCCCGGATCCGGCGTGGCAGCGAAAGCGGCACCAGGCTGCCCAGCGCGGCGGACAGCGACTCGACCGGCAACGCCGAGATCGCGCTGTTCACGGCTCGCTCCACGCCGACGAGCGCGGCAACCGACACCAGCGCTTCGGCCAGGTCCTGCGCGCATCGGGCGTCGTCGGCACCGGGGTGGCTGAAGGTGAACGACAGCAGCCAGGGCTGCCCCTGCTCGTCCACCAGCACGTTCTTGGCCCGCAGGTCGTGGTGGGCGATGCGCGCGCTCGCCAGCAGCGCGACCTGCTCCCAGACGCCCGCCAGCAGCTCCTCGTCGATCTCCTCCGGCGGCACTTCGGTCAGCCGCCGCCCGCTGACCTCCCGCACCACCAGCAGAGCGGGCGCGTAGGCGACATCGCAGGCCAGGACGACCTCGGGGGTCCGCACTCCGGCACGGGAGGCGAGCAGGGTCGCGTAGGCCTCGTGCTCGACCTCGTGGTGCGGGGTCGACAGGCTCGGCTCGTCCTGCACGTCGAGCAGCATCAGCAGGCGTTTGAACTTGTACCACCCACCGGCGCGGCGGCTGAGCCTGCGCACGACCTTCACCCGCAGCGGCGGCCCGTCCACCGTGTCCACCGCGAACTCGCGCGGTTGCAGCAGCCGGTGCCGGAGCGCGGTGATCGCCACCGGGGCGAGCCCCGCCTGTTCCAGCTCGTCGAAGATGAGCAGCTGCGAGACCTTCCGCCCGGGTGCGCCCCACGCGACGTGGCACAGCAGCCCGACGCCCCACCCCAGCAGCGCTCCTCCGACCGCGCCCAGCGGCAGGTGCAGGTCCAGGTGCACCACCGCGAAGCCGGTCAGCAGGACCACGCCCCACCCGAGGTAGCGGGCGACCCGGCCGACGTAGGGGGTGGCGACGACGGCCAGCACGGTCACCACCGCGACCTCCTCCGACGGGAAGGACCGGCCCAGCAGCTGGTGCATGAGCATCGCGATGCACCAGGTCAGCGCCCCGGATCCGCCGCACAGCAGCGCCACCCTGATCCAACCCAGGTAGGAGGTCACGACCACGACACCGACGATCCCGGCCCACGAACCGACCCAGGTCAACACCACCCAGAAGGGATCGGCGACGCGGGAGATCGCGATCAGCTGTTGGTGAACAGCGATCTCCACCGGGTTCGCCGGGATCAGCGCCAGCAACGCCCCCAGCACCAGCAGCCCCGCGACCAGGCCTAGTTTGCCCAGGTCACCGGGGTGCCGTCCGATCGACAACCGCAACCGCGAACGTGGGGAAACACCCGTTCCCCCACTCGGCGCTGAAGGACTCCGCTCCACAGGCACCTGCTCCGCACAGACTGTCATCCCAGCCTCGGACTCCGGGACAACGCCGTCAAACCGACCAGGCCGTCAGTCGGTCACCGAGGAGAAACCGCACCGCAACGGCGGTTCGAGGACCGCCGCGCGCGCTGCGCGGGACCGTGTGTGCGCGGGCCGCTGACGTGCCCGCGAGGGGCTCCGCCACGTGATCATGAATTACCCGAGGGAGTAGCGCTGGGGGATGGCTTAGGTCGTAGGCTTGCGCGGTGACCGATCGCGAACAGACACCCGAACCGAACGCCGACCTGCCGCGGTTGACGGACCCGATCGTGGTCTGCGCGTTCGAAGGATGGAATGACGCCGGGGACGCAGCCAGCTCCGCGATCGAGCACCTGCAGCTCATCTGGGACGCCGAGTCCCTCAGCGAGATCGACCCCGACCCGTACTACGACTTCCAGGTCACCCGTCCGACGGTCAAGCTCGTCGATGGCGTCACCCGGCAGGTCACTTGGCCGACCACCCGCTTGACCGTCTGCCGCCCGCCCGGTGCGGAGCACGACGTGGTCCTGGTGCACGGCATCGAGCCGAACATGCGCTGGCAGGCCTTCTCCAGCGAGCTGGTCGAGCGGATCGAGAAGCTCGGGGCGCGCACCGTGGTGACCTTGGGGGCCTTGCTGGCGGACGCTCCGCACACGCGCCCCGTTCCGGTCAGCGGGACGGCCTACGACGCCGATTCGGCGGAGACGTTCGGCCTGGAGCGCACCCGCTACGAGGGACCGACCGGGATAGTCGGGATCTTCCAGGACGCGTGCGTGCAGGCGGGCATCCCGGCGATCTCGTTCTGGGCAGCGGTTCCGCATTACGTCTCGCAGCCGCCCTCGCCGAAGGCGACGCTGGCGCTGCTGCACCGCGTCGAGGAGGCCTTGGACGTGGAGGTGCCGCTGGGCAACCTCCCCGACCAGGCCGAGGAGTGGGAGGAGACGGTCAGCGAGATGGCCGAGGAGGACGAGGACGTGCGCAACTACGTCCGCGCCCTCGAGGAGCGCGGCGACGCGGAGGTCCGGCTGACCGAGGCCAGCGGTGACGCGATCGCCGCCGAGTTCGAGCGCTACCTGCGCCGCCGCGGGCCGGGCGGCAAGGGCCCGCTGGGGCCCGGTCCCGGCTGAACACCTGGTTCCCGAGCGGCCGACCGCGATCCGCCTGATCGCGGTCGGCCGTTGCGTCTCAGGCTGCGCACTCCGCGATGAAGGCCCCTGCGGCGTCGGGGTCGAGGAACCACGACGTCATGTCGTCGGGGTTGGCGAAGCCGTCGGCGAACCGCTCGCCGACCGCGGGCAGCTTCCCTGCGGCGCCGAAGATCTCCAGCACGTGCGGGGGCGGCGGTTGCAGGGCCGCGTTCGCCCACCTCGTGATGTGCTGGGCGAAGTCCCAGTAGCGGTCGAAGGTGCGCTGCATCCAGTCCCAATCGAACGGACCGTCGGCGTGCTCGAGGACGCTCTCGAGGTAGATCTGGGCGCCCTGGCACGCGGCGTTGGAGCCCTGCCCGGTGATCGGGTCGTTGAGCACCACGCTGTCGCCCATGCCGAGCACCAGGCGTCCGGAGGGCATCTGCCCGATCGGCTTCTTCACGGTCGGGGTCACCGCGCCGGTCAGGGTCGCGCCCTCGTCGGTGAGCTCGGCCTCGGCGAACCGGTCGAACTCCCACGGGCAGTGCTCGCGCAGCAGGCCGAGCGTCCGCTCCCACTGCTGCTGCGGTGCGGGGCGGTCGTCGAAGGCGTCCAGCGGGCCGCCGGGAACACCTTCCAGCAGCAGGATCTCGCACTGGCCGTCGAGCGTCTGCGCGGGGAAGCTGATGACCTCTCCGATGCCGGCGAGCGCGTTGAAGCGAGCCGCGGACGGTTCGTCCGAGTCGGTTCCGCCCCGGGTGCCGCGAACGTAGGCGACCGCGAGCGCGCGCTGCGGTTCGGCGTAGGGCGAGCGCTGCGGGTCGCGCTCGAACAGCGCTCCGAGTTCTCCCCCGCCCGCGGCGACCACCACGAGGTCGAAGTCGCCGGCCATCTCGTCCAGTTCGGACACCGTCAGCGCGCGGTGGTCGATCTTGCCGCCTCGTTCGGCGAACAGCTCCAGCCAGGCGGCGAACTTCACGCGCTGGTCGACCGACAGCGCGTATCCCTTCAGCGGCGCCAGCCAGTCGACGGCCCGTTCCCCGTCGGGACCCGCGACCGACATGCGAAGCCCGGTGAGCCGCGGGGCCGTGTCGTCCCAGAGCTCGAGGCCGTGCCGCCGCTCGATCTCCAGCGCCCGGTAGTACATGGTCTGCGTCGACATGACGCGCCCACCGCGAATCTCCTCCGGCGTCCGCGCCGAGACCAACGTGACGTCGTAATCCTGCGCCTGCAACGTGAGAGCCAGCTGCAGGCCTGACTGCCCGGCCCCGACGATCAGGACACTCCGCATTTCCCCGTCCCCTCTCGACCATCCGCCGATTCGCAAAGCGGGGCGCGCGGCGGTCTTTCGGACGTGCGCCGTCGCTCCCCGTGACTACGCGATGATCAAACCAAACCCGTTCGGACGTGTCGATGGACGGCGGATCTCGTTTCAGCGGAGTCGAGATCAACCCGCAGTTGCCGTTTTTGCCAGAACCACTGGGAAAGAAGAGTGACCGGTGAGTCCACAGCGGACTCACCGGTCACCCTCGCAGTACCTCGTTCAGAGCTCGACGCCGAGCAGCGCGTCCGCCGCCGCGCGGACCTGAGCCGGCGCACCGCTGTCGTCTCCGCCGGAGACCAGCGCCGATTCGACCCAGGCGTCGACCGCGCGCAGCGCGCCCGAAGCGTCCAGGTCGTTGGACAGCGCCTCGCGGAGCCCGGCGATGGCCTCCGCGGCCGACGGGCCGGAGTTCAGCGCGACGGCCTCCCGCCACCGTGCCAACCGGGCGCTGCCCGCGGTGAGCGCATCGGCGGTCCAGGAGCGGTCCTGGCGGTAGTGCCCGTCCAGCAGCGCCAGCCGGATCGCCATCGGGTCCACCCGGTCGCCGCGCAACCGCGAGACGAACACGAGGTTCCCGCGCGACTTGGACATCTTCTCGCCGTCCAGCCCGATCATGCCGGAGTGCACGTAGTGCTTGGCGAACGGGAAATCACCCGAGAGCGCTTCGGCGTGCGCGGCGCTGAACTCGTGGTGCGGGAAGATCAGGTCCGAACCGCCACCCTGCACGTCGAACCCGAGTCCGAGCTTGTTCAGCGCGATCACCGAGCACTCCAGGTGCCATCCGGGGCGACCGGCGCCCAGCTCGGACTCCCAGGACGGCTCGCCGGGCCGGGCCATGCGCCACAGCAGGGCGTCCAGCGGGTGCTCCTTGCCCTGCCGGTCCGGGTCTCCCCCGCGCTCGGCGAAGAAGGTGTTCATGGTGGCTTCGTCGTAGTTGGACTCGGAGCCGAAGCGGCCGGTGGCCTGGTGCCGGAAGTAGACGTCGGGATACTCGCTGTCGTCGGCCCGGTAGGCGGCGCCGGAGGCCAGCAGCTTCTCCACCGCTTCGACGATCTCCGGGATGGACTCGACCGCGCCGATGAAGTCGCCGGGCGGCAGCACCCGCAGCGCCTCCATGTCCTCCCGGAACAACGCGGTCTCGCGCATCGCGAGGACCACCCAGTCCTCGTTGTCCCGCTCGGCCCGCTCCAGCAGCGGATCGTCGATGTCGGTGACGTTCTGCACGTAGTGGACCTGGTGACCGTTGTCCAACCACACCCGGTGGATCAGGTCGAAAGCGAGGTACGTCGCGGCGTGACCGAGGTGGGTGGCGTCGTACGGGGTGATGCCGCAGACGTACATCCGCGCCTCGGGCCCGGGTTCGGTGGGCCTGACCTCACCGGCGGCGGTGTCGAACAGCTGGAGTGGACGTGGGGTGCCTTCCACCTTGGGGACGGAAACCGATGACCAGGGTTGCATGCTTCCGACCTTAAACGTCCGGGCCGAGGTGCCGCCGCCATCGGGACCATCACCCGTGTCACATGCTGGGACGCCCGAGCGAGCAGATCTTTTCCGGAAATACCCCCATTTGGTTTCCTACTTTCCGGTTACGGAAATTCACGACGAACTGTAACGATTCTTCGGTTCCTTTTCGGACACGTTCCGCACGCCACGCAAGAATTGGGTCTATCTTTTCTTGAGGACGCCGTATTTCCAGGTCAACCGGGTAACACGAGCCACAGAAGGCACTTCGGAGAACAAACGCGACAAAGCGGGATCGACGATTTTCGCCGAGCTGCAACGGTGGAGGCGATCGGTGAGTTCGGTACGCGTGGAACGGTTGTACAAGATCTTCGGGCCACAACCGGCGGAGAAGGTTCGACTCCTCAAGGAGGGGCCGATCCGGCGGATCTCGTGGCAGGAGGGGCCACCGCCGCCGTCGTGGACGCCACCTTCACCGTCTCGGAGGGCGAGACGTTCGTGGTGATGGGGCTTTCCGGGTCCGGGAAGTCGACCCTCATCCGCATGCTCAACGGGTTGCTGACCCCCACCGACGGCCAGGTCTTCGTCGACGACGCCGACGTCACCGCGATGAGCGCCCGCGACCTCCGCACGATGCGGCAGCAGAAGATGAGCATGGTCTTCCAGCACTTCGCGCTGTTCCCGCACCGCACGGTGCTCGACAACGCCGGTTACGGGTTGCACGTCCGCGGCACCGGCGAAGGCGAGATCACCGAACGCGCGAGCGAGGCCCTGCGGCTGGTCGGCCTCGAAGGCTGGGAGCAGCGCTACCCGCAGCAGCTCTCCGGGGGGATGCGGCAGCGCGTCGGCCTTGCCCGCGCGCTGGCCGCGGGCACCGACGTCCTGCTGATGGACGAGGCGTTCAGCGCTCTGGACCCGCTGATCAAGCGCGAGATGCAGGACCAGCTGCTGGAGCTCAACGCGCAGCTGGGCAAGACCATCATCTTCATCACTCACGACCTCAACGAGGCGATGCGGCTCGGTGACCGGATCGCGGTCATGCGCGCGGGCAGGATCGTGCAGATCGGCACCGCCGAGGAGATCCTCCGGGACCCTGCGGACGACTACGTGGCCGAGTTCGTCCAGGACGTCGACCGCAGCCGGGTGCTCACCGCGGCGGCCATCGCCGACCCGCACGCCGAACCTGCCGACGGGGTCGCACCGGTGCCCGGCTCGACCCCGTTGAAGGACCTGTTCGCGCTGATGAGCGACCGCGCCGAACCGCGACCGGTGGTCGACGAGCAGAAGCGGGTGCTGGGAGTGATCACCCCCGCCGCGTTGTTCGCGGCGCTGAGCCACCGGGAGGAGACCTCCGATGCTTGATCCGGTTCTGCTCACCCAGCTGCCCCGGGTGCCGATCGGTGACGTGTTCCAGGCCGTCGTGGAGTGGCTGAACAACAGCATCGGCCCGGTGTTCGACTTCATCGAGCTCGTGGTCAGCGGCGCGGTCGCCGGTTTGACCGCCGCGCTGACCTGGCTCCCGGACCTGGTCATGGTGCTGGTGTTCACCGCGTTGGCCTGGTGGTTGCGCAGCTGGCGCTTCGCCCTGTTCAGCCTCATCGGCTTCGGGCTGATCGCCAGCATCGAGGAGTTCGGGCCGGCGATGGAGACCCTGGGGCTGGTGCTGGTCTCCAGCGTGCTCGCGGTGCTGATCGGCATCCCCCTGGGGGTGCTGGCCGCGCGCAACCAGCACGTGAGCCGCGTCGTGCGGCCGGTGCTGGACCTGATGCAGACCTTGCCGGCGTTCGTGTACCTGGTGCCGGTCATCGTCTTCTTCAACATCGGCGTCGTGCCGGGAGTGGTGGCGACGGTGATCTTCTCGCTGCCTCCGGGCGTGCGGCTCACCGAGCTCGGGATCCGCCAGGTCGACGGCGAGGTCGTCGAGGCCGGCGAGGCGTTCGGCGCGCGAACCGGGCAGATCCTCACCGGGATCCAGCTGCCGCTGGCGATGCCGTCGATCATGGCCGGCATCAACCAGGTGATCATGCTCTCGCTGTCGATGGTGGTCATCGCGGGCATGGTCGGCGCCCCGGGACTGGGCACCAACATCTACGAGGCGGTCACCCGGGTCCAGCTGGGCCAGGGGTTCGAGGCCGGCCTGTCAGTGGTGATCCTCGCCGTCTACCTGGACCGGATCACCGCAGTGCTGTCGGACCGCTCGCCGGTCGCGCGGGCGGAGCGCAAGGCGGCCAAGACCGGTTGACCCGGCCTTGACCAGGAGGGCAGATGAAGATGTCGCACAGCAGATCCACACGTCTCCTGGCGCTGTTGGCCGCTCTGGCGGCGACGCTGTCGATGGCTGCCGGCTGCGGCGGGAGAGAAGCTCAGACGGGTCAAGAAGCCAAGCAGATCAACATCGGGTACATCGCGTGGGACGAGGACATCGCGGTCACCTACCTGTACAAGGAACTCCTCGAGCGCCGGGGCTACGAGGTGAACGCGACCGAGCTCGAAGCGGGACCGATCTACGCCGGCCTGGCGCAGGGCAACCCCGATCTGTTCCTGGACGCCTGGCTGCCGGAGACCCACGCCGACTACTGGCAGCAGTACGGCCCGAAGCTGGAGGACCTGGGCGTCTGGTACGACCAGGCCACCCTGAACATCGCCGTGCCCCAGTACATGACCGACGTCAACACCATCGCCGATCTCAAGGGGCGCGGCGCCGAGCTCGGTGGGGTCATCACCGGTATCGACCCGGGCGCGGGCTTGAGCCGGACCACCAAGGACAAGGCGATCCCGGCGTACGGGTTGCAGAACGAGTTCCAGCTGCAGACCTCGTCGACCACCGCGATGCTCGCCGCGCTGCAGAAGGCCACCAGCGAGCAGAAGCCGATCGTGGTCACCCTGTGGCACCCGCACTGGGCCTACGCCCGGTTCCCCATCAAGGACCTGCAGGACCCGATGGGTGCGATGGGAGCGGCGGAGCAGGTCCACGCCGTCGGACGCCAGAACTTCAGCAAGGACTTCTCCGAGGTCACCGAGATGGTGAAGAAGTTCCGGCTGAACGACCAGCAGCTGGCCAGCTTGGAGAACGAGATCAACAACGCGCCCAAGGGCCAGGAGCAAGCGGCGGCCAAGAAGTGGGCCGACGCCAACCCGGAGGTCATCAAGTCCTTCGCCGGATGACCCGAAAGGGCGTGGTCGGTGGGAATTTCCCACCGACCACGCTCGGGTCCCGGCCGGTGGCGGCTCCGTAATCTGGACGCGTGCCCAGCACCTACCTGCTACCGGTCAAGTCGGCCGCGCTCGTGTTCCCGCTGCTCGCCCTGCTGCTCTACCTGCCCGCCGCGGTGATCACCTACCGCAGGCACGGGATCATGTCGAGCTGGCGAACGCTGTCCTTCTACAGCTTCCTGTTCTACGCGCTCACCGCGTTCTGCATGACCTTGGTGCCGCTGCCCGGACCGTCGGTGGACGTGTGCGCGGCGTACCCGAGCATGGCCGAACCGCAGCTGACGCTGGGGAACACCGTCGCCGACATCCGCAAGGAGGCCGGTGGCACAACGGGGTTCGGCGCGCTGGTGCTGCACAACTCCGCCGTGCGGGACGCGCTGCTGAACCTCCTGCTGCTGGTGCCGCTCGGCGTGTACCTCAGGTACCACTTCCGCCGCGGCCTCGCGTTCACCGCCGCGACTGGGCTGGCCGCATCGCTGTTCTTCGAGATCACGCAGGCGACCGGCGTTTTCGGGCTCTACGAGTGCCCGTACCGGCTGTTCGACGTGGACGACCTGGTCATCAACGCCTCGGGCGCGGTGGTCGGCTGGTTGCTCGCGGGCGGTATCACCCGGCGGCTGCCCGCGCTGGAGGCGCTCGACGACGCGGCGCTGGCGCGCCAGGGGGTTCCGCTGGGCAGGCGGCTCACCGCGCTGCTGGTGGACCTGCTGGTCCTCCCGTGGGTGGTGCTCGCGGTGATGCTCGGCTGCGTGGTGCTGCTCGGGCTGGGGCGAGAGGGCTGGTGGCTCGGGCCGCTCGGTGGAGCACTGGTCCAGTTCGTCGTGTTCCCGCTGCTCTTCCGCGCCACACCGGGGAAACGACTGCTCCTGCTGGAGCTGACCGGCCCTGGCGGCGAGCGCCCGTCGGCCGGTCGGCTGCTGGCGCGGGCGGTGCTGCTGATCGCGCCCGTCCTGCCGCTGGCGCTGATCGCGCTGTTCGCGGTGATGCTGGCCGTCGACTCCCCCTCGACCACCGCGTACCGGACGATCGCGATCCTGGAGTGGCTGCCGGAGGCGGCGAACCGCCCGGCCCGGCTGGTCGGAGCGCTGCGGGATTACCTCGCCCCGGCGCTGGTGGGCACCGTCCTCGTCGTCCTCGGGCTGAGCGCGACCGGCGCGTTCCTGTTCACCCTGTTGAGGCATCCGGAGCGCCTCGGTATGCACGAAAGGTCAACGGGCGTCCGCAACCGGACCCTGCCCCACCTGCGCGCCCGGGCCGAGCGGACCGATCGGGAGACCGCCGAAACCACCTCCTAGCTGGGTGTTCGACCGCCATCTCGCATGAAACACGGCTGTTCCGCCACTCTTTCACAGCGACCACTCGATCGTGCGATGGCTTTTCGCTCGCATTTTCGAATCGTTGGGTGCACCATTGACACATGAGTTCGAAAGCGATGACCAAGCCCCGGACCACCCGCACCACGATCCGGCGCCTCGCGCCCAGGCGAGGATGCCGCGAGCCCGCGCCATCCCGACCAGGACCAGTCCGCGCAGCCGATGACCTGGTGATCGGTCGACCCTTCATGCCCTTGTGGCGCTTGCTCTTTGACAACTCCAGAGTGGGAATACCAGCGGGCCGCTCAACGACGGCGCTTGGTGCGGAGGTAGTCACCGACCACCGCCGCACCGAGCCCGTCGGAATCCGGGGCGAGGACCCGGCCTCCGCCGCGCCTGGCGACGACGTCGACGAACGCGGCGAGGCTGGGGTCCTCCCCGAGCATGAACACGCTCAGCGTGGTACCCAACCGGCGCAGCGCGTCCACTTCGGACAGCGTGACGCTCAGCGCGTGCGAGCTCGGCGGGTACTGGAAGACGGCCTCCCCGTCTGGTTCCAGGTGAGCGGTGGGTTCGCCGTCGGTGATCACCAGCACGACCGGCTGCGCATCGGGATGACGGCGCAGGTGCCGCCCTGCCAGCAGCAGCGCGTGGTGCAGGTTCGTCCCCTGCTCCCACACGCCCTCCAGCGCGGCGAGCTCGCCGACGTCCACGGTGGAGGCGTACCGCCCGAAGGTGACCAGCTGCAGGGCGTCCGAGCGGAACCGCGTCGCGACCAGGTGGTGCAGCGCCAGCGCCGTGCGCTTCATCGGCACCCAACGCCCGTCCTGCACCATCGACCACGAGGTGTCCACGCACAGCACCACCGCTGAGCGCGAACGCTGCTCGGTCTCGGAGACCTCCAGGTCGGAGATGTCGAGCAGCGGCGAGTTCCCGCCCTCCGCAGCACGACGCAGCACCGAGTTCCGAACGGTGCGGACCGCGTCCCAGGGCTCGGCGTCCCCGTAGGTCCACGGCCTGCTCGTTCCGGTCAGCTCTCCTGCGGCTCCCGCGCGGTCGGCGTCACGCTCGCCCCTACGGGTCTTGAGCTGCGAGATGACCGACTGCAGCGCGTTCTCCCCCAGCCTGCGCATCGCCCGGGGGCTCAACCGGAGGCTGCCGTCCGGGGCGCGTTGCAGCAGTCCCTGATCGCGCAGCTGGCGTTCGATCTCGGACAGGCGCTGGGCGTCGACCACGGCCCGCGGACCGAGCTGGCGCTGCAACGCCTCCAGGTCGATGTCCTCCAGGCTCGCACCCGGGTAGGACTGGCCGAGCTGCTCGGCCAACCGGTCCATCTCGCCCAGCTCGGCCATCGCCGCGGTCGCCTCAGCCATGCCCATGGGCTGGTCGCCGCGGAAGCGAGCTCTGCCGTTCCAGTCCTCGCCGGGGCGCAGCCCCTGCAGCTGGCTGTCGATCTGCTGCAGGGCCTGAGCAAGGCGGGGGTCGCCGAACGCCTGCTGCGACAACGACATCAACTCGTGGCGCTGCTGCTCGCTCATCGAGTTGAGCATCCGTTGCGCGGCCGCCGACCGGGCGGCCAGAGCATCGACCAGTTCGTCCACGTCACGCGGGTTCTCCGGGAAGAACTCGCCGTGCCGGTCCATGAACTCGTCGAACCGCGACTGGACGTCGTCATCGCCTCTGGCGTGCGCGGCCAGCAGGTTCGAGAGGTCGTCGAGCATCTCCCGGACGCGGTCGACATCCTCCGACGAGACCTGCTGCATCGCTTCCTTGATGCCCTGGAAGCGCTGTTCGAGCACCTCGGTGCCCAGCATCTGCCGGATCTCCTCGAAGGTCTCGCGCGCATCAGCGGAGCGCCAGTCGTACTCGGAGAGCTCGTTGACCTGACCGGAGACGTCCGGCGGCAGGGCGCTCAACTGCAGTTCGCGGAACCGGGCGTCCTCGCCGCTGTCGGCCGACAGCGCCAGCCGCTCCTGCTCGAGGGCGCGATCCAGCAACCTGCGGACCTCGGAGAGGGTGCCGTCCAGTCGGTGCCTGCGCTGCATCTCGCTGCGTCGCTGCCACATCCGGCGGGTCAGCTCGTCCAGGCCCGCCGAATCACGGGTACCGGTGCGCAGCAGTTCCTCCAGCGCTGAGCGCGGTGAGGCGCCCTCCATCACGTCCCGGCCGATCTGGTCCAGCGCCTCGCGCAGGTCGACCGGTGGCTGCAGCGGGTCGGGCCCGCCGTGCCACGCGGAGTACCGGTACCGGGGACTCATCAGCTGTACACCGAGCGGTCGTCGTCGGAGTCCTTGCCCAGCCGCTTGGCGAGGTACAGGGATTCCAGCGCGAGCTCCACGGCGCTCGCGATGCGCCCCGGTGAGTCCTCCGCGCGCACTCCGGCGCGCTCGGCGACCTGGTGCAGCACGGGCAGTTCCGGCAGCGCGGTGAGCACGCTCTTGCCGGTGATCTGCTCACCGGTGGCCACCGGGTGCCCGTCCACGACGGCGTCGGCCAGCGACTGCAGGTCCAGCCCGGCGAACAGCCCCCGCGAGGTGTCGGCCACGGATCTGCGCAGCAGGTAGCCGAGCAGTTCGTCTTCGCGGCCCTCCTCGCCGGCCTCGAACTCGATCTTGCCGCGGAGCACGGCGGGAACGGCCGCGAGATCGACCGGACGCGCCACCGGCGGCTCCTCCCCGGTCAACGCGGACCGGTGCAGCGCTGCTGCCGCGACGGTTTCGGCTGCGGCGATGGCGAACCGGGCCGAGACACCCGAGCGCTGGTCCACGGCACTGGACTCGCGCAGGTGGTCCACGAAACGGGCCAGCACCTCCAGCAGGTGGTCACCGACCTCGGCGGGCAGGTCGGCCTCCTGCCGCATCAGGGAGACCTCGTCGTCGATCTCCTCCGGGTAGTGCGTGCGGATCTCGGCGCCGAAGCGGTCCTTGAGCGGGGTGATGATGCGCCCGCGGTTGGTGTAGTCCTCGGGGTTGGCGGTCGCGACCAGCAGCACGTCCAGCGGCAGCCGCAGGCTGTACCCGCGGATCTGGATGTCTCGCTCCTCCATGACGTTGAGCAGGGCGACCTGGATCCGCTCCGCGAGGTCGGGGAGCTCGTTGATCGTCACGATGCCTCGATGGGCGCGCGGGACGAGTCCATAGTGGATGGTCTCGGGGTCGCCCAGCGAACGCCCTTCGGCCACCTTGACCGGATCGACGTCGCCGACCAGATCACCGACCGACGTGTCCGGTGTGGCCAGCTTCTCGACGTAGCGCTCGCTGCGGTGCCGCCAGGCGACGGGCAGCTCATCGCCCAGTTCGGCGGCGCGGCGCAGCGACACCGGCGTGATCGGGTGCATGGGGTGCTCGCCGAGCTCGGAGCCCTCGATGACCGGGGTCCACTCGTCCAGCAACGAGTGCAGAGCGCGCAGCAAGCGGGTCTTTCCCTGACCGCGCTCGCCGAGCAGCACCACGTCGTGCCCCGCGATCAGGGCGCGTTCCAGCTGCGGCAGCACCGTCCGGTCGAAACCGACGATGCCGGGCCAGCGCGCCTGCCCGGAGCGCAGAGAGGTCAGGAGGTTCTCGCGCATCTCGACCTTGATGCTGCGCAGTTCGTGGCCGCTGCTCCGCAGCTCCCCCGCCGTGCGGGGCAGCCCAGGAGGTGGAGTCGGAATCGTCACGCGTACGACGCTACTCCCGCGCAAACGTGAACGCCGCCACTGCGTCGAGGATTTCGGATGCTGGATCGGAGGAGTAGAAAAAGCCTGGAAACATCCAGTCGCACGACGCAGTAGGAGGCCCTGGTGGCTCTGGAAATCGAGGTGGATCCCGGCGAGGTCGGCTTCGACCCGGCCCGGTTGCAGCGGATCGATCGACACTTCGAGGACTACGTCGCAACGGGCAAACTGCCCGGCTGGCTCGTTCTCGTCGCGCGCCAGGGCAAGATCGCGCACCTGTCCACGCACGGCATGCGAGACGTCGAAAGCGGCACTCCGGTGGAGACGGACACGCTGTTCCGGATCTACTCGATGACCAAGCCGATCACCTCGGTCGCGGCCATGATGCTCTACGAGGAAGGCGCGTTCGAGCTCACCGACCCGGTCAGCGACTTCATCCCGTCGTTCGGGGACCTGCGCGTCTACACCGGCGGTCCCGCGCGCAACGTCCAGTCCCGACCGGCAACGGAGCCGATGCGGATCTGGCACCTGCTCACCCACACCTCCGGACTCACCTACGCCTTCAACTACCTGCACCCGCTCGACGAGCTGCACCGCCGCGCGGGATTCGAGTTCGGCATGGCACCCGACCTCGACCTGGCGGCCTGCTGCGACGCCTGGGCCGAGATCCCGCTGCTGTTCGACCCCGGCACGCGCTGGAACTACTCGGTGGCCACCGATGTGCTGGGCCGCGTCGTCGAGGTCGCCTCCGGTCAGTCACTCGACGAGTTCTTCCGCACCCGGATCCTGGACCCGCTGGGCATGACCGACACCGGGTTCCAGGTCGCTGCCTCCGACGCCGACCGGCTGGCCTCGCTGTACTCGGCCGATGCGCAGGGCAGGGCCCGGCTGCACCCCAAGCACGAGCAGATGTACGAGACCGCGTTCGAGCCCCCGAAGGCACCGTCCGGCGGTGGCGGCCTGTTCTCCTCCGCCCACGACTACCACCGGTTCTCCCAGATGCTGCTGCGGCGCGGTGAGCTGGACGGGGTTCGCCTGCTCGGTGGGCGCACGGTCGACTTCATGACGCGCAACCACCTGCCCGGAGGCGCGGACCTGGAAACGCTGGCCATGGGGTCGTTCTCCGAGGTCGCCAACGCGGGCAAGGGCTTCGGCCTGGGCTTCTCGGTGGTCGACGACCCGCTCGCGGCCAAGGTGCTCAGCTCGACGGGCGAGTTCGCCTGGGGTGGTCTGGCCAGCACCGCGTTCTGGGTCGACCCCGCGGAAGACCTCACCGTCCTGTTCCTGACCCAGCTGATGCCCTCCAGCACCCACCCGATCAGGCCTTACCTGCACCAGCTCGTCTACCAGGCCCTGGTGGACTGAGCGGGAACGGCGATCAGAAGGCGGGCCAGGGAATCGCCGGCCAGTCGCCTGACGGCTCCGGGAACACCCCGGCTTCGAGAAGCCGGTCGATTCGGGCGCTGACCGCCTGGACCTCCTTGATGGTGAGGTGCTCGGACAGCTGTTCGGCGAGGTCCCCCTCCATGAGCGCGCGGACCTCGCCGAGGCTCGCCATCTCGGACTCCGGGACGGGCTGACCGACCCAGCCCCACAGCACCGTGCGCAGCTTGTCTTCGGTGTTGAGGCTGACGCCGTGGTCGATGCCGAAAACCCGGCCGTCGGGCGCTCGCAGGATGTGCCCGCCCTTGCGGTCAGCGTTGTTGATCACGATGTCCAGCACGGCGAGCCGCCGCAGCTGCTCGTGATCGGCGTGGGCCAGCACCACCGGGTCACCGTCGGGGTCCTGCGCGCGCAGCACCTGCCGCCAGCCGTCCCGCACCTCGCTGGGGTGCGTGATGTCGACCAGCTGCACGTCCTCCTCGACGACCTCGTCGATCCACAGCTGGACCATGCCCGGCCCGAAGGGCCCGTTGCGCAGCAAGGTCGGCGGGACCAAGCCCCAGCCGGCAGCTTCCGACAGCAGGTACGCCGAAACCTCCCGACCGGCGAGGGTGCCGTCGGGGAAGTCCCACAGAGGCCGCTCTCCCCGCACCGGCTTGTACACGCACTCACCGGTGACGCCGTCCAGTTCGACCGAGCAGAACAGCGTCGCGTTGGACGCCTCCACCAGCCGCCCCTGGATCTCCAAGCTCCCGTGCCGCAGCAGCTCGCAGGTCGCGGGCTCCTCGACGGACACGTTCCTCAGACCTCTTCCGAGCGGCGGTAACCGTTCTGGCGGGGGCAGATGTGCCCGGCCGGGTCCAGAGGTTCGTTGCACAGCGGGCAGGGCTTGCGACCGGCGCTGATCACCCGCTCAGCTCGCTCCGCGAAGGCGCGCGCGTGCACCGGGCTGAGGAACACCCGCAGGGCGTCAGGTCCCTCCTCGGTGTCGTCGAGCACCACCGATTCGTCGATCTCCTCCTCGGTGACCGCGAGCAGTTCGACGACGACGGCCTCGGACTCGGCGTCCCAGCCCAACCCCATGGTGCCGACGCGGAACTCCTCGTCGACCGGAACCGTGAGCGGTTCGGTGTCGACGAGGTCCTCGGGGGTGTGACCGGGCATGTCGGCGTCGAAACGCCGCTGCACCTCGTCCAGGAGCGCGCCGATTCGCTCAGCGAGAACCGAGACCTGTTGCTTTTCCAATTGCACGCTCACCGTGCGGACGTCCTCGGACGCCTGCAGGTAGAAGGTGCGCTCACCGGGTTCCCCGACCGTTCCAGCGACGAATCGGTCGGGTTGACGGAAGACGTGGATGACACGAGCCATGGCCCCTCCGACATTAGGCCACCGAGTGCACGTCCTGCGCGGCTGGCCCCCGTTTTGTACATCACCTTCTCCCGCAACGCGGTGACCTGCGGTGAACAGTCCCGGTGACACCACTTCCCGACCGTGTTCGCTGTGGGCGAACTGCGGCGCGCCGCGCTGACTGCCGATACCCTCGCGGCAAGATCAGGGCTGTTCGAACCGATCCGGATGGAGCACGCCGATGAGCACGCGCGAACTGACCCGCCCTCCGCGGCTGCGCCCGGGCGACACCGTGGCGCTGGTCGCCCCGGCCGGCCCGGTGCCCGAGGAGCTCCTGGAGGCCGGGATCGCCCAGCTGCGCGCTTGGGAGCTCGACGTGCGCGTCGGCAAGCACGTCCTGGACCGCCACCCCCGGCTGGACTACCTGGCGGGCACCGATGCGGACCGGGCCGCCGACCTCCAGGAGGCCTGGTGCGACCCGCAGGTCTCGGCGGTGCTGTGCGTCCGGGGCGGCTACGGCAGCCTCCGGATGATCGACCACCTGGACTTCGCCGAGCTGGCCAAGGCGGGCCCGAAGCTGCTGGTCGGCTCCAGCGACATCACCGCCCTGCACGAGGTGGTCGCCGCTGAGCTGGGACTGGTCACGATCTTCGCGCCCATGGTGGCGACCAAGGCGTTCGTCCACGACGAGAAGGCCCGCGACCACCTGCGCCGCACCCTGTTCGAGCCGCAGGGCGTGACCATCCTGACCGGCCGCAGCGCGCGGACGATGGTGCCCGGACGGGCCATGGGCATCACCTACGGCGGCAACCTGAGCCTGCTCGCGGGCTCGTTGGGCGCGGGGCTGGCCGCTCGCCCGCCGGAGCGCGGCATCGCGCTGCTGGAGGACGTCACCGAAGAGCCCTATCGGCTGGACCGCTTCCTGATCCAGCTGATCCGCGCGGGCTTCTTCAAGGGGGCCACCGGGATCGCCCTCGGCTCGTGGACCGACTGCGGCGAGGTGGACGCGGTCTACGCCATGCTGGAGAACCTGCTCGGCGACCTCGGGGTGCCGATCCTGTGGGAACTGGGCTTCGGCCACTGCGAGGCCCAGCGCACGGTCCCGCTTGGCGTCGCAGCGGAACTCGACGCGGACGCCCAGCGGCTGTCCATCCTCCAACCGGCGCTGCGCTAGGGACCGGTCCGAGAACCAGCCGCTCCCCGAACCGCTCCTGGCCCTGTTCGTAACCGCGGTTGGTAGTTTCGTGGTGTGCGTGCGCGGCCGATCTCCCCGGAATCCCTGGTGGCCGAGGTGGTGGAGCGCGTGGACGCCGTGCAGGGGCGCTGGGTGCGAGTCGCCGTCGACGGCGCACCGGCGGCAGGCACCGGTGATCTCGCCGAGCGCCTGGTCTCGCCGCTGCGGGAACGGGGCCGCGAGGCGGTGCGGGTGCGCGCGGAGGACTACCTCCGCCCCGCCTCGATCCGCCTGGAGCACGGCCACCACGACCCGGACTCCTACTACCTGTCCTGGTTCGACACCGCCGGCCTCGCTCGCGAAGTCCTGCAGCCGCTGGGGCCGAACGGCACCGGGCAGGTCCTGCCCGCGCTCTGGGACCCGGCTGCCGACCGCTCGCCTCGCATGAACCGCATCGCACTGCCGGACCGCGGCGTGGCCATCGTGGACGGTCCGCTGCTGCAGGGCGCCGGGCTGGACTTCGACCTCGTGGTCCACCTGTGGCTCTCAGAGGCGGCGCTGCACCGCAGCACACCGGAGGACCAGCGCTGGACCTTGCCCGCCTTCGAGCGCTACGCCGACGAGGTCGATCCCGCTTCGCTGGCGGACCTCGTCGTCCGCACCGACCACCCCGACCGCCCAGCCGTGATCGACAGCTTCCACTAGGCGCCGCGCGAAACCCCAGCGCCTAGGCCACGCGGCGCGTGGTGGTGGGCACCGCGGCGAGCAAGGTCTTGGTGTAGTCGTGCTGCGGATCGAGCAGGACCTGCTCGACCGTTCCGAGCTCGACGATCTCACCCCGGTACATGACCGCCACCCGGTCGGCGATGTTCCACGCCAGCCCGAGGTCGTGCGTGATGACCAGCGTGGACAGGCCCCGTTCCACGCGCAGCCGTAGCAGCAGCGAGAGGATCTCGCCGCGGACCGTGGCGTCCAGCGAGGCGA
Organism: Saccharopolyspora dendranthemae; assembly: GCF_007829955.1. Taxonomy (GTDB): domain Bacteria; phylum Actinomycetota; class Actinomycetes; order Mycobacteriales; family Pseudonocardiaceae; genus Saccharopolyspora; species Saccharopolyspora dendranthemae. The sequence continues at coordinate 939,379 of NZ_VIWX01000001.1, forward strand.
CGGGTTCGTCGGCGATGAGGACCTCCGGTTCCAGCACCAGAGCACCCGCGATGACGACTCGCTGGCGCTGGCCGCCGGAGAGCTCCTGCGGGAAGCGGGAGAAGTGCTTCTCCGCCGGGCGCAGCTCCGCCGCTTCGAGAGCCGCGGCCACCCGCTCGGGCTCGCCATCGGTGACGCCGTGGATCCGCAGACCCTCGGCGACCGCTTCGTACACGGTGTGGCGGGGGTTGAGGGCGCCGGTCGGGTCCTGCAGGACGAGCTGCACCTTGCGGCGGTAGTCGCGCAGCCCCGCCGCCCCGGTGGGCAACCCGGCGCCGCCGAAGCGGACCGCGCCCTCGGTGGGGCGTTGCAACCCGAGAAGCGTGCGGGCCAGCGTGGTCTTGCCGGAACCGGACTGGCCGACCAGCGCCACGATCTCGTTGTGCCCGACGGTCAGGTCCACCCCGCGCACCGCGCGCACCGAGTGCCCGGCCCGGCTGCGGAAGGTCACCGCGACCCCCTCCGCGGACAGCAGCGGCTCACCACCGGAATCACCGCCGGTGAGGCGGAACCGCGGGTCGCCCACCGTCGGGAAGGCGTCGGCCAGCGCCCGGCTGTGCTCGTGCTTCGGATCGCCCATCACCTGCTCGGTCGGGCCGTGCTCGACGACCTCGCCGCGGTACATCACCGCGAGCCGCGAGCAGGTCGCCGACAGCACCGAGAGGTCGTGGCTGATCATCACCAGCGCGATGCCGCGTTCGGCCACCAGCCGCTTGAGCAGTTCCAGCACCTGCGACTGCACGACGACGTCCAGCGCGGTGGTGGGTTCGTCGGCGATGACCAGGCTGGGCTCGCAGGCCAGCGCCATCGCGATCATCACGCGCTGCTTCTGCCCACCGGAGAGCTCGTGCGGGTAGGCACCGGCCCGCTCGGCCGGGAGCTCGACCTGGCTCAGCAGTTCGGCGACGCGTTCGCTCAGATCGCCCTTGCCGCCGTGCAACCGGATCGGTTCGGCGATCTGCTCGCCGATGGTGCGCACCGGGTTCAGCGCGTGCATCGCTCCCTGGAACACCACGGACGCACCGGCCCAGCGAACCGCGCGCAACCGCCCGAAGCTCATGCCTCGGACGTCCTCCCCGTCGAGCAGCACCTCGCCGTCGACGCGGGCGGTGCGCGGCAGCAGCCGGAGCACCGACATCGCCAGGGTCGTCTTGCCGCAGCCCGATTCCCCCGCCAGACCGATGGTTTCGCCCGGTTCGAGACTCAGGTTCACACCGGAGACGGCCGGCTCGTCGGAGCCGCCGTAGGTGATCGACACGTCGTTCAGTTGCAGAATCGGACTCACCGTCGCCCCCGCAGCCTCGGGTTGAACACCGCTTCCAGCGCCCGGCCGCACAGCGTGAAACCGAGCACCACCAACACGATTCCCAATCCCGGTGGCAGCAGGTACCACCACGCTCCGCCGGTGACCGCGCCGGTGTCCATCGCCGACTTCAGCATGGTGCCCCAGGAGACCCGGCTCGGGTCGCCGAGACCGAGGAACGACAGGGTGGATTCGGAGATGATGGAGCTGGCCACCGACAACGTGGTGTTGGCGAACACCAGCGGCAGAACGGCGGGCAGCACGTGCTTGAAGATCACGTGCCCGTGACCGGCTCCGAGCGCGAGGGAGCGCTCGATGTAGGGGCGGGCCTCGATGGTGAGCGTCTGGGCGCGCACCACGCGGGCGGTGTGCGGCCACGAGGTGACGCCGATGGCCAGCACGATCGTCCACAGCCCGCGGTCGAGCACCGTGGACAGGGCGATCGCCAGCACGAGCGAGGGCAGCACCAGGAAGAAGTCGGTGAACCGCAGCAGGATTCGCGAGGTCCAGCCACCGAAGTGCGCTGCTGCCACCCCGACCAGCGCACCGATCAGCACCGACAGGATCGCCGCCGACAGCCCGACGACCAGTGAGACGCGAGCGCCCCACCAGGTCAGCAGGAGCACCGACCGCCCGGATTCATCCGTCCCCAGCGGGTTCTCGGCGCTGGGCGCCTGCAGTGCCGCCCCGGTAGCGCGGGTGACGTCCAGCCCACCGGAGTCGGTGAGCAGCGGAGCGAGCAGTGCGAGCCCCACGATCGCCGCCAGCAGGACCAATCCCACCAGCCCCGCGCGGTCGGCCCGGAAGATCCGCCAGCCCTCGGCGAAACGCGCCTTCCGCCGGGCGCGCACGACCTGAGCCGCGGTGGGCGCGGTCATGATTCACGCACCCGGGGGTCGATGACCCGGTAGAGCAGGTCGGCCAGCACGTTCATCACCACCACGCTCCCCGCCAGCACGATGAAGATGCCCTGCAGCAGCGGCAGGTCGGGCACCCGCAGGGCTTCGAAGGTCAGCAGTCCCAGACCGGGCCAGGAGAACACGGTTTCCACGGTGATCGCTCCCGCGACGACCAAGCCCAGCCGGAGGAAGATCAGCGTCACCGCGGGCAGCAGAGCGTTGGGCACCGCGTGCCTGCTGCGGACCAGGTCCTCCCGCAGCCCCTTGGCGCGGGCCGTTGTCAGGTAATCCTCGCCCATCTCCTCCAGCAGGGAGGACCGCATGACCATCAGGTACTCGGCGTAGATCACCGCGAGCATGGTCAGCACCGGCAGCACCATGTGGTGCGCGACGTCGAGGATCTGCGGCAGGAATTCCGGTGGCGTGTCCGGGTCGGAGATGCCGCCGACCGGGAACAGCCCGGGGATCGGGCCGACCCCGACGCCGAACGCCATCAGCACGATCAGTCCCAGCCAGAAGGTGGGCACCGACCACAGCGCGAGGGCCACCGAACTGGTGGTCTTGTCGAAGGCGCCGCCGTGCTTCCACGCCGCGCGCGAGCCCATCCACAACCCCAGCACGATCGCCAGAGCCGTTGCGGTGCCGACCAGCAGCACGGTGGGGCCGATGCGCTGCACGATCAGCTCTCCGACCGGACGGCTGTAGGTGTAGGAGGTGCCGAGGTCACCGCGCAGCAGGTTGCCCAGGAAGTCCAGGAACTGCTTCCACAGCGGTTGGTCGAGGCCGAGCCGTTCGCGGAGGTCGGCGATCTGCTGCGAGGTCATCGGGGCACCGCGGGTCATGGTGCGCACCGGATCGCCCGGCATCACCCGGAACAGGAAGAAGCCGAGCACGGCCACCAGCAGCAGGCTCACCAGCCCACCGCCGATCTTGCCGCCGACGAAGCGCAGGAGCCGACCCCCGTTCCCGGAGGCCGGTTCCCGTTCGTCCGCAGTGGTCAGCAGATCCGACACGCGCTCACTCCCGGTCGTCCGCGGTTGCCCGACGCCGCACGACGACCACCACGCCCACGAGCACGATCACCACCACAAGACCGCCCAGCACCCAGGCGATGGTCGCGTAGTTGGTGTTGTCAGAGCCGTTGATCGCCTGCTCGGTGGGCTCGGCGCCGTAGTAGCCCCAGTAGCCCTGTTGCCCGGTGATCACGCCTTCGGACGCCGGCTGCGTGGTGAAGCCGTGGTACCGGTCGGTGCGGTGAGCCTCCAGCGAGTTCGCGTAGAACAGCACCAGCCCGGTCGCCTGGTCGTAGAACCGCGCCTGAAGTTGCTTGACCAGGTCGATCCGCTTGGCCGGGTCGAACTCCGCGAGCTGCTTGTTGTACAGGTCGTCGTACACCGGATCGCACTGCAGCGTGTCCGGGGTGCCGTTGCCGTCGGGAGTCGGTCGCGCGCCGCAGGTCTGCAGCCGCAGCACGTAGTCCGGGTCGGGGTTGGCCGACCAGCCGCTGATGACCATGTCGAAGTCACCGGCGGTGGTGCGGTCGTTGAGCTGGTTGTCCGACACCGGCTGCAGCTCGACGTTGATGCCCAGGTCGGCGAGCCAGCGCTTGACGAACTCACCGACCTGCGAGTCCATCGACTCGTCGCCGTGCAGCACGAAGTCGAAGTTCAGCGGCTCGCCCTGCGGCGTGCGGCGGATGCCGTCGGGTCCCCGGGTGTAGCCGGCCTCGTCCAGCATCCGGTTGCCCTCGGCGGGGTCGAAGGTGCGCGGCTGCGGTGGGGTCCAGTGGTAGTCGCCGAAGATCGGGGGCAGATATCCCCCGCCGACCTGCCCGTACCCGCCGAGGACGCGGTCGACGAGCGCCTTCCGGTCGATGCCGTGCTCGATGGCCTGCCGGACCCGGGCGTCCTTGAGAGCCGGGTGACCGCTGCCGATCGGCTGGTTCTCGCTGTTGGTGGCGCCGGGGTTGAGGATCATCTCGTAGAACCGCCGGCCCTGGCCCTTGACCTGCTTGATGTCGGCCTCGCCCGCCAGCGCGTCGAACTGCGCGGGGGTGACCTTCTGGACCACGTCGACGTCGCCCTTGCGCAGCGCCTGCACCGCGGCGTCGCTGTTCTTGTACTGGACGAACTGCAGCTCCGACACCTTCGGCGCGCCCCGCCAGAACGTCGGGTTCGCGGTGAGCGTGACGTCCTGCTCCTGCCGGTAGCCGGTGAGCGAGTAGGGGCCGCTGCCGACGATCGGCATCTGGTCGTTGGCGAAGTTCGCGATGTCGGAGACCTTCGACCAGACGTGCTCGGGCACGATCGGCGCGTCGATCGCCAGCATCGTGGCCTGCGGCGTCTTGGTGCGGATCACCAGGGTCGAGTCGTCCGGCGCGGAGACGTTCTCGAAGTTCTCCACGAAGTTGCCGTTCGCGGTGGCCGCGGCCGGATCGGTCATCATCCGGTTGTAGGTGTAGGCGGCGTCGCGCGCGGTCACCGGTTGCCCGTCGGACCACGTGACCCCGGGCCGGATGTGGAAGGTCCAGGTGAGCTTGTCCGGAGTGGATTCCCACCGCTCCGCCAACTCCGGCTCGACCCCGAAGTCCTGGGCGCTGTAGGTGGTCAGCGTCGGGTAGATCGCCCGGAAGATGTCCGTTGCGGCCAGCGAGTAGCCCAGGAACGGGTTGAGCGAGTCGATCTGCTGCTGCAGCCCGATGCGCAGCGTGGCGCCCTCGGGACGATCCCCGTTCTCCTGTGCCGACGCCGGTGCGGGCAGCAGGAAGCCGACCAGCAACGCGGCCCCCAGCGCGACGAGTCGTCTACGCACGTGTGGCCCCCTTCGTCCTCGCGCGAATGGAAAGAAGGAACCACCTTTTCCTGCTGTTAGTCAATGCTTCACCACGGGTTGTCGCGAACCCGCGTCACTCTCGGACGCGAAACCGTTACCCAGGGGTCTGCTGACCTACACGTCGCCCCAGCGGGCCGGCTGCCACTGCACGCATTCCGGCCGAGCTCCGGTCCGGGTGAACTCGTCCAGGGCACCCCGGAGTTCGCGGAACGACAGCACGGCATCGCGCGGGAACTTGAGCGTGCTGCCCGCGTCGAAGGGCAACGCGGGGGCGTCCGCCGAGGGCTGACGGTTGCAGGTGTGCCAGGAGATCATCTCGCCCTCGGCGTCCTCTTCGGTGAAGTTGAGGACCCCGATCTCGTTCTCGGCGTCGGTGACGATCCTGATCTGCTCGTACGGCCCGGGAGCTTCGGGATCGGTGTGCGGCCGGTCCCAGACGTAGAGGTGACCGGCGCCGTCTCCCGTGGAGCGCAGCAGCTTGTCGACGAGCTCGGCCTTGTCGTCGCCGTTCTGGGCGTAGTGCCGTTCGCCCTCGATGACGGCGGTGGTGACGGTGACGCCGAGTTCGGTGTTGCGGGCGCCGACCGCTTCGGCCCGCAGGCCTTCCAGGCACTCCTTGGCCTCGGTCAGCGCCTTCATCGCCGAACCCTGGTGGTAGACGAGATCGCCCCAGTACGGGTGGCCGAGGACCTTGTTCAGGTCGTCGTAGACGGCGCGGGTGTCCTCGATCAGCTTGTCCATGGCGTCGACCGGAACATCGGTCAGCCGCGCGAAAACCACCGCGGGCGGTTCCAGCGGCGCGTGCGGGTCGGGCTCATCCTGTGCTGGATTCGACATGCCTTCCCTGCATCCACTCCGATCACGGGCACCAGCGCGGGCACCCCAGGCGCAGCTCGTTCACAGTGAGGCTACCGCGAGTCATCTCACGGTCCCGCAGCGCATCCGGTTGATCTTCGAGCCGATCAACCCGCCCAGTCGCGCAGCACTTCCAGGGCCGGTTCGTCGCAGGTCGCGCCGAGGGTCAGCAGCGCGCGGGTGATCCCGTCCGCGTCGTCGAACCCGAGTTCGTCGACCAGTTCGCCGGGCAGGCTGAGCGAGGAGAGCGCGACGCCGAGCATGCCCGCGTCGAGCAGTCCCGCACCACGCCTGCTGATCCCGCGCCCGACCGCGGCGTGCAGCTGGACGGCGGTGTCGACGCTGGCCCGGCTGATCGCGCCGAGCATCGCGCGCACCTCGGCGTTGCGGACGGCTTCCAGGTGCAGCTCGAACAGCGCGAGGAACTGGGAGCGGGCGTTGCCCGACATGCGGCGCAGCATCGCCGCGTACAGCGCGGTGACGTCGTCCGGGCAGACGTCGTCGGGGATGTGGGCGCAGAGCGCTTCGAGCGCGGCGACGTGCCGTTCGGCGAGGTGGTGCGCGATCGCCTCGAACAGGGCGTTGCGCGTCGGGTAGTAGTTCTTGGTCGTGCCTTCCGGAACCCGCGCCTCGCGGTCGATCGCACGATGCGTCAGCCCGCGGCCGCCGTCACGTGCGAGCACCTCCGTGGCGGCGTCGGCGAGCAGTTCCCGACGGTTTCCTCGCTGCGTCATGCATCCCCTAGATCTCGCTCACGTCGAGCAAGATCGTATCCCCGCCACCACAGAAGTGGTGCGAGGGCGCACGGGGTGTTGCGCAGCGCGGGACGCTATTACGAGCCGATGATCATCATCTGGCAGCGCCGAGCTGCTCGGCCAGCTCGGTGATGCGGCGGAGTTGCGCTGCGCGCTCGGCCGCGAGCTGCTGCTCCGGGTCGACCGCCTCGTCGGCGAGGGCGAGCAGCGACAACGTCTCGCGCACCGCGCCCTCCGGTGGCCCCGACACCGACTCGACCAGGGCGTCGACCGCCGCGTCGAGCGCGTCCGGTGCGACGACCTGGTTGGCCAGACCGATCCGCCACGCCTCGTCCGCGTCGACCTCACGTCCGGTCACGCAGATCTCCACGGCACGCGAATAGCCGACCGCGCGCACCAGCGGCAGCGTTCCACCGAGGTCCGGCACCAGCCCGAGCCCGGTCTCGGCCATCCGCAACCGCGCGTCGGTGGCCAGCACCCGCAGGTCGCAGGCGAGCGCCAGCTGGAACCCCGCCCCGATCGCATGACCTTGCACGGCGGCGATCGTGACCCGCTCCGGTTCGCGCAGCCAGCTGAACGCCTGCTGGTAACCGGCGATCTCGGCGTCGGACTGCTCGGTGGGGCGCTCGGCCAACGCCGCCAGACCCGGAGCACCGTCCACCCCGTCAGGGCTGAACATCCTCCGGTCCAGTCCGGCCGAGAACGCCCGGCCGGATCCGCGCAGCACGACGACCCGGATCTCCGCGCTCAGCGATCGGCCGATCTCCCGCAACGCCTGCCAGGTGTGCGGAGTTTGCGCGTTGAGCTTGTCCGGGCGGTCCAACGAGATGGTGGCACGCCGCCCGTGGATCGTGAGCCCCACACCGCCACGATCCAACAGGCCGGCGTCCACTACCGACTCCGCCAAGCGGACCTCCAGGCTTGACGGCGCGGCCGGGAGCGGCCGGCCGTCGGTATCACTTCTTCTTGGACCGCGTCGCGCCGCCACGACCACGCAGCTGCACGCCTGATTCGCTCAGGACCCGGTGCACGAAGCCGTAGGACCGCCCGGTCGACTCCGCCAGTGCGCGGATGCTCGCCCCCTTCTCGTACTTCTTTCTCAGATCACTGGCCAGCTTGTCGCGCGCGCTTCCCGTAATGCGCGCGCCCTTCTTCAGCTCAGCCACGGTGTCCCCGCCTTCCCTCTGAGCAGGTCGGGCCTCGCGACCCCTGTCAGCGCAATGATCGAACAGGAAAGGCCCGAACGCCAGGCGATCATGGAAAAAAGATCGGCCATCGGTCGAGATGTGCACGCGGCGATCACCGGAATGCACTAATCCATCCGTAGTAGCCCGGCGGCGGCGTATACGGAGCGCTACGCCAACTGGACCAGATCCAGGTATTCCGCCGACCAGTGGTCCTCTGTGCCATCCGGCAACAGGATGACCCTTTCGGGCTCGAGTGCTTCCACGGCACCGGGGTCGTGCGTGACCAGCACGACGGCGCCGGCGAAGTTGCGCAGCGCGTCCAGCACCTGCTCGCGGCTGGCGGGGTCGAGGTTGTTCGTCGGTTCGTCGAGCAGCAGCACGTTGGCCTGGCTGGAGACCAGTCCGGCCAGTGCGAGCCGGGTCTTCTCACCGCCGGAGAGGGTTCCGGCCGGTTGCTTCAGCTGCTCGCCCTGGAACAGGAACGTGCCCAGCAGGTTGCGCAGCTGCTGCTCGGGGGAGTCGGGCGCGGCGGCGCGCACGTTCTCCCAGACCGTGGCGTCGTGGTCGAGGGTTTCGTGCTCCTGCGCGAAGTAGCCGACCCGCAGGCCGTGACCTGGGACGACCCCACCGGAATCGGCGTCCTCCTGCCCGCCCAGGAGCCGGAGCAAGGTGGTCTTGCCCGCGCCGTTGAGGCCGAGCACCACGACCTTGGACCCGCGGTCCACGGCCAGGTCGACACCGCTGAAGATCTCCAGCGAGCCGTAGGACTTGGACAGGCCGTCGGCGGTCAGCGGGGTCTTGCCGCACGCCGCGGGCTCCGGGAAGCGGATCTTGGCGACCTTGTCCTTGGCCTGCTCCTGCTCGGCCGAGGCCAGCAACTTCTCAGCGCGCTTGGCCATGTTCTGCGCTGCGACCGCCTTGGTGGCCTTCGCGCGCATCTTGTCGGCCTGCGTCATCAGCGCGGAGGCCTTCTTCTCCGCGTTGGCGCGCTCGCGGCGGCGTCGCTTCTCGTCGGCGGCGCGCGCGTCCTGGTAGCGCGTCCAGTCCATGTTGTAGACGTCGGCCTCGCCCCGGACCGCGTCGAGGAACCAGACCTTGTTGACCACGGCCGAGAGCAGGTCGATGTCGTGGCTGATGACGACCAGACCACCGTCGTGGTTCTTCAGGAAGTCGCGCAGCCAGCTGATCGAGTCGGCGTCGAGGTGGTTGGTGGGCTCGTCGAGCAGCAGCGTGGTCGCCGAGCGACCCCCGGGACCGGCTTCGGAAGCGGCGAACAGGATGCGCGCCAGTTCGACGCGACGGCGCTGACCACCGGAGAGCGTGCTCAGCGGCTGGGTGAGCACCCGGCCCGGCAGACCCAGGTTGCTGCAGATGCGCCCGGCCTCGCTCTCGGCCGCGTACCCGCCTCGGGCGCCGAAGCGCTCCTCCAGCTTGCCGTAGCGGTTGATGGCCTTGTCCCGCTCCTTCTCGTCGACGAGCTCGGCCATCGCGGTCTGCGCCTTCTCCATGTCGCGCAGCATCTTGTCGAGGCCTCGTGCCGAGAGAACCCGGTCCTGGGCGGTCACCGACAGGTCGCCTTCGCGCGGATCCTGCGGCAGGTAACCGAGCTCGCCGCGCCGGGTGACATCACCGGCGTGCGGCTGGCCCTCCCCGGCCAGCACCTTCAGCGTCGTGGTCTTGCCCGCGCCGTTGCGGCCGACCAGGCCGACCCGGTCGCCGGGCTGGACGCGCAGCGTGGCGTCGGAGAGCAGGATGCGGGAACCGGCGCGCAGTTCCAGGCCAGTGGCTGAAATCAAGGAGAACTCCGGGTAATAGGTGGTCTGCGTGGCATGAGGGCGCCCACCGGCGAGAAGCGGGTGGGCGTGCGGGCGCGGAGCTAATCGACGCGCGGCGTGGCGCGGGAACGCACCAAGAATCGCTTGCTGACCACGTCGCCCAGTCTACCGGTCGGCATCCAGCCGTTTTTCCCTGCGGTGAACCTCACCGCGGGTCGCGCACCTCGATCTCCACCGCGACGGCACGCTTGGCGGCCTCGTCGAGCACGACCCGGCGCGGCTCCGGCACGTCGAGCACGCGCGCCTCCGCGCGGTCGAACAAGCTGGTCAGCCGGGTGTCCTCGTGCAGCGCTTGCAAGGCCTGCCGGTCGCCGCCGAGCACGACGGCGTCCAGTTCGCCGGCGACCGGCAGCAGCGCTCTGGCGACGGCGTCGGCCGCAGACGCCAGCGACCGCGCGGACTGCCCTTCGCGGCGCCGGGCGAAGCGCTGCTGCGACCAGCCGCCCGCCTTGTTCCGGCCGTGCACCAGGTGTCGATCGGTGGTCGAGGACTGCACGACGCCGTCCACCGCGACGCCGATGCTGTGCGCCCCGAGCCGCACCAGCACCAGTCCGATCCGGCGGGACCGCGCTACGTGCTCGACCAGCGACGACACGGCCAAACCGGGTTGCTGCCCGTGCGGCGGCGGGAGCGGTTCGAAGGGGACCGCCACGGTCGCGGTGGCGCCGTCCTCGGCGGTGACCAGCACCTTTCGCGGTTCCAGGGTCGTGCCGGCAGCACCACCGTGGGAGGCGGCGAAGCGCTCGAACCAGCCCGCCACCCGCTCCGGTGCCACCTCGACGGCTCGGCCACCGCCGGCCAGCTGACGAACCTTGCTCACATCCCGCTCCGCTCCGAACTCGATCCTGACCTGGTCGCGAGCGGCCGCACCCGGGGTCGGTCACCCGCAGAACGGCCGCGAACTCCCCTACAGGACGAAGGTGTCGTTCCACAGCTGCGTGGTGCGCCCCGACAGGGCCTCCAGCAGCGCGGCGGCCTGGTCGTCGGTGAGCGAGGCGATGAAGTCGATCACCGCGCGGCCCCGCGCCAGAGTCGTCAGATCGGCGTCGGCGGGCAGCACGTCCCGGGGCAGTTCGTCGAACTCCTCGCGAGCCAGGTCGAACAGGTCGCGCAACCGGTGCGGTGCGACCTCGAGATCATCGACCAGCCACTCGTCGAGGGCCTCCACGAGGTTGCTGATCAACCGGTCCTGGCCGCGCTGGTGCAGGGCGAGGTCCGGGCGCTGCAGCACGAAGTGCCGGTGCACGAACTTGAGCACCTGCACCTCGTGCCACTGCGCGGGGGCCAACGCCACGTGACCGGAGCGGGGCTGGACGGCCCGGTCGACGCGAATGCCCTCGACCAGCCGCCGCGTCCAGTCCCCGGAGAACCGCGCCACGGCCTGCTCCGCCTGCTGCGATCGGTCGAAGGGCACTTCGAGCAGGTCGATCGCGAGCTCGGTGCGCACCTTCTTCACCGCGTCGGTGAACGCCTCGTCGTCAGCGATCCAGGCGTCCTTGGCGTGGATGCGGCGGCGGAGCAGCTCCAGGGAGGCGCCGGGCCGCGAGTCGCCCGCGGCGACGTGCTCCTCGGCGGCGAACTCCACGCTGTGGCCGAGCCACTCCTGCAGCTCGTGGTGGACCGACGTGAACTGGAGGATGCCGACGCGGTGGAAGTCCTCCAGGTCGTGGATCGCGTAGGCGATGTCGTCGGCGGTGTCCATGATCGACGCCTCGACCGTCTGCTGCCACTCCGGCACCGCCTTCTCGAACGGGATCCGCGCGTCGAGCAGGTCGTCGAGCTCGGTGCTGTAGGCGGAGAACTTCGCCGCCCCGGTACCCGGCGCACCGGCGGGCTCCGACGCGCCGCGCGGCAGTTCGGCGGCCTGCCCGGGAACGGGCGACTGCCTGGTCCACGGGTACTTCAGCAGCGCCGCACGCACCGCTGCGGTCAGGTCGAGGCCCTTGCCCTCGACGCCGCGCACGTCGATGCGGGTGACCACGCGGTAGGTCTGGGCGTTGCCCTCGAAGCCGTCGGGCAGCGCGAAGCGCTCGCGCGCCAGCCGGTCCAGCACGCTCTCCCCCAGGTGCCCGAACGGTGGGTGCCCGAGGTCGTGGCCGAGCCCGGCGGCTTCGACGACGTCCAGGTCGCAGCCGCCGAGCTCGTCGAGCTTGGCGCTGGTGACCGGGTCGGCGAGCAGGCGTTCGGCGATCGCGCGGGCCACCTGGGCAACCTTGAGGCTGTGCGTGAGCCGGTTGTGCAGCAGCAGGCCGGAGCCGGAGGGGCTCACGACCTGGGTGACGCCGCCGAGCCGGGCGAAGAAGGCCGAGGCGGAGATCCGGTCGCGGTCGGCCCGGAACGGGCTCGCGGCCAGGTCACCGGGCATGGTGTGCCCGGTCCGGTCACTGCGGCGGGCGGCGCGTGCGTGCACTTCCTCCATGCGGTCAAGGTATCGGCGACCACCACGCGCGCCCCACGGCGGTCGTGATCTGATGATCGGGTGGCGGATGTCGTGGTGGTCGGGGGCGGACCCGCAGGTCGGGCCGCTGCTTCGGCCTGCAGCGATGCCGGTCTGGCGGTGGAGCTGGTCGATCCGGCGCCGCGCAGCGGCTGGGCGAGCACGTTCGGGTCCTGGGTCGACGAGCTGCCACCGGACGTCGCCGCGCTGTCGACGGTGATGGACCGCGTTCGCCTGCACGGCACGAGCGCGCACGTGTGGCAACGGCCCTACGCGGTGCTGGACAACACCGCGTTGTGGAAGCACCTGTGGCGGGCCGACGTCACCGAGGTGACCGGCCGCGCGGTGGCCGCCGAGCACGGGCCGACCGGTTCCACGGTGATCCTCAAGGACGGCAGGAGGTTGGCGGCCGGCGTGGTCGTCGACGCCACCGGACCTGCCAGGGTGCTGTCCGGCGGCCGCCCACCTCATCCTCCCGCGCAGCAGACCGCGATCGGCTGGGTCGTCGATTCCGCCACCGCCGGTGCCTTCTGCGGTCCCGGTGAGGGCGTGTTCATGGACTGGCGGTCGGCGCCGCGCACCCGCGGCGGCTGGCCGACGTTCCTCTACGCGGTCCGGCTGGGACCGGACCGGGTGCTGCTGGAGGAGACGTCGCTGGCCCGCCGTCCGGCGCTGCCCCTCGCCCTGCTGCGGCGCAGGCTCGCCGGACGCTTGTCCGACGCCGGGATCGACCCGCAGGCGCAGCTCGGCGAGGAGCGGGTGCGGTTCCCGGTCGATGATCCGCTGCCCCGCCCCGGCAGGGTCGTGCCGTTCGGCGCGGCGGCCGGGTTCGTGCACCCGGCCAGCGGGTTCAGCGTCGCGCGGGCGCTGCTCCGGGCGCCGTGGCTGGCAGCGGCGCTCAGCGGGGGCCTGACCACCGGACCTGCCACCGCCGCCAGGGCGGGTTGGCAGGTGCTGTGGCCTCCGGACGCCATCGCCGCCCACGTCCTCCGGCAGCGGTCGCTGCGCGCCCTGCTCTCCCTGCCGCCCGAGGCGGTGCCGGACTTCTTCGAGGCGTTCTTCTCGATGCCCGAACCCCACCGGATCGAGTTCCTCGCCGGTGAGGGCACCTCCGCGGGCACGGCCCGCGCCATGTCGGCGCTGTTCGCCCGGGTGCCGTGGAGCGTCCGCCGTAGCATCGTCTGGGGCGGGATGTCGCTCGGACGTCCACCGGCCAAGCACGGTCTCGGCGGAAGTTGATCTGAGTCAGATCTCGGGTGAATTTCCGGCGAAATGGCGTCCGCTTATTCTTCCGACGCAAGACGCACACATCACAAAACCATTTTCGAGCCGACCTATTCACGGAACGTTCACGGAGCGTGCAGGGCTTTACCCGATAGGCTTTGGGCATTGTCTACGCAGGGTGAGCAGGCAGACTCGGTATGACGTGCCCAGTGCCACACACCGTTCGTCCGGCTGATGCTAGGCGCTGGTCAAGCACGCTAAGTTGGTCGGCGGGAATGGCGGCGCTCCGCCGAAGTGGAGGAGCTGAGATGTCGGTGAACAGATCGTGAACACGGTCGCTGGAGAAACATGAGTCGAGGCAATATCGACTCCGTGCTCACGCTGGTGGACGAAGTGCGCTTCGCGTTCCAGCCATTGATCAACATCAAGACCGGTGCCATCGTCGCGATCGAGGCGTTGGCTCGGCCTGCGGGTGCGCACGTCCAAGACCTCTTCCAGGAGGCGGCGCGCGTCCGGCGGCTCACCGAGCTCGATGTGAACCTGGCGGTGAACGCGGTGCAGGCGGCTGCGGAGCACGAGTCGCTGCTCCCGCTGCACCTGAACCTCTTCGGCGGCACCGTGGTGCACGACCGCGACCGGATCCAGCTGCTGCGCGACAAGCTGCGCGAGGTCGGCAGGCGCGAGCAGGAGATCACCCTGGAGATCGGCCCGCCGTTCGCGCGGATCGACCCCGACCAGCTGCTGGAGGGGGTCGAGAAGCTGCGGTCCGACGGCTTCCAGATCGCCCTCGACGGCGTCGGTAAGGGCGACATCCCGCTGACCCTGATCGGCGACATCGGCCCGGCCACGATCAAGCTCGACCGAGGTGTGGTGCAGGGGCTCCCGGACGACCCGGCCCGCGTCGCCGTCGTCGAGTCGGTCCGCCACCTGTGCGAGGCCACCGAGAGCCAGCTGGTCGCCGAAGGGGTGGAGAGCGACCGCCAGCTCAACGCGCTGCGCCGCAACGGCGTACGCCTGGTGCAGGGCAACCTGCTCGCCCCGGCCGGCCGCAGGCCACCGACCACGAGCACGGTCCCGGGCGTGGCCGCCGAGGTCACCGACCCGCAGGCCCCTTCGGTCAACACCCTGGCCAGCGGGCCGCGCGTCACCGAGTTCCTGTCCCCCGCGACGGCCCTGTCCATCGACGTCACCGCCGACAAGGTGCGCGAGGTGCTGGCCGACCACACCGAGATCAGCGGTGTCGTGCTCGTGGACGAGCAGAACCGGCCGCGGTACACGATCGACCGGAACCGCTTCCTGCTGGCGGTCACCGGCCCGTACGGGCACGCGCTGCACGCCAAGCGCCCGGCCTCGCGCCTGGCGGACGAGCCGCGCGTGGTCACCACCGCCACCACGGCGATGGAAGCTCTGAGCATGGTCACCCGCTCCGACCAGTACCGGATGTACGACGACGCGATCGTGGTCGACGAGGCGGGGCGGTGCCTGGGCGCCGTCCGGGCAGGCGACCTGATCCGCGGCATGGCCGAGATGAAGGTCGAGGAGGCCGCTGCGCTCAACCCGCTGACCCGCCTGCCGGGCAGCGAGTCGATCGCCCGCGACGTGGCCCGCCGGATCGCCGCCGGGGAGATCTTCGCGGTGAGCTGGCTGGACATCGACGAGTTCAAGTCGGTCAACGACACCTCCGGCTTCTCCGCGGGCGACGACGTGATCCGCTCGATCGGCCGCACTCTCACCGACGCGGCGGCGGCGTTGACCTCGGTGCAGGTCGGCCACGTGGGAGGCGACGACTTCCTGCTGGTCGCAGACCTGGACGACCTGGTGACGCTGGCCGACTCGGTGCTCGGCCCGGCGCGCGCCGCGGGCGACGTGGAGATCACCGTGTCGCTGGCGACGCTGGTGTGCACGACGCAGACGGTCTCCGACTACGACCAGGCCTCCCGCAAGCTCGCCCCGCTCAAGCACTACGCCAAGCAGCTCACCGGCTCCAGCTGGGTCATGTCCCGGCCGGGCACGGACCGGATCGAGGTCCTCCGGGGCCAGACTCCCGGGACGCCCCCGGCGGAGACCCCGTTCAGCAGGACCCCGCCACCGGCGCCCCCTGCTCAGGGACCGCCGCCATCACCGCCCCTGGGATTCCCCACCCAGGACCCGGAGCAGATGCACCACGGGCGCTGAACGCGAAGCAGCCCCCGGCACGCGTGCCGGGGGCTGCTCACATCCGAGGTTCCCCCGCCCGCGGGCAGGGGCACACCGCCTCGGAGACGGTCAGACGGTGAAACCGAGGGCTCGGAGCTGCTCGCGCCCTTCCTCGGTGATCTTCTCGGGACCCCACGGGGGCATCCAGACCCAGTTGATCCGGAAGTCCGAGACGAGCCCGCCACCCGGGCCGCCGCACAGGGCTGCGCGGGCCTGGTCCTCGATGACGTCGGTCAGCGGGCAGGCCGCCGAGGTCAGCGTCATGTCCACCGTGGCGGAGTTGTCCTGCTCGACGCGCACGTCGTAGACCAGCCCGAGGTCGACGACGTTGATGCCCAGCTCGGGGTCGACCACGTCGCGGAGCGCCTCTTCGACGTCCTCCAGCTTGGCGACCTCCGCGGCCGGGGCGGCCTGCTCGGGCAGGGCGTCGGCATTGCGCGCCACGTCGTCCTGCACTTGGGTTTCGTCGCTCACGTTGCCTCCTGAAAGTCTCTGCTCACTCTGGCCCGGAGCCGTGCTGTCGAGCAAGCGGCGAAGCCGCTCCCCCGTCACCTCGCCTCAGCACCCGGCGCCGTCGCGGGTCCTGAGCGGCTTCGTGGTGAGGACGGCGAACCACGTTCATCCCTGGGATCGGGAGACGGCGTCCTTGAAGGCCATCCACCCGAGCAGGGCGCACTTGACCCGCATCGGGTACTTGGCCACACCGGCGAAGGCGATGCCGTCTTCCAGCACGTCCTCGTCCGGTTCGACCTTGCCGCGGCCGTGCATCAGCTCGCTGAAGGCTGCCTCGGTCTCCAGCGCGTCCTTCAACGGCCTGCCGACGACCAGATCGGTCAGAACGGACACCGCCGCCTGGCTGATCGAACAGCCCTGCCCCGCGTAGGAGACGTCTTCGACGACGGCGTTCTCGTTCTCGCCGGTCAACCGCACCCGCAGCGTCACCTCGTCCCCGCAGGTCGGGTTGACCTGGAAGGACTCGGCGTCGAACGGTTCCCGCAGCCCGTGCCGGTGCGGGTTGCGGTAGTGGTCCAGGATGATCTCCTGGTACATCTGCTCAAGCTGCATGTCGCGATCCTCGGCGGTATCGGACCGGCTAGCGGTCACGCCAGGTCTTCGGGATCAGACGACGCGGAAGAAGCGCTGCGCCTCGCGCACCGCGTCCACCAGCGCCTTGACCTCGTCCAGTTCGTTGTACAGGTAGAACGACGCGCGCACGGTCGCGGGAATTCCCATCCGCCGGTGCAGCGGCCACGCGCAGTGGTGGCCCACCCGGACCTCCACGCCCTGGTCGTCGAGCACCTGACCGGCGTCGTGCGGGTGCACCCCGTCGATCACGAAGGACACCGCACCACCGCGGTTCTCGGTGTCCTCGGGGCCGATGATCCGGACCCCGTCGATCGCTCCGAGCTCGCGCAGCGCCGCCTCGGTGAGCGCGTGCTCGTGCGCGGCGACCCGGTCCATGCCGACACCGGTGAGGTAGTCGACGGCCGCACCGAGCCCGACGACCTGCGAGGTCATCGGCACGCCCGCCTCGAACCGCTGCGGCGGCGGGGCGAACGTGGAGCGCTCCATGTGCACCAGCTCGATCATCGACCCACCGCTGATGAACGGCGGCATCCCGTCGAGCAGTTCGCGCCGTCCGTAGAGCACGCCGACCCCGGAGGGACCGAGCATCTTGTGCCCGGAGAACACCGCGAAGTCCACGCCCATGGCCTTGAAGTCCACGGGCGCGTGCGGCACCGACTGGCACGCGTCGAGCACGACCAGCGCGCCGACCTCGTGGGCGCGGCGGATGATCTCCTCGCCGGTGTTGACGGTGCCCAGCACGTTGGACTGGTGGGTGAAGGCCACGACCTTGGTCCGCTCGGAGATCACCCCCGAGACGTCGGAGGTGTCGAGCCGGCCCTCGTCGGTGACGCCGAACCAGCGCAGCGTGGCACCGGTGCGCTCGCACAGCTGCTGCCACGGCACGAGGTTGGCGTGGTGCTCCATCTCGGTCACCACGACCTCGTCCCCGGGGCCGAGGCGGAAGCGCTCGGCTTCCGCCCCGGCCGTCGCGGCGTTGCTCATGGCGTACGCGACGAGGTTCACGCCCTCGGTGGCGTTCTTGGTGAACACCACCTCGTCATCCCCGACGCCGATGAAGTGCGCGATGCGTTCCCGCGCGCCTTCATAGGCGTCCGTGGCCTCCTCGGCCAGCTGGTGCGCGCCGCGGTGCACGGCCGCGTTGGAGGTCTCCAGGAAGGAGCGCTCCGCGTCGAGCACCTGGCGCGGCCGCTGCGAGGTCGCCCCGGAGTCGAGGTAGACCATGCGTTTGCCGTCGCGGATGGTGCGCCCGAGGATCGGGAAGTCCGCGCGGATCTCCCGGACGTCCAGGGGCACAGCCGCGTCCGCTGCGGTACTCCCACCAGTGGTGCGAAGAGGCTGCTGGGTCATGACTGGCCGGCCGCCTCCTTCTTGCCGGTGAACCGCACGTAGCCGTTGGCCTCGAGCTCGTCGGCGAGCTCGGCACCACCGGACTCGACGACCTTGCCGTCGGAGAACACGTGCACGCGGTCCGGGGTGATGTGCTGGAGGATCCGGGTGTAGTGGGTGATCAGCAGAACACCCTTGTCGCCCTTGCCCTTGAAGCGGTTGACGCCGTCGGAGACGACGCGCAGCGCGTCGACGTCGAGGCCGGAGTCGGTCTCGTCGAGGATCGCGAACTTCGGGTTGAGCAGGTCGAGCTGCAGGATCTCGTGGCGCTTCTTCTCGCCGCCGGAGAAGCCCTCGTTGACGCTGCGCTCGGAGAACGACGTGTCGATGTCCAGGTCGGACATCGACTGCTTGACCTCCTTGACCCAGTGCCGGATCTGCGGGGCCTCACCGCGCACGGCGGTGGCGGCGGTGCGCAGGAAGTTCGACATCGACACGCCCGGAACCTCGACCGGGTACTGCATCGCGAGGAACAGGCCCGCGCGGGCGCGCTCGTCGATCGACATCTCGAGGACGTCCTCGCCGTCGAGCAGCACGGTGCCCGAGTCGATCTGGTACTTGGGGTGACCCGCCAGCGCGTAGGCGAGGGTCGACTTGCCGGAGCCGTTGGGGCCCATGATGGCGTGGATCTGACCGGAGTCGATGGTCAGGTTGACGCCCTTGAGGATCGGCTTCGCGCCTTCCTCGGTGAGGACCGAACCGTGCAGGTCCTTGATCTCCAGGGTGGCCATTTCTTCTCGTTCTCCTGGTGTGGTGGTACCGAAGGTCTGGAATCGATCGTGGTGCGCTCAGGCGCCGACGACTGCGAGCTCTTCCTCGATCTCGGCTTCGAGGCGCTCGCGCACCTCGGGAACGTTGATCTTCTGCAGCAGCTCGCCGAAGAAGCCGCGCACGACCAGGCGCCGGGCCTGATCCTGCGGGATGCCCCGGGCCTGCAGGTAGAACAGCTGCTCGTCGTCGAACCGGCCGGTGGCGCTGGCGTGGCCGGCGCCCTCGATCTCGCCGGTCTCGATCTCCAGGTTCGGCACCGAGTCGGCCCGCGCACCCTCGGTCAGCACCAGGTTGCGGTTGAGCTCGTAGGTGTCGGTGGCCTCAGCAGCGGCCTGGATGAGCACGTCGCCGATCCACACCGAGTGCGCCGAGTCGCCCTGCAGCGCGCCCTTGTAGAGCACGTTGCTGCGGCAGTTGGGCACGCTGTGGTCGACCAGCATGCGGTGCTCCAGGTGCTGGCCCGCGTCCGCGAAGTAGATGCCCAGCAGCTCGGCGTCGCCGCCCTTGTCGGCGTAGTTGACGGTGGTGTTGACCCGCACCAGGTCGCCGCCGAGGGTGACGGCGAAGTGGCGGAACACCGCGTCGCGGCCGAGCGTGGCGTGCTCGGAGCTGACCTGCGTGGCATCGGCGGCGAAGTCGTGGATGGACACGACCCGCAGCTGCGCGCCGTCGGCGACGACGAACTCGACGTTGTCGCCGATGGTGCCGGAGCCGCGGTAGTCGATGACGACCACGGCTTCGGCGAACTGCTCGGCGCGGATCTGCAGGTGGCCGAAGGCGACCTGGTCCGCACCGGGGCCGTCGACCGTGACGGTGATCGGCCCGGAGGCCTTGGTCTCCTTGGGCACGGTGACGACGGTGGCCTCGGTGAACGAGCTCCAGGCCTGCGCGGCGACGCGGTCGGCGGGCACTCCGCCGTTGCCGATGCGCGCGTCGTCGCGGCCCACGGTCTCGGCCGTGGCCTCACCGGTGACCTCGATCTTGAGGTTGCCGGTGGCGGTCGCGGATCCGTCGTGCAGGCCCTTGAGCCGCTTCAGCGGGGTGAACCGCCAGTTCTCCTCACGACCGCCGGGGACCTCGAAGGCCTCGACGTCGTAGGAGCGGAAGCGCTCGCCCCGGGAGGCCTGCGGGATCACAGGCCCCCCGTGGGAGTGCTCGGTCAAGCCGTGCTGAGCGGCGTCGGTCTCAGTGGTGCTCATCTTTAGCCGACGGCCCCTTCCATCTGCAGCTCGATCAGTCGGTTGAGTTCCAGCGCGTACTCCATCGGCAGCTCGCGCGCGATGGGCTCGACGAAGCCCCGGACGATCATGGCCATCGCCTCGTCCTCGGTCAGACCGCGCTGCATCAGGTAGAACAGCTGGTCATCGCTGACCTTGGAGACCGTCGCCTCGTGACCCATGGTCACGTCGTCCACGCGGACGTCGACGTACGGGTAGGTGTCCGAGCGGCTGATGGTGTCGACCAGCAGCGCGTCGCACTTCACGTTCGACGAGGAGTGGTGGGCGCGCTTGGCGACCTTGACCAGACCCCGGTACGAGGTGCGGCCACCACCACGGGCGATCGACTTGGAGACGATCGTCGAGGAGGTGTGCGGCGCCAGGTGCTCCATCTTCGCGCCGGCGTCCTGGTGCTGGCCCTCGCCGGCGAACGCGACGGACAGGACCTCGCCCTTGGCGTGCTCGCCCATCAGGAACACCGAGGGGTACTTCATGGTGACCTTGGAGCCGAGGTTGCCGTCGACCCACTCCATGGTCGCGCCCTCTTCAGCCTTGGCGCGCTTGGTCACCAGGTTGTAGACGTTGTTCGACCAGTTCTGGATCGTCGTGTAGCGGCAGCGGCCGCCCTTCTTGACGACGATCTCCACGACAGCCGAGTGCAGCGAGTCGCTGGAGTAGATCGGAGCGGTGCAGCCCTCGACGTAGTGCACGTAGGCACCCTCGTCGACGATGATCAGCGTCCGCTCGAACTGGCCCATGTTCTCGGTGTTGATCCGGAAGTAGGCCTGCAGCGGGATGTCGACGTGCACGCCCGGCGGCACGTAGATGAAGGAGCCACCCGACCACACGGCCGTGTTGAGCGCGGAGAACTTGTTGTCACCGGCCGGGATGACCGAGCCGAAGTACTCCTTGAAGATCTCCGGGTGCTCGCGCAGCGCCGTGTCGGTGTCCAGGAACAGGACGCCCTGCTCCTCCAGGTCCTCGCGGATCTGGTGGTAGACGACCTCGGACTCGTACTGCGCGGCGACACCCGCGACCAGCCGCTGCTTCTCCGCTTCCGGGATGCCCAGCTTGTCGTAGGTGTTCTTGATGTCCTCGGGCAGGTCTTCCCAAGTCTGGGCCTGCTGCTCGGTGGACCGCACGAAGTACTTGATGTTGTCGAAGTCGATGCCCGACAGGTCCGCGCCCCAGTTCGGCATGGGCTTGCGGTCGAACAGCTTCAGGGCCTTCATGCGCGTCTCGAGCATCCACTCGGGCTCGCTCTTCTTGTCCGAGATGTCGGTGACGACGTCCTCGGACAGACCTCGCTTGGCGGAAGCGCCCGCGACGTCCTCATCGGCCCAGCCGTATTCGTAGTTGCCCAGCGTCGCCAGGGTTTCTTCCTGGGTGAGCTGACCAGAACCGTCGGTGGTGGGATTGCGCTGCTCCGCAGCGGCAGTCATACGGACTCCCCTCCAGCAGGAATCGGGGCGGTCTTCTGCCGGTCCTTCGGGACCGAACCGGCAGAGGTCTGTTCGGCGTCCGGGCTCTGGCCCGGATCCGTCAACCGCGCGGTTGGTACGTGCGTGGTGCAGGCCGCATCACCGTTCGCGATCGTGGCCAGCCGCTGCACGTGGGTGCCGAGCACTTCGGCGAACGCCGCCGTCTCGGCTTCGCACAGCTGCGGGAAGTCCGCAGCTACGTGCGCCACCGGGCAGTGGTGTTGGCAGAGCTGCTCGCCGCTTCCGACGCTGCGCGCCGAGGCAGCGTAGCCCTCCCGGGTGAGCGCGTCGGCGAGTACCTCCGCGCGCTCGGCCGGGGTCCGGGCGTTGACGAGCGCGTCGCGGTGATGGGCCACGAGGGCTGCCATCCTCCGCTCGGCGAACTCGCGCACCGCCTGTTCCCCTTCGTTCTCGGCGATGAACCGCAGCGCGGCCACCGCCAGGTCGTCGTAGGCGTGCCCGAACCTGGCCCTGCCTGACTCGGTGAGCAGGTAGAGCTTCGCCGGCCGGCCACGGCCTCGACGACCGCGCGGAGAGGACTCCCGGGTGTAGGCCTCACCTTCGGCGACCAGCACGTCCAAGTGCCGGCGCACCGCGGTGGGGCTGACCCCGAGTTCTTCGGCCACCGCCGCAGCGGTGATCGGCCCCCGTTCCAGCAGCAACCGCGCAACCGTGTGACGGGTCCTGCCGTCGCCTTGCGCAGCCGCGCCGGGGTGGCCCGCAGGCCCCGTCTCGGTGGCGGCTGCGGTCGGCGTCGACGTCCCGACCTTTTTCACAACACGAATGTTACCTATTTCGATCGCACACACCAGGGCGCGGGGCGGGCACGTGATCTGACTCACGCGATTAGGCTGCGTCCTCGTGGCTGCAGGCGAAATGACGGACCAGGCGGAATTGCTCCCCGGATCGGACTCATCCGAACGGACGAGCACGTCGCCGATCGACCACGCCGAACGGAGGCAGCTCGACCACATCCGCCGCTTCGGCACCACCGGTTCTCTGATCCTGGCCGCCGGTGCGTTCGGCGCCGGTGCGAACCCGGTGATCAACCCGCTCTACGGCGCCCGCCTGCTCGGCCTGCTCACCCGGATGCCGACGGTCGCGATGGCGATCTGCTGGCTCGGGATGCTCATGATCGTCGCGGCCTGGCTGTGGCTGGGCCGGCTGTGCCTGCCCGGTCGCGAGCGGATCGTCGGCGTCGGGCAGCTCGCGCGCACCGCCGGGATGTGGGGCCTGCCGCTGGCGCTGTGCCCACCGCTGTTCAGCACCGACATGTACAGCTACCTCGCCCAGAGCGAGGTGGCCGCGCGCGGGCTCAACCCGTACCTGGTCAGCCCGCTCATCGGCCTGGGCGTGGACCACCCGTTCACCAGCAACGTGCCCAACATCTGGCGCGACACGCCCTCCCCCTACGGCCCGCTGTTCCTGATGTTCGGCGAGCAGATCTCGCGGATCATCGGCGACAACGTGATCTTCGGCGTGCTGATCTGGCGGGTCGTGATGCTGTGCGGTCTGGCGATGGCGGTGTGGGCGATCCCCCGCCTGGCCCGCCGCTGCGGGGTGCACCCGACCGCCGCGCTGTGGTTGAGCGTGGCCAACCCGATCGTGCTGTTCCACGTGATCAGCGGCATGCACAACGAGGCGCTGATGGTCGGCATCATGCTCACGGCCATCGAGCTGGGCCTGCGGTTCCAGTCGATCGCGGGCACCGCCGGCGCCGGCGCGCTGCTGACGATCGCGGGGGCGATCAAACCGCCGGGCTGGATCGCGCTCGGGTTCTTCGGCATCTGCCTGGTGCTGCTGCAGGGCGGTCGATGGCGCGACCTGTTCCGCGTCGGCGGTCTGCTGGGCGCGGTGTTCCTGGCCACCATGACGGTGATCACCGTGAGCAGCGGCTGGGGCCTGGGCTGGATCGACACCTTCGACGTGCCCAACCGGGTCAAGACCATCATGGCGCCGCTGACCGCGTTCGGCATGAGCGGCGGCGGGGCGTCCATGCTGCTGGGCCTCGGCAACCACACCGACGCGATGCTGGCCATCACCAAGATCATCGGCTACCTGATCGTGGCGGCCGTGTGCCTGTGGATGCTGTGGCTGTCCTTCCGCGGGCGCATCCAGCCGCTGGTGGCCATGGGCGCGACGTTCCTCACCCTGGCGCTGGCGGTGCCGGTGTTGTGGCCCTGGTACCTGCTGTGGTCGGTGGTGCCGCTGGCGCTGTCGACCAACAGCTCCCGGTTCCGGGTCACCGCGACGGTGATCTGCGCGGCCGTGTCCCTGGTGGTCCCGCCGACCGGCGCCGGATTCCTGCTGCGCGCCTACCAGGTTCCGCTCGCCGTGATCGCCGCGCTCGTCGCTTTCACGATCATCGTGCTGCTGGTGAGGAAGCGCATGCCCGTTCTCTGGCCCACCCTCGGCCGTCCCGGCTCCACCACGCAATAGGCTGTCAATCCGTGAGCAACGAGAGTCCGGCCGTCCGTCTGCGCGGGCTGGAGAAGCGCTTCGGGGACACCACCGCGGTCGCCGGGCTCGACCTGTGCCTGCCGCGCGGCAGCGTGCTCGCGCTGCTGGGCCCCAACGGCGCGGGCAAGACCACGACCGTCGAGATCTGCGAGGGCTTCCAGCGCCCGGACGGCGGAGAGGTCCGCGTCCTGGGCCTCGACCCGCGCACCGAGGGCGAGCAGCTGCGCCCGCGCATCGGCGTGATGCCGCAGGGCGGCGGCGCTTACCCGGGCGTGCGCGCTGAGGAGATGCTGCACCTCGTCGCCGCGTGCACCGCCACCCCGCTCGACCCGGCCTGGCTGCTGGAGGTGCTGGGCCTGGAGTCGGTGCGCCGGACCTCCTACAAGCGGCTCTCCGGGGGCCAGCAGCAGCGCTTGTCGCTGGCCTGCGCCCTGGTCGGCCGCCCGGAGCTGGTGTTCCTCGACGAACCGACCGCGGGTCTGGACCCGCAGGCTCGCCGCCTGGTGTGGGACCTGATCGCGGCGCTGCGCCGCGATGGCGTGAGCGTGCTGCTGACCACGCACCTGATGGACGAGGCCGAGGCTCTGGCCGATCGGGTCGTGATCGTCGATCACGGCCGCGCGGTCGCCGACGGCACCGCCGAGGAGCTCACCGCACCGGCCGACGGCAAGCAGGAGCTCCGGTTCCGCTCGCAGACCGGGCTGGACCTGGATCTGCTGCTCGCGGCGTTGCCCGAGGGGTACAAGGCCGAGGAGCTGCGGCCCGGCGACTACGTCGTGCGCGGCGAGATCAACCCGCAGGTGGTGTCCACCGTGACCGCGTGGTGCGCCCAGCACAGCGTGCTGGCGCACGAGCTGCGGGTCACCCGCCGCAGCCTGGAGGACGTCTTCCTGGACCTGACCGGACGGGAGCTTCGATCGTGACCGCCGAGCTCGGCGACCGGTTCCCCGGAGGAACCTTCAAGCCCGCCCCCGGCCGGGGCCGCCCGCTGCGGATGCTGGCCGCGCAGACCCGCATCGAGACGCTGCTGATCATCCGGCACGGCGAGCAGGCCCTGCTCACGCTGATCATCCCGATCGCGCTGCTCATCGGCATGAGCGTCATCCACATCGGCGACCTGCCCGAGCCACGGGTGAACTCGGTGATGCCGCGCATCCTGGCGCTGGCGGTGATGTCCACGGCGTTCACCGGCCAGGCCATCGCCCTGGGCTTCGACCGCCGCTACGGCGTGCTCAAGCGGCTCTCGGCGACCGCCCTGCCGCGCTGGACGCTCATCTCCGGCCGGGTGCTGGCGACCCTCCTCGTCGTGGCGTTGCAGGCCGTGGTGCTGGGCGTGACGGCACTGCTGCTGGGCTGGTCACCGGACCTGTCCGGGTTGCTGCCCGGCGTCGGCCTGCTGGTGCTGGGAACGCTGGCCTTCGGTGCCGCGGGAGTGCTGGTCGGCGGCTCGCTGCGCCCGGAGATCGTGCTGGCCCTGGCCAACGCGATCTGGTTCGTCCTGCTGCTGGCCGGAGGCCTGGCCCTGCCCGCCGACGACCTGCCCGGACCGCTCGCCGCGATCGCCGGGTTCCTGCCCTCGGGGGCGCTGGCCGAAGCCCTCGACGCCGTCCTGGTCCACGGCGCGCTGCCCGGCGTGCAGCCGATCGTCGTTCTCCTCGCCTGGGGAGTCGCCTGCGGGGCCACCGCGCTGCGCACCACCAAGCTGACCTGACGGCGTAACCGACCGCGGGAACACCACCTGGCGACGGGGGTCCCTACAGTGGCGGCATGACGAAGATCGCTCGCCATGCCAAGGCATCTCTCGAATTAATCCACGCGATGATCTACTTCGCACCGGAGGCCGAGGACCGGTTCACCGCCCTCGGTCTCAAGCCCGGCCGGATGGGCTACTACGCGGGCCGCTCGGCTGCGATGGGCCCGGTCGGCGCTGGTGTGGTCGCCGCGACCTTCTACAACTTCAACCCGGTGTCGGTCGCCAAGTCGATCCCGGCCGCCTGGGACATCGCCTCCCCCGCCGAGGTGCTGGACGCGCGGCTGGACGCCGTGGACGCCGCGCTTCACCGGCTGCTCGGTGACGAGGTGCTGGCCTCCGACGACGTCGTCGAGGCCGCGGAGCTGGCGCGGATCGCCTCCGGCGACTGCAGCCCGGAGGGCAAGCCCCTCTACGCCGGGCACGCCGACCTCGCCTGGCCGGAAACCCCGCACCTAAAGCTGTGGCACGCGATCACGCTGCTGCGCGAGTTCCGCGGCGACGGCCACATCGCGGCGCTGCAGCAGGCCGGCATCTCCGGCATCCAGTCGCTTGTGCTGCACAGCAGCGTGCCCGGCGGTTTCACCCCCGAGGCCGCGCGCACGCTGCGCGAGTGGTCCGAGCAGGAGTGGGCCGAGGCCACCGAGCAGCTGCGCGAGCGCGGCCTGGTCGACGCCGAGGCCGTGCTCACGGAGCAGGGCGAGCAGTTCCGCGAGGAGATCGAGGTCCGCACCGACGAGATGGCGCTGGCCCCGTGGAAGGCGCTCGGCGAGGAGCGCACCGCCACTCTCGTCGAGAAGGGCGGCAAGCTCAGCAAGGCCCTGGCCGGGGCGGGGGCGCTGCCGTCCGGCCTGTTCAAGTGACCGGGACTGCACTGGCGTGACCTGCGGGCGGGGAGATCCGAGCGGCGGAATACCATTCAGTTGTGGCGCTACCTACTTGGATCTCCCGCCCGTCACCGCGCACCGTGCGGATCCTCGCGATCGCCGTGCTGGTGACGCAGGCACTGATCTCGGTGACCGGTGTGACCGTCCGCGTGACGGGCTCGGGCCTGGGATGCCCGACCTGGCCGCAGTGCTTCCCGGGCAGCATGGTCCCGATGCCGCACGCGGAGGTCGCCGCCCTGCACCAGGCGATCGAGTTCGGCAACCGGCTGCTGACCGGGGTCGTCGGCTTCATCGCGCTTGCCTGCTTCCTGGCGGCGTGGCGCTGCCCGCCCCGCCGCACGCGCCTGGTCCGGCTGGCGCTGCTCATGCCGCTCGGCGTGGTCGCGCAGGCGATCCTCGGCGGGATGACCGTGCTGGTGGACCTGGCCTGGTGGAGCGTCTCCGTGCACTTCATGGCCTCGGCGATCCTGATCTGGCTGGCCGCGTTGCTGGTCAAGGCCACCACCGAGGGCGATCGCGAACCGCTGGGGATCGTGCCCAAGCCGATGCGACGCCTGCTGACCGCCCTGGTCGTGGTCACCGCGGCCGTTCTGGTGGCGGGCACGCTGGTGACCGCTGCCGGTCCGCACGCGGGCGACCCGGACACACCTCGCCTGGGCCTCGCGGTCACCACCGCGGTCCAGCTGCACGGCCTGCTGGTGATGGCCTACGTGCTCATGCTGGCGGTCTTCGGCGCCTGGCTGCGCTCGGCCCGCCCCACCAAGGCTCTGATCAAGGCCTACATCACCGCCTGCGCGATGGTCCTGGTGCAGGGCGCGATCGGTTCGGTCCAGTACTACCTGGGCGTCCCGGAGGCCATGGTCGTGCTGCACGTCGCCGCCGCCACGGGCGTGATCATCACGACGGCGGCCCTGTGGACGGAGTCCCGCAACCGGGGTCCGCTCCCCCACCCCGAGGTCGCCGAGGAGCAGGAGTCCGTGGCGGTCTGACCGCGACGAACCGCAGCCCTGGGGCTGTTATGCATGCGGCGGAGCCGCATCCTCTTCACCACCTGAGCAGCCGGCACCGCCGCGGGTTCTGACACGTCGTCTGGCGAGTACGCCGCGACGCCGATGTCCACCCCCTGGGTAAGCGGCATACATCAGGAGTGGCGCACGGAGTCCAGGCGGCGTGTCAGGTTCCGCCACCCGCACCGCCACGCAAACCGACCACTGAAACAACGCCTCAGAACCGGAGCTTGGGCTTGCCCTCTCGCTCCCAGCGCCGCCAGAGCTCCGGCATCTCACCGGAGAGCCACTTGTAGAACTCGTTGACCGTCCGCAACCGGCGGGCGCGTTCGCCCTGCCCGCTGAACATGCGCAGTCCCGTGGCCGTGAGCGCTTCGAGGTCGGTGACGCGTTCCATGCGCTGGCGCACCAGCGCGGGCCAGCGGTCCTCCTCCACCTGGTAGAGGGCGGCTTCGCGGCCTTGGCGGGTGGTCTTGGAGATGACCCCGAGGCGCATCAGGAGCCGGACGTTGGTGCTGATCGACCCGGTGCTGGCGGCCAGCGCGTGCGAGAGCTCGCTGGCGGTGCGCTCCGGCGGGTCGCAGATCAGCAGGAACGCGAGGATGCGGCCGGCGATCAGCGGCATCCCCTCGGTCGCTTCGAAGTGCGCGGCCATCTGCTCGATCCACTCGGACATGGCCGGTCGGTCGGTGCGCTGCAGGTAGTCGTCGGCCTCGGACACGCCGCCTCCCCTAGATCGAGTTCAGTATCCGCTGAAAACATAAACCACAACGAACGACTCGACCAGCCCGCAGCGGCGGCATGTCCGGGAAGCGCCAGGTCAGCGGGCTCGCGGACCGGCCATCTTGCGACGGTGCGCGGCGCCGATCTTCAGCGCGGCGGTGGTGTCGGCGTCCCACTCGCTGGAGGTCAGGCCGTCAACGGCCTCGACCAGCGCCTCGCCGACCGCGGGGCTGGTGACCATGACGTCGCCGAGGCGGCCGTCCTCACCGACCAGCACCACGCGGGCGCCGGCGCGGCCGATGTTCTCCACCACCGCGCGGGCCGATCCGCCGTGGTCGGCGACGAACGCCTTGGCCACGGCCAGGGCCTTGGGGGTCGGCGCGGTGCTCTGCTCGGTGTCCTTCTCGGCTGTCATGCCGGGATCCTAAACAGCTCCCGCGCCCGGGAAGAACCGGTCGTTGCGCACGACACTCGATCTCGGGCGTTTCCCGGGGCGCGAACCGCGCGCGACGAGCAGGAGCCGCCGAAGATGGGAGCGGGTGGTCGCGGGCGGGATGATCCACGGTGGCCGCCGCGTTGCTCCTGACGGAACAGAAGCGAGCCCTGCGAAGGAGAAGACACATGCGCGCGATCCGGGTGGCGACCAACGGTGGTCCGGAGGTCCTCGAACTCGGTGAGGTCGAGGTGCCCGAGCCGGGCCCGGGGCAGCTGCTCGTCGACGTCGCCGCGGCCGGGGTGAACTTCATCGATACCTACCAGCGCAGCGGCGTCTACTCGATGCAGCTGCCCTTCACCCCGGGTTCCGAGGGCGCGGGCGAGATCGTCGCCGTGGGGCCGGACGTCGACGGGTTCTCCGTCGGCGAGCGGGTGGCGTGGGCGATGGCGCCCGGCAGCTACGCCGAGAAGGCGCTGGTCCCGGCGAGCATCGCGGTCAAGGTTCCCGAGGGCGTCTCCGCCGACACCGCCGCCGCCGCGATGCTGCAGGGCATGACGGCGCACTACCTGGTGACCTCGACGCACCGGGTCGCCACCGGCGAGACGGCGCTGGTGCACGCGGCGGCCGGCGGCATGGGTCTGCTGCTGACCCAGCTGATCAAGGCCCGGGGCGCGAACGTCATCGGCACCGTGTCCACCGACGAGAAGGAGCGGCTGGCGCGCGAGGCCGGAGCGGACGAGATCATCCGCTACACCGACGCCGACGTGGCCGCCGAGGTCAGCGACCTCACCGACGGGCGCGGCGTGGACGTGGTCTACGACGGCGTCGGGAAGTCGACCTTCGAGGCGAGCCTGGCGAGCCTGCGGCCGCGCGGCACGCTGGCGCTCTTCGGGGCCTCCAGCGGCCCGGTCCCGCCCGTCGACCCGCAGCGGCTGAACTCCAGCGGCTCGCTGTTCCTGACCCGGCCGTCGCTGGCGCACCACATCCTCACCCGCGACGAGCTCGACTGGCGCGCCGGTGAGGTCTTCGACTGGATCGCCGAGGGCACGATCACCATCCGGGTCGGCGACACCTACCCGCTGGCCGACGCCCGCAAGGCTCATGAAGACCTCGAAGGCCGCCGGACCACCGGCAAGCTCCTCATCCGCCCCTGACGTTCGTGGGGTGGGGAAGTTTTCATGAAAACTTCCCCACCCCACGAACGGAACGGTCAGACCCGAGGAGCGGAACGGTCAGCGGCCTACCAGGGCCAACCGAGGACCGGGAGGCTCAGGGCCGAGTCCACCGCGAGCGCCACGAACACGATCATCAGGTACGTGTTGGACATGTGGAACAGGCGCATCGGCTTGGTCGGGACGCCGCGCTTGGTCGCCGCGTGCAGCCGGTGGGCGAGCACGATGAACCAGGCACCGGAGACCGCGGCGAAGGCCGCGTAGAGCCAGCCGGTGGCCGGGACCAGCAGCAGCGTCCACGCCACCATCAGCCAGGTGAACAGCACGATCTGCCGGGACACCGCCGTCGGCTGCGCCACCACCGGCAGCATCGGGACACCGGCGCGCTCGTAGTCGTCCTTGTACTTCATCGCCAACGACCAGGTGTGCGGCGGCGTCCAGAAGAACACCACGCCGAACATCACCAGCGCGGGCCAGTCGATGCGGCCGGTCACCCCGGCCCACCCGATCACCACGGGCATGCAGCCCGCCGCGCCGCCCCAGACGATGTTCTGCACGGTCCTGCGCTTGAGGACCATCGTGTAGATGAAGACGTAGAACAAGATCGTGACCACGGCCAGCACGCCCGCCAGCAGGTTCGTGGCGGCCCACAGGACCAGGAATGATCCGGCGCCCAGCGCGATGCCGAAGATCAGCGCGTGCCGATTGGAGACCGTGTGGCGCACCAGGGGCCGGGCCCGCGTGCGCTTCATCACCTGGTCGATGTCGGCGTCGACGACGCAGTTGAGCGCGTTGGCGCTGCCGGCGGCCATGGTTCCGCCGACGAGCGTGGCCAGCACCAGGAAGGGCGAGGGGATGCCGCGCACGGCCAGCAGCATGGCGGGGATCGTGGTGACCAGCAGCAGCTCGATGACCCGCGGCTTGACCAGGCCCAAATAGGCTTTGAGCAGGTCAGCGACCTTGCGGGCGGGCTGACGGGAGAGGTGCGCGGCGGTGGTCACGACGCTGCGCTCACCGCTGACATGGCACTCCCCGCACTTGCTGATCGCACTCCCGCTGGTCCCGGAGAAGAACGGAACCGAACCGTTAAGCAATAGTAGTCGCGCTACAGAACCCCGTCCCGCGCGGGTGCGAGTGTGCCTGTTCACACGGTAGTGGGGCTAAACTGGAACCGTTCGGCGATAGCCGCGTTTACGGCGGTTCACCAGCGCGAAGACCGGTTCTGGTGCACGCTGGTCGACGAATCGCCGGCTCCCCCACCGTGCGAAGGAACGGTTCTCGCAGGTCGAGGCTGGTTCAGCAGGGGGACGACACCGTTTCTCAAACGGGCCGCCGGGCGCCTGATCGGGAGCGACTAGGCTGCCCGACGG
The DNA here is from genome assembly GCF_007829955.1 of Saccharopolyspora dendranthemae. Lineage (GTDB taxonomy): Bacteria > Actinomycetota > Actinomycetes > Mycobacteriales > Pseudonocardiaceae > Saccharopolyspora > Saccharopolyspora dendranthemae. The sequence continues at coordinate 970,690 of NZ_VIWX01000001.1, forward strand.
ACGAGGGATAACTGCGGTTCGAATCGGTCCAGTGGACCGTTCGCCGCGTTGAGGGAAATACCGCCGAAGGAAAACTGGAGCTGCGTCCGTGTCCGTCACCGACGACCTTGCCCGCTTGACGACCAAGCGACTGCCCAACGACTGGACCGAGTTGGATCAGCGCGCTGTGGACACCGCACGCGTGCTCGCCGCCGACGCGGTGGAGAACTGCGGCAGCGGCCACCCGGGCACCGCGATGAGCCTCGCGCCCGCCGCCTACGCCCTGTTCCAGCGCGTCATGCGCCACGACCCCACCGACCCCGAATGGATCGGCCGCGACCGCTTCGTGCTCTCGGCCGGGCACTCCAGCCTGACCCTGTACGTGCAGCTGTTCCTGTCCGGCTACGGCCTGGAACTCAACGACCTCAAGCAGCTGCGCAAGTGGGGCTCGCTGACCCCCGGCCACCCCGAGTACGGCCACACCAAGGGCGTGGAGACCACCACCGGCCCGCTCGGACAGGGACTGTCGACCGCCGTCGGCATGGCCATGGCCGCCCGCCGCGAACGCGGCCTGTTCGACCCCGAGGCCGCCCCGGGTGAGAGCCCGTTCGACCACCACATCTACGTGATCGCCTCCGACGGCGACATCGAAGAGGGCGTCACCTCCGAGGCCTCCTCGCTGGCCGGCGTGCAGCAGCTGGGCAACCTCACCGTCCTCTACGACGCCAACGAGATCTCCATCGAGGACAACACCGGCATCGCCCTGACCGAGGACACCGCCAAGCGCTACGAGTCCTACGGCTGGCAGGTCCTCACCGTCCACGGCGGCGAAGACGTCCAGGGCCTCCTGGAGGCCATCGAGTCGGCCAAGGCCGAGACCACGCGCCCGACCCTGATCGTGCTGCGCACCGTCATCGGCTACCCCGCGCCCACCAAGATGAACAGCGGCAAGGCCCACGGCGCCGCCCTCGGCGGCGACGAGGTCGCCGAGGTCAAAAAGGCACTCGGCTTCGACCCCGAGCAGTCCTTCGAGGTCAGCGACGAGGTCCTCACCCACGCCCGCGACATCATCACCCGCGGCAAGCAGGCCCACGCCGAGTGGCAGGTCGCCTTCGACAAGTGGGCTTCGGCCAACCCGGAGCGCAAGGCGCTGCTCGACCGGCTGGCCACCCGCGAACTGCCGACCGGCTGGCAGGAGAAGCTGCCGAGCTGGGAGGCCGACGGCAAGGGCGTCGCCACCCGCAAGGCCTCCGGTGAGGTCCTCAACGCGCTGGCCGACGTGCTGCCCGAGCTCTGGGGCGGTTCCGCCGACCTCGCCGAGAGCAACAACACCAGCATGAAGGGCCAGCCCTCGTTCGGCCCGGAGACGATCTCCACCGACGCGTGGTCGGCCAACCCCTACGGCCGGACGCTGCACTTCGGCATCCGCGAGCACGCCATGGGCGCGATCGTCAACGGCATCGCGCTGCACGGCGGCACCCGCCCCTACGGCGGCACCTTCCTGGTGTTCAGCGACTACATGCGCCCGGCGGTCCGCCTGGCGGCACTGATGAAGGTCCCGTCGATCTTCGTGTGGACGCACGACTCCATCGGCCTGGGCGAGGACGGCCCCACGCACCAGCCGATCGAGCACGTCGCGTCGCTGCGCGCGATCCCCGGCTTCTCGGTGGTCCGCCCGGCGGACGCCAACGAGACCGCCGCCGCGTGGAAGACGGTCCTGGAGAACCCGACCGGACCGGCCGGCCTGGCGCTGACCCGCCAGGGCGTCCCGACGCTGGAGGGCGTGTCCGCCGAGGGTGTCGCCAAGGGCGGTTACGTCCTGGCCGACGCCGCCAACGGCAACCCGGAGCTGATCCTGATGGCCACCGGTTCCGAGGTCCAGCTGGCCGTCGAGGCCCGCACGGCCCTCGAGTCCGAGGGCGTGGCGACCCGCGTCGTCTCGTTCCCGTGCGTCGAGTGGTTCGACGCCCAGGACGAGGCCTACCGCGAGTCGGTGCTGCCGAGCTCGGTGAAGGCCCGCGTCTCCGTCGAGGCCGGCATCGCCATGCCGTGGTACCGGTTCGTCAAGGACGCCGGTGAGTCGGTCTCGCTGGAGCACTTCGGCGCTTCGGCCGACTACAAGACCCTTTACGAGCAGTTCGGCATCACCACCGAAGCCGTTGTCGCAGCTGCTCGACGCAGCCTGAGCAACGCCAAGAAGGCGTGAGCGGAGGAATCACTGTGACGACCAACGCGAACCTCAAGGCCCTCACCGAGGCCGGGGTATCGATCTGGCTGGACGACCTGTCCCGCCAGCGCATCAGCTCGGGCAACCTCGCCCAGCTGATCACCGAGCAGGCCGTCGTCGGGGTCACGAGCAACCCGACGATCTTCGCCAACGCGCTGTCCAACGCCGCCGACTACTCGGAGAAGGTCGCGGAGCTGGCGGCACGCGGCGCGAGCGTCGACGACACGATCCGCGAGATCACCACCAGCGACGTTCGGGACGCCGCGGACGTGTTCCGCAACGTCTACGAGCAGACCGGTGGTGTGGACGGCCGGGTGTCGTTGGAGGTCGACCCGCGCCTGGCCCACGACACCGACAAGACGGTGGCCGAGGCCATCGATCTGTGGAAGGCCGTGGACCGCCCGAACCTGATGGTCAAGATCCCGGCCACGCTGGCCGGTCTGCCGGCGATCACCAAGGTGATCGGCGAGGGCATCAGCGTGAACGTGACGCTGATCTTCTCGGTGGAGCGCTACGAGCAGGTCATGGACGCGTTCCTGGCGGGCTTGGAGCTGGCCAAGGCCAACGGCCACGACCTGGCGAGCATCGAGTCGGTGGCGTCGTTCTTCGTCTCCCGCGTGGACACCGAGATCGACAAGCGGCTGGACGCGATGCAGGAGGGCCACCCGCTGCGCGGCAAGGCCGCGATCGCCAACGCACGGCTGGCCTACGCCGCCTACGAGCGCGTGTTCGCCACCGACCGCTGGAACGCGCTGAAGGCCGAGGGCGCTCGGGCGCAGCGCCCGCTGTGGGCCTCGACCGGGGTGAAGGACAAGTCCTACTCCGACACCCGCTACGTCGACGAGCTCGCCGCGCCGAACACGGTCAACACCATGCCGGAATCGACGCTGCAGGCCACCGCCGACCACGCCGACGTGCGCGGCGACCTGGTCTCGGGCAAGGCCGCCGAGTCGCAGCAGGTCTTCGACGACCTCGCCGCGGCCGGCATCGACCTCGACGACGTCTTCAAGCACCTGGAGACCGACGGCGTCGACAAGTTCGAGAAGTCCTGGACCGAACTGCTCGACACCGTCGCCGAGCAGCTCGAGCAGGCCAAGTAAGCAACGCCACGCGCGTGCGTTGATCCGGGCCGGTGCGGCAGCATGTCGCACCGGCCCGGATCGGCGAGAATCACCTACGAACTCAACATTCTTTCGAGCCCTGAAGGATCTTCATGGCAACCGATGTTTCTGTCGAAATTGCCGACACGGCGCTGGCGGCCGAGGCTCGCCCCCTGGTCGAGCGGCTGACCGCCGACGCGGTTGCCGGCAAGCTCGCCGCCCAGGACGCCACGCTGTGGGGCACCGACGCCGAGCCCGAGGCCTCCATCCGCCTCTCCTGGACGACGCTCGCCGAGAGCTCCCGGCCGCTGCTCGCCGAGATCGACGCGCTGCGGGCCGAGCTGCACGCCGACGGGCTGGACCGCGTCGTGCTGGCGGGCATGGGCGGCTCCTCGCTCGCGCCCGAGGTGATCACCGGTACCGCCGGTGTCCCGCTGACCGTGCTCGACACCACCGACCCCAGCCAGGTCGCCGACGCGCTGGCCGGTGATCTGGACCGGACCGTGCTGGTCGTCTCCTCCAAGTCGGGCACCACCGTGGAGACCGACTCGCACCGCCGGATCTTCGAGAAGGCCTTCTCGCAAAACGGAATCGATCCTGTGACCCGCATCATCGTGGTCACCGACCCCGGTTCCCCGATGGAGACCTCGGCCCGCGAGGCCGGGTACCGCAAGGTCTTCACCGCTGACCCGAACGTGGGCGGCCGCTACTCGGCGCTGACCGCCTTCGGCCTCGTCCCGGCAGGCCTGGCGGGCGCGGACATCGCCGGGCTGCTCGACGACGCCTCGACCGCGTTCCAGGCGCTCGGCCAGGACTCCTCCTCGAACCCCGCGCTGCAGCTCGCCGCCGCGATCGGCGCGGCGCACGACGGCGGGGCCGAGAAGCTCGTCTTCGCCGACACCGGCTCCGGCATCGCCGGCTTCGGTGACTGGGTGGAGCAGCTGATCGCCGAGTCCACCGGCAAGAACAGCACCGGCGTGCTGCCGGTGGTCGTGGAGAGCCCCGACGCCCCGGGGTTCACCGACGCGGGCGCCGACGCCACCACCGTGGCCATCGGGCCCGGCATCGACACCGCCAAGATCAGCACCAGCGGCCCGCTGGGCGGGCAGATGCTGCTGTGGGAGTTCGCCACCGCGATCGCCGGGCGGGTGCTGGGCATCAACCCGTTCGACCAGCCCGACGTGGAGGCGGCGAAGAAGGCGACCCGCGCGCTGCTGGACGGCCCCGCAGGCGGCCCCGCGGTTACTCCGGCGGTCGTCGACGGCTCCGTCGAGGTGCACCCGTCAGGGGATTGGGCCTCCGCGGGCGTCGGCAACGTGACCGAGGCGCTGCGCGCGTTCCTGGCCACCGCTCCGGCCTCCGGGTACCTGGCGATCCAGGCCTACCTGGACCGCCTCGACGACGCCTCCGCGGCCGTGCTGCGCACCGAGCTGGCCCGGCGCACCGGGCTGCAGACCACCTTCGGCTGGGGTCCGCGGTTCCTGCACTCCACCGGCCAGTACCACAAGGGCGGCCACCAGAACGGCGTGTTCCTGCAGATCACCGGCGACTCCGAAGGTGACCTGGAGGTGCCGGAGCGGCCGTACACGCTGGCCGGTCTGCAGCGCGCCCAGGCGCTGGGCGACGGGCAGGTGCTGGCCGACCACGGTCGTCCGGTGCTCCGCCTGCACCTCACCGATCGCGCGGCCGGGCTCGTCGAGCTCGTCAAGGCCGTGCAGAACCTCCAACCGGGAGGACAAGCGTGAACAGCAGCGAATGGACCAACCCGCTGCGGGATCCCCGGGACAAGCGGCTCCCGCGGATCGCCGGGCCCTGCGGTCTGACGATCTTCGGCGTCACGGGTGACCTCTCCCGCAAGAAGCTGATGCCGGCGATCTACGACCTGGCCAACCGCGGTCTGCTGCCGCCGGGCTTCGCGCTGACCGGGTTCGCCCGCCGCGACTGGGCCGACCAGGACTTCATGCAGGTCGTCTACGAGGCGGTCAAGGAGAACGCGCGCACCCCGTTCCACCAGGTGGTCTGGGACCGGCTGGCGGAGGGCATCCGGTTCGTGCCGGGTTCCTTCGACGACGACGAGGCGTTCGACAAGCTCGCCGAGACCGTCAAGGAGCTCGACGCCGACCGGGGAACCGGCGGGAACCACGCGTTCTACCTCTCGGTGCCGCCGTCGGCGTTCCCCACGGTGCTCAAGCAGCTCTCGCGGTCCGGGTTGACCGACCCGACCGACGGCAGCTGGCGCCGGGTGGTCATCGAGAAGCCGTTCGGGCACGACTCGGAGAGCGCCAAGGAGCTCAACCGGATCGTCAACGACGTCTTCCCCGAGGAGTCGGTGTTCCGCATCGACCACTACCTCGGCAAGGAGACGGTGCAGAACATCCTGGCGCTGCGCTTCGCCAACCAGCTGTTCGAGCCGATCTGGAACGCGCACTACGTCGACCACGTGCAGATCACCATGGCCGAGGACATCGGCTTGGGCGGTCGTGCCGGGTACTACGACGGCATCGGCGCGGCCAGGGACGTCATCCAGAACCACCTGCTGCAGCTGATGGCGCTCACCGCGATGGAGGAGCCGGTCTCCTTCTCGCCGGACGACCTGCGCGCGGAGAAGATCAAGGTGCTCTCGGCGACCAAGCCGGTCGGGCCCTTCGACGAGACCACCGCGCGCGGTCAGTACACCGGCGGCTGGCAGGGCGGTTCGCTGGTGCCCGGTCTGCACGAGGAGGGCGGCTTCGCTTCCGACTCGATCACCGAGACCTACGCGGCGATCACCCTCGAGGTGGAGAGCCGCCGCTGGGCGGGCGTGCCGTTCTACCTGCGCTCGGGCAAGCGGCTGGGCCGCCGGGTCACCGAGATCGCGGTGGTCTTCAAGCGCGCCCCGCACCTGCCGTTCGACTCGACCATGACGGAGGAGCTGGGGCAGAACGCCCTGGTGATCCGGGTTCAGCCGGATGAAGGCGTGACGATGCGCTTCGGCGCGAAGGTACCGGGCACCTCGATGGAGGTCCGGGACGTCACGATGGACTTCGGCTACGGCCACGCCTTCACCGAGTCCTCCCCCGAGGCCTACGAGCGGCTGATCCTGGACGTGCTGCTGGGCGAGCCCTCGCTGTTCCCGGTGAACGAAGAGGTCGAGCTGTCCTGGAACATCCTCGACCCGGTGCTGGACCACTGGGAGTCGCACGGCAAGCCCGAGCAGTACAAGGCCGGGACCTGGGGTCCGTCCTCCGCGGACGAGATGCTGGCCCGCACCGGACGCGTCTGGAGGCGACCGTGATCATCGACCTTCCGTCGACAACCACCTCGCAGGTCAACAAGAAGCTGGTGGAGCTGCGCGAGTCCGGTGGCGCGGTGGCGCTCGGCCGGGTGCTCACGCTGGTGATCGCCACCGGCGACGGCACGGAGGTGGAGAAGGCGATCCAGGCCGCCAACGACGCGAGCCGGGAGCACCCGTGCCGCGTGATCGTGGTGGCCAGCGGTGCCCGCCAGGCGGCTCCGCGGCTGGACGCGCAGATCCGCGTCGGCGGCGACGCCGGTGCTTCCGAGGTCATCGTGCTGCGCCTCTACGGCCCGCTGGCCGACGAGGGCGCGGGTTCGGTCGTGCCGCTGCTGCTGCCGGACGCCCCGGTGGTGACGTGGTGGCCGACCGATGCGCCGGAGTTCCCCGCCAAGGACCCGCTGGGCGCGCTGTCGCACCGCCGCATCACCGACGCGGCGGCCGAGGCGGACCCGATCGAGGCGCTGCAGAAGCGGCTCAAGTCCTACGTGGAGGGTGACACCGACCTGGCCTGGACGCGTCTGACGTCCTGGCGGGCGATGCTGTCCGCGGCGATGGACCTGCCGCCGCACGAGCAGGTCACCTCCGCCACCGTCACCGGCGCCTCCGACTCGCCGTCGACCGACCTGCTCGCGGGCTGGCTGTCGGCGTACCTGGAGATCCCGGTGCGCCGGCTGGAGAGCTCGCGGGCCGGTTCCGGCATCTACTCCGCGCTGCTGGAACGCCCTTCCGGCAACGTCGAGATCGTCCGCCCGGACGGCAAGGTCGGCACGCTGACCCAGCCCGGGCAGCCCGACCGGCGGCTCTCGCTGCAGCGCCGCGAGGTTCAGGACTGCCTCAGCGAAGAGCTGCGCCGCCTCGACCCCGACGAGATCTACGAGATCACCCTGGGCGGTCTCAAGGGCATCGTGCGCGGCGAGGACGAGGAGTCCTCCGACGAGGCGGAGGCGGACGAGTGAGCCGTCCCGAGGCGCTGGTGCACTCCGGCGGCGACGTGCTCGCCGCCGCGGTGGCCGCCCGGTTGATCACCGCGATCACCGACGCCCAGGCCACTCGCGGTTCGGCGTCGGTGGTGCTCACCGGCGGCCGCACCGGCATCGGCGTGCTGGAGCAGGTTCGCCGCTCCCCCGCGCTGGACGCGGTGAACTGGTCCGCGGTCGACATCTTCTGGGGCGACGAGCGGTTCCTGCCCGACGACGACGGCGAGCGCAACGAGACGCAGGCCCGGCAGGCGCTGCTGGACCACGTCGACGTCGACCCGTCGCGGGTGCACCCGATGGCAGCCTCGAACGGCAGCTTCGGCGCCGACGCGGACGCGGCCGCGGTGCATTACGCGGAGCGGCTCGAATCCCTCGCCCCTGCGGGCTCGGTGGTTCCGGCCTTCGACGTGCTGATGCTGGGCGTCGGCGAGGAGGGGCACACCGCGTCGCTGTTCCCGGACACGCCGTACGTGCGGGAGGAGGCCCGGACCGTCGTGGGAGTGCACGACTGCCCGAAGCCGCCGCCCACGCGAATCTCGTTGACGCTGCCCGCGATCCGGGCTGCGTCCCAGGTCTGGCTGATGACGACCGGTGGGGCCAAGGCCGAGCCGGTCGCAGCGGCCCTCGGCGGTGCCGATCCGGTCGACATCCCCGCTGCGGGAGCCGTCGGCCGCGAACGCACGCTCTGGTTGCTCGACACCGGAGCAGCAGCGAATCTGAGCTGAACTTCCGCGAAACGCGCCCCTTCCTCACCTCGGAGGGGGCGCGTTCTCGTTCGCCCTGATCGGTGATGACCTGTGCACCGCGCGGAGTTGCCCCATACGCTGTGGCGCGATCGGTGATCGCGACGGAGGGGATCCGATGCGCAAGCTCGGCGTGCTCGGAACGGCAATGGGTGTGGCGGCGGTCCTGCTGGGACTGATGGGCACGACCGGGGTCGCCGCCCCGTCGAGCACCGAGATGCGCGGCGTGTGGATCGCCAGCGTTGCCAACACGGACTGGCCGAGTCGCCAGGGGTTGTCCGCGGAGCAGCAGCGCTCCGAGTACCGGGCGATGCTGGACCAGGCCGTGGCGAACCGGATGAACGCGGTGTTCGTGCAGGTCCGGCCCACGGCGGACGCGTTCTGGCCGTCGGCGATGGAACCGTGGTCGCACTGGCTGACCGGGCAGCAGGGCCGCGATCCCGGCTACGACCCGATGCGGTTCCTGATCGACGAAGCCCACCAGCGCGGCCTGGAGTTCCACGCCTGGTTCAACCCGTACCGGGTCAGCATGACCGACGACCCGAACTCGCTGGTGCCCTCGCACCCGGCCCGGGTCCACCCGGAGTGGACCTTCGCCTACGACGGCAAGCTGTACTACGACCCGGGCGTGCCGCAGGCCCGCGAGTTCTCCACCGCCGCGATCATGGACGCGGTGTCGCGCTACGACGTCGACGGCGTGCACCTCGACGACTACTTCTACCCCTACCCCGCCGACGGGCAGCCGATCCCGGACGAGCGGACTTTCGCCGCGCACGGCAAGGGGTTCGACAACATCGACGACTGGCGCCGCGACAACGTCAACGACTTGATCTCGGGGTTGCACGAGAAGGTGCACGCTGCCCGGCCCGACGCAGACTTCGGAGTCAGCCCGTTCGGCATCTGGCGGAACTCCAGCAGCGACCCGGCGGGTTCGGACACCAAGGGCATGGAGTCCTACTCGTCGATCTTCGCCGACACCCGCCGCTGGGTCCGCGAGGGCTGGGTCGACTACATCGCGCCGCAGGTCTACTGGCAGTTCGGCCACCCGGCGGCCGACTACGCGGCGGTGGTCCCGTGGTGGTCGCAGACCGTCGCGGGCACCGGTGTGAAGCTCTACATCGGACAGGCCGCCTACAAGGTCGGCCAGCCGAACTGGACCGACCCCGCCGAGCTCACCCGCCACCTCGCGTTCAACGCGGGCCAGCCGGGCGTGGCGGGCGACCTCTACTTCAGCGCTAAGTCCCTCACCACGGTCGCCAAGGACGCCATGGCCAGAGTCGTCCAGGACCACTACACGCCCTGACGGGACAACACCTCACAACAGCCACCCGCCCCCGCCACGATCTTCACCTTCCGCCGCCGACCCTCCCGGGCAGTTCCCAGTTTTAGTCCAAACCGAGCCATGATCATGTCCGAAATGTCGGCTCAGTTATGACTAAAACTGGGACCTGGTGCGGTGTGACTTCCGGGTCACTCGTCGCGGTAGATCTGGAGGCGCAGGTCTCGGGCCTTGGTCATGTGGGCGCGGGCGAGCTCGCCCGCGTGAGTGGAGTCCCGGGATTCGATGGCCTCGATCAGGGCGTGGTGCTCGGAGAGCGCTTCCTGCCAGCGGCCCGCCGATTCGAGCGTGGTGGCCGGGTAGCGGGTCAGGTGGTTGTTGAGCCTGCTCAGCAGGTCGACGACGGTGCCGTTGTGGCCGGCCGCCCAGATCGCTTCGTGGACCGCGCGGTTGGCCGCCATCATCGTCGTCGGGTCCTCGGGTGACACCGCGTCCATGGTGGACTGGGCCTTGCGGACGCGGATGAGGTCGAGGTCGGTGTGGCGGATCGCGGCGGCCGACGCCGCGGTGGCCTCCAGGGCGATGCGGACCTCGTAGATCTCCAGGATCTCCTCGGGACTGCGGGTGCGGACGCGCATCCCCCGGTCGCCGCGCTCGACGAGCCCGTCCTGCTCCAGCCTGCGCAGGGCTTCTCGGATGGGCGTGCGACTGGTGCCGTAGCGCTCGGCGAGCGCGAGCTCCACCAGGTTGGCGCCGGCGTCGAAGGTGCCCTCCACGATCTCGCCGCGCAGTCGCTCGTACACCTCGGACAGCTCCGCCATCTCCTTCTGCACTCGATCCACCTGGGTCGACGCCCACGATACTTAGGCGCCTGCGGCACCCGCTCCGGCGAGCCTGCCGAACACCGCGCCGGAGGTCAGCCCGGTGCCACCCGGGTAGTTCCCGGAGAACAGGCCGCCGACCATCTCGCCGCAGGCGTGCAGTCCCGGGATCGGCGAGCCCGCGGTGTCGAGGACGCGCGCAGCGGCGTCGACGTGCACTCCGCCGAAGGTGAACGTGATGCCGCAGCCGACGGCGAACCCGTAGTAGGGCGGGGTGTCCAGCGCGACGGCCCAGTGGGACTTGGGCGGATCGACCCGCGCGGCACGTCCGTCCTTGACCGCCGGGTCGAACTCGGCGTCCACGATGGACTCGTTGAACTCCCGCGCGGTGCGGGCCAATTGCTCGGGGTCGATCCCCAGCGCCTCGGCGAGCTCCGGGAGCGTGCCGGCCTGGGCGGCGGCGATCGGGTGCGAGTCGTACTCCTCCTTCCGCAGCAGCGGGCGGGTTTTCGCGTCGAAGAGCTGGAACGCGCGGCCGCCCGGCTGGCGCAGGATCTCCCGGCCGTACTTCGCGTAGGTGTAGTTGCGGAAGTCGGCGCCCTCGTCGACGAACCGCTCCCCGGCGGTGTTGACCACGATCCCGATCGGGTAGCTCTGCCGGGTGAGCTGATTGGTCAGCTCCCGGTCGCCGCCGTCGGGATCGGAGTCGGCGTCCCACGCGGTGCTGTGGCAGGTGCTCCAGTCGCCGTGCGGTGCCGCGCCGGCGGCCAGCGCGAGGTCGAGCACGTCGCCGGTGTTGGTCGGCGTGCCGCGCACATGGGCTCGGGCCCACTCGGGGCCGAGGTGGCGCGCGCGGCGCTGCGGCGAGGCTTCGAACCCGCCCGCTGCCAGCACGATCGCCCCGGCCGAAACCCGGTGCTCGGCTCCCCCGGCCCGGTAGGTGACGCCGCGGTCGTCGAGGTGCAGCTCGGTGACCTCCGCGCCGTAGCGGATCTCGACGCCCTCCTGCTGCGCGGCTGCGGTGTGCTGGGCGATCAGGCCCTTGCCGCCGTCGACGGTGCCCGCGCAGAGCCCTCCGGAGAACACCCACTTGCCGCCGGAGAGGTACGCCTGACGCTCGTACATCAGCCGCCAGGTCACGCCCTTGCCCGCCAGCCACCGCACGGTGTCGGCGGACCGCGAGACCAGCACCTCGGTGAGCACCGGGTCGCAGCGCCCGCCGGTCACCCGGTCCATGTCGGCGTGGAACGCGCTCGCCGGGTAGGCGGGCACGACCGCGTCGGCGTGCCGGTCATCGGGTTCGAGCAGGTCGGCGAGCTCGTCGAGGTCGTCGAAGGTGAACCGGAACGCTCCGGCCGTGTAGAAGGAGTTGCCTCCCGCCTCGGGTTCCGGGGCCTTCTCCAGCAGCAACACCCGGGCACCCCGCTCGGCGGCGGAGTGCGCCGCCGAGAACCCCGCGTTGCCCCCACCGACCACCACGACGTCGAAGTCCACCACGCACCTCCTGCACACGACTGTATACAGAAGCATACTGACTGGAGGGCCGTTGCGGAACGACCCGGGAGCGCTGGACGCTCAGGTGCGCTCGGCGAAGGCTTCGACCTGGGTGGCGGTCCCCGCGACGATCAGGATGTCCTGCTGCCCGACGGCGGTGTCGGCCGTGGCGTAGGTGAAGTCCTCCCCCGGCCGCTTGATGCCGACGACCGTGACGCCGTACTTGGACCGCAGCTTCAGCTCGCCCAGCGTGGTGCCGACGGCCTCGGCGGGCGCGTGGGTCTTGATCAGCGCGTAGTGCTCGGCGAGCTCGATGTAGTCGAGCATCCGGCCGTTGACCAGGTGCGCGACCCGCTCCCCCATCTCGTGCTCGGGCAACACCACGTGGTGCGCGCCGACGCGCTCCAGGATGCGGCCGTGCTGGCGGCTGGTGGCCTTGGCCCAGATGTGCGGGATGCCGAAGTCCGCCAGCAGCGACGTGGTGAGGATGCTGGCCTCCAGCTCGGTGCCGATGGCGACCACGGCCCGCTTGAACTGGTGCACGCCGAGCTGGCGCAGGCTCTCGGGGTCGGTGCTGTCGGCGACGGCGGTGTGGGTGAGCTCGTCGGCGTAGCGCTGCACCACGTTCGGCCGCGAGTCCAGCGCCAGCACCTCCGAGCCGCGCAGCACGAGCTCGGCGGCCAGCGAGCTGCCGAAACGGCCGAGACCGACGACCACGACCTGGTTGTTGTCGTCGTTCTTAGCCAACGATGGGCCTCTCCTCCGGTAGTTCGTAGCGGCGGACGCGTTCGCGGAGCGCGAGCGCGGACGCCAGGGTGATCGGGCCGAGCCTGCCGACGAACATCAGCAGCACCAGCAGCACCTGCCCGAAGGGCGGCAGCTGCGCGGTGATCCCGGCCGACAGGCCGACCGTCGCGAACGCCGACACGGCTTCGAAGAGGACCTGGTCCAGTCCGAACGGGGTGATCACCAGCAGGGTCAGCACGGTCAGCATCACGAACGCTACGCCGAGCAGCACGATCGTCAGCGCCTGGCGCTGCACCGCTGCCGGCAGCTGCCTGCCCATCACGTGCACGGTGGGCTCACCGCGGATCTCGGCGAGGATCACGTACGCGAGCAGCGCGAACGTGGTGACCTTGATGCCGCCGGCGGTGCCCGCGCTGCCGCCGCCGATGAACATCAGGATGTCCTGCAGCAGCAGCGTCCCGGGGTGCGCGGCCGAGATGTCGAGGACGTTGAACCCGGCGGTGCGGGGGAAGACGCCGCTGGCGAAGCCGGCGAGCAGCTTGCCGGGCCAGGACATCGGCCCGAGGGTGCCGGGGTTGGCCCACTCCGCGGCGGTGATCCCGACCGAGCCCACGACCAGCAACAACGCGGTCGCCAGCAGGGTGACCTTGGCGTGCATGGTCCAGCGGCGGGACACCCGCAGGTGCCGGAAGATCTCCACCCACACCGGGAAGCCGAGACCGCCGGCGATCACGGCGGTGCAGATCGGCAGGAGGAAGTACGGGTCGGTGGCGAAGGACATCAGGTTGTCGCTGCGCAGCGCGAACCCGGCGTTGTTGAACGCCGAGACGGAGTGGAAGACGCCCTCGTAGATCGCCCGCCCCAGCGGCACCTCGTAACCGACGATCAGCCGGGCGGTCAGCAACGCCGCCACGACCAGCTCGAACAGCAGGCTGAGGCCGATCACCCGGAAGACCGTGCGGCGCACGTCGCCGAGCCCGAGCGCCTTGGTCTCGGCCTGCGCGGTCAGCCGCATCCGCAGTCCGAACCGGCGGAACATCACCAGGCTGAGCAGCGAGGCCACGGTCATGATGCCCAGGCCGCCGAGCTGGATCAGCACGAGGATGATCATTTCTCCGGCGGTGGAGAAGTAGACGGGCGTGTCCACCACGATCAGCCCGGTCACGCAGACGGCGGAGGTGGCGGTGAACAGCGCGGCCAGCACGCCGGTGGACTCACCGCTCTCGCTCGCGAACGGCATCATCAGCAGGGCGGTGCCGACCGCGATCAGGGCTGCGAAGCCCAGCACGATCGGCACCGTCGGACGCCGCACGACCGCGGCGACCCCGCGTTCGACGGCAGGGATGGCGCTCACGGCAGCACCCTACGTCGAGGAGACGATCAGGGTTCGGTGACGACCACCACGCCGTCGCTGTCGGCGTAGACGTACTCGCCGGGCACGAACGTCACGCCGCCGAGCTCGACGACCTCGTCGAGGACGCCCTCACCGGTCTTGGTGGACTTGCGCGGGTTGGTGCCCAGCGCCTTGACGCCGAACTGCATGCCGCCGATGACCGCGGAGTCGCGGATCGCGCCGTTGACGATGATCCCGCTCCAGCCGTGGGAACGGCCGAGCTCGGCGATGAGGTCGCCGACCAGAGCGGTGTGGACCGAGCCCGACCCGTCGATGACCAGCACGGCTCCGTCACCGGGCTCGGAGAGCGTCTTCTTCAGCAGGGCGTTGTCCTGGAAGCAGGTGACCGTGCGGATGCGGCCCTCGAAGGCCAGGACCCCGCCGTAGTTGCGGAACTGGACGTCGCAGCTGCGCACCTCCGGGCCCTCCCGGTCCGCCAGATCAGCCGTCGCCAAACCCATGAATGCCTCCCAAGAAGAGCTCAAAGACCACAAGAACCCTACCCGCCAGTAACAACACGAGCCAAAACAACCCCAACCCAACCCAACCCCGAACAACCCAACCCAACCAACCAACGTCAGGCAAGCGACGAAGTCGCTTTCTCACCACCCCCACCAAGCAACCCGCACCGCCGCGGGTTCTCAGACGCCTTCTGGGGAGGACAGCCGACGTGTCGTGTATTGGCATACATAAGCCTCGGATACCGGACCCAGAAGGCGTCTGAGGTTCCGCTTCTGGCACCGCCAAGCAGAGGAACCACTGAGTAGTTGATTTTGCGAGAGCACCCGCACAAAACGAGGGCCGGGCTCGGGAACACAATCCCGAGCCCGGCCTTCAAATTCAACCTTGGACTACCGCCCCTTGCGCTCCCGGAGCTTCGCGAGCGCCTCGTCCAGGATCCGCATCCCGTCCTCGTCGCTGCGACGCTCCTTCACGTACGCGAGGTGGCTCTTGTACGGCTCGTTGCGCTTCGCCGCCGGAGGGTTCTGCTCGTCCCGGCCTGCGGGCAGGCCGCAGCGCGGGCAGTCCCACTGCTCCGGGACTTCGGCGTCGAGCGCGAACGACGGCCTGCTGTGGTGCGCGTTGGCGCACCAGTAGTCGATCCGCTTGCGCGGAGCGGCTTCCCCCCGCTCAGACTCGCCTACCGTGGGGCCCGAGCCCACACGAGTGCCCCGAATGGCATTACCGCCAGTCATGAATCCTCACCCACCAAGCGGCCCGGGGTTTCTCGACCGTCCGTCGGCCGGCCGATCAACCGATCTTGATCAACAGGCCGACGCCGATGATGGAGATGACCCACAGCGCCATGACGAACAACGTCATGCGGTCGAGGTTCTTCTCCGCCACGCTGGAGCCGGCCAGGTTTGACTGCATACCGCCGCCGAACAGCGAGGAGAGTCCGCCCCCCTTGGCCCGGTGCAGCAGGATGAGCAGCACCAGCAGGACACTCGTCACGATCAACATGATCTGCAGGAAAAGAGTCATATCGTCCTCGTTCGCACAGCGGTTCGCAACCTAGAGTACCGGCCCGCCAACCCCCAGTTGACCAGTCCACCCACTTCCGCACCGAGGATCCCACACGGCGACCTCGGATTCTTCGGCGGGCGACAACCGGACACCGGAAATCCTGAAGCGGAATTCACCCGAAACGATGAGAGGACGCCACCGGCGGAGACCGGCGACGCCCTCTCGCGCAGATCACGGGAGCGGGCCACCCGCGGCCATGGCTGAGAGCTTGGCGAACTCGTCGCCGTTGAGGCTGGCGCCGCCGACCAGCGCACCGTCGACGTCGGACTGACCGACCAGCTCGCCGATGTTGCTGGACTTCACCGAGCCCCCGTAGAGCACGCGGATCTCGTCGGAGATCTCCTTGCCGTACTTGTCGTTGAGCGCCTCGCGCAGCGCACCGCACACCTCCTGGGCGTCGGCGGCGGTGGCGACCTTGCCGGTGCCGATGGCCCACACCGGCTCGTAGGCCACCACGACCTGGCGGACCTGGTCGGCCTTGAGGCCCTTGAGCGCGTTGATCAGCTGCGCGGTGCAGTGCCCCACGTGGTCACCGGCCTCGCGCACGTCGAGGGCCTCGCCGACGCACAGGATCGGCGTCATCTCGTTCTTGAGGACCTGGCGGACCTTCTTGTTGATCAGCTCGTCGCTCTCGGCGTGGTACTCGCGGCGCTCGGAGTGGCCGACCACCACGTAGCTGCAGCCCAGCTTGGCGAGCATCGGAGCGGAGACGTCACCGGTGTAGGCACCGGACTCGTGCTCGGAGACGTCCTGCGCGCCGTGCTTGATGAGCAGCTTGTCGCCGTCGATCAGCGTCTGGACGCTGCGGATGTCGGTGAACGGCGGGATGACCGCCACCTCGACCTTGGCGAAGTACTTCTCCGGCAGCGCGAAGGCGAGCTTCTGCACCAGGGCGATGGCCTCGAGGTGGTTGAGGTTCATCTTCCAGTTGCCGGCGATGAGGGGCTGACGAGCCATCAGGCGTCACCTTCCAGGACCTGAACACCTGGGAGCTGCTTGCCCTCCAGGTACTCCAGCGACGCACCGCCGCCGGTGGAGATGTGCGAGAAGCCGTCCTCCGGGAGACCCAGGGTGCGCACTGCCGCGGCGGAGTCACCGCCGCCGACGACGCTGAAGGACTCGGAGTCGACGATGGACTGGGCGATGCCCCGGGTTCCCTCGGCGAAGGCCGGGAACTCGAACACGCCGGCCGGGCCGTTCCAGAACACGGTTCCCGCTCCGCGGAGCACCTCGGCGAACAGCTCGGTGCTGCGCGGGCCGATGTCCAGGCCCATCCAGCCGTCCTCGATGGCGTCGGCGTTGACGGTCTTGCTCTCGGCGTCGGCCGCGAAGCGGTCGGCGACCACGACGTCGACCGGCAGCACGATCTTGTCGGCGTTGTCGGCCAGCAGCGCCTTCGTGTTGGCGATCTGGTCTTCCTGCAGCAGCGAGGAGCCCACGCCGTGGCCCTGAGCGGCCAGGAACGTGTAGGCCATGCCGCCGCCGATGAGCAGCTTGTCGACCTTGGGCAGCAGCGCCTTGATCACGCCGAGCTTGTCGGAGACCTTGGAGCCGCCGAGCACCACGGCGTAGGGGCGCTTGGCGTCGCCGGTGAGGGTCCGCAGGACCTCCACCTCGGCGAGCACGAGACCGCCTGCGTAGGCGGGCAGCTTCTTGGCGACGTCGTAGACCGACGCCTGCTTGCGGTGCACGACGCCGAAGCCGTCGGAGACGAAGGCGGCGCCTTCACCGACGAGCGCGGCCAGGTCTGCGGCCAGCGACTCGCGCTCGGCGTCGTCCTTGCTGGTCTCGCGGCTGTCGAAGCGCACGTTCTCCAGCAGCGCCACGCCGCCGTCGATGAGCCCGTTGACCGTGGCCTTGGCGGACTCGCCGACCAGGTCGCCGGCCAGCGCGACCTCGGATCCCAGCAGTTCACCGAGGCGACGCGCGACGGGAGCCAGTGAGAACTGCGGGTCGGGCTCGCCCTTCGGACGGCCGAGGTGCGCGGTCAGCACGACCTGCGCACCGGCGGCGGTGAGCTTGGCGACGGTCGGCAGCGAGGCGCGCACCCGCCCGTCGTCGGTGATCGTGTCGCCGTCCAGCGGCACGTTGAGGTCGGCGCGCACCAGCACGCGACGACCGCGCACGCCCTCAGAAAGCAGATCGTCGAGGTTCTTCACGCTCAAACTCCTACGTGAGACGGGAAGACCCGCACGAGCCGAGCGAAAACGCTGCGGCTCATGCGGGTCTCTTCCTTCGGTCTTGGCTCTTCCCACCCTCGCAGCCGGCACCGCCGCGGGTCTGAGGTTCCGCTACCCGCGCCGCTGAGCAGGACGAGTGGGAATCAAGATCAAGAGAGCTTCGAGCCGACCAGGGCGGTGAGGTCGGCGAGGCGGTTGGAGTAGCCCCACTCGTTGTCGTACCAGCCGACGATCTTGACCTGGTTGCCGATGACCTTGGTCAGCGGCGCGTCGAAGATCGTCGAGTGCGGGTCGGTGACGATGTCGCTGGAGACGATCGGGTCCTCGTTGTACTTGAGGATGCCCTTGAAGCGGCCCTCGGCAGCGGCGGCCTTGAAGGCCTCGTTGACCGACTCGACGGTGGCGTCCTTCTGCACGGTGGCGGTCAGGTCGGTGACCGAACCGGTCGGCACCGGCACGCGCATCGCGTAGCCGTCGAGCTTGCCGTTGAGCTCCGGGATGACCAGGCCGATGGCCTTGGCCGCACCGGTGCCGGTCGGCACCACGTTGACGCCGGCGGCGCGGGCGCGGCGCAGGTCCGAGTGCGGGCCGTCCTGCAGGTTCTGGTCCGCGGTGTAGGCGTGCACCGTGGTCATCAGGCCCTGCTCGATGCCGAAGGTGTCGTTGAGGACCTTCACCATCGGCGCGAGGCAGTTGGTGGTGCAGGAGGCGTTGGAGATGACGGTCTGCGTGCCGTCGTACTTCTCGTCGTTGGCGCCCAGCACCACGGTCAGGTCCTCGCCCTTGGCCGGCGCGGAGACGATGACCTTCTTGGCGCCACCCTCGTCGACGTGCTTGCGCGCGTCCTCGGCCTTGGTGAAGAAGCCGGTGGACTCGACGACGACGTCCACGCCCAGGTCGCCCCACGGCAGCTTGCCCGGGTCGCGCTCGGCGAGGATCTTGATGAGCTTGCCGCCCACCTCGATGCCCTCACCGGTGACCTTCACCTCCTGGTCGAGACGACCGAGGATGGTGTCGTACTTGAGCAGGTGCGCCATGGTCGCGACGTCGCCCAGGTCGTTGGCGGCCACGATCTCGATGTCGTGATCGCTGGCGGCCGCCGCACGCCAGAAGTTCCGCCCGATCCGACCGAAGCCGTTGATGCCTACGCGAACGGTCACGCCGATCTCTCCTCGTGACTGACCCTGCCGATGACCTCGGCGGGTGAGTTGATGGTCTCGGGCTCACCCTATCTGCCTCGGGAGCCCCCGCACGTGGGCGGGCGCGAGCTCCCACCGCCTGTTCGGGTGAGCCACCCCGAGGATACCCGCCGAACGCCTAGTGGAGGGCATCTTTGCAGTTCAGAAGCCCCGAGGGAGCGCTGACGGAAAAGCGCCACCGGTGATCGGAATCTCTGCACCGGTTCGGCGGGAGCGGCAGGCCCGTTTCCCCGCAGCACGTCGGGGACGAGGATCAAGCCTCGGCTTCGAGCATTTCCGCTGTTACTGCTGATTCCGTGTCCGGCACGCCCAGATCGCGGGCGCGCTTGTCGGCCATGGCCAGCAACCGCCTTATACGACCGGCGACCGCGTCCTTGGTCATCGGCGGGTCGGCGAGCTGTCCGAGCTCTTCCAGCGACGCCTGGCGGTGGGCCAAGCGCAGCCTGCCCGCGACCGTGAGGTGGTCGGGGGCGTTCGGGCCGAGCAGGTCCAGCGCGCGTTCGACGCGCGCGGCCGAGGCGACGGCGGCGCGGGCCGACCGGCGCAGGTTCGCGTCGTCGAAGTTGGCCAGCCGGTTGGCGGTGGCGCGCACCTCGCGCCGCATCCGCCGCTCCTCCCAGGACAGCACGCTGGAGTGCGCGCCGAGCCGGGTCAGCAGGGCGCCGATGGCGTCGCCGTCGCGGACCACGACGCGGTCGGCGCCGCGCACCTCGCGCGACTTGGCCGACACGCCGATCCGCCGGGCGGAGCCGACGAGCGCGAGCGCTGCTTCCGGTCCGGGGCAGGTGACCTCCAGGGAGGAGGACCGGCCCGGTTCGGTCAGCGAGCCGTGCGCGAGGAAGGCACCGCGCCAGGCCGCTTCGGAGTCGCAGGAGCCGCCGGAGACCACGTGGGCGGGAAGGCCGCGCACGGGTCGGCCGCGCGGGTCGAGCAGCCCGGTCTGCCGGGCGAGCCCTTCACCGTCCTTGACCACGCGCACCACGTAGCGGGTGCCCTTGCGCAGTCCGCCGGAGGTGATCACGTGCACGTCGGAGTGGTGCCCGAACAGCTCGTGGATCTCCTTGCGGAGCCTGCGCGCGGTGGATCCGCTGTCGAGTTCGGCCTCGACCACCACCCGTCCGGCGACGATGTGCAGTCCGCCGGCGAAACGCAGCAACGACGAGACCTCCGCCCGTCGGCAGCACGTCTTGCTCACCGACAACCGGCTCAACTCGTCCTTGACCGCCGCGGTCATCGCCACTGGTCCGTCCTCCTCTCCAGTGCGGCCCGCAGGCTCGCCGCGAGCGCCTGCGGGTCGTGCCGTCCCGGCACGGCGGGCGCGGCGATCTTGTCCAGCAAGGTCCAGGCGCCCAGGTCCGAGGCCGCCGAGCGCAACCGGTCCGGGGTGGGCACGGAATCCGCATCGGCGAGCACGGCGTCGACCTTCAGCCGGGGCGCGTGTTGCGAGAGTACGTCGAGGTGTTGTTCGGGCGAGAAGCCCGCCGTCTCACCCGGCTGAGGGATGAGGTTGAGCACCACGAACCGGCGCGCCGAAGTGGTCACCAGAGCCTCGTGCAGCTCCGGGACCAGCAGATGTGGCAGAACGCTGGTGAACCAGGAGCCGGGTCCGAGCAGCACCAGATCGGCACCCGCGACCGCCTCAACGGCTTGCGGGCACGCCGTCGGCGAGTCGTCCCCGTTCGCGTGCAATCGCACTTGTTTCACCCGACCGGGTGTACTCGCTAGTGCTACCTGCCCTCGAATGGTGCGCACGGCCTCCGGATCGGAGTCGAGTCCGACGACGTCACCGATCATGTCCAGCGGTCGCGTCGACATCGGCAGCACCCGTCCGCGGATCCCGAGCAGCTCGCACGCGTGGTCGAGGACCTCGACCGGGTCCTCCAGGACTTCCAGCAGCCCGGCCAGCAGCAGGTTGCCGACCGCGTGCCCGGCCAGCGCGCCCGAACCGCCGAAGCGGTGCTGGAACACCTGCGCCCACAGCTGCTCCTGCTCGCCGTCGTCGGCCAGCGCCGCGAGCGCCTTGCGGAGGTCGCCGGGCGGCAGCAGGCCGAGTTCGCGGCGCAGCCGCCCCGAGGACCCGCCGTCGTCGGCGACCGTCACCACGGCCGTCACGTCGGAGGTGATCCGGCGCAGCGCCGCCAGCGATGCCTGCAGCCCGTGCCCACCGCCCAGGGCGACCGCGCGGAGCTGCCGGTCCTCCCGCTCGCCCGTCACTCGCGCCCCAGGTCCCGGTGGACCGTCTTGACCATCATCCCGTCGTCCTCGGCGAGCCTGCGCGCCAGTTCCTCGACCAGCGCGACGCTGCGGTGCTTGCCGCCCGTGCATCCCAGCGCCAGCGTCAGGTAGCGCTTGCCCTCGCGGTGGTAGCCGGCGCCGACCAGCCGCAGCAGCTGCTGGTAGCTGTCCATGAACTCCTCGGCGCCTTCCTGGCCGAGCACGTAGTTGCGGACCTCGTCGTCGAGGCCGTTGAACTCGCGCAGCTCGGGGATCCAGAAGGGGTTGGGCAGGAAACGGCAGTCCATCACCAGGTCGGCGTCCATCGGCAGCCCGTACTTGTAGCCGAAGGACAGCACGGTCACCCGCGTGCGGGTGCTGGCCTCGGTGCCGAAGGCGTCCTCGATCTTGCTGCGCAGCTGGTGCACGGACAGGCCGGTGGTGTCGAGCACCAGGTCGGCTTCCGAGCGCAGCCGGGACAGCAGCGAGCGCTCGGCGGCGATGCCGTCGGCCAGCCGTCCGTCCGCCTGCATCGGGTGGCCGCGCCGGACCTGCTCGAAGCGCCGGATCAGCACCTCGTCGGTGGCCTCCAGGAACAGCACCTTCGGCTTGTAGCCGCGGGCGTCGAGGTCCTTGATCACCGAGCCGAGGTCCTCGGTGAAGGCGCGGCTGCGCACGTCCATCACCACCGCGACGCGGGTGATCTGGCCGCTCGAGCGGGCCCCCAGCTCGACCATGGTGGCGATCAGCTCCGGCGGCAGGTTGTCCACCACGAACCAGCCGAGGTCCTCCAGGCACTTGGCCGCGGTGCTGCGGCCCGCTCCGGACAGGCCGCTGACGACCGCGACCTCGATGCCCGAATGCTCGTCACTCACTTTGCTCCCCTTGCTTTCCAGCTGTCCCGTCGGCCAACGCCGCGTGCACGGTCTCCGCGGTGCTGCGACCGATCCCAGGTACCGCCACGATGTCGTCGACGGTGGCCTGGCGAAGTTTCTTCACCGAGCCGAAGTGCTTGAGCAGCGCTGCGCGACGAGTCTCACCCAGACCCGGGATCGAGTCCAATGTGGATCCGGTCATCCGCTTGCTCCGCTTGGCCCGGTGGTAGCTGATGGCGAAGCGGTGCGCCTCGTCCCGCACCCGCTGCAGCAGGTAGAGCGCCTCGCTGGTGCGCGCCAAGATCACCGGATCGGGGTCGGCGGGCAGCCACACCTCTTCGAGGCGCTTGGCCAGGCCGATCACCGCGACGTCGGTGATGCCCATCTCGGTCAGCGCGTCGGCCGCGGCGTTGGCCTGCGGCCCGCCACCGTCGATGACCAGCAGGTTCGGCGGGTAGGCGAACCTCTTGGGACGCCCGGTGTCCGGGTCGATCGCGGGATCGGCTCCGGTGGCCTCGCCGTCCGGGGTCTCCTGCGGGACTTCCTTCGCGGTCTCGCTGAGGTAGCGGGCGAACCGGCGGCGCACGACCTCGTCGATCGAGCCGACGTCGCCTCCCTCGGCACCTTCCCGGACCTCGAAGCGGCGGTACTCGGACTTGCGCGGCACGCCGTCCTCGAAGACCACCAGCGAGGCCACCACGTCGCTGCCCTGCACGTGGCTGACGTCGATGCACTCGATGCGCAGCGGAGCGGTGTCCAGCGCGAGCGCTTCCTGCAGCTCCTGCAGCGCCGCCGAGCGCGCGGTGAGATCGCCGGCGCGGCGCAGCTTGTACTGCTGGAACGCCTCCTTGGCGTTCCGCTCCACGGTCTCCATCAGCGAACGCTTATCACCGCGCTGCGGAACGCGCAGGCTGACGCGGGTGCCGCGCAGCTCGCCGAGCCAGCCGGCGATGGTCTCGGAGTCCTCGGGCAGTTCGGGCACCAGCACCTCGCGGGGTACCGGGCTGCCGCCCGAGTCGGCCTGGTCGGCCAGGGCGGCCTGCTCCCCGTAGAACTGCGTGAGGAACTGGGAGGTCAGCTCCGAGGTGTCCTTGGTCTCGTCGCCCGAGGTCTCGACCTTGTCGATCACCCAGCCGCGCTGGCCGCGGACCCGGCCGCCGCGGATGTGGAAGACCTGCACGGCCGCGGCGAGTTCGTCCTGGGCGAAGGCCACGACGTCGGCATCCGTGCCGTCGCCGAGCACCACCGCCTGCTTCTCCATCGCGCGGCGCAGCGCTTCGAGGTCGTCGCGCAGCCGGGCGGCGCGTTCGAACTCCAGCTCCGCGGAGGCGGCCTGCATCTGCTTGTCGAGCCTGCGCATCAGCTGGTCGGTCTGACCTGCCAGGAAGTCGCAGAAGTCCTCGACGATGCCGCGGTGCTCGTCGGCGCTGACCCGGCCCACGCAGGGCGCCGAGCACTTGCCGATGTAGCCGAGCAGGCAGGGGCGGCCGATCTGCGAGTGCCGCTTGAACACCCCGGCCGAGCAGGTGCGCGCCGGGAACACCCGCAGCAGCATGTCCAGCGTCTCGCGGATGGCCCACGCGTGGGCGTAGGGACCGAAGTAGCGCACGCCGCGCTTGCGCGGACCGCGGTAGACGTGCAGCCGCGGGTACTCCTCGTGCAGCGTCACCGCCAGCACCGGGTAGGACTTGTCGTCGCGGTAGCGGACGTTGAACTTGGGGTCGTACTCCTTGATCCAGGAGTACTCCAGCTGCAGGGCTTCGACCTCGGTGCCCACCACGGTCCACTGCACGCCGGTGGCGGTGGTGACCATCTGCCGGGTGCGCGGATGCAGCCCGGCGAGGTCGGCGAAGTACGAGGAAAGCCTGCTGCGCAAGCTCTTCGCCTTGCCGACGTAGATCACGCGCCCGGTGGCGTCGTGGAAGCGGTACACGCCCGGGGCGTCCGGGATCGTGCCTGGTGCTGGTCGGTAGGTGGACGGGTCGGCCACGCCACCAGCCTACGTGCGATCCCCGACGGGACTCGTCGGCGGCCGGTCACCACACCGGGTTCGGATCAGGGCACACTGGGTGGTCCACGATCTTCGCACGCGCCGCCGGGAGGTCACCTTGAGCTACGCCAACACCAGTCCCGACCGAGCCCCCGACCGATCCGCCCCCGAGCGCGCCTCGCTCTGCGAGGTCGGACCAGGTGTGCACGCCTGGGTGCAGCCGGACGGTTCGTGGTGGATCAACAACGCGGGCGCGGTCTTCTCCGACGACGGGATCGTGCTGGTCGACACCTGCGCGACCGCGGTGCGCACCCGCCGCTTCCTGGACGCGGTGCGCGCGCAGGGCGGGGACGCGCCGATCCGCTTCGCGGTCAACACCCACCTGCACGGCGACCACACCTACGGCAACGCGCTGCTGCCGGATTCCACCGCGGTCGTGGGGCATTCCGCGACCCGCGACGGCATCCTCGCCGACACGATCCTGCACGAGACCCCGCCGGTCTGGGAACCCTCGCCGCAGTGGGAGATCACCGAGCACCGAGCACCGTCGGTGGTGCTGCGGGACTCGCTGACGCTGCACGTGGGCGACCGGGCCGTCGAGCTGCACCACCCGGGCTTCGCCGCCCACACACCGGGTGACGTGGTCGCGTGGGTGCCCGATTCGTCGGTGCTGTTCAGCGGGGATCTGCTGTTCCACGGCGTGACGCCGCTGGTGTTCATGGGATCGGTCGAGGGCGCGCTGAAGTCCTTGGAGTGGTTGGCGGGATTCCGCCCCACAGCGGTGGTTCCGGGCCACGGCTCGACGTTGCCGGGCACCGCGCTCCCCCGCGTCCTGGAGGACCACGCGCGCTACTACCGATTCGTCCTGGACACCGCCCGCAAGGGCCGCACCGACGACCTCAGCCCGCTGGAGGCCGCGAAGCGCTGCGACCTCGGCGAATTCGCGAACTGGCCGGACGCCGAGCGCATCGTGCTCAACCTCCACCGCGCCTACGCCGAGGCCGACGAACGCGACATGGACCTCGCCGAAGCGTTCGGCGACGCCGTCACCTACCACGGCGGCCCCCTGCCGACCCACGTGTGAGCCCCGCCGCGATGCCCGAAGAACGAGGGCCCTGGGCAGTTCTGGTCTGAATTGACCCGACATGTCGAACGTCGATCATGGACGGTTCGGACCACAACTGCCCAGCGACCGGACACCGGCCTCAGCCCCCGCACGGCTCCCGAACGAGGCGCACCTGGTCAGGAGCCGTTCACAGCGGGCGTGGGAGGCGTTCGTCCACCGGGGCCAAGGTCACCGGCAGGGCCGGGAGGGTCTGGTACCAGTAGGCCGTGGAGGACACGTCGTCGGAGCGCTTGTTGGCGTGACCGTGCTCGATGGTCGCCTTGATGGAGCGGTCGAAGACGATCGGGTCCTCGACGTGGAAGCGGTAGTAGGACACCTGCCCGCTCCAGTTCTCGCCACCCGCCATGGTGATCCCGTGGTACGGCGCGTGGTACTCCTGGTTCGGGCACCACGCGGTGTTGAAGTAGTCCTCGGTACCGGTGCCGTGCAACCGCGGCGGCCAGGGTTCTCCGTCGATGAAGAACATGTCGTCGCCCTCGCCGTACCAGTTCCAGGCGGTGGTCTCGCGCAGGTTGTGCACGTTGAGGACGGTTCCGACGTAATGCCCGCGCCCTTCGGCCTCCAGCATCACGAAGTTGCCCGCGCCGTCGGTGTTGTGGCCGCCGAAGAGGAACTCCTCGTTGGTCTGGTCGCCCTGCGGGACGCCGTCGGTGGGGTTCTGCCGCCGCCACTGCGCGTGGAAGTAGGCCAGTTCCGGATCGGGTTCGGGGTAGCTCTCGTAGTCGACGTAGAAGTAGAACGTCACGGGCTTGACGCTCATCTCGCTGATCAGCTCGACGCGGGCGCGTCCGGCGAAGGGCATCGCGAACCAGCAGTTGAAGCCCTTGCCGTCCTGCGGGCTCATCTGCAGCGGCGCGGAGCTGAAGTTCACGCTGCGGCCGTGCCCGACGCCGAAGAAGTCGCCGAGCGGCACCAGGACGGCCGCGTGCGGCTGGTCGTCCCAGGTGATGCGCAGGACGAGCCGGCGCAGGTAGTCGCCTTCGAGCTCGACGGCCTCACCGACGTGGTCGAGCGCGACCGTGCACCAGATGTGGGTGATCACCCCAGGTCCGGTGATGTCGGCCAGCATCCGGGTCTCCCCCGGCATGACGCGCACGTTGTCGGTGTTGCCCCCGGAGGTGTCCCAGCTCGACACGCGACCGCTGCGCGTGGCGCGCAGCCGCGGCAGATCCCTCAGACTGCTTCCGAAATCCCCATAACCGGCCATGGTGTTGCCTCCCCAGTCGGCAGACGGCAGTGTCCTTGATCACTGTCTACCATCTCGGGCGGTGTCACCGGACGCGAATCACCCAGCCCCCGGGGGGGTTGGTCGTCAGCGCGTCGGGGGCGTGTAGTTCTCGATGCGCTGCAACAGTTTCCGGATGCGGGCGCCGTAGATCGGCGAGAGGGCGTAGCCGGGGTAGCTGGCGAACCAGCTGGCGCTGCCGAGACTGACGGCGTCGGCACCGGCCCAGAAGTACTCGCGGCAGTCGTCGAAGCTGCGGATGCCGCCGGTGGCGATGATCGGCAGCGTCACGTCGGCGTCGCGCAGCTCCTTGATCACGCGCAGCCCGATCGGCTTGATCGCGCGTCCGGAGAGACCGCCGAAACCGTTCTTCAGCAGCGGTGTCCCGGTCTCGGGGTCCAGCCGCAGGCCCTTGACGGTGTTGATCGCGGTCAGCGCGGACACGCCGTGCTTCGCGGCGAGCCGGGCGTGCCCGATGTAGTCGTAGTCGGGCGAGAGCTTGAGGATCACCGGGTGGTTGCTGCGCGGCACGGCTTCGGCGAGCACCGATTCGATGATCTGGTTGAAGTCGAAGTTCACGTTGTGGCAGGAGACGTTGAACTCCAGCGCCGCGATGTCGCCGACCGGGACGGCGGCGTTGACCTTGTCGACGAGCGTCACGAACTCCTCGACGGAGAACCCGCCGACGGACATGATCGTGTTCTGCGCCCGGGTGCGCGGGTAGTAGTCGCGCAGGTAGGCGTCGATGCCGACGTTGCACCAGCCGAAGGCGTTGAGCCAGCCCCCGTCGACCTGGCGCAGCGCCTGCCCGTAGCGCTTGAGCAGACCGGGCAGCTCGCGCAGCTCCCAGTCGTCCTTGGTGGTGAAGTGGCCTTCGCGCGGCTCGACGGTGACCGTGCGGGTGGTGACGGCGCCGAAGCGCTCCAGCGGGACGAAGTTCGAGATGGGGCTCATGCCGTAGGCCATGACCTTGGCGTTGGCCACGCCGTAGCCCAACAGGCTCGACGAGGTGACCAGGCGGTTGCGAAGCCTGATGTCACCGAGGCGGACGCCGGGCTCGGCGCTCTCGTCTCGGACCAACCGAAGGTTGCGCTCCTGGGCCACGCTCACGATCTCCTCCTACCGACGACCACCCGCCATTGTCCCCCACGACGGGCACCGCGCCCATGCGGGCTCGCCCACACTCCTCGCCCGAATCGTTGCGTTTCGAACACCGAACCGCTTCCATGGGTGGTGTGAGCGCTCTTGTCTGAAACCACCGAAGCTCCAACGGTTTCCGCACGTCGCGCACGCTGGGGAGTGATCGGCTACTTCGTGGCCACCGGCGCGGCCTTGGGGACCTGGACCGCGCGGATCCCCGCGATCAAGCGAGATCTGGAGCTCGACGACGGCCAGATGACGGTCGCGCTGTTCGCGATCGCGGTGGGTTCGGTGCTGGCGATGCAGTTCGTCGGGCACCTCGCGGACCGCTTCGGCAGCGCCCGCGTGCTGGGGCCGGGCGGGCTGGTGATGGCAGCGGGACTGCTGCTGCCCGGTTACGCGGGTTCACTCCCGGTGCTGGTGGGGGGCCTGGTGCTGTTCGGCGCCGGGCACGGCGTCGTCGACGTGGCGATGAACGCCCACTCGATGCAGGTCCAGCGGCACTACTCGCGGCCCATCGTGATCACGTTCCACGCGCTGTTCAGCATCGGCGGCCTGTTGGGCTCCGGCGCCGGGGCGGTGGCCGCGCAGCTCGACGTGCCGGTGCCGGTCCACTTCACGCTCGCGGCCGTCGCGCTCGCGGTGCTGGTCGAGGCGTCCCGGCGGCGGTTGCTGCCCGCCGAGCCGCAGGAGGCGGCCGAGCAGAACCGGGGACGCGGCATCTCGCCCGCGATCCTGCTGCTGGGGGTGCTGGCGTTCAGCTGCTCGCTGGGTGAGGGCTCGATGGCCGACTGGTCCCCGCTGTACCTGCACGACGAGCTGCGCACGAGCCCGGCGGTCGCGGCGATCGGCTACGCGGTGTTCTCGACGATGATGGCCGTCTGCCGCTTCCTCGGCGACCGCCTGGTGGCCCGCTTCGGACCGGTCGCCCTGGTCCGCACCTGCGGCCTGATCGCCGGGATCGGCATGGGCGCCGGGCTGCTCGCGCACCACCCGGTGGCGGCGATCGTCGGCTTCGCGCTGTTCGGGATCGGCCTGTCCTGCATCATCCCGCAGGTGTTCAGCGCCGCGGGCACCCGCGACCCCGCCCGAGCGGGCCGCGACCTCGCTCAGGTGAGCACCCTCGGCTACGGCGGCCTCCTGGCCGGCCCGGTCCTCATCGGCGTGATCACCCACTGGACCGACCTCACCACGGCCCTCACGATCCCGGCCGCCCTCGCCCTGGTCGTGGCCCTCGCGGCGCCGGTGGTCCGCCCCCGCCCCTGACCTCGCGGCGCCGCGTTCCGGGGGTGGGGTGCGACCCGGGTCGGGTGTGACCACAATGGTCGGTGAGAAGTTTCCGAACTCTAGGAGCACTTTCGTGAGCAACGAGAAGCCCGTCGTCGAGGCCCCCACCGGTGAGCCGCCGGCCGACCTGGTGATCGAGGACATCGTCGTCGGCGACGGTGCCGAGGCGAAGGCCGGCGACAACGTGGCCGCGCACTACGTGGGCGTGTCGCACAGCACCGGCGAGGAGTTCGATTCGAGCTGGAACCGCGGTCAGCCGCTCCAGCTCCAGCTGGGCTCCGGCATGGTCATCGAGGGCTGGGACCGCGGCCTGCAGGGCATGAAGGTCGGCGGCCGCCGTCGCCTGTCCATCCCGCCGCACATGGGCTACGGCCCGCGCGGCGTGCCCGGCGTCATCGCCCCCAACGAGACCCTCGTCTTCGTCTGCGACCTCGTCTCCGCGGGCTGACCTCGCCGGACGTGTGCAGAGCCCCGGCGATCGCGTGCGCGATCACCGGGGCTCTCGTGGTCTCGGGGCGGGTCAGGCGTCGATCGAGCGGCGGAGTTCGCGCAGCTCGCGCATCGCGGTGACCGCGTGGTTCCCGTCGGTGGCCTGGACCGCCATGATCGGGACGTACTCGTCCTCGGGCAGCTCCACCCGCGCCCACGGCGCTCCGTCGGGGAACGTGACGCCCTGCACGAGCTGCCACGGGATGCGCTGGGTGCCGATGATGTTGCGGACCTCCAGGCCCTCGGCGTCGGCCCGCAGCCGCGGCCTGGTCAGCAGCATCACGCCGGAGGCCAGCAGCAAGCCCAGGAAACCCATCGCGATCTGGTCGGAGACGTTGAAGACCACGCCGGTCGGAGTGCTCCGCAGCAGCGTTCCGACCAGCGCGAACACACCCACCAGGAGGATCGCGAGCGGGATCGCGACCCGGCGCACCTTGCGCGGGCGCACGTCCACGGTCCCGGTGCTCACAGGAACCCCCGGTCGCCGTCGGCGCCGACGCGCAGGCCCCGCAGCACGAGCGCTGTCTCCAGCGCCGCCGCGGTCGCCTCGAAGCCCTTGTCCTCCACCGAGTCGACGAACCCGGCTCGTGCCTCGGCCTGCTCCAGGGTGTCGCAGGTCAGGACGCCGTTGCCGACCGCAGTGGACTCGTCCAGCGACACCCGGGTCAGGCCCTGGGTGACCGAGTCGCACACGTACTCGAAGTGCGGGGTTCCGCCGCGGATGACCACGCCGAGCGCGACGACCGCGTCGTGCGAGTGCGCCAGCTGCTGGCACACGACCGGCAGCTCCACCGAGCCCGGCACGCGGACGACGGTCGGCTCGGCGATGCCGGCTTCCTTGGCCGCTTCGACGGCGCGGTCGAGCATCTGATCGACCAGGTGCTCGTGCCACCGGATCGCCGCGATGCCCACCTTCAGGTCACCGGCCTCAGGCACGCTGACCCGCGGCCTGCCTTCCCCGCTCATGTCTTGTCCGCCTCTCCGCGCTTTTCAGTGGTGGTTGCGTCGCGGCCGGAGGTTTCTCGTGGCCGGGTCGCATCACGGTTCCCCTGAGGTGCTGTTCTCAAGAGCTCCTGCTGCTTCGACGAACCTCAGGCCGTCACGCCCGTGTCTCCGGAGATGGAGGAGTCTTCGCCGTCGTCCAGATTGTCCAGCACGTGGCCCATCCGGTCGCGCTTGGTCCGCAGGTAGCGGATGTTCTCCGGGTTGGGGCGGATCGGCAGCGGCACGCGATCGACGATCCGCAGGCCGTAGCCCTCCAGGCCGACGCGCTTGGCGGGGTTGTTGGTCAGCAGCCGCATCGACTTGATGCCCAGGTCGCAGAGGATCTGCGCGCCCTGGCCGTAGTCGCGGCTGTCCACCGGCAGGTCGAGCTCCAGGTTGGCGTCGACGGTGTCGGCCCCGTCGTCCTGCAGCTGGTAGGCCTGCAGCTTGTGGATCAGGCCGATGCCGCGGCCCTCGTGGCCTCGCATGTAGAGCACAACACCGCGTCCGGCCTCGGCGACCTGCTGCATCGCCGCGTCCAGCTGCGGGCCGCAGTCGCAGCGCAGCGAGCCGATGACGTCGCCGGTCAGGCACTCGGAGTGGACCCGGACCAGGATGTCCTCGCCGTCACCGATGTCGCCGTAGACCATCGCCAGGTGCTCGATGCCGTCGAGCGTGCTGTCGTAGCCGAAGGTCCGGAAGGTGCCGTGCACGGTCGGGATGCGGGCCTCGGCGACGCGCACCACCTGCTTCTCGAAGCGGCGGCGGTAGGTGATCAGGTCGGCGATGGTGATCAGCGCGAGGTCGTGCTCGTCGGCGAAGACCTCCAGCTCGTCGCGCCGGGCCATGTCGCCCTCGGCCTTCTGGCTGACGATCTCGCACAGCGCGCCCGCCGGCCGCAGCCCGGCCATCCGCGACAGGTCCACCGACGCCTCGGTGTGCCCGGGGCGCCGCAGCACGCCACCGTCGCGGGCGCGCAGCGGCACGACGTGGCCGGGGCGCGTCAGGTCCTTCGGCGTGGCCTCGGCGCCGGCGAGCACCCGCAGCGTCTGCGCGCGGTCGGCCGCGGAGATCCCGGTGGTCACGCCCTCCGCCGCGTCCACGGTGACCGCGTAGGCGGTGCCCTTGCGGTCCTGGTTGGAGTGGTACATCGGGGGCAGGTCGAGGCGGTCGCAGTCCTCGGCGGGCATGCCCACGCAGATGTAGCCCGAGGTGTAGCGGACCATGAAGGCCACCAGCTCAGGCGTCGCCTTCTCGGCGGCGAAGATCAGGTCGCCCTCGTTCTCGCGGTCCTCGTCGTCGACGACGATCACGGCCTTGCCGGCCGCGATGTCGGCCAACGCCCGCTCGATGGTGTCGAACTTCTTCGTGCTCACCGTTTCCGAAACCTCGTCCTCGGGGTTCATCGCGCCTCCCTGCTGCCGCCATTGTCCCCCGTCACCGCGGGTGCACCTGGGTTCTGCTGAGCCAGCTGAGCCGCGGAGAGCCTTTCCAGGTGCTTGGCCAGCACATCCACTTCGATGTTCACTTCGTCACCTGCGGCGCGTCGGCCGAAGGTGGTCAGCTCCTTGGTGGTGGGGATCAGCGCGACGGAGAACCGCGCGGGCTCGCCGTCGGCGACCTCGACGACGGTCAGGGACACGCCGTCGATCGTGATCGAACCCTTCTCCACCAGGTAGTGCGCGAGGCCGCTGGGAAGGTCGAAGGAGGTCAGCCCGGTGGCCTGGTCGGTGTCGCGCAGCACGGCGGTGCCGTCCACGTGCCCCTGCACGATGTGCCCGCCCAGGCGTTCCCCCAGCGCCATCGCGCGCTCCAGGTTGACCCGCTCACCTGCGTCGACGTGCTTGAGGGAGGAGCGGCGCAGCGTCTCGGAGACCACGTCGACGGTGAACGCGCCGCCCTCGGCGGTGACCACGGTCAGGCACACGCCGTTGACCGCGATCGAGTCGCCGTGCTTCGCGTCCTGGGTGACCACCGGACCGCGGATGGTCAGCCGCGAGCCGTCCTCAAGGGGCTCCACGGACTCGATGGTGCCGAGTTCCTCGACGATCCCGGTGAACACTGCTGCCTCCTGCCTGCCCTGCGGGCCTCGTTGCCCGCCGCTCAAGGACTCAGTCCTGCGGGACCGCGCTGATGCGCACGTCCGGGCCACTCATCGTCGTCTCTTCGATTCGCAACCGCCATGCTTGCGAGATGCTTCCCACCCCGGCATTTCCCAGGGCTGCGGGTCCCGATCCCAGCAGAGCCGGTGCGATGTAGGCCAGCACGCGGTCGACCAGTCCCACATTCCAGAAAGCGCCCGCCAGGGTCGGCCCGCCTTCCAGCAGCACGTCGACCGCGCCGCGCTCGGCGAGCTCGGCCAGCGCCGCGGCGGGGTCACCGCCGGGCAGGCGGAGCGTGTCGGCCGCGTCGTCGAGCACGCGGGCGCCCGGCGGGAGGTCGCGGTCGCCGATGACGACCCGCAGCGGTTGCCGCTCCAGCAGGGTGCCGTCCGGGTCGCGGGCGGTCAGCTGCGCGTCGTCGCCGAGGATCGTCCCGGTCCCGGCGATGATGGCGTCCATCGCGGCGCGCACCCGGTGCACCTCGGCTCGGGACTCCGCCGAGCTGATCCACTTGCTGGTGCCGTCCTCGGCCGCCGACCGTCCGTCCAACGTGGCCGCGTACTTCCACGTCACGTGCGGGCGTCCGGTGTGGACGAAGTGCAACCAGGCCCGCAGCGTCCCTTTCGCGACCTCGTCGGCGAGCAGACCACTGTGGACGTCGACTCCGGCGGCCCGCAGGATCGCGGCACCGCCCGAGGCCGACGGGTTCGGATCGGAGGCCGCGTGCACCACCCGCGCGATCCCGGCGGCGCGCAGCGCCTCGGCGCACGGCGGGGTGCGGCCGGTGTGCGCGCAGGGTTCGAGGGTGACCACGGCGGTCCCACCGTCGGCGCGGGAACCGGCTTCGCGCAGCGCGTTGACCTCGGCGTGCGGGCCTCCGGGCGGGCTGGTGGCGCCGACCCCGGCGACCTCGCCGCGCGCGTCGAGGATCACGCAGCCGACAGGCGGGTTCGGGCTGGTGGTGCCGCGAACCCGCTCCCCCGCTTCGATCGCGGCGCGCATCGCCCGTTGCTCGACCTCAGCGGTCATGGCGTGCTCCTCGGGCGATGCGCGGCGGTGGTGATCAGGCCCGGGCTTGGGTGAAGGCCGGGGTGGCGGTCCCGCGCAGCGCCTCGATGGCCTGCGCCGGGTCCTCGGCGTTGTAGACCGCCGAGCCCGCCACGAAGCAGTCGACACCGGCTTCGGCGGCCTGCTCGATGGTCTCGGCGTTGATGCCGCCGTCGATCTCGACGAGCAGCTTCAGGTGGCCGGTGTCGACGAGCTGACGGGCCTTGCGGGCCTTGTCCAGGACCTCGGCCATGAACTTCTGGCCGCCGAAGCCCGGCTCGACCGACATCACCAGCAGGGTGTCGTAGTGCTTGAGCAGCTCGACGTAGTCGTCGAAGTGGGTGCCCGGCTTGATCGCCAGGCCGGCCTTGGCGCCCGCGGCGTGCAGGTCCTTGGCGAGGTTGACCGGGTCGTGGGCGGCCTCGACGTGCACGGTGACGTTGTGCGCGCCCGCCTCTGCGTAACCCGGCGCCCAGCGGTCCGGGTTCTCGATCATGAGGTGGCAGTCGACCGGGATGTCCGTGGTCTTGAGGATCGACTCCACGACGGGCAGGCCGAGCGTGAGGTTCGGCACGAAGTGCGCGTCCATCACGTCGACGTGGAGCCAGTCGGCCCCCTTGCCGGGTTCTCCGCCCACGGCGGAGATCTCGTCGGCGAGCCGGGCGAAGTCTGCGGAGAGGATGGAGGGCGCGATCATCGGCTGGTTCGACACATGCGCGAGTTTAAATCCCCCGCGAGGGCGCCGACCTCACGCCCTCCTCCGATGGAGGCGGCCCCGTCACGAACGGTCGCCGGGGGCGCCTTTCTCGGTCAAGCCCGGCTTCGTGCGGTTGATCGCGTAGTAGGCGATGCACAGGACGATCAGGAACGGCACGCCGGCCTTCCACGCGGTGTTGAACTGCTCGGTGAACGGGGTCGTGAGCAGCACCGCCGCGACGAACAGCATCGCCAGCACGGTGGTCACCGGAGCGCCCGGCAACCGGACCGGCGAGGGGTCGAGCCCCTGGGCCGCGCGGCGACGCCGGAAGACCAGGTGCGAGGCGAAGATCATCAGCCACACCACCAGCGCCGCGAACAGCGCCAGGCCGATGAGCAGCGGGAACGCGCTCTCCTCGGCGAACACCGCCAGCGCTGCGGCCAGCGCCAGGCCCACCGCCGAGAGCACCAGCGCGCGGCGCGGGACCCCGTTGCGGCTGACTCCGGCGAACCACCGGGGGGCGTACCCGTCGAGCGCGAGCGAGTGGGTCATGCGGGCGGTCAGGTAGAGGTTGGTGTTCATCGCCGAGAGGGCCGCAGTGAGCACCACGAAGTTCATGATCCCTGCCGCGGCGGGGATGCCGACCATGCTGAACAGCCGCACGAAGGGGCTCTGCGTGACGTCCTCGGACGAGGAGATCTGGTCCCACGGCAGGATCGAGACGACCACGAGCATGCCCATCACGTAGAACAGCGCGAGCCGCAGCACGGTGCTCCGGGCGGCGCGCGGCACGTCGCGGGCGGGGTCGCGGGATTCGGCGGCGGTCATCGACACCGCTTCGGTGCCCAGGTAGGAGAAGGTGACCACGGTCAGCGCGAGCCACACCGCGCCGAGACCGTTGGGCAGGAACCCGCCGTGGTCGGTCAGCGCCCCGACACCGGCGGGCGCGTGACCGGGCAGGCCGAAGACGATGTAGACGATGCCGAGGGCCACGAACACCACGATGGTGATGACCTTGATCATGGCGAACCAGTACTCGAACTCGCCGAAGAAGCGCACGGCGGCGAGGTTGACCGCCAGCATCAGCGCGGAGAAGCCCACGACCGGAACCCACAGCGGCAGCGCCGGGTACCAGAACTGCAGGTAGAGGCCGGCGGCGATGACCTCGCTGCCGATGTTGACCACTTGGGCGGCCCAGTAGATCCAGCGCGAGATGAAACCGGGCAGGCCGCCGAGGTATTCGCGGATCACCGCGCCGAAGCCGCCGGCTTCGGGGTGCACGACGACCATCTCGGCGAGGGCGTAGGCGAGCGCGAGGGCGGCGAAGGCCGCGACCGCGTAGGCGATGATCACCGCGGGCCCGGCGATGGAGATCGCCAGGCCGGATCCGAGGAACAGCCCCGTCCCGATGGCGCCGCCGATGGCGATCATGCCGACCTGGCGCCCGGAGAGCGCCCGGCGCAACCCGGACGGCTGTGCCGGTGCGGTGTCCTCTACCACCTGTGCTGCCTCCTGCTCGTCGCCCGACCGTTTCGGACGTCCGAGCACCCTACGACGCGCACTCGATCACGAGCCCCGAGGTTGTCGAAGCGTTGTCAACGCCCGCGAGCACTCCTCCGGGAGCATCCCAGTTTTAGTCCAAACTGAGCCGACATTTCGGACTGGGGTTCCCCCGTGGGTCTGGACACCCTGATTCTGGGCCTGCGGGTCTGGGGAGGAGTGTCTTTTGGTGACGCGGAGGAAGTCGAAGTTTCGGGAGGAGTTCAAGCGGGACGCGGTGGCGTTGGTGGCTGATTCGGGGCGCAGTGTGAATCACGTGGCCCGGGAGCTGGGACTCAACGCCGAGACGTTGCGGGTGTGGGTTAGAAAGGCCCGCATGGACACCGAGGAGCCCGATACGGGCCAGGAGCCGGGCGTGGTGCAACCCAGCGAGGCAGCGAAGGATGTGGAGCTCGCTGAGCTGCGGAAACGGGTGGCCGAGCTGGAAGAGGAACGCGAGATTCTGCGCACGGCAGCCGCGTATTTCGCCAAGGAGATGGGTCGATGACCCTCCGCTACCGGTTCATCTCCGCCCATTCCGGCCGGTGGGCCATCCAGCGGATCTGCACTGTCCTGGGACTCTGGCGGTCGGGCTATTATGCCTGGTTGAAGGCTGAATCGGCCCGGCAATCCAAGGTCGGTGAGGATGAGGCCTTGGTGGCGGAGATCCGCGAGATCCACCACCAACACCACGGCGCTTACGGGGCGCCGAGGATCACGATGGAACTGCGCTCGCGGGGCCGGCTGGTCAACCACAAACGGGTGGAACGGTTGATGGCCGAGCACGGCATCGTGGGCCGTCACCAGCGGAAATACCAGCGCACCACCCGGCCCGACGCTCAAGCGGCCCCGGCACCGGATTTGGTGGGCCGGGAATTCACCGCCACCCGGCTGGATGAGAAGTGGTGCGGCGACATCACTTACCTGCCGTTGGGGCGCGGGTATCTGTATTTGGCCACGGTGATCGACATGTCCTCGCGCAGGCTCGTGGGCTGGTCACTGGCCGATCACATGACCGCCGGGCTGGTCTGCGACGCACTCGAATCCGCCATCGCTACCCGAGGTGGGCGGGTCGACGGGGTGGTGTTCCACAGCGACCGCGGCCGGCAATACACCAGCGCCGAATTCGGACATCTCTGCGACCAACACGGCATCCAACGGTCGATGGGCAGGGTCGGATCCAGCTACGACAACGCCCTGGCCGAATCGTTCTTCGCGACCCTCAAACGCGAACTACTCGCCCCCGGCCGATCGTTCTGGCGCACCGAAACCCAAGCACGACAAGACATATTCCGGTGGATCGCCTACTACAACCACCACCGCAGACACTCCGCCCTCGGCCACCACAGCCCCATCCACCACGAACAACACACCACGACCACTACAGTCGATCTACACGCCGCATAAAAACCCGGTGTCCACCCCCACGGGGGAACCCCAGGACATGATCATGGCTCGGTTATGACTAAAACTGGGAACTGGTGAGGTCACTCAGCGCGGGAGGGTGAGGTCGATGGGGGTGGACTCCTCGACCGAGCGGCTGACGGTGCAGTACTTCTCGATGGCGCGCTGGACCGCGTTCATCAGCTTGTCGCGGTCTTCGACGCCCTCGAGGTCGGCTTCCAGCGAGACCTGGATCTCGGCGAACTTGTGCTCGTCCTCGGGAGTCTTGGTGCGGTCGGCGCGCGCGACGAGCTCGCCGTCCTCACCGATGCGCCGGACGAAGAGGTTCTCGCTGGTCACCGCCGAGCACGCGGCGACGGCGGCCAGCAGCAGCTCGCCGGGGGTGAACGCGCCGGGAGCTCCGTCGCGACCGACGGCGACCTCGGCACCGCGCGAGTTGGTCGCGGTGAACGTGTGCTCGCCGGTGCGGGTCACTTCGACCGGAGTGGAGGACATTCGAACCACCTGTCGTCGGATCTCTGGGCCGCCCAACCCTCATCGACCGGGCGCGCTGCGGTCAACCGGGCCGCACCCGGCGTTGTTCCACCTGAGACGACGGTCTCAGTCCTCGCCGATGTCCTCGTTCCACAGCCGCGGATGCGCGGCGATGAAATCGGCCATCATCCGGGTGCAGCCCGGATCGTCGAGCACGACCACGTCGACTCCGTGCTCGACGAGCCAGTCGTGCCCGCCGTGGAAGTTGCGGGCCTCACCGATGACGACCCGGCCGATGCCGAACTGCCTGATCAGGCCGCTGCAGTACCAGCAGGGCGAGAGCGTGGTGACCATCGTGGTGCCGCCGTAGGAGCGCTGCCTGCCCGCGTTGCGGAAGGCGGCGGTCTCGCCGTGCACCGACGGGTCGTCGTCCTGCACCCGCCGGTTGTGGCCGCGCCCCAGCACTTCCCCGCCGGGGCCGAGGAGCGCGGCACCGATGGGGATACCACCGGAAGCCAGGCCGGTCTCGGCCTCCTCGACGGCGACCTTCAACCACTCCCGGTAGTCCACTTCGGACATCCCTTCGTCAGACCCGGAACAGGGCGCAGAACATCGCGTCGGTGCCGTGCTTGTGCGGCCAGAGCTGGACGCCGGGACCGTCGCCGAGGTCGGGCACGTCCGGGAAGTGCTCGCGGGCGTCGAGCTGGGTGACGCCGGTGCGGCGCACGACGTCGGCCACCACGCCTTCGGTCTCGGGCAGGTGCGGCGAGCACACGACGTAGCCGACGATGCCGCCTGGCCGGGTGAGCCGGATCGCCGAGGTGAGCAGTTCGCGCTGCAGCTTGGTCAGCTCGCCGACATCGCCGGGCTGACGCCGCCAGCGCGCCTCCGGGCGGCGCCGCAGCGCGCCGAGCCCGGTGCACGGGGCGTCCACGAGCACGCGGTCGAAGCCGGGTTCCAGCCCGGGGTCGCGGCCGTCGCTGGTGTGCACGGCGACCGACAGGCCCTCGGTGGCCTTGCGCACGAGCTCGGCTCGGTGCTGGGCCGGTTCCACGGCGTCCAGCGTGCCGCCGTCGAGGGTGACCAGCGCTCCGAGCAGCCCGGCCTTCCCGCCGGGTCCGGCGCACAGGTCGAGCCAGCGCAGGTCCGAACCGTCGACCTCGGGTCGGGTGACCGCGAGGCTCACGAGCTGGCTGCCCTCGTCCTGGACGACGGCGAAGCCCTCCTGCACCGGTTCCAGGTCGCCCGGGTCGCCGGCGCCGGATTCGAGCCGCACCCCGTAGGGCGAGTAGGGCGCCGGGTCACCGCCGGTGATGGCGGCGAGCTCGTCGGAGCTGATCTCGCCGGGCCGAGCGGTCAGGTGCACCGCTGGGCGGGAGTCGTCGGCGGCCAGCGCTTCTTCGAGCTCGTCGAGCCCGAGGGCGTCGGCGAAGGCCTGCGCGATCCACTTCGGATGGGCGTGCTTGGTCGCCAGGTAGCCGATGGGGTCCTTGGAGCGGTCCGGCGCGAGCTTGTCGACCCACTCCTGCTCATCGAGCTCCACGGCACGCCGCAGCACGGCGTTGGCGAAACCGGAGAGCTTCGAACCGTTCTCGAACCGAACGATGTCCACAGTGGAGGCGACAGCGGCGTGCGCGGGAATCCGGGTGCGCAGGATCTGGTACACCCCGACGCGCAGCGCGTCCAGCAGCTTCGGGTCCATCTCGGACAGCGGGCGGCTGCTGCACTCGCCGATCACCGAGTCGAGCAGGCCCTTCGCCCGGCAGGCGCCGTAGGTGAGCTCGGTGGCCAGCGCCGCGTCGCGGCCGGACAAGCGGCGCTGCTTGAGCAGCGGCGGCAGCGCCAGGTTCGCGTAGGCGTCGCGCTCGCGGACCGCGCGCAGCGTCTCGACCGCCACCAGCCGCACAGGGTCGACGTCGACCGGTCGCGGGTTGGCCTTGCGCTGCGGCGGTCGGGCCTTCGACGGGCGGGAGGGCCGTCGGCGGCGTTCGTTCACTGGAGCTTTTCTCCTTGCTCGATGCGTGTTCCGCGGGCCCAGTCGGTGGCGGCCATGCGCTTCTTGCCCGCCGCCTGCACGTCGCTGAGCGCGACCGCGGTCGTGCCGGTGCCCACCAGCACCCGCCGCTTCTCGGCCCTGATCTCGCCGGGCGGCAGCTTCTCGTCGGTGAGGGTCACGGGGCCGAGCTTGAAGCGGTCCTCGCCCAGCAGCGCCCACGCCCCGGGCTCCGGGGTGACGGCGCGGACGAGCCGGTCGACCGCCGCGGCGGGTGCGGTGAAGTCGACCTTGGCGTCGTCGACGGTGACCTTCGGCGCGTAGCTGACGCCGTCGGTGGGCTGTTCCTCGGCGCGGACGCTGCCGTCCTCGATGCCGTCGAGCGTGGCCGCCAGCAGCCCGGCACCCGAGATCGAGAGCCGTTCCAGCAGCTCGCCGGAGGTGTCGGTGGAGCGGATCTGCTCGGTGACGACGCCGAAGACGGGACCGGCGTCGAGTTCGCGGACGATGCGGAAGGTGCTGGCACCGGTGATCTCGTCGCCGTGCCGGATCGCGGACTGCACGGGCGCGGCGCCGCGCCACGCGGGCAGCAGCGAGAAGTGCAGGTTGACCCAGCCGTGCTCGGGGATGGACAGCGCTTCCTCGCGCAGCAGCGCGCCGTAGGCGACGACCGGGCAGCAGTCGGGGCCGATCTCGCGCAGCCGCGCCAGGAACTCCGGTTCGGAGGCCTTGGCGGGCGTGAGCACCTCGATGCCGTGCTCGTCGGCGAGCGCGCCGACGGGTGAGCGCACGAGCTTGCGGCCGCGACCCGCGGGCGCGTCGGGGCGGGTGACGACGGCGGCGACCTCGTGCCGGTCGGAGTCGATCAGCGCTCGCAGAGCGGGGACCGCGGGCGCCGGGGTTCCGGCGAAGACCACGCGCATCGTCAGTGCCCTCCGAACAGCGGGTGCGGGTTCTGCTTCATGACCGGGACGGCGCCGTCGAACCAGGAGGCCTGGCGGATCTCCCGCATCGCGGCCTTGCGGGTCTCCTCGTCGAGCCGGTCGAGGAACAGCACGCCGTCGAGGTGGTCGCTCTCGTGCTGGACGCAGCGCGCCAGCAGGTCGGTGCCCTCGACCTCGACAGGTTCTCCGTGCAGGTTCCAGCCGCGGGCGACCACGTGCTTGTGGCGGAAGCAGTCCCAGGACATGCCGGGGATGGACAGGCAGCCCTCCTCGCCGAGCTGCCCCTCGTCGCCGACGGCGGTCCAGGTGGGGTTGATGAGGTGCCCGGCGAAGCCGTCGCAGTGGTAGGTGAACACGCGCAGGCTCACACCCAGCTGCGGCGCAGCGAGCCCTGCTCCGCCCTGGTCCTCCATCGTGTCCCAGAGGTCCTTGACGAGGGTGCGCAGCTCCTTGTCGAAGTCGACCACCTCGTCGGCCTTGGTGCGCAGGACGGGGTCGCCGAAGAGTCTGATCGGCTGGACGGTCACCTGGTCTCCCTGAAACGTCGACTACGACCCGACGAGTCTAGTCGTCGCACCCGGCATCCCGCCCCGACCCACCGCGCCGGCCTCGCCGCGGCGCGTCCCGTTCCGGATTTCGCGCGAGGTTCGGCCGCTCCCCGCGCTCGGCGCGTAGTGCCTGGTCGCGATGTTCCCGTCAGGGCGCGGGGACGACGACTCCGGCCGCACCGCCGCCTCGGCGCTGCGGTTCCGCCGCGGCGAGCCAGCGTCCGTCGGGCAGGAGCTCGACGCCGGTGGCGGCGCCGATCTCGTCGGTGGGCTCGAACCGGTGCCCGAGCGCTTCGAGCTTCGCCGCCTCGGGCTGAGCGAGAAAAGCCGGTTCGGCGTCGGTGGTGGCGCTGTTGCGCTGCGAGGCGCGAGGTTCGGCGATCGCGTCGACCAGCGACAGCCCCCGGTCCAGCCGCCCGGTGAGCGTCTGCAGCACGGTGGTGATGATCGTCGCCCCGCCGGGACTTCCCAGCGCGAGCACGGGCTTGCCGTCGCGCAGCACGATCGTCGGGCTCATGGAGCTGCGCGGCCGCTTGGACGGTCCGGGCAGGTTCGGGTCCGGCTCGCCGGGGGTGACCGGGGTGAAGTTGAAGTCGGTGAGCTCGTTGTTGAGCAGGAATCCGCGCCCCGGCACGACGATCCCGCTGCCGCCGGTCTGCTCGATGGTCAGCGTGTAGGAGACGACGTCGCCGCTGGCGTCGGCGACGGTCAGGTGCGTGGTGTTGGGGCCCTCGTAGGGCTCGCGGCCACCGCGTCCGCCCGCGCAGTCCTGCGGAGTCGTGGGGTCGCCGGCCTCGACCGGAGCGGGCAGTGCGGCGTCGTCGCTGATCAGGCACTCGCGGGAGGCTGCGAACTCGTCGCTGAGCAGTCCTTCGGTGGGCACGTCGGAGAACGCAGGGTCGCCCACCCACCGGTTGCGGTCGGCGAACCCGAGCTTGCTGGCTTCCAGGTACCGGTGCAGGTAGCCGGCCTCGTCGGCGGCGGCGAGATCACCGCGCTCGAGGATGTTGAGCGCTTCGCCGACGGTGGTGCCGCCGGAGCCGGAGGGCGCCATGCCGTAGACGTCGAGGCCCCGGTAGCCGGAGCGGGTCGGGTCCTGGTCGAGGGCCCGGTAGTCCTGCAGGTCCGATGCGGTCATGGCGCCGGGCCGGACGTGGCGCCCGGCGGCCGGGTCGACGGGCGGGTGGTTGACGGTGGAGACGACGTCGGCGCCGATGTCACCGGAGTACAGCGCTCGCACGCCGTCGGTGCCGAGCTGCCGGTAGGTCCGGGCGAGGTCCGGGTTGCGGTGGACTCTGCCGACCTCGGGCGGCTGCCCGCCGGGAAGGAAGAGGTCGCGGGTGGCGGGGAAGGCGCTGAAGCGGTCCTGGTTGTCGGCGGTCTGCGAGCGGAAGGTCTCGTCGACGACGAACCCGTCGCGCGCCAACTCCTCGGCCGGCCGCAGGACTTCACCGAGGTCCTCGCGACCCCATCGGTCCAGGGCGCGCTGCCAGGTCAGCGGCGTGCCGGGGACACCGACGCCGAGCCCGCTGGTCACGGCCTGGTCGAAGGGGATCGGCTGCCCGTTCTCCAGGAACAGGTCTTCGCGCGCGGAGGCGGGCGCGGTCTCGCGGCCGTCGATCGTCTCGACCTCGCCGGTCGCGGAGTCGTAGTGCACGAAGTACCCGCCACCACCGATGCCCGCGGAGTAGGGCTCGGTGACTCCCAGCGCCGCGGCGGTGGCCACGGCCGCGTCGGCGGCGGTGCCTCCGCGGCGCAGGACCTCAAGACCGGCCTCGGTGGCATCGGGGTCGACGCTGGAGACGGCGCCGCCGAAACCGACGGCCTCGGCCTGCTTGGGAGGTTTGGCAGGAGCCGCCTGCGCCACCGGTGCCACCAGCGCGCACACCCCGAGCACGCTCAACCCGACCCGAACGCTCGACCGCATCGTCTCCGAACCTCCTGCGTCTTCTGCTGTTGGAGCAGGCCGCTGAACCGCGCGCCGCCCATGCATGGGGATACATCACCGGCGGCCTCAAGATCCAGACCTCGGCGGCGATTCCAGTGCAGTTTCCAGCACGCGTGGCGAACGGACCGGTCGACTCCCCCGACGAGGCGAACGCCCCGCCGCGTTCTGGTCGCGCATCGGACGGGTCGGCGACCGACGCGTCTGAACGGAGCTTCATTCCGACACTGCTCACCGGACGAATTGCGATCGCTCCATGATGGTTTCGCGCCATCCCGGCGTGCTGAAACGACGTGACGGAGCCCAGCGATGGAACCTTCCACCTGCCCGTACCCGCTCGATCCCACCGGACGCGAATTGCACGCGGAGGCAGCGCGGCTCAGCGCGCGAGGCCCGACGACCCGGGTGTCGCTGCCCGGCGACGTCGAGGCGTGGTTGGTCACCGATCCGGTGGTGCTCCGCTCCCTGTTCGCCGACACCCGCGTGTCCAAGGATCCGCACCGGCACTGGCCCGGATATCGCGATCTGCCCGCGGACTGGCCGCTGCACACCTGGGTCTCGATGCGGAACATGTTCAACTCGCACGGTGCCGATCACCGCAGGCTCCGCGCGCTGATCGCGCCTGCGTTCACCGCCCGCCGCATCCGCGACCTGCGTCCGCACATCGAGTCGATCACCGCCGGCCTGCTCGACGAGGTCGCTTCCGCGCCACCAGGGGTCGCGGTCGACCTGCGCGCGCACTTCGCGAACCCGCTGCCCGTCGCGGTGATCAGCTCGCTGCTCGGCATCACCGGCCGCGACGCCCTAGACGAGATGCGCGGGCTCGTGGAGCTGTTCTTCAGCACCACCACGACCCCGGAGCAGATGGTGACCGGGATGGAGACGCTGTACCGGCTGTTCGGCGAGCACGTCGCGGCGCGGCGGCGGAATCCGGCCGATGACCTGACCAGCGATCTGCTGGCGATGCGGGACGAGGACGGCACGCGCCTGTCGGACGGCGAGCTGACCGACACCCTGATGCTGATGTTCTCGGCAGGTCACGAGACGACCGTGAACCTGATCGGGCACGCCATCGCCGAGCTGCTCACCGAGCCCAGGCACCTCGCCTCGCTCCGGGCTGGCGAGGTGAGCTGGGAGGACGTCGTGGAGGAGGCGTTGCGCTGGCAGGCGCCACTGGCGAACCTGCCACTGCGCTTCGCCGTCGAGGACATCGCGATCCCGGGCGGCGACACGATACGAGCGGGCGAGCCGATCGTGGCCGGCCTGCTCGCGGCCAACCGGCACCCCGCGCACTACCCCGACGGCGATCTCTTCGACCCGGCCCGCGCCGACACCGCGCACCTCAGCTTCGGCCACGGCGTGCACTTCTGCGTCGGCTCCCAGCTCGCCCGCCTGGAAGCCGGCATCGCGCTGTCCGCGCTGTTCGACCGCTTCCCCCGGCTGACCGCGGCGTTCGGCGAACTGCGGCAGCGACCGTCGTTCATCTCCAACGGCCACGTCGACCTGTTCGCGATCCCCACCCCGGCCGAGGCCTGAGAGCGGGACGGGCCGTCCGTCCACCAGGACGAACGGCCCGTCCCGCTCTCAGCCCGTCGGTGTCAGGGCCGCGTCGTGGTAGCGGCAGTTCGGCGCCCACAGCAGGAACGAGTTCATGCCGTTGCTGCGGGAGGCGTCGATCTGCGCGGCGACCTCGGCCGGACCGTAGGACGCTCCGAGGCTGAAGTCCTGCAGCCACGGGATGATCTGCACGTCCGTGCCCTCGACGACCTTCGCGAACTCGGCCAGCGACCGCTGCACGATGTCGAAGGGCTGGGTGTTGGGGTTGGCGACCCCGAACTCGCCCTCCGCCCAGTGCGACGGGTAGACCATCGGCGCGATGTAGTCGACGTACTGCGACATCTGCCGGATGTCCTGGGCGATCTCGGTCGGCCGGTCGACGGCGATGCCGAAGACCGAGGCACCCAGCAGGGCTCCG
Source organism: Saccharopolyspora dendranthemae (assembly GCF_007829955.1). Lineage (GTDB taxonomy): Bacteria > Actinomycetota > Actinomycetes > Mycobacteriales > Pseudonocardiaceae > Saccharopolyspora > Saccharopolyspora dendranthemae. The sequence goes on from NZ_VIWX01000001.1 coordinate 1,015,631, forward strand.
CGCGAACGCACCTCGGTCTGGGTCTGGCGCAGGAAGTCGGCGATGGCCGTCTCCGGAGTGCCGACCAGGTTCGGGATGCGCATCTGATCCATGTGACCGTCCGGCCGGCGCACGTAGTCGTAGAGCACGTCGTCGAACCCGAGCTGGGCGGCTTCGGCGGCGATGTCGACGTTGTACTGGCGCACGGCCGGGTCCGCGAAGTTGGTGAAGGCGAACTCCCCGTAACCGCTGGACCAGGGCGAACCACCGGAGGTCTGCACGACCCGCTCGGGGTGACCGCTGTTCCAGGAGGCCGCGCCGAGGATCGGGTCCTTGAACGCGACGAGCCTGCCAACGACCCGCACGCCCATGCCGTGCAACTGGTCGAGGGCCTCCCGGGCGTTGTAGTAGCCCTTGACCGCGCCGATCTGGTGCGCGGTCGGGACGGCCGAGTCGTAGACGACCTCGCCGCTCTCGTCCTTGAGGTCGAGCTCGACGGTGTCGATCTTGCCCTGCCGCGCCATCTCCAGGATCGGCTCGCGCAGCGAGTCGCTGGTCCAGGCCATGCCGGTGACGTGCACCGCCCGCATGCCCGGGTGCTTGATGTGGACGGTCATGACCCGTTCGGCCCTGTTGCCCGCGGCATCGGTGGCCACGACCTTGACGTCGCGGTCCGGCTTGTCGACCACGAGGCTGAAGGAACCCTGCGGGTCGGTCTTGACCTGCTTGCCGGCGACCTCGACGCGCTCGGCACCGTGGGCCTTGCCGTTGACGGTGACCGGGCGATTCGGCCCGTCCGGTCGCAGCGAGTCATCGACCTGGAGCTCCGGTGGCGTGTTGTCCACAGTGAACTCGTGACTCGTGGTGTCTGAACCGAGCCAGGAGATGCTGCGCGGTGCGTCGACGACCAACTCGTGCTTGCCCTCCGGAAGACCGGCGGATCCCACGGTCAAACCGCCTGGCACCTGCCGCGCGGCGACTTCCCTTCCGTCAACCGAGATCTTGGCGTTGTTCACGCCCTGAATACCCACCTCGGCATCGGTGTTCACCGGCTGAGCCAAACCAGTGATCTTCACGTCCTCAGTGGACAGTGCGCGTAACAGTAGGAAACCGAGGAGCAGGACCAGTGCGGTACCCACTCCGATTGCGACATATTTGGGCATTCCGCCGCTGATGGCCTTGATGCGGGCGCGCGCTGAAGCAGCATCCGACATCGGTTTCGCCTCCCCGACTTAGGCGAACTCGCGCGGTGCACGAATTTCCTTGCTGGACAATTGGGTTCCGGCCACTACCGCGCGGCCGGAAAACCACTGTCGCAGTCGGAACGGGCTAGATCAATTGGCCAGTTGGAGTATCCCGGTATCGGAACCGGATCTATACCGTTGGTTCCGATGTTGTCCTTGAGAACCACGGTTCGCACTGCGGCGCTCGCGACGTTGTTCGCAGTCGCCGCTTGCAGCGCACCCAACGCGACCACCCTTCCGCCGCCTGCTGCTCCAGCACCGCCACCCGCTCCCCCGCCGCCACCGGACCCGGCCGCGGTCGGGGCCAACGAGCTCGGGGACGTTCCGGTGCTGATGTACCACCGCATCACGCCCACTCCGAGCAGCGTTTACGACCGCACCCCTGGCGATTTCCGCGCCGAGCTGGAAAGGCTCGTCCACGAGGATTACGTTCCGGTGACGGCCACCGAGTACGCCTCGGGGAAGATCGACATCCCGGCGGGCAAGCACCCCGTCGTGCTGACCTTCGACGACGGATCCACGTCTCAGTTCACAGTGGACCCTGCGGGCAACCCGGCTCCGGAGTCCGCCGTCGGGATCCTGCTCTCCGTCGCGCAGGCCAACCCGGGCTTCCGGCCAGTGGCAACGATGTACGTGTTCAACCCGCCGTTCGAGGAGCCCACCGGACGGCGGAGTCTCACCTGGTTGCACGACAACGGTTTCGAGATCGGCAACCACACCGTGAACCACCCGAACCTCGGCAAGGTCTCCTCCGCGGAGGCGCAGCAGGAGATCGCCGGGATGCAGCGCGTGATCACCGATGCGGTGCCGGGACTGCGGGTCGACTCGATCGCGCTGCCGCTGGGCATGCATCCCGACGAGGAGCCGTTGGCCGCCGACGGTTCGGCGGACGGGGTCACCTACCACCACACGAGCGTGATGCTGGTGGGCTCGAACCCGGCTCCGTCGCCGTTCACCACCGACTTCGATCCGACGAACATCCCGCGCATCCGCTCGCAGGGACCGGCAGGCGAGGACGCCGGTTACGGCTCGACGGCGTGGCTGGACAAGCTGGCCGCCGCTCCGGAATCGCGCTACACCTCCGACGGCGACCCGGCGAAGACCTCCGCACCCAATTCCGTCACCACGCAGCCGTCCCCCAACGCACCCGCACTGCACCGCTACTGACCCCCGAGCAGGCCGTCGGGTGGTGTGGGTGGGGTGGGGAAGTTTTCATGAAAACTTCCCCACCCCACCCACACCACAAACCGAGAAGAAACAGAGGCGCGAAACCCCGCACGGACGCTCCGCACGGGGCGCCCGATGAGGCCGGTCCCAGTTTTAGTCCAAACTGAGCCGACATTTCGGGCATGATCATGGCTCGGTTTGGACTAAAACTGGGGCCGGGCGAGCACCACCCCTGACGGGCCTCTGCCTCAGTCGGCCGCGGAGGTTGCCCGTTAGTGGAGATTTTTGCGGTTCCGCATGCGGATCGTGACCACGACGTTGCCCGCGTTGGTATGAACGTGTCACATGTGTTGACACGGCCGCGAATACCCACCACGCAGGGTTGCTGAGCTGTTAGCGTCCGCGGGTCATCATCGCTGCTGAAACCGGAGGGGGGTTTCCGCTGGTGACGTCTCAGGACGCCGAAACTCATCACCGGACCATCAAGAGGCGGCTCTCGCGCGCGCTCACGCTGCCGATCGCGCTGCTGTCGGTGGTGCTGCTGTCGTCGACGGTCCCGCAAGGCGTCGAGTCCTTCGTCGTCTGGCGCATCGGGGTCGCGGCCCAGGAGGCCGGAACCTCGGCGATGCGGACCTTCGCGGCGCTGCAGAACGAACGCGACCTCTCGGTGCGCGACGGGGTCCCGCCCGCGCAGTTGGCCAACGCGCGCGCCACGACCGACCGCGACGTCGCCGAGCTCAACAGCACGCTGGAATCGCTGGTCGGCTACGCGCCCGGGCCGATCGCGGAGAAGACCGCGGATCTGCAGCGCCGGGTGGGGGAACTGCCGCAGCGTCGCTTGCTCGCGGACGGTCCGCTCAACCGCCGCGCCACCGTCGACTACTTCAACTCGGTCATCGACTCCGGCATCGAGCTCTTCGACACCCAGTCCCGGCTGGCCCACGACATCCAGGTCACCCAGGACGGGATCACCGCGACCGAGCTGCTGCGCGCCTCCGATCTGATGCGACGCGCGGCGATGATCGGCGGCTCCGCCGTGGACTCGGGCCGCTTCGAGGTCGGCGAGCACCACGCGTTCGCCGAGCGCGTGTTCACCTACCGCAGCCGGATTCGCACCGAGAGCGCGCACGCCGCCCCTCAGGTCCGCGCCCAGTACGACGAGCTGACCCGATCGGCGGCGTGGCAGCGGCTCACCACAGCCGAGGATCAGCTGATCGCGGCGGGCGCGCCCGGCGTGCAGGCGATGTCTCCGGAGCAGCAGCGCTCCTGGCGCGCCGACACCGAGGCCGTGGGCCGGGAGCTCAACGCGCTGTCGATGACCCAGTCCGATCACGCGATCACGCTGGGCATGACCAAGAGTTACTCGAAGTTCGTCTGGACGATCCTGGTCGTGCTGGTCGCGGTCGCCGTGGTGGGCGTCTGCTGGTGGTACTCGCGGCGCAACATCCGCCTCGCCGAGCAGGTCCTGCAACGCCTGGCCGGGCTGCGCGACGCGGTGCTGCACCGCACCAACGACCTGCTGCCGCCGATCCTGCAGCGGGCCAGGAACGGCAAGCGGGTCGACGCCGAGGCCGACCTCGGCAAGCTGGACTTCGGCCGCGACGAGATCGGCCAGGTCGCCGATGCGATGGAGGTCTCTCAGCGGGCGACCATCGACGCCACGATCAACGAGGCCGCGACGCACGCCGCGTTCCGCAGCGCCATCGCCGCGATCGCGAGCGGGCAGCAGACCCTCGTCCAGCAGGCGATGGTGCTGGTCGACGCCGCCGAGCACGACGAGCAGGACCCGGCGAAGCTGCGGCGGTTGCTCCAGGTCGACAGCACGGTGACCCGGTTGCGGCGCAAGATCGAGAACCTGCGGGTGCTGGCCGGCGACCGCCCGGGTCGCCGCTGGCGCGATCCGGTGCCGCTGAGCAAGGTCGTCCAGTCGGCGATCGGCGAGACCGAGCACTACACCAGGATCAACGTCCGCGCGGTGCCTCCGGTGGCGGTGAAGGGCCCGGCGGTCACCGACACGATCCGGGTGCTGGCGGAGCTGATGGACAACGCGACCCGGTTCTCCCCGCCGGACTCGTCGGTCCTGGTCCTGGTCGAGCCCACCGACGACGGCCGCGTGCGGGTGGACGTCGAGGATCGGGGCCTGGGCATGAAGGACGCCGACCGCGAGCGGATCAACGGAACTCTGTCCGCCCCACCGGATTTCACCGCGACCTCGGTGCAGGACGACGTCCGGCTCGGCCTCGTGGTGGTCAGCCGCCTCGCGCAGCGGCGCGGCATCGCCGTCAGCCTGCACCCCGGCGAGAGCTCGGGAACGCGCGCCTCGGTGGTGCTGCCGGGCGACATCATCTCCGGCCAGGTGTCCGCGAAGCGCGAGCGCAGCGGTGAGGCGACGATCCGGATGCACCGCAGGCCCCACAGCACGTCGTCGGCAGGCGAGCCAGATGTGGCCGGCGGCCTGCCGCAGCGCAAGCGCGGCACGACCCTCGCGCGGCTCAAGTCGGGACCGGAAACGCAGGCCGAATCCGGTTCCGGGACAACGACTTCCGACGAGGTCAAGCGCCGGTCGGGGGCGGTGTCGTTCATGAACGAGATCCAGCGAGCCCGTTCTCAACAGGAGGGACGTTCGTGACCCGCGACGATCTGAACTGGTTGCTCGACGATTTCCACCGCCAGGTCTCCGACGTCAGAGGCCTGGTCCTGTTCTCCTCCGACGGCCTGCCGACCGCGTTCTCGGGAATGCCGGAGAGCGAGGCCGACGCGCTGGCCGCGCTGGGCGCTTCGATCAACAGCATGGTGGCGAGCGCGAGCGCGCACACCGGTTCCGGGGCCGTGCGGAGCACGCTCATCGAGAGCGAGGACGCGTTCCTGATGCTCGGGCAGGCGGCGGAGCGCACCGGGCTGCTGGTCGTCGTCTCGGCGAACGCGGATCTGGAGCTGGTCGCCGCGGAGCTCGAGCAGCTGCTCGAGCGGGTCGGTTCGCACCTGGCCACCCCGGCACGGCGGTGATGGCATGACCGAGTGGAACGATGACGAACCCGGGCCGCTGGTGCGGCCTTACGTGCACACCGGCGGCCGCACCGATGTCACCAGCGACGACCTGGACGTCTCCGCCCTGCTGCAGGCGACTCCCCGCGACTTCGCACCGGAGGGGTCGCTGAGCGCCACCACCGTTCGGGAGCTGTGCTCGAAACCGGTGTCGCTGGCAGAGATCGCCGCGGTGCTGGAGAGCCCGATCTCGGTGGCCCGCGTCCTGGTCTGCGATCTGGTCGAGCGCGGTGTACTGCGGGTGACGGCACCTCGCACCGACCGGCCTGATGTTTCTTTCATGGAGAGGCTGCGCAACGATGTCCGGAACCTTTGATCCGAGCACCGCTTCGGCGAAGATCGTGATCGCCGGGGCTTTCGGGGTCGGCAAGACCACGATGATCACGAAGCTCACCGACCGGGAGCCGCTGCGGACCGAGGAGATCCTCACCGAGGCGGGCGTCGGCATCGACGACCTGGCGGGAGTGCAGGAGAAGAAGACGACCACGGTCGCCTTGGACTTCGGGCGCCTGGACCTGCCCAGCGGACCGAAGCTCTACCTGTTCGGAACTCCGGGCCAGGACCGGTTCTGGCCGATGTGGGACAGCATCGCGCTGGGCGCGTTGGGCGCGATCGTCATCGTCGACACCGAGCGGCTGAACCAGTGCTTCGCCATCCTCGACTTCTTCGAGGACCGCGGAATCCCGTTCGTGATCGCGGTGAACGAGTTCGACGGCGCCCCGCGCCACGAACCGGAGACGGTCGCCGCCGCCCTGGACCTCGACCCGGAGATCCCGGTCCTCCCCTTCGACGCCCGCGACAAGTCCTCCACCAAGGAGGTCCTCGTCACCGTCCTGGACCGGGCCATCGAATACCGCACGGCCCAACCGGACCAGGCCCACGCCACCAACCTCTGATCCCGGGCACCGGGGCAGTTTTGGTCCGAACCGTCCACCCTCGGTGTCCGGTTCGTCCGGTCAGTTCAGACCACAACTGCCCAGTGCCCAGAACCTGCCTCCTCGGGTGGCTGCTCTGACCGGATGATCGGTTCTCAAAACGCCGCGCCTCCTTCCGCACCTCCGGTTCACTGATCAACCGTCGGGTTCCGCACAACGGTGAGGAGGCAGGTTGCGGAAAATCAGCGTCCGCGAGTACTTCCGTCGCGACGGGACCAGGGTCAGGGGACATACACGGCGTGGACCGAGCCGAACCACCAGCGCGGTGGTCGCGATCGCCCTCGGGGGTTCGATAGCGGTCGGCGGTGGGGGCACCGCAGCCTTTGAAGGAATCACTGCCCCGAAGCCGAAACCGCGTACAACGCAGTCCGCGAAGAGCCCGCTCGAAGTGGAATTTCGCGCCGTGGCACGCTGGAGGAGCCGCGGCTACCAAGTTGAGGTCAAGGAGCGCAGTCAGTTCGGTGACTGCGATGGGACTGCATACGGCAACGTGAAACGCTTCTTCGCAGCCCACCCCTGCCGTACTCTGCACCGATTCTTCGCCGACCTCCGCAAGCCCCGCAATGGCAGCGTGGTCGTGGCCGTCTCGACGGTCGACATGCCCAGCGTCGATTCGGCCAAGGAATACAAGAAGCTTGTGGACAAGCACGGCACAGGCAATGTCCTCGAACTCCCCAAGGAATTCCGCAAGTACCGCGGGGTGGAGTTCACGGGCCACCGCTACGACTCGTGGCGGGAAGACAATCTCGTCACCAACATCCAGGTCGAGCCCGTGGCTGGGAGCAAGTTGGGGTTCTTCACGATCACCGAGATCTTGAGCCTGGCGAGTTCGTGAGGTCAGCTCTGTGCTCGCCATTGGGATTTGGTGATGGCGTATTCGACGTCTCCGTGTTCGGAGCCTTCGATCTCGCCTTCCGGCCACTCGGCTAGGAAGGTGCGGACGTGGTGGAGACCGGCTCTCTCCATGACCCGGCGGGATCCGGTGTTGACGGTCATGGTCTGGGCCCACGCCCGGCTCAGGCCGAGCTCGGTGAAGCCCGCGCGGATGAGGGCCACCGCCCCCTCGGTGGCCAGGCCGCGGCCCCACGCCGAGCGGTGCAGCCGGTAACCGAGCTCGAAGTCGTCCACCGCGTCGACCGCCTCCGGCCGGAAGTTGAACAGGCCCAGGAAGCACCCGGTTTCGCGACCGATGGCCGCCCAGTTCCCCTGGCCGCCGAAGCGCTCGTAGGTCTGGAGGTACTTCGGCATGATCCCGTCCCGGACCTCCTCGATGCTCATCGGGCGCCCGCCGTTGATGTAGCGCATGACCTCGGGATCGTTGTTCAGGCGGAAGACCTCACCGGCGTCGGCCTCGGTGAGCTCGCGCAGCACCATCCGCTCGGTCTCCAGGAAGATCCGGTTCACTACAACATCTCCAGCGGGTCCAGGCGCACCTGGAGTTCGGTGGCCTTGCGGGCGGCGCGGATCGCTTGGGCGGCGTGCAGCGAGTCGGCGAGGGCCCGGCCCTCGGTGCGCTCGACCCTGACGATGAGGCGTTCTCGCTCGGAGCTGCCGTCCTCGTCGACCTCGCCGAGCGGGACGGGACCGAGGACTTCCGCGCTGGCGGGCAGGTCCGCGGAGTCCAGCAGCGCTTCGATCGCGTCCGGCGTGCCGTCGACGGCAGCGACCCGGCGAGCGGGCGGGAAGCCGAGTTCGGCGCGCTCGGCGAGCTCCTGCGCGGCGTACCACGACGGGTCCCACCGGACGAGCGCCTGCACCGGCTGCAGGGACGATTCGGCCATCACCACGACACGTCCGCCTTCGGAGCCGGGCCGGACGAGTGCGGCCGCGGAGAACCAGAGCCGCAGCGCCGTTTCGGAGGCGCGCAGCTCCGGCCTGCCGAGCAGCGTGCGCCCGTCGAGCAGCAGCGCTGCGCCGTACCCGCCGTCGGCGACGGGTTCGGCACCAGGCGTGCACACGATCAGGGCGGGTTTGGCCGGCACGTCGGCGAGGATCTCACCGGCGCCGGAGGTGCGCACCGGGAAGCCCGGGAAGGCGCGGCCGAGCTCTTCGGCCGTGCGCCCGGCGCCGACGGCGATCGCGCGCAACCGTCGGGAGCCGCACTGGGGGCACTTGAACGCCGCCTCGGCCGCGCCGCACCAGTTGCACGCGGCGGGTTTCGGCATGCCGTCCTCGGTCCCGCCCGGCAGTGCGAGCGGTCCCGCGCAGCGGCGGCAGCGGGCGCGCTCCCGGCAGTCTCCGCAGGCCAGCGCGGGCACGTATCCGCGACGCGGAACCTGGACGAGCACCGGGGCACCGATCTTGAGCGCGGCGCGGGCGGCCTCGAAGCCGACCGAGGGCAGCCTGGCGGCGCGAGCGGCGGGGTCGCGAGCCAGCTGCGTGTCGTCCTCGCCGATGGAGGTGACGCGCGGGGCCGCCGCCCGGACGTCGTTGCGGTGCGCGACGAGCTCGTGCGTCCAGCCCGATTCGACCAGCAGCGCGGCCTCGGCGGTGCGGGCGAAGCCGCCGACGATGAGCGCCGCGCCCGCGGTGTGGGCGCGCTGGGTGAGCACGTCGCGGGTGTGCGGGTAGGGCACCTGCGGATAGCTGTGCAGGTCGTCGCCGTCGTCCCACACGACGGCAAGGCCGAGGTCGCGCACCGGCGCGAACATGGCCGCGCGGGTGCCGATGACGACTCTCGCGGCGCCGCGCAGGGCGGCGAGCCAGTGCTTGTAGCGCTCGGCCGGGCCGCTGTCGGCGGTCAGCGTCACCACGTCGTCGCCGAGCAGTGCCGAGCACGCCCGGTGCAGGCGTTTCAGGTCGCGGTGGTCGGGCACCACGATGAGCGCGCCGCGCCCGGCCGAGGCCGTGGTCGCGGCGGCTTCGGCGAGCCGGGCGGGCCAGTCCTCACCCGGCAGCGCCTGCCACACCGCGCGGGCGGGACGACCGGCGTGCAGCGCGTCCAAGTAGGACTGACCGTGCTGATATCGCTGCCACGCGGTCGTTTCCGGGCGTTCCGGAGCGGGGAGCGGTTCGCTGCGCGCGGACTTCTCGGCGGCGGCGCTGCGCGGCGGGATCGCCAGCCGCAGGACGTCGGCGAGCATCCCGCCGTAGCGGTGGGCGACGGCCTGGGCTTGGGAGAGCATCTCCGGTGTGAGCACCGGCTCGGGCGAGGACACCCGTTCCAGCCAGGCGAGGTTGCCCTTGAAGTCGGTGGTCTCGTTGCGTTCGAGCAGGTAGCCGTCGACGAGCTTGCCCCGGAAGCGCACCCGCACCCGGCAGCCGGGTTGGGCGTCGGCGTCGAGCCGGTCGGGGACGCGGTAGTCGAACGGACGATCCAGGTGCACCGGGAGCGGGACGTCGACCATCACGCGCGCGACCGGGTTGTTCGCCGCCGCTGTGCGCTCGGTCTCCTCCCCTTTCCGCTTCCGGGGCTGTGCACCTGCCATGTCTCTTCTCTACCAGACGCCCCCGTCGTGACCTGGGCCCGGAGTCGACCGGCGAGTTGGGGCCGAGGTGGGATATGTGACAGCATTTTCCGGTGATTCACGTCGTCTTCTTCCACCCCGAGATTCCCGGCAACGCGGGGAACGCGATCCGGATGGCCGCCGGTTCCGGTGCCGCGCTGCACCTGATCGAGCCGCTGGGGTTCTCCGTGGAGGACGCGAAGCTGCGCCGCGCCGGGCTGGACTACCACGACCGCGCCGCACTGCACGTGCACCCGAGCCTGGAGGCGTGCTGGGAGGCGTTGCGCCCGGAGCGCATCATCGCCTTCACCGCGCGCACCGAGACCTCCTACACCGACGTGGACTACCGGCCCGGGGACGTGCTGCTGTTCGGGCCGGAATCCGTCGGGCTCCCGGATGAGCTCATCGAGGAGGCATCGCTGCGGGTGCGGATCCCGATGCTTCCCGGGATCCGCTCGATGAACCTCGCGAACTCGGCCGCGGTCGCCGTGTACGAGGCGTGGCGGCAGCAGGGCTTCAAGGCGCCGTGACGGGCTCCCGCCGACGCGTCCACGGCCAGGTGAGCAGCGCCCAGCCGGCCATGCCGACGACGAGCTCCACGGCCAGGTAGGTGGGCCAGCCACCCATCAGGTCCAGCAGCGACGGGTTCTCGGGCTTGCTGCTGACGAAGCCGTAGTTGGTGCCGGCGACCTCGTTGAACACCAACATCGCCAGGACCCACGAGATGGTGACAGCGACCGAGATCCAGTACCCGCGCCAGCTCGGCCGCATGCCGATTCCCCAGGTCAGGAAGGCCGCCGTCCAGATCACCAGCAGGTGCTGGCCCCAGAACTCGATGAAGTTGATGTCCGGGAAGTCGGGCGCGTCCAGGGCCGGGGTGATGATCGCTTGCGGGGTCAGCGTCAGGCCCCAGAAGTAGAGCAGCACGTAGGGCGTCGACCGTCGCGTCCACAGCGCCCGGGCCGCCACCACCCACGCGAGGTCGCAGAGGTGCAGCGGCAGCGACTCGGCGACGTCCCACTCCCCCGGCATCAACCGGAACACCAGCAGCGGAACGTTGAACCCCAGCACGACCAGCGCGAACACCCGGCACCACCGGTCAGCGGAGGCCTCGGCCAGTCCCCGCCCGAGCACGACGAGCACCACCGACCCGGCCACGATGAGCGCCATCAACGCCCAGTGCGACGCGCCGTAAGCCACGAACCGATCCGCAACCGGCCCCACCCATCAAGCGTCATCTCGACCCCCACCCCAGTCAAATCCCACGCGACCCGAGCCAGCACCCCGATCCGAACTCCGCGCGCCATTCGAATCCCCACCACACTCGGGCGCGTCCGCACGGTGCGAGTCGTCCGCGTCGCGTAGGAGGTCCCAGTTTTAGTCCAAACTGAGCCGACATTTCGGACATGATCATGGCTCGGTTTGGACTAAAACTGGGAGCGCTGCAGGTAGGAGCGTCGCGAGGGGGCGTGAGGTGTGGCGGGGAGCCCCCTCGGGGTTGCTGAACGTCTCCGCGGGTCATCTTTAGGGGGAATTCCGAGCTTCCTGGGCTGGGCCGTGCGAGAGCACGAGAAGTGCCCCGGAGTTCGACGCTCCGGGGCACCCCGATGGTGTGGCCGTCAGGCGCCGGCTGCTGCTTTGAGGGCTTCTGCTCGGGAGGTGGATTCCCAGGGGAGGTCGACGTCGGTGCGGCCGAAGTGGCCGTAGGCGGCGGTGGCCGAGTAGAGGGGGTGCAGCAGGTCGAGGTCGCGGATGATGGCGGCCGGGCGGAGGTCGAAAACCTCGTTGATGGCCTGCTGGATGCGGTCCGGCTCGACGGTCTCGGTACCGAAGGTCTCGATGAACAGACCGACCGGTGCCGCCTTGCCGATGGCGTAGGCGACCTGGACCTCGATGCGCTTGGCGAGTCCGGCGGCGACGACGTTCTTGGCGACCCAGCGCGTCGCGTAGGCGGCGGAGCGGTCGACCTTGGACGGGTCCTTGCCGGAGAAGGCGCCGCCGCCGTGGCGGGCCATGCCGCCGTAGGTGTCGACGATGATCTTGCGCCCGGTCAGTCCGGCGTCGCCCATCGGGCCGCCGACGACGAACCGGCCGGTGGGGTTGACCAGCAGGCGCGTGTGCGAGGTGTCGAGGGAGAGCTCGTCGATCTCGGGCTGCACGACGTGCTTGGTGATGTCGCCGACGAGCTGGCCGTCGAGGTCGATGTCCTCGGCGTGCTGGGTGGAGAGCACGACGGTGTCGAGCCGCACGGCCTTCTCGCCGTCGTACTCGATAGTGACCTGGGTCTTGCCGTCGGGCCGCAGGTAGGACAGCACGCCGTCCTTGCGGACGCGGGTGAGCCTGCGCGAGAGGCGGTGGGCCAGCGCGATGGGCAGCGGCATGAGCTCGGGCGTGTCGTCGCAGGCGTAGCCGAACATGAGGCCCTGGTCGCCCGCGCCCTGCTGGGCGATCTCGTCGATGACGCCTTCGACGCGCGTCTCGTGCGCGGTGTCGACGCCCTGGGCGATGTCCGGCGACTGGGAGCCGATGGCGATGTTGACGCCGCAGGAGTTGCCGTCGAAGCCCTTGGCCGAGGAGTCGTAGCCGATCTCGAGGATCTTCTCCCGCACGATGGCCGGGATGTCGGCGTAGGCGTCGGTGGTGACTTCGCCGGCCACGTGCACCTGCCCGGTGGTCACCAGGGTCTCGACGGCGACGCGGGAGCGCGGGTCCTGGGCGAGCAGTGCGTCGAGCACCGAGTCGCTGATCGCGTCGCAGATCTTGTCGGGATGCCCTTCGGTCACCGACTCACTGGTGAACAACCGCTGCTGACTCAACAACTCTCCTCGGGTGCTTCCGGCATTGATGCCGAAACACTACTGGTCGGAGAGCCGCCGGGAGACCGCGTCCCACAATGTGGACGCCAGGAGGGACTTGGCTCCGAAGGCGATGCGCTCCTCGGTTCCGTCGTCGCCGAGCAGCCAGCCGGAGTTGTCCTCGACCTCGAAGGCCATGCCGTCACCGACGGCGTTGACCACGAGCATGTCGCAGCCCTTGCGGGCGAGCTTGGCCCGGCCGTGGTCGAGCACGGACGAGGTGGCGTCACCGGTTTCAGCGGCGAACCCGACGATCAGCGATGCGCCGAGCTTCCCGGCCGCACGGGCGTCGACGATCTCGGCGAGGATGTCGGGATTGCTGGCCAGCTCAACGGGATCCGGGTTCCGGTCGGTCTTCTTGATCTTGTGCTCGACCCGGTTCACCGGCTTGAAGTCGGCGACCGCGGCGGCCATCACGACCGCGTCGGCGCCCTCGGACTCGCTGAGCATCACCGACCGCATCTCCTCGGCGGTCCCGACCCTGATCAGCCGCACGCCGGCAGGTGTGACCAGGTCAGCGGTGTGCGCGGCGACCAGCGTCACGTCGGCTCCGCGGTGCGCGGCGATGCGCGCCAGCGCGTACCCCTGGCGCCCGGACGAGCGGTTGCCCAGGTAGCGGACGGGGTCGAGCGATTCCCGCGTGCCACCGGCCGAGATGACCACCCGGCGGCCTTCCAGGTCCCACGGCAGCGCGGTGGCCGAGGTGAGCAGCAGGCGCGCCAGGTCCACGATCTCGGCCGGGTCGGGCAGCCGCCCCTTGCCGGTGTCCTTGCCGGTGAGCCGGCCGCTGTCGGGCTCAGACACGATCACGCCGCGACTGCGCAGCAGCGCCACGTTGTGCTGGGTCGCCGGGTGCTCCCACATCTCGGTGTGCATCGCGGGGATCATCAGCACCGGGCAGCGCGCGGTCAGCAGCGTGTTGGTGAGCAGGTCGGGCGCTTGCCCGGAGGCCGCTCGGGCCAGCAGGTCAGCGGTGGCGGGGGCGACGACCACGAGGTCGGCTTCCTGCCCGAGCCGCACGTGCGGCACCTCGTGCACGTCGGAGAACACGCCGGTGGTCACCGGGTGCCCGGACAGCGCCTCGAAGGTGGCAGCGCCGACGAAGTTCAGCGCGGCCTCGGTCGGCACGACGCGGACGTCGTGACCCGACTCGGTCAGCCGCCGCAGGACCTCGCACGCCTTGTAGGCGGCGATGCCACCGCTGACGCCGAGGACCACCCGCGAGCGGTCCTCGGTCGCTTCAGACGTCACTCGCCTTCGGTGTGCTCGAGCACGCCGGCGTGGATCTCGCGCAGCGCGATCGACAGCGGCTTCTCCCGCGGGCCCGGCTCGACGAGCGGGCCGACGTACTCCAGCAGGCCCTCGCCCAGCTGGGCGTAGTAGTCGCTGATCTGCCGCGCGCGCTTGGCCGAGTAGATGACCAGCGCGTACTTCGAGCTCACCTGCTCCAGCAGGTCGTCGATCGGCGGGTAGGTGATGCCCTCGACGGTGTTGGTCGACGGGCTGCTGTTGAGGGCAGCCAGCGCGCTCGGGGTGCTCACAGGTGTGGCTCCTGCTCAGTAGTAGTTCGCTCGGGAGGACGGGAGGTGACGCGCGGCCGAGACCTCTGCGGTCAGGTCTGGCGGGTCACTTCTCGTGGCCGAGTATCAATCGTACCAATTCGCTGGTCGCGGACTGCACATCGGCGTTCACGACGGTCTCGTCGAACTCCGGTTCGGCGGCCAGCTCCTCGCGCGCTGCGGCCAGTCGCTTCTCCACGACGTCGGCCGGCTCGGTGCCGCGGCCGGTGAGCCGGTCGACCAGCTCGTCCCAGGAGGGCGGCAGCAGCATCACCAGCTGCGCGTCCGGCCAGGCGGTGCGGACCTGGCGCGCGCCCTGGAGTTCGATCTCCAGCACGGCGGGCTTGCCCGAGTCGATCGCGTCCTGGACGGGCTTGCGAGGGGTCCCGTAGAAGTTGCCCGCGTAGCGGGCGTGTTCGAGCATCTCACCGTCGGTGATCATCCGCTCGAACTCCGCGACGGAGACGAAGTGGTAGTGCACTCCGTCGATCTCACCGGGACGAGGAGCCCTGGTGGTCGCGGACACGCTGAAGTGGACCTCCGGCACGTGCCTCCGCACTTCGCTGAGCACGCTGGACTTGCCGACGCCAGAGGGCCCGGAAACGACGGTGAGCCGAGGCTCGCCCTGACGGACGATCCTCGGCTCAGCGCCGGTTTTAGCGTCGATCACTCGCCGCTGAACTCGGTGAGCAGCGCCTTGCGCTGCCGCTCGCCCAGCCCGCGCAGCCTACGGCTGTTGGCGATCTCCAGCCGCTCCATGATCTGCTGCGCACGGACCTTGCCAACGCCGGGCAGGGCCTCGAGCAGGGCGGAGACCTTCATCTTGCCCAAGACCTCGTCGTTGTCGGCGGTCTCGAGGACCTCCGCCAGCGTGGTTCCGCCTCGCTTGAGGCGCTCCTTGAGCTCAGCTCGGGCGCGACGGGCGGCAGCCGCCTTTTCCAGAGCTGCTGCCCGCTGCTCCTCAGTCAGCTGGGGAAGGGCCACCATGTCCTCCGTGATGTGGGGTTTCTCTTGATCGGTGCGGGCGACGGTACCGAGTCCCGAAAGGCGGTTGCCCACGGGGGTCCCGGTTTTGTGGAGAGGGTCAGTCCGCTCCACCGCCCTGGCCCTTGAAGTTCTACCCGTACAAGGCGTGCACGAGCACGGGGCCGCTGCAAGTCCTATCAACAAAGCCGCTGAAGTGCACTAATCTCGGCAAAACTTATCGGAATGTGTCCGATTTCCGCACAGTTGAGCCACGTGAGGGGTGTCTCCGCAGGTCACACCCGCGTGAAACGGTCCCCGAACGCACACCGTTCGAGAGCCTGTTCTATGATGGAAGTTGATCTTGAACTGATCAACGTTCTTTCGCTGAGCGGAAATGGCGGTCCCGTCGTGTCCCATCCGAACCCCCGGCGCCCCCACCGCTCCAGACCGGACGCGGCCGTGGCCTGATGTCGCCGGATCAGCCGGCCGAGCCATCGGGAGCACCGCTGCGGTCGTAGCCGTCGTAGTACTCGCCGGAGTCGGAGTCGTAGGTCTGCTCGTGGTACTGCTCGTGCCCCAGCCCACCTCGGAGGAGAGCGCTCTCGGGCTTGGTCACGTTCGCCGCGCGGTCCATGTCGTCGGCGTGGCGTCCGTTGTAGCCGGCGTTCTGCGCCCAGTCCTGGGCTCGTTTGCCGACGCCTTCGGTGACCGCCTGGCCGGCTTCGTCGGCGCCGTGGCTCCAGCGCAGGCCGGTTCCTGCCAGGTTCTCCGAACCGCGGCCGAGCGCGCCGGCGGCGTCGGACGTGCGGCTTGCGGCCGAGCCGAGGCCGTCGGAGGCGCGTGCCGTGCCGCTGGCGGCGGTGCCCAGGGCATCAGCGCTCGCCGAAGCACGGCTTCCGGCCGAGAGCAGATCACCTGCCGCTGCCGGCGCGGTCGAAGCCGCTTTGGTCCCGGCTGCGGTCAGGTCCGCGCCGACCTTGGCGCCGACCTGCGCCATGTCGTCGAGGACGCGCGCCAGCATGGCTCCGGCCTTGCCGAGCTTGGCCAGCAGCTGGCTGATCTTCGCGGTGATCTTGGCGATGGTCATGCCCACGCGCCCGGCGGCGTAGGCGAGGTAGCCGGCGACCGTGGCGCCGAAGCTGACCACCGATCCGGCCAGGGCCGCCAGAGCACCTTTGACCAGCTCGGCGACGATCGCGGCGATGATGTCGCGGACGATGGCCCGGCAGGTCGCGACCATGGTTCCCGCGGTGGCGATCGTCGCCGAGGCGCTGCCCGCGCTCATCGCCATGCTCTGCAGTCCCTCGGTGTACTGCTGGACCTGCTGGGAGTAGGCGTCCTTGGCCTGACCCGACCAGCTGCTGGTCTGCTGCTCGGCCTGGCCGGGGAATTCGGCGGCGAGCCCTTCCAGGTCGGCCTTGATCTCCAGCCAGGTGTCGGCCCCCGCCTTGATGGCGTTCGGGTCACCGGCGAGGAAGTCGAGCAGTTCGCGCAGCGGCGCGAGGTGTTCCATGAGCCAGCCGACGCCCGCGGCCAGCGCGGTGCCGACCGGATCGATCGCGGTCACCAGGCCGTCGAGCGCGAGAACCCCTGCGCTGGCGGCGAAATCACCCCAGTCGCCCTGGCTGATGGCGTTGGCCGTGGCTCGGGCGGAGTCCACCGGTCCCGCACCTGCGCTCCAGGCGCTCGATCCCAGCGACGGGGACTCGGTGTCGACGAACATCGAAGACATCTGGCTCACCACTCGATCTTGCCCAGGCAGGAGGCCTGGTCGTCGTCATCGGCCGTGTAGGACGTGGCGCACTCGCCGACGGCCTGACCGAGCTTGTCGGTGCGCTCGGAGAAGGTGTTGAGCTGGTCGACGGCCTGTTGCGAGGTCGTGCGCGCCTGCGTGGCGAACGCCTGCCCCACGAGTCCGAAGGACTCCGGGCCGAAGTCGACCGCGTCGCCCTTGCTGGCGGCCTGGGAGATCTTGCCCGCGAGCTCGGAGAGGTAACTCGCGTGGGAGGTCAGCGCCTGCGGCTGAACCCTCATCTGCGTCATGCCGGGCCTCCTGGTCAGCGCAGGAACGTCTGCGGGGGTTCGTCGTCGAGGTCGTCGTTCGCGGGCCGCGGCGGGCTCTGCTCGGCAGCGTCCGGGTCGGCGGGAAGCTGGGTGCGCAGGAAGTCGAGCCCGGTGCTGCCGGCCACGGGTTCCACGGTGTCCACGACGCGCCCGGCGACCTTGGCCTGCGCTTGCCCCGCGAGCTGCAGGATCGCGTCCTTCAGCCGGTCAGGGCCGCGCTGCAGGGCCCGCTTGTCGATGTGCAGGTCGGTGAGCGCCCCGTTGGCGCTTACCGTCACTGTGACGGCACCGTCCGGCTCGGACGCGGTCTCGCTCATCTCCTGCAGGCTCTGCTGGATCTCCTGCGACTGCCGGACCATCTCGTCGGCGCGCGCCTGCATCGATGCCAGCCATTGCTCTGGCGACTGTTCCACCACAACCCCTTTCACGTTCAGCGCTAGGACGTGGCGGGAGCGCGTCCAGTTCCATCGGATTGTCCGCGATGTCGGGGTGCGACCAGCAGCAGCCGCTGGCCGAGGGCGACGAGGGCCAGCGGGATCGCCGCGGCGCCGAGGACGCCGAGCCAGTTGCCGAATCCCATGACGAGGACGAACAGGGCCCCGACGGCCCCGATCCAGCGCAGCGCGCTCCCCGCGCGCTCGCATCGCGCCCGGCGCTCGGGGGAGATCAGGGGCGGTTGTTCGAAGCCGTGACGTCGCCGGTTGATTCCGAGGACGACCGCGGTCGCGAGCACGAGGTGACCGAGCAGGAGCGTGATCACCGCCGAGCCCGGGAGCACGGCGGGCGCGGCCGTGGCCAGGCCGCCCGCGATCAGCAGCGCCCAGCCGGCCGGGAGGACCAGCGGCTGCCACAGCTGCAGGCGGGCCGTCTTGCGTCGCCCGGTCCACTGGTCGGCGAGCGGCGAGGCCGGCCGTGGCAGCTCGACGCCCATGATGGCGACTCCGAGCAGCGGAACCAGCAGCCCCCAACCCGTTCCGGCGAAGGGCTTCGGGAGCTCGGCGGTGACCATGTGGCCGGAGTTGTCGACCTCGCGCCACGCGACCGGCACCGGCTCGGTCCGGTTGCGCGGGGTCAGCTCGGAGTGCTTGAAGGAGGACGTCTCGCGGCTGCCGTCGTCCCAGGTGATCGCGGCGTCGCACCGCCAGTACCAGCCGAGCCCGGACAACCCCACGGGGCCGACGTGTTCGCAGCGCGTGGCCAGTGCCGTTCCCCGCTGGGTGACGACGCCGTCGGAGGCCAGCGCTCCCGATGCGGCGAAGACCGTGTAGCACAGCGCGAGCGCCACGAGCCGCACGCCGACCTGCCACGCGACGTACGCGGCCCGTTCGATCCTCGACGACACCGCTCCCCCGCCGCGCCGCATCAGCCGGCTCCGGGTGCCCGAAAGCGCTGCTCAGTCACGCCGCTTGGCGGTGGCGAAGCGCCACACGAGGAAGACGACCCCGACCGCGATCGCGATGTGGGGCCCGTAATCGGGGACGTTGATGAAGACCACTGCCAGCAGGAGCAGCAGGGCGATGCCGACCAGCCCGGTTCGCCAATCGCGATATCCGGGCCGGTTCCTGCGCTCGTCCCCATCGGCCACGGATCCGGCCCTCCCCAACGATGTTCCAGAGTGCGGCCCGAACCTAGCAGGCCGATGACGAGCTCTTCCCGGACGCGAAGCCGGGTGCGACGCAGCCCCGGGCGTGGTGCCCGGGGCTGCGGGCGAACTACAGCGTCTTGGTCAGGTCTTGGACGCGTCCGGCCATCCGCTGGCGGTCGATGGGCGCGATGGTGGTCCACGCTTCGCCGCTGCGGTGGCTGTTCTCGATCATGTACCAGCCCTTGGCGTTGGCGAAGAAGTTGGTGACCATCGGCGCCCGGTGCCGCTTGCCGGCTCCGTCCATGACCGCGTAGCCGATCTGCGCGTAGGCGTTGCGCGCCCCACCGGCCATCTCCACGAGGGTTTTCGCCTCGTCGCGCCGAACGCCTTGTCGCGCAAGCCCTTCGGCCATCTCGCGGTCGTTGCTCGCGGACTTCGAGGCTGCTTCCATCGCCGAGCTGCGCAGCGACACACCGCGCCCGGGACCGGCCTTGACGTCGTCGGGCAGCACGCTCAGCAGCGCCCGCACCATGGAGTCGGCGGGCAGCGTCTGGACGGTCACGGAGTCCTCGGTGAGCACCGCGAGCGTGGCGTGACCTCGGGTGCAGGCGACCATGCCTGCGACGATGCGCTGTCCGCCGTCGGGCTTGCGCTCCCGGAAGTTGATGTCGAAGGCGCGCTCGTAGCGGGTGAGCGGCAGCAGGGCGCCCTGGATGTCCTCTTCCCGCATCTCGTTGCCGAAGCCGAGTCCGTTGAGCTCTCCACGAGCGCGGGCCTCGACCTGGCGGCGCTCGGATTCGAGGATGCCGTCGGGCAGGACGTTGAGCACGAGCGGCTTGGTGCCGAGGTTGAAGTGCTTCCACGCCTCGTGGAAGCCTTGCTTCGACAGCTCGATCTTCACCGGTTCTCCCCAGCCAGTAAGTGTGGACGGCACAGCCCCTAGTTCGTCCACGAATTGATCCGAGTTGTTCACTGCACGATCCAGTCCTCAGCCGTTCGGAAGCCCTTGACGCACGGCCGTCCCCCACAGTTCGAGCACTGATCGTCCGTGATGTTGCAAGAGCTAGTGGGCGGCACCGAAGCGGTGCCGCCCACTAGCCGTTCTGCGCTTTCGAGCACTTACCGCTGGTTGTCCCAGTCGCCGAAGACCGGCGGGGCCACCCTAGGCAGGTCCTCGTCGA
Source organism: Saccharopolyspora dendranthemae (assembly GCF_007829955.1). Taxonomy (GTDB): domain Bacteria; phylum Actinomycetota; class Actinomycetes; order Mycobacteriales; family Pseudonocardiaceae; genus Saccharopolyspora; species Saccharopolyspora dendranthemae. The sequence continues at coordinate 1,035,657 of NZ_VIWX01000001.1, forward strand.
AGACGCCCTGGTCGCCGACGAGGTAGTCGGGGGTCTCGTGCTCGAGGTCGTCTTCGCCTTCCTGACCTCGGCCGCGCGCCCCCGCGCCCGCACCGGCACCAGCACCGCCGCGGCCACCGGCACCGCCGGCGCCGGCGCCACCAGCACCGGAGGCTCCACCGAGACCGCCCATGCCCGAGCGGCCACCAGCGCCCATACCGGGACCACCGGCACCGGCACGACCACCGGCACCGACGCCACCGCGACCACCGGCACCCGCACCGGCACCACCGCGACCGCCACCAGCACCGCCGGCACCACCGCGACCAGCACCAGCACCAGTACCGGGTCCACTGACGCCAAGACCGCCACCGGGCATGCCCGGAGTCCCAGGTCCGCCAGGAACGCGACCAGCGCCACCGGGGTTCTGGTTCGTACCGCCACCGCCAGGCGTGTTCGCCCAAGCAGTACCGGTCGTGTTGCCCTGGTAGTTGCCGAGCGTCGGACCGTTACCGCCACCGGCCGGACCAGCAGTGGAGCCGGTACCACCGGTACCGCCAGCCCACGCGCTGGAAGTCGAAGACGGAGACGGCGAACCAGCACCACCAACACTGGGGCCGGGGTTGCTGCTCACGCCACCGTCCGGCTGAGCGACCGCAGGCGGCGCTTCGAACTGCGCGCTACCGGAGACGTTGCTCTGGGTCGAGTCCTGGTAGGTGCTGAACGCCTGAACAGCATCCTGGCGCAGCTTCTCGTTGTGAGCCTTGGCGTCCTCGGCATCCGTGGAGCCGGTCGTCAGGGAGTCCCAGGTTTCTTCGATCCACATGTCATCCGGAACGTCCTGCTCTTCGCCCTTGGCCGGGATCGAAGTCTGGACCTTCTTGAACGCCTCGCCCTGAGCCGTCATCTGCTCGGACTGGAGCTTCGCGCTGTCCGCGGTGATCTCGGTCCACAGAACGACCGGCGTGGCCTGGTCCTTCATGGCCTCACCGGACTCGGCCTGCATGAACGCACCAACGGACTTCAGCTTGTCCTCAAGCCGAGTCCTCAAGTCACGCATGTACTCATCTTCAGAGTTCCACAACGTGGACTGCTCGTATAGCGCCTCAGCACCTGAGCCGCCCTGGACCCAGTTGCGCATCTGCGTCAGCTGCGCGCCCTCAAAGCTCGCAGGTTCCAGATGTCTGTTGTCGGTCACCGCCTACCCCCTTAGGCATTCGGAAGATTCTGAACGACGGCTTCGGCGACCTTCTGCATGACGTCGCAGCCGTTGACCCCTTGGTCCCTTGACAAGCCGTACGCCATGACAGAGCCCTGGTCTGAGACGTCGACGACGACTGAACAGTTCCGACCACTTACCTCGGCTTTCGCTGCCGGGTAGCCAGCGACAGTGATCGGCTGCGTGCCGGGCTTGGACTGCACAAACTGCTGCAGAGTCTGCTTGGTGTTAACCGCAACGAAGGCGTTCCACCCCGACTGCGTACCCGAATCGCCAGAAACGAACGAACAGCCCGGCATGCCATTCGACTCCCTCGCCTCGGGAGGCTGATTCGCTCCCAACGCCTGCTGCTGTTCCGGAGTCAACACGCCGCACGCGTCAGCGACCTGCAACGACTTGGCCGGGGCAGTACGGGAAGAGCTCGGCGGTGCCGGGGCCTCAGTCGGAGCGTCGCTCGGAGGCCCAGGAGTGGCACCGCCACCCGAGCACCCCGCGAGCACGACGCTCGCGAAGACCGCACCCACGGTGAGCCCTTTACGCAAGATTCCTCCTAGAACACTCAAGACTTGAAGCTGAGAGAAGCTGTGTCGTCGTCTGTCCGCACCTGCTGTGCACTTTGACGCAACGCATTGGCCGCATCCTTGAAGACAACAGCAAGCTTCGCGTAGTTCTCCATGTAGGCGTTCGGCGCACCCGCGCCGACCTGCCCAAAGGTCGTGGCCGCACCTGTGCTGACCGGGTCGGTTCCAGCCGCCGGAACTTCTGCGAGCAGCGTGATGTCAGCTTCTCGCTTTTCCAGCCTGTCCGCCTCGTCTTCGAAGAAGCGGGCGAGCTCGTCGACCTTGTCTGGCTGGATCCGCATAGACCCGCCAGCGGCCTGCGCCGCGGCGTATGCCTGCTTGTCTGCGATGCGGCCGATGGTCTCGCCGATCTGGCCCCACACGTTCGGAAACATCAGGCTGCGCCTCCCTCGCTACTCACGCTGAACTCCCCTTGTCCACGTGCCGTCGCGATGAGGGCGACGGACATCCACTTGCCAGCGTGGCAAACGGTAGCGCACAGGTCCACGCGCGTGTAGCGAAGTTGGTCAAAACAGGAACCGGCAACCGAGTGAAATGGATCTCAGATCGCCTACCAGGACTTCCCAAATACTTGATCTTGTGCCGAAGCCCCTAAGGACCCCTATCGAACCCTCAGCAGCGAGGGGCCTCCCCCGGTACCGAAGTGGTCATCCCGGAGACCTTGCACGAAGGCCGACCAAGCCCGTTGACCGAACCTGAGGTGCTGACCAGTGGGATCCTTCGAGTCACGCGTGTGCACATCGCCGCACGAGAAGGCGACCTCCACGCAGTTCACATCGTTGGCGCTCCAAGAGCTCTTGCGCCACTGAAGCGGTTTAGATTCTGTCGCAGCCACCGATTCACCCCTCGCCGTTCAAACGAGCCCGTCCGCGATATCCGTCATCAGGGCTATCGAATCCTCCTCAGGCAACGCGACCTCGTGCAACCGCCGAAGGGCTTCTCGCGCCACTGCTACGTACTGGGGTTCCTCCAGGAACGCACTGCTACCCCGGTTCTCCATGCAGACGAGGCTGGGATGGCTGTCGAAGTCGAAAACCACGAATGGCCCGGCCAAACCAGGGTGTGCTCCGAGCCCGGTAGGAACGACGCGAACTGTGATGTTGTCCTGCCGAGCTGCGGAAACGAGGTGCCGTATCTGCTGGTACATCACTGCCGTGTCGCCAATCGGGCGTTCAAGTGTCGCCTGCTCGATCAATGCCTCGAACCGCGGAGCGTTCGCCCTGTTCAAGACCGTTTGTCGACTCAATCGCGACGACACCAACGTCTCAACCTCAGCGATGTTCAGGTCTGGATCAATCCCGCTCACCAACGCGGCGGCGTACCTGGCGGTTTGCAACAAGCCGGGGACCAACACTGTCTCGTAGTTGAAGATGGCGACTGCTTCTCGCTCAAAGCGAATCGCTTCTTCCCACAACGCGGGTAGCCGTCCTTCCTGCACTTGCCACCAGTTGGGCATCGCAGCGTTGCGAACAAGCTCCAACAGCTCTTCCCGCCGCTGCGCTGGAACGCGGTAGAGCCCGAGCAGCGCCGACACGTCGTCGGCCTGCAGCCCGCGCTGTCCGGACTCCATCCGCGACAGCTTGCTCATGGACATCCCCAGAGCCCCGGCAACCTCCTCAGCCCCAAGGCCGCTGCGCAGCCGAAGCTCCCGCAGCTCACTCGAAACGCGCCGCACCCGCACCGGCACACCCACGCGACCGCTCATCCGTCCTCCCGCTCTGTCGGCAACGCGATCACGATCGGCACTTGCCAAACGGGCACGTAAGAGGAACGGGATTGATTCAGCCAGCAGGTACAACGAGGCGAACCCAACAGTTTCAGCAATCACTCCTGGTGACGACCACGGCTTCCTTACGATGCTGCCGATACCGGGGGCGAATGCGAGGGGGAGACTTCCGTGCCGAATCAGCCGGGCTGGAACCAGCACTGGGGCCAGGGCCAGCAGCAACCACAGAGCTGGCAAGGCCAACAGCAGGGTTGGCCGGGACAACAGCAGCAGGGCTGGCAGGGGCCTCCGCAGCAGCACTGGGGACCGCAGCCCCAGCCACCGAAGCGGAAGAAGAAGTGGCCCCGCGTCGTCCTCGCCGTCGTCGGCGTGCTGCTCGTCGCCTTCTTGACCCGGTTCGCCTTCGTCGCCGTCGAGATCGAGAACAAGAAGGAAGCCGAGGACACCAGCGCACCGGAAGTCGAGCAGCGCGACCACGAAGTCGCTCTTGCCCAGGTACCAGGCACGGGAACGCCTGGCAGCTACGGCGGCACGCCGATGTTCGACGCGTGCGAGTTCGTTCCGCTGGATGCGATGGACAATCTGGGCTTGACCCCGACGCCGGAAATGGCGGTGCTGCACAACTACTTCGACGGAGACGTCCCACCGGACCGGACCGTCGAAGAGGACACGCTCGCACCGGGCGTGTGCGGCTACGTGTTCCCCAACCAGTCCGGGGTGACCATCGAGGTGTACCAGCCCCCGTACTCCGCTCCTGACCGGATGGTCCGAGCACAGCCCAGCCCCGAGGACGGGCCGATCACGCAGGACCGCGGCTTCAACGTGCAGAACTACTACGACGAGACGAACAACTGGTGGGACGTGCGAGTCGCCCGCCCAGACCTGGTCGTCCGGGCAACGGTGGAGGGCCCGCGCGACAACAACGGCGCGCGCAGCAAATCCGGGCTGGAGGGCAAGCCCATCGCAGACGCCCTCATCCAACCGATGCTGGCGAAGGCCGCCGCAGGCCCGACACCCCACCGGCAGTACGAGTTCACCGGCCGCTACGCCGGCCAGAAGGACGCCTGCGAGGTCTTCTCCGCACCAGCCGTCGAGTCCGTCCTGCACAAACCGGTCAAGCCCCAAGCCTTCGCCAACTACTTCGCCGGTGACTCCGTCATGAACGAGTTCGACCAGTCGGTGTCCTATCGAGTGCAGACCAAGTGCAGCCGCAAAACCCTCACCGAAGGCGGCATGATCGGCGAAGGCAAGGGCCAAGCCAAGATCACCCTCAGCACTTGGCAGGACGAAAAGGGCGCGAGCACCCGCCAAACCGCCCTATGCCGCGACACGATCATGGGCGTGAAGCCAGTTCCGGTGCCACTCCAAATCGGCGACGGCCCGGTCTGCGCCACGCAACACGGCCCGAACGCAATTCTCCTGAACTTCAAGGTCGGCAGGGCGACAGCCGAGATCTCCGTCAGCGACGCTCTCCCCGACCCGCTCCAAGAAGCCCAACGCCTCGAACCCCTCGCCCAAGAAGTAGCAGCACAACTCGCGAAGTGACCAACCGCGGGCAGGTTCCCGAGGCGATCGACAGACGAATGGCCTGCGGAAACCTGCCCGCGTTGGTGACGCCTCACCAGTCGCTAGCGCTCCAGGAGGTGGCCGATTTCGTCCCAGCGCTTCCTGCGCGCATCGATGGCCTTGAACACCGCTACCGCGAACAGCAGCAGCACGATCACCGCGATGGCAAGCGCAATGGGTTTACCACGACTTCCCGGCTCGTCGAACGAGTTCAGCGCCACGGCGAACGCGAAGAAACCCACGAATCCGTGGAGGAACGCCAACCCGAACTGCCGGTTGAACTTCTTGGACCACACCTTGTGCCGTTCACGAGCCCAGTTGAGCTCTTGGTGCGACAAACCCGCTTTCGGCACGAACGGCCCATCACTGGCAGACAGAGTCGTCGTCCGGGGGTAAGCCAGAACTAGCATGCGCCCCGCGGAGTTCGGGATGTTGCTGACGACGTTGTACCCGGCAGCCTTGACCGCTGTCCCGACGTCCGACAACGACAGAGCCGCGTATTGGGACGTGTCGAGGTTGTAGGTGCCCTGGACGTCCAGCTCGACCGCCCCGAGCTCGGCCTCAAGCCGACGAAGCGAATCAGCCCTGTCCAGCACTCTCCCGGCTCCCCACCGAGCTCAAGTCGAAGCGCAGCACCCACGCCGCGTCCCCGAGATCTTCGTCCCGATACGCCCAGCCGTACTTGCGAAGCAGAGCGATGATCTCCGGCTTCGGGATCTCCCGGTAATCCAACCAGTCGATCTCCAGAACCTCCGACCTCGTCCGGGATTCACTCGCCTCACGATCAAGCCGCGAAACTTGCTTGTCACGGCGCTTGGCACGGACGCCACGCGGGGTCCCCAAGGCAGTCGAAACAGAAACCACGACGAGAAGAATCAGGGACGGGATGAAGACTGACAGTCCGATCGTCTTGGCCAGTTCCGGCGACATTTCAGTGCGCCCCCTTCGTTCTCGGCCGGGCGAACCGCAACACACGACTGCCGTTCGTGCTCGTCTCAAGGACGAACCGGTACCCCTTCGACAAGGCGATTTCCTTGATCATGTGGTCTGTCAACGGATGCGCCCGCCACACGGTGACGTCCACGGTGCCATCACCGGGGCCACGACCAGCCAACTCACGCCTAACAGATTCAGCGCCACGTCCCGCACGTTGAAAACGCGAGAGCACTCGCTCAGAAGCCACCCACAGCAACACCGCCGCGAACAGCAACAGGCCAATTAGAGTGCCCAAGTTCATTCCTCCTGGTCTTCCGTCCGCTACAAGCCAGCGAGCAGGTCACCGATCGTGGGTTCCGCCGGGTCTGTGAACGCGACACTACGTGCGATCCCGTCCAAGATTTTGACGTAGTGGTGCCAGTCTTCCACTGCTTCGCTCGATACCCCCACGATGACCAGTCGCTCGTTATCCGGGTGAGCGAACATCACCTGGGCCTGACGAACCCGATGCGTGTTCTCGTCGAGTTCACCGGTCAGCGTTGCGGGTAGCGTGACCGCGACCTCTTCACCGACCACCAGCGCTTCTCCGGCAGGGTACTCAGCAAAACCGACTTCCCGGCGTTTCCCTGGCTGCTTGAGAGCGCCCGCCAACGCATGCAAGGGACGGCTTGCCGAAAGATTCGCCTCTTGAACCAAGATGCTGAACTGAGCCGAGGTCAGCCGACTCGGATCAGCCTCCGAACGCGCGAGACAATGGCCGATGAAGACAGCCCCACTGCTCAGGAGCTGCGTCAGCATCTCTTCTTGCAGGTAGACGACGTGAACCCGTTCAGCAGGCGATGAGCCGCGCATCACGGTGGACACGTTCGCGTACGAACGCCGGACTCGATCTTCAGCAGGTTCGGCGAGATCCACCTCGTGAAGCTGCTCGGGAATCTTGAACCAAAGCGGAACTGGAGTCGTGGATGCAGCATCCAACATGCTAGTCATCCTCATTTCACCGCAATTCCGCTGAGGATCCCACTAGCGAAGCCACTGGCGTTCTTAGCGTCGGTCGTATTCTGATCATTCGCGAAGAGACCTGCACCGGAAGGCACCTGCAAACCGACCGTTGTTCCACCTTGCAGTGCGCCTGCCACTGACCTCTGCATTCCTTCTGATGCCGTAGGCCCCAACGCCTTCTCTGCGACCCAGTTGAACGCCATTGCTGGCTTCTGCGCATCATGAAACACCTCTTGCGCGACCGTGCGTCCTCCCTTCAGCGCTGCTTCACTCGCCGATTCGGCCATGCCGGCAACACCGGTTGCTCGAGTCACATCGACCATGCGATCCGCGCCCGCGACAACGTCGCCTGCCACGTCGAACCCCTTGCTGACCGCGCCAACTCCAGGCAGCAGGCCCAAGACGTCCCCACTGACCGAAACCCAAGCATTCTCATCATCGAACTTCTCGTTCACGACCATGTCGGCACCATGAGCGGCCAGCGCCACACCACCCGCGATCAGAGCGATCGGGCCGGCGAACGGCGCGAGCACTGGAATGAACGCCAACGCACCAGCGACCGCAGATACGATCCCCGCGATATCACCGATGTCCCCCAAGTGGTCCTTGAACCACTTCCCGGTGTCGCTCCACATCTCGGAGAACGAATCAGCGAACGCCTTGTTCGGGGCCTTCTGCGCAGCTTCGTTGAGCTTGTCGGCGCAGGCTCGGGCGTCGTCCTCCCACGTGTCTTGGAGATCGCCCGCCTTGCGGCGGATGGACTCGACCTCGTCCCAAGCATCGTTCGCCGCGTTGATCTTCTGGACCGCCGCGTCGTGCAACTCGGGATCGTCCGCCTGCTGCTGAGCCGCGCTGCGCGCGCCTTCAGCGGCCTTGGTCTTCGCCTCGTAGTCCTGCAAGGCTCGGCGGGCTTGATCTTCCAGTCGTGCCGCTTCGCGCTGGTGATCTTGGAGGCGATCGCCCCAGGCCGTAAGGGCTTTGCTCGCGATCTTCAGGGACTCCTGCGCATCGTCGAGATACTTGGGCAATTCGCCGAGGCTGTCCGCGAACGCCTTGGCGGCTTCTCCCTGCCACACGTCCTTCTGGTTCTTCACCGACACCAGAACTTCGTGGGCTTCTCGCGAGTAGGTCGCGGTATCTCCGAGCTGCCTGGAAACCGACCGCACCTCGGCCACGTTTCCGCGCGCGGGATCAAACCCGAGCGACGGGTACTTCCCCTCGGTCATCGAGTACCCCCACTCGCGCTGTTCCCTTCGCCGGCGCTTTCGCCGCCCGACATCTTCTGCAGGCTTTCAGCGATCTTGCTGTCGAGCTCCGCGTACGTCTGCCTGGAGGCGTCCAGCGCGCCCTTGACCTGATCTACGGCTTCACGAAGCTTGTCCAGCCCCTCTTCCCAGTCAGCACGGAAGTCAGCACATGCCTCGTCGAGTTCTGCCGGCCCGAGCGAGCCGGTGCCCAGGTCCTTGATCCGCTTGGTCGCGCCTTCGATGTTCTCGGTGGTGCGGTCCAGGTTCTTGCTCAACGCATCCAGACCACCGACGTCGACCGTGAAGTCAGGCACTCCTCGTCCCCCAGCGACAGCATTCGTCAGCAAGCCGCCGAGCAACCTACCTGGGATGGAGAGCAACGTGGGGTTTTCCATCGGGAGGCGACGGAAGTCACCCCGAACCACCGGAAGCGCGCTGCACCCCCTCGCCCCTCTCAGAGCGGGGCAACGTTCACCTGAATGCTCGGCCCAGATTTGATAGAGACAACGCCATGACTGCCCCACAATCGCGATACCCCAGCTGTGCGCTCTGCGGAGGTACTTTCGTCGGCGGTATGCGCATGACCAGCCAGTACAAGACCGGAGTGCACCCGTACCGAAAGCGGTTGTGGGCCAATCCGCTCTCCACCCTCAGTGCCGTCGTGTGCCTGGGATGCGGACACACGAAACTGTTCGCCGACGAACTCAACCGACTCCGCTTCGAAGCAGAGCAGCATCCCGAGCACTTCGACTGGTAACGACGTCCAAGCCCGCGAAGCCTCACGACATCGACAGATCCGGACGGCGTCCTCCACCAGTTCCAGGGCCTGGGGCCTGGGGCCTGGGGCCTGGACACGCCCTGACCTGGACGTCACCGAGGCGGGAGGATCCCTGGTGCGCTCAGGGCCAAGCGGTGGTTGATCTACCCGAGCCCGCGCAACTGAGGATTCCCCGTCTCCAGCACAAACCCAGCAAGAGCAACGGACCCCCGATGGCTTACCTCAGCACGAGAAGGCCACCGTAGACGCACGTGGTTCGTCCACACTCGGTGCTTCCCCTGCGAGCCACAAGCCCTTGAAATAGCCAAGAGTCGTCCAGACACCCGCGAATAGAACGAAGCTCCCCGGCTCAGGCTTGTTCGCATCACACCAAGCCAGCGCCTCCCGCACATCGCAATCACGCAACAGCCGAGAGCTCATCACGGCCCTCGTCGCGCCGCCGCTGGAGTCCAACGACCAGGACCACAGCTCCACCATGAACGTGGGGGCATCCAGCCGCTCACACACATCGCGGTCGTCGAAACCGAGTACGTCCATCGCTCAATGATGGACCACACTGAAGCTCAGCTTCGGACGAAGTAAGCGAGGCGGTGATCCGAAGCTGCAAATTCGGACCCGTCGTGACAAATGTGCAGCATCACCCGATTGGACTAAACCTCCTGCTCGCAATCGGACCTCTCCCGTCGTGTACGGAAACCTAGCTCTGCACCACCCGAACGACCTCCGTCAAAGCCGCCCACATGATCCAGGCACTGGCATGGTCCGCGCCGCTGGGGAAACTTGCGTGCTGACGAGCTCCACAAGGCGGCTGAGGCGACTCGCTGAGCGGCCGCGCAGGCCAAGGGAGCGAAGTGGAGCAGCGATGCCGACGCGTGCGATCGAGCCGCTACCCCGCAGCCGGCTCGTCGGGGAGGTTCAGCACGGCCATCCCGCCGAGCTGCTCCGCGATCACGCAGGGGTCGGGGCCGCGATCCCCGGGCGTTACCTTCGTGCCGTTGGCCACCAGGAACCCTCGATCTGAGATGTCCGCGATCAGCGTGCAGTCCATGCCGTTCCGGAAGGTCTTGCCCGGATAGCCCTTGAGATCGGAGGAACCGGTCGGTTCGGCGCGTCGATTGAGCTCAGCTTTGTAGCTGACGTGGCCGTTCAGAGCGACGGCGGCGGACCACACCTGATCATCGTCCGAGGTCCCCTGGTACTCGCAGCCCCACATCCCGCTGACGTCGCGTTCACGCGGTGGTTGATCGACCCCGAACCCGCGCAACTCCTGCTCGTCGAGGACGGCGCACTTCTCAGCCACCTCCGTCACCTTCGCCGGACCGGCTCTCGACACGGATGCCGGCGATTCGCTCACCTGCGGCCGTGGTTGCACCTCAGACCCTCCGCACGCCACAGCGAGAAGGCCGAGAACTGCTAGAAGAACTGCGAAAACCGTGCGCTTCAACTCCTACCCTCATCAGAACCACCAGTCGGCAACATCGCGGGTGCACCGCGTCTCCCCACCAGGGTCATCACCTCGGAAGGGAGACAAAGACTAGCCGCGTCCACCCCATCCCCGTGCCGAATCCATCAAAGAGGCACCCCTCGGCCAACGTGCGTGTCTCATGCCACGGATCGCTCGCTTCAGCCTTCGACGATCGACCTGGTTGTTACTCTCCAGCCGCCTACGACCGCATTGATTGGGTGAGCAGACGTGGCAGACGGCTATCGGGTCAACATGGAGAAGCTGACTCGGCTGGTGAATGATCTCGATCGAGCCGCCGACGACATCACCGATGCCAACAACAAGTTCGGCAACGCGAGCGGACGCGACCTGGGCAGCCCCGGTATCGACAACGCTGCCGAGGACTTCCGAAACCGCTGGCAGGACGGGATCACGAAGATCGCCGAGGGTGCCAAGAAGACCAGCGACGCCCTGGACGGGGCGCGATCGACCTACGCCAAGATCGAGAACGAGGCTGCGTCTCTCGTCGCCGAGGCAGCAGAGGAGCCTCCACCGCAGCAGGCAGCCAGCGCCTCCGCTCAGCCATCCCGCATCGAGCAGCGCCTCAACGGCTAGACCGCGTACAGCCCACCGGCACGAAGCATGCACGTTAGGACCCGCACGTGACAGGACCGTCTGCCTACCCGGTGCTCGGATTCGACCCGGCTCCGGGCACCGTGGCCACCGTCGAGTCGGTGGCCACCGACTACCAGCACATCTCGACCAAGATGGGCGAAGCTCACGAGGCGCTGACCAAGATCGGCCGCCAAGACGGGATGTGGCAGGGCCAAGCTGCCGAGGCCTTCGCCGGTACCATCGGCGAGCTGCCCAAGTACCTGGAGCAGGCTCACCGCTCCCTCGGTGACGCGGCCAGAACGCTTTCCGGCTGGTCAGGGCAGCTGACCTCGCTCCAGCAAAGAGCCCGGGACTACGAAGCTCAGGCCTCCTCCGCACAGCAACGCGTCCGAGAGGCCGAGTCCAACCCGAACTTCGCACTGATCGGCCAGAACTTCCCCGATCAGGCTTCTCTGCAACAGGCGCAGAGCAAAATCGACACCGCCCAGTCCCAGCTCAGCCAGGCCAACGCAGACCTGGAAACCATCCGGGAGCAAGCCCAACGGCTCCTGCACCAGCACGACGACCTCGCCAAAGCAGTCGAAGACGCGCTTCGACGTGCTGCGGAAGAAGCACCCGACGCCCCCAGCCTTCTCGATCGCCTGACTTCCATGCTGGAAGACCTGGGTCAGGGGATCAGCGACGCTGCGGGCAAGGCCTGGCAATGGATCCAGGACAACGCCGACACGATCAACAAGGTCGGCGACGTGCTCAGCACCGCCGGTACCGTGCTGAGCGTCGTAGCCGCAGCCACGTGCTGGATCCCCGGCGTCAACGCGGTCACCACGGCCGCAGCAGTTGGCGTCAGCGCGGCAGCCGTCGGCACACACGCACTGGCCAAGGCAGCAGGCGCGAAGGTCTCCTGGTCGACCATGGCCTTCGACGCCATCGGCGTGATCCCGGGCGCAGGCGCCGCGAAGGGCGCGCTCGGCGCGGCCAAGGTATTGCCGAAGGCAGCCAAAGCCGGTTCAACCGCGGCGAAGTTCGCCGAGAGCGGGAAGCTCGCAGCAGGCGCTGAGGCGGCAGGAAAGACCTTCAACCGCGCAGGGTCTCAGGCGATCGGCAAAGGCGCGACCCTCGCCGAGAAAGGAATCAAGCTGTTCGATCGCGAGGCAGGTCTCGCGATCAACTCCTGGAAGACCGGAGAAACAAACTTTCGTGGCGCAGAGAAGGTTCTGCACACCGCACAAGACGGCACCGCGATCGCGGCTGGTGCCGGTGTGCTCACAGCGAGGCAGGGCGCATTCATGGTCGGTAAATGGGAAGCGCAGCCATACGTCGAGCAGGGCGAGAATGCCGTAAAAAACGCCGCCGGCAATGCTGCGAACGGCTTCCACAGCGCGCTTGCCGGGCGGTGACCGCTGATGACCTCGCACGCAGACCCGTCGCCATCTCGTGGATTTCACATCAGTTTGCCTGATGCGTTCACAGCACTTCCACTCGACGACGTCGAGGCTTCAACTGATGGTGGAGAGCTAACCAGCAGCATTGCCAAACAATTTGGTATGACACCTGATGACGACAATGCGGTAGCGGCAGCCAGCGCTTTCGCTCAGCTCGGATCGCTCATCGGCGACGGCGGAATCGACTACGCTGCGATGGCCTTCTACAAGTCTCCCGACGACCCGCTACGCCCCATCATGGTCACGCTCGCAGGGATCTCGATGCCGTCGAACCACCACACCGCGCGCGAGGCGATCAATAACCTCGTCGAGCTCCACAGCTCGTCTGGGGCGGATGCTGTCGAGGAGTTGCGACTCCCCTCCGGCCCGGCCGTGGCGACGGTTCTCGAGGAGCACAATGCTCTGATCGTGAATGGCGAACCAAACCACATCCTCACTCGCCAGCTCTCTGCGTGGGTTCCGGACCGAGATGGGACGACGATCGGGGTAGTCTCGGTGATCACCAACTCGTTCCAGGACTGGGAGCGGGTCTGCGTCCTTGGCCTCGAAATCTTCGACACCTTCGGATGGGAGCCGCTCAGCGGTTGACATGGCACGAGAAGCTGAGAACACGACTTCCACTGAACACGCACGCGAGTTGGTGCGCCAGAAGGCGGGGAATCTCACTCGCGAGCCCACTTCCGCGGTCCAACTCCTCGTTCGCAAGGTCGTCTACGACGTACCAGGCCGTAGACGCAATGGGACGCCTCAGGCCACAGGGGCAAGACGAGTACTGCGCACGATCCTGATGACACCGGTGCTCATCGTCTACATTCCGATCGCCTTGGTGGTCAGCTACCTCGCTGACGCCGGAATCCAGCTTCACTCGCGTCAAACCGGTCGCGTCTTCCTACGCGGACAGCGCGACTGCTCGGGGCTGCTGTTCGCTGATGCGATCCGCGAAGCGGGCGGTAATGTGTGGCTGGCTTGGTCGAAATCCCAGGTCACACTCCTGACGATCGGCGAGCACGAGCCCCAGGTGTTGTGGCGTTCACCCGCCCAACAGCGACCTGCGCTGAAGGTCGCCAAGACCAACCTCCGCTGGCCGGACGGCTCGTCCGTCGAGTTCTCCCTCAGCTCCGAGGAGAGAACTCGCGTCGTCGAGCGCAACGGCACGCCTTGAACCACGACTCGCATCGGAGCCCTGGCCTGTCAAGGCACGCCCACGACTCGATGAGAACTGGCGGGCTCTCTCGCGTCGATCGCGGCGAACGTTGGGCATCGTTAGAACGCCGTCCACATCGCCGAGATTCGTTCAGCGTGGCGCGTCCCAGACCATCACTTGCTGGTGGACGCGCGCTCCCCGGAATCGAGAACCGGGGATGAGCGGGGTCGGGCCGTGCTTGGTGAAGCCCGACTTCTCGAAGAAGCGGATGGCCCTGGCGTTCTCGGCCTGGGTGCCGAGGTAGCAGCCCGGCTTCCCGGCTTCGGTCACCTTCGCCTGCCACTGCCGCATGAGCTCCTGAGCGGCACCGGTACCGCGGGCTCGCGGTTCGACGTTGATGTGCAGGTGAGCGGGCCAGCGCGGATCGACGAAGGGCTTCGACGTCGGCACGCGGCGAATCCGAGCCCCGACCACGTCGAGCGTGCTGCGGGCGAAGAACGCCAACGGGCCTGGACGCAGCAGCAAGCGGTGCTCGCGGATCGTGCGGGAGATCAGCTCGTCAGTGCCGGGGAACTCGGTCTCGTCGAGACATCCGGCCAGATACCCGGCCGGCGTCCCGTCCTGGAAAGCCACCAGCAGGACGCCCTGATCCAGATAAGGATCCAGGTAGATCGCGGCCTCGGACGGCGAATGCCCCCACAGCGACTCGCTCGGAGCACCCTCCCCCGCACGCGCGAAGAGCTCCCGAAGCGCCTCCCGCTCCTCCACCCGCGCAACCCGAACCTCGGCCACAACGCCACCTCCACCGGAGACGGTACTAAGGCCATGCCGGGTCTGGAGGACGAATGCAGAGGCATCCTGCGCTCACCTGCCATCGTGGAGCACGATGAGGGAAGCCAGACCAAAAAACGCGGCTACCTGACATGACCCAAGATTTCAACGGCGGCGGAACTCAGATGCGAGTGACTTGCGCATCACCGTCCCCATCGAACAGTCGAGGGTTTCAACAGGGCGACTTGTGCGCTTTCGCCCTCACGAAACTCCGTCACCTTAAACTACCTAGGCACCGACCGTGGCTCCGTCCGTCTTCGGCGAGCAGGACGATCGGCATTTGTTGAAGTCTTCTTCGGCCAGTTGGCCGCGACCAGGTGGAGAGATGGGACTTTTCGACGGGCTCCGTGGCATCAAGCGCCCCACCGAAGGCGTACGACCCCGCCCGGCATCCGACGTGCGAACCGCGCTGCTTGCGCTCAACAGCGATGACACCCCGGTCCTCGTGCGTGATGGTGTTCGGGAAGGCGTTGACCTAGTGGCGGAGTGGAAGATCGCGCTACCACAGTGGCATGGCTTCTTCGGCTCGGTGACCACCACCAACCGGACGCTAATGCGCTTCGACGGCGAACACAACGAGCTTCGTTCCGTTGACGAGCAGTTTCGCGTGACATGGGCAGGCGGAAAGCCCCATATCGTTCTCGCGAAACAGGCGCAGCGCGGGCAGATCAACAAAGTGGAGACCAAGTCCGCCCTGGTCCGCAACGATGCGGGCAAACTCGTTCTTCAACGGGAACGGACCTTCTCCTCGAAAGAGCTCAAGGAACCTCTGCAGGCCACTGCGGTCGGCATGGGCTGGGTGTGGCGCGGAGTTTCATTCGGGAAGCTTTGAGCGACATCCGCTGTTGCTCTCGGAATTTCGGAGATTTCGCAACGTGCCTGATGGCATCAACGTCAATGCGGAGGAATTGAGCAGAACGGCCACGCTCCCAGGGTTCACCACCAGCATCACCATCGATGGGCATGGACACAACACCACTCATTGCGAACGACTCGATCGAGCAGCCCACCCAGAGCCCCTTAGGCCAATTGAGCGTTTCTGATGGATATCGGGATAGAACGGCCCAAAGCCCCGGCAAGGTCTGCTCGTGGAGCCACCACTCGGCTCCGGCCGGCCGCGTGAAAATCCTGGGAGGCGCGCTGGCCCTGAAGGATCACGAAATCTGGGGAGATGACGCTATGAAGACGCGACAGCGATGCCTGACAGCAGCCGGAGCGGCCACGTTCGGACTGTTGCTCACGACCGTTCCAGCCCTGGCAGCATCGAGTTCAACCGGCACCGAGCAGGGCGCACGTGCTCAAACCTGCATCGGGAGCGGTCCTTCGGGAGCGATCGCCTGTTTCGAGCCGTACGGGGATCACTTCTACGTCCGGGACACGAAATCGGACGGCATTCAGCCCGGAGTTCTGTGGTCGACCGACT
The DNA here is from genome assembly GCF_007829955.1 of Saccharopolyspora dendranthemae. Classification (GTDB taxonomy): domain Bacteria; phylum Actinomycetota; class Actinomycetes; order Mycobacteriales; family Pseudonocardiaceae; genus Saccharopolyspora; species Saccharopolyspora dendranthemae. The sequence continues at coordinate 1,051,590 of NZ_VIWX01000001.1, forward strand.
ACCAGCGCATCGGCAGCTGTTGGTTCAACAGTCAGGACAATCCTACCGACTGCAACTACAACATGAAGGAAGGTCACACTATCGAATTCTCAGTGGTGATGCGCGACTCCCAGAGCGGCGAGATTCTCACGGAGTCGCCGAAGCGCGAAGCAACCATCTGAGTTCGCCGTGGCCAAACGTCGAAACTGCGAGGCGTCGCCTTCCGCTCGGTCCACACGCGCCTAGCACCGCGCTCGCGTGAATCGAGGCGCACCTGCCGGGGCCACGCAAACGCTGTCGGCCACGCGCAGGTGCGCCGAGTCAGGACGACACGACGTCGATGAAGCGGTTGTGCTGCAGCCGCAGGGCGCGGTCCACGCCGGAGAGCAGCGCTGCGACGATGAGCGTGACGTTCGCCCAGGTCGGCAGGTGGATCGGTGAGACGAACGTGCCGACGCGCTCGGCGATGGCCGGGCTGTGGGTGACGACCTCCGCCACGTGCAGGACATTGACCACCAGCGCTGCCAGCAGGATCACCAACGCGACCGTTCCGATCACCGCGCTCGTGCGGGGGAACCGGTCGCCGAACCTCGCGCGCAGGCCCTCCTGCGAACGGGGGTGCGGGCGCAGCACTCGTTCGCCGCCGAGGTCGGGGACGAAGTGCATGCGCTTCAACCCGAATGCGCTGATCGCGACCTCGATCACGCCACCGGGCACCGGGAACGCCGTCGGGAGGTTGGAGCGGGCGACCTGCACGCCGTCGCGGTACAGGGCCGCAGGAGGCCTGCCTTCCGCGTTGTCGTGCTGCTTCCTCGTCTTCGCGTCGGTGAGGTGCCTGACGTCGACCGCGTAGGAGCGGTTCCCCTCCGGTGAGGCGAGGTCGAGGAAGAACAACGAGCGCGAGAAGACCTGCCAGAAGCGGTAATCGCGCAGCGCGCTGCCGTCGCCGGAGCGGACCTTCGCCAGCTGCCAGCGCCGCTTGAGGATGTTGACCATGCGGGTTCCCTCTCCCCGGGGTGTGACCGAGCGTCTCCTGAGCAGTCAAAGCCATGCCCTTGGGGCAGGGTCAAGCTCAGCCACTCGTCGATCTCCCGAGTTGTTGACCGCGGAGATCGAGACCACAATCCGCTGCATGAGCTACCGGCCCCACGACCCCTACGACCGGTACGACGACGACCCGTACCGGCACGAACGCGACCACCGGCCCCGCCGGCGTCCCGGGCAGGTCGGCGACACCGTTGCTCGGATCGTGCGGATCGTCGTGTCGATCGTGCTGCTCGTGTTCGCCCTGCACGTGCTGTTCGTGGTGCTCGACGCCAACCAGGGCAACGGCTTCGTGTCGTTCATCTACACCCTCGCCCAGACCTTCGTGCTCGGCCTCGGCGACGTCTTCACCCCCGACGACGCGATGCTCGGCGTCATCCTCAACTACGCGCTCGCCGCGTTGATCTGGTGGATCGTCGGCGAGTTCATCATCAAGATCATCCGCCGCTGACGACGACCTCGGGCACGACCGCACCCAACAGCCCGCGTGGTGAAGTCGATGATCATCGCACCCGACAGAATCGGTGCAGCAACGGTCGGGTGGACGTGGCCGGTGCGTCGCACGATGGGGACATGGACGACACGACCCTGGTGACCCGCTTCCTCCGCGACGGATTCGTCAAGCTGGAGGGAGCGGTTGCGCCCCGCGTGGCAGCGGACTGCGCGCGGCTGCTGTGGCAGGAGACCGGGTGCGACCCGGACGATCCGACGACGTGGACGGAACCCGTGCATTGGGTGGGAAGCATGGCGCAGGGCCCGTTCGCCGCCGCGCCCAACTCACCAGCCCTGCACCACGCGTACGACCTGCTGACCGGCGCGGGGAGCTGGGAACCGAGGTACTCGCTCGGCACCTTCCCGCTGCGCTTCCCGCACGAGCAGGAGCACGACGACGCCGGCTGGCACATCGAGGGCAGCTACGCGGTGGAAGGCGAGACCTGGCCCTTCACCAATCTCCGCTCGCACGGCCGGGCGCTGCTCATGCTGTTCCTGTTCAGCGAAGTCGGGGAACACGACGCGCCGACCCGGATTCGGGTCGGTTCACACCTCGACGTGCCGACGGTGCTGGAACCGCACGGGGAACAGGGCGCGAGCGGACTCGCCATTGCACCGGAGCTCGTCTCGGCGTCCGACCACCGGCCACTCGCCCTCGCCACGGGGTCGCCGGGCGACGTCTTCCTGTGCCATCCGTTCCTGGTGCACGCGGCTCAGCCGCACCGAGGAACCCGGCCGCGATTCATGGCCCAGCCGCCGCTCCTGCCGAGCGCGCCGTACGAACTGGAACGAGCCGACGGCGCTCACTCACCGGTGGAGATCGCCATCCGCCGCGGCCTGGGACGGGAAACCCCCGGCCCCGTCCGCTAGAGGTGGTCCCGCAGGGGCTCGTGCGTCACCAGATCCCAGTTTTAGTCCAAACTGAGCGGACATTTCGGACATGATCATGGCTCGGTTTGGACTAAAACTGGGACTTGGCGAGCAACTTCCTCACCTGACCCGCCCTTTCCCGTGCCGTGCGGCGTCGCGGGGGTGGGCCGTTGGTGGGGCTGGATTTCAGCGATCCTGTTAGGGATGGATTTCAGCGATCCGCTGGGTTGTGGGCTTCTCGCCTGGTGGGCGGGATGCTTCCGGCTGCGCTGGAGGCGAGCAGCGTCAGCTTCTCGGCGCTGTCGGAGCCCGGGTCCGGGTGGAGGATGACCAGCGCTTGGCCCGGGCTTCCCTCGACGCCGAGGCGTTCGCGGTTGAGCACCAGGTCACCGACCTGCGGGTGGTCCACGCGCATCGGAGCCGCCGCGCACACCAGCACGTCGTGGCGGGCCCAGATGCGGCTGAAGCGGGAGCTCGCGAGGCTCAGCTCGCCGACGATCTCGATGTAGCGGGGATCATCGGTGTCGGTGCCGACGGACTTGCGGAAACCCGCGACCGCGCTCACCGAATCCCTCTCCCAGTCCGGGTAGAGAGCCTGCTCGGCGGGGTCCAGGAACATGTCGCGCAGCCGGTTGGTGCCCGGCGCGAGCCGCGGTGACAGCGCGACCGCCAGCGAGTTGGCGGCCAGCACATCGAGGTAGCGGCTCTCCACGAATGCCGGAAGGCCAAGGGATTCCAAAAGTTTCGCGGTGCTCGGGCGGACCTTCTCGCGCCCCGGCGTGCGGGTGCGCTTGGGCTTCGCCGCCGCGAGGCGCAGCAGGTACTCCGTCGCCGCGTCGTCGAGCAGCAGCACGCGCGCCAGCGACTCCAGCACCTGCACAGACGGGTTGCGGTCGCGGCCCTGCTCCAAGCGCAGGTAGTAGTCGGCGCTGATGCCCGCGAGCATCGCGACCTCCTCCCGGCGCAGTCCCGGCACGCGCCGCACACCGCTCACCGGGATCCCGGCCAGCTCCGGCGTGACGAGCTCACGACGAGCGCGCACGAACTCGCCCAGCAGGTTCTCCTCACCCATTCCTCCAGCGTAGGCGGCCGTGCGGGGGTGTGCCTGGTCCTGTCAGCCCCAGGGTCGCGGGGGCTCTGGTTGTGCCCGCCGACCGGCGGCACCGTGGCCCTCACATCGACACGAGGAGCATCCATGACCACGTTCCTGCTGGTGCACGGCGCATGGCACACCGGTCAAGCCTGGGACCGCGTGGTCCCCCTGCTGGACGGACACCGGGTTCTCACCCCGACCCTGACCGGGTACGGCGAGACCGCGCACCTGCTCGGCCCCGAGGTGGGCATGCACACCCACGCCGACGACGTCGTCCGGCTGATCCTCGCCGAGGACCTGCACGACGTCGTGCTCGTCGGCCACAGCTACGCCGGCCTGGTCATCTCGCACGCGGCCAACCAGGTCCCCGACAGGATCGCTCAGCTCGTCTACCTCGACGCCATGGTCCCGGAGGACGACGAGACCGCAGCCGACGTCATGCCCCAGGCGAAGAAGGGCATCGACCTCGCCCTGCGCTCCGAGAGCGGGTTCCGGGTACCACCGCCGCCCGAGACCGCGGAAGGGCGGTTCGGCGTCACCGACCCCGAGGACCTCGCCTGGCTGCGGCAGATGCTCTCCGACCAGCCCGTCGGAGCACTCCAGCAACGCGTCCGCCTGGACGACCCGGTGGCGCGCGCGATCCCCCGAGTGCACATCCACTGCACCGACGTCCCCGCGGGCTTCTCCCGACGCCCCGTCCCCACCCACCAGCGCAACGGCGACCCGGAGGTCGTCTGGGACCTGCCCACCGGCCACGACTGCATGATCACCACGCCGAAAGCATTGGCGGAACTGCTCCTCCGCCTGGCTTGAACAGGCCGCGCACCGCTCCATTCCGCTGAACCCCGGTCGAACCACAGAACCTGGGGTGATTGGCAGGACTAGGGTCGCTCACGACGTTCCCCGCAGGCGTTGGGAGATGAGATGCCCGCAAAGTGGTGGTCGCCGGTGGTGAACAACCTGGCGCTGCTGCAGGGCGCCAACACCCATGTCGGCCTCCTGGTCACGAGCATCGACCTGGGGCGGCGCCCGACGGCGGTAACGGTTTCCTGGGCCGACGGATCAGCGGCGACGCTGCGGATCGACGCGGACGCGGACTGCGCTGCGATCCGGCAGCGACTCGCCCAGATCGGTCCCGGACTTCCCCGGCCCGAGCTCGACAACCGCGTCTTCTGGGTTCCGGACGACGAATCGGCATCCCCGTACCTCGTCCACGCCTGGGTGCTGCAAGAACTGGGCCGTTCCGCCGAGTACCAATCGGTCGCGGACATGTGGGGTGAACGGCTCGAACTCCTGTATGTCAGCGGAGATTCGACGCAGGTGGAGGCTGTCCTCCATCTGACTTCAAGTGGATACGCCGTGCGCGTTCCCATCGAGATCAGCCCACCCGGCGCGAAGTACATCGACATGGCCTACGCACTGGCCAAGACAGCCTGCACCGCAGACGACCTTCCTGTCGGTGAGCCGCACGAAGGAATCCCGACCTTCCTCGGGCCGGCCTACTGAGCGGGTCCGCCGGATTCTGCCGCGGATGTCGGGCATTCGTTCTACGATGAAAGCTGCTGTCTCGGAGTTCTTCCGCGTCGCCCCCGCGGAGGGTTTTCACCTGTCTTCTGGCGACACGTGCAGCGCATGAAGGTCACCGCGGCCCGCGTCCGAGCACTTCGCTAGGCTTTCCGGCCGAATACAGCAGGCCAAATGCCGTGCGACAAGCCCGGAATCCGCTGATTCCCCGGAGGGGTCGCCTGTTTCTCCCGTCATTCGACCGCTTTCGGTGCCTGTGGCCTGTTCTTCTTCGCTAGCGTCGCGTGAAAGTCATCGGGGATTGGTTGGGGAATGTCATCACGCATCGCCTTGGCCCGCGGCACGGCCGCTCTCGCCGTCGTGCTCGTGGCGGGCTCGCTCGCACCGACTGCCATCGCCGGTCCGCCCGTCGCGGCTCCCGCGACTCCTCCGCTGCGCACCAACGGGGCAGCCGTCCCCGCGCTGGACTGGACACCGTGCGAGGCAGCGCCCGACTACGAATGCGCGACCGCCGAAGTACCGCTGTCCTACCGTGATCCCGCAGGCCAGCAGATCCGGCTCGCCGTCGACAAACTGCCGGCCGCCGATCAGGAGCACAAGCTCGGCACGATCTTCTTCAACCCGGGCGGACCCGGCAACAGCGGCAAGCGCGCACCCGAATTGACCCCGCAACTGCACCAGCGGTTCGACATCGTCGGCTTCGACCCGCGCGGCATCGGCGAGAGCACCGGCCTGAGCTGCTTCTCCGAGCCCGGCGATGGCTTTCACCACTGGGGCACCTTCCCCGTGAGCCCGGAGCAGGAACGGGTTCAGGTGGAGGACACCATGCGCGGAGTCGAGCAGTGCGAGCGGAACGCGGGACCGCTGTTGCAGCACACGTCGACCGCGAACGTGGCCCGTGACCTGGATCTGCTTCGCGAGGCGGTGGGTGAGGACCAGCTCGACTACTACGGCCTCTCCTACGGCAGCCATCTCGGCACCGTGTACGCGAACCTGTTCCCGGAACGGGTCGGCTCGGTGGCGATCGACGCCGTGATCGACCCGATCGCATGGACCACCGGATACCGTCCGGACGAAGCGTTCGACCCCTTCAGCTTCAGGTTGGGCAGCTACGGCGGTTCCCAGCAGGCGCTGCGCACCTTCCTCGACGCGTGCGCCGCCGATGAGCGCTGCGCCTTTCGCGAGCCGGGCACCGACCTGTTCGGCAAGTACAACGCCCTTCTGGACCGGCTGCTGGTCCACCCCGTCACGGTCACCCAGCCCGACGGGACTCCGATGGAGATCACCTATCAGACGGCCGCGATCAGAACGCTCGCGGACCTCTACGGCACCACCGCGTCGTCGCGACTCGGTGAGTTCCTGCAGCGGCTGCACGAACTCTCGCTACCCGGTGCCGCCACCGAACCCGCACCGGTGGTCTCCGTACCGCCGGAACCGCAAGGCTGGGCGGGTGAGGCGAAACAGGAGCAGGGGCTCAGCGTGATGTGCAACGACACCAGCAACCCCGGCAACCCCTGGGCGTGGTCCGACTACGCGCGACGGGCCGACGAGGTCGGGCGCGGCTTCGGCTCGTACTGGACGTACTGGTCGTTGGGCTGCGCGAACTGGCCCGGCGGCTCCGACCCGGACCGCTACACCGGCCCGTGGGACCGGGAGACCGCCGCTCCGCTGCTGGTCATCGCCAACCGGCAAGGGGATCCGGCAACGCCCTACGAGGGCGCGCGCAGAACGTCCGAACTGCTCTCCCGCGCCCGGCTGCTCACGCTCGACTCGTTCGGACACGGCGCTCGTGGTGAAAGCGCGTGCATCGACAGGGCGTTGAACGCGTACTTCACCGAGGGCGCACTGCCCGCCGAGGGCACGATCTGCGAGCCGGACCGAGCACCGTTCGACCCGGCACCCGCACCGGCCCGGAGATGAGGCAACGGCCCTACCGAGAACGGACGCACCGCAGTACCGATCACTCCGCTGATCCCGAGCACTGCGTCAAAGATCTGCAAGTAGGACTTTCCGCCGAATTCGGCCGTGGATGTCGGGGGTTCGTTCTACCGTTGGCGTGTGAAAGCTGATGTCGAGGAGATCTTCCGGGTTGCTGAAGGCAACCGTCGGCTCGCTGCCGACATGTTCGCGGGCCTGACGCCGGAGCAGTGGACGACGCCGAGCCTGTGCGACGGGTGGAGCGTGCGCGAGGTCGCTGCGCACATGCTCGCGCCGCTGGAGACGAAGTTCAGCTGGCCCGGGACGCTGCGGACCATCATCCGCTACCGGGGTGATCTCGACCGGTACGTCGACGAGCAGACCCGCGAGTGGTCCCGGCTGCCCACCGACGAGATCGCGGCGCGGCTGCTTCGGCTGGCCGATCGCCGGCTGGACGTGCCGTTCGTCGGTCCGTTCGGGCCGATGACCGACACCTGCATCCACCTCCGCGACGCGGCCCGGCCACTCGGCCTCGACGTCAACCCACCTCCCGCTTCCTGGCGGCCCGCCCTGGACTTCCTGGTGTCGAAGGTGGGCGCACGCGCCTTCTACCCGCAGAAGCGCATCGCCGGGCTGCGGCTCGTCGCGACCGACCAGGAGTGGTCGTGGGGCGAAGGCGACGAGGTGCGCGGCCCGAGCGAAGCCATCACCCTCGCCGTCACCGGCAGGCCCGTCGCCCTCCCCGACCTCGAAGGCCCCGGCGTCGACACCCTCGGAAGCCGGATCACGAGCTGAGATCGAGGCTCTCGCCCGGTATGTCCACTGAGGACGGTGCCCGGCGGAGCCGGCTCAATCGTGCAGTCCCATGTGCTGCATCCGCGGCCACAGCTGCGACCAAGGTTGCTTCGGCCCGTCGACGACCCACACGACCTTGCCGTCGAATTGCGTCTCCACGGGCATCCCGGTGTCGACGACGCCCCACGGACGCACGCGCTCGAAGAAGCGCTCCAGCTCCGCACGATCGGACCCCAGGTAGAGCGCCCGCTCAGTGCCCTCCGGCGGGTGGCCGAAGTACCAGAAACCACGACCCGGGCTGTAGGTCTGCCGAACACCGGGGGTCTTCCCGAAGTGCCGCAGCGCGCTGGCCGTCCAGTAGTCGTGCGTCACCACCGCCGTTCCCGGGGGTTGCGCCCGGTGGGCCTCGGCCACGGTCGCCGTCACCTGCGGCCAGCCGAGGCTGCCGGTGCTGATGATGTCCGCCTGCGGGATCGCCGAAACAGGCAGCACCGGCAGCGATGCCGCAGCGACCGCTCCGGAAACCGCGTACCACGGCCAGCAACGGCGGCCGGGCGAACCCGCGTCCCTCCGCTGCTGCAGGGCAACGGCTCCGACCGCGAACAGCAGCCCGAAGAACCCGGCCACGTAGTAGGGCCTGCCGTTGCTGACCACGAACACCGCGGTGACTCCCAGGAAGGTCCAGCCCAGGAAGCGGTAGGGCGTCCACACCGGGTCGGCCAGCAGCTTCCAGGTCCCGAAGCAGACCAGCCCGGCACCGACCACTCCCGCGCACAGCGCCGCGACCGGGAGGTAGAACGGGCCCCACCAGTTCTCGGAGGCCACCACGTCGTGCATGGCCCACTGCGGCCATCCGCGCTCCGCCTGCCAGCGCAGGGTCGGCACCGCGGAGACGACGGTCACGAGCGCGCCGACCCACAGCAGGGGCCTGCGCAACAAGTCCCTCGGCCCCTGCAGCAGCACCACCGCGACCAGCACGCCCCACAACGCGGGGACGAGGAGCTTGACCTGGACCGCGACCGCGGTCAGCACCCCGCACCACAGCAGCAGGTGGTCCCGGTTGATCCCGCTCTCCCGCAGCCGAACCCAGCGCACCAGCAGCCAGAGGATCGCCGTCCACAGCACCGGGTCGATGGAGGCCGTGGCGAGCATGTGACCCATGCCCGCGAAGTTGCTCGACACCGCCCACGCACCTGCGGCGATGGTCTGCGCCCTCCGGTCTCCGCCCAACTCCCGCGCGATACCGGCGGTCAGCAGCACGCCCGAGCCGATCGCGATGATCGCCGGCAGGCGCAACGCGACCAGCGAACCGGGCACCAACTCATCCATCACGAGCGCGATCAGCGGAACCAGCGGGGTCTGGTCCGCATAACCCCAGGACAGCTCATGCCCTGCCGCGACGAAGTACAGCTCGTCGGCGAAATAGCCGTACCGCCCGCTGGTGAGGAGCAATGCCGTGACCAAGCCGAGGGTGATCAGGACGACCGGGCGGAGGGCGAAGGGCCGCAGACGTCGCTGGACTTCGACTGCTGCTCCGCGGGCGGAGAGCTCGGCATCAGGCATGATGACCACCGTAAGGCCAGGACGGACGCGAAGACCGTCGATCGGTAGAGGACGCACCGGCCCTTAAGGGCAAAATCAGGGCCTGTCCCGCATGTCGGCGCGCACCCCGATCGATAGACTTCGACCAGCTGAACAAACTGGGAAACGACAATCTCAGCGCAGATCCCAGCGACCACCGAAGGATGAGCATCGTGAACTCCAACAACGCATCCACCAGCCCGTCCCCAGCGAGTTCACCGCGCAATCGGCTGTCGGCAATTGCGGGAACGCTGCGCGCTGCGGCGTCGGTTTCGCTGGCGGAACCGGAATTGCGGGGGCTGTCGCAGCTGGTGCGCTCGGGTGACGTGTGCTTCGACATCGGTGCCGCGTACGGGATGTACAGCTTCAGCCTGGCGCATCTGGTCGGACCGTCCGGTGCGGTGTACTCGTTCGAACCCCAGCCGAAACCTCGGCGAATTCTGCGGACCGGCGTCCGCGCTTCGAGCCTCGAGAACGTGCACGTCATCGATGCTGCGGTGGGTGAACGATCGGGTGAACTGGAGATGTCCATCCCGGTGAAATTCGGTTTCGCACCGATCCACGGACATGCGCACGTCAACGACGGAGTGCACCAGAGCCGACCGAATTCCGCATTCACCCGAACCCGCAGCTGGTCCACCCCGATTCGGTCGGTCGACGAGTTCTGCGCGGAGAACTCGATCTCGCGCGTCGACTTCATGAAGATCGACGTGGAAGGCTTCGAACCGACCGTCATCTCCGGCGCGCGTGAGATCATCGAGGCGAACCGGCCCACCTTGCTGCTGGAGATCGAAGACCGCCACCTCTCCCGGTATTCCACCACCGCCGCCGAATTCACCACCACCCTGCGGGAACTGGGATATCGAATGCACGTGTGGAATCGGCGGGAATGGGTTCCGGTCGAAACCGTCACCTCGGATCGGCGCAACTACCTGTTCACCTCCGAGTCCTCCTGACCGAGTTGGCCGCCGGGGTGATGCCGGAGGACGGCCGGCCCCGGTGCTGCCGATTCCACGCGCCGACGAGGTTGGCGTAGGTGCTCGACCGCCGCAGCAACGTTCCGTGCGTCCCGCTCTGGAGACCGTTCTCGTCGAGCATCAGCACCCGCTGCGATCGCTGCGCGGAGCTGATCCGGTGCGCGATCACGATCAACGTTCCCGGACGCCGCGCGAAGGCGCGCTCCGCGCGTGCCTCCGCGTAGGCGTCCAGATGACAGGTCGCCTCGTCCAGGACGACGATCCGAGCGGGTGAGAGGTGAACGCGGGCCAAGGCCACCAGTTGCCTCTCGCCTTCGGACAGCGCGCCGGACGTCAGCTCCCCGTCGAGTCCACCGTGGACGGACACCAACTCGTCCAGCCCCAACGCCAGCACGGTCTGCGCGAGCTCGTCATCGGTGGCATCGGGTGCGAGGTAGCACAGGTTCTCCCGCACCGTCCCCGCGAAGACGTAGGTCTGCTGCGGGATCAGCGCCACCGTCGAGCGCAGCCACGGTTCGCGCAGGCTGGTCAGCGGCAGCCCGCCGAGCCGCACCTCCCCCGACTCGACCGGCTCCAACCCGGTCAGCACGCTCACCAGCGTGGACTTCCCGATTCCGCTGGGCCCCACGATGACGACGTGCTCACCGTGCTCGATGCGCAGATCCGCCCGGTTCAGCACGGGCCGGGAGTGCGGCCCGTACCGGAAGGTCACCTGCGCCAGCTCCAGCTCGAAGCGGTCGAGCGCCATGCTCCCGCCGGGCGATCGATCCGGGATCGCGCCGTACCTGGCGAGCCTGCCCAGAACGGTGCCCAGCTCCAGCCCCATGTTCCCGACGGTCTGCACGAGCGTCCGCAGCGCCGGTTCCAGACCCGACACCAAGTAGGTCGCCGCGCCCAGCAGTTCGCCCGGTGTCAACTGCCCGGAGGACACCAGCCACGGCGCCAGCACCAGGAGCAGCACCAGCGGGGCCCGCGCGCCGAGACCGACCACGCCGGCCCGGAGACCGCCGACATCGCCCACTGCGGCCGAAGCGCGCGCGTCGGCCCGGCTCACCCGCTCGACCCCCTCGAAAGCACGCTCTCGGGCGTCGCAGGCGAGGACGTCGCGCAGACCGTTGAGCACCTCGTCGGCGCAGGCACCGAGCTCCTCCTCGGCGGCGAGCGAGCGTTCGTAGCGGCGCTTCCACACCCGCGACAGGCCCGCGACCGCCAAGCCGGCCGCGGCCAGGACCGGAACCATCAGCAACCCCACCACCGGCGCCAAGGTGAGCACCCCGATCAGCGCGGCAACCAGCGTGAACCCGACGGAGCTCGCCGACAGCAGCAGGCCGGAGAGGATCTGCCGGACCTTCTCCACCTGCGTGGTGATCCGCGAGACCGCACCGGTCGAGGAGTCCTGACCGGACCGGACGACGCCGTGCAGTCCGCCGCGGACGCTCCACCGCAACAGGTGATCGCGCAACGGCTCGACGATCGCCGCCATGTGCGATACCGCCTGCCGGTTCGCCAGCGTCCCGAGGACCATGGCCAGGCCGTAACCGATCAACGCGCCCAGGCCGATGGCACCGCTGCCCGCGAGGAAACCCCGGTCCATGGCGAAGGCGATCAGCCGCCCGGACAGCAGGACCGGCGTGACGCCCAGCAACGACCACATGAGCAGGAGCCCGAGCGCGCGGCGCTCCGCGCGCAGCACGGGCAGGACCAGCCCGACTCCCGACGGCTGCGGTTCCTCCGCGGTCATCGCGCCCTCCCCGATCGCACGTCGGAGTGCGAGCGCTCGACCGGCAGCGGCGCCATCTCCATCGTGAGCTCAGGATCGCGCGCCCGTTCCACCGCGCTGTCCCGTCCGAGGCTGGGCCGTCTGGGCTGGAACACCGCGCGGTACTCCGGGTGCTCCATGAGCTCGTCGTGGTGCGCGAACGCCCGCACCACGCCACCGTGCAGCCACACCACCGCGTCGGCGCGCTCCGCAGCGGACATCCGGTGGGCGACGATCAGGCGCGTGGTCCCGCGCAGCGCGCGCTCCAGCGCGGCCCCGATCTGCACCTCGGTTGCCGTGTCCACGCTGGAGGTGACGTCGTCGAGGACCACCACCCGCGCGCGGCGCGCCACGGCGCGGGCGAGACCGAGGCGCTGCCTCTCCCCACCCGACAGGCGCAGGTCGCGCAGCGGAGTCCGTTCCCCCTCGGGCAACCTGCGCACGAATCCTTCCGCGGCGCTGGACCGCAGCGCCTCGCCGACCCTGCGCGGCGAAGGCGTTCTGTCGGAGTACGCGAGCGCATCGGCGAGCGTTTCGCCCAGCAGGTGCGGGCATTCGAAGGCGAAGGCGAAGGCGCTGCGGAGCTCACGCGGATCCACCTCGGACAGCGGAACTCCGTCCAGCAGCACACGTCCCTCGTCCGGCGTGAGCAGTCCCCCGGCGACCTCGGTGAGCGTGGACTTGCCCGCGCCCGAGGCACCGACGATCGCGATCGACCGGCCCGGCGGGAGATCCAGGTTGACACCGTCGAGCACCCAGCGCTCGCCGTAGCGAACCCGGACACCGCGCAGGCTCAGCCGGCCGGGGCCCGAAGGCAGGTGCCGAAGTCCGCTCGCGGGGACCGGAACGTCGAGGAGCTCCCGCAACCGCTGTGCGGAGCCGCGCGCGACGGCCAGTCGCGCCAGCAGCGCGGTCTGCTTCAGCAACCCCTGCGCGTAGGTCAAGTAGCCTTGCGCGGCCAGCAGTTCCCCCGGCGAGATGCGTCCGGCCAGCGCCGCGAACCCGCCCACCGCCAGCACGCCGATCTGCAGCACCGGCGCCAGCAGGCCCGCCTGCCACATCGCCTTGCGCTGCGTCTCCCAGAAGGCTCCGCCCGCTGCTTCCAGTTCTGGCAGCGGCGCGAGAATCCGGTCCACCTCGCGATCAACCGTCCCGTGCGCCCGGATGCTCCGAGCACCGCGCACGGCATCGACGAAGCGGGACGCGAGCTCGCCGCTCAGCCGCTGGTAGGTGGTGGTCATCGCACCGACCCGGCGGATCAACCAGCGCGTCAGCATCCACATCGCCGGGGCTCCGACGAGGAACAGCGCGCCCAGCCACACGTCGATCCAGAACAGCGCGACCAGCCCGCCGAGCGAGGTGCACACCGACGTCAGCACGATGACCATCGCCGAGATCCCGGTCGCCGTGGTGCGTGCCGACTCCAGCAACCGGCTGAGCACGTCGCCGACGGCGAAGTGCCGACGCCCGTCACCGCCGAGCGACAGCAGGTGCCGCAGCACCCTGCTGCGGAGCCATCGGGTCCCGGTGACCTCCGCGCGAACCTCCCAGGACTCGCGCGCGATCTCGGTGAGCGTGCCGACCGCCAGGACCACCAGCAGCAGCACCAGGCTCGTGGACATCGGCCGCCCGGCGATCGCGGTGTCGACCGACGAACCCAGCAGCCCGGGCAGCGCGAGTCTGGTGACCGGTTCGACGAGCGCCAGCAGGACCAGCCCGGCGCCCGCCGGCCCGGCGGCGCGGGCGGTGTTGAGCACCAAACGATCCTCCGCACGCATGGAAAACCCTCCGGTTCGAGCGGCCGCACATCGGTGTCAGGAACGACGCGAGTGCGGTGGGCGCCGGGGAGAGCCCACCGCACTCGCTGTGCGGGTCCGGTCCGGACCCGCGGTTGGGAGCCGGGTCAGTTCCAGTCCTCGAACTGCCAGTAGGTCTCCTCCAACCCCCAGAACGGGCCCATGCCCGTCTGCTCGCCGAAGGAACCCAGCTCCACGATCTCCGGAGCCTCGTAGTTCGCCATGATGAATCGTCTTCCTTCCGCACCTGTTCGGACGAAATCCGTTCGCGCGAAGCGACATGCGGTGGGCGCCGGTCGCATCCGGCGCCCACCGCACTGAAGATCAGAGCTCATCCGGACTCACCGAGTCCGGACCAGATCAGCTCCAGGTGTCGAAGTGCCAGTTGATCTCTTCGGCGTTGCGGATGCCGTAGAGACCGGTCTCCTCGCCGAAGGAACCCAGCTCCATGATCTCCGGGGTCTCGTAGTTCTCCATGTCGAGTCCCCTCCTCTCTGCGTTGGTTGTTTCCTCTTTCTCGACCGGTGATCCGGCCAAGTCTTTTTCCCGCGACCGCCGGGTCAGCCAGATTCCTGCGGCGGAACGGAGAAGAACTTCCGGTAGAACTCGCTGTCGACCGGTTCGTCGACCATCACGCCGTCGGCCTCCACCCACGCGTGCGCCATGAACGGCGGCGCCGCGATGACTCCCACGCACCACGTCGGCCAGTGGCTGCGCGCCCGGCACAGCAGCGCGACCGCGATCGACCGGGGCAGGCAGGCCTCGGAACCGCAGCACCTGGTGCTCACCGTCAGCACCGAATCCCGGGCGTGCTTGACCTGCTCGTACGTCGCGGCCGGGGCGTTGCCCCGAACACGGCTGAGCACGGCGCGAATTCGCTTGGGCGGCCGATTCGCGAGCCGGTAGCCGGCGGCGACCGCGAGCCGCGCCAGCAGCCTCTCCCGCATCGACATCACGACGGGCGCCTCGGGCAGGACCGGGAGACTCATGCCTGCACCACCCCGAGCTCGCCGAACCTCGTCACCAGCGCCCGGACGTCCCGGTGAGCGCGCTGTTCGTCCACCGCGAACCGGTTGGTGAGCTCCGCGACCGCGTCCGCTTCGGTGCCGCCGTCGCGCAGCGCGTCGAGCACGATTCCTGCTGTGGCGCTGAGCTTCCAGTAACGTCCGCGGGTCTCGTCCAGCAGCACCACCCCGTACTCGGTGTGCACCGCGGACATGTCGTCGCGCACTCGCATCGTTTCCGCCCCTCCCTCGTTCGTTCCGCTCAGCGGAGCCGAGCCCGTGCCGGAGCCTGCTGCCGGAGGAAGGCAGCGCAGTTCAGGGTCGATTCGAAGTTGAAGTCCGGCCGCTTGCCCGGCTCCGGCTGGACGTGTTCGCGCAGCAACCCCGGGTCGATGACGCCCAGTTCGGCCAGCGGCGAGCTCGCGCACATCTCCAGCAGCTCCGAGTGGTGCGCGGCGAAACCTCGCACTGCCTGCGTCGTTCCACCGGTCTTCGTGGTGCGGCGCAGGAAGTCGTCCGGCAGGAGCCCTCGCATGGCCTCCTTGATCAGGGGTTTGAACTCCTTGGGCGAGGTCCGCTCCTCCCGCCGCACCGACAGGCACGCCTCCACCACCCGGTCGTCGAAGAAGGGTGCTTCGAAGGACAGCCCTTCGGTCTCGCCGAGCTGCCGGGTGCCGCGGACCAGGCGCGCGCCGTCGCGGATCATCGCCAGTTCCGCGTGCGCTGCCCGGTTCTCGCCCAGGGGGCGCACCGACCTGCTGATCACGTGGATCCGCTCGCGCACGGCGCTCACCACCTCCGGCGCGAGCCATCGCGGCCAGCTGGTGAACCCGAGATCCCAGTTGAACCCGACGTGGGCGCCGTCCATCCGCTCGCTGCGGGCCGAATCGGCCAGGTCCTGCAGCCAACTGCCGTAGGAACGCCGGTCGACCAGTCCGCGCAGCGTGCTGCCGGCCGAAACACCGCGCAGCATCTGGTGCTGCCGCGTCCGCTGCCAGGCCAAGGCCGGTCTGCGGCGGAACAGCGAGTGCTCCCACACCGGCAAGCCGCAGAGCAGGTGGTCGCCACCGAGCCCGTTCATGTAGGTGCGCACACCTCGTTCCCGCGCCCGGCGCATGTTCACCTGCATCCGGGGAGCGGCCAGGTAGGCGCCCGTCGGCTCGTCCAGCCTGGCCTGAAGATCGGCCAGACCTTCGTAGAACTGCGGCATCTCGTCGAGGGAGTGCGAGCTGTGCCGCACCCCGGGCATCGCGCGGACTGCCAGTTCGGCCCACCTCAGGTCTTCCCGGCCACCGGGATCATCGTTGTAGCCGGTCGTCGCGATCACCTCGGAGGAAGACTCCGCGGCGAAGAAGCACACCGGGGTGGAGTCCATCCCGCCGGACAGATCGCAGTGCACCGGTCCGCCCGAGCGGGTGCGCACCGCTACCGCCTCTCGCAAGGCCTCGCGCAGCAGTTCACCGCCCTCGGCCCGGCTGAGCACCGGGTCCGGACGACGCCACCACTGCCGCAGCTCACAACGCCTGCTGCCGGGGCGGACGTGGGCGCAGGATTCCGGTGGAACGGGGCGAACGCCTCGCCAGATCTGCTCGTCGGCGAGCGGATGCGGGAGTTGACGGAGCGTGCGAATGGCCAGCGCCGTCTCGTCGAGTTCGAATTCACCCAACTCGGCGAGCACGTCGGCGCGGTCGGCCAGCACCGCGACATCGTCGATCGAGGCGTGATAGATCCGGCACATCCCCGAAGCGCTACCCTGCGCCCGCAGTCCTCGGCCGTCATGAGCGACGGTGAGGAAGCTCCCGGCCAGCGCGTGCGTCAGACCGTCGATCCGGTGATCGTCTCCGGCCGCCGCCTGCAAGCCCGCGGACGTCGCCGAGGACGGCCCCAGCACGGCCACCCGGCCTTCGCCATTGCCGTCGACGACGACCAGGTCCTCGGGATAGGTGTGGATCAGCCAAGGGCGACCGGACCGGTAGCGCAGGACATGACGGTCGGCGCCCTGGAGTCGTTCGGCAATCGCCTCCGCCCGCTCGTCGTCCGGCAGCGCCACGAAGTGCCGACCACAGTCCGTTGCCACGGCCTTCCCCTCCGCTTCTCCTGGGCTCGGTGAGCTCTCGCTCGCCCTGACGAAGAAGAGATTTCCAGTCCGGTGTGGCTGTTGCGTTGTTCCCGCGTTGTCCCGAATTTCCCCGCCGCAGAAGCACGATGGCCCGGCTCGCCGAGCGAGCCGGGCCACCACCGTCCACTTCTAACCGACACGCGCCGGTTGTCGAATCCGATTCGTGCGCGGGGATTCCATCTCGCCGAGGAGGATTCCCCTGTGCAACTCCTGCAGTTCCGCACCCGGGTCCACGCCCAGTTCGTCGACCAGCACTTCCCGGCAGGTGTGGAATTCCCGCAACGCCTCGGCGGACCGGCCGGCGCGGTGCAGCGCCACCATGAGTTGTCCCCAGAACCGTTCGCGCAACGGGTGTTCGATCACCAGACCGCGCAGCTCGGCGATGACGATCTCGAGGCTGTCACGCGCTTCGATGCGGATGTCGAGCCGTCGTTGCACGGCCAGAAGTCGTTGCTCCTCCAGCGCCGGCCGCACCGACCGGTGCAGCGCCTCGCAGTTCACGCCTTCGAGCACCTCACCCCTCCAGCAGCCCAGCGCCTGCTCCAGGCACGCCAGCTCGTTCGGCTTCCCGTGCTCGGCACGGGCTCGGTCCAGCAACCCGGTGAACCGGTGCACGTCGACGTCGCTGCTGGCCACCTTCAGCCGGTAACCGCCCGCATCGGTACCGATCACCGAATCCGCCCCACCACCGTCCAACGCGAGGCGCAAGCGCCGGACGTACCCCCGAACCGTCGTCTGCGCTCCGATCGGCGGCTCGCCATCCCACAGCTTCTGCGTGATCGCGGCGATGTCCAGCGCTCGTCCGGCCCGCAGCGCCAGCGTCGCCAGCACGGCGCGCTGCTGCCCGGCCGAGATCGGCACCACCGCCCCATCGCGAAGAACTTCGAACTCTCCGAGCAGTCTTACTCGGATCTCACTCATCGGTCCCCCATGTCCAGTCTCGTCGCGTCGAGGTCCGCACACGTCACCCCGACGCGGGCGACACTATTGCGGGAGCGGGGGCACCGGTGCCGGTCAGATGACCGACAAAGTCGTTTCCACGACTTCACAGTTCATCGACGTCGATGAGCCCGTCCTGGATGGCACGCGCCACGAGAGATGCTTTCGTCCCCGCCTCGCGCCCGACGTTGGCGTACTTGATCCGCACCCGGTCCAGGTAGGTGTTCACGGTGCGCACCGACAGGGCCATCTTCTCGGCCACCAACACCTTGGACTCGGACTGGAACCACTCGACGAGCACTTCGCGCTCCCGCACCGACAGCTGCGGACGGCTGGACAAGGTGTTGGAGCTTATGGCACCGGCGAGCGCCGGTGGGGTGAAAGGCCGGTGCGCCGCCGCGGCGAGCACGGCGTCGACCAGGTGCTCCTTGCCCTCTCGTTTGGTCACGAAGGTCGCAGCTCCGATGTCGAGGCATTGCAACATGGTCTGGTCGTCGTCGCGCATGGTGTACACCACGACCTGCTTCCCCGCGTCGACGAACCTCGCCAGGTCCGCGAACGCCGCACCCTGATCTTGCAGCTGGAGGTCCAGCACCACCACGTCGGCGTCGCTGCCGGGCGGCATCCACGCGACGCTCACGTCCGGTCCCGCGGTCAGGACCTCGATCGGCGGGTCAGCGGTGGAGCACCAGTGCCTTATCCCGTCCAGCACCGCAGGATGGTCGTCGATCAGCACCGCTGTCACCCGACGGTCGCCTTCGTTGCCGCGGTCACCCACAACTTCTCCCCGTTCACCAGTTTCGACACCTCGACGTGGCGTGATGCGGAGTGGATCGCCTCGGTGTCCGAGGCGTCTCCGAGCACGCTCACCCTCACCTGCTCGTCGGTGCGCAGCACCGTGACCCGGGCCTGCCGTCGCACCTGGGACAGCACGACGAGCAGCGGCTCGATCATCGCCCGGCGCACCTCGCGATCCAGCGGAATCGGACGTCCGCGCACCGCCAGCTCAACAGGTACACCGTTCCTCTCCACGAGGTCCACGCACGAGGAGAGCTCGTGCAGCAGCGGATCACCGTGGTCGCCGCCCTCCGCGAGCAGCCGTCGCACGCGTGTGGCTTCCAGCGCGCACCGCTCCCGGACGCACTCATCGGACGGATCGAGGTCACCGTCGGCGAGCCCCGCGAGCAGCGGCACGGTCGTGGCCTGCAACGCGGAGTAGCGCTCGCGGTGGTCGTGATGCGTGCGTTCGGCGATCACCTGATCGGTCCGCAGCTTCTCCGCCTCGTCGGCGGCGCGCTCCACCGTCGTGGCGACCGCCTGCAACCGCTGCCCGAGCAGTCCCACCGCGAGCTGGTAGCCGTACACCGAGATGCTGAGCGTGATCATCATCGCTACGGCCGCCCTGGACGGCGTGCCGTGCACGAACGGCACGATCGAGGTCAGCGCGACGCAACCCGCGAAGAACCACACCAAGTCCTTGACCGGCCGGTCGAACAGCAGCAGGACCCCGTACCAGCCGATGAGCCCGAACGACCAGTGCGCGGTGCGGAACAGGTCCTCCGGCGGGACGACAATGGTGCCCAGCACCGCGGCCAGCCCGACCACGCCGAGCGCGGTCCACCGCCACCACTCGGGCCAGGTCCGCCCGCTGATGACCGACCAGGCCTCCGCCCCGCCGGTGATCAGGAGCAGACCGAACGCGAGCACTTCCGGCCACAGCGCGTAGTAGACATCGGAATACCCGGTGAGCTGCGCGAGGCAGAAGGCGAACTGCACGCCCAGGGCCACCACCAGCAGCGCGATGCGCAGGCCCAGCAGCAGGCGGGCCCGGATCTGACGTCCGCTGGAGGTGCGCCGAGCGACGTCACGCTCCTCGACCTCGGGTGCCGGCGCCCAATGCCACCGCACCTGCGTCCCGGCGCCGGCTTCGGACCGCACCGAGGCCGAGCCACCGACCTCGCGCATGCGGCCCACGATCGATCCCGACACCCCGAAAGCGCCGTCCGGGACCGATCCCGCGTCGAACCCCCGCCCCCGGTCGGTCAGAACCACGGTGACAGCGCCGTGCTGGTCCCGTTCGACGGACAACTCCGCGTGGTCCACCTCGGCATGCCTGACCACATTGGACAGCGCCTCCCGGAGTCCGCCCACGATCGCCAGCACCACGCCGCCTGGCAGCTCCACCCTGTCGGGAAGCGTCGCCTCGACCGGAAGGGCGTGGTCCAGCACCGAGCGCACCATCTGAACCAGGTCCATCCGCCCTTCGCTGATCTCCGGTGCCGAGCGGAGCACCTGCAGGTCGTCGCGCGCCCGGCCCGAGACCCAGTCGAGGCGTCGCCCACCGCTCGTCGCGATCATCAGGAGGGTCGCGCTCGCGGTGTCGTGCAAGGTCGCCAAGTGGTCGAGTTCCGCGCGCCGCCGCGCCCGCGCCACGCCGGTCTCACGACGCCGCAACGTCCGCTGCTCGATGAACCGGTCGGCGATCCGCGCGTAGGAGCGCATCAGCCAGTAGGAGCAGCGCGCCAGGACTCCTTCGACGAACAGGCGCATCCCGAACAGCAAGGCCAGAACCACGCCGTTGCCCAGCAGGACGTTCCCGCTCACATAGGCGGCAGCGGCCACGGCTGCCAGCCCGAGCCCGTGGGCAGGGCCCACCGACATCGAGTACTGCGAGGCGATCACGGTCAGCACCGTCACCGCCAGCACCCAGCCGATCTCATCGGTCAGTCCTGCCCAGACCGGGCTGAAGCACACGAGCACGGTCATGCCGATATCGGCTGCGAGAGCGATCAGTCCCGCTCGCGCCTTCCGCGCCCGGATGAACAGCGCGACGGACCAGGCGACCAGCAACGATGCAACACCCACCGCGAGCCAGAACTGCTCGCTCCGCGTGGAGATGACGATGAGAACGGCGTACGACACGAGAAGACCCGCGCGCACCGTGAGCGCGAACCGGTGCAGGACGCGGTTCAACTCGTGTTCTACCGAACTCGCGGGATCCGAATGGGTCACGCGTTCAGTCTGCCGATCTTCGCGGCTCCTCGCGGCGCAAGAGCAACAGTGGACTCGGATTCACCCGTTATCAGCAAGCGCACCGGACTCTCGCCCGCTTCGAACGCGGACGTGGCCGGGTCACGAGCTCAGCAGCGACAGCACCTCCGGTAGCGGTTCGGCGTGCACGACCCCCAGCCGCTGCGTCGCCCGGGTGAGGGCCACGTAGAGCTCCGCGACGCCTCGGTCGCCCTCGGCGAGGATTCGGGCAGGTTCGACCACGAGAACCGCGTCGAACTCCAGGCCCTTGGTCTCCGCGGGGAGGACCGCTCCCGGGACACCTCGCGGCCCGATGACCACGCTGGTCCCCTCGCGCGCCGCCTCCTGCCGGTCGAACTCCTCGATGGCTGAGGCCATTCCGCACTCGGAGACCTCGCGGTGCCAGGGCTGGACGCCGCAGGAGCGAACCGAGTCCGGGGGCGTCACCTCGGGGGCGAAGTCGGCCAGCAGGGCGGCCGCGACCTCCATGATCTCCGCAGGGGTGCGGTAGTTGACCGTCAGCTCGCGGTAGGCCCAGCGGCCGGGGACGTAGCGGTCCAGCATCCCGGCCCAGGTGTGGGCGCCCGCGGCCGAACGACGTTGCGCGAGGTCGCCGACGACGGTGAACGACCGGGTCGGGCACCGCCGCATCAGCACCCGCCAGTCCATTTCGGACAGTTCTTGGGCTTCGTCGACGACGACGTGCCGGTAGGTCCAATCCCGGTCAGCGGCAGCGCGTTCGGCGACATCGCGGGTGTCGTGCTCGACGAAGCGCTCCGCCAGGTCCTCTGAGCGGACCAGGTCCTGGGCCAGCAGGTGGTCCTCGTCGTCCATGAGGTCGTGGCGCTCGGTCTGCAGGATCTCCATGACCCCGGCCGCGTACTCGGCCTCGGCGGCCTGCTCGGCATCCGTCGCCGTGCCGGTCGTCTTCACCTCGCCGAGCAGGTCGACGAGCTCGTCGAGCAGCGGCACGTCGGACACCGTCCACGCCGCGCCCTCAGCGCGGTGCAGCGACTCCTCGCCGACGGCCCGCAACCGCTCCGGCGACGAGTACAGATCGGCCAGCAGCTGCTGCGGGGTGAGGACCGGCCACAGGTCGTCGAGGACCTCGGTGAACCCGGTGTGCTCGGCGAGCTCGGCGAGCAGGTCGGCCCGCAGGTTCTCCCACACCTCCTTGTTCTCCCTGGTCAGCCAGCCCTTCCCGATGCGGCCGATGGCGCGTTCGGTGAGCACGTAGGTGACGATCTCGGTGAACACCGCGCGGGCCTCGTTGTGCGGCAGGCCGCTGTCGCGGGCCTCCTGGCGCGCCCACTCGGCGGTCGCCGCATCGATGCGCACCGTCACGTCCTCCAGCTCGACGTGCCGGGGCTCCTCGGGCACTCCCTGGCGCTCGGCGACCGCTGCGCGGAGCACGTCGAGCGCCTTGCGCGAGCCCTTCAGCCGGGCGACCTCCGGAACGTCCTCGGCCGTGACGTGCAAGCCGGGCACCAGGTCACCGGTGGTGGCGAACACGACGTCGGACTCCCCCAGGGACGGCAGGACGCGGCCGATGTGGTTCAGGAACGCCGGGTTCGGTCCGACGACCAGCACGCCGCTGCGCTCCATCCGCTCCCGCTGCGTGTAGAGCAGGTAGGCGACGCGGTGCAGCGCCACGACGGTCTTGCCGGTGCCCGGCCCACCCTCGATGACCAGCACGCCCTGGTGGTCGAGCCGGATGATGCGGTCCTGCTCGGCCTGGATGGTGGCGACGATGTCCCGCATGCCCTCCCCGCGCGGTGCGTTGACCGCCGCGAGCAACGCCGCATCACCGTCGGACTCGCCGTCCGGACGACCCAGGACCTCGTCGGTGAAGCCGGTGACCTGACGGCCGCGGGTGTGGAGCTGGCGGCGCCGGCGCATGTCCTCCGGGCTGGCTGCGGTAGCGGTGTAGAACGGGCGTGCCGCCGGGGCACGCCAGTCCAGCAGCATCGGCCGGTAGTCGTCGTCCTCGTCGAACAGACCGATTCGCCCGATGTAGCGGGCCTCACCGTCGACCGAGTCGAGGCGGCCGAAGCACAGGCCGTGGTCGGCCACGCCCAGCCGCTTGAGCTCCCGGTGCTGCGCCCGGACCTCCACATCGCGTTCCATCGCGGACGCGCCGGTCCCCCGCAGCGCCTCCGAGTAGCGGGATTCGACGCGACCGCGCTCCGCGTCGAGTCGCTCGTAGAGGCCGGCCACGTAGGCGCGCTCGCACTCCAGTTCTTGTTCGTGCTGGGACACGTGTTCCTCACAGTTGATCGACTCCCCCAGCCGCGCACCGCGTTTCCGCTGGTCTCGGCACAGGTCGAGAATTGTGCGGCATCCCCGGGGCCTTGCCGCAAGTCCCCCTTCCCCCTGTAAAATGAGCACGGGAAGAGGAGAGGAATTCCTTTCCGCCCTCCATTCGGCGATCAATTCTGGCAAGTTCTTCGCCTCGTTTGCCGATCATCCGGAATCCTCCGGCCGTTCCCGCTGATCACCACTCCCGCGGCTTGCCCGACGGGCACATCGCACCGGTCCCCGAAACGGGGCGTTGCGTGCCCGTCGGGCACGCGCGGACATTCGCTCTCGTCGCTGTATCCAACGTGGAGGGACGAGAACATGTGTGCCAGCTGGCGAATTCCGGCGTGCGAACGTCGCGGCGAGGTCGTCGTGACGCTGATGGTGCGGGACGAGATCTCCATCGCCCAGGACGGCGTGGAGGTGGTGGTCGCGCGGAGCCAGCTCACCGACGTCGCCGACAAGCTCTACTTCCTCGACCAGGCCTTCCGCGCCGAAGCCCGGGACGTGGTGGAAGCGCTGTGCGAGTGATGACCTGCCTGATGCTGTGGGCGCTGCTGGCCGGGTGCGCGGCCGAGGCACCGGAGCGCCCCGAGGACCTGTTCTGGGAGATGTACCTGCGGCAGGCCACCCAGCCCGTCGTGCACACCCGCCGCGAGCGGTTCGAGAACCCCGAGGCCGCTGCCGCGCGCACCATGGTGCGGGTCAGCGACGAGATCTTCGACTACCGGACGGGACGGCACGTCGGCACCAGCATCGAGCACTGGCGGGGTCGGAGCGTCGTGCGCACCCGCTGCGTCGACGGCGTCCGCCACGGATACCTTCCCTCGCGCGAGGCGTGGGACGAACCCGAGGCGAGCTCGTTGTGCCGGACGGGCTCGCGACCGCTGCTCGGTGACGGGATCATCCCCGGCGGTCTGCTCCAGGCGCAGGCCGAAGCGGTGGTCGAGTCGCTGCGCGGTGAGCACCGGTTCCTGACGCCGCTGCCACCGACCCCGGTGGACATCGGCGGCAAGCGCTACCTCCGGATCCCGGTGCGGGCCCGGCCCGCCGAGCGCGACGGCGAGCGGTGGGACATGCAGCACCTGCTGTTCGCGCTGCACGACGCCGGGGTGGATCCGCGCAGCTACCCGTTCCAGCCGGCCGACAACACCGGAGCGGGCGCCGACCTGACGTACTTCGCCGATCCGGTGACGCTGCTGCCCGCGTTCGTCGAACGGCGGATGCTGCCTTCGCCGGGCGCGGTGGTGCGGGTGGAATACGTGCGGCCCGCGGAGATTCCCGAGGACCCGCTGGCGGAGGTGACGCCGTGGGCGTTGCGGTGGTGATCAGCCGTCGTGCTTGCCGCCGCCCCGGGACTTCTTGTCCTCGGCGCGGGGTTCCGGCGGGACCACCGTCACGATCACCGGGCCGGACCCCGGAGCCGGGATGGTGCGCACGTCCTCGGCCACCCGGTCGGCGGCGGCCATGATGGACCCGGCGCTCGCGGAGTCGAGCGTGCCCTCGGCGACCGCCTCGGCGATGTCGCGGTGCAGCGCCGCCAGCGCGGTCTCGGCGTCGAGCCGGTCGTAGGCCAGGGCCGCGGCTTTGACCTCGGCGACGCGGGCGCCCAGCCGCGCGCGCACCTGCGGGTCTTCGCCGCACCCGGCCAGCGCGACACCGACCAGCACCAGGGCGGGCAGCAGCCGGTTCACCCGCGCACCAGCCTCTCCAGGTTCTCCAGGTCCGCGGGCAACCGCTCCACGCCGGGCGCTCCGGAAACCGGTGGCAGCACGTCGATCTCGTTGCTCTCGGGCCAGAAGGCCACGGCGAGCGCAGCGACTGCCGCCACCGCCAGAGCACCGGCCGCGACGGGCGCCACCGGTGAGCGCGACGGGGGCTGCTGGATCGGCATCGACGTCGTCGGCGGGCGCTGAACCCGCTGCTGCGGGATGCGCGGCGGCGGTACCGGCATCGGCGCCGGAACGGGGGCCATGACCTCGGTCGTGCGCCCGCTGAGCACGTCACCGGCCTGCTCTGCGCTGATCCGGCGCGCGGGATCGGCGCAGAGCATCGCCATCAGACCGCGTCGCAAGCGCCCCGGGATGCCCTGCGGGATCTGCGGCGGACGCACGAGTCGCGCCACCGCCGCGTCCGGTCCGCCCGGGTACTCCACGCGGCCGGTGACGCACTCCAGCAGCACCAGGCCCAGCGAGTACACATCGGCCGGAAACCCGACGTCACCGGCGGAAACCTGCTCCGGAGCCATGTAGGTGGTGGTGCCCACGACCATGCCGGAGTCGGTCAACCGGCCCGCCGCGTCGGCCAGGCGCGAGACGCCGAAGTCGGCCAGGTACGCGCGGCCGTCGTTGCCGACGAGCACGTTGGTGGGTTTGACGTCGCGGTGCACGATGTCGTTGTCGTGCACGTAGGCCAGGACGTCGGCGAGCTTGCCACCGATGTCGGCGACGTCCTCCGGGGGCATCGGGCCCCACTCGGCGACGTCGGCCAGCGTGCCGCCCTCGATCAACTCCATGATCAGGAAGAGCTCGTCCGCGTCGGCGCTGAAGTCGTGGACCGTCACCAGGCCCGGGTGACTCAGCCCCGCCAGGATCCGCGCCTCTTCCGCGAATCGCTTGCGCCCCAGCTCATCCGTGGCCGAGCGGAAGACCTTGGCCGCGACGAGCCGCTGCAGGCGGGTGTCCATAGCCCGGTGCACATCGGCCATCGCGCCGCCGCCCACGCGAGACCCCAGGCGGTACCGCTCACCCAGCAGCGGAGCATCGTCGGTCATCGAGCTAGTCCTCCGAACCCCTCAACACAGCGACCCTAACGGGTGAACCCCACTCCAAGATCGCCAGCTCCCCTCCCCAACGAGAGAGGGGGCTCCGAGGTGTTCGGCCAGCTCCGATCAGCTCCGGACCAGCGACGATCCCGCCGAACCGGACGCCGCCGCACGGCTGACGACGTCCGATCCCGCTGCCCGGGGCCGGGTGGATGACGCCGAAACGTTCCTCACCCGAGACCGAATGATGTTCCCCACCGAGACGCCCCGCCGGGGAGCTCGACTACGAGGCGAAGACGGTCGACAGGACCCAGGAGAGGACGAACAGAGCCGCGAGCACCCCGAGGACGTACTGGGCGACGCGGAACAACCAGACGACCGCGGGCAGCTTCACGGTCGCCCGGCCGTCGTAGTCGGAGTAGCGCCCCCAGTGGCCGAACACGAACACCAGCGTCGCACCGGTCACCGCGACCCCGAGCCACCCCAGCGCCTCACCCTCCTGGTGCGCGTACATCAGAGCGCACCCACCGACCAGCAACAGCAGCGGAACCATGCACGCCGCAACCCGCCCACCAGTCCACTGCCACACCTGTGCCACCAACGCACGTCCCTCCCAGAAATCGCTCGACGGCCACACGCTAGCCACCACGACCCCACCCCCGCGGCAACTCCACGAAGATCACCTCAGCCGGCAGATCGGCCCGCCACCGTCAGATGCGCTGTCCGGCGATCTTCACCAGTTCCGCCGCGTCCTTGAGCCGGAACTCGACCGCCGACCCGTCGGTGAAGTTGATCCGGAAGAACTCGATCGGCTCGACTCCCCTGCCCAGAGCAGCCGAGGTGAACTCGGCGATGCCGCTGATCCGCAGCTGCCACCAGGTTTCGATCGGTTCGACCCTGCCGCTGTTCGCTTTGCCCTTGCCCAGCCACCCGCCGAGGAGACCTGGACGTTCGCCGGAGCTCTCCGCCTCGGAGAGCGCATCCGTTTCGACGACCACGGCGAGTCGCTGGTCGGTGCACACCAGCCAGGAGAGATGCCCGCCGCCGTTCAGGGCCGCGACGCTCCGCGGAGCCGACTGCTCCGGGTCGTCAGCGTGCGCCCAACCGAACACGGCAGGGTCGTGCACCCATTCGTCCGCGAGGAACTCACCGGCTGCGACCAGCGGATTGACCTGCGGCCACGGGGGATGGACCCGGTCATCGCCGGCCATGTGCGGGACATGGCACGCGTTTCCGAGAGTCGTACCGAACCAACCGGACTTCTGCGGACCTCCGATGATGAAGGCCAGGTTCTCGCCAGGTCCGCACCAGCGCTCGGTGAGCAGGCGGACGATTTCACGTTGATCCCGCATCGTCAGATCTTTCCGTGGGACATGTCGAGAACGCGCTGAACTCGTTCCTGCTCGTGGGACCTGCACACGTCCACGCCGGAACCATCTGTCAACTTCACCCGCAGATACCAGGGCTTGTACTTGTACCCGCGCCCGAGATCGCGGCGCTGGACGCTGACCTCGGTGATCGCCGCGCGCTCGATCTCCAGACGAGAAGTGACCTGCGAAACCGGAACGGGCACTCCGGGTTCGTGCTCGGTCTTGGTCGTGGCGAGTTCCTGGGCGAGCTTCACCGCTCCCCTGCCGAACCTCAACGCGCCACCGAGCAGTCCCTGCGACTGGTCTTCCTCGTCAGGATCCGCGTCGAAGGTCAGCCAGGCAAGGCGCTGCGGTGTGAGAACCCAGCACCCGACGCGGGCGTGCGCGGGAACTCGGGCCAGCTCCTGGATCGCCATGCAGTCAGGAGCACCACCGAAGACCACGTTCGCGGGCGGATCCGCGAAATCCGAACCACCACTGGCCCCGGCCGCGGCCTCCGCGATCCCGGCCACAGCGCCCACGGCCTTGTCCCCGGACCCGAGCATCGCGCGAACCCCGAGGCCCTTCTTCGGCTTGCCTCGCGGGTCCAGACCCTCCACGTCGAAACCACAGCTGAGCTGCGTGGCGTGACACCACAGGATCGCCTCACCCCGCCTGCACCACTGCTGGCGAACCGCAAGAACCTCGATCACTGAAAACCCTTCTCCTGAGCAGAGTCGCGCTCCTGCTCACCCAACTCACCGGTGGCCTGATCTTCACCAACTCCGTAGGCGGCATTGGCCCCCTGCTCGACCGCCGCGTCCGTTGCAGTCGACACACCCGCGTCGAACAGCGCCCCGCTGATGCGCGTTTGCCCACCAAAAGTACTGGTCATGAAGCGTTTTGCGAGGTTGCCCGCCAAAGCACCAGCACCGGTCTCCTGGGAAAACCGACTGCTCGCAGTCGTGGCCAAGGATGTGGGATCTGCTTTCGTCAGCGTGTTGAACGCGGCATTCGAGTCGATGCGCCTCGCGGCGAACTGCTGAACCATCCCGCCGTTGCGCATCCCGTCCATCCTCGTGATGACCTGGCGCAGTTTGGCTGTTTCGCGGAGTTTTTGGAGGAGCTGTTCGAGCTTCTGGAACAGCTGGTACAGCTTGCGCTGGACTTGGGCCACTCGGGTCGCGACGCGGCCGCCCTGGATGCCCACCTGGGCTGCCGTGCCCGCGCTCGCGGCTCCCACCGAGGCGCCGGCGGTGATCCACGAAGCCGCCAGAGCCGCAAGCCACTGGATGATCAGGCCGATGATCAGTTCCGTGACGACCTGGATGAAGAATTCCATGAACATGTCGAAGATGTCCGCGGCCATGTCCAGCGTGCTCTTGAGATCGCGGATGTCAGCGGCCAGAGCCTTGACGCCGTCACCGAACTCGGTCATCTGGTTGCGGAAGGCATCGCCGTCCTTCCCGACCCAGGTCTCCGCGGTGGACTGGGCTCGCTGGGGTTCCTGCTCCGCCACCTGATCGAGCCATTTCGCCACGTTCTCCCAGCCTTCGCCGGTCGCGCGCATCTGCTCCGGATCGCCGTACACCTCCTCGGCGAGCTCGATCAGCGGTGTCAGCACGATCGAAACCAGGAATCCGAGGCCGTTGTCGGCGAGCGCTTGACCGGGACTGGCCATGGTCTGCAACGCTTCGGCACGAGCGGAGACCGAAGCGACGCCCCATTCGGGCGGCGATGAGGCATCGGCCAGGTCTTGGGAGGCACCAGCCCACGACGAGCCGTAACCCGCTGACTGCTCGAACCAGTTCTTGGCCTTCCCCTCGCCCTTGTTCAGGGTGTGGAGATCACCAGGACCTTGAGGGGCGCTCATGCCATGCCCTCCCCCGCCTCGTTGAGGGATTCGATGACCCGCTGCTCGGTCTCGGCGTAGTCCTTGACCGTTTCGTCCAGCTGCTCCTTGGTGTGCACCAGGAATTCCTGGGCCTTCGTCGCCAGGTCTTGGCACTCGCGAAGGCCGGAGGAGTAGGAGCTGAACAAGAACTCACCGAGCGGCCCGAAGCACTGATCACCGACCTCGGCCTGGTGCAGCAGATCGGCGAGCTGACCGAACTTGTCTGCGAGCGATTCGCAGCCCGCGCCGTGGCCGGTGAGGGTCGGCGGGGTCATCCGGAGATCCGTCATGGTGCTCCCCTCCTCAGCGCAGGAACGAGTCGGAGCCGAAGTCCTCGTCTTCGTCCGGCCCGCTCTTGGGCGGTCGAGACGACCCGTCCTCCCGGGGTTTCATCACCGAGGTCTGCGCGTTGAACGCTTCCTCGAACTCCGAGAACCGATCCCCCAGGATGGGAGCGACCGTCTCGTTCATCTGCTCCGCGGCGTTGGTCGTCGCCCGCCGGATCGCGTCCATGATCTGCTGCTGCAGCTCGTGGGCCTGCTTGCGCACCGCGTTCGGAGCGAGCTGGAGGTCGAGGACTGCTCCTGATGGCGCCACGGAGACCGTGATGGAGCGGTCATCGCTGGTGGCGGTTCCCCGCATGTCCTGGACCGCGGACTGGAGCTGGGTGGCCTTCGCCGCCTGCTCTTCGAAGGTGCGCAGCATCTCCTGAATGCGCTCGGCCGCGCCGGTCATTCGATCCTCCCCTGATCGACTTCGCTCCGGCGACGGTATCCGAGGTGTCGGTGAGGTGGGTGGGATTTCGGCGAAGGCGTTATCAGGAGGTGGGATCTGCTTTCGTCAGCGTGTTGAACGCGGCATTCGAGTCGATGCGCCTCGCGACGAACTGCTGAACCATCACCATCCCGCTGTTGCGCATCCCGTCCACCCTCGTGATGACCTCATCCGACGAACGGTGGCGCTGAGCGTTGGCATGTCCCAGTTTTAGTCCAAACCGAGGACCCTTCGCGCCCGAAATGTCCGCTCAGTTAGGACTAAAACTGGGAGATGCCGAGCCCGGAGAGCAACGGAGCCCCGCACGAGGGGATCGTGCGGGGCTGCCGTTCTGAGCGTCAGAGGCCCAGTTCCTGGTTGATGTCCGTTGCCAGGCGGCTGTGGGTGTCCCTCAGGGACTTGATCTCCGGGCCGTGGCGGAGGACGTCCCTGGACGTGGTCGGCAGGACGTGGGGCAGGGCTCTGCCGAAGACCGCCTTGAGGTCCTGGACCGTGGCGCCCTGGGCGCCGAGGCCGGGGGCGAGGATGGGTCCGTTGAGGTCGGAGAAGTCCAGCTCTCCCGGCGGGATGGTGGCTCCCGCCACCACACCCACGTGACCCATCGGCTCCTTGCCCAGGTTGGATTCGGCCGCGGCGTCCACGATGTACTGCGCGACCGCGTCACCGCTGCCGTGCACCGACTGCTGCAGGCCGATGCCCTCCGGGTTCGAGGTGCGGGCCAGCACGAACACGCCCCTCCCGTTCTGCTCGGCCAGGCCGATGGCCGGGGCCAGCGAGCCGTAGCCGAGGTACGGCGAGAGCGTGATCGCGTCGGCCGCCAGCGGGGCCCGCTCGTCGAGGTAGGCCATCGCGTAGGCCGCCATCGTCGACCCGATGTCGCCGCGCTTGACGTCCAGCAGGACCAGCGCCCCGGCCTGCTGCGACTCGGCGATCACCTTCTCCAGCACCGCGACACCGGCCGAACCGTAGGCCTCGAAGAACGCCGACTGCGGCTTGAGCAGCGCCACCCGATCGGCCAGCGCCTCCACCACCGTCAACGCGAACCGCTCCAGGGCCTGGGGGCTCTCCCCCAGGTCCCAGGCGTGCAGCAGCGACGGGTGCGGATCGATGCCCACGCACAGCGGTCCTCGCCGGCTCACCGCGTCGGCCAGCCGGGCGCCGAAGCCCGCGCGCAGCTGGTCGTCAGCCATCGTCATTCACCGCCCTGCCGCAGCGCGGCCTGCAGGTCCTGCAGCGGGCGGACGCCGATGTTGCCCTGAATCGCCGCCTCGATGCCCTGCACGGCCGCCGCCGCGCCCTGCACCGTGGTGATGCACGGGACGTCGCGGGACACCGCAGCCGTGCGGATCTCGTAGCCGTCGACCCGCGGACCCGGGTTCCCGTACGGGGTGTTGATGATCATGTCGACCTCGCCGGCCTTGATCAGGTCGACGACGTCGCGCTCGCCCTCGACCGACTCGGTGTGCTTGGCGACCACGGTGGAGGGGATGCCGTTGCGCCGCAACACCTCGGCCGTGCCCTCCGTCGCCATGATCTCGAACCCGAGGTCGGCGAGCCGCTTGACCGGGAACACCAGCGAGCGCTTGTCCCGGTTGGCGACCGAGACGAACACCGTGCCCGAGGTCGGCAGCGAACCGTAGGACCCGGCCTGCGACTTGGCGAACGCCTGACCGAAGGAGGTGTCGATGCCCATCACCTCGCCGGTCGACTTCATCTCCGGCCCGAGCAGCGAATCCACCCCGACGCCCTCGCGGGTCCGGAAGCGGTGGAAGGGCAGGACGGCTTCCTTCACCGCCACCGGCGCGTCCACCGGCAGGTCCGCGCCGTCGCCTTCGGCGGGCAGCATGCCCTCCGAACGCAGCTCGGAGATCTTGGCGCCCAGCATGATCCGCGCAGCGGCCTTGGCCAGCGGAGCGGCCGTGGCCTTGGAGACGAACGGAACCGTCCGGGACGCGCGCGGGTTGGCCTCCAGCACGTAGAGCACGTCGTCCTTGAGCGCGTACTGCACGTTGAGCAGACCGTGCACGCCCACGCCGCGGGCGATCGCCTCGGTGGAACGGCGGACCATCTCGATGTCCTGACGCCCCAAGGTGATCGGCGGCAGCGCGCACGCCGAGTCGCCGGAGTGGATGCCGGCCTCCTCGATGTGCTCCATCACGCCGCCCAGGTAGATCTCGTTGCCGTCGCACAGCGCGTCGACATCGATCTCGATCGCGTCGTCGAGGAACTTGTCCACCAGCACCGGGTGCTCCGGGGTGACCTCGGTGGCGCGGGCGATGTAGTTGGCCAGCGACGCCTCGTCGTAGACGATCTCCATGCCCCGGCCGCCCAGCACGTAGGACGGCCGCACCAGCACCGGGTACCCGATGTCGTCGGCGATCCGCTTGGCACCGTCGAACGACGTCGCCGTGCCGTACTGGGGAGCGGGCAGGCCCGCCGCGACCAGCACGTCACCGAAGGCACCGCGCTCCTCGGCGAGGTGGATGGCCTCCGGCGGGGTGCCCACGACGGGCACGCCCGCGTCGGCCAGGCGCTGCGCCAGGCCCAGCGGGGTCTGGCCGCCCAGCTGCACGATGACGCCCGCGACCGTGCCCGACTGCTGCTCCGAGTGCACGACCTCCAGCACGTCCTCGAAGGTCAGCGGCTCGAAGTACAGGCGGTCGGAGGTGTCGTAGTCGGTGGAGACCGTCTCCGGGTTGCAGTTGACCATCACCGTCTCGTACCCGGCGTCGCTCAGCGACGTGGCCGCGTGCACGCAGGAGTAGTCGAACTCGATGCCCTGGCCGATGCGGTTCGGGCCCGAACCGAGGATGATCACCTTCGGCTTGTCGCGCTGCGGAGCGACCTCCGACTCCGCCGCCGGGTCGGACTCGTAAGCCGAGTAGTGGTACGGCGTCTTCGCCGCGAACTCGGCGGCGCAGGTGTCGACGGTCTTGTAGACCGGCCGCACGCCCAACCGGTGGCGCAGCGCGCGAACGCCGTCCTCCCCGGCCAGTTCCGGGCGCAGCGCGGCGATCTGGCGGTCCGACAGACCCGCGCGCTTGGCGACCCGCAGCAGCGCGGCGTCCAGCACCGGGGCGTCGACGAGCTCGCGACGCAGCTCCACCCACGCGGCGATCTGGTCGACGAACCACGGGTCGATGCCCGAGGCCTCGTGCACCTGCTCGACGGTCGCGCCGAAGCGCAGCGCGCGCTCGACGGTGTAGATCCGGCCGTCGTGCGCGGTGCGCAGATCGTCCAGAGTGGACTGGAGCGTGGCGGGCTTCCCGTCGTCGCCCACGGGATCGGGCTTGGTCCAGAAGCCGACGGACTTGGTCTCCATCGACCGCAGCGCCTTGCCCAAGGCCTCGGAGAAGCTGCGGCCCACGGACATCGCCTCGCCGACGCTCTTCATGGTCGTGGTCAGCTCGGTGTCGGCGCCCGGGAACTTCTCGAAGGCGAACCGCGGCACCTTCACGACCACGTAGTCCAGCGTGGGCTCGAACGACGCCGGCGTCTCACCGGTGATGTCGTTCTGGATCTCGTCGAGGGAGTAGCCGACGGCGAGCTTCGCGGCGATCTTGGCGATCGGGAACCCGGTCGCCTTCGACGCCAGCGCCGACGAGCGCGACACCCGCGGGTTCATCTCGATGACGACCATGCGGCCGGTCTGCGGGTGCACCGCGAACTGGATGTTGCAGCCGCCGGTCTCCACGCCGACCTCGCGCAGCACGTCGATGCCCACGTTGCGCATGTGCTGGTACTCGCGGTCGGTCAGCGTCATCGACGGGGCCACGGTCACCGAGTCACCGGTGTGCACGCCCATCGGGTCGACGTTCTCGATGGAGCAGATGATCACCACGTTGTCGGCGTGGTCGCGCATCAGCTCCAGCTCGTACTCCTTCCAGCCGAGCACCGACTCCTCGATGAGCACCTCGTGCACCGGGGACTCGGACAGGCCGAAGGAGGCCATCCGCTCCAGGTCCTCCTCGGTGTGGGCCATGCCCGAGCCCAGACCACCCATGGTGAAGCTGGGCCGGATGACCACCGGCAGACCCGAACCGGCGACGAACGAGCGGACGTCGTCCATCGACTTGCAGACCTTGGACTCCGGAACCTCGCCGCCGATCGAGCGCACGATGTCCTTGAACATCTGCCGGTCCTCGCCGCGCTGGATCGCCTCGACGTCGGCACCGATGAGCTCCACGCCGTACTTGTCGAGCACACCGCGCTCGTGCAGCGCGATCGCCGTGTTCAGCGCCGTCTGCCCGCCCAGGGTCGCGAGGATCGCGTCCGGGCGCTCCGCGTCGATGACCTTCTCGACGAACTCCGGGGTGATCGGCTCGATGTAGGTGGCATCGGCGAACTCCGGGTCGGTCATGATCGTCGCCGGGTTGGAGTTCACCAGCGAGACGCGGATGCCCTCCTCCCGCAGCACCCGGCACGCCTGGGTGCCGGAGTAGTCGAACTCGCACGCCTGCCCGATGACGATCGGCCCGGAACCGATCACCAGAACGTGCTTGATGTCAGTACGCTTTGGCACTAGTCCGCCTCTCCGCGATTTTCAGTGGTGGTGACGTGGCGCAGCAGCTCGCGTCCCGACGTCTCCGCTGATCGCTGTGCTTCACGTTCCCCTGAGGTCCAGCTGCGTACGACTCGGCTTCGCATCACGGCGTTCATGACTTGCTCGATTCCGACATGAGATCAACGAAACGGTCGAACAGGGGCGCCGCGTCGTGCGGACCGGCCGCCGCCTCGGGGTGGTACTGGACGGAGAAGGCCGGCCCGTTCAGCAGCCGCAGGCCTTCGACGGCACCGTCGTTGGCGCAGTGGTGGGACACGATCGCGCGGCCGAAGTCGGTGTCGAATTCCTCGCCCGGCTCGCCTTCCACGGCGAAACCGTGGTTCTGCGCGGTGATCGCGACCTTGCCGGTCTCCTGGTCGATGACCGGGATGTTGATGCCCCGGTGCCCGTACTGCAGCTTGTAGGTGCCGCGGCCCAGCGCGCGACCGAGCACCTGGTTGCCGAAGCAGATGCCGAACAGCGGCAGCTTCCGGTCCAGGGCTTGGCGGGTCAGCTCGACCTGCGCGTCGGTGGTCGCCGGGTCACCGGGACCGTTGGACAGGAACAGCCCGTCCGGGGCCACCTGCAGGATCTCGTCCATCGTGGACGCCAGCGGCATCACGTGGATCTCGATGCCCCGCTGGGCCATCATCCGCGGCGTGTTCGCCTTGATGCCCATGTCCAGCGCGACGACCGTGAACCGCTTGCCGCCCTCGGCCGGCACCACGTAGGGCTTCTGGGTGGTGACGTCCCCGGCCAGCGACGCGCCGACCATCTGCGAGGAATCCTTCACCGCGGCCACCATCTGCTCGTCCGAGAGCAGCTCGGGACCCGAGAAGATGCCGCCGCGCATCGCGCCCAGCTCGCGCACGTGGCGGGTCAGGGTGCGGGTGTCGATCCCGGAGATGCCGACGACGCCCTGGCCGGTCAGCTCGTCGTCCAGGCTGCGCGTGGAGCGCCAGTTCGACGGGCGGCGGGCGGGGTCGCGCACGGCGTACCCGGCGACCCAGATCTTGTCCGACTCGTCGTCCTCGTCGTTCCAGCCCGTGTTGCCGATCTGCGGCGCCGTCTGCACGACGATCTGCCGGTGGTACGACGGGTCGGTCAGCGTCTCCTGGTAGCCGGTCATGCCGGTGGTGAACACGACCTCCCCGAGGGAGCGGCCCACCTTGCCGTAGGCCTCCCCGCGGAAGATCCGGCCGTCCTCCAGCACCAACGCGGCCGGTGTGTGCGCGGTCATTTCTCCTCCTGTGCTGGTGCGGTGCCCCGCACCACGGTCGGACGGATCGTGGTTCATCCGTCCTCCGACGTGTTCGAAGTCTGGGCGGGCAGCGAGCGGATCGCCTCCACCCACTCGGTCTGCGCGTCCTTGTCGTCGCCGCGGAACCCGGTGTCCAGCAGCGCATCGCCGAGGCGCCAGGTCACCACCACCAGTCCGGCGCCGGGCACGACCTTGTTGGCCAGCTTGTGGTCCAACCGGGCGTCCACGACGGACTCGGCGGGGACCCACACCGCCGACGCGCCGTCCCGCTCGATCAGCAGGCCGCGGGCGTGCAGGTGCGCGGTCCCGTTGGCGCGGTGCCCGATGTCGCCGACCGCGATGCGGTCCTGCCAGTCGTCGGCCTTGGTCGTGCCGATGTACATGCCGGTGGCGGCGGGCAGCTCCTCGGCGCCGGGATCGGCCGGCCGCTCCGGGAACGGAGGCAGCTCGGCCGCCTGTCGTCGGGCTCGGGCCAGCCAGCCGCGTCGCATCCCGAAGAACACCAGCGCCGCCAGCGCGGCGAGCGCGAGCACCCACAACAAGCGTTCCATCAGCGCCTCACCTTGCCCTCGTGCGCGGTCAGCGTGCCGCGCAACAGCGTTGCGACGATCCGGCCGGGCAGCCGCATCCCCTCGAAGGGCGAGTTCTGCCCCAAGCTGGCGAGCTCGGCCCCGCGCACCGTCCACTCCGCGTCGGCGTCCACCAGCGCGAGGTTCGCAGGTTCGCCGACCGCGATCGGTCGTCCCTGGCCGGACAGCCCGGCGATCTCGGCGGGACGCTCGGAGAGCACCCGCGCCACACCGCGCCAGTCCAGCAGGCCCGAGCGCACCATCGTCTGCGTCACGATGCCCAGCGCCGTCTGAAGGCCCAGCATTCCCGGCTTGGCGGCCGACCACTCGCAGTCCTTGTCCTGAGCGGCGTGCGGGGCGTGGTCGGTGGCCACGCAGTCGACGGTCCCGTCGGCCAACGCACGGCGCAGGGCGATCGCGTCGGCGTCGGTGCGCAGCGGCGGGTTGACCTTGTTGACCGGGTCGTAGGTCTCCAGCCTCTCGTCGGTGAGCAGCAGGTGGTGCGGCGTCACCTCCGCCGAGACCGATCCGCCCGTCTCGCGCCCCTTGAAGAACCTCAGCAGCTCCGCGGTGCCCTCGGTGGACACGTGGCAGACGTGCAGCGTTCCGCCGGTGTGCGCGGCCAGCAGGCAGTCGCGGGCCACGATGGACTCCTCCGCCGGAGCCGGCCAGCCCGACAGGCCCAGCCGGGCGGCGTTGGGGCCCTCGTGCGCCTGCGCGCCGACGGTCAACCGCGGCTCCTCGGCGTGCTGGGCCACGAGCCCGCCGAACGAGCGCGTGTACTCCAGCGCGCGGCGCATCAGCAGCGGGTCGTGCACGCACTTGCCGTCGTCGGAGAAGACCCGCACCTCGGCCGCCGAGTGCCGCATGGTGCCCAGCTCGGCGAGCTTCTCGCCCGCGAGCCCGACGGTCACGGCGCCGACCGGGTGCACGTCGACCAGGCCGACCTCGCGGCCCCGGCGCCACACGTGCTCGACGATCACCGCGTTGTCGGCGACCGGATCGGTGTTGGCCATCGCGAACACGGCGGTGTAGCCGCCCAGAGCGGCGGCCATCGAGCCGGTCTCGACCGTCTCGGCGTCCTCCCGGCCCGGTTCGCGCAGGTGGGTGTGCAGGTCCACGAAGCCCGGCAGCACCACCGCGCCACCGCCCTGCACGATCTCGTCGGCGTCGACGTCCAGACTCGCACCGATCTCGGCGATCGTGGTGCCCTCGACCAGCACGTCGACCGGATCACCCTCGCCGTAGGGGCGGACGTCCTTGAGCAGTACGCGACTCATGAGGTGAGTTCCTCTCCGGCGAGCAGGTGGTAGAGCACGGCCATCCGGACGTGCACGCCGTTGCCGACCTGCTGGGTGATGGCGGCCCGGGGTGAATCGGCCACCGACGGCGCGATCTCCATGCCGCGCAGCATCGGGCCCGGGTGCAGCACGACGGCGTGCTCGGGCAGCTTCGCCAGCCGCTTCTCGTTGAGCCCGTAGGCGATCGAGTACTCGCGCGCCGACGGGAAGAAGCCGCCGTGCATCCGCTCCGCCTGCACGCGCAGCAGCATCACCGCGTCCAGCTTGGGCAGCTCGGGGTCGAGCTCGTGGCGGACCTCGGCGCCCCAGTGCTCGATGCCTGCGGGCACCAGCGTCGGCGGCGCGATGAGCGTCACCTCCGCCCCCAGCGTCCGCAGCAGGTGCACGTTGGACCGCGCGACCCGGCTGTGCAGCAGGTCGCCCACGATGCCGATGCGACGCCCGGAGACGTCGCCCAGCCGCTCCCGCAGCGTCGCCGCGTCCAGCAGGGCCTGCGTCGGGTGCTCGTGCATCCCGTCGCCGGCGTTGACGATCTTGGTGCCGTCCTGCTCCAGCCAGCCCGCGAGCCGGTGGGCGGCTCCGGAGGCCGGGTGCCGGATGATCACGCAGTCCGCTCCGGCCGCGGCCAGCGTCAGCGCGGTGTCCCGGAGGGATTCGCCCTTGCCGACCGACGAACTGCTGGCCGAGACGTTGATCACGTCGGCGCTCATCCACTTCCCGGCGACCTCGAAGGACACCCGGGTCCGGGTGGAGTTCTCGTAGAACAGCGTCACCACGGTGCGCCCGCGCAACGTGGGCAGCTTCTTCACCTCGCGCCC
This sequence comes from Saccharopolyspora dendranthemae, assembly GCF_007829955.1. GTDB lineage: Bacteria > Actinomycetota > Actinomycetes > Mycobacteriales > Pseudonocardiaceae > Saccharopolyspora > Saccharopolyspora dendranthemae. The sequence continues at coordinate 1,090,080 of NZ_VIWX01000001.1, forward strand.
CAGCAGCGTCTGCTTGAGCGTGTCGGCGGTGTCGAGGACGGCCGTCGCGTCGGCGGCGGGGAGGCCCTCGGTGGACAGCAGGTGGCGCATCACACGTCCTCCCGCGACTCATGCTTGTTGATCACGACGCGGTCCTCGCCGTCGGTCTCCGCGAGCTGCACGGCGACGTCCTCGTTGCGGGAGGTCGGGATGTTCTTGCCCACGTAGTCCGCGCGGATCGGCAGCTCCCGGTGCCCGCGGTCGACCAGCACGGCCAGCTGGACCGAGCGAGGACGGCCCTGGTCGCGCAGGGCGTCGAGAGCGGCGCGCACGGTGCGGCCGGAGAAGAGCACGTCGTCGACGAGCACGACCAGCGCTCCGTCGAGCCCGCCGGGCGGCAGGTTGGTGGGCTCCAGCGGCCGGTTCGGCTGCGTGCGCAGGTCGTCGCGGAAGAGCGTGATGTCCAGGGTGCCGACCGGAACCGTCGTCCCGCTGAACTCGCTGATCTTGTCCGCCAGCCGCCTGGCCAGCGGCGTTCCCCTGGTGGGGACGCCCAGCAGCACCACGGAACCGTCGCCGGTGTCCAGCGCGGTCTTCTCGATGATCTGGTGCGCGATGCGGGCTATCGTGCGCGCAACGTCACCGGCGGAAAGCAGCTCTCGCTGCCCTGCCGGTTCCGCCGCGCTCGCCTGATGGCGAGACGCCACGGTGCGACCTCCTTCTCCGCCTCACAGGACGGGTCCTTAAAGGATGGTGTGTGAGCTGCCCCGCAATCCGGGTTCGCGATGAACCTGCGCATCAGGGGGCTGACCAGTACGCTATCAGCGACAACGGGTCAATCGACCGGGTGGTGTGTTGGCGCTCGCCACATCGGCACCGAAGACCAACTTGACCTGGTGACGCTCGCGAGCGAACATTACTCTCCGTATCGATCTGAGCTTTGCTCCCCGGTCGCCGTTATCGGCTGACGGGGCGAACGAACGGAGAAACGCCACATGGGCGACTACGCCAAGGCGCTGGGCAGCAAACTCCGCGCCATCCGCCAGCAGCAGGGTTTGTCGCTGCACGGCGTCGAGCAGAAGTCTGGCGGACGGTGGAAGGCCGTGGTCGTCGGGTCCTACGAGCGAGGCGACCGCGCGGTGACCGTGCAGAAGCTCGCTGAACTCGCCGATTTCTACGGCGTACCGGTCGCGGAGCTGCTGCCCGAGGGTCGCGTGCCTTCCGGTGCCGAACCGGCCACGAAGGTCGTGATCAACCTCGAGCGCCTGCAGCAACTGCCTGCCGAGAAGGTGGGTCCGCTGGCCCGTTACGCGGCCACGATCCAGAGCCAGCGCGGTGACTACAACGGCAAGGTGCTGTCCATCCGCACCGAAGACCTGCGGTCCCTGGCGATCATCTACGACATGACGCCGGGCGAGCTCACCGAGCAGCTCATCGACTGGGGTGTGCTTCCCCCGGAGGCGCGCCCTGCCCGCGAGGAGTGACACAACACCGACATAGCGGACCGGGGCACCCTGCGGCGACGCCGCAACGGGTGCCCCTGGGCGTTTCAGGCCCCTCACCCGTTCGGCTGCCGGAGAGGCGCGCTGTGCTCGCTCAGGGCGACGCAGGCGGGCTCCGTTCGAGTGAGGGGTCCTCGCACGCGAAGAAGGGCACCTGCCGCCTGGCAGGTGCCCTTCTTCGCGTCTCGTGAATGCGGCGACAGCCGTTGCTCCAGAAAGACCGCAGATCGACCACTCAGTCGACCGGGGTCTCCTCCTTGGGGAGGGTCTTGCGGAGCCGGTCTCGGATGCCCGCCAGGCGGCCCAGGACGCCGTTGACGAAGCGCGGCGAGTCATCGGTGGACAGAGCCCTGGCCAGCTCCACCGCCTCGTCCACGGCCACCACGGGCGGCACGTCGCCCTTCGGGCACCACAGCAGCTCGTAGAGGCCCAGCCGCAGCACCGCGCGGTCCACGACCGGCATCCGCGAGAGCGTCCAGCCCTCGATGTGCTGGGTGAGCAGCTCGTCGATCCGCTCGCGGTTCTCGTTCACGCCCTCGACCAGGATGATCGTGTAGTCGGGCACGGCGGCCGTGTCGGGCGCACCGATCCGGTCGGACATGAGCGTGACCACATCGGTCTCGCGCAGGTCGGCCTCGTAGAGGAAATCGACCGCACGCTTTCGAGCCTTGCTGCGCGAGCCGCTCATTTGGAGTTGACGCGGCTGAGGTACCGGCCGTCGCGCGGGTCGACCTTGACCTTGTCGCCGGTGTTCAGGAACAGCGGGACCTGGACCTCGGCTCCCGTCTCCAGCGTCGCCGGCTTGGTGCCGCCGGTCGAGCGGTCGCCCTGCACGCCCGGGTCGGTGTGCTCGACGACGAGCTCCACGGAGGCGGGCAGCTCGACGTACAGCGGCGCGTCCTCGTGCCGGGCCACGACCACCTGGCTGTTCTCCAGCATGTAGTTCGCGGCGTCACCGACGACATCGCTGGTCACGGTGACCTGGTCGAAGGTCTCGGGCTCCATGAAGACGTAGTCGTTGCCGTCGTAGTACAGGTAGGTCATCTCGCGACGGTCGACGTTCGCGGTGTCCACCTTCACGCCGGCGTTGAAGGTCTTGTCGACGACCTTGCCGGAGAGCACGTTCTTGAGGGTGGTGCGGACGAAGGCGCCGCCCTTGCCAGGCTTGACGTGCTGGAAGTTGACGACGGACCACAGCTGGCCGTCGAGGTTGAGCACCAGTCCGTTCTTCAGGTCGTTCGTGGAAGCCACGTGGGTGTTCTCCTGTGGTGATGGCTTGGCGTTGCGCCGGGCCGCAACGGGCTGCCGGCGAAATTCCGCGCACTCGTCGTGCGTCAGACTTCGACGAGCTCTTTGGTCGTCAGGGTGAGGAGCTCCGGTGTGCCGGGACGCACGACCAGTGTGTCCTCGATACGGACCCCGCCCTGCCCGGCCAGATAGACGCCAGGCTCGACGGTGACCGCCATCCTTTCGGCAATTCTACCGTCCCCTCGCTGGGACAACGTGGGTGCCTCGTGGATCTCGAGCCCCACGCCGTGTCCCAAGCCGTGCAGGAACTGCTCGCCGTACCCGGCATCGGCGATCACGTCGCGGGCCGCGGTGTCGACGTCGCGGACCTCCGCGTCGATCTTCACCGCCGCTCGCCCGGCGCTCTGCGAGGCCCGGACCAGCTCGTAGATCTCCCGCTGCCAGTCGGCCGCCTTGCCCAGCACCACGGTGCGGGTCATGTCCGAGTGGTAGCCGTCGACCAGCGCGCCGAAGTCCATCTTGACGAAGTCCCCGGCGGCCAGGACCGCGTCGGTGGGCCGGTGGTGCGGGACCGCGGAATGCGCGCCCGCGGCGACGATCGTCTCGAACGACGGGCCCGCGGCGCCGTTGTCCAGCATCCGGGCCTCCAGGTCGCGGGCGACCTCCAGCTCGGTGCGCCCCGGGCGCAGCCCGCCGTGCTCGATGAGCTCGGTCAGCGCGCGGTCGGCGGCGGCGCAGGCCATCCGCAGGGCCTCGATCTCGGCTGCGTCCTTGATCAGCCTCAGCTGCTCGACCGTGCCCGGTGCCCGGACCAGCTCGGACTTGCCCGCCGCGTCGTCGAGCACGTCCCGGTTGTCGACGGTGACGTGCTGGGATTCGAAACCGACCCGCCGGTACACGGCGGCTTCCTCGCCGAGCCGCTGCGCGATGGTCAGGTCGCTCGCCCGGTCGATGACGCGTTCCAGATCGCCGACCTGCTCCTCGGCCTGCGTCAGGTAGCGACCGTCGGTGCAGAACACCGTGCGGCTCTCGCCGCCGGGATCATCGGCGGCGTGCACCACCAGCGCGGCGTTGGACCCGGTGAAGCCCGTCAGGTAGCGGATGTTGAGCAGGTCGGTCACCAGCATGGCGTCCAGGTCCCGCTCCCGCAGCCGGCTGCGGAGTGCGTCTCGTCGGTGGGCGTGCGATTCGGACATGTTTCGGACCCTAACTCGCAGGACAGCGGATTGACCTGCCTCGGACGGGCGATTGCGGAAAACCGCCAGGACATTGCTGGACGGACCCGTCACGTGCAACTCGGGGGCGCGGAAAGCCGCAGGTGAGCGGATCTTCCGCGGACCGGGAGGAGTGTCGGCCGGGGCCGGTATGGTTGCCGCGTGGAGTTGCGCTGGAGCACCCTGTCGGGCCCGGTCGGGGAGATCACCGCGGTGACCTCCGAGAGCGGTGTGCGGCACGTGGCCTTCGCCGGCCCGGACGTCGCGCTGAGCGAGTTCCCCTCGGCCGAGCGCGGCGGTCCGGCCGATGAGGTGGTGCGCCAGCTCGACGAGTACTTCTCCGGCCACCGCAAGGAGTTCCAGCTCGCGATCGACTGGACCGGTCTCGACGGGCTGCGCGCGCACGTGCTGCGGACGCTGCAGGAGCTGGTGCCCTTCGGCGACACCGTCAGCTACAAGGGCCTCGCCGAGCTCTCCGGCAGGCCGGAGGCGTCCCGCGCGGTGGGCACGATCATGGGCTCCAACCCGGTGCCGCTGATCGTGCCGTGCCACCGGGTGCTGGCCTCCGGCGGCGGGCTCGGCGGGTTCGGACCCGGCCTGGACGCCAAGCGAAAGCTGCTGGTGCTAGAGGGAATCCTGGAGCCCAGCCTGCTCGAACTCGACCTGGTGCGAGACGAATAGGTGGTAGGTCGTCTCGCGCTGCCCGAGGGTGACCGGGATCGCCAGCTCGACGCACTCGCCGAAGACGTCGCGCATCGCTCCCAGCAGGTCCGGTGAGGTGTCGGCCGACCACACCGCGAGCGTGCCGCCGGGAGCGAGCTTGTCCTCGCAGCGGCGGAGGAAGGGCGACTCGTAGAGGGCCGAGTTCGCCTCGTAGACCAGGAAGTCCGGACCGTTGTCGACGTCGAGCAGCAGCACGTCGCAGCCGCCGTCCGGCTGGTCCTCCAGGACCTCCGCGACGTCGCCGACGCTGATGCGCACCCGCTCGTCGGCCAGCGCGGCCGCGGTGTCGGGGATCAGGCCGTCGCGGTGCCAGGCGACCAGATCGGCTTCGATCTCGACCACGTGCGCCTCGCGCACGCGCTCGTCGGCCAGCACCTCGCGCAGCGTGAACCCGAGCCCGAGCCCGCCGATCAGCACCCGCAGCCCGTCGGTGCGGGTGAGGTGCTCCAGCGTGGCGGTGGCCAGCATGCGCTCGGTCGCGGTGTGCGCGGTGTCCATCACGAACACGCCGTTGACCCGCAGTTCCAGCGCGTCGTCGCGGCGCATCAGCACGAGCTCACCGCGCTCGGCGACCGCGCGGGCGAGAACCTCAGACATGGCCGTTGAGACTACCCGGCCGTTCCCACCGGCTCGCACGAACTGGCAATTTCGCAGGTCAGCGAATCTGAACCGATTCGCCCCGGCGGAGCCGGCGAACTCGCTGGTCAGGCGGCCGGCTGAGCCATCCGGACGAGCTCCGGCTGCGCGGAACGGCCGCTTTGCCGATCTTGGGAGCGCTCTCAGAATGAGCCGTGGCGAACGCCCCTCAGGCGCCCGTCCGGGCGGGATCCGCGCCCCGGTCCGCGGCGGGCTCCTCGGGGGCGTTCCGCCGGATCGACACCGAGAAGGCCGTCGCCAGCAGGCAGAGCAACCCGGCTCCGTACCAGGCGAGCGCGTAGTCGCCGAAGTGGTCGCGGATCAGCCCGGCTCCACCGGCGATGAACGCGGCGCCGATCTGGTGCGAGGCGAACACCCAGCCGAACACCACCGAGGCCTTCGACCCGAAGTGCTCCCGGCACAGCGCCATCGTCGGCGGCACCGTGGCGACCCAGTCCAGGCCGTAGAACACCACGAACAGCACCATCTCGATGCCCGGCGCCGGAGCGAACAGGTGCGGCAGCACGAACAGCGAGATCCCGCGCAGCGTGTAGTAGATCGCGAGCAGCACCCGCGGGTTGATCTTGTCGGTGAGGTATCCCGACGCCACCGTGCCCAGCACGTCGAAGATGCCGATGACCGCGAGCAGGCCCGCGGCCATCGTGGTGGGCATCCCGTGGTCGTGCGCGGCGGGCACGAAGTGGGTGTTGACCAGACCGTTCGTGCTCGCACCGCAGATCGCGAAACCACCTGCCAGCAACCAGAAGGTGCGCGTCCGCGCGGCCTCCGCCAGCGCCTTGACCGCCAGGACCGCGGGATTTCCGCGCTCGCGCACCGGTTCCGGCTCGTCACCGTTGGCGCCGTAGGCGGACATCCCGAGATCGCTGGGATGTTCGCGCATGACCAGCCGGACGATCACCGCCACCAGCAGGGCCGAGGCGGTGATGACCAACGAGGCCACCCGCCAGCCCCAGTTCTCCACCAGCACCGCCTCCACCGGCAGGAAGACCAGCTGGCCGGTCGCGCTGCCCGCCGTGAGCACCCCGCTCACCAGACCTCGCCTGGCCACGAACCAGCGATCCACCACAGTGGACACGAACGCCAGCGCCATCGAGCCGGTCCCCAAGCCCACCAGCAGCCCCCAGCACAGGATCAGCTGCCACGGCTCGGTCATGAAGACCGTCAGCCCGCTGCCGACGCCCACCAGCACCAGCGCCGCGGTGGTGACGCGCCGGATCCCGAACCGGATCATCAGCGCCGCCGCGAACGGCGCGGTGAGGCCGTACAGCAGCAGGTTGAGCGACACCGCCGCCGAGATCAGCCCGTGCGGCCAGCCGAACTCCTGGTGCAGCGGGTCCATCAGGACTCCGGGCGCCGACCGGAAGGCCGCGGCCCCCACCAGGGCGATGAACGCGACGACGGCGATCGACCAAGCGGGGTGGACCCGCGCAGGCAGCACTCGAACCATGCTGACCAGCATCATCCAGCGCTGGTGACCGAACCAGTGGCCGGAAGGACAATCTGTGGGAAGATTCGGCCATGAGGCCGCATCGCATCGCCGTGCTGGGCGTGGACACCGTCGTCGGGTTCGACCTGTCGATCGCGCCGCAGGTCTTCCCCTGCGCCTCCAGCTCGGACGACCCGCTGTACGAGGTCCACGTCTGCAGCATCGACGGCGGCCCCCTCCGCACGACCAGAGGGTTCTCGATCATGCCGGAGTCCGGGACGGACGCGCTGGGCGAACCGGACACCGTGATCGTCCCCGGCGTCGAGACCGACGACTTCGCCGAGGACCCCAAGGTCACCGCGTACCTGCGGAACCTGCCCGCGGGCACGCGGATCATGTCGATCTGCACCGGCGCCTTCGTGCTCGCCGCCGCGGGCCTGCTCGACGGACGGCCCGCGACCACGCACTGGGCGCACGTCGAGCAGTTCCGCGAGATGTTCCCGAAGGTCGACCTGCGTCCCGACGTGCTGTTCGTCGACGACGGCGACGTGCTGTCCTCGGCCGGTGTGGCAGCCGGGATCGACCTGTGCCTGCACGTCCTCCGCAACGACCACGGCAGCGACGTCGCCAACCGGGCCGCGCGGCGCAACATCGTCCCGCCCTGGCGCGACGGAGGGCAGTCGCAGTTCATCGAGCGCCCGATGCCCTCCCCCGGCATCACCGGCACCGCGCCCACCCGTGAATGGTTGATGCACCGGCTCGCCGAACCGCTGACGCTGGAGGCGATCGCCGCGCACGCTGGCATGAGCGTGCGGACCTTCACCCGGCGCTTCCGCGAGGAGACCGGGACATCACCGCTGGACTGGCTGCTGCGGCAGCGCATCGAGCACGCGCGGCACCTGCTGGAGCACACCGACCTCCCGATCGAGGAGGTCGCGCTGAACTCGGGGCTGAGCACGGCGACGTCGTTGCGCAAGCACCTGCGGGCCCGGATGGGCATCGGCCCGGCCGCCTACCGGCGGACCTTCCACCAGCAGTAGCCGCGCCCGCTCACGACCCGAGCAACCTTCCCGGCCGATGCGCGTCTTCTCAGTTGAGCGATCGGCACGGAGGAGGCGCGGAACATGACTCGGGCGAGGATCATCCTGGCGGCGACCGCCGCACTGCTGACCGCAGGCCTCAGCGCCTGCAACGAAGAAGGCGACAACGCGTCGTCCGGCGGCGTGGTCATCGAAGACCCCACGACCGGAGCCTCCGCGGGGTCCCAGGTCACCGAGGGGCCTGCGCCGAGCGAGGCGGAACCGCCGGAGACCCAGGGCAGCGGCGAGCCTTCCGAGACGGCGACGGAGGAGAGCGAGCAGCCGGCCGTGCAGCTGTGCGAGGTCGGGGACCTGACCGTGACGGTGAAGTACGTCGACGCCGGGGCCGGAACCGTGCACCGCGCGCTGCAGTTCACCAACTCCGGCAGCCGCACGTGCGAGATCCAGGGATTCGCCGGTGTGTCGTTCGTCGGCGGCGAGGACGGCCATCAGATCGGCAAGCCCGCCGATCGCGTCGGCGACAAGGGACCGGCCATCACGCTGCGAGCCGGTTCCCAGGCGTGGGCCCCGCTCGCGTCCCCGCACGCGGAGAACTACGACCCGGAGACCTGCCGGCCGGAGGAGGCCCGGGGACTGCGCATCTACCCGCCCCAGGAGTACGACTCGCTGTTCGTCCCCCTGGCCGAAACCGCCTGCGGCAACCCGAACCTCCCAGGCGAACAGCTCAAGGTCGAAACCCTCCACCAAGGCTCCCCGTCCTGACCGGCTCCGTCTGGACCTGGTCGGGTGAAATCCCAGTTTTAGTCCAAACTGAGCGGACATTTCGGGCGTCGAGGGTCCTCGGTTTGGACTAAAACTGCGCGATGTCAACGTTCGTTGTCAACGTGCGCCCGAGCGGAGGTCGCCCTGAACGGGGTGGGCTCGCCACTGCGCCTCGGTCACGTCCGCGATCGCGGAGGCGTTCGCCTTCGCCGCCTCCTCCGTGACCAGCCACGAACGACCCTTCGCGTCGAGGAGACCGATCTCGCCCGACGGGGACCGCAGCGCCGGGGCGCCGGAGGCGATCTCGGCGACCACCGGCAAGCCGTCCACCGCGTCCGGCCGGTCGTCGAGCATCCCGGTCGCCAGGGTTTCGGCCACCGATCGGCGTTCGAGGCGAACCTTCCCGCCGTCGTGGACGAGGTCGACCGTCCGAATCGGCGAGGGAACCGCGAAGCCCTCCAACGCCCGGGCCGCCCGCGGAGCGGTGTCGCAGCCGTCCGCGTCGGTGACGTCGATGCCGAAGTGCCGGATGTCGGTGGGAGCCGGAGCCAGCCCGGTGGCGCGCAGGACGTCGAGCGGCACCGTCCCGCACGGGTCCGATGTGGACGGACTAATCCACCCCTCCCCGTCGCGGATCAACCCCGGACCCTCCTGCCACGGACCGGGAATCGTCACCGGCGCGTAGGGATGGCGGGTGAATTCCCTGTCCCAGAAGGTGATCCGGGTTCCGCCGGTGGTCTGGTGCGCGATGGCGAAGGCGTCCAGCGTCGGCGAGTAGGCCAAGTCCGCGCTGAACGCGTCGGCCACCGATCGCTCGCGCTCCCCGCCCGCCGGACGGAACCCGCGCTCGGTCAGCGCCTGAACGTCCTTGCCGAACAGCGGATCTCGCGATCGCAGCACGAACTGACCGGCACCGTTCCAGCCGGCGCCCTTCGCCGTGGTGTCGGTGAACATCAGGTAGAACCAGCCGTCCACGAACACCGCGGACGGCTGCCCGGCTCCGTAGACGTTGGCGCGCTGCACCTCGCCCGCTGCTGAGGCGATCGGCGCGGGACGGCGGGTCCAGGCCCGGCCGTCCGCGCTGCCGGCGACGCCGATGGCGTTGCCGTGCGCGTGATCCCCTGCCGCACCCGTGTAGTAGAGGTAGTACCGGCCGCCCACCCGCAGCACCGAGGGATCGCAGGTGTGCATGCCGTCGAAACGCCCCGGCTCACCGGAGAAGACGGGGACCGCGGGCGCACCGCCCTCGGCGAACGGGCCGTCCGGCGATGCCGACGAGGCGTGCAGGATGTCGTCGCCCGCAGGCCCCACGCCCGGCAGCTGGCTGCACCACCACGCCCGGTACCGGCCGTCCTCGGCCAGCACCGTCGGCCCGTAGTTGTAGGGCGCGGGCTGCCCGCCCGCCGCCACGACGCCCGGACTCCCCCGCTCGGCGCCCGTGGTCAGCTCCACCGGCTGCGGCACCGGAGCCGGGCGCCGCTGCTGCGCGACCGGGGCGACGGGAGTGCCGGAGACGTGCGTGCACCCGGCCAGCAGCGCGACGGCGACCAGGCATAACGGCAGCCGGCCGGAGCCGCGCACTACTCCCCCGCGTTCTCGGCCAGCCAGCGGATCGCCAGCGGATATCCGGCCACGCCCAGCCCCGCCATCACCGCGGTCGCGATGTCGGACAGGTAGCTGGTGTGCCGGAACGGCTCTCGCTTGTGCACGTTGGAGATGTGCAGCTCGACCAGGTCGGCGGTCAGCTGGGAGGCGGCATCGCGCACCGCCACCGAGTAGTGCGTCCACGCGCCCGCGTTGAGCACCACCGGCCAGGAGGCGTCGGCGGCCTCGTGCAGCCAGCCGACCATCTCCCCCTCGTGATCGGTCTGCCGCACCTCGACCTCGACCCCGAGATCCGCGCCCGCACGCTCGCACATCGACACGAGGTCGGCGTAGGTGGTGCTGCCGTAGACCGACGGCTCGCGCTTGCCGAGCCGCCCCAGGTTGGGCCCGTTGAGGACGAGGACCTTCACAGCAGCACCTCCGTGCTGGACTTGCTCTCACCACCGGTGATGGCCGAGTAGGCGGCGGCGATCAGCGACGGGTCCGGGCCTTCCAGCCGTTCCGGCTTGGCCAGGCCGTCGAGCACCACGAACCGCAGCACGCCGGAGCGGTTCTTCTTGTCCGCCTTCATGCCCTCCATCAGCGAGCCCAGCGCGTCCGGGTCGTAGGTGGTGGGAAGCCCCAGCTGGTCGAGGATGCGCTTGTGCCGGTCGGCGGTGTCGTCGTCGAGACGCCCTGCCAGCCGGGCGAGTTCCGCCGCGAAGACCAGTCCGACGCTGACCGCAGCCCCGTGGCGCCAGCGGTAGCGCTCGCGCCGCTCGATGGAGTGGGCGAGCGTGTGCCCGTAGTTGAGCACCTCGCGCAGGTGCGACTCCTTGAGGTCCGAGGACACGACGTCGGCCTTGACCTGGATGGAGCGGCGGACCAGATCGGCCAGCACCTCACCGGCCGGGTCCGTGGCGACCTCCGCGTCTGCCTCGATGAGCCGCAGGATCTCGGGGTCGGCGATGAATCCGGCCTTGACGACCTCCGCCATGCCGGCGAGAAGTTCGTTGCGCGGCAAGCCTTCCAGCGTCGCCAGGTCGCACAGCACCAGGCTCGGCTCGTGGAACAGGCCCACCAGGTTCTTGCCCGCGTCGGTGTTGATGCCGGCCTTGCCGCCGACCGCCGCGTCGACCATCCCCAGCAGCGTGGTGGGCACGTGCACGGCCTTCACGCCGCGCATCCAGGTGCCCGCGACGAACCCGCCGAGGTCGGTGACCGCACCCCCGCCGAAGGAGACCACGACACCGTCGCGGTCCATGCCGATCTTGCCCAGCACCTCCCAGCAGAACCCGGCGACCTGCAGGTTCTTGCCGTCCTCGGCGTCGGGGATCTCGACGCGGTGGGCGTCGATGCCGGCCTCGGTCAGCTCTTCGCGGACCGCCTCGATGGTGGCGGTGATCGTGGGCTGGTGCACCAGAGCGACGCTCGACGCGTCGCTGAGGTATTCCACCAGCTCACCGAGCAGACCCCGGCCGACGACCACGTCGTAGGGCTGCTGGCCGTTCACGCTGATCCGAACCGGCTCGGTCATCGTCGTCCCTTCGGCAATCGAGGTGTTCTGGGATTCTGGAAAGGATACCGAGGTTGTTGTGCGTAGCGGGGCGAGTGGGAGAACCCGAGGAGCTCCGGCGCACTCACCGAAGGAGAAAGTGGCTCCGCCACCTCGAACCCCTAACGAGACGTCAACGCGGCCAGATCATCGACGACCCGGTCGACGACCTGCGCGGGTTCGAGCTCGTCTGTAGCGACCTCCACGGCGGCCACCGAGCGGTAGATCGGCAGGCGCGCGTCCAGCAGCGCCTTGAACGTGGCGCGCGGGTTGACCCCGGCCAGCAGCGGGCGGGCCGCGGAGAGCCCCGCGCGGCGGGCGCCTTCGGCGAGGCCCACCGACAGGAAGACCACCGGGTGCCCGACCAGCCGTTCGCGGGTCAGCTCGGAGAGCACCGCTCCGCCGCCCAGCGCGAGGACGCCGTCGTGCTCCCGCAGCGCGGTGTCCACGGCCTGCTCCTCCAGCTCGCGGAACGCAGGCTCGCCATCGTTGGCGAAGATGTCGGAGATCTCGCGGCCGGTGCGCTGCACGACGTCGGCGTCGGTGTCGCGGAACCGCGCGTCGAGGCGCTCGGCCAGCAACCTGCCGATGGTGGTCTTGCCCGCTCCGGGCGGGCCGATCACGATCGCGCGCGGCGGCATCACCGCACCTGCCGCTTCTCCGCGCGCTCGCGCAGCGAGGCGAGGTAGCCCTCCACGTTGCGGCGGGTCTCCGGCAACGAGTCGCCGCCGAACTTCTCCAGCGCGGCCTCGGCCAGCACCAGGGCCACCATCGTCTCGGCGACCACGGCGGCGCGCGGCACGGCGGTGATGTCGGAGCGCTGGTGCATCGCCTGCGCGGGCTCACCGGTCACCATGTCCACAGTGGCCAGTGCGCGCGGGAGGCTGGAGATGGGCTTCTTGGCTGCGCGCACGATCAGCGGCTCGCCGTTGGTGATGCCGCCTTCCAGACCACCGGCGCGGTTGCTGTCGCGGCGGACCCAGTTGACGCCCTGGTCGGGGTAGATCTCGTCGTGCGCGGCGCTGCCCCGGCGGTGGGCGTTGGCGAAGCCCTCGCCGATCTCCACACCCTTGATCGCCTGGACGCTCATCAGCGCACCGGCCAGGCGCGCGTCCAGCTTGCGGTCCCAGTGCACGTGCGAGCCGATGCCCGGGGGCAGGTTGTAGGCGATGACCTCGACGACACCGCCGAGCGTGTCGCCGTCCTTCTTCGCCGCGTCCACCTCGGCCATCATCCGCTCGGTGGCGGTGTCGCCGAAGGCGCGCACCGGGTTCTCGTCGATCGCGGCGAGGTCGTCGGGGCCCGGCAGCACCTCACCCGAGGCGTCGACGCCGCCGAGGCTGACGACGTGGCTGACGATCTCCACGCCGAACAGCTGGCGGAGGAACTGCCGCGCGACGGTGCCCGCGGCGACGCGGGCGGCGGTCTCGCGGGCGCTCGCCCGCTCCAGGACCGGGCGGGCCTCGTCGAAGCCGTACTTCTGCATGCCGGCGATGTCGGCGTGGCCGGGTCGCGGGCGGGTCAGCGGCTCGTTGCGGGCCAGGTCGGCCAGCACGTCCTCGTCGACCGGGTCGGCGGCCATGACCTGTTCCCACTTGGGCCACTCGGTGTTGCCGATGCGCACCGCGATCGGGCCACCCTGGGTGCGGCCGTGCCGGACGCCGCCGATGATCTCCAGCGCGTCGGACTCGAAGTTCATCCGCGGGCTGCGCCCGAAACCGAGCTTGCGACGCTCCAACTGGGTCGCGATCTCGGTCGAGGTCACCTCGACCCCGGCCACCATGCCTTCCAGCACCGCCACGAGGGCGGGGCCGTGCGATTCTCCAGCGGTCATCCAGCGCAACACACCTGTAGATCCTGCCACGCTCTACCCAGGAGGAACGCGCCCGGGTGGGTCAGGGCCAGAACAGCGTCACCAGCCAGGACGGAACGACCATCGCCGGACCGTGCGCGACGGCTCCCGCCGGCCGCGACAGGGCCCCGAGGAGCGTGAGCGCGGCCGCCGCGGCGACGACACCGACGACGGCCGGCACCGACACCGCACCCACGGCAGCACCCAGGACACCGGCGAGCTTGACGTCCCCGCCACCCATCGCGCTCGGCGCTACGAGCCTGACCAGCAGATACGTCCCGCCGAACAGCGCGAGTCCGGCCACCGAGCCGACCGCGACCTCCGGCCGGTGCCACGCGGCGAGCACCAGCAGCGCTGCGGTCACCGGGTAGGCCGGCAGCGTCAGGGCATCAGGAAGCCGGTGAACCCGCAGGTCGCAGACCCCGAGCAGAACTCCGCCCCACGCCAGCAGGAGCGGTACCGCGATCCACCACCACGGCATCCCGCGCAGGGCGATCACACCCCACGCCACCGAGACGCCGACCTCGCACCAACCGGCGGGCACCACAGCTCCCCGCCGCAACCCGCCGAGCAACCGGCGCCCCGCCCAACCGGCGAGAACCCCGGCCACCACCATGATCAACACGCTCATCAGCGCAACATCGCCGATGTCCGGATCCCCGCCGGGGACCTACCCAGCGAAAGGCCGCGTGTCGGGACGCCCGCCCGGGTGATTTCCCAGTTTTAGTCCAAACCGAGGACAGTTGATGCCCGAAATGTCCGCTCAGTTTGGACTAAATGTGGTGTCTGGGGAGGTTGGTCAGTCGGGTGATGGGTGGTTGGCCTCCGGTGGCGGAGTGGGGGCGGTGGTGATTGTAGAAGTGGAGCCAGTTGGGGAGGGCGGTGTTGCGTTGGTGGGTGGAGTTGTAGAAGCGGGCGTAGGCCCAGCCGTCGGCGAGGGTGCGGTGGAATCGTTCGATTTTGCCGTTGGTTTGTGGCCGGTAGGGGCGGGTGCGTTTGTGGGTGATGCCGAGTTGGTGGCAGGTGTCGCGCCAGTGGTGTGAGCGGTAGCAGGCGCCGTTGTCGGACAGGACGCGTTCGATGGTGACGCCGTGGTCGGCGAACCAGGCCACGGCGCGGTGCAGGACCTGGGTGGCGGTGGTGGCTTTTTCGTCGGCGTGGATTTCGGCGTAGGCGAGGCGTGAGTGGTCGTCGATGACGGTGTGGACGTGGGCGGTGCCCAGTCGGGGGCCTTGGTGGCGGTCGCGGAGGCCGGTGCGGCGTGCGGTGGCGGCCCGGTTGCGTTTGGCCTGGGGGTGGTCGAGGTAGCGCCAGCCGCCGCCGTCGGGGATGTTGCCGAATTTGGTGACGTCGACGTGGATCAGTGATCCGGGGTGGTCGTGTTCGTAGCGGCGTAGGGGTTCGCCGGTGACCCGGTCGATGCGGGAGAGCCGGTTGATCCGGCAGCGCACCAGGACCGCGTGCACGGTCGAGGCCGCCAGGCCCACGCGCCCGCCGATCTGGACCGGACCCAGCCGGTGACGCCACCGCCACCCCACGATCCGCCGCACCAGCTGGTCAGGGGTTTTGTTCGGGCTGTGGTGCGGCCGGCTACTGCGATCCCGCATGCCCGCGACACCCTCCTCGCGGTATCGCCGGGCCCACTTGCTCGCGGTTTTCGGCGCCACCATGAACATCTTCGCCACATGAGTGGCCGTGCAGCCGTCCTCGACGATGAAACGAGCCAGTCGCAGCCGGGTACGCGGGGTCAGCGTCGCGTTAGGGTGGGACACGAAGGCCTCCGGTTGATGAAGCGGTTTCTAGGCAACTCCACTTCACAACCAGAGGCCTTCACCTGTCTACGGAACAGACCAACCCACCGGGACAACCTCCCCGGACATCACAACTAAAACTGGGAGCCGGCGAGGCGCGAACCACGAAGCAACCCTTGAAAAGTCGCCTCAGGCGTCGATGGTGAACAGGTGGTCGCCCGGGACGACCTGGGTGTCCTCGCGGAGGTCCGCGAGGGACTCGGCCTGAGCTTCCAGCGCCACCACCGGGCAGATCGAGGCGTAGCCGTGCGCCTCCACCTCGGTCGGATTCCAGGTGACGATCTTCTGCCCGGCCTCCACCGAGTCGCCCTTCGCCACGTGCAGCGTGAAACCCTCGCCCTTGAGCTTGACCGTGTCGATGCCCAGGTGCACCAGCACCGCACCACCGGTCGAGGCGACGATGACGAACGCGTGCGGGTGCAGCGTCGCGACCTGGCCCGCGACCGGGGCGACCGCGTCGGCCTCCCCGCCGGAGGGCTTGATCGCGAGACCGGGACCCACCATGGCCTGCGAGAACACCGGGTCCGGAACGTCGCTGAGCGCCGTGGTGAGACCCGCTACCGGGCTGCCGACCTCGGTGCTCACATCAAGTCCTCGATGTCGCCGGCCAGCGTGTCCGCCTCCGGCCCGACCACGACCTGCACGACCGTGCCCTGCAGCATCACGCCGTGCGCCCCCGCGGCCTTGAGGCCCGCCTCGTCGATCTTCGAGCCGTCCTCGACCTCGCAGCGCAGCCGCGTGATGCACGGCTCGATCTCGACGATGTTGTCCCCGCCGCCCAGCGCGGACAGGATCGCCTCGGCCTTGTCCTGAGCCACCACGTGCTCCCTTCGTGCTCCCGCCGCGGATCGAACACCGCGACGCGACGATCTTGCGCCACGTGATGTCGATGCGGCAACGAAAACGGTGCCTTGTTGACACCTGATCGCATGACGGCGCATTCTTCGCAACCAACTGGTTTAGACCGGACAGTACCAACGAACGGTCACGTTTCTCATCCGAACCAGCGGCGAGTTCGAGACAGCGGATTCGCGACAGGGGCTCCAGCCCAGGGTGGCACGGCAGGAGGAGGCATGGGCGAAGGACGAGGTTCCGTCCAGCGCGCTCGCTCCAGCGGCCTGCCCGACGGGCCGATGCCGAAACACGCGCAGCTGCGGGAAATCCTGCGCGAACTCGCCGGCGGCGAGCTCCCCTCGGGAGCGGCGGTCCCGTCGGAGCGCGAACTGGCGTTGCGCTACGGGGTCTCCCGGCTGACGGTGCGCGAGGCGGTCGGCCAGCTGTGCTCCGAGGGCGTCCTGGAGCGGGTGCGCGGCAAGGGCACCTTCACCACGCGCCCGCGCATAGACTGGCAGGTCCACCTGGCCTCGTTCACCGAGGACATGCGCCGCCGCGGGATGCACCCGGAGACCGCGCTCCTCGACGCCCGCGAAGCGATCCCCCCACCGGCCACCGCGCAGGCACTGGGCCTGGCACCGCAGGAGACCGCGTTCTGGCTGTTCCGGCTGCGCAAGGCCGACGGGATGCCGATGGCCGTCGAACGCGGCTGGTACCACCAGGAGGCCGTCCCCGGGCTCCTCGACGAAGACCTCACGGCGTCGCTGTACACGCTGCTGTCGCAGCGGTACCGGCTCCAGCTGGAGTCGGGCACGCAGACGGTGCTGGCCGATGACGCCGACGCCGAGACCGCGGGCCTGCTCGGCATCCGCCCCGGCTGCTCGCTGCTGGTGTTCAGACGGGTCTCCACCGCTCGCGGAAAGCCGGTGGAGGACATGACCTCCTGGTACCGCGGCGATCGATATCAGGTGACCATGCAGCTCGACCGCGACCCGGCCGAGCTGTGAGGCGAGAACCGGACAACTCGAACCAGCGCACCACCGACATCGTTTGCAATGATCACCCAACCCCGGTGAACCAAGCAGGAGGTATCCGATGAGTTCCACCGCCGCCAAGGCGAAGGGGAGCAACAGAGGGCTCGCGCAGCTGCAGCGCATCGGCCGCAGCCTGATGCTGCCGATCGCGGTGCTGCCGGCCGCGGCCCTGTTGCAGCGGCTCGGCCAGGACGACCTGCTCGGCGCCGAAGGGCTCGGCGCGTCGATGGCGTGGCTGCAGCCGGTCGCCGGGGTCATCGGTGCCGCCGGTGGCGCGCTGTTCGACTACCTCCCGCTGCTGTTCGCCATCGGTGTCGCGATCGGTTTCGCGAAGAAGGCCGACGGTTCGACGGCGCTGTCCGGTGCCGTCGGGTACCTGGTGCTGCACGGCGTGCTGACCCAGATCGCCGGCACCGAGGAGGGGACCTCGTTCAACAAGAGCCCCTACGGCGTGCTCGGCGGCATCGTCGCCGGCCTCGTGGCCGCCTGGCTGTGGCAGCGCTACCACCGCATCAAGCTGCCCGCCTACCTGGGCTTCTTCGGCGGCAGGCGCTTCGTGCCGATCGTGACCGCGGTGTCCATGCTGATCATCGGCGTGGTGATGGGCCTGCTCTTCCCGCTGTTCGACGCCGCGCTGACCGCGTTCTCCGACGCCGTCACCGCGCAAGCCGTCATCGGCGGCGGCCTCTACGGCCTGATCAACCGCCTGCTGCTGCCCTTCGGCCTGCACCACATCCCGAACAACGTCGTCTGGTTCCTCTTCGGCGACTACAACGGCGAGAAGGGCGACATCGCCCGCTTCTTCGCGGGCGACCAGACCGCGGGCACGTTCATGACCGGCTTCTTCCCGATCTTCATGTTCGCCCTGCCCGCGGCGGCGCTGGCGATCTGGCAGTCGGCCAAGCCGGAGCAGCGCAAGGTCGTCGGCGGCGTGATGATCTCGGTCGCGCTGACCTCGTTCCTGACCGGTGTGACCGAGCCGCTGGAGTTCTCGTTCATCTTCGTCGCGTGGCCGCTGCTGCTGATCCACGCGGTGCTGACCGGCACCTCGCTGGCGCTGGTCAACGCGCTGGACATCCACTCCGGCTTCGGGTTCTCCGCCGGTGCGATCGACTACCTGCTCAACTTCGGCATCTCCCAGGGCTCGATCTGGCTGATCCCGATCGGCCTGGGCTACGCGGTCATCTACTACGTGGTGTTCCGGTTCGTGATCGCCAAGTGGAACCTGCGCACTCCGGGGCGCGAGGAGGACGACAGCGCCTCGGCCGTTGCGGATAATGCCGGTGGGGACGCCGCGCCGGCCCCCGAGAAGAAGTAGAGGCGGCGCGGGTCGGTTCCCGCCCCCGACGAAGGAGAGACATGTCTGAACGACGGGTCACCGTAGCGAGCAAGGTCGGGATCCACGCGCGGCCCGCGGCACTGCTGGCCAAGACCGCCGCGGCCCAGCCCGTGGTGATCACCATCCGCAAGGAGGGCAACGAGCCCGTCGAGGCGGGCAGCATCCTCGGTCTGATGACGCTCGGCGCCTCGCACGGCGACGAGGTCATCCTGGCCGCCGATGGCGAGGGCGCGGAAGCGGCCCTCGACGAGGTCGCCAAGCTCGTGGCCACCGACATGGACTGAGACCCACCCGAAGAACGGCGCCCTCCTCACCGGGGGGCGCCGTTCTTCGTCTGCGGCTGCGGTGTCGAGCGCCGCGGCAGGTCCCAGTTTTAGTCCAAACTGAGCCGACATTTCGGACATGATCATGGCTCGGTTTGGACTAAAACTGGGAAGTGCCCAGGTCGCCGCACTGCCGGATGCCGCTGGGAGCCGGGTCAGAGAGGGAGGGAGTGCCCGGTGGCCTGGGCCAGGGCGTCGCGCATGGCGGTGCGGGGGGCCGGGCTCCCGGTGAAGTGCTCGACCTGGCCGAACGCCTGGTGCAGCAGCATGTCCAGCCCGGTCGCCAACCGGCCTCCGACGGCCTCGACCGCTTCGGCCAGCGGCGTGGGCCACGGGTGGTAGACCACGTCCAGCACGCAGGCCGACTTCGCGAGATCCGCCGCGTGCGGATCCACCGCTCCCGCCGGGAGCGTCGAGACGACCACGTCGTGGCTGGTGGCGGCATCGGCGAGGCTGATCGCGCCGAGGCGCTCGACCCGCACGCGCAGGCCGATCCGCTCGGCCGCCTCCAGCGCCTCGGCCGCCCTGGCCGGTTCGCGCACCGCGAGCGTGGCCTCCGCCAGTCCGAGGTCGGCGAACGCGGCGAGCGCCGCCACGGCGGTGCCGCCCGCACCGAGGATCAACCCCGAGCGACCGCCGGTGAAACCACCCGCGACGCGCAGGGCACCGGAGACTCCGTCCACATCGGTGCAGTCGGCGAACCAGCTCCCGTCCGCGCGGTGGACCAGCGTGTTCGCCGCTCCCACCGCGTCAGCCCGCTCGGCGACCTCATCGGCCACCCGCAGAGCGGCCCGCTTGCCGGGCATCGTCACCGACAGACCGGCCCACTCCGGGCCCAGTTCGGCGACGAGCTCGACCAGCCGCTCGGCGTCCGCCTCGACGCGCTCGTAGGTCCAGGGCAGACCCAGCGCGTCGTAGGCGGCGCCGTGCAGGACCGGCGACAGCGAGTGCTCGACAGGTTTGCCGAGCACCGCCGCGCGCCGCCCGTGATCAGAACGCGCCACGTGCCTGCGCTTCCTTGATGTAGGCGTCGTGCTGCTCCTGGTTCTCGGCGAAGCAGGAGGTGCCGTCGGGGTAGCACTTCACGAAGTAGCGCCACTCCCCCTGAGCGGGACGTTCGGCCGCCTGCAACGCCTCCTTGCTGAACGCCGAGATCGGCGTCGGCGGCAGCCCGTAGTTCATGTAGGTGTTGTACGGGCCCGGGCGCTGCCGGTCGGAGCTGTTGGTCAGCAACGTCGGCTTGTCCAGCGGGTAGTTGATCGTCGAGTCCAGCCCCAGCCTCATCGCGGGCTGGCCCAGCCGGTTCTCGATCACCCTGGCGACCCGCGGGAAGTCCTTGGCCAAGCCCTCGCTCTGCGTCAGCGAGGCGATGATCATCACCTCGTACGGGGAGTGACCGCTGTTCTCGGCGAGCTTGGGAAGGCCGGCGACCTCCAGCTGCGCCGCCGACTTGGTGACCACGTCGCGCAGCACGTTCTCCGCCGACTCACCGGGCTTGACGTCGTAGACGCCCGGCATGATCAGGCCCTCCAGCCGGCGCCGGGGCTCGGCCTTCGACGCATCGGCGAGCGCCCAGTCCGGCACGCCCATCGCCGCCAGGTCCCCGGTCTCGGCCGCCTTGTGCATCTGCTCGGAGGTGGTGCAGGCCTCGTTCTTGTTCGCGCAGGTCGCCTCGGCGAGCCTGGTCAGGATTCCCGGCGTGGTGCCCCCGTTGGGCGCCGCCTGGTCCTCCAGCCGCATGCCGCCGCGGATGTCGACCCGGCCGACCTTCGCGTCGTCGGACAGGATGTGGCTGACCGCCGCCTTGCCGGACATCTGATTGCGCATCAGGTAGTAGCCGGGCTGGATCGAGTTGATCCGCTTGTTCTCGGCGGCCGCGGCGGTGAACGCCTTCGTGCTGGCCACCACGTCCTTCTCCGAGAGCGACTTGCCGATGTCGCCCACGGTGTCGCCGGAGGCGACCTCGACGACGACGTTGCCGTTGCCCTCGCCGTCGTAATCGTCGTAGGAGCCGATCCGCATGATCTGCAGCGCTCCGTAGCCCACGCCGCCACCGACCAGCACCAGGACGAACAGGCCCGCCAGCGCGGTCACCCAGCGACGCCTCTTGCGGCGGCGGAATCGTTCCGGATCGGGGCGTCGTCGGCGGTGTTCGCCGGGCTCATCGGCGAACAGTCCGAGATCGTCGGTCACGGGAGTTCCTCTCGTGTTTTCTGCCCCCGGCCGTCCAGGTACGCCTGCAGGATCTCCACCGCTGCCGCTTGATCAACGACGGCACGCTGCTTCTTCCCCCGCACGCCGCGCTTCGACAGCTTCCGGCTGGCCGTCACAGTGGTCAACCGCTCGTCGTGAAACCGCACCGGGACCGGTGCGACCTTCTCGATCAGCGCCGCCCCGTAGGCCTGCGCGATCTCCGCAGCGGAACCGTGCCTGCCCGCCAACGTCTTGGGCAAGCCGATCACGATCTCCACCACGTCGTGCTCCGAGACGAAGTCGGCGATCTTCGCGAGATCGGTGCCGCCTTCCTCGTCCCGTCGCAGCGTCTCCAACGGGGTCGCCAGCATCGGAGCGGGGTCGCTCAGAGCGACTCCGACCCGGACCGCCCCGACATCGACACCGAGCCGACGTCCCGGACCGGGATCCGCCTGCTGGTGCTCGTTCACCCGCCAGCCACCACCCGGTCGACGCCGGTGCGCAGCGCACCGATGGCGGCCGTGATGCCCTCGGGGTTCGAACCGCCGCCCTGCGCCATGTCCGGCTTGCCGCCACCGCGCCCGCCGACCTCGGCGGCGAAGCTGGGAACCAGCTTGCCCGCGGCGATGCCCTTGTCGCGGGCCGCGTCGTTGACGCCGACCACGAAGCTGACCTTGCCCTCGTCAGCGGCGAACAGCGCGACGACCGACGGGCGCGAACCCAGCCGGCCGCGGATCTCGCCCGCCAGGGCGCGCAGCGCGTTGCCGTCCACGCCGTCCGGGACCTGCTCGGCCACCAGCGTCACGCCGTGCACGTCGGTGCCCTTGCCCGCGAGCTCACCGGCGGAGTTGAGCACCTGGGAGATGCGCAGCTGCGCGAGCTCCTTCTCGGCGCTGCGCAGCTTGCCGACCACGCCCTGGATGCGCTCGGGCAGCTCCTCGGCGGGAACCTTGAACTGCTCGGCGAGCTGGGTGACCAGCAGGTGCTCCTTGCTGATGTGACGCATCGCGTCCATGCCGACCAGCGCCTCGACGCGGTGCACACCGGAACCGACCGAGGAGTCCGACACCAGCTTGACCACGCCCAGGTGGCCGATGCGCGGCACGTGCGTGCCACCGCAGAGCTCGCGGGAGTAGTCGCCCATGTCGACCACGCGGACCTGGTCGCCGTACTTCTCGCCGAACAGCGCCATCGCACCGAGCTCCATCGCCCGGTCCATGCTGGTCGTGTAGGAGTTCACCTCGACGTCGGTCTGCAGGTAGTCGTTGACCTCCTCCTCGACCCCGGCCAGCACGTCCGCCGACACCGCCGAGGGGGCGGTGAAGTCGAAGCGCATCCGGCCCGGCGAGTTCAGCGAACCGGCCTGCGCGGCGCGCTTGCCATAGGCACTGCGCACGGCCGCGTGCACCAGGTGCGTGGCGGAGTGCGAACGCTCGATCGCCTGGCGGCGGCGGGCGTCGACGGAGGTCTCCAGCGTGGTGTCCACGCCCAGCTCGCCCTCCAGGACCCTCGCGCGGTGCACGAAGAGACCGGGGACGCTGCGCTGCACGTCGTAGACCTCGACCGCGACTCCCGGGCCGACCAGCTTGCCGGTGTCGGCGATCTGACCGCCGCCTTCGGCGTAGAACGGGGTCCGGTCCAGGACCAGCTCGACCTCGCTGCCCGCGGAAGCACGGGACGCGGGCTGCCCGTCGATCAGCAGGCCCAGCACCCGGCTCTGCGACTCCAGATCGGTGTAGCCGATGAACTCGGTCTTGCCGTGCTGGTCGAGCAGCGTGCGGTAGGTCGACAGGTCGCCGTGGCCGGACTTGCGGGCCTTGGCGTCGGCCTTGGCGCGATTGCGCTGCTCGGCCATCAGGTCCCGGAAGCCCTGCTCGTCCACCGAAAGACCTTGCTCGGACGCCATTTCCAGGGTCAGGTCGATCGGGAAGCCGTAGGTGTCGTGGAGCTGGAAGGCCTTGTCGCCCGCGAGGGTCGCGCCGCCGCTCTTGCGCAGGTCGGTGACCGCCATGTCGAAGATCTTCGACCCGGCGGTCAGCGTCGACAGGAAGGCGTCTTCCTCGTTTCGCATGACCGAGTCGATGCGGTCGAACTGGGTGACCAGCTCGGGGTAGCTCGGCGACATCGCGTCGCGCACGATCTGCGCGAACTCGCCCAGCACCGGCTCCTGCACGCCGAGCAGGCGGGTGGAGCGGATGATCCGGCGCAGCAGGCGGCGCAGCACGTAGCCGCGGGCCTCGTTGCCGGGGGTCACGCCGTCGCCGATTAGCATCACGCCGGAGCGGGCGTGGTCGGCGATGACGCGGAACCGCACGTCGTCCTCTTCGGTCGCGCCGTAGCGGCGGCCGGAGAGCTCCTCGGCCTTGGCGATCACCGGGCGGACCAGGTCCGTCTCGTAGACGTTCTCCACGCCCTGCAGCAGGCAGGCCACGCGCTCGACGCCCATGCCGGTGTCGATGTTCTTGGTGGGCAGCTCACCGATCGGCGGGTGACCGTCCTTGGGCGGCAACTCGCCCCTGATGTCCTGCATGAACACCAGGTTCCAGATCTCGATGTAGCGGTCCTCGTCGACGACCGGACCGCCTTCCTTGCCGTAGGCGGGACCGCGGTCGTAGTAGATCTCCGAGCAGGGCCCGCCCGGGCCGGGCACGCCCATGTCCCAGTAGTTGTCCTTGGCGTCGCGGGTCTGGATCCGCTCGGCCGGAATGCCGCAGACCTTCTGCCAGAGCCCGGCGGCCTCCTCGTCCTTCTCGAAGACCGTCACCCACAGGCGGGCCGGGTCGATGCCGTAACCGCCGTCCGCCACCGACTTGGTGAGCAGCTCCCAGGCGTTCTCCATGGCGCCTTCTTTGAAGTAATCGCCGAAGGAGAAGTTGCCGGCCATCTGGAAGAACGTGTTGTGCCGGGTGGTCTTGCCGACCTCGTCGATGTCACCGGTGCGCACGCACTTCTGGATGCTCGTCGCCCGCGGGTACGGGGCCGGGGCCTCGCCCAGGAAGTAGGGCTTGAACTGGACCATGCCCGCGTTGACGAACAGCAGCGTCGGGTCGTCGAGGATCAGCGACGCGCTGGGCACGACCGTGTGGCCGCGGCCCTTGAAGTGCTCGGTGAACCGGTGGTTGATGTCGTGGGTCTGCACTGGGAGTCCTTGGGAATTTTGGTCAGGTCACGGACACGGCTGCGGGTGTCGGCGAGCGGCCGGGCGGCGCGGGAAGCACCGGTGTCAGCGGCCCGCCCGACGAGCTCGCCGCTCGGCGTCGTGCTCGGCGGCCACCCGCCGGACCTGGTCGGCGTTCACGACCACATCCTGCAGCTGGTCTTCCCGTTCCTGCATCCCGGACCGCACGTCGGCACCGAACGAGCCGACCGCTCCGGCGATTTCGCGCATGGCGCCGCCGACCTGCTCGGCCATCCCCGTGGGGGTCGCCTTCCGAGCGGTCTCGTTGACCTTGCGGGTCAGCGCGACGCCTGCTGCGATGCCCGCGCCGAACCAGAAAAGGCGCCTCACTTGCGCACCCCTTTGTTCTTGCGGCGGTAGTGCCGTCCGGTCGGTTCCTGCTTCCGCTTGCGGCGGGCCTTCAGCGCCTTGCTCACGCCGTAGGAGAACGCCGCCGTCTTCACCAGCGGGCCACCCAGTGTAGCCGTGAACAGCGACGACAACGCCGAAACGTTGCCGCTGATGGTCTTGGCGTTGGACGTGATGCCGTCGACCCGATCCAGTTGCGTGTTGACGTGCGTGAGCGTCGTGTTCGCGCCGGTGAAGATCGGGTCGCTGTTCTCCTGCGCCTTCTTGATCGCGGTGCTCGCCTCGTCCAAGGTCTTGCCGAGCTTGATCAGCGGCACCGCCAGCAGCAGGACCAGCAGCACGAACGCTCCGGCGACGATCAGCGCGGCGATCTGCGTGGGCGTCACGTGCCCTCCCGTTTGTCCACGTCATGTCCCTGTCGAACCGGCGACCTGCGCCGGTTCGTTGATCGTGCGCCAGGTTACCGGTGTATCCGCCAGCTACAAGCACCCGGGCCGTCGGGTCGAACCCCTGGTCCGCGCTACTTCGAGACCCGCCTCACGGGGTCACGGCTGGAGGTATCGATGCGGTGACCGGTTGATCACGCGGTGACGGGGGTGAGCGGCGGCTGCCCGGTCAGCACGGCGGCGACGTTGCGCGCGGCCAGTTCGGCCATCGCGGTCCGGGTCTCGGTCGTGGCCGACCCCAGGTGCGGGGCGATCGCGACGTTGTCCAACTCCAGCAGGCCGGGCTCGACCTCGGGCTCGTTCTCGAAGACGTCCAGCGCGGCCCCGGCGACGCGACCGTCCTTCAAGGCCTCGGCCAGGGCCTTCTCGTCGATGACCGGGCCGCGGCTGGTGTTGACCACGATCGCGGTGGGCTTCATCCGCGCCAGCGCGGCACCGTCGATGAGGTGGTGGGTGTGCTCGTTGAGCGGGCAGTGCAGCGAGAGGACGTCGGCGGTGCGCAGCAGCTCGTCCTGCGAGAGGTGGCGCGCGTCGAGCTCGGCCTCGACCTCCTGCGCCGCGCGACGGCGTCCCGAGTAGGCGATGTGCATGCCGAAGGCGCGGGCGCGGCGGGCCACCGCCTGGCCGATGCCGCCGAGCCCGACGATGCCCAGCGTCTTGCCCTGCAGACCGGTGCCGAGCATGAAGCCGAGGTGGAAGTTCCACGGCGTGCGCGAGCGCAGCAGCCGCTCGCCCTCCCCCAGCCGGCGGGTGACCGACAGCAGCAGACCGAAGGCCAGGTCCGCGGTGGCGTCGGTGAGCACGCCGGGCGTGTTGGTGATCGCCACGCCGCGCTCGGTGACCGCGGGGACGTCGATGTTGTCGTAGCCGACGGCCACGTTGGCCACGACTTTGAGCTGCGGTCCCACGGCCTCGACGAACTCGCCGTCGATACGGTCGTGCAGCATCGTCACGACGCCGTCGGCTCCCCGGACTGCGGCGCGGAGCTCCTCGGGGGTCAGCGGCCGGTCCTGGTCGCAGACGCGCACGTCGGCGACGTCGCGGAGCGCGGCCAGCGCCGCCTCCGGCACCGTCCTGGTGACCACGACCTCGCTCACATCGACCTCCACGCTCGTTCGGCCCGGCACGCCCGCCACGCTACCGGGCCGGACGGCCGCCCAGTTTTAGTCCAAACTGAGCCGACATTTCGGACATGATCATGGCTCGGTTTGGACTAAAACTGGGAAATGCCCAGCATGTCGGTTCGGACCCGAGCTGCCCTCAGTCCTCTTCGCGGATGATGTTGCGGAGCTTCGGGACCCGGTCGTGCAGCGCGCGCTCGGCGCCGCGCGGAGTGGGCTCGTAGTAGTCGCGTCCCAGCAGCGACTCCGGCGCGTACTGCTGGGCGAGGACGCCCTCCGGCTTGTCGTGCGGGTATCGGTAGCCCTTGGCGTTGCCGAGCTTCTCCGCTCCCGCGTAGTGCCCGTCGCGCAGGTGCGGCGGGACCGGGCCGCCCTTGCCCGCGCGGACGTCGCTCATCGCCGCGTTGATCGCCGCGATCACCGCGTTGGACTTCGGCGCCGTGGCGAGGTGGATGGTGGCCTGCGCCAACGCCAACCGCCCTTCCGGCATGCCGATGAACTGCACGGCCTGACTGGCGGCGACGGCGGTCTGCAGCGCGGTCGGATCGGCCATGCCGATGTCCTCGCTGGCGTGCACGACCAGCCGGCGCGCGATGAACCTCGGGTCCTCCCCCGCCTCGACCATCCGGGCCAGGTAGTGCAGCGCGGCGTCGACGTCGGAGCCCCGGATCGACTTGATGAAGGCGCTGGTGATGTCGTAGTGCTGGTCGCCGCCCCGGTCGTAGAGCACGGCCGCGCGGTCCACCGTGGATTCGACGGTGGCCAGGTCGATCTCGGCGGCACCGTTGGACGCCGCCGACTCGGCTGCCGCCTCCAGCGCCGTCAGCGCCCGCCGCGCGTCGCCCTCGGCGAGCGCCACCAGGTGCTCCTCGGCGTCCTCGGCCAGCCCGACGGACCCGCCCAGACCCCGCTCCTCGGAGACCGCGCGACGCAGCAGAGAGCGGATGTCGTCGTCGTCGAGACTGCGCAGCTGCAGCACCAGCGACCGCGACAGCAGCGGGGCGACGACGGAGAAGTACGGGTTCTCGGTGGTCGCGGCCACCAGCAGCACGGTCCGGTCCTCGACAGCGCCCAGCAGGGCGTCCTGCTGGGTCTTGGAGAAGCGGTGGACCTCGTCGATGAACAGCACGGTCGCCTCGCCGGAACGCCCGAGGCGGCGGCGCGCCTCCTCGATGACGGCGCGGACCTCCTTCACCCCCGACGAGAGCGCCGACAGCGCGGCGAACCGGCGCCCGGTCGCCTTCGAGACGAGGTTGGCGAGCGTCGTCTTCCCCGTGCCCGGAGGCCCGTAGAGCAGCACCGACGCGGGCGCGGCCCCTTCGACGAGCCGCCGCAGCGGAGCCCCCGCGATCAGGAGGTGCTGCTGCCCGACGACCTCCTCCAGGGATCGGGGCCGCATCCGCACCGCCAGCGGCGCGTTCTCGGCCAGCTTCTCGCCGGCCTTCTGCTCGGTCTCAGCCCCGAACAACCCCTCGTCGAACAACCCCTCGCTCACGCCCCGAACGCTACCCGTCACCCCCGACTCCACCACCAGCCGCTCCGCACCGGACCTCGCACGCGAAAGCCCCGGTGATCGCGTGCGCGGGAGCTGCGGTCGCCGCGTGCGGGACAACCGCGGCTCCCGGCGGTGCGATCACCGGGGCTTTCGCCGCCGGAAGAGCGTTGACGCAGGTCAGCCGACCTTCGCGGGCATGGCGACCTCGACGCTGCCGTTGTTGCGCCGGTGTTCGGCGACCCAGTTGTCCACGGCCTGGTGGCAGGCGCGGTCCAGGTGCCGGACCGTGCTCAGGTCCAGGTGCACGTGCTTGTGCTGCGGGAGGTTCTCGAGGTGGTCGAGCAGTCGCGGCAGCCGGAGGAAGGTGGCGTTCCCACCGAGCTCGACGTGCACGTGGTCATCGGCGTGCTTGGCGTTCACCGACAGCCGGGACACCTCGATCGCCATCTTGATCACCGCGGCGGCCAGGCCCGTCAGGGTCCCGATGAGCAGGTCGGTGGCCACGATGGTCACCGCCGTCAGCACCAGCACGAATCCCTCGGACCGGTGCTCGCGCACCAGCTTCGCGACGGCCTTGAGCTCCAGGAGCTTCCACCCGGCCTGGATCAGCAGCGCGGCCAGCACGGCGGTCGGGATGAACGCCAGCAGGCCGGGCAGCAGGACCACGAACAGCAGCAGCCAGAAGCCGTGCAGGATGCGCGACAGCTTCGTCTTCGCTCCCGCCTGCACGTTGGCCGAGCTGCGCACGATCACCGCGGTCATCGGCAGCGCGCCGAAGACACCGCAGACGGCGTTGCCCGCGCCCTGCGCGACGAGCTCCTTGTTGTACCGCGTCTTCGGACCGTCGTGCATCCGGTCGACGGCGGCGGCGCTGAACAGGCTCTCCGCCGAGGCGATCAGCGCGAAGGTGAGGATCGAGCCGAGGATGGCCGCGTTGACCGCGCCGAAGTCGGTCAGCGCCGGCGGGTTCAGCGACGACAGCAGCGAGCCGACCTCGATCTTCTGCACCGGCAGCGCCACCAGCGCTGCCAGCGCGCTGGTGAGCACCACGGCGATCAGCGGGCCCGGCACCAGGTTCAGCGGCGCGGGAGCGAACTTCTTCCACCCGGTCATGATCAGCAGTGCTGCCACGCCGAGCCCGAGGCCGGCGAGGCCCTGCGGCGTGGTCACCATCGCGGTGGCCAGCTCTCCCAACCCGCCGAACTTCTCCGCGGTGGTGTCGGGCTGGGCGAGCCCGCCGACCGGGTAGATCTGGCCGAGGATCAGCACCAGTCCGATGCCGGCGAGCATGCCCTGCACGACCGAGGGCGAGATGGCGCGGAACCAGGTGCCCAGCCTGCTCACGCCGAGAAGGATCTGCACGACGCCGGCGCCGAGCACGATGACGCCGAGCATGCCGAGTCCGTGCTGGCTGACGGCCGAGGCCACCAGCACCGTCAGTCCGGCGGCGGGTCCGGAGACCTGCAGGCTGCTGCCGGGCAGCAGCCCGACGACCAGGCCACCGACGATGCCGGTGATGATGCCCAGTTCGACCGGGACGCCGGATGCTGCGGCCACTCCCACGCACAGCGGGACGGCGACCAGGAACACGACCAGCGAGGCCGCGAGATCCGCGCCGAAGTGCGGCGCCTTGGGCAATCGCCCGGTTCGTCGTTGCGACTTGTCTTCGAGTTGCGTGGTCACGATGCCCTCCAGGGCGAAAGCGGTGCGAGGCATCGGCCCCGGGCACCCTGCGCGGTGGGTGCCCGGCGGCGATGCCGTGAACGCGGGATCTCTCTACAGCGGGAGGAAGTCCTGCTCCTCCGCGGACTGCGGCGCGACGTAGACGAGGCCGGTGTCGATCTCGTAGAACCAGCCGTGCAGGCGCAGCCGCCCGGATTCGATCCGGTCCCGGATGAACGGGTATTCGCGCAGCGTGTCCAGCTGCGCGCGCAGGTGCCGCTTGCTCTCGGTGCGGACGGCGCTGTCCTCGGGCTCGGTGGCGGCCTGGGCGTCGGTGCCCAGCCAGGTGCACAGCGCGGGCAGCTCGTCGAGCCCGCGGCCGGCGATGGTCAACGCGGTGACCGCACCGCAGTGCGAGTGACCGCAGACGATGATGTCGGGGATCCCCAGCTGCAGAACCGCGTACTCGATCGTGCCCATCTCGCTGGAACCGGAATCCGGCGCGTATTTCGGCACGACGTTTCCGGCAGTTCGCAGTTCGAACAAGGTACCCGACTCCGCTCCGGTGATATGCGACGGAGTCACGCGGGAATCTGAACATCCGATGAACAGTGCGGAGGGAGACTGGCCCTGGGCCAGCTGCTTGCGTTGGTCCGCGGAGAGCAGGTGGGAGTGACGACGTGCGTGCCGCACGAAGTTGTCGAAGCTCATTGTGAATCTCCGGGTCGAATCGGCTCGGAAGAAGTTGAGATCCGACCCGATCAGTGCCGCATGACCTGCAGCGCCGCCGGAGAATGTCTCAGCCGACTGCGCGCGTCACCCGCATCCGTTTCGACATTCGGGACGTACCCGCTGCGGACGAGAACTTCGAAATCGGCCGCGACCCAGCGCGCTTCGCCGCGGAGGCAGTCGCGGTCGTGCTGGTGGCGCAGTTGGGTGCGCCGGTGCGTGGTCAGGCCCGGCAAGCGCTCGCGGAGCTTCTCACCGTCCCGCTGCTGCTCCTTCGTGTCCGGCTTGTGCTCGCTGATCGCTGGGCAGCTGACCTGGTTGGCCAGCGCCGCGTCGGTCGGTCCCAGCGCGGCGAGCACGACCGCGAAGAGCAGGAAGAGTCCTGCTCTCGTGATCTGCCATGCCCTGCCGCGCAACGAATGCCTCCCGAAAAAGAGCAGCGGATCCCTTCCGGCGACGCCGACGGCTGCGGGATGAAGGAGCGGAAACGCTCCCGCCCACAATATCGGAAAACCCGCCCCGGCACGCAAGTCATGAGCGACACGAACCAACCGCGAAACAAATGAAGATTCCTTAATGAGAAGAAGTGGTCCGGCCAGATTCACCCGGTCGCCGGGTGGACGCCACACGCGTGACCGCATTCCCCGACATCCGCCATCACGGTGCGCACTGGGAATGTGATCGGACTAACCGCATCGAGCGATGGGCCGACACCTTCTATTCACCTGGGAAACCTCGAAGAAACGTGAGAACTAGCGAACGCGGTAATGATATGCGTGCGCGCTGATGAATCCGAGCGTCGCATAACGACTGCGCGCGACCGCGTTGTCGGACTCGACTTGCAGGAAGACCTGCTCCGCGGACGACCACCCGACCCCCGCGCGCATCAGCGCGGCGGCCACACCCCGTCGCCGCCAGCGGTCGTCGGTGCGCATCCCGTAGACGCCGCACCAGCCGTCCGCGACGGCGAACATGCCCACTCCGACCGGCGTCCCGCGACTCACCGCGGTGGCGAAGGCGGCCGGTGCGGGCACCCGGTCGAGGCTCGGCTCCGGCGTGCCCCCGACGGCGGCGACCGCGTCCAGCCAGCGCGGTGCGGGCGACTCGTCCAGCAACACCTCGAAGTCCTGCGCCGGGCACGCCTGCAGCAGCGCGTCCCGCGAGGTCCGCATGACCGCGGTGGGCGCGCCCGCCCGGTAGCCGCGCGCGGCCAGCAGCTCGTCCAGCACCGAGTGCTCGTCGAGCGGGCTGACCTGCACGGTCGCCGGGCTGGAGCGCTCCGCGTAGAAGCGCTCAACGGTCTCGATCGCCGATTCCGGATCGTCCAGCGGGCCGATCGGCAGAGCCGAGTTCGAGCGGCGGCGCCGGAGCAGGTCGCAGTGCCGCAGCAACCACCCGTCGCGCAGCACCGCCGTGGTGGTGGGCCAGGTGGCGACCGCCGCGCGTTCGATGTCGCGCGTGACCGGGTGGCTCACTCGGTGCGGAAGGCCGGGTAGGGCTGCAGGTGCAGCGCACCTGCCCCGAAGCGCTCCACCAGCGCGTCGATCACCGTGTCCGCGAACTCCGCCACGTCCGTCAGCTGCGCGTCCTGCGCGTCGGAGCGCAGGTGCCGCCAGCGGTCGACCAGCGCGGTGCTGCGGCGCGGCGAGGGCTGGTGCAGGTCGATCGGCCGGTCGGTCTCACCGGTGCGCGGCAGGAACCACCACGTCGAGACCCACACCCACAGCAGCTGGGCGTTGAACAACCTGGGCAGCAGCACCTCGTCGGAGTCCAGCTCCGGCCACACCTCGGCGATCTCCGAGCGCCAGGTCGCGAGCATGCTCTGCGCCAGGTTCTCGGGTAAGGCGTAGGAGCACCACGAGGACGGGAACGGGTACTGCAGGTAGGCGGCGTCCATCGCGACGTCGCGCACGCAACCCCACTCGAAGTCCAGGAACCGGACCCCGCTGGACCCGGTGACCAGGCTGTTCTCCGGGCAGATGTCGGAGGGGCTGAACGACTGGTAGCGGCTCGAACCCAGCTGCTCGGAGGCGGCGGTGAGCCGCTCGACCAGCTCCGGCGGGGTGTCCACGCCGAGGATCTGGCTGAGCAGCTCGGGCAGCTCGCCGACCGAGGTGACGATGTCGTCGGAGACAGGGTCGGTCCACGACTTAGCACCGAGCCTGCGCATCAGCGCGTCGAAGTCGGCGGCGCAGCCGGCGGTGGTGCTGTGCAGGCGGCCCAGCGCACGCGCCCACGCGAGCAGCGCCCGCTCGGCGGCCCGCGGGTCCTCGGCGAAGAGCACGTCGGCGAGCGTGGAACCGCGGCCGAGGTCTTCGAGCACCAGCAGGCGCTCGTTGACGTCGTGCGCGATGAGCTCCGGGCTGACCCGCGCTTCCGGTGGCAGCGCCGTGGTCAGCTGGCAACTTGCCGCCTCGTGCGCGAACGGGTCCGAGCGCGCCTCGGGCGGGCACTCTCCGTAGTGCTTCACGACCACGGTGCGCGGCAGTTCGAACGGCGACTCGGCGATCCGCACCCGCAGCACGACCGAGCGGTCACTACCGCCCAGGTCCTCCGCGTCGGCAAGCCGCACCGGAGCTCCGGTCCTCTTGCCCAGCACCGCTTCTGCGGTGGCGACCGTGTCGGTCGCCTCGGTGCTGGCCGGGACCCGGACCTCCGGGGGGCCGGTGGTGATCTCCACGCTCATCGTCTCCAGACACTACCCCCAGAACCTGCATCACCAGGGCCATGACCGGTCAAGTGACACCTGACCGGACCGCCGTCGTGCGCACTGCGTGTTCACCTGGAACTCCAGCGCACACGACCCCCGTAGACGTTGACGGAACGGAGCCCCGGCGACGTTGCACGGGTGCCGAACGAACTCCGGGACCCCTCCGGACGGACGAGCCCGGCCGAGCGCGCGGCTCGGCCGGGCAACGCTCGGCAGCAGCGATGTCAGCTCTGCGGCTCGGCCTTGTCCGCCTCGGCCTTGGACGCCTCGGCCTTGGACGGCTTCGGCTTCGCGTCGATGCCGGCCTCCTTGCGCTGGCCGTCCGTGATCGGCGCCGGCGCCGCGGTCAGCGGATCGAACCCGCCGCCGCTCTTCGGGAAGGCGATGACGTCGCGCAGCGACTCGGCCCCCGCCAGCAGCATGCAGATCCGGTCCCAGCCGAAGGCGATGCCGCCGTGCGGCGGAGCGCCGTACTTGAACGCCTCGAGCAGGAAGCCGAACTTCTCCTGCGCCTGGTCCTCGGTGATCCCCAGCAGCTCGAACACCCGCTCCTGCAGGTCCGGCCGGTGGATACGAATGGAGCCGCCGCCGATCTCGTTGCCGTTGCAGACGATGTCGTAGGCCCAGGCCAGCGCGTTCTCCGGGTCCTTCTCGAAGTTGTCGATCCAGTCGGCGTTGGGCGAGGTGAACGGGTGGTGCACTGCGGTCCACTTGCCGCTGCCGACGGCGACGTCGCCGGACTCCATGTCCTCGACGGGCTCGAACATCGGTGCGTCGACGACCCACACGAACGACCACGCGTCGTGGTCGATGAGGCCGCAGCGCTCGCCGATCTCCAGACGGGCCGCGCCGAGCAGCCCGCGAGCCGAGGCGCGGCCGCCCGCGCCGAAGAAGACGCAGTCGCCGGGGTTCGCGCCGACGGCCTTGGCCAGGCCCTCGCGCTCGGACTCCGAGAGGTTCTTGGCGACCGGCCCGGACAGCTCGCCGTCCTGGCCGACGAGCACGTAGGCCAGACCCTTGGCGCCGCGCTGCTTGGCCCAGTCCTGCCAGGCGTCGAGCTGGCGGCGAGGCTGGTCGGCGCCACCGGGCATGACCACGGCACCCACGTAGGGCGCCTGGAACACGCGGAACGGCGTGTTCGCGAAGTACTCGGTCATCTCGGTGAGTTCGAGACCGAAGCGCAGGTCGGGCTTGTCGGTGCCGTAGCGGGCCATCGCGTCGGCGTAGGTGATCCGCGGGATCGGGCGCGGGATCTCGTGGTCGACCAGCTTCCACAGGCCGGCCAGGACCTCCTCGCCGAGCTCGATGACGTCGTCCTGCTCGACGAAGCTCATCTCGACGTCGAGCTGGGTGAACTCCGGCTGCCGGTCGGCGCGGAAGTCCTCGTCCCGGTAGCAGCGGGCGATCTGGAAGTAGCGCTCCATGCCGCCGACCATCAGCAGCTGCTTGAACAGCTGCGGCGACTGCGGCAGCGCGTACCAGCTGCCGGGCTGCAGGCGGGCCGGGATCAGGAAGTCACGGGCGCCCTCCGGGGTGGAGCGCGTCATCGTCGGCGTCTCGATCTCGACGAAGTCGCGGCCGTGCAGCGTCTCGCGCGCGATGCGGTTGACGTCGCTGCGCATCCGCATGATCCGCGCGGGCTCGGCGCGGCGCAGGTCCAGGTAGCGGTGCTTGAGGCGGATCTCCTCGCCGACCTCGAGGTGCTCGTCGAGCGGGAACGGCAGCGGCGCCGCCTCGCTGAGCACGTCCAGGTCGGTGACGGTGACCTCGATGGAACCGGTGGGAATCTCCGGGTTCTCGTTGCCCTCCGGGCGAACGACGACCTCACCGGTGATCTTGATGCAGAACTCGGCGCGCAGCCGGTGGGCGCGCTCCGCCATCTCGCCCTCGCGGAAGACCACCTGGGAGACGCCCGAAGCGTCGCGCAGATCGATGAAGATGACCCCGCCGTGATCGCGACGGCGCGCCACCCACCCGGCGAGGGTGACGGTCTGCCCGGCATGACCGGCGCGGAGCGATCCGGCCTCGTGCGTGCGCATCACGGGTACTGATCTCCTTCTTCCGCTTCTCGAGCGTTCGACATCGTTGGTCGGTCCCCACGCGCGTGAGCAGGCGGGACGCGAGGTTCAAGGCTAGCCAACCTGCCCCGGCCGATCGCGGGCAGGGCAGCGGCCCGCCCCGGGTCGCGAGCCGGGCAGATCGGAGCCTCGACCTCGCCCCATCAGGGTGTCAGGGTGGTGCAAACCATTTTCGCTGATGGAGATCGACAATTCCCGATTTTCTCGGACTCGATCCCGTCCGAGTGAACAACGTGGGACGTTGCATACGTGTGGAAGAGAGGAACAACAAAACACAGGCATCGCCCGAGGTGGGCTACTCCTAAAGTGGGAGCCGCCTACCGGAACTCGGTCGTTGCGCAACAGTGACCCACTGATTAGCGTAAGTTCGGAATTCGCCGGACACGAGGAGTAACGATGACCGGCCCGAAAACCGAGGCCCGCCCGACCGCCCGGCCAGCCGTCCGCGGCATGCAGCAGGGCGCCCCGCAGGCCCACCCGACCCAGCAGCCACCTCCCCAGGCCACGAAGCCGCAACCGACGCAGCAGGCCGGCGCGATCTCGGCCGAGCTGGCGGAACTGCTCCGAACGGGCCCGTTCGAAGCCGCTCTGCGCACCGCGATCCGATCAAGCCGCCTGAGCCTGGAGCGCATCCAGCACCGCCTGCGCGCCCGGGGAACGCCGGTCAGCATCACGGCGCTGAGCTACTGGCAGTCCGGGCGACGTCGTCCCGAGCGCCCCGATTCGCTGCTCGCGCTGGCCCAGCTGGAGCAGGTGCTGGGCGTTCCGGAGAGCTCCCTCTCCGCGCTGCTCGGCCCGCCGCGCCCGCGCGGCCGCACCCGCCAGGCATCGACCGAGGCGCCGCCGCTGAGCGCGCTGTGGTCGGAGCACGAGTCGGCCGCCGAACTGCTCACCAAGATCGACACCAACCACGACAGCAAGCTCACCCGCCTGTCGCACCACGACGTGGTGCACATCGATCAGAGCGGTGACCTGCGAAAGATCCGCACCCGCAAGCTCGTTCGCGCCGAAGCCAACAACGCGGACCGCTGGGTGATCATGTTCGACGGCGCGTCCTCGGTGGCCACGCCGCCGATCATCCGCCCGATCCGCTCGTGCCGGCTGGGCCAGGTGCTCACCGACCACGCCCGCGATCTGGTGGTCGCCGAGCTGCTGTTCGACCACGCCCTGGCGCGCGGCGAAACGCTGCTGCTGGAGTACGAGATCATCGACCCGCCGACCGGACCGAACGAGGCCGATCACAGCTTCTGCCGGCTCTTCCGGCTGCCCGTGCGGCAGTACGTGGTGGAGATGCAGTTCGATCCGGCGCACCCGCCCGCGGGGTGCGAGAGCTACGTCGGCGATTCGTCGATGCAGGAGGCCGAGCAGCCCAAGGCCCTCCAGGTGGATCGGTTCGGGCGCGCGCACGCGGTCGCGCTGGACTTCGGCATGGGAGTCTTCGGCGTCCGCTGGGAGCCCGAGGTGCAGGTCGACCCGGAGATCGCGGAGTAATCCGGTTCAGCGACCTGCCGTCACCCACCCCTCTGCACGCGCCGTAACGAACTCGAACAATTCAAGAAAAGACGAAACCCCGGATCGCGCTCGTCTTCACATTCGGGAAACAATGGCCGGACGCGCGCACAACGACTAAACAATTCCGGATTGCGACCGCTCGAACCGAGAGCACCGAGGGTTTCCGGAAATCGCCAAGAGGCCGAGCCGCAGCAACCTCCCACGGAGGTCGGCGCAGGCTCGGCCTCGCTGTCGTTCCAGCCCCTCGCCAGGCGAGACGCCGACAGGACATGACCTGCCGGTGAACACTCCCCAACTTGTCTATACAGGATGTCGGATCTGCGGGCAGGGTGGCGAGCATGAGTTCTGCTGCAACCGTCCTCGAATCCGCTCGCTCGGCCAGGTGGGAGGGCGTCGGCGGGCCGTTCCGCGTCATCGAGACGCCCTTGCCGCAGGTGCTGGCGGACGGTGAGGTGCTCGTCGAGGTCGAGCTGGCGACGGTCTGCGGCAGCGACCTGCACACCGTCACCGGCGATCGGCCGGGCCCGGCTCCCGGCGTGCTCGGGCACGAGCAGGTGGGGCGCGTCGTGGCCGTCGGCCCCGGTGCACCCCGGTGCCTCGACTCCACTCCGGTGACGCCCGGGCTGCGCGTCGTCTGGTCGGTGGCCGCCTCCTGCCTGCGCTGCGCGCGCTGCTCGGCGGGGATGCCGCAGAAGTGCCTGCACCTGCGCAAGTACGGGCACGAGGCGTGGGACGAGAAGAGCCCGCTGCGCGGTGGTTTCGCCACGCATTGCCTGCTGCTGCCGGGGACCGCGATCGCCACGGTCGACGAGTCCCTGCCCGGCGAGGTCGCGGCACCGGTGTCCTGCGCGACGGCGACGGTCGCGGCCGTGGTGGGCGCTGCGGGCCCCGTCGGGCCGGAGACCCGGGCGCTGGTCAACGGCGCCGGGATGCTCGGGCTGACGGCGGTGGCGATGCTCTCGGCGGCCGGTGCCCGCGTGGTGGCGGTCGACCCGCACCCCGAGCGCCGGGCTCAGGCCCTGCGGTTCGGGGCGAGCGAGGCGCAGCCGGTCGGAGCACCGATCGGCGAGTGCGATGTCGCGCTGGAGCTCTCCGGAGCCCTCGAGGCGGTGCAGTCCTGCCTCGACTCGCTGTCGGTGGGCGGGGTCGCCGTGCTCGCCGGCTCCGTCTCGCCGGGCCCGGCCGTCCGCCTCGACCCGGAGAGCCTGGTGCGCGGGCTGCACCGGATCGTCGGCGTGCACAACTACCACCCCCGCGACCTGCAGGTGGCGGTCGACTTCATCACCGAGCACCACCGGAACCGCCCGTTCGCCGAGCTGGTCGCCGGTCGTCACCGGCTCGACGAGCTCGATGCGGCCTTCGCCGCCGCGCGGCGGGGCGAAGCGCCCCGGCAGGCGATCGTTCCTCGAGTCAGGACCGGGCGACCTCTGCCGCGGCCGACGGCGTGAACTCGCCCGCCCACGCCGGGCCGGAGCGGGTCACGTCGGCCCGCCGGCTGCGGGTGTTGGTCACCGTCACCGAGGCGACGTCCGGCCGGTAGCGGTCCTCGGAGCACTCCAGAGGCGTGCCCGCGGAATCCGTGGTGACCCGGCGTTCGCGGAGCAGCGGCGCACCTTCACCCACCTCCAGCAGTCCCGCGTCGGTCGGGTCGGCGGCCACCGCGTCGAAGGTGTGCCGCGCCGCGTTGAGATCGACCCCCCGCTCGGTGAGGTAGGCGTAGATCGAGCCGGCGTCGAGATCGGCGTCGAGCAGCGGGCGACCGATCTGCTCGCGGTAGGTCATCCGCTCCAGCATCGCGGGCCTGCCGTCGAGCAGTCGCAGGCGCAGCAGCTGAACGGCCAGGGCGCCGGGTTCGAGCTGCAGCGCGGCGGCGATCGCCGGTTCCGGCCTGCGCAGCGCGATCTCCTGCAGCTGCTGGCCCGGGACGTGCCCGGTGATCTCCGCGCGCCGGGTGAACGACAGGAACGATTCGAACGGCTGGCTCGGCACGGCGTCGAGGACCACCGGCCGCTTGCCCTTGCCGCCCCCGATCAGCCCCTCGTCGCGCAGCGCGGCCAGGGCTTGGCGGATGGGGCCGCGCGAGACCGAGAACTCCTGGCACAGCTGGGATTCCGAGGGCAGGGAATCGCCCACCGCGATGTCCCCCGACCGGATGCGCTGCCGCAGTTCTCCCGCCAGTGCGCGGTGCAGTGGAGTCGTCACGAACTGGACTATACAAGCTCAGGCCGCGAGGAGATGGACGACCGGAAATCCCTGGTTGAACAGCAGATTACTTGTACATACAAGTCATTGACCTGCTGCGTTGAACGCTGACACGGTGACCGCCGTGAGCATGTCGAGCAGTTCTTCCGACCTCGTGGTCGTCGGTGCCGGGATCGTCGGTCTCGCGCACGCCGTGGACGCCGTGGAACGCGGCATGTCGGTCACGGTCGTCGAGCGGGACGAACGCGCGGTCGGCGCCTCGGTCCGCAACTTCGGGCACGCCTGCATCACCGCCCAGGAGGGCGAGGCGCTGCGCTTCGCCGAGCAGGCCCGCGCCACCTGGCTGCGGCTGGGCGAGCAGGCGGGTTTCGAGGTCGCCGAGTGCGGCACGGTGGTGGTCGCCCGGTCGGCCGAGGAGACCGCCGCGCTGGAGGAGCTCGCCACCAACCGAGGGACGGACCAGGTCCGGTTGCTCACCGCAGCTGAAACCGCCTCCGCCGCACCGGTATCAACCACGGGACTCGAAGGTGGCGCGCTGCTCGCCCGCGACCTGCGCGTCGACCAGCGGCGCGCCGCCGCGGCGATCGCCGACTGGCTCGCCGCTCAGCCCGGAGTTCGATTCCTGTGGTCCACCCCGGTTCTGGGTGTCGACGACGGCCTGGTGCGCACCGGCCGAGGTCCGGTGCGCGGTGACCGCGTCGTGGTGTGCGCAGGACACGACCTCGACCGGATCTTCCCGGAGACCGCGGAATCCGCCGGGATGCGCCGGTGCGTCCTGCAGATGCTGCAGGTCCGGGCACCCGGCCTGCGCCTGGACCCGGCACTGCTGACCGGCACCTCGATGCTGCGCTACCCGGCGCTGGCCGCGACCGGAGGCGCCCGCGCGCTGCGCACCCGGTTGAGCCACCAGCGCCCGGAACTGCTGGAGGCGTCGGTCAACCACATGCTCACCCAGCTGTCCGGCGGCGACCTCGTCGTCGGCGACACCCACACCTACGCCCGCACACCCGAGCCCTGGTCGTCGGAGGAGTTCGACCGGCTCCTGCTCGCCGAGACCCGCGCGCTCCTCGGCCGCGACGACCTCGACGTGGTGCGCCGCTGGCAGGGCGTCTACGCCTCGGCCGAGGGCGAGTTCCTCCGCGCCCGCCTCTC
Source organism: Saccharopolyspora dendranthemae (assembly GCF_007829955.1). Classification (GTDB taxonomy): domain Bacteria; phylum Actinomycetota; class Actinomycetes; order Mycobacteriales; family Pseudonocardiaceae; genus Saccharopolyspora; species Saccharopolyspora dendranthemae. Next base: position 1,129,789 of record NZ_VIWX01000001.1, read on the forward strand.
CCCCGGCGTCACCGCCGTCGCCGTGACCTCCGGAATCGGTATGACCACCGCTTTCGGGCTCGCTCCGTCCGTTCTCGACTCCCTCGCCTGAACCCTCCCTGGAGCCCTGATGTCCTTGCGCCGCTCGTTCCCGCGCCAGATCGCGCTCGCCCTCGTGACCGGCACGGTCCTGGCACTGACCGCCTGCGGTGGTGGCGACACCGCCGCCGAGTCGCCGACCTGCCCGGACGGCAAGATCCGCTTCGGCGTCGAACCCTTCGAAGACCCCGCCAGACTCACCCCCGCCGCGCAGAAGCTCGGGGACGCGCTGTCGAAGTCACTGCGCTGCCCGGTGGAGGTCCAGGTGACCCAGCAATACTCCGCCGAGGTCCTGGCCATGCAGAACGGCAAGCTCGACATCGCGATCTTCGGCCCGCTGGGCTACGTGTTCGCCAGCCAGCGCGCCGACGCCGAAGCGGTGGCGTCCTTCGCCGACGCGAACCGAGCGCTGTCCACCTACACCGCGGGCATCTGGGTTCCCGCGAACTCCGACATCACCTCGGTCCAGCAGCTGCGCGGCCGATCCCTCGCGCTGGGCTCCACCGGCTCCACCTCGGGAGACGCCCTGCCGCGCAAGGCGTTGGCCGACGCGCGGATCCCGGAGAAGGACGTGAAGATCGACTACGCCGGTGGCCACCCCGAGGCGCTGCTTGCGCTGACCAACGGAGCCGTGGACGCCGCCGAGATCAACTCGCAGCAGCTGGCCAGCGCCACCGCGGCCGGCACCTTCGATCCCGCCGCGCACCGCCAGATCTGGAGCTCGCCGCCGATCCCGAACGACCCGATCACCGTGCGCGGCGACATGGACCCGGCGTTCAAGCAGGCCGTCCGGGACGCGCTGCTGAACCTGGACCCGGCCACGGTGGGCGAGATCGGTGCGCTGCTGGACGTGTCGCCGCCCGGACCGCTGGTGCCCGTCGACCGCTCCACCTACCAGCCGCTGTTCGACCTGGCCGCTGCCCTCCACCTCACCGAAGGCGACGCCTGATGCTCACCGCCACCGGACTGACCGTCCACTACGGACCCCGCGAGGTCCTGCACCAGGTCGACGTGACCGTGGAATCGGGTGAACTGCTGGCCGTGCTCGGCGCCAACGGGTCCGGCAAGTCCACGATGCTGCGCGCGGCGGCCGGGCTCGTCGCATCGGACGGCACCGTCACCGTCGACGGACGACGCCGAGGGCCGCTGGACATCGCCCTGGTGTTCCAGCGGATCCACCTCGTGGGCAGGCGCACCGCGCTGGACAACGTCTGCGCCGGCGCGCTGGGCAGGCTCCCGCTGCACCGCTCGCTCGCGCCCCGCCTGTTCCCCCGCGAGGTGCGGGAGGAGGCGATGGCCTGCCTGGACCGGGTCGGGCTCGCCGATCGCGCGCACGACCGCGCCGCGGGGCTGTCCGGCGGGCAGCAGCAGCGCGTCGCCATCGCCCGCGCGCTGTGCCAGCGAGCACCGGTGGTGCTGGCCGACGAACCGGTGTCCGCGCTGGACCCGGCCGCCGCCGAGCAGGTGCTGGAACTGCTGGCCGAACTCGCCCACACCGAGCGGTTGGCGGTGCTCGCCGTCCTGCACCAGCCGGACCTCGCCCGCCGCTACGCCGACCGCGTCGTCGGACTGCGCGACGGCTCCGTCGTCCTCGACGGCGACCCCGCTCAGCCCGTCGATTCCCTGTACCCGCACGCCCTGCTGGAGATCCCGTCGTGACCACCGCCGTGCAAGAACCCGCACGTCGCGCAGTGCCGCCGAAACCGCCGCGCATCCGGCTCCGGATCGTCGGCTGGATCGTCGCGGCGCTGGTGCTCGCCGCCCACGTGGCCGCCTGGAACGCCACCGAGATCTCGGTGTCCGCGCTCGTCGAGGGCGCCACCGGCATGGGCGAGTTCCTGTCGGAGGCCATCCCTCCCGAGCTGAGCTCGGACGTCCTCGGCGAGAGCGTGTCGGCCGCCGTCGTCACGCTCTGGATCGGCCTGCTGGGCACCACGTTGTCCATCCCCGGTTCGCTGGTGCTGGCGCTGCTGGCGACTCGCGGGAGCGCACCCGGCTGGATCTACCAGGCCGCCAGGGGACTGCTGTCGTTCCTGCGCGCGGTCCCGGACGTGGTGTTCGCGCTGATCTTCGTCACCGCCGTCGGGCTCGGCCCGTTCCCCGGCGTGCTGGCGCTGGTGTTCCACAACATCGGCGTCATGGGCAAGCTGTGGGCGGAGACGCTGGAGGAGGCCGATCCCGGTCCTGCGCAAGCGCTTCGCTCGGCCGGTGCGGGTCGCGTCCAGGTCGCCCTGCACGCGCTGCTGCCGGTGGTGACACCGCAGATGGTCGGGTTGCTGCTGTACCGGTTCGACGTCAACGTGCGGTCCTCGCTGGTGCTGGGACTGGTCGGCGCGGGCGGCATCGGTTTCCTGATCAACCAGGCGATCCAGCTCTTCCAGTTCGACGAGATGCTCACGCACATCCTGGTGGTGCTGGTGCTGATCGTCGTCGTGGACCAGCTCTCCGCCCTCATCCGCCGACTGCTCGGGAGCACATCGTGATCGCTCTGGTCGCACTGGACATCGCAGGTACCACCATCGACGAGGGAGGTGCGGTCTACCGGGTGCTCGCCGAGGTCGTCGCCGAGCACGGCACCCCTCCCCCGGACGCCGAGGTGCGCCGCTGGATGGGTGCGGACAAGCGCGCAGCGCTGGCCGCGCTCACCGGCGACCCCGACGCGGTGGAGCAGCTGCACGACCGCTTCGTCACCCGCCTCAGGGAGGCCTACGCCGGCACCCCGCCGAAGCCGTTCCCGGGAGTGCCGGAAACCCTTGCAGCGCTACGCGAATCGGGAGTTCGAGTCGCGCTGACCACCGGGTTCGACCGGCGCATCACCGACACCATCCTGTCCGAAGTGGACTGGAAGGTCGGCGAGCAGCTGGACGCGGTGGTCTGCGCGAGCGAGGTCCGAGAGGGGCGCCCGGCCCCGGACATGATCCACCGCGCCATGGAGCTGACCGGGATCACCGACCCCGCCCAGGTCCTCACCGCAGGCGACACCGTCCTCGACGTCCAGGCGGGCCACGCCGCCCGCGCGGGCCACGTGATCGGCGTCCTCACCGGAGGCCAGACCCGGGCCGAGCTGGAGCAGCACGCCCCCACCCGGATCCTGCCCGGAGCAGCGGACCTGCGCGAAATCCTGGACACCACGCGCTAGTGCTCTGTCCACGGACGTTGACCGGTGGGGCGAGACGCCGGTCAGCGTTCATGGTCGGTGGGCGGGATGCGTCCAGGCCGGTCGGAGGGCAGATCCAGCCCTGGGGCACCGAAGGACGACCTCGCCACCCGCGTCCGGTGCGCCGTGCCGGGTCGAGACCGTCGTTGCGCCGCGTCCCCTTAGAGTGGGGGTTCCAGCGTGACCGATCTGGCCAGGTGATGGATGCCGCGTAACCGACGCCCGCAGGACCGGGAGGAGAAGCGTGGCGAGATCGTCGCCGCGGCCACGCGGTTGTTCGTGGAAGAAGGCTACGACCCCACGACGATGGCGCGGATCGGGCGTGAGGCGGGGGTCACCTCCAACACCGTCTACTGGTACTTCAAGGACAAGGACGAGGTCCTGGTCGCCGTTCTGGACGCGCTGTTCGCGCATTTCCTGGACGGCGTGACGGCACGCTCGGCTGAACCGCCGGTCGACCAGTTGTTGTGGGCGGTCACCGAGCTGCGGCGGGTCGATCGGCTGATCACGACGGTGCACGCCAGGGTCGCGGCTTCGGAGTCGTTGCGGGTGTGGCACGACGGCTTCCACGAGCAGGTGGAGACGATCCTGCGGTGGCATCTGGCCGCGTTGGGCGTGCCGGAGACCGAGCAGACCGAGATGACCCGGATCGGGGTGTTCGTCGTCGAAGGGATGCTGACGCACGCAGGCGATGCCGCGAGCGATCGCGCCGTCGTCGAGACGTTGGTGCGCAGTGCCCGCGGCATCGCCGCAGTGCCGAGCTCCCCCGACGTCAGGTGATGCGGCGGGTCGGCTACCTGCCCGCCGCGGCCGTGAACCGGGCGGCGAGGAACCGAACCTGGTCTGCGACGGCGCGCTCGAACAGATCACCGACGTAGACGTCGAAGTGGTCGCCGTCGTAGTGGTTGACCTGGACGTGGTCCTGCCCGGCCGCGAGGCGGGCCGTGGTGCGCGCAGGGGCGGCGCGGTCGTCGTCGCACACGCACAAGAGGGTCGCCGCGGCGACCTTGCGAATGTCCTTGCCCGGCCGGTACAGCGGCAACCGCAACGCGAGCCGGGCCGCGATCGCGTTGGCGCTGTCACCGCCACCGGCCGAGCCCCTCATGACACCCCAGATCGTGTCGCGGCCCACAGCGGTGTCGCCGGGGCGGAACGGCTGCCCACCCGTCTCGACGGTCGGAGACAGCCCCTTGCCCAGGGCGGGGAACCGGGCGAGGGCCCCGGCTGTGCGAGGTGAGAGCCGCGACCCCGCCGGCATCAGCCTGGACGCCTCGGCGATCGTGGTCGGCGACACCAGGAAGGCGGGCATCCACCACACCCCGACCACCGGAGCCAGCACTGGCTTCGCCCCGAACACCGAACCGACGACATCGAGCACGGCGGCGATGATGAGCCCGACCGTGCTCACCGGGCTGGCCCGGAACCGGGAGAACAACGACGCCGGGCCGTCGGTGAACGGGCACTGGGCCACGACCGCGGCCACGCCGTGGTCCTCGCTCGCGACCCTCAGCACGTGCCCGCCGCCGAACGAAGTCCCCCACAACGCGATTCGGTCGGGGTCGACCTCCGGCAGGGACCGGCCGTAGGCCACTGCCGCGCGCCAGTCGTCGAGCTGGTCGCCGATGTCGAGCAGCTGCCGAGGAGATCCTTCGCTGGCACCCAGGTACCGGTAGTCGAACACCAGCACCATCCACCCCTGCGCGGCGAACCGCTCCGCGAACGCGTCCAACCTCCACTCCCGCACGGCACCCAACCCGTGCGCCATGACCACCAACGGCCGAGGCCCGCCTTCGGCTGCCGGCACGTACAGCCAGGCCGCGCACCGCACGCCCCCTGACTCGAACCACACGTCCCGCCGCACGGACCCGGTGCGGCCGTCCTTCTCCGCCGAAGTTCCCATCGCCTACCTTATTCAGCTCACCCGTCGCTCTTGACTTGCAATCAAGAGCCAGTCGGCGCGAACGTTAGAACCCTCTTGATTGGAAGTCAAGAAACGATGCCCGGCGCTGCACGGCGAAGGCGCTCGCCCCGCAGTCGCCGAAAGAAGTGCCGCTCCGACCACGGGATCAGATCGGCGCATCACCCCGACGCCCTCGATCGCGGGCGATCGAAACCTACCCTTGCCCAAGGGTTTCCGACTACCACACCACGTGCCGCACGGGGTGAAGCGTGCCGCTGCAGGCGCAGACCCCGCTTCCCCGAAGTCGTTGCGCGGCCTCGGCTGATGGCCGGCGCGCACATCCCGTCGCAGCCCTGACTTCGGCGCGATCTGCGGGGTTGACACGGCTCGGGGTGGGCTGAATACTTCCGGCCAAATCGATTTGGCCCTGGTGATCCGGCGAACCACGCGCGTGTCGGCAGGGCGTCATCCGGCACCCCGCGGGCCGGCAGCACCGCCCCATCCCGTTCGCCCGACCTCCCGGGAACGGAGGATCGAAGTGCCAAGACATCCGGTCGACGAATTCCGCCCGCTGTCCCGTCTCGTCCCCTTCGGCCTGCAGCACGTGCTGGTCATGGCCGCTGCACCGATCTCCAGCGTCTTCCTGGTCGCCAAGACCCTCGACCTGGCTCCGGACCTCACCGTCCGGTTGCTCTCGGCGACGTTCGTGCTGGCCGGAATCGGCACGCTCGTGCAGTCTTTCGGCCCGTGGCGCATCGGCGCCCGGCTGCCGTTCGTGATGCTGCCCGGCGGCGCCCCGGTGATCCTGTTCCTGGCGATCGCGCAGGAGCACGGCGTCCGGACCGCCGTCGGGGCGGTGATCCTCACCGGCGCCTTCTACTTCCTGGCGCTTCCGCTGTTCAGCCGACTGCTGCGGTTCTTCCCCGGCATCGTGATCGGGACGATGATCGTCCTGGTCGGCGTCACGCTGATCAAGTCCGGTGCCCAGCTCATCACCGGAAAGCCCAGCAGTCCCGGCTTCGGCGATCCCCGGCACCTGCTGCTCGGCCTGGCGACCATCGCGTTCACGGTGCTGCTGCACCGGTTCCTGCGCGGCATGGCGCGGCAGCTCGCGGTCGTGCTCGGGCTCGTCGCGGGCACCGCGCTGGCAGCCGCGCTCGGCGAGCTGCGCTTCGACGGGTTCGGTTCCGAGCTCGTGACCCTGCCGACGCCGTTCCCGTTCGGGCCTCCGGAGTTCGACGTCCTCGCCGCGATCCCGCTGCTCATCTTCGCGCTCGCGTCGATGGCCGAGGCCACCGGTCAGACCGTGCTCAACGCCGAGGTCGTCGGCAAGGAGATCGACGTGCGGCGCGACGCCCCGCGCACCATCCGCGGCGACGGCCTGATCTCCCTGATCGGCGGGTTCTTCGGCACCTCGCTCATGGTCACCAGCGGCGAGAACATCGGCATCGTCCGGATGACAGGCGTGCGCAGCCGATACGTCACGGTCGTCGCCGGGGTGGTGCTCGTCGTCATCGGGCTGTTCGCACCCTTCGCGCGCGTGATCGACGCCATCCCGCCCTCGGTGGTCGGCGGCACGGCGGTCGTCGTGTTCGGCGTGATCGCCGTGATGGGCGTGCAGATGCTGCGGGACTACGACCTGTCCGACCACCGGAACCTGCTGGTCGTCGCGGTGCCTCTCGGCCTCGGGCTGATGCCCGTTCTGGTGCCCGGCATCTACGACCAGCTGCCGCCCACCGCGAGCATCGTGCTCGAGAGCGGTGTCGCTGTCGGCGCGGCGAGCGCCGCGGTGCTCAACGCGCTGTTCCACCACCTCCGCAAGACCGAACGAAGTGAGGACACCGTTGCGGCCTGACGCCTTCGACGACGACGAGTTCCTGCTGCTCCCCGAGGTCGTGCTGCTGCCCGGCGGGCCGGTGCGCGGCTGGGCCGCCGTCGTCTCCCACGGCGAGTTCGCGATGGTCGGCGAGGCCGACGCCGTGGCCGCCGCCCACCCCGGACTGCGTCCCGTGCACCTGGACCGGCACCTGCTCATGCCCGGTTTCGTGGACGCGCACCACCACCTCACCCAGACCTTCGGCAAGGCGCTCGCCTTCGGGGAGCCCTCGGAGATCTTCCGGCGGATCTGGGTGCCGCTCGAACAGCAGCTCACCGAGGAATCCGCCCACGTGGCGGCGAAGCTGGCCGCGTTCGAGTCCCTCCGCGGGGGCTTCACCACGGTCGCGGAGGCGGGAACCCGGGCACCGGTCGACCTCGCGAGCGTCGCGCAGGGGGTCGACGAGGCCGGGCTGCGGTGCGTTCTCGGCGCCGTGTGCGAGGATCCGGAGTCGGCCGAGCGGCACCTGAACCGCTGGGACTCGCCGCTGCTCCACCCCTCCCTGGCGATCCCGACCCCGGGGCACGTACCGGATGACGTGCTGAGAGAACTCGCGCAGCTGTGCCGAGATTCGGCCGCGGTTCTGCAGATCCACGTCAACGAACACCTCGCTTCAGTGGAGAGATCGTTGGAACAGCACGGACTCCGGCCGCTGGAACACCTCGACGAGATCGGCGCGCTGGGACCGCAGACCCTCGGCGCGCACGCGACCCTGCTGACCCCGGGTGAGATCCGGTTGCTGGCCGAGACCGGGGCGGCGATCAGCTACAACCCGGTCGCCAGCGCCTGGAAGGGGAATGCGGTGGCGCCCGCGACGTTGCTCTCCGCGCTCGGCGTCCGCTTCGGGATCGGCACCGACGGCACGCGCGGCGACGGGTTCCGGCTGGTGGACGCGGCAGAGTTCGCGCAGCGGATCGCTTCGGGACTGGCCACCGGGGATTCCTCGTGCGGCGGCGGCTGGACCTGGTTGCAGCGCGCGATCTCCGGTGACGCCGTCGGGCTCGACCGGATCGGCAGGATCGAAACCGGTTGCCTGGCCGACTTCCTGCTCGTCGACCTGGACGTCCCCGAGCTGCGCCCGTCGTGGGACCTGCCGTGGGAGCTGGTCCGGTTGGCCAACCGCGACCAGATCACGGCGGTCTTCGTCGGCGGACGCCTCCGGCTCTGGCGCGGCTGGCCGGTCGACTGGGACGGTCGAGAGCTCCTCGAGCGCGGCGAGGAGCTGGCCCGCGAGGTGGTGGCGGCCGCGCCGTTGCACCGCGTGCACCCCCGATCCACGGAGGTGCGCGCGTGAGCCCCGTCCTGCTGGCCGTCACCGCCCTGGTCGTGGCCGTCGCGGCGTTCGTGCAGGGCAGCACGGGGGTCGGGTTCGCGCTGATCGTCGCACCGGTGGTGGGGCTCGTGGAACCCGCGCTGCTGCCGGTCTTCCTGCTGGCGCTGATGATCCCGCTCAACCTCTACGTCGCCGGCCGCGAGCGCGGGAAGCTCGACTGGCACGGTGCCAAGTGGATCACCGCGGGCCGGTTCGCCGGCACCTTCGGCGGGCTCTGGGTGCTCGTCGCCGTGCCGCTGGCGCAGCTCAACCTCGTGGTCGGCGCGTCGACGGTGCTGGCGGCCGTGGTCACGCTGCTCGCGCCGTCGTTCCAGCCGGGTCGCGGTGCGTTCGTGGCCGCTGGCGCGTTCACGGGCGTGACCGAGACGGCGACCGGCGTCGGCGGGCCCCCTCTCGCGCTGGTCTACCAGCACCACCCGGCCGCGGTCCTGCGCTCGACCGTCGCGGTCTGCTTCATCGCCGGTGAGGTGATCTCGCTGGTGGTCCTCCTGATCACGGGCAAGATCACGCTGCACGCGCTAGGAATGGCGGCGGTACTGCTCCCGGCCGTGGCACTGGGCGGGCTGCTGAGCCGCTTCGTCCACCACCGACTCAACGACCGCGTGATGCGCCTGCTCGTGCAGCTCTTCGCGATCGTGTCCGGCGTGGTCCTGCTGATCGCGGGCTGACCCATCAGCGCAGCGACGACCTGCGGGGGACGAGAACCGGTGCCGGGACGGCGGCTTCGGTCTTCTCGGTGTCGCTGCGGAGGCCGGCGATGAGCAGTTCGACGGCCTGGGCAGCGGCATCACCGAGGTGGAGGTCGACCGCGGTGAGCGGTGGGTCGCAGGTGCGGGCCCGCAGGCCGTCGTAGCGGGTCGCGACGAGCACGTCGTCGGGGACGCGGCGTCCGCGATCGGTCAACGCGCGCACGGCTCCGACCGCGAACGCGTCCACCATCGCGCAGATGGCGTCGACGTCCGGCTCCTGCTCCAAGACCTCCAGGCAGGACTTGTATCCGGCGTCCTCCCCACCGGATTCGTCCGCCGTGACGACCAGCGGCCGAATCCCCCGCTCCGCCGTGAAGTCCCGGTAGGTCTGCTCCACGTCCACGTAGGAGTGGCGGCGGCCGGAGCCGATCATCAGCGCGATCCGCTCCGCGCCCTGCTCCCGCAAGTGGTCCAGGAGCAGGCGCCCGACCGCTGCGGCGTGCAGGTCGACGTGCGGCACGTCGACCCCGGGGTGGCGCCCCAGCGCGACGATCGGAAGACCGCGCGCTCGCAGCTGATTCGTCGTCACGTCGGCCTCGCCCGGCTCCACGACGATCACACCGTCGACGTCCAGCGTGTTCAGCGGCGGATCCGCCTCCACGGGAGGGACCAGCACCAGCGCGAACCCGTGCAGCAGCGCCGTTTCGGCCGCCGCCGCGGCGGCCTCCATGAAGAAGCCGAGCCGGGACGGTCCACCGGCGACCGCGACGGGCATCGACGACACCAGCCCGATCGTCCGCGACTCACCACGCCGAAGCCGTTGCGCCCGCAGGCTGGGCCGGTAGCCGAGCTCGGCGGCGACCTGCGCGACCCGTTCCCGCGTGCGGGGATCGACCTTGCCCACGCCGTTGAGCGCGTGCGACACCGTCGTCCGGGACACCCCGGCGGCGCGCGCCACGTCCGCGATGGTGGGACGCGTCCCCTCCATGGCCACCTCCTCGCGCCCACCCTATGCGCACACCGGAGACGACCGCCGTGCCCACGCGGAGCGGACGCGGCGCGAATCAGCGCACCCCCACCCAGCAGGGCACCAGGCGCGGACGCCGAGTCACGTTGCGGGATGCGCACCAACTCCCAGTTTTAGTCCAAACTGAGCCGACATTTCGGACATGATCATGGCTCGGTTTGGACTAAAACTGGGACTACGACTACGTCGCTAGCCTCGCCGTCGCTGCGGAAACGCAGCCCACGGCGTGTTAGCCCTCGACGGGCCAGCGGAGCAGGAACTTGCCCAGTGCGTCGTCGATGAGGCGTCCGCGGTCGGTCGGTTCCCCGTCGGCATCGCGGTGTTCGCTGAAGGCGTCGGACAGGATCTCTTCCACGGCCTCGCGTTCGTCCTGACTGGGTTCGCTACTTGTGCGCAGCGACTTCAGCAGGCCGCTGTCGTACTCGCGGAGTACTGCGATGAAGACGCCCTGGAGCTCGGGCGGCAAGCTGTCGATCACGTTGTTCATGGATGCCTCCCCCCGTTCGAATTTGGCGCCCGCGTGGTGAGCACGCGGTTGCGGCCATCCCCGAGATCACAGCAGGGTGAGCTGGCGAATGCGGTCCGGGGTGGCATCGGACTGCGGGTCGAGCCGGTGCTCCGACCGCTGCGGACGCACCAGACCGTGCCGTTCCTTGGCCTGTTCGACCAGATCGACGACCTGGCGCTGGTAGGACTTCGGCGTGTAGGCGCCGTTGCGGTAGAGGCGTTCGTAGAGCGGGAGCAGGTCTGGACGCCGGGCGCTCAGCCACTCGTGGAACCACTCGCGCGCGCCCGAGCGCAGGTGCAGCACGATCGGCGTCACGCTCACCGCGCCCGCCTCGGCGATCGCGCCCACCGTGGCGTCGATCTGCTCCGGTGAGTCGCTGAGCCCCGGCAGGATCGGCGCCATCAGCACCGAACAGCCGGTGCCCGCCTCGGCGAGCCGGCGCACCACGTCGAGGCGGCGCAGCGGTGAGGGAGTTCCGGGCTCCACCTCCCGCCACAACGCCTCGTCCACCGACCCGATCGACGTCGCGACCGACACCCTGGTCCGCTGCGCGGCCTGAGCGATCAGGTCCAGGTCCCGCAGGATCAGCGTGCCCTTGGTCAGGATCGAGAACGGATTCGCTCGATCCCGCAAAGCGGCGATGATCTCCGGCATCAACCGGTAGCGCCCCTCCGCGCGCTGGTACGGATCGGTGTTGGTGCCCATCGCGACCGGCTCACCGTCCCAGCGCGGACTCGCCAACTCCTTGCGCAGCAACGCCGGCGCGTTCACCTTCACCACGATCTTGCTGTCGAAATCACGCCCGGAGTCCAGGTCCAGGTACGTGTGCGTGCGACGCGCGAAGCAGTAGACGCAGGCGTGGGTGCAGCCCCGGTACGGGTTCACCGTCCACCGGAACGGCACCTGCGACTCGCCCGGCACCCGGTTGATGATCGACTTCGCCTGGATCTCGATCGCGAAGGCGCCGTCGGTCCCGGCCTCGATCGGCTTCGGCTCGGGCAACGCCAACCCGGCTCGGCCGCTCCCGCGCTCAGGCTCCGGCAACCCGAGCGGCAGCTCGAACCGCCCGTCGACTCGCTGCTCTTCCCATCGCATGCACCCATTCGAACACAGATTCGATTCCCTGTCGACTCCAGTCCGCCTCTCTCACCCGATCAAGCGGCTCAGCGATCAACACGACCCCCGAGGCGCGCGATGCCTAGAATTCCGGAGAGAGCATCAAGCGCACCGACACGCCCTTGACGATGTGATCGATGAGCTCGAGATCGACTCGACGACTTGAGCGCAGGCGTCCGGAACGCGAACTCCCCCAGTCGATCTCACACCAACCCGGGTTTTGATGGGCAGGTCATGGACGACGAAACCGAAGCGGTCATCGCCGCAGAGCTGCGCCTGCTGGAACCGGAGACGCGACGCAACGGCGACGCGGTGCGGGAGTTGCTGCATCCCGACTTCCGCGAGTTCGGCCAATCCGGCCGGACCTGGGACCGGGACTCCGTGGTCGACGCGATCAGCGACAGCACCGAACCCATCCGGGCCGAGGGAATCCGGTCCACCCGACTCGGGCCCGACACCATCCTCCTCACCTACACCGCTCATCGCTCCGGCTCCGCGTCGCTGCGCACCTCGATCTGGGTGCGCAGCGACCAGACCTGGCTCATGCTGCACTCGCACGGCACGACGACCGCGCCGAGCCACGACTGAGCACCTCCGGCAGGCCGGTCGCTGGAAAACCGTCCCCCGGCTCAGGCGGCGCCGAGCAGGACCACCGAGTTGTGGCCTCCCATGCCGAGGGAGGACTTGACCGTGATGCCGCCGCGCATCGGGGTCGGCCCGTCGATCAGGCGCGGGTGCCCTGGCGCGACTCGCGGTGCGGCCGGCAGGACGCCCCGGTCGTAGGCGAGGGCGGAGGCCGCGAGCTCCACCGCGGAGGCCGCGCCCTGGCAGTGGCCGACCAGCGGCTTGACCGAGAACAGCTCGGCCTCGGCCGGGAAGAGGTCGTCGAACACCGAGGACTCCGCGCGATCGCACTGCCGGGTGCCCGGCCCGTGCGCGTTGAGGTAGCGCAGCTGCGACGCGTCGACACCGGCGTTGTCGAAGGCCTCCTCGAAGCAGCGCGTGATGTCGGTCAGGCTCGGGTCGATCGAGGTGACGTGGTGCGCGTCGTGCGACATCGCACCGCCGAGCAGGTGGGCGTAGGAATCGCCGCCGCCCTGACGGGACAGGACCATCGCGACCGACGCCTCGCCCATCGAGAAGCCCCGGCTGCCTTCCTGGAACGGCCTGCAGACCTCGGTGGGTTCGGCGTCGCTGAACGCGACTCCGAGCCGCTCGAAGTGCAGCACGTTCTCCGCGGTCGCGGACACGTCGGTGGCCACGAAGACCACGTCGTCGACGATTCCCGCGTCCAGCCACGCCTTCGCGGTCAGCAGTCCCGCGTTGCCCGAGGAGCACATCGCCGAGACGTTCATCGCCGGACCGTGGAACCCGAACTCCTGCATCAGCAACGACATCGGCGTCGACGGCATCAGCCGCAGGTACTCGCGCTTGGAGACGTCGCCTCCGTTTTCGCGGTAGAAGTCCCGCCACAGCTCCACTTCGCCGAGCACGACCGCGTGCAGCAGACCGACCCGGCGTCCTTCGCGCCACCCGCGCGCTCGGGCGTCGCTCACCGCCTCGCGGGCCGCACCTCGCATCGCGCGGCCGAACCTGCTCGGCCCGTCGGATTCCTCGCCGCCGTGGGGCACCTGGGCCACCCACGCGTGCTGGTCCGCTCCCTCTCCGTAGCCGTCGACCAGTGAAGCCGCGTGCTTTCCGCTGAGCAGCCCGTCCCAGAACGGCTCGACTCCCCAGCCGTAGCCGGTCACGACTCCCAGACCCCGCACGCCTAAGTGGGACTCCATTTCGATCACCTCGAACGCACCATCAGCCCTGTTCAGGGCACGAATCCTGTCGCCGGTGGGATCGCGGTGATCAGGCGGTGCGCTACACGTACGCCGCCCGGCGGGGAGCCGAATCACAGGTGCGTTCACCCGTGCGGCGGCACACGTGACGGACTGTCGCAGAACGGTTTCGGTGCGTGCGGAGAGGTCGGACGTGCGCGGCCGGAGCCTTCAGCCGCCGCCTGCCCATGGCGTCCGGCACGGTCACTCCGGGCGGTTGTGGACGGGAATCTCGATCTTCGTCTGCCGACCCTTGGTGAGGTAGAACAAGATGTACTGCCGCACGGCCTCGTCGACCGCCCACGCGGCCTCGGGAACCGCGGGCAGCGGGATCAGCCCCTCGCGGAACTTCACCAGCAGCGGCCAGACCTCGGGAATCAGCTCGTCCCACACGGGTTCCCGCGGGATCCCGTCCCACTCGGCCACCTGCTCGCCGACCAGGTAGCGCGCGAGCGCGTTGCACAGCGGACGGCTGATGCTCGCCGGGCTGGTCTGCTCGGCGAGCTGGCCGAGCAGGACGTCCGTGAGCTTCACGCCCTCCGGCGTCGGACCCGTGTTGCGCGCCATGACCTGGTCCGACTGCGCGTGGGCGCTCTCCCAGGAGGCCGGGATGTACTCGTCGGCGATGCCGAGCACGTGCGCGGTGACCTGCCAGAGGTGCAGGTACGCCTCGGCTTCGTCGTCGGTGATCGGCACCTCCCACTCGCGCATCGTGCGCATCGCGAAGGTCGGCAGCGTGTGCCAGGTGACCAGCATGTCCTCCTGGCTGATCGGGATCTCCTCGTCGGTGGCGGCCTGCCAGTGCGGCGACTGCGGGAGGAGGTGCCGCACCGCGGCGTGCACCAGCCGGGTCTTGACGCACTCGACGACGCACGAACCGTCGGGCCGGTAGGCGTTGAGCGAGCCGACCGCGAAGCCGAACGCGCTCGTCTTGGCGACCCGGTCCTCCATGTCGGCGCCGCCCGCCGAGTAGTAGACCGACTGGGCTTCCTTCGGGATGGCGGTGGCCAGGATCCCGCCGCCCGGACCGTTGCACAGGTTCAGGTAGATCCCGCGGCTCTTGTTGAACTCCGCGGCGAGTTCGAGCTTGTCGGGATCGGCCCACGACGGCATCTGCCGCGCCTGCTCCATGAAATCGCGCAGGTCCGGGGGAAGCCCGTCGGGCAGCGGCTGATCGTTGCGCTCCCAGTCCCACAGCAGCTCGTTGACCTGCGGGATCACTCCGCGCTCGAAGAGCGAGGCGAGCAGCCGATCGGCCTGCTCGTCCCACACCCAGTTCGGGTCGGCACCGGCGCCGCTGCCGGCCACCGACCCGCTCGGCGACCAGGTCCACCCGATCAACGACCGCGCCTGCGCCGGGGACGCCGCGACGAGCGCGCCGAGCGCACCCAGGGCACCGCCCGAGATGAGCGCCCGACGCCTGCTCATTCCCACCATTTCGGTGTTCTCCTCTCGAAGATCGCTGTGTCCGTGGCGGACTCAGGACGGACGGTTGATGATCGGGATCTCGATGCTGATCGGCTGCCCGTCGTTCAGGTAGATCAGCACGACCTTGCGCAGGAACTCGTCGAACAGGAAGTAGGTCTCCTGCGATCCGGGGAAGTGGAGCCCGGTTTCGCGCGCGATGATGAACGGCCGCCACAGGGTTTCCAGCAGCGGACTCCAGACCGGTTCCCTGGGGATCGAGAGCCATTCGGCGATCTCGTCGCCGAGCGTGTACCGGGTGAACGCGCCGAGGACGGGCTTGCTCAACAGCGCGCCGTCGATCTCGGCACCGAGGTTGAGCAGGATGTCCGCGAGGTCCACGCCCTCGGGCGTGGGGGCCAGCGCGGGGGTCAGCACCTGCGCGGCCTGGCTGTTGGCCTCGTCCCAGGAAGCCGGGATGTACTCGTCGCTGACGCCGAGCATGTGCCCGGTCACCTGCCAGGAGTGCAGGTAGGCATCCGAATCCTCCTGTGCCACCGGCACTTCCCACTCGGTGAGCTTCTGCCGAACGGTCGTGGCGAGGCTGTGCCAGGTGACCATGATGTCGGCCTGGCTGATCGGGATGTCCTCCGGCGCGGCCTCGTCCCAGTGCGGCGACTGAGGCAGCAGGTGTCGCACTGCGGCGTGCACCAGGCGGGTTTTCACGCAGGTGACGCCCATCTCGCCGTGGGGGTCGTAGGCGTTGCGGGTGCCGATGTCGTAGCCGAGCTTGGCGGTCTTGGCGATGCGGTCCTTCATGTCCGCGCCGCCGTAGGAGTGGTAGACCGCCCGTGCCTCCTTGGGGATGACCGTGCTCATCATGCCGCTGGCCATGCCGTAGAGGACGCCGAGGTAGAGGCCGCGTCGTTCGTTGAAGTCGTAGGCCTGGCCGAGCTTGTCGAAGTCCGTCCACGCGGGGACCTGGCGGGCGCGCTCGATGAAGTCGCGCAGGTCCTTGGGAAGACCGTCGGGCAGCTGCTGGCCGTTCTTGGTCCAGCTGCGCAGCAATTCGTTGACGCGGGGCACCTCGCCCCGCTCGAAGAGGCC
This sequence comes from Saccharopolyspora dendranthemae, assembly GCF_007829955.1. GTDB lineage: Bacteria > Actinomycetota > Actinomycetes > Mycobacteriales > Pseudonocardiaceae > Saccharopolyspora > Saccharopolyspora dendranthemae. The sequence goes on from NZ_VIWX01000001.1 coordinate 1,145,810, forward strand.
CTTCACCACGGGGTCGGCTTCTTCATCCCACAACCAGCGCGGGTCGACACCCGCGCCGCTGCCGGCCACCGAACCCTGCGGCGACCAGGTCCACACCCTGTGCGCGTGGGCCGGTCCCGCGAATCCCAGAGCGCCCAGCGCGCTCAGTGTTCCGCCGGAGAGCAACGCTTTTCGCCTGCTGAGTTCGTCCATGCTTCGCACTCCTCCTTGAGCTACGAGCAACCTGATTGATACTCTGATACGCGATGTGCTTCCTCGTATCAGGACAGCACAGCGCGAGGCGAAACACCAGCCCCTCCCGCACCGAGAAGAGGCGATCCGTGGATCCCGCACTGCCCGACCTGATCGCGCGCGACGAGAACTCGAAAACGTTGCTGGAGCGTGCTTTCTCCGATGCCGTGGAGTCCGTCGACGACAACGACGGGACCACCGCGCGCGTGCTCGACGCGGCCTACGAGCAGTTCTGCCGCATGGGCATCCGGCGGTCGACGATGGAGGACGTCGCCAAGCGAGCGGGGGTCTCGCGGATCACGGTCTACCGCCGGTTCGCGAACAAGGACACCCTCGTCGAGCACGTGGTCCGGCGCGAGTTCCGCCGCTACTTCGACCAGTTCCTCCTCGACATCAGGAAGGCGAAAACCCTCGCCGAGCGGCTGGAACTGGGATTCGCCAGCTCACTGCGCACGATTCGGCGGAACCCGCTGATCGGCGGCCTGATGGACACCGAGCCCGACGTCGTGGTCCCGTCGATGATCAGCGACGGCGGCCGCACCATGGCCACGGTCAGCCGGTTCCTCGCCGAGCGGCTGCGGATCGAACAACGCGCCGGCCACGTCTCGAAGGACGTCGACGTGCACCTGGTCGCCGAGATGATGGTCCGGGTCTCCACGTCGTTCCTGCTCACCCCGAGCGACCTCGTCGACCTCGATGACGAGCAGCAGATCCGGCACATCGCCCGCCGGTTCCTGCTACCGATGCTCGACCCGTCCAGCCCGTCGGGCTGAGAGAACCCGGTGACCGACGTACGCTCCAGGGCGTGCTGGTGTACACGATGAACGTGTCCGCGGACGGCTTCATCGCCGATCGCGAGGGAGCCTTCGCGTGGAGCGAGCCCAGCGAGGAGCAGTTCCGGCGCCACCTCGCGGAGACGCGCGAGCTCGGCGGATTCCTCTGCGGCCGCAAGCTTTACGAAACCATGCTGGTGTGGGAGACCGATCCCGCGATGCGCTCCGACGAGCTCGGCGCCGCGTTCGCCGATGCCTGGGGCGCGCTGACGAAGGTCGTCTTCAGCCGCACCCTCGACGCCGTTCAAGGCAACGCCCGCCTGGCGGAGGGAACGCTGCAGGGGGAGGTTGCCACGACCGCCGGCTCGACCGTCGCGATCGGCGGCGCCGGGCTGGCCGCAGCAGCGATCGAACTCGACCTCGTCGACGAGTTCCACCTCTTCCGGCACCCGATCTTCGTCGGCGGCGGCACCCCGTACCTGCCCCCGGTCACCGAGGACAGGCACCTGCGTCTGCTCGAGACCACCACCTTCCAAGGCGTGATCTACGAGAGCTACGCACGAGCCCGCTGACCCCCTGACGGGCGGGAAATCGTCGGCTCAGCGGCCTACATTCGTCGCATGCCCGTGCACACGACCACCTCTGTCGTTCTCCGGTGATCAACACTTCGGCGAGGGACGGCCCCGCGACTGTTCACCACCCGCTGGGGCCACCCCTTCTGCCGATCTACGTCCTGCTGAACTGGCCGTGGAAGTGGTGCGGGATGTGGTGCGGTACGGCTGCGCGGGCGAGCGGCCGCAGCGTCTCGGCGTCGAGGATCAGCAGGGTGGAGTGCCCGCCTCGGGTGTCGAGCGCGACGGACAGCAGGACCCCGTCGTCCTCCCGAGTGGCCTCCGGGTTGCTGACGAAGACCGGTTCGCCCGGGTACTGGCCCGGTTCGTGCCAGGTGCGTGATGACCCGTCCGCGGTGTCGAGCCGGACGATCTCGTCGATCCAGCCGTGGCGGGTGCCGGTTCCCCAGACGTAGCGATGGGGCTGTCGAGCGCGCCGACCGTTGATACGTGGCAGCTCGATCGTGGCGTCACCGATCTGCTCGGAACTGGCACCGTTCTCGGTCAGCCGCAGGCGTTTCAGGTACGAGCGCTGGAGGTGCCGCGCGTCGTCGCGCATGGCCTCGTGGATCCGGTCGAGGTAGAGGTCCTGGATGATCCGCGCGTCCGGGTAGGCGCACAGGTCCACCACGACGTCGGAGCCGTCCTCGTAGGCGTTGACGTGGTGGAACGCGAAGAACGGTTCGAGCGAGTAGCGCGCTCCGACCTCACCGCTCCGCCGGTCGACCAGGGTGACCCGGGTGCCGCGCTCCGGTTCCCAGCGGTAGTTCTCGATGAACGGCTTGCCGGAGAGCACCATCGCCGAAGGTTCCACGACGAGCGGGAATTCGACGAGCACGAACCAGTTCTCGGTCATCCCGAACGAGTGCATGTACGACGGATGCCGGACCGGAATCGAGGAGAGGACCTCGATTCCGGATTCATCGACGCGGTAGAAGCGGTACGAGCTGCGCGGCCCGAGCTTTGCCGCGTAGTTGAGCATCGCGCCGGACTCGTAGTGCGGATGCGCGGTGGTGATCTGCCCCGGCGCGCGGTACGGGACGCCTGCGGTGTCCAGCGTGCGCTGGTCGAACTCGACCGGGATGGAACTCTCCGTCAGCGCGACGAATCGCTCGCCGAGTTGGGCGATGTTGACGTTGGCGTTGTCGGTGGAGGCGCCCGAGAAGACGGACTGGATGCGCTGGAAGATCGACCGGCACGGGTCGGTGGCGAACTGGCCGTAGGCGAGCTTCCCGGCCTTCGTGGCGGAGCGGTAGGTCTGGCTGTCGAGGTACTTGTTCGCGTAGGAGACCGTGCCGTCCGCGACGGTGAAGCTGTGCAGCATCGCCAGCCCGTCGAACCAGTGGCGCAGAGCCGTGCTGCCCACGTCCCACGTAGCAGGCCCTGTGCGCAGCAGGTTTCCGGAGAGCCACGAGGGGATCTCACCCTCGATGGGCAGTTCGTCAACGGTGATCTCGTCGTCGAGCGCGGTGAGTCCGAGCTCGGCAGTGGTATGAGCGGTAACCATGTCGTTCACCTCGAATGATTCGAGTCGAATGGTTCGTTCCGTACGATTCGGAAGGTACGGTAGGGTCTTCGGCATGTCAACGGTTCGCCTCACGAACGCGTCGTACGTGGTGCTGGGATTGATCGAGGCGTTCCAACCCGCCACCGCCTACGACCTCAAGCGGGCGGCCGGGCAGAGCGTCGTCAACTTCTGGGCGCTGCCGCACACGCAGCTCTACAGCGAAACCTCACGCCTGGCCGAAGCAGGACTCCTGCACGAGGACCGAGAGGAATCGGGACGCCGCCGACGCAGCTACACGCTCAGCGACGAGGGGAAGGCCGAGCTGAACCGCTGGCGGGCCGAACCGGTGACGAGCCTCTACGAGGTCCACGACCAGGCCACGCTCAAGCTGTTCTTCGGCGCCGACCCCGAGACCCTGGCGGCCGACCAGATCGCGCTGCACGAGGAGAAGCTGCGCGAGTACGAGGAAACCCGCGCGAGCCTGGACGCGGACACCCCGCGCGGCATCATCCTGGCTCTGGAAATGGGCATGGGTCTCGAACGCCACTTCCTCGACTTCTGGCGCACAACGGTGAAGCAGACGAAGTGACCCCGATGCTGGCGGGCCCAGCCACTCACCGGCCGGGTTCCCGCTCGGCGAGGATCTGGTGGCGGAGCTGTTCTTCGAAGCCGATGACCTGCTCGACCCGAAAACCGTTCGTCAAGAAGTGAAGGAGGCGCGCATGAGTCCCGGCGTGGTGGTCGTCATCGGTGTCGGCGGGATGGGGCAGAGCATCGCCCGGAGGCAGGGCGCGGGCCGGAAGGTGGTGCTCGCCGACTTCGACGAGGACCTGCTGTCCACTGCGGCGGAAGCGCTGCGCGGCGAGGGGTACGACGTCGCCCCGCACCACGTCGACGTCTCCTCGCGCACGTCGGTGACAGCTCTCGCCGAAGCCGCGGCGAGCCTCGGCCCCGTCGCCGAGATCGTCCACACCGCGGGTCTCTCCCCCGTTCAAGCACCGCCTGCCGCGATCCTGGCAGTGGATCTGGTGGGCGTCGCCCTCGTCCTGGAGGTGTTCGGCGGAGTCGTCGCACCCGGTGGGGCGGGTGTGGTCATCGCCAGCATGGCCGGCCACGGCCTGGCTCCGCTGGACCCCGAGCAGGAGCGAGCCCTGGCCCTCACCCCCGCTGACGAACTGCTCGACCTCGCCTTCCTCGACCGGTACCCCGGCCCGGGGAGCTACGGACTCGCCAAGCGCGGCAACCAGCTGCGCGTCCAGGCCGCCAGCGCGGAGTGGGGCGACCGCGGAGCCCGGATCAACTCCCTCAGCCCCGGCATCATCTCCACCCCGATGGGACAGCAGGAGCTGGCCGGCGAATCCGGCGCCGGCATGCGCGCGATGATCGACGCTTCCGCGGTCAAGCGGCTGGGCACACCGGCCGACATCGCCGACGCGGTGGCCTTCCTGCTCGGCCCCGCTGCTTCCTTCATCAGCGGAACGGACCTGCTGGTCGACGGTGGCGTCATCGCGGCCGCGCGGTCCGGCCGCGTGAACCCGACCCGCTGACCACGACGAACGCGCCCGCCGGCACGGGAACGCCATGCCGTGAGCAGGCCGCGCGGTTGGTGTCCGGACTCGCGCGATGGTCGGAGGCGCACGTGACAGGCGTGCTGGCGTCGCGGGAGGAGTACGACAACCGAACCTGAGGCGACGCCGGCTCTTTCACGTCTCGATGAGTTCCGCCAGCAGCGCTCCGGCGCGCAGCAGGGCGAGCCCGCGCTGCCCGATCGCGAGCAGCCGCGCGTCCAGGGCGGCGAGCGAACCGCTCACGTCGCGCAGCTCGCGGATCGCCCCGATCGCCTCGCGCACCTCCGGGACCCGGTAGCCGCCGGCCCGCAGCGCCGCGGTGATCCGCGCTTCCCTGATCGCGACCAGGCCGTAGCGCCGGGCGGTTCCGACTCGGGTGGCGACCCGGTCCGGCGCGACCAGGGCTTCGCCCTCCCAGAAGCGCAGGGCGGAGGACTTGACCCCCAACGCCTGCGAGAGCTCCGTGATCGTCATCGAGTCCGCTTCGACGGGCTCGGCGTCAACCCGTTCCTCGGCCTCGATGGCTTCCAGAGCCCGACGAGCGGCCATCGCCTGTCCGCGTTCCTGGTTGAGACCGGCGTGCAACGAGGAGATCAGCGCGACCCCGATCTCCGGTGCGCAGCGGCGGATCTCGCGCATCGCGCGCCGGGCTTCGACCGGCCCCACCGCGTGGGCGAGGTCGCGGTAGGCGCGAAGGGCGCGCACGTGGGCCTCGGAGAACCGGCGGTACCCGTTGTCCGCCCGGTCGGCCTCCGGTATGACGCCTCGTCCTTCGAGGTCGCGCACCTGCTGGAGGGAGTAGCAGGACGCGGCTGCGACCGCTGCGGTACTCAGCGCCACGAACCCTCGGAGGTGGGGGTGGGGAAGTTTTCATGAAAACTTCCCCACCCCCACGCACGGAAACCGACGTCGTCTTCGGCCACCCCACCTACCGCGCGCTCGGCTGGGTGTCGATCACCAACCCGGGCCCGACCACGCACGACCTGGCACTCCGGCTCCTCCGCCAAGCCCACCAGAACGCCATCCGCCGCTCACAACGCAGACCCCCCCGCTGAACCCCAACCCCTCGATCGCTGCCGCGGCCCGGACCCTCCACCTCGCCAATTCCCAGTTTTAGTCCAAACCGAGGGCCCTTCGTGCCCTGGGGTTCCCCCGTGGGTCTGGACACCCTGATTCTGGGCCTGCGGGTCTGGGGAGGAGTGTCTTTTGGTGACGCGGAGGAAGTCGAAGTTTCGGGAGGAGTTCAAGCGGGACGCGGTGGCGTTGGTGGCTGATTCGGGGCGCAGTGTGAATCACGTGGCCCGGGAGCTGGGACTCAACGCCGAGACGTTGCGGGTGTGGGTTAGAAAGGCCCGCATGGACACCGAGGAGCCCGATACGGGCCAGGAGCCGGGCGTGGTGCAACCCAGCGAGGCAGCGAAGGATGTGGAGCTCGCTGAGCTGCGGAAACGGGTGGCCGAGCTGGAAGAGGAACGCGAGATTCTGCGCACGGCAGCCGCGTATTTCGCCAAGGAGATGGGTCGATGACCCTCCGCTACCGGTTCATCTCCGCCCATTCCGGCCGGTGGGCCATCCAGCGGATCTGCACTGTCCTGGGACTCTGGCGGTCGGGCTATTATGCCTGGTTGAAGGCTGAATCGGCCCGGCAATCCAAGGTCGGTGAGGATGAGGCCTTGGTGGCGGAGATCCGCGAGATCCACCACCAACACCACGGCGCTTACGGGGCGCCGAGGATCACGATGGAACTGCGCTCGCGGGGCCGGCTGGTCAACCACAAACGGGTGGAACGGTTGATGGCCGAGCACGGCATCGTGGGCCGTCACCAGCGGAAATACCAGCGCACCACCCGGCCCGACGCTCAAGCGGCCCCGGCACCGGATTTGGTGGGCCGGGAATTCACCGCCACCCGGCTGGATGAGAAGTGGTGCGGCGACATCACTTACCTGCCGTTGGGGCGCGGGTATCTGTATTTGGCCACGGTGATCGACATGTCCTCGCGCAGGCTCGTGGGCTGGTCACTGGCCGATCACATGACCGCCGGGCTGGTCTGCGACGCACTCGAATCCGCCATCGCTACCCGAGGTGGGCGGGTCGACGGGGTGGTGTTCCACAGCGACCGCGGCCGGCAATACACCAGCGCCGAATTCGGACATCTCTGCGACCAACACGGCATCCAACGGTCGATGGGCAGGGTCGGATCCAGCTACGACAACGCCCTGGCCGAATCGTTCTTCGCGACCCTCAAACGCGAACTACTCGCCCCCGGCCGATCGTTCTGGCGCACCGAAACCCAAGCACGACAAGACATATTCCGGTGGATCGCCTACTACAACCACCACCGCAGACACTCCGCCCTCGGCCACCACAGCCCCATCCACCACGAACAACACACCACGACCACTACAGTCGATCTACACGCCGCATAAAAACCCGGTGTCCACCCCCACGGGGGAACCCCAGCCCGAAATGTCCACTCAGTTTGGACTAAAACTGGGGGTGGCCGAGGGCGTTGGGGCGACCCGCATAATTGCCGGGTGACCGAGCCACCCGAGACTCCCGGACGTCGGCCTCGACATCAGCAGCCGGGACAGCGCGCGTGGCAGCCGCCGCCTCCGCAGCAGCCCGTCAACAGGCCACCCCAGCCGCCCCAGAACCAGCCGGGCAGCGACGACCAGCCCGCCCAGGGCGGTCGGCCGCCCCGGCAGGCGCCGCCGCAGCGGCCGGACCCGCAGCGCACCCGACCGCCGCGTCCGCATCCCCCTCGCCCGCAGGACGCTCCCCCGCAGGCGGAGAACGTCCCCCCGAGGCCGGAGGAGCCGACTTCCCACCGGCGCCGACGCCGCGACGAACCCGCAGGTCACGGCCACGGCCACGGGCACGGCCCGGCCGCCCCGGCGTCGCAGCCGGTCAAGCGGCTGCTGGCGTTCCTGCTGATCCCGTTCGCGGTGGCCGCGGTCGTCGGGATCCTCGTGCTCTACCCGTGGGGCCACGACCAGAAGAGCGGCGCCGACCTCGGTTTCGGGCAATCCCCGGTCAACGGCGAGGTCATCTCGGCCGGCGCCACCTCGTGCAGCGAGGGCGAGGCCGGGCAGGGTTGCGTCAAGCTCGCCGTGAAGATGCAGGACGGCCCGCGGCCGAACCAGACCATCGAGCAGGTCGTGCCCACCGATCCGGGCAGCCCGCGCTTCGCCGTCGGCGACCGGGTGGTGCTCTCCTACGCCGGTGAGTACCCGGACGAGCCCACGTCCTTCCAGGTCGTGGACTTCCAGCGCGGCACGCCGCTGATCGTGCTGGCGCTGGTGTTCGCCGCCGCCGTGCTCGTGCTCGGACGCTGGCAGGGCCTGGCCGCGCTGGTCGGCCTCGGGTTGAGCCTGGTGATGCTGGTCGGGTTCGTGCTGCCCGCCATCCTCGCCGGCGAGGACCCGCTGCTGGTGGCGGTGGTCGGCGCCGGACTGATCATGTTCGTCGTGCTGTACCTGACCCACGGGTTCTCGGCGCGAACCTCGACGGCCGTGCTCGGCACGCTGCTGAGCCTCGCGCTCATCGGTGGGCTCAGCGCGGCCTTCTCCGCCGCGACGAACCTGACCGGGCTGGACGAGAACACCTCCAGCCTGATCGGGGCGCTGGGCACACCCATCGACGCGCGCGGACTCCTGCTGGCCGGGATCGTCATCGGGGCGCTCGGCGTCCTCGACGACGTCACCGTCACCCAGACCAGCGCCGTGTGGGAGCTGCGCGCGGCCAACCCGGCGCTGTCCTGGCGACAGCTCTACGGTGCCGGGCTGCGCATCGGTCGCGACCACGTGTCGTCGGCGGTCAACACCCTGGTGCTCGCCTACGCGGGCGCGGCGTTGCCGATGCTGCTGGCCTACACCCTCTCCGGCCGGACCTTCGGCGAGATCATCAGCTCGGAAGCCGTCGCGCAGGAGGTCGTGCGCACCCTCGTCGGCAGCGTCGGCCTGGTGGCGGCAGTGCCGATCACCACGGCCATCGCGGCGCTGGTGGCGGTTCGGGAACCCGCCGATCGGGCGGACGAGCAGGGTGCCGAACGGGCGAAGAAGCAGCGACGACCGGGTAAACCAGGCCTGGGTTAGGGCTGCGCGGCGAGGCCGACCTGCCGCAGACTGACGGACATGCCCACGCCGTTATCGGATTTCGGCAGCGTCCTGACCGTCCCAGGTCGTCTGCTCGGCGGTCTGACGTCGCTCGGCGGAGCAGCGCTCCGCGAGGCGGCGGCCGTGCTCGCCGCGATCCACGCCCTGCCGCGCCTGGTGGTCGCGCTGGAGCAGCTCGGCCCGCTGGCCGACACCCTCGGCGACACGCGCGACGCGCTGCAGGAGCTCGCCGAGGGCAAGGACCAGCTCGGCCCGGCTTCCGACCAGCTGCGAGTCCTGCACGAACAGGTCGTTCAGCTCGCCTGCGACCTCCGCGTCCTGGAACCGGACGTCGAAGCCCTCACCAAGACCACGGCCCAGCTCGACCAAACGGCCCGCCTGCTCATCGAGGCCCTCAACCGAGCCTGAACGTCACCTCACCGAGCGGGGCGGATTCGAACTTCGCGCGAAACTCGAATCCTCCAGGCTCAGAGGGTCGCGACGAACTTCGCGACGGCTTCGGACTGGAGGCGTTGCGCCATGCGGCCCTGCGGGGCCAGGGACGCGAGCTGGTAGAGCGGGCGGTTGGGCGGCGCTTCGCCGCGAGCCTCCGCGCGCAGCTGCGCCACGACGAGCTGGGAGAGCACCAGGGCGCGGGTGTCGGAGTTGCCCGCCAGCGCGTCGGCCAGCCGGCGCAGGGCGTAGACGTCGAGCTCGCGACCACCGGTCCCGGCGTACATGGCCAGCGACACGCTGATCGCCTTGCCCTTGGGCGCACCACCGACGAGGACGTTGATGGTGCGGGCACCGCGCAGGTCGGTGACGAACAGCTCGAGCTTCGTCGCCTCGTGCACGTCGACCGCGCGGCTGCCCAGCGCACGGGCCACGATCTCGTGCCCGCGGAGCGTGATGGTCTTGCGCGACTCGGTCCAGGCCAGCAGCAGCAGCGGCACCGCGACGATCACCAGCGTGGTCACGAACCCGACCGGCCCGGCGAACAGGCTGACGACACCGCCGAACGCGGCGGCCACGATGACCGCCGCGATCGCCACGTTGCGGGCCCTGACCCGCACGGTGCGCCGATCCAGCAGATCGAGCTGCACCGCCTCAACCTCGCTCATCTGTCCTCCGCGACCGCCGCGCGCACCTCGTCGACCAGCGAGTCCAGCGGCACCGCGCGCTGCTCACCGGTGGTCAGGTCCTTGAGCTGCGCGCTCCCGGACTCCAGGTCGCGCTCGCCCAGCACCACCGCGAAGCGCGCGCCCGAGCGGTCGGCGGACTTCATCGCGCCCTTGAGACCCTTGCCGCCGTAGGCGAGGTCGACCCGGACGCCGTGCCCGCGCAGCCTGCCCGCGGCCGCCACCAGCTTGCCCTTGGCGATCTCCCCCATCGGCACGAAGTACACGTCGCAGCGCGCCTGGTCACCGACTGCCAGGCCCTCGGCCTGGCACGCCAGCAGAGTGCGGTCGACGCCGAGGCCGAAGCCGATGCCCGACAGCTCCTGGCCGCCCAGCTCGGCCATCAGGCCGTCGTAGCGGCCACCGCCGCCGATGCCGGACTGCGCGCCGAGCCCGTCGTGCACGAACTCGAAGGTCGTCTTGGTGTAGTAGTCGAGGCCGCGCACCAGGCGCGGGTTCTCCACGAACTCCACGCCCAGGTCCACCAGGTGCGCCTTGACGGCCTCGTAGTGCTCCTTGGCCTCGGCCGAGAGGTGGTCGACCATCAGCGGCGCGTCGGCGACCAGCTCGCGGACCTCCGGGCGCTTGTCGTCGAGCACCCGCAGCGGGTTGAGCTCGGCGCGGCGCTGAGTGTCCTCGTCGAGCGGGAGCCCGCGCAGGAACTCCTGCAGCTTGGCGCGGTAGGCCGGACGGCAGGTCTCGTCGCCGAGCGAGGTCAGCTCGATGCGGTGCCCGGTCAGTCCGAGGCGCCGGTAGCCCTCGTCGGCGATCGCGATGACCTCGGCGTCCAGCGCCGGGTCGTCCACCCCGATGGCTTCCACCCCGACCTGCTGCAGCTGCCGGTAGCGGCCGGCCTGCGGGCGCTCGTAGCGGAAGAACGGGCCGTTGTAGTACAGCTTCACCGGCAGCTGGCCGCGGTCGAGGCTGTTCTCGATGACCGACCGGATGACGCCTGCCGTCCCCTCCGGGCGCAGCGTCACCGACCGTCCGCCGCGATCGGCGAAGGTGTACATCTCCTTGCTGACCACGTCGGTCGACTCGCCCACACCGCGGGCGAACAGCGACGTGTCCTCGAACAGCGGCAGCTCGATGTAGCCGTAACCGGCCCGGCGAGCCGCATCGGCCAAGGTCTCGCGGACGGCGAGGAAGCCCGCCGACTCCGGCGGGAAGTACTCCGGGATGCCCTTGGGGGCGTTGAACGTGCTCATCTGATGTGGGTTCAGTCCTCGTCAGTGGGCGTCGGAAGCGGGCAGTTCCTGCAGGAACGGGTTGCCCGCGCGCTCGCGCCCGATGGTGGTGGTGGGTCCGTGGCCCGGCAGCACGACGGTCTCGTCGTCCAGCGGCAGCACCTTGGTGCTCAGCGACTCGAGCATCTCGCCGTGGTCTCCGCCGGGCAGGTCGGTGCGCCCGATGGCGCCGGCGAAGAGGGTGTCGCCGGACAGCAGCAGCCGTCCGCCCTCCTCGGTGCCGACGCCGAACAGCACCGACCCGCCGGTATGGCCAGGGCTGTGCGTGACGTCGAAGCGCAGACCCGCCAGTTCCAGCACGTCGCCGTCGGCGATCTCGCGGACCTCGGCCGGCTCCTCGGCGCTCATCCCGTCGCCGAACAGCTGGCGGCCCGCAGGCCCCAGCGCCGCGCCCGGGTCGGCGAGCATGAACCGGTCGGTCGGGTGGACGTGGGCGGCGACGTCGTGCTCGGCGCAGATCGGCGCGGCCGAGAGCACGTGGTCGAAGTGCCCGTGCGTCAGGAGCACCGCCGCGGGCGTGAGCCGGTGCTTGGTCAGCTGCTCGGCCAGCGGCTCGACGGCGTCCTGACCCGGGTCGACGATCACGCAGGCGTCGTCTTCACCACGAGCGAGCACGTAGCAGTTCGCCTGCAGCGGTCCTACCGGGAACCCGAGGACAAGCACGTCAGAAGGGCCTTTCGTCGAGGATTGACCACCCCAGGTTATCGTCCGCCGCCGACCCGCCCGCGCACACCGGCGCGGGCTCTCAGGAAGCGGTCCCGAGGCACCTCATAAACTCCGCTGCACAACATCAGATCATGAAGTGCGGGGAGGGGAGCAAGTGCCCAGCAACGAGCAGCGTCGTCAGACGGCCAAACGGAAGCTCGAACGTCAGATGCATCGCCGTGAGGAGCAGGCCAAGCGACGCCGGGTGATCACCATCGGCGCGACGATCGTCGTGGTCATCGCGATCGTGGTCGGGGTCTTCTACTTCAGCCGGAGCGGCAGCGCGCCCGCGGCCCAGGAGCAGCAGCCACCTCAGCCGCAGGTCAACATCCCGACCGAGATGGCACCGCCGCCGGCCCGTCCCACCCCGCTGGCCGACCCCGTCTCGTGCGAATACCGGCCGGACGGCCAGGCGAGCAAGCCGGTGGACCCGCCCGCCAACGGCGAGGTGTCGTCGAAGGGCACCGTGCAGGCCACCATCGAGACCAACCAGGGCCCCATCCCGCTGACCCTGGACCGCTCGCTGGCCCCCTGCACCGTGAACAGCTTCGTCAACCTGGCGCAGAAGTCGTTCTACGAGGGCACGAACTGCCACCGGATCAGCACCGAGGGCCTGCAGATGCTGCAGTGCGGTGACCCGACCGGGAAGGGCTCCGGCGGTCCCGGCTACGCCTTCGACGACGAGACGTTCCCGGAGCTCAAGTACGGCCGCGGCTACCTGGCGATGGCGAACTCGGGCCCGAACACCAACGGGAGCCAGTTCTTCATGGTCTTCGGCGACGCGCAGCTCTCGCCGGACTACACCGTCTTCGGCACGATCTCGCCGGAGGGCCTGAAGGTCATCGACGACGTGGCCCGCGCGGGCCACGACGGCGCCTTCGACTCCTCCGCCGGTGGCGGCCACCCGCACAAGCAGGTCACCTTCAACAAGATCAACGTCCAGGCCTGACCTGCCGCAGCACCAACAGAAGGGCACCGTTCCGCCCGGAACGGTGCCCTTCTCACGTCCTCACCCAGGATCAGGTGGCCGAGGTGACCCGGTAGACGTCGTAGACGCCCTCGATGTTGCGGACCGCCTTGAGCACGTGGCCGAGGTGCTTGGGGTCGCCCATCTCGAAGGAGAAGCGGCTGACCGCGACCCGGTCCTTCGACGTCGTCACCGATGCGGAGAGGATGTTGACCCGCTCGTCGGCGAGGACCTTGGTGACGTCGGAGAGCAGGCGGTGCCGGTCCAGCGCCTCGACCTGGATGGCGACCAGGAACACCGAGGACGAGGACGGCGCCCAGTGCACCTCCACCAGGCGCTCCGGCGTCTTGCGGAGGTCGTCGGCGTTGGTGCAGTCCGTGCGGTGCACGCTGACCCAGCCGCCGCGGGTGACGAAGCCCAGGATCTCGTCGCCGGGAACCGGGGTGCAGCAGCGGGCGAGCTTCGCCCACACGTCGCCCGCGTCCTTGACGACCACGCCGGAATCACCGCTGCTGCGCCGCTTTCCGCCACCCTCCAAGGTGGACGGCGTGGAGCGCTCGGCGATCTGGTCGGCGGCCTGCTCGGGCCCGCCGATGTGCTGCACCAGCTGCTGAACGAGGTGCTGCGCGGAGAGCTGCTTCTCCCCCACCGCGGCGTAGAGCGCGGTGACGTCGACGTAGTGCAGCTCGCGGGCGACGTTACCCAGCGCTTCGGCCGAGACCAGCCGCTGCACCGGAAGACCGAGCCGCCGGATCTCCTTGGTGATCAGCTCCTTGCCGGTCTCGATGGCCTCTTCGCGGCGCTCCTTGGCGAACCACTGCTTGATCTTGGCCTTCGCGCGCGGCGAGGCGACGAACGACAACCAGTCGCGGCTCGGCCCGGACCCCTCCGCCTTGGAGGTGAAGATCTCGACGACCTCGCCGTTCTCCAGCTTGCGCTCCAGCGCCACCAGCCTGCCGTTGACCCGGGAGCCGATGCAGCGGTGCCCGACCTCGGTGTGCACCGCGTAGGCGAAGTCCACCGGCGTCGAACCCGACGGCAGCGTGATCACGTCACCCTTGGGCGTGAACACGAAGATCTCGCGGGTGGCCAGGTCGTAGCGCAGCGACTCCAGGAACTCACCCGGGTCCGCGGCTTCGCGCTGCCAGTCCAGCAGCTGCCGCATCCAGGCCATCTCGTCGACCTCGACGCCGCCGCCGCTGTTGCGCCCCTTGGTCTCCTTGTAGCGCCAGTGCGCGGCGATGCCGTACTCGGCGGTGCGGTGCATCTCCTGGGTGCGGATCTGCACCTCGAGGGGCTTGCCCTCGGGACCGATGACCGTGGTGTGCAGCGACTGGTAGACGCCGAAGCGGGGCTGGGCGATGTAGTCCTTGAAACGGCCCGGCATCGGCTGCCACAGCGCGTGCACCACGCCCATCGCCGCGTAGCAGTCGCGGATCTCGTCGACCAGGATCCGCACGCCGACCAGGTCGTGGATGTCGTCGAAGTCGCGGCCCCGGACGATCATCTTCTGGTGGATCGAGTAGTAGTGCTTCGGCCGTCCCTCGACCTTCGCGCCCAGCCGCGCGGCGTCCAGCTGCGTGGACAGCTCGTCGGTCACGGTGCGCAGGTAGGTGTCGCGCGAAGGCGCGCGGTTGGCGACCAGGCGCACGATCTCGTCGTACTTCTTGGGCTGCAGGATGGCGAAGGCCAGGTCCTCCAGCTCCCACTTGATCGTGGCCATCCCGAGCCGGTGGGCCAGCGGCGCGAGGACCTCGAGGGTCTCGCGAGCCTTGCGGGCCTGCTTCTCCGGCGGCAGGAAGCGCATGGTGCGCATGTTGTGCAGCCGGTCCGACAGCTTGATCACCAGCACCCGGGGGTCCCGGGCCATCGCGATGATCATCTTGCGGATCGTCTCGGCCTCCGCCGCGGCACCGAGCTTGACCTTGTCCAGCTTGGTGACGCCGTCGACCAGGTGCGCGACCTCGTCACCGAAGTCCGCGCCCAGCCGCTCCAGCGAGTAGTCGGTGTCCTCGACGGTGTCGTGCAGCAGCCCGGCGACCAGCGTCGTGGTGTCCATGCCGAGCTCGGCCAGGATCGTGGCCACGGCCAGCGGGTGGGTGATGTAGGGATCGCCCGACTTCCGCTTCTGGCTGCGGTGCTTCTCCTCGGCGACGTCGTAGGCGCGTTGCAGCAGCGTCAGATCGGCCTGCGGATGCAGCTCGCGGTGGACCACGGCCAACGGTTCCAGGACCTGTTTGACCTGGGCTGCGCGTTGCGCCGTGATCCTCCTGGCCAGTCTGGCGCGGACTCGGCGCGTGGCCGAGGTCGCACGCGGCTCGGCAACCGGATCGGTTGCCGAGGCAGGAGAATCAACGTGGTGGCTCACCGCACGCTCCCGGGCTCAGGCGTTGCTTAGTCCCAGGTCCGGGGGACCCGGACACTGAGAATAACGCCGACGGGTCAACGACCCATCCCTGGTGTGGTGGTTGATACGTCCAACGGTCACCTTCTGCAGCCGAGACGACCTCGGGAGTTCGGCCGAACCGATCACCGACGGTTGTCACGCTGCCGACCGTGACGGTCCCGAGTGCCACTCCCGCCGCTCACGAGCGCAGCAGAGCGCGGACGTGCTCGTCGACGATCTTGTCCCGGCCACCCAGGGCGACCAGCTCCATCACCACGGTCGCCGCGGTCACCTCGGCACCCGCTTGGCGGATCAGCCGGCACGCGGCCCCCAAGGTGCCGCCCGTGGCGAGCACGTCGTCGACCACCAGCACCCGCTGCCCGGTGCTCAGCGTGTCATCGGGCAGCTCCAGGGTCGCGCGGCCGTACTCCAGGTCGTAGGAGATGCGGTCGGCCACCTCCGGCAGCTTGCCGGGCTTGCGCAGACCGATGACGCCGGTCCCGAAGGCATGGGCGACGGCGGCGCCGAGCAGGAAGCCGCGAGCCTCCACCCCGGCGACGACGTCGAACTCCAGTCCCCTGCCCAGTGCGTCGGTGATCGCGCGCAGCGCGGCCGGATCGGCCAGCATCGGGCTGATGTCGCGGAAGAGCACGCCCGGCTCCGGGAAGTCGGGGACCTCCCGGATCAGCCGGATCGCGCTCTTGAGGGCGACGTCGTCGCCGTCCACCACTTCAACGGCGGTGACTTCCTCGGGCATCAGCGACGACGCTTCCCGCTCGGACGCGACGACTTGCCCGCCGGGCGCGCGGCGGACTGCTGCCGACCGTTCGAACCGGCCGCGACCGGCTTCTTCGGCTCCTCCGGGACCTCCTCGCCCGCCTCGCGGGCGGCGGTCTTGGCCCGGCGCTGCTCGACCTTCTTGGCGTGCGAGCGGTACTTCGACTCGCGCATCTTGAAGTCCACCAGCAGCGGTGTGGCCAGGAAGATCGAGGACAGGACGCCGGCGATCATGCCGACCAGCTGCACCAGCGCCAGGTCGCGCAGCACGCCGACGCCGAGCAGCCCGGCACCGACCACGAGCAGGCCGATCACCGGCAGCAGTGCCACGATCGAGGTGTTGATCGAGCGCATCAGCGTCTGGTTGACCGCGAGGTTCGCCGCCTCCGGATAGGTGCGGCGGGTCATGCTCAGCAGGCCCCGGGTGTTCTCCTTGACCTTGTCGAAGACCACCACGGTGTCGTACAGCGAGAACCCGAGGATCGTCAGCAGACCGATCACGGTGCTGGGCGTGACCTCGAAGCCCACCAGCGAGTAGATGCCCGCGGTGATCACGACGTCGTGCAGCAGCGCGATCAGCGCCGCCACCGCCATCCACTTCTCGAAGTAGAACGCCAGGAAGATCGTCACCAGCACCAGGAACACGCCCAGCGCGAGCAGCGCCTGGCTGGTGATCTCCCCGCCCCAGGTGCCGGAGACCGCGCTGTCGCTGATCACCTGCTGGCTGGGCTGACCGCCCGCGCCGAGCGGCTGGGTGCCTTCGAAGATCTTCTGCTTGACCTCGATGACCTGATCCACCGTCAGCGACGAGGACCGGACCTGGATGCTCTGGTTCGCACCGGCGCCGACGACCTGAACGGTCTCGGCCGG
Source organism: Saccharopolyspora dendranthemae (assembly GCF_007829955.1). Classification (GTDB taxonomy): domain Bacteria; phylum Actinomycetota; class Actinomycetes; order Mycobacteriales; family Pseudonocardiaceae; genus Saccharopolyspora; species Saccharopolyspora dendranthemae. The sequence goes on from NZ_VIWX01000001.1 coordinate 1,162,724, forward strand.
GTGCCCCATCGCCTCGCTGAACGCGGACTGCACCTGATCGGTCTGGATCGGGCCCTGGGCGCCGACCGCGGGCATGGAGATCTTGGTGCCGCCCTCGAAGTCGATGCCGAGGTTGAAGCCCTTGAACCCCATCGCGCCGATGCACACCAGAAGCAGCAGGCCGAACGCGATGTACCAGCGGGTGCGCTTGCCGACGATGTCGAAAGCACCGGTACCGGTGTAGAGCCGGTGGAAGACGCTCTCGCGCTCCTGGGCCCCTTCGGTGGCGGGAGTCGTCACCTTCACGCCTCCTTGGAGGTGGTCGCGGCGGCCTTGCGCGCGGCGCGGTTCCGGTTGCCGAGGCGCTGCACGGCGCCCAGCCCGGAGACCGACGGCTTGGACAGGAACTTGTTCTTCGAGGCCAGCGCCACCAGCGGGTGGGTGACCAGGAAGACCACCACGAGGTCGAGCACCGTGGACATGCCGAGGGTGAACGCGAAGCCCTTCACCTGGCCGACGGCCAGCACGTAGAGCACCGCGGCGGCGAGGAAGCTGACCGCGTCGGCGGACAGGATCGTGCGCCGCGCCCGGACCCACGCCCGGGGCACCGACGACCGGAAGGTCCGGCCCTCCCGGATCTCGTCCTTGAGTCTCTCGAAGAACACGATGAACGAGTCAGCGGTGATGCCGATGGCCACGATGAACCCGGCAACACCGGCCAGGTCCAGGGTGAAGCCGATCCACCTCCCGAGCAGCACCAGCACCCCGTAGACCACGCCACCGGAGAGGATCAGCGACAGCACGGTCAGGATGCCCAGCAGCCGGTAGTAGGCCAGGCAGTACACGGCCACCAGCAGCAGGCCGATGCCACCGGCGATCAGGCCCGCTTCCAGCGAGGCGATGCCGAGCGTCGCCGACACCGTCTCGGCCTCGGACTGGTCGAAGGCCAGCGGCAGCGAGCCGTACTTGAGGATGTTGGCCAGGTCCGTGGCGGACTGCTGGTTGAACTGACCGGTGATCCGAGCGTTGCCACCGGGCAGCGGCTGATTGATCGACGGCGCGGAGACGACCTCGCTGTCGAGCACGAACGCGGCCTGCTGGCCGACGTTGGCGGAGGTGAAGGCCGACCAGACCTTGGCGCCCTCGGACTTGAAGTTGAGGTTGACCGCCCAGCCCGAACCGCTTTGCTGGTCCGGCGGCTGGGCCATGGAGTCGGAGATCTCCTTGCCCTCCAGGAACACCGGCTCGAGGAGGTACTTCGCCGTGCCCTCCCGGTCGCAGGCGACCAGCGGGAGCGTCGGGTCGTCGTTGCCGCGCAGCGGGTCCTCGGCCTTGCAGTCCAGCGCCTGGGCGGCCTGCATCTGCACGTTCGGGTCCGTGCTCTGGCGGGTCGCCTTCGCGGCCTCGATCGCCTGCTGCGAATCGCCCGGCGGCTGCGCCTGCTGCGGGGTCGTCGGAGCCGGCGGCTGCGTGGCCGGGAGCTGCTGGACGACCTTGCGGAAGCTCAGCTCCGCGGTCTGGCCCAGCTGCTTCGCCTCTTCACCGCCCTCACCGGGGACCGTGATGACCAGGTTCGACCCGTCGAGGGCGACCTCGGAGCCACCGATGCCCATGCCGTTGACGCGGGTCTCGATGATCTGGCGCGCCTGGTTCAGCGATTCCTTGCTGGGAGGCTGCCCGTCCGGAGTTCGCGCGGTGAGGGTGACCCGCGTTCCTCCCTGCAGGTCGATGCCCAGTTTGGGATTGGGCTTGCCATCACCGGTGAGGAACACCAGTGCGTACAGCGCCATCACGATCAGCGCGAAGATCGCGAGATAACGCCCTGGGCGCAGCTGCCCGGCCGGAGGTGCCACGGTGCGTCGGTCTCCTGTTCAGGGTCTGTTCGGACGCGCGACCCGGCCGGAGCCGAGGACGCGAGCGACGAGCGGTTTCGCCCTCGACAACGTACCGCCGGTTGTACCGCGTTCCGCCGATCGATGCGATCTTGTGGCGATGTTCGCCACCTCCGCGCGCCACGTACGAATTTCCAGTCTCGCAGGCCCGGTGCCGACCACGACTACATGGGGTGGCCGAAACGCAGCGACGCGGGACCGGAGCGGCTCGGCTCCGGTGCCCGCGTCGCTGTGACGGCGTGTTATCCCCGGGCGGGTCGCCACCGCGCGGCGCCCGTCGGGGTCGACCAGGTGCGTCAGCTGGTCTTCTGCTTCTCGATCGGCTCGGCGACCTCGGCCTCGGTCTTGGTCTCCTCGGCCTGGGGCTCCTCGGCGGCCGAGGACTCGTCCTCGGTGGCCTCGGCCGTCTCGGCCTCGGTGTCGACCTTCTCGCGGACCGCCTGGCGCACCCAGGTGGTGGTCATGCCCGGGGCGATCTCGATGTCGATCGTGTCATCGCTGGTCGACACCACGGTGCCGAAGACACCCGAGGTGGTCATGACCCGGTCACCCGCGGCGATCGAGTTCTGCAGCTTCTGCTGCTCGGCCATCGCGCGCTTCTGCTTGCGGGCCTGCAGGAACAGCGGGACCGCCAGCAGGACGATCAGCAGCGGCAGGATCAAGGATTGGAGTTGCATCATGCTCCGTTCAGCGGGCGCACGACAGGACCAACCACGCAGTCCGCGCCCGGTTTGTTCGGATGTTCTAGCCCCCAGTCTGCCAGGTCAACGAAAGTGCCAGGTTGACGCGTGGCAGCCGGCTGGTCCGCCGCCACCGTAACGGCGGATTGTCACCATTCGGTCACTCCGCGAACAGCGAGGGCTGACCATCGCCCGGAGCGTTCTCCGGAGGCGTCATGCCCAGGTGGAACCACGCCGCGGCGGTGGCGACCCGGCCGCGCGGCGTGCGGGCCAGCATTCCGGCTCTGACCAGGTACGGCTCGCACACCTCCTCCACCGTGGTGGGCTCCTCGCCCACCGCCACGGCCAGCGTGGAGATGCCCACAGGACCGCCGTGGAACGATTTGATCAGCGCGCGCAGGACCGCCCTGTCGAGGCGGTCGAGGCCCATCTCGTCGACGTCGTAGACCTCCAGCGCGGCCCTGGCGACCTCGCGGGTCACCGCTCCGTCGGCGCGGACCTCGGCGTAGTCGCGGACCCGGCGCAGCAGCCGGTTGGCGATGCGCGGCGTCCCCCGGGAGCGGGCCGCGATCTCGGCAGCGCCGTCGTCGCGCAGGTCCACGCCCAGGATTCCGGCCGAGCGGCGCACCACCTGATCGAGTTCGTGCGCCGCGTAGAACTCCATGTGCGCGGTGAAGCCGAACCGGTCGCGCAGCGGGCCGGTCAGCGCACCGGACCTCGTGGTGGCCCCGACCAGCGTGAACGGCGCGATTTCGAGCGGGATGCTGGTCGCGCCCGGACCCTTGCCGACGACGATGTCGACGCGGAAGTCCTCCATCGCCAGGTAGAGCATCTCCTCGGCCGGGCGGGCGATCCGGTGGATCTCGTCGATGAACAGCACGTCGCCCTCGGTGAGGTTGGACAGCATCGCGGCGAGATCGCCCGGCTTCTCCAGCGCCGGGCCGGAGGTGACGCGGATGGCCGAGCCCAGCTCGGCGGCGATGATCATCGACAGGCTCGTCTTGCCCAGCCCTGGAGGGCCGGAGAACAGCACGTGGTCGGGCTGATCACCACGCCGCAGGGCGCCGTGCAGCACCAGTTCGAGCTGCTCGCGCACGCGCGCCTGACCGACGAACTCGCTGAGCTTGCGCGGGCGCAGCGACGTCTCGACGTCGCTCTCGCCCTGGTCCTCCTGCGGGGCGAGCGAGACCGCCTCAGCCGGGATCGACCAGTCCTCTTCCTCGTGCATCGGTCACCTCACTTGGGCCCGAGAGTGGCCAGCGCCTTGCGCAGCACCGCCGAGGTGTCCAGGTCGCCGCCACCGTTGGCGAGCACGGCCTCCACGGTCTGGTCGGCCTGCTTGGTCGAGAACCCGAGCCCCACCAGCGCTTCGGAGACCTCGCTGCGGATCCGGCCGCGATCGACCGTGGCGGTCGGCTCGACGGTCGTACCCGCGACGACGCCGACCTTGTCGCGCAGTTCCAGGATCAGCCGCTCGGCGCTCTTCTTGCCGATGCCCGGGACCTGCGTCAGCACGGTGAGGTTGCCGTCGGCGAGCGCGGAGCACAGCTGGTCCGGCGAGAGCACCGCGAGGGTCGCCAGGGCGAGCCGCGGTCCGACGCCGGAGGCGGTCTGCAGCAGTCCGAACAGGTCGCGCGCCTCGGCGTCGGCGAAGCCGTAGAGGGTCAGCGAGTCCTCGCGCACGATCAGCGAGGTCCACAGCCGGGACTCCTCGCCGCGCCGCAGGCCGGCCAGGGTGGCCGGGGTGGCGTGCACCGCCATGCCGACGCCGCCGACCTCGACCACGGCGTGGTCCAGGCCGATCGACAGCACCGGTCCGCGCACCGTGGAGATCATCGGGTCCTGCCTCCTGTTCCCGGCGCGGCATTCGTGTCCGCGCCCTGCTTGCGCTGCGCCTCTTTGAGCTTCGCGCGGTGGTTGCGCGCGAGTTCGGCGGCCCGCGCCTCGGCCTGGGCGAGCCGGTCCATCATCGGCGCCCGCCACAGGTGGCAGACGGCCAGGGCCAGCGCGTCGGCGGCGTCGGCCGGTTTCGGCGCCTCGGTCAGCCCGAGGATCTTGGTGATCATCGCCGTGACCTGCTTCTTGTCGGCCCGGCCGGAACCGCTGATGGCCGCCTTGACCTCGCTGGGCGTGTGGAACGCGACCGTCAGACCGCGCCGCGCGGCCGCGAGCGCCACGACGCCGGAGACCTGGGCGGTGCCCATGACCGTGCGCACGTTGTGCTGGCTGAACACCCGCTCGATCGCCACGACCTGCGGCCGGTGGACGTCCATCCACCGCTCGACCTCGGTGGAGACCGTCAGCAGCCGCGAGGCGAGCTCGTCCTCCTGCGGACTCCGCGCCACCCCGACGGCCACGCTCGTGACCGAGCGCCCCTTGCCGCCGTCGACCACGCCGAGCCCGCAGCGGGTCAACCCCGGGTCGACTCCCAACACGCGCACGACGCCACCCACCAAGCCGAAGCCGCCAAGAACACTCGTTCGAACCCTAACGAATCAAGGCCCACGCACCACACCCGACACGCCTTCCCCATCACCCGGCCGAGTGGGGATTCGCATTTCGCGGGAAATTCGAATCCCCGCGCGCCCAGCCGGGGAGGTGAGATGCGTCAGGGACCGTCGACGCCCGGGGTCCAGGATTCGGGGAGGCCAGAGTCGGTCAGGACAGGCTGGTACTCGCGGAAACCGCCGGGAGCGTCGGGCTGCCAGGGGAACTTGGCGTCGTCCGGGCTGGAGGCGATGAGCTGCACGGCCGGGAAGTCCGGGCCGTTGTAGACCAGGAAGGCCGAACCCAGGTACTCCGGGTAGTGCTGCAGCGCGACCTTCTCGAACGTCACCGGGCAGCCCTGCAGGAACCCCTCGTAGAGCCGGCCGGGCTGGAGCCGCTCGCCCTGCCCGACGCGCTGCACGTAGGTGTTGACCACCGAGTGCGCGACCTCCTGCGGAAGTCCGATGACCACGACCTCGGGCTTGCCGAACCGGCGCCAGGCCCCCACCGAGAAGGCGTAGGCCGGACCGTTGTCGTCCCCGGCGACGTGCATGACCGCGGCGCCGTGCTGCTCCGCGGTGTTGACCATCCACTTGCGCAGTGCTTCATCGGTGTCGACCACGGCGTCATTCTGCACGTCCAAGCAAGAACCGCTCCCCCCGACGCCCGAAAGCCGGACGCCCGGAGGAGCGGCACTTGATCGGCGTTGCGCGCGAGGCGGTACCGGGAAGCCGGCACCGCCGCGGAACACCGGAGGATCAGGCGTTGACCTCGGCCATCACCTCGTCGCTGATGTCGAAGGCCCCGTAGACGTTCTGCACGTCGTCGCAGTCCTCCAGCACGTCGATCAGCTTGAAGATCTTGCGCGCACCCTCGGCGTCGAGCTCGACGTTGACGGCGGCCAGGAAGTTGGTCTCCGCCGAGTCGTACTCGATGCCCTCGGCCTGCAGCGCCTTGCGCACGTCGACGACGTCCGAGGGATCGGACAGGATCTCGTAGCTCTCACCGAGGTCGCTGATCTCCTCGGCGCCCGCCTCCAGCACGGCGGCGAGGACGTCGTCCTCGCTGAGGCCGTTCTTCGGCAGCAGCACCACGCCGCGGCGGGTGAACAGGTACGAGACCGAGCCCGCGTCGGCCATCGAACCGCCGTTGCGGGTCATGGCCGTGCGGACCTCGCCCGCAGCCCGGTTCCGGTTGTCGGTGAGGCACTCCACCAGCACGGCGACGCCGTTGGGGCCGTAGCCCTCGTACATGATCGTCTGCCACTCGGCGCCGCCGGCCTCTTCGCCAGCTCCGCGCTTGCGAGCGCGCTCGACGTTGTCCATCGGGACCGAGTTCTTCTTGGCCTTCTGGATCGCGTCGTAGAGGGTCGGGTTGCCCTCCGGGTCACCACCGCCGGTGCGGGCGGCGACCTCGATGTTCTTGATCAGCTTCGCGAAGAGCTTGCCGCGCTTGGCATCGACGGCGGCCTTCTTGTGCTTGGTGGTGGCCCACTTGGAGTGGCCGCTCATCTCTCCTCCGTCTTTCCACGCCCGCTGCGGTGTGTCACCACCCGCGGACGATCTGTACGAAATAGCGGTGCACCCGCTCGTCCCCCTCGACCAGTTCCGGGTGGAAGGCCGTGGCGAGCACCGCTCCCTGCTGAATTGCGACGATCCTACCGGCGAACCCCTCCCCCTCGACCGCATCGGGGGTCGTGGCGCCTTCGGACCTGTGAGGAACCGTGGCCAGCACGGACACCTCGTCGCCGATTTTCTCGACCCAGGGCGCGCGGATGAACACCGCGTGGACCGGGTCCTCGATCCCCTGGAAGTCGAGGTCGGTCTCGAAGGAGTCGACCTGCCTGCCGAAGGCGTTCCGGCGCACGACCACGTCCAGCGCCCCCAGCGGGCGGACCGCCGCGGCCCTGTCGTCGTCAACGCCGGAGGCCAGCATGATCATTCCTGCGCAGGACCCGTAGGCGGGCAGACCGTCGGCCAACCGGGCGCGCAGCGGTTCGTAGAGCTCGAAGGTGTCCAGCAGCCGGGTCATGGTGGTCGACTCACCGCCGGGCAGCACGATCCCGTCCACCTGGTCGAGCTCCTCGACCCGCCGAACCGGCACCGCCCGAGCACCGCACCGCTCCAGGGCCGCCAGGTGCTCGGCGACCCCGCCCTGCAACGCCAGCACGCCGATGACGGGCTCGTCCATCGTCTTTCCTCCTACCCGTGATGAAGCCGGGCGGTGCGCCACCACGCACCCACCCGGCCGCGAAAGAGATCACCAACCGCGAGTGGCGAGGCGGTCCCCGTCCGGGATGTCGTTGATGTTGATGCCGACCATGGCCTCGCCGAGGCCGCGGGAGACCTTGGTGACGACGTCCGGGTCGTCGTAGAACGTGGTGGCCTTGACGATCGCCTCGGCGCGCTTGGCCGGGTCGCCGGACTTGAAGATGCCGGAGCCGACGAAGACGCCCTCGGCACCGAGCTGCCGCATCATCGCCGCGTCGGCGGGGGTGGCGATGCCGCCGGCCGTGAACAGCACGACCGGGAGCTCGGAGGTGCGCGCGACCTCGCGGACCAGGTCGACCGGGGCGCGCAGCTCCTTGGCGGCGACGTAGAGCTCGTCGGCCTCCAGGGTGGAGAGCCTGCGCATGTCGGTGCGGATCTGGCGCATGTGCCGGGTGGCCTCGACGACGTTGCCGGTGCCTGCCTCGCCCTTCGAGCGGATCATCGAGGCACCCTCGGCGATCCGGCGCAGCGCCTCGCCGAGGTTGGTCGCACCGCAGACGAACGGGACGGTGAAGGCCCACTTGTTGATGTGGTTGGCCTCGTCGGCGGGCGTGAGGACCTCGGACTCGTCGATGTAGTCGACGCCGAGCGACTGCAGCACCTGGGCCTCGGCGAAGTGGCCGATGCGGGCCTTGGCCATCACCGGGATGGACACCGAGTTGACGATGCCCTCGATCATGTCCGGATCGGACATCCGCACCACACCGCCCTGCGCGCGGATGTCGGCGGGGACCCGTTCGAGCGCCATGACCGCGACCGCGCCGGCCTGCTCGGCGATCTTGGCCTGCTCGGGTGTGACCACGTCCATGATCACACCGCCCTTGAGCATTTCGGCCATGCCCCGCTTCACGCCGTCGGTGCCGGTGGGTGCGCTGTCCGCTGCGGTAGTCACCTTTGATCTTCCTTCGCATTCCGGTGGTGTTCCTGCGACCAACCTAGACGCGAACTGGACCACCGACACAATCCACTGAACCTCGATTTCAGTAGTCCACTTCGCGCCCGCGTCCCTCGGGCGCGGCCTTGCACGAGCACAACTCCGGGTGTGTGATCGGAGACACACCTCTTCCTCGCCTGGGTAGTGCAGGAGCTCGCCATGGGAAGCAAACAAGCCGGAGCGGTAAGCGGGCCGGGCGTCCCGGCCCCCTCAGATCCCGCTCAGATCCGCAACGTCGTCCTGGTCGGCCCGTCCTCAGCCGGCAAGACCACGCTCGTCGAGGCGCTGCTGGAGGCCACCTCGGTCATCCCCCGCCCGGGCGCGGTCGCCGAAGGCACCACGGTGTGCGACCACGAGCCGGCCTCGATCGAGCAGCAGCGCTCCATCGCGCTGTCGATCGCTCCCGCCCAGCACGGCGACACCAAGATCAACCTGATCGACACCCCCGGCTACGCGGATTTCGTCGGCGAACTGCGCGCGGGCCTGCGCGCGGCCGACGCCGCGCTGTTCGTGGTGGCCGCGACCGAAGGAGTCGACGCCTCGACCCGCGCGATCTGGCACGAGTGCGCGGCGGTGGGGATGCCGCGCGCGGTGGTGATCTCGCGGTTGGACCAGCCGCGAGCCGACTTCGACACCGCACTGTTGACCTGCCAGGACGCCTTCGGAGAGGGCGTCCTTCCGCTGTACCTGCCGCACGTCGAGGGCGGTGAGCCCACCGGGCTGATCGGACTGGTCACCGAGAGCATCTACCGCGACGGCGAGATCCGGCCCGCCGACGACGCCCTGCGCGCCGGGTTCGAGCAGCCCCGAGGTGAGCTGATCGAGGCGATCATCGCCGAGAGCGAGGACGAGTCGCTGATGGACCGCTACCTCGCGGGCGAGCGGATCGACGAGGACACGCTGATCGGCGACCTGGAGACGGCGGTCGCCAGGGGCGGCCTGCACCCGGTGCTGCCGGTGGCGGCGCTGACCGGCCTGGGCGTGCCCGAGGTGCTCGACGGCATCCGGCGCGGCTTCCCGTCCCCACTGGAGCACGAGCTGCCCGAGTTCACCGACCCGGAAGGCGGCAACGCCCGCCTGCTCACGCCCGATCCGGACGGCCCGCTGGCCGCCGAGGTCGTGCACACCTCGGTCGACTCCTACGTCGGGCGCGTCTCGCTGGCCAGGGTCTTCTCCGGCACGATGCGCCCCGAGCGACCGGTGCACGTCTCCGGGCACGGGATGGCCGAGCGCGGTCACCCGGACCACGACGAGGACGAACGCGTCGCGCACCTGTACTCACCGCTCGGAGCGCACCTGCGGGAGGTGTCGCACTGCGTGGCAGGCGACCTGTGCGCGCTGACCAAGATCGGCTCGGCGGAAACCGGCGACACGCTCTCCGACCCCTCCGACCCGATGCTGCTCACCCCGTGGCCGATGCCAGAACCGCTGCTGCCGATCGCGGTCATCGCCCACAACCGCAGCGACGAGGACGCGTTGGCCCGCAACCTCAACAGGCTCATCGCCGCGGACCCGAGCCTGCGCCTGGATCGCGACAGCGAGACCCACCAGCTGGTCCTGTGGTGCATGGGCGAGGCGCACGCCGACGTCGTCCTGCAGCGCCTGCGCGAAGGCGGCGCCGAGGTGGACACGGTGCCGGTGCGGGTCGCGCTGCGGCAGACCTTCGCCAAGCCCGCCAAGGGGCACGGGCGGCACGTCAAGCAGTCCGGCGGGCACGGGCAGTACGCGGTCTGCGACCTGGAGATCGAGCCGCTGCCCGCGGGGTCCGGGGTCGAGTTCGCCGAGAAGGTCGTCGGCGGTGCCGTGCCGCGCCAGTTCATCCCCAGCGTCGAGAAGGGCGTGCGCGCTCAGCTGGAGAAGGGCATCACCGAGGGCTGCCCCATCGTCGACGTCCGGGTCACGCTGGTGGACGGCAAGGCGCACAGCGTCGACTCCTCGGACGCGGCGTTCCAGGCGGCCGGGGCACTGGGCGTGAAGGCCGCTGCGGAGCAAGGGGGGCTGACCACGCTCGAACCGGTCGACGCGGTCGCCGTGCACATCCCGGACGAGCACCTGGGCGCGGTCCTCGGCGACCTCTCGTCCCGGAGGGGCAAGGTCGTGGGCACCGAGCCCGAGGACGGCGGCTGGACGGTCGTCCGAGCGCACGTGCCCGCAAGCGAGCTGACCCGCTACACGGTCAACGTCCGCTCCCTCACCTCGGGCAGCGCGACCTACACCCGCCACTTCGAGACCTACGAACCCATGCCCGAGGGCCTGCTCCCCAAGTGAGCCCAACCGGCCTCAGAACGACCCGATCGCTGGAAGCCGCTCCGGGATCGGTCCGCTGGGGCGTGCGGGCAGCGGCAACTCCCAGTTTTAGTCCTAATTGAGCCGACATTTCGGACATGATCATGGCTCGGTTTGGACTAAAACTGCGCGTTGCCAACGAACGATGTCAACGTCGCCACCCGGGTCAGCGGTGAGCCGAGGCGTGGACCGCGTGGAGGCGTTGGGCGATGGTGGCCAGGGTCAGGGCCGCCAGGAGCCAGATGGCGACGTCGAGGACGTGCGGCACGCCGAGCCCGTGCAGGCCCGTGCCGGTGAGGATGATCAGGAACCGCTCCGCCCGTTCGGCGAGCCCGCCGTCGGCCTGGAGGCCGTTGGCCTCGGCGCGAGCCTTCACGTAGGAGATCACCTGAGCACCGGCCAGGCAGATCAGCAGGCCCAGACCGCGACCCTGGTCGACGTCGACGACCAGCGCCCACCAGACCAGGGATCCGAACAGGACGCCGTCGACGATCCGGTCGCAGCTCGCGTCGAGCACTCCCCCGAAGCGCGTGACGCGGCCGCCGACGCGGGCCATCGCACCGTCGAGGATGTCGAAGAGCAGGAAGATCGCCGTCACCACCGTGCCCACGAACAGCGATCCGCGCGGGAAGAACCACAGCGCCGACGCGACCGAGGCGACGGTTCCGACGACCGTCACCACGTTCGGCGTCAGGCCAATGCGGACCAGGCCGCGGCCGATCGGATTGGTCAGCCGGGACACGGACGTCCGCGCGAAGATGTTGAGCATGTGCCTTCAGGTGCCAGCGGTGGGGTGTGCAGTGGTCTCCGCACATGGGGCGGCTCGGTGCAGATTAGCCGGATCTCGATCGACCTCGGTCGCTGGTGCTCCCGCCTCCGCGACTCCGGGTGACCTACGGCACACCTGGAATGATTGAAGCTTCAACATAGTTGGTCCATGGTGAGAGCAACACCAACAACCCCTTCAGGAGGTACGCGACCATGACGGCCACCGCGCAGATCCCCGGCTACACGACCGGCACCTGGGACATCGACCCGGTGCACTCGGACGTCACCTTCTCCGTGCGCCACATGGGCGTCGGCAAGTCCCGGGGCCGCTTCGGTGCCTTCTCGGCCGAGATCGTCACCGCCGAGGACCTGCTGCAGTCGTCGGTGCACGCGACGATCGACGTCTCGTCGATCGACACCCGCAACGCCGACCGCGATGCCCACGTGCGCAGCGCCGACTTCTTCGACGCCGAGCAGTTCCCCACCGCGATCTTCCGCTCCACCGGAATCCGGCAGAACGGCGAGGACTACCTGATCGACGGTGAGTTCACCCTCAAGGGCGTCACCAAGCCGGTCACGCTGACCGCCGAGCTCAACGGTTTCTCCGACAACCTGCTCGGCATCTCGGCGACCACGACGATCAACCGCAGCGACTTCGGCGTCGGCCCGGCCGGCGGTGCGGTCGTCGGCGAGAAGATCGCCATCACCCTCGACATCGAGGCCCAGCTCCGCAGCTGAACCCCGAGACGAAAGAGGCAGGACCAGCACACGCCGGTCCTGCCTTTTTCATGTCCTGCTCCGCGCACCGCGGCGCCGGGCGACTAGAGGCTGTTTGTGAATGCGGCAGAGCCGCATCCTCTTGCACCACCTGAGCAACCTGCACCGCCGCGGGTTCTGAGCGCCTTCGTGGCGAGTACGCCGGGACGCCTCGTAATTGGCATACTCAAGGAGCGGCGCACGGAGACCACGGAGGCGCTCAGGTTCCGCTACCCGCACCGCCACGCAAAGCAACTCCCCGACAGTCCTCAGGACCAGGCTTCGGAGAGGAGTTTCCATGTGTCTCCCAGCAGCTGCGGAAGCACCTTCGTGTGGCCGATGACCGGCATGAAGTTGGAGTCGCCGCCCCAGCGCGGCACGATGTGCTGGTGCAGGTGCGCGGCGATGCCCGCACCGGCCACGGGTCCCTGGTTGAGGCCGATGTTGAAGCCGTGCGGCGACGAGATCGTGCGGATCACCCGCATCGCGCGTTGGGTGTACTCGGCGACCGCGACCGTCTCCGCCGAGGTGAGCTCGGTGTAGTCCGCGACGTGCCGGTACGGCAGCACCATCAGGTGCCCCGGGTTGTACGGGTACAGGTTCAGGATCGCGAACACGAGCTCGCCGCGGGCCACGATCAGCGAATCCGAGTCCGGCTGACCGGATTCCAGCAACCGGCAGAACGGGCAGCCGTCGCTGTCGTCGCCTTCCGGCTTGTTCTCGCCCTGGATGTAGGCCATCCGGTGCGGGGTCCAGAGCCGTTGGAGGGCGTCGTCGATCCCGGTACCTTCCTGCCGCGTCAGCTCGACGCCCTCGGAATCGCTCACTCCTGACCTGCCTGGAAGTTCTCCGCGGTCGGCGAGGTGTTCTCGCGCCGCTGCACCCAGTCCACGAGCGCGTTGACCGCGTCGTCGACCCCGACCCCGTTGATCTGGGAGCCGTCGCGGAACCGGAACGACACCGCGTCGCCTTCCACGTCCTTGCCGCCGGCCAGCAGCATGAACGGGACCTTCTGGGTGGTGTGGTTGCGGATCTTCTTCTGCATCCGGTCGCCGCTGGTGTCGATGTCGACCCGGATCCCCTTGGTGCGCAACGCCTTGCGCACCTTCTCCAGGTGCTCGACGTGCTCGTCGGCGATCGGGATGCCCACGACCTGCACCGGCGCCAGCCACGCCGGGAACGCGCCCGCGTAGTGCTCGGTGAGCACGCCGAAGAACCGCTCGATCGAGCCGAACTTCGCCGAGTGGATCATGATCGGGCGTTTCCGCTCACCGTCGGCCGCCTGGTACTCCAACTCGAAGCCCTCAGGCTGGTTGAAGTCGTACTGCACGGTGCCCATCTGCCAGGTGCGGCCGATCGCGTCCTTGGCCTGCACCGAGATCTTCGGCCCGTAGAACGCGGCACCGCCCGGATCGGCCACCAGCTCCAGGCCGCTGTCGTGCGCGACCTGTTCGAGGACGGCGGTCGCTTCTGCCCAGTCCTCGTCCGAACCGGCGAACTTGTCGGGCTTGGAATCGTCGCGAGTGGACATCTCCAGGTAGAAGTCGTCCATCCCGAAGTCGCGCAGCACCGACAGCATGAAGTTCAGCAGGTGCTTGACCTCGTCGGGCGCCTGCTCCTTGGTGCAGTAGCTGTGCGAGTCGTCCTGCGCGAACCCGCGCACGCGGGTCAGGCCCTGGATGACGCCCGACTTCTCGTACCGGTACACGTGGCCGAACTCGAACAGCCGCAGCGGCAGCTCGCGGTACGAGCGCCCGCGCGAGCGGAAGATGAGGTTGTGCATCGGGCAGTTCATCGCCTTGAGGCGGTACTGGTACCCGTCGAACTCCATCGGCGGGAACATCGTGTCCGCGTAGTACGGCAGGTGACCCGAGGTGTGGAACAGCTGCTCGTGCGAGATGTGCGGGGTGCCGACGTACTCGAAGCCCTCTTCGATGTGGCGCTCGCGGACGTAGTCCTCCATCTCGCGCTTGATGATCCCGCCCTTGGGGTGGAACACCGGCAGACCCGACCCGATCTCGTCCGGGAACGAGAACAGGTCCAGCTCGGCGCCCAGCTTGCGGTGATCGCGCCGCTCGGCCTCGGCCAGCCGCTCGACGTGCTCCTCCAGCTTCTCCTTGGACTCCCAGGCGGTGCCGTAGACGCGCTGGAGCTGCTGGTTGGCCTGGTCACCGCGCCAGTAGGCGGCGGCGACGCGGGTCAGCTTGAAGGCCGGGATGAACCGGGTGTGCGGCACGTGCGGGCCGCGGCACAGGTCGCCCCAGACGCGCTCACCGTGCCGGTCGATGTTGTCGTAGACGGTCAGGTCGCCGCCGCCGACCTCCATGACCTCGGAGGTGTCCACCGAATCGTCGCCGGACTTGAGGTCGACGAGTTCGAGCTTGTACGGCTCATTCGCCAGCTCCTCCTTCGCGGCCTCGACCGAGTCCAGGCGGCGGCGGGAGAACTTCTGACCGGACTTGAGGATCTGCTTCATGCGCTTCTCCAGCGCCTGCAGGTCCTCCGGGGTGAACGGCTTGTCGACGTCGAAGTCGTAGTAGAAGCCGTCGCGGACCGGCGGGCCGATGCCCAGCTTCGCGTCCGGGAACAGGTCCTGCACCGCCTGCGCGAGCACGTGCGCGGCGGAGTGGCGGATGACGCTGCGGCCCTCTTCGGACTCAGCGGCCACGGCCTCGACCTCGGCGTCCGCTTCGGGCGCCCAGTCCAGGTCGCGCAGGGCGCCCTCGGCGTCGCGGACGACCACGACGGCCTCCGCACCCTTGGACGGCAGCCCCGCCTCGGCGACGGCCGCGCCCGCGGTAGTGCCCGCCGGAACCTTCACCCGAGGTGCTTGCTGGGCGCGGGAAGGCTGTACGGACACGATCACTCCTAGACTGGGCCGGTTCACCGGCGCGGATACGCTTCGCAACCCGATGCTATCGGTGGGCACCAAGCGGTTAACGCCCAGCCCACGACCTTGCTGAGGGTTCCAGTGGTCGCCTTGCTCGGCGGTGCGGGTAGCGGAACCGCGGCGGTGCGAGCTGCGCAGGCGGTCGCAGCGGCTGCGCCGCTCACCCCTCAGTCCGACTCCGCGATGAGCTCCTCCAGCTCCAGCGCGGACACCCGCTCACCTGCGAACGGTCCGATCGCCGCGCACACGCCCAGCGCCCGCAGCCGCTCGGCCTGCAGCTCGTCGCGGACACCGCCGGCGACCACCGGCAGCTCCATCAGGTCGGCCGCGCCGGTCGCGGCGCCGAGCAGGTACTCGTCCAGCGGATCGGGCCCGTCGGGATCGGCGAACCTGGCCAGGTGCGGGCCGCCGATGTGCACTCCGAACAGCGGCAGCCCGCGCAGCCGCGCGACCCGCGCGTAGTCGTCCCCGAACTGGTAGACGACCAGCCGGATGCCCATCTCGGCGAAGATCTCCACGGTGTCCACGGTGTCGCCCTGGTGATCGAACAGAGCGGACTCGGGCATGCCCAGCGCCAGCAACCGCGCGGGCAGGCCGGTCTCGCGCAGGATCCGCTGCACGTCTTTGACCAGCTCGGGGTCCCGGCAGTGCCGGTGCGAGAGGTTCATCGCCACGATCGGTCCCCGCTCGCCGAAGCGCTCCGTCCAGTGCGCGGCGTGCCTGCAGACCTCTCCGAGCGCCCAGCTGCCGAGGCGGGTGATCAGCCCGGTCTCCTCGGCCAGGTCCAGGAACGAGCCCTGCCCCAGCTCGCCGAACTCGGGGTGGTCCCAGCGGATGTCCGCGGCCGCGGCGAACAGCGAGCGGTCGCCGAGCAACCGCATCGGCTCGTACTCGACGAACAGCTCGCCCTGGTCCAGCGCGGCGGGCAGGGCCGCGGAGAGCTTGAAGCGGTCGCGGGCCTCGGCGTTGAGCGCGGCGTCGAACAGCACCCACTGCGCCCGTCCGTCCTGCTTGGCCCGGTAGAGGGTGATGTCGGCATCCCGCAGCAGCGATTCGGCGTCGGTGCCGGCCACCGGCCGTTCGACGATGCCGACGCTGGCCGAGGCCGCGAGCTCGTGGGCGCCGATGCGCGCGGGCCGGGTGACCTCGGCGAGCATCTTCTCCACCTGCCCCACCAGTCCTGCCGCACCCTCGGTGTCGGGCACTAGGACCACGAACTCGTCGCCGCCCATCCGCGCCGCCAGCGCGCCGAACTCGGAGGTCAGGGCCTGCAGGCGCTGGGCGACGGCCCGCAGCAGCTGGTCTCCGACGGGATGTCCGAGGCTGTCGTTGACGGCCTTGAAGCCGTCCAGGTCGAAGAAGCACAGACCGACCCGGCGATCGGGGTGCGTGCGTTCCAGCGCGCGTTCCATGCTGGTCTGCAGCTGGGTCCGGTTGGGCAGCCCGGTCAGCGGGTCGTGCACGGCCTGGCGTCGGAACTGCTCCTGGAGCATGTGCCGATCGGTGATGTCCTCGTAGAGCATCACCAGGTAGTCGGGCGCGCCGTCGGCGGCGCGCACCAGCGACGCCGACAGCTGCGTCCAGATGTGCGAGCCGTGCTGCTCGGTGAAGCGGGTCTCCAGCTGGAAGCGGTCCACCTCACCCCGCACCAGGTCCGCGTTGGCCGCCGTCAGCTCGCCGATCCACGACGTGTCGGCGAGGTCGAAGATCGTCCGGCCCACCAGCGATTCCTCGCCGAGGCGGAAGATCCTGGTCATCGACTCGTTGATCTCGTCGATCACGCCGTCGAGGGTGACGACCGCGATGCCCAGGGCGGAGGAGGTGAACACGGCCCGCGACCGCGCCTCCGACGCCCGCAAC
This sequence comes from Saccharopolyspora dendranthemae, assembly GCF_007829955.1. Taxonomy (GTDB): domain Bacteria; phylum Actinomycetota; class Actinomycetes; order Mycobacteriales; family Pseudonocardiaceae; genus Saccharopolyspora; species Saccharopolyspora dendranthemae. Next base: position 1,179,526 of record NZ_VIWX01000001.1, read on the forward strand.
GCCTCCTCGGCGGCGTCCCGGGCGTCGAGCACGGACTGCTTGATGATCTCCTGCTCGTCGAGCGTCTGCTCGCGCAGCGCACCGGCGAATCCCGACCCGACCGCGCCGAGCACGTCGACCAGCCTGGCCGGGTCCACCTCGCGGTGGTCCGGGAGCGCGGAGGCCAGGTGGTTGAGCGTTCTGTGCACGACGACGGGGTTGGTGAAGTGCACTCCGACCAAGCGCTCACCGGTCCGCCGCGCGGGTTCCAGCGGCCCGTCGCACGCGGCGAGCACGTCGTCGAAGCACTTCTCCAGGAACGCCTCGATCTCGGGACGGCCCATCGCCACGTAGCTGGTGTGGATGATCTCGCGCGTCCACTGCGCAACCACGTGCCGACGTTCGGCCGCCCCGGTGTCGGGGCTTCCGTCGGTTTCAGGCATCGCTCACACCTTCTGCCCGGCGTTGCCGGTCGCATCGCGCACCGGCCGGGGACCGGCCGGTGCGAAGTCGGTGATCAGTCTGGCCACACCGTCGCGAGCTCGCACGACGACGCGTCAGACCTTGCGCCCGACCAGTCCGTAGACGATGGACTCCTCGGGTCGTTCACCGACGTCCTCGGGCGAGTCGGGGTGCCACTCCGGGACGTAGACCACCCTCGGCTCGACGAGCTCGAAATCGGAGACCAACTCGGCGACCTCGGCGCGGGTCCGCAGGGTGACCGGGTTGGAGCTGTTCTCGTAGAGCTTGACCAGGCCCTGCACGCCTTCCGGGAAGTCCTCGCCGGTGACGTGCGAGAAGCCCAGGTAGCTGCCGGGAGCCATCTTGTCGTAGTACTGGCCGATGATCTCGCGCGGCTTGGCGCTGTCGGGGACGAAGTGCAGCAGCGCCACCATCATCACCGCGACCGGCTGCGAGAAGTCCAGCAACCGCTGGGTTTCCGCGGATTCCAGCACCGCGGGCACGTCCAGCAGATCGGCTTGCACGATCGTGGCGTTCTCGTTGCCCTCGAGGATCGAGCGGCTGTGCGCCACGGCGACCGGCTCGTTGTCGACGTAGACCACGCGCGCCTGCGGGTCCACCGCGTGCACGATCTCGTGCACGTTGCCCGCCGTCGGGATTCCCGAACCGATGTCGAGGAATTGGCGGATCCCCTGGTCGAGGCAGTAGCGCACCGCGCGGCGCAGGAAGGCGCGGTTGTTGAGCGCGACCTCCTTGACGTTGGGCACGACGCCCAGGACCTGGTTGCCCAGTTCGCGGTCCACGGCGAAGTTGTGCGCGCCACCTAAGTAGAAGTCGTAACAGCGGGCGGCGCTGGGCTTGTCCAGGTCGACTCCCTCGGCCAGCCAGTCGGGTCGCTGCTCCATAGAATCCAGCCTCCTGCACGTGGTTTTCAGTTCGACACCCGGGAAAAGGTGATCAAGAAGGCCATCGTACTGTCACGCACAGCGCCCGGTCATGCACCGTCAGTGGTGCGACCAATGCGCTCGGGCGTTGGTCCCTCTCCAGGAATCCTGCTTCTCCTTCGGGGTTTTCGAGCCACTTGAGATCAACTACGCGCCGCCCACGAGATCGACGACCTCCATCGCCGACACCCGATCGCTGACGTGCGGCCCCTGGATCAGGCCGACCCCGATCTCCGACAACCGGTTCGCCTGCTCCGCACTCGTCACACCGGTGGCCAGCACCGGGAGGTCCATCAGTCGCGCCGCGCCGACCGCGCTGCGCACCAGGTATTCGCTGATCGGTTCCGGCCCACCGGGGTCCGCCAGACCATCGATGTGCGGTCCGTCGATGAGAACCCCCGCCAGCGGCAGATCTTTGAGCCGGTCCACGCGGGAGTAGCCCGAGCCGAACTCCTGCACGAACAGCTGGATCCCCATCTCGGCGAAGATCTCCACGGTGTCCACCGGTTCCCCTTGGTGGTCGAACAACGCGGATTCCGGCAGGCACAGCACCAGCGACGCCGCGGGAAGCCCGGTGGTCTCCAGCGATTCGCGCAGATCGCGGACCAGCTCGGGGTCGCGGCAGTGGCGGGCCGAGAGCGTCACCGCCAGCAGCGGCGCGTGCTCACCGAGCTCGCGCGCCCAGCGGGCCGCGTGGTTGCCCGCCTGCTCCAGGGTCCAGCCGCCCAGCCTGGTGATCAGGCCGGTTTCCTCGGCGAGGCCGAAGAACCGGCTCGCCCCCAGTTCGCCGAACTCGTCGTGGTCCCAGCGCACGTTGGCCATCACGGCCATGATGCTGCCGGTCTCGACGTCGGCGACGGGGTCGTACTCCACGAACAGCTCGTTCTTCTCCAGCGCCGAGGGCAGCGCCGCCGACAGCCGGAAGTTCTCGTGCGCCACCGCGTTTCGCTCGGGGTCGAAGAGAACCCACAGCGCGCGCCCGTCGCGCTTGGCGCGGAACAGCGTGATGTCGGCGTCGCGCAGCAGAGAACCGGTGTCGGTGCCGATCACCTCGCGCTCGACGATGCCGACGCTGGCGGAGGCGGTCAGCTCGTGGGCACCGATCCACATCGGCTTGGTGATCTCCCGGAGCAGCAGGTCGACCAGGTCGACCACCCGGGCGGCGTCGTAGGAGTCGGGGATGACCACGGCGAACTCGTCGCCGCCGGTGCGCGAGACCACCGCGCTCTCCTGCGCGGCCAGCGCTTGCAACCTGCGCGCCACCTCGCGCAGCATCCGGTCGCCGATGCCGTGACCGAGGCTGTCGTTGACGGCCTTGAACCCGTCCAGGTCGAACAGGCACAGACCCACGCGGCGACCGGGGTAGACGGGCGTGAGCGCGGCGTCGATGCAGGATTCGAGCTGGGCGCGGTTGGCCAGCCCGGTCAGCGGGTCCTGAACGGCCTGCTTGCGGAACTGCTCCTGGAGCAGGTGCCGGTCGGTGATGTCCTCGCAGAGCACCACGAGGTGATCGGGCCTGCCGAGGTCGTCGCGGACCAGAAGCGCCGTCATCCGCACCCACACCTGCGCGTCGTCGGCAGCGGTGAAGCGGGCGTCGAGGTTCACCCGCTCTCCCGCTCCGTCAGCGAGGTCGGCGAGCGCTCCCGTGAGCTCCGGGCGCCACCGGTCGTCGACGAGCCGCAGCACCGAGGCGCCGAGCAGCTCGGCCTCGGAGAGCCGGAACATGCGGCGCAGCGCCGCGTTGGCCTCCTCGATCACGCCGGTGGTGCTGACCGCCGCCACGCCCGTGCTGGGGGTGTTGAACAGCACCTCCGACCGTCCGCGGTGGTTGCGGGCCGGGCGCTGCACGACCGCCTCGCCCGCGCGCAACTCCTCGGCGAAGCCGGCGGCGAGGTTGCCGAGGGCGGTCACGATCCGGGCCGGCGGGACGTCGGGCAGCACTCCGGGCAGTTCGGCGGCGAGGAGCTTGAGCGTGCTGGGGAGGACGGCGGGGTCGCGTCGGTGCAGCGCCACCAGTGCCGCGCCCGCGGCCTGGGCCGCGCCCTCGCGATCCGGGCAGGAGAGCTCGCCGAGCAGGTGCTCCAAGCAGCCGCCCAGCAGCTCTTCGGCTTCACCGCGGCGCAGCGGCACGGAGCCGCTGTGCGCGATCTCGCGCTTCCACCGCTGGAGGAACTCCTCGCGAACCACCTCGGTGATCACGGTTGCGCTCCGGCGGTACTCCGGTGTGGCGTTCGACGCACGCGCCCACCCTGTCCTCGACATCGTCAACACCGCGTGTAATCGGTTCTGCACGTTGAGTACCGACGCGGTTGATCAATGCCTGATCCTACTGTCACTCACCGCGTCCGGTCACGTACTCAGCGGTGAAGAAATGCGCCTGGTCCGCCCTCTCGCGTAGACCGGACGGTGGAAATGATCTTCAGCCGTCCGGTTCCGCGAGGTAGTGGCCGAGATCCGTTATGAGCATTGTCACCAGCCCGCATGGCGGGATCGGGGGTAAGGCAGACCTAAGCTGGGGGTTGATTCCGCGCATGGCCCAAGGCCCGGTCCATTTCGGGTCCGCTGTCGCGCGGCTTCGCAGTCGAGCGCGCCGAGCCAGGCGCACCTGGAGGAGAGTGCATGACCCGCCCGTTGCGAGTCGCGATCGTCGGGGCCGGCCCGGCCGGCGTGTACGCCGCCGACATCCTGACCAAGTCCGAGACCCCGGTCGAGATCGACCTGCTGGACCGGATGCCGGCACCCTACGGCCTGATCCGCTACGGCGTGGCCCCCGACCACCCGCGCATCAAGGGCATCATCAACGCGCTGCAGCGCGTCATGGAGAAGCCGGAGATCCGCTTCCTCGGCCACGTCGAGTACGGCGTGGACGTCAAGCTCGAAGACCTGCAGCGCTACTACGACTCGGTGATCTTCTCGACCGGCGCCGACCAGGACCGCCCGCTGGACATCCCGGGCATCGACCTGCCGCACAGCTACGGCGCCGCCGAGTTCGTCTACTGGTACGACGGCTACCCCGAGTCGCCGCGCGACTGGACCCTCGACGGTGAGCACGTCGCCGTGATCGGCGCGGGCAACGTCGCGCTGGACGTGGCCCGAGTGCTGGCCAAGCAGGCCGACGACATGCTCAGCACCGAGATCCCGGACAACGTCTACCGGGGCTTGTGCGACTCCACGGTCACCGACGTGCACCTGTTCGCGCGTCGCGGGCCTGCGCAGGCCAAGTTCACGCCGCTGGAGCTGCGCGAGCTCGACCACCAGGACGAGGTCGAGATCATCGTGCACCCGGAGGGCTTCGAGCTCGACGAGGCCAGCGAGCAGGAGATCACCAACAACAACCAGGTCAAGTCCATCGTCAAGACCCTGCAGGACTGGGCGCTGCGCGACCCCAAGCACAACACCAAGCGCCGCCTGCACCTGCACTTCCTGCGCGGCCCGGTGGAGGTCACCGGCACCGACCGCGTGGAGAGCTTCAAGGTCGAGGTCATGGAGCTCACCGGCGACGGCAACGTGCGCGGCACCGGCGAGTACGAGACCTACCCGGTCCAGCAGGTCTACCGGGCCGTCGGCTACCTCAGCTCGCCGATCGCCGACCTGCCCTTCGACACCAAGAAGGGCACGGTGCCCAACGACGGCGGCCGCGTCCTGGACCTCGACGGCGAGCACATCCCCGGCGTCTACACGACCGGCTGGATCAAGCGCGGTCCCGTCGGCCTGATCGGGCACACCAAGGGCGACGCCCTGGAGACGATCAACCACCTGCTGGAAGACCTCGACCAGCTCCCCGAGCCCGAGCAGCCCGACTCCGACAGCATCATCAACGTGCTGGAGGAGCGCGGCATCGAGTACACGACCTGGGAGGGCTGGGCCCGCCTGGACACCCACGAGAAGTCCCTCGGCGAGCCCCACGGCCGCGAGCGCATCAAGGTCGTCGCCCGAGACGAGATGGTCAAGATCTCCCGAGGCGAGTGACGACCGCGTCACCCGCGCGGAGAAGACCGAGGGCCCGGCCCCCACGACCGAGAACCGCAGGAATCGTCAGCACGATTCCTGCGGTTCTGTCGTGGGGCGGTCAGGCCGGGTGGGTTGTCCTGTGGGCGAGGAGGCCTCCTGCTGCGGTGATGAGGGCGAGGACGAGCAGCAGGGCTGCTGTGGACCAGGACCGCTCGTCGCTGGCGATCAGCAGGGCGCTGGCGATCAGCGGGACGAAGCCGCTGATCAGCCCGCTGAAGTTGGACGAGATCGCGACGCCGCTGTAGCGCAGGTGGACCGGGAACAGCCCGGCCAGCAGCGAACCCGACACGGCGTAGGGGATCGACAGGCAGTTGATGCCCAGCGTCACCGCGATGATCACCAGCGCCGGGTTGCGCGTGTCGATCATCCAGAACACCGGGAACGCCACCGCGGCCGAGAGCACACCGCCCCACAGGCAGACCCGTCCCGGGCTGTAGCGGTCGGCCAGCCTGCCGCCGAAGATCAGCGTCACCACCTGGACCGCCGCCGCGATCAGCGTCGCGCCCAGCATCAGCGACTTCGGCAACTCCAGCTGACCCGCGCCGTAGCTGATCACGAACGTCGTCAGCAGGTAGAAGCCGCCGATGCCGATCAGCGACGCCGCGATGCCGATCAGCACCTGCCGCCAAGCCGTGCGGAACAGCTCCAGCGCGGGAACCGAAGCGCGGTCGTGCTCGGCGAGCATCCGCTCGAACAGCGGCGACTCCCCCACCCTGCGCCGCAGGTACAGCGCGACGCCCAGCAGCGGGAAGGCCGCCAGGAACGGCAGTCGCCAGCCCCACGAGTCGAAGGACTCGTCGGGCAGCATCGCCACCAGGTAGAACCCGCCCGAGGACAGCAGGGTTCCGATCGGTGAACCGATCTGCGGCAGGGCCGCGAACCGGCCGCGCTGCTCCGGCGGCGCGTGCTCCACCGCGAGCGTGACCGCACCACCCCACTCGCCGCCGACCGCAATGCCCTGCAGCACGCGCAACGCGGTCAGCAGCAGCGGTGCCGCCAGACCGATGGCCACGAAGTCGGGCAGCAGGCCGATGAGCCCGGTCACCACGCTGATCAGCGTGACCGTGATGAGCAGGCAGCGCCTGCGCCCGATGCGGTCTCCGAGGTGGCCGAACACCACCGCGCCGAGCGGCCTCGCGAGGAAGCCCACCGCGAACGAGGCGAACGCGGCCAGCGTCGCCACCGCCGGGTCCTCGGTCGCGAAGTACAGCCGGTCGAACACGATCGACGCCGCCGTGCCGTAGAGGAAGTAGTCGTACCACTCCAGCGCGGTACCGACGAACGCGGCGAACGCGACCTTGCGCGACTCGGCGGGATCGATGCGTGGCGTGCTCGCTGTTTCGGTCACGGGGCCTCCCGTTGTGCCGGATCAGGTGGGAACTTCTGCGAACTCCTCAGCGCCGTGCACCGGACGTCCGGCGACGAACGTGGCGCGCACGCCGATGTCGCCGATCGCCGAGGTGGACACGGTGGTCGGATCGGCGTCGAGCAGCACGAAGTCGGCGAACATGCCCGCGGCGATCTGGCCCCGCTGATGCTCCTGGCCGGCCGCCCACGCGGCGTGGGTGGTGTAGGCGCGCAGCGCCTCCACCGCGTCGACCCGCTCGTCGGGGCTGAGCACGCGCCCGGCCTTGGTGGTGCGGTCGACCATCGAGCGCATCCCGAGCAGCGGCGCGCCGTTGGACACGCACGGCCGGTCCGAGCTGCCCGGCACCACCAGCCCGGCCTCCACGAAGGAGCGCTGCCGGTACAGCCACGGCTCCCGCTCGTCGCCGACCGCCCCGATCATGGTGTCGCCGATCTCGTAGAGGAAGCGCGACTGCGGCACCGGGATCACGCCGAGCGCCGCCATCCGCGAGAGCTGGTCGGGGCGCACCATCGCCGAGTGCTCGATGCGGTGGCGCGCGTCGGGACGCGGAAGTTCCTGCTGCGCCTGCTCGAACGCCTCCAGAGTCAGGTCGATGGCGCGGTCGCCGATGGCGTGCGCGGCGACCCGCCAGCCACCCCGGTGCGCGGCGCGGATCCGCTCGCGCAGCACCTCCGGGTCGTCGCCGAGGACGCCGTTGCCGCCGTGCCCGTGGAACGGTTCGGTGACCGCTGCGGTGCGGCTCGACAGCGCGCCGTCGGTGAAGATCTTCATCGGCCCGATGCGCAGGAAGTCGTCGCCGAACCCGGTGCGCAGCCCCAGATCCAGCCCGAAGGCGTCCGGCCCGACCTGGTGCAGCACCTCGGACGCCGGCATCAGCTCGACGCGCAGCGGCAGCTCGCCGCGCTGGCGCGCGAGCTGGTAGGCGGCGGCCTCGGCCGGGCTGTGCCCGATCCACCCACCGCCGACGCCCGCTTCGGTGACGTGCGTGAGCCCCTCGGCCGCGTAGCGCTGGGCCGCGCGGCCGATCGCGGCCGTCAGCTCCTCGACCGGGTAGGGCTTGACCAGGGCGTCGACCAGCTGCTGCGCCTGCTCGGCGAGCAGCCCGGTCGGTGCGCCGTCCGCGTCGCGCTCGACGACGCCACCCTCCGGGACGCGGGCCGATCCGTCCAGAACGCCTGCCTTGGCGAGGATTTCGGTGCTGGCCACGCACATGTGCGCCGAGCGGTGCTTGAGCCACACCGGCCTGCCGCCACCCGCCCGGTCGAGCTTGGCCCGGTCCGGGTGCCCGCCGATCACGAAGTCGTCGTAGCCGGAGCCGATCACCCAGCCGTCCGAGGGCAGCGCGGCGGCCTGCTCGGCGACCAGGTCGTAGAGCTCCTCGGCCGATCCGCACCGGGACAGGTCCAGCTCGGCCAGCGAAAGCCCGTACCAGACCATGTGGTTGTGCGAGTCGGCGAAACCGGGCGTCACGACCGCACCGCCGCCGTCGATCACCTGGCGAGCGGGGAGGTCGGCCACCTCGTCGTCCACTCCGACGATGCGTCCGCCGAGCACGCCGATGGCGTGCGCGGTGGGGTGTTGCGGGTTCATGGTCAGGACGCGGACGTCGCGCAGCAGCAGGTCCAGCACTTCGTTCCCTTCCTCGGGGCCGTTGGAGCGTGTCGGGGCGGCTACCGGAACCGGGCCGCTCCGCTCCCCACCGTTCACCGAAAACGTTCTTCACGCCAAGTGGTGCAACCGGGTCAGCGGCAGATTTCCCGCTCGGTGCACGTCGACCTGCACGCCGTCGACCGACACCGGACCCGGGTCGCGCGGGACTTCCACTCGCGGAGTCGCGGTGTTGCGCACCATGTCCGCCCTGGTCAAGCCCCTGCTGTCGCGCACGGGGGCGTAGTTCGGGCCGCGAGGCAGGCGCGCGCGGTCGGCGGCGTCGGCGACGAACACCGTGGAGAGCCTGCGCGGCGCGGCCCCCAGCCCGCCGAAGAACGGCCGCATGACCCTCGGTTGGGTGAGCCGGGTGGAGCCGGAACCCGATCCGCTCGCGCCCCAGGCGACGAACCCGGACTTGATCACCAGATCGGGTTCCGCGCCGAACCAGGAGGGTTGCCACAGCACGACGTCGGCCAGCCTGCCCGGTTGCAGCGAGCCGACCTCGTGGGCCATGCCGTGCGCGATCGCCGGGTTCAGAGTGATCTTGGCGAGGTAGCGCAGGATCCGCTCGTTGTCCGCGTGCTCCGGTCCGGCCTCACCGGCGAGGTGCGCCTGCACGTGCGCGAGCTGCCAAGTGCGCCGGGCGGTTTCGGCGATGCGCCCCATGCCCATCGAGTCGGAGTTGACGATGCTGATCGCCCCGGAGTCGTGCAGCGCGTTCTCCGCCGCGATGCCGTGCTCGCGGACGCGGCTGCCCGCGATGCCCCGGTCGCTGTCCAGCGACGCGTGTCCCCTGTGGACGGTCATGGTCATGGGCAGCAGCTCGGCGACCGTCGCCGGGGTCAGCGGCAGCGTCGGGGTGGTCGAGGAGGTCAGCACGTGCGGGCTGCCCACGACCTCCAGCAGGTCGGGATGCCCGCCACCGCCTTCCACGTGGTACGCGTGCACCGTGCGACCTCTGGTCGCTTCCAGGGTGTCGGCCAGGAATCCGGACTCGTTGAGCGTGTCGGTGTGCAGCGCGACCGGCAGGTCCGCCTGATCGGCCACGCCGAGGCAGGTGTCCACGATGTGCGGGGTCGCGCCCCAGTCCTCGTGGATCTTGAACCCGCCCGCGCCGGAGAGCACGGCCCGTTCCAGCAGGTCGTTCGACGAGGACGAGCCGCGCGCCAGGAACGCGACGTTGATCGGCACGTCCCGCCACGCCTCGATCATCGAGTGCAGGTTGGTGGCCGGGTTCGCGCCGACGTCCCACACGCCGCCCATCCCCATGCCCACCAGCGAGGTCACCCCGGCCGCGAGCGCCGAGGGCACCACCTCGGGACTGGACAGGTGCACGTGCGAGTCGACCACGCCCGGAGTCGCGATCAGACCTTCCCCGGTGATCATCGCCGTGTGCGAGTCGACGACCAGCTCGACGTCGTCCATCGCCTCCGGGTTGCCCGCGCGGCCGACGCCGACGATGCGACCGTCGGAGATGCCGATGTTGGTCTTGCGCACGCCGAGAACCGGATCCAGCAGCAGGACGCCGAGGATCACCATGTCCAGCGCGCTGTCCCGGCCGGCCTTCGGCGCGACGAGCAGCCCGTCGCGGGCGGTCTTGGCGCAGCCGCCCAGCAGCTCCTCGCCCGGTTCGGAGTCGTCGCCCTCGACCCGCACCCACAGGTCGGTGTCCGCCAGCCGCACCAGGTCACCCGTGGTCGGCCCGTACAGCGAGGCGTACCGCTCGCGGGACACGCTGGTCATCGTCGGCCTCCCATCGCCACGACGGTGAGCTCCCTGCGCTCACCGGCCTCCAAGCGCACCGCCGTGCCCGCGGGGATCGCGAGCCGGAAACCCGCGAGCTCGACATCGCTGCGCACCGCGGGGTTGAGCTGGTCCAGCGGGAAGTGCGAGGAGATCCACACCGGGCGCTCGCCGGCGTTGTGCAGCCGCGCGGTCCGGCGCTCCCGGCCGGGCGCGAGCTCGATCTCGCCGTCGGCGGCCCGCACCGCTCCCGGCGCGTCCGGACCGGGCGGGCCGAACGGCTGCGGCACGTGCACCAGGGAACTGCCGTGCGGGAACAGCGCTTCGACCTGGATCGACGGCACCGCGGCGGGAACGCCCGGCTGCACCTGGTCAGCGGTGAGCAGCTCGCCTGCCAGCCGCACGATCTCGTCGATCTCGACGCCGTCCCAGGCCAGTTCGCAGACCTCGTCGCACACGTAGGCCACCGCGTCCGGGGCGCCGAGCAGGGCTCCCCGCTCCAGCCTGCGGCGGGCCAGCTCCGCAGCGGTGAACAGGTTCAGCCGCTCCTGCTCGCGGGGCGTCAAGTGCATGAGAGCACAGTCCTCTGGTCACCGGCCCAGCACAATGTCGGATCCACTCCATCTGCACGCCTTAGATTGGGCAGATGCACACATCGCTTCCCGTGCCGGTGACTCCCGAAGGCCCGCTGCGCGGGCTGGTGCGCTCCTGCCTGGAGGACCTCGACGAGCTGGTAGCGGTGTTCCTGGCCGAGCTCCGCTCGATGGAGCCCTACGCCAGCGACGCGGTGCCGTGGCCGGAGCTGCGCGAGCACGCCGAGGGCAGCATGGAGCTGCTGCTGCGCCTGGTCGGCGGACTGGCGGTACCCGACCGGCTGGCCGACCTGTGCGAGCGGATCGGTCGCAGCCGCGCGCAAGCCGGCGTTCCGCTGGAGGTGCTGCTGCACGCCGTGCGCTTCGACTTCCGGGTCCTGTGGGAGGCCTTCACCCGCCGGGCGTCCGAGGACGAGCTCCCCTCGCTGGTGCACGGCGCCTCGCGGGTCTGGGACGCGGTCGACCACCACACCACCCGGATCCACCTCGCCTACCTCGCCGAGGCCGCGGTGGTGGCCCGCGAGCAGGAGCACGAGCGCGCCCAGCTGGTGGCGCGGCTGCTGAGCACCGGCGCTCGCGATCCGCAGGTGGTCGCGCAGGTGGCGACGGCGCTCGACGTCGGCGCCGACGCGGACTTCGCGGTGGCCGCTGCTCCGCTTCCGGACACCCGTCCGCTGCGGGACGCGGCCGACGACCTGGCGACCAGGGGCATCGCGGTGCACCTGCAGGACGTCGACCGGCGGCCGGTGCTCATCGCGCAGCTCCCGGCCGGGACCGCCGCCGTTCCGCACCGCTGGCTGCAGGACGTCCCGTGCGGGCTCGCACCCGTCGCCCGCACGCTCGCGGGCGTGCCGCGCGCCGTGCGCATCGCCGCCGAGCTGGCCGGGACCTCCGCGGCCGAGAGCGGACCGCGCGCGCTGACCGACGTCTGGTCCTCGGTGGCCGCCGCGAGGCTGGGCGAACTGGGGGACGCGCTGGCCGCAGAGGTCTTCGGCCCGATGCGCGGCATCGGCGCGGGTGAGCGCTCGCGGTTGCTGGAGACCGCGGCGGCCTACCTGCGCACCGGTTCGGCGGGCGCGGTGGCCGGCGAGCTGTACTGCCACCGCAACACCGTGCTCAACCGGATGCGCCGCATCGCCGACCTCACCGGCTGCGACCTCACCCGCCCCGACCAGGCGGCGCTGTTCACCATCGCGAGGGCCTGCGGCCGCACCTGAACCAGCCCCACACCACGATCGCGCCCTCCACCCACTCACCCCGAACCCGACAGGACCACACCACTTCGCAGAACCCGGGAACCCACCCCGAACGCCAAACCCCACGAACTGGGCATTTCCCAGTTTTAGTCCAAACTGAGCCGACATTTCGGGCACGAGAGCCCCTCGGTTCGGACTAAAACTGGGACATGCCTCGCCGCACCCCAAGACGCATCCGAAAGAACCGCACGGTTGGGGTGGGGGTTTGGGTGCGTGATGTCGAACGGCGTGCGGTGCGCCGGTTGTTCGGCGTACTACGGTGGACGTGGACCTCTCTCGATCGCGCAAAGGATGGGGACGTTGACCGCGACGCAGATCCCGGACACCACCCGAGCCGAACTCGACGCCGCGCTGCAGCGCTCGGCCGAGGCCGCCGAGCCGTTCGGGGAGCAGGCCCCGGCCGAGCGCGCCCGCCAGCTGCGGGCCGTCGCCGACGCGCTGGACGCCGCTGCCGGCGAGCTGATCCCGCTGGCCATCGACGAATCGCACCTGTCCGAGGGCCGGTTGACCGGCGAGCTCAAGCGAACCACCTACCAGCTGCGCCTGTTCGCCGAGACCGTCGAGCCCGGCGAGCACCTGCGGGTCACCTTCGACCGCGCGGATCCGGACTTCGCCCTCGGGCCGAAGCCGGACCTGCGGCGGATGCTGCTGCCGGTGGGTCCCGTGCTGGTGTTCGCGGCGAGCAACTTCCCGTTCGCGTTCTCCGTCGCGGGCGGTGACACAGCGGCGGCCCTGGCCTCGGGCTGTCCGGTGGTGCTCAAGGGCCACCCCGGTCATCCCGAGCTGTCGCTGCGCACCGGCGAGATCGTCGCCGAGGCGCTGCGCTCCGCCGGTGCCCCGGAGGGGACCTTCAGCGTCGTCCTGGGATTCGACATCGGGACGGAGGCGCTGCGCGACGAGCGGATCAAGGCGGCGGCCTTCACGGGTTCGGTTCCGGCCGGGCGCGCGCTGTTCGACATCGCCAACGCGCGCCCGAAGCCGATCCCGTTCTTCGGCGAGCTGGGAAGCCTCAACCCGGTTTTCGTCGCTCCCGGCGCCGTCGGCGCGCGCGGTGCCGACATCGCCCAGGGCTACGTGACCTCGTACTCGGGCAACGCGGGGCAGCTGTGCACCAAGCCCGGCCTGCTGTTCCTGCCCGCCGACCACGGGTTGGAGGACGCGCTGGTCTCCGCGTCGGCGGCGGTCTCGGCGCACCCGATGCTCAACGACCGGCTGCACGAGGGCTACTGCGGCCGTCGCGCGGTGGTCACCGACGTCCCGGGCGTGCGCCTGCTGGCAGGCGGTGCGAACGAGCTCGCCGAGGACGGAGCCGCTCCCACGCTGCTGGCCACCGACGTGGACACCTTGCTGAACAACCGGGAAGCGCTGCTGGAGGAGGTCTTCGGCCCGCTGTCCATCGTGGTCACCTACTCCTCGGAGGACGAGGCCCGGCGCGCGGCCGAGGCGTTCGAGGGCAACCTCACCGCGACGGTCCACGCCGAGGACGCCGACACGGACTTCGTGGCCACGCTCCTGCCGCGCCTGCGGGAACGCGCCGGGCGTCTGCTGTTCAACGGCTGGCCGACGGGCGTCGCCGTGTCCCCCGCCATGCAGCACGGCGGCCCCTACCCCGCCGCCACGGACGCTCGCTTCACCTCGGTGGGAACGGCGGCCATCGACCGGTTCCTCCGCCCGGTGACCTACCAGAACGTCCCCGCGGCCCTGCTGCCGGCGGCTCTGCAGGACGAGAACCCGTGGGACGTCCCGCAATCCGTCCACACCCCCCACTGACCTCAGAACCCTTCCCCACCAGTGCTCTTCGGGTTCCGTGCGAAGTTTTCATGCACACTTCCCCGGAAACCCGAAGAGCGCTGACGGGTGGTGAGGGTCAGGTCGTGCGGCGGTAGCGGGCGAGGGTGACCGAGGCCGTGGCGGACACCGGCGACGGCAGGGCGGCGATCTTGGCGTCGAGGGCTTCGGGCGTGGTGTGCCAGGCGCTGGGCCCCATGGCCACGGCTTCCCGGGCCTCGGCGTGCGTCAGGTCCAGCGGGAACTCGACCGTGCGCCGGTCCAGCGCGTCGAAGTGGCCGGCGAGCTGGTCGGCGAGGCGGGTCTGCTTGGCGTCGTCCACGTTGAGCAGGCCGAGGTGGTCGACCAGTCCGGTCAGGTGGCCGGAGTTGGGGATCACGACGACGAGCTCCCCGCCGGGACGCAGGATCCGGCGCATCTCGGGGGCGTTGCGGGGCGCGAAGACGTTGAGGACGGTGCCCGCGACACCCGTGCGGACCGGGAGCGGCTGCCAGGCGTCGGCGACCGCGGCGCCCATCCGCGGGTGGGCCTTGGCCGCCCGGCGACAGGCGTACTTGGAGACGTCCAGTGCCACTCCGAGCCGATCACCCAGGGCACGAGCGAGGTAGAAGCCCGTTCCGGCACCGATGTCGACCACGGGACCACCGGCGGTGACCGCTTCCGCGACCGCGTCGGCGATCGGGTCGTAGTGCCCGGCCTCCAGGAAACCCGCGCGGGCGGCGACCATCTCCGCGGTGTCACCGACGACCTTGCTGCGACCGGAGAGCAGGCTGACGTAGCCCTGCCGGGCGAAGTCGAACACGTGGTTCGACGAACACCTCAGCGAGTTCCCGCTGCGCCCCAGGTCGAGACCGCAGTGCGGGCAGGCCAGCACCTCCACCACTTCGTCCAGCACAGCCCAGCCTCCACACGCTTCGCAGATGCGCGATTCTAGTCGGCGGCGGTCCCCGGGAAGCGGCGTGGAAGGAGGAGCGGCGATGTGGCACTGGATGGGCGCCCCCGAGTACCAGGCGGCGAGGTTCGCCGTGACCCACCTGCTCGCGCTGACCTACCTGATCGGGTTCGTCTGCTTCCTGCGCCAGTTCCGCGGCCTGCTCGGCGAGCGAGGGCTCACGCCGGTCGCCCGCTTCGTCGACCGCGTGCCGTTCGGGCGAGCGCCTAGCCTGTTCCACTTCCGCTGCTCGGACCGCTGGCTCGCCGGTGCCGCCTGGACGGGCGTGGCGGCGAGCCTGCTCGCCCAGGTCGCCGACCTCGCGCCGGTGTGGGCGTGGGTGGCGCTGTGGGCACTGCTGTGGCTGCTGTACTCCTCGATCGTCAACGTCGGCCAGATCTGGTACGGCTTCGGCTGGGAGTCGTTGCTGCTCGAAGCCGGTTTCCTGGCGATGTTCCTGGGGCCCACGCACATCAGCCCACCCGCTCCGATCCTGTGGTTGCTGTGCTGGCTGCTGTTCCGCGTCGAGTTCGGCGCCGGTCTGATCAAGCTGCGCGGCGATTCCTGCTGGCGCGACCTCACCGCGCTGCACTACCACCACGAGACCCAGCCGATGCCCGGACCGCTGAGCCGCGCCTTCCACCGGCTGCCGCCCTCGTTGCACAAGGTGGAGGTGCTGGCCAACCACGGCACGCAGCTGGTCGTGCCGTTCCTGCTGTTCGCCCCGCAACCGGTGGCGACCGCGCCGGCGGTGATCATCGTCGTCACGCAGCTGTGGCTGATGCTCAGCGGCAACTTCGCGTGGCTGAACTTCCTGACCATCACCCTGGCGTTCGCGGCCGTGGGCGGGCCGGCGGGTCCGCCGTCCGACCCGCCGGGCTGGTTCGCGGTGCTCGTGCTGGCGGTGACGGCGTTGTTCGTGGTGCTGGCCTACTGGCCGGTGCGCAACATGGTGGGCCGCGGGCAGGTGATGAACCGCAGCTTCAACCGGCTGCACCTGGGCAACACCTACGGCGCGTTCGGCAGCATCACGCGGGTCCGCTACGAGGTCGTCGTGCTGGGCGCGGCCACCCCCGACGGACCGTGGCGCGAGTACGGGTTCAAGGGCAAACCAGGTGATCCCGCGCGCAGACCGCCGCAGGTCGCGCCGTACCACCTGCGGCTGGACTGGTTGCTGTGGTTCGTGGCGATCAGCCCGTCCTACGGCCGCGGCTGGCTACCGCGGTTCCTGCGCACGCTGCTGCTCGGCGAGCGGCCCGTGCTCGACCTGCTCGGCCACAACCCGTTCCCGGACCACCCGCCTGCGGTGGTCCGGGCCGACCTCTACCGCTACCGCTTCAGCTCCGCCGAAGAGCGCCGCGCCACCGGGCACCACTGGACCAGGAGCCGGGCGTCGGACCTGATCCCCCCGCTGACCCTCGACGACGTCGAGGACGCCTTCGGCTGATGCCGGCGCTACCCCTCGGCCGCGGCCTCGAGCTCGGCGATGTCGATCTTGCCCATGGCGAGCATCGCCTTGGCGACCCGGTCGGCGACCGCCTGATCCGGTGAGGTCATCAGCTCCAGCAGCCGGCGGGGCGTGACCTGCCAGGACAGGCCGTAGCGGTCCTTGAGCCACCCGCAGGGACCGTGCTGGCCGCCCTCGCCCAGCTGCTCCCAGAGCCGGTCGATCTCCTCCTGCGACTCGCAACTGACCTCCAGCGACACGGCCTCGCTGAAGGTGAACTGCGGCCCGCCGTTGAGGCCTACGAACTTCTGCCCGAACAGCTCGAACTGGACCACCAGCACCGTGCCCGGTTCGCCCGTCCCGGCCTCGCCGTTGTGCGTGACGTGCACGATGCGCGAGTCCGGGAAGATCGAGCAGTAGTGCTTCGCGGCGTCCTCGGCCTCGGTGTCGAACCACAGGTTCGGCGTGATCTTCTGGGAGAACTCGAACATGGGTCTATCCCTTCGTCCCCGAATTTCCAGGTCGAAGGAACAGACCCGTCCGCGCCGCAGAACTCATCGCTCTAGAACGCGGGTCGCAACGGCATCCGAGCGTTCGCGTCGTCGAGCTTGACGCCCAGCACCTGGTGCAGCTGGATGTTGTTGCGCTCGAAGCCCAACTGGCAGGCCGCCATGTACAGCCGCCACACGCGCGCCCGCGCGTGGCCCGCCTCGGCGACCGCGTCCGACCAGTTCCGTTCGAGGTTGCCGCACCAATCGGCCAGCGTCAGCGCGTAGTGCTCCCGGAGGTTCTCCTCGTGCCGGACTTCGAAGCCGTTGTCGTTCATCGCCGACACCAGCGTGCCCACCGGCTCGAGCTCCCCGTCGGGGAACACGTAGCGGCTGATGAACTTGCCCGGCCGGGCGCTCTGGTGGCCGTGCGGCCGGGTGATGCAGTGGTTGAGCATCCTCCCGCCGGGCAGCAGCTTGTCGTGCAGGAACGAGAAGTAGTGCGGCAGCTGCTTGACGCCGATGTGCTCGGTGAGCCCGATGGAGCTGACCGCGTCGAACCCGGTCTCCTGCACGTCCCGGTAGTCCATGTACCGGACCTCGGCGAGGTCGGCGAGACCGCGCTCCGCGATGGCCTTCTGCGCCCACTGCGCCTGCTGCCGCGACAGCGTCACGCCCAGCGCGCGGACCCCGTAGTGCTCGGCGGCGTGCATGACCATGCCGCCCCAGCCGCACCCGACGTCGAGCAGCCGCTGCCCCTCCGCGAGACCGAGCTTGCGGGCCACCAGGTCGTGCTTGGTGAACTGGGCCTGCTCCAGGGTGGAGTCCTGCTCGGGGTACACCGCGCAGGTGTAGGCCATCGACGGGCCGAGGACGTACTCGTAGAAGCGGTTCGAGACGTCGTAGTGGTACGAGATCGACTGGCTGTCGCGGTGCTTGGAGTGCCGCCAGCCGCGCGAGCGGTGCTCGACCTCGGGAACCCGCACCGGCCACCAGAACCGGTACCCGGCGAGCTTGAACAGCAGTTCGCGGCGCAGCTCCGGTGGCACGTCCTCGAGCGTCACCGACGGGAACGCGGCCAGCGCCCGGTACATGCCGCCGCGCACTTCGAGCGCGCCGCTGACGTACGCGCGTGCGAGCCCCAGTTCGCCCGGCGCGTTGGCCAGGTGCGAGAGCGCCAGCGGCGAACGGACTTCCACGCACACGTCGGCCCCGGCGGTCCCGGCTCGGCTGCCGTCGAAGGCCCGGATCTCCACCGACAGGTCGCCGCCGAGAATCCGCTCGAACACCCCTGCCCATCCCATCAGAGCGTCTCCTTTCCAGTTTGGTGTGCTCGTCCCGCCGCGAGTCAGCCCTCGCGCACGCACTTCTCGTACAGTCCCGGCAAGCGGCCCTTCGGGTCGTAGGTGTCCTTCAGGTGCTGGTAGGCCGGGCGGTTGTAGAGCCGCCAGAACTCGTCCTCCTCGAAGTAGGAGTTGGAGTACAGCGACTTGTGCCCGTCGAGTTCGGTGACCTTCCGCTCGATCGCGCGGTTGTGCCTGCCCGGCGCTTCGCCGGGACGCAGCGGCACGGTCGCCCAGAAGCCGACGTTGACGTAGAGCGTGTCCGCGTTCATCGGGTACAGCGGCCAGCCCCGCTGGTCGCGCAGCCGCACCGGGCACAGCCAGATCGGTGAGATGCCGATGTCGCGGTGGAAGAACTCCAGGAACTCCGGCAGCCGCTGCACCGGGATCTCCACGTCCTGGATCACGGGCTCGTTGAGCCCCTTGCCCTGCAGCACCGCGATCCGGTCGGTCACCGAGTGCCGCCGGTCCCAGGCGACGATCCGCCGGTACACGTCGGAGCGCTTGTACTTCGCCGGCCAGAACCGGCGGATCAGCGGGTGCTGCACGCCGATCGCCCGCGAGCACCAGAACCAGTCGGTGTCCCAGCGCCAGATGTAGTCGCGCACCGCCAGGTGATCGGTGGAGCGCTGCTGCAGGGACCGGTAGAAGATCTTCTCACCGGTGTAGTCGCTGGTGTGCGGCGCCGAGTCCACGTAGGACCCGAGCGTGAGGTAGTGCTCGGTCCGGCTGAACACGGTGCCGTCGACGAAATCGACCGCCTCGTCGTCGAATTCGCCGTCCGCGCAGATCCGGGTGATCGCCTCGGCGCACTCGGCCGCGGTCGCGAACCGGACGTGGCGGAGCTTGACGAAGGGCTTGACCTCCTCCAGCTCGATCTCCAGCCGCAGCGCGTAGCCCAGCGTGCCGTAGGAGTTGGGGAAGCCCCGGAAGAGCTCGGCGTGCTCGTTGTCCGGCCGCGCCACCACCACCGATCCGTCGCCGGTGAGGATCTCCATCTCACGCACCGATTCGTGCGGGAGCCCGTTGCGGAAGGAGGTCGACTCGATGCCGAGCCCGGCCACCGCACCACCGAGCGTGATGGTCTTGAGCTGTGGCACCACCTTCGGGATGTGCCCGGTGGGCAGCAGCGCGTCCACGATCTGCTCGTAGGTCGCCATCCCCTGGACCTGCGCGGTTCCCGCTTCGGGGTCGATGTCGAAGACCTTGGTGAACCGGCCGACGTCCAGGCCCGGTGATTCGGGGGGTGCGCGGAACCGGAAGAGGTTCGAGGTGGGTTTGGCGAGCCTGACCGGTGCTCCGGCCGGCAGTTGTGCGTACTGCGCGACCAGTTCGGCCACGTCGTCGGAATGCTCGCCGAAAATCGGCGTTACCCGATCCGCCATACCTCGACCGTAATGCCGGATCCGGTCGCAAGCACCCCCTTTAACCAGCACCCGGAGGGCTCCCGCAAGCCGACGAACAGCCCAAAACTCAGCGTCGGAGGGGTGCCGCGTGATCTTCGAAGATCACAAAAGCGCTGGTTGGGACCACTTTGGGGCAGTCAGTGCCACTATGTGCGTGATACATGCAAATGTAGCGATATTTCAGTCACATTTGCTGTGTTCGGAGTAGTGGGAACGGCGGTGCCGGGCCGGTGCGGCCCCCGCGGACGGGCTTCTCAGCGCCGCTGCAGCGCCCACGCCCGCAAGCCGCGGAAGCTCTGCACCTTGGTCGGTCCGACCGAGATCAGCCGGTAGCTCTCGTGGCCGCGCAGCGAACCGGCCAGCTCCCGGTCGATGAGCACCGAGGCGGGCCGCGCCACCGACGTCAGGCGGCTAGCGATGTTCACCGTCGAGCCGTAGACGTCACCGAATCGAGCCAGGACCGGCCCCTGCGCCAGACCGATCCGCAGCGGCGGCAGCAGGTCGTTCTTCGCGATCTCCTCGTTGAGGGTCAGCGCGATCTCCGCGCCCTCCTCCGGGCTGTCGGCCACGAACAGCACCTCGTCACCGACGGTCTTGATGACCCGACCGCGGTTCTGCGCGACCACACCGCCTGCCAGCGACTCGAAACCATCGATCAGCCGGGTCAGCTCCAGCTCGGTGAAATCGCGGATCAGCCGGGTGTAACCGACCAGATCGGCGAACCCGACCACCTGCACGCGCTCGTCGATGCCGGGATCGCGCTCGTCGAGCTCGCGGGACACGGTGGCGGCCAGGTGCCGCCGCCACACGTAGTCCTGCATCTTCTCCATGACCGGCACGATCGCGGCCGCCACCTCGGCGGTGGTCTCCACGTCGGTGGCGAAGCTCTTGCCCAGCAGCGACTTGAACAGCCCGGTCTGCCACTCCGCCAGCCTGGACATGGTCTGCGCCAGCGAGCGGGCCACCGCGGATTCGAGCTCATCGGGGATGACGTCCGCCGACACCAGGGACACCAGCGCGCGCACGGCGGCGACATCGGCGTCGGTGAAGATCACCTCGTCCGAGTCGACGTGCGCGAATCCCATCGCCTGCCACAGCTGCTCCGCGCGTTCGAGCGACACACCTGCGGCCTCGGCGATCTCGCCCTTGGTGTAGCGGGGCGGCGAACCGAGGAGGATCTCCTCGACCCGCCGGATCCGGTCATCGCGATGTTCGGACAACGAGCACGTCGCAATCAGCTCGGCGGGACACTTCGGAAGGCACCGAACCGAGGATGCGCCCCTTCAGGGTGTTGAGCCCGCGGCTACCCACGACCAGCAGGTCGGCGCTGTGCTTCTCCGCCGATCCCAGCAGGACCGAGACTGGCTCGCCGACCGAGACGACGGTCTCGAGGTCGGTCGCACCGGCCTCGCGTGCGGTGTCCGATGCGGACTGCACCGTGTCCTGCGCCGGAGCCGATCCCATGACCTGGAAGGCCTCGTCGCCGAGCTGATCGGCGGCGCGCTCCAGCTCCTTGGGGTCGGTCGGGTAGTAGGCGCAGACGATCACCAGCCGCGCCGACGAGGCACCTGCGACCTCGGCGGCCCGGCCAACCGCGCGCAGCGAAGGCGCGGAACCGTCCGTTCCCACAACGACGGTGCGATAACTGGACATCGCTCTCCCACTTCCTTTGGGGCCGACATTTCGACGCTCCGGGTGAGAACACTAACGATCGGACGCGCTCGCAGTCACGGCCCGTGCGCAGACGCGCGGGTGCGTGCCCCGCGCCACGGCGATCGACCAGGCCCGTTGTGCCATCCCACAACCGCGATGGCGAACTGTCGTCCAACCGCACAGCACGGCCCTCGATCCCGGGGCGTAGCTTTCGCCGCATCCTGTGATTCGAACAATGGAGTCGATGTGTCAGCACCTAGCCTTCAACCGGGGCGGGGAATATTTCGCCGCAAGCCCATCGAGGCGATCTCCTCGGATTCCGAGGACACCGGCCTGAGCAAGTCGCTCGGCCTGTGGCAGCTCACCGCCATCGGTGTCGGCGGCATCATCGGCGCAGGGATCTTCTCGCTGGCCGGGGCGGTCGCCAACGAGAAGGCCGGCCCCGCCGTGCTGATCTCGTTCCTGATCGCCGGCATCGCCAGCGCCGCCGCCGCGTTCTCCTACGCCGAGTTCGCCGGCATGATCCCCAAGGCCGGTTCGGCCTACACCTACGGCTACGTCGTGCTCGGCGAGATCGTCGGCTGGCTGATCGGCTGGGACCTGCTGCTGGAGTACACCGCGATCGTGGCGGTGGTGGCCATCAGCATCTCCGGGTACTTCAACGAAGTCGTCGGTTACCTCGGGATCGACCTGCCGGTGTGGATGCTCGGAGCTCCCGGCACCGAGGAGGCCGGTGTCGCGCCCGGCAGCTACAAGGTGAACCTGTTCGCCGTGGTGCTGTGCCTGTTCATCGCCTTCATGCTGAACCTGGGCATGAAGAGCGCCGCCCGGTTCGAGAGCTTCCTGGTGTACCTGAAGGTCGCCGTGGTGCTGCTGGTCATCGGCGTCGGCGCGTTCTACATCAACACCGGCAACTACACGCCGTTCTTTCCCTTCGGCGCCAGCGGTGCGATCACCGGCGCCGCGACCGTGTTCTTCGCGGTGTTCGGCTACGACGCCATGAGCACCGCCGCCGAGGAGTCCAAAGAAGCGCAGAAGCACATGCCCAAGGCGATCCTCTACTCGCTGGGCATCTCGATGGTGCTGTACGTGCTGGCCTGCTTGGTGCTGACCGGCATGATCCCGTTCCAGCAGATCAAGAGCGAGAGCGCGTTCGCCTCCGCCTTCACCGACGTGGGTCTGCCGATGCTCGGCGCGATCATCGGCGTCGGCGCCATCCTGGGCATCCTAACCGTGATGTTCACCTTCATGCTCGGCGTGACGCGCGTGGGCTACTCGATGAGCCGCGACGGCCTGCTCCCCGCCTGGTTCGGCAAGACGCACCCGGTGCGCAAGGTGCCCACCCGCTTCACCTGGCTGATCGGCATCGCCTCGGCCGTCTTCGCCGGGCTGCTGCCCATCGGCGAGGCCGCGGAGCTGACCAACATCGGCATCCTGCTGGCGTTCGTGATCGTGTGCGCCGCGGTGATCGTTCTCCGCTACAAGCGACCCGACCTGCCCCGCGAGTTCAAGACGCCGGGCATGCCGGTGGTGCCGATCATCGGCATCGCGTTCTCGATCTGGCTGGTCACCTTCCTCGAACCGACGACCTGGGCGCGGTTCGGCATCTGGTTCCTCATCGGCCTGATCGTCTACTTCGCCTACGGCTACCGGAAGTCGAAGATGAACTCCTGATCGTCAACACCGGACCGGCGCCCCGCTGCGCCGGTCCGGTGTTGATCGGTTGAGGACGTGTCTGCTGCGTCTCAGCGTGCACTGGATCACAGCGTTACCCGCTCTCGTATGCCTAGGGTTTTCCGAGGCGCCACCGGGGCTTTCCGGTGCCGCCTGGAGTACGACCGGGCCTCGATGCTGAGGGGTGCTTGTGACGCGCGTTCGCGAACTGAGCCCGTACGTGGAACTGCACCGCGCGCAATGGCGGGAGCTGCGTGATTCGCTCCCGCTCCCGCTGAGCGAAGACGAACTGGTCGCCCTGCGCGGCCTCGGTGAACCGGTCGACCTCGACGAGGTCGCCGACGTGTACCTGCCGCTGTCGCGGCTGATCAGCCTCCAGGTCGCAGCCCGTCAGCGGCTGCACGAGAGCACCACCACGTTCCTCGGCGAGGAGGCCCACGGCACCAAGGTCCCCTTCGTCATCGGCCTCGCGGGCAGCGTCGCGGTCGGGAAGTCCACCACCGCCCGCATCCTGCGCACGCTGCTGGCCCGCTGGCCCGACCACCCGAGCGTGGACCTGGTGACCACCGACGGGTTCCTGCACTCGAAGGCCGAGCTGATGCGGCGCGGCCTGATGCACCGCAAGGGCTTCCCCGAGAGCTACGACCGGCGCGCGCTGCTGCGCTTCGTCACCGAGGTCAAGTCGGGGGCTCCCGAGGTCTCCGCTCCGGTGTACTCGCACGTCGCCTACGACATCCTGCCCGACGAGCGGCAGGTGGTGCGCCAGCCCGACATCCTCATCGTCGAGGGCCTCAACGTCCTGCAGCCCGGCCCCAGCCTGACCGTCTCGGACCTGTTCGACTTCTCGGTCTACGTCGACGCGCGAACCGAGCACATCGCCCGCTGGTACACCGACCGGTTCCTGGCACTGCGCGGAACCGCGTTCGCCAACCCGGACTCGCACTTCCACCACTTCGCCGAGCTCGCCGACGAGGAGGCCCGCGCCGAGGCCGGCCACCTCTGGCGCACCATCAACGAGCCCAACCTGGTGGACAACATCCTGCCCACCCGCCCCCGCGCGACCCTCGTCCTGCGCAAGGACATCGACCACTCCATCAACAGGGTCCGCCTCCGCAAGCTCTGACCCCGAGTCGCCTCCTGCGTGGGGTGGGTGGGGGAAGTTCTCATGAGAACTTCCCCCACCCACCCCCAGCACGCGAGACCACGCTGACCCCTTGTCAGCGGTGGCGGGTGCGCTTGGTGAGCAGGAGCTGGAGGTGGGTGTTGAGGCGTTCGGTCGAGTCGGCCAGGTCGATGCCCGTGAGGTCCGTGGCGCGCCGGACGCGGTAGCGCAGCGTGTTGGGGTGGACGTGCAGGGCTGAGCTCGCGGCCTTGACGTCCCCGAAGTGGTCCAGGTAGGCCAGCAGGCTCCGCGCCAGCTCCGTCGCGTGCTCCGCGTCGTGCGCGTGCAACGCCGCGAGCCTGGCGTCGCGGTAGCGCTCGTTGCCCTGCAGGACCGTGAGGATCTCGCTGATCACCACCTGCGCGCGGACGTCGGAGATCGTGGCGACCTCGGCGTCGATGTCGTGCACCAGGGCGTCGAGCACACGGTCGGCCTCCGCCCGCGACTCGGCGACCTCGTCCAACGTCAGCACGGCCGAACCGACGCCCGCCTGGACGCGCGAGCTCAGGTGCTGCTTGGCGGCGGCGACGATCTCGCTCATCAGCGACAGCGCCGACTGCCCGGCGGAGCGCTCCGGCAACTCCGGCAGCAGCACGTACACCCGGGAGCCGATCGTGGTGACCAGGGCGCTGCGCCGGTAGGCGGAGGCGTGCACCGAGATCAGCCCGGTCATCTCCGACCGCTGCAGCTCCAGCTCGGACCGGTCCACGGCACCGGCCGGGCGGAGGGTGAACACCGCGACCACGGCGGGACGATCGGCGTCCGCGCCGATGTTGTCGGCCACCGAGCGCGCGTCGACGCGGCCCTCCAGCAGCCCGGCCAGCAGGTTCTCCCGCAGTCGTGGCCCGGCGGTGGCCTCCGACCGCTGCCGGATCAGCTGCAGCGCCGCCAGCCTCGCGGCACCGAGCAGCGCGCGCTCGGACCGCTCCGAGAGCGGCCTGCGGCCCTCCTGCACCCAGATCGAGCCGAGCGGCTGGCTGCCCGCGTGGATGCCCACCGCCATCCGCCGCCGGATCCCCAGATCCGGCCGGTCCTCGATGCGCACCACGTCCTCCCCCGCGCGAAGCCGCTGGTAGACGCCCCACTCGCGCAGCATCGCCAGGTACTGCTCGGGGCCCTGCCTGCCCAGGATGGACAGCCGTCGCAGCTCGTCGACCTCGTCGTCGGATCGTGAGTAGGCGAGCACGCGGCTCGCGGTGTCCTCGATGCTCACGATGCCGTCGGTCATCGCCGCGACCGTCTGGGCCAGCGAGAACAGGTCGCCCAGCGCCTCGCCGACGTCGGCGTCGCTGGTCAGCCGGGCGTTGTCGATCGCGTTGTGCGCGTAGGCCTCCAGCCGCTCCCAGCGGACTTCCGGTCGCACGCCGAGCAGCGCGACGCCGCCGGCGATCGCGGTGTCCCGCAGCGCTCGCGCCTCCGGCTCGGAGCCGACCTTGACGGCCACGGCCGGGGCCCCCGCCCGCGCGGCCGCCCGCACCAGCGGCGCCGCAGCGCGGCCACGCGCGCCGATGACCAGCACGAAATCGCCGTCGCGAGTGCTGCCGGACTCCTCCTCGGGGTCGACAATGACCACGTCGCGCACCTCGACGTCCAAGCCGCGCGGCGCGGCGAGCACATCCACCAGCGGGTCTCCGACCGCGGTCAGCAACTGCCGCAGCGGCACTCCCACCTCGGCCATCCCGACCGAATCGACCTCACGCACCACGTTGTCCGATCCCACAAACCGACACCTTCAACGGTAGCCAACTCAACAATCTCCCGACGTGAGCCAGACCCTAACCTCCAATCAACACACTCACTCAGCGTCTCGAGGAGGCGGAACAGGCATGGACGCGATCACCTCGGTGCCGGTGCCCTACAACGAGCCGGTGAAGGGCTACGCGCCCGGATCGCCGGAGCGCGAGTCGCTGCAGAAGCGCGTCGCCGAGCTGGAGTCCGAGCGCATCGAGCTCACCCAGACCATCGGCGGGAAGCAGCGCATGGCCGGCGGCGACCGCTTCGACGTGGTGCAGCCGCACGACCACGCCCACGTGCTCGGCACCGCCGGGCAGGCCACCGGTGACGACGTCGCCGCCGCGGTCGCCGCCGCGAAGGACGCCGCCGCCGGCTGGGCCGCGACCTCCTTCGACGAGCGGGCCGCGGTCATCCTGCGCGCCGCCGACCTGCTGGCCGGGCCGTGGCGCGACACCATCAACGGCGCCACCATCCTCGGCCAGTCGAAGTCGGTGCAGCAGGCCGAGATCGACGCCGCCTGCGAGTTCATCGACTTCCTGCGGTTCAACGTGCACTACGCGCGGCAGATCATCGCCGAGCAGCCCCGCTCGGTCCCGGGTGAGTGGAACCGGATGGACTACCGGCCGCTGGACGGGTTCGTCACCGCGATCACCCCGTTCAACTTCACCGCCATCGCCGGCAACCTGCCGACCGCGCCCGCGCTGATGGGCAACACCGTCGTCTGGAAGCCGACCCCGTCGCAGCAGCTCGCCGCGCACTTCACGATGCGGCTGTTCGAGGCCGCCGGGATGCCCCCGGGCGTGATCAACCTGGTCACCGGCGACGGCCAGGCCGTCAGCGACGTCGCCCTGACCGACCCCGGCTTCGCGGGCCTGCACTTCACCGGCTCC
This sequence comes from Saccharopolyspora dendranthemae, assembly GCF_007829955.1. Lineage (GTDB taxonomy): Bacteria > Actinomycetota > Actinomycetes > Mycobacteriales > Pseudonocardiaceae > Saccharopolyspora > Saccharopolyspora dendranthemae. The sequence continues at coordinate 1,206,049 of NZ_VIWX01000001.1, forward strand.
ACCGCCACGTTCAAGAAGCTGTGGCGCACGATCGGGGAGAACCTCGACTCCTACCGCAGCTACCCGCGGATCGTGGGTGAGACCGGCGGCAAGGACTTCATCGTCGTGCACCCCTCGGCCGACCCGGCTCCGCTGGCCACCGCGTTCGCCCGCGGCGCCTTCGAGTTCCAGGGCCAGAAGTGCTCGGCCGCGTCCCGCGCCTACGTCCCGCGTTCCATTTGGGAGGGCGGACTCCGCGAGGAGCTCGCGGACCTGACGCGCACCATCCGCTTCGGGGACGTCACCGACTTCTCCTACTTCGGCGGTGCCGTCATCGACGCGCGCGCCTTCGCCAAGCACAAGGCGGCGCTGGACCGCGCCCGGAGCACCGACACCATCGAGGTCCTGGCCGGTGGTGGCTACGACGACTCCGTCGGCTACTTCGTGGAGCCCACGGTGCTGGTCTGCACGGACCCGTCCGACGAGGTGTTCACCACCGAGTACTTCGGGCCGATCCTGGCCGTGCACGTCTACGAGGACGCCCAGTACTCCTCGATCCTCGACGTCGTGGACGCCTCCAGCCCGTACGCCCTGACCGGCGCGGTGTTCTCCACCGACCGCTCCGCGATCGACGAGGCGCATCGCAAGCTGCGCGGTGCGGCGGGCAACTTCTACGTCAACGACAAGCCGACCGGCTCCATCGTGTCCCGCCAGCCCTTCGGCGGCAGTCGGGCCTCCGGCACCAACGACAAGGCCGGTTCGCTGCTCAACATCCAGCGGTGGACCAGCCCGCGTGCCATCAAGGAGACCTGGGACGCACCGACCGGTCACACCTACCCCCACATGGGATGAGCGTGATGGGCGCCCCGGCGATCCGGGGCGCCCGGTGGTCTTCTGGAACGAGTGTGGGGAGATTTCGGTGTTGCGCAGTGCTCTGCTGACCGCGGGTCGATCGCATTCGGTGCGGCGGCTCGTCGAGGCCAATCCGCTGACCAGGCCCGTGGTGCGGCGCTTCGTGCCCGGCACCTCACCCGAGGACGCCGTGCGGGCGACCCGGGAGCTGAGCGCGAACGGGCTGTTCGTGACGCTCGACCGGCTCGGCGAGGACACCCTCGACGCGAGCCAGGCCGACACCACCGTCCGGGACTACCGGCAGATGCTGGGGATCCTGTCCGACCAGGGGCTCGCCGATCGCGCCGAGGTGTCGGTGAAGCTGTCGGCGGTGGGCCAGTTCCTGCCGTCCGACGGCGAGAAGATCGCGCTGGACAACGCGCGACTGATCTGCGAAGCGGCGTCCGCCGCGGGAACCACGGTCACCCTGGACATGGAGGACCACACCACGACGGACTCCACCTTGGGGATCCTGCGCGATCTGCGCGTGGACTTCCCGTGGGTGGGCGCGGTGCTGCAGGCCTACCTGCGGCGCACCGAGCAGGACTGCCGCGACCTGGCCACGCCGGGCTCGCGGGTCCGGTTGTGCAAGGGCGCCTACGCGGAGCCGGAATCGGTTGCCTTCCAAGGGAAGTCCGAAGTGGACGGCGCTTACGTGCGCTGCCTGAAGGTCCTGATGCGGGGCGAGGGCTACCCGATGGTCGCCTCGCACGACCCCCGCATGGTCGCCATCGCCGGCGAGCTCGCGGCCCGCAACGGCCGCGCGGCGGCGGACTTCGAGTACCAGATGCTCTACGGCATCCGGCCGGAGGAGCAGCGCCGCATCGCCGCCGAGGGCGGGAAGTTGCGGGTCTACACCGCCTACGGCGACGAGTGGTACGGGTACTTCATGCGCCGCTTGGCGGAACGCCCCGCCAACCTCGCCTTCTTCCTCCGCTCGCTGGCCACCCAAGCCTGACCCGGCATGGACGGTTCGGACCAGAACTGCCCACCCGAGGTCTCCACCCCCGGAGACCTCGGGTGGGTGGCGCGTCAGGGCAGGGCCGTGATGCGGTCTGCCGGGGGCGGGACCAGGCCGGGATGGGCGTTCAGGTAGCCGAGGAAGGCGTCGAGGTCGACCGGACCTCCGACGATGTCGGTTCCCTTGGTGAGCTCGGTGAACCCGTCGCCGCCGCCGGCGAGGAAGTTGTTCACCGACACCCGGTACGGCGTGTTGGGGTCGACCGGCTGACCGTTGATGCTGATCTCGGTGACCTTCGAGCCGATCGGAGCGCCCGCCGAGTAGCTGTAGCGCAGGCCCGCGGACACCTGCAGGACGTTGGTCTCCTCAGGGGTCCACTGCTGTTCCAGGACCGCCTTGAGCTGGGCGCCCGTGAGCGTCATGGTCTGCATGATGTTGCCGAAGGGCTGGACGGCGAACGCTTCGCCGTAGGTGACCACGCCGTCCCCCTCACCGGCTGGTGAGCCCGGGAAGAGGAGGTCCTCGCGGATGCCGCCGGGGTTGGTGATGGCGATCTGCGGCGAGTTGGCGGCGGTGGCCTCGAACTGCGCGTCGGCGATGACGTCGCCCAGCGGAGCTTCCCCGGACGGAGCCGCGGCGCGCGGCAGGTCACCGGCGATGCTGCCGACCGGCCGGTTGGCGATCGGCGCCGCCTTGGTCGCCGCTTCGTCGATCAGGGCCTGGGCAGCCGGGTCGGCGGGTACGTCCCGGGTGACGATCTCGTTGTGCGCCTTGGTTTCCGATCGCACGACGTCCTGGCTCACGCGGTCGATCGCCAGGTCCGCGACCGACAGCAGCCGCCCGTAGGACGCGCCCTGCAGCACCTGGCGCGGCTGGCCGGCGGGGTCGGCGATCGTGCAGTTGTACTGCGCGTGGCTGTGACCGGTGAAGATCAGGTCGACGTTCGGCGAAGCCCCCTTGGCGATCTCGCTCGCCGGTCCGGGAGCCAGATCGCAGTCGTCGGGACCGCCGCCTTCGGTGCTGTCGCCCTGGTGCAGCAGCACGACCTGCGCCTTGACCCCGAGGGCGTCGAGCGCCTGCGAGGTGCGGTTGATGGCCTCGACCTCGTCGCCGAACTCCAGACCGTCGATCGCACCGGGCGCGACCACAGACGGGAGCTCTTCCAGCGTCGCGCCGATGATGCCGACGCGCGTGCCGTTGACGTTCTGGACGTCGAAGGGCTTGAGCGCCGGACGCCCGTCGCTGAACGTGACGTTGGCGCCGAGCTGCTCGAAGTTCGCGCCGGGGAACGGATCCCGGAACTGGCACCCGTCGACGGGGTGGCACCCGCCGTCGGACATCCGCTGCAGCTCCTCGAATCCCTCGTCGAACTCGTGGTTCCCGACGACCGACGCGGACACGCCGAGCTGGTTGAGGAACTCGACGGTGGGTTCGTCGTGGAAGAGGGCGCTGTTGACCGGCGAGGCCCCGACGTTGTCGCCCGCGGAGAGCACCAGGGAGTCGGGCACCTCACCGCGCAGCCGCGCCACGTGGCTCGCCAGGTACTGCGCGCCGCCCGCTTCAACGGAACTGCCGTTGGGGAGGGTGACGCTGCCGGAGGATCCGGCCGGGGGTTCGAGGTTGCCGTGCAGGTCGTTGAACGTGATCAGCCGGACCTGCGTGGTGTGCGGGGCGGCCGAGGAGGCCGGGCCGGCCGTCACCGCCGCCGCGGCCAGCACGGCGATCCCCAGCGCCGCGAGACGGCCGAACCGAGCTGTCTTCACATCGATTTCCTTCCGCTGATTGCCCTCCGACTCCACGTCCCCGACGCGCCGGAAGGTCGCCAGCGGAATACTCCCCCGCCCGCATGTCCAAGACCAGCACCTTCAGGTGAATGTCTGGAAGCAGTCACGCCCGGCGCGGAAGCCGGTCGAACGGTCCGAGAGGAGCTCTGACCAGGCGAGAAAGAACGAGGAAAGCCCGGTTCCTCAGGATGGACTCCGATTTGGACCGGCCACCGGCAGGCTTCGTTCACCTGGGGGGAGTGATCGGGATGCACTCGGGCACCGCGGATCTGTCCACCTTCCCCGTTTTGCCCGGTGGCGGAGTCCTGGTCACCGACGGGGACGACCTGCACGCCTCCGACCTCGGCAACATCGTCGATCGCAGGCCCGCGGCGATCCTGCGCCCCCGCTCCACCGCCGACGTCGCCGTCGCCGTCTCCTGGTGCCGCGACAACGGAGTCCCGCTGCGCGCCCACGGCACCCTGCACACCACCGGTGGCCAGGCGCTGTGCCCGTCGGGCGGGGTGCAGATCGACATGCGCAGCCTCGACCTCATCCATGCGGTGACCGACGACCACGCGGACGTCGAGGCGGGGGTGCTGCTGCGCGACGTCGTGTGGCACGCCTCGTTGCGCGGACGTCGGCTGACCTCCGGCCCCACCGGCTACCTGCAGCTGAGCACGGGTGGTGTGCTCAGCGTCGGCGGGATCTCCAGCCTGCACCGCGAGGGGGCCATCATCGACCGGGTGCTGGCCGTGGAGGTGGTCGTCCCGACCGGTGCCGTGCTGTGGTGCACCGCGTCGCAGAACCGCGAGCTGTTCGACGCCGTGCTCGGCGGACTCGGTTCCGCGGGGATCATCACCCGCGCGCGGCTGGCGCTGACCCCGGTCCCGCCGCGTGCCAGGGTCTACGACGTGGCCTTCTCGAGGTTGCAGGACGCGGTCGTCGCAGCCCGGGTGCTGGTCGGGCGAGGCGAGGTCGACGACGTGCTGATCCGCTGGTTCGCACCGCAGCGACACCGCTACCAGCTCCGCTTCACCCAGTACCACCACCTGGATCGGCGCCCGGACGACGCGCACCTGATGCGGGGTCTCACGCTGTTCCCGCAGGTCTGGGACACCTCCTACTGGGAGTTCGCGACCAGCACCGACACCCGGTACGAGCCGTTCGTGACGGCCGGCTGGGACCGGGTGCACAAGGTATGGGCCGACTACTTCCTGCCGGATTCGGCGCTGGACGCGTTCCTGGCCGACACGACGCCGGAGATCACCGACCGCGATCTCAGCGAGACCAGCATCGGCCTGCTGTTCCCGCACCGCCGCTCGTCGTTCACCCGCCCCGGCCTGCGGGTCCCGGACGGCGAACTGGTGTGGCTGTTCGACGTGCTCTCCGACGCGGCGGGTCAGACCGACCCGTTCTGGCTGCCCGACCGCCTCCGCCGCAACCAGCGCTGGCACCAGCGCGCGGAGGCGCTCGGCGGCACCCTCTACCCGATCGGGACGGACCTCGACCCGGGCTCCCACGGGCTCGTGCTCTCCCATCCCGAGCAGATGGTGAGCGCCCCGGGCGGCCGATTCCTCAGCTGAGCGTTCCCGCGCCCACCGCCTCCAGCAGCCGCAACCGCTCCGCGACGTCGTCGTCCGGTGTGGTGTAGGCGACCAGGCGCAGGTCGCTGGCGGGCACCTCCAGGACGTCGCAGTCCACCTGGACCGGCCCGATCTCGGGGTGGTCCACGATCTTGGAGTGCGCGACGTGCTCCCCGACCCTCCGGGCGTCCCACACCTCGGCGAAGCGCGGGAATCCGCGCAGTTCGTCGAGCAGCGTCCGCAGCTGCACGTCGGCGGGGAAGCGGGCTGCGGCCGAACGCAGGCCCGCCGCCGTCACCTCCTCGAACATCGCGGTCAGCGCGGGGTCCGACCGCACCCGCGTCGGTAGACCCGCGTAGTGCGCCCACACGACGTTGCGCTCCCGGTCCGAGAGGGAGGCGGGGTCGCCGAACAGCGCTGCGTACAGCCGGTTCCAGGTGGTGAGCGTCCATCCCGCGTCGAACACGCCGACGGGGACGCCGCGCAGCTGATCGAGCAGGCGCTGCAGGCTCGGCGTCAGCCGGGCAGCGCTGCGCCCGCTGGTGGGGCGCCCGAGTCCGGCGAGCGCGAAGAGGTGGTCGCGCTCGGCCCCGGTCAGCCGCAACGCCGCGGCCAGTGCGCCGACGACCTGCTGAGACGGGTTGGCGCGCCCCTGCTCCAGGCGGACGACGTAGTCGACCGAGATGCCCGCCAGCAGAGCGAGTTCCTCCCTGCGCAGGCCTTTCGCACGACGCAGCGAGCCTGGCGGGAATCCCACATCGCCCGGGGCCAGCCGACCGCGCCACTCGCGCAGCGCGGTGCCGAGCTCCCCGAGTCGTTGAGTCATCCGTCCAGTATCTCCCGCCGCTCGCCCGTGCGGGTGGTACCGCGAGTCCCAGGAAGAGCGCTGCAACGGGTCCCGGCCGCGCGGCGTCGCAGACTGGGCGCCATGACGACCACGCTCATCACCGGAGCCAACCGAGGCCTGGGCCTGGAGACCGCCCGGCGGCTGATCGAACTCGAGCACACCGTGCTGCTCGGGGCACGCGACCCGCGACGTGGCGCGGAGGCGGCGGCCGAGATCGGAGCGGTTCCGCTGACCATCGACGTGACCAGCGAGGAATCCGTCCGCGCCGCAGCCGATGCCGTGGAAGAACTGGACGTCCTGGTCAACAACGCGGGGGTTCCCGGTTCAGCGAGGCCGCCCGGCGAAGCCTCCGCCGCAGATCTGCTCGCCGCCTGCGAGATCAACCTCTTCGGCCCGGTCAGGGTCCTCAACGCATTCCTGCCGCTGCTGAAATCGAGCTCGAACCCGGTCGTGGTCAACGTCAGCAGTCGCCTCGGTTCCACCACCGCGGCGGCGGAACCGGATCCCACCGCGCACGATCCGCATTGGATCCCGGTTCCGGCCTACGCCTCGGCGAAGGCCGCGCTGAACATGATCACCGCGCAGTACGCCCGAGCGTTCCCGGCGATGCGCGTCAACGCGGTCTGCCCCGGGTTCACCGCCACCGATTTCAACGGCCATCGAGGAGTCCAGACCGTCGCCGAGGGCGCGGAGATCATCGTCCGGATGGCCACCGTCGGGCCGGACGGCCCGACGGGCGGCTTCTCCTCCCACCGCGGCGAGGTGGCGTGGTGAGCGTGGAGGTCGTGCTGGATTTCGTGTGCGTGCACTGCTACGTGGGGTTCACGCGCTTCCGGCGGGCGGTCGAGGCGCACCGGCGAGCCGGTGGCGAGGTGGAGGTGCGGTTCGCTCCGTTCCAGCTGCGCCCTGATGCTTCTCCCGCAGGCGAGCCGCTGTTCGAGGTGCACGCCCGGGAACGGGGCGAAGCCGTCGCCCGCGAGATCGCGACGTCGTCGATCGGTGAGCAGGACGGCCTGCGATTGGACTTCCGGCGCGCCCTGTTCACCAACACCTTCGACGCTCACCGCCTGCTGGCTTCGGCCTCCGAACAGGACTGCGGTGAGGCCATGACCGAGCGTCTCTTCCGCGCCTACTTCACCGACGGCGTCAACATCGCCGATCCGGTCACCCTCACCGCCCTGGCCGACGAAGTCGGCGTCGCGATGCCGGCGGGCGGGGAGGATTCCCTGCGCGCCGAGCTCGACCGCGTCCGCGCTCTCGGCATCGACGTGCCACCGGTCTTCCGCTTCCCGCGCGGCACGATCACCGGGAGCGGGGATCTCGACCGGTTCCGCCGAGCGTTGCGCGAGCCCACCTGACCGCCGAGATCAGCCCACACCGCGAGCTTGGGCGCGGAAGGTCAGCGGGGTTCGGCCGTCGTGCTTGCGGAAGAACTTGCTGAAGTCTCCCGGGGTGGTGAAGCCGAGGTGACGGGCGATGTCCGCTGACGCGCGGTCGGTGTGGACCAGCAGGCGCTTGGCCTCCAGGACGATGCGGGCGTCCAGGTAGGACTTCGCCGAGCGGCCCGTCGCGGACAGCGTTGCGCGGGTGAGGGTTCGAGCGCTATAGCCGAGCTCGGCGGCGTAGTCGGCGACGCGGTGGGTGCGGGTGAAGTCGCGCTCCACCGCGTGCTGGAACCGCTCGAACGGGCTGTCGGCCGGACCGGAGGGCGGCGGTGCCGCACCCGCGTGGGCCAATCGCAGGAGCAGCACCGCCAGCAGCATCCGCAGCGACCTGTTGTGCGCCTCCAGGCTCATCGAGCCGAGGTCCGCGTAGTCGGCGAGCAGGTGCCGCAGCGCGAGATCGATCGCGTCGCGGGCCGAACCTCCTGGCAGCACAGGGGTTTCCGGCGGCGGTGGGTCGACTGTGATGAAACCGGGGCGCCAGATGACGATCGTGCCGTGCGAACGCGTCAGCGCACCGTACTGGTGCACCTGGCCGGGGCGCACCCACAGCCAGCCGCCGGGCGGGACTACGTGCTCGGTGAAGTCGACGGTGTGCGCCAGCGGCTCCGCGTCGGGGTCGACGTGGATCAGGTGGTGGAAGTCCGGCCGCTGCGGACCGGCGAGGGCGATCCCGCGGCGCTCGGCGCGCGAGCGCAGCTCGGTGAAGTCGATGACGTCCATGCCGATCGGCGCGTTCAGTCCCGGCCGGTAGCCGACGTCGGTGATCTCAGCCATCCGCGTCCTGTCCGATTCTCCCCATCCCCTGTCGCGAGAATACCTGCTCCTCTTCGTGATCGGCGCTTAGCGTGGAGACATCAGCACGAGATGACCGAAAAGGAGAAGCGTGCGACTCGTCGTGGGGATGACCGGAGCGACCGGGGCGCCGCTCGGTGTGCGACTGCTGGAGCAGCTGGGTGAACTGCCCGAGGTGGAGACCCAGCTGGTGCTCAGCCGGTGGGCACGGGCAACGGTGGAGCTGGAGACCGGTCTGAGCGTCAGGGAGATCGGCGCGCTCGCCGACGTCGTCCACAACCCGGACGACCTGGGCGCGAGCATCTCGTCGGGTTCCTACCGCACCGACGGCATGGTGATCGTGCCGTGCTCGATGAAGACCCTCGCCGGCATCCGCTCCGGTTACGCCGACGGCCTGGTCGCGCGCGCGGCGGACGTGACCATCAAGGAACGCCGCCCCCTGGTGATCGTCCCGCGCGAGACCCCGCTGAGCGAGATCCACCTGGAGAACATGCTCGCGCTCTCGCGGATGGGCGCGCGGATCGTGCCCCCGATGCCCGCCTTCTACAACAGCCCGGCCTCGCTCGACGACGTCGTCGAGCACATCACCGCGCGCGTGCTCGACCAGCTCGACCTGCCCGCCCCTGCGGCGCAGCGCTGGGAAGGGCTGCGCGCGACCAAGCTCAAGGTTTCGTGAGCAACAGCGAGGAGAATCCGATGGCCTACGACGACCTCCGGTCGTTCCTGGACGCCCTCGACCAGGAGGGGCAGCTGCTGCGGATCAGCGAGGAGGTGGCCCCGGAACCGGACCTGGCCGCCGCCGCGAACGCCGCGGGCCGCATCGGCGAGGGAGCCCCGGCTCTGTGGTTCGACAACGTCTCGGGGTTCACCGATGCGCGGATCGCGCTGAACGTGCACGGTTCCTGGCGCAACCACGCGATGGCGCTGGGGCTGCCGAAGGAGACCTCCACCCGCGATCAGGTGGAGGAGTTCGCCCGCCGCTGGGACGACTTCCCCGTCACCCCGGTCGGCCGGGAGGACGCGCCGTGGCGCGAGAACAGCGTCTCGGGCGACGAGGTGAACCTCTTCGACGTGCTCCCGCTGTTCCGCCTCAACGACGGTGACGGCGGGTTCTACCTGGACAAGGCGGCCGTGGTCTCCCGCGACCCGGACGCGCCGGAGGACTTCGACAAGCAGAACCTCGGGATCTACCGGATCGAGGTGCTCGGCGCCGACCGCCTCGCGCTGCAGCCGGTGCCGATGCACGACATCGCCCAGCACCTGCGCAAGGCGGAGGAACGCGGCGAGGACCTGCCGGTCGCGATCACCCTCGGCAACGACCCCGTGGTGCCGATCGTGGCGGGCATGCCGATGGCCTACGACCAGTCCGAGTACGAGATGGCCGGAGCGCTGCGCGGCGAGCCGATGCCGATCACGACCGCGCCGCTGACCGGCTTCGACGTGCCGTGGGGCTCCGAGGTCGTGATCGAGGGGTACCTCGAGTCGCGGGTGCGGCAGATCGAGGGGCCGTTCGGCGAGTTCACCGGGCACTACTCGGGCGGCAGGCGGATGCCGGTGGTGCGCGTCGAGCGGATCTCCTACCGCACCAACCCGATCTTCGAGTCGCTGTACCTGGGCATGCCCTGGACCGAATGCGACTACCTGGTCGGCCCGAACACCTGCGTTCCGCTGCTCAAGCAGCTGCGCGCGGAGTTCCCCGAGGTCAAGGCCGTCAATGCGATGTACACGCACGGCCTGCTCGTGATCATCTCGACGGCCAAGCGCTACGGCGGTTTCGCCAAGGCGGTGGGCATGCGCGCGATGACCACGCCGCACGGACTCGGTTACGTCAGCCAGGTGATCCTGGTCGACGAGGACGTGGACCCGTTCGACCTCCCGCAGGTCCTGTGGGCGCAGTCGGCGAAGGTCAACCCGTCCGAGGACGTGGTGGTCATCCCGAACCTCTCGGTCGTGGGGCTGGCTCCGGCCTCGCAGCCCGCGGGCATCACCAGCAAGATGATCATCGACGCGACCACTCCGGTGAAGCCCGACGTGCGCGGCAACTTCGGCACCCCGACCAAGGACCTGCCCGAGACCGCGGAGTGGGCCGACCACTTGCGCTCCATGCTCGCCCGCCGCTGAAACACCCTGCGCAGGAAGGACCTTGCGATGCAGACGATCTGCCCCCGCTGCGCCGATCCGGAGATCAGGACCGTGGCGAGCTCACCGGTGCCCGGAGTCTGGGAGGTGCGGCAGTGCCCGCGCTGCCTGTACATGTGGCGCACCACCGAACCGGCCCGCCGCGCCACGCGCGAGCACTACCCCGAGCAGTTCCGCCTGACTCCGGAAGCCATCGCCACCGCCTCGGAGGTGCCGGCCATCCCGCCGCTGAGAGCCGAGAGCTAGAGCCTGGCGGCGAGGACGGCCTTGCCCTCTCCGGAGAGCTCGGTGAAGGCGACCGCCCTCCCGGCGAGGGTCATCAGCAGCGCTTCGCCCGGTCCCCGGACTTCAGGGCCGTCGCCGCGCGTCCAGTCGAGGTCCGCGGCCACCAGCCGGAGGCCGGCACCCCGCTTCTTGGCCCCGACGGGTGGAGCTCTGAACGCCAGGTCCAGAACGGTGCGCAACCGATGCGGCGGGATCTCGCGCGGGTGGCCGAGCGGCCGGCGGATGTCCTGGTGGTGGATCAGCGCGTCCACCAGCGGGATCATGCCGCCCAGGGCCGTGATCGGGCCGGTGGGCCGGAGGTGGGCGCGCAGCCGGTCGAGCAGTTCGCCGGTGCTGCGGGCGCGGGTCTCGGCGACGCCGAGAGCGTTGACGGTGTTCGGCGCGAAACCCGCCCGGGCGGCGCGCTTGAGCACGTCGGGCCAGCTGAGGTCGTCGTAGCTGATCGCGTGCGCGACCACGTCGCGCACGCGCCAGCCCGCGCACAGGCTCGGCGCTTCCCACTGGTCGAGGGTGAGCGTGCCGAGGTACTCCGCGAGATCGGTGCGTTCGGCGACGGCCATCTCCATCGTGTCGGCTCGACGCATGGACCACCTCCAGCTCCCGGTGCGCTACGCCGCGGCCGAGCCTGTCACGGCCGAGGCCAGCGTGGGTCCGGTTCGGAGGGTTCACGGTAGACCCGGCCCCTGACAGCGGAGGTCGTCGGCCGGAAGCGCGCCGGTGAGCAGGTAGTGCGCGGCCGCGTCGTCGACGCAGGGGTTGCGCTGACTGGCGAAGACGCCGTGCGAGTAGGAGTCGTGGAGGGTCACCATGCGCGCGCCGGGAAGCCTGGCCTGCATCCGCCGGGCGCCGTCGAGCGGCGTTGTCGGGTCGTGGTCGGCCTGGGTGAGCAGCACCGGCGGCATGTCCGGGTGCCCGAACCGGGCGGGCTCGACGGGTTCCGGCCAGTAGGCGCAGGTGGCGGCTTCGAACCCGGTGACGATCGGTTCGGGGTCGGCCGCGCGCAGCGCCCGGAGGGAGCCGATGACCTCGTCCTCGGTGGGACGCCTGCTGTCGGCGCACTTGACGGTGCGCAGCGCCGCCTCGTAGTTGCGGGATTCCGGGTCGTCCTCGGGCAGCGCGGGGCTCAGCGGCGCGCCCTGGTGCACGTGGGCGCTGAGGTCGCGGGCGAAGGGCTCCCAGCGCTCGGTGCGCGAGAGGGTCTTGTAGACGAGGTTGTCGAACTCCGCGGGGCCGAAGCTCCCGGTCAGCCTGGCCCGAGTCGTCGAATACGTCTCGCGGACCTGCTGCTTCGTCTCGCCGAGGCCGAATTCCGGTTGTGCGGCGATCCATTCGAAGAGGGTGTCGCGCTGGTCGAGCATCGCGAAGGCCTGCCGCGCGTCGAAGTCGTGCCAGCGGTCCGGGCTCACCACGCTGTCGAGGACCATGCGTCCGACGCGGTCGGGGAACTGCGCGGCGTAGGCGGCACCGAGGTAGCTGCCGTAGGAGACGCCGAGGAAGTTCAGCTTCTCGGAGCCGAGCGCGGCCCGGACGCGGTCCACGTCGCGCGCGGTGCTGGTGGTGCTCATCCACGCCGCGTCGGGGTTGTTCCGCAGGCAGTCGTCGGCCATCGCGCGTAATCGGTGCAGGTGCTGGGTTTCGGCCCGCTCACCGACGGGAACGGGTTCGGGCGCGGGGTGTTGGAACAGCCCGCCCAGCTCACCGCAGTCCAGCGGCGCGCTCCGCCCCACGCCGCGCGGGTCGAAGCCGATGATGTCGTAGCTCCGGCGCACCTGCTCCGGCAGCTTCTCCCCCTTGCTGACCGCGTATTCCAGCCCTGAACCGCCAGGTCCGCCGGGGTTCACCAGCAGCGCACCGCGGTATTCGCCCGGTGTTCCGGTCGCGGGCACTCGCGAGATCGCGATCGAGATCGACCGGTTCCCCTCGCCGAGCGGCACCGGCAGGTTCGCGCACTCGGCGCCCTCGAAGGGGCAGGGGCCGAACTCCAGCGGTTCGGCCGCGGCCGGCGCGGCGGTGAGCGTGGGGGCGAGCAGCGCCAGTGCGACGACTGGGCGAAGCGCTCTCATCACTTCGGGTTCACATCCCTCAAGCGAGTTGTCAGGTTTGTTGAAAACGATTATCATCGCCGATCGTCATGCGCAATCATCGTGAGGAGTCGGTGTGAGTCACCTGTTGTTGGTGGAGAGCTGGGTCGGGGCGATGAGCACGCTGCTGCCCAGAGCGATCCACGAGGAGGGCCACCGGTTCAGCTTCGCCACCAGGGACCTGCAGCACTACCTGCGCTCAGCGCCCGGCCCCGGCCCGCACCCGCTGCTGGGCGCGGACAACGTGCTGACCTGCGAGACCAACGAGCCCGACGTGCTGCTGCCGCACCTGGAACGGCTGCAGTCGGTGCTCGGCTTCGACGGGGTGGCGACCTCGTGCGACTACTACCTGCCCGCCGCCGCGAAGATCGCGCAGCGGCTGGGACTTCCAGGTCCCGCACCGGAAGCGGTCGAGCGCGCCTGCGCCAAGGACCAGACCCGGCGCGCGCTGCGCGACGCAGGCGTGCCGGGCCCGGCGTTCGCGCTGTCCGAGTCGCTGCGCGGCCTGGAGGAGGCAGCGGTGGCGATGGGATTCCCGCTGGTGCTCAAACCGGTCGACCTGTGCGCGGGGATGTTCGTGCGGCGGGTCGACGACGTCGAGCAGCTGCGAGCGGCTTTCGCCGAGCTGCGAGGATTTCCGGTCAACGCTCGTGGCCAGCAGCGCAGTCCCGTGGTGTTGCTGGAGGAGTTGCTGACCGGTGCCGAGGTGAGCGTGGAGACGGTCACCTCCGGCGGGCGGACCACGGTCGTCGGCGTGACCGACAAGAGCGTCGCCGGCGCACCGTGGTTCGTCGAAACCGGCCACATGTTCCCGGCCGCGCTCGACGACGACACCCGCGACCGCGTCACCTCGACCGCCGTGGCCGCGATCGAAGCACTGGGCCTGGACCAGACCGTCTGCCACACCGAGATCAAGCTGACCGCCGACGGGCCGCGGATCGTCGAGGTCAACCCGCGTCCGGCGGGCAACCGGATCACCGAGCTGATCCGCCGCGTCACGGGAATCGACCTCGCCGGGGTGTGCGCGCAGCTCGCCCTCGGCGAGGAGCCGGACCTGACCCCGGTGGACACCGGCGCGGCCAGCGCCGCGATCTCGTTCCTGCTGCCCCCGCGCACCGGGTCGATCGCCGAGATCCGAGGCGCTGACGCCCTGCGCGATCCGGCGGTGGCCGAGTGGCAGCTCAAGCCCTCCGGACACCGCGCCGGGGCCGCTACCAGCAACAACAACTACCTGGGCCACGTGATGGTGACCAGCGACCGGCCGGGCTCGGCGCGCCCGCACGCCGAGCTGCTGATCTCCGGCCTGGACGTGCACTACGCGGAGGACGCCGCGTGACCGCGCTGGACGAGCTGATCGAGTCGGCGCTTCCCGAGGCGGATCCCGAGGTCAGCGTGGGTTTCCTGACCCAGCAAGGAGTTCGGCACGCCTCCCGGCAGCGCTCCTACCGCAACCACGTGCTCAGCCTGAGGGTCGGTGCCTCCGTCGGGTCCTGCGCGGTGGAACCCGGTGAGGTCGGCGAGGACGTGGTGCTCGACTGCGTGGGCGAACCCGTCCGGAAGCTCCTGCGCCACCCGCTGCCCGCGGTCCGGATCGCCGCGCTCGACGCGCACCTGCAGGAACTCCGGCCGCACCACGAGAACGCCGAGGCCGTGCACCTGCGACGCGGTGACTCGCTGCGCAAATCCCTGCACCGCTCGCAGCACGTCGTCGACCTCCTCCCGCCCGGGGTGCGCCGGGTGCTGGTGATCGGCGTCGTGAACTCGCTGCTGCAGCGGTTGCGCGAGCGCGGGATCGACTACGTGGCGTGCGACCGCAAGGGCGGCAGCACCGAGTGGGACGAGCAGGTGATCACCGACGCCGAACCCGCGCTGGAGGGCTGCGACGCGGTGCTGGCCTCCGGGATGGTGCTCGGCAGCAGCACCTTCCAGACCGTGCTCGACCACGCGCGCACGACCGCGACACCGCTGGTGTTCTTCGCCCAGACGGGGAGCGGGATCCTGCCGCGGTTCCTCGGCGACGGCGTCACCGCGGTGTCCGCCGAGCCCTACCCGTTCTTCTGGCTCGACGGCGGCCCGAGCGTGCTCTACCGCTACTCGGAGGTGGCCGCGTCGTGAACGTCTCCCCGAATCCGAATCTCCTCGACCTGGTGCGGGAAACGCCCCTCGCTCGCGTGTCGGCACCGCTGCCCCGGCCGCATCCGGGTTTCTGGGCCAAGCTGGAATGCCTGAGCGCGGGCGGGATGAAGGCCCGCGCCGCGCTGTCGATGCTGCGCGGTGCCCGATGTCGCGGCGAGCTGCTGCCCGGCGCGCCCGTCGTGGAGTCCACCAGCGGAACCCTCGGCGTGGGGCTGGCTTTCGCAGGCAACGCGCTGGGACATCCGATCGTGCTGGTCGTCGACAGCGAGCTCGAACCCGGCATGCGCGCGCTGCTGCGGGCCCACGGAGCGCGGCTCGATGTCGTCGACCGCCCGCATCCGGTGGGCGGCTGGCAGCAGGCGCGGCTGGAGCAGGTGCAGCGGATCTGCCGCGATCTGCCGGGCGCCTACTGGCCTGATCAGTACAACAACCCCGACAACCCGGCAGGCTACGACGAGATGGGCGCCGAGATCGCGCACCGGCTGGACCGGGTCGACGTGCTGGTGTGCAGCGTCGGCTCCGGCGGCCACAGCTCCGGCGCGATCCGCGCGGTGCGCACGAGGTGGCCGCGCGCACGGTTGATCGGCGTGGACACCGTCGGGTCGACGATCTTCGGCCAGCCGGCGCGCCCGCGCGTGATGCGCGGCCTCGGCAGCAGCATCCACCCGCGCAACGTCTCCTACGAGGACTTCGACGAGGTGCACTGGATCGGCCCCGCCGAGGCGGTGGCCGCCTGCCGCACGCTGGCCCGCGATTCCTTCGTCACCGGCGGCTGGAGCACCGGCGCGGTGTCGCTGGTCGCGGCGTGGGCGTCCCGGGTGGAACCCGGCGCCAACGTGGTGACGGTGTTCCCCGACGGCCCGCAGCGCTACCTGGGCACCGTCTTCGACGACGACTTCTGCCGCGCTCGGGGACTTCTCGACGGCCACACCGCCACTCGCCCGGTGGAGGTCGCCGACCCGGAGGTCGAGGCCACCGGGTGGACCCGGTGCCGAGTCGTCAGCGACCCGCTGCTGAAGCAGGAGGTGCTCGCGTGAAGCTGAGCTGGCAGGTGGGCGGTCTCGCGTTGCGCGAGCCGCTGCGGATCTCGCGTTCGGTGATGGCCGAGCGGGGCGCGGTCACCGTCACCGTGGAGCACGACGGCATCACCGGTCACGGGGAAGCCGTGACCAGCGTCTACTACGAGCTCGACGTGGCGCGGATCGAGCGGGAGCTGGCGACGGCGCAGCAGGAGCTCGCCGGGTGCGACCCCACGACCGCACTGGTCTCCGGAGTCTCGGGAGCACCCGGGGTGCGCTCAGCGGTGGACGCCGCGCTGCACGACCTGGTGGCCCGTTCCCGGGGCGTCGCGGTCTACGACCTCGTCGGATCGGCACCTCGCTGGCCGGTGCCCACCGCGAGGACCATCGGGATCGCTCCGGCGCACCGCTCGGTCGCGGCCGCGTGCGAACTGGCCTCGCAGGGGTTCCGGCTGCTCAAGGTGAAGATCGGCGCCGGGCCCGAAGAGCTGGAGCGGGTCGAGATCCTCCGCGACGCGGTTCCGGGCACCCGGCTGCTGCTGGATCCCAACGGCGCCTGGACACCCGACCAGGCAGTCGAGATGCTGCGCGCTGCGGCGGATCTCGGAGTCGACGCGGTGGAACAGCCGATCGCGCCGGGGAATCCCGAGGTTCTGGCGCAGGTCGCAGCGGACTCGCCGGTCCCGGTGATCGCCGACGAGGACGCCCGGACCGTCTCCGACGTGCGCGCGCTGGGATCGCGAGTGCACGGCATCAACATCAAGCTCCCCGAGTGCGGGGGCATCCGCGCTGCGCGGGAGATCATCGACGCGGCGCGCGGTTTCGGCGTCGACGTGATGCTCGGCTGCCAGGTCGCCAGCTCGCTGGGCATCGCCCCTGCCGTGCACCTGACGGGGCTGGCCCGCTGGGTCGACCTCGACGGCCACCTGCTGCTGGCGCGCGATCCGTGGACGGGCCTCGGCGGCGAGGACGGGACGCTGCGGGTCGAGGGCGCCACGGGGCTGGGGGTTCGACCAGCGTGAGCACGTTACGCCTCATCCGCAGCTACCCGCTGGCCGTGCAGGTGCTGCTGGTCAACCAGCTCGGCGTGAACACCGGTTTCTACCTGCTCATCCCCTACCTCGCCGGCTACCTCGGGCACGACCTGGGGCTATCGGCGGCCGTGGTCGGGGTGATCCTCGGGGTCCGCAACCTGAGCCAGCAGGGACTGTTCCTCGTCGGCGGCACGGCCGCCGACCGGCTCGGCGCGCGTCACGTGATCATCGCCGGATGCGCGCTGCGCGCAGCGGGTTTCGGGCTCTTCGCCTTCGGCTCCTCGGTTCCGGTGCTGCTGGGCGCCTCGGTGCTCAGCGGACTGGCCGGCGCGCTGTTCAACCCGGCGGTGCGCGCCTATCTCGCGCAGGAGGCCGGTGACCGGCGCGCGGAGGCGTTCTCGCTGTTCAACGTGTTCGCCAACACCGGAATGCTGCTCGGCCCGCTGCTGGGCAGCGCCCTGCTGCTGGTGAACTTCCGGCTCTCGGCGGTGGTCGCCGCGGTGATCTTCGCGCTGCTGACTGTCGCGCAGGTGCTCGTGCTGCCCCCGCACCGGGTGGAGCGCTCCGAGAACTCGGTGCTGACCGACTGGCGCGGGGTGCTCTCCGACCGCCGGTTCCTCGCCTTCACCGCGGCGCTGACCGGCATGTTCGCCCTCCAGAACCAGCTGTACCTGGTGCTTCCCGTGCACGCCGAGCGGTTCACCGGATCACCCGCGGCCGTCTCCGCGATCTTCCTGGTGTCGACGGCGGCGAGCCTGCTGCTGCAGGTGCGCATCACCGCCCGGTTCGCCGAGCGCTGGAGCCGGGGCCGCTCGATCGCGACCGGCCTGGCGCTGATGGGCGGCTCGTTCACCGTCACCTCCGTCGCCGCGAGTGTGGTGCCCGGCACTGCCCCCACCTCCGCAGGAGAAGCCCTGCTGCGGCTGACCCCGGTCCTGGTCACGGCGTTCGGGCTGTCGGTCGGCGTGATGCTGGCGCAGCCGTTCGTCTACGAGCTCATCCCCGCCTTCGGCGGAACCGCCCTGTCGGGAACCTACTTCGGCGTCTTCTACCTGGCGTCCGGTCTCACCGCCGCGGCCGGGAACGCCCTCATCGGGTGGGCGACCGACCTCGCCGCCCCGGGCCTGCCCTGGCTCCCGTCCGCCCTGTGCGTCCTCATCGGACTCACCTCGGCCCTGGCCGTCCTGACCGTCCACCGCCGCACCGGAATCGGCCCGCGACCGGAGGAATCCGCATGCGCAACTTCCTGACCGACAACCCCGCGATCTACGAGGCGTGGTTCCCCGACCCCGACCACGCCGCAGCCACCTTCGTCCACGACGTCATCACCAGGTTCTCCTCGCAGCAATCCGAGACCGCGAAGCGGGACCTGCTCGACGTGGGGTCCGGGACCGGGCGGGACTCCCGGTGGTGGGCGTCCCAGGGGTACCGGGTGACCGGGCTCGACAACTCCGCCGAGATGGTCGCCCACGCCCAGGAGCACTGCCGGGAGGCGGAGTTCGTCGTCGCCGACATGCGCGAGTTCTCGCTGGGCCGCGAGTTCGACGTGGTCACCTGCCTGGACAGCGCGCTGCTGTACTGCCACCGCAACGAGGAGCTCGTCTCGTTCCTCACGCGGTGCCACGACCACCTCCGCCCCGGCGGACTGCTGGTCGCCGAAGCTCGCAACGGCGCGTTCTTCCTCGGCAACACCGAGCTCCTCGACGGGATCGCCGAGCGGGAGCTCAGCTACGACGGGGTGACCTACCGGTCCCGCACCCAGCTGTGGATCGACCACGCCGAACAGCTGCTCCGGCGCGAACGCACCTGGATCCACGACGGCGACGAGCTCGTCCAACGCTCCGCCTGGCGGCTGCTGTTCCCCCAGGAACTCCGCCACTTCGCCACGACCTGCGGATTCGAAGTCCTGGCCCTGTTCGACGAACCCGGCCCCCGCACCGACACCCCCTGGCAGGCCGACGCGGACCTCTCCGAGCGGATGTCCGGAGACCGCCTCCACCTGGTAGCCCGCCGACGCAGATGAAGTGTTCCAGGGCTGGTTCGCGTGGCGGTGCGGGTAGCGGAACCTGACGCGTCGTGCCGGCTGAGTCCCACACCTGAAACAGCGGCTACCGCCGCAATCCAAGAGTGTGAAGAGGAGAACCCATGCAGAACCTGAACCGTCGCGGCTTCCTCGGCCTGACCGCCGGTGCCGTGCTGCTCACCGGATGCGCTCCGGGAGCGGGCAGCAGCGCTGGACCGCCACGACCTGGCGGCCGGTTACGCGCCGCCTTCTCCGGTGGCGGTGCGGCCGAGGTGCTGGACCCGCACGAGACGGACCTCTACATCGAGATCGCCCGCGCCAAAGCCCTCTTCGACAAGCTCGCCGACTACGGCTCCGACATGACCCCGCAGCCGCGCCTGGCCGAACGCTGGGATCCCTCCCCCGACCTGATGACCTGGCGGATCACGCTGCGGCAGGCGACCTTCCACGACGGACGCCCGGTTCGCGCAGCGGACGTGCTGGCCAGCTACGCGCGCATCACCGAACCCGGGAGCAGCCGACGGGCCAAGTCCAGCTTGTCGGTGATCGACCTGCCGAACAGCCGCGCGATCGACGACCGCACCGTCGAGTTCCGCCTGAAGCGGCCCTACGCCGAGTTCCCCAACGCGCTGGCGACGCTGGGCGCCTACATCATCCCCGAGGGCACCACCGACTTCAGCCGCCCGGTCGGTTCCGGGCCGTTCGAGCTGGTCTCCTTCGAGCCGGGACGCTCGTTCCTCGCCGCCCGCAACCCCGACTACTTCGACGGGGCGCCGCTGGTCGACGAGTTGCAGATCGTCGTCACCAACGACGAATCGGCCAGGGTGAACGCGCTGCTGGGCAAGCAGATCGACTACGCCCACGACCTCACGATCACCAGTGCCCGCACCTACGAGGCGAGCGGTCAGATCCAGGTGCACCGGCTCCCGCTGGGCAACTTCCACGGGCTGGCCATGAAGGTCGACCGCCCACCCTTCGACCGCCCCGAGCTGCGCCAAGCGCTCTTCCACCTGATCGACCGCGAGGAGCTGCTGCGTTCGGTGCTGCAGGGCTCCGGCCAGGTCGGCAACGACGTCTACGGCAAGGGCTACCGCTACTACGCCGATCTGCCGCAGCGGCGGCAGGACCTCCAGCGGGCGCGTTCGCTGGTGAAGCAGGCGGGGGCCGAGGGCATGACCATCGACTTCGACACCTCCGACGCCTCCACCGGGCTGAAGGAGGCGGCGATGGCGATCAGCGACCAGGCCCGTCAGGTGGGGCTGAACCTCAACGTCCGGCTCGGCAACAAGGACACCTACTGGTCCGACATCGCCAAGAGCGGCGTGCTCGCCAGCTACCGCTCGGGGGGCATGCCGCTGGAATCGCACTTCTCGCAGCGCTTGCTCTCGGGCTCCACGACCAACAACACCGCGTGGCGGCGACCCGATTTCGACGCGCTCTACGACGCGGCGCAGTCCACTCAGGACGAGAACCGCCGCACCGAGATCTACCGCCGCATGCAGGAGCAGCTGTTCCACGAGGGCGGTTTCGTCTGGTGGGGCGTGTCCGACTGGATCGTCGCCTCGGCCGGCAACGTCGGCGGGGTCGACGACCGCGCGCCGGCCAACACCCTGGACTGGGCGCGCTTCGACAAGGTGTGGTTGGCGTGACCCACTACCTGCTGCGGCGCGTCCTGCTCGGCGTCGTCCAGGTGTTCCTCGTCGTGGTGGGCGTCTTCCTCCTGACCCAAGCCCTCCCGGGGGACGCCGCGGTGACGATCGCCGGGGACAACCCGGACCCGGCGGTCATCGCCGCGCTGCGCGATCAGCTCGGCCTGGACAGGCCGATGTGGCAGCGGTTCGGGGACTGGCTCGCCGCCGCCGCTCACGGCGACCTCGGCACCTCGCTGACCGGGCCGCGCAGCGTCGCCGAGGTGATCGGGTCGGCGGCCGGTCCCACTCTGCTGCTGGCCTCTCTGGCACTGGTGCTGCTGGTGCCGCTGTCGACCGGTGTCGGCGTGCTGGCCGCGCGCCGGGAGGGCGGCCGGCTCGACCGGCTCATCACCAGCACGACGCTGGGGCTCTACGCAGCACCGGAATTCGCGATGGCCATCCTGCTGGTGACGGTCTTCGCCGTGCAGCTGGGCTGGTTCCCGCCCACTGCCGTGGGTGGTTCGCTGGCGCAGGAACCCGGCCTGCTGGTGCTGCCTGTCGTGGTGCTGCTGCTGCGGCCGATCTGCTCGCTGAGCCGACTGGTGCGCGCCGGGATGATCGAGGCGCAGCGCTCCCCCTACGTCCTGCACGCGCGTCGGCTCGGCCTGTCCCCGGCCCGGATCACCTTCGCGCACGCGCTGCCCAACGCCGCGGCTCCCGCGGTGCAGCAGCTCGCCCGGACGGCCGACTGGCTGATCGGCGGCGTGATCGTGGTGGAGGCGATCTTCGTGGTCCCCGGTCTGGGAACCACGCTGCTGGAGGCGGTCTCGGCACGCGACCTGCCGGTGCTGCAAGGCCTGGCGCTGATCTTCGCGAGCACGACCGTGCTGGTCAACCTCGGTGCCGACGTCGCCGCCCGCGTCCTGTCCCCCGCTGCGGAGGCCCACCGATGACCAAGTACTCGATCCCCGCCGCGCTCGTGGCGGTCCCCGTGCTGGTGGCCCTGCTGGGGCCGCTGTTCGCCGCGGACGACCCGGCCAAGGACGTGGCGTTCCTGCTCGGCGGCGGGCACGTGTTCGGCACCGATTTCGTCGGCCGCGACGTGCTCGACGAGGTGCTGCTCGGTGGTCGTTCGCTGGTGCTGATCGCGGTGGTCGCCACCACCTGCACCTACCTGCTGGCCGTCCCGCTCGGCCTGCTCGCCGGCATGACGCGCAACCGGCTGGCCGACGAGACCGTGATGCGCCCGCTGGACCTGCTGCTGGCGGTGCCGTCGATGTTGATGTTGCTGCTGCTGGCGGCGTTGTCGCCTGGCGATCCGCGGGTGCTGGTGGCGGTGGTGGCGCTGATCAACCTGCCGGACGTCGTGCGCATCACCCGCGCCGCCGCCCTGTCGATCTCGGCGCGACCCGCGGTGGAGGCGATGCGCCTGCAGGGAGAACGTCTGCCCCGCATCGCGGTCGGCTACGTGGCCCGCGCGATGCGTCGCACGCTGGCCGCCGACCTGGGGACCCGGTTCACCGGAGCGATCTACCTGGTGGCCTCGGCGAGCTTCCTCGGCGTGGGAGTCTCGCCGCAGGCCGCTGATTGGGCGGCGATGGTGGACCGCAACCGCACCGGCCTGTTCCTGCAGCCCTGGGCGGTCGTGCTCCCGGCGCTGCTGATCATCGCGCTGTCGGTCGGGGTGAACCTGCTGTTCGACCGGCGGTTGCGGCAATCCGACGCGAACTTCCTGGAGGCACGGTGACCGCCATCGACGTGCGGGACCTGACCGTCACCATCGGCGACCGCGAGCTGGTCTCCCGCGCTTCGTTCCACCTGGCTGCGGGTGAGATCGCGGCACTGGTCGGCGAGTCCGGCAGCGGCAAAACGACCACCGCGCTCGCGCTGCTCGGCGAGAAGCCACCCGGCGCAGTGCTCTCGGGCTCCGTCGAGATCGACGGCCAGGTGGGGTTCATCCCGCAGCAGCCGTCCGCGGCGCTGAACCCGGTGCGCCGGGTCGGTTCTGCGCTCGCCGAGATCGCACGGCTGCACGTGCCGAAGGACCAGGTCCGGGACCGCGTTCTGGACGCGCTCCGGCGAGCGCGGATGCCCGACGGTGAGCGCTTCCTGCGCCGCTACCCGCACCAGCTCTCCGGCGGGCAGCAGCAGCGGATCGTGCTGGCCCAGGCCCTGATCGGTGACCCGAAGCTGCTCATCGCCGATGAACCGACGACCGGCCAGGACCCCGTCGTGCGGACCGAGCTGGCCGCGGAGCTGCGCGCGGTGTCCCGGCAAGGGGTCGCGATCCTGCTGCTCACCCACGACCTCGACCTGGTCCGAGACCTCGCGCACCAGGTCCTCCTGGTGGAGGCCGGACGCATCCGCACGTCCGATGTGGACGAGGTGGCCGCGACCGCGCCGGTGGTGACGGCACCTCCGCAGAGCACCGATCCGGTGCTGTCGGTGCGGGAGCTCACCGCCGGGCATCGCGACACCGACACGCTCCACGGGGTGTCGTTGCAGGTCGCCGCCGGGGAAAGGCTCGCGGTGCTGGGACGTTCCGGCAGCGGGAAGACCACGCTGGCCCGGTGCATCTCGGGGTTGCACCGGCATCGCAGCGGTGAGGTCGTGCTGAACGACCGGCCGCTGTCCCCGGTGCTGCGCCGCCGCTCGCGGGACCAGCTCGCCCGCGTGCAGCACGTCTTCCAGGACTCGCGCGCCTCGTTCAGCGAGTTCACCCCGGTCTTGGACCAGGTCGCGCGGACCGCCGAGCGGTTGCGGGCGGTTCCGCGCGAGCGGGCTCGCGCGCGGGCCGCGGACGAGCTGGCGCAGCTGGGGATCCCCGAGTCGACGGCGTCGCGACCCCCGTCGGGCCTGTCGGGCGGGGAGCTGCAGCGGGCCGCGCTGGTCCGGGCTGTGCTGGCCGAGCCGGACGTGCTGATCTGCGACGAGATCACCTCGGGCCTGGACCCGAAGCGGCGAGCCGATCTGCTGGACGTGCTGGCCAAGTTGCAGCACAACACCGGCTGCGCCCTGCTGATCATCACCCACGACCTCTCCGGTGTCGCCGGCCTCGCGCACCGGGTGCTGGTCCTCGACGAGGGCTGGGTGGTCGAGCAGGGCTCCGCCGCCGACGTCCTCACCTCTCCTCAGCACGCGGTCACCCGCGCCCTTGTCACGGCTGAAGCAGCAGGTCGGGACGCATAGCCAAGCGTTTATTGAATATGATTTTCACAAGACGTCTTCGGTTGGGGAGGTAGGGCGAGTGGTTCAGCTCGGACAACGACAGGTCGGCCGCTACGTGGTCCGCGAGGCCACCCGGGACGACGCGAGGGGCGCCAGGTCGGTCATGCTCGACACCTTCTACCGGGAGTTCGGCCACGGCTACACCCCGCGCTGGCACGACGACGTCGTCGACATGGACGCCGCGTACTTCCACGATCCACGGCAGACGTTGCTGGTCGCCGCGCTCGACGACGAGGTCGTGGCCACCACGGCGGTCCGCGCCGACGGCCCGCAGAGCCCGCCGCACGCCCCGTGGCTCGCGGAGCGCTACCCCTCCGGCGTCACCGCGCAGATCTTCCGCGTCTACGTCCGCCGCGAGCACCGCAGGCACGGGCTGGCCCGGCACCTGGTCGACATGGCCTGCCGGTTCGTCGCGCTGACGCCCGGGTACGAGTCGATCTACCTGCACACCAACGCCGCGATCGACGGAGCGGAGCCGTTCTGGCGCAGCGTCGCCAAGGAGATCCACGACGGACGCACCGACCCCGACCACAGCCCGGCGGTGCACTTCGAGATCCCCATCCCGGTCGTGTGATCACTCCAAAGTGGATCTCGCGAGCCTTTTTCCGCCCAATCGGCCTCGGAGCGTGATCACATGCGCCACCCCATCCAGCGATGGGCATTCGCTGGCCTTTTCGAGGCCGCGAGCGCACACTGGGAACATCAGTTCGAAGAGCGCGAGATCGCTCTCCGGCTTGCTGTTTGAGAACTCAAGAGTGGGAAAGCACAAGGCGCTCAACCGAGAAGGCGCCGCTGCGCGATGTCCAGGAACCCGCCCTGTCCCGTCTCCACCGCGTGAACGCCCAACGACACCGAGAACCGAAGCTCGGAGAGGAGCCGAACATGGTCCACGAAACCCGATCGCACCGTCCCGCCGGCACTGACGTAAGCCGACAGCAGCCGAGACAGTCCCCGCTCACCGAAGGCGTTGTGCGCCGCCACGAAATCGAGCGCGGGGTCATCGACCGCGGCATCCGTCCAGTCCAGAACCCCTGCAAGACGGCAGGATTGGTCCACCAGCGCATGACCGGGGTGCAGATCCGCGTGAACCAGGCGCAGATCCGCGGGCCCTGACCAGTACCCGTCGTCGTCAATCCAGGACCGCCAGCGCGCGACCTTCTTCTCGGGAACCTCCATCATCCGCTCGGCCAGCACCAGGTGATCGCGAACCTCCTCGCGGAGATCGCGATGGCCGGAGACCGCCACGCCCAGCCGGGCGACCTCGTCGACCCGGGTGCGGTGCAGTTCCGCGATCACCGCACCCAGGTCGGCGAAGAACACCTCGGTGGGCTCTCGCCACCACTGGTATTCGAGCGTCTTCGGGTCCTCCGGGCCGAGCGGCCTGCCCGCGAGCCTGCGGTAGGCGATGAGCTCCGGCGTGCAGATCTCCCAGTCGGGCACGGCCACGGGCAGGCGCGGGCGCAGGTGCTCCAGCAACCGGCGTTCGACCTCGACGAGTTCACCGACCTCGCGCCGCCGAGGTACGCGCAGCACCCAGCGGGTTCCGTCGGCATCCACCGCGTGGCCGACCTGGAAGTCCCAGCCGGTCTCGTCGATCTCCACGACCTGAACCTTCAGGCCGTGGCGTTGCGCGAGTTCCGTCAGCACCCTGCCGACGGTAGTCGACGTGGCCACCCGCTCTTCGGATCGCCGACCGGCCGGGCCCGGGCTCAGCCGCTGGCCACCTCGCCCGCGGCGGGCACGTCGTCGGGCAGCAGCAGGCAGAGGTCTTCCAGCGTCGGAGAAGCGGTGAGCCGCAGGCGCTTCGCGTGCCGGGTGACGGCCGCATCCATGACCTGCCGGGCATAACGACCGTTGCCGAACGACGGGCCTCGCGGGGTCGACACGAAGTGCGCTCGCAACGCGGCGACCGTCGGACCCGTGCACTCGTACCCGGCCGCCGCGGCGTGCTGGGTGACGATGGTGACCAGCTCGTCGTTGCTGTAGTCGGCGAAGCGAACACGCTGCGAGAAGCGCGAGGACAGGCCCGGGTTCGCGGCCAGGAACTCCTCCATCTGCCCCTCGTAGCCGGCGGCCACCACCACGACCTCGTCGCGGTGGTCCTCCATCAGCTTGACCAGCGTGTCGATGGCCTCCTGGCCGAAGTCCGAGCTGGAACCTCGCTGGGAGGACAGCGTGTAGGCCTCGTCGATGAACAGCACGCCACCGCGCGCCCGGTCGAACGCCTCCGTCGTGCGGTGCGCGGTGTGCCCGACGTACTCGCCGACCAGGTCCCCGCGCCCGACCTCGACGACCTGCCCGCGCTGGAGGATGCCCAGCGCCGCGAGGATCTCGCCGTAGAGGCGGGCGATCGTCGTCTTGCCGGTGCCGGGCGGCCCGCCGAAGATCAGGTGCCTGCTCAGCGACGGGACCGGCAGTCCGGCGGCCTGGCGCTGCTTGGCCGAGGCCAGCAGGTCGACCATGTTGCCGACCTCCGACTTGACGTCCGCGAGGCCGACCATGTGGTGCAGCTTGTCGAGCAGGCTCTCCACCATCGCCGTGTCAGCGTTGGCCGCACCGGCACCGACGCCGCTGCCGGGCAGAGCTCCGATGTCCTCCGGCAGCAGCCTGGTCATGGCAACGGGGTTCAGCTCGGGGTCGTCGGCGAGGCGGTAGGCCTGGCGGCCGATCATCTCCTCGAAGACCTTCCGGGCCGTGCGGCCGTTGCCGAACGCCTCGTCCCGCGGGTACTTCTGGAAGAACCCCAGCACCGCCTCGCGGGTCTCGAACTCCAGCCGGTAGTCGTTGGCCCTGCACATGCCTTCGACGATGGTGACCAGTTCGTCGTTGCTGTAGTCGGCGAACTCGATGGTCCGCGAGAACCGGGAGCCCAGGCCGGGGTTGGTGGCCAGGAACTTCCGCATCTCCATGGTGTAGCCGGCGACGATGACGACGACGTCCTCGCGGTGATCCTCCATGAGCTTGACCAGGGTGTCCACCGCTTCCTGGCCGAAGTCGGCACCACCGCCACCTCCACCGGACAGCGTGTAGGCCTCGTCGATGAACAGCACGCCGCCGAGCGCCTTCTCGAAGCACTCGGTCGTCTTCAACGCCGTCCCGCCGACGACGCTGGCGACCAGATCGGCGCGTCCCACCTCGACGAGCTGGCCCATGCGCAGCACCCCGAGTTCCTTGAGGATCTGCCCGTAGAGCCGGGCGACCGTGGTCTTACCGGTACCGGGCGATCCCGCGTACACGAGGTGCCTGCTCATCGGCGGCATCGGCAGACCGACCGCAGCCCTCTTCTCCGCCATCTGCTCCAGGCGGGTCAGGACCTCCACCTCGCGCTTGACGTCGGTGAGCCCCACCAGCGCGTCCAGATCGCCGAGCAGCTCCCCCAGCCGTCCCTCGGAACCGCGCTTGGCCCGCGTCGGCACCCGGGGCTCGTGGCCGGTCTCGCTCGGCGGAACGGAGTCCGCGGTGCGAGAGCTCCCGAACCGCGTCGTGTCGTCGGATTCGGGTGCGGCCTCGCCGGAATCGCTCTCCGGGTCGGCGTTCTGGGCGCTGGTGATGCCGCTGAGCCGCACGTTGTCGCGGCGGACCTGCAACCGCACGCCCGCGCCGCCGTTGTCCTTGGAGATGGTGTCGCGCACGCTGATCGACTCGGTGGAACCGACGACGATGCCGTCCGCAGCGTTCCCGGAGATCTCGCAGCGGTCCAGCACGCCCGACGACCCCGCGGCCCACTCCAGGCCGTTGCCCTCGCAGCCCCGGATGCGCGTCTGCTCCAGGGCCACGGACGAGGTCCCGGACGCCTTCACCCCGTGCTCCCCGGCATCGGAGAGGTCGCAGCCGCGCAGCACGGACTGACCGTCGGAGACCAGCACCGCGGTGCCACCGCTGCCCGCCACGGTGACGCCGCGCAGGTCTGCGGAGCTGTGCTCGGTGATGCGGACGCCGACCGCGCCCGAACCGGAGATGGCGACGTCCTCGACCTCGATCTCGGCCTTCTCCGCGAGCAGCACCGCATCCCCGGCCGCGTCGGCGATCGCACCACCGGAGACGGTCACCTTCGAGGCGCGCACGTCGATCCCTGGTCCGGCCGGGCGGCGCAGCGTCAGCTCCCGGAACGTGCCCGCGCCGTTCTCGGCCACGACCACGCCGGGTCCACCGGCGCCCGTCACGTCCAGCCCGGAGAACGACGGCGACGCCCCGGCGATCCACACCCCCGCGTCCCGGGAGTCCGCGATGGTGCACTCGGTGAACTCGCCCCGGGAGCCTTCGAGCACGTGGAGCCCGTACCCGGCCGGCTCGTCGACGCGCAGCCGGTGGACCTCGGGCTCGCCCTGCTGCACGAGCACAACGCCCTGGGCCCCCGGCGAGGTGATGGTGCAGTCCTCGATGACGGGCGTCGACCGGGAGGCGATCAGCAGCCCCACACCGGAGGGCTCGGTGATGGCGGTGCCGCTCATCCGGAACGAGCTGCTGCCCTCGACCACGACGGCGGGATTTCCCGCCCGCACGATCCGGGAGTCGCGCATCGCTCCCCTGGCGCGCTCGGCGGCCAGCACGGCGCTGCCGGCCGCATCGCTGATCGTGCAGTCGACGAACTGCGGGTCCGCATCGGTGCGGATCACGACGGCGGCGGCCTTGACGTCGCTGATCGTGCAGTTGCCGAAGTGCCCGCCCGCACCGTCGATGGCGATCACACCCGCCCCGGAGGGGTTGGTGAACTCCGTTCCGCTGGCGCTCGCTTCGGCCTGACCGTGCACGTAGAGCGCTGCCGCCGACGCCGCTTCGACGCGGCATTCCTCCAGCCGCAGCCGGCCGGTGGAGACGTCGATGGCGGAGGTCTCGGATCCGCTGTGGACGAGGACCAGGCCCGAGAGGACGGCGGTCTCGGCCGCCATCACGACAGCCGGGTCACCGGTGGACTCGATGCGGACGCCGCCCGCCGCACCCGCTGCCGACAGCGTGACCTCGCGGCTGAGCACCACCGACTCGGTGTAGGTGCCGGGCTGGATGGAGATGACGTCGCCGGTGGTCGCCGAGGCGATCGCGTCGCCGATGGTGCGGAACGAGTCGGGCGCGGTCGCGGAGACCGACAACATCGAACGTGTGTTGGTCATTCTCGCCCCAGTTTTTCTTCTCGCGCTTGCGGTGTCGACGATTCGGTGAGCACGGCGATCGCCCGGTGCAGGTCGAGACGACCCAGCGCGTCGAGGCCCGCCTTCGCGGCGACCACGTGCGAGACCAGCTCGGGATCCGGTGCCAGGTGATACCTGTCGAGGTAGTGGTGGACCGCGTCGTTCCAGACCCAGGTCCCGTCCGAGCGGAAGTTCAGCGGCACGGTGCGGTTCGGGTCGATCACGTCCGGCATGACCTGATCCGTGGACATCGCGATCGGCGCCGAGCGCAGGTAGCTCAACAGGCGTTGCCGTTCGGCGGCCTCGGCCCGGCGGTGATCGGGCCGGAAGAACGGCGTGCCCAGGGTGTCGGCGCCGTCGAAGACGCGAGCCAGCCGCACGGGCGGTTCGGGGTCCCAGATCAGTTCAGACGTCGACAGCGCGTTCTCGTGGTAAGCCGTCGGGGCTTCACCGGCGGCGAAGACCTCGACTCGCGGCTCGGCACCGGCTTCGGTGAGACCGTGCTGGATCTCGGCGGTCAGCTCGATGAGATCGGCGTCCCCGTCCGCTTCCACGAGGTACACCGGCTCGGTCGTCTCCGCCGAGATGCGACCGCTGCGCCACAACGCCCGCACACCGCCGATGCGTTCGGACGCGCGCACCGCGGCCGCATCGGCGTCGTCAGCGGAGTGCGCGGTGAACCGCCACGGCGGTGGCTCGGCGCAGCGAGGAGCTTCCACGAGCCCCTCGGGATCGACGTCGTTGGCCCGCGCCAGCGCCGTGAGCAGGTCGATCTCGGCATCGGTGAGCGCCAGCCCCAGACCGACCGCTGCGACCAGCGATTCGGCGATCTCGTCGAGCTCGTCGTCGGCGAGGCAGGTGCGCAGGACCGCGAGCTCACCGTCGGGCATCCGGCCCGCCAGCTGCAGCAGCAACTGGTGCACCTCGGGGGATCGCGGGCTCACCGATCGACCCCCGCGGGCTTGGCGAACGGGCTCGCCGGCTCGCCCAGCAGCACCGAGTACCGCTCGTGATCGGGCGCGCTCACCTCGGAACCGGCGCGCTCGTCGCGGCTCTTGGCCGCTTCGGTCAGGCGTTCCAGCACGCGGGCGTCGTGCCGCTTGCGAGCTTCTTCGGACCGCTGCTTCTTGCCGACCTCGGTGAGCAGCACGCGGCCGGAATCGGCTTCCACGGCCAGAACCCGGTAGGAGGTGGCGGGCGGGAACACCACGTCGGCGGAGTTCTCGTCATCGGCGAGGCCGCCGAGCCTCCGCGCGGTCACCGACCAGATCAGCAGCTCCACCGAACCGGGCACATCAGCCGACTCGTCCGAGACCCCGAGCATCGGCGCGGGTTCCACGAGCTCGCTGCCGACGACGTAGTCCTCGACCGTCTCGGCCTCGCCAGGTCCACCGCGCACGACCAGGCCCTGCAACGACGGAAGCCGACGCAGGCCTCCTGCCAGGCAGGAGATGAACGGGTACTGCGAGGCAGCGTCTCCCGAGCGGATCGCGTCGACGAACTGGCGCTGGTCGGAGGTGGCGAACACGTGCACGGCGGCGAGTTCGGTGAGCATCGCGTCGTCCACCGGCATGCCACCGCGCAGGCCGGGGCGCTCGGCGAGCAGGCGGGTCACCGAGCGCGTGGCCGCGTCGTACTTCCAGCCCAGCGACTTCTTGAACTGCTGGCGGTCTTCCTCGGTGCTGGAGTGGTCCACCAGGAGCAGCGGTTTCAACACCGCTGCAGCGACGTGCTCATCGGTCTCGGCCTGTCCGGTCTCGGCCTGCCCGGTGTCGGCGGCCTCCTCCGCCTCGGCTCCTTCCGCGCTCACGGCCGCGACGTCGGTGACCGAAACCCGCTCCACCGCGTCGACTTCCTGCTCCTTCGCGGAATCCGCGGCCGGCGGCGCCGCTTCGACGGCGGTCTCGACCTCGGCCAGGTCGAGCGTGGTCGTCTGGCCTGCGGCGGACCGGGCATCGGCTGCGTCAACCCGGGGCGCCTGACCGTCCGCGACACCGGAGGTCCTCAGCCCAGCTGGAGCGGAAACCGCTTGCGCCACCACCGGGTCGGGCGGTGTGACCGCAGTCGGCATCTGTGCGGTCGCCACCTGTGCGGCCGCGACCGTCGAGCCCGGCGCGGGACGCTGCTGCACCCCTGCGGCCGATGACGACTGGACCGGTGCCGGTGCGTGAGCGGGTGGGACGACCGGGCCCGGAAGCGCTGGTGCAGCGGCCGCAACGGGCGCGGGCATCCGGTGGGTCGCGGCAGCCGAGGCAGGGGCCGGCGCAGCGATGGCCGAGGCAGGCGCAGGCCGTGCGGGAGGCACCGATCGAGCCGCGGGCGGCGGGGCCGGAGGACGCGGTCCCGGGCCCGGTCCTGTCGTCGGTGCTGCAGGTGGTGGGTTGACGGGCACCGGAGGGGCATCGGGCGGCGAGTCCTCCGGCGTCGGTGCGGCCGGTTCCGGCGCGGGCTCACGCGTTGCGGGCGTCATCGACGGCAGCGGCGTGCTGGAAGCGACCACCGGGATCGGCACGGACGTCACCGCGGTCGGGATCGCGCTCGCCGCGACAGGCGTCGGCGCGCCGGACGGATTGCCCGGTGCCGCAGTGGTTTCCGCCGCCGCAGGAGCGTCCGGTTCAACGGTCGCCGCGGGCACCGGCGTTGCCTGCTCGGTCGGATCCGCCTTCGACGGAGGCGTCACCTCGATGACCGTCTCCTCCGGGGAGCTCTCCGAGGGCTGCGGTTCGGGCGCTTGCGGGAGCGGCGTGCTCGCGGAGCCCAAGGATGCGGGCACCAGCGGAACGTCGGCGACCTCGGCCGCCTGAGTCGCCGCACCGTGTTCCCCCCGGCGCCACCCGTCGCCCGTGGGACGCATCCTGCCTTCGGCGTCGACGACCACCGGCGACACGATGCGCACGGGCTCGGTCGGCTGGTGCCGGATCGGTCCGTCCGCCATCGGCTGGGTTGCCGACACCGCTGCCACCGGCGGGTTTTCCCCTGCCCCGGGCTCACCGGCGGCAGGGGGCGTGGGGGCCTGCCGCGCAGCTGAGGGCATCGGCGCGACGGACTCGGCTGCGGGAACTCCTCCCAGCGGAGCCGGAACCCAGGCGACCGGCCGGCCGCCGATGCCCGCGGGCACCGCACCGGTCGACGCCTCCCACGGGTGCGCTCCCCAGGGCGCCTTCGTGGCGACCTCGACGGCAGGGCCCGGCCCTGCCGCACCGAGCACGTGCACTGCGACGTTGAGCGATGCTGCGAGGCGGCCCAGGTAGTCGGGCCCGACGTGCGGCGTCGCGATCAGCCGCAGGCGCTCGCGCGCCTCGGCGGGCAGATCGGTGACGAAGCGTTCCACCGCCGTCAGGACCCGCTCGGGCGGTGCTCCGCCCGCGGAGCTGACGACCAGGTTGACCGCGTCGGGCGAGACGGGGAGCCGTGACGCGACGGGGTCGACGGGCACGCGGACAGGACGCACGAGCAGGCCTGCGGGCAGCACGTCGACCAGCCAGCCGTCCTGCAGCCAGAACGTTCCGGTCCCGGCCCCGGTGAGTCCGGGAACCGGTGGCAGCCAGTTGCGCGGTGTCGGCGGAACCCCCGGCTGGTGGGTGCTCTCCAGGACGAACGGGAGCCAGCTGGGTTGGCCCGAATCATCGGGCACGACCCACGTCTGACCGCCTTCGGGCAGGTACTGGGGCACGGCGTGGCACCCGTGCACGGGCTGACCGATGAGCTCGGCGAGCTGCTGGGCCAGCGGCCGGACGCTCACCGGCTCGGGGCCGTAGCCGATCAGGCCGAACGTGTCGCGCTGCGGAGCGGGAAGCCCGCCGACGAACGCTGCGAGGGCTTCGGGCGCCGGGAGCGGCTCACCGGGTGCGCCGACGACGATGGCCAGCCGGTTGCGGGACAGTGGCACCTGGTAGCCGGTGTCGCCGTGGGGCCGGGGCGGCTGACCCGCGGCCCGCACCCAGATCCCGGCGGGGATGGGGGTGACGCTGATGCGCGGGTCGACGGGCCGGGTGCGCAGGCTCGTCGAGAGCCCGTCCTGCCAGTCCGGGATCGGGTAGCGGGGCCCGTCGTGCCACTTCGACCGGCCGGGCCGGAAACCGACCCAGCCCGTCTGCTCACCCGCGGAGAAGAGCTCGCCGCCCGGCAGCATCAGCAGTTCTCCGTCGGGCGCCACCACCTCGGTGCCGAGCGCTTCGGACAGCCTCAGCGCCAACGGACGGGAACCGCCACGAGCGGCGAGACCCGCCCGGGAGGAGAGCAGTCTGATCGCGGGGAGACCGACGCCCTCGGGGCGCAGTTCGTTGCGCAAGCTGGTGAGCACCTCGGGTTCGAGCCGCTCGAAGACGGGCAGCGCGGTCTCGTCCACGTAGACCTGCGTGCGCCCGTCCGACAGGGTGAACGGTGGCGGCGGCACGGGCGCACGCGCGTCCTCCGCACGCACGACCACGCCTGCGCCCATTCGCTCGACGACCAACGCGCCCATGTGGTGCCTGCCTCCTCCTTTTGGCCCCGCTACTTTCACGGATGGCGGAGGCGGGGAGGTTCAACCTGTTCACCGTCCGGGCGCGAGTGGCCGCTACCGCCTGCGGTGGGACGAGGACGGGTAATCGTAGTAGCGGTCGTCGTACTCCTCGGATGGCGAGCGACGCCGACGAGGCGGAACGCCCAAGCCGAGATCCGTCTCGCGCGTGAACCCGCTACCCGAGTCGGCGTGCGGGTCGTAACCCCGGTAGCCGTCGACGAACCCGTCGTTGTCGACGTTGTTCAACCGCGGAGTCGTCCCAGGAAGGATCGTGCGCCGTCCATCAGGACCCTGGTGGAAGTGACCGCTCACGGTCATCGCGGAATGGATGTTGCGGCGATCCACGTGCCGGACCGAGTCCCACTCGGTCTGGTACTGCATCCGGTCCAGCAGATCCTGCGGCAGGTTCTGCGACGCCATGTGAATCATGTTGCCGGAGGACTGGATCTGGTAGATCTGACCGGACATCGGCACGTACCAACGGCCGTTGTGCCGGATCGGTTCTCCGCCGTCGGGAACCACGAACTGGTGCGCCGCCACCGCGCTCGGCGTCACCGACACGTAGCCCGAGTCACGCGCGTGCTCACCCCCGTGCACGTGCGACACCAGGTCGTAATCCCGACCCCACGACGTCATGCCATCCCGGAAGATCACTTCCGGCGCACGCGTATCACCCCGGTACATCCACTGCGGCCGCTGCGGGTTCGCCCGCAACTGCGGGTTGTCCAGCGTCACCGGACCGCTGGATGGGGACGGCGCCGTCGTGTAGGTGCCGTAGGCCGGCCGGCTCGCCGAGGACGAGTGGTGCGACCGCAAGGAGTGGTGGGATCGCGACGAGTGGTGGGACCTCGTCGAGTGGTGCGAGCGCGAGGACTCGTGCGAGTGGCGCGACCGCGACGAGTGCCGGGAGTCGTCCGAGGGCGGCAGGCCGGGCGAGAGGTCGGCTTGATCGGTGCTCGGCGCGTGTTCCTGGCGTGGCCGGATCTCGGCGTTGCCGAAGAAGCGGGCGACGTCCTGGATGGCGCGGGCGTCGACGTCGCCGGTCTCCAGCACCACCCTGCGGTCCTCGTCGAACCCGGGGTGCAACCGCACGTGGTTGGCGAAATCGCGCACCGTGCGATCCTCGCCGTCCCAGAGGGTCAGGTGCTCGCCGTCCTGGCTGGCGGTGACCCGGACGACCTGCTCGTCCGCGTTCGGACTGGTGTCGCGGCCGTGCTGGACCAGCGCCGAGACGTCCTCGCCCGGGCTCGGGTAGTGCAGTCCGTCGCGGGTCGGCACAGCCAGCGTCTGGAAGTCGTCGGTGGCTCCGCTGCGGCGCCAGGGTTCGGTTGCCGCGAAGAGCTCCACGATCTGCTGTTCGGCCGCCTTGCTCAGCGGCAACACCTCCAAGAGGTCCAGCAGGTCGTTGATCTGGGCTTCGTCGGAGCGGTCGCCGGTCTCGTCGCCCAACAGCCTCGGGTTCTCGAGCAGCGAGTCGATGCGGTCGTGGGTCGCGGGGTCCTGCGCTGCGGCGACCATCGCCGACGCGAGCTCCACCCGGGCCTGCCACTCCCCCTTGTCGGTGCTGCTGGGGAACATCCGGAACTCCCAGCGGTCGTTCGCACCGCCCTGGACGTGCTCGAAGTTCAGCCCTTCGTTGCGGCTGGAGTTCAGCGTGCGGACGTCCTCGGGCGTGCGGGCGGTGTCGGCGCGCGGCGGAACCGGCATCGGGCCGACCGCGCGGAGTTCTCGCTGCGGCCCGCCCATCGTCGAGTTCGCCATCCGGTACAGCGACTGCTCGCGGGCCTTGGCCAGACCCGCGAGGGCGACGCTCGCACCCGGGGTGAAGGCGGCTCCCTCGTGGCTGACGTTGACGTGCCCGCCACCCTCGTCGACCGAACCGCCGTACTTCTCCACGACAGAACGGATGGTGTCGACTGCGGTTTCGAAGCGCTGCCAGGAGCGCGCGTCGCCGGCGAGCTTCTCCGACACCGCCTCGATCCCGCTCTCGAGCGTGTCCTCGTCGACCAGGCGCCAGCGGTCAGGCGCCTTCTTCACCAAGCCGGAGGCCAGTTCCTGGCCATCGCGCCAGTCCCCCAGCCCGGCGTCGCGGAAAGCGGCGCCGAGTTCCTGCACGGCGACGTCGAAGTGCTCCTCCGGAACGGTGAACTCGATCTCGGTGCCGAACCGGGCCCCGGGCCGGCTGCTCGCGCCGCCGGGAACACCGCTCGCGTAGTACTGCACGGGACGGACGCCGGCAGCAGCGGCCGAACGCGCGGCCCGGTACGCGTCGAGCACCGCGGCGAAGCGCTGCTCGCGAGGCACCGAGGAGGCGGGGGCGGAGTCGTCGGAGCGGACCTGCCCGCCGTCGCTGACCGTGCCGCCCTGGCTCGGAGGAAGCCCGGGACGCCGATCGTAGTAGTAATACGAGTTGCTCGACGGCGGGTAGTACGAGGAGGACGAGCTGGTCGTCGGGTAGCTGGACGTCGGGATCGAGCGGCTGGATTCCCGCGAGGAACGACTCGGGCGCGGCGGCTCACCCAGACCCAGATCGGTGCGACGCGTGAACCCGCTGCTCGCGTGAGCATGCGGGTCATAACCCCGATACCCCTCCTCGTAATAGCGATTCTCGACGTTCGTCAGCTCCGGCGTCGTCCCCGGCAGGATCGTCCGGCGACCATCGGGACCCTGGTGGAAGTAGCCGCGAACCGTCATCGCGGAATGGATGTTGCGGCGGTCGACATGGCGGACCGAGTCCCATTCGGTCTGGTACTGCATCCGATCCAGCAGATCCCGCGGCAGGTTCTGCGAGGCCATGTGAATCATGTTGCCCGAGGACTCGATCTGGTAGATCTGACCGGACATCGGCACGTACCACCGACCGTCGCGCCGGATCGGCTCGCCACCATCAGGAACCACGAACTGATGCGCCGCAACAGAACTCGGCGTCACCGACACGTACCCCGAATTCCGCGCATGCTCACCCCCGTGCACGTGCGACACCAGGTTGTAGTCCCGGCCCCACGACGTCATCCCCTCGCGGAACACCACCTCCGGCGCACGCGTATCACCGCGATACATCCACCGAGGACGCGGCGGATTCGCCCGCAACTGCGGGTTGTCCAGCGTCACCGGACCCGCCGGAGGGTATGACGAGCCGGTCTGCGGGGTGGACGAGGGCACCGGCGGATAGCCGGAGTAGGACGGCCTGCGCGACGACGAGTGGTGCGACCTCGACGAATGATGCGAGCGGGACGAGTGGTGCGACCGCGACGACTCGTGCGAACGACGCGGCCGCGAGGGCTCGTGGGAGTAGCGGTACCGGTCGTCCGGCGAGACACCGGGCGAGACATCGGCAGGGTTGCTCTCGCGCGGCGCGGAGGACGCGGCGCGCGAGACCTCCGGGATGACGCCGTCGCTGGCCAACGATCCCGGCAGATGAGGCGAGGCCACATCCATGATCTGCTGCATGTGCCGATCGAGAACCCGATAATCCGCGCCCTCATGCCGCACATCCATCAGATCACCCGGCACCGGACTATCCGCAGTGTCCAACAACTGCCGAGGATGCGGATACGCATCCCGCACCCCGAAGAAATGCAGCACCTCGTGCGTCAACTCCGACGCAGACGCGCCAGCAGCCCACCGATGCTGATCCATCGGATTGCTCACATCATCCGGACGACCCGGAACCACCTCCACCACACCATCCGCACCACCCGGATCATCGACGAACACCACGTGGGCGTGGGCTTCGACCTCCGGCCCGGGAAGCACGTTCTCCGGCTGGTTGAGCAACCTCTCGATGCCCGCGGCCGTGTTGGTGCGCACGGCATCGAGATCCGCCGCAGACACCCCCTCAGCCGGCCGCAGGTACAGCTTCGTCTCCAAGTTCCAGCGCCCCGACTCCGGCGTCAGGCTGTAGCTCACCTGCTGCCGGATACCACTGCCCTCGCCCCGCCGCACCGTCGGACGCCCGCCCTCACCACCGAACACGAACGCGTTGTCCAACGCCTTCCACCGCTCCGCCTCCACCCGGAACACCGGCCCCGGCTGACCGGGAAGCTGCGACTCCTGCTGCTGAGCGATATCGGGCGGGCTGCTGCTGTCCGCTGCGGCCTCCGTCGACGAGTCGTCGCGCACCACGCGCGGCCTGGACCCGTCCGGTTGGAAGCTGCGCCACTGGAGCTTGCCGCGACCGTTGTCGACCAGCGCCACGACTTCCTTGCCGAGGTCCACGGCGACCCGCGTGCCGCTGTCGGCGAAGTCGACACCTCGGGATTCCGCATCGGGGACCAGCACCACGCGCTCGGCGCTGGCATCGACGTGCGCAGCCAGGGTCTCCGCGCTGATCGGCCCGGCCGGGGCCTGAATCCTGGGACTGCCGGCGAGGGAGCTCGGAACGCGGGCGGAACCGGAGTGGCGAGTTCCCTCCTGGCTCCGGTCCTCCCCCGAAGTGCGCGGGGGCAGCCCTGGCAGACCAGGCGAGATGTCCGGATCGTAGTACCGGGTGTCATCACGGAGCCCGAGGTCGGTGTCGCGGGTGAAGCCGCTGCGGGGATCCGCGTGCGGGTCGTAGCCGCGGTATCCCGGGACGTAGTTCCGGTTCTCCACGTTGGACAGTTGCGGCGTCGTGCCGGGCAGGATCGTGCGCCGGCCGTCCGGACCCTGGTGGAAGCGGCCGCTCACGGTCATCGCGGAATGGATGTTGCGGCGATCCACGTGCCGGACCGAGTCCCATTCGGTTTGGTACTGCATCCGGTCCAGCAGATCCTGCGGCAGGTTCTGCGAGGCCATGTGGACCATGTTGCCCGAGGACTCGATCTGGTAGATCTGCCCGGACATCGGCACGTACCAGCGACCTTCGTAGTACACGGGATCGCCACCATTCGGCACGACGAACTGGTGCGCCGCTACCGCGCTCGGCGTCACCGACACGTAGCCGGAATTGCGCGCGTGCTCACCCCCGTGCACGTGCGACACCAGGTTGTAGTCCCGGCCCCACGACGTCATCCCGTCACGGAAGATCACCTCCGGCGCACGCGTGTCACCTCGGTACATCCACACCGGACGCGGCGGATTCGCCCGCAACTGCGGGTTGTCCAACCGCACCGGACCCGCAGCGGGGTGCGACGAGCCGGCCTGCGCGGCGGACGAGGACACCGCCGGATAACCCGAGTACGACGGCCTGCTCGACGACGAGTGGTGCGACCTCGACGAATGATGCGAGCGGGACGAGTGGTGCGACCGCGACGACTCGTGCGAACGACGCGACCGCGACGAGTGCCGGGAACCGTCCGAGGGAGGCAGACCCGGGGAGATGTCGGCGGATTCGGCGGACCGCTCAGCGAGGCCGAGGTCGCTGTCCCGGGTGAAGCCGCTGTCGGAGTCCGAGTGCGGGTCGTATCCCGGGTGCTGCGGAACGAAGTTCTCGTTCTCGACGTTCGTCAGCGTCGGCGCCGTACCGGGGAGGATGGTGCGCTTGCCGTCGGGCCCCTGGTGGAAGTACCCCTCGACGGTCATCGCTGAGTGGATGTTCTCGGCATCGACGTGCCGGACGGCGTCCCATTCGGTTTGGAACTGCATCCGGTCGAGCAAGGCCTGCGGCAGGTTCTGCGAGGCCATGTGGATCATGTTGCCCGAGGACTCGATCTGGTAGATCTGACCGGACATCGGGAAGTACCACTTGCCGTCGCGCTGGACGGGCGGGCCACCGTCGGGCACCACGAACTGGTGCGCCGCGACGGCGCTGGGCGTCACCGACACGTACCCGGAGTTCATGGCCTGGTCGCCGCCGTGCACGTGCGCGACGAGGTCGTAGTCCCGGCCCCACGAGGTCATCCCGTCGCGGAAGATCTCCGCCGGGGGACGCGTGTCCCCTCGGAACATCCACCGCGGCCGTGGCGGGTTCGCCCGCAGCTGCGGGTTGTCGAGCGTGACCTCGCGGCCCGGCTGCTGGGCGCCGCCCGCGGGTTGGCTGACGGTCGCGCCGGTGCTGGCGCTCTCCGCGCTGGGCGGCAGTCCCGGGCCTCGGTCGTAGTAGTTGTCGTAGGAGCTCGACTGCCTCGGGTAGTAGGAGGACGAGCTGGTGCTGCCCGGGTAGGCGTCGTCGGAGGGAGAGCGGCGCCGTCGGGACGAACCACCCAACCCGAGATCCGTCTCCCGCGTGAACCCGCTCCCCGCGTCCGCGTGCGGGTCGTAACCCCGGTATCCGCTGACGTAGCCTTCGTTGTCCACATTGGTCAGTTGCGGTGTCGTGCCGGGAAGGATCGTGCGCCGCCCATCAGGACCCTGGTGGAAGTGACCGCTCACCGTCATCGCGGAATGAATGTTGCGACGGTCGACATGGCGGACCGAGTCCCATTCGGTCTGGTACTGCATCCGATCCAGCAGATCCTGCGGCAGGTTCTGCGACGCCATGTGAATCATGTTGCCCGACGACTCGATCTGATAGATCTGCCCCGACATCGGCACATACCAACGGCCGTCGTACCGAATCGGTTCTCCGCCATCGGGCACCACGAACTGATGCGCCGCCACCGCGCTCGGCGTCACCGACACGTACCCGGAATTGCGCGCGTGCTCACCACCGTGCACGTGCGACACCAAGTTGTAGTCCCGGCCCCACGACGTCATGCCATCCCGGAAGATCACCTCGGTCGGACGTGTATCACCCCGGTACATCCACACCGGACGCGACGGATTCGCCCGCAACTGCGGGTTGTCCAGCCTCACCGGAACGCTGGGCTGGGGCGGCGCCTGCGACGAGCGGTGCGACCGGGGCTCGTGCGAGGAGCGGGAGGATCGCGACGAGCCGGCGTAGGGGTCGTGGTGACTGCCGTGATGCCGTCGCGGCCGGTCGCTCGGGGGAACGGCTGGTGAGACGTCGGACGGGTTCGCCTCGCGCTGCGACGAGATCTCGGTCCCGGACGAGGACGGGATGACGCCGTCGGTGGCCAACGATCCCGGCAGGTGAGGCGAGGCCACGTCCATGATCTGCTGCATGTGCCGATCGAGAACCCGATAATCCGCGCCCTCATGCCGCACATCCATCAGGTCACCCGGCACCGGACTATCGGCGGTGTCCAACAACTGCCGAGGATGCGGATACGCGTCCCGAACCCCGAAGAAGTGCAGCACCTCGTGCGTGAACTCCGACGCGGACGCGCCAGCAGCCCACCGATGCTGATCCATCGGGTTGCTCACATCATCCGGACGCCCCGGAACCACCTCCACCACACCATCGGCGGCACCCGGGTCATCGACGAACACGACGTGGGCGTGGGCTTCGACCTCCGGCCCGGGCAAGGTGTGCGACTGCTGGTTGACGAGCTTCTCGATGCCCTCCGCCGTGTTCGCCCGCACGGCCGCGAGATCCGCAGACGTCACCCCCTCGGCCGGCCGCAGGTACAGCTTCGTCTCGAAGTTCCAGCGCCCCGGCTCCGGCGTCAGGCTGTAGCTCACCTGCTGCCGGATACCGCTGCCCTCGCCCCGCCGCACCGTCGGACGCCCGCCTTCACCACCGAACACGAACGCGTTGTCCAACGCCTTCCACCGCTCCGCCTCCACCCGGAACACCGGCACCGCCTCGTCGACGTCCACGGGAGCCTCGGCCACGGGTGGCTGGGCGGGCGCGGTGTGCGATGGCGCGGCCGGAAGCCGGTCCCGGACGGACTCGGCGATCTGCGCGCTGGAGGGGTCGGCGAAGAACTCCTCGGCGTGCCGCGAACCGAAGTCCTCGATCCCCGACGCGTAGGCCACCGCGGCGAGGATCTCGCGGCCGGTGTTGCGCTGCGTCACGCCGAGATCGCGGAGGTCGATCTCGACGCTGCGCCCGATCTCCCGGGTGTCCCCGGCGGGTGGGCGCGGGTTCCCGTCGCGTTCCAGGCCGGTGGGAACGAAGTGCGCATCGGACTTGGCGTTGCCCGCGCCCGGGTTCGAGTGCGCGACCTCGCCGTGGTCGCTGAGCCGGTAGGCGCCGTGCAGGTCCTCGCCGATCTGGTTGGCCAGCGTCCCGCCGATGAAGTCGCCGTCGGCCGCGAAGTGCTGCTGCGCGTGGCCGCCCGGGAGCGACGGGAATCCGGCCATGTGGTGGGGCCGGCCGGTGTAGGGGTTGGTCTCGGGACGGATGCCGAGCACCATCGTGTTGTCGTCCAACCAGGGCAGCGCGAAGTACTTCTGCTTGCGCCACTGGCCGTCCTGCCCCTGCTGGAGCAGGTTCCCGGAGCGGTCGAAGTGCCTGCCGTCGCTGTCGGTCCTGCTCTCGTCGGGACGGAGTCCGGTGTCCTGCGTGCCGCGGGGAGGCGCTCCGGGGGCGAGGTCGCCGGCCTCTCGCCGGAGGTCGTCAAGCGCGAGCTCGTTCTCCGCGATCTGCCGCCCCACCTGGTCGAGACGCTGCACGTCGGGCTCGGTGACCTCGATCGCCGCGCGGTGGATGATCTCGACCTGGCGCGGGTCCGGCCTGGGCCCGCCGTCGAGGTGCGGCTCGGCCATGGCCTGCACGGCATCGGCGAGCCGGCTGATCCTGCTGGTCAACCGGTCGTACTGCGAGTGCA
Source organism: Saccharopolyspora dendranthemae (assembly GCF_007829955.1). Lineage (GTDB taxonomy): Bacteria > Actinomycetota > Actinomycetes > Mycobacteriales > Pseudonocardiaceae > Saccharopolyspora > Saccharopolyspora dendranthemae. Next base: position 1,248,053 of record NZ_VIWX01000001.1, read on the forward strand.
GCTCGGCGAGCTGGCCCTCGATCGCCTGGACCTCGCGCTGCGCCTGCTCCGGTGTCCGGGACGTCCCCGCCGTGACGTTCACGTCCTGCTGCGCGGTGTCGGGTGCGGTCTGCGGCGGAGCGTCGAACGGGGTGTGCTCGCCCTCGCGGACGTCGAATTCCACCGGTGTGCCGGTGAACCCGCGCGAACCTTCCCTCCGGTGCTCGGACCAGCTCGGCGCGAAGTGCGGCTTCGAGCGGATGATGAGGTCGTAGTGCGGGATGGCGCTGTAGCGCCGCCAGTCCTGCCCGCGGGTCCGCGAGGTGTTGCTCTGCTCCAGCGCCGCGGCCGCGGTCTCGGAGTCCGTCACTCCGCGCGAGGCGGCGTTCTCGGCGTTGCTCCAGTTCGTGTTGTGGATGGCCATCATCCCGAAACCGGCGTCCGCGCCGCGTGATCGGGAGTCGCCGGACGCCTGGCTCGCTTCCGCGCCCTGCTTCGACGAGTGCTGCGCCTCGGTCCAGGAGTGCATGAACTGCGGGTCGGTGAGCCTCGGTGTGACCTGCACCTCGTAGTCCACCGACAGGAAGCGGTCGTGGACCTTGAACGACGTCGTGTACCCGTCGTCGCTGAGCAGCCTCCGGTCGTGGCCGATGTTGGGCACGATCACGTCCGGTGAGAACAGCGCGTCTAGCTTGCCGCGGTTCGGCGTTCCCTCGCCGAACCAGCGGTGGACCAGGTCCTCGTGCCCTCGTGCGTCGACGATGGCGTCCACGGCCTGCTGGGTGAGCTGCGGGTCCCGGGTTCCCTTGGCCAGCTGGAAGGACGGCGACTGCTTCGCCGCGTCGGTGATGTCGCGACCGGTCCCGCCCGGCGCGTGGTCGGTGGGCTGGTTCAGCAGGAACTCGGGCAGGTTCAGGTCGACCTGACCGCGCGTCTGCGACAGCTGCGGGGGCAGCGTCACCTCGCGTCGTTCCGGGTGCCGGTAGGCGCTGGAGCCGACCGCGCCTTCGGTGAAGGTGGACAGCAGCAGCGGCGGGACGCGGAACTTGTGCACGGTGAAGTTGATCCGCACCGGTGCTCGGACGCCGACGTGGCCGTCGGTGTCCGAACGGTCCTGGCCGAACGTGCCCACCTCGTTGGCCTGCTCCGCTCCGCTCTCGGCGGACACACCGACGGCCGGCATCGGCGCGAGCGAACCGCCTCCGGGAGTCGTCGGGATGATCGGCCACGCGGTCAGCGAGGCCGAGACTGCGGCGCTGCGCGACGAGTCCTCGCCCTGCCCCCGGACGCCCTGCGTCTCGGCGTAACCACCGGTGGGCACCTCGCCGCGGTCGATGATCTCGGCGCCGGGCTGCTGCTCGGCCGTCGCGGTGAAGGTGTAGTAGTGCGAGCCGAACCAGCGCGAGCGGAACAGGGTTCGCTGCCAACCGCCGTTGAGCATCTCGCGGACGTCGGCCGGGTTGTCCAGCGCGCGCAGCGCGTTGGTGGCGTCGAACAGCGGTGCCGGGCGGCCCGAATCGGGGGTCCAGCCCGGGAAGAGCTCGGGCGCGGCGTGCCAGAGCGCGCGAATCGCGTCGTCGGACAGCCGGTCCTGACCGCTCTGCGCCTGGTCGTCCTGAGCGTCCTGGTCCTGCTCGGCCCGGTTCCCGCCGTTCTCCTCCGGCCGGTCCGTCCGCCCGTCCTGCGTCTGCCCGGTCGGTTCCGGCGCGTCTCGCGTGAAGCCGGAGACGACGACCGACCGGTCCAGCCCGGCGCCGAGATCGCGCAGCAGCGGCAGGTCTTCGGTGAGGCGGGTGTCCGGGTGGGTGGTCACCGGGTTCTGCGGTGTGACGTAGAGCAGCCCGTCGGGGACGAGGATCTCGACGGTGTCGCTCTGCGCCCCGGTCGGGTACGGGCTGATCGCGTCCCACCGGTGGTTGGGCTGCCCGAACAGCTGCTGCCACGCGTCGGCCCGGACCGACAGCACCAGGTCACCGGTGTAGAGCTGCATCGGCGTCGTGATCTGCGAGGCGGCCTTGGTCGAGCCGCCGAGCGAGTCGCCGGTCCCGCGGCCGGTCGACAGGGACACGCCCGCGCCCGCGTCGGCCATGGCACCCCAGAAGTTGACCCCGATCTCGCCGTCGGTGCCCCGGTTGTGGCCGCTGGAGACCGACACGCTGGTCTTGTTGGTGGTCTCCCAGGTCGAGTTGCCGGGCACCGGCCCGAGCGGCCGCTCGTTGTGCACCCGAATCTCGAAGGCTCCGCGCTGCATGCGGTCGAAGAACAGCCCGGCGTGAGCACCTCCGTCGCGCACCTGGGGGCCGTGGAACATCCCGGCGAGCCGCGTCTGCCACCACTGCGGGTCGACGTCGAGGAGGTGCTTCGGGTCGCTGTGCCGGGGATCGGTGCTGCCGCCGTGCGCGATCCAGCGGCGGAACCGCTCGAACCTGCCCTCCTTGGCGCTGCGCGCGGCGTCGCGCTGCATCTCGTGGAACGCCTCGTTGGCCTTGCCGTAGAGGTCCACGACCGAGACCACCGCGGTGTTGCCGTTCATGTCGACCCGGTTGCCGTCGTGGAGGTCGTGCCCGGTCGCGGGTACCGGGTCGCCCGGGTTCCAGCCCGCGTCCGCGTCGATCAGGAAACCGGCCACCCGGTAGTCCGCGCTCCCGGGCACCTGCACCTCGGTGGCCGGGGCCTTGCGGCCGAACGGGTTCCGCGCGGAGGTGTCGGTGGCCTGGAGGTTCCAGGTCACGTCGCGGGTGATCCGGTCCGCCTTGCCCTCGTACTTGATGCGCTGCTCGGATTCGAGGCTGTCGCCGTGACCGCTGGACTTGCCGCGAGTCCAGCTCCCGCCGAGACCCGCGATGCCGCCGACGTAGTTGCTCGACCCGTACCCGGAGGGCCGGATCGTGGTCCGGGCCATGGCGGCCAGCAGCGCGCCCACGCCGAAGCTCGTCTTGAACCCGGTGTTCCAGCCGCTGCCGTGCTTGCGCGTCGCGCTGAACCGGACGTCGTTGTCGAGGGTGCGCCGCCCGGTCACGTCGCCCAGATCGCCGGTGAGCTCGAAGCGGAACTTGCGCCCGCCCGCGGTGACGTCGACGGTCAGCGGCTTCCCATCACCGCTGAGGTCGTCGAACTTCGTCATGACCTGGTAGGGGCCGAAGCCGCTCAGGTCGCGGTTGACCTGGTTCCAGTCGACCGAGTCGGTGTCCACGCCCAGCCCGGTGAGCCGTTGCCGGATGTGCTGGCGGGCCTGGTCGCGCAGCTCGCCGGTGCCACCGACGCGGACCACGTTCTTGAACATGCCCTCGCCGTCGAGGACGGTCTGGATCCGCTCCCGCTGCTCGGCGTTCGGAGCGGTGGTCTGCTGCGCGGCCGAGGGCGTGCCGCCGGGGTTGAGCACGTCGCCCAGGACCTTCTCGAACTCGGGAACGTCCTCGTTGCGCACCCACACGTAGGTGGCGCCGTCGGTGGCCTGCACCGGGATCGGGGCGGATTCGGCCTTCCCGCCGGGGCGGGAGGTGATCTCGGCGGCCAGGGACAGGTCGATCCGGTAGCGCTGCGCTCCGCCGCTCTCCAGCGACTTGTCCTTGTTGGTCCCCGATTCCCTGCCGGTCTGGGACTCCTTGCGGGTGGAGTTCAGCGACAGCACGCCGATCGGGCCGACCTGCAGCGGGCTGGTGTTCCCGTCGATCTTCGCCTCGCCCGAGGTGAACAGCCCCCGGACTCGGAATCCGCCCACCGCGCGGGATCCGATGCTGCTGGAGGTGCTGGTGTCCTTGGTGTTGCGCAGGATCTCGCCGGTGCGGATCTGCTGCGGTGCACCGACCTTCTCGAAACCGCGGACCCGCGGCTCGACCTTCACCTTGACCTCGGGGTGCTTCGACCAGTTCTTCCCCGGCATCCGCAACCACCGGGGGTAGGTGGTGCGCTGGCTGATGTCGATGCCGTTGACCAGGCCCTCGGAGGTCTCCTCCACGAACTGCGAGCTGTCGACCTTGGTGGCCACGCCGTCGCTGAGCGTGGGGTCGTCGCGCACCCAGTCCGGCAGGGTGGACATGACGTTGCGGTGGAGCTCGCCGACGCCCGCGTAGCTGTCGAGGTTGGCGATGAGCTGCTGCACGTCGGCGGGCATCGGCACCGGTGCGCGCGGGGCGGGGGTGTCGTTCCGGTCGCCGGCCTGCTGGTCGTTCCGGGTGTCCTGGACGTTCGGGGCGGTGGTCGCCGGAGTCGTGCCGTCCGGGGTGGGAGCCGGTCGCGGCTTCTCCAGGACCGTCTCCGGGTAGGCCAGGCGGACCGTCGGATCGAACCGGGAGTTGCCGCGGTTCCCGTCGGAATCCCACTGGACCTGGAACCCGACGTCGAAGGCCTTGTGGTGGGCGCCGAGCTTCGCGGTGCGCTCGCGGGTGTTGCCGGTCTTGTCCGACACGGTGTTGCTGCGGCTCTCGCCCCACCCCAGGAACGGCAGCAGGCGCAGGTTCAGCGAGGTGGCGGCGACCTCGATCGCCGAATCCACCCAGCCGGCCACGACGTTCTGCCGGAGCTTGCGGGAGACCGCGTGGCTGGAAATGGACCGGCTGGCACCTTCGTGCTTGCTGCTCTGCGACGGCGCGTTGTGCACGTCGGTGTCGGAGGCCACGACCGGAGCCACGGTGTCGGGGTCCATCCGCACGAACACGTTCCGCGTGCCGTCCCGGCCGGGGACCTGGAAGTTCCGCCCGCTGGAGAGGATCTGGAGCAGCCCGAGCTCACCCCGGGTGTCGACCAGCTGCTGGAACCGCTGCTGCAGCCCGGCCCGCACCGCCGGATCGACGTCGATCTTGGAGGCGACGTTCGCGGCCAGCGGTGCCTTCCCGTCCGGCGACCAGACGCCGTCGCTGGGCAGCAACCGGGAGTGGCCGGAGATCACGCCGTCGCGCGTGAGCTCCGCGGGGCGCGGAGTCTCGTCGACGTGCGCGGTCATGTCGGCGGCGAAGGAGTCCGCGGCGCGCGCCGTCTCCGGCAGCACCGGCGCGGGCGTGACCTGCGACGGGTCGGTCAGGGCCAGGTCCAGCCGCGGGTCCTGGTCGAGCGCGGCGAAGAGGTCGTCGTTCGTGGCGGTGCCGCTGTCCTGCGTGGTGCCCGAGTCCTGCTGGGTTACGTCCTGCTGGGTTCCGTCCTGCTGCGTGCTCTGGTCGCCGCGGGAGTCCTGGGCGGTCCGGTCCTGGGTGGGTTCGGAGTCCTGAGCCGGGTCCTGGGGTCGCTGGTCGTCAGCCGGTGCGTGCGAGGTCTCCTGGTCCTGCGAGGTCTCGACCACGGTGCCGCTGGAGTCGACCGCGACCTCCGAGGTCTCGGTGCTCGGGGTGCCGGAGAACTCCGGGAGCGCGGTCTGCGAGGTGGCCGCCACGTCGACGACCGACGGCGAGGACGTGCTGCTCTGGCCACCGTTCGTGGTGCTCCCGCGCGTGGTGGACGACTGGTTCCCGGACTGCGACTGGGTCGGCGACTGCTGCGCGCTCGTGGACGCGGTCGAGTTCGCGGTGCTCGTGCTCGTCGAGGAGGGCTGGGTCTGGCCGGTGCCGGAGGTGGTGCTGACCGGCTGCTGCCCGGTGACGGCGCCGTCGGTGCGCTGGGCCCGGTCGGTGCCCGAGGTCTGGCCGTTCTCCTGCGTTCGTCCCGGCGCCTCGGTCGTGGTCGTGCTGTCGCTCGGCACGTCCTGCTGGCCGGGTCGGCCCTGCTGGGGCTGGGCGGAGTCGGTGCGTGACTGCTGCGAGTCCTGCTGGGGCTGGGCGGAGTCCGTGCTCCGCGAGTCCTGCTGGACCTGGGTGGACTGGTCTACCTGCGAGGTGGAATCCGTGCCGGTGGCGACCGGGGTGGGCGTCGGGCGCGTCCCGGATTCGCCCTGCGCGGCCTGCTGCGGGTCGCTCCCGGTGGAGCCGGTGTTCGACCCGTCCTGCTGGGTCGTGCCGGGCTGCGGAGCGGGCTGGGCGGGGTTCGTGCTCGGCGCCTGCGGAGAGGTCGAATCGCCTTCCTGCACAGCGGTGTCCGAGGAATTCCCCTCCGATACCTGCGACGGGTTCTGCGAGTCGCGCTGCGCGGGAACCTGACCGGATTCCGATGTGGACGGATCGGTGATCGACGTGCCGTCGGCGTTCGACTGCTGCCCCGCTGGCGGCAATCCGGGCGAGAGGTCGGCGTCGGACGAATCCGTCTGCTGCGACTGGGAGTTCTCGGCGGGGACCACGTTCCCGTCCGAGCCGACGGTGACCGCCTCCGGTGACTTCGGCGTTCCGGTGCTCCCGGATCCGGGCTGGTGCGGGACCTGGGTCTGCGGCTCGGTGATCGAGTCGTGGGTCGACTGGCCGTCCGAGGCCGGGTCGACCGGGTCGCTCTGCACGTCCGGCCCGGCGGTCGCGCCCTCGCCCTGCTGGGTCGAGGGCCCCGGGACCTGCGTACCCGACTGGCCGAGCCCGCCGACTCCGCCGAGGCCACCGCCGGTGGACGTGCTCGCGGAATCGCCGTCGGTGCTGGAGGTGTCCAGGTCCCCGTCGCCGTCCAGCAGCGGCGAGGTCTCGGAGTCCCCGCCGTCGTTTTCGCGCTGCGCTGCGAGGAAGGGGTTCTCGCCACTGCCCGGGGTGAGATTGCCGTAGATCCCGGCGCCGATGACGCTGCCCAGGTTCTCCGACAGACCGGCGGACATGCCCGCGGTGAACGAGTACGGGTTGGCCTGGAATCCCTGGCCGGTCATCGCGCCGTAGAGGCCTTCGGTGAAGAACTCGTGCAGGCCCTCCTCGACCGCGTCGGCGAGGCCGCGGCCGAACTTCTCGGCCCACATGCCCTTGAGCGACATGCCCGCGTAGTTGCCCGGGGTGTGAGCGCCGATGTCGCGGGCGATGTGGGTGTTCATGTGGTCGGAGACCTGGGTGGCGAACTTGGCCAGCGACGGGGCCTTCGGGAAGTCGTCCGCGAAGTTCTTGGACGCGGCTTCCGCAGCGGCCTTGAGAACGTCGTTGTCGATCTTGTCGCCGACGCCCTTGACCAGGCCCTTGGCGAGCATGTTGCCCATCGCGCCGCCGAGCGCGGCGAACGGCAGGGCCAGCGCACCACCGAGCGCGCCGACGGCGGCGGCCTGCTTCGTGGCGTCCTCGTCCCAGTCGTCGCGGGTGCCCTTGGCCATCTGGATGCCCTGGGCGGCAGCATCGATGGCCACTTGGAAGGCGATGCCGAAGATCTGCGCCTGGATGACGCGCATCAGCAGCCTGCCCCAGATGTTCTTGAGCAGGAAGCGGACGATGGCGTAGCGGCCGGCGAGCCAGGTCATGCTGGCGCCGAAGGTGGGGCCGGCCATCGCGATGGCCCAGGCGATTTCGGCGAGCAGCTCGATCAGCGACAGCAGGCTGACGAGCTTGACGTACTCGGTCTGCACCGAGAGCTGCTTGAGGAACCCGGCGATCTGCTCGTAGCCGGTCGCGGCGGTCTCGATGTAGCCGTTGCTCTCGACGTACGGCGCCATCCGGTCGGCGAACCGCATCGCCGCCTTGCCGTAGAACTCCGAGCGGATGAGCTTGATGGCCTCGGCGAGCTCGGGGGTGAGCTCGCTGCGCAGCCTGGTGGAGGTGTTGCGCCACGACTCCGACAGCCGCCGAAGTTGATCTTCATTGATCTGCGGCCACTTCTCGCCGGTCAGGACCATGAAGAGGTTTCCGACCTCTTCCGGAACCATGATCGCCATCGTGCGCCCTCACGTCCCCCTCGTCCGTGCGCGATCGAACCCGCGCTCGGTCAGGCCTTCTTTCCGCCCTTGCTCACCTCGCTGTTCGCGGTCTCGTTCATGTCGTCGAAGGTCTTGCCGACGTCGACGACCTTCTCGCCGTCGGTGCCGATGTTGATGCCGAGCATGCGGAGGAATTCCAGCCCGTCCTTCTCCCCGGGCTCGTACTTCGTCCGCAGCGTCTTGGCGATGTCGTCATCGCCCTCGATGGCGAAGGAGTTGCAGTCGTGGGCGAGGTCGGCGTAGATGGAGTTCGCGGTCTCGGCGATGCGGGTCAGGTCGACACCACCCCGCTTGAGCGCCTCGATGTCCGCTGCGACCAGGTCGTTCTCGTCACTTGCCACGATCGGCCTCTTCCCCCTCGTCGGCGGCGTCGCTCATGCTCTCCGCCTCGCGCACCGCCTCGTCGAACATCCTGTCCAGGTCGAACTCGCCGTTGACCATCTCGGTCAGCGCCGAGCCGAAACCGGCGGGCGCCATCGCGCTGTAGACCGCGACGGACTTCTGGTTGGCCTCGTCCTGCGCCTGCCGGACCAGCTCGACGATCTTGTTGGCCAGTTCGGCGGGCGCCATCGTGCGGTAGCGGGTGCCGGAGAACTTCAGACCGGTGAGCCGTTGCCGGTGGTCCACCGTCGCGGATACCGAGCGGTCCTTGGTGGAGACGGTCGTGGTCTCCTTCTCGGCCCGCCCCTGCGCTTCGCGGATGCGCTCCTGCTGCTCGCGGAGGTCTGCCAGCGCGTTTTCCATCTGGTTGAACAGGGGAGATGACATCGCGGGTCATTCCCTCCTTCCCGCTACGTGCCTGATCGACTGGCTGCCAGATCGACTTGCTGATGGGCGTTCCCGGAGTGCGGCGGCCGCCGTCGCGGGTGCGCGGTTCAGCTCGCGCACCCGCGACAACTCCTCAGCCCTGCCCGGACGCCGTTGCCTGGGCGGTCTGCTCCTGCTCCGCGGGCGCCGGCTGCTGCGGCTGGCGCGGCGGTCGCACCGGCCCTGCGGCGACCTGCTCGTCGACGTCGAAGTCCGCTTCGTCGGGGAGTCCGATGACGCCCATGCCCGCGTCCGCGTTGGTGCCCCAGACGTCTTCGTCCTCGGACAGCCAGGTCTGCCGCTCGCGCTCGTTCTTGTCGCCCTGCTGGCCCATGCCCCCCATGCCGCCCATCATCGGCGGCATGAACGGCATTCCCCCCATGCCCTGCTGGGTGGAGGGCCCGTTGAGCTGGCTCATGCCCGGGGACGGCGTCGGGGCCTGCGAACCACCGAGGCCGGAGCCCGCACCGGACCCCATGCCGAAGCCGGTCGTGCCGCCGCCCGCACCGCCGCGCTGCTGCTCGGACCCGGTGCCCGAGCCGCCCGAGCCGTCGGGTGCGCCGAAACCGTCGGAGACGTTGTCGAAGCCGTAGCCCTCCGCGGGATCGGAGACGCCGTCGAAACCACCGGAGCCGAGGCCGCCCGCGCCGTCGCCGAAGCCCCCGGCACCGCCGTTGGCAGCGTCACCGAGTCCGGCACCCGCGCCGGAGCCGAGGCCGCCGGGATCGAAGCCGCCCAAGCCGCCGTTGGCCGCATCGCCCGTGCCGGAGCCGAGCCCGCCCGGGTCGAAACCGCCCTGACCGCCCGGCAGATCGCCGAAACCACCGGCACCGCCGTTGGCCGGGTCACCGAGACCGGCGCCCAGACCACCGTCAGCGCCACCGGGCAGATCGCCGAAGCCGCCCGCACCACCGTTGGCCGGATCTCCCAGGCCCGCGCCCAATCCGGAGTCGGCACCACCGGGCAGACCGGTGTCGCCGAAGCCTCCGGCACCACCGTTGGCCGGGTCGCCCAGACCTCCACCGGCTCCGGGAATCGGGTTGCCGTTGGAGTCCAGCGGCAACCCGCCCATGCCGGGGCGGTCCTGGTCCTGCTGACCGGGCACGTCGCCGAAGCCGCCCGCACCGCCGTTGGCGGGGTCGAAGGAGCTCTCGGTCAGGCCGCTGTCGACCAGGCCGGGCTGCTGGGGTCCGCCGCCGAGGCCACCGGCACCGCCGTTGGCGGGGTCGTTCTGGCCGAAGTCGCCGAAACCACCCGCGCCACCGTTGGCCGGGTCGCCGTTGGGGCTGGTGCCGGGCTTGGTGCCCGCGCCTCCCCCGGCACCGCCACCCAGTCCGAGTCCGCCGGGTCCGACCACGGGCGGGGTCGCGCCACCGTTGGCGCCGTTGTCGCCGGTCCCGAGGCCGGAGTCCCCACCGAGACCGTCGGGACCGCCGAGCCCGCCGCCGAGGCCACCGTTGGCGGGATCACCGGGACCGCCCAGTCCGCTCTCACCGCCGAGACCGCCGACGCCGCCGTTGGCGGGGTCTCCGCCACCGGGTCCGCCGAGCCCTTCGGGACCGCCGCCGAAACCGCCCGCGCCACCGTTGGCCGGATCACCACCACCGGGTCCGCCGAGGCCTTCCGGGCCGCCCCCGCCGGTGCCGAGCCCATCGGCCCCGCCGGGCGGCGGCACGTTGGTGTCCCCGCCGGGAGGCGGCACGTTCGTGTCCCCACCGGGCGGCGGCACGTTGGTGTCACCGCCAGGCGGCGGGGGGATGTTGGTGTCGCCACCGGGAGGCGGCGGGATGTTCGTGTCCCCACCGGGCGGGGTGGTCGGCGGCGTGTTCGGGGCGCTGACCTCCGGCTCGGTGAGCTCCTTGATCGCCGACTGCGTGTACTTCAGCTCTTCCTCGAGCGGCTTGAGCGCCGCAGCAGCCGCGGTGTCCAGCGTCGTGAGCTCGGTGAGCGCGGCGTTGGTGATCTCGGTGTTCATCTTGTCCCACGGACCCGCGGTGACCAGGTTGCCTTCCTTGAAGCTGGCCAGCGAGGTGTTGATGTAGGACTGGGCCTCTTCGGTGCTCTTGCCGTCGAGCTGGTAGTTCGGGGCGCCCTTGACCAGGCCGACGCCGTTGGTCAGGAACTCGTAGAGCTGGTTCTCGTAGTCGACCCGCTTGTTGTTGGGCAGGTACAGCGCCCGGTTGCGGAAGTCGTAGAAGGCCTCGGCGAGTCCCTTGACCGCCGCTTCGATCTTGTCGCCGAGGTTCTTCATCGCCACCGAGACCGCGACGCCGCGGTCGAGAGTGAGCTGCTCGTGCAGGCCTTCGAGCTTGTCGGCGTTCTGGTCCATCCGCCCCTGGATGACCGAGGCCGCCTTGCCGCTGAACCCGGAATCATCTGAGTCCAGCGACTTGGCCCAGGTCCGGAACTCCTTGCCGGAGGTCTCCAGCCACTTCTCGTACTTGCCGACCAGGTCCTGAGCTTGGCGCAGGGTCGGCAGGTCGAGCGTGCCGCTCTTGCCCGAGGACATCTCACCGACGATGGTCCCGGCGTCGTTGATGGCCTGCGTCCAGGCGTCGGCCGCCGCGGTGTTGCGGTTGACCCGGTAGTAGACGCGGTCGAACGCGGTGTAGGTGAGGTCTTCGGTGGGGGCGACCCGGTTGCTCAGGTTCTCCTTGAGGCTGTCCCCGGTGAAGTCGGCGTCCTTGCCGCCGGCGCCACCGTCACCGCCGCCTGCGACCTCGAACCACTTGACGCCTTCGGCCTTGGACTTCAGGTCCGGCCCTTTTCCGGTCAACGCGCTGAGCGCCTGGAAGAACGTCCAGTCGCTGCTCGGGCCTGACAGGTCCGCGTTCTCGGGCATGGGCTTTCTCCTGCTCCTGGGCTGATGCCGTCAGCTGAGGTCGTTCGACGTGCGGGTCGGGGGTTCAGGGGGCTTTCGGGAACAGCTCCTCAACCTCAGCCGGCGGGAGCCTGCTGACCGAGGTCCGGGTAGTCCTGGACGAACTCGGTCGCCGAGTAGCTGGCGAGGTCGTCGGTGTCCTCGAAGACGCGCTTGGCGTCGTTGAGGGCTTCGGTGAACTTGCGCCAGTCCTTGCTCGTCTTCTCGTTCATGGTCTCGGCGGATTTGCCCAGGACGCCCAGGGATTCGTTGAGCGACTGGATGGCCGGCCATTCGGGGTTGCCCGCGTGGACCCGCTCGCCGAGGTCCGCCGCGAGGCGAATTCCGCTGCTGGCTCCCAGGAACTGCTTGCGCAGCTCGTCTTCGTGGGTGTCGACGTTCTTGATCATCTTCTCGTACTGACCGCTGTCGAACTTCGTCTTCGTCTCGTCAGCCACGAGACTCTCCTTTGCACGGGGAGGAAGGGGGATCGGGTGCGGGCCGCTGCGCGTGGCGACCCGCACCCGAAACTTCAACCCGGTGGCGCCCTCTCCGGGCGGCGCGATCCGCTGCCCCAGGTGAGGGGAACGGTGTGCGCCGCACCGGTTCTCAGGCGTGATCCACCGGCACCGCTGAGCGGAGCGCGCTCAGGCGGAACCGACTCACGCCATGATCTGGGCGCTGCGGTTGTCACCGTCCTGGAACGCCTGCGCGGCGTTGTTGGACGAGGTGAAACCGCTGTTGAGGCGGGTGTTCATCTCGGTGTAGGCCTGGTTCCACTTCTGCTGCTTCTCGGCCCACAGCGGCGCGGCCTTGCCCTGCGTGGCCTCGCCCATGTTCTTCAGGAAGCCGTTGAGCTCGTCGAGGATGGTGCCCATCTGACGAACGGCCTGCTGCAGCCCCATGTTGACCTCTTCGTAGGCCCCGTGCTGCACGCTGAACTGAGTCATACCAATCTCCGTTCTAGGTAGGAAGTCTCACAAGAAGGTGTTCGGGTCAGGAAACCGGTCACGCAAGCACCGAAGGTGCTTTCTCTCTGCCCCACCTGAGCAACCGGCACCGCCGCGGGTTCTGAGCGCTTCCGTGGCGAGGACGCCGCGACGCCGTGTATTGGCATACATCAGGAGTGGCGCCCGGAGTCCACGGAAGCGCTCAGGTTCCGCTACCCGCACCGCTAAGCAAATAGAGCAGCGAAAGGATCAGAGATCCGCGCCGGAGGCGTTGTCTGCTGCTTGCTGGGCTGCTTGCAGCGAGGCGTTGCGAACGTCCATCACGCGCTGGTTGAGCTGGTTGAGCTCGCTCTCGATGCGCGAGAAGTCGCCGGCCCACACGCCGAACTTGTCGACCAGCATGCGACCGGAGTCGGACACGTTGGCCTGGCCCAGCGAGGCCGCCTGGGTCTGGACCTGGTTGTTGAGCTGGCGCATCTGGGACAGCGACTGGTTGGTCGCCTCGATGATCTGCTGCAGCTGCGAGTCGTTGAGTCCGTACTGGGCACCTGGTGCGGTCATCGGGTTCTCCTTGCACTGTGCGGGATTCGGATTGCTTGTCGCCTGCCGGCCACGACGGCCGGTGGCTCAGGGTGCTGTTTGCACACCACCGCCTGCGGCTCGCTCCGGTGCGAGCACCGGCCCGGTCGGCAGCAGCGAGAGCAGGTGCGCTGGAACCGGAACCGCTTCGGCCAGCCGATAACCGAGGGCTTCGGCTGCGCTCTGGCCGGGCACCGGGTATTTGGCGCCCGAGTCTGTGACCAGGTAGAGGCCGGCGCCTGGTACGCCGGGTGCGGGGAGCGTGCGGGCGAGCACGCCTGCGCCGGGTTGGACGTCGATCCGGTCGGCGGTGAACTCGTCTCGTTCGATGCCGGGTCCGTCGACGACCACGCCGCCGTCGGGCCACCCGCTGACCAATGTGGACTTGACTCCGCGCGGGCCGGGTTCGACCTGGATGCAGGGCGTTCCGGCGTCGGGGTCGCCGGTCTGGCCGGCGGTGTCCAGCAGCGACGGGGGCTGGTCGGGCAGCTGCGCCATGAGCGGCGAGGAGGGCACCTGTCCGACCGAGGCCATCGCGGCGGGTGACAGGGCGCGTGGGCTCGCCTGCCCACCTCCTGCCGGGTCGCCCATCGCCAGCGCGGCGGTGGTGCCGTTGACCGGCATGAGGCCGCTGGTGGTGAGCATGTGGAGCGTTCGCGGGCGTCCGACGACCTCGACGGAGAAGATCTGCCCGATGCGGGTCGGTTGTCCGCCGAGCGTCGGGCCGGGCTGGCCGGCGCCGGGGATCTGGAGCGGCCCGAGGTCTGGTCCGGAGGGCGTGCTGTTGAGGAACGCGTCGCGCACCGGCAGCGCGGTGGAGGGGTCGTAGCCCAGCACGGCGGCCACCCACGGGGCGCTGAGCTTCATCCGCTTGTCCCGCCACACCAGGTAGTGGTCACCGGCGCTGGAGCGCACGAGGACGGCTTCGTCCTGCTGCGCGGGTTCCACGTCGGACGTGTCGCCGACGTGCAGGGAGACGGTGGCGTGCGGGGCCCCGGCGGCGTCGCGGGTGGTGGTCGCGCACACCAGCCACGCCTGGCCCGCACTGCCCGCGGCGCCGGCCGGGATCCCGTCCGGAGCGCCGACGATGCCGACGGGAGTGCCGCGGGGAACCTCGCTCAGCGTCGAGTCGGACACCTCCGCGACTTCGCTCGCTCCGAGGAGCCGCGCCGACGCGTAGTTGAGCACCGGTCGCAGCGTGCCGTCGGAAGCCAGCACGTACTGGCTCCCGGTCTCCTTCTCCACGATGAGCTTGCCGGGCTCGGACCAGTCGGTCGCTCCGCCGAAGCCGAGGACTCCGGCGACGGCGAAGCCGGCGACGATGAGCATCGACAGCATCAGGCCGATCACGTAGCCCAGCGGGGTCCGCCGCAGGGGCGGGTCGGGTGCGTCGGGTTCGCCCTGCACGAGTGCGGAGACGACTCGCGCCGACATGAAGGAGTGCGCCTGCACCTGGTCACTGCGCGAGTGCACGACGACCTCCCCGGAACCGGGACTGCCGGAGGGCCGCTGCCCGCGCGGCTGAGCGGTGGAGCACGTCTGTCACGACCACGACGCCCTCACCACCGCGTAGAGGTTCAGGGCCGCGAAGGTCATCGGGATGATCGCGATGGCGAGGGTGGTGTGCGCCCAGTCGCCGGCCCGGCCCCAGTGCGGCAGCATGCGCCGGCCGGGCAGCCTGCGGGCACCGGCGAGCAGCAGTCCGGCGATGACGATCAGGCCGCCGATGATGGCGATCCGCCACGGGCCGGGGATCAGCAGGCACATCGCGGTGATCACCGCGGCGAGCCCGAGGAATCCGGGCACCATGACCGCGATCCGCTGGCGGGAGCTGACGAACTCGCGGGAGTGCAGCAGGAGCAGCAGCGAGGCGATCGCGGCGAGCGTCGGTGACGCCCATCCGGGGGTGAAGGCGAGGATGCCGAGGCAGCCGGCGATGACGACGCCGAGTCCGCAGCACAGCGCGGTGAGGTTGGAGTCGGCGGCGGCCGTGCGGTCCATCAGCTCTCGGCCCGGTTCGGGGTCGATGCCTTCTTGGAACTGCTCGGCGGAGGTCGGCAGCGGCGGCACCTTGAGTCCGGCCATCCACGCGGAGATGCGCGGGACGCGGGTTCCCACCAGCAGCGTCACGGCCAGCACGACGGCGGCGGCACCACCGGCGGAGAGCATGTCGAAGGTGTTGAGCAGCCCGACGAGCGCGGTCAGCCCGGTCGTCAGCATCGCGGCGACGTACCCGGCGCCGAAGCCGCCTCCGACCAGGAACCGGCCGAGCACGATGGCGCTGGTGCACACCGCGGCAGCGGTCAGGCAGGGCGCGACGAGCTGGGCGTTCATCGCGATCACGGGCCTGCCGATCATCGGCAGCGCCCACCCGGCGGCGGCACCGAAGACGGCGCTGCCGGAGAACAGCAGTTCCGATGCGGCCCGGTCGCCGAGGGCGCGCGAGGACAGGGCGGCGGCACCGAGCAGCAGCAGCGCGATGCTTCCCGCGGTGATCGCGACCCACTGCCCGGCTCCGATGGTGGGCAGCAGGATCAGTCCGAGCACCAGCGAGGCGCCCAGCAGCGCGAGCAACGTGCGTCGGGTGTTCTCCGGTCGCCACAAGTCCTTGCGGTGGTGGCGGATTCCGGCCGCCACGCCGTCGGCGAGGTCGTCGAAGTCGGCGGGCGGCAACTGGTCGTTGCGCGGCCGGAGGTGGAGGATGTCGCCGTCGTAGAGGCCCAGCGCGGCGGTGCCGAGATCTTCTTGCAGCGCGGGCTCACCGAGCCGCTGCAGGACCCAACCGTCGTGTTCCAGACCCGCGTTCCCGAGCCCACCTCCGAGGTGGTCGAGGAAGGTGGGCAACAGATCCGCGAGCGGAATGTGCGCGGGCACCGCCAGCTCGACGCGCGAGCCGGGTCCCTGGATCGTCAGTCGACACACCTCGCCCGCAGCGACCGCGGGCTGAGCCGTCGTTCCCGTCATATCCACAACACGGTCCCCGGCACTCGAACAGTTCAACCGTTCTGATCAATCGCGTCCTCCGCTCGCACACCGCCCACCTGCGTCGCGGGAGCCATGCACCGCTGATCGGCCGAATCGTCCGAACCCGCACAAGAACCAACGGGGTTCCGGACGTTGATCGGTATTTCGGGTGATGCTTTCGTGCTCCGGATTTCCGCCGCTGCTG
The DNA here is from genome assembly GCF_007829955.1 of Saccharopolyspora dendranthemae. Taxonomy (GTDB): domain Bacteria; phylum Actinomycetota; class Actinomycetes; order Mycobacteriales; family Pseudonocardiaceae; genus Saccharopolyspora; species Saccharopolyspora dendranthemae. The sequence goes on from NZ_VIWX01000001.1 coordinate 1,264,129, forward strand.
TGACCCGTTCGGAGTCCTTCAACCGTGTAGAGGGATGAGGGCAAGCAGTGAGAGGATCTGATCGCATTGAGTGTGACGCCGTTCCGGCGACCGGCCAGGCAGAAGCCCCCCGTGATGCCCGACGGGGAACTGTCCTTGCAGGAGCCGCCCGTCATACCCGAGCAGGTCAGCGGTGGTTTCGGCGGGCTGTTGATGTACCTGCCGATGGCACTGGGTTCCGGCGCCATGATGCTGATGTTCATGGGCCGCGGTGGATCCGGCGGTTTCGGCGGCATCGGTCTCATCGTGGTGGCGTTGATGGCGGTGTCCATGCTGGCCATGGGTTTCGGTCAGATGGGCCGCAGCATCGGTGAGCGCAAGCGCCGCCTCAAGGGCGAGCGTCGCGACTACCTCCGCTACCTGGGCCAGATGCGCAAGCAGGTCCGCCAGGTCGCGATGGATCAGCGAAAAGCCCTGTCGTGGCGGCATCCCGATCCGGCCGGCCTGTGGTCGGTGGCGATGAGCGGACGGCTGTGGGAGCGCCGGCTCTCGCACGCCGACTTCGCCGAGGTGCGCATCGGCCGGTCCGCTCAGCGGCTGGCGATGAAGATGACGCCGGTGCAGTCCAAACCGGTCGAAGACCTGGAGCCGCTGTCCGCCCGCGCGCTGCGGCGGTTCATCAAGGCTTACACCACTGTGGACGATCTGCCGACGGCCCTGTTCCTGCGCGGCTTCTCGCAGGTGCAGATGCGCGGCGACACCGAGGCGGCCCGCGGTCTGCTGCGCGCGGTCCTCGCGCAGCTGGTGACCTTCCACTCCCCCGACGACCTCAAGATCGCGGTGTGCGCGAGCCCGGACCGAGCGCCGGAGTGGGACTGGGTGAAGTGGCTGCCGCACGCCCAGCACACCAGCCAGCAGGACGGTGCTGGTCACGTGCGGATGCTGACCGAGACGCTGGCCGAGCTGGAGGCGATGATCGGCCCGGAGCTGGGCGACCGCGGCCGGTTCGAGGCGGGCGCGAGCCCGACCCGCGACGAGCCCTACGTGGTGGTCGTCCTCGACGGTGTCGACACCCCGGCGGAGTCGCGGCTGGCGGGCGCGGGCTACCGCAACGCGACGGTGCTCAACCTGGACATGTCCGGTCCCGCGCAGCGCACCACGCTCCGGCTGGAGCTGTCCGGCCAGAAGATCGACATGATCCGGCTCAACCGCTCGGGCGCCGAGGTGCGCACCGAGCTGGGCGTTCCGGACTCGAAGGGGCTCTCGCAGGTCACCTCGCTGGCGCGCACGCTCGCGCCGTTCCGGCTCAGCGCCACCACCGACATCGTCGAGCCCATGGTCACCGACTTCGACCTGGCCGCGCTGCTGGAAGTCGGCGAGATGGACAAGCTCGACGCCGCCCGCACGTGGGCGCGGACCTCGCAGCAGGACCGGCTCCGGGTGCCGATCGGCATCGCCGAGAACGGCACCAAGATCGAGCTGGACATCAAGGAGTCGGCACAGGGCGGCATGGGCCCGCACGGCCTGCTGATCGGCGCGACCGGTTCGGGCAAGTCGGAGCTGCTGCGGACCCTGGTGGTCGCGATGGCGGTCACGCACTCCTCCGAGGTCCTCAACTTCGTGCTGGTGGACTTCAAGGGCGGCGCGACGTTCCTCGGACTCGACGAGCTCCCGCACACCTCCGCGGTGATCACCAACCTCGCCGACGAGGCCCCGCTGGTCACCCGCATGCAGGACGCGCTGCAGGGCGAGATGGTGCGCCGCCAGGAGCTGCTGCGCTCCGCGGGCAATTACAGCTCGCTGCTGGAGTACGAGAAGGCCCGCGCGGCAGGCGCTCCGCTGGCACCGATGCCGAGCCTGTTCCTAGTGGTCGACGAGTTCAGCGAACTGCTCGCCTCGCACCCGGACTTCTCGGAGCTGTTCGTGATGATCGGCCGACTGGGCCGGTCGCTGGGCGTGCACCTGCTGCTGGCCTCGCAGCGGATCGACGACGGCCGGATGCACAAGCTGGAGAGCCACCTGTCCTACCGGATCGGTCTGCGCACCTTCTCGGCGATGGAAAGCCGTTCCGTGATCGGTGTTCCCGACGCCTACCAGCTGCCCAGCGCGCCGGGCAACGGTTACCTGCGCTCGGACGTGGCGACGCTGTCGCGGTTCAAGGCCGCCTACGTCTCGGCGCCGTTCAAGCGGCGCACCGCCGAGCAGCGCAAGGCGGAGATCAGCCGTCAGGTGGTGGCCTTCAGCGCGGCCCGGCTTCCCGACTCGCCCACCGAGCACGCCCCGGAACCCGAGCCCGAGACCGAGGAGGAAATGACCGAGACGCTGCTGCAGGTCGCGGTCAGCCGTCTCAAGGGCCAGGGCCCTCCCGCGCACCAGGTGTGGCTCCCTCCGCTGGACGAGCCTCCGCCGCTCGACGAGCTGCTGCCGCCGCTGGTCCCCGACGCCGACCACGGCCTGACCCCGATCAGCTGGCCGGGTCGGGGCAAGCTGCAGGTCCCGGTGGGCGTCATCGACAAGCCCTTCGACCAGGCCCGCGAGCTGTACATGGTGGACCTGTCCGGGGTCGGCGGGCACGTCGGCATCGCCGGTGGCCCGCAGGCGGGCAAGTCCACGATGCTGCGAACGCTCATCGCCGGTCTGGCGCTGACCCACACGCCCGACGAGGTGCAGTTCTACTGCCTGGACTTCGGCGGCGGCACCCTGCAGACCCTCGGCGAGCTGCCGCACATCGGCGGCATCGCGGGCCGCATGGACTCCGAGCGGGTCAGCCGGACCGTCGCCGAGGTGCAGGGCGTGCTCGCCCAGCGCGAGGAGATCTTCGCCGCGCACGGCGTGGAGAACATGGCCGAGTACCGGGAACGGCGCCGCAAGGGCACGATCCCGGAGGACTCCTTCGGCGACGTGTTCCTGGTCGTGGACAACTGGGGCACGCTGCGCAGCGACTTCGAGCAGCACGACCAGACGATCCGGTCGCTGGCCTCGCGCGGCCTGACCTACGGGATCCACCTGATGCTGACCACCAGCCGGTGGGCCGACATCCACAGCCAGCTGCGCGACCAGCTGGGCACCCGGCTGGAGCTGCGGCTGGGCGACTCGATCGACTCGGTCATCGACATGCGCGCGGCGGCGGGCGTTCCGCGCCAGCCGGGTCGCGGCCTGACGATGGAGAAGCTGCACTTCATGTCCGCGATCCCGCGCCTGGACGGCCTGCGCCGGGTCGACGACCTGGCCAAGGGCGCGCGGATGCTGGCGGAGGCGGTGGCCGACAACTGGGACGGCGAGCAAGCCGCCGGCGTCCGGATGCTGCCGTCGGTGCTGCCCGCCGAGCAGCTGCCCGACCCGCAGGGCAAGCTGCGGCTCGCGCTGGGCTGGGGCGAGGCCGACCTTCAGCCGGTGTGGCACGACTTCTCGTCTCAACCGCACCTGACGGTCCTCGGCGACACCGGCAGCGGCAAGACCGCGCTGCTGCGGCTCGTCGCCGACGCGATCCCGAAGACCTACGCGCCGGGCGAAGCGGAGCTGATCCTCGTCGACTCGCGTCGCGTGCTGCTCGACGCCGTCCCCGACGCCTACCGGCGAGGTTTCGCGTTCTCGGCGACCGCCGCCAAGGAGATCGTCGGCACCGCGGCCACCGAGCTGCGGGAGCGGCTGCCCGGAGCGGACGTCACGCCGCAGCAGCTGCAGCGGCGCGACTGGTGGTCGGGTCCCGAGGTGTTCATCCTCGTCGACGACTACGACCTGCTGGCCAGCACGATGGGCGGCCCGCTGGACTCGCTGCTGGACCTGTTGCCGCAGGCCGCCGACATCGGGTTGCACGTGATCCTCACCCGCAGCGCCGCCGGTTCCTCCCGGCTGTCGATGGACTCGGTGGTCCGGCGGATGCAGGAGTCCAACACGCCGGACCTGGCGTTCTCCTGCCCGCCCACGGAGATGCCGCTGCTCAACGGCATGCGCGCGAAGGTGCTGCCGGCGGGCCGCGCGCACCTGGTGACCCGGCGCAGCGCGACCCTCATGCAGGCGGGCTGGCTGGCACCGCGTCCCGCCGGGGATCGCGCGTGAGGGCGGCGCTGCTCACGGTGGCGCTGGTGGGCGGGACCGCGCTCGCCGCCGCACCGGTTCCAGCCGAAGCCCAGCAGAAGTGCGCGGAACCGGCGAACACCGCCGTGCCGCAGGAGGGGTGGGCTCTCGAGCGACTCGACCCGAGCCGGTCGTGGAACCTCACCAGCGGCGAATCGGTGACGGTGGCCGTGATCGGCACCGGCGTGAGCGCAGCGGCTCCGTCGCTCAACGGCGCTGTGCTGCCCGGGCAGAGCCTCATCGGCGGCGCGGGCGACGACGACTGCGCGGGCCGGGACACGTTCATGGCAGGGGTGATCGCTGCGCGTCCGTCGGCGGGGACCGGGTTCACCGGCATCGCACCGGGCGCGCAGATCCTGCCGCTGCGCATCACCAACGACCCGAAGGAAGTCGACGCGGGCAAGCTCGCCTCGGCGATCCGGTCGGCCGCCGACCGCGGCGCGACGGTGATCGCGGTGTCGGTGGGCACCGCGTCGGCCGACGGCGGCCTGCGCGCTGCGGTGTCCTACGCGCTGAGCAAGGACGCGCTGGTCATCGCACCGTCCGATGTGGACGTGGGCGACGACGCGATCCCGTACCCCGCCGCCTTCCCGGAAGCGCTGCCGGTCACCGGCATCACCGGGGGCGGCGAACCGATCCAGCACGCGGCCGCTCCGCCCGCGCTGGTCGCGCCGGGCGACGACGTGGTGGGTATCGCACCGCGCGGCAACGGCCAGCTGGTGGCCTCCGGCGGCGGCATCGGGGTCGCCTTCGTCGCGGGCACGGCCGCCCTGGTGCGCGCTTACCACCCGGATCTCTCGGCCGCCCAGGTCCGAGAACGGCTGCAGGACACCGCCGATCACCCGCCGGCAGACCTGCCGGACCCGCAGCGGGGCTACGGCGTGGTCAACCCCCACGCGGCGGTCACCTCGGTCCTCCCGGCGGAGTCCGGCGAACGCCCGAACGTCGCGGCTGCGCAACCGGTTCAGCTGCCACCGAGGCCGTTCGTCGATCCCCTCCCGCAACTGGTCGCGCTGCTGGTGACGGGTGCCGTCGGGCTGCTGGCGGCGCTCGGCGCCGCCGGTGCCGTGCTGCTTCCGCGAGCGCGCGAACGCGGGTGGCGGTCGGCGTGGCACGGACCCGGGAAGAACGGGGGCTAGGCTGCGTGCGCGAACAGAACTCGATCAAGCCCTCCGAGGCGGAGTCGGCACCCGCAGGTCGCGAACAGCCAACGGCCCCACCGAAAAGCTCGAACGCGCGCGCCACCGCCGACCACTCCGACACCGGTCCGGGATCAGGCAGGGGCGCGTTGATGACGTCGGGCGGAAGACCGGAGGTCTTCGGACGGGACGTGGAGCTCGCGCAACTGCGCGGGCACGTCGGCGAGGCGGCCGCCGGGCGCGGCAACGTCCTCTGGCTGGAAGGCGAGCCGGGCATCGGCAAGACGGCGCTGCTGCGCGCCCTGGTCACCGAGGCCGAGCGACTCGGCTGCGCCGTGCACCACGCCACGGCCGACCAGCTCTCCCAGCGCTTCCCGCTGCGGGTCCTGCTGGACTGCCTCTCGGTGCACCCCCAGTCCGACGACGCCGAAGTCCTCGGGATCCACGAGCGCCTGCGCTCGGCCGCCGACGATCCGGTCCCGGCGCTCGCCGAGCAGCTCATCGCGCTGGTCGAGAAGTACTGCGCGACGGGGCCTCTGGTGCTCGCCATCGACGACGTGCAGTGGGCCGACGAGGCCAGCCTGCTGGTCTGGCACCGGCTGAGCCGCCTCGCCGAGCACCTGCCGCTGCTGCTCGTGGCCGCGATCCGCCCCTCAGGGGGCCGCACCGAGCTCGGCGTGGTCCGGGGCGAAGACCGCGCGGCGATCCGCATCGCCGTGCCACCGCTGGACGCGATCGCCGCTGCGGCTCTCGCCGCGAACCTCACCGGCACCACCGAGATCGGCCCCGCGCTGCTGACGATGCTGGACCGCGCCGCCGGGAACCCGCGCTACGTGCGGGAGATGGTGCTGGCGCTCGGCCGCGAGAACCACCTCGACATCACCGGTGCCCACGCCGAGATCACCCAGGACGCCACCGGCCACGCGCTGCCGCGGTCGCTGGCCGAGGCGATCGCCTCCCGGCTGGGATTCGTCGGCAGCGACACCATCGGCCTGCTGCGGATGGCGGCGCTGCTGGGGCCGACGTTCTCGGTGACGGACCTCCGCACGGTCTCCGAACGCCCGGTCGTGGCGCTGGTGGGCTGCGTCGAGGAAGCTCTCACCGCCGGGCTGCTGGTGGAATCGGGTTCGCGGCTGACGTTCCAGCACGGGCTGATCCGGCAAGCCCTGCACGAGACCACGCCGACCGCCTTGCGGTTGGCGCTGCACCACCAGGCCGCCCGGGCGCTGGCGTCCTCCGGAGCCCCGGTGGAGCGCACGGGCGAGCAGCTGCTCGCGTCGATCGCCGTCGACGACGCCGAGATCGACGACTGGGGCTTGGACTGGCTCGTCGACAACGGGCGGATGCTGGCCCACCGCGCGCCCGAGTGCGCCGGAGAACTGCTCGGCAGAGCGATCCCGCCGCTGTCCACGCGCGATCCGCGACGTGATTCCCTGCGCACCGCCCGAGTTCTGGCGATGGTGCAGCTGGGACGCCCGGCCCAAGCCCGCGAGCTGAGCGAACGCGCCCTCGCCGACACCCACGACCTGTCCTGCACCGCGGAGCTCAGCTGGTACCTGGCGTGGTCGCTGGCCGTACTGGGACTCGACGATCTGGCCACCGAGGTCGTCGAGAATGCCTTGCGGACACCGGGAATCGACCGGCCGTGGCTCGCCCGGATGCACGCGGTCCTGGGCCAGGTGATGCTCGCCCGCGGTCACTTCGACGCCGCCGACGCGGCGGTGGAGCGCGCGCTGGCCGAGGCGCGCCCTGCCCGTGACGGTTTCGCGCTCGGCCTGGCCCTGCACGTGCGCGGCGCCGCGCTGGCGCGCCGGTGCGACCTCGCCGAAGCGGTGATCTGCTACGAGCAGGCCGGCGCCGCGCTGGGCGACGCTCCGGAGAACACCGATCTGCGGCTGACGGTGCTGGGCAACCGGATGATGCTGCTGTTCGGGCTCGGCCAGGCGGGCGAAGCCGATGGCGCGCTGCACGAGATGCTCGCGATCGCCGAGCGCTCCGCCACCCCGTCACGGTTGGCCGCGGTGCGGCTCTCGGCGGCCAACCACTACTACACGATCGGCCGCTGGGAGGACGCCACCGCTGAGCTGGGGGCCGTCACCGAGCTCGCCGACCGGCTCGACGATCCGGGACGCCGCTGGTTGCACGGTCTTTCGGCGTTGCTGGCCGGTCATCGCGACGACCGCTCCACGCTGCGCCGCAGCCTGCAGGCGGCCGGCTCCGAGGAGGACCTGTCGACCCGCTCGTCGGCGGAGTTCCTGCTGCTGGCCGCAGCGATGCGCGCCGAGGCGGAATCGGAACCGGGCAGCGCGGTGCGGCTGCTGTCGGACGCGCTCACCGAGGGCAAGCGCTTCGGCACCCGCTACCTGTGGCTGCCCCAGCTGGTGCGGCTGGCGATCGAGACCGGTGCGACCGAGATCGCGGGCCGGGCCACCGATGCGTGCGCCGAGGACGCCGCGGTCGGCGCGGTGCCCAACATCGTCGCGGCGTCGCAGCACTGCCGCGGCCTGCTGGAACGCGATCCCACGGCGCTGCGGGCCGCGATCGAGCTCTACAGCAAGACCAACCAGCCTCCCCGCTACGCCCGGGCCCTGGAGGACATGGCGGTGGTGCTGGCCGAGCGCGGCGAGTCGGCGTCGGCTCGAACCGCGTACGGAAGGGCCGTGAAGATCTACCAGAAGCTCGGTGCGACCTGGGACCTGCGGCGCGCCGACTCCCGGATGCGCCCGCACGGCGTGCGGCAGGCGCGGGGACGGCGTCACCGGGCCACCAACGGCTGGGAGTCGTTGACGCCGACGGAGCGGCAGATCGCCCGGCTGGTGGCCGACGGGCTGCCCAACCCGGACATCGCGACGGCCTTGTTCTCCTCCCGTCGCACGGTCGAGGTCCACGTCTCGCACATCCTGGCCAAGCTCGGTGCCCGGTCCCGGGTGGAGATCGCGGTGGAGGCCACGCGGCACGACGGCGAAGAGGCGCGCAGCGGCCCCAGATCCGCCTGAGGGACCCTGCCGCTCCGCCCTTTCCGTGACACGTCGTGCCGATCCGTCACGGCACGCACCGCAACGCGACGGGCAGGGATCATCACGCCCAGTAACCCATCACGGGGCCGTCATCCCGGGTTCACAACAGCTTTATATTTCCGACCGACTGGTTGGTCCGGCACATGGGTATGAAAACGGACAACTCGCCCACTCGAACGCTCATCTGAGCGACCTCCGGCCCACACGTAGAAAATCTAAGTGAGCTCCCTCATTTCCCCCGTTCGAGCTAACGGGCAAGCTCATCGCTGCCATCCGGAGACCCCGATTCCGGTCGTTCTCGCAAGCTCTGTGAACGATTGACCAACGGGGCAGACAACCGAATGAAGAATCCACATGACGCTTCTCGGAGATCCGCGATCAGCGATCGCATTCGAACGGGCTCACGCCTCCTCGGTGAACGGAGTCGGCGAACGAACGGTTCGCAACACCGACACGACCTTGAAGTCGCTCTACGACGACTACTACGCGAGGCTGCTGTCTTACGTGAACAGAATCCTCTCCGATCCGCACCTGGCGGAGGACGTCGTGCAGGAGACGATGCTCCGGGCCTGGCAGCACGCTGACACGCTGACGCCGGAACGCGGGTCGGTCTGGGGCTGGCTGACCAGGGTCGCCCACAACATCGCCATCGACCGCATCCGCGCTCGCCGCGCACGCCCCACGGAGGTCGACGAAACCGCAGGCAGTTCCTCTGCCGACTACGACGCCGACCACGCCGACGCCGTCGTGAACCGGGTCGTGGTGGCGACCATGGTCAGCAAGCTGGTCCCCGCGCACCGCTCGGTGCTCTACGAGGTCTACTTCGCCGACCACACCGCGGCCAGCGCCGCGAGCACGCTGGGCATCCCGCCGGGAACGGTGAAATCCCGCCTGCACCACGCGCTGCGGAACCTCAAAACGACCATGGACCCGCGCTCGCGAGATCCCTTCCGCTCCCGATCCTGAGAGCGCTCCCACGCGAAGAGTTCATCATCGAATCGCGATGTGACAACCAGTCGTCGAACGTACCACCGGAGTTTTCGGCGGCGATCAATTGTTTGAACCGTTTCAAAGGCAGCCGCACGAATTCCTGTGGATGAGACTCGACTCCAATCTATGTGTTAGCGGTGAGGAATCGGGATCGGCTATTCGGCGCAACAACAACCGGGCGGCGGTGGTGCCGATTTCCGCGCTCGGTTGAGCGATCACGGTCAACCGCGGCGAGAACCAATCCGCCCACGGGAAGTCGTCGAAACCCACCAGCGCCACGTCGTCCGGGACCCGCAGACCCGACTCGCTGATCGCCTGCATGGCGCCGATGGTCATGCTGTTGTTGGCCGCGATGACCGCGGTCGGCGGATCGCGCCGCGCGAGCACCCCCGCGGTCACCCGGGCGGCGCGGTCGCTCTCCGACGCGCCCTCCAGCAGCAGCTCGTCGTCGAGGTCGATCCCGTTGCGCGCCAACCCGTCCCGGTAGCCGCGCAGCCGCTCCTCCGTGGTGGTGAGCCCGCCCAGCCCGGAGACCATCGCGATCCGGGTGTGCCCGAGCTCGGCGAGGTGGTCGACCAGCAGCGCCGTCGGTTCGGCGTTGTCCGGCCCCACCTGGTCGTAGCGCTCGTCGGCGAGCCGGTCGGCCAGCACCACCGGAACCCGTTGCGAGTCGAGGTATTCCAGCGCCCGCGCCGGATCCGCTGACGGCGCGAGGATCACCCCGTCGACGCGGCGCTCGCGCATGCTGCGCGCCACGGTGAGCTCGTGCTCGGGGTCGTCGCGCGGGTCGGCCAGCAGCAGCGTGTAGCCCTGCCGCACCGCCTCCGACTCGACGCCCTGCAGCACCTGGCCGAAGTAGGGGTTGGAGATCGCCGACATCACCACGGCGATCGACCGGGAACCGCCGGTGGCCAGCGAGCGGGCGAGGGTGTTCGGGCTGTACCCGGTCTCGGCGATGGCGGCCTCGACGACCTCCCGGGTCTCCTCGCGCACCGTGCGGGTGCCGTTGATGACGTGCGAGACGGTCGCGGTGGAAACCCCCGCGACGCGCGCGACATCGGCCATGGTCGCCATTGACAAGCACTCCTCCGGGCTCGATCAGGTGACGCGAAGCATACCCGGCAAACGCTTGCGCAAGCGCTTAACTTGGACCTACAGTGCCGATCACTCAAAGCGGAGTCCGCGCCGCGGCGCGCACATCGACCCGCATCGCAGCGGGTCGGGGAGGGGCAACAGCACCCATGACCACATCAACGGTCGCGGACAGGTCCGCGTCGCCCGCTCGACGCGGTGCCGTGCTCGGCGCGTCGACCATCGCCGCGCTCGGCGGCCTGCTCTTCGGCTACGACACCGGCGTCATCTCCGCCGCTCTGCTCTACATCGCCCCCGAGTTCGCGCTCTCCGACGGGATGAAGCAGTTCGTGGTCGCGTCGCTGCTGCTCGGCGCCATCGTCGGCTCGATCGGCGCGGGCCCGGTGGTCGACCGCATCGGCCGCAAGGTCACGCTGATCGCGCTCTCGGCGGTGTTCACCGCGGGCGCGCTGCTGTCCGCCCTCGCACCGGGCACGGCGGTCCTGGTCGTGGCGCGAGTCCTGCTGGGCCTGGCGATCGGCGGCTCATCGCTGGTGGTGCCGACCTACATCGCCGAGATCGCCCCGCCGAGGCTGCGCGGCCGCCTGGTGTCGATGAACCAGCTGATGATCACCATCGGCATCTTCGCGTCCTACCTGGTCGGCTACGCCTTCGCCGACAGCCACGGCTGGCGCTGGATGGTCGGCCTGGCCGTCGTGCCGTCGCTGATCATGCTCGTGGGCCTGTTCACCCTCGCCGAGAGCCCGCGCTGGCTGCTCGCCCGCGGCCGCACCGACGACGCCCGCCAGGCGCTGCTGCGCACCCACTCCGCGGCAGACGCCGACGCCGCGCTCGCCGAGATGTCCGAGGCGATGCGCGAGGAGAGCCGCTTCACCTACCGGGACCTGCTCAGCCCGAAGCTGCGCCCCGCGGTGATGCTGGGCTTCGCCGTGGCCGCCACCAACCAGCTGGTCGGCGTCAACGCGGTCATCTACTACGCGCCCACGATCCTCAAGCAGGCCGGACTCGGTGACTCCGCGGCGATCCTGTCCTCGGTGGGCATCGGCGCCGCCAACATGATCTTCACGATGATCGCGCTGCTGTTCATCGACAAGGTGGGCAGGCGACCGCTGCTGCTGGGAGGCACCAGCGTGGTCATCGTCGTGCTGTTCGCGCTCGGCGCGCTGTACCTGCTGCCCAGCGTGCACGGACTGGGCACGCTGCTCACCGCCGGCCTGATGCTCTACGAAGCGGCGTTCGCGGCGAGTCTCGGGCTGGCGATCTGGCTGATCAACAGCGAGGTGTTCCCGACCGCGGTGCGCGGCAAGGCGGCCGGCGTCGGCACGGTGACGCACTGGGGACTGGACTTCCTGATCTCCATCTCGGTCCTGACGCTGATCAACGCGCTCACCCCGACCGGCCTGTTCTGGATCTACGGCCTGCTGGGCGTCCTCGGACTCGCCTACCTGTGGCGGAACCTGCCCGAGACCAAGAACCGCACGCTGGAGGACATCGAGAGCTCGCTGCGCAAGGGGAAGGCGGCGTGATCCCCCGGCACCACGACGGGTTGCCCGGCCTGTTCGACCGCGCCCGCGCGCTGGCCTCGACCGGCACCCGCCGCGTCCTCGGCATCGCGGGCGGCCCCGGTTCCGGCAAGGGCACGCTGGCCGAGAAGCTGCTCGGTGAACTGGGTTCGGCGGCCGTCGTGGTGCCGATGGACGGTTTCCACCTGGCCGAGGAAGAACTGCGCCGCCTCGGCCGCCGGGACCGCAAGGGCGCCCCCGACACCTTCGACGCCGAGGGCTACCTCGCCCTGCTCCGCCGGATCCGCGAAGGCACCGGCACGGTCTACGCGCCGCGCTTCCACCGCGAGGTCGAGGAGTCCTACGCGGGCGCGATCCCGGTCGATCCCGACGTCCCGCTGGTGATCACCGAAGGCAACTACCTGCTGCTCGACGACGGCCCCTGGGCCGGAGTCCGCTCGCTGCTCGACGAAGCGTGGTTCCTGGATCAGGCGCAGGACGAGCTCGTCTCCCGCCTGATCGAACGCCACGTGCACCACGGCAGGACGCGGGCGCACGCGAGCGAGTGGGTCCACCGCAGCGACATGCGCAACGCCGAGATCATCACGCCCACCCGGGAACGCGCGGACCTCCTGGTCACGGACTTCTAGATTCACAACTCCGCGCAAGGGTTTCCCCGTTCGCGGCCACCTGAACCGTGATCAGCGACATGGCGTCATCGATTGGCACGGGCGCCCGAGGCGCGCCTACGGTCGGGGGCGGAACCCCGACCGCCGAACCTGGGAGCGAAAACCCATGGCGAAGATCCTGTTCGTGCTCACCGGCGCGGACCACTGGACGTTGAAGGACGGCACCCAGCACCCGACCGGCTTCTGGGCCGAGGAGTTCGCGGCGCCCTACGTCGCGTTCACCGAGGCCGGGCACGAGGTCGTGGTGGCCTCGCCCGGTGCCGTGACGCCCGCGGTGGACCGGGGCAGCCTGAGCGCCGACGCCAACGGCGGGCAGGACGCGGCCGACCGCATCACCGCGGTCCTCGACGGAGCCACCGAGCTGAAGAACCCGGTCGACCTGGCGAGCGTCGACGTCGACGCCTACGACGCGGTGTTCTACCCGGGCGGGCACGGACCGATGGAAGACCTGGCGGTCAGCGCCGATTCCGCCCGCGTCCTCACCGAGACGCTCGGTTCGGGAAAGCCCCTCGCGATCGTCTGCCACGGACCGGCCGCGCTGCTGGCGACCGAGGAGGCGGGCGACTCGCCGTTCCGCGGATACCGGCTCACGGCCTTCACCAACGACGAGGAGACCCAGGCGGGCCTCGCCGACAAGGCCCCGTGGCTCCTCCAGGACCGCCTCGCCGACCTCGGCGTCACCTTCGACGAGGGCCCGCCCTGGGCGCCGAACGTCGTGGTCGACCGCAACCTCCACACGGGACAGAACCCGGCCTCCTCGGCCCCGCTGGCCCAACGAGTCCTCGAAGCCCTCTGACGACCGACGTCCCCGGCACCTCCCAGTTTTAGTCCAAACCGAGCCATGATCATGTCCGAAATGTCGGCTCAGTTTGGACTAAAACTGGGATTCGGTGGGTGCCGTTGCTTCAGGTGTGGGACTCAGCTGGCACCGCGGTGCCTTCCCCTGTGGGGATTTCTCACACGCTGTCTGGCGAGTACGCCGCGACGCCGATGTCCACCCCGGGGTAAGCGGAAGACATCAGGAGTGGCGCACGGAGTCCAGGCGGCGTGTGAGGTTCCGCTACCCGCACCGCCAAGCAAAGTGATGCTGCAATGACCCCTAAAACTGGGACCTGGTGCGGAAGAGCGCTGAGGCGAGGAGGCTTCCCTCTCCTCCCCGCCTCAGCATGGTGTTGCCTGCTCGCGAACACCAACCCCCAGGGTGACGTGGCGCGGCCTCAACCAGTCGCCGGCAGCGGGCGTCGGACTGACTCCCGTGCGCGACATCCGCGCGCCGTTCGCCCAGCTCCGCGGCAACTCCCTCAGGCTAGAGCCGTCGATCATGAGCGTTCCAGTTGTTCCTCGCACAGTCAGCCCCGGTATTCAGGATCGGGTTGCTGCGCCTGGTGCCGACTCCCCCGTAGGATTGGTGGCCGTTCAAGGCGAGACCTGGGGGGATGTGCCGTTGTTGCCCGGCTACGACCACGACGGCGCGGAGCGGCTTCGCGACCTGCAGCGCGACGCCGCTGAGCCCGACGGCGCGGGGCGGCTGCTCGCGCGCTTCGCCGACGAGGTCGAAGGACGGGCGATCCTGTTCGATCCCGCGGGCGACGCGATCGCGGGCTCGCCCGACGGCCCCGTTCCCGACGCGATCGCCGAGATCGCGCGCCGCGTGCGGCTCGGCCTGTCCCGCTCGGCGGTCGAACGCGACGGCCACGAGCAGCTCGCGGCGTTCGCGATCAACGGCGAACCGGACGCGCCGACGCTGGTGATCGCCGGATCGGCGATCGACCGCTTCACCGCGGAGCCGCGGCGCACCGACGCCTTGCGCGTGCTGTCGTTGTCCTGGCAGGCCCAGCACGCGCAGGAGCGGTCGCGGCGCGTCGGCAAGGCCGGCGACCAGATCCGCGAAGCCGTCCTGCACCTGCTGATGGAAGGCCGCCTTCCCACCGCGCACCGCGCCGCGGAGGCGCTCCACGACCCGCTGCCGGACCCGATGCGGGTGTGGGTCGTCGAGGTCGGTTCCCTCGACGAGGGCGAGCGCGACGCGGTCGCCGATGAGCTGGCCCGCATCACCGGCGACCGGGCCTGGATGATCAAGTGCCCGGTCTACAGCGGGCATCTCATCCCGGCGGTCGCCCCGGCGGGGCACGAGCACGAGCAGGCGTGCCTTCGGGAACTGGTGACGAGCGCGAACGCGGGGACCGGCCGGATCAGCGTGGGCATCAGCACGGTGCTGCCGTTGCGCGATTTCGGCACCGGCTACCAGCAGGCGTTCCACGCGCTGGCGCACGCACGGGGCAACGCCGAGGGCTTTGCGAGCTTCCGGCGCAGCCACGACCTCGCGGCCGAGCTCGCCGGCGTCGGCCGGGCATGGGCGCGCGGGGTGCTGTTACCGCTGGAGGAGTTCGAGCCCACGCGCCCCCAGGACCCCACTGGCGACGACCTGCAGGACACGCTCGTGTCGTGGCTGGCGTTCCACCAGCAGGCCACCCGTCACCTGAAGATCCACCGCAACACCCTCAGCGCCCGGTTGCAGAAGATCGGTTCGCTGCTGGGACGCGACCTGCACCGGCTGCCCGACCAGGCCCAGCTGGACCTCGCGCTGCGGCTGCGCGGCGGCCCCGAGGCGCCGCACTCGCCGCGCGACCTCGACGAACTGCTGCGCGGCGAGGAGGTCCGCCGTTGGGCGGAGGTGCTGCTCGCGCCGATGCGGGACTCACCGCGACTGGTCGAGACCGTGCGGGCCTGGCTGCTCGCCGATGCCAAGCCCGGCCTCGCCGCCGAGGCGCTGGGAATCTCCGCCGCGGCGACCCGCAAACGACTGGTCAACGCCGAACAGCTGCTGGAGCGGTCGCTGCTGCACTCGCCCTCGCTGAGCTACGACCTGCACTTCGCGTTCCGCGCGCTCGAGGCGAACCGAGAGCCGGGGGACGAGAAAGTCGTGACCTGAAAAGTGAACCGTAGTAGGCTCGAATACGTTCTCCCGCTTCTTTCCGCTCTGCGGACGGAAATCGAAAAAGGGGAAACGCAAACGAATCCGTGAATGCGCCACTCCGATGGGCGCTCTACCCACGGCGGACACCTCAGCTGGGAAAACGGGAACCCTCTGGCGCGCTGGCGGTTTCACGACGGCCGACTTCCGGAAATGCTCTTGATCGGTCTAGGGTCCAGATCTGAGAGCGCTCTCATGCAGTGCGTTCGACGCATTGGCCATTTCCGGAGGTGCTTGAAACATGACTCCCGTCTCACAACGGCGTGGGCGACGCCGATTCCCGTTCTTCGCGGGATTAGCCGCCGTCGCCGCCGTTTCCGCCGTCGCGCCCAGCGCGGCGGCGATGCCCGGCGCCCAGGAGCAGCCCGCGAAGCCCGCGGCTCCGGCACCCGGCCCCCAGGCTTGCGCGGGGACCGACACCCCGGACTTCGGTCCGAACATGCGGATCTTCGACCCCTCGATGTCGCCGGAGAGCATCCAGAAGCAGCTCGACGACGACTTCAACAACCTCAAGGACACCCTGGGCGACCAGATGTCCGAGGACCGGGTCGCGCACATGTTCAAGCCGGGCGAGTACGCCGTGAACGACAACGTCGGCTACTACACCTCGGTGGCGGGCCTGGGCAAGAACCCGGGTGACGTCACCATCAACGGCAACATCACGGTCGACGCCTTCAACGAGTCCGACGAGGGCAACGCGACGCAGAACTTCTGGCGCTCGGCGGAGAACATGACCGTCAAGCCCAACGGCGCCAATCGCTGGGGCGTGTCGCAGGCCGCGCCGATGCGGCGGATGGACATCCAGGGCGACCTGGACCTGTACCCGGAGAGCTACGGCTGGGCCAGCGGTGGCTACCTCGCCGACACCAAGGTCTCCGGCACCACGGAGTCCTCCTCGCAGCAGCAGTGGTACACCCGCGACTCGCAGCTGGGCGCCTGGGACGGCGGCGTCTGGAACATGACGTTCTCCGGTGTCGCCGGTGCTCCTCCCACCGCGTTCCCGGAGCCGCCGCACACCACGCTGGAGAAGACCCCGGTGTCGGCCGACGTGCCGTACCTGTACGTCGACGACGCGGGCAAGTTCCAGGTGTTCCGCCCGGACGTGCGCACCGATGCCTCCGGTCCGAGCTGGGCGAACGGTGAGACCCCCGGCACGTCGGTGCCGATGAGCCAGTTCTACGTCGCCAAGCCGACCGACACCGCCGCGGACATTAACGCCGCCGTGGAGTCGGGCTGCAACCTCTTCTTCACTCCTGGCGTGTACCACCTGGACGACACGATCCGGATCACCAACCCGGACACGATCGTGCTGGGCGTCGGCTACCCGACCCTGATGCCCGACACCGGCAAGACCGCGATGGAGGTCGCCGACGTCGACGGCGTGCGCATCAAGGGCGTGCTGTTCGACGCGGGCACCCAGAACTCGCCGAGCCTGCTGACCGTGGGCGAGGAGGGCGCTTCGGCGGACCACTCGCAGAACCCCACGATCATGCAGGACGTGTTCTTCCGTCTGGGAGGCACGGTCGCGGGCAAGGCCACCAACAGCCTGATCGTCAACAGCAAGAACGCGGTCATGGACCACATCTGGGCGTGGCGCGCCGACCACGGCAACGAGGGCTCGTTCGGCTGGGACGTCAACCCCGGTGACACGGGCGTGGTGGTCAACGGTGACGACGTGACGGCCACCGGCCTGTTCGTCGAGCACTACAACAAGTACCAGGTCATCTGGAACGGCAACAACGGCAAGACCATCTTCTTCCAGAACGAGATGCCCTACGACGTTCCGGACCAGGCGTCCTACATGAACGACAACGGCTTGGAGGGCTGGGCCGCCTACAAGGTGGGCGACCAGGTCACCAACCACGAGGCGTGGGGGTTGGGCAGCTACTGCTTCTTCAACACCAACCCCGAGGTGAAGAACCACCACGCCTTCGAGGTTCCGGCCGCGGAGGGCGTGAAGTTCCACAGCATGGCGACGGTCTCGCTCAACGAGAAGGGCTCGATCACCCACGTCATCAACGACACGGGCGACGTGACCCCGCCGGAGACGACCCCGTCGAACCTGGCGAACTTCCCGTGATCTGATCCACGGCGATCGAAGTCCGGGCGAGGCCACCACGGCTCGCCCGGACTTCTCTTTGTGCCACCCCGGTCCCCCCATCAGGTGATGTCACGGGCGCTCGCGGTGTTCGCGCCGCCGATTGCTGGGATCTTCGTCCCCACGCCCTGGCACGGAGGCGTCGTCCACCGGAAATCGGTGGACTCCCCGCCCGGGTTGGTGGTCCACTCCCGGTGGTCCAGGACGGACGTTGTCGTGGGGAGAAGGATGTGCCGTTCCGCTCAGGCGCCGGTGCTGCTGGGGATCGGCGCCTTCGTCGTCGGGACCTGCGAGCTCGTTCTGGCCGGCTTGCTGCCCGAGCTCGCGCGGTCGCTGGGAATCGCGGTCGCCACCGCAGGGCAAGTCGTGACGATCTTCGGAGTCACCGCCGCGATCGCGGGACCGGCGCTAGCGGCGGCGACCGTCCGGCGAGGCCCGCAGAGGGTGCTTCTCCTGGCTTTGATCTTCTACCTCCTCGGGACCGCCCTGAGCAGCGCGGCAGGCTCGTTCGTCCTGCTGCTGGGAGCGCAAGTGCTGGCGGCTTGCGGAGCAGGTCTGTTCCTGCCCACGGCGACCGTTGTCGCTGCGGAACTCGTGGAACAGGAACGCCGAGGGCGAGCGGTGGCAACCGTGACGACAGGCATGACCGTGGCCATCGCGATCGGCGCTCCGCTCGGCACCGCGCTCGCGGCGGTGACGGACTGGCGAGTCACGATGGCGACGTTGTCCGCACTCGCTCTCCTGGTGGGTGTCGCGGTTCTCAGGTGGGTTCCGCAGGTGCGGACGAGCGACCACGACGCGATGGGGCTGCGGCAGAGGTGGGCACCACTCGTCGATCGCCGCGTGCTCGCACTGCTGGTGACCACTCTCGTCTCGTTCACGGCCATCTACATCCCCTACACCTACATCTCCGTCGTTCTGGCGGACTCCACGAGAGGAAACGGCTTGTGGCTGGCGGCGGTCATGAGCGTGCTCGGCATCTCCGGGATCGCCGGAAATTTCCTCGCCGGCAGACTCGCGGACCGGTTCGGAGGCCGCCCGGTCGTCGCAGGCGCGTTGCTCGGGCTCATCGCCGTGTTCGTCCTGATTCCCCTCTGGAGCACGACGATCGCGACTTCACTTCTCGCCGCGGCCGCGTACGGGCTGATCGGATTCGGCGTGACCGCCCCGCAGACCTATCGCATCCTGGCGCTCGGAGGACGGACTTCGCTGACGGTAGCGCTCAACGGCGCTGCTCTCTACGTCGCGATCGCGCTCTCCGGCGTGCTCGGCGGTGTCGCCGTCACCGTCCTCGGGCCGAACTCACTCGGACCACTGGCCACTGCGGGCCTCGTCCTCGCCCTGGGCACGTCCGAGCTCGCACACCACCTCACCAGCAACTCCCAAGCGACCGCCCGCACCTGACGAGCCCCTGGAGCGCCCAGTTTTAGTCATAACTGAGCGGACATTTCGGGCGCGGAGGGTCCTCGGTTTGGACTAAAACTGGGATTTGGCCGGTTTTTGGGTCAGGTGGAGTCGCGGATGATGAGCTCTGTGGTGAGGGTGATCGCCGGTTCGACGGGTTCTGCGGCGATGAGGCTTAGGAGTTGGGAGGCGAGGTGGCGGCCGATGCCGTCGACGGGTTGGCGCACCGTGGTCAGCGGCGGATCGGTGTGGGCGGCGCGGGTGATGTCGTCGAAGCCGACCAGCGCCACGTCCTCCGGGACGCGGAATCCGTTCTGCCGCAGCACGTGCAGCGCTCCCTCGGCCATCAGGTCGGAGGCCGCGAACACCCCGTCGACACCGGAGTGCTCCGCGAGCAACCGCGTCATCGCCGCCTCACCGGAGGCGCGGGTGAAGTCGCCGGACGCCACGACGGGTTCCTGCGCACCCTCGATCGCCTCCAGGTACCCGTCGAGGCGGTCCATGCCGGCGATCATGTCCGAAGGCCCGGTGATCGTGGCGATCCGCCGCCGCCCGGTCGCGATCAGGTGCTCCACCGCCGCTCTCGCGCCGCCCCGGTTGTCGACGCCGATGCTGGGCACCTCGACCGGCCCGAGGACGCGCTCGTTGCTGACCACCGGGACCCCGGACTTCGCCAGCGCCCCGGACAGCGGGTCGGTGCCGTGCAGCGAGGCGAGCATGACGCCGTCGACGCGCCCGGCCACGGCGGAGCGCTCGATCCGCTCGCGGCTGGTGGCGGATCCGGCCAGCATCAGCACCAGCTGCTCGTCGGCCGTCTCCAGCTCCTGGCTGACGCCCTGGATGAGACGGGGGAAGAACTGGTCGTCGGAGAACACGCGGGTGGAGGACTCGGGCAGCACCAGCGCGATCAGGCCGGTCCGGTGGGTGACGAGGCTGCGCGCGGCCTGGTTGGGCACGTAGCCGACCTCCGCGATCGCCCGCTCCACCGCCCGCCTGCTGGGCGGGGCGACGGGCTGGTCGTTGATCACCCGCGACGCGGTCGCGCGGGAGACCCCGGCGAGGGCCGCGACCGTCTCCAAGGTCGGCCGCCGATCCCCTCTGCTCATGACCGTTGCCCCCTCGGTGGGTCCGCGCGCTGACGGTGAACGGTACCCAGTCCTGCCGCGCGCGGTCAGCGAACTCGGCGAATCATCCGACGTACCCGTACAGCGGAGGGCGAAAAGCCGCAGAACAGGCGATCTCCGCGAACTTCCGGCGCGCCCCTGGCGAGAAGCGGACAGCCGTCATCCGGAACGTTGACTTCCGCTCGGGATCGAGAAAGCCTGAATCCCGAGAGCGCTCTCGGATCTTCATTCCTCCTAGTTCGGAGAGTGAAACATGACCAGAACCGCAGTGACGCGGCAGTGGCGCCGCGGCGCTCTGGGCCTGCTGACAGCGGGCGCGCTGGCTTCGGCCACCGTCGCAGCCTCGCTCCCGGCGCAGGCCGCCGAGCCGCACCCGGCCGACGTCACCCGGGCCGGAACGCCTCCGCCCGAGGAGTTCTGGGGCGATGTGGCGAGCATTCCCCCGGCGCAGAACGAACTCATGGTCAAGGTCATCAACCAGACCAACGGCCAGTACCCGGACGACCAGGTCTACTGGACGTTCGACGGCGAGACGCACTCCATCGCCGAGCAGCCCTACCTGGACATGCCCGCGAACTCGGCCGGTCGCATGGAGTTCCACGTCGGCGCACCGGACAGCCCGCTGACCGACTTCATCGAGTTCACCGTGGGCGAGAACGTCTTCAACGGCAACACCACGCGCGTGGACGCCTTCGGGTTGAAGCTGGCGATGCGGCTGCACGCCGACGACGGTTTCGACGCGGCGTTCGGCGAGGACTACGAGACGTTCCAGGAGAGCCGCGAGGCGACCTTCCAGAAGTTCCGCGATGAGGTCCCGGAGGAGTTCAAGCACCTCGCCGACGATCCCAACCGGATCATCGCACCGGGCAGCTCGCCGGAGTTCCAGGACGGCGGCGCGCAGGCGGGCTACTTCACCGACTACGCGAACTCGGTCGGCGTGAACGAGACGACGCAGAACATCTTCGGGTGCGCCGGGACGCTGGGCGGCGACGCCAACAAGTGCGCTGCGCTCAACCGGCACGTCGCCGACCTGCCCGAGGACCAGCAGCACGACCCGTCGAAGTTCTACCCGACCGGTCCGGCGAACTACTACGCCCAGTTCTGGCACGACCACAACATCGACGGCAAGGCCTACGGGTTCCCGTACGACGACGTGGCGGAACAGGCCTCCTACGTCTCCCACGAGGGGCCGCAATGGCTGGTCGTGGCCGTGGGTTCCTGACCTCCTAGCTGGAATTCCCAGCAGGAGAACGAGACTCGGGGCGCGTCCGCACCTCCCGCGCGGGCGCGCCCCGGACCTGCTTTAGGCACTGTTCGTGGTCGGTGTCCTGTGGGGGGTGGGGGAAGTTTTCATGAAAACTTCCCCCACCCCCCACAGGACCCGAAACGAGTCCCCACACCTATCAGTCGGTGGCGCGGGTCCACGCTTCTCAGTCCGTGGCTCGGGGCCGTACCAGGGCCGTTGAGAACTCGGCGCAGAGCTCGCCCAGCGCTTGCGGCGCGCTGCGGCAGAGGTTCGGGAAGGCCAGGAAGCCGTGCGGCATGCCGACGTAGGTGGTGGTGCGAACCGGGACCCCGGCGGCCCGCAACGCCTCCCCGTAGCGCAGCCCGTCGTCGCGGATCGGGTCGTGCTCGGCGACCTGGATCAGCGCGGGCGGCAGCCCCTCGTGCGCCGCTTTCAGCGGTGAGGCCAGCGGGTTCGCCGGGTCCTGACCACCGAGGTAGGTGTCCTTCATCTTCGTGGCCTCGGCCGTGGTGATCACCGGCGCGTGGGCCTTCTCCTGCAGCGACGGGCTGCCGAGGGTGAGATCGGTGGCCGGGTAGATCAGGCCCTGGAAGGCGATCTCCGGGCCGGAGCGGTCCCGCGCCAGCAGGCACATCACGGCGGCCAGGTTGCCGCCCGCGCTGTCGCCCATGACCGCGATGCGCTCCGGGTCCGCGCCGAGGTCAGCGGCGCGCGCGGCCACGTCGACCAGCGCCGCGTAGCAGTCCTCCACCGCCGCCGGGAACCGGTGGGCGGGGGCGAGCCGGTAGTCCACCGACACCACGACCGCCCCGACCTCCTGGGCGATGCGGCCGCAGGACCAGTCCCCCATGTCGAGGTTGCCGCCGATGAAACCACCGCCGTGGATGTTGAAGACCAGCGGAAGCGGCTCGGTGGCGTGCATCGGCCGGTACACCCGGATCCCGATCCGGCCCTCGGCGCCGGCGGCGGTGAGGTCGGTGGTGATGATGCCCGGCGGGCGCGCGCCCAGCAGGTAGTCGACGACCTTGTTGCGCGGCAAGGTCTTCCGCTGCCGAGCGAGCAGCTGCTCGTCGGTCATGTCCGTCA
Organism: Saccharopolyspora dendranthemae; assembly: GCF_007829955.1. GTDB lineage: Bacteria > Actinomycetota > Actinomycetes > Mycobacteriales > Pseudonocardiaceae > Saccharopolyspora > Saccharopolyspora dendranthemae. The sequence goes on from NZ_VIWX01000001.1 coordinate 1,286,546, forward strand.
CGCTGGGTGCCAGGCCGGTCAGCTTCCCGAGCAGCCTGACCCGCAGGTCCATCTCAGCCATGCGAGTTCCTCACGATCAATGGGTCTTGGCGGTGGCGCGCTGCTGCGCTTCGAGGGCTTCGGCCTCGTCACCACCGATGGCTTCCCCGCGCGCGACCAGTCCGGCCACCTCCGACAGCGGGATCTGCTTGAGCAGCAACGACAGCAGGAACGCGAGGACCATGAACGGGATCAGGTACCAGAACACCGGCGCCAGCGCGTCGGCGTAGGCGGCGACGATCGCATCCCGGACGGGTTCGGGCAGCTGCTGCAGCACGTCCGGCGACAGCGACACGGCCGACTGCTCCGCCTGCTGCGCGGAAGCACCGGCACCGGCGAAGATCCCGGTGAGGTTCTCGGTCAGGCGCGTGGAGAAGATCGTGCCGAACACCGCGACGCCGAGCGCGCTGCCGACCTCCCGGAAGTAGTTGTTGGTGCTGGTCGCCGTGCCGAGCATCGCCGGATCGACCGAGTTCTGCACCACCAGCACCACGACCTGCATGATCAGGCCCAGGCCGGCGCCGAAGACGAACAGGAACACGCACAGCAGCCACACCGGGGTGTCGGCCGACAGCGTGGTCATCGCGAGCATCCCACCGCCGGTGATCAGCGTGCCCAGGATCGGATACACCTTGTAGCGACCGGTTTTGGTGATCAGCGCACCGGAGGTGATCGAGGTCAGCATCAGCCCGGCCATCATCGGCAGCATCGCCATGCCCGACACCGCCGCCGAGGTCCCGGTGGACATCTGCAGGAACGTGGGCAGGAAGCCCAGCGCCGCGAACATGCCCAGGCCGAGCACGAGCCCGATGCTGGTGGCGTTGACGAAGATGGGGTTGCGGAACAGCGACAGCGGGATGACCGGGTCGCTCGCCCTGGACTCGACCAGCACGAACAGCGCCGTGGCGACGACCATGCCTGCTGCCCAGAGCCACGTCTCCGGAGCGCTCCAGCCGTGCGCAGCGTCGCCGCCGAAGTCGGTGAAGAAGATCAGGCTCGTGGTGGCCAGCGCCAGCAGCACGACGCCGGGGACGTCCAGCGGCTTGGTGGCCTTCTTGCTGGGCAGCGTCAGCGCGAAGTAGGTGATGGCGAACGCCGCGATGCCGATCGGGATGTTGATGTAGAAGGCCCAGTGCCAGGACATGTGGTCGACGAAGAACCCGCCGAGCAGCGGTCCCCCGACCGCGGCCAGGCCGAAGATGCCGCCGAGCGGTCCGAGGTACTTGCCGCGCTCGCTCGCGGGCACGATGTCGGCGATGATCGCCTGCGAGAGGATCATCAGACCGCCGCCGCCGAGGCCCTGCGCGGCGCGGAAGATCACGAAGGTCCAGAAGTCGCCGGCCACGGCGCAGCCGATCGAGGCCAGCGTGAACAGCGCGATGGCGATCAGGAACAGCTTGCGCCTGCCGAGCACGTCGCCGAACTTGCCGTAGATCGGCATGACGATGGTGGTGGCCAGCAGGTAGGCGGTGGTGATCCACGCCTGGTGCGCGACGCCGCCGAGGTCGCCGACGATCGTGGGCATGGCGGTGGACACGATGGTCTGATCGAGGCTGGCCAGCAGCATGCCCGCGATCAGCGCGCTGAAGATGATCCAGATCCGCCGTTGGGTGAGGAGTAACTTCGGTTCGGTGTCGGTCATCGGGTCCCTCCGGTGAGCGTGGCGGCGAAGACCTCGCGAGCTGCCACCAAGCGGCGTTGCATGATCGTGTTCAGCGGATCGGGGTTGTCCGGTTCGAGGAACTGCCCCATGCAGGCGCCCGCGAGCGCGCTCACCAGCTGGACGACGACGGCCGCCCGGAGATCACCTTCCGGAAGGCCTTCTCGCGCCCGCACCAGGTCGATGTCGGCACGCTCGCGGGTGCGGACGTGCTCGAACAGCCGTGAGAGCAGCCGGGGTTCCCGGTCCGTCGCGGTGACCAGGTCGGCGACGTGCTCGGGGGTGAGCCCGACCTCGGTCCAGCGATCGACCTGGAGCGCGGCGTAGTCGTCGAGCAGGCTCGCCGACACCCCGGGCTCCTCGGGTTCGCCGCCCGAGATGAACCGTTCCTCGATCTCGTGCTGGTCCCACAACGTTGTGAACCCCAGTACCGCGTCCTCCTTGGACGCGAAGTAGTTGAAGAAGGTGCGTCTGGAGATCCCGGCCTCGTCGCAGATCTCGTCCACGGTGAAGCCGGACAGCCCGTCGTCGGCCGTGCGGCGGCGCGCGGCGGCGGTCAGCGAGTGGGCCGTGTGGACCCGACGCTTCGAAGCAGGAGTTGCACCATCAGACACGGAGTGCATTATTGCACTATCGGCTCCAGCGTGCAGAACCGGTTGGCCTGATGCGCCGTTGCGGAGTGCGGCGGTAGCGGTTGTTGCAGATGCGGGACTCGGTCCGCACCGCCGAGCAACGCGATCCTGGAACAGCTTCTGAGGTAGAACTGTGCGCATGGTGGACGCCATCGGCACCGGCCTGGGCAGTCTCGGGTACCGGTTCAACATGATCGCCAGGCAGGCGCGCGCGAACTTCGAGCAGCGGCTCGGCGAGGCCGGGGCGAGCTTCACGACCTGGACGATCCTGGAAGCCCTCACCGTGCACGGGCCGCTGATCCAACGCGATCTCGCCGGATCGCTGCACGTCAGCGGGCAGACGCTGGCCCGCCAGGTGGATCGGCTGGTCGACAGCGGCTGGCTGGTGCGCGGGGAGGCGGAGGGCGACCGCCGCGCCGTGCGCCTGCACCTCACCGGCGAGGGCCGCGCCGCCCACCACCGCCTGCAACGGGCCTCCCGCAAGGCGAACGAACAGCTGGTCACCGGCCTGTCCGCCGAGGAGATCGACGTCCTCGACGACCTGCTGGCCCGCCTCGCCCGGAACTTCGGCTGAGGCGTTGACTTCGACCGCGCTCGAGGTGTGAAGCCGGTGCCATGACCGGTTCCTGGGGTGTGGAAGCACTCGACCTCGACGCGTACCTCGCTCGCGTGGAGCAGCCCGCGGCACCGCCGACCGCCGAGGCGCTCGCCGCCCTGCACGAGGCGCACGTGCGCACGATCCCGTTCGAGAACGTCGACCCCGCTCGCGGGCTCAGGCCGAGCCTCGACCTGGAGGCGATCGCGGCGAAACTGGTCGGCAGGCGACGCGGCGGCTACTGCTTCGAGCACGGCCTGCTGTTCGCCGCCGCGCTGGAACGCCTCGGCTACGACGTCTCCCGCCGGGCCGCACGCGTCCAGCCGCACCACAACGGCCCTCGGACGCACATGAACCTCGTCGTCACCGTCGACGGCACCGAGCACCTCGCCGACGTCGGGTTCGGCGCCGGTGTGCTGCGGCCGATGCCCCTGGAGGACGGCACGGTCGTCGACCAGGCGGGCTGGGAGCACCGCCTGGTCCGCGACGGGCGCACCTGGACGCTGGAGAAAGCGACCTCCGACGGCTGGGAACCGCTGCACGCCTTCGACGATCAGCCGCAGCGCCTCATCGACTACGAGGTCTACAACCACTACACGGCCACGCATCCCGACTCGCCGTTCACCGGCAAGCTCGTCGTGATGCGCCTCGATCACGGCCTCAGCCGCAAGCTCATCGGCACCACGCTCGTCGTCGAACGCCCGGACGGCTCGCAGGAGGCGACGCCGGTCGCCGACGTCGCGGAAGCGCTCCGCTCCCTGGACGTCGACCTCACCGAGGACGAACTCGCGGACCTCCAGGCCCCATCACCGTGATGGCAATGGGGTCGGCTCAGACGAGCTGCTCCAGGTCTTCGACGATCTTCGACAGCGGCGGCAGGGCCAGGGTGCGGCGCTGGACACCGCGAGCGGCGCTGCGGAACGACGGTTCTTCCAGCACCTTCGACACCGCCTCGTGGAGAGCCGGCACGGTGGCGTCCTCGATGTTGAGCGCCAGACCCGCGCCGAGTTCGACGACGCGCGCGGCGTTGTCGGGCTGTTCGGCGAACATCGGCAGGCCCACCAGCGGGACACCGGCGTAGAGGGATTCGCGGGTGCTGTTGAACCCGCAGTGGCTGATGAACGCGTCGCAGGCGGGGAGCAGCGTCTGCTGCTGGACGAACGAAGTCAGGTGCACGTTCTCCGCCCGCACCCCGGACCAGTCCCGCGGATCGCGGTGGGCGCCCAGCGCGACCACACCGGTGACCGGGAGCTTCCCGAGGACCTCGATGATCGTCTCCAGCAGCGCGGGACGTTCGCCCAGCATCGCCGGGGCGTTGGAGCCGAGGCTCGCCAGCACCAGCGGCCGGTCCGGCAGGTCGGCGATCTCCGGGTCCAGCTGCTGCTCGTCGCCGCTCGGGACCCGGTAGTGCCGCGCGGAGTCCAGGCGCGCGCCCTGCGGGTAGTAGACGTCCGGGATCACGCCCGCGCGGAAGGTGTGCATCGGCTGCCACGGGTCCTCGATCGGCGCGAGCCCGAAGCGCTCACGACCGGCGTTGACCTCGTCCAGGATCTCGCCGTAGGGCGCCATCGGCCCGATGTCGAGGACGGCGCTGGGCACGCCCCACTTCTCGGCCGCGAAGTAGCCGCCGAACTCGGTCGCTTCGCGGATCACCAGGTCCGGCCGATCGGCGGACTCCAGAAGCCGTTCCCCGAAACGGGTTCCGAGCAGGTTGACGAAGTTGCGGCCGAAGACGTCCGGCGTCACGCCGATCGTCTCCACGCCGCGCTTGGCGGCGTTCTCGGGCGTGAATCCCGTTGCGCCGTACCGATCCGGGTCCGCGGCGAGGTCGTGCATGCTCAGCAGGTCGGGCAGCGGCAGCGGTGTGAGGCCGGCGCTCTCGATGGTGCCGGCCATCGCCTCGCTGGTGGCGACGACGACCTCGTGCCCGGCGTCGCGCAGCTGCCTGCCGACCGGCAGCATGAGCGGCACGAGGTGCGAGTACGCGGGCATGGCTGTCAGGAGGATGCGCAAGGTCAATCCCATTCGGCCGGGTTCGCAGGCAAACTAGACAGCATGCTGTCTAGTTGCGACGGTACACCCGCCGCTCAGCGCTCGTGACGCGGAACCACGGCGTAGACCGCGAGATCCTTCGGCGTCCCCTTCGCCCGGAACCGGCGGCTGCGCGTGACGTAGCGGCCGCGGTCGACGGCCTCCAGCACCTGCTGGGTGACCAGCACTTCCCCACCGCCTGCGGCGTCGGCGACCCGAGCGGCGATGTTGACGTCCACGCCGATGTAGTCCTGGTCGACCTTGCGCGGCTGCCCCCGGTGCAGCCCCACCCGAAGCGAGGGGCGATATCCGTCGTGGTTGAGCGCGCTGACCGCCGACCCCAGCGCCGCCGCGGCCTCGATCGCCGCGTCAGCGCTGGAGAACGCGACCATGACACCGTCACCGAGCGACTTGACCACGGTTCCGCCGTAGCCGGTCACCACGTCCTCGCTGACGTCGAAGAACTCCCGGAGCAGCCGGAGGACCTGCTCGTCACCGGCCCGCAGCGCCCAGGTCGAGAAACCGACCAGATCGGTGAACATGATCGTCACCGGACCGTCGGCGTCCTTCTTCGTCAGCGCCTGCCAGGCCTGGAGGGTCACGAGCCCCAGCTCGCGCACGGCGCTGGGCCGATCCCCGGCGGCCTGCAGCATCAGCCGAGCCACCCGATCGGAAGGCCTCCCGGAAGCCGGGTAGGCGGGCTCGCCGGATCCCGGCAGCATCCGCCGGACCCCGCGCAGCGTTCCCACCACGCGCCGGCTCTCGTTGACCTGCCGCGCTCGATCCCCGGCACGACCCCAGAAGCCCGCAAGCCGCGACCCATCGACCATCACGCGAACCCCTCACACCCGACCACTCGCCGCCCACACCCTACTGTTAAGTAGGTTGCGTGCGGCCACACCTCCTCTCCGGGTGAAGTGTTCGATCTCCACGGAAGTCCCGACTCCCAGTCGGGACGCCACCGGCGGGGGTGACGCGGTGGATTGACATGCAAGTCGTTGCTTGCCTATCGTCGCCGGTGTGGATGACGCCGTGTTCAAGGCTCTGGCTGATCCGACGCGGCGCACGATCCTCGACGAGCTGACCGAACAGAACGGGCAGACACTGTTCGAGATCTGCGCGCGCCTGGCAACCAAGCACGGGCTCGCCTCCTCGCGGCAAGCGATCTCGCAGCACCTCGACGCCCTCGAGGCCGCGGGCCTGGTCAGGACGCGCCGGGACGGCCGCTACAAGTTCCACCACATCGACACCGCACCGCTCGAACCGATCGTCGAGCGGTGGCTCAGGGAAAGGCCGGGCACATGAGGATCAACCTGCACAGCATGATGGTCGACGACCAGGAGAAGGCCCTGCGCTTCTACGCCGACGTCCTCGGCTTCCAGGTCAAGCACGACATCCCGATGGGCGAGTTCCGCTGGATCACGCTCGTCTCGCCCGAGGAGCCGAACGGCACCGAACTCGTCCTCGAACCCGACCAGCACCCGGCGGCCAAGCCCTTCAAGGAAGCCCTGGTAGCCGACGGGATCCCGTTCACCTCCTTCGCGGTCGAGGACGTCCAGGCCGAGTACGACCGCCTCACCGCCCTGGGCGTCCGCTTCACCCAGCCGCCCACCGACATGGGGCCGGTCACCACCGCGGTCCTCGACGACACCTGCGGCAACCTCCTCCAGATCGCCCACGAGAAGTGAGCGCCTGACCAGGACGCGTTCGAACAGGGCCTGACCGGCTCAGGTGGTTCGGTTGAGGGCTCGGTCGAGGTCGCGCCAGAGGTCTTCCGGGGATTCGAGACCGACCGACAGGCGGAGCAGCGCGTCCGGGATGCCGCCTGCCGCGCGGTCCTGCGGGGCGACGATGTGGTGTGACAGCGATGCCGGGTGCTGCAGCAGCGTGTCGGTGCTGCCGAGGCTGACCGCCGGGGTGATCAGGCGGACCGCCGAAATCACCTCGTGCGGCGGGGTTTCCGCTTCGAACGACAGCATCGCACCGCCGGCGGCGAGCTGGCCGAGCTTGCTCGGGTCCGGGTAGTGCACGGCGCTGACCTTCGGGTGCGCGAGCAGGCGTTCCGCGAGAACCGCTGCGGTGGCCGACGATCGCTCCATGCGGACCGGCAGCGTGGCCAAGCCGCGCTGCAGGAGGTACGCCGCCGAGGGGTGCAGCACTCCGCCCGTGGCGATGCGGACCTGGCGCAGGCGCCGGGCGAATTCCTCCGCGCAGGTCACCACACCACCCATGGCGTCCCCGTGCCCGCCGAGGAACTTCGTCGCGCTGTGCAGGACCACGGCGGCGCCGAAGTCGGTGGGGCGCTGCAGAGCCGGTGTGGCGAAGGTGTTGTCGACGAGCACCGGAACGCCACCTGCGGCGTCCGCGACAGCGCGGATGTCGATCTCCGCGAGCGTCGGGTTGGCCGGGCTCTCGACGATGACCAGGCCGGTCTCCGGCCGGATGGCGGCACCGACGTCCGCCGGGTCCGCCCAGGTGATCTGGTTGCCCAGCAGTCCGGACGCGATGAGGTGGTCGCTGGTGCCGTAGAGCGGCCTCGCCGCCACGACGTGCGGACGACCGGCTGCGACGGTGGCGAGCAGGCACGCCGACAGCGCCGCCATGCCCGAGGCGAAGGCGACACCGGACTCGCAGCCTTCGAGCTCGGCGATGGCTCCCTCGAACCGGGCGACCGTCGGGTTGCCCAGCCGGGCGTAGATCGGCGTGCCCGTCACCTGGGCTCCTGTGGTCATCACGTCGAGGCGCTCGGCCTCGTCCCTGCTGTCCCGGCTGGGATAGGTCGTCGAGAGGTCCAGCGGAACGGCGTGCAGGCCCTGATCGGTGAGGTCGTCGCGGCCGGCGTGCACGGCACGGGTCCAAAACGTCTGTTCGGTCACCGCACGAGGATCAGCGGTCCTCCGGCGCCGCGGTCGGATCTCCGGATGAACGTCGGCCGAGGGCGGTGTTGATCCGCGTTGGTCCGGCCGCACCGGTCTGAGAGCGCGTTCATCCGGCGATCGTCCGGTCAGCCCTCGGCGCCGGGCGGCAGCAGCGGGCCACCGCGCCACTGGTGGAAGATCAAGTGGGTGTGCACCATGACGACCTCGTCGCGCGCGGTGAGCTCGTCCAGCACCAGCCTCTGCAGGTCGGCGGCGTCGACGACGGTCACGTGGATGAGGAAGTCGTCCGGTCCGGTCAGGTGGTACAGGTGCCGCGTCTCGGGCTGGGCGAGGACGTGCTGCACGAACGGGTCCACGAGCGGACGCCGGTGCGGGTGAACGCGCACCGCCAGCATCGCCTCCAGCGGGCGGCCGACCGCGCTCGGTTCGATCCGCACCGCCGATCCGCGCATCACCCCCGCGTCCCGGAGACGCGCCAACCGGTCCGAGCAGGTCGAGGTCGCGATGCCCGTTCTCGCCGCCAGCTCGCGGTTGGTCATCCGGGCGTCCTCCTGCAACGCCCGCAGCAAGCGCATGTCCACGACGTCCAGTTCCACCTGTGCAGCCACGGGCCGCAGCGTACGGGGGCGCCAGGATTTTGACGGATTCTTGACGGCTGATCGCCGGTCGCGGGCCTAGCATCTGGGCATCGGCCCTTCGGTCGTGGTGTGCCGGGAAGTCTGGTCGGCGTTGTAATGGTGTTCGCCGTTCGGACTGGAGTGGTGATGGTGACCGGCAACGACTCGCAGGTTCTCGAACTCGCGCAGGTCGACGCGAGGATGCTCGGACTGGTCGGCGGCAAGGCCGCCGGGCTCGGTGAGCTGATCGGAGCAGGGTTCCGCGTGCCCGACGGGTTCTGCCTGACGACCCGGGCGCACGCGACCGGCGAGATCCCCGAGCGGGAAGTCCTCGACGCCTACCGGCGGCTGGGCGGCGGAGCGGTGGCGGTGCGGTCCAGCGCGACCGCCGAAGACCTGGCCGACGCGAGCTTCGCCGGGCAGCAGGACACGTTCCTCAACGTCAGCGGCGAGCAGGAGCTGCTGTCGGCGATCCGCCGCTGCTGGGACTCGCTGCACTCGGAGCGGGCCGTCGCCTACCGCGAGGCCAACGAGATCGGTACCGACGTGCTGATGGCCGTCGTCGTGCAGCGGATGGTCGACGCGAAGACCGCGGGCGTGCTGTTCACCGCCAACCCGCTGACCGGCACGCGCTCCGAGATGGTCGTCGACGCAGCGCCCGGCCTGGGCGACGTGGTCGTCGACGGGTCGGTCATCGCCGACCACTACGTCCTCGACGGAACACCGCAGCGCACCGACGGATGTCTGGACGCAGCGCAGCTCGACGCGCTGCGGGACGCGGGGTCCCGCGTGCAGGAGAGCTTCGGCGCGCCGCAGGACATCGAGTGGGCCATCGACCAGGACGGGCAGCTGTGGCTGCTGCAGTCGCGCGCCATCACGACGCTGTTCCCGCTCCCGCCGCAGACCGGTGAGCTGCGGGCGTACTTCGAGATGGGGCACATGCAGGGCATGCTGCGGCCCTTCACCCCGGCCGGGATGTCCGCTATGACGCACGGCGCGAAGCTGTGGATGGACTCGGCCGGGCTCTCCGGTGGCGCGTTCGGCGACGCGATGGGCATCGTGCCCGTCGGCGACCGGCTGTTCATGGACTTCTCAAGCATGCTGCGCAACAAGCGGTTCCGCTCCCGGCTGCCGCAGATGATGGAGGTCTACGGCCCGCGCAACGTCGAGATCGTGCAGCGGCTGCTCACCGATCCCCGCTTCGCCCCGACCACCAGCCGGCTGCCGTTCCCGGTCGCTCCGCTGCTGAAGAAGAGCCTCACGGTCGTGCCCAAGGCGAAGTGGGAACTCCTCCGCACGCTGGTCGATCCGGACGCGACCCGGGAACGCGCCTTCCGCGCGACCGAGCAGCTCAAGCACCAGGCCAGGGCTCCGGAGTTCGCGAACTCGGAGCAGCGGTTGCGCTTCGCCGAGGAGGTGCAGCGCGGCTTCATGACCGCCACCGAGGTGATCTGGCCGCTGTTCTTCGGCATCCTCCTCGGCCAGATGCCGAAGTCGCTGCTCAAGGGCGTCGCCACGACCGCCGAGCTGGACACCGTCCTGGGCGGGCTGCCGCACAACGTCACCACCGAGATGGACCTGGCGCTGTGGCGGCTGACGGCCGCCCTCGACGAGGACGCCCGGGAGCTGCTGCGCAGCACACCGGCGGAAGAGCTCACCGAGCGCTACCGCGCGGGCGAACTGCCCGACCTCGGCGTGGACGACTTCCTCGCGCGCTACGGCCACCGCGCTCCGGCGGAGGTGGACGTCGGCGTGCCGCGCTGGTCGGAGGACCCGACGCAGATCTTCGCGACCATCGCCGGCTACCTGCGGATCAGCGACCCCGAGCAGGCGCCCGACCGCCGGTTCGAGCAGTCCGCGGCACGCGCCGAGGCCATGATCGACGAGCTCTTCGAGCGCGCCCGCCGGAAGCGCCCGGTCCGAGCCCACCTCGCCCGCTTCTGCATGCGCCGCTCGCGCAAGCTCACCGGGCTGCGCGAACTCGGCAAGTTCGCGTGGCTGTACTCGCTGCAGGCGGTGCGCGAGCAGTTGCTGGCCATCGGCGAGGACCTCAGCGGGCGGGGTCTGCTGGCGCGGCCCGGCGACGTGATGTTCCTGGAGCTCGACGAGATCCGCGCCGCCGTGCGCGGTTCCGACCAGCGGGAGCTGGCCGCGGAGCGGAAGTCCCGCTACGACAGGGAGGTCCGTCGTCGGGTCGTTCCGATCGCGGTGCTCTCCGACGGCACCGACCTGGAGGCCACCGCCCCCGCCACGCCCGCAGCGGACGGTGCGATGACCGGGGTCGGGGCGTCTCCGGGCAAGGTCACCGGGCCGGCCCGCGTCGTGCACGACCCCGCGAACGCGCGGATCGAACCCGGCGAGATCCTCGTGGCCACCACCACCGACCCCGGCTGGACACCGCTGTTCATGACGGCTGCCGGGCTGGTCACCGAGACCGGTTCGCCCATGGCGCACGGCCCGACGGTGGCGCGCGAGTACGGCATCCCGGCGGTGATCTGCGTCCGCCACGCCACCACGGACATCACCACCGGCCAGGTCATCACCGTCGACGCGGCCTCGGGGACGGTCACACCGCGATGAGCTTGCCCGCGCGGGCGCGGCGGCCCACGCTGGTGGCATGTCGCCACTGGTGATCCGGGAGCTCCGGGAGCACGACTGGGATTCGGTGCGCCGGATCTACGCCGAGGGGATCGCGACCGGGAACGCGACGTTCGAGACCGAGGTCCCGGCACGGGAAGTGCTGGACGCCAAGTGGATTCGAGGCCACCGCTGGGTCGCCGAGATCGACGGCGAGGTCGCCGGCTGGGGCGCTGCCACGCCGGTGTCGGCGCGCGAGTGCTACTCCGGGGTCGCCGAGACGTCGATCTACACCGGCGCCGGGTTCCGCGGCCGCGGAGTCGGGAAGGCGTTGCTGCGCCGGCAGGTCACCGCGGCCGACGCCGGGGGCCTCTGGACGTTGCAGACCTCGATCTTCCCGGAGAACGAGGTCAGCATCGCCCTGCATCGCGCCGCCGGGTTCCGCGTGGTCGGAACCCGGGAGCGCATCGCCGAGCACCACGGGGTCTGGCGCGACACCGTCCTGCTGGAACGCCGCCGCGCGGACTGATCAGGCCGCGCCTTCGGCCTCCAGGGGGAGCTCCACCTCGCGCGGAGCGAGCTGCACGTACACCGTGCCGCCCTCGACGAGGACCTGGTGGGTGCGCAGCGCCCGCTTGGCGGGCGGGCACGTCGGCTTGCCGTCGCGGAGGTCGAAGAACGCGGCGTGCAAGGGACATTCGACGAAGCAGCCTTCGACGAACCCCGCCGACAACGACGCGTCCTGGTGCGTGCAGGTGTCGTCGACGGCGTAGAACGCGCCGTCGGCGTTGAAGACGGCGATCGGGACGTCGGCGACGAACCGGGTCGACTCGCCCGGGGCGAGCTCGTCGGCACGGCAAACAGCGAACATCGAACCTCCTGTGTTGCGCATTAGAGAACGTATGACGCCATGCGCAACACAGTGAGGGAGCGCCAGGAGTTGCGTCAATACGTCGGAGGCGTCGAATTCCGCTTCGCCCCTTGGGGAAATCCCCAGATCCACCGACTACCTCGCGGTAACCGGGCCGGACGTCTTGACAGCGCCCGATGCGGAATCGCATCGTGTTGTCGATCAGGCAACACGACTCTCATCGCGCAACAACTCACCTCGTGCGGATCGAGCCGAAAGGCACCCGAGATGACCGCTGCGGAGTTGCCGCAGAGCCTGCGGGCCACTCTTCCGGGCCACCACTACACCGACCCGTCGATCTTCGCGCTGGAGCAGGCGCGGATCTTCGAAACCGGTTGGTTCTGCGCGGTGCGCAGCGCCGACCTCGCCGCTCCCGGCGCTTTCCAGACCGTGCAGGTCGGCAGGGAGAGCGTGCTCATCACCCGCGACCGCAAGGGCGCCCTCAACGCCTTCCTCAACGTGTGTCGGCACCGCGGCGCCCGGTTGTGCACCGCCGAGTCCGGCCAGGTGCAGCGCTCGCTGCAATGTCCCTACCACGCCTGGACCTACGGGCTGGACGGAAATCTGATCGCGGCGCCCAACCTCGCCGGGATGCCCGACGTCGATCGCGGCGACTACGGCCTCAACCGCGTCCACCTGCGCGAATGGCTCGGCTACGCCTGGGTGTGCCTGGCAGGCGAAGCCCCGTCCTTCGAGGACGCGGTGATCGCCGACGTCGCGGGTCGCCTCGGCGATGCGGGCGAGATCGACTCCTACGACGTCGCCGGGCTCGCACTCGGCGAGCGGATCCGCTACGACGTCAAGGCGAACTGGAAGCAGATCATCGAGAACTTCATGGAGTGCTACCACTGCGCCACCATCCACCCCGAGCTCACCGAGGTGCTGCCGGAGTTCGCCGACGGTTTCGCCGCGCAGTACTACGTCGGCCACGGCGCCGAGTTCGGTGACGAGGTCAGCGGTTTCACCGTCGACGGGAGCAGCGGGGTCCAGCAGCTGCCCGGAGTCGGCGAGCACCAGGACCGCCGGTACTACGCGATCACCGTGCGCCCGCAGGTGTTCATCAACCTCGTACCCGACCACGTGATCATCCACCGGATGTTCCCGCTGGCCCCGGACCGGACGCTGGTGGACTGCGACTGGTTGTACCTGCCGGAGGTCGTCGCTTCGGGACAGGACCTGTCGCAGTCGGTGGAGCTGTTCCACCGGGTCAACCAGCAGGACTTCGACGCGTGCGAGCGCTGCCAGCTGGCCATGGACTCCCGCTCCTACGCCTCCGGCGGCGTGCTGGTCCCCAGCGAGCACCACATCGCCGAGTTCCACGACTGGGTCCGAGCCCACATCACCTGATCATCGCCCGGTGTTGAGCAGGAGGTAGCGCACGGCCAGGGCGCCCACGCCGAGGCTGATGCCGAGGAACACCACGACGGGACTGATCATCACCAGCCCGGCGAGGAGGACCAGACCGCCGACCACGGCGACAACGATCGCCGCCGTTCGCCGCCGGCGGGTGGCGGGGTCCGGCGGCGGTCGCTTGACCGACTCCGCGAACCGCGGCTCGTTCTCCTCGAACCACCGCTCGATCTCGTGGAGCCTCCGCCGCTCATCCCGGTTCAACATCGCAGCCTCCCCGGTCGGAGAACGATCCGGAGTTCCGGCGCATCGCCCCACCAGCGGTCGGCGCGGGACGTCCGATCGGCGCTGCGGCTCGTCACCGGCCGGAGGCGATGCCCATCAACATAAACCCGCTGCGCACCGCCGGGAAGGGCCCGTCCCCACCCAGCGGATGCCGCTTCCCGCTCGTCTACCGTGTGGGCAGAGCTGCCGGGCAACGTCGCCCCACTCCCCCGTTCGTCGTGTCCCGCCGTGAGCGGCGGTGACGTCTCGCGCCGTGACGCGGTGCCCGAACAGTCTGGTCTTCCACGTGCCGAAACAGTTCCTGACCCGCCCTGCCTGGGCGTCCCCGAAGGTCGCCCGCACCGAGGTCCTCGGGGGCCTGGTCGTCGCCTTGGCGTTGATCCCGGAGGCGATCTCGTTCTCCATCATCGCCGGGGTCGACCCGAGCGTGGGCCTGTTCGCCTCGTTCACGATGGCGGTGGTCATCGCGATCGTCGGCGGCAGGCCCGCGATGATCTCGGCCGCCACCGGCGCGATCGCGCTGGTCGTGGCGCCGCTGGCGCGCGAGCACGGGATGGGCGTGCTGGTCGCCACCGTGATCCTGGGCGGGGTGTTCCAGGTGGCGCTGGGCGCGCTGGGCGTGGCGAAGCTGATGCGGTTCGTGCCGCGCAGCGTCATGGTCGGGTTCGTCAACTCGCTGGCCATCATGATCTTCATGGCACAGGTCCCGGAGCTCATCGGCGTGCCGTGGATGGTCTACCCGCTGTTCGCGGCCGGGCTGATCATCCTGGTGCTGTTCCCGAAGCTCACCAAGGTCGTCCCGGCACCGCTGGTGTCGATCGTGGCGCTGACCGCCGTGACGGTCGCCGCGGGCATCGCCGTGCCGACCGTCGGCGACAAGGGGGCGCTGCCGTCCTCGCTGCCGATCCCGGGCATCCCGGACGTGCCGCTCACGCTGGACACGCTCACGCTCATCGCTCCCTACGCGCTGGCGTTCGCGCTGGTCGGGCTGATGGAGTCGCTGATGACCGCGAAGCTCGTCGACGACATCACCGACACCCGCTCGAACAAGACCCGCGAGTCCATCGGGCAGGGCATCGCCAACATCGTCACCGGCTTCTTCGGCGGCATGGGCGGCTGCGCGATGATCGGCCAGACGATGATCAACGTGAGGACGGCCGGGTCCCGCACGCGGTTGTCGACGTTCCTGGCGGGCGCCTTCCTAATGGTCCTGTGCATCGCCTTCGGGCCGCTCGTCTCGCAGATCCCGATGGCCGCGCTGGTCGCGGTGATGGTGCTGGTCTCCGTCGGCACCTTCGACTGGCACAGCATCGCGCCGAAGACCCTGCAGCGGATGCCCGCGGGCGAGATCATCGTGATGGTGGTGACGGTGGCCTGCGTGGTCGCCACCGACAACCTGGCGATCGGCGTGGTCGTCGGATCGATCACCGCGATGGTCATCTTCGCCCGCCGGGTCGCGCACCTCGTCGAGGTCACCTCGGTCACCGACCCGGACGGCACGCAGATCGTCCACCACGTCACCGGCGAGCTGTTCTTCGCCTCCAGCAACGACCTCGTCCACCGGTTCGACTACGGCGCCGAGCCCGGCCACGTGGTCATCGATCTCACCGACGCGCACATCTGGGACGCCTCCACCGTCGCCGCGCTCGACGACATCACCACCCGGTACGAGGCGCGCGGCAAGCGGGTCGAGATCGTGGGCCTCAACGAGGCCAGCGCGGCCATGCACGGCCGCCTGACCGGGGCGTTGTCCGGAAGCCATTGAGGTCAGCGGGAAATCGTTGAACAACTGATGCACCCGAGCGTCGACACGGGCACGGCGACGCGCGATCATGACCGCATGCACGACGAGCGGCCTGCCACCGACATCGACACCACCTCGCCCAGCGTCGCCCGAGGGTACGACCACTGGCTGGGCGGCAAGGACAACTTCGAGGTCGACCGCACGATCCTCGACGCCATCGAGGAGATCGTGCCGGAGGCCAGGCCGCTGGCCCAGGAGAACCGCTACTGGCTGATCCGCGCCGTGCGATTCCTGAGCTCGCCGCTGCACGCCGGGATCGACCAGTTCCTGGACCTGGGCTGCGGGCTCCCGACGATGCAGAACGTGCACCAGGTCGCCCAGGCCAACAACCCGGACGCCGTCGTCGTCTACGTCGACAACGACCCGACCGTCGCCGCCTACGGGCGCGCGATGCTCGCGGAGAACGAGAACACCCACTTCTCCATCAACGACCTGCGCCACCCCGACGACATCCTGAGCGACCCGGTCGTCACCCGGAACCTGGACTTCGAGCGCCCGATCGCGCTGATCCACTCCGGCACCATGCACCACGTCGCCGAGGAGTACCGCCCGCGCGAGGTCATGCAGCGCTACGTCCAGGCGCTGGCACCCGGTTCCTACGTGGCGATGTCGCACTTCAGCTGGCCCGAGGGCTCGGAGGAGCACCGCGAGCTGGCGGGCAAGATCGAGCGCACGCTCAACGAGATGGTCGCGTCCTGCTGGTGGCGCAGCAACGAGGAGATCCTGACCTTCATCGACGGGCTGGAGCTCATGCCGCCCGGACTGGTCCGCACGGTCGACTGGTGGCCCGAAGGTCCCTCGCTCACCCCGAAGTCCGAGATCACCAACCTCATCTTCGGAGCAGTGGCGACGAAGCCATGACGGGCCACCGGCGGTTCTGACCCGCATCACCCGCGATCGGACTCCCGCTCGCGGAAACGACCAGCACCGCGCGGAACACCCGCGCACAGGTTTCCACGTCTCCGCACGAGACCTCAGAAGAGGCCGAAGGGTTCACGCGCGCGAGCACGGGCGCGGAGCACGTGCTTCAGGCGAAGCCGCGGAGGACGCGCCGCTCCACCTCGGCCGCGAAGTCGTCGAAAGCGGCGGTGACGCGCTGTTCGTCACCGGTGGCGAACAGGTCGGACAGCAGCCCGCGGATGGTCGACACCAGCGAGGTCGCCACGGCTTGCGCTTCCGACTCCGGACAGCCGTAGCGGATCAGCCCTGCGGCGATCAGCTCGTTGCGCTGGCGCATCGAGTCCGCGACGGCCTTCGCCAGCGCGGGATCGCCGTACATGGCGTGACCGGTGATCGCGACGAACAACCGGACGTACCGCCGGGCCCGCCGGTCGGTGACCCGGCGCCAGATGGCGCGTATCGGATCGGGGTGGTCGCGGGGGAGATCCGGCAGCGACAACGTCACCGACAGCACCTGGTCGACGACCTCGGCGACGAGCCGGTCCTTGGAGCTGAAGTGGTGCACCAGGGTCGCGTGGCTGACCCCTGCCGATTGGGCGACCTTGCGCAGCGACAGGTCGTCGAGCCCCTTCTCCAGGGCGTGTTCCGTCGCGGCGGCGAGCACTTCGCCGCGACGGTGCTGGAAGCGCAACTTCCGGCCGTCGACCCGTTCCATGCGGTCAGAGTAGCGGGTCGGCCAGATTGATTGACCGATTGGTAGAGCTACTTTAAAGTCGATCGCGTTCCGGAACCCTGCTCCTGTGACGCGCGTGTTCCCCGGGCCGGCGCGAACCCGGGGAACTCCGCGAGGACTCATCCGGTGCGCCCTGCGGTGCCGGGCGCCTCTCGAAGAGGACGAATCCATGGAATTGAAGCGTTCCACCGGTCACCTCTCCCGATTACGCCGTTCTCTCGTCGTCTCCCTCGCCGTGCTCGGGCTGATCAGCGGCAGCGTGACGCTGGCGCAAGCGGCGGAAACCGCCGACGTGCACGGACCCGACCCGACGGAGGAGAGCATCACCGCCCCGCGCGGTCCGTTCGAGGTCGCCGAGGAATCCGTTCCCCGGTCGAGCGTCAGCGGTTTCGGCGGCGGCACGATCTACTACCCGACCGACACGACCGACGGCCTGTTCTCCGCCCTGGCCATCTCCCCCGGCTTCACGGGCCCGGAGGGATCCATCGCGTGGCTCGGACCGCGGCTCGCCTCACAGGGTTTCGTGGTGTTCACGATCGAGACGATCACCCTCACCGACCCGCCCGACTCCCGCGCGGCGCAGTTGCAGGCGTCGCTGGACTACCTGACCGACGACAGCAGCGTGCAGGACCGCGTCGATCCGGACCGGCTCGGCGTCATGGGCCACTCGATGGGCGGCGGCGGTTCGCTGAAAGCCGCGCTGGACAACCCCGCGCTCAAGGCCGTGGTCCCGCTGACCCCGTGGCACACCACCAAGGACTTCTCCGGGGTGACGGCGCCGACGCTGATCATCGGGGCGCAGAACGACACGATCGCCCCGGTTTCCGAGCACGCCGAGCCGTTCTACGAGAGCCTGCCCGACGATCCCGCCAAGGCGTACGTGGAGCTGGCCGGAGAGGGGCACCTCGCGCCCATCCTCGGCAACACCACGCTCGCGAAGTACAGCATCGCGTGGATCAAGCGGTTCCTCGACGAGGACACCCGCTACGACCAGTTCCTGTGCCCGCCACCGCAGGATCCGGCGCTATCGGATTACCGATCCACCTGTCCGCACTGAGCCACGAGCCGTGCGGACGGGAAATCCGCTGCGGCGCCGGTCTTCGAGGGGGGATCGGCGCCGCGGCGATCACCGCCGGAGGACCGACAGCAGCGTGTCGTAGGTGCTCTCGATCGCACCTTCCTCGCTGGTCAGCACCGTGACGGCCGGACGGGCGCGGATCACGTCGGCCAGCCGGTCGTGCATCTGGGCGAGGAACGCGGCGCCGCCCTCCCGCTCCACGATCGTCTTGACCTGCCGGTGCCATTCCCCGTCACCGTCCGCACCGCGCCGCGCGAAGCGCTCGACGGACCGCTGCTTGGTGTCCAGCAGCACGACCTCCCGGAACTCGGCACCGCTCTGGCGCGCCACGGCCTCGAAGCGCTCGATCTCGGTGATGTTGCCGAGGTACTGCGGCAGCACGACGTCCCGACCACCGCTGAGGTGCGCAGCGGCCGCGGCCAGCGCCAAAGGCCGCACGATCTCGCCGGTCTCGGCGAAACGATCGCGCCATCCGCCGATCATCCCGCGCAGCTGGTCGATGTCCAGGTCGAGCACCCCCGGGTGCTCGTCGGCGTAACGCCGGGCCAAGGTCGACTTCCCGATCCCGGGCGGACCGTTGAGATGCACCAGGCGAACCACAGGACTCACCCTACGAGCCCAGCGCGAACCTCCTCGGACATCACCGTCGGCGTGTTCGGCCAATTCCGCTGTACGCACCTGCGACCATCCGGTGAAGGCACGCTGAACGAGTCCGACGGAGGACGAGGTCATGAGGTACGCCGAGGCCGCTGCGGCGGGCATCTGGGAATCGGGGGCGGACCGGGTCGGCTACGTCCCGTCGGTGACGGTCGCGCCGGTCGTCTCCGCGCTGGTGACGACAGACGGAGGTGCCGACGGCGTCTCGCCGCGCGTCACCCCGCTCTCGCGCGAGGAGGAAGCCGTCGGGATCCTCGGAGCGCTGCCGCTGGCGGGTCAGTTCGGTGCGATCGTCATGCAGGACAACGGTTTCGGCAACGCGCTGACCGCGCTGACGACCTTCTCCCTCTCCTACCACCTACCGCTGCTGATCTTCGCCAACACGCGCGGCGGGCTCGGCGAGTACAACTCGATGATCCACTCGATCAGCCGGCACGTACCCGACCTGCTGCGCACCGCCGGGCTCCCCGTCTTCGAGCTGGACCGGCGCTCGTCCCCGCAGGACTGGCGGGACGCGACCGCCGAAGCCGGCGCGCACTCGCGGATGACCTACCGGCCCGTCGTCGTGCTCGCCTCGTTCTGGAACACCGACGGGAAGGTCGCCTGATGCGCCGCCTCGAAGCCCTGCGGCAGCTCACCGAACTCACCGAGGACCTCCCGGTGGTGGTGACCTGCGCGGCGACCAGCCGCGAGCTCGCCTCGGTGGCCGACCGGGACAACCACTTCTCCCTCCTGGACTCGATGGGCCTCGCCGGTTCGGTGGCGACCGGCCTGGCGATGGCCGTCGCGGGCTCGCCGGTGCAGAAGGTCATCGGCATCGAAGGCGACGGCTCGCTGCTGATGAACCCGAACGTCCTGCCCACGGGCGGGTACACCGCACCGCGCGCACTGCTGCTCGTGCTGCTCGACAACCGCTCCTACGGTTCCACCGCAGGTCTGCCCACCTACACCGACCGCATCGACCTGGGCGCCATGGCCGAGGCCACCGGCTGGACCGTCGCCCGGGCATCGGACCCGGAGTCGCTGCGCGAGGAGTTCACCCGTCTCCTCGGCATCCCGGGGCCGGCCCTGCTGCACGTCCGCATCGAACCCGGCAACGCCGCCGACATCCCGAAGCTGCTGGTGGACCCGGTCGTCCTGACCCACCGCTTCCAGAACTGGCTCCGCGCCAAGCTCACCGAGACCGGCGACACCGAACCGGGCGCGCAGCAGCGGACTTAGGGGTCATCGCAGAATGCGGACTCAGCTGGCACCGCCAAGCAACGCGATTCCGCAAGGAGCACTGTTTCAGCGTCAGGCCGCTTCGGCTGCCCGGGCGGCCTCCAGCCGGATCTTGCGGGTGGCGGGCCCGAACAGCGCCAGGGCCAGGGCGCCCACGATCCAGGTGCCGCCGATGAAGTAGAAGACGGTCATGTACCCGAATCCGCTGTAGAGCCCGGCGATGATCAGCGGCCCGGCGGCGTTGGACAGCCTGCCCACGCCGTAGGAGATCGACGTGCCCAGCGAGCGGCCGTCGGTGTCGTAGAGCTCCGGGGAGTAGGCGTAGGCCAGGGCCGTGTACCCGCGCTCGAACAGGTTCACCATGAACCCGAAGACCACGACCAGCACCGGCACGAAGGTCAACCCGTACAGCAGGCCCGAACCGGCGATGATCAGCCCGAACACTACGAGGCACCACTTGCGCTCGAACCGATCGGTGACCTGCGCCGCGAGGAACGAGCCCAGCGGTGCGCCGACGGTGGTCAGCGCGACGAAGAAGATGGAGTCCTCCACGCTGACCCCCTCCGCGGCCAGCAGCGTCGGAGCCCACGAGGAGAAGCCGAAGAAGCCGATGGTCTGGGTGATCCACAGCACCGACAGCAGGAGCGTCGGGAGCAGGAACTTCTTCTGCTTGAGCAGCCCCAGGCCCGGCTTGGCTGCGGGTTCGGCCGTCACGGGTTCCGCGGCGGCGGGCAGCTCGCCGTGCTCGGCCGCGGCTCGGGATTCCAGGGAGCGCAGGACCGCGTCGGCCTCCTCGTGACGACCGCGCGATTCCAGCCATTGCGGGGATTCGACGAGCTTGCGCAGGAACACCAGGAACAGCACGCCCATCGCGCCCCACAGGTAGACGAGCCGCCAGGTCTGCTCCCCCATCGGCACCACCAGCGAGGCGATGAGGTTGGTGGCGGGCGTGCCGCAGATGCCGATCATGATGACGTAGGCCTGGAACTTCCCGCGCTTGGCCCGCGGGAACACCTCGTTGAGGTAGACCACCGCGACCACGGTCATCGCCGACAGGCCCGCGCTGGTCAGGACGCGGAACACGCCCATCGACAGCATGTCCCACGCGAACGCGGTCGTCAGCGACCACACCGAGAACCACACCGTGGTCAGCGTCAGGGTGCGCTTGCGCCCCAGCCGGTCGGCCAGCCCGCCCGCCACGACCGAGCCGATGAACATGCCCACGAACGACAACGAGGTCACGTAGGCGATGTGGCTGACGTCGGAACCCCACTGCACGCGCACCTTGGGGGCGGTGATGGCGAAGGTGTTGATGTCGGCGAACTCGAAGAAGTACGCGAACGCCAAGGCGACGATGGTGGTCTTGTGGAACCGGGAGATCGGCAACCGGTCCAGCCGGTTGGCGGAGTTGGTGACGGAGTGCGGCACTGCGGTCTCCTAGTGGAAGTGGGCGTCGTTGCCCGGATGTCGCTCAGGCCTGCTCTTCGGGCCAGTACAGGCGCATCGGGTTGTCCACGAGCAGTGCCTGCTGCTGCTCGGCGGTGACGGCGATCTGCGGGACGTGGTCCAGCAGCAGGCCGTCGTCGGGCATGTGATCGGTGAGGTTGGGGTGCGGCCAGTCCGTTCCCCACAGCACGCGGTCCGGGAAGGCGTCAACGACCGCGCGGGCGAACGGGACGACGTCGCGATAGGCGTGCCGCTCGCCGTCCAGCGCGGCGGGCCCGGTCTTCGTCAGGCGCTCCGGGCAGGACACCTTGACCCACGCGCCGCTGCGCGCGACGAAGTCGAGGAACGCGGTGAACTCCGGGCCTTCGGGGGCCTCGGTGACGTCGGGGCGTCCCATGTGGTCGATCACCAGCGGAACCGGCAGCGACCGGAAGAACTCCTCGAGATCGGGCAGGTCCGGGGCCTCGAAGTAGAGGACGACGTGCCAGCCGAGCGGGGCGATCTTCGCGGCGATGGTCGTCAGCGCCTCGGTCGGCACGTCGTCGACCAGGCGCTTGACGAAGTTGAACCGAACGCCCCGAACGCCCGCCTCGTGCAGGCGTTCCAGCTCGTCCTCGGTGACCTCCGGGCCTACCGAAGCGACGCCGCGCGCCCGGCCGCCGGAGGCTCGCAGCGCGTCGACGAGGGCGCTGTTGTCGCTGCCGTGGCAGGTGGCCTGCACGATGACGTTGCGGGCCAGGCCGAGGTGGTCGCGCAGCGCGAACAGCTGCTCCTTGGCGGCGTCCACCGGCGTGTACTTGCGCTCCGGCGCGAACGGGAACTCCTCGGCCGGGCCGAAGACGTGGCAGTGCGCGTCGACGGCACCTTCAGGCGGGGTGAAGGCCGGTTCGCTCGGGTTCGGGTGCCAGGGCAGCCACCCGGGGGTCACCTCAGTCGACATAGGTCAGTCCCAGGTCCGCGAGCTTCGGTCGCATGTCGTAGAGGTCCAGGCCGAGCACGCCGTCCTGGAACCGCTCGCGCTTGTCCTCCTCGTTCGCTTCGCGCCGTGCCGCTGCCTCGGCGACCTCGGCAGCCCGGGCAGCGGGCACCACGACCACGCCGTCGGTGTCGGCGACGACGACATCACCCGGGTTGACCAGCGCGTTGGCCACCACGACCGGCACGTTGACCGAGCCGAGGGTGGCCTTGACGGTGCCCTTGGCGTTGACGGCCCGGGAGAAGACCGGGAAGTCCATCTCGCGCAGGTCATCGACGTCGCGGCAACCGCCGTCGATGATCAGCCCCCTGGCGCCCCGGGCGCGCAGCGACGTCGCCAGGAGCTCGCCGAAGAAGCCGTCCTCGCACTCGGTGGTGCAACCGGCCACGACGACATCGCCGTCCTGCACCTGCTCGGCGGCGACGTGCAGCATCCAGTTGTCGCCGGGTTGCAGCAGTGCGGTCACGGCGGTGCCGCAGAGCTTCGCTCCCCGGTAGACGGGCCGGACGTAGGGGCGCATCAGCCCGACCCTGCCCATGGCCTCGTGCACCGTGGCCACGCCGAACCGCGAGAGGGCCTCGACGGCCTCGCGATCGGCGCGCCGGACGGTGCGGTGGACTACTCCGAGTTCGTGCACGGTGGAGCTCTCCTTCGTCGGTGGCGGGGTCATGAGTGGTGCGGAGCCGCCCTGTGTGTGCCTGTGTCGGGGAAGTTTTCATGAAAACTTCCCCGACACAGCACCTTCTAGCGGCCTTGGGCGGCCAGGCGGGCGTCGAGGCGCGGGTAGGCGCGGCGGGCGTTGCCCTCTTCGATCGCTGCGAGGGATTCGGCGGTGAGACCGGCCTTCTCGACGTAGCGGCGGGTGTCGTCGAAGTGGTGGCCGGTGCGCGGGTCGACGCCGCGGACGGCGCCGATCATCTCGGAGGCGAACAGCACGCTGGAGTGCGGGATCACGTCCAGGAGCAGGTCGATCCCGGGCTGGTGGTAGACGCAGGTGTCGAAGAAGACGTTGCCCAGCAAGGATTCCTCGGGCTCAGGGCGGTCCAGCGCCTGCGCCAGACCGCGAAAACGACCCCAGTGGTAGGGAACCGCGCCACCGCCGTGCGGGATGACCAGTCGCAGCTCCGGGAACTCGCTGAACAGATCGCCTTGCAGCAGTTGCATGAACGCCGTGGTGTCGGCGTTGAGGTAGTGCGCACCCGTGGTGTGGAACGCCGGGTTGCAGCTGGTCGAGACGTGCACCATGGCGGGCACGTCGAGCTCGGAGAGCTTCTCCCACAACGGGTACCAGGAGCGGTCGGTCAGCGGCGGCGAGCTCCAGCGCCCACCGGAGGGGTCGGGGTTGATGTTCACCGCGACCGCGCCCAGGTCGACGACGCGTTCCAGCTCGTCGAGCACCGTCGCCGGATCGACCCCGGGCGACTGGGGCAGCATGGCGCCGAAGGCGAAGCGCTGCGGGTAGAGCTCCGCGACCCGGTGGCACAGGTCGTTGCAGATGCGCGACCACGTCGAGGAGGTCTCGAAGTCGCCGATGTGGTGCGCCATGAACGACGCGCGCGGCGAGAACACGGTGACGTCGATGCCGCGCTCGTCCATCTGCCGCAGCTGCTGGGTCTCCAGCGACTCGCGGATCTCGTCGTCGCTGATGACCGGGCCTGCCGGGTCGGGGCGCTTCGCCGGGTCTTGCAGCCCCGCGACCTGGGCGTCGCGCCAGCTGCCGAGCGGGCCCGGAGCGGTGGTGTAGTGACCGTGGACGTCGATGATCACGCGGATCGCTCCTTCGCGACGGGGTTCCAGAGGGAGGACGGGACGAGGACGTCGCCGGACATCAGCAGCCGCGCCGTGCGCAGCAGCGCCGAGCGCACGACCTTCTGCGGGTCGTCGGGATCGAGCCCGAGGGTGACGCTGAACTCGCCGGAGGGGTGCTCCACCGACACCGTCGGCTCCTCGCCCGCGACGCGCGCGGCGACCCCGTGGGCGACGCTGCCCTCCAGGACGCAGGCGGTGGCGGCGGTGACCGCGGCGAGCACGCCGATCGACCGGTGGGCGACGCGGGGGATCAGGCTGCGGGTGGACACGCTGCCGCCGTGGCGGGGCGGCGCCACCAGCGTCATCTTCGGGTAGTTCTCGTCCGCGACGTCGCCGAGTCCCATGCGGTGGCCGCAGACCAGGCGCAGCGCTTCCACCTTCGCCTTGAGCGCGTCGTCGGCGTCGATCTCGGCGGGCGACTCGTACCCGGTGGCCCCGAGACGCGCGGCCTCGACGACCACCAGCGGCTGGCCGTTGTCGATCAGCGTGACCTCGACCGTCCCGATCCCGTCGACCTCGACGGTGTCGCGCACGTTGCCGGTGGGCAGCAGCGAGCCCGCCACCGAGCCCGCGGTGTCGAGGAAGCCGATCTCGATGGGCGCGGCTCCCCCGGGAACACCGTCGATGTGCGCCTCACCTGCGTAATCGAGGTGCCGCCCGGACGGGCCGGCAGGCGTGCGGACGGTGATCTCGGCGATCATGCCGGTGTTGCGGGTGAGCACCCGGGCGGTGGTGCGATCACTCTCGGGCACGACCATCCCGGTCTCGATGGCGAACGGCAGCACCGCGGCCAGCATGTTCCCGCAGTTGGAGGTCACGTCGACGGCGTTTCCGCCGGGCTGCACCTGGCCGAAGGTCCACTCGACATCGATGCCCGGCCGCGCGTCCGGTGCGACGATGCCGACCTTGCTGGTCAGCGGGTGCGCTCCGCCGATGCCGTCGATCTGGCGCTCGTCGGGCGAGCCCAGGGCGGCGAGCAGCACGGCGTCGCGGGCAGCGGGGTCGCGGGGCAGCGTGCGCTCGTCGAAGAACGGTCCCCGCGAGGTGCCTCCTCGCATGAGCAGGCACGGGATCGCTGTCTGCGAACCGCGGTGGCGCGCGGTGTCGGCGGGCATGGCACTCCTCCATCGGGTCGCCGCGAGCGCGGCGCACTCCCCTCGGCTGCCAGGAACCTAAACTATGAACACGATTGTTCACAATCTTTCAGACAAAATCAGTCGCCATATTGCGCACCACTTCTGAGCAGCGGGACCGCGACGTCAGCGCTTCAGCGCACACCGCTACGGTTCGAGGGATGCGTGCTCAGGAGAAGCGAGCCGTCGAGGCGGTGGCCGACCACCTCGCCGGGCTCTGCCACGCCCCCGACGCGTTCTCCCTCGCGCAGGTCATCGGCACCGCGCTCGGAGCGACCGGCTGCGCGCTCACCATCTCCGGCGAGCGCCACCAGTGGGGACGCGGCGAAGACCGGTGGCTCAGCGAGCCCGTCGAGTACGACGGCCAGGTGCAGGCCGTGCTCGCCGTGGCGCCGGAAACCGCCGGACCGCTGGACTCGCTCGCAGCCGTCCTCGGACCACCGCTCGTAGCGCTGCGGCTGGCCGCCGAGACCGACCAGCTCCGCCGCGACGGCGACGCGGCCGCGCGCGAGCTCGTCGACGACCGGTGGCGCACCACCGTCGAGATGGAGCAAGAACGACGCGGCCTCGAACGCGACCTGCACGACGGAGCCCAGCACCACCTCGTCGCGCTCAAGATGTCGATGGCCCTCGTCGAGCACACCGGCGCCACCCAAGAACGGCTCGCCGAGCTGGAGTCCAAACTGGACGCCGCCGAAAAAGCGCTCACCGACACGGCCGCCGGGATCCTGCCGATCCCGCTGTCCACCGAAGGACTCGCGGGCGCGCTGCGCGCCGAACTCGACGCGCACCCCGACGTCGCGCTCGACACCACCGGATTCCGGCGCCGCTACCCGCCGCTGGTGGAATCCACCGTGTACTTCGCGTGCCTGGAAGCCGTGAACAACGCGCACAAGCACGCCCCCGGAGCGTCCATCCGCGTCGCTGTCCGCGACAACGCCGGCGGACTGGAATTCGTGGTCTCCGACAACGGACCCGGGTTCACCATCACCGGGCGCAACAAGGGACTGCCCAACCTCTCCGCCCGGATGGCCACCGTCGGCGGGACGATCGACGTGCGATCCGCCCCAGGACAAGGAACAACAATCACCGCCTTCGTTCCGGGTTAGGGGAACTCAACTGTTCCAGGCTCATCCTGCTTAGCGGTGCAAGTAGGGGAACCTGAGCGGCGCTGTGGACTCCGCGCGCCACTCCTGATGTATGTCCAATACACGGCGTCGCGGCGTGCTCGCCACAGCGCCGCTCAGAACCCCCGGCGGTGCGGGCTGCTCAGGTGGGGTACTGAGAAAGCACCTTCGGCGCTTGCCTGACGGGTTTTGGGTCGCGAGTTTTGGGTTTCTGTTTTTGGGGTCTTCTTGTCAGGTTTGGAGGAGGCCTTCTGCTGTGCGGACCAGGACGTCGCAGGCCGCGGCGTCCCGGCCTCCGGTGATCGGGCGGACCGCGTGCGCTCGCCAGCGGTCGGCTGCACGCTGAGCCGCGACGCGAACCTGCTCGTCGTTGGCCTCCGGTTCCAGGCCCAGGCGGGAACGCGGGTCGGCGCCGTCCGCGCCGAGCAGCCGCGCAGCGGGCTCGCTCGCCCCGCGCAGCAGGCGGGTGTCGCCGCGCACCAGCTCGTCGAGCAGGTCCAGCTCGGTGATCTCGTGGGCCTCCGTCGCGATCCGGTCCACCGACCAGCGCAGCGGGTGATCTGCGGACAGCCCCGGCAGCAGAGCTCGGGCCGAGACGATCGCGCGCCGCGCCGCGATCACCGGCGTCCAGGTCACCAGCCTGCGCGCCACCTCGTCCGCGCTGGCGGTCTCGCTGAACTCCACCCGGTGCCGCCCCCGGCGCAGCGTCGCGCAGAAGTCGGGCGTCGGCGGGACCCGGCACAGCACCGCGTCGACCGAACCGCGCGGGCCCTCGTCGGCCAGGACCTCCTCCGCCAGCTGCCGGTCCGCCGGTCCCCCGGCGAACACCACGGTCACCCCCAGCAGGGAGGCGCTGTCGACCTCCGCGGAGTCCGGCCCGGCGGCGTCGGAGACGATGGCCAGGCGCGGCGGCTGCACCAGCCGCGCCGCGATGGCGTCCCAGCCGGCCCTGCCGGGGCCCGCGCCCGCCGCTTCCTGCCCCTGCTTGACCAGGTCCGAGACGAGCTGGAACAACGCGCTCGCCTCGCCCTGCGACGTGGTGGTCGTCGTCGTCCGGTCCGCCAGCCGCACCGTCACCACCGCCACGCCCGCGGTCACGGCGCACTCCATCGCACCGCCCAGCACGGCGAGCCGTTCGGCGTCCTGGTGCAGCGCGGCGCGCAGGTCACCCGCCGACAGCTCACCGACCGAGGTCCGCAGCCGCGCGCCGAGCGCTTCGTCGCGCGCGAACTCCACCTCGACGGTGGGGTCGTCGCGGTTGATCCCGTCGCCCGCCAGCAAGTTCAGCACCGCCGCGACCGCGTGGTAGAAGCCGGACTCGATCTGCCAGCCCACGCGCCTGCCCAGATCCCCGGAGAACCGGACGCGGTGCGGCAGCGTGGCCGCCAGCTCCTCCAGCGCCGCCCGGGGTCCGCGGTCGGGCAGCATCGCCGGATACACGCCGCGCACCACGGTCCGGAAGTTGTCGAGCATGTCGTCCACGACCGTGCCGATCTCGGCGA
Organism: Saccharopolyspora dendranthemae; assembly: GCF_007829955.1. GTDB lineage: Bacteria > Actinomycetota > Actinomycetes > Mycobacteriales > Pseudonocardiaceae > Saccharopolyspora > Saccharopolyspora dendranthemae. Next base: position 1,314,507 of record NZ_VIWX01000001.1, read on the forward strand.
TCCGGGCCACCTCGCTGCCCGCGGCCAGCTGCTCGCCGAAACCGCGCAGACGCCGGCGCAAGTCGTCGAGGTCGCGCAGGGTTGAGGTCGTGATCGCGCGGACGAGCCTGCGCCGCTCCAGATCGCGCACGTGCGCCAAGCGCTCCCGGGCGGTGGTCACCTCGCCGCGCAACTCACGGAACCGCTCCGCCGCGCGCTCGTGGCCCTCGCGCAGCCCCTCGGCGTCCGCGGTGACCGCCAGCCAGCCCGCGGTCTCCCGCAGCGCCGCCTGCTCCTTGGCGCCCCAGCGCCGAGCGCTCCCGACCAGCAGCATCCCGCCACCGCGCACCGGTTCGCGGGCCGACTCCTCGCCGAGCCCGCTGTGACCGGCGTCCGGAGAGGCGGCGACGACGTCGAAGTCCTCGGGCCGTCCCGCAGCGGGCACGCAGTACGCGGCGCGCCCGCCGACGACGTCCGCCAGCTGGTCGACCAGGGCGCCGACCAACCTCTCCTGGGGCACGGATGCCACGACCTCGTGGGCGCGCCGGTTCTTGCGCATGCGGGCCTTTCAGTACGCGGCAGCCGCCGCGGTTCCAGGTGTCGGGTCGCACCGCCGAGGTGCGCCGGGTTCCGCCGCCCGCACCGCGGAGCGAATCGAGCGCCGGGACGAGGAACTCACCCCTCGATCCGGCTCGACCTCAGGTAGGCGAGCACCGCGAGCACCCGGCGGTGGTGGACCGCCTGATCGCGCGGGAGCCCGAGCTTGGTGAAGATCGACGCGGTGTGCTTCTCGACGACCTTGGCGGAGACGTAGAGCTCCTTGGCGATCGCGTTGTTGGCGTGCCCCTCGGCCATCAGCCGCAGCACGTCCTGCTCCCGGTCGGTGAGCGTCGAGATCGGACTGTCCGCCCGCCCGGCGGGGGCCTCGACCAGCCGCTTCGCGAGTGTCGGTTCGATCACGATCTCACCGGCGGTGATGCGGTCCAGCGTGTCGGCGAGCACCTGCACGCCCGCTACCCGCTCCTTGAGCCGGTAACCGATGCGCTCGGCACCGATCTCCAGCACGCGCATCAGGTAGTGCGTCTCGGCGTAGTGCGACAGCAGCAGCAGACCGATCTCCGGGTTGCGCGCGCGGATCTTCTCCGCGGTGGTCAGCCCGCCGTCGGGTTCCGGAGGCATGCGGATGTCGAGGACCGCCACGTCCACCTGCTCGGTGGCCACGATCCCCAGCAGCGAATCACCGTCGCCGACGCAGCCGACGACCTCGTGACCTGCGGCCTGCAGCAGCAGGACCAGTCCTTCCCGGAACAGCGCGCCGTCCTCGGCGATGGCTACCCGCACAGCAGCACCGCCCTCAGGTTCCGGCGCACCTGGGACCCAGGACGTTGTTCGGTGATGCGCACGCGCACGAACCTCCTGCCTCGCACTCGCACCCGCACGGTCGTACCGGGCTCCAGCGTAGCCAGGCGATCCGCGACGAGGAGACCGGTCCGGAGCCTGCCCTGCGAGCCGAGCTCGTGATCGGGCAGATCCAGGCCGAGCCGCAGGTCGTAGCGCTCGGCGACCGACAGGCACGTCGGTTCCAATCCCTCGGCGAGCACCGGCGGGTGGATCATGCCGCCGAGCTGGCGGACGTTCTCGATGAGTGAGAAGACCTTCTCCCGAAGGACCTCCACGTGGGAGGCCAGGCGCAGATCGGCGACGCCGGCCGAGAACAGGTCCAGCTCGACCGCGAGCGCCGACAGGCCGGCGGCGGGTCCGTCGTTGAGCGCCCGCTCCAGCTCGAAGCGGTACCGGGCGGTGCTGCGTCCGGGCACGCGCAGCCAACCGGGCAGCCACGTACCGCCGCCCCGCACGTTGTACCTGCGCGCAGTCCCGACCATCGTCCCAGCCTCGCGCGAGTGGCTGCCCGGCAAAAGGGTGCCAGCCCGTTGCGAAGGTAGGGCTATCCCCACCGTTTTCCTACGGGCATAGGGTTGACGCGGCTGGAGTTGTGATTATCTTTTGCTGACGCGAAGGGAGCACACAAGGTGCGTTACGGCGTTGGCATCGACCTCGGGACTTCGTTCACCTCCGCTGCGGTCAGCGGCCCGGGTGGTACCCACATGGTCTCGCTGTCGTCCGAAGTGGTCGTCCCCTCGGTCGCGCACCCCGCACCTGATGGTGCGCTGCTCACGGGAGAGTCCGCTCTGGGCGCGGTGTCCGACTCGGCCCAGGTGGCCAGGAACTTCAAGCGCAGGCTGGGCGACCCCACGCCGCTGGTGCTCGGCGGTTCGGCCTACTCGCCCGCCGCGCTGATGGCCGCGCAGCTGCGCGACGTGCTCGACACCGTGACGCGGGAGATGGGCGCGGCGCCGGAATCCGTCGCGCTGACCTACCCCGCGATCTGGGGCCCGTACCGGCAGGAGCACTTCACCGAGGTCCCGCGACTGGCAGGGGTGGAGGACTTCCGCCTGATCACCGAGCCGGAGGCGGCGGCCACCCACTACTCCACCGAGCGCAGGCTCGACGACGGGGAGGTCGTGGCGGTCTACGACCTCGGCGGCGGCACGTTCGACACGACCATCCTGCGGATGCGCGCAGGTCGCATGGAGATCCTGGGGACGCCGGAGGGCATCGAGCACCTCGGCGGCATCGACTTCGACGAGGCGCTGCTCGCGCACATCGACCAGCGCCTCGACGGCGCGATCAGCAGGCTCGACGTCACCGACCCCCGGTCCGCGTCCGCTCTCGCGACGATCCAGGCGATGTCGGTGCGCGCCAAGGAAGAGCTCTCCACCGAGCCGGACGTGAACCTGACCATCCCGCTCCCCTCCGGCCCGCGCGGCGTCACGATCACGCGGCTGGAGTTCAACGAGATGATCCGGCCGTCGGTCCAGCTCACGACCGAGGCGTTGCACCGGACCACGGCCTCGGCCGGGATTCGCGCCGAGGACCTCTCCGCGGTTCTGCTGGCCGGAGGCTCGTCCCGGGTACCGCTGGTGGCGCAGATGCTCTCCCAGGAGTTCAACAAGCCGGTCCGGGTCACCCTGCACCCGAAGTTCACCGTCGCCCTGGGAGCGGCGCGCACCGCGACGCAGCCCCGGCCCGCCCCCGCTCCTGACGTCTCCCCGGAAAGCGCTGCCTCGCAGTCGGTTCCCGAGCAGCCGGCGCGGAAGCGGAAGGGCTGGCTGGTGCCGGTCATCGCGGCGGCCACCGCGCTGGTCATCGGCGTGGGAGTGACCATCTTCGCCACCACCGGCGGCGGCGAGTCCGACGCCCCTGGAGGCGCGCTCGCCGAGAAGCCGGCCCCACCGGACGGTCCGGTCCGGGTCTTCGCGGGCAAGGCGCTCGAACCGTTCGCCGGGTACCTGGGTTCCGACGTCAACTGGGGCGGTTCCTACATCTTCGACGAGGTGACCGAGCAGGGAACGGTCATCAAGGCGGCGTCCGACCCGGCCAACAACGGGCTGCGGGTGTCCTGGATGGAGAACAAGCCGGCCCAGGTGTACCTGCAGACCGACAGCCCCCGCAATCCGCTCGACCTCACCGCCTACTCCGAGAACGGTGGCGCGCTGGTCTTCGACGCGATCGTGCACACCCCGCCGACCGGCGACACCACGAAGATCGGCATGCACTGCGAATTCCCCTGCCGCTCGGAGGTTCCCGCGGCCCAGCTGTTCCGGAACCTGCAGCCGGAGCACCGCGCGACGGTGAAGATCCCGCTGTCGTGCTTCGTGAGCGGAGGTCTCGATCCGCGCCGGGTCAACACGCCCTTCTTGGTGTGGTCCCAGCGGCGGATGGACATCACGTTCACCGACGTCCGCGTCGAGGCCCAGGTGCCCGACGCGACCCCGTGCGAGGCGGTGCGCTGATCAGGCCGCTTCCAGCATCGGGGCGGGGAACCGGTCGCGCAGCGAGCGGATCGCGTGGTGCAGGCGGCTTTTCACCGTTCCGACCGGGATGCCGAGCGCCGTGGCCGCGGACGCGGTGGTGCGGTCGGTGACGTAGACCTCGACCACCGCGCTGCGGTGGGCGGGCGAGAGGTGGTCGAGCAGCTCGTCGACGACCATCCGGCTCTCGACCTCGTCGCTGGGCGCCGACTGCATGGCCTTGTTCGCCAGGTCCTCGCTCTCGAAGGCCACCTCGGTGGGCCGGGCCTTGCGGCTGCGGTGCTGGTCGATCGCCACGTTGTGGGCGACGCGCAGCAGCCAGCCGCGCACCGATCCGTTGCCGTTGCTGAGGCGGTCGGAGTGCCGCCACGCGCGCAGCCAGGTCTCCTGCACGATGTCCTCGGCGAGGTACCGGTCGCCGGCCAAGCGCGTGGCGTAGGAGAGCAGCGCAGCGCCGTGCTCGCGAATGACACCGTCCATGTCGGTAGCTACGGGCCGAATGGTGCGTGTGGTGTCCATTTCGCTCTTCCTCTCGACGGGTGATCCGGGAAGCCCTGCCCGGCCGTGACTAAGAGGAATGCTTTCGCGTTTCGCGGCAGGAGTCGTCGGGTCTGTCCCTCCGTTCCCCGGTGCTGTCCCGCACTTTCGAGGGTGGCTGACCCGCCCATCGGAGGTAGGGCTATCCCCCACCTCCCGACGTCCGGTAGAGGGAGGAGAGCTCCCGCGCCGTGCCGGTGACCGCTTCCACCAGCTCGTTCATCCGGTCGTCACCGAAGCGGACGGTGGGGCCCTGCACGACGACCGCGGCGATGACGTGCCCGGTCTGGTCGTGCACCGGGGCGGCAACCGACCGCACGCCGACGAGACGCTCCTCGTTGTTCAACGCGTGACCGCGCGTGCGGATACGGCGGAGCTCGGCGTCGAGTTCGGCGTGCGTGGTGATCGTGCTCGGCGTGTGGCGCTCGAACGGCTCGGGCATGGTCGCCGGCTCCGAGCCGAAGGCCAGCAGCGCCTTTCCCATCGCGCACACGTGGATCGGGTTGCGGGCACCGGGTTCCTGGTCGTAGCGCAACGGGTGCGTCGACGGGATCTGCACCAGCACCGCCACCTCGTCGCCGATGCGCGCGCCGAGGCTGACGGCCTCCCCGGTGCGGTCGCGCAGCGCGGTGAGGACCGGCTGCATGACCGTCGTTCCCATGCGCTCCAGCGCGAGCCTGCCGAGGATCGCGGTGGTGGGCCCGAGGAAGTACCGCTCGCCCCCGGGATCCTGCGCGAGCATGTCGGCCGCGTGCAGGGCGCCCATGATGCGGTGCGCGGTGCTCACGGTCAGTCCGAGCCGGGTCGCCACGGCGGTGGGCGTGAGCTGCTCCTCCTTCTCGAAGCAGCGCAGGACCGCCATCGCCCGGTCCACCGACTGGGTCCCGGAACGCGCGCCGGTCATCGCCACCCCTCGCGGGGGCCGGGACAGCCGCTCACCCGCGCTCCCCGGAGTTCCCGGCGCTCGGGTCGACCTGCGCCCACAGGCTCGGGAGGTTCACCACGATGCCCTCCTGGGTGCTGCGGGCGATCACCACCACGGCCTCCTCGTCGGAGGCCGGGTTCTCCTCGCGGTGCGGGACGTAGGGAGGGACGAAGATGTAGTCGCCCGGCTCGGTCTCGACGCGAACCTCCTCCTCGCCTTCGGCGAAGACGAACACCGGGTGCCCGGACACCACGTAGATCGCGGTCTCGGCCTCGCCGTGGTGGTGGTCGCCGGAGTTGGTGGACGGCCCGACGTGGGTGCGCCCCATCCACAGCTTCTCCGAGCCGACGGACTTGCCCGAGATGGCCTCGAACCGCCGCATCCCCGAGGTCTGGTTGGTGTCGGACGTGAGCCCGCCGCCCCTGATGTGCTCCAGCCGCTGGTGCCAGTCCGCGGTGCCGTCGGCGCGGTTGTCGTTGCCTGACAAGGACTTCTCCTCGCTTTTCCTACATGGTGGTCGCCCTTGATGACCACCCTGCCACGTTCATACCGTGTGGGACGTTCATATTGCAATGTGGGACGGCAGATCGGAGCCGCAGATGGCCGTCGAGTTCGTGGGAATGATCCGCACCGCCGACAGCTCGGAGATCCACCCGCCGAGCGGTCCGAGCGTCGACCGCGACTACCTGCGCCGATTCGCCCAGGCGCACGAGGAAGCCGGGTTCGACCGGGTCCTGATCGGCTACCACTCGTGGGACGCCGACGGCTTCTCGGTCGCCGGCTACGCCGCCGCGCACACCGAGCGGCTGGGCTTCCTGCTCGCGCACCGGCCCGGTTTCGTCGCGCCGACGCTGGCCGCGCGCAAGCTGGCCACGCTGGACCAGCTGATCGGCGGCCGGCTCGCGATGCACGTCATCAGCGGCGCCAGCGAGACCGAGCAGCGCCGCGACGGGGACTACTCGGACAAGCCGGCCCGGTACCGCCGCACCGACGAGTACCTGGACGTCGTGCGCCGGATCTGGGACTCCGGCGAACCGATCGACCACGAAGGCGAGTTCTACCGCTTCGCCGGTGCTCGCTCGGAGGTCAAGCCCGTCGGCGGGACGCTGCCGATCTACTTCGGCGGGTCCTCGTCGGACGCCTACCGCGTCGGCGGCAAGCACGCCGACGTGTTCGCGCTCTGGGGCGAGCCGCTGGCCGAGACCGCCGAGCAGATCGCCGCGGTCCGCCGGGCCGCGGCCGCGCAGGGCCGGGACCCCGGCGAGCTGGGCTTCTCGGTGTCGTTCCGGCCGATCATCGGCCGCACGGACGAGGAGGCGTGGGAACGCGCCCACGGCATCCTCAACACCATCACCTCCCGCAGCTCCGGATCGCCGGGCGCGATGCTGGCGTTCCCGTCGGCGGAGCGCGGCGTCGGTTCCCAGCGGCTGCTCGACGCAGCGGACAAGGGCGACCGCCACGACCGGGCGCTGTGGACGGCACCGGCCAAGGCGACCGGCGCGGCCGGGAACTCCACGGCGCTGGTGGGAAGCCCGGAAACGGTCGCCCGGGCGTTGCTGGACTACGTCGACATCGGCGTCACCACGCTGCTGATCCGCGGGTACGACCCGCTGGAGGACGTCGTGGACTGGGGACGCCACCTGCTCCCGCTGGTCCGCCAGGAACTGGCGCACCGCTCCCGTCCCGCCCACGCGGGCTGACCTGGAAGGACCGTGGTGTTCTCTCTCCCGCCGGCACGCCAGCTCCTCGCCGCTCTCGCCTCGCTGCTGGTCGCGGTCGCGACGGTGACCGCGTGCGGTTCCTCGGACGACCGGGTGGTGCTGCGCGTCGGCGACCAGACCGGTGAGACGCAGTCCCGGCTGCGCGAGGCCGGGCTCCTCGACGACCTGCCCTACGAGATCGAGTGGTCCCAGTTCCCCGCGGCGGTCAACCTGCACGAGGCGCTGCGCGCCGACGCGATCGACATCGGATCGGCGGCCGACTCGCCCACTGTGTCGGCGATCGCCGGAGGCTCGCAGATCAAGGCCGTCGCCGCGTGGAACAACGGCGGCAAGGGCACGTTCATCCTCGTCCCGGCCAACAGCCCGATCCGGGACCTGGCCGATCTCAAGGGGAAGCGGATCTCGCCGAGCACTCGCGGCAGCGTCGCGCACTACCTCGTCCTGGGCGCGCTGGACAAGGCCGGACTCCGCGAGTCCGACGCCACGCTCAACTACCTGGCCCCCACCGACGCCAGCTCCGCGTTCTCCACCGGGAGCATCGACGCGTGGGCCACGTGGGGCGTCTACGCGGCCCGCACCAGGGGCCAGTTGGGAGCGCGGGCGCTCACCGACGGCGCGGGCATCAACAGCGGTCTCAGCGTGCTCAGCGCGACGGACGACGCCGCGAAGGACCCGGCCAAGCGCAGGGCCATCGCGGACTTCAGCGATCGCGTGGACCGCAGCTACGAGTGGGCGAGGCAGAACCCGCAGGACTTCGACCGCTGGTACGCGAAGTTCGCCCGCCAGCCGCTCGAAGTCGCCACCCAGGTCCGCTCGGAGCAGATCGCCTACCGCCGCATCCCGGTCGACGACGCCTTCGCCGCCCAGCTGCAGAACACCTTCGACACCTGGACCCGAGCGGGAGTCCTCCGAGGACACCGCGACCTCCGCGACTACATCGACCCGACTCTGCACACCCCGTGACGCACGCGGTCGGGAAAACCCCCGGCGCTCGGGACTTTCCGGCGGCTAGGCTCAACAACATGAGTGATCAGTGCGTGTTCTGCGGGATCGTGGCCGGCGAGCTCCCGAGCGTGAAGGTGACCGAGGACGACACGACGTGCGCGTTCATGGACATCAACCCGGCTTCGGAGGGCCACCTGCTGGTCATCCCCAAGCGGCACAGCCAGGACCTCTTCGACATTCCGGCCGATGACCTCAGCGCCGTCACCCTGACCGCGCAGCGCGTCGCCAGGGCCGCGTCCCGGGAGTTCGGCGCGGACGGGGTGAACCTGCTCAACTGCTGCGGCGCCGACGCGTGGCAGTCGGTGTTCCACTTCCACCTGCACGTGATCCCGCGCTACACCGACAAGACCAAGGACGGTCTGACGCTGCCCTGGACGCCCGACGTGCCGGGCGACGCGAACGTGATCGCCGAGCTGGGCGGCCGACTCGCCGACGCCCTGAGCTGACCGCCCTGAGCTGACCGGGCGAGCGCGCCCGCTTTACGACCGCCTCGACCTCCTCTAGTCTCACTGTTACTAGAGTCGGCCCGGGAGGTGAGGCGGTGACGGCTGCGCAGCACGCACCGTTCGGAACCGTTGCCCGCGTGGGTGATCTGGTGCAGTGCCACCTGTGCGGGCGCTGGTTCCGGTCGGTCCTCGCGCACCTGCGCTCGCACGGCTGGGACCACCTGTCCTACCGGCGGACGTTCGGCCTGGAACGCGGAGAATCGCTGGAAGGCTCCGGCACCGGCCTCCGCCGGTCACGAGCGATGCGGACGCGCCGAGCCCTCGACCCGAACGTGCGCACCGGCAACCGACTCGGCCAGCAGTGGGCGCGCACGGGAGCCCTGGCCGACGCCGCCGCGCGGGCCGCGCGCGGCCGCAAGCAGCCCGAGCAGCGACGGCTCAAGACGCTGCGGGCGCTCGCGGGGATCTCACCGGCGGCACGGGCCGAAGGCACCCGGCGCCGCTACCGCCGACAGCTGCGGGAGACGGGGACCCATGCCGCCGCGCGGCTGGGTTTCTCCGACATCGGCGCCCTCGTCCGGGATCGCACGGCCGCCGGAGCGAGCCTGGCCGGCATCAGCCGGGAAGCCGGACTGCACAAGGACTGGCTCTCGCGTCACCTCGCCGCGGTCGATCCGGACGCGGCGCGGGCGGTCGCCGCCGATGCGGCGCGATGCCGCCACGACTCGCGCTGGCTCCCGGTGATCCGACCGCTGGGCTTCACCGGCGTGCGCGACTACCTCGCCGACCGGCACCTGGCGAAACACCGCTCGGTGCGCGCGATCTCGGTCGAAGTGGGCTTCAGCCGCAGCGCCGTCGAGACCGCCCTGGCCCGGCACGGCCTGGACAAGGCGGCTCACGCCACCACGAGGCGGTCCTGCGCCGAGCGCGCCTCGGCGGTGGCGGAGCGGTTCGGGTTCCCCGACCTCGACGCCTACCTCCGCGATCGGCGCTCGGCGGGGATGAGCTGGCGGGCGATCGCCGCCGAATGCGGTCAGTCGCCGTCCTGGGCGCGGCGGCGAGCCCGGCCGGCCTGAGAACCGGACTCCGCGATCAGGTCGTCGACGAACCGCAGCGCGGAGCCGGCGTTGGCGTGCCGCCACGCCAGCAGGACCGAGTCGAACCCCTCCTCCTGCTCGCGTTCGTCGCCGATGGCGGTCACGATCGGCTCCAGAACGTCCCGCTGAGCGCGCAGCAGGGCCGTCGCGTCGAGGCCGCGCCGGTCGAGCAGGGCCAGCTTCATCAGCAGGTCCGACCGCAGCTGCCGGACGTGCTCGCTCGGCCGCTCCAACCACGCGTCCACCGCATCACGGCCGCCGTCGGTCAGCGCGTACACCGTCCGCTGCGGGCCGGAGCCGGATTCCACCGCCAGCGGCTCGATCTGGCCCGCGGATTCCACCCGTCCCAGCGCGCGGTAGATCACCGGTCGAGGAATCCGCCACACCCTCCCCAGCGGACCGTCCGCACCGGTCAGCGCCGCGATCGCGAAACCGTGCCGCGACCGCTCGCGCAGCAGCGCCAGCACCGTCCACTCCGGCAAACCCCATTCCACAGCACCAGGGTAAGCACCCCACCGTCCGCGCAGCGGAGCGGCGGTCACCGGTCCGCCCGGTTGATGCGCTCGGTGATCTCGGGACGGTGATGACCGAGCGCACGCCGGCAAGGACCCGGGGGCGGGGGCATGCGCTCCACACGCGAAATCGGTGCGGTCGGCACTTCCGGTGGCCCGCCACCGTTGAGTGGGTGAAGGCCATTTCGATCGATGACGAAAGGTTTCGCCATGAGCCTCCTCGGCGCTCTGCTCGGCTACGCGTTGACGGCGTACCTGCTGCTGCTGATCGCTCGGCTGGTGCTGGATTGGGCCCATGTGGCCACCACGGGCCCACCGTGGGTGAGACGCGCCCGCGAGCTGTCCCACAAGACAACGGAACCCGTGATCGCCCCGGTGCGGCGGGTGCTGCAACCGGTGCGTCTCGGTGGGATCTCCCTCGACCTGGCGTTCACCGCGGTGTTCGTCCTCGTGCTGGTACTGCGCTCATTCGCCTTCGCCCTCTGACCCCGGCGCGCAACCGCTCGATCGAGCGCTCACTCCCGGCTGAGCCCGAGCCAGCCGAGCTTCTCCCGCTCGCGGCGGGGCAATCCGGCCACGACGAGGTCGTAGGAGTCCTCGATCATGTCCCGCACCAGCCGGTCCGCGACGACGTCGTTGACGACGACGGTGTTCCAGTGGCGCTTGTTCAGGTGGTAGCCGGGAAGGACGGCCGACGGGTACGTGGTCCGCAGGTACACCGCCAGATCGGGCTCGCACTTGAGGCTCACCCGCAAGGGCTCGGCGTCCAGCCTGCTGATCGCGAAGAGCTTGCCCGCCACCTTGAAGACGCTGTTGGCCTCGTCGAACGGGAATTCCTCCCGCGAGCCGGGCAGTGCCAGGCACGCGGACTTGAGCTCCTCGGGCGTCATGCCACCAGCGTAAGCGGCGCACCGACAAGAACACCGGTTCTCAGGTGACCGCGTTCAACGCCTCCTCGGCCGCCTTCGTCGCGCCGTCGCGGTCGGCCGCGACCAAGCCGAGCCGGGTGCGCCGGTCCAGCAGGTCGGAGACGTCGAGGGCGCCCTCGTGCCGCACCGCGAAGCGCAGTTCGGCCGGGGTGACGTCCGTGCCGTCGATGGGTTCCAGGAGCCGGTGGTCGCCGGCCGCCTCCGCGAGCACGGCCGCGGCCTCCGTCCCGTAGCGCGACACCAGTCGGCTCGGCGCGTCCACGAGGGACAGCTGGGTCGGCGACGCCGCCCCGACGAGCGGCAGATCACGCGTGCGGCACGGGCGCCCGGTCAGCGCAGCCGCGTCCACGGCGTCCTGCGCCATCTTCCGGTAGGTCGTCAGCTTCCCGCCCACGACGCTGATCACGCCGTTGTCGGCGGTGAGCACCGCGTGCTCGCGGGAGAGGTCCGAGCTCTGACCGTCGCCGCCGTCCAGCAGCGGGCGCAGACCGGAGTAGGTGCCGAGCACGTCCTGCTCGCGGATCGGCCGCGCCAGCACGGAGTTGACCGTGTTCAGCAGGAAGCCGACCTCGTCGGCCGAGGCCGTCGGCACGTCCGGGATCGGCCCGTCCTGCTCCTCGTCGGTGAGTCCGATGTAGACCCTGCCGTGCCCGGCGGGCAGCGCGAACACGAATCGGTTCGTGGTGCCGGGAACGGGCACCGTCAGCCCCGCGTCCAGCCCGCCGAAGACCTCGTCGGAGACGACCAGGTGGGTGCCGCGGCTCGGGCGCAGGCGCAGTCCGGGTGCCACCTCGCCCGCCCAGACCCCGGCGGCGTTGATCACCTTCCGGGCTCGGACGCTGACGGTCTCGCCGGTCAGCTGGTCGCGCAGCACGGCACCGTCGCCGGTGACCTCCTCGGCCGCGCAGCGCGTCAGGACCCGAGCACCGTGCGCCGCCGCGGTCCGCGCGATCCCGACGACGAGCCTCGCGTCGTCGACGAGCTGACCGTCCCAGGACAGCAGCCCACCGCGCAGCCGTTCCTGGCGGACCGTGGGAACCATCCGCCGGGTCTCCACGCCGTTGACCCAGCGCGGGGAGGCCAGGACCGATCCGGGCGTGCGGGAGCCGCGGCGCAGCAGATCACCCGCGACGAAGCCGGCGGCCACCAGCGCGGCCTGCTTCGCCCCGACCCCGGAGACCAGAGGCACGAGCTGCGGGAGGGGCCGGACCAGGTGCGGAGCGGTGCGCTGCATGAGGGTCCGGCGTTCGACGGCGCTCTCGTAGGCGATGCCGACCTTGCCGGAGGCCAGGTAGCGCAGGCCACCGTGCACCAGCTTGGAGCTCCACCTGCTGGTGCCGAACGCCAGGTCGTGCTTCTCGGCCAGCACCACGCTCAAGCCGCGCGACGCGGCGTCCAGGGCGACGCCCGCCCCGGTCACGCCACCTCCGACGACGAGCACGTCGACCTGCGCCCCCTCGGCGAGATCGGTCAGGTCCTTGGTGCGCTGGGCGGCGTTCAACGAGGTCATCGGGTTCACTCCTCGGGTCGGAGGTAGTTGTCGAGCACGGTGCGCAACTGCGCGTCGAGGCGTTCCGGCGGCAGCGAGTCGGACACGATGCGCGCGGACAGGACCGCGGACTGCACCAGCAGCAGGACCATCGCGGCGATCTCGTCGGGGTCGCCCGACCTGACCGAGCCGGTCGCCTGCCCGCCGCGGATCGCGACGCCGAGCACGTCCAGAACTCGCTGCTGGCTGGTGCCGAGCCGGTCGAACACGTAGGTGATCAGCAGTTCCGGATCGGTCTCGAGGATCTTGATGAACAGCGGGTGCTGCCGCATGGCCGAGGCGGTCCGCACGATCCCGTCGAGACCGTGGTCGAGGGAACCGTCGCCGACGCCCTCGGGGAGCAGGCCGACGAGTTCCCGGGTGAGCAGGTCCGCCGACAACGTCCGCACGTCAGCCCATCGCCGGTAGACCGTGGGACGACTGACCCCGGCGCGGCGCGCGACCTCGGCCAGCGTGGTGCGCCGAATCCCGACCGCGAGCACGCACTGCTTCGCCGCGTCCAGGATCGCGTCGTCATTACGACTTGACGTCATGTGTAAAACTGTAACGCATGACTGAGCTCGAACACCGCACCCCGGAGCAGGAGTGGAACGCCTGGGGCACCGCCGAGGGCGCGAGCCCCGTGGGCGAAGAGGTCCGCACCCTGCTGGAGCAGTTCCTCGGTGTGGTGCGCCGCGACACGCCCTCGGTGGACCGGCCGGACGTGCGCGTAGGAGCCTCGCAGCTCTCCGACGAGGTCCGCACCGCGCTGGCGGCGATCGTCGGCGAGGACGGCGTGCGCACCGACGACCACACCAGGCTGCTGCACGCCGGCGGCAAGAGCACGCCCGACCTGCTGCGCCGCCGTGCGGGCGAGGCGGAATCCGCGCCTGATGCCGTGGTGCTCCCCGCCTCTCACGCGCAGGTGGGCGCACTGCTGGCGCTGTGCGCCGAACGCCGCGTCGCGGTGGTCCCCTTTGGGGGTGGGACCAGCGTCGTCGGCGGCGTCGAACCCGAGCGCGGCGGTTTCGACTTGGTGATCGCGCTGGACCTGCGGCTGCTGGACGAGCTGGTGGAGGTCGACGCGGAGTCCCGGACCGCGACCTTGCAGGCCGGGCTGCGCGGCCCGGAGGCCGAGGAGCTGCTGGGCAAGCACGGCTTCACCCTGGGTCACTTCCCGCAGAGCTTCGAGCACGCCAGCATCGGCGGCTTCGCGGCCACGCGATCCTCCGGCCAGGCCTCGTCGGGGTACGGGCGGTTCGACGACATGGTGCAGCGCTTGCGCGTCGCGACCCCGAACGGGGAGCTCGACCTCGGCCGAGGCCCCGGGTCGGCGGCCGGGCCGGACCTGCGTCAGCTCTTCCTCGGCTCGGAGGGCGCGCTGGGGATCATCACCGAGGTGACCGTCCGCGTGCACCCGAAACCTCAGGAGGTGGAGTCCGAAGCGTGGTCGTTCCCGGACTTCGCCACGGGGGCGAAGGCGCTGCGCGCGCTGGCGCAGAACGAGGCGCTTCCCACGGTCGCCCGGCTCTCCGACGAGGCCGAGACGATGGTCAACCTCGCCTCCGCGCACTCCGTCGGTGCCGGGGAGCAGTCCGGCGGATGCTTGATGATCACGCGCTACGAGGGCAACCGGATCGCTGGTCACGCGCGGACGAGCGAGCTGCTGGCGGCATCCGGCGGCACGTCGCTCGGCGCCGAGGCCGCCGAGCAGTGGAGCCACGGCCGGTACCACGGGCCCTACCTGCGGGACGCGCTGCTCGACGTCAACGCCGTCGTGGAGACGCTGGAGACCGCGAGCACGTGGTCCAAGCTGACGGAGACCTGCGACGCCGTTCGGGGTGCGCTCACCGAATCGCTGGAGGCGCAAGGAACTCCGCCGCTGGTCATGTGCCACATCTCGCACGTCTACCCGACGGGGGCGTCGCTGTACTTCACCGTGGCCTTCGCGCGCGGCGAGGACCCGAGGGCGCAGTGGTGGCAGGCCAAGCGAGCGGTCGGCGACGCCATCGTGCGGTCCGGCGCCACCATCACCCACCACCACGCCGTGGGGACGGACCACCGCGCGTGGATGACCGACGAGATCGGCGACCTCGGCGTGGCGGTGCTGCGCGCCGTCAAGTCCACTGTGGACCCCTCCGGAGTGCTGAACCCCGGCAAGCTGATCCCGTGATCACCGATATCGCGCTGCTGGTCAACCCGAAGTCGGGGCAGGGGCGCACCGCGGCCGTCGCGGTGCGCGCCCTGCGGCACCTGCGGAAGTCCGGGGTGTCGACGACCGTGCTGGTGGGCAAGGACGAGGCCGATTCGCTCGCGCTCGCGCGCCGGGCCGTCGAATCGGGCACGGACGCGCTGGTGGCCTGCGGTGGCGACGGGATCGTCAACGTCGCGCTGCAAGCGGTCGCCGGAACCGCGACGCCGTTCGGCGTGATCCCGTCCGGAACGGGCAACGACCACGCCCGGATGCTGGGGATCCCGCGTCACGACCCGATTGCCGCTGCCCGAGTGCTGCTCAACGGAGCGGTGCGTCCGATCGACCTCGGACGCGTCGGCGACCGCTGGTTCGGCACGGTGTTCTCCGGCGGTTTCGACGCCCTGGTCAGCGAGCGCACCAACCAGCTGACGTGGCCGCACGGCAAGCTCCGCTACAACCTCGCGATGCTCGTCGAACTGGCCGCGCTGCGCCCGCTCGACTACGTCCTGGAACTCGACGACCAGAAGCTGGAGACGTCGGGCGTCCTGGTCGCGGTCGGCAACGGCCAGACCTACGGCGGCGGCATGAAGATCTGCCCGGAGGCGGTACCGGACGACGGCCTGCTCGACGTCACCGTCATCGGAGAGGCCAGGCGCGACCAGCTCGTGCGCCTCCTGCCCACGATCTACACGGGCAAGCACGTCGAACGCTCCCAGGTGACGACGTACCGGGCCCGCCGGGTCCACGTGTCCACGCCGGGCGTCGTCGGATACGCCGACGGCGAGCGCTTCGGGCCGCTGCCGGTGACCTGCGAATGCGTCCCGCTCGCCGCCCACGCCCTCGTGCCCGCCTAGGAGCCTTCCGGTCGCGGAGGTCGAGCACGCGCCCGGCCTCCGCGACGAACCGCCCTGCGGACTGCAGGGCCGCAGTCCACGCGGGACGAGCCGGCGACCTCAGCGGGTAGCACCGAATGATGCGCACGCTCTCCCACGCGACTTGCCAGAGCGAATTTCCCCGCAGGGACATCATCTTGGGAATCAGTGGTGTGAGAGAGGGCATACCGCTTCGCCGCTCTTCCACGCCGTCTCTAGTGTGGTGCCCGTGAGGGAGTCACTGACACGGCAACACGGCCTGGGGAAGCTGCTCGTGCTTCCCCTGCTCGTGCTGGGCTTTCTCCTCGTGCCGTTCGTGCTCCTCCCGGCGCACGCGCTTCCCGGGCACGCCGAGCTGATGTCCGCGTCGCATTCCACGACCGGGCACCACGGCGAAGCAGGCGAGCACGAACACACCGATGCCGCAGCGCCTGTCGCCGCAGCGGCCCCGAGCCATGACCACGGCCCCGAGCACGGGGCGCCGCACTGCGACGCCGGGCCGACCTTCAGCGCCGCCGTTCTCACGAGGCCCCCGAGCGGTTCAGTCGACCTGGACCTCGTCCTGCTCGCGCTGAGCTTCGCCGCATCGTCGGCGCTGCTGCTCACGCACGCGGCCTGGGCACCGCGGCTTCGGCACTGGCTGTCGAGACCACCGTGGAGACCATCCGGAACCGCTTTCCTCCACTTGGCGTGCATCGCGCGAACCTGATGTCCGCGAAGGGCACTCGTTCGCTCGATCGCGGCTGAACTCCTCCTGAACGCGGACTCATGCGTTCCTGAATTCGCCTCGCCGATCGCCGAAACCGGACGGGTACCTGTTCGCGCGACGACGACGCCATTCCCGATTACCGCCGATCTCCGGCGTTCGCGTCGTCGCACGCGCATCGGTTCACGCTTTCCGCTCTTTCATCGCGGTGGCGCACCGAAGTGCGCCCCGAAGACTCGGAGGTTCGCAGTGATCCACGATTCGGTGATCGGCTGTGTCGGTTCAACCCCGATGGTGCGACTCAGCCGGTGTTTCCCCGAACCTGAAGTGGAAGTGCTCGCCAAGCTGGAGATGCTCAACCCGGGTGGCAGCATGAAGGACCGCCCGGCGCGGTTCATCGTCGAGCAGGGCTTGGCCGACGGGACGTTGCGTCCCGGAATGCGGCTCGTGGAGAGCACGTCCGGCAACCTCGGCATCGCCCTGGCCATGGCGGCCGGATTGCACGGGTTGTCGTTCACCGCCGTGGTCGACCCCAAGACGTCTCCGATCAACCTGCGCCTGCTGGAGCTCTTCGGCGCCGACGTCGACATGGTCACCGAGCCGGACGACGCGGGCGGCTACCTGCACTCGCGCGTCAGCCGGGCTCAGGAGCTCGTGCGGTCGATTCCCCATGCGACGCAGATCAATCAGTACGCCAACGAGCTGAACTGGCGCAGCTACCACGAGACGGCCGGTGAGGAGATCCTCGACGCGGTCGAGGGCCCGATCGACTACCTGGTGGCAGCGGTGTCCACGACCGGGTCCATCCAGGGCATCGCCCGACGCCTGCGCGAGGAGCACCCGGATCTGAAGGTCGTCGCCGTCGACGCGGTCGGTTCGGTCATCTTCGGCGCCCCACCCGGCCCGAGGCAGATCCCCGGTTTCGGGGCCAGCCGAGTCCCGGAGATCTACGACCCGGGCGAGATCAACGACGTCCTGCACGTCGCCGACGCGGAGTCGGCAGCGGGGTGCCGGCGGCTGCTGGCCGCCGAGAAGGTCTTCGCCGGAGGCTCTTCGGGTGCGGTCATCGCCGGAGTCGAGCACCTCATCTCCAGGCTCACCGGCCCGGCGCGAATCGTGACGGTGCTGCCCGACCGCGGCGAGCGCTACCTGGACCTCGTGTACGACGACGAGTGGGTCGCGGACCTGCCCGACCCGTGGCAGGAGCCCGAGGCGGTGACACCGTGACCCGAGCACTGCGCACGCCGCCCACCCCGGCACCGCGGCCGGCCGATCCCGAGGACGGTCACGGCCGCAACCTCCTCCTGCTGTGGGCAGGGCAGTTCGTCAACACCGCCGGGCTGATGATGCTGGTGCCGATCATGCCGTTCTACCTGCGGCAGATCGGCACCAGCGGCGTCGCCGAAACCCAGACCTGGGCCGGGGTGGCCATCGCTGCCCCGGCCCTGGCGCTCACCGTCGCCACCCCGCTGTGGGGGCGGCTGGGAGACCGCATCGGCCGCAAGTGGATGGTGGTGCGCGCACTGCTGGGACTGGCGGTGGCCATGGTCGTCATGGCCACCGCCGGCTCCCCGCTGCTGCTCGTCGCCGGTCGCCTGCTGCAGGGCACGCTCGGCGGAGTCGTCGAGGCCGCCGCCGCGTTCGCCGGGTCCGCGGGCTCGGACGAGAAGCGCGGCTCGTCGCTGGGCAAATCGTTCAGCGCCACCGCAGCGGGAGCGTTGGCCGGTCCCATCGCGGGCGGCCTGTTCGTCGGCTCAGGCGGCCTGCCGCAGCTCATGCTCGTGATCGCCGGAGCCGCGACCGCGCTCGCTGCGGCCAGCGCGGTCGGTCTGCGCGAGCCCGCGCGCGAACCAGCCACCACGGGCGGTGGCGAGACCGCGGCACGGCCACGGCGTCGTCCCTCGGTGCGGGAAGTCCCAGGTGCCGCAGCGCTGGCCCTGGCCGCGATCGCGGCGTACTTCGGCGTCTACGGCCTGATCCCGGTCTACGCCGAGCACGTCGAAGGCATCGTCGCCGAGCGAGGCGGCGCGAGCCTGTGGGTCGGCGTCCTGCACTCGGTGATGTGGGGGGCGACCCTGCTCGGCTCGTTCTGGTGGGGCAAGCGCAACGACCTCACCGGACGGCCGGTGCGCACCTTCACGCTCAGCGCCGGCGGGTGCGCGGCCTCCATCGCGGTCGTCGCCTTGCCCCTGGACCCCTACGCGATGATCCCACTGCGCCTGGTGCAGGGCTTCTGCTTCGCAGCGCTGGCCCAATCGCTGTTCCTGCACTTCAGCAAGCACGCTCCCGCCGACCACAAGAGCGCGTTCGTCAGCACCGCCAACAGCTACCTGCTCATCGGCCAATCCGCGGGCCCGCTGCTGGCCGGCCCGCTGGTCGGGCTCATGCCCGTTCCCGGTGCGGTGCTCGTCATGGCCGGAGCCTGCGCGCTGGGATGCCTGCTGGCCCTGACACCCTCTGCGGGGGAGAAGCACTCCCGCGACGTGAACGCGGCCGAGGACGTCGACGAGCTGACCCGGCCGATCCCCGCCGTCGCGTCGTCGCGCAACGGAGTTGCCATCGCCCCGTTCCGCGGCTGGCGCAGCACCCAGCAGCACCTCCACGCGCTCGCAGGTCGACACGCGACTCCGTGGAACGAAACCCGCTCGGCTGGTGGAACTCTGGCTGAGTGGCAGCGCAGCGGCCGGATCATCCGGGATCGGCGTCCCGCGCTCTACGCCTACGAGCAGTTCGGGCCGCACGGGACCCTCCGCGGCGTGGTGGCCTCGGTGCACCTGGACAGCGGGCTGCTCCCGCACCAGGACGTCATCCCCGACCACGTCCAGCGGCTCACCGACGTCATGGAACACCATCGGGCCAACCTCGACCCCGCACTGCTCGGCTTCTCCGGCGACGGCCGCACCGCGGCCTGCGTTGACGACGCCGCTCAACGCCCGCCCGTCACCGAAGCACTGGCGCACGACGGCCAAACGCACCGCCTGTGGCCCATCACCGATCACCTGCAGCAGGATCAGATCATCGCCGAGCTGGACGATCGGGCCGCCTTCATCGCCGACGGCCACCACCGCCACGCCGCGGCGCGGCAGCACCGGCGCGCAGCCCACGCCGCCGGGCTGGGCCCGGGCCCGTGGGACCACTTCCCCGCCTTGCTGGTCGACGTCACCACGACCCCGATGAGCCTCGCCCCCGTGCACCGCGTGCTGCCCCACCTCGACCCGCGCCAGGCGCTGCACATGGCCTCCACCCGGTTCCGCGTCACCCGGATGCAAGGCGAGATCGCTGACTGGACCGCGATGCTGAAGCACCACGCGAAGCACGGGCCGGCCTACGTCCTGGCCACACCACGCGGTGGATTCCTGCTCACCGCACCACAACCGCGCTTCCTGGACGCAGCGCTGGAAGGCACGCCCGCAGCGCTGCGCACGATGGACGTCGCGATCCTGGACGCGGCGCTGCTCGACCACGTGTGGCAGATCCCGGACCGTCCCGGGCACATCGACTACGAGCCGAACCCGCACGCCGCCCTCCGCGTGGTCCGCGACAGCGGAGGCGTCGCCGTGCTCACCGCTCCCCCGACCCAGCAAGACCTCACAAGCGCTGCCACCTCAGGAATCCGCCTGCCTCCCCGGTCCACGTCGTTCGGGCCGAAACCACACCCGGGCTTGGTGTTCCGGACGTTCGACGACCGCTGAGAGACCAGCCCCCGCAGGAAACCTGCTTCCTGCGGGCGTTAGCCGGAAACCCGAGCCAAGACCGACTCGGCCGGTCCTCCATCCCGTCGCGAACTGGAAACGCGGGGCGTTGAGGCCACGCATTGCCGGTGCCGAGGTTCTTCTCCGATGTGCTGCCGGAGCCGGCCCGGTGTGCCTGGTTAACTTGATAATTCTGCACACCGAGGTGTGGGATGCTGGGTCGTGGTTGATCTCGGGAGTGGTCGATGTCGTCGTTCGAGGTGCCGCGATCAGGCATCTTCATCAGTTACCGCCGAAGCACCGATCCACACGCAGCAGCACGTCTGCGCGATGGAGCTGTGACTCGGTTTGGCAAGGATCGAGTGTTCTTCGACGTGGGGCTCGCTCCTGGGCTGGACTACGTCGACGCCATTGAGGAAGCGCTCAAGTCCTGCACGGTGCTGTTCGCCGTGATCGGCCCCAGGTGGGTGGACGCCACTGACGAGCACGGGAAGCGGCGGTTGGACGACCCCACCGACCTGGTGGTTCGCGAGATCGCAACGGCACTGCGCAACGACGTTCAGGTCGTCCCGGTCCTGCTTGACGGAACCGTGATGCCGACCAGCGGAGACTTGCCGACCAAGTTGAGACCGTTGGTTCGACGGAACGCAGCAACGGTCAAGCACGACACGTTTGAGAGCGATCTCGCCAAGCTGCTGACGCAACTCAAGCCCTTCTTGCGGGGTCGAGAACGCTCCGCGGCCCAATCACGAGGCGCGATGCAGGAGCATCCAGCCGAAACGAGCGTCCGGCAGGAAACTGAACTCGTGCCCGGCTCAGCAGCGTTCCGCTCGACCATCCCTGACGGTCCGCCTGCTCGACGTGAGCTGCTGCTGCGCCTCACCGGGTGGGCCGAACAGCTGGCACAGAACCAACTCGTCGCGCCCGCCACCTTCTATGGAAAGACGAGAACAACTCTGCTTCTCCGGATCGACGGAAAGAGCGGTCTGGTGACCGTCTACAACGACGCGAAGTCAGCCTATCTCCAGCTCAGCAGAAGCGTTTTCGAGCGGTTCGCGCCTGGCTCGATCTCAGTCGTGGAATCTCTCATCAAATCCCGGATCGGCCAAGGCACCACAACCCGAGACGTTTCACCTGAACTCCTTGACGCACTTACCCAGGCATACCGGGAAGCAGCGACCAAGAGGACACTTGATGTGGGGTTCACCGACCCACCCAAGGATGTGTGGCGAGGCGAGAAGGTGTCGGAGATCGCCGCTGAACCGGACCTGGTCGTTGACCATGAGCGGGACTTCTCGCCGCCCGACGCCAGGTGATCGACCAGCATTCCAGCCCACCCCTGGCCTGAACTCCGCCAGCAGAACCGTCTCGTGGGCTTCCACGATCAAACGAGCCGGCGAAGTCGGGTACGCGGGGTCAGCGTGGCGTTAGGGTGGCACACGAAGGCCTCCGGTTGATGAAGCGGTTTCTAGACAACTCCACTTCACAACCAGAGGCCTTCACCTGTCTGCACAACACACACCACCGGGACGCCGTCCCCGGACGCGACAACGAGCACCGAACAGGAGAACGCGATGCCCACCCGACCTCGCACGGTGGCGTTCGACGTCGTCGAAACGCTCCTGTCCCTGGAACCCCTGCGGCCCCGGTTCGCCGACGCGGGACTCGCCCCCGAACTGCTCGAGCGCTGGTTCGACCGGCTCCTGCGCGACGGCATGGCCTTGACCCTCGCCGGTGACTACGCGAATTTCCCCACCGTCGCCGCAGCGGCGCTGAAGACGCTCGCCCGCGGCGACCTCGACGACGACACCATCGCCCACGTCCTGGCGGGATTCCACGACCTCCCGGCGCATCCCGATGTCGAACCCGCCATGCGTGCGCTCTCCGAGGCGGGCATCTCCGCGGTCTGCCTGAGCAACGGCACCGCCGAGACCACGACCAGGTTCCTGGAGCACAACGAACTCGATCAGCACGTCGACCAGGTCATCAGCGTCGCCGACGTCCACAGCTGGAAGCCGCCCGTCCGCGTCTACGAGCACGCGCTCCACGAGATCGGCCGAGCCCCGCACGAGGTCGCCCTGGTCGCAGTGCACGCGTTCGACTGCCACGGTGCGAAACGAGCCGGGCTCACCACCGGTTGGGCCGACCGCCTCGAAGGCCACTACAGCGAAATTTTCACCCCGGCGGACATCGTCGGAGTCGATCTCGTCGACGTCGCCCGGCAGCTCGCAGCGCTGCCACCCGCAGCGGGCTGAGAGGCGCCGCGCGAGGACTCCGGCCCGGTTCACCGGATTCGCCCGCTACGACGGTCTCCCGCGCCGCACCGCGCGCATCGCGGCCAGCACGCGTGCGTGCGGGGCGACGCCGGTGGAGCGCCGGTGCGCCGGGTCAGGACCGGTCAGCCGTCCCCCGGCCACGACGTGCAGCGTGACCACGATCGCGACAGCCTCCACCGCGAGCAGGCCGATCAGCACGAACAGCTGCACGATCCCCGCGTCGACCGGGCTCGCGCCGCCCAGCAGCATGCCGACGAACGCTCCGGGCAACGTCACCGTGCCCACCGTCCGGGTCTGGTCCAACGCGGGGACCAGCGCGTTGCCGGCGACGGGTTGCGCGATCTCCAGCCTGGACCGGCTGTCGCTCAACCCCAGCGACAGCGCGGCCTCCACCTCTCCGCGACGCTGGTGCAACTCCTCCAGCAGCCTGCGCCCGGCGAGCGCGGTCGCGGTCAACGCACCACCGATGAGCTGACCCACCAGCGGAACCAGCACCAGCCCCCGCAACGGGACCGCGCCGGACCCCACCAAGATCGCCACGACGGGGCCCACGCCCACCGCGATCGGCACTCCCGCCCACCACCACGTGCGATCGGGGGTGATCCGCCGCCCAGCGGTGCGCGTCGCGATCACGAACATCAGGGCCAAGAACGCCACGACCAGCGCGACCGAGTTGACGATCGCAGCGATGACCGAGGACACGATCAGCAGCTGCAGCGCTCCCCGGACACCAGCTCCCAGGATCGACCACCACCGGGTCAGACCTCCCAAGGCGACGACCCCTGCCGTCGCCACGAGCAGCACGGCGATGACTCCGGCCAGAACGGGCGTGACCGGAATCCCGCCCGAGTGAGCAGCGAACGGCATGGACCGACCCTACTGATCGGACCCGATCCCGGGATCTCACGGCGCGCCGTGGCACGCACTGGTCGACCGTGACGGACGGCAGCCTCAACTGGGCTCACATTGCTACCAGTCGGTAGACAGGACAGGTGTCCAGCGGGGAGGATCACCTCCCGGACGATTTCTCGTTCGCTGCGCGTCCGGGATTGACTTCCCTCTCAATTTCTGGCATTTCTTTCGTAGCGGAACCGAATGAGGATTGGTCGGTTCAGCATTTTTCTCCAGGTTGTTATCGAGGTCGATTCGAGCCGACAGATCGACCAGTGTCGTGACTCACCCAGAAACACCACGAAGAAACAACAAGTGCATCCCTCTGCGCTCCTGACCAGCGCAGATAATGACATTCGGGCCCATTCCCCAACGCTTCCCCCAATAGACGACTCGCGGATTAGGGGGCTGTTCTCCCTTTGTGTTCTGCGGCCGTCGATCTAGTGTTCTCGAGGCGGAGGGGACATCGCGACGACATCGCAGCGCGAGTTCGGATGTGCGGGATGCACGCCGCTGAAGCTCGGTGCGTGAGCTTTCAGCGGGGATTCGTCGAGCAACGTCGAGATGTTTCCCTCCGTCTCCTCGGGACATTCGCGCCTGCTGGCCGGGAAGGGAACACCCATGCTCACGATGCATGAGTTCTTGTCCCGCCTCGTCAGCGACCCGGGAGCGCGATCGGCCTTCGAAGCCGATCCGCTCGGCTCGCTGAAGCAGGCCGATCTCGGGGAGATGAGCAGCACCGACGTGGTGCAGGCCGCGTCGCTGATGCTCGACCACGCACCGGTCGAGATCGTCGAGAAGCTGGTCCGGGCCACGCAGCCGGGCCTGGCTCGTCTCGGCGGCAACCAGCACGTGGCACTGACCTACCCTCTGCCGTCCTTCGTGGACGGTGACAACGAGATGGAGCACGAAAGCATGCCTACCCCCGACATCTTCTCGTCCCTGGGCGACGTCGACCGGATGATGCCCTCGTCCGAGACGAGCAACACCGACGAGAGCACCACCACCACCGAAACCTCCGAGGACACCAACGGCTCGAACAACCCGATCGGAGCGGGCAACGAGTTCCAGCTCGACGGCCTGATCGGCGACATCAACGCCGGAGACGTCTCGGGCATCACCAACAGCGGTGACATCAACGCGGGCAACGTGGTCGGCAACGGCGTGACCGACGTCGTCGGTGGCGTGACCGACACCGTGGGCGGCGTCGAAGGCGGCGACGTGATGGGCGGTCTCGGTGACATCGCTGGAGCCGGCGACATCACCGGTGGCCTGCAGGACCTCGGCGGTGTGATGCCCGAGGTCGGCGACGTCACCAACGCGCTGCCGGTCGAAGGCATGACCGACCTGGCCCCGCAGGGCTCGCTGATGGCGCCGGTTACCGGCGCCGACGGCCCCGTCGAGGGCACGGTCGGCGACCTGGCCGGAGGCCTGGACTTCTGATCCGCCCTCCCCTCGGTTGAGGGGTTCGCCGGTGGGAGGTACTGCCCCCGACAGCAGAACCTCCCACCGGTTCTTCTCCTCCGGAAGAACCCGTTCGTGTCCGAGACCAGTCCACCAGGGACTCGGCAACGAAATCCGTTCATGAGAAGCAGAACGGGCACCTACGACCCCACGCGGTCAGCTCCCTTCGGGGGCTGGCCCCGATGTCGGCGGTAACGCCACCAGCGGACCCGCCGAGCTGGCGCGGCGATCGACGAGCGATGGCGACGTGGGCTCGGGAGATCGACGGCACCGCCCTCCTCGGCAAGATCGCCGCAGGTGACGACGCTGCGATGAGGCAGCTGCACCGATTGCTCTGGGACTACGTGGTCGGGGTGATCGAGTGGACGGTCCAGGATCGGTCGCAGGCCGAAGAGGTCGCGCAGGAAGTGTTCATCGAGGTCTGGCGCACCGCCGCCCGGTACCGGCCTGAGCGGGGCAGCGTCGTGACCTGGGTTCTGACGCTGGCCAGGCGCCGCGCCATCGACCGGGTCCGTTCCACCGAAGCCTCCAGGCGGCGCGAAGCCCGCTACCTCAACGAGGTTTTCAGCAGGCCCTACGACAACGTGGTCGAGGAACTGCTCGCCGCATGGGAACACCAGCAGGTCCGCCTCCACCTCGACGGCCTGAGCGGCCTGCAGCAGCAGGCGGTCGAGCTCGTCTACTACCGCGGCCACACCTCCGGCGAGGCGGCGCAGCTGCTGGGCGTGCCGCGGGCGACGGTGAAGACGCGACTGCGCGATGCCTTGATCCGCCTCCGCCGCCAGCTCGCCGAGGACTCCTGACGAAGTACGCGGCTGCGGCTCGAACGGGTGGTGCGCAGCGGCGAGCAATCCTCGCGGTGTCCCGCTACGAACCCTCTGTGGAACGGCGTCGATCACCACGCGCGTCGAGATCCACCGAACGCATCCCGTGGTGCCAGGAGGACCTGCATGTTCGGAAAGAGCTACGTCACCAGAATCATCGACCACAGCACGAACACCTCGACCGACCGCCGGCGATTCCTGCGCAGCGCGGGAATCGGTGGCCTGGGCGTGCTCGGCGCTACCGCTCTCCCCGCGGCGGCAACGGGCACCGCGGCGGCGGAGACGACCGAATCCGGGGCGCCCAGCGACGGTGCTGTGCTCAACTTCGCGCTCAACCTCGAGTACCTAGAGGCCCAGTTCTACTCCTACGCAGTTCACGGCCGCGGTCTGCCGGAGTCGTTGACCAAGGGCACCGGCGATCCCGGCCCGGTCCACGGCGGCCGTGCGGTGCGCTTCGGCAGCAAGAAAGTCCGCCAGTACGCGCAGGAGATCGCCTCCGACGAACGGCAGCACGTCGAGTTCCTGCGCACCGCACTGGGTTCGGCGGCGGTCGGCCAGCCCGAGATCGACCTGCAGGACAGCTTCACCGCCGCCGCTCAGGCGGCCGGGCTCGTCAAACCCGGTAACACCTTCGATCCCTACGCCAACGAGGAGAACTTCCTGCTGGCGGCGTTCTTGTTCGAGGACGTCGGCGTCACCGCCTACAAGGGCGCCGCGCCCCTGATCCAGAACAAGACCTACCTGGAAGCCGCTGCGGGCATCCTGGCCGCCGAGGCGTACCACGCGGCGAACATCCGGACCGCCCTGTTCGAGAAGGAACCCGGGCTGCTGGGCACCGGCCTGCTCGGACGCGATCTCAAGGAAGCCACCGTCAAGCTGTCCGACGCCCGGGACAGCCTCGACGGCACCAGCGACGTGGACCAGGGCATCGTCAACGGTGACGGGGACGCCAACATCGTGCCCACCGACAAATTCGGCGTCACCTACAGCCGGAGCGCCGGGCAGGTCCTCAACGTGGTGTACCTGACCAACCAGCAGGCCACCTCCGGCGGGTTCTTCCCGCGCGGCGTCAACGGTGAGATCAACACCAGCGAGAACAACGCCTGACAGAGCGGCGCGGTGGCGGCCCCGTCGACCATCCCAGGGACGGGGCCGCACCACCGCGCCCTTCCCGATGCGGGCCATCTGGGCGGAAGGCGCCGGCTTCCCGCGTCGTAGAAGTCACGCTCTCCTCGGAGCTGCGCGGCACCGTCGGGCAGAGCGCTGTCGCTCACCAGGCCCCGGTCAGGCGGTGCCACGCGTCGGCGCGCCAGTCCCCGTCGACGGAAGTTCTGTTGCCCTCGCCGTCCCAGTGCACCAGTCCCCAGCCGTCGGGCTCGCCGTCCTCGTGCCAGCCGACCAACGGCCAGTAGGCGAAGTCCGTGTCGTTGTCGATCAGGAAGTCCACGAAGTTGTCGAACCAGGCTCGTGCCTTCGGGTCCTGCTCGTCGCCGGCCACGCCGAACTCGCTGATCCACAGCGGTGCGGTGTAGGGCTCGCCTTCCTCGGTGACGAAGAACGCCTGCCTGCGGAGCACGTCGTGCAGCTCCTCGCGAGTCAGGTCCTGGTAGCGAGGATCGTGGGTCTCGCCCGTGCCGGTCGCACCGCTGTGGTTGGGTCCCGTGTAACCGTAGAAGTGCGCTGAGTAGACGAGTTTTCCGGGCTCGGCCAACTGGTGCGACAAGGTTCGGACCGGCTCCAGGGTCGGCCGGCTGTGCGGGAACCCGTCCACCGGGAGCCCGACCCAGTTGATGCCTTCGATGATGATCAGCAGGTTCGGGTTGGCCTCGTTGAGGATGCGGTCACCGGCACGCTGCGAGGCCGCGAACCAGTCGTGCTCGTCTCCCAGCCCCCAGTTCGGGTCGTCGAGCACGTCGCGACGCACCTCGTTGTAGAGATCGGCACCGACCACGCGCGCGTTGTCCTTGTAGCGACCGGCCATGAAAAGCCAGTCCTCTTCCCATTCCTTGTCGCTCTGACTGCTGTTCCAGCGCTCGTTGCCATCCACTCCGCAGCACCAGCGCGTCGTGTTGGTGTGGTTGTTCAGGATCACGGCCAGGCCGCTGTCGGTGAGAGCCTGGACGGCGGCGTCGTAGACCTCCAACCTGGTCTTGCCGCTCAGCTCCGGATTCGCGGCGACGGCGGCGTCGGGCACGACCGCCTGGTCATCGATCATGTCGTTGGAGAAGGGCAGCCGGACGCTGTTGAGCCCGAGTTCCTGGAAGGAGCCGATGATGTCGCTCATCGAGGCCCTGTCCAGCCCGAGCGGGACGCCGTTGCTGTTCTCGCCGTCGTGGTGGTTGGCCGGATCATTGACGTCGCCGCTGCCGTTCCAGGTGCCGCTGGCACCGTGCCAGTTGCCGGCTTCCAGCTTGAACCGGTTGCCGTCGGCGTCGACGATGTGACGCCCTTCCGTGTGCAACGGACCTGACCAGGAGACTTCCCGCTCCACCGCGAGCGGTTGCACCGGCACCAGCATCGAGGCCGCGAGCACGGCGGCGAACACGTTGACGATCACGCGCACATCCCCACACATCGGTTCCCACGAGATCCGCCGATCCGCGCGCCGGCGTCCGGCTTCCAGTCTCGCAGCGATCAACGCACCGGAACGTGCGGGAAAATCCACACTTTCCCGCACGCCGCACGGGAGCAGGCGTCCCCGTCGCGACAACGCGGCGCACCTCGGCGCAGGGGGATCGTGTCGAGGATGTTGATGAATGACGACCGAAGGCCTACTCCGGTCGCGGGAACGCGGGTGTGTGAGTGGGGCGGGGAAGTTCTCATGAAAACTTCCCCATCCCAACGATCCGCTGGCACGCTGCCGGTCGCAGAACGAGCGCAACTTCTGCTGTGGACCCCGCAGCTTTTCGAGCCGGATCTGGACACCGATGAAGGCCATCCGCCATGTCATCGCCATTCGCAAAGAAAAACGGCCCCGCTCCCATGAGGAGCAAGGCCGCTGACCTGCATAAGAAATTGGTGCGCGATACTGAGCGTTTTCCACTTGGCTGAGTCGGGTGCCGGGTGCTGGTGAGGCCGGTGGCGGGACGTGAAGAAGCTCCTGGTAGGAGGAGTGATTGTCTAGATCAACTCTTCCAGTACCAGGAGCTTCAAGGTGCTTTCTTACCCGTCGTCGATGTCGGTGTCCAGTCGCGCGCTGAACATGCTGGCCGAAGCCTTACGGCATGAACGGCGCGCGCGCCGGACCCGTTGGAGGCGCCTCGAGGCGGGCGAGCAGGCTCTGTTGGTGTTGGCCTACTTGCGCAAAGGCGAGACCTACACCGATCTCGCCGGCGGGTTCGGGATCGGGCTGGCGACGGTGTTCCGCTATATCCGTGAAGCCCTCGACGTGCTCGCCGCGATGGCCATACCTCTGACCACGGCGGTCGAGCTCGCGCGCCGGAAGGCGTTCGTCACCCTCGACGGCACCCTGCTGCGGATCGACCGGGTGGGCATGACCGGTGGTCGCGATCGCCCGTTCTACTCCGGAAAACACAAGAGGCATGGGCTCAACGTGCAGGTTCTCGCTGACCCGGCCGGACGGCTGATCTGGACCTCACCAGCGTTGCCGGGTGCGCGGCACGACATGGGCGCGGCTCGGGAACACGGGATCATCGACGCGCTCAATGATGCTGGAGTGCGGGTGCTCGCTGACAGCGCCTACCGCGGCGCCGGCGCGAACGTCGAAGTCCCGCACCGCCGCCCACCGCGCGATCCGGAGACCGGCGAGCGTCGTCGGCGACTATCGGCCAACGAGAAAGCCGTCAACACAGCCCATGCCCGGCTACGCGGGCCCGGCGAGCGCGCGAACGCACAGCTCAAATCATGGAGGATCCTCCGCAAGATCCGCTCCAGCCCACGGCACATGACCCGGCTCGTTGACGCCATCCGCAGCCTCATCCACGCCGACTGAACCCAAGTGGAAAACGCTCACTGGGATTGAACCAGTGACCTCTACCGTGTCAAGGTAGACAGTCGCAGGCCCCTGACCTGCGAAAATCGAGAACCAGCAGGTCGCGACCATACCGTTCCCGCCACCTAGATGCGGTTGAGTGCAGTTCAAGGAACATCCATCCTCCCAAAATCCTCCCAAATCTTTGCTCCCAGAGATCAACAACGCTCACCGAAAGAGAGCCGATCAGCTGACAGTCCCAACCCGGATGAGCCGAGGTGTCTACGCCCGTCCGCAGCGGTGACACTGAAACGAGCGAGAAGCCCTGGTGCAGGTCAAGGCGTCAACCAAATCCTGGGCAGACCCATCGAGTAGCCGACGATGCGGTTGAAATAGCAGTCCTTGACCCCACACAGATACAGCTTGCCCTCCGAACAGGGGTTTCATACCCTAAAGTCACTAAGCGTTTCAGATTCAGCACCCCGGGCAGCGGACTCTGAGCTGCTTTCTCCGACGTTGCGGGAGGTCAGCGGGTCGTGGCGCGCCATCACCCAAAGCATTATCGGGCCTCCTCGGGACGCATTTGCGTGGGCTCACACAATTCATTGACTAGTATGCGCCCGTGAGCTTAGCGCGACGGACCAATGACTCCCGAAAAAAATAGAACCCCGATAGCAAGAAAAAAAATTCCACCTGCGACTGCGCCCCACCTATGCCAGAGGAACCACCTCGCCAACTTCTCATTTGACATTTTTGGCCAATAACTACTAGCGTTTTTTGTACTGACCCGAGCGAAGGGTTTGCTGAACGCCACAAAAAGGAATCCTGCAACGGTAAGGATTGCAACTAATAGTGATTCAAAATTCATCTCGACTTCAGCCTCGGAATTATTGATGAAAGCTCCCGGCAAACTTGATCAAACCCTGGCGCGATGAAACATCATCGCGCCAGGGTTTGATCATATTACCAGAACCACTGCCAGGTATACGTCGCGTATACGCTCAGTGGAGCCACGCCAACACTTCCTCCACCAGAGGGAACGCCTGCGCTGTACCCAACGGCCCCTTTACCCAGAAAGCCTCCTGAGAAGAAGAGCTGCAATCCGCTACCGATCCCCGACCCCACGGGCGTAGTTGTCGCGCTAATACTGGCGTCCGGAGTTCCAATTCCCAGACTGAAATTCAAACCGTAATTTCCACTGGTGTCTCCTGCGAACCCTATTCCTACGCAAAGCAGGAAGCACGCTTGGCCTCCGACGTTGCCAGCCGGAGCAAGGCCGCTGGAGGGACTGTCGGGGTAACGGTGTTTCCAGCCTGACGCGCCGGGCGTGGGTCCGGCGGGACGGGCACTGTGAGTGATGAGCTCTGACGCTGTGAGCGCAGACCGGAAGAAGATCGGCAAGTCGGATCGGACGTTGTCTCCTGAGCAGGCCGCTGTGGCCGAGATGGTGGCGATGGCCAAGGACAAGGGCCTGGATTTGACCGGTCCGGATGGGCTTTTGAAGCTGTTCACCAAGAATGTGTTGGAAACGGCGTTGAACGAGGAACTGACCGAGCACCTCGGGCATGAGAAAAACCGTGCCGACTCGGGCCGGGATTCAGCGAATGTGCGCAACGGTTCCCGTCCGAAGACCGTGATCTCCGATGCGGCCGGCGCGATCGAGATCACGGTTCCGCGGGATCGTGAAGGAACATTCGAGCCGCGGATCGTACGAAAGCGGCAGCGCCGTCTCGGCAGTGTGGACGAGGTGGTGTTGTCACTGTATGCGAAGGGATTGACCACCGGGGAAATTTCCGCGCATTTCGCGGAAATCTACGGGGCGTCGGTGTCCACGGACACGATCTCCCGTATCACCGACACGGTCGTACGGGAGATGGAGGATTGGCGCAACCGTCCGCTGGATTCGGTCTACGCCGCGATCTTCATTGACGCTGTCGTGGTCAAGGTCCGGGACGGTCAGGTGGCCAACCAGCCCGTCTACGCGGCGATCGGGGTCACTGTGGACGGCCGCAAGGACGTGCTGGGGCTGTGGATGGGCACCGGCGGCGAGGGCGCGAAGTTCTGGCTGTCGGTCCTGATGGATCTGAAAAATCGCGGCATCACCGATGTCTTCTTCTGCGTCTGTGATGGCTTGAAAGGACTCCCGGATTCCGTCGCCTCGGTGTGGCCGCACACCATCGTCCAGACCTGCATCGTCCATCTGATTCGCAACACTTTCCGGCTCGTTCCCCGGCAAAAATGGGATGAGGTCAAAAAGGACATCAAACCGATTTACACCGCACCGAACCCGGACGCGGCACTGGCCGCTCTTGACGATCTCGATGAGAAATGGGGCAAGCAGTACCGGGCCATGATCCGATTGTGGCGCAACGCCTGGGAAGAATTCACGCCGTTCCTCTCCTACGACGTCGAGATCCGGAAAGTGCTGTGCTCCACCAATGCAATCGAATCCCTCAACGCCCGCTACCGTCGAGCGGTCCGCGCACGAGGACATTTCCCCAACGAACAGGCAGCGCTGAAATGCCTGTATCTTGTGACCCGCAGCCTGGATCCCACCGGAGCCGGCCGCACCCGATGGACGATACGTTGGAAGCCAGTCCTCGACGCCTTCGCCATCACCTTCGGTGACCGCTGGCCGGACGCCGAAACCTACTGATCAACACGCTGGAAACACCGTTCCTGCGAAAGACCCGAACCTGGGCGCGCATCCCACGGTCATATCACGGTCAAACCTTTGCCCGAACAACAGAAAACCCTGTCGGCAACAACGCCGACAGGGCTTCTCACCTGCATAAAGAATTGGTGCGCGATACTGGGATTGAACCAGTGACCTCTACCGTGTCAAGGTAGCGCTCTCCCACTGAGCTAATCGCGCGAGGCGGAGGCGGGAATCGAACCCGCGTACAGGGCTTTGCAGGCCCTTGCCTAAGCCACTCGGCCACTCCGCCGGACTCCGCATCCATGCCAAAGCCGGCTGGAACGCCAGAGAACCAGAGCGGATGACGGGACTCGAACCCGCGACCCTCACCTTGGCAAGGTGATGCGCTACCAGCTGCGCTACATCCGCCTGCTGCGACCTCGTGGCCCGGTGTCCCCGGGCCCGTCCGCCGCGTTGCACAGTGAACTTTAGACCACGCCCAAGATCGGGATCAAAGGGGGGTCGGCACCTCGCCCGGCCGCAGCCGGGCACAGCGACTTCGGCCTGATCAGCCCATGTCGAAGGGGAGCAGACGGGTGAGCGCGTCGTCGACGTCGACCCACAGGTTCTCGTTCCCCGGGACCACCACGTCGTAGGTGCGGTCCAGGAAGTCGGCGAGCTCCTGCGCGGAAGCCTCGAAGACGGCGTGCCCGGACGGCGAGCTCAGCTCGATAGCGACGACCTCGGGGTCGTCGACTGCCGGGCGGATCGTCACGTCGCCCTCGCCGGCGTGCGCGATCAGACCGTCGGCCAGAAGGTCGCGCGCGAAGACCCACTCGACCCATCCGGCGCGGCCGGTGCGGAACGCGGCCACCACGGCGTAGGGATCCTGGGTGTCGTAACGGAGTTCGACCTGGACCGGCACTGCGGGCGCTTGCGGAGCCAGCAGATCGAACACGGCCGTAGAACGGAGTGTCACGTGATCATTACGCATTGTCCTCCCCTTCCTGCTCCCTCCCGGTCCGTTTATCGACCGAGCAACACAGTTGTGACGCCTCATCGGGCAGATTTACTCGCGACTCCCGCATAGATCACCCGGACGGGGCATGCCCGACTTCGTTGGGCGATCAAGCGAGTGCACTCCGTGGTCGAAACTCCGGGGTCGGAGTGGTCGCCGGTTCCGGCCGATCCTCTTCCGATCGGACGGGCCCGTCGCCCACGCCGGAGACTCGATCCGTCGCGAACTCTTCCCGATCAGAGCGGCCGGCCCCGAGGACCCGCCTCGCCCAGTGCCCCACCTTCGCTACTGTCCGTAACTAGGTGGACTGTGTCCGAGCCCGGTCTGCAGATCGGTCGCTCACGCCCGGTGAATCCTTCTTCTGCGTACCCGCTGA
Source organism: Saccharopolyspora dendranthemae (assembly GCF_007829955.1). Lineage (GTDB taxonomy): Bacteria > Actinomycetota > Actinomycetes > Mycobacteriales > Pseudonocardiaceae > Saccharopolyspora > Saccharopolyspora dendranthemae. The sequence continues at coordinate 1,347,940 of NZ_VIWX01000001.1, forward strand.
CCTCTGGGTTCACGCTTCGCAGGGTTCGCCTGACGTGACTCAAGAATAAGCGACGAAGGCCCTTCGCATTTTCCCGAAAACGCCCTCGATGAGATGTCCACCACGAGATGTCACCGGTTCGGGCTAATGGTTCTCACCGCGTCGGTTACAGCGCACGCACGACACCGAACGCGCGGTCGAGAGTCGGCTCACAGTGTGACCAGGATCGAAGGCTCGCGGCAGAGTCCAAAGACCCGGCTCAGGACGAACCGGACGATGATCCCAGTCACAATTGAGTCACAGCTCCAGGCGTCGAGCACCCGTCTGTCCGCTTGACAGCAAACCCCTGTTTACCGGGCGAGGGCACAATGGTGCGCTGCCGACACACCGGTGCGTGTGACCCAGTGCACCGGTCGGCACCTACCGCGACCGTATCCTGAGCGTGCGAACCCGACGAACGGCCCCGAGGTGGACAGCCCTGAACGACAAAGCCGAGCCGGAAGCCCGAACCACCGGTGCGGATCCGGGCAACCACGAGCAACCCAAGCACCCGCGCCTGCACGCGCTGCGTGAGCGCCTGCACGGCTACCGCGAGCACGTCCGCCGCCGCCCAACCCTGAACCTCACCTACCGGATCGTTCTGGGCGTGCTGGGCGCGACGGTGCTGCTCGCAGGGATCCTGATGATCCCCTACCCCGGTCCGGGCTGGCTGGTGGTCTTCGCCGGCCTCGGCATCCTCGCCACCGAGTTCGACTGGGCGCACCGGGTCAACATGTTCGCCAAGCGCCACTACCAGCGCTGGGTGCAGTGGCTGGGCCGCCAGAACATGGCCACCAAACTCACGATCATGGCCGTCACCGGCCTCGTCGTCGTGGTGACTCTGTGGCTGCTGGGCATGTTCGGCACGATCGGAGGCTGGCTCGGCCTGCGCTGGACGTGGTTGGGCTCCCCCCTGTTCGGGCCCTAGAAACGATCGTGTATTGTTCCTTTCGTTCGCCTCGCACGGCGAATGAACAACAGAACAAGGGCGATTAGCTCAGGGGGAGAGCGCTTCGTTCACACCGAAGAGGTCACTGGTTCGATCCCAGTATCGCCCACAGAACGAAGACCCTGGTCAGAACTCCCATCGGAGAAAATGACCAGGGTCTTTTTCGTGCTTCCCGAGCCGAAAAGGGAGAATCCGTTCAGCGACGGCTCGGCGCCGGCATTCCACCGTCTTCGTCGCCGTCATCTCGAAGAGCGTCCAGAATTCCCTCTCCCCCGTCCGCTTCGCCGGCACCACCTGCCAGCGACTCGCACGCCCGGTCGGTGACCGCGCACTGAGCCGGCGCTGTCGGTGGGTGCTGATTACCTGGCCGGATGTTCGAAACGCCCGACGAACTCCACAGCCTCCAAACCCTGCTCGACACGTCGTGGGCCGGCTCCAGCGACCACCTCAAATCGATTGTCCGGCCCGGAGAAAGCACCTTGAACGCCGAGCAGGTCGTCCGCGTCTGCCAAGGCATGTGCACCCTGGCCATCGCCACGGTCACCCGGCGCGGTGAGCCACGCATCAGCGGCGCCGATGGGCACCTCCTGCACGGTCGTTGGATCGTCGGCACCCACCGCCAGGCCGCCAAGGCCCGTCACCTCGCGGCGCGGCCCGGCATCAGCGCGACCTTCATGCGCGGCGAGGAGCTCGGCATTTTCACGCATGGACAGGCCGTTCCGCTGAACCCCGAGGGGACGGCCAGCGACCCGACTTGGCCGGCCGTTCGCGACCACCTCGTCAACCACTACGACGGCGACAGCGACGAACCGTTCTGGGACGAGAGCGTGTGGTACCGCATCGACCCCAGCTGGATGGTCGCCTACAGCGCCGACCCCGTCGGGCTGCTCGACCAACAACCCCAAGCATGAAGGGCGCCGGTCGGCGACGAAAACGCCGTGAGATTCCGGCCGAACCGAGACCGCTCAGAGCGGAGACACTCACCTCGGGGCGGTTGCTGTCGAGGTCAGGCAGCGCGGCGCTGCGATCTCCACCCGTGCAGCGCCGCGGCGGGCGTGCCGATCATGAGGGGACCCGCCGTCCATGCCAGCAATCCGCTGTTCACACCGCCTGATCCCACGATCGCGAGAGCGAGGACAGCGCCACCGAGGACGGCGACGACCGCGGCCTCGATCCACACGAGATGCCGAGCTCCGGCCAACGCGGCGAAGCCGAACCCAGCACCGAAGACCGCTCCCAGGACGATCCCCGTCGGCACGGCGACCAGAGCAACCACCACCGCCAGTCCCGAGAACCCGGACGAGGTCGGTGCCGAACCCGCACTGCCCCAGAGCCCGACCACGATTCCGTGGACGGCCCCGGCTCCTGCGCCGATCAGGACTCCGTCGAGAATGCTCCGCAACAGCACCCTTCGCCGCGAGAACGCGGGTTCAGGTCGATCGAACGACGCGGTCACCTGTCCTCCTGACGTCGACGATCGCTGCCCGCCCAGCGGCGTGCCGACAGGCTATCGGCACCGACTCGAAGCCCTCAAGATCATGCGTCCAGCGGTGATCCGATTCTGGCGATTCCTCACCGAAAACTCCTATTCTCCAACGTCTTTCGATGCACGATCACTCCAGGTTCTCGTCGGCGTAGACGGTCATGGCGTCGCGGACCAGGCCGACGGTTCCCTCGTCGTGCTTGTCGTAGTTCTCACCGAAGCGGGGATCGTCCACGTACATCTGGCCGAGGTTCTTGAAGTACTCGCGGCTCGGCGGTCCGGCCGCGAGCGCCAGCCACTCGCAGTGCCTCGCCGTGATGGCCTGGACCTCAGCGCTGTCCGCGGCCAGGCCGTTGCGGTGCGCCTCGCCGTAGTCCGACGCAATCCGCTCCTGGACGCGCTGGAACTCGCGCTTGTCGTCTTCCGACAGCGAGCGCCACCAGCGGTCACCTTGCTCGTAGGCGTTGCGGCCCCACCGCTCGATCACCTCGTCGCGGTACTGGGTGTGGTCGAATCCGTCGAGGACGTCGTCGGGCATCAGGGGTTCCCCTCTCTCCAGCTTGCCGAGCGTCGTGCGGACCGACGCGATGCGGCGGGTGAGCTGCTGGTGCTCCTGCTCCAGCAGGCCGAGGTGGGTGTGCAGCGCGGAGACCGCGTCCTGCTCCCCTTCGAGGACTTCGGCGATGGCGCTCAAGCTGACGCCGAGCTCGCGCAGCAGCAAGATCCGCTGCAACCGCACGAGAGCGTTCTGGTCGTAGTAGCGGTGGCCGTTCGACGCCACCCGGCTGGGTGGCAGCACGCCGACGTCCCCGTAGTGACGCAGCGTTCGGCTGCTCACGCCCGCCGACCGGGCCACGTCCTGGATCGACCACTCCATCGCCTTCACCTCCTCGACCTCGTCGGACCAACGCTAGGAGTTGACGTCGCGTCAACGTCAACCCTCGCCTCCACCCCCTCTTCTGCAAGTCGGAGAACCCGGCCCGTGCTCGTGCCCGGAGAACGACGATCGGCACGAGCTCACCAGCAGAACGATCCCGCGATCCGATCAGGAGCGATGCGAAGCGCGACGGGCCTCAACGGCACGCGCGTCCACGAGAGACACCGCCATTCCAGCGAACGACCTCGTCCCACACCGAAACCGATTGTCCCGCTCGCATTTCAGGAACTGGGCCTTTCGCTTTCGGGGAGGTCGTCGAGCGACCTCTGGAGCAGGCAGAACTCGTTCCCCTCCGGGTCGGCGAGGACCACCCACGTGTCCTCCGGCGACTGGCCGACGTCCACGCGCCGCGCTCCGAGGGTTTCCAGGCGATGCAGTTCTTCAGCCGTGGAGCGATCTTCGGCCCTGAGGTCGAAGTGCAGGCGGTTCTTGACCGTCTTCGCCTCGGGCACCTTGAAGACGTCGATGCGCGGCCACGCCCCGCCTGCTGGGCCGATCGCGAGGCCGTCCTCCTCGCGGTCGACGATGCTCCAGCCCAGGACCTCGCACCAGAAGGCGGCAACCGCCTCGGGATCGTGGGCATCGATGACGACAACAGCAAGCCGGCTGGACATCAGCTGAGTATGACCGCCCGCACCGACAACCGCTTGCGATTTTCGCCGCGCCAGGTCCAATGCTGTTGGCATGGACGCGATCACCATCCGGCTCGCCACAGCGGACGATGTGTCCCTAATCGACGGCATGCTCGTCGAGGCCGCCACCATTCTCCAGCGCTGACCTGCTCCGGTCGTGTCAGACTCAGCGCATGGCCCGACCGACGACGATCGACGAGTACCTCGCCGGGTTCTCCGGTGAGAAGCGCGAGTTGCTGGCACGGCTGCGGCAGCTGGCGGGCGACGCGGTGCCCGACGCGACCGAGGCGATCAAGTGGGGCAATCCCGCGTGGGTGCACCCCTCGGGGACGATCCTGTTCGTGTTCAGCGGCCACGCCAAGCACGTGAACTTCGCCTTCACCCCCAGCACCCGCGAGGCCTTCGCCGCCGACCTCACCGACTTCGAGACCGGCAAGGGGACGGTGAAACTCCGCTACGGACAACCGGTCCCGGAGGCGCTGCTCCGCCGGATGATCGCCCACCGGGTCCGCGAGCACGAGGACGACGGCGTGCTGTGGATGTGATCAGCCCGCGTAGCGGTCCGTCGCCTCGATCAGGACGTCGAGGATTCCCGGCTCGTCGTAGGCGTGGCCCGCATCGGTGATGATCTTCAGATCCGCCTGCGGCCAGGTCTCCGCCAGGTCGAACGCGGTGAACGGCGGCGTGATGACGTCGTAGCGCCCTTGGGCGATGGTGCCCGGGATGCCGTGCAGGCGGTGGGCGTTGGCGAGGAGCTGACCTTCGGCGAGCCAGGCTCCGTGCACGAAGTAGTGGGTCTCGATGCGGGCGAAGGCCGCCGCGAACGCGGGATCACCGAAGTTCTCGACCACCTCGGGCCGGGGCCGCAGGCCGATCAGGCTCGCCTCCCAGCGGCTCCAGGCGATCGCGGCACGCCCCCGGACCTGCTCATCGGGGTCGTGCAGCATCCGGTGGTAGCTGCGCAGCACGTCGTCCCGCTCGGCGTCGGGCACCAGCGCCACGAGTTCCGCCCAGCGGTCCGGGAAGAGGTTCGCCGCTCCACCCGCGTAGAGCCAGTCCAGCTCGGATCGGCGGCAGGTGAACACGCCCCGCAGCACGAGTTCGGTGACGCGCTCGGGATGCGTCTCGGCGTAGGCCAGCGCCAGGGTGCTGCCCCACGATCCGCCCAGGACCAGCCAGGACTCGATGCCGAGGTGCTCGCGGATCCGCTCCATGTCGGCGACCAGGTGCCAGGTCGTGTTGGTGCTGAGGTCGGCGCCGAGCTCTCCCGCATCCGGGGTGCTGCGCCCGCATCCGCGCTGGTCGAACAGGACGATCCGGTAGACGTCGGGGTCGAACAGACCGCGGTGCACCGGCAGGCAGCCGGCGCCCGGCCCGCCGTGCAGGAACACCGCGGGCTTTCCGTCCGGGTTGCCGCTCTCCTCCCAGTGGACGAGGTTGCCGTCGCCGACGTCGAGCTGTCCTGAGGCGTGGGGTTCCCGCTGCGGGTGGAGATCGCGCATGGCGCCATCGTGCCGCAGCGAATCGCGGTCCGGGAGCGATTTTCGCGCCGGCGTCCCAGTTTTAGTCCAAACTGAGCGGACATTTCGGACATGATCATGGCTCGGTTTGGACTAAAACTGGGATCACAGGCGGCGGACGCCCTCCAGGACCGCTTCCAGGAGTTTGCGGTTGGGTCGTTGGGCTTGGCGGGAGGCCTTGTCGGTGACGAGGTCACCGCAGTCGATGAGGTCGGAGACCAGCACCTTGGCCACCACGATGGGCGTGTCCAGGTGCGCCGCGACCTCCGCGATGGACATCGGGCGCACGCACAGGCGCAGGATCTCCTCGTGCTCGACCGAGAAGCCGCTGCGATCCGCACCACCCCACGACGTCAGCAGCTGGGTGGCGACGTCGAGGTCCGACCGCGCCGGGCGGGTGCGGCCGTGCACCATCGCGTACGGCCGCACCAGCGGCCCGGACTCCTCGTCCAGCCAGAGCTGACCGTCTTCAGACATGGTGCGGCCTTCACTGCTGGCGCAGCTGCGCCGCGGCGTCCACCCTCGGGGCCGAACTCAGGTACTCGCCGACGCGGATCACCATCAGGTTCATCTCGTAGGCGATCATGCCGACGTCGGCGTTCTCGTCGCCGAGCAGCGCCATGCACGCACCCGCACCTGCCGCGGTGACGAACAGGAACGCGGTGTCCAGCTCCACGACGGTCTGCCGGACGCCGCCACCGCCGAAGTGCTTCCCGGTCTGCTTGGCGAGGCTCTGCAGCGCGGAGGCCATGGCCGCCAGGTGGTCGGCGTCCTCGGGCGTCAAGCCCTCCGACCTGGCCAGCAGCAGCCCGTCACCGGAGAGCACCACGCCGTCGCGGGCGCCCACGACCCGGTTGACCAGGTCGTCCAACAACCAGTTCAGGTCGTTGTCAGAACCGATCTGTTCGCTCATTCCTGCGCTGCTCCTCGAATCGTCGGGTCAAGCTCGGTCACGGCCGCCGGCCCGGCGGGCATCCAGGGTTCCGCGTTGGAACGCCGACATGGTGCCACGAGTCCGCTCCGGGTGGAGCGCCGCCGTGTCGCGCGCAACTCCCCCGTCGGTGTCGTCGCGCAACTGCGGCGCCAGGCTCTGCTGGCGGTCGCGGCGCGGCAGATCGGGCCGCTCCGCGTCGGGATCGTCCGACGGGAAGCGCGGTTCGAACTCGGCCACGGGCTCGTCGATCGCGCTCACCGGTTCGGTCCGGGCCTCGCGGACCACGGACTGCCCGGAGGCGCGTTCGAGTGCCTTCTCGGCGAGCTGCGACATGCTCGGTTTGTCGGCCTGCGCCGACTCCTCGGCGACGATGTGCGGGGGCAGCAGCACGAACGCCATCGTGCCCTGCTCCTCGGCTTCGCGGAGGTCCACCTCGATGCCTCGGCGAGCCGCCAGCCTGGCGACCACGAACAGGCCCAGCCGGGAGTCGCCGCGACGCGTGATGTCCTCGAACCGCGGCGTGGTGGCCATCAGCACGTTGGCCTCGTCCCGGTCGGCCGCGCGCATGCCCAGGCCCTCGTCCTCGATCTGGATCAGCACACCGCGCGGGGTGTCGCTGCTGTAGACCTGGACCTGCGAGCGGGGCGGCGAGTACGAGGTGGCGTTGTCCATCAGCTCGGCGAGCAGGTGGATCACGTCGCCCACGGCGGCTCCGACGAGCGAGAGCTCGGGCGCCGCGTGGACCCGGATCCGGTAGTAGTGCTCGGTTTCGGCGACCGCCGAGCGGATCACGTCGACCAGGCGCACCGGCTTGCGCCACTGCCTGCCCGGCTTCTCACCGGCGAGGATGATCAGGTTCTCGGCGTTGCGCCGGGACCGGGTGGCGAGGTGGTCGAGCTGGAACAGGCCCTCCAGCCGCTCCGGGTGCTCCTCGCTGCGCTCCATCTTGTCCAGGGTCTTGAGCTGGCGGTGCACCAGGCCCTGGTTGCGGTGCGCGATGCCGAGGAAGACCTTGTTGGCGCCTTCCTTGGCCTGGTTCTCCTTCACCGCTGCGACGACCGCGGTGTGGTGGGCGGTGTTGAACGCGTCGGCGACCTGGCCGATCTCGTCCGCGCCGTAGTTCAGCGGCGTCAGCTCCGCCTCGATGTCGAGGTCTTCGCCGTGTTCGAGCCGCTCCATCACGTTGGGCAAGCGCTCGGTGGCCAGCAGCAGGGTGTCGTCGCGCAGCCGCTCCAGCCGGCTGACGAGCACCCGGTTGACCAGCACTCGGGCGTTGCGGGCGGCGAGCAGGATGCCGATCAGCATCGCGGCGAGCGCGACCAGGCTGCCGACGATCATGCCGATGAGGTGTCCGCCGGCGTTGCTGACCGCCATCAGCGCGCCGGAGCGCACCTGCTCCACCGCGACGCTGGAGAGGTCCGCGGAGACCTGCGCCGTGCTCTGCCGCCAGGCGGACTCGTTGACGTCGAAGTTGCCGGGGCGCTGCGGGGGGTGCTCGATCAGCTGGTTCTCCAGCTGGCCGAGCTGCGTCCAGGCGGGTCCCTTCTGCAGCCGCTCGGCGATGTCGCCGGCGCGCGCCTCCGCTGCGGGGACTTCGGCGGCGAGGGTGTTGCGGTAGGAACCGACGAGCTGGGCGAATTCGAGGTGGTCGGTGGTGCTGAACTCGCCTGCCGCGAGCGCGGCGGTGCCGATCGAGGCGGCGCGCGACATCTGGTCGGCCGCGCGGAACAGCTCGGTGCCCACGTGCCCGGCGTGGCCGCTCTCGGTGTCGGCGATGGTGTCGGTGTAGGCCTCGAACACGTCGAGCCCGGCGTCGAGGACCTCGTTGTAGTAGCCCAGGGCCTCGTTCCGGCTGACCTGCCCGGATTCGACGCGCTGCCGCTGCTTGGGCAACTGGGCCAGCAGACCGTCCAAGGACTTGATCTTGCCCGCGATCTCCGGGGAGCTCGACTCGCCCGCGGTCCGCAGCGTGCGGCGCATCTCACCGACGGTGCGGTCGGTCTTGGGTCGCTGAGCGGCCAGCGCGGCCGGATCGGCACCGCTGGAGCTCAACCGGTCCACGACGAGCCGTCGCTCCTCCTGCAACGCCGCGAAGGCGTCGGCGGTCGGGATGGCGGCGTCGCGGATCTCCGTGGCGACCATCCGGGAGTAGAACCCCTGGTAGATCGGCACAGCGGAGAACGCCAGCCAGATCGCCAGCAGGATGATGCTGGGCACCAGCCCGACGCGCGTCAGGCGGGCCCGGATCGTCTTGTGCTCACTACCCGAACTGCTCCGCGTCACAGCGCCTCGTAACCGTCGAACCGGCCGCGGTTCGGCGCGTGCGCCAGAATCGCGACTCAACTCAGCAGGGCTCCGCGACCGGGGATGCGGCGCGGAATTCGGCATCAGCATGAGCCACGCGAGCCCGAGACTCACTGCTCGTAATCAAGCCGATACCACTGTCAGCAACGAACTTCGTTCGCCCGACAGGATGAACGAACCTTAGCACAGGGTGATCTTGAGGCCGGATGAACGCCGCCTTCCGACCCATCCCCGGGAAACGGGTGATCAGGACATTTCCCAGGACGACTCGACCCTCCTGGAATCCCCGCATCCGGGCGCGCAGGATGGCGGCATGACCAACGACGTGGCGATCATCGGTGGCGGGATCGTGGGGCTGGCCACGGCTCACGCGCTCAGCGAGCGGCACCCCGGCCACCGGATCACGGTGCTGGACAAGGAACGCCACTGGGGCGCGCACCAGACCGGGCACAACTCCGGCGTCATCCACAGTGGACTCTACTACGCGCCGGGCAGCGCGAAGTCGCGGTTCGCGCGGGCCGGCGGCGAAGCCATGTACCGCTTCTGCACCGATCACGGAATCCCGGTGCGGCGCACCGGGAAAGTGGTGGTCGCCACCTCGAACGATCAACTCCCCCGTCTCGCCGAGCTGCAACGGCGGGGTGAGGCCAACGGCGTGCAGGCCCACGAACTGGACCTGATCGGCCTGCGCGAGCGAGAACCCCACGTGCGCGGGGTGCGCGCGCTGCTCGTGCCCGACGCGGGCATCACCGACTTCGCGGCGGTCAGCGCGAAGCTCGCCGACCTGCTGGCCGAGCGCGGCGTCGACCTGCGTCCCGCGACCGAACTGCTCGGGGTCCGCCGCGACGGTGCCGAGCTGGTGCTGCGCACCAACCGGGGCGAGGTCCGCACCCGGCGCGCGGTCAACTGCGCGGGCCTGCACAGCGACGCCGTCGCCGAGCTCGCCGGAACGACCCCGCCCGCGCGGATCCTGCCGTTCCGCGGCGAGTACTACGAGACCACCTCGTTCACCCGCGACCTGGTCAACGCGCTGGTCTACCCGGTGCCGGATCCGGCGTTCCCGTTCCTGGGCGTGCACCTGACCCGCATGATCGACGGAAGCCTGCACGTGGGACCGAACGCGGTGCCCGCGCTCTCGCGCGAGGGGTACCGCTGGGGTGCGATCTCACCCCGTCACCTGCAGCGCCTGGTCACCGACCCGGGACTGCGCGTGCTGGCCAAGAAGCACTGGCGCGCCGGAGCGACCGAGATCGCGCGCTCCGCGCTCAAACCGCTGTTCCTGCGGGCCGCCCGCTCCTTGCTCCCCGACCTGCGCGGACACGACCTGCTGCCCGCCGAAGCGGGTGTGCGGGCCCAGGCCGTCGCGCCCGACGGAACCCTCGTCGACGACTTCCTGGTGGTTGAGGACGAGAACTGGGTGCACGTCCTCAACGCCCCCTCCCCCGCGGCCACGGCCTCCCTGCTGATCGGCAAGGACATCGCGAACCGCCTGGACTCCCGCGGCTGAGTTCGAACTTCGCGCGAGGTTCGAACTCACTCGCTCGACTGGGTGAGGTCTTCGAGGTACTCCTGCAGGGTCTTGCCGAGCAGGTAGGCATCGGCCGGGGCGACCATGGTGAAGGTGTCGTCCGGCGATTCCGGGATGACCGCCGACCGCCCGGTGGGCGAGTGCCGGACCTCGATGCCGTGACGCCACCGCTGGAACGCGCCGTCCTCGTCCCGGTAGGCGACCCGCAGCCAGGCCTCGGTGCCGTCGCCGCGGGCGAGCAGGTCGGCCACCGCGCGCGCGTCGTCGGTCGGGACCTCCCGCTGCTTGAGCTCGTAGGCGAGCCAGTCGGCGGCCTGGTCCCGCTCGGCCGATTCCACCCGGGCCTCGGAGAGCTCGCGGGTCGGGACCGTGACCTCGCAGCCATCCGCCGGCTCGGACTTGGGCAGGCACCCGACGAGCGCCGGCCAGGGGGCGTCGGGGCGCACGACGTCGGCGGTCACGTCCTCGCCGCGCGCTCGGACCCGGATCCCGCCGCCGTCGCCGACCGCGACGATCGCGCGCAGCTCCGGCTCGTCCGCGACGCGCACCTCGGCCAGGCCGAAGACCGAAGCGCGGGTGAGGACCCGCGCCACCTCCTGCCCCTGCTCCGACAGGTCACCGGGCGCGGGTGCGACGCCCAGGAATTCCGCGACCTCCGGCACCACGTCCACCAGCAGCGCACCGAGTTCGCGCTGTCCGAACTGCACCGCCTCAGTCCTCCTGCGGGTTCGCGACGCGGCGGACGATACCCGCCAGCGCGCTGCTGACGATGGTGACGATCAGCGCGCCCCAGAAGGCCGCCCAGAAGCCGTCGACGTGGAAGGGCAGGTCCAGCTGCCCGGCCAGGTAGCTGGTCAGCCAGAACAGCAGGCCGTTGACGACCAGGCCGAACAGCCCCAGCGTCAGCACGTAGAGCAGGCAGCCCAGGGTCTTGGCGATCGGCTTGAGCACCAGGCTCACCAGGCCGAAGATCACCGAGACGGCCAGCAGCGTCAGGATCTTCGCGGTGGTGTCCTGACCTGAGAGCTCGATGCCCGGCAGCGCGGTGGTGATCCACACCGCGGCCATCGTGATCAAGATGTGCAACACCAGTGCCACAGCGCCTCCCTAGTCGATCTACCCGAGACGCTACCGCCGAACGCGCTCGCCGGTCAGTCGAATAGCGTTCCGACGAGGTCCAGCGCGTCGGCGCGGGTGCGGGTGCGGGCTTCCAGGAACCGGTAGACGAGGCCCTGCCGCAAGCCCCACGGGCAGATCTCCAGCTCCGCGAGCCCGAGCGATTCCATGATCACCTCGGCCGCGATGGCCCCGGCCAGGATCCGCTTGCCCCTGCTGCGGGAGACGCCGGGCAGCTTCGCGCGCTTGCGGTGATCGAGCTCCGCCAGCCTGGGTATCCACTCCGCCAGGCCCTTCAGGCGCAGTCGGTGCGGGCGGCGGACCACGGCGTCCGGCGTGCTCTCGGTGAGCACCGCGAGCTGGCGCAGCACCTTCGACAGCGCCAGCGGGTGGCCGCTCTCGACCCGCCGCAGCGCGGGCGGGATCGTCTCGTGCAGTTCGCGGCGCAGCTCGGCCAGCTGCGCCGGGGTCGGCGGGTCGTCCGCGAGGAACTGCCTGGTCAGCCGCGCCGCGCCATGCGGGAGCGAGACGACGCGGCCCGGGTCGGTGCCCGTGCCGGTCGCGACGTCGATGGTGCCGCCGCCGATGTCGACCGTGGTCATCGGCCGGCCGCCACGACCGTGCCAGCGGCGCGCCGCGTGGTAGGCCACCGCGGCCTCGTCGCGCGGGGTCAGCACACCGATGCGCACACCGGCGGCCTCCCCGAGCCGCTTGCGCATCCGCGCGCCGTTGCTCGCATCGCGCACCGCGGAGGTCCCGTAGGCGATCAGCGCTTCCACCGGCTTGTCCGCCGAGGCGCGCACGCAGTGCCGCACCGCGCGTTCGGCGTCGGCGATGCCCTCCTCCGTCACCCGCCCGTCGGCGAGGGTGTGCTCGGCGAGGCGCGTGCGGGACTTGACGCTCCAGGTGGCGCGCGGCATCCGCGGACTGGCGAGGTCGACGATGTCGAGGCGGGCCGCCGCGGAACCGATGTCGAGCATGGCCAGCTTCACGACGCACTCACAGGCTCGATTGACGACATGCCAACAGCATGGCCGCGACGACCGTGGTTCGGGCAAATCGAGCGACCGCTTTTGGGACGTGGGTCACACGACGCGGCGGTACCGGCGCACTCCCCGCCGAACCGTACTCAGCGGTAACCTCGCTGGGAGAACTCGGCGGTGTCGCCGCGCGGCGCCGCCTCCGCTGGACCTCGGGAAGGAACGGCCGATGCGCATCGGGATGCCGCTGAACTACAGCGGAGGCTTCAAGGAGACCGTCGACGACCTGGCGACGTACGAGAAGGCCGGGCTGGACATCGTCTACGTCCCGGAGGCCTACTCGTTCGACGCGGTCAGCCAGATGGGCTTCATCGCCGCGAAGACCGAACGGCTGGAGATCGCCTCCGGCATCCTGCAGATCTACACCCGCACGCCCACCCTGACCGCGATGACCGCGGCCGGCATGGACTTCGTCTCCGACGGGCGGTTCACGCTCGGGATCGGCGCTTCGGGCCCGCAGGTCATCGAGGGCTTCCACGGCGTTCCGTACCACGCGCCGCTGGCCCGCACGCGGGAGATCGTCGACATCTGCCGCCAGGTGTGGCGCCGCGAGAAGGTCGAGCACAGCGGGAAGCACTACAACATCCCGCTGCCCGCCGAGCAGGGCACCGGCCTGGGCAAGCCGCTGAAGCTGATCAACCACCCGGTGCGCGAGCGGATCCCGATCCTGATCGCCGCGATCGGCCCGAAGAACGTCGAGATGGTCGCCGAGATCGCGGAGGGCTGGGAACCGATCTTCTTCCTGCCCGAGCGCGCCGGAGACGTGTGGGGCGAGCCGCTCGCCGCGGGCAAGGCCAAGCGCGATGCCTCGCTGCCGCCGCTGGACGTGGTCGCGCAGGCTCCGCTGGCCATCGGCGAGGGTCTGGAGGACCTGGTCGACTTCGTGCGCCCGATGGTCGCGCTCTACGTCGGCGGCATGGGCGCCAAGGGCAAGAACTTCTACAACAACCTCGCCCGCCGCTACGGCTACGAGGCCGAGGCCGAGGAGATCCAGAACCTCTACCTCGACGGCAAGAAGGACGAGGCCGCCGCGGCCGTGCCGCGCGACCTGCTGGAGAAGATCTCCCTCATCGGCACCGAGTCCCACGTCAAGGAGCGCTTGGCGGCGATGAAGGAAGCCGGCGTCACCACCCTCAACGTGACGCCCTTCGCCGGTGACGCCCCGGGCCGCGCCAAGCTCATCGAGCAGGTCAAGACCCTCGCGCAAGACGTCTGATCCCCGTCGTCACCGACGGGAACTGCAGTGATCATGTGCTCGATCGCCGCAGTTCCCGCCGGTGCGATGACCGCGAACGGGTCAGGCTTCGGCGGTGGTGCGGGTCGGAGCGGTTTCGGCCGTGCGGGTTTCACGCAGGAAGTAGGCCGCGCCGAAGGTGCACAGCGACATCGCCAGCAGGAACACCGAGACCGAGGCCGACGTGCCGGTGGCGGCCAGCAGCGCGGTCATGATGAACGGGGTTCCGCCGCTGACCAAGATCGCCGCCAGCTGGTAGGCCAGCGACGCCCCCGAGTAGCGGACCCTGGGGTGGAACAGTTCGCTGAGGTAGGCCGCCAGCGGACCGTAGGTCATGCTCTGGCCGACGCTGCCGATCACTCCGGCCAGGGCGATCAGCCAGATCGACGCGGTGTCGATCAACCAGAAGAACGGGAACGACCACAGCGCGAGGATCCCCGCCCCGAGCAGGATCATCGGGCGGCGACCGAGCCGGTCGGACCACGAGCCCGAGAAGAAGATCACGAAGATGCCGGCCAGCGAGGTCAGCAGCGTGACGCCGAGCAGCTGCTGGCGGGGAAGTCCGAGCTCCCGGGTGCCGTAGTCGAGTAGGCCGGAGATCCCGATGTAGAAGAACGTGTTCGTGGCGAACAGCAGTCCGGCTCCCAGCAGGACGCTGCGCTTGTGCTCGCGCAGGACCTCCACCAGCGGAGCCTTGACGACCTGCTTCTCCTGACGCTCCTGCAGCTCCTGGAACACCGGGGTGTCCTCGATCTTGAGCTGGATGTAGAGCACGACCGGCGCGAGCACCGCGCTGAACAGGAACGGCAGCCGCCATCCCCACGAGAGGAACTCCTCCGCGCTCATCAGGGCGCCCACGCCGAGGAACGCGAGGTTGCCGAAGATGACGCCGAACGGCACGCCCATCTGACCGAACGTGCCGGCCATGCCGCGCTTCCCGCTGGCGCTGTTCTCGGTGAGCAGCAGCACGATGCCGCCCCACTGCCCGCCGACCGCGATGCCCTGCAGGAACCGCAGCGTCACCAGCAGGATCGGTGCCGCCACGCCGATGGTTCCCGCGCCGGGCAGCACACCGATCAGGAACGTCGCGGAGCCCATCAGGATCAGGCAGGTCACCACCGCCGGTTTGCGGCCGATCTTGTCGCCGAGGTGACCGAAGACCAGACCGCCGATGGGGCGGGCGATGAACCCCGCCCAGAACGTCGCGAAGGACAGCAGCACACCGACCAGCGGTGAGGCGTTGGGGAAGAACAGCGTGCCGAACACGAGCGCGGCCGCGGTGGCGTAGATGAAGAAGTCGTACCACTCGATCGAACTCGCGATCAGCGCCGCGCCGCGCAGTCTCTTGGGGGTTCTGGGTGGCTCCTGAACAGTCATGGAGGGACTCCCTTGTCCGCAGGCAGACCGACTGGTTGGTATGACTGTGATGTCGGTCTCCCCAGGAGTCAAGGGGTGATTTTTCGGACGATCAGCCTCCGTTGAGCACCCGGATCGGGGACCCCTCCGCGAAGGCGCGGATGTTCTCGACGGTCTCGGTGAAGAAGGCCTCGTAGGTGTCGTCGGTGACGTAGCCGATGTGCGGTGTGAGGACCGTGCGCGGAGTGCTGCGCCACGGGTCGTCGACGGGCAGCGGCTCGGTGCCGTAGACGTCGATGCCCGCTCCCGCGATCCGGCCCTCGTGCAGCGCGGCGCGCAGCGCGGCCTCGTCCACGATCGGGCCGCGCGAGGTGTTGATCAGGAACGCGGTCGGCTTCATCATCGCCAGCTCATCGGCGCCCACCAAGCCGCGGGACCGCTCGCCGAGCACCAGGTGGACGCTCAGCACGTCGGACTCGGCGAACAGCTCGTCCTTGCCGACCAGCCGCGCACCGGCCTCCGCAGCGCGCTGCTCGGTCAGGTTGCTGCTCCAGGCGATGACGTTCATCCCGAACGCCCGTGCGACGTCGGCGACCTGCGAACCGAGCCGCCCGAGCCCGAGCAGGCCGAGGGTCTTGCCGCCGAGCTCGACCCCCACGCCGGTCTGCCAGCCGCCGGTCCGGACCTGCCGGTCCTGGCCGGGGATGTCGCGCAGCAGCGCGAAGATCAGCCCCCACGCCAGCTCGGACGTCGCGCCCCAGCCCCCGCCGCTGCCGGTCCCGGCGACGACCACGCCGTGGTCGCTCGCGGCCTCCACATCGATCGATGCGTTGCGCATACCCGTGGTGACCAGCAACTTCAGGTTCGGCAGGCGGGTGATCACCTCGCGCGGAAAGCGCGTGCGCTCGCGCATCGCGGCGATCACGTCGAACGGCTCCAACGCCGCCACCAGCTCATCGACGTCGGCGACGTGCTCGGTGAACACCTCGACGTCGAGGCCGTCCCAGTCGGCGTAGCTCCGGGCGACGTCCTGGTAGTCGTCGAGCACTGCGATGCGCATGGCGAACCTCCCGTTCGGCGATCACGAGACGGCGAAATCCTAACCGGGTGATCGCCTTCGGCCCCGATGGCGAGGGACACTGTGCCGCGTGACCGGATCGACCCTGCTGCACCTGCTGCCGTTGAGCACCTTCCACAGCGACCGCGACCAGCCCATCACCGCCGAGAGCCTGGCCTCTCAGGGATTCGTGCACTGCTCCCCCGACGTGCCCACCACCCTGGCCGTGGCCAACACGCTCTACAGCCACGTCGAGGAGCCGATGGTCGCCATCGAGCTGGACCCGGCGCGGCTGTCCTCGCCGGTGCGCTGGGAGGCGGCCGAGCCGGCCCCACCGCCGGGAGTGCCCGCCGACCAGCGGTTCCCGCACGTCTACGGCGCGCTGGAGCGCGAATCGGTGATCGGCATCCGCTACGCGCGCCGCGATGTCAAGGGCACCTTCCTATCGCTGGAGTCGCGCAGCCGCACCGCCGAGGAGTTCGATCTGATGCCGCACCCCGAGGGCGGTTGGTACCGGCGGACCTGGGCCAGTTCGGTGGAGGTCGAGCGCCCGAACGGCACGCGCCCCACGGCGACCACGATCTACTTCCTGCTCCCGCCCGGCCAGCGCTCGGCGTGGCACGTGGTGGCCTCCGACGAGGTCTGGCTGTGGCACCGCGGCGGACCCCTCGCGTTGCAGCTGGGCGGCACCGGGGCGCAGCCCTCGGAACACCCCGAGCAGGTGGTGCTGGGCGCGGGTGCGGGTCAGACGCCGCAGGCGGTGATCCCGGCCGGGACCTGGCAGTGCGCCTCGGCCGCGGCGACCGTCGAATCGCTGGTCACGTGCGTGGTGTCGCCTGGGTTCGACTTCGCCGACTTCGAGGTCCTGTAGGCCGGTCGAAGTAGGAGTGCCGCGCGCCCGGCCGGCGCATCGCGCCAGGACCTCCGGCGATGACGATGGCCGTGCGCGGGCGCCGCGCGGTTTCGACGGCGGCCACCACCGCGGGCAGGGAAGCTCCCCTGGCCAGCAGCGCGGCCCGGCGCCTCCGGTAGGCCGCGGCGAGGCCGCGGCGTTCGCGGTGCCTCCCGCGGCGAGTCGTGCCGGAGCCGAGCATGCCGCGTTCGACCCAGGACATCACGATCGAGAACACCAGAACCGTTCCGATGCCGACGCCCGCCGCCGCGGCGAACCCGGTCAAGGAATTCAGCACCGGCAACACCCCCGAAACTAGCCGGTTCTCACCCATCGGATACCCGCGCGACCTCTCCCCGAATCCCGGCCGATCGGCCGCCCGCACCCGGGTCATCAACTGCGCGGATCCACTGTGGCCTGTTGGTTTCAACGGTAGGGGCGGGTCGTCTTGAACGCTGCTCGCGTCCGGCCCCTATCGCCTCAACGGGTGAAAACGAACCCGTCTCGGATCGATTCGCCTGCTCCGAACGATCGTTGATCGAGCACATCTTCGGCCGCCGGGGCTAGCATCGGAGGCGGAGTCGCCGCGTTGCGAATCCGGCCCGGAGGCAACCGGCCGCGGTCGGCGCGCGTGCTGATTCGAGAGGGCCCGTTCTCACGCCGCGTTGCACCGGGGAGGTGTCGGCCGTGCGGGGTTATCCCGTCCACCTGCTCTTCCACCTGCTGGCTGTCGTCGCCGGCATCGCCTGCGGCGTCGGCGGCGCGCTGTGGTGGTTCAACAACGATCGCAACGCCCTCTACCTGGCCGTGACCGCGCTGATCGTCGGGATCATCGTGCTGCTGCTGCAGGGCTTCTACATCAGCGCCAGCCAGCCGCCGCGGCGTGCGCCGCGCAGGCCGATGCCGCCCGCTCCGCCCTCGCACCCGCGGTTCCAGCCGGTGGCCGAACGTCGCGAGCCGACGCGCCCGGACCTGGAGCCCGTCGCACCGCCCGAGGCTCACGCCGATTCGGCCGACCAGGAGACCAAGACCTCGGCGATCGACGCCCTCAACGAGCACACCAAGGGATGACGTCGCAGGTTCTCCGGCTCATGCCGATCACCGTTCCCAGCTGGTGATCCAGCAGCGGAACGCTCGTCACGCCGTGAGCTGCTCGTCGGGGTAGCACCACATCCAGTCCTCCCCCGGTTCGAACGAGCGAACCACGGGGTGCCGGGTGTGCTCGTGGTGGGCCGTGGCGTGCCGGTTGGGGCTGGAGTCGCAGCAGCCCACGTGCCCGCACTCGGTGCAGATCCGCAGGTGGGCCCACACCCGTTCGCCCTGGGCCAGGCAGTCCTCGCATCCCTCGACGCTGCTGGGGTTGGGCCGCTGGGTAGCGGCGCTGGAAAGATGTGCGCAACGATCCGACATCGTCCGGTCCCTTCTGATTCCTGCCTCCCCAGCATGTCCCGACGGGAGTGAGCATGCACGACCTGCCCGCGTTGATGGCACTGCTCGCCGGCGCGCTCGCCATCACGGCCCTGTCCCGCCGGCTCGGCGTGCCGTCCCCGCTGCTGCTGGTCGTGGTGGGACTGGCCGTGTCGGCGATCCCCGGCGTGCCGGACTACGCGATCAACCCCGAAGTCATCCTGCTGCTGATCCTCCCCCCGCTGCTGTACTCGGCGGCCCTGCACAGCTCGACGGTGGGGATCAAGGCGAACCTGCGCCCGATCGGTCTCCTGGCGATCGGGCTGGTGCTGTTCTCCACCGCGATCGCCGGGTTGGTGGCGTGGTGGCTGGTGCCCGGCCTGCCGCTCGGTGCGGCCCTGGTGCTGGGCGCCGTGATCGCTCCGCCTGACGCGGTGGCGGCGTCGGCGATCGGACGGCGCGCCGGGCTGCCGCGCAAGCTGATGACGGTGCTCAGCGGCGAGAGCCTGGTCAACGACGCGACGGCGCTGACCGCGTACCGGGTGGCGGTGGCCGCGGCGATCGGCACCGGCACCTCGCTGCTGACGGGGATCGGGATGTTCCTGCTCGCGGCGGTGGGCGGAACGCTGATCGGCTTCGTGATCGCCTGGGTCGTGCACCGGATCAAGCCGCTGCTGCGGGACGACGTGCTGGAGAGCGCCGTGGGGCTGATCGTGCCGTTCTTCGCCTACTTCGTCGCCGAGGAGGCGCACACCTCCGGAGTGCTGGCGGTGGTGGTCGCCGGGCTCTACCTCGGACACCAGTCCCCTGCGCGCAGCGCGGCGACGCGGGTGCAGGACAAGGCGGTCTGGGGTGCGGTGGACACGCTGCTCGAATCGGTCGTCTTCGCGCTGATCGGTCTGCAGATCAGCAGCGTGGTGGCCGGGGTGAAGACGGGTTTCGGGCCGCTGCTGCTGGCGGGCTGCGCGCTGACGGTCGCGGTGGTGCTCGCGCGCGTGGTGTGGGTGTTCGGCGTGATGTACGTACCGGAGTGGGTGCGCGGCAAGCGGCCGGACTGGCGGTACAAGCTGATCGTCTCGTGGGCCGGGATGCGCGGGGTGGTGTCGCTGGCGGCGGCCGCCGCGATCCCCACCGTCACGCTCTCCGGTGAACCGTTCCCGCACCGCGACGAGGTGCTGTTCCTGACCTTGTTCGTCACCCTCGTGACGCTGCTGCTGCACGGCACCACGCTGCGCAGGCTGATCGAGCGGCTGGGGGTGACCGGCGGCGAGGACTACACCGACGCCCTCGCCGAGGCCCAGGCCAGGCACGATGCCGCGCGCGCGTCGCAGCAGCGCCTCGACGAGCTGGCCGAGGAGGTCGAACCGCCGGGCGAGGTGGCCGAGCAGCTCCGGCAGGCCGCGCAGCAGCGCGCGAACCGCGCGTGGGAACGGCTGGGCCGCTCGGACGAGGAGCTGGGCGAGAGCCCGACCGCCGCCTACCAGCGGTTGCGCAGCGAGATGCTGGCCGCTGAGCGCGCGGTGTTCGTGCGGTTCCGCGACGCCCGGCGGATCGACGACGAGGTGCTGCGCCGGGTCATGCACCAGCTCGATCTGGAGGAGCTGTCACTCACCCGGGACTGAGGGCAGGAACCCCAGCTGCGCCGAGAGGTCCGCGGCGGCCTCCCGCATGAAGCCGACGGCCTCGCGGACCCGCTTGCGGGTGAACCGGTAGGTGGGGCCGGAGGCGCTCAGCGAGGCGACGACGTTGCCCTCGTGGTCGTAGACGGCGACGGCGGCGGCGTTGAGGCCGATCTCGAACTCCTCGTAGCTGGTGGCGTAGCCGTCTTGGACGATGAGGTCGAAGTCCTTGCGCTGCTGGCGAGCCCCGATGACGGTCTTCTCGGTGTACTGCTCGAGCTTGCGCGCCAGGATGCGGTCCTGGTCGTCGCGGGGCGCGTTGGCCAGCAGCACCTTGCCGCTGGAGGTGGCGTGCAGCGGCGTGCGCTGGCCGACCCAGTTGTGGGCGGTGACCGAGGCGGTGCCGCGCGCCTGGCTGATGTTGATCGCCACGTCGTAGTCGCGGATGGCGATGTTGACGGTCTCGCCGAGCTCGGTGGCCAGCGAATCGCAGTAGGACTGGCCGATCCGCGAGAGGTCCAACCGCTCGGTGGCCGCGCCCGCCAGGCGCACGATGCCGAAGCCGATGGCGTACTTGCCGCGCTCGCCCAGCTGCTCGACCAGACCTCGCGATTCCAGCACGCTGACCAGGCGGGAGGCGGTGGACTTGTGCACGCCCAGCTCGCCCGCGATCTCGGTGATGCCGACCTCGCCGTTGCGGGCCAGCAGTTCCAGCACGGTGACCGCCCGGTCCACCGATTGCACGAGGGCACCCGAGCTGCTTCCGCGAGATTCAGACGCACTAGCCACGGGCCAGACCCTATCGGCTCGCCGGAGGTGTTCCGCGATCATCCGGGATGGGCGGGCAGTTCTGTTCCTCATTGTGCAACACCCGGGGTCGCTTGGCGAGCGCCGAGCAACGCGGTGGCGACGTGACCTGCGTGGGAGCGGCCGACCAGCACCCGGTAATCGGTGTCGAGCCGCCAGAGGATCACCGGAACCCGGGCGAGCCGCGTTTGCGCGCAGCACCCCGGGACGAACACCCGGGGGTGCAGGTCGAGGGCGCAGAGGGACTGCAGCACGTGTCGGTCGCTGAGCCGCAGCGAGGTTCGAGCGGCTGAGACGTCGACCGCTCCGCGGTGACCGGGTTCGGCGCCGGCGACCCCGATCAGCAGGTACTCGTCCGGTCCCAGGCCGAGGGCGGCGCGGTGCTCATCCCCGACGACGAGAGTGGTGCGCGGAAGCTGGAAGCCCAGCGCGAATTCCGCGTCGGTGCGCAGGTCGAGCTGGTTCAGGAACGGTTCTTCGGTCAGGACCTCCGCGAGTTCGGCGGCGCGGTCCGCGAGCACGCCGCGCCGCGGTTCGCCGGCGCCCGGCTCACCGGCGGGCGGGTGCGGAAGCGGTGCCGCGACCACGGCCACCTCCCTGACGTTCGGATGTCAGCCCAGGCTAGGAGCGCTCCGGACGGCGGGCCAATCCACGAAAGTGGGACGCCGCTTTCCCTTGTCCCACACCAAGATCCACGTCGGAAATTCCCTCCCGATGACCTCTTGACGCATCCCTCCCGCCGAGCGCACTGTTGCGGCATGCGCGGGTAGTTGTCGTAGGCGCAACAAGGCGGAAGCCATGGATTCACGCGTCACAATCCTGTTGGTGGGGGCCGGCATCGTCGGGTGCAGCACGGCCTACCACCTGGCGCGCCTCGGGATCACCGATGTCCTCGTGATCGACCAGGGGCCGCTCCCCGCTACCGGCGGGTCGAGTTCGCACGCACCGGGTCTCGTCTTCCAGACCAACGCTTCCGAGACGATGAGCAGGCTCGCCCGTGACACCGCGAACCTGTACTCCTCGCTGGAGGTCGACGGGCGACCGTGCTTCCACCAGGTCGGCGGCATCGAGGTGGCCACCACCCCGGAGCGCTGGAACGACCTGCAGCGCAAGCTCGGCCTCGCCACCGCGTGGGGAATCGGTGGCGAGCTGCTCGACGCGGAGCAGGTGCGCCAACGCATTCCCGCGATCGACCCCGACCGGATCCACGGCGGACTTCACGTCCCCTCCGACGGGATCGCCAAACCCGTGCGCGCCGCGGAAGCGATGATCCGCGAGGCCCGTCGCCTCGGCGTGCGCTTCGAAGGCGGCACGGAGGTGACCGGTTTCGACCTCAGCGGCGACCGGATCACCAAGGTGCGCACCAGCTCTGGCGACTTCACAGCCGAGACCGTGGTGTGCTGCGCGGGGATCTGGGGCCCGGAGATCGGGCGCATGGCCGGGGTGACCGTTCCGGTGCAACCGCTCGCGCACCAGTACGCGGTGACCACACCGGTGCTGACCGGCGGCGAAACCGAAGTGGCTCAACCGATCCTGCGGCACCAGGACCGGTCGATGTACTTCCGGCAGGCCCACGACCGCTACGGCATCGGCTCCTACCGGCACCGGGTGATGCCGGTGCACACCGACGAGCTCTCCCCCACCGCCACGCCCGGGACCGAAGCCCCGTCCGAGGGCGGCGGGTGGAAGGGCATGGCCTCGGTGCACCCGTTCACCCCGGAGGACTTCGCCGAGCAGTGGGAAGCCGCCCGGCAGCTGCTTCCCGCACTGCGCGACGCCGAGATCGGCGAGGGCATGAACGGGCTGTTCCTGTTCACCTCCGACGGGATGCCGGTGCTCGGCCCCTCCGAGGTGGAGAACTTCTGGGTCGCCGAGGCCGTGTGGATCACCCACGCCGGCGGCGTCGGGCGGGCGATGGCGCAGTGGCTGGCCGGGAGCACGCCCGAGGTGGACCTGCGGCAAGCCGACCTGCGGCGGTTCGACGACTTCGCCCTCAGTCCGGCCTACCTCGCGCAGCGCAGCGCGCAGAGCTTCCGCGAGGTCTACGACATCATCCACCCGCAGCAACCCCCGGAGCGGCCGCGGCCGCTGCGCACCAGCCCGTTCCAGGACCGGCAGCGCGACCGCGGCGCGGTGTTCCTCGAAGCCTCCGGGTGGGAACGAGCGCACTGGTACGCGAGCAACGAAACCCTGCTCCGGGGAAGGGAGATCGCGCGCCCCGGCGAGTGGGCGGGCCGGTTCTGGTCGCCGATCGTCGGAGCCGAGCACCAGGCCGCGCGCGAGCGCGTCGCGATGTTCGACATGACCTCGCTGGCGCGCGCCGAGGTCACCGGTCCGGGCGCGGTGGCGTTGCTGGAACAGCTCACCACCAGCAGGATCGACCGCCTGCCGGGGTACGTGACCTACACGCTGATGCTCACGCCCGAAGGCGGCATCCGGTCGGACATCACGGTGGCGCGGCTGGATCGGGACCACTTCCAGGTCGGGTGCAACGGTCCCCGCGACATCGCGTGGCTGCGCGCCCACGCCGACGAGACCACGCAGGTCCGCGACATCACCGGCGGCACCTGCTGCATCGGGCTGTGGGGTCCGCGCGCCCGCGACGTGCTCGCCCCGCTGGCCGACGCCGACGTCTCGCACGAGGCGTTCGGGTTCTTCCGGGCTCGGCGACTGCACGTCGGCGAGGTCCCGGTGGTGGCGCTGCGACTGTCCTACGTCGGCGAACTCGGGTGGGAGCTCTACACCTCCGCCGACTTCGGGCGCCGGCTGTGGGACCTGCTGGCCGACTCCGGGCACGGGATCTTCCCGGCCGGTCGCGGGGCGTTCAACGGGATGCGGGTCGAGAAGGGCTACCGGGCGTGGGGAACCGACATGTGGAGCGAGCACACCCCCGCCGAAGCCGGCGTCGGTTTCGCGGTGAAGCCCGACAAGGGTCCCTTCGTCGGCCGGGAGTCAGTGCTGCAGCAGGCAGAACCCACCCGGCGGCTGTGCTGCCTGCGGGTCGACGACGGCACGGTCCTCATGGGCTCGGAACCGGTCCTGGACGGCGATCGGGCCGTCGGCTTCACCACCAGCGCCGCCTACGGCCACACCCTCGGAGCCAGCCTCGCCTACGCCTGGTTGCCCACCGGCCGATCCCACCCCGACACCCGGCTGGCGGTCACCTACTTCGACCAACCCCACCCCGTCACCGTCATCCCGGACCCCGCCTACGACCCCGAGATGACCCGAATGCGCCGATGACCCGGCCCCCGACCGCACCCGAGAACCGTCTGATCACAGCTCCGGTGGTCGCCTTCCCGAAATCCAGACCCGAAATCCCACCGACCTCGTGGGCATTTCGCTGACAACGCGTCGAACGAGACTTGGAGGAGCGTCATGGGCGTCAACTTGGATCCTGGGGTTCTGCTGTACCCGCGGCTCCGGAAATCACCGTTCTTCTACGCGTCGCGGCAGCACGGCGTGGGGATGTACAGCGTGTACAACCACACGTACCACCCGAGGCACTACGGGGATCCGGTCGGCGAGTACTGGGCGCTGCTGGAAGGCGTGACGCTGTGGGACGTCGGCGTCGAGCGCCAGGTGGAGATCACCGGGCCGGACGCGTTCGAGTTCACCAACATGCTCGTGCCCCGCGACCTCACCAAGTGCAAGGTCGGTCAGTGCAAGTACGTGTTCGTCACCGGGACCGACGGCGGGATCCTCAACGACCCGGTGCTGCTGCGCCTCGGCGAGAACCACTTCTGGCTCTCGCTGGCCGACAGCGACGTGCTCCTGTGGGCCAAGGCGCTCGCCCACGGCCTCGGCATGAACGTGGACGTCCGCGAGCCGGACGTCGGACCGGTGCAGGTCCAGGGCCCGAAGTCGGGCGAGGTGATGGCCGACCTGTTCGGCGAGTCCATCTTGGACATCCCCTATTACTACGCGGTGCAACGAGAGCTCGCGGGCATGCAGGTGATCGTCTCCCGCACCGGCTACACCGCGGAGCTCGGCTACGAGATCTACCTGCACCACGCCTCCCGCGACGGCGTGCGGCTGTGGGACGCGATCTGGGAGGCGGGCGAGCCGCACGGCCTCACCGTGATCGGCCCCTGCCACATCCGCCGGATCGAAGCCGGGATCCTGTCGTGGGGCTGCGACATCACGGCCGAGACCAACCCGTTCGAGGCCGGCTACGGCTTCGAGAAGACGTGGATGGTCGACCTCGACCAGGAAGCGGACTTCCTCGGCAAGGAGGCGCTGCGCCGCATCAAGCAGGAGGGCGTCGGCCGCAAGCTCGTGGGCGTGCGCATCGACGGGCCGAGCGTCGGGTCGTTCAACGACGGCGCGATGATCGACTTCTTCGACGTGCACGACCCGCACGGGCTGCGCATCGGCGAAGTCACCTCGGCGGCCCGTTCCCCGCGCTTGGACGCCAACATCGGTTACGCGATGGTGCCGATCGCCTACCAGGAGCCCGGCACCGAGCTCGTCGTGCACACCCAGCACGGCCCGCAGCAGGCCGTCGTGTCCGAGAAGCCCTTCCTGGACCCGACCAAGGACATCCCCAAGCGCTTGACGCGCAGCGCGTGAAGGGGGCGAGATGGCATCAGAGCTGCGGCGATCACTCGACCGGATGCGCTACGAGGTGCTCCCGGTCGGTGACGCCCACGTCGAGGAGCTCGAACCCGGCAGCACGGTGACGGTGACCGCCTCGCCCGCCAAGGGCATCGGGCCGACCCTCGACACCGCCGAGCGGCTGGCCGCGAGAGGTCTGCACGCGGTGCCGCACCTGGCCGCCCGGTCGATCCGCGATCGCGCGCACCTCGCGTGGGTGCTGGACCGGCTCGACGCGGCCGGGGTGAGCGAGGTGTTCACCATTGCCGGGGACTCCACCCGGCCGCTCGGCGAGTTCGCCGACTCCCTCTCCCTGCTGCGCGCGATGGAGCGGATGGGGCGACTGCCCTCCCGCATCGGCGTGGCGGGGTACCCGGAACGTCACGCGCTCATCACTGACGAATGCGCCATTCGGGCGTTGTCGGATAAATCGGTCTACGCCGACTACGTGGTTTCGCAAATCACGTTCGACCCTCGCACGATCGCCGACTGGGCCCGTGACGTGCGGCTTCGCGGAGTGCGAGCACCCGTGTACGTGGGAGCGCCCGGGGTGGTGGACGCACGCCGACTGTTGCGCATCGCGATGCGGATCGGGTTGGGTGAGTCGACGCGGTTCCTGCGAAAGCAGTACGACGCGGTCTCGAAGATGCTGGCACGCTACACGCCGGAGGACCTGTTCGACGAGCTGTCCACGCAGCTGACCGACCCCGACTCGCCGATCGCCGGCTGGCACCTGTTCACCTTCAACGAGGTCACCAAGACGGTGCGGTGGCGCGACGATCTGGCGGCCCGGCTGTCCGGCTACGCGGACCGCCCGGCGTGACCGACCACCTCGCAGGAGGTTCTGGCATGACCATCCCGTCCGATTTGGACATTTCCCGTGCGACGGAGCTGCGCCCGATGGACGACATCGCGGGGCAGCTGGGCATCGGGGAACACCTGCTGGAGCCCTACGGGCGCAACGTCGCGAAGATCTCGCTCGACGCGATCGACGAGCTCTCCGACCGCCCGCGCTCGCGCTACGTCGTGGTCTCGGCCATCACCCCCACTCCGCTGGGCGAGGGCAAGACGACCACGACCGTCGGCCTCGGGCAGGCGCTCAACCACATCGGCAAGCGCTCGACCGTCGCCGTCCGGCAGCCCTCGATGGGCCCGACCTTCGGCATCAAGGGCGGCGCGGCAGGCGGCGGGTACAGCCAGGTGGTGCCGATGGAGGCGCTGAACCTGCACCTCACCGGCGACATGCACGCGGTCACCGCGGCGCACAACCTGCTGTCGGCGATGGTCGACAACCACCTGCACAAGGGCAACGCGCTGGGCATCGATCCGCACCGGATCACCTGGCGCCGGGTGCTCGACGTCAACGACCGCGACCTGCGCAACATCGTCTCCGGGCTCGGCGGCAAGGTCGACGGCGGACCGCGGCAGACCGGTTTCGACATCACCGCCGCCAGCGAGGTGATGGCCGTGCTGGCGCTGTCGACGTCGCTGGCCGACCTGCGCAGGCGCCTCGGGCGCATCGTCGTCGGCTACACCCCCGACGGCGAGCCGATCACGGCCGAGCAGCTCAAGGCCGCGGGCGCGATGGCCGTGATCATGCGCGACGCGCTCAAGCCGAACCTCATGCAGACCACCGAGAACACGCCGGTGCTGGTGCACGCCGGGCCGTTCGGCAACATCGCGCACGGCAACTCCTCGATCGTCGCCGACCTGGTGGGCAGCCGCTGCACCGACTACCTCATCACCGAGGCCGGTTTCGGCGCCGACATGGGCGCCGAGCGCTTCTTCAACATCAAGTGCCGCACCTCCGGCCTGCAGCCGGACGCCGCCGTGCTGGTGGCGACGGTCCGCGCGCTCAAGGCTCACTCCGGGCGCTACAAGGTGGTCGCGGGCAAGCCGTTGCCGCCGGAGATGCTGGAGGAGAACCCGGAGGACGTGTTCGCCGGGGCCGACAACCTGCGCAAGCAGATCGACAACATCCGGCTGCACGGCGTCTCGCCCGTGGTGGCGATCAACGCCTTCCCGAGCGACTTCACCAGCGAGCACGAGGCGATCCGCCAGATCGCCGAAGCTGAGGGCGCGCACGTGGCGGTCAGCAACCACTTCACCGAGGGCGGCAAGGGCGGCACCGAGCTCGCCGAGGCCGTCGTCGCGGCGTGCGAGGAACCGGCCGGATTCCAGGTCCTCTACCCGGACGAGGCCGACCTGCGGACCAAGATCGAGACGATCGCGACCAAGGTCTACGGCGCGGAGGCCGTCAGCTACGCACCGGCGGCCGCCAAGTCCATCGACAGCTACGAGGCCAACGGTTACGGCGACCTGCCGGTCTGCATCGCCAAGACCCACCTCTCGCTGAGCTCCGACCCGTCGCTGCTGGGCGCGCCCACCGGCTGGACGTTGCCGGTGCGCGAGGTCCGGGCGTCGGTCGGTGCGGGCTTCGTCTACCCGATCTGCGGTGACATGCGGACGATGCCGGGACTCGGCTCGCACCCGCAGGCCGAATCCATCGACCTCGACGCCGAGGGCAACATCACCGGTCTGATGTGACGTGCGCGTCGAGATCAGCACCGACAGCGCGGACGGTGCGGTGGCCGCGGATCGCCTCGGGGCCGACCGGATCGAGCTGTGCTCGGCCGGGGCGCTGGGCGGTCTGACGCCCGGGCCGGGCCTGCTGTCCGAGGTGCTGCGGCGGTGCCGCGGCAGCGAGGTGCACGTGCTGATCCGGCCGCGGGAGGGCGGGTTCTGCTACTCGCCCGCCGAAGTGGCCGCGATGCGCGCCGACGTCCGGCACGCCGTGTCCGCGGGAGCGGCCGGCGTGGTCGTCGGCGCGCTCGACGCCCAGCACCGGCTCGACGTCGCCTGTCTCGGCGAGCTCATCGCCGAGGCGGGCGACGTCCCGGTCGCCCTGCACCGCGCCGTCGACGTCTGCCGGGACCCGGTCGCGGCGGTGCGCACCGCCGCGGAGCTGGGCGTCCGCCGGATCCTCACCTCCGGCGGCGCCGAGCGCGCGGAGGACGGCGTCCCCGTCCTGCGCAGGATGGCCGAGGCCGCAGGCGAGCACCTCGCGCTGACCGCCTGCGGCGGGATCCGCCCGCACAACGCGCGCACCATCGCCGAGGCCACCGGGATCGGTGAGATCCACGCGGCACCGCGGCTTTCCGTCCGCGGTCCCGGTGGCGCGGTCGACTTCGGCCCGCACACCGCGCTCGACGAGCGCACCACGCGCGAGCTCATCGCCGTGGCCCACCGGGATTCCTGAGAGCGAGGCCGCGCGAGGACCGCTTAGGGTTGCCCGCATGGGAATCGTCCGGTCCGTGGTGCTGTTCGTGCTGGCCGCCATCGCCGAGATCGGCGGGGCGTGGCTGGTGTGGCAAGGCGTGCGGGAGCAGCGCGGACTGCTGTGGATGGGCGCGGGCGTCCTCGCGCTCGGCATCTACGGCTTCGTCGCCACGCTGCAGCCGGACGCGCACTTCGGCCGGATCCTGGCCGCCTACGGCGGGGTGTTCGTGGCCGGCTCGTTGGTGTGGGCCGTGCTGCTCGACGGCTTCCGCCCGGATCGCTGGGACATCATCGGCGCGCTGATCTGCCTGGTGGGCGTCGGCGTGATCATGTACGCGCCGCGACCGCTCTGAGCTACACGCGGGCGTCGCGCCGCAGCTCGGTGATCAGAGCCGTCGACTTGCCCGCCAGCAGCGCCGCGACGTACCGGTCGAGCACCGGCAGGCCCGCCAGGCGCAACGTCGCTCGGCGCAGCCGGAGCTGCAGCGCCGAGGCGGGCAGGAACCAGCGGGCGGCTTTCCGGCCGGTCAGCTGCTTGTCCTCGACGACCGGGCGCCACATCCGCTCGTAGTCGGCCAGCGCCTCGGGGATCGAATCCGCCCGCGCCAGGCGGTCGGCGAGGACGTACGCCCCGGCGATCGCCAGCGACGCGCCCTGGCCGGCCAGCAGCGAGACCGCGTACCCGGCATCGCCGAGCAGCACGATGCGCCCGCTGCTCCACGAGGGCATTCGGACCTGCGCGACCTGGTCGTAGTAGATCCCCGATTCCGGGCACTTCGCCAGCGCCTCCGGCACCACCCACCCCATGCCGCCGTAGGTCTCGCGCACCGCCGATCGGAAGTCGTCCGGCAGCGCGGGATCCGGGGTGCGGTGAACGGCGAAGGCCGCGACCCGGTCGCCGGCGAGCCCGTAGAAGCCCATCTGCCTGCCCACGGTGTCGGTGAGGCAGAACCGGTCGGCCACCTCCCGGTGGATCTCCGGCGAGTCGAACGTGAACGCGGCGGTGTGAAAACCCATGTGGTGCGCGAACCGGGTCTCCTCGCCGAAGACCAGCCGCCGCACGCTGGAGTGGATGCCGTCGGCGCCCACCAGCAGGTCCGCGTCCACTTCCTGGCCGTCGGAGAGCTCGACGCGGACACCGCCGTCGTGCTCGTCGACTCCGATCACCCGCACCCCGTACCGCGGCTCGACCCCGGCCGGAAGCGCTTCGCGCAGCACGTCCTCCAGGTCCGGGCGCATGATGCTGCACAGCTCGCCGTCGGAGAACTGCGCGATGCCCAGCCCCGCGCGGCGCCGGCCGCGCTCGTCGACCAGGCTCATCTCGTCGACCTGGTAGGCGCGGCTGCGGATCGCGGGTAGCAGCCCCATCTCCCGCGCCGCGTCGTACCCCGGCCCGAAGAAGTCCATCATGTAGCCCTCGGGCCGAGGTCCCGGAGCCCGCTCCACGAGCACGACCTCGGCACCGGACTCGGCGACCTGCTTGGCCAGCGCGAGCCCGGCGATACCGGCCCCGCCGATCACGATCTTCATCGTCACTCCTCCCCGGGGACCAATCTCCCCAGCACGTCGGCCACGGCCCGGGTCTCCGGGCCTTCGGCGAGAGCCCGGTGCAGCAGCAGGCCGTCGATCGCGGCGGCCAGCACCGCCGCCGTCGCGTCGGGTTCGGGCACGTCGTGGGCCGCGAGCAGTGCACCGACGCCGTCCCGGAAGCGCCTCAGCTCGGCCCCGATCCGCTCGCGCAGCCCCGCATCACGGGTCGCGGCCAGGTACGCCTCGAGGAAGACCATCGAGGTCGGGTCGTCGCCGGAGTACTCGGCGACCGAGGCGACCATCGCCCTGACCGTCGAAGCCGGGTCACCGCCCTCGCCGACCTGCTCCTCGGACGCGGCGAGAACCTGCCGCATCAGCCCCAGAACGGCCTCGTTGAGCAGCTCCGCCATCGACGGGAAGTGGTAGTGCACGACGCTCGGCGTCACCCCCGCCCGCTCGGCGAGAACGCGCGTGCTCACCGCGGTCCAGCCGCGCTCGGGGATCAGCTCGACCGCTGCGGTCAGCAACCGCTGCCGGACCTCGCGCCCGCGCTCCGCCGCAGGTGAACTCATCCCGAACCCTCCAGGGCACTCGTCCTGTACGACTGCCCTAATCGTAGCGCGCGACGAAGCGCGGTTCCAGGGAATTCCGAGGACGACGGGAAGGAGCACCCGTCAGGAGGAGCGGGCGGAGGTCACTCCGAGAGGGTGAGCTCCGAGAAGCGGACCGGGAACCCCGCGCCGTCGGGCGAGGCGCACATGGGACCGGCCTGGGCCGGCACGTCCGGCGGGAAGTAGGCCATGCGGAGGTTGTTGACGGGCTCGCCGCCCTCGGCGGCGTAGCGGACGTGCACTGCGTCCTCGAAGCGCTCGATCTCGACGGTCACCGACTCGACCTCACCGCAGGCCGCGGTCAGCGGCAGCACGCTCCAGTCGGAGTGCTCGCGGGTGACCACCGCCGACAGGTACTGCTCGCCGTCGACGTACTCGATGCCGGTCTTGATCCAGTTGTCCGCGTCGACGCGCAGCATCAGCCCGGCCTGGTCGTGCTGCTCGCGGTAGTCGCCGAAGAACCTGGCGCGCATCCGGAACTGGGCGCCGACCGGCCGCAGCAGGGCGTGCCCGGTGTCGCGGGCGAACCCGTAGTGCGTCGTCTGCCAGAAGTCCGTGTCGGTGTCGCTGGTGACGGTCAGACCGGCGTAAGTCAGCCAGTTCGCCGGCTCGTTGATCCAACGCCACCCGCTGAGCTCGAACAGCGTGAGGTCTTCGGCTTGCTGCATCGCACACCGCTTTCGCTCGGTCCGCGCGCCGCAGCAGCGGCCCGCATCCCCCGACGCACACAGTCAGGCACCGAAGAGTACCGGGCGCGGATCAAGACCAGCGGGCACGCCTCGTGAACCCGCCATCACGGGGAGTCGCTCAGCGGACCACCGTGACCGGGCAGGCCACGTGGTGGACGATCTTCATCGCGACCGATCCGACCAGCATCCCGGCGAAGGCTCCGTGGCCCTTGTCGCCGACGACCATCAGATCGGCCTGCTTGGAGAGCTTCACGAACTCGTCGACGACCTGGCCCCGGATCAGCCTCGGCCTGATGTCGACGTTCGGGAACTCGGGCTTGACCTGCTCCACGGTCGAGTCCAGGGCCTGCTGGCCCTGCTTCTGCAGTTCGGTGTCGGGGGACGCCAGGCGGTAGCCGAACTGGACGGGCTGGTGCCAGACGGTGACCACGTGCAGGATGCCGCCCACCTGCCGCACGTGATCGGCGGCCCAGCGCAGTGCGCGCACCGATTCCTGAGATCCGTCCACTCCGACGACGACGGTCTGCGGCATGACGACGCTCCTTCGCACGAGTTGCGGGGATCTTGTCCGGATCGTATTGCGATGCCGGCTTCGGCGCAGCCCCCGAACCGCTGTCAGGACCGTTTCAGCTCGCGATGTCAGCGGCTGCCCGAGGGACCCGGGACTCGTTTCAGAACGGGTGGGAGCGCCTCACAGCTCGCCGACGTCGGTGATCCGCACGACCGCGCTGCCTGCCTCGTCCGAGGCCGCGAGGTCGACCTCGGCGCTGATGCCCCAGTCGTGGTCCTCGGCCGGGTCGGCGAAGATCTGCCGGATCAGCCAGCGGTCGGACTCCTCGGTGATCATGAGCATCTGCGGGCCGCGCGCGTCCGGGCCGATGCCGATCTCGTCGTGCTCGGCGAAGTAGTCGTCCAGCGCGTCGGCCCACGCGTCGGCGTCCCAGCCTTCCTCGGCGTCGAGTTCGCCGAGCTGGTCGTAGCGGCGCAGCGAGGCGAGCTCGACCCGGCGGAACAGCGCGTTGCGGACCTGCACCCGGAAGGCCCGCAGGTTGCGGGTGACCCGCTCCGGCTCGGGCGGTGCCGCCTGCACGGCATCGTCGCCCGGGTGGCGCAGCTTCTCCCACTCGTCGAGCAGGCTGGAGTCGACCTGCCGGACCAGCTCGCCGAGCCATTCGATGATGTCGGTGAGCTCTTCGGTCTTGGCGTCGTCGGGAACCGTGTGCCGCAGCGCCTTGTAGACGTCGGCGAGGTAGCGCAGGACGAGCCCTTCGGAGCGGGCGAGGCCGTAGTGGTTGACGAACTCGACGAAGTTCATCGCCCGCTCGTACATGTCGCGCGCGACGGACTTCGGCGACAGCTCGTGCTCGCCGACCCACGGGTGGCCCTTGCGGTAGGTCTCGTAGGCGGCTTCGAGGAGCTCTTCGAGCGGCTTGGGGTGGGTGATCTCCTCCAGCAGTTCCATGCGCTCGTCGTACTCGATGCCGTCGGCCTTCATCTGGGCGACGGCCTCACCGCGGGCCTTGAACTGCTGCTGCGCGAGCACCTGCCTGGGGTTGTCCAGTGTGGACTCGATGACGCTGAGCACGTCCAGCGAGTAGGTCGGCGATTCGGTGCCGAGCAGTTCGATCGCGGCCAGCGCGAACGGCGAGAGCGGCTGGTTGAGCGCGAAGTCGAACTGCAGGTCCACCGTCACCCGAACCCTGCGCCCCTGCTCGTCGGGGGTGTCGAGCTGTTCGACCACGTCGGCTGCCAGCAGCGCCCGGTAGATGGCGATCGCCCGCAGGATGTGCTTGCGCTGGGTGGGGCGGTCCTCGTGGTTGTCCTCCAGCAGCCGGCGCATCGCCGCGAAGGCGTCGCCAGGCCGGTTGATGACGTTGAGCAGCATCGAATGGCTGACGTTGAAGCTCGACCGCAGCGGCTCCGGCTCGGCCTCGACTAGCTTCTCGAAGGTCTTCTCGCTCCACGACACGAAGCCCTCGGGCGCCTTCTTGCGCACCACCTTGCGCTTCTTCTTCGGGTCGTCGCCCGCCTTCGCGATCGCCCGCTCGTTGTCGATCTCGTGCTCCGGCGCCTGCACCACCACGAACCCGGCGGTGTCGTAGCCGGCACGACCGGCGCGACCGGCGATCTGGTGGAACTCGCGCGCCTTGAGGTGCCGGGTGCGGATCCCGTCGTACTTGGTGAGCCCGGTGATGAGCACGGTGCGGATGGGCACGTTGATGCCGACGCCGAGCGTGTCGGTGCCGCAGATGACCTTGAGCAGTCCGGCCTGGGCGAGCTGCTCCACCAGCCGCCGGTACTTCGGCAGCATCCCCGCGTGGTGGACGCCGATGCCGTGCCTGACCAGGCGCGAGAGCGTCTTGCCGAAGCCCGCGGTGAACCGGAACTCGCCGATCGTCTCGGCGATGCGGTCGCGCTGCTCGCGAGAGGCGACCTTGACGCTCATCAGCGCCTGCGCCTGCTCCAGCGCGGAGGCCTGGTTGAAGTAGACGACGTAGATCGGTGCCTGCTGACCGGCCAGCAGCTCCTCGATCGTCTCGTGCAGCGGGGTCTTGGCGTAGCGGAAGTTCAGCGGGATGGGCCGCTCGGCCGAGGTGACGACCGCGGTGCTGCGACCGGTGCGGCGGGTGAGGTCCTCCTCGAACGAGCTGACGTCGCCGAGGGTGGCCGACATGAGCACGAACTGGGCGCGCGTCAGCTCCAGCAGCGGCACCTGCCAGGCCCACCCGCGATCGGGCTCGGCGTAGAAGTGGAACTCGTCCATCACGATCTGGTCCACGTCGGCGTCCACGCCGTCGCGCAAGGCGATGTTGGCCAGGATCTCCGCGGTGCAGCAGATGATGGGCGCTTCGGCGTTGACGCTGGAGTCGCCGGTCATCATGCCGACGTTCTCCGCGCCGAAGACCTCGACGAGGCTGAAGAACTTCTCCGAGACCAGGGCCTTGATCGGCGCGGTGTAGAAGCTGCGCTTCCCGGTGGCCAGGGCGGAGAAGTGCGCACCCGTGGCGACCATGCTCTTGCCGGATCCGGTGGGCGTGGACAGGATCACGTTCGCACCGGTCACGACCTCCATCAGCGCTTCTTCCTGCGCCGGGTAGAGCTCGATGCCCAACGAGATCGTCCATTCGACGAACGCCTCGAACTGAGCGTCGGGATCGGGATCGCCGGCGGTGAGCGCTGGGAGCTGGTCGGTGAGCTTCATCGTCGTTCCATCGTCCCTGGCCACCCCCGACGCGGGGCATCCGGGGTACGAGTCGGCCCCGCTTCCTCCACCCCGGTGTCCTCGCTGGTGGAAGACCCGGGTGATCAGCGACCATGGGAGCAGGCCCGGACATCAGGCGGAAGGAGAGGCGCCATGTCGACCCGCAACGTGCGCTTCGTGGGTGGTCCGCTGGACGGCAGAGTTCAGGACCTGCGCGACCACGAAGCGGTGGCAGGCCGCCTCCTCAAGCACATCCACCTGCACGACGGCCCCAAGATCGAAACCCAGTACGAACTCCACTACACCCCGGAAAACGGCTGGGTATACCACCTCTGCGGCACGCGGCCGTAAGCACACAAGACGCAGGAACGACCACCTGATCAACCCACGTCAGGCAAGCGACGAAGTCGCTTTCTCACTACCCCCAGCAAGCAACCGGCACCGCCGCGGGTTCTCAGACGCCTTCTGGGGAGGACAGCCGACGTGTCGTGTATCGGCATACATAAGCCTCGGCTCCCGGAGCCAGAAGGCGTCTGAGGTTCCGCATCTGGCACCGCCACGCAGAGGAACCACTGAGTAGTTGCAGTGAACCCACGCCCGAGGCTCCGCTACCCGCACCGCCCAGCAGAGGGACCACTGAGCAGTTGCAGCGAACCCACACCGCCCAGCAACAGAACGATTCAGCAAAAACCGACCCGCCCGAACCTGTCTCAAACAATCGAGTGAACCCCGTTTACCCCCGGAGACACGCGTCACAGGTTTGATCGGGTTCAGCAGGGTCCAACCGGCCTACCATCTGGGCCATGGTGGCGCACTCGACGACGAGCGGCGGCCGGCCGGAACTCCCGCTGGCCGCGGAGTTCCCCGAGCCGACTCACGAGCAGTGGCAGGTCCAGGTCCACAAGGTCCTGGAGCGATCCGGCGTGGTCGGCGAGGAGCCGCCGGCCGGCCCGGTCGAGGACGTGCTGAACTCGACGACGCACGACGGCGTCCGGGTGCGCCCGCTCTACACCTCCGCGCCGGTGGATCCGGGGCTGCCCGGTCTGGCGCCGTTCGTGCGCGGCAGCCGGCCGCAGGGCGGTGTCGCCGAGGGCTGGGACGTCCGCCAGCGCCACGAGCACCCCGACGTCGCCGAGACGAATCGCGAGGTGCTGGCCGATCTCTACAACGGCGTCTCGTCGCTGTGGCTGCGCCTGGGCTCCGGTGGCATCGCCGTCGAGGACCTGGCCGACGCGTTGAACGGCGTGCACCTGGACATGATCGGCGTGAGCCTCGACGCGGGCGCCGAGTTCGCGGCGGCGGCGAAGACGCTGCTGACCCTCGCCACCGAGCAGGGCGTGCCCGCCGGTGAGCTGCGCGGCAACCTCGGCGCCGACCCGCTGGCCGTGCAGGCCCGCACCGGCCGGGCCGGGGATCGCGATGCCGCTGTCACCCTCGCCCAGCGCTGCGCGTCCGAGTTCCCGCGGCTGCGAGCCCTGAGCGTGGACGCGCTGCCGTTCCACGACGCGGGCGGGTCGGATGCCGAGGAGCTGGGCTGCTCGCTGGCCGCCGGTGTCACCTACCTGCGATGGCTGACGGAGGCCGGTCTCGACGTCGACACCGCCGCCGGGCAGCTGGAGTTCCGCTACGCCGCCACCTCCGACCAGTTCCTCACGATCGCCAAGTTGCGCGCCGCCCGGCGCTTGTGGGAGCAGGTCACCCGCTCGTCCGGGGTCGGCGAGTCCGCTCGGGCGCAGGTGCAGCACGCGGTGACCTCGGAGGCGATGCTGACCCGCCGCGATCCGTGGGTGAACATGCTGCGCGGCACCATCGCCACCTTCGCGGCCGGTGTCGGCGGGGCGCAGTCGGTCACGACGCTGCCGTTCGACGCCGCGATCGGTCTGCCGGATGACTTCGCCCGCCGCATCGCCCGCAACACCCAGGCCCTGCTGCTGGAGGAATCTCACCTGGCGCAGGTCATCGACCCGGCGGGCGGTTCCTGGTACGTCGAATCCCTCACCGACGAGCTGGCCCGCAAGGCTTGGGCGTGGTTCCAGCGCATCGAGGCCGTCGGCGGGCTCCCCGAGGCCTTGGAGTCCGGGCTGGTCGGCGAGGAGATCGAGGACACCTGGCAGGAGCGCCGCGCGGCGGTCGCCCGCCGCAGCGACGCCATCACGGGTGTCAGCGAGTTCCCGAACCTGGACGAGAAGCTGTTGGAGCGCACGCCCGCCCCGGAGCGGCCGGGTGGCGGGCTTCCGGTGCACCGCTACGCGGAGGACTTCGAGGCGCTGCGCGACGCCGCCGACGCACGGTTGGCCGACACGGGCGAGCGCCCCGCGGTGTTCCTCGCGACGCTGGGGCCGCTGGCCGCGCACAACGCGCGGGCGTCGTTCGCCCGCAACCTGTTCGCCGCGGGCGGGCTGGACGCCACCGAGGCGGGCCCGACGGATTCGACCGATGAGGTGCTGGCCGCGTACTCGGGCGCACCGGTGGTGTGCCTGTGCTCCAGCGACAAGATCTACGCCGAGCGCGCCGCCGACACGGCGCTCGCGCTCAAGCAGGCCGGGGCGAAAACCGTTCTGCTGGCGGGTAAACCGAATGACGCCGACGGTGTCGACGGCCACATCCACGCCGGTTGTGATGCGCTGACCGTCCTCGACGCCGTGCACGCCGAGTGGGGAGTCCGACGATGACGCAGATCCCGAACTTCGCCGAGGTTCCGCTGGAGGACCCGTCCGGAGCGGACGAGGAGCGCTGGCGGTCCGAGGTGCTCGCGGCCACCGGCAAGGAGTCCGACGCGCTGTCGTGGGAGGCCCCGGAGGGCATCGACGTCAAGCCGCTCTACACCGAATCCGATGTGGACGGTCTGGACTTCCTGTCGACCTACCCGGGTCTGGCGCCGTTCCTGCGCGGGCCCTACCCGACGATGTACGTCAACCAGCCCTGGACCGTGCGCCAGTACGCGGGTTTCTCCACCGCGGAGGCCTCGAACGCCTTCTACCGGCGCAACCTCGCCGCCGGGCAGAAGGGCCTGTCGGTCGCGTTCGACCTGGCCACCCACCGCGGTTACGACTCCGATCACCCCCGGGTGGGCGGTGACGTCGGCATGGCCGGGGTCGCCATCGACTCGATCCTGGACATGCGACAGCTCTTCGACGGCATCCCGCTGGACAAGATGAGCGTGTCGATGACCATGAACGGCGCGGTGCTGCCGGTCATGGCGCTCTACATCGTGGCCGCCGAAGAACAAGGTGTTGCACCCGAGCAGCTGGCCGGGACCATTCAGAACGACATCCTCAAGGAGTTCATGGTCCGCAACACCTACATCTACCCGCCGCAGCCGTCCATGCGGATCATCTCCGACATCTTCGCCTACACCAGCCAGAAGATGCCGAAGTTCAACTCCATCTCCATCTCCGGCTACCACATCCAGGAGGCCGGAGCGACCGCCGACCTCGAACTCGCCTACACGCTCGCCGACGGCGTCGAATATCTCCGCGCGGGCAAGCAGGCCGGGCTCGACATCGACGCGTTCGCGCCCAGGCTGTCGTTCTTCTGGGGCATCGGCATGAACTTCGCGATGGAGGTCGCGAAACTCCGCGCCGCGCGGCTGCTCTGGTCCAAGCTCGTCAAGCAGTTCGAGCCGACCAATCCGAAATCGCTGTCGCTGCGCACCCATTCGCAGACCTCCGGCTGGTCGCTGACCGCTCAGGACGTCTACAACAACGTCGCCCGCACCTGCGTGGAGGCGATGGCCGCCACCCAGGGCCACACCCAGTCGCTGCACACCAACGCGCTCGACGAAGCCCTCGCGCTGCCCACCGACTTCTCCGCCCGCATCGCCCGCAACACCCAGCTGGTGCTGCAGCAGGAGTCCGGCACCACCCGGGTCATCGACCCCTGGGGCGGCAGCTACTACCTCGAAAGGCTCACCCAGGACCTCGCCGAACGCGCCTGGGCGCACATCAGCGAGGTCGAGGACGCCGGCGGCATGGCCCAGGCCATCGACGCCGGCATCCCGAAGCTGCGCATCGAGGAGGCCGCCGCCCGAACCCAGGCGCGCATCGACTCCGGTCGCCAGCCGCTCATCGGCGTCAACAAGTACCGCTACGACGGCGACGAGCAGATCGAGGTCCTCAAGGTCGACAACGCCGACGTCCGCGCCCAGCAGCTGGAGAAGCTGCGCCGGCTCCGCGAGGAGCGCGACACCGCGGCCTGCGACGACGCGCTGCGCAAGCTCACCGCCGCCGCCGAGGCGTCGCTGTCGGACGAACGGCCGGACGACCTCGCGCACAACCTGCTGGCGCTGGCGGTCGACGCCGCCCGCGCCAAGGCCACGGTCGGGGAGATCTCCGACGCGCTGGAGAAGGTCTTCGGCCGCCACTCCGGCCAGATCCGTACGATCTCCGGTGTGTACCGGGAAGAGTCCGGCCCGTCCGAGCAGCTGGAAACGGCCCGTCAGCAGGTCGAGGACTTCGCCGAGGCCGAGGGGCGCCGACCCCGCATCCTGGTCGCCAAGATGGGTCAGGACGGCCACGACCGCGGCCAGAAGGTCATCGCCACCGCCTTCGCCGACCTCGGCTTCGACGTCGACGTGGGCCCGCTGTTCCAGACCCCCACCGAAGTCGCGCGCCAGGCCGCCGAAGCCGACGTGCACATCGTGGGCGTCTCCAGCCTCGCCGCCGGGCACCTCACGCTCGTGCCCGCGCTGCGCGAAGAACTCGCGGCGGTCGACCGCGAGGACATCATGGTCGTCGTCGGCGGCGTCATCCCGCCCGCCGACTTCGACGCGCTGCGCCAGTCCGGGGCCTCGGCGATCTTCCCGCCCGGCACCGTCATCGCCGACGCAGCCACCGGGCTCCTCGACGAACTCCGAACCCGCCTCGAACACTGATGCCACGCACGATCGACATCCACGACTACGCCCAGGGCGTGCTCGACGGTTCGCGCACGAAGTTGGCGCAGGCCATCACGCTGGTGGAGTCCACCCGCGCCGATCACCGCGCGCTGACCCAGCAGCTGCTCACCGAGCTGCTCCCGCACAGCGGCGGCGCGCACCGGATCGGCATCACCGGTGTGCCCGGCGTGGGCAAGTCGACGTTCATCGAGGCGCTGGGTTCCACGCTCACCGAGCAGGGGCACCGGGTGGCAGTGCTGGCCGTGGACCCGTCGTCGACGCGCAGCGGCGGCAGCATCCTCGGCGACAAGACCCGCATGGGCCGGCTCGCCTCCGACCCGTCCGCGTTCGTGCGGCCGTCACCGTCGGCGGGCACGCTCGGCGGGGTGGCGCGCGCGACCCGCGAGACGATCCTTCTGATGGAGGCCGCGGGCTACGACGTCGTGCTGGTGGAGACCGTCGGCGTCGGGCAGTCGGAGGTGACGGTCGCCGGGATGGTCGACTGCTTCCTGCTGCTGTCGCTGGCCCGCACCGGTGACCAGCTGCAGGGCATCAAGAAGGGCGTGCTGGAACTCGCCGACATCATCGCCGTCAACAAGGCGGACGGCGAGCACGAGATGGAGGCGAAGAAGGCCGCCCGAGAACTCCGCAGCGCCCTGCGGCTGCTGACCCCGGTCAGCGCGTCCTGGACTCCCCCGGTCCTGACCTGCAGCGGACTGCGCTCGATGGGCCTGGACACCCTCTGGGAGCAGGTCGAGCAGCACCACAAGACGCTCTCGGACACCGGTGAGCTCGCCGCCAAGCGCAGTCGGCAGCAGCTGGAGTGGACCTGGGCGATGGTGCGCGAGCAGCTGATGTCGGAGTTCACCCACGACCCCGACGTCCGCGACGTCGTCGGCGAGGTGGAATCGCAGGTCCGAGCAGGCGAACTCACCGCGAGCCTCGCCACGGAACGCCTGCTCGACGCCTTCCGCCGGAGCTCCTGACCCACCCGGCCCCCACAACCACGAGCACGCCGCGCGAACCGGGCCCACCCGACGAGCCCCGGCCCACGGGAAGGGCAGATACTGGGTGGGTCATGACGTCGTTCGCGCGAGTCTGGACGGTGAACGCATGCGGATCAACGTCGATCCCGACTCCGACGTACCGCCCTTCGAGCAGGTGCGGTCACGCATCGCCGAGCAGATCAACTCCGGCGAGCTGGCGGTCGGCGCGAAACTCCCCACGGTGCGGGCGCTGGCGGCCGAGCTCGGCATCGCGGCCAACACCGCCGCGAAGGCGTACCGGGAGCTGGAGCAAGCGGGTCTCATCGAAACCCGCGGCAGAGCCGGGACTTTCGTCAGCGACGCGGGCGACCAGACGGCGGCGCGCGCGGCCGAGGCCGCCGCGACCTACGCGCAGATCACCCAGGCCCTCGGCATCCCGAAGTCCGAGGCGCTCGCGATCGTGCAGGCGGCGCTGAAGCTCTAGGAGAGCCGGCCAACGGAAAAAACTCCTACCCGACCTCGGACTGCAGGCCGCGCATCGTCGCGATCTCGTCCTGCTGGGTGACCAGGACGTCCTGGGCCATCTCGTGGACCTGCTCGTCGCGAC
Organism: Saccharopolyspora dendranthemae; assembly: GCF_007829955.1. Classification (GTDB taxonomy): domain Bacteria; phylum Actinomycetota; class Actinomycetes; order Mycobacteriales; family Pseudonocardiaceae; genus Saccharopolyspora; species Saccharopolyspora dendranthemae. The sequence goes on from NZ_VIWX01000001.1 coordinate 1,389,149, forward strand.
CGGTGGTCAGCAGCTGCGTCGCCATCGTCACCGCCCCCTCGTGGTGGGCGATCATCAACACCAGGAACAACCGGTCGTAGTCGGCACCGCGCGACGCCGCGAGCTGAGCCAGCTGCTCCGGCGTGGCCATCCCCGGCATCATCGCGTGGTCGTGGCCCGCGTGGCCCGGGTGCTCGTGGGCGCCGCGGGTGTCGAGCCAGCCCTGCATCATCCCGATCTCCGGACCCTGGGCGCCGCTGATCCGGTCGGAGAGGGACCGCAGCTTCGGGTTCTGCGCGCGCCCGGCGGTCAGCGCCGTCATCTCCACGGCCTGCTGGTGGTGGGCGATCATGTTGCGCAGGTAGTCGACCTCGACCTGGCTCGCTCCGCCGCGGTCGGCGGGTGCGCTGGGCACGACTCTGGGCTGGTCACCGGGGGCGCCCGGTTGCACGACCGGCGGGCCGGGCGGCGCCGGCGGTTCCGCCGCGCACCCCGTCAGCACGCAGGCTGCCAGCAGGATTCCCGCCACCGAACTCCGCACCATGGCCGCCCTTTCTGGGAAAACCGTGAAAAAGCCGCTGAAACGGCCTATTTCGGGCTCAATCTGGGAACACGATACTGGTCAGATGCGGTGGGCCGAAACCGCTGTCGGCAGCTGCCCATGGGTGGCGGCGGCGACTTCGTCGAACCAGGGGGTAGATCGGCTGTGATCTCTCAGTCCACCGGTCGGAGGCGCGCGCTGGGCGCGGTGATCGGAGCGATGGTGCTGGGCTTGTCGCTCGCACCCGCGACGGCCGCGACGCCACCGAGTGACGGACCTGAGCAGTACTCCGCTGCGCAGGTCCCGGCGCCGAACCGCGAGATCGACAAGAGCGAGAACGTCGAGCACGTCGCGAACCTGCCCAAGCAGGCCCCCTTCGACACCCTGGAGGCCTACGGCACTGACATCGCGTTCAAGGAGAACATCGCCTACGTCGGCAACTACGACGGCTTCGTCGTCTACGACATCGCGAACCCGAAGAAGCCGCGCATCATCACCCAGGTGCAGTGCCCGGGCGGCCAGGGCGACATGTCCGTCTCGGGCAACCTGCTGTTCGTCTCGACGGACTACCCGCGCAGCAACAACACCTGCACCAGCGAGGAGACCGACTCCGCCGACCCCAACGGCTGGGAAGGCATGAAGGTCTTCGACATCAGCGATCCGGCCAAGCCGCGCTACGTCTCGGCGATCGCGACCGACTGCGGTTCGCACACCCACACCCTCGTGCCGGACAAGGCGGGAGAGGCCGTCTACCTCTACGTCTCGTCGTACGGCCCGAAGGCGGAGTTCCCGAACTGCCAGCCGCCGCACGACAAGATCTCCATCATCAAGGTGCCGCTGGCCAACCCGGCCGCCCCGGAGCTGATCAACGCGCCGGTGCTGTTCCCGGACGGCGGCAACCCCGGCGCGCCGGAAGGGATCAGCGCGACCACCGGGTGCCACGACATCACCGCGTTCCCGTCCAAGGACCTCGCGGCAGGCGCGTGCATGGGCGATGGCGTGCTGTTCGACATCTCCGACCGGGAGAACCCCCGCGTCATCAACCAGGTCCGCGATGACACGAACTTCGCCTTCTGGCACAGCGCCACGTTCAACAACGAGGGCACGAAGGTCGTGTTCACCGACGAGCTCGGCGGTGGCGGTGCCGCGACCTGCAACGAGGCCACCGGCCCGGTGCGCGGGGCCAACGGCATCTACGACATCACCGGCTCGGGCGCGGATTCGAAGCTGGCGTTCAAGAGCTACTACAAGATCCCGCGGCACCAGGCCGACACCGAGAACTGCGTGGCGCACAACGGATCGCTGATCCCGGTCGCCGGCGGGGACTTCATGGTCCAGGCCTGGTACCAGGGCGGGATCTCGGTGTTCGACTTCACCGACTCCACCAAGCCGCAGGAGATCGCCCACTTCGACCGCTCTCCGTTCAGCCCGAACGAGCTGCAGGTGGCGGGTTCGTGGTCGGCGTACTACTACAACGGCCACATCTACTCCAGCGGCATCCAGGAGGGATTGGACGTCCTCGACCTCCGCGACAAGCGGACGGACTCGGCCAAGAAGGTCCGCTACGAGGAGTTCAACCCCCAGACCCAGCCCGTCTACAGCAACTAGAGGGTGTTCGTGGGGGTGGGGAAGTTTTCATGAAAACTTCCCCACCCCCACGACATCACCGGCGTTCCGCGCGACTTCATCTCCGAGCCGGTTCAGGCGCCTGCCAGGTGGTCCGGGACGTCGAAGGACAGCATCGGTCCGCCGAGGTGCGGTCCTGCGACCACGGCGCAGCCGATGTCCTGCCAGAGGGCGACCTGCCGCTGCGACTCGACGTGATCGACGCACAGGCTGACGCCGTTCATCAGCGGGATCAGCGCGCGCAGCGCCTGGACCTCCGGCACGTCCGGCGTGTCGGACTCGTGCACGAGGCGGACGATCTCGGGTGAGAGCCGCACCGAGTCCACCGGCATCTCGCGCAGCAGGCGCAACTCGCCCGGCGAGCCGGTGAAGTCGTGCAGCGCGGTCCGGACGCCTCGGGAGTGGAGGTAGCGCAGGTTCTCCCGCGCCTCCTCGTTCTCGCTGATCGCGGCGATCGGCATGCACAGCCGCAGCCAGCTCGGATCGAGCTCGGACTCGTCGAGCACCTTGTGCACCAGGGCCGCCAGATCGGGATCGCAGCCCTGGTTCGGGCTCAGCGACACCGACAGCCGCACCTGGTGACCGTCGGCGTGCCACTCCGCCAGGTGCTGCCAGGCGCTCTGCAGCATCCAGTCGCGCATCGACAGCGTCACCCCGGAGCGCTCCGCCAGCCGCACGCACTCGCCGTGCTCGATGACTCCGAAATCGCCCGTGTCCCAGCGGAACTCGCACTCCAGGGCGCACAGGTCGTGGTCCGGGAGGCAGACCTGCGGGCGGTAGACGACGTCGAACTCGCCCATCTCCAGCCCGCCGGGCATGATCGCCGCGAGCTGGCTCTCCTCGTGCTCCTCCGGCGCCAGGTCCGGGTCGAACAGAGCCCACTGCCGCTTTCCGGCCGCCTCCGCGCGCCGCAGCGCGATGTCGGCGGACCACAGCAGGTTCGCCGCGTCGGCTTCCCCCACCCTCCGCTGCACCACGCCGACGCTGGCGAACGCGGCGATGCCTCGTCCGCCCACGTAGACGGGTTCGGCGAGCATCTCGTTGATCAGCTGGGTCATCACCGGCACCCCAGGGGTGTCGGCCTGCTCCCAGACCAGCAGCGCGAACTCGGTTCCGCCGAAGCGCGCGACCAGCGCCTCCTCGTCCTCGACGAGGCTCTCCAGACGGCGCGCCACGGTCCTGATCAGCTGGTCACCGACGGGGTACCCGAGGCCGTCGTTGATCAGCTCGAAGCCGTCCAGCCCCAGCTGGTAGAGCGCGAGCCGCGCATCGCGGGGCAGGTTGACCAGCGCGGCCTCCAGCCGGGTCTGGAAGAACCCGCGGTTGGGCAGCCCGGTCAGCGCGTCGTGCAGCGCCTGGTGCTGGAAGCGGTCCTGCAACAGGTGCAGCTCGGTGATGTCCTCGACCATGGTGACCACGCCGCTGGGCCCTCCGTCGGCGCCCTGGAGCACCGAAACGCCCAGGTAGCACCACGCGGCTTCGCCGTTGGCCCGGACCAGCCGCTTGCGGTCGCTGATCCGCTTGGAGCTCGCGCCCTCGATCAGCTCGCGGTAGGAGGCGCTGAGGTACTCGGCGTCCTCGGGGTGGAAGAGCCGGTCGATGGTCATCGGTTCCAGGTCGTCGGCGTGATACCCGAGCACCTGCTCGAACGCCGGGTTGACCTGCACGAACCGGCCTTCGAGGTCGCTGATGGCGACCCCGATCGGGGTGGAGGTGAACACCTCGCTGAACCGCGCTTCGCTGGCCTTGAGCTCGCGGTCGGTCTTCAGCTTGGCCTTCAGCAGCGCCTTGTTCAGCGTCTCCTGCTGGGCGAAGGTGCTCTCCCGGTCGGCCGCCGCGTACCCGGCGGCGATCTCGGTGAGCACCGTCAGCAGAGCATCGACCTTCGTGGCGTCCGAAAGCAGCGCGTCCTGAAGGAACTTCAGGCTCACCGACAGGCTTTCCTCGCCGGTCGCGCGAATTTCGACGAGCCGGGCACCCACGACGCGACCGGTCTCAGCGGCTCGGGAAGGATCGTCCAGCGACAGCGCGACGAGGTCGAGCAGGCCAGCTAGGGTCTCCTGCACCTCCCCGGGCGAGAAGGGGAGGTAGGCGGTGGTGCGCAGCTCCGCCGTCCAACGGCGCGCGACATCAGACCGCCACTCGGATTCCGGCGGCGGCCCGTCCGGATCACCCTCGCTCATCTCACCGTCCGTCAGCGTCAACCTGGCGAAGCGAATCGACCTGCACGTCCGCCTCCGGTGGCGCACGCACGCACAGGATACCGGGCGGGCGCCACCGGGATGGCAAGGCGGCCACATCGAGATCGATCAACCCGGAAGTTGATCAGTGCGCTTCTTCGAGGGTCTCCCCCTCCGCGACGAGCGCGTCGAGCCGCGCGACCTCGGAGTCGTCGAGGGCCAGCGTCCCGGCCGCGGTGTTCTCCTCCAGGTGCGCCACCGACGAGGTGCCCGGGATCAGCAGGACGTTGCTCGCGCGGCGCAGCAGCCACGCCAGCGAGACCTGCGCCTGGGTCGCGCCGTGCGCCTCGGCGATGGCCTTCAGGTCCTCGTCGCCGCGCGCCCGGCTGTCGGCGAAACCGGAACCCAGCGGGAAGAACGGCACGAACGCGGCGCCCGCCTCGGTCGTGGCGTCCAGCAGGGTCGCGGCGGTGCGGTTGACCACGTTGTAGAGGTTCTGCACCGAGGCGATCTCGGTGATCTCCCGCGCCTCGGCGTAGTGGCCGAGCTCCACGTTGGACAGACCGATGGTGCGGATCAGGCCCTGCTGCTTGAGGTCGTGCAGCGCACCGACCTGGTCGGCGAAGGTGATGCCCTCCTGCGGTCCCATGTCGCGCAGGTAGACCAGGTCGAGGACGTCGGTGCGCAGCCGACGCAGGTTGTCGTGCACCTGGGAGCGCAGCGCCGCGGGGTGGTTCAGCGGCAGCCAGTTCGCCTGGTCGTCGCGGTAAGCGCCGATCTTGGTCGCCACCACGAAGTTCGCCTCGTAGGGGTGCAGCGCCTCGGCGATCAGCTCGTTGACCACCCACGGGCCGTAGAAGTCGCTGGTGTCGATGTGATCGATGCCGAGCTCAACGGCGCGGCGCAGGACCGCGATCGCGGCCTCCCTGTCGGCAGGCGGACCGAACACGCCCGGACCCGCCAGCTGCATCGCGCCGAACCCGACGCGGTTGATCTCCAGGCCCGGACCCAGCGGAAACCTGCCACCCAAAGCATTCGCAGTCGTCACGAGTCGATGCTGCTGGAAATCCGGCTGATCAGCAAGATGTCGTGCCGAGGCACCACCTCGGGCGGGCCGATTCAGACCTGCGGCATCAGCAGCAGCCAGTACCCGCCGACGAGCAACGACGCGAGGCCGGTCAGGAACCACAGGAACATCCAGACTCCCCCGGCGACCCCGGTGAGCCGCGCCAGCTGGTCGGCGTCGGAGTCCCCGGCGCGACCGCGTCGGCGCTTGCGGCCGAGCTCGCTGATCGGGCGGATGCCTCCGATCAGCAGGAACCAGCACAGCAGCGCGGCGCACAGCGCCTGCCACGACGGGCTCGCCAGCCACGACACGGCACCGATGGCACCGCCGGTGAGCAGCACCGACACCACGCCGAATGCGTTGCGCACGGCCAGCAGCAGCAGCGCCAGCAGCACGATGCAGCCCCACAGCATCCACCGCTCCCGGTCGGCGGTGACCAGCCACGCACCGCCCAACCCCAGCAGCGACACCGCCGGGTAGCCCGCGAGCAGGGTGAACACCATGCCGGGCCCGTGCGCGCGCCCGGTCGAGACGGTCAGCCCGGAGGTGTCGGAGTGCAGCCGGATGCCGTTGAGCTTGCGGCCGCTGACCAGCGCCACCACGGCGTGCCCGCCCTCGTGAGCGATGGTCACCACGTTGCGCAGCGGCAACCAGGTCCCCCGGTTGAGCACCAGGACGAGCGCGACCAACCCGGCGATGAGCGCGGCGACGTTGCCGGAGTCGAGGAGCCGCGCCGTCGCGTTCTGCACTAATTCGTCCACAACACATCCGAACTACTAGGTCTTCTGGGAAGTGGTGGAGCCACCGCGTCTTCCTGGGGACCACCTGAGCACCCGGTCCCCACCCGCACCGAGGACCACGAACCGCCCTGCACCCTAGCCGGTCAGGTGAAGTAGTTCGGCACGTCCAGCGGCCCTCCGGCCGCGGCGAACTCGTCACTCACCGCGTCGCGCAGCTCACCGTCCGCCAGGTAGTCCACTGTGGTCAGAGCCAGGCCGATGGCTCCGTCGATCACCGCGGCGTCGCCGGCGGCGGAACCCGCTGCGGCGGCGAAACCTTCGGTGTGCAGCGCCAGGCCCGCGTCGTTCAGGCCGATCATCGGGTGGATGGCCGGTGTCCGGAAGCTGATGTTGCCCAGATCCGTCGAGCCGGTCAGGTAGTCCGGGACGACGCCGCGCGGCAGCGAGGTCCGGCCGCGCCGGGCCTGGTGGCGGGCCCACCTGGCGGCGAGCGCGTCGTTGTGCCGGATCGGCAGGTAGGCGGGGTTGTGGTCCCAGTTCAGCTCGACACCGCAGCCGGTCATCGACGCCGCGCCGTGCGCGATCGACTCCACCCTGCGCGCCAGGTCCTGCAGCGAACCCGGCTCCGCCGACCGCACGTAGAACAGCGCGGCGGCCCGGTCCGGGACCACGTTGGGACGCTTGCCGCCGTCGGTGATCACGCCGTGAACGCGGTCGGTGGAGGGCATGTGCTGGCGCATCGCCGCCACGCCCTGGTAGGTGGCCACGACGGCGTCCAGCGCGTTGCGGCCCATGAACGGCTGCGCGGACGCGTGCGCGGCCACGCCGTGGAAGACGACCTCGACCTGCCTGCGGCCGAGGAACGGGTGGGTGGCGATGTCGTGCGAGAACGGGTGCAGCATCACCACGGCGTCGACGTCGTCGAAGACACCGGCCCTGGCCAGGTGCTCCTTGCCGCCACCGCCCTCCTCGGCGGGGGTGCCGAACAGGCTCACCCGCCCACCGGTCCGCCCCACCGCGGTGGCCGCGGCGAGGAACCCGCCGACGCCCGCCGAGCAGATGATGTTGTGCCCGCAGCCGTGGCCGATGCCGGGCAGCGCGTCGTACTCGGCCAGCACCGCCACGTGCGGCCCGCCGTCACCGGCGCTCGCGCGCAGCGCGGTGTCCAGCCCGCCCACGCCGACCTCGACGTCGTGGCCGAAGCTCCGCAGCAGCTCAGCGGCCCGCGCCACCGACCGGTGCTCGGCGTAGCCCTCCTCCGGGTCCGCGTGCAGCTCGTGGCTGAGCCCGAGCAGGTCGTCGCCGTGCTCGGTCACCCACCGCTCGGTCTCCGCGAGCAGCGCCTCATCGGCTCCGGCATGCCCCGACCGCAGCGGTTCCGCGGAAGCCACGGCCCTCTCGGTCGCAGCGGCCACCGCGCGCAGGTAGGACTCATCGGGCTGAACGGGCTCTGTCACACCCAGACTCTAAGCCGCACCGGCGCCTGCCGACATCACCCCGGAGCGACGGCGCTGCGCTCGTCGAGGACGCGGTGGGCCAGCAGGGTGCCGCCCACCACGGCAGCGGGGATGACCAGGAGCTGCAGCACCGGCACCAGGCACAGCAGGTAGGCGGGCAGGCCGAAGCCCAGCGTCATCGCCTTGTGCTCGCGGAGCTTGCGGTGGCGCTCGCCGAAGGCCAGGCCGCGCCGCTGGAACACCAGGCCCACCATCTCCACGCTGATCACCCACGCGCCGAACAGCGCGCCCAGCACGGCGCCCGCGATCTGCCCGGCGACCGGGATGAACCCGATGACCAACAGCAGGATCGCCCCGATCAGCGCCACGCCGACGAGCTTGAGCGAGTCGCGCACTCCCCGGCCGAGCTGGCGGGCGAAGCCGGCGCCGTCGTCGGAGGTGTCCAGTCCGAGCTGCTTCTCGGCTTGCTCGGCGATGTGCTCGTAGAACGGTCCGCCGATGAGCAGGGTCAGCGCGATGAACGCGATCGACCCCAGCACGGCCGCCGCGCCCACCAGGGCGACTCCGAGCAGGAGGCGCAGGCCGCTGCGCGCGAAGTCGGCCCAGCCGTCGGCGAACGGGGTCATCCAGGTCGTCAGGTCACCGCTGAAGTAGATCAGCGTGCCCAGGCTCCCGAGCAGCAGAAGTGCGCTGATCAGGGCGGGGATGGCGCCGAGCAGCAGCAGCTTCGGGCTGCGCAGGATGATGCCCAGACCGGACCCGAGACTGCGGACTCCGGTGGCGAACGAACTCATGCGGCAACTCCCGTGATCGGCGATCTAGATCCACGGTAGCGCGTGCTCGGTGAGCAGATTCACCGATCGACCGCGGACCGACCGCAACGTAGGTTAGGTTAGCCTCTCTTGTGTCAGAACTTCGGGCGGTGAACCCGAAACCGGACGAACAAGGACTCGGTGATGACTCCTCCCCCCAGCGCGATCGGCCGTCGGGGCTTCCTGGCCGGCGCGACAGGACTCGTCGCGGCGGGCCTGGCCGCGTGCAGCGGCGGCGGCCCGAGCCCGAGCGGGAACGCACCGTCCGGTCCCGGTTTTCCGGTCCGCATCCCCAACCGCTACGGCGCGGCCGATCTCCAAGCGGCACCGCAGCGGGTGGTGACCCTGGGCATCACCGACCACGATGTTCTGCTGCCGCTGGGCGTGATCCCGGCGGGCCTGACGAAGTGGGGGCCGTGGGAGAGCGGTGTCGGCCCGTGGGTGGAGCCCATGCTGGGCGGCCGGCGACCGAAGGTCTTCGGCAGCGAGGTCGACGTCGAAGGCGTCATCGCCCAGACCCCCGATGCCACGATCGCGGTGCAGAGCGCTCTCACGCAGGAGCAGTACAACCGGCTGAGCACCTTCGCCCCGGTCGTCGCGCAGCCGCCGAACTCCATCGACTACGGCGTCAACTGGCGGGTGCAGGCCGAGACCATCGGCCAGGCCCTGGGAAAGCAGGCCGAGGTCGCCCGTCTCATCGAGCAGACGCAGTCGCGCATCGACGAAACCCGCAGGGCCAACCAGATCTTCGAGGGCAAGACGCACGTCACGGTCCGCACCGACGCCGCCGGGACCTACGCCGCCTACACCAAGCAGGACGCCCGCACGGCGCTGCTGGAGCAGCTCGGACTGCGCCTGTCCCCCGCGATCGAGGGGATGGACAGCGGCGGCAAGTTCAACGTCAAGGTCAGCAAGGAGCAGGTGTCGTTGCTGGACGCGGACGTCGTCATCGTGACCACGGCCAAGGCCACCGACGTCGAAGCAGTGCGCAAGGACCCGCTGCTGAACAACCTCCCGGCCGCCAAGCGCGGTTCGCTGGTCCTGCTCGACGACTACGACCTCACGATGGCCCTGGGCTCGGCGACGCTCTCCAGCATCCCCTACGCCCTGGACCACCTCACCCCCAAGCTCCTCGACGCCCTCTCCTGACGAGCCGCGGGGATTCGGACTTCGCGCGGAAGTCCGAATCCCCCGCCGCGCTACGCCTTGAGCGAGTCGACCAGGTCCGTCCAGGGCTCCCACGGGGAGTCCGGGTCGGGCTGACCGGCGGTGACCATGTCGCCGTCGTGGCCGACGCCGAACAGGCTGGAGGCGCCGTCCGGGCGGCTGATGGCGACCGGGTCGCCACCCAGCGAACCGCCGAGGTCGGTCCACGCGGACCAGCCGCCGTGGGCGGACTGCTGCTCAGCGGTGTGGATCGCACCCGAGGTGTCGCGGACGAACACCTCGACTCGCCCGCCGGGATTGACCCCGATCGCAGGCGTTCCGGTGAAGTCGCCGCCGAGATCGGACCAGTTGCCGCCTTCGCCGGGCCGCTCCACGCAGTAGAGCTGCTGGTCGTCGCCGACCGCGAGCAGCACCACCACGCCGTCGGGCAGGGTCACCACGACCGGGTCCCCGGCCATGCTGCCGCCCAGGCCCTTCCACTCCGACCAGCCCGCGCCCGCGGTGCCCTGGGTGGACATCACGACCTCGCGCTGGGAGTTGCGGGCGAACACCGACACGGCACCGTTCTGGCCGAGCGCGATCGCCGGACGGCCGATGAGGTCGCCGCCGTGGTCGTCCCAGTCGGTCCAGTGCCCACCACGACCGGCCTGCGCGGCGCTGTGCAGCTTGCCGTCCTCGCCCACGGCGAACAGCGCGATCGCACCGTCCGGCCGCAGCACGGCCACCGGGTCCTCGGCGATCTCACCCCGCAGACCGATCCACGGGCTCCACTTCGCCCCCAGCTGCGGGCAGGACGAGGTGATCACCTCACCGTTGCGGTCCCGCACGAAAACCACCGTCGCGCCTGAAGGTTCGCGCACGACGACCGGACGACCGGCGGGCTCGCCACCGATGCCCAGCCAACCGACCCAGTCACCACCCGGCGAGACCTGCCACGCCGTGACGACCTCACCGGACGTGGAGGTCGCGAAGGCCGACAGCGCGCCATCCGCACCGGGCAGGATCCACGACCCGAACACGGTCGGCACCACCGGCTGCGGCGGCGGAGGCGGAGCCGGAGCAGGCGCCGGAGGCTGCTGCGGCGGCTGCCCCTGCGGAGGCTGGCCCTGCGGCGGTTGGCCCTGCGGCGGCTGGCCTTGGTTCGGCGGCTGACCGTGCGGCGGAGGCGGATTCGGTCCGGGCGGCGCGGGATGAACGGAATGCGCCGTCTCGTCGATCAGTCGACGGGCCTCCGTCTCACGCTGGTCGTAGCGCTCCGGATGAGCGGAGTCCTGCACATCCTGAGAGAGTTGCCCCGCGCTGCGCCGATTGTTCTCGCGCTCCTTCTTCAACGCCTTCTCGAAGAACTTCGTCGCCGCGTACCGCACGTCCATCAGCTGCGGCGGGGTTCCCCACCACTCCGGGCGTTGCTGGAACACCCCGAGCGAAGTGCTGTGGCCCCAGTTGAGGTTCGACATCTGAGATTCGACAAGACCGGTCTCGAATGCCGCCAGCATCACGTAGTCAGACACGTTCATGTGCTTGCCGACCAGGTAGACGACGCGCATCACCGCCGGATCCGGCGGACCTGGATTTCCCCCTCGTGCGGGCGGGCTGTCAGGGATCGGCGGAAGGGACGGCGGCCCCTGCGGGGGCTGCGGCTGGGGTTGCGGCGCCGGTCCCGGTGGGCTCGGTTGCGGCGCGGGCGGATTCATCGCCGCTGCCACGTGGGCCCGGAACTGGTTGAGGTCTACGTTGCCCGGGTCGATCTTGCCGGTCACACTCGTCTCCTTGTGCCCACGCGTGTGCTCAGCAGGCACCCGAAGGTGGCGGAGAACCGCAGCGGTTGCGCGGACCGCAGCGTCGTACTGCTCGCGCGACGGGTGCTGTTCCACGCCGTGGTAGTCCCACTCGAAACCGATGTAGATGTCGTTGCCGCTCCCTGCGGCGGGCATCGGCCCAGACGCCTTGGCCTCACCAGCGTGGTTGGCCCGTCCCGCCGCGACCAGATGGATGGAGCCGTCCAACCCGATCAACGCCTGGCACAGCGGACCGTCCAGATCGGATCGCCCCTTGATGCACATGTCCAGCGTCGGCACCGGCTTCTGCGGTGTGGTGCGCGTGGCAGTGTGGTGCTGCAGCACACCAATGGGTGCGGGCGGGCGCCCCTCCGCACCACGATCCCGCCACCCCTCGGTCTCATGCACGTTGAGTCCGGCCGCGCGCAGCACGTCAAGCAACCAAACAAGTGGCTGTGGCATTCTTCCTCCCCTTCAATTCCCAGGTCGGCTGTGGTCAGCCGCCCCAAACGTTGCGGAACGCGGTGGCATCGACGAGCCCGCCGCGACAGACCGCGCCACGTCCCCAGACCGACTTGATGGCCTTGTCATCACCGGGCGGCGTGAACTGCAACGTCTCCGGCTCGACGCACGGCGACTGGTAGATGTCCCAGGTAAGGTCCAGTCCGGCGCTCTGGCTCTGCTCGATGGTGATCGTCGGCGGATTCGCCTGCAGACGGTTCAGCTCGGTGTCGACGGGCTTGCCGTTGAAGTCCACGAACTGCAATCCGCCATAACCGCGGATCTGGCACGGCCGACCACCGATGTTGGTGACCTTCAGAGTCATGTGCGAGCCGTCGGCCTGCGGGTAATTCGGATCCAGCTGCAGCTGCAGCTCCTCGGCAGCGCAGGCGAGACCATCTTCAGCTTCAGGCTCCTTCGACTTCGACGGCGCCTCCGAGGAATCCGAAGTGGACTCCGAGCTCTCCTCGGAACTGTTCGTCGCACTCTCCTGCGGCGCGGGTTGCGTCACCGTCACCGTCGCCGGTGGTTGCTGCGCCTGCGATCCCAGCTGACCGCACGCGCTGGAAACAGCCACCGCTGCGAGCGCAGCCCCGAACGCGCCAAGTCGCTTCGCGTTGATTTTCAATGCAGACCCGAATTTCATCGCTTTTCCGTTTCTTCCACGCAGTTTCACCGGGCATCAGTCCGAGCGGAGGTGAGTTCGCTCGACGCGACGGTCACCGCAGACCGTGCCGAAGTTCCAGTCCAACGTGATCGGCTCGGTGTTGTCCGGCGGATAGATGCGAACCTTGCGTGGATCGTCGACGCAATCGCCTGTCTCGTAGACCCAGTACAGCTCCTGAGCCACTCCCTCACGGGTGCCGATGCTCATCCACTCGGCAGGTGGCGTTCCCGCCTTGTCCACGAAGGTCGCCGGCATGACGGCGCCTGCATCGTCGAGGAACTCGACCCTCGCGTCGCCGTGGACTGTGCATTCCTTGGCCCCGACATTCGCGAGTCGCAGCTTGGTGCGTGATGCTCGAACGGGCTGCGTGGGATCCTTATGCTGCCCGACGAGCGTGTCCGGGTAGAACCGGGCTCGCAGCTGCGACGTCTGACAGGGCTTTTGGGTCGGGATCTCCTCCGGATGACTGACCTTCGTCTCCGAAGAACCCCCCTGCTCCGAGGTTTCCTCCGAGGAATCCTGCGATTCGGTGGTCTCCTGCGGCGCCGGCTGGGTCACCGTCACCACCGCCGGTGGCTGCTGCGCCTGCTGCGCTTGCTGGCCGCACGCGCTGGATGCAGCCACGGCTGCGAGAACAACCCCGAACGCACCCAGCCGCTTGCCGTTCATCTTCACTGCCGTCTTCAGCTTCATCGCTTTTCCGCTTCTTCCGCGCAATCTCACCTGGCGTCAGTCCGAATGGAGGTGTGTTGTCTGAAGCTGGAGGTCGCCACAAACCGAGCCGAACGACCATTCCACGGCGATCGGCTCATCGCTGCCGTCGGGGTAAATGTTGATCTTGGGCGGGCTGTATACGCAGTCGCCTGGCGCGGACTTCCACTGGATGTCCTGGGACACGCCCTCACGCGTCCCGATGCTCATTGCGCTGAACGGCGCCGCGCCCGCGACGACCTGAGTGGTGGCCGGTTTGACCCCGCCATTGGGATCGATGAATTCGAACCTCGGGTCGCCTTCGATCGTGCAAGCCTTGGCCCCCACGTTGGCCAGGCGCAGCTTCACCCGGTATCCGTCAGTCGGCTGACTCAGGTCATCGTTCAGCTGCAATATGCTCTCCGGGTAGAACCGGGCACGCAGCTCAGATGCCTTGCATGGCTTCTGCGTCGGGATCTCCTCCGGATCACTCGGATTTCCCTCTGGAAAACCGCTCTGCCCCGAGGTTTCCTCCGAGGATCCTTCCGAGCTCTCCTGCGCTTCGCTCGTCTGCTCCGGCGCCGGCTGGGTCACCGTCACCACCGCCGGTGGTTGCTGCGCCTGCGGCGCTTGCTGGCCGCAGGACACCGTCACCGCCGCGGTCGCGGCGATCAACGCCCCCAGGCGCTTCCCCCTGATTTCCAGCACTTCGCGGACCTGTCCTCCCCTGTTGCACACCGGCCGAGCCTTCGGCCGGAATCCGGGGCGGGAGTCTTCCAATCGAGATCGCACCCCAATGCCATTTCGATCAAAACGAAAGCTAGATCACTGAAAAAGCCCACAACCTGGCAAAGACCAGCCAGCAAGACAACCCGATCGGCGGTACATCCACTCCGAACCCGGTTGTTAAACGCGCACAAGAAATAGGTGTTTCTACTCAAATCCCGAACAATTCCGGAATGCGAAAAGGCCGCCGCCGGAACTCAATCCGACGACGGCCGCCACGCGTGAAGATCAATTGTTGGGCGCCGAGGAGCGCGCTCTTCGCATTCGCCCGGGAACGCGAAGAGCGGCCGCCGCCGACTCGGGGGATGTCGGCGGTGGCCGCTCTTCGTCCTCGCGAACGGATCAGGCGATGATCCGGAGCGGGTCCTCCAGGAGCGAGGTGAACTGCTGCAGGAACGCGGCACCGACCGCGCCGTCGACCGCTCGGTGATCGGCCGAGAGCGTCACGCGCAGGATCTTGCGGGCCACGAACTCGCCGTCGCGGACCTGGACCTCGTCGCGGGCCGCGCCGACCGCCAGGATCCCCGCCTCCGGCGGGTTGATCACCGCGCTGAACTGCTCGATGCCGAACATGCCCAGGTTGGAGATCGAGAAGGTGCCGCCGGACATCTCGTCCAGCTTCAGCTTGCCCTCGCGCGCCCGACCGGCCAGCTCGCGGCTCTCGGTGGCGATCTCCGACACGCTCTTGCGGTCCGCGTCCTTGACGACCGGCACCACCAGACCGCCCTCGATCGCGACCGCCACGCCGAGGTTGATGCGCTTGTGCTGCAGCATCTTGTCGCCGGCGAAGGAGACGTTGACGCCGGGGTTGGCGCGCAACGAGGTCGCGACCGCCTTGACGATCAGGTCGTTGACGCTGACCTTCGGGCCACCGGCGGCCTGCAGCCGCTCGTTGAGGTTCCCTCGGAACTCCATCAGCTCGGTGACGTCGATCGCGCTGGTCAGGTAGAAGTGCGGCGCGTTCTGCTTGCTCTCCGTCAGGCGCTTCGCGGTCACCTTCCGGATGTTGGACAGCGGGATCTCCTCGACGTCGTCGCCGGCGACCGCGGGAGCGGTCTGCGACGCGGGCGCCGGGGCAGACTCAGCGGGGGCCGGAGCCGCGGGGCTCGAGGACGCAGCGGCCTCGATGTCGGCGCGGATGATGCGCCCACCGGGACCGGAGCCCTGGACGGTGCCCAGGTCCACGCCCTTCTCCTTGGCGACGGCCTTGGCCAGCGGCGAGGCCTTCGGCTTCGGGCCACCCGCCGGGGTCTCGGCCGGTTCGGTGGCGGCCGGAGCCGCAGGTGCTGCGGGAGCGGCGGTGGCAGCCGGAGCTTCCGCCGGAGCGGCGGCAGCCGGAGCGGGGGCGGCAGCCGGAGCCGCCTCGGCGGCTGCGCCGGAACCGTCGCCCAGCACCGCGATCGGCTCACCGATCGGCACGGTGGTGCCGGCCTCGACCAGGATCTTCTCCAGCACCCCGTCGTCGTAGGCCTCGAGCTCCATGAGCGCCTTGTCGGTCTCGATCTCGGCCACCACTTCGCCGCGCGAGACCTTGTCGCCGACCTGCTTGTGCCAGTTGGCGATCACGCCCTCCTCCATGGTGTCGGAGAGCCTCGGCATCTGAATGTCAGTCATCGTCTTCCTCAGGTGAGCGCGGGACTCAGCGGCGGCTGCCCACCGCGTCCAGGGTCTGGTGAACGGCGGTGGTCAGCGACTCCGCGGACGGCAGGGCGGCACGCTCCAGCGGCTTGGCGTAGGGCAGCGGCACCTCGGCCGCCGCGACGCGCCGCACCGGGGCGTCGAGGTAGTCGAAGGCGCCGTCGGAGATCGAGGCCGCGATCTCCGCGCCGATGCCGTAGGTCAGCCAGTCGTCCTCCGCGACCACGGCGCACCCGGTCTTGCGCACCGACTCCACGACGGTGTCGCGGTCCAGCGGGCGAAGGCTGCGCAGGTCGATGACCTCGGCGTTGATGCCCTGCTCGTCGTGCAGCTTCTCGGCGACCTGCTGGGCGACCATCGCCATCCGCGAGTAGCCGATGATGGTGATGTCGGTGCCCTCGCGGGTCACCTTCGCCTTGCCGATCTCGGCGGGCTCCACCACGTCCGGGACCTCGCCCTTGGTGTTGTAGAGGGAGAGGTTCTCCAGGAACAGCACCGGGTCGTTGTCCCGGATCGAGGCCAGCAGCAGCGCCTTGGCGTCGGCGGGCGTGCTCGGCGCGACGACCTTCAGGCCCGGCACGAACGCGTAGTACAGCTCGATGTTCTGCGAGTGCGTGGCACCGAGCTGCTGCCCACCGCCACCGGGGGTGCGCAGCACCATCGGGACGCTGGTCTGACCGCCGAACATGCCGTAGATCTTGGCGGCGTGGTTGACGATCTGGTCCAGCGCGACCAGCGAGAAGTTGATCGTCATCAGCTCGACGACCGGGCGCAGGCCCAGCATCGCGGCGCCGACGGCCGCGCCGACGAAGCCCTCCTCCGCGATCGGGGTGTCGCGCACGCGCTTCTCGCCGAACTCCTCGAGCAGGCCGGCGGTGATCTTGTAGGAGCCTTCGAAGACTCCGATCTCTTCGCCGATGAGGAACACGTCCTCATCGCGCCGCATCTCCTCCTGGAGGGTGTCGTGCAGCGCTTGGCGATAGGTCATGAGTGCCAAGGGAATTTCTCCTGACAGCGGAAGAGCGGCCCGTGGTCTGGGGTGGGGAAGTTTTCATGAAAACTTCCCGCCCCAGACCACGGGGATGCGAAACGTGGCGGGGTGTCGCAAAAACCGCAAGGGGACTTGAGGATTCGACCTGTCAGCTGGTGACGAACAGCGGGTCGGCGGGCAGCCTGCGCGAGTCGTTGGCGACCGGCGTGGCGTAGGTGTAGTCGAACAGCGTCTCGACGTCCGGGTGCGGGCTGTCGTCGGCGAAGGCCACGGCGGCGTCTGCCTCGGCCTGCGCCTTGGTCTCGAGGTCGGCCGCGGCGGCCTCGTCGAGGATCCCGGCGTTGATCAGCTCCGCGCGGAAGCTCGCGACGGGGTCGGCCTGCTTGGCCTTCTCCAGCGACTCCTGGTCGCGGTACTTGCCCGGGTCGACCACCGAGTGGCCCTTCAGCCGCTCGCTGGTCAGCTCCAGCAGAGCCGGACGGCCAGTCTCGCGGGCCTGCTCGACCAGCCGGGACGACGCATCGCGAACGGCGAGGACGTCGGTGCCGTCCACGCGCTCGCCGTGCATCCGGTAGGCCGACGCGCGCTTGTAGAGCTCCGACTCAGCCGAGGACTTCTCCACGGTGGTGCCCATGCCGAGCTGGTTGTTGATCACCACGAAGATCACCGGGAGGTTCCACAGCGCGGCGATGTTCAACGCCTCGTGGAAGGCCCCGATGTTCGTGGTGCCGTCGCCCATCTGGCACATGACGACCTGGTCGCCGCTGCGGTAGTCGATGGCCAGCGCGGCACCGGTGGCCAGCGGGATCTGGCCGCCGACGATGCCGTAGCCGCCGAGCAGACCGGCTTCGACGTCGAACATGTGCATCGAACCGCCCCAGCCCTTCGAGGTGCCGGTGGAGCGGCCGTAGAGCTCGGCCATCACGCGGCCGGGCTCGATGCCCTTGGCGATCGCGTAGCCGTGCTCGCGGTAGTTGGTGAACAGCAGGTCGGTCTTGCGCAGCGAGCGCATCAGGCCGACGACCGTGGCCTCCTCACCGAGGTTGAGGTGGCAGTAGCCGCCGATCTTGGCCTGCGTGTAGCCCTGGGCCGCGCGCTCCTCGAAGCGGCGGATCAGCGTCATCTCGTAGAAGTAGTCGCGAAGCAGCTCCGGCGACTCGCCCGAGAAGCGACCTCGCTCAGCGGCCCGCGCCGAGGTGGAACGCCGCGTCTTGGTCGCGCCGGTGCGCGTGGACGGCTTGCTGCGGGTGGCGGTCTGTGCCATCGCGGATCCCCTTTTCTCTTACCTCTAGCGCTTCTTGGGCGGTGCTACGTGGACGGGCAGGCCGAGGGCGCTCATCGCGGCCTCCATGCCGACCTCGCCGAGGGTCGGGTGGGCGTGGATCGTCTCCGCGAGCTCGTCGAGGGTGGCCTCCAGGCCCATGGCCAGCGCGCCCTCGGTGATCAGGTCGCTGGCGGCGTGGCCGATGATGTGCACGCCCAGGACCTCGCCGTACTTCTTGCCGGCAACGATCTTCATGAAGCCCTCGGTGTCGCCGTAGCTCTGCGCGCGACCCAGCGCGGCGAAGGGGAACTTCGTGGCGACGACGTCGTGCCCGGCGTCCTTGGCCTGCGCCTCGGTGAGTCCGACGCTGGCGATCTCCGGGTGGGTGAAGGTGGCCGCCGGGATGACGTCGTAGTCGATCGCCGCGTGGTGACCGGCGATGGTCTCGGCGGCGACGACGCCCTGGTGCGAGGCGACGTGCGCGAGCAGCGCCTTGCCGGTCACGTCGCCGATGGCGTGGACGTGCTCGACGTTGGTGCGCAGCTTGTCGTCGACGGTGATGAAACCGCGCTGGTCGGTGGCGATTCCGGCCTTGTCGAGGTCGAGGCTCGCGGTGTTGGGCTTGCGGCCGACGCCCACCAGCACGAAGTCGGCGTCGATCTGCTGCGGCTTGGCACCGTCCACGGTGACCGCCAGGCCGCCGTCGGCCTGGTCGACGCGGGAGACGGTGGCCTCGGTGAGGACCTTGATGCCGCGCTTGCTGAACGAGCGGCCCAGCGCCTTGCCGACCTCGGCGTCCTCGGCCGGGACGAGGGTCTTCTGCATCTCGATGATGCTGACCTCGCTGCCCAGGGTGTTGAACAGCGTCGCCCACTCGGCGCCGACCGCGCTGCCGCCGATGATGGCGATGCGGTTCGGGACCTCGGTGAGGCCGAAGGCGCCGTCGGAGGTGATCACGCCGGGCAGGTCCGCACCGGGCAGCGGCAGCTGCACGGGGACCGAACCGGTGGCGATGATGACGTCGGTGGCCTTGACCGCCTCGATCGGCTTCGCGCCGGTCGGCTCGGCGGCGTAGCGGGGGCCGTCGGCGCCCAGCGGGGACTCACCGGTGGCGTAAACGTCCACGGTGGTCGGGCCGGTGAACCGGGCGTGGCCGTTGATGACGGTGACGCCGTTGCCCTTGAGCAGGCCCGCGACACCGTCGGTCAGACCCTTCACGACGCTGGCCTTGCGGCGGGTGATCGCGTCGTAGTCGACGCTGACGCCCTCGACGTTCACGCCGAAATCGGCCGCGTGCAGCACGGTTTCGTAGACCTCGGCGGATCGCAGCATGGCCTTCGTCGGGATGCAGCCCCAGTTCAGGCAAACACCCCCGGGCCGCTCCTTCTCCACCACGGCCACCGAGAGACCGCGCTGCGCGGCCCGGATCGCGGCGACGTAGCCACCGGGGCCGCCGCCCACCACCAGAAGGTCGAACTCCTGCACTTCGCTGTGCTCCTTTGAACGCACGCGCCGGTCAATCGACGGCCCGAGTCCAGCGCGGGCCATCCTCATCCAGAGTGTCGTGAGCACGACCACGTTCGCGCTATGCCCAGCCGCCCAGACTTTGAGACGGACGGCTGTGCACTCTGCACATCTCCTGCCGTGATGAGCACGACAAGTGGCCCCTCAGTTACACAAGGGAGCCGCGACCCCCGTCACATGCTGAACATCTCCAGGCACAAAACCCCAGCGCCTGCGGTTACGCCCACCACCAGCGAAAAGAACCCAAAATTTTCCAACTATGCCCACTGCACAATCACCACGCCCCAGGCCCGACACCGGAGGAGAGCTCCGGACAGCGCCCGCCGGGGAACCGCAGTGGTCGCCAAGTCCCAGTTTTAGTCCAAACCGAGCCATGATCATGTCCGAAATGTCGGCTCAGTTTGGACTAAAACTGGGAACTGGCGAGTCCGGGAAGCTTCGCCGGGCTGGAGGTGGGTCAGTCGGGGAGGCCCTTGGTGAGGTGCAGCGTCGAGAGGGCGAGGGAGAGGGAGACGTAGGCCGTGCGGCCGTGGAGGGGCTGCCCGATGAGCGTGGTGATGCGGTGGAGGCGGTTGAGGACCGTGTTGCGGTGGCAGTGGAGCCGGACGGCGGCGTTGGCCGTGGAGCAGTTCTCCTCCAGCCAGGCCCGGAGCGTGTCCAGCAGCATGTCGCGCTCCTTGACCGGCAGCGCGAGGACCGGGCCGAGCTGGGTCTCCAGGAGCCGTTGAGCCAGATCCGGCGACTGGACCAGCAACGCCTCCGGGAACCGCTCCTCCAGCGTCACCAGTTCCGCGGCACCGGGCGCCGACGTGCCCAAGGTGGTCAGGGCCAGCTGGTGCGCGAGCCCGATCTCCGAAAGGCCCTGCACCTTCGGCGACACCGCGACGCGGGCGCGGGCGAGCGGGCGCAGCGCGTCGAGGGCCAGCTCGGCGGGATGCTGTTCGAGGGCGATCAAGCCCACCAGCGAGTCCGCGCGGACCTGCCAGACCGAGCGGAAGTGCAGCGCGGCGAGCGCCTCGGAGTGGCCGCGCAGCGCGAAGGCCGCGTCGTCGGTCATCTCCGCGACGACCACCAGGTACGCGCCGCCGGTCGGCAGGTCGAGCTCCTTGGCCGCGCGCTGGGCGAAGGCGACGTCGCGGGCGCGGCCGGCCAGCAGGTCCTCCACCAGCGCGTGCCTGCGCTGGTCGTCGCGGCGAAGCCGCTCCAGCTCGGTGTTGCGGTAGAAGGTCGACAGCGTCGAGGACAAGCCGTCGATGACCCGCCATATCGAGGTGGCGACGCCCAGCACCGAGTCCGGGTCGGCGCCGTCGCGATGCGCCTGGTCGACCAGCGCCTCCCAGACGACGCGTCCGCCGAGCCGGAACGTCCGCAGCATGACCTCCAGGGGCACGCCCTGCTCGGCGCGGCGGCGGCCGATGGCGGCGGCGACGTCGTCGTCCCGATCGGAGATGTCGACCTCACCGCTGAGGATCTGCAGGATCCGCTCGAGGTACTGGCGGCAGCCCTCCCACAGGTCTTCCTTGGGCACCGGCCGGTAATCGGTCCACTCGGGGTTGTCGGTGAAGATCGCCGACATCAGGCGCTCGGTCAGCGCCGGGACGTCGTCGAGCCCGGCTTTGGCCAGCGCGTGAGTCACGTTCGGGAGATCGGCAGGATCGGCTACCACGCCCTTCGACGATACCGGTCAGCGCGACGCGGCGAGGCCGCGAGCGCGGATTCGCCACGCATCCGGCACAACCGGAGGGTAACTGATCCATCACCTAGCGCAGTGGAGTTTCGGCGCCGAGCAGGCCGAAACAGCCTCCCCAGCAGAATGTTCCGCGTCACACCGAAGATTTGTGACGACGCTGCTAACGCCGCTGCCGCCTGCGGCGACACCTACTGTGGGACGTGGGATTCGGCACTCGCCGAAGAGCCCCGCCCATCACCCACTTCGCAGGACACGTCTTCAGGGAGAGCAGCGCGATGCAGATCAACAGCCGCACGATCGTGTCGGTTGTCGGAACGGTTTCGATGGTCGTGCTGACCGTTCTCCTCGCGGTGTCCACTCCCCCGAACGATCCGGCGCACCAGATCCACCCGGCGGCGAACCAGTCGGCCATCGTCGCCGAGCGCTAAGCCTCGCGCCGGACGTCCCGAGCCGGTTTGTCGTTGCGCAGCCCCGAGAACTTCGGGTGCCGGAGCTTCCCGTCGCCGGTCCACTCGCTGAAACCGACCTCGGCGACCAGCTCCGGCTCGACCCAGTGCGTTCCCGGTTCCCCGATCGCGTCGAGGAACGGTGACTCCGGCCGGGCGAGGGCCGCCATCTTCGCGGACAGGTCGCGCAGCGTTCGCTCGTCGTAGCCGGTGCCGACCTTGCCCGCGTAGCGCAGCAGGCCCTCCTCGTCGTAGTAGCCGACCAGGAGCGCACCGAAACCGGACCGGGAGCCCCGGGGATCGGTGTAGCCGCCGATCACGAACTCCTGGCCGGAGACGCACTTGAACTTCAGCCAGTCCCGCCCGCGCCCGGACCGGTAGGGCCGGTCGGCGCGCTTGGCGATCAGTCCTTCCCAGCCGCGCGCGCACGCCTGCGCGAAGAACTCCTCGCCGTCGCCGCTGCGGTGCTGGCTCAACCGCAGCGGATCGGTGAACTCGAAGCACTCGCGCAGCAGGCGCTTGCGGGTGCGCAGTGCGAGCCCGGTCAGGTCCACGCCGCCGAAGGCGATCAGATCGAAGGCGTAGTAGTAGATCGCGACCCCGGTGCGCCTCGCGGCGGCCGCGCTGGTCAGGTTCATCCGCTTCTGCAGCCGCGCGAAGCTCGTCCTGTTGCCCTCGAAGGCGACCACTTCGCCGTCGAGCACGAAGCTCGGCGCGCCCTGGGCCGCGAGGGCGTCGACGATCTCCGGGTAGGAGGCGTCGACCCGCTTGCGGTTGCGCGACCACAGCTGCGGCTCACCACCGTCCGCTCCGGCGATCAGCCGGACCCCGTCGAGCTTGCGCTCGTAGATCCAGTTCTCGTCGGAGAACTCGTGGTGGGTGAGGGTGGCCAGCGCGGGCGGGTACCAGGTTCCGCCCTGCCACGCCCGCAGCGCGGAACGCGCGTCCTCGTCGAGCAGGCCGGCCAGATCGGTCATGCACTTCAGCATCACCCCAGGTCGGATCATCGACAAGCTGAGAGGTCGCTGTGAAGGTGCTGTGAGTCGACCCCCGCAGAATTTCCCGACCGGGTGAATGCGCGAGACTGTTTTGGTCGGTTCCCCTCACAACCGCCGAAGGTGAATGCGCACGATGCCGAAGAACCAGAACCTGGTGACCCAGAAGAGCGGGGTCTCCACCAACGTCATCCTCACCATCGTGGTGGTGGTCGTCGCAGTGCTGGTGATCGGTGGTGTGCTGCTGTTCAACCGCTCCGGCGACAGCGGTGGCGACGCCGGCGCGGGCCAGCCGCCGGTGCCTGCCGAGGTGCTGCGCAAGCCCGACAGCAACGTCCTCACCGAGGCACCTGACGGCAAGGTCACCGTCACCGAGTTCCTCGACTACCAGTGCTCGACCTGCCACTCGTACTACTCGCAGCTCATGAAGAAGGTGGAGAACGACTACGCGGGCCGGATCACCTTCGTCCCGCGTAACTTCCCGCTGCAGATGCACCCGCTGGGGCAGAACGCCGCGCGCGCCGCTGAGGCCGCCGCGCTGCAGGGCAAGTTCAAGGAGATGTACCACGCGCTGTTCGACGACTGGGCCGGCTGGGCGACCGTGAACGCGAGCGAGCTCAACAGCGACGAGGCCAAGGCCAACGCGAAGTTCGAGCAGTACGCGCAGCAGATCGGCTTGGACGTCAACCGCTTCAAGCAGGACATGGTCTCCCCCAAGGTCCAGGCCAAGATCGACCGCGACGTGGCCGACGGCGAAGCCGCCGGGGTCTCGGGCACACCGACGATCTTCATCAACGGTCACAAGTTCGAGCCCAGCAGCGGCAACGTCGAGCAGGCCTTCCGCCAGCAGCTGGACCAGGAGCTGGCGAAGTGACCACCGCCCACGCCGTCGAACAGGCCGCGCCCGACGCCCCTCGGTCCACCGCCGGCCCGCGGGGCCTGGCCTGGCTCTACGTCGTGGGCGGCGTGATCGGGCTCGGCGCCTCGTTCGCGCTGATCGTCGAAAAGCTCGCCAAGCTCTCGAATCCGGGCTACATCCCCTCGTGCAGCATCAACCCGATCGTCTCCTGCGGTTCGGTGATGGACAGCGCGCAGGCCGCGCTGCTGGGCTTCCCGAACCCGCTGATCGGTGTCGCCGCGTTCCCGGTGGTGGTCACCGCCGGGGTCGCGGCGCTGACGGGGTTCCGCCCGCCGCGATGGTTCTGGCTGGGCATGCAGGTCGGCACGACGCTCGCCGTGGTGTTCATCCACTGGCTGATCGTGCAGAGCCTGTACTCGATCGGGGCGCTGTGCCCGTACTGCATGGTCGTGTGGGCCGTGACGATCCCGCTGTTCTGGTACACGACGCTGCACAACCTGCGCGAGGGGCACTTCGGCGGCGGCCGCTCCCTCGGCGTGGCGCTGACGCGGTTCCACAGCGTGGTGGTCGTAGTGTGGTACGTCGTGATCGTGGCCCTGATCCTGCAGCGGTTCTGGGATTTCTGGACGAGCCTCTGACCGGGCGTCCGTTTGCACGACCGGGGTCACGGGTACCAGTTAGCCGCAAGAGCAGGTCACCACGAGTGAACGCCGCTCCGAGATGAGGTGGTCGGCGAGATGAGCGTGGAACGCGAGGTCGCGCAGGTGGCTCCTGAGACTTCCGCTCCGAACCAGGTCGAAGTCCGGGTTCCGGCCGAACCCGATCAGCTGTCGGTGATGCGGGCCGTCGTGGGTGACCTGGCGATGCGCGCCGATCACGACGTCGACTCGATCGCGGACCTGAGGTTGGCGGTCGACGAGGCGTGCTCGTCGCTGGTCCGGCTGGCCGCACGGGACGCTCCCCTGGTCTGCCGGTTCCGGCAAACCGGAGAGCAGTTGTCGATCACAGCAGAAGTACTCAGCAAGAACGATTCTGGGCCCCGCAAGGACACTTTCAGCTGGCGCGTGCTCAGCGCGCTGGCCGACGTTGTGTCAACCTCGGTCGAGTCGGATCCCACTGCCAACGGAAATCACCTGGTGCGGATCGAGTTGACCAAGGGACGGACGGCTCAGGTGTGAGACGAACGGATTCCACTCATTCGCGCAACGAGCGCTACGACAAGCTGGCGCCGCTCTTCGGTGAGCTCGCGAAGCTCGACGAGAAGGATCCACGACGCTCCGTTCTCCGCGACGAGCTGGTCACCGAACACCTGCCGGTAGCCGAGCACATCGCCCGCCGCTTCAGCCACCGCGGCGAGTCCCAGGAAGACCTGGCGCAGGTGGCGGTGCTGGGTCTGATCAACGCGGTCGACCGCTTCGACCCGGACCGCGGGGTCGACTTCCTGTCCTACGCGGTGCCGACGATCATGGGCGAGGTCCGCAGGCACTTCCGCGACACGGGCTGGGCCGTGCGGATGCCGCGCCGGCTGCAGGAGCTCCACCTGTCGGTCTCGGGTGCGATCGCCCGGCTCTCGCAGGAGCTGGGCCGTGCGCCCACCCCTTCCGAGCTGGCGAAGCACCTCGGCATCAGCACCGACGACGTCTACCACGGGCTCGAGGCGGGCAACGCCTACCGCAGCGCGTCGCTGGACGAGTTGCTCACCGACACCGACGAGATCCCGCTCGGTGACGCGATCGGATCCGACGACGCGGAGCTGGCCGAGGTGGAGAACCGCGAGATGGTCCGGCCGCTGCTGGAGGAGCTGCCCGAGCGGGAGCGCCGCATCCTGGTGATGCGCTTCTTCCGCGGCATGACGCAGACCCAGATCGCCGACCAGGTCGGCATCTCGCAGATGCACGTCTCGCGGTTGCTGTCGCGGACGCTGGTGTGGTTGCGCCAGCGCATCGACGACGATGCGCACGCTCCGCAACCGACCGAGCCGTGAGGAATGAGTAGAAGAGCGGATTTCCCGCTGCTCCCCGTCGGCTAGCGTTGTTCTTGATCGAAGCAGATCAGCCGAGGGAGGACACGTGGGTGCGCGCATCGACCTGGCGAAGCTCGCAGGCGACACCGACCACCAGGACCGGCCCGCCGACGAACCGGTGACGGCCCGGCGACCGCTCTCCCTGCCGCGCAGGCTGCGCCGCAGACCGGACCCGAGCAGGACCACCGCCCATTGAGCCTCGGCTCGGCGGCGGGCGCTGGGAGTGGTGAACCGCCCGGGGTCAGTCGGGGGAGGCGGACCCCGGGCGGTTGTTCCTGGTCGACGTCGCTCAGGTGACGTCGATGCCGCGCTCGCGGAGCCACGGCAGCGGGTTGATCTTGGTCCCGTCCTCGTGGACCTCGAAGTGCAGGTGAGGTCCGGTGGACTGGCCGCGGTTGCCGATGGTGGCGATCTGCTCGCCGGCACCGACCCGCTGCCCTTCCTCGGCCAGGATCGTGTTGACGTGCCCGTAGACGGTGACCGTCCCGTCGTCGTGCTCCACCCGGACCCACATGCCGAAACCGCTGGCCGGGCCCGCGTCGATGACCTCGCCGGGCGCGACCGAGTAGATCGGAGTGCCGATGCTGTTGGCGATGTCGATGCCCATGTGGCTGCTGCCCCAGCGCGAGCCGAACCCGGAGGTGTAGCGACCCTCGGCGGGGACGTGGAAGCCGGCGGCCTTGCGCGCCTTCTCCTCAGCCGCGCGCTTCGCCTCTTCGGCGGCCTCGGCCGCCTGCCGAGCGGCTTCTTCGCGGACGATGCGCTCGGCCTCGATGGCCTTGGCCTTGGCCAGCTCCTGCGCTTCGGACCGCGCCTCGGCCTGGGCCGGCAACTGGGTCTTCAGCAGCCGGACGGCCGCGGGGCTGTTCTGAGTGCCGGTGATTGCGGTGCTCAGGTTCTTGGCGCCTGCCAAGGGCTGAACGTCGCGCTGCTGACCGGCGCCCGCGTTCGCGGCGAGGGGTTGCCCCACCGCCGCGAACGCGCCGCCGGCCACCACCGCAGCCACAACCTTGTTGCGGAGCGGAAGACCGGCTGTCGGGGGGAGCCGGTCTTCCTTGCGATGCTTGCCCATCACTACCTTCCGTCGGGGGTCGGTCCGGCCACTCCCGCGTTTCGGGGGTGCGGGCAAGAGCTCCTCAGGGAAAGAGATCTTGTCGTGATCGAACCGTGACGTGCGGATCAGAACGTAGCTGACAGTCACAGGGGGCCGCAACCGATGGGTCACTCAGCAGATGGTTCACCCGACTGCGCCATACACATGGTGACTTTTAGTGACGCTCAGAGATCGCTGTTCGATAACGCGGGAGACCCCGCCTTCACGACGCGAGCGCGCCTTTCCACAACCGGCGGCCGCAGCTCGGGCAACCTTGATTCGAACAATCCACGCAGGTCACGAAGACGGCAGCCGCTAGATCGTCAAGGCGCGCAACAGCTACCGGAACCACTACCCGCAGGTAGGTTGTCCACAGTGGACATTCCTCGCCGAGAAGCCCTCCGGACGAGCGCAAGATCGAAACGGGTGAATGGTGGCTTTCAACACAACGCAGCCTCGACGGCCCTGGTGAGGCTTCCCGCATCCTGGGAGACGCTGCCACTCGAACGCGCGATCTGTTTGACTGTCCCCATGACGCCCGGTGATCAGTGGCGGCTGCTCGCGCAGCGCCTCCACGTAGACCTGCGCCGCGTCACCTCCGCACGGTGTCGGCGCTCGCGCTAGTCCCTAGTCGCGCCCACCTGTCCGCGCATCCTCACCAACCCGCCACGAGACCTCGCGCCGCGAGCTCGTCGCGTCCCGGATCCCGTACGGAGACATCGTGCAAGCATTCCTGATCTTCGCGATCGGCGGTTTCGTCGCGCAGCTGGTCGACGGCTCGCTCGGCATGGCATACGGCGTCACCTCGACGACCATCCTGCTGACCGCCGGCCTCACCCCGGCGCTGGCCTCGGCATCGGTGCACCTGGCAGAGATCGGCACCTCGGTCGCCTCCGGCATCTCGCACTGGAAGTTCGGCAACGTCGACTGGAAGATCGTGCTCACCCTCGGCGTGCCCGGCGCGGTCGGCGCGTTCCTCGGTGCGACCGCGCTGAGCAACGTCTCCACCGAGGCCGCGGAACCGTGGATGTCGGCCATCCTGCTCGCGCTGGGCCTCTACGTGCTGCTGCGGTTCGCGATCCGGCCGCTGCGCCGCCGCCAGCTCACCGGCGTCAGCTCCAAGCTGCTGGCCCCGCTCGGCCTGGTCGCCGGGTTCGTGGACGCCACCGGTGGCGGCGGCTGGGGCCCCGTCGCGACGCCGACCCTGCTGAGCACCGGCAAGGTCGAGCCCCGCAAGGTCGTCGGCTCGGTCGACACCAGCGAATTCCTGATCGCGATCGCGGCGAGCCTGGGCTTCCTGTTCTCGCTGGCCGACCAGAAGCTGTCCTGGACGACCGTGGGCGCGTTGCTGCTAGGCGGCGTGCTGGCGGCTCCGCTGGCCGCCTACCTGGTGCGGATCGTGCCGATGCGGCTGATCGGCGTCGGCGCCGGCGGTCTGATCGTGCTGACCAACGCGCGGACGCTGATCAAGGCGTTCGACTTCCCGGCACCCGCGCCCACGGTGATCTACGGAGCGATCGTGGTGGCCTGGATCGCGGCATTGGCCTACACCATTCGCGTGATCATCAGCGAGCGCCGCGAGATCGAGGGCCTCGAAGAGGACGCTCCGGCGACCGCGCAGAGCTGAGCAGGCACGGGACGGTTCCGCCCAGGGCCGACCGGACGTGAGCGCCGGTGCGCTTTGTGGCGGAATCGCCCTGTTTGACCGAGTCGGCAGAGGTGCGACGGCTGTTAACCGGCGTTCACAACGGGGTCCCAGATGTACCCGCGTGCCGTATCGCCGAGATCAACGGTGAAGAGCTAATGTTCGAACCTGCCGCGTGGAAGCCCCCCGACACGCGGTAAGGCGCCCCGGGCGGAAACACAGCCCGGGGCACTCTTCTGACTCCGCTACTTCTCGTCCCGCATCGGGTTGCTGGCCTTGCGCCAGTTCACCGTCGGCCGCATCGCGGCCAGGTCGACCCGGTGCTTGTGCTTGTCGGCCACCGCGAACAGCGACTCGATGAGCGTGTTCGACAGCAGGTGCGGATCCAGGCCCAGCTCCACCAGACCGGTGTGCTTGACGTTGTAGTAGTGCTCGCCCTGCTCGACGCGCGGGTTCTCGACGTGCTCGACCTCGACCTGACCGTCGAAGTTGTTCGCGATCGTCTTCGCGATCTCACCGACCGAGTAGCTCTCGGTGATCTGGTTGAACACCCGGAACTCGCCGCGGTCGGCCGGGTTCTCAGCCGCCAGCCGGATGCACTCCACGGTGTCCCGGACGTCGATCATGCCGCGGGTCTGACCGCCCGGCGAGTACACCGTCAGCGGGTGGCCCAGCACCGCCTGGATGACGAACCGGTTGAGCACGGTGCCGAAGATCGCGTCGTAGTCGAACCGGGTCGCCAGCCGCGGGTCCCGCGCGGTCTGCGGGGTCTCCTGCCCGTAGACCACGCCCTGGTTGAGGTCGGTGGCCCGCAAACCCCAGATGCGGCAGGCGAACTCGATGTTGTGGCTGTCGTGCACCTTGCTCAGGTGGTAGAAGGAGCCCGGCTTCTTCGGGTAGAGCATCCGGTCGGTCCGCCCGTTGTGGGTGACCTCCAGCCAGCCTTCCTCGATGTCGATGTTCGGCGTTCCGTACTCGCCCATCGTGCCCAGCTTGACCAGGTGGATCTCGGGATCGACCTCCTGGATCGCGAACAGCACGTTGAGGTTGCCGACCACGTTGTTCTGCTGGGTGTAGACGGCGTGCTTGCGATCGATCATCGAGTACGGCGCCGCACGCTGCTCGGCGAAGTGCACGATGGTGTCCGGCCGGAAGTCGGCGATCATCTCGGTGGTGAAGTCGCCGTCGACGAGGTCACCGTAGTAGTGCTTGATGGTCTTGCCCGAAACCTCGTGCCACGCGTTCAGGCGGACCTGCATCGACTCGATCGGCACGAGGCTCTCGACGCCCATTTCGTGGTCGTAGCCCCGACGGGCGTAGTTGTCCGCTACGGCAACATCGTGCCCGCAGTCGGACAGGTGAAGAGCGGTCGGCCAACCGAGGTAGCCGTCGCCTCCGAGGACGAGGATTCGCACGCCTGTCTCCCTCTTTCCCGCCAGTAGTGCAGCATGAACATCACGCATGCTCTCATCTCTTGAGCACTCCAAGAAGACCACGCACAGCGATCGGTATCGTGTGCGTCCATCACACGGGCGCATGAATTTTTCAGGAGGACTCGTGGCGCAGCAGTCGGTCACCGGCCGTGCTCGCTACTGGCGGTTGATCAGCAGGTTCGCAGCGGCCTCGGTGGTCGCGACCGGCATCAGCCAGGTCGTGTTCCTGCTGAGCTACTCGCTCGGAGCGACGCCGGTGGTCTCGACCGTGCTGGCGTGGCTGGCCGGGGCGATCCCGAACTTCACGCTCAACCGGCGCACCTGGGGCGGTGGCGGGCGCGAGGCGCTGCGCGGCGAACTCCTGCGCTACGGCGTCATCTCGGTCGGCACCGCGTTGCTGGCCGCGGGCGCCACGCATCTCGCCGAGATCGCGGCGACCTCGGCGTTCCCGCACACCCGGCCGGCGCAGGTGGCCGTGGTGTGGGGCGCCTTCATCGGGACCTACGTGGTGATGTTCGTGATCAAGTTCGTGCTGATCGACCGGCTCGTCTTCAGTCGGCCACAGCAGCGGGCCGCTCGCTGATCGTCTCCGCAGCCGGAACGGGGCCGGTGCTGCGGCGCTCCCGCCACCAGGTGCCGAGCACGACCTTGGCGTAGCGGTAGCCGTAGCTCAGGCTGGAGCCCTTCTTGCTCTCGCCGGCGGTGCGCTGCAGCATCCGCATCGGCTGCTCCAGCACCCGGTAGCCATGGCTGAGCAGTCCCACCAGCAGCTCGGAGGACTGGTACTGCGGCTGCTGCAGGGTCACCGAGTTCGGCACCTCCACCCGCATGCCGCGGAACCCGAACGAGGTGTCGGTGATCTTCTGCCTGGTCAAGCCGGTGACGACCCACGCGAAGACGTGGGTTCCGATGCGGCGGACCAGCGCCGGGCGCTCGTTGCTGCCCAGCCGCCGCGAGCCGCTGACGAAGTCGGCGCGGTCGTCGATCAGCGGCTGCAGCAGCTTCGGCAGCTCGGCGATGTCGTACTGGCCATCGGCGTCGGTGGTGATCACGTAGCGCGCGCCGCGCTGCGCGGCCAGCCGGTATCCCAGCCGCAGCGCCGCGCCCTGGCCCCGGTTGGTGGGTGCCACGCAGGTGCGGGCGCCGTGGTCCAGGGAGACCTCGGCGGTGCGGTCCTTGGCGCCGTCGACCACCACGAGGGTGTCGATGTCGAGGTCGCAGCTGCGGCCCGGGATGGCGTCGAGCACCTCGCCGATCGACTCCTCCTCGTTGTAGGCGGCGATCAGCACGACCACCGGCGCGAACCGGTGTTCGCCGTAGCGGGACGCGTACTCGTCGAGCGCGTCCCGGTCCACCTCGTCGGGGAAGGTCGTCAGCATCTGGCTCTCCTCGGAGGGCGTCGTTCGGGGTTGTCTGCGGGTGGCCTCGGGACGGCCGAAGATCGCGGTGGCGCCGAGCGCGCCGGCGAGCGGGATGAGCACCAGCCCGGGCAGCTGGTAGCGCCAGGAGAATTCCATGACCGACGCGGTCAGCAGCGAGGTGGTCACCATCCCCGCGGGCAGCAGGGTCACCGCGCGCAGTCCGCTGCGCCGCGCGCGGCCCGCGCCGAGCACGGCCGCGCCCGCCAGCAGCAGCGCACCGCCGAGCAGCAGACCGGGCGTGTAGCCGCCGCCGAGCTGGTAGCCGCGCAGGAAGGAGGCGAGGTCGCGATCGGCGTGCAGGCCGCCGCCGTCGTAGAGCTCGGCCCACTCGTGGACGTACCAGTCGGGCGCGAACATCGGGTAGTCGAGCTGGAACTGCCAGCGGTCCAGCGGCACGTCGCCGACCGCTTGGGTCCGGGTGGGCGCGAAGCCCTTGAAGAAGTCGCGGGCGACGCCGCCAGCGATGTCCAGCGGCTGGTTGAGCACGACCTTCCGGGCGAGCGAGCGCTGCGCGGCGGCGACATCGGTGCCCTCAGGCAGCAGGCTTTCGACGTTGGCGGTGACGTCCCACAGGTGCAGGTAGAAGTCGATGCCGAGTTGCTCGCGGACCTCGTGCGGCTCGTCGGGGCACAGCAGCTGCTCTTCGCGGGTCAGGTCCAGCTCGTCGCACTGGGCCACGACCGCCGCGCGCCCGAAGAGCACTCCCCCGCCGCCGGAACCGCCGACGCCGAACTTGCCCGCGACGACCGCGCCGTAGAGGGCGTAGACGAGCACGGCCGCGCCGAACCCGGCGACCAGGGCCCCGGTGGCGATCAGCCGCGGCCGCCAGCCCCCGCGCGGTCGCAGCCCGGTGGCCAGCAGCACGAACAGGGCTGCGGGCAGCACCAGCGTCAGGCCCACCGAGCGCACCATCACCGACAGCGCGAGCACGCCACCGGCCAGGGCGGCGACCTTCGGCGTCGGCGGGCCCCACCAGCACAGCAGGTACACGGCGATCAGCAGCAGCACCTGGAACAGCAGGTCGGACATGATCAGCTGCTCGATCTGCAGCTGGTAAGCGTCCAGGAGCACCGGCGCGGCGGCCAGCGCGGCCAGCCACTCGCGGACGCCGAAGCGGCGCAGCAGCACGTACACGCCGACGCCGATGCCGATGCCCAGCAGGTGCTGCACGACGGCGACGCCGGTGAGTCCGCCGATGCCCAGCAGCGGCCACAGGAACCACTCGTAGCCGACGGGGTTGATGCCGCCCGGGTGGAACACCCCGACGTCGTCGAGGTACCGGAACGAGTCGATGTAGAGCAGCGCCGGCCGGTAGGCGAGCTGCGTGACGATCCGCAGCGCGAGTCCGGCCAGCACCAGCAGCGCCAGCAGCCAGTGCCGGCGCAGCGCGCGCGTGAGCGCGGCCGTCACCGCGCTCCGCTGGTGAAGTCCACCCAGACGGTGCGCAGACCGTCGGTCAGTTCCATCGCCGGCTGGTAGCCGAGCTCGCGCTGAGCCTTGGAGACGTCGACGATCACCGCGGGCATCTCGCCGTTCTTGGCGGGCACGTGGTTGACGGGGATGTCGATGTCGGTGGCGGTGCGGACGGCGTCGATGAGCTGGAGGACGGTGATCGACTCGCCGGAGCCGATGCTGGCCGTGCCGGTGTACTGCTTGTCCCACGCGGCCAGCACGCCCTGCACCACGTCGTCGAGGTGCACGAAGTCGCGCTGCTGCGAGCCGTCGCCGAAGACCTCGACGCCCTCGCCTGCCAGCGCGGCCCGCATCAGGCGGGGCACGAAGCTGTCCTTGTGGCCCATGCCGGGCCCGTAGATGTTGGTGAACCGCAGCGCGCAGGTCGACATCCCGTAGGCGCCGGCGTACCCGGACAGCAGCATCTCGCAGGCGGCCTTGGTGGCGCCGTAGGGCGTGAGCGGTCGGACCGGCAGCGCTTCGGAGATGGTGCCGTGCCCGATGTCGCCGACCACCGCGTTGGTGGAGGCGAGGATGAACTGCCCGATCTCGCGTTCCCGCGCCAGCTCCAGGAGGTGCTGGGTGACCTCGACGTTGTTGGCGTAGGTCGCGGCGGGCTGCTCGACGGACTTGAGCACCGAGGTGATCGCGGCCAGGTGGACGATGCCGGCGCTGCCGGGCGCCACGGCCCGCTCGCGCACGTCGGCGTCGCGCAGGTCGCCTTCCACGAAGGTCACCAGCGGGTCCCGCAAGGACTCTGGCGGGGCCTCCAGGTCGACGATGGTGACGGGCGTGCCGCGCTCGATGAACGCGCGCACCACGGCACGGCCGACGAAGCCGGAGCCTCCGGTCACCACGACCCGATCGGAGTGGGCGATGTCTGCGGAAGTAGACCTGCTTGGCACGGCCCGACTCTAACCGGAACGTGTTACCGCACTCCCCCAGCCCTGAACTTTCCGCACCGAGCACCGAAGGTGCTGCGGCGCACCCACCAAGTCAACCCACGTCAGGCAACCGGCGAAGCCGGTTTCTCACCGCCAAGCAAGCACCAGCCACCGTCAGACAAGCACCGAAGGTGCTTTCTCAGTGCCCCACCTGAGCAACCCGCACCGCCGCGGGTTCTCAGACGCCTTCTGGGGAGGACAGCCGACATGTCGTGTATTGGCATACATAAGCCTCGGATCCCGGAGCCAGAAGGCGTCTGAGGTTCCGCTTCCGGCACCGCCACGCAGAGGAACCACTGAGTAGTTTCAGTGAACCCGGCCCAACGCGAGCAGCACGCGCAGCACGAAGGCGACCGAAGGACCCTCAACGGGAAAGATGCGCCGCGAGCCCCTTCAACCCGGTGGCATAGACACCCTGAGCAAACGTCCGATCCATCTCCGCCTCAACATCGGCATCGGCATCGAAGTCGGCGCACCACTCGACGAAACTGTGCCCGGATGCCGTGACAGGCAGGACGTGAATGGTCGACCGGTAGCTGCGGACCGGGAAGGGGCTGGTCACGAACTCGTAGGTGTAGCTGCGTGCCACGTCGTCGAGCGACACGAGCCGTTCCCGCACCTCCCCGCCGTCGGCGAGTTGGAGGCGCCGCACGCACCCCACGCTGGCGGCGGCGAGGCCGTCTTCGATCTCGCTGGAGGCGATGGCCGGGTGCCAGACGGGTAGCCCGTCGAAGTCGCGGACCGCTGCCCAGACGGTGTCGACGGGTGCTTCGATGACGGCGCTGGCGTAGCTGCGCATTGCTCCTCCTGGTGTCAGGTTCCGGTTCCCGGGTTCAGAACTTGAGGTTGGTGAAGGCCTTGGTCTGCTCGGTCAGGGCGGTCTCGACGGGGAGCCGCTCCATGCTGCTGGCGCCGTAGAAGCCGTGGCAGCGCTTGGTCTTCGACAGGACGTGGGCGGCGTCGGCGGGCATCGCGATCGGTCCGCCGTGGCAGAGCACGAGCACGTCCTCGCGGACTTCTGCCGCGGCCTCCGACCACTCGTCGATGAGCCGGACGCAGTCGTCGAGGGTCTTGGCGGTTTCGGCGCCGATGGAGCCGCCGGTGGTCAGGCCCATGTGGCAGACGATGATGTCGGCTCCGGCTTCGGTCATGAGCCGCGCGTCGTCGGCGGAGAACACGTACGGGGTGGTGAGCAGGTCGGCTTCGCGGGCGGCGGCGACGAGCTCGACCTCCAGCCCGTAGCCCATGCCGGTC
This sequence comes from Saccharopolyspora dendranthemae, assembly GCF_007829955.1. Taxonomy (GTDB): domain Bacteria; phylum Actinomycetota; class Actinomycetes; order Mycobacteriales; family Pseudonocardiaceae; genus Saccharopolyspora; species Saccharopolyspora dendranthemae. The sequence goes on from NZ_VIWX01000001.1 coordinate 1,423,811, forward strand.
TCCTCGAGGTTGGCCCGGAAGGTGCCGTCGATGAGTCCCACGGTCGGGAAGTTCTGGATGCCGGCGAATCCGAGGTCCCGGAGTTCGCGCAGGAAGTGCTCGCGCAGCATGAACGGGTCGGTGCCGTTGACCCCGGCGAGCACCGGGGTGCGCTGCACGACGGGCAGGACCTCCCGGGCCATCTCGACGACGATGTCGTTGGCGTTGCCGTAGGCCATCAGCCCGGCGAGCGAGCCGCGCCCGGCCATCCGGTAGCGGCCGGAGTTGTAGATGACGATCAGGTCGATGCCGCCGTCTTCTTCGCACTTGGCCGACAGCCCGGTTCCCGCGCCACCTCCGACGATCGGTTCGCCGCGCTGGGCCTTGGCGTGGAACTCGCGCAGCAGCTCCGCGCGGTCGAATCCGTTCATCGCTTCTCCAGTGTCGTGCCGGGATGCACCTCAGCGCTCCGGGTTTTTCCCTTGCGGATCCAGGATTTCACGGAATGCGGCCAGCAGCGCCGTGACGAACTCCTCGTCGTTGACGTTGTGGCCGACCCGCAGCACGCGCCGGTCCTCGGTCTGCTCGACCTGGCGCTCGATGGTGTCGAACAGCGCGGCGTCCGCTTCGGGGTCGTGGAAGGGCTGTCCGGGCGAGTCCAACATGGACACACCGCCGGTCGGGAGCAGGAAGCGGACCGGGCCTTGGCAGGCGTTGAGCTTGCGCGCGATGAACGCGCCGATCTCGCGGCATTCCTCCGGCGTGGTGCGCATGAGCGTGACCTGCGGGTTGTGCACGTAGAGGGTGCGGTCGCGGTATCGCTCCGGAACCGTCTCCAGCGCACCGAAGTTCACCATGTCCAGCGCTCCGCAGGAGCCGACGTAGGGAACTCGGGTGCGCGCGATGGCGTCGAGCCGCTGCTCTCCGGCGCTCATCACGCCGCCCGCGATGAGGTCGCAGATCTCGGTGGTGGTGATGTCCAGGACGGCGCGCACGAGGCCGTCGTCGACGAGCTTCTCCATCGCTCGTCCACCGGTCCCGGTCGAGTGGAACACCAGCGGGTCGTGGTCGGCCGCGAGCTGGTCGGCGGCCGAGGTGACGGCGGGCGTGGTGACGCCGAACATCGACAGCGCCACGGCGGGCTTGTCCTCGACCTGCGGCATCGGGTGGCTGATCGCGCCCAGGAGCGCGTGCGCGGCGTTGGCCAGGACGCGGCGGGAGATCCGGTTGAGCCCGGCGACGTCGGTGACCGACGGGAACATCGCGATGTCGGTGGCGTCGACGTAGCCGGACACATCACCGGATGCCACGGTCGACACCATCATCTTGGGCACGCCGACCGGGAGTGCCCGCATGGCGGGGGTGATGAGCGCGGTCCCGCCGGAGCCGCCGAGCCCGATGACGCCGTCGACGTCGCGTTCGGCCAGGAAGCGCGCGAACGCCTCGGCCATCGCGGTCACGGCCGTTCCGCGGTCGCCGGTGAACACCGCGTCGGCGCCGCCGGGGTGGTGCGCGGCGATCTCGGTGGCCGCGACGTCGGCGGTCGACGGGCGCTCAGCGCTGGTCGAGAGGTCGACGGTGGTGACCGGATGCCCTCGGGCGATGAGTTCGGCGACGTAGCCCAGTTCGGCGCCCTTGGTGTCGAAGGTGCCGGCGACGTAAGCGCTGCCCATCACGACCTCCGTGCTGCTCGCCTTCGAGAACGGCCCCGGACCGGACTCTACTGTTGATCGCTCTGGCGGCAACAAAAAACGGCTCCCGGCCGTGAAGCCGGGAGCCGTTCCTGGGAATTTCCGCTCAGTGGTGCCCGCCCTGGGAACCGGAGCCGGAGCCGCCCTTGCCCATGAACTTGTTCTTGACCTGGTCGATCTTTTCCTTGTTCTTGGGGTCGGACGCGTACTTCTTGGCCTGATCGACGACCTTCTTGCCCTGGGGGCTCTTGGCGAAGTCGGTGACCTTCTTGAACAGCGACATCATCACTCCCGATGTATCGAGGCCGTTGCCGCCCAGGGTACCGACAAATCACCCACGGCTGACAGGTCCTCTCGCCGAACGGAGCAACGACGTCCCCGACCTGGGCGGGGTGTCGCCGTCTCGGGTGCGGGACTCGGCTCGCACCCACCAGGACTCAGCCCAGGACGCCGCTGATGCTGGCGTGGCCCTTGAGCACGTTGCGGGCGATGGTGCGGCGCTGGATCTCGTCGGTGCCCTCGAAGATCCGGAGCAGTCGCAGGTCGCGGTACCAGCGTTCGACCGGGAGCTCCTTGGTGTAGCCCATGCCGCCGTGGATCTGCAGGATCCGGTCGACGATCTGGTTGGCGTGCGTGGCGCCGAAGAGCTTGGCGATGGACTGCGCGTGCCGGGAGTCCATGCCCTGGTCGACCTGCCACGCGGCCTGCAGGATGAGCCAGCGCAGTGCCTCGATCTCGACCGCGGAGTCGGCGATCATCCACTGGATGGCCTGCCGGTCGGCGATCGGCGCGCCGAAGGTCTCGCGGTTCTGCGCGTACTCGGAGCCCATCTCGACCAGACGCTCGCAGGCACCCAGCGCCCGCGCCGGGAGCAGGTAGCGACCGCGGCCGATCCACTGCATGGCCAGCCCGAACCCGTTTCCCACCTCGCCGAGCACGTTCTCGGCGGGCACCCGGACGTTGTCGAACACCAGCGCGGCCGGCTGGCGCTCGTCGGGTCCCATGATGTCGATGGGTTCGGACTTCCAGCCCTGCTCGCGGTCGACGAGGAAGCAGGTGACGCCGCCGTTGGCGCCCTTCTCCCGGTCGGTGACGGCGAAGACCATCACGAAGTCGGCGTCGATGCCGCCGGTGATGAAGGTCTTCTCGCCGTTGATGACCCAGTCGTCACCGTCGCGGACGGCCGTGGTGCGGAGGTTCTTGGCGTCCGATCCCGCGCCGGGTTCGGTGATGGCGAAGCAGGACTTGCGGGTGCCTTCGATGGTCGGCAGCAGGTAGCGCTGCTTCTGCTCCTCGTTGGCGTAGTAGAGGATGTTGTCGGCGTAGCCGCCGAAGCGGAACGGCACGTAGGTGCGGCCCAGCTCGACCTCGATCAGCGCCGTCATGACCGCCGAGAGATCCATGCCGCCGTACTCCTCGGGCGTCTGCACTCCCCAGAACCCGGCCTCCTTGGCCTTGTTCTGGAGTTCGAGCAGCTCGTCCTTGGTGAGCCCGCGCTGACCGGCCCGCTCCCTGCGCAGGACCTCCGGTTCCAGCGGCATGAGCTCCCGCTGGACGAAGTTGCGCACCCAGTCGCGGATGTCGCGCTCGGTGTCGGTGAGCGAGAAGTCGACCATCGCGTCGTTCCTTTCCGTGCAGGCCGGTAACTAACACCGTTAGTTTTGTGGCAGCCTAGAACCGTCCCGGCGCACGCCGCAAGGGTTCCGATGAGGAGACGAACGTTGCCCAGACCCAGCACACCGCTGCTCTCCCCGGAACGCATCCGGAAGGTCGGACTGGAGATCATCGACGCCGAGGGCCTGGAAGCGCTCTCGATGCGCAGGCTGGCCCAGCGCCTGGAGGTGCGCGCCGCGTCGCTGTACAACCACGTGGCCACCAAGGACGAGCTGCTGCACGAGATCGCCGACGAGGTGATGAGCGCGGTCGACGTCTCCGGCTTCGACCAAGACTGGGTCACCGGCCTGCGCACCTGGGCCCGCTCCTACCGCGCGGCCCTGGTCGGTCACCCGAACCTGGTTCCGTTCATCGCCTACGGCCCGGCGCGGCGCGATTCGGCCCTGCGCGCCGCCGACGCCGTCCACGGCGGCCTCACCAGCGCCGGCTGGCCGCAGCGCTACGCCACGATGATCGGCGCCTCGACGAAGTACCTGGTCGTCGGCTCGGCGATGGGCTCCTTCAGCGGCGGCTTCCCGGACGACGCCACCGTCTACACGAACCGCTACCCGCACCTCAGCAGAGCCCACCTGCTCCACCAGAAAGCAGCGGAGATCGACGCCGCCAGCTTCGAACTCGCCCTCACGGCCCTCATCGACGGTCTCAAAGCCCAACTCGGAGATCTCACCGGCGAAAGCTGAACCAAGCGGGACACCATCGAGCGAACCACTTTTGGTTCTCAGTCCGGTTCACGCAGCGTACCGTTGGGGCATGTCCACCAGCTTCACCGTCCGCCTCGACGACAGCGCCGAGCGGAAACTGGCTGCCCTCATGAGCGATGGCAGCTCACGCAACAGCGCCATCCGCTATGCGCTGGACGTGTCGTATCGACACCTCGTCAATGAACAGATGCGAGAGGAATCCGCCAGACTGCTTCAAGATCCAGAAGACCTCGCCGAGGTCAACGCAGCCCGCGAAGCGATGGGCGCGGGCGATGCGTGGTGACGTTTACCGCTTGAAGGACAACCCCAACGCACGAGGTCAGGAGCAGCGCGGTCCGCGCTTCGCCGTGATCTTGCAGTCGGACGCGCTCCTGACCTCGACCGTGATCGCCGCGCCGACGTCTACCAGCGCACGTCCTGCCGCACACCGCCCCGAGATTCGCATCGGAGATCAACGAACACGTGTCCTGGTGGAACAGATCCAGGCCGTCGATCCCCTGCAGCGGTTCGGCCAACAAGCAGGCACTTTGACGAGAGAGGAGATCGAAGAGGTCGACGAGGCGTTGCGGCGCGCACTGGGGCTTTTCGCCACTCGGTGAGAACGCGCCTCTCAAGTCAGAACCCGGTGCGCAAGGGCCGAGATCACTCGGTCTTCCTGTTGACCGGGGCAGCGCCGATTCGTAGCGTCAGTGAGCGGTACAACCGAATACCGCGCCGATGACGTCTCGCGGGAGAGACCTCGTCCTCGCCGGACGAGGCGCCGAAGGAGCAATACTCCCCAGTAAACTCTCAGGCACCATTACCGCAGGACACCAGGCGAATCACGGAGAAAAGCAGGAGCATCGCGCTTCTCGCCCACGGTGCAAACCGCCCCGCCGGGTGGTGAAACTCTCAGGCCAATGACTCCGGGGAGACCCCGCCCGACCAGCGCATACCGCGCCGGTCGGGGGTCGAGGCGCCCCGGATAAGGTTGGGCGCGTGAGCTGACCGGCCCTCGACTGCCGACCGGCACGCCCACCAGGAGGAGTTTCACCGATGTCGTCGCCCCGACAGACGCCGCTGCACGAGGTGCACGAAGCCCTCGGCGCCACCTTCACCGAGTTCGCGGGCTGGCAGATGCCGCTCCGCTACAGCGGCGACACCGCCGAGCACAACGCCGTCCGCACCAGCGCCGGCCTGTTCGACCTCACGCACATGGGCGAGATCCTGATCAGCGGCCCGCAGGCCGCCGAAGCGCTGGACTACGCGCTGGTCGCCAACGCCTCGGCCATCACGCCCGGCCGCGCCCGCTACACCATGATCTGCAACGACTCCGGCGGCGTGCTCGACGACCTGATCGTCTACCGGCTGGCCGACCAGGAGTTCATGGTCGTGGCCAACGCCGCCAACGCCGCCGTGGTCTCCGCCGAGCTCGCCGAGCGGGTCAGCGACTTCGACGCCACGCACACCGACGCCTCCGACGACTACGCGCTGATCGCCGTGCAGGGCCCGAACGCGGTGGCGATCCTGGCGCCGCTGACCGACACCGACCTGAGCACCGTGAAGTACTTCGCGGGCTACCCGGCGACCGTCGCGGGCAAGGACGTGCTGCTGGCCCGCACCGGCTACACCGGCGAGGACGGCTTCGAGCTGTTCACCGCGCCCGGCGACGCCGTGGCCGTGTGGCAGGCGCTGAGCACCTCCGGCGCCGAGCACGACCTGCAGCCGGCCGGCCTGTCCTGCCGCGACACGCTGCGCCTCGAATCCGCCATGCCGCTCTACGGCAACGAGCTGTCCGCCGAGCTGACGCCGTACCACGCGAACCTCGGTCGAGTGGTCAAGCTCGACAAGGAAGGCGACTTCGTCGGCAAGTCCGCGCTGGCCGCGGTTGCCGAGAAGCCCACCGAGCGCACCCTGGTGGGACTGACCGCCGAGGGCCGGCGGGCGCCGCGCCACGGCTACCGCGTCCTCGACGCCGATGGCGCCGAGGTCGGCGAGGTCACCAGCGGCGCACCGTCCCCCACCCTCGGGCATCCCATCGGGATGGCCTACGTCGACCGGGAGCACAGCGAGCCCGGCACGCCCCTGCAGGTCGACATCCGGGGCCGCAGCGTCGCGGCCGAGGTCGTCGAGCTGCCGTTCTACCGCCGCAACGCCTGACTGAAAGAAAGAAACAGGAGGCACACACTGATGTCTAACCCGGATCTGTTCAACGATGCCCTGGCAACGGTTGACCCGGAGGTGGCAGCGGCGGTCGGCGCCGAGCTGGGTCGCCAGCAGAACACCCTGGAGATGATCGCCTCGGAGAACTTCGCGCCGCAGGCCGTGCTGCAGGCGCAGGGCTCCGTGCTCACCAACAAGTACGCCGAGGGCTACCCCGGCAAGCGCTACTACGGCGGCTGCGAGCACGTCGACGTCGTCGAGCAGCTCGCGATCGACCGGATCAAGGACCTCTTCGGCGCCACCTACGCCAACGTGCAGCCGCACTCGGGTGCGCAGGCCAACGCGGCGGCGATGTTCGCGCTGCTCAAGCCGGGCGACACCATCATGGGCCTCGACCTCGCCCACGGTGGCCACCTCACCCACGGCATGCGGATCAACTTCTCCGGCAAGCTCTACAACGTCGTGCCGTACCACGTCACCGAGTCCGACCACCGGGTCGACATGGACGAGGTCGCTCGCCTGGCGCGGGAGAACAAGCCGCAGCTGATCGTCGCGGGCTGGTCGGCCTACCCGCGCCAGCTGGACTTCAAGCGGTTCCGCGAGATCGCCGACGAGGTCGGCGCGTACCTGATGGTCGACATGGCGCACTTCGCGGGCCTGGTGGCCGCCGGCGTGCACCCGTCGCCGGTGCCGCACGCGCACGTGGTCACCACGACCACGCACAAGACCCTGGGCGGCCCGCGCGGTGGTGTGATCCTGTCCAACGACGAGGAGTTCACCAAGAAGTTCAACTCCGCGGTCTTCCCCGGCCAGCAGGGCGGCCCGCTGGAGCACGTCATCGCGGGCAAGGCGGTGGCCTTCAAGATCGCCGCGGGCGAGGAGTTCAAGGACCGCCAGCGCCGCACGGTCGAGGGCGCCCGCATCCTGGCCGAGCGCCTGCTGGCCGCCGACTCCACCGAGGCCGGTGTCTCGCTGGTGTCCGGTGGCACCGACGTGCACCTGGTGCTGGTGGACCTGCGCAACTCCGAGCTGGACGGCAAGCAGGCCGAGGACCGTCTGCACGAGATCGGCATCACGGTGAACCGCAACGCGGTCCCGAACGACCCCCGGCCGCCGATGGTCACCTCGGGTCTGCGGATCGGCACCCCGGCCCTGGCCACCCGCGGCTTCGGCAAGGAGGAGTTCACCGAGGTCGCCGAGGTGATCGCGCAGGCCCTCAAGCCGAACTTCGACGAGTCGGTCAGCGCGGAGCTGCGCGCCCGGGTGGAAGCCCTGGCCGCCAAGCACCCGCTCTACCCGAACCTCTGATCGTCTGAGCGAAACGCCGCGTTCCGGTCCACTGTGTCCGGAATGCGGCGTTTTTTCTGCACCCTCCGATGTGGACCGATCGCGCCCGGCGACGTTGCGCTCCCGGAATCTCCCGTCCCCTTGCCGCAGTTCGGCATGGGGTGGATTATCTCGGCGAACCCACCGGTTGATCGCGCCGGAGAACCAGCGGTCCGAAGTCCATGAAGGAGATTCACTCCCATGAGCCAACCAGTGGCCGAGTACAAGAGAGATCTCAGCACTCGGCACATCAACATGATCGCCATCGGTGGCGCGATCGGTGTCGGGCTGTTCCTCGGCTCCGGCAAGGCGTTGCACCAGGTCGGCCCCGGCCTGATCCTGATCTACGCCATCGCCGGCGTGATGATCTTCTTCGTCATGCGCGCGCTCGGCGAACTGCTGATGTACCGGCCGGTCAGCGGCTCGTTCGCGGAGTACGCGGGCGAGTTCGTGGGCCCGTGGGCGCGGTTCGCGACCGGCTGGGGCTACTGGCTGGTGTGGATCGTGACCGGGATGGCCGAGATCACGGCGGTGGGCGAGTACTTCCAGTTCTGGTTCCCGGAGGTCCCGCAGTGGATCCCGGCGCTCGGAGCGCTGATCGTGCTCAGCGCGGTCAACTTGATCGCCGTGAAGCTCTTCGGTGAGTTCGAGTTCTGGTTCGCGCTGATCAAGGTGCTGGCGATCGTCGGGCTGATCGTGCTCACCGCGCTGATCCTGGTGTTCGGCTTCTCCAACGTCGGCGACACCGCGTCGCTGAGCAACATCTGGGGGCAGGGCGGCTGGTTCCCCAACGGCACCGCGTCCTCGCTGATGGCCTTCCAGATCGTGATGTTCGCGTTCGTGGGCGTGGAGATGGTCGGCCAGACCGCCAGCGAGAGCGCCAACCCGCAGAAGGTGCTGCCGCGCGCCATCAACTCGGTGATGCTGCGAATCCTGATCTTCTACGTGGGCGCGCTGGTCGCGCTGACCGCGCTGGTGCCGTGGCACCAGTTCCCCGCCAGCGGCAGCCCGTTCGTGCACGCCTTCACGCTGATCGGCATCCCGGCCGCCGCGGGTGTCATCAACTTCGTGGTCACCACGGCCGCGCTGTCGTCGTGCAACAGCGGCATCTACTCCACCGGCCGCATGCTGCGCACCTTGTCCGAGGACGGCCAGGCGCCGCGCAGGTTCGGGCAGCTCTCCGGCCGGGCGGTTCCCGCGCGGGCGATCGGCGTGACGTTCTGCGCGATGCTGATCGGCGTCGCGCTCAACTACCTCGCACCGGAGCAGGCGTTCACCTACATCACCAGCGCGAGCACCGTGGGAGCCATCTTCACCTGGGGGATGATCCTCATCTCGCACCTGGGCTACCGCCGCAAGGTCGCGCGCGGTGAGCTGACCCAGGGCCGGTTCCAGATGCCGCTGGCGCCGTACTCCAACTACGTGGTGCTGGCGTTCCTGGCGTTCGTCGTCGTGCTGCTGGCCTTCGACTCCGAGACCCGCATCGCCCTCTACATCACACCGGTGCTGGTGATCGCGCTGGTCGTCGGCTACCTGACGAGCCGCAAGAAGCAGACCGCCCAGGTCTGACCCGCTCGGTGGAGGCCCCGACCGGATCGGTCGGGGCCTTCGTCATGCGCCTTCGGCGACGTCGGCGAGGTCCTGCAGAGCGCGGGCCAGCTGCCTGGCCTCCGCGCCGCTGAGCTCGCTGGGCTCGTAACCGGCCTCGCACGCCGTGCGGCCGAGCCAGGTGACCAGGTAGGGCTCGCCGTCGTCGGCCTCGATCGCGAGGTTGAGCTGCTGGTCGGTGCGCGGGAGGGGGAACGAGACCTGCCCGTCCTCGACCTCGAGCAGGCGCAACACCGCTCTGGCCAGCTCGCGGGCCTCGTCCGGGGACAGCTCGCACGGCTCGCAGCCGCCGTCGCGGGCGCTGTCGATGAACGCGATCAGGTAGGTCTCGCCCGCCGAGGTCTCGACCGCCACGTGCAGTCGCTCTCCCGTTCGCGGAGCCGCGATGGCGGCCGCGCTGGACGGTGGGTTCACGGTGTCACCTCTCCTCCGCCGGTCGGCTGCGGACCGCGAACCGCTGCGAGAGCCAACCGCTTCCGATTCCCGGGCGAGCCTAGACCCCGGCTTCCGCGTGCCCCGACTCGGCGGAGCGCTCCAGCCGCTGCACGCGCGCGCTGACCTCGCGCAGCAGCACCTGCGTCGGCACCGAGTCGAGTTCGGGGATGATCCGCACTTCGGCTCCGGCCTCGGCGGGACTCAACCTCCCGGCCTTGACCAGCACTTCCAGCAGCGGGACGCCGAGGGAGCGGGCCATGATCCGGGCGTTGCCGATGTCGGGCCGGTAGCCCTTCCGCCAGCGGAAGACCACGCTGGGCTTCAGCCCGCTGTGCTCGCAGAAGTCGTGCACGGTCCAGCCGCGTTCCGCCAGATGACGTTCGAGGTATTCCACGAAGTCGCTGTCCTCTGAAGCTGCGGTCACGTCGCTCGCGCCAGCGTGTGCCATGCGTTCGAGTCTAGTCCCACCCGTGCGACCAAGCGCACTCCGCTCAACGGAGGCGGGGTCTGCCTACCAACGGCCGCCTGCCCCTTCACCATTGGATTCGCCTGAAAACATGCATTAGAGTCCAGAAACATGAATGAGACTCGCTGCTACGCCACCCCGCAGGAGCAGCAGGCGCTCACCCGAGGCGTCCGCATCTCGCTGAGCCGTCGAAAGACCCCTCAGGCGGCGGTTTCGACGTCCTCCGGCTGCTCCTCGGTCACCACGACCTGACCGCGCGACCTGCGCCGCTTCCACAGCCAGACGCCCACTCCGATCAGCACGATCACGATCGCGAGCACCCAGCTCGCCCGGCCGAACAGCGACTCGACGTACTTCGCCGAGGCTCCCGCGGCCCAGCCGATGCCGACGTGGGTCGCTGACCAGGCGATCGCACCGATCAGAGACGAGAAGAAGAACCGCAGGTAGGACATGCCGCTAGCGCCCGCGGCAGCGGGCAGCAACGTCCGCACCACCGGCAGGAACCGGCCCAGCAGCACCGCGCCGATCCCCCAGCGCCGCAGCAGCGTTCCCGCGCGGTCCCAGTGGTGCTGCCCGAGCTTGCGCACCACCTTCGTCTCACGCATCTTCAGCCGATACCGGCGACCCAGCCAGAAGCCGATGTTGTCGCCCAGCGCCGCGCACGCCGCGACCGTTCCGGCGAGCGTCAGGAAGAACCCGAGGTCGTTCACCGCTGCCGAGGCCACCAGCAACCCGGCCTCGCCCGGCACCAGGAACCCCAGGCCGATCGTGCACTCGCCGAGCACCAGGGCACCGGTGACCAGCACCAGGAGCGGCCGGGGAAGCCCGGCGATCATGGCCAGGGTGTCGCTGATGAACGTCACGGGAACGGGGCTCCTCGGCTGAGCGCGGCAACTGACGGCGGTCACGCTACCGGGGGACCGATGAGCTGTTCTCAGGTATGGCACGGATACGACAACGGAACTCGAAACCGTTGCCCCTAAGGGCTGTTGAGGAATGTGGCGGAGCCGCATCCTCTTCCAGCACCTGAGCAGCCGGCACCGCCGCGGGCTCGCCAGCGCCTTCGTGGCGAGAACGCTGGGACGTCGTGTGGTGGGTGGGGAAGTTTTCATGAAAACTTCCCCACCCACCACACGACGTGCAAAAGCAATTCCTCAACAACTCTTGGGATTTCGGGAGAACGGATCAGCAGGATTTGGTCCACGAGCACTCCAGGGCGCTCTCGTCGCGCGCGGTTCGCGGGTCGTCGGAGACAGTGCGCTGCTGCGGGACCCGGGTGCGCCCACGAGGCTGATCCTCGGCGCCCGTGTGCTCGGCGAGCCGGATCGCGATCGCGTCCTCCAGGTCCTGCGGAGCCTCGGAGAGGTGGTCGTTGAACATCACCGAGAACACCAATCGCCGGCCGTCGGCTGCGGTGACGTAGCCCGACAGCGAGGTGACCCCGGTCAGCGAACCGGTCTTGGCGTGCACGTTGCCGGCCGCCGCGGTGTCCGCCATCCGGTTGCGCAGCGTGCCGCCGACCAACTTGTCCGGCGCACCCGCCACCGGCAGGGCGTCGTGGAAGACCTGGGCCCACGGGCGCCCAGCGGCGTTGTCCAGCAGGACGGTGAGCTGGTCCGGAGTCACACCGTCCATCCGGGACAGCCCGGAGCCGTCCACCAGGCTCAGCACGTCGGGGTTCACGCCGAGCCCGCGCAGCTCCTCGGCGAGCACGCCGGTGCCGGCCTCCCAGCTCCCCTCGCCGGCCCGCTCCCGGCCCATGGCCTTGACCAGGACCTCGGCGTGACCGTTGTTGCTGAGCTTGAGGAACGGGACCAGCAGATCGCGCAACGGCATCGACTCGCGCGCGGCGAGTTCGCGCGCTCCCGGCGGAGCGGGGGCCTTCCCGGTGCCCGCGACGGTGATGCCGTGCGCGGCGAGCGCCCGGGCGAAGACGTCGGTGGCGTAGGCGGTCGCGTCGGGGACGGCGACCCATTCCTCCACCGGTTCGGCGCCTTCCGGGATGGTTCCGGTGACCGCCACCCGGCCGCTGCGGTGGTCGCGCTCGACGGCGACGTCCGGCTCGCCCCCGGCGACCGTGGTCGCCGCGTTGTCGATGGTCAGCGCATCGGTTGCCGGGTCGAGCGTGATCACCGGCGCCTGCCCGGGCGCTGCGGGCGCGACCCGCACGATCGCGCTCCCCGCGTCGTAGTCGGTGTCCGGTGCGGCGCTGAGCGCCGAGATCGGAGCGGAGTAGTAGTAGGGCTCGTCGTCCCACGCCCAGCCCGAGCCGAGCGGAACGTCGTCGAACCAGGTGTCGTCGGCCAGCAGCCTGCCCCGGACCTCCCGGACGCCCTGCTCGGCGAGCTGGGCGGCGAGCCGGTCGTAGTCGGCGGCCAGCACCGTCGGATCACCCGTCCCGCGCAGGTGGAGGTCGCCCGCCAACGTCGAGCCCTGCTGCGGCGCGGCGCTGAGCACCTGGGTCCGGAACCGGTAGTCCGGGCCGAGGGACTGCAGCGCCGCAGCAGCGGTGAACAGCTTCGCGTTGGACGCCGGGGTGGCGCGGTCGGTGGCCTGCCTGCTGTAGAGCACCTCGTCGGTGGCCGGATCGCGCACCACGACACCGGCCTGCGCTCCGTCGAGCCGCGGATCGGCGAGGATGTCGTCGAGATCGACCTTCAACGCGTCCACCCCGGTCGGCGCTGCGCCCGTCGAAGGCACCACCAGCAGCGGGAACGCCACCGCCAACCCGACCACGCACGCCCAGCCTCTCCGCATCCCCGCTCCTCTCCGAGATCACGGAGACTAGGCAGCCCGGATGTGGGAGGTCAACGAACTCAACCCGAAGGTCGCAAATCGAGAACCGGGATCAGCCCACGGCGATGGAGGTGGCCATCGCCAGCAGCGCTCCCCCGCAGCAGCGCTCGAAGACCGCGCGGCGCTTGGGGCTGGCCAGCAGGGCCGCGAGCCGGCCGACCGACGGGACCACGACCAGCCACCACGCGGCGAAGGCCAGCACCGCGACGGAGCTGAGCAGGGCGGCCTGCGGCATCGGTGCCGCGCTCGGGTCCATCGCCTGCGGCAGCAGCGTCAGGAACGTCAGCATCACCTTGGGGTTGAGCACGTCGGTGAGCAGCCCGCGCAGGAACACCGAGCGACCCGAGCGCGGCTGCTCCACGACGGTCTCGGGCTGCGGGGCACCGGCGTGGCGCAGCATCTGCAGCGCCATCCACCCGAGGTAGGCCACACCCAGCCCCTTGACCACGAACAGCGCCGCGGGAACCGCCGCGACCAGGGCCGACAGACCGAGGGTGGCGGCCGTGGCGTGCAGCAGGAGTCCGCAGTTCACGCCTGCGGCGGCGAGCCAGCCGTAGCGGCGGCCGGTGGCGGCGTTGCGGGTCACCAGGACGAAGTCAGGACCGGGGACCAGCACGATCACCAGCAGCGCCAGCAGGAACGACCCCCAGGCGATGTGCACGACGAACTCCTTCGAAGAATGTGTGGGAGGTGGATGCGCACATCCTCCGCCGTTAGTTCGTCAGTTATCCATCTCGTACGTAAGATGTTCGGTTATGAGTGAATCCGTAGAACTGGATTCGGTTGACTGGTGGATTCTGGAGGAGTTGCAGAACGACGCGACCCTGCCGAACCGCACCCTCGCCGAACGGATCGGGCTGGCGCCGTCCAGCTGCCTGCAACGAGTCCGCAGGCTGCGTGAACAGGGAGTCATCACCGGGTCGCACATCGACGTCGACCCGGCCGCGACGGGACTGGCGCTGGAGGCGGTGGTGGCGGTCAACGTCCGGCCGCACACGCGCCAGATCGTCGATCAGTTCCGCGAGTTCGTCATGGCGCAGCCGGAGACCCGCTCGCTGCTGCACGTGAGCGGTCAGGCCGACTTCCTGCTGCACGTCGCGGTGTCGGACACCAAGCACCTGCAGGAGTTCCTGGTCGACAAGCTCGCCTCCCGCACGGAGGTCCGGAACTTCACCAGCTCCATCGTGCTCGAACAACTCCGCACCCGAGCCCTCACAGCCCCCAAGCACCTGCGCCCCAAACGCCGCAAGCGCACCTGAAGACCGGTGTGGGTGTCAGGTTCCGCTACCGGCACCGCCACGCACGGCGACCACCGGGAAACGAGAGATCAGTCGTTGACGCGGAGGAGACCTTCTTGGACGACCGTCGCGACGAGCTGGCCGTCCTGGGAGAAGAAGCGGCCGGTGGCCAGGCCCCGGCCACCGGAGGCGCTCGGCGAGGCGCAGTCGTAGAGGAACCACTCGTCGGCGCGGAAGCGGCGGTGGAACCACATGGCGTGGTCCAGGCTCGCGCCGACCACGTCGTCCAGGCCCCAGTAGACGCCGTGGCGCGCGAGAGGGGCGTCGAGCAAGGTCATGTCGGAGGCGAACGCGGCGATGCAGACGTGCAGCAGGTCGTCGTCCGGCACGGCCAGCCGGCCGTCGGCGCGCATCCAGACCTGGTTGCGGGCCTCGCGCGGTCCGGTCTCCCGGCTCACCCACGGCGGTTCGGTGACGTAGCGGACGTCGATCGGCCGCGGCTGCGGCGGACCGAACTTCGACAGCTCGCCCAGGCGCTCGCCGAACGTCGGCAGCGACTCCGGATCGGGGACCTCGGGCATCGACTCGGCGTGGTCGATACCGCTCTCGTCGACCTGGAACGACGCCGAGAGCGAGAAGATCGTCTTGCCGCGCTGCAGCGCGACGACCCGACGGGTGGTGAACGAGCGACCGTCGCGAGTGCGGTCGACCTCGTAGACGATCGGGATGCTCGGGTCGCCGGGCCGGATGAAGTACGCGTGCAGCGAGTGCACCCGTCGCTCCTCCGGCACCGTGCGACCGGCTGCCACCAGCGCCTGCCCGGCGACCTGGCCGCCGAAGACGCGGATGGTCGACGAAGCGGGGCTCACACCGCGGAAGATGTTCTCCTCGATGCGCTCCAGATCCAGCAGCGCCACCAGGCTGTCCAGCACGGGCTGGCCGTGCGGCACGCCGTTGGCGTCGAGCGGAACGTCGCCCTGCAGGTGAGTTCCGGTCGGGTCGGCTGCTGCGGCCCTGGCCGCTTCCGTCACTGAGTGCTCCTAGGTTCGTGCGCCCGACCGGCCGGACGGGAGCTGATCGCCCCCGTCCGAAGGCCGATCAGACGTGGTCTTCCTCGCCCAGCCGGTGCACGCGGATGAGGTTGGTCGAACCGACCGTGCCCGGCGGCGAACCCGCGACCACGACGACCATGTCGCCGCGCTGCGACTTGCCCAGGGACAACATCGCCTGGTCGACCTGCCGCACCATCTGGTCCGTTGTGTCCACCTTAGGCACCAAGAACGTTTCCGTCCCCCAAGTGAGAGCGAGCTGACTCCGCACCGACTCCTCGGGGGTGAACGCCAGCAGCGGCAGGCGGGTGTGCAGCCGCGCGAGCCGGCGCACGGTGTCGCCGGACTGCGTGAAGGCCACCAGAGCCTTGGCGTTGAGGCGCTCACCGATGTCACGAGCCGCGTAGGAGATCACGCCGCGCTTGGTGCGCGGGACGTGGCTCAGCTGCGGCGGCGTGGGCGAACCGGATTCCACGGCTTCGACGATGCGGGCCATGGTCTGCACCGTCTCGATCGGGTAGCGGCCGACGCTCGTCTCACCGGAGAGCATCACCGCGTCGGCCCCGTCGAGGACGGCGTTGGCGACGTCGGAGGTCTCGGCCCTGGTCGGGCGCGAGTTCTGGATCATCGAGTCCAGCATCTGGGTGGCCACGATGACCGGCTTGGCGTTCTCCCGCGCGATGCGGATCGCCTTCTTCTGGACCAGCGGGACGTGTTCGAGCGGGAGCTCCACGCCGAGGTCACCACGAGCGACCATGACGCCGTCGAAGGCCAGCACGATGGCTTCGAGGTTGTCGACCGCTTCCGGCTTCTCCAGCTTCGCGATGACCGGTGCGCGGCGGCCGACGCGGTCCATCACCTGGTGGACCAGGTCGATGTCGGCGGGGCTGCGCACGAAGGACAGCGCGATGAAGTCCACGCCCAGTTCCAGGGCGAATTCCAGGTCCTCGATGTCCTTCTCGGACATCGCGGGAACTGAGACGTCCATGCCCGGCAGGGAGATCCCCTTGTTGTCGGAGACGGGACCGCCCTCGGTCACCTCGCACACGACGTCGTTGTCCTCGACGGAGGTCACGACCATCGCGACCTTGCCGTCGTCGACCAGCAGCCGGTCGCCCTTCTTGGCGTCCTCGGCCAGGCCCTTGTAGGTGGTGGACACCCGGTCGTGCGTGCCCTGCACGTCATCGACCGTGATGCGCACGACGTCGCCGGTTCGCCACTCGACCGGTCCGGCTGCGAACTTCCCGAGCCGGATCTTCGGTCCCTGCAGGTCTCCTAGGATGCCCACGGCGCGGCCGGATTCCTTCGCCGCGGCCCGGACCATGTCGTAGACCTGCTGGTGGTCGGCGTGGCTGCCGTGGCTGAAGTTCAGCCTGGCGACGTCCATTCCGCTGCTGACGAGCTCGGCCACCTTCTCCGGATTGGCGGTGGCGGGGCCCATGGTACAAACGATCTTGGCTCGTCGACTCACATCACGTCAGCGTAGTCTCTTGCCGCCCGGGTGCAGCACTCAGCCACGCCCCAAGAAGCTGATCGGTGATTTCGTTGCTGGATCATTACAGAAGCCAGTTCACACGACTTCCACTCATGATCGCGCTGCTGGTGAGCTGGGTCGTGCTGTTCACCCCGGAATCGGGCGTCCCGACAGCCCCGCCGGGAACCGACAAGGTGGTGCACCTCACCCTCTTCGCGGCGCTCGCGATCACCGGCCGGATCGCCGGGGCGCGCACCTCGTGGCTGCTCGCGAGCCTCACCGCGTACGCCGCGCTGTCGGAGGTGCTGCAGGGCGTGCTGCCGCTGGGCCGCAGCTGCGAACTCCTCGACGCCGTCGTGGACGTCGCCGGCGCCCTCCTCGGCTGGGCACTGCTCGCCATCCACTCCGCGACCCGCCGCGAGCGTCGGTAACCAGCTCCCAGTTTTAGTCCTAACTGAGCCGACATTTCGGACATGATCATGGCTCGGTTATGACTAAAACTGGGATGTTCACGAAGTGTTCAGCGGCGCTTCTTCTCGGTGACCCCAATGTGGTCGGCGCACCACCGGTTGAGGTCGCGCACGGCTTCCCACGACTCCCGCACCCGGGTCAGGCACTCGCGTTCGTGCAACGCGTCGTCGGGTTCCCAGGTACGCGTGGCGTAGAGCGACTTGTGCCTGAGCAGGTCGAGCCTCGGGTGGTCCGGGGCGAAGCCGCGCGGACGGGTCGCCAGCGCGGTCCCGGCGATCTCCCAGCCCCGCTCGCTCAGCGCGTCGAGGAGCCTCCGCAGCTCCTCACCGTGGATCTCGGTGTCCACGGCGCCCCGGAAACGCGCCAGCTGGTCGGATTCGGTGTGGTAGCAGCCGCCGGCCACCCGCATGCCCTCCGGACCGACCTCGACGTAGTACGCGCCGCCGCCTCTCCCCTGCTCGATGACGGCTCCGCAGTGGGTCTTGTACGGCGACTTGTCGTGGCTGAACCGCACATCGCGGAACGGCCGGAAGACCTTGCCCTTGCCGAAGCCGGGACCGAACTCGGGCTCCAGCTCGGCCAGCAGCGCCTCCATCGGCGCCCGCACGTGCTCGGCGTAGAGCTCCTTGTTGTCGGCCCAGTAGGCCTTCGAGTTGTCCGCCAGGAGCCCTTCGTAGAACTCCACCGCCCCGTCACCGAAACCCTCGAACCGCACCCCACGACCCTAGCCTCGCCCCGGGGCGAGGCTGGGACCTCCTCCGACGCGGACTCCCGAGATCCGGGGCCGGACTCCGAAGGCCCCAACACCCGGTTCCCGGGGCGCGAAACCCCCGGTCGAGTGGACCTGGCGACTACTTCCCGTCGGCTGATCTTCGAAGTCCACTCGACCGGGTGGCGGCTGCGGCCGGACCAAGATCCCAGGTCAGCGGGCGGTTCGCGAGCTAAGCTCGCATGCGTGGTCTCCACTGCCAAGGCCCGCGTGCGTGAATCGGCGGGCAACCTCCCGGCCGACGTGACGAGCTTCGTCGGCCGGCGTCGTGAGATCACCCTCACCAAGCGACTGTTCTCCGAGTCGCGCGTGGTCACCCTCACCGGGCCCGGCGGAGTGGGCAAGACCCGGCTGGCCGTGCGCGTGGCCTCCAACATGCGCCGCTCGTTCCGCGACAAGGCCTGGTTCGTGGAGCTGGAGAACCTCGACGACGGCGCGCTGGTGCTCGACGCCGTCATCGAGCAGCTCGGACTCGGCGGCCCGTCCGCCGCCGCGAGCCTGGAGACGATCGTCGACCAGCTCAAGAACCGCGAGATGCTGCTGGTCCTGGACAACTGCGAGCACGTGATCGAGGACGTCGCGCTGCTGGTCGACGCGATCATGCGCTGGTGCCCCGGCGTCCGCGTGCTGGCCACCAGCAGGCAGTCGCTGGGCGTGGCGGGCGAGTCCACCGTCGTCGTGCCGCCGATGCAGGTGCCCGATCTCGACCACCTGCCGCCCGCCGAGGCCTACGAGCAGTTCGCCTCGGTCCGGCTGTTCGTCGACCGCGCCAAGGCCGCCGTTCCGGAGTTCGAGGTCACCGCCGACAACGCCGAGGCGCTGATGCGGCTGTGCCACCACCTCGACGGGAACCCGCTGGCCATAGAGCTGGCGGCGGTGCGCCTGCGGTCGCTGTCGCTGCAGCAGCTGGAGGAGCGCCTCGCCGAGCGGTACGACCTGCTCACCGAGGGCCGTCGCGGCGCTCCCGCACGCCAGCAGACGCTGCGGGCGCTGATCGACTGGAGCTACGAGTTGCTCGACGAGCGCGACCGGCGGGCGTGGGCCCGGATGTCGGTGTTCTCCGGCAGCTTCGACCTCGCCGCCGCCGAGCACGTCGCGGGCGACGGCAAGGGCGTCGACATCCTCACCGCCGTGCACTCGCTGGTCGACAAGTCCGTGCTGATGCGCGAGGAGGACGGCGGCGAGGTCCGCTACCGGCTGACCCACACGCTGCGCGAGTACGGCATGGACAAGCTCGCCGCGTACGGCGAGGTCGACCTCGTGCGAGGCCGGCACTGCAGCTTCTTCGCGGAGCTCAGCGCGCGGTTCGCCGCCGAGTGGATCGGCCCCGACCAGCCCGCGTGGGTGCAGCGGTTGCGGCACGAGCAGGACAACCTGCGGATGGCCCTGAAACACGCCTCCGAGGGCACCGACACCGGGGGCACGGCGCTGCGGCTGGTCACCGACCTCTGGCAGTACTGGGGGATCCGCGGCCTGAACACCGAGGCCCGCCACTGGCTGGACGAGGCCCTGGAGAGCACCCCTCGCGACCTGCCCGAACGCGCCAAGGCGCTGCGGGTCAGCGCGTGGTTCGCGCTGCTGCAGGGCGATCTGGAGAAGGTGCAGCCCGCGCTGGAGCGCGCGACCGTCCTCGCCACCCAGCGCGGTGACGAGATCGAGCGCGCCTACCTGACGCTGCTGCACGGGCTGATCGCGTTCTTCCAGAACGACCAGCGGCGCGGTGCCGAACTGGCCGGCGGGGCGCTGGAGCAGTTCCGACGGCACGAGGAGCTGGCCGGTGAGCTGTGGTCGCTGCACGCGCTCGGCCTGATCAACGGCGTGGGCGCCGATCCCGACGCGGGGTTGCGGCTGCTCGCCGAGTGCATCCAGCTGTCCACCGAGCACGGCGAGCTGTACTGGCGCTCCTACGCGCAGTGGGCGACGGCGCAGGTGCAGATGCTGCGCGACCGCGCCGACCGGGCGGAGAACTCGGTGAAGGAGGCGCTGCGGCTGCAGCGCAGGCTCGACAACCGGCTGGGCAGCGCGTTCAGCCTGGACACGCTCGCCTGGATCGCGCACCGGCAGCAGCGGTTCGAGCGCGCTGCCCGGTTGCTGGGCACGTCCTCGGCGCTGTGGGACGCGGTGCGCTCGGCCCCCGGGTACTGGGCCCGGTTCGCCGGTGATCACGACCAGCACCTGATGCAGATCCGCACGGCGCTGGGGCCGGAGTCCTTCGACGAGCAGTACGAGCGCGGCCGGGAGATGTCCCTGACGCACGCGGTGGACTACGCGCTGGAGATCAAGCAGAGCGGCAAGCGCTCGTCCTCCGGTTCGGAGTCCGAGGACAACGTCCACCCGATGCCGCTGACCCGCCGCGAGCGCCAGATCGCCGATCTGGTCAGCCAGGGGCGCACCAACAAGGACATCGCCGAGAACCTGGTGATCGCTCAGCGGACCGTCGAAGGCCACGTGCAGAACATCCTGACCAAGCTCGACTTCACCTCCCGCGCGCAGATCGCGGGGTGGGTCGCGGGCCAGCGAACGGGTGACGGAGCCGACAGCGAAGCCCTGTAACGTTCTTGCCTACTATCACATTGGGTAGTTAAAAACGTTCTTCGAACTGCCCGAATAGCCCAATCTAGGTAGTCGACCCCGTAGAAACCACCATGCACGGTGACTCTCCGTTCCGGAGTCTGGGTTCTCGTGACCCCCGACGACACGAAGAACCCCGACCAGATCACCCCCGACACCCCGCAGGATCAGCAGACCGGCCGGCACCGTTGGGAGAGGACGGTGCCCTTCGGCAACCGACTGCGCGCGACCTTCCTCGGCGAGTCCGGCGACCGCTCGCACCGCGTCGCCCCCAAGATGCGCTCGCTGCAGATCGGCACCGCCGTGGCGGCCTTCGGCGTGCTCGGCGTGTTCACCGCCGGAGCCGGCGGCGAGGACGTCGCCACCCAGAGCGCGCCGGTCCACCAGGCCGCCGAGGTCGCCCCGCTGGCCGCAGCCCCCGCGGCGCAGCACCCCGTTCCCGCCCCCGCTCCGATCGTCCAGCCCCAGGCCGCGCCCGCCCCCGTCGCGCAGCCCGCACCGGTCGACCTGCCCGCACCGCTCGCCGAGTCCGTCCCGGCTCCCGCAGCCGTGCCGGCACCGGAGGAGAAGCCCAAGGACCAGGTCGACGCCTGGATCAAGGAAGCGATCAAGGTTCTGGAGCGCCACGGCGTCTCCCGCGACCAGATCGACTCCGAGGCCATCCGGACGATCATCATGAAGGAGTCCAACGGCAACCCGAGCGCCACGAACAACTGGGACTCCAACGCCGCGGCCGGCACCCCGTCGATCGGTCTGATGCAGACCATCGAGCCGACCTTCCAGTCGTTCGCCGTTCCGGGCCACCAGAACATCTACGACCCGGTCGACAACATCGTCGCCGCCACCCGCTACTCGATCGACCGCTACGGCTCCGTCGCCGACGTGCCGGGCGTCTCGGGCCTGCGTTCCGGAGGCAGCTACCAGGGCTACTGATCCCGGGGTTGCTGATCCCGACCCGGCGAATCCCCCGCGACCGCTCCCCCGAGGTCGCGGGGGATTCGTGCGTCCGGCACTCCCGCCGCCGCACCAGGTCCCAGTTTTAGTCCAAACTGAGCCATGATCATGCCCGAAATGTCGGCTCAGTTAGGACTAAAACTGGGACCTGCCTGGGCGGCAGCCGTTGCTTCAGGCGTGGGACTAAGCCCGCACCGCGGTGCCTTCCCCTGTGGGGATTTCTTACCCGCTGTCTGGCGAGTACGCCGCGACGCCGATGTCCACCCCCGGGGTAAGCGGAAGACATCAGGAGTGGCGCACGGAGTCCAGGCGGCGTGTGAGGTTCCGCTACCCGCACCGCCACGCAAAGTGATTCTGCAATGATCCCTAAAACTGGGAGTGGGTGACGCTCAGGGCTCCAGGCCCTCGAGGGTGCCTTCGAGTGCTTCGGCGACGAGTTCGCGCATGGCCCACTCGGCGCGAACCTTGTCGCCCGCGCGGATGCACTCGGCGATCTCGCAGTGCAGGCGGACCGCGACCGCACGCGGGTGGATCGGCATCAGGCCCTGCCCGGCGCGCCAGCGCAGCAGCTCCTCGACGACCTCGTGGAGCTGGGCGAACAGCTCGTTGCCGGAGGCGCTGAGGATCAACCGGTGGAACTCGACGTCGGCGTCCATGAACGCGTCGAGATCGCCCGCGCGCGAGGTGGCCACCATCCGCTCGGCGAGCGTGACCAGGCGGGCGGCGTGCTCGTCCGCCGCGCGGTCGGCGGCGGCCGCGGCGGCGACCGGCTCGACGGCGGTGCGCAGCTCGGCGAGGGTCTTGAGCTCGGCCGAGCGGTCGGCGGCCAGCCTCCAGCGGATCAGCATCGGGTCGAAGCTGTTCCACTCCTCGCGCGGGCGCACCACGATGCCGACCCGCTTGCGGCCCACGACCAGCCGGATGGAGCCGAGCGTGCGCACCACTTCGCGGGCGACGCTGCGCGAGATCCCGAACCGGTCCTCCAGCTGCTCGATGCGCAGCACGCTGCCGGGCGCGTGGGTGCCCGCGGCGATCTCCCGCCCGAGCACTTCCAGCACCTTGCCGTGCAGCCCGCCGCTCATCCGACACGCTCCTTCACCGGTGAAAACGCGTTCGACCAGTGCCCGAGAGTAGGCGGCGACCCCGGGTGACGGGCGTAACAGTCATACTTAATCGGTAAGGAAGAGCTAAAAGTCATACTTATTGCTTAGGCTGTGGCGCGCACCAGCTGCTCAACGAGGAGCCCCCCATGCTTTCCAGCCTTCCCGCCCCGCTCACCCAGGCAGCGGCCTGGACGGCGCACGACACCCGCCTGCTGAGCGCCGCGGTCGCCGGCATCGCGGTGATCGTGCTGCTGATCAGCTGGGCGAAGCTTCATCCCTTCCTCTCCCTCGCCATCGGCGCGACCACCCTCGGCGTGGTCGCGGGGATGCCCTTCGCCGACCTCGTGGACACCTTCACCAAGGGCCTGGGCGAGACCGTCGGCGACGTCGGACTGCTCGTCGCGCTGGGCGCGATGCTCGGCAAGCTGCTCACCGACACCGGCGGCGCCGACCGGGTGGTCGAGACGGTGATGCGCCGGACCACGAGCAAGACCTTGCCGTGGGCGATGGTGTTCATCGCCGCGCTGCTGGGTCTGCCGATGTTCTTCGAGGTCGGCGTCGTGCTGCTGGTCCCGGTGGTGGTCATGGTCGCCGCCCGGACCGAGCAGCCGATGCTGCGGATCGGCATCCCCGCGCTGGCCGGTCTGTCGATCCTGCACGGACTCGTCCCGCCGCACCCCGGCCCGCTGGCCGCCGTCGACGCGCTGCACGTCGACCTCGGGATCACGCTGGCGCTGGGCATCGTGGTGGCGATCCCGACCGCGATCGTGGCCGGCCCGCTGTTCGGCTCCTACATCTCCCGGCGCGTCGACCTGCCGCCCGCCACCCAGCTCCTGGGCAAGACCCCGGAGAAGGAGGAGCACCCGCACCGGCCGAGCTTCGTCGCCGCCGTGGCGATGCTGCTGCTGCCGGTCGTGCTGATGCTGTGCAAGTCGGTCGCCGACCTGACCCTGCCCGAGGACTCGCTCGGGTACACGGTCCTGGACACCATCGGCACGCCGGTCGTGGCGATGATGCTGACGGTCCTGATCGCGATCGTGGTGCTGGGCCGCGGCGCCCGGTTCTCCCGCAACCAGCTCTCCGACGTCGTCGGCGGCTCGCTGCCCGCCATCGCCGGGATCATCCTGATCGTCGGTGCCGGTGGCGGTTTCAAGGAGACGCTGGTCGAATCCGGCGTGAACAACACGATCACCGGTCTGGCTACCGGTGCCAGCCTCTCGCCGCTGGTGCTGGGCTGGCTGATCGCCGTCGGCATCCGCGTCGCGACGGGTTCGGCGACGGTGGCCACGATCTCGGCCGCCGGGATGGTCGCCCCGATGGTGATGGGTCTGCCACCCGCGCAGGGCGCGCTGGTCGCGCTGGCCATCGGCTCCGGCTCGCTGTTCCTCTCGCACGTCAACGACGCCGGGTTCTGGCTGGTCAAGGAGTACTTCGGGATGACCGTCGGCCAGACCCTCAAGACGTGGTCGGCGATGGAGACCCTCCTCTCGGTCGTCTCCTTCGTCGTGATCCTCGGAATCTCCGCAGTCGTCTGACGACTGCCACCCAGGTGAACCCCCTGCGGCCCCGTCCCCCGGGCCAGGGGGTTCACCGCTCTCCGCCCCCTGCACGGCACCCGCGCCCGGGTGTGCGATTCCCGCTGAAATCCGTGCGCCGTGCCGGCACCGGCGCGCGACTGGACGCCCGGGCTCCGGAGGCGCGGTATATTGGCAGGTCGGGCCATGAAGGCCCGGTTGTCTTGTCCGCGCCTGGTTTGAGGTGGCGAATTGTCCGACGCCCGAGTTGATCGGGAAACCGTCCGTGCCGAGGAGATCGCGGCCGAGCAGCGCTACCTGAACGTGCTGTACGGCAAGCTCGACGATCTGAGAGCGGAGACCACCCAGCGGCTCAAGGACACGCTGCGCGACAGCGGCGGCCCGCCGCAGGCCCGCACCGAGCGCGACATCTCCACCCGGATGTACACCGACAAGCTGACCCAGCTCAGCGCGGTGGAACACGGGATGTGCTTCGGTCGCCTGGATCTCGACGGCGGTGAGACCTTCCACGTCGGCAGGCTCGGCCTGTTCGACGAGGACAACGAGTACGAGCCGCTGCTGCTGGACTGGCGCGCACCGGCGGCTCGCCCGTTCTACCTGGCCACCGCCGCCGCTCGCGACGACGTGCAGCGGCGCAGGCACCTCAAGACCAGCTGGCGCAAGGTCCTCGACTACGAGGACGAGATCCTCGATCTCGACGCGGCCGAGCAGGGCAGCGATCTCGGCTTGGCGGGAGAGGCGACGCTGCTGGCGCGGCTCGACGCCCGGCGCACCGGTGAGATGCAGGACATCGTCTCCACGATCCAGGCCGAGCAGGACCGCATCATCCGCGCGGGCATGAACGGCGTGCTGGTAGTGCAGGGCGGACCGGGTACCGGCAAGACCGCCGTCGCGCTGCACCGCGCGGCCTACCTGCTCTACACGTTCCGCGAGCAGCTCTCCAAGCGCGGCGTCCTGGTGGTGGGGCCGAACCCGACGTTCCTGCGCTACATCGGCCAGGTGCTGCCGTCGCTGGGCGAGACCGGAGTATTGCTGTCCACTGTGGGCAGTCTCTACCCCGGGATCGTCGCGACCGGAACCGAATCCGCGCGCACCGCCGAGATCAAGGGGCGGCAGAGCATGACCGACGTGCTCACCGCCGCGGTCCGGGACCGGCAGCAGGTGCCGCGCGACGGCGTCGAGGTCACCTTCGACCGCGAGCCGCTCCACCTGCGCCGCAAGGACGCCACCGCCGCGCGCACCCGCGCCCGCCGGACCCGCCGCCCGCACAACCTGGCCCGCAGGGTCTTCCAGGACGAGATGTTCCGCGCGCTGACCCTGCAGGTCGCCGACCGGCTCGGCCGGGAGCTGCTGGACCGGCGCGATCTGGACGAGATCAACACCGAGCTGCGGGCCGAGCCCGCCGTGACCGCCGCTCTCGACGAGCTGTGGCCGGAGATGGGCCCGCAGGTGCTGCTCGACGAGCTGCTCAGCTCGCCGGACCGGCTGGCCACGGCCACGGCGAAGCCCCTCGACGACGACGAGCGCGACGCCCTGCTGCGCCCGGCGGGCACGCCGTGGACCCCGGCCGACGTGCCACTGCTGGACGAGCTGGCCGAGCTGCTCGGCGAGGACGACGCGCAGCAGCGGGCCGACCGCGAGCGCCAGGAGCGCGAAGAACTCGCCTACGCGCAGGGCGTTCTGCACATCATGGAGCAGGACGAGGAGATCGCCGACGAGGAGCGGCTCCGGGTCTCCGACGTGCTCGACGCCGAGCTGCTGGCCGAGCGGTTCCGCACCAGCAGCGATCTGACCGCCGCCGAACGCGCCGCCGAGGACCGGACCTGGACCTTCGGGCACGTCATCGTCGACGAGGCCCAGGAGCTCTCGGAGATGGCGTGGCGAGTGCTGATGCGCCGCTGCCCGAGCCGGTCGATGACGCTGGTCGGCGACGTGGCGCAAACGGGCGCGCCGGCCGGCGCGAGGTCGTGGGACGAGGTGCTCAGCCCGTACGTGCAGGACCGCTG
The DNA here is from genome assembly GCF_007829955.1 of Saccharopolyspora dendranthemae. Classification (GTDB taxonomy): domain Bacteria; phylum Actinomycetota; class Actinomycetes; order Mycobacteriales; family Pseudonocardiaceae; genus Saccharopolyspora; species Saccharopolyspora dendranthemae. Next base: position 1,449,799 of record NZ_VIWX01000001.1, read on the forward strand.
GAACCTGGCGGAGCTGACGGTCAACTACCGGACCCCGACCGAGATCATGGACGTGGCCGCCGAGGTTCTGTCCGACATGGACACGGATCTGGAGCCGCCGCAGTCGGTCCGCAGCACCGGAAACCTGCCGTGGGCGCAGCAGATCTCGCGCGAGGACCTGGTCTCCGAGCTCCCGCACGCGGTTTCGGACGAGCTCGCCGAGGTTCCCGAGGGGCGGCTGGCGGTGCTGATGCCGCCCGACCTGCTCGCCGAGATCGGGCCGGGCCTGGCCGAGGCGCTGCCGGACGCGGTGATCGGCACGAGGTCCGACGACCTCGAATCCCCTGCGGTGCTGCTGACGATCGACGAGGCCAAGGGCCTGGAGTTCGACGCCGTGCTGCTGGTCCAGCCGGAGGAGGTGTTCGCGGCCTCCGACCGGGGCCTCAACGACCTCTACGTGGCCCTGACCCGGGCCACCCAGCGCCTCGGCATCGTCCACTCCGGCGACCTTCCCGCCACCCTGGCCCGCTCCTTCGAGTGAGCCTCAGCGCAGCACCGGCGCCGCGTAGTGCTGCAGCGCCTGCGTGACCTGCTCGGCGCTCTCGCGGAGGGCCCCGAGCGCGATCAGCCGGTACCCGGTCCACCCGTCGTTCTGGAACGCCCACTCCGGCGGCACGCCCGGGTTGAACCCGCCGTGGGTCCACACCACCAGGTAATCGGCGGTGCTGCGCGGATCCTTCGGCGTGGGCAGCTGCGTCACCGAGACGGCGGCGACGTACTGCCAGCCCAGCTCCACCTTCACCCGGTCCGCGGAGTGGTGGATCAGGATCCCGCGCTCGTCGATCCGCATCGTCAGCGACCGCAGCAGGTTCTTGACGAGCTTGACCAGCCCGACCACGACAGCGACCGGTGCCAGGACCAGGAAGTACGGGATGCGCACCCCCGTCTCCCCGGTCACCGCCTCGACGAACACGTAAATCCCGCCGCAGCCCAGCGCGATCCACACGAACGCACCCAGCAACCCGGTCAAGCTCTTCCGGAAGTCCACGCTCTCTCCCCATCCATTGTGGACACTCATCAGGGCTCTCGAAGCCCGACGGGGAATGCTAGAGATCAACGACCGCGCGCGAGGCCGCTTCACCGGAACAACCTCGTGAACTACCCCACTCGACCCCGAGCAACAGGACGAACACCCCACACCGGACGACGAAACCCCGGCAATCGCACGAGGATTGCCGGGGTTTCGCGTGATGGTCGCCTCAGACCGCGAGCGGGAGCGCGGTGGGGTGGACCGGGGACGGGAGCTCGGAGGTTCCCATCAGGTGGCTGTCCACCGCGTGCGCGACCGAGCGGCCCTCGGCGATGGCCCAGACGACCAGCGACGCGCCGCGGTGGGCGTCACCGCAGACGAACACGTCCGGGGCGGTGGTCTCCCAGTTCGAGCCCGAACCGATCGTGCCGCGCGGGGTGAGCTCGATGCCCAGGCCGTCCAGCAGCGGCATGTGCTCGACGCCCTCGAAACCGATGGCCAGGAGCGCCAGGTCGCAGGGCAGCTCCTCGACCTCGTCGGAGACCGGAACCACCTGGCGGCGGCCGTTCTCGTCGCGGCGGACCTCGACGTGGCGCAGCCGCACCGCGCGGACGTTGCCGTCCTCGTCGCCCGCGAAGGACTCGATGGACACGGCGAACTTCCGCTCACCGGCCTCCTCGTGCGCCGGGTAGGTGCGCAAGATGTACGGCCAGGTCGGCCACGGCGAGCGCTCGTCGTCGCGCTCAGTGGGCGGCTGCGGGTAGTTGTCCAGCTGCGTCACCGACAACGCGCCCTGACGGGTCGCGGTCCCGTAGCAGTCGGCACCGGTGTCACCACCACCGAGGATGATGACGTGCTTGCCCTCGGCGGAGATCGGCGACGGGCCGTCGCCCTCGACCTCCTTGTTGGCCGGGACCAGGTGCTCCATCGCCAGGTGCACACCGCCGAGCTCGCGGCCCGGGACGGTGGTGTCGTCGCGCCCGCGCAGCGCGCCGACCGCCAGCACCACGGCGTCGTAGCCGGCGCGCAGGTCCGCCACGGTCAGGTCCGCGCCGACCTCGCACCCGGTGATGAATCGCGTGCCCTCGTCGCGCATCTGCACGAGACGCCGGTCCAGGACTGACTTCTCCATCTTGAACTCGGGGATCCCGTAGCGCAGCAGCCCGCCGATGCGGTCGTCGCGCTCGTAGACGGTCACCTCGTGGCCCGCTCGGGTCAGCTGCTGCGCGGCGGCCAGGCCGGCCGGTCCGGAACCGACCACGGCGACCCGCTTGCCGGTGCGCTCCTCGGAGAGCTGCGGCGGGACGTTGCCGTTCTCCCAGCTGACCTCGGCGATGGTCTCCTCGACCCGCTTGATCGCCACCGCACCTCCGGCCTCCGGCGAGATCGCCAGCACGCAACCGGCTTCGCACGGCGCCGGGCACAACTTGCCGGTGAACTCCGGGAAGTTGTTGGTCGCGTGCAGGCGGTCCCCGGCCATCTCCCACTGGCCTCGGCGGACCATGTTGTTCCACTCCGGGATGAGGTTGCCCAGCGGGCAGCCCGCCGAACCCGAGTGACAGAAGGGGATTCCGCAGTCCATGCACCGCGCCGCCTGCGTGGCGACCTGCTCGTTGCGGTCCTCGGTGGACAGCGCGGCGTAGACCTCGCGCCAGTCGCCCAGCCGCTCGTCGGTCGGGCGCTTGGGAGCGTTGGTCCGCGCGTGCTTCAGAAAGCCCTTGGGGTCAGCCACGGGAAGCCTCCATGATCGCCTCGTTCACGTCCCTGCCCTCGACCTTGGCCATCCGCATGGCGTCCAGGACTCGCTGGAAGTCGCGCGGCATCACCTTGGTGAAGGCCGCCGAACGACGCCGCCAGTCACCCAGCAGCGACGCGGCCACGGCCGACCCCGTCAGCTCGTGGTGCCGGTGCACGACCTCGTGCAACCACTTGAGCTCCTTGGCGCTCAGCGGTTTGAGATCCACCATCGCGGTGTTCACCCGCACCGGGTCCAGGTCCAGCACGTAGGCGATGCCGCCGGACATGCCGGCCCCGACGTTGCGGCCCGTGCCGCCCAGCACGACCGCCCGGCCGCCGGTCATGTACTCGAAGGCGTGGTCGCCCACCCCCTCGCAGACCAGCTGCGCACCGGAGTTGCGGACGGCGAAGCGCTCACCGACCTGGCCGCGCAGGTAGATCTCACCGCCGGTCGCGCCGTAGCCGATGACGTTGCCGGCGATGACCTGGTCCTCGGCTCGGAACGCCGACCGCGGGTCGGGACGGACCACGATCCGCCCGCCGGAGAGGCCCTTGCCGACGTAGTCGTTGGCGTCGCCGACCATGTCCAGCGTGATGCCGGAAGGCAGGAAGGCGCCCAGCGACTGCCCGGCCGAGCCCTCCAGCTCGACGTGGATGGTGTCCTCCGGCAGCCCGTCACCGCCGAAGCGGCGGGACACCTCCGCGCCGAGCAGGGTTCCGACGGTGCGGTTGACGTTGCGCACCGGCAGCTGCAGACGCACCGGTCGCGCGTCCTCCAGCGCCGCCTCGGCGAGCTGGATCAGCGTGCGGTCCAGCGCCCGGTCGAGACCGTGGTCCTGCTCGCGGACCCGGCGGCGCACCGGCGAGTAGGGGGTCCGCGGTTCGGTGAACACCGGTTCCAGGTCCAGACCCCGGGACTTCCAGTGCTGCACGGCCTCGTCGCGGCGCAGCGCCGAGACCTGGCCGATGGCCTCGTCCAGCGTCCGGAAACCCAGCTGCGCCAGGTGTTCCCGCACCTCCTGGGCGATGAACTCGAAGAAGTTCACCACGTGCTCGACCTGACCGGTGAAACGCTTGCGCAGGTCCGGGTTCTGGGTCGCGACGCCGACCGGGCAGGTGTCGAGGTGGCAGACCCGCATCATGATGCAGCCCTCCACCACCAGCGGAGCGGTGGCGAAGCCGTACTCCTCGGCACCCAGCAGCGCGGCGACCACGACGTCGCGGCCGGTCTTGAAACCACCGTCACACTGCACCGTGATCCGGTCGCGCAGGCCGTTGAGCAGCAGCGTCTGCTGCGTTTCGGCGAGCCCGACCTCCCACGGCGTCCCCGCGTGCTTGAGCGAGGTCAGGGGCGCGGCACCGGTGCCGCCGTCGTGGCCGGAGATGAGCACGACGTCGGCGTGCGCTTTGGACACGCCCGCCGCGACCGTGCCGACGCCGACCTCGCTGACCAGCTTGACGTGCACGCGGGCCTGCTCGTTGGCGTTCTTGAGGTCGTGGATCAGCTGCGCCAGGTCCTCGATCGAGTAGATGTCGTGGTGCGGCGGCGGCGAGATCAGCCCGACGCCCGGCGTGGAGTGCCGCGTCTTGGCGATCCACGGGTACACCTTGTGCGCGGGCAGCTGACCGCCCTCACCGGGCTTGGCACCCTGGGCCATCTTGATCTGGATGTCGCTGGCGTTGACCAGGTATTCGCTGGTCACGCCGAAACGACCGGAGGCCACCTGCTTGACCGCCGAGCGCCGTTCCGGGTCGTGGAGCCGGTCGACGTCCTCGCCGCCCTCACCCGAGTTGGACTTGCCGCCGATGCGGTTCATCGCGATCGCCAAGACCTCGTGGGCCTCGGCGGAGATCGCGCCGTAGCTCATCGCACCGGTGGAGAACCGCTTCATGATCGCCGAAGCCGGTTCGACCTCGTCGACGTCGATCGGCTCGCGGCCGCTGTCGAACCCGAACAGCCCGCGCAGCGTCCCGCCCTCGGCGGCGAGCCGGTCGCATTCCGAGGTGTACTCGCGGAACTTGTCGTACTGACCGGTCTTCGTCGAGTGCTGCAGCAGGAACACGGTTTCCGGGGTGAACAGGTGGAGTTCGCCCTCACGGCGGTAGGAGTAGTCGCCGCCGATCTCCAGCTTCCGGTGCACCCGCTCGGTCGGGTTGTCCGGGTAGGCGCTGCGGTGCCGCTGCGCGACCTCCTCGGCCAGCTCGTCCAGGCCGACTCCGCCGAGCTTGGAGGTGGTGCCCAGGAAGTAGGACTCCACGATGTCCTTCGACAGGCCGACCGCCTCGAAGACCTGCGCGGCGGTGTAGGCGCCGACGGTGGAGATGCCCATCTTGGACATCACCTTCAGCACCCCCTTGACCAGGGCCTGCACGTAGTTCCGGACGGCGATCTTCGGTCGCACGCCGGAGATCTGGCCGGTCGCGACCATGTCCTCGATGGCCTCGAAGGCGAGGTACGGGTTGACCGCCGCCGCGCCGTAGCCCAGCAGCGCGGCGACGTGGTGCACCTCGCGGGCGTCGCCGGACTCCACCACGAGGGCGACGCGCAGCCGCTCCTTGGTCTGGATCAGGTACTGGTGCACGGCCGACACCAGCAGCAGCGACGGGATCGGCGCGAGCCGGTGATCGGAGTCGCGGTCGGAGAGCACCAGCACCCGCGCACCACCGGCGATGGCATCGGACGCCTCGGCCCGGACCCGCTCGATGGCCTCGGCGAGCGCCTGCCCACCACCGTCCACTTCGTACAGACCGGAGATCACCGACGTGGCGAACCCGGGCAGGTCGCCGTCGTCGTTGATGTGGATGAGCTTGGCCAGCTCGTCGTTGTCGATCACCGGGTTGGGCAGCACGACGTGCCTGCACGACGCCGCGGACGGGGTCAGCACGTTCTGCTCCGGCCCCATGATCCGCGCCACCGAGGTGACGATCTCCTCGCGGATGGCATCCAGCGGCGGGTTCGTGACCTGCGCGAACTGCTGCACGAAGTAGTCGTAGAGCATCCGCGAGCGCTGCGACAGCGGAGCCGGCGGGGTGTCCGCGCCCATCGACCCCAGCGGCTCGGCGCCGCCGGTGGCCATCGGGGCGAGCAGCAGGCTCAGCTCCTCCTCGGTGTAACCGAAGGACAGCTCGCGGCGCACCACCGACTCGTGGGTGCTGACCACGTGCTCGCGGTCGGCGAGCTCGTCGAGGTTGAGCAGCCCGGCGTGCAGCCACTCGTCGTAGGCGTGCTCGGAGGCCAGCTCGGTCTTGAACTCCTCGTCGTCGACGATGCGGCCCTGCTCGGTGTCGATCAGGAACATCCGGCCCGGCTGCAAGCGCCCCTTCGCCACCACGTCGGAGGGCTCCACGCCCAGGACGCCGGACTCGCTGGCCAGCACCACGCGGTCGTCGGAGGTCCGCCACCAGCGGGCCGGGCGCAGTCCGTTGCGGTCCAGCACCGCGCCGACCAGCGCGCCATCGGTGAAGGTGACGCACGCCGGGCCGTCCCACGGCTCCATCAGGCTGGCGTGGAACTGGTAGAACGCCTTGCGCTTGGGGTCCATCTCGGCGTGGTTCTCCCACGCCTCCGGGATCATCATCAGCACCGCGTGCGGGAGGGATCGGCCGCCGAGGTGCAGCAGCTCCAGGACCTCGTCGAAGGACGCCGAGTCGGACGCGTCGTCGGCGCAGATCGGGTACAGCCGCGACAGCTCCCCCGGGATGAGGTCGGAGTCCAGCAGCGCCTCGCGAGCCCGCATCCGGTTGCGGTTGCCGCGAATCGTGTTGATCTCGCCGTTGTGCGCCACGTAGCGGAACGGGTGCGCCAGCGGCCACGACGGGAAGGTGTTGGTGGAGAACCGGCTGTGCACCAGCGCGATGGCGCTGGCCAGCCGCTCGTCGGTGAGGTCGGGGAAGAACGCGGGCAGCTGCCCGGTGGTGAGCATGCCCTTGTAGACGAACGTGCGACCCGACAGCGACGGGAAGTACAGCTCCAGGTCCTCCGCCGCCGCGTCCCGCTCGGCGCGTTTGCGCAGGCAGAAGGCCAGCCGGTCCAGCGCCAGGCCCGACTCGCCGTCCTTCCCGGCCACCATCAGGGTCGCGAAGTGCGGCATGCACTCGCGTGCCGTGGTACCCACGTCCGCGCCGTCCGGCGTGGTGGGCACGTCCCGCCACCCCAGGACCTCCAGGGCCTCCTCCGCCGCGATCCGCTCGACCAGGGCCACCACGCGCTCGCGCTGCCCGGCGTCGGCGGGCAGGAACGCCATCCCGGCGGCGTAGCGGCTCGAACCATCGGCCGCGGGTTCGGGCAGGGCGACGCCCGCCGTGGCGCGCAGCAGCTCGTCGGGCAGCTGCAGCAGGATGCCGGCGCCGTCACCGCTGGTGGGCTCGGCGCCCGCGGCACCGCGGTGCTCCAGGTTCGCCAGGGCGGTCAGCGCATCGGCGACGATGCCGTGCGAACGCCGACCGCGGACGTCGGCGACCATGGCCACACCGCAGGAGTCCTGCTCGGCTGCAGGGTCGTACAAACCCCGTGCCGCTGGGATCGCAGAGAAGACCACTGCGCAGCCCTCCTCGTCATACTCGTGCGTGAAAGTCGGCGGTCGGCCGTTGACCTGACTTCTTCGACTTCTGGGCACGGGACGGCTTTGGCCCGCAGCTGAAAGATCCGGTTCTGCCGTGAAAATGAGGTCGGGCGCGCTCGCCCGTTCGCTGTAACCGGAGCGTTGAGCAAACTTTACAGCCGGGACACCCGGAAGCACCAACACGAAACGTGATGCCGACCATCTTGTTGTTGCGCCTGTCGCTGACTGCTCGTCGGCGAATTGGCTGCTCAGAGGCACCACCGAGACCACGGCGTCACGTCGCGGGCGGTGTGGCGGCCTGAACACATCACACGGCCCCGCACCGATCGGCGGGCTGCTCGCGAGGGCGAACCACTCGTCGTCGGACACGGCCCGTCATCGAATTTACCTGCTGCGTCGCCGCCTGTGCACCTCTCGCGCTGGTGTGACCTCCAGCAACGCCAAGGCCTGATCTTTGCTGATATCTTTCCAGCTCAGGGCACTCACCACGGTGAGCGCTCGTTCGCCAGCTCCGACCCGAGGGAAGACATGACCGGGTTCCGTCGTCTCGCCGCCCTGATGATGGCCGCGTTCGCCCTGTTCACCATGATCACGGCTTGCGCGACCCGCCAGCCCTCCCCGGTACCGGTGGTGCCCGACGATCCCGCCTCGGCCTTCCCCGCGAAGGTCTCGCTGCCGGGCGGCCAGCCGGTGACCCTGCTGCAGCAGCCCAAGCGGATCGTGTCGCTGTCGCCATCGGCCACCGAGACGCTCTACGCGCTCGGCGCCGGTGACCAGGTCGTCGCGGTCGACCAGGCCTCGAACTTCCCGGCGAACGCCCCGCGCACCGAGCTGTCCAGCTTCAACGCCGACGCGGCCGCCGTGGCGGGCAAGGACCCGGACCTGGTCATCGCGCCGGACAACGCCACCCAGCTCGCCGAAGGGCTCAAGACCGTCGACGTGCCGGTGCTGCTGACGCCGTCGGCCGCGAGCCTGGACGACGCCTACCAGCAGATCCAGGTGATCGGGCAGGCCACCGGGCACGGCAACCAGGCCGGAGCGCTCGTGCAGAAGATGCGCACCGAGATCGCCGACATCGTGGCCGCCACCCCCAAGCCGCCGCAGCCGATGACCTACTTCCACGAGGTCAGCCCCGATCTCTACACGGCGACCTCGCGGAGCTTCGTGGGCAACGTCTACTCGTTGTTCGGGATGGTCAACATCGCCGACTCGGCCCCCGGCCCGTTCCCGCAGCTGTCGCAGGAGCACGTCGTGCAGGCCAACCCGAACCTGATCTTCGCCGCCGACACCAAGTGCTGCGGCGTCAACGCCCCGGCGATCGCCGCGCGGCCCGGCTGGCAGAGCATCGACGCGGTCCGCCGCAACCACGTGGTGGAGCTCGACGACGACCTCGCGGGCCGTTGGGGACCGCGCGTCGTGGAGCTGGTGCGGGCCATCAGCGAGGCGGCGGGCAAGGCCCAGCAGGGTTGAGCGCACCCACTCGGCTCCGCCCCTGGCACCTCGCCGCCGGATCGGTGTTGCTACTGGGGAGCGTGCTGCTCTCGGTGCTGCTGGGAGCAGCCGAGCTCGGTGGGCAGCGCGTGCTGGCCGAGATCGTCGCTCAGCTGACCGGCGGCGTGTCCCCGCTGTCCGAGCGGGAAGCGGCGATCCTGTGGGAGCTGCGGGTCCCCCGGACCGTGCTCGGCGTGCTCGTCGGAGCGGCGCTGGCCGTGTCCGGCGCGGCCTTCCAGGGCGTGTTCCGCAACCCGCTCGCCGACCCCTACCTGCTGGGATCAGCGGCCGGCGCGGGCCTGGCCGTCACCCTGGTGATCACCGCGGCACCGGACACCGGGTTGTCGATCCCGGTGCAGGCCGCGGCCTTCGCCGGCGCCCTCGGCGGCGTCGGGCTCACCTGGCTCGTCGGACGATCGGCAGGTCGTGACACCGCGACCCTGGTGCTGGCCGGAGTGGCGGTGGGCGCTTTCCTCACCGCCGGGCAGACGTTCTTGCAGCAGCTCCGGGTGGACTCGCTGCAGCAGGTCTACCTGTGGATCCTCGGGCGGTTGAGCACCACCGGGTGGCACGAGGTGCTGATCGTGCTGCCGCAGCTCGCGATCTCGGCCGTGGTGCTGTGCCTGTGCGCGCGGCTGCTCGACGTGCTGGGAACCGGTGACGAGGAGGCCGCCTCGCTCGGCGTGCACCCCGGCCGGGTGCGCGCGCTGGTGCTGATCGCGGCCTCGCTGGCCACCGCCGCCGCGGTGTCGGTGGCGGGGCTGATCGGGTTCGTCGGGCTCGTCGTGCCGCACCTGGTGCGGCTGGCGCTGGGCGGCGGTTCCCGGATCGTAGTGCCGATGTCGCTGCTGGTCGGCGGGGTATTCCTGGTCTTCGCCGACATGCTGGCGCGCACGCTGCTGGCACCGGCGGAGATCCCGATCGGCGTGATCACCGCCTTCACCGGCGCCCCGTTCTTCGCCGTCCTGCTGCACCGGAGGCGTGCGTGAGCGGGCTGGAGGTCCGGGACCTCGCCGCCGGATACCGGCGCAGGACAGTGGTTTCCGGCGTGTCGACCACTGTGGACACCGGCGGCTGGCTGGGCATCATCGGGCCCAACGGAGCCGGGAAGTCGACGCTGCTCAAAGCCATCGCCGGACTGCTCGGCCACACCGGGGAGGTGCTGGTCGACGGCCGCGGGCTGTCGTCACTGCGCCGCCGGGAACGCGCCCGCACCATCGCCTACGCGCCGCAGATCCCGCAGCTGCCGGCCGGCCTGACCGTCACCGACTACATCCTGCTCGGGCGCACGCCCCACCTCGGCGCGCTCGGCCGCGAGGGGCAGAGCGACCTCGAAGTCGTCAACGAGCTCCTCACCCGGCTCGACCTCACCCACCTCGCCGGACGCTCGCTGCACACGCTCTCCGGCGGGGAGCGGCAGCGGACCGTGCTCGCCCGGTCGCTGGCCCAACGCGCGGGCGTCCTGCTGCTGGACGAACCCACCACCGGGCTCGACATCGGGCACGCCCAGTCCCTGCTCGACCTCGTCGACGAACTGCGCGCGGAGCTCGGGACCACGGTCGTGACGACCCTCCACGACCTCACCCTCGCGGCCCAGTACGCCGACGACCTGCTGCTGCTCTCCGACGGCGTCCCCGCGGCCCACGGCACCCCCGCCGAGGTCCTCACCCCGGAAGCGCTGCGCACGCACTACGCCGCCCGCGCCGCGGTCCTCCACACCCCCGACGGCACCCCCGTCATCACCCCCACCCGCGATTCCACGCCCGGCACCGGCTGATCCTCCCCACTACATCCCCAACCCCTAGCACTCAGAAACCTCAACGGGGTCGGGGCCCCGATCTCCGCGAACAGTCCTGCCGCCGTTGACCTCGGCATCTCCCAGTTTTAGTCCAAACCGAGGACCATTCGTGCCCGAAATGTCCGCTCAGTTTGGACTAAAACTGGGACCTGCCAGGCACCGCCCAGCGCGAGCCCCCGTGCCGAAGCGCGTTGAAACCCGGTGTTGGGGACGACAAGGCCGAGGCCGCGGCTCCTGGGTGGAGTCGCGGCCTCGGCCTGGGTGCTGGGGAGCGGGTCAGGACTGGGTCTTGGCGTCCTCGCCGTCCTTGCTGGACTTCGCGGGCTTGTCCTCGTCCTCGGCGGACTCGACGTCCGAGTCCGCCGTCGTGTCCTCCGAACCCGCCGACTTGGCGTCCTCGGTCGACGTCTTGGTGTCCGAGTCCGAGGTGTCGACGTCCGAATCCGCCGTCTTGGTGTCCGAGTCTGCCGGCTTGGTGTCGGAGTGCGGGGGCTTGGATTCGGGGTTCTCGTCGTCCGGCTTCGCCTCGGCGGTGGAGTCCCGGGCGTCGGAATCGGCTGCGCCATCGCGGGAATCGTCGCCCGACTTCGGTGCTGCCGTGGACGGGATGTCCTCCGGGTAGGGCTTGCCCGCGAGCCGGGCCGGGTCCTCGCGCTTGCCCCGGACCACCAGCAGGTAGATGACCGCGCCGATGAAGACCAGCAGCGAGGTGAAGACGTTGATGCGGATGCCCAGGATGTGGGTGGCCTCGTCGCTGCGCATCATCTCGATCCACACGCGACCAGCGGTGTAACCGGCGACGTAGAGCGCGAACACGCGGCCGTGGCCCATCCGGAACTTGCGGTCCGCCCACAGCACCAGCAGGAAGACTCCGACGTTCCACAGCAGCTCGTACAGGAACGTCGGGTGCACGACGGTGATCGGCGTCGGGTCGACCGCCACGCCCGCGATCGGGTCGGCGAGGCCGGTGCCCGGGTCGATGCGCCGGTAGATCTCCAGTCCCCACGGCATCGTGGTCTCGCCGCCGTAGAGCTCCTGGTTGAACCAGTTGCCGAGCCTGCCGACGGCCTGCGCCAGGACCAGGCCCGGCGCGACGGTGTCGGCGAACGCGGGCAGCGGAACGCCTCGCTGACGGCAGCCGATCCAGGCACCCACGGCGCCGAGCGCGACCGCGCCCCAGATGCCGAGACCGCCCTCCCAGACCTTCAGCGCGTCCAGCGGGTTCTTGTCCGGCCCGAAGTACTTGTACCAGTCGGTGGCCACGTGGTAGAGCCGCCCGCCGATGAGGCCGAACGGCACCGCCCACACGGCGACGTCGACGACGGTGCCCTCACGACCACCGCGCGCGATCCAGCGGCGGCTGCTGATCCACACCGCCAGCACGATGCCGGCGATGATGCACAGCGCATACGCCCGCAGCGGGATCGGACCGATGTACCAAACCCCCTGCGGAGGGCTGGGAATGTTGGTCAGCAGAGGACTCGCCGAAGCGACAACCGGGGCATTCACAGTGCTTACGGTATCGGGCGCCCGACCGCACGTGAGCACCCCCCACGCCGCGTCACAGCTGGACAACGAACCTGTGACCCGTTCGCGAAGAACGTGTTGAGGGCTCAGGCTTCGCGCACGCCCGCGGCGAGGTCCGCGGTCAACGCGCGGACGCCTGCGGGACCGTCCTGCTCCGCGCGGGTCACGAAGGCCGAGCCCACGATCACCCCGTCGGCGAAGCGCCCCACCTCGGCGGCCTGCTCGCGGGAGCGCACGCCCAGGCCGACGCCGATCGGCAGGTCGGTGTGCGCGCGGGTGCGGCCCACCAGGCCCGACGCGGCCGACCCGACGGAGTCGCGCGCACCGGTCACGCCCATCACCGACGTGGCGTAGATGAAGCCGCTGCTGGCCTTGGCGGTCAGCGCCAGCCGCTCCTCCGTGGAGGACGGCGCGACCAGGAAGATCCGGTCCAGCCCGTGCTCGTCGGTGGCGGCGATCCAGTCCTCGCCCTCGTCGGGGATGAGGTCCGGGGTGATCACGCCGAGCCCGCCGGCCGACTTGAGGTCGCGGGCGAAGGCGTCCACGCCGTAGCGGTGCACCGGGTTCCAATAGGTCATCACGACCGCCTTGCCACCGGCATCGGCGATGGCGGAGACGATGTCGAACACCTGGCGGACCCGGAAACCGGCCTTCAGCGCCGTTTCGCTGGCGGCCTGGATCGTCGGCCCGTCCATCACCGGGTCGGAGAACGGCAGCCCGACCTCGACGATGTCGCAACCCGGCCCGTCGCCCGGCAGCATCGCCTGGAACAGCTCCTTGCTGCCCTCGACGGTCGGATACCCGGCGGGCAGGTAGCCGATCAGCGCGGCCCGCGACTCATCGCGGCACGTCTGGAAGACCTCACGCAGGCTCATCACGCCTCCGACTCGTCGTCGACGAGACCGAAGTACTTCGCCGCGGTGTCCATGTCCTTGTCGCCCCTGCCCGAGAGGCTGACGATGATCAGCCCGTCCGGGCCCAGCTCCTGGCCGAGCCGGATCGCCCCGGCCAGGGCGTGCGCGGACTCGATCGCCGGGATGATGCCCTCCGTGCGCGAGAGCAGCTGGAAGGCCTGCATCGCCTCGTCGTCGGTCACCGAGCGGTACTCCGCCCGGCCGGTGTCCTTGAGGTAGGAGTGCTCAGGGCCGACGCCCGGGTAGTCCAGCCCGGCGGAGATCGAGTACGCCTCGGTGACCTGCCCGTCCTCGTCCTGCAGCAGGTAGGAGCGGGCGCCGTGCAGCGTGCCCGGGGTGCCCTCGCCGAGGGTCACGCCGTGCTCACCGGACTCGATGCCGTGACCGGCCGGTTCGTAGCCGACGAGCCGCACGTCGGCGTCGTCGATGAAGCCGTGGAAGATCCCGATCGCGTTCGAGCCGCCGCCGACGCAGGCGACGACCGCGTCGGGCAGCCTGCCGACCATCGCCAGCGCCTGCTCGCGGGCCTCGTCACCGATGATCCGGTGGAAGTTGCGCACCATCATCGGGAACGGGTGCGCTCCTGCCGCCGTGCCCAGCAGGTAGTGGGTGTGATCGACGTTGGCGACCCAGTCGCGCAGGGCCTCGTTGATGGCGTCCTTGAGCGTCGCCGAACCGTTGGCCACCGGGATGACCTCGGCGCCCAGCAACCGCATGCGGGCGACGTTGAGGGCCTGCCGCTGGGTGTCGACCTCGCCCATGTAGATCACGCACTCGAGGCCGAGCAGCGCGCAGGCCGTGGCCGTGGCGACGCCGTGCTGGCCGGCCCCGGTCTCGGCGATGACGCGGCTCTTGCCCATCCGCTTGACCAGCAGCGCCTGCCCGAGCACGTTGTTGATCTTGTGCGAGCCGGTGTGGTTGAGGTCCTCGCGCTTGAGCAGCACGCGCGCACCACCCGCGTGCTCGGCGAAGCGCTTGGCCTCGGTCAGCAACGACGGGCGACCGGCGTAGTTGCGCAGCAGCTCGTCGAGCTCCGCGAGGAACTCCGGGTCCTGCTGGGCCTTGGCGTACTCGGCGGCGAGCTCGTCCTGCGCCGCGATCAGCGCCTCCGGCATGAACCGGCCGCCGTACTCGCCGAAGTGCCCGCGCCCGTCCGGATCGTGCCCTTCGGGCACGGGCTCGCCCTGGCGGTGCGAGCGCGCGGAGTCAGCCCCGACGGTCATTGCCTTACCTCCTGTGCTCTCCGCGCCCCGAGCCTCAGCGGCTCGGACGCGGACATGCCGGATGTGATCCGGCGGTCACCAGCTGGTTCACGGCCGACTTGGGATTGTCACTGGTCACCAAGCCCTCACCGACCAGCACCGCATCGGCGCCGGAACCCGCGTAGGCCATCAGGTCGCTGGGGCCGCGCACGCCCGACTCGGCGACCTTGAGGATGTCCTGCGGCAGGCCCGGAGCGATCCGGCCGAACACGTCGCGGTCCACCTCGAGCGTATGCAGGTTGCGCGCGTTGATGCCAATGATTTTCGCCCCGGCCTCCAACGCTCGGTCGGACTCCTCGGCGGTGTGCACCTCCACCAGCGCCGCCATGCCCAGCGACTCCACCCGGTCGAGCAGCGCTTCCAGCACGTTCTGCTCCAGGGCGGCCGCGATCAGCAGCACCATGTCCGCGCCGTGCGCGCGGGCCTCGTGCACCTGGTACGGGCTGACCACGAAGTCCTTGCGCAGGATCGGCGTGGCCGGGACCCGCTTGCGCACCGCGTCGAGGTCGGCCAGCGAACCGCCGAAGCGGCGCTGCTCGGTGAGCACGCTGATCACGCGCGCCCCCGCGTCGGAGTAGTCGGCCGCGAGGTCCGCCGGTTCGGCGATCTCCGCCAGCTCGCCCTTGGAGGGGCTGCGCCGCTTGACCTCGGCGATGACGCCCACGCCCTGCGCCTTGAGGGCGCCGAGCACGTCGTGCGGCGGGACCGCCGCCGCTGACAGCTGCTTGATCTCGTCGAACGGGATCGCAGCCTCGCGCACCGCGAGATCCTCGCGGACGCCTTCGATGATGTCTTCCAGAACGGTCACGCGAACACCTCGCCGGCTGTGCCCCGAACACTCACCCGCAATGCCCAGACCCTGCTGAATGCGCGGTTGAACTCATTGCGCTCGATCACGACACTCCCCTTCCCGCCGTGCCGTCGCATTGCCGATGCTAAACCTCGCCGACCTGCCCCCTTACCAAGGGGTGGGCCGGGAGTCCCAGCGCAGCAAGGACCTTTGGCCCTGTTGTCCAGCGGAACGTCCGGCTCCCGACGACGTCGAGCAGCGGTTTTCGCCGCCTCGGAGATCCTTCAGCGATCGTCTTCCTGTGTGGGATCGCGTCCGGCGTCCAGTTCGTTCCACCACTGCCTGTCCGGATCCTGGGACTGCTGCTCCTTCGCGGCACCCGGCGCGGAGTAGCGCGCGCCCATCGCGGGCATCCGGCCGGCCCGCACCACGACCAGCACACCCGCGATCAGCAGCAGCACCGCTCCCAGCGCCATCAGCGCGGGCCCGGCGGGCTGGGTCGAGAGCTCGCCGATCGGCGTGCTGCCGGGCGGGACGTCACCGCCGGCGTGGGTGAACCAGCCACCGCTGATCTGCTGGTAGGCGCGCCACGCCAGCAGCGCACCGGCCAGCGCGATCAGCACGCCCACCAGCCGCCGCAGCAGCCCTCCGGTGGCCAGGACCGCGGCCACGGCGGCCAGGGCCGCCAGCGCCATCGGCACCAGCTCCGGGCGCAGCACCGCGCCGGTGGCTCCGCTGACCGTCTCGGTGCCGAACGGAGTGCGGTAGCGCTGGCCGACCCAGGTCAGGCCCGAAGCGCCCCACAGCGCCCCGGCACCGGCCAGCACCAGCAGCAGCACCGACCACAGCAACCTCTTCGACCGCGGCACCGGCTCAGACGCGCTGGTCAACGCGTGCCTCCTCCCGGTCGCTCGGGGCTGCCAGCGTCCCGGCCGTGGCGATCGCGTTGAGCACCGCGCGCGCCTTGTTCAGGCACTCCTGGTCCTCGGCCTCCGGATCCGAGTCGGCCACGATGCCGCCACCGGCCTGCACGTAGGCGCGTCCGTCGCGGACCAGCGCGGTGCGGATCGCGATCGCGGTGTCGGCGTCGCCCGCGAAGTCCAGGTAACCGACCACGCCGCCGTACTGCGCGCGCCGCGTCGGTTCCAGCTCCTCGATCAGCTCCAGCGCGCGCGGCTTCGGCGCCCCCGAGAGCGTGCCCGCCGGGAAGCAGGCGGTGATCGCGTCGAAGGCCGTCTTGTCGTCGGCGAGCTGCCCGGTGACCGTCGAGACGAGGTGCATGACGTGGCTGTAGCGCTCGATCCGGAAGAAGTCGACCACTCGCACCGAACCCGGCTTGCAGACCCGGCCGAGGTCGTTGCGGCCGAGGTCGACCAGCATCAGGTGCTCGGCGCGCTCCTTCTCGTCGGCCAGCAGGTCCTTCTCCAGCACCGCGTCCTCGTCCTCGTCGGCGCCGCGCCAGCGAGTACCGGCGATCGGGTGCGTGGTCGCCTGCCCGTCGTGCACGGTGACCAGGGACTCCGGGCTGGAGCCCACGATGTCGAAGGGGCTGCCGCCGTTCGGGTCGTCCAGCCGGAGCAGGTACATGTACGGGCTCGGGTTGGTGGTGCGCAGGACCCGGTAGATGTCCAGCGGATCGGCCTGGGTGTCCATCTCGAAGCGCTGCGAGACCACCACCTGGAAGGCTTCGCCCGCGCGGATCGCCTCCTTGGCCTTCTCCACCGCAGCGTGGTGCTCGGCGGGCCGGCGGCGCCGCTGGAAGTCCGCCTGCGGACGGGAGAACGTCGCCACCGTCGGCGCTGCCGGGGTCTGCAGCCGCTCGGTCATCTCGTCGAGCCTGCGCACCGCGTCGTCGTAGGCGGCGTCGACCCGCTCGGGGCTGTCGTCCCAGTTCACCGCGTTGGCGATCAGCGTGATCGTGCCCTCGTGGTGGTCCAGCGCCGCGAGGTCGGTGGCCAGCAGCATCACCATCTCGGGGATCTGCAGGTCGTCCTCGGTCAGCTCGGGCAGCCGCTCGATCCTGCGCACGGTGTCGTAACCCATGTACCCGACCATCCCGCCGGTCAGCGGGGGCAGGCCGGGGAGCGGGTCGGTGTGCAGCAACCGGACGGTCTCGCGCAGCGCCTGCAGCGGGTCGCCGCTGCTGGGCAGGCCGACCGGCGGGGTGCCGGTCCAGTACGCTTCGCCCTCGCGGACGGTCAGGGCGGCGGCGCTGCTGGCTCCGATGAACGACCATCGCGACCAGGATCGACCGTTCTCGGCGGACTCGAAGAGGAACGTGCCGGGGCGGTTCCCGGCGAGCTTGCGGTAGACCCCGAGCGGGGTCTCGTCGTCCGCGAGCAACCGCCGCACCACCGGGATCACCCGGCGGTCCGCCGCCAGCGCTCGGAACTCCTCGCGTCCTGGGCTGATACTGCCGATCTCACCATCGCCGACCATGCGTGTCATTGTGCCGCGCAGTCGAACGGGCCCGGTGCGGGACCTCCGCTTTGCCTCCTCACCGCCGGTGCGGCCAGGATGGGTGGGTGAGCACGACCGAACCGAAGCGCCGAGGCCGCAGGCCCAACGGCACCGACACCAAGGACGCGCTGCTGACAGCCGCGCGCGAGGTCTTCGCCGAGCAGGGCTACGAAGCCGCCACCGTGCGCGCCATCGCGGGCAGCGCAGGGGTGGATCCGGCGATGGTCAAGCACTGGTTCGGCGGCAAGGAGGGCCTGTTCACCGCTGCGGTGCAGATCCCGATCAACCCCGCCGAGATCCTCAAGCAGGTCCTCGCCGGACCCCGGGAGCAGATCGGCGAACGGATCATGCGCCGGTTCGTCTCCACCTGGGACACCGTGGGAGGCGGGCAGTTCGCAGCGCTGATGCGCAGCGTCGCGAGCAACGAGCAGGCCGTCACCATGCTCCGCGAGTTCGTGCAGAACGTGCTGTTCAACCGCCTGGTCAAGGTCCTGGACGTCGACAACCCGGAGCTGCGGGTGGCGCTGTGCGGCTCCCAGCTCGTCGGCCTCGGCATGGCCCGCTACGTGGTCCGCATCGAGCCCCTGGCCTCGGCCGACGCCGACACCGTCGCGGCCACCATCGGCCCCAACCTCCAGCGCTACCTCACCGGAGACCTGGGAACGACGAACTTCACCTGACGCCGCAGCTGGCTTTTGCGAACCCTTCGCAAGCGGCGCAGCCGCGAGCCGTGACAACCACCCTCGCAACCGGCACCGCCGCGGGTTCTGACACGTCTTCTGGTGAGGACAGCCGCAGCGCCGGGTATTCGACATACTCAAGTCGCGGATCCCGGAGCCAGAAGGCGTGTCAGGTTCCGCCACCCGCACCGCCACGCAGAACGCTCAGGATTCGACAGGCAGCAGGACGTCGGCGTCGAAGCAGGTGCGGTCGCCGGTGTGGCAGGCCGCGCCCTGCTGGTCCACGACCAGCAGGAGGGTGTCGCCGTCGCAGTCGAGGCGGACCTCGTGGACGTGCTGGGTGTGCCCGGACGTCTCGCCCTTGACCCAGTAGGTCCCGCGGCTGCGGGAGAAGTAGGTGGCGCGGCGGGTGGTGAGGGTGCGGTGCAGCGCCTCGTCGTCCATCCACGCCATCATCAGCACCTCGCCGGTTCCGCGCTGCTGCGCGATGGCGGCGACGAGCCCGTCGGCGGTGCGCTTGAGCTTCTCGGCGATCGTCGGGTCGAGCTCGCTCATCGGACCGTGATCCCTTCCGCGCGCATCGCGTCCTTGACCTCGCCGATGCGCAGCTGTCCGAAGTGGAAGACGCTGGCGGCGAGCACGGCGTCCGCGCCCGCGTGCACCGCTGGCGCGAAGTGCTCGATCGCGCCTGCGCCGCCACTGGCGATCAGCGGCACCTCGACGACCTCGCGCACCGCGCGGATCATCTCCAGGTCGAACCCGGCCTTGGTGCCGTCGGCGTCCATCGAGTTGAGCAGGATCTCGCCGACGCCCAGCTGCTGGCCCTTCGCCGCCCACTCCACGGCGCAGATGCCGGTGCCCCGGCGTCCACCGTGGGTGGTGACCTCGTAGCCGGACGGCGTGGGCTGCCCGCCCTCGGGAACCCGGCGGGCGTCGACAGACAGCACGACGCACTGGGCGCCGAACCGCTTCGAGGCCTCGTTGAGCAGTTCCGGGCGCGCGATCGCGGCGGTGTTCAGGCTGACCTTGTCGGCGCCCGCGCGCAGCAACCGGTTGATGTCGTCGGTGCTGCGCACCCCGCCTCCGACGGTCAGCGGGATGAACACCTGCTCCGCGGTGCGCCGGACGACGTCGAAGGTCGTCTCGCGGTCCGAGGAGGACGCGGTGACGTCGAGGAAGGTCAGCTCGTCGGCGCCTTCCGAGTCGTAGGCGTTGGCCAGTTCCACCGGATCACCGGCATCGCGGAGATCGGTGAAGTTGACTCCCTTGACGACCCGTCCCGCGTCCACGTCCAGGCACGGGATGACACGCACAGCGACACCCATGCGCACCAGGGTAGACGTCCCCACCCCGAGCGGAGCCGGGGTGGGGACGCAGGTCACCAGGGCATGTTCGGCCGGACCGAGGTCGGGGCCGGTCCTGGTTCGACCGCCGGGCAGTGCGCGCCCTCAGCGGGCATCGCGCCGTCGATCAAGTAGTCGTGCGTGACCTTCGCGGTGCACTCGCTGCGGGTGTAGACGCCGTGACCCCAGCCGTCGTAGGTGAGCATCGTGGCCCGCTCGATCTGGGAGTCCACGTTGGTCGCCCAGTTGTAGCCGGTGGCCGGGTCGTGCAGCGCGTTGAGGATGAGAACCGGTGCCTCGGTGCGGATGTCGGGCACGTGCTGCGGGTTCTGCACCGGTGCCTTCCAGTCGAGGCAGTACGGCGCGAGCGCACCGCCGACGCCACCGCGCAGGTGCGGGGCCGCCTGCTCCTGCTGCTCGAAGAGCCGGGCGTAGTCCTCGGGCGACTCGGCCTCGATGCGGTGGTCGTTGCAGAACGCCGCGGTCGGATTCGGAACCGGATTCTGCTGCTGCGCAACGGTTGTCGGCTGGTCGTTGCGCATCTCGTCGAGCTGGGTCGCCAGCGAGTGCCAGTCGGGACCGTAGAAGGCACCGATCACTCCCCGGGAGAGCTCGACCGGCGTCATCGGCTCCGTACCGCCCGGTTGCGGGAGTTCACCGGCCTCGGCGCGCTTGTAGAGCTCGTCGTAGACGGCGCCGACGTCCTCGCCGTGCAGCGCGCACGCCGCGTCCCGGTCGCACCACTTCGCGAACTCGTCGAACGAGTCCTCGGCCGCCTCAGCCTGGGTGACCATGAAGCCGGAGGTGTCCTGGCTGTGGTCGAAAACGCTGTCCAGCACCAGGGATCGAACCCTGCCGGGGAACTGCTCGGCGTACATCTGCCCGGTCAGCGTGCCGTAGGAGATTCCGTAGAGGCTGAGCTGCTGCTCGCCGAGCGCCGCGCGGAACGCGTCGATGTCGCGGGCGACGCTCGCGGTGTCCATGTGGTCGACGATCGCGCCGCTGCGCGCCCGGCAGTCGTCGGAGGCGCGGCGGTTGTAGTCCTTCAGCCCCTCGAACTGCTCGGGTCCGTCCGGGCGGACGTCCGGCATCTCCTCCATCAGCGCGGGATCGCACTGCAGCTGGTGACTTCCGCCGAATCCGCGCGGGTCGTAGCTGACGACGTCGAAGCGGGCGGCGATCTCGGGATCGAACGGGCTGCCGCCGACCAGCCAGCTGACCCCGGTACCACCAGGACCACCCGGCATGGCGACCAGCGTGCCGATCTTCCTGGCAGGATCGGTGGCGGGGCGCCGGGCCACCGCGATGTCGATCTGCTCGCCCTGCGGGTTGGCCCAGTCCAGCGGGACTTGCACGGTCGAGCACTCGACCTCGGCGTTCTGCTCGCAGGGTTGCCAGTCCAGCCCGGCCTCCGCCTGCGCCGGTGCGGCCGCCGCCCCGGCTAGCGCGCCGGCGGCCAGCAACACCCCCAGTGTTCGTCGCATGGAGTTCCTCCAGTGGTGGTCGGATCCGTGTTTCGGATCACGACCACCACGGTGCTGATCTCGCGATGCGACGTCGATCAGGGTTTCCCCGGAGAAGATCCGGGGAATCAGCGAACGGCGGCCAGGGCATCTTCCAGCGTGAAGTTCTGGGCGTAGAGGGCCTTGCCGACGATGGAGCCTTCGAGGCCCGCCGGCGCCAGCTGCGAGAGCGCGACCAGGTCGTCCACACTGGACACACCGCCGGAGGCGATGACCGGGGAGTCGGTGCGGGAGCAGACCTCGCGCAGCAGCTCGGTGTTCGGCCCCTGCAGCGTGCCGTCCTTGCTGACGTCGGTGACGACGTAGCGGCGGCAGCCGGCGGCGTCGAGACGGGCCAGCACCTCCCACAGGTCGCCGCCGTCCTTGGTCCAGCCGCGGGCGGCCAAGCGGTGCCCCTGCTCGGTGATGCGCACGTCCAGCCCGACGGCCACGCGGTCGCCGTACTCGGCCACGACGCGATCCGCCCACTCCGGGTTCTCCAGCGCGGCGGTGCCGAGGTTGACCCGGGCGCAGCCGGTGGCCAGCGCGGCCTCCAGCGAGGCGTCGTCGCGGATGCCGCCGGAGAGCTCGACCTGCACGTCCAGCTTCGCGGTCACCTCGGCCAGCAGCTCGCGGTTGCTGCCGCGGCCGAAGGCGGCGTCGAGGTCGACCAGGTGAACCCACTCCGCGCCCGCGCGCTGCCAGGTCAGCGCGGCCTCCAGCGGATCACCGTAGGAGGTCTCGGTACCGGCGGCGCCCTGGACGAGGCGGACGGCCTGCCCATCGGCAACATCAACAGCGGGAAGCAAAGTGAAACTCACAGCTCAACCCTAATGACGCCGCTCCGGGCCCGAGCACCCGGCCACCTCCCGCACCTGCCCCGATCAGGGGATGAGTGTCGAATTCCGCGCGGAGTTCGAATCCCCACCTCGGGAGTCGAATATCGCGCGAGATCCGAATTGCGCGGCGTTACCGCAGTTCAGCGGCGGGAACGTTCGCTGCGGAGGATGGCCACCAGCGGAACGCCGAGCACCAGCACCGTCAGCGCCAGCACACCCAGCAGGGGCACTCCGGCCTGGATCAGGTACGGGGCGCCGACGGCCGAGGCCATGCCGACCGCGAGCACCAGGGCGACCACGCGGACGGCGTTCGGGCCGAGCAACCCGTGACGGCGGGTCACAGGGTGCCCAGCCAGTTGCGCAGCAGGTGGGCCCCGGCGTCAGCGGACTTCTCCGGGTGGAACTGGGTTGCCATCAACGCTCCGTTCTCGACGGCGGCCACGAAGGGTTCTCCGTGCTCGGCCCAGGTCACCCTGGGCGGGGCGATCGAGTCGGAGCTCTCCAGCTCCCACTCGCGGACCGCGAAGGAGTGCACGAAGTAGAAGCGGGTCTCGTCGTCCAAGCCGTCGAACAGCACGCTGTCGGCGGGCTTCCGCACCGTGTTCCAGCCCATGTGCGGCAGCACGTCGGCCTGCAGCCGCTCGACGGTGCCGGGCCACTGCCCGCAACCGTCGGCCTGCACGCCGTGCTCCACGCCCTGGCCGAACAGCACCTGCATGCCCACGCAGATGCCCAGCACCGGACGATCGCCCGAGAGCCGCTGATCGATGATCTTGTCGCCGCCGACCTCCAGCAGCCCCTCCATGCAGGCCGCGAAAGCGCCGACGCCGGGAACGACGAGGCCGTCCGCCTCGACCGCGGCACGATGATCGGCGGTCACCTCGACGTCGGCGCCGGCGCGCTGCAGAGCGCGTTCGGCGGAGCGGAGGTTGCCTGATCCGTAGTCCAAGATGACGACTCGTGCCACGGGGCCAGGCTACCGGGCTCACGCCGCCCGATTCGTCACCCCGTGCAGGAAGTGAGCGACCTCGCCCGCGATGGCGGTCGGGCCGAGCCCGTGCGCGGCGTCGTGCTCCTCGACCGTGCCGTAGGCGCGCAGCTCCAGGTCCCGGCGCACGCCCAGCGACAGCACCCGGTGCGGGGTGTCCGACAGCGCCTCGGCGACCTCGCGCGTGGAGGTGCCGCGCAGGTAGGGCTCGACCAGCACCACGTCCGGGGCCGCCGCGCGCACGGCCGCGCGCAGCCCTGCGGCGTCGAACGGCCGGATCGTGGCGGTGTAGAGGACCGTGACGTCCATCGCGGCGGTGGCCGACAGCACCGGATCGAGCATCGGCCCGACGGCCAGCACCACGCCGTCGCGACCGTGCCGCACCTGGTGCCAGCCGGGCCCGGTGACCAGCGGCTCGGCGTTGAGGCGGTCGGAGAGCCGCAGGTAGACGAGCCCGTCGTGGTCGAACTCGCGGCTCAGCAGCGCATCGACCTCGTCCGGGTGGCCGGGCACGTGCGCGGTCCAGCCCGGCAGCGCGTCGATCAGCGCGACGTCTCCGGGAGCCATGTGGGTGCGCCCGGCCGTCGGGTAGTCGTAGGAGGCGCCGGTGCTGACCGCGATCGCCCCGACGCCCTGATGCCCGAGGTCGAGCTTGAGCTGCTCGAAGGGCCGTTCCACGAGGAACGGCGTGATCGAGTGCAGCACCGGCCGCATCCCCGCCAGCGCCAGTCCCCCGGCGACGCCGACCATCGCCTGCTCGCGGATGCCGACGTTGAACACGCGGTCGGCGTGCCGGTCGAGGGCGTCGGTGAAGCGGTCGGCGGAGATCTCGGCCAGCACGAGCGCGACCCTCGGGTCGGCGTCCATGGCCGCGGTGGTGGTGCGCACGAACTGCTCGCGCATGCTCATCGGGTTCCTCCTCGGGTTTCGACCTCGGCGACGACCGCGAGCGGGCGGTCGGTGACGGTGGCGCTCAACGCCTGGTGCAGCGCGGTGTGGTCGCGGCCGTCGACGACCCGGGCCGCCCAGCCCTCCCGCGCGAAGCGGTCGGCGATGCCGCCGGGCCAGCCGGTGCTGGACGACCGGTTGTCGATCACCAGGGCGGTCAGCCGGCCCAGCCCCCAGCGGCCGGCGACCTGGATCGCCTCGTGGTTGCTGCCCTCGTCGAGCTCGGCGTCGCCGACGAGCACGACCACGCGCGGCCGGTCGAGCCCCCGCGCCCGCAGGCCGAGCGCGACGCCGAGCGCGAGCGGGAGACCGTGGCCCAGCGACCCGCTGCCGATCTCCACCCCCGGCGCCAGCACCCGATCGGGGTGGAAGCCCAGCCGGGAGTCGAACTCGCCGAAGCGGTCCAGCTCGGCCGGGTCCAGGAATCCCTTGGCCGCGAGGACCGCGTAGTAGGCCATCGGCCCGTGCCCCTTGGACAGCAGGAAGCGGTCGCGCTGCGGGTCGTCGACGCGGTCCGGCGCCACCGAGAGGACCTCGTCGTAGAGCACCCAGAGCGCGTCGAGGGTGGAGGTGGCCGCGGAGTCGTGCTTCTCGTCGCCGGTCATCCGCGTCATCAGCGGGCGCAGATCGGCGTACCGGTAGTCCGTCTTGATCGCCATGCCAACCAGGATGGGACTTCGAGTTAAGTCGAAGTCAAGCGCCGATATAGCTCCACCAATGTGGAGGTTTGAGCTAGCCTGGCGGGGTGTCGAAACTACCCGCCTTGCTGACCATCGGAGAGGTCGCGCACCGCAGCGGAGTCGCGCAGACCGCGCTGCGCTTCTACGAGGACCGCGGCCTGATCACCTCCACCCGCACCTCCGGCAACCAGCGCCGCTACCGGCGGGCGGTGCTGCGCCGGCTGGCGTTCATCCGCGCCGCGCAGCGGGTCGGCCTCAGCCTGGAGCAGATCTCCGAAGCCCTCGCCACGCTCCCCGACGACCACGCGCCCACCAAGGCCGACTGGGCGCGGCTCTCCCGGCGCTGGCGCGACGAGCTCGACGCTCGCATCGACGGCCTGCAGCGCCTCCGCGACAACCTCACGGGCTGCATCGGCTGCGGCTGCCTGTCGCTGCGCACCTGCATCCTCAACAACCCCGACGACCGCCAAGCCGAGAACGGCCCGGGCGCCCCGGTCCTCCGCCCCACCGCGGACCCCACAACCCCCGCTCCCGCCTGAGACGCTCAACTCCGGACGCGGGGATCGGGTAGGACGGCACTCACCAAGCCCCAGTTTTAGTCCAAACTGAGCCGACATTTCGGACACCGAAGGTCCTCGGTTATGACTAAAACTGGGACCAGGCGACGGATCGGGTCAGGATTCACCCGTCCAGGTGTAGGTCATCTCCGGGCGTCCGACCGTGCCGTAGGTGGGGAGGCGTTCGACCACGCCCGTGCCGGCCAAGTACTCGAGGTAGCGGCGGGCCGTGACGCGGGAGACGCCCGCGGCCTCGCCGACGGCGCCCGCAGACCCGCCGGAGGGCATCGCGCGCAACGCCGTGACGACCGCGGCGAGGGTTTCCTCGCCCATCCCCTTGGGGAGGGCGGCGCGGTTCACACCGCGCAGGGACGAGAACGCGCGATCGATCTCGGCCTGCCCCTGGACCTCCCGGTCCTGGCCGAGCGTGGCGCGGAACCGCGCGTAGTGCTCCAGCTTCTCGCGCATCGCGGCGAAGGTGAACGGCTTGAGCAGGTACTGCACGACGCCGCTGGACACCGCCGCGCGCACGACCTTGAGGTCCCGAGCCGACGTGACCGCGATGACGTCGACCGGGAGTCCCGCCGTGCGCAGGGCGCGGGCCACCTGGAGCCCGTCCATGTCGGGCAGCCGCAGGTCGAGCAGCACCAGGTCGATGGTGGTGTGCTCGACGAACCGCAGCGCCGCCTGACCGGTGCGGACTCGCCCCGCCACCGCGAAGCCCTCGACCCGGTTGACGTAGGCCTCGTGCGCCTCGCCCGCCACCGGGTCGTCCTCGACCACCAGAACCGAGATCATCGCGACGCCCCCGGTAGCCGGACGGTGAACACCGCGCCCTCGTCGCCGCCGACGTCGATGACGCCGCCGTGCCGCCGCACGCACTGCCCGACCAGCGCCAGCCCGAGTCCGCGGTCGCCGGACTTCGTCGACCAGCCGCGCCGGAACAGCTCGGAGGTGTCGGCCGGGACGCCGGGACCGTTGTCGGCGACCCGGATCAGCACTCCGTCCGCTGTGGACCGGATGGTCACCTCGACGCGAGGCCCCGGCCGGTCCGCCACGGCCTCCACGGCGTTGTCGATCAGGTTCCCGAGGATGGTCACCAGGTCCCGGGAGTCGAGGTGCTCCAGGGCTGCGTCGTCGACCTCGGTGTCCTCGCTGAGCACCACCTCGACCCCCCGCTCCCCTGCCTCCGCGCTCTTGCCCAGCAGCAACGCGGCCAGCACCGGCTCACCGACGGAGCCCACGACCTGGTCGGTCAGGCGTTGCGCGAGGTCCAGCTCCGAGGTCGCGAACCCGACGGCCTCCTCGGTTCGGCCGAGTTCGATCAGCGAGACGACGGTGTGCAGCCGGTTCGCGGACTCGTGGGCCTGCGAGCGCAGCGATTCGGCGAAGCCGCGCATCGAGTCGAGCTCGCCGCTGAGCGCCTGCAGCTCCGTGTGGTCCCGCAGCGTGACGACGCTGCCGAGGTCGCGGCCGTCACTGCGGACCGAGGAGACGTTGACCAGCAGCACCCGGCGGTCGGTCAGGTGCACCTCGTCGCGGACCGACCCCCTGCCGAGGGTGTCCACAAGGGAGGGTGGAAGGTCCAGTGCGGACACCTTCTCACCTTCGACCGCGGCGGAATCCAGTGAAAGCAGCACAGCGGCACCATCGTTGCACAAGGTCACGCGTCCGTCCGGCGACACCAGCAGCAGCCCTTCGCGCACCGCGTGCAGGATCGCGTCGTGGTACTCGTACATCCGGGACAGCTCGGCCGGGCGCATGCCGTGCGTGTGGCGCCGGATCCGGGCGTTGACCAGGTACGTCAGCACGCCGCCGAGCAGCAGCGCCCCAGCGGCCACGAGCACCAGCACCGCGACCCGGCCGCGCAGCTCGTCGGTGATCACCCGCACGGTGATGCCGTCGGCCACGAGTCCCACCATCTGGGAGCCGCGGTGCACCGGCACGACCGCGCGCACCGACGGGCCGAGCGTGCCGGTGTAGGTCTCGACCAGCATCAGACGGGGGTCGATGTTGCCGCGGAACGGCCGGCCGATGCGGGACGGGTCGGGGTGGGTGAACCGGATCCCCTGCGGGGACATGATCGTGATGAAGTCGACCCCCGCTTCGGCACGCACGCGCTCGGCCAGCGGCTGCAGCGCCGCGGTGGGATCGGGGGAGGCCATCGCGTCGGCCACGGCGGGCTGGGCGGCCAGCGTCCGGGCCACCGCCACGACCTTCTCCCGCGCGGTGTCCTCGGTCCGCTGGTCGGCGTCGTAGGCGGCCAGCGCGGCTCCGGCGAGCACGACGACGGCCACGACGACGATCTGCAGCACGAACAACTGCCGCGCCAGGCTCCACCGCGGGCGGAGCCGGTACCGGTATCCGGACATCACTCACTCATGACGACGATGTGAACACAATGAACAGAAGCGAGACGGCGACGATACACAGCTCGCATAGTCTCGGACCGGATCTTCCGTGACCTGGGACACGCGCGGTGAGCCGCACGTGACCCGGAGACACCCCGGCCGCGCAAGGAGTTCAACAGTGGCTAGCAATGATGCTGCGCCGACGAAACGTCGGGACAGAACGCACTACCTCTACATCGCGGTGATCGTCGCCGTCCTGGCGGGCATCGCCGTCGGCTTCCTCGCCCCCGACGTCGGCAAGGCGCTCAAGCCGTTGGGCACCGGTTTCGTCGACCTCATCAAGATGATGATCTCGCCGATCATCTTCTGCACGATCGTCCTCGGCGTCGGCAGCGTCCGAAAGGCCGCCAAGGTCGGCAAGGTCGGCGGTCTCGCGCTCGGCTACTTCATGATCATGTCGCTGGTCGCGCTGGTCATCGGCCTGATGGTCGGCAACGTGCTGCACCCGGGCGAAGGCCTGCAGATCACCGACGAGCTGCGCGGTTCGGGCGCGGAGCAGGCCGGTGAAGAGGCCCAGACCACCACCGAGTTCCTGCTCGGGATCATCCCGCAGACCCTGGTCTCGGCCCTGACCGAGGGCGAGGTGCTGCAGACGCTGCTGGTCGCCCTGCTGGCCGGCTTCGCCCTGCAGAGCATGGGCGAGAAGGGTCAGCCGATCCTGCGCGGCATCGAGCACATCCAGCGCCTGGTGTTCAAGATCCTGGCGATGGTCATGTGGGTCGCACCGGTCGGCGCGTTCGGCGCGATCGCGGCCGTGGTCGGCGCCACCGGCGTGGACGCCCTCAAGGGCCTCGCGGTGATCATGGTCGGCTTCTACACGACCTGCGCGCTGTTCATCTTCGTCGTGCTGGGCGCCATCCTGTGGCTGTTCGCGCGGGTCAACATCTTCTCGCTGCTGCGCTACCTGGGCCGCGAGTTCCTGCTGATCGTGTCGACCTCCTCGTCGGAGGCCGCGCTGCCGCGGCTGATCGCGAAGATGGAGCACCTGGGCGTGAGCAAGCCGGTCGTGGGCATCACGGTGCCCACCGGCTACTCGTTCAACCTCGACGGCACGATGATCTACCTGACCATGTCGTCGCTGTTCATCGCCAGCGCGCTCGGCGACCCGCTGTCGATCGGCGAGCAGATCGGTCTGCTGCTGTTCATGATGATCGCGTCGAAGGGCGCGGCGGGCGTCAGCGGCGCCGGCCTGGCCACGCTGGCGGGCGGCCTGCAGTCGCACCGCCCGGACCTGCTCGACGGCGTCGGACTGATCGTGGGCATCGACCGCTTCATGTCGGAGGCCCGCGCCCTGACCAACTTCGCGGGCAACGCGGTCGCGACCGTGCTCATCGGCTCCTGGACCAAGGAGCTCGACCGCACCCAGATGCAGCAGGTCTTCACCGGCGAATCGCCGTTCAACGAGCAGACCTTCGTCGACGACGGCGGAGCGTCCACCGAGGAGAAGACCCCCGCCAAGGTCTGACCCCTCCGCCCCGAAGACCGGGCCTCCCCCGTCACCCGACGAGGGAGGCCCGGTCTTGTCGGTATCAACCCCGTGGATCAACAGTACGAAGCATCTGCACGAATCCAGCCAAGGTGTCCAGCTCAGCAGTCAACGGATCCAAAGTGAAGTGCATGATGTCGTTCCGAATCTTCCGAACCTCCTCAAGACAGGCCAAGAAGATCGTCTGATCCAACGGCCACGCAAGCTTGCGGAAGTTTTCTGGTTCTTTAAGCAGGAAACCGTACGAACCGAGCGTAAAATCAGCGGCCGAATGAACCTTTTTGGGGTTGCGTGCAACTTGCCGAAGTTCCTCGACCTCAAAGACTTCGTCAACCCGGCGTCGAAGTCTGCGTTCTGCCTCGTCGATCAACACGAATGGTCGAGTGAGTTCACCGAACTGACCGGTGAGATCAGCTGCTGTCACGATCCCGGTCGATGACTGATCAGCCCCACGAACGAAAAGGTAACCACGTCTGTAGATCTCATCTAGTTGACTCAGCAGGTCTTCACTGGGATGCACGACACGCGCAGGTACAAGCGCGTCCGAAACGGCCACGGTGTGGCCAGAAAGGCGAGCCTTTCCGATCGACTCCCAGCTAACAGCACCACAGAGGTTTCCCTGGCTGTCTATGACAGCGAGTTGCGAGTAATTCTCGATGAGCATCCGTGTCGTAGCCGTATCGAGGCCGTCCTCGGGCCGCACACTTGCAACATCCTTGTTTGCTGGGCCGAGCATTCCAACGCGCAACGTAATCGGCACAAATTCGGACGCCTCTTGCACATCTTCCGCGTCGCCTGCTTCAACACCACCTTCGCCGCCGGGCTCCTCACCGATCGGAACGATCTCCACCTTGGTGCCGATCCAGCCCTCGGTGAAGGGAGGCTTTGTAGTCAAACCATATTCACTGAGGTCAGTCTCGATCTGGGCGATGTTGGAAGACGTCCGGCGAACTACGCCCCAGCAATCAAGCAACTCCCGGATGGTTAGCTTGAAAGGACTACTAACATCAGCCTCAGCGGCCCTGGCAGCAAGTTCCGCAGGAGTACTTGCCATAGGCTGCGGGCGCTCGTCGGCGACATCCGGACCAGGATCAACGGAACCCGCCGCCAGATTCGCAATCCGTTCAGCAGCGCCAAATCTGTGCAACCCGCAGATCGTCAGCAAAGATCCCATGCTGTCCAAGAGATCTCGCTGTACATCGTCGCGTGGGACGTCCTTCCGAATCCAATCAACCGGGCGAAGGTGCTGGTACCCAGGCGCTGCATCGGCATCGAACCTGTACGGACCGCTCACACGCCCGATTGCGAGCTGACCAGGTCGCGTCTTAAGGGGGAGCACGACGTAATCATCGAGCTCCATCTCAGCTCGAAACCGCCAAAGCTGTCCCGTCCAGTTTGCGACCTTCGCCTTACTCGCGGTGGGATAACAGCTCGAAATCCTCTGCCGCAACGCACCTTTCGTCGGCAAAGCGCTAAGGTCGCCTACCTCATCCCAACCAGCGATCGCCAAGCCCCTACTTAGAGCCTGCTCTTCACGTTCACCATGCCTGCCGCCGCGCACGAGCCATGCCGCAGGTGCCATCCACCGCTCCCTAGAAGTCCTGCCCAACTCAACCGTGTATGGCAACCCGGAGAGCTACCTCACTCATAGTAGCGGCGTAACTACCGATGTCGGCACCGCACGTCACTGATCGCGATCGATACTCGCCGCTGGCGCTATCAACCGAAAGCTAGGCTGCAGCCTTCATTCGAGATCGTTCAGCCCGTGAGGTCTGCGGCGATGTTCTTCCCGTCAGGACACCAGGTCTCACGATGTCTCCAGTTGAACAGGACTCAAGAACCGCACACCGCACCATCTCACCTGGCTGCTTCACGCGAAAACCGCAGTTCTCGCGGCGGCGGGAACTGCGGTTTTCGCGGGAGATCCGGGCTTAGAGCGCGCCCTTGGTGGAGGGGACGACTCCCGCGAAGCGAGGGTCGGGTTCCACCGCGGCGCGCAGGGCGCGGGCGATGGCCTTGTACTCGGCCTCCGCGATGTGGTGCGGGTCGCGGCCGTGGATCACCCTGGTGTGCAGGTTGATCTGCGAGTGGAAGGCCAGCGACTCGAAGACGTGCCGGTTGAGCACGAACGGGTAGTTCCCGCCGATGGTGAAGGTGTTGTACTCCTCCGGCTCGCCCGACATCACGCAGTAGGAGCGGCCCGAGACGTCGACGGCCGCGTGCGCGAGGGTCTCGTCCATCGGGATCCAGGCGTCGCCGAAGCGGCGGATGCCCTTCTTGTCACCCAGCGCCTGGCGCAGCGCCTGGCCGAGGACGATCGCGGTGTCCTCGACGGTGTGGTGGGCGTCGATGTGGATGTCCCCGGTGGACTTGACCTTCAGGTCGAACGCGGCGTGCGTGCCCAGCGCGGTGAGCATGTGGTCGTAGAACGGGACCGTGGTGTCGACGTCGACCTGCCCGGTGCCGTCGAGGTCGAGCTCGACCAGCACCGACGACTCCTTGGTGGCGCGCTCGACGCGACCGACCCGCGTGCCTGGCTGAAAACTCACCGTTCGATCTCCTCCATGACTGCCTTGCTCGCCGCCAGGAACGCGTCGTTCTCGGCGGGCGTGCCGATGGTGACCCGCAGGTGGCCGGGGATGCCGACGTCCCGGATCAGCACGTCGGAGTCCAGGTAGCGCTGCCAGGCGCGGTGCGCGTCGGCGAACCGGCCGAACAGCACGAAGTTGGCGTCGCTGGGCGCGGGGGTGAATCCCAGCTCCCGCAGCGCGGCCAGGACCCGGTCGCGCTCGTCGCTCAGCGCGTGCACCGATCCCAGCGTGGCCTCGGCGTGCCGCAGCGCGGCGCGAGCGGCGGCCTGGGTCACCGACGAGAGGTGATACGGAAGCCTGACCAGCAGCAACGCCTCGATCATCGCCGGTGCCGCGGCCAGGTAACCCAGCCGGCCTCCCGCGAAGGCGAAGGCCTTGCTCATGGTGCGGCTGACGATCACCTTCGCCGGGTACCGCTCGATCAGCTCGACCGCGCTGGGCTGCGCGGAGAACTCGGCGTAGGCCTCGTCGACCACGACCACGCCCGGCGCGGCGTCGAGGACGGCGCGCAGGTCGTCCAGGGACACCGACTGGCCGGTGGGGTTGTTGGGGCTGGTCACGAACACGATGTCGGGCTGCTTCTCGGCCACCGCGCGGGCGGCCTCCGCGCCGTCGAGGCTGAAGTCGGCCCGGCGCGGCGCGGGCAGCCAGTCGGTGCGGGTACCGGCCGACAGGATCGGGTGCATCGAGTAGGAGGGCTCGAAGCCCAGCGCGGTGCGCCCGGGCCCGCCGAAGGCCTGCAGGATCTGCTGGAGGACCTCGTTGGATCCGTTGGCGGCCCAGACGTTGTCCATCGCCAGCCGGGCACCGGTCGCGCCGGACAGGTAGGCGGCCAGGTCGCTGCGCAGGTCGCGGGCGTCGCGGTCCGGGTACCGGTGCAGGTCGGCGGCCGCCTCGGCCACGGCGGAGGTCACGTCGGCGACCAGTTCCGGCGGCGGCGGGTAGGGGTTCTCGTTGGTGTTGAGCCGGACCGAGACGTCCAGCTGCGGTGCCCCGTAGGGGCTGCGCCCGCGCAGGTCGTCCCGCAGCGGCAGGTCGGCCAGCGTCGTGTCGGCACCGAGCACGTCACTCATGGAAGTCCTTCATCATCTTCTCGCCGCCTGAGCGACCGGCGCGGGTGAGAGCTTCCCACCTGCGCCGTCGCGGCGGCTGAACTGTTCATCGTCTCAGAAGCGGGCGGTCACGGCCTGGCCGTGGGCGGGCAGGTCCTCGGCATCGGCGAGCGCGACGACCTGGTCGGCGACCTCGCGCAGCGCCTGCTCGGTGTAGGAGACGACGTGGATGCCGCGCAGGAAGCTCTGCACGCTCAGGCCCGAGGAGTGCCGGGCGCACCCACCGGTGGGCAGCACGTGGTTCGAGCCCGCGCAGTAGTCGCCGAGCGAGACCGGCGCGTACGGGCCGACGAAGATCGCGCCCGCGTTGCGCACCCGCGCCGCGACCGCGTCGGCCTCGGCGGTCTGGATCTCCAGGTGCTCGGCGGCGTAGGCGTCGACCACCCGGATGCCGTCGTCGACGTCCGACACGAGGATGCAGCCGGACTGGCGCCCGGTCAGCGCGGTGCGGATGCGCTCGACGTGCTTGGTCAGGCCAACCTGGCGCTCCAGCTCGGCGTCGACGGCGTCGGCCAGCTCCGGTGAGGTCGTGACCAGCACGCTGGCCGCGAGGGTGTCGTGCTCCGCCTGGCTGATGAGGTCGGCGGCCACGTGCACCGCGTCGGCCGTGCCGTCGGCGAGCACCGCGATCTCGGTGGGCCCTGCCTCGGAGTCGATGCCGATGATGCTGCGCAGGTGGCGCTTGGCGGCGGTGACGTAGACGTTGCCGGGCCCGGTGACCATGTCGGCGGGCAGCAGCTCGGCACCGTCGGTGTCGGTGCCGCCGTAGGCGAGCAGCGCGACGGCCTGCGCTCCGCCGACCGCCCAGACCTCCTCGACGCCCAGCAGCTGGGCGGCGGCCAGGATCGTCGGGTGCGGCATGCCGCCGAAGTCGGCTTGCGGCGGGCTGCAGACCACCAGCGAGTCGACGCCGGCGGTCTGGGCCGGGACGACGTTCATGACGACGCTCGACGGGTACACGGCGAGGCCACCGGGCGCGTAGAGGCCGACTCGCTCCACCGGCACCCAGCGCTCGGTGACCGTGCCACCGGGCACGACCTGGGTGGTGCTGTCGGTGCGACGCTGGTCGGTGTGCACGCGACGGGCCCGCGCGATGGATTCCTCCAGCGCGGCCCGCACGGCCGGGTCGAGCTCGTCGAGCGCGCGGCGCAGCTCGTCGGCGGGCACCCGCACTCGCTCGGGACGGACCCCGTCGAACTTCTCGGTGTGGTCGAGCACGGCGTCGACGCCGCGGTCGCGGATGTCCTCGATCACCGGCCGGACCCGATGCAGCACGTGCTCAACGTCCATCTCGGCGCGCGGCAGCGTGGCACGCAGCGTGGCGGTGGACGGAACACGACCGCGCAGGTCGGTACGGGTGAGCATGGGCATCCTTCCAGGACAGGTGAACTACACCGACCAGGGTAATCGACCCCCACCCCCCAGTCCCCAAACCCAGCCCCGAGTCACACCACAAGAAGAAAGCAAGAGCACAAGAACAAGAGCAGGAACAAGAACACCGTCAGGCAAGCACCGAAGGTGCTTTCTCACTGCCCCACGCAAGCAACCCACGTCAGGCAAGCACCGAAGGTGCTTTCTCAGTGCCCCACGCAAGCAACCGGCACCGCCGCGGGTTCTCAGACGCCTTCTGGGGAGGACAGCCGACGTGTCGTGTATTGGCATACATAAGCCTCGGATCCCGGAGCCAGAAGGCGTCTGAGGTTCCGCTACCCGCACCGCCCAGCAAGGAGACCACTGAGTAGTTGCAGTGAACCCGCACCGCCGAGCAACAAGACCCGAATAACACAAGGCACGGCACGCCACCCCTACCGAAGAAAAAGGGGAAAATGTTCATGCTGGGGCCATAGTTCGCCAATGAGTTGCCAACACCACCCACCTCCTGGACTCTGCCAACATCACCTCCAGTGATCGATCGGAGACCCGATGTTCAGCTCTAGGCGCAAGGCAGCTCTGGTGGCCGCGGCCGCCGGCCTGGTACTGCTGGCACCGGTTCAGGCGGGCTTGGCCGCAGAACCGACCGGCGCATCCGCGCAGGACCGCGCGATCTACACGGTCCCCAACACCGACAGCGCATCCCGTACGGAGATCAACCGCAGCGGCGCGGAGGTCCTGGGTGTCACCAAGGACCGGGTCGCCAGCGTGGAGGCGACGGGCGCGGAGGCCGAGCAGCTGCGCGCTCGCGGCTTCCAGCTCACCGAGCAGTCGAAGGTCGCCGATGCGCTGCAGAAGCGCAACGGCGTGCAGCCGAAGGCCCCGGGCGATTTCCCGCCGGGTGACGAGGCGTACCACAACTACGACGAGATGGTCGCCGAGCTCGACAAGACGGTGGCCGATCACCCGGATCTCGCGGCGAAGGTCAGCGCGGGTAAGTCGTTCGAGGGCCGGGACATCCCGGTGCTCAAGGTGAGCGACAACGTGGCGACGGACGAGGACGAGCCGGAGGTCCTCTTCGACTGCAACCAGCACGCGCGCGAGCACCTGACGACCGAGATGTGCTTGCACGTGGCGCAGCGGTTCACCGACAACTACTCGGATCCGGCTGTGAAGGACATGGTCGACAACCGGGAGATCTGGATCATCCCGTCGGTCAACCCGGATGGGTCGTCCTACGACGTCGAGTCGGGCGAGTACCAGGGCTGGCGCAAGAACCGCCAGGACCAGGGCACCGACGTCAACCGCAACTGGGGCCACAAGTGGGGCTGCTGCGGTGGTTCCAGCGATGACCCGGCGGATGAGACCTACCGGGGCACCGAGGCCTGGTCCTCGCCGGAGGCGGCGGCGATGCGCGACTTCATCGACTCGCGCGTGGTGGGCGGTGCCCAGCAGATCAAGGCCGCGGTGGACTTCCACACCTATTCCGAGCTGGTCCTGTGGCCCTTCGGCCACACGTCTGACGACGTCACCGAGGGCATGACGCAGGAGGAGAACGACCGGTTCGTGAAGGTCGGCACCGAGATGGCGCAGACCAACGGCTACACGCCGCAGCAGTCGAGCGACCTGTACGTGACCGACGGCGACAGCCTCGACTGGATGTGGGGTCAGCACAAGATCCTGGCCTTCACCTTCGAGATGTACCCGTCGAGCAGCGGTGGTCTCGACGGCTTCTACCCGCCGGGCGACGTGATCGAGCGGGAGACCGCTCGCAACGACGCCGCAGTGGACATCCTGCTGCGCGAGGCGGGTGCCTGACCCGCTCAGGAGGGGGATCGGGAGGGCCCGGGGTGCGCGCACCCCGGGCCCTTTCTCTCGCGATAATGAGGGCCATGAGCACCGCGACGACGATCCGCCCGCCCGCGCTGGTCCGCAGGGGCTCGTGGATCTACTGCCCGCTGCTGGGAGCGGCGGCGGGGTTCCTGCTGAGGCTGGTCGCGGCGTGGGTGGCGGGTTTGCCGTGGGCGCCGTTCCAGGGCGTGTTCGAGCTCGCGGCCTCGGGCGCGGACCCGTGGGGCGCGGTGGTGGCGGTCGCGCTGGGCGCGATCATCGGTTTGGGTTTCGCGGGGTTGTTCGCGCAGGAGCGGCTGACCGCGACGATCGACCCGGAGCGGGTGGTGCTCGCGACGGGCCGCCGCGAGCACGAGATCCCCGGCAGCGAGGTGGACGCGGTGTTCACCGAGCGCGGGCATCTGGTGCTGCTCGACGCGTCCGGCTCCGAGCTGGCTCGCCGCAAGTCGGGGCTGGACCGGTTGGCGCTGCGCGACGCGTTCCGCGAGCACGGCTACCGCTGGCGCGACTCGGACCCGTACGCGGGCCGGTACGCGCTGTGGACGGGCGACACCGAGGAGTTGCCACTGCGGGTCAACGCCCTGATGACCGAGCGCGACCGGGCGTTGCGCAGGCGCGACCACAAGGAGGCCGCGCTCCTGCGAACTCAGTTGGCGGAGCTGGGAGTCGTCCTCAGGGACGGCCACCGAAAGCAGTTCTGGCGCAAGACAGAAGACTGAAACCCAAGCACCGAAGGCGCTTTCGCAGTACAAGCAGAGCACGTCAGGCAAGCACCGAAGGTGCTTTCGCACTACCACCAGAGCACGTCAGGCAAGCACCGAAGGTGCTTTCGCACTACCACCAGAGCACGTCAGGCAAGCACCGAAGGTGCTTTCGCACTACCCCACCTGAGCAACCGGCACCGCCGCGGGTTCTCAGACGCCTCCTGGGGAGGACAGCCGAAGCGCCGCGTATCCCCTAATACTCAAGTCTCGGATCCCGGACCCAGGAGGCGTCTGAGGTTCCGCTACCCGCACCGCGAAGCAGCAAGACCACGGAGCAGTTGCAGTGAACCCGGGGACGAAGATCAGGAAAGCATCAGGACGATCGTGCCGATGAGGATGCCGGCCACTACCACTGCCGCGGCCACCATCATCAGCAGGCGCATCTGCGGGCGGTCTCCGGACGCCTCGTTCTGCACGCGTTCCCGCCACTGGAGGAATGTGGTGCCTTCTTGCTCGCTCACGTCAGCTCCTGAGAGTCGTTCGTACTTCTTCGAAGCGGCTCCCCGAGTACCGCATTGCGCCACAATCTCATACCAACTCGGCTACGTGAACCGCACGGTCGGCCCACCGCTCCAGGAGTGCTTCGTCGTGGCTGATGGCCAGGACTCCGGTGTCGTCCTCCCTGGTCCGGCGGTCGACAACGCGCACGAGCGCGGCCGTGGTGGAGGCGTCGAGCATGGCGGTCATCTCGTCGCACACCAGGTAGCGGGGCCGTGGGGCGAGCGCTCGGGCCAGGCAGGCGCGTTGCAGCTGGCCGTCGCTGACCTCGTGGGGCCTGCGGGTGAGGAGTTCGTCGGTGAGGCCGACTTCGTCGGTGAGTGCGCCGATCTCGCCCGGTTCTCCGGCGGCGAGCAGCGGTTCCGAGATGATGTCGCGGAGCGTGAAGCGGGGATCGACCGCCGGGCGCGGGTGCTGGAAGACGATTCCGATCGCTTTTCGCGTTTCCGGGGGTGTGCGGTGCCGAAAACCGGTGATGTCACTGCCATCGAGCGACACCCGACCGGACCACGGCCGGTGCAGGAGGGCCAGCACGCGCCCCAGCGTCGACTTTCCTGAACCGCTGGGACCGGCCAGACCCAGCACTTCGCCTGCGGCGAGGTCGATGCTCGCGCCGTCGAGCACCGGCTCACCGCGCCGGTAGCCGACGACGACGTCCTTCGCGCTCAGCACGGCGCGTGCGCTGCGATCCACCGCTCGCCGCGGGCGAGCAGTGCGGGATCTCCCGTGCAGGGCGCGAACCCCGGCTGGTCCGGACGGCGTTGGCAGTACACGCAGCCCCACTCCTGTTCGATGCGGTCGAGCTCGGTCAACGACGGCGGGTGGCCGGGGATCGGCTCGAACCCGCCTTCGGGCAGCGCGGCCAGCAGCGCCGAGGTGTAGGGGTGCCAGGGATCGCCCAGCACCTGATCGGCCGGACCGGCTTCCACGACGCGGCTGGCGTACATCACCGCGACGTCGGTGGCCACGCGGCGGGCGGCGGCGAGGTCGTGGGTGATCAGCAGGACCGCGCGGTCGTCCGTCGCGGCATCGGCGAGCAGGTCGACGGTGCGGTGGACGAGCGGGCGGTCCAGGCCGGTGGTCGGTTCGTCGGCGAGGATGATCCGCGGGTCCCCGGCGAGTGCGAGGGCCAGCGCGACCCGCTGGGCCATGCCGCCGGAGAGCTCGTGCGGGTAGCGGTCCAGGTCAGCCGGGTCGAGTCCGACGTGACGCGCGAGCTCGTCGGGGCCGCTGGGTCCGCGCAACGCCTCGATGGCCTCCACCAGCTGGGCCCGGGCGGTGCGCACCGGGGTCAGGTGGGTGCTCGCCGACTGCGGCACGAGACCGATGCGGCGTCCGCGAACCTGCCCCGCCAGCACCGATTCCGGTGCCGCGAGCAAGTCGGTCCCGTCGTCGAGCAGGGCGCTGCCCCGCGTTTCGGCGTTGCCGGGCAGCAGTCCGAGCAGCGCGGAGGCCAGAACCGACTTGCCGCAACCGGATTCGCCGACCAGGGCCAGCACCCGCCCCGGCCTCAGCTGCAGCGCGGCGTCGCTCACGGCGCGCACCAGCACGCCGCGCGGCAGCCGGAACCGGACCGAGAGCTGGTGCAGCGTCAGCAGATCGGTCGTCTCGGGGGCCTGCACGTCGGTCACAGCGACAGCTCCGATCGTCGTCGCGGCACGATCCGGTCCCGCCAGGTCGCGGCCAGGCCGGAGACCGCCAGCGTGGTCACCACCAGCAGACCGGACGGGAACAGCACGATCCACCAGGCGCCGAGCAGCACGGCGTCGCGGCCGTCGCCGAGGATGTTGCCGATGCTGGCCAGGTGCGGCGGCAGGCCGAGACCGAGGAAGCTCAGCGCGGTTTCGTGCCACACGGCGTGGGGCACGAGCAGCACCGCCGACAGCGCGGCCTGCGGCACGATCGCGGGCAGCAGATGCCTGCGCAGGACCCGCGCCCGCGAGGAACCGCCGGCGATGGCGGCGTCCACGTAGGGCCGCTGCCGCAGCGAGAGGACCTCGGAGCGCACGATGCGCGCCACCGTGGTCCAGTGCGTGAGCGCGATCGAGCAGATCACCGCGAGCAGGCTTCCCCGGTACAGCGCGACGATGACCACGCCCAGCAGCAGGTGCGGCACCGAGTTGACGGTGTCGACCAGCCGCATCAGCACCCGGTCCGCCCAGCCGCCGAGTCCTCCGGCCACCACGCCGACCAGCGATCCGAGCACTGTGGACACCAGTGCGCTGAACGCGGCCACCAGCAGCGACACTCGCAGTCCGGCCATCGACTGCACGAACAGGTCGCGGCCGCTGGAGTCGGTGCCGAAGGGGTGCGCGAGACCGGGAGCGAGGCGGATGTCCTCGTAGTTCACGCTCTGCCCGCCCAGCAGCAGCGGCACGAGCGCCGCGCCGAGCACCAGCAGCACCAGGCCGGCGGCGGAGGCGCGCAGGCGGGTGCGCGGACGGGCGCGGGAGGTCCCCGCGCGCCCCGCGGGCTTCCAGGTCAGCTCAGCCATCGGCGGCCACCCTCGGGTCGAGCAGGATCGCGGCGACGTCGGCCAGCAGCGAACCCAGCAGCACCGCCGCGGTCGCCACCAGGGTCACCATCGCCAGCAGCGGGTAGTCCACGGCGGTGGCGGCGGTGACCACGGCTCCGGCCAGGCCCGGCCAGGAGAAGACCTCCTCGACCAGCACGGTTCCGGTGACCAGCTCCGGGATTCGGGCGCCGATGAGCGTCACGAAGGGCAGCAGCGCGGTGGGCAGGGCGTGCCGCAGCACCACGACCCGTTCGGCCAGGCCGCGCGCACGCGCACCGGTGACGTGGTCCTCGGCGAGCGAACCGAGCATCGACTGGCGGACGTGCAGCACCAGCCACGGGGTCTGGGACACGCCGAGCACCAGGGCGGGCAGCGCCAGGTGCTCGGCGACCTGCCCGAAGGAGACGTCCTGCCCGGCGTCGGTCAGGCCCGCCACCGGCAGC
Organism: Saccharopolyspora dendranthemae; assembly: GCF_007829955.1. Classification (GTDB taxonomy): domain Bacteria; phylum Actinomycetota; class Actinomycetes; order Mycobacteriales; family Pseudonocardiaceae; genus Saccharopolyspora; species Saccharopolyspora dendranthemae. The sequence goes on from NZ_VIWX01000001.1 coordinate 1,489,928, forward strand.
CAGCCGAGGCCGAGGGAGAACACCGCGATGGACAGCAGCGCCAGCACGAACGGCGGGACACCTTCCAGCGCGTGGCCGACGGCGGTGACCAGCCGGTCGACCGCCCCGCCCTGCCGCCAGGCCGCGATCGTGCCTCCGACCAGCGCGAAGACCACGGCGAGGGCGAGCCCGGTGACCGCGAGCAACGCGGTCCAGGGCAGTCGTTCGGCGACGACCTGCGCGACGGGCTGCCGCATCGAGCGGGAGGTCCCGAGGTCGCCGGTGAGCAGACCGCTGAACCACTGCCAGAACTGCGCCAGCACCGGCCGGTCCAGGCCGAGTTCGGCGCGCACCCGCGCCACGTCGGCGGCCGACGCGGTGAACAACCGGACGCCGAAGTACTGGTCGATCGGGTCGAACGGTGACGCGGCCGCGAGCAGGAACACCCCGAGCGCGACGATCACCAGCACCGGGACCGCGAAGGCCAGGCGCCGCAGCACCAGCCGCGAGATCGCCCGTCTCACGCCCGGGGCTTCCAGGTCTCGACGTTCCACCACGGACCCCAGGTGGTGCCGTGGGTGTGCGGTTCGACGGGCGGCTGGTAACCGGTGAACGAGCCGTCGCGCAGCACGTAGCTGTGGTCGATGAACGCCAGGTACACCATGCCGGGGTCGGCGACGTAGGCGCGCTGGACCTGGCGGTAGAACTCGGCGCGCTTGCCCGGGTCCAGCTCGCGGCGCGCGGAGTCGAGCGCTGCGTCGACCTCGGCGTTGCGGTACTGACCGGGGTTGTTGTAGGTGCCGGTGCCGATCGCGGAGGAGCTGAGGCTGGAGTATGCCTGCGGGTCCGGGTCCATCGGGTTGCCGCCGCCGAGCACGATGCCGTCGGTGGCCAGCCGTCCGGCGACCGCCGAGCGGTCCACCCCGGCGAGCTCGACCTCGATGCCGACCTTGCGGGCGTCGGAGGCGAAACCCGTTGCCAGGTCGCGGCGGAGGCTGTCGTCGGCGAAGTACATGACGGTGAACTTCGCGCGGGTGCCGTTGCGCTCGCGGATCCCGTCCTCGCCGACCCGCCAGCCCGCGTCGTCGAGCGTCCGGGCCGCGCGCTGCGGGTCGTGGGCGAAGGTCGCCGAGGGCTCGTGGTGGGCGCCCATCGACGGCGGGATCGGGGTGTGGGCGGGTTTTCCGTGCCCGCCGAGCAGCGCCTTGATCATGCCGTCCCGGTCCACCGCGAGGTTCAGCGCGGTGCGCACCGCCCGGTCACCCGCGACGGGATGGGTGTTGGGCAGCGCGATACTGCGGTAGTCGGCGGTGTCGTGGTGCACGACGCGGAATCCCTCGCGCGCGGCGCTTCCGGCGAGCACCGGAGGCAGCACGGTGCCGTCGAACTCACCCGCGGCCAGCCGCTGCGCGCGGGTGTTGTCGTCCTTGGCGAACACCACCGTGATGTCGTGCACGGCCGGTGCGCCGCCCCAGTAGTCGGGGTTGGCGGTCCAGGTCATCTGGTCGCCCTGGCGCCATTCGACGAGCTTGTAAGGGCCGGTGCCGACCGGGCGCGTGTTGAGCGGCGAGTTCTCCTGCGAGGCGGGAGTTCTCAGCGATTCGCTCGGGACGATCCCCAGGACCAGCTTCGACGGCCAGGCCGAGTAGGGGAATTTCAGGTCGAAGCGCACGGTGTGCGGGTCCACGGCCTGGACGTCGGCGAGCATGTCGTAGTCGGAGGAGACCGTGGACGCGTAGGCCGGGTCGATGGCCGCGCGGTAGGTGGCGGCCACGTCCTCCGCGTCGAAAGGCGTGCCGTCGTGGAACTTCACGCCGTCGCGGAGCCGCACGGTCCAGCTGGTCGCGTCGGCGTTGGCCTGCGGTTGCTCGACCGCCAGGGCGGGCCGCAGCTGCGCCCGGCCGTCGAAGGCGAGGAGTCCGTCGTAGAACTTCGCCGCCCCTTCGGCGCCGTAGCCGAGCAGCGGGTTCAGGCTCTCCGGCTCGTACCCGTCGGCGAGCAGCATCGACCCGGGATCCCCGGTGTCACCGGGCTGCGAAGGAGCTGAACAACCGGTTGCGACCACACCTGCGGCGAGCGATAACGCGACGACCAGATTCCGACGTTTGAGCACTCAAGCACCATAAGGGTTGTTGCAACTCCTTCTCAATAAGAAGAGATCTTCCTCCCCACCAGGTACGCCACTCCCGACCCACCCCCACACCACGAGACCCCGAACCCAATGCACGAACCCCCGACACCCACCGCACGAGAAACGCGGTTTGCGTGGTGGCCTGGACAGCGGCGACCTGGGCATTTCCCAGTTTTAGTCCAAACCGAGCCATGATCATGTCCGAAATGTCGGCTCAGTTTGGACTAAAACTGGGAAATGCCTCGCCGCGCCCCGACCGGAACGGACGTTCGGTGGTGGTCGGGGCCGCGGCTGTGGTGGGGGTGGGGTCAGGCGAGGGGTTCCGGCATGGGGGCGACCTGGTAGCGGCAGGTGATCGTGTCGCGGGACCGGGGGTCGGTGAGGTCGACCTGCCAGGTTTCGGCGAACTGGTCGACGCCGGAGGCCATCGGGATGGTGCCCGAGATCAGGACGGTGCCCGGCTCGGCGAGCCCGCGCGCTTCGAGCTCGTCGAGCCAGTAGCGCGGCGTGAGCAGCTCCGCGAGCGTGCCGTCCTGGATCTTCGCCTCGCCCGCCCAGGCGGTGAGCGTGAGCTCGTCGAGGTGGTCCTCGACGTCGGCCAGCCGCCAGGCCTTGCGGCCCAGGACGTCCGGACCGGCCTGCTTGCTCCAGGCCACGCCGTGGACCTCCAGCTCGCGGTCGGTGTGGTCGCAGGCGACGGTCAGCAGCACGTCGTCCTCGGTGATCACCAGCGCCCACTCGGCCTCGCCGGAGGTGCGGCCGTGCTGGACCGGGACGACGTCGGTCTGCAGCGCCAGGTAGGGAGCGACCGGGTAGATGCAGGGAGTGCGGGTCGGGGCGGGGACGCCGAGCTCGGCCAGCTCCGCGACGTGGGCGGCCACGTCCTCCTGGCTGCGGCCGGCGTACCCGGCGTTGAGCAGCGTGGTGACCCGAACCTCGACCGTCCGGCCGCCGACATCGAAATGAAGTGGAAACACAGGGCCCTCCCATTTGGCATACCTCTTGTATACAGTTCGTATCACACTCTGCCGGTGCACCTGGAAATCGAGGGAGCCCATGACCCACGCGCCCGTGACCGCCGCACGACCGGCCCGCAAAGACCTGATCAAGGCCTTCGTGGCGAGCCTCAGCGGAACCTCGCTGGAGTGGTACGACTTCGCCGCGTACTCGGTCGCCTCCGCGCTCGTGTTCGGCCAGCTCTTCTTCCCCAGCCACGACCCGCTGTCGGGAACCCTGCTGGCCTTCTCGACCTACGCCGTCGGCTACGTCTCGCGCCCGCTGGGCGGATTCGTCTTCGGCCGGCTCGGCGACGTGCTGGGACGCAAGCAGGTTCTGGTGATCACCCTGCTGATCACCGGCATCTCCACCGTCCTCATCGGACTGCTGCCCACCCACGCCCAAGTCGGCCCGCTCGGCGCCGTGCTGCTCGTGCTGCTGCGCTTCGCCCAAGGCGTCGGCATCGGCGGTGAGTGGGGCGGCGCGGTGCTGCTCTCCAGCGAGTACGGCAGCGCCGAGCACCGTGGCTTCTGGGCCTCCGCCGCCCAGATCGGCCCGCCCGCCGGAAACCTGCTCGCCAACGGCGTCCTCGCCGGACTCGCCGCCGGGCTCACCACCGAGCAGTTCATGTCGTGGGGCTGGCGCGTGGCCTTCCTGCTCTCCGCGGTGCTGGTCATCTTCGGCCTGTGGATCCGCGTGAAGCTCGAGGAGACCCCCGTCTTCCAAGAGCTCCAGCAGAAGGGCGAGCGAGCCGGAGCGCCGGTCCGCGAGGTCCTCACCCGGGAACCGCGCGCCCTGATCTCCGGGATCCTCGCCCGCGTCGGCCCGGACGTGCTCTACGCGCTGTTCACGGTCTTCGTGCTCACCTACGCCACCCAGCAGCTCGACATGCCCAAGACCTGGGCGGTCACCGGCGTCATGCTCGGCTCCTCGCTGCAGCTGTTCCTGATGCCGCTGGCAGGAGCGCTGTCGGACCGCTACGGCCGACGCCGGGTCTACGCGATCGGCGCCGTGGGCGGACTCGTGTGGCCCTTCGCCTTCTTCCCGCTCGTCGGCGGTGGCTCCGCGGGCCTGCTGATCCTCGGCGTCGTCGTGGGACTCGTCTGGCACGCGCTGATGTACGGGCCGCAAGCGGCGTTCGTCGCCGAGCAGTTCAGCCCCGCGCTGCGCGCCACCGGGTCCTCGCTCGCCTACACCCTCGCCGGGATCATCGGCGGAGCGCTCGCCCCGCTGCTGTTCACCTCGCTGTACGCCTACTTCGACACCTGGATCGCGCCCGCCTGCTACCTGGCGGCGACCTGCGTGGTCACCCTCGTCGGCCTGTGGCTCAGCCGGACTGCAGCACCTGCCGGGTCGCGCTGAGGTGCTCGGTGATCGCCGCGGCGGCGGCCTCCGGATCGCCCGCGGCGAGCGCCGAGAGGATCTCCTCGTGCTCGGACAGCACGGACTTGCGGCGCCCGTCGGACCGGAACAGCGCTTCGACGCCCGCCCGGATCTGACGGGCCCGCAACCCGTCGTAGGTCTTGGACAGCATCTCGTTGCCCACGGCCGCCACCAGCGCGGAGTGGAACCGGTGATCGTGGTCGATGAACTCGCGCGCCTGCTCCTCGCTCAGCCCGCGCTGGTCGTCGAGCTCCCGGCGCATCGCCTCCAGGGGCACCGCGGCCAGCTCGATCGCGCGGCGCGCCGCGTAGCACTCGATCATCGCGCGGATCTCGAAGAGCTCCCGGATCTCCTTACCGCTCACCGGCGCCACGTACGCGCCGCGCTTGGGCACCAGCTGGACCAGCTCCTCGGCGGCGAGCAGGAGCAGGGCCTCGCGGATCGGGGTGCGCGACACCCCGATCTCGTCGGCCAGGGCCTGCTCGTTGACGAACTGACCCTGCATCGCGGGGTCGCTCAGGACGGTGTCCTTGAGATGGGCGTAAGCGACTTCACGTCCGGACGGCAACGAGGACCCCTAGCTTGCATATAGTCGGTATACAAGGACTGTACCTCTGCGGTGCGCTCCGAACGGTCCTGCTCAGCGGTGCGAGTCGCTCGGGTGCAGTGGGAGTGGCCGCGCCACTCGTGGAAAGCGGAAGCAGAAGCGGCTGTGCCGCTCGGAGAACGACCTCGTCGAAGGGTGGACGCGAGAATGCGTGTTGGGTTGTGCCAGATCGTTTCCGGAGTTGAACCCGAGGCGAACCTGGAGCTGGTGGCCGACGGGATTCGGCGGGCCGCAGCGGAGGGCGCCGATATCGCGGTGTTCCCGGAGGCGACGATGGCCTGCTTCGGGGTGAAGCTCTCGCCGCTGGCCGAACCGCTGGACGGACCGTGGGCCACCGAAGTGCGACGCCTCGCCGACGAGGCAGGCATCGCCGTCGTCGCGGGCATGTTCACCCCCGCCGGCGACGGCCGGGTCACCAACACCCTGCTGGTCACCGGACGCGGCCTGGACGACTCCTACGACAAGATCCACCTCTTCGACGCCTTCGGCTTCGCCGAGTCCGACACCGTCGCCCCCGGCACCCGGCCCCTCGTGGTCGACCTCGACGGCGTCGGCATCGGGTTCACCACCTGCTACGACGTCCGCTTCCCCGGACTGTTCCAGAAGCTCGCCGACGAGGGAGCCTCGGTGATCGTCACGCCCGCCTCGTGGGGTGCCGGCGAGGGCAAGCGCGAGCAGTGGGAGCTGCTGGTGCGCGCCCGCGCGCTCGACTCCACCTCGTGGATCGTGGCCTGCGGCCAGGGCGACCCGCGCAGCATCGGCCGCGAACCCTCGGGCAAGGCGCCGACCGGCATCGGCCACAGCCTCGTCGCGACACCGCTCGGCCGGGTCCACGCGCAGCTGGAAACCGCACCCGCCATCGAGGTCGTCGACATCGACCCGAGCGCGGTCTCCAGCGCCCGTCAGGCAGTACCGGTGCTCACCAACCGGCGCTTCTGAAGCGCCCAGAACGCCACCGCCGCCGCCAGCACCAGGGCGGCGGTGGTGACGGCGCTGCCCTCGATCCCGAAGTCGCCGCCGGTCAGCGCGTCGGAAGCACCCCGCCCCGGGTCGAGGCTCAGCAGCGTGGCCCCGATGTCCATGCCGGACACCTCGCTGCCGACGACGTTGCCCTGCAGCCAGTTCCACACGACGTGGAACGCGCACACGCCCCAGAGCGACCCCTCGGCCACCGCCCACATCCCCAGCACCAGGCCGATCAGCGCGATGTTGATCAGCGGCAGCACGCCGACGTCGAAGTTCGCCCCGTGCAGCAGCGTGAAGACCACCGCCTGGAAGACGATCGCCGCCGTCAGCCCCCACTTGCGGTAGGTGACCTGCAGCAGGTAGCCGCGGGTCACGATCTCCTCGGTGCACGCCTGCACCGCGAAACCCGCCAAGGCCAGCATCACCGACCCGAGCAGCGCCGAGCGCACCGGACCGACCAGGTACTGCCCGCTGAAGTAGTTCACCCCCACGGGCACCGCCAGCAGCACCGCGGCCACCCCGACGCCCAGCAGCAGGTGGGCCCAGATCCGCGTAGCGGGCAGGAAGCCCAGCGTCTTGAGCGGGCGCCCCTCCTTGAGGAGCACCCACGCGGCGAGCAGGAGAGCAGCGCCGAGGAAGCTCAGCAGCAGCACCAGCTGCGTCGAGATCGGCATCGGCTCGCTGGCCATGACCAGCGCCGAGACGTCCATCAACGCCAGCAGGCCCAGCGTCGCCGCCGCAGGACCCACCAGCAGGCAGACGCCCACCACGATCAGTCCCAACACAGGACCGGTGGGCCGCCGCGCCGCGCGGGCGCCGTCCAACAATGCCGAAGCCACCACTCACTCCTCCCCGTCCCGCCCGATCATGCCGAACACCGGAGGTCGGCGCTGCCCGCGCGGCCGGGCGAGTCGCACTCGTTCAGGCGGCGTCGGCTCACATGTCCAGGCCGAGGTCCAGGGACGGCGAGGAATGGGTCAGCGCGCCCACCGCCAGGTAGTGCACCCCGGTCCGCGCGTAGGCCTCCGCCACCTCGAGGGTCAGGCCACCCGAGGCCTCCAGCTCGGTGCCCGGGGAGAGCTCCCGGGTGCGGGCCACCGCGTCGGCGCACCGCTGCGGCGTGAAGTTGTCCAGCAGGACCAGCGAGACCCCCTCGGCCAGGACCTCCTCCAACTCCTGCAGCGTTCCCACTTCCACCTCCATCGGCAGGTGCGGGGCGTGGTCGCGGCACGCGCGGACCGCCGCGGCCGGGGAACCGGCGGCGACGACGTGGTTGTCCTTGATCAGCAGGGCGTCGCCGAGCGCCATCCGGTGGTTGACGCCGCCACCGCAGCGCACCGCGTACTTCTGCAGGTCGCGCAGGCCCGGGAGGGTCTTGCGGCTGTCCCGGACGCGGCAGCCCGTGCCCGCGACCGCGTCCACCCACTCCGACGTCGCGGTGGCGATGCCCGAGAGGTGGCACAGCAGGTTCAGGGCCGTGCGCTCCGCGGTCAGCAATCCGCGGACCGGGGCCTTCACGCGCAGCGCGCAGTCGCCGGGGGCGAGCCGGTCGCCGTCGCTGCGCTCCTCGATCACCTGGTAGGCGTCGGCCCCCAGCACCTCGTCCAGCACGAGCCGCACCAGCGGAAGTCCCGCCAGCACCCCCGCCTCGCGGGTGTTGAAACCGGCCTCGGCGATCGCGTCGCCGGGGACCGTGGCCTCGGTGGTGGCGTCGGGGCCGTAGCGCAGGTCCTCGGCCAGGGCCGTGCGGACGACCTCGCGGGCGCCGTCGAAGTCGAAGGTCATGCCGCTGTCCTCGCAATCCCGTCCTCGGCGTGGATCAACCAGCCCGAGGCGTCCAGCCGGAACACCGAGCTCCGCCGCAGGCGCAGGTCGTCGGTGTCCGGGAAATCCTTGCGGCGGTGGCACCCTCGCGATTCCTCGCGCAGTCTCGCCGCGGCGAGCATCGCCTGAGCGGTGAGCGTCAGCGACGCGTCCTCGACCGCCTGCCGGGTCCGGAGTGGACGGACGACGGAACTGCGGTCCAGCACCGCGCTCGCCGCCGCCATGCCGTCCTCGCTGCGGCCGATGCCGACGTGCCTGCTCATGGTGCGCTGCAGCAGGTCCCGCTCGACGACCGCGAACGCCGGCGGGGTGATCTCGCCGACCGGTGTGCGGGTCAGCAGGCCGCAGCCGAGGTCCTTGGCCACCGTGGACGCGGCCCGCCCGCCGACGACGAGGCCTTCCAGCAGGCTGTTGGAGGCCAGCCGGTTCGCGCCGTGCAGACCGGTGCAGGCCACCTCGCCGGCCACGTACAGGCCGGTCACCGCGGTCCGCCCGTCCACATCGGACACGACACCGCCGCACGAGTAGTGCGCCGCGCTGGCCACCGGGATCGGCTCGGTGCGCGGGTCGATGCCCGCGGCCCGGCACGAGGCGTGCACGGTCGGGAACCGCTCGGCGAAGCCGGGGATCCCGGTGGCGTCGAGCAGGACGTGCTGGGCACCGGTCTCCGCAGCGCGGCGGGTGATCGCGGCCGACACCACGTCTCGCGGCGCCAGGTCGCCGAGCGGGTGCACCCCGTCCATCACCAGCTCGCCGCGCACGTCCAGCAGCACCGCGCCTTCACCGCGCACCGCCTCGGTCACCAGCGGCCGGCGTCCGCGCGCCTCCCCTTCGGCGTAGAGCACCGTCGGGTGGAACTGCACGAACTCCAGGTCGGCCACCCCTGCCCCGGCCCGCAGCGCCAGCGCCACACCGTCCGCGGTGGACACGTCGGGGTTGGTGGTCGCGGCGAAGAGCTGCCCGAGGCCGCCGGTGGCCAGCAGCACGGCGGGCGCGCGCAGCACGCCCGGACGGCTCTCGGAGTCCACCGCGAGCGCTCCGGAGATCGCGCCGCCCTCGCCGCGCAGCAGCTCGACGACGCAGTGCTGCTCCAGGACCGGGATCCCGCCTCCGCGCACGGCGGAGACCAGCGCGCGCTGCACCTCGGCGCCGGTGGCGTCCCCGCCCGCGTGGATGACGCGGAACGCCTGGTGACCGCCCTCGCGGGTGCGCGCGAGCGAGCCGCCGGCCGCGTCGAAGCGGGCACCGGCCGCGCGCAACCGGCCGATGGCCTCCGCACCGTCGGCGAGGATGTCGCGCACCGCCTGCGGCGAGCACAGCCCGACCCCCGCGGTCAGCGTGTCCTCGACGTGCTTGTGCAGGCTGTCGCCCGGGTCGAGCTCGTCGGGGCGGACCACGGCGATGCCGCCCTGCGCCCAGCCGGTGTTGCCCGCCGCGACGGAATCCTTGCTCACCACCAGCACCCGCAGTCCCGCCTCGCGGGCGCGCAGCGCTGCGGTCAGGCCTGCCACACCGGTGCCGACGACCAGCAGGTCGGCACCGGCTTCCCAGGTCACTCGCCACCGCCGGACTTGCCGATGGCGATCATCCGCTCCACCGACGCCCGGCCGCGATCGGCGATCTCGGCGGGCACGTGCACCTCGTCGGCGCCGTCGCGCAGGCAGCGCAGCAGGGCGGCCGGGGTGATCATCTTCATGTACCGGCAGGAAGCCCGGTCGTTGACCGCGCGGAAGTCGATCTCCGGCGCGGCCTGCCGCAGCTGGTGCAGCATCCCCACCTCGGTGGCCACCAGCACCGAGGTCGCGCCCGTCTCCTTCGCCGCGGTGAGCATGTCGCCGGTGGAGAGGATCTTGACCCGCTCCGGCTCCACGGTCCCCTCGCCCGCGAGGTAGAGCGCGGAGGTCGCGCACCCGCACTCGGGGTGGATGAACAGGTCCGCTTCCGGTGAGGCGGCGGCGCGCTCGGCCAGCTCCGGGCCGTTGATGCCCGCGTGCACGTGGCACTCGCCGGCCCAGACGTGCAGGTTCTCCCGGCCGGTCTCGCGCTTGACGTGCGCGCCCAGGAACTGGTCCGGGCAGAACAGCACCTCGCGGTCCTCCGGGATCGAGCGGACCACGTCGACGGCGTTGGACGAGGTGCAGCAGATGTCGGTCTCGGCCTTCACGTCCGCGGTGGTGTTGACGTAGGAGACGACGACCGCGCCCGGGTGCTCGGCCTTCCACTCCCGCAGCTGCTCGGCGGTGATGGAGTCGGCCAGCGAGCAGCCCGCTCGCTCGTCCGGGATCAGCACGGTCTTGTCCGGCCCGAGGATCTTGGCGGTCTCGGCCATGAAGTGCACACCGCAGAAGACGATCGTGCTCGCGTCGCTGTTCGCCGCGAGGCGGCTCAGCGCCAGCGAGTCGCCGGTGTGGTGGGCGACGTCCTGGATCTCCGGAAGCTGGTAGTTGTGCGCCAGGATCACCGCGTCGCGTTCCTCGGCCAACCGCCGGACCTCGTCGGCCCAGGCGGCATCGGCTTCGACTCCGGTGTAGCCGGCATCGGTCCGCTGCCACGTCGCAGTCGCCATCTCGTCCTCCTCGTCAGAGCCCTCCGGAACGCTCCGGAGAACCCCGCAATCCACCCCGGATGAACGGCTCCGAGGTTTTCGCCTTATAATCGAAAACGTGCCACATCGTAACACCGAGATGACAGCGGATGGCAGAGACGCAGGTCACGAAGTCCTCGCCGGAGTCCTGCAGATCCGCGACGAACGACTGCAGGTGATGCTGTGGCAACGCGCCAAGGAGCCGGCGCTGCACCGCTGGTCACTGCCCCGCGGCTGGCTGGCCTCCGACGAGGACGTCGAGGCCTCGATCCGGCGGCAGCTCGCCGAGAAGGTCGACGTGCACAAGCTCTCCCACGTCGAGCAGCTGTCGGTCTTCAGCGCGCCCGGCCGGGTACCGGATCGGCGGGTGATCGCCACCGCGTTCCTGTGCCTGGTACCCGCCGACGTCGATCCCGAGGTGCCCGCCGACACCCGCTGGTTCCCGGTCGACGACCTGCCCGTGACGGCCTTCGACCACGAGGAGATCGTGCTGGCCGCGCGAGACCGGCTGCGCGCCAAGCTCTCCTACACCAACATCGGGTTCGCGCTGGCCCCGCCCGAGTTCACCGTCTCCGAGCTGCGCGGGATCTACTCCGCCGCGCTCGGGTACCAGGTGGCGGCGACGAACCTGCAGCGCGTGCTGTCCCGGCGCGGCGTCCTGGACGCCACCGGTCGCACCATGCCCGCCGGGCGCTCCGGAGGCCGCCCGCCCGCGCTGTTCCGCTTCACCTCCCGCGACCTGCAGGTGACCGACCCGTTCGCGGTGTTCCGGCCGCCCGCCTGAACTCTCCCGCAGCCCCCGAGCCCTGCCCTGGCACCCGCGAACCCGGACCGCTACCTTCCCCGCGCGGGGTTACGGGCACCCGGACCGCCGCGTTGACGAGTCCGGAATCCATTTCTTCAGTAGTTTGGGGGCGTGTTGGACACGTTGCCGCTGTTCCCGTTGGGGTCCGTGCTGCTCCCCGGCGGGCGTCTTCCGCTGAACATCTTCGAGCCCCGCTACCGCGATCTCGTCCAGGACCTGCTCAACGAGGACCTCCCGGACCGCCGATTCGGCGTCGTCACCATCCGGCAGGGGTGGGAGGTCGGCGAGGACAACGTCGACTCGATGTACGACGTGGGCTGCACAGCGGTGCTCGACCAGGCCAAGCAGCTGCCCGGCGGCCGCTACGACGCCACCGCCTTCGGCGAGCGGCGGTTCCGGCTGCTGCAGATCGACCACGAATCCGCGTCGTACCTGCTGGCACGAGTGCAGTGGCTGCCGGACACCGAACCCGAGCAGGACGCGCCCGGCCGCCGCGAGCGGCTCACCGCCGCAGCGCGCGACGCGCACCAGCGCTACCACGCCTCGGGCCTGCGGGAAGGTCCCCGCGAGGTGCCCGGTGAGGACGCCGACTCCGCCGACCTGTCCTACTTGCTGGCCGATGACTGCGTGCTGACCACCGAGGACCGCCAGGACCTGCTGGAGGAGACCGATCCGCTGATCCGGCTCCGCAACGTCCGCAAGCTGCTGCTGCGCGAGGCCGAGTTCCTGCGCGAGCTGCGCGCGGTCCCGGCGCCGCTGGCCGAGTTCGCCCAGCAGCCCAGCCTGAACTAGCAGGGGCCGGTAGGGGGTCGGGTCGATCTAGGATCGGCGCATGTCCTCACCTGGTGGCCCCTGGGACCCGCGGCAGCAGCACCGAGGTTCCGGTTCGTTCCAGCAGGCCCGGCCCGAGCCCGCCCGCAGGACGAACCGCGGCTGGCTCGTCTTCGCGCTCGTCCTGGGCGCGCTCGTGCTGATCGGCGCGATGGCGGCGGTGCTGGTGATCGGCTTCCGGGGCCCGGAAGCGGCACCGCGACCGGCTCCTCCCGCACCCCCGCCCACCACCACGGCAGCACCCGCGGTGCCCGGCTGGCAGGTCGTCGCGGTGCCCAAGCGGCAGGCGGTCTACGACGTGCCGCAGGACTGGGAGATCGACCCCGCTCCGGAGAACGTGCACGCGGTCGGTCCGCCCTCCGACGCGGTCACGCTCACCGGTGTGTCGCACCAGCAGCTGGGTTTCTGCCCGGGGGACGACAACAGCTTCCGCGCGATGGCCGGCGTCAGCGCCCGGCTCGGGCCGGACAACGCGGCCGTCGCGGGCGACACCCTCGGCACGTTCGTCCGCCACGCCTTCACCCGCGACGCGGTCGCCCCGCTCGTCGAGGGATCACCGCCGGAGCAGCTGAAGCTCCGCGGCGGCCGCACCGCCATCCGGATCAACGCGCGCATCACGTTGCCGGCCCCGGCCGGCTGCGACTCCCGCGCCGTCGCCGTGTCGGTGGTGGCCACCAACAACGACGGCAGGAGCTCGGTGGTCTTCGTCGCCGCGGCCGACCAGGACGTCCCGGGCGCGGTCACCCCGGGAACGCTCGACGAGATCGGCGGGTCGTTGCGCCAGCGCTGACGGCCCGGACTACTTCAGGCGACGCCCCAGGTCGTCGAAGCCGTTCCAGGACGTCGCGATCCCGTAGCCGAGGGCGAGCGCCAGCGGCATGGCCGCCAGCACCGACACCGTGGTGATCTCCGGAGCGATCGTGATCATGTCGCCGAGCTTCGGGTTCTGCGGCGCGGGGTAGAGCCCCGCCGCGAGCGAGCCGCCCACCTGACGTCCGAGCCAGGACGCCACCAGGGCACCCAGCACGCCGCCGATCAGCAGCACCGGCCCGCGCCTGCCGCGCATCCGCCACAGCACGGCGGCGGTGAGCAGACCGGCCGCGAAGGCCAGCAGCGTGAAGATCGCGATGCCGTCGAACTCGTGGTAGCTCTCCACCAGCAGCGGAGTCACCGAACCGCCCCGGCCCAGCACGCTCTGCTGCGGTGGCGCCAGCCGCGACCACAGCCAGCCCATCGGCAACCCCAGCAGCGCGATCAGCGAGATCGCGCTGATCGCGGGCAGCAGGTCGGCCTTGACCACGACCTTCGGCCGCGGTGGCGCGAGGGCGGAGAGCAGGGCCACCTCCTCGGGCTCGACCCGCTCCGGGAGGGCACGCGTCGTGCCCGAGTCGTCCACTGGGCTGTCGGACACCCGCCGACCTCCTCCTCGCGTTCGCCGCCACCGGCCCGGCTTGCGAAATTTTCCGGTCACCATAGCGTTTCACCGCACCCGCCCCGGTCACCCGATGGACGGGCGTGGGACGCACATCAACTATTCTGCGCGAGCCCTCATGTCGGCTACGCCGAAGGACGAGTGAAGTGGTGGGAATCCTGCCGTCTCCGCAGTTGACCGGACCGAGCCCGATCGACGAGCCTCGGCAGACCTCGGCCGTCCGGCTCCCGCTGCGCACCACGGTAGCCGAACTGCTCGGCGGTTCTGCGGTCGCCGTTGTGGTGAGCCTGGTGCTGCAGTTCGCGGCCACGCGCTTGAGCATCAGCGAGCCCAGCTACGCGCCCGAAGCGCTGACGATGCTCAGCAGCACCCTGGTGCTCATCGCGTTGTTCGTCCCGCTGGCCTTCGGCTACCGGATCTCCCGGATCGGACGCTGGGGCAAGGTCGCCGCGACCTGGGTGGCGCTGAGCGCCTTCAGCACGCTGTCGCTGGCCCTCCCGCTGCAGTCGACGCGCTTCTACTACGGCGGGTCCTCCACGGACAACGGCTTCCGCATGCAGTTGATGACGCGCATGGCCTCCACCCTGGGCCTGGCGGACATGAACTACGCCGACACCGCGCCCTACTACCCGAGCGGCTGGTTCTGGCTCGGCGGCCGCTTCGCCAACCTCCTGGGCTGGGAGGGCTGGGCGGCCTACAAGCTCTACGCGTTGTGCTGGATCGCGGTGACGACGGTCGTGGCGTTCACGCTCTGGAGCGTGGTGCTGCGCCGCCGCCTCGCGTTGCTGGCGACCGTCGCGACCGCGCTGTCGGGCATGCTGCACGGCATCGTGGAGCCCTACGCCTGGCCGTCGGCCGCGTGGCTGCTGCCGGTGGCGGTGCTGGCCTGGCGCGCCATGCGGCAGAACGACGGCACACCGCGGTGGACGCTGATCTGCATCGGCGGCTTCATCGGGTTCGCCGCGATCACCTACACGCTGCACTTCGGCTTCGCCGTCGTCGTGATCGTGCTGATGGCGGTGGTCACCGGCTTCAACCAGGTCCGGCACGGCGACGGCGTGGGCGCCGTGGTCAAGCGGCAGTTCCTGCGACTGCTCCCGATCGGTCTGGTCAGCCTGGTCATCGCCCTCCTCGTGTGGCTCCCCTACCTGCTGTCGACGAAGTTCCTGCTGGACAACCCGCGCAGCGCCGCGCAGCACTACCTGCCCGACGACGGCGCCTTCCTGCCGGTGCCGATGACCGAGGCCTCGGCGTTCGGCGCGCTGTGCCTGGTGGGCTTCGCGTGGCTGCTGCTGCGCTTCCGCCACAGCGAGGTCGCCGCCGCGTTGCTGCTGGTCGTGGTCGCGATCTACGCCTGGTTCGGCCTGTCCACGCTGGCCCTGCTGGCCAAGACGACGCTGCTGGCCTTCCGGCTCAACGTCGTCCTCGACGCGCTCCTGCCGGTCGCCGGCGTGCTCGGCCTGCTGGAGCTGATCGGCTACCTGCGGACCAAGATCCCCTCGCAGCACGCGGTTCAGGTCGGGCTCCTCGCCTGCGCTCTGGGCCTGGTCGGCGCGGTGAGCGTCACCCAGGAAGCGCTCAGCGAGAAGCTCATCGGCTACACCGAGCAGGCCTACACCGACTACTACCCGACCGGTGACAACGCCAAGGGGCAGAAGGACCCGGACCAGGTCGGCTCCTGGTTCGACGACGAGATCCGCGCGGTGGCCGCGCTCACCAAGCGCGAGCCCGACGAGAACGTCCTGCTGAGCACCGACTACAAGCTCATGTCCTTCCAGCCGTACTGGGGTTTCCAGCAGGAGACCCCGCACTACGCCAACCCCCTGGCCGACTACTCCGACCGCGCCGCGGAGATCGAGCGCTGGTCCCGGGCCAAGAGCAGCGACGAGCTGCTGAGGGCGATCCGGAGCTCGAAGTTCAAGAGCCCCAACGTGTTCGTCCTCAACAACCCGCAGAGCCGCTACTCCACCGTGGAGCCCCCGCCCGAGCACGAGGGCGATCTCGCGTTGCAGCTCAAGGGAGACTCGTTCCCCCAGAACCCGAACGTGCGCGACTACTACGCCTACTTCGACCGCGAGCTCTTCGACTCGCCCGCCTTCGTCAAGCGCGAGGTGGGCCCGTACACGATCATCGCGCTGCGCTGACCCGGCACCCGGGCACGGCCTGGGGGTGGCGCTCATCGAGCGATCGCCACCTCTGCCCGCGCCCGGCGGAGCCGGTAGTGCATCGCGGCGGCGACCAGCGCGAACGACCACAGCGGCCAGAGCCAGATCGGCAACCACACCACCACGTTGTTGGGGATGCCGGGGTTGTCGGCGAGCATCTGCGACAGCAGCATCCTGCTGCCTGCCAGGACCAGGACGGCAGCGCACAGCGCGGGCACCACGGCCATCCGGACCGGCACCCGCTTGCCGGCCAGGCCGATCATCCAGCGCGGGAAGCGCTCTCCCCACGGGCGGATCAGCCCCCACGTCAGCACGGCGCCACCGGCCGCAGCGGCCCCGAGTCCAAGACCTGCTGCGCCGCTGCTGTTCTCCATCGACAGGTCGGGAATCCCGATCGCCATCAGCACGCGGCTCACCGTGTACACCAGGGGAACGGCGATGGCGATCCAGGTCCACCACAGCCCTCGGTTCGACGTCTCGCCCCGATCAGCGCGCACGGCCTGCTCGATCCACGACAACAGCAACGTCACCACGAGCGCTACGACCACCAGCTGGAGCACCAGCGCCGGCGACAGGTAGTTCCGCAGCGGCGCGACGTCTCCGGCCAGCGCCGAGACCAGCAGGAACGGTAAGTACCCCACCGCGGCGAGCACACCTGGGCCGAGCAGCACCAGCAGGCCACCGATCGAGGCCACCCGCAGCGGTGCCGGAGCGCTGCCCCGGCGCGCGGTCACGAGCCCGGTCGCCGTGGTCACCGCACCGATCAGCGCGAGCACCAGGTTGGCGGCGGCTTGCGGCAGCAGGGTCAACGACGAGGCGAAGAAATCGGACGGGTTGGCCATCGGGCTGAGCGCACCGGTGATCGCGCAGACCAACGCCACCAGCACCAGCACCCCACCGCCCACGGCGACGAAGCTGTGGGCGACGAAGCTGTGGGCGACGAAGCCTTGGGCGACAACGCCCTTCGCGAACTTCCCTTGTTCAGTCATGCCAGCAATGTTCGTGGTTTCGACCGTGATCGGCCTCCACCGCGACGGACAGACTTCCTCCTCCTCAGGGAGGAGATCCGCGCACCGCGCGAACGACCTGACCGCTCAGACCACACCGTTGTCGTAGGCCCAGATGACCGCGTGCAGCCGGTCGCGGACGCCGAGCTTGCGCAGCACCGCGGCGACGTGGGTCTTCACCGTCGTCTCCGCCAGGTGCAGCTCGGCACCGATCTCGGCGTTCGACGACCCGCGCGCCACGGCGGCCAGCACGTCCCGCTCCCGGCCGGTCAGCGCTTCCCAGAGCGGTGCCGGGCCGCGCGGTGCCGCCCGCTTGGCGACCTCCAGCAGGCTCCGGGTCGCGCGCGGCGACACGATCGAATGCCCCTTGTGGACTTCGCGCACGGCCGCCGCGACCTCCTCGCCGGGAGTGTCCTTGGTCAGGAAACCGCCCGCACCGGCCCGCAGGGCGGCGAAGAGGTTCTCGTCGAGGTCGAAGGTGGTCAGGATGAGCACCCTGATCTCCGGGTGCTCCGCCGTGATCAGCTCGGTCGCCGCGATGCCGTCGACGCCCGGCATCCGGATGTCCATCAGCACCACGTCGACCCGGTGCTTGCGGCAGGCCTCCACCGCAGCCGAACCCGAATCGACCTCGGCCACGACCTCGAGGTCGTCGTGCAGGCCGAGCATGATCCCCAGCGCGGAGCGGATCAGCTCCTGGTCGTCGGCGACGACCACGCGGATTCCGGTCACCGCTCCCCCAGCTCGAACTCAGCCCGCACGGTGGTGCCCGCACCGGGCTCGCTGCGCACCACGAATCCGCCCCCGATCTGCCGCATCCGCTCGGCCATCCCGACCAGGCCGTACCCACCGCGCTCGGTGAGGTCATCGGCGGTCCCGGGGCCGTCGTCCGTCACGGCAACGGTAAGCCGGTGCGGTTCCCAGTCCAGGGAGATCCGGCACGTCACCTGCGGACCGACGTGCTTGAGGGCGTTGGTGACCGATTCCTGGACCACCCGGTACACCGCGTGCCGATCAGCGGTCGAGAGATCGTGCCTGGTCCCGGAGCTGCGCAGCTCGACGTCCGCGCCGGCCTGGCGGAACGATCCGATCAACGAATCGAGATCCCGGTCCTCGTGCGAACTCACCGGGTCGTCACCCGAACGCAGGACACCGAGCATCCCGCGCATCTCCTGCATCGCGTCGCGGCCCACGTTCAGCGCCGTCGAGAGCATCTCCCTGGCGCGCTCGGGATCGCGGTCGAAGACCATCCGCGCGGTGTCGGCCTGCGCGAGCACGACCGCCAGCGAATGCGCTGCCACGTCGTGGATCTCGCGAGCGATCAACCGGCGCTCGGCCGCGATCGCGGCGCGCACCTGCTCCTGCCGCAGCTGCTCCGCGCGGTGCGCGCTCTCCTCCAAGGCGCGCACGTAGGACACCCGGATGCGCCGGTAGCGCCCGAGCGCCCAGGCCGACAGGACCGTGGCCACGGCCACCGCACCGAGCACCAACGCCGGCACCCAGCCGCCCGGGAAGCTCACCACCATCCGCGCCACCACCAGCGCCGATCCGAGCAGCCCGCAGGCCACCGGCAGCACCCAGCGGTCGGTGTAGGCGATCACCGAGTACAGCAGCACCGGGTAGATCGCGGTGAACGGCAGCAGCACCGGCGGCACACCGCCGGGCAGGTCCGGGAGCGCGACCAGCACCAGCATCAGGGCGCTGGCCGCCGACAGGGCCGGCAGCGGCCGGATCCGGCGCAGCGCCAGAACCCCGGCCAGGCCGATCAGGACGATGAGGGTGGTGATCCACAGCCAGGGGGCGGATCCCCGGAGCGCGCTCAGCGACGAGCCGAGGCCGAGGAAGAGGACGAGCGCCGCCGCGACGCCGTCGAGCGCCAGGCGGTGGTCGGGTCGCCAGGAGTTGAGCACGGGCTCACGGTAGGCGCGCGCGCCGGGGACCCACCTCCTCCTCACGAACGAGATGCCGGGCGGACCGGGAGCGCCTGCAGCCCGTGGATCAGGCTGGAGTTCCGCCGGACCAGGTTCTCCGGAGCCGTGGCCAGCGCCAGGTCCGGGAAGCGCGAGATCAGTCCCCGCAACGCGATCTGGGCCTCCATGCGGGCCAGCGGCGCACCGAGGCAGAAGTGGATCCCGTGCCCGAAGGCCAGGTGCCCCTGGGCGTCCCGGCCGACGTCGAAGGAGTCGGCGGCGTCGAAGCGCGCCGGGTCGCGGTTGACCGCGGCGAGCCCGATCCAGACGAATTCGCCTGCGGGGATCTCGGTTTCGCCGACCACGACCGGCTCGGTGGTGAAGCGGAACGTGGTGTGCATGAGCGGACCGTCGAACCGCAGCATCTCCTCGACCGCGCCGTCGACCAGGTCGGGGTTCGCGCGCAGCGCGGCGAACTGGTCGGGGTGGGTCAGCAGCGCCAGGACGCCGTTGCCGATCAGGTTCACCGTGGTCTCGTGCCCCGCCACCAGCAGGAGGAACACCATCGAGATCAGCTCGGTCTCGCTGAGCCGGTCCTCGTCCTCCGACACCTCGATCAACGCCGTCAGCAGATCGTCCGCGGGGTTCTCGCGCTTCGCGGCGAGCAGTTCGGTCAGGTACGCCGCCATCTCGCCCGCGGCCTGCCCTGAGGCCTCGGCGTCGATGTCGTCGAGCAACCGGTTGGTCCAGACGCGGAAGTCGTCGCGGCGGCTCTCGTCCACGCCCAGCAGCTCGCAGATCACCCGGATCGGCAGCGGGAACGCGAACGCGTCCAGCGCGTCCACCTCGGACTCCCCGGCCATCGCCGTCAGCAGCTCGTCGGTGATCTGCTCGATCCTCGGCCGCAGGGACTCGATCCGGCGCGCGGTGAACGCCTTGACCACCAGCTTCCGCAACCGGGTGTGGTCCGGCGGGTCCATGTTGAGCATGTGCATGTCGAACCCGGCGCCGGCGAACCGCCCGTCCTCGGTCTCCGGGGCGACGGCCGCGAAGCGGTCCATGACCAGCCTGAAGATGGTCTGCGCGTCCTTGCCCAGCCGTGGATCGGCCAACAGCGCCCGCGCGTCCTCGTACCGGGTCACCACCCAGATCGGCAGCCCGGTCTCGTTGACCAGGCGGTGCACCGGGCCTGCCTCGCGCAGCTGCGCGTAGCGCGCGTGCAGGTCCTGCACGAAGTCCGTGTCGAACGTGATCGGGTCGGTGTGCGCGGTCATGGAACCCCCATCCACGAGATGTGGTTCCAGTAAACCCCGCGCGCACGGACCTCTGCCGGGAAAATCGCAATCAGCGGCTGCGGATCTCACTTCGGCGCGCCCGGAGCAGGAGGGCCACCTCAGAACCCGCTACCCGCACCGCCACGCGAAGCGATCCCTACGCCAGGCGGACCGGCAACCGCTGCAGTCCGTGGATGAGCGTGGAGAACCGCCACTCGACGTCGTCCAGCTCGCCCGCCGCGCGCAGACCGGGGAAGCGCTCGGCGAGCTGCCGCAGCGCGATCTGCGCCTCCATGCGGGCCAGCTGCGCGCCCAGGCAGAAGTGGATGCCGTGGCCGAACGCCACGTGCCCGCGCGCGTCCCGGCTGATGTCGAACCGCTCGGGTTCCGGGAACTTCTCCGGGTCGTGGTTGGCGGAGGCCAGGCCCACCCACACGATCTCGTCGGCCGGGATCTCCACGCCGCCGAAGGTCACCGGCTCCCTGGTGTGCCGGAAGGTGCCGTGGATGACGGGCCCGTCGAAGCGCAGCGCTTCCTCCACCGCACCCGTCACCAGGCTCGGGTCGGCGACCAGCGCGTCCCACTGCTCCCGGTCGCGCAGCAGGGCCAGCACGCCGTTGCCGATCAGGTTCACCGTGGTCTCGTGCCCCGCCACCAGCAGCAGGAACACCATCGAGACCAGCTCGATCTCGCTAAGCCGGTCCTCGTCCTCCGACACCTCGATCAACGCCGTCAGCAGATCGTCGGCCGGGTGCTCCCGCTTGGTCGCGATCAGCTGGAAGAGGTACTCGGTCATCGCCTGGTTCGTCTTGGCCAGGGTCTCGTTGTCCGAGGCGTCGAGCATCGTGTTGGTCCACCGCCGGAAGTCGTCGTGGCGGCTCTCCTCCACGCCCAGCAGCTCCGAGATCACCTGGATGGGCAGCGGGAACGCGAAGGCGTCCAGCAGGTCCACCTCGGCCTTGCCCGCCATCTCGCCGAGCAACCCTGCGGTGATCTCCTCGACGCGCGGCCGCAGCGCCTCGATCCTGCGCGAGGTGAAGGCCTTGACCACCAGCTTCCGCATCCGCGTGTGGTCCGGCGGGTCCATGTTGAGCATCTGCTCGCTGATCGCCGAGTTGAACCGCCGCGTCCCGTCGTCGCCGATCTGGGACCTGATCACCTCGCCGCTGCGCCGGAAGTTCTTGCCCAGCCTCGGATCGGCCAGCGCCGCCTTCGCGTCCTCGTAGCGGGTGATCACCCACAGCTTCAAGCCGTGCGGGCTGATCATGCGCTGCACCGGGGTGTTCGAGCGGATCTCGCCGTAGCGGGAGTAGAGGTTCGCGACGAAATCGGCGTCGAAGACGGGAGCTTCAGTGGTGGACATGGACGATCCCTCGGGTAGGCGAGCTTCGGGCCCTCGACGTCAGTGAACCCCGTTCACCTCGGCTTGTCACACCGGACTGAGGGGCCTCTCAGCGCAAACCCGACGAATCACGCCACCTCGAAGCAGCCCGCCCCGAGCAAACCCTTCAGCTCGCCCTGCAACCCGTTCTCCGTCGAGACGAAGAAGTCGCTGGACAGCACCATCCGCGTCGTCCCGCTCCGGCTCTGCAGCTTCAGGTGCACCGGGGTCCTCCCGGAGTGCGCCTGAAGGGTCCGCTTGAGCTCCTTGACCAGCGACTGGTCCACCCGGCCGACCGGGACCTTGATCACGAACGCCGAGTCACCGCTCGGGTCGGCCTCCGCCGCGGAGATGTCGATCGGCACGGCGTCCGAGGCGAACACGCTGATGGCGCCCTCGCGCTCGTTGATGCGGCCCTTGACCGCCATCGCGGTGTCCTCGACGAGGCAGTCGGCGAACATCTCGTAGGACTGGGGGAAGAACAGCACCTCGACGGACGCGTCCAGGTCCTCCAGGGTCACGATCGCCCAGGGGTGGCCGTTCTTGTTGATGCGGCGCTGGATCCCCGAGATCATCCCGGCGATCTTGATCTGCTCCTTGTGCCCGGCGGATTCGCGCTCGCCGCCGACGAGCTCGGCGATCCCGGCGTCCTGGTAGGGCGCCAGCAGCCGCTGCGCGCCGTCGAGCGGGTGCGCCGAGACGTAGAGGCCCAGCATCTCGCGCTCGTAGGCCAGCAGCTGCTTGCGCGGCCACTCGTCGGCGGTGAACTGCAGGTGCGCCAGCGGCGATGCTTCCGCGCTGTCGTCGGAGTCGTCGGCGCCGAAGAGGTCGAACTGGCCCATCGCCTGCTGGCGCTTGAGCCCGATCACCGCGTCCACCGCGGCCTCGTGGTGCTGCGAGAGCGACATCCGGGTGTGCTGCAGCGAGTCGAACGCACCGGCCTTGATCAGCGACTCGATGACCCGCTTGTTGCACGCCAGGATCTCGGACTTGTCCAGGAAGTCGGTGAAGGAGGTGTAGCGGCCCTTCTCCTCGCGGCTCTTGACGATCGAGGCCACCACGTTCGAGCCGACGTTGCGGATCGCGCTCATGCCGAACCGGATGTTGCCGTCGACCGCGGCGAAGGTGTCCTGGGAGTCGTTGACGTCCGGCGACAGCACCTGCACGCCCATCCGGCGGCATTCCGCCAGGTAGACGGCCATCTTGTCCTTGTTGTCGCCGTTGGAGGTCAGCAGCCCGGCCATGTACTCGGCGGGGTGGTTCGCCTTCAGGTAGGCCGTCCAGTACGCCACCAGCGCGTACCCGGCCGCGTGGGACTTGTTGAACGCGTAACCGGCGAACGGCAGGACCGTCGCCCACAGCTTGTCGATCGCCTGATCGGAGAAGCCCTGGTCGCGCATCCCGGCCTGGAAGCCCTCGAACTCCTGGTCCAGGACCTCCTTCTTCTTCTTGCCCATCGCGCGGCGCAGGATGTCGGCTCGACCGAGGCTGTACCCGGCGACCTTCTGCGCGATCGCCATGATCTGCTCCTGGTAGACGATCAGGCCGTAGGTCTCGGCCAGGATGTCCTTCAGGGGCTCGTCCAGCTCCGGGTGGATCGGCTCGACCGGCTTCTTGCCGTTCTTCCGGTCGGCGTAGTCCAGGTGCGCGTTGACCTCCATCGGACCCGGCCGGTACAGCGCGTTCGCCGCCACCACGTCGCCGAACTCGGTGGGCTGCATGCGCTTGAGCAGTTCCCGCATGCCGCCGCCTTCGAGCTGGAACACGCCCAGGCTCTCCCCGCGCGCGAGCAGCTCGTAGGTCTTGGCGTCGTCCAGCGCGAGGCTGGAGAGGTCGATCTCCAGGCCGTGGTTGTCCTTCACCATCTCCAGCGAGTCACCGAGGATGGTGAGGTTGGACAGACCCAGGAAGTCCATCTTCAGCAGGCCGATGGCCTCGCAGGACGGGTAGTCCCAGCCGGTGATGATCGACCCGTCGTCGCGGGCCCACAGCGGGACCGCTCCCATCAGCGGCTGCGAGGAGAGGATCACCGCGCAGGCGTGCACACCCGCGTTGCGGATCAGGCCCTCCAGCCCGCGCGCGGTCTCGAAGATCTGCGACACCGACGGGTCGGTCTCGATGAGCGCGCGGACCTCGGCCGCCTCGGTGTAGCGCTCGTGCTGCGGGTCGACGATGCCCGAGAGCGGGATGTCCTTGGCCGCGATCGGCGGCGGCAGCGCCTTGGAGATCTTGTCGGCGATGGCGAAGCCCGGCTGTCCGTGGTGGACGCGAGCGGCGTCCTTGATCGCCGCCTTCGTCTTGATCTTGCCGAAGGTGATGACCTGGGCGACCTTGTCCCGGCCGTACTTGGTGATCGCGTACTGCAGCACCTCGTCACGACGCCGGTCGTCGAAGTCGAGGTCGATGTCGGGCGGGGAGTCGCGCTCCGGGTTCAGGAACCGCTCGAAGATCAGGCCGTGCTCCAGCGGATCCAGGTTCGTGATGTGCAGGATGTAGGCCAGCAACGACCCCGCTGCCGAGCCGCGGCCCGGTCCGACGTGGATGCCCTGCGACTTCGCCCACCGGGTCAGGTCGCCGACCACCAGGAAGTACGCGCAGTAGCCCTTGGCGTCCAGGACGTCCAGCTCGGTCTTGATCCGCTCCAGGCACTCCTGGCTCGCGCCGCCGGGGTAGCGGGTCGGCAGGTACTGCTCGATCTCTCCTTCGAGGAGTTCCCGCTCCGACAGGCCGCTGCCGTCCGAGATGCGCGGCATCCGGTCCTGGAAGGACCAGACGTCCTCGTAGGACTCCACCATCTCCGCGACCAGCAGCGTGTTGTCGGCCGCGCCCGGGACCTCGGAATCCCAGTACTCGCGCATCTCCTCGGCGGACTTCAGGTAGTAGCCGTCGCCGTCGAACTTGAACCGGCTGTCGTCGGAGAGCGTCTTGCCCGACTGCACGCACAGCAACGCCCCGTGTGACTCGGCCTGGTCCGCCGTCACGTAGTGGCTGTCGTTGGTGGCCAGCGGCGGAATGCCCAGCTTCTTCGAGATGTCCAGCAGTCCCTGGCGCACCGAGCGCTCGATCGGCAGGCCGTGGTCCATCAGCTCCAGGAAGAAGTTCTCCGCACCGAAGATCTCCTGGTACTCGGCGGCCGCGCGCAACGCCTCGTCGAACTGCCGCAACCGCAGGCGGGTCTGCACCTCACCGGACGGGCACCCAGTGGTCGCGATGATCCCCTCGGCGTGCTCGGCGATGAGTTCCTTGTCCATCCGCGGCTTGCGGTACATGCCCTCGAAGCCCGCGCGACTGGAGAGGGCGAACAGGTTCCGCAGGCCGGCGGCGTTGCGGGCGAACATCGTCATGTGCGTGTAGGCACCGGCCCCCGAGACGTCACCGCCCTCGCCGAACTCGTCGGTGCCCCGCTGCTTCGCCTCGCCCCAGAAGATCGGCTTCTTGCGGAAGCGGCTCTCGGGAGCGACGTAGGCCTCGATGCCGATGATCGGCTTGATGCCGGTCTTGCGCGCCTGCTGGTAGAACTCGTCCGCGCCGAACATGTTGCCGTGGTCGGTCATCGCGACCGCCGGCATCCCGAGCCGCTGCGCTTCGGAGAACAGCGCACCGACCTTCGCCGCACCGTCGAGCATCGAGTACTCGGTGTGCACGTGCAGGTGGACGAAGGGGTCGACGGACACGGAGAAGTCCTCCTTCGCGGCGGGATCGAAGACGCGCCAGCCTAACTCCGGCCACCGACCGAGCAGCCGATTCCCCCTGGCGTTGCGCGAGGTTCCACGCGGCCGGGATGCCGGAGAGCGTGTGCGGCGTGGGGGAGGTTTTCATGAGAACTTCCCCCACCCCCGCACTCGACATTCGCCCGTGTCGGGAACTCGTGCCTCGCACACAGGCGACCACCTGACCAGGTAGCGTGGGACGACGTGACTGGCCCTGATCCCGTGGACGTGCGACTGCTGAGCGCCGTGGCAGAGATGGGCCGAGCGGCGGTCCCGGACATCGCCGGTCGGCTCGGCATGGACGTGCGCGAGGTCGCCGCGCGACTCGCCACCCTCTCCACCACCGGCCTGCCGCTGATGGTCGGCGTCGAGTGCGATCAGCAAGGCATCCGCAACGCCGTCGCCGCAGCTCAGCAGTGGGCGGCCCAGAACGCCGCGAGCGGTCCGTACCCGATGGCGCCCGGGCAGTACAGCGGCCCGCACTCGATGTCGGGCCCCTACCCGGTGCCCGGCCCGCAGCAGATGTCGGGCCCGTACCCGGTGTCCGGGCCCTACCAGGTCTCCGGCCCGCACCAGATGTCCGGCCCGCAGCAGGTCTCGGGACAGCACCAGGTCGGCGGTCCGCAGATGGCCCACCCGCAGCAGCCGGTCGCCCCGGCGCCGCCGATGAACTCCTGGGGACCGCCCGGTTCAGCCGCGTGGGCGCGCGGTGACCAGCCCGCAGCTCCCGCTCCGGCACCGACCGGCAAGGTCGGTACCAAGCTGGAGGTCAACGGGATGTCCGGCGAGCGGATCAGCATCCAGCTCGTCGAGGTCGTCGACCCGGCCGATTTCCTCTACACCGCAGCCGGTTACGAGCTCCCGCCCGGCGAGCGCTCGGTCGTCGTGCACACCGAGCTGACCAACCACGGGCAGGTGCCGTTCGCGTCGCTGCCCGACATGTACTTGGAACTGGTCACCAAGGACGGTTCACCGGTGACCAAGGCTCCGGTGTCGATGTCATCCCGTCCACCGCACCGGATGGGCGTCCAGCCCGGCGAAACCGCCGGTGGCCACACGGTGTACGTGCTGAACGAGTCCACCGAGATCACCGCGGTCCGCTGGACCCCGCAGCCCGGTGATCAGCAGCGCACGCTGCTCTGGGACATCTCCGACCTCTGACGAGCCCGGGAGCGCTCAGGAATCGCGGCGGAAGAAGTCCAGCGGGTTGTTGCGCCTGGGCTTGTCCGCGCGATCCTTGCTGCGGTACTCCAGCGTCGGCCAATCGCCCGCGGCGTCCGGGGCGCGCTCGGGTTCCGGCTCGCCGATCACGGAAGGCGTGGCAGGGCCGACGTCCTGGGCGCTGATCACGTCGCCGAGGCTGTGAAGACCTTCCGGCGGCGTGTCGAGATCTGCCTGCGGATCCACCACCGGCATGCCGCGTGGCGGAGTCGGTGTGTCCGATCCGTGAAATTCCTGAGCCATCGGACCCCCTTCGTCGCGCCGATCCGATCACCACGATACCCGGTCCAAGAACTGTTGAGGACTTGCTGTGCGTAACGGTGCGGGTAGCGGAACCTGAGCGCCTCCGTGGTCTCCGTGCGCCGCTCCTTGAGTATGCCAATACGAGGCGTCCCGGCGTACTCGCCACGAAGGCGCTCAGAACCCGCGGCGGTGCAGGTTGCTCAGGTGGTGCAAGAGGATGCGGCTCCGCCGCATTCATCAACAGGTCCTAGCCGTCCTGATCGCGCAACTCGTCCAGAGCGTGCTGCAAGTCGTCCGGGTACTCGCTCTCGAACTGCACCCAGCCGCCCGAGGGGTGCTCGAAGGACAGGCTCCGCGCGTGCAGCCACTGCCTGGTGATCTGCAGCCGACGGGCCAGCACCGGGTCCGCCCCGTAGGTGATGTCGCCGACGCAGGGGTGCTTGATCGCCGAGAAGTGCACCCGGATCTGGTGGGTGCGGCCGGTTTCCAGCTTCACGTCGATCAGCGACGCGGCGCGGAACGCCTCCACCGTCTCGTAGTGGGTGATGCTCGGCTTCCCCCCGGTGACCACCGCGAACTTGTAGTCGTGCCGCGGGTGCCGGTCGATCGGCGCGTCGATGGTGCCCCGGCTCGGGTCGGGCAAGCCCTGAACCACCGCGTGGTACCGCTTCTCGACCGTCCGCTCCTTGAACGCGCGCTTGAGCACCGTGTAGGCGTGCTCGCTCTTGGCCACCACCATCACCCCGGTCGTGCCCGCGTCGAGGCGGTGCACCACGCCCTGGCGCTCGGCGGCACCCGAGGTCGAGATGCGCAGGCCGGCCGCGGCCAGGCCGCCGACCACGGTCGGCCCCTCCCAGCCGGGGCTCGGGTGGACGGCGACGCCGATCGGCTTGTCGATCACGACGATGTCGTCGTCCTGGTGCAGGATCTTCATGCCCTCGACCGGCACGGCCACCACCTGCGGCGGCTGTTCGGCGGCGGGCAGGCTGACCTCCAGCCAGGACCCGGCCATCAGCCGATCCGACTTGCCCGCGGGACTCCCGTCGACGAGGACGTCACCGGCCTCGGCGAGTCCGGCCACGGCGTTGCGGGAGAGCCCGAGCAGCTTGGACAGGCCCGCGTCGATCCGCATGCCGTCCAGCCCCTCGGGGACCGGGAGGGTTCGGAGTTCGCTCACGACTTGCGCGCCTTCTGCTTGCGGTGGACCGTCCCGTCGAAGTCGCGACCCATCAGCGACAGCAGCACCACGAGGATGCCGCCGCAGGTGATGCAGCTGTCGGCGACGTTGAACACCGGGAACACCTGACCGCCGGGTGCCAGGAACGACAGGAAGTCCACGACGTGGCCCTGCAGCGGCCCGGGCGCCCGGAACAGCCGGTCACCGAGGTTGCCGCACGCACCGCCGAGCACCAGGCCGAGGCCGACGGCCCACCCCGGCGAGCGGAGCTTCGGGGCCAGCCACACGATCACGCCGACCACCGCGATGGCCAGCAGCGCGAGCAACCACGTCAGGCCGGTGGCCATCGAGAACGCGGCACCGGGGTTGCGCAGGACGTCGAAGTAGAAGAGGCCACCGAGCACCTTCACGGGCGGGGTGCCCTCGATGGTGGCGACCACGGCGATCTTGGTCACCACGTCCAGGGCCAGGCCCACTGCCGCCACCCCGAACAGCAGCGCCAGCAGCTTCGCGGACCCGCCCTTCGGGGCGTCCGCGGCCGGGTTCGTCTCAGCGGACTCCGGTGTGGAGGCCGCCTGCTCAGAAGAGGGGTGCTCGGTGCTCACTCCCCCATTGTCCCCGACCCAGCGGAACGACGGCGCACCAGGACCGCGACACCCGGGCACCCAGTCCCAGTTTTAGTCCAAACTGAGCCGACAAAACGGACATGATCATGGCTCGGTTTGGACTAAAACTGGGACCTGCCGCGCACCGCCTCGCCGAATCAGAGAAGGAAGGGCGGCAGCGGGCGCTGGTCGTCGACCGGTTCCCAGCGGCCGTTGGACTGCTCGTAGCTCGCCGCAGGACCCTCGCTCACCAAGGACTTCAGGGCGGCGAGCAGGCGGTCGACGTGCTCCGCGGTGGTGCCGAGACCGAGGCTGACCCGCAGTGCGCGTTCGCTGTCCGAGCCTGCCTTGGACAGCAGGTTCTTGGTGCCCAGGTGGGCGCAGAACAGACCGTCGCGGACGCCGATGCCGTGCTCGGCCGACAGCGCGGCGGCGATCAGCCCCGGGTCCTGGCCGTCGAGGGTGAAGCTGACGACGCCAACCCGGTCGTGCTCCGGGCCGAACAGGCTGAGCTCGCGCAGGCCGGGGATCTCGGCCAGACCCGCGCGCAAGCGTCCGAGCAGCGCGGACTCGTGCTCGACGACGCCCTCCCAGCGGGTGGCGAAGGTGCGGCAGGCGGTGGCCAGCGCGTGCACGCCGACGGTGTTGGGCGAGCCCGCCTCGTGGCGCTCCGGGCCGGTGGTCCAGCTGACCGCGCGCTCGTTGACCACGCGGGTGGCGCCACCGCCGGCGAGGTGGGGTTCGGCGGCGTTGAGCCAGTCGGCGCGTCCGATCAGGGCCCCGGCTCCGAAGGGGGCGTAGAGCTTGTGGCCGGACAGCGCGAGGTAGTCGACGTCGAGCTGGGCGAGCCGGATCGGCCGGTGCGGCGCGAGCTGCGCGGCGTCCAGCACCGTCCGGGCGCCCCTGCTGCGGGCGACGCGGGCGAGCTCGGCGACCGGCCAGACCTCGCCGGTGACGTTGCACGCCCCGGTCAGGACCACCAGCCGGGGCCCCTCCGGGCACTCCGCCAGCGCCGCGTCCAGCGCGGCGACCGCGTCGGCCGGCGATTCGGGCGCTGCGATCCGGCGGACGTTGCGCCACGGCAGCAGAGCGGCGTGGTGCACGGTGTCGAAGACGACCACCGACGTGCCGCGCGGAACGGCCGAGGCCAGCAGGTTCAGCGCGTCGGTGGTGTTGCGGGTGAACACGACCTCGTCGCCCTGGCGGCCACCGGCGAAGTCGAGCAGCACCTGGCGCGCGTCTTCGTAGACGCGGGTGCACACCTGCGAGGCGAACCCGGCTCCGCGGTGCACGCTCGCGTAGTACGGCAGCAGCTCGTCCACGGCGTCGCGCACCGCGGACAGGCACGGTGCGCTGGCGGCGTGGTCGAGGTTGGCGTAACTCGTGGTTCCTCCGGTGACCAGGGGAACCCGCAGTCCGGCTCCGACCACGCCGGGAACGGCGACGGACTGGCTCGGAACATCGATGACGGCTGAAGACATCGCGACCCTCCCGGGGCCTCAAGGGCCCTTGGCGGGCCCGCGCTTGCCGGGCCGCACTGCGCGACCGGCCAGGTCTTCACCCGGGGCACCCCACCGCGGTAGGAGGGTTGCCGGCCAGCAAGCCGGGGCTTGACGCTGGCGCTCATGACCTTCGCGGCGAACAGTAGCGCCTCACCCCGCTCCGCGACAACGCCTTCCCACCTGGTGGGCGCGGGGCAGTTCTGGTCCGAACTGACCGGACGTTCCCCGACATCGATCATGGACGGTTCGGACCAGAACTGCCCCCGGACGAGATCGAGGCCCCGGGAGCGAACCCCGGGGCCTCGATGCGCGCGAGCGCGTCAGACGCGGGAGACCGCGACCTTGATCTCGATCCCGTCGCCGACCGCGCCGGTGGCGGCATCGGCCGCGTCACCGAGATCGACCGCGTCGGCCAGGGTCTCGCCCGCGATGAACTCGCGGTGCGCCTCGACCGCCTCGATCACCTCGGCCGGGGCCTCGACGGTGACCGTGATGCGGTCCGAGACCTCGAAACCGGCGTCCTTGCGGGCGTTCTGGACCACCCGCACGACGTCCCGCGCCAAGCCCTCGGCGGCGAGCTCCGGAGTGACGTCGGTGTCCAGCACGACCAGCCCGTCGCCGCCCGGCAACGCAGCGGCGGCGCCCGAGTCGGTGGAGACCAGCCGCTCGGTGAACTCACCCTCCTGCAGCTCGATGCCCGCGGCGACCACGGTGGACCCGCGGTGCGCCCAGTCACCGGCCTTGACGGCCTTGATCACGGTCTGCACGTCCTTGCCCAGCCGCGGACCGGCCGCGCGGGCGTTGACCGCGATCTCGAAGTGCCCGTGCGCGGCCACGTCGGTGCTCAGCTCCAGGCCCTTGACGTTGACCTCGTCGCTGATCAGATCCGCGAACGGGCGCAGCACCTCGGCCTCCGGAGTGGCCACCACCAGACCGCCCAGCGGCAGCCGGACGCGCAGCTTGTTGGCCTTGCGCAAGGCCAGCGCCGAGGAGCAGACCTGGCGGACCCGGTCCATCGCCGAGACCAGCGCCGGGTCGGCGGGCAGCTCGTCGACCAGCGGCCAATCGGCCATGTGCACCGAACGGCCACCGGTGAGCCCGCGCCACACCGCCTCGGCGGTCAGCGGCAGCAGCGGCGCCACCACCCGGCTGGTCACCTCCAGCACGGTGTGCAGGGTGTTGATCGCGTCCTTGTCGCCGGCCCAGAACCGGTCCCGGGAGCGGCGCACGTACCAGTTGGTCAGCACCTCCAGGAACTCCCGCACGTTCGCGGTCGCGGTCGCCAGGTCCAGCGCGTCCATCGAGGACTGCACGTCGCCGACCAGCTCGTGGGTCTTGGCCAGCACGTAGC
Organism: Saccharopolyspora dendranthemae; assembly: GCF_007829955.1. Lineage (GTDB taxonomy): Bacteria > Actinomycetota > Actinomycetes > Mycobacteriales > Pseudonocardiaceae > Saccharopolyspora > Saccharopolyspora dendranthemae. The sequence continues at coordinate 1,521,012 of NZ_VIWX01000001.1, forward strand.
GGTCGAGCACGTGCTCGCTGTCGGTGCGGAACTCCCCGCTGACGCCCTCCGCGTTGGCGTAGAGCGCGAGGAAGTACCAGGAGTTCCACAGCGGCAGCACCGCCTGGCGCACCGCGTCCCGGATCCCGCGCTCGGTGACGACCAGGTCGCCGCCGCGCAGGATCGGGCTCGACATCAGGAACCAGCGCATCGCGTCGGAACCGTCGCGGTCGAAGACCTCGTTGACGTCCGGGTAGTTCTTCTTGGACTTCGACATCTTCAGCCCGTCGTGGCCCAGCACGATGCCGTGCGCCACGACGTTGCTGAACGCCGGCCGGTCGAACAGCGCCGTGGCCAGCACGTGCAGCGTGTAGAACCAGCCGCGGGTCTGACCGTGGTACTCGACGATGAAGTCGCCCGGGAAGTGGTGCTCGAACCAGTCCGCGTTCTCCATCGGGTAGTGGACCTGCGCGAACGGCATCGAGCCCGACTCGAACCAGCAGTCCAGCACCTCGGGCACCCGGCGCATCGTGGACTTGCCGGTCGGGTCGTCCGGGTTGGGCCGGGTCAGCTCGTCGATCTCCGGGCGGTGCAGGTTCGTCGGCCGCACCCCGAAGTCTCGTTCGAGCTCGTCCAGCGAGCCGTAGACGTCGGTGCGCGGGTGCTCGGGATCGTCGGAGCACCACACAGGGATCGGCGAACCCCAGTACCGGTTGCGCGAGATGTTCCAGTCGCGGGCGTTCTCCAGCCACTTGCCGAACTGGCCGTCGCGGATGTGCGAGGGAACCCAGTTGATCTGCTTGTTGAGCTCGACCATCCGGTCCTTGAACTGGCTCACGGCCACGAACCAGGACGACAGCGCGCGCTGGATCAGCGCGTTGTCGCAGCGCCAGCAGTGCGGGTACTGGTGGTCGTAGGTCTCGTGCCGCAGCAGCAGACCGCGTTCCTTGAGGTCGCGGGTGATGTGCTTGTTGGCCTCGAAGACCTGCATCCCCTCGTACGGCGGCACCTCGGCGGTGAACCGGCCGCGAGCGTCGACCGGAACGACCGGCACGATGTCGGCCGCGTCGGTGACGACCTTGTCGTCCTCACCGAAAGCCGGTGCGATGTGCACGATTCCGGTGCCGTCGTCGGTCGTGACGTAGTCGGCGGCGAGCACCTGGTGCGCGTTGTCCCGGCCGGCGAAGAAGTCGAACGGCGGCTGGTAGCGGGTGCCGAGCAGATCGGATCCCTTGTACCGGGCCACCACTCGGTCCGCGACGTCCTCGCCGAGCTCGCGGGCGTAGGCGGGAACCCGGGCTTCGGCGATCAGGTAGCGCTCAGTGCTCTCGGCGGGCGCGACCAGCGCGTAGTCCACGTCGGGATGTACGGCGGCGGCCAGGTTCGACGGCAGCGTCCACGGGGTCGTCGTCCACACCAGCGCGAGCGCGCCGTCGAGGTCGCTGCCGGGAGCGGTCAGCCGCAGGCCCACCGTCACGGCCGGGTCCTGGCGCGGCCGGTAGCCGTCGTCCATGCGGGTTTCGGTGTTCGACAGCGGCGTCTCGCAACGCCAGCAGTACCAGAGGACCCGATATCCCTCGTAGACCAGACCCTTGTCCCACAGGGACTTGAAGGCCCACATGACGCTTTCCATGTAGTCCAGGTCGAGGGTCTTGTAGTCGTTCTCGAAGTCGACCCAGCGCGCCTGCCGGGTGACGTAGTCCTCCCACTCCGCGGTGTAGCGCAGCACGGAGGCCTTGCACGCCTCGTTGAAGGCGGCGACGCCCATGTCGTCGATCTCGGCCTTCGAGGTGATCCCGAGCTGCTTCTCCGCCTCGACCTCGGCGGGCAGCCCGTGGGTGTCCCAGCCGAAGCGGCGCTCGACCCGCTTGCCGCGCATCGTCTGGTAGCGCGGGACCGCGTCCTTGACGTAGCCGGTGAGCAGGTGACCGTAGTGCGGCAGGCCGTTGGCGAACGGCGGGCCGTCGTAGAAGACGTACTCGTTCGAGCCGTTGTGCCCTGCCTCGCGCGCCTCGACGGAAGCGCGGAAGGTCTTGTCGTCGGCCCAGAAGTCCAGCACCTGGCGTTCGATCGCCGGGAACGCGGGCTGGGCCGCCACGCCGCGTTCGTCGGACGCGCCGAAGGAAACCTTGGGGTATGCCATCGCGGAGCTGCTCCTCGCAATGTGTCGTTGCCGCCCTGGTGGACGGGGACGACGTCCCGGACGTGCCGGGCACCGCGGTACCACCCCGCTTGCCGACGGTCGGAGACCGACGGCCACTCGATTGCCGGCTGTGACGGGCCGGACCCGTCCGGTTCTACTGAGGCACGCGAGGTGCCCGTTCTTCCGGAAGCTCCCCGGTGATGGCCGGATCAACGCCTGGTGCTCACCAGAGTACCGGGCTTTCGCCAGTGATTTTCACCGGCTCTGGCGAGGCTCCGCCGCGATCGTCGCGTTGGGGGCGCACCTGGCGCAGGGCGTGAAGCCGAGTTCCCGGGCTTCACCGAGCTTCAGCGGCAGCGTCTTCGCCTCGCCGAGCCACTCGCAGGTCCGCACGTGATAGCGCGGGCGTTCGTCGACCACGACGACCTCGGCGTCCTGATCGGCCGACTTCGCGGCGTTGCTTCGTTCTTCACCTGGTTCCGCGCCGAGCGCCGGAGCCGGTGGGGTCTTGCTCTTCTTGCGACGGCGGGCCCTGATCCGGTCGAAGATCAGCAGCGCCACCCCGAGTCCGCTGGCCAGGACCGAGATCCAGGCGAATCCCGCTCCGCCGCCGAGAACGGCGACCGCCAACGTCGCGGCGGCCACCAGGACCAGCAGCAGTACGACCAGCAGCACTCGAATTCCCTCTCGCCGAACCCCTCTCGGCAGATACCGGCGGTGACGGGCCACGACCCATCACCGCCGGTATGCCAAGTCTTGAACGGGGAATCAGCCCGCTTCGGCCGTCCTGGCCCCGAAGCTGTAGCTGGTGGCCTGCTGACCCGAACGGCTCCCGCTGCTGCTGCTCTCCGCAGGTGCGGCAGAGCCTCGGTCCTGCAGCTCGCGCAGCTGAGACTCCAGGTAGGTCTGCAGTCGAGTGCGGTACTCCCGCTCGAACGTGCGGAGAGTCTCGATCTTCTTCTCGAGGGCGTTCTTCTCGTTGGTGATGTTGCCCATCACCTCCGCGTGCTTGCGCTGCGCATCGCGCTCCAGGCTCGCCGCCTTGTCGCGCGCCTGCCGCTCAAGCGTCTCCGCCCGCGTGCGGGCGTCGTTGAGCATCGTCTCGGCTCTGGTCCGGGACTCGTTGACCATGCTGTCGGACTTCGAACGAGCCTCCGACAGCAGCTGCTCGGACTTGGTCCGGGCCTCCGACAACATGCCGTCGGCCTCTGCCTTGGCCTCACCGGTCAGCCGGTCCGCCATCTCCTGCGCGAGGCCGAGAACCTTGGCGGCCTGCACGTGGTGATCGCCGCCCGGGGAAGTCTGCTCGGCAGCGGTCGGCGCCGGGACCGGGGTGAGCCGGCGCGGTTCCTCCGGTGGGGCGGCCGGGGTCGAAGCGGCAGCGGCCGACGCCGACGCAGCCTGGCTGCGGGCGTCGTCCAAGTCGACCTGGGCGGTCTGCAGCTGGGTCTCCACCTGCTCCACCTGCCCACGCAGGTCGTTGTTCTCCTCGACCAGCCGCGCAAGCTCGGCTTCAACCAGGTCGAGGAATGCATCCACCTCGTCCTCGTTGTAGCCCCGCTTGCCGATCGGGGGTTTGCTGAACGCGACGTTATGCACGTCGGCGGGGGTCAGGCCCACAAGATCACCTCACGCACTCCTTCGGCAGCTGCGGGTCGGTCGGGTTCCCCGTCACCCGGCCGGTTGCACCAGTCGCATCAGTATGAACACGACTAGCAGCAGCACCATAATCGATAGGTCCAGTCCGACGCCGCCGATCCGGACCGTCGGAATCACCCGACGCACCAGTTTCACGGGTGGGTCGGTCACTGTGTAGATGCTCTCCAACGCGATTGCAACCCCCCCAACGGGCCGCCAATCGCGAGCGAACACTCTAACGAGTTCCACCACGATACGCGCCGTGAGCAGGAGCCAGAAGAAGAACAGAACGTAGAACAAGACGATCTGTACCGGGTTCACGCCTTCAACTGTGCCACCACTCACCCGTAGTTGAAGAAGGCCCCCTCTGCTAGCCGTCGCTTGTCCTCAGCCGCGACGTCGACGTTCGGCGGTGAGAGCAAGAACACCCGGTTGGTGACCTTCTCGATCGAACCCCGCATCGCGAACGCCAGACCTGCGGCGAAGTCGACCAGACGCTTCGCGTCGGCCTCCTCCATCTCGGTCAGGTTCATGATCACCGGCGTGCCGTCTCGGTACTGCTCGCCGATGGTCCGCGCCTCGCTGTAGCTGCGCGGATGCAGAGTTGTGATCTTACTCAAGTTGAACTGAGTACCTGTGTCAGTCACCGCCCGCAGACGCGAAACACCCTCGCTTCGCGGCTGATCGTTGGGCAGAGTGCTGCGCGACGCCGTCTCCGGCGCCCACTGCCGCCGCGGACGCGGCGGCTCCCGGAACTCCTCGGCGTAGGACTCGGTCTCCGCGTCGGCCTGAAAACCGCCGCGAGTACCCGCCGACCTGCGCCGGGACGCGCCCCGGTCTTCGTCGTAAGCGCCCCGGTCCGCGTAGGCAGGACGGGAGTCGTACACAGGACGATCATCGTCGTACCGCTCGCGGTAGGCGATCTCGTCCTCGTACTCGTCCACCTCGTCGGCCGGGACCATGCCGAAGTAGGCCTTCAACTTGTGCAGAGCGCTCATCGGCATGCCCTTCCTCTGCGGCTCCCTGACACCGAGCACGAGGTGGCCGACCTTCGACCCCCTTCTGACGGCTACGGCGAGGTTAACCGCCGCCCACCGAGCAGCGCGGTTCCGACACGCACCCTGGTCGAGCCGTGGGCAACGGCACTTTCCAGGTCGCCGGACATCCCCGCCGACACGTCCACAGCTTCCGGGTGATCAACGCGCAAGCGCTCGGAGATCGACGAAAGTGTGCTGAAGGCCACATCCACGTCGCCACCCAGAGGAGCGACAGCCATCACTCCCCGCAGCCGAAGATCGCTCGTTCGCGTGATCGTCTCGGCGAGTTGTGGAACGTCCTCCGGGGCGCAGCCGCCCCTCCCGGTCGTGCCGTCCAGGCTGACCTGCACCAACACGTCCAGCGGGTGCTCCCGCTCGCCCGCGTCGAGCGCGCTGGCCGTTGCGCGGGCAAGAGCTTCGGCGAGCCGGTCGCTGTCGACGGATTCGACGACGTCGGCCCAGCGGGCCACCGCGCGCGCCTTGTTCCGCTGCAACTGGCCGACCATGTGCCAGCGCGACGCGGCCACCGGTCGCAGCTCGGCGAACTCGGCGACCTTGCCGCGCGCCTCCTGCTCCCGGTTTTCGGCGAAGGCCGACAGCCCGAGATCGGAGAGAAGAGCCACATCGGATGCGGGGAAGGTCTTGGTCACAGCGAGCAGCTCGACCTCGTCCGGAGACCGGCCGGCGGCCTGGCACGCCTTCGCGAGACGCTCGCGGACCGCCTCCAGCGACTCGGCGAGCTCGGCGCGGCGATCCTCCGGCGTCACTCGTCCTCCATCCAGATCACCGAGGCGAAGCGGCCGGTCCTGCCGTCGTCCCTGCGGTGGCTGTAGAGCTCGGGGGTTTCCATCGTGCAGCGCGGGTCGACGCCGATCTTGGCGATGCCGACCTGCGCGAGCTGCTCGAAGAGCCCGGCTCGCAGGTCGAGCCCGGCGGTCCCCTTCCTGGTCTTGCAGGCGCTGCCGGGCAGGTGCTTCTCCACGTCCGCCTGCATGTCGTGCGGCACCTCGTAGCAGGCTCCGCACGCGGCGGGCCCGATCAGCGCTTCCACCCGATCGAGTCGCGCACCCGCCTCGCGCATCGACTTCAGCGCCGCAGGCAGGACTCCCACGCGCGCGCCCACGCGGCCGGCGTGCACCGCGGAGATCACCCCGGCCTCGGGATCACCGAGCAGCACCGGCACGCAGTCGGCCGTCAGCGCGATCAGCGCGAGACCCGGCTGAGCGGTCACCAGCGCGTCGGAGGCTTCCACCGCCGCCTGCTGCGGTCCGTCCACGACGGTCGCCGTGCGGCCGTGGATCTGCTCCATCCAGACCAGGTGGTCCTCGGGCAGGCCGATGCCGTCCGCCAGCTTGCGCGTGTTGGCCGCGAGCGCCTCCGGCGCATCGCCGACCTTGCCGCCGAGGTTGAAGGAGTCGAACGGCGCACTGGAGCTGCCGCCCTCCCGCGTGGTCGTCACGCGCCGAATCCGCACTTGCCCAGCCTCCCGAAAAAGAAAAATCGACACCGGGAACCCGCGGTCCCCGGTGTCGATTCTCGCTTATGCGTCAGCGCCGCATGAACGGCGGAATGTCGACGTCGTCATCCGTGTCATCGCCCACCGGGACGGCCCGGTTCGGCAGCCCGCCGGGACGCGAAGCGCCGGTGGAGTGCGTCGGGTACCCGCCGGTGCGGCCGGGCACCGACACGCCCTGCTGACCGGTGGACGAACCGTCGCCGCCGTAGGTCCGCTGCTGCGGGCTCTGCGGCTGCTGCTGGTAACCGGTCTGCTGCGGCGCCTGGGTCTGCGGTGCCGGCGTCTGAGGTGCCGCGGGCTGCTCGGGCTGCGGGGCAGCGGGAGCCTCCGGAGCGGGCGCCGAGTCCTGAACCGGCTGAACCGGCTGAGCCGGGGCGGGCGCGGGAGCCGGAGCGCTCGGTGCGGCCGGAGCCTGAGCGCTCGGGGCCGCCGGGGCCTGCTGGGTCTCGGTTTCCGCTGGGGCAGCGGGCTTCTCGGCCTTGGGCGCCGATGTTTCGGCGTCCTCGGTGCGCCCGCCGACGCGGGTCGGCTCGAGCTTCTTGTGCGTCGGCGTGCCCGAGTCGAACCCTGCGGCGATCACCGTGACGCGAACCTCATCGCCGAGCGAGTCGTCGATGACGGTACCGAAGATGATGTTGGCCTCGGGGTGCGCCGACTCCTGGACCAGCGACGCCGACTCGTTGATCTCGAAGAGACCGAGGTCGGAACCGCCCGCTATGGCCAGCAGCACGCCGTGGGCGCCTTCCATCGAGGCCTCCAGCAGCGGCGAGTTGATCGCCTTCTGCGCGGCTTCGACGGCTCTGCCATCACCCCTCGCCGAGCCGATGCCCATCAAGGCGCTGCCCGCGCCGGACATGACGCTCTTGACGTCGGCGAAGTCGAGGTTGATCAGACCCGGCGTGGTGATCAGGTCGGTGATGCCCTGGACACCGGAGAGCAGCACCTCGTCGGCCGAGCGGAAGGCGTCCATCAGGCTCACGCCGATGTCGCCGAGCTGCAGCAGCCGGTCGTTCGGGATGACGATCAGGGTGTCGCAGCAGTCCCGGAGCTCCTTGATGCCCTGCTCCGCCTGGGACGCGCGGCGCTTGCCCTCGAAGGAGAACGGCCGAGTGACGACACCGATCGTCAGCGCACCGAGCTTGCGCGCGATGTTGGCGACCACCGGGGCGCCACCGGTTCCGGTGCCACCGCCTTCACCAGCGGTCACGAACACCATGTCGGCGCCCTTGAGGACCTCTTCGATCTCCTCGGCGTGATCCTCGGCGGCCTTGTAGCCGACCTCCGGTGCCGCGCCGGCACCGAGGCCACGAGTGAGCTCGCGGCCGATGTCGAGCTTGACGTCGGCATCGGACATCAGCAGGGCCTGCGCGTCGGTGTTCACCGCGATGAACTCAACGCCTTTGAGCCCGACCTCGATCATGCGGTTCACGGCGTTGACGCCGCCGCCACCGATGCCGACGACTTTGATCACCGCGAGATAGTTGTGCGGGGGCGTCATCGGATCCGCCTTCCTGATCGTGGCTGTGTGCTCTCTGCGTCGACCGCCGGGACGGCCGCTGAGCCGGTGCCGCGATGCGGCTCCCCCTGGTCGTCGGCGCGGAGTCGAGGTACACCCGATCCCGTGCCCGGTTCCGGACCGTAAGCGCGATCGCACCCTTGCGTCCAGCAGCCACGCCGGTTTCGGTAGCAGCAGTTTTGTGCTGTGCACCTCGGGGTTCGCACCCCGACGTCGTCCGTGTTGCTCAGCGGGTCCGCTCGTCGCCGCAGCGAGCCCAGTTCTTCGTTCCTCCCCGGTGCGATGACCCCGTCGCGGACGTGATCACCACATCGAACACCGTACCTGGCGACCCGATCACCTGGTTGAGGCAGTCGCGATTGGCGCAACGGCTTCGTCGCAGCGGACAGCGCCGGAAATCCGGACTGCGGGTGTCTGGTTTGGCTGCCAGCGTCTCCTCTCGTCAGCGTCGAGACGGAGGAAGTGCGCGATGGCAGCGGATTTGCGAGGCGAGGTCGCGATGGTCGCGGGCGCGACGAGGGGAGCCGGGCGGGGGATCGCCGTGGAGCTCGGGGCGGCGGGCGCGACGGTGTACTGCACCGGGCGCACGACCCGCACGCAGCGCTCGGACTACGACCGGCCGGAGACCATTGAGGACACCGCCGAGATGGTCACCCGCGCCGGGGGCGAGGGGATCGCGGTCCGGGTCGACCACACGGTCCCGGACGAGGTGCGAGAGGTGGTGCGGCGCGTCGAATCCGAGCAGGGGCGGCTGGACGTGCTGGTCAACGACCTCGGCGGCGAGCACCTGATGGACTGGAACAAGCCGATCTGGGAGCAGGACCTGACCAAGGGCCTGCAACGGCTGCGCACCGGCATCGAGGCGCACATGATCACCAGCCACTTCGCGCTGGCGCTGCTGAGCAGGCGTCCGGGCGGGTTGGTCGTGGAGCTCACCGACGGCACTGCCGAAGTGCACGAGAAGTTCTACCGCAACGAGTGCGGGGCGTTCTTCGACGTCGCCAAGACGGCGATGCACCGGCTGGCCCGCGCCCAGGGAGAGGAGCTGGCACCGCTGGGCGGCACCGCGGTGTCGCTGACGCCGGGGTGGTTGCGCTCGGAGATGATGCTGGAGCACTACGAGGTCACCGAGGACAACTGGCGCGAGTCCACGATCGCCCCAGCGGCTTTCGCGATCGCCGAATCACCGGCGTACGTGGGCCGCGCGGTGGTGGCGCTGGCGGCCGATCCGGACGTGGCCCGATGGAACACCCAGTCGCTGTCCAGCGGTTTCCTGGCCGGGGAGTACGGGTTCACCGACACCGACGGGTCGCAGCCGGACTGCTGGCGGTTCGCGCTGGAGGTCGAGTGGGTCGACGGCGAGGGCGACGTGGCGGACTACCGGTAGAGCGCGGCGAAGCGCTCCGCGGTGCGGGCGAGATCCTGGCGCAGCTCTTCCGGCGCCAGGACCTCGGCTTCCGGGCCGAGCGCGAGGATCTGCGCGAACGCGACCCGCATCGATTCGGTCCGGAACGTGGTGCGGACCCAGCCGCGCTCGTCCGGTTCACCGGCGACCGCCTCGGCTTCGGCGGCGGCGAGTCCTTCGGTGGTGGCGTGCAGGCGGCGGAGCCCGGTGGCGCTGATGCGGAGGTCGACGTCGAGGGTGAGCAGCGACCGGGAGAACTCCTCCGCGGTGCGGTCCCAGAACCCGGCGAGGTCGAAGTCCTCGTCGCGCTCGAACTCCTCCCCCGTGCTGACCTCGCGGAACCGGTCGACCCGGTAGGTGCGGAACCGCCCGTCGCAGCGCGCCGCGAGGTACCAGACGCCGGCCTTGAGCACGAGTCCGTGCGGTTCGAGCTCGCGGTGGACGAGCAGTTCGCCGCGCTCGTACTTGGCGCTGATCCTCAGGTCCGCCCACACGGCGCGGCCGATTTCCGGTAGCAGGGCGGATGTTTCGGCCTCGCGGAACCAGCGGGGAGCGTCGAGGTGGAAGCGCTGCCCCACCCGCTGGGGCGCGTCCTGGAACGGCGGGGCGAGCGCGGCGGTGGTCTTGCGGCGGGCGGCTTCGACGGCCTCGCCGAGCCCCATGTCGATCGCCGCCCCCGGCACTCCGGACAGGAACAGCGCTTCGGCCTCCTGCCGGTGCAGACCGTTGAGCTTGGACCGGTAGCCGCCGAGCAACCGGTACCCACCACCTCGCCCGCGCTCGGCGTAGACCGGAACCCCCGCCTCGGCGAGTGCCAGCACGTCGCGCGCCACGGTCCGCTCGGAGACCTCCAGCTCGCGCGAGAGCTCAGGTCCGGTCATCGACCCCCGGACCTGCAACAAGCACAACAGCGACACCAACCGAGCAGCCCGCACCCGCCCAACCTACGACCGACCACCGACGACCTCAGCGCAAGCCGGTCGTCTTCAGCGACTGGACGAGCCAGCGCTGGCCGAAGAGGAAGACCAGGACCGTGGGCAGGGCGGCAAGCATCCCGGCCGCGATGACGTAGTGCATCTTCGAGGAGAACTGCCCCTGCAGCGAGGCGATGCCGACCTGGACGACGCGCAGCGACTCGTCCTGGGCCACGGCCAGCGGCCACAGGAAGGAGTTCCAGTTGGCCAGGAAGAACAGCACGGCCAGCGCGGCGAGCATCGGCCTGCTCAGCGGCAGCACGACGTGCCAGTAGATGCGCCAGTGACCGCAGCCGTCCAGCTGCGCGGCGTCCTCCAGCTCGCTGGGGATGCCGAGGTAGAACTGGCGCAGCAGGAACACGCCGAAGGCGTTGAACAGGCCCGGCACGATGAGTCCCGCGTAGGTGTCCACCAGCCCCAGCGCGCGGACCACCATGAACAGCGGGACCAGGATCACCGGCAGCGAGATCAACAACGTCGCCACCACCGAGGCGAACGCGAAACCTCTCCCCCGGAAGGACAACCGGGCCAGCGCGTAGGCGGCCATCGAGTGCAAGAACAGTGCGATGACGGTGACCGTGACCGCCACGAACGCGCTGTTGCCCAGGTAGCGCAGGAACGGCACCTCGGTGAGCACGTAGATCACGTTCGCCAGCGTCAGCTCGCCCGGCCAGCCGAGGCTGTAGAGCTCCGACTCCGGGCGGAACGCGCTGAGCAGGAACCACAGCAGCGGCGCGACCGTGCCGAAGGCGATCAGGTACGCGGCGACGGCTCGGGGCCTAGGCATCGAACCGGCCTCCTCTCGTCAACGCGAACAGGGCACCGGTGATCGCGCCCAGCGCCACGACCAGCAGCGCGCAGATCGCCGAGGCGTAGCCGAAGCGGCCGAACAGGAAGGCCTGCTGGTAGGCGTAGTAGACGACCGTGGTGGTGGAGTTCGCCGGGCCGCCCGAGGTCAGCACGTAGACCAGGTCGAACGCCTGCAACCCGGTCACCGCGTTGATCAGCGAGGTCACCAGCACGAAGAAGCTCGTCGGGCGCAGCATCGGCCACGTGACGTGGCGGAACCGCTGCCACGGACCACCACCGTCCACGGTGGCCGCGTCGTAGTACTCGCGCGGGATGTCCTGCAAGCCTCCCAGGAAGATCAGCATCTGGTAGCCCATCAGGAACCACACGCTGATCAGCACGAGCGTGAGCAGCGCCAGCGTCGGATCACCCAGCCAGGAGACCTCGTCCAGCCCGGTCAGCTTCGCCACCGCGCCCGTCTTGTCGGTGAGCAGGAACTGCCACAGCAGGCCGATCACCACCAGGCTCACCGCGTTCGGCAGGAACAGCGCGGCGCGCACCACCGCCACACCCGGGAAGTGCTCCGACACCAGCAGCGCCAGGCCGAGCCCGGCGAAGAACGCCAGCGGCACGAACAGCGCGGCGTAGCCGAGGGTGATGCCGAAGCTCTTCCACAGCAGACCGTCCCCGGCCATCAGCCGGAAGTTCTCCAGCCCGGCCCACTCGACGTTGCCGAAGCCGTCGACCTCGAAGAAGCCCACCATCAGCGCCAGGAGCGCGGGCAAGGCGATGAACAGCAGGAGGCCGAGCGCGTCGGGCGCGAGGAACGCGGCAGCGGCGGAGGCGTCGGATCTCTTCACGCGGCTCAATTGATCTGCGCTCCGTCGTAGGTGGACAGGAACGTGTTGATCTGCTCGGCCGCGGCGCCGGCGGCCTCGGCCGGATCGCCACCGCCGAGGTGGCAGGACTGCAGCGCGTCGGAGACCGCGCGGTAGATCTCCGGCGGGTAGCGAGGTTCCGGCCGGGCCTCGGCCATCACTTCGTCGGCGAAGACCCGCATCGCGCCGTCGGCGAACGCTCCGCGTTGCTCGGCGACCTGCTGCACGGAGTAGCGCGGCGGCAGGTTGGTCTTGGCGACCGTGTTCCAGCGACGCATCCGCTCGATGCACTCGGGATCGGTCGACCCCAGCGCCCAGACGACGAATTCCGCTGCCGCGTCGGCGTTCTCGCTCTTGCCGTTGGCGACCATCGCCCAGCTCCCCAGAGCCGTGGTGTAAGCACCACCGGGCGGGGTCGGCAGGGGTATCACTCCGTAGCGGAAATCCGGTGCCTGCTCGGCGATCTCGGCGATCGCCCAGATCCCGGCGTGCTGCATGGCGCAGTAGCCGTCGGCGATGTTGGAGATCGTGTCGTTGCCGCCGGTGCCGCGGACCCGGCGCGGTGCGGCGCCGAGGTTCACGGTCTCCTGCCAGAAGCGCAGCGCCTGGTGCACCTGCGGGCTGTCGAAGGCGGCGCTGCGGTGATCCGGGCTGAAGACCTCGCCCCCCGCCATCCACATGGACTGGTAGAAGGTGAAGTTCTCGTAGTAACCGGGGTTGGTCTCCAGCAGCAGGCCGAAGCGGTCCCGGTTCGTGAGGCGCTGCGCCAGGGACAGGAGCTGGTCCCAGGTGCGCGGCAGGTCACCCTCGGCGAGGTGCTGCTGCTCGAAGATCTCCTCGCTGTAGTACAGGGCCAGCGGTTCGATCTCCATCGGCAGCCCGAAGACCCGGTCGTCGACCAGCCTGGTCTCCAGCACCTGCGGCAGGAAGTCCGCGCGCACGGCCGGATCCAGGTGCGGCGTGAGGTCGGCGAGCACTCCGCCGTTGTAGTAGCGCAGGAAGTCGCCCGGGCTCAGCAGGAAGACGTCCGGACCCGCTCCGGCGCTGAAGGACGTCTGCAGGGTGGGGCCGGACTTGTAGTCCTTGTTGGGGACGTAGCGGAGCCGGATCTTGATGTCGTGGGTGTCGTTCCACTCCTCGGCCAGCTGGACGAACCAGTCGCTCTGCGACTTCTGCTGCCCGCCGGGGCCGTAGAAGTTCCAGAGGCTCAGCTCCCGGGGCTTCGGCGCGCAGCCCACCAGCGCAGGTCCGGCGGCCAGCGCCCCCATCCCGCCGAGGAACGCTCGCCGCCCCACTGATCCGGTCACCCGACCACCCCCAGAGGCCCAGCAAACGATTACCAAGCACGCTAAGTGACCCCGATCACCCAGTCAATGGACCCACCAGGATCACTCCTTCCGGGCAAGTCCCAGTTTTAGTCATAACTGAGCCGACATTTCGGGCGCGGAGCGTCCTCGGTTTGGACTAAAACTGGGACCTGGCGAGGTTCACCGCCCACCGGTGACCCGCAGCGGTGACCCGCAGCGGTGACCCGCAGCGGTGACGCGGGTGCCCGGTGCGGAGGGCGGGTCCGGCGGAGCGGCAGTGGGTGGTCAGGTGAAGTGGGGTGGGCCTCCGGCGAGGGCGCGGTGGGTGGCCACTTCGTCGGCGTAGTAGTTGGGGCCCGACGCTTCGGTGTCGTAGTAGCGGTGGAAGACCGGGGTTTGCGAGCCCGACATCGGAGGGACGATCCAGGACCAGTCGACCGGGCACTTGCGGCCCGCAGCCTCCTCCTTCTCCAGATGCGTGAGGAACCGGTGGGATTCGGTGTGGTGATCGGTGATCGTCACCCCGGCCTGCTGGTAGGAGTGCAGCACCGCCCGGTTGAGCTCGACCATCGCGCGGTCCCGCCAGAGGGTGTCCTCGCGCGAGGTGTCGAGGCCCAGCCGCTCGGCGATCACCGGGACGAGGTCGTAGCGGTCGTGGTCGGCGAAGTTGCGGGCACCGATCTCGGTTCCCATGTACCAGCCGTTGAAAGGCGCTGCGGGGTACGAGATGCCCCCGATGGACAGGCGCATCCCGCTGATGACCGGAACCGCGTGCCAGCGCAGCCCGAGCTCGGCGAACCACGGCAGCTCGGGATGGGTCATCGGGACCTCCTGCACCGCGTCCGGGGGCAGCGCGAACATGTGCGCCCCCTCCTCGCGGGTCTCCACCACCAGCGGCAGCGGGTCGAAACCCGTGCGGCGGGCGGGAGCGCGCCAGCCGAAGCCGGTGACCGCCTCGGTGAAGCGGACGTAGCGCGGGTCGCCGAGGACCGAGCCGTCCGCGTTGCGGTACCCGGCGTAGCGGATGAGCTGCTCGTTCCAGATCCGCGGAGCGGGGCGCTGCGGGGTCTCGGGCGGGAACACGCTGATCACCGGACGCACCTTGCCGCCGTTGGTGGCCATCCGCAGGTGCTCGACGCAGTGCGCGGCCACGCCGGAAACCGTGTGCACGTCGCGCAGGTCGCGGACCTTCAGGCTGCGCCAGTACAACCGGCCGATGCAGCGAGCGCTGTTGCGCCAGGCGACCTTCGCGCCGTAGGCGAGCTCCTCGGCGGTGTGCCGGTAGGTGCCGATCGTCTCGACCTCGTAGCGCATCCGCGCCAGCCGGTGCTGGATCGGGGTGTCGACGGGGTTCTCGGCGTGGAACAGCCGCAGGAACTCCTCGGCTTCGGCGATGTCGACCGAGGGCGCCCGGAACACCGGCGCCGCAGGTGGGGGGACGGGACGTAAGCGGCGGGTCCGCTCCGCCGCACCGGCTCCTCCGGAGAAGACCGCTTCCGGCGCGTCACCACTCACCCTGAACACGGCACCACGTTAGCGCGCAGATGATGATCTTGAACCGGTGCCGCTCACCGGCGGCCGTTCAGGCGACCGTCGGCAGCGCAGGTGTCGTAACGTCGTAGACCTTGCCGGGACGGGTCAGCAACGACGGCAGGATCAGCGCTTTGCGCGGCGTGTCCTCGATCGTCCCCCAGTCGACGCTCCGGCCGCCGGTCAGCTCCAGCCGGATGTCGCTCGGGCTGCGCGCGAGCACCGCGGTCACCTCGGCCCGCACCGGGAGCGGCAGGGCCACCAGCACCGACAGCCCCGCGCGGGTCATCGGGTCCTCGGCGGAAGCCTTGGGCGCGCGCAGTTCCGGGACCCCGGCGGGCGGGGCGGAGACCGTTTGGAACGGCACCCCGTCCACGTCGAGCAGGCGAACCCCGTCGGTGGCGCGGAAGTACGCCGCCGGAGCGCGTTCGGTGACCTTGATGAGCACTGTGGACGGCCAGTCCAGCACCGCCTGCGCGTCGGCGACCTTGGGCAGCGCGTGCAGGTTCTCCCGGATCTGCTGGGGATCAACCCGCAGCATCGGGGTGCCTTCGGCCACCTCCGCGGCCTGGATCACCGCGTCGGGCGGCAGGGTTCCGTTGCCCTCCACCCGCACGGTGCGCACGCCCACCAGCGGCGAGAAGTAGACGACCAGGAAACCGATCGTCACCACCGCCAGCACGCCCGGCAGCAGGAAGCGCCGCCAAGCCGGAACGGGCGGCGCGCTCCGGCGCACCTGCCGGCGCCGCGCTCGCTCCGCCGCGCCCCGATCGGTCACCCCAGGTCCTCCCCGTCGCCGTTGCCGAGGGAACCCGCGGCGCGGTCGAGCTCGCCGAGGATCTCCGGGCCGAGCATGGTCACGTCACCGGCGCCCATCGTCAGCACCAGGTCGCCGGGCCGGACCAGGCCCGCGACGCGCGGTCCCGCATCGGTGAAGGACGGCTCGAAGTGCACGTTCTCAGCCGGCAGCGGGATGGCGTCGGAGATCAGCTTGCCGGTCACACCCGGCTGCGGGTCCTCGCGGGCGCCGTAGACGTCGAGCACGACGACCTCGTCGGCCAGGCCCAGCGCCTCCGCGAACTCCGCAGCGAAGGTCGCGGTCCGGGAGAACAGGTGCGGCTGGAAGACCACGACGACCCTGCCCGCACCGGCGACCGGGCGAGCCGCGCGCAGCTGCGCGGCGACCTCGGTCGGGTGGTGGGCGTAGTCGTCGTAGACGCGAATGCCGTTGACCCGCCCCTTGAACTCGAAGCGGCGCCGCACACCGCCGAAGGCGGCCAGGCCTTCCAGCATCCCCTCCAGCGGAGCACCGAGCTCCAGGCCGGCGAGCAGTGCGGCGACGGCGTTGGCGGCCATGTGCTCGCCGGGGACGGCGACCTGCACGTCGACCAACCCGGACGTCACGCCCACGAGCTCCACCGACACCACGCCCATGCCCTGCTCGGCGCGGTAGCCGGCGAGCCGGGCGTCACCCTCGGCGGTGGCGTTCGCGCCGTAGCGGCGCACGCGCAGCCCGGCCGATTCCGCCTGCGCCGCGAGGACTTCCGCGCCCGGATCGTCGGAGCAGACGATGAGCACGCCGCCGGGCTCGATGCGACCGACGAAGTCCTCGAAGACCTTGGTGTAGGCCTCCGCGGTCCCGTGGTGGTCCAGGTGGTCGGGCTCGACGTTGGTCACGACCGCCACCGAGGGCGCGAACGCCAGGAACGATCCGTCGCTCTCGTCGGCCTCGGCGACGAAGACGCCGCCGTCGCCGTGGTGCGCGTTGGCGCCGGACTCGTTGAGGTCGCCGCCGATGGCGAACGACGGGTCGACGCGGCAGTGCTGCAGCGCGACGGTGAGCATCGAGGTCGTCGAGGTCTTGCCGTGCGTTCCGGCGACGCAGGCCACGCGGTGATCGGACATCAGCCCGGCCAGCGCCTCGGCGCGTCGCAGCACGGCGATGCCGCGTTCCTGCGCGGCGACCAGCTCGGCGTTGTCCGGGCGGATCGCGGTGGAGACGACGACGGCCGTCGGCTCCTGGTCCAGCAGGTCGAGGTTCTCGGCGTGGTGCCCGATCCCGATGCTCGCGCCCTGCGCGCGCAGCGCCATGACGGTGCGCGAGTCGCGCGCGTCCGAGCCGGAGACCTGGTGTCCCCGGGCGAGGAGGATGCGGGCGATGCCGCTCATCCCGGCCCCGCCGATGCCCACCAGGTGGACCCGATCGAGCAGTCGCTCCATGTCGGCGGTCATTGACCCGCCACCTCCATCACGATGCGGGCGAGCACCTGGTCGGCCTCGCGGTGGCCGGTGCCCATGGTCGCCTGGCTCATCATCTGCAGCCGCTGCGCGTCCAGGGCCATCGGGACGATCTCGTCGATGACCCGCTGCGGCGTCAGCTCCTCGTCGGCGATCAGCCGGGCTCCCCCGGCGCTGACGACCGGCTGGGCGTTGAGCGCCTGCTCGCCGTTGCCGTGCGGCAGCGGCACGAACACGGCGGGCAGGCCGATGGCGGAGACCTCGGCGACGGTCATCGCGCCCGACCGGCACACGACCAGGTCGGCGGCGGCGTAGGCGAGGTCCATCTGCTCCAGGTACGGCACGGTCCGGTAGATCGGCGCACCCATGACCTGCTGGATCGCGACGCTGTTCTTGGGTCCGTGGGCGTGCAGCACGCCGATGCCCGCGCGGCCGATGGCCTGCGCGGCGCCGGAGAAGGCGGTGTTGAGCGTCTGCGCGCCCTGGGAACCGCCGAAGACCAGGACCGTCGGCGCGTGCGGGTGCAGCCCGAAGTGCTGACGGGCCTGCATCCGCAGCTTCCAGCGGTCCAGCCTGGTGATCGACTCCCGCAGCGGGATGCCGATCGTCTGCGCCCCGGGCAGTCCGCTGTCGGGGGTCGCCGACAGGACGCGGGAAGCGAGCTTGGCGCCGACCTTGTTGGCCAGCCCGGCGCGGGCGTTGGCCTCGTGCACCACGATCGGCACCCGGCCGCGGGCGGCGAGGTAGGCGGGCAGCGAGACGTAGCCGCCGAAGCCGACGACGACGTGGGCGCCGACCTTGTCGAGCACGTCGCGGGTCTGGTGAACGGACTCGCGCACTTTCAGCGGCAGCTTGAGCAGGTCGGTGTTGGGCTTGCGGGGCATGGGGACCGGCGGGATCAGCTCCAGCGGGTATCCGCGAGCCGGGACCAGCCGGTTCTCCAGCCCTCGTTCGGTGCCCAGCGCGGTGATCTGCGCGTCCGGGCGGACGCGTCGCACCGCGTCGGCCAGCGCCAGCGCCGGTTCGATGTGCCCCGCGGTGCCGCCTCCTGCGACCACCACCGAAAGACGACGCATGCCCATCCCGGCGCCCTGCGGTTCGCCCAGGCGCTGGATGCGGACCGTCTGGTCACCGCTCAACGGTGTCCTCCTCGTGTCTGAGCCCGTGAGCCGGGCCCGCTGCGCGCACCTCGTGCGCGGGGTTCTGCTCCGCTCCGGCGCTGTCCCGGCGCACCGGAGCTCTTGGCACCGGGCCTGGTCCGGGGAACGGGCCGGGAAGTCTTCCGCCTCGCCGGCGGGCGGTACGGCGCCGGGGTGGGCAGTCGGAGCAACCTGCCGACCCGCCCCGGTCCCAGAGACCGTAGCGCGGCGATGGCTTCGGGTTCGTGCCGGGCGAAGTTCGCGAGGAGGCCGAACACCAGCATGCTGGTGACCACTGAGGACCCGCCCGAGGAGATCAGCGGCAGCGGCAGACCCGTGGTCGGCAGCAGACCCACGACGTAGCCGATGTTGATCACCGCCTGACCGACCAGCCAGGTCGTCAGGGTCGCCGCGACCAACCGGATGAAGGGGTCGGTGTTGCGGAAGGCGATGCGCATGCCCACGTAGGCCGTGGTCGCGTAGAGCATCAGCACGACGGCGCAGCCGATGAAGCCCAGCTCCTCGCCGATGACCGCGAAGATGAAGTCGTTGTGCACGTTGGGCAGGTACTGCCACTTCGACCAGCCCTGGCCGAGACCGCGCCCGAGCAGGCCGCCGTCGGCGAGCGCGAACAGTCCCTGCATGGCCTGGTAACCGTTGCCCGACGGGTCCGACAGCGGGTCGAGGAAGGTGGTCAACCGCGCCATCCGGTACTCGGCGACCATCGCGAGCACGACGCCACCGGTGACCGCGCCCAGCGCCATCATCAGGAACAGCCGCAGCGGCGCACCGGCGAACCACAGCAGCGCCAGCAGCACGATGAACAGCGTGATCGTGGAACCCAGGTCGGGCTGCAGCATCACGAGCGCGAACATCAGCAGCGCACCCGGCACGACCGGGACGAGCAGGTGGCGGTACTGGGTCATCAGGCCGCGCTTGGTGACCAGCACGTGCGCGCCCCACAGGGCGAAGGCGACCTTGGCGAACTCGACGGGCTGGAACGACACGCCGGCCACCATGAACCAGCTGCGCGCGCCGTTGAGCTCGGTTCCCAGCGGGGTCAGCACCAGCACGAGCAGGCCGAGGCAGAGGGCCAGCAGGGGGAGGCTGTAGCGGCGCATCAGCCGGACCGGAACGCGCAGCGCGATGTAGAACAGCCCGAGCCCGCCCACGCAGTACATGACCTGCTTGACGAACACGCTGTAGGAGGTGCCCTCCCGGTTGAACGAATCGACGCTGGACGCCGAGAGCACCATCACCAGACCGAACACCGTGAGCAGGCCGAACACGGCCAGCAGCAGGTGGAACGAGGCCAGCGGGCGGGTCAGCCACGCCGTCAGCGTGGACAGCACGGTCGCCCCGGCGGTCTTGCGAGGGGGACGCCGGGGAGCGGTCTTCGTCGCAGCGGTGGTCACCGGATCACCCGCCGCGGGTCGTCGCCGCCGGGGTTTCGGACAGCACGTCGCGCACCGCGTCGGTGAAAGCCCGGCCGCGGTGGGCGTAGTCGGTGAACATGTCCATCGACGCGGCGGCCGGGGCGAGCAGCACCACCGAGCCGGGCCGCGCGCAGGCGTGTGCCAGGCGAACTGCTTCGAGCATGCCCGCATCGTCCCCTGCTGCGACCTCGTGCACGGGCACATCCGGGGCGTGTCGACCGAGCGCGGCGGTGAACTCGGCCCGGTCGCGACCGATCAGCACGGCGGTCGCCAGTCGCCCGGCGTTGGCGCGGACCAGGTCCTCGACGTCGGCGCCCTTGAGCAGCCCGCCCGCGATCCAGACGACGGAGTCGTGGGCGCGCAGCGCGGCGTCGGCGGCGTGCGGGTTGGTGGCCTTCGAGTCGTCGACGTAGGACACACCGTCGGCTTCGGCGACGACGACGGAGCGGTGCGCGCCGGGTTCGAAGCTGCGCAGCCCGTCGGCCACGGCGGTCGGTTCCACGCCGTGCGCGCGGGCCAGCGCTGCCGCGGCCAGCGCGTTCGCGACGTTGTGCGGCCCCGCGGGCCGGATCTCCGAGAGCGCCGCGAGCGCAACGCCGTCACCGAAAGCGCGGTCCACCAGGCGGTCTTCGGCAACCCCGAGCTGCCCGTCCTCGGGCGCTTCGAGGGTGAACGACACGCGCTTGGCGCCGGCGGCGTCGACGAGCCGGGAGGACCACTCGTCGTCGGCGTTGAACACCGCGACGTCGTTGCCCGCGAACACCTTCGCCTTCGCCTCGCCGTAGGACTCCAGCGAACCGTGCCAGTCGAGGTGGTCGTCGGCGAGGTTGAGCACCACGGCGGCCTCCGGGCGCAGCGCCTGCTGCCAGTGCAGCTGGAAGCTGGAGAGCTCCACGGCCAGCACCCGGTGGCCCGCGCGCACCGCGTCCACCACCGGCAGGCCCACGTTCCCGCAGGCCACCACGTCGACACCGGCTGCGCGCAGGATCGACTCCAGCATGCTCACGGTGGTCGTCTTGCCGTTGGTCCCGGTCACCGCGAGCCAGCTCGCGGGGCCTTCCGGCCGTTCCTGGTCCAGCCACCACGCGAGCTCGACCTCACCGATCACCTCGACACCGGCGGCGGCAGCGGCCGCGGGCAGCGGCGCGTCGGGACGCCAACCGGGGCTGGTGACCACCAGATCGGTGTCCTCCGGCGGGGTCTCCAGACCGGCGACCAGCCGGGCTCCCTGCGCCTCCAGCGAGGCGAGCGCGGCCAACCGGTCCGCGGAGCCGTCGGTCACCGTCACCTCAGCGCCCGCGGCCAGCAGCGCTTCCGCCGCCGACCGCCCGGACACCCCGGCACCGGCGACCAGCACCCGCAACCCTCGGTACCGGCTCGCAGCCACTGCGCCTCCTTCACTCGGTCTTCAACGGCGAAGCCGTTGGCCCGCCTGAGCAACCCGCACCGCTGCGGGTTCTGACACGTCGTCCGGCGAGGACGCCGCACCCATCAGGAACGGCGTCCGGAGCCAGGTTCCGCGCTGCGCAAGACGCTCGACACCTTTCTACCGGGCCAGCGCCAGCCAGTCCGCGTAGAAGAGGCCGACGCCGAACATGCAGCTGATCCCGGCCAGCACCCAGAACCGGATGATGACCGTCGTCTCGGCCCAGCCCGCCAGCTCGAAGTGGTGGTGGAACGGGGCCATCCGGAACAGCCGTCGCCGGGTCGTCCGGAACACCACGATCTGCAGCACCACCGACAGCGCCTCGACGACGAACACGCCACCGATGATGATCATCAGCAGTTCGGTGCGGGTCACCATCGACAGGCCGGCCAGCAGCCCGCCCAGCGCCAGCGATCCGGTGTCGCCCATGAAGATCTTCGCGGGCGCGGCGTTCCACCACAGGAACCCGACGCAGGCGGCCATCGCCGCCGCCGCGACCACCGCGATGTCCAGCGGGTCGCGCACGGTGTAGCAGCCCGGCGCCGGACCGGAGTTGAAGCAGTCGTTGCGCAGCTGCCAGAACGAGATCAGCACGTAGGTGGCCAGCACCATCGCCGCCGTGCCGCCGGCCAGGCCGTCCATGCCGTCGGTGAAGTTGACCGCGTTGGACCAGCCGCTGATCGCGATGTAGGCGAAGATCACGAAACCGACCGCGCCGAACGAGATCACCGTGATGTCCCGCAGGAACGACAGGTCCACCGACGCCGGCGTGACGTCGTTCTGGTTCGGGAACTGGATCGCGAGGATCGCGAACAGCACGGAGGCGACCAGCTGTCCGACCAGCTTCGCGGTCTTGTTCAGACCGAGGTTGCGCTGCTTGCGGATCTTGATGAAGTCGTCGAGGAACCCGACGATGCCCAGCGATGTGGTCAGCCCCAGCACCAGGAGGCCGGTGGCGGTGGGCTGATCACCCATCACCAGGTGGGTGACGAGGTAGCCGCACCACATCGCCACCAGGATGGCCATGCCGCCCATGGTCGGCGTGCCGCGCTTGGCGGCGTGCGTGCCCTGCACCTCCTCGCGGATCTCCTGACCGAATCCCTGCCGGGAGAACACCCGGATCAGGTAAGGCGTGAACAGGATCGAGATGACCAGCGCCACCGCGGCGGAAATCAGAATCGGCTTCACTGCTGCTGCTCTCCATTACCGCCATCGGCGAACAAGGCTTCCGCGACCCGCCACAACCCGGCCGAGTTGGACGCCTTGGTCAACACCACATCTCCGGGACGCAACTCGGCGCGCAGCAGCGCGACGGCCGCGTCGACGTCCGGAACCAGCACCGATTCCTCTCCCCACGACCCTTCCAGCGACGCCGCTTGGTGCATCGCCCGGGCCTGTTCGCCGACCACCACGAGCCGGTCGATGTTCAGCCGGACGGCCAGCCGCCCGATCTCGTCATGCGCCTCGACGTCGGCGTCGCCGAGCTCGGCCATCGGCCCGAGCACCGCCCACGCGCGCGCCGGACGACCCCGGGTCATCGAGACCAGCGTCTTCAGCGCGGCGCGCACCGACTCGGGGTTGGCGTTGTAGGCGTCGTTGACCACGGTCACGCCGCTCGGGGTCTCGGCGACCTCCATGCGTCGCGCGGAGACCCGCTGGACGGTGCCCAGCCGCTCGGCGACCTGGGGCAGCGTCGCGCCCAGCTCCAGAGCCACGGCCGCGGCCGACAGCGCGTTGCCGACGTGGTGCTCGCCGACCAGCGGCAGCGTCACCGTCTCCTTGCCGGACTCGGTGACCAGCGTGAACGTCGGCCTGGCGAACTCGTCGACCTCGAGGTCCTCGGCCCGCACGTGCGCGTTCGGGGACTCGCCGACCAGCACCACGCGAGCCCGGGTGCGCTCGGCCATCGCCGCGACCAGCGGGTCGTCGGCGTTGAGCACCGCCACGCCGTCCTCGGGCAGCGACTCGACCAGCTCGCCCTTGGCCTGCGCGACCGCCTCCTGCGAGCCGAACTCGCCGAGGTGCGCGTGGCCGACGTTGAGGACCACGCCGATGCTCGGCGGCGCGACCTCGCAGAGGCTCGCGATGTGCCCCACGCCGCGAGCCGACAGCTCCAGCACCAGGTGCCGGGTCTGCTCGTCGGCGCGCAGCACCGTCCACGGGTGCCCGAGCTCGTTGTTGAACGAGCCGGGCGGCGCCACCGTCGGGCCCATCGGGGTGAGCAGCTGCGCGATCAGGTCCTTGGTGGACGTCTTGCCGGACGAGCCGGTGACGCCCACGACCGCCAGGTTCGGCAGCTGGTCCACGACGTGGCGGGCCAGCTTCGCGAGCCCGCCCAGCACGGCCGCTCCGGTGCCGTCGGTGTCGCCTGCCAGCGCCATGGCGCTGGAGCGCTCCTCGACCGGCACCGTCGACACCAGCACTGCGGGGGCGTCCACCTCGCGCGCGGCGAGCACGCCCGTGGCGCCGTCGGTGATCGCCTGCGCGGCGAAGTCGTGCCCGTCGACGCGTTCACCCGGAACGGCCACGAACAGTCCGCCGTCGGTGATCTTGCGCGAGTCGAACTCGACCCCTGCGCCGACGATCTCCGAACCTTCCGCACGGTGAAGCCTGCCGCCCACCGCCGAAGCGATGTCAGCAAGGCTGAGCCGGATCAACCTGCCTCCTCGGTGTTCTTGCGGGACATCCGCTTCCGGCGGGCCGGGTTCGCACCCCGCCCACTGGTCCGCTCTCCGACAGACGCTCGACGCTCACGCGCCCGCTGTCGCGTCCCGCCCCCGACGATCTTGGGTTTCTTCGTTGCGGCCAAGCCTATGGCGCAGCGCGGCGGCCAGCTCCTCCCGGTCCGAGAAGGGGTGCACCACGCCCGCCACCTCCTGTCCTGTCTCGTGGCCCTTGCCCGCGACGACCACGATGTCGCCGGGCTTGGCACGTTCGACCGCGGCGGCGATGGCGTCTCGCCGGTCGCCGATCTCGATCACCTCACCACGCTCGCCGGTGGGCACCTCCTGGGCCCCCGCCAGCATCTCGGCCCGGATGTCGGCCGGTTCCTCGCTCCGCGGATTGTCATCGGTGACGATCAGCAGTTCGGACCGCCGCGCGGCGGCCTCGCCCATCAGCGGGCGCTTGGCGGTGTCCCGGTCGCCTCCGCAGCCGAGCACGACGATGACGTCACCGTCGACCTGCGCTCGCGCGGCGTCCAGCACGGCCGAAACCGCACCGGGTTTGTGCGAGTAGTCCACCACAGCCGTGAAGTCCTGCCCGAGCGCGACACGCTCCATGCGGCCGGGCACGTCGACCTCGGCCAGGCCCTTCTCGATCGCGGTCAGCGGCACGCCCGCGGCGTGCAGGGCGCCGATGGCCAGCAGCGCGTTCGCGACGTTGAACGGGCCGGGCAGGCGCAGCCGGATCGGCAGCTCGATGCCGTCGGGACCGTGCGCGGTGAAGGTCTGCTCGCCGGTCGGGTAGGTCGTCACGCCGGTGGCGGTCCAGCCGGCGTCGGCGCTCTCCGTCGAGACGGTCACCGCGTCGGAGGTGACGAGCCTGCGGCCCCAGTCGCCGTCCACGCAGACCACCTCGCGCTCGGCGCGGCCGTCGAACAGCAGCGCCTTGGCCTGGAAGTAGTCCTCCATGTCGCGGTGGAAGTCCAGGTGGTCCTGGGAGAGGTTGGTGAAGGCGCCCACGGAGAACCGGGTGCCCGACACGCGGCCCATCGCCAGCGCGTGGCTGGAGACCTCCATGGCGACCGTGGTCACGTCGTGCTCGACCATCACGGCCAGCAGCGCCTGCAGGTCGGGGGCCTCCGGGGTGGTGAACGCGCTGTCCAGGCGCTCACCGGCGATCCGGGTTTCCACGGTGCCGATCTGGCCGGTCGTGAACCCGGCCGCGTCGAGCGCGGATTCCAGCAGGTAGCTGGTGGTGGTCTTGCCGGAGGTGCCGGTGACCCCGAGGATCTTCAGCTTGCTCGACGGGTCGCCGTAGATCAGCGCGGAGGCCTTGCCGAGGACGCCGCGCGGGTCGTCGTGCTCCAGCAGCACCACGCGTCCCTCGCGCACCGCGGGATGCTCGGTGAGGCCCGCGCGCAGGATTCCGTCGGCGTCGGTGAGCACCGCGCGCGCACCGGCTTCGAGCGCCTGCTCGGCGAAGTCCGCGCCGTGCACGCGGACACCGGGAAGCGCGGCGAACAGGTCGCCCGGGCGAACGTGTTGAGCGCGCAACGTGGCACCGGTGACCGCTGCATCGGCAGCGGTGTGACCAGGTACGAGCACGAGGCGCGCGCCGATCTCATCGGCGAGCTTGTTGATCTCCACCGGCTCGACGTGGGTAGGTCGAGGCGGAGCAGTCGCAACCGCGGAAGGCACGTCGCGACAGGCTACCGGTACCACTGGCGGCCGCATCTTCATGGTCGCCCACCCGTTCGGCCGCTCCGCCGTTGCGCCGAACCGGGTAGTGCCGCACCGGACGTTGCGCGATTCGGGCCACCCGTTTCCACGCCCCGTGCCGGACCGCTCCGAAGCGTGACGGGCGGGGGCGTGATGTCCGGTTTCGGGGCACGCGGCGGACGTGGCGGGAATTGGACGCGCCTCTAGCCCAGGACATTCCGGACCTATAACGTTCCGTTGCCCGTTGGAGATTTTCTGGTCTCTGGAGGAATTCGTGAGAAACCATCGTCCCGGCCTGCTGGCCGCCGCAGGCCTCGCCACCGCACTGGTCCTCGCCCCGCTGACCGCCCACTCCGCCCTGGCCGCACCCGCTGCGGCCGCAGAACCCGCCGCCACCGCCCCGGCGACCATCGCCCCGCACGACGCCGGCGACGGGACCGCCGCGGGCGCCGTCGAGTGGTTCAAGGCCAAGCAGGGCGACAGCTCGTACGAGAACTACTGCGAGAAAGCCGTCGAGAACGCCTGGGGCGTCACCGGCGTCTGGCCCTCGGCCATCGACCACTGGAACGGCGCCGTCAACGCGGGCAAGGCCCACACCGACGGTTCCACGCCCCCGGCCGGCGCCTTCGTCTACTGGAACACCAACCAGTACGGGCACGTCGGCATCGCCGACGGCAACGGCGGCTTCTACAGCAGCAGCATCGACGGTGCCATCGGTCACGCCGACGACCCGTCCTACTTCGTCAACTACCTCGGCTGGAGCGACCCCCAGGTCCCCGCCTAGCTCCACCCCACTCGAATGTCGCGCGAAATTCGACGCCCGAAGTGCGGACTCGAATGTCGCGCGACATTCGAACGGAAAGCCGGGGGAAGGGGCGTGTCGCCGAGGAGTCAGTGGCCGTCCCGGGGGACGTAGCGGCCGGACTTGCCGACCAGGAAGTCGAGGTCGGCTCCGTCCGAGGCCTGCAGGACGTGGTCGTAGTAGAGGCGCTGCCAACCGCGGGAGTAGGGGTTGTCCGGCTCCTCCCACTCCGCCCGCCGGCGCTGGAGCTCCTCCTCCGGGATCTCCAGGTCGATCCTGCGGCCGGGGACGTCGAGGCTGACCGTGTCACCGGTGCGGACGAAGGCCAGCGGACCACCCGCGGCGGCCTCCGGCGTGACGTGCAGGACCACGGTTCCGTAGGCGGTACCGCTCATCCGGCCGTCGGAGATGCGCACGATGTCGTCGAAACCCGCGTCCTGCACCTTCTTCGGCACCGGCACGTTGGCGACCTCCGGCATCCCCGGGTACCCCTTCGGTCCCGCGTTGCGGACCACCAGCACGGTGTTCTCGTCGACGTCGAGATCGTCGTCGGCGCAGACCGCGTAGTACTCGTCGACGTCCTCGAACACCATCGCCGTGCCACGGTGCACCAGCAGCCGAGGCGATGCGGCGGACTGCTTGATCACCGCTCCGCCGGGCGCCAGCGATCCGCGCAGCACCGCGGTTCCGGTGCCGACCGCCTGGAACGGCTCGTCGAACGAGGTGATGACCTCGCGGTTGTGCACCTCGGCCCCGGCGATGTTCTCGCCCATCGACTTGCCGGTGACCGTGATCGCCTCGCGCTCGACCAGCCCGCCGAGCTCCGCCAGCACGGCGGGCAAGCCGCCCGCGTAGCAGAAGTCCTCCATCAGGAACTTGCCGCTGGGCTGCAGGTTCACCAGCGTCGGCACCTCTCGGGTGTCGATGTCGAAGTCGTCGACGGTGAGCTCCACACCGACGCGCTTGGCGATCGCGATCAGGTGCACCACGGCGTTGGTGGACCCGCCGATGGCGGCGTTGGCGCGGATGGCGTTGCGGAACGCCTCGCGGGTCAGTACGTCGGAGGGCTTGAGGTCCTCGCCGACCATCTCCACGATCCGCTGCCCGGTCTGCTGCGCGGTGGCGTAGCGGCGGGCGTCCACGGCGGGCCAGGACGCCGCGTAGGGCAGCTGCATGCCCAGCGCCTCCACGACGCAGGCCATGGTCGAGGCGGTCCCCATCGTCATGCAGTGCCCGTTGGAGCGGGACATGCAGCCCTCGATGAAGTAGCACTCCTCCTGGTCGATCTTGCCGGCGACCAGGTCCGCCTCGGCCTGCCACACGGCGGTTCCCGAGCCGATGTCGGTTCCCCGGTACTTGCCGTTGAGCATCGGACCGCCGGTGAGCATCACGGCGGGCAGGTCGACGCTGGAGGCGGCCATCAGCAGCCCGGGAGTCGTCTTGTCGCAGCCGGAGAGCAGCACCAGGCCGTCGAGCGGGTTGGCGCGGATGGTCTCCTCCGCCTGCATGGCCAGCAGGTTGCGGTAGAGCATCGTGGTCGGGCGCATCAGCGTCTCGCCGAGCGCCATGTTGGGGAACTCCAGCGGGAACCCGCCCGCCTGCCACACGCCGCGCTTGACGGACTCGGCGATGCGCTGCTGGTGGGCGTTGCAGGGGGCCAGCTCCGACCAGGTGGTCCCGATCCCGATGACGGGCCGCCCGTCGAACACCTCGTCGCTGTAGCCCTGGTTCTTCACCCAGGACCGGGCGGTCATGCCCGCTCGACCGTGGGCCCCGAACCAGCTGGCGCTGCGCCGCGGCGTGCTCATCGCGTCCTCCCGAGCTGTGATCTCCGACGGATGCTGGCGACGTAACCAGCTCGTGCGCGGGCGCGCAAGAGGCCATTCGCAATGCCGAACAGTGGTTGCCATTTCGAACGCGGGCGTTGACGCTGCTGAACGCCGCTCCTACGCTCGTGATCCAGATCACGAACGACGTCCGACATGCCGAACCTCGACGAGGAGGCACGGTGCGATCCGACACCCCGGCGCTGCGCGCAGCGGTACGGCGAGTGATGGTCCGGCTGATCCCGTTCCTGTTCCTGATGTACGTCATCGCGTTCCTGGACCGCGTGAACATCGGCTTCGCGAAGGAGGAGTTCCAGGCGCACGCCGGGATCTCCGAGGCCGCTTACGCCTTCGGCGCGGGCCTGTTCTTCATCGGCTACGCGCTGTTCGAAGTGCCCAGCAACCTGATCATGACGCGGGTCGGCGCCCGCTGGTGGATGTGCCGGATCATGGTCACCTGGGGACTCATCTCGGCGGCGATGTCGCTGGTCAACAGCGAGTCCCTGTTCTACCTCCTGCGCTTCCTGCTCGGCGTCGCCGAAGCCGGGTTCTTCCCCGGCGTGATCCTCTACATCACCTACTGGGTCCCGCACGCCTACCGGGCGCGCTGCAACGCGCTGTTCTACTTCGGCATCCCGCTGGCATCGGTGCTGGGCGCACCGCTGTCCGGCGCGCTGCTGGAGCTCGACGGCGCGGCGGGATTCCTGGGCTGGCAGTGGATGTTCGCCGTCGAGGGCCTGATCGCCTGCGTCGTGGGCGTGTGGGCGTTCTTCTACCTCGACAACTCCCCGGCGGATGCCCGGTGGCTCACCCAGGACCAGCGCACCGCCCTGCAGACGGCGCTCGACGCCGAAGCCGAGTCGAAGCGGGGCCCGCACCGGCTGCTCGCGTCCCTGGTGGACCGGCGGGTGCTGTACTTCTGCCTGATCTACTTCCTGATCCAGTGCAGCGTCTACGGCATGACCTTCTACCTGCCGACGCAGGTGTCCGAAGCCGTGGGCAGCGAGGTGGGACTGCTGGTCGGCCTGGTCACCGCGATCCCGTGGACGGTGGCGCTGGTGGTCAACATCGTGGTCAACACGGCGGCCGACCGGCTGGCACAGCCGAAGAAGCGCTTCGTCGCAGCGGCCTGCGTCGCGGCCGGCTCGGTGGGGATCGCGGCCTCCGCGGCCTTCAGCGACCCCCTCCTGGCGATCGCGGGCCTGTCGGTGGCGGCCGCGGGCTACATCGCGGTGCAGCCGGTCTTCTGGACCTTCCCCGCCGCCTACCTGACGGGAACCGCCGCGGCAGCGGGCATCGGCCTCATCAACTCGCTGGGCAACCTGGGCGGTTTCGTCGCCCCGGTCGCCAAGACGTGGGTGGAATCCACCTTCGACTCCGAGACCGCGGGCCTCTACCTCCTGGCCCTCTGCGGCTTCGCAGCCGCAGCCCTCTTCCTCACCCTCACCAAGACCAAGGACCCCACCACCCCAGCGAACGACCTGGATCCCACGAGGGAGAAGCCCCAGGCGGAAGACCCGAACCCCAGAACCCCACGAGACCTCAACCCGAACTGACCCCGAATCCCGGACCGGGCCCGGTGCGGGTTTCGGGTCGAGCGTCACCAAGTCCCAGTTTTAGTCCAAACTGAGCCGACATTTCGGACATGATCATGGCTCGGTTTGGACTAAAACTGGGAAATGGCGAGGTCGCCCCCACGACCGCCCGTCCGCTCAGTCGGTTTGGAGCATTTGGAGCGGGGATTGCTCCTTGGAGAGGGGAATCTGGTAGCGCTGGGTCAGGAAGCCCGCGATCGAGTGGAACAGCGGTGCGGCGGAGCTGGATTCGCGGGACCCGGACGGGGCGTCGAGCATCAGCCCGACCACGAAGCGCGGGTTGTCGGCCGGGACCATGCCCGCGAACGTGATCCAGTACTTGGACTGGCTGTAGCAGCGGCAGTCCGGGTCGATCTGCTGCGCCGTACCGGTCTTGCCCGACACCTGGTAACCGGGCAGCGCTGCCGCCGAACCGGTGCCGTCGTTCGCACTGCCAGGACCGTTCTGCACCACCGAGCGGAGCATGTCCTTCACGGTGTGCGCCGTCTGCGGGCTCACCACCCGCACCGGCTCCGGCCGCGGCCGCTCGGCCCGCGTCCCGTCCGGCAGCACCTCCGCCTCGATGATGCGCGGCGGAACGCGGAGACCGTCGTTGGCGATCGCCTGGTACATGCCCGCCATCTGCAGCACCGTCATCGAAAGGCCTTGCCCGATGGGCAGGTTCGCGAAGGTCGAACCGGACCAGTTCTCGCGCGCCGGAAGGCTGCCCCCGCTCTCGCCGGGAAGGCCGATGCCGGTCAGCTTGCCGAGCCCGAACAACCTGGCCATGTCGTACCAGCGCTGCTCGCCGAGCTGCTGGGCGACCATCAAGGTGCCCACGTTGGAGGACTTGCCGAGCACGCCGGTGAAGCTCAGCCCGATGGTGCCGTGCTCCCACGCGTCCCCGACCGTGCGGTCGGCGACCTCGATGCTGCCCGGGACCTGGAGCACCGTCTCGGGCTTGACCACGTTCTGCTCGATCGCACCCGCCGCGGTGATCACCTTGTTCACCGAGCCCGGTTCGAAGGGCGTCGTGACCGCGGGGTTGCCGAGGTTGCCGGACCACGGGCCGCGCGGGTCGAAGGTCTTGTCGTTGGCCAGCGCGTAGACCTCGCCGGTCTTGGCGTCGAGCACCACCGCGCTCGCCGACTTGGCGCCCGCGCGCACCGCGTAGTCGGAGACCTCGTGCTGCACCATGAACTGCAGGTCGGAGTCCAGCGTCAGCTGCACGTCCGAACCCGGGGTGGCTGGTTCGAGCTCCCGCTCGGTGCCCGGGATCACCAGGCTCGACCCCATCGCGGTGTCCGAGACCTTGGTGCCGTTGCGACCGCCGAGGACCTTGTTCATCGCCAGTTCCAGGCCGATCTGGCCCCGGACCTTGCGCTCGTCCATCCGCCAGTTCGCGGCTCCTATGACGTTGGCCGCCAGGTTGCCCGCCGGGTACTCGCGAGTGGCGCGGTACTCGGCTCCGATGTGCGGGTAGGTCTCGGTGATCAGGTTGGCCTGGCTGGGGTCGATCTCCGGGCCGAAGTAGGTGAACGCGGCATCCTTGAACAGCGCGTCCAGCACTTCCTTCTCGGTGATCTGACCCGGCAGCGCCTTGGCGATGAACCGTGCGATCTCCTGCTTGTGCTGCACCGCGGTCGGCTTGCTCGGGTCCTTCGCGTGCTGCTCGTCGAAGGCCTGCGTGAGCTGGCGCGGGTTGGCGTAGAGCTGACGCGCCTCGCTGGAGAAGGCGAGCACGGTGGAGTTCCGGTCCACGATGGACCCGCGCTCGGCGGGGATCGCGTCCTTGGTGATCCGCTGCTTCTCGGCCTGGCTTGACAGCGCACCGGCCTCAACGCCCTGCACCTGGACCAGCTTGACGCCGGTGACCAGCAACGCGATCACCATGAGCAACCGCCCGACCAACAACCGCCGATTGCTTCCGGCGACGTTGGTGCGGGCGGTGCGACCTCGAGCTTGGGGCCTGCGCGGCATCAGCGCTCCAACGCCTGCGCTTGGGCCTGGTCGTGCTGCGGCTGGGTCTGCGGGGCCGTCGGCGGCACCGGCTGGCCGGGCGCGACCGCCTGACCCGGAACGACGGGCGGTGCCGGCGGCGCGGGCGGGGGCGGCGGAGCGGTGGCCTTCTGCGGCTCACCCACGACCACGACCGAACCGTCGGGCTGCGGAACCAGGTGCGCCGGGGCGGGGGCCCTGACCATGCCCAGGTCCTGCTCCGCGCGGCGCTGTATCTCGGGCGTCGACCCCATCGTGCTGACGTCGCGCTGCAGCTGCTCCTTGCGCTCGTTGAGCGCGTTGACCCCGGCTTCGCCCTCCTGCAGCCGGTAGCTACCGCTGACCGCCGAGATCGACAGCCACAGCGTCGCGGCCAGACCGGTGGCCAGCACGACCATCACCACGACGACCAGCGGCAGCCGGGCGAGCGTCGACACGCGATCGTGCACCAGCTGCTTGGCGCGCGGCATGGCCTCGACCGGACGGCGGGTATCGACGCCCTGCCGGACCTGGCGCGGACGCCTGGCGGTCTGCTCGCGGCGCTCCTCGCGACGCGCGTAGGCACGCTCGGCGGCAGCAGAGCGAGTGCGGCGCTTGTCGGACTTCTTGGGTGGCGGCTTCAGCCCGGACGGCTGAGGCGCCGTGCGGGTCTTCTCGACGGTCTCGGCCTGGGCGCTGTCGGTTCGCGAAGCCGCGTTGGCACGTGCAGGTGCAGTCATGTCGCCTCCTCGCCGTTGCCCCCGCGGATCCGCTCGGCGGCGCGCAGCCGCACCGAAGCCGCCCTGGGGTTCGTTTCTCTCTCGTCCTCATCGGCCTGCTCGGAACCCCGTGTGAGGAGCCGGAACTCCGGCCCGTGCCCGGGGAGTTCGACCGGCAGGTCGACCGGGGTACGGGATTTCACGCGATCGGCGAGCTCCCGCTTGGTGATCTTGTCCTCCAGCGAGTGGTAGGACATGACCGCGATCCGGCCGCCCACGGCCAGCGACTCCAAGGCGGCGGGCAGCGCCCGCTCGAGCACGTCGAGCTCCGCGTTGACCTCGATGCGCAGCGCCTGGAAGGTGCGCTTGGCCGGGTGGCCGCCGGTGCGCCTGCTGGCGGCCGGAACCGCGTTGTAGAGCAGTTCCACCAGCCGGGCGCTGTTGCTGAAGGGCTCCTTGGCGCGTTCGCGCAGGACCGCCGAGGCGATCTTGCCCGCGAACTTCTCCTCGCCGTAGACCCGCAACACCCGCGCCAGGTCCTCGTGCGGGTAGGTGTTGAGGACGTCGGCCGCGGTGCGCGGCGCGCCCGGGTCCATCCGCATGTCCAGCGGAGCGTCCTGCGAGTAGGCGAAACCGCGGTCGGCCTCGTCCAGCTGCAGCGAGGACACGCCCAGGTCGAACAGCGCGGCATCCACTTCGGACAGACCGAGGTCGTCGAGCACCCGGTCCCACTCGTCGTAGACCGCGTGCACCAGGTGGATCCGGTCCGCGTGGGCCGCCAAGCGCTCACCCGCCAGCCGCAGCGCGTCCGGGTCGCGGTCGAGCCCGACCAGCGTCAGCCCCGGGTGCGCGGCCAGCATCGCCTCGGAGTGCCCGCCCATGCCCAGCGTCGCGTCGACGACGACCGCGCCGTCCTTCGACAGCGCGGGCTCGAGCAGCTCCAACGTTCGTTCCAGCAGAACCGGCACGTGCCTGTCGCGGGCGGAACCGCCCGTCTCATGCGCCTCGTCGGCCACTGCGGTCCCTCCCTCCCGCGTGCCGTTGTTGCTCATCACCACCGATCGGCGCGCACCTGGCGGTGCGCACCGACCGTCGTAGCGTGTTCCCCCTCGTGCGCCGGATCCCGTCAGGTCCCCGCCCGCCCGTCGCTTCCTGGTACCGGGGAAGATGCACCAGGAGGCGAAAGCCGAGCGGACCGAGGCCTCACGAAACCCGACCGTCGCGCCTAGAACACGCCGGGCAGCACCTCCTCGCGCGCCTGCGCGTAGCCCTCCTCGTGATCGTCGAGGTAGCTCTGCCACCTGTCCGCCTGCCAGATCTCCAGGCGGGTGATCGCGCCGATGACCACGCACTCCTTGTTCAGGTCCGCGTAGCGCCGCAGCTCCGTGGCGATGGAGATCCGTCCCTGACCGTCGGGGCGCTGCTCGTCGGTTCCGGCGAACAGGTACCGCTGGTAGGCGCGAACCGCCTCGTTGGTGAACGGAGCCTCGGCGACCTTGCGCGCCATCTGCTCGAACTCGTCGCGCGGGAAGACGTAGAGGCAGTGGTCCTGGCCTTTGGTGACCATCAACCCCCCCGCCAGTGCGTCCCGGAACTTCGCCGGCAGCGTCAAGCGCCCCTTGTCGTCGAGCTTGGGGTGATGGGTGCCGAGAAACATCCCGGTCCACCTCCCCCGGCCCGGATGGCCTTGGCCGACCACTGCTCACCGCGCCGTACCGACGCGGAGTCAACTGCCGACGAAGGCAGCAGGACCCCCTTTTGCCCCACCGCGCCCCACAGTACCCCACTTCGCTCCACCGTCAACACGAAACGCCCCCGTCACCCCAGCGGGTAAGCGGACGTTTCCGCAGGTAGCGCGCTGTGGGGGCGAAGTGGGGGAAAACGGGGGCGCCGCTTCGCCCCCACCCCACCACGCACCACCACCGGCCCACCAGCCACGATGAGCGGGCGTGTGGCGAAAACCGCCGGTCAGCACGCGTGTAGATCAACTGCGCGGGCGGGCGGTTATGCTCAGTCCGGTCGGTGTCCGGCAGCATCCGGGCTCCGGTGGTGGGGTGAAGTGGGGGCAGTGCGGCCTCCTCCCCCGCCGGCCCGGTCCGGGTGCCCCTCCCGGCACCCCCGGTCTGCGGGCCAGACATGACCGGGAGGGCGAGATCCAGGAGGTGGCGTGACGCCGAAAACCCAGCTGACCGGTGCCGCCGCGCCGGCGACCGACGGGGCCGCTCCGGCCGCTATCGGCATCGACCGCGTGCACGGGACGATTCAGCGCATCGCCGCCAACGTCGAGCAGGTCCTCGTCGGCAAACCAGAGGTGGTCCGCATCGCCCTGGTGACCATGCTGGCCGAGGGCCACTTGCTGGTGGAGGACGTGCCCGGGGTGGGCAAGACCTCGCTCGCCAAGGCGCTCGCGCGCTCCATCGACTGCACCGTCAGCCGCATCCAGTTCACCCCGGACCTGCTGCCCAGCGACATCACGGGCGTGTCCATCTACAACCGGCAGACCGAGGGCTTCGAGTTCCGGCCCGGCCCGGTGTTCGCCAACATCGTGGTGGGCGACGAGATCAACCGCGCCTCGCCCAAGACCCAGTCCTCGCTGCTGGAGTGCATGGAGGAGCAGCAGGTCACCGTCGACGGCGACACCTACGCGCTCAGCTCGCCGTTCATGGTCATCGCGACGCAGAACCCGGTTGAGATGGAGGGCACCTACGCCCTGCCGGAGGCCCAGCGCGATCGCTTCACCGCGCGGGTCTCCATCGGCTACCCGGACGCCAAGGCCGAGCTGGCGATGGTCGACGAGCACTCCGGCAACGACCCGCTGAGCCAGCTGCGCCCGGTCGCCGACGGCGCCGAGGTCCAGGAGCTGCTGCACGTCGTCTCGCAGGTGCACACCTCCACCGACATCCGCCGCTACGCCATCGCGCTGGTCACCGCGACCCGCGATCTCGCCGAGCTGCGGCTGGGCGCCTCCCCGCGCTCGACCCTGCAACTGCTGCGCGCGGCCAGGGCGCAGGCCGCGCTCGCCGGCCGCGACTTCGTGGTGCCCGATGACCTGCAGGCCGTGGCCGTCCCGGTGCTCGCGCACCGGCTGGTGCTCACCAGCGAGGCCCGCGCCGCCCGCCGCTCCGCGACAGACCTGGTGCGGCAGCTGCTGGAGCGCATCCCGGTGCCGCGCGGCGACACCCACGACGAACGAGGCTGACGTGCTGTCCGGGCTGACCATCCGCGGTCGCTGCCTGCTGGCCGCGGGCGTGGCGGCAGCGATCTGCGCGCTCGTCCTCGACGAGCGGGACCTGCTGCGGGTCTCGGCCTTCGTGATCGCCTTGCCGCTGCTGTCGCTGATGCTGTCCGGCAAGGTCCGGTTCGGGGTGGCTGCCCGGCGGGTGATCGACCCGCCGCGCACCCCCGTGGGTTCGCAGGCGGAGGTCCAGCTGCACATCAGCGGCGGCGGCGCGTTGCCCGCCGACGGGCTGGTGCTGGAGGACGGCACCCCGCACGCGCTCGGCAGCAGGCCGCGGTTCCGGCTGCCGATCGTGCCTCGCCGCGGCCGGCTGCTGACCTACGCGGTGACCCCGGCCCTGCGCGGGATCCACCACATCGGCCCGCTGCGCACCTGGGTCGGGGACCCGTTCGGGCTGGCCCAGTTCGAGCGCGAGCTGGCCGGGCGCTCCCGGCTCGTGGCCACGCCGCAGGTCGTCGAGCTCGCCGGTCTCCCGGCCGGTTCCGGTCTGGGCACCGGCGAGGACGGCACCGCACGACTGCGCGCGGGCCACGGCGAGGACGACGCGACGGTCCGCCAGTACCGCCAGGGCGACGACATCCGCCGGGTGCACTGGAAGTCCACCGCGCGACGCGACGAGCTGATGGTGCGGGTCGAGGAACGGCCCTGGCACGGCGGCGTCACGGTGCTGCTGGACCGGCGTCTGGCCGCGCACCGGGGAAACGGCGCGGGCAACAGCGTCGAGTGGGCGGTCTCCGCCGTCGCCAGCATCTGCCTGCACCTGGCCCGGCAGGGGCAGCAGGTCAGGCTGGTCACCGAGGACGGGGATCCGCTGACCCGCGACATCGGCGGCAGCAACGGCGGCCGGGACGAGGCCCTGCTGGACTCGCTGGCCGCAGTTCGCCCCTCCCCGCAGCGCGACCTGCAGTGCAGCCGCGACCCCGGCAACGGCCACGAGCTCATCGCGGTCCTCGGTGAGACCACCACCGCCGCGGTCGCCGAGCTGACCAAGCTGCGCCCGCAGGAGACCCGCAGCATCGCGGTGCTGCTCGCGGTCCGCTCGTGGAACGGCGAGGACGGCGGCAACGATGCCGGAGACGCCGCCCGCAGGCTGCGCGCGGCGGGCTGGACGGTCGTGGTGGTCGACGGACCCCGGACACCGATCGCCGACGTGTGGCGGGACCTGTGCGGGCAGACCAAGTCGGCCGAGAACGCAGGAATGATGCGGTGAGCACCGAGAACAACGGTTCCCTCGACACCTCGCTGGTCGCCGCCGCGGCGGGAGCGCTGGCCGCGATGTGCGCGTCGGCATCGTTCGCCGGTGTCCTCGGCGACCTCCGGTGGCTGTTTCCCGCCCTGATCACGGTCGTGGCCGTGGTCGGCGCCGGAGTGGTGGGCCGACGTCTGAACTGGCCGAACGTGGGCACGGTCGCCGCCCAGCTGGTCGTGCTGCTGGTGACGTTGACGGTGTTGTTCGCCGGATCCAGCGCCGTCCTCGGGGTCCTGCCGGGGCCGGCCGCGTTCGCCGAGCTCAGCCGGTTGCTGGGCGAGACGCGGGAGCTGATCCGCACGGGCGTGCCCCCGGTGGCGGCCGAGCCCCCGCTGCAAGCGCTCGTGAGCCTCGGGCTGGGCATCGTGGCGCTGCTGGTCGACCTGATCGCGGTGGGCCTGGGCACCCCGGCGGTGACCGGCCTCGTGCTGCTGTGCGTGTTCGCGATCCCGGCGTCGCTGTCGGAGCGGATGCTGCCGTGGTGGTCCTTCGCGCTGGGCGGCGCCGGTTACGCGCTACTGCTCGCCTCCGGCGGACATCACCGCAGGTG
The DNA here is from genome assembly GCF_007829955.1 of Saccharopolyspora dendranthemae. GTDB lineage: Bacteria > Actinomycetota > Actinomycetes > Mycobacteriales > Pseudonocardiaceae > Saccharopolyspora > Saccharopolyspora dendranthemae. The sequence goes on from NZ_VIWX01000001.1 coordinate 1,558,280, forward strand.
GCGACGTTACGAGGAGCCCGACCGGGTCGCTCGCACGCTGTTCAGCCGGACCACGGCGCTCGTCGCGGGAACCGCCGGGGTCATCGCGGTGCTGGCAGGCACCGTGTTCACCGGCGTGGGTACCGAGGGCAGGTTGCCGGGCTCGGTACCCGAGGAGTTCGGCGGCACCGACGGGATCGGCCTCCAGCCGTTCACCTCGCTGCGCGGCCAGCTCAACCGCGGCCAGGTGGTCGAGCTGTTCCGGGTGCGGGGCCTGCAGCAGGACCACTACCTGCGCGCGTTGACGCTGCGCAAGTTCGACCCGCGCTCCGGATGGCAGCTCGACGGCCTGACGCAGGGCGTCGATGCGACGGCGCCGCTGCCGCTGCCGGAGGGCACCAGCATCGGGCGCGGCAGGCCCGAGCGGATCGACGTCCAGCCGATCGGCTACCGCGATCCGTGGCTGCCGGTGTTCGGCACGCCGGTCGATCTCTCGGGCATGGGCAAGAACTGGCGCTACGACCCGGCCTCCGGGATCGCGTTCACCCAGACCAACCAGGAGACCCGCCCCTACTCGCAGCAGATCATCGTCCCCGACCCGTCTCCGGACGAGCTGCGCGCGGCGCGGGGGCCGATGCCGATCGACCCCGCCTACCTCGACGCCTCCGGGATCTCTCCCGAGGTCGCCGAGCTCGGGAAGCAGCTGACCGCGAACGCTCCCACCGAGTTCGACAAGGCGGTCGCGCTCAACCGGCACTTCACCGACCCCTCCAACGGGTTCCGGTACGACCTGACCACCGCTCCGTCCACCGGGCAGGACGCGCTGAGCGACTTCCTGTTCCGGGGCAAGCGCGGGTTCTGCGAGCAGTACGCCTCGTCGATGGCGGTGCTGCTGCGCTCGGTCGGGATCCCGTCGCGGGTCGCGGTCGGATTCACCGCCGGTTACCAGGACGGCAGCGAGCAGGTCATCACCACCGAGGACGCGCACGCCTGGGTGGAGGCGTACTTCCCCGGCTGGGGCTGGCAGACGTTCGACCCGACGCCGCTGAGCGACGGCCGCACCGCGCTGCCCCAGTTCCTCGACACGGCGCTCCACCCGCCGCAGGCCGCCGCACCGCTGCCCGGTCAGCCGTTGCCGCCGCCTGCTCCGGGGGCACCGGTTCCGCCTGCGCCCGGCGCGCAGCCCGACCAGCCCGACGCGCGCGACGTGCCCGAGCAGCGGCGCGAACCCGCGGACCGCGGCTGGTCGGTGACGGTCCTGGTGCTCCTCGTCCTGCTGCTCTGCGCGGGCGCGGCGGCGCCCTTGGCGGTCCGCGAGATCCGCCGCGGCCAGCGGCTGCAAGCGATCACCGAGGGCCGGGCGGGCGCGGCGAGCACGGCGTGGCGGGAGGTGCTGGACGAGTTCCTGGACCGCGGTTACCAGCCTCGCGACACCGACACGGCCCGGCAGCTCGCCGACCGGCTGGTCAAGGACCACGACCTCGACCCCACCGGGGCCGATGCTCTGAATCAGCTGGTCAAGGCCGTCGAACGGGAGTGGTACGCGCCGACGTCCGGGACGCAGAGCAGCCTCTCGGAGACGCTGGAGGCGATCACCACGAGCATCCGGCAGAACGCGCCGCTGGACCTGCGCTCCCGGTTGTTCCCCCGCTCCGCTCTCCCCCCGTGGCGCACCCCGTGAGCTGAGACGAGGGACGGGCTTCCGGCGTGAACGCCCGTCCCTCGTTCGTGCGAGCAGACGACGATCGCCGCCGGGTCGTGGAAGACCCGGCGGCGATCGCGTTTCAGCGTCCTACTGTTCGAAGCGCTTGCGGAAGCGCTCCTCCATGCGTTGAGCGAGCGAGCCTCGCGGGGAGGCGTTGCCCGAGCCCCGCTTCGGCTTCTCGCCGCCGCCGTTGTCCGTCGCCTCGGCGTCATCGCCGCCACCGCGCAACGCGAACAGAACGATCATTGCTCCGCCGAACATCACGAGGAAGCCGACCACGCTCAGCACCGGGATCTCCGCCGGACGCAGGGCGGGAATCACCGCGCCGACGACCAGCAGCGCAAGGCCCAGCACGAACACGGCGATGCCCTGCAAACGCCGACGTCGGGATGGGCGTTGTAGCCGTCCTCCGCGCACGGTGGAGGCGAACTTGGGGTCCTCGGCGTAGAGCGCGCGCTCGATCTGCTCGAGCTGTCGCTGCTCGTGCTCGGAGAGTGGCATGACTCCTCCTCCGGCACAGGTTCTCGGTGGCGCCGGGCTTGCCGACCGGCGAACGCTTGGGGGCGTCACCTTTGAGGATACGGTTCCGGCGACGCGACGACTACCCGGTCCGGCCACCGGAAACTGCGACGTTGCGGACAACGTCGGATCCGGGACGTGATCGTCTTCGCCGACGACGTCAACGACCAGCGGTAATCAGCCGTGGCACCGAGGGTAGTCGCAGTAGGTGATCATTTTGTCACCCCTACGGCCGATCGTCGAAATTTCTGAAACGGCTCGGTTCGCCCGGCTCTCAGCGGGGCTTGCGGGCGACCGCGTGCAACCGGGTGGCGATGTCGCGCAGCGGCGATCGGGTCGCGGCGACCTGCTCCAGCTCCGCGACGACGTCGGCGGTGCGCGGGTTGTCGTCGGTCACCGAGCCAGGCACGAGGTCGCTGAGCGCCCCCTGCCCCTGGATGAGCTCGACCGTGAACCCGCCCGCGTTCAGGACCCGCTCCAGGCCGCCGCTGTCGAACCGGCGCTGCAACGTCTCCGAGCCGGCGTCGAGGACGCCGTCGGCGTCCTCGAGCAGCCGCAGCGCCTCGCCTACCCGACCGGCCAGAGCTCGAGCCAGGACCGCCGCGTAGCGGTTGGCGACCAGCACCGACACCGCCCCGCCGGGAGCCGTTGAGGCGGCCAGCGCCGCGATGGCGGCGTCGAGGTCGTCGACGACCTCCAGCAGGCCGTGCGCGAGGACGAGGTCCGCACCACCGTCCGGGCTCAGCGCGGCCAGCGCCTCGGTGTCGCCCTGCAGCGGGGTGACCTGGTCGGCGACCCCGGCGTCCTCGGCGCGGCGCTGCAGGGTGGCCAGCGCGTTGGGACTGGGATCGATGACGGTCACCGCGCAGCCCGCCTCGGCGAGGGGCACCGCCCACACTCCGCTGCCGCCGCCGACGTCGAGCACGCGCGGTCGGCGGCCGAGCCGCTGCGCCGCATCGGCGATCTCGGTTTCCAGCACCTGGTGGACGGCGTCCGATCTCATGGCCAAGAGCGTAATGCCGGGTTGGGCGCTGTTCGCAGCGGCGTGCCGCGGAAATGCGCGCGGGCAAAAGACGGCCAGCACTGCTCATGCTCGTCCCGGTTCCGTAGGCTACGAGCGTGCAGACGGTTGCGGTGCTGAGTCTCAAGGGTGGCGTGGGCAAGACGACCGTGGTGCTCGGGCTCGCCTCAGCGGCCATGCGGCGCGGGGTTCGCACGCTGGTGGTCGATCTCGACCCGCAGTGCAACGCCACCGCCGCTCTCGAACCGGAGAAGACCGCGAAGGGCCTCACCGACGTGCTGGCCGATCCGAGCCCCGAGGTGCTGCGCGCCGCTGTGACGAGCAGCTCCTGGGGCGACGAGGTCGACGTGCTGGTCGGTTCCGAGGACGCGGAGGATCTCAACGGCCACCAGCCCGACGGAGGGCACCTGTCGCGCCTGCAGGACGCGCTGTCCGAATTGGACGAACTGATCGCCGAGGGCCAGCTCCCCTACCAGCTGGTGCTGCTGGACTGCCCGCCGTCGCTGGGACGGCTGACCCGGTCGGCGCTGGTGGCCGCGGACCGCGCGCTGCTGGTGACCGAGCCGACGATCTTCGCGGTGTCGGGTGTGCAGCGCGCTTTCGAAGCGGTCCAGGCCGAACGCGCCAACAACCCCGACCTGCAGCCGCTGGGAGTGGTGGTCAACCGGGTGCGGCCGAGGTCGCACGAGCACCAGTACCGCATCGACGAGCTCCGCGACATCTTCGGCCCGCTGGTGATGCCGGTCGCCCTGCCGGATCGGCTCGCGGTCCAGCAGGCCCAGGGAGCGTGCATGCCGATCCACCAGTGGGGAACGCCGGGCGCTCGCGAGGTCTCGCTGGCGTTCAACCTGATCCTCGCCCGCACCTTGCGCTCCGGCCGGATCCGCCGCCCCGAGCCCGAGGACGAGGAAGAGGACTTCGTCGAGGAAGCCGAGTGACCCGGTGCCCGAGGGCGACACGGTCTTCCTCGCCTGCCACCGGCTGAACGAAGCGCTCGCCGGGCGGGAGCTGATCCGCGGTGAGATCCGCCACCCCCGACTGTCCACTGTGGAGTTCGCCGGCCGGGTGGTGCGCGAAGTCGTCCCGGTGGGCAAGCACCTGCTGATCCGCTTCGAAGGCGGCCGCACGCTGCACAACCACCTGCGGATGGACGGCGCCTGGCACCTGTACCCGCCGGGCGGCCGGTGGCGGCGCCCCGGGCACCAGGCGCGCGCGGTCCTGGCGACGACCGATCAGGTCGCGGTCGGTTTCGCGCTGCACGACCTGCGCTGGCTGCCCACCTCGCGCGAGCCCGAGCTGATCGGCCATCTCGGCCCGGACCTGCTGTCGCCGGACTGGGGCCCGGAGCGGGAAGCCGAGGCGGTGCGGAGGCTCACCGCGGAGCCGGACCGCGAACTCGGCCAGGCCCTCATGGACCAGCGGATCGTGGCAGGCATCGGCAACCTCTACGCGACGGAGATCTGCTTCCTGCTCGGCCGCTCCCCCTCGGCCCCGGTGTCAGAGGTCGACGCCGGCCGGGCGATCCGGCTCGGGCACGACCTGCTGCACCGCAACGCCTGGCGGCCGGAGCAGATCACGACCAAGAGCCTCCGCCGCGGCGACCAGCACTGGGTGTACGGCAGGAGGGCCTGCTTGCGCTGCGGAAACCCGGTCCAGCGCGGGAGGCTGGGGACGCCGCCGGACGACCGGGTCAGCTACCGCTGCCCGCGCTGCCAGCCCTGAGCGCGGAGCGCCTCGACCTCACCCGTGGGCGGTTGTGGTCCGAACTGACCGGACGTAGTGGACATTGATCATGGACGGTTCGGACCAGAACCGCCCGGGGCCACCCTCACGCGACGTCGCGGACGTCGCGGACGTCGGCCAGGTTCCGCAGCAGCGGGTAGACGATGACGATCCCGATCGATCCCCAGACCAGGCCCGTGATCCGGAGGTCGCCGACGCTGAGCGTCAGGTCGCCGACCCCCGCGATGACGGCCGTGCCCAGCACGGCGAGGTTGACCGGGTCCGCGAAGTCGACGCGGGCGTCGAGCCAGATGCGAACTCCGACCAGGGCCAGCATCCCGAACAGCACCAGCGTGGCACCGCCGAGCACGCCCATCGGGACCGTGTTGATCAGCGCGGAGAGCTTCGGCGAGAACGACAGCACGATCGCCGCCACGGCAGCCACGAAGCAGGAGGCCGTGGAGTAGACGCGGGTCGCCGCCATGACACCGATGTTAGCCGCGTAGCTGCTCACCGCCGAGCCGCCGGCCGAACCCGACAGCATCGTGGCGAGCCCGCCACCGATGAGCGCGTCACCGACGTAGGGGTCGAGGTCGCGCCCGGACACGGCGGCGACCGCCTTGAGGTGCGCGACGTGCTCGGCGACCAGCACTATCGCCAGCGGCAGCACGAACGGGACCACCGAGACGTGCACCTGCGGTGTGATCAGCTGCGGGAACCCGATCCACGGCGCCTCGGCCAGCCTGGCGACCCGCTCGGGCACGAGCTGCCCCATCGTCGCCGCGTACACCCAGCCGACCAGGACGCCGATCAGCACTGCGGCGCGGCCCGCCATGCCCCTGCTGATCACCGTCAGCAGGACGACGGTTCCCAGCGTCAGGGCGGCCGGAACCCGCTGCTGATCGAAGGAGGAGACGGACTGCGGGGCGAGGCTCAGGCCGATCATGAGCACGATCGCGCCCGTGACCACCGGCGGCATCGCGGTCTCCAGCAACCGCACGCCCAGCGCCTTGACGGCCACGCCGAAGGCCAGCACCACGAGACCGACCACCATGATCCCGCCCAGCAGCGCGGCCGGGCCCGCGCCGACCTCGCTGACCGCGGCGCTCATCGGCACCACGAAGGCCACCGACGAGCCGAGGTAGCTGGGCACCCGGTTGCGGGTGATCACGAGGAACAGCAGGGTGCCGACGCCGGAGAGCAGCAGTGTGGTGGCGACCGGGAACCCGGTCAGCAGCGGGACCAGCGTGGTGGTGCCGAACATCGCGAACAGGTGCTGCACGCCGAAACCGATGGTGAGCGGCCAGCTCAGCCGTTCCTCGGAGGTGACGACGGAATCGCGCGGCAGGCGTCGACCGTTGCCGTGCACGGCCCACAACGCCACATTGGCCTCCCCGAGCCACCCGTTCGGGCGGACAAACTGTCACGGCATGTGATGACTGGGGAAAGATTACTATTCGGCATCACGCAATCAAGTCACCCGGCCCGTCGATAGTAAAAATATTGACTACCGCTAGTGATCTCGTTGCAGCGTGTGGTGAAAATCAGTGCTGAGCGGACCCGTCCGCTTCGCCGAAGACCTCGCGCATCCCGACGGCGAGACCGGCCAACCGGTCCGTCGCGTCCTGCAGCAGGTGCCGCTGCTCGCCCGCACCGCTCGACGCGACCGCCCGCCCTGCGGCCGCGACCACACCGCCGTAGCTCGACACGCCCTCGTCCAGCTCGGCCCGCAGCCGGTCGACGGCGGCCTTGAGCTCGCTCTGCTCCGCCGGGGGCGCGTAACGCATCGCCGACTCCACGGCGACCAAGCGCTGACCGCCCCGGCGCAGCTCCGCAGCAGCGGCGTCCGCCGTCGCGCGCGCCTCGGCGGCCGACGCACCCGCACCGGCCGAGGTGAGCTCGGCCAGCGCGGCGTTGAGCGTCTGCTCCGCTTCCCGCAGCCGCTGCATGGGCGGCCGTGCCACCGAACCGGGTGCGGGCAGCAGCTCGGAGGCGCTGGGCTCCGGTAGCGGCGTGTTCTTGAGCTTCCGGTACTTCAACCCGGCGCTCACCGCGCCGACGCCGCCGGCCACGGCGACGCCGCCCAGGCCGACCGCGGCGGTCTCCCCGGCCCACTGCCAGAAGAAGACCGAATCCACGATCGGCGTCATCCACGAGGTGACGGCACCGAGCCCGAAAACGCCCGCCGTGGTGGCGCTGGTGCCTGCGACCCGCTTGGCGGCCTTCCGGCGCCGGACCAACCGAGCGCGGGGATCGCGCCAGTCGGCCCACTTGCGGCGCACCTCGGTCGCGACAGGCCCGCGCAGCGTGTCCAGGGCGACCTCGCCCCACTGCGCGAGCTCGCGTTTCCGGGACATGGTGCTGCCTCCGCCTCGACTCAGGCCTGGTCCGCCTGCGGCTTCTCCTGCTTCTGGGTTTCCGCAGGGGTCTGCTCGCCGCTGGAGAGCTGCTGCTGCGATCCGCCGGTGACCTGCTTCTGGTCGCCGCCGCCCATGGAAGCGCGGAGCTGCGCGAGGCGGTTGGATCCGGCCGCGTCGACGGAGGCCTGCTCGACCTCCATCATCCGGCCCTGCACGCTGTTCTGCGCCAGCTCGGCCTCACCCAGTGCGGTGGTGTAGCGCTGCTCGATCTTGTCCCGGACCTCGTTCAGCGAAGGCGTGTTGCCCGGCGCGGCGACCTCGGTCATCGACTTCATCGACGCCGAGACCTGCTCCTGCATCTTGGCCTGCTCCAGCTGGCTGAGCAGCTTGGTGCGCTCGGCGATCTTCTGCTGCAGGACCTGCGCGTTGCGCTCGACGGCCTGCTTGGCCTGCTCGGCCTGGCCCAGCGACTGGTCGTGCAGCGTCTTGAGGTCCTCGACGCCCTGCTCCGCGCTGACCAGCTGGCTGGCCAGCTGCGTCGCGGTCTCCTCGTACTTCGCGGCCTTGGTCTCGTCGCCTTCGGAGCGGGCCTGGTCGGCCATGACCAGCGCCTGCTTGGCCGAGGACTGCAGCTTCTCGACCTCGCCGAGCTGCCGGTTCAGCTTCATCTCCAGCTGACGCTGGTTGCCGATCACCGAGGCAGCCTGCTGGGAGAGGGCCTGGTGCTGACGTTGTGCCTCTTCGATGGCCTGCTGGATCTGCACCTTAGGGTCTGCGTGCTCGTCGACCTTCGACGAGAAGGACGCCATCAGGTACTTCCAGGCCTTCACGAACGGGTTGGCCATCTCCTCCGCCTGCCTTCTTTCCGCTTGCCTGCCACGTGGCACTGCGAGCCGTCTGCCCCCAGCCGATCTCTACGCCGATACAACGCGTCAAGAGCCTCGGCTGGTTCCATCGTGTCAGGTAGTTGTGTCCGCTTCCACCAAACACGGCAGATCTCCGGGTATTTCCCGGACCACTGTTCATTGATCGAACCAGTCTCGCCCCCACGACGCCGCTCCGGGGGCATAACGGACACGGAACCGTGATCAACACGAACACCGACGCCCCGCGCGCCAGTGGGCACGCGGGGCGCTCGGAGGTGTCGTCTTAGTCGTTCAGGCGGCCACTACCTGCTTGCGCACCGGAGCGCTGATGCGCTGGCTGAGCACCGGCTGCAGCCCCGCGCGGGACGAGCCGTCGTCGGCGAACTGCTCGTCGGAGAGCTCGGCACCGAGAAGGCTCGGCACCAGCTGACCACCGTCGATGTCGGCCGTGGCGGGCTGCTCGACGACGGATGGCACGACCATCGTCCCGTCGAGGTCACCGGCAACGGTCACCAGCAGCTCAGGCAGCGGCAGGTCCAAGGCATCACAGATCGAGGACAGCAGCTCGCTGGACGCCTCCTTGCGGCCCCGTTCGACCTCGGACAGGTATCCGAGGCTCACTCGGGCAGCGCGCGAAACGTCCCGCAAGGTCCGAGACTGTGCGGTCCGGGCGCGGCGCAGCCGTTCACCGACCGCCTCCCGCAACAATACGGTCATCGCGCGCCTCCCTTCCTTCGTCGCCTTCCGCGTGCACTACGCGTGAACGCCCCCTACGTTACTCATCGATGGGCCCGAACGAGAACGATCGAGCCGAAGTCCGCCCAGGGCGAACGGTCCATGATCGATCGGACTAGTCCTCGATGGGCCATGTTCACGCAGCGCACAGCGCATGCGGACACATGACGACCCACTCCCACATTTTTCAACGAAGCAGCGTGGCGAAGTGTTCCAGGGCCACCCGAACAGCCGCCGCTCGGACCGCGTGACGATCACCGTCGAGCACCTCGGTCTGCACCTGCGCGCCTTGCGGGCCGGAGAAGCCCAGGTGAACGGTGCCGGGAGCGACTCCGTCCTGCGGATCCGGTCCCGCCACACCGGTGAGCCCGATGCCCCAGTCGGCCTCGCAGCGGCGCGACGCGCCGACGGCGAGTTGGGCCGCCACGTCCGGGTGCACCGCGCCGTGCTCGGCCAGCAACTCCGGATCGACCCCTGCGAGCCGCTCCTTGAGGTCGGTGGCGTAGACGACGAGCCCACCGCGCACCACCGCGCTGGCGCCCGGCACCTCGGTGAGCGCGGCCGCGACCAGGCCTGCGGTGAGCGATTCGGCGGTGGCGACCGATTCACCTCGCTCCCGCAGCGTCGTGATCAACCCGGCGACCTGCGGGAACGCCAGACCCAGGGGTTCGAGGATCACGCGTCGGCCTTCGCACCGCCCGCGGCGCGGAGCCGGAGCGCGCGGACCACGTAGTCCAGACCGGTCACGACCGTGGCGATCAGCGCCGCGCCGAGCACGATCCAGCGCGGGATGTCCGCCCAGGAACCCAGCGGCATCAGGTAGAGCCCGATCGCGATGGCCTGCAGCAGCGTCTTGATCTTGCCGCCGTGGCTGGCGGCGATGACGCCGTGCCGGATCACCCAGAACCGCAGCAACGTCACGCCCAGCTCGCGAGCGATGATCACCCAGGTCGCCCACCAGGGCAGGTCTCCCAGCAGGCTCAGACCGACCAGCGCAGCGCCGGTGAGCGCCTTGTCGGCGATCGGGTCGGCGATCTTGCCGAAGTCGGTGACCAGACCGCGCTTGCGAGCCACCTCGCCGTCGATGCGGTCGGTGATGGAGGCCAGGGCGAACACGCCGGTCGCGATCCAGCGCCACAGCGTGTCGTGCCCGCCGTCCCAGAACAGCGCGACCAGGAACACCGGCACCATGACCAGCCGGGACATGGTCAGCAGGTTGGCGATGTTGAGGACGGGCGGCGGGGGCGCCTGGCCTTCGGCCGTCATGGGTTCTCCCCTGGCTTCTCCAGCGGGCGCACCACGAGGTCCACTCCGTCGCTGTCGATGACCTCGCAGCGCACCACGTCGCCCACGGCCAGCTCGTCGGCCCCGTCGATCAGGCACTCGCCGTCGACCTCGGGTCCCTGGTGGTCGGCGCGGCCGACGACGTCGTCCTCGTCGAAGCGCTCCACCAGAACGGTGACCTCGGTGCCGATGCGGTCCTCGGCTCGCTGCGCGATCAGCTCGTCGGCCAGGGCGGTCAACTGCTCGACGCGCTTGGCGACCACGTCGGGGTCGAGCTTGTCGTCGAAGCCGGCGGCCTCGGTGCCGTCCTCGTCGGAGTAGCCGAACACGCCGACGGCGTCGAGCCGGGCCGTGGTCAAGAACTCCTGCAGCTCCGCGAAGTCCTCCTCGGTCTCACCGGGGAAGCCGACGATGAAGTTGCTGCGGATCCCGGCCTCCGGCGCGAGCGCCCGGATCTGCTCGATGAGCTGCAGGAACGACTCGGTCGAGCCGAACCGGCGCATCCGTCGCAGCACGGTCTCGCTGGAGTGCTGGAAGGAGAGGTCGAAGTAGGTCGCCACGCCCGGAGTCGTGGCGATGGTGCGCACCAGGCCGGGACGCGTCTCGGCGGGCTGCAGGTAGGACACCCGGACCCGCTCGACGCCGTCGAGCTCGGCCAGTTGCGGCAGCAGCACCTCCAGCGCGCGCTGGTCGGAGAGGTCCTTGCCGTAGGAGGTGGAGTTCTCGCTGACCAGGAACAGCTCCTTCGCCCCGTTCTTGGCCAGCCAGGCGCCCTCGCCGAGGACCTCCTCCGGCTGGCGGGACAGGAAGGAGCCGCGGAAGGACGGGATCGCGCAGAACGTGCAGCGACGATCGCAGCCGGAGGCGAGCTTGAGCGCGGCCACCGGCGAGTCGTCGAGCCGGCGGCGCGAGATCTCGCGCGCGGCGGGCACCCAGCCGTGACCGGGCACGGCCACGTCGGCGGCCGCGGCGGGCCGCGAGACCGGGCTGATCGGAAGCATCTTTCGCCGGTCCTGCGGCTGGTGGGACTCGAGGGCACGACCGGCGAGCACGTCGTCGAGCCGGTCGGCGAGGTTGTCGTAGTGGTCGAATCCCAGGACGGCGTCGGCCTCCGGCATCTGCTCGGCGAGCTCGGAGCCGTAGCGCTCGGCCATGCAGCCGACGGCGACGACCTTCGCGCCGGTGTCGGAGGCGGCCAGCAGCGTGTCCACGGAGTCCTTCTTGGCGGACTCGACGAAGCCGCAGGTGTTGACCACGACGACCTCGGCGTCGTCGGCGTCGACGAGGTCCCAGCCCCTGCCGTGGAGGTTGCCCGCCAGCTCTTCGGAGTCCACCTCGTTGCGGGCGCAACCGAGCGTGACCATGGCGACTCGGTGGTGTTTCTGCTCGGTTGACATGGGTCGAGCCTAACGTCCCTGCTGTCGACGCTCCGCAACGAGCCTGGCACCGCGGATTGCCTCCGAGTGGTGGCCAAGATTACGACCGTCCGGACGACCGCCGTCCTGTTGTGATGGTTAGGCTTACCTAACGTGAATGCCATCGAGGTGCGACCGGCCCGCGTCCGCGACGCGCGAGCGATCAAGTCGTTGATCGACCACTACGCGGGCAAGGTGGTCCTCGGCAAGGAGCTCGTCACGCTCTACGAGGACATCCAGGAGTTCCAGGTGGCCGAGGACGGCGGTCGGATCGTCGGCTGCGGCGCGCTGCACGTGCTCTGGGAGGACCTCGCCGAGATCCGCACCGTGGCCGTCGACCCGATGGAGAAGGGGCGCGGCGTCGGGCATCTCGTGGTGGACCGGCTGCTCGAGCACGCGGCCGACCTGGGCCTGTCCCGAATCTTCGTGCTCACCTTCGAGACGGAGTTCTTCGGCCGCCGCGGGTTCCGCCCCATCGCCGACACACCGGTCCCGCCCGAGATCTACGACGAGATCCGCCACTCGCCGGACGAAGGCGTCGCCCAGTTCCTGGATCTCGCGCACGTCAAGCCGAACACCTTGGGCAACACCCGGATGCTTCTGCAGCTGGCCTGATGTTCACGCGCTGCGCGAGGAGCGCGGCGTTACGATGAGGCGCATGAATGGTTATGCGCCGTCGGAGATAGTGATTCGACGGGCTCGGATCGCCGACGTCCCGACGATCAAGGCGCTGGTCGACACCTACGCGGGCGAGGTCCTCCTGGAGAAGGAACTCGTCACGCTCTACGAGGACATCCAGGAGTTCTGGGTGGCCGACGAGGACGGGCGCGCAGTGGGCTGCGGCGCGCTGCACGTGCTCTGGGAAGACCTCGCCGAGATCCGCACGGTGGCGATCGATCCAGTGGTCAAGGGCCGCGGCATCGGGCACCGGATCGTGCAGCGGCTCATCGAGCTGGCCACCGGACTGGGCCTGACCCGGGTGTTCGTGCTGACCTTCGAGACGGAGTTCTTCGGGCGGCACGGTTTTCGCACCATCGACGGCGCTCCGGTCAGCCCCGAGGTCTTCGAGGAGATGCGGCGCTCGGTCGACGCCGGCGTGGCGGAGTTCCTGGACCTGGCCAACGTCAAGCCCAACACCTTGGGCAACACCCGGATGCTGCTCGAACTGCCTTCCTGACCAGCGCGTCTCGGCGTCTCACCGAGACCGGCGACACCGCACCGCCGCGAGCGCACCAGTCGTTCATCCCCCGTTGGCGTTCGCAAGTGCGCAACTTTCCCACGAACCCCTCTGGCACCGGTTATAAACACCGGTGATCATTCGTTCCACCCAGAGGAGATCACCTTGGAACGCAATAGTCGCCGCGGCCTGATCACCATCGTGGCCGCCGCCGGAGCCCTGCTGCTGACCGGCGGAACCGCGGTCGCCGCCGATCTCACGCCGGAAGAGCTGCAGAAGACCACCGACAGCTACCTCTTCGAGTACTCGCTCGACGAGTTCACCCAGACCCGCTCCGAGCAGCCCCACGCCGACCAGCTCGACTGGTCCTCCGACGGCTGCTCGTACTCCCCCGACGCGCCGTTCGGCTACGAGTTCCTGGAGAGCTGCGACCGGCACGACTTCGGGTACCGCAACTACAAGCTCCAGGAGCGGTTCACCGACGACAACCGGCTGAAGATCGACGACAACTTCCACGACGACATGTACTCCGTGTGCGACGGGGAAGGCGCGTGCGAGGCGACCGCCGATCTCTACTACGAGGCCGTCCGCAAGTTCGGCGGCTCGGCGTCGTCGATCGCCGAGGCCGTCGAGATGGCCCAGCTCCCGGCGAAGGCCGAAGCCCGGGGCTGACCAGCGCGATTCGAATTTCGCGCGAAATTCGAAAAGCCCTCACCCGGCGGGAGGACCGCCTCGCCGGGTGAGGGCCGTTCTTCGCTACCGCGTCCGCGGCCGGATCGGTGTCCGCCGGGTCAGCGGCCGGGCCGGGTGTCCATCGGACGGGGTGCGGACTTCGCTGCTGCGGCGTCGTCACCGATCGGCCCCACGCCGTAGAAGGCCTCGCACGGCCCGCCGATGTAGTGCTCGAAATCCGTGGTCACGTGGATCATGGACTTGCCGTCGGAGGTCGGCAGCAGGCTCGGGCTGAAGTTCCGGCAGACGCTGCCCTGGTTGTAGCTGATCTGCACCGGCGCCGGAATCTCCTTCCACGGCCCGTCGAGGTCGTCCGGGTTCTCGTTGACCATGACCGTCTTGCCGTTGCCGGGGGCCCAGCCGCCGTTGTCGCCGCCGAGCATCTGGTAGGCCAGCAGCAGTCGCCCGTTGGACTTCGGTCCGGGAGCCAGCGCGATGGTCGGCGTCCCGAGAGGCTGTCCACCGGTGTCCGAGACGATCTCCGTGCCGAGGTCCTTCGGGTCGCCCCAGTCCCAGCCGTCGGAGGATTTGCGGATCCAGATCGTGCAGGTGTGCACCGGGTCGTAATTGCAGACCTCGTACACCATCACGTAAGTGCCGTCGGGGAGTTTGCGAACTCCCGACATTCCGGGACGCACCGTGAACTCGTCGTTCTTCAGCATCTCCTTCGCATCGGTCCAATTTCGACCGTCCGAAGAACGCACCTGCATGAGTTTCTGGTCGTGCTCCGGATCACCGTCGTCTGAATAGAACGCGACGAGGTCGCCCTGCTCGGAAACGGTGAACTCCGGCTCCCACACACCGGGCCCGACCGGGGCCTGCACCATGTCGGAGAGGTAGCTCCAGGTCTTGCCGTGATCATCGCTGCGCCACACGCGGATGCTGGCCTGGCGCTCCTCCTCGTCGGCGCCGATGCCGGCGGTACCTGCCCACAGCAGGGTTCCGGCCGGCATGTCACCGACCTGCTGCGGCAGCTCGTAGAGCGTGGAGCAGCACATCCCCTTGGTGTTCTCACCTGCGGGATCGTGGATCTCGGAGAGCGGCTGGAACGTCTTGCCGTCGTCCCGGCTCTCGGAGATCGCCGCGAACCCGGCGTTGTCCCGGTAGGTCGTCATGCTCGAGAGCACGCGGCCGTTGGCGTCGCCCGAGTTCTCCAGGCGCACGAGCCTCGGATAGCTGGACCCACCGACGCGCAGCAGCTCCCCCTCGTCCACGTCTTGGGTCCCGACGTCCCCGGGAGCGGGGGCGGGAGCAGGAGCGGGGGCTGGGGCGGATAACGCCATCTGCTGGAACCCGGCGGCCACCAATGCGACCGAGAACAGCACAACCAGCAAAGCGCGAACTTTTCGAACGACCATTCTCAATACCCTTCACACCGCAGGCGGTCCAACCGTCAGCGGCGGAGAGGTTATCGTAGAAATGTTCTGAATCGAGCCCTGTGAAAATGCCGTTCAGAGCAATCGAGCGGGCGCAAACGGAGCAGTGGAAACAATGCGAAACAAATGGGGATGAACAACCGTGAAAAGCGAGGAAAACGAAAGGGGCCCGCGGCTTGTCCTCAGCCGCGGGCCCGTGCTCATTCCTCGTCGTCGGGCGATGGCCCGCCGCGGATCGAGTAGAGCGCGTTCTCCAGCTCTTCCGGCTTGACCAGCACGTCGCGCGCCTTGGACCCCTCCGAAGGGCCGACGACGCCGCGCGATTCGAGCAGGTCCATCAGCCGGCCCGCCTTGGCGAACCCGACCCGCAGCTTGCGCTGCAGCATCGAGGTCGAACCGAACTGACTGGTCACGACGAGCTCGGTGGCCTGCAGCAGGACGTCGAGGTCGTCCCCGATGTCGGAGTCGATCTCCTTCTTGTCGCCGGACTTCGTGGCCGCGGTGACCCCGTCGGTGTAATCGGGTTCCGCCTGGTCCTTGGTGTAGGCGACGATGCGGTGGATCTCGTCGTCGGCGACGAACGAGCCCTGCACGCGCGCCGGACGCGAAGCGCCCATCGGCAGGTAGAGCGCGTCACCCATGCCGATCAGCTTCTCGGCACCGGGCTGGTCGAGGATGACCCGGGAGTCGGTCAGCGACGACGTGGCGAACGCCAGCCGCGACGGCACGTTGGTCTTGATCAGACCGGTGACCACGTCGACCGACGGCCGCTGCGTGGCCAGGACCAGGTGGATCCCGGCGGCGCGGGCCTTCTGGGTGATCCGCACGATCGCGTCCTCGACGTCGCGCGGCGCGGTCATCATCAGGTCGGCGAGCTCGTCGACGATCGCCAGGATGTACGGGTAGGGCTTGTACTCGCGCTCGCTGCCCAGCGGTGCGGTGATCTCGCCGGAGCGCACCTTGGCGTTGAAGTCGTCGATGTGCCGGACCCGGTTGGCCTGCATGTCCTGGTAGCGCTGCTCCATCTCCTCCACCAGCCAGGCCAGCGCTGCGGCGGCCTTCTTCGGCTGGGTGATGATGGGCGTGATCAGGTGCGGGATGCCCTCGTAGGGCGTCAGCTCCACCATCTTCGGGTCGATCAGGATCATCCTGACCTCCTGCGGGGTGGCCCGCGCCAGCAACGACACCAGCATCGAGTTGACGAAGCTCGACTTGCCCGAACCGGTCGAACCCGCGCACAGCAGGTGCGGCATCTTCGACAGGTTCGCGGTGACCATGTGGCCTTCGATGTCCTTGCCCAGCCCCATGACCAGCGGGTGCGAGTCCTTGGCGGCTTCGGAGGAGCGCAGCACGTCGCCGAGCCGCACCATCTCGCGGTCGCTGTTGGGGACCTCGATGCCGACCGCGGACTTGCCCGGGATCGGCGCCAGCAGCCGCACGTTGTCGGTGGCGGCGGCGTAGGCGATGTTCTTGGTCAGCGCGGTGATCTTCTCGACCTTCACGCCGGGCCCGAGCTCGACCTCGTAGCGCGTGACGGTCGGGCCCCGGGTGAACCCGGTGACCTGCGCGTCGATGTTGAACTGCTCCAGAACCGCGGTGATGGCCTCGATCATCGAGTCGTTGGCCTTGCTGCGGCTCTTCGGCGGTTCGCCGTCGGTGAGCACGTCCAGCGGCGGCAGGTGGTAGTCGCCCTCGACGTCGCGGCTGATCTGCGGCTTGTCGCTCTTCTTCGGCGGCTTCTCGGGCTTCTCCGGCTTGGCCGCGGGGACCTCGGCGGCCTTGGGCTTGGCCGGCTTGGCCGGTTCTTCCGGGACGTCGTCGAGCGAGAGCTGCTCGTCCTCGGCGGAGGACGTCGCCTGCCGGCGCCGGGACGGGCGGCGCAGCTTGACCGAGGACGGATCGCCTTCGAGATCGGCCTTGCTCGGCGCGGGCTCGAAGCCGTCCTCGTCGTCGTAGTGGTCGCCGCGCATCCGGGCGAGCACGTCGCGCACCGAGGATCCGGTGAGCACGAGCAACCCGAACAGACCGGCGAGGACCAGCACCGGGACGGCCACATAGCCGGTCAGGCCGTACGCGAGCGCGCCACCGGCGACGAATCCGAGCGCACCTCCCGCCGTGGGCCATGCTTCGGACTCCAGCGGGGCACCCGACAGGACGTGGATGGTTCCCAGAGTCGCGAACATCAGCAGCACCGAGCCGATGACCACGCGCGGCCGCGCTTCGGGGCTCGTCTCGGTGCGCATCAGGATCACCGAGGTGAGCAGCAGGACGAGGGGCAGCACGATCGCGCCGATGCCGATGACCGAGCGCAGCGCCCAGTCGAACCAGTGGCCGACCGGTCCGCCCGCCTGCCACCACACCCCTGCGGCCACGACCACGGCCAGCGCGAGGTAGATCAGCGCGACTCCGTCGCGGCGGTGGGCGGGGTCGAGTTCGCGGGTCCTGCCGAACGCACGGACCACACCGCCGAGTCCGCCGCCCTGGTTCCTGGTGCTCTTGGCGGGGCTGCGCTTCGCGGGCGCCCTGCGGGGCGCGTGCGTCGAGGAGGGGCGGGGCTTGCTCTGCCCCTTGGAGGCCCCGGCCTTGGACCCGGTGCTCTTCGACCCGGCCTTCGACCCAGTGCTCTTGGACGTGGTGCTGGAGCTGCCACGCTTGGCGGCGGTGCCGCTACGCTGCGTCGCCGCTTTGCCGCGCGACGAGCCCCGCCCCCCGTTAGTTGTCCGGCTCGCCATGCCCCACACGGTATCGGCACCCGCCTCTCCCGTCACAACAACCACAGGGGTTCGCGCTCTGTCTGCGCCCAGGCCATGAGATCCTTGCCCATCATGGTTGCCCTGCCGAGCGGCCCCGCGCCGACACACCGAAGCGACCGCGAGAAGCTGTTCCGCGCGACGCCGAGGCTGTGGCGCGCGCTCATGCGCGTGGACCGCGCGGTGATCGCGCTGACCGGGCGGCTGGTCATCACCGGTGACGTGCCGGACGAGCTGCGCGGACAGCCGTTGCTGATGGCGGCCAACCACATCGGCAACCTGGACCCGCTGGTGCTGATCGCGGCCTGCCGGGAGCGCCGGATCTCACCTCGCTTCGTGGCCACGGGAGGTCTGTTCGACGCTCCGGTGACCGGTTCGATCATGCGCGCCGGTCGGCACGTCCGCGCTGACCGCGGCAAGGCGAGCGCGGCCGAAGCGCTCGGCAAGGTCGTCAACGCCCTCACCGAGGACGCGAATCCGGTTCTGGTTTACCCGGAGGGACGGCTCACCTTGGAGCCGAACATGTGGCCCGAGCGGGGCAAGACCGGTGTTGCGCGCATGGCGCTGGCAGCGGGGACCCCGGTGGTCCCGATCAGCCAGTGGGGTGCGCACGAGGCCATGTGCTACGGCATGGTGCGCGTCGAAAGTGCCCGTGACCTGTGGATCCTGTTCTCGTCCTGGCTGCGGGCGATCGTGCGCCGACCGACGATGCGGGTCCACTTCGGCGCCCCCGTGGACCTCTCCGACCTGGCCGCCGATCGCGTCGGCGACGCTGCGCGCGCCCGCGACCGCATCATGCGCGCCATCACCGAGGGCCTGATCCCGCTGCGCATCGACGAGCCCGAAATGCCGCTGCACCAGGACCCGACGCGACCGGTCACCGACAAGCCCTCCCCCTGGTTGAGCCGGTGACCGAACGGCGGCTGCTTCGACCATTTTTCGCCAATCGCGATCTCTGAACCGATTCGATCTCGTTAACTGTCCACACTGCATCGCCGCCACCGGCGAGAACTCGGACAGACGAGGACGATCCGTGAAAAAAGTCGCCACCACCGCGCTGGCGCTCGGGCTGCTGATCGGCTTATCGCCGACGGTCGGCTCGGCATCCGCCGCGCCGGCACCCGAATTCACCCCGGCACCGATCCAGTGGGGTCCGTGCGAGAGCGAGTCCCTGCAGAAGGCCGGTGCCGAGTGCGGCATGGTCTCCGTTCCGCTGGACTACGCCGATCCCGCCGGTGAGCAGATCAAGCTCGCCGTCTCACGCGTCAAGCACACCGTCCCCGAGGACCAGTACCAGGGCGTCATGCTGGTCAACCCGGGTGGGCCGGGCGGGTCAGGGCTGAACCTGAGCGTGCTCGGTTCGTCCGTGCCGAAGAACGCCGGTGCCGCCTACGACTGGATCGGCTTCGACCCGCGCGGTGTGGGCAGCAGCGAGCCCGCCCTGTCCTGCGACCCGAACTACTTCGGTTACGACCGGCCGCACTACGTCCCCGACGCGCAGCTGGAGAAGACCTGGCTGGAGCGCTCGGAGGGCTACGCGAAGGCCTGCGGCAACGCGGGCAAGCTGCTCGACCACCTCAAGACCACCGATTCGGTCGAGGACATGGAGAGCATCCGCAAGGCGCTGGGCCAGGAGCAGATCAACTTCTACGGCTTCTCCTACGGCACCTACCTCGGCCAGGTCTTCAGCACGCTGCACCCGGACCGGATGCGGCGCCTGGTGATGGACGGCGTGGTCAACGTCGAGGACGTCTGGTACCAGGCGAACCTGAACCAGGACGTCGCCTTCGACCGCAACATCAAGATCTTCTTCGACTGGGTCGCCCGCAACGACGCGACCTACCACCTGGGCACCACCGCGGCCGATGTCGAGAAGCGCTATTACGAGCAGCTCGCAGCACTCGACCAGAAACCAGCCGGTGACGTCATCGGTTCAGCGGAGTGGACCGACCTGTTCCTGCAGGCCGGCTACTCGACCTCGGTGTGGCCGGAGCGCGCGCAGGCGTTCGCCGCGTGGGTCAACAACGGCGACTGGGCCCCGGCCAAGGCGCTCTACGACGACACCAACACCCCGGGCGACGACAACGGCTACGCGGTCTACACGGGCGTGCAGTGCACCGACGTCCAGTGGCCGACGAGCTGGGAGCAGTGGCGGAAGGACAACTGGGAGACCCACGCCAAGGCGCCGTTCGAGACCTGGGGCAACGCCTGGTACAACGCACCGTGCCTGACCTGGCCGGCCAAGGCGGGCAAGCCCGTCGAGGTCGACGGCAGCGGGGTCGAGAGCGCGCTGCTGATCAGCGAGGAGCTGGACGCGGCGACCCCGTTCCCGGGAGCCCTGGAAGCCCGCAAGCGCTTCCCGAACGCCAGCCTCATCAGCCTCCCCGGCGGCACGACCCACTCCAGCTCGCTGAGCGGGAACGCCTGCGAGGACGACCAGATCGCCGACTACCTGCTCACCGGCAAGCTTCCAGCCCGCCAGCCGGGCGACGGCCCGGACACCACGTGCGAGCCGCTGCCGCAACCCACGCCCGAGCAGGTGGGAACCCAGTCCACCCACGGCCAACCGGCGGTCCTGCAAGAAGCCCTGCAGTCCCACCACCGCTGACCAACCGCACGCACAACGGGCCGGTCTTCTGGGGTGTGGTGGGGAAGTTTTCATGAAAACTTCCCCACCCCCACGAAGACCGGCCCGTTGTCTGTCGCACAACCCCCGCGCCGCGGTGACCGGGGATGAAAACCGCGGGGTTGGGTTCGTCCGTCCGGTGGAAGGTGGAAGGTGGAAGGTGGAAGTCGACGGTGAGGTCCGGTTCGTCGAGCGGCCGGTAGACGACGTCCGGCACGGCGGCGAGGTCGACGCTCGCCGGGACCACCGCGACGCCCACACCGGCAGCCACCAGCCCGAGGGCACTCAGCGCGCTATCGGCGCGGTAGCGGGCGGAGGCCACTGCGAGGACCCGACCGAAGGGGCGAAGCACGCCAAACGGCGTCCGCACCCACCCGGTCTAGCCGTGCAGCGCCAGCCGCCGACCCAGTGTCAGTCTCGAGTCAGATCGGGCAGCGTGGGACCCGGTGCAAAAAAGAGGACCCCCGGCGCGTACCTGCTGGTACTAGCGGCCCGGGGGACTTCGAGACCGATGCTAGCAGAACTACACGCGGTTGGTAGAACATCGCCGTGAGTTACCACCGGGTGTCGCCGCCAAGCGAACTTCCGCCACTCCTCTCCGACGAGCGAATGGGCACCTATCACCGCCTCGCACCTGAGTGGGGATGCGATCCTTTCGAGCTCTACCTGCTCGGCATCGAACTCGCTTCGTCCTACATGGCCGACCTTCACATCGTGGAGATCGCCATGCGCAATGCCATGCACGATCGGCTCGCACGCAAATACGGGTCAGATTGGTGGGCCAACGCTGAACTCCTCGACGATCGCTCCCAAACGGCGGTCGCCAAGGCCCACGCCGACGCACGTTACGGCGATGGGCACCGACCAGGCAGACTCCTAGCCCAGCTGCCGCTCGGTTTCTGGGTCCATCTCCTCGAAGTCGGCGGACACGCGGGCAAGCCGCCCTACCGCGAACGACGTGCCTACGAAGCCCTGCTCTGGCGCCCTGCGTTGAGGCACGCATTTCCAAGCTCGACCCAACGACGGGCTGATGTTCACGCCGTAGCTGCGCGCGTGTACGCCCTCCGGAACCGCGTCGCACATCACGAGCCCGTAGTCACGGGCGTTCGCCTTCCGGGCGTACCTCACAACGCCCCCGGCGCGTACCGCAGCCCACATGACCTGCACAACGACATCATCGCGCTACTACGGATGATTTCGACCCCGGTTGGGGATTGGGTCGCCCACCACAGCCGCACTCCAGCACTGCTCAACCTCGGTGAAGCATCAGCCTCCCACTGCCCCGCAGGGGCCGACCACCACTGACTCACCGCACGAGAGCGAACCGGCCTTCTCCCGGAACCAACCAGTTCTTCTTGCCCTGGGACCTACTTCGCGACCAGGAGGTCCATCAGTCGGGCGAGTTCTTCGGCGAGGCCGGCGACCTGTTCGTCCGTTCCGGACAGCTGGTGGAGCAGGGCGAGCTGGAAGACGCCGTCGAGGGTGGCGTAGGCGGCCGCGCGCGAGGTGGCCGGTTCGGCACCGGAGAGCTCGGCGTAGCGGCTCAGGACGCGCCAGATCATCTCCCGCCTGCGGCCGTCGATGTCGAGCACGTCGGCGCGGAAGGACTCGTCGAACAGGCTCTGGTTGCGCAGGTCGTACCAGAGCCGGTGCAGGTGGGCGTCGGCCTTGAGAGTCCCGAAGAACATGTCGACGAAGCCGGTCCGGAGCTCCTCGGCCGTGCCCGCGTTCGCCACGACGTCGTCGTAGCGGGTCACGCAGACCTCTTCGTACTGGCGGACGGCCTGGGTGATCAGGTCCCGCTTGTCCGCGAAGTAGTAGTGCAGGACGCCGTGCGAGAACTCGGAGTTCTGCGCGATCTCCCGCAGGCTCGTGCGCGAGTACCCCAGGTCGGCGAGCGTCTGGAGCGTCGCGACGGCGAGCTCTCTGCGTCGCGTCTCGAACTTGTCGACCTGGCGGCGAGCGATCCGCTCCTGCTTGGTTTCAGCGACCTCGGTCACGGGTTCGTCCCTGTCGGCTGGCTGGTTCCGGCGTTGCGGCTACCCGTCCAGTCTATCTCCCGCAGATTTCTTTGACACCTGTCAAAGAAATTCTTGACGACTGTCAAAAGTCGCTTCTATGGTGTGACCCAACTCGCACCTCGAGTTCGAGGGCAACGCGCAGCAGTGATCTCAAGGAGGAGATTCCGCATGACCAGTTACGACCTGTCCGGAAGAAGAGCGCTGGTCACAGGGGGTGCGCGCGGTCTCGGAGCCGGAATGGCCGAGGCGCTGGCCGCCGCGGGCGCCGCCGTGGCCATCGGTGACGTGCTCGAAGACGACGGCAAGCAGACCGCCGAGTCGCTGCGCGCGAAGGGCTTCACGGCGGAATTCGTCAAGCTCGACATCACCGACGAGGACAGCTGGGCCGCAGCGGTCCCGGAGGTCATCTCCTCGCTCGGCGGCTTCGACCTGCTGGTCAACAACGCCGGTGTCGAGATCACCAGTCTCGTCGCCGATCTCGACCCCGCCGACGTCCGCAGGATGCTCGACGTCAACGTGCTCGGCACGGCGCTGGGCCTCAAGCACGCGTTCCGCGCCATGCGCCCGGACGGTCCGGCGGGCAACGGCGGCGCGGTGGTCAACATCGCGTCCGTGGCGGCCACCATCGCCTTCCCCGGGATCTCGATCTACTCCGCGACGAAGTCCGCGATCGACCGGCTGACCAGGGTCGCGGCCGCGGAGTCCGGGAAGCTCGGCTACGGCGTGCGCGTCAACTGCATCTACCCCGGCCTGACCCCGACCGCGATGGGCAACCAGCTCGCCGCCGACTGCGCCGAGATCGGGCTGTTCCCCTCCCCCGAGGAAGCCGCCAAGGCGGTGGTCGACCTGACGCCGCAGGGCCGCCTCGGGCAGGTCGACGACATGGCGGACGCGGTCGTGTTCCTGGCTTCGGGAGCCGCCAAGTACATCACCGGCGCCGGCCTCGCGGTCGACGGCGGCATGGGCAGCTGACCTGCATCTCCACTGAGAAAGGACGAGTTCGTGAGCACTGACAAGCCTGTCGTCGTCTACGGTGCCTCCGGCTACACCGGACGACTGATCTGCGAATACCTGCGCGAGTACAACATCCCGTTCCTGGCCGCCGGGCGCGATCACCAGCGCGTCAAGGAGACCGTCGACGCGGTTCCCGGTGTGGAGACCGTGCCGCACGAGATCGTGGAGGTGGAGCACGACGCGTCGTCGCTGGCGGAGCAGTTCCGCGGCGCGAAGGTCGTGCTCAACACCGTCGGTCCCTTCGCCCGCTACGGCCACGAGGTCGTGCAGGCCTGCCTGGACATCGGTGCGCACTACACCGACACCAACGGCGAGCAGAACTGGATGATCGACGTCGAGCAGCGCTACGGCGCCGACTTCGAGACCCGGAACCTGCTGCTGTCGCCCGGGATCGCGCAGATGTACACGATCGGCGAGATCGCGGCCAACATCTGCCTGGAGACGCCCGGGCTCGACACCCTCGACATCCAGGTGTTCTGGAAGGGCTACCCGACGGTCGCCTCCACCAACACGATCCTGACCAACGCCGCGTTCTCCGACGCCCACTACCTGGAGCAGAACGAGTACCAGACCTGGCCCGCCGACGGCGGCCTGCACGACGTGGTGGTCCCGGGTCAGCACGAGCTCGGCCTCGCGCTGCCGTGGGGCGGCACCTCGCATCCCGTGTGGTTCAAGAACGATCCGCGAGTGGCCAACGCCCGCGCGCTCGGCGGGGTGTTCAACCGGGAGCTGATGCAGGCGGTTCCGCAGATCGTCGCCGGCGCGCTCCAGCAGATGGAGGGCAAGTCGGAGCAGGAGAAGTACGCGATCATCGACGCGACCTCAGCGCAGGTCCGCAGCGAGATGCCGCCGAGGGAGAACCCGCGGATCAACACCTCGCTCGACTCGGTGCACGCGTCCGGGCCGCTGGGGCGGGTGCACTGCGTCATCCACGGCAACTGCAACTACAAGCAGACCGCGCTGCTCAACGTGCACGCAGCTGCGCACCTGCTGCAGGACAGGCCCAGGAGGGCGGGTTTCGCCTCGGGTTGCCAGGCGTTCGGGCACCGCGAACTCCTCGGCACGCTGCGCGCTTTCGGGCTCGTCCTCGACCCGATCGTGCAAGTCCACCAGTGATCCTCCGCGCCGGTCGCCGCTCGACGGCGACCGGCGCGCCCGACTCAGCGAGGTTGCCGTGCAGCTGGCCGAATACCTGGACAAAGGAGCCTCACTCGGAGGCGACCGGCCTTGTCTGACCACGAGGGGCGAATCCCTCTCCTACGCCGAGGTGCAGGAAGCCTCCTGGCGGACGGCTCAGGCCCTGATGGCCTCGGGGATCCGGCCCGGGGACCGCGTGGCGGTGCTGTCCGCGAACGATCCGACCGCGTTGACGAGCGTGTTCGGGATCTCCCGCGCGGGAGCGGTGTGGTGTCCGGTGAACCCGCGCAACGAGGCTTCGGAGAACCGGCAGCTGCTGTCGATGTTCGGCTGCCGGTGCCTGCTGTTCCAGGAGCGCTTCGCTCCGCTGGTGCAGCGCATCCGGGCGGAACTGCCGGAGCTGACCACGCTCGTCTGCCTCGACGGGGAGGTCGACGGCGCGCTGACCTTCGCCGACTGGATCGAGCTCGGCGACCCGGATCGCACTGCTCCGGCGGTGCGCGGCGACGAGCTGTGCATGCTCGCCGGAACCGGTGGCACCACCGGTGAGCCGAAGGGGGTGCGGCTGACCGGGACCAACATGGCCACGGCGACCGCGCTGACGCTGATGAGCTACCCGTTCGGCGACCGGCCGAGATACCTGGCGCTGGCCCCGCTCACCCATTCCGCGGGCGTGCTGACCTGGCCGATCATGTCGCTGGGCGGCGAGATCGTCATCATGCCGGAGCCGGATCTGGGCGAGTTCCTGCGGCTCGTCGAACGGCACCGGATCACCCACGCCTTCCTGCCGCCGACGGTGATCTACGGGTTGCTCGACCACCCCGATCTCGACTCGACGGACCTGAGCTCGCTGCGCTGCCTCTGGTACGGCGCCGCGCCGATGTCGCCGACCCGGCTGCAGGAAGCGCTGGAGCGGATCGGCCCGGTCCTGGGCCAGCTCTTCGGCCAGACCGAGGCACCGAACATGATCGCCACGATGGCCCCGGCGGACCACTTCCGCGCGGACGGTTCGGTGGCGGTGGAACGGCTTTCGTCCGCGGGCAGGCCGAGCCCGCTGACGCAGGTGGCGGTCATGGCCGAGTCCGGTGCGCTGCTGCCCGGCGGTGAGCGCGGCGAGATCGTGGTGCGCGGACCGCTGGTCATGGACGGCTATCACGAGAACCCCTCCGCCACGGCGGAGGTCAGCAGGCACGGGTGGCACCACACCGGCGACATCGGCTACCTCGACGAGGACGGCTTCCTGTTCATCGTCGACCGCGCCAAGGACATGATCATCACCGGCGGGTTCAACGTGTACTCCGCCGAGGTCGAGCAGGCCCTGCGCGAGCACGGCTCGGTGCAGGACTGCGCGGTGCTCGGCCTCCCGGACGAGAAGTGGGGCGAGCGCGTCACGGCCGTGGTCCAGCTCCGCACCGGACGTCAGGCCGAACCGGACGATCTCGCGGGGTTCGTCAAGCAGCGGCTGGGCAGCGTGAAAACGCCCAAGCAGTTGGAGATCTGGCCCGACCTCCCGCGCTCGAAGATCGGCAAGGTCCTCAAGCCGGAGATCCGGAAGCAGATCCTGGAGAACTGATCCGGTTCTTCATCGGGGCGGTCGGCCGACACGCGGGGAGGGGGACGTGTCGGCCGACCTTCGCGGTTTCAACGCCTGTCGGGGGAAGTCGGCGTCGAAACGGGCTTCAGGTGCGACCGTCGTGCTCCGATATGAGAGTCCGGTTGCACTCACCGCAGGTGGGCGCGGTGATCCAGTCGAGTTCGGTGGGCGTGGCCATCGCGACTTCGAGACCGCAGACGGTCGTGTCGGACGACTGGCGTTCCCAGCGACGCCCCCGGAACGCGTGGCGCGCGAAGGCGCCGGAATCCGGGTTCGGCGTCGGCAGCCAGAAATGCCGCGCTGGCTCGAAGTTCATCGGCGCACTCCGCTCTGTCCGATCGATGTGCTGATCAACTTAAATCTGCGATCGCGGATTGTGGAATTGCCGAATCGAGTGATGTTCCCGCGAACCGGAATCCGGAACACTGGCGAGTGAACAAGATCGGATTCGGAGGCGATCGATGGCGACACCCACCGTGCGGCGACTTCAGCTCGGGAACGAAATGCGCCACGTGCGCATCAAAGCCGGCCGCGAGCAGGCCGAAGCGGCCGACGCACTGGACGCCGGAATCGGCAAGATCAGCCGGTTGGAACTGGGCCAGGGCGGCATCTCCAAGGGAGACCTCAAGCTCCTGCTGGAGTTCTACGAGGTCGACCCCGACGAGATGCAGTGGATGTTCGAGCTCGCCAAGACCCGCAGCAGCCGAGGCCGCTGGGGCGAGTACCGCGCGGTCTTCCCCGAGTGGTTCCGCATGTACGTCGACCTCGAAACCGACGCCGAGGAGATCCGACAGGTCCAGGGGGAGATCATTCCGGGAATCCTCCAGACCGAGGGCTACATCCGCGCTATGGACACCGCTTCAGCGCGTCGGGAGAGCGAGGACATCGACTCCAACGTCGCCGCTCGCCAGGAGCGGCAGGCCATCCTCACCCGGGACCAGCCGCCGAGCCTCGCATGCGTGCTTTCCGAATCCTGCCTTCGCCGGAAGGTCGGCACAGCGGAGGTCATGCGCGACCAGATC
This sequence comes from Saccharopolyspora dendranthemae, assembly GCF_007829955.1. GTDB lineage: Bacteria > Actinomycetota > Actinomycetes > Mycobacteriales > Pseudonocardiaceae > Saccharopolyspora > Saccharopolyspora dendranthemae. The sequence continues at coordinate 1,585,335 of NZ_VIWX01000001.1, forward strand.
GACCACCTCGCCGAAATGGGCTTGCAGCGAAACGTGAGTCTTCAGGTCTTGCCGTTTGATGTGGATGCCCCGCCAGGCGGAACCTCGTACGACTTCACCATGCTTCGCATCCCGTCGAACGGAATCGCGGCCCCGCTGGAATTCGTCTACGTCGAATGCCTCGACGACGCGCGCTACCTGGACGCCAAGGACGCGGTACTGACCTACGCCAGGCTGTGGGATCGGCTTCAGGCAGCTTCGCTCTCGCCGAAGGAATCTCTGAAAGTTCTACGATCGGTGCGCAACGAGTACTCGGAGTAGACGCGAGGTCGCACCATGATCGAACGACGTGTCCCCACGGATGCGACGTGGCGCAAGAGCAGCTACAGCGCGACGCAGAACGAGTGCGTCGAAGTCGCGATCACCAGCACCGCCATCGGCGTCCGGGACACCAAGGACCGAACCGGCGGAACCCTGGTCTTCGACAACACCACCTGGTCCACCTTCTTAACCCACCTCACGACCCCCAACAGCTGAAGATCACCACGTCCGATGGGGCGCCTCCGACCACCGAGGCGCCCCATCGCACGCCCTCACCGGCCGCGGATTGCGACATCCGAGTGATGCGGCCTCGGAACCCCCTCACTCGGTAGGGTGATCGCGTTCATAATGTGCGCCGGTCCAAAACGCTGTGATCATCACAGGTGATCGCCGAAGATGGGCCCAAGCCAGACGTGTCATTCGAAGTAGGGGGAACACCGCCGTGGCCGGGTACCTGGTCGATCCAGCTGGTCTGGAGAGCGCCATCAAGAAGCTCGAAGACATCCGGGACAACGCGCGCTCGATGGTCCAGAGCATCGCGCGCACCGGACCAGGTGCTTTCGCCGGTGAGCTGACGGCCAAGGACAACTACACCTCGTCGGCCTTCAAGGCCATCAACGAGCGCGCCATCGGCGACCAGGGATCCCTTCAGGTGATCGTGAAGGATCTGACCACCAAGCTCACCGAAAAGATCGAGGCGTACCAGGCGACTCTGGACGAGTACAGGCGCAACGACGACGCCGCAGCCTCCAGCGTGCGCCACACGGAACAGTGAAACTCGATCACGGCAAGATGGCGGAGATGAAGACTCTGAAGCGAAGCCTGGTAGCGGGCGCGACCATCGCGCTCACCATCACGATGAGCGCGTGCTCGGGTGGCTCGGGCAATGAGCCCGCGCCGCAGCCGCCGCCCCAGGGCCAGGCCGGCCCAGCGATCAGCGATCCCAAGGACGCGGCCGCTGTTGACCTCTGCCAGCTGCTCCCGGCTGACGCCGCCACATCGCTGGGGCTCAATCCAGCTGGTGAGGTCGAGACCAGTTCGGTGGACCCCGACATGCCACCGCAGTGCACCTGGAAGTCCGAGAACGGTGCCACGACTCTGTCGCTCGGACCGTCCAAGACCTCGGTCCAGTGGTACATCGACAACAAGTCCACGTTCGTCGACTTCCGCGAACTGAACATCGCCGGTCATCCGACAGTCCAGGGCAACAAGGCAGACCCGGCCCAGACCCAGAACTGCTGGATGTACCTGGGAACGATGGACAACCAGGTGCTGGGTGCGTTCGCGTTCGGCACTGCCGATCCGTGCTCGATGACGCAGAAAGCCCTTGAGGCGTCGGTGCCGACCCTTCCCGCCGCCAAATAAGGATCCACTGGGGAGACAACACGATGGACATGTGCTACGCCAGTAGTGCGAAGGAATACCGCAAGCAGATGGGTGGGACCCCAGACGCTGCGGCTGTACCAGCGCCTTCGGACGAGGGCGTGAAGCTCTGGGAGAACGTCGGGACGAAGTTCGACCAGATGGCGACCGACATCGCCGACGCGTTGCGCGCTGCGGAATCGGCCCACGAAGGACGTGCCGCCGAATCCGCCAACGCCTCGATCGCTGAGATCCAGCCGCTCGCTCGCTCGGCGGCCGAGACCTCGCGCGGGGTCAAGACAGCGCTGGAGGAGCAGAATTCCTACCAGCGGGAGGCTTTTCAGGCTCTTCCCGTCAAGGACGACCCGTTGCCGAGCGGGCAGGGCGCTCTTCTGGACCCGCCGGGCAAGGGGTGGGTCGAGGACTGGGGTCTCGACTCGAACCCGGTGACCGGGTGGATGTCGGACTACGAAGAGCGGCAGCAGGCCTACGTGGACACCAACCAGCAGGCCAACCAGGTCATGGAGCGCTACAGCCAGCAGACCGAGGGCGTGATCGCGCGGCTGCCCGAGTTCCAGCCGGTCGACCAGCCGCCGCCCGCGGCTCCGCCCGCGTCGTCCTACCCGACTTCGAGCACGTATTCCGCTGGTGACAGCGGTTCCTCGTACTCCGGCGGCGCGTACTCCGCACCGTCGAGCACGTCGTCGGCGTGGGCGTCGACTCCGAGCGCCGCACCTGCGGTGCACGCTCCGTCCGCTCCGCCTGCCGCGTCGAACCCGTCCTGGGCGACACCGGCACCGTCGGCTCCCGGGCTTCCGCCGGGCGTCGTGCGCGGTCCCGACGGGACCCTGTTCCGGCAGAACCCGCAGACCGGCGCGTGGGAACGGCAGAACCCCTACAACGGTCGCTGGGCCGCGTCCCCCAACGGCGGCCCCGGTGGTCGCCGCGGCGGCGAAGGCGCAGGCGCGCCCGTGGGCCGCGGCGCCGGAGGCCGTGCCGGGATGGGCGGTCTCGGTGGTGCCGGTGGCGCGAACGCCGCCGCCGGTGGTGCCGCGGGTCGTGGCGGCCAGGCCGGTGCGCCCGGAGCGGGCGCCGGTGCCGGACGCGGCAAGCAGGGCGAATCCGAGGAGCAGGAGCACGAGCGTCCCGGCTGGTTGGTCGAGCAGGACGACGTCTTCACCAACGACATGCAGCGCACCGCGCCTGCGGTCTTCGGTGATGCCGACCGAGGCCGGTGATTCGTGGCCAGGCGTGAGCTGAGCCTGCCTCCCGCTGCCGCGAACTACCTCTGCACCCGGTTCGACCTGCAACTCCACCCGCTGCTGCGGGTGGGCTGGCTCCCGCTGGACGCCACCGAGTCTCAACGCCGCGAGGCGGCTGAGCTCGGTCGGCGCCAGCTCGTCCAGCAGAGCCTGTTCGACGGCGACGAGCTGCACCCGTTCGTCGAGGAGGCCGTGCACCTGCTGGCCCGGCCGCCGCTGGCGATCGGACTCGCGGTCCACGCGCGGGAGGGCGAGAACTTCAACGCCGTGCTCGTCGAGTACGGCCGCAGCACCGTCCAGGCCTACCAGGCCGACGGCGACAGTCCCGACGACCTGCGGGAGATCCGCGTCAAGCGGCACGAGCACGGCGGTCTCGCGGGCAACGCCGTCAACCTGCTCGGCAAGGTCACCGCGGCCGACGGCTCGTCGGTGTCGGTCCCCTACGCGCACATCGAGCGGGTGAGCACGCGGATGGGCGGCTCGGCGCGGACCCTGTCCGCCGCGCTGGGATACGCGGGAATCCGCGGTGCGCAAGCGACGACGCTGACCCAGGCGTTCACCGCGAAGCGCAGCCTGGAAGGTCTCATCACCGTGCGCGCCTACGACCGGAAGGTGCGGCGGACGCGGTCGCTGCCGTTCAACGTGCAGTTCTTCGCCACCGAGGCCGGTTGCTACCTGGCCCAGCGCAAGCCGGGCCGGGACGGGCAGGAGTGGTACACGCTCGCGCCGGCCGACGCCCGGAAGCTCATCGGGACCGTCAACGAGATGATCCGGCTCCTCACGAGCCCGACCGCGCGGGTCTGAGACGCGAAGCGGGGCCGACCTCTCCACCGAGGCCGGCCCCGCTCCTGCGATTCTTGTGTCGGCTCAGCCGTCGGAGATCGGCGCGTTGACGCAGGCGCTGTCCTGCGGAGACGCGATCGGAGCCGTCAGCCCCAGGACCGCCGCGTTGTTGCCGCACAGCTGGACCGGCACCGCGCTCACGTTGTTGTCGTTGAGCAGGTTGACCCCGTCGTTGTCCGAGCTGTCAGCGAATGCCGGGCCCCCGATGGCCATGAGTGCAGTTGCAGCGGCGGCAGCGCCGAGAAGTCGAGCGGAAGTACGCACCTTCAGACCCCAATCTCTCCGAGTGGTTTTCCCGCGGAACGAAGAAAGCTCGAACCGGCGGGATTCACCCTGGCAGCGGATGGGGCACCCAGCTCGGTGGGTCACGCCAAGGTGCCACGCAGTCCACTCGTGAGGTGTTCGACAACACCCAGGGTGCACAGCGGATTCGGACATTCCTCAGAGGACATCTCGCACGACCGAGTAACGGGCGATCGGAACCGGGCACTGATCAGGACTGCCCCGCAGCGCAGCCGGTCACCCGGAGTGATGCGCGCGGACGAACGGGGTGGCCCGGAAGGATTTCCGAGCCACCCCGTTCGAGTCAGCAGGTCAGGAACCGACAGGAAGCACGTTCGGCACGATCATCGGGCGCCTGCGGTACTTCTCCGCCACCCAGCGGCCGACCACCCGGCGCACCGACTGCGCGATGCGGTGCGTGTCGGTGATGCCCTCGGCCTCGGTGCGCGCGAGCTCCATCTCCACCAGCGGCACCACTTCGTCCAAGGCCTTCGGGTCGTCGGAGAAGCCGCGGCCGGAGATCGTGGGCGGCGAGACCGCGCGCCCGTTCGTGACGTCCACCGCGACGGTGATCGCGATGAAACCGCCCTCGCCCAGCACCAACCGGTCCGACAACGTGGATTCACCGACGTCGCCCACCGACAGGCCGTCGACGTAGACGTGACCGACCTCGACGCGGCCCGCGATGCTCGCGATGCCGTCCACCAGGTCCACGACCACACCGTCCTCGGCGATGACCACCCGGTCGGCGGGGACGCCCGTCAGCCTGGCCAGTTCGGCGTTCGCGCGCAGGTGGCGCCATTCGCCGTGCACCGGCATGACGTTGCTCGGGCGCACCGCGTTGTAGAGGTACAGCAGCTCGCCGGCGGAGGCGTGACCGGACACGTGGACCTTCGCGTGGCCCTGGTGCACGACCTGGGCACCGAGCCGCACCAGTCCGTTGACCACGCCGAACACGGCCGTCTCGTTGCCCGGGATCATCGAGCTCGCCAGCACCACGGTGTCACCGGCGCGGATGCCGATCTGCTTGTGCTCGCCGCGCGCCATCCGCGACAGCGCCGACAAGGGCTCGCCCTGCGAACCGGTCGAGACGAACGCGACCTCGGACTCCGGCATCTCCAGCGCCTGGTCCAGGTCGACGAGCAGGCCCTCAGGCACGTTCAGCATGCCCAGGTCGGCGGCGATGCCCATGTTGCGCACCATCGACCGGCCCACGAAGCAGACCTTGCGACCGTGCTTCTCGGCGACCTCCAGCACCTGCTGCACGCGGTGCACGTGGCTGGCGAAGCAGGCCACGATGACCCGCTGCGTCGCCGAGCCGATCACCCGGTCCAGCACCGGTCCGATCTCGCGCTCCGGCGTGACGAAGCCCGGCACCTCGGCGTTGGTGGAGTCGACGAGGAACAGGTCCACGCCTTCGTCGCCCAGCCGGGAGAACCCGGCCAGGTCGGTCAGCCGGCTGTCCAGCGGCAGCTGGTCCAGCTTGATGTCACCGGTGTGCAGCACGACCCCTGCGGGCGTGCGGATGGCCACCGCCAGCGCGTCCGGGATCGAGTGGTTGACCGCGAAGAACTCCAGGCCGAAGGGGCCGTGGGGGCTGTGCTGCCCCTCGGCGACCTCGATCAGCTGCGGGCTCAGCCGGTGCTCGCGGCACTTGGCCGCCAGCAGCGCCAGGGTGAACTTGGAACCGACGACCGGCAGGTCGGGCCGCAGCCGCAGCAGGAACGGCACAGCGCCGATGTGGTCCTCGTGGCCGTGCGTGAGGACCAGGGCGTCGATGTCGTCCAGCCGGTCCTCGATGGCACCGAAGTCGGGCAGGATCAGGTCCACACCGGGCTGGTCGTCCTCCGGGAAGAGCACGCCGCAGTCGACGATGAGCAGTCGGCCCTCGTACTCGAAGACCGTCATGTTCCGGCCGACCTCGCCGATGCCACCGAGCGCAACGACCCTGAGACCACCTTCGGCCAACGGGCGTGGTGGTGCCGACGAAGTCGGCGTCACCGCGTGGTACTCGGTCGCTGTCGCCTGTGCGCTCAACGCTGTGTCACCTCTGTGCTGCATCCGGGTTGACCAATACCAGGCCAGCATCCCACAGGTCGCTGGTGATCAACCGCACCTGCTCCTCCGTGGCGGCCGGCAGCGGCAACCGCGGCAGGCCCGTCTCGTAGCCGCACAGCCGCAGAGCCGTCTTGGCGAAGATGACGCCGCCGACGAAGTTCATCGACCGGTAGACCGGAAGGAGTCCCTTGTGGACTTCCAGAGCGCTTGCGACGTCACCGGATTCGTAGGCGTCGAGCATCCGGCGGAGCCGGTCGCCGACGACGTGGCCGATCACGCTGACGAAGCCGACGGCGCCCACCGACAGCCACGGCAGGTTCAGCGGGTCCTCGCCCGAGTAGTAGGCCAGGCCCGCGTCGTTCATGGCCTCGCTGCCCGCCCACAGGTCGTGCTTGGAGTCCTTGACCGCGACGATCTGCGGGTGCTCGGCCAGCCGCTTGAGGGTGTCGACCTGGATCGGCACGACGCTGCGCGGCGGGATGTCGTAGAGCATCACCGGCAGCTCGGTGGCGTCGGCGACGGTCCAGAAGTGCTGGTAGACGCCTTCCTGCGGCGGCCTGGAGTAGTACGGGGTCACGACCAGGAGGCCGTGCGCACCGGCCTTCTCGGCGGAGCGCGCCAGCTCCACGGAGTGCTCGGTGTTGTTGGTGCCGGCACCGGCGACGACGGTCGCCCGGTCGCCCACGGCCTCGACCACCGCGCGCAGCAGCTGTTCCTTCTCACGGTCGGTGGTGGTGGGGCTCTCACCGGTGGTGCCGTTGACGACCAACCCGTCGTTGCCGACGTTGTCGACCAGGTAGGCGGCGAGCTCCTGCGCCACCTTCAGATCGACTTTCCCGTCTTCGTCGAACGGCGTGACCATGGCGGTCAGGACGCGGCCGAACGGGCGGCCCGGAATGGCGGTAGGGCAGTCGGTCATGGTCCCGACGCTACCTGGTCAGGGGCCTGCGGAAGACAGCCGACCGAGCTGAACCGAGCCCGCCGGAAAGCCGATTCCGACAGGCCCGATCAGGCGTGTTTCTTTCGGTTGATCACGCCCATGACGAGGAGTTTTTTCAGAACGAGCGGCGCAGGTCCTGCATCGCCATGATGTCCGCCTCGTTGCCCTCGAAGGTGATCTTCGCTTCACTCCGGCCGAAGGCGTACAGGAGGAGTTCAGCGGGCTCGCCGACGATGCGGACGGTGCGCGGACCGCGCTTGGCCTGGATCTCGGTGCCGTCGGGACGGCGCAGCACCACGCCCACCGGGCTGCGGCCGTAGAACATCCGCGCGACCCGGCTCAGCGACTTCCACAGCGCCTCGTCGCGAACCTCCTCGGACGGTCGCGGCTGCCAGCCCGGCTGCGCTCGGCGAACGTCCTCGTGGTGCACGAAGAACTCGGCGGCGTTGACGGTCTCGTCGACCCCACCGATGCTCATCGGGTTCCACTTGGGCGGCCCCTGCCGGACCTGGTCGACCAGCTCCGGCCAGGCGAGCTGGCGGAGCTCCTGCTCAGCGCGCTCACCGCGCTCGGCCAGCGCCTTGATCAGACGACCGGCCATGGCGTCCGGCCGTCGCTCGCGCACCACGAGGTGCACCGCGAGGTCCCTGGTCTTCCACCCCTCGCACAGCGTCGGCGCGTCCGGGCCGATCTGCTCGAACAGCTCGCACAACAGCTGGCGTTCATCGCTGGCCACACCCATGGCGCCCACTGTAAACGCCGATCTTCCGGAGCGTCGGACGTGGCGGCGATCGAAACGAAAACGGCACCCGGGGTTGTCCCGGGCGCCGTTTCAGCCCTGCGGCCGGCGAAGCAGAACGACCGCAGATCAGGACGATGATCAGCCTTCGGTGACGAAGGGGCTGGAGGCCACCTCGGTGCCGTCCTTGAGCGTGGTGATCTCGAAGTCGCTGAACACGTTCGGCACGGCCTTCTGGAGCTGCTTGAGGCACTCCACGGCCAGGCCGCGGATCTCCACGTCGGCGTGCTCGGACGCGCGCATCGCGATGAAGTGGCGCCACGCGCGGTAGTTGCCGGTGACCACGATGCGGGTCTCGGTGGCGTTGGGCAGCACCGAGCGCGCCGCCTGCCGCGCCTGCTTGCGGCGCAGCGTCATCGTCGGATCGTCGGCGAACTTCGCCTCCAGCGCCGCCAGCAGGTCGCCGTAGGCCTGCGCGCTCGCCTCGGCCGCCTGCAGGAACTTCTCGTGCAGCTCCGGGTCATCGGCGATGACGTCGGGCTCGACCACCGCGGCGTCGTGCTCCGGGACGTAGCGCTGCGAGAGCTGCGAGTAGGAGAAGTGCCGGTGCCGGATCAGCTCGTGGGTCAACGAGCGCGACATCCCGGTCAGGTAGAACGACACCGAACCGTGCTCCAGCACGGACAGGTGACCCACCTCGAGGATGTGCTTGAGGTATCCGGCGTTGGTGGCGGTCGCCGGGTTCGGCTTGTGCCACGACTGGTAGCACGCGCGACCGGCGAACTCGGCCAGCGCCTGCCCACCGTCGGCGTCGGTCGACCAGTCCACGTCTTCCGGCGGGAAGAACTCAGTCTTGCCGATCAGCTGCACCTTCGGCCGCACGATCTCGGTCACGACTGGCGTGCCCCTTTCCCTGCTCTCTCACGACTCCCCCTGTGCTGCCCGAAAGCCTAGCCGCCGGGGCTGACGAGCCCCCTGACGCCGGTTGACACCATCGAGCGGTTGCGTGACGTCATCCACGCCGCCATAGTGGTGTCATGGATTTGAACCCGTACATCGACCAGCTTCGCGAAGACCTCACCTCGGCCGCTGCCGCCGGCGACGACCAGACGCGGCAGACGGCGGCGGTGCTGTCCGGCGCGATCGAGCCGGCCGCCCGGCTGGCGATCATGAACGCGCTGTCCGACCTGGCAGCCGAGGTCACGACGAACCTCGACGGCCAGGTCGTGGACCTCCGGCTGGACGGCCGCGATCTCCGAGTCGTGGTCAGCGGTGGCGGCGGACCCGCCCCCGTCGACGACGAGGAGACCGAGCCACCACCTCCCCCGCCGCCCAGCGGCGACAACGGCGACATCAGCCGGATCACCCTCCGCCTGATGGAGGAGATCAAGTCCCAGGCCGAGCAGGCGGCGTCTACCCAGGGCGTCTCGCTGAACACCTTCGTCGCGCAGGCGGTGCAGGGCGCGCTGCACGGGCGCGAGCGCGGCGGGCCGTGGGACCGGCCGGGGCGCGGCAGGCCCCGGCACGGCGGTCGCGGGCACGGGCACGGACGTGGCCGCGGCGGACCGTGGGACGGCCCCGGTTTCGGCGGACCGCGCGGCGGGTGGCCCGGCGGCGAGGGCGGCGGTTCCCACGTCCGCGGCTGGGTGCAGGGCTGACCGGATCACGTGGCGGAAGGGCGACTTGAGATGAGCGACAAGAACAACGACGACGAGCCCGACCTCGACCGGGAGTGGTCCCAGGCCGAGGAAGAACTGACGGACCTGCTGCGCAGTCAGGACTTCGACTCCGACAGCCCGATCCGGATCGACATCGGGAACAACCGCGGTTCGGTCGTGGTGGAACTGGCCGAGACTCCGGTGACCCACGTCGAGATCCGGCACGACCTGGGATCGAGCGGCCAGGACTGGCAGAGCGGGCTGACGGGGTTGCTCAGCTGGGTCACCGAGCAGTTCGGCCAGACCGGCACGCGCGGCGGCTTCGACCCGAGCACCCTGTCGAAGGAGCCGATCGTCGAAGCGGTGCGCCGCACGCGGATCGACATGACCAGCGGTCGGCTGGTGGTGCGCGCTCCCTCCACCGCACCGCTGCGCGGTGTTCCGCTCGCGGTCCGGGTGACGGCACCGATCGGCTCCGAGGTCGGCGTGCAGAGCGGCTCGGCCGAGGTCGCGGTGACCGGTGCCGCCGGGAAGGTCAACGTGCAGGCCGGAACGGGCGCGGTGGCGGTCGCCGAGGCAGGCGACCGGGCGACCGTCCGCAGCGGCTCCGGGAACCTGCGGCTGGGCACCATGCGCGGAGGCGTGCACGCGCGCTCCGGGCGCGGTGACATCGAGGTCAGCGCCATCGGGGGATCGTCCTCCGTGGCCAACGGCTCCGGCACCATCTGGCTCGGCGAGGTGTCCGCCGACGTGCTGGTGCGCACCGGCAGCGGTGACATCACCCTGGCCGACGCGGTGGACGGGCAGGTCGAGCTGATCACCGGGTCCGGCGAGCTGCAGGTGTCGATCCACCGCGGGACGGCGGCCGAGGTCGATCTGACCTCGTCCACGGGCGCCGCTCGCAGCGATCTCGACGTCGCCGATCAGCCACCGGAGACCGAGCCCACGCTGCGGATCTTCGGACGCACCGGCAGCGGCGACGCCGTGCTGACCACCGCCAGCTGATCCGCTACCCGGTTCCGCGCGCGAGTTCGGCGTTGAGCGGGCGGATGAGGTCCCCTCGTTCACCCACCACGACGTCGTCGAGTCCGAGCCAGGTCGCCATCTCGTGCAGCGAGGCGGCCAGCTCGGGTGCGACGAGCGCGGCGTCGCGGTCCGGTTCGAGGAACGCTCCGGGGACCCGGAGCACGCCCGCAGCCCGGTCGGCCTTGAGGTCGACGCGTGCGACGAGCTCGCCGTTGAGGAGGAAGGGGAAGACGTAGTAGCCGTACTGCCGCTTCGGACCCGGGACGTAGATCTCGATGCGGTAGCGGAAGCCGAAAATCCGCTCGGCGCGCGAACGTTCCCAGATCAGCGGGTCGAACGGGCACAGCAGCGCACGACCGCTGACCTTGCGCGGGGTTCGCGCCTCGGCGTGGAGGTAGGCGGTCTGACGCCACCCGCGCACGTCGACCGGCTCCAGCACGCCTTCCTCGACGAGTTCGGCCACGGCCTGCTTCGACTGGTCCGGACCCAGCCGGTAGTAGTCGCGCAGGTCGGTCTCGGTGCCGATGCCCAGGGCCTGGGCGGAGCGCTCCACCAGCCCGCGGACCGCATCGGAGTCCTCGGGTTCGTGGGCGAGGACATCGGCGGGCAGCACCCGCTCCGGCAGGTCGTAGAGGCGCTCGAACCCGCGACGGGTACCGGTGGTCAGCTCCCCCATCGCGAACAGCAGCTCGCAGACCCGCTTGGTGTCGGTGCGGTTCCACCAGGGGCCGCGCCCCTGGCGCTCGCCGCCGCCGAGCTCGCGCTCCAGTTGGCCGGCACCGATCGGCCCGAGTTCCTTGACGGCCGTCAGCACGTCGTTGACCAGCTCGGGGTTCTGCTCCAGCAGCTCGCGGGAGCGCTTGCGCCACGCACCGCCGTACTCGCGCATGCGCCAGCGCAGCAACGGCCAGTCCTCGACGGGGATCAGCGACGCCTCGTGCGCCCAGTACTCGACGAGCATCCGGGGTTGTCGCGCGGTGTGCGACCACGCGGCGGTGTCGACCAGTTCCGCCGGGTAGGCACCGAGCCTGCTGAACAACGGCATGTAGTGGGCGCGCACCGCGACGTTCACCGAATCCAGCTGCAGCAGCTTGGTCCGGGACAACGCCCGCTGCAGGTGCCGCCGGGTCACCGCACCTCGTGGCCGCGGGTCCGCGAAGCCCTGCGCCGCCAGCGCCGTTCGGCGCGCCGTGTCGTTGCTGATGGTCTGCACACGGCGATCGTGCCAGCACGCCCCGACAGCACCTCCCCGGCGGGCGGGCGAGCCGGGACTGGTCGCCGAGGCCGAGACCGGACACGTTAGGTTGGCGCGCATGGCTGAAGCCGATGTGCGCGAGGCGGTGGCGTCCGACGCCGCCGAGATCGCACGCATTCAGGTCGAGACGTGGCAGACCGCCTACGCCGAGGTCCTCTCGCCCGCGGTGCTGGCCGGGTTGGACAGCGCCGAGGCCGAGCAGGAGTGGCGAGAAGCGGTCACCTCCGGCGCGGCCACCGTGCTGCTCGGGATCGAGGGTCGCTGGACCGTGGGTTTCTGCGCCGCAGGCCCCGCCCCGGAATCCGAAGTCGCCGCGGCCGACGGCGCGCTCCCCGCGGACGCGTCGACGACCGTGCTGGTCAGCGCACTGCTGGTGGAACCGCGTTGGGGCCGTCGCGGCCACGCCGGGCGCCTGCTCGGCACGATCGGCCGCCGGTTCGCCGAGCGCGGAGCGACGCGTGGCATCACCTGGGTCCCGGAGTCGGACTCGGCGTCGCTGTCGTTCTACCGCGCTGCGGGGTGGGCACCGGACGGTACGGTTCGCACGTTGGACGCGGGAGGGCGGCCGCTCCGCGAGATGCGCTTGACCGGGCCGCTGGAGTTCGAGTTCGAGCAGGACTGACGCCTGTCCTCCGGGAGCCTTGAGTGCTGACGATCATCGGGTTGCTGTCCACCACCTTCGGTGTGTCGGTGGCGTCCGCGCTGCTCCCGCTGATCAGCGTCGAGCTCTTCGCGATCGGCCTGGTGCTCAAGGAGCCCGGGATCCCCTGGTGGGTCCTCGCGCTCGTCATCGCCACCGGTCAGATCGGCGGCAAGCTGCTCCACTACTACGCGGCCCGCGGAACCATCCGGCTGCCGAAGTTCATGCGCCGGGAGAAGAAGGAGCGGCCGGAGTCGCGGGGCCGCTTGAAGACCTGGCTGGACTCGTTCCGCGAGAACTGCCGGACCCGCCCGGTCTGGGCGGGCACGGTCCTGCTGATCAGCGCCGCGGCCAGCCTTCCCCCGTTCGCGGCGGTGGCCATCATCGCCGGTTGGGCGAAGGTGCCGGTGTCGACGTTCCTGATCACCGGCTTCGTCGGCCGCTTCGCGCGCTTCGGCGCGCTGGCAGCGGCCCCGGCCGCGATGGCCGCCTGGTTCTGACCTCCGCCGCGCACGGGACGACGCCCCCTCGCAGTGGGGTGCGAGAGGGCGTCGGTCTTGCAGACGAGGAATGCCTCGTCAGAAGCTCGGCAAGCTGGGCAGAGCCGGAAGTCCGAGACGTCCGGGGATGCCCAGGACCGAGTCGATCACGCCGAAGACCGGGACACCGATCGGGGCGAAGGTCCACTTGTCGTTGAGGTCACCGGTGTCGGGCTCGTCGACGACGGCGGGCCCGTCCTCGGCGGTGACGGCCGAAGGAGCCGGCGCGGCGATGGCCGCGGGGGCGAGGGTGAACAGGGCGGCTCCGGCGAGGACCGAAGCGGTGATGGCGCGGGATGCGGTGTTGCTCATCAGTTTTCCTTTCGAACGGGATCGACCGGGCCTCGTGGTGCGCGCCACCAGGCCGGTCGGCGAGATCAGCTCAGCAGATCCACGACCGGGGCCAGCAACTTCGCGGGCAGGTCCACGGTCAGGCCGAGCACCGGGCCGAGATCGACACCCGGCACGAGCCAGATCGACGTGTCGTCGGCGTGGGCGACGCCACCGGTGAGCAGCACGGTGCTCAGGGCGATGGCCGCCGTGGCGGCGACGCGACGGACGGACTGGGACATGGTTCGTTCCTCCTCATTCCTCTCCACCGGTTTTAGCCGGTGGAAGATCAGCAGACGGCGTCCGACGGCTTGGGGTTGCCGAGCCCGAACAGCGGTCGCAGGGCGACACCGGCGTAGGTGCCGAAGATGGCCATCACGCCCCACAACCAGCCGTGCAGGCTGAACGAGGCGATGCCGGAGAAGTAGGCGCCGATGTTGCAGCCGCCCGCGAAGCGCGCGCCGATGCCCATCAGGATTCCGCCGATCACGGCGCCGACGGCCATCCGCCACGGGATCTTGCGGTGCAGGGTGAAGGCACCGGCCAGCGCGGCGGCGATCAGGGCGCCGGCCATGATTCCGAAGTCCATCACCGAGATCCGGTCGGTGAGCACCGACGCGGTGAGCTTCGCCGCGTTCTCCGGGTCCTGCCAGAACGGAGCGCTGGAGATGTCGATGCCGACCCAGCCCAGGATCTTCGCTCCCCACAGGCCGAACGCCGAGGTGATCCCCCACGAGTTGCCGGAGACGAACAAGGTGGCGGCGTTGAGCACGGCCAGCAGCACCGCGCCGACCCACAGCGGCCACGAACCGCGCAGGGCGCGCAGCACGCCCCGGGCGATCGGCGGCTGGTCGATCGGCGGAGGCGTGCGGCGCCGCTCGACCAGCCGCGACACCCCCACGACGACGCCGATGATGACCAGCGTGATCAGCACTCCGCCGGTGTAGCCCAGCCAGGTTTCGGCGAGCGAGACCTTCGGGCCGATGCTCTGCACGCTCTTGATGAACGGCGAGATGAACGCGGTGAACACGGACCCGGCGATGAATCCGCCGAGGGTGAAGATGATCGCGGTCTGGCCGCTGCCGACGGCGAAGAGCGTGCCGGAGGCGCAGGAGCCGCCGACCTGCATGCCGACGCCGAACAGGAACGCGCCGAACACCACGCCCAGCCCGGCGGTCTGGAGCTGCGGCTCGGGCGTGCCCGACAACGAGTACCCGCTGCCGAGGATGCCCGCGAACAGCACGGCCGCCACGCCCAGCATCAGCATGTGCGCGCGGATCGCGCGCCCCTGCCCGACGGTGATCAGCTGCCGCCACGCCGAGGTGAACCCGAACCGGGAGTGGAACAGCACCAGTCCCAGGCCCAGACCGACGGCGTAGAGCACGGTCATCTTCCAGCCGGCCGCGTTGGCGACGGCGAGCCCGAGCACCACCGCGATCGCGATGCCGATCGCCACCACTCCTCGTTGCGCGGGCGGCGCGGTGCGCACCGGCGGCGGAGCCGGTCTCTCAACGTCCACAACAGACATGTGTCACTCCTACTTCTGCGTTAGCGGGCCGGAGATGGCCACGATCGTTCCGTGCGGGATCCACTGCCCGTCGTTCCCGCCGTGCTGGTGGCCTGCCATCTGCATGATGTCGACCTGGGCCGTGGCGTACATGGCGACCTCGCCGCCGATGCTCTCGCCGCGCGCCGCGGCCCACTGCCGGTACCCGGACAGCGACGGCGGGTCACCGAACGCGGCGGCCTGGGTCATGCCGTAGGTGAGGGCGGCGCGGTCGCGCGGGTCGAAGCGCAGCGGGATCGAGGTGCCCGTGGACGCGGTCACCACCGGTCCGTGCAACAGCCACGGCGCGACGTGGATTCCGTAGAGGTAGCGCGCGTTTCCGAGCGTCTCCCCGGCCTTCTGCCAGCCGGAGACCTGCACCAGGGCGCCGTCCGGGTTGTCGGCGACCGGCAGGCCGCGTCGGGCGGCTTCGCCGAGGACCAGTTCGGTCGCCGCCCTCCCGCGCGGTGTGTCGTCGCCCACGACGGTGATGGCGGGAACCTTCATGTCGGCCAGGAAGCCCACGTTCTTGCGCAACGCGTCGGCGTCCTCGGGGAGCAGCTCGGTGTCCGGGCAGGTCACTGGCCTGGCCAGGCCTGCGACGGCGGCACCCAGCGCGGCGCTGGCGCACTCGGGTTCGGCCGATCCGGGGATCTCGGGCAGGCCGCCGGTGTCGACGTCGACGGTCCCGGTGCTCTCGCCGTTGCGGATCAGCAGATCGCTGGAACCGGCAGGCAGGTCGACCTCGGCCCAGGTCCCGGAGGTTCCCGGGCGGGAGACGGCGCGGGAGATCTGATCGCCCTGCTCCACCGTGATCCCCTGGCCGGCGGCCTCCGGGAAGTGCACGAGGTTGTGGCCGGCGCGGTTCGGGGTGACCAGGACCGGGGTTCCGGCGGCCTGGGCGAGCCGGGCTTGGCCGGGCACCGGCAGGTCGTGCGGGACCGGGATCCCGGGGAGCGTCGCCCAGGCCAGGACCGCGGCGAGCACGCCGATCGCCCCGAAGCGGTACACCCGCTCGGTCTCGCGCAGTGCCAGCGTCACCGCCAGCACCGCGACGGCGCCGATGACCAGCACCAGCACCGCGATGCCGTAGCCGGTGCTCCACAGCCTGCGGTCGAAGATCCCCGACAGGACCAGCTGCCCGATCCCGGCTCCCACCAGCGCGATCGCCGCGGTGAGCGCGATCGGGCGCGGACGCAGGCCGCCGTCGGCGTTCCAGGACTTCGCGAGCGCCAGGCCGAACCAGACCACGGCGACCGCGACGAAGATCGTGTCGATGAAGAAGGCCAGCGAGGTGTGGCCGAGTGCGGCCTCGGCGATCAGCAGCAGCGCCAGGCCGAACCCGAGGAAGGTGGCGACGCCGCGCCAGCGCAGCGCCAGCGGCACCGCCAGGGCCAGCACCGCGTGCGTGATCACGAAACCGATGTTGATGTGCAGGAACGCGGCCGAGAGCCCGGCCAGCGCCGCGGTGGTGCCACCGGCGATCCAGGCCGGCAGCGCTCGCATCTGCGCGCCCGCCCGCAGCAGGCCGATTCCCGCGACGAGCGCGGTGCTGGTCAGCAGCAGCACGCGCAGGGTCAGCGCCAGAAAGTCCACACTGGACACACCGGTGTGGGTGTGCATGTCTCCCATTTCCGATCTCATTCCTCCGGGCAGGGGTGGCCGCCGCGGGACGGCGGCCACCCCCGTTCGCCACTGCGCCCAGGTGTCTGGCCTCTGTCGTGCGGACTACTTCAGGTTGTCGTCCGACACCACGAACAACTGGGAGTGCGGCTTGGCGTTGCCGAACTCACCGTGCGGCCACGACCGCCGGTTGAAGTTGACGCCGACCTCGCCGGTCACCTCGTCGCGGAAGGTGTCGTCGACCGAAACCTTGCCGTCCGGGCCCAGGTTGACGATGTTGACCTTGTGGTCACCGTCGTTCCCGGTCCGAGCGACGAAGTAGTTCGACACGGCGAGCCGTCCGGGAACCTGGGTCTCGGAGTACTTGCCGTCCGCACCGAGCTTGAAGTTGTCGTAGGCGCCCCAGTGCGGGCCACCTGCGGCCTTGCCCGGGTTGATCGGAGTCGTGCCCGACAGCGTCGGGCAGTCGGACTCGGCACCACCGCTCCGCGATTCCTGGATGTCATCGATCTTGCACTGGAAACCGGTGCCCGCGTTCACCAGCCTCGAGATGTCCAGCGTGTACACGCCACCAGTCGTGCCCGGGTCGTCCTTGCCGAACGTGCCGGCCGCACGGCCCTGGATCGCCCGGTAGAGGAACCGGTCGTCCGGACTGGTCTGGAGCCAGCCACCGTTGGAGCTGCCACCGTTGGCGTCGTTGGCCTTGTCGAACCGCTCGGCCGCGGCGCCGTCGTCGAACACCTGGGTCCAGTGCGGCTCGGCGGCGGTGATGTCCGGCGTGTAGAACACCGCACCGCCCTGCATGGTCTGGGCGAAAGCGCCCTTGTGACCCGGCTGGTTGGTCACCGTGGTCTCCATCGCCGCACGAGACTCGCTGTGCAGCGGGTCCTTCGGGTCGGCCCGCGGGCCGTCCGGCAGGTAGGACACCGCCTTGAGCTTCGGGTGGTTGCGGTCGGAGATGTCCCAGGTGCGCACCGTCGGACGCCGCAGGTACGGCGACGTGGTCTTGACCGGGTCGAGGATGATGTTCCTCGGCTCGGCGTAGTCCGACGTGACCAGCGTGTTCAGGTCCTCGCGCGCCTGAACGCCGTGCGGGTTGGCGCAGGTCGGTTCCCCGAGCCGCGGCAGGTTGTCGCACAGCTTCTTGTTGTCCCCGCCCGGCGTCGCGGCCGGGGATTCGGAGAGCACCTTGCCGTTCGGGTCGAACCGCACGACCTCACCCGGGCTACCGGCGAAACCGTTGCCCACGTGCACCGAACCGTCCGAGTACTTGTACGGACCGGGCACGACCGGACCACCCATGTAGGTGCCGTAGGCGGTGCCGTCCTTGAGCGTCCAGTACGCGTCCGGCACCGAACCACCCAGCGTCTGGGTGGGCAGGCTGATGCCCTTGAGCTTCACGTTCGGCAGCGCACCGACGTCGAACGCGTAGGTCGCGGCACCGAAGAGCGCACCGGCGAAGATGGTGTCTCCCTTGTGCCACACGTACTGCATGTGGTGCGGCTCGTTCTCCACCAGCGGGCCCACGGTGATGGTGTTGACCACCTCGCCGTAACCGGGTGAGCCCTTCGTCGCGTCGATCACCGCCAGGAAGTCGGGACCGGGCAGCGCGTTGGCCGCCTTGCCCGTACCGCCCGCGAGCGAACCCGGCAGGTTGCGGACGTCGGGAACCACTGTGTCGGCGATGTTCTCGTCACCGGCCCAGACGACGAGCCATTCCTTCGGCTTTCCGTCCGAAGTGGACTTCGAGAGGGCCTTCTTGTCGATGTGGTTGGTGACCGTGTAGTCCTTGCCGTCCTGACCCTTGATGGACTGCGTGGACACATCGACGCCTGCGGAGGCGTCCGGCACCGGTAACGTGACCGCACTGACCGCCACCGCTAGGGCGGCCAGCCCGATGGGGAGCCTTCGAAGACTCTTTTTCATTGTTTACTCCGGTTATTCGTGGAGAATTCCAAAATCGGGCACGCAGAATCAGTCCATTTGGAATGCGCGGATTACCAAATGAACTCGACGTGCTCGGTCGGAGAGAGAAAGAACGCCTGCAGTGGCGGGAGAACGAGGTGCCTTATGGCTGACAGAGTGCGCTGGCCTGCTGCCGAAGATCGACATGCAGGCGAGCCACCAGACCGGCAAACCTGGACATGCCAGTAATAATCAAGAAGCGCCCATCAGGTGTCAATCTTCAACCACTCTCTGAGATTCAACCCGGTCAAATCCTGAGAATTGCCTGGTAAAACCGAGTGGTAGCCCGAACGGCGGTATGCGGACGATCATCCGCCGCTTTAGAGTGATCGGTTCCCGGTGCCACTCAGGGCTTCTCGTCGTGCTCCAGCTCGATCGCCTTGCGCATCGCCTTGCGCCCGCGGTTGCGGTCACCGGCGAGGTCGTAGGCCTGGGCGAGGGCGAACCAGCGGCGCCAATCCTGCGGCGACGCCTCCAGTTCGGACTGCTTGGCGTCGAACCACGCATCCGCTGCCTCCCGCTCGACCCGGCCCGAAGGCCGTCGCGGGAGGTGTGACACGTCCGGCAGCGCATCCTCGTCGTCGAGCCTGCGGGCGAGCCTCTCGGTGGACGCACCGAAGCGCAACTGGTCGACGACGAGAACCGCGCCCAGCACGGGCAATACCAGGATCGCCAAGCCGAGCGCGATGAAAACCGGCTCACCGCTGGAGATCATCGTGATCGCGCGACCGCTCATCAGCAGCAGGTAGGCCAGCAGCACGAGCGCGACCACGAACGCGGCGGTCCGCGCGGTCAACAGCCGAGCGGCCACGTCAGATGCCCATCAACGTGTCGAGCCCCACGGTCAGCCCCGGACGACCGGGAACCTCGCGGATGCCCAGCAGCACGCCCGGCATGAACGAGCGGCGGTCGTAGGAGTCGTGCCGGATGGTGAGCGTCTCGCCCTCAGTGCCGAACAGGACTTCCTGGTGCGCGACCAGACCGGTCATCCGCACCGCGTGCACGCGCACACCGTCGACCTCGGCACCGCGGGCACCGTCCGGGTCCTTGGTGGTCGCGTCGGGCATGGTGCCGAGCTGCGCCTGCTCGCGGGCCTGCGCGATGACGTGCGCGGTGCGCGCCGCGGTGCCCGAGGGCGCATCGGCCTTCTTCGGGTGGTGCAGCTCGACGATCTCGGCGGACTCGAAGTACCGGGCGGCCAGCTCCGCGAACCGCATCGACAGCACGGCGCCGATGGCGAAGTTCGGGGCCACGATCACGCCGACCTGCGGGTTGTCCGCCAGCCAGGTGCGGATGGAGTCCAGCTCGGCGGGGCCGAGACCGCTGGTGCCGACCACGACGTTGATGCCGTTCTCGACGCAGAACTTGATGTTGTTCAGCACCGAGTCGGGGTGGGTCAGGTCGACGGCGACCTGCGCGCCGGCCTCGACCAGCCGCTCGATCGGATCGTCCTGGTCGACCTCGGCGACCAGCTCGGTGTCGGCGGCCTCGCCGACGGCCCGCGCCGCCTCGGAACCCATCCGCCCGCGGGCGCCCAGCACACCAACCTTGATCACCGTGGAAACACCTCTCCGACCGACGCTGCTCACCCGAAGTCTAGGCACTCAGCCCGCACGCACCGGACGACCCACCCCACGCGGTGACGGAGACCATGTCACCCGGTCCCAGTTTTAGGGGTCGTTTCAGATTGCTTGGCGGAGTTTGCGGGCGAGGATGATGCAGTGGGCGAGGCCGAGGAAGGCTTCGTGCATGTGGTCGTAGCGTTCCCAGCGGATGCGGAGTTTGCGGAAGCCGTGGAACCAGGCGATGCAGGCTTCGACGACCCAGCGTTTGGTGCCGAGTCCGGAGCCGTGTCCTCGTCCGCGTCGCCGCAGGTAGGGCGTGATCCCGTGGCGGCGGAGCCAGGTGCGGTTGGCGTTGGCGTCGTAGGCGGTGTCGCCGTAGAGGCTGCGGAACCGCGGGGCTGGGCCGGGGAGTCCACCGATGGTCGGTAGCTCGGACATCAGGGGGATCAGCTGGGTGCTGTCATGAGTGTTCGCGCTGGTCAGGGTGGATTCGATGGGGATGCCGCCGGCGTCGGTGACGATGTGGTGTTTCGAGCCGGGCCGGGCGCGGTCAACCGGGCTCGGCCCGACTTTTGGGCTATCACGTCCTCGTTTGGCCGCGATGGTGGAGGAATCGATCGCCGCGCGGGAGAAGTCCAGCTCACCGGCCACACGCAGCTGCTCCAGCAGGATGTCCTGGACCTTGTCCCAGACCTCGGCCTCGTTCCACTCCTGAAGCCGCCGCCAGCACGTCGGACCCGAACCGAACCCCAGCTCCAGGGGCAGGTAGTTCCACTGGATCCCGGTGTAGAGCACAAACAGCACACCCTGCAGCGCTAACCGATCACTCCCACGCGGCCGCCCCGGATTGCGGAACCGGCGCTGCACCTTCGGCAACACCGGCTCGATCAACGCCCACAGCTCGTCATCAACTTCCCAGGGCTTCGGCTGCACCATCCCGTCTCCTAGCCACACACAAGATCAACTACGCGACCCATGGTGCCAGACCAAGATCATTATGAAAGGACCCCTTAGTCCAAACCGAGCCATGATCATGTCCGAAATGTCGGCTCAGTTAGGACTAAAACTGGGACGTGGTGACGCTCAGACGCCCTCGGGGAGGTCCTCGGGGGTTTTGTAGGGGCCTACGACTGCTGTGGTGAAGGGGCGGTTCAGGAGGTCTCGGGCCAGGTCGGCCACGTCCTCCGGAGTGACCGCCTCGATCTTCGCGAGGGTCTCCTCGACCGTGTAGTGGCGGCCGTAGTTGAGCTCGGTCTTGCCGATGCGGCTCATCCTCGCCGCGCTGTCCTCCAGCCCCAGGACGAGACCGCCGCGCAGCTGACCACGACCGCGCTCGACCTCCTCGGCCGACATCCCGTTCGCGGCGACGTCGGCGAGCACCGAGCGGATCACCGAGGCGACCTCGCCCAGCCGCTCCGGCGTGCAGCCGGCGTAGACCGAGAACGTGCCCGCGTCCGAGTACGCCGCGCTCGAGGAGTACACCGAGTACGCCAGTCCCCGGTTCTCGCGGATCTCCTGGAACAGCCGCGAGCTCATCCCCCCGCCGAGCGCTGCGTTGAGCACGCCGAGGGCGAAGCGCCGCCCGTCGTAGCGGTCCAGGCCGCGGCAGCCCACCAGCAGGTGGGTCTGCTCGGTGTCGTCGGGCTGCAGCACCAGCGACTCCTGCTTGGGCAGCCGGGCGCGGCCGCCGCGAGGCTCCTCCGGCCGGTCGTCGCCGGCGAGCCGATCGCCCAGCGCCTTGCGCAGCAACCTCACGACCTTCGCGTGCTCGACGTTGCCCGCGACCGCCACCACCATCGTCGGCATCCGGTACCGGCGCCGGTAGAAGCCGTGCACCCGGGTGCGGGTCATCTCGCTGATCGACTCCTCGGTGCCCAGCACCGAACGTCCCAGCGGGCCGTCGCCCAGCACGGCGGCGGTGAAGTTCTCGTGCAGCAGGTCCTCGGGGTCGTCGTCGCGCATCGCGATCTCCTCGAGGACCACGCTGCGCTCGACGTCGACGTCCGCCGCGTCGTTGACCGCGTCGAAGACCACGTCGCAGAGCATGTCGATGGCCAGCGGCAGGTCCTCGTCGAGGACGTGCGCGTAGTAGCAGGTGTGCTCCTTGGAGGTGAAGGCGTTGAGCTCACCCCCGACCGCGTCGATCTCCTGCGCGATGCCCACGGCGGTCCGCTTCGCGGTGCCCTTGAACAGCAGGTGTTCCAGGTAGTGCGCGGCACCCGCCTGGGCCCGGGTCTCGTCGCGCGATCCGACGCCCACCCAGATGCCCACCGACGCGGAACGAACACCGGGAACGGGTTCGGTGACCACGCGCAGCCCGCCCGGCAACACCGTCCGCCGCACCTCCGCGGCACCGTTGTGCCCGAGAACCCGGGTGGTCCCGGGACGTTGACGGTGTCCGGCTGTCTGCTTCTGCTGCTTCATATCCCTGTTCTCGTCGCCTCCGCGCGAACCCCGCGCACCCACGACAATACGGCCCGCCCCGGAAAACCGGGACGGGCCGTATCGGTGAGGTCAGAAGATCATTCGGAAGCCGCAGCGGACTCGGCCGGAGCCGGCTCGCCTTCCGCCTTCTCCTCGTCGTCGCCGACCAGCACCAGGCTGATCTTGCCGCGGTTGTCGATGTCGGCGATCTCCACGCGCAGCTTGTCGCCGACGTTGACCACGTCCTCGACCTTGCCGATGCGCTTGCCCTGGCCCAGCTTGGAGATGTGCACCAGGCCGTCCTTGCCCGGCAGCAGCGAGACGAACGCGCCGAAGGCCGCGGTCTTGACCACGGTGCCCAGGAAGCGCTCGCCGACCTTCGGCAGCTGCGGGTTCGCGATGGCGTTGATCTTGTCGATCGCCGCCTCCGCGGACGGGCCGTCGGCCGCACCCACGTAGATGGTGCCGTCGTCCTCGATGCTGATCTCGGCGCCGGTCTCCTCGGTGATCGAGTTGATCATCTTGCCCTTCGGCCCGATGACCTCGCCGATCTTGTCCACCGGGACGGTCACCGAGGTCACGCGCGGGGCGTGCGGGCTCATCTCGTCGGGCTTGCCGATCGCCTCGGCCATGACCTCCAAGATGGTGAACCGGGCGTCGCGCGCCTGGCCCAGCGCCTGCGCCAGCACCTCAGACGGGATGCCGTCCAGCTTGGTGTCCAGCTGCAGCGCGGTCACGAAGTCCTTCGTGCCCGCGACCTTGAAGTCCATGTCGCCGAAGGCGTCCTCGGCACCGAGGATGTCGGTCAGCGCCACGTAGTGGGTCTTGCCGTCAACCTCGTCGGAGACCAGGCCCATCGCGATGCCCGCGACCGGCGCCTTCAGCGGCACACCCGCGTTGAGCAGGGACAGCGTCGAGGCGCAGACCGAGCCCATCGAGGTCGAACCGTTGGAGCCCAGGGCCTCGGAGACCTGCCGCAGGGCGTAGGGGAACTCCTCGCGCGAGGGCAGCACCGGCATCAGCGCGCGCTCGGCCAGCGCACCGTGGCCGATCTCGCGCCGCTTCGGGCTGCCCACCCGGCCGGTCTCACCGGTCGAGTACGGCGGGAAGTTGTAGTGGTGCATGTACCGCTTCGTCGTCTCCGGGGAGAGCGAGTCGATGGTCTGCTCCAGCCGCAGCATGTTCAGCGTGGAGACGCCCAGGATCTGGGTCTCGCCGCGCTCGAACAGCGCCGAACCGTGGGTCCGCGGGATCACGCCGACCTCGGCGGACAGGCTGCGGATGTCGGTCAGGCTGCGGCCGTCGATGCGGACCTGGTCGCGGATGATCCGCTGGCGCACGAGCTTCTTGGTCAGCGAGCGGAACGCCGCGCCGATCTCCTTCTCGCGGCCCTCGAAGGACTCGCCCTCACCGGTGCCGACCTTCTCCAGCACCGACGCCTTGATCTCGTCGAGGCGGGTCTCGCGCTCCTGCTTGCCGGCGATCTTCAGCGCCTCGGCCAGCTCGGTGGAGGCGGACTGCTCGACGGCGGTGAACGCGTCGTCCTGGTAGGCCGGGAACACCGGGTAGTCCTGGGTGTCCTTGCCCACGGCCTGGGCCAGCTGCTGCTGGGCCACGCACAGGGTGCGGATGAACGGCTTGGCGGCCTCGAGTCCCGCCGCGACGATCTCCTCGGTCGGCGCCTGGGCGCCGCCGTCGACCAGCTCGACGGTCTTGTCGGTGGCCTCGGCCTCGACCATCATGATCGCGACGTCGTCACCGACGATGCGGCCCGCGACGACCATGTCGAACACGGCGCGCTCGAGCTGCTCGTGGCTCGGGAAGGCGACCCACTGGCCGTCGATCAGCGCCATGCGGGTGGCACCGATGGGGCCGGAGAACGGCAGGCCCGAGCCCTGGGTGGACGCGGACGCGGCGTTGATCGCCAGCACGTCGTAGAGGTCGCCCGGCTTCAGGCTCATGACCGTGACCACGACCTGGACCTCGTTGCGCAGGCCGTCGACGAACGACGGGCGCAGCGGGCGGTCGATCAGGCGGCAGGTCAGGATCGCGTCCGTGGACGGCCGGCCCTCGCGGCGGAAGAACGAGCCGGGGATGCGACCCGCGGCGTACATCCGCTCTTCGACGTCGACGGTCAGCGGGAAGAAGTCGAAGTGCTCCTTCGGCTGCTTGGAGGCCGTGGTGGCCGACAGCAGCATGGTTTCGTCGTCGAGGTAGGCGACGACGCTCCCGGCGGCCTGCTTGGCAAGCCGGCCGGTCTCGAAACGAACGGTACGGGTGCCGAACGCGCCGTTGTCCAGCACGGCGGTGGCCTCGTACACGCCCTCTTCGATCGCTTCAGTCAAGGTGACTCCCTATCGTCACAACGCCCACGGCAGGAGCATCCGGACCGGTGATCCGACAAGGCCGGCCATCGATCGAAGCTCCCGGGACCGTCTCGTGACGACATGCCCGGCAGCCACTACCGAGGACCGGCGGACGCCTGAACCCAGTGCTTGCCACCGTGAGCGCTCTATTGAGTTGCTGACGGCGCCTCCAAGGCACCGTCCGGGTTTTACGCACCGGGGGGAGCGGCCGCGGCCACTCCCCCCGGTGTCATGTCAACGACGCAGACCGAGTCGCTGGATCAGCGAACGGTAGCGTTCGATGTCCACCTTGGTCAGGTAGTTGAGCAGACGACGGCGGCGACCCACCATCAGCAGCAGACCACGACGCGAGTGGTGGTCGTGCTTGTGCTGCTTGAGGTGCTCGGTCAGGCCGGTGATCCGCTTGGTCAGCAGGGCCACCTGGGCCTCCGGCGAACCGGTGTCGCCGTCCTTCACCCCGTACTCGCCGAGGATCTGCTTCTTCTCGTCAGTGGACAGCGCCACGTGATACTCCTTCTGCATGTCCCGTGTCGGTGGGCGGCGAGCTGCCTTTGCGGCGCCACCGCCGTGAGGACTGGCTACCTCGGAAATCGGCCACCACGGACTGCAGCCGTTCCACAGCTCGAGGATAACAGGGAAGCCCTGCTCGCCCCGGTTACCCCGACCCTGCGCGCGTCAGCGCCACCTCGTGCACCGCGCGGTGCACCGGACCGCCTTCGCCCTGGTCACTGCGCATCACGACGAGTTCGCCCGGCGTCCACCAGGGACCGGTGTAGCCGGTGAGCAGCTCCGCCGGCGATCGGCGGCCGGCGCTCCCGGACGCCCACCTGGCAACGGTCAGGTGAGCCCGGAACCCGTGCGGGTCGCCGCCCGCGGCTCGCACCAGCTCGCCGAGGGTTTCCCGGTCCGCCTCGGCCGCCGGCTCGACCCCGATCCAGAGCACTCCCCGGAACGTCCCGGAACCCGCCAGGCGGAGATCGGGCGCTCGCGCTCCGACCTGGGCGATGCGCCGGTCCAGGCGGTCCGCGACCCGCTGCGGATCGGCATCGTCACCGTGGAAGCACAGCGTCAGGTGCCAGCGCTCAGCCGCGGTGAACCGGAACTTGCGCAGGCCCGACGTCACCGCGGTCACGTGGTCGCCGTCGAGATCCGCGATCGCACCGGCGAGGTGCTGCACCGCCTCCTCCGAGGGGCGCAGCGCCGTGAACAGCCGCATGGTTCGAGTGTGGCCCGCTCAGCCGCTGTCGGCGGCCCGGCGCAGCAGGCCGGCGAGACGCGGGTAGCGGCCTTCCAGCAGCGACGCCGCCGCTTCCAGCTCGGTGGGCTTGGCGGCGTCCAGCAGGACGGGCCAGGCGATCTGCTCGCCGTTGGTGGCCTGCTTGACCGGCAGGTTGTCCCGGCCGACCGAGGGCTGCGAACCGCGGACGTCCTCCAGCGCCTGCTTGATCGCGTCCGACTCACCGGCCGCGACGCCCGGGACGAGCACCTTGCGCTCCAGCATCACCAGGCGGGCCAGCACCTGCGGGTTGCCGATCTTGGCGCGGCGACCGCTCATCACCTGGCTGAGCATCGGCGCGCTGATGCCGAGCACGTCGGCCAGCTGCGCCTGCGAGATGCGGAAGGCCACGACCAGTCGGCGCACCCGGTCTCCCAGCGGTTCGCCGTACCACTGCCGCTGCAGAGCCAGATTTCGCTGGACGCTGCTGCTCTCCGACACCTTCACTCCCCCTGCGTGGCCGCCACCCCGGCGAACCCGAGGTGATCCAGACTCGAATCCTGCCAGCTCACCGGCCGCGCGGGGTCGAGAATCCGAAAACCTCTCCGTCCTCGGCGCGGAGGTCACTCCCGCACCCCGAGGATCCGGCGGGTCTCGGCGACGTCGGCGTTCATCTGGTCGATCAGCGCGTCCACGGAGTCGTAGCGCTCCATGGCCCGCAGCCGCTGCACGAAGTCGAGATCGACGTGCTCGCCGTAGAAGTCGGTGTCCACATCGAGCACGAAGGCCTCGACGGTGCGCTCGGTCCCGGAGAACGTCGGGTTGCTGCCCACCGACACGGCAGCGGGCATCGCCGGTCCGGGCTGCGGCGCACCGCGCCTGCGGTGGGTGAACCAGGCCGCGTAGACGCCGTCCGCCGGGATCGCCGTGTAGTCCGGAGTGGACAGGTTGGCGGTCGGGAAGCCCAGCTCCTTGCCTCCGCGACCGTCACCGCGCACCACGATGCCCTCGATCCGGTGCTCGCGCCCCAGAGCCGAGGCCGCGGCCAGCACGTCACCCGCGTCGATGCACGCGCGGATGTAGGTCGAGGAGAAGGTCACCGAGGTGGCGTCGGTGTCGTCGGAACGCTCGACCGGACCCGAGACCAGCGCGTCGGAAGCGACGTCGAAGCCGAAGCGCTCGCCGAGCTTGGTCAGCAGTTCGATGTTGCCCGCAGCCTTGTGGCCGAAGGTGAAGTTCTCGCCCACCACGACCTCGGCGGCGTGCAGCTTCTCGACGAGGATCTCGTGCGCGAAGCCCTCGGCGGGCACCCGGGACAGCTCGCGGGTGAAGGGCACCACGCAGAACACGTCGACACCCAGCTTCTCGGCCAGTTCCGCCCGCCGCCGCAGCGTGGTCAGCTGCGCCGGGTGGCTCCCCGGACGCACCACCTCGGCCGGATGCGGGTCGAAGGTCATCAGCACGCAGGGAATCCCGCGCCGCCGGGCCTGCTGCACCGCGTGGGCGATGAGTTTCTGATGACCGCGATGCACTCCGTCGAAGACCCCGATGGTGACGACGCAACGGCCCCAACCACCGGGAATCTGCTCCAAACCACGCCAACGCTGCACGGTCCAGCAGCCTACTTCCCCCGGACCGCAGCGCACTCAGCGGTGGATCCGAACCGGGCCTGAGCCCGACCTCGCAGCAGCGGTCAGTTGCCGGGGACGATGACCAGGACGGCCTTCGCCGTGCGGCCTCGGTCGCGGACCAGCGCCACTGCGCGACCGTCGGGCCCGAACATCCCGTACGTCCCCTCGACCCCGGCAGCGGTCACGACCTGCCCGTGCGACAGCGCCGTGGCCGTGGACGCGTCCACGTTGCGGCGGGGGAACGCCGTCTCGACGGCCTGGTCCAGGTCCATCGACAGCGCCGGCTCCTCCTCCAGCTGATCCAGCGTCCGCGCGGTGGCCAGGCCGAACGGTCCGACCCGGGTCCGCCGCAGCGCCGTGAGGTGCCCGCCGACGCCGAGCCCGGCACCGAGATCGCGGGCCAGCGCGCGCACGTAGGTGCCCGAGGAGCACTCCACCAGCACGTCCAGCTCGGTGGCGTCCTCGGTGCGCCGCAGCGCGAGCACGTCGAAGCGCGAGACGGTGACCGGCCGGGGGTCCAGCTCGACGGTCTCACCGCTGCGCGCGATGTCGTAGGCCCGGCGGCCGTTGACCTTGACCGCGCTGACCGCGCTCGGCACCTGCTGGAGATCGCCGGTCAGCGCCGCGACCCCGTCGCGGATCGCGGTCTCGTCCACTCCCGAACCGTCGGCGGCGGAGAGGATCTCGCCCTCGGCGTCGTCGGTGGTGGTCGAGGCTCCGAGCGTGATGGTCGCCAGGTAGGCCTTCGTGTCCAGCGCGAGGTGGCCGAGCAGCTTGGTCGCCCGCTCCAGGCCGAGCACGAGCACGCCGGTGGCCATCGGGTCCAGCGTCCCGGCATGTCCGACCCGGCGGGTGCCCATGATGCGTCGGACTCGGGACACCACGTCGTGCGAGGTCATCCCCGCCGGCTTGTCGACCACCAGCAGGCCTGGCGGAACGGCGGGACTCTGTTTGCGGGATTGCGCGGACACGGCGAGACATTTTTCCCGACCCCCCGGCGCACGCGCCCCCAGGGGTGCGGATCGGTCAGGCCGCCGCCGGGGCGTCCCGGGTCGCGCCGACCACGGCCCACTTGCCGGAGCGGGCCCGCAGCAGCAACGTCACCATCCGCAGCACCATGAACAGGCTCAGCCCGGTCCAGATGCCCACCAGTCCCCAGCCGAACGCCAGCGCCAGCCAGATCAGCGGCAGGTAGCCGATGACGGCGCTGAGGATCGTCGCCGTGCGCAAGTAGGCGGCGTCGCCCGCGCCGAGGAACACGCCGTCCAGCGCGAAGACCACGCCCGCCACCGGCTGCACCGCCACGAAGAACCACCAGGCGTGCGGCATCTCGGCGAGGACGGCGGCGTCGGTGGTGAACACCGAGGGCAGCACCCCGGACACGGCCGTGAAGAAGACCGCCAGCCCGCAGCCGAAGACCAGGCTGTACCAGGTCACCTGCTTGGCGACGGCCTTCGCCCGCGTCACCGAGCCGCTGCCCAGGGCCGCTCCGACCAGCGACTGGGCGGCGATGGCCAACGAGTCCAGCACCAGCGACTGGAACATCCACAGCTGCCAGACGACCTGGTGCGCGGCCGCCGTCTCGGCGCCCGTCCGGGCCGCCACCGAGGTCGCGGACAGGAAGCAGACCTGGAAGGCCATGGTGCGCAGCACGAGGTCTCGGCCGAGGCCGAGCTGGGCGCGCATCCTGACCCCGTCGGGGCGCAGCGGCGCCTTCTCCACCAGCAGCGCGCGGATGAACAGGGCGGCGGCGATGGTCTGGCCGATCAGGTTCGCGAACGCCGAGCCCTCCAGCCCGAACCCCATCGGGTAGACCAGGATCGGGCAGAGCACCGCGGACACGCCGTTGCCGATGAGCGTGTAGCGCAGCGGCCGGACGGTGTCCTGCACACCGCGCATCCAGCCGTTCCCGGCCATCGTGATCAGCACCAGCGGGGCGCCGCACAGCGCGATGCGCAACCAGGTCCCGGCGGCGTCGGCCACCGGCCCCGGGCCTGCCAGCAGCTCGGCGACGGGCGTGGCGACCAGCTGGGCGATCAGCGACAGCACCACGCCCACGGCGACGCCGAGCCAGGTGGCCTGCACGCCTTCGGCGACCGCCTCGGTGCGCCGACCGGCCCCGTGCAGCCGCGCGGTGCGCGCGGTGGTGCCGTAGGTGAGGAAGGTCAGCTGGCTGGAGATGAGCGTGAAGAGCGTTCCGCCGAGCGCGAGCCCGGCCAGCGGGATCGCCCCGAGGTGTCCGACCACGGCCGTGTCGACCAGCACGTACAGCGGTTCCGCCGCGAGCACGCCCAGAGCCGGGACGGCGAGCCCCAGCACCTTGCGCGGTGACACCCGTTCCCCGACCTCGGACACTTCATCTCCCGGTAAGCTACGACTGATGGGTTCGCCCCTGACGAAGGGTAGCGGTAAGGAGCGACAGTGGATAGCGCCGATTACACAGAGGTCGCGCTCCGGCTGGCCAACGCCGAGCTGACCGATGTCGAATCGGTTCGCGCCGCTTTGCACGACGAGCCCTGGTGGGCCGACCGGCTGCGCGAGTCCGACCTGCCGCTGCTGCGCGAGGTCGCGGGCGGTCTTCGCCGTGCGCTCGCCGCCATGGTCGCCGGCCCGGGGCACGCCCAGGACGAGACGGTGCGCTCCGAGATCAACGCCCTGCTGGGCACCCACCCCCCGCGACCGAGGCTCTCCGGCCACGGCGGTCACGACGACGTCCCGAACTGGCACGTGCACGTGGCCGGGCCGGACGCACCCGCCGTGGACGAGGTCGTGGCTGCGGCGGCGTGGGGGCTCGCGCAGGGCGTGGTCCACCACGGCACCCGGCGCTGGGGCCGCTGTCAGGCCGAAGGCTGCGGGACCTACTTCCTCGACACCTCCACCAACCAGGCCAAGCGCTTCTGCTCACCGCGCTGCGCCAATCGCGTGCACGTGGCCGCTTTCCGCGCCCGCAAGCGCTCCTGACGCCTCGCGGGAGCGGACCCGCTCACGAGGTGAGGAGAGGGGCGTCGTCCAGGGCCTTGCGGAGCGCCGAGAGGATCTCGTGCTCTTCACCGCGTGCGGTGAACCCGGACGCCAGGCGGTGGCCGCCGCCCCCGCAGGCGTTGGCCGCGTGGCTGACGTCGATGCGGCTGTCGGCGCGCAGCGACACCGACCACTGCCCGGCGCCGATCTCCTTGAGCACCGCGGCGACCTCCGCCTCGGAGGTGGTGCGGATGAGGTCGATGACGCTGTCGACGTCCTCCCCGCCCAGCCCGACCGCCTGGTCCTCGCGGACCGTGGCGTGCACGAGACCCAGGCCCTGGGCCGCGGCCGGTTCCAGCTGGGCTCGGGCCAGCACGTCCGCGAGCATCCCCATGAACGCGAACGGATGGGTGTCCAGCATCGGTTTGGTGGTGGCCTCCGGTTCGACGCCCGCCTCGATCAGGCGCGCGGCCACGCGGTGCACGTCGGCACCGGCGTGCCGGAAGGAGCGGGTGTCGGTGACCAGGCCCGCGTACAGGCAACGGGCGATCGGCTGGTCCAGCTCCACCCTCAGCTCGTCGAGGACCCGCTGCACGATCAGCACGGTGGCCTCGGCCGACTCGTCGATGACGTGCAGCGTTCCGTAGCGGGTGTTGGAGACGTGGTGGTCCAGGACGATCACCTCGCCACCGGCGGCGATGGTGGCCTCGACCCGGTCGGCGAGCTTGCCCAGCCGGTCGAGGCTGCCGGTGTCGCACACGACCAGCAGCGGAGGCGCGGCCGGCACCTCCGACGGGGGCACGATGAGGCCGTCGGCGTCGAGGCCGCGCAGCGATCGAGCGGGCTCGTCCGGATGCCCGAAGGACACCCGGACCGCGCTACCGCGCTTCTTCAGCGCTCGGCCCAGCGCGAGCGCGCTGCCGAGGGCGTCCGCATCGGGGTTGACGTGCCCGAACAGGGTCACGTCGGACGCCACCGCGAGCTCGCCCGCGGCCAGCGCGACGGCTTCCGCCAGGGACTCGCCCGAGTCGGGTTGCCCGCGCACACGTCACCTCCACGTCATCGGCGGCCTTCTGGCGGTCACCGATGACCAACGCACCCGATGCGGCGCCGCGACTCAACCACCTTGTGGGCCACGACGCACATCGGCGTCGGAAAAGTCCTCGTCATCGACACCGTCGGTGTCGTCGTCATCATCTTCGGTGCTCGACCGGTAGGGATCGGCTTCGCCTGCCGGGACCGCTCCCGAGGCCAGTCGCGCGACCTCGTCGTCGGCCTCCTTGGCCTTGGCCAGCAGCTCCTCCATCCGGCGGGCCTGGTCCGGAACGGTGTCCGCGACGAAGCTCAGCGTGGGGGTGAACCGCACACCGGTCTGGTCGCCGACGCGGGAGCGCAGCACGCCGGTGGCGCTGTTGAGCGCCGCCGCCGTCGAAGCGTAGTCGGCGTCATCGCCGAAGACCGTGTAGTAGACCGTTGCGTCCCGCAGGTCGGGGGTGACTCGCGCGTCGGTGATCGTCACCATCGCCAGTCGCGGGTCCTTGACCTCGTGTTCCAGCCCGGACGCGACGATCTGCGCGATGCGCTTGGCCAGCCTGCGGGCGCGCGCCGTATCAGCCACGACGCACCTCCTTCTTGCAAGAGAGCTTCATACACCCGCGGTGATCCGGCAGGTGGGTCTTCTTGTCGAGGATGGGGGAAGTGTTCATGAGAACTTCCCCAGAACAACCCCGACGCACTCCTCCTCCTAGTCCTCCGGCCCCAGCATGCGCTGCCGAGCGGAGAGGAGTTCGAGCTCCGGGCGAGCCGCCACCAGGCGCTCGCAGGACTCCAGGACCTCGCGCACGTGCGAGGCGTCGCCGGAGACGGCCGCGACTCCGAGCAGGGCGCGGCGGTGGAGATCTTGATCGCCGGCTTCGGAGACGGCGACCTCGAAGCGGCGGCGCAGTTCGGCCAGCACCGGCCGCACCACCGCGCGCTTCTGCTTCAGCGAGTGGACGTCGCCCAGCAGCACGTCCAGTTCGAGCGCACCGACGTACATGGGCGGAATCTACCTCCGAGCCCGCGCAGGGGGCCCGTTGCGGACCCCCTGCGCAGGTGCGATGTCAGTCGCGAGGCTTCTCGCGCATCTCGTACGGCTCGATGATGTCGCCGACCTTGAGGTCGTTGTACGACCCCAGGGTGAGACCGCACTCGAACCCGTCGCGGACCTCGGTGGCGTCGTCCTTGAACCTCTTCAGCGAGTTGACCGTGAGGTTCTCGGCGACGACCACGTTGTCCCGCAGCAGGCGTGCCTTCGCGTTCCGCTTGACGATGCCGTCGGTGACCATGCAACCGGCGATCGTGCCGACCTTCGAGGACTTGAAGACCTCGCGGATCTCGGCGCGGCCGAGCTCGACTTCCTCGTACTCGGGCTTGAGCATGCCCTTGAGGGCCTGCTCGATGTCCTCGATGGCGCGGTAGATCACCGAGTAGTACCGGATCTCGACGCCCTCGCGGTTGGCGACCTCGGCCGCCTTGCCCTCGGCCCGGACGTTGAAGCCCAGGACGATGGTGTTCTCCGCAGTGGCGAGGTTGATGTCCGACTCGTTGATGCCACCGACGCCGCGGTGGATCACCCGGAGCTCGACCTCTTCGCCGACCTCGATCTTCATCAGGGACTCTTCGAGCGCCTCGACGGTACCCGAGTTGTCACCCTTGATGATCAGGTTCAGCTGGTTGGTCTCCTTGAGCACCTTGTCCAGGTCCTCGAGGCTGACCCGCTTGCGCTTGGCGGCGTTCTGCGCCTCGCGGATGCGGGCTCCGCGGCGGTCGGCGATCTGCCGGGCGACCCGGTCCTCGTCGACCACCAGGAAGGAGTCACCGGCACCGGGCACCGACGTGAAGCCGATGACCTGGACCGGCCGCGACGGGGTCGCCGTCGAGACGTCCTCGTCGTTCTCGTTGATCATGCGGCGAACGCGGCCGTAGGCGTCACCGGCGACGACCGAGTCGCCGACGCGGAGAGTGCCTCGCTGCACCAGCACCGTGGCCACCGGGCCGCGACCGCGGTCCAGGTGCGCCTCGATCGCGACACCCTGCGCCGACATGCCCGGGTTGGCCCGGAGGTCCAGCGACGCGTCGGCGGTCAGCAGGATCGCGTCCAGCAGAGCCTCGATGTTGGTGCCCTGCTTGGCGGAGATCTCGACGAACATCGTCTCGCCGCCGTACTCCTCGGCCACCAGGTTGTACTCGGTCAGCTGCTGGCGGATCTTGTCCGGGTTCGCACCCTCGACGTCGATCTTGTTGACCGCGACCACGATCGGCACACCTGCGGCCTGGGCGTGGTTGATCGCCTCGACCGTCTGCGGCATGACGCCGTCGTCCGCGGCGACCACCAGCACGGCGATGTCCGTCGACTTCGCACCGCGGGCACGCATGGCGGTGAACGCCTCGTGACCAGGGGTGTCGATGAAGGTGACGGGCCGCTCGTTGCCCTCCAGCTCGGTGACGACCTGGTAGGCACCGATGTGCTGCGTGATGCCGCCGGCCTCGCCGGCCTGCACGTTCGCCTTCCGGATGGTGTCCAGCAGTCGCGTCTTACCGTGGTCGACGTGACCCATGACGGTCACGACCGGCGGACGGGCTGCCAGCTCCTCCTCGGAGGAGCCCGGGTCGCCGTAGCTGATGTCGAACGACTGCAGCAGCTCCCGGTCCTCGTCCTCGGGGGAGACCATCTCGACCTTGTAGTTCATCTCCTGGCCGAGGAGCTCGAGGATCTCGTCGGAGACGGACTGGGTCGCGGTGACCATCTCACCGAGGTGGAACATCGCCTGCACCAGCGAAGCCGGGTTGGCGTTGATCTTCTCGGCGAAGTCGGTCAGCGAAGCACCGCGGCGCAGGCGAAGGGTCTCGCCGTTACCGCGCGGGAGGCGGACGCCGCCGACGGACGGCGCCTGCATGTTCTCCATGTACTCCTGGCGCTTCTGCCGCTTCGACTTGCGACCGCGCTTCGCGGGACCGCCGGGACGACCGAAGGCGCCCGCCGTGCCGCCACGACCACCGGGACCGCCCGGACGGCCACCGCCGCCGGGACGACCGCGGAAGCCACCGCCGGCCGGAGCTCCACCCGGAGCGCCGCCGCCACCGCCGCCGGGGCGGAATCCACCGCCACCGCCACCGGGACGACCGCCGCCACCGGGACGACCGCCACCGCCGCCACCAGGGCCGCCGCCGGGACGACCGCCACCGCGACCGCCACCAGGGCCACCGCCGGGGCCGCCACGGGCCGGACGCGGAGGCATCATGCCGGGGTTCGGACGCGGAGGCATCATGCCCGGGTTCGGACGCGAACCGCCGCCGCCACCGCCGCCTTCGCCGCGCGGGGCGTTGTTGCCGCCACCGGCAGGAGCGGTACCGGCACCCTGACCGCCGCCGCGGCGCTGGTCGTCACGACCGCGACCGGGACCCTGCTGGCCACCGCGGTCCTGCCGCGGACCGGGGCCGGGACGGCCCGGACGCTGCTGCGGAGCACCCTGACCGACGCCGAACGGGTTGTTGCCGACGCGCGGGGGCTTCGGACCGGGCTTGGGAGCCTTGGGACGCGCACCGGCGTCGCCCTCCCCGCCCGGAGCCTTGGGACCCGGCTTCGGACCCGGCTTGGGGCCGGGCTTGGCGTCGCCCTGGGGCTTGTCGGCCTTGGGCTGCTCGAACTTCGGCTCTTCGACCTTGGGGGCCTCGGCCTGGGGCTCGGCGGCCGCGGCCGGAGCCGGAGTCGGTTCCGCCTGCGGCTCGGGCTCGGGCTTGGGGGTCGGTTTCGGACCCGGCTTGGGGCCGGGCTTGGGCGCCTCGGCACGCGGGCCGGGCTTGGGGCCGGGCTTGGGCGCCGACGATCCGGCGCTCGCCGCCTTGGGCTCGCTCTGAGCGGGCTTGCCGCTGTCGCCGCTCTTCTTCGACGACTTGGCGTACGCGTCACGGAGCCTGCGCGCCACCGGGGCTTCCACGGTGGAGGACGCAGACTTCACGTACTCGCCCTGCTCGGCGAGCTTGTTCAGAACTTCCTTGCTGGTTACACCGAGCTCTTTTGCGAGCTCATGCACGCGGGCCTTGCCTGCCACTGCTCTCCTCATCTGGGTGAGGCCGGGCGGCAGTCCCGCACGACCTCGTCCTATCGCCGATGCGCGTTCATGGCTTCAGCTTCACGGCTGATTCATGACGGGTCGACCTGCTTTCCTTCGGTTGCCTGGCGCGGGACGGATCCCGCGTCGGTCATGTCCTGAGCCGCCGCAGGCGGTTGCCCGGCACTCAAGTGGTGTTGCACGGCTGAGGTGTCGAGAGATCCCGGCACTCGAAGCGCCCGCGGAAAAGCCCGGCGCCGTTCGGCCAGACGAAGGCAAGCCGGATCAGGGTGCAGCCAGGCTCCCCGACCCGGTCGCCGATGCCGCGGATCGGGAACCGCGAAGGGACCCGAACCACCGACCTCAGCCACCACACGTAGCAGCTCAACGGCCGACGTCCGAGTACGACAACCCACACACGTGCGAACCGGTGCATGGCGTTCACCATTCCCGGATTGACTCGTGTGGATTGATCGCTCCCCTCGCGTCGAGCCTCGATTAACGATTCTAACCCGAGGGCGTCACTCGGCCGAACCCACGGTGGGCAGACCCTCAACAGCCGGGTCCGGCCCGGTCGGCTGCACGGGTGCCTGGCCGCTGGTGGTGGTCGGCGACGACGGGTCGGCATCGCTGCGGATGTCGATCCGCCAGCCGGTGAGCCGGGCCGCCAGCCGCGCGTTCTGACCTTCCTTGCCGATCGCCAGCGACAGCTGGAAGTCCGGCACGATCACCCGCGCGGTCTTGGTGCGCTCGTCGACCACCTCGACCGAGACGACCTTGGCCGGGGACAGCGCGTTGCCCACGAAGGTCGCCGGGTCCTCCGAGTGATCGATGATGTCGATCTTCTCGCCGCCCAGCTCGCTCATCACGTTGCGAACCCGGGCGCCCATCGGCCCGATGCAGGCACCCTTGGCGTTGACCCCGCTCACCGTCGAGCGCACCGCGATCTTCGAGCGGTGCCCGGCCTCGCGCGCCACCGCGGGGATCTCCACGGTGCCGTCGGCGATCTCCGGGACCTCCAGCGCGAACAGCCGGCGGACCAGGTTCGGGTGGGTGCGCGACAAGGAGATCTGCGGCCCCCTGGCGCTGCGCGCGACGCCGTAGACGTAGCACTTGATCCGGGTGCCGTGCTCGTAGTTCTCGCCCGGGACCTGCTCGGCCGCGGGAATGGCGCCCTCGCTGTCACCGATCTGGACGATCACCATGCCGCGCGAGTTGGCCCGCGCGTCGCGCTGGATCACGCCGCCGATGATCTCGCCCTCCTTGGCGGCGAACTCGCCGAAGGTCCGCTCGTGCTCCGCGTCGCGCAACCGCTGCAGGATGACCTGCCGCGCGGTCGTCGCCGCGATCCGCCCGAACCCCTCCGGGGTGTCGTCCCACTCCTCCGAAACGCTGCCGTCGGAGTCGAGGGAGTGCGCGATGACCCGCACGATGCCGGTCTTGCGGTCGACCTCCACCCGCGCGTGCGGCTGGTGCCCCTCGGTGTGACGGTATGCGGTGAGCAGGGCCGATTCGATCGCTTCAAGGACCGTCTCGAACGGGATGTCCTTGTCGCGCTCGATCGCCCGCAGCGCCGCGATGTCGACGTTCACCTCGACTCCTCCGTGTCTTCCCGGTCGTCCCCCTGCTGGGAAACGCCGCTCGCAGCCCGCTCCAGCTTGACCAGGTCTTCCGCCGGTGGCTGCTGGAACTCCACCTCGACCACCGCGCGCTCCACATCACGGTAGGCCACCTGGCGGATCTCAGCGCCTACCAGCACCTGCACGTTCTCATCATCCGCGTGGCCGACCCGCGCCACCAACTGCTCGCCGCCCACCAACCGGATCTTGACCAGCCGGTTCCGGGCGCGCTTCCAGTGTCGCTGCTTGGTCAGCGGCCGGTCCACGCCAGGAGAGGTGACCTCCAGCGTGTAGGAACCGGCCAGCACGTGCTCGTGCGCGTCCAGGACCTTGGCGACCGAGCGGCTCACCTCGGTGATGTCGTCGAGGCCGACACCGTCATCGGAGTCGATGACGACCTTGACCAGCCGGCGACGACCGGCCTGCTGCACGTCGAGCTCTTCGAGGTCGAAGCCCTCTTCGGCGACGGCCTCGGCGACGACGGGCTCCAGCTGCGCGGTGATCTCACCGCGCGGCGGGCTGGACACGTTGGCACTCCTAGGTTTCGGTTCGTGGCCTCGTTCAGGCCCCATGCGTCACGACCCGGACCGACCCGTGGGCGCGAACCGCCCACGTCCGGTCGTCCCCGGCCGCGGTCGCCCAGGGTATCGCGTCGGCCCGCACCCGAGCGCGACGCGGGACCCCAACGATCGGCGGATTGGCAGGGGCCCTGAATGGATCACCGATCGCGGAGCGGACACGGGGTTCTGCGCGCCGCTGCGCTGCCCCTCCCGCGTCGTGGTCTCCGCGGCAGCGACACAGGAGGCAGCACCCGGACGACCACTGGAACGCGATCCTCCGGGTGCCTGGCAGGATAGATCTCCGTGGAACTCCCCCGCGCATCCCTGCCGGTCCTCCCGCGTCGGCGCGTGCTGCGGTTGTTGGCCGCCGCGCCCGCCGCGGCCGCGCTCGCCGCGTGCGGCTCCGGGGACGAGGAACCCGATCAGCTGCTGGCGCTGGCGACCGCCGCGAAGGCCGATGCCGCGCTGGCGAACGCGATCGCCCGGGCGCACTCCGGGATCGCGCGTCCGGCGCGCGAGCTGGCGGCGGCGCGGACCGCGCACGCCACCGCGCTGCAGCGGGAGATCGACCGGGTGACGCCACGCGATCCGGACGAACCGCCGTCGGTCCCCGACCCCGCACCCGGGAAGCCCCCGTCGTCGGCCGGTGCCGCCGAGGACGCGCTGCGCTCCGCGATGCGCCAGGGGCAGGAGCAGTCGGCGAAGCTCGTCCCCTCACTGCCCTCCCACCGAGCCGGCCTGGTCGCTTCGGTGTCGGCCAGCTGCGCGAGCCTTCAGGAGGTTCTCGGATGAGCGAGCTCTCGGACCAGGCCGCCCAGGCGCTCGGCGACGCGCTGGGCGCGGAGCACGCGGCGCTGTGGGTCCACGGCCTGGCCAACGCCTTCGCCGGCGAGGCGCGGGTGCGCGGCGCGATCGAGGAGGCGACGGACCAGCACCTCCGGCTGCGCGACCAGGCCGAGCAGGCGATGCGCCAGGCGGGCCTGACCCCGACCCCGGCGCAACCCGCCTACGCCGTCGGCGACGTGGGCGACCAGAAGCAGGCGATCGAGCTGCTGATCACCGCCGAGAGCGACTGCCAGGTCGGTTGGCGCTCGGTGCTGGACAACGCCGAGGACCCCGGGCTGCGCCGCCTCGCGCTGGACGGCCTGACCACCTCGGCGACCAGGGCCACCCGCTGGCGGCTGACCGTCGGCAAGCAGCCCGCCGTCGAGAACTTCCCCGGCCAGCCCTCCTGATCAGCGCGGGGCCTGGTCCTGCGGCCAGCCGAGCTTCAGGGCCTCGTTGGTGACGTCGCTGAGCGTCGGGTCCTTCTTCGAGCTCTTGCCGAAGTAGGCGGAGTCGCCGATCACGACCAGCCGGTCCTGCCGCGCCGAGGCGTAGGCCGCGTCGTCGAGGTCCGGCATGTCCTTGGTGCCGTCGCGCTCGTCGTCCACCAGGTCCCGGATGTTGCCGGTGCCGTCCTTGGTGGTCAGCTCGTTGAGCTTGGAGGCGAACTGCGGTGTCGGCATCAGCACGGTGATCACCGAGGTCAGGACGCGGCGACCGTCGGGAAGCGTGGTCGTGTAGAGCGCGCGGGTGAGGTGGTCGCACTCCTGCTTGCCGAAGTAGCTCTGGATGTCGTCGTTCGAGACGCTCTTGCAGCCCTGGAAGGCCTCTTCCTTGCGGACGAGGGTGAAGTCGTAGCGCAGCTTGGGCGGCGTGGAGGCCGCCTGCTCGTCATCGGGCTTGATGGCGCTCCAGATGAGGCCGGACACGACCGCGACGAGCACCAGCACGAGTCCGCGCAGCGCCCAGCCCATCGGCGTGACGCCTCGCGGCGGCTGCTGCCGCGGCGGGGGCAACGGCGCGGCCTGTCTGCTGGTGCCCGGGTAGGACTGCGGAGGCGCCTGGTGAGGTGCCTGCTGCGGCGCCGGCGAATGCGTGATCACCGGCCTGGTCGCGTGGTCCGGGGTCGGTGCGGCCACCTGCCGGTCCTGCCTGATCTGGGAGTTGTCCCGCCGCAGCGGGGCGGTATCACGCTGCGTGTTGTCGCGTGCTCCCGTCATGCCCTCGGGCACACCCTGTCGGTCTGACACGAGTGCCTACGGTAGCGGTTCCGGATTACGGGACGGACAACCCGATGCCTTGTTGCGCTGATCAGAGCAGCGCACGGACCGCCCGTTCGACGTCGTCCGCGGTGTTGTAGAGGTGGAACGACACCCTCGCCCGGCCGCCCCGGCTGGCGCAGGCCACTCCGGCCGCGGTCAGCTTCTCCACGGCGTCGGGGCTGGTCACTGACACGATCGCGGAACCCGCGGCGGGCATCCCGAGCTCGGCCCGGAACCCGTCGGCGAGACCGCTGCAGTGCGCGGCGACCTCGGCGAGATTCAGACGGGCCAGCCACTCCATCGACGCGGCGGCGCCGACCTGCGCCAGCCACACCGGCGAGATGTCCAGCCTCCGAGCGCCCTCCGCCAGCCGAAGCGGCAGGCCGTAGGTGGCTTCCCACGGGTCCTCCGCGGCGTACCAGTTGGCGCTGTGCGGAACGGGCCGCGGCGCATCGGGGTGGACCGCCAGCCAGGCCGAACCGCGCGGGGCCATCAGCCACTTGTACCCGGCTCCCGCGACCCAGTCCGCCCAGTCCAGCCGCAGCGGCATCCAGCCCGCCGCCTGCGTGACGTCGAGCAGGACGCGGGTGCCGTGCTCCTGCCTGGCCAGTTCGAGGGCCTCGAAGTCGACGATGCGACCGTCCTTGGACTGCACGGCGCTGACCGCCACGAGGTCGAATTCCGCTGCGCGCTCGCCGATCTCGTCCAGATCGACCTCGGTGACGGTGATCCCGCGTCCGGACTGGGCTGCGAACGGGAACAGCACGCTGGTGAAATCGTCGGTCGCCACCAGCACCCGCGCGCCGTCGGGCAGGCTGGCCGCGACCAGGCCGACCACCTGGGAAGCGCTGGCGCCGATGGCGATCCGGTCGGCCGGGACGCCGATGAGGTGGGCGAAGGCCTCGCGTGCGGTGGCGACGTGGGAGTCGAAGTCACCGGGCCGGTCCAGTCCGCTGCCCCAGCGCCCCACGGCTTCGGAGACCTCCCGGACGGTCTCGGTCGGCGGGATGCCGATGCTGGCGGTGTTGAGGTAGCCGTCCGGAACGTCGAAAACCGCGTCGAAAGCCTTCCGCATGGTCACCATCCTCGCACCGATCGGGCCGCTGCGGCCCCGTCTGCATACGGTTGAGGCATGCACAGCGAAGAGATCGAGATCCGCACCGGCGGCAGCGAGGCGGTGCGCGATCTGCGCGACGAGTGCGATCGGTTCCTGAGCTCGGCCGGGGCGGCCGACGGGTTGCTCAACCTGTGGGTGCCGCACGCGACCGCCGGCCTGGCGATCATCGAGACCGGCGCGGGCAGCGACGAGGACCTGCTGATGGCGCTGCGGGACCTGCTGCCCGCC
This sequence comes from Saccharopolyspora dendranthemae, assembly GCF_007829955.1. Classification (GTDB taxonomy): domain Bacteria; phylum Actinomycetota; class Actinomycetes; order Mycobacteriales; family Pseudonocardiaceae; genus Saccharopolyspora; species Saccharopolyspora dendranthemae. The sequence goes on from NZ_VIWX01000001.1 coordinate 1,626,570, forward strand.
GACGATCGCTGGCGGCATCGCCACGGATCACCGGGTCACGGCCGTGATCACGTGCTGCCTGCCTTCGTGCCGCCCTACGCGACGGTCCCGGTGCTGGGCGGGCGGATGGCGCTGGGCACCTGGCAGTCGGTCTGCCTGGTCGACACCAACGTCGACAACCCGGTCCGGAAGGTGCGGCTGAGCTTCCTCAACGGCTGACCTCGGGTCTCCGGATCTCTCGTGGGGGTGGGGAGGTTTTCATGAAAACTTCCCCACCCCCACGAGAGGCGGAACATGTCGGCCTCTCAGGAACTCCTCGTGTCAGTTGCTGAGGAACTCCTGGAGTCCGGCGAGGTCGTCGGTGTTGATGTGGTCGACACCGACCTCCTCCAGCACCTTCCACACGGCCTCGCGCTCGGCGCCCGCGTCGTCGGGGGTGGCCCAGAAGCGCACCCGCTGCCCGGCGGCGTGCGCGTCGCCGACGATCCGCTCCAGCTCGTCGCGCTCGTCGGCGGGCATGTCGCCGGAGCCGTTCCAGCTGAACACCTGCGTCCAGTCGTCGGAGACCAGCGGGACGAGCGCGGGATCGGCGCCGATCGAACCTCCGACACCACCGTCGAGGAACGCGTAGCGGTCGGTCTGGCCCTCGATGAACTCGGTCGGCTTCTCACCGGAGATCACCACGGTGACGGGTCCTTCGGTGACGGTTCCGTTCTCGTAGTGGGTGAACAGGCCCGCGTACCGGGGATCGCGCATGATCTCGTCGAATCGCTTGTAACCGTCCTCGCCGAAGGTCTTGAAGTCGACCAGCAGCTGGAACTTCACGTCGTGCCCCGGGTAGAGGCCGTCCGCGTTGACCCGCTCCACCAGCGGGTCCAGGTACAGCGATTCGATGGTGCGATCGGGGCGGAGCTGGAACGGGTCGTGGCCGACCAGCAGCGAGTCGCCCAGCGGGTAGATGTCGGCTTCGACGCTGGTGAACCCGTGGTCCAGCGCGTCCAGCAGCGGACGGTCGTGCAGGTAGTCGTTGTGCGCGTGGGCCTGGGCCAACGGCTCGGCGTCGAGGGCCGGTGCGGCGCTGGCCGCGGCAGGCGCGATCAGGGTGAGCGCCGCCAGCGCGGGCAGGAGGAAACGTGAGAGGGACCGCATGACAAAGCCTCCGGTGATGATCAGTTGATCACCACCGGAGGCTAGTGCGATCGGCGCCGCTCAGCGGGCGCGCTGACGTGATTCAGCCACGCACGACGTCGACGAGCGCCGCCACCGCGTCGTCGGCGGCGACCTCGTTGCGCTCGCCGGAGATCCGGTCGCGGATCTCGACGACGCCGTTGGCCAGGCCCTTGCCGACCACCAGGATCGACGGGATGCCGACGAGCTCGGCGTCGGCGAACTTCACGCCGGGCGAGACCGTGCGGTCGTCGAGGATCACCTGCACGCCGGCCGCGTCGAGCTCGGCGGCCATCTCCTCGGCGCGCGCCCGGACCGTCTCGTCCTTGCCCGCGATGACCACGTGCACGTCGGCGGGGGCGATCTCGCGCGGCCAGGCCAGGCCCATGTCGTCGTGGGTCTGCTCGGCGATGGCCGCGACCAGGCGGGACACGCCGACGCCGTAGGAGCCCATCGTGATCCGCTTGGGCTTGCCGTCCTGGCCGAGCGCGTCGAGGCCGAACGCGTCGGCGTACTTGCGGCCCAGCTGGAAGATGTGCCCGATCTCGATGCCGCGGGCCGTCACCAGGGTCCCCTGGCCGTCGGGCGACGGGTCGCCTTCGCGCACCTCGGCGGCTTCGATGGTGCCGTCCGGGGTGAAGTCGCGGCCGCAGACGAGGTCGAGCACGTGGTGGTCGGCCTGGTCGGCGCCGGTGACCCAGGCCGTGCCCTCGACGACGCGCGGGTCGACGAGGTAGCGAACACCGTTGTCCTGCAGCGCCTTCGGTCCGATGTACCCCTTGACCAGGAACGGGTTGGCGGCGAAGTCGGGCTCCTCCAGCAGCGACACCTCTGCGGGCTCCACCGACGCTTCGAGGCGCTTCATGTCGACCTCGCGGTCGCCGGGAAGGCCGACCGCCAGCAGCTCCCACTCCTTCGCACCCGGCTGGCGGGTCTTGACCAGCACGTTCTTCAGGGTGTCCGCGGCGGTGAACTTGCGGTCGGTGTTGGCGTTGAGGAAGTCGACCAGCGAGTCGATCGTGGGCGTGCTCGGGGTGTGGTGCACCTCCGCGACCGGCTTGTCCTCGATGGACTCCGCGGCCGGGGCGGGGGTGACCACGGCTTCGACGTTGGCGGCGAATCCGGAGTCGGTGCTGCGGACGAAGGTGTCCTCACCGGTGGGGCTCTCGGCGAGGAACTCCTCCGAGGCCGAGCCGCCCATCGCGCCCGAGGTGGCCGCCACGATCACGTAGCGCAGGCCGACCCGGTCGAAGAGCTTGATGTAGGCGTCGCGGTGGCGCTGGTAGGACTGCGACAGGCCCTCGTCGTCGATGTCGAAGGAGTAGGAGTCCTTCATCACGAACTCGCGGCCGCGCAGGATGCCCGCGCGGGGGCGCTCCTCGTCCCGGTACTTGGTCTGGATTTGGTACAGCATGACCGGGTAGTCCTTGTAGGAGCTGTACTCGCCCTTCACGGTGAGGGTGAACAGCTCCTCGTGGGTGGGCCCGAGCAGGAGGTCGGCGTTCTTGCGGTCCTTGATCCGGAACAGGTTGGGCCCGTACTCGGTCCAGCGGTTGGACGCCTCGTAGGGCTCCTTGGGCAGCAGCGCGGGGAAGTGGATCTCCTGCGCGCCGATGGCGTCCATCTCCTGGCGCACGACCTCCTCGACCCGCCGCAGCACGCGCAGGCCCAGCGGCAGCCACGAGTAGATGCCGGGCGCGATGCGCCGCACGTAGCCGGCCCGCACGAGCAGCTTGTGGCTCGGCACCTCGGCGTCGGCCGGATCCTCGCGCAGGGTACGCAGGAACAACGTCGACATCCTCGTGATCACGGCTACTGGCTCCTAGTTCGGCCCGATGGGAATACAGGCAGGGTAGCGACCGCCCCGACCAGCACCGCTGCGCGGTCGAACCACCCCACCGCTCGATCCTCCCCAACCCCGAACAACCAGGTCAAACCATTTCCACCCCACCTCTTCGGACCCGTCGGCCATTCCCGGTCCCGATGAGATCACCTCGGTGGAAACGCGTCCTTCCACCCATCGGGTCGCAGCAGGTTCAACGCACCGGGTGGTCGATGGCGGTGTTCAGAACCGGCCCCTGAACACCGTCTGGCCCGCGATTGGGCTTGACCGCGCCGGGCCGCCGGTCAACCTCCCAGACCTTCGTGAACGTGACCTCTCGTGCGAGTGGTCGGGCGGTCCACCACTACCGATCGGACCGGGGATCTCGCGTCACTGCGTCGACCTGGGTGTGCATCAGGGCGAGGGTCTGGTCGAGGGTCAGCCCGGAGTTCATGGCGTGGTCGAGGTAGGTGAGGACGCGCTGCGCGTCCTCACCGAGGACCGCGTTGGTCGAGTCCGCGGTGGCGGCGTCGAGGGTGCCGAGGCTCGCGCGTTGCTGGGCGCCGCGCACGGCGCGCCGGAGAATGGTGGTCTCCTGCGCGTTCGGGCGCCGTCGCTCCTCGGTGAGGCGGGCGAGGATCCGTCGCACGGTCGGGTCGTTCTTGACCGTCGCGGTCCGCGCGGCGTACGCCGCCACCAACTGCGACCCGCGCCGGTCGTCCGGAGCGCTCGGGCCGTCCTCGGCGTGAGCGGGCGGCACGTCGACGTCGAGCGCGTCCATCGCCCGCTGCACGCGCGCGTCGCGGGCGCGAGCACGGGCGATCCTGTCCGGGCGCCCCTTTCCCGCGCGCTCCCGCACCTGCTCGCGGGCCTGCTGACCGGCGGCGGACAACGGCCGGGGCCGGGTGACGAGCCCGTCGTTGATCTGCTGCTGCCGCTTGAGCCGCAGGTGCATGTCCAGCGACTGCCCGGCCCGGGGCGGTGCCAACCGCGCGTTGCGCTCGAGGTCGTCGTCCGAGTCGCGGAACCACTTCCGCAAACGCCGGACCAGGAAGTCCTCCGGCGACTCCCGGTCGCCCCGTCGTGGCTGGAAGCCCTCCTGGCCCTCCGGGAGGTTGTCGAGCGCGACCTTGATCGCGTCCACGCACCAGCCCGCGTCGAACCAGCGGTTGAGGATCGCGACGGCTTCCGAGGTCACCGGGTGACCTCGGAAGAGCTCGCCGAACAACTTCCTCGTGGCCAGCTCGGCCTGCTCCCGGTCCGCCGGGATGACCCGGCCAGGCCAGGTCTGCGGGGTGAAGGCCATTCGGTTCCTCCAGGGGCTGGGTGTGCGCCACCAGTGTCCACCAACGGTTCCGCGGCGCGGTGAGAACGGCCGCGGACGACGAGCGGGAACTGGGCGACGCCTGCGAACGCGCCCGGCGGTCGCCGCGCTGATCGGGCATCGGAGGCGCGATGCGGCCTGAGTACCCTGATCCCGTGTTGGTTTTGCTGCCCCCTTCGGAGACGAAGGCCGCTGGTGGGGACGGGGCGCCGCTGTCGCTGGCGGGCCTGTCGCACCCGGAGTTGAACGAGACCCGGCGCGCGCTCGTCGACGCTCTGTCCACTGTGGCCGATGACGTTCCGCGAAGTCTCGAGGTTCTGGGACTTTCCGAGCGGCAGGTCGACGAGGTGCAGCGCAACGCCGAGCTGTGGACCTCGCCGACGGCTCCCGCGCTGGAGCGCTACACCGGGGTGCTCTACGACGCCCTGGACGTCGGATCGCTGGAGTCGGCCGAGCGCAAGCAGGCCGATGCGCGGCTGGCGGTGGCCTCGGCGCTGTTCGGCCTGGTGCGCGGCACGGACTCGATCCCCGCCTACCGGCTCTCCGGCGGCGGCTCGCTGCCCGAGCTGGGGACGTTGCGCGGCGTGTGGCGGCCGGTGCTGGAACCCGTGCTGGCCTCGGCCGACGACCTGGTGGTGGACCTGCGCTCGGGTGCCTACGCGGCGCTGGCGAAGGTCGGCGGAGCGGTCGAGGTGCGCGTGCTGTCCGAGGACGCCTCGGGCAAGCGCAAGGTGGTCAGCCACCACAACAAGTCCCACAAGGGCCGGTTGGCGCGGGCACTGGCCTGCGCTCCGGACGAACCCGCGAGCATCGAGGACGTGCTCGACGTGGCGAGCGAGGCCGGCCTGGACGTGGAGCGCGAGGCCGACCGCAAGCTCTGCGTCGTCGTGCGGTGAAAAATCGGTTGCGGGCGGCCACCGTGCCGCCCGACACTGGTCGTCAATGGGGAAGTTTTCATGAAAACTTCCCCACCCCCGAGGGAAGGAGGTTTGCCGTGGTGGCCGAAGTGACGGTTGTGCGCGCGATTTTCCCGCGCTGTGACACCCCAAACCACCTTCCTCCGCATCGCGTGCGCTGAAACCGGCTGCTCCGGCGGAGGAATCCGTTCGAGGAGCTCTCAGTCTTGTACGACGATCCGGATTTCATCCGCACCACCAAGCAGTTCAAGCAACGCAAGTCCGCCGCGGCCAAGCGTCGTCGCTTCGACGACGAACCGGTGCGGCGCGGCCGGCTGACCGAGGAGGAGCGCGGCCACCTCGCCGATCTCCGCGACGAGCCCGAACCACGTCCGCTGCCGGACGGCGCCGACCGCTGGTCCACCTGGGATTCCGGCGGACACGGACCCCAGCCGCATCCGGACTGGCTGGTCACCGAGCTGGCGGCGGTCGATCACGAGCTCGGCGTGCTCAAGACCGGCAAGGAAGCCGACGTGCACCTGCTGCGGCGCTCGGTCCCCGGCGGAGAGGCGTGCCTGCTCGCGGCCAAGCGTTACCGCGACGCCGACCACCGCCTGTTCCACCGCGATGGCGGCTATCTCGAAGGCAGGCGGATGCGCCGGTCTCGCGAGATGCGGGCGATCGAGAACCGCACCTCCTTCGGTCGCGGCATGATCGCCCAGCAGTGGGCCGTGGCCGAGTTCACGGTGCTCAGCGGCCTGTGGGAGGCGGGCGCACCGGTCCCCTACCCGGCGCAGCGGGTCGGAACCGAGGTGCTGATGCAGTTCATCGGCAGTCCGGACGGCACGGCCGCACCGCGACTCGCCGCGCTGCGCCCGTCCGGCGAGGAGCTCGACGAGCTCTGGACCCAGCTCGTCGACGCCCTCACCGCCCTCGCCCGTCACGGATTCACCCACGGCGACCTGTCGGCGTACAACGTGCTCGTGCACGAGGGCCGGTTGGTGCTGATCGACCTGCCTCAGGCCGTGGACGTGGTGACCAACCCGCAGGGCGTGGACTACTTGTGGCGTGACGTGCGCAACATCGCGGGCTGGTTCCGCTCCCGCAGCGGCGACGAGTCCCGTTTCGACCCCGACGAGCTGGCAGTTGTGCTTGCAGCGGAGGCGAATGCGCGTTGAGCGATGTGGCCCGGCTCTCGGATGCGGCGCACCGGAGCCGGGCCCTGTCGGATAGACTGCGGGGTGTCCGCGGCCGGAGCAGGCCGCAATGCGAGCGGCGTCCGCCGCGTTCGCCCACCCATCGGCGCGTGCCTCGCGCCGGGCTCGTCCTCGTGATCGCCCGCGGGAAGACCCGCGACGCCTCCCCGTGACGTGCCAACTTCCCGGGGAGTTCCTTCGTGCCTTCTTCTTCCACGCCCGCACGCCGAAACCAGCAGGGACGTCCGCGTCGACGTCGCCCGCAGGCCAAGGCGCAGCCGGTCAAGCGGAGTCTGTTCGACGAGGTCGGGGTGACGGCCGTCGACCCGGCGCCGTTCGCGGACCTCGGCCTGCCCAACCGCCTGGTGCGCGCGCTGCACGACAACGGGATGCAGGAAGCGTTCCCGATCCAGGCCGCCACCATCCCGGACGCGCTGACCGAGCGGGACGTTCTCGGCCGGGGTCAGACCGGCTCCGGCAAGACGCTGGCGTTCGGTCTTCCGCTGCTGGCGCTGCAGACCGAGAACGCGCGCCCGATGCGGCCGCGCGGCCTGGTTCTGGTGCCCACCCGCGAACTGGCCACCCAGGTCACCGATTCGCTCAAGCCGCTGGCCAAGGCTCTCGGCCTGTACGTCCGGGAGGTCGTCGGCGGCACCTCGTTCAACCGGCAGGTCGACACGCTGCGACGCGGTGTGGACGTCCTGGTCGCCACGCCGGGCCGGCTCGCCGACCACGTGCGGCAGGGCACCTGCGATCTGTCCGAAGTGGAGCGCACGGCGCTCGACGAGGCCGACCAGATGGCCGACATGGGTTTCCTGCCGCAGGTGCGGGAACTCCTCGACATGGTTCCCTCCGACGGTCAGCGCCTGCTGTTCTCGGCGACCCTCGACGGTGACGTGGACAAGCTCGTCGAGCGGTACACGACCGACCCGGTCGTGCACTCGCTGGCGCCGCCGTCGGCGAGCGTCGACAGCATGGAGCACCACCAGTTCCTGGTGTCGGCGACCGACAAGCAGTCGGTGCTGGCGCGCATCGCCGCCCGCGAGGGCCGCACCATCATGTTCGTGCGGACCAAGCACCACGCCGACCGGCTCGCCAAGAAGTTGCGCGCCGTGGGCGTGGAAGCCGGTGCGCTGCACGGCGGCAAGGCCCAGAACGCGCGAACCCGCATCCTCGACGAGTTCAAGAACGCCTCCACCAGCACGCTCGTGGCGACCAACGTGGCGGCGCGCGGGATCCACATCGACGACGTGAGCCTGGTGGTGCACGTCGAGCCGCCGGCGGACCCGAAGGACTACCTGCACCGGGCCGGGCGCACCGCGCGCGCGGGTTCCAGCGGAACCGTGGTCACGCTGGTGACCGAGGACCAGAAGCAGGCGTTCCGGGCCATGGCCGGTCAGGCCGGGGTCAAGGCGATCACCACCGAGGTCCGTCCGGAGGACGCCGAGCTCGCCCGCGTCACGGGTGCCCGGGAGCCGTCCGGCCAGCCGCTCGCCGCGCCGCAGCGGCAGCAGCAGCCGTCGAAGTCCCGCGGTGAGCACCGCCCGCAGCGCACGCCGCGAGGCACCGAGCCGAGCCGCCGAGGCGGCGGTTCCCACTCCAACCGCAACCGCCGGGGATCCACCACCGGCGGTGGCCGCGGGGGCGGCCAGCAGCGCCCGCGCCGCTCCAACTCCCCCCGCTGACCTCCAGCGACGGCTGCACGCACGACGGCGCGGCACCACTCGAATTCCGAGCGGTGCCGCGCCAGAACCGTCTCTGACCTCGTGAGACACACCGGGCCGTGCAGGTATCGCTCGAACTTCGCGCGAAATTCGAACGGGTGGGCCGGGTTCGCCGCGGGGGCGGGTCAGTCCTTGAGGCCTGCCACCGGGCCGATGACGATGACCGCCGGGGGCTTGATGTCCTGGTCCTGGATGTCCTGGGCGACCCGGGCGAGGGTCGTGCGGAGGTTGCGCTGCGTGCCCGTGGTCGCTTCCTGAACGACGGCGACCGGTGTGTCGGCCGGCCGGCCGTGCTTGATCAGGGTCTCGGCGAAGGCGTCGATGCGCTTGACCGCCATCAGCAGGACCAGCGTGCCGCGCAGCCGGGCCAGGGCCTCCCAGTCGACCAGTGAGCGCTCGTCGTCGGGGGCGACGTGGCCGGAGACCACGACTGCCTCGTGCGCCACACCGCGGTGGGTGACCGGCACCTCGGCCATCGCAGGAGCGGAGAACGCGCTGGTCACGCCGGGAACGATGGTCACGGGGACACCGGCTTCGTCGCAGGCCAGCAGCTCTTCGAAGCCGCGCCCGAACACGAACGGATCGCCGCCCTTGAGCCGCGCCACGAACTTGCCCGCGCGGACGCTCTCGATGAGCGTCTCGTTGATCACCGCTTGGCTGGCCGCGCGGCCGTACGGGATCTTCGAGGCGTCGATGACCTCGACGTCCGGCCCCAGCTCCTCCAGCAGCTCGCGGGGCGCCAGGTGGTCGGTGATGACCACGTCGGCCTTGGCCAGCAGCCGCCTCCCGCGCACGGTGATCAGGTCGGGTGCGCCGGGGCCACCGCCGATCAGCGCGACGCCGGGTGCGTGCGGCTCGGTGTGCTCGTCGATCACGCCCGACTGCACGGCTTCCAGCAGCGCGTCGCGCACTCCCGCGCTGCGGCGCGGTTTTCCGCCGGAGAGCACGCCGAACAGCAGTCCGTCGTGCTCGGCCACGGCGGGCGTGACCGCGCTGCCTCCCGCGCCGTGGTCGGCGCGGACGCAGAAGACGCGGCGGCGCTCGGCCTCCGCGACGACGGCGGCGTTGACCTCGTCCGACGCGGTCGCGGCGACCGCGTACCAGGCGCCGTCGAGGTCGCCGTCGAGGTACTCCCGGGGGCTCCAGGTGATCTCGCCCGAGTCCGCCAGCGCTTCCACCGCGGGCGTCGCCTGCGGGGCGATGACCTCGACGGCAGCGCCGGTGCTGATCAGCCGGGGAAGCCGTCGCTGGGCGACGGTTCCGGCACCGATCACCACGACGCGGCGGTCGTTGAGGTCGAGTCCCGCGAGGTAGTGGTTATCCGATGAAGTCGCCATGTCCGTGTCCGTGTGCGTGACCGTGACCGGTCGGTTCGTCCGGGTGGTGGTGCGGTGTCCGCGATGCGCCCAGTCTGTCCTCGAATCCCGGCGGCAGCACCCGGTGAGCGCGGGTGTCGCCGTTCGTCCGGACGTCGTGCGAGATCTCGTGGTGGGGCTCCACGACGAGGTCTACCGGGGCATCGCAGTCTCCCAGGTGGTCGGCGAGGTCGTTGCCGGAGCCCCGTTGCGTCCCGCTGACCCGCACGCGTGCGGGCTTGAGTCCACGAGCCCTGCCGAACCGGCCAGCGGTGCCCGGCGGTGCCTGAGAGATGAACGTTCTTTCAACAGTGTCGAAGCAGCAGGTCTCCTGCAAGAGGCCTGAGACCTTGCACACCTCGGAGTCGGGTGCGCGCGAGCCGGGTCCGGCAATCCGGTCACCTCCAGGTCGGGCCGACACGACCGCGCGCTGCGCATCACGCGACTTCCGCGCCCGTGCGGGAGGAGAACCGCCACCACATCGCCGCCCCACCCCAGACCAGCAGGAACAGCCCCAGGGTCAGGTACCCGAGCAGCTCGAACTCCTCCGAGATGGCGGCGACCCCGCTGAGGAAGTCCAGTCCGGACTCGGCCAGGACCCCGCAGAGCACGACGAAGGCGACCAGCGCGGCGAGCCCGACGGTGAGCGCGGTGGTGGTGACGTTGACCCACAACCGGCGCATCGGCCGGGCCAGCGACCAGGTGTAGGCGCGGGACATGAGGATTCCGTCCACGCTGTCCACAGTGCACATTCCGGCGGCGAACAGCAGCGGCAGGCTCAGCACTGCGATGGCCGAGAGGTTCCCGGCCGGGGAGACCATGGCCAGCACGGTGATCTCGGTGGCGGTCTGCATCCCGAGGCCGAACAGGAGACCGATGCCGAACAGGTGCCAGGACCGGGCCACGCCCTGCATCCGGCCGCGCAGCACGCGCGCCAGCAGGCCGCGCCGTCCGAGGACTACCTCGACCTCGGCCTCGTCGACGTCGCCGGAGCGGGCGCGCCGCAGCAGCCGCCAGGCGTCGCGCAGCACGAGCGCGTTGAGCACGGCGAGGGTGGACAGCACGGCGACCACGATCAGGTCGACCGCGGTGGCCATCTGCACCCCGGTCTGCTCGGCCCACTGCTGAGCGGCCGGGCCGGCGATGAAGGCCACCGCGCACGCCAGCACCATCACGACGCTGGCGTGGCCGAGGGCGAACCACATGCCGGTGGAGATCGGACGCCTGCCGCGCTGCATCAGCAGCCGCGTCGCGTCGTCGATGACGGCCACGTGGTCGGCGTCGAAACCGTGCCGCAGGCCGAGCAGGTAGGCGGTGGTGCCGGCGGCGGCGAGACCACCGGCGGCGCTGAAGGCCTGCTGGTGCAGCAGGTAGGCGCCCCATCCCGCGAGGTGCAGGGCTCCGATCGCGGCCAGCAGGAACGCGGCCTTGCGGCGCTCGCGCGCTCCCCAACCGGTGGTGGTGGTCCGGTTCGCTTCGGCATCCCGACTCATGGGATCTCCGACCTCCTGGGTTCTCCCGCCCGGGGCTCGGTGGACCCGCACCGCGGGTTCGCGGCACGAGGCCGGCGCGCAGTGTCCTGACTCCCGGATCGACGTGGCTCCCCCGCCTTCCAGCTGGTGACAGCCGTGGCGATGGTGGGGACCACTCCCCGGTCACAGTGGCGGGACCGTCCCGGATTCGCACCGGGTTCCTGCACTGTCGGCGACGGACATCCTTGCCTGATCAACGGTCCGAGGTCAAACCCGGTGAACTCGATCACTTTCCGTGATCTTCGAAGGGGAATCGGGCCGTCCGGTGCGCTTTCAACCGGCCCGATCCGGGTAGTCGGGCGGTGAGCCCGGCGCTCGGGCTCACCGCCGTCTCGAGGAGGCCACGATGAACGAGACGCACTCGATCACGCTGAACCTGCAGGTCGTGGAGGCAGGCGCGAAGACCACCGCCGACGTCGGTTTCACCACGCCCGGTGGCCAGGCGCTGCACGGTCACGGCACGGCGCGCAGGCACCCCGAGGACCCGGAGGTGCCGCAGATCGGCGACGAGATCGCCATCGCCCGCGCCCTGTTCGAACTCGCGCACAAGCTCCTGGACAACGCCTCCAGCGACATCGGCGACCGCCTGCACCGGCGAGTCCACCTCCCGGCCTGAGCGGACGCTCGGGGGAAGTTCCGCCTCGGAGCTTCCCCCGCACCCGGTCAGCGCCGGAGGTATTCGAGGACGGCCATCACCCGGCGGTTGGTGTCGTCGGTCGTGGGCAGGTCGAGCTTGGTGAAGATCCCGGCGATGTGCTTGCTCACCGCACCCTCGCTGAGGTGCAGGTGTGCCGCGATGGCGGCGTTGGAGCGGCCCTCCGCCATCAGCGAGAGCACCTCGTTCTCGCGGTCGGTCAGCCGCTGCAGCGGTGTCGATCGACGGGCGAGCAGCGCGGCGATGACCTCCGGGTCCATCGCGGTCCCGCCCGCCGCGACTCGGCGCACGGCGTCGACGAACTGCTCGGCGTTGAACACCCGGTCCTTGAGCAGGTAGCCGATACCACCGCTGCCGTCGGCGAGCAGTTCGCGCGCGTAGAGCTGCTCGACGTGCTGGGACAACACCAGCACCGGCAGTCCGGGGGACCGCTCGCGCGCGACCAGGGCGGCGCGCAGTCCCTCATCGGTCTGGGTGGGAGGCAGGCGCACGTCGACGACCGCGATGTCGGGCCGCAGGTCCAGCAGTGCCCGTTCCAGCTCGGGCCCCGTCTCGACGGCGGCGATGATCTCGAAGCCGTGCGCGGCCAGCAGGGTGCTCAGCCCGTCCCGCAGCAGGAACAGGTCTTCGGCTAGGACAACGCGCACGGGATCTCCACGATCGCTTCGGTAGGCCCGCCGGGTGGGCTGCTGAGCTGCAAGGTCCCGTCGAAGGTACCGAGCCGCGTGCGGATCCCCCGCAGGCCGCTCCCGCGATCGGGATCCGCGCCTCCCACACCGTCGTCGACGACGGCGATCCGCAACCGCCCTTCGTGCGCGATGCCGACCCGCACGGTGCCCGCGCGGGCGTGCTTGAGCGCGTTGGTGATCAGCTCGCGGGTGGTGAAGTAGGCGGCGGCCTCCACCGCCGACGGACAACGACCCGGCAGGTCGCCTTCGACGTCGACGGTCACGTCGAGGTCCAGGGCCAGGGCGCGGATCGCGTCCACCAGACCGCGCTCGGTGAGCACCGGCGGCCGGATTCCGCGCACCAGCGCGCGCAGTTCGGCGAGCGCGTGCCCGGAGTCGCTCTTGCTCTGGTCGAGCAGTTCCCGCGCGCGGTCGGGGTCGTGGGCGAGAAGCTGCTCGGCAGCGCCGAGCTTCATGCCCAGAGCCACCAGCCGGGCTTGGGTGCCGTCGTGCAGGTCGCGCTCGATGCGCCGCAGCTCGACGTCCTCGGCGGCGGTGGCGTCCGCCCGGGTGCGGGAGAGCTCGCCGACGCGCTGCGCGAGTTCGGCGCGCCTGGTCGGCGACAGCAACCAGTGGGTCCAGCGGCCGTGAGCGCGCAGCAGCCCGGGAGCCGCGGCCAGCACAGCGATGCCGCACGCGAGCCCGAGCGGAATACCGATGAGGGGTGTTTCCGCGAGCCACCGCGCCGGCCCGGACAGCTCCGCCCACGGCGCGCCCGTGCCCAGCAGCAGATCACCGAGGCGGACCCACACCGAGATCCACGCTCCCCAGCCGAAGACCCAGACCAGCAGGACGGCCGGGGCGAGCAGCAGGGCCGTGATCGGGGCGTCCCCGAGCAGCCACAGCAGGTCCCGCCAGGTCGCCGGATCGGTCGTGGCGCGCCGGTAGCGGGCGCGCCACAGCGCCGCCGTCGGCGTCCTCTTGAGCGAGCGGCCGACCCGGTAGAGCCCGTCGCTGGTGGGTTCGGGTTCGACCAGCGGCAGGTACGTCTGCGCCGTCGGCACGCCCGACCAGGAGCCGGCGAGCCCGCGCCCCAGGCCCGCCATCCGCGCGGCGAGCCCCGCAGCGAGCGGCCAGCCCTGCAGCACGAACAGCACGTGGCTGATCACGAACAGCGCGATCACCAGGACGGCGACCAGCAGGTTCAGCAGCGACAACGCGAACAGCACGGCGAGCCGCCACAGATCGCGGAGGCCGCGGACGGTCCACCGCTGCCAGCTTCGTTCGGTTCGCGGGCCGAGCCGGCTGCGCACCCAGCGGCCGTGCAGCTCCAGCGGCGCCCGCCCGAACAGCACGACCCCGAGCCCCAGCACCGGACCGATGATCGTGTTGAGCAGGAAGAAGTCGAGATCGCGTCCGGTCGCGGGATCTTCGCCGATCCACAGGACGCGCTGCAGGTAGCGGACCAGGGTCGGCCGCCGGTAGACGGTGTTGTCGTAGCGGTACCAGCCTTCGGCGTCGGGCTGGGGTTCCGGCGGTTCGGGCCGGTACGGGTCGTCGACCTGCACGCCGCTCCAGTCCCGGGCCAGCCGCCGGGAGAGGCCGGCGGCGGCGCGGCACCTGCCGATGAGCCGGCCCGACCCGGGCACACCGATCGAGATCGCGGTCAGTCCCGCGACGTAGCCGGCGAACAGCAGCGGTCCGGCGAGCCCCAGGAGCAGCAGGCTCGATCCGATCTTCAGTCGTCTTCTCACGATGTCGAGTCTTTCCGCCGGGGACGGCTCGCACACTGCTGCTGCGTCCCCGACAGGGGTGGAGCTAGCTCCACCCCGAGCGGGAGCCAACCGGATTCCGCCGGACCCGGGCGATTCCTAGCGTCGAGGACATGAGGTATCAGCGGAACTTCCGCAGAGCAAGGGCTTTCGCCACGGACCCGGTCGTGCTGCCGGGCGTTGCGGTGCTGCTCGTGCTGTTGCTGCTCGGTGCCGAGCCGGCCACCGTCGTGGCCACGGCGCTGGCGCTCCCCGCCGTTCACGCGACCTCCGCGAGGACGTCGCGGACCACGCACGCCGCGTGTTCGGCGATCTCCATCGGCAGCCCGGGCCGGACCCGGACCCGCAGCTGAGCGGGCTCCAGGCACGGCAGGTCGCGTCGTTCGACCAGACCGACGGGCCGGGACCTGGTGGAGGGCAACAAGGTCACGCCCAGTCCCGCGCGGGTCGCGGCGAGCACGCCGGAGAGGTCGGCGGCTTCGCAGACCAGGTCCGGTGCCCTGCCCAGCGCGTCCATCGCGTCGATCGCGTGCCTGCGCAGGACGCACGGCTGGTCGAACACCACCAGCGGCAGCGGCCGGTCCTCGTGCGGCGGCTGCCAGTCCGGGGCGGAGAACCACTCCAGCCGGAACCGACCCGCGTCGATGCTGCGCGCGCCGACGGTGTCATCGATGAGCAGCGCGATGTCGACGCTGCCGCCGTCGACCGAGTCCACGAGCCGGGCGGTGCGGTCGAGGCGGAAGCGGATCTCCCGGGCCGGGAACGCGGCACGCAGCCCGGAGGCCAGTTCGGGCAGGAAGCGGTCGGCGGCGTGCTCGGTGGAGCCGAACACCAGCGTCCCGCGTCCCTCGGCGCCGAGCCTGCGGATCGCGTCGTCGTGCACGTCGAGGATGCGGCGGGCCTCCGCCAGCAGCAGTTCGCCCTCGGCGGTGAACCGGGCCTGCCTGCCCTCGCGCACCACCAGCTTCCGGTCGGTCACGCGCTCCAGCTTGCGCAGGTGCTGGCTGATCGCCGACTGCGTCAGGTACAGCGCCGCGGCCGCCCGGTGGAACCCGCCGCAGTCGGCGACGGCCACCAGGCTGCGCAGCGCGACGACGTCGAGCACCGCACTCATACCCTTGAGTCTAGACCGATAAGCAACCACGATCGATCGCGATCTCTCATCGTCGTTGGACGCAGCGGCGCGCGGGCTGAACGCTCAGGGGCATGCACCAGTCGCGGTCGATCCCGCTCTCGCTCGCCGCTCCCATCGTCTTCTTCTGGGCCAGCGGATATCCGACCGGAGCGCTCGGAGTCGCCGCCGCACCACCGTTCCTGCTCAC
This sequence comes from Saccharopolyspora dendranthemae, assembly GCF_007829955.1. Lineage (GTDB taxonomy): Bacteria > Actinomycetota > Actinomycetes > Mycobacteriales > Pseudonocardiaceae > Saccharopolyspora > Saccharopolyspora dendranthemae. The sequence continues at coordinate 1,641,982 of NZ_VIWX01000001.1, forward strand.
CGCGGTGCGCCTGGCGCTGGCGGCAGCGGTGCTCGCGGTGATCGCGCTGGCCGGCGGCGCGGTGTGGCCGACCGGCCGCGGGCTCGGGCACTGCGCCGCGGCCGGCCTGCTCACGCACGCGACGCAGTTCGGCGGCTGCTACGGCGGGATGGCCGCCGGGGTGCCCGCGTCGGTGACGGCGCTGGTGATCTCGATGAACCCGGTGCTCACGGCCGCTCTGGCGGCGGCGCTGCTGCGGGAGAGGCTGAGCAGGTGGCGCCTGCTCGGACTCGGGCTGGGCGTGCTGGCGGTGCTGGTGACCCTCGGCGGTCAGGTCGCGGCCGAAGGCGAGTGGAACCCGGCGATCCTGCTGACGCTGCTCGGCCTGCTCGGTTTCTCGGCAGGCGGCCTCTACCAGCAGCGCTACTGCGGCGGCATCGACATCCGCTCCGGCGCGGCCGCGCAGACCGCCGCTGCGGCCGTGGTGATCGGCGTGATCGCGCTGTTCGAGCACGGCCACGTCACGCACTGGGCGCAAGCCGGGGCCGCCGTGCTGTGGCTGGTCATCACCGGCTCGGTGCTGGGCGTGAGCTGCTACCTGCGAGCGGTGGCCGTCGGCGGAGCCGCGCGGGCGAGCGCCCTGTTCAGCGCCGTACCCCCGTTCACCGCAGTGCTCGCGTGGCCCCTGCTCGGCGAAACACCCTCACTCGCAGCGGTTCTCGGCATCGCCCTCGCCACCACCGCGTGCGTCCTGGGCACCCGCGCCGAGACCCGCCAACCCACCCTGGCCTCGACGCGCTGACGGAAGACGGCGATCCTCCCGCGCGGTGGACCCGTGGGCAGTTCCGGTCCGAACCGTCCATGATCGCCCGGTCAATTCGGACCAAAACCGGCCCGCAGCACCCGGTCAGCGCACCTGGACGGCCCTCCGGATCCGCTGCCACGCCGCCTCGACATGCCTGCGCTCGGTCGCCGGGGAGCCGATCGCCAACCGCAGGAGGGTCCGCCCGCCGATCTTGGTGTGGGTGAGGTAGAGGTCGCCGGAGTCGTTGAGGGCGTTCATCACCCGGTGCGTGCGCTCGTCGGCCTCGGACGCGGACAGCTCCGGGTAGCGCGGTCGGAAGCAGACCAGCGCGAACGGATGCGGTTCCAGCAGCTCGAAATCCGGGTCCTCGCGCACCCATCCGGCGAACTCCTGTGCCAGCGCGACGGTGCCGCGGATGTGCGCGCGCAGCCCCTCGGCGCCGTACCAGCGCAACACCGACCACAGCTTCAACGACCGGAACCGGCGGCCGAGCGGGACCTGCCAGTCCCGGTAGTCGATCACCTCGCCGGATTCGGTGGCCGAGTTGCGCAGGTACTCCGGCAGGATCGACAGGGCCTCGATCATCGGCGCCCGGTCGGCCAGCCACAGCGCGCTGCAGTCGAAGTTGGTCAACAGCCACTTGTGCGGGTTGGTGCAGTAGGAGTCGGCGAACTCGGCGACCCCGTCGTTGATCCAGCGCAGCTCAGGGCACACCGCCGCAACTCCCGCGTACGCGGCGTCGACGTGCAACCAGACGTCCCGCTCCCGGCACACCTCGCCGATCTCGCGCACCGGGTCGATCGCGGTGGTCGAGGTGGTGCCGATCGTCGCGCACACCAGGGTCGGCACGGCACCGGCTTCCACGTCCGCGGCGATGAGCTCGTCCAGCCGTCGCGGGTCCATGCCCAGCGTGTCCGGGTCGGTGCCGACCACCCGCACGTTGTCGGAGCCGATGCCGGCCAGCCGCGCGGCCCGCTCCAGCGAGGAATGGGTGTGCTCCGACGCGTAGAGGGTGTGCCTGCGGCGGATGCCCAGGCGGGCCACGTCCTCACCGGTCCGCTGCAGCGCCGCGAGGCACGCCACCAGCACCGCGCTGGAGGCCGAGTCCTGGATGACGCCACCACCGGCGGCGTCGGTGCGGAAGTGCGACGGAAGGCCGAGGAGTGCGACGAGCCAGTCCATCACGGTCGTTTCGAGCTCGGTGCACGCCGGGCTCGTCGCCCACACCATGCCCTGCACGCCGAGGCCGCTGGAGAGCAGATCGCCGAGGATCGACGGCCCGGTCGAGTTCGACGGGAAGTAGGCGAAGAACTCCGGGTGCTGCCAGTGCGTCACGCCCGGCAGCAGGATCTCGTCGAGGTCGCGGAGGACCTGCTCGAAGTCCTCTCCCCGCTCCGGCGGGTGCGCCGGGAGCTTCGCCCGCACCTCGCCCGGCTCCACCTGCGATCGCACCGGGAACGACTCGATCCCCGCTCGGTAGTCCGCGATCCAGTCCACGACCTGCTTGCCGACCCGCCGGAACTCCTCCGGCGACATGTCTCCGCTCACGCCGCCAGCCTGCCACCCCGGGCACGGCGAGCCCAGCGTCAGCCCGCGTCGTCGGCCATCCAGCGGTGACCGCTCGGGGTCACCATCCGACGTCCGACCACAGTGGACTGCGAGGAGCCGACGACGACCGTGGTGAGCATGTCCACGTCGGCCGGGTCGAACTCGGTGATCGGAGCGCACCAGACCGTCTGGTCCGCACGGCTCGCCTGGCGCACCGCGCCCACCGGGGTCGTCGCCGGGCGGTGCTCGGCGAGGACTTCCAGAGCGCGGCCCAGCTGCCAGTGGAGGTTGCGGGAGCGCGGGTTGTAGAAGCAGACCACCAGGTCGCTCTCGGCGGCCGCCCGGATCCGGCGCTCGATCACCTCCCACGGCGTGTGCAGGTCGGACAGGCTGATCAGGGCGTGGTCGTGGCCGAGCGGGGCACCCAGCAACGCCGAGGCCGAGAGCGCCGCCGTGACGCCCGGAACCCCGACGACCTCGATGTCCACGTCGGCCTTCTCCAGAGCGGGGCTGGCCATCGCGAACACGCCCGCGTCGCCCGAGCCGATCAGCACGACCGCACGCCCCCGCTCGGCCAGCTCCACCGCGTCGGCGGCGCGGGCGTCATCGGCCCCCAGCGGCGTGCCGCGCTCCTCGGTGCCGGGCCGCAGCAGGTGCCGGATCTGGTCGAGGTGCCGGTCGAGGCCGACGACCACCGATGCGCGGCGCAGCTCGGCGTCGGCGCGCGGCGTGCGCAGATCCGGAGCGCCGGGGCCGAGGCCGACGATGGCCAGCCTGCCGCGCGGCCGGATGCGCGCGGCGGCCACCGTGACGCCCTCGCCCTTGATCTTGTCCGCGACCAGCTCGACCGGAGCTCCGTAGGCGAGTTCGGCGGCGGCGTGCAGCGCGGACGCCTCGGCGACGCTGGGCGTCCCGGCCTCGCGGCGCACCACCTCGCTCGGGTTGGGCACGGCGACGCCCGCTAACACCTCGGCCGGGTAGGTCAGCAGCGACATCTCGTCGCCGCCGTCGCTGGAGTGCCAGAACCCCAGGTCCTGCACCGCGTCGAGGATGCCCGCCTCCTCCGCCTTGACGTCGGCGGTGGCGAACGCGCGGATGGCGCGCGGATCCAGCCCCCGCTCGCTGTCGAGCCTGGCGATGGTCTCGGTGACCGCGGTGCGCGAGACTCCGCGCGACGACCCGATCCCGACGACCAGCGTGCGCGGGATGAGGCGCAGCGTGCGCTCCTCCTGCTCGGTCGGGCGGCGGTCGTCGATCACCACCGTCCACAGCGGACCGACGACCTCGGTGCCGACGTTGGGCGGCAGCGCAGGCAGCGGGAATCCGTGCGGGTTGACCAGCCCGACCGGGGCGCCGTCGAGGATCGCCGCTCCGCAGGCCGGCAGGTCCCCGTCGACGGTGGCGTCGAGCTGGTCGACCAGCTCGTCCAGGGCGGTCGTGCCGGTGGTCTCCGGAGCCGTGGTGGTCACCGACGCGCAGTCGAGGACGTCGGCGACCTGCTCGGCCAGCGCGTTGGCGGCACCGTCGTGGCCACCGGTCAGCGCGATCGCGAAGCGCTGCGCCTCGTCGACGCTGACGATGCCCGGGTCGGTGCGCTCGTCCTGCAGCAGCGGAGCGACCAGGCGGATCGTCGCGCCGCTGGCCAGGAAGAAGACGGCCGCGTCGAGGTGGTCCCAGAGGCGCCGCACTGCCGGTCCGATCGGGCCGTCGGCGACCAGGGCCTCCGGCCCCAGCCGTCCGGCGAGTTCAGCGGCCGCCCGCCGTCCCGCCGCGGTCACCGCGAACAGACCGATCACTGCTTCTCCCCCCGCTCGTCGTCACCTGCCCGGTTCCGGTGACACCCTAGGGCACGTCCGAGCGAGCCGGTCCCGGCGCGCGATCGGCCCGGCCGACCTCGCACTGGGCGAGATCAGGGCTTCTTCTGCGCCGTGATCAGCACCACCGGGTTGGCCGCTTCCAGCTGCGTCGAGTTGTCCTCCAGCTCCGCCAGGCGGGACGCCGCCAGCTGAACGCCGTGGACCTCGTACCCGGCCGAGCGGAGGGTCTCGCGGGTCGGCGCGACCCGGTCCAGCGCGGCCAGCGCGACCACCACCCGCGACGCCCCGGCGTGGGCGCAAGCGGTGACGACCTCCTGGCCACCACCTCCCACGTAGATCGAGTCCGGCTTGGGCAGCTCGCGCAGCGCCTGCGGGGCCTTGCCCTCCTCGATCCGGACGTCCACGCCATGACCTGCGGCGTTGGTGACCAGTCGGACGACCTGCGCCTCGTCGGACTCGATCGCGATGGTGGCAGCGCCCATCCGGGCGCACTCCACGGCCACCGAACCGGAACCCGCTCCGACGTCCCAGACCAGCGCGCCGGGCCTCGGGGCGAGCCGGGCCAGCGCCACGGCGCGCACCTCGGCGCCGGTGATCATGCCGTCGCGGTGCGAGAACTCGTCCTCCGACAACGCCCAGCCGGTCGCGGGCGGAATCGGCTCGCCACCGGCCATCCAGCTGCGCGGCGGCACCTCATCGGCGTCCGCCAGGCACAGCACGACGTTGGGTTCGAACCAGCTGCGCTTGGCCGCATCGGCCGGGTCCACGGTCACCACGGACTCGTTCGGGCCGCCCAGGTCCTCGGCGACGATCATCGTCCGCCGCCACCCGGCGAGCCCGGAGGCGATCTGCGCCGGCCCCGACTTCGGGGCGGTCAGCACCGCCACCGCGGGGCGGGCGCGGCACACGTTGATCGCCGCGCCCAGATCGCTCCCGTGGGCGCTGACGACCACGACGTCGTCCCAGGAACGTCCCGCGCGCGCCATCAAGCGCTGAACGCTGGAGGTCGCGGGCAGCACCGTGCAGCGGATGCCGCGCTCCCGCAGGGCGCGCACCGCGCCGAAGAACCCGGGGTCGCCGGACGCGAGCACGACGCCCCGCTCGTCGCCGGACAGCGAGAACAGCGCGTTGAGCGCCGGTTCCAGCGGTCCGAGCTCAAGACGTTTCGCGTGGTCCGGGGCGTGCGCGTCGAGGTGCCGCTTGCCTCCCACGACCAGTCGCGCCTGCTCCATCGCCTCGGCACCACCCGGCGGCAGCGTTGCGCCGTCGACCCCGATCACCGTGACTGCCAAGTCACTCACCTCGCTTCGGTGGCCGCGACCCCGTGCTGCGCCTGGCCATCGACCACGACCCGAGCACGCGGCCCTCGACCGCACTCCTCGCTGAACGGCTCCAATACTGCGGCCACCGGGGCGCGCACGCGGTGCGCACACGCCGGGGAACGGCCACCGCGCTGCCACACCTCATACGGGCGGCGGGCGACGGCGGGTTCAGCGGCGGATCACTCCGACTGGTCGTCCGGCTTCGCCGGGGGCTTGCGCTTGGCGGTCTGCTTGGACTTGCCGGAATTCGGCTTGGCGGGAGCCTTGCGCTTGGCCGCGCTGGACTTCGCGGCGTTCGCCGGCTTGCGCGCGGTACCGGTCTTGGCCGTGGTCCGGGTCGCCGCAGCCCCCGACGACGGGGACGATTCCGGCTGCGGCGCAGCGGGTTCCGGATCCCCGGCCTCGTCGGCGCCGAACAGCTGCGACTGCGATTCGTCGGCTTCGCGGATCGAGATGGTGCGGTTCGCGCCGAACCGCGCCGCTCCCCGAGCGGACTCCTGCCAGTCGCGGACCGCCCACCACGCCGCGTCGGACTCCTTGAGCTTGCCGGAGTCGCTCTCCGCGGGCTTCGCGGACGGGGTGTCGACACGCTGGGACTCGCCGGACTTCTCCCGCGGAGCGTCGATGCCGGGCTTCTCCCGCGGGGCGTCGACGCGGCGGACGGAACGCTCGGCCCGCAGCGGGCGGCGGGCCTCCCTGTCGGGCTTGCGGTAGGAGTGGAACTGGCCCGAGTGGTACGAGTGCGAGCGGCCGCCGCCCGCGTTGAGGCCCTTGCCGATGATGAACAAGGTGTGCCGCCACAGCTTGTGCTTCTTGCAGTCGGCTTCGAGCTCGCCGAGCGTGCTGCGCACCAGCAGCTCGTCCGGCCAGGTCACCTTGTAGGCCACCAGCACCGGGGTGTCGTCCGGGTAACCGCCCGCCCGCAGCTCCTCGACCAGCTGGCTGGTGCGCGCGGCGGAGAGGAACAGCGCCATCGTGCTGCCGTGCTTGGCGAACTCGCGCACCGTCTCGCCGTCGGGCATCGCGGTCTTGGCGCCCTCCAGGCGGGTCAGCACCAGCGATTGGGTGACCTCCGGGACCGTCAGCTCGCGGCCGATCGCGGCCGCCGCGGCGGAGAAGGCGGGAACACCGGGCACGATCTCGACCTCGACGTTCATCCGGGCCGCGGCGTCGTGCTGCTCCTGAACCCCACCCCACAGCGAGGGGTCACCGGAGTGCACGCGGGCCACGTTGAGCTTGTCGCGCTCGGCCCGCCGGAAGATCTCCACCGCCTGCTCGTGGGTGAGCCGGGAGGAGTCGATGAGCTCTGCGTCGGACCGCGCGTGCTCCTGCACGCATTCCGGGGTGACCAGGCTCGCGGTCCACACCACGATGTCGGCTTCGGCGATCCGCTTGGCTCCGCGGAGCGTGATCAGGTCGGCCGCGCCGGGTCCGGCGCCGACGAACGAGATCCGACCAGTCACCATGGTTCTCCTCTTCCGCCTCTGGGTGGCAGCACTACCACTGTCGACAACTCAGGCGCTGCATCCACATCGGACGCTTCAGCGAGCGGCACCGGGTGTCCGGAGGCCCGGTGCAGGCCGATCGGGGCACCGCGCACCACCGCAGGCGTCGCCCGCCGCCGCAGGCGACGACCGTACCTCGCGGCACCGCGGGCTCCCGCAGCGCGTTGACCTTCCGCAGCGCGGACATCACCGCGGGTAGCCCCGGTGCCGGCGCCGAGGGCTCCTCACCGCAGGCATCTCGCGACGAATCGGGCCACCGCATCGGGGTTTCCGGCCGGGTGGGTGTGCAGGTAGGAGGCGTGCACGCCGCCGTGGACGAACCCCTCGCGCTGCGGACCGGAAGGACCGCGCCAGAACCACGCCGGGACCTCGCCGTGGCCCGGTTCTGTTGCGGTGCGGTGGAATTCGTGCCCGCTGACCCGGGACCCCTCGGCGAACAGCGGGGATTCGGTCGCGGCGACCGCGTCGCGATACCCCAGCGTCAGCTTCGACGTCATCGCCGCGCGCACCGGCAGCGCCCCGCACATCGGTTCGCCGTCGAGCTCTTCACCGAGGTAGAGCAGCCCGCCGCATTCGGCGTGCACCGGGGCACCGGTGCCGGCGAACCCGCGAATCTCGTTGCGCAGCGCGGTGTTCGCCGACAGAGCGGAGGCGTGCTGCTCGGGGAAGCCGCCGGGCAGCACCAGTCCGGCGGTCCCGCGCGGCAGCCGCTCGTCGCGCAGCGGATCGACCAGCGCGACCTCCGCACCTGCGGCTTCGAGGAGTTCGACGTACTCGGCGTAGCCGAAGCTGAACGCGTGACCGCCTGCGACGGCGACGACCGGACGCCCCTGCGGCCGCACTTCGGCAGCCGGATCCCAAGCGGGACCGGGCAGTTCACCGGCGGTGCGGGCGAGCGCGGCGACGGCGTCGAGGTCGACGGACCCCTCCACGACGTCGGTCATCGCCTCCACCGCGCGCAGCGCTTCGGCACCGTGCTCGACGGCCGTGACCAGCCCCAGGTGGCGTGAGGGCACTTCCAGGTCGACGGCGCGCGGGATCGCGCCCAGCACCGGCAGTCCCGCGCTCTCGGCGGCCGAGCGCAGCACCTCCTCGTGCCGGGCCGAGCCGACGCGGTTGAGCAGCACCCCGGCCACCCTGACCTGCGGCCGGTAGCTGCGGAAGCCGTGCAGCAGCGCGGCGAGGCTCTGGCTCTGGCCCCTGGCGTCGACGACGAGCACGACCGGCGCGTCGATCAGCTCGGCGACGTGGGCGGTGGAGCCGTACGGGAGATCCTCCTGCGCACCGATGCGGCCGTCGAACAGGCCCATCACGCCTTCCACCACCGCGATGTCGGCGCCGGCGGCCCCGTGGTGCAGCAACGGCGCGATGCGGTCGGCGCCCACCAGCACCGGGTCGAGGTTGCGGGCGGTCCGCCCGGCCGCGAGCCGGTGGTAGCCGGGGTCGATGTAGTCGGGCCCGACCTTGAAGGGCGCGACCCGATCGCCGCGCCTCTTCAGCGCGCCGAGCAGGCCGGTCACCGCGGTCGTCTTGCCCTCGCCCGACCCCGGAGCCGCGAAGACCACCCGATCGGGTTTCACCACTCGATGCCCTTCTGGCCCTTCTGGCCGGCGTCCATGGGGTGCTTGACCTTGCCGGTCTCCATCACGAGGTCGGCGGCGTCGATGAGCGCCTGCGGCGCGTAGCGGCCGGTGATGACGACGTGCTGGTGCCCTCCGCGCTCGTGGAGCTTGGCGACGACCTCGTCGACGTCGATCCAGCCCCAGTGCAGCGGGTAGGTGAACTCGTCGAGGACGTAGAGGCCGTGCGTCTGCTCGTCGAGGCGGCGGGCGATCTCCTGCCAGCCTTCGAGCGCGGCGGCGGCGTGGTCCTCCTCGCTGGTCTTCTTGCGGGTCCAGGACCAGCCTTCGCCCATCTTGTGCCACTCGACGGGACCGCCCTCGCCGGTCTCCTCGTGCAGCTTGCCGAGGGCGCGGAACGCCGACTCCTCACCGACCTTCCACTTGGCCGACTTGACGAACTGGAAGACACCGATCGACCAGCCCTGGTTCCAGCCGCGCAGCGCGAGTCCGAAGGCGGCGGTGGACTTCCCCTTCATCTCACCGGTGTGCACGACCACCAGTGGCCGGTTGCGGCGTTGACGCGTGGTGAGTCCATCGGCTGGCACGGAGGAAGGCTGTCCCTGAGGCATGCATCGACCCTAACCAAGAACATCCGCAGGGCACGGCCCCGCATGAGGTGGGCAACTTCACCGCTGCGACCGGCGTTCGACGCGTGAAGATGGACGAGCGTCCCAGAACTAGGAGCCGCCGCATGCCCACCAGACCGCCTCTGGTGTTGTCCGCAGCCTCGTTCATCAGCAGTTTCGACCGGTTCGCCGTGACCCCGACGCTGGTGCTGATCGCGCTGAGCATGCACGTCCCGATCGCCTCGGCGGTCACGGTCGCCAGCGGCTACTTCCTGGCCTACGGGCTCTCGCAACCGCTGTGGGGAATCCTCTCGGACCGCTACGGCCGGATCCCGATCATGCGCGCCACGCTGCTGGCGGCGGCCGCCACGGGCCTGATCTCGACGTTCGCGCCGTCGCTGCCGGTGCTGATCGCGGCGCGGGTGCTGGCGGGCGCGTTCATGGGCGCGGTGGTCCCGACGACGCTGACCTACGTCGGCGACACGGTCTCCCAGCAGAAGCGCCAGAGCGCGCTGTCGGACCTGATGGCGGCTCAAGCGGTGGGCACGGCCATGGCGACGGCGGTCGGTGGCGTGCTGGCCCACTGGCTGGACTGGCGCGTGGTCTTCGCGGTCCCGGCCCTGTGCGCGGCGGTCTGCGCGCTGCTGCTGCGCGGCCTCCCGGAACCCGACCGCGCGGCAGTGTCGGGCGGGGTGGGTTCCCACATCGGCGGAGTCCTGCGCAACCGCTGGGCGCTGCTGGTGTTCGGCCTGGTCTTCGTGGAGGGCGCGGTACTGCTGGGCACCATGACCTTCTTGGCGTCGGCGCTGGTCAACGAGGGCTTGGACGTCGCGGTGGCGGGCTTGGCCACGGGCGCCTACGGCGTGGGCGTGCTGGTGTTCTCCAGGGTCGTCAAGGCCATCCACTCCGCGGTCCCGGTCCCCCGCCTGATCGCCATCGGCGGCACGCAGATGATCGTCGGCTACGCCCTGGTCTCCGTGGACACGAACCTGGCCACTGTGATCATCACGGCCCTCCTGCTGGGCGGCGGCTGGTCCTTCATGCACTCCTCCCTGCAGGCCTGGGCCACCTCCGTGGCTCCAGAAGCGAGGGGAACGGCGGTGGCCCTCTTCGCCTGCGCCCTGTTCCTCGGCAGCGCAGCAGCCTCCGCAGCAGCAGGCCCCCTAGCGGACCGCGGCAACTACACGATCCTGTTCATCACAGCAGGAGCAGTGGCCATCCCCCTCGTAGCCACAGCCACCTACGCAAGACACCGCTACCACCAAAAACAACCCACCCCAGCCTGAACAGCAAAACAAGAACGTCAGGCAAGCGACGAAGTCGCTTCCTCCTTCACCACCTGAGCAACCGGCACCGCCGGGGGTTCTCAGACGCCTTCTGGGGAGGACAGCCGAAGCGCCGCGTATCCGTTCATACTCAAGTCTCGGATCCCGGACCCAGAAGGCGTCTGAGGTTCCGCCACTGGCACCGCCAAGCAGAACGACCACACCAAGAGACAAAAAGAGCCCCGCGCTCAACCGGCCTGGGGGTCGCTGGGAGCGCGGGGCACTTTGAAGGTCCACCCCTGGGGGTCAGGTGGACTGGTGGTCACCGTACCAATCCGACCGATGGGTCGGTACTCACAGGGCTGAATCTCGTAACCAAAAAGAGACTAAGCGGCCAACCCGCTGTCACCACTGACGGCGCGCACGACTCCGGCGACGTGTTCGGCGGAGAGTTCCTCGAGCCGCAGGCTGGGCCCGCCCAGGGCTGTGGCCACCTGGTTCGCCAGTCCGAGCTTGACGTAGCCGCTCTCGCAGTCGACGACGACGGAGGCCGTTCCGGTCCCCGCGACGACGCGCGCCGCGCGCAGGGCGTCGTCGAAGGCCTGGGCGGATCGGGTGCCCTGGACGCCGACGGTGGCCTTGCCGTCGGTGAGCAGCACGACGAGCGGCCTGCGCTGCGGGTCCCGGGTGCTCTCGGTGCGGATGACGTGCTCGGCGCGCAGGAGGCCGTCGGCGAGCGGGGTCCTGCCACCGGTGCGCATCCGGCGGAGCCGGGCTGCGGCGATGTCGACGGACGAGGTGGGCGGGAGCGCCACTTCGGCCTGGTCGCCGCGGAAGGTGATCACGCCGACCTTGTCGCGCCGCTGGTAGGCGTCGCGCAGCAGGGACAGCACGGCGCCGCTGACGGCGCTCATCCGGTCGCGGGCGGCCATCGATCCGGAGGCGTCGACGACGAAGAGCACGAGGTTGCCCTCGCGACCTTCGCGGAGGGATCGCCGCACGTCCTCGGAGCGCAGCACGAGTCCGGGACCGCTGCGCCCGCGCGCGGCCTGGTGGGGCGCGGCGGCGGCCAAGGTGGCGGTCACGTGCAGGCCGTGGCCGTCGACGGTGGTCGCGCGGGTGGTGCGTCCGCTGCGCGAGCGGGCGCGGGAGCGGCGGCCGGGGGCGCCTTCGCCGAGACCTTGCACTTCCAGGAGCCGGGCGCGGAAGGACGGCCCTGCTCCCGCCGGGGTGCGCTCGGAGTCACCGCTGCCGGACTGCTCCTGCTCCTCCTGCTCGCCGCCGCCACCGCCGGTGGGGCCGGTGGGCTCGTCCTGCGGCTCGCCACCGCCGGGGCCGCCGTCCGGGCCACCGCCGTCGGGGTCGTCGTCGGGATCCTCCGGCTGCTCGTCCTCGGCCTGGTCGGCGGCGTCGGAGAGCGCCTGCTGCAACTGGTCCTCGGCCATCCCGGGTTCGTCGAACGGGTCGCGGCGGCGCCGGTGCGGCAGAGCGAGCCGGGCCGCGGCTTCGACGTCCTCCTCGGCGACAGCGTCGGCGCCGCGCCAGGCGGCGTGGGCGACGGCGGTGCGCGCCAGCACCAGGTCGGCGCGCATGCCGTCGACGTCGAAGGCCGCGCACAGCGCGGAGATCCGCCGCAGCTCGGTGTCGGGCAGCGCGACCTTCTCCACGCGGGCGCGGGCGGCGCTGATGTGCTCGGCGAGCTCGGCGTCCGCGTCGGCCCACTGGGCGGCGAATCCGGCGGGGTCGGCTTCGAACGCGAGCCGGCGGCGGACGACTTCGGTCCGGGTCTCGACCTCGCGCGACGCGGCGACCTGCACGGTGAGGCCGAAGCGGTCGAGCAGCTGCGGCCGCAGCTCGCCCTCTTCCGGGTTCATGGTGCCGACGAGCAGGAACGACGACGCGTGCGAGACGGAGACGCCGTCGCGCTCGACGTGCGCCCGGCCCATGGCGGCGGCGTCGAGCAGCAGGTCCACGAGGTGGTCGTGCAGCAGGTTGACCTCGTCGACGTAGAGCACGCCGCGGTGCGCTCCGGCGAGCAGGCCGGGCTGGAAGGCGCGGACGCCTTCGGTGAGGGCGCGTTCGAGGTCGAGCGAGCCGATGAGCCGATCTTCGGTGGCGCCGACGGGCAGCTCGACGAGCTGCGCGGGCCGCCGGGTGGCGGTGTCGCCGTGCGGCGCGTCGGGGCACTGCGGGTCGGCGGCGGCCGGGTCGCAGCCGAAGCGGCAGCCGTCGACGACGTCCAGCGGCGGCAGCAGCGAAGCGAGGGCGCGCACCACGGTCGACTTGGCCGTGCCCTTCTCGCCGCGCACCAGCACACCGCCGATGCGCGGGTGCACCGCGTTGAGCAGCAGCGCGAGCCGCAGGTCGTCGTGGCCGACCACAGCGGAGAAGGGGAAGCGAGGGGCAGCGGACATGCCAGTGTGGTTCCTTCCTCGGGGTGCGGACGCCCCGCTGTCGGGAACAAGGGGCCGCAGTGTCCTGACTCCCGGATCGTCACGGCCTCCGGCCTTCCCAGGTCACCCCGGTGGCTCGCGCGGGAGGTCCGCTCCCCGGTCACAGTGGCGCCGACCGTGCCGGATTCGCACCGGCTTCCTGCCAACACCCCTTGCAAACGGATTCAGCGACATCGTTCCAGACGTCGATCAAGCGCCCAACCTCCTGGCGCCTCAACTCACATTCAGCGGCCGGCGGTGACGCCCGCGCGGCGGGGTTCGCGGCGCATGTCGATGTGCGGAATGCCGTCTTCGAGGTATTCCTCACCGGTCTCCACGAAGCCGAAGGAGGCGTAGAAGTCCTTGGCGTAGGTCTGCGCGGACAGCACGGCGGGCGAGTTCTGCACCTCGGCGACGGCGGCGCGCATCAGCTTGCGCCCGAGGCCGAGGCCGCGCGCGCTCTTGGCGGTGCAGACGCGGCCGATGCGGTAGGTGCCGTCGGGGTCTTCGAGCAGCCGCAGGTAGCCGAGCACGTAGTCATCGGCGGAGTCGACCCAGAAGTGCCGGGTCGAATCCTCCAGGTCCCGCCCGTCGAGCTCGGGGTAGGCGCACTCCTGTTCGACGACGAAGACGTCGACGCGCAACCGCAGCATCCGGTAGAAGTCGTAGGCGTCCAGGTCCGCGGTGTAGGCGCGTTGCACGGCGGTCGCGAGCGGCTGAAGGGTCACTCTTACCTGGATATCACAGGACTTCCCGGTTTCCCGAACTCGTCGGCGGCCGGAGTTGTGCAGACCACTCGCGCACGGGCTCACGGCGCGTAGTGGGACAGCCTCGTGTAGACGCCGGGAGTGCCGGGTCGACCGCATCCGGTTCCGTAGGACACCACGCCGATGAGCCGTCCGTCGGCGACGATCGGTCCGCCGGAGTCGCCGGCGCAGGCATCGCGCCCGCCTTCGGGATATCCGGCGCAGAACATGCTGCTCGGGTCGTAGTTCGGGTACGCGGAGCGGCAGCTCTCGTCGGGGGCCACCGGCACTTCCACGGACCGGAGGGTGTCGGAGGCCGGACCGTCTTCGCTGGTGCGGCCCCATCCGTAGACGCGAGCGGGGGCGCCGGGCCGGTAGGGCGACTCGTCGCCCGGCTCGACCACGGGCAGCGGGCGCTGCGGCAGGGGCGTGCTGAGCTTGAGCACCGCGAGGTCGTCGCCGGTGGTGAAGTCCTCGTACTGCGGGTGCACCCACACGCTGTCGACCTCGGCTTCGGTGCCTTCCGAGCTGCGCAGGTCGGTGCGTCCGGCGACCACCTTGAGGTCGCTGGGCGAGCGCTCCGCTCCGGTGAGCGGGTCGTGCGCGCAGTGGGCCGCGGTGACGACCTCACCAGCGCGGATCAGGGTGCCGCCGCAGAAGTGGTTGCCGTACCGATCGGTGAGCGCGACGGCCCAGGGGGCCTCCTGGGTGTCGGCGCCGGAGCCGCCGAGGATCCGGGACTGCGGCTGGTCGTCCCCGGTGATCGCCGGTTGGGCGTGAGCGGCGGGGCTCGTGCTCGCCAGCGCGGTGACCGCCCCGGCGATGGCGAGCGCGCGCAGCGCTCGGGTCTTGTCGGCGGATCCCTGTTCGCGGCCCAAAGCGGGTGCCTCCAGCTGTCGCGGTCATCGACGGAGCGGACACACCGTAATCACCCGCACACCGAAACATCACGAGGCGCAACTCACACGCCGACGGGAAAATCTTTCGATAAACTGGAACCGGAAAGCAAATTCTTTCGCGATCGTCGGCGTTGACGATCGCAACTCCACCTCAGGCCGCTGCGGATCCGGGTGCCTCCACCCCGGGCGTCCGCCGATTTCGCCTGACCGGATGACGAGAAGCACCTGATCAAGGGACGCAGCCGTGCGTGCTGCCCGGAAAAGAGAGGAACTCGCCGTGCTCCTGGACCCGACGCCGTTGCCCGCCTTCCTGCTGGCGAGCGCGGTCGTGATCATCACCCCGGGAGTGGACGTCTTCCTGCTGCTGCGCACATCGCTGAACCACGGGCGCAAGGCGGGCATGCTCGCGCTGGCCGGGATCCACAGCGCCAGCGCGCTGCAGGTCACCCTGGTCATCTCCGGACTGGGAGCCCTGATCACCAGCGCGCCGGGCGTGCTGGTGGCGCTGAAGTGGGTGGGCGCGGCCTACCTCCTCTTCCTCGCGGCGACCATCGTGCGCGGGTACTGGCTGACCAAGCGCGAATCCGGCTCGCTGGACGTTCCGCCGCCGGATGACGGCAACCCCTACCTGCGCGGCCTGCTCAGCAACCTGACCAACCCGAAGATGCTGCTGTTCAGCCTCGCGTTCCTGCCGCAGTTCGTCGGGGCGTCCGCGCAGCCTGCGCTCCAGCTCGTCGCGCTGGGCGTCGTCTTCCTGCTGCTGGCCGCGATCTGGGAGGCCGGCATCGTGCTGGCCGCAGCCGGGATCGCCGACCGGCTAAAGAACCCCCGAGTCTCGAAGTCGCTGGACGCGTTGAGCGCGACGGCTTTCGTGACCATCTCGATCGGACTCGTCGCGAGCTGACAGCAGGGTCAGCAGCGCGAGCCCGGCCAGCACCAGGAGCACGACGGGCACGGTGACCACGCCCGAGAGCAGGCTGACCACGAACGGCGTGCAGAAGCCCAGGTAGGCCAGCACCCACATGATCGCGGTCAGCCCGGCGAGCTCGGACGGCCCGGCGATGCGCCCGACCATGGTCAGGCAGTAGGTCGAGACGAAGCCGTAGCCGGTGCCCAGCGTCAGCGCGGCGACCAGCCCCAGCCAGGGCTGCACCTGCCACGCCGCGAACGCGGCCAGCACCAGCCCGGCCGCGATGGCCAGCAGGCCGAACACGGCCGTCGCGCGCAGCCCGCGCCGGGCGATCCGACGCGCCCACGGCTGCACGACCGCGCCGAAACCCGGTGCGCACAACGTCGACACCCCGGCGTAGAGCACCTCGTAGCCGGGCGCGTGGGCGGTGACCGCCGCGGGCAGCACCGCGAAACCGACCGTGGGGCACAGGAAGATCCACGGCGCCACCGGCGCCACCCGGCGCAGGAAGCGGGGATCGCGAGCCCCCTCGCCGCGCGGCGCCCCGGCGACCGGTTCGACGCGGGTCTCGGGGCAGCGCAACGCCAGCGGCAACGTCACCGCGCACAGCAGGAGGTGCGGGACGTAGGCGCTGACCAGCGGGAGCGGAACCCAGGTCGCCACCAGCGCGGAAACCAGGCCGCTGATGCTGAACCCGGCCGCCAGCAGTACGCCCGCCCTGCGGGCACCGGCGCCGTCCTCGGTCGCGGTGCCGAACGGCGGGTGCGACAGGTCGCGCACCCAGGCGCTCCCCGCGGCCAGCACGGCACCCGTGCTCACCCCGACGACCAGCCGCCCGACCACCAGCCACGGCACGACGTGCGCACCGAGCATCAACGCCACGGTGGCCAGCGCGCTGAGCACGATCGCCCAGATCACCACCGGTTTGCGGCCGCGCCGATCAGCCAGCGGACCGCCGAACAGCAGGCCGGGCACCAGCCCGAGCACGTACAGCGCGAGCAACCCGGTGGCGAACGCAGGGCTCAGCCCCAGCTCGCCTCGGTACGCCCCCAGCAGCGGGGAGAACTGGTTCGCGCCCCAGCCGGCGACCATCAGCAGCAGCGCGGCAGGCACCCACACGTTTCGCACACCTAACGTTCTACGTCCCCCACGCCACCGCAGGTACCGACCGTTCGGATTTCCCGAACGCCGACGGCATCAACGCGGTGAGTGCAGCAAGGCCGACGCCTGATGCTGGGCCGACGTCGCGAATCACCTCTCATTCGCTGGCCTCTCGATTCGCCCGGTTCTACGTTGCGGGGATGGACCTGCGGCGGTTGGAGACGTTGCTGGCGGTGGCCGATGAAGCGCACTTCGGCCGGGCCGCCGAGCGGTTGTTCCTGGCCAAGGCGACCGTCACCGAGCACGTCAAGCAGCTGGAGCAGGACTTCGGGACGCCGCTGCTGGATCGCAGCCCGGTGCGGCTGACGCCTGCGGGCCACCGGCTCGCGCGGCACGCTCGCGCACTGCTCGCCGCCGCCGAGGTCGCCCGCGCCGACGTCGCCGAGGCCGCCTCCAGCGAGCCCGGGACCTTGCGGGTGGGCGTCATGGGACACGGCTCGGCGGAGTTGACGCCGGCGACCGTGCAGGCCTTCCGGATGGCCCACCCGGAGATCGACCTCCGGGTGGTGCCGCTGGACTTCACCGAGCACGTGTCGGCCCTGCTGGAGCACCGCGTGGACGTCGCCTTCGTCCGGCCCGCGCCGGAGGACGAGCGCGTCGAGATCGACGTGCTGACCACCGAGCGGCGCATCGTCGTGGTCCCGGCCCGCTGGGAACTGGCCGACGCGCCCGAGGTGGAACTGGCCGACGTGCTCGACCTCCCGTTCATCCGGCTTCCCGAGCGCACGCCGCGCCAGTTCTCCGACTACCTGTACTTTACCGCGGCGCGGGGCGGTGAGGCCCCGCGCCGCGGCCGGGACGACGCGGTCACGCCGCACGAGGTGCTCGCCACCGCCGCCGCCGGACGCGGGGCGGGTTCGGCGCTGGAGTCCTTCGAGCGCTTCTACCCGTGGCCCGGCACCCGATGCGTCCCGGTGGCCGACGCCCCGTGGGAGCACAGCGTGCTGGTCAGCCGTTCCGGCGATCTCGGCCCGCAGGTGCGGGCCTTCCGGACCGTCGCGACCGGACTTGCCCGGGAGCTGGGCCCCGGGCTGCGGTTGTCCCCTGCGTGATCAGTGCTGCGTGATCAGTGCTGCGCGGTGAGCTGCGCCTGGACGTCGGCCTGGTAGGTCGCCACGCGGGTGTAGATGCCTGGGCTGCCCGGCCGGGCGCAGCCGTTGCCGGTGGAGACGATGCCGACCAGCTTGCCGTCGACGACCAGCGGACCGCCGGAGTCACCCTGGCAGCTGTCGATGCCGCCCTGCGGGAACCCGGCGCAGACCATCGCCTTGGGGTCGTACTGGTCGTAGGCGGCCTTGCAGTCGGCGTCCGAGGTCAGCGGGACCTCGGCCTTCTGCAGGGTCTCCGAGGCGTCGCCGCCTTCGGAGGTGGCGCCCCAGCCGAGCACGGTGGCCATCCGGCCCGCCTCGTAGGAGGCGGTGTCGGCGGGTGTGGCGACCGGCAACGGCGCCTGCGTGAGCTGCTGGTCGAGGGTCAGCACCGCCACGTCGGACCCGGTGTTGGCGTCCTGGTAGTCGGGGTGCACCCAGACGTCGGTGACCTTGGCCTCGGCGCCGTCGGCGGACGACTTGTTCTCCCGCCCGGCGACGACCCGGACCGAGGCGGGCTTCTCGCCCTTGACGCAGTGCGCGGCGGTGATGATCTTGTTGGCCGCGCCGATGCTGCCGCCGCAGAACTGGTTGCCCTGGTCGTCGGCCAGGTAGACCACCCACGGGTGATCGGCGATCCGAGCGGCTTGGCCACCGACGATCGGCGGCGCAGCCGCACCCTGCTCGGTGGCGTTCGCCGTGGTGGCCAGCAGTCCGCCGACCAGGCTCATCGCCGCCAGCGTCCCCGCCGCTGCCCGCACCCCGAACTTCTTCGACATGGTTCGTCTCCTCCCCCGGAGCCTCCCGGCGGCCGTCCGTCCGCCGCTCCGGCTCGTCCAAAGTGTCCACGAGTAAGAGGAAACGAACCCCCTGTCAGATACACCTCGGCCGGGAGCACAACACGAACGAGTGGAATTTTACGGCGTTCTCCACTCGGACGGCCCATCCTTTTCCTCCACAGTGGACGGACAAATCCGACGGCGAGAACAGGTTGCGACGTGATGTCCGCAGTGGACGGACGAACTGGGACGATGGCCGTTCAGTAGCCGGCGGCGACGTCCACCAGACCGAGCAGCGGCTGGCCCGCCATCTGGCGGCGGACGTTCTCCTCGACCCGGCGCGCCAGGGCGGGCATCTGCAGCGACGGCGGGTTGGCCGTGTGCGGCGAGATCAGCGCGCGCGGGTGGCTGAACAGGGGGTGCCCGTCACGGAGCGGCTCCGGGTCGGTCACGTCGAGCGCGGCCCCACCGATCCGGCCGGCGTCGAGCGCCTCGACGAGGGCTTCGGTGTCGACCAGCGACCCCCGGGCGATGTTGATCAACCACGCGTCGGACTTCATCGTCCGCAGCGCGGCGGCGTCGATGAGCTTCGAGGTCGCCGAGGTCGCCGGAGCCGCCACCACCACGAAGTCCGACTCGGCGAGCACCTCGTTCACGCCCTCGGCGTCCTCGGAACGGCAGGTCCGCTCGGCCCCCAGCACGGGCTTGCCCGAGCGGTTCACCGCGAGCACCCGGACCTGGAAGGGGCGCAGCATCTCGATCAGGGCCTTGCCGATCCCACCGGCGCCGATGATGCCGACCGTCGACCCGGCGAGGCTGCGCATCCCCTCCGGGCGCTGCCAGGCCGTCGCCCGCGCCATCGCGGGCAGCTGCCGCGCACCGGCGAGCATCAGGCCGAGCGTGTGCTCGGCGACCGTCTGCGCGAAGGTGCCCGCGGCCGAGGTGAAGGTCAGGTCCTCGCGCAGCACACCGGCGCTCACCCAGGACTCGATGCCCGCCGACGGCAGCTGCACCCACTCCAGGTCCGGCCGGTCGTAGTCGGCGAACCTGCTCGGCTCCCCGCCGAACCACACCAGCGCGTTCGCGTCCTCCGCGGCGCTCAGCTCGGCACCGGCCGCCAGCACGGCGGATTCCAGTTCCGGGTGGGCCGTCGGACCAACGTGGACCTTCACTTCTCCTCCAGATCTCACTGCTGCTGACAAGACGCCCTCAAGCGTCGACGAGCTGCGCCAAGGCGGGCAGCTGCGCCTCATCCTCCAGCGCTGAGCCGACCGCGACCACATCGGCTCCGGCCTGCAGGAACTCGGGCGCGTTGCGCGCGTTCATCCCGCCGGTCGCGACCACCCGCAGCCCCGGGAAGGGTCCTTTCATCGCGCGGAACCAGCCGCTGCCCAGTTCCGCGGCGGGGAACGCCTTCACCCACGACGACCCGAGCCGCAGGGCCTGCTGGACCTCGCTGGGCGTGGCCACTCCCGGCACGTGGGGGAGGTCGAGCTCGGCGCTCAACCGCACGATCTCCGCGTCGAGGCCGGGGGCGATGGTGAAGGCCGCCCCCAGATCGCGAGCGGTGCGCAGCCGGTCCGGTGTGGTGATCGTGCCCGCGCCGACCGGACGTCCGCGCTCGGCGCCCGCCCGCACGGCCGCGGCCAGGGACGGTTCTGCCTCCGGCGTCTCGATCGGGACCTCGACCGCGTCGATGCCCAGGTCCCAGGCTCGCCGGGCCAGCTCGACCGTCCGCTGCGGGTCCATGCCTCGCAGGATTGCCATCACCGGCCCGGCGAAAAGCTCGTCCAGCAGGGACATCTCACTCATCTCCGCCGAATCGCAGTGCGTTCCAACTCCGCTCGTCGAGCGCCATCCAGCGCGCCAGCGATTCGGCCTCGGGCGGCGCGGCGTGGTCCTCGGTGCTGCGCAGGCTGTGCGCGGCCAGCAGGTGCCCTCGCCGCAGGCAGCGCACGTCGTCCTCGCCCCGGAGTACGCCGGAGAGGAATCCGGCCGCGAACGCGTCTCCCGCGCCGACCGGTTCGACGACATCGACGGCCGGCGCGCGAACGACGGCGCTCGTCTCGCCCAGCGCATGAGCGGCCTCGGCGCCGTCCTTCACCACGACCGTGACCGGCGAGTCGAGCAGTTCTCGCACGTCCTCGGCGGTTTTCACGCCCCACAGGGCGGCGGCTTCGTCGAGCCCGACGAACACCACGTCGGCGAGCTGCGCGAGCTCGGCGAGCACCGGAGCGGCGTGCCGGGCCGGCCACAGCGCGGGCCGGTGGTTGACGTCGAAGGAGATCGGGGCGCGGCGCGGGCGGGTCAGCAACCGCCGGATCAGCCGGTCGCAGCTCTCCGAGAGCGCGGGGGTGATGCCGCTGATGTGCAGGACGCGCGCGGCGTCGATGACCTCGTCGGCGAGGAAGTCCAGGTCCATCGTCGAGGCCGCCGAGCCCGCGCGGTAGTAGTGCACGCGGGTGCCGTCCGGGCCGGGGTCCTTGAAGTAGACGCCGGTCGGCGCATCGGAACGCACCTCGACCAGACCGGTCTCGACACCGGATCGGTCGAGGGAGGCGACCAGTCGCCGTCCCAGCGGGTCGGCACCGACCCGGCTCGCCCACCGCACGCGGTGCCCGAGCGAGGCGAGGTGAACGGCCACGTTGGACTCGGCACCACCGGCGGAGAGGGTGAAGGAGGCGGATTCCTCCAAGGGGACCGGTGCGGACGGGGCGACCAACGACATGGTCTCGCCCAGGCACAACACCTCGGTCTCGTCGCCCGGCTGTGCCACGTTTCCTCCCGTCACCGCTGAATCGGGCGCCAGCTTAGCCACTCGTCGCTGCAGAATGCACACCCCTCATTGCGGAGAGCGCAACATTGCCGGGAGAACCGGCGAGCCGGAGGCGCGTGAGGTCTCCTAGGCTGTGCCCGGTGATCGCCGACGATCACCCCCTAGCCATCAGGAAAAGGAGGATGCTCGCATGAGTCTGGAGCGCTCGATCGATCCTGATCCGTACTCGTTCCTGCCTGCGGTCCCCGAGTTCACCGTCACCTCCACCGACGTGGCCGACGGCCGGGCGATGTCGAAGGCGCAGGCCTTCGACGGCATGGGCGCGAACGGGCAGAACGTGTCCCCGCAGCTGAGCTGGTCGGGCTTCCCGGAGACGACCAAGAGCTTCGTGGTCACCTGCTTCGACCCGGACGCACCGATCCCGGGCGGCTTCTGGCACTGGGTCCTGGTCGACGTGCCCGCCGACGTCACCGAGCTGGCCGCCGACGCGGGCAACCGCAACGGGCAGAACATCCCGGCGGGTTCGTTCCACGTCGCCAACGACATGGGCGAACGCGCGTTCGGCGGTGCCGCTCCGCCGCCGGGCGACCGGCCGCACCGGTACTACTTCGTGGTGCACGCGGTGGACACCGATCAGTTGGGCGCGGACGAGAACGCGTCCCCGGCGGTGGTCAGCTTCAATCTGGCCTTCCACACCGTCGGTCGCGCCGTCATCACCCCGACCTACCAGCACTGATGCTGTTGTCCGTCGCGCCCGTCCGGATCTCTCCGGGCGGGCGCGACGTCGTGATCACCCGATCGAGCTGTATCTGTTGAGGGTGTTCGCGCCTCTTTCTTCATGAGGAGGTGCGAGAGATGAGTCTGCTGCCGGGATCCGCCGCAGCGGTGATCGCGATCGGGGTCGCCGCGCTGCTGCTGCCGTCGTTCGTCGCCGGCCACTACCGCAGGCACGGCGAGCTGCGCGTCGGCACGGCCGCGCTGCGCTTCGCGGTGCTGCTCTACGCGATCGGGCTGGCCTGCTACGTCCTGCCGCCGGTCGGCACCTCCTGCTTCCCCGCGCAACTGCGCCCGCTGTCGGCGCTGACCAGCACCGCCGGGATCGAGCAGTTCGTCTGCAACATCGCGCTGTTCGTCCCGCTGGGCGCGCTGCTGAGACGGGCACCAGCGGTCACCGCCCTGACGGGGGCCGGCTTGTCGGTGTTCGTCGAGGCCACCCAGCTGACCGGCCTGTGGTTCCAGTTCCCCTGCTCCTACCGCGTTTTCGACGTCGACGACGTCATCGCCAACACCGCAGGGTCGCTGCTCGGGAGCTTCCTCGCACCGCTGCTGCGCGGCCTCCCGAGCGGCAGCAGCAGGTGCGCCGGCGAACCGCGGCCGGTCTCGGCCGAGCGGCGGCTGCTGGCGATGTGCTGCGACGTCCTGCTGCTGTGGTGGCTGGGTGTGACGTGCGTGCACCTGACCGGGTTCGCGTTGCGCTGGTCCGGCGTCCCGCCCTCGTCGGCGTTGCAGGCCGGCGCGGCGTGGCTGACCCCGTCCCTGGCCCTGCTGGGCGTGACCCGCCGCGGGGACGGCACGCCCGGACAGCGGCTCGTCCTGCTGCGAGCGCGCTCACCTGGTCGACTGGCCGTGGTGCTGCGGTGGGCGCTGGGCACGGGCGGACTGGCGCTGCTGCAAGGTGGCTGCGAGCTGCTGCGCGGCGCCCCCAGCGCGGTGCTCGGCCTGCTGTGGTGCTGCGCGCACGCGGTCGGTGTGATCTGCGACCGAGATCGGCGTGGAATCACCGGGCGGCTCGCCGGGTTGGAACTGAGCGACGTGCGCGGGCCGGAGACGGCCCGCACCGAGTGAGGCAGGATGGGACCGTGCGGCACTTCGATCTAGTCATCATCGGCTCCGGCTCCGGCAACTCGATCCTCGACGACCGGTTCGCCGACTGGAACGTGGCCATCGTCGAGAAGGGCATCGGCCCCAACGACGCCTACGGCGGCACCTGCCTGAACGTCGGGTGCATCCCGACCAAGATGTTCGTGCACACCGCGGACGTCGCGGGCGCGCCGAGCGCGGGCGCCGGGCTGGGCGTCGACCTGGACCTGCGGGGAGTGCGCTGGCCGGAGATCAGGGACCGCATCTTCGGGCGCATCGACCCGATCTCCGAAGGCGGCCGCCGCTACCGCGCAGAGGGCTCGCCCAACGTGACCCTCTACAGCGGCAACGCCGCGTTCACCGGCGTCAAGCAGCTGAGCGTCCAGACCGGGAGCGGCAGCGAGACCATCACCGCCGACCGGTTCGTGGTCGCCGCCGGTGGACGTCCGGTCATCCCCGACGTGCCGGGTCTGGACCAGATCGAGGTCCGCACCAGCGACGACGTGATGCGCCTGGAGGAGCTGCCGCGCCGGGTGATCATCATGGGCACCGGTTTCATCGGTGCCGAGTTCGCGCACGTGTTCAGCTCGCTCGGCGTCGAGGTCACCATGATCGGCCGGTCCAACCGGGTGCTGCGCGCCGAGGACACCGACGTGTCGACGCGGTTCACCGAGATCGCCACCGAGCGGTGGGACCTGCGGCTCAACCGCAAGGTCGTCTCCGCCGAGAAGGTGGGTGATCAGGTCCGGCTGAACCTGGAGGGCCCGGACGGCGAGGACACCGTCGAGGCCGACGAGCTGCTGATCGCGGTCGGACGCACCCCCAACACCGATCTGATCGACGCGGCGGCCGGCGGCATGGAGATCAACGACGCGGGCAAGATCGCGGTCGACGACACCCAGCGCACTTCCGTCGACGGCGTGTGGGCGCTCGGCGACATCAGCTCCGACCACGAGCTCAAGCACGTCGCCAACCACGAGACCCGCGTCGTGCAGCACAACCTCCTGCACCCCGAGGCCCCGATCGCCTCCGATCACCGCTTCGTGCCGCACGCGGTGTTCTCCGGTCCGCAGATCGCTTCGGTGGGCCTCACCGAGCAGGAAGCGCGGCAGCGAGGGGTCGAGTACGTGTCCTCCACCGAGGACTACGCGGGCATCGCCTACGGCTGGGCCATGGAGGACACCACGGGGTTCGCCAAGATCCTGGCCGACCCGAACACCGGGCTCCTGCTCGGCGCGCACATCATCGGCCCGCAGGCCCCGACGCTGCTGCAGCCGATCATCCAGGCCATGCACTTCGGCCTGGACGCGCGCAGCATGGCGCGCGGTCAGTACTGGATCCACCCGGCGATGCCGGAGCTGCTGGAGAACGCGCTGCTCAACCTGCCGCTCAACTGAGCCGGCGCACGTCCAAAGCCGTTTCGACCGCGGTCCCGTCCGGGCCGCGGTCGACTCGGTACGCCCCGGCCTCGCGCTTCTCGGCGAGCGCTTCGACGAGCTCGGTGTCCCGGTAGAGCAGGCCCACCCCGTCGTCGGTGGCGAAGCCCGGGGGCAGCGTCCCGTCGGCGATCAAGCGCTGGAACAGCGGGCGCCGCCCGGGTTCGCTGTCGTAGTGCACCCCGTTGGAGTGCGGGAGCAGGCCGAGCCCGTCGGTGATCGGCCGCAGGTCGGGACCGAACGAGTCCGTGGTGCCGCCCGCGTGCCAGCAGATCGATCCCGCTGAGACTCCGGTCAGCACGACACCCGCCTGCCACGCTTCGCGGAAGATCTCGTCGAGCCCGTGCAGCCGCCACATCGCCAGCAATCCGGCGACGCTGCCGCCGAAGACCCACACGACGTCCCTGGTGAGCAGGTGCTCGCGAACGTCCTCGATGTTCGGCATCGGGAACAGCGCCAGGTGGCTGGGCTGCCAGCCCTCGTTCACGGCGCTGCCGTAGAAGGTGTTGATCACTCTGGCGTCGTCGCCGACCGCCGTTGCCAAGAAGCAGACCCGCGGTGCCCGGCCGGTCGTCCCGGCGAGCTCGACGGCGTGCCGGGTCAGCGGGCCTGGCACCCAGGGCAGGCGTGGGGAGGCGCGGATACCGCCGCTGGTGGCGAGGATCGTCGGGGCGTCAGCAGGCACGCTCGAAGACTATCCAGCTCACGCCTCGACGAGCCAGTGCTGTGTTCACGCGCCGAGGGTGGCCCCGGGGTCTGCCCAGTAGTCGGTGCCCACGTCGAAGGTGCCGTCAACGGCCGGAACGGCCCACGACGCCGCCACCACTCCGGCGGTGAACCCCCGGCCGCGCTGCGCTGGAACCGGGCTCGGTTCGAGCGTCACCGCTGGTGCGCCGAATCGCGTGATCACGATGTGCTCGCCCGCTTCCGCTCGTTCGATCAGCTCGGTCAGCCGTTCGGCGGCTTCGTCCACGGAAAACTCAACAGCCATGCCGCCAAGTTACCCGCATCACATAGATCATGAGTCCGACTCGCGTAGTCGATTGGGCGATTCTGCCTACGGAAGTCGTCCTTTTCGTCACGTCCACCCGGAACGCGAGGTCTCAGCCGAGACCTGCGATCACCGGCGGCAGACCTGAGGGCGTTCCTCCGTCCAGGAGGCGGCGCAGCGCATCGGTGTCGAGGTGCTCGGCGACCAGATCGCCGAGCAGGTCGAGCTGCGCGTCACGGATGTCGGCGAAGACCGTGTTCTCGGCAGCCCGGAATCCCTCTCGCCCGGCCAACCCCGCGGCCCATCCCAGGAACTCGCGGCGGAACGCGTCGTTCTCGAACAGCCCGTGCCAGTGCGTGCCGAGCACCGGCCCCGAGACACCGCCCTCTCCCTCGCCGTCGGGTAGCGTGACCAGCGGCTCCAGGTCGCCTCGGCGGACGGCGGCGCCGTGGTGGATCTCGTAACCGCTGACTTCCGCGCCGAAGGCCTCACCGCGCGGCCGGGCGAGCGTCTTCTCCCGCGCGAAGTCGATCTCCAGGTCGAGAAGTCCGAGGCCGTCGACCGCACCTGATCCGGATTCGACCTCGTCGTGGATGCGCCTGGTAAGCATCTGGAACCCGCCGCAGATCCCGGCCACCGGCAGCCCGGCGCGCGCGTGCTGGCCGATGGCCTCGGCGAGGCCGCTCTCCCGCAGCCAGGCGAGATCGGCGACGGTGGACTTCGAGCCGGGCAGCACCACGAGATCGGCATCGGAGAGCCGGGAGGGTTCGGTCACGAACCGCACTGCCACACCGGGTTCGGCCGCCAGCGCCTCGACGTCGGTGGCGTTGGAGATCCTCGGCAGCCGGGGCACGGCGACCCGCAGCCACTGCCCGCCGCGCGGCGGAGCAGGGCGGCCGACGACGCCGTCGGCGACGTAGGACAGCGAGTCCTCGGCGTCGAGCCACAGGTCCTCGGCCCACGGCAGGACTCCGTGAACGGGCCTGCCGGTCAAGCCCTTCAGCTGGTCCAGGCCCGGGCGCAGCAGCTCGGGATCGCCGCGAAACTTGTTGATCACGAAGCCCGCCACGAGCGCCTGATCAGCCGGGTCCAGCAGCGACAGGGTGCCGAAGAGCTGCGCGAACACGCCGCCGCGGTCGATGTCGCCGACCACCACCACCGGCAGCCGAGCGGCCTGCGCGAGTCCCATGTTGGCGATGTCGCTGGCCCGCAGGTTGATCTCCGCGGGCGATCCGGCGCCCTCGCAGATCACGTAGTCGTGCTCCCGCCGCAGTTCCTCCAACGTGGACGCGACGGTGTCGAGCAAGGCCGCCTTCCGCTCGCGGTAGGACAGCGCGGTGACCTCGCCCGCGACCCGGCCCAGCACCACCACCTGCGAACTCCGGTCGCTGCCCGGCTTGAGCAGCACCGGGTTGAAGCGCACGGACGGCTCGATCCCGCACGCCGCGGCCTGCACCGCCTGCGCCCGCCCGATCTCCCCGCCGTCAGGGGTGACGACCGAGTTGTTGGACATGTTCTGCGCCTTGAACGGCGCGACCCGCGCACCCGACCGCGCCAGCCACCGGCAGATCCCCGCGGTCAGCACGCTCTTGCCCGCATCCGACGTCGTCCCGGCGACCAGCAGCGCATTCACACCTAGTTCCTACCCCATGCCCCTCCTGTGGGAACCGACACCCGAAACCCGGACACGGGAAGAACCTGCTCAACTACCCTGCCGACTGGCCTTCCCCTCGACCCACGGATTCCCATGACGACACCTGACGACTGGCTGAGCGACTACAACGCCAAGCTGCAGCAGATCAAGACCGACACCGACCGCGCGCAGGAAGAACTCACGCAGGTCGGCGCCTCCGCGACCTCCCCTGACGGGCAGATCACGGTCAAGGTCAACAGCAGCGGCGTGCTGGAGGACATCCGCTTCGGCAACGGGTTCCAGCACCCGAAACCGGATCAGGTCGCCACGGCGATCATGACCTGCGTGCGCGACGCCCAGCGCCAGGCCGCCGGCCAGATGGTCGAGGTCATGCAGCAGTTCGTCGGAGACGGAGCCGCCCTCGACTTCGTCAAGAACAGCCTCCCCCACGGCTACGCGGGCGACGGAACCGACGAGGACCAGCAGCAACCGCCCGCACGCCCCGCGTCACCTCCCGACGACGATGACGACAACTCGAACGGGAGCTTCCTGCGATGAGCGACGGCTTCCGGGCGGACGTCCCGGTCATCAAGCAGCACAGCAACCAGGTCCAAGGCTTCGCCGACCAAGTCAACACAGCCCACGGCGCAGCAGAAACAACCATGGACACGAACGCCTTCGGCATCTTCGGCCAGTTCCTGGCATCGCAGTGCATCGCGCAGTGCGAGGTCGTGAAGTCCGCAATCGAAAGCGGCGGCAAAGCACTGACCGAAATCCAAAGTGCCCTCGACGCGACAGCCGCCGACTACCTGGCAACCGATCAGGAGAGCGGCGCGATCCTAAAAGAGGTGAACGTTGACTTCGGCTGATGAAATGGTCGTCACGGACTCTGAGGCAGAAGCTGATGCGGTGGCGAAAAATACCAAGAACCCGATGGACGGAGCAGGCGGCGTAGAGAACGTCGTTTCCATCTACAAGGGCATCGAGAACGGTGATTGGGACACAGTCGGGCTCAGCGCCGTAGGAGTCGGCGTCGACGCTGTCTCGCTGGCCACCAACCCACTCGGAACGCTTGCGAGCTGGGGCGTCGGCTACATCATGGAGCACGTCGAGTTCATCAAAGAACCCTTCGACGCCCTCATGGGAAACCCGGACGCAATCTCCGGAATGGCTTCTACCTGGGGGAAGATCGGTGAAGAGCTGAAATCTGTTGGTCAGGAGTACGCCCAGACGGTTCGCAACACCACTGGTTGGGAAGGAAAAGCCGCGGAGGCATACCGGAATCTCGGTGATGGTGGCGCAAAAACGATCGATGCACTCGCCACAGCAAGCACAGGCTTGAAGGCGTCGGTCGATGGCGTTGGCGCCTTGGTATCCGCCGTGCGTGGAATCGTCCGCGACCTCATCGCTGGCGCGATCGGCGAGATCATTGCCGCGCTGGCCAAGTGGGGAATCGCGGCGGTGTGCACGGCTGGCGTCGCTATCGGCGGTGCTATCGCGGATGCCGTTCGAATCGCGTTGCAGTGGGCCGAGAAGATTTCAGGCTGGATGCAGAAGCTCGGCACAGCGATGAAGAACATGTGGAACAAGCTCGACGAACTCGGAACGGCGGCGACGTCCATCCGAAAGGGCGTCGATGAGTTCTTCAGCGGCCTTTCCACTCCCCCCGAGGGGAACCTTCTCAAGCTCCAGAACAAGGACACGCCTCTGACGGCCGGGAAGGTCGACGAACTCGCGGAAGGCGCAACGGGCAGTGGCAGCAAGTTGAAAGACGCTTGGGAAGGCACCAAGGCAGGCGGCTCTGGGTATCAGCCGTTCGCGAAGGGCGATGTCTGGCAGCCGAGCATGAGCATGGGTCCAGGAGCGGGATCCTACAAGGGCGCCTACGAGCTCGATAAGGAGAGCGCCAAGCTCGACGATGGCAATGAGCAGGAAGGCAAGTAGTCGATGAGCACATGGAACTCGAACAGCATCGGTGTGCGGTTGGCGAAACTGGTGCTCGGACTGCTGACGACTGCCTGCATTCTCATGCTCTGGCCGACAATTGTCTTCTCCTTCCCGGAGAAGGCCGAGAAGCAAAACGCCACTGCCCTCGTCGAGTCATGCAAGGATACCGGCCCGATCACTAGGCGCGGGTTCGGCCACAACTGGGACTGCGCTGTGCGGATTCGCGACGATGAGACCGGCAGGTCCTGGACGACCGCGATCGACATGAACTTCTTCTCCCCCGAAGACGTCGGCAAGGAGAAGCGACTCACGTGGGGCCACGGTGGTGGGCGCGCGAGCACAAACAACGAGACGTACATCTACACGCGAGCCGAGGGGTACCCAACGGGGGTTCGAACTCTAGTCGCGATTGTAACCGCGATCATCATCCTTCCCCCTGCCCTGTGGCTCTTGGCGAAGTCCATTGTGTGGAGCTTCTCGCGGGACGAGCAACGCAAGTTCTGGGAGAAGATCAATGGCACGCCAGAGGAAAGAGCCGAGAAAAAGCGCAAGAAGCAGGAAGAAGACGCGCAATGGCGCGAAACGCAGCGTCGCCGAGCCGAGCAGCACGAGGCGGCCAAGGCTGCACGCGACCGCGCAAAGGACCAGCGGTAGTGCAGTCGCTTCCGCCCAGGCCGGTGCCGCAGGTCACGGGATCAGGTCTGGGCGGGTTTCGCCGATTGCTCGGGTGAGGCGCTGCACGGCGGTCTTGTGCGGGAGCTTAAGGCGCGGGACTTCCGGGTTCTCCGGGTCGGCGAGCACTGGGTGGCGTGAAAGAAATCCGCTGTCGACGGGCTGAAACAGCAGTGCTGCGGCGACCGGGCTCGAATTCGGATCGTCCTTGGCCTTCGGTTGCGGCAGCCTGCCGTGCAGCGCGCGGATCTCGGTCCAGGCGATCAGGTCGAACTTCCCGTTGTCCCGCAACCAGATCCCGCGGTCGTCGAGGTGCACGCGCTCCGGCCTGGCGAGCATCACCAGGCCGACGAGGATCATCAGGACACCCGGGACGAAGACGAACAAGGTCATGGCCCAACCGATCACGGCAGCGACCGAGGCCGGACTTCTCACCGCTTCTTCCGGGTTGAGCGCGAGGTAGAGCGCGCAACTCCCGACCAGCGCCATGAACAAACCACCGCCCACGCACCCAACGCCCTCGCGGTACTTGACGACCTTCGCCGAATCGCTGGGCGCCCACATCTCGGTCTGCACGGGCACCCACCCTAGGAGATGGGTTCCGCACGCGGACGGGGAATCGGGCGTTCCAGTCCACTTGGGGTCGAGGCGACGCGGAGGCTAGCGCGCCAGGAAGGTTTCGAGGCCGTCCAAGTGGCGTTGCAGGCCGAAGGTGAAGACCTCGTCGAGGTCGAGGTGGGCGTCGAGGGATTCCACCGCCGGGTAGTGGCCCGTGGCCATCAGGTTGGTCAGCAGTGAGTGATCGAGGGCTTGCCGTTGCGCGCTGGTGAGGCCGGTGCCGTGCTGGGACTCGGTTTCCAGGGAGCGGGTGATGGCGATGCCGGCGACGTAACCGTTGAGCGACACCAGCGTCCACAGCTTGGTCCGGTCGTCCAGTTCGAGGCCGTCGAGGGCGCGGAGCTGCCAGTCGACCAGAGCGATTCCACTGGCGACGACCGGCGGGTCGGTCAGCGACGTCAGGAGCACCGGCGGCAGCCAGTGGTGTCGCCGGTAGATGCTCCACTGCAGGCGAGCGGCCAGTTCGAGCTTGGCGCGCCAGCCCGGCGGTCCGGGCTCGGGCAGCGGGTGGGCACCGAAGGCCGTGTCGGCCATCAACCGGACGAGCTCCTCCTTGTCCGGCACGTACCGGTACAGCGTCATCGCGCCGCTGCCCAGATCGGCGGCGACGCGCCGCATCGACACCGCCGCGAGGCCTTCGCGGTCGGCGAGGGTGATGGCGGCACGCACGATCCGTTCCCTGGTCATGGCGGCATCGGGACCGCTCGCGGGACGTCTTGATCGCAGTCCCGCGCTGACCACCGTGCCGCTGCCCGGCGCCGTGGTCACCCAGCCCTGCGTGCGCAGCGCGTTGAGCGCCTTGGTGGCGGTGGCCATCGCCACGCCCCACTCGGCGACCAGCCGACGCGTTGAGGGCACGGTGTCGCCCGGGCGCAGCTCGCCCTCGTCGATGCGTCGCCGGATGTCGGCCGCGATCCGCAGGTACGGCGGCAACGCACTAGGGCGCCGGGACTCGCTCATCTCCCCAGACTAGTGCGGTTTCCTCATGTTCGAAGAGGTTTTCCCCGTCCGGGCAGCCAGGTTCATAGAGTCGTACGTCGTACTCGACTCTAGGGGGAACGCATGATCCAACCGGCAACCGCTCGCCCACGAACCTCGTGGCGGGAACGTCCCTGGGTCGGCCCGTTCGCGCTGATCGCCGTGGTCTTCGTGGCCTACTCGCTGCCGCCGTACCTGAGCTTCAACCCGGCGGCCTCGCGCGTGCCGCCACCGGACCTGCCGGGCTACTTCCCGCTCCTGGTCACCCACGTGCTGTGCGGTTCGGTGGCGATCTTGACCTGCTGCTTGCAGGTGTGGCCCCGGTTCCGGACTCGGCATCCCGTCGCGCACCGCAGGATCGGGCGGGTCTACGTGTTCGCCGGCGTGCTCCCGGCCGGCCTGGTCGGCCTGGTCATCGGCGCGGCGACCCCGTTCGGCCCGGTCGCCGCAGCCAGCAACGTGTTGCTCTCCGCGCTCTGGCTGACCTGCACGGCGGCCGGCTGGCGCGCGGCGCGGGCCCGACGGTTCGGCGACCACCGCAGGTGGATGGTGCGCAGCTTCGCCCTGACCGCGTCGATCGTGACCAACCGTCTCTGGGCACCCGTCCTGGCCCTCGGGCTGGGTCCGTCGATGACCGCCGAAACCCTCGCGGGCATGACGACCTGGCTGGGCTGGACGATCCCGTTGCTGGTCGCTCAGTGGTGGCTCGACCGGAAGCGGCCGCTCACCGCTGGGTGAGGATCTCGTTGCCGTCTTGGGTGATGAGGATGGTGTGCTCGAACTGGGCCGTCCAGCTCTTGTCCTTCGTGGTGACCGTCCAGCCGTCTTCCCACATGTCGTACTCGTGGGTACCGAGGGTGATCATCGGCTCGATGGTGAAGGTCATGCCCGGTTCCAGGACGGTGTCGACCGACGGCTCGTCGTAGTGCAGGATCACCAGTCCGCTGTGGAACGAACGGCCGATGCCGTGGCCGGTGAAGTCGCGGACGACGCCGTAGCCGAAACGCTTGGCGTAGGACTCGATGACGCGTCCGATGACGTTGAGCTGACGCCCGGGCTTGGCGGCCTTGATGCCGCGCATCGTCGCCTCGTGGGTGCGCTCGACCAGCAAGCGCGCCTCCTCGGAGACGTCGCCGGCCAGGAACGTGGCGTTGGTGTCGCCGTGCACGCCACCGATGTAGCCGGTGACGTCGACGTTGACGATGTCACCGTCCTCGATGATCGTCGAGTCCGGGATGCCGTGGCAGATCACCTCGTTGATCGAGGTGCAGCAGGACTTCTGGAAGCCCCGGTAGCCCAGCGTCGACGGGTACGCACCGTGGTCGAGCAGGAACTCGTGCACCACGGCGTCGACGGAGTCGGTGGTGACGCCCGGCTGGATCGCCTTGCCCGCCTCGGCCAGCGCCTCCGCGGCGAGCTTGCCCGCAGCGCGCATCGCCTCGATGATCTCCGGCGGCTGCACGTCGGGGTCGGTGTTGCGCTGGGGAGCCGGCTTGTCCACGTACTCGGGACGCTCGATGTTCGCTGGGACTGGGCGGCGCGGCGTCGCAACGCCTGGCTTCAACGGGGCTCGAACCGGCATGTCCCCACTCTAACCACGCTCGCCGCCACGACTCCGGGCGGTAACCGCACGACGCGCTCGTTTCCGCGATGTGAAACGGTTACCGCCGGTCAGCAGGCGCTCCTCAGGCGGGGGACGCGGTCGCGAGGCCGGCCGCCTTCGCCGCCTCGATCAGCGCCGCGTCGTAGGAGACGTAGGTGACCTGCTGGTTGCGGATCCCGCAGGCCGAGGCGAGGTGGATCGCGTCCACCGGACCGAGGTCCGCGCGCAGCTCGCTGGCGGTGTCCAGGACCTCCTGCTGCACCGGCAACGTCTCCAGCTTCGACACCACGATGGAGGCCAGGTCCTCAGCCGCCGGGCCCTGCTCGCGGAAGTTGCGCAGCACGTCGACCTTGGACAGCGCGCTGGTCACCCGCGGCTGCTCCCAGCGGTCGCGGATCCACTGGCTCAACGCCTGGCTCTCCGGCTCCGGGGCGATCATCTTGATCAGCGCGGAAGAATCGAAGTAGATCAAAACCACTCCTGTTCACACCTGGGCGGCGCCGGCGGCCTTCGGGGGAGGCACTGCCGGCACGGGTCGTCGGGGATGCCCACCGACGTCGCGGAGGGCCGACCAGAGCCCGGGAGAACTCCCGGGCACCGGATCAGGTCGCCCGCCACAACGGCAACACGACGTGGCGACCAGGATCGCTCGTCGGTGGTGGCGCGCACCGGCGGCGAGCCATCGAGCGCAGCAACGCGACAGCGCTGTTGCGCTCGATGGGCTACAACCTAGCACCCAATTGACCCTAAGTGATCGCCCGATCACGTGAAGCGACTCCACGCGTTCTGTGATCATCCGGCCTCAGAGGCCACCCAGGAACCGCTTGGCCGCCTCGACCGAGGGACCCGATGCCCCCGCGTCGGTGATGAGGACGGCGAAGGCCACGTCGTCGCGGTAGCCGACGAACCAGCCGTGCGAGTGGGTGCCGTCGCCGAACTGCGCGGTGCCGGTCTTGCCCCGGACCTCACCCGAGCCCGCCAGGCCTCGGGCGGTACCGCCGGTGACGACCTCGCGCATCATCGAGCGCAGCTGGTCCAGCGAGGCCGGGTCGATCTTCTCCGGCGCACCATCGGCGGTGGTCTGCTGCCCACGCATCAGCGTCGGGGTGGGCATCTCGCCGTTGGCGACCGTCGCCGCGGCCAGCGCCATGCCGAACGGGCTGGCCAGCACCTTGCCCTGGCCGATGCCGTTGGCCGCGTGCTGAGTCACCGACTCGGCGTTGGAGACCTTGCCGGTGATCGTCGTGGACCCCGGCATGTCGAAGTCGACGCCGATGCCGAACTTCTTGGCCTCCTTCGGCAGCGCGTCGTCGGGCAGGTCGACCGACAGCTGCGCGAAGGTGGTGTTGCAGGACTGCGCGAACGCGGTGTGCAACGGAACCATCCCGAGGCCGAATTCCTTGTCGTTGGGCAGGGTCATGCCGTCGAAGACCTTCTTCGGCGGGCAGTCGACCGGGGTGTCGGCCCGGACCTTGCCCGACTCCAGCGCAGCGGCACCGGTGATCACCTTGAACGTTGAGCCGGGCGGGTACTGACCGGACAGCGCCATCGGCCCCTGCGCGTCAGCCGGGTCGTTCTGCGCGACCGCCAGCACCTCGCCGTTGGAGGGCTTCATCGCCACGATCATCGCGGCCTGCGGAACCGGGTCCAGCGCCTTCTCCGCGGCGCGCTGCGCGCTGTCCGACAGCGTCACCGAGGTCGGCGGAACCGGCTTCTCGGCGACGGTGTGCAGCTTGCTGATCTCGTTGCCCTTGGTGTCGGCGACCGCGACCTGCCAACCGGCGTTGGCCTTGACCTGCTCGTCGACCTTCTTGGACACACCCGCCAGCGCCTGCGAGGCGTAGCCGCGCTCGGAGGCGAGCAGCCGCATCTGCGCCGGGAACCGCACGCCGGGCAGGTCGTAGATGCTGGAGCGGATCTTGTCGTAGTCGGCCTGCCGCAGCGTGACGACCTGGTAGGGCTGCCCGGGCGGCGTCTTGCCGACACCGTCCACGATGGACTGCTGGGTGATCTGCGGGTCCACCTCGCGCAGCGCGTCGGCGAGCTTGCCCGCCACGCCCGGCACGTCGCCGGCCTCCTGGCCGTTGAGGCTGACCGTGACCACCGGCTCGGGGCCCATCAGCTGCTTGCCCTCGCCGCCCGTCACGGGCCCGGGGGCGGGCATGACCTCGCTGTAGGCGAGGGTCTGACCGGCCTTGAGCTTCGGGTGGACCACCGACGGCGCCCACAGGACCTTCCAGCCCTCGGGGCCCTCGGCGAGCTGCATCGTGCTCGGGTACCGCCAGACCTTGCCTTCGCCGAAGTCCCACGAGAGGTCGAACTTCGCGGCCGCACCCTGCTCGTTCTCGGTCACGTCACCGACGGCGGCGTGCGTGGCCGTCGGGGCGAGTGTCTTGCGCACCTGCTCCAGCGTGCGGCGCGCGGCATCGGGGTTGTCGGTCTGGGCCGCCGCGCCCGCCACATCACCTGCGGCGACGGCGTTGGCGAACGAGGTGGCCACGTCCTTCTCGGATGGTCCGGTGCTGCATCCGGCAACTGGGATCAACAGCGTTGCGGCCACACCGGCCATGATCCGCGAGGAAAGCATGCCCGCGAGTATGCCGAAGTCTTGCAGGACACCGAATCTGGGCCGGGGCAAACGGGGCGGAGCGGACGAAACCGCTCTACAGCAGCACGGTCGCGAAATCACCGACGTGCCGGAACCCGACCTTCTGGTAGGCGGCGCGGGCCGCGACGTTGAAGCCGTTGACGTACAGGCTGGCGGTGCGCCCCACGCCGCGCACGAGGCGATCGGCCACAGCTGCCGTGCCCGCCGTTCCCAGGCCCGTGCTCCGGCGGTCCGGATGCACCCAGACGCCCTGGATCTGCCCGACCGTCGACGACAGGGCACCGATCTCGGCCTTGAAGACGACCTCGCCGTCCTCGAAGCGGGCGAACGCGCGACCCCCGGCGATGAGATCGGCCACTCGCGCCCGGTATCCGGCGGCACCGCCGTCGGTGGACGGGTCGACGCCGACCTCCTCGGTGAACATGGCCACCGCGGCGGGCAGGTAGCGCTCCAGCTCGTCGGGACGCACCGGTCGCACCAGCGGGTCGGGCTCGACGTGCGGACGTTCGGAGAGCACCATCAGCGGCTGCTCGGCGCGGATCTCGCGCGCGGGCCCCCACTGCACTTCCACTTCGTCCCACAGCGCCAGCACCTGCTCGGCCGGGCCGACCAGCGAGGAGCACACCCGGCGGCGGCGCAGCGCGCGATCGGCGAAGGCGCGCATCTCGTCCGGGCCACCGCGCAGCGGGACGAGGTTCGCCCCGGAGAAGCACACACCGGTCAGCCTGCTGCCGTAGCCCCAGAGCTCACCGCCCAGCCGCAGCGGGTGCAGCCCGGCCTCCTCGACGCGCGCGGCGACCATGCAGGCGGCCACGGGCGCGGAGTCCAGCACCGACCGGACCAGATTCGCGTCCCGTTCCTCCAGCAAGCGGGCACCGGCAACCTTGAGCACCCGCCAAGACTGCCAGAAATACCACGCGAACGGCTGATCGGCGGAGATCAACCACATCGAGCAACACTGCCGTCACCCGTTCAGAGCAGCAACAACACCGAAAAAAGCCGATCGACCGCCCGGACGTGCCGGACGGCCGATTCGAGCGTGACGCCGGGTCAGCCGACGGTGACGGTCGGGCTCTCGCCCTCCTCGACTCCCTCGCCCATCTCCTCGGCGATGCGCATGGCCTCTTCGATCAGGGTCTCGACGATCTGGGCCTCGGGCACGGTCTTGATGACCTCGCCCTTGACGAAGATCTGGCCCTTGCCGTTGCCGGAGGCCACACCCAGGTCGGCCTCGCGGGCCTCACCGGGTCCGTTGACGACGCAGCCCATGACCGCGACGCGCAGCGGCACCTCCATGCCTTCCAGACCGGCGGTGACCTCGTCGGCCAGCTTGTAGACGTCGACCTGAGCGCGTCCGCAGGACGGGCAGGAGACGATCTCCAGCTTGCGCGGACGCAGGTTCAGCGACTGCAGGATCTGGGTGCCGACCTTGATCTCCTCCACCGGCGGGGCCGACAGCGAGACGCGGATCGTGTCGCCGATGCCCTGGCGCAGCAGGGCGCCGAAGGCGGTGGCCGACTTGATGGTGCCCTGGAAGGCCGGGCCGGCCTCGGTGACGCCGAGGTGCAGCGGGTAGTCGCACTGCTCGGCGAGGATCTCGTAGGCGCGCACCATGACCACCGGGTCGTTGTGCTTCACCGAGATCTTGATGTCGTGGAAGTCGTGCTCGGCGAACAGGCCCGCTTCCCACAGCGCCGACTCGGCCAGCGCCTCGGGAGTGGCCTTGCCGTGCTTCTCCATCAAGCGCGGGTCGAGGGAACCGGCGTTGACGCCGATCCGGATCGGCGTGCCGTGGTCCTTGGCGGCGTGCGCGATCTCCTTGACCTTGTCGTCGAACTTCTTGATGTTGCCGGGGTTCACCCGCACCGCGGCACAACCCGCCTCGATCGCCGCGAAGACGTACTTCGGCTGGAAGTGGATGTCGGCGATGACCGGGATCTGCGACTTCTTGGCGATGGCCGGCAGGGCTTCGGCGTCGTCGGCGCTCGGGCACGCGACCCGGACGATGTCGCAGCCCGCAGCGGTGAGCTCGGCGATCTGCTGCAGGGTGCTGTTGATGTCGGCGGTGACGGTCGTGGTCATGGTCTGCACGGAGATCGGGCTCTCGCTGCCGACTCCAACCGGTCCGACCTGCAACTGGCGAGTCTTACGCCGCTCGGCGAGCACCGGGGCGGCGCCCGCAGGCATGCCCAGATCGACGGTCATCGATACCTCTCCACCTCTGCTGGTGTGCTTCGGACGGTGTCCCGCCCGCGGTCCACGATACCGGCGCACCTTCATCCGGCTGGACGTCCGGGCGTCGGACGAATCACGTTGGGTGATCGACTTCTGTCGTTCACGTCCCGTTCGGCCCACGACTCCGAGGGCGCCTCACCCTATCGGTGATCTTGCGCTCACAATTTCACGCCATCGCCCTCGCCCAGCGCGACCCGTCCTCCCCACCTCTGAACCCGCTCCACCACAGCGGTGAAATCGGCAGAAGAGCTCTCGCATGCCCGGCCCGACATCAGATCCAGGCGGCCGCGGCGGCAGCCGCATCGTCAGGTGCGGGACTCAGCCCGCACCGCCGCGGGTTCTCAGCGGTTCTCTGGTGAGGACAGCCGCCGCGCCGTGTATTGGGCATACATCAGCGTCGGATCCCGGAGCCAGAGGGCCGCTGAGGTTCCGCCACCCGCACCGCCAAGCAAGGTGATTCTTTTCCGGAAACTAGTTCAAGGTCACCGGGTTGACGATGTCTGCTACTAGGACCAGCAGCGAGAACGCGATGAACACGAGGCTGACCGCGTAGGCCAGCGGCATCAACCGCGCGGTGTCGAAGGGTCCCGGATCCGGGCGCCGGACCAGCTTGGCGAACCCGCGCCGGATCCACTCCCAGGCAGCACCCGCGACGTGACCGCCGTCCAGCGGCAGCAGCGGCAGCATGTTGAACACGAACAACGACAGGTTCACGCCCGCGAGCAGGTTGAACATCAGGATGATGCGCTCGTCGACGCCGAACTGGTCGGTGGCCAGCACCTCGCCGCCCAAGCGGCTGGCACCGACGATGCCCACCGGTGAGTCCTTGTGCCGCTCGCCGCCGAAGATGGCGCTGACCAGGTCGGGGACGCGCTGCGGCAGCTGGATGATCTTCTGGGCGGTCAGGCCGACGAACTCGCCGATGGTGTCCGCCACACCGCCGATGTCCTGCTTGACCAGCATGGAGGTCGGCGACAGGCCGAGGAAGCCGACCGTCTCGTACTCGCTGCTGGAGTTGAGCTTGGGCCGCTCGGTCTGCAGCAGGTTCGCGTTGAGCGTCTCCCGGTGCCCCTCGCGCTCGACCACGATCGGGACCGCGCCCTTCGAGGTGCGGATCTCCTGCTGCAGGTCTTCCCAGGCGTGGAACGGCTTGCCGTTGAACTCCACGATCTGGTCGCCCGGCTTGAACCCGGCGGCAGCGGCGGGCGAGGGCTTGGCCCCGGGCGGGCACTTCTGCGTGTCGGGCGCGGTGGCGGGCAGGACGCACTCGCTGACCGAGGAGACCGT
Source organism: Saccharopolyspora dendranthemae (assembly GCF_007829955.1). Taxonomy (GTDB): domain Bacteria; phylum Actinomycetota; class Actinomycetes; order Mycobacteriales; family Pseudonocardiaceae; genus Saccharopolyspora; species Saccharopolyspora dendranthemae. Next base: position 1,681,070 of record NZ_VIWX01000001.1, read on the forward strand.
CAGGGTCGGCGTGTTGATGCCGTGCCCCATCAGGATCGCGGCGAAGATGCCGACCGCCAGGATCAGGTTCATCACCGGCCCGGCCAGCATCACGATGATCCGCTTCCACGGGGAGCGCTGGTAGAACTGCCGGTGCGAGTCCTCGGGCGTGACGTCCTCGGCCGACATCTCCCGCGCGTCGTCGATCATCGCGCGGAAGGGCGACGACGACGCGCTGCGGCCGTACTCCTCGTCCTTCTTCGGCGGGAACATGCCGATCATCCGGATGTAGCCGCCGAACGGGATGAGCTTGACCCCGTACTCGGTGTCGCCCTTCTTGCGCGACCAGATCGTGCGCCCGAAACCGACCATGTACTCGGTGACCTTGACACCGAACAGCTTGGCGGTAGCGAGGTGACCCAGCTCGTGCCACGCGATGGAGAACAGCAGCCCGAAGAAGAAGATCACAATGCCAACGACGACCAGCACTATTCCGCCTTCCGTCCGGCCAGCTCGCGTGCCCGGGTCCGCGCCCAGTCCTCGGCTGCGAAGATCTCGTCAAGTTCCGACGGCTCACCGCTCCACTGGTCAGCAGCGGCGAGCGTGTCACCCACAGTGTGCACGATCTCGTTGAACCGGAGCCGTCCGTCGACGAACCCGGCCAGCGCCTCCTCGTTGGCGGCGTTGTAGATCGCGGGCAGGCAGCCCCCGCCGGAACCGGCCGCGCGGGCCAGCTCGACGGCCGGGAACGTCTCGTCGTCCAGCGGCTCGAAGGTCCATTGCTGGGCGTCGGCGAAGTCGAGCCGAGGCGCCACGCCGGGTACGCGGCGCGGCCACTCCAGTCCCATCGCGATCGGGATCTTCATGTTCGGCGGGCTGGCCTGCGCGATCGTGGCGCCGTCGGTGTAGGTGACCATCGAGTGCACGATCGACTGCGGGTGCACCACCACGTCGATGCGCGGGTACTCGATGCCGAACAGCAGGTGCGCCTCGATGAGCTCGAGACCCTTGTTCACCAGGGTGGCCGAGTTGATCGTGACGACGTTGCCCATCGCCCAGGTCGGGTGCGCCAGCGCCTGCTGAACCGTGACCTCGGCCAGGTCCTCGCGCTTGCGCCCTCGGAACGGCCCGCCGGAGGCGGTCAGCACCAGGCGGTCGACGTCGGTGTTGTCGTTGCCGAGCAGGCACTGGGCCAGCGCGGAGTGCTCGGAGTCGACCGGAACGAGCTGCCCGGGAGCCGCCTTGCCCAGCACCAGCGCACCGCCTGCGACCAGCGATTCCTTGTTGGCCAGCGCGAGCTGGGCGCCCGTCTCCAGAGCGGCGAGCGTCAGCCGCAGGCCGCGGGAGCCGTCGACGCCGTTGAGCACCACGTCGGCCGGGCAGAGGTCGATGAGCTCCAGCGCGGACTCCGGCCCGGCGAGCAGGCGCGGGAGCTTGAACTCGCCCTCCGCGTAGCCGCGCTTCTGGGCCTCGGCGTAGAGCGCGAGCTGGACGTCCTCGGCGGCCGTGCCCTTGGCCACGGCCACGGCCGGGACCTGGAACTCCAGTGCCTGCGCGGCCAGCGCCTGCGGGTCGCTGCCGCCCGCGGCGAGCCCCACGACCTGGAACCGGTCGGGGTTGTCGCGCATCACGTCGAGTGCCTGGGTACCGATCGACCCGGTGGAGCCGAGCACCAGAACGGTGCGCGGGGAGGTGTCGCTCTGTGTGCTCGTATCGGCGTGCATCGCCGCCATTGTCCCTGAAGGAGGTGAGCAGGTGCCCCTCGCGGTGCACAAATCACCATCCGGCGTCACGATCGGCGTACCTGCCGCTGCCCGATGAACAAAGGAGGCCGTCATGGGCATCATCGGATGGATCGTCCTCGGCTTGATCGTGGGTGCCATCGCGAAGCTGATCATGCCGGGCAAGGACCCGGGCGGGATCATCATCACCATGCTGCTCGGGGTCGTCGGGGCATTCCTCGGTGGCTACATCGGCAAGTGGATCTTCGGGACGGGTCTCAACGAGTTCTGGTCGATCAGGACGTGGCTCCTGGCGATCGTGGGGTCGCTCATCGTGCTCGGCATCTACCGAGTCATCGTCGGCCGCAAGGCCAAGGGCGGGACCAAGGAGGCTTAGCGCCGACCGCAGTTCACCGGGTGCCGTGCGAGCCGAGCTCGTGCGGCACCTTTTTTCGCAGCTGATGCCCGACAGGTGGGCGCTGCGACGGCGATCGGGTGTGCGAAGATGAGCTCGATCGTGGACCGTCACCCGGCGGTGCGCGAAACCCAAGCAACAGGCTTTCCGGCCCCGCGTGTGGCCGGTGTGGCGCAGGAGGGGAACGTGGCGAGCACCGAGCTGGAGAAGAAGCCCAGCCAGGCCATCGACCCGGCCGAGGAACCGTCGGTCGAGTGGGGCTGGCACGGCGGTTTCCCGAAGGGCACCCAGATCGCCGGCTGGTTCTCGGTCGTCGCGGTCCTGCTCATGCTCATCGGCAACCACCAGGGCATCCTCAGTGGTGGCGGGCACTTCAAGATGGAGGACGTGTTCCTCATCGGCACTGCCGTGGTCCTGGCCCTCGGGCTGTTCTACGACCTGGCCAAGAACAAGCGCCGCCGCTGAATCCGAACTTCACCGAAGAGCCTCCCCTGAACCCGAGGGGAGGCTCTTCGCTTCTCCAGACCCGGGTGCCCGCCGCACCAGGTCCCAGTTTTAGTCCTAACTGAGCCGACATTTCGGACATGATCATGGCTCGGTTTGGACTAAAACTGGGACGAGTTGCACTCAGCGCAACGAGTGGTCGGCGAAGAAGTCCATGATCAGGGGCGTCGCGTCGATCGGCGCGGGCTGATCGGAGTCCGGGTTCGGGTGCGTGGCCGGCCAGTCGTGGGCGACCGAGTCCATCCGGTAGTGGGTGACCTCCGCTCCCGAATCGCAGGACCCGTAGTCGACGGTGTGCACGCCGTCGCCGAGGTCGCGGGTGACCGGAGTCGGGTCGCAGCCGTTGCGCTCACCCCAGCCCGCCAGCCAGCCGGGGATCGGTGGGAGCCCTCGGGCTTCGTCGCCGTCGTAGGGGATCGTCTCGTCCGCCGCGCCGTGGAAGTCGAGGATCGGAGCCGGGCGCGAGGGCTCGCAGTCGCCGCCCTGCGGGTAGAAGGCTCCGGAGACGGGCGCGAAGGCCGCGATCCGGTCGCTCATGCGGCAGGCGAGAACTCCGGTGAAACCGCCGCCGTTGGACTTGCCCGCGGCGTAGACGCGCGCCGGGTCCACGCAGAGATCGCGCTCCAGCTCGTCGAGCAGGTCGCCGGTGAACCGGACGTCGTCGACGTCGGCCGAGTACGGAGCGCCCTGCCAGGCGGTCTCGCCGTCGGTTCCGACGAGGCCCTGCGGGTACACCGCGATGGCGTCGGTGCCGGAGAACTCCGACAGCTCCTCCTGGTACGCGGAATCGCGGGTGTGCCCGTGGAAGGACAGCACCACCGGAGTCGGCCGCGCCGGCACGTAGTTCTCCGGCACGTGCAGCAGGTAGGTGCGGGTCACGCCGCCGGAGACGATCTCCTCGGTCAATGACTCCCCGGGCGCGACCGCGGTGTTCCCGCAGCCCGCGCTCGGCACCGGATGATCGGGCACCTCGGCGTGAGCAGGTGCGGCGAGCAGGACCAGCGCCCCCGCGACGATCGAATGAACCGCAATGCCACGAATTCTCAGGTCAGGCACCGTTGCCTCCCAGCTCGATCACTCAGACCTGAGGATCATCGGCCACCGGAGGCCGCAGCGGCCACTTCTGTTCATTGCGGTCACGAATTCACGGTCGCGCCCGCCACAACGCGTCCATCGGGACCGCTCGCACCTTGTCGCCGAACGGCAGCGTCTGCTGCCCGGTGTAGAGCACGTAACCCGCGACGAACCGCTCACCGACCTGCTTCTCCAGATGCCGCATTCCTGCCAGGTCCTCACCGCGCACCGTCGAGCCCGCTTTCACCTCAACCCCGATCACACGCCCGTCCGGGGTCTCGATGACCGCGTCCACCTCGACCTTGTCCTTGGTCCGGTAGTGGAACAGCTGCCCTCTCTCCTCGGACCAGGTCAGCTGCCTCGCGAGCTCCATGACCACGAAGTTCTCCAACACCGCTCCCGCCGAACCGCCCGGCTCCGCCAGCCGGTTCACGTCCTGGCCGAGGAGATGGCAGACCACGCCGGTGTCGGTGAACGCGAGTTTCGGCGTGCTCACCACGCGGTGCGTGTGCCCGGAAGACCAAGCGGGAATCCGCTTGATCAAGAACACCGATCCGAGCAGATCGAGGTAGCGCGTGAGCGTGGTGCGCGGGATGCCCGACTGGTTCGACAGCGCCGAAGGGACGAGCAGCCCTCCTGCACGCCCCGCGAGCAGCGCCAGCAACCGCATCAGCTCGCCGTGACGCTCAATGCTGGCCAGTTCCAGCACATCTCGCTCGATGAGCGTGGACAAGTAGGAGTTGAAGAACGCACTCCGCCTGCGCGGAGTCCGCCGAACCGCCTCGGGGAAACCGCCGATCGTGGCTCGCTCCAGGTAGTCCCGTCGCCGCAGCGTCGACGAATGATCGAGGTGCGGACCGTGCGCGAACGCGGCATCGATGAATGCGTCGGGCTCCCCGTCGATCTCCCCCTGGGAGAACGGCCACAGCTCGATGATCTCCATGCGCCCGGGAAGCGCATCGGGGAGCGCCCGCAAGGCGAGCACGCGCGACGAACCGGTCAGCAGGAACCTGCCTGGGCGCGGATCCTGATCAACGGTCAACTTGATGGAGCTGAGCAACTCCGGCGCCAACTGGATCTCGTCGATCACCATCAGGCCGTTGTGCTCGACGAAATCAGCGGGAGCACCACTCGCGGCTTCAGCGGTGGTCGGGTCGTCGAGGAAGCGCATCGTGGGATTGTCGGAACGCTCCGCCGTGAGCCGGGTGAGCGTGCTCTTGCCCGCCTGCCTCGCACCGTTCACCAGCACCACGCGAGTATCACCGAGAGCCTCAGCCACGAGAGCCTCGGCATGCCGCTCGACCAGCGAATTCTTGATGCTCACGCCCACCACTATAAATGATCAGTGGTCACTTGGCCGCCTGATCTGTGGGCAATTGGCCGCATGTTCCGTGGACACCTGGCCGCAGGGTTCGTGGGCACCTGGCCGCCGGGTTCGTGGACAGATGGCCGCCTGGGTCCGGGGTGGGCGGGTCGGTTACTCCTCGGCTGCGAGCTGGCCGCAGGCCGCTGCGATCTCCTGGCCGCGGGTGTCCCGGACCGTGCACGAGACGCCGGTCTCGCGGACGCGGCGGACGAACTCGCGCTCCACCGGCTTCGGGCTGGCGTCCCACTTGCTGCCCGGTGTCGGGTTCAGCGGGATCAGGTTGACGTGCGCGAACTGGCCGAGGTGCTTCTTGAGCAGCTTCCCGAGCAGGTCGGCGCGCCACGGCTGGTCGTTGATGTCGCGGATCAGCGCGTACTCGATCGACACCCGCCGGCCGGTGTGGTCGGCGTAGCCGCGGGCGGCGTCGAGGACCTCCGCGACGTTCCAGCGGTTGTTGACCGGCACCAGCGTGTCCCGCAGCTCGTCGTCCGGGGTGTGCAGCGACACCGCGAGCGTGACGTGCAGGTTCTCGGCCGTCATCTTCCGGATCGCCGGCACCAGGCCGACGGTGGAGACGGTGACCGAGCGCTGCGACAGTCCGAGGCCGTCCGGGGCGGGATCGCAGATGCGGTGCACGGCGTCGATCACCCGCCGGTAGTTGGCCAGCGGCTCGCCCATGCCCATGAACACCACGTTCGACAACCGGCCGGGCCCGCCGGGGACCTCACCGTCGCGCATCATCGCCGCAGCCGAGCGGACCTGGTCGACGATCTCCGCGGTCGAGAGGTTGCGCTGCAACCCGCCTTGCCCGGTGGCGCAGAACGGGCACGCCATGCCGCACCCCGCCTGGCTGGAGATGCACACCGTCGCGCGGTCCGGGTAGCGCATCAGGACGCTTTCCAGCAGCGTCCCGTCGTGCGCCTTCCACAGCGTTTTGCGCGTGGTGCCCTCGTCGGTGTCGAGGTTGCGCACCGTGCTCAGCAGCTGCGGCAGCAGGGCGGCACCCAGCGCCTCGCGGCTGCCCGCCGGGAGGTCGGTCATCGACTCGGCGTCGGCGTTGAGCCTGCCGAAGTAGTGGTTGGCGAGCTGCTTGGCGCGGAACGGCTTCTCCCCCAGCTCGGCGACGACCGCCTTCCGCTCCTCGGCGGAGAGGTCGGCGAGGTGGCGCGGCGGCTTGCCGCGGCGCGGGGCGTCGAAGACGAGCGGCAGGGATTTCGTAGACATAGCGCCCTACAGTCTCCCACGTCCGGTGACGACCTTGGTGGGCAGCCGGTTCGGCCGCCTGGTTGGACTACACGGCTTCCCGAGGTATGTTTTTCGCCGTGGCGAAACCTGGAGTGGCGACGAGCCGAAACATCGCCGTCCTGGCCGTGCTCGCGATGCTCGTGTCGGCCTGCGGGACGGGCCTGAGCAGGACCGATGACGGCCGCAAGCACGTCGTAACCACCTTCACCGTGCTCGCCGACATGGCGCGCAACGTCGCAGGCGACGCCCTCGTCGTCGAGTCGATCACCAAGCCCGGCTCCGAGATCCACGAGTACGAACCCACGCCCAGCGACATGCTCGAGGCTGCCAAAGCCGACGTGGTGCTCGACAACGGGCTCGGCCTGGAACGCTGGTTCGACCGGTTCGTGCAGCGCAGCGAGGCCCAGCACGTGACCCTGTCCGAGGGCGTCGACCCCATCCCGATCCGCAGCGGCGAGTACCAGGGCAAGGCCAACCCGCACGCGTGGATGTCTCCGCGCACGGCCGCGACCTACGTCACCAACATCAGGGACACCTTCATCCGGATCGACCCGGCGCACGAAGCGACCTTCCGCGCGAACGCCGACGCCTACCTCGCGCAGCTCGGCGAGATCGACCGGTACCTGCACGACCAGCTCGCCACCCTGCCCGAGTCGCACCGAGCGCTGGTCAGCTGCGAAGGGGCCTTCTCGTACCTCGCGCGCGACGCCGGCCTGCGCGAGGCGTACCTGTGGCCGGTCAACAGCGAGTCCGAGGGAACGCCGCAGCAGATCAAGGCCACCACCCAGTTCGTCCGCGCCAACGGCGTGCCGACGGTGTTCTGCGAGTCCACCGTCAACGACGGCCCGCAGCGGCAGGTCGCCGCCGAGACCGGGGCCGAGCTGGGCGAGAAGCTCTACGTCGACTCGCTCTCCGGGCCCGAGGGCCCGGTTCCGACCTACCTGGACCTGCTGCGCCACGACGCGCGCACCATCGTCGCCGGACTGCGCGGAGGGACCCCGTGACCGCCATCGCCGCCCACCACCTCACCGTCCGCTACGGCGAGGTGCTCGCCCTCGACGACGTGTCGGTGGACGTCCGCGAAGGCCGCATCTGCGGTCTGCTCGGGATGAACGGGTCGGGCAAGTCCACCCTGTTCAAATCACTGGTGGGCCTGATCCGGCCGGACGCGGGCGAGATCAGGATCATGGACCGCGGCCGCAAGCAGGCCCGGCGCGAAGGGCTCATCGCGTACGTGCCGCAATCCGAGGCCGTCGACTGGACCTTCCCCGTGACGGTCTCCGACGTGGTCCTGATGGGCCGCTACGGACACCTCGGCCCGACCCGGAGACCGCGCCGCGCCGACAAGGCCGCGATGCGCTCGGCGCTGACCCGCGTGGGCCTCACCGAGCTGGCCGACCGTCCCATCGGGGAGCTCTCCGGGGGCCAGCGCAAGCGGACCTTCGTCGCGCGCGGGATCGCCCAGGACGCGCGGCTGCTGTTCCTGGACGAACCCTTCGCCGGGGTGGACAAGAAGTCCGAGGCGATGATCAGCGACCTGCTGCGGGAACTCCGCGATGAGGGGCGCACCGTGGTCATCTCCACCCACGACCTCGCCAGCGTCCCCGAGCTGTGCGACGAGGCGATCCTGCTGCAGCAGCGGGTGATCGCCCACGGCGCGATCGACGAGGTCCTCGCGCCCGAGATGCTGGCCCGCACGTTCGGAGTGGAGGCACGATGATCGAGTGGCTGATCGAGCCCCTCCAGTTCGGGTTCATGCAGCGGGCCTTGCTGGTGAGCCTCGTCGCGGGGCTGGTGTGCGCGGTGCTGTCGTGCTGGGTGACGCTCATCGGCTGGTCGCTGCTGGGCGATGCCGTGTCGCACGCCGTGCTCCCGGGCGTCGTGCTCGCCTACGTGCTGGGGATGCCGTTCTCGGTGGGGGCGTTCCTGTTCGGCAGCCTCGCGGTCGGGCTGATCGCGGGAGTCCGCAACACGACTCGGCTGAAGGGCGACGCGGCCATCGGCGTGGTGTTCACCGGGCTGTTCGCGCTCGGCCTGGTGCTGGTCTCGCGGATCCCCAGCCAGGTGGACCTCAACCACATCCTGTTCGGAAACGTCCTGGGCGTCACCGACTTCGACATCGCCCAGGTACTGATCATCGCGGCCGTGGTCCTGTCGGTGGCGTTGCTCAAGCGGCGGGATCTCACGCTCTACGCCTTCGACCCCACCCACGCGCACGCGATCGGCATCTCCCCGCGGCGGATCAGCACGGTGCTGCTGGCGATGCTCGCGCTGACCGTGGTGGTCGCCCTGCAAGCGGTCGGCGTCGTGCTGGTGACGGCCATGCTGATCACCCCGGGAGCAACGGCCTTCCTGCTGACCAAGAGGTTCCCGCGGATGCTGGTCACGGCCGCGGGACTGTCGGTGCTGTGCGCGGTGACGGGCACCTACCTGAGCTTCCACATCGACACCTCCACCGGCGGGATGATCGTGGTCTGCCAGTCCGCGGTGTTCGCGCTGGCCTACCTGCTGTCGCCCGGGCAGGGCCTGATCCCCCGCGCGCTGCGGCGACGTTCGGCCGTCGGTGACCGAGCGACCGCGAGCGCGGCACCGCCCGTATCGTGAAAGTCATGCCGAGTGAAACCGAGCGCCCGTCGTCTTCGGTCGAGGACTACCTCCGGGCGATCTACGGGCTCAGCGAGCGAGGCGAGCCCGTCACCAACGCGACGCTCACCGCGCGCCTCGGCCTCAGCCCCTCCTCGGTCTCGGGAATGATCAACAAGCTGGACCAGCTCGGTCTGGTCACCCACGTCCGCTACCGCAGCGTCGAGCTCACCCCGGAAGGCCGCCGGCTCGCGCACTCGGTGCTGCGCAGGCACCGGCTGATCGAGTTGTTCCTGGTCGAGGAGCTGAACTACCGCTGGGACGAGGTGCACCGCGAAGCCGACGCGCTGGAGCACGCCGTCTCCGACGAACTCGTCGAGCACATCTCGGCGAAGCTGGGAAACCCCACCGTGGATCCGCACGGCGATCCCATCCCCACCGCCGACGGCACCCTCGCCGCGACCAGAGCCCTGCAGCTCGACCAGATCGAACCCGGCACGGTCGGGACCATCGCGCGCGTCTGGGACACCGACTCCGAACTCCTGCGCTACCTCACCGAGCACGGCATGACGCTGGGCTCGCGGATCGAGATCGTGGAGCGCAAGCCCTTCGGCGGGCCGCTGGTGGTGCGCGTGGGCGAACCCCCGCACGCCGAAACCCACTTCGTGGGCGACGAGATCGCGGCAGCGCTGTCGATCAGTGTGCAGAGCTAGGTTCGCCGGTCAGCCGCGAACCCAGCGCGTGGGAGGACACGACCTGCTGCGCCGGACGTTCCGGTAGCGGTTCGACCTGGGCGACCTCGTCGCCGTAGATCTGCTCGGTGATCAGCCTGCTGTGCAGCTCATCGGTGCGATGCGCGCCCAGGACCGCCATCAGCAGGTCGAACCGGCTGCTGGTCAGCGTCACGGCGACGTAGCAGAAACCGCCCATCCCGGCGAAGACCAGGCCGGCGACGATCCACGTGTCGAAGCCCTGCGCCAAGGTCACCACAGAAGCGCCCAGCACCATGGCGGATCCGAACGCGACGGCGCGCGCGATGATCGCCTGCCGGAGCATCGAGCGGAAGACGGGGTGCTGCTGGCCCAGCTGCCTGATGATGCGGGCACGCTCCCCGCCGTCCAGTTGAGCAAGCCGGCTGAGGCCCGCGGTGACCGGCTGCGCCGCGCGGAATGCCATGGCTGCTCCTGAAAAACCCGAGTACGTGCATACGACATCCACCAGTCGATCACGCGGTCGTGCGGCTATCAAGGCGTCATTCGGGCGCTTCGCATTGCGGGAGTACGACGAAGACGTGACGCTGCCTACACGAAGGGCCCGCTTGATCGGATCGAGGGGCCGCCGGTGCCGTTTTCGGGAGTGATCGTTGTGAGCATCGCACTGGGTGCGCCCGGATGGAGCGACCTGACGTCGCACGACGTCGAGGCCGCGCGCGAGTTCTACACCGGGCTGTTCGGCTGGCGCTGGGTCCAGCGCTGCGAGTACAACATCGCGTTCCGGGACGACACCCCGGTCGCGGGCTTGATGAAACCGGAATCCGACGACATCCCCACCGCGTGGACGCTGTACCTGGAGTGCGGGTCCACGCGCCGCGCGACCGAGCGGATCCGGGCCCTGGGCGGCAAGGTCATCATCCCGCCGACCGACACACCGGGGCACGAGATGTTCATGATCGCCGAGGACCCGGGTGGAGCGGTCGTGGGTCTGTGGGAAGCACCGGACAACGCCGTGTTCGGCTGGGGTCGCGCGGGCGCGCTGTGCTGGGCCGAACTGCACACCCGCGACGGCGCGGCCACTGACCCCTTCTACGCGGAGCTGCTGGCCTACAGGCAGGAGCAGATCGGCGAGAAGGGCGGCGCGTTCGACTACACCGTCTGGTACGTCGGCGATCAACCGACGCTGGGGCGGTTCGAGTCCGGTCTCTCGCTCCCGGAAGGAGTCCCGCCGCACTGGCAGCTGTACTTCCAGGTCAACCCCGACCACGACGCCGACGCCGCGGTCGCCAAGGCCCAGTCGCTGGGCGGTGAGGTGCTGCGGGAGCCCTCCGACTCGCCGCACGGCCGGACGGCGGTGCTGCGGGACGTCGTCGGTGCCACCTTCACCGTCATCGACACCGCACGGCGAACGGGCGAGTGATCAGTCCAGCAGCACCGGGTCGAGCTCGGCGATGTGGTCGCGGTCGGCGATCACCTCGATCTCGGAGATCCGGCCATCACGAGTGGCCACGATGAAGACCGAGTGCGCCTTGCCGCGAGGCGCGTAGGCGGCGCCGATGGAGTCGGCGACCAGCGCCACGCGCGCCAGCTTGGCGCCGTTCTGGAACGCCTTGGCGACGACGTCCGCGCCGCGCGACTCCGCTGTGAGCGCAGGGGCACCGGCCTTGCGGGCGCGGGCCGCCGTGTCCACCGCGCGCTGATCGGCGCGCAGCACGACATCGGGGTCGAGCACGGTCAGCAGGCCCTCGAAGTCGCCTTCGCGGGCTGCTCGCAGGAACGCCTCGACGACCTCCCGCTGCGCGACCAGGTCCGTGGCCGGTTCTCCGCTCCGCCGCACCCGACGACGGGCCCGGCTGGCGAGCTGCCGGGTGGCCGTCGAGCTGCGTCCCACGATCGGGGCGATGTCGTCGAAGGGCACCGCGAACATGTCGTGCAGGACGAACGCGAGCCGTTCGGCCGGTTCGAGCGTGTCGAGCACGACGAACAAGGCCAGTCCGACCGAGTCGGCCATCATCGCTTCCGCTTCCGGCGTCGGTCCTTCCGACGACTCCGGAAGGTCCTCGGCAGGCTGCTCGGGCCTGGAGCGGCGGGCGCGGAGCATGTCCAGGCAGACCCGGCCGACGATCGTGGTCAGCCAGCCGCCCAGGTTGGCGACGTCGTCGGCGCCCGCGCGGTCCACGCGCAGCCACGCCTCCTGCACCGCGTCCTCGGCCTCGGTGTGCGAACCGAGCATCCGCAGCGCGACCGCCTTCAACCGCCTGCGGTGCTGCTCGAACCGCCTCGCCAGGACATCGCTGTCGTCCATCGGTCACATTCCTCCGTCGCCGCCCGTCATGGGGGTAGACGAGCCGGGACCGGCTCTTGTGACAGGGAGGCACTCATGCAAGCACGGATGAACAACCCCGCGATGCTCCTGCCGGACGCTTTCAAGCAGATCCAGGCGTTGATGAAGACGATTCACTCGGTCGACATCCCGGCGGAGACCCTGGAGCTGGTGCACCTGCGCTCCAGCCAGATCAACGGGTGCAGCTTCTGCGCGCACTACAGCTCCAAGCAGCTCAAGGCGCTCGGGACCAGCGACGACAAGCTCTGGGCGGTAGCGGCTTGGCGGGAGGCTCCCTTCTTCGACGACGGCGAGCGCGCCGCGCTGGAGCTGGCCGAGGCCACGACCCGTCTCGCCGACAAGGGCGACGCCGTCGACGACGAGCTCTGGAAGCGGATCACCGAGCACTACGACGAGGAGCAGATCGCAGCCCTCACCCTGATGATCGGCGTGTCCAACCTGTTCAACCGCGTCAACGCCGTCACCAGGCAACCCGCAGGCGACACCTTCTGACCCGGGCACGAGCGGGGCGGCAATGGGCGGTTTTGGTCCGAATTGTCCGGGCAGAACGAACTTCGATCATGGACGGTTCGGACCGAAACCGCCCGAGGACCCCGGGCTCACGGGGTGAGGAGGCCCGTGGGCTTGGTCCTCGTCCTCAGGCGGTAGGTGACCGGGATGGTTCTCCCCGGGGTCTCCGCTGCTGCTCGGGCGGCCGTCCTGGCCGAGAACTCGATGCCCAGGACCGCCTCCAGCGTCCGTCGGTCCTCGAAGCGCCAGTGGGTGGGCACCGACCTGCTCGCGAAGTGGTGGCGGGCGAAGAACGACTCGATGCCGTCCGGATCGATCTGCGGAGCGTCCGCGCGCATCCAGGCGCCGTAGGGCTCCGTCGCGGTGTCCAGGTCGATGATCGCGATCGTGCCGCCCGGCCTCAGCACGCGCTCGGCCTCGGCCAGCCCCGGTTCGCACCCGGGGCCGAAGAAGTACGCGGTGCGGGCGTGGAGCAGGTCGGCGCTGCCATCGGCCAGCGGGAGCCGCTGAGCCGGAGCGACCTCGACATCCACGCCCGGGGTGCGGGCGCGGGCGCGCTCGGCGAGCGGCGCGTGCGGCTCGACACCGATCACCGATCGGGCGCTGCCGGCGAAGACGGGCAGGTGGAAGCCATCACCGCAGCCCACGTCCACCACGTCGAGCCCGGCCCAGTCGCGCTCGGCGCGCAGCGCCTCCCACACCGCTCCGGCCGGGTCCTGGGCGGTGTTCTCCGCCTCGTAGACCTCGGGCCAGTTCCAGATGTTCGGGCTCGGCGTGACCTCAGGGACGCGCCTCTCCCGCCAGGTCCGCATCAGCCGGGGATGAGCCAGAACAGCATCATCCACGCCAGCGGTGCCGACGGGAGCAGCGAATCCATCCGGTCCATCAGACCGCCGTGACCGGGCAGCAGGTTGCCCATGTCCTTGATCCCCAGATCGCGCTTGATCACCGACTCCATCAGGTCGCCGATCGTCGCGCTGCACACCAGAGCCGCGCCCACCAGCACGCCCATCCACCACTGGCCGTCGAGCAGCAGCCACACCGACAGCGCACCGGCCAGAACGCCGCCGACCAACGACCCGCCGAAGCCCTCCCAGGACTTCTTCGGGCTGATGACCGGTGCCATCGGGTGCTTGCCGAACAGCACGCCGAACGCATAACCGCCGGTGTCCGAGGCGACGACGCAGATCAGGAACACCATCGCCCGGAACGCGCCGTCCTCGGGACGCACCAGCATCGCGGCGAACGCGGTGAACAGCGGCACGTAGGCGGCGGTGAACACCGAAGCGGTGACATCGCGCAGGTAGCCGTCGACCCCGTTGCGGAACCGCCAGACCAGGCAGCCCAGCACCGTGATCGCGAACGAGATCAGGATCCCGCGCAGGCCGAACGGCCAGGACAGCCACATCATGGCCTGTCCGCCGACCAGCACCGGCACTAATGAGATCCGGATGCCCGCCGCGCGGCGCACGGCCTGGGCCAACTCGATGGTCGACACCAGGGCAGCCGCCGCGGCGATGCCGATGAACACGAACCGGACCATCAGCAGCGAGAGGATGACGGCCGCGCCCAGCACGATCCCCACGCCGATCGCGGCGCGGAGATCACGACCAGCCCGGGATGGACGCGCAGACGGGTCCGGAACGTCAGCCGACATTCCGGACTCATCTGCGCATTGGCCGGGCATCACCACTCAGACCTCGAGGAGTTCCGCTTCCTTGTGCTTGAGCAGCTCGTCGACCTGACCGGTGTAGCGGTGGGTCAGGTTCTCGAGTTCCTTCTCCGCACGGGCGCCCTCGTCCTCGCCGGCTTCGCCGTCCTTGACGATGCGCTCGATCTCTTCCTTGACCTTCCGGCGGATGCCGCGAATGGTGACCCGCCCGTCCTCGCCCTTGGACTTGGCGAGCTTGACCATCTCCTTGCGGCGCTCCTCGGTCATCTGCGGGATCGCGACGCGGATCAGCTGGCCATCGTTGGACGGGTTGACGCCGAGGTCGGAATCGCGGATCGCCTTCTCCATCGCCTGCATCTGGCTGGCGTCATAAGGCTTGATCACGACCAGCCGGGCTTCGGGCACGGAGACGCTCGCGAGCTGGTTCAACGGCGTCGGCGACCCGTAGTAGTCCACGACGATGCTGGAGAACATCGCGGGGTTCGCGCGACCGGTGCGGACGGAGGCCAGCCCATCCTTGGCCACCTCCACAGCCTTTTGCATCTTCTCCTCGCCTTCGAGAAGAGCTTCGTCGATCACGGCTGCTCCTTAAGTCTGCCGACCAGTGGATGTTGCAAGTGTGGCGTGTCGCTCAGCTCGCCCCCCGGGCGGCCCCACGACCAGATCAGGATCCAGCACCATCAAAGCTTCTCCGCGCCCGGGGTGCTGACCAGCGTGCCGATCTTCTCACCACCGACCGCGCGGGCGATGTTGCCTTCCTCCATGAGGTTGAAGACCAGGATCGGCATGTGGTTATCCATGCACAGGCTGAACGCCGTGGCGTCGGCGACCTTCAGGCCGCGCTCCAGCACCTCGCGGTGCGTGATGTGCTCGAACAGCTTGGCGTCCGGCGTCGTCTTCGGGTCGGCGGTGTACACGCCGTCGACGGCCTTGGCCATCAGCACGACCTCGCAACCGATCTCCAGCGCCCGCTGCGCGGCGGTGGTGTCGGTGGAGAAGTACGGCATGCCGGTACCGGAACCGAAGATGACCACGCGGCCCTTCTCCATGTGCCGCATCGCGCGCCGCGGGATGTAGGGCTCGGCGACCTGGCCCATGGTGATCGCGGTCATCACCCGCGTGTCGATCCCGTGCTCGCGTTCGAGGAAGTCCTGCAGCGCCAGGCAGTTCATCACGGTGCCCAGCATCGCCATGTAGTCGCCGCGCGCGCGGTCCATGCCGCGTTGCTGCAGTTCGGCGCCGCGGAAGAAGTTCCCGCCGCCGATCACG
Organism: Saccharopolyspora dendranthemae; assembly: GCF_007829955.1. Lineage (GTDB taxonomy): Bacteria > Actinomycetota > Actinomycetes > Mycobacteriales > Pseudonocardiaceae > Saccharopolyspora > Saccharopolyspora dendranthemae. The sequence goes on from NZ_VIWX01000001.1 coordinate 1,696,465, forward strand.
ATGGCCACCTCGACCCCGTCGGCGACGATCTCGCCGATCTGGCGGGCGACGGTGGCGACCACTTCGGGATCGATTCCGACGCTGCCGCCGCCGAACATCTCGCCGCCGAGCTTGAGCAGCACGCGGCCGTAACCGCGCTGAGCCGGGCCGTCGTCGGTCACTGGGATCCTCCCGCGAGAACTTGAGTGTGCACTTCTTCAGCCGATGTGCGGGTCGAGAACCGGATACCCGGCTCCTGAGCGACCGGAACCCGGCGCGGCCCCCACGAGCCCGGGTCCGTCCTTACCTTGCAAAAGCGCCCCGCCTCGACAACGGAGGCGGGGCGCCGTGCCGTCTTCCACGGCCGCCGGGGCCGGTGCGCCGGCCGAGCCCGCAGGGCACGGCCGGCAGCCGCCGCGGCGTCGGATCAGGCCTGGCCGACCTCGAACCGGACGAAACCGGTCACGGTCACGCCGGACTCGTCCAGCAGGGCCTTGACGGTCTTCTTGCTGTCCTGCACGGACGCCTGGTCCAGGAGGCAGTTCTCCTTGAAGAAGCCGTTGAGGCGACCCTCGATGATCTTGGGAAGGGCCTTCTCCGGCTTGCCCTCCTCCTTCGCCGTCTCCTCGGCGATCCGGCGCTCGTTGGCCTGGAGCTCCTCGGGGACGTCGTCGCGGGAGAGGTAGGTCGGGCGGAGCGCGGCGACCTGCATCGCGGCGCCGCGAGCGGCCTCCGCGTCGTCACCGGTGTACTCGACCAGGACACCCACGGCCGGGGGCAGGTCAGCCGAACGACGGTGCAGGTAGGTGGCCACCTGACCGTCGAACTTCTTGACCCGGCGCAGCTCCAGCTTCTCACCGATCTTGGCGGAGAGCTCCTGGACCGCGTCGCCGACGGTCTTGTCGTCCAGCTTGGCAGCCAGCGCGGAGTCGACGTCGGTCGCACCCGCGGCAGCCGCAGCGGCGACGACCTTGTTGGCCAGCTCGATGAACTCGTCGTTCTTGGCGACGAAGTCCGTCTCGCTGTTGATCTCGATCAGCACGCCGCCCTCGGCGGCGACCAGGCCCTCGGCAGTGGCGCGCTCGGCGCGCTTGCCCACGTCCTTGGCACCCTTGATGCGCAGGCTCTCGACGGCCTTGTCGAAGTCGCCGTCGTTCTGCTCAAGAGCCTTCTTGCAGTCCATCATGCCGGCGCCGGTCAGCTCGCGAAGACGCTTGACGTCGGCCGCACTGAAGTTCGCCATCGTGCGTAGTCCGTCCCTGTTGATACGGAAGTGGAAGATCTTTCCGGAATTTCGAACCCGGCACCACGCGGAGCGCCGCGGTCAGCGGCCGTGCTCTCGCGCCCGATGCGGGCCGGTTGCCAGTGTGACTGGCGGACAGCCTGATCGCGCTGCGCACCCGCCGGAGTTCAGCGGGTGCGCAGCGCGAGAGATCAGGACTGCGCGGGCTGCTGCTCGCCGCCCTCGGCAGCCTGGCCGGAGTCGGAACCGGCCAGCAGCTCCTTCTCCCACTCGGCCAGCGGCTCGCCGCCGGCCGGCTTCTCCTCGCTGCCTTCCGAGGCACCGTTGCTGCGGCCGCTGCGGGCCATCAGGCCCTCGGCCACACCGTCGGCGACCACGCGGGTCAGCAGCGCGGCGGAGCGGATCGCGTCGTCGTTGCCCGGGATCGGGTAGTCGACCTCGTCGGGGTCGCAGTTGGTGTCCAGGATCGCGACGACCGGGATGTTCAGCTTGCGAGCCTCGCCGACGGCGATGTGCTCCTTCTTGGTGTCCACGATCCACACGGCGCTGGGCACCTTGGACATGTCGCGGATACCGCCGAGCGTCTTCTCCAGCTTGTCCTTCTCACGGGTCAGCATCAAGATTTCCTTCTTGGTGCGACCCTCGAAGCCACCGGTCTGCTCCATCGTCTCGAGTTCCTTGAGACGCTGCAGGCGGCGGTGAACGGTCTGGAAGTTGGTGAGCATGCCGCCCAGCCAGCGCTGGTTCACGTAGGGCATGCCGACCCGCAGGGCCTGCTCGGCGATCGCTTCCTGCGCCTGCTTCTTGGTGCCGACGAACAGGATCGTGCCGCCGTGGGCGACGGTCTGCTTGATGAAGTCGAACGCACCATCGATGTAGGTCAGCGTCTGCTGCAGGTCGATGATGTAGATGCCGTTGCGCTCGGTGAAGATGTAGCGCTTCATCTTCGGGTTCCAGCGACGAGTCTGGTGCCCGAAGTGCACGCCGCTGTCGAGCAGCTGCTTCATGGTGACGACGGCCATGGCCTGTGTTCACCTCTTGTGTCGGGCGCGCCCGCTCCGGGGCGCGCGTTTGGTTTGCCGCGACGAGCCGGTTGACTCGTCGCCCTGGTGCCCGGCCCGGCTCCCCCACCCGCTCCCTGGACGGGAACGGGACCGCGAAGGACCCGGTGGCCTGCCTGCAAGGGACCGGACTCAGCCGGAACGCTGCGCGGCGGCGTACGCGCGGGCACGCGTAGTCGGCTCGTGCTGACACGAAACCGCGTGAACAGTGTACTGGACGCGCAACCCGTCACCCGATCGCGGACCACGAGTTGTCCACAGCGGCCCGGTTCGTCCACAGATCGTCCGTCGGTCCTGGTCATGGCGGCAGCGAGCGGGACATGGTGGAGACGTGCGCAACGTGATCGCGATCCTGCTCGGAGCCGCCCTCGCCTGCTGCTGCGCGCTCACCGCAGCAGCCGCTCCGACACCCCTTCTCCCCGCGTCCTCACCGGCGAGGTTCAGCTGGCCGCTCGTGCCCGCGCCGGAAGTGCTCCGGCCGTTCGAAGCACCGGGCTCGGCCTTCGGCCCGGGGCACCGCGGCGTCGACCTGGCCGGGGAACCGGGGCAGCCGGTGCTGGCCGCGACCGACGGCGTCGTGGTGCACGCCGGCTGGCTGGTGGACCGCAACGTGGTGTCGGTCGAGCACGCCGGCGGGCTGCGCACCAGCTACGAGCCGACCTCTCCCGAGGTCAGCGCGGGCGACCAGGTCACGCAGGGCCAGGTGATCGGACACCTGGAACCCGGGCATCCCGAGTGCGCGACCGCCTGCTTGCACTGGGGCTTGCGCGAGGGAGGTGAGTACCGGGACCCGCTGGAGCTGGTCCGAGGCACTCGGGTGCGGCTGCTGCCCTGGTGAAGGCGGAAGGTCAGCTCGGCTCGGTGAGCTTGGTGCGCAGCCGCAGGACGGCGCGGGTGTGCAGCTGGCAGACGCGGGATTCGGTGACGCCCAGGACGCGGCCGATCTCGGCGAGCGTGAGGTTCTCGAAGTAGTAGAGCGTGACCACCACGCGGTCCCGCTCGCTGAGCCGCTCAACGGCCTCGGCGAGCTGACGGCGGCTGTCGCGATCGACCAAGGCGGCGACCGGGTCCTCGGCGCGGTCGTCGGGCAGCGTCTCCGCCAGCGACGCCTGCGCGTGGCCGGCACCGATCAGGTCGTCCAGCGCCACGACGCTGGTCATCTGCAACTGCGCGAACAGCTCGCGCAGGTCCTCGGTGGACAGTTCCAGCTCGTCGGCCAGCTCCGAGTCGGTCGCGGTCCGCTGCAGCTTGGCCTCCAGCCGCTCCAGCGCCCGCTCCACGTCGCGCGCCCGGCTGCGGACCGAGCGCGGAACCCAGTCCTGCGCGCGCAGATCGTCGAGGATCGCGCCGCGGATGCGCTGCATCGCGTAGGTCTCGAACTTCAGGCCGCGTTCGGGCTCGAACTTCTCGATCGCGTCGACGAGACCGAATATCCCGGACTGGATCAGGTCGGAGATCTCCACGTGCGACGGCAGACCCGTACCCACCCGGCCTGCGACGTACTTGACCAGCGGCGCGTAGTGCAGGACCAGCCTGTCGCGCAGCTCTTGGGAGGGCCGCTCGCCGAACGACTGCCACAGCGCGACGATGCCGGCCTCGACCTCGTCACCGCTGCGCTGGCCGTGGGTGCCCCACGCCGACTCGACGGCGGCGAGCGCGAGCGCACCCGGCGGCTTCGGTCGCTGGCCGTTGGCCACGCCGCCGTGATCGCGTGCGTTCCCCGGCGCCGAGCTCGATCGCGCGGCCACCGTGTTGGAGCCGCCCCCGGCGTGGTCAGGAACGGGGGTGGGTTCGGTCATGGATCGCCTTCAGCCGTTCAACGGTCACGTGGGTGTAAAGCTGGGTCGTTGCGAGCGTAGCGTGACCAAGCAACTCCTGAACGCTACGGAGGTCTGCGCCACCTTCCAACAAATGGGTCGCAGCCGAGTGCCGAAGTCCGTGCGGCCCGAGATCCGGTGCTCCGCCGACCGCGCCGACGGCATCGTGAACGGTCCGCCTCGCTGTTCTGGGATCAAGGCGTCCACCGCGGACTCCCAGGAACAACGCGGTGCTCGACGGGTCGCGCAGCAGTGTAGGCCGTCCGCTTCGGAGCCATAGATCGAGTGCCGCATCGGCGGGTAGGCCGAACGGCACGACCCGCTCCTTGTCGCCTTTACCGATCACGCGCAGCACACGACGTTCACGGTCCACATCAGCGATGTCCAGACCGCACAACTCGGCGACGCGAACACCGGTGGCGTACAGCACTTCCACGACAGCGTGATCACGGAGAGCAACCGGATCGCCTTGCTCCGCTCCGGACGCCGACGCGCTCATGGCCGCACCGGCCTGGTCGGCGCGCAAGACCGACGGCAGCGTGCGCTGGCGCGAGGGCACGGCCAGCCTCGGCCCGGGATCGCTGGGCAGCAGCCCGGCTTTGAACGCCCACGCGGTGAAGGCGCGGGCGGAGGCCGTCTTCCGAGCGAGGGTCGAACGGCTGGCGCCTGCACCGTGCTGCGCGGACAGCCATTCGCGCAGCACGGACAGATCGAGCCCGCGCAGCCCCGCATCACCCGCGATCCCGGCTAAGTGCGCCAGGACCGAGACCACATCGGTGACGTATCCGCGCACCGTGTGGGCGGAGAGCCCGCGTTCGACCGCGAGGTGCCGCTCGAAGGAGTCCGCGGCGGAGCCCAGACCTTCGGGCAGCCCGGCCCGCACCTCGCGGAGGTCGGGCCGGCTCGCTCGTGGGGGGCGTCCACCGGTCATGCCCCGACGCTCGTCGCAATCGATTCGCCGGTCAAGCATCGCCACGCGAATTCCACTGTTTCCGTAGTCACGTTGCGAAATCATGCCATTACATGTTGTCAACGAAGACCACTGGGTACAGCTTCCTCACGGATTGAACCCGCAGATCGGAGTCAGTTCCCCCTTCCATTCTCCGGAATCTCTTTCACGAATCTTTCACGCTTCTTTCTTTTCACCTCGTGATCGCGCTCCACCCGCATTCCGTGCGTTTCACGAAACCGCCGAGTTCCAGTTCAGGAAGCACGGCACGGACCCGGGCGAGCGGCAGCCCGCAGTCGCGGGCCAGTTCCTCGTACCCCGCGGAGTCCACTGCGGTCAGCGCGTCGTGGAGGCGTCGCGCGTCCTGGTGCAGCCGATCGGTGGCCCGCGAGCCTGCTGCCACCTCCTGCGCCGGGCTCACACCCAGCGGGGTGAGCAGCTCGACGACCTCCTCGGTGCGGGTGACCAGCACCGCCTGCCCCGAGCGCACCATCGCGTGGCAGCCGACCGAGTTCTGCGAGGTGACCGGTCCCGGCACCGCCAGCACCGGACGCCCCAGCAGGTCCGCGGTGTTCGCGGTGTTGGCCGCACCGCTGCGCGCGCCCGCCTCCACGACCACCGTGGCCCTGCCCATCGCGGCGATCAGCCGGTTGCGCACCAGGAAGCGGTGCTTGCGCGGTGGTGTCCCCGGTGGGTACTCGCTGATCACCGCGCCCTGGTCGGCGATGGCGCGCAGCAACCTCCCGTGCCCGGCCGGGTAGTCCACGTCCGCGCCGCAGGCCAGGAACGCCACGGTGCGCCCACCCGCTGACAGCGCTCCCCGGTGCGCCGCGCCGTCGATCCCGTAGGCCGCACCCGAGACCACCCCGAACCCGGCCTCGGACAAGCCGTTCCCGAGCTCCGCGGCCACGTGCTCGCCGTAGCCCGACGCAGCGCGGGCGCCCACCACCGCGACCGCCCGCTCGGTGAACTCCGCGAGCCCGCCCTGACCGCGCACCCACAGCGCGAGCGGCTCGGCCATGTCCGGCAACCCCACCTCGCGCGCTCCGGCGAGCTCGGCGAACGCCTCGTCCGGCCATTCCGGCTGCTCGGGCACGAGCAGCCGGAGTCCGGCCTCCTCGCCCGCTCTCAGCACCCTTTCACCGGAGACGTCGGCGCACCGCGCCTCCACCTCCGCGAGCACCGGGGCAGCAGCCCGCCCCCTCAGGATCGCGTCCACGGCGCCCCTGGCGCCGCGCTCGGCGACGAACCTCGCCAGCGCCTGCGCCGGAGGCTCCGCCACGGCGGAGAGGAAGGCCCTGGCCTGCAGCAGTTCCCGCCGGGTCTTCTCGCTGAGCGTTGCCCACTTGCCCATCACACGGCCCTCCTGTCCCGGAACTCCAGCGCGGCGGCCACGTGATCGGCCGTCGGACGCGGACTCCCGTCGAGATCTGCGAGCGTCCAAGCCACCCGCAGGCAGCGATCGGCTCCCCGGGCGGTGATCGCGCCCGCCTCCAGCCCGCGTTCGAGCAGCGCCGTGGTCGCGTCCGGCAGTGCGAACTCCCTGCGCAGCACGGCCCCCGGGACTTCGGTGTTGGTCCGCCAGCCATGACCGGCCCACCTCTCCCGCGCCACCGACCGCGCCCGCACGACCCGATCGCGCACCACCGCCGTGCTCTCCGGCTCGGCACCCGTTGCGGATCTCATCGCCGAGACCGGGCGAGTGCGCACTCTCAGGTCGACCCGGTCCAGCAGCGGTCCGGACAGCTTGCCCAGGTAGCGCCGCCGCGCCTGCGGAGCGCACTGGCAGTCCAGCTCTCTGGCCGGTGCGCACGGGCACGGGTTCGTAGCGAGCACGAGCTGAAATCGGGCCGGGTAGCGCAGCGTGCCGTCGCGGCGGGCGAGCCTGATCTCCCCTTCTTCCAGTGCAGTGCGCAACGCCTCCAACCTCTTCGGCCCGAGCTCGCAGGCCTCGTCGAGCAGCAAGATCCCCCGGTGCGCTCTGCTGACGGCTCCGGGCCTGGCGAGCCCGGTGCCGCCGCCGATCAGCGCGGGAATCGACAGCGACGGGTGCGGAGCGACGAACGGAGGGCTGCGCACCAACGACCCCGCGGACTCCTCGCCCAGCGAGCGCAACGCCGTGACCTCGAGAGATTCGGATCTGGAGAGCTCGGGGAGGAGTCCGCAGAGCCGCTTCGCCAGCATCGTCTTGCCCGTTCCCGGCGGCCCCACCATGAGCAAGTGGTGACCGCCGGCGGCGGCGACCTCCAGCGCCCAGCGGGCTTCCGGCTGGCCGAGCACGTCGGACAGGTCGGGCTCCTCGTCACGCTCGGGTTCGGTCACCTGCGGCGGATCCTGGCGCAACTCGGCCAGTTCGCGCAGCCAGGCGACCACCTCCCGCAGGTGCTCCGCGCCGAGGATCTCGATGCCGTCCACCAGGTGCGCCTCGGCCAGGCCGTCGACCGGCACCACCGCGCGTCGCACTCCCGAGCGGCGCGCGGCCAGCAGGGCGGGCAGCAGACCGCGCACCCGCCGCACCCTCCCGTCCAAGGCCAGCTCACCGAGCAGCACGGTGCCCGCCAGCCGATGCGGCGGCACCTGCTCGCTCGCGGCGAGCACCGCGCAGGCCAACGCCAGGTCGTAGGACGTGCCGCCCTTGGGCAGCGCGGCCGGCGACAGGGCCAGCGTGATCACCCGGTCGACGGGCCACTCCTCCCGGCAGTTCTGGATGGCCGCGCACACCCGGTTCTTCGCCTCCTTCAAAGCGCTGTCGGGCAGGCCGATGAGCTGCACGGACGGCAGCCCGGAACGCACGTCGGCCTCGATCTCCACCAGGACGCCGTCCACTCCGAACAGCGCGACCGCCCACGTCTTGCGCAACGCCATTCAGAACACCCCCGGCAGGTGCTCGACGCGCGCCTTCTCGCCCGGTGGCCACAGCACCGAGATGACGTCGAAGCGCACCCGGCAACCGACCAGGTCGCGCTCGCTGAGCCAGGCTCGGGCGACACCGCGGACCCGGGCGATCTTGTCCGGACCGACGGCATGCAGCGGACCGCCGTAATCAACCCCGGAACGTGCCTTGACCTCGCAGAACACGACGAGCTCGCCATCGGTGGCGACGATGTCCAGCTCGCCGCGCGGGCACCGCCAGTTGCGGTCCAGGACGGTCAGCCCGTCCCGCTCCAGCAGTTCGGCGGCCATCCGCTCGCCGACCCTGCCCAATTCGTGCCTGCGCCCGCCGACGAGATGATCGGACAGCGGCGCGGTGATTCTGTCGGTGCGCACGGGAACCTCCCCGGGAAGTCGAGTCGACGGATCCCGTCCCGGAGAGGGCGAAAACTGCTCGGCACCAACGGTTCCGGAAACGGGATGAACTCCACGTTGCCCACCGCCGACCGAAATTCCAAACAGATTTCGCAATCTGTGGAGAAATTCGTCCCCTGTGGACAATCGATGCTCATACCTACGTGTAGCGGATTTCCCGCATCCGGGTATTGGTCATCGGAATTCCCTCGCGGTGCGCGCACGAAAAAACCCGGGCGACCGAAATCGGCCGCCCGGGCATCTGAGACTTGTTCGGGGTCCCCCTACGACCCGAACGGCCCGTTCTCCGGCAATCGGAGATCGGGCTTGTCCAGCTCCTCGACGTTGACGTCCTTGAAGGTGATCACCCGAACGTTCTTGACGAACCTCGCCGGGCGATACATGTCCCAGACCCAGGCATCGGACATCGACACCTCGAAGTAGACCTCCGAGTCGGAGTTGCGCACCTGGACGTCGACCACGTTGGCCAGGTAGAAGCGCCGTTCGGTCTCCACGACGTAGGTGAACTGACCGACGATGTCGCGATACTCCTTGTAGAGCTGCAGCTCCATCTCGGTCTCGTACTTTTCGAGATCCTCGGCGCTCATCGGTGTGCGAGCCCTTCTGCGTTTCCGTTCGGACTACAAGGCCTCATTGTCCACCACTTCCCCCTTCGAAGCATCGAACAAACCGGGCTTGCTGGTCACAGCGCGCGGCGAACGCATCCCGTGCTTCGTGGCAGCTGCCACAACGTTGGCGTAGGACCAGCGGTGCTGCACGCTCGGACCGTGCTCGGTCATCCGCTGGGAGTGCAGCGGGGTGCTGTAGCCCTTGTGCACGTCGAAGGCGTAGTCGGGAAACCGCTCGTGCAACTCACCGGCCATCAGCCGGTCCCGGGTCACCTTGGCCAGCACCGACGCGGCCGCCACGCACGCGGCCACCAGGTCCCCCTTGACCACGGCGACGCTCGGCGTGGCCAGGCCCTGCACCTTGAAGCCGTCCGTGAGGACGTAACCGGGGTGCTCGGTCAGCTGCGCCACCGCGCGGCGCATGCCCTCCAGGTTGGCCACGTGGATGCCCAGTGCGTCCACCTCCTCGGCCGGGATCACCACGGTCGAGCAGCTCAGCGCGCGGGCGGTGATGCGGTCGAAGAGCCGCTCCCGGTCGGCCTCGGACAGGACCTTCGAATCCGTCAGGCCGTCGAAGCGCTTCCCGTCGCCCGGCTTGAGCACGCACGCGGCGACCACCAGCGGACCGGCGCACGCGCCACGGCCGGCCTCGTCAACACCGGCGACCGGGCCCAGCCCCCGACGGTCCAAGGCGCTCTGCAGGGCCCAGTTGCCGCTGCTGCGCCGGATCACCGACCGGGGTGGCCGGAACTCCGTCACCGTCACTTCGATGTCACTCCGACTGCCGTCGTTTGCTCACTGACCCGACGAGCTTACGACCCATCCAGACCGCGGGGAACGCCGCGGCGAACCCGACGCCCAGCGGCAACCCGCCCTGCCAGGCCGGAGCCCCCAGCGCAGTCGACTGCGGGTTGGGCTCCGGAATGCTCTGCCAGCGGGTCGGCGGCAGCACGATGACCTGGGCCTTGCCGATGACGTTGTCGACGGGGACGGCACCGTTGACGCCGCCGCCGCCCTGAACCCGGGAGTCGGAGGAATCGTTGCGGTTGTCACCCATCACCCACAGGTGTCCCGGAGGCACGGTGACCGGCGCGAAGTCATCCTGGCCGACGCCGCGGCCCGGCTCCCAGTACACGTACGGCTCGTTGAGCGGTTTGCCGTCCACCATCACGTGGTTCTCGGAGTCGCAGCACTCCACGGTCTGCCCGCCGACGGCGATGATGCGCTTGACGAAGTCCTTCTCGTCAGGAGCGCCGAAGCCCAGCACCGAGGCCGCGCCCTGGAAGAAGCCCGCGACCGGGTTGGTGGACTCCTGGGTCTTGAACTCGTCCTGCGTCCACGGCTGCGGGCCGCGGAAGACCACGACGTCGCCGGGCTCCGGATCGGAGAAGCGGTAGGAGACCTTGTCGACCAGCACCCGGTCGTTGTTGCAACCCGTGCAGCCGTGCAGCGTCTGCTCCATCGACTGCGACGGGATCACGTACACCCGGGCCAGGAACGCCTGGATGAGCACGGTGAGCACCAGTGCGGTCACGATGAGGATGGGCAACTCCACCCAGAAGGAAGACTTCTTCTTCTCCTTCTTCTGCTTCGGGTTTCGAGCTGCCCCGCCGGGGGCACCTTCACGGTGCTCCGAGTCGTGGGGCTCTTCCGCTGATCCGCTGCGCATGACGTCGGCCACGCGGCCAGGCTACTTGAACCATGTCCGGGGCCGACGCGCTGCCCCGGCGCGGCGGCGCTGGATACCCCGCCGACCCCGCCCCGGTGACGTGCAATTATCCGGAACATCCGATTCAGCTGGAGGCCTCCGCAGCCGCTGGGCCTGCATTGATCACCCGAAGGTGGACAAGCGAAGGGCCCGGGCGCTGTCGCGGCCGGGCCCTTCGTACTGCAACGTCTCGCGTCGATCAGGACGCAGCGGTCTCCCGCTTCTCCTTGATCTTCGCAGCCTTGCCGCGCCGGTCGCGCAGGTAGTACAGCTTCGCCCGCCGGACATCGCCGCGCGAGACGACCTCGATCTGCGCGATGTTCGGGGTGTGCACCGGGAAAGTCCGCTCCACACCGACACCGAAGGAAACCTTGCGCACGGTGAAGGTCTCCCGGATGCCATCGCCCTGGCGGCGGATGACTGCGCCCTGGAAGACCTGAGTCCGCTCGCGCGAACCCTCGATGACGCGGACGTGAACCTTCAGCGTGTCACCGGGCCGGAAGGCCGGGATGTCGGAACGCAGCGACTGGGCGTCCAACGCGTCCAGGGTGTTCATCGGTGGTCCGTCCTCATCCGTGTCGAAGGCACCCGTGTTCTCACATGTCGATGACCCGACCTGAGGTGGGCACCGCCCGACACGGGGTGAACTTGCTCTTTGCGCATATCGAACCTGGTGGTCCGACTGCATCAACCTGTCCAGTGTGCCAGATCCGCATTTCGACGCCCGATCCGGCCCCTGCTCGAGGAGCTCAGCGCGACGCGTCCCCGGCCTCACTGGAATCGTCGGAAGCATCCGACGCACGTAGTTTATCGAGCTGTTTCCGGTCGGCCTTATCCAGGTCCCCCTCCGGCAACGCCGAGAGCAGTTCCGGCCTCCGGTGGTAGGTGCGCTCCAGGGCCTGATCGCGCCGCCAGCGGGCGATCGCGGCGTGGTTCCCGGAGCGGAGCACGTCCGGGACCGGCTGGTCTCGCCACACCTCGGGACGCGTGTAGCAAGGTCCTTCCAGCAGGCCGTCGGAGAACGAGTCCTGCTCGGCCGACATCGGGTTCCCCAGCACTCCCGGCAGCAATCGCACGACGGCCTCGATCATCGTCAGCGCGGCGACCTCACCGCCGACCAGCACGTAGTCGCCGATGGAGACCTCTTCGACCGGCATCCGCGCGGCAGCGTCGTCGATGACCCGCTGGTCGATGCCCTCGTAGCGACCGCAGGCGAACACCAACCACGGGTCCTGCGACCAGCGCACCGCCGTCTTCTGGTCGAACGGCCGGCCCGCCGGGGTCGGCACGACCAGACGCGGCGTCGCCTCCTGCGGGGCGCAGAACTCGTCCAGGGCCTCGCCCCAGACGTCGGGCTTCATCACCATGCCGGGACCGCCGCCGTAGGGGCTGTCGTCCACAGCCCGGTGCACGTCGTGGGTCCAGTCGCGGAGGTCGTGCACCCCGACGGAGATCCGCTCCCGCTCGATGGCCTTGCCCAGCAGCGCTTCCCGCAGCGGATTCAGGTAGTCGGGAAAGATCGTGATCACGTCGATGCGCATCATGGCCTCGCCTGGAGAACGTCCCGGAGGACGGATGAAATCGGTGGTTCCGCGAGCGGCGGAGCCGCATTCTCGTTCACCACCCGAGCAACGGGCACCGCCGCGGGTTCGGCGGGAAGGACGTCTCAGGTCCACCGAAATGGACGAGCCCGCTCAGTCCAGAAGACCCTCTGGTGGGTCGAGGAGCAACGTGCCGGTGGTGACGTCCACCTCGGGCACGATCGCGGCGACGAAGGGCACCAGCGCTTCCCGCTCGCCCTTCTCGGCTTCCGGGTCCGCGATGGCGATCACGAGGAGTTCGCCCGCGGGCGAGTGCAGCACGTCGCGCACCACGCCCACCTCGTCACCGGAGGCGAGGGCGGCGCGCAGCCCGATCAGCTCGGTGTCGTGGAACTCGTCGGGGTCCTCGGGAGATTCGGCCGCGTCGGCGGAGACCGTCAGCAGCGCACCGCGCAGTTCCTCCGCCGCGTCGCGGCCGTCCACGCCCTCAGCGCACACCAACAGCCGCCCGGCGTGCTGCCGGGCGGCTGTCACGGTGAAGCTCTGCGCGCTCTTGTCCTTGCTCGACCCGGCACCTCGGCGCCTCAGGCCGAGCACCGAACCGGGAACGAACCTCAGCTCCGGGCTGTCGGTGAGCACCTCGACGACGAGCTCGCCCCGCACGCCGTGCGGCCGCACCACGCGCCCCACTGCGAGGGACTCAGGCTGACGTTCGCTCATGCCGGTCAGCGGTCGGTGTCGACCACGTCGACCCGGATGCCACGACCACCGATGCCGGACATCACGGTCCGCAGGGCGGTGGCGGTGCGCCCGCCGCGGCCGATGACCTTGCCCAGGTCGTCCGGGTTGACGTGCACCTCGAGGGTGCGGCCTCGCCGGGTCGTCAGCAGCTGGACGCGGACATCGTCGGGGTTGTCGACGATGCCGCGCACCAGGTGCTCAAGCGCGTCCGAGAGGACCGTCACGCCTGACCGTCCTCGGACTTCTGCTCGTCGGCCTTGTCCTCGGCCTTCTCGTCGGCCTTGTCCTCAGCCTTGGCCTCGGACTTCTTGCCACCCTTCTTCTTCGGGGTGGTGGCCTCGACGGTCGGCTCCTCGCCGGCGGCAGCGAGAGCGGCCTCGAACAGCTCCTGCTTGCTCGTCTTCGGCTCGGCGACCTTGAGGGTGCCCTCGGCGCCCGGCAGGCCCTTGTGCTTCTGCCAGTCGCCGGTGATCTCCAGGATGTTGCGCACCGGCTCGGTCGGCTGCGCGCCGACACCCAGCCAGTACTGCGCCCGCTCCGAGTCGACGACGATGCCGCTCGGGTTCTCCTTCGGGTGGTACTGACCGATCGTCTCGATGACCCGGCCGTTGCGACGGGTGCGGGCGTCGGAGATGACGATGCGGTAGTGCGGCTCGCGGATCTTGCCGATCCGCGCGAGCTTGATCTTCACAGCCACGGGTGCTGGTGCTCCTCAGACTCTCATTGGTGCTCCGGAGAGCGATGCGCCAACCGCGTGGGGCAGCGATGCGCAAAGCTCGTAGGTCAAATCGCCTCCGAGAGGTGAGAGGGACCCCTCGCAGCGAACAGCAACCCATTCTGCCAGACGCCCTTCCTCCGTGGTGACCGGGGCTTCTGGCCTGGCAGCGCGGGCGGGGGACCGCCGCGGGCTCACGTCGGCATCAGGCCCAGGGAGACCAGGAGCAGGCCCAGCGCGGGCAGGAAGTTGTTGACCTGGTGAGCGATCACGCTGGCGGTGAGGCGACCGGTGACCATCCTGGCCAGACCGATCGGGATGGTGATCACCAGCAGGAGCCAGGTGCGCTCCGGCTCCAGGTGACCGATCGCGAACACCGCCGTGCTCAGCACGAACACGTTGAGCTGGCTCCAGCCCAACCGCTCCATCGCGCCCCACAGCAGGCCGCGGTAGAGCAGCTCCTCGCACAGCGGTGCGATGAGCCAGATGTGCAGGAACACCAGCACCGCCACCACCGGCGGGAACCGGACCCCGTCCAGGACGCTGCTGACCGTGGAGGTCTGCCCGGGATCGGCCCAGTGCGTCCACAGCGTCGTGGCGACCGTGGTGGTGACCAGCCCGACACCACCGATCGCGAGCCCCGTCCTGACGTCCGACCAGCGCCACTCCAACCCGAAGTCCTGCACCGGGCCGTTGCCGCGCAGCACCGTGATGAGCACCGCCAGCCCGCCCGCGAGCAGGGTCGGCAGCACCAGCATCAGCACGATGGACCAGACGCCGGGTGAGCCGAACGCGGCGGCCAGCACCACCGAGACCAGCACGAACACGATTTCGGCGAGGAAGAACGCCCCCAGCCCCCAGCGGTGCGTCCGGACCGGTGGATCGGCCACCCAGGTGCGCCCCGACGGCTGATCGCCGGTGACTCCGGATTCTTGTGTTGAGTGCACGAGCGCCTCCGTGATGCCGAACAGCGGGTCGACGACCCGCGTGACGATGTCGGCGGACACCGGCGGAAGTGGTCAGACTACTGCCGACCCGGGCCGCGTCACGATCACCACGTCTTCGAACTGCGTGTTATCCGGCGACTGCGAACAGCAGCAGCGCGGGGAGGAAGTTGTTGGTGGCGTGCGCGACCATGCTCGCGCCGACCCGCCCGGTGATCATCCGGGCGGCCCCGATGGCCAGCCCGCCCACGAGCAGCACCGGCGTGCGCCACGCCTCCTGGTGTATCAAGGCGAAGATCACCGAGGTCAGGATGAGGATCGCGAAGGGCGGCACCCGGTAGTGCTCCAGCGCGCCCCACAGCGCACCGCGCATCAGCAGCTCCTCGGTCAGCGGAGCGCCCAGGAAGGCGAACAGGGCGAACAGGAACAACCAGATGGTCCGGTCTCCCTGCATCAGCCTGGCCAGATCGGTCTCCGGCGGCGGTCCGGTGACCGCGATGATCACCAACGTCACCATCCACGACCCGAACAGCGCGCAGAGCCCGCAGATCAGGCCGATCTTGACGTCGTGACGCCGGGGCAGGATGCCGAAGTCCGCGCGCAGCCCGCGGCCCCGCCACCAGGAGAAGACCGCCGGGACGAGACCGAGCAGGATGTTCGGTGCGAACGCGAGCAGCAGCAGCGGGCCGGTGTTCGGCGGCTGGGAAGGGTTGAACCCGCCGTCGGGTTCGGGTCGCACGGCTCCGAGCACGACCACGGCCAGGTAGTACCCGCCGTATCCGATGAAGAACGCCGCGAATCCCCAGGCCAGCGAGCCACGCCTGGCTGCTTCCAGCTTCGCCTCCCAGGGCTTGGGGTACGGGTCGGCGGTGTCGTCCACCCGACGCATCGGCTGGAGGTAAGGATCTCGCTTCTCCCCCACAAGACGCTCCCCTCGACCCTTCAACCCTAAGCGCTCGCACACGGAGATGCCGTGTTCGCGTCAACCGCGGTGGGAACGATTGCGAGGACCGTTTTCAGAGTGTTCGAACCTTCGAAAGCCCGTGCTGGCTCACAGGTGTCGTCCGGTCGGCGAAACCGGATGCCTGCCGGTCAGAAGCTCTTGCCGCCCAGCAGGATTCGCTTCGGGTCCCGGAGGACGGCCAGATCCTTGCGGGGGTCCGCGTCGTAGCACACGAGGTCTGCCGGAGCGCCGTGCTCCAGTCCTGACCAGCCCAACCAGTCCCGGGCGCCCCAGGAGGCGGCGCTCAGCGCCTGCTCCGCGGACATGCCGACGCGGTGCAGCGCTGCCACTTCGTCGGCGAGCACGCCGTGCGGGATGCCGCCTCCGGCGTCGGTTCCCGCGTAGACCGGGATGCCCGCCTCGATGGCCTTGGCGACCGTGCTGTCCGCGCGCTCGTACAGGGCGTTCATGTGCGTGGCGTAGTCCGGGTACTTCGTCGCCGCGGCGGCGAATCCCGGGAAGTTCTCGACGTTGACCAGGGTCGGCACCAGCGCGGTGCCGCGCGCGGCCATCAGCTCGACGGTCTCGTCGGTCAGGCCGGTGCCGTGCTCGATGCAGTCGATGCCCGCGTTGATCAGCCCGGGCAGGGCGTCCTCGCCGAACACGTGCGCGGTGACCCGGGCACCGAGCCGGTGCGCGGTGTCGATGGCCTCGGCCAGCACCTCGTCGCTCCACAGCGGCGCGAGGTCGCCGACCGAGCGGTCGATCCAGTCGCCGACGAGCTTGATCCATCCGTCGCCGTAAGCGGCCTGCTCGGCGACCGCGGCGGGCAGGTCCTGCTCGTCGTCGAGGTCGTCGGACAGCTTCGGGATGTAGCGCTTGGGCCGCGCCAGGTGCTTTCCGGCCCGGATGATCCGCGGGAGGTCGTCGCGCTCCTGCAGCGGCCGGGTGTCGATGGGCGAACCGCAGTCGCGGATCAGCAGGGTGCCCGCGTCGCGGTCGGTCTCCGCCTGGCTGACGGCCTCGTCCAGCTCGACCGGGCCCTGGGTGCCGATGCCGACGTGGCAGTGCGCGTCGACGAGGCCGGGCAGCACGTATCCGCCGTCGAAGACGGTGTCGGCTCCGGCCACCGGTTCCAGTGAGATCCGGCCGTCGACGATCCACAGGTCCCGCTGCGCACCATCGGGCAGCACCGTGGCGCGCAGGTGCAGCGCCGTCACTGGTCCTTCTTGTCGAAGTTCAGCTTGGACGGGTCGAAACCGGGTGGCAGCTGGTTGGCCGACGGGTCCAGTTTGGACAGGTCCGGGCCACCGCCCATGCCGCCGGGCATGCCGCCCGGGGGCATACCGGGGAAGCCACCGGGCATGCCCTTCATGCCCTTCGGCGGGGTCGGGCCGCCCTTGCCCTTCTTGCCCTTCTTCCCCTTCTTGCCCTTGCGGTTCTTGCTACCGCCTCCGCCGCCGCCGAAGCCGCCGAACTGGCCGGCCATCCGCTGCATCATCTTGCGGGCCTCGAAGAACCGGCCGACCAGGTCGTTGATGTCGCTGACGGTCACGCCGGAGCCGCGCGCGATGCGCTGGCGGCGGGACGCGTTGATGATCTTCGGGTCGGACCGCTCGGCGGGGGTCATGCCGCGGATGATCGCCTGGATGCGGTCCAGCTGCTTCTCGTCGAAGTTGGCGAGCTGGTCCTTCATCTGACCCGCGCCGGGCAGCATGCCCAGGAGGTTCTGCAGCGGGCCCATCCGGCGCACCGCCTGCATCTGCTCCAGGAAGTCCTCCAGGGTCAGCTGGCCGGTTCCCAGCTTCTCCGCGGCCTTCTCCGCCTCCTCCTGGTCGAAGGCCTGCTCGGCCTGCTCGATCAGGGTGAGCATGTCGCCCATGCCCAGGATCCGGTTGGCCATCCGGTCCGGGTGGAAAACGTCGAAGTCCTCCAGCTTCTCGCCGCTGGAGGCGAACATGATCGGCTGGCCGGTGACCTCGCGGACCGACAGCGCGGCACCACCGCGGGCGTCACCGTCGAGCTTGGTCAGCACCACGCCGGAGAAGCCCACGCCGTCGCGGAACGCCTCGGCGGTGGCCACCGCGTCCTGACCGACCATCGCGTCCAGGACGAACAGGATCTCGTCCGGGGTGACCGCGTCCCGGATGTCGGCGGCCTGCTTCATCATCTCCTCGTCGACGCCCAGCCGGCCGGCGGTGTCGACGATGACCATGTCGTGCTGCGCGCGCTTGGCTTCCTCGATGCCGTCGCGGGAGACCTGCACCGGGTCGCCCACGCCGTTGCCCGGTTCGGGAGCGAACACCGGAACGCCGGCGCGCTCACCGACGACCTGCAGCTGGTTGACCGCGTTCGGCCGCTGCAGGTCGCAGGCCACCAGCATCGGGGTGTGCCCCTGCCCGGACAGCCACTTGGCGAGCTTGCCCGCTAGCGTCGTCTTACCCGCACCCTGCAGACCCGCGAGCATGATCACCGTCGGCGGGTTCTTGGCCAGCTCCAGGCGACGGGTCTCACCGCCGAGGATCGTGACCAGTTCCTCGTTGACGATCTTGACGACCTGCTGGGCCGGGTTCAGCGCCTGCGAGACCTCGGAACCCTTGGCCCGCTCCTTGACACCCTTGATGAACCCGCGCACGACGGGGAGCGCCACGTCCGCTTCGAGCAGGGCGATGCGGATCTCCCGCGCGGTGGCGTCGATGTCGGCTTCCGACAGCCGCCCCTTGCCGCGCAGGTTCGTCAGGACCGAGGTGAGCCGGTCGGAGAGAGTGTCGAACACGGGTTCACGGGCTCCAGAGTCGATGGATGTACCTGGGTACCTATGCGAGGGTAACCGACCGGTTTTGAGGACCTATTTCCTCGGTTTGCTTGGCGGTGCAGGTAGCGGAACCTGACACGCCTTCTGGCTCCGGGATCCGCGACTCATGCATGCCAATGCACGACGCTGCGGCTGTCCTCACCAGAAGACGTGTCAGAAGCGGCGGTGCGAGCTGCGAGGGTGGCCCTCACAGCTCGCACCTGCGCCGCTTGCACGCGAACGGAAAGAACCCGACCTCACGCCCCGGTGTGGCGGAGGTCCCGCTTGGGTCCGGTGCGGTGCTGCTGCGGGGAGCGCTGGCCGCCGGTGCCCTGGCCCTTGCGGTGCGGGCGCGGCTTGGTGTCGCGGTCCCGGTTCCCCGCGGGGCGACGCGGGCGGCGGTTGATGACCTCGCCGTCAGCGCGGGTGATCTTCAGGCCGCGGCCGGCGACCTGAGTGGCGCGCAACTTGGTCAGCAGCTCGTCGGGCAGGTCCGCGGGCAGCTCGATGAGCGTGTGCTCGTTGCGGATGTCGATGTGCCCGATGTGCTTGCTCGGCAGCCCGCCCTCGTTGGCCAGCGCACCGACGAGCGCGCGCGGCGTGACCCGGTTCCGGCGGCCGACCTCGACCCGGTAGGTCTCGGTGTCGGCGCTGTTGCTCTGGAAGGTCGGGCCGTCCCGGCGCGCGGGCTCCGGCTCGGCTTCCAGCAGCAGCGGCCGGTCGCCCTGGGCCATCGCGGCCAGCGCCGCGGCGATCTCCGACGCGGGCACGTCGTGGGTCCGCTCGTACTCGTTGACCAGCTCCTGGAAGACCTCCAGGCCGCCCTTGGCCAGCGTGTCGGTGATGCCCTGGGCGAACTTCGCCAGCCGGCGGTCGTTGACCGCGTCGATGCTCGGCAGCTCCATCTGCGTGATCTGCTGGCGGGTGGCCCGCTCGATGGCGCGCAGCAGGTGGCGCTCGCGCGGGGAGACGAAGAGGATCGCCTCGCCGCTGCGCCCGGCCCGACCCGTGCGGCCCACGCGGTGCACGTAGGACTCGGTGTCGTGCGGGATGTCGTAGTTGAGCACGTGCGAGATGCGCTCGACGTCGAGACCGCGCGCGGCCACGTCGGTGGCCACCAGGATGTCGATCTTGCCGTCGCGCAGGTGGCCGATGGTGCGCTCGCGCTGCGCCTGCGCGATGTCACCGTTGATGGCCGAGGCGCTGAACCCGCGCGCCTTCAGCTTCTCCGCGAGTTCCTCGGTGAGCTGCTTGGTGCGCACGAACACGATCATCGCGTCGAAGTCCTCGACCTCGAGGATGCGGGTCATCGCGTCCAGCTTGTTGGAGGCGCGCACCGGGACGTGCCGCTGGTTGATGTTGGTGGCGGTGGAGGTCTTGGTCTTGACCGAGATCTCCGCCGGGTCGTTCAGGTAGTTCTGCGTGATCTTGCGGATGCCCTGCGGCATCGTCGCCGAGAACAGCGCGACCTGGCGCTGGCTGGGAACCGACTGCAGGATCTTCTCGACGTCCTCGATGAAGCCCATGCGCAGCATCTCGTCGGCCTCGTCGAGCACCAGGTTCTTCAGCGCGCTGAGGTCCAGCGAGCCCTTCTCCAGGTGGTCGATGAGCCGGCCGGGGGTGCCCACCACGACGTGCGCGCCGCGGCGCAGGCCCGCCAGCTGAGGGCCGTAGCCGGTGCCGCCGTAGATCGGCAGCACGTGGAAGCCGGGGAGGTGCGAGGCGTAGCGCTGGAAGGCCTCGGAGACCTGGATGGCCAGCTCGCGGGTCGGGGCCAGCACCAGCGCCTGCGGCTTGGTGGTGGTCAGATCCATCTTGGAGAGGATCGGCAGCGCGAACGCGGCGGTCTTGCCGGTGCCGGTCTGCGCCAGGCCCAGCACGTCGCGGCCTTCCAGCAGCAGCGGGATCGTCTGCTCCTGGATCGGCGACGGGGCCTCGTACCCGATCTCGGCCAGCGTCTTCTGGACGCGCTCGTCGAGTTCGAGTTCAGAGAAAGTAGGCATGCGGAACGCGGGTCTCCCTAGGTGGGTCGGCGGGGGCTGATCGCGGATGAAAGGTCCGGCGCCACCCCGCGCGTGCTGACGGGGCGTTGCGTCCACTCGGTGGCGTGCGGCGAACCTGCTTGGACTCCGCTTGCGCTTGACGAACCGCGCGCTCCACCCGACGCACACCCTGTTGCCAGTGACTCGCAGCTCGAAAAATCTCAGCCTGGCGCAACGACATCTGGCCGCAGCACCGGAGGTCCAGGGTAGTCATCGCGATCAGTTGATGTCGGCCCGCCCCTGCCCAACGGGACGCAGGTCACGTCTCGACGTCCAACCGCAGGCCACCGGCCACCTGAGAACGGGTGAACAGGTGCACCCGCCGCCAGCCGCCGAGCCGCTCCCCCGCCAGCAGCCGCCGGTGCATCCGCTCGGCGCGCAGCACGTGCCTGCGGAAGGAACCCGACCGGATCAGCCTGCCTCGGGCGCGCTGCCCGTCCAGCGCGGAATCGGCGTCGGTGTGCAGCCAGAGCAGCACCGTCCGCCGCCCGCTGAGACGGGCGAGGACCAGCAGCATCAGCCGCGTGCTCGCGCGGGTCGCGGGCTCGTGCGCGACCACCGGCCCCGGGCAGGTCAGGCACGCCCACGCGATCCGCGAGCGGTGCAGCAGGTGCACCAGCGGCCGGTAGTAGCGGTACGGGACACCGGACGAGCGGCCGCGCAAGCGCGCGCGCACCTGCTCGGAGTCGAGCCGGACCACGTCGGCGTCCGCGCGCATCTTGGTCAGCACGGTGCTCTTGCCCGCGCCCGGAACGCCCGCGAGCACGACCAGGGAACGGCGGCCCACCCGCACCGAAGGCGTCGGGTCGGCTGCGAGCGGAGATGCGTCCGAAATGTCCACCAGGACTACAGATTACGCGCAGGCGGATCATGGAGGTCCGAGATGGTGATCACTCGCCGGGACGACGAGAAGGCGGCCCGCTCCCCCAAGCAGGCCGCCTCGCCGAAACACCCGGTGCGCCACGGGGTATCGCACCCGGTCCGACGTGGGAGGCCCTGTTGCCCCCGCCTCCCACGCACCCCCTCCGCGATCGCGCATCCCGCGAAGCCCGCCCGACCCCCAGTACGGGCGCGATCCCCGGTTCCTCCCTGATCACCGCGTCGCACCACGAAGTCTGCCCGCACCAGCACCGATCCGAGACCGTGAAGCTGCCCGAATGCGACTGCGTAGTTGTACGCATCCGCACCGGGGGAACCTGCCGACAACGCAAGAGCGTCCCCCGGCACCAGGGCCGGGGGACGCTCATCGGAGCTGCCGACGATCAGATGGCGGCCACGCCGGTCTCGCCGGTTCGGACGCGCACGACCGTCTCGACCGCCGTGACCCAGACCTTGCCGTCACCGACCTTGCCGGTGCGAGCGGCGCTGACGATCCCTTCCACCACCTCGTCCACGTCGGTCTCGTCGACGAGGACCTCCACGCGCGACTTGTCGATGAAGTCCACGGAGAACTCGGCCCCTCGGTAGACCTCGGTGTGGCCCTTCTGCCTGCCGTAGCCCTGGACGTCGCTCACGGTCATGCCCAGCACGCCAATCTTGCCCAGCGCGTCCTTGAGATCGTCGACCTTGTCCGGTTGAACGATCGCTGTCACCAGTTTCATGCTCGGCTGCCCTCCAGCTTGCGGTCGTCGATGCCGCCGGCCGTTGCTGCGGCGCGACGAGCGGAGCGGTCATCACCGAAGTGGTACGCGGTTTCCGCGTGCTCGGTCTCGTCGATGCCCGCGGCCTCGTCCTCCGGGCTCAACCGGAATCCGAGGGTCGCCTTCACGATCAGCGCGAGCACCAGGCTCAGCACGAACGAGTAGGCCAGCACCGCGAAGGCCCCCACCGCCTGCCGCCACAGCTGGTCCACACCGCCGCCGTAGAGCAGACCGGCCACACCCGCCGGGGCTTCCGCCGAGGCGAACAGCCCCACCAGGAGGGTTCCCATCAGACCGCCGACGAGGTGCACGCCGACGACGTCGAGGGAATCGTCGTAGCCGAACGTGAACTTCAAGCTCACCGCCAGCGCGCAGACCGCCCCCGTGATCGCACCGACCGCGATCGCGCCCAGCGGGGTCACCGAGGAGCAGGCGGGGGTGATCGCGACCAGACCGGCCACGATGCCCGACGCGGCGCCCAAGGTGGTGGCGTGGCCGTCGCGGATGCGCTCCACCAGCAGCCAGCCGAGCATCGCGGCGCTGGTCGCGACCAGCGTGTTGACCAGGGTGAAGGCCGCGGTGTTGTCGGCGGCCAGCGCCGAACCGGAGTTGAAGCCGAACCAGCCGAACCACAGCAGGCCCGCGCCGAGGACCACGAACGGCAGGTTGTGCGGTTTTCCGGCGCCCTTGGGCCAGTTCTTGCGCTTCCCCAGCACCAGCACCAGGGCCAGGGCGGCGGCGCCCGCGTTGATGTGGACCGCGGTACCGCCCGCGAAGTCGATGGCGGCCAAGCGGTTCGCGATCCAGCCGCCGACGGCCGTGACGTTGCCCGCGTCGTCGGTGTCGTCGAAGTCGAAGACCCAGTGCGCGACCGGGAAGTACACGACCACCGCCCACAGCGCGGTGAACAGCAGCCACGGCCCGAACCGCGCGCGGTCGGCGATGGCGCCGGAGATCAGCGCGACCGTCAGGATCGCGAACATGGCCTGGAAACCGACGAAGGCCAGCGACGGGATCGTGCCGGACAACGACCCCTCACCGAGAAGCCCTGACAGGCCGAAGTTCTCGAAGGGGTTCGCCAGCAGGCCCCAGCCGCCGACGTCGGTGGAGAAGGCCATCGAGTAGCCGAAGAGCACCCACAGCACGCCGACCACGCCGATCGAGCCGAGGCTCATCATCAGCATGTTCAGCACGCCCCGGGACCGGACCATGCCGCCGTAGAAGAACGCCAGCCCCGGGGTCATCAGCAGGACCAGAGCGGCGCTCACTAGCACCCATGCGGTGTCGCCTGAATTCACGTCGCCTCCCGTGCGAACCGAGTTGGCCGCATCATGGGAAATGGCTGTTTCAGGCGAACCGTCGCGCTGTTACGCAGGCATGAAATACCGCCCACCCTCGGTTACAACGGGCGCGCGATTGTCAATTCGGTGTTTCGCGGCCGATCACCGACGGGACCTGGACCGGCCGACCGGCGGAGAGCCCGAACGCCAACCACCCCGCTGAGCAGGCCAGGATCAGCACCAGCGGCAGGGTCCAGGCATCCGTGGCGTCGTGCAGCAGTCCGATGAGCAACGGGCCCGCGGCGGCGATGAGATATCCGCCTCCCTGGGCCATCCCGGACAGGGCCGTCGTGCTGTCGCTGTCCGGCGAGCGCAGTCCGAGCAGGGTCAGCGCGAGGCCGAACGCGGCGCCCTGGGCGAGCCCCAGCACGGCCACCGCGGGCCACAGCAGAGCGGTCGGGCCGAGCAGGATGCCGCCGAACCCGGTCATCAGCATCAGCGACAGCACCACGATGATCGGGCGCTGGTCGTGCAACCGCCGGCACAGCACCGGGATCGACATCGATCCGGCGGCCTGGATCGCAGCCTGCACGCCCAGCGCGAGTCCGGCCAGCTCCGGGCTCATCCCCCGGCTCTGCAACATCGTGGGCAGCCAGCCGAACACGATGTAGGCGAGCGAGGACTGCAAGCCCATGAACAGCGTGAGGTGCCAGGCCAGCGGGCTGCGCCAGAGGATTCCGGGGCTCACCGGCTTCGGCGCGGCGACCGCGCTGCCACGCACCGCGACCAGGCTGATCACCAGGGCCACGAGCACCGGGACGGCCAGCAACCCCAGCGGGGCCCGCCACTCGGAACCCAGCGCGTGCCCGATCGGCACCACCGCGGCGGCCGCGATGGCACCGCCCAGCGTCAGGCACATCGTGTAGACGGCGGTGACCACCGGAACCGTGTGCGGGAAGTCGCGCTTGATCAGGCCCGGCACGGCGACGTTGGCCACCGCGATGCCCGCTCCGACCACGACGGTGCCCGCCAGCAGGGTCCAGATGTCGCCGAAGGCGCGCAGCGAGTTGCCGATCAGCAGCACCACCAGGCACCCCAGCAGCACGCGCTCATCACCGAAGCGCTGCCGCAGGCGCGGCGCGATGAAGGCGAAGGCGCCCAGGCACACCACCGGCAGGGTGGTCAGCACACCGCTGAACGCGCCGGAGACCCCCAGGTCGTTCTGGATGCGCTCCAGCAGGGGCGCGACCGCGGTGAACGGGGGCCGCAGAGCCAGCGCCACCAGCACGACCACGACGACGGTC
Organism: Saccharopolyspora dendranthemae; assembly: GCF_007829955.1. Classification (GTDB taxonomy): domain Bacteria; phylum Actinomycetota; class Actinomycetes; order Mycobacteriales; family Pseudonocardiaceae; genus Saccharopolyspora; species Saccharopolyspora dendranthemae. Next base: position 1,721,080 of record NZ_VIWX01000001.1, read on the forward strand.
ACGATGGCGGTGACCCGCTGGGTTCGCGACGACTCCTCCCGAACTCCGGTGTCCACGCGACTCTTCCTCCCCGCAACGAACAGCACTTCCGCGGTCAACCCAACTACATGGAACGCGCGTACCACAATCTCCCGACCAGTGAACCTCTGCACACTCCGCCGGGGAATTCCCCCAAACACCCCGAATTCGCCCGTCGAGTTCCGCGCGAAGTTCGAGCTCGAAGGGTCGCGTTCGAATCTCGCGCGAAGTTCGAAAGCTCTGCGGGCATGCGAAGCCCCCGGGAACCTGGGGCTCACCGGGGGCGTCGCGAGGCTGGGATCAGTTGAGGAGGGCGTCCACGAACGCCTCCGGCTCGAACGGCGCCAGGTCGTCGGCCCCCTCGCCGAGCCCCACGAGCTTGACCGGGACACCGAGCTCCCGCTGGACCTGGAAGACGATGCCGCCCTTGGCGGTCCCGTCCAGCTTGGTCAGCACGATCCCGGTGACGTCGACGACCTCGGAGAACACGCGGGCCTGCATGAGCCCGTTCTGGCCGGTGGTGGCGTCGAGGACCAGCAGGACCTCGTCGACCTGCGCCTTCTTCTCGACGACGCGCTTGACCTTGCCGAGCTCGTCCATCAGCCCGGTCTTGGTGTGCAGCCGGCCCGCGGTGTCGACGAGCACCGCGTCCACACCGCTCTCGCCGCCACGGCTGACGGCCTCGAACGCAACGCTGGCCGGGTCGGCGCCCTCATCACCGCGCACCACTTCGGCACCGACGCGCTCGCCCCAGGTCGCCAGCTGCTCGACCGCGGCGGCCCGGAAGGTGTCGGCCGCGCCGAGCAGCACGTTGCGTCCGTCGGCGACGAGCACGCGCGCCAGCTTGCCGGTGGTGGTGGTCTTGCCGGTGCCGTTGACGCCCACGACCAGCAGCACGGCAGGCTTCCCGCCGTTGGCCGGGTCGCCGTGCGGCAGCGCGCGCACGGAGCGCTCCATGTCCTTGCCGAGCGCGTCGACGAGCACCTCGCGCAGGACCGCGCGGGCCTCCTCCGAGCTGCGCACCGCCCGCGAGGCGATCTCGGAGCGCAGCCGCTCGGTGATCTCCGTCGTGGTGGCCGCACCCAGGTCGGCCATCAGCAGGGTGTCCTCGACCTCCTCCCAGGAGTCCTCGTCGAGGTCACCCGCGCCGAGCAGGCCCAGCAGGCTCTGCCCGAAGGTCGTGCGGGAGCGGGACAGCCGGCCGCGAAGCCGCTCCAGGCGTCCCGAGGTGGGTTCGATCTCCTCCGGCTCGACCGCGGGAGCCTCCGGTTCCGGAGGAGCCGTCGGTGCGGGTTCCGCCGGGGCGGACGGCTGCGCCGGAACCTCCGGCTCGGCGGGAGCCTCCGGCTGCGCGGCGGCGTCCGGCTGCGCGGGAACCTCCGACTCGGCGCCGGCGTCCGGCTTCGCCTCGGGGCCCGCCGTGGCGGTCTCCTCGGGCAACTCCACGTCGACGATGCCGCGCCGCTCGGTGTCGCGCGGGACCGCTGCGTCGTCACCGACGCCCGGCTGCCCCTCCACCTCGGTGCGCTCGTCGACGGGGTGCTCCGGCGCGGCGGGTCCGGCGTTCGCCGACTCCGTCTCCGGCTCGGCCGTCGCGGGTTCAGCAGTGGCACCGCCGCTGGCGAAGCTGATGCCGCTCCCGGCTTTGTAGCCACCGCCCTTGACGGCGGGCGGAGCTTCCGCTTCGTCCTTCTCACGCAGGCTGATCCGGCGGCGGCGGTTGAGCACCACGCCGACGACGACGGCGATCACCAGCACGACCGCGGCAACGGCGGCGATCAGAATCAGGGTTGAGGTGGGCACCGGAGCATCCTCCCACCTGCTCTAACCGCCCCGGCGAGGCACCTGCCGGGCAGTTACGTGAGCAATTCACCAACAAAGGCCACAAAGTGCTTGCTTTTTCATGCCCATGTGCAATACACCACAGGTATGCGCTGGTGGCGAGCGGTGGGGCTGCTCTCGGGAACGTCGATGGACGGCATCGACGTGGTCGCTGCCGATCTCCGCCTCGACGGCGAGACGATCGAACTCCGACCGCTGGGCGAAGGCACCCTCGACTACCCCGCCGACCTGCGCGAAGAGCTCCTGTCCGCGCTGCCGCCCGGTGATCTCGACGCGGAGGCCTTCTGCCGGCTGGACACCCTCGTCGGCCAGTCGTTCGCCGACGCCGCCCGCCTCGGCGTGCACCTCGCCGACGGCGAGGCCGACTTCGTCGCCTCGCTCGGCCAGACGCTCTACCACTGGGTCGAGGGCGGCCATGCCCTCGGCACCCTCCAGATCGGTCAACCGGCGTGGATCGCCGAGGCCACCGGCCTCCCGGTGATCGCCGACTTCCGCGCCCGCGACGTCGCCGCCGAAGGCCACGGCGCCCCGCTGGCCGGCGTCCTCGACGCCCTCTGGCTCGCCGACGACGGCGCTCAGGGGAAACCTGGGCCCGGAGCGCAGGTGGCGTTGAACATCGGCGGGATCGCCAACATCACCGTGGTCGGAGGAAGGGAACCCCTCGCCTACGACACCGGCCCCGGCAACGCGCTGATCGACCTCGCCGCCCAGCAGCGCACCGGCAGGGCGCAGGACACCGACGGAGCGCTCGCCGCCTCCGGTTCGGTGCGCCACGACCTGCTCGCGACCCTGCTGGACGACGGTTACTACCGGCTGCCCGCGCCGAAGTCGACCGGCAAGGAGCACTTCAACTCCTCCTACCTGGACCGCGTCCTCGCCGGGCTCCGCGATCCGATCGGTGACGGCGACCTGCTGGCGACGCTGACCGAGCTGACCGCACGCACCATCGCCGACGCCTGCCGGGCCGAGGACGCGTCGCGCGTCGTGGTCGCGGGCGGCGGCGTGCACAACCCGGTGCTGCTGGCGGCACTTCGCCGACACCTGGACGTCCCCGTGCTGGTCAGCGACGATCTCGGGATGCCCGCCGACAGCAAGGAAGCCCTGCTCACCGCGCTGCTCGGTTTCCTGACCTGGAGCGGCCTTCCCGGCAACACCCCAGGAACGACGGGGGCCGCCGGTCCTCGCGTCCTCGGCAGCATCACGCCGGGTGCGACCGGCCTGCGACTGCCCGAACCCGCCACCACCCCGCCACGGCGGCTGATCATGCGGTCCGCCGCAACCAACTAGGAGGCCAGATGCGATCGCTCGACCTCGTCGTGATCGGGTTGTACCTGATCGCGATGCCGGCCCTGGGATTGCTGCTCAGCGGCAAGCAGAAGAGTTCGCAGGACTACTTCGTCGGCGGGCGGCAGCTCCCGTGGTGGGCCGTGTGCTTCTCGGTCGTGGCCACCGAGACCTCGACGCTGACCGTGATCAGCGTCCCGACGGTCGCCTACCTCGGCAGCTTCACCTACCTGCAGCTGGCGATCGGCTACCTGATCGGCCGGATCGTGGTGTCCTTCGTGCTGCTGCCCCGCTACTTCGCCGGGAACCTGGTCAGCGCCTACGCCTTCCTCGGCCAGCGCTTCGGGACCGCCCTGCAGGGCACCGCGTCGGTGACCTTCCTGATCACCCGGTTGCTGGCGGACGGCCTGCGGCTGTTCGCCACCGCGATCCCGGTGAAGGTGATGCTCGCGGCGTTCGACATCCACCTGTCGTACTGGCAGATCATCGCCCTGCTGGCGGTGCTGACCGTGATCTACACCTACTTCGGCGGGATCAAGGCCGTGGTGTGGGTCGACGCGATCCAGATGGTGGTCTACGTCGGCGGCGCCGTCCTGGCCGGGATCATCCTGTTCGGCAAGCTGCCCGCCGACTGGTTCTCCAGCGCGATGGCCGAGGGCAAGTTCCAGCTGCTGGACTTCTCCTCGTCGATCATCACCGACCAGTACGCGTTCTTCACCGCGGTGATCGGCGGCGCGGTGTTCGCGATGGCCTCGCACGGCGCCGACCAGCTGATGGTGCAGCGCCTGCTCGCCTGCAAGGACCTCAAGGACGGCCGGCGGGCGCTGATCGCCAGCGGCTTCGTCGTGGCCCTGCAGTTCGGGCTGTTCCTGTTCATCGGCACGATGCTGTGGTCGTTCTACAAGGGCGCCACGCCGGACTCGATGGGCCTGGCCAGCTCGGACGAGCTGTTCCCGCAGTTCATCGTCAACGACCTGCCGCCGGGCGTCTCCGGCCTGTTCATCGCGGGCATCCTCGCCGCCGCGATGAGCACGCTCGCGTCCTCGCTGAACTCGCTGTCGACCTCGACGGTCAGCGACCTCTACCAGCGCTTGTCGAAGAAGCCCCTCAACGACGCCGCGATCCTGAAGATGGGCAAGCTGTGGACCCTGGTGTGGGCGGTGGTGTTCGTGGCGTTCGCGTCGATGTTCACCAGCACCGAGGACCCGGTCGTCGAGGTCGGCCTGAGCATCGCCAGCTACACCTACGGCGCGCTGCTGGGAGCGTTCCTGCTGGGCCTGATCGTCAAGCGGGCCCAGCAGGCCGACGCGATCATCGCCTTCGTCGCGACCATCGCCGTGGTGCTGATGTTCGCCATCGGGGTCAGCTTCCCCGACGGTGAAGGCGGCGAGACCTCGCTGGCCTTCCCCTGGTACACGCCGCTGGGCGTGATCGTGACCCTGGTCGTGGGCGGCCTGCTGTCGCTGCGGCACCGCAACGACGCGGTGCAGCGCACGCCCGAATCGGTCTGAGAAGCAGAATCGCCCCTGATCACAGCCGTTTCCGGCGGTGATCAGGGGCGATTCTGCCGTTTGATCAGGCGAAGGCCAGCGGGAGCAGCCCGAGCAGCAGGACCAGCACGAACACGCCGATGCTGACGCCGATGGTCAGGCCCATCCCCGGCGTCTCCTGCGGTCCCGGGCCGATGTTGCCGTCGACGAACACGATCGCCGGTGCCCGGTAGAAGACGTCGAGCTGCTGACCCGCACCGACCGGGATCACCGCGGTCGCGTAGCCGATCTTCCACAGGTAGTTCACGTGCACCACGATCTGGTACTGACCGGGCGGCAAGTCGATCGGGTTCTTGCCCCAGGTCAGCACCGGGCCCGGCTGACCGTTGATCGTCACCTGCGGCTTGAACAGCAGGAACAGCCAGGTGAGCCAGTGGTAGGAGCAGTCGATCAGCAGCCGCCCCATGCCGGGAGCCGGCGGCGGGAACTGCGGGGGCATCTGCTGCTGGGGCGGCATCTGCTGCTGCGGGGGCATCTGCTGCTGCGGGGGCATCTGCGGCATCGGCCCGGACTGCGGGTATCCGGACTGCGGGTATCCGGGCGGCGGGCCCTGCTGGGGGTAGCCCTGCGGCGCCGACTGCGGGTACCCCTGCTGCGGGTAGCCCTGGGGCATCGGCTGCTGCGGCATCGGTCCGGAAGGCGGGCCGTAACCGGGCGGAACCTGACCGCCCTGCTGCGGATACGGCGACTGCCCTGGCGGCGGGCCGTACGGGTTGGTCATCAAGATCTCCTAGTGCCTGCCTCGGTCCCCGCGCTCGGGGTGGTGCTCGCGGGAGCACGACGCCGACTCCTCGCCCGGTGAGCTGCCGGATCACGCACATCTTCGCGCATGCGTTCGCGTGGCCCCAACCCCCCGTCCGCAATCCCTGCGCACGGCCTCTTCAGTACCGCCCGCGAAGAGCCGATCATGGGGCAATGGGGATGTTCGCCAGCAAAGACCGGACGGGGTCGGCGACCGATCACGGGGACTTCCAGAGCCGGCTCGACGCGTACGCGGCCGGTGATCTCGACGACGTCGGCTGGCTGATGATGCGCACGCACCTGGCCGAGTGCACCGACTGCCAGGCCGACCTGCGCCGCCCGAAGCTGTGGAACCGCGCCGCACCGCAACGCGTCATCGCAGGTCACGAGGTGCCACGTCAGCAGACGCGGGAAACCGCACCGGGCTGGACCGTCGCGTTGGGCATCGTCCTGGTCGCCGTGCTGGTCACCTTCGGCATCGGCTACGCCCTCGGCGGCCTCTGAACGTCCGCTGGAGCCGGTGCTTCAGGTGCGGGACCCGGCCCGCACCGCCGGGCACGGCGAATCTTCGACGACCTTCTAATCGAGGACCGACGCGACGTCGCCTTCTTCCGGCGCGCCTTCGGGTTCGGGCTCGCCGGAGGAAGCCTCCTGCTTGCCCTTCAAGCGCTGCGAGATGACCTGCGTGATCCCGTCACCGCGCATGGTCACGCCGTAGAGCGCGTCGGCGATCTCCATGGTCGGCTTCTGGTGCGTGATGATGATCAGCTGCGAGGTGGCGCGGAGCTGATCGAGCAGGGTGATCAGGCGTCGCAGGTTGGTGTCGTCCAGCGCGGCCTCGACCTCGTCCATCACGTAGAACGGCGACGGGCGGGCGCGGAAGATCGCGACCAGCATCGCCACCGCGGTCAGCGACTTCTCGCCACCGGACAGCAGCGACAGGCGCTTGACCTTCTTGCCCGGCGGCCGCGCCTCGACCTCGACGCCGGTGCTCAGCATGTCGTTCGGGTCGGTCAGCGTCAGTCGCCCCTCGCCGCCGGGGAACAGGACCTTGAAGACGACCTCGAACTCCTTGGCCACGTCCTCGAACGCCGAGCTGAAGACCTCCAGGATCTTCTCGTCGACCTCCTTGACCACGCTGAGCAGGTCGCGGCGGCTGTCCTTGAGGTCTTCCAGCTGGGTGGACAGGAACTTGTAGCGCTCCTCCAGCGCCGCGAACTCCTCCAGCGCCAGGGGGTTGACCTTGCCCAGCAGCGACAGGTCCTTCTCCGCGCGCTTGGCACGTCGTTCCTGGGTGGCGCGGTCGTAGGGCACCGGCGGCGGGGCGCTGACCTCGTCGCCGCGCTCCTTGGCCGCCTCGTACTCGGCGAGCTCGGCGGGGCTCGGCGGCACGGCGACGGTCGGGCCGTACTCGTCGACCAGGTCGTCCAGGCCGATCCCGAAGTCCTCGATGATCTTGGTTTCGAGCTGCTCGATGCGCAGCCGCTGCTCGGCGCGCACCACCTCGTCGCGGTGGACCGCGTCGGTGAGCTTCTCCAGCTCACCGGAGAGCTCGCGGACGCGGGCGCGGATCACGCCGAGCGCCTGCTCGTGCTCGCTCTGCTTGGCCTGCGCGACGTCTCGCTCTTCGGTCGCGGCCTGCAGCGACACGGTGATCCGCTCCAACGCGGTCTCCGCACCGCTGACGACGGCGCGGGTGACGCGGGCGGCCTTCTCCCTGGCCTCGCGGGCGGCCTCGGCGCGGGCGCGGGTCTCGCGCTCGTGGCGTGCGGCGCGGCGCAGCTGATCCGCCTTGCCCTGCACGGCGCGGGCGCGCTCCTCCGCCGTGCGCTGGGTCAGCCGGGCGTCCATCTCCTGCTGGCGCACCGTCGTGAGCTCGGTGGAGAGGCGATCGCGCTCGTCGGTGTCGGGTTCCGCGGCCTCTTCCTGCTCGTTGTTCACCGCGTCCAAGCGCTCTTCGAGCTCGGCGAGCTTCGTCAGCGACTGGTCGCGGGTCTGCTCGACCTTGACGCGCTGTTCCGAGATCCGCTCGACCTCGGACGTCGCGTTGCGGGCCGCGCGCTGCAAGCTGGAGAGCCGCTCGGTGCTGCGGGCGCGAGCGACCTTGGCCTCGTTGATCTGCTCCTCGGCGGCACGCGCCTCCGTGCGCCGAGAGTCCTCCTCCGCGCGAGCGCCTTCCAGCGCCGCCGAGTGCTGCTCCAGCCGGCGCTCGGCGGCGGCGAGCTCGCTCTCGGCCTCGTCGACGGCCGCGCGGACCTCGATGACGCTCTGCTTGTCGTCGGAACCACCGGTGGCCCAGTGCGCGCCGAGCACGTCACCGGTCGAGGTCACGGCCCGCACGCTCGGGTGCGACTGCACGATCTCCCGCGCGGTGTCGAGGGCGTCGACCACCACGACCTGCTCCAGGGCGCTGAGCACCGCGCCCCGCAGCTCGTCCGGAGCGCTGACCAGGTCGACGGCCCAGCGGGCGGAGGAGGGCAGCTGCGGCCAGTTCGAGCGGTCGACGTCGGCGTCCGAACCGATCACCACGCCGGAACGACCCGCGTCGTCGGACTTGAGCAGGTCCAGCGCGGTCACCGCGTCGGTGACACCGCGCACCACGACCGCGTCGGCCACCGCACCCAGAGCGGCTGCGAGCGCCGCTTCGGCACCGGTTTCGACGGTGAGCAGCGCAGCGACCGATCCCAGCAGGCCGGGCACGCGGTCGCCGGCGGCCAGCAGCGCGCCCGCGCCGTCCTTGCGCTGCAGACCCATCGACAGCGCCTCGACCCGGGCCTTCCAGGACGCGATCTCGCGTTCGGCGGCACGCTCCTGCTTGACCAGCTCCTCCACCCGCGCGCGGGCGGCGTCGCGGGCCTGCGCGGCGTTCTCGCGGCGTTCCTGCAGGCCGGCGTCGTCGGAGTCGTAACCGCCGCTCTCCTCCTCGGCGTCGGCCAGCGCGCCGTTGGCCTCCTCGGCGCGCGCGGTGGCCTCTTCCAGGGATTCGCCCAGCCGCTCGATCTCATCGGCGCTGTCGCTGACCTTGCCGCGCAGCGACTCGACCTGGCCGGACAGCCGGGCTGCTCCCTCGCGCCGGTCGGCGATGGCTCGGACCGCCGCCATGTGCGCCTGTTCTGCCTGCTTGAGCTGCGATTCGAGCTCCGAGCGCCGCTGCACCACTTCTTGGAGGGCTTCGCGAGCTTCCTCGACCTGCTCGCGCAGCTCGATCTCGTGCTCGGCGGCTTCCTCAGCTTCGGCGTCGAGCTGGTCGGGATCGCGGCCGGGGCGGTGCTCCTCGGACTGCTCGGTGAGGTGCCGCAGCCGTTCCGCGGCCAGCCTCGACGTGCCGCGCAATCTCTCTTCCAGCGCCGAGAGCCGGTACCAGGTCTCCTGGGCCTTGTTCAGCCGCGGCGCGTCGGCTGCCACCGACTCCTCGAGGGTCTTCTCCTCGGACTGGGCGAACTGCAGGGCCCGCTCGACCTCGGTCCGCTTGGCGCGCGCGGTTTCCTGGTCGGATTCGTCACGAGCGAGGTCCGCACGTGCCGTGACCAGGTCATCAGCGATCAGCCGCAAGCGGGCGTCGCGCAGGTCGGCCTGCACGGTCTGCGCCTTGCGCGCGATCTCGGCCTGCTTGCCCAGCGGTTTGAGCTGCCGTCGCAGCTCGCTGGTGAGGTCGGTCAGGCGAGTCAGGTTGGCCTGCATCGCGTCGAGCTTGCGCAGCGCCTTTTCCTTGCGCTTGCGGTGCTTGAGCACGCCCGCGGCCTCTTCGATGAGCCTGCGGTTCTCGTCCGGCTTGGCCTGCAGGATCGACGCCAGCTGGCCCTGACCGACGATGACGTGCATCTCGCGGCCGATACCGGAGTCGGAGAGGAGTTCCTGCACGTCCATCAGCCGGCAGGTGTTGCCGTTGATCTCGTACTCGCTCGCGCCGTCGCGGAACATCCGGCGGGTGATCGAGACCTCGGTGTACTCGATGGGCAGCGCACCGTCGGAGTTGTCGATGGTCAGCGTGACCTCGGCGCGGCCCAGCGGAGCGCGGCCCGCGGTACCCGCGAAGATCACGTCCTCCATCTTGCCGCCGCGCAGGTCCTTGGCGCCCTGCTCGCCCATCACCCAGCGCAGCGCGTCGAGGACGTTGGACTTGCCGGAGCCGTTGGGTCCGACGACGCAGGTGATGCCGGGTTCGAAGCGCAGCGTGGTGGCCGAGGCGAAGGACTTGAACCCCTTCAGCGTCAGGCTCTTGAGATACACGGCTGCCGTCGACCTTCCCGTCGGTTACGCGACCACGTCCGCGAGACTCTACCGTCGATCGAGTCGGCCTCGACGCAGAACCGCAGGTTCAGCGCTCGACGAAGCCGGTCAGGCCGCCCTTGGGTTCCATCCACAGCTCGGCGACGTGCTCCACCCGGCCGGGCGTGTCGCCGGAACGCAGTGCTTCCAGGAGCTTTTCGCAGTTCTCCCGCGGTCCCTCGGCGACGACCTCGACGCGGCTGGCGGGAAGGTTGGCCGCGCTGCCGACCAAACCCAGTTCCAGCGCCCTGGATCGCGTCCACCAGCGAAAACCCACGCCCTGCACGTGTCCGTGCACTCGCGCGATCAGTCGTGCCCGCTCCGATTCCGTCACGGTCACCGATGATGCCGCTCGCCGCCCGGACTCACATCACCGGCGGCCGATCGAGACGAATCCGACCCCCGGTATGATCCGCCAGATCCCGGCGCGAGCCGGTGACGGCGGGGGACGAGGACAAACCGACACGAGTTGGGGCACCGATGGACCCGTTAGACGTGGAAGACCCGGACGCCCGGCCGAAACGGCTGGTGATGCTCGCCGCGTCCGGCATCGCCGCGGCCACCATCTTCGCCACGACCGCCGCGGTCGTGGCCGGATCCCAGCAGCAGGAGTCCGCAGGACCGGACATCACGCTGCACCCCAGCACCACCCGCAGCAGCGCCACGTCCTACACGACGCCACCTCCGATGCCGCCGGGACCGCCGATCACCGGCACGACCAGCTCGGAAACCTCCAGCAGCGAAGAGACGTCGACGGCGAGCAGCACGTCGACGACGACCACGTCGGCCACGCCGCCACCTGCGCCGCCGACCACCACGACGCCGCGTCCGACCCCGACCCGGCCGTCGCCGACCACGACAAACCCCCCGACGAGCCCGCCGACGACCACGACGCCGCCGACCACGACCAGGCCGGACCCGACGTCGCCGCACGTCCCGAGCTCGACCAGCAGCTGATGTCGCTGGAAGTGCACGCGTGCCGGTCGCTGTGCTCGTGGCACCGGACTCCCAAGGAGCTCAACGGACTTCCGCTGCTGGCCTGCCGCGGCTGCGGTTCGCAGTGGGTCCGCAGCGAGGCGTGGACGCCGATCGACCACACCGGCCGCATCCCCGACGACGTCCGCGCGCAGCTCCGCGAGCGCTGAGTCAGCTCGGGTCGCCGTCGACCACGAGGTCCGCGCGGACGCGGGTGGGGGCGACGACCGCGGCGTTGCGCTCGTCGCTGCGGTGGACCCATTCCGCTGCGGCTTCGGGTGTTCTGCCGTAGCGGACGTGCCGGTCGATCAGCCGCTGCACGCGGATCTCGTCGTCGGGCGCGAGGAACCAGCACTCGTCGAGCAGCCCGCGCACCGGCGACCAGGGCGGGGTGTCCAGCAGCAGGTAGTTGCCCTCGGTGATCACCAGCGGGACGTCAGGCTCCACGGCGATCTCGGCGGCGTAGGACTCCTCGACGTCGCGGTGGAACTGCGGGGCGAACACGGTCTCCGCGCCTTCCCGGATCCGCCGCAGCAGCGCGACGTACCCGGCGGCGTCGAAGGTGTCCGGCGCTCCCTTGCGATCGGCCCGGCCCAACCGGCTCAGCTGGGCGTTGGCCAGGTGGAAGCCGTCCATCGGCACCAGCACCGCGGAGCCAGCGAGCTCGCTCAGCACGCGCTCGGCAACGGTTCCCTTGCCCGCTCCGGGTGCCCCGGCGATCCCGAGCACCCGCCGCTCACCGCCGGCCGCCAGCGCCTTCGCCCGCGAGATCAACTCCGAGTACACGCACCCCACCCTAGTTCCACACACCTCGCGACCACCCGACCCGACGACGCCACCACCTCACCAAATCCCAGTTTTAGTCCAAACCGAGGACCCCTCGCGCCCGAAATGTCCACTCAGTTATGACTAAAACTGGGACCGGGTGACGCGCGGTTCACACGGTGACGCCGTCGAGGCCTGGCGACGGGGCGCTCGGGTCGTCCCAGACCTCGGTGAGGAGTTCCCGCGCGTACTCGGCGAGGCGGGCGTTGTCGGCCGGCGCGATGGTGCTCCAGGCGCGGCCGTCGCCGCTGCTGCGCACGACGTGCAGGTAGCGGCCCCGATCGGTGTCGTGGAAGGCGACGACCCGACCGGCTCGCTCGGGCCTGCCCCGCCCGGGGTTGGACTCCGCGCCGAACTGGCCGCGAATTCCCATGTTGTGGGCCATGTTGGCGACGTCGGCGGCATCGTCGTGGGCGATGCCCAGGACGCGCAGCTCGTCGGTGAACCCCAGCGGGTTCCCGGCACCGGCGACGTCGGACGCCTTGCGCAGCGCGTCGTTGGGCAGGCTGACCGCCCGGCCCGGACCCGGCGGCACGTCACCGGCGACCGACACCGCGGCATCGGCCAGCGCCCCACCGCGGATCGGGGTCAGCTCGACCACGTCGCCGTCGACGACGGCCAGCAACCCCTCACCGCCGTTCGCGCACGCCAGCGCGCGGATCGAGCGATCGGCCCAGATGCGCACGTCGATGCTGCGCTGCGGCCGGTCCAGCAGTCCGAGCAGGTCCGCGAGCTCCACGTCGACGCGGTCCCGCTTCGTCTCGGCGAGCTGCTTGTGCCGCAACGATTCCCACGCCTGCGCGACGAGCTCGGCGCGCTCGGCGTAGGTGGATCCGGGGCTGGGCACGTCGAGGATGATGTGCCGCCGGTCCTCGAAACCCGCTGCTTCGCAGATGACGTCGAATTCCAGCGCGGACAGGTAGATCGAGTCGACTTCGGCTCCGGGGCGCAACGTCAGTCCTGCTTCTCCGGCTCGTCTTCGTCGTCGTCCTCGTCGTCGCGGGCCGCCGGCTCGACGTTCCCGAGCACGGCGGGGGCGACGAGCCGGTCGTCGTCGAACGGGGTTTCCTCGGCGATGTACTTGTTCTCGTGGTCGGCGTCCTCACCCGGCTTCTGGCCGCGCGTGGCCGCGGGCGACATCATCGATCCCGCCGCGGGACGGCTGCCCGGCGTGCCGCCCGCCGCCTTGCCCGCTGTCGTGTCGCCCGGACCGCCACCGATGACGGACCCGCCGCGCGCCGTCGCGGGAGTCTTCGACTCACCCGCTCCTGGAACGACTTGGGGCCCGCCCGCGGTCGCCGGAGCACGTCCGCCGAGGGCCCGGCTCGCCGCGTAGGCACCGCCGACGGCGACGGCCGCACCACCTGCGGCGACACCGAGGATCGTGCCGGTGCTGATCCGGCCGTCGTCGTCCTGCCCTGCCTGCGGGTTCGGCTCGGCGTCGAACTCCGCGGCGTGCTCGTCGGATCCCGGTCGCTCCTGCTCGGGGTGTTCCTGATCGCCGGGCCGCTGACCCGCGGGCGGCTGCGCGACGGGAGTTCTCGGCGCGCCCGGCCGGTCTCCACCGACTTGACCACCACCTACCTGACCACCGCCGACGGTTCCGCCACCGACCTGACCGCCACCGACCGTGCCACCGGCCACCGAACCACCTGCGACGGCACCGCCGACGACGGCTCCGGAGAAATCGGCGGAGGAGCCGCCGGTCGCGCTCCCGACAGATCCGATCCCGGCGGAGGGCACCTGTCCCGATGACGACGCCGGTGCCACTGCGGCAGCGGGCATCGTGGGGAGCGGCTGGTAGGCCTGGGCCTGCTCGACCGAGGTGTCGCGGTAGTTGCCCAGCGCCGCCTGCGCGGCCTGCTTCTGGGCCTCGATCTGCTTGGCCTCCTGGTCGTAGTCGCTCTCGTAGCCGAACCCGCCGCCCGCCCACTCGAGGACGTTCTCCGACTGCTGATGCCGCAGCTCGTCGGCGTTGGGCAGCCGGTGCAGCGCCGACTCGTACCCGCTGGCCTGCGCGTCCACGCTGCTCGCGGACACGGCGAGCGGGTCGGGCGCGTCACCGAAGGCGACGCTCTGCTGGCGAGTCGCCTCGGCGGCGAGGCTGCCCGCGCTGCCCTCCCACTCGACCTGCAGCTTGCCGAGCTCGCGCCGCAGCGTGTCGTCGAGGTCGACCACGACCTGCACGCACTTGTCCAGCGCTCGAACGGCTCCCTGCATCGCCTGGGTGCCCTGGCCCTGCTTGATCTGGGCGATCCAGTTCTGCAGCTCGGGGATGTCCATCCCCTTGAAGCGGATGTCGCGGATCGGGTCGATGTAGGTCACGTCAGTCCCCTAGCTCCGAGCCTGCAACGTGGTGACGGCGGAATGGGCTGCTGTCTGCGCCTTCTCGCACATCTGGTCGGCATTCATGGCGTTGGGCGTCTGCAACTGCATGTTGATCCAGATCGTCTGCCCCTCGGCCGCGTCGACGAAGGCGTCGCATCCGAGGCTCTCCCCGCCGTTGATCTGGCTCTGCACAGTCCCAAAACCGTTGAGCTGATAGGTCTGCCGCGTTCCTGGGCTCGAGTTGATCTTCTGCAGGAACATGTCGACGGCTTCGGGAACGATCCGCACTCCGATGGCGAACCGCGCAGCTCCGGTGTCACCGAGGTAGCCGCACCCGTTGTAGTTGTTGCCGTCCTTGGGCAACGGCTCTCCCGGACCGACCAGCAGCGATGCCTGCTGCTCAGCACTCATCCAGGTGCAGACGTCGGCATCGTTCTTCCCCGCGATCGCGAGTTCTGCCGGCCGCTGCGGAAGGTTCGCCGACCCGTTCTCGGGCGCGGTCGGCGCCGGAGCCGGGTCGGGACCGTTCACCGTGCAGCCCGTCAACGCGATCGCGGCCGCAGCGGAGGTCACCGCTGCGGCCCAGGTACGGAAGCGCACCGGGTTGCCTCTCACTTCGGTCCCCGCTTCGACTGGAACGAAGCGCTGATCTCTTCGTCGGTGTACCCGTACTCCTTGGCGGCCTCACCGAGCTGCTCGCCGAGCGCGACCACGTTGTCCACGTATTGCTGCAGGCGTTTGAAGTGCGAGTCGGGGTTCCCGAGCAGGTTCGCGGTCCAGACGGCCGCGGCGCGCTGGGAGATCTCGTCGCCGGCCGGCGGGCTGACCGCGAGGCTCGGTGCGAGATCGTTCAACCGCTCGCTGGCCTCCTCGGCCGCTGCCAGGATCGTCTTGCGCACTGCCAGCACGTTGTCCTTGTTGACCGTGATGGTCTGCCCGGGCGCGCCGGAGCCCGGCGCGGGAGGCGGTGGTGGCGTCGTCATCGCGGAAACCCCCAGGTCGCGGCGGCATTTGATCACCCGGTCGGAACCGACAGTAGCAGCGCTCCGACAAGCCCAGCACCCACTTCCGCCGAACTTCCGGCGGCTATTCGCAACCGCGCATGCGACGACTCACGGTTCGAGGCGGTAACCCATCCCCGGCTCGGTCAGCAGGTGCCTCGGCCTGCTGGGGTCCGGTTCGAGCTTGCGGCGGAGTTGGGCGAGGTAGACGCGCAGGTAGTGGGTCTCGTTGGCGTACTGCGGACCCCAGACCTCGTGCAGCATCTGCTTCTGCGCCACGAGCCGGCCCCGGTTGCGCGCCAGCAGTTCCAGCATTCCCCACTCGGTGGGCGTGAGGTGGATTTCGACGCCGTCGCGCAGGACCTTCTTCGCCGAGAGGTCGACGGTGAAGGTCGCCGTCTCGACCACGGGCTGGTCCTCCGAGCCGCTGGTGCTGGCGCGGCGGACGGCGGCGCGCAAGCGCGCCAGGAGTTCGTCCATGCCGAAGGGTTTGGTCACGTAGTCGTCGGCACCCGCGTCGAGGGCCCCGACCTTGTCGGCGGAGTCGGTGCGCGCGGACAGCACGATGATGGGAACCGTCGTCCAGCCGCGGAGGCCGGCGATCACCTCGCTGCCGTCCATGTCCGGCAGCCCGAGGTCCAGCACGACCACGTCGGGCTTGCCGTCGCCCGCAGCGCGCAGGGCCGACTTCCCGTCGACCGCGGTGAGCACCTGGTACCCGCGAGCGGCCAGGTTGATCCGCAGCGCCCGCAGCAGCTGCGGTTCGTCGTCGACCACCAGGACCTTCGTCATCTACTCCCCCTGCCGGTCCGCTGCGGGCAACGAGACCACGACCGTCAGCCCGCCGCCCGGCGTGTCCTCCGCGCGGATGGTTCCCCTCATCGCTTCCACGAAGCCCTGCGCCACGCTCAGGCCGAGGCCCACACCGGCCGGTCCGGTGTCGCCGCGCTCACCCCGCTCGCCGAGGCGCTCGAAGGGCGCGAACGCGGTGCCGTCGGCACCGGCGGGAAGTCCTGGACCGTGGTCGACGACGCGCAGTTCGACGCGGGCGGCGTGGGAGCTGGCGCTGATCCGGATGCGCCCACCACCCGGGCGGCCGTACTTCAACGCGTTCTGCACGACGTTGGCCACCACCCGCTCGAGCAGCCCGGGGTCGGCCACGACCCGCGGCAACCGCTCGGAGATGTCGACGTCGATGTGGTGTCGACCGTCCAGGCCGACCAGCGCACGGGCGACGACCTCGTCGCAGCCGACGGGGTGCAGCTGCGGGGAGACGGCACCGGTCGCCAGGCGCGAGGAGTCCAGCAGGTTGTCCACGAGCTCGGTGAGCCGGTCGGCGGATTCCTCCACCCCGGTCAGCAGCTCCGCGGTGTCGTCGGGCGAGAGCTGCAGGTCGGGGGCGCGCAGGCTGCTGACGGACGCCTTGATGGACGCCAGCGGTGTGCGCAGGTCGTGGCCGACCGCCGACAGCAGCGCGGTGCGCAGCTGCGTGGCGTCAGCACGGCGCTGCGCCTCCCGGGCGTCGTCGGCCATCCGCTGCTGCCGCAGCGCGAGCAGCGCCTGCCCGGCCGCGCCTTCCAGCACGAGCCGATCCGCCGCGGGAAGGGGGCGTTTGCCCGCGCGCCGGAGCGACAGGTGGGCGTCCTTGGTCACCTCGATGTCCACATCGGACTCATCAGGCTTGCGGCACGGGTCGCCGCCGGTGCTCGCCGCCACCCGCCAGCCGTCCCCACCGCGTTCCAGCAGGGCCACCGAGGTGAGCCCGAAGTTCTCCGCGATCTTCTCCAGCAGCGGCGCCAAGGGGTCCGGGTGGATCAGGACCGTGCGGGCGTAGGAGGTGAGCAAGGTCGCCTCCGTGCCGGCGCGGGCCGCCTGCTCGGCGAGCCGTGCCGCGCGGTCGACGGTGAACGCGACCAGCACCCCGACCAGCATCATCGCCACCAGGGTCACCACCGTCTCGGCATCGGTGACCAGCAGCGAGTACCGGGGCTCGGCGAAGAAGAAGTTCAGCAGCCCGCCCGCGAGAAGGGCGGCCACGATCGCCGGGGCCATCCCACCGACCAGCGCGACCAAGATCGTGGCCAGGAAGTAGCCGACGACGTCGGTGGACAGCGTGACCTCTCCCAGCGTCGTGGCCAGCACGGTGACCAGCGAGGGCAGCAGGATCGCGAGCACCCAGCCCCAGGCCTGGCGGGTCGGCGACAGCGGGTTGCGGGCGATCGTCTTCAGCAGCCGCCTGCCACCGGCCTCGTCGTGGGTGACCATGTGCACGTCGATCGGGCCGGACCTCTGCACCGTGGTGGAACCGATCCCCTCGTCGAAGACGCGCGCCCAGCGCGACCGGCGAGAAGTTCCCAGCACGAGCTGGGTGGCATCGGCGGCGCGGGCGAACTCGAGCAACGCCTCCGGGACGTCGTCGCCGACGACGGAGTGGAAGCTGGCCCCGACCGCCTCGGCGACCTTGCGCGCCTTGGCCAGCGTGCGCGGGGACGTTCCGGACAGCCCGTCCCCGCGCAGGACGTGCACGACCTGCAGTTCCGCACCGGCTCGCGCGGCGATCCGCCGAGCTCGGCGGATCAGCGTCTCGCTCTCGGGACCACCGGTCACCGCGACCACGACCCGTTCCCGCGTCTCCCAGGTGGCGGTGATCTGCTCCTCCGCCCGATATCGGCGCAGTGCCACGTCCACCTGGTCGGCCAGCCACAGCAGCGCCAGCTCGCGCAGCGCGGTCAGGTTGCCGGTGCGGAAGTAGTTGCCCAGGGCCGCGTCGATCCGCTCCGCCGGGTAGACGTTGCCGTGAGCCATGCGCCGTCGCAGCGCCTGCGGGGTGAGGTCGACCAGCTCGATCTGCTGCGCCTGGCGGACGACCTCGTCGGGGACGGTTTCCTGCTGGCGGACGCCGGTGATGGTCTCCACCACGTCGTTGAGGCTGTCCAGGTGCTGGACGTTGACGGTGGAGAGCACCGTGATCCCCGCCTCGAGCAGTTCTTCGACGTCCTGCCAGCGCTTCTCGTTGCGGCTTCCGGGAGCGTTGGTGTGGGCGAGCTCGTCGACGACGGCGACCTCGGGTGCGCGCGCGAGCAACCGGCCCACGTCGAGCTCGGTCAGCACGACACCGCGATGGGGCACTTCAGCCCTCGGCAGCACCTCCAGACCCTCGACGAGGGACGCGGTCTTGGCCCGGCCGTGGTCCTCGACGAACCCGACCACCACGTCGGTGCCGCGCCCGGCTCTGCGGTGCGCTTCGGCGAGCATCGCGTAGGTCTTGCCGACCCCAGGTGCGGCCCCGAGGTAGATCCGCAGCTCACCGCGCTTGCGCCCGTGTTCCACGACTCCAGTCTCCTACTGCCCGCTGTTATTAGCGCCGATGATCACCCGATGCCATTTCCGCATGCTCGGTCCGAGGCGAGAGACCCACCGGTTACCGGACCACCAGGCGAGGATCCTGTCACGTCCTCGACCCGGCGGTGGTGCGCCGACATCTCCCGCGATCACCTGGCGGCACCCCGGACGGCGACGTTGAGGGTGCTGGTGTTGACCGCGAGGGGTGACACGAGGCCGCCTTCCTCGCACTGGGCGATGAGCCGGTGGACCTCCGCGAGAGGCAGTCCCGTCACCCGCGCCACGCGCGGCGCCTGGAGTTCGGCGTAGGCGGGGCTGATGTGCGGGTCGACTCCGCTCGCGGAGGCGGTGACCGCGTCGGCCGGGACCGCCTCGGGGACGCTTCCCTCCCGCTCGGCGATGGCGGCTCGTCGCTCGTGGACCGCGGCCAGCAGCTCATCGTTGGAGCCGCCGTCGTTCGAGCCGCCGGAGGTGGCCGGGTCGCCAGGACCGAGGGAACCTTCCGCCGACGCCGACGGCCGGGTGTGGAAGTAGGGGTCGTGGGCCGGATCGTGCGCGACCGGGTCGATCCCGATCAGCGACGAGCCGACCACGCGGCCGTCCATCACGATCTGCGAGCCCTCCGCGTTGGCCACCAGGCCCGGGAGCCGGCTGACCCCCCAGATCGCCATCGGATAACCGATGCCGAGCAGGACCGTGGCGACCAGCAACAACCGGAGTCCGGCCAGCGTCTGCCGCAGCACAGCACTCACTTCCCCTCACCCGATACCGGGCACGAATCGGATCACCAGGTCGATCAGCCAGATCCCGGCGAACGGCGTCACCACACCGCCCAGTCCGTAGATCAGCAGGTTCCGCCGCAGCAGCGCGGCCGCGGTGGACGGTCGGCAGCGAACACCGCGCAGCGCCAGCGGGATCAGCGCGATGATGACCAGGGCGTTGAACACCACCGCCGAGAGCACCGCGGAGTCCGGGGTCGCCAGGCGCATCACGTTGAGCGCGCCCAGCTGCGGGTGGATCGCCGCGAAGAGCGCGGGCAGGATCGCGAAGTACTTGGCCAGGTCGTTGGCGACGCTGAAGGTCGTCAACGCGCCGCGGGTGATCAGCAGCTGCTTGCCGATCTCGACGATCTCGATCAGCTTGGTCGGATCCGAGTCGAGGTCGACCATGTTGCCGGCTTCCTTGGCCGCGCCGGTGCCGGTGTTCATCGCGACCCCGACGTCGGCCTGGGCGAGCGCGGGGGCGTCGTTGGTGCCGTCGCCGGTCATGGCCACCATCCGCCCACCGTCCTGCTCGGACTTGATGAAGGCCATCTTGTCCTCGGGCTTGGCCTCCGCGAGGTAGTCGTCCACCCCGGCCTCAGCGGCGATCGCGCGAGCGGTGAGCTCGTTGTCCCCGGTGATCATCACCGTGCGAATCCCCATCGCGCGCAGTTCGGCGAACCGCTCCCGCATCCCGGGTTTGACCACATCGGACAGCCGGATCACGCCCACCACCCGGCCGTTCTCGGCGACGACCAGCGGTGTCGCCCCCGCAGCGGCGATCTCGTCGGCGCAGCGCACTATCTGATCGGGAAGTTCCCCCACCAGATCGCGGACCGCGCTGATGGCGCCCTTGCGGATCGTCCGGTCATCGAGGTCGATGCCGCTCATCCGGGTTTGCGCGGTGAAGGGAACCTTGTTCGCGCGCGCCTCCGCACCGACGGGCCCTTCGGGCAGCCCGAACTCCTGCGCGCAGAAGGCCACGATGCTACTGCCTTCGGGCGTGGGATCGGCGAGGCTCGACAGGCGGGCGACCTCGGCGAGCGCGGCCGGCTCGACGCCGTCGGCCGGGATGAGCGCGGTGCAGCGGCGGTTCCCGAACGTGATGGTCCCGGTCTTGTCCAGCAGGAGGGTGTCCACGTCCCCGGCGGCCTCCACGGCGCGGCCGGACTTGGCCAGGACGTTGCGCTGCACCAGCCGGTCCATCCCCGCGATGCCGATCGCCGAGAGCAGCGCTCCGATCGTGGTCGGGATCAGGCACACCAGCAGGGCCGTCAAGGTCGTGACCTCGATCGCCGAACCCGAGTAGATCGCCATCGGCTGCAGGGCGACCACCGCGAGCAGGAAGATGATCGTCAGCGTGGCCAGCAGGATCGTCAGCGCGATCTCGTTGGGCGTCTTCTGCCGTTGCGCGCCTTCGACGAGCGCGATCATCCGGTCCACGAAGGTCTCGCCGGGCGCGGCCGTGATGCGCACGACGATCCGGTCGGAGAGCACCGAGGTGCCCGCCGTCACGGCCGAGCGGTCCCCGCCGGATTCGCGGATCACCGGGGCGGATTCGCCGGTGATCGCCGACTCGTCGACGGTCGCGATGCCCTCCACCACGTCGCCGTCACCAGGGATGGTCTCGCCCGCCTCGACCACCACGAGATCGCCCACCGCCAGTGCGGTGCCGGGAACCTCCCGCTCACCGGCGTCGGTGAGCTTGCGGGCGACGGCCTCGGCCCTGGTGCGGCGCAACGATTCCGCCTGCGCGCGACCGCGCCCCTCCGCGACCGCTTCGGAGAGGTTGGCGAACAGCACCGTGAACCACAGCCACGCCGCGACGGCGATGCCGAAGACGTTCGGGGACAGCGCGGCCAGGACGGTGGTCAGCACCGAACCGACCCACACCACGAACATCACCGGGTTGCGCAGCTGGTGTCGCGGGTGGAACTTGCGCAGCGCTTCGGGGATGGCCGTGAGCAGCTGCCGCGACTGGAACGCTCCCGCGACGGTTCTCCGGCCCGCGGCGGGAGTGTCGAGCGCGGGTTCGAGGGTGGCGGTCATGACAGGGCCTCCGCGATCGGGCCGAGGGCGAGCGCGGGCAGGAAGGTCAGCGCTCCGACGAGGACGACCGTGCCGCCGAGGAGACCGGCGAACAGCGGTCCGGTGGTCGGCAACGTCCCCGCCGTGGCGGGCACGCGTTGCCGGCTCGCGAGCGAACCCGCGAGCATCAGCACGGCGATGATCGGCACGAACCTTCCCATCAGCATCGCGATGCTCAGCGCGATCTGGAAGAACGGGCTGGTCGCGGTGAGCCCGGCGAAGGCGCTCCCGTTGTTGTTGCCCGCCGAGGCGAAGGCGTAGAGGACCTCGGAAAGCCCGTGCGCGCCGGTGTTGTTCAACGCTTCGCGGGTGGCGGGAAGTGCCATCGCGAGGCCGGTGCCGAGCAGCACGGCCGTCGGCATCGCCAGCGCTGAGAGAGCGGCGGCCGTCACCTCGCGGCGCCCCAGCTTCTTGCCGAGGTATTCCGGCGTGCGCCCGACCATGAGCCCTGCGAGGAAGACGGCGATCACGGCCAGCACGAGGATCCCGTAGAGGCCCGAGCCTGCTCCACCGGGAGCGACCTCGCCGATGAGCATGGTGAACAGCACGGTCCCTCCACCGAGACCGGTGAAGCTGTCGTGCATCGCGTTGACCGCGCCGGTGGACGTGCCGGTGGTGCTCACCGCCCACAGCACGGAGGCGTCGATCCCGAAGCGGGTTTCCTTGCCCTCCATCGCGGCTCCTGCGGCCAGTGCCGCCGGGCCGTTCGGGTGCGTCTCCGCCCACCACGTGACGGCCAGCATCGCCGCCCAGAGGGTTCCCATCACCGCCAGCAGCGCGTGCCCTTGGCGGCGATCGCCGACCAGGGTGCCGAAGGTGCGGGTCAGCGAGACGGGGATGACCAGCAGCAGGAAGATCTCCAGCAGGTTCGACGCACCGCCCGGGTTGGACAGCGGGTGCGCGGAGTTGGCGTTGAGCACCCCGCCGCCGTTGGTGCCCAGCTCCTTGATGGCCTCCTGGCTGGCGATGGGCGCGGTGGCGAGGGTGTGCGCCTGCCCGTCCAGGCCGGTCACCTGCAGTCCGGGCGCGAGGCTCATGGCCACGCCCAACGCGACCAGCACGATCGCGGCCACGGCCGAGACGGGCAGCAGGATCCGGGTGCAGGCGCGGGTGATGTCGACCCACGCGTTGCCGATCCGGCCGCTGCCGTTCCCCGTGAAACCACGCACCAGCGCGACCGCCACGGCCATGCCCACCGCGGCGGACAGGAAGTTCTGCACCGTGAGCCCTGCCATCTGGACTCCGTGCCCGAGCACCTCCTCCGGCACGTAGGACTGCCAGTTGGTGTTGGTGACGAAGCTGACGGCGGTGTTGAAGGCCATCGACGGCGGCACCGCGCCGCGCCCGAAGTTGAGCGGCAGCAGCGGTTGCAGCCGCTGCATCGCGTAGAGCAGCGCGATCGAGACGAAGGAGAAGCCCAGCACCGCTCTCGCGTAGCCGGTCCAGCGCTGGTGCGCGGAGGCGTCCACACCGGCCAGCCGGTACACGACCTTCTCGACGCGCCAGTCGGTTTCAGCGGTGTAGACGCGAGCCATGTAGTCCCCGAAGGGCTTGTGCACGACCGCGAGGGCGGCCACCAGCAGAACCGCTTGCAGCACTCCCATCAGAACCTCTCCGGCCGGACCAGCGCGAGGAACAGGTATCCGATCAGCAGCAGGGCCAGCACTCCGCCTGCGGCGTTGGCGAGCAGCTCGTTCACAACCGCTCCACACCGCGCAGCAGCAGCGCCAGCACCAGGAATCCGCCGACCAGCAGTGCGGCGAACGCGAGATCGACCACGACCGGTCACTCCTTTCGAACTTCTTGCGACCCGTGGTCCAGCCAAGCCCTCCGCGGATGCGCGGTCGAGACCCATGACGACTCCTTGACGCGGTGCGGGGTGGCCTTGATGCGTTCTTGACGCCGGGCCGCTTTCCTCCTGGTTTCCGCAGTTCTGACTGTTTTGCGGGTGGGTGACTTCACTCCGTTAGTTGGTTTCATCGATGCAACGATCTCGTTAATCTCGCTAACAAGTCGGTGCGTTGAAACCTCGCGGCGAAAACGCCCGAAATCAGCACGGGACGAACGAATTGGAGAAACATCCGGAAATGTGCGGAATCTCCGGCTGGATCGACTTCCAGCGCGACCTGACCGAGCACGGATCCACGGTCGACGCCATGTGCGACACCATGACCTGTCGCGGCCCGGATGCGGGCGACACGTGGGTCAGCAGGCACGCGGCGCTCGGCCATCGGCGGCTGGCCATCATCGACCTCCCCGGAGGCGCGCAGCCGATGGAGGCCGAGAGCGGCCAGGTCGCCATCGTCTACAGCGGTGAGGCCTACAACTTCACCGAGCTCCGCGACGAGCTCCGCCGCCGCGGCCACCGCTTCGACACCGACAGCGACACCGAGGTCGTGCTGCACGGCTACCTCGAGTGGGGCGCCCAGGTCGCCGAGCACCTCAACGGCATGTTCGCCTTCGCCGTCTGGGACTCCCGCGAGGAGAAGCTGCTGCTCATCCGCGACCGGATGGGCATCAAGCCGCTGTACTACTACCCCACCGAGAACGGCGTGCTGTTCGGCTCCGAGCCGAAGGCCATCCTGGCCAACCCGCTGGCCGAGAAGGTCGTCGACGCCGACGGCATGCGCGAGCTGTTCGGCATGGTCAAGACCCCCGGGCACGCCATCTGGTCGGGCATGCGCGAGGTCGAGCCGGGCACGATCGTCACCCTCGACCGGAAGGGCCTGCGCGAGCAGACCTACTGGACGCTGCAGGCCACCGAGCACACCGACGACCAGCAGACCTCCGTCGGCCACGTGCGCGAGCTGCTCGACGACATCGTCGAGCGCCAGCTGATCTCGGACGTGCCGCGCTGCGTGCTGCTCTCCGGCGGCCTCGACTCCAGCGCCATCACCGCGCTGTCCGGGCTGCACCTGGCCTCCAGCGGTGAGCAGGTACGCAGCTTCGCGGTCGACTTCCTCGGTCAGACCGAGAACTTCGTCCCCGACCCGCTGCGCGCCACCCCGGACGGACCGTACGTGCGCGACGTCGCCGAGCACGTCGGCTCGCAGCACCAGGACATCGTCCTGGACCCGGAAACCCTCGCCGACCCGGAGGTGCGCCGCGCGGCCGTGCAGGCGCGCGACTTCCCGATGGGCCTGGGCGACATGGACCAGTCGCTGTACCTGCTGTTCAAGGCGATCCGGCAGCACTCCACGGTGGCGCTGTCCGGTGAGTCCGCGGACGAGGTCTTCGGCGGCTACAAGTGGTTCCACGACCCGGAGGTGCGCGCGGCCGACACCTTCCCGTGGATGGCCGCCGTGCAGAGCCAGGGCGCCGGTTACGACATGCTCGACGCCGACGTCACCGCAGCGCTGGACCTCCCGTCGTTCATCGACGACTCGTACCGCACCGCCCTCAACGAGGTTCCGACCCTCGACGGGGAAACCGGCCTGGAGCGCCGGATGCGGGAGATCTGCTACCTGCACCTGACGCGCTTCGTGCGCACCCTGCTCGACCGCAAGGACCGGATGAGCATGGCGGTCGGCCTCGAGGTGCGCGTGCCCTTCTGCGACCACCGCCTGGTCGAGTACGTCTTCAACACCCCCTGGTCGCTGAAGACCTTCGACGGTCGCGAGAAGAGCCTGCTCCGCCACGCCACGGCCGACACGCTCCCGCAGTCGGTGGTCGAGCGGGTCAAGAGCCCGTACCCGTCCACTCAGGACCCGAAGTACGCCGAGGCCCTGCAGCGCCAGGTCCGCGACCTGGTCAAGGCCGACAACCCCGCGCTGTCGCTGCTGAACAAGCAGTGGATCACCGAGGCCGCCGAGCAGGACCCGTCGGGAATCGACATGCCCGCTCGCTACGCCTTCGAGCGCGCTCTCGACATGGCGGTCTGGTTCGACCTGCACAACCCCACGATCAAGCTCTGAGGTCGTGAGAACCGAAGGGGGAGCCGCACTTCACCGAGTGCGGCTCCCCCTTCTCGCGTTCAGCCGACCGGCAGCAGGAGGCGGAAGACACTGCCCCCACCGGGATTCTCGTGCAGCTCCAGGCGACCACCGTGCGCCTGCGCCAGAGCCCCGGCGATGGCCAGCCCCAGCCCCGTACCGCCCGAGGCGCGCGTCCGGCCGTCGTCGACGCGGTAGAAGCGGTCGAAGATCTTCGCCGCGTGCTCCGGCGGAATTCCCGGCCCGGTGTCGGCGACCGTCACCGAGACCATCCTCGTGCCGTGGCCGGGTTCCGCCCCGGCCGCCGCGAGCGCCTGGTCGCTCGCGGCCGCGTGCGCGAGCTCGACCGCGATCGGCGAGCCCGGCGGCGTGTGCACGAGGGCGTTGTTGACCAGGTTGGTCAGGACCTGGCGCAGCCGAGCGCCGTCACCCAGCACGCGCAGGCCTTCGGGCGCGTCGAGCACGATCTCGCGTTCCGGATCGCGAGCCCTGGCGTCCTGCACGGCATCCCGGGCCAGCGGGACCAGATCCAGGTCCACCAGGTCGATGGTGCGCTGCCGGTCGAGCCGGGCCAGCAGCAGCATGTCCTCCACCAGACCACCCATCCGGACGGATTCGGCCTCGATGCGGCCCATCATCATCCGGACGTCCTCCGGCTCGTGGGCCTCGCTGCGGCGGTAGAGCTCGGCGAAACCGCGGATCGAGGTCAGCGGGGTGCGCAGCTCGTGCGAGGCATCGGCGACGAACCTGCGGAGCCGGTCCTCGGAGCGCTCCCGCTGCTGCAACGCGTCGGTCAGCCGCCCCAGCATCGTGTTCAACGCCTCGCCGAGCCGGCCGGTCTCGGTGCTCGGATCCTGGTCCGGCACCCGACGGTCCAGTTGACCTGCGGCGATCCCGTCCGCCGTGTCCTCGATGCGCGCCAGCGGGCGCAGGCTGAGCCGGACGGTGCCCGCGGCGGCCAGGGCCAGCACCAGCAGCACAGCGCCACCCACGACCAGCTCGATGATCACCAGCTGCCCGACCGTCGCCTGGGCGTTCCCCATCGACAGTGCGAGAACCACGTTGCGCCCGCCGGCGAGCTGGACGCGCCGCACCCGCCAGTCCGAGCCGCCCGCCCGGTCCGGAACGGTGCCGATCTGCGGACCGCGCTCCGGGTTGAGCAGGAGGGGCCCTCCCGAATCACCTTCCTCCGCACCGATCATCCCGCCCACCTGCTCACCGGCGGCGTCGAAGATCAGCACGCGGAACTCGGTCGGCAGCTCACCCCGCCCGGGACCGCCGGGTGGGCGGTGCATGGGATCCGGAGGCGGCATCCGGCCCGCCTCCCACGGCATCGACAGCTCGGCGAGCCGGTCATCGGTGCGCTCCACCAGCGACCGGTTGAGCAGCGCCACGCTGGTGAACCCCATCAGCAGCAAGCCCACGACCAGTGCGCCGACCAGCACGAGCACGAGCCGGCCGCGCAGCGTGCGGAAGACCTTCATCGGTTCTCCGGGGGAAGGCGCAGCACGTAGCCGACACCGCGGATCGTGTGGATCAGCGGCGGGGACACGAAGTCGACCTTCCGCCGCAGGTAGCTGATGTAGGACTCCACGATCCTGGAGTCGCCGCCGAACTCGTAGTTCCACACCCGGTCCAGGATCTGCACCTTGCTGACCACCTTCTCCGCGTTGATCAGCAGGTACCGCAGCAGCTTGAACTCGGTCGGCGACAGGCTCACCAGCTGCCCGGCCCTGCGGACCTCGTAGGTGTCCTCGTCGAGCTCCAGGTCCTGGTAGCGCAGCGTGGCCCCGTCGTCCTGCTCCGGGCGGACCCGCCGCAGGATCGCCCGGAGCCGAAGCACGACCTCGTCCAGGCTGAACGGCTTGGTGACGTAGTCGTCGCCGCCCGCCGTCAACCCGGCGATCCGGTCCTCGACCGCGTCCCGGGCGGTGAGGAACAGGACCGGTACGGTGCTGCCCGCGCTGCGCAGCTCGGTGGCGACGGAGAACCCGTCGCGGTCCGGCAGCATCACGTCCAGCACGACGATGTCCGGGTGGAAATCGCCCGCCTCGCGCAACGCCTCCTCACCGGTCGCGGCGCCGCGGACCTCGAACCCGCTGAGGCGCAGGGCCGCGGCCAGCAGCTCCAGGATGTTGGGCTCGTCGTCCACGACGAGCACTCGCGCTCCGTTGCTGTCCTCCACGCCCTCCAGCATCGCTCACCTCCCTGGGAAAACCCTGGAAACCGGCTGAACGCCCACCCCGCACCCGCCGCACGACTGCCGGAGAAGCCCAGTTTTAGTCATAACTGAGCCGACATTTCGGACATGATCATGGCTCGGTTTGGACTAAAACTGGGCCCTGCCTCACCCACCTCAGTGGAAGCGTCACCCGCAGGTGTAGAGCTGCTGGGAGGAGTCCGTCGAGCCGCCGTAGGTGGCGGGGTCGACGAGGGTGCAGTTCTGCTTCACCCAGTTCTCCCGGTCGGTGGCCGCCTGGCCGCCTCCGGGCATCTGCGCGCCGCCTCGCCCGTCGTCCTGCTGCTGGCCGTCTTGAGGCTGGGCGCTCTGGTTCTGATCGTCCTGGTCCGGGGTCTGGGGGTTCTGAGCATCGGCGGAGCGCATCATGCCTCCCGGGCCGCCTCCCAGCAGGACGAAGCCGAGCTGGCCTCGCTGCTTCCACTCGGCGAGCCGGGCGACCGAGGGCGCGTCATCGGACCCCATGAAGCCGCCCATGCCGACCACCGTCAGATCCGTGTTGATGATGTAGCTCGACGCGCCGTTCGCACCGCCCTCCACCGCCAGCGGAACCTCCACACCACCCGCGTTGGCCTGCACGTGATCGACGATCTTCTGCTGATCGGCGCTCAGCGACGCTCCGCCCGGACCGCCCATGCCACCACCGCTGCCTCGGTCGCCGGACGCGCCCGGAGGCATCTGACCGTCCATCCCCGGAGGGGCCTGCCGGTCCGCCGAAGGCATGCGGCCTTGCCGCCCACCACCCGGCCCGCCCATCGACGTCTCCGGGCCGGCCATCGGGTTGACCCCGCCCATCATCCCGGTCTCGCCGCCGACCACACCGATCACCGACCAGGTCGCGGGCACCGCGAGCACCGCCGTCAGGGCGAGCGCGAAACCGGCCTTGGCCAGCCCCGGACGTCCGCGCCGGCCGACCACCAAGACCACCAGCGCCAGCACGCCGACCCCCACGGCCAGGTAGCCGGTCCACGGGTGCCAGCTCATGTCCCGAGCCACCACGGTCATCGCCCAGGTCACGCTGAGCGCGACACCGGCGGGCAGCAGCAACCAGGCCTTCCCACCCGGCCGCCGGTACCACTGCCAGAACCGGACCAGGCCGGCCCCGACCACCGCGCCGACCGCAGGCGCCAGCATCGTCGTGTAGTAGGGGTGCATGGTGCCCTGGGCGAAGCTGAACATCACCGCGATGACGACCAGCCAACCGCCCCACAGCACCCAGCCGGCGATCTGCTCGCGGTCGGGGGAACCACCCGCGCGCCAGCGCCGCGCACCGAACACCAGCATCGCGACCAACACCAACCCGCACAGCGGAAGCAGCCAGCTGATCTGACCCGCCAGCTGCTCGTTGAACATCCGCAGCACGCCGGCGGTTCCGGAGAACCCGCCACCGCCGCCAGGACCTCCCCCGCCGGGTCCACCACCGGGACCGCCGCCCTGACCGGCACCCTCGCCGAGGATCCGGCCGAAGCCGTTGTAACCGAAGATCAGGTCCCACGCCGAACCATCCGTGCTGCCACCGATGTAGGGCTTGGGCGACGGCCACAGCGCGGTCGCCACCACCCACCAGAACGAGCTCACCAGCAGCACTCCCGCGGCGACGCCGAGGTCGGCGATCTTCCGGCCCGCACCGTTCCTGCTGCCCACCAGGTAGGCCGCGACGAACGCCGGCAACACCATCCAGGCCTGCAGCATCTTGGTCATGAACCCGCAGCCGACCAGGAACGCGGCCAACGCGATCCAGCCGGTCGAGCGGCGTTGGGACGACATCGCCCGCGTCATCGCCCAGGCTGCGGCCACGACCAGCAGCACCAGCAGCGTGTCCGGGTTGTTGTCCCGGTTGATCAGCACCGAGGTGGGGCTCAGCGCCAGCACCAGAGAGGCGATCAGCGCGGCGTTCTCACCGGCCCACCGACGCACCGTGCCATGCAGCAGGAACACGGCCACGACACCGCAGATCGCCTGCGGGAACAGCACTGCGAACTGGTGGAACCCGAAGATCTTCACCGAGATCACCTGCAACCACAGGGCCATCGGCGGCTTGTCGACGGTGACGACACCGGCGGCGTCGAACGAGCCGAAGAAGAAGGTCTCGAAGCTCGTCGACATCGATTTCACGGCCGCGGAGTAGTAGCCGTTTCCCCAGGAACTCCCGATCCCCCAGAGGTGGAGCACGGCTGCGAGCGCGCAGATCCCGGCCAGCGCGAGCCGCCGCGGCTCCACGCGCGTTCGCTGCGGAGCAGCCTCTTCGACTGCGATCATGATGCTTCTTCTCCCTCGGCCGGGGCCGCGAAGACCCAGGAGCGGAGCAGTACGAACCGAAGAGCGGTACCGACCACTGAGGACAGGACGAGAGCCAGAACCTCCAGCCAGCGCGACGGATCAGCCGAGTAGGCGTGCAACCCGAGCAGCGTTCCGGAGGTGACGACGTAGTACAGCGCGAACACGATCAGCCCTTGCGCGTGCACCCGCCTGGAAGAGCCGTGTTGCTGCAGGAACGTGTAGCGGCGGTTGGCCTCCGTGTTCCACAGCGTCGTGACCGTCAGCGCGACCAGGTTCGCCAGCAGCGGTGGCCACCAACCGCGCAGGAGCGCGTAGAGCACCGAGGTGAGCGCAGTGGACACCAGACCGATCGCACCGAACGAGACCAGCTGCCACAGCAGCCCGTTCTCCCGCTTCGCCAGCACCGCTCGCGGGTGCGCGGCCCGGGGTTGCGGACGTTGCGGCAAGCCCGGAACCCGCGCGGCATCGGTCACCTTGGCTCGCGCGACCCGGATCAGCCCGGCGACGTCGTCGGTCGCCGTGCGCACCACGTTCACCCGCGTGTCCACGTCCTCGACCCAGTCCACGGGCACCTCGTGCACGCGCAGGCCGTTGTGCTCGGCCAGCAGCAGCAGTTCGGTGTCGAAGAACCACGACTCGTCCCGCACCTGCCGCAGCAGCGGGCGGATCACGTCGGTGCGGGCCGCCTTGAACCCGCACTGGGCGTCGGTGAACCGCGCTCCGTGCGTCCACCTGATCATCTTGTTGTAACCGCGGGAGATCATCTCCCGCTTCCCGCCGCGCACCGTCCGCGCACCGGGGGCCAGCCGGGAACCGGCCGCGAGATCAGAATGCCCGTTGACCAGGGGCGCGACCAGCGGCAGCAGCGCGTCCAGCCCGGTCGAGAGATCGACGTCCATGTAGACCACGACATCGGCGTCGCTGTACTCCCAGGCGGTGCGCAGCGCGAGACCGCGTCCCTTGCGGTCCAGGTGCAGCACCCTCACGTGGGCGAACTCCTGCGCCAGCCGGTGCGCCACCTCCAGCGTCGAGTCCGTGCTGGCGTTGTCGACGACCGTGATCGACCACGAGAAGGGAAATCCCTCGCCCAGGTACCGGCTCAGCACCTCCAAGCACCCGGGAAGGGAACGTTCCTCGTTGTAGACCGGGACGACCACGTCGACCGTCGCGGTCCGGTTCGACGCTCGACGCACTTCCTCGGCGCCGAGCTGCGGCACGGCACTCATCTCCCACCACCTCTCATCCGGTTCCGCTCCATCAAGCCGGACGCAGGTGCGAGCCCCGTTGACGGAACCTGGGAATCAGCTGGGAGTGGCTCTTCTCCAGCGGACGTGCAGCCGGCTCGCACGTTCCTCCCAGCCGCGGCAGCCACCCTCGACGCTCGGAATGCCCGTCCGGAGAGGAATCCGCGCCATGGCCGCACGTCTGCGTCTGCCGCTCGCCCGCACCGGGGAGCCGAGATGGTCCCCTCCCGCTCGCTGGGTCGTGCTGGTGATCGCCGCGTTCCTCAACACGTGGGCGCTGTCGATCAACGAGTGGGCGAACACGTACTACTCGGCAGCCGTGCTGGGGATGACGCGGAGCTGGGAGGCCTTCTTCTACGGCGCGCTGGACGCCGGATCGTTCATCACGGTCGACAAGCCTCCGCTGGCTCTGTGGTTGCAGGCGTTGTCGGCACGGGTCTTCGGGTTCAACACCTGGAGCCTCCTGCTGCCGCAGGCCGTCGCGGGCGTGGTCGCGGTGTGGGTCGTCCAGCACGTGGTGCGGCGGAGTTCCGGTCCCCTCGCCGGAGCGCTTGCCGGACTCGCGCTGGCGGTAACGCCGATCGCGGTCGTGATGGCCCGCCACAACAACCCCGACATGCTGCTGACCCTGCTGCTGACGCTGGCGTTGTGGGCCGCTTCCCACGCGATCCGGTCCGGGACGCTGCTCCCGCTGGTGTGGTGCGCGGTGGCCGTCGGCCTGGCGTTCAACACGAAGATGCTCCAGGCGTTCCTCGTGGTTCCGGTGGTCGCCGTGGTCTACCTCGTGGCCGCCCGTCCGAAGTGGACGCGCAAGCTGCTGAACCTGGTCGTCGCCGGTGGCGTGCTGGCGGCGGTGAGCGTGTCGTGGCTGGCCGTGGTCGATCTGGTGCCGAGCTCGGCGCGCCCCTACGTGGGCGGCAGCACCGACAACACGGTCCTGGACCTGCTGCTGGGCTACAACGGGCTCGGCCGCGTCGAAGGGCAGGCCCAGATCATGTCGCCCGGGATGATGGGCGGCGGCGGGCCAGGTGGTGGGTCACCAGGGGGCATGCCCGGTGGCGGAGCACCCCCGGCCGGTGCGATGGCCGGCGGCCCAGGTGGGCCCGGCGGTGGTGGGCCTGGCGGTGGTGGCGGCGGGATGGACGACGCCGGTCTGACCCGGTTGTTCAGCGGCGAGGTCGCGCCGCAGATCGGTTGGCTGTTCCCGCTCGCGCTGTTCGGCGCGGTCGCGGTGCTCGTGCGCCTCCGACGCCGTCCCCGGCACGACGCCGAACGCGCGGACTTCCTGCTGTGGGCCGGAACACTACTGGTCACCGGGGCTGTGTTCACCTTCGCGTCGGGCATTTGGCACACCTACTACACGGTCGCTCTGGCACCACCGCTCGCCGCGCTGACCGGCATGGGCGTCCACGCGATGTGGCGCCTGACCCGCGACACCGAGTGGTGGGGCCTCCTGCTCCCGGTCTCGGTCATCGCCACCGGTTTCTGGAGCGCGCACCTGCTCGGCGGGAACGAGGACTTCCTGCCGTGGATGGGAACCGTTGTCGCAGCGGTCTCCCTCGCCGCGGGAATCGCGATGATGGTTCCCCTGCTCCTCTCCCGCCACGGTGGACGTGACAGGAAGCGTCCCTTCATCGCGGTCGGCGCCCTGGTGGGAGTCCTCGCTTCGCTGGCGGGCCCGACGACGTACGCGGTGACGCCGCTGTCCACACCGGTGGGAGCAACGTTCCCCTCCGCAGGTCCCAGCGGTGGTGCGGGCGGTGGACCGGGAGGCGGGCGGATGCCCGACGGCGGTCAACGACCGAACGGCGCGCAGCCGGCCAGGATGCCGGACGGCGGCGAGCGGTCCGGCAGCGAGCAGGTCAGTCCTCAGCTGATGCGCTACCTCACCGACCACCACGCCGACGAGACCTGGCTGGTGGCCGTGGTGGGATCGATGGTCGCGGCGCCGGTCATCCTCGAAACCGGGCAACCGGTGATGGCAGTCGGCGGCTACAACGGCAACGACCCGACCCCGACGGTCGACGAGCTCCAGGAGCACGTCGCCGACGGGGAGCTCCGGTACGTGTGGACCAGCGGCACCTCGGGAGTGCGGAGCGCGGGAGGCGAGGTGGACACCGCAGTGGTGGACGCGGCCATGGGATGGGTCGCCCAGCACTGCGCGATCGTTGACCCGGCCGCCTACGGAGGCGACACCACCGCCACCACGCACCTCCACGACTGCAGAGGCGCCGCATGACCAGCACCCGCCGCACCAAATCCCAGTTTTAGTCATAACTGAGCCGACATTTCGGACATGATCATGGCTCGGTTTGGACTAAAACTGGGATGCTCCCGGGTTTCCGCTCTCGTGGCGTCGAAGTCGGCTCAGGAGTGCGCGTTGCGGGGTTTCGGTTGGCAGACCGGGCAGGTGTAGGCGGAGCGATTCATCCAGGGGTCGCGGCGGATCGAGGCTCCGCACCGCGGACAGGGGTTCCCGCCCTGGCCGTAGACCGCCAGGGAGCGGTCGAAGTAGCCCGACTCGCCGTTGACGTTGACGTAGAGCGCGTCGAACGAGGTGCCGCCGACGTGCAGCGCTTCGCCGATGACGTCGGTGACGGCCGCGAACAGCTCGCGGATCTTGGGGCGCGTCATCGTCGCGGTCGGCCGCGCCCAGTGCAGCCGGACCCGCCACAGGGCCTCGTCGGCGTAGATGTTGCCGATGCCCGAGACCAGGCTCTGGTCCAGCAGCGCTCGCTTGATGCCGGTGCGACGGCCGCGCAGTCGCTCGATCAGCCGGTCCAGATCGAACGCCGGCTCCAGCGGGTCGGGGGCGATGTGCGCGACCGGTTCGGGAAGCGCCACCCCGCCGACCTCGACGAGCTCGGCCAGCTGGAGCCCGCCGAAGGTGCGCTGATCGACGAACCGCAGCTCAGAACCGCCGTCGGCGAACCGCATCCGGACCCGCAAGTGCTTCTCATCAGGTGCGTCGGTGGGCTGCACGAGCAGCTGCCCGCTCATCCCGAGGTGCACGACCAGGGCTTCGCCATCGGTCGTCCCGGAGCCGTCGCCGAGTTCGATCCACAGGTACTTGCCGCGCCTGCGGGCGTCCGTCAGAACCCGCCCAGCGAGCCTCGCCGCGAGGTCCTGCGGCCCGGGCACGTGGCGGCGGACGGCACGCGGATGCAGCACTTCGACGCTGGAGAGCTTGCGGCCCACGGCGTGTTCGGCGACACCGCGGCGGACCACCTCGACCTCGGGCAACTCAGGCACGAGCACATCCTTTCCCACACCGGGCGAGCACCCGGAGGCGGGCGCGAAAGAGGGACGTGATCAGAGGCCGACCGGTAGTTCCCGGCCGCTGATCACGTCCCTCTTTCCGATCGGTTCGAGGTGAACCGACTTCGCTCAGGATGTGGAATCCGCCGCAGAATCCTCGACCTGCGCAGCCTGGACCTGCTCGTTGAGCTGGCGCCAAGCCGCTTCGGCAGCCTTCTGCTCGGCTTCCTTCTTGGTTCGTCCGTCGCCGCGCCCGTAGGTCTGGCCGCCGACGGACACGAAGGCGCTGAACTCCTTGCGGTGGTCAGGCCCTTCTTCTTCGACGCGGTACTCGGGCACGCCGAGAGTCGCGGAGGCGGTGAGCTCTTGCAGGCTGGTCTTCCAGTCCAGGCCGGCACCGCGCTGCGGCGCCTCGGCCAGCAACGGCTGGAAGAGCTTGTGCACGACTGCGCGCGCGACGTCGATGCCCTCAGCGAGGTACACGGCGCCGAGCACGGCCTCGAGCCCGTCCGCGAGGATGCTCGCCTTGTCACGGCCCCCCGTGAGCTCCTCACCACGACCGAGCAGCAGGTACTCACCCAGTCCGCCCTCACCGAGCCCGCGGGACACCCCGGCCAGCGCGTGCATGTTGACCACGCTGGCTCGAAGCTTCGCGAGCTGTCCCTCCGGCAGGTCCGGGTGCTCGTTGTAGAGGTGATCGGTGATCACCAGACCGAGCACCGCGTCGCCGAGGAACTCCAGCCGCTCGTTCGGCGGCAGACCGCCGTTCTCGTACGCGTACGAGCGGTGGGTGAGGGCAAGGGTGAGCAGCTCGGCGTCCAACTCGACGCCGAGCGCTGCCAACAACGGAGCCCTGTCGACCTGACGGGCTCGCGGCTGCTTTCCCCCCACTACGTGGCCGCCACTCAGGCGGGCTGAACGACCTGACGGCCGTCGTACTGACCGCAGGCCGGGCAGACGACGTGCGGGAGCTTCTGCTCGCGGCAGGAGCGGTTCGAGCACTCGACCAGCGTCGGCGCCGAGGTCTTCCACGACGAACGGCGGTGACGGGTGTTGGCCCGGGACATCTTGCGCTTCGGGACGGCCACGACTACTTCTCCTCTTCGGTACCGCCGAACCGCTCTTGAAGCGCGGCCCAGCGAGGATCAATGGTCTCATGCGTGTGCTCGGGGGCGAGTTCGGCCCACTTCACGCCGCACCCGGAGCACAGCCCCTGGCAGTCCGGCGAGCACAACGGTGCCGCGGGCAGCGACAGCAACATCGCATCCCGCACCACCGGTTCGAGGTCGATCAGGTCGTCGACGACCCGCTCGACCTCGTCGTCATCGGTGCTGGTGTCGGTCGCGCTGTCCGGGTACGCGAACAGCTCCCGGAGCTCGATCTCGGTCTCCTCGGAGAGCGGATCCAAGCACCGGACGCATTCGCCGGTCAGCCGGGCCGACGCCGTGCCCGACACCAACACGCCCTCCACCACGGACTCGGCCAGCAGATCGAGGTCCACCGGTTCGCCCTCGGGCACCTTGATCATGTCCAGCCCGAAGCCGGCGGGCGCCGGGGCCTTGCGCGTGTAGGCACGGCTGCTACCGGCCCGATGGCCGATTTCCCGGGTGTCGATCACCCAAGGGCCGGCTTGCGCAGTGCGCGGTTCATGGCTCTGAGACATCACGAATTTCGGTGCTTGGTGAAATGGGCATTCAGCCGACGCTGGGAAGGTGCCTCGACGAGTCGGGCACTGCACCCCAAGTCAGCCCTACCAGCCTACGCGACGCCCGCCTGCGAACGACACCAGCCCCTGTTCACAGCGGTTTCGCGCCGGGCCAGCAGGCCGGGAGGACTGCTCTCAGTTGGCGCCCGCCGAGGGCTGCCACTCCTCGTAGTCGAACGGCGCGCCCATCGGGCTGCGGAGCTGCTGCCGTCCCTTGCCGACGGTCCGCAGCGTGCGACCGAGCAGGTCCTCGAAGTCGGCCAGGCGGGAGTCGACGTAGGCGTCGCACTCGCTGCGCAGCCGCTCGGCCTCCTCACCGGCCTCCTCGGCGATGCGCTTGCCCTCCGCGCTGGCCGCCTGCACGACCTCGGTGTCGGTGACCAGGCGGGCCTGCTCGGCCTTGCCTTCGTGCACCGACTGCTCGTAGGCGGCGCGACCGGCCTGCACCATCCGGTCGGCTTCGGACTGAGCCCGGCTGACGTAGTCCTCGTACTCGCGGCGGCCCGCGGTGACGGTCTGCTCGGCCTGGCCGCGCGCGTCGGACAGCAGGTGGTCGGCCTGCTCGCGCGCTTCGGCCAGCAGCTGCTCCGCTTCGGCGCGGGCCTCGGCGACGGTGCGCTCCGAGTCGGTGCGGGCCTCGGCGACGGACTTGTCCGCCTCGGTCTGGGCCTTGGTGACCACCTCGTCGCGGTGGTCCAGCACGTCCTGGGCGTCGTCGAGCTCCTGCGGGATCGCGTCCCGCACGTCGTCGAGAAGCTCCAGCACGTCACCGCGCGGGACCACACAACCCGAGGTCATGGGGACGCCACGCGCCTCTTCGACGATCGTGACCAGCTCGTCGAGGGCCTCGAACACCCGGTACACCATGATCTCCCTGCAGTCGTTCAGCGCCGCGCCGCTCAAGCATGTCAGAACGCCGCGCGATGCCGATCACGGGCCGTTCACCTCCACAGTCTGCCTCCGCGAGACCCGTACCCGGGGGAAATCAGCCATCCGCGTGTCAAGCCGCCAACCGAGCGGTCGACGAGAACGAGGGAACCTTCCTGCCACCACGAGTGACAGGAAGGTTCCCTCGCACGCATCGCGCGCTCTCTCTCGTTCACCACCCGAGAACCGGCATCACGGCAGGTCCTCAAGCGAGACGAGGAGATCAGGCGTTGATGTCGGTGATGGAGAAGCTCTCGTAGTGGTCGTCGGTCCAGAAGAACTCCCCCGCCTCGCCGACGACGAAGCGGCGGGCGCCGCGGTCGTCGCTGCCGGGGGTCTCGACGGTGTACTCCTTGTAGTACCCGTCCGCGCAGTCGGGCAGGAGCCCTTCGCGGTTGCCGAAGGTCTGGCCGTCCTCCGGGTACGGGAAGGGGCCGCCGGCCTTGATGAGGTCGACGGTCTCGGCCGCCTCGGGAGGCAGGGACGAGAGCGTGACCGGTTCGAACCCGGCGGTGTCCCCGCACTCGGCCTGCGCGACGGCAGCCGGGGCGGGAGCGGCGGAGAAGGCACTGGACTGGAAGCCGACGAGCCCCGCCACGGCGAGCAGGGCGGCCAGCAGGATCTGCACTGACTTCTTCATGGCGATCACGCTAACCGCGGCGCGGCGTCAGCCAGCGGAAATGGCGGGAACCCGAAGGAAACGGGACACGATCCGCCGAAAACTGCGTGGCCCAGCGGTGTTGCGGAGGTTAACCGTTCTCCGCGATGCGCTCGCGCAGCCGCCGCTCGATCTTCGGCGGCAGCAGGTTGGAGACGTCACCACCGTAGGTAGCGACCTCCTTGACCAGCGAGGACGCCAGGAAGCTGTAGAGCGGGTTGGTCGACATGAACATCGTCTCGACCCCGGACAGCTGCTGGTTCATCTGGGCCATCTGCAGCTCGTAGTCGAAGTCGCTCACCGCGCGCAGGCCCTTGACAATCGCGCCGATCTCGTTGGCCTTGCAGTAGTCGACCAGGAGGCCGTGCCAGGAGTCGATGCGCACGTTCGGCCAGGGGGCCGTGACCTCGCGCAGCATTTCCAGGCGCTCGTCAACGGAGAACAGGCCCTTCTTGCTCTTGTTGATCAGCACCGCGACCACGACCTCGTCGAACAGGCCGGACGCTCGCTCGATGATGTCCAGATGACCGTTGGTGACGGGGTCGTAAGAGCCTGGACATACCGCACGCCTCATGTGCTGGGACGTTAGCAGCAGGCCGGGCCAACCCCCAGGTCGACGTGGCCTGGCTCACCGCTGTTCGATCACGGCCCAGTGCACCGAGGTGTCCCCGTAGCGCTTCGAACGCAGCGCTTCCAGCGGGTCCGGCCAGTCGGGTTCACCGCTGCGGACCGCGCGTTCGACGATCACCACGCTGCCCGGCCCGACCCAGCCGTGGGCGACCAACCCGTCCAGCACGCGTTGCAGCAGTTCGGAGGACAGGTCGTAGGGCGGGTCGGCGAGCACGACGTCGAACGGCTCGGCGGTCGCGGCGGCGGTCAGCGTCTCGGCCTTGGCCTGCTCCACCCGCACGTCGCGGAAGCCCAAGGCGGTGGCGTTGCGCTTGAGGATCGATGCCGCGCGGCGGTCGGATTCGACGAACGTCGCGTGGCCGGCGCCCCGTGAGAGGGCTTCCAGCCCGAGAGCCCCGGATCCGCCGTAGAGGTCGAGAACGCGGAGCCCCTCGATGTCGAGCATCGTCTCCAGCGAGTTGAACAGCGCCTCGCGAACCCGCTCGGAGGTCGGCCTCGTCCCCTTCGGGGGCACTTCCAGCCGTCGGCCACCCGCACTTCCCGCCACGATCCGCGTCACCCGGACATCGTCGCGCACCCCTGGTGCGCGGGTGTTCCGCGGGTCCTCCGCCATCGCGCATCTTACGCCCGCGGACCAGCCGCGACGGCAGGCGGGAGACGTCGGCCCGCCCGGCGCCGCGCGTAGTCTGTTGGGTCTGTTCACCGCGCAAGACCGGGAGAAAGTCACAGGTGTCCGAAGCATCCGAAAAGCAGGCCGAGATCGCGGTCGAGCAGGAGCACGTGGACCGCGTCTACGCCCGACTCGACGAGCTGCGCTCCGAAGCCGAGGCGATGCGCGACAAGAGCTACGAGTACGGCCGGGAGGCCACGCCCGAGGCGCTCAACGAGCGGGACGTGATGCTGCACCACGCCAACCGGACCTTGCAGGCGCTCAACGCCGAGTCCGAGGGCCTGGTGTTCGGCCGCCTGGACCTGGGCACCGGCGACGCCGTGCACATCGGCCGGCTGGGCATCCGCGACCAGCGCTTCGACAACTTGCTGGTGGACTGGCGCGCCCCGCTGGCCGCCGCCTTCTACCAGGCCACTCCCGAGCACCCGCAGGACGTGATCCGGCGCCGGGTGATCCGCTGCTCGCGCGAGCAGGTGATCGACGTCTCCGACGACCTGCTGGCACCGGACTCGGCTCCGTCGGACATGCGGGTGATCGGCGACGGCGCGCTGATGGCGGCGCTGACCCGCTCGCGCGGCGAGACGATGCGCAACATCGTGGCCACCATCCAGAAGGAGCAGGACGAGGCGATCCGGGCACCGGAGAGCGGCGTCACCGAGATCACCGGCGGTCCCGGCACCGGCAAGACCGCTGTCGCGCTGCACCGCGCCGCCTACCTGCTCTACCGGGAGCAGCGGCGGCTCGGCGGGCCGGGCGTGCTGGTCATCGGTCCGTCACCGGTGTTCATGAGCTACATCTCGCGGGTGCTGCCGTCGATGGGCGAGCACAACGTGGAGCTGCGCGCGCTCGGCGAGGTGCTCGACGGCCTCGGCACCTCGAACATCGACGATCCGCGCACCGCCGAGGTCAAGGGTTCCTCGCGGATGGTCAAGGTGCTGCGCCGCGCGCTGCGCCTGGCGCCACCGGACGCTCCCGACTCGTTCAAGCTGTACTACCGGGGCGCGGTGCTCAAGCTGGAGGCCGACGAGCTCAAGCGCATCCGCCGCAACCTGCACAACAAGGGCGGCCAGCCGAACAAGACTCGGATGAAGGCCGCCGATGCGCTGCTGGAAGCGCTGTGGCAGCAGGCCAGGGGCTTGGCGGGCGATGATTTCCAACCGGATCGGGACCGGCTGATCAGCGAGATCGGCGAGCGCATCGAGTTCCACCGGTTCCTGGTCGCCTGGTGGCCCGCGCTGTACCCGATGCAGGTGCTGCGCTGGCTGTCGGATCCGGAGCGGCTGGCCGGCGCGGCGCGACGGCTGCTGGCCGCCGAGGAGGTCGACGTGCTGGCCAAGTCGTGGGCGTCGATCGCCGAGTCGTCGGGGTCGGACTGGACGGTCGCCGACGTCGCGCTGATCGACGAGCTGCGCATGCTGATCGGCCCGCCGCCCAAGCGCTCCCGGCGTGCCGAGCCGGAGGCGGAGCAGCCGCGCCGCGCCGTCAACTACGACGAGTACGCCCACGTGGTCATCGACGAGGCGCAGGACCTCTCCCCGATGCAGTGGCGGATGGTCGGCCGCCGCGGCAGGCACGCCAGCTGGACGATCGTGGGCGATCCGGTGCAGTCCTCCTGGCCGGACCCGGCCGAAGCCGCGACCGCCCGGGCCGAGGCGCTGATCGGGCAGCGCAACCACCGCAAGTTCACGCTGCGCACGAACTACCGGAACTCGGCGGAGATCTTCGACTACGCCTCGAACGCGGTGTGCGACCTCGTCGACCCGGACGACCTGCCGTCGGCCGTGCGCACCACCGGCATCGAACCGGACGTGCGGGAGGCGACCGCCGAGGGGCTCGCCGCGACGACCCGGGAATCGGCCCTGGACCTGCTGGAACGTGCCGAGGGCACGATCGGCGTCATCACCACGATGTCGCGCAGGGACGAGGTCCGCGCTTGGCTGTCCGATGTGGACGAATCGCGGCTCCGGGTGGTGGGCAGCCTCGATTCCAAGGGCATGGAGTACGACGCCGTCGCCGTGGTCGACCCCGACGGCCTGGCGGCCGAGTCCACGACCGGACGCAGGGCGCTGTACGTGGCCCTGAGCCGCGCCACCCAGCTCCTCGCGGTGATCAAGCCGAGCTGAACGACCGAACTCCGCGAGGGGACGGGCGATCCACCACGCGCACGAGGCGACCACCGCGGCAATTCCCAGTTTTAGTCATAACTGAGCGGACATTTCGGGCATCGAAGGTCCTCGGTTTGGACTAAAACTGGGCCCTGCCCGGCCGAGCACCGGTGTCGTCGCGGGACTGGTCAGCAGACGGGTGTGAGCCTGCGGCTACTGACCGTCGATCCGGACGAACGCCTGGGCCGAGGAAGCCCAGCGGTAGTGCTCGGTGTGGCCCTGCCCGGTGTCGAAGTCGTTGATCCACACGGCGATGTCGTGGTGGAACACCTGGAACTCCTCGGGGACCTGCGTCCACACCGGCGGGCTGACCACGGTTCCGAGCGGATGCGGCGCAGTGCCGCCCGGGTCGGTGGTCATCCCGATCAGCGCCCGCGAAAACTCCGCGTCCCGCGGCCCGCACTCCATCAGGATCAGGGCGTCCTCGACGCCTTCGCCGGTGACGTCGGCGTAGCCGATCGGCTTGTCCGGGGCGAACCGGTAGACCCGATCCCCGGTCTCGCCCGCTCCGTCGGTGAACGAAACCCGCTGCTGCGGGCAGGAACCCACCGGCGGGACGTCGAATTCGGCGTTGCGCCAGTCGACCTGCTGCACATCGGCCGCAGCAACACCGCCCCCGGCGAGCAGCGCCGCGGCCACCAGCACCCCAGCGCTGGACGCGATCCTTGCGCGCATGACAACCCCCCATGTCTCGGTAGTGGCTCATCCGTTCACCGAGAACACGGAGCGCACCGGGACTCCTGTTGCCACGCCTCCCCGCATTCACCGCATCGGGTGAGCAGGTACAACGAAACGGGCCGCCCCTCCGAGGAGGAACGGCCCGTTTCGAGGGGTCCGGCGATGTGCGGGTCAGCCGAGTTCGACGATGAGGTCCCCGCCCTCGACCTGCTGCACCGAGCCGATCGCGAGGCGCTTGACCTGGCCGCCCTGCGGGGCGGTGATCGCGGCCTCCATCTTCATGGCCTCGATCGTGGCGACCGTCTGGCCCGAATCAACGGCGTCGCCTTCGGAGACCGCGAGGGTGACCACGCCGGCGAACGGGGCCGGGACGTGACCGGGGTTGGAGCGGTCGGCCTTCTCCGCGACCGGCAGGTCGGTGGCCACCGAGCGGTCCCGGACCTGGATCGGCCGCAACTGCCCGTTGAGCACCGCCATCACCGTGCGCATGCCGCGCTCGTCGGGCTCGCTGATGGCCTCCAGCCCGAGGAGCAGCCGCACGCCCGGCTCCAGGTCGACCGAGTACTCCTCGCCCGGCTTGAGACCGTAGAAGAAGTCCTTGCTGCGCAGCAGCGAGGTGTCGCCGTAGGCCTCTCGGTGCTCCTGGAACTCCTTGGTGGGCTTGGCGAACATCAACCGGTTCAGGGTGTTGCGCCGGTCGTTGAGCAGCCCGTCCTGGTCCTCGTCCGACAGCTCCGCGATCGCGCGGGTGCTGGTGCGGCCTTCCAGCGCGCGGGTGCGGAAGGGCTCCGGCCAGCCGGCCGGCGGGTCGCCCAGCTCGCCCTGCAGGAAGCCGATCACCGAGTCGGGGATGTCGAACTTGCGCGGCTCGGCCTCGAAGTCGGCGGGCGAGACACCCGCACCCACGAGGTGCAGGGCCAGGTCACCGACGACCTTCGAGGACGGGGTGACCTTGACCAGCCGGCCGAGGATCCGGTCGGCCGCGGCGTACATGGCCTCGATCTCCTCGAACTTGTCGCCGAGACCGAGCGCGACCGCCTGGGTGCGCAGGTTGGACAGCTGACCGCCGGGGATCTCGTGGGAGTAGACCCGGCCGGTCGGCGAGGCCAGCCCGGCCTCGAAGGGCTGGTAGATCTTGCGCACCGATTCCCAGTAGGGCTCCAGGTCGCACACGGACTGCAGGTCCAGCCCGGTGGTGCGCTCGGTGTAGTCGGTGGCGGCGACCAACGACGACAGCGCGGGCTGCGAGGTGGTGCCCGCCATCGACGCCGTCGCCGCGTCCACGGCGTCCACACCGGACTGCACGGCGGCCATGTAGGTCGCCAGCTGCCCGCCCGGGGTGTCGTGGGTGTGCAGGTGCACCGGCAGGTCGAACTCCGAGCGCAGCGCGGAGACCAGCTTCGCAGCGGCCGGCGGCCGCAGCAGCCCGGCCATGTCCTTGATCGCCAGCACGTGCGCACCGGCGTCGACGATCTGCTCGGCCAGACGCAGGTAGTAGTCCAGCGTGTAGAGCTTCTCGTCCGGATTGGACAGATCAGCGGTGTAGCACAGCGCCACCTCGGCGACGGACTTCCCGGTGTTGCGCACGGCTTCGATGGCCGGGCGCATCTGCTCGACGTCGTTGAGCGCGTCGAAGATCCGGAAGATGTCGATGCCGGTGCTGGTGGCCTCCTGCACGAAGTGCTCGGTCACCTCCGTCGGGTACGGCGTGTAGCCGACGGTGTTGCGCCCGCGCAGCAGCATCTGCAGACAGATGTTGGGGACGGCCTCACGCAGCTTCGCCAGCCGCTCCCACGGGTCCTCGGCGAGGAACCGCAGCGCGACGTCGTAGGTGGCACCGCCCCAGCACTCCACCGACAGCAGGTCCGGCGTCATCCGCGCCACGTGCGGCGCGACGGCCAGCAGGTCCTTGCTGCGCACCCGGGTGGCCAGCAGCGACTGGTGGGCGTCGCGGAAGGTCGTGTCGGTGACGCCGACCCTGCCGTTCTCGCGCATCCAGCGCGCGAACCCCTCCGGGCCGAGTTCGGTGAGCTTCTGCTTCGAACCGGGCTGCGGCGCGGCCGTCAGGTCGACCTCGGGGAGCTTGAAGGTCGGGTCCGCCGCGCCCGGCCGGTCGCCGTTGGGCTT
This sequence comes from Saccharopolyspora dendranthemae, assembly GCF_007829955.1. Classification (GTDB taxonomy): domain Bacteria; phylum Actinomycetota; class Actinomycetes; order Mycobacteriales; family Pseudonocardiaceae; genus Saccharopolyspora; species Saccharopolyspora dendranthemae. Next base: position 1,764,617 of record NZ_VIWX01000001.1, read on the forward strand.
GTTGACGGTGACGTCGGCGAGGTAGTTGAGCAGCCGGGTGCCGCGGTCGGCGGAGTGCCGGGCGGTGAGCAGCTGCGGGCGCTCGTCGATGAACGAGGTGGTGACGCGCCCTTCGCCGAAGTCGTCGTCGTCCAGGACCGCCTGCAGGAACGGGATGTTCGTGGACACGCCGCGGATGCGGAACTCGGCCAGGGCGCGGCGGGCGCGACCGACCGCCGTGGGGAAGTCGCGGCCTCGACAGGACAGCTTGACCAGCATCGAGTCGAAGTGCGCGCTGATGCTGGTTCCCGCGAAAGCGGTTCCGCCGTCGAGGCGGATGCCCGCGCCGCCCGGGGACCGGTAAGCGCTGATCATGCCGGTGTCCGGCCGGAACCCGTTGGCCGGGTCCTCGGTGGTGATGCGGCACTGCAGGGCGGCGCCGCGCAGTCGGATCTCGTCCTGGGTCATGCCCAGCTGCTCCAGCGTCTCGCCGCCGGCGATGCGCATCTGCGACTGGACGAGGTCGGCGTCGGTGACCTCCTCGGTCACCGTGTGCTCGACCTGGATCCGCGGGTTCATCTCGATGAACACGTGGTTGCCGCGCTCGTCGACGAGGAACTCGACCGTTCCGGCGTTGACGTAGCCGATCTTGCGGGCGAAGGCGACCGCGTCGGCGCAGATCCGCTCCCGCAGCTTCGGGTCGAGGTTCGGGGCCGGGGCGATCTCGATGACCTTCTGGTGCCGTCGCTGCACCGAGCAGTCGCGCTCGAAGAGGTGCACGACGTTGCCCGCGCCGTCGGCGAGGATCTGCACCTCGATGTGCCGCGGGTTGACCACGGCCTGCTCCAGGAACACCGTCGCGTCGCCGAAGGCGGACTCCGCTTCGCGCATCGCCGCTTCCAGCGCCTCGCGCAGCGCGGACGGCTCGTCGACGCGCCGCATGCCGCGCCCACCGCCGCCGGCGACCGCCTTCACGAAGACCGGGAAGGTCATCTGCTCGGAGGCGGCCAGGAGCTCATCGATGTCGCGGGTGGGCGGCGAGGAGTCCAGCACCGGGACGCCCGCGTCGCGCGCGGCGGCCACGGCGGTGGCCTTGTTGCCGGTCATCTCGAGGATCTGCTGGCTCGGACCCACGAAGGTGATGCCCGCTTCGTGGCACGCCCTGGCGAGATCGGGGTTCTCGGACAGGAAGCCGTAGCCGGGGTAGATCGCGTCGGCGCCCGCCTGCTGCGCGGCGCTGATGATCTCGTCCACGGACAAGTAGGCCCGGACCGGGTGGCCGGGTTCGCCGATCTCGTACGACTCATCGGCTTTCAGGCGGTGCAACGAGTTGCGGTCTTCGTGCGGGAACACCGCGACGGTGCCCGCTCCCAGCTCGTAGGCGGCGCGGAAAGCGCGAATCGCAATCTCGCCGCGGTTGGCGACGAGCACCTTGCGGAACATGCCGGCTCCCTCGGATAACAGGTGTCGGTCGGTGTGGAAGACACTACCGCGAAAATTCCCCGCAACGGGAGAACCCCTCAGGTGATGAAGACCTCCACACCCCTGATGACCAGCGCAAATGCGGGGAACACACAAGCTGCATCGGAAAGAAAATCATGCATTCTTTCCATTCGCAGAACTTTCGCTCACCTATTCGAAGCGGTGTGGTCATCTCGTGGACACCTGGGAGCAACACGTGGCCGGTTTTGGTCCGAACCGCCCACGATCGATGCCGCATTTGCCCGGTCAGTTCGGACCAAAACTGCCCAGATTCCGGGATTTCACGCCCCAGAGGGAGGCGATCACGACTTCTCCAGGTACTCCGCGCGGTCGTCGTCGACCACCTCGGCCACCATCCGCGCCAGCCCCGAGTGCTCCCGCAGCTCCGGGTCCGCCCCGACGAAGCGGTCCGCCTCCTCCCGAGCCTGGGCGATGACCTCCTCGTCGCGCAACAACGACAGCATCTTGAGCCCGGACTTGCGACCCGACTGCGCGGCACCCAGGATGTCGCCCTCGCGGCGCAGCTCCAGGTCCAGCCGCGCGAGCTCGAAACCGTCGGTCGTCGAGGCGACCGCGTCGAGCCGCTCGCGCGTGGTGGTGCCGCCCATGGCCTCGGTGACCAGCAGACACAGCCCCGCCGCGCTGCCCCGGCCGACCCGGCCGCGCAGCTGGTGCAGCTGCGACACCCCGAACCGGTCCGCGTCCATGATCACCATGACGGTCGCGTTGGGGACGTTGACGCCGACCTCGATGACGGTGGTGGCCACCAGAACGTCCAGCTCACCCGCGGCGAAAGACCGCATCACCGCGTCCTTGTCGTCCGGCGCCAACCGGCCGTGCAGGATTCCCAGCCGCAGCCCGGAGAGCGGGCCCGCGGCCAGCTGCTCGGCCACGTCGATCACCGCGACCGGAGGACGCCGCTGCTCGCCGCCGTCGTCCTCCGGCGGCGGCTCCTCGCCGTCACCGTCATCCACAGTGGACTTCTTGGTCTTCTTGCCCTTGCCCGAGCTCTCCTCGTCGTCGCCGATCCGCGGGCACACCACGTAGACCTGGTGCCCGGCGGCGACCTCCTCGTGGATGCGCGCCCACGCCCGGTCCAGCCACGCCGGCTTCTCCGAAATCGGGACCACGCTGGTGCTGATCGGCGAGCGCCCCTGCGGGAGTTCGCGCAGCGCCGAGGTTTCCAGGTCGCCGTAGACCGTCATCGCCACCGTGCGCGGGATCGGCGTCGCCGTCATCACCAGCACGTGCGGTGCGGTCTCCTCGCCCCCGCGCGCCCGCAGGGCATCGCGCTGCTCGACGCCGAAGCGGTGCTGCTCGTCGACCACGACCATCCCGAGGTCGGCGAAGGACACCTTGTCCTGGATCAACGCGTGCGTGCCGACGACGATCCCGGCCTCGCCGGAGGCCGCCTCGAGCATCGCCTTGCGCCGCTGCGCGGTGTTGAGCGAGCCCGTCAGCAAGGTCACCCGGGTCGCGTTCTCGGCTCCCCCGAGCTCCCCGGCCATGGCCAGGTCGCCGAGCAGTTCGCGCAGCGAACGCGCGTGCTGCGCGGCCAGCACCTCGGTGGGCGCGAGCATCGCCGCCTGCCTCCCGGCGTCGACGGCCTGCAGCATCGCGCGCAGCGCCACGATCGTCTTGCCGCTGCCGACCTCGCCCTGGACCAGGCGGTTCATCGGGTGCTCGGTGCCCAGGTCGACGGCGATCTGCTCGCCGATCTCCCGCTGGCCCTTGGTCAGCTCGAAGGGCATCCGCTCGTCGAAGGCCACCCGCACGCCGTCGTCGCGGCGCTCGCACACCGGCGCCGGGTGCGACTTGGTGGCGCTGCGCCGCTGCGCCAGCCTGAGCTGAACGGCCAGCGCCTCGTCCCACTTGAGCCTCTCCTGCGCGGCGGCGACCTCACCGAAGTTCTGCGGCACGTGGATCTTGCGCAGCGCGTCCTCCAGCACCGCCAGGCCCAGCCGCTCGCGCAGTTCGGGCGGCAGCGGGTCGTCGGTCCCGTCCCACACGTCGAGCACCTGCTTCACGCAGCGCGCGAGCGACCAGGACGGGAGTCCCTGCGCCGACGGGTACACCGGCAGCAGCGCACTCGCGAACTCCTCGGCGGCGGTCCCGACGTCGGTGGCCTCCGAGTCGAACAGCTGGTACTCGGGGTGCGCGAGCTGCAGCTGCTCGCGGAAGGCGGTGACCTTGCCCGCGAACATGCCGCGCTTGCCGGGGATCAGCTCCCGCTCGCGCCAGGCCTGGTTGAAGAACGTGCAGGACAACGACCGGTGCCCGTCGGTGATGCGGGCCTCGACGATGGTGCCGCGGCGGGACTTCATGGTGCGCTTGGTGACCCGCTCGACCTTGGCCAGCACCGTCGCGTGCTCGCCGAGCTCCAGTCCTGCGATCGCCGTCAGCTCACCGCGCTCCGCATAGCGGCGGGGGTAGTGCCGCAGCAGGTCGCCGACGGTGACCAGGCCGAGCGCAGACTCGAGCGCCTTGCCGGTCTTGGCACCCAACAACCGGTCGAGCTTCGCGTCCAATGTGGTCACTGCACGTCCTCCGCCTGCGTCCTCGGATGGCACCGCAGGTTACTCGGCGGCACCGACTGCTTCCCTGCCGCCGAACCGCCACCCGGCCCACGCCATCGGGAGCGCGCCGAGCAGCAACCAGCCCTCGCCGTCGAGTCCGGTGGCGTCGCGGAAGTCCGGTGCGTCCAGGTTGGCCAACGTCGTCAGCACCACGGTTCCCAGCATCACCCAGCCGAACACCGCCATCACGGCACCTGCCAGCTCCTCCCCGCGCTTGCGGAGCACCCCGCGCAGCACGAGCGCGCTCCACACCGCGGCGACCACCAGCCACCACAGCAGCTTGCCGACCAGGAAATCGCGCAGCGAGCTGGAACTCTCCGGCGTCCCGGTGGCGGTCCACTCGACGGCGATGGGTTCGGGCAGCCGGGCACCCGCCATCAACGGCACGGCCAGCATCAGCACCGCCACGAACAGCGTCCAGCCACCGATCAACCACACGTACCGGCTCCGGATCCGCACTGCTTCTCTCCCGCGTCGCTCGACGACTCGGTTCGAGATTAGCGGCACCGGACGCCGGGTCCGCTCACCACCCGGGACGACGCGCGGGCGGTGAGCGGAAGGTTCCCATCCTCACATCGCCGAGCGCTCCGAGAGCAGGCCGTTGATCAGTTCCGCGCCGCGCTCCGGCTTGTCCACGCTGATGACGAAGTCGCGGCCGGAGGTCAGGCGCAGCACCAGGCACTCACCGCTGCGCAGCATGATCGCGGTGGTGGCGGGACGGACCCGGTATCCCCAGCCGCCGACCTCCAGCGCGCGGTGGCGCGCGACTCCGGCGCTGCTGATCTGCTTCAAGCCGATCCGGCGCACCGGGAAGCGCTGCGGGCCGAAGGCGGCGCTCACACCGCGCTCGTCGACGCGGATCCGGACGGTCGACAGCGCTGACACGACGATTCCCACCAGCAGCGCGGGCAGCGCGACCGGCCAGAGCTCCAGGGCCAGGGTGCCCAAGCCGACCGCTAACGAGACGACTCCGACCACGGCGAGGACCGGGCTGGTCACCGAGGAGATCCACACCGCGCGCTGACCCGGTTCGAGAGCGAGCTCACCTGCCGCGTCGTGCTCGGCGCCCGGTTCGTCCGGCCCGCGGTTGCCGAGGAGCCACCCGAGGCCACCGGCCACGACAGCCGCGACCAGCACCGCGGGCACGTGCCACCCCGGCAGCCGGACGTCCTGCCAGGTGGTGTGATCGAGGTTCGCCAGGAGCGTCGAGGCCGTGATCCCCGCGAGGAAGAAGGCCATCGCCGCCAGCCCGGCCGCGGAACCGGCGCGGTGGGCACGTCGCTTGCCCAGCGTTCCCGCGGCCACCGCCAGCCCCGCCAGGACGAGCCATCCGGGCAGCATGATCAGCGGGAACACGGAGGCGGCCGAGGAGCCGTCGGCGACGCCGTTGAATCCCCAGTGGGTGGCGATCGGGTCCGGGAGCCGGTCGCGCCACACCCCCAGCAGCCCGATGAGGACCAGCGCCACGATCGCGGTCCAGACGAGCGAGACGGCCAGGAAGATCTTCCGGTGGTTCACGATTCCTCCTCGATCCACCGAGCCAGCTCCTCGGTGGTGAATCCCTGGCGGCGCGAGTCGGCCACCAGGTCGCGCAGTCGCGAGCGCAGCCCCTGTTCCGGGTCCGGGCGGTGCAGCACGGTCACCCCTCGCCCGCGGCGGAACTCCAGCAGCCCTTCCGCCCGCAGCTCGCGCAGCGCCCGCAGCACGGTGTTGGCGTTGATGCGCATGGCGTCGGCGAGGTCGCGGGCGGGAGGCAGCCGATCGCCCGGTTCCACCTCGCCGGCCGCGATGGCGCGCCGGATCGCGTCGGCGGCCTGCTCGTGCAGGGGCCGACCGTCCTCTAGGTCCAATGAGAGCAACATGGTGCTAATGACACTAGCATCATTGAACTCATCCTGAAAGCGGCGCGACAGAAGCGGGGAACCTCCCGTCACTGACAGGAAGGTTCCCCGGCTCGCGAAACCGGACTACTCGATACCGACCAGCAGCAACGAGTCGAGGGCACCGGCCGGGTAGCTCGCCATCTCCACCTCGGGGTGCACGCGACGCAGGTGAGCGGAGAGTTCCCCGAGCAGATCGGGCGGGGTGTTGTCGCCGATGAGCGCGGTGAACAACTCACCGCCGGTGGTGAGCATCCGCGTCAGCAGTTCCTGCGCCGTGGTCGTCAGGTCCTCACCGATGAGCACGACCTCGCCGTCGATCAGGCCGAGGATGTCACCGGGACGGCAGCGACCGACCCACGTCAGCGCCTCCACATCGGCCACGTAGAGCTCACCTCGGCGGGTCGCTGCCGCGGCCTCCGCCATCGCGACCTGATCCGATGCCCGGCGGCGGTGCGGATCGTGCACCGCGAGCGCGGCCAGCCCCTGCACCGACGACGCGGTCGGCACCACCACGACCTCGGGACCCTCGGACATGTCGGTCACGGCCCGCTCCACGACCAACGCCGTGTCCAGGTCGTTGGGGAGCACCACGACGTGCCCGGCACCGGTGCCGGCGAACGCCTCCCGCAGCTCCGCCGGTACCGGCAACGCGTCGGTGACCAGCACGTCGGCGCCCTCGGCGGCGAAGATCTCGCCGAGCACCTCCCCCGGCACGCACGCCAGCACCGCCACCTCGCGGGCGTAGGCGGCCTGCTGGTCGGCGAAGCGGGTCACCTTGATGCGGTGCACCCGGCCCGACTCGATGCCCGTCTCGATCGCGCCCCCGATGTCGTCGCAGTGGACGTGCACCGCCCAGGAGTCGAGCCCGTCGCCCACGACCGACACGCAGTCGCCCAACTCCGCGAGCCGCCCGCGCAACGCCTCGGCCCGCCCCGCGTCGGTGTCCGCCAGCAGGTACATGACCTCGTAGGAGAAGCTCGACTCGTGCTCCAGGTGGTCCGCTTCACCGGGCACCGGGGAGTTCGGGGCCAACCACTCGCCCTCGCGGACCACCGCGTGCAGCGCGTCGAGCAGGATCACCAGCCCGCGTCCGCCCGCGTCGACGACCCCGGCCTCCGACAGCACGGGCAGCTGAGCGGGCGTGGCCGCCAGCGCGTCGATCGCCGCCCGCGTCGACGTGCGCACCACCTCGCCCAGCTCGCCGGAGCCCTCCGCGCCGCGGACCGCCGCCCGCAGCACCGACAGCAGCGTTCCCTCCTGAGGTTCGGCGACGGCTTGGCGCGCCAGCTCGTCCGCTCGCCGCAGCGCCTCCCGCCAGGCCGCCCCGTCCGCGGTCTCCGCATCCCGAAGCTGCTCGGCGATACCCCTGATGGCCTGCGACAACAACATCCCGGAGTTCCCGCAGGCGCCGCCGAGAGCCCCCTTGGACAGCGCGCCGAGCACGCCGCCGAGGGTGTCCGGAGCGGCCTCGTCGAGGGTGCGCACCGCGGCGCGCACGGTCTGCAGCAGGTTGGTCCCGGTGTCACCATCGGCCACCGGGTAGACGTTGATCCGGTCGATCGCGTCGCGCTCGGCCGTCAGCGCCGACAGGACCAGGTCCGCCCAGCGCCGGGCAGTCGCCGCGTTCAGCGTCCGCAACACCCGGGAACCTCCCACGCGAGTTAGGATCGGTCGGAGCCGAGACTATCCGCCGCCGGTGACCTCGCGGTGCTCCGGCGCACACAGGCCCCCACCTCGGAAGCTCCCGGTAGCGGTGGGCTAGACTGATCCGGTCCCAGGGTGGCGATGACCCCGGGCAACCGGGTTCTCCGGGCTCAGGCCGCCGCACGGCGGTGAGCAGGAAGCGCTCCCGCACGTACCACTCCGCTTCGGCGTGGCAGGACTGCGGAGCTCTCATCGCTGTAACCGTCAAGCAAAGTAAGGGGTGTCTGACGTGGCTGCCGTCTGCGACGTCTGTGGCAAGGGACCAGGCTTCGGCAACTCGGTCTCGCACTCCCACCGGAAGACCAAGCGCCGGTGGAACCCGAACATTCAGACCGTGCACGCCAAGATCGGTCTGTCCCAGCGCAAGCGCATGAACGTGTGCACCTCCTGCATGAAGGCAGGCAAGGTCGCCCGCGGCTGAGGGTTTTCGAGGCTAGGAACCCCGAGGTGATTCACCTCGGGGTTTTCTGCTGTCCGAGGGCGGAACACCCTGAACGAGCACGTCAGGCAACCGGCGAAGCCGGTTTCTCACCACCCCCAGCACGCAACCGGCACCGCCGCGGGTTCTCAGACGCCTCCTGGGGAGGACAGCCGAAGCGCCGCGTATCCCCTCATACTCAAGTCTCGGATCCCGGACCCAGGAGGTGTCTGAGGTTCCGCCACCCGCGCCCCCAAGCAGCGGAACCAGAGAGCAGTAGGCAGGACCCAAAAAGGATCAGGGGAGCTTCCAGTCGATGGGTTCCCACCCCTTGCCCTGCAAGATCTCGTTCGTCCTGCTGAAGGGACGCGATCCGAAGAACCCGCGGTCGGCCGACATCGGGCTCGGGTGCGGCGACTCGACGCATTCCACCCCGGGCATCAGCGGCCTCAGGTCGCGCGCGTCACGCCCCCACAGGATCGCCACGAGCGGTTCTTCGCGGGCGGCAAGGGCTTTGATCGCTTGTGCGGTGACCTGCTCCCAGCCCTTGCCCCGGTGCGAGCCCGGCTTGCCGGGGCTGACGGTGAGGGCGCGGTTGAGCAGCAGCACGCCCCGCTCGGTCCAGGGCGTGAGGTCCCCGCTCGTGGGCTTGGGGTGGCCGAGGTCTTCGCCGTACTCGCGGAAGATGTTGACCAGGCTGCGCGGTGGCGCGACGCCCTCGGCGACGGAGAAGCTGAGGCCGACCGGGTGGCCGGGCGTCGGGTACGGGTCCTGGCCGACGATGAGCACGCGGACGTCGTGGAACGGTTGCTGGAACGCGCGCAGCACGTTCTCCGGAGCCGGGAGGTACGTGCGGCCCTCGGCGACCTCGGAGCGCAGGAACTCGCCCATCGCCGTGATCTGATCCGCAACGGGAGCGAGCGCCTCCGCCCAGCCGGCTTCGACGGTTTCGTGCAGTGGACGTGCTGCCATGCCGGGAGGCTATCGATCGACACCGCGAGTCCCGCACGCAACCCCACAACCACCCGACAGTGGCACACGTCACATACCAAAGCCGTAACGGCGATCGCGAATCGGCCCACATGCGTAATCGGGACTACTCCGTTGGCGCTATTTCCGCCCGTCACCCCTGAAATTCACCTCTCCCATCGGTGACGCTCCGGGGCAGCCTTCCGGGGCCGGCGCCGTGCGGTTCCGGATAAAGCAAATAACGTGGGAATGCTCGATGTCGCGCTTTTGGTGGCCTCCCCCTGGCCACTCGGCTAAGTTCTGGCGAAGTTCGAAATCGACCACGGCGTGGAGACAACACCCGGAGGTGGGCCGCAATCTCATGACTTCTCAGGAAACAGCCGAATCACCGGAGCAGAAGTCGTTGCTGCGCCGCGCGGTCGGCGCAGCGGCGATCGGTAACTGCACGGAGTGGTACGACTTCGGTGTCTACGCCTACGTGGCCGCGTACGTCGGCCACCAGTTCTTCCCCGGCCCGTTGGAGACCGTTTCCGCGTTCGGCGTCTTCGCCATCTCCTTCCTCTTCCGTCCGCTGGGCAGCCTGTTCTTCGGCCCCCTCGGTGACCGGATCGGGAGGCAGAAGGTCCTCGCGGTGACGATCCTGCTGATGTCGGGCTCGACGTTCGTCATCGGCCTGCTGCCGACCTACGGAGCCATCGGCATCTTCGCCCCGATGCTCTTGCTGCTGTGCCGCTTGTTGCAGGGCTTCTCCACGGGTGGCGAATACGGAGGCGCAGCGACCTACATCGCCGAGTACGCCCCGGACCGCAAGCGCGGCTTCTGGGGCAGCTGGCTCGAATTCGGCACCCTGGTCGGATTCGGCCTCGGTGCGCTGGTGCCGACCATCCTGATCCTGACGCTGGACGCCACGTCGATGGAGACGTGGGGCTGGCGCATTCCGTTCCTGATCGCCGGTCCGCTCGGCGGTGTCGGTCTGTACCTGCGTTCCAGGCTGGAGGACACCCCGGCGTTCAAGCAGCTGGAGAACACCCACCAGGTCGCCAAGTCCCCGCTGCGGGACCTGGTCCGCGAGTGGTGGCGCCAGCTGCTGATCCTCATCGGCATCGTCGTCCTGATCAACGTCGCCAACTACACGATCCTGACCTACATGGAGACCTACCTCTCGGACACGCTCAACGTGCCCGATGGGCAGGAGCACCAGGTCCTGATCCCGCTGTTGCTGACGGTCCTGTTCATGATGATCATCATCACGCCGATCGGCGCGCTCTCGGACCGCATCGGCCGCAAGCCGCTGTTCCTGTCCGCGGCGATCTGCTTCCTGGTGCTGCCGGTGCCGGCGTTCTGGCTGATCAGCCAGGGCACGGTGCTGACGACGATCGCCGGTCTGGGTCTGCTGGCAATCGGCCACGTGCAGCTGATCGGGCCGCTCGCTTCGACGCTGCCGGCGATGTTCCCGACGAAGGTCCGCTACGCGGCCTTCTCGGTCGGCTACAACCTGTCCACCGCTGCCTTCGGTGGTACCGCGCCGCTGATCAACGACGCGGTCGTGAGCAGCACGGGCAACAGCTACTTCCCCGCCTTCTACCTGATGGCCGCGGCACTGGTCGCCCTGGTGCCGATCATGCTCATGAAGGAGACGGCGAGGAAACCGCTGATGCAAGAAGCCCCATCGGCGGCCCCGGCGAGCTGACCTGCCGGAACCCACCACGAAACGAGAACGCCCCCTGGCAGCTGCCAGGGGGCGTTCTGCGCGTTCGGCTACCGCCAGTGCTCCCAGCCCGTGGAGCCCTCGTAGTCCGCGCCGTCGATGGTCACCCCGGATCCCTCCGCGACCACGCCGATCTCGCGGAAGTCCGGGGGTACGGGCCGGTTGGCGGGGAAGGTCGCGATCAGCGCCTGGTCCTCGCCCCCGGTGAGGACCCAGTGCCGGGCGTCGGCTCCGAGGGCGGAGGCGACCTCGACGAGCCGCTGCGGGATCTCGACCTGGTCCGTGCGCAGGTCGATGGCGACCTGCGACGCGGTGGCGATGTGGCCGAGGTCGGCCAGCAGCCCGTCCGAGGTGTCCACCATGGACGTGGCGCCCGCGACGGCGGCCTGCGGTCCGGCGCCGTAGGGCGGCTCCGGCACGCGGTGCGCCCCCACGACCGCCACCGGGGAGCGGAATCCGCGACCCAGGACGGCTAACCCGGCCGCCGACCAACCGAGCCGGCCGGCCACCGCGACGACGTCGCCCGGGCGCGCACCGGAGCGGGTGACCGGAGCCCTGCCCTGCAGGTCTCCCAGCACCGTGATCGAGACGGTCAGCGCCGGCGCGGTGACCATGTCGCCGCCGACGATCCCTACCCCGACCCGCTGCGCCTCCTCCCACAGGCCGTCGGCGAGTTGATCGACCACGGCCGCGGGCGTGTCGGGCGGGCAGCCGAGCCCGACCAGCAGACCGGTCGGCACCGCGCCCATCGCGTTGATGTCGGAGAGGTTGACCGCGACCGCCTTGCGGCCGACCTGGTGCGGTGTCGACCAGTCGAAGCGGAAGTGGACGTGCTCGACCAGCACGTCCGTGCTGGCCACCACGCGACCGTCGGGAGCGGCGAGCACCGCTGCGTCGTCACCAGGGCCGAGCAACGTGCCCGGCGACTGCTCGCGGCCAGCCGTCACTCGATCGATGAGGTTGAACTCACCCACCTGGGAAATGGTCTGTGGTTCCTGGGACGAGTCAGGACCCAACTGGGACCTTCCTTCCTTGAGCATCAGCTCGGTCAGATGGGGTAGCTTTCTGCCAGTTTCCTACCCCGAGCACGGGGGCCAGACGAAGGGGCACGCCGTGGTACAGGCATACATCCTCATCCAGACCGAGGTCGGCAAAGCGGCCGCCGTCGCCGGCGAGATCGCGGGGTCCACCGGCGTCATCAGCGCCGAGGACGTCACCGGTCCCTACGACGTCATCGTGCGCGCAGAAGCCGAGAACGTCGACCTCCTCGGAAAGATGGTCGTCGCCAAGATCCAGAACGTGGAGGGCATCACCCGCACGCTGACCTGTCCGGTGGTTCACCTCTGAGGTGCCCCTATTCCGCCCGGCTCCCGGCGTGGTGCTGTAGTGGGGAACGTGGTTGAGCAGGAGGGTTCCGGTGTTCCCAAGCCGGTTTTGATCATCGCGATCGCGCTCGGCGTGCTGCTGGCCGTGGGAGTGGCGGGCGTCGGCGTCTACGGCTGGTACGGTGAGCACCAGATGCGGGAAGAGGCCGAGGCCGCAGCAGCGGCCCGGCGCACGGGTCCGCTGGCGGCGGCTCCGATCCCGGCACCGGAGGCCCGGTCGGCCGAGTGCGCCTCGGTGATGTCGGCACTTCCCGCGCAGCTGTCGGTCGGTGGAACGCCGGTGCCGCGCCGGGCGCTGGCCGAACCGGCACCCGCCGCGACCGTGGCGTGGGGCGATGCGGAGCACGACCCGATCACCGTGCGCTGCGGCATCGACGCTCCTGCCGAGCTGACCCCGACGTCGCAGCTGATGGACGTCTCGGGGGTGAGCTGGCTGGAGATCAACCAGGGCGGCGATTCCTCGTGGCTGGCCGTGGACCGGCCGGTGTACGTGGCGCTGAGCGCCCCCGCCGACACCGGGACGGGCCCGCTGCAAGATCTTTCGAAGCTGATCGGCGCGAAGCTCCCGAAACAACCCGTCTTCCCCTGACCCGCCACCCGGCCACTCCCAGTTTTAGTCATAACTGAGCGGACATTTCGGGCGCGAAGGGTCCTCGGTTTGGACTAAAACTGGGAACTGGTGAGGGGCCCCGCCTCAGCGGAGGCCGGTACCTCGTGCGGTGGCGGTGTCGACCAGCGTGGTCAGCAGCGTCGGGTAGTCGAGGCCGCTGTGCGCCCACATCCGCGGGTACAGCGAGATCGGGGTGAAGCCCGGCATCGTGTTGACCTCGTTGATGATCAGCTCGCCCTGGTCGGACAGGAAGAAGTCGACCCGCGCGAGTCCCTGGCACTCCAGCGCGGCGAAGGCGCGCACCGCCATGTCCCGCAGCTGGGCCGTGTGCTCGTCGCTGATCTTGGCGGGCAGGTCGAACTCGGTCACGTCGTCGAGGTACTTCGACTCGTAGTCGTACCAGTCGGTCTCGCCCGTGACGCGCAGCTCCGCGGGCTGGGAGGCCTCGACGCGACCGTCGGGGAACTCCAGCACGCCGCACTCGATCTCGCGTCCGACCACGCCGGTCTCGATGATGACCTTCGGGTCGGTGCGGCGGGCTTCGGCGATCGCGGCTTCCAGGTCGGACCAGTCGGTGACCTTCGTGATCCCTAGCGAGGATCCGGCGCGCGCGGGCTTGACGAACACCGGGAGATCGAGCCGCTCGCGCTGGGCGTCACTCAGCGTTTCCTGACCGCGCCGCAGGACCTCGTAGGTGCCGACCTCGATGCCCTCGGCCGCGAGCAGCTTCTTGGTGTACTCCTTGTCCATCGACACCGCGCTGGAGAGCACGCCCGGCCCCACGTAGGGAACGTCCGCCATCTCGAACAGGCCCTGGATCGTGCCGTCCTCGCCGAAGGCGCCGTGCAGCACCGGGAACACGACGTCGACGCCGGAGAGGACTTCGCCACCCCGCTCGGGGTCCAGCAGCACCAGCTCCTGGCGCGTCGGGTCGCCCGGCAGGGCGAGCGCGGTGCTGGCGGCGACCTCAGGCTCCTTGCGGTCCCGGATCTCCAGCTGCTTCGGGTCGTCGGTGCCGAGCACCCAGGCGCCTTCCTGGGTGATGCCCACCGGCACGATCTCGAAACGGTCCTGGTCCAGGTGCGCGAGCACGCTACCGCCGGACACGCAGGAGATGCCGTGCTCGGTGCTGCGCCCGCCGAAGACGACGGCCACCCGGGTCTTGCGCGAAGTCATGCGCCGGACCATACCCCGGCCGCGCTCACGCCGTTTTACGAAGGCCTTCCGCCGGCGACACGATGCGGTATCGGATGTCACGCCTGGGTTTTTCCGCACAACCGCGCCACCACCGGCAGCGCGGATTCGAGTTCGTCGCGGGTGCAGGCGGCGTAGCCGAGGGCGAGCCCGTGCCACCGCTGCGGACCGTCGTGGTGGCGCCGCAGCCCGTCCAGGACGATCCCCTCCTCCGCTGCTCGTTCGCGGACGCGCTCCTCCGTCCCGCCATCGGGCAGCGGCAGCACGACGTGGGCACCCGCGCGGTCGCCGAAGACCTCCAGCCCCTCGTCCCGCAGGCGTTCGACGACGATCGCGCGGCGCTGCGAGAGCTCCCTGCGAAGCCGGCGCAGGTGCCTGCCGAGGTCGCCGTGGCGGGCGATCTCCACCAGGACCCGCTGCCCGGCGGGCGCGGGGCTCGCACCGACGCTGTCCCGGTGCCGCTGCACCGCGGTGGTGATCTTTTCGGCCGCCAGCATCCAGCCCACGCCGAGCGTCGGGGTGAGGATCTTGCTGGTGGTGCCGAGGTGCACCACGACGTCCGGGGCCATCGAGGCCAGCACCGGCAGCGGGGCGACGTCGTAGCGGAGTTCGCCGTCGTAGTCGTCCTCGACGATGAGCCATCCCTCGTCGCGGGCGCGTTCGATGAGTGCGATTCGCCGTTCGGCCGGGAGCCGTCCGCCGATCGGGAACTGGTGCGCGGGTGAGCAGTAGACGGCCGCGACCCCGCTCGGCACCTCCTCGACGATGAGACCGGAGTGGTCGACGGGTGCGGGCACGACCTGGATCCCGGCCGCTTTCAGCGCACCCACCGCGCGCTGGTAGCCGGGTTCCTCGACGGCGACCTTCGCTCCGCGCGGCAGCACGGCGGCGGCGAGCTCGCCGAGGGCGGTGCTGGTTCCGCCGGTGGCCAGCACGTTCTCGGCCGTCCACCCGCCGATGACCAGGCCTCGGTGCCGCAGCAGGTGTTCCACGACCGCTTCCCGGTAGCTGAGCAGCCCGGCCCGTTCGTGGCGCAGATCGGGCCCGGCATCGGCGGCCGCGCGCCACGCCCGGCGCCAGATGGCGCGGTCGATGCCATCGGCCCACGGGACTCCGGGAACGAGGACGACCATCGGGCGCTGGTTGCGCCGCGGTTCCAGGACCGGCGGCGGCACCGCATCGCTGCGGGCACCGGGCGGGCTGGTGGTGACGTAGGTGCCCGAGCCGCGGCGTCCGACGATCCAGCCCTCGGCGTGCAGCTGCTCGTAGGCGGCGGCGGTCACGGTGCGGCTAATGGCGAGGTGCCGGGCCAGAGCGCGCGTGGAGGGCAGCCGGTCGCCACCGCGCAGCTGACCGATCGTGGCCGCGTGCCGCAGCGCGTCGGCGAGTTGCACCGCGAGCGGAAGATCAGCGTCCCGATGCAGGTCGATGGCCAGTTCCAGCAGTGGAGAGCTGGCCGCGGGCACGTCATGTGGCATTTCAGAATTCTCCCTGATTGGCACTTCTATGATGCCACTTCTCCGGGTGATCCTGACGACGTGACTACGCAGCTCTCCCCCACCGAACGATCCACCGTCCGCCGCGGAGCCAAGCGGGCGCGCACCGAACGCGACGACCTCCACGCGACCCTCGACGCGGGGCTGATCTGCCACCTGGCACTGGTCGTGAACGGCACGCCGCTCGTGCTGCCGACCTGCTACGGACGCCGTGACGACACGCTCTACCTGCACGGATCAACCGGAGCGCGCAGCCTGCGGGAAGCAGGCGACGTGTGCGTGTCGGTGACGCGAGTGGACGGGATCGTGTACTCGCGCTCGATGATGCACCACTCGATCAACTACCGGTCCGCGGTGATCCACGGGCGCGTCCGGCACGTGGAGGACCCGGACGAGCGCTGGGAAGGACTGCGCCTGGTCACCGAGCAGCTCGCACCGGGGTCGTGGGACTACGCGCGGCAGCCCAACAAGAAGGAGCTCGCCGCGACCTCCGTCCTCGCGCTGGACCTCACCGAGGCTTCGGTGAAGATCCGCGCCGGAGACCCCGGTGACGACGACGAGGACATCGAGGCCAACGAGGTGTGGGCCGGCGTCCTCCCGCTGCACCAGACCTGGGGAACGCCAGTGCCCTCCACCGACCTGATCGCGGAACTGCCCGTACCGGAACACGTTCTGCGGCGGTCCTGAGCGGATCAGCCGCGGAGGGTGCGGTTCGCGCGTTGCGGGCGGTAGACGTGGATCGTCACGGCCGGGTCCACGCCCAGGTTGCTGACCTGGTGGGCGTAGTGCGGACCGAACACCCGGGACTGACCGGCGGTCAGCGAGTGCAGGACCTCGGAATCCCCTGGCCTGGCGACCCGCTCGGTCAGATCCCCCTGCACGACGGTGAAAGCGCCGGTGGCACCACCGTGGTCGTGCAGATCGGTGTGCTGGCCGGGCAGCCAGCTCAGCAGCCACGCCTCGTAGGCGTCGGTGCGAGCGAGCAGCCCGGCCCAGCGCTCATCGGCGTCGTAGCGCAGCAGGTGCGCCCAGGACGCGCGGTCGGCGGCGAACTCGCGGGCGATGCGCGCGGGGTGCGCGATGCTCAGATCGGCAGGCGCGGCGAGGGTGTTGGGCGGAACGGCGAACACGGTGAAGTCCTTCGGAGATCGTGAACGGATCCCCGGGGCGCAGGCGCGCGAGGACGCCGCGATCAACCCGGGAAGTGGCTGAGACCGATCAACACGAAGAACACGAACAGAGCGCGCTGGCGACGTGGTGCAGGTCGATGTGACCCCGTCGGCCGGTGAACGCGCGCTTCAACACGACACGAACTCAACCAGCCCCCCACGACGCCGTCAACCACCCCGCGGCGTCACGCCCACGACTCGGGACTCACCTCACACCCGTTGGGGTGAACTGAGCTCCGCCACCACCCGCACCCCGGGGAACGAGGGGCGGTGGCCGCGGAGCGAGAGGATCAGGTGAGGGCTCGGAGGACGTCGTCGACCAGGTCCTCCGGGGTTTCGCAGCCCGCTGAGAAGCGGAGGAAGCCTTCGGGGACCGGGTCGCCCCACTGGGCTCGGCGGTCGGCGGTGCTGTGCAACCCGCCGAAGCTGGTGGCGGCCACGACCAAGCGGCTCCGGGCGATGAAGGTCGCCACGGCGTCGGCGTCGGCGAGCTCGAAGCAGAACACCCCGCCGAACCGGCGCATCTGCCTGCGGGCCACCTCGTGCGAGGGGTCCCCGGCCCGCCCGGGCCAGCGCAGACCACTCACCGCGGGGTGACCGGCCAGGGCCTCGACCAGAGCGGCGGCGTTCTCCGCCTGCCGCGACAACCGCAGGTCGAGGGTTCCCATGCTGCGGTGCGCCAGCCACGTCTCGAAGGGTCCCGGGATCGCGCCGGAGAGCGACCGGGCGCGCACCAGGCGGTTCGCCAGCTCCTCGTCGCGGACCGAGACGTGCCCGAGCAGGATGTCGCTGTGCCCGGAGAGGGCCTTGGTGTCGCTGGCGATGACGATGTCCGCGCCCAGCTCCAGCGGGCGCTGCCCCAGCGGGGTCGCGGTGGTGTTGTCGACCGCCACCAGCGCACCGGCCGCGTGCGCGCGCTCGGCCAGCGCGGCGATGTCGCACACGTCGCCACCCGGGTTGGAGGGGGTTTCCAGCAGGACCAGCCGAGCGCCGTCGAAGACGTCGTCGGCCCACGGGCCCGGAGTGGGGATCTCGCGGACGTCGAGGGCGAGTTCGGTCAGCTCGTCGGTGACGAACTGGCGTGACGCGTAGTAGCCGTCCGAGGGCAGCACCAGCTTGTCCCCCGCGCCCAGCACCGAGCGCAGCACCGTGCTGGTCGCCGCCATCCCGGAGGGAAGCAGCACGCAGTGCCCGTCGTCGAGCTCACCGATCGCCGATTCCAGCGCGCGCCAGGTCGGATTTCCCGCGCGGCCGTAGAAATCACCGCTGGGACCCGACTCGCCCAGGTGGTACGGCGCCGCGAACACGGGTCCGGGCAGCAGCGGGGTGCCCGCCTCGGGTTCGGGGTGCCCGCCGTGCACCACGCGCGTTCCGTCTCCGAGATCCCCAAGATCCACTGTGGTCGCTCCCCGCGCTCGATCGACGCGAGCGCGGAGCGGATCACTCCGCTTTGCGCTCGCGTCCCAACAATTCCGCCGCGGCCGGCCCCGGCTGCAGCCCCTCGTGGCACACCCGGTGCACCACGTCGGTGATGGGCATCTCGACGCCGTGCCGCTCGGCCAGCTGGCGGATCGACGAGCATGATTTCACGCCCTCCGACACCTGGCCGTGGGCGGCGTCCTGCGCTTCGGCCAGCGTCTCGCCCCGCCCCAGCCGCTCGCCGAAGGTCCGGTTCCGCGACAGCGGGGACGCGCAGGTCGCCACCAGATCGCCCAGCCCCGCCAGCCCGGCGAAGGTCATCGGGTCGGCCCCCAGCGCGACACCGAGCCGCGTCGTCTCCGCGAGACCACGCGTGATCAGCGAGGACATCGTGTTGTGCCCGAAACCGAGGCCCGCCGCGATCCCGCACGCCAGAGCGATGACGTTCTTGCAGGCTCCGGAGATCTCGATGCCCACCAGGTCGGTGTTGGTGTAGGGCCGGAAGTACGGCGTGAAGCACGCCTTCTGCAGCGCCACAGCGCGCTCCGCGTCCGCGCAGGCCACCACGGTCGCGGTGGGCTGCCCGGCCGCGATCTCCTTGGCCAGGTTCGGTCCGGACACGACCGCGACCCGGTTCATCGGCACGTCCGCGACCTCGCCGACGACCTGGCTCATCCGCTTGAGGGTGCTCAGCTCGACGCCCTTGGCCAGGCTCACCAGCGTCACGTCGGCAGGCAGCAGCGGCTGCCACCCGGCCAGGTTCTCCCGCAGCGTCTGGCTGGGCACCGCCAAGACCACGAACTCCGCCGCGTGCACCGCTTCCGCGGCGTCGTCGGTGGCCCGCAGCCGCTCGGGCAGCGTGATGCCGGGCAGGTAGGAGTCGTTGCAGCGGGTTTCGTTGATCTCGGCCGCCACCTGCGGGCGCCGGGCCCACAGGCAGACGTCGTTGCCCGCGTCGGCGAGCACCTTCGCGAACGTCGTCCCCCAGGAACCGGCGCCCAGCACCGCGATCCGCTCAGGCTGCGCCATCGGTCCCCTTGTTCTTCCGGGCGGGAGCGTAGAACGCGGTGGGCGGCTGCTCCTCGCGGATCTCGCCGAGCAGCTCGCGGACCCGCCCCATCGCCAGGTTCGCGACTGCGCGGATCGTCTCCACGTCGGGCTCTTCGCCCCGGTAGGCGGACAGGTCCAGCGGCTCGCCGATGACGTAGTTGACGGTCTTGCGCGGGAAGGGCCGGAACTTCTTGTTGTAGTGGTCGTAGATCTCGCGGGTGCCGTAGCGGGCGGCGGGGATGACGGGGATGTCGTTGGCCAGCGCCAGCCGGGCCACGCCGACCTTCGGCGTCATCGGCCAGCCGTCGGGGTCCTTGGTGATGGTGCCGTCCGGGTAGATCACCAGGACCTTGCCGTTCTCCAGGCCCGAGTGCGCCTCGCGCAGGCTCTTCCGCGCGTCCGCCGTGCCCCGGTAGACCGGGATCTGCTCGACGCCGACCAGCACGTTCCGGACCAGCGGGAGGTTCCACAGGCTGTTCTTGGCCATGAACCGCGGCACCCGGGCGGAGCGGTGAACGGTGACCGCGTCGAAGATCGGGTCGAGGTGGGAGACGTGGTTGAGCACCAGCAGCGCACTGCCCTCGGCGGGAATGTTGTGCGCCCCGCGCACGCGAACGCGCGCCAGCAGGTGCGTCAGCGGGTAGAAAACCCAGCGGGCCAGTCCCAGCCAGAAGATACCCATCCCGCGTACCTTCTCGCTGGTCTTCCTCCGCTGCCGCCGGAGGCTTCTCGGTTCGGCCACGACTACTCCTCAAGGTCTCGAGCGCCAGTCAAATTACCCGGCCCCGGGCACAGCCTCGTCAACCAGGCGGCAGTTGGGAAGGCCTCCACCGCATCGGCGGACGTTGGCGCAAGATGGTTCCCGTGACCACTGAGAACACGCCCGAGGATGCCGGGGTGCAGCTGCTGGTACCGCTCAAGCCGCTGGCGCTGGCCAAGTCCCGGTTGCTGGCCGGCCGAGGCTCGGCCGGGCACTTCGAGCTGGTCACGGCGATGGCGCTGGACACGGTGGCCGCCGCTCGCAGGGCGCGCGGGGTCGCGAGCGTGCTGGTGGTCTCCTCCGATCCCGAGCTGACCGAGGCCTTCGCCCAGCTCGGCGTCGAGGTCCTGCCCGACGATCCGGCCGACGGGCTCAACGCCGCCCTGCGGCACGGCGACGAGGTGCTGCGCTCCCGCGGCGTCACGCGCGTGGGGGCACTGCAGGCCGACCTGCCCGCGCTGCGCTCGGGCGAGCTCGGGTGGGCGCTGCGCTCGGCCGGAACCGACCGCTCGTTCTGCCCGGACCTGCGCGGCGACGGCACCACGCTGCTGCTGGCCGAACCCCACCGGCCGCTGGAGCCGCGATTCGGTCCGGGCTCCGCGCTCGCGCACTCCGAGTCGGGCGCGAAAACGCTGCTCGGCCCGTGGGAGTCCGTGCGCCGCGACGTCGACACCGAACAGGACCTGAACGCGGCGAAGGCCGCCGGCCTCGGCCCCCTCACCGCTGCCCGGCTCAACCCCGGCGAGTGAGCGGAAGGTTCCCACCCGCACGTCCGCCCCGATGGCAGGAAGGGTCCCTTCCTCGCGACTCGCCGCGGAGCGTCCACCCGGGAACGAGTGGCAGGAAGGTTCCCCTGCGCACGTCGCGGACGGCGCCGTGTGCTCGGACGAACATCAGATGAACGGCCTCAGCGGTCGATCTGGAGCGGTTTTCTGAGCGACAATGGAACCGTGAGCACCAACAGCGACCGGTCGCCGAAGCGGCCCGCAAAGCGCACCTCGTCCCGGGGCAAGGCCACGAGCCGCGCGCCGCGTCCCGCGCCTCGCGCCGCCGCGGGCCCGAAGCCGGACGAGTCCGCTCAGGTCAACGGCGGTGCGCGGGTCCCCTCCGCGCCGCCTGCGGTGACGCGGGCGGCCGCGACGACGGACCTGCCCGAGGACCGGTACCTCAACCGGGAGCTGTCCTGGCTCGACTTCAACGCGCGCGTGCTGGCCTTCGCCGAGGACAAGTCGCAGCCGGTGCTGGAGCGCGCGAAGTTCATGGCGATCTTCGCGTCCAACCTCGACGAGTTCTACATGGTGCGCGTCGCGGGGCTGAAGCGCCGCGAGGAGACCGGGTTGTCGGTGCGCAGCGCCGACGGGCTCACCCCGCACGAACAGCTGGTGCGCATAGCCGCGCGCAACCAGGACCTGATGGAGAAGCTCGGCCGGGTCTTCGTGGACGAGCTGCTGCCGGAGCTCGACGCCGGCGGCATCCGCATCATGGAGTGGGACGACCTCGGTGCGGACGACCACGGCAAGCTCACCCGCTACTTCGAGGACCACATCTTCCCGGTCCTCACACCGCTCGCCGTCGACCCGGCGCACCCCTTCCCGTACATCTCCGGGCTTTCGCTGAACCTCGCCGTGACGGTCACCGACCCGGACGCCGGACTGCGGCGCTTCGCCCGCGTGAAGGTCCCGGACAACGTGCCCCGCCTGATCCGGGTGGAGGCCGACCGCGAGAACGAGCTGGCCACGTTCCTCCCGCTGGAAGAGCTCATCGCCGCGCACCTGGACAAGCTGTTCCCGGGGATGCGGGTCTCCGAGCACCACATCTTCCGCGTCACCCGCAACGCCGACCTGGAGGTCGAGGAGGACCGCGACGAAGACCTCCTGCAGGCCATGGAGCGGGAGCTGGCGCGCCGCCGCTTCGGTCCGCCGGTGCGGCTGGAAGTCACCGACACCATGAGCGAGAACATGCTCGAACTCCTGCTGCGCGAGCTGGAGGTCGACCAGCACGACGTGGTGGAGGTCAAGGGGCTTCTCGACCTCTCCTGCCTGTTCCAGCTGGACAAGCTGCAGCGGCCGGACCTCAAGCCCTCGCCGTTCGTGCCCGCCACCCACCCGGCCTTCGCCGAGGGGCAGACGCCCAAGAGCATCTTCTCCACGCTGCGCGAGGGCGACGTGCTGGTGCACCACCCCTACGACTCGTTCTCGACCTCGGTGCAGCGCTTCATCGAGCAGGCGGCGGAAGACCCGCACGTGCTGGCCATCAAGCAGACGCTGTACCGCACCTCGGGCGATTCGCCGATCGTCAACGCCCTCATCGACGCCGCCGAGGCCGGCAAGCAGGTCGTGGCCCTGGTGGAGCTCAAGGCGCGTTTCGACGAGCAGGCCAACATCCAGTGGGCGCGGACCCTGGAGCGCGCGGGCGTGCACGTCGTCTACGGCCTCGTCGGCCTGAAGACGCACTGCAAGACGTCCCTCGTGGTGCGCCAGGAGGGTTCGACGATCCGCCGCTACTGCCACCTGGGCACCGGCAACTACAACCCCAAAACGGCCCGGATCTACGAGGACCTGGGCCTGCTGACCGCATCCCCGGAGATCGGCGCCGACCTCACCGACCTGTTCAACGTGCTCACCGGTTACGCCAGGCACGGCGACTACCGGCGCATCCTGGTGTCCCCGCAGGGCATCCGCAACGGGATCGTCGAGCGGATCGAGGCCGAGATCGAGCGCGCCCGGCAAGGTTTGAGCTGCGGTGTCCGGATGAAGGTGAACTCGCTGGTCGACGAGCAGATCATCGACTCCCTCTACCGCGCCTCGCTGGCCGGTGTGCCGGTGCAGGTCGTGGTGCGCGGCATCTGCGCCCTCAAGGCGGGAGCCGACGGGCTCAGCGAGAACATCGAGGTCCGGTCGATCCTCGGGCGCTTCCTGGAGCACTCGCGGGTGTTCCACTTCGTCGGGATCGACGAGCACTGGCTGGGCAGCGCGGACATGATGCACCGCAACCTGGACCGCCGCATCGAAGTGCAGGTGCGCGTCACCGACCCGAAGCTGACCGCGCAGCTCGACTCGATGCTGGACTCCGCGCTGCACCCGTCGACGCGCTGCTGGGTGCTCAACCCCAAGGGAGACTGGGAAGCCTCGCCGCGAAGCGGTGAGCAGGTCCGGGACCACCAGACCGAGATGCTGTCCGGCCACGGCGCGAAGGTTTCCTAGCGAAACGCCGACGGCCCGAAGACGCCGCTCCTCAAGACCGGCGATGCACGGCTCGCCCACGGCGGCGGTGCAGGCTGCTCGGATGAGGGTGGCGCTTCGCCGCCCGGAGACACCACGTTCACAGGCTCGATGAGGAAGTAAGCGTGACCGACGAAATCCCGGTTGCCGAAGCGGTCGAGGTGCCCGCGCTCGTGCGCGCTGCGGGCGCGGTGCTGTGGCGGCCCGGTGCGCGTGGGCCGGAAGTGGCCCTCGTGCACCGGCCCCGCTACGACGATTGGTCGCTGCCCAAGGGAAAGCTCGACCCCGGTGAACTCCCCGCGCACGCGGCGGTCCGCGAGGTCGCGGAGGAGACCGGTTTCTCCGTCGCGCTCGGGCGTCACCTCCCGCAGGTGCGCTACGCGGTTCCCACGCGTGCGGGCGGGGCGGCGCCGAAGATCGTCGATTACTTCTCCGCACGCCTGCGGGACGGCGAGTTCACGCCCAATGACGAAGTGGACGAACTCCGCTGGCTGCCACTGGAGCAGGCGCACGCGGAGTTGAGCTATCCGCACGACGCGCGAGTCCTCGACGCATTCGACGAGTCCCTGGCCGAAACGGCGACCGTATTGCTGGTGAGGCACGCAAAAGCGGGCAAACGATCCGAATGGTCCGGAGATGACGCTCTGCGGCCGCTGAGCCAAGCGGGCCGCAAACAACGCGACGCATTGCATTCCCTGTTGCCGTTGTTCGCGCCTTCCCGGATCTATTCGGCTCCGCGCGTGCGCTGCGAACAAACCGTGGCCCCGGTGGCCGCGGAGCGGGGAATCGACATCGTGAGCGAACCGCAGTTCTCCGAAGAGGTCTATTCAGCCGATCCGCAGGCGGGCGTGCGCGCACTGCTGGGAGTGGCGGCGGAAGGCGGCACGAGCCTGGTGTCCAGCCAGGGCGGCGTCATCCCGGATCTGGTGACGCGGCTGGCGGATTCGGCCGGGATCGTGCTCGACGGGGTGGCATCGCGCAAGGGAAGCGTCTGGACGCTGTCCTTCCGGCCGGAAGAGCGCACGGAGGGCGAGCAGGAACCGGGCCTGCGCCTGGCGGCCGCCGACTACCTGCCGGATCCCCTGGCAGGAGCACGAAGAAGGCTTCCTGGGCGCTGATCGCGCCGCACAGGGCCGTTGCGGGCGCCTCGGCGGGAGAAGGCCGCCGGGTCCGTGCCGGCGCTACGCGGGCATCTGGAGCCCTTCACGCGCGGAACGTGGGAAGAGGAAGCGACCCGCCGCCCGCGGCGCGGCGGGTTTTCGCATTCCTCGCGAGCTTTGAGCGGGCGGCGGCACGCCCCTGGGTGGGGTTATGCCTCCGCCCGCTCGGCCCGCTGGAGCTCGCAGTCGAAGCGAGCGATCACTTCTTGGTGGACTTGCGGGTCGTCGTGGCCTTCTTGGCGGCCGGACGAGTCGTCGTCTTCGCGGTGGACTTCGGCGCCGCCTTGGTCGTGGCCTTGGCGGTGCTGGCCCGCTTGGTGGTCGACGCCTTGGCCGGGGCCGACTTCGCCGTGCTGGCCTTGGTGGTCGCCCGCTTCGGGGCCGCCTTCGTCGTGGCCTTGGCGGTGCTCGCCTTGGTGGACTTGGCGGTCGAAGCCTTGGCGGTGGAGGCCTTGGCCGTGGTGCGGGTGGCGGTCTTGGTGGCCGCGGCACGCGTGGTGGTGGGCTTGCGAGCAGTGGTGGTCTTGCTCGCCGAAGCGGTCCGCGTGGTCACGCCGCGCGTGGTGGCCGCCTTGCCGGAGGCCGTCGAGCGCGGGAGCTTCCGCTGGCCGCCCACAACTTCCTTGAACTGGGTGCCGGCGCGGAACGCGGGAACGTTGGTCTTCTTGACCTTCACGCTCTCACCGGTGCGCGGGTTTCGAGCGACGCGCGCCGCACGAGCGCGCTTCTCGAAAACGCCAAACCCGGTGATGTTGACCTTCTCGCCTTTGTTGACGTTGCGAACGATGATGTCGACGACGTCTTCAACGGCCTGGCTGGCGGTCTTCTTGTCTCCGAGGCGTTCTGCCAGAGCCTCGATCAGTTGGGCCTTGTTCACTTCAGTCCCTCCCAGGACACAACAACGGCCCCGTTGGGCCGACTCAATGTCAACGGTAAAGCCCCGGAACAACAAATGCCATTCGCCACGCCCCATTTTTTCGTTGGGGCGCGGGCATTCGAGTCCGGGCAACGGGGTCCGCGCAGTGCTGGGAGCAACTGTTGAAGTTGTCCGGGCGAAGCGGGTTTTTCCTGCTGTGAAAGGAAAAACCCGCCTCGCTCCGGGGTACGGCTCAGCCCTTGCGGGCAGGCAGCGTGGCAGGCTTGAAACTCTCGCGCCCACGCTCAAAAGTGTCGATCGTCTCGGCGTGGCGCAGCGTCAAACCGATGTCATCAAGGCCTTCCAGCAGCCGCCAGCGGGTGTAGTCATCGATGCTGAAGGGCACCGTGAGGTCCTTGGCTTGCACGGTCAGATCCTGAAGATCCACCGTGACAGCGGTACCCGGCTCGTTCTCCAGCAGCTTCCAGAGCAGCTCCACATCGGACTGCTCGCACCGCGCCGCCAGCAAGCCCTGCTTGCCGGAATTGCCGTGGAAGATGTCCGCGAATCGGCTCGAGATGACCACCCGGAAGCCGTAGTCCTTCAGCGCCCACACCGCGTGCTCGCGGGAGGATCCGGTGCCGAAGTCGGGTCCGGCGACCAGCACGCTGCCGGAGGAGAAGGGTTCCTGATTGAGGATGAAGTCCTCGTCCCCGCGCCAAGCGGCGAACAGCGCGTCCTCGAAGCCCGTGCGGGAGACCCGCTTGAGGTACACGGCGGGGATGATCTGGTCGGTGTCCACGTTGGACCGGCGCAGCGGGACTCCGATCCCGGTGTGCGTCTTGAACGGTTCCATCGTTGCTCCTGGTGAGTGAAAGCTCGGGAGTTCAGTTCGGGTGCGGCCGACGGCCCGCCCGGATTCGGTTCGGCCCGCGCCACCACGCGGGACCCTGATGAATCAGCTGCTCAGTCGAGGTCTTCGGGCGAGGAGAGCGTTCCGCGCACGGCGGTGGCCGCGGCCACCAGAGGCGAAACCAGGTGGGTCCGGCCGCCCTTGCCCTGCCTGCCCTCGAAGTTGCGGTTGGAGGTCGAGGCGCTGCGCTCGCCCGGGTCCAGCTGGTCCGGGTTCATGCCCAGGCACATCGAACAACCGGCCGAACGCCATTCCGCTCCGGCGGCGGTGAAAACCTCGTTGAGCCCTTCGCTCTCGGCCTGCAGCCGCACCTTCATCGAGCCGGGCACCACGAGCATCCTGGTGTTGGCGGCGACCTTGCGGCCCTCGATGACGGCTGCCGCCGCCCGCAGGTCCTCCAGCCGACCGTTGGTGCAGGACCCCAGGAAGACGGTGTCCACGCTCACCTCGCGCAGCGGCATGCCCGCGGTCAAGCCCATGTAGGCCAACGCCTTTTCCGCGGCGAAGCGCTCGCCCTCATCGACGATGACCTCCGGGTCCGGCACGTTCTCGCCCAGCGGCAAGCCCTGGCCCGGGTTGGTGCCCCAGGTGACGAACGGCGTGAGTTCGTCGGCGTTGAGCGTGACTTCCTCGTCGAAGGTGGCGTCGAAGTCGGTGCGCAGCGTCTTCCAGTACTCGACGGCGGCGTCCCACTCGGCGCCCTCCGGTGCGTGCGGACGGCCCCGCAGGTACTCGAAAGTCGTGTCGTCGGGCGCGATCATGCCCGCCCGCGCACCGGCCTCGATCGACATGTTGCAGATGGTCATGCGGGCTTCCATCGACAGCTGGCGCACGGCTTCACCGCGGTACTCCAGCACGTAGCCCTGACCGCCGCCGGTGCCGATCTTGGCGATGACCGCGAGGATGATGTCCTTGCTCGTCACGCCGGGGCGCAGCGATCCCTCGATGTTGATGGCCATGGTCTTGAACGGCCGCAGCGGCAGCGTCTGGGTGGCCAGCACGTGCTCCACCTCGGAAGTGCCGATGCCGAAGGCCAGCGCGCCGAACGCGCCGTGCGTGGAGGTGTGGCTGTCGCCGCAGACGACCGTCGTGCCGGGCTGCGTGAGGCCGAGCTGCGGCCCCACCACGTGGACGATGCCCTGCTCCGCATCCCCCATCGGGTGCAGCCGGACGCCGAACTCCGCGCAGTTCTTGCGCAGGGTTTCGACCTGGGTCCGCGACACCGGGTCAGCGATCGGCAGGTCGAGGCCGACGGTGGGGACGTTGTGGTCTTCCGTGGCGATCGTCAGGTCGGGGCGCCGCACCTCGCGGCCGGCCAGTCGGAGCCCTTCGAAAGCCTGCGGGCTGGTGACTTCGTGCACCAGGTGGAGATCGATGTAGAGCAGGTCGGGCTCGTGCCCTTCACCTTGGCGCACGATGTGCGCGTCCCACACCTTCTCCGCGAGCGTTTTTCCCATCACTGCTCCCAGTCGAGCGCGCCGAGACCCGTGAAGAAGCGGGTCTCTCCCACAGAGTGGACTTCCCAGATATCGAGAAGTTAGTATCGGTACGTGGGACAGCATAGCGGCATCGGAGTGTTGGACAAGGCAGTGGCCGTACTGCAGGCGGTGGCCCAGGAGCCGTGCGGCCTGGCAGAACTGTGCAGCCGGACGGGGCTGCCGCGCGCGACGGCGCACCGCTTGGCGGTGGGCCTGGAGACGCATCGCCTGCTGCGTCGCGGTTCGGACGGCAGGTGGCGTCCTGGCGCCGCCTTGGCGGAGTTCGCCGGCGGCGCGGTGGATCCGCTGCTGGAGGCGGCGTCCACGGTGCTGCCCAAACTCCGGGATGTCTCGGGTGAAAGCGTCCAACTCTACCGCCGTGACGGCATGCAGCGCCTGTGCATAGCGACTGCGGAGCCGCCGAGCGGTTTGCGGGACACGGTCCCGGTGGGGACTGCGCTGTCGATGACGGCGGGCTCAGGGGCGAAGGTCCTGGCGGCGTGGGCGGATCCGGCGACGCAGCGCGCGGTGCTCGGCGAGGCGGTGTTCGGTGAGCGCACTCTCCTGGAGGTGCGGCGACGGGGCTGGGCGCAGAGCGTCGCGGAGCGCGAGGCCGGTGTGGCGAGCGTTTCGGCGCCGGTGCGGGATTCCCAGGGCGGGGTGGTCGCGGCGATCTCGGTGTCGGGCCCGATCGACCGGATGGGCCGCAGGCCGGGCGCGCGCTGGGCAGCGGATCTGCTGGCGGCCGCCGAGGGCTTGCAGAACAGGCTCTGACAGAGGCAAAAACGAAGGCCCCGGACACGATGTCCGGGGCCTTCGCGTTGTAGTCCCGACGGGATTTGAACCCGCGCTACCGCCTTGAGAGGGCGGCGTCCTAGGCCGCTAGACGACGGGACCGCGCAACGGGGATAAGACTACAACACCCGAGAAACCCCGAGAACACCCCCACCCCTCACACCCACAACCAGCAGGAACACCACCGAAAGTGACCCCAACAACAAAGAAGAGGACAAAAGCACCGCAACACAATCAAAGAAACAACCCCACCAACAACCAAAAGCCAAACCCCAACAAGGCACAAGGAAGCAGGAAGCAGGAAGCAAAAACGAGCCAGCGAGAGGGCGAGACGGCGAAGCCGACAAGCCCACCACGAGACGGCGAAGCCGGCGAGAGCCACCAACCGAGGCGGCGAAGCCGCCGAGCCCACTACGAGGCGGCGAAGCTGACGAGCCAGCCAAGCCAAGCCAAGCCAAAGAGGCTGGTCACAAGCCCAGGCCGGGAACCAGAACCAAAGAGAGGAGCACTCCCCAAAGCAACCACCGCACCGTGGGGGGCTTGGGGGGTTCGACCCCCCAATACAATGACGAAAGCGGTATACCTACGCATCAAAGTAGGTATACCGCTCCCACCGCTGTAGTCCCGACGGGATTTGAACCCGCGCTACCGCCTTGAGAGGGCGGCGTCCTAGGCCGCTAGACGACGGGACCGCATGAGAGATCACCGAGGTGATCTGCTCGCTGGGGTACCAGGACTCGAACCTAGACTAACTGAACCAGAATCAGTCGTGCTGCCGATTACACCATACCCCATGGTGCTTGACGGCCAGTTGTCTCGAATTCCGATCTCCGGTGTGGAGTTCGGCTTCCGGACTTCTGTCCGCCGCGTTGGTGAATATATTAGCCCACCGCTCGAGGGGCCTTCCCAGCACCCCCCTGCTCTGGTGTTCTCGCAGGTGGCGGCCCGGTTCAGCGCGCTTGGCCGACGAGATCGGCGAGGGCGGGTGCGGCGATCTCGGTGACGAGCAGTTCGGGGAGTTCCTCGAGGCTCGTGATGGTGGGGACGGTGTCCTCGGCGTGAGCGCGAGGCGCGGGGATCCGGTGGCGGTTGAGCCAGATGCCGCTGAGTCCGGCGCGGGCGGCGCCGCGGGCGTCGGTGGTGAGCTTGTCTCCCACGTGGGCGACTTCGTGGGGCTGGAGGCCGAGGCTGTCGCAGGCGGCGTGGAAGATTCGCGGATCCGGTTTGGCCACACCGATCTCGCCCGAGATGACCACGGCGTCGAAGGCGTCGGCGAGGCCGACGGCGGCGAGCTTCTTGCGCTGGTAGGCGCTGGGGGCGTTGGTGACGGCGGCGAGGCGGAGTCCGGTGGCGCGCATCCAGTCGAGGCTGTCGAGGACGTCGTCGAAGAGCCCCCAGGCGCGCTGCATGGCTTCCATGCGCTGGTTTTCGCGGCTCTGCGCCTCCGCGTAATCGATGTCCTCGCCGAAGGCGGCGAAGAAGGCGCGGGTGCGTTCCACGCACATGACGTCGAAGGGCATCTGGCCGGTGACGAACCGCGCGTAGTACCGGTCGGTGGTGCGTTCCCACACGGGCCAGGCCCGGTCGGTCCCGAGGAGCTCTCTGAGGGAGCTGCGCGCCGCGCTCTGGCTGTCCAGCAAGGTGTCGTCGATGTCGAGGCAGACAGCCTTGATCTGGGCGGGATTGCGGGATTTCGATTCGTCAGCCGCGGATGTCACCCCGAGAGGCTAGGCGTTCACCCGCCGCGTCCGACTCTGCCAACCTAGTGAAGTCTGCTGTGGGTCTGAGAACACTGCGCAACCGAACCGGGTTTCCGCTCCGTCTTAGCAGTTGGGCTCGAACACGTCCCGGGGCGAAAGCGCAGGTGGGAGAACGACGCCGCCGCGACGCTCCGGTGAGCGACGCGGCGGCGTGGGTGGTGGGAGTTGCTCTCGGTGTCCGTCAGCCGAGCGCCTTGCGGAGCCTGGTGAGCGAGACCTCGCGGCCGAGGAGCTCCATCGACTCGTACAGCGGTGGCGACACGGTGCGCCCGGTGATGGCGACGCGGACGGGCGCGAAGGCCTTGCGCGGCTTGATGCCGAGGCCGTCGACGACGGAGACCTTGAGAGCCTCCTCGATGGCGGCGGTCGTCCACTCCGGCAGCGCTTCGAGCGAACCGATCGCGGCTTCCAGCACGGGCCGGGCGTCGTCGCCGAGCGCCTTCTGCGCGGAGGCTTCCTCTGGCTGGAAGTCGTCGCCCGCGAACAGGAAACCCATCATGCCGACGGCGTCGGAGAGCACGATGAGCCGCTCCTGCACCAGGGGCGCGGCGGCGCGCACGGTCGCCAGCTGCGACTCGGTGGGCTCGGCGGGCAGCACTCCGCCGTTGACGAGGTAGGGCACGATGCGTTCGACGAAGTCGTCCGGCGCCAGGGCGCGCAGGTGCGCGGAGTTGATGGCGTCGGCCTTCTTCTGGTCGAAGCGCGCCGGGTTGGAGCTGACGCGCCCGATGTCGAAGGCCTCGACCATCTCCTCGAGCGTGAACACGTCGCGGTCCTCGGAGATCGACCAGCCGAGCAGCGCCAGGTAGTTGAGCAGGCCCTCGGGCAGGAACCCGCGGTCGCGGTGGTGGAACAGGTTGGACTGCGGGTCTCGCTTGGACAGCTTCTTGTTGCCCTCGCCCATGACGAACGGCAGGTGGCCGAACGCGGGCGTGAAGTCGGTGACGCCGATGCGCTGCAGCGCTTCGTAGAGCGCGATCTGGCGCGGTGTGGACGAGAGCAGGTCTTCGCCCCGCAGCACGTGGGTGATCCGCATGAGGGCGTCGTCGACGGGGTTGGTGAGCGTGTACAGCGCATCACCGTTGCCGCGCACGAGCACGGGGTCGGGCACGCTGCCCGCCGGGAAGGTGATCTCGCCGCGGACCACGTCGGTGAAGGTGATGTCGCGCGCGGGCATCACCAGTCGCAGCACGGGCTTGCGACCTTCGGCCTTGAATGCCTCGCGCTGCTCGTCGGTGAGGTCGCGGTCGAAGTTGTCGTAGCCCAGCTTGGGGTCGCGCCCGGCCGCCTTGTGGCGGGCCTCGACCTCGTCCGGGCTGGAGTAGGACTCGTAGAGCTCACCGGCGGCCAGCAGGCGCTGGGCGACGTCGGCGTAGATGTCGCGCCGCTCGCTCTGCCGGTAGGGGCCGTGGTCTCCGCCGACTCCGGGACCTTCGTCCCAGTCGAGGCCCAGCCAGCGCAGCGCGTCGAGCAGCGCCTGGTAGGACTCCTCGCTGTCCCGGGCGGCGTCGGTGTCCTCGATGCGGAACACCAGTTTGCCCTTGTTGTGCCGGGCGAACACCCAGTTGTAGAGGGCGGTGCGGATCAGGCCGACGTGCGGGGTTCCGGTCGGCGACGGGCAGAACCGGGCACGAACCGGGCCTGCGGCCCCCTGTCCGGCTGCCTCTTCCTTGGCTGCGTCTGTGCTGGCTTCTGGCGTGCTCATAACGGATTCAGCCTAGCCACTGCTCGCGTGCGCTTGACGGCCGCACCCGGTAGGTGCATGCTGACGTTATTCAACAAGCGTTGAAAACCTGGGAGGAACGCGATGGAGCGAACCACCTGCTGCATCGTCGGCGGCGGACCGGCGGGCATGGTGCTCGGACTGCTGCTGGCCCGGTCCGGCGTCGAGGTCACCGTCCTGGAGAAGCACGGCGACTTCCTGCGCGATTTCCGCGGCGACACGGTGCACCCCACGACATTGCAGCTGCTCGACCAGATCGGGCTCGCCGACCGCTTCGAGCAGATCCCGCAAAGCCGGATCACCAAGATCCAGCTGCCGCTCGGACCCGACGGGGACCTGTTCACGGTCGGCGACTTCAGCCTGCTGCCGATCAAGCGCAACTACATCGCGATGGTTCCGCAGTGGGACCTGCTGGACATGCTCGCCGAGGAGGGCAAGTCCGAGCCGGGGTTCACGCTGCGGATGAACACCGAGGCCACCGAGCTGATCCGGGAGGGCGGACGGGTTCGCGGGGTGCGCTACCGCACCGCCTCCGGCGAGACCGGCGAGCTGCACGCCACCATCACCGTGGCCTGCGACGGGCGCAAGTCGTTCGCGCGCGAGCTGCCGGAACTCGGACTGCAGGACTTCCCGACTCCGATGGACGTCCGCTGGTTCCGGCTGCCGCGGCAGCCCGAGGACCCGGAGGGACTGGTCGGGATGCTGCGCAAGCGCGCGTTCCAGGTGCTCATCGACCGGCGTGACTACTTCCAGGTCGCCTCGATCATCCACAAGGGCTCCGACGGCGAAGGCCGGACAGGGCCGATCGAGGACTTCAACGCGCAGCTCAGGCAGGAGATCCCGTGGCTGGGCGACCGCGAGCTCGTGCGCTCGTGGGACGACGTGAAGCTGCTGCACGTGACCCTGGACCGGTTGCGCAAGTGGCACGTGCCCGGCCTGCTGTGCATCGGCGACGCCGCGCACGCGATGTCGCCGGTCGGCGGGATCGGGATCAACCTCGCGGTCCAGGACGCGGTCGCGACGGCGCGCCACCTCGCAGGACCCCTGCGCGAGGGTCGATTGCGGCGCGCGCACGTGGCGGCCGTCCAGCGGCGCCGCTGGCTCACCACGGTGCTGATCCAGGGCTTCCAGCGCGTGATCCACGACAACGTGGTGGGGCCGGCCCTGCGCGGCGAGATCGACCTCGGCGACTCGGCGAGGCTGCCGCTGCCGATCCGCCTGATCTCGCGGCTGCCGTTCCTCCGCCGCGTCCCGCCCTACCTGCTGGCCTTCGGCGCGGTCCGAGAGAAGCCCCCCAAGGAAGCCCGCCGATAACCCGGGCGCCACCCGAATCCCAGTTTTAGTCCAAACTGAGCGGACATTTCGGGCTTCGAAGGTCCTCGGTTTGGACTAAAACTGGGCGGCTACCGCACTTCTCACCCGAAGGTGCGAAGACTGCGGGGGTGTGGGCGCTCCGGACGTCAGGCGTTCTGGACGGGGTTGGTGAGGGCGCCCAGGCCGTCGATGGAGACCGTGACCTTCTGGCCGTCGGTCATCGGTCCGACACCGGCCGGCGTGCCGGTCAGGATGACGTCACCCGGCAGCAGCGTCATGATCCGCGAGACCCAGGAGACCAGGCCGCCGACGCCGTGCACCAGCTGCGAGGTGCGGCCGTCCTGCTTGACCTCGCCGTCCAGATCGGTGCGCAGGGACAGGTCCGACGGGTCGATCTCGGTGTCGATCCACGGCCCCAGCGGGCAGAACGTGTCGTAGCCCTTGGCGCGGGTCCACTGCCCGTCGGCCTTCTGCTGGTCGCGCGCGGTGACGTCGTTGGCGATCGTGTAGCCGAGCAGCACCTCGGTGCCGCGCGCCTCCGGGACGTCCTTGCAGGGCTGGCCGATGATCGCGGCCAGCTCGCCTTCGAAGTCCACCCGCTCGGAGTTCGGCGGCAGCTTGATCGGCGAGTTGGGGCCGACCACCGAGGTCGAGGGCTTCATGAAGATCAGCGGGTTCTCGGGAGCCTCGCCGCCCATCTCGCGCGCGTGCTCCACGTAGTTCTTGCCCACGCAGATCACCTTGCTCGGCAGGATCGGCGCCAGCAGGCGCACGTCGGCCATCGGCCACTTCCGGCCGGTGTAGGTGGGCGAGCCGAACGGGTGCTGGTCGATCTCGACCGCCACGATCTTCTCGCGAGGCGCGGCCGGATCCGGCTCCAACGCCACGAACGACACCCCGTCAGAGTGGGCGACACGAGCCAACCGCAAGACGAACCTCCGCAATGAAATCTGCTGTGGACGGGTGGTGGGAACCCGCGCCCAACATACTCGGGCACCGGAACCCGCCACCGCATTCCGGGGTTCGGCGGGAGGCCGTCGTCACATCGCGGCGCAGGCCTTGTAGATCAGCGCGTCGCAGAGCGCGAGCCAGCTGGCCTCGACGATGTTGGCGTGCACGCCCACGGTGGTCCACTCGTGCTCGCCGTCGCGGGACTCGACGAGCACCCGGGTGACGGCGTCGGTGCCCGGCTCGTCGACGAGGATGCGGACCTTGTAATCCGTCAGCTCGACCGATTCCAGCCACGGCAGGTGCGGCACGAGGGCCTTGCGCAGCGCGGCGTCGAGGGCGTTGACGGGACCGTTGCCCTCCGCCGTGGCGATCACCCGCTCCCCCGACACGCTGACCCGCACGGTCGCCTCCGAGACGACCTCGCCGTCCTCGCGGTGGTCGAGCAGCACCCGGTACGACTGGAGCTCGAACGGTGTTTCGAGCTCGGAACCCGTCATCTCCCGGCGCAGCAACAACTCCAGCGAGGCGTCGGCGGCCTCGAAGGACCAGCCGCGCGCTTCGAGCTCCTTGACCTGCCGCACCGCTCCCCCGACGGCCTCCGGCGAGAGTTCCAGACCGAGTTCGGCTCCCTTGAGCTCCAGGCTGGCGCGACCGGCCATCTCGGTCACCAGCACCCGCATCCCGTTGCCGACCTCGGCCGGGTCGAGGTGGTTGTAGAGCTCGGGGTCCACTTTGATCGCGCTGGCGTGCAGACCGGCCTTGTGCGCGAACGCCGACTGCCCCACGTACGCCTGGTGGGTGTCGGGAGCCAGGTTGGCGATTTCCGCCAACGCGTGCGAAACACGGCTCAGCTCGGGCATCTTTCCCTCGGGCAGCACCGGCATGTCGAGCTTCATGCCCAGATTTCCCAGAACTGCGAACAGATCCGCGTTGCCCGTGCGTTCGCCGTAGCCGTTGGCGGTGCACTGCACGTGCGTGGCACCGGCCTGCACCGCCGCGACGCTGTTGGCCACGGCGCAGCCGGTGTCGTCCTGGCAGTGGATGCCGACGCGGATCCCGGTGCGCGCGATGACCTCCCGGACGGTGTCGGCCAGCTGCAGCGGGAGCTGGCCGCCGTTGGTGTCGCACAGCACGACGACGTCGGCACCCGCACCCGCGGCGGCGTCGAGCACGCGCAGCGAGGTGTCGGGGTCGAAGGCGTACCCGTCGAAGAAGTGCTCCGCGTCGACGAAAACCCGCCTGCCGTGGTCGACGAGGTGGCGGACGGTGTCGGCGATCATCGCGCAGTTCTCCGCGACGTCGGTGCGCAGCGCTCGTTCGATGTGCCTGCGGTCCGATTTGGCCACCAGCGTCACCACCGGGGCGCGAGAGTCCAGCAGGGCGGCAACTTGACGATCGTCGTCCACTTTGGAGCCTGCGCGGCGAGTGGAGCCGAACGCCACGAGCGCGGCGTGGCTGAGTTCGAGTTCCTCTTGTGCCGCGCGGTGAAAGAACTCGGTGTCCTTGGGAAGCGCTCCGGGCCAACCACCTTCGATAAACCCGACCCCGAGCCCGTCCAGCAGGCGCGCGACGGCCAGCTTGTCGGTGACCGAGTACGAAATCCCCTCGCGCTGCGCCCCGTCGCGCAGCGTCGTGTCGTAGACGTGGAATTCGTCGCCCAGGGGCGTGCCGGCCGGCTTGGTGCGGGTCACTGGAATGTCTCCCGTCGGATCGATCGGTTCGGCGCGGACTTGGCGCAGGCAACAAAAAAGACCCCCCGCGAATGCGAGAGG
Source organism: Saccharopolyspora dendranthemae (assembly GCF_007829955.1). Classification (GTDB taxonomy): domain Bacteria; phylum Actinomycetota; class Actinomycetes; order Mycobacteriales; family Pseudonocardiaceae; genus Saccharopolyspora; species Saccharopolyspora dendranthemae. The sequence continues at coordinate 1,800,362 of NZ_VIWX01000001.1, forward strand.
TCAGCGCGTCGGGAAGCGGAGATGTTTACCCGACGCGCTCGCCAATAATGATCACACTGCGGAAAGCCACGACCCCATGCTGCACACCTCGCCCGCGGATGTCCATCGAACGCGGCGGAGTTCTCACGATCCGGAAAAGCCGAAGGGCGCCTCCCCCGGCGGGGAGACGCCCTTCGGAACTCGAACTCCGGTGAAGATCAGGGCTGCGGAGCGACCTCGCGGGAAGACACCAGAGCCGCGAGCCGGTCGCCGATGGCGAACGTGGCGCCCGGCGACGAGTGGTCGCGGGTCGCCAGGTCGAAGGCCACCGAGGCCTCGACGCGCTTGGCGGCCTCGGTCAGCCCGACGTGGTCGAGCAGCATCGCGATCGACAGCACGGCGGCGGTCGGGTCGGCCACGCCCTGCCCGGCGATGTCCGGGGCGCTGCCGTGCACCGGCTCGAACATGCTCGGGTTGCGGCGGGTCGCGTCGATGTTCCCGCTGGCCGCCAGACCGATGCCGCCGGTGATCGCACCCGAGAGGTCGGTGATGATGTCGCCGAAGAGGTTGTCGGTGATGACCACGTCGAACCGGCTCGGGTCGGTCACCATGTGGATCGTGGTGGCGTCCACGTGCTGGTAGGCCACGGTGACGTCCGGGTACTGCAGCGAGACCTCCTCGACCACGCGCGACCACAACGAGCCGGCGTGGGTGAGGACGTTGGTCTTGTGCACCAGGGTCAGGTGCTTTCGGGGCCGCGAGGCGGCGCGGGCGAACGCGTCGCGCACGACCCGCTCGACGCCGAACGCCGTGTTGATGCTGACCTCGGTGGCGATCTCGTGCGTGGTGTCCTTGCGCAGCAGGCCGCCGTTGCCCGCGTACGGGCCTTCGGTGCCTTCGCGCACGATGACCATGTCGATCTCACCCGGGTCGGCCACCGGGCTCTTCACGCCCGGGTACAGCCGCGCGGGGCGCAGGTTCACGTGGTGGTCGAGCTCGAACCGCAGCCGCAGCAGCAGACCGCGCTCCAGGATGCCGCTGGGCACCGATGGGTCGCCGACCGCGCCGAGCAGGATCGCGTCGTGCTGGCGGAGCTCACCGAGCACGGACTCGGGGAGCAGCTCCCCCGTCGCGTGCCAGCGAGCGGCTCCGAGGTCGTAACGGGTGATCTCGGTGTCCGGCACCACCTCGCCGAGCACCTTCAGTGCCTCGGCCACGACCTCCGGCCCGATCCCGTCGCCGGGGATCACAGCGAGCCGCATCTACACACCTCCCGAGAACCACCCCGAACTGCGGGGCTCGAACTGTTGAGCCGAAGGCTACCGGCATGTCCACGTCTCGCGGCACGCCGGGCCCACCGAGTGGATGATAAGTCCCGAACTGTGGGACACCCACTAGAGTGACGGACTGTTTCGTTCCAGGTGCGCGTGAGGGGCCGTCCCCTGAGCGGAGACGACCCCTTCTCACGCTTCCGAGCTATTCAGCACGCGATCCGTCGGTCGCGCACCTACTCAGCGACACCTCGTTGCCGAGGCATCCACCTTCACTCGAAGCTGACCGTGCGCACGATGCGGGCACCCACGGCGGCGCCGATCGGCTCCAGCACGCCCTGCTCGACCGGACGGTCCACGCGCAGCAGCATGATCGCTTCGGAGCGCTCGGTGGTCTGGCTGACCGTGGCGGCCTCGATGTTCACGCCGACCTCGCCCAGCAGCGTGCCGACCTTGCCCATCACGCCCGGGCGGTCCGGGTACTCCAGCAGCAGCACGTTGCCCTCGGCCCGCAGGTCGAAGTGCCGGCCGTTGACCTCGATCAGCTTCTCGACCTGGTTCGGGCCCGACAGGGCACCGGAGACGACAGCGGTGGTGCCGTCGGCCATGTGCGCGCGCAGCGACACGACGCTGCGGTGGTTCGGGCTCTCCGAGGTCGTCTTGATCTCGACCTGAACGCCCAGCTCCTCAGCCAGCTGCGGAGCGTTGACGAAGGTCACCTGGCTCTCGACAGCACCGGAGAACACGCCGCGCAGCGCGGCCAGCTGCAGCACCGAGATGTCCTCGTCGGCCAGCTCGCCGCGGGCCTCGATGGTCACCGAGCTCGGGGTGCCGCCCTGCAGCGCGGACAGCAGCTGGCCCAGCTTCTGGGTCAGCGCCAGGTACGGGCGGACCTCTTCGCCGACCGCACCGCCCTGCACGTTGACCGCGTCCGGGACGAAGTCGCCGCGCAGCGCGAGCCGGACGGACTTGGCCACGTCGGTGCCCGCGCGGTCCTGGGCCTCCCTCGTGGAGGCGCCCAGGTGCGGGGTGACCACGGCGTTGTCCAGGGAGAACAGCGGGCTGTCGGTGATGGGCTCCGACTTGAACACGTCGATGCCGGCGCCGGCGATGGTGCCGTTGCGCAGCGCCTCGGCCAGCGCGTCCTCGTCGACCAGACCGCCGCGCGCGGCGTTGATGATGACCAGGTTCGGCTTGGCCTTCTTGAGCTCCTCCGCGCCGATCAGGCCCAGCGTCTCAGCGGTCTTCGGGAGGTGGATCGACAGCGCGTCGGCGCGGCTGAGCAGCTCCTCCAGCGAGACCAGCTCGATGCCCAGCTGCGCGGCGCGGGCCGGCGACACGTAGGGGTCGTAGGCGATCAGCTTGGTGCCGAAGGCGGCGACGCGAGCGGCGAACAGCTGCCCGATCTTGCCCAGTCCGACGACACCGACGGTCTTGCCGTTGAGCTCGACGCCGCCGTAGGAGCTGCGCTTCCACGCGCCGCCCTTCAGGCTCGCGTCGGCCTGCGGCACGTTGCGGACCACCGAGAGCAGCAGCGCCATGGCGTGCTCGGCGGCGGAAACGATGTTCGAGGTGGGGGCGTTGACCACCATCACGCCGCGCTCCGTGGCGGCGGGTACCTCGACGTTGTCGAGGCCGACACCCGCGCGGGCGACGACCTTGAGATTCTTCGCGGCCGAGAGGACTTCGGCATCGACCTTGGTCGCGGAACGGACCAGCAGCGCATCGGCGTCGGCGACAGCGTCGAGCAGCGCCGGACGGTCGGTGCCGTCCACGTTGCGGATCTCGACCTCTTCGCCGAGGGCGTCGATCACGGACGGGGCCAGCTTCTCGGCGAGAAGAACGACAGGACGGCTTGCGTTGGTCACGGGCGAACTCCAAGCTGGAAGATCACGATCGGCACGACGATGTGCCCGGACGTTGGAAGTTTAACGGGAGATTGAGAAAGCATTCACAAGGGTGTAGCTCGGATCACCGCTGGATCGAACATGTCCGCAAGTTCCGCTTTCCCGGCATTCTCGCAGATCAACCCCCATGAGCGAGCAAAACCGTTCCACAGTGCGGGAGTGAATCGCCGCCCGAACGGGCCAGGCCGCCCACGCCGGCGGCAGCAGGCCCGAACGGCGGCCGCGCTTCACGGTTCGTCGAATTCGCCGTCCTTGGCGCCCGCGACGAACGCGTCCCATTCCTCGGGGGTGAAGACGAGGACCGGCCCTTCCGGGTCAGCCCCGTTCCGCATCCCCACGTAACCGTCGACGAAGGCTATCTCCACGCCCGGTTCATCCGGATCGTCCGTACTAGCGATCCACTCAGCGTCCGTGAAGTCGAGCTTCCCGCGGACGTGCGCTTTGTCGTCGACGATCTCGTTGTCTGCACTCACGATGCGTACCGTATCCCTCACTCATAGCGATATCCCGTTGTGGGAGACCCGCCCGGCGGAAACCTACCGACCACCGCAAGAACGCGCGAGGCCCGGTGAAACCTCATCTGAGGATTCACCGGGCCGGGCGGATCAACGCTGCCGAGAGATCCGGAGAGCTCGGAAACTCACCCCGATGGCGCCACCGGTGCGGCGGCGCGCAGGGGATCAGCTCACTTGTTGGTCCACGACATCAGCGCGCGCAGCTTCTTGCCGACCTCTTCGATCTGGTGGGCGTTGCCCTCGGACTGCAGCTTGGTGAAGTTCGGGCGACCGGCCTCGTCCTCGGCCACCCACTCCTTGGCGAAGGTGCCGTCCTGGATCTCACCGAGAACCTTGCGCATCGAGTCCTTGACGTGCGAGTCGACGACGCGCGGGCCCCGCGTGAGGTCGCCGTACTCGGCGGTGTCGGAGCAGGAGTAGCGCTGACCGGCGATGCCGCCCTCCCACATCAGGTCCACGATCAGCTTGAGCTCGTGCAGGACCTCGAAGTAGGCGATCTCCGGCTGGTAGCCGGCCTCGACCAGCACCTCGAAGCCGTTCTGCACCAGCGCGGAGGTGCCACCGCAGAGAACGGCCTGCTCACCGAACAGGTCGGTCTCGGTCTCCTCCTTGAAGGTGGTCTTGATGACGCCGGCGCGGGCACCGCCGATGGCGGCGGCGTAGGACAGCGCCAGGGCCTGGGCGTTGCCCGAGCCGTCCTGCTCGACGGCGATCAGGCACGGCACGCCCTTGCCGTCGACGAACTGGCGGCGGACCAGGTGTCCCGGGCCCTTCGGCGCGACCATGGCCACGTCGACGTCGGCCGGCGGCTGGATCAGGCCGTAGCGGATGTTGAAGCCGTGGCCGAAGAACAGCGCGTCACCCTGCTTGAGGTTCGGGGCGACGTCGTTGGCGTAGATCTCGCGCTGCTTGGTGTCGGGCGCCAGGATCATGATCAGGTCGGCCTCGGCGGAGGCCTCGGACGGGGTGAGGACCTTCAGGCCCTCCTCCTCGGCCTTGGCCCGGGACTTGGAACCCTCCGGCAGACCGATCCGCACGTCCACACCCGAGTCCCGCAGGCTCAGCGCGTGGGCGTGCCCCTGGCTGCCGTAGCCGATGACCGCGACCTTCCGGCCCTGCACGATGCCGAGGTCAGCGTCCGCGTCGTAGAAGATTTCAACTGCCATGGTGTTTCAGCGTTTCCTTTCGGGACTTCATCGGTTGTCGGTCGCGCCTGCCAACCGCTAGGAGATGTTGGGTGCGGCGGTAGCCGCTGCTTCAGGTGTGGGACTCAACCAGCACCGCCGCGGGTTCTCAGCGGTTCTCCGGGGAGGACGCCGCGACGCCGTGTAATTGGCATACATCAGGAGTGGCGCCCGGACCCGGAGGGCCGCTGAGGTTCCGCTACTCGCACCGCTAAGCACAGTGACCCGAAACCATTCCTTTAAGTTGTCAGCGGACCGCAGTAGCCGTGATGGAGCGGGGGCCTCTACCGATCGCGATCGTTCCCGACTGCACCATCTCGCGGACGCCGTAGGGTTCCAGCATTCGCAGCAACGCGTCGAGCTTATCGGCGGGTCCGGTGGCCTCGATGGTCAGCGCCTCCGGCGAGACGTCCACCACCTTCGCGCGGAACAGCTGGACGGTCTCCAGGACCTGGCTGCGCACCGACGAGTCGGCGCGGACCTTCACCAGCAGCAGCTCGCGCTGCACCGCGGCGTCGTCCTCCAGCTCCACGATCTTGATCACGTTCACCAGCTTGTTGAGCTGCTTGGTGACCTGCTCCAGCGGTTGGTCGCTGACGGCGACCACGATCGTCATCCGGGAGATCTCCGGGTGCTCGGTCGGGCCGACCGCGAGCGACTCGATGTTGAAGCTGCGGCGCGAGAAGAGACCGCTCACCCGGGCGAGGACACCGGGCACGTTCTCGACCAGCACGCTCAAGGTATGCCTAGTCACGCCTCGTCCTCCTCGAAAAGCGGGCGGATGCCGCGGGCCGCCATGATCTCGTCGTTGCCGGTGCCGGCCGCCACCATCGGCCAGACCTGCGCGTCCTTGCCCACCACGAAGTCGATCACGACGGGTCGGTCGTTGATCTCCATAGCCCGCTGGATGACGCTGTCGACGTCCTCTTTGGACTCACACCGCAGGCCTGCGCACCCGTAGGCGTCGGCGAGCAGCTTGAAGTCCGGGATGCGGTGCTTGTGGGTGCCGAGGTCGCTGTGTGAGTAACGCTCGGCGTAAAACAGGTTCTGCCACTGCCGGACCATACCCAGGTTGCCGTTGTTGATGACGGCCACCTTGATGGGGATGTTCTCGATCGCGCAGGTCGCGAGCTCCTGGTTGGTCATCTGGAAGCAGCCGTCGCCGTCGATGGCCCACACCGTCTTGTCCGGCTCGCCGGCCTTGGCGCCCATGGCCGCCGGAACCGCGTAGCCCATGGTCCCCAGACCACCGGAGTTCAGCCAGGTGCGCGGGTTGTCGTAGCCGATGAACTGCGCGGCCCACATCTGGTGCTGCCCCACGCCCGCGGCGTAGACGGCGTCGGTGCCCGCGATCTTGCCGAGGCGCTCGATGACGTACTCCGGCGACAGGCTGCCGTCGCTGGGCTCGGCGTAACCGAGCGGGAACCGGCCGCGGATGTCGTCGAGCATCCCCCACCAGGGCTTCAGGTCGACGGTGCCGTGCTCGGACTCGGCGGCTTCGAAGGCCTCGGTCAGCTCGGCGATGACGTCCTTGCAGTCACCGACGATCGGGACGTCGGCGTAGCGGTTCTTGGAGATCTCGGCCGGGTCGATGTCGGCGTGCACGACCTTGGCGTCCGGTGCGAACGACGACAGCTGGCCGGTGACCCGGTCGTCGAACCGGGTGCCCAGGGCGATCAGCAGGTCGGAGCGCTGCATGGCGGCGACCGCCGACACCGTGCCGTGCATGCCGGGCATGCCCAGGTGCTGCGGGTGCGAGTCCGGGAACGCACCGCGCGCCATCAGCGTGGTGACCACCGGGATCCCGGTGCGCTCGGCCAGCTGCCGCAGCTCCGCGTGCGCCTCGGCCTTGATGACACCGCCGCCGACGTAGAGGACCGGCTGCTTGGCCTCGACCATCAGCTTCGCGGCCTCGCGGACCTGCTTGCCGTGCGGCTTGCTGGTCGGCCGGTAGCCGGGCAGCTTCATCTCCGGCGGCCAGGCGAACGACATGGTCGCCTGCTGGACGTCCTTGGGGATGTCGACCAGGACCGGGCCGGGACGGCCGCTGGAGGCGATGTAGAACGCTTCCGCGATGACCCTCGGGATGTCCTCGGCGTCGGTGACCAGGAAGTTGTGCTTGGTGACCGGCAGCGTGATGCCGCAGATGTCGGCTTCCTGGAAGGCGTCGGTGCCGATCAGGCCGGTCGACTGCTGCCCGGTGATCGCCACCATCGGAACCGAGTCCATGTTCGCGTCGGCCAGCGGGGTGACCAGGTTGGTCGCGCCCGGGCCGGAGGTCGCCATGCAGACGCCGACCTTGCCCGTGGCCTGCGCGTACCCGGTCGCCGCGTGCCCGGCTCCCTGCTCGTGGCGAACCAGCACGTGCCGGACCTTCTCGGAGTCGAGCAGCGGGTCGTACGACGGGAGGATGGTGCCACCCGGAATCCCGAAGACGACCTCGCAGCCCACGGACTCCAGGGAGCGGACGAGTGCCTGCGCACCCGTGAGCTTCACCGGAGCACCGCTGGGCGGCGCTGGCTTGGGTCGGCGTCCTGGCGGGGGCGCCGGGACCGGATTCTGCCTGGTATTGGCGCTGGTCATCGGGTCAACCTCGGTGGTTGGGAGTGGGACCGGACACGAAAAAACCCCCGCAGGCCACGAATGGGCCAGACGAGGGTTGGCGCGTCGACAGCTGCGAGGACTTCCTCAGGCGTCGACGCGCCGGGGAAGTACGAGAATGTCGTGCAGTCGCAGCATGGCCAGGACGTTAATGGGGTTGGTCGTACCGCGTCAAACCATTCGGGACGCTCTTCCCGCATGCTGGGCGCCCGTTCGAGGGGCCGCGATCACGCTCGTTCGCGATTTTCCCAGTTCACGGGCATCGTGCCGACGAGATTTCCGGCCGATGTGATACGCACCGCTCTGCGACTCCCAGCCATCGGGAAGCCCTGCGGCGCTCGGGTCCCGACCGGGAGGATCCGGCCAGGTGAGAGCATCGGGGCGTGAGCGACACACCCCAGGACTCCGGGCGGGACGACGCCGCCGAGCCGCAGAGCACCGAATCCGCGCAGGCCGCGGAACCGCAGCAGACCCGAATCCCGGAATCGCTGAACTTCCGGCTGCCCCGGGTATCGCTGCTGGCCGTGCTCGCGATCGCCGCCTGCGCGGTCCCGCTGGCCACCACCGCCGGCCCGCTGGGACTGCTCGTCTTCCTGGTGCCGCTGGTCCTGCTGTGGATCGTGCTGTGGCCCCGCACCATCGTCGACGCCGAGCGGATCAAGGTCCGCGGCCTCGCGACCGCGCACACCTTTCCCTGGGAATCGCTCAACGGCCTGGCCATCACCAAGCAGTCCAAGGTCCGCGCCAGCACCACCGGAGGCTCCGAGGTCACGCTGCCGCACGTGCGCCCGCGCGATCTCCCGGCGATCTCGCTCGTCAGCCGCGGCCACCTCCCGGACCCCAGCGCGCAGTCCACCGACGAGGGCTGAACACCACCGCCAGCGCGTAATCTGCCCGACATGCGTGGTCAACGGCGCTTCGAGCAGGAGTAGGGTCGCGGTACCGCCACGCTTAGCGCCCACAAGGCGTTGTCAGCGGGAAGGTCCGCGTTGAAGCTCTCGCTGGCTCCGCATCCTGGCACCGACCCGCACAGAGCCTGGAATCGAAGAAGGTCTCCCAATGCCTCAGCTGCGTTCCCGAACCACGACTCACGGCCGGAATGCCGCCGGCGCCCGTTCGCTGTGGCGCGCCACCGGCATGACCGACGACGACTTCGGCAAGCCGATCGTCGCCATCGCCAACTCCTACACCCAGTTCGTGCCCGGTCACGTGCACCTGCGCGACCTCGGTGATGTCGTGGCCGAGACGGTCCGCGAGACCGGGGGCGTGCCGCGCGAGTTCCACACCATCGCGGTCGACGACGGCATCGCGATGGGCCACAGCGGCATGCTCTACTCGCTGCCCTCGCGCGAGATCATCGCCGACTCGGTGGAGTACATGGTCAACGCGCACCAGGCCGACGCGCTGGTGTGCATCTCCAACTGCGACAAGATCACCCCGGGGATGCTCAACGCCGCGATGCGGCTCAACGTCCCCACCGTGTTCGTCTCCGGCGGGCCGATGGAGGCAGGCAAGGCGGTCGTGGTCGAAGGCGTCGCGCACGCGCCGACCGACCTGATCACCACCATCTCGGCCTCCGCGAACGCCGCGGTCGACGACGAAGGACTGTCCGAGGTCGAGCGCTCCGCGTGTCCGACCTGCGGTTCCTGCTCGGGGATGTTCACCGCGAACTCGATGAACTGCCTGACCGAGGCACTGGGCCTGGCGCTGCCCGGCAACGGTTCGACGCTGGCGACCCACGCCGCCCGCCGCGAGCTGTTCCAGGAAGCCGGGCGCACGGTCGTCAACATCTCGAAGCGCTACTACCAGCAGGACGACGAGTCCGTCCTGCCCCGATCCGTGGCCAACAAGCAGGCCTTCGAGAACGCGATGGCGCTCGACATGGCCATGGGCGGTTCCACCAACACGGTGCTGCACACCCTCGCCGCCGCGCAGGAGGGCGAGATCGACTTCACCCTCGACGACATCGCCGAGATCAGCCGCAGGGTGCCGTGCCTGTCGAAGGTCGCGCCGAACTCCGACTTCCACATGGAGGACGTGCACCGGGCCGGCGGCATCAGCGCGATCATGGGCGAGCTCGACCGCGGCGGCCTGCTGCACCGCGACGTCGCCTCGGTGCACAGCGAGAGCCTGAGCGCGTGGCTGTCCGATTGGGACGTGCGCGGTGAGTCCCCCTCGGAGAAGGCCCTCGAGATCTTCCACGCCGCCCCCGGCGGAGTCCGCACCACGCAGGCGTTCTCGACGGAAAACCGCTGGTCGTCGCTGGACACCGACGCCGCCGAGGGATGCATCCGCGACGTCGAGCACGCCTACACCGTCGACGGCGGTCTGGCCGTGCTCAAGGGCAACCTCGCCGAGGAAGGCGCGGTCATCAAGGCCGCGGGCGTCGAGGAGGAGCTCTGGCACTTCCAGGGCCCGGCTCGCGTTCTGGAGAGCCAGGAGCAGGCGGTCTCGGCGATCCTGAAGAAGGAGATCCAGCCCGGCGAGGTCCTGGTCATCCGCTACGAAGGACCGGCGGGCGGCCCGGGAATGCAGGAGATGCTGCACCCGACCGCGTTCCTGAAGGGCTCCGGCCTCGGCAAGAAGTGCGCGCTGATCACCGACGGCCGGTTCTCCGGCGGTTCGTCGGGCCTGTCGGTCGGGCACATCTCGCCGGAGGCCGCGGGCGGCGGAGCGATCGGCCTGGTGGAGAACGGCGACCAGATCCTCATCGACGTCCACGAGCGCAAGCTGGAGCTGCTGGTCGACCCGCAGGTCCTGGCCGAGCGCCGCGCCAAGATGGAGGCCAGCGAGAACCCCTGGCACCCCGTCGACCGCGAGCGCAAGGTCACCACAGCCCTGCGCGCCTACGCCAAGCTCGCCACCTCGGCCTCCTACGGAGCAGTCCGAGACGTGAACAAGTGATTTTCTGCATGGACCTGCTCAGCGGTGCGGGTGGGGGAAACCCCGGAGGGAAAGCACAGCGGCTCCGTGGACTCCGCGCGCCACTCCTCGTGTATGCCCAACACGTCGTCGCGGCGTGCTCGCCACGAAGCCGCTCAGAACCCCCGGCGGTGCCGGTTGCTCAGGTGGGGTAACGAGAAAGCACCTTCGGTGCTTGCCTGACGAACTCATCTCCTGACCACGAAGAATCGGGCCCCGCTCCTTGTGTGGAGCGGGGCCCGATTTTTCGGTGCACGCCTCAGGGGCGGTGGAAGAGGATCAGAATCGCCGCGGCCGCGCCAGCCGCGACGACCAGGCCGAAGAAGCCGAATCCCAACGGACGGCGGAACCACACGCGCCCGTAGTCCAAGGCCACCCGACCGGGGCCGGTGAACATCAAGCCGAGACCGAGGGCACCGAGGATGGCATCCATCTCGAACCCACCGTCGGCGTTGAAGAAACCGGCGCCCAGCTTGACGAACACCGCGCTGGCCATCAGGCCCACCACACCGGCCGCGGCGGCGGGCGTGAACAGACCGAGGACCAGCAGCGCACCCGCACCGAGCTCGGTGCCGCCGGTGACCAGCGAGAGCGCGGCGCTCTGCTGGAAGCCCATGCCGGACAGCACTTCCGCGAAGCCTTCCGGGCCCGGACCGTTGAACGCGCCGAAGAGCTTCTGCGCGCCGTGCAGGAGGAAGACCCCTCCGAGCGCGAGGCGCAGGATCAGCAGTCCGAGGTCGGTGCCACCGTTCCAGGCGAAGGGCTTGCGCTTCTTGCCGAGCTCTTCGGCGTAGCCGGACTCTTCGCCGACGCCGCCCACCAGCGAGGTCGCTTCGCCGTCGCTGTAGCCGTCGTCTTCGTCGTAGTAGTTGTGTTGCCGTGCGCCGAGGCTCTGCGTGCTCCTGGCCGCACCCTTGGCGCCGCGCGGGCGCTGGGCGTGCGCGCCGTAGCTGCGATCGTCGGGGGAGCCGCCCGCACCGCCGGGGCGATCGTCATGGATGCTCACGCCGCAGGAGGTTAGGGCATCTTCACCCGATAGTGCGACCCTTTGGGAGAAAACCTTTCCGACACGTGACAGGTTCGATACCAGAAGTGTCCGTTCAGGTGGAAAATGTGCTGATGGAGGATCCAGAATTCGGCGAGCACGCGCCAGGAAGAACCGATGTTTCCGCAGGTGGCTCGCGTTTCCTGGAGTTCGGCGAAGCCTGGCCGTCGGGCTCGTTCGCCCCGCGAGCGGTTCTCGCGCTTCCCGAACTCATTTCGGCGCCGGAATTGCTTCCGCTGGATTGCACGGCTCAGGTGCTGAATTGGTCCCCCTCCCGCATTTCCTCCGGCAGCCCGGATGAGCACATCGCCGATGCCGTCGAAGTCCTCGATGACGCCGACGTGCCCGACTGCGTGGTCCTGGCGTGGTCCGGCGGCACCGCCACCGCCGTGGAGATGGCCGCGCGCCACCCCGATCGGGTGCGAGGACTCCTGCTGCTCGCCGGACCTCCCACCGCGGGCATCGAGACCCTGCTGGCCAACCTGGGCCTGCCCGATTCGGTGCGCAGGCTGCTGGCCTCGGGGGGCTCGGCCTCGCTGAAGCTGGCCGGCGACCTGATGGAAGGCATCACCTCGCAGCTACCGGTGGGCGACTGGCCCGCCCGCATCCTGCGTCAGGCGGGCGTGCTGCCGACCGGTCACCGCGCCACCACCGCCGTCGCGCTGCGCAGGCTCGTCCAGCACGACTGGCGCAGGCACGCCGAACTCGCGCTGGCCTGGAGCGCGTCCGCCCGCGACGAACTGCCGCGCATCACCTGCCCGGTCACGCTGCTGGCCGGGCGCAACGACCCCCTCGGGGAACCACTGACCGCGGCCCGGCAGATCGGCTCGCTCCCGCAGGCCAGGGTGCGGCTGCTGGAGGCCTCCCACTTCCTCCCGTTCGAGGATCCCGCCACGGTCCGGGAGGAGTTCGACCTGCTCCTCCGCCGCGTCGAGGCCGTGGAATGCGCGCGCCTGGGGATCGACCCGCCACCACCGCCGGTGCGACGACTCCGCTTCCCCCTGCCAGACGTGCGCCCACGGCGCAGGGCGCTGCGGCCACCGACGTGACCCGAGGCGAAGGGTGGCTCACCCCGGGTTCACCGCGGGGCGGATAGGGTCGCGGGTGTGATGGGTCGGTCTCGTGCGCTGGTGAGCGCCTTCGCGGTGCTCGGGGTCGTGCTGAGCGGATGCGCCCAGTTCCCCGACGAGCACACCCGGCCGTTCGCCGAACAGCCTTCGCTGGCGCCGCAGGCCGGACCGCAGCCCTCCTTCGAGAACGAAGTGCCGCCGTCCGAAGCGCCCGGCGCTCCGAACCCGCAGCAGCCGCCTCCGCAGGCGGTCGGCTGCGAGGACCCCGACCCGGCGGTGGTCGCCACCTGCCTGGACCCGGTCGGGGCGATCGCGGTGCTCCCGGACGGGCAGAGCGCGATCGTCGGCGAACGCACCACCGGCCGCGTGCTGCGCGTCCAGAAGGGCGCGAAACCCGTTGAGCTGGCGCGCATCTCGGTCGACGCGAGCAGCGGTGGCGGGCTGACCGGGCTGGCCCTGTCCCCCACCTACCACGAGGACGAGCTCTTCTACGCCTACGTCACGACCGGCTCGGACAACCGGGTCGTGCGAGTCGCCAGCGGCGACAGCCCGAAACCGGTGCTGACCGGCATTCCCAAGGGCTCCAGCGGGAACTCGGGTGCGCTGCTCGACGACGGCAAGGGCGCGCTGCTGGTGGCCACCGGCAACGGCGGCGACCCCGCCACCGCCGCCAACCCGACCTCGCTGACCGGGAAGCTGCTGCGCATCGACGGTTTCGGCAAGCCCGCTGAGGGCAACCCGCAGCGGAACTCCCCGGTCGTCACCTCCGGGCTCAACGAACCGACGGGCATCTGCGGGACCGCCGCGATGAACATGTTCTGGGTGACCGACCGCAACAACGGCCAGGACGCGCTTCACCAGGTGAGGTTCGGCGAGCCGCTGGGCACCCCGGCCTGGACCTGGTCGGACCGGCCCGGGGTGTCGGGATGCGCGGCCGACGCGTCGACGGTGATCGTGGCGCTGCGCGACGCCTCCGCCCTCTACACGCTGCACCCGGCGCCGGACGGGAGCTTCACCGGGCAGCCCACCAAGGTGCTGGAGAACCGCTACGGCCGCTTCTCCACCGCGACGCTGGCCCCGGACGGCCTGGTGTGGCTGGGCACCACCAACCGCGACGGCGACCGTCCCGTCCCGAGCGACGACCGCGTCCTGCGGCTCGAACCACCGACAGGCGGCACCGCGGGCAAGGACTAAGGGGTCGTTTTCAGAATGCGGCGGTAGCCGTTGCTTCAGGTGTGGGACTCAGCTGGCACCGCCAAGCAAAGCAAATCCGAAACAACTCCTAAGACCGGAACGGCCTAGCCGTTGATGCCGCGGTCGATGAGCCCGGTGAGCAGGTCGATCGCGTCCTCGTCTGCGAGCGCCGCCAGCACCGGCTGGCCCTCGACGAGCTTGGCGTAGGCGAACTGCTGGCAGAGCCCGGCGATGGCGACCGCGGTCGCCTCCGGCCGTGCGCAGTGCGCCAGGTGGTCGGCGAGGTGGTGCACGTCGGGTTCGAGGAGGCCGGCGACGCGGTCGGCGAATCGCTGGTCGACCAGCGCGGCCTGGCGCAGCGCGATGAGCACGGCCTTGTTGGCCCCGAAGAAGTTCCAGTACTGGGAGACGTGCCAGCGGATCGCATCCCGCCGCCCCAGGTCCGGCGAGTGCTCGTCGTCGGCGAGCACCTCCTCGTCGCTGACCCGCAGCAGGTCGGCGAGCAGCGCTTCGAGGAGCTCTTCCTTGCTCTTGAAGTGGTTGTAGAACGATCCCGCCGACCGGCCGGCGTCGGCCGTGATGTCGGTGATCTTGGTGTTGAGATAGCCCTGCCGGTCGAAGACCCGCACCGCCGACGCCTTGAGCGCCGCCTCGGTCTCGGCCGCCTGCGCCTTGCGGGTGATCCCCGGCATCTGACGTCCTCCCTCGTCGCTTGACACGAAACCTAGCAAGCGGTTCACTGAACTTTAATTCACTGAATTTTAATTCATCTAGGAGTGGTGATGGACACCCGAGTGCTGATCGCCGGTGCCGGACCCACCGGACTGACGCTGGCCATCGAGCTGGCACGGCGCGGCGTGCCGTGCCGGATCGTGGATGCGAGCGAGGATCCCTTGCCCGGCTCGCGCGGTGATGGACTCCAACCGCGCACCCTGGAGGTCTTCGACGACCTCGGCGTGATCGACGAGATCCTGGCGGCCGGCTTCCTCCCACCACCGTTCCGCACCTACTCCGGCGGCAAGCACACCGGCGAACTGCGGATGGCCGAGCACGTCGAACCCACGCCGCAGATCCCCTACCCGAACGGGTGGATGGTTCCCCAGTGGCGCACCGAGGAGATCCTCCGCGACCGCCTCGCAGAACTGGGCGTGAAGGTCGAACGCAGCACGGCGCTGCTGAGCTTCCAGCAGGACGATGACGGCGTCACGGCCACGCTGACCAGCGGAGACGTTCGAGCTGAGCACCTGGTGGCGCCGACGGCGGCCGCAGCGCCGTCCGCAAGCAACTCGGCGTCGACTTCCTCGGCAACACCGACGAGGACACCAAGCTGGTCCTCTTCGACGCGCGCGTCACCGGCCTCGACCACCCGGAGCTGGCGCACCACTTCGCCTCCGCCACCGACCCCGGGTGCGGGGTGAGCCTCACCCCGCTCGCGGGCACCGACGTTCTGCAGTGCGCAGCAAGGCCTCCCTCCACCCACCCGGCGCGGACGGACATCGACTCCGTGCAGGGGCTGCTGGACGAGTTCGGCGCATCGCACGTGCGGATCCAGGAGTTGACGTGGTCGACGGTGTGGCGCCCGAACTCGCGACTGGCCGAAACCTTCCGCTCAGGGCGGGTGTTCCTGGCAGGCGACGCCGCGCACACCCACCCGCCCACGGGCGGTCAAGGGCTCAACACGAGCGTGCAGGACGCCTACAACCTGGGCTGGAAGCTCGCCGACGGCTCCCCCGAACTGGTCGACAGCTACGACGCCGAACGCCGCCCGGTCGCGGCGAGCGTGCTCGGGCTCAGCACCGACCTCCTCGACAAGACCCTCGAGGGAAACCCGGACGCGATGCGCCGCGGCCCGGAGACCAACCAGCTCGGCATCAACTACCGCAACGGTCCCCTCACCACCGACGAGCGCCCGCACCCCGGTCGCGTCCGAGCAGGCGACCGCGCGCCCGGTTCCCTCCTGCGCAGCCCCGGAGGCGAACCGGTGCACCTCTTCGACCTGATGCGAGGAACGCACTGGACGCTTCTGGCCTTCGACGCGGACGTTCCCAGCACCCCGCCGCACATCCGCACCGTGCACATCACCCGGGAATGCGCGGAAGGTTCCCATGCTGACGTCGACGCCTACGACACCTACGACGTCACCCCCGCGACCACCGTGCTGATCCGGCCCGACGGCTACATCGCCCACGTCCTCTGAACGCCGGCGCGCACGAAGAACGCCCCCGACCTGGCGAGGTCGGGGGCGTCTCGGGAACTGCTGCGCTACTGGCCGCAGGCCTTGAGGACGAGTTCGCGGACCCGCTTGGCGTCGGCCTGACCCTTGGTGGCCTTCATGACCGAGCCGACCACGGCACCGGCCGCCTGGACCTTGCCGCCGCGGATCTTGTCCGCGACGTCCGGCTGCGCCGCCAGGGCCTCGTCGACCGCCTTCTGCAGCTCGGAGTCATCGGAGACGACCTCGAAGCCGCGTGCGGCCACGACCTCGTCCGGCTCGCCCTCGCCGTCGAGCACGCCGTCGACGACCTGGCGGGCCAGCTTGTTGGTCAGCTTGCCCTCGCCGACCAGCGCCACGACCCGCGCGACCTGCTTCGGCGTGATGGCCAGATCCGCCAGCTCGACACCGCGGGTGTTGGCCTGCTGCGACAGGTAGGCCACCCACCACGAGCGGGCGTCGCCCGGAGCCGCACCGGCCTCGACGGTCTCGGCGATGAGCTCCAGCGCACCGGCGTTGACGAGGTCGCGGAGCTCCTCGTCGGACAGGCCCCAGTCCTCCTTGGCGCGACGACGACGCTCCCAAGGCAGCTCCGGCAGGGTCTGGGACAGCTCCTCGACCCACTCGCGGGACGGCGCGATCGGAACCAGGTCGGGCTCCGGGAAGTACCGGTAGTCCTCGGAGGTCTCCTTCGGGCGACCGGACGAGGTGGAACCGGTGGACTCGTCGAAGTGCCTGGTCTCCTGCACGATCGACCCGCCGGAGGTCAGCACCGCCGCGTGCCGCTGCATCTCGTAGCGGACCGCCCGCTCGACGCTGCGCAGCGAGTTGACGTTCTTGGTCTCGGTGCGCGTGCCGAACTCGCTCGCGCCCTTGGGCATCAGCGACACGTTCGCGTCGCAGCGCAACGAACCCTGGTCCATCCGCACGTCGGAGACGTTCAGCGCGCGCAGCAGGTCGCGCAGCGCGGTCACGTAGGCGCGGGCGACCTCGGGAGCGCGCTCACCGGCACCGGTGATCGGCTTGGTGACGATCTCGATCAGCGGCACGCCGGCCCGGTTGTAGTCCAGCAGCGAGTAGTCGGCACCGTGGATTCGACCGGTGGCACCGCCCATGTGCAGCGACTTCCCGGTGTCCTCCTCCATGTGCGCCCGCTCGATGTCGACGCGGAAGGTCTCTCCGTCGTCGAGCACCACGTCGAGGTGACCGTCGAAGACGATCGGCTCGTCGTACTGCGAGGTCTGGAAGTTCTTCGGCTGATCCGGGTAGAAGTAGTTCTTCCGGGCGAACCGGCACCACTCCGCGACCTGGCAGTTGAGCGCCAGGCCGATCCGGATCGCGGCCTCGACGGCCTTGCCGTTGACCGCGGGAAGCGCCCCCGGCAGCCCCAGGCACACCGGGCAGACCTGCGTGTTGGGCTCGGCGCCGAACTCGTTGGCGCAGCCGCAGAACATCTTTGTCTTGGTGGAGAGCTCAACGTGGACCTCGAGCCCCAGCACCGGGTCGAACCGGTCCAGAACCTCGTCGTAGTCCATGATCTCGGCGACCGCGGTCACTCGTCGTCACTCCCCTTGCGCAGCGCGCGCACCGCCAGCGCGGTGCCGGTGATCAGGCCGAGCGCGGTGATGATGACGTCGGCCAGTTCGAGCTTGTCGTTCTTCTCGCGGGCCGCCTTGTAGCTCGACTTCAGCCCGAAGGCCGCCGAGACCACGGAAGCGAGCTGGAACGCTGCCTTCAACTTCGGGTTCACTTTGCGACCTCCTGCATCGGTGGCGTGGGAGCGGCTCATACCGCCGCCTCCAGCTTCGGGGCACGGTTGATCAGCGGGCCGCCCTGCTCGGCGTCCCGGGCGACCTCGTAGGCCGCGCCGACGCGGTAGAGCCGGTCGTCGGCCATCGCCGGAGCCATGATCTGCAGACCCACCGGCAGGCCGTCCTCATCGGACAGTCCGCACGGGATGCTCATGGCGGCGTTGCCCGCCAGGTTGGACGGGATGGTGCACAGGTCGGCGAGGTACATCGCCATCGGGTCGTCGACCCGCTCCCCGATCTTGAACGCGGTGGTCGGGGTGGTCGGCGAGACCAGCACGTCGACCTGCTCGAACGCGGCGGTGAAGTCGCGGGTGATCAGCGTCCGCACCTTCTGCGCCTGGCCGTAGTAGGCGTCGTAGTAGCCCGACGACAGCGCGTAGGTGCCGAGCATGATGCGCCGCTTGACCTCGGGGCCGAAGCCCTCCTCGCGGGTCAGCGACATGACCTGCTCGGCGCTGTGCTCACCGTCGTCACCGACGCGCAGGCCGTAGCGCATCGAGTCGAACCGGGCCAGGTTCGACGAGCACTCGCTCGGCGCGATCAGGTAGTAGGCACCCAGCGCGTAGTCGAAGTGCGGGCAGGAGACCTCGACGACCTCGGCACCCAGCTTCGAGAGCTGAGCGACCGCGGCGTCGAAGGCGCGCTGCACACCCGGCTGGTAGCCGTCGCCGGAGAACTCGCGGACGACGCCGACCTTCACACCGGTCAGGTCGCCGCCCGAGCCCTGCTTGGCGGCCTCGACGACCTGCGGGACCGGCTGGTCGATCGAGGTCGAGTCCATCGGGTCGTGCCCGGCGATCACCTCGTGCAGCAGGGCCGCGTCCAGCACGGTGCGCGCGCAGGGACCCGGCTGGTCCAGCGACGAGGAGAACGCCACCAGGCCGTAGCGGGAGACGCCGCCGTACGTGGGCTTCACGCCGACCGTGCCGGTCACCGCGCCGGGCTGGCGGATCGAGCCGCCGGTGTCGGTGCCGATGGCCAGCGGCGCCTCGAACGAGGCCAGCGCGGCCGAGGAACCGCCGCCGGAACCGCCCGGGATGCGGTCGGTGTCCCACGGGTTGCGGGTCGGGCCGTAGGCCGAGTTCTCGGTGGAGGAACCCATCGCGAACTCGTCCATGTTGGTCTTGCCCAGCACGACCACGCCGGCCTCACGCAGCCTGCGCGTGACGGTCGCGTCGTACGGCGCCATCCAGCCCTCGAGCATCTTCGACCCGACGGTGGTGGGCATGTCGGTGGTGGTCAGCACGTCCTTGAGCGCCAGCGGCACGCCGGCCAGCGGCGACGCCGCCTTGCCCGCGGCCCGGTCCTCGTCGGCCTTGCGGGCCGCGGCGAGCGCGCCCTCGGCGTCGACGTGCAGGAACGCGTGGACCAGCGAGTCCACAGCGGCGATGCGGTCCAGGTGCGCCTGGGTCACCTCGACCGATGTGACCTCACCTGCCGCCAGCTTGGCGGCCAGCTCGGACGCGGTCAGCCCGGTCAGGCTCATCAGGCCTCCTCAGTCAAGATGCGGGGGACGCGGAAGCGGTCCTCTTCAGCTGCGGGCGCCGCTGCGAGCGCCTGCTCGCGCGTCAGGCCCGGACGGACCTCGTCCTCACGGAAGACGTTGGTCACCGGCACGGCGTGCGACGTGGGTGGGATGTCGTCCGCAGCGACCTGCCCCACCTTCGCCACCGCGTCGAGGATCTGGTCGAGCTGGCCTGCGAAGGTGTCGAGCTCGGCCTCGGTGACTGCCAGCCGCGCCAGGCCGGCGAGGTGTGCGACCTCGTCGCGGGAGATCTTGGACACTGCGAAGGCTCCCTGGTCATGTCCGGTTTACGAGTACATCCCAGTCTATGGCGACCACGCTGCCAGACCTGGCAGGGGTCGTGCCTGGCGAGGCGCGCCCGGGAACTTTCGCGAATGGCCTGGTCGTTCTACTCCGTGGACGGCTGTAGCAAGGTGACTACACCGCGTCTGACACAATTTCTCCGCGGTTGTTCCTCGCGCGTGCGGCCGCGCAAGCGGATGCGCACGCGAAGGAGAACGCGCGGCCGGCGAGGTGTCGCGCACGAAACTGGAGGCGTTGAGTCCGGTGTCCTTCCTCATCCGGGTGCAGATACCGGATCGGCCCGGCAACCTCGGGTCGGTGGCGAGCGCGCTCGGCGAGATCGGTGCCGACATCCTCAGCGTCGACGTCGTCGAACGCGGCGGCGGCGTGGCCATCGACGACCTCGTGGTGGAGCTGCCCTCCGGGCGCCCGCCGGACGTGCTGATCACCGCTGCGGAGTCCATCGACGGCGTCGAGGTCGACGCCGTGCGGCCCTACGCGGGCGTGCTGGACACCCACCGCGAGCTGGAGCTGGTCGAGGAGATCGCCGCGGAACCGGCGCGCGGCCTGCAGATCTTCGCCGAAGGCGTCCCGAAGATCATCCGATCGGGGTGGGCGATCGTGTTCGGGCACCGCTCCGGCGGCGCCGAGCAGCTGGCCGCCAGCACCTCGGCTCCCCAAGAGGGCTACCTGGAACTCCCGTGGCTGCCGCTGCCGCGCGCCACGATCCTCGACGGCGACGAGGTGTGGGTGCCGGAGACCTGGCAGGAGCTGGGCACCGAGCTCGCCGCCACGCCCATCGGCAAGCCCGACCGAGTCCTGCTGGCGGGCCGCCCGGGTGGCCCGATGTTCCGCGCGGCCGAACTCGCCCGCCTCGCCCACCTCGCAGGCATAGTCTCAGTCGTCCTCGACAGCTGAAGACCCCGAGTGCGGCGGGCACCCCTGCGCACCAGTTCCCAGTTTTAGTCCAAACTGAGCCGACATTTCGGACATGATCATGGCTCAGTTATGACTAAAACTGGGACCTGACAACCCACCGTTGACACGATCGCGCCCTCGGTCGTCCTTCGCGGGGCGCTGAAGCGCGCGGGTCAGGCGTCCAGGTCGAGGGAGTAGCCGAGCAGGCTGATGTCTCCCGTGGGGCTCCAGTCCCGGTCGGGCAGCCTCGCGAAACCCATGCGCTCGTAGAGGCGTCGCGGCGTCTCCGCCGTTTCCGAGACGCACAGCACGACCCGGGCCGCGCCCTCCGCTCGGGCGCGCTCCAGGACCGCGTCCACCAGCTGCCTGCCGACGCCCTGACCACCGGCGTCGGGCGACACCGCGAGCATCCGGAACTCGATCTCGCCGGGACGCGCGATCTCCGCGTAGCTGTCGCCGGGACGGCACACGGTCACGGTGCCGACCGGATGAGCGCCATCGAGCGCAACGAGCAGTTCGGCCTCGGCCGAGCGCTTCGCGGCATCGCGCAGGACCGACACGTACGAACCGTCGGCCGGGAGGTTGCCCGCGTCCGCGTAGGCCTTCGCGGCGATCTCTCCCACTGCCTCGTGCTCCGCCGGCAGGGCGGCGCGAATCGTTGCCATGGCCGCGATCCTGCCACCCCGGACCGACGTTCCCCTCACTCCTCGGGCGGCAGCGCCCGCTCAGCGGCCGCCTCCGGCCCCTCCTGGAGCAGCACGGTGAAACCGTCCTCGTCGAGCACCGGAACCTTCAGCTGCATCGCCTTGTCGTACTTCGACCCCGGCGCGTCACCGACCACCACGAACGCGGTCTTCTTCGACACCGAACCGGCGGCCCGGCCGCCCCTGGCCATGATCGATTCCTTCGCGCCGTCCCGGGAGTACTGCTGCAGCGTCCCGGTGACCACGATCGACATGCCCTCCAACGTCCGAGGGATCGACTCGTCGCGCTCGTCGGCCATCCGCACACCGGCCTCGCGCCACTTGCGCACGATCTCGCGGTGCCACTCCACCGCGAACCACTCGCGCACCGCGGTGGCGATCGTCGGCCCGACGCCGTCGGTGTCGGCCAGCTCCTCCTCCGAGGCCTCCTCGATCCGTTCCAGCGTGACGAACTCCCTGGCCAGAGCCTGCGCCGCGGTCGGCCCGACGTGCCGGATCGACAAGCCGACGAGGATCCGCCACAGCGGCTTCTGCTTGGCCTCCTGGAGGTTCGCCAGCAGCTTGGCCCCGTTGGCCGAGAGGTTCCCCTCCTTCGTCGTGTACAGCGGTGTCTTGAGCAGCTTCGCCTCGTCGAGGTCGAACAGATCTCCCTCGTCGCCGAGGACACCGGCGTTGAGCAGCGCGGAAGCACCCTCGTAGCCCAGCGCGTCGATGTCGAGGACCTTGCGGCTGGCCAGGTAGAACAGGCGCTCCCGCTGCTGACCGGGGCAGCCCTGCGCGTTGGGGCAGCGCAGGTCGACGTCGCCTTCCTTCTGCGCCGCCAGCCGTGCTCCGCACTCCGGGCACGCCTCCGGCATGACGAACTCGCGCTCGTCGCCGGTGCGCACGTCGGCGACCGGCCCGAGGACCTCGGGGATCACGTCTCCGGCTTTGCGGATCACGACCCGGTCGCCGATGAAAACGCCCTTGCGGCGCACCTCGTCGGCGTTGTGCAGGGTGGCCATGGACACCGTCGATCCGGCGACCTTCACCGGTTCCATGACCGCGAACGGCGTGACCCGACCGGTGCGACCGACGTTGACCTCGATGCCCAGCAGCTTGGTGGTGGCCTGCTCCGGCGGGTACTTGTAGGCGATCGCCCACCGGGGTGCCCGCGAGGTCGTGCCGAGCCTGCGCTGCAGCGGAACCTCGTCGACCTTGATGACGATGCCGTCGATCTCGTGCTCGGCGGAGTCCCGGTTCTTGCCCCAGTTCTGGATGTGGTCGAGCAGTTCATCCACAGTGGACAGAACGACGGTGTGCCGCGAGACCGGCAGCCCCCACGCCTTGAGCGCCGCGTAGGACTCCGACTGCCGCTCCGGCTCGAATCCCTCCCGCCTGCCCAGTCCGTGGCAGATCAGGCGGAGCGGACGGGAACGGCTCACCCGCGGGTCCTTCTGCCTCAGCGACCCGGCTGCGGCGTTGCGCGGGTTGGCGAAGGGTTCCTTGCCCGCGTCGACCAGCTTCGCGTTGAGCTCGGCGAACTCGTCGACCCGGAAGAAGATCTCGCCGCGCACCTCCACCAGCGCCGGAACCGGGTACTCCTCGGTGCCCGACAGCTGCTCGGGCACGTCGCCCATGGTGCGCACGTTGAGCGTCACGTCCTCACCGGTGCGGCCATCTCCCCTGGTCAACGCGCGCTCCAGGTGGCCGTCGCGGTAGAGGAGGTTGACCGCCAGGCCATCGATCTTGAGCTCGCAGAGGTAGTGGGCGCCGTTGCCGACCTCGCGCTCCACGCGCTCGACCCACGCCGCCAGCTCCTCGGAGTCGAAGGCGTTGTCGAGGCTCAGCATCCGTTCCAGGTGCGCGACCGGGGTGAACGCGGTGGAGAAGGTGCCGCCGACGACCTGCGTGGGCGAATCGGGGGCCTGCAGCGCGGGGTGGTCGGACTCCATCCGCTGCAAGCGGGTGAACAGCTCGTCGAACTCGCCGTCGGCGACCGTGGGCGAGTCCAGCACGTAGTAGCGGAACTGGTGGCCGCGGACCTCCTCGGCCAGCTCCGCGTACTGTTCGCGCACGTCGGGCGGCACGTCCTCGATGCCCTCGGCCGCGCCTGCCGCGGCAGGGTCGGCGGGCACGCCGTCGGCGTCGTCGCTGGGATTGAGCTCGTGCACGTCCTCGCTGGTCACGCCCCGAGACTAACGAGCTACCCCGACACGGGCACGCAGCGGCTCACTGCGCGTTGCGGTCGAGGTCGGTGACGAGCTCCCGCAGTTCGAGCAGACCGATGGCGTCCGCGGGTTCGGCCTCCGCGGTTTCCACCCGCCCCAGCCGGTCGGCGGCCAACCGCTCACCGAGGGCCGCATCCAGCGGCAGGAAGGTCAGGGCCCGGCGCGCGCTGTCGTCGAGCTTGTGGAAGCCCGGGTGGTACACGGCGACGTCGACCAGACCCTCCGCCTCGTCGACCTGCGCGGCGACCCGCACCTCCTCGAGGGGGTACTTCTCACCGCGCAGGTTCACCGTGACCTCGGTCGGATCGGGTACGGCGGGGACGGAGTCGTGGTACTCGAAGAGCGTGTCGGCGGCCGGTGCGGCGGCCATCCAGGCGTCGGTGCGGGGCCGCAGCTCCGGATCGGCCTGGCTGCTGATGACCAGCGCGTACGCGGCCTTCTCGCCGTGTTCAAGGCTGAAGGTCAGATCCGGGTGCACCGCGGCAACGGCGTCGGCGACCAGCGCCTCGATGCGCTGCGGCTCGCTGTCGCCGAGCGCCGAGGCGATCTCGGGCAGGTTGTCGTCCCACCACTGCCAGAACGCCGCAGCCCGCTCCGCGGCCTCAGCGGCGAGGTCGACCGGTTCGGCGGGCACTTCGGCTTCACAACGGCGCAGGAACCTGAACATGGGAACTATTGTGCCGTCCCACCGAGCCGGTCGTGGCGGGACGAGGAATTTCACCTGGGAAGCTCATCGCGGACGAGGGCGGTGACCGCCGCCGGCTCGGTACCGCGCACTCCCGCCACACCGGACAGGACACCGGACAGGGCGCTGCGGGAGTCCTCGTGCATGACCTGCCGCAACACCTGCATCGCGTGCAGGCGGTTGCGGCTGACCAACGCGGGACGTTCCCAGATACCGCACCACACCAGTTCGCGGAGGGTCTGGTCCACTTCGGCGCACGGTGGCCGGGCCCCGGCGAGGATCTGCTGCACGACAGGCAGGTCCAGGCAGTCCGCTGTGGTGGCGACGTAGCGGGCCAGCGATCGCAGCACCCGCCGCTGATCGTGCTCACCGGCTGCGCGCAGGGCGGTCAGCATCTCGACCGGGTAGCCGTCGAGATCGCCCAGCGGCATCGATTCGAGGTCGTCCGGCCAGGGCGCGACCGGGTAGGTGCAGAAGTTCCCGGTGAGCCACTCCTCGGTCGGGATCTCCCCGGTGATCCGCCCGGCCAACGCCAGCATCAGCGGCACCGGATGCCCCTGCGACCAGGGAAGGGGCTTGCGATGAGCTTCGATCCCGTCCGGGGCGGCGCCCTCCCGGTATTCGGGGAGCGCCGCTTCGAAGGACGTCTGGATCACGCCATCCGCGGCGTGCACGAAACGCGTGCGCACGTCCTCGTCCCAGTAGCACGAGACGGCTTCCGGACGCGCGACCCGCCGCTGCACCTCGGGACGAATACCCTGGTCACCGCTGTCCTCGACGACCAGCGTCCACTCCCCGACGGAGCACAGCGCGATCATCGGGTGCTTCTCCTGGTACGCGAACGACTCCTCGCAGAACTCGTCTATGTCCAGCGACCTCCCCCGGGAGGTCACGGCACCGAAGGACTCGGCGACCCGCGCGAGGTCGTTGTCCCGGACCAAGGTCAAGCACGCCGCGTCCCGGATCGTGCTCCGCTCGATCCAAGCGACGCGGTGAAGCTCGCTGACGCATTGACTCCCCACGGAGCTCTTCCTACCAGCGCAAAGGTCGATTCACGGCCATTTCGGCAAAACATTCGGACAACGAGACGGACTCAACCGGTCCAAACGGACGCACGCCACCATCGATCCACAATGGACTCGTCATCCGCCGGAACCGTCCGTCCGATCGCTCCGATCAGGATTCGGCTTCATCGGCGAAGAGCTTGGCCAGATCCTGGGTGAGCGAGAGGGCTCGGCGCGACCATGCCGGAGAGGCGCCAGCGAGACCGCAGGTGGGCGTGGGAACGGCCCGCTCGGCGAGCGTCCTCTTGCTGAACCCGAGCCTCGTCGCCAGGTCGAAGGCCGGCTGCGCGATGCGGCGCAGTTCGGCCTGACCTGCGGGTTCGGCGGTGGGGACCAGGCCGAGGAACAGCGGGACGCCCTCTTCCCAGGTCTCGCCGAGCTCGTCGGCGAACGCGCCGGTGACGTCGCCGAGCCGGGAGGCGTCCAGCGAGATCGCGCCCGCTCCAGCGCGGCGCAGCAGCTCAACCGGCGGCCTCGGTGCGCAGCAGTGCACTACGACCGGCGAACCCGTTGCCTCGCCGAGCTTTTCGATCACCTCGCCGAGCAGCCGCTGAGCGTCCGGTTCGGGCACCGCCGAGACGTTGCCGTAGCCCGACGGCGTGGGCAACGATCCCTTCAGCACGGCGGGCAGCGACGGCTCGTCGAGCTGCACCACGACCCGCGAACCGGTGCGCGCGGCGACGTGGCCGACGTGCGCGATCAGCCCTTCGGTGAGCGAGTCGGTGAAGTCGCGCAGGGCCCCGTGATCGGTGAGCACGCGGTGCCCGCGCATCAGCTCGACGCCGGCCGTGAGCGTCCACGGCCCGGCCGCCTGGACCTTCACCACCCGGGGCGCCCCCGCCTCACCGACCGCCTGCTCCAGCGCGTCGAGGTCCCAGCGCAGCAGGTCAACGGCTCGCCGGTGATCCATGCCCGGAGCCGCGGCGACGCGATAGCCCGAGGGCACGACCTCGACGGCCAGGTCGACCAGCAACCCCGCGGTCCGCCCGAGGATGTCGGCCCCGCCACCGCGTGCGGGCAACTCGGGCACCGGCATCAGGTCCGGCAATTCGCCGACCACCGTCCGCGCGGCCTCCACCGGATCCGTTCCCGGCAGAGACCCGACGGCAGTTGCCACGCCCGGACCCCAAGCTGCTTCAGTCACGCCCTTCATTATCGACCGCCGCGATGATCCGGCACGCACGGGTGACCACGACTCCGGAACGCTCGCCTTTCAGCGTTCGCGAAGGCGCCGGCCGAGGAGCTCGGACCGCGGGGGTGAGCGAAAGGTTCCCAAGCGATCACTTGACGGCGATCAGGCGAGTTCATCGCGGAGGACGCGTTTGAGCAGCTTGCCGGAGCTGTTGCGGGGCAGGTCGTCGACGAAGTGGATCTGCTTGGGGACCTTGAACCCGGCGAGGGTGCGGCGGGCGTGCTCGAGCAGTTCCGCTTCGCTGATCTCGCCCTTGGCCACGACGACGGCCGCGATGCGCTCGATCCACTTCGGGTCCGGGACCGCGATGACGGCGACCTCGCCGACCGCGGGATGCGCGTAGAGGGCGTCCTCGACCTCGCGGGAGGCCACCAGCACACCACCCGTGTTGATCACGTCCTTGATCCGGTCGACGACGAAGCAGTAGCCGGCCTCGTCGCGCCGGACCAGATCGCCGGAGTGGAACCAACCGCCCCGGAAGACCTCGTCGGTCTCCTCCGGCTTGTCCCAGTACCCGGTGCACAGCTGCGGCGATCGGTAGACGATCTCGCCCGACTCACCGGGTGCGACTTCCTCGCCCTGGTCGTCGACGACCTTCGCTTCCACGAACAGCACCGGCCGCCCGGCGGAATCCGGCCGCTCGTCGTGCTCCTCCGGACGCAGCACGGCCGCCAGGGGCGCGATCTCGGACTGCCCGAAGCAGTTGTAGAAGCCGAGTTCGGGCAAGTGCTCGCGGAGTCGCTGCAACACGGGACCGGGCATGATCGAGGCGCCGTAGTAGGCCTTGCGCAGGGTCGTCAGGTCGCGGGTGGCGAAGTCGTCGTGGTTGGCCAGCGCGACCCACACCGTCGGTGCCGCGAAGAAGGACGTGATCTTCTCGGTCTCGATGCGCCGCAGGATGTCCGCCGGATCGGGCACTTCGACGAGGCGGTTGGTCGCGCCGATCATCAGGTGCGGCAGCAGGAACACGTGCATCTGCGCCGAGTGGTACAGCGGCATCACGTGCAGCGGCAGGTCGTTCTCGCCGAAGTCCAGCGCGTGCAAGCAGGAGACGTACTCGTGCAGCAGAGCCCGGTGGGTCATCATCGCGCCCTTGGGCAACGACGTGGTTCCGGAGGTGTAGAGCAGCTGCACGAGATCGTCGTCGGCCACGGACACGTCGAGGACCGGAACCTCGCCCTCGACGCTGCGCGACAGCAAGGATCCCTTCTCATCGCGCAAAGCGATGACCTGCCGCAGGGAAGTTTCCGCCCGCACGGCGTCGACGTTGCCGACCAACGCGGGATCGACCAGCGCAATGCCGCTGCCCGACTGCGACAGGAGGTAGGAGAGCTCCCCTCCGGTCAGGTTGTAGTTGATCGGAACGTGCACCAGGCCCGCCCTCGCGCAGGCCAGGAACCCGATCAAGTAGGCGTCGGAGTTCTTGCCGTACGCAGCGACCCGATCGCCCTTGACCGCCCCCGAGGCCAGCAGGAACCCGGCTGCCCTGGAGACGGCCGCGTCCAGCTCGCCGTAGGTCCACACACGCTCTTGACCTGCGGAATCGACGAACCGCAGCGCCTGGCGGTCGCCTGCGCGCGCCGCGCTGCGCCGCAGCACGTCCGCGACTGTGCTCCCCCGAAGCTCCACCACCGGACCTCCCACTCGTCGTGTGAGGCCAGACATTAACCCGACGAACCACCGAGCACTAGGCGCGGACCCGGCGGTGTTCAGCGCGGTCACCACGGGGCGGTTCTGGTCCGAACCGTCCATGATCGATGTCCTGAATGCCCGGTCAGTTCAGACCAAAACTGACCGCCACCGCCGCGCGGTCGTGGTGACGGACCCCCGGCTGCCCGAATCCCGCACCGCAGCACCAGAACCCACGGAGCCGACCTCGACCCACGCGGAGCACTGATGAGAGCGCGACGGGGTTCGGCCAGGAGTTGACCGTGTTCCCCGACAGCGGCCACCTGCTCGTCGGCGAGCCGCCGAGCTCATCGCGGGATGATTCAGCGGGTGCCGGAGATGATGCCGCTGCCCAGCACCAGGTCTCCCGCTTCGTCCGGGCGGTAGAGGACGACCGCCTGGCCCGGGGCGACACCCTGGAGCGGCTGCCGGAGCTGGATCGTGAAGTTCTCGCCGTCGAACTCCGCGACCGCATCAGCCGTGCCGCCGTGGGCGCGGACCTGGATCACGCACTCCGTCGGACCGTCCAAGGGCTGCTCGGACGGCCAGATCGGGCGCTTCGCGTCGATCTCGGTGACCGCCAGCTGCTCGCGGGAACCCACCTTCACCGTGCCCGAAACCGGCTCCAGGGACAGGACGTATCGCGGCTTGCCGTCCGCGGCGGGCGCGTCGATGCCCAGGCCCTTGCGCTGGCCGATCGTGAACCCGTGCACGCCCGTGTGCTCGCCGAGCACCGCCCCGGTCTCCTCGTCCACCAGCTGCCCCGGGGCCTGCCCGAGCTTGCTCTCCAGGAAGCTCTTGGTGTCGCCGTCCGGGATGAAGCAGATGTCGTGGCTGTCCGGCTTCTTGGCGACCGCCAGGTCCTGCTCGCCGGCCTCCTCGCGAACCTCGGACTTCAGCGAACCACCGAGCGGGAACATCGAGTGCCGCAGCTGCTCGGAGGTCAGCGACGCGAGGACGTAGGACTGATCCTTGCCCTCGTCACGGCTGCGCCGCAGCTCAGGGACACCGTCCACCGTGGACAGACGGGCGTAGTGGCCGGTGCACACGGCGTCGAAGCCCAACGCCATCGCCTTCTCCAGCAACGCCTCGAACTTGATCTTCTCGTTGCAGGTCAGGCAGGGGTTCGGAGTGCGTCCTGCCGCGTACTCGCCCACGAAGGTCTCGATGACCTCCTCGGTGAAGCGCTCGGCGAAGTCCCACACGTAGAACGGGATGCCCAGCAGGTCCGCTGCGCGGCGCGCATCACGGGAGTCCTCGATCGTGCAGCACCCCCGCGCGCCCGTCCGCAGGGTCCCGGGTTTGGCGGACAGCGCGAGATGCACCCCGACCACGTCGTGGCCCGCGGCGACCGCCCGCGCTGCCGCGACCGCGGAATCGACCCCACCGCTCATGGCTGCCAGCACTCGCACGACTCACACCTGCTTCCTTCTTGCTGATCAGTGTCGATCATTCCGCGGCAGCGGTCGCCGCCGACGACCGGCGCAACCCTGCCAACCCGGCACCACGTGCTCGCTGGACCACCGAGCCGATGACATCGGTGAGCGCCTTCACGTCGGCCGCCGTCGAACTGTGCCCAAGGGAGAAGCGCAACGACCCCCGAGCGGCCTTCGACTCAGCACCCATCGCCAGCAGCACGTGGCTGGGTTCGGAAACCCCCGCGGTGCAGGCCGAACCCGTGGAGCACTCGATTCCCTTGGCGTCCAGCAACATCAGCAGGCTGTCGCCCTCGCAGCCGGGGAAGGTGAAGTGCGCGTTGCCGGGCAATCGCGACGGACCACCGCCGATGACCTGGTCACCGGGATCGCCGTTGAGCACCACGTCCGGGACCGCCGCGCGCACGCCGTCGATCAGCTCGTCCCGCAGCTTCGCCAGCTGCGGCGCGTGCGAGTCGCGCTCGTCGACGGCTTCCCGCACCGCCGCGGCCAACCCCAGGACACCGGGGGTGTCGAGGGTCCCGGAACGCACCTCGCGCTCCTGGCCACCGCCGTGCAGCACCGGTGTGCACTTGACGTCGCGGGACAGCAGCAGCACACCAGCACCGTAGGGACCGCCCACCTTGTGCCCGGTCATGGTCAGCGCCGACGCACCGGACGCCCCGAAGTCCACCGGCAGCGTCTCGACGGCCTGGACCGCGTCGGTGTGCAGCGGAATCCCATGACGTTGTGCGATGGCGGCGAGCTCCGCGATGCGGTTGACGGTGCCGACCTCGTTGTTGGCCCACATCACCGTCGCCAACGCCACATCATCCGCGCTGGTCAGAGCCTCTTCGAACACCTCGGGAGTGATCCGCCCGGCCGCGTCCGCCTCCAGCCAGGTCACCTCGGCGCCCTCGTGCTCGGCCAGCCACTCGACGGCGTCGAGCACCGCGTGGTGCTCGACCGTGGAGGCCAGGACCCGACGACGGGTCGGATCGGCCGCTCGGCGCGCCCAGAAGATGCCCTTGACCGCGAGGTTGTCGCTCTCGGTGCCCCCGGCGGTGAACAGCACTTCGGAGGGCCGAGCGCCCAGCGCGTCCGCGATCTCCTCGCGGGACTCCTCGATCTGCCGCCGCGCCCGCCGACCCGAGGTGTGCAGGGACGAGGCGTTGCCGATCCGGGTCAACGCCTCGCTCATCGCGGACACCGCTGTGGGCCGCATGGGCGTCGTGGCAGCGTGGTCGAGGTAAGTCATCGCTCATCCAGGGTAATGCAAGCTGACCGCCGCCTCCCCTGCGGTCCAACGGAACGCGCAGGTCAGACCGGTTTGACCCGGCCCGCCCGGAGCAGCATCACAGCCGCGGGCACCGCCACCACCAGCAGCACCAGATCCAGCGGCAGCACACCCCGGGTCGGCGCGGTCTCGCTCGCCAGCGCGCTGACCACCACACCTCCGGCCCCGACCAGCAGAGCCTGCCCGAGCATGTCGGAGATCTGCAACGCCGAGGAGTTGAAGCCGCGCTCGGTCTCCGGGGACCGCGAGAGCACGGCCACGGCCGTCGTCGCCACGGAAATCCCCATCCCCATCCCGGCCACGAACCACCCCACGAACACCAGCCACGGCACACCCCCTGCCGGCAGTGCCCACACCAGCGCGAACACGCCCGTCCCCACCAGGCCGAACCCGGTCGCGACGACCTGCTCGCGGCCCATCCGGCGCTGCCTGCTCTGCCAGAAAGCTCCCACCGACCACCCCACCGACCCCACCGTCAGCGGGACGCCTGCGCCTGCCGGGGAGAAACCGTGGACCACGGTCAGGCTCAACGGGACGAACGCCTGCGCCGTGAAGAACAGCCCGGCGAGAAGTCCCCGCGAGAGCACCATCACCGGCAGTCCCGGACGAGCTCGCAGCGTCCCTTCCGGGAGCAACCGCAGCAATGAGGGGACCAGCACGACCACCCCCACCGCCGCCACCACGAGCCCGAGCGGGGACGTCTGGTTCACCGACCAGTTCAACGCCACAACACCGGCCGCCGCGCCCACAGCAGCCCACGGCAGGCCGGGCCGGGCAGCAACGCGCCCTTCACCCCGCGCGCCGAAGCGGCGCAGCGTGGGAACCAACAGCGCAGCACCGATGCAGACCAGCGGAGCGAGGCCGCCGAACACCCACCGCCAGCTCGCGTGCTCGGTGAGCAGCCCTGCGATCAAGGGACCCAGCAGAGCAGGCACCACCCACGCCGCCGAGAGCGCCCCGAAGGCGGCCGGCCGGTGCCGCTCCGGGTAGACGCGGGCGATCATCACGTAGAGCGACACGATCAGAACACCGCCGCTGAGGCCCTGCACCACGCGCGCGAGCAGCAGCACCGCCATGCTCGGAGCCGCGGCCGCGATCACCAGGCCCGCGGCGAACGACGGCAGCGCCGCCAGCAACGACGACGCCGGGCCACGCGTGTCCGCAACCCTGCCGCCGATCACGGTCCCGACGGCGCTGGAAGCCAGGAACACCGTGAACGGCCAGGAGTACCACTGCGATGCGTGGAAATCGGCGACGATCGTGGGCAGTGCGGTGCCGAGTCCCATCGCCTCGAACGCCACCAGCGTGATGACCAGGATCAGCCCCGCGGTGAAAGCGCGGCGCTGCGGATGCCACAGCGCGCTGCCGGAGGGGTCGCTGGTGTTGCCCTCGACGATGCCCACCGAACCAGGCTGCAACTTCCACCCCGGTAGAGGTCCAGCACTTCCACCCACCCGGCGCAGCGACCCGCCCGGCCACTTCCCGGGTTTCCGCTGAGATCAGGTTCCCCGCTCCGTTGCCGTCCCGACGGCAGCGAGCATGGGAACCTTCCTGTCACATCCCCACGAACGGCAGGCTTCGAGCACCAGGCCGTCCGGGTTGCCGTCCCGTTGGCCGGGAATCGACCTGAGGATCACGCGGCGACGGGCTCGGCGGGGACGTCGTGTCCCCTGCGAGCTCCGGTGACGCCGGTGATCGCGGCTTTGGCCTCCAGGGCCAGCGACTTTCGGTCGTCACCGGTCAGTTCCGGCAGAACGACGACCTCCACCACGAGGCCGCGCATGCGTGCGACCGAGAGGACCGAATCGGCCAAGTTCGCATCGCCCAGGAAGGCCGGCGCGGTGGTCAACCGCCCGCCCCCATCCCGGAAGCGCACCGCCACCGGTTGGATCGGAGTCCCGGCGTCCAACGCGGCCTGGAAGACCGCGGGACGGAACGTGCCGCTCGCCGAACCGCACCACGTGGTTCCTTCTGGGAACGTTCCGATCACCGCTCCGGTGCGGAGCTCGTCGGCGATCGTGGCGACCGCGCCCGGCAACGCCGAGAGCCGATCGCGGTCGATGTAGACGGTCCCGACCCGCCCGGCCAGCGAACCCAGCACCGGCCACGACCGGACCTCGACCTTGGCCAGCATCTTCATCGGAGTGAGCACCTGGAGCGCCACGACATCCAGCCACGAGACGTGGTTGCACACGACCAGCCCACCACCGGGCTTGAGCGTGCCGTCCACCTCCAGCCGGATGCCCAGCGCGCGCAACAACATCCGGAACCACTTCGGCACCGCCCGTCGCCGCAGCGACGACGGGAGGGCCAGCACCATCGCGCTCCCGAGCAGCAGCAGCGCGATGGTGACGCCGATGCGCATGACCAGCCGCAGCCGACCGACCTCGGTGCCGGGGTCGCGCGGCGGCAGGCAGTCCGGCCCGCACGGCGACTCCGGCATCCACGAGTGGTTCATGCCGGCTCTCCGAGGAAGTACCGCATGTATCTCTGGTCGGCGCGTTCCAGGTCGAGCAGCACGAAGAAGTCCGCCACCCCGAAGTCGGGGTCGTGCGCGGGAGGTCCGCAGACCTCCGCGCCCAAGCGCAGGTAACCGCGCAGCAGGGGCGGGATCGTCGAGCGCTCAGCGGTCTCGCCGGGTTCCCACGGCTGATGCGGGAGCACCCGCCGCTCCTCCGGCGCGTAGTGCTTCTGCGAGACCGTCCTCCACACGTGCGCGGCCTGAACACCGCCGTCGTCCAGCGGCACCGATGCGCAGCCGACGAGCATGGTGTGCCCGTGCAGCAGCATGTAGCGGGCGATTCCCGTCCACACCAGACTCACCACGGCACCGTTGCGGTGATCCGGGTGCACGCAGGACCGGCCGGTCTCCACCAGCGACGGGCGCAGCGGATCCAGTGCCGAGAGGTCGAATTCGGTTTCCGAGTAGAGCATTCCGGCGGACGAGGCGCGGTCGGGCGGCAGCATCCGATAGGTGCCGACGACCTCCCCGCTGCGGTCTTCCCGCACGATCAGGTGGTCGCAGTGGTCGTCGAAGGAGTCCTGGTCGACGCCGAACTCCCCGCCCTTCACGGTGGCGCCCATCTCCTCCGCGAACACCCGGTGGCGCAGGCGTTGTGCGGCGTGGACCTCGTCGGCATCACGCGCGACGAGCAGCGAGTAGTGTGCGTCGGCCGCCGCGTTCGGTGCGGCGCTGGCCAGCAGCTGCATCTCGGACATGTCCAAGGTGTATCGCCGCGCGGCGAACGCCCAACACACCAGCGGATGACACGGAGCCGGAACTTTCGGTGAATGCCAGGTGCGTGCTACTCCATCCGGGCCCTCGATACCGCCCGTTGCAGCACGTCAGAGGGGCTTGGCTGGCTCGCCATCTCCTCGGCGACGGCCCGCGCGCACTCGGCGAACTCCGGTTCATCGAGCAGCCTGCACACCGTGGCGCGCACCGTGTCCGCATCGACGGTGGCCGGGTCGTGGGACAGCCCGACGCCCCTGCCGACCACGCGTTCCGCGGACAGCGGGTTGTCGGCGAACGACGGCAGCACCAGCTGCGGAACGCCGTGGTGCAGCGGTGCCGCCGTGGTCCCGGATCCGCCGTGGTGCACCAGCAACGAGGTGGTCGGCAGGAACACCGACAACGGCAGATACCCCACCGCGCGCACGTTGTCCGGCACCGAGCCGAGCTCGATCTTCCCCGCCAGCACCACCTCGACGTCCATGTCTGCCAGCGCGTCGAGGGCGACCATCACGGTGCTCGTGCCGGACATCAGGGGAACGACCGTGCCGAGCGTGACACCGACGCGCGGCCTGTCCGGTCGCCTCAGAGCCCAGTCCGGGACGGCTGAGCCGCCGTTGAAGGGAACGAACCGCATGGGCCACCAGGGCACCTCGTCGAACGCGTCCGGCTCGTCGGCGGCCAACCCGCCCATGCTCGGCGGGCGCGGGTCGATCCGAGCGATCACCTCCGGCCCGTTGCCGGGGATGCCCAGCCGATCACGCAGCAACCGGTCCACGTCCTCGTTGACCCGAAACGGGCTGTCGGCGTCGCGGCTCGACCACGAAATCCGGTTGCCCACCTCCAGCACCGGAACACCCAGCGCGTCCGCGGTCAGACCGCCCGCGGGGTGACCGCTGGTGTGCACCACGAGCTCGGCGCCGAAAGCCCGCCCCGCCTCGATGGTTCCCTCGGTCATCGCGAGCGTGAACGAACCGAACGGTCCCCGCTCGGTCCGGGCGACCTCCGCGAAGGTCTCGGCCATCCACTCCGGCACACCCGCGAGCTGTTCGGGAGTGGGGCCGGCCGGTGACATGGCGGCCCCCATCACCGCATCCCAGCGTTCGTGATCGGGGAAGACATCAACCACGGGCAGTCCTGCGCGCGACAGGACGTCGACCATCTCGGACGCGCTCGCGAAGAGCACTTCGTGACCAGCGGCACGGGCCGCCCACACCAACGGCACGATCGGCAGCGTCAACCCGTGCGCCGGCCCAGCGGTGAACAGAATCCTCACAAGACCCGAGCCTGCCACGCCCCACGACCGAGCACCGGCCACTTCGGCGAGCAGGGGAACCTTTCTGCCACCCGCGACGCACCTCCCGCCGAAACGAGGATGGGACCCTTCCTGTCACCGCCCCCAGCGAGCACCACGGGCTCCCGCGGTGCGTGGGAACCTTCCTGTCACCGCTCGCCGGTCGGCGCTGAGGTGAGGATGGGAACCTTTCGCGCACGCCGCTGCCCGGGTCTGCGGACGGTGGAGGCTAGATTCAGCACATGCAGATCGAGCGCGTCGACCTCTACACCGATGGCGCATGCAGCGGTAATCCCGGCCCGGGCGGCTGGGGTGTCGTGCTGCGCTACGGCGATCACGAGCGGGAGCTCTACGGCAAGGACCCGACCACGACCAACAACAAGATGGAGCTCATGGCCGTGATCGAGGGCTTGGCCGCCCTCACCCGTCCGATCCCGGTGGTGCGCGTCTACACCGACAGCACCTACGTGCTCAAGGGCATCACGGAGTGGATGCGCGGGTGGAAGCGCAACGGCTGGATGACCTCGGCGAAGAAGCCCGTCAAGAACGCGGATCTGTGGCAGCGGCTGGACGCGGAACGCTCCCGCCACGGCGAGGTCCAGTGGGAGTGGGTCAAGGGTCACGCCGGTCATCCGGAGAACGAGCGCGCCGACAAGCTCGCGTGCAAAGGTCGCGACGAAGCTCGCTGAACGACGAGAAGCGGGCCGTGCTCTGGTGTGAGCACGGCCCGCTTCGTCGCGTCAGGGGTCAGCCCTTGCGCTTGGTGACCTCTTCGGTGAGCTGCGGGGCGACCTTGAACAGGTCACCCACCACGCCGTAGTCGGCGATCTCGAAGATCGGCGCCTCAGCGTCCTTGTTCACCGCGACGATCGTCTTGGACGTCTGCATGCCCGCCCGGTGCTGGATCGCACCGGAGATGCCCAGGGCGATGTAGAGCTGCGGCGACACGGTCTTACCGGTCTGACCGACCTGGAACTGGTGCGGGTAGTAACCCGAGTCCACCGCGGCACGCGAAGCACCGACGGCGGCGCCCAGCGTGTCGGCCAGCTTCTCGACGACCTCGAACTGGTCGGCCGAACCGACACCGCGACCACCGGAGACCACGATGCTGGCCTCGGTGAGCTCGGGACGGTCGCCGGCCTCGGCCGGCTGGCGGCCGGTGATCTTGGCACCGGACGACGCCGGGACCTCGACCTGCTCGACCGCGGCGGCACCCGAGGCCTGCTCGGCCTCGATGGAACCGGGCAGCACGGTGACGACCGGAGTGCCCTTGCTGACCTTCGCCTTGGCGTCGTAGGTGCCACCGAACAGCGAGTGCGAAGCCACGCCCTCACCGTCGACGTCCACGACCTCCGACAGCAGACCGGAGTCCAGGCGGATCGCCAGACGACCGGCGACCTCCTTGCCGTCGACCGACGCCGGCACCAGCACGGCCGCCGGGTTCGCCGAACCCGCCAGCGCTGCCAGCACGTCGACCTGCGGCGTCACCAGGAACTGGGCGGCCTCCGCGGACTCCGCCGCGTAGACCTTCGCCGCACCGTAGGAGCCCAGGGCCTCCGACAGCTTGCCCGCCGTGCCCGGCTCACCGACGACGACCGCCGACGGCTCACCGATGCGACGCGCTGCGGTCAGCAGCTCGTGGGTGACCTTTTTGACCTCGCCGTCCACGTGATCGACGAGGACCAGAACCTCAGCCATGAATCAATTCCTCC
Organism: Saccharopolyspora dendranthemae; assembly: GCF_007829955.1. Classification (GTDB taxonomy): domain Bacteria; phylum Actinomycetota; class Actinomycetes; order Mycobacteriales; family Pseudonocardiaceae; genus Saccharopolyspora; species Saccharopolyspora dendranthemae. The sequence goes on from NZ_VIWX01000001.1 coordinate 1,837,271, forward strand.
TCGAAAACCGCGAACGACTCAGAGCAGCTTCTCGCCGGCCAGGAACTCAGCAACCTGCGCGCCGCCTTCGCCCTCGTCGGTGACCTTCACACCACCGGACTTCGGCGGCTTGGGCGCGGACTCGACGACCTGGGAGCCGGCGTTGGCCAGGCCCACCTCGGAGGCGTCGATTCCCGCGTCGGCCAGCGACAGCGCGCTCACCGGCTTCTTCTTCGCGGCCATGATGCCCTTGAACGACGGGTATCGCGGCTCGTTGATCTTCTCCGTCACCGACACGACGGCAGGCAGACCCGACTCGACGGTCAGGATGCCCGCGTCGGTCTCGCGCTCGACCTTCACCGACGAACCGTCGGTCTCGACCTTGCGCGCGAAGGTCAGCTGCGGCCAGCCGAGCACCTCGGCGACCATGGCCGGCACCGCACCCGAGCGACCATCGGTCGCCTCGTTGCCCGCGATGACCAGCTCGGCACCCTCAACGGTGCCGATGACCTTCGCCAGCGCCTTGGCGGTGGCGGGCGCGTCCGTGCCGTGCAACGCCTCATCGGAGAGGTGCACCGCCTTGTCCGCACCCATCGAGAGCGCCTTGCGGATGGCATCCGTGGCGCGATCGGGACCCATGCACACGACGGTCACTTCGCCGCCCTGGGCCTCCTTGATCAACAGCGCCTCCTCCACGGCGCGCTCGTTGATCTCATCCAACACGGCATCTGCCGACTCGCGGTCCAACGTGTGATCCGCAGCAGCCAGCTTCCGTTCGGAATACGTGTCGGGCACCTGCTTAACCAGGACGACGATGTTCATGGGCCCTCTTCGACCTCCTGCGGACTCAACTGACGCTCGCTGGTCCTCCAGCGGCTCTGCTTGTGGACCCGGAGCTTGCTCCGTCCGGGTTAGGTTGACCTTGCCATGCCCTTGTCTGGAAAGCACAGTGATGCCAACCACCAAGGATGTTACTTGCCAGTAGCCGGGGTGCAACCAGGCCCCACCCGTGACAGTACTCACCCTCCCGGCGCCCGGGATGATCAACCATCGCAAAAGTGGCGACGGGACATCCGGGAAAGTATGTGAACGAACCTTACGTATTAGTAGCCTTGCCGCCATGAGAAGACGCGTCGCCATCGTGACCGATTCGACGGCTTCGGTTCCGCTCGACGTGGCCGACCGACTCGGAATCTCCATCGTCCAGCTCGAGCTGACAGTGGGCGATGAGCAGAACGACGAGCGCCGAGTGCTGCACGCCCAGATGGCCGAGGCAATGCGGAACAACGTGCCGGTCGCCACCAGTCCGCCGCCCACTCCCGCGTTCTACTGGAATTACGCCGATGCCGCGGCCTCCGGCGTGGAAGCGATCATTTCGATCCACATTTCCGAAGGAATGTCCCAAACCTGCCAGGCCGCCCGAATTGCCGCCGCGGAGATCGGCGTGCCGGTGTACGTGGTCGATTCGCGGCTGACGGGCCTGAGCCTGGGATTCCCGGTGATCGCGGCGGCGGAAGCGGCCGCAGCGGGCGCCAACGCGCACGGTGTGATGAACGTCCTGGAGCACCGGCTGCGCAGCACAACGCAGCTGCTCTACGTCGACACGCTGGAGTACCTCCAGCGCAGCGGGCGGATCGGCCGAGCTCAGGCCCTGCTGGGCCAAGCGCTGTCGATCAAACCGGTGCTGATCATGAAGGACGGCATCATCGACCAGCTGCACAAGGGGATCGGACCGGACCGGGCCCTGCGCAAGGCCATAGGGACCGCCGCGGAACGAGCGGGCCGCGGGCCCGTCGACGTGGGAGTGGAACATTTCGAGGCCTCCGACCGCGCCAAGCACGTGCTCGACGCGCTGTGCTCGCAGCTGCCTCAGGTGCGCCGGGTCACGCTGGAGGAGACCAGCGCGATCATAGGAGCCCACACGGGGCCGGGAGCGCTCGGAATCGCGGTGTCACCCGCGAGCTTCTGATTCGCCCGTTCCGCGCAACTCCCGGACCGGACGCTCAGATCGAGCCCCGACTCCGCGAATTGCTCCCCCGAACCGCCTCTCGCGCGGATGCGGCGTCGACCTCTGCCCTTTTCCCCTGACTTTCCACTCTTTTGAGTGGTGCGAACGTGCGTTCGATGCCGGATACTCGTTGTGGTCCGGCCCGAAACACTGCACACGGGCACGAATTGCGCACCATTCCTGGGGGAATCATGCGTGCGACCCGCGGCTCGCGCCTGCGCGCGAGCGAATCCGACAGGCGCTCAATCCTCGATCTTGTCCATCGCGCGGTGAATGCGCTTGACCGACACCGGCCGCGGCGTCCCCAGGGACTGGGCGAACAGGCTCACGCGCAGCTCCTCGATCATCCAGCCCACATCGAGCAGCGCGGGGCTGGGAGACCGCCCTCGCGGAACGCCGGCCAGCAGCTCCCGATAGCGCTGCCCGACCTCGTCCACCTGGTGCATCCACTCCCGGTCGCGCTGCGGCTGGTGCTGCGCCTTGTCCAGCCGCTGCTCGATCGCGCGCAGGTAGCGGACCAGGTCGCGAAGCCGGTCGAAGCCGGTCGCGGTGACGAACCCCGGGTGCAGCAGGCCTTTCAGCTGCCCGCGGATGTCACCCAGCGACTCAGTCGAGATGCCCTTGGGCCGGTCGGCGATCACCGCCTCGACGTGCTGCGCGGCGACCAGGACTCGCTCGACCTCCGCCAGCACCGCCACCGCGTACTCGCCGAGCCCGGCGCGGACCTTCGCCTCCAGCGAGGCGTAGGCCTCGCCGTCCCAGGCGGGCCCACCGTTGTCCGCCATCAGCTTGTCCACGGCGCAGCGCACGCAGTCGTCGAGGACCGAATCCAGATCGCCGTAGAGGCTCCCGCCGAGCACGAGGCGACTGGTCGTGCTCATGCCGCGCCGGATGGACTTCGCGGGCGAGGGCACGTTGAGCAGCAGCAGCCGTCGTGTGCCGTCCCACAGCGCGCGCTGCTGCTCCCGCTCGGTGTCGAACATCCGCACCGCGACGCTCTCGCCCTCGTCCACCAGCGCCGGGTACGCCTTCACCGCGTGCCCGGAACGCTGCTGCGAGAAGGTGCGCGGCAGATCGCCGAAACTCCAGGAACGCAGCCCGCCCTGCTCGATGTCGTCGGCCGCGGCCGAGATCTCCTCCCTCACCTTGGGTTTGAGCCGCAGCTTCAGCGATTCGAGATCCTTGGACTCGGCCAGCTTGCGGCCCTTGCGGCCCACCACGCGGAAGGTGATCTTCAGGTGCTCGGGAACCTTGTCCGGATCCCACTCGCCGCGCGGCACGTCGACCCCGGTCAGCTGGCGAAGACTGCGCTGCACGGTCTCCAGCAGCGGGCCGTCATCAGGTCCCACGCGGGAGATCACGGCCTTGGCGAAGTCCGGGGCAGGCACGAAGTTGCGCCGCGTGTGCTTGGGCAGCGACTTGAGCAGCGTGGTCACGAGTTCTTCGCGCAAGCCCGGGATCTGCCAGTCGAATCCCTCGCCGTCGATCTGGTTGAGGACCTGCAACGGGATGTGCACCGTGACGCCGTCGGCATCGGATCCCGGCTCGAACTGGTAGCTCAGATTCAGCCGGTGCTCTCCGTAGGTCCAGTGGTCCGGGTAGTCCTGATCCCTGACCTGCTCCGAGGTCTCGTTGATCAGCATGGACTTCTCGAAGTTGAGCAGGTCGGGCTGCTCGCGGCGGGTCTTCTTCCACCACGTGTCGAAGTGCTTGCCGGAGACCACTTCCTCGCCGAGGCGCTGGTCGTAGAACTCGAACAACGTCTCGTCATCGACCAGGATGTCGCGGCGGCGCGCCCGCTCCTCGAGGCCCTCGACCTCGTCGAGCAGCGCGCGGTTCTGGTGGAAGAACTCGTGCCGGGTGTCCCAATCCCCCTCGACCAGCGCGTGGCGGATGAACAACTCGCGGCTGACCTCGGGGTCGATGCGCCCGTAGTTGACCTTGCGGCCCACCACCAGCGGCACGCCGTAGAGCGTCACGCGCTCGGCCGCGACGACCGCGGCGCGGTCCTTCTCCCAGTGCGGTTCGCTGTAGTTGCGCTTGACCAGGTGCCCGGCCAGCTGCTCGATCCACTCCGGTTCCACGCGGGCGACGATGCGCGCCCACAGGCGGGAGGTCTCGACGAGCTCCGCGGCCATCACCCAGCGCGGTGGCTTCTTGAACAACGACGACCCGGGGAACACCGCGAACCGCGCGTTGCGGGCTCCTTGGTACTCGTGGGAACCACGCCCCGGCGGGCCGGAACGCTGCGCGCCGTTGCGCTTCTCGACGTCCTTGAGGCCGATGTGCGACAGCAGGCCGGCGAGCAGCGACTGGTGGATGCGGGTGGCGTCGGCGGGCTGGTCGGCCAGCGTCATCCCCATCGACTTGACCATCTGGCGCAGCTGGCCGAACAGGTCCTGCCACTCGCGCACGCGCAGGTAGTTGAGGAAGTCGTTGCGGCAGAGCTTGCGGAACTGGTTGGAGGACAGCTCCTTCTGCTGGGTCCGCAGGTGCTCCCACAGGCGCAGGTAGGCGAGGAAGTCGGACTCGGCTTCCTTGTCGACGAAGCGCGCATGCTTCTGGTCGGCGGCCTGCTGGTGCTCGGCGGGGCGTTCGCGCGGGTCCTGGATGGACAGCGCGGCCACGATCACCAGCACCTCGCGCAGGCAGCCGTTGCGCTCTGCTTCCAGCACCATCCGCGCCAGCCGCGGGTCGATGGGCAGCTGGGCGAGGCTGCGGCCGACCTTCGTCAGCTTGCGGTCGGCGGCCGACTTGGTGTTCTCCAGCGCACCGAGCTCGTGCAGCAGGTTGACGCCGTCGGTGATCTGCCTGCGGTCCGGTGGCTCCAGGAACGGGAAGGACTCCATCTCGCCGAGCCCCAGGGAGGTCATCTGCAAGATGACCGAGGCCAGGTGGGTGCGCAGGATCTCCGGGTCGGTGAACTCCGGCCGCGACTCGAAGTCCTCCTCGGAGTACAGCCGGATGCAGATGCCCTCGGAGACCCGGCCGCAACGGCCCTTCCGCTGGTTCGCGGAGGCCTGCGAGATCGGTTCGATCGGCAGCCGTTGCACCTTGGTGCGGAAGCTGTAGCGGGAGATCCGCGCGGTTCCCGGGTCGATGACGTACTTGATGCCGGGAACCGTCAGCGAGGTCTCGGCGACGTTGGTCGCCAGCACGACCCGGCGCCCGGTGTGGCGCTGGAACACCCGGTGCTGCTCGGCGGCCGTCAACCGCGCGAACAGCGGCAGGATCTCGGTGTCGCGGAGCTGCAGCTGCGCGAGCGCGTCGGCCGCGTCCCGGATCTCCCGCTCTCCGCTCAGGAAGACCAGGACGTCACCGGGTCCTTCGGCGAACAGCTCGCGCACCGCGTCGCAGATGGCCTGCGGTTGATCGCGGACGTCCGAAGACGGTTCCTCCTCGTCGTCGGATTCCTCCAGCAACGGCCGGTAGCGCACTTCGACCGGGTAGGTGCGGCCGGAGACCTCCACCACCGGGGCGTCGTCGAAGTGCCGGGAGAAGCGCTCCGGGTCGATCGTCGCCGAGGTGATGATGACCTTCAGGTCCGGGCGCTGCGGCAGCAGCTGCTTGAGGTAGCCGAGGATGAAGTCGATGTTGAGGCTGCGCTCGTGCGCCTCGTCGATGATCAGCGTGTCGTACCGCCGCAGCAGCCGGTCGTGCTGGATCTCGGCGAGCAGGATCCCGTCGGTCATCAGCTTGACGAGGGTGTCGTCGCCGGTCCGCTCGGTGAACCGCACCTGGTAGCCGATGGCGCCACCCATCTCGGTGCCCAGCTCCTCCGCGACCCGCTCGGCGACGGTGCGGGCCGCCAGCCTGCGCGGCTGGGTGTGCCCGATGACGCCCTTGATGCCGCGACCGAGCTCCATGCACATCTTGGGCAGCTGCGTGGTCTTACCGGAACCCGTCTCACCTGCGACGATGACGACCTGGTTGTCCCGGATGGCGGTGAGCAGGTCGTCGCGCCGCTGACTGACCGGCAGGCTCTTCGGATAGCTGATCTTGGGGACGCCGTCGTGGCGGCGCTGCACGCGCAGCTCGGCCTTCTCCACCTCGCCGGTGATCTCCGCAGCGGCCGACCGCAACGCCTCGGGGTCGCGGATCTTGCGGGTGCCTTCGATGCGACGACGCAGCCGACGCTGGTCCTGCAGCATCAGCTCGGGCAAACGGTCCCGCAGATCAGCGAGCGAAGATTTCACAGACGGCGTACTCATACTCCGCACAAGCATAGAGAAGGCCCCTGCGGAGCTGCCTCCCGATTTCGCCGCATTCACAGGCGAGAGGCATTCGACCGGCCATGTCGTGACGCCGGTCACCGACCAGAGGTCAGGTGCGCTCCGCCCGGCACAGGTAGGCGACCGCGTGATCCCCGACCCTGGTGATCACGACGCTCGCCTCCTGCGCCCCCTTCGGCTTGAGGCGGCGGCGCAACGCGTCCGGATCCACGTCGACACCGCGCACCAAGATCTCCAGCCGGCCCACGTCGTGGCTGCGCAGCAGCGAGCGCAGCGCCTTCTCGTTGAACCGCCCGTGATCGAGAACGCGGAAGGCCCGCACGCCCGGCGGCGGCACGTCCCCGGTGAGGTAAGCGATGTGCGGGTCGAGCTGGACCAGCCCGTGCCGGGCGGCGTAGTGGCGCACGAGCCCCGCCCGCACCACGGCGCCGTCCGGGTCGACGATCCACTCGCGCACGTCCTCGGCCGGGCAGTCGTCGGACTCGGCATCGGTGATGGTCCAGGCCGTGCCATCCGCTCGCAGCACGCTCGCCCGGCGCCGGACGGTCCGATCGGCCAGCGATCCGAACCACAGAGCGGCCTCCCTGACCTGCCCGGCCAGAGACACCACCTCGGCCTCGGCGTCGTCGGGAACGGCGGCGAAGTCCAGTCCAGGCGCGCACTTGACCACCAGGTCGCGCCCGGCGTAGACGGCCAGGAGCTCGTCCAGCGGCGGCACCAGGTCGGCCGGGCTCCAACGGCGCCGACCACCTTCGTCCCGGCGCGCCGGGTCGGCCACCACCGCGGTGTCGCGGGTGACCGGTCTCAGCGCATCGGCCTCCGCCACCACAGCGTCGCGACCAGCGCTGATCAGGTTGTGCCGAGCCATGAGAAGCCGCACCCGGTCCACGTCGGATCCCACGCTGCGCTCGGCAACAGCGGCCACGGCGGCGAGATCGGCACCGATGGAGCAGGTCACGTCATGCACGTCGCGGCCGGCCAAGCGCTGCGCGCGATGCCGCGCGACGGTGCTCGCGGTGGCCTGCTGCAACGCGGCGTCGGTGAACAGCCAGTCGCCGCTCCCGTCCAGCTTGGACTCGGCTTTGCGCCGCAACACCGCCGTTTCCAGCGCCGCTGCGGCGAACCGCTCACCGACCTGGCGTCGCGCGGTGGCGACATCGGTCAGCCGCGACTTGCCGGTCAGAGCGAGTCCGGAGAGCTCGGCGACAGCGGCACGACCCGCCGCCGAGCGCAGGAACGTCACGTCATCGACGTCGAACGAGTAGCCCACGAAACGCCCCTAGAACGCGCCAGCCGCGAACGGCCGGCGCGGACCGGGAACCGGAACTCGGTGGGCTCTCGTCACGACTGTCTCGACTGGTCAGGGCAGGATCAGCGACCGGTGAACTTCGCCTTGCCGGGACCGTTCTCGACGAACGACTTCATGCCGATCTCCTGGTCCTCGGTTGCGAAGGTGCCCGCGAACAGGTGGGTTTCGAGCTTGAGCCCGTTGTCCAAGTCCACGTCCAGACCCCCGTCGATCGCGGCCTTCGCCGCCGCCAGGGCCCGAGCCGCACCTCCGGTGAACTGCTCCGCCCAGCGCTTCGCGGTCGCGTAGACGTCAGCGGACGGCACGATCTCGTCAACCATGCCCAGCGCGAGCGCTTCGTCCGCCTCGACGAACCGTCCGGTGTAGATGATGTCCTTGGCCTTGCTGGGCCCGATCAGCCGCGCGAGCCGCTGCGTACCGCCGGCGCCCGGGATGACTCCGAGCAGGACCTCCGGCTGGCCGACCTTGATGTTGTCGGCGGCGATCCGCCGGTCGCACGACAACGCCAGCTCGAAACCGCCGCCGAGGGCGAAACCGGTCAGCGCGGCAACCGTGGGCTTCGGGATCGCCGCGACCTGGCTCATCGCGTACGACAGCCCGCGCTTCTCCTTGTCGGCCATGTCCGCGTAGGACATGTCGGCCATCTCCTTGATGTCCGCACCGGCTGCGAAGACCTTCTCACCGCCGTAGACGATCACGGCGCGGATGTCCTCGCGCTCAGCGGCCTCGATCGCGACATCGCGAAGCTCGGTCTCGATCTGCCGGTTCAGCGCGTTCATCTTCGGCCGATCCAGCCGGATCGTGCCGATCGCACCCTCGACCTCAAGCCTGACGAACTCGCCCACGCAGCAACCTCCTCGTCGAACCACCGCTCTTGCCGCCCGCGAGGCTATCGCGCTGCACTCCGGATCTGCTGTGTCACGGATCTCAACCCCGCCGCACATCAGCGAGCCCAGCAAGCGCGCACGCGATTCGCGCAGGTCAGGCCCGGCGACGGGCGAAGTAGCGGTCCCCTGCTCGCTGCAGTTCGAGGTCCTGGTCGAAGGTCTTCGACAGGTTGTCCTCGGTGAGCACGTCGTCGAGGAGGCCCTGGGCGACGATGGCGCCGTCGCGCAGCAGCAGGCAGTGCGTGAAGCCCGGCGGGATCTCCTCGACGTGGTGCGTGACCAGCACCGAAGCGGGCGCGTCCGGGTCCATCGCGAGCGTCGACAGGCGGGCGACGAGGTCTTCCCGCCCACCGAGGTCGAGGCCGGCAGCGGGCTCGTCGAACAGCAGCAGCTCCGGGTCGGTCATCAGCGCGCGGGAGATCACGACCCGCTTGCGCTCGCCCTCCGACAACGTGCCGAACTCGCGGTCGGCGAGGTGCGCGACGCCGAGCAGTTCGAGGAGTTCGACCGCGCGATCGGTGTCCATCGCGTCGTACTCCTCGCGCCAGCGACCGAACACCGAGTACCCGGCGCTGACCACGACGTCGCGAACGATCTCGTCTCCGGGCACGCGGTTGACCAGCGCACCCGAGCACAGCCCGATCAGCGGGCGGATGTCGAAGACGTTCGTCTTGCCGAGCCGCTCACCGAGCACGTCGACGGTCCCGGTGGTCGGGTGCATCTCCGTGCTGGCCATCTTGAGGAGCGTCGTCTTGCCCGCCCCGTTGGGCCCCAGCACGACCCAGCGTTCGTCGAGCTCGACCGACCAGTTCACGTCGGCGACCAGCGTCGTCTTGCCCCGCCGGACACCGACGCCGTCCATCTGGATGACCAGGTCCTCCACGTCTACCTCCCAGCCGTGACTGACCGCGGCTGCGCACCAGGCGCGCGCTCGGCGCTCGTCTCCGTCGAGGACCGCCACAGGCTCCGGCCGGTCCTTCTGCGTCCATTGTTCCCGTCCTCACCGCACTCCCTGCGAGCGGGATGCCGCAGCCGGACGAACACGACCAACCCTGCAGACGGTCCACATCCCGGGAACTCCGTCGCGCCCCTGGCCCTGCGGACGCTCCGGTGCAACTATCGATGGCGTGTCCGATTCGTTGCTCACCCGCGATCGCGTGATCGACCTGTTCCGGGTCGTCGCCTCCGCCTGTCGCTGAAAGCGGTCCGAGAGACCTCCCGCTTTCCGACTTCATCGCGGCACGACGAATCGTCCAGCCACCCCACCTCTCGCGGTAGGGGTGCCGTGTCGTGCCGGTGCACACCCGCAAGACACCTGGAGACACCCCATGAGCATCACGCAGCCCGAGAAGCCGACCTCCCCGCAGTCCGAGTACACCCCGACCGCACCCGTTCCCGCCCTCGGCGAAGCCGAACTGCACCCCGCCCTGGATCTCCCCCTGCTGCGGGACCTGATCCACCCCGACCGCCTCAACTGGACGCCGCGCGAGCTCCGAGACCTCACCGGCCTCGTGACCAGCGAGCTGACCACGGATCTGATGAACATCGTGCACGTCGACGAGCAGCAGCGGTGGTGGGCCAAACTGGGCCTGACCGCAGGCGTCGAGCTCTGGCTGCTCTCGTGGACCCCCGGCCAAGGCACGCCCGCCCACGACCACGGCGGGGCATCCGGTTCGTTCTCCGTCCTATTCGGCGCGCTGCGCGAGGACTACCGCTACGCCAACGGACCGACCCGGACCAAGCACCACGACCTCGGCGCCGGAGTCGGTTTCGGCCCCGGGCGCGCCCACCAGGTCACCAACGTCAGCTCGGTCAACTCAGCCAGCGTCCACGCCTACTCGCCGCCGCTGCTGCCGGTCCGCTACTACGCCGACCCCGCCGAGATCCCCGCAGTCCCCCCGCAGCGAAGCGAGGTCAAGTGATGCCCCACATCCCCGAGCCCCGAGAAGAGCAGGTCGGTTTCGGCCCGTACGGAATCGAGCACCTGCTGGCCGAATCGCGCGAGAAGCTCGCGAGGGTCAGCCCGCACGAGGCCTTCGAAATCCAGCGCGAAGGCGGCCTGATCATCGACATCCGGCCGGAGGCTGATCGCCTCACCGGCGGTGAGATCCCCGGCGCGCTCACGGTGGAACGAATCGTCCTGGAATGGCGCCTCGACCCGTCCGGAAGCCACCGGCTCACCGGACTGCACCCTGATCGCCCGGTCGTCCTGGTCTGCAACGAGGGCTACGCCTCCAGCCTCGCCGCCGCCCAGGCCCAGGAACTCGGCCTCACCAAGGCCACCGACCTCGCAGGCGGCTTCCACGCGTGGAAGCAAGCGGGCCTTCCCACCACCGCCGCCGCGGCCTGACCGGAGCAAGGGAACCTTCCTGTCATCACCGCCTGGTGAGTGACAGGAAGGTTCCCTTGCTCACTTCCGGACCGGGCACGACGACGGCCACGAGCAAAGCGGCCACTCGGACGGTGCCGGTCCCGTAGGCTCCGGGCCTTGTGCGAGCTCAGAGCATCTTGTTGCGCCCTTGGGTGCTGGTCACCGTGGTGGGCGCGATTGTCCTAGCGACGGTGGAAGTCCTCCTCGGAACCGGTTTCTCGGGTGTCGTGGCCGGGTGGTCGGGCGGTGTGGTGGGAGCCGTCCTGCTGCCGGTGGCGACGCAGCTCGGGTTGTTGCTGGGTTCTGCGGTCTTCGGGCTGCGCGTGCGGCAGGTCGTGTTCGGCGCGATGCGTGAGGTCGCTTCCTTCAAGCGCGGGAACGTGACCTTCACCTTCCGGGCCCTGCCCGTGACGCTGCGGGCGCAGATCGGACCGTGGCGCTCACCGGTGATCCTGCGTTGCTGGCTGGCGGGGTTGCTCTCAGCACTGGCCGGTCTGGCCGCGGTGGCCGCCGCCTGGTGGTGGGTTCCCGGCGCGTTCGGACGCGGGATGGCGCTGGCGATGAGCGCGTTCATGCTCGTCAAGTTGTGGCCCAAGCGAGTGCCGCTGACGACGTCGACCGGGTGGCTGCTGTTCTCCCTGCCCCGACTGCCGGAGGCGGAACGCTCGGACTTCCTCGCCGCGCCGTTGGCGGCGCGCGCCTACGAGGCCCTGCGCAGTGGCGACATCGACACCGCGCAGGCCCGCGCCGACGAACTCGCCGAGCGCTTCCCGGGCATCAACGCGACGGTCTCGTGCCAGATCGCGGTGCTGGAATCGCGCGGGCTCTACGCGCCGGGCGTGCTGCTGCTGTTGAAGTTCCTGTCCGACAACGACGTTCCGCCGCGCAAGATGGCGTACCTGCTGGCGGGTCTGGCGGGTCTGGGATTCAAGGCCATCGAATCCGGGCAGATGCCGGCGGACAGCCTGTTGCCGACGGCGAAGAAGGCCCTCCACGACGCAGTGCAACTCGGATATCCGGAGTTCGAGCTCAACGGCACCAACGGGTTGCTGGCCCTGATCGAGGGGGACGCCGACGTCGCGGTCCGGCTGGCCACCAGCGGCGCCGAGTACAACCACTCACCGCTGTCCCGCGCCGACGACCTCGCCACCCTCGCCCGCGCGCACATGCTCCTCCACGACAACGCGTCGGCCCGAACCGCATTGGCACGCGCCGAGGAGCTGGCGCCCTGGTCTCCGCGGGTGAGCGAGACCCGCCAGCGCCTGTCCGTGAACTAAGAGCAGGGAACCCTTCTGCCACGCGAAGTGACAGAAAGGTTCCCCTGCTGCTTCTGGCGTGCTGATTCAGTCGATGGTCAGCACGAGCTTGCCCTTGGTGCGCCCGGTTTCGCCCTGTGCGTGGGCCTTGGCCGCATCGGCCAGCGGGAACGTCCCGGCGATTTCGGCGCGCAGCTTGCCCGCCTCGACCAGCTCGCGGACGGCCTGCATTCCGGCCTGGTCGGCTTCAACGAGCATCAGTTCGGCGCGCACGCCCAGCTCGTCGGCTTCCGCAACGAGTTCGTCCCGGTCGTAGGGCAGGATCGAGACGAGGACTCCGCCCTTGCGCAGCACCTGCAACGAGCGGCTGCGGTAGTCGGCGGCAATCGGGTCGAGAACGACATCGACATCGCTGACGACCTGCTCGAAGTCGTTCGACGTGTAGTCGATGAGCTCGTCGACGCCCAGTCCGGTCAGGAACTCGTGCTTGCTCTTGCTCGCGGTGGCGATGACGTGGGCGCCCTTGGCCTTGGCGATCTGCACGGCGAGGTGCCCGACTCCGCCCGCGGCCGCGTGGATCAGGATTCGCTGGCCCGCCTGCAGATCGGCGGTGTCGTTGAGCGCTTGCCACGCGGTCAGCGCGGCGAGCGGGATGGCTCCCGCCTGCACGTGGTCCACCTCGGCGGGCTTGGAAACGAAGGCACGCGCCGGACCGGTCACGTACTCGGCGTGGGAGCCGAGCCCGAACGGGTAGGGCAGCATGCCGAAGACCTCGTCGCCCGGCTTGTGCAGGGTCACGCCGGTTCCGATGGACTCGACGACGCCGGAGACGTCCCAGCCGAGGATGCGCGGGGGCTCACCGAGGAAGCCCTGGCCGGCGCGGTGCTTCCAATCGGTGGGGTTGACGCCCGCGGCACGCACGCGGATCAGGACCTCGCTCGGTCCCGGCTCGGGCTTGTCCAGTTGTGCCTCGCGCAGCACCTCCGGACCGCCGTACACGTCCTGGGTGATGGCGCGCATGGTTTCACTCATGTCCTCCACCCTGCCCCATCGAAAGCGGGCCTGCGTGGAGGCGGTGGGGCGTTGTGAGGATGGGAACCTTTCTGTCACCGGAGTGCGCGAAAGGTTCCCCTGCGCCGATCAATTCAGGCGGGGTCTGTGAGGCGGCGGACGGCTTCGCGGGAAGCGGAGCGCAGGTCTTCGACCTTGGTCTCGCCGAGGATCAGGCGACGCAGTTGGGGAACGGCCAGGGGCCAGCTGATCACGCCGAGGGCGAGCAGGACGAGCATGCCCGGGTCGATCGCTTCGGTGACCTTGCCGTTGTCCTGGGCACGGCGGACCGCATCGACCTTGTCGCGATAGTGCTCAGCGCGTTCGGACTCAGCGGCGACACCGCTGTCACCGCGCTCCAGCGATTCCCACATGAGCAGTCGCAGGACGTGCGGGTTGGCCGAGTGGTAAGCCGCTAGTCGGTCGACGTAGCCGGGGAGGTCCTCGCCGTCGATGGGCACCTCGGCCGCGAGTTCGGCCATGGCTGCTTCCAGGACGGCGGTGAACAGGGCGTCCTTGCTGCCGAAGTAGGCGTAGATCAGCTGCTTGTTGGCCTGGGCCTGCTTGGCGATGCGGTCGACGCGGGCGCCGGCGATGCCGTGTCCGGCGAACTCGGTCGTCGCGGCCTGGAAGATCCGGGCCTTGGTGGCTTCGGCGTTGCGGGACACAGCCGCACTGTACCGCTGTGACCAACCATTCGGTTGACACGAGTTCCGGCCGCCGAGAGACTTCAACCAACCAGTTGGTTACCCGTTTCACCTGCGGAGAGTGAATGACCGCCGTCGCCCCCGACACCGGCCGCCTGAGCCGTGCACTGCTGTTCGCCGCCGCGTTGTGCGCCGGTATCACCGTCGCCAACATCTACCTCGCGCAACCGATCATCGGCCCCGTCGCCGACACCTTCGGCACCTCGCCGCAGACCGCCGGCATCGTGGTGACCGCCGGAATGCTCGGCTACTCCGCCGGTCTGCTGTTCGTCATCCCCCTCGGCGACAGCAGCGATCGGCGCACCATGGTCGGCGCGCTCAGCGTCCTCACCTCGCTCCTGCTGGTGGGAAGTTCTCTCGCACCGTCGTTGCCGGTGCTCGCGGTGCTGATCGGACTCGCAGCGGTCACGACCGTCGTGCCGCAGATCCTCATCCCGCTGGTCGTGCAACTGGCCGACCCGGCGCAGCGGGGCACCGCCATGTCCTGGGTCCAGGCCGGGTTGATCACCGGGATCATGGGGGCACGTGTCGTGTCCGGCCAGATCACCGGACTGCTGGGCTGGCGCTGGGTCTTCGCCGCTTCAGCTGTGCTCACGCTGGTCGTGGGCCTGTGGACGGTTCGCGTGCTGCCGAGCGACGGCGAGCGGAACCCGGTGAGCTACTGGGCGCTGCTGGGCTCGCTGCCCGGCTACCTGCGCCGCGAGCCGGGGCTGCGCCGCGCCTGCCTGCGCCAAGCGGGGAGCTTCGCCGCGTTCAACGCCGTCTGGACCACCCTCGCCCTGGTGCTCACCGCACCACCGCACGGCTTCACCGTCTCCGAAGCCGGGCTCGTCGGTCTGCTCGGACTGCTCAGCGCCGCACTGGCACCCGTGGCCGGGAAAATGGTCGACCGCCACGGCCCCCGGCTGGTCGGCGCGCTCGGACTAGCGGTGCTCGCCCTCGCCGCACTCGTGCTGATCCTGGGCACGAACTCGCTGACCACCCTGCTGCTGGGCACCGCGGCCGTGCCGATCGGCCTGCAGGTCGGCCAAGCCGCCAACCAGAACGCGGCGCTGTCGGTCAACCCCGCAGCCGGCGGACGCCTGAACACCATCTTCATGCTTTCGACGTTCCTGGCCGGCGCGATCGGCTCGGCCGCGGGCGCCGTCACCTACGGACTCCACGGCTGGCCGGGCGTGTGCGTCACCGCCCTGATCTTCCTGGCGCTCGGCGGGATCGGACTGCGCCGGATCCGCTGACCACTAGCCCGCGAGCACGACCTTGCCGAGCTCCGCGGGCTGCGACAGCAGCGAGTGCCGTGGCAGGACGCGGACGTTGTACCCCGCAGGGCCCGCGTGCGGAAGGGTCACCGTGGCCGCGTACCGGCCATCACCGGTGGGCTTCATCGACGCGGTCACGAAGTCGTGCAGGACGTCGTTGTCGTCGACCCTGCCGACCACGACCTCGACGTCCACATCAGACGGGTCGAGGCCGGCGAGGTCCACCTTCGCGCGAACCGTGACCTGCCCGCCCAGAAGCGGCGTCCCGTGATCCACCGACATCTCGGTGTCCCCGACCCGCACCTGGTTCCACGCGGCCTGCAACCGCCTCCGGTAGTCGGCGAGTTCCCGCGCACCGCTGAAGTCGTCGTCGGACATGGCGCGCATCGACTGCGCCGCAGGCGTGTAATGGCCGTCGACGTACTCGCGGACCATTCGCGACGCCTGAACGCGCGGTCCCAAGGTCGCCAAGGTGTGGCGCACCATCGACATCCACTTGCCGGGCACTCCGTCGCTGTTGCGCTCGTAGTACATCGGAGCCACGTGCTCGGAGATCAGCTCGTACAGCGCAGCGGCTTCCAGGTCGTCCCGCCGGTTGGGGTCGCTGACACCGTCGGCCGTGGGAATCGCCCACCCGTTGCGGCCGTCGTACATCTCGTCCCACCAACCATCGCGCACCGAGAGGTTCAGCCCTCCGTTGAGCGCGGCCTTCATCCCCGACGTCCCGCACGCCTCCAGCGAGCGCACGGGGTTGTTCAGCCACACGTCGCAGCCGGACACCAGGTAGCGCGCCAACGACATGTCGTAATCCGGGAGGAACACGATGCGGTGCCGCACGTCGGCGCTGTCGGCGAAGCGCACGATCCGCTGGATCATCGCCTTGCCGCCCTCGTCGGCCGGGTGGGACTTGCCCGCCACCACGATCTGCACCGGCCGATCGGAGTTCAGCAGGAGCTCCCGCAACCGATCGGTGTCGCGCAGCATCAGCGTCGCCCGCTTGTAGGTGGGAACCCTTCGCGCGAAGCCGATGGTGAGCACCTCGGGGTCGAAAACCGAGTCGCACCAGCCCAGCTCCAGGTCCGAAGCACCGCGCTGCTGCCAGGCCACGCGCAGCCTGCGCCGCACCTCGTCGATCAAGCGCTGGCGCAACGAGGAGCGCAGCTCCCACAACAGCGAATCGCTGACCGGCTCCATCCCGCGCAACCCTGCGCCGCTGTCCATCTCCGACTCGCCGAGCAGCTTGCCGAGTTCGCGCGCCGACCAGGTCGGCCCGTGCACACCGTTGGTGACCGAGCTGATCGGGATCTCCTCGATCCCGAAGCCCGGCCACAGGTTGCGGAACATCTTGCGGATCACTTCACCGTGCAGCTCCGAGACGCCGTTCGCGCGCTGCGCCAACCGCAAACCCATGTGCGCCATGTTGAACATGCCCGGGTTGTCCTCAGCCCCCACCGCGAGCACCCGGTCCGACGGCACGCCCGGCAGCAGCGGTTGCTGCGCTTCATCGTCGAAGTAGTGACGCACCAGATCCACCGGGAAACGGTCGATCCCGGCCGGGACCGGGGTGTGCGTGGTGAACACGGTCCCCGCGCGGACCGCGGCCGTGGCCTGGTCAAAGTCCAGCCCGGGATCTGCCTGCAGCTCCCGGATACGCTCCAGCCCCAGGAAACCGGCGTGGCCCTCGTTGGTGTGGAAGACCTCGGGCTGCGGATGCCCGGTGAGGTCGCAGTAGGCGCGCACCGCCCGCACACCGCCGATGCCGGCGAGGATCTGCTGGCGGATCTTGTGCTCGGCGTCGCCGCCGTACAGCCGGTCGGTGGTGCCCCGCAGGTCGTCGTCGTTGTCCGGGAGGTCGCTGTCGAGCAGCAGCAGCGGAACCCGCCCGACCTGCGCCTTCCACACCCTCGCGTGCAAGGTGCGGCCTGCGGGCATCGCGACCTCCACCACGACAGGGCGATCGTCCCCGTCTGTGAGCACTTCCAGCGGCAGCCCGCGAGGGTCGATCACCGGGTAGTGCTCGACCTGCCAGCCCTCTGAGGACAACCCCTGCCGGAAGTAACCGGAGCGGTAGAGCAGGCCCACCCCGATCATGGGGACGCCCAGGTCGGAGGCCGACTTGAGGTGGTCACCCGCGAGCACGCCGAGGCCGCCGGAGTAGTTCGGCAGCGCTTCGGTGAGGCCGAACTCCATCGAGAAGTAGGCGATCGAAGCCGGAAGTTCGGCGCCCTCGTCCTGGCGCTGCTGGTACCAGCGCGGCATGGTGAGGTAGCGGCGCAGGTCGTCGCCCACCGCGCGAGTGCGCGCGAGGAAGTCCTCATCCGCAGCGAGCCGGCGCAGCCGCTCGGCGGGCACCTCCGACAGAAGGCGCAGCGGATCTGATCCCACCGCCGCCCACACCTGCGGGTCGACCGCCGAGAACAGGTCCTGCGTGGGCGGATGCCACGCCCAGCGCAGGTTCGTCGCCAGCTTGCCCAGCGGGCTCAGCGGTTCGGGCAGGTGGGCCCGGACGGTAAAGCGATGGACGGCTCTCACGGGAGCGGACCATATCTCGCTCGACGCGGTCGCGTGAGATGCGCACCCGACGGCACCACCACCCGCGAGCCAGGTGGGAAGCTGGGTCGCGTGCGTGCATTCGGACTTGTCGCGGTGACCATCGGGCTGATCATCAGCGCCTGCACGACTCCTCCGGCTCCGGGGCCGAGTGTGTCGGAACCCGCGGTGGACCCGGCCTTCGTGCACGGAACCGACCGCGGCGACACCGATCGGTTGGCGGCCGCGGTCGTGACCGACGCGCAGCGCTATTGGGCGCAGGCCTACCCCGACGCGTTCGGTTCCCCCTGGCGCGACCTCGACGGAGGGTTCTTCTCGGTCGACACCGGCGGCGTCGGCACGCCTCCGCCATGCGCCTCGGACCGGCAGGAGGTCGAGGGCAACGCGTACTACTGCCAATCCGTGGACGCCATCGCATGGGATCGCACCGCACTGCTTCCGGTGCTGCGCGAGCACTACGGGGACACGGCCGTGGCGGTGGTGCTCTCCCACGAAGTCGGACACGCCGTTCAGCAGCGCGCAGGTCTCACCGAAGGCGAGCCGCTGCGACTGGAAGCGATGGCCGACTGCTACGCGGGTTCCTTCCTGCGCTGGGTGTCCGACGGGCACGCTCAGCACCTGCGCACCGACCCCGACCAGATCGACGCGGCGCTGCGCGCCATCACCGTCTTCCGCGACCCGGTCGGCACCACCGGGCACGGCACCGCCTTCGATCGTGTGACCGCGTTCCAGCACGGATTCGGCGGGGGCCCGCGCGGGTGCACCGGGGTGACCGAGAGCAACGTCGCCGAGCCGGTCGACGACGATCCGAACGAGCCCTTGGCATCTCTGCTGGACACCACGTCCATGGCCGAGCACTTCAGGTCCGTCGTCGTCGACCACGGCGGACGATGGGTCCCTCCCGCGCGGTCCACCGGCTGCCCTGGCGCCGGCGAACCGGTCGGTTTCTGCCCGTCACCTCCGACGGTCAGCGCCGATCCCGCGGCGTTGAGCAGGACGCACGAGGACATCGGCGACCAGGCCGTCACCACGCTGCTCGCTTCCCGCTACGCGCTCGCGGCGCTGTCCGAGCTGGGGCAGCGCGTGACCGGCGAACGCATCCTCTGCCTGACCGGCGCGTTCACCGCGCAGCAGCCGCACCTGTCACCGGGCGACCTGGACGAGGCGGTGCAGCTCGTCCTCGACTCCGACGTGGTCTCCCGCGGCGGAGGCGCCCCGATGAGCGGTTCGGCTCGGATCGCGGCCTTCCGCGACGGCGTGACCTCCGGCTCTACCGAGTGCCTGAAGTGAGCATGGGAACCTTCCTGCCACGCACGATCGGCGTCCGCTGAGATCGTCCGTGACGAAGATCCACCACCCGATAGGCTGCTTCGCGCAGACCGGTCCGCGCGGCCGGCCCAGTGCGACGAGTTCAGTACCGGTAGCGAGATGGGGCGCGTGGAGTGGTTGCGACGGGAACCCGGCGGCGTAGGCGCATCCTCGGCGCCGTGATCTCGGCACTCACCTGCGCATCCCTGGTCAGCGGGTGTTCGCAGGTCATCAGCGGAGTGCCCACGACGTTGGGCGGCTACTCCACCACCAGCGTGGCGGGGCTTCCGGCCGCCGACGGCCCGAGCGGGCCGAAGGAAGGTTCCCCGCAGGCTCCGCTCCCGGTCGAGGGCACCGACAACGGCGAGATGGACAAGCTCGCCCGCAACGCGGTCGCCGACGTCGACGCCTACTGGGCGGATGCCTTCCCGGAGGCCTTCGACGGCAAGAAGTTCGAACCGGTGAAGCGCCTGATCTCCTACGACTCGGGAGCTCCCGGAGCCCCGCTGTGCGGGCAGAACACCGGGGGGATGGTCAACGCCTTCTACTGCCCGCCCGAGGACCTCGTCGCCTGGGACCGCGGAACGCTGCTCCCGGAGCTCAACAACAGCTTCGGGCCGCTGGCGGTGGTGACCGTGCTGGCCCACGAGATGGGGCACGCCGTGCAGCACCGCGCGGGCACCTCCGGGCAGAACGATCCCGTGATCGTGCTGGAGCAGCAGGCGGACTGCTTCACCGGCGCCTACTTCCGGCACGTCGCCGAGGGCTCTTCGCAGTACTTCCAGGTGTCCACCGGGTCCGGCCTCAACGAGGTCATGGGCGTGCTCAACTTCATCCGCGACTCGCCCGGCGCCTCGGACTTCACGGGCAGCAATGCGCACGGCACAGCCTTCGACCGGGTCAGCGCCTTCCAGTTCGGCTTCAGCGACGGGCCCGAGCGCTGCGCGGAGATGACCAACGACGAGGTCAAGAAGCGCACCACGCTGTTCCAGAACTGGAAGCCCACCCAGCAGGAGACCGACCTGCCCGTCGACGACAAGAGCTTGAAGGCCGTGGAGGAGAGCCTGCACGCGGTGTTCCGGGACACCGGTGCGGAGCCGCCGAGGATCATCGCCGAGCCCAGGACCTGCTCCGGGCGGCAACCGACCACGCCCGCGTCGTACTGCACCGAGACGAACACGATCTCGTTGAACGTTCCGGAGCTGCGCGAGATCGCGACGCCTCCGAGCAAGGAGAGCCAATCCGCCGGCTACGGCGACTTCGCCGCCTACGCGCAAGTGGCTTCCCGGTACGCGCTCTCGGTCCAGAAGGCCGCCGGCTACTCCCTCGATGACGAGGCTGCCGGGCTCCGCACCGCGTGCATGGTCGGTGCGTGGAGCGGTCTGCTGGTGGAGGACCCGATCGGGCAGCGCAACCCGGTGGGCAAGCTGCGGATCGTGCCCGAGGACATCGACGAGGGCGTGTCCGCGCTGCTCGGCGAGCAGAGCTTGATCTCGGCGAACGTCAACGGCGATCAGGTTCCGGTCGGTTTCGCGCGAGTGGAGGCCTTCCGGGTCGGTGTGCAAGAAGGCCTCGCGCCGTGCACCACCAAGTACGGGGGTTGAGGGCGCCGGACAACCTCGATCGAGCCCACGCGTCCTCCGAAGCATGAGCGCGCAACGGATTCTGGACTTCGAGGGCATGGTGAACGCCCGGGACCTGGGGGGCGTGCCAGTGGCAGGCGGCCGCGTCCGCTGGGGAGCGGTGGTACGAGCGGAGCACCCTGCGAGGCTGACGGCGGTGGGCTGGGAACGTGTGTGGCAGCACGGGGTCCGCACGATCATCGACCTGACCGGTCCTGGCGAGGAGGAGCCCGAACGCGCTCCCCGTCCGGCAGGGTTGAGCACGATCCGGATCGCGTTGGACGACACCTCCGACACCGAGTTCTGGGACCGCTGGGGTGGGGCCTTCTCGTGCACTCCCCTGTACTTCGGGCCGTTCCTCGACCGCTATCCGCAGCTGGTCGGCGAGGTCGCCGGCGCCATCGCCGATGCGGAACCTGGCGGCGTGCTGGTGCATTGCGGCGGCGGCAGGGACCGCACCGGGTTGATCTGCCTGGTTCTGCTGGCCGCGCTCGGAGCGAGCGCACGGGACATCGCCGAGGACTACGCGATCAGTCATCGGCGCCGCGCGGAGCAGTGCGCGGCGTCGGGCATGGGCGATGACACCGGGAAGGTCGAGCAATTCCTGACCCAGCAGGGCACGACCGAACGCGACGCCCTCGACGAGGTCCTCGGCGGACGGGATTTCGCCGCATACCTGAAGACCGCGAGGGTGCTGGGCGAGTCCGGTTTCGCGACGCTGCGCGAGCGCCTGCTGGAGCCGGCCTGATCAAGGCCCCCGGATTCCGGCGGAGGGGCTGCGCACTCACCACGAGATCGATCGCCCCCGGAACCGGGCTGGTTTCGAGGGCGATCGTGGTGGTGAAGATCAGAACAGCGCGCTGGCGAGGTTCCGGCGGGCCTTGGTGACCCGCTCGTCGCCATCGGGAAAGATCTCGAACATCTCGACCAGGTGCGTGCGCACCCGGTCGCGGTCGTCTCCCGCGGTGCGCTTGATGGTCTGAATGAGGCGGCTGAAGCCTTCGTCGACCTTGCCGAACGCGACCTCCGCGTCAGCGGCGGCGATCTGTGCGTCGAGGTCGTCCGGTGCGGCGTCGGCGCGCTCGATCGCGGACGGGTCGGCCTGCTCGGCGCGGGCCATGAAGCGCACCTGCATCAGAGCGGCGTTCGCCTGCTCGTTGGCGGGCTCGCTGTCGAGGATCTGCTGGTAAGCGGCCTCGGCGGCGGCGAAGTCGCCCTGCTCCAAGGCGTCCTCGGCCGCGGTGAACCGCGGGTCCTCGGGTTCCTCTTCCGGCTCGGCGCCTTCAGGGGCGCCCTCCTCGGCCGCCCGGATGCCGGGCAACTGGTCGCGCAGCGCGTTGAGCAGGGAGTCGATCCACTCCCGGAGCTGCGGTTCCGGCTGAGCACCGGCGAAGCCGTCGACCGGCTGGCCCCCGGCGACCGCGATCACCATGGGCACCGACTGGACTTGGAACAGCTGCGCGATCCGGGGGTTCGCGTCGACGTCGACCTTGGCCAGCACCCAGGCGCCGTTGTACTCGCGGGCGAGCTTCTCCAGCGCGGGCGACAGCTGCTTGCACGGCTCGCACCAGGTCGCCCACAGGTCCACGACGACCGGAACCTGCAGGGAGCGCTCGACCACCTCGGCCTGGAAGTCGGCCTCGGTGACCTCGATGATCGCCGGGTGCGATGGCCCGGCCGCTCCGTCACCGCCGCTGGGCGGCTGCGCGCTGGAGTTGGCGGCCTCGGCACGGTTCTTGAGTGCCGACAGGTCGACTGCGCCCGCCATCCCGGCGGACATCGCTGCTGCGTTCTGGCGTGGATCCGGCCTCGTCACAGTTTCCATCCTGACACGTCCTACCTGCGGCGTGGCGCGTGGGCGTGCGATGAAGGGAACCTTTCTCGCACGAGCGGACGCAAGGTCACATCCGGGCGGCGAGCTGGTCACCGAATGCACTCGACCAACACGCGGGAACGGCAAAGATCAATTCGATCCGGTGAACGAAGACACTCGAACAGGTGGAGTAGGCACTCAAACCCTCATGTTCTCCCGCAGTGATCGCCGAAGAGGACACAGAGCCCGCGAGGGACTGTCGTCCGCTCGCGGGCCGCGGGGTCTCTCGTGGGGGACCTTCGGCCAGTAGTTCAACGAGAGGTTCGAAACAGTGCGTATTGCAACCCGTGTTGCCGGTGCCGCCGGCGTCGCCGCCCTCAGCATCGTGACCCTGGGCAGCGCCGCGTTCGCTGACACCGCCGACAACGACGGCGTCAACCTGCTGGACGACAACAACATCAGCGCCGTCCCGGTGCAGGCCTGCGGCAACAACGTGGGTGCCGCGATCGGCGTCGTCGTCCCGGTTCTGTCGCCGCAGAGCAGCGAGTGCGTCAACGCCCCGGTGGTGGACCACCCGGAGGGCTGACGTCAGTCGAGCCTGACGTGATCACGGGGGTGGTGTCGCTGACACCACCCCCGTTTCGCGTTCACCTACTGTTCCCGAAGATGTTGCTCGATCCGATCCACCTTCGCCCGCAGCTGACCTGAGTGCCCGGGTCGGATGTCGGCCTTGAGCACCAGGCTCGTGCGCGGGGCCTGCGCGGACACCGCCTCGGTCGCCCGTTTGACGACGTCCATGACCTCGTCCCACTCGCCCTCGATCGTGGTGAACATCGACGTCGTCTCGTGCGGCAGACCGGAATCCCGGACCACCTTCACCGCGGCTGCGACCGCCTCGCTGACACCGTCGCTCTCACCAACCCCACTCGGGGCCACGCTGAACGCCACCAGCACGTCTGCCTCCTCAGTCCACGTCAATCAAGTCCCAGCACCAGTAGTAGCAGCACAGTTATCAGGCATGCTTCCTCTCGCTGCTAGCGTCGGCGCTATGAGCTCCCGTGGCCCACTGCCCTTCGATCCCATCGCCCGCGCGGCCGAGACCTGGGGAGAGCGGATCGGCCCGTCCACGACGATGGCCGCGGTGACCAGCGTGATGCGCGTGCAGCAGATCCTGCAGTCAGCGGTCGACAACGCCCTGCGCGCGCACAACCTGACCTTCGCCCGGTACGAAGCCCTCGTGCTGCTGACGTTCTCCAAGCGCGGCAGCCTGCCGATGCGGGTCATGGGCGACCGGCTTCAGCTGCACCCGACAAGCGTGACCAACATCGTCGACAGGCTCGAGCAGGACGGCCTGGTCCGGCGCGTTCCGCACCCGACGGACCGGCGCACCACGCTGGTGGAGATCACCGAGCAAGGTCGGGACCTCATGCAGAAGGCAACCGACGCGGTCACCGAGATCGACTTCGGCCTCAGCGGCATCACCGAACGCCAGACCCAGCAGCTCACCGAACTGCTGGGCAAGGTCCGCCACTCCGCAGGCGACTTCTAGTTGAGCTCCTTGAGCGCGTAGCGCACGTGGCCCCAGAACGTCGGGGCGTCGGAGTCCGGCACGGTGAGCATGCCGCGGCGGTGGGCCCAGCGCTCGAACCACACCGTCGCCAGCGGCGGCACCGACGCCACCAACGCCAACGCCAACGTCCAGAAGCGCCAGCGCAGCGGGCTGAACACGACCAGCGCGGTCACCACGTAAGCGGTGAACAACGCGCCGTGGACCGACCCCATGATGGTCACGCCCAGCGGCCATCCGAGCCCGTACTTGAACGCCATCGCCACCAGCAGTCCCGCCCACGAGAACGCCTCGGCGATCGCGACCAGCCGAAACCACCCGCCATAGCTACGCGGCACGTCGACCCCACTTCCGATTGCACGGCACCTCTAGCGAGTGTGCCCGGTGGCGCGCGTCACCGAGACGCCGGAGTGGTCTGTTCGTCGACCCAAGCCAAGTAATCGGGGTTCCCGCCGACGATCGGCGTCGCGATGATCTCCGGAACGTCGTAGCCGTGATGGTCCTTCACGTGCGCGACCAAGGCCTCCAACCGTCCGCTGGAGGTCTTGATCTGCAGCTGCCACTCCGGGTCGTCCTGCGCCGCGCCATCCCACACGTAGAAGCTGCGAATCGGCACGACCTGCACGCACGCCCCGAGCCCCGCCTCCACAACACCCCTCGCGAGCTCGGCGGCCGACTCCTCGGAGTCGGTGGTGGTCACCACCTGAACATGATCAGCCATGACGTCCAGGGTATCCCCGGGGAAGGGCCGAGGATGGGAACCTTTCGCTCACCACCGGTGGCAGGAAGGTTCCCATCCTCACCTCAGCGCCGCGCTCCGCGCAGCAGGTTCGCCTCGGTGCTCAGGTAGTTGTCGCGGTAATCCAGCCTCGGGGTGTCGGAGAACAGCAGCCAGTAGTACTTCATCTGCTCCGACCACCAGTAGCCCGGGCACGTGTCCTCTTGGGACGGAGGTGCGGCGGTGACATCCGCCAGGGACGCGAAACCGTACTTCGCCTTGGACGTGGCCACCATGTTCTTGAAGTGGGTGTGGGCGCGCTCGCGGAACACCTCGTCACCAGTGGCCAGCCACAGCATGAGCGCGGAGTCGGCGAACTCCGGGCGCAGCGCGTTGTCGACGCGGGTCGCTTTCATCGTCGAGTAGTCCACGAAGGTCGGGATCACGCCGAATTCGTCCTGCACCAGGTTGAACGCATCGTGGTAGGCGCGACCTTCGGCGACGCGGCCGGATTCGGCGAGCAGCCCCGCGTAGAAACCGGCGAGGACGCTTTGCTCCCGGCTGAGGACCTCGCCGGTGAAGGCGTCGACTTGCGGGAACCACAACATCCCGTCCCGGCGTTCGGCCTGCTTCGACAGGATCGCGCCGGTGAGGGTGTCGTACCACTGCTTGAGCTCCGGGTCACCGAACAGCCGGTACCCATCCCACAGGTACTCGTAGTAGGAGTCGCCGGGCGGTCCGATGGTCGCTTCGCGGTTGCGCCACTGCCCCGTCTCGGCGTTGATGTCGTGCGGCAGGAGGCCGATTTCCGTGCGCTGGTCGTAGGCCACGCGCATGGCTCGTTTCGCCAGGTCGTAATAGCGGCTGTCCCCGGTCCACTCCGACAGGACGCCGAATTCGGCGATGTAGGTACCGATCTCGACGATGTTGGTCTCCGGGTCGCTCACCTGCCCGGTCGCGAGGTTCACGTACCGGTAGGGCAAACCCGCCGGGGACTGGGTGAAAGCCGGCAGCAGCCGGTCGGCGACGTCCTTGGCGCGCTCGAGAAGCCGCGGATCACCGGTGCAGTGGTAGGCGGCCGCGAGTCCGCCGACCATGCGGATGTTCGTCTCGAAGACCTGGAAGGGAGCGTCGATGTTGAAATCGAGGTTGTCGATGATCCACTGCACGGCTCGCTCGACCTCGGCGTCGGCTTCCATCAGCCACAGCGTGTCCACGGCCTCGACGACGCTCAGGCCGACCGAGTGCCCTTCGACGAAGAAGTCCTCCCCGCCGCCCGAGATCGGTTTGATGTGGTCGGCGCCGAAAGCGCGATCGACGTAGTGGCGCCACGCCCACAGGAACTCCTCGCGAACGGCGTCGGCGACCGGTTTCCAATTCCCCTGCGCCGACGCCGGAACCGACGTGGTCGCGAACATCGCGCCTGCGACGGCCGCGGCACCCATCACGCGCAACACGGACCTTCTGGACATGCCTGGAAGCATCGTCTTCTCCGCACCTAGACAACCTTGTCAAGCCACGCGGAACCACCGTCGCGGGCCGGCGCGGACGAGGTCAACGCTCAGCACCGTTCCTGTCGGTTTTGGCCACCGGAAGCGCCGATCAGGCGCACCGGGTACGGCCGCCGGATGCCTTGACCCCTCCCTCCGCACCGCGCTGAACCGAGAGAAAGGGAACCTTCCTGTCACTTCCCCGCGCCTGGTGGCAGCGATCGCGGTGCGCCCGCCGCCGTTGGGCCGGGTGGTGCAAGCGGCGCGTCCGGGCGCAGCAGAACCGGACGAACAGCATTGACAAACCGATCGCGGGTGGGGTCCAATCCGCTCCGCCATGACAACGTTGTCTGACTCGAGAAGCGTCCGCCGCGCCACCATGACCGATGTCGCGCGGCTGGCCGGTGTGAGCGTCAAAACGGTCTCCCGCGTCGTCAACGCCGAAGCCGGGGTTCATCCGGTGACCGCGCAGCGCGTGCTCTCAGCGATCGACCAGCTCGGTTTCCGCCGCAACATCAGCGCCCGCAACCTGCGCCGCGGCACCGGGACCGGCACCCTCGGCCTGGTCCTGGAGGACCTCGCCAACCCCTTCTACTCGATGCTGACCCGGGCGGTGGAGGAAGTCGCTCGTGTGCAGGGCAAGCAGGTGCTCACCGGGTCCTCCGACGAAGACCCGACCCGGGAACGAGAACTCGTCCTGGAGTTCTGCGCGCGCCGAGTCGACGGGCTGATCGTCGTCCCCGCGGGCCACCAGCACGGCTACATCGCGCACGAGATCAACACGGGCACCCCCGTCGTCTTCGTCGACCGGCCGCCGGGCAACCTCGAAGCGGACTCGGTGCTCATCGACAACGCCGGCGGGACGGCGCAGGCCGCCCGGCACCTCGCCGAGCAGGGCCACCGCCACATCGGCTTCCTGGGCGACGCCCCCGAGATCCACACCGCTTCCGAGCGGCTCCGCGGATTCCGCGAGGGCTGCGCCCAGGCCGGTGTTCCCTTCGACCCCGAGCTGGTCGTGATGGGGCCGCACGGCGACGAGTCCGTTTCCGCAGCGCTCTCGGGCTCGCTGCGCGACGCCACCGCGCTGGTCACCGGCAACAACCGGATCACCATCCACGCACTGCGCTCGCTGGCCGGCCGGCCTTCGCGACCTGCGCTGGTCGGCTTCGACGACTTCGAGCTGGCCGACCTGCTGGACCCCCCGATCACCGTGGTCACCCACGACACCTGGGCGCTGGGCAAGTCCGCGGCCGAGTTGCTGTTCGCGCGGCTGGACGGCGACACGTCGCCGCCCGGTCGCGTGGTCGTCCCGACCAGGCTGCTGGTCCGAGGATCTGGAGAGGTAGTTCGTTGAGTTCCGTCCACAGTTCACCATCCGCGCGGGCAACGGTGCTGCCGGCGAACCAACCCCGGCAGTTCTACCGGGGTGGAGCGTCGATCGCCGCGTTGCGCGGCGGCGGAGATGACCGCGAGTTCGGCCCCGAAGACTGGGTCGCGTCCACCACCACCCGGTTCGGCCAGGAAGAGTCCGGCCTTTCGCGGCTGCCCGACGGACAGCTGCTGCGAGACGTCGTCAACAGCGACCCGCAGTCCTGGCTGGGAGCCGATCACGTGTCGGCCTTCGGTGAGAGCACCGCGTTGCTGGTGAAGCTGCTCGACGCCGGTCAGCGGCTGCCGGTCCACTGCCACCCCGACGACGGATTCGCCAAGCAGCACCTGGGTTCTCGCTTCGGCAAGACCGAGGCGTGGATCGTCGTGGGGACGAGCGGCGCGAACCCCGTGGTCTACCTGGGCTTCCGAGAGGACGTGTCGCCTGAGGTCGTTGCCGAGTGGGTGCGCACCCAGGACTCCTCGGCGATGCTGGGCTCGCTCAACGAGATCCCGGTCAAGCCGGGTGACACGGTGCACGTTCCCGCGGGCACTCCGCACGCCATCGGCGCCGGGGTCTTCATCGTGGAGCTGCAGCAGCCCACCGATTTCTCGATCACCCTCGAGTGGCAGGGATTTCTCACCGACGCCGAAGGCGCTTTCCTCGGTTTGGAGACCGCCACCGCGTTGGAGACCGTCAACCGGTCCGGGTTCGACGATGCTCTCCTGGAATCGTTGATCAAGCGCACCGGCGAGCTGGGTGAAGGACGCGTTCCGCTGCTCGCCGACGACGCCGCACCGTTCTTCCGCGCCGACCGCGTGCACGGTTCGGCCGAACTCGACCCGTCCTTCGGGGTGCTGATCGTTCTGGACGGCAGCGGGGAGCTGCACTGCGCGGATGGTTCCCCTCTGCAGCTCAGCCGCGGCGCCACCGCTGTCGTTCCGCACGCCGCCGGGCAGACCCGCCTCGAAGGGGATCTCACCACCGTGCTGTGCAGACCTCCATCAGCTGGGAGCCACGCATGACCGAACCACTTCTCGAAGCACGTGATCTCGTCAAGCGCTACGGCAGCGTGGAAGCGCTGCGAGGGGCCTCCTTCACCGTGCATCCCGGTGAGGTGGTCGCGCTCATCGGTGACAACGGTGCCGGCAAGTCAACCCTCGTGAAGTGCCTTTCCGGGGTGGAGCAACCGGATTCGGGCCAGATCCTGGTCGACGGCACACCCGTGTCGCTGGACTCGCCGTCCGCTGCACGCGGTCACGGCATCGAGACCGCCTACCAGGACTTGGCCGTCGCGCCGGACCTGGACCCGGCCGCGAACCTCTTCCTGGGACGCGAGATCAGGCGTTCCGGTGTGCTCGGCAAGCTCGGGATGCTGGACAAGGCCAAGATGCGCGCCGAGGCCACCGAGCAGTTCGCCAAGTTCGGCGTGGCGCTGCCCGACCTGTCGGTGCCGATCGGCGCGCTGTCGGGCGGGCAGCGGCAGAGCGTCGCGGTGGCGCGCTCGGTCGCGTGGGCGAGCCGGCTGGTGTTCCTCGACGAACCGACCGCCGCACTCGGCGTGGTGCAGCGGGAACGCGTCCTCGACGTCGTCCGGCGGGTTCGCGACAACGGCATGGCCGTGGTGCTGATCAGCCACAACATGCCCGAGGTGCTCTCGGTCGCCGACCGCGTCGAGGTGTTGCGCCTGGGCAGCAGGGTGGCGCGGTTCAACGCGTCGGAAGCCAAGTTGGAAGACCTGGTCGGCGCGATGACCGGGGCCTTGTCGCAGGAGGACGCGAGCTGATGTCCACTCCGCAGAAGACTTCCCCCGAGAAGCCGGTGCAGCAATCCCCCGACGAACCCGCGGCGAGCCTCCGCTCCCGGCTGGCCGGTTCCAACACCGTGTGGACCGGCCTGGTCCTCGTGGTGCTGTGCGCGCTGTTCGGCGCATTGCGCCCTGACGCCTTCCTGACCCTGTTCAACGTGCAGAACCTGCTGGTGCAGGCCGCGCCGCTGCTGATGCTCGCGGTGGGCATGACCTTCGTGATCATCACCTCCGGCATCGACCTGTCGGTGGGTTCGGTGCTGGTGTTCGCCGGGGTCGTCTCGGCGATGACCATGGAGGCGCTCAGCGGTGGCGACGCCACCGACGCGAGCTGGGGCGTCATCGCGATCGGCCTGGTGGCCGCGCTGCTCGGCGGTGCGGTGTGGGGGCTGCTCAACGGGCTGCTGGTGGCCGTGGCCCGGGTCCCGGCGCTGATCGTCACGCTCGGGTCCTTCGGCGCCGCGCTCGGCGCCGCTCAGCTGCTGACCAACGGCATCGACGTGCGCACGGTTCCCGCCGCGCTGCGCACGACGCTGGGCACGGGCACGTCCTTCGCGGTGGTGCCGAACCTGGTGATCCTGGCCGCGATCATCACGCTGCTGGCGATGTGGCTGCTGCACACCACCGCCTTCGGCCGCTACACCTACGCGATCGGTTCCAACGCCGAAGCCGCGCGGCGCAGCGGGATCAAGGTGACCCGCCACCTCATCGCGGTCTACACGCTCACCGGCGTTCTGGCCGGGTTGGCCGGTTTCATGTCACTGGCCTACTTCGGCACGACCACGATCAGCGGCCACAGCAACGACAACCTCAACTCGATCGCTGCCGTGGTGCTGGGCGGGACCAGCCTCTTCGGCGGCATCGGAACGATTCTCGGCAGTGTCATCGGCGTTTTCATCCCGGCGGTGCTCGACGCCGGATTCGTGATGGCCGGTGTTCGCCCGTTCTGGCAGCCGATCGCTGTCGGGGCGGTCCTGGTCGCCGCGGTCTACCTGGACCAGCGCCGGCGTCGGGCACGCAACAACCGTTGACCTGAAAACCTTTGAAACCAAAGCCTTTTTCAACACAAAGCCGTGTGGAGGTTGTTTCGATGAGAACGCACAAGGGGCTGTTAGCGCTCGGCGCCGCAGCGCTGCTGCTGGCCGGATGCGGTTCCGGGCAGATCGGTGGCACCGGCGGGCAGACCGACCCGAACAACAAGAACCTGGCCCTGATCACCGGTCAGCGCGGTGAACCCTTCTACGTCTCCATCGAGTGCGCTGCGCAGCAGGAAGCCGCAGCGCAGGGTTACCAGCTCAACGTGCAGGCCCCGGAGAAGTTCGAGCAGGCGGAGCAGTCGCAGATCCTCGGCGGCATCGTCAGCAGCAAGCCGGGTTCGGTGATCATCGCCCCGACTGATGACAAGGCCCTGGCCGCGCCGCTGCAGCAGGCGAAGGGCAACGGCATCCAGGTCGTGGAGGTCGACACCGCGCTGGAGGACCGTTCCGTCGCAGTCACCTCGCTCTCGTCGGACAACTACGCCGGCGGACAACTGGCGGCGCAAACGCTGGTGCAGCTGCTGGGCGGCAAGCCGGGCTCGGTGCTCGCGCTCAACACCAAGGCGGGCACCTCCACCACCGATGAGCGCGCCAAGGGCTTCGAGGACGAGGTCAAGAAGCACCCGAACCTGAAACTGCTGCCGACCCAGTACACCGAGAACGAACCGGCCACGGCCGCGCAGATCGTGTCCTCGACGCTGGCGGCCAACCCGGATCTCGTGGGCGTGTTCGGCACGAACCTCAACACCGGTGAGGGCGCGGGCACCGCGCTGTCCAACGCGGGCAAGTCCGGTCAGGTGCAGCTGGTGGGCTTCGACGCGAGTCCCAAGCAGGTCGACGACCTCCGCAACGGGCGGGTGCAGGCCCTCATCGCGCAGAACCCGGGCAAGATCGGCCAGGAGGGCGTCAAGCGCGCCATCGCGGCGATCAAGGGACAGCCGGTCGAGCGCGAGACCAAGACCGAGATGATCTCCCTCACCCGCGACAACATGGACCAGCAGGCTCAGTACTTCTACAAGTCCCAGTGCTGAGGCGTTGACCGACAGGTGCCCGTCTCGCCACTGGCGAGACGGGCACCTTCGTCTCTCTCGGGAGCGCCCGGTGGTGCGAGCATGGGAACCTTTCGCTCACCGCTGTGCCCCGGCGCAGGTCGCGGTTACGGTGGGGTTATGGCAGCAATCGGTGAGATGTTCCCCGGTCGCAGGCTCAAGCACGAGGGCGACGAGGACGGTGTTTCCCGCGAGCACGACCCGGGCGGTCCGCTGGACCTGGACCGGGGCGTGGTCTTCCTCGCGCCTCGCGAGCCTGCCGCGAAGGAAGAACCGGAAGAAGACCAGCAGGGCTGAGCCCTCCCTGAAATCCGCGTCGCGATCACGGAGTGGGCGCGGATCTGTCGGATCACGCACCGGAGCTACGCGTCTCCGCTAATGTGCCACGGGCAGTTGACACATTTCGCTCGAAAGAGTCTTACGTTGTCACTGCACGTAGTTCGTGGCGGAAGGCGCGGTGCTCGCGCGTGATCGAAACAGGGGGAACGCCGTGCATCCGAACAACCTGTCCGGGAGCGCAGCTCTCGAACAGACCGAGGCCGTCGAGGACGGCACCGCGCTGATCGGAAACGCCACACCCCCCGGAGCCGGGAACCTCAACCCCGCTCAGAAGCACGCCCTCGCCCGCAAGATCGGGCAGGACTGGCAACGGATCAGCTCCACCGTCGCGGAGCTGTTCGCCACCGGTGTGCCCAGCAACGATCCCCGGACCCAGCAGATCGTCCACGAGCACTACCAGTGGCTCGGGCACTTCTGGACGCCCGACCGCGCTTCCTACCTGCGGCTGGCCGAGATGTACGTCAACCAGCCGAAGTTCCGGCAGCGCATCGAGCGCCGCAAGCCCAAGGGCATGGCCGCGTACCTCCGAGACGCGATGACCACCTACGCCTGGTCCCGCCTGCGCTGAAACCCTGCCTGGAAGTGACAGGAAGGTTCCCATGCACCGGTCCGGACGGGGCGCGGTGAGCCGGAGGCAACCTTGAGCTCGCGGCCGGCATGAGGACGGAGACGGCGCTCACGGCCGCGCCTCCTGGGCCCTTGTCGGCCTGTTCGAGTTCAATGAGTCCCATGAGGTGGGTGCTGCACATGGACATGGACGCGTTCTTCGCGTCCGTGGAGCAGCTCACCCGCCCCACCGTGCGCAGCCGTCCGGTCCTGGTCGGCGGGCTCGGCCCGCGCGGCACGGTCGCCGGTGCCAGTTACGAAGCCCGCGAGTACGGGGCGAAGTCAGCGATGCCGATGGGCGAAGCCCGTCGGCGCTGCCCCGTTGCGGTCGTCCTGCCGCCTCGCTTCCGCGTCTACCAGGTCGTGAGCCGACAGGTCCTGGGGATCGTGCGCGAGGTCTCCGACGTCGTGCAGCAGGTGTCGGTCGACGAAGCGTTCCTGGAACCCGCCGAACTCGCCGGTGCTGACGTGCAGCGCGTCGAGGAGTTCGCAGGCGCCCTGCGGGCGCGCGTGCAGCGCGAGGTCGGGGTGGTGGCCTCGATCGGTGCGGGCCCGGGCAAGCAGTTGGCGAAGATCGCCTCGGGACTGGCGAAACCGGACGGCATGCTGGTCGTGCCGCCTGATGAGCAGCTGGAACTGCTGTGGGCGCTTCCGGTGCGCAAGATGTGGGGCATCGGGCCCGTCACCGAGTCCAAGCTGCACCGCATCGGGGTCAACACGATCGGCGAGCTCGCCGCGATGCACCCGCAGGACGTGACCTCGCTGCTCGGGCAGGCCGTAGGAGGCGAACTGCACCGGCTCGCGCAGGGCGTTGACGACCACCCCGTCGCCGAGCGCGCCGAGGCCAAGCAGGTCAGCGCTGAGACCACCTTCGACCACGACATCGCCGACCGCGAGACGCTGCTGGCCGAGGTAGTCGGCCAGGCCGAGAACGCCCACCGGCGGCTGGTGTCCTCGGGACGCGCCGCGCGCACGGTGACCCTCAAGGTCCGCGACTCGGACTTCACCACGATCAGCCGCGCCGAGACCTTCTCCTCGGCCACCAGCGAGCTGCACACGCTCTCGGCCGCGGCCCGCCGTCTCCTGCCGATCGCCTTGCCGCCGGGAACGCCGGTGCGACTGGTCGGGGTGTCCTACTCAGGTCTTGCCACCTCTGAGCAGGAATCGCTGTTCGACCACCCCTCCGACCCGGAGGACGGACCCGCGCCCGAGCCGGAGTCCGCCGAACCGGCCGAAGCGCCGCGGCCGTCATCGCGGCAGTGGCGAGCGGGTGACGACGTCCAGCACGCCGAGCACGGGCACGGCTGGGTGCAGGGCTCCGGACACGGCCGGGTCACCATCCGCTTCGAAACGGCGACGACGGGAAGGGGCGTGGCACGCACCTTCGCCGTCGACGATCCGCTCCTGAGCGCCGCTGACCCGGTCGCGAGCCTGGGCGTCGAGGTCGATCAGCCCTGCGGCGGGGGCGGCAGGTGACGCCGGTACTGGCCCACCCACTTCTGCGGCGCGATGTCCTTGATCGCGCTCTCCAGCTCCTTCGGCAGGCTGCTGAACGGCGGTAGGTGGAACCGGTAGCGGTCCGGCGGGAGGCCTTGCACCGTCGGCGGCTCCTCCACCCACCAGCGCTCCAGCTCCGGGTGACGCTCGACGAAACCGGCGTCCGCGGGGTAGATCTCCAGCGCCCGGCGGCGCTCCGGGTTCACCGGCCGCTTGTTCTCGATCCACGGCAGCGTGCCGATGCCGACGGCCTTGATCTCACGCCAGTCGACGCCGACGACCTCGCCGGTGGTGCGCGCGTAGAACCCGCTGCGGTCGATGAGGAACCCGCGGCCGCGCAGCGTCCCGCGTGACCCCATCAGAAACCACAGGAACGCCACGCCGAAGACCAGCTGCCAGAACCACATGCCCGGTGTGCTGCCGTTGTTGGCGAGCGTCGCCGCGATCAGCACGGTTCCCAGGCCGCTGATCCCGCCCCCGATCAGCAGCGTGCGGAAGCTCGCCGCGCTCACATCGACGTCGCGAGCATCAGCGCCCAGCAGCGCGGGACCGGGAGCGGCGGCCAGCGGGCGGTGAGGTTCCGCCGCCGGGCGCCCTCCGGTGTATCGAGCGGTCCCGCGCGGGATCGTGCGCGTCGGTTCGCCCCAGTCAGCTCGTTGCCATCCCCCTGGAAGCCACTTCATGGGGTCCAGGGTAGCCACGAACCAGACAGTTGATCATGAAGGTGGGCAAATCCCCGGGTACCACTCAGGGATTTCTCGGGGATGCCGCGATCAGGCTGAGGGGACCGTGAGCAGCAGAGCGTCGCCCTGGCCACCGCCGCCGCACAACGCGGCTGCACCGGTTCCGCCGCCGCGGCGCTTGAGCTCGAGCGCAAGGTGCAGTGCCAGGCGGGCACCGGACATACCGATCGGGTGGCCCAGCGCGATCGCGCCGCCGTTGACGTTGACCTTCTCCTCGGCGATTCCCAGCTGACGGGTCGAGACGATGCCGACCGCGGCGAAAGCTTCGTTGATCTCCACCAGGTCCAGACCGGTCGCGTCGACGCCGGCCTTCTCGCAAGCCTTCTTGATCGCGTTCGACGGCTGCTCGTGCAGGCTCGCGTCCGGACCGGCCACCACGCCGTGCGCGCCGATCTCGGCCAGGTAGTCCAGGCCCAGCTCTTCGGCCTTGGCCTTGCTCATCACCACGACCGCGGCGGCACCGTCGGAGATCTGCGAGGCCGAGCCAGCGGTGATCGTTCCGTCGGAGGAGAAAGCCGGGCGCAGCTTGCCCAGCGTCTCGGTGGTGGTCGCACCGCGCACGCCCTCGTCGGTGTCGAACACGACCGGGTCGCCCTTGCGCTGCGGGATCTCCACCGGCGCGATCTCCTCGGCGAACGCACCGGACTCGATCGCCGCTGCGGCGCGCTGGTGAGAACGCGCGGAGAAGGCGTCCTGCTCCTCGCGGGTCAGCTCGTAGCGGGTGTTGTGCTTCTCGGTCGAAACACCCATCGCTACCTGGTCGAACGCGCAGAACAGCCCGTCGTGCGCCATGTGGTCGAGCATGTTGGCGTCGCCGTACTTGAAGCCCTCGCGTGAACCGGTGAGCAGGTGGGGCGCCTGGGTCATGGACTCCTGACCACCGGCCACCACGATGTCGAACTCACCGGCCCGGACGAGCTGGTCGGCCAACGCGATCGCGTCGAGCCCGGACAGGCAGACCTTGTTGATGGTCAGCGCCGGAACGTCCATCGGGATGCCGGCGGCGACAGCGGCCTGGCGGGCGGGGATCTGCCCGGCACCGGCGGTCAGCACCTGACCCATGATCGTGTACTCGACCTGCTCGGGCGCGACCCCGGCGCGCTCCAGCGCGGCCTTGATGGCGACTCCACCGAGCTGCGCACCGGAGAAGTCCTTGAGCGAACCGAGCAGTCGCCCCATCGGGGTGCGCGCGCCCGCAACGATCACAGAACCACTCACGATTGCCTCCCGGTCATCGTCGACACACCAACTCTTCGGCGTCGCGCACCATCATCTCCCGCGAACGCCATCGGGACCATACCCGCGAACCCCGCGAGCACCGCCTGTGACGACTGCCATAAGCCGTGCTCGCGAGGTGAGCGGAAGGTTCCCGTGCAGCGGTTTCACCGGGCCGGAGTGACAGGAAGGTTCCCATGCTCACACCGGCCCCGAAGCCGTGCGGCGTCAGCAGTTGCCGGTGCCGGTGGTGGTGTCGCAGAGGGTCGATTCTTCGTCCCAGGACAGCTTGCTGCGGGCGTTCACGCCCAATTCCCTGGAGGCGGACACGTCGGTCGACGCACCGGAGTCGCCCTTGAGCCAGTACCTGACCTCGTAGTCGACGCCGCTCTTCTCGTAGGTGAAGGCGTAGAACGGGGCCGGGAGAGGTGCGGGTCCGTAGTCGTCGGCGGTCCAGGCGTCCTCGCCCTGCGCCGCACTGGGATCGACGTACAGGCAGTCGTACTCGGCACCTTCGAAGGTGCACTTGCGCGCCTCGGCGCCGCCGTAGCGCCCGACGTTCTCGTCCTTGGTCACACCGTCCGAGCCGAGCCGCTGGTAGACGTCCTCGCAGGCACCGGAACCGCAGGCGTTCCAGTCACTCCACGCCGAGGCGCGGGCGGAGGCTTCGCTGGAACCGCCGTTGATGGACGAGCAGTACCTGTCGACCATGTAGGGAACCATCTTCGCAGCCGCGGACGAGCTGTCGATGGCGGTCGCGGCGGTTTCCTCCTTGCCCAGTCCGGCCGAGTCGAGCTGCCACATGCCGACGCCGGGGTTGAAGAACAGTCCCTTCGCCCGCTGCTCGGGGTCGGCCAGCGAGGTCTGGTCGTCGTAGCGGGACAGCGTCATCGGGGATGGTGACTCCCCGGACGGCGACACTTCCGGCCAGGTCGTGGACAGCGCCAGGTTCGTCGCGGCTTCGGCGCTGATGCTGCAGCCGGCTTCGTCGGCTGCGGTGGCGGCCGCGGATTGCACCTGCGCGTACGGTTCCGCACCGAAGTGCAGAGGCGCGAGGGGTACCACCCAGCCACGGTCCCGGCTCATCCTCTCGGCGTTCGGGTTGGGACCGCCTCCGCCACTGATGGTCCCGTCATCGCCTGCGGCGAGTGCGACGGGAGCGGCCGTCGCAGCGGCGATGCCGAACGAGACGAGGAGGACGGCGAGTCTGCGGGTTCGTTGCGTCTTGACCATTTCTGCCCCTTCCGCGTGAATTGGCCACATGCTCGCCTCCGGGACAGACCAACCGACTCCACCTGTTGGGGCAATTCGATCTTCGGATTTCGCCGCTTTTCCCAGGCTTTCCGCGACGACTACGCTGCGACCATGCGAGCGGAACTGAACGACCTGGTCACGGCAATCGATCACGTGGGCATCGCGGTCCCCGACCTCGACGAGGCCATCGCCTTCCAACGCGACACCTTCGGCCTCGAGGTCGCCCACTCCGAGGAGAACGAGGAGCAGGGCGTCCGCGAAGCGATGCTGCGCGCACCCGGCGACACCACCGGAGCCACCCAGATCCAGCTCATCGCACCGCTGCGCGACGACTCCACCATCGCCAAGTTCCTCGACAAGAACGGACCTGGCCTCCAGCAACTCGCCTACCGGGTCACGGATGTCGAAGCCGCGATGGCCGCCCTCCGCGCCAAAGGTCTGCGCCTGCTCTACGAGAAGCCCCGTCGAGGCACCGCTGACAGCCGCATCAACTTCGTCCACCCCAAGGACGCCGGCGGCGTTCTGGTCGAGCTGGTCGAGCCAGCGGCCAACGCCCACTGACCCGGTTCATCCACGGCGGGTCCCGTGCGGACCCGCCGTTCTCGCCTCGGCGACCGGTGGCGCGAGGGAACCTTTCTCCCCATAGCCGGGGCCACCTTCGTGATCAGCCGGGTTTGCCAGATCAGGCCGGCACCAGCAGGATCCTGCGCTCTGCGATCTCCTCGACGGCTTCGCGGCTGTAGCGGAGGGGGAAGTAGCTTCCCTCCTGCCAGCTCTCGGCGAGGTCGCGGTAGTGCGGGTCCCACGGATTCCCCGACTGGCCCGGCGTGTTCACCGCGACCGAGTAGTCCCAGTCGCCGACGTCGAGCACCATCCGGAAGGAAGGGCCGTTGGTCTGGCGGAAGTCGCTGACGCGGTAGGTGGATTGGTTCACCGTCGCCGACGACCCGCCCCGCGGCAGCGGTCCCACGTCGAAGCGCGCCCGCTGGGCCTCGTCGAAGGCGTCCGAGGCCGGGTGCTCGAAGAGGCTGTGGTGCAAGCGCCCCCACTTCCACGACGCTTCACCACGGCCGAGCAGCTCCTTCACCTCCGCGCAGGCCGAGCGCAGCGTCTCCAGCAGCAGCCGGTCGCGCGCAACCGCGTCCGGCAGCCAACGACCCGGTTTCTCGAGCTCTTCGAGCATGACCAGGTTGTCCACGCTGTCGATGTGCTCAGCCGCCTCCGGCACCGCGGCCCGCGCGAACCCCGGGCCGAGGTGCTTGGACAACCACACCTCGAACAGCGCCGCGGCGGGGGAATCCGCGTCCAAGACCGCGTCCCAGTCGCGCAGCAGCCGCAGAGCGCGTCGCAACTCGGCCTCACCACTGTCCACACGCGACAGCAGCGGCTGGATCCGCCTCGCCGGTAGCGACAACTGGTCGTTCTGCAGCAGTTCGGAGTCGCGGACGGTGTGCTTGCGCTGGCGGGAGAGGACTTCCACGATC
The DNA here is from genome assembly GCF_007829955.1 of Saccharopolyspora dendranthemae. Taxonomy (GTDB): domain Bacteria; phylum Actinomycetota; class Actinomycetes; order Mycobacteriales; family Pseudonocardiaceae; genus Saccharopolyspora; species Saccharopolyspora dendranthemae. Next base: position 1,875,797 of record NZ_VIWX01000001.1, read on the forward strand.
CGCTGGTGCCGGAACGGGTTGGTCCACTCGTAGCCCAACCCCAGGTTCCGGTGCTCGGGCGGCAGGTTGAACTGGTTCGCCGTCGCGATGAAGCCCTCGGCCGGGTTGAACGACCTCGGGAGGTCGTCACCCGAGTGGAAACCGTCCCACTCGTAGCGCCCGTCACCTGGGACGGGGAGCAACCCGTCGTAGCCGACCCGCTTGGGAGCCATCCCCGCCGGTACCCACCCGATGTTTCCCTCCACATCGGCGTAGACCTGGTTCTCCGTCGGGGCGCCCCAATTGCGCATCGCGTCGGTGAACTCGGTGAAGCTCTGCGCGCGCATGTAAGCGATGCTGCCGAAGTACGGGGACATTCCCGGCTGCAGCCACGCGGTGCGCACCGCATAGGCGAGGTTGCGCTTCCGGTCGACGTGGATCACCGGACCGTGCCGGGTGAAGGCCAGCTCCACTTCGCGGTCCGCCTCACCGCGCACCGGGACCGCTTCGCGCAGCGCGGTCATCTCCTCCCAGCCGTTGTCGTACCGGTAGCGGCGGGGATCGGCCGGATCGAGTTGGTAGACGTAGAGGTCTTCCTGATCCATCGGGAAGATCGTCAGGCCGAAGGCGACGGTCCCGTTGTGACCGATGGAGATCCCCGGCAGCGCGGGCTCACCCGCACCGATCACGTCCAGGCCGGGCGCGGACAGGTGCGCGATGTAGCGCAGCGACGGTGCCGAGTAGGCCCGGTGCGGGTCGTTGGCCAAGATCGGACGCCCGGTCGCCGTGCGCTTCCCGCTGACCACCCAGTTGTTGCTGCCCTCGGTCGTCGCATCGCGCGGGATGCGACGAAGGGAACCTTCCTTGAACTCCACGTCCTGGGTCGCCAGGTCGAAAACGTCCAGCACGTCGGCGGGAAGCGCGCAGGGGTCGAATCCTCGCGGCACGACCGTCCGGTGATCAGGTTGCAGCCCCTGGCGCACCAGGTCGGCTTCCGCTCCCGCAGCGCAGACGACCCGGGCTCGCTCCACCTCGCTCTCCAGGTTGCGCGTCAGGCCGTGGCTGCGGATGCGCACCACATCGGCCGGTTCCCAGCGGGCAGGCCGGTAGTCGAGGAGCCGGAACTCCTCGGGCAGCCTCTCCGGGTGGGCGTCCAGCCAGTCGATGTAGGCGTTGATGCCCTGGACGAACAGGGTGGCGATGTGCTGCGCGTCCTCGGAGTAGCGCGCCCATTCGGCGTCCATGTCGCCGCGGTAGAGGAACAGGCGCGTCGCGCGATCCTGCTCGGCGTGATCGGGCCCGAAGACCTCGGCGAGCAAACCCAGCCCGCGACGCCGCCAGAGGTCGATCTGGAAGAGACGTTCTCTGGCCGCGTTGAAGCCCTGCGCGAGGAAGACGTCGTCCTCGCTGTCGGCGTAGAGGTGGGGGACGCCGTAGCGGTCCTCGATCAGCTCCACCTCATCGTTGAGGCCGGCGACCGGGTAGGTCACGGGATCGGGCGACGCGTCGACGAAAGAAGTCATGGCACCCGCTCCGACGATGCCGAAACCGGTAGCGACGAGTCCTTGTCTCCGGGACAGCCGAACGCGCCCAATGCCCACCCCAACCTCCCGCGGTGATCGCCTGCGGGAGTTTCTAGCGCGAGGAACACCGCGTCACAAGGCCCGGGCGATCTCAGGCCGGTTCCACCGCGCGCGTGCTGGCGCCCAGTTCGAGGGCTTTGGCGATGAAACCGATCTCGCGGTCCAGCTCGTCGTCCTCGGTGCGGTGGCGGGCGACCGAGTGCCGGTGGTTGACCACGCGGGCCAGCAGCATGGCGGCCGCCTCGATGTCGCAACCCGCCAGACCGGGAGGCAAGGCCAGTTCGATGACGCGTCGGATCTGCTCGACGACGACACCGAACCTCTGCTGCATGGCTCGCCGCACGGCGTCATGGGTATCAGCCTCCCGCCACAGCAGGTGGCTGAGCAGCATCGATGACTCCAGCCGGGCGTCGAGCTCGCTCACCAGGCGCCGCAGACTCGCCGCCACGTCTCCGCTCACGACGAGGCGTTCGGATTCCAGCTCTTCGTCCGGAAGCCGCTCGATCAGCGCGGCCAGCAGGTCCTGCTTGCGGCGGAAGTAGTAGTGAATGAGGCCTTTCGGGACCTCGGCGCGCTCGGCGATCCGGGAGGTCGGCGTGGCGTTGAAGCCGTGCTCGGCGAACAGCTCACCGGCGGCGGTCAGAATGCGCTCCCGCGTGCTGCCGCTGCGCTCCTCGTGGTTCGAGTCCGAAGTGGACGGGCGTCGACGGGTCCCCTCGCCCAGCTCGTTGGGCATCGGCCCGACCTCCTCATGGCGGGATGAACACTAAGAGCGCGGCCCGGACGTTACCGCCGGACCGCGCGATTGTCGCAACCGTTCACCACCTGGTCGTCACCGCTTCGCAACCCAGCGGACCTGCACGGCAGGGACGTCGGAGCGGCTCGCCCGCTGGGGTCAGTGCTGCCCGGCGATACCGCGATGCGCCGCGTTGGCCTCGGGCAGCGCCGCCGCACCGACGATCACCGCCAGCAGTCCGACGATCCACGAGGTCCACGAAGCCCCCGTCATCTCGGTGTAGCCGAGTACCCACGGGGAGATGAACAGCAGCACGCCCAGCAGCATGTGGCTGTACTCGCTGGTCATCGAATCCGGCATCGACAGCGACCAGACGCTCGCGATCAGCAGCAGAGCACCGAGCACGATCATCACCGACATCGCGGCACCGTCCGTCGACGTCCACATCGTGCCGAGGATGAGGTAGGCGCCCAGCACGACGCCGACCCAGTCCTGCCAGCGAACCCACGGCTTCGAGGTCGAAGCGCTCGACTGTTCGGCCACGTCGATCACCTCCGTTATGTCCGACTTGACCAGTCCATGCTCGCTCTTGGTTGGCCAGCCGGTCAATACTCGGGTTCGAGGTGTCACCCGACAGGCCTCCACGAGGTGAGGAAAATCCTCTCGAGACCCAGGCGCACCTCCCACAACAACGTCCGCTTCCAGGTAGCTTGGTTGCCATGGGCCTTGCCGACGACCGCGATTTGCTGCCACTGGGATCGGGATTCGATCTTGCTCGTAAGAACGGCTACGACCGCGCCCAGGTCGACGAGCACCTAGAGCGCCTCGATGCCGACATCCGGATCCTCACCTCGGATCGGGATGCCGCGGTGTCGCAGGCCGCCGACCTGTCGAAGCAGCTCGAGTCGACCCGCTCCGAGATCGAAAGCCTCCGCGGTCAGGTCGATCGTCTGGCGAAGCCGCCGACAACGCTCGAAGGCCTCAGCGAGCGCCTGCAGCGCATGCTCCGCCTGGCCCAGGACGAAGCTTCCGACATCCGCTCCCGCGCGGAGGGCGACGCGGCGCAGATCCGCTCACGCTCCGAGTCCGAGGCCGTCAACCTGCGCACCCGCTACGAGCGGCTGATCAGCGAGGTCGACAACCGTCGCAGCGAGATGGAGACCGAGCACCGGTCTCTCATGGACGGCGCCAAGACCGAGGCCGAGCGCATCACCCGCGAGGCCGAGGAGAGCCGCAAGCGCGCCGACGAGGAGTCCGAAGCCCACCGCACCCAGGTGGAAGAGGACTTCGAGATCGCGATGTCGGCCCGCCGCACCGAGTCCATGCGCACGCTCGCCGAGCAGGAGGCCACCAGCAAGTCCGAGGCCGAGCGCCGCGTCCGCGAGGCCACCGAGGAAGCGAACCGCCGGCTTCGCGAAGGCACCAACGAGGCTCACCGTCGCGTCCAGGAAGCCACCGAGCAGTCCAACACCCTGGTCAGCGACGCCACGACCAAGGCGGAGACTCTCGAGCGGGAGTCCACCGCGGCGGCCGAGAAGCTCGAACGCGAGTCCACCGAGACCGCGAACGCCCGTGAGGCCTCCAGCAAGGAAGCCGCGCAGCGGCGACTCCAGGAGGCCAAGCAGGAGGCGGAGCGCCTCGTCCACGAGGCCAACGAGAAGTCCGAGCGGATGGTCCGCGAGTGCACCGAAGAGGCCACTCGCCGCATCGACGTCGCGACCCGCGAGGCGAAGCGCCTGGTCACCGCCACTCGCACCGACGCCCAGCGCCGTCTCGGAGCGACCACCGAAGAGGTGCAGCGCAGGCTCTCCCAGGCCGACGAGCACGTGCACTCGCTCACCGAGCTGCGCGACACCGTCGCCAAGAAGCTGCGGGACGCGGCCGAGATGCTCGGCCAGACCACGCCGCTGCTGGAGCGCCTCGACCTCGAGGACGCCGAAGAGGAGAAGCTGCGCAAGTCCGCGATCGAGGCCCGCGAGCAGGCACGCAAGGACGCGGAAGAAGCCATCGCCCGCGATGGCCGCGAAACCGGCGAGATCCACAAGAAGTCGCAACCCGCTGAGCAGCCCGCGAATCAGGCCGTCACCAGTTCGGGACTGCCCAAGCGCACGCCCCGCCAGGGCGGTTCGGCGCGAGAGGGCGCTCAGTCCGCGGACGAGCCCACGGACAAGATCCAGCGCAAGCAAGCCTCGACGGACGAGCCGACGCACCGGATTCAGCTCCCCGTGCCCGGTGAGCAGCCGTCCGAGCAGTACTCCCAGGACGCTGCCCGGGTGAACGCCAACCAGCAACGCTGATCACGTCCGCGCTGGTCAGGACATCGCGCGTCATCGATTCGCGACTTCGGTGTCTCTCAAGGCGAAGTCGGCCACGAGCCGGCTCCCCAGGAGAGGACCAACGCAATGGCGGACAGCGACCCCGGCAGTGACAACACCCGCGCACGCGGTCAGCGCGACTCAGGGCGGTATTTCATGCTGCCCAGCGAAACCGCGGAGCAGTTCCGGCGAGACGACAACGAGCCGGATCCCACGAAACCGACCACGGATCAGAACGCGGACGAGGAGCAGTAGACCTCACACGTCCAGGCTCGCCAGCCAGGGCAACACCGCATCAGCCAGGGCATCGGGAACCTCCAACGACGGCAGGTGCCCCGAACCGGCCATTTCGACCAGCTCCCCGCGCGGCAGCACCTCGGCCATCTCTCTGGCCGCCGACGGCGGGGTGATGGTGTCCTCCGCCCCGACGACGACCATCGACGGCCCGCTGAAGGCGCGGAGGGTCTCGACACTGTCGGGGCGTGCGGCCATGGCTCGCTGCGCCCACGCCACCCCATCGGCAGGCTGCGCTTCGATCAGCGCCCGGAGCTCCTCGACGACCTCCGGGCGCTGTCGGCGCGTGCTCTCCCCCAGCAAGTTCGGCAGCATGGTGTCGGCGAGCCAGCCGGACGTGCCCTCCTGCTCGGCCCTGGTCGCGACGCCGAGCCGGTTGGCGCGCTGCTCATCGGTGTCAGCGGGAGCCTTGGTGTCCACCATCAAGAGCCCGGCAACCCGCTGCGGAGCCGCCCGCAGCACAGCCGTGGCCACGTAGCCGCCCATCGAACAGCCGCCCAGCACCACTCGCGGCAGCTCCAGCTGATCGAGCAGCTCCAGGATGTCGGCAGCAGCGACGTCGACGCTCGGGCGGTCGGCGGTCAGCGGGGCGGTCTTCGGATCGAGCATGCCCCGCGCAGTGGACCCGTCGAGCGAGCTCTCCCCCAACCCCCGCTGGTCGGGCGCGATGATCCGGACTTGCTCCTCCAACCGCCCACGCAGCGGATTCCACATGCGCGCGTCCACGGGGAAGGCGTGCAGCAGCACGAGAGGCGTACCGGCTCCGGATTCGATGTAGTGCACGGGAACCATTCTGTCGGACCCACCCCTCCCCGAGCACGCAACAGGCCGGGCGCGAGCATGGGAACCTTCCTGTCACCACCCCACGCGCGGCAACCTGGAAAATCGGCTGCCTGACCGCTGCGGCTCCCGCTACCGTGCGCCCCGTGTCCGATCCTTCAGAGATACGAACCCGGCGACTGCTCCTCCGGCGGCCGCTGGCGGCCGACACCGAGAAGTTCGTCGAGGTGCACACGAGTGAGCAGGCGCACGCGTTCTCCGGATTCGGCAGAAGAGACCGGGCCGAGTCGCTGCGACTGCTGGAGAACTTCCAACTCGACTGGGACACCCACGGCATCGGCTACTGGACGGTGCAGGCCGCGAGCACCGGCGAGGTGCTGGGGTTCGGCGGTGTCAGGAACGCTCTCGACGAGGGGCAGAAGGTCCTCAACCTGTACTTCCGCTTCCTCCCGATCGCCTGGGGGCACGGCTACGCCCCGGAGATGGGTCACGCCGCCGTGCGATGGGCACATCGCAACCGTCCGGACCTGCCCGTCGTCATCGCCACTGCCGTGAGCAACGTTCCGGCGATCCGGGTCGCCGAGAAGCTCGGCTTCGCACGAGCGCTGGAACGGACCCACGAAGGCGTCGCGGAGGTGCTGTTCCGGTCCTCAGCACCCGGCCCGCTGACGTGAGCATGGGAACCTTCCTGTCACCCGCTGGCTTCGATCACGAGTTGACGATGGTGACCTGCCGGTTTTCCGACGGTCCGTCCCAGGTGCGAGGGAGCGGGGTGGTGACCGACGGGTCGACGGTGTCCACGATGGCGTCCAGGGCAGCCTCCGCCTTGCCGACCCACAGGTGCTTGGTGTCGGCGAACCCGGTCACCTTCGCTTGGGGGATGAGTCCGAAGCGCTCGCGGGCCTCTTCCGGACGCAGGTAGTCGTCGAACTCGGGAATCAGGGCGTGCACGGGCTTCCCGGATTCGCCCCAAGCTCGCAGGTGCTCCTCGGTGCTCCACCGCAGCGGCGGGGAGATCAGCACCGCGCCCTCCACCAGCGGGTCCAAGCCGTGCACCAGCGTCAGGTCGGTGCCGAAGGACCAACCGATCAACCACACGTTGGGCAGGTCGTTGAACTCCGCGTACTCGAGCGCCGCGGCGACGTCGAACCGCTCGGAGTCACCGTTGTCGAAGCTGCCCTGGCTGCGACCGGCCTCGCTCGCGGTACCGCGGGTGTTGAAGCGCAGCACCGCCATGCCTGCCAGGGCCGGCAACCGGAACGCGGCCTTGCGGTAGATGTGGGAATCCATCATCCCGCCGTGCGTGGGCAGCGGGTGCAAGCAGATCAGCGTGGCCCGCGGCTGTCCGGACTCAGGCAGCGCGAGCTCCCCGATCAGCTCCATCCCGTCAGCGGTGTGCAGGGTGATCTGCTCCCGGCGGGCGGGCAGCATCGTGTTGGCGCGGATCTCGGTGCTCATCGAACCCGATCCTGCCACGAAGGGGTGGCCGGCTCGTGGTGCCCTGCGCAGCAGTGACGTGGGCTACGACCAGCGGCGAGTGGGACCGCGACGTGCGCGGGCCGTCCAGCAACCGGTGTGCCAGTGCCTGCGCTCGTCCACCCCGCCGAGCTCTGCCTCCGGCCAGGCGACGACGTGCGCGATACCGGCCTGGATCTCGTGGTCGCACCCCGGGCATCGGTAGATCTTGGTGGCCTGAGCAGCAGGAACGGTGCGCACCATCCAGTCACCGTCGGGGCCCTGCTCGACGCGGGACGCCCCATACGCCGCGCCCGCCCCGCGGTGACTGGTGTCCGCGCGGAGACCCTTCTGGCGCTGCTGTCGGTTGCGTCGAGGCACGTTGACAACGGTAACCGGTTCGGTTCTCAAGGATTCGCAGGCGGCAAACTCGGCCATGCCAGGCGGGCCAGCCCGCGGGCGTAGTCGCACGCATCCGTGCCCGTCATGCCGGGCAAGGCGACGACGAGCTGGGCCACCTCCACCTGGCCGGCGACACGGCCGAAGGGGATGTGGGCGGTTTCGGCCGAGCACAGGGGAACCTGCGGGTCACCGCCGACGACGCTCAGGACCGTACGCCGCCCGTCGATCTGTTCCTCCACGGCGGCACCGTGCAGGAGCTTCGGCGGTTCGCCCGCCGTGTGCTGCAGCTGCACGCGCGGGGAGTCCGCGGACTGCTCTCCCCAGGAGCACACGTGGTTGGCCAGACCGGGGCGTGGTGTCGCCTCTTCCAAACCCGGGACCTGGTTCACCGACTCGGTGTCCAGCACGGCGCAGGGGTCCAGCAGGGCCAGTGAGTTGGACGGGTAGTCGCGGTGACCCGCGCGCCCCTGCTGCACCGCGTCGGCGACCAGCTTCGCGCCCGAATCGGCGATGCCGCACAACCCGGAGGCCGGGTCACCGGCCAGGAGGTCTGCGCTGACCTGCAAGGAAACCCCATCGCCGAACTGCACTCGACGACTGCAGTGTCCGGGAACCGGCGCGCTCTGGGCGATGCTCAGTGCGCCGTGCTGCACGACCGGGTCCCCTTCTCCGCCTTCGTCAGGGCCCACCAGCTCGCCGACGGCGAGCTGGACGAGGGTTCGCTCGTCCGGTTTGAGGTGCAGCAGGCAGTAGTCCAGCGACACCGTTCCCGCCTCCGACACCGCACCGAGGTGCCGCAGCGCGGCAGGATCGGTCAACGTGCACGGGTCGAGGGTGCGAAGCTCGCCGAGCATCGCACTCGCACTCGTATCGACCGGCCTGGATTCAACGGCCGGTCTCGAGGTGTCCGCTGTGCACCCGGCCAGCAGGACCCAGCACAGCAACAGCAGCAGCATGCCTCGGTGGCGACGCGGCGACATCAACTCAGCCTAGCCCCCGACGACCTTGAAACGCAGTCACCGACACCGCTGACGACGTGCGCGAGGGAACCTTCCTCTCAATGCCAGTGACAGGAAGGTTCCCTTGCACAGGTCCGCGCGTCTATTCGTCGAAGTCGCGCTGGACGAGCTCGATGATGCGCTCGACGGCCTGCACGGCGTCGGGCCCGTTGGCGAGCAGGGTGATCCGATCGCCCTTGCGAGCGCCCAGGCCCATCAGGCCGAGGACGCTGAACGCGTCGGCCTGCTTCCCGTCCAAGGCGATCTTGACCGTGGCTTGCAACCCGGTGAGGCTGCGAGCGAGCAACGCGGCGGGCCGAGCGTGCAGTCCGACGTCGTTGGTCAGCTCGATTTCCCTTGTGACCTGGTCCGTCGAATCCGATTCGGCACCGACGGGCTCGGCCGTGGCGGCTTCCGAACTGCCGCGGGCGCTTTCAGCTGCCTGCGCCACGGTCTTCATGTCGTTGCCGCCTTGCGCCGAAACAGCTGCGGCAACGGCACCCTCGACAAGCGGAGCGTCGACGACCCGCGCGGTCTCGGGATCGCCGAGGGTCTCCACCGCCAGATCGGCGACCATCTGCGCGCTACCGAGGTCGTAGAGCACGATCGCACCAGAACCGCTGTCGGCGTCGGAGAGCGCGGCCGAGACCCTCTCGAAGTCGGTGCCAACACCTCCGTCCGGCAGACCGCCGGCAGCAACGATGCGCACCTCGGGCGCCATCTGCGCGGCCAGCTCGACAACGCCCTCGGCGAGGCCTGCGCTGTGCGAGACGATGACCAGTCCTACGCTCATGAACGGGCTCCCGCGGCTTCGGCGAATGCGGACAGCAGCAGCGCGGTGGAACGAGCACCTGGGTCGATGTGCCCGGCACTGCGCTCACCCAGGTACGACGCGCGTCCCTTGCGGGCCACGAGCTGTTCGGTGGACCGCACTCCCTGGTGCGCGGCTTCTGCGGCGGCAGCCAGCACCTTGGTGCCGTCGGCGCCGGATTCGGCGGCGTTCTTGGCTGCTTCGACCGCAGGAGAGAGCGCGTCGATCATCGTCTTGTCCCCGACCTCGGCGCGTCCACGCGCGACAACGCCTTCCATGCCTGCCTGCAGGGCTTTCGCCACACCCGCGGCGTCGAGCTCGGTTTCGTCCCCGACCGCCGCTGCCGCGCGCAGGAACGCCGTGCCGTAGAGGGGGCCGGACGCTCCGCCGACGGTGGAGATCAGAACCGTAGCGGCGAGTTTCAGCGCGGCACCCGGGGTTTCGGGATCAGTCGTGTCCATCTTGGCGGCGACCGCCCGAAAACCGCGGTCCATGTTCTCGCCGTGGTCGGCGTCGCCGATCTCACGGTCCAGCTGAATCAGCTCGTCGCGGTGCTCGGCGACCACGGCGGCACCCGCCCGGAGCGCGGCGATGACGTCCTGTGTTGTGCAACCCATCCTGGGACTCCTCCTCACCAGTGCAGCGCCGTGGTGTGCACGGGCGCGTCCCAGAGCTCGGTGAGCTCGTCGTCCAGCTTCAGCAGCGTGAAGCTCATTCCCTGCATCTCGAGGCTCGTCACGTACGGACCGACAAGACGGCGGCGGACGTGGATGCCGCGTTCGGCCAGCTTCCGCTCGGCGATGCCGTGCGCCAGGTACAGCTCCAGCTGCGGCGTGCCGCCCATCGAGTTGGTGAACAGCAGGACGTCGTCACCTTCGGCAAAGGGCAGGTCCTCCAGGATCGGGTCCAGCAGCTGCGTCACGATCTCATCGGCGCTGCCCAGCGGCACGCGGGCGCGGCCCGGTTCGCCGTGGATGCCGATGCCGATCTCCATCTCGTCAGGGGCGAGTTCGAAGCTGGGCTGCCCGGCGTGCGGAACGGTGGGGGCGGTCAGGGCCATGCCCATCGACCGGACCTGGGAAACGACCTTGCGGGCAAGGTCCTCGCACTCGTCGAGGCCGGTTCCTCGTTCGGCGGCTGCACCGACGATCTTCTCGACCATCACGGTGCCGCCCACTCCGCGGCGACCCGCTGTGTGAGTGGAGTCCTTGACCGCGACGTCGTCGTCGACGATCACGCTGCGCACGTCGACGTCCTCGATGCCCGCGAGCTCAGCGGCCGTCTCGAAGTTGAGCACGTCCCCGGTGTAGTTCTTGACCACCAGCAGCGCGCCGGCACCGCCGTGAGCTGCGGTGATGGCGGCCTGCACACCATCAGGGGTGGGCGAGGTGAACACCGGGCCGGGAACGGCCGCGGCGAGCATTCCCGAACCCACGAATCCGCCGTGCAACGGCTCGTGCCCGGAGCCACCACCGGAGATGACCGCGACCTTGCCCGCGACCGGCGCGTCAGCGCGGATGATCACCGCCGGATCGGTCTGCACCCGAAGCATCTCGGGGTGGGCAGCGGCCACCCCCTGCAACGCCTCGGCGACCACGTCCGCCGGCTCGTTGATGATCTTCTTCACCCGCTGGCCTCCTTGCTTGCGCTCCCCGCCGGGACTTGGCGCGATCAACCGCGCGCGGTCAACTCTGCCCGGGACGTGCGCCCGCGCGCATCCCCCTGACGAACGCCGGGGGATGCGAGCAAGGGAACCTTCCTGTCACCACAGGCGCAAGCCAAGGCCCCGACCGGGGTGCACCGGAGCGCTCAGCGGCCCCGCGCCAGCTTGATGATCTTGACGACCGTGCGCACCGTTCCCTTCGGGCGGGCGAAGCTCATCGGATTGAGCGGGATCTTGAACTTGGTGCGGGTCACCGACTGCGGGCGGGCGAACTCGCGCAGGCCGTCGGCACCGTGGATCCGGCCGAAGCCGGAATCTCCGACACCGCCGAAGGGCAGCGCGGGCACACCGGCGAAGGCGATCACCGAGTTGACGGCGACCATGCCGCTGCGCAGCCGGCGAGCCAGCTCCTGGCCGCGAGCCCGTGAGAAGACGGTGGCGCCGAGTCCGTACTTGGTGGCGTTGGCGAGGGCGACGGCCTCGTCCACGTCGCGGACCCGCTGCACGACCAGGGTCGGACCGAAGGTCTCCTCGGTGATGGCCGACGAGTCCTCCGGGACGTCGGCGATCACCACGGGCTCCACGAACGGCGGGCGCACCGAGTCACGTCCGCCCACCACTGCCCGCCCGCCGCGTTCGATCGCGTTGTCGATGTGGTCGCGAATGATGTTGACCTGCGAAGCCATCGTGATGGGACCGAAGTCGGCACCCGGTTCACCGCCCGGGCGCAGCTTGGCCGCGCGGTCGCTGACCATCTTCAAGAACCGGTCGGCCACGGCGTCGTGGACGTACACGCGCTCCACGCCGATGCAGGTCTGGCCCGCGTTGGACATGGCTCCCCACACCGCGGCGTCGGCGGCCGCAGCGAGGTCGGCGTCGGCGTCGACGATCAGGGCGTCCTTGCCACCGCACTCCACGAGAACCGGGATGAGATTCTCCGCGCACGAGGCCATCACGCGCTTGCCGGTGGCGGTGGAACCGGTGAAGGCCACCTTGTTCACACCGGACTGGCACAGCGCGGCGCCGGTCTGGCCGTACCCGGTCACCAGGCGGAACACCGGGTGCTCCGGTACCGCCTCGGCGAAGCTCTTGACCAGCCATTCCCCCACGCCGGGGGTGAGTTCACTGGGCTTGAACACCACGGCGTTGCCCGCCGCGAGCGCGTAAGCGATCGATCCCATGGGAGTGAAGGCCGGGTAGTTCCAGGGTCCGATGACGCCAACGACGCCGTAGGGGAGGTACTCGACCGTGGCGGTCTGGTTGGACATCAGAACACCGGGCGAGACCTTGCGGCGCTTGAGGACCTTCTCCGCGTTGGAGGTGGCCCAGGCCAAGTGGTCGATGACGAGCACGAGTTCGAGCTTGGCGTCCTCGAGCGGCTTGCCTGTCTCGGCGCACACCACGGCCGCGAGTTCGTCTAGGCGTTTGACCAGCAGTTTGCGCCATTGGTCGAGATGCGTCTTGCGGCCGGAGAATCCGAGCTCGTCCCACGCGGTCTGCGCCTCGCGGGCCGCTGCGACCCTGCTCTCAACCGCCTCGGCGTCGTGGATCGGATGCTCGCCCACCACCTCACCGGTGCGCGGGTCGATCGACTGGAACGTCTCGAACCGCGCGCTGGCGATCTCCTCGACGTTCCCCCGGGCGGTCTGGGTCATTGCCGGCCTCCCACCATTGCGACGTTCGTTGTCAATGCGCAGCCTACGAAATCACCGGGCGGGAAAGAACCGTCATGTACCGCCCGACTCATGTGCTGGACAAGAGCTGTTGACACTGGTGCACTTGTCAGCTGCGCGCTGGCGGACACGCTAGCCAGACGATCTTGAATTCGGAACCGGAACGGCGAAATCGGTGCCGAAAAGCGAAACGGCGCCCGCACGTTGAAGTGCGGACGCCGTCCCGGCCAGCTCACGTCACTCGGCGGCGGTGCCGCCCTCGACGTCATCGGGAACCGCGATCGGGCGCAGGCGTGCCCACGCGATGAACACCGCGGCGAACACGACCATGCCGACGCCGGCCCACAGGTTGATGTTGAGCCCGGCGGACTTGTCGATCTCGGCTTGCGGCTGGATGAAACCGAGCACCACGAGCACGACTCCGTAGATCGCGAACAGCAGCGCGATCACCGTGCGAATGTCGAAGGCACCTGCGCTGTGCCCCGAACCTCCACTAGCCATGAGATTTCCTCCCGATCCAGGCTCAGCCGAAGATGATGTTGAGGGCGACGATCAGGATCAGCGCGATGCCGGCCAGCAGACCCGGACGCCGGTACCAGCCGGAGTCCTCGCCCGAGGTCGACGCCTGCAGGTTCTCCTTCGGCGTCAGGCCCCAGACCAGGCCGACCAGCTGCTCCTCGGTCTTGGGCTTGGTGGCCAGCGAGACGACGACGCTGACCACGATGTCGACTACGAACGCCACACCGGCACCGACGAAGCTCGCACCCTGGCCGGGCAGGTCCAGCACTCCGGTCTCGGACAGAGCGTAGACCGTGATGGCCGACGCCGTACCCAGCACCAGACCGGACCAACCGGCGTGCGCGGTCATCCGCTTCCAGAACATGCCCAGGATGAAGGTCGCGAACAGCGGCGCGTTGAAGAACGAGAACAACTGCTGCAGGTAGTCCATCAGGTTCTCGTAGCCGGAGGCGATGAACGCGGTGCCCACGGCGGCGAGAGTGGCGCCGACGGTGACCCAGCGCCCCATCTGCAGGTAGTAGTTGTCCGGCTTGTCCTTGACGACGTACGCCTGCCAGATGTCGTAGGTGAACACCGTGTTGAACGACGACAGGTTCGCGGCCATACCGGCCATGAAGGACGCGAGCAGACCAGCCAGCGCGATACCGAGGATGCCGTTGGGCAGCAGGTCTCGCATCATCAGCAGGATCGCGTCGTTGTAGTCGTACGGACCCTGCTCGGTGAGCTTGTAGTTGGTCATCTCCGGGATGATCACCGCGGCGATCATCCCGGGGATGATCACGATGAACGGGATGAACATCTTCGGGAAGGCACCGATGATCGGGGTCCGCTGCGCGGCCGACATCGACTTGGATGCCATCGCGCGCTGGACCTCGACGAAGTTGGTGGTCCAGTAACCGAAGGACAGCACGAACCCGAGACCGAAGATCATGCCGACGACGCTGAGAATCGGGTTGCTGAAGCCGGTGAGCTCAGCACCCGGCCAGGCGGTCAGCTGCTCGGCGCCGCCCTTGCTCGCGGACACCTTGTCGACCAGACCCTGCACGCCGCCGACCTTGACCAGACCGACGATGGTCAGCGGCAGCAGCGCCGCGACGATCACGAAGAACTGGAGCACCTCGTTGTAGATGGCCGCGGACAGGCCACCCAGCGCGGTGTAGGAGAGCACGATCAGCGCCGCGACGAGGACCGAGACCCACAGCGGCCAGCCCAGCAGCGCATTGACGATGCTGGCCAGCAGGTACAGGTTCACACCGGCGATGAGCACCTGGGCCAGGGCGAAGGAAATGCCGTTGACCAGGTGCGCGGCCTTGCCGAATCGCCGGAGCATGAATTCGGGAACGCTTCGGACCTTCGAGCCGTAGTAGAACGGCATCATGACCACGCCGAGGAACAGCATGGCCGGAACTGCACCGATCCAGAAGTAATGCATCGTCGGCATTCCGTATTCGGCACCGTTGGCCGACATGCCGATGATTTCGATGGCACCGAGGTTCGCCGAGATGAACGCCAGACCTGTCACCCATGCGGGCAGCGCGCGCCCGGAGAGGAAGAAGTCCAGGCTGGTTGAAACGGCTCGCCGTGCAATCCAGCCGATCCCCAGCACGAACGCGAAATACAGCGCCAACAACACGTAGTCGACGCCGTTCGCGTCGAGTAGCTGACCTTGGGCTAGCAGCACTGCCGCCCCACCTCCCACAGACCCAACAAAGTCAAACGAGAACCACCACATTCGCGATAGCGGTCGGACAGTACCGCACAGATGGGGCGTCGACCGTGAGTCGATATCAATTCGTTGGGGAAGACACTAAATCGATCACGGAACTTCCGCCGAGTGGCGTCACGCAGGGGACTTTCCGGTCGTACGCGTGTGCACCCCGTCATCACCCGGGGCCATGCGAGTGATATACGCGAACGGCCGCCGAATTCGACGCACCGTGACGGTATCGTCACGTTATGCATTCGCGACGCTGCGGGGAGGAATCATGAACGCCCGTGTCGACCTGGCGATCAGCGCCGGCCTCGCGCGAGACCCGCTCGAACGATCCCGCCCCGACACCGATGCCGAACGTTCGGACCGCCCCGCGAAGCTGCTGCACCAGTTGGCCGCCGCCCTCGCGCCGCTGTCCGCACTCCGCCTGCACACCAGCAACTGCCCTGGTCAGGCAGACAGCTGATCGCCGCGTCGCCGGTCCGCGGCTGCGAGCACGGGAACCTTTCGGTCACTCCGCGCCCGCGAGCGTTCCCCGACCGGTGATCCTTTTCGGAGCCAAGAATGGTGAGCCCGGGAACTTTCCCGGCGCTGCCGTTTTTCGCACCATTTTCGGTCGAGACGCGGACGCCGATCACGTTCCGCAACGGCGCGAATGCGCGCGGCGAAGAACTCCGTTTGGGCATCGCACCAGTTCACGAACACCCGCAGCGGAATTGTTGACCGCCCCGCTGACTCAGAAAACGCGGATCAGAACAGGCGGTACTCGTCGGGTTCGATGCCGCGCAGCTTGTCGTAGTCCAGCACCACGCAGCGGATCCCGCGATCTTCGGCCAGCGTCCGCGCCTGCGGCTTGATCTGCTGCGCAGCGAACACACCCGCGACCGGGGCGAGCAGCGGGTCCCGGTTGAGCAGCTCCAGATAGCGGGTCAGCTGCTCGACACCATCGATCTCGCCGCGCCGCTTGATCTCGACCGCGACGCTCTTGCCCGCGTCATCCCTGCACATGAGGTCGACCGGACCGATCGCCGTCGGGAATTCGCGGCGAACCAGCGACCACCCGTCGCCCAAGGTCGTGACGTGCTCGGCCAGCAGCTCCTGCAAGTGCGACTCGACGCCGTCCTTCACCAGACCCGGCTCGGCGCCCAACTCGTGCTTGGAGTCGTGCAGCACCTCGTCGACGGTGATCACCAGCTTCTCGCCGGCCTTGTTCTGCACCGTCCACACGTCGTGGTCCTCGATGAGCCAGCAGGGCGGGCTCATCCAGTTCAACGGCTTGTAAGCGCGGTCATCGGAATGCACCGACACGGAACCATCGGACTTCACCAGCAGCAGTCGCTGCGCCATCGGCAGGTGCGCGGTGAGACGACCGACGTAGTCCACCTGGCAGCGGGCAATCACAAGTCGCACCCGGCACAGAGTACGGGCGCAGCGATCGATGTCGAGCACCCCCACGGGTGATCAACAAGAATCAGCCGTCAGGACCCGCGCCGCACGCCCTCCCACCACCGGCGTTACCGTTACCGCTCGTGTCTTTCGCCCGAAGCCTGGTCCGCGTCAAACCTGCCGAACGGCTCTCCAGCGAGGGCTCGCACAGCGAGCTGAACCGCACGCTCGGCCTGGTGCCGCTGGTGGCCCTGTCCGTGGGTGCGACGCTGGGAACCGGCATCTTCGTGGTGCTCGCCGAGGCCGCGCCGGCAGCGGGCCCGGCCGTGGTGGTCTCGTTCGTCCTCGCCGGACTGGCAGCGTTGTGCTCAGCCCTGTCCTACGCGGAACTCGCGGGCAGCGTCCCCGTCTCCGGATCCGCCTACTCCTACACCTATGCGACGCTCGGCGAGATCATCGCTTGGATCTGCGGCTGGTGCCTGCTCCTGGAGTACGGGGTGTCGGTCGCGGCCGTCGCCGTCGGCTGGGGCGGCTACCTCAACGAATTCCTCGAGGGCACCATCGGCATGACCATCCCGGAGGCCCTGGCCGCGCCGCCGGGCGAAGGCGGCGTCGTCAACGTTCCCGCCGCGGTCGTCGTGCTGCTGGCCACCGGTGTGCTGCTGCTGGGCGTGCGGGAGAGCGCGTGGGCCACCACCGTCACCACCGTGCTCAAGATCGCGGTCCTGGTGTTCTTCGTCGCCGTGGCGCTCACCGCGTTCAACTCCGGGAACATGACTCCCTTCGCGCCTACCGGGATCGCCGGAATCTCGGTGGGCGCCTCCGCGGTGTTCTTCTCCTTCATCGGCTTCGACGCCGCCTCCACAGCGGGCGAGGAGGCGCGCAACCCCCAGCGCGATCTGCCGAGGGCGATCATCCTGTCGCTGATCATCGTCACCGCCATGTACGTGCTGGTGGCCTTCGCAGCGGTGGGCGCGGTCGGTGCGGGCGTGCTGGGCGAGTCCGACGCATCGCTGGCCACGGCCCTGCGCGTGGTCACCGGACAGGGCTGGCCCGCCGTCGTGCTCGCGCTGGGCGCCGTGATCGCCATCGCCTCGGTCGTGCTCACCGTGCTGTACGGGCAGACGCGCATCCTGGTGGCCATGTCGCGCGATGGTCTGGTCCCACCCGTGCTGTCGCGGGTCAACCGCCGGTCCGTTCCGGCACGCAACACCGCCCTGGTGGGAATCCTGGTGGCGCTGCTGGCCGCCGTCGTGCCGCTCAACCAGCTCGCCGAAGCCACCAGCATCGGCACGCTCGTCGCATTCGGACTGGTCAACATCGGTGTCGTGGTGCTGCGGCGAACGCGCCCCGAGCTCCCGCGGAGCTTCCGCACGCCGCTGATGCCGTTCGTCCCCTTGCTCGGCCTCGCGCTGTGCGCGTACCTGATCACCGGGCTTGACGCGGTCACCTGGTTGACCTTCGCGATCTGGACTCTGCTCGGACTGGGCGTGTACTTCGCCTACGGTCGCCGGAAGTCGCAGCTCAACCACGCGAGCGAGTAGGGGAACCTCTTTTCCGGCAAGCCACTCACCTGGGGATTCGCGCGCACGGGATGACAGGAAGGTTCCCATGCGCACCTGCGGCCTCGATGAGCGGCAGGATGGGTCCCATGCAGCAGACCAGCAGTCGCGAGGTGTATGCGAATCCGTGGATGTCAGTGCGGGAGGACGGTGTCCGGCGCGACGACGGTTCCACCGGCGTCTACGGCGTCATCGACAAGCCGAACTACGCATTGGTCATCCCGTTCGACGGCAACCGCCTGCACCTGGTCGAGCAGTTCCGCTATCCCCTGGGCATGCGCCGCTGGGAGTTCCCGCAAGGCACGGCACCTGATCGCGCGGACGTCGAGGCCGACGTGCTCGCGGCGCGCGAATTGCGCGAGGAAACCGGGCTGCGCGCGGCGAGCATGCTGGACCTCGGGCCTCTCGACGTCGCGCCCGGCATGTCCAGCCAGCGTGGCCGGGTGTTCCTGGCCACCGGGCTCACCGAAGGCGCGCACGAACGCGAGCACGAGGAACAGGACATGCGCACGGCCTGGTTCAGCCGGGACGAGTTCGAGAAGATGATCGCGGCAGGCGACATCACCGATGCGCAGTCGATCGCCGCCTACGCGCTGTTCCTGCTGCACGAACGCAGGCGTGCCGCCTGATTCACAAGCCGACGCCGCCGAGCGCGTCCAGGTCAACCTGCTCCGGCGGTTCGGCGAGGATTCCCAGCACGTCGTTGAGGTCGATGTCGGCGTGCGTGGCCACCGTCGTGGCCAGCGCCGCGTCGGCACTGGCGTAATCCGTCCACGCTTCGATCACTCGAACCGTGTCGGACGATTCCGCGTCGCGGCTGACCAGGTACAGCTCGCAGCCCCACGATCCGCGCAGGCCCTCCGCCACTTGCATCATGATCGTGGCGAGCTCGTCTCCCCTCCCGGGTTTCGCGGTGAAGGTCATGATGCGGCCGACCCGCGTGGTGGTGCTCATCGGTTCCCTTTCCGGATTCTCGCCTGTGCGCAGAGAACCTTAGCCACCCGAACCGCCGCAGTTGATCATCGGGACCGTCGCCGAACACACCTGTGGCCGGCGATCCCGGTCTTGAGCGGGATCACCGGCCACAGGAAGCCGAAGGTTCAGTCCGCGACGCGCTCGATGTCGGCGCCCAGGCCGCGGAGGTTCTCCACGAAGTTCGGGTATCCGCGGTCGATGTGGAAGACATCCCACACCTCGGTGTCACCGTCGGCGCACAACCCGGCCAGCACCAGGCCCACACCAGCGCGGATGTCCGTGGCCCACACCGGTGCGCTGGACAACCGGTCCAATCCCCGCACCACCGCGTGATGACCGTCGGTGCGCGCGTCCGCGCCCATCCGGACCAGCTCCTCGATGAACCGGAACCGCGACTCGAAGAGGTTCTCGGTGATCATCGAGGTGCCATCGGCGACGGCTGACAGCGCCAACGCCATCGGCTGCAGGTCCGTCGGGAACCCCGGAAAGGGCAGGGTCACGTAGTCGACGGCCTTCGGACGCTCCGGCATGACCACCCGGAAGCTCTCCTCGTCGGTGGTCACCTCCGCGCCCGCGCTGCGCAGCTTCTCCAGCATCAAGTTGGTGTGCTGCGGGTCGACCCCGTTGACCGTGATGTCACCGCGAGTGGCAGCAGCCGCGAATGCCCAGGTCGCGCCCACGATGCGGTCGCCGATGACGCGGTGCTCCACTGCGCGCATCGAGGAGACCCCGTGCACGGTCAGCGTTGAGGTGCCCGCGCCCTCGATCTTGGCGCCCATCTGCTGGAGCATCACGCAGAGGTCGACGATCTCCGGCTCGCGGGCCGCGTTGTCGATGACCGTGGTGCCTTCGGCCAGCACCGCGGCCATCAGGATGTTCTCCGTGGCGCCCACGCTCGGGAAGTCCAGCCAGATCTGCGCGCCCTGCAGGTTCTCGGCCTCGGCCACCACGGCGCCGTGCTCGATGTGGCTGGCCGCCCCCAGCTTTCGCAGCCCGTTCTGGTGCATGTCCAGGGGGCGCGAACCGATCGCGTCACCGCCGGGAAGGGTGACCACTGCGCGACGGCAGCGCGCCACGAGCGGTCCCAGCACGCACACCGAGGCGCGCAGCTTCCCCATGGAAGGCGAAATCGCTTCGTGGCTGACCGTGGAGGGCGTGGTGATGCGCACCGTGCCGCCGTCGATCGTCACCTCGCAGCCGAGGCTGCGCAGGACGTCGGCCATCAGCGGAACGTCCAGGATCTCGGGACAGTTCACGATCGTCGTCGTGCCTTCGGCAAGCAGCGCAGCGGCCATCAGCTTCAGGACGCTGTTCTTCGCACCGACCACGTCCACCGTGCCGACGAGGCGCGCTCCGCCGCGAACTCGGAAGTGCTCACTCACGAGCATCGAGGTTACGGCCCTCGTCCAGTCCACATCGGGGCGGGTCACGAGCGGGTGAGGGAACCTTCCTCCCGCCGGGTGGCGAGCCGGGGAGCCTTCCTGTCACCGGCGGTGCCGCAGCGGCAGGTGTGGTGCATGGGAACCTTCCTGTCACTTCCCAGCGACACGGTCACGCCTACGCTGTGGGCATGGCAGTCCACTTGACGAAGATCTACACGCGGGCCGGAGACGCGGGCACCACGCGTTTGTCGGACAACTCGAAGGTCCACAAGACCGATCCGCGCCTGGTCGCCTACGCCGACGTGGACGAGACGAACTCCGTGCTGGGCGTGGCTCTGGCGACGGCTCAGCTTCCCGACGACGTCGTCGCGGCACTGCACGCGGTGCAGAACGACCTGTTCGACGTGGGCGCGGACCTGTCGACGCCCGTGGTGGAGGATCCCGAGTTCCCCCCTCTGCGGGTCGCGCAGAACTACATCGACCGGCTCGAGAGCTGGTGCGACGAGTTCAACTCGCGGCTCGGCAAGCTCGACTCGTTCATCCTGCCCGGCGGCACTCCCGGCGCCGCTGTGCTGCACCAGGCCCGCTGCGTGGCACGCCGGGCGGAGCGCGCGGCCTGGGCGCTGCAGGAAGCCGATCCCGAGCGCACCTCGGCGCTGCCGGCGAAGTACCTCAACCGGCTCTCGGATCTGCTGTTCATCCTGGCCCGGGTCGCCAATCCGGACGGCGATGTGTTGTGGAAGCCGGGCGGCAACGCCTAGAGCCCCTTGCCGAAGCAGCGGCTGTCGGGGTCGCAGCGGTAGACGCCGAAGTTCTCGATCCGCTCGTAGCCCGAGGAGACGTAGAGCCCGATCGCCTCGGGCTGCTTGGTGCCGGTCTCCAGCACCAGTCGTGTGCGCCCGGCCAGCGCGGCCGCGGACTCCAGCTCGGCGAGCATCCGCCTGGACCATCCGCTGCCTCGCTGACCGGGGACGATGTACATGCGCTTGAGCTCAGCGTCGCCGTCCTCGAACCCCTCCTCGTCGGCGTCGTGCACGCGCCAGCCGCCGGAGGCCACCGGCTCATCGCCCAGGTACCCGAGCATGAACAGCCCCTGCGGCGGGCAGAACTCCGCCGGGTCGACCGGTGTCAGGTCCGCCTCGCCGTAGCGCACGACGTACTCCTGCTGCAGAGCCTCGATCAACCGCTCGGAATCGGGGTGGTCGTAAGCGACGATCTCGATGCGCACACCCGCAGCGTAAACGGCTCCACGCCTGGTCAGCGAAGGCCTTTTTCGAACCAGTGCGCGGCGTAGGGGTTGTCGTTGTAGGCGGGAATCTCGGTGTACCCGGCCTTGGCGTACATGGCCTGCGCCTCGCCGAGCTCGGCGGCGGTGTCCAGCCGGACCCGCGCGCACCCCAGGCGTCTCGCCTGATCTTCCAGGCTGTTCAGCAGTGCGCGACCGGCTCCCCTGCCGCGCAACTCAGGTGAGATCCACATCCGCTTGATCTCGGCGATCCCATCAGGCGTGGTCCGCACCCCACCGCACCCCAGCACCGAACCGGCGGCCCGCACCAGCAGGAACGCGCCCTTCGGGGGCGTGAAATCGTCGCCAGCGGGCGCAGTGCCCTGACCCGGATCGGAATCCCTCCGGAAAGCGCTCCACGAGCTCAGCGACGTACTGAGCCAACGCCTGCTGCGCCTCGGGGCTGTCGAAGGACTCCGGCTGGATGGTGAATTGCTCGCTCACGCCGTCCAGTCTCCGCAATTCCGCCCGCCGAGGCCGAGCTGGGGACCGCCGCGAGCATGGGAACCTTCCTGCCACTCCGGCCCCGGCGAATGACAGGAAGGTTCCCATGCTCGCGCCCCAAGGCACGAAAAAGCGGGGCCCGTGGTTGGACCCCGCTGTTGTTCGTCGGCGTTCTACGACGCCCACGGCACCGAACGTCCCGGCGGTGCCGATTCGAGCCAGGACAGGAAGCCGGTCAGCGCGTCGCTGTTCATCGCCAGCTCCAGGTCCGGTCCGGTGAGGTCCAGGACGGTGGAGCCGCCCGGCATCGCGTACGCCTCGGCGACCGAGGGTTCGCGTCGTTGGGCGATGTCCACGGTGCGCCGGTTGATCACCCAGTTCGGGCCGGAGCGAAGGCTCAGGATGCGGTACCAGGCGAATTCCTCGCCGCGGTAGTGCGCCACACCCAGCTGCCACCCGCGTCCTTTGCCATCGGTGGCGCGCAGCGCCACGTCGATGCCTCCGACCCGCAGTTCGCGCACTCGTCGCCACGCCAGCAGGCCCACCACCAGGGCGGCGGCTAGCACCAGCAGCACCAAGGCTACGACGAGCAACACGACCGGCGACCCCATGCTGGCCCGATCAGTCCGTCTGGCCCGCTGCTCGCAATCGGGCAGACGCCTGCGTTCTGGCCAGCTCGTCCTCGCTCGTGACGTCCTTGCGGGCCTGCGCCACGTCGATCTCGTGGGCCAGCTCCGCGGACTCGGCGAGCACGCTCACGCCGTCGCCGGACACCGAGAGGAAACCACCGTGCACCGCAGCGGTCACGGTCTCCTTGTCAGTGGTGGTGATGCGCACGACGCCACCGTCGACCAGCTGCCCCAGCAGCGGTTCGTGGCCCGGCAGGATGCCGATCACTCCTTCAGCGGTCTGCGCGACCACCGAGGTCGCCTCCCCGGACCACAGCAGGCGCTCGACGGCGACCAGTTGGACGGACATGTTGGCCACGCGCGTCTCCTTTGTCGGGTGTGTGCGGGCAGTCTAGCCAACGCCACCAGGGCGATCTGGACTGACCGGGCCGGAAATGCCTAGCGGCAAAGGGGGTCGGGACCCGTCGGGCCCCGACCCCGCTCGCCGGTCTTCACCACTCCCCGCCCGGCTCGCGAGCGGGGAGGCAGCTCACTGCTCGGTGAGCTTCTTGTACGCCTGCTCGAGGTCGTCGAGACCACCGATGGACAGGAAGGCCTGCTCCGGGTAGTGGTCGAAGTCGCCCTTGCAGAGCTTGTCGAAGGCCTCGATGGTCTCCTTCACCGAAACGAAGGAACCGTCCTGGCCGGTGAACTGCTTCGCGACGAAGAAGTTCTGCGACAGGTAGCGCTGGATGCGGCGCGCACGCTGCACCGTCACCTTGTCCTCTTCGGACAGCTCGTCCATGCCGAGGATGGCGATGATGTCCTGCAGCTCCTTGTACTTCTGCAGGATCCGCTTGACCTCCTGGGCCACGCGGTAGTGCTCCTCACCCACGACCGACGGGTCGAGAATGGTGGAGCTCGAGGTCAGCGGGTCGACCGCCGGGTAGATACCCATCTGCGAAATCGGACGGGACAGCTCCGTGGTGGCGTCCAGGTGGGCGAAGGTCGTCGCCGGCGCCGGGTCGGTGTAGTCGTCCGCCGGCACGTAGATCGCCTGCATCGAGGTGATCGAACGACCACGCGTGGAGGTGATCCGCTCCTGCAGCTCACCCATCTCGTCGGCCAGCGTCGGCTGGTAACCCACGGCCGAAGGCATGCGGCCCAGCAGGGTCGACACCTCCTGGCCGGCCTGGGTGAACCGGAAGATGTTGTCGATGAACAGCAGCACGTCCTGGTTCTGCACGTCGCGGAAGTACTCCGCCATCGTCAGAGCGGACAGCGCCACGCGCATGCGGGTGCCCGGCGGCTCGTCCATCTGACCGAACACCAGCGCGGTGTCGGCCAGAACGCCGGACTCGTCCATCTCCACCCAGAGGTCGTTGCCCTCACGGGTGCGCTCACCGACACCGGCGAACACGGAGGTACCACCGAAGTTCTTGGCGACTCGGCGGATCATCTCCTGGATCAGAACGGTCTTGCCGACACCGGCACCACCGAACAGACCGATCTTGCCACCCTGCACGTACGGGGTGAGCAGGTCGATCACCTTGATGCCGGTCTCGAGCACCTCGGTCTTGCCCTCGAGCTGGTCGAAGGCCGGGGCCTTGCGGTGGATCTCCCAGCGCTCGGCGTCCGAGCCGTAGCCCGGCTCGTCGAGGCAGTGACCCAGCGCGTTCCAGACGTGGCCCTTGACCTTGTCGCCGACCGGGACGGAGATGGCCGAACCGCTGTCCACGACGTTCACGCCGCGAACCAGGCCCTGGGTGGGCTGCATCGAGACGGTGCGCACCACGCTGTCGCCCAGGTGCTGGGCGACCTCGAGGGTCAGCGTCTTGGCCATGTCCTCAGCCGTGATCTCGGCCGTGAGGGCGTTGTTGAGGTCGGGCACCTGGTCACGCGGGAACTCGACGTCCACGACGGGGCCGAGCACCCGAACGACGCGGCCCGTGCCAGTGCTGGTGGCAGTAGCAGCAGTCATGTCACTCACTTCCTGCGGACGAGAGCGCCTCGACACCGCCGACGATCTCGCTGATTTCCTGGGTGATCTGGGCCTGGCGGGCCTGGTTGGCCTCGCGGCTGAGGTTGCGGATCAACTCGTCCGCATTGTCCGTCGCCGACTTCATCGCCGTCCGGCGAGCCGCGTGTTCCGAGGCCGCCGCGTCCAGCAAGCCCGCGAACAGGCGGGTCTTGATGTACTTCGGCAGCAGGGCGGAGAACAGCGTCTCGGCGTCCGGCTCGAACTCGTAGACGGGCTTGAGCTTGCGCTCGTCGGTGTACTCGACCTCCAGCGGAGCGATCCGCCGAACGGCCGGCTGCTGGGTCAGCATCGACACGAAGTCGGTGCTGACCAGGTGGAGCTCGTCCACACCCAGCTTACCGTCCGCACCACCGTCGTCGAGGTAGTCGTCGGCACCCGCCAGAAACGCCTTGACCAGGGTCTCGCCGACCTCGGAGGCGTTGGCGTACTCGGGGCGGTCGCTGAAGCCGGACCAGCTCGCCTCGATCTCGCGCTGCCGGAACCGGTAGTACGACTCGCCCTTGCGGCCGATGACGTACAGCACCGGCTGCTTGCCCTGCTCCCGGAGCAGCGACTGCAGTTCTTCGGCGGCCTTGATGACGTTCGCGTTGTAGCCGCCGCAGAAACCCCGGTCACTGGTCACGACCAGCACACCGGCCCGCTTGGGGTTGGTGCGCTCGGTCAGCAGCGGGTGGTCCAACGTGCTCACGTCAGCCAGCGCGGACAGGACGTTGGTGATCTCCTCGGCGTACGGCCGTGAAGCCTCAACCCTGGCCTGCGCCTTGGTGATGCGCGAGGTAGCGATGAGCTCCTGCGCTTTGGTGATCTTCCGGGTCGACTTCACCGACCGGATGCGATCCCGGAGTTCCCGAAGGTTGGCCATGGCTTATCCGGTCACTCCTTCGGCGCGGGCTTGGCGACCTTCACGGTCTCCTGCCCGACCTCATCGGCGGCCAGAGCCTCGGCGTCCGGACCGCTCGGCGCGGCGGAGCCGGCCGAACCGGTGAAGCTCTTCTTGAACTCCTCGACGGCGTCGACGATGGCCTTCTCGCCGTCGGCGGACAGCTTGCCGGTCTCGATGATGTCCTTGAGCGTGGTCTCGTGCGAGCGGCGCATGTGAGAGAGGAACTCGCTCTCGAAGCGGCGCACGTCCGGGATCGCCACCGAGTCGAGGTGACCCTTGGTGGCGATGAACAGGGACACGACCTCGTCCTCGACCGGAAGCGGCTCGCCCTGACCCTGCTTGAGGATCTCCATCAGGCGGGCACCGCGGTCCAGCTGGGCCTTGGAAGCGGCGTCCAGGTCGGAGGCGAAGGCCGAGAAGGCCTCCAGCTCGCGGTACTGAGCCAGGTCCAGACGCAGCGAACCGGTGACACCCTTCATCGCCTTGATCTGCGCGGAACCACCGACACGCGACACCGAGATGCCGACGTCGATGGCCGGGCGCTGACCGGCGTTGAACATGTCCGACTGCAGGAAGCACTGCCCGTCGGTGATCGAGATGACGTTGGTCGGAATGTAGGCCGACACGTCGTTGGCCTTGGTCTCGATGATCGGCAGACCCGTCATCGAGCCGGCGCCCAGCTCGTCCGACAGCTTCGCGCAGCGCTCCAGCAGACGCGAGTGCAGGTAGAAGACGTCACCCGGGTAGGCCTCGCGGCCCGGCGGACGACGCAGCAGCAGCGACAGCGCGCGGTAGGCCTCGGCCTGCTTGGTGAGGTCGTCGAAGATGATCAGGACGTGCTTGCCCTGGTACATCCAGTGCTGACCGATGGCCGAACCGGTGTAGGGGGCCAGCCACTTCAGACCCGGGGAGTCCGAAGCCGGGGCCGCGACGATGGTCGTGTAGTCCATCGCGCCGGCGTCCTCGAGGGACCGCTTCACACCGGCGATCGTGGAGCCCTTCTGGCCGATCGCGACGTAGATGCAGCGGACCTGCTTGGTCGGGTCGCCCGACTCCCAGTTCTGCTTCTGGTTGATGATCGTGTCGACCGCGACCGTGGTCTTACCGGTCTTGCGGTCACCGATGATCAGCTGGCGCTGACCGCGGCCGACCGGGGTCATCGAGTCGATGGCCTTGATGCCGGTCTGCATCGGCTCGCCGACGCCCTGCCGCTGCACGACCGTCGCGGCCTGCAGCTCCAGCGGGCGCTGCTCCTCGGCAGCGACCTCGCCGAGGCCGTCGATGGGCTCACCCAGCGAGTTCACCACGCGACCGAGGAAGCCGTCGCCGACCGGGGTCGACATGACCTTGCCGGTCCGCTTGACCTCCTGGCCTTCTTCGATCTTCTCGGACTCACCCAGGATGACCGCGCCGATCTCCTGAGCCTCGAGGTTCATCGCGACACCGTAGATGCCGCCGGGGAACTCCAGCAGTTCCTCGGTCATGACCGAAGGCAGTCCCTCGACATGGGCGATGCCGTCACCAGTATCGGTGACGACCCCGACCTCCTCGCGGCTGACCTCCGGGGAGTAGCTGGAGACGTAATTCTCGATCGCACTGCGGATCTCGTCCGACGAGATCGTCAGCTCCGCCATGTCTCGTTCCTGCCCTCGGTTAGTTCTTGGAAGGGAGTTGGTGTTGCGCGCCGCGCGCCCGGCCCGATGGTGCGACCGGGGCGCGGCGTCGGCATCAGTCGGCCAGGTCGCGCCGCAGCGTCTGCAGGCGTCCCGTCACGCTGCCGTCGATGACCTCGTCACCGACCTTGATCAGCAGCCCGCCCTCGACACCCGGATCGACCTCCAGGTGCAGAGCGATCGGACGGGCGTAGATCCGCTGCAGGGTGCGCGACAACCGCTCCTGCTGTTCCGCGCTGAGCGGGAAAGCGGATCGGATGTGCGCCACCGAGCGTTCCCGGCGCTTCGCCGACAGCTCGGCCAGCTCTTCCAGCCCCTCGCTGACCCGCCGACCACGCGGCCGGGCCACGAGCTGCCGGACCAGTTCGAGGGTCACCGGCTCGACCTTGCCCTCGATGAGCCGATCCAGCACAGCGGTCTTGCTGGCGGGATCCCCGGAGGGGTCCGACAGCAAGCGCTCCAGGTCCACCTCCGAGCCGATGATGCGGCCCAGCCGGAACAGCTCGTCCTCGACGGCGTCGAGGCGACCTGCCCGTTCAGCCTGCACCAGCAGCGCGGTGCGGGCGAGCTGCTCGAGCCCGCCCACCAGATCACCCGGGGTCGACCAGCGTGCGCGGACGGCTTCGACGACCACCGGCAGTGCCCGGGCGCCGACCTTGGGCTCCAGCAACCCGCGAGCCAGGTTCTCCCTGGACTGCGCGTCGGTGGAGGCGTCGGCGAGAGCCCGCCGGAGCGTGGACTCACGGCCCAGCAGAGCGGCCACGCCGAAAAGCTCGTCGGCGAGCCCGGTGATCTCCGCAGCCTGAGCCCCGTCAGTGGCCTGCAGCAACTGCAGCTGACTCGCTGCCATTGCTTCACGGCTCGCGGCGTTCACGAGGGTGCTCAACTCTCAGCGCCTTTCACTAGATTCAGGGCTTGGCCGACTCGGCCGGGGCCGAGGTCGCGTCCAGCTCGTCGAGGAACCGGTCAACGGTGCCGCGACGACGCGACTCGTCCTCAAGGGACTCGCCGACCACTCGGCTGGCCAAGTCGACGGCCTGACGTCCCAGATCGGCGCGCAGTTCGGCGACGATCTGAGCCCGCTGGTGCGCCAACTGGGACTGGCCCTGGCTGACGATGCGCTCCGACTCGGTCTGAGCCTGCGTGCGCATCTCCTCCAGGATCTGCTGTCCCTCGGCACGGGCATCGTCGCGAATGCGCGCAGCCTCGGCGCGGGCCTCGGCCAGCTGCGACTTGTACTGCTCCAGGGTTCGCTGAGCATCGGCCTGCGCGGCCTCCGCCTTCGCGATCCCGCCCTCGATCCGCTCGCTGCGCTCCGCGTAGATCTTCTCGAAGCGCGGGACCGCGAACTTCCAGAGCACGAACAGCAGCAGCCCGAACGCGACGAGACCGACCACGATCTCCGCAGGCTCCGGGACGATCGGGTTGTGCTCGCCTTCAGCGGCCAGCAACATCTGGGTCTTCACCACAACGTCTCCCAACGCGTTGAGCCGTCAGATGATCAGGCAGCCGACGCGATGAAGTAGACGACCAGACCGATCAGCGCCAGCACCTCGACCAGAACGAAGGAGATCCAGGCGATGCCCTGCAGCTGACCCTGGGCCTCCGGCTGACGGGCGGTGCCGTTGATGACGGCGGCCCAGATCAGACCAACGCCGATGCCCGGGCCGACGGCGCCGAGGCCGTAGCCGATCGCGGCGAGACCGGGGTTGATGTTGCCCGCAGCCTCAGCGGCCTGCGCGAGAACGATGTTGCTCACTTTCACTACCTTTCACTCGGTCCGCTTTACAAGGGCGGATCGACAGGTCCTTTTTCGGATCGGAAAGTCTTTGTCGTCGCCCGGTTCTTAATTTGTGTCAGGCCCTCAGTGGCCTTCGGCCAGCGCAGCACCGATGAAGTTCGCGGTGAGCAGGGCGAAGATGTAGGCCTGAAGCACCTGGATCAGGGCTTCGACAAAGGTCAGGGCGATAGCGAAGGCGAAAGCCACCACGGAGATGGGCTTGAACGCCACGCTCGCCTCGAGGAGCAGGTACTCACCGCCGAGCGTGAACACCAGCAGGATGAGGTGTCCGGCGAACATCGCGGCGAACACTCGGACCGCGAGAGCGGCCGGCTGCGCGACGAACTTCTGCAGGAACTCGATCGGCGCCAGCAGAACGTAGATCAGCTTCGGAACCCCGGGCGGGAACATGATGTGCTTGAAGTAACCCAGGAACCCGTGGCGGGCGAAGCCGACTCCGTGGAACACCAGGTAGACCACGGCTGCCAGCGCGATCGGGAAACCGATCTTGGACATCGTGGGGAACTGGATGATCGGGATGATCCCGAAGAGGTTGTTCACCAGCACGAACGTGAACAGCGCGAAGATCAGCGGTACGAAAGGACGGAAGTCCTTGGCGCCGATCTGCTCCCGGGCGATCTTGTTCCGGCTGAACTCGTAGGCGAACTCGGCCACGAACTGACCCTTGCCCGGAACCAGCTTCAGGTTTCGGGTCGCGATCAGGAAGTAGGCGCCCACGATGATCGCCGAAGCCACGACGAGAACCATCGGCTTGGTGACTCCGCCGGCGATCGGCGGGAGGAAAAAGCTATCGGCGCCCGGCGGCTGGAATGTTCCGCCTTCGGCCAGCATCAGCGCGCCCAACTGGGCTCCTTCCGGTTCTCCCGGCCGAACTTCACTCTTCCGGGGGAATCGTCACGTTTTGCACTTAACGTACCTGATACGCGATCCGGTACGCGGAGGGGCCCTCCCCACCGAGTGGTGCCTGAAGGCCGACCTTGTGGTGCCCTTCAACCCGCTGCGCAGGGAAGGCATTCGGGCAAACCCTACCAGCGGGTAAGTAGCCAACCGACATGCTGGGTGGCTACCCCTGCGAATGCACCCATCCGCAGGCCCGGATTACGCCGTGAGAACGGTTCAGTTGCTCGGAATGATGGTCGGAATCTTGGCGCGTTTGAACGCCGCGACCTCCGCGCCGGCCCAGACCATGACCGTGGCCAGCATCGTGAAGGCCATCGACTCCCGGTGAATGGCGTCGATGCCTCCCAGCAACGTCATCACCACCAGCAGCACGAGCATCTTGCCCACATATCCACCAAGTGCGATAACCATCACAAATTGCGGGTTCATGCCGCCGGAGAACCGCATCAACCAGATCGTCAGCAATGAGGACCCGAATGCAACGACCCCACCGATCAACGCCCCGACGAGACCGGTGACGCCGATCAGAACCGTGGCCACGATCGCCCCGATCACCACGGTGGCCAGACCCGGCCACACCGCTGTGCGCAGCATCTCGGTGGCCAACCTGCGCACGACCTCTGCGTGCGGGTTCACCGGCTCGGCCTGCTCAGCGGTGCTGGCGGACTCGGACGCTTCGCTCATCAGGACTCTCGATCGGCTCGGGTTCGCATGCGCGGAATCAACGAAATGATAGCCGCCAGCAGCACGGTCAAGGCCACGACCCAGCCGACCACCCACGTGTTGAACAGCGTCAACGACACCGCGCCGAAGGCGATCACCGCCGCCCACAAGTACATCAGCAGCACCGCCCGACGCTGCGAATGACCGATTTCGAGCAATCGGTGGTGCAGGTGCATCTTGTCGGCGTGGAACGGGCTCTTGCCCGCCTTCGTCCGCCGCACCACCGCCATGATCAAGTCCAGCAGCGGCACGAACAGCACGGCCGCCACGACCAGCAGCGGCGACAGCAAGGCGATCGTGTCGCCGGGGCCCGAACCCGTGTAGATGATCCTTCCCGAGGCCGAGGTGCTCGCCGTCGCCAGCATCAGGCCGATCAGCATCGACCCGGAATCGCCCATGAAGATCTTCGCGGGCTGGAAGTTGTGCGGCAGGAAGCCCAGGCACGCGCCGGCGATCGCCGCCGCGATCATCGCCGGCGGGTAGGCGTTGACGTCGCCGTTCTGGCGGTCGAGCACGCTCAGGCAGAAGACGAAGGTCGCGGCCGCCGAGATCAGCCCGATCCCCGAGGCCAGCCCGTCCAAGCCGTCGACGAAGTTCATCGCGTTGATCATGGCCACGACCAGCAGCACCGTCAGCAGCTGCCCCTGGTTGCTGCCCAGCACCAGCAGCTGCCCCACGTGCCCGTCGGTGCCGCCCCACGGCACCCAGAACACGAACCACTGCACACCGGAGAGCACCAGGATCCCCGCGGCGGTCACCTGACCGGCCAGCTTCGTCAGCGAATCCAGCTCGAAGCGGTCGTCGAGAGCCCCGACCAGCACGATCAGCCCGCCGGCGATGAGCACCGCCAGCGAATCCTTGGAATAGGCGAAGCCCCGCGACAACGCGGGCAGGTTCGTGGCCAGGAACGTCGCGGCCAGCACGCCGCCGTACATCGCGACGCCACCCATCCGCGGCATCGGCTTGACGTGCACGTCGCGAACCCGCGGGTAGGCGACGGCGCCCACCCGGATGGCCAGCAACCGGACCAGCCCGGTCAGCAGGAAGGTCGTGACCGCTGCCGTGAGCAGGACCAGCAGGTACTCACGGGCAGGAAGTCCGACCGGGGCGAAGGGTGCGTAGTCCATACCGGTGGCTCACCCGCGCAGCGGCGCGAGGTCGAAGTTCGGCCCCCAGGACGGAGTAATCAAACCCGGCGCTCCTCGTCGGTTGAGAATCACGGCCCTTCACCGGCGTCGCCGCGGCGCGCAGCGCCTTGAGCGGCGAGACCGCCGCCCGCCCCGACAGGGACGGCTGGCCCGCACAGTTTCCGCTCTAACGCTATCGATCCCGGCGGCGGGACCTCTCACCGGTCCGGTTCGATCTCCACACCCAGCACGTCCGACAGCTCCGCCCTGCTCACAGCGCCCTCGCGGAGCACGCGCGGAGTGCCCTGGGTGAGATCGACGATCGTCGAGGCCACCGGCTCCCCCGAGGGACCGCCGTCGAGGTACACCTGCACGCGGTCGCCAAGCTGCGCCTCGGCCTCACCGGCGCTGGCCGCGGGCGGCTGGCCGGTGTGGTTGGCGCTGGAGACGGCCATCGGGCCGACCTCCCGCAGGAGGTCCAGCGCGACCGGGTGCAGGGGCATCCGCAGGTTCACGGTTCCCCGGGTCTCGCCGAGGTTCCAGTTCAGCGACGGCGCCTGCGGCAACACCAGGGACAGCCCGCCCGGCCAGAAGGCCTCGATGAGGGCTCGCGCCTGCTCCGGGACCGACATGACCAGCCCATCCACAGTGGACCACGAGCCGACCAGGACCGGAACGGGCATGTCCGGGCCGCGTCCCTTCGCCGTCAGGAGGGAACGCACCGCCTCCGCGTCGAAGGCGTCGGCGCCGATGCCGTAGACCGTGTCGGTCGGCATCACCACGAGCCCGCCGGCGCGAACCGTGTTCGCCGCGGCGGCGAGGCCCGCCTTGCGCTTGTCCGGACTGCTGCAGTCAAAAACGGTGCTCACTCCACGCATCCTGACACGCCACGCCGAGACCCTTTCGAGTGGTGCAGCAGATCACTGTCTAGGAGCATCCTGGCGAGTAACACCGGGGCATCGGCCTGAGATCAATTCGGGTGTGGCCGCGGACACGAGCACGAAACGAACCGGGCCTCCCACGCGTCTGCCGGACACGGGCACCGATGGATCAGAGAAAAGAGGAGAGCGCAGATGACCGCCCCACCGCAGGGTGTCGAGGTCGACGAGATCGAATTCCCCGCCGGCAAGGTCCGCTACTACAAGGCGGGCACAGACGGGCCGCCGATCGTCCTGCTGCACGGCGGCGGGCCTGACAACGCCCTGCTGAGCTGGCGCAACACCATCGGTGTCCTGGCCGCCGACCACCGCGTGTACGCCCCCGACCTGCCCGGCCAGGGAGGCAGCACCCAGTGGCGCGGGCGGGGCAACCAGCGCACCTTCGAAGAGGTCCTGCGCTGGCTGCTCGACGCCTGGCGGATCCCGCAGGCGACCCTGGTCGGCCTGTCCATGGGCGGCAGCATCGCGACCGGCTTCACGCTGCGCCACCCGCAGCGGGTGCGCGCGCTCGCGCTGGCCGACAGCACCGGGATGCAGCACCGCATGCCGCACCACCTGCTCACCTACCTGCTGATGCGCACGGACCTCAGTGGCCGGACGGCGGCGAAACTGCTTCGCAGCAACCGCGCTCTGGTGCGCTTCGCGCTGAACAAGGTGTTCTTCGCCGACGCTTCCTCGGTTCGGGACCTCGAATCCGTGGTCGACGAAGTCCGCGCCGAAGCAGGCGTCCGGCGATCGGTCTTCGCCGATTGGCACGCCGACGCCATCAACCACCGGTCGATGAGCATCAACCACCTGCCCCAGCTCGAGCGGATCAGCTGCCCCGTCACCGTGATCCACGGCGAGAAGGACGCCCTCGTCCCGGTCTCCTCCGCCCAGGCGGTGGCCAACGCCATCCCCGGCGCGCAGCTGCGGATCATGCCGCAGGCAGGGCACTGGCCGAACCGCGAGCGCCCCACCGAGTTCAACGCCCTGCTCCGGGAGTTCGTCAACGCCGTCAACGCGCCTGCGCCCGCGAAGGGAACCAACGGCACGCCCAAGCGCGACGAGACGGCCGAGGCACCCACGCACCGGCTGAACACCCGCGCTGCGGCCGAGCCCCCGAAGCCGATCGCGGCCGCCGAGGAGACCGAGGGCGAGAAGCGGCCCGCCGCCGACAGCGGAAGCGTCGACGCCCCGACCAAGATGCTGAAGGTCGGCGCCGGCAGCGCCGCAGCCGAGACCGGCGAGGAGAGCGCAGAATCCCCGGAACCGTCGGAGCCGGAGGAGACCACCGACTCCGCGACGACGGCCGAACCGGAGGAGAGCTCCGAGCCGGCAGAGGCCTCCGAGTCGACGGAGGGCGAGGAATCGCCGAAGGCGGAGGCATCCGCGGAGCACGCGGATGCCGCTGCGGTGACGGGCTCAAATGACGCCGACACCGCCGACGAAAGCCCCGATCCGAAGCCCGCTGACGCGAAGAAGACCTCCACGGACGAACCGACCCGCTTCCTCAAGGTCGACTCGAAGACCGAGAACACCACCGGCACCGAGGAAGACGACAAGCCCGGAACCGAATCCGAGGAAACGCCCGACACGACCTCGGAAAGCCCCTCCGACTCCGAGAAGCCGGCGAAGGAGTCCCCCGAGAACTCCAGCGACAAGCCCGCGACCTGAGCAAGGGAACCTTTCGCGCACCAGCAGTCCCTGCCCATCGCCGGACATCACTCACCGGCGGTGGGCAGGGCTTCTCATCGCGAGGATGGGAACCAACCTGTCACTCCGGGTGGGTGCGCCGCGCGGTGGCGAAGCGCGGGCGCCCGGCGAGGTCCGGGTGCTCCTGGACCTCGGTCAGCACCCGGCGGGCCCGCAGGAGTGCGGGAACCGATCCGCCGTGGGTGTCGTCGTGCTCGATCGCGACGCCGCCGCCGGGCTTGAGGAGGCGGGCCGCGCAGGCCACCACGTGGCGCACGACGTCGAGCCCGTCGCGGCCGCCGAAGACGGCTTCGTGGGGGTCGTGGTTGCGGACCTCGGGCGGGACCGGCGTGCCGTCGGGCACGTAGGGCGGATTGCAGACGACAAGGTCGACCAGGCCTTCGAGCTCCATGAACAGCATCGGGTCGGTCACGTCACCGGAGTAGAGATCGATCGGGGTGTCCCCGGCCTCCGACCGCGATCCGGCGTTGCGCCGAGCCCAGGACAGAGCGATGGGGTCCTTCTCGACGGCGTGCACGCAGGCGTCCGGGCGGACGTGGGCGAGCGCCAGGGCGAGCGCGCCCGAACCCGAGCACAGGTCGACGATCGTGGGTCGCTCGACACCGTCCACGATGCCCACACCCCACTCGACCAGCAGCTCGGTCTCAGGACGGGGCACGAACACGCCGGGCCCCACCTCGAGGTCCACGCCGCTCAGGAAGGCGCGGCCGGTCAGGTGCTGCAGCGGCACCCGTGCGGCGCGCTGGCCCACGAGGTCCTGCAGCGCCTGCACGACCGGCGGGTCGACCAGGGGAACCATCATGAGCTTGGTGCGCTCGACGCCGAGCAGATGCGCGGCGAGCAGCTCGGCGTCGGCGCGCGGACTTCCCACGCCCGCCGCCGCAAGAGTGCGCTCGGCCTCCAGGATGGCCAAGCGCAGTGGCTGTCGGGTCACGTCGCTCAGCTTAGAGCGCGAGGCGCTCGTTGCGATCGGCAGCGAGCAGCGCGTCGAGCACCCCGTCCAGATCACCGTCGAGAACGTGATCGAGGTTGTACGCCTTGTAGTTGACGCGG
This sequence comes from Saccharopolyspora dendranthemae, assembly GCF_007829955.1. Taxonomy (GTDB): domain Bacteria; phylum Actinomycetota; class Actinomycetes; order Mycobacteriales; family Pseudonocardiaceae; genus Saccharopolyspora; species Saccharopolyspora dendranthemae. The sequence continues at coordinate 1,911,192 of NZ_VIWX01000001.1, forward strand.
TGGTCCGAGATCCGGTTCTCGGGGAAGTTGTAGGTGCGGATGCGCTCCGAGCGGTCCACCGTGCGGACCTGGCTGCGCCGGGTCTCCGACGCCTCGCGCTCGGCCTCCTCCTCCGCGGCGGCCTGCAGCCGCGCCCTGAGCACCTGAATGGCCCGGAGCTTGTTCTGGAGCTGCGACTTCTCGTTCTGGCAGGACACGACGATGCCGGTCGGCAGGTGGGTGATGCGCACCGCTGAGTCGGTGGTGTTCACGCTCTGCCCGCCGGGCCCGGAGGACCGGTAGACATCGATGCGCAGGTCTTTCTCGTCCACCTCGACCTCGACCTCTTCCGGCTCGGGGTAGACGAGCACACCGGCCGCGGAGGTGTGCACACGGCCCTGGGACTCGGTGATCGGCACCCGCTGCACGCGATGCACGCCACCTTCGAACTTCATCTTCGACCACACGCCGTCCGGGCTGTTGTCGCCGGCCTTGGCCTTGAGGGCGACCATGGCGTCCTTGAAGCCACCGAGATCGGAGTCCGTGGAATCCAGCACCTCGGCTCGCCACCCCTGGCGCTCGGCGAAGCGCAGGTACATGCGCAGCAGGTCACCCGCGAACAGCGCGGATTCCTCGCCGCCTTCGCCGGACTTGACCTCCAGCACCACGTCGGAGCCGTCGTGCGGGTCGCGCGGCAGCAGCAGCTCGGTGAGCTTCTCCTCGAGCTCCGGGAGGCGCTCGGCGAGCCGTTCCGCCTCCTCCGCGAAGCTCTCGTCCTCCGCGCCGAGCTCGCGAGCGGTCTCCAGGTCGGAGCGGGTCTCGTCCAGCTCTCGCGAGGTGCGCACGATCGGCGTGAGCTCGGCGTAGCGGCGGCCGAGCTTGCGGGCGTTCGCCTGATCGACGTGCACGCTCGGGTCGGCCAGCCGCTTCTCCAGATCGTCGTACTCGGCCAGCAGGCCTTCGAGCTTCGATGTCTCCACGGGGCGACCCTTTTCCTCACACGGCTTGCACTCCGACGATGCCTTCTCTGGTCGAGACGGCCCTCACGCAAAGACGGCGCCCGCCCTCACGCGTCAACGCGGAGAGCGGGCGCCGTCGGCGCAGCTACTTCTTGCGCTTGCCGTAACGGGCCTCGAAGCGGGCCACTCGGCCACCGGTGTCCAGGATCTTCTGCTTGCCCGTGTAGAACGGGTGGCAGTTCGAGCAGACCTCAACGGTGATCTGGCCGCTCTTGCGGGTGCTGTGGGTCGTGAAGCTGTTGCCGCAACCGCAGTTGACCTGCGTCTCCACGTACTCGGGGTGAATACCACTCTTCAACGGCTTTTCCTCTCAACTTGGCCGCCGGGTCCACGCGCCCATCGCGACGTGGTGAACCGGGACCGGAACCAGCCTTCAATTGTGCCAGACCACGGCACGCGACCTGCAACGCAGGTGTTCCGGGCAGTATTCCCGGAGCCGCTCGTCGCACCAGCGCGACCGCCCGGCGCAGGAGAGCAACCGCCTGGCGAGGCCACCGCCGCACCAGATGCGCGACCCCGTGAACGCCGTTCATCATTTGCCCGTGCTGTTCTGCGCTGTACTGGGAAAACTCACGGTCAAGTCGTGGGTCTCCCTGCCCTTGCTCTTCTTGGGCAGCGCCACCGGAGTCGCAGCGCTGATCGACCTCCTGCTGTCGCAGCGCGCCCTGACGCTGCAGAGCGAGCTGTCGCTGTCGGCACCACTGCTGTTCGGTTTCGCGGCCGGACTCGCGATGTTCAGCGCCAACCAGGTGCAATGGCGCTTCCGCTGGCAGCGGCGAAGCCTGCGCTTCACCTACCCGCTGGCGATGGTCGTCTGCGCCATCGCCGTCGACGCCCTCACGCTGCCGACGAGCGCCGCCCTGATCATCGGTCCCGTCGCAGCCGTCCTCCTCGCCGCGCTGCTGATGCGCAACAACACGAACCGAGACGAAGCCGACTGCCTCACCTCGTGATCGGCTCCGGGATCGCGAGCAAGGGAACCTTCCTGTCACCCACCGGCTGAGCGGCGCAAGGGAACCTTCCTGTCACCCGCACCGAAAAAGCAGGGCCCGCACCCCTCGGGTGCGGGCCCTGCTTCGCCGGGAACAACGATCAGTCGTCGTCCTTGCCCGGGGTGTTCTTGGCGACCTGCATCAGGAACTCGATGTTGGTGCGCGACTTGCGCAGCCGGTCCTGCAGGAGTTCCAGCGCCTGCTGCGCGTCGAGTGCGGCGAGCACCCGGCGGAGCTTGTGGGTCACGGCCAGCTCGTCGGGCGAGAGCAGGATCTCGTCCTTGCGGGTGCTGGAGGAGTCCACGTCGACCGCGGGGAACAGCCGCTTGTCGGCGAGCTTGCGATCCAGCTTGAGCTCCGCGTTACCGGTGCCCTTGAACTCCTCGAAGATGACCGTGTCCATGGTCGAACCGGTCTCCACCAACGCCGTGGCGAAGATGGTCAGCGAGCCGCCGTTCTCGATGTTCCGCGCCGCGCCCAGGAACCGCTTCGGCGGGTACAGGGCCGTGGAGTCGACACCACCGGACAGGATTCGCCCGGATGCCGGGGCCGCCAGGTTGTAGGCGCGGCCCAGGCGCGTGATCGAGTCCAGCAGCACGACGACGTCGTGGCCCATCTCCACCAGGCGCTTGGCACGCTCGATGGACAGCTCGGCGACCGTGGTGTGGTCCGACGGCGGGCGGTCGAAGGTGGAGGCGATGACCTCACCCTTGACCGAGCGCTGCATGTCGGTGACCTCTTCCGGACGCTCGTCCGCTAGGACGACCATCAGGTGGCACTCGGGGTTGTTCGTGGTGATCGCGTTGGCGATCGCCTGCAGCACCATCGTCTTACCGGCCTTGGGCGGCGAAACGATCAGCGCGCGCTGCCCCTTGCCGACGGGCATCACCAGGTCGATGATCCGGCCGGTCAGGTTCTGCGGCTCGGTCTCCAGGCGCAGGCGCTCGTTCGGGTACAGCGGCGTCAGCTTGTGGAACTCCGAGCGGTTCTTGGAATCATCCGGCTCCAGGCCGTTGATGGAGTCCACCCGCACCATCGGGTTGAACTTCTGCCGCTGCTGATCGCCCTCACGAGGCTGCTTGATGACGCCCTTGATCGCGTCGCCCCGGCGCAGCCCGTACTTGCGCACCAGGGACAGCGAGACGTAGACGTCGTTCGGTCCGGCCAGGTAACCGGAGGTGCGCACGAAGGCGTAGTTCTCCAGCACGTCCAGGATGCCGGCGACGGGCAGCAGCACGTCGTCCTCGCGGACCTCCGGCTCGCCGCCTTCACCACGACCGCGGTTGCGGCGACGGTCGCGGAAGCGACGTCCCCGACCCCGGCGACCGCCCTCGTCGTCATCGTCCTGGCGGTTGTCCCGGTCCTGCCGGTCCTGCCGGTTGTTGTCCCGGTCCTGCCGGTTGTCCCGGTCCTGACGGTTGTTGTCGGACTTGCGCTCGGCGTTGCCGCCACCGCGCTGGTCATCAGAACCGCCCGACTCGGTTCCCGCGTTGTTGCGCCCGTTGGAACGGCGCCGGCGGTTGTTGTTGCCGCCGCGGCGGTTGTCATCGTCGCCGCCGCTCTCGCCGGACTGCCGCCGAGTGCGGGTACGCGTGGGGGCGGAGCCGTTGTTGTTCGACTCGGCCGCGTTGTCGCGCGAGGCGTTGTCGCCCTCGTTGCTGGTGCCCTCGAGAGTCGGCTGCTTGGCCTTGGCGGGGGATTCTTCGCTGCGCACCTGCGCCTTCTTCGCGGTCGAGCGGGTGCGCGGCGCCGTGGTGCCGCCTCCCTGCTTCTCCTTGATCGCGGCGATCAGGTCGCCCTTGCGGAGGCCCCCGGTCTCGATCCCCAGCTCCCCCGCGAGTTGGCGCAGTTCGGCAAGAACCATGCCGGAAAGTCCGCCGCGTCGCCGCGGCGCGCCGTTGGCGTCGGCGTCCTGCTGGCCAGCAGATGAGGTGCCTTCGGCGGCCTCGCTGCTCAACAGTTCGGTGTTGCTCACGAATGTCCTTCCTGACCGGACCGCGCCTCCTACGCGACCCAGCGGATTGCCCGCCCGCTCGTTTGAGTGCGGACGGCCGGTATGTGCTACCAGCCCTTTCGCCGGTCGGATTCGCCCCTTGGACGCAGCATTACCGACTTCGACGTTGGCTCGGGGAACCAGCAGCACCGGGCAGTGGGAGGCACCCGGCTCGCGTGGTCCATGTGCGACGCATCCACTCCGATCCACACGTGCCGATGCACGTCCTGCCGCCTCATTCCAGGAATCCCCGACTCTCGGATTGCCCCGATGGTGAACCGGGAAACTTCAGGATCCGGGTCGGCGTCATGGTCACCTTGGGAGGCCACACCGTGGAACTTAAGGCCCCCGACCCGACATCGGCAACGGATTGGCGTCGATGATCCCGAAGCGAACTCACTTTGAGTTGACAACTCCTGCCTCGGTCACCGCATTCGCCAGACCCACCTAAGTTGATCTTCGCCCGTGTCGGGCGGAGCCAATTCACAGCGGGAGATGCGCCCCGGAAAACGATGTTCCGGACACGGCACCGGCCCTAGGCGCGGTGACTGATTGACCTTGAGGGTAGACGCCCAGTAGTTCGGGTGCAACAACCCCCTGGGCGTGTGGCGCCCTGCAGATCGTGCCGTCGACTTTCCGCGAAACGAGAACTCCGGAAAGCGGTCGCGATCTCCTCGTCCGGAGATCGGGTCCACCACACTTCCACCAGCGACTCGCACTGCCGGACCGTCGGCGACACTTCCTTTCTACCACTCCACGCCGGTCCGCCGCGCTCGGGGCCGGTGAACAGCGCTTTCTCCGCACCCCGCGTTCCGGGAAGCGGGCCGAACGCGAGCCGGCGCCCGGGGCGAGGATCAAGCCTCGACTCGCGTCCGAACCCCTTCGCGGTCGACCGGGAGATCCAGGACGGCGAACCCGCTCGGAACGAGATCGCGAACGTCCACGTTCTTGACCGGCAGAGCCAGCACGGTCGGCCCCGCTCCCGACACCGCGGCAGCGATCCCCTCGGAGCGAAGTCCGCGGACCAGCGCGACGGTCTCCGGCCAAGCCGGTTCCCGGTAGTCCTGGTGCAGCCGGTCGTCGGTGGCGGCCAGCAGCAGCGACGGGTCCCTGGTGAGCGCGTGCACGGCCAGTGCTGAACGGCCTGCGGCGAACGCGGCATCGGCGTGCGGAACCTGTTCCGGCAACAACCCGCGCGTCAGGTGCGTCGCCGATTCCGCTTGTGGCACAAAGGCGACCGGCGCGACGTCCGGGTGCACGGGAACGCTGACCGCGCGGAAGCGGCCGGACTCCCGCCAGGCGAGGACGAAATCACCGAGCAAGCTCGCCGCCACGTTGTCCGCGTGGCCTTCGCGAACCGCAGCCAGGTGCAGCGCCCGCTCGGCGTTCTCCGTTGCGCGCAGGTCGATTCCCGCCAGGCCGTGGGCGAGCGCGACCCCGGCGACGATCGCCGCGGCCGAAGACCCGAGCCCGCGTGAATGCGGAATGTTGTTCTCGCAGCGCAGGTCCAGCGCAGGCGGTTCCGGAAAACCGAGCTCCGACAAGGTGTCGTGCACGACGCGGACAACGAGGTGCCGCTCATCCGCCGGGAGCGAACCCGCGCCCTGCCCGGTGACCGACACGGTCGCCGATCCGACCGGGCCGTCGGTCACGCGCGCGTGCACCTTGTCGTGCAAGGACAAGGCCATGCCCAGCGCGTCGAAACCGGAGCCGAGGTTCGCCGTCGATGCGGGAACCTCGACCCCGACCTCGCGCACCGGGAACGAACTCAACGCAGCTCCAGCGCGTCGGCGACGGCGCTCGGGTCGACCGGCAGCGGCTCGACCTCCACCATGCCCGCGAGCGCGGTGTCGGGGTCCTTCAACCCGTGCCCAGTGACCGTGCACACCACGACGGAGTCCTTCGGCAGGCGCCCGTCGGCGGAGCTGGCCAGCAGACCGGCGACGCTGGAAGCGGAGGCGGGCTCGACGAACACGCCTTCCCGCGCGGCCAGCACCCGGTAGGCGTTGAGGATCTCCTCGTCGGTCACCGCGGAGAACAAGCCCTCGGAGGCCTCCTTGGCCTTGACCGCGCCCTCCCAGGAAGCCGGGCTACCGACCCGGATCGCGGTCGCGATGGTCTCGGGTTCGGACACCGGCTGGCCGTGCACCAGCGGAGCCGCACCGGCGGCCTGGAAGCCGAACATCCGCGGCAGCGAGTCGATGAGGCCGTCGCGGTGGTACTCGGCGTAGCCCTTCCAGTAGGCCGTGATGTTGCCGGCGTTGCCGACCGGCAGGCAGTGGATGTCGGGAGCGCGGTCCAGGACGTCGCAGATCTCGAACGCCGCGGTCTTCTGGCCTTCCAGGCGGACCGGGTTGACCGAGTTGACCAGCGTGACCGGGTGCTCCGCGGAAGTCTTGCGAGCCAGCTCCAGGCAGTCGTCGAAGTTGCCCTGCACCTGCAGGATCTTCGCTCCGTGCACCACGGCCTGCGCGAGCTTGCCGAGCGCGATCTTGCCCCTGGGCACCAGAACCGCGGAGGTCAGCCCTGCGCGAGCCGCGTAGGCGGCGGCCGATGCCGAGGTGTTGCCGGTCGAGGCGCAGATGACGGCCTTGCTCCCCTCGGCGAGCGCGTGCGTCATGGCCACCGTCATGCCGCGGTCCTTGAACGAACCGGTCGGGTTGGCGCCCTCCACCTTCAAGTAGACGGTGCACCCGGTCTGCTCGGACAGGTACGGCGCGGGCACCAGCGGGGTGTTGCCCTCCTGCAGGGTCACGATGCGCGCCCCGTCCGGAACCTCCACCCGGTCGCGGTAGGCCTCGATCAGGCCCGGCCATCCTGCTCCGGACCGCGTCGGAGCACTCTGGATGTTCGTCACGTCGGTTCACCTTCCACGCGCATCACGCTGACCACTTCGCGCACAATCGGGAGCTGCGCAATCTTGTCCACTGTGGACGACAGTGCTGCGTCGTCGGCCGTGTGCGTGACCACCACGAGACTGGCCTCCGCACCCCTGCCCTGCTGACGCACCACCGAAATGCTCACATCGTGCTCGTTGAACGTCGCCGCGACCTGCGAGAGCACGCCCGGCTTGTCCGCCACGTCGAGACTGATGTGGTAGCGGGTGGGGGTTTTGCCCATGGGCTGCACCGGCAATTCGGCGTGCGCGGATTCGCGCGGTCCCTTGCCCTTCACGACCAGGTTCCGGGCGACCGCGACGAGGTCTCCCAGCACCGCGCTCGCAGTCGGCGCACCCCCGGCACCCTGCCCGTAGAACATGAGCTGACCGGCGGCTTCCGCCTCCACGAACACCGCGTTGAACGCCCCGCCCACGCCGGCCAGCGGGTGGCTGCGGGGAATCATCGCCGGATGCACGCGCGCCGAGACGGACTCCACGCCGTTGTCGTCCACCACGCGCTCGCAGATCGCCAGCAACTTCACCGTGCGGTCGAGGGTGACCGCAGCCGCGATGTCGCCCGGCGTGACAGCCGAGATCCCCTCGCGGTGCACCTCGCTGGCCGTGACCCGGGTGTGGAACGCCAGCGACGCGAGAATGGCGGCCTTCGCCGCGGCGTCGAACCCGTCCACGTCCGCCGTCGGGTCCGCCTCCGCGTAGCCCAGTCGCCCGGCCTCGTCGAGGGTCTCCGAATAGCCGGCTCCGGTGGAGTCCATCGCCGACAGGATGTAGTTGGTCGTGCCGTTGACGATGCCCATGACCCGGTTGATCCGGTCCCCGGCCAACGACTCGCGCAGCGGCCGCAACAGCGGAATCGCGCCTGCCACGGAAGCCTCGAAGTAGATGTCGGTGCCCGCCTCGTCCGCGGCCGCGTAGAGCTCCGACCCGTGCTCGGCCAGCAGCGCCTTGTTCGCCGTCACCACCGACTTGCCCGAGCGCAACGCCGTCAGCAACAGCGACCGGGCAGGTTCGATGCCGCCGATGAGCTCGACGACGACATCCACATCACCCTCCACCAACGCCTGAGCGTCGGTGGTCAACAGGTTCTCGGGCACCTCGGGATGCTTGTGCGGGCGCCGCACGGCGACGCCGGTGACCAGCATCGGGGCACCGGTGCGCGCCGCGAATTCCTCCGGTTGGTCCTGCAGCAGCCGCAGCACCTCTGTGCCCACGGTGCCGCACCCCAACAGCGCGACCCTGATCGGTTCACGGTCCCGGATCACTCACACCTCCAGCCGGAGCAGGTCGTCCTCGGTCTCCCTGCGCAGCAACAATCGCGCCTGACCAGCGCTCACCGCAACGACCGGCGGCTTGGGCAGGCGGTTGTAGTTGCTGGCCATCACGTAGCAGTACGCCCCGGTGGCGGCCACCGCGAGCAGGTCTCCCGGAGCAATGTCCTCTGGAAGCCAGCAATCGCGCACCACTACGTCACCGGACTCACAGTGCTTGCCCACGATGCGGGACAGAACCGGCTCCGCCTCGGCCGAGCGCGACACCAATCGGCTGTCGTAGACCGCGTCGTAGAGGGAGGTGCGGATGTTGTCGCTCATGCCGCCGTCAACGCTGACGTAACGACGATCGACGTCAGCCCCGATCGCGACGTCCTTGATCGTGCCCACCTCGTAGACCGTCATCATGCTCGGGCCGACGATGGCGCGGCCCGGCTCCACGGCGATCTTGGGCGTCGGCAGACCGGCGTTGTCGGCTTCCTTGCCGACGATCTCGAACAGCCGAGTCGCCAGCTGCGAGGGAGGCATCGGGTCGTCCTCGGAGGTGTAGGCGATGCCCAGCCCACCACCGAGGTCCACGGTGTCGGCAGCGGCCAGCGCCTCCTCACCGTGCTCCTCGCGCAGCTCGGCCAGCAGCCGGACCACGCGGTGCGCGGCCAGTTCGAATCCGTCCACCTCGAAGATCTGCGAACCGATGTGGCTGTGCAGGCCGGCCAGCTTCAGCGCATCGGCCTTGAACACCCGACGCACCGCCTCGGCGGCCTGCCCCGCGGCCAGCGAGAACCCGAACTTCTGGTCCTCGTGCGCGGTGGCGATGAACTCGTGGGTGTGCGCCTCGACGCCGACGGTGACCCGCACCAGCACCCGCTGCGTGGTGCCGCGCTGGGCGGCGATGTGGTCGAGCCGGGCGATCTCGTGGAACGAGTCGAGCACGACGGAACCGACGCCGGCTTCCACGGCAGCGGTCAGCTCCGCGACGGACTTGTTGTTGCCGTGGAACGTGATGCGCTCTGCCGGGAACCCCGCGCGCAGCGCGACGGCCAGCTCGCCGCCGCTGCACACGTCGAGGCTCAGCCCCTCCTCGGCGACCCAGCGGGCCACCTCGGTGCAGAGGAACGCCTTGGAGGCGTAGTGCACCGCGGACGGGTCGCCGAAAGCCTCGGCGTAGTCGCGGCAGCGGGACCGGAAGTCGTCCTCGTCGAGCACGAACAGCGGTGTGCCGTACTGCTCGGCGAGCTCGCGGACGTCCAAGCCCGCGACGCGGACGACGCCGTCGGGACCGCGCTCGCTGTTGCGCGGCCACACGTGCGGGTGCAGCAGATCGATCTCCCCGGTCGTCGCCGGGGACGGTCCTGCGGTGTTGCCGGGCGGCACGACGTCGGCGTGCCGCGGCCCGGCGGGATGGGCGCGCATGTTGACAAAGCTCCTTCGCGCAGCCTGCCGCTGGACAGGCGGTGAGATGGGCAGCACGGTCCCTCGTCGTTGAGGGGAACCCGCCTGCCTGCGATTACATCTGTTCCGGCGCGCTCACGCCGAGCAGACCCAGACCGTTGGCCAGGACCTGGCGGGCGGCCTCGCACAGCTGAAGCCGCGCGATGGTCAGCGGATTGGACTGGTCGTCACCGGGCTGCAGAACGCGGCACGCGTCGTAGAACTTGTGGTACGCGCTGGCCACGTCCTCCAGGTAACGAGCCACCCGGTGCGGTTCGCGCAGTTGGGCGGCCGAGCTCACCACTCGCGGGAACTCGCCCAGGGTGCGGATCAGGTCGCCCTCACGTTCGTGGGTGAGCAGCGACAGATCGGCATTCTCCACGGCTCCCCGCTCGATGCCCAGGGATGTGGCGTTGCGCTGCAACGACGAGAGCCGGGCGTGCGCGTACTGCACGTAGAAGACGGGGTTCTCGTTGGTGCGCTTGCTGATCAGGTCCAGGTCGATGTCCACGGCGGAATCGACCGACGAACGGATCAACGAGTAGCGCGCGGCGTCGACACCGACGGCCTCGACCAGATCCTCGAGGGTGACCACGGTGCCTGCGCGCTTGCTCATCCGGACCGGTTTGCCCTCGCGCACCAGGTTCACCATCTGCCCGATGAGGACCTCGACCACGGCCGGGTCGTCACCGAGCGCCGCCGCGGCGGCCTTGAGCCGGGCGATGTAGCCGTGGTGGTCGGCGCCGAGCATGTAGAGGCACAGGTCGAACCCGCGGGAGCGCTTGTCCCGCAGGTAGGCGATGTCACCGGCGATGTAGGCCGGATCCCCGTCGCTCTTGATGACCACCCGGTCCTTGTCGTCGCCGTACTCGGTGGAGCGCAGCCACCAGGCGCCGTCCGCGGCGTAGAGGTGGTCGGAGGCCTTGAGCTGCTCGACGCAGGACTCGACCTGGCCGGAGCTGTGCAGCGAGTCCTCGTGGAAGTAGACGTCGAAGACCGTGCCGAAGTCGTTCAGGCTCTGCTTGATCTCCTCGAACATCGTCCCGACACCGACGCGGCGGAAGACCTCGTGCCGCTCGTCCTCGGGCAGCTCGAGCACTCCCGGCTCCGCCGCGAGCACCTGCTGGGCGATCTCGGCGATGTAGTCGCCGCCGTAACCGTCCTCGGGAGCGGGCTCACCGGTGGCCCCGGCGATCAGGGAGCGGACGAACCGATCGATCTGCGCGCCCGCGTCGTTGAAGTAGTACTCGCGGGTCACCTCGGCGCCCTGAGCGGAAAGTACCCGTCCCAGCGCATCGCCCGCGGCAGCCCAGCGGGTGCCGCCGAGGTGGATGGGGCCGGTCGGGTTGGCCGAGACGAACTCGAGGTTGACCTTCAGACCGGTGTAGAGGTCGCCGGCGCCGTAAGCGGCACCGCTGCTCAGCGCCTCGCGCACGATCTGGCCCTGGGCGTCGGCGGCGAGCCGTAGGTTCAGGAAACCAGGACCGGCGACATCGACGACGTCGATGGCGTCCTGGCTGGTCAGCGCCTCAGCGAGCCAGGTAGCGAGATCGCGCGGGGCGACTCCCGCCTTCTTGGCGACCTGCATCGCGAGGTTGGTCGCGTAATCACCGTGCTCCGGGTTTCGCGGGCGCTCGACCGTGACCGTCTCAGGCAGCACCGACGTGTCCAGCCCACGGGCGGAGAGCACGTCGACGGCGGTGTTGCGGACCAGTTCAGCGAGCGCGGCAGGAGTCACCCTGTGAAGTCTAGGGATCCTTCGACCCAGTTCAGACGCCGGGTAGCCGCCCACTCCGTGGACTCGGTCAGGCCATTCGGCCCAGACCGGTGCCTGCGCACGACCGAGACGACCACAGGGCGTGATCGGGCCGTTGTCTGTGTGTGAGAACGTGTGGTGGCGAGCATTTGCCTACCGGCACACCGCCATACGGGCAATCTCTACACTGGCGGGCGCTGTCCCCAGGTTCTGGCGAGACGAGGTTTGCGAGCAGCATGGCTAAGAACAAGGCGGTGCGCGGCGCCGCGGTGGTGAACCAACGGTCGATCCCGTGGGTGCTGGTCGCCGGGGTGACGGTGGTCGCGGTGTTCGCGTCGGTCATCTTCGGCTACGCCTACAGCCGGTGGTCGGATCAGGCAGCGACACGTGACGCGCAGGCCGCAGCGGAGAAGGCCACCGAGGCGTTCAAGCCCTCGCCGCAGAACCCGGACCCGTCGAAGGGGATCCAGGGCGTCGTCACCGCTGACTACAAGGCGCAGCAGCACGTCACGCCCACCCAGCGCGTCGCCTACGACAAGAACCCGCCCTTCGGCGGCCCGCACGACGGCGTCTGGGCCGACTGCACCGGCGTGGTCTACCCGCAGCCGGTGCGCACCGAGAACATGGTCCACTCGCTGGAGCACGGCGCGGTCTGGATCGCCTACAACCCGGACAAGGTCGACGAGGCCTCCCTCGACCGCCTCAAGGTCCGCGCGCAGGGCAAGCCGTACACGATGCTGTCGCCGTACCCGGGCCTGGACAAGGCGGTCTCCCTGCAGTCCTGGGGCCACCAGCTCAAGGTCGACAACGCCGACGATCCGCGGATCGACCAGTTCATCACCGCGCTGCGGCTGAACAACAACGGCGTGTACCCCGAGATCGGCGGTTCCTGCCAGGCCTACCCGGGCGCGTTCGACACCAACAACCCGCCGAAGTTCGACGCGAGTCCGCCCGGGCCCGACGCGGTCACCATGGACGGCAAGGGCTCGAACACGACCGCAGGCCAAATGGGGCAGTGAGCCCGTTGCCCCAGGCACGACGCATCACACAGGCCATCGTCGCCGTCGTCGCGGCGATCTCCCTGCTCCTGTTGGGGGCGGCGCTCGGACTGCTGGTCCGGGTGCCGTCCTTCGACAGCTCAGAACCCGAGGTCACGCCTGTCGACATCGGGTTCTCGCAGGACATGAGCGTTCACCACCAACAGGCGGTGACCATGGCGACGCTGGCGCGGGAACGCGCCGATGACGTCGCCGTCCGGCAACTCGCCTTCGACATCGAGACCAACCAGCGCGACCAGATCGGCCGCATGCAGGGCTGGCTGGGGATCTGGAACCAGCCGGCGCAGACAACCGGTCCGGTCATGCAGTGGATGACCGAAACCGGGGGCCACCAGCACGGCGCCGCTCCGATGCCGATGTCCGGTGGCGCGCTGATGCCCGGCATGGCCAACAGCGAGGAACTCTCCCGACTCAGTTCGCTGCGCGGACCCGAGTTCGACGTCTACTTCCTCCAGCTGATGCTGCGCCACCACCAGGGCGGAGCGCCGATGGCCGAGTACGGCGCGGTGCACGCCTCCGTGCCCGCGGTCCGCGCCCTGGCCAAGAACATGCTCGGTTCCCAGGGCAGCGAGATGGAACTGATGAAGACCATGCTCACCCGGCGCGGTGCTCAGCCGCTGAGCTGAGCATGGGAACCTTCCGCTCACTCCGAGCGGGGAGCCACCCCGCTCACCAGGTCAGTTCGCGGCAGCGTGCGGCGCAGTCCGCCGGCTCGACCTGAAGGGTCGCGTGCTCGATCCGGTAGCGCTCGGACAGCAGGCGCTGCGCTGCGGTGAGGACGCCCCCATGATCGACGTCCGGTCCTGTCGTCAGGTGGGCGGAGGCGACTTCCATGCCTGAGGTCAGCGTCCACACGTGGAGGTCGTGGACCTCGGTGACCGAGGGCAGAGCAGCCAAGTCGCTGCGCATCTCCCGCACGTCGAGCCCCTCCGGCGCCTGCTGCACCAGGATCCGCAGCGCCTGACGGGCGAGCTTGAACGTGCGGGGCAGGACGAACAACCCGACGCAGACGGCGATGATCGGGTCAGCCAAGTACCAACCGAAGGCCCAGGTCACGAAGCCGCCCACCAGCACACCGGCCGAGCCGATGGTGTCGGCGAGGACTTCCAGGTAGGCGCCGCGCACGTTGAGGCTTTCATCGGCCCCCTTGCGCAGCAGCCCGAACACGACGAGGTTGGCCACCAGACCGGCTGCGGCGGTGACCATCATCGGCAGACCCGCGACCTCAAGGGGCTGCCGGAAGCGCTCCACCGACTCGAACAGGATGTAGCCGGCGACGCCGAAGAGCAGCAGGGCGTTGGCCAGCGCGGCGAGAACTTCGACGCGGTAGAGGCCGAAGGTGCGCTTGTTGCCTGCGGGGCGCTTGGCTGCCGTGATCGCGGCCAGCGCCATACCGACACCGAGCACGTCGGTGAGCATGTGGCCCGCGTCGGAAAGCAGGGCCAGCGATGACGTCATCCATCCGACGACCGCTTCGAGCACGAAGAAGGCGAGCAGCACGCCGAACGCGATGGAAAGCCTGGTCAGGTAGCGACCGGACGCGTGGGTCGCGTCAGCAGCGGATCCATGCCCGTGGCCGTGCCCCATCTCTTTCGCCTCCTCACATCCACAGCGGATACATAGCAAAGTATGCATGATTTCGGAGACGGGGCGAAAGTGGCCTGAAACGTAGATCACCGCCACTCTCGCGCCCGCTCCCGCAGCGGTGACAGAAAGGTTCCCGTGCGCTCACCGGACGACGACGCCACGATGAACACCACCGACGCGCAAGCCGACCCCGCCCCGAACCCACGCCGAGCGTGCGTTAAGCTATCGATCGTCCGCAGCGACGAGCCCTCGTAGCTCAGTGGATAGAGCACTGCCCTCCGGAGGCAGGTGTCGCAGGTTCGAATCCTGCCGAGGGCACAGCAGATGGACATCCAAAACCGCCCCTGGCCAGCAAGAAACTGGCCAGGGGCGGTTTTGTGCGTGAGCCACTGTCCGCCGATGGTTGGAAGGCAGCAGGAAGGCCGGAAGCTGCTCCCGCGCATGACTTTCCGAGGATGGCCTTGGGTTGTCAGTTCACGATCAGATCTTCCGGGACCGGATCGTCGGCTTCCATCGCCGCGAAGAGCCGCAGCGCCTTCTGCTTGTCCCACCGGCTGGCCGTGGCATCGGTGACCGGAACCGTCGTCGTCACCACGCCACCCGAGGATATGCCGCGCATTGCCCAACCCAGCGACAGCAGGTCGCCGGGACCGTCCGAGTCGAGCATCGTCAACGCATCCGCACCCTCGTCCGCCAGCGCGTACGCCCGGAAGGGGTTGATCAGGGTGGTGATGCTCGACGCCTCGGAGACCAGGGCACCGATGAACTCGCGCTGGTTGGCGACCCGGTCCAGGTCTGATCGCGGAGTCGCGTCGCTGTAGCGCATTCGCACGAACGTCAGGGCGTCCGGGCCGTTCAATGTCTGGCAGCCGGCTTGGAGGGTTTGGCCCGTCTTGGTGTCGTGCATCTCCCCGTCCAGGCACATCTCGACGCCGCCGACCGCTTCGACGAGGCCCGTGAAGCCGCCGAACCCGACTTCCGCGTAGTGATCGACGCGCAGCCCGGTCGCCTGCTCCACCGTCTGCGCCAGCAGGCGGGGGCCGCCCACGGCGAAAGCCTCGTTGATCTTCACCCGGCCCTGCCCCGGGACCGGCACTCGCGAGTCGCGCGGAATGCTGATCAGCGTGGGAACCGTGGAGTTGTCCGGCAGGTGCGCAACCATGATCGTGTCCGTGCGCTGACCAGACGCATCTCCCACGTGCAGGCCGGTCGCCGTCTCCGGATCTAACCCATCCCGACTGTCCGAGCCCACTACCAGCCAGTTCGTGCCCGCTGCGGCCTCCGGTCGGCCCGGGTAGTCGGGGAAGGCATCGATCCGGTGGACCGAGGAGTCGACGTGGAACCAGAGCCAGCCGGCGAACACCACCGGCAACACCACCACGGCCACCAGCAGCAGAACCCCCCGACCCTTCCAGCCCCGCCTCGGCGCCCGCCCCACCCCACCTCTCACCGGGTGCGGCTGCGCATTCCAGTCGCGCCGGATCCTATTGGCGTTCATATCAATGAAGACGCCCCGGCTGGCCGGAGGTTGTCCGCTCCGCGCGACGAGTCCTCGTAGCTCGGTGGAGAGAGCACTGCTTCCGGGGGGCAGGTGTCGCCGGCCGAAAACTGCCGAGGGCACCGCAAATGCGTCCCTGGCCAGCAGGCCAGGGACGGTATTGCGCGCCGGGTTTTTCAGCTGATGGTTGTAGGCAACGCGCGTGCATTCGCAGCAGACATCGCTGCGCAGTTGCGGACTACACCCCGGGACGACAAACCCTTGATATCGCTTGCGGTTTTGAGGGACCCGGACGCCCTTGGCCCCATGTCGGGCATCGGCTGGCACCGACGATGGTGCCGTTCCCCACGGTCGCAGAGGCCGACGCGACCAGAACGACCTTGCCTCCCGGCCTCCCGCCAGCCATCAGCGCAGACCGAGCCGCTCGATGGTTTCAGCGACCGCAGCCCTGTCTTCGTCCGCCAAGCCGTTGAGAGGTCGCGGCAAGTTGGGATGACCGACCAAGTCGAGCAGTTCGGCGATCGCGGAAACCACGCGGAGGCTCCCGTGACGGGTGAACAGTTCCCACAAGGGCTGCAACCGCTCTGATTCCGCGACCGCAGACGCCGATTCCCCTGCCAGCGCTGCGCGCGTGATCGTCAGAGCCGGTCCGGGCAGGGTCCCGCCCACGACCGAGTACCAGGCGTCGCACCCGGCGTTGAGTCCCGTGGCAGCCAGCGGATCGCCACTGACCCCGATGGTCATCGTGGCGGGCAGCAAGGACCGAAGACGAGCTAGCCGACCTTCGGCCTCGCTGGTGGCACGCGGAACCCCGGGAATCTTGACCGAGGCGACGTTCGGGAGTTCGGCGATGCGGGCGTAGAGGTCGTCGGTGAAGGTGAAGTGCGTGGTGCCGGGGTTGTCGTACACCACCAGCGGAACCGAGAGCTCCGCGGTGACGTCGGCGTAGAGACCGAACACCTCGTCGGACGTCAGCTGCTGGTAGGTCATCGGCGCCAAGAGCACTCCCGAAGCGCCCGCGTCCTGCGCGTCTTCGGCGAGTTCGAGTACGTCGCGGGTGCGCAGCGCACCGATGCCCACGATCACCGGGGTACCGCCGGCATGCTCGACGGCCAGCCGCGCGGTCCGGGCGCGCTCGGCACGGTCGAGGTACGCGTACGAGCCGGTCGAGCCCAGCACGGTGATCGAGTCGACCTGCGCGGCCGCGAGACGCTCGACCAGGCCGGTGAAGGCCTTCTCATCGATACCGCGGCCGGTGACGGGCGTCAGCGGGAAAGCGCTGAGTCCGGTGAACATGTTTCCTCCCCCACGAGGTCAGGCCGGGCGAACGACGTGAACGCGTCCACCACACGAGTTGCGCAGCGCTCCTGAACGAAGCGCGCCGACCCCAGCTTGATCCCCTTCATCGCGTTCCGCCGAAGGCGATAGGCGAAGCGGAAAGATCCGCCTTCGGCACTCGTCTCTTCGAGGAAGGACCCTTTCCGCGCGTCGACCTCGTGGACCTGCTGCTCAGGAGTCGTAATCGACCGTGAGGACGTCGCTGACCGGAAGCGATTGACAGGTCAGGACGAATCCTTCGGCCACTTCCGCCTGTTCCAGTGCGAAGTTGCGGCGCATGTCGACCTCCCCCTCGGTGACCTTCGCCCGACACGTGCCGCAGACGCCTCCCTTGCACGCAAAAGGCAAGTCGGGCCGGGCCTTCTGGGCACCGTCGAGGACCGATGTCTCTCTCGAGAGCGCCGTGGTCGTGCGCCGGCCGTCGAGGACGATGGTCGTCTCGGTCGTCTCACCCGCTGGCGGCGCATCGACGTGCTTCACGGGTTCCGGCGGAACGTCGTCCACGTAGAACAGCTCGCGGTGGATGCGCTCGTCCACCACCCCGAGTTCGCCGAGCAGCTGCTGAGCCCCGGTGACCATGCCGAACGGCCCGCACAACCACCACTCGTCAACGTCGCCGACCTCAGGCACGAGGGCCATCAGCGCGCGCAGCTTCTCCTCGTCGAGACGCCCGGTGAACAAGTCGGCTTCCCGCGGTTCGCGCGAGAGAACGTGCACCAACTCCAGCCGCTCGGGATAGCGGTCCTTCAGGTCCGCCAGCTCGTCGGCGAACATCACGGTGTCGGTCCGGCGGTTCCCGTAGACGACCGCCGCGGTGGCGGTGGGGTCCTTCAACACGGTGGCCGCGATCGACAAGAGCGGCGTGATGCCTGATCCGGCCCCGATCAGAACGTGATGCCCGGATACCGACTTCGGGCAGAACGCTCCGGTAGGGGTTCCCACTTCAATCTCGTCGCCGGGACGCACCTCGTTGACCAGCCACGTGGAGAACAACCCGTCCGGAACTTCGCGGACGCCGATGCGCGGAAGGGTCCCTTCAGCCGAGCAGATCGAGTACGACCGCCGCTCCTCGCGTCCGTCGATCACCCGGCGCAGGGTCAGAGACTGACCTGCCCTGAAGTCGTAAGTGCCGTCGAGCTCCGGGGGCACCGCGAAGGTGACCGCGACCGCGTCGTCGCACAGGTGGCTGACCTCGGCCACCGTCAACGTGTGGAACTCGCCCCGCACCCGGGACTTGGTAGACGCCGTCACCTCAGATCTCCTTGACATGTTCGAACGGTTCGGCGCACGCGCGGCAGCGACGCATCGACTTGCACGCCGTGGCGCCGAATTCCGACAGCAGTTGCGTGTCCGCCGCGCCGCAGCGCGGGCAGGTCACCTGCCGCTCAGGCGGGTTCAGGGACAACGGAACCGGCCCGGGGCCGCGCGCAGGAGCCCCTCCCGGAGGCGCGATGCCGGCCTCGGCGAGCTTGCGGCGGCCCCGCTCGCTGATCCAGTCCGAGCTCCACGGCGGCTGCAGCACCGTGCTCACCTCGACGCGGGGGTAGCCGGCTCCCTGCAGCGCGTGGACGAGGTCATCGCGCATCGTGTCCATGGCCGGGCATCCGGTGTAGGTGGGCGTGATGGACACCTTCACCGCACCGTCCTGTTCGGACACCTCGCGGAGCACCCCGAGGTCGGCGAGCGTCAGCATCGGCAGCTCGGGATCGCACACCGTCTCCGCAACGGCCCTGGCGGTCACCACGTCGCCTCCGGGTGTACGCGGGCGACGCTCTGCAGCTCCGCCACGAGGTATCCCATGGCCTCCGTGTGACGGCCGTGCCGCCCGGTGCCGCCCGCCACTCCTGCCTTCCCGGCAACTCCCGGGGCTTCCAGGGTCGCGGCCTGCAGAACCTGCTCCAGCACCGCGTCGAACTCCTCGCGCGCAGCTGCCGGGTCGACTGCAACTCCTGCCTCCGCCAAGCGGGCCTCGACGTCGTGCGCGACGAACATCTCGTCCACGTACGGCCACACCCCGGTCAAGGCCGCCTGCATGCGTTCACGGGAGAAGGCGGTGCCGTCACCGAGCCGAACCGCCCACTGAGCGGCGTAGTCGCGGTGATAGGTCAGTTCCTTCACGCCCTTGCCCGCGATGGCTGCGAGAACCGGGTCACCGGAGGTCGTCAGGCGCTGCAGCAGGGCGAGCCGCCAGGTGGACAGCAGCAGGAGGACCGCGGTGAGGTGCGCGAAGTCGCCGCGTTCCACCTCGGCGAGGCGGACGTTGCGGAATTGGTTCTCATCGCGGAAGAACGCGTAGTCGTCCTCGCCGCGATCGCTGCCGTCGGCCTTGCCCGCCCGCGCCAGCAGCAGCCTGGCCTGCCCGAGCAGGTCCAAGCCGATGTTGGCGATCGCGACCTCGTCCTCCAGCTCAGGCGCGAAGGTGCACCACTGCTGCAGCCGGTGCGAGAGAACCAGTGCGTCGTCACCCAGCATCAGGCAGTACTCGGCCAGGTCCGAACCGTCCACACCGGACGGGACAGAGGTGTCGACGCCGGCCAGCGGATCTTCGAACCCGGTCCCGAAAGCCCAGCGCGAATCGTCGTGCGCGTCGATGAGTGCCTCGTAGGCGTTGTCAAAGGACATCGTCGGCTCACATGTGGGGAACGTTGTCGGGAATGTCGTAGAAGGTCGGGTGCCGGTACACCTTGTCCCCGGCGGGTGCGAAGAAGGGATCCTTCTCGTCAGGGCTGGACGCCGTGATCTCGGAGGCCTTCACCACCCAGATGCTCACGCCTTCGTTGCGCCGCGTGTAGAGGTCACGCGCGTGGTGGACGGCCATCTCGTCGTCGGCGGCACGAAGGGACCCGACGTGCACGTGGTTCAAGCCTCGCTTGCCCCGCACGAAAACCTCGTAGAGCGGCAGTTCGGTGCGGCTCATGCCTTCGCCTCCGTCATCTTGCGGGCGTGCGCAGCGGCAGCCTCGCGGACCCACGCGCCGTCCTCGTGCGCCTGACGCCGCCGGGCGACGCGTTCTGTGTTGCAGGGACCGTTCCCCTTGATGACCTGCTTGAGCTCATCCCAGTCGACCGGGCCGAAGTCGTAGTGCTCGCGCTCGGCGTTCCACTCCAGCTCGGGATCGGGAAGGGTCACGCCGAGCACCTCCGCCTGCGGAACGGTCATATCGACGAACCGCTGCCGCAGCTCGTCGTTGGTGTGCCGCTTGATCTTCCAGAGCATCGACTGCTCGGTGTGCGAGGATTCGGCGTCCGGCGGACCGAACATCATCAGCGACGGCCACCAGAAGCGGTTCACCGCGTCCTGGACCATGTCCCGCTGCGCTTGGGTCCCCTTCATCATCGTCATCAGCAGTTCGTAGCCCTGCCTCTGGTGAAAGGACTCCTCCTTGCAGATCCTGATCATCGCCCTCGCGTAAGGGCCGTAGCTGGAACGGCACAGAGGCACCTGGTTGCAGATCGCGGCACCGTCGACGAGCCAACCGATCACGCCGACGTCGGCGAACGACAGCGTCGGGTAGTTGAAGATCGACGAGTACTTCTGCCGGCCGCTGACCAGCTTCTCGGTGAGCTCCTGCCGATCACCACCGAGCGTTTCGGCCGCCGAGTACAGGTAGAGCCCGTGCCCGGCCTCGTCCTGCACCTTGGCCAGCAGGATCGCCTTGCGCCGCAACGAAGGTGCCCTCGTGATCCAGTTGCCTTCCGGCTGCATCCCGATGATCTCGGAATGCGCGTGCTGGGCGATCTGCCGGATCATCGTCGTGCGATAGCCCTCGGGCAGCCAGTCCCGGGGCTCGATTCGCTGATCCTTGTCGATGGTGTGCTCGAAGTGCTGCTCGAGCTCCTGGTCGGACAACGTCGTCGTCATCACTTCTCCTTGGCCACCAGGGTGAGCACGTCGTACTTGGCGACCGAATCGTGGTCCTGGTTGGTGACGTCGGCGTCCCAGCGGACCTCGCCGTAGTCGGCGCTCTCGCGGGGCGTGATCTGCTTGCACGTCAAGGTCACGGTCAGTTCGTCACCGGGCTTGACGGGCGTGAGGAACCGCAGGTTCTCGAGTCCGTAGTTGGCGAGCACGGGGCCGGGTTCCGGTGACACGAACAGGCCCGCCGCGAAGGAAACAACCAGGTACCCATGCGCGACGATCCCACCGAACAGCGGGTTCTCGCGGGCAGCGTCCTCGTCGGTGTGCGCGTAGAAGGTGTCGCCGGTGAACTCGGCGAAGTGGGCGACGTCCGCGTCGGTGACGGTGCGCGGGCCCGCGACCACAGCATCACCGACCTTCAGCTCGGCCAACGACTTGCGGAAGGGGTGGACGTCACCTTCTGAACGAGGGGCACCTTCCACCCATCGGCCGGTCACCTGGGACAGCACTTCCGGGCTGGCCTGAACCGCGGTGCGCTGCATGTGGTGGAGCACGCCGCGGATTCCGCCCATCTCCTCGCCGCCACCGGCGCGGCCTGGGCCACCGTGCACGAGCGACGGCATCGGCGAACCGTGCCCGGTGGACTCCTTCGCATCATCGGCGTTGAGGACCAGGAGACGGCCGTGCCAAGGGGCGGCACCGAGCACCACGTCCCGGGCGAACCGCACGTCACCGCTGACCACCGATCCCGCGAGGCTTCCGTTCCCGCGCGCCGCGTAGTCGACGACCTGTTCCACCGAGCTGTAGGGCATCAGGGTCGACACCGGCCCGAACGCCTCAACCTCGTGGGGCTCCGCTCGATCGGCATCCGCCTTGAGCAGAACCGGTGAGATGAAGGCGCCCTTCTCCGCATCGGCGTCGACGACATCGACCTGATCGGGATCACCGAAGACGATGCTCCCGGCACCCTGCAGGGCCTTCAGCGAGCGGCGGACCTCTTCGCGCTGCTCGATGCTCGCCAGCGCCCCCATCCGCACGTCGGTGTTGGCGGGGTTGCCGACCTTGATCTTCGCCAACCGTTCGGCGACCGCTTCAGCGACGTCATCGATCAACTCGGCTGGAACGAACGCACGCCGGATCGCGGTGCACTTCTGACCGGCCTTGACGGTCATCTCTGTGACCAGCTGCTTGACGTAGAGGTCGAACTCCGCGGTGCCGGGTGTGGCGTCCGGACCGAGGATCGAGCAGTTGAGCGAGTCCGCCTCAGCATTGAAGCGCACGGAGTTGCGCACGATGGCCGGGTGAGCGCGCAGCTTCTGCGCGGTGGAGGCCGAACCGGTGAACGACACGAGGTCCTGGCCAGTGACGTGGTCGAGGAGATCGCCCGCGCTCCCGCTGATGAGCTGCAACGTCCCCTCGGGGATGAGGCCCGAGTCGACGATCAACTCGACGAGCTTCTCGGTGACGTAGGCGGTCTGGCTGGCAGGTTTGACCAAGCTCGGCACACCAGCGAGGAAGGCCGGGGCGAACTTCTCCAGCGGACCCCACGCCGGGAAGTTGAAGGCGTTGATCTGGACCGCGACACCGCGCAGTGGCGTCGCGACGTGCTGGCCGAGGAACGTGCCGCCCTTGCTGAGGGGCTCCACGTTCCCGTCGACGTAGACGGTGTCGTTGGGCAGCTCGCGCCGACCCTTGCTGGAGTAGGCGAAGAGGACACCGATTCCGCCGTCGATGTCGAACTTGGAGTCTCCAGCGGTGGCACCGGTCTTGGTCGAGAGTTCGTAGAGCTCTTCGCGGTGCTCGCGGAGATGCGAGGCCAGCGCCTTGAGCAGGGCTGCGCGTTGGTGGAAGGTCAGTTGCCGCAGCGCCGGGCCACCGACCCGGCGACCGTGGTCGAGCGCGGCGGCCATGTCGATGCCCGCGGACGAGATGCGCGCGACCTCGGCTCCTGTGACGGCGTCGTGCAGTGGCGCGCCTTCGCCGTCGCCCACCTGCCAGCCGCCGCTGGCGTAGCTCCGCAGAACCTTGCTCTCTTCCTGAGCCATCGCGCCTCGCCTCTCCGAATAACTAACCGAACGGTCGGGAAATAATGCTAGCGCGGCCGGCCGGAGAACGAAAGCGTCAAAGGCTCCCTTCCGCCGCTCAAGGCGCTTCAGGCAATCGCCGTGACCGAGAGCTCCGCGACCGTGAGGGGTTCCGCCTGCGCCTACGCTTGATCCTTAGAGCACAAGCGGACCCGGCATCCTCACCCGCCAGCCCAGGAGGGATGCATCCACATCCGCAACCCTTGACATCGGCTTGCCCGCTGCTTTTACTTGGGCGGATTTATTTACCGTCCATTCGGTCAGTAAGCAAGGCGGTGGGACCCGGTGACACCCTCGGCGAACCGACTCAGCGACTCCGCGCGGTCGATGCTCGAATCCGACGTCGCTTCGGCGTCGCTGGGCATCGACGTGACCGCCGCTCATGACGGCGCCGCGGTAGCTCGGATGAAGGTGACCGAACAGATGGTCAATGGGCACGACATCACGCACGGCGGCTACGTCTTCTTGCTCGCCGACACGACCTTCGCAGCTGCGTGCAACAGCCACGGTCCCGTCACGGTCGCCGCAGGGGCTGAGATCTCGTTCGTCACGAGCGCACACCTCGGCGACGAGCTGGTGGCGACCGCGCAAGAACGAACTCGCTATGGCCGCAACGGCATCTACGACGTCACGGTGCACAGGTCCACCCCCACCGGACCTGAGGTCGTCGCGGAGTTCCGCGGCCGGAGCCGGACCATCGGCCAGATCAAGCGTTGAGGAGTCCCCCATGACGACCATGCACAACGAAGTGCCGAGCGCGCGACGCCTGGGCGCCGCTCCCCCGGTGGACGACCTCTCGCCGGTCGAACGGCTGAGCACTGACGAGCTCCGCGCCCTGCAGCTCAAGCGCTTGCAGTGGACGCTGCACCACGCGTACGCGAACGTTCCCTTCTACCGCAAGAAGTTCGACGAGACCGGTGTGCACCCGGATGACTGCCGGGAGCTGGGCGACATCGAGAAGTTTCCCTTCACCACCAAGCAAGACCTGCGGGACAACTACCCCTTCGGCATGTTCGCGGTCCCGCAGGACCAAGTGCGCCGCGTGCACGCCTCCAGCGGTACGACCGGAAAACCCACCGTCGTCGGCTACACCGAGTCCGATCTCGACGCGTGGGCGACCGTCGTCGCGAGATCGATCTTCGCCGCAGGCGGGCGGCCCGGCCACAAGGTGCACATCTCCTACGGGTACGGCCTGTTCACCGGGGGACTCGGCGCCCATTACGGCGCCGAGAAGCTGGGAGCGACCGTCATCCCCGCCTCGGGTGGCATGACCGCCCGACAAGCGCAGATCATCAACGACTTCCGCCCCGAGATCATCATGGTGACGCCGTCCTACATGCTGACGCTCCTCGACGAGTTCGAGCGCCAGGGGATCGATCCGCGCAGCACCTCTCTCAAGGTCGGGATCTTCGGCGCCGAACCGTGGACCGAGCAGATGCGCCGCGAGATCGAGGAACGCGCCAACATCGACGCCGTCGACATCTACGGCCTGTCCGAGGTGATGGGACCCGGTGTGGCGCAGGAAGCGGTCGAGACCAAGGACGGCCTGCACATCTGGGAAGACCACTTCTACCCCGAAGTGATCGACGCGATCGATGACGTGCCCCTGGCCGACGGGACGACCGGGGAGCTGCTGTTCACCTCGCTGACCAAGCAGGCTCTTCCGATCATCCGGTACCGGACTCGCGACCTCACCGCATTGCGCCCCGGCACGGCACGGCCGGCCTTCCGGCGCATGGACAAGGTCACCGGCCGCAGCGACGACATGATCATCCTGCGCGGAGTCAACATCTTCCCCACCCAGATCGAGGAGATCGTTCTCGACACCGCTGACCTCTCCCCTCACTTCCAGCTCAGGCTCACACGCGAGGACCGGATGGACCGCCTGACCGTGCTGGTCGAGGCACTTCCCGAAACGGCACCGGAACGGCGAGGGCACGCATCGGCGGAGATCGCCGATCGGGTCAAGGACGGCGTCGGCGCGAGCGTGGGAGTGGAGATCGTCGATCCGGGTTCCCTCGAACGCTCGGTCGGCAAGCTTCACCGCGTCAACGACCAACGCCCTCGCGACTGAGACGACTTGCGATAATGCGCTCATGACCGAACCGCCCAGCACCCGCGTCACCAAGCGTGGTCGCCCCGGCTACGACCTGGAGTCCTTGCTCGTGGTGGCGGTCAAGCTGTTCAACGAACGCGGTTACGACGGCACCAGCATGGAAGATCTGTCGCGCAAGCTGCAGATCACCAAGTCGGCGATCTACCACCACGTGCGCAGCAAGGACGAACTGCTACGGCTGGCCGTCAACCGCGGGCTGGACGGCCTGTTCGCGGAAGCGGACAAGTTGGAGAGCATCGACGGCCGCGCCATCGACAAGCTCGAATATCTCGTGCGAGCTAGCGTCGGCGTGCTGGTCGACCAGCTGCCCTTCGTGACCCTGCTGCTGCGGATCCGCGGCAACACCAAGGTCGAGAAGGCCGCGCTCGCCCGCCGCAGGGAGTTCGACCAGATCGTCGCCGATCTGGTGAGCAAGGCGGCTGCGGACGGCGACCTCCGCCCGGACGTCGATCCCGCGACGGCAGCCCGCCTGCTGTTCGGCATGGTCAACTCACTGGTCGAGTGGTATCGACCCCGCCAAGGCGCCGACGCGGAAACGCTCGCCGACACCGTGGCGGCGGTCGCCTTCGACGGCCTCCGGGTCCGCAAACAGGACTGACCGGATCGAGGGAGCGCAGAAGCTCTCGGACACTCCCGGCAGCGCCGAGGGCCGACCCGTCCAGGCCCGATCCCTTCGTTCGTACTCGCCCTTCCTGCGCACGACGCGAGGGAACCTTCCTGCCAGGGAAGTAGCAGGAAGGTTCCCTTGCGCGGCGCAACGGCTCAAGAAGCTCCGATGCCGGTGAGCGAGCGAACCTCCATCTCATCGGCGCGGTTCTCCTCATCGCTCTCGCCTAGCAGCGTGCCGATGTACCCGAACAGGAACGACGCCGGGATCGACACCAAACCGGGGTTGTTGAGCGGGAACCACGCGAAGTCGACGCCGGGCACGATCGAGGTCGGCGAACCGGACACGACCGGGGAGAAGATCACCAGCAGCAGGCAGGTGCCCAGCCCTCCGTAGATGCCCCACAAGGTGCCGCGCGTGTTGAACCGCCGCCAGTACAGCGAGTACAGCAAGGTCGACAGGTTCGCGGAGGCGGCGAACGCGAAGGCCAGCGACACCAAGAAGGCGAGGTTCTGCCCGTTGACCAGAATGCCGCCGACGATCGAGGTGGCACCGATGATCAGCGCGGTCAGCCTCGCGACCCTGATCTCGGAGTCCGGATCGGCCTGACCACCCTTGAAGACGTTCGCGTACACGTCGTGAGCGAAGGAAGCGGACGCGGTCAACGTCAGACCGGCCACCACGGCGAGGATCGTGGCGAATGCGACGGCCGCGACCACTCCCAGCAGCACCGTTCCGCCGATCTTGTAGGCCAGCAGGGGCGCCGCGGAGTTCTCACCACCGGGAGCGGCCAAAATCGAGTCCGTGCCGCTCACCGCACCCGAGCCGAAACCGATGACCAGCGTGCACACGTAGAAGACCGACATCGTGACGGTCGCCCACACCACGGAACGCCTGGCCTGCACAGCGTTGGGCACGGTGTAGAAGCGCATCAGCACGTGCGGAAGGCCGGCGACGCCGAGGACCAGGGCCAACGACAACGAGACGAAGTCGAGCTTGGTGGTCCCGTCCTTCCCGTACTGGGCTCCGGGCGAGAAGATCCGCTCTCCCAGCGGGTTCTTCTCGGCAGCGTGCTGCAGCAACGACGTGATGCTGTAGCCGAACTTGCCCATCAGGAACAACGTCATGAGCGCCACGCACAGCATCAGGGCGACCGCCTTGATGATCTGCACCCACGTGGTTCCCTTCATGCCACCGACGAGCACGTAGACGATCATCAGCGCGCCTACGGCTGTGATCACCAACGCCTGACCTCCGGCGCTGTGCACGTCGAGCAGGAGGGCGACCAGACTTCCGGCACCTGCGATCTGGGCGATCATGTAGATGAAGGAGATCACCATGGTCGACACTGCGGCGGCTGCGCGCACCGGACGCTGCTTCATCCGGTAGCTGAGCACGTCCCCCATGGTGAACCTGCCCGTGTTGCGCAGGAGTTCCGCGACGAGCAGCAGGTTCACCAACCATCCGACCAGGAATCCGATCGAGTAGAGGAAACCGTCGTAACCGTGCACGGCGATGGCGCCGGCGATGCCGAGGAACGACGCAGCCGAGAGGAAGTCGCCCGAGAGCGCGATGCCGTTCTGCGCACCGGTGAACTGCGAGCTGGCCGCGAAGTAGTCGGTGGTGGATCCCGCGCTGCTGACCCGGTAGACGATGTACAGCGTGATCAGCACGAACACGGCGAAGATACTGATGTTGAGCATCGGGTTGGTGTCCATCACGGCCGCTCCTCACCGGTGACGTTGCGGTAGAGCTCAGCCGCTCGCGGGTCGATTTCGTTCGCCGCGTATCGCAGGTAGAGAGCGGTGATGAGCAGCGTGCTGGCGAACTGGCCGACACCGAGGACGAGCCCGATGTTGACCGCGCCGAAGAGCCGGATGCCCATGAAGTCCGGGAAGTACGCGGCAAGGACGACATAACCGACGTACCAGAGCAGGAACACCAGGGTCATCGGGAACGTGAACCTGCGCAGCTTTCCGCGCAATTCGCGAAACTCATTGCTGTGTGCGATGCCGTGAAAGTCGGGGCCCGCCTCGCCTGGGAGCGCGACGTCCGTGCGCCTGGCGGATTTGTCGATTTCACCGAAGGTCGCTTCGGTTTGTCGAGATGGCGGCGGGGGCTGGGTGGCGTTGCGCATGCATCCTTCCAAGAAATCGGACAAACATCGACGTATTCTCCGCCGATGCGCAAAGTCCCCCAACTTCGTCCGAACGCCCGGCGTTCGCGATCTTCATTGATCTCGAATTCCAGAGGCTCGGTGACCGCACGACTTGCGATGCCAACCAGGGCGGGAGTCTAACGATCAATTCGCGCCACCTGGACCACTGCAGCGACACACCACACCTATTGATGAACCACGCAGTCACTACGCGTAATTACTACAGGAGTGAACTCGTACCTTCCCGAGCGTCGAGCGGGGTCGATCCTGAACGGAGAACCCCTCCAACGGAGACGATATTCGCTGATCAGAGGCGAAATTAGGGGAGGGTAACACGGTTCGAGCATGGGAACCTTCCGGTCATTTCCGCCTCCGGCGCCACCCGATCGGCGACGTTCTCCCTATCGGGTGACTAAAGCTCTTCCGGCCTCCACGGCGCCGAACACGATCAGTGTCCAAAGTGCCCACCGATCCGGGCCTCACCCACGAAGATGATCTCCACTTCGACGAATTCGCAGGTCAGCGCACTGGATTCAATAAAGGTAGTAGATCATTCCGGTGAGGTAGTGTTCTGCACGCCGACGACCGGTGCGAACTGATTTCGATGCCGCCGCGATCACCCCCGACATCGCAGGCCTTCGAATACCGCCGTCGAAGACCGCACGGCCACCCGCGAAAAACCCCGAAACGCAGGCAGCGCCGCCAACCACGAATGACCTGCCGCGCACACCGAGGCGGGCCGGCCTGCCCACCACACGAACGCGCAGTTGGCGATGAAAGCTTCGACCGCGCGGGAAAGGACTGCGTCGTGAGCAGCGGAGTAGAAGACCCGCCCGCGAACGCGACCCGGGCATCCATGTGGTCGCGCGCCACATCTCGAATCATCACGTGGCACAACTGGAAGCTCCCGGTCAAGATCGCCGCTGTTGTACTCGTCCCGGTCATCTTCGCGATCGTGCTGGGCGTCCTGCAGATTCGCGGGCAGATCACCGAAGCCAACAACTACGAGCAGATGGACCGGGTCGTGTCAGCCGGTCGTGCCGTTCGCACTGCCGTCGACAGGCTCCAAGAGGAGCGGAGCCTGTCCGCCGAATTCCTGGTCCGCGGCCAGGTGACCGACGCCGACGTGCAGAACCGGTTCAAGGCCTCCGACCGGGCGCTCGCGGAAACCCAACGGCTGCTGCGCGCCGCACCTGACAGCGCCGCGGTGCGCTACGCCTCGCAGGAAACGGAGCGGCAGTCCACGGAGCTCGACCCGATCCGCAGGCTCGTGGTCGACGGCCGCGCCGATCCCGGCATCACCGCCAACTCCTACACGGAGCTCATCGACGTGATGCTCGCGCTGGACCGGACCCTGATCAGCCAGATCTCGTCTTCGGAGCTGGTGGCCACCGCCACCACCGTGCACGAGCTGGCCAAGATCAGCGAAGAGGTGCAGCTGCAGCAGGCCCTGGTGCTCACCGGCCTGGCCCAGGACAAATTCACCAGCGACAACCTCACTCGTCTCGCAGCCAGCGAATCCCGCCGCACCGCCGCGGTCAAGGAGTTCCGCGCTGCCGCCGACCCCCAACAGCGCGTCCGCTACGACCAGCTCTACGCCAATCCCGAGGTGCCGGCCCGGGAAACCTCGGTCCAGCTGGCCATGGCCGAGCAGGACAACACACGATCCAGTCTCTCCTCACACCTGGTTTCGACCGCGACGTGGAAGAACCAGTCGCACACCGCAGCTCAAGCGCTCAACACGCTCCAGGGCGAGCTCGATCGCCAGTTGCACGAAACCGCGTTCACCCTGCAGGACACGGCGGGCAACCTCGCCGGTCTCGCGTCGGTCATCCTGCTGACCGCACTGCTGATCGCCGGTGCGATCGTGGTCATGGTCGCCAGGCATCTGCTCGGTTCGCTCGACCTCCTGCGGCACAGCGCTCTGGACACCGCCAACCACCAGCTGCCCACCGCGGTCGCCGACATCCGAGCCGGACACGCGCCACAAGCCGTCCGCCCGGTGCCGGTCGAGACCACCGACGAGGTCGGCGAGGTTGCCCGGGCCTTCGACGACGTGCACACGCAGGCCGTCAACCTCGCCTCCGAACAGGCGGAACTCCGCAGGAGCTACAGCGACTCGTTCATCAACGTCTCGCGCCGCAGCCAAAGCCTGCTTGAACGCCAGCTGCGCCTCTTCGAACAGCTCGAACGCGACGAAGAGGACCCCGACCAGCTCGCGACGTTGTTCCAGCTGGATCACCTCGCGACCCGGATGCGCCGCAACAACGAGAACCTGATGGTGCTTTCCGGTGCGGACCTGGCGAGGCGCTTCACCCGGCCCACCACGCCGGCGGACCTGCTGCGAGCGGCAGTGTCCGAAATCGAGCACTACCCGCGGGTGAACGTTCAGCAGCTGCCGGACACCAAGCTCGTCGGCTACGTGGCCAGCGACCTGGTCCGGCTTCTGGCCGAACTCCTCGACAACGCCGCGAACTTCTCCGCACCGCAAACCCAGGTCGCGGTGTCCGGGCAGCGAGGCGATGACGGCTCACTGCGCATCGACATCGACGACGAAGGCATCGGCATGAACCCGGCCGAGCTCGCGGAAGCGAACCAGAGGCTCACCTCGGACGAGGAGATCAAGCGGTCCACCTCCCGCCGCATGGGCCTGTTCGTGGTGGGCCGCCTGGCCCGCAGGCACGGCATCCGGGTAGAGCTGATGCCTGGTCAGGAGAGCACCGGAGTTCGCGTGTCCATGACGCTTCAGCCGGACCTGCTGGTCGACGACGTCTCCGTTCCCACGCCGCGTACCAACGGTGTCTACCGTCCGGGACACGACGACGACACCCTGATCAGGCAGTTCGACTGGGAAGCGGCCGAGCAGGACGCAATCAGCGACCCGCCCACCCACAACGGGTTCCACCTCTTCCGGAGCACCGGAGAGGACGCCGCGGACAGCTCACCCAACGACCTGTTCAACGGCTACGAGCTTTCGGCGGAGCCTCCGCCCGCGATGGAGGTTCCCGAGACCGCGGAGTCGATCCTCGACGAGCTCTCCTCCGCGTGGTTCCTGGAGCGGGAGGACGGTGACCCCGACGCGGAGCCCGAGTTCCGCTGGCCAGACGGGACTGAGGACGGCCCGAACACTGAAGTCATCGCGGCTGTGAGGACGGACGAGGGGGCGCCATCCTCCGATGCCGGTCCGACCGCGAACGGCGCGGAACCTCGTGATTGGAACTTCGCCAGCGACGAGGTCAAGCAACGCGCTGAAGAGGTCGCGGCGGCTGAACCGACCGATTTCACCTCTGCCGGCCTGCCTCAGCGAGTTCCACTGGCGAACCTCGTGGCGGGAAGCGCTGACCGGGTCGACGACGTCGAGGCTCGTCCCACACGTGATCCGAACCTCGCACGGGGCCGACTGGCGAGCTTCCAGGCGGGTGTCCAACGCGGCCGCCACCGCCTGAACCAGGCTTCGCACGCTGCCGGCACCGACGCGCAGGAGTCCGCCACCGCGCGTCCGGAGCTGGTCGAGAGCTCCGAGGCGGCAGAGCCGCCGGACATGGGTGAAGCCGAGCAGTACACGCCCTCGGGTCTGCCTCGGCGGACCCCCAGAGCCCAGCTGGTATCGGGATTGGCCACCGATTCGGCTGCCACACCACCGCGCGACGCCGACGTGATGCGCGGCAGGCTGGCCAGCTTCCAACGCGGTGTCCGCGAAGGCAAGCACAGCCTTCGCGACCCACAACCGTCAACGGATGAGTCCCGGTGACCCCCGAATCAGTTAGGAGGAAAGGAGGCGCCATGAACGCCCAAAATTCCCAGCCGAGCCAGTTCGGTTGGCTCGTCACGGACTTCACCGAGCGAGTCCCCGGTGTTGCCCACGCAGTCGTCGTCTCGGCTGATGGTCTGCTGCTCACCGCCTCGGCGAAGCTCCCGACCGACCGTGCGGACCAGCTCGCGGCAGTCGCGTCCGGGCTGCTCAGCCTCACCCAGGGTGCCGCCCGGTGCTTCGAGGCCGGCGCGGTCACCGAGACCGTCGTCGAAATGGAGCGCGGTCTGATGCTGCAGATGGCGATCAGCGACGGCTCCTGCCTGACGGTGTTGGCGGCTCCCCAGTGCGACATGGGTCTGATCGCGTACGAGATGACCTTGCTGGTCGAACGCGTCGGCCAGATCCTGACGCCGGAGCTGCGTTCTCAGCTGCAGGGGACGAGCCGAGTGATGACCGGACAGTCGGTGTGAGGCGAAGATGAGCGAAGGTCCGGACCCGACTGGGCAACACCGGCGCTCCACCGGTTCGTCGGAGAGCGACAGCGTTGCGGAGGTTTTCAACCGGTTCACCCTGGACAGTGGCCGCCGCGGGTGGCGTCGGAAACGTGCGCAGAAGGACCCCGGACCGCAGGCAGAGACCGAGCTGACGACGAGCGAACCCGCCTCCCCGGCAGGTCCGTCACCTTCCAACGCGTCCGCGGTGGAGGCACCTTGGCCCCACACGGGTGGCCCGGGTGCTCCGGCACCGAGCCATGAGCCCGGCTCGCCGGGCGCACGGGATGCTTCGTCGACCGATGAGACGATGTCCACCTCCATCCGCCCGTACGCGTGGACCGGCGGGCGAACCAGGTCCAACCACCACCTGGAGCTGGAAACGCTCGTCTCAGCGAGCGAGTTCTGCACGCCGGAACGGTTGCGTCGCACCGAGCATCACTCGATCTCCGAGATCTGCCAGCACCCGAGGTCGATCGCCGAGGTCGGGGCCATGCTGGGCGTGCCCTTCGGCGTGGCCAAGGTGTTGGTCGGTGACATGGCGGATCTGGGGCTGATCACGGTGCACGAGACCGTCAGCGACAACAGCAGCTCGTCGCACTTCCTGCTGATGGAACGGGTTCTGAGTGGACTCCGCCGGCTCTGACTCCGCGAGCGCGCCGGTCCAGTTCGCCGCGCGCCGAACGCAGAAATCCAGCCTTGACTTGATGACTGAAGTGGGCAGACATGAATCCTGATACGCAAGCCCGACCTGGATCCCCCCGCAGGTCCACGAACGCCACCTCGGCGAAGATCGTCGTCGCCGGTGGCTTCGGAGCCGGCAAGACCACTTTCGTCGGTTCAGTGTCGGAAATCGTGCCGCTGACCACCGAGGCGGTCATGACCGAAGCCAGCCACGGCATCGATGACCTGCACGCCACCCCGAACAAGCAGACCACGACCGTGGCAATGGACTTCGGCCGCCTATCTCTCGATTCGGACCTGATCCTCTACCTTTTCGGCACACCGGGGCAGCACCGGTTCTGGTTCATGTGGGATGACCTCGTCCGCGGAGCGATCGGCGCGGTCGTGCTCGTCGACACGCGTCGGCTCGCCGACTGCTTCTCGGCCATCGACTTCTTCGAGGACCGGAACCTGCCCTACATCATTGGACTCAACTGCTTCGACGGAAACCTCAACCACCGCGTCCAAGAGGTCCGCGAAGCCATGGCGATCCCCGAGGACGTCCCGATCGTCACCTGCGACGCCCGGAACCGGGAATCCACCAAGCAATCCCTGATCCGGTTGGTCGAATACGCCATGAAGTGGTGGATGCAGAAGCATCCGGAGGAGCAAGGGAGCCTTTCGGCCAGTCGCTGAGCGCGGTTCCCGCGGTGGGTGTGGGAACGCCGCCAGCCTCGTCAGGTTGGCAGGAACGTTCCCATACCCACGTAATCCCCAGATAAGCACCCGTTCAGGCGATGCCGACACACGCATCTTCCGTGCCTGCTTCACGGATTTTGCGCCTTGCGTGCGGATAGTTCTGGGCATGCAGAAAACGATCGCAGCCAAAGCAGTCGCTCTGAACTTCCCCCGACGCGTGTACCGGGTCAGCGAACTCGTCAAACTCGGGATCAGCCAGTCCAAGGCCTACCGCTGGGCGCGTGCCGACGGTCCGTGGACCCGATTGGCCCCAGGAATCGTGCTCGTTGCTCCTGGCCCCGTGACGGTGCGAGACCGCATCGACGCTGCTCTGCTTCGAGCTGGTCCGGACGCGATGCTCACGGGATTGCACGCCGCTCGTATGCACGGGTTGAAGTCTCCGCCTGAGTCAGCGGACATTCACGTTCTCATCCCGCATCGCCAGAAGATCCAGAGCTACGCGGGAACGCGATTCGAGCGCACCATCCGCCTGCCCAACCCCGTGTACGTCGACGGGATCCCAGTGGCTCCGCCGGTGCGCGCGGTGATGGACGGTGCCCGGACCTTCCTCTCGGCAGCGTTGACCCGGCAGGTCCTGTTCGAGGCGATCAGGGCCGAGAACCTCTGCCGCTTCGAAGAACTGGTCGCAGAGATGGAGAGCGGCAGTCGCCGGGGAACGGCCCTGCCTCGCGCAACGCTGCGCTCCTACGAGTTCGGGACGGCACGACCGCATGACCGCCTGCGTGTGGCTCCGCGGCCCTCTGCGGTTCATCCGCCACCCGTCTTGCGGCGGGACCGTCGTCCTCTGCTGAGCGCGGGACGGCTGCTCCGGCGCGCCTTCCTCAGAACACTGATGCCGAGTCCGTGATGCCGAACCGGTGATCGTCGATCGGCTTTCCCGAGATGTCGACGGGTCGTCCCACGGGCACAGGATGAGCGGTGGGGAGCCAGCTGTGCGCGACGCGCCAGGCGGTGTCGATCAGTGCACCTGAGTGCGCGAACGAGTAGGGCGAGAGCCCGACGATGGAAGGAGCGGGCACCACGTACAACTCACAACGCGAGGCGTTGACCTGCATGTCCAATCGAGCTGCGGACACCATCGCCGCGCCGAGAGCAGCACCGTTGACCCCGCCGATCGAACGCGGGGGCGTCTTCGGCGGTGGCCAGGTGGCGATCGAGCCGATTCCGCGGCGTCGGTCCGGGTTGAACTCGAACGGCTCCGTGCCGCCGCAAGGCAGCACGAACACCCGTTGTGCGCCCTGCTCGACCGCGCGACTGATCGGCATGAAGGCCGCCGGGCCACCATCCACCAGCCAGCGTCCACCGACCTCGACAGGGGGGAACATTCCGGGGATAGAGCACGATGCCACGAGTGGCGGCAGTGCCGGACCGTCCTCGAAGTAGACGGCTTCGCCGGTGTCGAGATCGGTCGCGGTCACGGTCAGCGGAATCACGGCCTGCTCCAGCCTGCGGAACGGCAGAGTCTCGTGCAGCCAGCGGGCGAGGCCTTCGTTGCCCATGACGTGGTTGGACAGACCGAGCTTGCCCGCCAGGATTCTGGTGGGCTGGATCGGGAACACGTCCGCCCTGCGCATCGACTTCCAGATCTCGCGCAGCTTGTCGACTCCGCTGGGGGTTGGATCACCGGCCAACCACGCCGCGTTGAGCGAGCCTGCGGAGGTTCCGACGACCAGATCGGGCTCTACGCCGGACTCGAACAATGCTGTTGCCAAACCGGCCTGGATGGCCCCGAAGGTGGATCCGCCGGGCATGACCCATGCTGTGCGCATCAGCTCGTCCCCCTCTCCGTCTCACCTCTGCGCAAGAGTAGCGAGGAACGCGGTATCCGCAGTTCAGGCCTCGCCGGGGTCACCCCGTCGACGCTGGCGCTTGACCTCGGATCGTCGCTTCTTACCGGCGAGACGTCGCCTTTGCGAGCCCTTGGTCGGTTTGGTGGGCCGGCGCTTCGCCGGGGGTGGTGCGACGGCGGAGGCCAGCACTTCAGCGAGGCGTTCCCGAGCTGCCTGGCGGTTGGCCAGCTGCGCACGATGCTCGGATGCGGTGATCGTGAGCACGCCGTCGACGAGCCGGTTGCCGAGCCTCTCCAGAGCGCGAGCGCGCAGGCTCTCAGGAACGGAGGGCGATCCTGCCAGGTCGAACGACAGCTCGACTCGGGAGTCGGTGGTGTTGACGCCTTGGCCACCTGGTCCTGAGGACCTGGAGAAGCGTTCGGAGAGCTCCGCGGGCGGAATGCTCCAGCTTCTCGTGATGGACAGGTCGTCGGGCATGCCCCCAGCATGCAGCACGCGTTGTGCCCAGCACAGCGGTGCCCCGGTCCGCCAGCGCTGGGCCCCTTCCTGCCTGCTCGTTGACAGAAAGGGACCCAAGCTGCCTGGATCAGTCGCGAGCGGGGCGCCAGCCCGAAACGCCACCGGGCACCGGTGCGGCTGGGGCATACGGAGTGCGGGTGAAGATGAACGTGTTCAGGTTCAGGTGGTTGGGCGTGCCATCCGCGTCTCGTCCGATGCGCAGGATTTCGCCCGCGTAGTACCCGTCCAGACCCGTCCAGGTGCCGTCGCCGTTGGGGCGGAAGCGTGAAGCCCTTCCCCGCTTTCCGTGGCCGGGCCGAAGGTCGAGCAGCCCGTTGCTGAGAACGCGCAGCACGTGTGGCGACGGGCCCCAGTACCACTCGCCGGTGAGTTCCAGCAGGCCCATGTCGACATCGGGCTGCGGCCTCCAGGGTTCCGGGATGCGCGGTTCGTGCTCGGCCAGTGCGTCGAGCAGGTCCGTTCCGAGTGCCCCGGTGACTCCGGCTGTCGTGTTGGCCATGAAGATGACCGCTTCTCGCTCTGCGGGGTCGGCCCACACGCTCGCGAGGAAGCCCGGCATCGAACCGCTGTGGCCGGCCAGGCAACGCTTGTTGTGCCGGAGCAGCTGGAGGCCGAGCCCGTAACCGGCGCGCCATTCCAGACCGTCGTCGACCGACCCGGGCACGCGCATTTCGGCCACCGTGTCCGGGTGCAGTACCTCGTCGGTGTCACCCAGGACAAATCGGGCCCACCGGGCCATGTCATCGAAGGTCGACCACAGCTGGCCTGCGGGTGCCATCGCTCCCGCGTCTTCGGCGGGCTCGTCCAGCACCACGTCCGCCCACGGGTGCACGGCCAAGCCCTGCGCGTGGGGCTCGACAGGCATCATCGTGGTTCGCCGCATCTCGAGCGGACGCAGAATCTCGCGTTCCATGACCTCATGCCATGCGGCGCCACGAATCCTGGCGACCAGCTCGCCCAGGATTCCGAAACCCACGTTGGAGTAGTGGAACTGGTGGCGAGGGGTGGGCCGCACCGCGCTGCTGTCGACGGTGGCGAGGAGTTCCTCGGGGGTTCCTCCTTGCGTGCGCTCCCACCACTGACCTGCGGGCTCAGCGGTCAGCCCGCTGCATTGGCTGAGGATCTCGCCGACGCTGCGGTTTCCCAGAGCCGTGCCCGGCAAGTGGTCGTCGAGTTTGTCGGCCAAGTCGAGACGACCTTCATCACGCAGCCGCATCACGAGCACACCGACGAACGTCTTCGTGATCGACCCGATCCGGTACTGGGTGTCCGTCGTGGAAGGCGTTCCGTTCACCAGGCCGCGGGAGTCGACCCAGGCCGTCTCCCCGTCGCGCAGGACGCCGGCGATCAAGGAAGGAACGCGGTTTTCACTCTGCTCCAGGGCCAGTCGTCGCAGCAGCACGCGCTGGGTGGAGGGCAGCAGACTCGTCACCATGACCACAATGCTTTCACGTCAAAGAGCCTGGGCGCGCGAATTTCACGTTCGCCCCGGCCAATGTGGAACAACGGTTCCCCTCCACCGTTCACGCCTTGCGGCTGCGCCGCTCGACTCCCGGGCTGATCCCCTGCTTTACGACCTCGAACCGCACGGGCAGCTTCCCGATCATGATCAACACGAGGATGAGCAGCACGAGCACGATCCAGCCGCTCCACCCCAGCAAGCCGACGCTGGCGTTGTCGACCGGGTGGCCGGCTTGGCTGAAGATGACCGCCATGGTCCCCGCGGAATTGAGGAATCCGTGTGCGATCGCGGCCGGCCACACGCTGTCGGAGGCCAGGCGCAGCCAACTCAGCAAGACCCCGACCAGCACGCAGAAGCAGCCCATCATCAGGAATGACACCACGACGGGAACCGTCGGATAGTTGTAGCCGAGGAGCAGGATCGGCGCGTGCCACAAGCCCCACAGGACTCCGCTGATGAGGAAGGTTGCGGGTTGACCGAGTGGGAGCAACGCCTTGACCAGGTAGCCTCGCCAGCCGAGCTCTTCCCCTAGCGCGAGCAGCGTGTGAACCCAGCCGAGCAGGAAGATCTGGCCGAGCTGGCTTACCGCGAGGGTTGTCGGCGCCGTGCGGGCCTGCTCACCGACCACGGTTGTGCCCATTTGTTCCGTAAGTCCGGAAAATCCGGTCCAGTCGGCTTCGTAGACGCCGAGCATGTAGCCGACGAGCAGCGCGAGCAGCACGGCCAGCGGCGGCCCTGCACAACCCAGGATTGCGTAGGGCCACCACTTCTTGATGCCGTCGGCAGTGGTGATTCCCAGCGTTCGCCACGGCTTGCGGCTAGGACTGATCCATTTGTTGACCACCACCGCCGCGACGGCAGGCATGAACATCATGAGAGTGAGGGCGACCGGCGCCCATACCCACGACAGACCTTCACCCGTCAGCCAGAGCGGCGCGCTCAACAACCAAGCCGGCAGGTAGGCGAGAACGGCGAACCAGACGGTGCCGCGAACATCCACTCGATCATGTCCAGAAACCACTCCGGCATCTTGCCAACGATTTCTGAGTTATCGCTGAGTACACACCCAGGAATGACAATGGGGACCTTCCTGCCACTCCTCGAAGTGACAGAAAAGTCCCCATGCTCACGTCAGATCAGGGCGCGGGTGGCCCTGCTGGGGGTGTTCCCGGTAGTTGCGCGGTCGGCAAACCGTCGTGGATCTTGGTCATCGCGTCGAACCACGTTCGCGCCGGGACCTTGCCGCCGTAGATGTTGCCGTCTCCGCACAGGTACGGCGGCGATTCGCCGCCACCGTCACAGATGCCCTGCGGACGCTTCCCGTCGGAGTAGGTCAGGACCGCACCAGCCATCTGCGGCGTGGCGGCCAGGAAGCCCGCGGACTTGTGCTCCTGGGTCGTACCGGTCTTACCGATCATCGGGCGGGCCCATTGCACGGCCTGGGCCGCCGCGCGCGAGGTTCCCTCGGTGTCGTCCTTGCTCAGGCCTTGAGCGAGTCCGGTCGCGACGGCCGGCGACACGGCTTGCTCACATGCCGGCTCGTTGAGCTGCACTGGGTTGCCGTATCGGTCCTTGACCTCTTCGATCGGCGTTGGCGGGCAGTAGACACCGTCGCTCATGATCGTGGCCGCGACGTTGGACAGCTCCAGCACGCTGGTCGGCGTGAAGCCGAGGGTGAAGGACCCGTTGTTGCGCCGCTTGATCGAGTCTCCCAGCGAGGGCCCGTTGGACCCATCGTCCTTCAGCGTCGACCCCAGCGAGTTGACGCCGTTGATGCTCTTGCGCATGCCGAGCTTGGCGGCCATGTCGACGGCGTTGTTCAACCCCGCGCGCTCCTGCAACGCCACGAAACCGGTGTTCGGCGAGGTCGCCAGTGCGCTCTGCAGCGTTCTCGGCCCTGGCCTGACTCCCTCGGCGTTGTGCACCGTGTAGGGCGCCAACCCGTTCTTGTAGATGCGTGAGGTGTAGCTGGCGGGAACGTCGATCGTGTCGTAGATGCTCATGCCACGCTCGATCGCGGCACCAGCAGTGAAAATCTTGTAGATCGACCCGGCACCGAAGGGCTGCACTCGGCTCACGATGTCGTAGGCCGTCTGCCCCTTGCTCGGGTCGTTGCCGAAGTCGCGGTTGGCGACGAGGGCGCGGACCTTGTGCTTGTCCTTGCCGGGTTCGACGACCGACATGGCGTTGGCGATGCCCTCGGTCTGGGTCGGGACCTGCTTCTGGGCGGCCTGCTTGGAAGCGTCGGACGCCGTGCGGTCGAGAGTCGTGCGCACCGTGTATCCGCCGACCTTGAGCCTGTCGGTGTCGATGCCGTAGCGCTCGAGGTAGTCGCGGACGTAGGTGCAGAAGAAGCCGTCGGTCGTGCCGTCACCGATGCCGACGCAGCCGTTCGGCGGCCGACCCAACGGGGACAGAACACCCAAGGGCTCCTGCTTGGCGATCTCTGCGTCTTCCTTGGTGATGCGGATGTCGTTGTTGCTGTCCGCCATCAGGTCGATGACCAGGTTCCGCCGCGCGAGCGCGTCTTGCGGGTTGCTGTTGGGGTTCAGGGACCCCGGCTGGTTGACCACCGCGGCCAGCAGCGCGGACTGGGCGATCGTCAGCTTGTCGGGAGTGGTGCCGAAGTAGGTCTGCGAAGCGGCTCCGACCCCGAAGGTCTGGTTGCCGAAGGGCACCACGTTGAGATACCCGGTGAGGATCTCTTCCTTGGACATGGTGCGTTCGAGCTCGACAGCGATCTTCGCTTCGCGGAGCTTCCGGGCGACCGTGGTCTCCTTGGCCTGCTCGGCCTCCAGCTCCGTGGTGGCCGCGACGTGCACCAGGTAGTTCTTCACGTACTGCTGGGTGATCGTCGACGCGCCCTGCGCTGTCTCGCCGCTACCGATGTTGGTCGCGAGAGCGCGGATGGTGCCGTGCCAGTCGACGCCGCCGTGGTGCCAGTATCGCTTGTCCTCGACCGCTGTGATGGCGGCCTTCATGGTGTCGGCGACCTGATCCGGCCGGGTTTCGACCCGGTAGTCGCGGAAGAAGTAGGCGATCGGCTTGCCGTTGCGATCGGTGACGGTCGACACTTGCGGCATTTCGCGCTTGGCAAGCGAACTCGACATCTTCGACATGGCATTGGTGGTCTGGTTGACCATCGCCCCAGCCCCGGTCGCAACGGGCAGCAGCAAAGCCGCCACGAGTACGCCGGCTAGGACGCACAGTCCGAACATCTTCAACAGCACGCCGCTGCGCACGCCAGCCCCTATCACCAAAGTGTTCGCAAGATCCGGCCGCCGACCAGGACGCGGTGCGAACCGATGCTCCCGCTCACCGATCCGAGCTGCGGAAAGAACCACCGGCTTCCACTGCGCGGAATCTCTCTGCATCCATTTCGCGTCGCCGCCAACCAGTTCGTTGATATCACACCGAGCCGAACGCCCCGCGCGCTGCCGGGCAACTGAATTCAACTCGAAACCGACACGGAGACGGTTCATTTAACTACACTTCGTGACAGAACGGTTCCCCTGATCGCGGAGGACTCATGACCGACCCGTTCCTGGATTCGTTGGCCACAGCCTTGGGCGGGCAAGCCGCCACCGCTCTGGGCGCAGCTGGAACGTTGGGCTTGGCGAAGGTCCGCGACCTGGTTCGACGCAGGTCCCGGCAGGACCCCGAGACCCAAGCCGCGCTGGAAGCCGCCGAGAGCGAAGGCGCGGGACCTGCTCAGATCACCGCGTTGGCGGAACGCCTGGATGAGCTGTGCGCGGAGGACGAGGAGTTCGCGGGCGAGCTGCGGCACGAAGGCGCGGCCGTGCACAACGACATCACGGCCTCGGACAACGCCGTGGTCAACATCAACACCGGGCAGGTCGAAAATCTGGTGCAAGCCCGCGAGATCAACGGCGGGATCACCTTCAACTAGTGCGCTGATCCGATTCGTTGAGTCCGGCCAGGTATTGGTTGTACTCGGCGAGCACCGGATCTTCCTCGTTGTCGACCGGGGGCGCAGGAGGCGGCACCAGCGGCCGTGTCCGGCGCTTTTCCGGCTCCTCGGAGACCTCCGCTGAGCTCTCGTCCTCCGCCTCGGGCTCGCCCTCGGCGTTGACGTCCGGCTCGAGCTCTCCTCGCTGCTGCGCGCGATCCATTCGGATCAGCTTGATCCAGAGGAAGATCGTGAAGGCTCCGAACAGCGGCCACTGCAGCGCGTAGCCGAGGTTCTGGAAGCTCCCTCCCGCATCGTGCGCGCGATCCCACTGCCACACGGCGAGGAAGCCGGTGGCGATCGTGGCCACGATGAACAGGGCATGCAGAAGCAGCCAACGTGGGGTCAACAGGCTGCGCAACACGCGTCCGATTCTAGGTGCTCGCGCCGGACCACGACGTCCGGCATCTCCACCCCCAGAAGCCGCAGCCTCCTCCGCCTCGACGTCAGGCAACCCCTGTGGCCAACAGCACACGGGGTCCGGGCCCGTGCTGCGGCCGCGGCGGGTGACAGAAAGGTTCCCTTGCTCACGTCAACCGGCGGACGGCCAGGGCGCGGCAGGCGAGCAGCAGAACGCCGGTGATCGCGAAGGTCGCCGGGTACCCGGAGGCAGCGATGAGAATTCCGAAGCCGATCGCGCCGAGCCCGTGGCCACCGTCGTACGCGATGTTCCACGCCGTGCTCGCCGTGGCCGAGTCGACGCGTTCCAGCATCAGGATCAGCGTGGTGTTCTGGACTGCTCCGAAGCCTGCGCCGAACAACGCGGCCCCGGCCAGCGCCACCGGGTCAGCCGTCCACGCGGCCAGCGCGAGCAGCACCACTCCCATCCCTCCCAGCAGCAC
This sequence comes from Saccharopolyspora dendranthemae, assembly GCF_007829955.1. Lineage (GTDB taxonomy): Bacteria > Actinomycetota > Actinomycetes > Mycobacteriales > Pseudonocardiaceae > Saccharopolyspora > Saccharopolyspora dendranthemae. Next base: position 1,953,080 of record NZ_VIWX01000001.1, read on the forward strand.
CGATGGCGCTAGCACCCCTCGCTGGCCGAAACGATCGCCGAGGTGCCCGGCAAGCCAGCGGCCGAACATCGTGGCGGCCGCGAAGATCAGGAGTGCGGCGGGTGCGACCGCCGGGTCAACGGCAAGCGGCAGGAATGCCGTCAGTCCGCCGGCTGCTGCCGTGTTGAACACCATGATCGTCCAGGACGGCAGCAGCGTGGCGGGCCGAGCCGGTACGCCTCGTTCCCTGGCTCGGGTACGCACTCGCTCGATGCCCACGATCGTCAGCGCGGAGACGATGGGAACCACTCCGGCGGCCCAGAACAGCGGTCCGAACCCGATCCGGCCGCTCAACCACACCCCAGCCGGCAGCAACGCCACGTTCGGCAGGCCGATGGCGAGGCCGTAGTAGGCGGCCGCGCGACCTCGCTGGGCCACCGGCACCAGCTCTGCGGTCAGCGCCGATCCTGTGACGGTCAGCAGCCCGAAGCCGACACCGCGCAGCGCGGAGACCGCGAACAGCATCCACATGTCGCTGGAGAGCGCGAACAGCGGCGTGGGGGCCCCGATCATGGCCGTTCCCAGTGCGAACAGTCCGCGGCAGTCGGTCCGTTTGAGCAGCCACGGCATCGCCAGCTGTGTGAGAACGGTGACGAGCATGAACACCGCGTTGGTCGCACCAGCTGCGATCTCGCCGGCTCCACCTGCGACCGCCCACAACGGCACCACCGGAAGGAGCAAGGCGTATCCGGAGAACCCGCCGATCGTCGCGATCAGCAGATAGCGGAACGATCGCTGGCGCAGCGGTGTCGCCGATTCGGGCGAGACGGGTGTTCGCACTCGTTCTTGATAGGGGGTGCGGACATGACCTGTCCATTCGTCGGCCGCCCTCCACCGGTCAGCGCTGGGCGGGCGACGACTGCGGCACCAGACGTGGATCAGTGCGCCCACGATCTTCAACGGGCGCAGCACACCTCCGGTTCAGGGTAGTGGCAGAAAGGTTCCATGCTCGGCGCGACCGAGAACCCCCGTGCGGGAATGTCGTCGATGCTCCGGCCCGATCAGTGCGCGTTCCGGTGAGTGCGTTGTCGTCCCGAGGTGGGACGACAACGCTTCACTCGTCCAGTTCTTCGAGCGCTGCCTGGGCGGCTTCGAGCTCGGCGCGGAGCTGCTCGACCCTGGCGCGGTGCTGCTCGCGGGCAGCTTCGATCACCGGCTCCACAGCCGCAGCGACGTCGTCGTGCAGCACCTTCGCGGCTTGAGCGACGGCGTTGGCCGGAACCTGGGTCGGCTTGACCAGCTTCCGCTTGGTGTTGGCCACCTCAACGCTCCACTGGCCGTTGTCGTCGGCGGTGAGCGTCACGACAGCGCCACCGACCGGCTGCTTGAGCCGGGGTTTGCGTCGTGCTGCGTCGCTTTCGCCGGGCTTGGTCGTGGTGGCCGGCGGTTTGGCAGCCGCAGCCGGTTTCGCGACCGGCTTGTCCGGAGGCTTCGCTGCGGTGTCCTGGCTCGGCTTGCCGGCCGGACCTTTCGCGGCCGACTTGGCCGCCGGTTCCGGCGTGGGCTTCTTGCGCGGTGGTTTGACCTGTGTGATCTCTGCGGTGGAGAACGACAGGACGTCCTTCGAACCGGCCGGGCGGACTTGGATGAAGTCCCCTTCGGCCGGTTCGCCGAGCGCGATCACCTTGCCGGAACGTCCCTCTTGGACTCCGACTGCGGAGCTGGTGAACCACACGGTCGGTGTGGTTCCAGCGCTGAGCTCCTCGCGGATGGCGCGCAGTTCATCGGACGACAGCGGTGACATCGCCGCCCCTAGCTAGGGTGCGCCCCAGTAGGGGCTGCTCGACAGTGGCTCGGCCACTATATCGAACGCCCGTGCGAAGATTCAACCGGGTTTGATCACCTCCCGCCTCAGCGGGGAGCGACCTCGTAGTCGGAGTAGTCAACCTTCCTGGTGCGCATCCAGTACTTCCAGGTGAATCCCGGCCACAGCGTGCGGTTGACGCCGTTCTCGTCGAGGTACCAGCTCCGGCAGCCGCCTTGGGACCACACGCCGTCACCCAACTCGGAATGCAGCTCACGACTGAAGGCGTCCTGCACCGGTTGCCGGACGTCGACCTGGCCGATCTCGCCCTTGTGGATCCGGCGGATGCAGTCGATCACGTAGTTCAGCTGCGACTCGATCATGAACACGACCGAGTTGTGGCCGAGGCCGGTGTTGGGGCCGAGGAGGAAGAAGAGGTTGGGAAAGCCGGAAACGGTGATGCCGAGGTAGGTTTCAGCACCTTCGCGCCAGCTGTCCTGGAGCTTGCGCCCCTCTCGCCCGACGATGGCGAGGTGGTCGTAGGCGTCGGTGACGTGGAAGCCGGTGCCGTAGATGATGGCGTCGACCTCGTGCTCCTGACCGTCGCCGGTCACCACGGAGTTCTTGCGCACCTCCGCGACACCGCTGGTGTCGACGTCGACGTTCGGCCGGTTGAGGGCCGGGTAGTAGTCGCTGGAGAGCAGGATGCGCTTGCAGCCCATCGAGTAGTCGGGCGTGACGGCCTCGCGCAGCTTCGGATCCGAAATCGTCTTCCGGATGTAGCGCTTGGACAACCACTCGGCGGCCTTGCCGAGGCGCTTGTTGAACACCGCGAAGAACCGGGCTTCGAGGGTCCAGTACATCGCGACGCGGGCGGCGCGCTGCACCAGCGGAACCCTGCGGAACACCTTCTGGACCGCTTCCGGGATCGGGCGATCGGGCTTGGGCTGGATCCACGGCGGCGTGCGCTGGAACAAGTGCAGCTCGTCCGCCTGCTCAGCCACGCGGGGGACGAACTGGATCGCGCTGGCCCCCGTTCCGACCACCGCAACGCGCTTGCCCCGAAGGTCGTAGTCGTGGTTCCACTGCGCCGAGTGGAAGATCTCGCCCTCGAAGTCCTGCACGCCCGGGAGGTCCGGGTAGCTCGGGATGTGCAGAGCGCCGACACCGGACACCAGGGCGCGGCCGACGTACTCGGTTCCGTCACCGGTGGTGACCAGCCAGGTCTTGCTCTGCTCGTCGTACTCGGCGCCGGTGAACTCCACGCCGTAGTGCACGTGGTCGCGCACTTCGTACTTGTCCGCGCAGTAGCTCAGGTAGTCGTTGATCTCGCCCTGCTCGGCGAACAGACGCGACCAGTCCGGGTTCTGCTCGAACGAGAACGAGTACATCAGCGAAGGCACGTCGCAGGCGCATCCCGGGTAGGTGTTGTCCCGCCAGGTTCCGCCGAGGTCGGCGTTCTTCTCCAGCACGATGAAGTCATCGATACCAGCCTGCTTGAGCTTGATCGCCATGCCGAGACCGGAGAAGCCGGTCCCGACGATGACCACCGAAGTCTCGTACCGACTCTGGTCAGGCGACTGCCTCTGCACCATCAGGGCCCCTCCTCGGACACCGGCACTCTAGCTACTCCGGAGTAGGCTACTACGAGTAAGTTACCTGCGGTAGGGTCGTTTTGTGACGAGCTCTTCTGCACCGGCAAGCGGCCGCAAGCGAATGTCCCGGGCTGAGCGCGAAGTGCAGATCCTGGAAGTCGCCGAGCGAGTGTTCGCCGACAACGGCTACCAGGCGACGTCCATGGACGACATCGCAGCTCAGGTAGGCCTGTCCAAGCCGATGCTCTACGAGTACTTCGGTTCCAAGGAAGGACTTCTGCTGGCTTGCCTGCGGCGATCGAAGGCCGAACTGCTCACTGCGACGAGCCAGGCCGCGGCCAATGCCACCAGTCCGGAAGCGCTCCTCTACGACTGCCAGCTGGCCTTCTTCCGCTTCGGCGACGAGCACGCGCAGGCGTGGGCACTGCTGCGCAACGAGTTCTCCATCCCCAGCACCTCCGTCAACAAGGAGCTGGAGGCCATCCGCGTCCAGCAGCGCGACTTCACCGCCAACCTGCTGCGCATGGTCCAGGAAGATCTCGCCGACGAGCAGGCGGAGGCCTGGGCAGAGGTGATCATCGGCGCCAGCGAGCGGCTCGCGCTCTGGCGCGAGAACCGCCCGGAAGTCACCGCCGAGAAGGCGACCGAGTACATGATCACCTTGTTCGCTCCGGGCCTGGGTTTCTGACGCGCCGAAGCCCCGCGCCGACGCGCGGACCGGCGCATGGGAACCTTCCTCTCATCACGGCCGTCAGCCCCACGCACCAGATTCACTCCTTCGGGCTGATTTGCCGAATACGGCTCAAGATCTTTAACAGCGTCTCCGATGTCGAGTCAGCCGTGCCAACACCTCAGACTCGAGGAGATCCAATCTTGCGCTCCTGGACCACGCGCACAGTCAAGGCGGCCGTCATGGCCGCGGGCCTCGCCACCGTCGGCACCGGTGCCGCGAACGCGGCGGGAACCACCGACATCCAAAAGCCCGACCTGACGTCCGTGCCGGACGAGATCGGCGCCGAAATCCCGGCCAACGCCTGCCAGATGCAGGAAGGCCCATCGTTCAGCCCCACCAAGGCGCCGTGCGCGGACGCCCAGCTGAACGCGAGCTCGCCGAACGTCATCAAGAAGGTCGGCGTGGACATCACCAAGACCGCGCACGGCGTGGCCGGTGAGCTGCAGGACGGCCGTCCCGTGCTCGCCCCTGGGAAACCGAACCGAGTGCTCGGACACGTCTTCGCCGAAACCACGCGGGTTTCGAACATGACCAAGACCCGGCCCACGGTCGGAGGCTCGGTGACCCCGGGCCACCTCGGCGTCATCTACGAGCACACGCCCGACGCGACGCTGCTGGACACCGAGGTCGGCCCGCGCGAGCCGAACCACCAGGGCTTCTCGGCCGTGGACACGGCGGTGGAGCTGACCGCCGCCCAGGGCTACGAGTCCGAACCCATCAGCAACCCGGTGGCCCTGGTCGCGCCGACCCTCAACAACAACCCGCTGCAGACCTCTGGTGAGCCGCTGACGCTCGCCAAGCCCAGCGACGTGCTTCCTGCCACGAAGCACGCCCCGGTCGTGTCCGAGGCCGACAAGGTCGTCGGAGCAGTCGCCGAGGCGCCTCTTCAGCGGATCAGCGGTGTCCTGCCGCAGAACTGAGGACCGTCGCATCCTCGGGCCCAGCCGCAAGTCCATAGTGGAATGTCCGTTTCCGGTCACTCCATCGAGGGTATTCGGCTGAAAACGCCCTTCTGAGTTCGACTTGGACGCGAGCCATGTCGCAGACTCTGCCGCGCGTCACAGGAGAAGAGCAGAAATTCCCTGTGCCGCAAGGGTTAATACCCTGAAGAACAGTCATCCATAAGGAGAGCCACAGTGCGTACCGCTGCACGTATCGCCGGCGCCGCCGGCGCCGCCACCGCCATGCTGGCCCTGGCGGGCCCGGCGTTCGCCGACAGCGCGGACAACGAGGGCGTCAACGGGGCGAACGACAACAACATCAGCGCCGTGCCGGTGCAGGCCTGCGGTGACAACGTCGCCGTCCTCGGCGCGGTCGTCCCGGTTCTGTCGCCGCAGACCCCGCAGTGCGTCAACGCCCCGGTCGTGGACCACCCCCAGGGCTGAACACGCTGAGCGAACAACAAGGCGCCGGGTCCCTTTCGGACCCGGCGCCTTGTCATTTCAGCTCACGCCGCAGAGGTCGCCTTCACGATCTCCGCGTCCGGCTCGCCGATATCGAACGGCTCGCCGTTGGCAGCGCGCTTGACCAGCGATTCCGGCGGCTGGAACCGATCGCCGAAGCGTTCCGCGAGTTCGCGGGCGCGGGAGACGAATCCGGCCAGACCACCGGAGTAGCCGTTCATGTACTGCACGACTCCTCCGGTCCACGCCGGGAAGCCGATGCCCATGATCGAGCCGATGTTGGCGTCCGGCACGGAGGTCAGCACGCCCTCGTCGAGGCACTTCACCGTTTCCAGCGCCTCGGCGAACATCATCCGCTCGATGAGGTCGACCAGGTTGACCGACGCCGGGTCGGTGTCGGCCGAGCCGAAGTGCTCGGCGAGTCCCGGCCACAGGCCGGTCCGCTTGCCATCGGCGTAGTCGTAGAAGCCGGCACCACCGGAACGACCGGTGCGGTCGAACTCCTCCACCATGCGATCGATGACCTGCTCGGCGGGGTGCGGATCCCACGTGCCGCCTGCTGCTTCCACCGCGGCCTTGGACTCGTCGCGGATCTTGCGAGGAAGCGTCAGGGTCAGCTCGTCGAACAGCTGCAGCACCGGAGCCGGGAAGCCCGCCTGCGAGGACGCCTGCTCGATGGATGCCGGGTGGATGCCCTCAGCCAGCATCGCCACGCCCTCGTTGATGAAGGTGCCGATGACCCGGCTGGTGAAGAAGCCACGGCTGTCGTTGACCACGATCGGCGTCTTGTTGATCTGACGCACCACGTCGAACGCACGGGCCAGCGTCCGATCGCTGGTCTGCGCACCCGAGATGATCTCGACGAGCGGCATCTTGTCGACCGGCGAGAAGAAGTGCAGACCGATGAAGTCCTCGCGGTTGCGGACACCTTCGGCGAGGTCGGTGATCGGCAGCGTCGAGGTGTTGGAGCACAGCAACGCGTCGCTGTCGACGACGTCCTGGATCTCGCTGAAGACCTGGTGCTTGAGCTTGAGGTTCTCGAAGACGGCCTCGACGACCAGGTCGCATCCCGATAGTGGCTCGACCTGGTCGGTCGCGGTGATCCGGCCGAGCAGCTCGTCGGCCTTCTCCTGGGTGGAGCGACCCCTGGCGACAGCCTTCTCGACGATCTTGGCCGAGTAGTCCTTGCCCTTCTCGGCGTTCTCCAGCGAGACGTCCTTGAGGACGACCTGCATGCCGGCCTTGGCGCAGACGTAGGCGATGCCGGCGCCCATCATGCCGCCGCCGAGGACGGCGACCTTCTTCGCGCGGAACTCCGGCACGCCGTCGGGACGGCTGCCACCGGCGTTGATGTGCTGGAGGTCGAAGAAGAAGGCCTTGCTCATGTTCTTCGCGGTCTGGCCGCAGACCAGCTCCACGAAGTAGCGGCCCTCGATGTCCAGCGCGGTGTCGAAGTCGACCTGGCTGCCCTCGACCGCGGCGGCCATGATGTTGCGCGGAGCGGGCATGGGAGCGCCCTTGAGCTGCTTGCGCAGATTGGCCGGGAACGCGGGCAGGTTGGCGGCGAACTTCGGGCTCGCCGGGGTTCCGCCCGGGATCTTGTGACCCGGGGTGTCCCACGGCTGGGCGGATTCAGGATTGGCCTTGATCCACTCCTTGGCCTTGCCCAGCAAGTCCTCCTGGGTGTCGACCAGCTCGTGGATCAGCCCGGTCTTGAGCGCCTTCTCCGGACGCAGCTGCTGGCCCTGGAGCAGGACGTTGAGCAGCGCGTCAGCGATGCCGAGCAACCGCACGCTGCGCACGACGCCACCGGCGCCGGGCAGCAGGCCGAGGCTGACTTCGGGGAAGCCGAAGCGCGCCTTGGGGTTGTTCAGCGCGATGCGGTGGTGGCAGGCCAGCGCGATCTCCAGGCCGCCGCCGAGCGCGGTCCCGTTGAGCGCGGCGACCACGGGCTTGCCGAGCGTTTCGAGGCGGCGCAGCTGCTTCTTGACGTTGGCGGTGGTGGCCGTGACCGACTCGCTGTCACCAGGCCGGGCCTGGATGAGCTCACGAAGGTCGCCCCCCGCGAAGAAGGTCTTCTTCCCGGAGGTGAGGACCACGCCGGTGATGTTGTCGCGCTCGGTTTCCAGGCGCTGCAGGGTTTCGTCCATGCTCGCCTGGTAGCGCAGGTTCATGGTGTTGGCCTGCTGCTGCGGGTCGTCCAGGGTCAGCACGACGATTCCGTCGGCGTCGGACTCCCAGCGGATGGTGTTCTGCTCGCTCATGTCTGATGTGTCCCTCAGCCGATCCGTTCGACGATGGTCGCGATCCCCATGCCGCCACCGATGCACAGCGTTGCCAGGCCGTAGCGGAGGTTGCGGCGTTCGAGTTCGTCGATGACGGTGCCCAGGATCATCGCGCCGGTGGCACCCAGCGGGTGGCCCATGGCGATGGCACCGCCGTTGACGTTGACCTTGTCGTGGTCGACGCCGAACTCCTTCATGAACTTCAGCGGCACCGCGGCGAAGGCCTCGTTGATCTCGACCAGGTCGATCTGGTCGATGGTCATGTCCGCCTTGCCCAGCGCCTTGCGCACGGCCGGGCCAGGCCCGGTGAGCATGATCGTCGGGTCGGCGCCCGACAGTGCGGCCGAGACGATGCGGGCGCGCGGCTTGAGCCCGGTGCGCTCCCCGAGCCCCTCGCTGCCGATCAGCGCCAGTGCTGCGCCGTCGACGATCCCGGAGGAGTTGCCCGGGGTGTGGACGTGGTCGATGTTCTCGACCCAGTGGTACTTCTGCAGCGCGACGGCGTCGAACCCGCCCATCTCTCCGATGTCGGCGAACGAGGGCTTGAGCCCGCCGAGGGACTCGGCCGTGGTGCCGGGACGGATGTGCTCGTCGCGGTCGAGGATGGTCTGCCCGTTGCGGTCCTTGACCGGGACCACGGAGCGGGCGAAGCGGCCGTCGGCCCAGGCCTTGGCGGCGCGGTCCTGCGATTCGGCCGCGTAGGCGTCGATGGTGCCGCGGTCGAAGCCCTCGATGGTGGCGATGAGGTCGGCACCGATGCCTTGCGGGACGAAGGACGTCTCGTAGTTGGTCTCGGGGTCCAGCGCCCACGCACCGCCGTCGGAGCCCATCGCGACGCGCGACATGGACTCGACACCGCCGGCGAGGACGGCGTCCTCCCAACCGGACCGGACCTTCTGCGCGGCGATGTTGACCGCTTCCAGCCCCGACGCGCAGAAGCGGTTGAGCTGAACGCCCGCGACCGTTTCGGGCAATCCCGCGGCGAGCGCGGCGGTCTTGGCGATGTCGCTGCCCTGATCACCGACAGGCGAGACCACGCCGAGCACGAGGTCATCGATCAGCGCAGGATCGAGCTGCGGATGGCGGCGCTGCAGCTCCTCGATCAGGCTCACTGCGAGGGTGATCGGTTTCACCCCGTGCAGCGACCCGTTCTTCTTTCCACGACCCCGCGGTGTGCGGATCGCGTCGTAGACGTACGCCTCGGACATGTGTGGCGTGCCTCCTCATTGCGGCAGGTGCTCCACCCAGAGTGTGACACCAATGCTGTCACAGTCAATGACGGTCCCGCTGTCGGCCGGATGGAGCAGCGTGGAGGGTGGAGCTTGGGAACCTTCCGTTCACCCTGCACCAACGAACGGGGCCGTATTTCATGACGAGGGGGCCCACCGCGTCACGGTGGAGCGGGGCAGCGCAGTCCCCCGCTCCACCGAGCGGGGTCACCGCAGGAGAGCTTGCGCTCCCAAACCGCGGAGGGAAGCGTCCAGCACCTGCACCGTGTGGGCCATCGCCATGCTCTCCTCGCGTCGTTCCAGCGCGGTGCGGATCTGCATCGAGCAACCGGGGTTGGCCGTCACCAGCAGTTCCGCGCCCGTGTCGAGCACGTTGGCGGCCTTGCGGTCACCGAGTTCCCGGGCGGGCTCGGGCTGCAGCAGGTTGTAGACGCCCGCCGAACCGCAGCACAGTTCAGCTCGGTTGATCTCACTGAGCTGCAGTCCGGGGATCGCGCGCAGCAGTTCGCGCGGTTGCGAGCGGATGCCCTGTCCGTGGGCCAGGTGGCACGCGTCGTGGTAGGCGATCTTCACCTCCAACGGGTGGCGCTCGGCCACAGGACCGAGCTCCACCAGCAGTTCGGCGATGTCGCGCACCTTCGACGAGAAGCGTTCGGCCTTCTCCCGGTACACCGGGTCGTCCTGGAGCAGTCGCGGGTACTCCTTGAGAGTCGAACCGCATCCGGCCGAGTTGATGACCACGTGGTCCACACCCGCGGACTCGAAGTTGTCCAGCAGCTCGCGGGCGAACCGAATGGCCTCTTCCTCCCGCCCGGAGTGTTCGCTCAGCGCTCCGCAGCAGCCCTGCGACGGAGGAACGATCACGTCGCAGCCCTCTGCGGCGAGGATCCGGGCAGTGGCCGCATTGACGTCGGGGAAGAACGCCGACTGGACGCAACCGGTGATCATGCCGACCGTCGCTCGCCGACGCCCCTTCGCCGGAGTCCGCTGGGGAAGCTTCTCGGTTCTGGAGATGGGCGGTGCCAGGGACTCCATGACCTGCAGTCCAGCGGGCAGCTTGTCCATCAGTCCGATGCGCTTGAGCAGCCGACCCAGTCGAGTCCGCTGGTAGAGAGCGAGCGGACCGCGCATCGCGCGAAGCCGCTTCGGGTACGGGAACATCGTGAAGATCGCCGTGCGCAGCAGCTTCTCGAATCGCCCACGTTCGTGGTGCCGTTCGACCTGGGCACGCGTCTCAGCGATCAAGGTGCCGTACTGAACACCCGAAGGACACGCGGTCACGCACGCCATGCAGCCCAGGCAGGCGTCGAAGTGCTCAACCATGTTGTCGGTGAGCGGTTCGCCTTCGAGGCCTTCCTTCATCAGGTAGATGCGACCGCGGGGGGAGTCCATCTCCTCCCCCCACAGCTCGTAGGTGGGACAGCTCGGCAGGCAGAAGCCGCAGTGCACGCAGTCGTCGATGAGTTCGCGTTGCGGCGGGTGGAAGACGTCGAAGGCGCCAGGGCCGGCCGGGGTCTCGGTCATCAGATTCCTCCCACGAACCGGCCCGGAGCGAGCCGGTGTTGCGGATCGAACTGGTCCTTGGTGCGGCGCATGAGCGCGAGCGGCCCTGCGGCGATGGGGCCCCACGGGTCGACGAGGTCGAGGACCGCGCGCGGTGCGCGTTCGACGACCACGTAGTCGGCGCGGGCCCGCAGCTCGGAAGTCAGCCGGGCGACGGCGGCCGGGTCCGCGGACGCGGGCAGTCCCGCGTGCAGCACGCCGATCCCGATCGCACCGCGCACGGAAATCGGCAGGTCACCGGTGCTCTGCTCGATGGCAGTCAGCAACGCGGGCATGGCGCCGGGTTCGGCCCCGACGCGCAGCCCGGTGCCCTCGGAGTCGAAGGGGTGCTGTCCCCACCACTCGGGCTGCCCGTCGGCTACCTCGCCCTCAACCGCCGACGCCAGCTGCAGCGCGCGGTCATGCGTGGCAGAAGGGCGTCCTTCCAACTGTCCGCAGACGGTGAAAGGACCGCCTGCCGGCCGGTCGATTTCGATCGCCGTGGGCATGGCTTGGGACTGGCGGATGGTGTCTGCGGCTCGGGCGGCCGTGGCGGCGTCGTCGGTGACGGTGGTGATCCACCGGTGCTCTGCGGCAACGGGGTGCAACCGGAACACCGCTTCGGTGATCACGCCGAGGGTCCCGAAGGAGCCGGTGTAGAGCTTGCAGAGGTCATACCCGGCGACGTTCTTGACTACCTTGCCGCCCGCCGTCGTGACGGTGCCGTCGGCGAGCACGACGGTGACGCCGATCAGCAGGTCCCGGACGCCACCGAACAGGTGTCTGCAGGGCCCGGAGGTCGCGGTCGCGATGACTCCGCCGACGGTCGCGGTGGTGATGGGCTGGTCGATGGGGAGCTGCTGCCCGCCGTCGCGCACGAACCGATTGATATCGGTGATCGGGGTTCCGGCCAGCGCGTGCACGACGAGGTCGCCTGCCGCGTGCTCGACGATCTTGTTGGCCGGCGAGAGGTCGAGCAGCAGGTCGACGTCACGAGGCGGTGCGCCCCAGTCGAGCTTGCTGCCCGAACCCGTGGGCACGACGCGGAGTTCGTGTTCGGCAGCGACCTTCATCGCGGCCGCGGTCTGCTCCGTTCCCTCCACGGCGGCCACCAGCTGGTGACCGAGGCCCTTGTCCGAGCTGTTCTCGTCGGCCCTGCGCACGTTGTCGGCTCCGAGCACTGCCGCCAACGCGTCGTGGGCGGCCTCGGTGGTTTTCGTCTGCATCAGAACTGGTCCGCCAATCCCGCTTCGGTCAGGGGGTGCACTCCTGTGCGCCGACCCGGGACTTCCCCGCACAGCCGGGGTGTCGGGAAGACCTTGCCCGGGTTGCAGATGCCGACCGGGTCGAACGCGCAGCGCACTCGTTGCATCGTGTCGAGGTCTTGGTCGGTGAACATGCGACCCATGTACTTGACCTTGTCCGCACCGACGCCGTGTTCACCGGTGATGGAGCCGCCGTGCTCGATGCACAGGTCGAGGATCGCGCCGGAGACGGCTTCGGCGCGTTCACCGGCACCGGGCTCGGCGTCGTCGAAGAGCACCAGCGGATGCAGGTTCCCGTCTCCGGCGTGGAAGACGTTGGCCACGCGCACGCCGGATTCGCTGGACAGGCGGGAGATGCGGCCGAGCACCTCGGGTAGCGCGGTGCGCGGAATGACGCCGTCCTGAACGATGTAGTCGGGGCTGATGCGGCCCACCGCGGCGAAGGCGGACTTGCGGCCTTTCCAGATCATCGCTCGCTCGGCGTCATCGGCAGCGACGCGGATTTCGAAGGCTCCGCGTGCGCGACAATGCCGTTCGACCTCGGCGAAGGTGTGCTCGACTTCTGCCGCCGGCCCGTCGAGCTCGACGACCAGCACCGCACCCGCTCCCTCCGGGTATCCGCACTGCACGGCTTGTTCCGCTGCCTCGATGGCCAGCGCGTCCATCATCTCGATGGCGGCCGGGGTCACGCCGTCGGCGATGATCGCCGAGACCGCCGCGCCCGCCTCGTCGGTGGAGGGGAACCCTGCGAGCAGCGTCTGAACCACTTCGGGTTTGCGCAGGAGCCGAACGGTGATCTTGGTGACGATGCCGAGTGTTCCCTCGCTGCCGATGAAGGCTCCCATCAGGTCGTAACCGGGAGCTTCGCGCGCATCGGATCCGAGTTCGACGAGCTCGCCGTCGGGCGTCACGACCTCGAGGCCGAGGATGTGGTTGACGGTGAAGCCGTACTTCAGGCAGTGCGCACCGCCCGAGTTCTCGGCGACGTTGCCGCCCACCGAGCAGACCTGCTGACTGGAGGGGTCGGGGGCGAAGTAGTAGCCCTGCGGCGCAGCGGCTTTGGTGACGTCGAGGTTGATCACGCCGGGCTCGACGACCGCCCGCTCGTTGACGACGTCGATCTCCACGATGCTGCGCATCCTGGAGGTGACCACGAGGACACCGGATGAGTGCGGGAGCGCACCGCCCGAGAGGCCGGTGCCCGCCCCCCGTGCGACGAAGGGAATCCCGTGCGCGGCGCAGGTTCGCACGACGTCGCGGACCTGCTCCGCAGTCTCGGGCAGCACGACCACGGCCGGGATCACCCGGTGGCTGGCGAGCCCGTCGCATTCGTAGGTGCGCAAGCGCTGCGGATCGGTGATCACTGCCGTCTCCGGCAGCGCCGCGCGGAATTCCGCCGCAGCGGTGTCCAGCGCGGCCGGACTTCCCGCCGCGCGCTCGGCTTCGATACTGGCCGACTGCATCGTTCAGCCTCCCGGGGACAACTTCCGCCTGGCAGAAAAACGGTTCCGTGGACGGAAATCCTAGGTTGCCCACAACATAGATACAAGAGGTGGACAAGATGGGACACCGTTACCCCGAGTGTGCACGAATATGCACTTCAGAGACGATCTCCGCAGGCCGAACCGGCGCGGCAGGAATGGGAGGAAGGTTCCCATCCACCACCCGATCGTCCTAGAGCCTCACCACGGCCTTCGCCGAGGGGAAGGCCTGCTCCCCCAGCCGCTCCACGGCCGCCAGCACGTGTCCGCTGGGAAACCGGTACCGGATCCGGTCGGGAACCGACCCGCCGAACGCGCGGAACGCCTTGGCGCCCGCTGTCGCGACCCGGTCGGGCATCGCCGGCCTGCCGTGCAGGTCGCGCGCCCAGCCCGGGAGCAGCGAATACGCCAAGTGCCCTATCGGCAGATAGCCGACGTTGAGCGGCCGCAACCACCAGGTCGTGAAGGGGTGGTGCAGGAATCGGAACACCACATCCGACTCCCGGGTGCGCGCGAGCTCAGGTCGCACGCGTCGGAAGTAGTCGTCCATCTCGCTGCGCGACCCGGGGACCTGGTCCGGGTCGAGACCCACGAGCTCCGCCGAGCGGCGCTGTTCCGCGAAGTAGCGGTCGTGCTGGGCGTCGCTGAGCGGAAAACCCGCTCGCCGCACGATCTCGGAGAACGATGCGACCTCCGCGCAGTGCACCCAGAGCAGCAGGTCCGGGTCGTCCAGCCGGATCTCGTCCCCGGTCCGCGGGTCGCTGGCGCTCAGCACGCGGTGGACGTGCCGCACGCGTTGGGCGGCGGTGCGGGCCTTCTCCGTCGTGCCGTAGGTGGCGACGCCGACGAAGTCGCTGGTGCGGCGCAGCCTGCCGATCGGGTCTTCCTGGAACCGCGAGTTCTGCACTACAGCCGCCACCGCTCGCGGGTGCAGCGCCTGCAGGAACAAGCTGCAGATCCCCGCGATCCACATCGTTGGATCACCGTGCAGATGCCAGGACACCGTTCTCGGCCCGAACAGTCCACCATCCGCCATCACCGATCAGCCTCCTGCTGCGATCAGTACCGGTATCAGTTGTTCCGCAGAGGTCAGGGAGCCGTGATGACCCCGCAGCTTCGATTCGCCCGGCTCGGCAACCGACCGGATCACCCCGGTTGTGCGCAACACGGCCAGCACGTCGCCGATGCGCGGCCTCACCGCGTCGGTCACCGGGCCGAAGTAGCCCTCGTCGATGGCCTGCTCGCCGGTGATGACGCTGCCGCTCTCGCCGACGGCGTCCTGCCAGGCGGCCAGCACGTCGTCCCGCGCGCCGGGACGGGCGTAGACCTGGCGGACCCGCACCTCGCCGCCGAGCAGGCGGACTCCCTCCTGCAGCGCGGGATCGCTGTCGGCGTCGATCATCTGCGCCGGATCCAGGTCGACCATGCCGTGGTCGGCCACGACCGAGAGCACGACGCCCGGTGGTAGTCGTTCGGCGACCATCTGCACGAACGCGTCGATCTGCCGCAGCTGCATGCGCCACTGGATGGAACCGGGTCCGTGAACGTGCCCCAGCAGGTCGACTCCCGCGTGATAGCCGTAGCAGAGGCTGGGACCGGGGCTCTCGGCCGCGTCGAGGAGTTCTGCGGCGAGGTCGCCCAGCTCCCGCACGCCGCGGAACTTCGCACCGCGCAGCGAGGCCTCGGTCAGCCCGGTGCCCTCGAAATGACGGGGAACCGCGACGCGAACGTCGACTCCAGCAGCCGCGGCCCGTTCCAGCACGGTGGTGTGGGGCTGCACCTGTTCCGGTGGCCACCGCTCCATCAGGCTCACGCGGTCGCCGTCAGGCGAGTCCCGGACCGTCCAGCTCAAGGGGTGCAGCAGACCTCCGCCCGGTTCGGCGAAGGTGTAGCCGACGAGGCCGTGCTCCCCAGCGCAACGACCGGTGGCCAGCGAGGCGATGCTGGTGACGGTGGTGGTGGGGAACCCTGCTGTCAGCGGCGGCGAGTGCTGCAGGCTCGACAGAAATGGCGCGTCGGCTTCGTGCGCGCGCAGCAGCTCGTGACCAAGCCCGTCCACCAGCAGCACCAGGGCGTTGCGGCAGGGCGGGATCCCGATGGTGTCGGTGAAGCTCTCGACACCCATCGCGGCCAGCATCGATGGGAAGACGTCGCGCAGCGCGCGTCCGTCGGAGTCGGGGGCGACGATCCAGTCCACGGTTCGCCTCCTTCGCGGCGGGACGCGGGAACCGGCTGGCACCGGTCCCCGCGGACGCCGTCAGAATCCCATGGAACGGCCGATGATCTCCTTCATGATCTCGGTCGTGCCGCCGTAGATGGTCTGGACGCGGGAGTCCAGGTACGCCTTGGCCACCGGGTACTCGGTCATGTAGCCGAAGCCGCCGTGCAACTGCAGGCAACGGTCGACGACGCGCTTGTTGAGCTCGCTGAGCCACCACTTGGCCATGGCGGCGTGTTCGATGCTCAGCTCACCTCGAACGTGCTCCTGCACGCAACGGTCCGCGAAGACCTGCCCGATCTGGACCTCGGTGGCCATCTCGGCGAGCTCGAAGCGGGTGTTCTGGAACTTGCCGATCGGTCGTCCGAAGGCGGTGCGCTCGCGGCAGTAGTCCTTGGTGAGCTCCAGAACCTTGGCGGCCGAGGCGATGGAGGCCACGCCGATCGACAGCCGTTCTTGCGGCAGGTTCTGCATCAGGTAGATGAAGCCCTGCCCTTCCTCGCCGAGGAGGTTGCGGGCGGGCACGCGCACGTCGGTGAAGTACAGCTCGGCGGTGTCCTGCGCCTTCTGCCCGATCTTCTCGAGGTTGCGGCCGCGCTCGAAGCCCGGCATATCGCGCTCGACCACCAGCAGGCTGATGCCCTGGTGCCCCGCGTCCGGGTCGGTGCGGGCCACGACGATCACCAGGTCGGCCATGATGCCGTTGCTGATGAAGGTCTTCTGCCCGTTGAGCACGTAGTCGTCACCGTCGCGGACCGCGGTGGTGCGGATTCCCTGCAGGTCGCTGCCCGCGCCGGGCTCGGTCATCGCGATGGCGGTGATCAGTTCCCCGGAGCAGAAGCCGGGCAGCCAGCGCTGCTTCTGCTCGTCGTTGGCCAGCTTGGTCAAGTAGGGCGCGATGATGTCGTTGTGCAGCGGTGACCCGAACCCGGAGATGCCCGCGGACACCAGCTCCTCGTCGAAGACGACGTTGAAGCGGAAGTCGTCGACGCCGCCCCCGCCGTACTCGTCATCGACGGCGAAGCCGAGCAGGCCGTGTTCGCCGGCGGCCCGCCAGGATTCCCGGCTGACCTGACCGGCGGCCTCCCACTCCTCGTTGTGCGGGACGAGTTCCTTGTTGATGAAGGTCCGAGCCGTCTCTCGGAAAGCCTCGTGCTCGGGCTCGAACAACTCCCTGCGCATCTTCACGCGTCCTTCCGGTTCGTGGCGGGCGGCGCGAGGAAGGGAACCTTCCTGTCACCGTCATCCCGCGAAGTCGCTGTGTGGGAACGAATCTGTCGTTGGGTCGCGCCGCGGGTCATCGCGGCGCGGAGTGCATGGCGCCCGAGTCGAGCAGGTCGTGGGAAAGCCCCCATTCGCTCAGCACTTCTTCGGTGTGCGCGCCGGGGATGGCGACCGCTCCGGGCTCGGGATTCGGGGTGCGGCTGAACCGCGGGGCGGGCGCCGGTTGCAGCGTCCCCTCGCGGCGCACCAGGGTCTGACGGGCGGCCAGGTGCGGGTGTTGCTCCGCCTCGGCCATCGACAGGACGGGGGCGACGCAGGCATCGGTGCCGTCGAACACCTCGGTCCACTCCGCACGGGTGCGCTGCTTGAACCTCTCGGCGAACATCTTCCTGAGCTCAGGCCATGTCGAGGCGTCATCGCGGTCTGGGACCTTTCCTGCCAGTTCGAGCTTCTCCAGCAGCTCCGCGTAGAACTTGGGTTCCAGCGCGCCGACCGACATGTACTCGCCATCGGACGTTTCGTAGACGTCGTAGTAGGGAGCGCCGGTGTCGAGCAGGTTGGTGCCGCGTTCGGTGCTCCACCCGCCCGTCGCGAAGAAGCTCCACAACATCGATCCCAGGTGCGCGGTTCCGTCGACGATGGCGGCGTCGACGACTTGGCCGCGTCCGCTGACACGCGCTTCCAGGAGTCCCGCGAGGACCCCGACCGCCAGGTACATCGCTCCGCCGCCGAAGTCCCCGAGCAGGTTCGCCGGGATCTGCGGCGGACCGCCCTGGCGGCCGATGGCGTGCAGCATGCCGGTGAGCGAGACGTAGCCGACGTCGTGACCCGAGGTGCTGGCGAGCGGACCGTCCTGGCCCCATCCCGTCATCCGCCCGTAGACGAGCTTCGGGTTGAGCTCCCAGCACTGGTCCGGGCCTACTCCGAGCCGCTCGGTGACGCCGGGACGCAGGCCTTCCAGCAGCACGTCGGCTTCTTTCGCGAGCGCCAGCACGGCTTCTGGGCCTCGCTCGTGCTTGAGGTCGACCTGAACCGACCGCTTGCCCCGGTTGAGCAGGTCGTCGTCACCGCCGACGCCCGGCCGGTCGACGCGGACGACGTCTGCCCCGAGATCGGCCAGCAGCATGGCGCAGAAGGGCGCCGGACCGATGCCGGCGAGCTCCACGACTTTCACCCCGGCCAGCGGGCCACCCGTTGCCATCACGACAAATCCTCTCCACGACGCGGAAGCCCGACCCCTCGAACAACGCCGTGCCACGCGACACAAGAAATACGACGCAATCAGTGTTACATCGTTGGTGTTACAGCGGTCAAGGAGTAACGTGACGGCATGCTCCGAACTGCGGACGAAGAGCTCACCATCGACGAACTGGCCGCCCGTGCCGGAGTGACCGTGCGAACGGTCCGGTTCTACTCGTCGCGCGGGCTGCTGCCGGCTCCACGCCTGCGCGGCCGTCTCGGACTGTACGGCGCTGAACACCTCGCGCGACTGGATCTGATCCGCGAGCTGCAGACGCTCGGCTTCACCCTGTCGGCTATCGAACGCCACCTGCAGCGCATCCCGGCAGGCTCCTCACCGGACGAGCTCGCCCTGCAGCGCGCGCTGATCGCGCCGTGGACCGATGATCACGCCGAAGAGCTCGACCGCCACGAGCTGGACCGCCGCGCAGGCAGGCACCTCGATGACGACCTGGTCGAGCACCTTGTGGAGCTGGGGGTCCTCCAGCGCATCGACGATCCGGACAAGCTGCAGCTGCCCAGCCCGGCGATGCTGGGAGTGGGCCTGCAGATCCTCGACCTGGGGCTGCCGCTGCAGATGCTGGTGCAGGCCAAGGGGATCGTCGAGCGGCACACCGCGCAGATCGCCACCGAGCTGCGCGAGCTGTTCGCCGAGAACGTGCTGCGCCCCTACGTGGAGCACGGACGTCCCGAGGACGAGCGCGATCGGGTGCGCGTGGTGACCGACCAGCTCCGCCCGCTGACCATCCAGGTCCTGGTCAACGGCTTTCAGCACGCCGTCAACGACGTCATTCGCGATCACGTCTGATTTCGCCTGATTCTTCCGAAAAGCCGCCGGGGTGTACCGGTTCGTCGGAACGTGTTCCAGCATTCGGCGCTGGTTTCGGTCCACCCCGATCAGGTTTCATCGCCTCAACGCGCGTCAATCGCAACCGTTGTTCGGGGCGAGGGGAGATCGGCTGCGATGAGCACCTTGGACGGCTGGGCCGAGGCGGCACTGGAAACGACGATCCCACGACTGTTCTCCCACAACATCGCGCAGTTCCCCGACGAGCCGGCACTGACCGACGCCAACCGGACCTTCACCTGGAAACAGGCGGGTGAGGAGGTCGAACTGCTGGCCGCCGCGTTCAACGCGCTCGGCCTGCAGCGAGGTCAGACCATCCTGCTGATGATGTCCAACCGCACCGAGCACTGGCTCTCCGACGTCGCCGCAGCGCACCTGGGCGCCGTTGCCGGCACGCTGCACCCCGCGCTGAGCCAGGACCAGGTGCACGCCATCGCCTCCCACAGCCGAGCGCGAGTGGTGGTGCTGGAGAGCGGTGATCAGCTGCGGCGATGGGCGAAAGCGCTGCGCAACGCAGGCACGATCGAGCACGTGGTGGTGCTCGACGACGCGGTGATGATCAGCGCGGATCACCGCTTCCACACCTGGACGGATCTTCGAAGACAAGGGGCCCGGCGAGTGCGCGCGGACCCCGGGCTGCTTCGACGGGAGCGCGGCCCGATCACGCCTGGCACACCTGCGACCGTCATCTACCCGAACGAGGACA
>NZ_VIWX01000002.1 GCF_007829955.1 Saccharopolyspora dendranthemae
CAGGGTTGGTCGAGGGGGCGGGATGGAGTTCACGCTCGGGGAGACGCAGCAGGCAGTGAGGGATCTGGCGGCTGAAGTTCTGGCCAAGGAGACCGAGCGAGCCGCCGCCTCAACTGGAATCGGTTTCGATGAGTCGGTGTGGAAGGCGCTGGGGGAGTCGGGCTTGCTCTCGCTGCCGGTCCCCGAGCGCCTGGGCGGGGCCGGACTCGGCCCGCTCGAGGTCGGTCTGGTGCTCGCCGAGGTGGGCAAGGCCGGGGTCGGCGTCCCGGCGCTGGCGACGCTGGCCTTCGGCGTCCTGCCGATCGCGCGGCACGCCGACGAGTCCCAGCAGGAGCGGTTGCTCGCCGAGCCCGGACGCGTGTTCAGCGCGGCGCTCAACGAGGCCTCCGCCCCGCTGCCGACGAAACCCCGCACGGTGTCGGAGAAATCACGCGTCACCGGGCGCAAGACCGGCGTGCTGCACGCCGACACCGCGCACCGCCTGCTGGTGTCCGCCAGCACCGAGCAGGGGCCCGCGATCCTGCTGGTCGACCCGCACGCCGACGGCGTGACGCTGCGCTCGGTGCGCTCCTCGGTCGGCGTGGAGTGGGTCGTGGACCTCGACGACGTCGAAGGCGAAGTCCTCGGCTCGCCGAGCGAAGCGGTCCTCGACGACGTGCACTCCTGCGCTCTCGCGGGGATGTGCGCGCTGGGAGACGGAGCAGTGGCCGCGGCGCTGGAGCTCACCGCCGAGCACCTGCGCACGCGGCACCAGTTCGGCAAGCCGCTGGCGGCCTTCCAGGCCGTCGCGCAGCAGATCGCCGACGTCTACGTCGTCAACCGGACCCTGCACCTGGCGGCGCTGTCGGCGTCCTGGCGTTTGGGCACCGGGCGCGACGCGGGTGAAGACCTCGACGTCGCCGCCTTCTGGCTCACCGACCAGGCACCTGCCGCGATGCACACCTGCCACCACCTGCACGGCGGGCTCGGCGTGGACATCACCTACCCCATGCACCGCTACTACTCGCAGGTCAAGGACCTGGCGCGGCTCTGCGGGCGGCGCCGCGCACCGCGTCGACGTCCTCGCCCGACACGCCTGAGGAGAAGCCGTGTTCATCGAACTCACCGAGGAGCAGCGGGCGCTGCAGGCCGAGCTGCGCGAGTACTTCAGCAACCTCGTCACCCCCGAAGAGCGCGAAGCGCTCGCCTGGACCGGCACGACGAGGCCCACCGCGCGGTGGTCCGCCGGATGGGCCGCGACGGCTGGATGGGCGTGGGCTGGCCCGAGGAGTACGGCGGGCGCGGTTTCGGCGACGTCGAGAACTTACATCTTCGCCAACGAGGCGTCGAGGGCCGACGTGCAGCTGCCGTCGGTGACGCTGCAGACCGTCGGGCCGACGCTGCAGACCTACGGCACGGAAGAGCAGAAGGCCTTCTTCCTGCCCAAGATCCTCGCCGGGGACGTGCACTTCGCTATCGGCTACACCGAACCGGACGCGGGCACCGACCTCGCCTCGTTGCGCACCACCGCGGTGCGCGACGGCGACGACTACGTCGTCAACGGCCAGAAGATCTTCACCACCGGGGGGCACGACGCGGACTACATCTGGCTGGCCTGCCGCACGAATCCCGATGCGCCCAAGCACAAGGGCATCTCGATCCTGATCGTCGACACCCGCGATGAGGGCTACTCGTGGACGCCGATCATCACCGCCGACGGGTCACACCACGTCAACGCGACCTACTTCAACGACGTGCGGGTTCCGGCCTCGATGCTGGTGGGGGAGCAGGACCGCGGCTGGAAGCTGATCACGACCCAGCTCAACCACGAGCGCGTCATGCTCGGCCCGTCGGGCCGCACCGGTGGGTTGCGCGAGCGGGTGCGTGATTGGGCGGCCGAGCGCGATCTGCCTCGAACTCCCCGACGTGAAGCGGGTTCTCGCGCGGGTGCGGGCCTTCGAGCGGGTCAACGAGCTGCTGAACTGGCAGGTCGCCGCGTCGGCGTCGCTCGGCCCGGTGGAGGTCGCCGACGCCTCGGCGACCAAGGTGTTTCTCCTCCGAGACCGTGCAGACGCTGGGTCGCGAGCTGGAGGAGATCGTCGGCAGGCACGGCGATCCGTCCGAAGAGGACACCGCGGAACTGCTGCACTGGCTGGACGTTTCAGGCCAAGGCGGAAACATCGTGCTGACCTTCGGCGGAGGGGTCAGCGAGGTCCAGCGCGAGCTGATCGCCACCGCCGGGCTGGGACTGCCGCGGGTGCCGCGCTGAGGAATGGAGCATCATGACCAGTACGACCACTGAGGCAGAGGAGATCCGCGCGGCGGCCAACCGGATCGCCGAGCGCGGTTCCAGCGCACCGAGGCCGGCCCGCGATCCGGTGAACCTGCCGATGATCAACAACTGGGTCGAGGCGATGGGCGACGCCAACCCGGTCTACACCTCGGCTGAGGTCGCCGAGAAGTCCGTCCACGGCGGGCTCGTCGCCCCGCCGGCGATGGCGCAGGTGTGGACCATGGGCGGGCTCAACCCCGAGCGCGATCCCGACGACCCGCTCTACTCGATGATGGGTGCGCTCGACGAAGCCGGGTACACCTCGGTGGTCGCGACCAACTGCGAGCAGACCTACCACCGCTACCTCCGGCACGGCGAGCAGCTCGCGGTCACCACCAAGCTCGACTCGGTGGTCGGGCCGAAGACCACCGGCCTCGGCGAGGGCTGGTTCGTCACCACCCGCAACACCTGGTACGTCGGCGATGAGCCGGTGGCCGAGATGATGTTCCGCGTCCTGAAGTTCAAGCCTGCGGAAGCGAAGACCGCTGAGCCCCAGTCGGAACCGGAGCCGCCGGCCGAGGTCATCCGGCCCGCGATCAACCAGGACACCGCCTACTTCTGGGAGGGCACGGCCGCAGGCGAGCTGCGCATCCAGCGCTGCGGCGGCTGCGGACTGCTGCGGCACCCGCCGGGGCCGATGTGCCCGGAGTGCGGTGCCACCCAGCGCACCCACCTGGTGTCCGAAGGGCTCGGCGAGGTCTACAGCTACGTCGTGCACCACCGTCCCGCGATCCCGGGCAAGAAGCTGCCGCTGGTGATCGCGCTGGTCGCGCTCGACGAGGGCGTCCGGATCCTCGGGGAACTGCACGACGTCGACCCGGAAGAGGTGACCATCGGGCAGCGCGTCCAGGTCGCCTACCAGCGCGTCGACGACGAACTCACGCTGCCGTACTGGAAACCGTCGGAGGACGCATGAGCGACGATTTCGGCTCGCGCGCTCATGCGTCCGACCGGGTGCGGGTGTCCCGCAGAACAGGGGAGGACGCATGACACTGGCGCGCACACGTTCGGCGGGTGAGGTCGCGATCGGCGACGCCCTGCCGGAGGAACGCATCAACGCCACTCCGACCTTCATCGTGAGCACGGCCATCGCGACCCGCGACTTCCAGGACGTGCACCACGACCGGGACCTGGCGCAGGCCAAGGGTTCCGACGACATCTTCCTCAACATCCTGACCTCGACCGGTCTGGTGCAGCGCTACGTCACCGACTGGGCGGGTCCGGAAGCGCTGGTGCGCGGGGTGTCGATCAAGCTCGGCGTGCCCTGCTACGCCTACGACACGCTGACCATGCACGGCCAGGTCCTGGAGCAGGGCGAGGGAGTGTTCGTCGTCGAGGTGCTGGGCCGCAACCAGCTCGGCACCCACGTGACCGGCCGGGTTCGGCTGGAGCTGCCGGAGGTGGCCCGATGATCTCAGGGAAGACCGCGATCGCGGGGATCGGTGCGACCGAGTTCTCCAAGGACTCCGGGCGCAGCGAACTGCAGCTGGCCGCCGAGTGCGTGCGCGGCGCGATCACCGACGCGGGGCTCGAACCGTCCGATGTGGATGGTCTGGTCACCTTCACGATGGACACCAACACCGAGGTCGCGGTGGCCCGCGAGGTCGGCATCCCGAACCTGAGCTACTTCAGCCGCATCCACTACGGGGGCGGCGCGGCCTGCGCCACGGTGCAGCAGGCGGCGATGGCGGTGGCGACCGGGATGGCCGAGGTCGTGGTCTGCTACCGCGCCTTCAACGAGCGCTCCGGGCAGCGGTTCGGTCAGTTCAACGCCGGGTTGTCGGGTCAGGCCACCTCCACCGGCGTGGACAACAGCTGGTCCTACCCGATGGGCCTGGGCACTCCGGGTGCGCAGGTGGCCATGTTCGCCCGCCGCTACATGCACGCCTACGGCGCGACGAGCGAGGATTTCGGGCGCATCGCGGTCGCCGACCGCAAGCACGCCGCGGCGAATCCGAACGCGTGGTTCTACGAGCGTCCGATCACCCTGGAGGACCACCAGAACTCCCGGTGGATCACCGAGCCGCTGCGGCTGCTGGACTGCTGCCAGGAGAGCGACGGCGGGGTGGCGCTGGTGATCACCAGCCTGGATCGCGCCCGCGACCTGCCGAACCCGCCCGCGGTGGTGGCCGGAGCCGCCCAGGGCAGCGGGCCGGACCAGTTCACCATGACCAGCTACTACCGGGACGACATCACCGGCCTGCCTGAGATGGGCCTGGTGGCGCGCCAGCTGTGGGAGCAGTCCGGGATCGGCCCGCAGGACGTGCAGGTCGGCATCCTCTACGACCACTTCACGCCGTTCGTGCTGGTCCAGCTCGAAGAGCTCGGATTCTGCGGCCGGGGTGAGGCCAAGGACTTCATCGCCGACGGAGCCATCGAGCACGGTGGTCGGCTCCCGCTCAACACCCACGGCGGCCAGCTGGGCGAGGCCTACATCCACGGGATGAACGGCATCGCCGAAGGGGTGCGGCAGATCCGCGGGACGGCGGTCAACCAGGTCGATGCTGTCGGCAACGTCCTGGTGACGGCGGGCACCGGGGTCCCCACCAGCGGACTGGTGCTCGCAGCAAACTGAAACATGTTATAGATTTTGGCGCTGTTGGCGCTATGATGTAGCCGGAACAGCACGTGAAAGGGGTTCCGCATCGTTCGGAACCTGTTCCAGTCACCAGGGGTGCCGGGGAGGACGAATGCTCAGTGCCGAGACCCGCGAAGGGCTCGCCGAGCGGTTGTGGCGGGCCGAGCGCGAACGGGAGCCGATCCCGCCGCTGATCGAATCGCACCCGGACATCGACGTGGTCGACGCCTACGAGATCCAGCTGATCAACATCCGCCGCCGGGACGTCCCGACCGCCGGGCACAAGGTCGGGCTGTCCTCGCCGGCGATGCAGCAGATGATGGGCGTCGACGAACCGGATTACGGGCACCTGCTCAGCGACATGCAGCTGTCCGAGGACGTTCCGCTCGACGCCCGTGCCTACTGCTACCCGCGCGTGGAGGTCGAGGTCGGCTTCCTGCTGTCCGAGGACATCCCGCCGGACTGCGACGAGCAGGGCGTGCTCGACCGCACCGAAGCGCTGATCCCCTCGATCGAGCTGATCGACAGCCGCATCCGCGACTGGCGGATCGGCATCGCCGACACCATCGCCGACAACGCCTCCTCGGCCGGCTACGTGCTGGGAGCGCAGCGAGTGGCACCGGGGGCGCTCGACCCGCGCGGCATCGACGCCGTGCTGCACCGCAACGGCGAGGTCGTCGCGGAGGGCCGCTCCGACGCGGTGCTGGGCAACCCCGCCACCGCCGTGGCCTGGCTGGCGAAGAAGGTCGCCGGGTTCGGGGTCCGGTTGCGGGCCGGGAACGTCGTGCTGCCCGGTTCCTGCACCCGCGCCATCGACGTGCGGCCAGGGGATGTCTTCCGGGCCGAGTTCACCGGTCTCGGCACGGTCGGCCTCACCGCGAAACCCTAGAGACCTCAACACACCTCAGGAGGGGCGCCATGACGGCCAAGGCGGCCATCGTCGGGTCGGGCAACATCGGTACCGACCTGCTCTACAAGCTCAGCCGGGCGAAGCACGTCGAGCCCGCCTGGATGATCGGCATCGACGCCGACAGCGACGGCCTCCGCCGCGCTGCGGACCTCGGCGTGGCCACCAGCGCCGGGGGCGTGGACTGGCTGCTGGAGAACGAGAGCCCGGACATCGTCTTCGAGGCGACCTCGGCCTACGTGCACCGGGCCAACGCCCCGCGCTACGCCGAGCGCGGCATCCGGGCGATCGACCTCACCCCGGCCGCCGTCGGACCCTACGTCGTCCCGCCCGTCAACATCGACGAGCACCTCGGCGCCCCGAACATCAACCTCATCACCTGCGGCGGTCAGGCCACCATCCCGATGGTGCACGCGGTGTCCCGGGTCGTTCCGGTGGCCTACGCCGAGATCGTCGCCTCGGTCGCCTCCGTGTCGGCGGGACCCGGAACGCGGTCGAACATCGACGAGTTCACCCGCACCACCTCCAAGGGGATCGAGGTCATCGGGGGAGCCGAGCGCGGCAAGGCGATCATCGTGCTCAACCCGGCCGACCCGCCGATGATCATGCGCGACACCATCTTCTGCGCCATCCCGGCCGACGCCGACACCGACGCCATCGGCGAGTCGATCACCCGCATGGCCGCCGACATCGCCGAGTACGTCCCCGGCTACCGGCTGCTGTCCGAGCCGCAGTTCGACCCGCCGTCGGCGCTCACCGGCGGGCAGGCGCGCGTCGCGGTGTTCGTCGAAGTCGAAGGCGCGGGCGACTTCCTGCCGAACTACTCCGGCAATCTCGACATCATGACCGCCGCCGCGGTGCGGGTCGGCGAAGAGCTCGCCGGCACCGGGGCGTTGCAGAAGGAGGCCGCGCGGTGACCGGACTGCCCAAGACCCATCTGCCCAAGACTTACAGCGACGAGCTGGACCTGCGCATCACCGACACCTCGCTGCGCGACGGCTCGCACCACAAGCGGCACCAGTTCACCGCCGACGAGGTGCGCGACATCGTCACCGCGCTCGACGGGTCCGGGGTGCCGGTGATCGAGGTGACCCACGGCGACGGCCTGGGCGGATCCTCGTTCAACTACGGGTTCTCGCGCACTCCCGAGCAGGAGCTCATCACGCTGGCCGCGGAGACCGCGCGCAACGCCAAGATCGCCGTGCTGATGCTGCCCGGGGTGGGCGTCACCGACGACATCCTCATCTCGCGCGACAACGGTGCCTCGGTGTGCCGGATCGCCACCCACTGCACCGAGGCCGACGTGTCGGTGCAGCACTTCGGGCTCGCGCGCGAGCAGGGCATGGAAACCGTCGGGTTCCTCATGATGGCCCACTCCCAGCCACCGGAGGTGCTGGCCAAGCAGGCCCGGATCATGGTCGACGCCGGATGCCAGTGCGTCTACGTCGTCGACTCCGCCGGTGGGTTGGTGCTGGAGCAGGTCGCCGAGCGCGTCTCGGCTCTGGACGCCGAGATCGGCGGCGACGCGCAGATCGGCTTCCACGGGCACGAGAACCTCGGTGTCGCGGTGGCGAACTCGGTCGCCGCGGCCCGTGCCGGTGCCGTCCAGATCGACGGCAGCACGCGGCGATTCGGTGCCGGCGCGGGCAACACGCCGGTCGAAGCGTTCGTCGGCGTGTGCGACAAGCTCGGATTCCGGACCGGCGTGGACTTCTTCGCCATCGCCGACGCCGCCGAGGACGTGGTGCGCCCGGCGATGCCGGAGGAATGCCTGCTGGACCGCTCCGCGCTGATGATGGGTTACGCCGGGGTGTACTCCAGCTTCCTCAAGCACGCCGCCAACCAGGCTGAGCGCTACGGCGTCAGCCAGGCGCAGCTCCTGGTTCGCGCCGGTGAGCGCAAGCTCGTCGGCGGCCAGGAGGACCAGCTGATCGACATCGCGCTGGAACTGCAGCGCGAACAGGCCAAGTGACCACACCGGAACTTTCGAACGGAGCACTGCATGAGTGACCGGGACAGCACAGAAGTTCTCGAAGCGGTGCGCAAGCTGCTTCCTTCGCTGCGGGATCGCGCCCAGCAGGCCGAGGACGGCCGCAAGATCCCGGCGGAATCCATCGGCGAGCTGCAGGACGCGGGATTCTTCAAGCTGCTGCAGCCCCAGCGCTACGGCGGCTACGAGGCCGACCCGGTGGAGTTCTACACCGCGGTGAAGCTCATCGCCAGCGCGTGCGGCTCGACCGGCTGGGTCGCCTCCATCCTCGGCGTCCACCCGTGGCACCTGGCCCTGTTCCCGCAGCAGGCCCAGGAGGACGTCTGGGGCAAGGACCAGAACACGCGGATCTCGTCCTCCTACGCGCCGATGGGCAAGGCGAAGGTCGTCGAGGGCGGCTACCGGCTGACGGGTAAGTGGAGCTTCTCCTCCGGCTGCGATCACGCGAGCTGGGTGTTCGTCGGCGGCCCCGCGCTGGACGGCGAGGGCAACATGGTCGACTTCTGCACCTACCTCCTGCCGCTCGACGACTACACGATCAACGACGTGTGGGACACCGTCGGGCTGCGCGGCACCGGCAGCAACGACATCGTCGTCGAGGACGTGTTCATCCCCGAGCACCGGGCGCTGAGCTTCATGTCCATGTCGAAGACCCAGTGCCCCGGCCACGAGGTCAACACGGCGCCGCTGTACCGGCTTCCGTGGGGCACCGTGCACCCCTCGACGATCACCGCGCCGATCATCGGCATGGCGCAGGGTGCCTACGACGCGCACGTCGAGCACCAGGCCAAGCGGGTTCGCGCCGCCTACGCCGGTGAGCAGGCCAAGGACGACCCGTTCGCCAAGGTCCGCATCGCCGAGGCCGCCAGCGAGATCGACGCCGCGTGGCTGCAGCTGTCGACCAACATCGCCGACGAGCTGGCTCTGCTGCAGGCGGGCGAGGAAGTGCCGATGTCGTTGCGGCTCAAGGCACGTCGTGACCAGGTGCGCGGTACCGCGCGGGCGATCTCCGCGGTCGACCGGCTCTTCGAGAACTCCGGTGGGCGGGCGCTGCAGGCGGGCACCCCGATCCAGCGGTTCTGGCGGGACGCGCACGCCGGCCGGGTGCACGCGGCCAATGACGCCGAGCGCGCCTACACGATGTTCGGCAGCGGAGAATTCGGTCTACCGGTGAAGGATTCGATGGTCTGATGGTGGAGATCAAGAGCCAGGACGCGACACTGCCCTCCGGGCTGACGCTGCACTACCACGAAGCCGGCGTCGGCAACGACAACACCGTGGTCATGCTGCACGGCGGCGGGCCAGGGGCGTCGGCGTGGAGCAACTTCAGCCGCAACATCGAGGCGTTCGCCGATGACTTCCACGTCATCGCCGTGGACCAGCCCGGATTCGGCAAGTCCTCGAAACCGACCGAGCACGGCCAGTACTTCACCCACAGCGCGGGCGCTCTGCACGAGCTGTTCGACGTCCTGGGCGTCGACAAGGCGCACCTGCTCGGCAACTCGCTCGGTGGCGGGACGGCGGTGCGCTTCGCGCTGAACTTCCCCGAGCGCGCGGGTCGGCTGGTGCTGATGGGGCCGGGCGGCTTGAGCCTCAACGTGTTCGCGCCGGACCCGACCGAAGGGGTCCAGAAGCTGGGCCAGTTCGGAGCGCCGCCCGGCCCGACCAAGGAGAAGCTCGAAGCCTTCCTGCGGACGATGGTCTACGACCAGTCGCTGATCACCGAGGAGCTGCTCGAGGAGCGCTTCGCGGCGGCCAGCGCGCCGGAGTCGATGGCCGCCATGAAGGCGATGGGCAAGTCCTTCTCCCAGCCCGAGAGCTTCGAAGAGGGCCTGCTGTGGCGGGAGGCCTACAAGCTGCGGCAGCGGGTGCTGCTGATCTGGGGCCGCGAGGACCGGGTCAACCCGCTGGACGGGGCGCTGGTGGCGCTGAAGCTGATCCCGCGCGCGCAGCTGCACG
This sequence comes from Saccharopolyspora dendranthemae, assembly GCF_007829955.1. Taxonomy (GTDB): domain Bacteria; phylum Actinomycetota; class Actinomycetes; order Mycobacteriales; family Pseudonocardiaceae; genus Saccharopolyspora; species Saccharopolyspora dendranthemae. The sequence goes on from NZ_VIWX01000002.1 coordinate 9,746, forward strand.
TCTTCGGTCGTTGCGGGCACTGGGCGCAGCTGGAGAAGTTCGAGGAGTTCAACAGCATCACCAAGGACTTCCTGGACGGCTAGTGCCGATCTGCCGGCGGCGGAACCGCTGTCGCCGGGCCCGCCGCGACACGACCACAGCACGCTCCACAAGGCGAAGGAGAGGTAGTCCCATGGGTATTCGCTCGCTCGGGTACCTGCGCATCGAGGCCACCGACATCGAGGCGTGGCGGGTGTACGGCTTGAAGGTCCTCGGCATGGTCGAGGGCAGCGGGAACGATCCGGACGCGCTGTACCTGCGCATGGACGACTTCCCGGCCCGGCTGGTCATCGTGCCCGGTTCGCAGGACCGGCTGCTGCAGGCCGGATGGGAAGCCGAGCACGCGGCGGGCCTGCAGGAGATCCGGGACTCGTTGAGCGCCAACGGGGTTCCGTTCAAGGAGGGCACGGCCGAGGAGCTCGCGGACCGGCGGGTGATGGAGCTGATCCGCTTCAGCGACCCGTCGGGCAACGAGCTGGAGGTCTTCCACGGTGCCGCGCTGCAGCACCGGCGGGTGGTGAGCCCGTACGGGCACACGTTCGTCACCGAGGAGCAAGGGCTCGGGCACGTGGTGCTGTCCACCCACGACGACGAGGCGGCGCTGCGGTTCTACCGCGACGTGCTCGGGTTCAAGCTGCGCGACTCGATGCGCATGGCGCCCGAGCTGGTCGGCAGGCCCTCCGACGGGGAACCGGCGTGGCTGCGGTTCTTCGGCTGCAACCCGCGGCACCACAGCCTGGCGTTCCTGCCGATGCCCACGCCCAGCGGCATCGTGCACCTGATGGTCGAGGTAGCCGACGTCGACGACGTCGGGCTGACCCTGGACCGCGCCTACCGGCGCAAGGTGCCGATGTCGGCGACCCTGGGGAGGCACGTCAACGACCTGATGCTGTCGTTCTACATGAAGACCCCTGGTGGCTTCGACGTCGAATTCGGCTGCGAGGGAAGGCAGGTCGACGACGACGACTGGATCGCGCGCGAGAGCACGGCGGTCAGCCTGTGGGGCCACGACTTCAGCCTCGGCAACAGGCCTCAGTGATGGGAGGGGCGATGGAAGCGGTGGTCTCGGAGATCGACGGTGCGACGTTCCGGCGCACGCTCGGGCACTTCTGCACCGGTGTGACGGTGGTGACCGGCAGCTGCGACGGTCAGCCGGTGGGTTTCGCGTGCCAGTCGTTCTCGGCGCTGTCCCTCGACCCGGCCCTGGTGCTGTTCTGCCCGGGGAAGAACTCCCGGGCGTGGCCGCTGATCGAGCGTTCCGGGCACTTCTGCGTCAACGTGCTGGCGGCCGGTCAGCGCGACGTCTCGTCGGTCTTCGGGCGCAAGGGCGAGGACAAGTTCGCCGGCCTGAGCTGGAGCCCGGCTCCGTCGGGATCTCCGCTCCTGGACGGCACGCTCACCTGGCTCGACTGCGCGGTCGAATCGGTGCTCGACGGCGGTGATCACCACATCGTCATCGGCCGGGTGCAGACGCTCGGCGAGACGACGGAGGAAGACCCGCTGCTGTTCTACAAGGGCGCCTACACGGGCATCACCCGTCCGACGACCCCCGCCCAGTACTGGCCGGAGGACTTCCTGACGGGCACGCCGGACGACTGGCTCTGACGTCCGCCTCACCACCTGGTGGGGTGCGAGTGCGAAACGTCGCGCGAACTCCGGGTCTGGAACTCCGGGCTCGAAGTTCGCGCGACGTTCGTTCGCGGGCCAGGGGGTCGGGAATGGGAAACGCGCGCCGCCCCGGAGTGCTGGGGCGGCGCGCGTCGTCTTGGGAGCGGCGGATCAGAGCCGTTCGATGATGGTGCCCGTGGACAGCGCGCCACCGGCGCACATGGTGACCAGGGCCGTGCTGCCGTCGCGGCGTTCGAGTTCGTGCAGCGCCGAGGTGAGCAGGCGGGCGCCGGTGCTGCCGACCGGGTGGCCGAGGGCGATGGCGCCGCCGTTGACGTTGACCCGGTCCAGGTCGGGGCCGTGGACGTCGGCCCAGGACAGCACGACCGAGGCGAAGGCCTCGTTGACCTCGAAGACGTCGATGTCGCCGATCTTCATCCCGCTGCGCGCGAGCACCCGCTCGGTGGCCTGCACCGGCCCGTCCAAGTGGTAGTAGGGCTCGGCGCCCACCAGGCACTGGGAGACGATCCGGGCGCGCGGACGCAGTCCCAGGGCCTGGGCGCGGTCGGAGTCCATCAGCAGGAGGGCCGCCGCGCCGTCGGAGATCTGCGAGGAGCTGCCCGCGGTGTGCAGCCCGTCGGGGAGGACCGGCTTGAGCCCGCCGAGGGTCTCCACGCTCGTCTCGCGCAGTCCCTGGTCGCGGGTGACCTCGCCGTCGGCGGTGCTGACCGGGACGATCTCGCGGTCGAAGCGGCCTTCGTCCCACGCCAGCTGCGCGCGTTCCTGCGAACGCACCCCGAAGCGGTCGAGGTCCTCGCGGGTGATGCCCCGGCGGCCCGCGATGCGGTCCGCGGCCAGGAACTGGTTGGGCATGTCGATGTCCCAGGAATCGGGCTTGGGCCGGCCCACGTCGGTGCCGATGTTGCTGCCCAGCGGCACCCGGGTCATGGCCTCGACGCCGCAGGAGATGCCGACCTCGATGGCGTCGGTCGCGATGAGACCGGCGATGAGGTGGGTGGCCTGTTGCGCCGATCCGCACTGGGCGTCGATCGAAGTGCTGCCCGTCTCCTCGGGGAGCCCGGAGTGCAGCCACGCGGTGCGGGCGACGTTGCCGGACTGCTCGCCGGCCTGGGTGACGCAGCCGCCGATGACCTGTTCCACCACTGCGGGGTCGATGCCCGCGCGTTCCACCAGGCCGCGCTGCGCCGCGCCGAGGATCTCCGAGGCGTGCAGCCCGGACAGCCAGCCCTTGCGCTTGCCGATCGGCGTCCGCACCGCCTCCACGATCACCGGAGTGCCCACCTGAATCTCCTCTCACCGCAATCGCTACCGCCACGAATCTAGAACATGTTATCCCCATGCGCCATGACCGGAGGGGAGGCGGAACGATCTTTGCCTTGGCTTGCACGATTCATCTGTAGTTAAAGGGGTTTACCGAACGCGCTCCATGTGGTTCGCTTCACATAGAACTCGTTTCAGTTCGTGCAGCGCAGGAGGTAAGCCGTGGTAGCACCGAGCCTTCCGGAAGGCTTCGACTTCACCGACCCCGACCTCTACTCCGAGCGGGTGCCGCTGGAGGAATTCGCGGAGCTTCGGCGTACCGCGCCCATCTGGTGGAACAAGCAACCGTTCCGGAAGTCGGGTTTCGAGGACGAGGGGTACTGGGTCGTCACGCGGCACGCGGACGTCAAGGAGATCTCCCGGCGCAGCGACGTGTTCTCCAGCCACGAGAACACCGCGATCATCCGGTTCAACGAGGAGATGACCCGCGAGCAGATCGAGATGCAGCGGTTCATCATGCTCAACATCGACCCGCCGGAGCACACGAAGGTCCGTCGGCTGGTGGCGCGCGGTTTCACGCCGCGCGCGATCAAGAGCCTCGAAGCGGCCTTGCACGAGCGGGCCGAGGCGATCGCCACCGGCGCGCTGAGCTCCGGTACCGGGGACTTCGTCACCGACATCGCCTGCGAGCTCCCGCTGCAGGCGATCGCGGAGCTCCTGGGCGTGCCCCAGGAGCACCGCAAGGACATCTTCGACTGGTCGAACCAGATGGTCGCCTACGACGACCCCGAGTACGACATCGATCCGTCGACCGCGGCCGCGGAGATCCTCGGCTACTTCATGAACGTGGCCGACCAGAAGCGCAAGTGCCCGATGGACGACATCGTCACCAAGCTCGTCGAGGCGGACGTCGACGGCAGCGCTCTGAGCGATGACGAGTTCGGCTTCTTCACGATCCTCCTGGCGGTCGCGGGCAACGAGACCACGCGCAACGCGATCAGCCACGGCATGCACGCCTTCATGCAGAACCCCGACCAGTGGGAGCTGTACAAGAAGGAGCGGCCGCAGACCACGGCCGACGAGATCGTCCGCTGGGCCACCCCGGTGGTGTCCTTCCAGCGCACGGCGATGGCCGACACCGAGCTCTCCGGCGTGCAGATCAAGAAGGGCGAGCGGGTCGGGATGTTCTACAGCTCGGCCAACTTCGACGCCGACGTCTTCGACGAGCCCGAGCGCTTCGACATCACCCGCGACCCGAACCCGCACGTCGGCTTCGGCGGCACCGGCGCGCACTACTGCTTGGGCGCGAGCCTGGCGCGCCTGGAGATCGACCTGATCTTCAACGCCATCGCCGACCACATGCCCGACATCCGTCAGCTCGAGGAGCCGCGCCGGCTGCGATCCGGCTGGCTCAACGGCATCAAGGAGTACAAGGTCCAGTACCGCTGATCTCCAGATGGCGCTCCCGGTTGTGAGTCCCGGGGGCGCCATCGGGCGGTTCTGGTCCGAACTGACCGGGCGAAACGGGCATCGCCCCCGGGCGGTTCGGACCACAACCGCCCCCGCGCACCACGATGGCGCCGCTCCCGCCAGGGGAACGGCGCCATCGTCGTGGGGGAGGGCTGCTAGGACTGCCGGAGCGTCGCGACGGCGCGGTCGAACTCCCAGAACGCCCGCAGCGCGACGATCTTGCCCGCATCGTTGACGCGGTAGGAGAACACGCCCTCGGCGTCCATCACCGAACCGTCGGGCATGGTCGTGGTGATCGTGCCGGTGTTGGCGACCTCGTTGCCGCACGCGAACGAGTCCTCGATGAAGAACTCGATCCGCTCGGACTTCGCGATCGCGATGTCCCAGAACCCCAGCACGCCCTCGATCCCGCGGTGTCCCTTGCCCTCAGGGTCGAACAGCGAGGGACCCACCGGGTCCTCCAGCACGGCGTCCTCGGCGAACAGCGCGAGCCACTCGTCCTTCTCGCGCCGGGCCACGGCGCTGATCGACGCCAGCGCCGCGTCGCGGGCCGGGTGCGGCTCCCGGCTGGCCTTCCAGTGCACTCCAGTGTCGCTCATGCGGCCTCCTGACGAGTTCTGCTCGGTACGACAGCGGTGGCGGGCCGCGAAGACCCGCCACCGCACAACCGAAAACGGGTGTTCCTAGACCTTCTCGATGACATCGGCGGCGAACTTGCGGATCGAGTCCTTCTTGGCCTCCAGCGGCGCGTCGAAGCCGTGGCCGTCGAAGAGCCACGGCACCACGATCGCGTCGGTGACGCCCACCTCGGCCTGCTCGCGGTAGCCGTCGGCGCCGAACCGGTCGACGCACACGGCCTGGATCTCGAACGGCTCGTCCGCGCGGTCGTAGGAGGCGCGCAGCTCGCCGAGCTTGTCGATGGTCTCGCGCAGCTCGGAGAGCTTCATCATCGCCGACGCCCAGCCGTCGCCCACCCGCGCGGCGCGCTTGAGCGCCGGCTCCGTGTGCCCGCCGACGTAGATCGGCATCCGCTCGGTCGGGGCGGGGGAGATCTGCAACTTGTCGAAGTCGAAGAACTTCCCGTGGTACTCGACCATGCCGCCGCCGAGGATCAGCCGGATGATCTCGATCATCTCGTCGACCCGCGCTCCGCGCTTGGCGTACGGGGCCCCGCACCACTCGAACTCCTCCGGCGCCCAGCCCAGCCCGAGTCCGAGCCCGAAGCGGTTGCCGGTCAGCGACGCGACCGAGGCCAGCTGCCGGGACAGCAGGACCGGGTTGCGCGGGCCCAGCTTGAGCACCGAGGTGTAGAACCGCAGCCGCGAGGTCGCCGCGCCCATCGCGGCGGTGGCGATCAGCGGGTCCACCCAAGGCGTGTCGGCGTCCCACATCCGGGATCCGTCCTGGGTGTAGGGGTACTCGGCGGAGACCTTCTCCGAGTAGAACAGCGAATCCGGCAGCGCGACCGAGGAGTACCCGCACTCCTCGGCGGTGCGCGCGAGCTCGGTGAGCTGGTCGAGCGGCGTCATGGCCACCGACATCGTGAACTTCATGTCAGGCTCCAGGTTTGTTCGATCCGACGACCCACATGGAGAAGTACTGCGAGCCACCGCCGTAGGCGTGACCGAGGGCGACCTGCGCGCCGTCGACCTGGTTCTCGCCGGAGTCCCCGGTGACCTGCCGCGCGGCCTCGGCGAAGCGCAGCAGTCCGGAAGCCCCGATCGGGTTCGACGAGAGCACGCCGCCCGAGGGGTTGACCGGGATGCGGCCACCGATCGCGGTCTCGCCGGACTCGGTGAGCTTCCAGCCCTCGCCTTCCGCGGCGAACCCGAGGTTCTCCAGCCACATCGGCTCGAACCACGAGAACGGCACGTAGATCTCGGCGACGTCCACTTCGGACAGCGGGTCGGTGATCCCGGCCTGCTTCCACAGCGCGGCCGCCGCGTCCTTGCCCGCCTGCGGGCTGACCTGGTCGCGGCCGGCGAACGTCGTCGGCTCGGTGCGCATCGCGGTCGCGTGGATCCACGCCGCCTTGCGGCCGTTCGCGCTGGCCTCGTCGCCGATGACGACCGCGCACGCGCCGTCGGACGAAGGGCAGGTCTCGTCGTAGCGGATCGGGTCCCACAGCATCTGCGAGGCCATCACCGAGTCGACGGTGATCTCCGACTGCTTGAGGTGCGCGTAGGGGTTGCGCGATCCGTTGCGGCGGTCCTTGGCCGCCACCATCGCCCCGGTGTGCGTCGGGGCGCCGGAGCGGCGGATGTAGGAGCGCACGTGCGGCGCGAAGTAACCGCCCGCGCCCGCGCCGACCGGCATGCTGAACGGCGGGACGATCGACAGCGCCCACATCGCGTTGGACTCGGACTGCTTCTCGAACGCCACCGCCAGCACGCGCTTGTGCACGCCGCCCTGGACCAGGCTGGCCGCCACGTTGCCGGTGGAACCGCCCACCGAGCCCGCGGTGTGCACCCGAAGCAGGGGCTTCCCGGTCGCGCCCAGCGCGTCGGCCAGGTGCAGCTCGGGCATCATCACGCCCTCGAACAGGTCCGGCGCCTTGCCGACCACGACCGCGTCGATGTCCGGCCAGTCCACCCCGGCGTCGGCCATCGCGCGGTCCACCGCCTCGCGGCACAACCCGGCCATCGAGACGTCCAGCCGCTTGCTGGTGTGGTGGGTCTGGCCGGTGCCCAGCACGGCCGCCAACTGCTTGCCCATCAGTCTCGTCCCTCCATCACGCACACCAGGTTCTGTTGCAGCGCGGGGCCGCTGGTCGCGTGCGCCAGCACCTTCCCGGCGCGGCCCTCGAAGACCTGCGTGGCCGCCTCACCGATGCGCGACAGACCGGCCGCGAACATCGGGTTGCCGCACAGCGCGCCGCCCGACGGGTTGACCGCGACCGACTCGTCCAGCCCGAGAGCCCGCCGCAGCACGATCTCCTGGTGCGTGAAAGGTGCGTGCAGCTCGGCGATCTCGACGCCGTCGGTGCCCAGTGCCGTTCCCGCCGCGGCGGTGGATTCCGAGCGGCGCAGGTCGCGAGCGCCCAGGCTGCCGGATTCGATGCGGTGCTGGATGCCCCCGATGTAGGCGGGTCGTTCGCGGATCTCGCGAGCGCGTTCGGCCGAGGCGAGCACGATCACCGACGCCCCGTCGGTGATCGGCGCGCAGTCGTGGGCGCGCAGCGGATCGGCGACGTAGGGCTCGGCCAGCAGTTCCTGCGGGTCGAACGCGCCGGAGATCTGCGCGCTGGGATTTCCCTTGGCGGACGCGCGGTTCCGGGCCGCGACCTCGGCCATCTCCTGCTCGGTGTAGTCCCCGGCGTCCAGGCCCATGCGGGCCTGCAGGCCGGCGATGCTCACCGAGTCGGGCCACAGCGGTGCCACCGAGTAGGGGTCCAGCTGCAGCGCCAGCGTGCGGCGCAGGTCGCCGGCGGAGGACTTGCCGAATCCGTAGACCAGGGCGGTGTCCACCTCGCCGGTCTGGATCTTCACCCACGCCTCGAAGAGCGCCCAGGCGGCGTCCATCTCGACGTGCGATTCGTTGATCGGCGGGAACGCGCCGATCGCGTCCACCGCTGCGATGAACGAGAAGGCCCGCCCGGCCAGGTAGTCCGACGATCCCGAGCACCAGAAACCGATGTCGGTCTTGGACAGCCCGGTCTGGGCGAAGACCTCCTGGAAGATGGGGACCAGCATCTCGACACCGTTCGTGGTGCCGTTGGTGGCGCGCACGTTCGGTGCCTGTGCGAAGCCGACGACGGCGACGTCAGTCATGGCAGCTCCTTCACAGGTGGTGGGCGTAGGTTTCGAACGCCGCGTCCGGTTCGCCGGTCGGTTCGAAGTGGTCGATGTTCTCCAGCGTGGGGCCCCACTCGTCGCGCGGTTTCCACGACGCCTTGACCCGCATGCCCATCCGCACCTCGTCGGCCTCGCAGCCGAGCACCAGGTGCAGGAACGGGATGTCGGCGCCGTCGAGCAGCACGTAGGCGCCGACGTACGGCGGCTTGATGCGCTGGCCCAGGAACGGCACGTTGACGATGCAGAACGTGGTCACGGTGCCGGTATCGGGCAGCTCCACCTCCTCCACCGTGGGAACGCCGTCGGTGGGGCAGGCGCCGCGCGGGGGGATGTAGACCTTCGAGCACGCGGGGCAGCGCTGACCGAGCAACCTGCCCTCGGCGAGCCCTTCCAGGTAGCGGCTCTCCTCGGGTGAGGCGGAGTGGGTGTAGTTGAGCTGCACCGGTGAGGTCAGCATCGTCACCGGATCACCGCCGGCCGGTTCCGGCGCGGTGGTGGGGGTGCCCGCGGGTTCGAAGCAGGCGATGTCGCGAATCCCGTTGCCGCGCTCGGCGGCCCAGCGGACCTGCACGCGCATCCCGGTGGAGATCGCCTCCGGTCCGGGCACGTCCACGGCGTGCAGCAGCGGGGTGTCCGCGCCGTCCAGGCGCACCAGCGCCCAGGCGAACGGCCGCTCCAGCGGCTGGCCGGGCAGCGGATCGGGCATCCAGGTCCAGCTGATCACCGCGCCCTGGCTGCCGACTTCGACGAAGTCGTCCAGCGGGGCCGCGGTGTCCGGGTCGTATTCGATGGGTGGCACGTGCACCCGGCCGTCGCTGCCGCGCACCCCGACGATGCCGCCATCGCGCAGCGAGGTGGCGAATCGGCTGTGGACGGTCCCGAGCGAACGGGTGTAGTCGAAGCCGATGTTGAGCGGGGCGCTGAGCGGTTCGGAGATCCCAGTCACAACCCGAAGTGAAACATGTTCTCGCCATCGCGGCAATATCCGGTGCAGTATGGGCGGGGTCCGCGGACGGTCGGGAAAGGGAGGTTCACAAGTGAAAGTAGGACTGCAGCTCGGGTACTGGGGTGCCGCGCCACCGCAGAACTCCCAAGAACTCGTTCTCGAAGCCGACCGCGCTGGATTCGACGCCGTCTTCGCGGCCGAGTCGTGGGGCTCGGACGCCTTCACGCCGCTCGCCTGGTGGGGGTCGGAGACCCGCAACGTGCGGTTGGGGACCTCCGTAGCGCAGATGTCGGCGCGCTCGCCGGCGTCCTGCGCGATGCACGCGCTGACCCTCGACCACCTCTCCGGTGGCCGCGCGGTCCTGGGGCTCGGCGTGTCCGGTCCGCAGGTCGTGGAGGGCTGGTACGGCCAGCCGTTCGCCAAGCCGCTGGCCCGGACCAGGGAGTACGTCTCGATCGTGCGGCAGGTGCTGGCGCGCGAGGACAAGGTGCGCAACGACGGCCCGCACTACCGGATGCCCTACGACGGACCGGGTTCGATCGGGCTCGGCAAACCGCTCAAGCCGATCACCCACCCGCTGCGAGCGGACCTGCCGATCTGGCTGGGTGCGGAGGGGCCGAAGAACGTCGCGCAGACCGCCGAGATCGCCGACGGCTGGATCGCGGTCTACTACTCACCCCGGGTCGGCCCGATGTACGAGGAATGGCTGGCCGAGGGTTTCGCCCGCGAGGGAGCGCGCCGCACCCGCGAGGAGTTCGAGGTCGCCGCGACCTGCCAGGTCGTGGTCACCGACGACCCCGCGGCCGAGCGCGCCAAGCTCAAGCCCTCGGTGGCCCTCTACCTCGGCGGGATGGGCGCGCCGGGCATGAACTTCCACGCCGAGCTGTTCCGCCGGATGGGCTACGACGAGGCGGTCTCCGACATCGAGCGGCTCTTCGCCGCCGGTCGGCGGGAGGAGGCGGTCGCCGCGGTCCCGGACGAGGCCATCGACGACGTGGCGATCATCGGCGACCGCGACCACGTCCGGGAGCGGATCGCGGTGTGGGAGAAGGCCGGGGTGACCTCGCTGCTGGTCGGCTGCCGCGACGCGGAGCACGTCCGGTCGGTCGCCGACGTGGTTCAGAGCTGAAATACGTTCTCGTGTGAATCGGGGCGCGGGTCGGATTGCTCGCAACGGGTTCGGCCCGCGACCTTGCTCCACAACTGCAACACGTTCTAGGTTTGTTCGGCTGGGGAACGCTTTCGTCGTCGACAGGAGTCCGCCGTGGCCGACATAGGACTGTGGAACATCGCCCACCAGCAGCCGGACCGAACGGCCGTGGTCTCGCCCGACGGGAGTTCGGTCACCTACGCCGAGCTCGCCGCGGCGGCCGACCGGTACGGCCGCGGTCTGCAGAGCATGGGGTTGGAGCCGGGCGACAGCATCGTGCTGATGCTGCCCAACGGCGCGGACCTGCTGGCCGCGTACTTCGCCGCCGTGCAGACCGGGCTGTACGTGGTGACCGTGAACTGGCACCTCGTCGGGCCCGAGGTCGCCTACATCGTCGAGGACAGCGGAGCCAAGGCGTTCCTCGCGCACGAGCGGTTCGCCGACGCCGCCTCCGACGCCGCCGCGCGCAGCGGCCTGCCCAGCCAAGCGCGCTTCGCCGTCGGGAACGTGCCGGGATTCCAGCCGCTGGCCAACCTCGGTGCGGATGAGCCGGTCGGGCGCCCTGACGTGCGCACCACGGGCTCGCCGATGCTCTACACCTCCGGCACCACGGGCCGTCCCAAGGGCGTGCGCAGGCCGTTGTCGGGTGCGGACCCGGACGACGTCCCGCGCGCCAACGAGTGGTTCTTCGGGGTCTTCGGGCTCAAGCCCTTCGACGACCACGTGCACCTGTGCGGCTCGCCGCTGTACCACACCGCCGTGCTGAACTTCGTGAGCATCTCGATCCAGTTCGGGCACACCGCGGTCCTGATGGATCGCTGGGGCGCCGAGGAGATGCTCCGGCTGATCGAGAAGCACCGCGTCACGCACAGCCACATGGTTCCCACCCAGTTCCACCGGCTGCTGGCGCTGCCGGAGGAGACCCGGGCCCGCTACGACGTGTCCTCGCTGCGCACGATGATCCACGGCGCCGCTCCGTGCCCGCAGGAGGTCAAGCGCGCGATGCTGGACTGGTGGGGCCCGGTCGTCGTCGAGTACTACGCGGCGACCGAGGGCGGCGGCACGACGATCATGGCCGATGAGTGGCTGCGCAAGCCCGGTTCGGTCGGCAAGCCCTGGCCGGGCTCGGTGGTGCGGATCCTCGGTGACGATGGCGGCGAGCTGCCCGCCGACGAGATCGGCACGGTCTACATGCAGATGGGCGGCTCGTCCTTCGAGTACCACAACGACAAGAAGAAGACCCAGGAAGCGCGTGTGGGCGACCTGTTCACCCTCGGCGATGTCGGCTACCTGGACTCCGACGGCTACCTCTACCTGTGCGACCGGCGCAACGACATGATCATCTCGGGCGGCGTGAACATCTACCCGGCCGAGATCGAGAACTCGCTGTCGGTGCACGCCAAGGTCGCCGACGTGGCCGTGTTCGGCGTGCCGCACGACGACTGGGGCGAGGAGGTCAAGGCCGTCGTCCAGCCGGCCGAGGGTGTTGCCGCCGGCGACGAGCTGTCCGAGGAGCTGCTGGCCTACGCGCGGGAGCGGTTGGCCAAGTTCAAGGTTCCGCGCAGCATCGACTACGTCGACGAACTGCCGCGGGATCCCAACGGCAAGCTCTACAAGCGCAAGCTGCGCGATCCGTACTGGGAAGGCCGAGAAAAGGCCATCTGAGCTGCGATGATCGGTGCGCGTCCGCGCGCGGCGGGGGAAGGGCCCGCTGCGCGCGACGTCGTGCTGCCCGCAGCACCGCGCGACGGCGGATCGCCCATTTCGCGGTAGACCTCTTCAGCCCTTGTCTTCAGCGATAACACGTTCTACTTTTTTCGAGTGGCACTCAACATCGCAGATCTCTTCGAGCACGCAGTCGACATGGTCCCTGAGCGCGTCGCAGTGGTCTGCGGCGAGCGCCAGGTGACGTTCGCCGAACTGGAGCAGCGGTCCAACCAGCTGGCGCACCACCTCGCCGAGCGGGGAGTCGGGCCGGGCGCGCACATCGGTGTGTACTCCAGGAACTCGATCGAAGCGCTGGAGGCGATGCTCGCGGCGTACAAGCTGCGCGCGGTCGCCATCAACGTGAACTACCGCTACGTGCCCGCGGAGCTGCAGTACATCTTCTCCAACGCGGACATGGTCGCGCTCGTTCACGAACGGCGGTACAGCGATCACGTCGCCGAGGTGCTGCCGCAGGTTCCGAACCTGAATCACGTTCTAGTCATCGAGGACGGTTCGGACGCCGACCACTCCCGGTACGACGCCGCGGAGTACGAGGCCGCGCTGGCCGCCCAGCGCGCCGACCGCGACTTCGCCGAGCGCAGCGCCGACGACCTCTACCTGCTCTACACCGGTGGTACCACCGGCATGCCCAAGGGCGTCATGTGGCGCCAGGAGGACGTCTGGCGCGTCCTCGGCGGCGGCATCGACTTCATGACCGGCGAGTACGTCAAGGACGAGTGGGAACTGGCGCGCACGGGCGCGGAAACCGGTGGCCTGGTGCGGCTTCCGGCGGCCCCGTTCATCCACGGCGCCGCGCAGTGGGCAACCTTCGGTAACCTGTTCGCCTGCGCCACAACGGTGTTCGTCCCCGAGTTCGACCCGCACGAGGTGTGGCGGGCGGTGGAGAAGAACAAGGTCAACGTGCTGGCCATCGTCGGTGACGCGATGGCGCGGCCGATGATCGAGGCCTACCACGAGGGCGAGTACGACGCGTCGTCCGTGGTGGCGATCTCCTCGACGGCCGCGCTGTTCTCGACCTCGGTCAAGCACCAGTACCTCGAAGAGCTGCCCAACGTCGTGATCACCGACGCGATCGGCTCCTCGGAGACCGGCTTCGGTGGCATCGGCATCGTCACCAAGGACGGCGTCCAGACCGAGGGCCCCCGTGTCACGGCGGACAAGAAGCTCATCGTCATCGACGACGAGAACCGGCCGCTGGAGCCGGGAACCGGGCAGGTCGGCTGGCTGGCCAAGACCGGACACGTGCCCCTGGGCTACTACAAGGACCCGGAGAAGTCCGCCTCCGTGTTCGTCGAGGTCGACGGCACGCGCTACGTGGTCCCCGGCGACTACGCCCGGCTGGAGGCCGACGGGACGGTCACGCTGCTCGGCCGCGGCAACATGTCCATCAACACCGGCGGGGAGAAGGTCTTCCCCGAGGAGGTCGAGAGCGCGCTGAAGTCGCACCCCGACGTCTTCGACGTCCTGGTGGTCGGCGTGCCCGACGAGCGCATGGGGCAGCGGGTCGCCGCGCTGGTGCAGCCGCGCGAGGGAGCGGCGCCGAAGCTGGCCGAGCTCGACGCCCACGCCCGCGAGGTGATCGCCGGGTACAAGGTGCCGCGCAGCCTCTGGCTGGTGGACCAGATCACCCGCTCTCCCAGCGGAAAGCCCGACTACCCGTGGGCTCGCAAGCACACCGAGGCCCACGAGCCCACCGAGGTGAACGAGCCTTCGCGGAAGTCCGCCGCGCGCTGAGAGCCCGTTCCGCCGCCCGCACCGCTGCGGAAGACGTTCACACCGAACACGTTCGTGAGAGGAACCAGATGCGAACTTCGCTTTGCGACACGCTCGGGATCGAGCACCCGATCGTCGCGTTCACCCCGTCGGAGCACGTCGCCGCGGCGGTGAGCAAGGCGGGTGGGCTCGGCGTGCTGGGGTGCGTGCGGTTCAATGACCCCGAGGAGCTCGACCGGGTCCTGGACTGGATGGACCAGAACACCGGCGGCAAGCCCTACGGCGTCGACATCGTCATGCCCGCCAAGGTGCCCACCGAGGGCACCCAGATCGACCTGGACTCGCTGATCCCGCCCGAGCACCGCTCGTTCGTCGAGCGCACGCTCAGCCAGCTCGGCGTCCCGGAACTGCCCGAGGACGAGCAGGAGCGCGGCGGTGTGCTGGGCTGGCTGCACTCGGTGGCCCGCTCGCACGTGGACGTGGCGCTGCGGCACCCGATCTCGCTGATCGCCAACGCCCTGGGTTCGCCGCCGGTGGACATCATCGAGCAGGCCCACTCGCACGACGTCCTGGTCGCGGCGCTGGCGGGCAAGGCCGAGCACGCGAAGCGGCACGTCGACAACGGCGTGGACATCGTCGTCGCGCAGGGCCACGAGGCCGGCGGCCACACCGGTGAGATCGCCACCATGGTGCTCGTGCCGGAGATCGTCGACGCCCTGGCCGGACGCGCTCCGGTGCTGGCCGCGGGCGGCATCGGCACGGGGCGGCAGATCGCGGCCTCGCTCGCGCTGGGCGCCTCGGGCGCCTGGATGGGCTCCTACTGGCTCACCACGGCCGAGTACGGCATGACGATGGGCGACTCGGTGACGCAGGAGGCGCTGCTCGCGGCCGATTCCAGCGACACCGTCCGCTCCCGCATCTACACCGGCAAGCCCGCCCGGCTGCTGAAGACGAAGTGGACCGAGGCGTGGGCCTCCCCGGACGCCCCGGAGCCGCTGCCGATGCCGCTGCAGAACATCCTCGTCAGCGAAGCCCACCAGCGCATGATGCGCGCCACCGATCCGCAGGCCGTGTCCATGCCGGTGGGGCAGATCGTCGGGCGGATGAACGAGATCCGCCCCGTCGCCGAGGTCTTCGCCGATCTCCTCAAGGAGGTCGAGGAGACCTTCGCCAACCTCGACAAGCTCCGCTGACCGAACCCCACCGGTCCGCACCGCAGAAGGCCCTCCCGCACTTCTTCCGGGAGGGCCTTCTGCCGTGCTGCCGCTGTCGACCCGCGCGATGCCGACACGCCGGAGCTCCTCACCAGATCCCAGTTTTAGTCCAAACTGAGCCGACATTTCGGACATGATCATGGCTCGGTTTGGACTAAAACTGGGAAATGCCCCGATCGTGGGGTCGGGAGGAAGCGGGTCGGGCGGGAGCGGGTTAGGCCTGGGTGGGGGTGGTTTCTGCTTGGGCCTTGGCCCAGCGGTAATCGGCCTTGCCGCTGGGGGAGCGCTGGATCTGGGCGACGCGAACGATCGCCTTGGGCAGCTTGTAGCGGGCGATGTGCCGGGCCGCCTCGGTGATGAGGTCGTCGTCCGACGCCTCGTGGTCCTCCAGCAGCTCGACGATCGCGACCACTTCGCTGCCCCAGCGGTCGGAGGGGCGCCCGGTGACGATCACGTCGGCGATCGCGGGGTGAGCGGCCAAGGCGCGCTCGACCTCCTCGACGAAGATCTTCTCGCCGCCGGAGTTGATGGTGATGCTCTGCCGCCCCAGCAGCTGGATCTGGTCCTGGCTCAACCGGATCGCGCGGTCGCCGGGGATGCTGTAGCGCTTGCCGTCGACGACCGGGAACGTCCGGGCGGTCTTGCCGGCATCGCCGAGGTAGCCGAGCGGGACCCGGCCGTGTCGGGCCAGCCAACCCTGCTCACCGGTGCCGAGCTCGCGGGTGAGGTCGTCGTCGAGGACCGTGGTGTCGCCGTCCGGGGTGAAAACGCCTGCCTCAGCGCTGCTCCCGTCCGAGACCTGGCTCATCTGGATGCCGGTCTCCGACGATCCGACCGTGTCGACGAACAGCACGTTCGGCAGCTGCGCCTGCAACCGGCCGCGGACCGTCGGGGTCAGCGGAGCGCCGCCGTTCTGCACCGCGAACACGCCGGAGAGGTCGTAGTCGCCGCGTTCCAGCTCGGCGACCATGGGCCGGGCCATCGCGTCGCCGACCACCGGGATGCTCACGACCCGCTCGCGTTCCACGGTGCGCAGGACCTCCGCCCAGTCCAGGCGTTTCGGATCGGCGGGCAGGATCATGGCGCCGCCCTGGGTGATCATGTGGAACGCCGACCACTGCGCCGCGCCGTGCATGAACGGCGCGGTCATGATCATCCGCATCCCACCGCCGCCCTGCCTGGCGGTTTCGGAGATCTGGTCGTAGGAGCTGTAGGGCTCGGAGCTGCCGAACGGGGTTCCGCCCATGGCGCTGACGTAGGCGTCGTGCTGCCGCCACATCACGCCCTTGGGCATCCCGGTGGTGCCACCGGTGTAGAGCAGGTAGAGGTCGTCGCCGGCCGGTTCCGGCGGCGCGTCGGGTGGCGGGGTGTCCACGATGGACTCGTAGGCGACGGCGCCGGGCAGCAGCGGGTTTCCGCTGTCGTCGTCGACCTGGATCAGCGTGCGCAGGTCCGGTAGCCGGTCGCGGATCTCGGCCACCTGCGGCGCGAACGCGGAGTGGAACACCAGCGCCTCGGTCCTGGCGTCGGTGAACAGGTACACCAGTTCCTCCGCCACGTACCGGTAGTTCACGTTGAACGGCACCGCGCGCGCCCGCAACGCGCCCACCATGGCTTCCAGGTACTCGTTGCCGTTGTGCAGGTAGAGGCCGACGTGGTGCTGCCCGGACTCGTGCCCGGCCAGGTGCTCGCGAGACGTGTGGCAGCCGAATCCCCGGCTCGTGAAGTAGTGGGCGACGCCGTCGACGCGGGCGTTGAGCGCGGAGTAGGTGAACCGGCGATCGCCCCAGACCAGCACCTCCTGGTCGGGAACCGCGTTCGCGACGGTCTGGAAGACCGCGGACAGGTTGAAGGTCGTGCCCGTCATGGGGTTCTCCTCACCGAACTGGCGTGATCGGGATGGACTTCCGGGGCTGGAAGACGAAGTTCGCGCCGGAGCTGATCCGGGTCACCGCCACCTCGTCGAACTCGCTCGCGGGCTGCTCGGCGGAGATGACGCGGGCCGTCCAGGAATCGGACGAGCCGTCGACCACGACGTCCAGCCGCGGATCGACCGCGCGCACCACGGCCTGCAGCGGCGCGGGGGAATCGGGTCCGCACAACGAGATCCACGCCCCGTCGTCGTGGGCGGGACCGGGCCGCACGGTGATCGAAGCGGAATCCCGCGACGCCACGACGTAGTTGGCCGGGTTGAGCAGCGGATGCAGCTCCAGCGTCCGCAACGCGCCCTCCACGCCGTCCGGCAGGCCCAGCGCCCGGTGGATGCGCTCGGCGGCGAGACCGGCGATGCCCACCAGCTGCTTGGTGCAGATCTCCCGCGGATCGGCGGTCCGCCGCGCCACCGCTCGCACGAACCCGAGGTTGAGCAGGTGCATCTGCACGCACACCTCGTCGGCCATGCGCACCAGGGCCGAGGAGCTGAAGTCGGCGAAGTCCAGGTCGCTGAGCAGCGGTCCGGCGTAGTCGCCGCGCCCGTCGTCGGACGGGTCGATGGCCGACAGCTCCAGCGTCGCGGCACGGGAGTCGCGCAGCGCCACGCAGTCGTCGCTGGGGGAGACCGGCGGGTGCGCGTCGTCGATGATCACCGTCCACGCGCAGTGGGGCCGGCGGTCGGCGGGCACGCGCGGAGGCCGGTGCACCGGCCGGACCTGCGCCTTCGGGTTGGTGGCCACCGCCGTGGCGTCGAAGGTGGGGTCCTCGATGTCGTGGCACATCGCGCGGACGTAGCGCTCGCCCATCGGCTCGACGTCCATCAGCGCGCCGCAGTGGTCGAGGTGGAACTCGCCGGAGCGCGGGTCGTGCACGGTGTAGCGGAAGTCCATGAACTGCGGCGGGGCGCCGATGTCGAGCTGCAGCCCCTTGAAGATGGTGACCACGTCGTCGCCGCGGTAGTCCAGCGCGTGCTGCATGCGCCGGGTGTAGAGGGGGCTGGCCGCCATCCACTCCTCGATGGCGATCCGGGTCATCTCCTCGCGGCCGAACGACGAGATGCACCAGGCCATCGCCGACCGGTCGATCAACTGCCCGACCAGCAGCAGTTCCGGGAGCAGCGTGGCCAGGCGGTCTCGGGGCAGTGTTGCGTAGCGGCTCTGCATACGTGCACCTCGCGACAGTGCGGGGACGTTCGACTTTGCAACGACGGACGTCGGTGTCCCGGTGCTGCTGGACCGATCAGGAGGGGCGTCCCGGCCGGGACGCCCCTCGCGGGTTCACTTGCCCTGGAAGTCGGGCTTGCGCTTCTCGGCGAAGGCCTTCGGGCCCTCCTTGGCGTCGGCGCTCATGAAGACCTTGATGCCGTGCTCCGCCTCGATGGCGAAGGCCTCCTCCTCCGGGATCGCCTCGGTCTCCCGGATGGTGCGCAGGATCGCCTGCACGGCCAGAGGGCCGTTGGCGGCGATCATCTCGCCCAGCTCCATCGCCTTGTCCAACGCCGTCCCGTCCGGCACGACGTGGCCGATCAGGCCGAGGTCCTTGGCTTCGGGAGCCTTGATGTGCCGTCCGGTCAGCAGCAGGTCGGCGGCCACCGTGTAGGGGATCTGCCGGGTCAGCCGAACCGCGGAACCGCCCAGCGGGAACAGGCCCCACCGCGGTTCGGAGACGCCGAAGCGCGCGCTCTCGCCGGCCACCCGGATGTCCGTGGCCTGCAGGATCTCGGTGCCGCCCGCGATGGCGGGGCCCTCGACCGCGGCGATCAGCGGCTTGGTCAGCCGCCTGCCCTTGAGCAGGCCCTCGATCTTGGCCGGGTTGAACGAGCCCTGCTGGTGCTGGTCACCGGGGTGGTTGTTGCTCATGCTCTTGAGGTCGGCGCCGGCGCAGAAGGAGCCGCCCGCCCCGGTGAGCACGCAGGCCCGGATCTCGGGGTCGTTGTCGACCCTGTCCCAGGCCTCGATCATGATCTTGATCATCTCGCCGGACAGCGCGTTCTTGGCGTCCGGGCGGTTCATCGTCACCACCAGCACGCCGCCGCGCTGCTCGACCAGGCAATGCGGCTGCTCTGTCTCCGTCGTCGAGGTCATCCCGCCTCCAGTTCGCGTCTTCTGGTTCTCGTGTCCGGTGGGTGTCACCGCTGCGCCTCGGCGGCGATGTCCAGGGCGGCGATGTAGCCGAAGGTCATGGCAGGGCCGATCGTCGCGCCGGCCCCCGCGTAGGTGGACCCCATGACCGCCGCGCTGGCGTTGCCCGCGGCGTAGAGACCGGGGATAGCCGATCCGTCCTCCCGCAGGACCCGGGCGCGGGCGTCGGTGCGCAGCCCTCCCTTGGTGCCGAGGTCGCCGGGCACGATCTTGACCGCGTGGAACGGCGCGACCTCCAGCGGAGCCAGGCTCGGGTTGGGCAGTCGCGGGTCGCCGTAGTACTGGTCGTAGGCGCTCTCGCCGCGGTGGAAGTCCTCGTCGGTGCCGTTCTGGGCGAAGCCGTTGAACCGCTGGACGGTCGCGCGCAGCTCCTCGGCGGGAACCTCGATCTTGGCCGCCAGCTCCTCGATGGTGCCTGCGGTGTGCACGATGCCCGCCTTGTACCAGCGTCCGGGGAACCGCTGGCGCGGCGGCAGACCGGCGAAGGTGTAGTTGTTGCGGTAGCGCTGGTCGGCGATCAGCCACGACGGGATGTGCGAGACACCGGTCTCGTGACCTCGGTACATCGCGTGCACCGCGTCGACGTACGGGGTCGCCTCGTTGACGTAGCGCTCGCCCGCGGCGTTGACCATGATGCTGCCGGGCAGGTTGCGCTCGGACAGGCAGAAGTACGGACCGCGGGGGAGCGGGATCGACGGCCCCCACCACGCGTCGTCCATCAGGCCCACGTCGGCGCCGAGGCGCTGACCGGCCTCGATGCCGTCGCCGGTGTTGCCCTCGGCGCCGACGGTCCAGTCGGTGCCGATCGGTTCGCGCTGGAACTGCTTGCGCATCCGCTCGTTCTTCTCGAACCCGCCGGCGGCCATGATCACGCCGTGCCGCGCTCGGACGAGCACGTCCTGTTCGCCGCGCTGCAGGCGCACGCCGGCGACGACGCCGTCCTCGACGTGCAGCTCGGCCAGCGGGCTGTTGAGCCACACCGGTACGTCGGCGCGCAGCAGTCCCGCGCGCAAACCGGCGGCCAGCGCCTGTCCCAGGGCGAGCAGCGGGCGCTTGGTCGCGAGCGAGATGACCCTGCGGAAGCCGACTTTGGCGGAGGTGAACACGCCGCGCGGGTGGCGGGCGATGAGGTTCATCCACTTGTACTCGGCCGCTGTGACCGTGATCCCGGCCGGTGCGGGCAGGTACGGGGGCTGCAGGTTGGCCAGCTCGTCTCCGAGCAGTTTGCCGTTGAACGGCTTGGGTTCCAGCGTGCGGCCCCGGGGGATTCCGCCGGGCGTCTCGGGGTAGTAGTCGGAGTAGCCGGGAATCCACTTGAGCTTGAGCGGCGTGCGGCGCAGCACCAGCGACACCATGTCGGGCCCGTGCGAGAGCAGCGTCTCGCGGCGGTCGGCGGCGATCTCGTCGCCGATCAGGTGCCGGAGGTAGGTCGCGGCCTTCTCCGGGCTGTCGCCGGACTTCGCCTTCCGCAGCACTTCGTTGTACGGGGCCCAGACTGCTCCGCCGGATCGCGCGGTGGAGCCGCCGAAGTAGCGGTCCTTCTCCACGACCAGCACCGACAAGCCGCGGTCCGTCGCCGCGAGCGCGGCGGTCATTCCGGCGGCGCCGGAGCCGACCACGACGACATCGAAGGTCGCTTCTGTCATGGCACCTCCAGGTGGCCCTCACGATACTGAAACAGGTTATAGTTTTGATCCGCAAGACGCTACGGTTCTGCCGGATTTGGGCAGTCAGCGAGCTCGTCTATGCCTAAGAACGTGTTGCACATGGCCGTCTAGGGGCACCACCGGCGGTCGAACGGAACAGCGGAACAGCGGCGGTCGCAGCGCCTCCGGGCGTCAGTCGTAGTCGACCTTGACCTTGGGGGTCTTGGGCAGCGACTGGCACGCCAGCACGTAGCCCTCGTCGAGGTCTTCCTGCTCGAGGACCTGGTTGTTGACCATCGTGACCTCGCCCTCGGTCACCCGACACTCGCACGCGGCGCAGATGCCCTCGGAGCAGGACGACGGAGCTGGTAGCCCCTTCTCCTTGAGCAGGTCGAGCAGGCGCTTGTCGGCGGGCCAGTTGAACGTGTGGTTCTCGCCGTCGAGCGTCACGTCGACGACCGACTCCTCCGGTTCGGCCTGCTCGGCGCCCTCCTCCTGCTCGGCGCCCGCCTCCTGCTCGTCGGGCGCAGCCGCCGTCGCGGGTTCGGCCTGCGTCGCGTTGTCGAACGGGTTGCCCGCCAGCGAGGCGAAGCGCTCCAGGTGGATGGCCGATTTCGGGAATCCGGCTTCGCGCAGCGCCTTCCTGGTGGCGTCCATGAACGGTTTCGGCCCGCAGATGAACGCGTCGTGCTCCGGGAACGCCGCGGACAAGGACTGCAGCGAGTCCTGGGCGGGCAGGCCCTGCACGGACTCCAGCCAGTGAAGGACCACCAGTCGTCCCGGGTGCGCCGCGGCCAGCTCGGTGAGCTCGCGCGCGAAGATGACGGACTTCTCGTCGCGGTTGGCGTAGACGAGCACGACCTGGCCGGATCCGGTGGCCAGCGCGGACTTCAGGATCGACATGATCGGCGTGATCCCGCTGCCCGCGGCGAACAGCAGCAGGTCGTCCTCCAGCGCCTTCGGCGTGAACACCCCTGCCGGTTCCAGCACGTCCAGCTCGGTTCCCGCGGCGACGTTGTCGCAGATCCAGTTCGAGGCGTAGCCGTCTGCGGTCCGCTTGACCGTGACCGCCAGCCGCCCGTCGGTCACCGGCGAGCTCGACAGCGAGTACGCGCGAGCGACCGATCCGCAGCGGTCGCTGGGGATCCGCAGCGTCAGGAACTGGCCCGGCCGGTAGGGCAAGCGGGTGATGTCGACGTCGAAGACCACTGAGCGGGCGTCGGCCGTCTCCTCGACGACCTCGGCCACCCGCAGTCGGTGGAACTCAGGCATCGCAGAACTCCTCGATGGTCAGTAGGTCACCAGGATCGCGCTGGCCTGCGCGGTGGTTTCCCCGTCGGCGACGATCTCGCCGGTGGCGAAGACCTTCCGGCCTTCCTTGCCGGTGAAGCGGGCGTTGATGGTCAGGGGCACGCCGTGCGGCGTGCCGCGTCGGTAGTCCACGGTCAGCGACACCGTCATCGCGGGGTGACCGGCCACCGCGGTGGCCCTGCCCAGCGCGTGGTCGAGCAGCGAGGCGACCCAGCCGCCGTGCACGCGCCCGGGCGGCCCCTCGTAGGCCGGTCCGAGCAGCGCCGAGGAGGAGGTCGCTCCGGACTCGTCGATCTCGACGCCGACCATGGGTGGTGAGAGGGGGTTGCCGGGGCCCTCCACCGGGTTGTTCACGCTGACCTGGTGTCCGTCGACGTAGGACATCAGCAGCGGTTCGTCCCGGGTGCGCTCGCGCAGCAGCGCGGTGGCGGCGGAGACGTGCTCGGCGGCCGCGCGCAGGTCCTCGGCCGCGACGTCGGTGTGCACGCCGGCCTCGATGAGCTCGCGGATGCGGCCTGCCAGCAGCGTCGTCTCGGCTGGGATCTCCGGGATGACCGGTGCGGCCACCGCCGCTGGCAGTGAGGTCGTGCCTGGCTTCTCGTCGGTCATCCGGTGTTCCCCTCGTGCGCCGAACTTCTAGAACATGTTCTACGCCTCGATTATGCTGTGTCAACGGCGGCTTCGCGGAGAGGGGGTAACTCGTTCTATTGAGATCGGACCTTGTGGTCGGGAAACATGGACTTTAGTCTTGACATGTGTCTAGAAACCGGATGTGGTGCCGATGAGCGTCTGGACAACCAAGGCGTCGAACCTGCTGATCGACGGTGAATCGGTCCCCGGATCAGGGGGGAGGTTCGAAACCGCCAATCCCGCCACGGAAGAGGTCCTGGGCACGGCGGCCAACGCCACCGCCGCCGACATGGACAGCGCGATCGCGGCGGCCCGGCGCGCCTTCGACGAAACCGACTGGTCCCGCGACCTCGACCTGCGCGTGCGCTGCCTGAAGCAGCTGAGCCGGGCGCTGCAGGATCACGCCGAGGAGCTGCGGGAGCTGACCATCGCCGAGGTCGGTGCGCCTCGCTTCCTCACCCACGGCGCCCAGCTGGACGCGCCGATCGCCGACGTGGCCCACTTCGCCCAGCTCGCAGCGGGTTACGAGTGGACCCGCGATCTCGGGGTCGCCGAGCCCATGGGGATGCCCAGCAGGCGCTGGACCCGGCGCGAAGCGGTGGGCGTCGTCGGGGCGATCACGCCGTGGAACTTCCCGCACCAGATCAACCTCGCCAAGCTCGGTCCCGCGCTGGCGGCGGGCAACACCGTCGTCCTCAAGCCCGCGCCCGACACGCCGTGGTGCGCCGCAGCGGTCGGCGAGATCCTGCTGGCCGAGACCGACATCCCGCCGGGCGTGGTCAACATCGTCACCTCCGACGACCACGCGCTCGGGGCGCAGCTGTCCTCCGACGAGCGGGTGGACCTGGTCTCGTTCACCGGATCCACCGACACCGGGCGCGCCGTGATGGCCTCCGGTGCTCCCTCGATCAAGCGGACGTTCCTGGAGCTGGGTGGGAAATCGGCGTTCGTCGTCCTCGACGACGCCGACCTCGGCGCGGCCTGCGGGCTCGCGGCCTTCACCGTGTGCACCCACGCGGGCCAGGGCTGCGCGCTGACCACCCGGTTGCTGGTGCCCCGCGCCCGCTACGACGAAGCCGTGCAGCTGACGGCGAAGGCGCTCAGCGGCATCCCCGCCGGTGACCCCGACGATCCCGGAACCGTGTGCGGTCCGGTCATCTCCGCGCGCCAGCGCGACCGGGTGGAGAGCTACCTGGCGCTCGCCGAGGAAGAAGGCGGGAAGTTCGCCTGCGGCGGCGCTCGGGCCGAGCGCGATCGCGGGTTCTTCGTCGAACCCACCCTGATCACCGGGCTGACCAACGACTCGCGCGTGGCGCGCGAGGAGATCTTCGGGCCGGTGCTGGTGATCCTTCCGCACGACGGTGATGACGACGCCGTGCGCATCGCCAACGACTCGCCCTACGGGCTCTCGGGTGCGGTGCACGGCCAGGACCTGGAGCGGGCGCGGGCGGTCGCCGCGCGCATCCGCACCGGGACGATCGGCATCAACGGCGGGGTCTGGTACGGCGCCGACGCCCCGTTCGGCGGGTACAAGCAGTCGGGCATCGGCCGGGAGATGGGACTGGCCGGCTTCGAGGAATACCTGGAGACCAAGCTCATCGCCGAACCGGCGTAGCGAGGCGGGAGGACGCAATGGGGCGTTTCGAAGGCAAGGTCGCGGTGGTCACCGGGGCGGCGCAGGGCATCGGTGAGGCGTACGCGCGAGCGCTCGCCGCCGAGGGCGCGAGCGTGGTCGTCGCCGACCTCAACACGGCCGACGGCGAGAAGGTCGCCAAGGAGATCACCGCGGACGGCGGCACCGCCGCGTTCGTCGAGGTCGACGTCTCCTCGCCGGAATCCACCGCTGCGATGGCCGATGTCGCCGTCGAGCGCTTCGGCGGGATCGACCACCTGGTGAACAACGCCGCCATCTACGGCGGCATGAAGCTGGACCTGCTCTACACCGTCGACTGGGACTACTACAAGAAGTTCCTCAGCGTGAACATGGACGGCGCGCTGCTGTGCACGCGGGCGTGCGTGCCGCACATGCAGGCCCGCGGAGGCGGGTCCATCGTCAACCAGTCCTCCACCGCCGCCTGGGTCTACTCCGGCTTCTACGGGCTGGCCAAGGTCGCGGTCAACGGGCTCACCCAGCAGCTCGCCCACGAGATCGGGGGCATGGGCGTGCGGATCAACGCGATCGCGCCCGGTCCGATCGACACCGAGGCCACCCGCGAGACCACGCCGCCGGAGATGGTCAAGGCGATCGTCAAGGGGATGGCGCTCAAGCGCATGGGCCAGCCCGAAGACCTGGTGGGGATGTGCCTGTTCCTGCTGTCGCAGGAAGCGGGCTGGGTGACCGGTCAGATCTTCAACGTCGACGGCGGGCAGGTGATCCGCTCGTGAGCGCTGTCGGTTTCGTGGGGCTCGGCCAGATCGGGGCACCGATGGCCCGCAAGCTCGTGGACTGGCCGGACGGTCTCGTCGTGCACGACGTCAGGCCCGAGGTCGTCGCCAGGTTCGCCGACGGCGGTGCGCGGGCGGCGTCCTCCCCGCGCGAGGTCGCGAAGCACGCCGAGGTCATCTCGGTGATGGTCCGCGACGACGCGCAGGTCGAGGAGGTCGTCTGCGGGCCGGACGGGCTGCTCGCCGGGGCGTCCGAAGGCGCCGTCGTGGCGATTCACTCCACCATCGGCGAGAACACCGCGCCCCGGCTCGCCGAACTGGCCGCGCTGCGCGGTGTTTCGGTGGTCGACGCGCCGGTGAGCGGTGGTGCGGTCGGTGCGGACCAGGCGAACCTCGCCGTGATGGTCGGCGGTACCGAGGAGGCCTTCACCCGCTGCAAGGCGGCCTTCGAGCGGTGGGCCGGGCTCGTCGTGCACGCCGGCGAGGTGGGTGCGGGCACGCGCTGCAAGCTCGCCCGGAACCTGCTGCACTTCGTGGCCTTCACCGCTGCGGGCGAGGCTCAGCGGCTCGCCGAAGCGGCCGGGCTCGACCTGCGCGAGCTGGGCGAGATCGTGCGGCACACCGACGCCATCACCGGCGGACCCGGTGCGATCATGCTGCGCGGCGAGACCGAGCAACTGTCCACATCGGACAACTGGTACCCGATCTTCAGCAACGTCCGCGACCTCGGGGAGAAGGACCTCGCGCTGGCCCTGCAGCTCGGCGAGCGGCTCGGCGTCGAGCTGCCGCTGGGGGAGCGGGCGCTGCGCGACCTGGCCGCCGCCCTCGGCGTCGCCCGGGAGGGATCATGAACGACGAGCAGCGACAGCGCGGCCTGGCCAAGATGGGCGAGGTCTACGGCTGGGACGTTTCCGACGGGCCTGGCGACTTCTTCGGCGTCACCGTCGACCACCTCTTCGCCGAGATCTGGTCGCGCCCCGGGCTGACCCTGCGCGACCGGCGGCTGCTGCTGCTCGGCGCGCTCGCCGCTCAGGGGCTCGACGACGTCGCCGACATCCAGGTGCGGGCCGCGCTGGGCAACGACGAGCTCGACGCCGAGCAGCTGCGCGAGATAGGGCTGTTCATGACGCACTACGTCGGCTGGCCGCTGGGCACCAAGTTCACCATGCGCATCGAGAAGATCCTCGGCGAAAAGGACCAGACATGAAGTACGGCATCGTGCAGTTCACCAGCGACCGCGGACTTCCGCCCGCGGTCGCGGCGAAGGCCGCCGAAGAGGCGGGTTTCGACTCCTACTGGGTGCCCGAGCACACCCACATCCCGGTCAAGCGGGAGGCCGCGCACCCCGGCACCGGCTCGGAGGAGCTGCCCGACGACCGCTACCTGCGGACGCTGGACCCGTGGGTGGCGCTGTCGATGATCGCCGCGGTGACCTCGCGCATCCGGCTCGCGACCGCGGTCGCGCTGCCCGTCGAGCACGACCCGATCACGCTCGCCAAGACCATCGCCACCCTCGACCACCTCTCCGGCGGGCGGGTGAGCCTGGGCGCCGGGTTCGGGTGGAACATCGACGAGCTCACCCACCACGGGGTGCCCAAGGCCAAGCGGCGCACCGTGCTCCGCGAGTACCTGGAGGCCATGGAGCAGCTGTGGTCCCGGGAAGAGGCCGAGTACCACGGGGACCACGTCGATTTCGGTCCGAGTTGGGCGTGGCCGAAACCGATCCAGCAGCCCCGGGTTCCGGTGCTCGTCGGCGCCGGCGGGACGGAGAAGACGTTCAACTGGATCGCCCGCTCCGCGGACGGCTGGATCACCACGCCCACCGAGGGCGAGATCGACGACAAGGTCGCGCTCCTCAAGCGCACCTGGAAGGAAGCGGGCCGGGAGGGCGATCCGCAGATCGTGGCCCTGTCCGGCAAGCCCGACTTCGACGCCCTGGCCCGCTGGGAGCAGCTCGGCGTCACCGAAGTCCTCTTCGGCTTCCCGGAGAAGGGCGAGCAGTGGGTCACGGAGTACTTCCACCGCCTCGCCGGCAAGCTCGGCATCACCGGCTAGCGTTCTGATCTGGTGATTCGCCGGCAGCCTGCGGCGAGGGCTCCGTGGATCCGGTGGGCGGTAGAGGGCGTCGTTCACGCGCGCTGGACCGCCCACGAACTGACAACGCCGGCGCTAACTCCGGGCGTGCAACGCCTGCGAGAGCGCGTTCACGCTGACGTCGACGATCGTGTGGAGCTGCTCCTGACTTGACCCAGACCTGCTCATCACGGCCAGCGACTGATTGACCGCCGCGAGGTGAACGGCGAACTCATCGGCGTCGCCGTCGGCCCACTCGACGGTGTTGAGGGCGGTCCGCAGCCGCGCGTGCTGGGAGCCCAGGACCTCGATCGCGCGCGCGGCGACGGCAGGGCTCAGCACCGGGATCACCATCGCGGTCTGGGCGACGAGGCACCCGTCCGGCAGATCGGGGTCGGCGATGCGCGTCAGCGTGACTTCGAAGAACTCCCGTATCGCTCGTAGCGGCTCCTCGGAGGCGCTGGAGAGGGCTTGGTCGTACCTGTCCCCGTAGCGCGCCGCGTAGCGGTCCAAGCAGCGCAGGTAGAGCGAGTCCTTGTCGCCGAAGGAGGAGTAGAGGGAACTGCGGTTCAACCCGGTCGCGCTGGAGAGGTCGTCGAGAGAGGTGTCGGCGTACCCGGCGCGCCAGAATTGGACCATCGCCGCGTCGAGCGCGTTCTCCACGTCGAACTGCTTCTTCCCGGCCATCACCCGTGCACCTCGTTGTTGAGCCAAGTCGTCGTGCCCTGCCCATAGTATCTTGAACCAACCAGTTCAAGATGGGGGTAGGGTTCGAGCCATGACCGACGCATCGACCGAGCACCGCTCGTGCGACCAGAACTCGATCTCCGGATTGCCGCTCCACGACCTGGCGGGGTTCACCCACCGCTGGGTCGATGCGGGAGGAATCCGGATCCATGCCGTGGAAGGCGGTCGGCCGACCGGCCCTGCCGTCGTCCTGCTCGCCGGATTTCCGCAGACCTGGTGGGCCTGGCGCGCAGCGATGCCGGGCCTCGCCGAGCGATTCCACGTGATCGCACTCGACCTGCCAGGGCAAGGCCACTCCGACCGCCCTCACGGCAGCTACGACACGCACACCGTCGCCTCACGCGTCCACTCCGCGGTGACCGCGCTCAACGCGTCGGAGTACTGGCTCGTCGCCCACGACATCGGGGCCTGGGTCGCCTTCTCGCTCGCCTTGCAGCACGAAGAACACCTGCGCGGTGTCGCTCTGCTCGACGCCGGCATTCCCGGGATCAGCCTCCCGGACTCCATCCCCACGGATCCCGACCGGGCCTGGAAGACCTGGCACTTCGCGTTCCACCTGGTGCCCGATCTGCCCGAAGCACTGCTCGCCGGTCGCGAGCGTGCCTACGTCGACTGGTTCTTGAAGGTCAAAGCACTGTCGGCGAACACGTTCGACGGAGCCGAGATCGACCACTACGCTGCCGCTGTCGCCGCTGAGGGCGGTCTCCGAGCCTCTCTCGCCTACTACCGCGATGCCGCGGAATCGGCGCGCAGGAACCACGACGCTCTTGAACGACAGCACTTGACCGTCCCGGTTTTGGGGATCTCCAGCGCCCACGGCTCGATCCCCGACATGGCCGCTTCCCTCAGCCCCTGGGCGGAGAACGTGACGGGCGTCGTCATCCCCGATGCCGGGCACTTCATCCCCGACGAGCAACCCGACGCGGTGGTGGACGCGGTGACCGCGTTCATCGACCGCGAACGGGCCGGGTAGTCGTCAGGCCGGTTCGCAGATGACCACCGGGATCTCCCGGTCGGTCCAGGACTGGTAGTCGTCGAAGTCGGCGTAGAGGTCGAGGAGCCGGGGCCAGAGGTCGGCCCGCTCCTGCGGGCTCGCGGTGCGGGCCCGCATGCGGCGGACGTCGCGCCTGAGCTGGACCGTGACCTCGGGATGCTCCCCGATGTTGTGGTACCAGGCCGGGTGCTTGGGCAGCCCGCCCTGGGACGCGACGAGGATGACGCGGTCGCCGTCGGGCATGTGCAGCAGCGGGGCCGTGCGCGGACGGCCGCTGCGGCGGCCCGTGGTGGTCAGCAGGCAGATCGGGACGGACTTGCGGAACCCGGCGCCGATGCGCCAGTTCCCGCCGATCCGCCCGCCGGTGGCGCGGTACAACCGGATGTTGAGCCGCGAGGCCACCTTGATGACCTTGGCCACCACCGGCGAGTCGAGCTGCGGTGGGCGCTCTTTCGGCATGCGCTCAGTCCTTCAGCGACAGCGCGGCCTTCGGGCAGGAATGCACCGCCTGCTCGATCGAATCCCGCAGCTCCGGCGTGGGTTCCGCGATGATGTTCAGGTTGTCGTCCTCGTCGATCTCGAAGACGTCGGGTGCGACCGCCTCGCACATGCCGTTCGCCTCGCACAGGTCGAAGTCGACCACGATCTCCATCGGTCCTCCAGTTTCTGCTCAGGTCACCACAACTCGACGGGTGCCGTGCCCTTGCGGTAGTGCCCGGGTTGCGGCACGCCGGACGCGGCGACCTCCATGCGCTTCTTCATCCCGGGCGAGAGCACGTCGGCCTTGATCATCTCCAGGAACAGGTGCGCGGCGTTGCCGAAGTCGAAGAAGTCGCGCTGCCACGACCACTGCATGTTCCCGCCGTAGCGGAACCAGCTGCCGCCGATGCCGGCGACCTGGTACGGAGTGCCATCGGGTCGCTTCGCGTGCGCGATCTGCTTCCACAACCCGATCACCTCGCCCTGCTGGTCGTCGATGAGCACCCGCTTGTACGGGTAGTTCCAGCCGTCCAAGCCCTCCATCTCCACGCCCAGCGCGATGTCGCGGATCTCGTCGCGGCCCACCGCCATGAAGTCCTCGTTGGGCCCGGTGTTCCAGCCGTAGGTGGCGTCTTCGGTGTAGAGCTGCGCCAGGTCTTTCCAGTCGCCGAGCGACTCGCAGCGCTCGTTCTCATCCAGCCAGTGCTGGACCATCCGTTCCAGTTCTTCCCGAGGGTATGCGGGCATGTCAAGCCTCCTCGATGCTCAAAGCCTGCGTGGGGCACTCCCGCACAGCGCGTTCCACTTCGCCGCGCAGATCTGGGGGCGGCTCGCTGACCAGCAGTTCGACCTTGCCGCGCCGGGGGACCGAGAACACGTCCGGCGCCTCCAGCTCGCACATCGCGTGGCCCTGGCACAGGTCGAGATCGCACACGATGCGCATCAGGACTCCTTCCTGCGCCGGTAGCGGACCCGGCACGGCTGGGCGAGTTGGACGACCATCTTCGAGTGGTCGTTGCGGTAGGACTCCGGCGGTTGGGCGAGCTCGAAGCTGAAGTCGCGCAACAGCACTGAGAAGATCGCCTTGAGCTGCATCATCGCGAACGCGGCACCCACGCAGCGATGCCGTCCCGCCCCGAACGGGATCCACGTCCAGCGGTTGACCAGGTCCTCCTGGCGCGGTTCGGCGTAGCGCTCGGGCCGGAACTCGTCGGGTTCCGGGAAGTCCTCCGCGATCCGGTTGGAGATCGCCGGGGTGGCCGCCACGAAGTCGCCGCGCTCGATGCGCCGGCCCCGCACGTCGAACTCGTCCTGGGCGACCCGGAGCAGCAGGATCAGCGGTGGGTGCAGCCGCAGCGCCTCCTTGATCGCGCTCTCCAGCTGCGGGATCGCGCGCAACGAGCGGAAGCTCACCTCGGACCCGTCGGAGTAGAGCTCGTCGAGCTCGGCGACCACGCCGCCCAGCACGTCGGGATTGCGCAGCAGCTCGATGAGCGTCCACGCGGCGGTCCCGGAGCTCGTGTGGTGCCCGGCGAACATCATCGAGATGAACATGCCGGTGATCTCGTCGGCGCTGAACCGCAGCCGCCCGTCGTCGTCCTTGACCGACATCAGCACGTCGAGCATGTCCCGCTCGTCGCGCGGTGGCTTCTCGGCCGCGGCCCGGCCGTCCATGATCTCCTGCACGAGCTGCACCAGGCCGGTCCGAGCTTCGTCGCGACGGCGGAAGCTCTCGATCGGCGCGTGCGGGTCGACGTAGGCCAGCGCGTCGGTCCCGCGCTCCAGGTCGTGGTAGAGCTCGGCGAAGCGGTGATCGAGCTGGTCGCGGAACCGCTTGCCGATCAGGCAGGCCGAGGAGGTGTAGATCGTCAGCTCGGCGAAGAAGTCGAGGAGGTCGATCTCGCCCTCATCGCCCCATTCCGCGACCATGCGCGCGATCTCGGTGTCGATGGTCTGGGCGTGCCCGCGCATCTGCTCGCCGCGCAGCGCCTGGTTGTGCAGCATCTCCTTGCGCCGTTCCGGCGGGGCGTCGAAGACCACGCCCTGCCCGAAGATCGGCGTCATGAACGGGTACGCGGCGGCCTGGTCCAGGTCGTCGTCGGAGGCCCGGAAGAAGAACTCGTTGGCCTCGGCGCCCGAGAGCATCACGACCCGGCGCCCGGCCAGGTCGAACGTCCCCACGTCGCCGCACTCGTCGCGGACCCGGCGCATCAGCGCGATCGGGTCGGTGCGCAGCTCTTCGAGGTGGCCGTGCTCGTCGTGGCCTCCGGAGACCTGTTTCGGTGCGAGCAGCGTCATTTCTCCTCCAGCGGGGCTTCGGGCTCGACCTCGATCAAGCTCAGGTGCACGCCGCGCGGCGCCGAGACCACGTGGTGCACGGCGTCGGCGATGTCGGAGGCGCGCAGGAAGTACGGGTGCCTGGCCAGGCCCCACTTCACCCAGTCGTTGAGCACTGCCTCGGTGGTCTTGTCGTCCCACTGCATGCCCATCGAGGTGAAGGTGGGGCCGGGGCGCACGATGCTGGCGCGCACGCCGGTGCCCTCCAGCTCCATGCGCATCGTGCGCGCCATCGCCTCCAGCCCCGCCTTGGCGGGCACGTACGCGCCCATCCGGGGCCGGGGCTTGGGAACCACGTCGGAACCGATCAGCACGACGTCACCGCGCCGCCGCCGCACCATGCCGGGCACGATGCGGGAGACGAGCCGGTGCGCGCCGCCGAGGTGCACGTCCAGCTGGTCGCCGAAGCGGGCGTCGTCCATCTCGTGCACCAGGTCGGCGTCGAGGTCGCCGGCGCCGTAGACGAGGATCTCGATGTCGCCGAGCTCTTCGGTGGTCCTGGCGACGAACTCGGTCACCGAGCTCTCGTCGGTGACGTCCAGCTGGACCGCGATGGCCTCGCCGCCGTCAGCCCGAATCTTGGCGGCCAGCTCCTCGCACTTGTCGGCGCGGCGGGCGCCGAGGGCCACCGGATGTCCCGCGGCGGCCAGGGCCTGGGCGGTGGCCGCGCCGATCCCGGCCGACGCGCCGGCTATCGCGGTCGGGCGGCGGACCGGGTTCGGTTCGAATCTGGGCATGGCTACCTGCTTTCCACGCGAACGGGCAGGGTCGCGAAGCCGCGCACGTTGCTGGAGTGCACGCGCTGCGCGCGGTCGGTGTCGACGTCGTAGGACTTGACCAGCTCGACGAACTCGGTGAGCGCGATCCGCGCCTCCAGGCGCGCCAGGTGGGCGCCGAGGCAGAAGTGGGTCCCGCCGCCGAAGCTGACGATCGGGGTCTCGGTGCGGCGGTCGATGTCGTAGTCGTCGGCGGCGTCGAAGGCGCGCGGGTCGCGGTTGGCCGATCCGACCAGCAGCAGCACGCGGGCACCTGCGGGAATCGTGGTGCCGTGCAGCGCGATGTCCTCGGTCGCGGTGCGCGCGACCATCTGGCTGGAGGTGTCGTAGCGCAGGGTCTCCTCGATCCAGTCGGTCACCCGGGCCGGATCGGTGAAGGGCTTGGCCTGCTCCCCGGGATTGCGGTGCGCCCAGTAGGCGGCGTTGGCCAGCAGCTTGGTGGTGGTCTCGTTGCCCGCGACGACCATCAGGAACAGGAACGCGATGATCTCGTCGTCGCTGAGCCGGTCGCCGTCGATCTCGGCGTCCATCAGCGCGGACGTGAGGTCGTCGGTGCGCTTCTTGCGGCGTTCGGCGAGCATGTCGGCGTAGTAGGCCACCAGGTTCAGCGAGGCCTCCATCGCCGCCTGCGGGACGTCGAAGACGCCCTCGTCGCGGTGCATCACGGTGTCGGCGAGCTCCCGCAGCCGGTCGCGGTCGGCCTCCGGGACGCCCATGAGCTCCGAGATCACGTCCATCGGGAACTTGCCGGCGAAGTCCGCCACGAAGTCGAACTCGCCGGACTCCAGCGCCGGGTGCAGGTGGTGCCGGGCGAGTTCGAGGATGCGCGGCTGCAGGTCGCGCACCCTGCGCGGGGTGAACCCCCGGGAGACCAGCGAGCGGAGCCGGTTGTGGCGGGGGTCGTCGAGCGCGAGGAACGACATCGTCTTGTGCGCGTAGGGGCCCCAGGCGGCCGGGTCCAGCGAGACACCGTTGGCGTTGGACAGCCGGGTGTTGTCCCGGAACAGCGCGGCGACGTCCGAATGCCTCGACAGCGCCCAGAAGTCGAGCTCGTCGTTGCGGTAGACCGGCGCCTCGTCGCGCAGCCGCGCGTAGGTCGGGTACGGGTCGGTGTGCACGGCGTAGTCGTACGGGCTGAACACAACACCACTGGACATGTGTCCAGACGCTAGTACGGCTCGGCTTCCTCCGGCAAGTCTCCCTGGGGGAAGAATCGAGAACAAGTTCATCCGCCTATGCCGCAGAGCTGCGCGGAGGGTTCCCAATTACCGAGAACGTGTTCTAGTCTCGTGAGCGAAGAGGTTCGGTTCGGCAGGGAGGGCGGCGAATGGGACGGCTCGCGGGAAAGGTCGCGCTGGTCACCGGCGCGGCACGAGGGCAGGGCGCAGCCATCGCGCGCGGCTTCGTCACCGAAGGCGCTTCGGTGGTCATCGGCGACATCCTCGACGCTCCGGGCAAGGAACTCGCCGAGGAGCTCGGCGATTCCGCGAGCTACGTGCACCTCGACGTCTCCGACGAGGAGGACTGGAGCGCGGCGGTCGACCACGCCACCGAGCGCTTCGGTCAGCTCGACATCCTGGTCAACAACGCGGGCGTGCTGATGTTCTCCGCGCTGGAGGAGACCTCGCTGGCCGACTACGAGCGCATCGTGCGGGTCAACCAGTTCGGCACCTTCCTCGGGATGCGCGCCGCCGCACCGGCGCTCGCCGCTGCCGGCGAAGGCTCGATCGTCAACTTCTCCTCGGTGGAAGGCCTGGGCGGGATGCCGCAGCTGGTCGCCTACACCGCCAGCAAGTTCGCCATCCGCGGCATGACCAAGGCCGCCGCCATGGAGCTCGGGCCGCGCAACATCCGCGTCAACTCCGTGCACCCCGGCATGTTCGACACCGGCATGACCCGGGAGTTCACCGGCGAGGACACCGACCTCAGCCCGATCGGCGACATGGTCCCGCTCGGCCGCATCGGTCAGCCCGAGGACATCGTCGGTCTCGTCGTGTTCCTCGCGGGCGAGGAGAGCCGCTACTGCACCGGAGCCGAGTTCGTGGCCGACGGCGGAGCCACGGCCACGCACGCCTACTACCGCCGCTGACAACGCTCTTCGGCGATCTCGGCACGACCCGGTGCGCCCGTCCCGCGTGGAGTGCGCGCGCACCGCTGCGACAGCGACGTCGACGTGAGGAGCGCGGTGTGGGAGCTGAAATCGTGATCGAGGGGCTGAGCAAGTCCTTCGGACCGCAGACCATCTGGCGGGACGTGGGTTTCACGCTCCCGCCGGGTGAGGTCTCGGCGCTGCTGGGGCCTTCGGGAACCGGCAAGTCCGTCTTCCTGAAGTCGATGATCGGGCTGCTCAAGCCGGAGAACGGGCGATGCCTGGTCAACGGCGTGGACATCTGCACCTGCAGCGAGAGCGAGCTCTACGAGATCCGCAAGCTCTTCGGCGTGCTGTTCCAGGACGGGGCGCTGTTCGGGTCGATGGACCTGTTCGACAACGTCGCCTTCCCGCTGCGCGAGCACACCCGCAAGACCGAGGCGGAGATCCGCCGGATCGTGCTCGAGCGCATGGAGATGGTCGGCCTGTCCGGGGCCGAGGACAAGCTGCCGGGGGAGATCTCCGGCGGGATGCGCAAGCGGGCGGGCCTGGCCCGCGCCCTGGTGCTGGACCCGCAGGTCATCCTCTGCGACGAGCCGGACTCGGGGCTGGACCCCGTGCGCACGGCCTTCCTCTCGCAGCTGCTCATCGACATCAACGCGCACCTGGACGCGACGATCCTGATCGTCACCCACAACATCAACCTGGCGCGCACGGTGCCGGACAACCTCGGGATGCTCTTCCGCCGCGAGCTCGTCCTGTTCGGGCCCCGGGAAGTGCTGCTCACCAGCGAGGACCCGGTGGTCGCGCAGTTCCTCAGCGGCGACAAGACCGGCCCGATCGGCATGAGCGAGGAGAAGGACCAGGCGAGCCTCGACCGCGAGCGGGAAGGGCTCGCCAGCGGCCGGATCGCCGCCGAGGACCGCGTGGTCGGCGTGCCGCCCCAGCTGCCCGCGACCGCAGGGCTGCCGGAACGTCAGGCCGTGCAGCGCCGGAAGAACCGGGTCATGGGCATGATCGACCAGCTGCCGACCGCGGCCCGCACCAGCGTGCTGCGCAGCCTCAACGATCAGCCTGCGGCAGCACGCGATCGGTGATCCCCGCCAGGTGCGAGGCCATCTGATCCATCGGCAGGTAACCGCTGCCCGCCAGCACCAGTGAGCCGACGAACGCGGTCATCACCGCTTCCCGCGCCGACGGATCTGCCTCGCCGACCGCGTCGGTCAGTCGCCGGTAGACCTCCTGGCCGATCTCGTCGCGCAGGCGCTTGACCTCCTGCTGGTCGGCCAGCAGCGCCGTGGTGCAGGCCTGCACCAGCGCTGGTTCGGCGGCCAGCATCCGCGCGATCGTGTCCACCACCTGCGCGACGTCCGCGCCGGGCTTGCCGGTCCGCGTCTCGCCGCTGGGCGGAAGGGCTTGGATCCGCTTCCAGAACACCGCTGTGACCAGGTGCTCCTTGGAGGAGAAGTAGGAGTAGGCGGTGGCGCGGGAGACCTCGGCCCGCTCGGCGACCGACCGCACGGTCATCGACCCGAAACCGCGGAACGCCAGCTCCTCGACCGTCGCGTCCAGCAGGCGGCGAACGGTTTCGGCGCGCCTGCCCTCGACGAACTGGCGAACGGGTTCGGTCATGCGCCGAGCCTAACGTCTGGAGGCCCAACGCGACCGCGCGGTGGATTCGCGTGCCGGTGGGAGGCGCGGAACTGTTCTGCGCGGCCCACCGATCCCTCGTCCGCGAACGTGATCGAGCAAGAAGAAAGGATAACGTGTTCTACGCCGGGTGAATTCATCGGACGAGTAGCCGGACCGTCAATTCAAGACGATTGGAGACATCGGTCGCCGAGGCTCGCCTGGTCACCCAGGCAACCAGGTTGGACAGCCAGACGTCACCGATCACCCGGGCCACCGCGACCTGCTCCTCGCTGGGGTCGCCCTCGCTCATGACCGCGATGAACATGGCCTCCATCATGCGGTTGGCGGTGTCGACCTCGGTCGCGGCCGAGGCGTCCGCCGACATCAGCGCGCGGGTGACGGCTTCCGAGAGGTTGGGGTTGCGCTGGAACGCCCGGGTGAGCCGGCTGAGCACGAACAGCAGCCGCTCGTAGGGGGAGTCTCCGCGAACCGGAGCGCGATCCAAGCGTTCCTGGATGCGTTCCAGCTCGCGGACCAGGCTCGAGACCAGCAGGTGGATCTTGGACGGGAAGTAGCGGTAGAGCGTGCCCAGCGCGACGTCGGCCCGCTCCGCCACGGCGCGCATCTGCACCGCGTCGAAACCGCCCTTGTCGGCCAGCGCCAC
The DNA here is from genome assembly GCF_007829955.1 of Saccharopolyspora dendranthemae. GTDB lineage: Bacteria > Actinomycetota > Actinomycetes > Mycobacteriales > Pseudonocardiaceae > Saccharopolyspora > Saccharopolyspora dendranthemae. The sequence continues at coordinate 46,526 of NZ_VIWX01000002.1, forward strand.
CGTCGAGTCGAGGATCCGCTTGCGGCGGTCGCGCTGGGCCGTGGCCGTGAGCTCGTCGTCCGCCATCGCGTTGAGCGCGTTTCCACCATGGCCGTTTCGGTTGGCCGCAGAACCCATCGACGCAACGCCCCCTAGCGCATTCGCGGAAAGCGGATCACCGCCACCCGCAAGATCACATTAACACGGTGGATTCAAAAACCTGTTCCACCTTGTTTCGCTGAATCACCTGTCGCTGTCGGGGACTTCGATGAGGCCTTCGCTGATGGCGTGCTCGATGGTCGCTCGGAGCCGGGGGCAGGTGTCCACCAGCGCCGGGTGCTGGCCCTCGGCGATGCGCGCGGAGATCTCCGGGCACTCGTCGGTCGAGGTCGCCCACTGGATGCTGGTCTGCTCCGGGCTGTGCTTCTTGACCAGCACCCGGGCCCCGCACGTGGCGCAGGGCAGCGGGCGCAGGCCCCCCTCCAGGTAGCGCTGCTGATCGGCGGCGGTGCCGGCGGGGACGTCGGTGCGGGTGGCCGTCATGACTTGCCGACTTCCTCTGCTTCGCGACGTGCCAGGTTGTCCGCGACCTCCGCTTCCCAGGCCGCCACGGCGCGGGTGGTGTCCACTTCGAACTCGAAGCGGGCGGTGGTCTCCTCGCTGACGTCGGCGGCGTCCACGTAGAACTGGTCGTACCAGCGGCGGAGCTGGTAGACCGGACCGTCCTCCTCGACCAGCAGCGGGTTGTCGATCCGCGTCTTGTTCCGCCAGATCTCGACGTCCTGGAGGAACCCGACGCCGAAGGACTTGGCGAACTTGGCGGCCACCATGTCGGCCTGCTCGTCGTTGAGGCCGGGCAGCTTCTTGACCGAAACGCCCCACTGCAGAACGAAGCTCGTGGGGGAGACCGGGTAGTGGCAGTTGATCAGGATCGCGTCGATCGGCGTGCCCTTGTACTCGGTCCACAGGTGGTTGATCATGTACGACGGTCCGAAGTAGCTGGCCTCGGAGCGCAGGGCGGTTTCCTCGCCCGCGTAGTTGCCCTGCGAGCCGCCCACGTCGGGGCGCCCGCGCGAGCGCAGGTACTGGGTCGCGATGTGGCCTTCGAAGATGTTCTTGAAGTACGTCGGGAAGGCGAAGTGCACGTAGAAGAAGTGCGCCATGTCCACGACGTTGTCGATGATCTCGCGGCAGTTGGCGTTCGCGATCGTCTCGCGGTCCCAGGTCCAGTTCGACCACTCGTCGGTGAAGACCTCGTCGATCCGCGGGATCGTGACCTCCGGCGGAGGCGGGTTGCCTTCCGGGTCGTGGTAGATGAACAGCTGCTTGTTCTCCACCAGCGTGAGCCAGGACCTGGTCCGCGCGCGGCCGGGAACCCGCTTGGCGTAGGGGATCGAGGTGCAGCGGCCGTTGCCGCCCCAGCGCCAGTCGTGGAAGGGGCAGGCCACCGAGTCGCCCTTGACCTCGCCCTGGGTCAGGTCGCCGCCCATGTGCCTGCAGTAGCCGTCGAGCACGTGCAGGTCGCCCTTGCTGTCGGCGAAGACCACCAGCTTGGTGTCGAACGCGTGCACCGCGTGCGGCTTGCCGTCCTGGAACTCCTCGACGGGGCCCAGGCAGTGCCACCCTCGGGCGAACCGCTGTGGCGGGGCACCGGCATCGATCGTGCGCACCCCGTGCTCACGTTCCGTCCCGCTCATCGTGTCCCTCCATAGGTCAAGTTATGTATGTGAAACAGGTTATAGGAATCGGGTGTGCAAACGCCATCGCGCAGCGTCGCCCGATCGGGAAAAATTAGAACAAGTTATAGATCGATCAGTTGGTAGGACTCGTCCCCGCGGCGCCAGACCGGGTCGGGTGTCCGGATCCCGCCGGCGGCCAGTTCGCGCTTGAGCACCTTGTGAGTGGAGGTGCGGGGCAGCTCGGAGACCAGCCGGACGTAGCTCGGCCACTGCTTGGGTCCCAGATCCGCTTGCGCCACGAGGAAGTTCCCGAGTGAAGCGGGCTCGAAGTCCGCGGTGGTGGTGATCGCGGCCATCACCGCGTCGCCGACCTCCGCGGGCACCGCGTAGACCGCCGCCTCGTGGATGTGCGGGTGACGCAGCAGGATTCGCTCGATCGGCGCGGTTCCCAGGTTCTCGCCGCCGACCCGGAGCCAGTCGCTCGAACGTCCCGCGAAGTAGCAGAACCCGTCGGCGTCGAGGTAACCGAGGTCGCCGCTCCAGTACATGCCCTCGCGCATCCGCTCGGCGTCGGCTTCGGGAGCGCCGTAGTAGCCGGCGAACCAGCCGGGACCGGTGGTGTTGACCAGCTCGCCGATCGCGGCGTCCCCGTTGAGCAGCCGCCCTGACTCGTCGAACTCCGCGGTCGCGCAGGGCTTCCCGGTGTCCGGGTCGAGCACCGCGACGCCGTCGGCGACCTTGCCGAGCGCGCCCGCCGGCGTGTCCGGCGTGCGGGTGACCGCGATACCGCCCTCGGAGGAGCCGAAGCCGTCGACGACGTGGCAGCCGAAGCGCTCGGCGAAGCGGGTGATGTCGCGCTGGTTGCCCTCGTTGCCGTAGACGATGCGCAGCGGGTTGTCCGCGTCATCGGGCTCCGGAGGCGTGGCCAGCACGTAGGAGAGCGGTGTTCCCACGTAGTTGGCGTAGGTCGCGCCGAATCGCCGCACGTCGGGCAGGAAGCCGGAGGCCGAGAACTTCGGACGCAGGGCCAGTGCCGCCCCCGCCGCCAGTCCGACCGACCACCCCGCCATCAGCGCGTTGGAGTGGAACATCGGCATCGAGATGTAGGCGACGTCCTGCCCGCCGAGCCCGAAGCGCTCGGCCAGCATCCGGCCGGGGAAGGCGATCTTGGCGTGCGTGCAGCGCACGGCCTTCGGATCGCCCCCGGTGCCCGAGGTGAACACCAGGACGAGCAGGTCGTCGCCGCTGGTGGGCGCCGGGTCCGGGGCCGCGCCCGCGTGCCGCCCGAGCTCCCGTTGCCAGGTCTCCGGTGTGAACACCTGGATCCCGTCGAGGTCCAGCTCCGCCAGCAGGTGGGCGTAGGAGGCGTCGGCGAGCACGATCCGGCAATCGGCCAGCCGGATGTCGCGCTCCAAGGCCGCGCCCCGCCGGGTCGGGTTGAGCCCGACCACCACCGAGCCCGACAGCGCGGCGCCGCCGAGCAGGAACGAGAACTCCGGAACGTTGTCCAGCAGCACGCCGATGTGCGGCGGCTCGCCTTCCGGCAGCAGCTCGCGCAGCAGCGCGGCGTGCTCCGCGCTGTGGCGCACGTGCTCGGCCCAGGTCCACTCGCGACCGTCTGCGCGCAGGCCGGGCCTATCGTCATCGGCCCTGGCCAGAAGCAGTTCGGTGACCGTCGGCATCACCTCGGGTCGTGACATCGCGGAGCTCATCGCGCGGCCAGCCCGGCGCCGATCCGACGCAGCTGGGCGCTCGCGCCTCCCAGCGCGAACTCGCCGCGCTTGGCCGCGACGAAGTAGCGGTGCAGCTCGTGGTCGACGTCGATGCCGACGCCGCCGTGCACGTGAACCGCGGTGTGCGCCAAGCGGTGCCCGGCTTCGGCGGCCCAGAACTTCGCGGTCGCGGCCTCTTCCGCGCAGGGGATGCCTTCGGAGGCCATCCAGGCGGCCTGCCACAGGGTCAGCCGGGCGGCCTCGACGTCGATGAAACCGTCCGCGAGACGCTGCGCGACGGCCTGGAAGGTGCCGATCGGGCGGCCGAACTGCACGCGTTCCCCGGCGTAGGCGCTGGTCCGCTCCAGGGCGCCGGAGAGCACTCCGACCTGCACCGCGCACACGCCGATGGTCGCCCGGACGACGAGCTGCTGCAGGGCGTCCGCGCCGAGAACGTCGGCATCGCTGACGCGCGCACCGGAGAGGGTCAGCCATCCCTCGCTGTCGCCGTCGACGATCTCCTGCCGCTGCATCTCCGCGCCTGCGGCGCCGGGCTCGACCAGGAAGATCCGGGGACCGTCCGGGGTGGCTGCCGGGACGAGCACGAGGTCGGCGAGGGGACCGGCGGGCACGGTGGCCTTCGTCCCGGTGAGCACCCACTGGTCGCCGTCGCGCTCCGCGCGCGTGGCGGGGGCCTCGGGCGCCGCTCCGCCGTCCTCGGCGAGCGCCGCGGTCAGCACGACGTCTCCGCGCGCGGCGGGTTCGACCCAGCGCCGCCGGTGCTCGTCGCTGCCGAACTCGGCCAGCGTGGTGGCTCCCATGGTGATGGAGGGCAGGTACGGCACCGGAGCCACCGCGCGGCCGATCTCCATCAGCACGCTGCACTGCTCGAGCAGTCCGAAACCGCCCTCGGGCAGGGCCGCGGTGAGCACATCGGCCTTGGCCAGCTCGTTCCACAGCGCTCGGTCGAAGCGGTCGTCCTGCGCGTCGATTTCGCGCAGTCGCTCGTTGGTGACCTTGTCACCGAGAATCCGCCCGACCAGACCGGCCAGATCCTGCTGGGCCTCGGTCAAGGTGAAGTCCATGTCGCCTCCTGGGAGGTGGTGGGGTGTGGGCGGTTCTGGTCCGAACTGACCGGGCACAACGGGCATCGATCATGGACGGTCGGACCAGGACCGCCCGGGATCAACGCTTCGCGGGGGGAAGTCCGAGGCCGACGGCGGCGATGATGTCGCGCTGCACCTCGTTGGTGCCGCCGCCGAAGGTGAGGATCAGCGCGGAGCGGTGCATCCGCTCGATCCGCCCGGCCAGCACCGAACCCCGGGAGCCGGAGCGGACGTAGGCGGCGGTGCCGAGCACCTCCATGAGCAGCCGGTAGGCCTCGGTGGCGAACTCGGTGCCGAAGACCTTCGTCGCCGACGCCGCGGCAGGCGCGGGGTGCTTCTCGGCCGTGGTGGCGATCTTCCAGTTCATCAGCTTCAGGAACTCGGCGCCCGCGTGCACCCGCGCGAGGTGCTGCTGCACCCACTCCTGGTCGATGACGCGCCGGCCATCGGACAGCCGGGTCTGCGCGGCCCAGTCCCGGACCTCCGACAGGGCCAGCTGCAGCGGAGCGGCGGAGGTCAGCGCGACGCGCTCGTGGTTGAGCTGGTTGGTCACCAGCGGCCAGCCCTCGTTCTCGGTCCCCACCAGCGACGACGTCGGAACCCGCACGTCGGAGTAGTAGGTGGCGCTGGTCGTCGGTCCGGACACGGTGTGCACGGGTGTCCAGGAGAAGCCGGGGGAGGAGGTCGGCACGACCAGCACGCTGAGCCCGCGGTGCTTGCGCGCCTCCAGATCGGTGCGGCAGGCCAGCCACACGTAGTCGGCGTACTGGATCAGGCTGGTCCACATCTTCTGGCCGTTGATCACGTAGTCGTCGCCGTCGCGCATCGCAGTGGTGCGCAGCGAGGCCAGGTCGGTGCCGGCTTCGGGCTCGGAGTAGCCGATCGAGAAGTGGATCTCGCCTGCGGCGATCTTGGGCAGGAAGTGGGACTTCTGCTCGTCGGTGCCGAACCGCATGATGGTCGGCGCGATGCTGTTGAGCGTCAGGAACGGGACCGGGGCACCGGCGATGGCCGCCTCGTCGGTGAAGATGAGCTGCTCGAGCATGCTGCGGTTCTGCCCGCCGTACTCCTCGGGCCAGCCCAGCGCCAACCAGCCGTCGGCGCCCATCTGCCGCACCAGGTGCTTGTAGGCGCCACCGTCGCCGTAGTCGCCCTGCGAGAGCTCTTCGCGCAGCTCGGGCGTCATCAGGCCGGCGAAGTAGGCGCGCAGCTCCTCCCGCAGTTTCTCGTGCTCGGGCGTGTAGGCGATGCGCATGCATCCTCCCCGGGGTGGCGTACGCGCTTGTGAAACAAGTTTCTAAAATCATAGCCCGCGGGGCGTGATTTGGTCGAGAGCATCAGGTCGTGCCGGGTCCGCGTAACGTGTAACACGTTCTAACATTGAGACCCTGCGGCTCGGCCTGCGTCCGAATGGAGCAGTGACCGGGGTCCGCGCTGTCTCGTTGAGACCGTGTGGTGCGCCATACGAGTGGCGCCAGTAACACGAAGAGGGTCGACCTGTCCGTTCAAGTAGAACGAGTTTTATCTACTCGTGTCCTGCTCCCCACCCGGTTTTCCTGCGATGTCGGCATATGCCGGGGCGGCACTTGATACTTATCGAGAACACATTCTAGTGTGTGGTGGCTAACATCCCCCGCATGGACGCGGGGCAGATCCGGTGAGGAGCGAGCCGGTGAAGGCAGCGGTGCTCAAGCAGATCGGCGACGCCGAGCTCGAAGTGCGCTCTGACGTCGCCACCACCGAGGTGGGCCCCGACGAGGTGCGCGTGCGCGTGAAGGCCTCGGGGATCTGCCACACGGATCTGTCCGCGATGAACGGCGGTTTGCCCGCGCTCGCTCCCGGGATCATGGGCCACGAAGGCGCAGGTGAGGTGGTCACCACCGGTGAGCGCGTCACTCATCTGCAGGCCGGGGATCGCGTCGTGCTCTCCTTCGTCCCGCCGTGCAGCCGCTGCGCGGCCTGCCTGGGCGGGCAGCCGTACCTGTGCGAGGTGCACGTGGTCGACTCCTTCGTCTCGCCGCGCTTCGCGGTCGCGGACGAACCGGCCTTCGGCTTCGCAGGCTGCGGCACCTTCGCCGAGGAGATGGTGGTCCCCGCCGAGGCCGCGGTGAAGGTCGACGACGACGTTCCCCACGAGATCGCCGCGCTGATCGCCTGCGGTGTGCTCACCGGGGTCGGCTCGGTGCTCAACACCGCGAAGGTCGAGCCCGGGTCCACCGTGGCCGTCATCGGCTGCGGGGGAGTGGGCATCTCGGTCATCCAGGGCGCCCGGATCGCCGGAGCCTCGCAGATCGTGGCGGTCGACCCGGTCGTCGCCAAGCACGACGCGGCTCTGCGCTTCGGCGCGACCCGCGCCACCACTCCTGACGGGCTGGCCGAGGTCAGCCGGGAAGTCACCGGTGGGCGCGGATTCGACTACGCCTTCGAGGTGGTCGGCCGGGCGGCGACCATCCGGGCGGCCTACGACGCCGCCCGCCGAGGTGGCACCGCTGTGATCGTCGGCGCGGGCAGCCAGGAGGAGAAGGTCGAGTTCTCCGCCCAGGAGCTGTTCGTCAACGAGCGGAACATCGTCCCCTCCTTCTACGGCTCCGCCGATCCGCGCCGGGACACCGGCCGGATGGTCGCGCTGTGGCGGGCGGGATTGCTGGATCTGGAAGGCATGATCAGCCGGCGGTTGCCGCTGGCGGACATCAACGACGGACTGGCCGCACTGCGCAGCGGGGACAACGCTGTGGTGCGCCAGATCGTCACTTTCGACCAAGAGTGAGGCGCGCGTGTCGAGTGTGGACGGAAAGGTAGCGATCGTCACCGGAGCCGGTGCCGGACTGGGGCGGGCCGAAGCGCTCGCGCTGGCGCAGGCGGGGGCGAACGTCGTGGTCAACGACGTCAGCGATGCGGCGCACGACGTGGTCTCCGAGATCGAGTCGATCGGCACCAAGGCGGTCGCGGTCGTCGGCGACGTCTCGGACTCGGGTGTGTCCGCGGAGATGATGGCGGCCGCCACCGAACGTCTCGGCGGGCTGGACGTCGTGGTCAACAACGCCGGGCTGCTGCGCGACCGGATGCTGTTCAAGATGACCGACCAGGAGTGGGACGACGTGCTGCGGGTGCACCTGCGCGGCCACTTCCTGCTCTCGCGCAACGCGACCGCGCACTGGCGCCAGGAGCACAAGGACACCGGCAAGACCTACGGCAGCATCATCAACACCGCGTCGGAGGCCTTCCTGCTCGGTTCGGCGGGCCAGCCGAACTACGCGGCGGCCAAGGGCGGTATCGCCGCGCTCACCGTCTCCACCGCGCGCGCCATGTCGCGAATCGGCGTGCGCGCCAACGCGATCTGCCCGCGCGCCCGCACCGCGATGACCGAGCAGACCTTCGGCGATGCGCCGAGCGAGGGCGTCGACCCGATGTCGGTCGAGCACGTCGCGCCGCTGGTGGCCTACCTCGCCGGGCCGTCCGCGAAGGACATCAGCGGCCAGGTGTTCGTGGTGCACAGCGGCACCGTGGCGCTGCTGGCGCCGCCCACGATCGAGCAGAAGTTCGCTGCCAGCGGCGAACTCTGGACGCAGGAGGACCTGGAGAACGGCCTCGGCGCCTACTTCGCCGACCGCGATCCGGAGCGCTCCTTCGCCGCGAACGACGTGCTCTCGATTCCGTAACGCGCTGCGCTCTCCGCCACGCCGCGGGGAGGGCACGCGGTAGGCAGAACTTTCTCGTCAACGAGGCCGGGAGGAAAGATGGGTATCGAGGAGCGGCGGTCATGACCGCGCCGGTTGCCGGAATCTCGACGGCCCTCGGCCACGTGGGCAAGATCGCCACGTTGTCGTGGGACGTCGTGCGCCTCACCCCGCGTCGGCCCTTCGCGGTGCGCGAGTGGATCCAGCAGGCCTGGTTCTTCGCCAGCGTCACGATCTTGCCGACCGCCATGGTGGCGATCCCGTTCGGCGCGGTGATCGCCATGCAGCTGGGGTCGCTGACCCAGCAGATCGGCGCCCAGTCGTTCACCGGCGCGGCCAGCGCGCTGGCGATCCTGCAGCAGGCCAGCCCGCTGATCACCGCGCTGCTGGTGGCCGGCGCGGGCGGTTCGGCGGTGTGCGCCGACATCGGAGCCCGGTCCATCCGCGAGGAGATCGACGCGATGGAGGTCCTGGGGATCTCGCCGATCCACCGGCTGATCGTCCCCAGGGTCCTCGGCGCGGTTCTGGTCTCGCTCCTGCTCAACGGACTGGTCAGCGTCGTCGGGGTGCTCGGCGGCTACTTCTTCAACGTGGTCCTGCAGGGCGGGACGCCGGGCGCCTACCTGGCCAGCTTCAACGCGCTGGCCTCGCTGCCCGACATCTGGGTCAGCGAGGTCAAGGCCGCCATCTACGGTTTCGTCGCCGGAGTCGTCGCGGCGTACCGGGGACTCAACCCCACGGGCGGCCCGAAGGGCGTCGGTGACGCGGTCAACCAGGCCGTGGTGATCACCTTCCTGCTGCTGTTCATGATCAACCTGCTGGTCACCGGCATCTACCTGCAGCTCGTGCCGCCGAAGGGGTTGTGAGATGGCAGTTCTGGAAACGACGCCCCCGCCCACGCCCACGCCGGTCCAGCGCCGCATCGCCAAGGCGGCCTCCGCGCCCGGCGACGTGCTGGCCAACCTGGGCTGGCAGCTGTCTTTCTACGCACGCGCCCTCGCGCTGGTGCCGGTCACGGTGACCAAGTATCGCAAGGAGACGATGCGGTTGCTCACCGAGGTCGTCTTCGGCAGCGGTGCGCTGGCCATCATCGGCGGCACGCTGGGGGTCATGGTCGGCATGACCATGGCCACCGGTGCGGTCGTCGGCCTCCAGGGCTACTCCTCGCTGAACCAGCTCGGCACGGCCGCGCTGACCGGCTTCGTCGCCGCGTACTTCGACACCCGCGAGGTCGCGCCGCTGTCGGCCGGTCTCGCGCTGTCGGCCACCGTCGGCTGCGGGTTCACCGCGCAGCTGGGCGCGATGCGCATCTCGGACGAGATCGACGCGCTGGAAGTCATGGGCGTGCGGAGCGTTCCGTACCTGGTGACCAGCCGGGTGCTGGCCGGAGTTCTGGCCGTCATCCCGCTCTACGTGGTCGGGCTGCTGGGTTCCTACCTGGCGTCGCGGCAGATCACGGTGTGGGTCTACGGGCAGTCGGCGGGAACCTACGACCACTACTTCCACCTGTTCCTGCCACCGGAGGACGTGCTCTGGTCCTTCGGCAAGGTCATGGTGTTCAGCGTGGCGGTGATCCTGACCCACTGCTACTACGGCTACACCGCCAGCGGCGGACCGGCCGGGGTGGGCATCGCCGTCGGACGCGCGGTGCGGACCTCGATCGTGCTGGTCACCGTGCTCGACTTCTTCTGCAGCCTGGCGATCTGGGGATCGACCACGACCGTTCGGATCGCAGGATGATCGCAGCGCGCAGCAGACGCCGCTACCAGGCGATGGGAGTCGCGTTCCTGGTCGTCGCCGGGTTGTTCCTGGCGGGCACCATCGGGATGTACAACAAGGCGTTCACCCGCTTCGTCGCGGTGACGGTGCGCGCCGACACCGCGGGCAACCAGATGATGCCGGGCGCGGACGTGAAGGTGCGCGGTGTCGTCGTCGGCGAGGTCCGGGCGATCGACCCGGGCAACGGTCACGCCGATCTGCGGCTGGCGCTGAAACCGGAGAAGGCGGGCATGATCCCGGCCAACTCCTCGGCCCGGCTGCTGCCGAAGACGCTGTTCGGCGAGCGCTACGTGGCGCTCGACATCCCGAAGCAGTCCACTTCGGAGACGTTGGCCGCCGGGGACGTCATCCCGCAGGACCGCAGCGCTTCGGCGATGGAGATCGAGAAGGTGCTCGGCGACCTGATGCCGGTGCTCCAGGCGGTGCAGCCGCAGCAGGTCTCCACCACGCTCAACGCCGTCTCCCAGGCCCTGGCAGGCCGAGGTGATCAGCTCGGCGAGACGCTGGTGCAGCTCGACCGGTACCTGCAGGACTTCGACCCGTCGCTGCCGAAGATGGAGTCGGTGATCAGCCGGGTGGACGACGTCGCCGAGAACTACGCCGACGCGGCGCCCGACCTGATGCAAGCCGTCAACGACCTGACGACCACCAGCCGCACCGTGGTCGAGCAGCGCGGTCAGCTCCAGCAGATGACCGGTGCGCTGACCAGCGCCAGCGGCGAGATGGACAGGTTCTTGTCGGCCAACAGCAACAACTTCATCCGGCTCGCGGGCACCTCGCGGTCCACTTTGGAGCTGCTGGCGAAGTACTCGCCCCAGTACCCCTGCATGCTGCAGCAGTTCCAGGCGGGTCAGAAGAACGCCGACCTGACCTTCGGCAAGGGGACCGACACGCCGAACATGGCGCGGATGACGCTGGAGATCACCGGCAGCCGCGGCAAGTACCTGCCGGGCCGGGATGATCCGAAGAACCTCGAGGCCCGCGGCCCGCGCTGCTACCCGTTCGTCGAGCCGCCGGACTCGTTCCCGCAGTACCCGCCGGGCGGCCCGCTCGACGACGGCTCGTTCAAGCCCGAGCCGCCGCTGGACCGGGACGCGGTGTTCCCGTGGAAGAAGACGACCGGGAGCGCGCCGGCGTCGACCTCGCCGCAGGCGGCGAGCTCGTCGGTGGCCAACTCCCAGCCCGAGCGCGATCTGCTCGCCGCCCTGATGGCTCCGCGCCTGGAGGTCGAGCCCAAGGCCGTGCCCGACTGGACGAGCCTGCTCGTCGGACCGCTGTTCCGGAACGCGGAGGTGACCGTGCGATGAGGTCCATCACCGCACCGCTGATCAAGCTGATCGTCTTCGTAGCGGTCACCTTGACCTTGACCGGGATCCTGGTGTCCACGATCGCCGCCAACTCCTCCGGCGACGCCCACGAGTACACCGCGCGCTTCGCCGACGCCTCCGGTCTCGGGGAAGGTGACGACGTGCGCATCGCCGGGGTGAAGGTCGGCAGGGTGACCGAGCTGGAGGTCGTCGACGGTGAGCGCGCGCTGGTGCGCTTCGACGTCGAAAGCGCCCGCAAGCTCCCGCGCGATGCCCAGGCGACCGTCAAGTTCCGCAACATCGCGGGACAGCGCTACCTCGCGCTGGACGCGCCGCTGCGCGATCCGCGCAACGTGCTGCCCGCCGGTGGTGAGATCCCGCTGGAGCGGACCCACCCGGCGCTGAACCTCACCGCGCTGTTCAACGGTTTTCAACCGCTGTTCCAGGCGCTCAACCCCGAGGACGTCAATCAGCTCTCAGGAGAGCTGGTGAAGGTGCTGCAGGGGGAGGGGAGCACCGTCGAGAGCCTGCTGGCGCACACCGCGTCGCTGACCGGGACGCTGGCGCAGAAGGACGAGGTCATCGGTCAGGTCATCGACAACCTCAACGCCGTGCTGGGCAACGTCAACGAACGCGGCCCCCAGCTGGGCGAGCTGATCGACGCGCTGCAGCGCCTGACCACCGGCCTCTCCGAGCAGCGCAAGCCCGTCGGGGAGGCGATCGGTGCCCTGGACGAGCTGACCAACACCACGTCCGGACTCGTCGAGCAGGCGAGACCGCCGCTGCAGAAGGACATCGCCGCCCTGCGCGACGTCACGGGGCTGCTCAACAACGAGCTGCCGCTGCTCGAGCACACGTTGCAGACCATGCCCACCCGGCTGGAGCGGCTGACCCGGACGGTCAGCTACGGCGGTTGGTTCAACTACTACTCGTGCCAGGTCACGGGCAACATCCGCATCGACCAGCTCAAGATCAACGTCCCGATCCTGCCCGTGCCGACGACCCAGTTGCCGGAGAGGTGCCGATGAAACCACTACGGGCCCGCAACCAGGTCACCGTCGGCCTGGTCACCATCGCGCTGCTGGTGCTCGGGACGCTGACGGCGTTCTCCGCGAAGGACCTGCCGCTGATCGGCTCCGGCAACTCCTACTCGGCCTACGTCGCCGAATCCGCCGGGCTGGACGCGGGGAACGAGGTGCAGATCGCCGGCGTCAAGGTCGGCGAGGTCGACGAGGTGTCGCTGGACGGCAACCGGGTGCTGGTGAAGTTCACGGTGGACGGTCGCGAGATCGGCGACCGCACCCGCGCCGACATCCAGATCAAGACGCTGCTGGGCGAGAAGTTCCTCGGCCTGCGCCCCGCGGGTGACGAGGAGCTCTCCGAGCCGATCCCGGTGAGCAGCACGACCTCTCCGTTCGACATCCCCGACGCGATCGACCAGCTGACCAAGACCACCGGCCAGCTCGACAGCACCAAGCTCGCCGAGAGCTTCCGGGTCATGTCCGACACCATGAGCGGCGCCCCGCAGCACATGGACAAGGCGGTCAACGGGCTTTCCCAGCTGTCTCAGACCATCGCGTCGCGAGACCAGCAGCTCGCCGATCTGGTGCACAACGCGAGCAACGTCTCGGGGATCGTCGCCGACCGCGATCAGCAGGTGAGCAAGCTCGTCTCCGACGGCAACCTGCTGCTCTCCGAGGTGCAGACCCGCAAGAAGGCCATCAGCGGACTGCTCGTGGGCACCGAGAACCTCTCGAACCAGCTGCGCGGCCTGGTCGCCGACAACCAGGAGCAGATGAGGCCCGCGCTGGAACAGCTCGACCAGCTCACCGCGATGCTCCAGCGCAACCAGGACAACCTGAACAAGGCCATCGGCGCGCTCCAGCCCTACGTGCGCGGCTTCAACAACACCATCAGCAACGGCCGCTGGTTCGAGGGCTACTTCTGCGGTCTGCTGCCGCCGCCGATCCACGCCGGGCCGATCCAGACCAACACCCCCGAATGCGAGATCCCGGTGGACGACGGAGGTGGCCGATGAGCAGGCTCACCCGCATGATCGCCGCGCTGTGCGCGCTGGCCCTGGTCACCGCCGGAGTGCTGTGGTGGACGCTGTCGGCCAGCGGCACCACGGTCACCGCCTACTTCGACAAGGCCGTCGGGCTCTACGCCGGGTCCAGCGTGCGCGTGCTCGGGGTCAAGGTCGGGCAGATCGACACCGTGACCCCGGAAGGACCCGTCGTCCGCGTCGACATGCACGTCGACGACGGCGTGCGCATCCCCGCCGACGCCAACGCCGTGGTCGTCGCCCCCAGCCTGGTCAGCGACCGCTACGTGCAGCTCACGCCCGCCTACACCCAGGGCGAGGTGATGGCCTCCGGTGCGGTCCTCGACCGCAAGCGCACCGCCACCCCCGCGGAGCTCGACGAGCTCTACAAGAGCGTCAACGCGCTGTCCACCGCGCTCGGCCCGGACGGGGCCAACCGCGATGGTGCGCTCAACGACCTGCTCAACACCACGGCGGCCACTGTGGACGGAAACGGGCAGGGCCTCAACACGACCATCAAGCGCCTCGGCGAACTCTCGGCGACCCTGTCGGACAACCAGGACGACCTGTTCGCCACGGTGGACAACCTCAACCAGTTCACCGGAACGCTCGCCCAGAGCGACAAGCAGATCCGCGAGCTCTACGGGCGGATGGCCGACACCACCGGGTACCTCGCCTCCGAACGCGAGCAGCTGGGCACCTCGCTGCACTCGCTGGCCTTCGCTCTCGACGACGTGCAGCGGTTCGTGCACGACAACCGCGACCACCTGTCCTCCAACGTCCAGAACCTCACCGGGGTCACCCAGGCGCTGGTCGATCAGCGGCAGGCGCTGGGCGAGGTGCTGGACCTGATGCCGCTCGCCAGCACCAACTTCATCAACGCCTACGACTCCGCATCAGGGTCGGTGGCGTCCCGCTGGAACCCGCAGGAGCTCGCGCAACCGCCGATCCTGATGGTGTGCAGGCTGATCGCCAACGTCACACCCCTGCCCGAGCCCATCCCGCAGTCGCTGCGCGACACCTGCGAGAAGCTCAACCCCGTGATCCAGGGCTTGGCGCCGCTGCCCTCGGTCGGCGACCTGCTGGGCAAGGTTCAGACGGGCGCCGGCGACGTCACCGACCAGATCGGGAAGGGGCCCAATCCCGTGCCGCTGCCGTTGGTGGACGCGATGAAACGAGGGGCGGGGACACCATGACCGCCAAACGGTGCGCGGTGCTGGCCGGATCGCTGTCGCTGCTGCTCGTGTCCGGTTGCGGCACAGCCGGTTTCACCGGTCTCTACAACACGCCGCTGCCCGGTGGAGCCGAGCTCGGCGAGCACCCCTACACGGTGATGGTGCACTTCCAGGACGTGCTGGACCTGGTGCCGCAGGCGAGCGTGAAGGTCAACGACGTGGCCGTGGGGCGCATCGACCGCATCGAGCTCAGCGACGACAACACGACCGCGCTGGTGACCATGCGGGTCAATGGCGACGTGCGGCTGCCCGCCAACGCTTTCGCTCGGCTGCGTCAGTCCAGCCTGCTGGGGGAGAAGTTCGTCGAACTCGCGCCGCCACCCGAGAACGCCTCCGGGCGGCTCGCCGAAGGCGCGCAGATCCCGCTGGAGCGCACCAACCGCAACCCGCAGATCGAAGAGGTGCTGGGCGCGGTGTCGTTGTTGCTCAACGGCGGTGGCATCGAGCAGATGCAGACCATCGTGAAGGAGCTCAACAAGGCGTTCACCGGCAACGAGGAGGAGATCCGCTCGCTGCTGGGCAACGTCAACAACGTCGTCAGCAGGCTCGACCGGCAGCGCGGCGAGATCACCAAGGCGCTCGACGGGCTCAACCGGCTTTCGGCGAACATGCGCGCGCAGACCGGGAACATCAACAACGCGCTGGACGGGCTGGCCCCGGGCCTGCGCGAGATCGAAGCGCAGCGAGGCCAGCTGGTCGGGATGCTGCAGTCGCTGGACAAGCTCTCGGGCACCGCCACCCACACCGTGGAGGCCAGCCGCGAGGACCTCGTCGCCGACCTGCACGCGCTCGCGCCGACGCTGCAGCAGCTCGCCAAGACCGGCACCGACCTGCCCAAGGCGATGGCGTTCCTGTCGACCTACCCGTTCCCGGAGTACGCGATGGTCCCGCTCAAGGGCGACTTCGTGAACACCAACGTGATGATCGACCTGAACCTGTCGGACCTCTACGAGAACTTCGTGCGGTCCTCCGGCCCGCCCATCCCGATCCCCGGCCTGTCGGACTCCGGCCAGTCCGGTGCCAACATCCCGCTCCCGCCCGGCGGGCCGCAGCTGCCGCCCCTGCCGATCCCCGGGACCCAGCCCGACGGCGGGCTGCTTCCAGGACTGCCCGGAGGAGGTTCCCGATGATGGCGCGCAAGGTGAAGGTGCAGCTGGCGCTGTTCCTGGTGATCGCGGTGGTCGGTGTCGGTTACGTCGGTGGCCAGTACGCCGGCCTGGACAGGTACTTCGGCTCCAACGGCTACCCGGTGACGGTGAAGTTGCCCGAATCCGGCGGGCTGTTCGCCAACTCCGAGGTCAGCTACCGCGGCGTCGCCGTCGGCCGGGTGACGGAGCTGCGGCTGGCCCACGAGGGCATTACCGCCGAACTGCACATCAACGACGACGCACCGGAGATCCCCGCCGACGCCCGCGCCGTGGTCGCCAACCGCTCGGCGGTCGGCGAGCAGTACATCGACCTGCAGCCGCAACACCGCGACGGGCCCTACCTCGAGGCGGGCTCGGTCATCCCCATCGAGCACACCGCGATCCCGCCGGCACCGGAGTCGCTGCTGGTGAACGTGGACAGGCTGGTCGCGGGCGTGCCGACGGACAAGCTGCAGACGGTCGTCAGCGAGGTCGGCACCGCGTTCGACGGCACCGGCCCGCACCTGCAGAAGCTGCTCGACACCACCAGCTCCTTCACCGCCGCCGCGCAGCAGAACCTGCCGCAGACCACCGGGCTGCTGGACAACAGCGACGTCGTCCTGCGCACGCAGCAGGAGCAGGCCCAGAACCTCACCGAGTTCAGCAGCGGGCTGCGGCAGATCTCCGGACAGCTCAAGCAGTCCGACCCGGACCTGCGCAAGACCATCCAGGAAGCGCCGGGGGCGGCCACCGAGGTCCAGGAGCTCACGCGTTCGATCGGCAGCGACTTCGGCCTCGTGTCCGCCAACCTGCTCACCACCATGCAGCTGACCAGCGTGCGCGGACCCGCCCTGGAGCAGACCCTGGTCGCGCTGCCGATGATCTCGGCTTTCACCCACACCCTGTCGCCGGACGGGACCGGTCACCTCGGGCTGGTGCTCAACCTGTTCAACCCGCCCGCGTGCACAGCGGGTTACGAGGGCACGCCTCGCAAGCACGGCTCAGACACCAGCGACGGCCCCACCAACTACGACATCGGCTGCACCGAGCCCAAGGGCAGCCCCACCGGTGTGCGCGGCTCGCAGCACGCCATCCGGTACCCGGTTCCGGCACCGGTCTCCCCGCCCGGGCCCTGAGCGAGGTGGACGCGACTCCCTCCCGTTCGCATACTTGAGGTGTTTCCGCCTCGAATATCCGCAGGTAGCGGCCGGGAGGTGTGCGCACATGGGGCGCGCTGTCGGGATCGACCTGGGCACGACCAACTCCGTGGTCGCCGTCCTCGAGGGCGGCGAGGCCACGGTCATCGCCAACTCGGAGGGCACGCGAACCACGCCCTCGGTGGTGGCCTTCGCGAAGAACGGCGAGCTGCTGACCGGTCAGCCCGCGAAGAACCAGGCGGTCACCAACGTCGGCCGCACGATCCGGTCGGTCAAGCGCCACATGGGCACCGACTGGAAGGTCGGCATCGACGAGAAGGACTACACGCCGCAGGAGATCTCCGCGCGCGTGCTGATGAAGCTCAAGCGCGATGCCGAGGCCTACCTGGGCGAGGAAGTGACCGACGCGGTCATCACCGTCCCCGCCTACTTCGACGACGCGCAGCGGCAGACCACCAAGGAAGCCGGCCAGATCGCCGGGCTGGACGTGCTGCGCATCATCAACGAGCCCACCGCGGCGGCGCTCGCCTACGGCCTGGAGAAGGGTGAGAAGGAGCAGACCATCCTGGTGTTCGACCTGGGCGGTGGCACCTTCGACGTGTCGCTCCTCGACGTCGGCGAAGGGCTGGTGGAGGTCAAGGCGACCTCCGGCGACACCCATCTCGGTGGCGACGACTGGGACGAGCGCATCGTCGAATGGCTGGTGGAGAAGTTCCGTTCCAGCGCAGGCGTGGACCTCAGCCGCGACCCGATGGCCATGCAGCGGATCAAGGAATCCGCGGAGAAGGCCAAGATCGAGCTGTCCTCCTCGTCGCAGACGAACATCAACCTGCCCTACATCACCGTCGACGCGGACCGGAACCCGCTGTTCCTGGACGAGACGCTGTCCCGCGCCGAGTTCCAGCGGATCACCTCCGACCTGCTCGAGCGCTGCCGCAAGCCCTTCAGCAACGCGATCAAGGACGCCGGGGTCGAGGTCGGCGACATCGACCACGTGGTGCTGGTCGGAGGCTCGACGCGGATGCCGTCGGTGGCCGACCTGGTGCGCGAGCTCACCGGTGGGAAGGAGCCGAACAAGGGCGTCAACCCGGACGAGGTCGTCGCGGTCGGCGCCAGCCTGCAGGCAGGTGTGCTGCGCGGTGAGGTCAAGGACGTCCTGCTGCTCGACGTCACGCCGCTGTCCCTGGGCATCGAGACCAAGGGCGGCATCATGACGAAGCTGATCGAGCGCAACACCACGATTCCGACCAAGCGCTCCGAGACCTTCACGACCGCGGACGACAGCCAGCCGTCGGTGATGGTCCAGGTCTTCCAGGGCGAGCGGGAGATGGCCGCGCACAACAAGAAGCTCGGCATGTTCGAGCTGACCGGGCTGCCGCCGGCACCGCGCGGTGTGCCGCAGATCGAGGTCACCTTCGACATCGACGCCAACGGCATCGTGCACGTCTTCGCCAAGGACCTCGGGACCGGGCGCGAGCAGTCCATCAAGATCAGCGGTGGGTCCGCGCTGCCGAAGGACGACATCGAGCGGATGGTCTCCGACGCCGAGACCCACGCCGACGAGGACCGCAAGCGTCGCGAGGAGGCCGAAACCCGCAACCAGGCCGAGACGCTGGTCTACCAGACCGAGAAGGTCCTCACCGACAACTCGGAGAAGGTCCCGGAGGACACCAGGACGCAGGTGCGGGACGCGATCGGCGAGGTCAACGAGGCGCTCAAGGGCGACGACGTCGACCGGATGCGCACCGCCACGGACGCCCTCGCATCCCGGGCCCAAGCCCTCGGTCAAGCGATCTACGGCCAACCCGGCGCGGGTCAGGACACGGCCGCGGGCGCCCAGGGCGACTCCACCGGCACGTCCTCGACGTCGTCCTCGTCGCAGGCCGACGACGACATCGTCGACGCAGAGGTCGTCGACGACGACAACGACAAGAACACCTCCTGACCCCGGCCCGACCAGGGCCTGGAGGTGCGTGCGGACCCGAGTGCGACGCGGCCGGTCCCAGTTTTAGTCCAAACCGAGCCATGATCATGTCCGTTTTGTCGGCTCAGTTTGGACTAAAACTGGGAAATGCCGAGCCCGTCCCACCTAGCTCCCGTTGCCGGACTCGCGCGGGCGCTCCTGCCTCTTCGGTGCCACCGGTTTCGGCGACGGGACGTGATGTCCACCGATCGAATTACCTGATCAACGAGTGTCGGGCTTGCAGTCGACGCCGTGTAGTTGCTAGTGGGTCGTCGCTCACTTCAATCCACACGAAGGGACGTTCCTCCGCACGTCCTAGGTTTGCGCTGGTCAACACAAAACTCGATCGAACCCGTGGATCGTCCACTTCGCGCTGCTTGATCGTGTTGAGAACCCCGCCCACCGCACGGACAGTTACTGATTACCAATGAGACGGTGCAGGGTTTTTGGGGAGGCCGGTATGCGGGGGGTTGTTGCGTGCCAACTAGTCATCGCGAGCCTGGTCGCGTGCGCGTTGACGGCGTGCGGCGGACCGGATCCATCCGAGGCGTCGGTGACGCCTTCCGTTCCAGACAGGACGAACGCGCTGGCACCGAGTGACCCGCTGGTGCTCACCGCCCACCGCGGCGTCCTCACATCGGTCAACGTGACGGCCAACGGTGCTCCCGTTCCCGGCGAGATCGCCCGAGACGGTCACAAGTGGACCATCAACGCCCCGATGGCCTTCGGCACGACCTACCACGTGCAGGCGGTGGCCCACGACCAGGAAGGTCGACCGTCGATCCCGCTGAACTCGACGTTCACCACCGCCGCGCCCACCGACATCGTCAACGTCGACCGAACCCGGCCCAGCGACGGCGACACCGTCGGCATCGCGATGCCGGTCTCGATCTACTTCGACAAGCCCGTCAAGGACCGCGCCGCCGTCGAACGCCGCCTGCAGATCGAGACCTCCGTGCCCACCGAGGGCGCGTTCAACTGGTACTCCGACGACCAGGTCAACTGGCGCCCCAAGGAGTACTGGAAGCCAGGGACGCAGGTGACGGTCCGGGCCAACCTCTACGGCGTCGACACCGGCGAAGGCGTGATGGGCGACAAGAACTTCGAGTCCCACTTCACCGTCGGCCGCGACCAGCGCACCGTCGGTGACGTCAACGAACACAACCTCGTCGTCTACCAGGACGGCCAGGAGATCCGGAGGATGGACGCCTCCTACGGGCAGTCGGCGTACCCGACGCAGTCCGGCATCCACGTCGCCACCGAGCGCCACGACTCCGTGCGGATGAACTCCTGGAGCTGGGGCGGACCGGCCAAGGGATCCGCGGGTGCCTACGACGAGGTCCTGCCCAACGCCGTGCGGATCTCCAACAACGGCGAGTACGTGCACACCAACACCTCCAGCACCTGGGCGCAGGGGTCGTCGAACGTCTCCCACGGTTGCGTCAACCTCTCCAGCGAGGACGGCCGGTGGTTCCTGGAGTTCACGCAGATCGGCGACCCGGTGGAGATCGTCGGCTCGGACAAACCGCTGACGCCCGACGACGGAGACATCTGGGACTGGACGGTGCCCTGGGAGGAATACGTCAAGGGCAGCGCCCTGTTCCACTCACCCTGATCCCGTCGGTCACGAGGCCCGGAGCGCCATCGCGTTCCGGGCCTTGTGCTTGGATCGGTGGTGTGGACCTGCTGCGCCATCTCCGGTTCTTCGTCGCGGTAGCCGAGGAAGGCCACTTCGGACACGCCGCCGACCGCCTCGGCATGACCCAGCCGCCGCTCTCGCAAGGCGTGCAGCGGCTCGAGGGGCATCTCGGCGTCACCTTGCTGATCAGGGGAACCCGCGGAGTCCGGCTGACGACCGCGGGCGCCGACCTGCTGCCCCGGGCGCGGTCGCTGCTGGCGGGCGCGGGCGATTTCACCGAAGCCGCCCGCAGGCAGCGGGAGCGCAGGGGAGCGGTGCGCATCGGCGTCATCGCCGCGCTCGGCGACCGTCAGGTCGCAGGCCTGGTCGCCGCGCTGCGCGCCGCGGCGCCGGATCCGGCCGCCCGCAGCGTCATCGTCACCACCGCCCCCACCGTCGACCTGGTCGACGCCGTTGCGGGAGGGCGGCTGGACTGCGCCGTCGTGCACCACCCGGCGCTGCTCGGCGACCTGCGGACATCGCAGGTGGTGAAGATCCCGAGGTGGTTGCTGGTACCCGCCGACCACCCCGCGGCCGCGAAGCCCACGATCCGCGCCGTGCGCGGGCTGGACTGCGCCACCGCGCCGCGCGCCGACGGCACCGCCGCCTTCGACCTGCTGGTGGACACCTTGCGGGAGCGCGGTCTCGACCCCGGGTTCCTGCCCGCACCTGGCGACCGCGAGGCCCTCAGCGCTGTCGCCGCCGGGCGCGCCTTCGCGCTCAGCGCCGATCCCCGAGTCCGCGCACCAGGCGTGGTGGCCGCCCCCGCGGGCGACGCGCTGGCGTTGCGGGTGCGGGTGATCTGGCCTGATCCGGCGCCGCAGCCCGACGTGTGCGAGGCGCTGGAAAGCGCGCTGCGGGAGCAGTCGTGAGCGCCGAGCAGCGCATGCGCGACGTGCTCGCCGACGCCGGCGCCCAGGGTTGGGTGCACGCGGTCCGGCTCGGCGGCGGTGGCCACCAGCTCGGCATCGGCGCCGACGAACTCGTGGTCACCGCGTCGGTGTACAAGCTGCCCCTGCTCGTCGCCCTGGCGCGGGCGTTCGACTCCGGGGTTCTCGACCCGCGCGAACCGATCCGGTTGGAGCCGACCTCGTGCACGCCCGGCCCGACCGGGGTGTCGATCTTCCAGGACCCCGTGCGGATGTCGTGGCGGGACCTCGCGGCGTCGATGATCGCGGTGTCGGACAACGCCGCCGCGGACGTCATCCTGGGGGCGGTCGGTCTCGAGGCCGTGACGGCCGCGCTCGCCGATCTCGGCCTGGAGCGCACCCGGGTGGTCGGCGGCACGGCCGAATCGCACGCCGCCCTGGCCCGCGAGATGGGCACGACCAGCGCGTCGGAGGCCTTCGCGCTGCTCGCCGACAACGACGAGGCCCGCACCGTCCGCGCCTACGACCCGTCCTACGCCAGCGCGACCACGCCCCACGAGATGACCCGGCTGATGGAGTTGATCTGGTCGGACGAGGCCGCGTCCCCGCACCAGTGCGAGTTCGTCCGCGGGCTGCTCGGTCAGCAGGCCTGGATGCACCGGGTCCGGGCGGGATTCCCGTTCCAGGGGGTTCGCGTCGCGGGCAAGACCGGGACCATCGGGGCGGTCCGCAACGAGGTGTCCGTGGTGGAGTTCGACGGGGAAGCCCCGGTGGCGGTGGCCGTGTTCACCCTCGCGGCTCGTGCCGACCCGGCCCTTCCCCGGGTGGACGCCGCGATCGCCGAGTGCGCCCGCATCGCGGTCACAGACCTCCGCTCAGGCCGCCTCTGAGGCACTCGGTTTTAGGAGTCATTGCAGTATCACCTTGCGTGGCGGTGCGGGTGGCGGAACCTCACACGCCGCCTGGACTCCGTGCGCCACTCCTGATGTATGCCAATACACGGCGTCGCGGCGTACTCGCCAGACGACGTGTGAGAACCCGCGGCGGTGCGGGCTGAGTCCCACACTTGAAGTAACGGCCTCCGCCGCACCGGATCCCAGTTTTAGTCATAACTGAGCCGACATTTCGGACATGATCATGGCTCGGTTTGGGCTAGAACTGGGCCGCTCCCGGTGGGGTTCTCCCGGGGGTGAGGCATTTCCGGGTGATTTTTTCGGGGTGGGGTTGGGGGGTTGGTGGGGTGCAGCTGGGGTGATATTCGACGGCTATCGCGGTGGGGTTCTGTGCTTATTGGCGCTATCGGTTCGTGGGTGGTTGGTTGGGGGTGTTGGTCCTAGCGAAGGGAAAGCAGTTGCAGCACAATGAATTCCGAGTGGGTCGCCGTGCCGTTCTGGCGGCGCTGCTGGCCGCGCCGGTGGCGGCGTGCGCGCCGAGCGCGCAGTCCACGGCCCCTGCTCCGGTCGCCGGTCCCGACCCGGCGCTGGTCGAGCTCGAACGGCGCTACGACGCTCGCCTGGGCCTCTTCGCGCGCAACACCGCCACCGGGCGGACTCTCGCGCACCGGGCCGATGAGCGCGTCGCGATGTGCTCGACGTTCAAGGTCTACGCCTCGGCCGCGCTGCTGCGCGCTCACGGCCTCGCCGGCGGCTACTTCGAGCGCGTCCTCCGCTACGACGCCGGTCAGCTCGTGGAGAACTCACCGGTCACCGAGACCCGGGTGGGCGTCGGGATGACCATCGGGGAGCTGTGCGCGGCGGCGCTGCAGCACTCCGACAACACCGCGGCGAACCTCCTGCTGCGCGAACTCGGTGGCCCGCGAGGCATCACGGACTTTGCCCGCGCGATCGGCGACCCGGTGACCCGGCTGGACCGCTGGGAGGTGGAGCTCAACTCCGCCATCCCCGGCGACGAGCGGGACACCTCCACGCCGCGGGCGCTGGCCGACGGCCTGCAAGAACTGCTGCTCGGCGACGTGCTGGGAGCCCCCGAACGCGAGCGGCTGACCGGCTGGATGCTCGGCAACACCACCGGTGACACCCGGATCCGCGCCGGCGTCCCGCGCGAGTGGCGCACGGCCGACAAGACGGGCGGCGGCAGCGCCTACGGCGTCGCCAACGACATCGGCGTGACGTGGACCGGCACCGGGACGCCGATCGTCATCTCGCTGCTCACCGGTCGGCCGGGGGAGCACGACGAGGCCGACAGCGCGCTCCTGGCGGACGCCGCCCGGCTCATCGCCACGCGGCTGGCCTGACCAGAGGGCACGATTCGTGGGCGCTCCGCCCGAAGCGGAGCGCACGCGGGAACGCCCACCTGCGCGGAGCCGTGCCCGGAGGTGGGCAGGAATTCCCGCGGGGGCGACCCGGATCGGAGCGCTATCTGTCGAAGCGACCTGTTTTGATCGCTCTGACGAAATAGCGCCACTGAGCGAAGTTGGTGGTTAACAGGCCCCCAGCGCGGTCCTTGGTGTCGCGCACGGCGGCACCGCCGATGATGCGACCGACCTCGACGCAGTTGGTCTCCTGGCTGCTCCGGCTGGACTTGCGCCAACCTACCGGCGACTGCAGCAACGTCACGGTGTTGTCTCCTCTCGGTGGATGATCTCGTCGACGAGGCGAACCGAGTCGTCGCTGCTCATCGCGAATTGCCCCAGGTCCTTCCTGGCCTTGACGAATGCCGTCACATCACCGGGGTCCCGCAGGAATGCGCTGGACCTGTGGTGTTCGAGGTGGACGACGGGAGAGGCCTTCGCGAACTCGAGGAGCACGAAAGACCCTGCGTGCGCGGGGGTCCATCCGGCGGACAGCGGGATGATCCGGATGTCGATGTTGTCGCGGCCGCTCATCTGGCGGACGTGCCGCAACTGGTCGATGAGCACGGCGCGACCGCCGATGGGTTGGTGGAGCACCGATTCGAGCAGGAACGCCGTGTACTGCACCGGTTCCTGGTGGCGGGTGATGACCTCGCGCCGGCCGAGCCGCACCGCCACGCGGGTGGAGACCTCGTGCTCGGGGATGCCGGTGCCCATGATCGCCCGGGCGTAGTCGGTGGTCTGCAGCAGGCCGGGGATGAGGATCGGGGAGACGTCGGTGATCGCCGTGGCGATCCGTTCGAACTCCAGCAGCGCGGTGAGCTGATCGGCCTCACCGACTGATCCGACCGATACCGAATTGGGTGGTTCGGCTTGCGCCTCACGGGTGAGTCGCAGCAGCCGATCGCGGGCGGGGCTGGAGAGCCCCAGCACGGCGCACACGGCGGACACGGATTCGGTCGAAGGCACTCGTTCGCCGCGTTCCCAGCGGACCACGACGGAGTGCGAAACGTCGAGACGTCCTGCTAATTGGCGCAGCCCGAGACCGGAACGCGATCTCGCGTCCCGGATTTCCGCACCGAGAACGTACGCCCGCGGTGCCGGAGTGGTCTCGCTCATGCACCACAGCCTATTTCAGGTGCGAAATCGCACGGCACGGTGGGTCAAGTTGCGGGAAAGACGTTGGTTACGCACTGATGTGTGCGCCGAATGGCGTCATTCGTTCGGGGAATTGCCGGAGTGGTCTCGAGACCATGAGCATTGGTCTCGCGAAGATCGAGATCGCTGCGGAGCCGGGAGGGGTTCCGCGCGCGATCTGCGTTCCGCCTCGCGGCATCGCGGGGTGGTGACGACAAGAGGGGGTGGATCGCCATGTACCCGTTCCACTGGGTGCCTGCGGACGGTTGGAGACACGCGAGCCTGGACAAGCGGCCGTGGGGCAACGCCTACCCGAGCGGCATGCTCGTCAGCACCTTGTGCAGTCAGGAGGTGGTGGCGGACGCGACCCGGGAGGCGTGGCTGTGGAAGACCTGCGGCGACTGCCATTCCGAGGCGCGCCGGGTCGCCGCGGCCGTGGTCGACGTGCCGCGCATGTCGGTGTAGCGAGATCAGCTGCAAGGAAACGAGTTCCGGATCAGGTGCGCTTGGCCCGGCTGGGAGCCACCCGGGGCGGTTCGTTGGGCTGCTTGGGGTAGACCGGCGGCCAGGGAGCGTCCTGCAACCCATCGGCGATGTCCCGGTCGTAGCGTTCCAGCAGCGGCTGGATCGATTGCGGCCGGGTGTCGGCCCACGGGTCACCGCGTTCGGCGAGCCGGCCGGGCACGGTGGCGATGGTCAGCTGATCGGGGTCGATGCCCTCCAGCTCGTCCCAGCCGATCGGCGTGGACACCTGGCCGCCGACCCGCGGCCGGGCGCACCACGCGCCGAAAACGGTCTTGTGGGGCGCGTTCTGGTTGAAGTCCACGAACACGCGGCGACCCCGCTCCTCCTTCCACCACTGGGCGGTGATCAGGTCGGGGTGGCGGCGTTCGAGCTCGCGCGCCAGCGCCACGGCCGCCGCCCGCACCCGGTAGCTGTCCCACTCGGGCCGCAGCGGGACGTAGAGGTGCAGACCCCGCGATCCCGAGGTCTTCAGCCGCACGTCGATGCCGTCCTCCGCCAGGAACTCGCGCGTTCGCACCGCGGTGTCGCACACCTCCGCGAAGCCGACACCGGGTGAGGGGTCGAGGTCGATGCGCAGCTCGTCGATGATCTCCGGGTGCCCGGCCTGGTAGGGCCACACGTGGAAGCCCAGACAACCCATGTTCACCGCCCAGACGATGTGCGCGAGGTCGGCGGCGACCAGGGCGTCGCTCGTGGTGCCGTTGGGCGTTTCGACCACGGTGGTGCGCAACCACTCCGGCGCCGAGGCGGGCACCCTCTTCTGGAAGAACGACTTCCCGCTCGCCCCGTCCGGATGCCGTTCCATCAGCAGCGGACGGCCACCCAGCGTGCTCAGCAGGGGGCCGGCGACCGCTCGGTAGTAGTGCACGAGGTCGAGCTTGGTCTCACCGCGGCTCTTGAAGAAGACCTTGTCCGGGTGCGACACGGGCACCTCGGTGCCCTCGACGTCCAGCTTCACGGCCTCGCCCACGACGACCTCCGGTGCTCAACCCCTCGGTGACCAGCGTAGACGGGCGCACCGACGGGCGCAGGCGGCTCGCGTGCCGGGTGGGGGAAGCTCAGGGGAACTTCCCCCACGACCGTTCACCAGCCGCGTTCGCGCCACTCGGGGAGCTGGGCGCGCTGGGCCCCGAGGGTGGAGTCGTCGCCGTGGCCCGGGTAGAACCACGTGTCGTCCGGCAGCTCGGCGAAGACCCGGTTCTCCACGTCGTCGACCAGCGACCGGAAGTCCTCCGGCGAGGTCGTGCGGCCCACGCCTCCCGGGAACAGCGAGTCGCCGGTGAACAGGTGCGGGTGGCCCTTCGGGTCCCGGTAGACCAGCGCGATCGAACCGGGGGTGTGTCCGCGCAGGTGGATCACCGACAGCTCGGAGTCGCCGACCGCGACGGTGTCGCCGTGCTCGACCAGGTGGTCGGGCGGCACCGGCAGTTCGTCGGCGTCGGCCGGGTGCGCCACGGTGAAGCAGCCGGTCGAGCCGGCCACCGCGCCCAGCGCCTGCCAGTGGTCGCCGTGCTGGTGGGTGGTGACGATGGTCCGCAGCCGGGGGCGCCGCTCGTCGTGGCCGAGCAGGTCGCTCAGCCGTTCTGGGTCGTTGGCCGCGTCCACCAGCAACGCGTCCCCGGTGCTCTTGCACACCAGAAGGTAGGCGTTGTTGTCCATCGGGCCGACCGAGATCTTGGTGATCGTCAGCGCGTCCAGGTCCCGGCGCGCTGCCGCGCCGCCGGGCTCCACGTGTCCGGTGTACTCAGCTTGAAGCTCCACGCGCAGAGCCTAACGTCCGCGGCCGCGTCGCGGTCGCAAGATCGGGCTCACGACCACCCGGGCAGTTCGGGCGCGTCGCCGCGCAGCTCCCCGGGCCCGGTGCGGCCGAGCAACCAGCCCAGCATCGGAGCGGGCTCGCCGGAGACCTCCTCGGGCCGCGACGTGGTGCCGCGCAGCTCCCACTGGCGGCGGTGATCGCCGAAGTCGACCTCCAGCGACACGGCGGGCACGTCCGGCCGTCCGCCGAAGAGCTGCACGACGTCCTCCAGCACCTGTTCGGCATCGGCGGAGGGGATGTCGGCGAAGTCCACGTCGTGGTCGAGGTCGACCAGGTGGACCCACACCTCCAGCAACCGCATCCGCGGGATGTGGTGCGCGGGCATGTCCCCGGTGGTCCCGGTGACCTCGGCGGTCCAGTCGGAGCCGGGCAGGTCGCGCGCGGCCGCGGCGAAGCGGTCGCTGGAGGCGACCAGGTCCTCCATCAGCAGCTGGTGGCTGCGCGGAGCGCCTTCCTGGATGGCCTCGTCCCGGTCGTCGGCGCTGGCGTACATCGGGTGCTCGATGCCGGTGCGGGCCCACAGCAGCAGGTTGCAGCAGGCGTCGGCGTTGCGGGCCAGGTGGGTGATCACGTGGGCTCTGCTCCATCCGGGCAGCAGGCTGGGCTGGCGCACGGAGAGCTCGTCGAGCCCCGAAGCGGAGCGCACCAGGACTTCGGTGGCGTGCTGGACGGCGGCCAGCCGGCGGGCGACCTCGTCTGCCAGGGATTCAGCAGACCAACGGCCGGTACCGAGAACGATGTCAGCCATGGCTCTACCTCACGTGGGGGGAGGGCGGGCGGACTTGCGGGCACAACGTGAAGTCCTGAGCGTAAAGGCGCAGGACACATCCCCGACAGTGCTCAATTCGGGCGACCTTGCGTATCGTCGTGAGGGGGCAGCCACCGCCGGATCGCGCCACATCTCACACGTTGGGGTGATGGCGGAGGGAGGTGCTCGGCACCTGGAGCCGTCGGTCCGAGACTGTCGGAGGCCCCGAATAGCATGGACGTCGCAACGTCGCGACCGGATGCCGCGCCGGCGGACCGCTGCCTGGAGCAGGCGGCCGCCCGACAAGACGGCGCGCGCTCGCGCAACACCAGAACTTCTCGAAGGGATCACCGTGGCTGACCGCCTCGTCGTTCGCGGCGCCCGTGAGCACAACCTGCGCGGGATCGACATCGACCTGCCCCGGGACAGCCTGATCGTGTTCACCGGGCTGTCCGGTTCGGGCAAGTCGAGCTTGGCGTTCGACACCATCTTCGCCGAGGGGCAGCGCCGCTACGTCGAGTCGCTGTCCGCCTACGCCCGGCAGTTCCTCGGTCAGATGGACAAGCCGGACGTGGACTTCATCGAGGGACTGTCCCCGGCGGTGTCGATCGACCAGAAGTCCACCAGCCGCAACCCGCGGTCCACGGTGGGCACCATCACCGAGGTCTACGACTACCTGCGGCTGCTCTACGCCCGCGCGGGCAAGGCGCACTGCCCGACCTGCGGTGAGCCGATCAGCAAGCAGACCCCGCAGCAGATCGTCGACCAGGTGCTGGAGATGCCCGAGCGGGCGAAGTTCCAGGTCCTGGCCCCGGTCGTGCGCGGCCGCAAGGGCGAGTACGTCGACCTGTTCGAGCAGCTGCGCTCCTCCGGCTACGCCCGCGCCCGTGTCGACGGCGTGGTGCACCCGCTCGACGAGCCGCCGAAGCTCAAGAAGCAGGAGAAGCACGACATCGCGGTCGTCATCGACCGGCTCACCGTCAAGTCCAGCGCGAAGCAGCGGCTTACCGACTCGGTCGAGACCGCGCTGCGGCTGGCCGACGGCCTGGTGCTGATCGAGTTCATCGACCTCGAGGAGTCCGATCCGGCTCGCGAGCGCAAGTTCTCCGAGAACCTGGCCTGCCCGAACGGGCACGCCCTGGGCGTTGACGAGCTCGAGCCGCGGTCCTTCTCCTTCAACTCGCCTTACGGCGCCTGCCCCGAGTGCGCGGGCCTGGGCATCCGCAAGGAGGTCGACCCCGAGCTGGTCGTCCCCGACGAGGACCTCTCGCTGGGCGACGGCGCGATCGCGCCGTGGGCCGGCGGGCACACCGCCGAGTACTTCTCCCGCCTGCTGACCTCGCTGTCGGAGGCGGTCGGCTTCCGGATGGACACCCCGTGGGGGCAGCTGCCCACCAAGGTTAAGAAGGCGGTGCTGCACGGCACCGACGACCAGGTGCACGTGCGCTACCGCAACCGCTACGGCCGCACCCGCTCCTACTACGCCAGCTACGAGGGCGTCATCCCGTTCCTGGAGCGGCGGCTGGAGCAGACCGAGTCGGACTACGCGCGCGAGAAGTACGAGGGCTACATGCGCGACGTGCCGTGCCCGGCGTGCGACGGCACCCGCCTCAAGCCCGAGATCCTCGCCGTGACCATGGAGGACGAGACCGACGAGCGCTCCATCGCCGACGTCAGCGCGCTGAGCGTCCAGGAGTGCGCCGAGTTCCTCAACGCCCTGGTCCTGGGGCCGCGCGAGCAGATGATCGCCGGTGCCGTGCTCAAGGAGATCCAGGCCCGTCTGGGCTTCCTGCTCGACGTCGGGCTGGACTACCTGTCCTTGGACCGCGCGGCGGGCACGCTCTCCGGTGGTGAGGCCCAGCGCATCCGGCTGGCCACGCAGATCGGTTCCGGTCTGGTCGGTGTGCTCTACGTCCTCGACGAGCCGTCGATCGGGCTGCACCAGCGCGACAACCACCGGTTGCTGGAGACGCTGAGCCGGCTGCGGGACCTGGGCAACACGCTCATCGTCGTCGAGCACGACGAGGACACCGTGCGCAGCGCCGACTGGGTGGTCGACATCGGCCCCGGCGCCGGCGAGCACGGTGGTGAGGTCGTCCACAGCGGCCCGTACAAGGAGCTGCTGAAGAACAAGAAGTCGCTGACCGGCGACTACTTGGCGCGGCGCAAGGAGATCCCGGTTCCCACCGAGCGCCGGGTCGCCGATCGCAAGCGGCAGCTGACGGTGGTGGGAGCGCGCGAGCACAACCTGCGCAAGATCGACGTGTCGTTCCCGCTGGGGCTGATGACCGCGGTCACCGGTGTCTCCGGTTCCGGCAAGTCGACGTTGGTCAACGACATCCTCGCGTCGGTGCTGGCCAACAAGCTCAACGGTGCGCGGCAGGTTCCCGGGCGGCACACGCGGGTCAAGGGGCTGGAGCACGTCGACAAGCTGGTGCAGGTCGACCAGTCGCCGATCGGCCGCACCCCGCGGTCGAACCCGGCCACCTACACCGGCGTCTTCGACCACATCCGCAAGTTGTTCGCGGCCACCACCGAGGCGAAGGTGCGCGGCTACCAGCCGGGCCGGTTCTCGTTCAACATCAAGGGCGGCCGGTGCGAGTCGTGCGCCGGTGACGGCACGCTGAAGATCGAGATGAACTTCCTGCCCGACGTCTACGTCCCGTGCGAGGTGTGCAAGGGCGCCCGGTACAACCGGGAGACCCTGGAGGTGCACTACAAGGGCAAGACGATCGCCGAGGTCCTCGACATGCCGATCGAGGAGGCCGCGGAGTTCTTCGAGCCGATCAACGCGATCCACCGCCACCTCAGGACTCTGGTCGACGTCGGGCTGGGCTACGTGCGGCTCGGTCAGCCCGCGCCGACCCTGTCGGGCGGGGAGGCGCAGCGCGTCAAGCTGGCCAGCGAGCTGCAGAAGCGCTCGACCGGCAAGACGGTCTACATCCTCGACGAGCCGACCACGGGCCTGCACTTCGAGGACATCCGCAAGCTGCTCGGCGTGATCAACGGTCTGGTGGACAAGGGCAACACCGTGATCGTCATCGAGCACAACTTCGACGTCATCAAGACCGCCGACTGGATCCTGGACATGGGTCCGGAGGGCGGCAACGGCGGCGGCCTGCTGCTGGCCGAGGGGATGCCGGAGGACGTCGCGGAGGTCGAGGACAGCCACACCGGCCGCTACCTCGCCGAGCTGTTGGGCTGAATGCCAGCCGGGCACCCGCCGGGAGCCCGATTCCCGATCGTTTGTACCCTTTCCGCCAATGCGCGGGTCACCGGAACGGGGTGACCCGCGCTCGGACTGCCCGCGGTGAACGTCATCGGGTGCCGCACTTCCGGGGCCGCTGACGCGAGAGTTCCCGCGCCACATGCGGAAAGGGTGTACCGGTGGACGCGCTCAACGACGCGATCGTCGCGCTGAACGACACGTTCTGGCTTTACCTCATCATCCCCGTGCTCGCGGTGCTGAGCCTGTACTTCACCGTGCGCTCGAAAGCCGTGCAGATCCGGATGATCCCGGAGATGGTCCGCGCGATGGGCGGCAAGGCCGAGATCGCCGAGGACGGCGGGAAGGCGATCTCGTCGTTCCAGGCGTTCGCGATCTCCGCGGCCGCCCGCATCGGCACCGGCAACATCGCCGGCGTGGCCACGGCCATCGCGCTGGGCGGTCCCGGTGCGGTGTTCTGGATGTGGACGATGGGTCTGGTCGTGGGCGCGGCCAGCTTCGTGGAGTCCACCCTCGCGCAGCTCTACAAGGTGCGGGACAAGTCCGGCTTCCGCGGCGGCCCCGCCTACTACATGTTGCACGGCCTGCGGGCGCGCTGGATGGGCGTGCTGTTCGCCGTGGTCATCACGGTGACCTTCGGCTTCGTGTTCACCGCCGTGCAGGCCAACACGATCGTCGACGCCGTCGTCACCTCGGCCGAGGCCACCGGCATGAGCTCGACCGGCTGGATGCAGCCGGTCCTGGGCGTGGCGCTGGTCGCGCTGACCGCGCTGATCATCTTCGGCGGCGTGCGCCGGATCGCGCAGACCGCCGAGCTGCTGGTGCCGTTCATGGCCGGGCTCTACATGCTGCTCGGCCTGATCATCGTGGTGCTCAACATCGACGCGCTTCCGGGCATCATCGCGCAGATCTTCTCGCACGCCTTCGGTTTCGAGGCGGTCGCGGGTGGCGGCATCGGTGCGGCGATCGTGCAGGGCGTGCGGCGCGGCATGTTCTCCAACGAGGCGGGTCTGGGTTCGGCGCCGAACGCCGGTGCCACCGCCTCGGTGAGCCACCCGGTCAAGCAGGGCCTGGTGCAGACCCTCGGCGTCTACGTGGACACCCTGCTGGTGTGCTCGACCACGGCGTTCATCGTGCTGCTGTCCAACCCGACCTTCGGTGACGAGGACCGCGGCGCCTCGATGACCCAGACGGCGCTGCAGGCCAACCTCGGTGACTGGTCGCTGCACCTGATGACGCTGATCATCCTGCTGGTCGCGTTCACCTCGGTGCTGGGCAACTACTACTACGGCGAGTCCAACGTCGGCTTCCTGACCGGCAACCGGGCGATGCAGACCGGCTACAAGTGGGGCGTGCTGCTCGTGGTGTTCCTGGGTGCGATCGGCTCCTCGGACCTGATCTGGAACCTCGCCGACACCACGATGGGCGTCATGGCCCTGGTCAACCTCGCCGCGATCGCTCCGCTGAGCGCGGTCGCCCTCAAGCTCCTGCGCGACTACAACGACCAGCGCAAGGAGGGGCTCGACCCGGTCTTCACCCGGGACCGGCTCCCGGAGCTCACCGGAGTCGAGTGCTGGGAGCCCAAGGAACCGGTCAAGGCCGAGGCCTGAGGGCTGCTGGGTGCATGTCGGGTGGGTGGTGTGGGGAAGTTTTCATGAAAACTTCCCCACACCACCCACCTACACCCGCTGCACGGCGTCCAGGTGTGCTCGCCACGAGGGCGCTCGGAATCCGCGGCGGCGGTGACGGAGCGCGAGAATCGTTGTGCCGCTGGGGGAACCGCTCAGCGGGGTCTGCCCTCGATGCCGGGTCGCAGTTGCCAGGGGTGCGGGCCGTCGAGCGGCCGGTAGTCGACTCCGAAGGCGTCCAGGCGCGGCAGGTGGTGGTGGGCGAGCCTGTGGCGGAACTCCGCGGGGTCGCGTTCGCTGCTCCACGCGATCTCGGCGACGGCGCACAGCCTGGGGAACGCGGCGTAGTCGATGCGGGCGGGGGAGTCGAGCTGCTCGGTCCACACCTGCGCCTGCAGGCCGAGGACGTCCTCGGTCGGCGGCTCGTAGTCGTAGACGTTCTCCAGGGTGTTGAGGTAGCCGACCGGAACGGGTTCGGCGGGATCGTCGGACTGCCGGTGGTCGAGGTAGAAGTGCGTCTCCGGGCACAGCAGCACGTCGTTGCCCTGCTCGCCGGCGCGGGTCACGGCCTGCGCGTCCTGCCAGGTCAGCACGATCGTCTGCTGCGGGAGCGAGACGAGTTGCATCGCGTCGTCCCACGCCGAGGTGCGGCGGCCGTGGTTGTGCACGTGCTCGATCAGTCGCCGCAGCAGCGCGCCGTGCGCCGGGGTGGCACCGGGCACCTCGTCGCCGCCCAGGCAGATCACCGGCGACGGGAAGACCGACATCACGTGGTCCAGCACGTCGCGGAAGAAGTCCACAGTGGCCCTGCGGGGCGCCAGGATCCGCTCGCTGACGCCCCACGAGTCCCACACCCCCACCGGTTCCCCGGTGCCCAGATCGGGATAGGCGGCGATGGCGGCCTGGCTGTGCCCGGGGACGTCGATCTCGGGCACCACGGTGATGTGGTGCTCGGCGGCGTAGGCGACGATCTCGAGCAGGTCCTCGGTCGTGTAGTAACCGCCGTGCGGCTGGTGGTCGAACTCCGGGACCTCGCCGCGACCGATCATGGAGCGTGGGCGCCACGAACCGGTGCGGGTCAGCTCCGGGCTCTGCGGGACCTCGATGCGCCAGCCCTGGTCGTCGGTGAGGTGCAGGTGCAGCACGTTGAGCTTGTGCATCGCCAGCAGCTCGATGAACCGCAGGACCTCCCGCTTGGCCACGAAGTGACGGGCCACGTCGAGGTGGCAACCGCGCCAGCCGAACCTCGGGTGGTCCTCGATCACCCCGCACGGCAACGAGATCGGGTCGCGGTGGACGGGCGCGCGGCGGAACGCGTCCGGGGGCAGCAGCTGGCGCAGGGTCTGCGCGGCGTGGTGCGCGGCCGCGGTGTGCTGCGCGGTCACCAGCGCCTGCTCGGGGGTGATCTCCAGCCGGTGGCCGCGGACACCGGGGTCGATGCGGAACTCGATGGTCGGCTTGGCCGCCAGCGGGAGCGGGAGCCCCGTCGCGGCACCGACGTGCTTGCGGAACCAGCGCGCCACGCCCGGCTCGCCGCCAACGCTGGTGCGGACGTCCAGCGGCAGCTGACCGGGGGCGTACTCGACCTGGCGGGGACGCGGCAGCAGCGAGTGGAAGCTCATCCCTTCACCGCACCGGCGAGTCCGGACACGAGGTTGCGCTGGACGAGCACGAAGAAGATCAGGACCGGGATCGTCATCAGCGTGGAACCGGCCATGATCGCGCCCCAATCGTTTCCCTGCGGGCTGAAGAACACCAGGATCGCCATCGGCAGCGTCTGGTTCTCGGTGGCCGAGATGATGAAGGTCTTGGCGAACAGGAAGTCGTTCCAGGCGTGGATGAACGACAGCACGCTGGTGGCGACGAGTCCCGGTGCCACCAGCGGGAAGAGCACCTGCCAGACGAAGCGGGTGCGGCTCGCCCCGTCGAGGGTGGCGGCTTCCTCCAACTCCAGCGGTACGGCGGCGACGAACCCGCGCAGCATCCAGATCGCCAGCGGCAGGCTGAACGCGAGGTGCACCAGCACCAGCGAGCCGAGGTGGTTGAGCCCGAAAGCCGGTACTGCCGAACCGACTTGGCGCATCAGGAAGAACAGCGGGATGGTCAGCGCTTCCACCGGGACCATCTGCGCCACGAGCAGCATCAGCAGCAGCACCGCCCGGCCCCTGATCCGGAACCGGGTCAGCGCCACCGCGGCCAGGAACGACATCAGCAACGACAGCAGGACCACCGCGCCCGCGACGAGCAGGCTGTTGAGGAAGTAGCCGCCCAGTCCGTCCACTGTGAACACCCGCCGGAACCCGTCCAGGGTCGGCGCGGTGGTCCAGGGGCGCGGATCGGCGGACTGCAGCTCGGCCTCCGGTTTGAAGGCCGACAGCACCATCCAGTAGAGCGGGAACGCCACCAGGACCGCGATCACGATCGCCGCGGTGTTGGCCGCCATCCGGGAACGCTTCATGACAGGACCTCGTTCCCGCGCTGCGCGCGCAGGTAGAGCAGGGTGATCAACAGCAGGAGCACGGTCATCACCACGCCGATCGCCGAGCCCAGGCCGTAGTTCGAGGCGGCGAAGGCCTCCTGGTAGGCGTAGACGTTGAGCACCATGTTCTGCCCGGCCACCCCGCCGCCGTTGGTCATCACGTAGATCTGCGTGAAGACCTTGAAGTCCCAGATGATCGACTGGACGGTCGCGACGACCAGCACCGGGCGCAGCATCGGCAGCAGCACGCTGCGCGCGGTCCGCCACGCCGAAGCACCGTCCAGCGCCGCCGCCTCCACCACATCGCCCGGGATCCCGACCAGGCCCGCGTAGGTGGTGACCAGGACGAACGGGAACGAGCACCAGATCACCTCGGCGGCCACCAGGCCGAAGGCGAGGTACTTGTCGTAGGTCCAGGACATCCCCTCGGCGCCGCTGATGCCGACGCCGGTCAGCGCTTCGTTGATCAGCCCGAAGTCCTGGTCGAACAGGAACAGCCACACCGTCGACCCGGCCACGGCGGGCGTCGCCCAGGCGCCGATGGCGGCCAGGAACAGCAGCATCCGGGGCAGCGGCGCCACCCTGGTGGCCAGCACCGCCAGCCCGATGCCGACGGCGAGACTGCCCAGCACGCAGAGCGCGGCGAACGCGCAGGTCTGCAGCAGGATCGTCCAGAACTCGGCGTCGCCGAGCAGCGCCAGGTAGTTGCCCGCGCCCAGGAACTCCAGCGGCGCACCGCCGGAGGCCTGCGACTGGCCGTACTCGTAGAGGGAGATCTGCACCAGCTGGTACAGCGGGTAGCCCATCATGCCGATGAGCAGCAGCGCCGCCGGTGCCAGGTAGAGCAGCGCCATCATCGGCCTTCGAACGCGGCGTTCATCTGCGCCGCAGCCTGCTTCGTCGCCTCGCTGACGGGCGTGCCGTTCACGATCTGCTGCACCATGGTCGGCAGCAGGCCCTGCGCGTCGATCTTCGACCACGCCTCGGTGACGGGGACGAAGTGGGTGCCGCCGCGCAGCGTCATCACGAACGGTGCGGCCGCCGGGTCGTGCTCGGCGACCTCGCCCTGGACGTCGATGAACGTGGGCAGGTTGCCCATCGCGCCGTACATTTTGCGCTGGTACTCCTTGCCCGCCAGCAGCTGGACGAACTCGCGCGCCAACGTCGAGCGCTGCGAGGAGTCCAGCACCGACAGCAGGTTTCCGCCGGCGAAGGCCGGGGCCGTCGAGCCGGCCTGGTCACCGGGCAGCGGCACGACTCCGTACTTGCCGGGCACGCCCGCCTCGACGGCCTTGCGGTTGAAGTCGCCGCCGATGGTCATCGCCGCCTTGCCGGAGGCGAAGGCCTGGACGCTCTGGCTGCCGGTCATGTCGGCGCACTGCTCGGGCGGGCACGCTCCGCTGGTGATGAACTTCGCGTAGGTCTCGATCCCGCGTCGCGCTTCGGGGGTGTCCACCGTGGACACCCACCGCGAACCCTCCTGGCGCGCCAGGTCTCCGCCCGCCGCCCAGATGAAGGGCATCAGCGCGTAGTGGTACTTGCCGCCGGTAGCGATGCCGTAGAGGTCGGGGCGCTCGGCGCGGATGCGCTGCGCGGTCTCCAGCAGCTCGCCGGTGGTGCGCGGCGGCTGCAGTCCGAGCTCGTCGAAGACGTCGGTGCGGTAGTACAGCGCGCGCACCCCGGTGTACCAGGGAACGCCGAAGACCTTGCCCTCCACTCGCGCGGTGTCCAGCGCGGACGGCGAGAGGTCGGCGGATTCGGGCCACTGCGGCAGCTTCTCGGTGAGGTCGCTGAGCCCGCCCGCCGCGACGTAGCCCGCGAGGTCGGTGTTGCCGACCTCGGCGACGTCGGGCGCGCTGGCGGGGTCGTTGAACGCGCCGGTGAAGCGCTCGGACCTCGTCTCCACCGCGATGTACTGGACGTCGACGTCGACACCGGGGTGCTCGCGCTCGAACCGCGCGACCGCCTCGTCCACGGTGGCCTGCTTCGGCGCGCGGTTGGCCTCGTCGAACAGCCAGACGCGCAGCGTTCCGGCGCGCTCGTCGACCGCGGGTCCCGCCTGCTGGACCTGGGGCGGACCGCAGGCCGTGAGCAGCGCGGTGACGGCGGCGACTAAGACGGCTTTTCCTGCGCGCATGGCTGGTCTCCGGTGTGCGGCGATCCGAGGTGTGTGGAATCGACTGATATCACTGGCGAATCGGTGGTGAGTCCGGTGTGGACGGTCGATGGGTGGACCGCGCGGACCCGGGGAGCGGGCTCAGCCGTGGAAGGTGATGACCGCGACCGAGGGGCACGCGTAGCTGTCCGGGGTCGGGGTCAGCGCGCCCGTGTTGGTGTCGCGCGCCAGGCGGGTGACGGTGCCCGCGCGCTGGTTGGCCACGAACAGCGAGGTCTCCTCGGGGTCCAGCGCGAAGTGCCGCGGCCAGTTCCCGCCGGTGGGCGTGACGGCCTGGAACACGAGCGAACCGTTCTCCACGCCGAACGTGGCGATGGTGTCGTCACCCCGGTTGGAGGCGTAGACGAACTGGCCGTCGCGAGAGATCGCGATCTCGGCCGGCGCGTTCTCCCCGCCTGCCTCCGGCGCGCGGCTGCTGATGACCTGCCCGGCGGTGAGGTTGCCGGTCTTCGGGTCCCACGCGAGGACGGTGATCGTGGAGTTCAGCTCGGCCAGCAGGTACGCCGTGGTGCCCTTGAACACGAGGTGGCGCGGCCCGGTGCCCGCCGGGAGCGTGAGCTGCTGGTGCTGGGTGAGCTTCCCGGCGTCGAAGGCGTAGACGAACACCGACTCGGCTCCGAGATCGACCGCCACGACCCACTTCCCGCTGGGATCGACGACGACCTGGTGCGCGTGCGGCTCGGTGCCGGGGTGCTTCACCAGCGCGGTGTTCTCGCCGATGCTCCCGTCTGGGTTGCGGCGGTGCGCCGTCACGGTCCCGTCCCCGTAGTTCGCGGTGAACAGGAACTCCCCGCTCGGGTGCACCGACAGGTGGGTCGGCGAGTTCCCGCCGCTCGGGGCGGTGTTGATCACCCGTGGTTCGTGGGTGCTCACGTCGATCGCGGTGATCGTGCCCTGTTCCTGCTCGTTGGTCGCGTACAGGAACTTGTGGTCCGGCGACCAGGCGAAGAACGACGCGTCGGCGACCCCGTCCAGTGTCCCGGAGGGGGCGAGCAGGCCGTTCATGTCCCGCATCGCGATGTCCACGCCCCGGCCGGCGGGCTGCGAACTGGTGTAACTGCCGATGAAGGTCATCAGGCCATCGTGCACCTGGTGCGGTGCGGCGACGCTCTGCCGCCCGGCGGCGGTGGCACAGCCTGCGGTCGCCCCGGCGACGCCCATCGCCCCGAGTGCGCTCAAGAAACCACGACGCGAAAACGAGCTACCAACCACGGCGTTCTCCCAGGTGGACGACAGAGCAGAAGCGAAGTCTGTCGCAGCGCCCTCAGGTGGACTAGACCAAAATGGCCTAACCGGTCCGCGACCAATGGTGCTAAACCCGGAAATGGTTCAAATGCGGTGGCGATTTCGCGAAATCGCCTCTCCGCGTGACCGACTCGGCGTCGTCAGGTGAGGATGAGCGAGAGGCCGGCGGCCATTGCGAACGCCACCAGCGACAGCAAGGTCTCCAGCACGGTCCAGGTCTTGAGCATGTCGCTGACCGGGATCCCGAAGTAGCGCGAGATGATCCAGAAGCCGCCGTCGTTGACGTGCGAGGCGATGATCGACCCGGCCGCGATCGCGACCGCGATCAGCGCGAGCTGGGCCTG
The DNA here is from genome assembly GCF_007829955.1 of Saccharopolyspora dendranthemae. Lineage (GTDB taxonomy): Bacteria > Actinomycetota > Actinomycetes > Mycobacteriales > Pseudonocardiaceae > Saccharopolyspora > Saccharopolyspora dendranthemae. Next base: position 85,476 of record NZ_VIWX01000002.1, read on the forward strand.
CGAGAGCCCGGCCGACCCCACCAGCGGAGCCACGATCCCGCCCGTGGTCACGATCGCCACCGTCGCCGACCCCTGCGCGATCCGGAGACCGCTGCTGATCACGTAGGCCGACACGATCATCGGTAAGCCCACGCCCTGCAGCGAACCGGCCAGCGCGTCCCCGACGCCCGTCTCGGCGAGCACCTTGCCGAAGAACCCGCCCGCCCCGACGACCAGCAGCAACATCCCCAGCGGCCGCAGCGCTCCGCTGGTCAGCTCGGACAGGTCCCGCCCGGTCATGCCGCGCCGGGTCCCCAGCAGCCAGAACGACAGCAGCACGGCGATCGTCAGCGCCACGGTCGGGTTCCCGAGGAAGGTCAGCACCGACAGCAGGCCGCTGCCGTCCGGCAGCGTGATGCTGCCGAAGGTGGCGCCGAGGATCAGCACCATCGGCAACCCGATGATGAGCGCGACGATCCCGAGCGAGGGGTCGTCGCGGCCCTCGCGCTTGGCGGCGAGCTCGTCGGCGGTGGCGAGCATGTCGGCGGGAACGGGCAGGTGGATCCGCTTGCCGATCCACACCGGGTAGAGCAGGCCGGCCACGGCGAACGCCGGGAGACCGCAGGCGAGCCCCATCAGGATGATCCAGCCGAGGTCGACGCCGAGCAGTCCCGCGGCGACCACGGGCCCGGGGTGCGGCGGCAGGAACGCGTGGGTCATCGACAGACCGGCGACCAGGGGGAGGCAGTAGAGCAGGATCGACCGCTTGCCCTGCCGCGCCACCACGTAGACCAGCGGCGCGAGCACGAAGATCCCGATGTCGAAGAACACCGGGATGCCGAAGATCAAGCCCGAGAGCCCCATGGCGAGCGGCGCCCGGTTCTCACCGAAGGCCGCGAGCAGCTTGCGGGTCAGCAGCTGCGCACCGCCCGAGGCCTCCAGCATCGAGCCGAGGATGGTGCCGAGCCCGATGATGGCCGTGATGTGGCCGAGGATGCTGGCGAAACCGCCCTCCAGGAGCGAATCGCTGCTCTTCTGCGCGGTGCCGACGATGTCCTCGACGGGCAGCCCGGCGGCGAGCGCGATGAGCAGTCCGGTGACCAGCAGCGCGATGAACGGTTCGATCCGGAACCGGATGATCATCACCAGCAGCACCGCGATCCCGGCGGCGCACAACGTGAGCAGGCCGGACGTGTCGTGCTGCAACCAGTTCAGGAACACGGGGACTCCTAGCTGTTCTTGCGCAGCGCGCGTCCGGGCAGGGCATCGGTCCGGCGACCGTCCTCGATCACCGGCACGCCGTTGACCAGGACGTGGGGGATGCCGACGGCCTGCTGCCGGGGTTCGTCGAAGGTGGCGGTGTCGCGGACGGTGTCGGGGTCGAACAGGACGAGGTCGGCGACCTGCCCTTCCCGGACGCGCCCGCGGTCGGTGAGGCCGAGCCGGCCGGCCGGCCGGGACGTCATGTTGCGCACGCACTCCTCGAGGCCGAGCACGCCGAGTTCGCGCACGTAGTGGCCGAGGTAGCGGGGGAAGGTGCCCCACGCGCGCGGGTGCGGCCGCGCGCCCGTCAGCAGACCGTCGCTGCCCGCGGTGTGGGTGCGGTGGCGCATGATCGCGCGGACGTTGTCCTCGTGGCCGACGTGCATCAGGCAGGACGCGCCGAGCTGCTCGGCGATGAGCACGTCCAGGTAGAACTCGGTGGGCTGAGCCCCGGCCGCCTGCGCCGATGCGGAGACGCTGCGGCCCACGAGGTGGGCGTTGCCGGGTTCGCGGACGCCGTTGATCTCGATGGTCTCCCAGTCGACCGGAACGCCGTGGCACCCGTCGGAACCGTCGACCTCCAGCACCTGGCGGATCCGCTGCCGCTGCGCGGGATCCCGCAACCGGTCGAGGGTCGCCGCGACACCACCGGCCATCGCCCAGCTCGGCAGCAGTGCGTGCAGCGAGGTGCTGCCCGGCAGGTACGGGTAGGTGTCGAGGGTGATGTCGCCGCCGTCGTCCAGCGCCTCGTCGAGCATGGCCAGCAGCTCACCGGCCCGCCCGGCGTTGACCCCGAAGTTCATCGTCGCGTGCGCCAGGTGCAGCGGGCAGCCGGAGGTGCGGCTGACCTCGATCATCTCGGCGTAGGCCGCGAGCGCGCCGGCGCCGTAGCTGCGGTGGTGCGGGCTGTAGTAACCGCCGCGGGCTGCCACGACCTCGCACAGCGCGGTCAGTTCGGCCGTGTCGGCGTACATCCCGGGTGTGTAGGTGAGGCCCGAGGACATGCCGAAGGCGCCTTGGGCGAGCGATGCGTCGAGGACCTCGCGCATCCGGTCGAGCTCGTCGCCGGTGACCGGCCGGTCCTCGTAGCCCGCGCACAGGAGTCGCAACGTGCCCTGCGGGACGAGGTAGGCGGCGTTGGTGGCGATGCCGGTGTCGAGCCGGTCGAGGTATTCGGCCACGCTGCGCCAGTTCCAGTCGAAACCGGGCGGGTCGTCGTTCCAGCCGGCCAGTTGCGCGCGCAGGGTGGTCAGGGTGGAGTCGTCGACCGGGGCGTAGGAGAGCCCGTCCTGGCCGATGACCTCCAACGTCACGCCTTGCGAGACCTTCGCGGTGTGATCGGGCTCGGTCAGCAGCCGCAGGTCCGAATGCGCGTGCATGTCCACGAATCCCGGTGCCAGCACGAGCCCGTCGGCATCGACGCGGCGGCGGCCGGTCAGCGTTCCGGCCTCGGCGATCTCGGCGATGCGCCCGTCCGCGAGGCCGACGTCGGCGAGGAATGCCGGCCCGCCGTCGCCGTCGACGACTCGCGCGCCGCGAAAGACCATGTCCACAGTGGATCTGTTCCTCCGGTCACACGCCGGGCACTTGGTCTGCACCGGGTGGTCGAATGGTAAGTACCATTCCCGGGGAACGCAATGAAGATCGACCCCGGCCGAATCTTCGCTTCATGACGCCGAATTCCGTGGAAGGACACCGACATGAGCAGGACCGTGGTGAGCACTGACGCCGCACCGAAGCCGCCGTCGCACATCCCGCTGTCGCAGGGCGTGCGCAAGGGCAACATCCTGCAGGTCTCCGGTCAGACCGCGGTCGACCCGGCGACCGGGAAGGTCGTCGAGGGCGGTGTCTCCGAGCAGACCGAGCAGTGCCTGCGCAACGTCATCGCGATCATCGAGGCCGAGGGAGGATCGCTGCAGGACGTGCTGATGCTGCGCGTGTACCTCACCGACACCTCGCAGTTCGCCGAGATGAACGAGGTCTACGCCCGAGTCGTCGGCGAGCCCTTCCCGGCCCGCACGACCGTCTACGTCGGCCTCCCGGCAGGCCTGCTCTGCGAGATCGATGCGCTGGCAGTCCTGGACTGACCGCGTCCTTTCGCGCGTGGGTGGCGGCGTCGTTGACATCGCCACCCACGCGCGAAAGCTCAGAAGTAGGTGCGCACCAGGTCGGTGATCTCGTCGCCGTCGACGACCGGGATCAGCGTCCACTTGTCCAGCACCGTGCACGGGTGCGACAGGCCGAAGCCGATCCAGTCGCCGACGCGGACCTCGGTGTCGGTGAACCTGAGGAACGCGTGCTGGTCCGCCAGCCCCGACAGGTGGCAGTCGCCCTCCGGGAGCTCCAGGAGAGCGCCGCTCGCGCGTCGGACGACCTGCGGCTCCGGCAGTCCCTGGTCGAAGGAGACGTCGCGGCGTCCCATCGTCAGCAGCGCCAGACCCGCCTCCGGCTGCGACACCACCTGCGCCCAGATGCGCATCGCCGGCCGGAACGGGGACTCGGCGCCGGAGAGCCGGTGCTCCCGGCCGAACGGTGAGCGCACCCGGTAGAAACCGTCGTCGTGCAGCAGGTAACCGCCGCTGCGCAGCACCGGCACCACCGGCAGGTCCTCGGGCCACGGCCGGGTCAGCGCCTCGGCGACCTGGTCGAAGTAAGCGCTGCCGCCCGCGCTGACGATCACCTCGTCGAGCCCGTCGAAGTAGCCCGAATCGGCGAATTCCGCCACCAGGCCCCGGAATTCGTTCAGGTAGTCGTCGATCGCCGACAGCGAGGACGCCTCGACGTCGTGCGCGACCTCGCCCTCGTAACCGGACACGCCGACCAGGCGGAGCCGGGGCTCCGCGGCCACCGCCGCGGCGACCGCGCGGGCCTGCGACACCGTGCGCGCACCGGTCCGCCCTCCGGAGACGCCGAACTCCACCAGCACGTCCACCGGCCGGGTCCCGCCGCGCGCGGCCAGCGCCGAGGCCATCAGCTCGACCCCGCGCAGCGAATCCGCGTAGCAGCAGAAGGAGAAGTCCGGATCGGAGTCGAGCTCACCGGACAGCCACTCCAGGCCGTGCGGGTCGACGAGTTCGTTGGCGAACAGGATCCGCTGCACGCCGAAGGCCCGGTACACCCGCAACTGGCTGATGTTGGCCGCGGTGATGCCCCACGCGCCGTGCTCCAGCTGCCGCTCGAAGAGCCGGGGTGCCATCGTCGTCTTGCCGTGCGGTGCGATCTTCAGCCCGTGCTCGTCGGACCAGGCGGCCATGGTGCGCAGGTTGTGCTCCATCGCCGGGTCGTCGAGGGTCAGCAGCGGACCGGTGAACCCGGCCTCCCGCAGCGTCGGCCGACCGGACAGGAACTCGCCGACGGTCTCGCCGGACGCGCTCGCCGGCATCCCCTTGAACCGCCAATCGATGGTCTCGTCGCGCAGCGCGCGGACCGCCTCGGTGTTGATCCCTGCTCCGGGCACGGACAGCCTCCTATTGCACATGTTGCAACGAATGTTGCGCAACGAACGACTCTGGTGTGTAGCATTGCCCGCTTCGTCGAGTCAACGATGATGGGAGGCCCCGGTGAGTCAGAGCCTGGAACGCGGGCTTGCCGCGCTCACCGCGCTGGCGGAGGGACCGCAGACCCTGGACGGGCTCGCTCAGCGGCTCGGCGTCCACAAGACGACGGCGATGCGCCTGCTGCGCACGCTGGAGACCGGCCGCTTCGTCCGCCGCGAGGACGTGCACCGGTACCGGTTGGGGAGTGCGGTGTTCGCGCTGGCTCACCAGGCGCTCGACGATCTCGACGCGCGCGACGTCGCCCGGCCTTTCCTGACGGCGCTCGGGGAGCGCAGCGGGCACACCGTCCACCTGGCGACCCTCGACGACGATCAGGTCGTCTACGTCGACAAGGTGGACAGCATCCACCCGGTGCGGATGTACTCGCGCATCGGTCGCCGCGCGCCGCTGCACTGCACGGCCGTCGGCAAGGTCCTGGTCGCCGACCTCCCGCAGCAGCGGCGGGAGCGCCTGGCGCAGCGGATCACCTACCCGAAGCTCACCCCGAGCACGATCGACTCGTCAGAGCGCTACCTGGCGGAGCTGGAGCGGGTGCGCGCGCAGGGCTATTCCACCGACCGCAGCGAGCACGAGGAGTTCACGCACTGCATCGCGGCTCCGGTCCGCAACCACCGGGGAGAGGCGGTCGCCGCGATGTCGCTCTCGGTGCCGAAGGTCCTGCTCTCGTGGGAGGACCTGCTCGGCTGGTTGGGAGATCTCCGCAGCACCGCGGCGGAGATCTCCCGGGAGCTGGGGAACCGTCAGTAGACGGGGCCGGTGTACTTCTCGCCCGGTCCCTGGCCCGGGGCGTCCGGGTGCGTGGAGCTCTCGCGGAAGGCGCGCTGCAAGGACTGCAGGCCCTCGCGCAGCGGACCGGCGTGCGGTCCCAGGTACTCCACCGAGGCGGTGATCAGACCGGCCAGGCCGGTGATCAAGCGGCGGGCCTCGTCGAGGTCGCGCACCGGGGCGGAGTCGGGGTCCTCGTCGGCCAGCCCGAGCTTCTCGGCGGCAGCGGACATGAGCATCACCGCAGCGCGGCTGATCACCTCGACGCTGGGAACATCGGAGAGGTCGCGTACGTTGAAGTCGACATCCGCGTCGTGTGCCGGTTCACCGGCACCGGTCGTGGTGTTCGGGGGAGTGGTTGGCTGCGGTTCGGTCACGCCTGCTACCCTGACACGCACGACCAGCCCCCGCTGCGGCGGGGGCGGCAAAGTGGAGCCCCGCTCCCACCCGAGCAGCCGCTGAGGCCGCCGGGTTCCGGTCCTGTCGATGTCCGTGCGGCATCGGTGGTGCGAACGGTATCGCTGATACCGGTTCGATCGGTTTGGAGTCAGGGTCCCGCGGTGTCCGCGCAATGCGGAAGCCGACGGGACCTTTGCATTCCGGGGTGAGCTCTACACGCCGTGGTGTGCAGTACACACAGCCATCGAACCGAGGAGGCCCCATCAGCTCCGAGACGCGCATCAATGACCGCATCCGGGTTCCGGAAGTCCGCCTGGTCGGACCCAACGGTGAGCAGGTCGGGATCGTCCGCATCGAGGACGCCCTGCGCCTGGCCCAGGAAGCGGATCTGGACCTTGTCGAGGTCGCCCCGCAGGCGCGCCCGCCGGTCTGCAAGCTCATGGACTACGGCAAGTTCAAGTACGAGAGCGCGCAGAAGGCTCGCGAATCGCGTCGCAACCAGCAGCAGACCGTCATCAAGGAGCAGAAGCTCCGGCCGAAGATCGACCCGCACGACTACGAGACGAAGAAGGGCCACGTGTCCCGCTTCCTCGGTCAGGGTCACAAGGTCAAGGTGACGATCATGTTCCGCGGTCGTGAGCAGTCGCGGCCAGAGCTGGGCTTCCGCCTGTTGCAGCGACTCGCCGACGACGTCGCCGAGCTCGGGTTCATCGAGGCGAACCCGAAGCAGGACGGTCGGAATATGATCATGGTTCTGGCGCCGCACAAGACCAACAAGACCAAGCCCAAGGCCAACGCGTAACCACGCGGCCGCCAGGGCTCGTCATGTGAGGCCGGGTCGGGACGCTGTCCGCGCCCCCTCCCGGCTCCCGTACGAAACGAGGACGGAAGATGCCGAAGAACAAGACCCACAAGGGCACCTCGAAGCGCTTCAAGGTGACTGGTTCGGGCAAGCTGCGGCGCGAGCAGGCCGGTCGCCGGCACATCCTGGAGAAGAAGTCCAGCCGTGTCACCCGTCGCCTCGAAGGCACCGAAGCGGTCGCCAAGGCCGACGTCAAGCGCATCAACAAGCTGCTGGGTCGCTGACGCCGAAGTCCCCGCTGCACCCCGCAGGGGAGCAGTCGTCCGGCATCACGCACCACTCAGCCACCCGCATTGGGCGGTCAATCCGCCGCCCCCGATGAGATAACAGGACGGACCCCGTGGCACGCGTCAAGCGGGCGGTCAACGCCCAGAAGAAGCGCCGCACAGTTCTCGAGTCGGCCCGTGGTTACCGCGGTCAGCGCTCTCGGCTGTACCGCAAGGCCAAGGAGCAGATGCTCCACTCGATGACCTACTCCTACCGGGACCGCCGCGCCCGCAAGGGCGAGTTCCGGAAGCTGTGGATCACCCGCATCAACGCGGCGACCCGCCAGCACGGCCTCAGCTACAACAAGTTCGTGCAGGGCCTGAAGGCCGCCGAGGTCGAGGTCGACCGCAAGATCCTGGCGGAGCTCGCCGTCAACGACCCGCAGGCCTTCGAGGCGCTGGTCGACGTGGCGCGCAAGAACCTGCCGGAGAGTGCGGCCTGATCGCCGAAAGCACTTCCGATCCGCGACCCGGGACCGCGCTCACCGAGCGATCGTCCCGGGTCGCGGTCGCTCGTAAGCTCACCCGCCGCGCAGGCCGGGAGAAGGCCGGTGCGTTCCTCGCCGAGGGCGCGCAGGCCGTGGGCGAGGCGCTGACGGCGCACGCCGGCGACCGGCTGCGGGTGCGCGACCTGTTCGTCACCGAGCAGCCGCGACACGCCGAGCTCGCCGAACGGGCGGTCCTGGCCGGGATCCCGGTGCACGAGGTGACCGACAAGGCGGCGGCATCGCTGTCGGAGACGGTCACCCCGCAGGGCGTGGTGGCGGTCTGCGACCTGCCGCGCACCGAACCGGTGGTGGCGCTGGCGCAGCGCCCGAAGCTGGTCGCGGTGCTCGTGGACATCGCCGACCCGGGCAACGCCGGGACGGTGGTGCGCGTGTCGGACGCGGCCGGAGCCGGTGCCGTGCTCTTCGCCGGAGACGCCGTCGACGCCTACAACGGCAAAGCGGTTCGAGCCTCGACGGGCAGCCTGTTCCACCTGCCGGTGGCTCGGGACCGCGACGTCAGCGCGGTGCTCACCGCCTGCCGGGACGCCGGGTTGCGCCTGGTCGGCGCCGACGGCTACGCCACCGGAAGCCTCGACACCGCGGACCAGACCGGGGAGCTCGCCGAGCCGACCGCGTGGGTGTTCGGCAGCGAGGCGCACGGACTGTCCGACGAGATCAAGGCGCAGCTGGACACGACGCTGCGAGTGCCGCTCTACGGTCAGGCGGAAAGCCTCAACCTGGCCACGGCCGCCGCCGTGTGCCTCTACGCTTCGGCGCGTGCGCAGCACCGCTGAGCTCGGGCGGGACGGATCACCGCGAAACGCCGTGGACGCCGTCGCATAGAATTGCCCACGTCAGCTTGCGGCTTCGCACCGAAGAGTCGTATGCAACCTCAGCAGGTTCGCGAGCCCGGCCACCTGGCAGAACAGGGAACTGGGCGATGATGCCTGTGGGATCAACGGGAGTCACGCACTAACGATGTCTGGAGCCAACGACTCGTACGACCCGAAAGAGGTCGCCGCGCTGTCGCCGGAGACGCTGGACGCCGCGGTCGAGGAGGCCAAGAAGGCCTTCGCCGCCGCAGGTGACCTGGACGAACTGGCGTCGGTCAAGCCTGCCCACCTCGGTGACCGCTCGCCGCTGCTGACCGCTCGCCGCGAGATCGGGGCGCTGCCGCCCAAGGCCCGCTCCGAAGCGGGCAAGCGCGTCAACCAGGCCCGTGAGGGCATCCAGGGCGCGTTCGACGAGCGCCTCGGCGCGTTGCAGGCCGAGCGGGACGAGCGCGTGCTGCGCGAGGAGTCCGTCGACGTCACGCTGCCCTGGGACCGCGTTCCCACCGGTGCCCGGCACCCGATCACCCAGCTCGCCGAGCAGATCGAGGACACCTTCGTGGCCATGGGCTGGGAGGTCGCCGAAGGCCCCGAGCTGGAGGCCGAGTGGTTCAACTTCGACGCGTTGAACTTCGGCAAGGACCACCCGGCGCGGACCATGCAGGACACCTTCTACGTGGCCCCCGAGGACTCCGGCCTGGTGCTGCGCACGCACACCTCGCCGTCGCAGATCCGCGCGCTGCTCACCCGCGACCTGCCGGTGTACGTGGTGTGCCCCGGGCGCACCTTCCGCACCGACGAGCTCGACGCGACCCACACGCCGGTGTTCAGCCAGGTCGAGGGCCTGGCGGTGGACAAGGGCCTGACCATGGCGCACCTGAAGGGCACCCTGGACGCCTTCGCCCGCTCGATGTTCGGCCCGGAGTCCGAGACCCGGTTGCGGCCGTCGTACTTCCCGTTCACCGAGCCGTCGGCCGAGATGGACATCTGGTTCCCCGAGAAGAAGGGCGGAGCCGGCTGGGTCGAGTGGGGCGGTTGCGGCATGGTCAACCCCAACGTGCTGCGCGCCTGCGGCGTCGACCCCGAGGTCTACACGGGCTTCGCCTTCGGCATGGGGATCGAGCGGACCCTGATGTTCCGCAACGGCATCCCGGACATGCGCGACATGGTCGAGGGCGACATCCGCTTCACCCGGCCGTTCGGCATCTAGCAGAGCCTGCTGCGGTCGGACTGCGCAGCGGCGCGAGCACGACCGTCCCCGACATCAACTACCTGTACGAGAGAAGGGCCTGACCAAGTGCGGATTCCGGTTTCCTGGCTGGCCGAGCACCTCGAGCTGCCCGAGGAGACGACTGCGGAGACGCTGGCAGAGGCGTTCATCCGGATCGGGTTGGAGGTCGAGGAGGTCGAGCACCTGACGCAGGTGCGCGGCCCGCTCGTGGCCGGTCGCGTCGCCGAGATCGAAGAGCTCACCGAGTTCAAGAAGCCGATCCGGTACTGCAAGGTCGAGATCGGCGCCTCCGATGAGGGCGAGCAGAAGCTGCAGAACATCATCTGCGGTGCCCGCAACTTCTCCGAGGGCGACCTGGTCGTCGTCGCGCTGCCCGGCACGGTGCTGCCCGGCGACTTCGAGATCAGCTCGCGCAAGACCTACGGGAAGCTCAGCGAGGGCATGATCTGCTCCGCCAAGGAGCTGGGTCTCGGCGAGGACCACGACGGCATCCTGGTGCTGCCGCCCGGTTCTGCCGACCCCGGTGACGACGCGGTGGAGCTCGTCGGCCTCGACGACTCGATCATCGAGCTGGCCATCACGCCCGACCGCGGCTACTGCTTCTCGGTGCGCGGTCTCGCCCGCGAGCTGTCCAACGCGCTCGACGTGCCGTTCGGCGACCCGGGCACGCGCCCGGTCCCCGAGGACGACAAGCCCTCGCGCGGCGTGGAGCTGCGCGACGAGCAGGCCTGCTCGCGGTTCGTGCTGCGCCGGGTCACCGGCGTGGACCCGACGGCGCCGAGCCCGTGGTGGATCCGCCGGCGCCTGGGGCTGGCGGGAATCCGCTCGATCTCGCTGTCGGTGGACGTCACCAACTACGTGATGCTGGAGCTGGGTCAGCCGCTGCACGCCTTCGACGCGACGAAGGTGGCCGGTGACCTGGTGGTCCGCCACGCCGAGAGCGGCGAGAAGCTGACCACGCTGGACGGTCAGGTCCGCGAGCTCGACGCCGACGACATCGTGATCGCCGACGACTCGGGCGTGGTGTCGCTGGCCGGAGTCATGGGCGGCGAGAGCACCGAGATCGGCGACGGCACGCACGACGTCCTGATCGAGGCCGCGAACTGGGATCCGGCGAACATCGCCCGCACGATCCGCCGCCACAAGCTGCCGAGCGAGGCGGGCAAGCGCTTCGAGCGCACGGTCGACCCGGCGGTGGCGCCGGTCGCCGCCGAGCTGGCCGCGCAGCTGCTCGTCCGCTACGGCGACGGCACGATCGCGCCGGGCCGCACCGACGTGGGCGAGCCGACGGCCCCGGCAGCGGTGACGATGCCGCTGGCGCTGCCGGACAAGGTCGCCGGTGTCCTCTACGAGCGCGGTGTCACGGCACGACGCCTGACCCAGATCGGCTGCAAGATCGACCTGAGCACGTCCGACGACGGCGTGGGGCTGATCACCGCGACGCCACCGTCCTGGCGCCCGGACCTGACGCAGCCGTTCGCCCTGGTCGAGGAGGTGCTGCGGCTGGAGGGGTATCACACGATCCCGTCGGAGCTGCCCGCTGCGCCACCCGGGCACGGCCTGTCGGCGGCCCAACGCCGCAAGCGGGCGGTGTCCCGCGCCCTGGCCGGCGTCGGCTACGTCGAGGTGCTGCCGTTCCCGTTCACCGGCGAGGAGACGCTGGACGCCTTCGGTCTCGCCGCCGACGACGAGCGACGGCGCACGATGACCGTGCTCAACGCGTTGGAGAGCGACAAGTCGCAGCTCACCACGACGTTGCTGACGGGCCTGCTGGACACCGTGCAGCGCAACGTGTCCCGAGGTCACCGCGACGTCGCGCTGTTCCACATCGGCCAGGTCTTCCAGCCAGTTGCGGACCAGCCGGCGGTGCCGGAGGTCGGCGTCGACGGTCGTCCGACCGATGAGCAGATCAGCGCGCTGCTGGCCGCGCTCCCCGAGCAGCCCACGCAGGTCGCGACGGTGCTGGCCGGTCAGCGCGAGCAGGCGGGCTGGTGGGGCAAGGGCCGTGCCGCCGGCTGGGCGGACGCGATCGAGGCGGCTCGCGTGGTGGCCTCGGCGGCCGGTGTCGAACTCGCGGTCCGCAACGCTGAGCACGCCCCGTGGCACCCCGGCCGCTGCGCCGAGCTCCTGGTCGGCGACGTGGTGGTCGGCCACGCCGGTGAGCTGCACCCGAAGGTCGTCGAGTCGCTGGGCCTGCCCAAGCGGACGAGCGCCATGGAGCTCAACCTCGACGCGCTGCCGCTGGTCGAGCGTCGTACGGCCCCGGACATCTCGGCCTACCCGCCGGTGCTGATGGACGTGGCGCTCGTCGTCGACGAGGCGGTCGCCGCTTCCGACGTCGTCGAAGCGGTCCGGACGGGCGGCGGCGAACTGCTGGAGGACGTCCGGCTCTTCGACGTCTACGCCGGTGAGCAGCTCGGCGAGGGCAAGAAGTCGCTGGCCCTGGCCCTGCGCTTCCGCGCCCCCGACCGCACCCTCAAGCAGGAGGAGGCCACCGAGGCCAGGGACGCGGCGGTCGCCTCCGCCGCCGACCAGCTCGGAGCCACCCTCCGCGCCTGACGCGACAGGAGAACGGCCCCGCTCGGAATCGTCCGGGCGGGGCCGTTCTTTCGCGTTCAGTTGCTGCGGGGGAGGTGCTGGGTGGTGAAGTCCGCTGCGGTGAGACCCATGATGACCAGGTGGAGCATGCCGTCGGAGAGCGAGTCGGGTTCGCTGGTGCGGCCCTCTTCGCGGAAGCCGAGCTTGGAGTGCAGCGCGAGCGAGGCGACGTTCTCCTGGTAGATGCCGACCTGGCACTTGCGGAACGCACGGCGGCCGAACATGACGGCGAGCAGCGTGATGATCGCGTCGTCGGCGTAGCCGTGGCGGCGGTGCATCGGGCCGATGCCGACGCCGTAGCTGAAAACGCCCGGTTCGTCGGCTTGACTGGTGCACATCGAGCCGACGAGGACCTGGTCCCGGCGGGTTTCGATGGCCAGCTGGAAGTCGTCCGGCGAATCCGGGTGGAACGCGCGGTGCGCGGCCCAGTGCCGGTAGCCGTCGGTCTGCACGTACGGAGCGCGGGTCGGGTCCTGGTCGAATCCGGCCAGGGTGCGCCTGTCGGCGGCGGCGACGCGACGTAACAGCACCTGCCGCCCGACCCAGGACGACGTTGTGATCGGCGCCGGGCCGTTGCGGGCCCCCAGATTCGGGTGCGGCGGGATCATCGTCATCGATCCTGATGATGCCCTCCTGGACCGGCCGAATCCACAGGGGGGTCCACGTCTTGTGACGTTGTGCAAGCGCTGTGAAACCTGGACGACCCAGGAGTTACCGAGCGTCAGCGCGGCAGCACGAAATGCGCCCGCCCAGGGTGATTCGCCGACGGCGGCCGGAGCGGGTGATCGACAACCGTGAACTTCGGTGGTCAGCGGTCGATGTTGCGCAATGCTTCGCGTCGGGAAAGCGGGGACAGGTCGTGGTTCTCGGTGAACTCGCGGACCCACCCGGGATCGGTCTTCGCGTGCTCGCGCAGCGCCCAGCCGATCGCCTTGCGGAGGAAGAAGTCCTGATCGGTGAGGTTGGCCTCGATGCTCCGGCGCAGGAGCTCGACGTCCGTGCGGTCCTTGGCCCGCAGCTGGGCGATGATCGCCGTCCGCCGTCGCCACCGGTCCTCGTCGGTCGACCAGCGCAGCAGAAGCGGGCGGACCTGGTCGGGATGGCTCAGCAGCAGCGGTCCGACGCGGTGGGAGGCCGTCTCGTCGACCAGGTCCCACCAGGCGCCGGTGACCACGAACTCCTCGTAGGGCCCGAGCATCCCCGGATCCTGGAAGGCGCGTTGCGTCCGGTGCCCGGTCACCGACAACGCGACGTACCGCTCCTCCCGGTAGGTCGCGTTCCGCCACAGGGCGCGGGTCGTGTCGATGAGGTCGTCGCGCTCGGGGAACGCGAAGCGCCTGCACAGCTCGTTGACGATCTGGACCCGCGGCGGTTTGCGAACGCCGACGAAGGGCATCTCCGACTTCATGTACCGCTGCATCGCGGGCGCGTCCGCCGGCACGGCCTGCTCGTCGAGCAGCCGCAACGCCTCCGCGCAGAACCCCGGTACCTCGCTCACCCCGATGATGCTGCCACCGGGCCCGGACAGCGCGCCGCCCGAGGCCGGATCAGGTCGGGCGAACGGCTCTGAGCGCGAGCTGGGTCCGGTTCTCGCATCCGAGAGCGGTCATGAGGCGCGAGACGTGGCCCTTGACCGTGCCCTCGCTGAGGTAGAGGCGGGCCGCGATGTCGGCGTTGGACAGGCCCTCGGCGACCAGCGCGAGCACCTGGCGCTCGCGCTCCGGCAGCGCCTGGATCTCCGGGTCCGGGACGCGCTCCGGCTCGGCGGGACGCTGATCCCGCAACCGCTGCAACGCCTGCTCGGACAGCACCGATGCCCCCGTCGCGGCAGCCACGACCAGCGGTACCAGCTGATTCGGCGGTGTCGTCTTGAGCAGGAAGCCCGACGCTCCCGCGTCCAGCGCGTCGCGCACGTGCTGGTCGGTGTCGAGGGTCGTCATCGCCACGACGACCGGCGGGTCGGGAAGCGCTCGGATCCGCGCGGTCGCGGTGATCCCGTCGACGTGGGGCATGCGCAGGTCCATCAGCACCAGGTCGGGCCGGTGCTGTTGGGTGGCCGCCAGCCCCTCCGCGCCGTCGTGCGCGACCGCATCGACGGTGACCTGGCCGGAGGAGGTGAGGATGACCCGCAGGAAGTCGCAGACCATCGGCTCGTCGTCGACGACCACGACGCGCACCGGCTCGCTCAACGCTCGCTCATCTCGCTCCACTGGCCGGTCCGCTTCTCCTGGATGTCCCCTGCGGGCAGGGTCGCTCGCAGAGCGTAGCCGCCGTCGTCGGTGGGTGCGTGCGTGCATTCCCCGCCCAGCAACGCGATTCGGCGCTGGAGCCCCTGCAGCCCGAAACCGCCTCCAGCCGAGGGCGTTCGTGCGCTGGGCCCGTTGGAGACCACCACCTCCACCGGGTTCGCGGCGGAGATCCGCACCAGCACCTCGGCGTCGGGGGAGTGCTTGCGGGCGTTGGTGAGGCCTTCGCGCACGACCTGCCGGACCGTGCGCTCCGCGGTGGGCGGCAGCGCACCTCCGTCGCTGTCCAGCCGGACGGTCTGGCCCGCTGCGCCGGCCTGCTCGACGAGCTCGGCGACGGTCGGCGGTGGTGCGTGGTCGGAGCTGCCGAGCAGTTCCAGCAGTTGCCGGAGTTCGATCAGCCCGTTGCTGCCGAGACCGCTCATCTGCTCGGCCGCGCGCTTGACCTCCGGGTCGGTGGTCGTGACGCCGAGCGCGTTGGCGTGCAGGACGAGCAGGGTGAGGACGTGCCCGAGCGTGTCGTGGACCTCGGCGGCGAGCAGCTGCCGTTCCTGCTCGCGGGCCTCGCGCATCTCGGTGGCGCGCTCCCGCTCCACGGCCGCGACCCGGTCCCGGCGGGCCTGGGCGAGCCTTCGCGCGAACAGCACCGTGACGCCGCCGAGCGTCGGCGCGGCGGCGTTGATGAGTGCTCCGACGACCGGCTGTCCCAGCAGCGCGGCGCCTCCGCAGACCGTCGCCCAGTAGCTGAGCAGGATCGCCGCGCCGACGTGGATCTGACGCGGGGTCCGGGCGATCTCCAGCACCTGCACCGGCGCCCAGGACAGCACGAACGGGATCCACAGGACCGCCTGCGACGCGGTGAGGTCCCGCCAGGGGGAAGCGGTCAGCTGCAGCATCGCGCTGACCACGACCACCATCAGCAGGCCCAGATGCGGGTGTGCGGTCATGCGGGTGAGCAGCGCCGTCGCGATGAGCTGCGCGGCGAGGCCGAGCAGGACCGCGGGCACCAGGACCGGCATCGGGGTGTCGAGGACCACGAAGGCCAGCGCGGTGCCCAGCAGCGCCAGCCCGGTCGCCGTCCACGGCAACCACCTCGGGGTCTTCGTCGGCCACTCCGCCCGGAAGTCGGTCATGGCCGAATCGTATGGCCGAATCTGGGCTCCGGGGCCGCGAGCCGCCCGGCTCACGACTTTCGATCCGCGCTTCACGACTTTCGTCGCAACATCACAGGTGGGGCGGGGGGAGAGCCGTGGGACACTGAGCGCGAGCCCGAAAGCCGTTTGATTGATTTTGCATAGCAGTGCATAATCATCCGTATGACGGTGAGGGTTGCTGTAGCGGGTGCCAGTGGATACGCGGGTGGAGAGCTGCTCCGCCTGCTCCTGGCGCATCCCGAGGTCGAGATCGGAGCGCTGACGGCGGGAGGCAACGCGGGCAGCGCGCTCGGTCAGCACCACCCCAACCTGCTGCCCCTGGCCGACCGCGAGCTCACCGAGACCACCGCCGAGCGGCTGCGCGGCCACGACGTGGTCTTCCTCGCCCTGCCGCACGGCCACTCCGCGGCGATCGCCGCCGAACTCGGCGAGGACGTCGTGGTCGTCGACTGCGGCGCCGACCACCGGCTCAACGACGCCGAGGACTGGACCCGCTGGTACGGCGGCGACCACCCCGGCACCTGGCCCTACGGCGTGCCGGAGCTCCCCGGAGCGCGCGAGCGCCTGCGCGGCAGCAAGCGGATTGCCGTGGCCGGGTGCTTCCCGACCGTGTCCTCGCTGGCCGTCGTGCCGGCGCTGGCCGCGGGGATCGTGGAACCCGAAGCGGTCATCACCGCGATCACCGGAACCTCCGGCGCGGGCCGCGCGCTCAAGCCGCACCTACTGTCCGCCGAGGTCATGGGCTCGGCGAGCGTGTACGGCGTCGGCGGCGCCCACCGGCACACCCCGGAGATGATCCAGAACCTGAGCGCCGCGGCGGGGGAGCCGGTCAAGGTCTCCTTCACCCCGGTGCTGGCGCCGATGGCGAGGGGGATCCTCGCGACCTGCTCCGTGCCGCTGCGGGGCGACGTCGACGTCGCCGCCGCGCGGAAGGTCTACCTCGACGCCTACGGCGACGAACCGTTCGTGCACGTCCTGCCGGAGGGCGCGTGGCCGCAGACGTCGGCGACGCTCGGTGCCAACACCGTCCACCTGCAGGTCACCATCGATCCCGACGCTGGACGGCTGGTCGTGGTCGGCGCCGAGGACAACCTCACCAAGGGCACCGCCGGCGGCGCCGTGCAGTGCATGAACCTCGCCCTCGGCTTGTCCGAAACCATCGGACTGCCCACCGCCGGCATCGCGCCGTGAGTCCCGCCACCAGAACCGAGGAGAAGACATGAGCGTGACCGGTCCCGCCGGTTTCCGGGCGGCCGGCGTCGCCGCAGGCATCAAGGCAGCGGGCGCGCGCGACCTCGCACTCGTGGTCAACGACGGACCGCAGCAGTCCGCGGCCGGTGTGTTCACGACCAACAAGGTCAAGGCCGCACCGGTGCTCTGGTCGCAGCAGGTGCTGCAGGAGCACAAGCTGCGCGCGATCGTGCTCAACTCCGGCTGCGCGAACGCCTGCACCGGTCCCGAGGGCTTCCAGGACACCCACGCCACGGCGGAGAAGGTCGCCGACGTCCTCGGCGTCGGGGCGATCGAGGTCGCGGTCTGCTCGACCGGGCTGATCGGCGAGCGCCTGCCGATGGACGCCCTGCTGCCCGGTGTCGACTCGGCCGCCGGAGCCCTCGACGCCGGTGAGCAGTCCGGCCTGGACGCGGCCACCGCGGTGCTCACCACCGACAGCAAGGCGAAGCAGGCCCATCGCGCCCACGGCAACGGCTGGTCGGTCGGCGGTTTCGCCAAGGGCGCGGGGATGCTCGCGCCGAACATGGCCACCATGCTCAGCGTGATCACCACCGACGTGGTGATCAGCGGCGCCGACTTGGACGCGGCGTTGCGGTCCGCGACCGGGGTGACCTTCGACCGGCTCGACGTCGACGGCGGCACCTCCACCAACGACACCGTCCTGGTGATGGCCTCCGGAGCTTCCGGGGTCGAAGCCTCCTCCGAGGAGTTCACCGAGCTGCTCACCGGAGTCTGCCAAGACCTGGTGCGGCAGCTGCAGGACGACGCCGAGGGCGCGACCAAGACCATCGACATCACCGTGCGCGGCGCGGTCAGCGAGGCCGACGCGGTGGCGATCGGCCGGATCGTCGCCGAGGACAACCTGGTCAAGACCGCGATGTTCGGTTCGGACCCGAACTGGGGCCGGATCGCCATGGCGCTGGGCCGGGCACAGGCCGAGATCGACGTGGACGAGGTCGAGATCGCCACCAACGGCGTCACGCTCTACGCCGACGGCGCCACCGCTCGCGACCGCAGCGAGGCCGACCTCTCCGGGCGGCAGATCGAGATCGTCATCGACCTGCACCTCGGCGAGCACGCCGCCACGATCCTGTCGACCGACCTGTCCCACGACTACGTCGAAGAGAACAGCGCGTACTCCTCATGACCAGTGACACCAGCGATCGGCTGGCCACCGCGGCCGAGAAGGCCAGCGTTCTCGTCGAAGCGCTCCCGTGGTTGCAGCGGTTCAACGGCGCCACCGTGGTGATCAAGTACGGCGGCAACGCCATGATCGACGACGACCTCAAGGCCGCGTTCGCGCAGGACATGGTGTTCCTGCGGCTCGCGGGCCTGCGTCCCGTCGTGGTGCACGGCGGCGGGCCCCAGATCACCTCGATGCTCGACAAGCTCGGCATGGAGGGCGAATTCCGCGGCGGTCTGCGGGTGACCTCGCCGGACACCATGGACGTCGTGCGGATGGTGCTGGTCGGTCAGGTCGGGCGCGAGCTCGTCGGCCTGATCAACCAGCACGGTCCCTACGCGGTCGGCATGTCCGGCGAGGACGCGCGGCTGTTCACCGCGGCCCGCCGCACCGCGACGGTCGACGGCGAGGCGGTCGACGTCGGCCTGGTCGGCGACGTCGTCGGGGTCAACCCGGAAGCCGTCCTGGACCTGATCAACGCCGGTCGCATCCCGGTGGTCTCCACCGTGGCCCCGGACGCCGACGGCGTGGTGCACAACGTCAACGCCGACACCGCCGCCGGTGCGCTGGCCGTCGCCCTCGGCGCGGAGAAGCTCGTGGTGCTCACCGACGTCGAGGGTCTCTACACCGACTGGCCCGACAAGTCGTCGCTGATCAGCAGGCTGAAGGTGGGGCAGCTCGCGGAGCTCCTGCCGACCCTGGCCTCGGGAATGGTGCCGAAGATGGAGGCCTGCCTGCGAGCGGTGCGCGGCGGTGTCCCGCGCGCGCACGTCATCGACGGCAGGCTCGCGCACTCGGTCCTGCTCGAGGTCTTCACCAGTGCCGGAGTGGGAACCATGGTGTTCCCCGATGAGACGGAGGACGCATGAGTGAGAATCCGGCATCGCCCGCTCATGCCGGCCGACCGGGTGCGGGTGTCCCGCACGAACACGGAGGACGCATGAGTGAGAACGCCCTCGGGATGCAGCGCTGGCAAGCGTCCATGATGGACAACTACGGCACCCCGAAGCTGACGTTCGTCAGCGGTTCCGGTGCCGAGCTGACCGACGCCGACGGCACGACGTACCTGGACTTCGTCAGCGGCATCGCCGTGAACGCGCTCGGTCACGCCCACCCCGCGATCGTGCGGGCGGTGTCCGACCAGGTCGCCAAGCTCGGCCACGTGTCGAACCTCTACGTGCACGAGCTCGGTCTGACGCTGGCGGAGCGGCTGCTGGAGCTGGCCGGCGCGACCGGTCAGGGCCGTGTGCTGTTCTGCAACTCGGGTGCCGAGGCCAACGAGGCGGCGTTCAAGATCGCCCGGCTCACCGGCCGCCCCAAGATCGTCGCCGCGCAGGGCGGATTCCACGGCCGCACCATGGGCGCGCTCGCGCTGACCGGTCAGCCCGGCAAGCAGGAGCCGTTCGCCCCCATGCCCGCCGGTGTCGTGCACGTGCCCTACGGCGACGAGGCCGCGCTGGAGTCCGAAGTGGACGACAACACCGCCGCGGTGTTCCTGGAACCGATCCAGGGGGAGAGCGGCGTCGTCGTCCCGCCCGAGGGCTACCTGCGCGCCGCCCGCGAGATCGCCTCCCGCAACGGCGCGCTGCTGGTGCTCGACGAGGTGCAGACCGGGATCGGCCGCACCGGTTCGTGGTTCGCCTTCCAGCGCGAGGGCGTCACGCCCGACGTGGTCACCCTGGCCAAGGGCCTCGGCGGCGGACTCCCGATCGGCGCGTGCATCGGCATCGGCGCGGCAGCGGATCTGCTGCACCCGGGTCAGCACGGCACGACCTTCGGCGGAAATCCGATCGTGTGCGCCGCGGCGCTGGCGGTGCTCGACACCATCGTCTCCGAGGACCTCCTCGGCCACGTCGAGAAGACCGGCGCACAACTCGTCGACGGCGTGCGCGGATTCGAGCACCCGCTGGTGCGCGAGGTCCGCGGCGCCGGGCTGCTGGTCGCCATCGGCCTCACCGAGCCGGTCGCGGCCAAGGTCGCCGCCGCTGCTCAGGAGCGTGGCTACCTGGTCAACCCGATCCAGCCGGACACCGTCCGCCTGTGCCCGCCGCTGGTCGTCAACGGGGAGCAGGTGCAGCGACTGCTCACCGACCTGCCCGCACTGCTCGACACCGCTTCGGAGAACCGATGAGCACCGCAGGCCCTGCGCGCTCGTCCGTTCGACCGGGCGCTGGTGCCCCGCACGATTTGGAGAACTGATGTCCCGGCACTTCCTCCGCGACGACGACCTGACGCCTGAAGAGCAGGTCGAGGTCCTGGACCTGGCCGACGAGCTCAAGGCGGACCCGCTCGGGTCCGACGTGCTCGCGGGCAAGTCGATCGCGGTGCTCTTCGAGAAGAACTCCACCCGCACCCGGCTCTCCTTCGAGGTCGGCATCCAGCAGCTCGGCGGACAGCCGATCGTGGTCGACGGGCGGATGATGCAGCTCGGCCGCGAGGAGACCATCGAGGACACCTCGCGCGTGCTGTCCCGCTACGTCGACGCGGTGGTGTGGCGGACCTTCGCCCAGGCGCGCATCGACGCCATGGCTTCGGCCTCCAGCGGCCCGGTGGTCAACGCGCTCACCGACGAGTTCCACCCCTGCCAGGTGCTCGCCGACCTGCAGACCGTCCGCGAACGCCACGGCGATCTCGCCGGGCTGACCTTGACCTACCTCGGCGACGGGGCCAACAACATGGCTCACTCGTTGCTGGTGGGTGGCGCGACCGCGGGCATGCACGTGCGCATCGGCGCGCCGGAGGGCTTCCGCCCGGTGGAGTGGGTGCTTGAAGCGGCTCGCAAGCGCGCGGCCGAGACCGGCGGCTCCGTCGAGCTGCACACCACGCCGCAGAGCTCCGTCGAAGGGGCCGACGTGCTGGTCACCGACTCGTGGACCTCGATGGGCCAGGAGAACGACGGCAAGGACCGGGTCAGCCCGTTCCGCCCGTACCAGGTCAACGCCGAGCTGCTGGCGGCCACCGGCAAGCCCGGAACCAGCGTGCTGCACTGCCTTCCCGCGCACCGCGGGCTGGAGATCACCGACGAGGTGATCGACGGCCCGGCGAGCGCGGTGTTCGACGAGGCCGAGAACCGGTTGCACGCGCAGAAGGCGCTGCTCGCCTGGCTGGTGCGACGAGGATGAGCACGACCCGGGTCGCGCGGCAGGCGCGCATCGTCGAACTCGTGTCCTCGATGGACATCCGCAGCCAGACCGAGCTCGCCAAGCTGCTCGGCGACGCGGGCATCGAGGTCACCCAGGCAACTCTGTCCAGGGACCTCGACGAGCTCGGCGCCGTCAAGCTGCGCGGCCCGGACGGAGGGGCAGCGGTCTACGTCATCCCGGAGGACGGCAGCCCGGTCCGCGGGGTCCAGGGCGGGACCTCGCGGCTGAGCCGCTTGCTCGGCGAGCTGCTCGCCGGCGCCGACGGCGCGGGGAACCTGACGGTCCTGCGCACTCCACCGGGCGCGGCGCAGTTCCTGGCCAGCGCCATCGACCGCGCGGCGCTGACCGAGGTCGTCGGCTCGATCGCGGGCGACGACACGGTCATGATCGTCGCCCGGGAGCCGCTGACCGGGCACGAGCTCGCCGAGCGCTTCCTCGCGATGGCAGCGGGCGGCCTCCAGGCCGACGATGATGCTCTCCCCGTCCGCGATTGACCCACCTGACACGAACGACATCGAGCCCGCGCGGTTGGCCACCACGACCGCGCGGCACCCGACCGAGAGAGCACCGAGGAACCGAACGTGACGCAGCAAGGCAGTGAGTCCACCAAGCTCTGGGGCGGCCGGTTCGCCTCCGGCCCGGCCGAGGCGATGGCCGCGCTGAGCCTGTCGACCCACTTCGACTGGCGGCTCGCCCCCTACGACATCGCCGGGTCGCGCGCCCACGCCCGCGTGCTGCACCGGGCCGGGCTGCTGACCGAGGAGGAGCTCGACGGCATGCTCGCCGGGCTCGACACGCTCGCCGCCGACGTCGAATCGGGTGCCTTCACCCCGGTCATCGACGACGAGGACGTGCACACCGCCCTCGAACGGGGTCTGCTGGAGCGCGTCGGCGCCGACCTCGGCGGCAAGCTGCGCGCCGGTCGATCCCGCAACGACCAGGTCGCCACCCTGTTCCGGATGTGGTTGCGCGACGCCTGCCGGCGCATCGCCGCCGGCGTCCTCGACGTCGTCGACGCGCTCGTCGCGCAGGCGGCCGCGCACCCGGACGCCGTGCTGCCCGGGCGCACCCACCTCCAGCACGCCCAGCCGGTGCTGCTCGGCCACCACCTGCTGGCGCACTGCCAGGCGCTGCTGCGCGACGTCTCGCGCATTCGGGACTGGGACGCCCGGACGGCCTACTCGCCCTACGGGTCCGGTGCCCTCGCCGGTTCCTCGCTGAGCCTGGACCCGGAAGCCATCGCCGCCGACCTCGGCTTCCGCGGTGCGACCGACAACTCCATCGACGGCACCGCGTCCCGCGACTTCGCCGCCGAAGCCGCGTTCTGCCTCGCGATGATCGGGATCAACCTCTCGCGGATCGCCGAAGAGGTCATCATCTGGAACACCGCCGAGTTCGGCTACATCACGCTCGACGACGCCTGGGCGACGGGCAGCTCGATCATGCCGCAGAAGAAGAACCCGGACGTCGCCGAGCTCGCCCGCGGCAAGTCCGGCCGGTTCATCGGCAACCTCTCCGGGCTGCTGAGCACCCTCAAGGCGCTGCCGCTGGCCTACAACCGCGACCTGCAGGAGGACAAGGAGCCGGTCTTCGACTCCGTCGAGCACCTGGACCTGCTGCTGCCCGCGATGAGCGGAATGCTGGGCACGCTCACCTTCCACACCGAGCGGATGGCCGAACTCGCCCCGGCCGGGTTCACCCTCGCCACCGACATCGCGGAATGGCTGGTGCGCCAGGGCGTTCCGTTCCGCGTCGCCCACGAGGCGTCGGGGGAGTGCGTGCGCATCGCCGAGCAGCGCGGTGCGGGCCTGGACGAGCTCACCGACGAGGAACTGGCGGCCGTTCACCCCGCCCTGACCGCGCAGGTCCGCGAGGTGCTGACCGTCGCCGGCTCCATCGAGTCCCGCGATTCGCACGGCGGCACCGCTCCGGCGCGCGTCGCCGAGCAGCGCGAGCGGGTCGTCGCCGCCGCGGACGAGCACCGCGCGTGGTTGTCGGATTGATCAACGCCGCACGCCCGGTAGGGTGCTGAGCGTGGACTTGGTGACGCGCGACGAGCTGGCCCGCGACCCGCTGTGGGTCGCGGGCAGGCTGTTGGGCTGCGAGCTGAGGTCCAGCAGCCCCGAGGGCGAGGTGGGAGCGCGCATCGTCGAGGTCGAGGCCTACCGGGGCACCGACGATCCCGCGTCGCACTGCTACCGGGGCCGGACCGAGCGCAACTCGGTGATGTTCGGCCCCGCAGGGCACCTCTACGTCTACTTCGTCTACGGGATGCACTTCTGCATCAACGTGGTGTGCCTGACCGACGGCGTACCCGGAGCGGTCCTGCTGCGCGCAGGCGAGATCACCACCGGACATGACCTGGCGCGCAGCCGCAGGCCCGCGTCCCGCAAGGACACCCTGCTGGCCAGCGGACCCGCGCGGCTGGCCGGGGCGCTGGGGATCACCCGCGAGCACAACGGCGTCGACCTGACCTCGCCGGATTCGCCCGTTCGCCTCCTGGGCGGGACACCGGTCGCCGAGGACGACATCCGCAGCGGTCCCCGCGTCGGCGTCGCGGCCGCGATGGACCTGCCGTGGCGGTCCTGGGTCGACGGGTCGGAGGCCGTCAGCGCCTACCGGCGTGGCGGACGTCGCCGCATCAGAGCCCGGGCGTAAACCCGCTTGCGGTGATGCGCGAAACTGAACCTCGTGAGTGAGCACATCCTTGACGAGCTGGCCTGGCGCGGACTGATCGCGCAATCCACCGACCTCGATGCCCTGCGCCGAGACCTCGACGCGGGCCCGCTCACTCTCTATGCCGGGTTCGACCCGACCGCGCCGAGCCTGCACGCGGGAAACCTCGTCCAGCTGCTGACGCTCGCGCGGTTCCAGCGCGCCGGGCACCGGCCGATCGTGCTGGCTGGCGGCGCCACCGGCCAGATCGGTGACCCCCGTGACGTGGGGGAGCGGACGTTGGTGACCCGGGAGGTCATCACCGAACGGCTGCGGTCGATCGGAGTGCAGCTGGAGAAGTTCGTGGTCTTCGACGACTCGCCGACCGGTGCGATCGCGGAGAACAACCTGAACTGGTTCGACGACGTCTCCGCGCTCGACTTCCTGCGCGACGTCGGCAAGCACTTCTCGATCAACATGATGGTCGGCCGGGAGACGGTCAAGCGGCGACTCGCCACCGACGGGATCTCCTACACCGAGTTCAGCTACATGCTGCTGCAGTCCTACGACTACCTGCAGCTCAACCGCAAGTACGGTGCGAAGCTGCAGATCGGCGGCTCCGACCAGTGGGGCAACATCGTCGGCGGCGTCGACTACATCCGCAAGGTCGATGGAGGGAGCGCGCACGCGCTCACCACACCGCTGGTCACCGATGCCGAGGGGCGCAAGTTCGGCAAGTCCACCGGCGGCGGGAACGTCTGGCTGGACCCGTCCATGACCACGCCTTACGCCTGGTACCAGTACTTCGTCAACGCGGCCGACGAGGACGTCGCCAGGTACTTGCGGCTGTTCACCTTCCTCGATCGCGAGGAGATCGAGGAGCTGGAGCGGACGACGGCGGAACGCCCGCAGCTGCGAGCGGGGCAGAAGCGACTCGCGGAGGAGCTGACCACGCTGGTGCACGGCGAGGACCAGACCCGCCGGGTGATCGCCGCCAGCCAGGCGCTCTTCGGGCGCGGAGAGCTCGCCGAGCTCGACGAAGCGACCTTGGACGCGGCCATGGCCGCCGTGCCGACCGCGGAGCTCCGGCTCGCCGACGGTCCGACGATCGTCGACCTGCTCGTCGAAACCGGCTTGGTCAACGGCAAGGGCGCAGCGCGACGGACCATCAAGGAGGGCGGCGCGTACGTCAACAACACCAAGATCGCCGGTGAGGACTGGACGCCCGCGAGCGAGGACCTGTTGCACGGCAGCTGGTTGGTGCTCCGGCGCGGCAAGCGCAACACCGCTGGCGTGAAGGTCATGCGCTGAGGCCCGATGTCCGCACCGAACGGGGCGCTGACCTGCGGGTCTGCGCCCCGTTTCGATTGAAGGACCCCCCGGTTTCAAGGCCCCTCAACCGACCGTGTAACTTATATCGAGTCAGCGCGACACGGGCCGGGAAACCGGGCCGGGCCTGATGCGGGGTTGCGAACCAAGCTCCTGTCTCCGGATGGTAGAGTGGGCGCCCCGAACGGGAAATCGAAGAAGTGAAATCAAGTCGATTCGACTTGGGCGGCGGACTCGGTTTTCCACCCTGAACTTTCATTGAAAATAGCGCTTGGTAACCTGCCGGGCGGAATAGCGAGCCGAGATTCGGCGGCACTGGAAAAGGGTTAACCCCCCCGGTGAGACCGAAAAAATGGCCTGCTAGTCTGAACGCAGCGAAAAGCGAACGAGGAAATGACTCCCCGGAGTTGGTGGGCCTTGGGTCCATTGCGATGGTGTGGGTGTGTTCTTTGAGAACTCAACAGCGGATCATTTTGGTTAGTGTTCTTTTATGCCCCTGACCAGCATCTTTTGGTGGTGGTTGGTGGTTTCTTTGAGTATCACGCTCCAACCTGTTGTGGGTTGTTGAGTGTGTGCTGGGATTGTTTCAACAAAGCATTGTTGGAGAGTTTGATCCTGGCTCAGGACGAACGCTGGCGGCGTGCTTAACACATGCAAGTCGAACGATGAAGCCGCTTCGGTGGTGGATTAGTGGCGAACGGGTGAGTAACACGTGGGTAATCTGCCCTGCACTCTGGGATAAGCCTTGGAAACGAGGTCTAATACCGGATATGACACACGGCCGCATGGTCTGTGTGTGGAAAGTTCCGGCGGTGCAGGATGAACCCGCGGCCTATCAGCTTGTTGGTGGGGTAGTGGCCTACCAAGGCGACGACGGGTAGCCGGCCTGAGAGGGTGACCGGCCACACTGGGACTGAGACACGGCCCAGACTCCTACGGGAGGCAGCAGTGGGGAATCTTGCGCAATGGGCGAAAGCCTGACGCAGCAACGCCGCGTGGGGGATGACGGCCTTCGGGTTGTAAACCTCTTTCGACAGGGACGAAGCTTTCGGGTGACGGTACCTGTAGAAGAAGCACCGGCTAACTACGTGCCAGCAGCCGCGGTAATACGTAGGGTGCGAGCGTTGTCCGGATTTATTGGGCGTAAAGAGCTCGTAGGCGGTTTGTCGCGTCGGCCGTGAAAACCTGCAGCTTAACTGTGGGCGTGCGGTCGATACGGGCAGACTTGAGTTCGGCAGGGGAGACTGGAATTCCTGGTGTAGCGGTGAAATGCGCAGATATCAGGAGGAACACCGGTGGCGAAGGCGGGTCTCTGGGCCGATACTGACGCTGAGGAGCGAAAGCATGGGGAGCGAACAGGATTAGATACCCTGGTAGTCCATGCCGTAAACGTTGGGCGCTAGGTGTGGGGATGGGTTCCACCGTTTCCGTGCCGTAGCTAA
This sequence comes from Saccharopolyspora dendranthemae, assembly GCF_007829955.1. Classification (GTDB taxonomy): domain Bacteria; phylum Actinomycetota; class Actinomycetes; order Mycobacteriales; family Pseudonocardiaceae; genus Saccharopolyspora; species Saccharopolyspora dendranthemae. Next base: position 112,099 of record NZ_VIWX01000002.1, read on the forward strand.
CGCATTAAGCGCCCCGCCTGGGGAGTACGGCCGCAAGGCTAAAACTCAAAGGAATTGACGGGGGCCCGCACAAGCGGCGGAGCATGTGGATTAATTCGATGCAACGCGAAGAACCTTACCTGGGTTTGACATGCACTAGACAGCCGTAGAGATACGGTTTCCCTTGTGGTTGGTGTACAGGTGGTGCATGGCTGTCGTCAGCTCGTGTCGTGAGATGTTGGGTTAAGTCCCGCAACGAGCGCAACCCTTACCCTACGTTGCCAGCGGGTTATGCCGGGGACTCGTGGGGGACTGCCGGGGTCAACTCGGAGGAAGGTGGGGATGACGTCAAGTCATCATGCCCCTTATGCCCAGGGCTTCACACATGCTACAATGGCTGGTACAGAGGGCTGCGATACCGTGAGGTGGAGCGAATCCCTTAAAGCCGGTCTCAGTTCGGATCGGGGTCTGCAACTCGACCCCGTGAAGTCGGAGTCGCTAGTAATCGCAGATCAGCATTGCTGCGGTGAATACGTTCCCGGGCCTTGTACACACCGCCCGTCACGTCATGAAAGTCGGTAACACCCGAAGCCCATGGCCTAACCCTTTGGGAGGGAGTGGTCGAAGGTGGGACTGGCGATTGGGACGAAGTCGTAACAAGGTAGCCGTACCGGAAGGTGCGGCTGGATCACCTCCTTTCTAAGGAGCAAGATAAACCCAGCGTTGTCGCTGGAGTTTCCGAGTGGAGTGGCCGCATGTGTCACTGCTCGGGTGCTCGATGGATTGTGGAACACACTAACTTTCGCCGGCTGTGTGCTGGTGCTTTATGGTCCGCTGTTGGGTGTCTGAGAGAGCACACCGCCTCCACGTTGTGTGGGGGTGTGTTGTGGTCTCGGGTTGTTGTTTGAGAATTGTATAGTGGGTGCGAGCATCTTTGTGGCCAAGTTTTTTAGGGCACATGGTGGATGCCTTGGTACCAGGGGCCGATGAAGGACGTGGTAGGCCGCGATAGTCCTCGGGGAGTTGTCAAACGAGCTGTGATCCGAGGGTGTCCGAATGGGGAAACCCAGCCCGAGTGATGTCGGGTTACTCATGCCTGAATGTATAGGGTGTGAGGGGGAACGCGGGGAAGTGAAACATCTTAGTACCCGTAGGAAGAGAAAACACTGGTGATTCCGTGAGTAGTGGCGAGCGAAAGCGGAAGAGGCTAAACCGTGCGCGTGGGATACCTGGTAGGGGTTGCGTGTGCGGGGTTGTGGGACACTGTTGGGCGGATCTACCAGTCCGCCAGCATTAGATTGCGTGTTAGTTGAACAGGTTGGGAAACCTGACCGTAGACGGTGAGAGTCCGGTAGGCGAAAATGCGTGGTCTGTGTGTGGTGGTGTTCCCGAGTAGCAGCGCTTTCGTGGAGGGTGCTGTGAATCTGGCGGGACCACTCGCTAAGCCTAAATACTTCCTGGTGACCGATAGTGGATAGTACCGTGAGGGAATGGTGAAAAGTACCCCGGGAGGGGAGTGAAATAGTTCCTGAAACCATGTGCCTGCAATCCGTCAGAGCGGTCTTTGCAACCGTGATGGCGTGCCTTTTGAAGAATGAGCCTGCGAGTTACTGCTGCGTGGCGAGGTTAACCCGTTGGGGGTAGCCGGAGCGAAAGCGAGTCTGAATAGGGCGCTTTAGTCGCGTGGTGTAGACCCGAAGCGGAGTGATCTACCCATGGCCAGGGTGAAGCGCGGGTAAGACCGTGTGGAGGCCCGAACCCACCAGGGTTGAAAACCTGGGGGATGAGCTGTGGGTAGGGGTGAAAGGCCAATCAAACTCCGTGATAGCTGGTTCTCCCCGAAATGCATTTAGGTGCAGCGTCATATGTTGCTTGGGTGGGGTAGAGCACTGGTTGGTTGATGGGCCTTCACGGGTTACTGAGATCAGCCAAACTCCGAATACGCCTGAGTTGAGTGTGGCAGTGAGACGGCGGGGGAGAAGCTTCGTCGTCGAGAGGGAAACAGCCCAGAGCATCGGCTAAGGCCCCCAAGTGTGCGCTTAGTGGGAAAGGATGTGGGATCGCTTAGACAACCAGGAGGTTGGCTTAGAAGCAGCCATCCTTGAAAGAGTGCGTAATAGCTCACTGGTCAAGTGGTCCTGCGCCGACAATGTAGCGGGGCTGAAGCGCACCGCCGAAGCCATGCCAATTCAACTTTTGTTGGGTTGGGTAGGGGAGCGTCCTGCACGAGGTGAAGCGTCCGCGTAAGCGTGGTGTGGATTGTGTGGGAGTGAGAATGCAGGCATGAGTAGCGAGTGAAGAGTGAGAATCTCTTCCGCCGGATGACCAAGGGTTCCTGGGGAAGGTTCGTCCGCCCAGGGTGAGTCGGGGCCTAAGGCGAGGCCGACAGGCGTAGTCGATGGATAACGGGTTGATATTCCCGTACCCGTGCATGCGCGTCCATGATGAATTCTTTGATGCTAACCATCCGCGATATGTGGATCCTTCGGGTGAAGCGTGGAGTGCATGGGACCCGATGGGATAGTAGTCAAGTGATGGGGTGACGCAGGAGGGTAGCTCTGCCAGTGAATGGTTGTACTGGTGTAAGCCTGTAGCCCGGTGTGTAGGTAAATCCGCACATCTTGTGGGTGAGAGGTGATGCGTAGCCGTTGTGGTGAAGTGAGTGATCCCACGCTGCCGAGAAAAGCCTCTAGCGAGTGTGTGCACGGCCCGTACCCGAAACCGACACAGGTGGTCAGGTAGAGAATACCGAGGCGGTCGGGTGAACTGTGGTTAAGGAATTCGGCAAATTGCCCCCGTAACTTTGGGAGAAGGGGGGCCACTGCTGGTGAACGCCCTTGCGGTGGGAGCTGGTGGTGGTCGCAGAGGCCAGGGAGAAGCGACTGTTTACTAAAAACACAGGTCCATGCGAAGCTGTAAGGCGATGTATATGGACTGACGCCTGCCCGGTGCTGGAACGTTAAGAGGACCCGTAAAGCCATTTCGGTGGTGTAGCGGAGAATTTAAGCGCCAGTAAACGGCGGTGGTAACTATAACCATCCTAAGGTAGCGAAATTCCTTGTCGGGTAAGTTCCGACCTGCACGAATGGCGTAACGACTTCTCCGCTGTCTCGACCACAGGCCCGGTGAAATTGCAGTACGAGTAAAGATGCTCGTTTCGCGCGGCAGGACGGAAAGACCCCGGGACCTTTACTATAGCTTGGTATTGGTGTTTGGTTCGGCTTGTGTAGGATAGGTGGGAGACTGGGAAGCTATCACGCTAGTGGTGGTGGAGTCGTTGGTGAAATACCACTCTGGTCGTTCCGGGCATCTAACTCGGGTCCGTGATCCGGATCGGGGACAGTGCCTGGTGGGTAGTTTAACTGGGGCGGTTGCCTCCCAAAGGGTAACGGAGGCGCCCAAAGGTTCCCTCAGCCTGGTTGGCAATCAGGTGTTGAGTGTAAGTGTATAAGGGAGCTTGACTGTGAGACTGACGGGTCGAGCAGGTGCGAAAGCAGGGACTAGTGATCCGGCACTGGCTGGTGGAAGCGGTGTCGCTCAACGGATAAAAGGTACCCCGGGGATAACAGGCTGATCTTGCCCAAGAGTCCATATCGACGGCATGGTTTGGCACCTCGATGTCGGCTCGTCGCATCCTGGGGCTGGAGTTGGTCCCAAGGGTTGGGCTGTTCGCCCATTAAAGCGGCACGCGAGCTGGGTTTAGAACGTCGTGAGACAGTTCGGTCCCTATCCGCCGCGCGCGTAGGAGACTTGCGGAAGGCTGTCCCTAGTACGAGAGGACCGGGACGGACGAACCTCTGGTGTGCCAGTTGTTCTGCCAAGAGCACGGCTGGTTGGCTATGTTCGGGAGGGATAACCGCTGAAAGCATCTAAGCGGGAAGCCTGTTCCTAGATGAGGTCTCCCACCCCTTTGTGGGTTAAGGCCCCCGGTAGATGACCGGGTTGACAGGCCGGATGTGGAAGCACAGTAATGTGTGGAGCTGACCGGTGCTGATAGGCCGAGGACTTGCTCACAAAGATGTTACGCACCCACTATACGATATCTGAGACAACAACCCACGGTTGTGTGTTGATGAATTGAATATGTGTCAACGTTGTTGGCGCCCCATGGTTTTCCCGTTTTCGGACGGGGCTGAGGGTTGTCGGTGGCGATGGCGGGGAGGGTCCGCCCGGTCCCATTCCGAACCCGGTAGCTAAGCTCCCCAGCGCTGATGGTACTGCACTCGCTAGGGTGTGGGAGAGTAAGACACCGCCGACACATTCCTTGAAAAGAGGGGTGGGGTGGACAGAGTGATCTGTCCACCCCACCCCTCTTTGCATTTCCAGAAAAGCCGAGCGCGTCGACTCCTGCCATGAGGCCGACAGAATTGCTCGCACAATTCCCGTAGTTCGTGCGCCACGAGTGCCCGTTTTCGCGGGCTTTGCGCCTGCGTTCGTCGAGGTTCCAGTCCTGTGGTTTTCGTTGGTGTGATGGCCGGCGTGGGTGGTCCCGGGGCGTTGGCTCGGGCTGGTGAGCTGTAGGATTTGTGGGAGGCGTCCCGGTCGTGACTGTTCAGCCCTGATCGAGGGCTTGGACGACAGCACGAGCGCAGGTGGTCGATCAAGACTCCGCGCGGCGCGGGTGCGCTGGCCGAGGCCATGACCTTGGTAAGATCTTTTGGCTTTTCTTCCTCAGGAGGTTCGGTGTCCGGTTCCGACGACAAGCGCGGCGGCCCTCGTCGCGGGGCCGGTGCCGGCCGCGGCGGCCAGGGCGGTCGTGGCAACTACGACCGAAAGCCGGGCGGCAACTCCCAGGGCCGCGGTTCCCAAGGGGGCCCGCGCAGAGACAACGACGGTGGTCAGCGTCGCTTCAACGACCGCGACAATCGCGGCGGGGATCGCGGTGGCTTCCGCAACGACCGCAACCGCGATGACCGGGGCGGCGACCGCGGTGGCTTCCGACGCGATGACCGAGGGGGCAACCGCAACGATCGCGGCGGCTTCCGCGGGGACCGGGACAACCGGGGACCGCGCGACGACCGGGGCGGCTTCCGCGGGGATCGCGACAACCGGGGACCGCGCGATGACCGCGGTGGGTTCCGCGGGGACCGGGACAACCGCGGTTCGCGGGACGACCGAGGTGGCTTCCGCAACGACCGGAACCGGGATGACCGCGGTGGTTACCGGGGTAATCGCGACGACCGCGGTGGGTTCAACCGTGACGACCGTCCGCGTCGTGATGACCGCGGGCGCGACGACCGGCGCGATTTCAAGCGTGATGACCGCCGCGATGACCGGGGTGGTGGCTTCAAGCGGGACGATCGCGGCCGGGATGACCGTGGTGGTTACCGGGGCAATCGCGACGACCGCGGCGGCTTCCGCCGTGACGACCGGCGCGATGATCGCAATCGTGATGACCGGGGCCGCAACTTCCGCCGGGACGACCGTCCCCGGGATGACCGGACCCGTGACGACCGCAATCGCGACGACCGGGGTGGTGGCTTCAAGCGGGATGACCGCGGTCGGGACAACCGGGGCGGCTACCGCGGGGACAGGCGGGATGACCGCGGCGGGTTCAACCGCGATGATCGCCCGCGTCGCGATGACCGCGGCGGCCCGAAGCGCGACGACCGTCCGCGCCGCGACGACCGCGACAACCGCGGCGGTTACAACCGCGACGACCGCCCCCGCCGCGATGACCGCGGTCGGGACGACCGGAACAACCGCAACCGCGACGACCGGCGCAGGGACGACCGCGGCGGCCGCGAGGGGTTCAAGAAGGACGGCGGCTTCAAGAAGGACGAGGGCTTCAAGAAGGACGGCGGCTTCAAGCGCGACGGCGATCGCAAGCCCGAGCGCAAGAACGAGGACGACGCGCCGAAGGCCGTCGAGCCGGAGCTTCCCGAGGAGGGCGTCGAACCGTCCGATCTGGACCCCGAGGTCCGTCGCGAACTCCTGTCCTTGCCGAAGGGCGCAGCCGACAAGGTCGCGCAGCACCTGGTCGCCGCTGGACAGCTGATCGACGATGAGCCGGAGCGCGCGCTGGCGCACGCCCGTTTCGCGCGGCAGAAGGCTTCGCGGATCCCGTCGGTGCGCGAGGCCAACGGGCTCACCGCGTACCTGACCGGTGAGTGGAACGAAGCGCTGTCCGAGCTGCGCGCCGCGCGTCGTATGGGCGGTGGGCCCGGACACCTGGCGATCATGGCCGACTGCGAGCGCGCTCTGGGTCGTCCGGAGCGGGCGATCGAGCTGGTGCGCAGCGAAGAGGCGCTGCAGCTCGACAAGGAGGACGAGATCGAGCTGCGCATCGTCGCGGCCGGTGCGCGTCGGGACCTCGACGAGATCGACGCGTCCGTCGTCAGCCTGCAGATCCCGGAGCTGGACCCGAAGCGCCAGGAACCCTGGAGCGCCCGGCTGTTCTACGCCTACGCCGACAACCTGCTGGCCGCCGGCCGTGAGCGGGACGCCTTCACCTGGTTCGTCCACGCGGCGCACGCCGACGACGAGGAGGAGACCGACGCTCCCGAGCGGCTCGAGGAGCTCGCGGTCCAGCTCGGTGGCCCGGACGTCATCGAGGAACTGGTCAACGAGGCCGAAGCCGCCGCGGAGATCGACGAGGACGAACTCGACGACGCTGATGCGGACGCCGACGCTGACGACGCCGATGCAGACGACGCCGGCGCGGACGACACGGCTGACGCCGACGACGACGCCGTCGAGCCGGACGACGTGAAGGCCGATGCTGACGGCGAGATCGCGGACGCGTCGTCTGAAGGGGGTTCGCGGACCCAGTGAGCGGCGCGCTGCTCGACGACCACGACGTGGTGCTGTTCGACCTGGACGGCACGGTGTACCGGGGCGGAGAGCTGGTTCCCGGTGCGCTGGAGGCGATCCAGCAGGTGCACAGCCGCGGCGTTCCGGTCCGCTACGTCACCAACAATGCCTCCAAGCCCGATCAGGCGGTCGTCGATCACCTGGTCGGGCTCGGGCTGCAGGCCGAGCGGAGCGAGGTGAGCACGAGCGCCCAGGCGGGCGCTGCGATGCTCGCCGAGAAGCTGCCCGTCGGGGCCCGCGTGCTGGTCGTCGGCTCTCCCGCTCTGAAGTCCGAGGTGGAGGGACTGGGCCTGGTTCCGGTCAGCGAGTTCGCCGACGAACCGGTCGCGGTGGTGCAGGGTCTGTTCACCGAGCTGGCGTACCGCGACTTCGCGGAGGCGTGCCTGGCGATTCGCGGAGGCGCGTTGTGGGTGGCGTGCAACGCCGACCGCACGTTGCCGACCGAGCGCGGGCTGATGCCCGGCAACGGAGCTCTGGTCGAGCTGCTGCGCGCGGCGACCGACCAGGAACCGCTGGTCGCGGGCAAGCCGGAGCGTCCGCTGCTCGACCGGGCCGTGTCGTCCTCCTGCGCCAGCAGGCCGCTGATGGTCGGTGATCGGTTGGACACCGACATCGCCGGCGCGGTCAAGGCGGACATGCCGTCGCTGATGGTGCTCACCGGCGTCAACACGCCGCGCCACCTGCTGGAAGCCCGACCCGGTGAGCGGCCGACCAGCGTCGCCGCCGATCTGCGCGGCGTGCACTCGCCGAAGTCCGTGGTCGACGTCGCCGAACAGCCGGCCTGGTCGGTGTCGGTCGGTGAGCGTCTCGAACTGTCCGCGCGCGGTGAGGGCGACGAGCTCGGGGCGCTGCGCGCGCTGTGCGCCGCCTGGTGGTCCGCGGGTGCCGGTCCTGTGCCGGTGGAGGGCACCGACGACGCGGCGCGGCGAGCGCTGCGCGAGCTGGACATCGACTGACCTGACGGGAACGCGGCGGACGATTCGGCTAGCGTGAACGCGGTGTCGCGCACCGGCCGGGTGCTGCACCGCGAACGAGGGGAGTACCTGCCCATGACCTCTCCGGGCCAGCCGCAGGCGCCGAACCCGGCGATGCTGGCGCGCCAGGCCGACGACGGTCAGTCGGCGATCGATGCGATCTCCGAGGCGATGACCGAGCTCGACGAGGTGCGCGATCAGCCCGTCGCCGAGCACGTCCAGCGCTTCGAGAACGTGCACGGCGCGTTGACCGAGGCGCTGTCGAAGGCCGATCACCTGCAGTCCCAGAACACCCCTCGGAGTTGACGAAGTGCCTCGCAAGGCGCGCCTGGACGCCGAACTGGTTCGGCGCGGGCTGGCGCGGTCCCGGGAACACGCTGGAGAGCTGGTCGCCGCCGGCCGGGTGACCGTGCGCGGCATGCCCGCGCGCAAAGCCGCCACGGCGGTGGAGATCGACGCGCCCGTGCTGGTCGCCGAGGACGTCGACGATCCGGGATGGGCGTCGCGAGGTGCGCACAAGCTCCTCGGTGCCCTCGAGGCATTCGAGCCCGGCGGGCTGACCGTGGCGGGCAAGCGGTGCCTGGACGCGGGCGCGTCCACCGGTGGGTTCACCGACGTGCTGCTGCGCCGGGAGGCGAGCGAGGTCGTGGCCGTCGACGTCGGCTACGGACAACTGGTGTGGAACCTGCAGACCCACGAACGGGTTCGCATCCACGACCGCACCAACGTGCGCGCGCTGACACCGGAGGACATCGGCGGCCAGGTGGATCTGGTGGTCGCCGACCTGTCGTTCATCTCGCTCAAGCTCGTGCTGCCGGCGCTGGCCGCGTGCGCCACCGGTACCGCCGATCTGGTACCGATGATCAAACCGCAGTTCGAGGTGGGCAAACAACGGCTAGGCTCGGGAGGCGTGGTCCGGGATCCGCAGCTGCGCGCTGAAGCGGTGCTGGAAGTGGTCGACTTCGCCGCCGAGCTCGGGCTGGGACTGCGTGACGTGGTGGCAAGCCCGCTACCTGGCCCGTCCGGCAACGTCGAGTTCTTCATCTGGCTCCGGCCGGGCGTCGAGACCGACCGCGAGCGTGCGAGCCGCTTGGTGGCGGACGCGGTCGAAGGAGGACCGCAGACCTCATCCAAGAATTCACCCCGGCAAGGGAGTGGCAGTTGACCCGACGGGTGCTGCTGGTGGTGCACACCGGCAGGGAGCAGAACCTGCGCACGGCGGAGAAGGTCGCAGGTCGTCTGCTCGACGCGGGAATTTCGGTCCGGGCGCTCGCCGGCGAAGCAGATGATCTGCGCGAATCCGCCTGCGAGGTCGCGAGACCGGACGAGAACCCGGCGGCAGGTACCGAGTTGGTGCTGGTTCTCGGCGGTGACGGCACGCTGCTGCGGGCCGCTGAACTCGCCAGACCGGCTGGTGTTCCGCTGTTCGGGGTCAACCTCGGCCGGGTCGGGTTCCTGGCCGGTGCCGACTCCGACGACCTGGACGAGGCGATCGCCGCGGTCGTGGAATCGCGCTACCACGTCGAGGAGCGGATGACCCTCGAGGTCACCGCGACGCTCAACGGCGAGCAGGTCGCCGCCACGTGGGCGCTCAACGAAGCGAGCGTGGAGAAGAGCAGCCGGGAGCGGATCCTGGACGTTGTCGTCGAGGTCGACGGGCATCCCGTCTCGGCGTTCGGTTGCGACGGCGTGCTGTGCTCGACGCCGACCGGCTCCACGGCCTACGCGTTCTCCGCCGGTGGACCCGTGGTGTGGCCCGACGTGCACGCGCTGCTGGTCGTCCCCAGCAACGCGCACGCGCTGTTCGCGGGACCGCTGGTCGTGTCGCGGGAATCGCTGGTGGCGATGGAGATCGACCAGCACGGCCACCACGCCGTGCTGTGCTGCGACGGCCAGCGGCAGTTCGACCTGCCGCCCGGTGCGCGCGTCGAGGTCGTCGGCGGGTCGACGCCGATCCGCTTGGTGCGCCTGCAGGACACGTCCTTCACCGATCGCCTGGTGCGCAAGTTCGAGCTGCCCGTCCAGGGCTGGCGCGGTCCTGCCGAGTAGCCGCCCGGCCTGCGCGGCTCCCGCCGTCCGCTCGGGGCGGATCGAACACAATGTCTAACGATTTCGGTGGCGATCACCGCAGTGGGGCGCTCCTGAGCCTTCGGTGCCGATAGGGTGCTGAGTGTGTTGGCGGAGATGCGTATCCAGGGACTGGGCGTCATCGACGACGCCACGCTCGCACTGCACGCCGGCCTGACCGTGGTCACGGGTGAGACGGGCGCGGGCAAGACGATGGTGGTCACCGGGCTCCATCTGCTCAGCGGCGGCCGGGCCGACGCCTCGCGAGTCCGGGCGGGTGCGCAGCGAGCTGTCGTCGAGGGCCGTTTCGCGACCACCCCGGACTCACCGGCGGCGAAGGTCGCAGGCGACGCGGGTGCCGAACCTGACGACGACGGAAGTCTGATCGCGCTGCGCACGGTGACGTCCGACGGCCGCTCGCGGGCGCACCTGGGCGGACGTTCGGTGCCCAACGGCGTGCTCGCGGAGCTGTCCGAGCAGGTGCTGGCGGTGCACGGGCAGAACGACCAGCTGCGGCTGCTGCGGCCCGGCGAGCAGCGGGCCGTGCTCGACCGGTTCGCCGGTGAGCCGGTCCTGCACGTTCTGGCCGACTACCAGCGGGTTCGCGCCGAGTGGGCCGAGGCGGTGCGCGAACTCGTCGAACGCACCGAGCGCTCGCGCGAGCTGTCCCGGGAAGCGGACCTGCTGCGCCACGGCCTCGCCGAGATCGAAGCCGTCAACCCCGAGGCGGGGGAGGACGTTTCGCTGGTCGACGAGGCGCGACGGCTCGCCGACGTGGACCAGCTGCGCGAGATCGCCGCCGGAGCCCAGCACGCGCTGTCCGGTTCCGCCGATGCCGATCCGGAGGCTCCGGGAGCCATCGGGCTGATCGGGGAGGCGTCCCGGCGGCTGTCGTCATCCGAGGACCCGGCGCTGCGAGAGCTGGAACCTCGCGTGGCCGAGGCGGTCGCCGTGCTCTCCGACGTGGGCGGTGAGCTGGGCGCGTACCTGGACAAGCTCGACGCCGACCCGGCCCGCTTGGAGCAGGTGCTGGCGCGGCAAGCGGAGCTCAAGCAGCTCACGAAGAAGTACGCGGCCGACGTCGACGGCGTGCTGGCCTGGGCGGAGGACGCCCGCACCCGACTGTCCGGAATGGACACCTCGGAGGAGGCGCTGGCGGCGCTGGCCGCCCGCCGCGACGAATTCGCGGTGGAACTCGCCGAGCACGCGAAAGCCCTCAGCGCAGCGCGCGGTGAGGCAGCGGTGCGGTTGGCCGAGGCGGTCTCGCAGGAGTTGTCCGGGCTGGCGATGGCGCAGGCGAAGCTCCAGGTCCTGGTCCACGCCAAGGACGCCGACGACGGTGACCCCAACGGGCTGCCGGTGGACGGTCGCACGCTGCACGCGGGGCCGGACGGAGTCGACGAGGTCGAGCTCCAGCTGATCGCGCACTCGGGTGCGCCCGCGCTGCCGATCCACAAGGGTGCGTCGGGTGGTGAGCTCTCCCGCGTGATGCTGGCGCTGGAGGTCGTTCTCGCCGGCGCCGACACCGTGCCCACCCTGGTCTTCGATGAGGTCGACGCCGGAGTCGGCGGTCGTGCGGCCGTGGAGATCGGGCGTCGGCTGGCCAGGCTCGCCCGCACCCACCAGGTCGTCGTGGTCACTCACCTCCCGCAGGTCGCGGCGTTCGCCGACCGGCACATGGTGGTCGACAAGGGCCAAGCGGACGGAGGTCTCACCAAGAGCGACGTCCGCATGGTCGCCGACGAACGACGCGTGGTGGAGCTGGCGCGAATGCTGGCCGGCATGGAGTCCACCGAGACCGGGCGCGCGCACGCCGAGGAACTGCTGGAGACGGCGAACACCTACAAGCTCACCCAGGAGAAGTTCGGCCGGAAGGGCAAGGGCTCCAAGAAGAAGCCTTAGAGGCTGGTGGTCGTGCTGCCCGGCGGTGCGGGTAGCGGAACCTCAGACGCCTCCTGGCTCCGGGATCCGAGACTTGAGTATTAGGGGATACGCGGCGCTTCGGCTGTCCTCCCCAGGAGGCGTCTGAGAACCCGCGGCGGTGCCGGTTGCTTTGGTGGGGTACCGCGAAAGCACCTTCGGCGCTTGCCTGACGGTGAACGGGTGCTGGGCCGTTTCGCTCATCGGGTGTTGCGGCATATGACGTAGTGCGTTCGGCGTGGCGCAGGCACGATCGGTGATTGGTTTGTCACCATCGGCGCATGAAAATCAGCGGACTGCTGACTCGACAGCAGGAGGACCTGCCCGGGCTCGCCGGGGTCGCGAGGGTGGAACGCCGCTCCGGTGATCTGCCGCGCCGGGTCCGCACCGGTGACATCGCGGTCATCGACCACGCCGACCTGGACCGGCGCAGCGCCGAAGCCTTGGTGGCCGCCGGGGTGATCGGCGTGGTCAACACCGCGCCGTCGATCTCCGGGCGCTACCCGAACCTCGGGCCGGAAGTGCTGCTGGCTGCCGGTGTCGCGCTCGTCGACGGTGTTGGCGCCGACATCCTCAACCAGGTCAAGGACGGCTCGAAGATCCGCCTGTTCGAAGGCGGGATCTACGCCGGGGACCGCGAGATCGGCCGGGGCGTCGAGCAGGACACCAACTCGATCGCCGACCAGCTCATCGAGGCCAAGGCCGGGATGGCCACCCAGCTCGAGGCGTTCTCGGCCAACACGATCGAGTTCCTGCGCACCGAGCGCACGCTGATCCTCGACGGCATCGGGGTGCCCGAGCTGGCCGGCTCGATGGAGGGCAGGCAGGTGCTCGTGGTCGCGCCCGGCTACGGCCACGCCGACGACCTGCGCAGCCTCAAGCGCTACATCCGCGAGTACAAGCCGGTGCTGATCGGCGTCGAGGGCGGCGCCGACGCCCTGCAGCGGGCCGGGTACAAGCCGAACGTCATCGTCGGCGCGCCGGACACCATCAGCACCGAGACGCTGCGCTGCGGTGCCGAGCTGGTCATCCCCGCGCACCTCGACGGGCACGCTCCCGGGCTGGAGCGCATCCAGGACCTGGGCGTGGGCGCGATGACGTTCCCGGCTTCCGGCAACCCGGAGGACTTGGCGCTGCTGCTGGCCGACGCGCACAAGGCGAGCCTCGTGGTGACCGTCGGGTTCCAGGCCACGCTCAGCGAATTCCTCGACCGGGGCCGTTCCGGTTCCAACCCGTCGACGTTCCTGACCCGCTTGCGGCTCGGCAGCAAGGTCATCGACGGCCCGGCGGTGGCCAACCTGCAGCGCAGCCGGACGCCGATGTCCGCTGTGGTGCTGCTGGTGGTGGCGGTGCTGCTGGTGGTCGCCGTGGCCCTGCTGGTGTCCGGGCTCGGTTCCGCCGCAGTCGATCAGATGGTCGACACCACGGGTGTCGTGTCGGCCTACTTCAAGGGGCTGTTCTCGTGATCACGGTGCGCTACCACATCATCTCGATCGCCGCGGTCTTCCTCGCGCTGGCAGTGGGCGTGGTGCTGGGCACCAGCACGGTCAGCCAAGGCCTGCTGAACGCTGTGGGCGGCGAGAAGGAGGAGCTGCAGGCTCAGGTCGACCAGCTCGGCGCCGAGCGCGCGCAGCTCAAGGCGCAGACCGAATCCGCCGACCGGTTCAACACGACCGTCGCGCCGATGGCCGTGCAGGGGCAGCTCTCCGGTCGCAGCGTGGTGCTGATCAGCGCCGCCGACACCGACGACGGCCAGCGCCAGGCGATGACCAAGCTGCTGCGGGATTCCGGTGCCGACATCTCCGGTGACGTCCGCCTCGGCCAGGCCCTCACCGACCCGGATCGGACAGACCAGCTGCGCGGCGTGGTCACGCAGCTGCTGCCCGCCGGGGTCCAGCTGCCCACGGCCGCGGACCCCGGGACCCTCGCCGGTGGCCTGCTCGGCCCGTTGACGCTGGTCAACCCGCAGACCGGGCAGCCGCAGGCGGCGGACGACGCTCGCGCGGCGGCGCTGTCGGGCCTGTCCGGTGGTGGGTTCGCGACCGCTTCGGAAGGCCTGCGGCCCGCGCAGCTGGCGGTGGTGCTCACCGGCGGTCGCCTGGAGGGCGACAACGCGGCGGACAGGGCGACGGCTCTGGCGCGGCTGGCCACCCAGATCGACCGCTCAGGGCAGGGTGCCGTCCTGGCGGGCACCAGCGGCTCGGCCGACGGGCGCGGAGCCGTCGGCGTGGCGCGAGCCGACCCTGCGATGTCGTCGAACCTGTCCACCGTGGACAACGCCGACACCGGCGCCGGACGTGTGGCGGTCGTCATGGCCGCCCGCGAGCAGGCGGACCGGCAGGCCGGGCACTACGGTGTGGCCAGCAGCGCGCAGGGACCGGTGCCGGGAACCCGCGGCGCTTCGTGATCCGCGGGTTCGTCGCAGGTCGTGCGGGGTTCACCAAGACGTCACGGTCGACCGGCCGGGAGGCCGCCGGATGGCGGTTGACCCGGCCGGTTCTCCGTTTCCGGATAGGGCGGGTCTCGGTGCGGGCCGCGGTGGTCGTGCGTTAGGCTGGAATTCCGTGGGAGCGACGGATCCAGCCGTCCTGCCAGCGCAGAAATTCCAGCCAGGCGACGGCTTGACCACGGGGAGCTTTTGTTGGTGCCGCAAGCACGCACGATCAAGCACGTTTTCGTCACGGGGGGCGTTGCCTCCTCGTTGGGGAAGGGGCTCACGGCGTCCAGCCTGGGCGAACTGCTCACCTCCCGCGGCCTGCGGGTGACCATGCAGAAGCTCGACCCCTACCTGAACGTCGATCCGGGGACGATGAACCCCTTCCAGCACGGCGAGGTGTTCGTCACCGAGGACGGTGCTGAGACCGACCTGGACATCGGTCACTACGAGCGGTTCCTGGACCGCGATCTGACCCGCAACGCCAACGTCACCACCGGCCAGGTGTACTCCGCAGTCATCGCCAAGGAGCGCCGCGGCGAGTACCTGGGCGACACGGTGCAGGTCATCCCGCACATCACCGACCAGATCAAGGCCCGCATCCGGGCCATGGCCGAGCCCGACGAGAACGGCGTCACGCCTGACGTGGTGATCACCGAGGTCGGTGGCACCGTCGGCGACATCGAGTCGCTGCCGTTCCTGGAGGCCTGCCGCCAGGTCCGCCACGACGTGGGCCGGGACAACTGCTTCTTCCTGCACGTCTCGCTGGTGCCGTACCTGGCGCCGTCGGGCGAGCTCAAGACCAAGCCGACCCAGCACTCGGTGGCCGCGCTGCGCAACATCGGCATCCAGCCCGACGCGCTGGTCTGCCGCGCGGATCGCGAACTGCCCGCCGACCTCAAGCGCAAGATCGCGCTGATGTGCGACGTCGACACCGACGGCGTGGTGGCCTGCCCGGACGCGCCGTCCATCTACGACATCCCGAAGGTGCTGCACAGCGAGGGTCTGGACGCCTACATGGTGCGCAGGCTCGGACTGCCATTCCGCGACGTCGACTGGTCGGTGTGGGGCGATCTGCTGGACCGCGTGCACAACCCGTCCGAGCGGGTGCGCATCGCGCTGGTCGGCAAGTACGTCGACCTGCCCGACGCGTACCTGTCGGTGACCGAGGCCCTGCGCGCCGGTGGGTTCGCCCACCACGCCAAGGTGGAGATCTCCTGGGTCGGGTCGGACACGTGCGAGACCGAATCGGGCGCGGCGCAGGCGCTGGCCGGAGTGGACGGCGTGCTGATCCCGGGAGGGTTCGGCGTGCGCGGCATCGAGGGCAAGCTCGGTGCCATCCGCTACGCCCGCACCAACAACATCCCGATCCTCGGGTTGTGCCTCGGCTTGCAGTGCATGGTGATCGAGACGGCCCGGGCGCTGGGCGGGCTGGAGCGGGCGAACTCCACCGAGTTCGAGGAGCCCTGCCAGCACCCGGTGATCAGCACCATGGCCGACCAGCACGACGTGCTCTCCGGTGACCGGGACATGGGCGGCACCATGCGACTGGGGTCCTACCCGGCGAAGCTCGCCGAGGGCTCGATCGTCGCCGAGGCCTACGGTTCCACCGAGGTCCACGAGCGGCACCGGCACCGCTACGAGGTCAACAACGCTTACCGGGACGAGCTGAGCAAGGCAGGCGTGGTCTTCTCCGGCACCTCGCCGGACGATCGCCTGGTCGAGTTCGTCGAGCTGGACCGCGAGATCCACCCGTTCTTCGTGGGCACCCAGGCGCACCCGGAGCTCAAGAGCCGTCCGACCCGCCCGCACCCGCTGTTCGCGGCGTTCGCGAAGGCGGCGATCGACTACCGCGCGGCCGAGCGGCTTCCGGTCGAGCTGGAGCGGACCGTCTCCGAGGCGGAGTCCGAACCCGCTGCGAGGTAATTCATCCCAGGTGAGCGGCCCGCACGACCGGTGACGGTGGTGCGGGCCGACTCATCGTGCCGCGATCGGCTCTAGGGTGGTGCTCGTGGAGACCACGGGTAGCGGTGTCGCGCGCACCAACGGAGAGCACGAGTTCACCACTCTGGCCAGCGAGGACGTCTACGTCGGGCGCATCCTGGCGCTGCGGGCCGACGAAGTGGGCATGCCCGGCGGCGGTCAGGCCCGCAGAGAGGTCGTCGAGCACTACGGCGCCGTGGCGATCGCCGCGATCGACGAGCAGGACCGGGTCGTGCTGGTCCACCAGTACCGCTATCCGCTCGGTCGCAGGCTGTGGGAACTGCCCGCCGGCTTGATGGACGTCTCCGGTGAGCACCCGGTGCGAACCGCGCAGCGGGAGCTCGCGGAGGAGGCCGGACTGGCCGCCGAGAACTGGTCCGTGCTCGTCGACATCGCGACCTCGCCGGGCTTCACCGACGAGGTCGTGCGGGTCTTCCTCGCCACCGGGTTGTCGGACGTCGCGCTTCCCGACGCCGCGGGCGATGAGGAAGCGGACCTGGTCATCGAGCGGTTCCCGCTGGAAGAGGCGGTGCGGATGGCGTTGGCGGGAGAGGTCGTCAACGGCCCGGCGGTGGCAGGTCTGCTGGCGGCCAAGGCGATCCGCGACGGTGACGCCGAACCGCGCTCGGCCGAAGCGGAATGGCGCGACCGGCCGCTGCGCTTCGCCGCCCGGTGAAGGGTTTCGAGTCGCTGCCGGCCGAACTGCGCGCTGCCGTCGGCGAATACCTCGACCACCTGGCCGTCGAGCGCGGAACCGCGCGCAGCACGCTGGACTCGTACACCCGCGACCTGCGCAGGTACGCCGAGTTCCTCGTCGCCCGAGGTGTGTCCGGTCTGGGTGAGGTGCGCACCGAGCACCTCGCGGAGTTCCTGGCGCAACTGCGCGAAGGCGTCGAAGGCCGTCCGCCGCTGGCCTCGTCCTCCGCCGCCAGGGCGCTGGTGGCCGCGCGCGGGTTGCACAAGTTCGCCCACGCCGAAGGCAGGATCGCCGTCGACGTCGCGCGCGAGGTGACCCCGCCGAGCCCGCCGAAGCGGTTGCCGAAGGCGCTCTCGGTGAACGACGTGGGACGGCTGCTGGAGCACGCGGGTGGTGACGATCCGCGCGGATTGCGGGACCGGGCGCTGCTGGAACTGCTGTACTCGACCGGAGCTCGCATCTCGGAAGCGGTCGGCCTGAGCATCGACGACGTCGACCGCACCGACCGAACCGTTCTGCTGGACGGCAAGGGCGGCAGGCAGCGGATCGTGCCGGTCGGGCGTCCCGCGCTGGCGATGCTGGAGGCCTACCTGGTGCGGGCGCGACCCGTGCTGGTGGCGCGAGGAAGGGGCAGTTCGGCGGTTTTCCTGAATTCGCGCGGGACCGGGCTTTCCCGGCAAAGCGCGTGGAACGCGTTGAAAACCGCCGCGCAACGGGCCGGAATCGCTGAAACCGTTTCGCCTCACGTGCTCCGCCACTCCTTCGCCACGCACCTGGTGGAAGGCGGTGCGGACGTTCGCGTCGTGCAGGAACTCCTCGGGCACGCCTCGGTGGCGACGACGCAGGTGTACACGCTGGTCACGGTCAACACGCTTCGGGAGGTCTACGCCACGGCACATCCGCGAGCACACCTTTCGGGGTGAGATCACCGTTTGCGCATGCGCGTGATCAAGGAAAGCGGTAGATCTTCATCACGGCAAAATCACGAACATCCGCCGATCCAATTGCCGACACCACGGCGAGGCACGTTGCCGCAGGTCGTTTGAGCGACTTAGGCTGCGATCGATCGCCACCGGTACCGAAGGAGTCAGTTCGCCATGTCGATGCCGCATCCTTCCGCCGCCCGGCGGCCTCGGGGCGCGGTCGACCTGAGCATCGCACCCGAGACCACGGGCACTGAGGCGAACGCCGATCAGAACCAGGACGCCCGCGGACTCGGCCCGACCGGTCGGCCGCTACGGCACATCCCCGAACCGCCGCTGCTGGACGAACACGGCCCGGCGTCGGTGCTGGCCATGTGCAACCAGAAGGGCGGCGTCGGGAAGACCACCTCGACGATCAACCTCGGTGCCGCGCTCGCCGAACACGGGCGCCGGGTGCTGCTGGTGGACTTCGATCCGCAGGGCGCGCTCTCGGTCGGTCTCGGTGTTCAGCCGCACCAGCTCGAGCAGACCATCTACAACGTCATCATGGAGCGCGGCGTCAGCGTCGAGGACGTGGCGCGGCGCACCACGGTCGAGGGCATGGACCTGCTGCCCAGCAACATCGATCTCTCGGCCGCCGAGGTCCAGCTGGTCACCGAGGTGGGTCGCGAGCAGACGCTGCACCGGGTGCTGCGCCAGTCGATGGAGGAGTACGACTACATCCTGGTCGACTGCCAGCCGTCGCTGGGCCTGCTCACGGTCAACGCCCTGGCCGCCGCCGACGGCGTCATCATCCCGCTGGAGTGCGAGTTCTTCAGCTTGCGCGGGGTGGCGCTGCTGATCGACACCATCGAGAAGGTGCGCGAGCGGCTGAACCCGAAGCTGGAGATCAGCGGCATCCTGGCGACGATGTTCGACCCCCGCACCCTGCACTCCCGCGAGGTCATGCAGCGCGTGGTGGAGGCCTTCGGCGACGTCGTGTACGACTCGGTGATCAACCGGACCGTTCGTTTCCCGGAGACCACGGTCGCGGGTGAGCCGATCACCAGGTGGGCCCCTCGGTCGGCCGGGGCCCAGGCGTACCGCGCGCTGGCCCGCGAGGTGATCGCTCGATGACGCGTCGGGTCGCCCTGCCCGGAGCCGCCGAACTGTTCCGTACTACTGTTTCTCGGACGGATCAGGCCTCGGCGCCGAGGGAGGACCCGGAGCCGGTCGCCCCGCCCGAGGAGAAGGGGCGTGCCCGGTCTGCGGGTACAGGTCGGCGCAAGCACGATTCGAAGATCACCGTGTACGTCTCCGACGAGGAGTTGCTGGGTTTGGAGCAGGCTCGGCTCGCGTTGCGGGCGGATCACGGCATCGCCGTGGACCGCGGCCGCGTCGTGCGCGAGGCGATCGCGGTGCTGCTGACCGACTTCGCACAGCACGGTTCGGACTCGGTGCTGGTCCGGAGCCTGCGGGAGCCCGGCGAGTGACCGCTGTCCCACGAGCCGATGCCGAACTCGCACCGTCCGACGCAGGGATCGACGCAGCACGACCGGATTCCTCGTTAGCGGACACCGAAGAGCAGACCGGTGACGGGAAGTTCACCGTCCGGCTGGAGAACTTCGAGGGACCCTTCGACCTGCTGCTCCAGCTGATCTCCGCGCACGAGCTGGATGTCACCGAGGTGGCGCTGCACAAGGTCACCGACGAGTTCATCGCCTACACGCGTGCGATGGGCGAGCAGTGGGACCTGGACGAGACCACCGAGTTCCTCGTCGTAGCCGCGACGCTGCTGGACCTCAAGGCAGCCCGGCTGCTGCCTGCCGCCGAGGTCGAGGACGAGTCCGACCTCGCGCTGCTGGAGGCCCGCGACCTGCTGTTCGCACGCCTGCTGCAGTACCGCGCCTACAAGCAGGTCGCCGCGTTGTTCGGCGAGCTGGAAGCCGGTGCGCTGCGCCGCTACCCGCGCTCGGTGTCGGTGGAGGAGCGCTACGAGAACCTGCTGCCGGAGGTGGTGATCGGCGTTGACCCGCAGCGGTTCGCCGAGATCGCCGCTTCGGTCTTCCGGCCCAAGCCGCCGCCGACGGTGTCGCTGGATCACATCCACCAGCACGGCGTCTCGGTGCGCGAGCACGCCGCCCTGATGCGGGTGCGGCTGGCCGAGAAGGGCACCTTGACCTTCACCGAGCTGGTGTCGGACTGCGGGGACACCGTCGAGGTCGTGGCCAGGTTCCTGGCGTTGCTGGAGCTGTACCGGGAGCAGGTGCTGCAGTTCGAGCAGGAGAGCCCGCTGGGTGAGCTGCAGGTGAACTGGGTCGGTGGCACCCTCGCCCAGGCGCAGGCCGAGGCCGATGAGCAGCGCGCCAACCAGGAAGAAGAGGAGTACGGCTGATGGCCGCCGAACCGGAACCCGAGGTCGAGACGACCTCTGCCGCGTCGCCGGAGGACCACTCCGCTGCGACCTCGGTGCCCGCGGAACCGGACCAGGTGGCGGAGGCGACGGGTGTCGACAGCGGTGAGGAACGCTCCCCCGAGCCTGTCTCCGGTGAACCGTCGGTCCCCGACGAGACGCCTGATCCCGGTGAACCGTCCGTCCCCGACGAGGCGTCCGAATCCGGTGAAGCGTCGTCGGATGGCGAGGCGCAGGCCTCCGGCGGGATCGCGGGTGACGACGAGGCGACCGAAACGCAGGGCGCTCCGGACCTGACCTCCGACACCGAGCTGGACGCGGCCCTGGAGGCGTTGCTGCTGGTCGTCGACGTGCCTGCGGGCGACGAGCTCATCGCCGAGACGCTGGGGCAGCCCGTCGGGCGGATCCGCTCCGCGCTGCGACGGTTGTCCGAGCACTACGCCGAGAACGAGCGCGGCATCGACCTGCGCTACGTCGGCGACGGCTGGCGGTTCTACTCGCGCGAGAAGTACGCGCCGTACGTCGAGCGCTACCTGCTCGACGGTCAGCGCACCAAGCTGACCCGCGCTGCGCTGGAGACCCTCGCGGTGATCGCCTACCGGCAGCCGGTGACGCGCTCGCGGGTCGCAGCGGTACGGGGTGTGAACGTCGACGGCGTCATCCGTACCCTTGTGGGGCGCGGCCTGATTGGCGAGGCTGGCACCGACCCGGAGACGGGCGGCATCCTGTACTGCACGACCGAGCTGTTCCTGGAACGGCTGGGGCTGTCGTCGCTCAAGGATCTGCCGCCGCTCGCACCCCTGTTGCCCGAAGTGGATTCGATCGATGACGTCTGAACGCCGTTCCCCCTCCAGCGCCGCGAAGGACCCCAACGAGGAGGGAGTCCGCCTGCAGAAGGTGCTGTCGCAGGCCGGTGTCGCGTCTCGGCGGGCCGCTGAGGAGATGATCGTCGAGGGCCGCGTCGAGGTCGATGGCGACGTCGTCATGGAGCTGGGACGTCGCGTGGACCCGGACAACTCCGTGATCCACGTCGACGGCAGCCGCGTGGTGACCAACGCCAGCACGACCCACCTCCTGCTGAACAAGCCCTCAGGGATCCTGTGCACCATGTCGGACGACAAGGGCCGTCCGTGCATCGGTGACTACCTGCGCGAGCGCCAGGGCAAGCTGTTCCACGTGGGCCGGCTGGACGTGGACACCGAGGGCCTGTTGCTGATCACCAACGACGGAGAGCTCGCCAACCGGCTGATGCACCCGTCCTACAAGGTGCGCAAGACCTACATGGCCGAGGTGCTCGGACCCATCCCGAAGGACCTCGGGCAGCGGTTGCGCGCGGGCGTGGAGCTCGACGACGGCCCGGTGAAGGTCGACCGGTTCAAGCTGGTCGACCAGAACCAGAACCGCGCGCTGGTGGAGGTCGTTCTGCACGAGGGCCGCAACCGCATCGTGCGCCGCCTGCTCAAGCACGTCGGCCACCCGGTGCAGCGGCTGGTGCGCACCCGCATCGGCGACGTGCAGCTCACGTCCGAGCGCCCGGGTGCCATCCGGCCCCTGAACCGCCAGGAGGTCGGTTCCCTCTACAAGATCGTGGGCATGTGACGTCTCGCGGTGGCCGCGGCAGGTGAACGCGCCGCGGCCCGTCCCAGTTTTAGTCATAACTGAGCCATGATCATGTCCGAAATGTCGGCTCAGTTTGGACTAAAACTGGGAGTTCACACGGCCTGGGGCTTGCGCTTGCGGAGCAGGACCGCGCGGGCCAGCGGCTCCACGACGCGGGCGGCGACCGGGCCGATGATGGCCATCAGCAGGACGTAGGCCGTGGCCAGGGCGGCGAGCCCGCCGTCGACCGAGCCGGAGGCCACGGCCAGGCCGGCGATGACGATCGAGAACTCGCCGCGCGCCACCAGGGCCGCACCCGCGCGCATCCGACCCATCCGCGCCACGCCTTGCATGCGGGCAGCGATCCAGCCGGTGATGATCTTCGTGACGCAGGTCAGGGCGGCCAGCCCGAGCGCGATCGGCAGCACCGGCGGGATCAGCGAGGGATCGGTGTTGAGGCCGAAGACCACGAAGAACACCGCGGCGAACAGGTCGCGCAGCGGCTCCAGCATCCGGGTCGCGTTCTGCGCGGTGGAGCCGGAGATCGCGATGCCGAGCAGGAACGAGCCGACCGCGGCCGAGACCTGTAGCTCCGAGGCGAGTCCGGCGACCAGGAGCGCCGCGCCGAGCAGGCGCAGCAGGAAGACCTCGGGGTCGGGGCTGTCGACGATCGCCGAGACGTACTTGCCGAAGCGGAGCGCGATCAGCAGCACCACGGTGATCACCAGCAGCGAGATGCCGACTGCGGTCAGACCGCCGAGGAAGCTCACCCCGGCCAGCAGCGCGGTGAGGATCGGCAGGTACACGGCCATCGCGAGGTCTTCGAAGACCAGGATCGAGAGGATCACGGGTGTCTCGCGGTTACCGAGCCTGCCCAGATCGCCGAGGACCTTGGCCACGATCCCCGAGGACGAGATGTAGGTGACGCCGGCCATCGCCAGCGCGCCGATCGGACCCCATCCCAGGAGCAGCGCCACGATCGCGCCGGGGGCGGCGTTGAGCACGATGTCGATCAATCCTGCGACCCAGGACCGGCGCAGGCCGGTGACGAGTTCACCCGCGGAGTACTCCAGCCCGAGTAACAGCAGCAGGAGCACGACGCCGATCTCGGAGGCGATGTGGGTGAAGGGCTGAATGCCGTGCAGCGGAATCAGGCCGCCGGTGCCGAACGCGATTCCACCCAGCAGGTACAGCGGGATCGGTGATATGCCGATCTTCCACGCGAGCCTCCCCAGAATGCCGAGACCGAAGAACACCGCTCCCAGCTCGATAAGGGAGATCGCCGTGTCGTGCACCGTGTTTCCTCTCGCGTTTTCCCTGCGTATGGAGTTGTGACGGCCGGTCGGCGTTGACCTCCGCGAACCGGGCGCTGCGTGGCTCAGCCCTGGGTCAGGATCTCTCCCGCCGCTCGCAGCCCGTCAGCGGTACCGACCACGACCACCAGGTCACCTGCGGCGAACACGAAGTCCGGCCGCGGGGACGGGTGGACGACGTTGTCCCGCACCACGGCGACGATCGACACCGACGTCCGGGTGCGCATCTCGGTATCACCGAGCTCACGTCCCGCGTAGGGCGAACCGGCGGGCACCGGCAGCTGCCAGGTGGTCACGCCGGCGACCTCCCGCTGCTGCTCGGCGAGCTTCGAGACCAGCTGCGGAGCCCCCAGCAGGCCGGCCAACGTGCTGGTCTCGGTGCTGGTCAGCTCCACCGAGGCGGCGACCTTGTCCGGGTCCTCGTGGTCGGAGACGATCAGCTCGAACCGACCGTCCCGATAGGTGATCACCCCGACGCGGTGTCCAGATCCAGTGGTGAAGTCCTGGCGCGTGCCGAGCCCCGGCAGCGGAGTCACAGTTACGTCCACTCTCGCAACTCTAAAGGTCGTCTCATCTATTCCTTGATCCGGCCGGTTTCGGTCCGATTCCGATCACCAAGCGGACGCGATTGGGATTCACGGGTGCGGGCCAGGCAGAATGGTTGGCTGGTTCCGGCGGTCAGCCGGGGCGGCTTCGTGATGCGGGGAGGAACGGCGACGTGGCGCAGGCCAGGCTTCGTGGGGTAGTGGCTCTCGACGGTCCGTCGGGTACCGGCAAGTCCACGGTGTCGAAGAGGTTGGCCGCGGTGCTCGGCGCGACTTACCTCGACACCGGCGCCATGTACCGGGCGGTGACGCTCGCGGTGCTGCGCGCCGGAGTCGACCCCGCCGACTCCGCAGAGGTGACCCGGATCGCCCGCGCGGCCGATCTGGGCATGGGCACCGATCCGCTCGCGCCCGCCGTGCGGCTCGACGGTGCCGACGCGGAGCCGGAGATCCGCGGTCCGGAGGTCACCGGAGCGGTCTCGGCCGTGTCGGCGGTGCCCGAAGTCCGCGAGCTGCTGGTGGCGATGCAACGCGAGCTGATCGGCCGCGCGATGACCGAACCGGGCGGCATGGTCGTCGAGGGCCGCGACATCGGCACGGTCGTGGTGCCCGACGCGGGCCTGAAGGTGTACCTGACGGCCTCCGCGGACGCGCGGGCCCAGCGCAGGACCGCGCAGGACGCCTCGGACGGCCGTCGGAGCGACCTGAGCAGCACGCACGCCGACGTGCAGCGACGCGACTCCCTGGACTCCGGGCGCAAGGTGGCGCCGCTGCGCCAGGCCGACGACGCGGTCGAGCTCGACAGCACCGACCTCGACATCGCCGGGGTCCTGGAGCAGCTCTCCAAGCTCGTGGAGTCGCGCGGACTGCTGGTCGGCGCGCGATGAGCGCCGATCTTCCCGAGGGCACCTGGCCGAGGCTGTACCGCGCAGGCAGGTGGATCTCGCGCTGGCCGCTGCGGGTGCCGTTCCGCGTGAAGGTGCACGGCGCCGAGCGCATCCCGCGCACAGGGCCGGTCGTGCTGGTGGCCAACCACAGCTCCCTGCTGGACGGGCCGCTGCTGATCGGAATGCTGCCGCGCCCCGTGACGTTCCTGATCAAGCAGGAGCTGTTCAGCGGTGCGCTGGGCTGGTTCCTGGCCCGCATCGGGCAGATCGGGATCCGGCGCGGTGAACCCGACCGCACCCCGCTGCTGGCCGCGGTCCGCGTGCTCAAGGGCGGTGGGATGGTCGGCGTCTTCCCGGAGGGCACGCGCAACTCCGGCGAGGTCGACAACGCCCAGCACGGAGCGGCTTGGCTCGCGCGCGCCTCGGGCGCGCAGGTCCTGCCGGTGGCCTGCCGGGGCACCCGACGTCCCGAAGGGTCGGGCCGTAGGCTGTTACCCAGGATCGACATGCTGTTCGGGGAGCCGATCTCGCCAGCGGGCGGCAAGGGCCGCGCCGGGCTGACGGCGGCGACCGAATCCGTGCGCACCGAACTGGTCGAGCTGATCGCCGAGTTGGATCGGCTGGTCGCCGACCGGACCAATGACGATGTGAGAGGTAAACGAGCGTGACCGACGAGTCGCTGGAGGACCTGGACGGCACGTGGTCCGACGAGTCCGAGTGGGCGGAGTTCGACGAGGCAGCCGCGCAGGGTGACGAGGCGCCACCGAAGCCGCAGCCGGTCCTGGCCGTGGTCGGCCGGCCCAACGTGGGCAAGTCCACCCTGGTCAACCGCCTTCTGGGGCGTCGTGAGGCCGTCGTGCAGGACACCCCGGGCGTGACCCGGGACCGCGTCGCCTACGACGCGTTGTGGAGCGGCCGGCGCTTCACGGTGGTCGACACCGGGGGCTGGGAGCCCGACGCCAAGGGATTGCAGAGCTCCGTGGCGTCGCAGGCCGAGATGGCCATGCACACCGCCGATGCCATCGTGCTGGTCGTCGACGCCAAGGTCGGTGCCACCACCACCGAGGAAGCCGTGGCCCGCGTGCTGCGCCGTTCGAAGCGGCCGGTGATCGTCGTGGCCAACAAGGTCGACGACGAGCGCAGCGTCTCCGACGTGCACTCGCTGTGGTCGCTGGGTCTGGGCGAGCCGATGCCGGTGAGCGGTCTGCACGGGCGCGGTTCGGGCGACCTGCTCGACAAGGTGCTCGAGTCGCTGCCGGAAACCCCGCGCGAGGTCTTCGGCGCCACCGGAGGCCCGCGCCGGGTGGCCCTGGTCGGCAAGCCCAACGTCGGCAAGTCCAGCCTGCTCAACAAGCTCACCGGTGAAGACCGCTCCGTCGTGCACGACGTCGCGGGCACCACCGTGGACCCGGTCGACTCGATGGTCGAGCTCGACGACCAGGTGTGGCGCTTCGTCGACACCGCCGGTCTGCGCAAGCGGGTCAAGACCGCCAGCGGCACCGAGTACTACGCGTCGCTGCGCACCAAGGCGGCCATCGAGGCGGCCGAGGTCGCGATCGTGCTCGTCGACGGCTCCGAACCGATCAGCGAGCAGGACCTGCGGGTCATCACCATGGTGGTCGAGGCGGGCAGGGCGCTGGTCCTGGCCTACAACAAGTGGGACAAGGTCGACGAGGACCGTCGCCACCAGCTGGAGAAGGAGATCGACCGCGAGCTGGTGCGGGTGCGCTGGGCGGAGCGCGTCAACGTCTCCGCGCTGACCGGCCGCTCGGTCGCCAAGCTCGCGCCGGTCCTGCGCACCGCGCTCGACTCCTGGGACACCCGCGTCTCCACCGGTCGCCTCAACGGCTGGCTCAACGAGCTGGTCGCGGCCAGCCCGCCGCCCGCGCGCAGCGGCCGGCAGCCGAAGATCCTCTTCGCCACGCAGGCGCAGACCCGGCCGCCGACGATCGTGCTGTTCACCACGGGCTTCCTGGAAGCCGGCTACCGCCGGTTCCTGGAGCGCAAGTTCCGCGAGACCTTCGGTTTCGTCGGCAGCCCGGTGCGCATCTCCGTGCGGGTCCGCGAGCGCAAGGCCAAGGGCAAGGGCAAGCGGTGACGCGCACGGGTGGTGCGTGCGCTGGAGGCATCTGCTCCCGTTAGTCTGCTGGCGACCCTCGGGAACAGCGGAGGTGAACCGAGAGGTGGCGGCAATCGACGGCGGTGGGCCGATCCGCGTCGCGCTGGCCGACGACGAGCCGATGCTGCGTCGTGGGTTGAAGGTCCTGCTGGAAAGCGGCGGCACCATCGAGGTGGTGGCCGAGGCCGATGACGGCCACGGGCTGCTGTCGGTGGTGCGCGAGCACCGCCCGGACGTCGCTCTGATCGACGTGCAGATGCCCGGCAAGGACGGACTCGCCGCGCTGCAGGAGCTCGTGCGACTGCCCGAGCCGCCGGTGTGCGCCATGCTCACCACCTTCGACCTCGACGACTACGTCACCGGCGCGCTGCACTCCGGCGCGCAGGGCTTCCTGCTCAAGGACGCCGAGCCGGAGGTGCTGGTGCGCGCGGTGCAGGACCTGGCCGCGGGTGGAGCGGTGCTGGATCCCCGGATCACCGCGAGGCTGCTGCCGCGGCTGCGGGCCGCCAGCGACAACGTC
Source organism: Saccharopolyspora dendranthemae (assembly GCF_007829955.1). Taxonomy (GTDB): domain Bacteria; phylum Actinomycetota; class Actinomycetes; order Mycobacteriales; family Pseudonocardiaceae; genus Saccharopolyspora; species Saccharopolyspora dendranthemae. The sequence continues at coordinate 139,264 of NZ_VIWX01000002.1, forward strand.
CGCGAGCTCGACCTGGTCAAGGCCCTATCGGCACGGGAGCGGCAGGTGCTGCAGCTGCTCGCCGACGGCCGCTCCAACGCCGACATCGGTACGCGGCTGGGCCTGACCGAGGCGACCGTGAAGAGCTACGTCTCCACGGTCCTGACCAAGCTCGGCGCGCAGAACCGGGTGCAGGCCGCGCTGATCGCGCAGCGGGTCGCCGGCGTCGGTGGTGCGCGGTGAGCGGCGTCAACTGGCGGTTCTGGGGGATCGAGGCCCTCGCTGTCGGTCTGCCCGTCGCCGCGGTCATCGCGATGCCCGATCCGCTCGGCTACGGGGTCATCTCCGGGCTCGCCGCGGGTCTGCTGCTACCGCTGCGGCACCGCTGGCCGCGGATCACGGTGCTGCTGTGCATGCCCGCGATGGCAGGTGGCCTGGGCTGGGCGGCGATCCTGGTGGCGATGTTCCGGCTCGGCCGGGTGCGGCCGAAGCTGCTCGAACTGGCTGGGTGGGTGCTGCTGACCTGCGTGGTCGCCCTCGCTCCGGTGCTGATCACGCAGTCGCTGGCGGTGGGCTCGATGCTGCTGACCGTCGCGTTCGTGATCCTGTCGGCGGCCGCGCCTGCCGCGCTGGGCACGTTGGTGGCGTTGCGCGAGCAGCTGGCCGAGAGTGTGCGGCGGCTCGCCGTCGCCAGCGAGGTGGCGGCGAGGGCCAAGGCCGAGATGGCCAAGGCCGACGAACGCGCCCGCATCGCGCGGGAGATTCACGACGCCGTCGGCCACCACGTCACTTTGATCGCCGTCGAGGCCGCCGCCCTCGGTGCGAGCACCGACGATCCCGCTGTGCGCGAGACGGCCACGCGGACGCGAGGCCTCGCCAAGCAGGCGCTGGAGGAGATGCGCTCGACCCTCGGGCTCGGATCGGCGTCAGCCAGGGACGAGACGACCACGATCTCGGACCTGGTGGGGCAGGCGCGCGCCTCCGGTGTGGAGGTGGAGCTGACCGGCGACCTGGAGCACCACGAGACGCCGGGCGCCGTCGAACGGGCCGCCTACCGCGTGGTGCAGGAAGCGCTGACCAATGCCTCCAAGCACGCGCCTGGTGCCGGGATCCGGGTGGACCTGCGCACCATGGCCGATGCGCTGCGCATCGTGGTCACCAACGACGCGCCGGACCACGGGCGCGAGCCGATCACCGAGCTCTCGGGCGGCGCCGGTCTGGAGGGCCTGTCCGAGCGGATCCGCATGGCAGGCGGCGAGCTGGACGCGGGCCCGTCGGAAGACGGCGGTTTCCAGCTCGTCGCGGTCCTCCCGCAGCACTCCTAGCGACTCCGCGCCCGGGGTCAGAGGCAGAGCTGCGGTCCGAGTCGTTCGAGGTAGTTCGTGATCAGCGTCCGCGCTTCGGGTTCGGAGAGCTGTCCTGTCATCAGCAGTGTCCCGAGTCCGTGCGCCAGTCCCATCACTTCCCAGGCGAGCAGGCGTGCGGCCGGCGCGCTGCGGTCGTCTGACTGCAGGAGGCCGGTGAGGTGGTCGGCGAGCTCTTTCAGGTGCTTCTGGTAGGCCCGCCCGGCCACGTCGGGGTCGGTGATCGCCAGACCTTCCAGGGAGACCCCGACGCGGTGGAAACCTCGGCTCTCCCGGTCGGTGGGGAGCGCCTCGTCGAAGAACGACTCGACGATGTCGCGCGGTGATGCGCATTCCCGCTGTCGTCGGGTGCGGGCCTGCCACCGTTCGACGCTCTTGTCGGCGAGGCGGTCGAGCGTGGCGCCGAGGAGCTGGTCCTTGGTGCTGCCGTAGTACTGGACCAGTCGGAGGGACACGTCCGCTTCGGCGGCTACGGCTCTCATGGTGACGGCGTTGACTCCACCGCGTGCCAGGAGACGCTCGACGGCGTCCATGATCTCGGTCCTGCGCTCGGACTCCGCAGTCACAGGTGATCCCTCCCTCGCCGCGATGATACATTCGTATCAACTGATACAGGCGTATCAAGGAGCGACATGTCCTCTCCGTCGCCACGGCTCGGGCTGTGGATCTCCTGTCTGGCTCAGCTGATCGTGGTGCTGGACATCTCGGTGGTGAACGTCGCGCTGCCTTCGATCCAGGACGACCTGGGGCTCGGAAGGGTTTCCGCGTCGTGGGTGGCGATGGCCTACAGCCTCGGCTTCGCCGGTGTGCTCCTGGTCGGCGCGCGGTTGGCCGACGTCGTGGGCGTCGCGAGGCTGCTCGCCTGGAGCCTGGGGGCGTTCACCTTGGCGAGCCTCGTCGGGGGGCTCGCGACGACGGGCTGGGTGCGCATCGCCGCCCGTGCCGCGCAGGGGATCTCGGCAGCCGCGGTGTCTCCGGCGACGTTCACGTTGCTGACGACCACCCATGCCGAGGGCCCGGATCGAACACGAGCGATCGCTGTCTGGACCGCGGTGAGCTTGGCAGGGGGCGGACTGGGCAACATCGCCAGCGGGGTGCTCACCGGCCTGCTCTCGTGGCGAGCCACGTTGCTGATCAACCTGCCGATCGGGGTCGGCGTCGTCGTCGCGGCACTCGTCCTCCACCGGCGGAGCACCGACCAGCGCGGTGCGGGGCGCATCGACTTGATCGGAGCAGCGCTGGCAACAGCCGCGTGCACGTGTGCCGCCTACGGGCTGTCCGTCGTCGGTGAGCTCGCCACGAGCGGTCTTCCAGCCGCGGTGTGTTCGGTCGCGGTCGCGCTGGTCGTCCTGCTTTTCGTGCACGAGCGCCGCACGCCCCACGCGCTCGTACCGGCCGAACTCGCCCGGGATCGGCTGATAGTCCTGGGCAACATCGCAACCGCGCTGACGGGCGCGTGCTTCCAAGTCGGCCTGTGGTACTTCCTGACCTACCGGATGCAGGCTCAGCTCGGCTATTCACCGGTCGAGGCCGGTCTGGCCTTCCTCCCGCTCACCGTCAGCACGCTGGTCGTGAACCTCTGGCTCACGCCCCGGCTGATGAGGACGACGGAGGCCCGGTCGCTCATCGTGGCAGGTGTGGTGATCGCCGTTCCCGGGCTGCTCTGGCTCGCGGTCGTCGACCGCGGACCGTTCGCTCTCGCGGTCCTGGTGCCCACCGTCGTGATCGGGATCGGTGGTGGCCTGTTGAACACGCCGCTGGCCACGCTCGTCACCGCGGGCGTCCGCCCCGAGCACGCTGGTGCGGCGTCCGGCCTGATGAACACCGCGAAGCAGTTCGGCGGCGCGATCGGCCTCGCAACCGCGACCACCACCGCCGCCATCACCGGCACCGACAGCGCAGCGTTCGTCCTCATGGCCGCCGCGCTCCTCGCCGTCATCGCCGCGGCGGCTGCGATCCCCGCCCACCGCCGGTCAGCGCAGCACGCCGCGTCATGATCTCCGACTCGGTGTCGAGGGCTCCGCCGAGCGGGAGGGCCCGTTTCTCGACTCCGCCGAAGGTCAGCGCGCCAGGGACTTGCGCAAGAAGTCGACCTGCATGACCAGCAGGTTCTCGCTGGTCGTCTCGTCGGTGGGCATGTGGCTGACCCCTGCCAGCGGCAGCACCGTGTGGGGACGGGCGGCTGCCGTCAGGGCGGCCGACAAGCGCAGCCCGTGGGCGAGCACGACGTTGTCGTCGACCGTTCCGTGCACGATCAGCATCGGGCGTTCCAGCTTCGCGGCGTCCCGCAGCAGCGAGTTCGCCTCGTAGACCTCGGGAGACGTGTTCGGATCGCCGAGGTATCGCTCGGTGTAGTGGGTGTCGTAGAGCCGCCAGTCCACCACCCCCGCGCCCACGATCGCGGCGTGGAAGACGTCCGGGCGGCGCAGCGCGGCGAGTCCCGCGAGGTACCCGCCGAACGACCAGCCGCGGATCGCGACCCGGTCCAGGTCCAGCTCGGGGTGCTCGGCAGCGGCGGCGTGCAGGGCGTCGACCTGGTCCTGCAGCGGGGGCCCTGCGAGATCGCCTGCGATGGCCCGGTCCCAGTCCGGTCCGCGCCCGGCCATCCCGCGACCATCGATCACCAGGACCGCGAAGCCCTGGTCGGCGAACCACTGCGAGGTCAGGTAGCCCTGCTGGCGCGCCAGCACGCGCTGGGCGTGCGGACCGCCGTAGGGATCCAGCAGCACCGGTAGCGGGCCGTCGGCCTCGGTGTACCCGCTCGGCAGCAGCAGGGCGCTGCGCAACCGGCGCTCGCCGAGGGTCAGCAGGCGGACGTTGAGGTTCAGGCCGTGCTCTTCGGCGTGGTTGTCGATCTCGGCGATCGTCGCGTCACCGCGACGCACGACGACACCGGTCCGCGGGCGGTCGAGGCCGCTCGTGGCCACGACCAGAACGTCGCCGCCGCGAGTGCCGATGTGCACACCGGAACCGCTGGTCAGCCGTTCGTGCCCGGCGGAGGTGACGCGGTAGAGGTGGACCTCGGCCGGGTCCTCCTCGGAGCCGGAGACCAGCACGTCGTCGGTGCCGATGTCGACGATGCCGCGCACCTGCAGCGGCGCGGACGTCCACGGCCGGTCGCCGACGAGCAGGCGGTAAGCACCCTCGGCCGCGTCGATGCGCACGAGCTCACCACCCGGCGTCCAGGACGGCCAGCCCGGCTTGATGTCGATCCACTGCGGGTCGGTGTCGCGGTGGACCTCGCGAGTGGTGCCCGTCTCGGTGTCCACCGCGAGCACCAGCTGGGTCCGCTGGTCCCGGGTCTGCACCGCGATCAGCGGACTGCCGTGCCGCGACCAGTGCGCGGTCACGAGGTACGGGTAGGTGCTCCGGTCCCACTCGACGGCGACGCGTTCGCCGTCGAGACCGATCGCGGACAGCGTGACCTCGGCGTTGGCGGTGCCCGCTGCCGGGTACCGGGTGGCCACCGGCTCGCGGTCGGGATGTGCCGGATCGCCCAGGTACCAGTGCCCGACAGGGGATTCGTCGACGCGCGCGACCAGCAGCGCGTTCCCGGTGGGTGCCCACCAGTAGCCGCGGTGGCGGTCCATCTCCTCGGCCGCGATGAATTCGGCCGCTCCCCAGGTGACGGCGTCGCCGTCCGGTTCGGCCAGGGCGCGGTCCCCGGAGCCGTCCGCAGCGATGATCCGCAGCTGGCCGCGGGACAGGTAGGCGATGTGCCTGCCGTCGGGGGAGGGGCGCGGGTCGGCGACGGGCTGCTGGACCGGGAGCTCGCGCGCCTCACCGGTCGCGACCGCCACGGCGAACAGTCGGCCGGACAGGGTGAACACGACCAGTTCGCCCTCGCGGTCGGTGCTGTAACCGGTGATCCCGGTCGCCCGCTCGCGCGCGCGTTCGCGACGCGCCTGCTCCTCGGCGGTCACCTGGTCGTCGGCCTGCAGCTTCGCCGGATCCACCAGCAGCCGCTCGGTTCCGCTGGCGGTGTCCAGCACCCACAGCGCGGTCGTGCGGTCGGTGCCGCTGGTCGAGCGCAGGAACAGCACCCGCGCACCGTCGCCGACGACGGTGAAGTTGCGAGGTGCACCGAGGCTGAAGCCCTGGGTGCGCGCGCTCCGGCGAGGAAACGATGCGGACGACATGCGAACCAGCCTGCCATTGCGCGCGCGGTCACGCCGCACCAGGGCCGCCGCGCATCGGAGCGGTGGCGATGGGCGTTGGCCGCGACCGGTTTTGGTGCGCGCAGCCGTGAGCGGGCGCGGAGGATTCGTCTCCGGGTGGGGGATTCGCCGGTGTGTTGGCAGGGGGTCGGGAGGGGGTCGCCGGGCAGGGTCCGGGGTGATCCAGCAAGGCCCGCAGCGACTTCCGAATTTCGGGCGTGCGGGCCGTCGACCCAGAGACGGATGAGAACTGCGCCATGTACCTGTCGATGGTGGTGCCGTGCTTCAACGAGGAGCACGGATTGCAACGGCTGCGCGATGCGCTGGTGGAAGCGCTGGCCGGTCACGTCCGGGAGTACGAGGTGATCCTCGTCGACGACGGCAGCACCGATCGGACGCTGTCCGAGGCCCGGCGCCTGAGCGAGCAGGACCCGCGGTTCCGGTACGTGTCGTTGAGCCGGAACTTCGGCAAGGAACCCGCGATGCTGTGCGGACTGCGGCACGCCCGCGGGAGCAGGGTGGCGGTGCTCGACGCCGATCTGCAGCATCCGCCGGGCCTGCTGCCCAGGATGTTGGTGCTGCTCGACACCGGCTACGACCAGGTCGTCGCGCGGCGTGGCCGCTCCGGTGAAGGGGCCTGGAGAACGGCGTTGTCCCGCATCTACTACCGGCTGGCGCGGCGCGCGTTGGACGTGCGGCTGCACGACGGAGCCGGCGACTTCCGGGTGCTGTCGCGGAGGGCGGTCGACGCGCTGCTGTCGTTGCCCGAGCACCACCGGTTCTCCAAGGGCCTGTTCGCCTGGATCGGTTTCGAGACCGGCCAGATCACCTACCGCAACGTGCCTCGCGAGACGGGGGAGTCGAGGTGGCGGCTGTCGGCCCTGGTCGATCACGGCTTCGACGGGCTGATCTCCTTCAACGACACACCGTTGCGCCCGGCGATCTACCTCGGTCCGGTGATCGCCGGTCTCGCCGGCTCCCTCGCGTGCAGGCGGCAGCCTGGGATGGCGGGGCTCCTGGCCCTGGGTGGTGTCCAGGTGTTCCTGCTCGGCGTGCTGGGCGAGTACCTGGGGCGCAGCTGCGCCGAGTCCCGGCGACGGCCGCACTACCTGGTCAAGGAGTGCGGGCCGATCCGGGCGCAGCTGCCCGACGGGCACCGGTCGCAGACCGCGGAACTGGTGTCGTGATGCGGCGGTTGGTCAGCTCCACCCAGTTCGGCAGGTTCGCGCTGGTCGGCGGGGCGAACACGGCCGTGCACTGGGCGGTGTACCTGTCGTTGTGGCTGGTGCTGCCGTACTTGCTGGCGCACGTGCTGGCCACCGGCGCGGCGATGCTGTGCTCCTACGCGCTCAACTGCCGGTTCACCTTCCGGGTACCGGCGCGCGGACGATCCTTGCTGCTGTTCCTGCTGGCGAACCTCGTGCTGCTGGGCGTGAGCACTTCCGCGGTGGCGCTGGCCGTCGCCGTGCTCGGGGCCGATCCGAGGCTCGCGCCGCTGGTGGGGGTCGCGCTCGTACCGGTGACGTTCATGGCTACCCGCGCGACGCTCGCCCGTCGGGTTCGAGTCGAGTGGCGCGGTGCGGCCGGGGTGGGCGCGCTGGTGGCGGGGCTCGGCGCGTTGCCGCTGATGGTGAACTCCTCGTTCTACTTCGCCGATGACAGCGCCGCGCAGTTCCTGCCGATGTGGCATCGACTCGGCGAGCGGCTCCTGGCGGGGGAGTGGGCGTTCGGGCTGGAACCTGACTCGTGGATGGGCGGGAACCTGGCGGCCGAGTCGCTGTTCGGCATCTGGAATCCCGTGCACCTGCTGGACTTCGTCCTGGTCGCGCTGATCGGCGACCTCGCGGTCGCCGCAGCGGTGGTGAAGATCCAGTTCCTGGTGCTGCTGGGTGTCGGCAGCTACCTGCTGTGCCGGAGCTACAGCGCGAAACCCGCTGCGGCGTCGGCGGTGTCGGTGGCCCTGCCGGTCTCAGGCTTCGTGCTGCACTTCCAGGCGGCGAGCTGGGCGGGTGGGCTGATGGGCTTCGCGTGGCTGCCCTGGTCGTGGTGGGCGCTGCGGCGGTACGTGGCGGGAGACGCGCCTGCCCTGATGCCGTTCGTGTTCTGCTACCTGTGCGTCTCCGCCGGTGATCCCTACGGGCTCCTGGCGCTGTGCCTGGTCTTCGCGGCACTGGCCGTCGAACCCGGCCGCTGCCGGTTGATCGGGATCGGCGCGTCGGTTGCCGCGTGCCTGCCCTTGGTGTTCTGGCCGGTGCTGGCGACCTCCGCGGTGGGATGGCGGTCCGGGCGCGAACTGTTCAACTCCGGTCTGCTGGTGCCGGGCATCGGCGACTTGCTCAACGCGAGCACGCCTGCGTTCCTGCCGCAGATCCTCTCCTTCGGCGACTACCGGATGACGGTTCCCAGCACCTTCCTCGCGTGGTTCGCGGTTCCGCTGCTGCCGTGGGTGGCGTGGCGGGAGATGCCGTGGCGGCGTTGCGCCGCAGTCGTTCTCGTCGCGGCTTGCTATGCCCTGCTCTGCCTGGGTCCGTCGAACGTGTGGATGTTCCGCTGGCCGCTGCGGCACATCGCCGTCCTGCACCTCGCGATCGCGGTGCTGCTGGCGGTGGCCCTCTCCGCCGGTCTGCGCAGCGATCGGGCGCGGAGGCGAGCGGTCGCTTCGGCGGCGCTGCTGCTGGCGGGCGGCTACCTGGCGTTCGCGGCCTGGCCGGCGCAGGCGCCGAAGCACCTCGTCGGGCTGGTGCTGGTCACCGGGCTGCTGGTGTGGGCGCTGCGCTCCGCGCTGTTCCCGGTCCTGCACCTGGGCACCGCGCTGGTGCTGGCCGCGCAACTGCTGTGGTTCCCGGTCAACCGCGATGTCGCCGACTACCACTTCCCGGTCGACGTCGCCGAGCTGCGCCGGCAGCACGCGCCGCTGCGCGACGGCACGGTGGTGCAGATCGCGGCCCGCGAGCTGATCCCGCAGGAGCGGATCGACGATCGCAGCATCTGGTCGGACCTGCTGCTGGGCAACATGCACGCGGCCGCTGGTGTGGCGAGCCTGGTGTCCTACACCGGAATCGGGCACGACGCCCTGCACGAGGCGTTGTGCCTCAACTACTTCGGCGGCACCTGCTCGCGAGCCTACGACCGCTTGTGGGGTCCTGACCGCTTGGCCGACCAGCTCAAGGCCACCCACGTCGTGGTGCAGCGCAGGCTGCGGGAGGTCACTGAACCACCACCGGGCTGGCACCTCTCCGAGCGCACCCCCGAGGTCGTGGTGCTCACCCGGATCGCGCCCGTCCCGTGGCCGCACGGACGGTTGAGCGCTGCGCGCGGTCCGCGGGTGGTGGCGGACGTCCAGCGCAGTGCTCGCGTCGAGACCGTCCGCTTCACCGGGAGCGGGGAGCTCGTCTTCGCCCGGCTGTTCTGGCCCGGTTACCGGGCGTCGGTGGACGGCGTCCCAGTGCCGCTCACCGCGACCGGATCCGGGCTGCTCACCGCACGAATCCCGCGAGGGATCGGGGGTGGTGAGCTGACGCTCTCGTGGACTCCACCGGGTGCCGAGGCCGGGGTGCTGCTGGTCGCGGTGGGAGCGCTGGGAGCCCTGCTGATGTCGCGGCGGCGACCGTGCTGAGGGCGGGCGTCTTGCTGCTGGTGGTCGCGCTGTCGCTGGCGGCACCCGGGGTCGCAGCAGCGGGTTCGCCGAGGCCGTCGCACCTGCAGGTGGTGGCGCACCCGGACGACGACATGCTGTTCATGAGCCCGGACGTGCCCTTGGCGATCCGCGCGGGCGCGCGGGTGACCACGGTGTTCCTCACCGCGGGGGAGAGCGACGTGCAGCCGCAGGCCGAGTACGCGGCGAGCCGGCAGGCCGGAGCGCGCGCCGCGTTCGCTGCGATGGCCGGAGTGGCCGACGAGTGGACGCGCTCGGTGCTGGAACTGCCCGGACACCGGCTGGTGGAGTGGTATCGGCTCCGGCAGCGGCCTTCCGTGGGCCTGGTCTTCCTCGGGTTGCCCGACGACAACAACCCGCGTTCGCGGCACGCGCTGAGCAGGTTGTGGCACGAGCCCGGCCACCGCGAGCGCACCATCACCGCGGCCGGCTCGATCGTGCCCCCGACCAGCCACGACCGGGCTTCGGTGATCGAGTGCCTGATCAGGTTGCGGGAGACGTTCGCGCCGACGCTCATCCGCGCGCAGGACCCTCGACCGGATCCGCGCTACCAGCAGCAGTGGGGCAGCGCGCACGACCACCCAGACCACGTCGCAGCCGCCCGGTTCACCGAAACCGCGCTGCGCGCAACAGGTCTGCCGCTGCTGAACTACCGCGACTACAACGTGGCCGATGCGCCACCGAACCTCCCGGAACGCGTCGTCGCCGACAAGCGCGCGGTCTTCGCCCGCTACGCAGAGCACGACTCGCAGGTGAGCCTCGGCGAGCCCTACGACGCCTGGATCGCTTCGATGCGCCTGCGCCGACCGCCGGGAACGCGTTGGGCGAGCGCCGACGGCCACGTCCAGGTGCGCCGGAACGAGCTGGTGCTCAGCAGATCCGGCGTAGAGTCCGTTGTGGACACACCGGGGTTCGTGCCGCGCGACGGTTCCGCGTCGTTCGCCGGGCCCGGCACGATCGTCGCGCAGGAACGCGATTCCGGAGCGGTGTGGCTCAAGGAGGGGCCTCGGTCGTGGCGACCGCTGGGCCTGCCACCGCCGCGAAACCCGGGGGTGGACCTCGGCCCGCCCTCGGCCGTGCCGGTGCGGGACGGCGTGGTCGTCGCCCTCCGGGACGCGGGAGGCGGAGTGAGCGTTCGCACCGCAGGAGGGTGGTGCCGTCTCGGTGGGAACGACGTCGGTGACGAGGTCTCCGCAGTGGTCGGATCCGGTGGAGCGGTCCACGTGCTGGCCGCCTCCCGCAGCGGGATGCTCCACTGGCGCCTCACCGCGGCCGGGTGCGGTCAACAGGTGACCTCCGGCGAACGGCCCGTCGGCGCCATCGCCACGACCAGCGGATACGCCACGTACCGGGACGTGCGGGGAGATCTCGTGGTGCTGGCCGAGGCCGCCGGGTGGACGCGCGTGCGGACGATCGACGCGCGAGCCATCTCCGATCCGGCGATCGCGCCCGGGCCCGTGCTCGCCGCCCGCAACGCTGACGGTCTCCTGGTGATCTACGAGCCGGAGGGCGAGACCACACTCGGCCCCATCGAGTCCCAGCCGGCGCTGTCCCCGGACGGCGACCAGGCCGCCGCCCTCACGGGCGACGGCCTGGTCCGGACCTTTCGCGTGCCCTAGGCCGACGCGCCTGCGGCCTCCGGTGCACCGGTGCGCGGCACGCGGTGCTCGCCGGGGTCGCTGTCGTCCTTCATGCGCAGCGACAGCACGCCCACCGCCAGGTACATCAGGCAGAACACGATCGTCGCGCCCCCGCCGCCGACCAGCGGGTACAGCACCGTGACCACGACCGGGCCGACGAAAGCCGCGCCACCGGCACCGAAGTTCAGCACCGCCAGCGCCGAACCCTTGTCCTTGGTGGCCACCATCGAAGGCATCAGCGCCGACAGCGGCACGAAACCGGCCAGCACCAGCCCGTAGACCACGCCCAGCACGGCGGCCACGGCGAAGCTCTGCGTGGCGATCGAGCTGAAGTACCAGAGCGGGGTGGCGATCGCGCAGCCCACGCAACCGAACCAGGTCACCGTGCGACGCCAGCCGAAGCGGTCGCCGAACACGCCGAAGAACAGGTTCGCCAGGATGTTCGCGCCGTAGGCGATCGACGCCAGCGACGCGACCTGGGCGGCGGTGAGGAACCCGCCGTCCGGAGCCGCCGGCCCGAAGGTGAACGGGAACATGGCGAAGAACCCGTACTGCGGTGCGGTGTTCACGATCCGGATCAGGCCGCCAGCCAGCACGCGGCGGTCGCGCCACAGGATGTCCACGCCCTCCGCCAGCCGCTTCAGGCTGCGCGGGTTCTCGACCGTTTCGTCCGCGATCGGCTTCAGCCCGTGCTCCTCGCGCACCGCGAACGAACCGAGCAGCACACCGCAGGTCACCACGACCAGCGACAACACCAGGGTCTGGTAGTCGGTCAGCCCGAACACGCCGATCGACAGCGCGGCCAGCGCGGCGCCCAGCGTCGGCAGGCCACCGGTGAAGGCGAACCAGAACCAGCCGGCGACCGAACCCCGCATCTTCGTCGGGCTCGCGACCTGCGCCCACGCCAGGAACGAGAACGCGAACAGCGGGTAGGCCAGCCCGCGGATGCCGTAGGTGGCGACGATGAACACCGCGTTGTGCGAAGGCAGCGCCGCGAACAGGAACAGGCACTCGAACCCGACCCACCAGGCGCCGCCCAGCCACATCACGCGGCGCGGACCCCAGATCGCCGAGAGCGTTCCGGAGAACCAGGCCGCGATCATGGCCGCGACCCCGTAGAGCGTCACCGTGGCGAACGAGGCGGTCGCGCCCGGGAGCGAACCGCCCTCGGGGCGCTGCAGGTAATCGGACAGGAACGTGGTCTCCACGCCGTCGCCGATCATGAAGATCAGCACGGCGACGAAGCCCCAGAAGAGCTGGCGCGGGATGCCTATGCGGTCGAGGAGACCAGGCGAGCCGGCTGCGGAAGTTTGGGACATCACTGTCTCCAACAGGGTCGGATGTTCGGCGCTCGATGCGCCAGCCAACGAATGCCGGACATCATGCACCCTGTTGAAGTTAACGCACAAGATGTTAATTCTTTTGTGACTGCTTTGGTGGGCCTTCTCGTGGGGTGGTTCAGGCCTGCATGTTTCTTCCGCCGCTCTGGGTTTGGGCCTTACTGACAACTACTCAGTGGTCTTTTTGCGTGGCGGTGCGGGTAGCGGAACCTCAGACGCCTTCTGGCTCCGGGATCCGAGGCTTATGAAGCGACTTCGTCGCTTGCCTGACGTGGGTTGCTTGGTCCTGGTCCTGGTCCTGCTTGGTCTCAGCTGGTCTTGGCGAGGTGGACTTCTGCTTCTTCTCGCATTTCCTCGACCAGGTCCTCGTTGAGGTCTCCTGCCAGGAGGACGTGGTCGAAGGCGCTGACCGGGGCGAGTTGGTGGAGGGCCGAGCGGGCCACCTTGCTGGCGTCCATCATCAGGACCTTCGTCGTGGCGCTGCCCATCATCGCGCGCTTGACCAGCACGATCTCCTGCTCCTGGTGGTAGGTCAGCCGGGAGTTCATCGCCGAGGTGGACAGGAACACGATGTCCACCGAGAAGGTCGAGATCATCTCCTGGCACGGCAGGCCCAGGTAGGAGTCGTGGGTGCGGGAGTACTCGCCGCCGAGGCCGATCAGCCGGATGTCCGGCACGTCGCGCAGCGCTTCCTGCACCTGCCGGTAGTTGCTGACCACCGTCAGCGGTCCGATGTCCGGCAGCAGCCTGGCGAGCGCGAGCGCGGTCGTGGAGTCGTCGAGCATCACCGACATGCCCGGGTTGATGAACCGCAGGGCGTCGGCGGCCAGCGCCTCCTTCTCGGCCGTGTGGGTGTGCAGCCGGAAGTCCGAACTGGACTCGAACACCGTGGACGGCTGCGCCGAGACGCCTCCGTGGTACTTGCGCAGCAGGCCTCGCGTGGCCAGGTCGTCGAGATCCCGGTGCACGGTCATCAGGCTGACCCCGGTCAACGAGGACAGCTCCGCGGCGCTGGCGAACCCCTGCGAGAGCACGTGATCGACGATCTGCTGCTGCCGCTGGAGGCGAGGGGACTGCTTCTTCGGTGCTGACGCCATGCGCTCATCTTGCCTCGCCGGGTCGGCGGTGCGGCGCAGACCTGCCGATCTATCACTCAAGTAGTGACAGTTAACGTTAGTAGTGTTAATTTAAGTCCATCAGTGATTGGCGGGAGGTACGTATGACCCAGCCGGATCGACCGAACGAGGCGCACCGAGCGGTCGTGTTCGACATGGACGGCGTCCTGGTCGAGAGCGAGCACCTGTGGGAGCGGATGTGGACCCGCTTCGCGGCGGCTCGCGGCCGCACCTGGACCGGGCAGGAGACCCGGCAGGTCCAGGGCATGAGCGCGCCGGAGTGGGCTGCGTTCCTCGCGGAGTTCAGCGAGGCCGCCGAATCCGCGGTCGAGACGGAGCGAATCGTGGTCGACGACATGATCACCGCGCTCGACGACGGCGAGATCGAGCTGCTTGTCGGTGCGGAGAAGATGGTCACCGACGTCGCCGCCCGAGCACCCATCGCGCTGGCCTCCTCGGCGCCGCGACGGCTCATCGACGCGGTGCTCGACCGCCACGGCCTGACCCCGCACTTCAGCGCGACGGTTTCCAGCGCCGAGGTGCCGCGCGGCAAGCCGAGCCCCGACGTGTACCTGGCGGCGGCCGAGAAGCTGGGCCATGACCCCGCGCACTGCCTGGCGGTCGAGGACTCCAGCAACGGGTTGCGCGCGGCCGCCCGGGCGGGCATGACGGTGATCGCGATCCCCAACGGCGACTACCCGCCGGCGGAGGACGCGCTCGCCGGGGCCACCCACATCGCCACCGACCTCGACGACGTGCGGCTGAAGCTGGTGGGATCGCTGCCGCAGGCACGCTGAACCCGCACCACCTCGCGACAAAGGAGTCCAGGAGATGACAAGCGTTCTGGCTGCCGGAGACCACTTCGTGCATCCCGAGGTGTTCGTCGACGCCCTACGCCGCGCCACGCAGCGCGAGCTGCGCTTCGACACGCTGAAGCTGCCGTGGCCGGTGGAGCCGTTCGGGCCGGTCGGCACCGTGCAGGAGGCCAGCGGGACCGAGCAGCAGCTGCTCGACGCGCTCGGCGACAACGAGATCGTCGCCACCCAGATGGCACCGTTCACCGGCGACGTCCTGGGGGCCGCCGAGAAGCTGAAGTTCGTCGGCGTCTGCCGGGGCGGCCCGGTCAACGTCGACCTGCAGGCGGCCACCGACAACGGGGTCATCGTCAGCTACGCCCCGGGCCGCAACGCGGCCGCGGCAGCGGAGTTCGCGGTGGGCCTCATGCTCGCCGCGCTGCGCCGGATCCCGGGCTCGGACGCCGAGCTCAAGGACGGGAACTGGCGGGGTGACTACTACGCCTACGAGAACGCCGGGATCGAGCTCGAAGGCTCGACCGCGGGGCTCGTCGGCTACGGCGCGATCGGTCGCATCGTCGCGCGGGTGCTGCGTGCTTTCGGCGCGAACGTGCTGGTCGCCGATCCCTTCGTGGACGCAGCGCAGATCGCCGGCGAGGGCGTGGAGCTCGTCGAGCTCGAAGAGCTGCTGCGGCGCAGCTCGGTGGTGAGCCTGCACGCGCGGCTGACCCCGGAAACCCGCAACCTGCTCAACGCCGACAACCTCAAGCTGCTGCCCGAGGGCGCGGTGCTGGTCAACTCGGCGCGCGGCGGTCTGCTGGACTACGCGCCGCTGCCCGGGCTGCTGCGCTCCGGCAAGCTGGGCGCGCTGGCGGTCGACGTCTACGACATCGAGCCGCCGCCGCGCGACTGGCCGCTGTTCGACGCGCCGAACGTGATCACCACTCCGCACCTGGCGGGTGCCACCCGCCAGACCGCGCACCGGGCCGCCGAGATCGTCGCTGGTGAGGCCGCCAGGTTCCTCGACGGGCGGAAACCGCGCTTCGTGGCGAACCCGGACGTGCTGGCCCAGTTCGGGGACCTGCGGCCATGATCATCGGAGTCGACGTCGGCACTTCGGTGACCAAGGCATCGCTGCTCGGCCGCGACGGGTCGGCGAGGCTGACCCGCAGCGTGCGCTCCACCCTCCGGCGACCGGCGCCCGGTCTGGTGGAGCAGGACCTCGACGAGGTCGTCGATTCGGTCGTTCAGGTCGTCCGCCAGGTCGCCGCCGCGGCCACCGAACCCGTGCAGGCGCTGGCCATCACCGGTCAAGGGGACGGCCTGTGGCTGCGGGACGAGCAGGGGCGCGGCGTCGGCGCCGCGATCTCCTGGCTGGACGCGCGGGCCGCCGGGGTGCTGCGGGACTGGGAGACCAGCGGTGCGCAGCGGAAGGTGCACGCGCTGACCGGTTCCGGGATGTTCCCCGGCTCGGCCGGTCCGCTGCTGGCCCACCTCGCCGAGCACGAGCCGGAACGCCTCGAACGCGCGGCCGTCGCCGGGTACTGCGTGGACGCGATCGTGCAGCGCTTCACCGGTGCGATCACCGTGGACGCCTCCGACGCCTCGCTGCCGTTCCTGGACGTCCCGACGCGCGAGTACTCGACCGCGGCGCTGGAAGCCTGCGGCATCGCCGAGCACCGGCGCCTGCTGGCCGACACCACACCGGTGGGCGGGTTGTTCGAGCTCTCCGGCAAGGCGGCGGCCGAACTCGGCCTGCGCGCAGGGCTCCCGGTCTCCGCAGGCCCGTTCGACCTGCCCGCCTGCGCCTTCGGGTCCGGGGTCGGCGAGATCGGCGACGGCAGCCTGGTGATCGGCACGACGCTCGGTTGTCAGGTGCTCCGCGACGAGGTCGTGATCGACCCGAAGGGCGAACCCGCCGGGATGTGGCTGGCGACGCCGATGCCGCAGCGCTACCTGCGGGTGATGCCCGCGATGGTCGGCACCGCGAACCTGGACTGGGTGCTGGCGATGACCGGCTCCAGCGTCGACCAGCTGGAATCCCTCCTGGAGCGGAGCGCCCCCGGGGCCGGCGGTGTCTCCGCGCTGTCGTTCCTGTCCTCCTCCGGTGAGCGCGCGCCGTTCGTGGACTCGCGTGCGCGCGGTCAGTTCACCGGGCTGTCGCTGGAGACCACGCCCGCGGACCTGGTGCGCGGGATGTGCGAGGCGGTCGCCTACGCCGCCCGGCACAACCTGGAGAGCGCCGGGCTCAGCGGCGAGGTCGCGGCCTGCGGTGGCGGTGCCCGCTCGCAGGCGTGGAGCCAGATCTTCGCCGACGTCCTCGGCCGCCCGCTGCACGTTCCGCACGAAGAGGGCGTCGGTGCGCGAGGCGCTGCGATGACCGCGTGGGACTCGCTGGGCGACCCGGTCGACCGCGAGAAGTGGGCCGCCGACCGGCGCGTCGTGCGGCCCGATCCGGAGGCCGTGGAGTTCTACGACCGCGGCTACCGCGACTACCTGACCGCCATCGAACGCGCCCGGCCGCACTGGGCGCCCGTCGAGGAGGCCTGACGTGACGCGTTTGTACGACGACCCGGCCACTTTCACCGAGGACATGGTCACCGGCTTCGTTGCCGCGCACCCGCAGCACGTGCGCCGGGTTCCCGGCGGTGTGGTGCGCTCCCGACCGGCCCGCGCGGGCAAGGTCGCGGTGGTCACCGGCGGCGGCTCCGGGCACTACCCGGCGTTCTGCGGAGTCGTCGGTCCCGGTTTCGCCGACGGCGCGGTGATCGGCAACATCTTCACCTCCCCGTCGGCCGCCGACGCCCACTCGGTGGCGCGCGCGGCGGATCGCGGAGCGGGAGTGGTGTTCTCCTTCGGCAACTACGCCGGGGACAACATGAACTTCGGCCTGGCCGTGGAACGCCTTGCGCGAGAAGGAGTGCGCGCGCACAACGTGGTCGTCACCGACGACGTCGCCAGCGCTCCCGCCGAGGAGCAGGCCAAGCGGCGGGGTGTGGTGGGCGACTTCGTGGTGTTCAAGGTCGCCTCGGCGGCGGCCGAGGAGGGCTACGACTTCGACGAGGTCGTGCGGGTCGCCGAGCACGCCAACGCGCGCACCCGCAGTCTCGGGGTCGCCTTCGACGGCTGCACGTTGCCGGGCCAGGACCACGCGCTGTTCGAGGTGCCGGAGGGCCGGATGGGACTCGGCCTGGGCATCCACGGCGAACCCGGCGTGTCCGAGACGCCCATGCCCTCGGCATCCGAACTGGCGAAGACGCTGGTGGACGGCGTGCTGGCCGAGGCCCCGGCCGAAGGCGGGCGCGTGACGGCGATCCTCAACGGGCTCGGTGCCACGAAGTACGAGGAGCTGTTCGTGGTGTGGGGCACCGCGGCCCGGCTGCTGGCCGAGGCCGGGGTCGAGGTCGTCGCGCCGGAGGTCGGGGAGTTGGTGACGAGCCTGGACATGGCCGGGTGCTCGCTGACGCTGACGTGGTTGGACGACGAGCTGGAACGGCTCTGGCTCGCTCCCGCCGACACCCCCGCCTACCGCAGGGGCACCATCGAATCGTCCACATCGGACGTCGAGGTCGAGGACGTGGTTCCCGTCGAGCAGGAGGTCGTGGTCGCGCCGGAGGCGGGCCAGGCCACGTCGGGGGTGGTGGCCGGAGCGCTGCGCGCGGTCGCAGACCTGTTGCGGGACAACGAGGACGAGTTCGGCCGACTCGACGCCATCGCGGGTGACGGTGACCACGGTCGCGGCATGACGCGAGGCAGCGCAGCGGGTGCCGAGGCCGCCGAGACGGCCGCGGGGCAGGGCGTCGGCCCCTCCGCGGTGCTGCTCGAGGCGGGTGACGCGTGGGCGTCGAAGGCCGGCGGGACGTCCGGGGTGCTGTGGGGAGCCGCGCTGCGCTCCTTCGGCGACCTGCTGCCCGACGACCGCGAAGCCCGCGCCGCCGACCTCGTCGCGGGCGCCGATGCCGCGCTCGCCTCCGTGCAGCGGCTCGGACGGGCGGAACTCGGTGACAAGACCCTGGTCGACGCCCTGGTTCCGTTCGTCGACGAGCTGCGAGCCGCCGTCGGCGAGGGCGTCGGGGGCGTCGCGGCCTGGCGCCGCGCGGCGACCGCGTCGACCAAGGCCGCTGCGGCCACCGCGCAACTGCGGCCCCGCACCGGTCGGGCCAGGCCGCTGGCCGAACGCAGCGTGGGAACGCCGGACCCGGGAGCCACGTCGCTCGCGCTCGTGCTCACCCGGGTCGGAGAACTGATCGAACGAGGGGGAGAGGACCAGTGAGCCAGGAGCAGTTGCGCATCGTCGTGGGATCCGACGACGCAGGCCTCGAGTACAAGAACGCGTTCAAGCAGGACCTGGAGCAGGACTCGCGGGTCGCTTCCGTCGTGGACGTCGGGGTCGGCAGTGACGAGCACACCGCCTACCCGCACGTCGCGGTCCAGGCCGCCCGGTTGGTCGCCGAGGGGTCGGCCGACCGGGCGCTGCTGGTGTGCGGGACCGGGCTCGGCGTGGCCATCAGCGCCAACAAGGTGCCCGGCATCCGCGCCGTCACCGCGCACGACAGCTACTCGGTCGAGCGGTCGGTGCTGAGCAACAACGCGCAGGTGCTGTGCTTCGGGCAGCGCGTGATCGGGCTCGAACTGGCCCGCAAGCTCGCGGGGGAGTGGCTCGACTACCGTTTCGACGAGAACTCCTCCTCGGCGGGCAAGGTCGCGGCGATCGACGGCTACGAGGGCCCCGGGGTGGCCTGTTGAAGGGGAAGGGATGAGCGCAGTGCGTCTGGCCGAGCAGCGCGGCGAGGTCATCGACATCGCCCGGCGGATGACCTCCGACCGGCTGGTGGTCGGCACGTCGGGGAACGTGTCGGTGCGCAGCGGCGACCTGGTCGCCGTCACGCCCTCGGGCGTGGAGTACGAGGAGCTGCGGCCGGTCGACGTCCCGCTGGTGGACCTGCGCGGCGAGCTGGTCGAGGGCGAGCTCAAGCCGACCTCAGAGCTGCCGATGCACCTCGCGGCCTACACCGCGCACGACGCGGGCGCGGTCGTGCACACCCACTCGCTGCACGCGACCGCGCTGTCGCTGCTGCGCGACGAGGTCCCGGCGGTGCACTACCAGCTGGCCGACTACGGCGGTCCGGTTCGGGTCGCCGACTACGCGACCTTCGGGACCGACGCCCTCGCGGACTCGGTGTCCGAAGCGCTGCGCGACCGCACCGGCTGCATCCTCCGCAACCACGGCACGGTCACCATCGGCGCCACCCTCACCAAGGCCTACAACCGGGCCAGGCAGCTCGAATGGCTCTGCGAGCTCTGGCTCACCGCGGCGAGGCTCGGCGATCCGGCACTGCTCCCCGATGACGAAATCGACCGCTGCGCCACGCTCTTCGGCGGCTACGGCCAGAGCGTCCGCTGAAAGGGCATCCCGCGGGGCGAATCGATCGCACGGGTGTGATGTCGGGCCGTTAACATCGGTGTGACGCGGATTCGTCCGGAGGAAACCTGGGTCCTGAAGCCTGGCTGCATGACTCCTAGCGAGCACCGCCGGGCCCACCCGGACTGGAACCGCGAGCTCGTCGAGCTCGCCGCGCTGTTGCTGGTGGTCGGCGCGACGAACCTCGCCCTCGCCGGGGTGGCCGGCCACCCCGCAGCGACGTTCACGCTGATGGCCACCGGGATGGCCCTGCTGGTGGTGGCTCTCGTGCGGTGGTGGTCGCACCGCGACGCCGCGATCGCGGAGGTGCCGGAACCGGAGCCCGCCTTCGTCCCGCAGAACCTGTGGCGGCTGCGAGCGCGCGTCACCGATGTCCCAGGTCGTCTCGCCGAGCTGGCGGGAGCGCTGGCGGCGCTCGGTGGTGACATCCGGACCATGCAAGTGCACCCGGTGGCCGGTGGTGCGGTCGACGAAGTGCTGCTGCACCTTCCCACCCGCGTCCGGCAGGTGGACCTGGTCGCTGCCGTCGAGACCGCGGGCGGCTACGACGTGAGCGCTTCACGCGCCGACGTGCGCGAACTCGACGACGTGCCGACCCGCACCGCCGTGCTCGCCAACGACCTCGTCAACGGCAGGACCGACTTGGTGCGCGGGTTGCGCTCGCTGCTCGGCCACGTGGAAGCGCAGTGGCAGGACGACTCGGACGTGCACCCGGTGGCCGAGACCGTCACCGAGACCGCGATGCGCCTGGCCGAACCCGGCGGTGGAGTGCTCGTGCTGACCCGCCCCGGAGGTGCGTTCACCCCCGCCGAGTTCGCGCGTGCTCGCGCGCTGGCGGACCTGGCCACCAGTTGCCGCGCTCGCGTCCGCTCCGTGGAACGGGCCGTGACGACGTACCGCGGCATCGAGCTGATGCTGCGCTCGGCGGACCGCACCGACGTCGACCTGGTCGTCGAGTTCCACGAGCGCTGCTCGAGCGCTGCGCGCTTCCGCCGCTACTTCAGTGCCGGGCCGGCGCAGGGTGAGCGAGGTCTGCGGCGGCTGCTGACCCCGGCGCTGGGTCGTTCGCTGCTGGCGCTCGGGCCGGACGGGCAGGTGGTGGGCATGGGAAACCTGATGTACGACGGCGATTCCGGTGAGCTCGCGCTGCTGGTGCGCGACGACTGGCAGCGCCGGGGTGTCGGTGCGGCGCTCGCCGAGGACCTCGTCGAGCAGGCGGCGCGCATGGGGATCACGACACTCACGGCCGAGAGCCACGTCGACAACACCGCGATCGCCCGCACTCTGCGACGTGCCGGGATGAAGCTCGTCGGGGCACCCGAACCGGGGGAGTGGAGCTGGACGCGGGACCTCGCTCCGCTCGCCCGAACCGAGTGACGCGGGACGGCCCCCGGAAACCGTGCTTCCGGGGGCCGTCTGCTGTCGTGAGATCAGGCCACGCGTGCGGCGGGCGGCAGGCTCGTCGGGGTGCCGATGGGCCACTGTGCCGGTTCCGGGCCCAGCTCGGTGAGCTCGCGGACCTGCAGCGCGCACCAGGGCGACACGTCCGCGTCGCCGGAGAGGACGCCGGTGCTGAACTCCTTCCACTGCACCCAGCGCGTGCCGGCGACCTCGTCCTGGTTGGGGTCCGGGGTGTTGTCGGTGAAAGCCACGAAGACCGGGCACATCTCGTTCTCCGCGACGCCGTTGTCCATCGTGGCGCGGTACCGGAACGCCGGTAGCGCGAGCTCCATCCCGCGCACGGTCAGGCCGAGCTCCTCGCGAAGACGCCTGGTGATGGCGGTCTTCATGTCCTCCTCCGGTGCCGGGTGGCCGCAGCACGTGTTGGTCCACACGCCCGGGAAGGTCCGCTTGTGGTGGGCTCGTTGGGTGAGCAGGAATTCGCCGTGGTCGTTGAACACGTAGCAGGAGAACGCCAGGTGCAGCGGCGTCTCCTGGTGGTGCACGGTCGCCTTGTCTTCGACGCCTATCGCCTGACCGGTCTCGTCGAGCAGGACCACCTGTTCCACGTGCGGTGCCTCCCTGAGGTGTAGGAACTGGATCTTCGTCGCGCAGCCGGGCCCTCGTCCGGTCCTGGCCGCGCCTGCCGTGCGGTCTTGATCACCAGGACGCCGGCTGCGGAGCCGTGACCAGGTGTCTCCAGCTTGCCTCAGCGCCGCTGCGAGAACAACGCGAGCCGATCGCGCACTGCTCCTGCACGGCCCGATCTCCGGCCTCGGCGGTTCTGGGTGGCGTGAGACCTCGTCGCGAATACGGGAAAAACGCGTTGTTGAGGCGAGTTTTGGTCAAATCGGTCTTCGCCGCGGACCCCGCGGATACGTTCCCCTCGCGAATCGAGATCGACGCCGACATCTACGAAGGGGATCGCGGGATGCCGAACCGACCGATGCTCGCCACCGCTGCCGGACTGGCCGCAGCCGCCGCGCTGGTGCTGCCCACCGCGGCGGTCGCCGACAACGGCGCGCGCGCCGACGTCATGGCCGTGCAGGACCACCTCCAGGAGCTGCAGAACATCGCCGGGGCCAATGGCGGGAACCGAGCTGCGGGCACGCCCGGGTACAAGGCCTCGCTGGACTACATCAAGGGCAAGCTCGACGAGGCCGGGTTCGCCACCACGGTCCAGGAGTTTCCGTCCATGGGCGGTCCGACGTACAACCTGATCGCTGACACGCCTGGTGGTGACGCGAACAAGGTCGTGATGTTCGGCGCTCACCTGGACAGCGTGGGCGACGGGCCGGGGATCAACGACAACGGGACCGGCTCCGCCGCGATCCTGCAGGCCGCGCTGGACTACGCGGGCGGCGGCGAAACCCCCACCAACAAGCTCCGCTTCGCCTTCTGGGGTGCGGAGGAAGAAGGCCTCGTCGGCTCCACCCACTACGTGGAGACCTTGCCGGAGGCCGATCGCGGAAAGATCGCCGCCTACCTGAACTTCGACATGGTCGGTTCGCCCAACGCCGGGTACTTCACCTACGACGGTGACGACTCCGACGGTGTCGGCGCAGGTCCGGGGCCTGAAGGCTCGGCGCAGATCGAGAAGCTGCTCAACGACTCCTTGGGTGCGGCGGGTGCGCCCGCCGAGGGCACCGACTTCGACGGTCGTTCCGACTACGGCCCGTTCATCGAGGTCGGCATCCCGGCTGGTGGGACGTTCACCGGCGCCGAGGAGTCCAAGACCCCCGAGCAGGCCGAGAAGTGGGGCGGCCAGGCAGGTGAGGCCTTCGACGCCTGCTACCACCAGTCCTGCGACACGATCGAGAACGTCGACGCGCAAGCCCTCGAGCGCAACTTCGCGGCCATCGCCAACGCCGTGAAGACCTACGCGGCGCAGTTCCCGCAGCCGTAGACCTCAAGCCATCGGGAGAGGGAAAGAGCCGTCCCCGGCAGCACCGCAGCGCAGGCGGAGCTGCCGGGGACGGCTGCACTCCCGTCTCAGTCCCCTGTCTGACGGACCTACGCCGATGGATTGATGCGCGATCTGTTCTGGGGCAGTTCAATTTCTCCTGCCGGTTCGAACGGGAACCGGACTCGCCGGGTACGCCTGAACAGGCCCGACGGGTGCAGCTACAGGAGGTGGCGGCAGTTGACCGGACCGTATCTGCTGCCCGCCCACCTGGACCCCGCGCAACCCCGCTACCAGACGAGCTTCTCCGTCGAGGTCGACGGCCGCCGGGTCACCGCGCGCGCAGGGCAGACGGTGGCCGCGGTGCTGATGTCGCTGGGCCTGACCTCGTGGCGCGAGTCCGGCGGCCGCGGGCGGAGACGCGGCCTGTTCTGCGGCATCGGCGTGTGCGCCGAGTGCGCGCTGGTGGTCAACGGAACGCCGAACGTGCGCGCCTGCCTGCGGACCGTCGAACCCGGTGACGTGATCAGCACTCGCGGTCCCGGGGAGTCGTCGTGAGCGTTGTGGTCGTGGGTGCGGGCCCCGCCGGCATGGCAGCCGCGCGGCACGCCGCTCGCGCGGGTGCCGACGTGCTGCTCGTCGACTCCTCGGGCGACCTCGGTGGCCGGTACCACCAGATCCCGCCGGCGCAGTTCGGCGTCACCAGGCCGCAGCGGAGCGGATCGGGGCAGCGGGATGTCGAGGCCCTGGCCGACGAGATCCGAGCCGATCCGCGCATCCGGCACTTCGCGGGCAGCGTGCGGTCGATCGACGGGCACACCCTCCACGTGCGCAGCAGAGGCGGCGACGCGGAGGAGTCGTTGCACGCCGAGGCGGTGGTGCTGGCCACCGGTGCGCACGACCGGGTGCTGCCGTTCCCCGGCTGGGAACTGCCGGGCGTGTTCACCGCGGGTGGTGCCCACGCGCTGGCCAGAGGTCAGCGGGTCGCGGTCGGCAGCCGGGTGGTGGTCGCGGGCACCGGCCCGTTCCTGCTGCCGGTCGCCGAATCGTTGCTGGACGTCGGCGCCGAGGTGGTCGCCGTGCTCGACGCGGGAAGCACGACCTCCTGGCTGCGACGGGCGCCGACACTGGCGGGGCAGTGGGACAAGCTCGCGGGGTTCGCGGGCTACCTGCGCAGGCTCGTCGGTGCCACTCGCTTCCGCACCCGGGCCGGTGTGGTGGAAGCGATCGGCGATGAGCGGGTTCGGGAGGCCGTGGTCGCCAAGCTCGACGCCCGGTGGCGGCCCATCCCGGGCACGCACCGGAGGATTCCGGTGGACGCGATCTGCGTCGCCCACGGCTTCGAACCTCGCCTCGAGCTGGCCAGAGCCGCGGGTTGCGACATCGTCGACGGGTTCGTGCGCGTCGACGACGAGCAGCGCAGCTCGACGCCGTGGGTGTTCGCGGCGGGGGAGACCACCGGCATCGCCGGGGCCAGGGCCGCAGCCGCCGAAGGCGCCGTCGCCGGCCTCGCGGCCGCGGTGCAGGTGCGGGCCACAACGTGGCGAGCGGTCGAGAAGCCCGCGCGGCGAGCGAGACTCATGGTCCGCTGTGGACAGAGGTTCGGGCGGGCGATGGCTTCCGCGACCCGCATCGGTGAGGGCTGGAACGAGTGGCTCACCCCGCAGACGGTCGTCTGCCGGTGCGAGGAGGTTCCCTACCAGGCCCTGCGGGACAACGCTCCCGTCCAGCGCGATGCGAGTGCGCTGAACCGGTCGTGTCGTGTCGGGCTCGGGTCCTGCCAGGGACGCATGTGCGGCCGCAGCGCCGACGAGCTCGCCGAGAACCTCCTCCGGCCTCCTGCGAACGAGCCTCCCCTCGCCTGATTGCTGCCATCATGTGCCGCATGACCGAAATCCGGACCGCGCACACGGCAGATCTCGACGAGGTGAGCCTGGGCGCGGCGCGCAGGCTGCTGTGGGACGTCTTCCCCGAGGACGACGCCATGACCGAAGCGGACTGGGAGCACTGCCTCGGCGGGATGCACGTGCTGGCCTGGGACGACGACGAGCTGATCGGGCACGCAGCGCTCGTGATGCGGCGCTTGCTGGTCGGCGAGCGCGCCCTGCGCACCGGGTACGTGGAGGGCGTCGCGGTGCACCGCGACCGCCGGCGCCGGGGCATCGGTGCAGCGCTCATGGCCGAGGTGGAGCGGATGATCCGCGCCGCCTACGACCTGGGAGCGCTCGGCGCCAGCGAGGAGGGCCGGCCCTTCTACGAGTCGCGGGGCTGGAAGCCCTGGCCCGCTCCGACCCGGCAGCTGACCACCGCCGGGATCCAGCCGACCCCGGACGAGGACGGCTGGATCTACTACTACCCGGTCGGGGCGTCCCTCGACACGACGGCACCGATCACCTGCGATCTGCGTCCCGGCGAGTCCTGGTAGCTGCCGGGCCGATCGGGCTCACGACGAACGCGCAATCGCGCCTAGGCGGGGTTTCCCGTTTCGTTCGTGCCGTGATCAGGTCTGCGGATAGCGTTGGTAACCCGGGAAGTTCCCGTAGAGCTGCTCGCCCGGAGGGCCCTGGGTGACCGCGTGCACCAGGTGCTGGCCGCCGACGAACGCGCCCTTCCACGACGCGCCCCGGCCGCCGAACGCCTCGTCCCGGTCACCGCGCGAGCGCGGCTTGTTGATGCCGACCTTGAACGCCTGGACGCTCTCCGAGAGCTCGGCGGCGAACCCCTCGTCGTCGCAGGCGATGGTGGCGACCAGGGCACCGTTGGACGCGTTCATCTGGGCCAGCAGCTCGGCCTCGGTGTCGACCACGACGATGGTGTCCACCGGTCCGAACGGTTCCTCGTGCATCAGCCGGCTGGCACCCGGCGGTGCCAGCAGTGTCACCGGTGCCGCGTAGGCCGAGACGTCCTGGCCTTCGAGGAAGTGGCCGTGCGAGCGGTCCCCGTGGTGCAGCGGCACGGCGCCGTGGCGCAGGGCCTCGGCGACCCGCCCCTCCAGCTCGGTGGCCTTGGCGGCTGAGATCAGCGGGCCGAAGTCCAGTGCGGGCGGCTCATCGTCCTCGCTGGCCAGCGGGTGGCCGAAGCGGACCGATTGGACCACCGGGAGGTAGGTGGCGAGGAACTTGTCCACGAGCTTGCGCTGCACCACGAAGCGCGGGTAAGCCGTGCACCGCTGCTTGGCGTACTCGAACCCCTTGCGCAGGTGCGCGCTCAGCCCGTCCCAGTCCGAGAACTCCCACAGGCCCCAGGTGTTGAGCCCCTCCTGCTCCAGCATGTGGCGTTTGCCGGTGTCGACCAGCTGCGCGGCGATCTTGCCTCCGTTGGAGCGACCGCCGACGAACGCGAGCGCGCCGACCTCCGGTGAGCGCACCAGCGGATCAGACAGCGCCGAACCGTCCCCGGACAGCAGGCTGGCCGGGAGCCCGGCGCGGTTCATCAGGGCATGCGCGACGGTCAGCGTCACCGCTCCGCCCTGGGTCGGCGTCTTGGCGATCACGGCGTTGCCCGCGAGCAACTGCACCAGCTCGGCGTGCACCAGGACGCTCATGGGGTAGTTCCAGCTGGCGATGTTGCTGACCGGACCCGGCAGCGGCTGCCGCTTGTGCGGTGCGCCCTCCACGTCCTGGTTGAGCATCTGCTCGGTGTGGTCGGCGTACCAGCGGGCGCCGTCGAGGCACCGGTCGACGTCGGCGCAGGCGAGCTTCCAGGGCTTGCCGATCTCCCAGGCGAGCAGCAGCGCGAGGTCGTCGCGGACCTGCGCCATCGCGTCCACCGCGCTGAGCACCGCTTCGCGGCGCTGCTCGTAGCTGGTCTGCGCCCAGGACTGGTGGGCTCTGGCAGCGGCGTGCACGGCCTCCTGCGCGGTGGCGGCGTCGATCTTGGGCAGCTGGGTGAACACGGTGCCGTCCACCGGTGTGATCTGCGGGGCCTGCTCGCCGACGGAGAGCCAGCGGCGGTCGATGAGATTGCGGGGCACGCCGTCGTCGAAGGCTTCCGGTGCCGCGGCGTTGGCCCGGGAGAGCACGGCCGAAGCGGTGCGGTGCTCAGGAACCCGGAGTGTCATACGCCCTCCTCAAACAGTGGGATGGGGTGCCGGGAGGCATAGAACTATGCCATTTCGAGTGGTGCCACGCCTGCTGCAATCGTGCGAATTCGAACAAAACGTACGTGCGTCTTGCGAACTCGTTCTGTCGTCCCGCTGCCCGTCGGATTGGGAAAACCGGCGAAATCAACTCGCGCGAGTGCCCCGATGGCGGATTCCGCAGCGGCGTTCGAGGTGCAGGAAAAGGCGGTTACTGGCGGGTATTCGCCAATTTCTCCGAAATGGGGCGCGGACTTCTTTGAATGAAAGGGCTTTTCGCGCTCCGAACGGAGGAAAACATGCTTCACGCAAGGTACCTCATCGGTGCGGTGGCCGTGTGCGCGGTCACCACGGGCACGGCCGTCACCCCGGCCTTCGCAGCGGATTCCGGGTCCGCTGCCGAGAACTACGTCGCTCTCGGCGACTCCTACGCCTCGGGAACCGGAACCCGGGACTACTTCGAGGACAGCGGCAGCTGTCTGCGCAGTCCCAAAGCCTATCCGCAGCTGTGGGCGGACTCCCACGGAGCGGCCAACTTCGACTTCGCCGCCTGCTCCGGCGCGGTCACCGACGACGTCAACTCCGGCCAGCTCGACGGTTTGAGCGCCGACACCACACTGGTCACGATCTCCATCGGTGGCAACGACATCGGATTCGTCGACGTCATCACGCGGTGCCTCACCGGAACCGACGAGGGTTGCGACGGCGCCGTCGACGAGGCCGCCGAGAAGGCCCGGAGCGAACTCCCCGACAAGCTCGACACCACCTACGCCAACATCCGTTCCGCAGCGCCCAACGCGAAGGTCGTGGTGGTCGGGTACCCGCGGATCAACGAGATGGGCGACTGCGGGATCCCGTTCTACTCCGAGCACAAGCGTCAGCGGATCAACGAGGGCGCCGACGAGCTCGCCTCGGTGACCTCCGAACGGGCCTCGGCCGCCGGATTCTCCTTCGCCGACCCCAGGACCGCCTTCGAGGGGCACGGCGTGTGCTCCTCCGACGAGTGGATCAACGGTCCCAGCGACCCGATCCAGGAGTCCTTCCACCCCGACGTCGACGGACACGCCAACGCGTACCTGCCGACCCTGAACTCCGTCACCGGCTGACGATCCCGGGGCGGACGGGGCGTGTCGCGCGGAGAACCTCCCGTCGTTCCGCGCGGCACGCCTTCCTCGTCGGCGCGAGCAGGCGGTGCGGTCCGCCTGCTGTGTTCGGCGTCAGAGGGTCGGGACGAGACCTCCGTCGCAGCGAACCGCGGTCCCGGTGATGTACGAGGCGTGCGCGCTGCACAGGAACGCAGCTGTGGCACCGAATTCCGCGGGTTCGCCGTAGCGCTTGGCCGGGATCACGGACTCGCCGCGGGCGCGGACCTCCTCGATCGGCAGCCGCTCCCGCTCGGCAGTGGCGCGGTCCAACGACGACAACCGATCGGTGGCGATGCGGCCCGGCAGCAGCAGGTTGGCGGTGACGCCCTCGTCGGCGACGTCGATCGACAGGCTTTTCAGGTAGGCGGCCAGCGCGCTGCGTCCGATGTTGGACAGCGCGAGGTTCGGGATCGGTGCTTCCACACCGCTGGAGGCGATGGCCAGCAGCCGGCCCCACCCGCGCTCGCGCATGCCCGGCAGCACTCCGCCCACCAACTTCTGGTGCACCAGGAGCAGGTTCTGCACCGCTTCGGCGGTGTCCTCCGGGCCGACCTCGGACGCGCTGGCCGGACGCGGTCCGGGACCGTTGAGCACCAGGATGTCGATCTGCCCCAGAGCGTCGTGGGCAGCGGTCAGCAAGCTCTCGGCGCCGCCCTGCGCGGTCAGGTCGACCTCCACGCCGGTGGCGCCGGGCAGTTCGGCGGCGATCGCCTCGGCGCGGTCGCCTCGGCGGCCGGAGACCACCACGGCGACGCCTTCTGCGGCCAGAGCCCGCGCGGTCGCCTCGCCCAGACCACCCGTCGAGGCGCACACCAGCGCGGTGCGGCCGGCGATTCCCAGATCCATCAGCTCTCCATGTTCTCCACGGCCGCCAAGTGCCGGTCCAGTTGCTTGTCCAGGGTTTCCGGCATGCTCGCCGCGGGCGCCCGCACGCCGGAGTCGGTGATGAGGCCCCGGCGGCGCAGCGCCTCCTTGCGGATCGCCAGTCCGATGCGGGCCTGCGCCTCGAAGTTCACCAGCGGCAGGTAGCGCAGGTAGGCCTCCAGCGCCGCCTGGTAGCCGCCTTCCCACCACGCGTCGACGCACGCCTTGAGGCCCTCGGGGAACGAGAAACCCGTCATCGCACCGGACGCACCCGCTGCCAATTCGTCCAGCAGGCCGACGCCGCCGAGGCCTCCGAAGACCGGGATGGCAGAGCGTGAGGTCAGCGTGGCGATCGCCGGTGGCGTGGGTGGTGCTTCGGCCTTGACGGCGACCACCGATTCGACCTGTTCGACCACTGCGGCGAGATCGGCCGCGCTGATCGACACGCCGCTGACCAGCGGGTAGTCCTGCACCACGAGCCCGGCACCGGTCGCCGCGTGCACCACGCGGAGCTGGTGCACCAGGGCGTCGGGATCCGCGGTGTTGACCTGCACCATCGCGCCCGCGAGCCGGTCGCCGACCGCGTCGGCGGCGAGCTCGATCTCTTCGATCACCGGCGCCGACGAGGTGCTGGAAGCGCCCACGACCACGGGCAGGTCCGCGGAGTCCACCACGACTTCGAGCACGGCGCGCTTCTCGGCGGTGGACAGCCGCGCTGCTTCGCCGAAGACGCCCAGCACGGTCAGCCCGGTGACGCCGATCCGGCGGTAGTGGGCGACGAGCTTCGACAACGAGCCGAGGTCGAGATCTCCCTCGGACTCCGTGAACGGTGTGGCGACCACGCCCCAGACGCCGGGAGCGAGCGGATCGGTGGCCATCTGCACCCCTTCACCCAGCGGCTCGACCGGCGATCTTATGCACGTCGAATCCGATCACGTCAAGGTCGCTGCAGGCCCCACGCCAAGGCGGTCAAGGGCCGCGGTCCGAATCCTCACGTTCGATCAGGACCGCCACCGCGCCGCGGCGGGATTGTGCCCCACAACGTCGTGGCGATCGGCTATTGTGAACAGCGATGCCGGTGGGATTCACCTGCCGGGCATCCACCAGGACTTGCGCGGTGTGCACCGCGCGCAGCAGGCCGAGCCGGTCCCAGGCGCCATCCAGGACCGAGCCCGGCTCCCGGGTGGCCAAAAGGGAGGGGCGGCGGAGCGCCGCCCCGGTCATCCGCGTGGAAGAGCCCGCTGGCCAAGCAGCCAGCGGGTTTTTTCGTGCCCACGTGGCGCCCGGCCGGCGACGTGAAGAGCCTCGGCCGGCGACGAGGTTGATCAGCACCTGACCAGTGCCGGTGGATGCCGATCCGCAGGCGGACTCGTGCGCTGCGGGTTCAGCAGGGGCTGCAGGGATCATCTGCCCTGCTGTTGCCCTGGGGCGCCTCACCTCGAACGTCGGGCCTTCCTTGCTGCGGGGATGCCGGCCAGGGCGGTGGTGGGGGTGAAATCTTGCCAGTCGGTTGATCTTGATCTCGGATCGCGTCCTATCATTGCCGGGCGTTGTCATTGCAGCTCGTTTTTGCCGCGCGGTCCGGGAGGCGGGGAGGGTAGTGCGCGGGGTCGACTACTACGAACTCCTCGGCGTGGGGAGCGATGCGACATCGGTCGAGATCAAATCGGCCTACCGCACCCTCGCTCGCAGCATGCACCCCGACGTCGGCGGCAGCGACGGCTCGTTCCGGCTCCTGCGCGAGGCCTACGAGACCCTCAACGATCCGGTCCGCCGCGCCTCCTACGACAGCTCGCGGCGTCGACCGCTGGAGACCGGAACCGCGGCGACGCGGCAGCGGCGTCCGGGATCCACCAAGCGGGCGGGCCGCGACTTCGGCGAGGATCCCGACTACGTACCTCGGATGCCCAGGGTGAGGCTCGACGACCTCACCTGGTGGGACAGCGTCGACCCGACCGCCCGGGTGCAGTACGTGCCGGTGCTCGGCCCGGACCGGATGCCGACGATGGCACTGGTCGGCGCGTGGTCGTTGCTGCTGCTGGCCGGTGTGGCGGTGGAGCTCAACGCGTTGTTGATGGCGACGTGGCTGGGTCTGCTGATCAGCTCGGGCGTCGTGATCGTGGTACTGCTGCGCCGCCACATCGGCGCTCACCGGGAGCACCGGATGTTCACCGCCGAGTTCGGCACCCAGCGCATCTTCGGGCTGCCCGACATCCAGCACGAGCGGGGTCAGCTGCTCACCGCGGAGATGTGCGCCAAGTACCTCATCCGGCTACCCGGAGTCCGGGTCTTCCACGGTCTCGCCCAGCCGGACTCGATGTTCGAGGACGTCCACCACGCGGTCCTGTGCGGTCGCCGGCTCGTGCTCGTGGAATCCAAGAGCTGGCTCCCCGGCCACTACACGACCGACGAGCACGGTTCGCTGTGGCGCAACGGGCATCCCTTCCGCGGCGGTGTGACGCGGTTGAACGAGGGCGTAGCCAGCTTCCAAGCCCTCCTGCCCGAGGTCGAGGTGCGCGGAGCCGTGCTGATCTACCCCAGCCGGGCCGGTGAGGTGACCACCGTCGAGCATCGCGACGAGCAGGTCGTCCCCATGACTCCCGCCCAGTTCGTCAAGGACATCGGTGAGTGGCTGGCGCAGGACCCGGTCACCGTGGACCGCGACGTCTTCACCGCCGTGCTCGACCAGCTCGTGGACTGACACTCGCCGTCCCCGCTCGCGACCGATGAGTTTCCGGCGCGCGACGAGTCGATACCTCCGATCGAACCTCAACGGTGCGACGGAAGGGTGCGGGCGACATGACCACCATTGCGAAAGGCCAGGCGGCTCAGCCGAGGCGGGGCGTCAACATCGGGCTCTGGGTGCTGCAGGTGCTGCTGGCGGCGTTCTTCGTGTTCGCTTCGATGCCGAAGCTGCTCGGCGATCCGACCGCCGTGCAGATGTTCGACCTGATCGGTTTCGGCCAGTGGTTCCGGTACTTCACCGGTGGGGTCGAACTGCTCGGTGCGATCGGGCTGCTGATCCCGAGGTTGTGCGGGCTGGCGGCGTTCGGTCTGGCGCTGGTGATGGTCGGAGCGACGCTGGCCCAGATCTTCCCGCTCGGAGCCCCCGCGGTGGCCCTGTCACCGCTCGTGCTGTGCCTCGTCTTCCTGGCGCTCGCCTGGGCTCGGCGCGGCAGCATCCCGGTTCTTGCCCGATCCTGATGATTCAGACCGATGCGAAGTGGAGCGACCGCCATGTCCATGAAGACCTTCGTGAACCTGCCCGTCGGTGATCTGCGGCGATCGGTGGACTTCTTCACCGCACTCGGGTTCTCCTTCGACGAGGAGTTCACCGACGAGAACGCCACCTGCATGGTGATCAGCGAAGAGGCTTACGTGATGCTGCTGGTCGAGCCGTTCTTCAAGTCCTTCATCCCCAAGGACGTGGCCGACGCGACCAAGGCCACCGAGGTCATCACGGCTCTGACCGCGGAGTCCCGCGAGCAGGTGGACGACATCGTGGAGAAGGCCCGAGCGGCGGGAGCGCCGCGCATCGGCGAGGTCGTGGAAGAAGGGCCGATGTACAGCCGGAGCTTCGACGACCCGGACGGCCACATCTGGGAAATCATCCACATGGCACTCGGCTGAGGGCTGCGATCCGGCGTGCGCGGCGCGATCATGGTGCGGGCTCGAACGGCCTGCGAACGGTCATCCTCGACGAAGGAGCACGAGCGTGACGAACCCGCACCAGAACGTCAGCTTCGCCAGCAACGGACGGACTGCCCACGGTTACCTGGCGACCCCGGAAAGACCGGGACCCGGCGTGGTGGTGATCCAGGAGTGGTGGGGCCTGACCGACCACGTGGCCGACGTCGCGAACCGCTTCGCAGCCGAGGGCTTCGTGGCCCTCGCGCCTGACCTCTACGGGGGGCGCACCACGCACGACGCGCAGGAGGCCTCCCGCATGATGCAGGAGCTGCCGGTCGACCAGGCCGCCCGCGACCTGGCGGGCGCGGTCGACCACCTGTTGGACCACGAGCTGGTGACCGGGTCGGCCGTCGGCGCCGTCGGCTTCTGCATGGGTGGCAAGTTCGCGCTGGTGCTGGCCGCGCAGCAGGGCGACCGCATCGGCGCCGTCATCCCGTTCTACGGGATTCCGCCGGTGGAGACGGACTTCTCGGCGATGACGGCACCGATGCTCGGCCACTTCGGCGAGTACGACCGCGGCGTCACGGTGGACGCCGTCGGCGAGGTGGCGGACAAGATCAAGAAGGAGACCGAGGTCCACCCCCAGATCCACGTGTACGCGGCGGGCCACGCGTTCTTCAACGACCAGAACCCCGCGTCCTACTACGAGGAATCGGCCCGAATCGCCTGGCCGCGCACCCTGGACTTCTTGCGCCGCCACCTGGGATGAGCTTTTCCCACTGTGCAGTTGTCAAACAGCAATGGTGCTTTCAAGGCGTGCGAGGCTGTCGGCGACACGAAGGGGCGCCGGTGGGTCATCGGGTCGCCGACTCGCGCTCATGCGGTGGGTGCGCGGATCGAGATCGTGCAGAGGGGCGTCGGTGGTCGCGCCCGGAGTCCAGGTGAACCGAGTGGTGCGGCCCGACGAGTGATCGCCGTCGGATACCTGATCGACTCGGGAACGGTCGCGTGGACGGCCTCTTCCGTAGCGTGATTCAGCACTGTCGAACTCATGTGCTAAGTGTGCCGTCGGCCGTTCGAAAAAGCGAGCGAGTGACGATCGCTGGATGGGGTGATCTGCAGGCCGTTCCTCGGAAAGGGTGGTGTGCAGAACGTGTCGGCGCACCGCCGTCGCAGCTGGTCGAAGACGTGCTCAGTCACCTTGGGCGACAACGGGTCTCGCCGGGACGTGACGCGTGCCCGGCGCCGGGTCAGCGCAGCACCGCCAGGCAGTCCACGGCGACGACGCCACGATCGTCGACCAGGAGCGGGTTGACGTCCAGTTCCTCGAGTTCGTCCGCGAGGTCGTGGGCCAGCCAGGACACGCGCGCCACCGCGTCGGCGGCCGCGTCGAGGTCACGCGGGGCCTGGCCCCGGATCCCGGCGAAGATCCCGCTGCCGCGCAGGGACGTCAGCAGTCGCTTGGCGGAGGCCGCGTCCAGCGGGACGACCCCCGCCCGGCTGTCGGCGAGCACCTCCACGAGGACCCCGCCGAGGCCGACCACCACGACCGGCCCGAACGCGGGATCCCGCTTGATGCCCACGATCAACTCGGTGCCGGTGGACATCCGCTGCACCAGCAGCCTGACGTCGGGTTCGAGATCCATCAGGTCTTCGGCCGCCGACCGGACCTCGGCGTCGGTGCGCAGCCCCAGCCGCACGCCGCCGACGTCGGACTTGTGCCCGATGCTGCGCGAGAGGACCTTCACCGCGACCGGTGCGCCCAGTTCGCGGGCGGCGGCGACCGCGCCGTGCGGGTCCTTCGCAGTGAAGGCGCCCGCGCACGGCACGCCGTAGGCGGCGATGAGCCTGCTGGACTCGTGCTCGTCGAGGTGCCTGCGCCCGTGGTCGCGGGCTTCGCACAGGATCGCGCGCACGACCTTGTGGTCGACGTCGGGCGGCCGCTGCGGGCTCGGTGGGGCGGGTCGCAGGCTGTAGCCGGCCAGCGCTCCCAGCGCCGCGGCCGCTCGTCCGGGGTCGGTGAAGCACGGGATCCCCAGCTCCCGCAATCGTTCCCGGGGTCGTCCGCTGCCTCCCGTCCACACCACGACCAGCGGCCGGTCGGTCGAGCGGTAGGCGTGCTCGATGGCGCCGATGAGTTCGTCGGCGGCGTGGTCGGCGTTGCCGAGCAACACCGCGATCAGGTCGGATCCCGGGTGTTCGACCGCGATCTGCAACGCTCGGCGCAGCATCCCGGGGTCGCTGATGAGGTTCGCGGTCAGGTCGACCGGATTGCGCGGCGACCCGAACGCCGGGATCACCTCGGCCATCCGGTGCTGCCACTCGGGTTCCCATGCGGCGACGTCCAAGCCGTGGCGGCTGGCCGCGTCGGCCATCAGCACCCCCGCGCCACCGGACAGCGACAACGTGGTCAGCTGCTCGCCCCGGGCGCGGCGACCGCCGGCGAAGATCATCGCGGCGCCGAGCAGCTGGTCCATGCCGTCCGCTCGCACCACGCCGAACTGCCGCACGACGCCGTCGAACACCGCGTCCTCGCCCGCCAGCGAAGCGGTGTGCGATGCCGCCGCCCGGGCGCCGGCGTCGGATCGCCCGACCTTCACGGCGAGGATCGGTTTGTCGAGTTCGTGGGCCCGCCGGGCGACGGCCAGCAGTTCCGGTCCGTCGTGCACCCCTTCCAGGTAGGCCATCAGCGCGTGGACCTCGTCGAGCTCGACGAGCCCGCCCAGCAGTTCGGCCACCGACAGATCGGCCTCGTTTCCGGTGTTGAGGAAGTGCGAGATGCCGATCCCGGCGTGCTGCGCGGCGGAGAAGATGAAGGTGCCGAACGCGCCGCTCTGGCTGACGAACGCCAGCGGGCCTTCGCGCGGTGTGAAGTCGCCGTCCATGGCCGAGGTGAACGTGGCCATCGCCTTGTCCCGCAGGCTGAACATGCCCAAGCAGTTCGGCCCGAGCAGGCGGGTTCCGGTCTCCGCCGCGACGTCGACCAGCTGCTGCTGGAGCAGCGCTCCCTGCTCGTCGAGCTCGGCGAAACCGGCCGCGCCCACGATCGCCGCCGGAACACCCCGTTGGGCGCAGTCCCGGACCGCCTCGACGACCTGGTCGGCCGGCAGCGTGATCATCGCGAGGTCGATCTCGCCGTCGACCTCGGCCAGCCGGGGGTGGGCGGGGAGTCCCTGCACCTGCTCGCGCGCCGGGTTGATCGGCAGCAGCCTGCCGGTGTAGCCGAAGCGCTTCATCAGCGCGATCGCGCGACCGGAGAGTTTGAGCGGGTCGTTCGAGGCGCCCAGGATCGCGATCGACCTCGGGTGCAGCATGCGGTGGATCGCCGGATCCGGGGCGGTGTTGCCTTCCATCGCGCTCCATCCCACCTCGCGCGTTGGTGCGCCGGTGTTTTCGATGCGTGGGTGACCGCAGCGCTGCGGGCACAGGCCCCGAGGCTAGGTGAGCGTCGCTCCTGGGCCAAGACTCGGATCCTCGTTCGTCCACAGTGGAGCATGTGGTGCAGTCCACTCGTGGAATCGCTAACTCAGGTGCTTCGCGAAACGAAGTACTAGGTGAGCAAGAGGGACAGTGCGTTGTTGACGTTGAGAACACGGGAGGGCATTCGTGGCTGCCGACCGACCGGAGAGTCGGGCATGGTGGATCTGGAGCGTGGCGGTGGTCGCCTACCTCGCCGCGGTGTTTCACAGGGGCAGCCTGGGGGTTGCCGGGACGCAGGCACTCGATCGGTTCGACGTCGGGCCTGCCGCGCTCAGCGCGTTCACGGTCCTGCAGGTCGGGATCTACGCGAGCATGCAGATCCCCACGGGATTGATGGTGGACCGGTTCGGCGCTCGCCGGGTGATCACCACGGCGGTGTTGTTGCTGGGGACGGGTCAGACGTTGTTCGCGCTGGCCGACACCTACGCCATGGGGCTGGCCGCGCGCGGCGTGCTCGGCCTGGGCGACGCGTTGATGTGGGTGAGCATCTTGCGCCTGGTGGCGGCGTACTTCTCGGCGCGTCGGTACGCGCTGGTGGCCACCATTTCCAGCGCGCTGGGGGCGCTGGGCGGTGTCGCGGCGACGTTCCCGCTCGCCGCAGCACTGCGCACGATCGGCTGGACGGGCACGTTCTTGCTGGTGGGTGCGTTGACGATGGCCTACGCGGCGGTGACGGTCTCGGTCGTGCGGGACACCACGCCGAAGGCGTCGGCGCCCAAGAGCGGGGGAGCGGTGCTGGCGCAGGTGCGCACCGCGTGGTCGGTGCCCGGGACGAGGCTGGCGTTCTGGACGCACTTCTGCACGATGTTCGTCTCGGGTGCGCTGACCCTGCTGTGGGGTTTCCCGTACCTCGTCGACGGACTCGGTGTCGCCGCGTCCACGGCGAGCGTGCTGCTGAGCCTGCTGATCATCGGCCAGGTCGTCGGGGGTCCGATGATCGGCGCGCTGATCGGCAAGCGGCCGGAATGCCGGATGTGGCTGGTCATGGGCTATCTCGGCCTGAACGTGCTGGCGTGGGTGGCGCTGCTGACCTGGCCGCAGGGACGGCCGCCGCTGGCGGTGATCGCGGTCGCGTTCCTGATCTTCGCCCTCGGTGGTCCGGTGTCGTCGGTGGCCTTCGCCCTGGTGCGCGACTACAACTCGCTGCGCCACGTCGGCACGGCCACAGGTGTGGCCAACGCGGGCGGGCACTCGGCGACGGCGCTGGGCGTGCTGTGCGTGGGTCTGGTGCTGGACGCGTTCGAGTTCATGCCCGGCGGTTCGGAGTACCGGGTGGCGATGCTGGCCCTGGTCGCGATGCTGCTCTTCGGCGCCTGGCGCACCTGGGTGTGGTGGCGTCGAGCCCGCGCCGAGGTCTTCGCCGCCGCGCAGCGCGGTGAGCAGGTGCCGGTGCTGCTGCACCGCCACCGCTGGGACCTGGAGGTCCCGCGGCGCGAGGTCCTCGCGGCCTGATGATGGGGGAAGCAGGGCGGTTCCGGCGACCTGGGGTGCCGGGACCGCCCTTCGCTCCTTCACAGCACGGTGGACAGGTGCCAGGGGACGAATTCCTCCTCGCCGTAGCCGAGTTCCTCGCTCTTGGTCTCCTCACCCGAGGCGACGCGCAGGACGTGCTGGAAGACCTGCTCGCCCATCTCGGCCACGGTCAGCCCGCCGTCGGCGATGACCCCGCAGTTGATGTCCATGTCGTCGGTCATCCGCTCGTACAGCGGTGTGTTGGTGGCGAGTTTGATGCTCGGCGCCGGCTTGCAGCCGAACGCCGACCCGCGGCCGGTCGTGAAGCACATCAGCTGAGCGCCCCCGGCGATCAGGCCGGTCGCGTTGACCGGGTCGTAGCCGGGCGTGTCCATGAACATGAGCCCGTGATCGGTGATCGGCTCCGCGTACTGCAGGACGTCGACGAGGTTGGTGGTCCCGCCCTTGGCCGCGGCGCCCAGCGACTTCTCCAGGATCGTGGTCAGCCCGCCCGCCTTGTTGCCGGGTGAGGGGTTGTTGTTGATCGAACTGCCGTCGGCCTGGACGTGCTCCTCCCACCACTCGATCCGGCTCACCAGCTTCTCGCCGACCTCGCGGCTCACCGCGCGACGGGTGAGGAGGTGTTCGGCGCCGTAGATCTCGGTGGTCTCGCCGAACACCGCGGTGCCGCCGTGGCGGATCAGCAGGTCGGCAGCCGCGCCGAGCGCCGGGTTGGCGGTGATCCCCGAGTAGGCGTCCGACCCGCCGCACTCCATGGCCAGGACGAGCTTGTCCGCGCCGACGGTCTCCCGCTGGTGGGAGTTGGCCACGGGCAGCATCTCCTCGATGCGCCGGACGCCTTCGGCGACGGTCTTCTTGGTCCCGCCGAACTCCTGGATCGTCATCGCGTGCACGGGCGTGCCTTCGGCCAGCTTGAGGTCGTCGGTCAGCGCTCGAACCTGGTTGACCTCGCACCCCAGACCCAGCACCAGCACTCCGGCGATGTTGGGGTGGCCCGCGTAGCCCTGGAGAGCTCGACGCAGCACCTCGAAGCCCTCGTTGCCGCTCCCGCTGTGCCCGCAGCCGAGGGTGTGGGTGAGCGGGCAGATGCCGTCGACGTTGGGGTAGTCGTCGAGGATGCCGGAGGCCTCCACCTTGCGGGCGATCATCTTCGCCGCCGTCGCGGAGCAGTTCACCGAGGTCAGCACCGCCAGGTAGTTGCGGGTGCCGACCCGGCCGTCCGGTCGGACGAATCCCTGGAAGGTCGCTCGTTGCTGCTCGGGCACGTAGTCGGTGGGCGTGGCGTCAGCACCGAAGGCGTGCTCTCGCTGGAATTCCTGGTAATCGACGTTGTGGGTGTGGACGTGCTCGCCGGCGGCGATGTCGCGGGAGGCGAAGCCGATGATCTGGCCGTACTTGCGCACGGCCGCGCCCTCGGCGATGTCCGCCGTGGCGACCTTGTGCCCGCTCGGCACGGTGTTCGTGATCTCGAGCCCGGAGTACGTGCCGGGTTCGATGTCCTGACGGGCGATGAGGACGGAGTCCTCGTCGTGCAGGCGGAAACCCAACTGGTCCAAGGTCGGCGACGACAACCGGATCACCCTCGCTTCAGAAATGTGAAGTCACTTCGTCGTGGTGAACCGGATGCTAGAGGTGCGAACGCCCGGTGTCACCGCTCGACGCGATGACCCGATTCTCACTCCCCGAACGCGGCGGCGACACCTTCCGGCCGCCCTGCCCTCAGCGAGGGGCGATCGTCTCCCGCGCCCTGGTGGTCGCCATGATCGTCGCGGTGAGGAACTGGCGGACGGTTTCCCGCTGCTCGTCGCTGAAGTGGTCCCACACTCCGCTGAGCTCGCGCAGCAGCGGCTGGTAGAACTCGCTGCCGATCTGCCTGGCCGTGTCGTGGATGTAGAGGTCGACCCTGCGGCGGTCGGTCTTGCTGTGCTCCCGGGTGATGTGCCCGAGGGATTCCAGCCGCTCCAGCAGAGTCGTGGTGGCCGATGCGCTCAGGTCCAGAGCGGCGGCGAGCCTGCTCGGAGTCATCGGGTCCTCGCGGCGGGCCGCTTCGAGGATCGCGACGAGCGCGTTGAGGTCCGTGCGGTAGAGGCCGTGGGCATTCCCGAAAAGGATGTTGAACCGGTCGAGCTCGACGTTGAGCGCTCTCAGCAGCACGCCCAGAGCGGCATCTCCGGCGGGACCGTGCGTGCTGCCGCGGCCCTGGGCCTCTTCGAGATCGTTCACGGCATCAGCATCGTGCATCGCTTAGCGCTGCGTTCGGCGGCCCCCTCCGTCCGCATGCTTCGATTGTCGAAAGAGCCTGCCGCTGAGTCCGAAACAGCGGTCACCGGCCCCGGCGAATCGGCGCTCGTGGGGCGGGAAAGCGAACCCCACGAGCGCCGACGAGCGTTCTTCAGCGGCAGCGTCCCGTCAGATCAGCGAAGCGCACATCTCGCCGATCATGTACGAGGGCGCGTTGGTGTTGCCGCCGGTGATGCTGGGCATGATGGACGCGTCGGCGACCCACAACCCGTCCACGCCGCGCACCTGCAGGTTCGGGTCGACGACCGCGCGTTCGTCCACGCCCATCCGGCAGGAGCCCACCGGGTGGTAGACGGAGTGGACGCGGGTCGGCAGCTCGCGGCGCAGCTCGGTCTCGTCGAAGTACTTCGGGCCGGGGCTGAGCTCCTCGGTCACGTCCTTGGCGATGGTCTTGTTCGCCATGATCTCCCGGATCATGCCCATCGCCTCGATCAGGAACTCGGTGTCGGCCGATTCGCTGAGGTAACCCGGGTCGATCACCGGCGAGGCCGTCGGATCGGTCGAGGCCAGGCGGACCTCGCCGCGGCTCTCCGGGTAGATCAGCGTCGGGAAGACCGTGAGCGCCGGTCGGGTGTCGGTCCGGTAGAGCTTGTCCTCGTCCTGGTTGGGAGTCGGGTAGCTCCACGGGATCGTGTGGATCTGCATGTCCGGCACGTCGCCCTTGGCGCGCGAGGTCTTGACGAACCCGACCGTCTCGAAGAGCGTTCTGCCCAGCCAGGACTCGCCGCTCTTGCCGAAGGTCTCCTTGAGCATCCCGGAAGCCATGTAGGCCGGGGTGGAGCGGTGCAGGGCCTTCTTGGTCACGAAGGTCATCGGCACGAACAGGTGGTCGTGCAGGTTCTGGCCCACCGGCAGGTCGGCCTTGACGTCGATGTCCATCTCCTTGAGGTGACCGGCGGGGCCGACACCGGAGAGCATGAGGATCTGCGGCGAACCGATGACACCGGCCGAGACGACGACCCCGTTGGCCGACCGCAGGGTCTCCTTCCGCCCGCTCTTGGTGTCGATGATCTCCACACCGGTGGCGCGGCCGTTCTCGATGATCACCCGGGAGACGTGCACGTGGGTGCGCACCTGCAGCGACGGCAGGTCCCGGTTGGTCAGGTACCCGCGAGAGGAGCTGAAGCGCTTCCCCTTCTTGGCGCTCTGCTGGAAGATGCTGACACCTTCCTGCGATTCGCCGTTGTAGTCCTCCACTCTCGGCACGCCGAGGGTCTCCTGCGTCGCGGCCATGAACTGCTCACCGGCGGGGGTGATGTCCTTCTGCCGCGTGACCTCGATCGGACCGCCCTCGCCGCGCAGGTCGTTGGGGCCGTCCTCCCAGTTCTCCAGGCGCTTGAAGGCGGGCAGGACGTCGTCGTAGCTCCAGCCCTCGCAGCCCTCGGCGGCCCAGGAGTCGTAGTTGGCCTTGTTGCCGCGCACGAAGAGCATGCCGTTGACCGAGCTCGACCCGCCGAGGACCTTGCCCCGGGTCATCGGGATCTCGCGCTCGTGGGCGTGCTTCTGCGGGGTCGAGTACTGCTTCCAGGCCACCTGCTTCTTCAGCTGCGGCACGACGTGCAGCACGGAGATCATGCCGGGAACGGTGACGGTGGGCAGGGTGTCCTTGCGGCCGGCTTCCAGCAGGAGCACCTTCGCGCCTCGTTCGGCCAGCCTGCTGGCCACGACGGATCCGGCGCTGCCAGCGCCCACGACGATGTAATCGGCATCGCTCATCTTCTTCAACTACTCCAGTGGTCGCCGTTGACTGCTCCGGTCCGCGTGATCACGAACGGCTGGAAATCCTCATCGCGTCGGCGAACTGCATCTTCAGATCGCCGATGTGGTTGGTGAACAGTGCTTTTCGGGGAAATCCGAGTCGTCGCAGGTCGTTGCTGATCGGATGGTCGCCGAGTTCGATCCGCGCACCGCCGGGACGCATCCGCGTGCCGCCGGCGCGCATCGTCCACGGGGTTCGCCGCAGGACGTCGTCGCGGTGGGTGTAGGCGTCGAGGGTCATCGCGCCCATCGCCGAGGGGGCGGGGACGCCGCGCGCGAAGTCCAGCGCGACGACCTCCCGCTCGTCGAGCCGGACCTCGCAGCGGGTGCGGTTCCCGCTGGTGCTGACGTCGATGGCGGCCATCTCCTTGGGGAATCCCCAGATGGTCTGGCCGGCTTCGCAGGTGAAGGTCTGGTCGACCGGCAGCCAGTGGATGAACACGCCGGTGGAGCCGCGCACTCCGGGCTGCCTGCACATCAGCGCGACCAGGAACTCGTGGTACTGACCGAGATCGCAGTCGAGGTAGTGGATGAAGCCCAGCGTCGCGGGAACGCGGCCGGGCAGCGGTGTCACCGGCTCCAGCCCGACGGCGGCGAGGGTGTCGCGCGCGGGCCCGGCGGGCACCAGGAACTGGGCGGTGATGCCGGTCGCCGAGCGCACCTCGACGGGCATCCGCACCTGTTCGCCCTGCACCTCGTGCACGGAGTTCGTGAGGGGCCTGTCCTGCACCGCTCACCTGCCCTTCATCCCGTGCCGGTACGTCCTCGGGCGACCATCGCCGAGACGACAGTCATACAGATAATGGTTTTGTGTATGTCCACAAGTCAAGGGCTTGATTCCGCGGCTCAACTCCGCGAGGCGGCCTCGCGTGCGCGGATGCGGTGCAGCATGCGCCCGTCGGCGAACCCGGCGGCCCGCGCGGCGGACTCGGCGGTGGCACCTCTGCCGATCAGGTGATCAGCGCGTTCGAGGCGGAGAACCTGCTGGTAGCGCAGCGGTGTCAAGCCGGTGGCCTTGCTGAAGGAGCGGGTGAGGGTGCGTTCGCTGACGCCCGCGCCGGTGGCGAGCTCGCTGAGCAGCAGCGGCTCGGTGAAGCGGGCGTCGATGACGTCCTGAACCCGGTGCACGGCGTCGTCGAGATGCGCCCGGTGCCGCAACATGGCGCTGGCCTGCTGCTCGTCGCCGTTCCGGCGTGCGTAGACCACCATCTCCCTGGCCACGCGCGCCGCTTCGCCGGGTCCGCACTCCTCGGCCAGCAGGTGCAGGGCCAGGTCGATGCCGCTGGCGATGCCCGCCGAGGTCACCACCCCGCCGTCGGACACGAACAGCACGTCGCGCACCACCGACGCGGCGGGGTGGCGGCGAGCCAGCTCGTCCTGGAGCTCGTGGTGGGTGGTGCAGCGACGGCCATCGAGCAGTGTCGCCTGGCCCAGGACGTCCGCGCCCGAGCACACGCTCGCGATCGTCCCGCCGGAACCGTGGTGCTCCCGCAGCTTCTGCGCGGTCGCCGAGTGCAGCCGGGGCCAGCGGGGCGGGTCGGGCACCCGCGAACCCGGGACCAGCACGAGGTCGTCGGCGGTGAGGTCGGGCCAGTCGCGCTCAGCGCGCAGGGGCAGTCCCTGCGCGCTGAGCACCTCGCCGTGCTGGGAGACGTAGTCGAGCTCGTAGTCGTGCCCGAGATCGGCAGCCGTCGAGAACACCTGCGCCGGGCCGGCGAGGTCCAGCAGGTGCAGTCCCGGCATCAGCAGGAAGACAACACGGCTCACGATCCGGTCAGCCTACTCCGGTGACCTCCGCGACCGTGCGGATCGACGCGAACCGGCCGGACAGGGCGTACTCGGTGCGCGCGATGATCTCCGCCGGGTGCAGCGTCAGCGGATCGGCCAG
Organism: Saccharopolyspora dendranthemae; assembly: GCF_007829955.1. Classification (GTDB taxonomy): domain Bacteria; phylum Actinomycetota; class Actinomycetes; order Mycobacteriales; family Pseudonocardiaceae; genus Saccharopolyspora; species Saccharopolyspora dendranthemae. The sequence continues at coordinate 182,690 of NZ_VIWX01000002.1, forward strand.
CACGTCGGCCACGCTGCGATCGGCGGGGGCGTCGCGGTGCGCGACGGGGTTGGTCGCGGTCGCCTCGGTGATGAACGAGACGTCGTAGCCCAGGTCCGAGGCGACGCGGGCGGTCGTCTCGCAGCACTGCTCGGTGCGGATCCCGCACACGGCGAGTTCGCGCACACCCCGCCGCGTCAAGGTCTGATCGAGGTTCGTGCTGGTGAAGGCGTTGTGCGAGGTCTTGACCACGGTCGGTTCGCCCTCGGCGGGGGCGAGGCCGTCCAGCAGTCGCAGGTGTCCGTTGACCGGATCGAATGCGCCGCCCGAACCGGGCTCGCTGTGCAGCATCCACACCACGAGGTCCCCTTCGGCTCGGGCGTGCTCGACGAGACGGGAAACAGGTTCTGCGACATCGGGATCGGACATGGCCGACCACATCGGCAGCTGACGGAAGGACTCTTGGACGTCGATGACGAGAAGTGCTCTGCTCACACCGCAATCCTCGGACAGGTCGGCCCCGGCGAGAAGGCACGATCAGGCCTTGCTCCCGCACGATCCGGTCAGCGACCGCGGGTGCTGTGGCGGTCCTTGAGGATCTGGTGGCACTCCGGGCAGGTGGGGAAGCAGATCCAGTCCACCTCGGACGGTTCGGCCATGGGGGTTTCGATTCCGCAGACCGCTGTTTCGGACGGCGTGCCGAGCCATCGGGCGCCGGGGAAGGCGTGGCGGACGCCGCCGCGGCCGGAGGCTTCGGGGATCGGCAGCCAGTAGTGGCGCGCGATTCGGGCATCGGAGGACACCGGGTGGTCCCTTCTCGTCGGGTGAGTGGGCTCGGTCGGCGGCAGCGGGACGGGGAAGGGGGTGCCGCCGACCGAGTTGCCGAGAACATCGGCAGAAGGGCCGGTGAATGTAGGAGTCCTAACGTAGTTTCGCTCGAAAGGGGGCTCTTCTCCGAGGCGGCGGCGATCGATACTGATCACGAACCGCTCGCATCCCGGAGGCACCGTCCCGATGGTCATGACCCCGACCGTTCGCCGACTCCTGCTGTCCAACGAGCTCACGCGATTGCGCGAGCGAGCGGGCGTCGATCCGGAGAAGGCCGCCCAGCACCTCGGATGCCGGACCAGCAAGATCAGCCGGATCGAGCTCGCGCAGAGCAGCATCCAGGCCGGTGACGTCAAGCTCCTCGGCGAGCTCTACGGAGCCGATGCCGACCACGCGGAAGTCCTGCTCGACCTGGCGCGCGGCCAGAACCAGCGCGGCAGGTGGACCGGCTACCGCGCCGTCTACCCGGACTGGTTCCGCCTGTTCGTCGAGCTGGAACGCGATGCCGCAGCGCTCAAGTCGGTCGAGGTCGAAGTCATCCCCGGACTCCTCCAGACGGAGAACTACATCCAGGCTCTGCTGGAGGGGAGTCAGCCCGGTGGTCGTGAGGACAACCTCGAAAGCCGCGTGTTGGCGCGCAAGGAACGTCAGAGCGTGTTCACCAGGCAGGACCGGCCGCAACTCTCGTTCGTGCTCTCCGAATCGTGCGTGCGCAGGAACATCGGTGGACCCGAGGTGATGCGCGAGCAGCTGAGTCACCTCGCGGACATGGCGCGACGTCGCAACGTGCAGATTCAGATCCTGCCGTTCAACGCCCGGACCTATGCCGGTCAAGTCGCGTATCGATTCACCCTGCTCAACATCCCGGCCTCAGGCGTCACCGCGCCGCTCGACTTCGTCTACGTCGAATCGCATGACGACGCTCAATACCTCGACGCCCACGATGCTGTGACTTCCTACGGGAGCTTGTGGGGTCGACTGCAGGCTGCCGCGCTCGGGCCGGTGGAGTCACGCGAGTTCATCGCCGAGGTGGCGGAACAGATGAGGTGAGGACACGAGAGGGGCATCGATGGGAAACCACGCCGGTCAACATGCGTCCGTGCGGTGGGTCAAGAGCAGCTACAGCTCCGGTGACGCGCAGTGCGTCGAGACCGCTGTCGTCGCGGGCGGACGTCTTGTGCGGGACAGCAAGCTCGGCGACGCCAGCCCGGTGCTGGCGGTGAGCGCCGGTGAGTGGTCGTCGTTCACCGCGAAGCTCAAGTCGGGCGGCTTAGACCAGGCCTGACCTCGGCGGCGAGTGCCCCTCCACCTGCGAGGAGGGGCACTCGTCCTCGTCGGGGAAGTTTTCATGAAAACTTCCCCGACCCACGAGGGTCAGGCCATCGGCGGGGTCGCCACCGCGGTCACGGTGCAGTAGCCGAAGGGCCCCTCAGGGTCGTGGAACGTCGTGGATCCCGTCGCCACGCCGGTGTGGCTGAGGTGGCCGGTGGCCTCCATCCCGATCTCCGGTGTGGTGGGCATCCGGCTGAGCGTGAGGGTGTAGTCGGCGTTGATGAAGCCCAGGGACCCGCTTTCGGGCATGTTGGCCAGCGGACTCGCGAAGTCGGCCGCGGTGGCGGTCCGGACGAAGGGCGTCATGGGTTCGCCCGCGACCAGCTCGTGGGTGTCGCGCACCCAGGCGCGGCGGGCTCCCGCCTGGGACCAGTCGGTGGTGGCCCCGGCCTCGTCGAGCATCCAGATGTCGAACGGCGGTTCCCACTGGCCCGACGAGACCGGCGGCGGACCGAGCTCGGCGACCACCGGCATCGACCACGACGGGGTCGTCGGGACCTCGCCCGCGGGCTGATCGCCCTTGCGGAGCAGGACCGCGCTGGCGCGGGCGACGGCCTTGTCCCCGGCGTAGACCGTGGCGTCGGCGACCCGGATGCGTCGCCCGTCGCGAACCCGGTGGGTTTCCACGCGGACCGGGTCGAGCTGGGCGCTGCGGAACAAGTCCACCGTCAGCCGGGCGAACTGGAGGTCCTCCGCGCCGTGCTCCAGCTCCAGCGACCTGGCCAGCAGGCCGCCGAACAGCCGTCCGTGCATCATCTGCGGTGACCACGGACTGCTCGCGTGCTTGGCCGGGACCAGCAGGTTCCCGTCGGGGTGGAAGAACGGCTCACCGGGGATGTCGACCATGCGCGGAGTCTAGAACGCCGGACGACCGCGCTCAGCCGCGCGGTTTGGCGAAGGTGGACGCGCAGGTCCAGGACTCCGCCGCGTCCGCCCAGGCCCGCTCGCTGCTCAGCAGCGCCACCGCCGAGGTCTTGAGCTCCACGGATTCGCCGGTCAGCAGGTGGACCAGGTCTTCCAGGCCGGGGTTGTGCCCGACGATCGCGGCAGTCATCGCCGTCACCGGCAGTTCGCGCACGAGGGAGAGCAGCTCGTGCGCCGTGGCGTCGTAGACGCGCTCGTCGAGGCTGACCTGCGGGCCCGCCGGGATGTTCGCGCCCGCCAGCTCCCAGGTCTCGCGGGTGCGCAGGGCAGGTGAGCAGCGCACGACCTCGATCGCGTAGGCGTTGTCGCGCAGCCAGCGGCCCACGGCCGGGGCATCGCGACGCCCGCGCTCGGTCAGCGGCCGGTCGAAGTCCTCGACACCGTCCGGGTGCGCCGACTTCGCGTGCCGGACCAAGATCAGCTTCCGCCGCGCGTTCGTCATGTCACGTCCTACGAGCTCGCCGTTGAATCGGCACCACAGTACCCAACGCGCACGTGCTTCCGCCCCGTGGAAGGCGCTCGATGTTCGCAGGTAGCAGGTCTTCACCGTGCGTTGGCCGCGTGTTCGGACCGGGCCGGCCCGCTCTACTGTGGACCGATCCGTGGTGCCCCGGCGAGACCGGGGCACCACGGTCGTCATCCTTCGACCAGCCCCGGCCGGCCGGCCCGGATGGTGAAGGTGGCGCGGTCGGAGAGGCCCGCGCCGGGAGTGGTGACCTGGTCGACGACCCGGAAATCGGCCTTCCAGGCATCGTGGGTGATGGTGTTGCGGACGTAGCCGCGCTGCCGGTTGACGAACTTGATGTGCGGGTTCTCCTGCAGCTGGACCGCGTCGCCCGGGTTCTGGTCGGTGCCGTTGCCGCCCGAGGCGATGGAGGTGCCCACCAGCTCCACGCCGACCGTGGCCGAATCCGCCCGCTCGAAGTCGGCCTTGATGTCCGCGGCGTAGTTGGCGTGCACGTCGCCGGTGATGACCACCGGGTTCGAGACACCGGCCAGGCGGTCGCGCACCAGGTTCCGCTCCGCCGGGTAGTTGTCCCACGCGTCGTCGCTGAACGAGTCCGCATCGCCCGAGGTGAAGTCGCGCTGGCTGAAGAAGACCTGCTGCGCCAGGACGTTCCAGCGGGCGGTGCGGCCCGCGAGGTTGTCCAGCAACCACTTCCGCTGCTCGGCGCCGAGGATGGTGCGCTCCGGGTCGTCGACCTGCTCCGGCGGAACCTCCTGGTCGTCGCGGTACTGGCGGGTGTCCAGCAGGTGCACGTCGACCAGGTCGCCGAAGGTCAGGCGGCGGTGGATGCGGATGTCCGGTCCGCTCGGGCGCTGCGCGCGGCGCAGCGGCATGTGCTCGTAGTAGGCCTGGAACGCCTGCGCCCTGCGCTCGCGGAACACCGCCGGGTCCTGGTCCGGCTCGGAGTCGGGCTGCGAGAGGTCACCGGCCCAGTTGTTCTCCACCTCGTGGTCGTCGAAGACGACGGCCCACGGGAACGCGGCGTGCGCGGCCTGCAGGAACTCGTCCGACTTGTACTGGCCGAGCCGGGTCCGGTAGTCGGCGAGGTCCATGATCTCGTGCGCGGGCACGTGCGGACGCCCGATCGCACCGGGATCGCCGCCCTCGTAGATGTAGTCGCCGAGGAACGCGACCAGGTCCAGGTCTTCCTCGGCCATGTGCTGGTAGGCCGTGTAGTGACCGGCCGGGTAGTTCTGGCAGCTGGCGAAGGCGAAGGAGAACTTGTCCAGCTTCGCGCCGGGCGCCGGGGCGGTCTTGGTGCGGCCGATCGGGCTGAGTTGGTCGCCCGCGCGGAACCGGTAGAAGTACTCCGCGCCTGAGCGCAACCCCGTGACCTCGGCGTGCACCGAGTGCGCCGAGGCGCGCACGGCTTGCTCGGTGCCCTCGGCGACGACGTCGGAGAAGCGCTCGTCGGTGGCGACCTGCCACTGCACCGGCACGATCTGGTCGGGCATGCCGCCGAAGCCGTCCTCGGTCAGCGGTTCAGGGGCTAATCGGGTCCACAGCACGACGCCGTCCGGCAGCGGATCACCGGAGGCGATCCCGAGCTGGAACGGCTCGCGGACCCGGTTGGTCCCGGCGTAGGCGGGACCGGTCGTGCCCAAGGCCGCCGCACCGAGGGCGGCAGAACCTGCCAGCAGCACCTGGCGCCGGGTAGGGCGGTAGGAGTTCTCGTTCATGCTCCACCTTTTCGGTCGGTTCGGGAAAACCGGACCGACACTATGGAGCACAGATGACGCCTCGGCGAACCGGAGGCGGCTTCGGAACGGACTCTTGCGGCCGACGCAGAGGCGCGCGGTCAGCCCCGGTCGAGCTGGTCGAAGCCCGCGAGCAGGTCGTTGAAGTTCATCGCGGGGTAGACCTCGACCTTCGCCTCCAGGTGGGAGAAGAAGGGGTCGAGCGAGGACACGATCTGGGACTCGTCGGCGAGGTCGCAGAAGAAGTACGCGGTCCGCTGCCCGTTCTCCGGCAGGAAGTACGAGGCTTCGGGCTTGAGCTGCTCGTGCGCCTGTTGGAGCGCTTTCTGCATCGACCCGTCCTTGAGCGCCTGGTTCGCCGCTTCCAGGCCCGGCTTGATCCTGATGAGCATTCGCATGGTTCTCGCCCCCTGGCATCTCCTGCGGAGCGCCGGACGGGCACCCCGCGCCAACAGGGGCAGTCTCGTCCTCGGCCGGTCGTGGCGGACCGGCCGAAAGTCCTGCCGTCAGCCGCGGAAGTCGCGCACGTAGCGGCGCTGCCACGGTGTTTCGACCGCCCGGGGGTGGTAGTGGGCGCGCACGTAGGAGACGGCTTCGCCGGGCGGCACGCCGTCGATCACGGCGAGGCAGGCCAGCGCCGTCCCGGTGCGGCCCCGGCCGCCGCCGCACGCCAGCTCGACGCGCTCATCGCCCGCCCGTCCCCACGCCTCGCGGAACGCGTCGGCGGCATCGGCCCGGTCGCGGGGGAGCAGGAAGTCCGGCCACCGCACCCAGCGCGAATCCCACTCGACCCGGCTGGGCCGGCGTCCGACCAGGTGCAGCGCGAAGTCCGGGACCGGTCCCTCCGGCAGCGCGGCGCGCAGACCTCGCCCCCGCACCAACCGCCCCGACGGCAGGGCCATCACCCCCGGCGCACCGGCATCCCAACCAGCCATGAGGCAGTTCTACCAAGCTCGGCTGACGAGTGCGGGGTGCTGAGTGGGCGGTTTTGGTCCGAACCGTCCAGATCGAAGTCCGGTATGCCCGGTCAATTCGGACCAAAACTGCCTACGGGCGAGGTCCACCCACCTCGAACGCGTCGAGGCCACGGTGGTCGGGGTCAGGGGGTGGGGTGGAGGTGGGATTCGGCGTGGGTCCAGGGGGTGGTGGTCGTGGTGGGGGTGTAGTGGCGGAGGGGATGGGAGCGGGCGACGAGGTGGCGGATCTCGGTGAGGTCTGCGACCTGGCCTGCGGCTCTGGCTTGGATGAGGAGGTTGCCGGTCGCCGTGGCCTCGACCGGGCCCGCGACGACCGGGACGCCCAGGGCGTCGGCCGTGAACTGGCAGAGGAGCTCGTTGCGGGCGCCGCCACCCACCAGGTGGACGACCTCGACGTTTCGGCCGGCCAGCTCAGCCGCCTCGCGGAGGGCGCGGCGGTGTGCCAGGGCGAGGCTTTCGAGGATGCAGCGGACCATCGCGCCGCGGGTCCCCGGCACCGGCTGGTCTGTTTCGCGGCAGGCTTGCGCGATGCGCAAGGGCATGTCGCCGGGAGCGAGGAAGCGGTGGTCCTCGGCGTCGACGACCGCCGTCAGCGGTGCGGCCCGGGCCGCCTCCGCCAGCAGGGCCGGCAGGTCGCCGGAGGTGAGCCCCCAGGTGCGGAGACTCTCCTGGAGCAGCCAGAGTCCCATGATGTTGCGCAGGAAGCGGACCGTTCCGTCGACGCCCAGCTCGTTGGTGAAGTTGGCCCGGCGGGCTCGATCGGTGAGCACGGGGCCGGGCAGTTCCAAGCCCGCCAGCGACCAGGTTCCGGTGCACACGTAGGCGAAATCGGACTCCTGCGCGGGGATTCCGACCACGGCGGAGGCGGTGTCGTGCGAGCCGACGGCGATCACCGAGGTGTCGGTCAGTCCCGTCTCCTCGGCGATCGCCGGTCGCAGCGATCCCACGGTGTCGCCGGGTTCGCGCAGTGCGGGAAGCACCGAGACGTCCATACCGGCGGCCCGCGCCAGCTCGGGTGACCACCGGTGGCTGCGAGCGTCCAGCAGACCCGTCGTGGAGGCGTTGGTCAGTTCCGCTCCGATCTCGCCCGTCAACCAGTACCCGATCAGGTCCGGCATCAGGAGCAGGGTGTCGGCGGCTCCCAGCGCTGCGCGGTTCTCGGCCACGAGCTGGAAGAGGGTGTTGAACGGGAGGAATTGCAACCCGTTGCGCGCGAACAGCTCCGGCGCTCCGAAGGAGTCCACGAAGGACTGTGCGACGTGGTCGGTGCGCGAATCCCGGTAGTGGAAGGGGTCTCCCAGCAGTTCTCCCGAGCCGTCGACCAACCCGTAGTCGACCCCCCACGAATCGATGCCGACCGACACCGGCGCACCTGTCTGGCGGAGGCCGACGAGGACCTGCCGGAACAGCTCCCCGACGTCCCAGTGCGCTCCGTCCGGTCGCGTGGCGGGGCCGTTGGGGAAGCGGTGGACCTCGGTGGTCTCCAGCAGGCCGCCGGAGATCCGGCCGACGACCACCCGGCCGTTGGAAGCGCCCAGATCCACCGCCGCGAAGGTCGGGGAGTCCGTCGTCATCCGGCACCTCCTCAGCGCAGGAACGCCGCGGCCACGCCGGCGTCCACCGGCACGTGCAAACCCGTGGTGTGCGTGAGATCGCCGCCCGCCAGCGCGAACACCGCGGCTGCGACGTGTTCCGGCAGCACCTCGCGCTTGAGAATGGTGCGCTGGGCGTAGAACTTGCCCAGGTCCTCCTCGGCGACGCCGTAGACCTTCGCCCGCTGCGCGCCCCAGCCGCCCGCGAAGATGCCCGACCCGCGGACCACGCCGTCCGGGTTGACGCCGTTGACGCGGATCCCGTGCTCGCCCAGCTCGGCCGCCAGCAGCCGGACCTGGTGCGCCTGGTCGGCCTTCGTCGCGCCGTAGGCGACGTTGTTCGGACCCGCGAACACCGAGTTCTTGCTGGCGATGTAGACGATGTCGCCGCCCATCCGCTGCGCCACCATCAGCCGCGCCGCCTCACGCGAGACCAGGAACGAGCCGCGCGCCATCACGTCGTGCTGGAGGTCCCAGTCGGCGACCGTGGTGTCCAGCAGCGGCTTCGAGATCGACAGCCCGGCGTTGTTGACCACCAGGTCGACCCCGCCGAAAGTCAGTGCCGCTTCCCGGAAAGCTCCCGCGACCTGCTCCTCGTCGGTGACGTCGACCCGCACTGCCACCGCCGCGTCCGGACCGCCGAGCTCGGCGGCCAGCTCCTGGGCCCTGCCGAGGTCGAGATCGGCCAGCACCACGCACGCGCCCTCGGCGGAAAGCCTTTGCGCAGTGGACCTTCCGATCCCGGAAGCGGCTCCGGTGACCAGCGCGACCCGGGTCGCCAGCGGCTTGGGTTCCGGCATCCGAGCGAGCTTGGCCTCTTCCAGCGCCCAGTACTCGATGCGGAACTTCTCGGACTCGTCGATCGGCTGGTAGGTGGAGATCGCTTCGGCACCGCGCATCACGTTGATCGCGTTGCGGTAGAACTCGGCCGCCACCCGAGCGGTCTGCTCGTCCTTGCCGAAGGAGAACAGGCCGATGCCCGGCACCAGCACGATCGCCGGGTCCGCGCCGCGCATCGCGGGGGAGTCGGCGTCGGCGTAGCGGTCGTAGTAGGACCGGTAGTCCTCCCGGTAGCGCTCGTGGAGCTCCCCGAGACGCGCCACCACCTCGTCGAGGTCGGCGTCGGGGCTGAGATCGAGCAGCAGCGGGCGGACCTTGGTGCGCAGGAAGTGGTCCGGGCACGACGTGCCCAGGGCCGCCAGGCGCGGGTGGTTCTCGCGCGCGAGGAACTCCAGCACCTCCGGCGCGTCGTCGAAGTGCCCGACCTGCGGGCGGTCCGTCGACGCGAGCCCCCGGATCACCGGCGCCAGCTCGGCCGCGCGGGCTCTGCGCTGCTCCTCGGGGAGCGGCTGGAAACCCTCGATCACCGGTCCGAACGGCTCGGCGTTGCCGCGTTCGTCGATGAACCGCTCGGCGGTGCGGATGATGTGCAGCGAGTTGCGCCGGCACTCCTCGCTCGTGGCACCCCAGGCCGTGATCCCGTGCCCGCCCAGGACCACGCCGATGGCCTGCGGGTTCGCCTCCTTGATCGCGGCGATGTCCAGCCCCAGCTGAAAACCGGGACGCCGCCACGGAACCCACGCGACCTGGTCGCCGAAGCACTCCTCCGTCAGCGCCTCGCCGTCGACGGCGGTGGCCAGCGCGATCCCGGCATCCGGGTGCAGGTGATCGAGGTGGGGGGCTTCGACGAGACCGTGCATCGCGGTGTCGATGGACGGCGCCGCGCCGCCCTTGCCGTGCAGGCAGTAGTCGAAAGCGCCGACCATCTCGTCCTCCCGGTCCGCACCGGGGTAGACGTCGACCAGCGCGCGCAGCCGGTCCAGCCGCAGGACCGCCAGGCCCGCTTCGGTCAGGGTTCCGAGATCGCCACCGGACCCCTTGACCCACATCAGCGGCACCGGCCCGCCGGTCACCGGGTCGGTCTGCTCGCCCTTGGCCGAAGCGTTGCCCCCGGCGTAGTTGGTGTTGCGGGGATCCGCGCCCAGCTCGTGCGAGCGCGCCAGCAGCGCAGCCACGTCGGGATGCGTCGAGCTCATGGTGAACCTCTCGGTACGTCGGGAAGTTTTCATGAAAACTTCCCTCACCCCAGAAATCGGAAAATTCTCACGAATACCAACGTCTTTCGAGGTGAGGGAGGTGTACACGAACACTCTCGTTCTCAGGGAGAGAGACGTTTTCATGAAAACTGTCATTTTTCGGGGGACGGGAGGTTCTCATGAAAACTGTCGTTCCCCTCCGGGGGAGGGTGTCGGTCAGGCGCCCCAGCCCGCGGGGGTGCCGTCCTTGCGGGAGGCGATGATCTTCTCGGCGTACCCGGAGCGGTGGTAGGCGGCGATCGGGTCGGGGGCGATGCCCGCGTCCTCGCGGACCTCGGCCAGCAGCGGCCGGACGTCGGTGTTGTAGGCGTCCATCAGGACCGCGTTGGAGCCCAGGACGTCACCGTCGCGCTGCGCCCTGGCGAGGGCATCACCGTCCACCAGCAGTGCCTTCGCGGTGGCCTCCTGGACGTTGAGGACCGAGCGGATCAGGGCCGGGATCTTGGGCTCCAGGTTGTGGCACTGGTCGAGCATGAACGCCACGTTCGCCGAGTCCTGCAACGCTCCGGCCCGCACGATCTCGTGCATGATCCGGAACAGCTGGAACGGGTCGGCGGCACCGACCATCAGGTCGTCGTCGGCGTAGAAGCGGCTGTTGAAGTGGAAACCGCCGAGCCGTCCGCGCCCGAGCAGGAACGCCACGATGAACTCGATATTGGTGCCCGGAGCGTGATGACCCGTGTCGACCAGCACCTGCGCCCGCTCGCCGAGGTCCGCGCAGTGGGCGTAGGAGGTGCCCCAGTCCGGGACGTCGGTGGCGTAGAAGGCGGGTTCGAAGAACTTGTACTCCAGCAGCATCCGCTGGTGCTCGCCGAGCCGGCCGTAGGTGGCCCGCAACGCTTCCGACAAGCGCTGCTGGCGCTCGGCGATGCAGTCCTGGCCTGGGTAGTTGAGGCCGTCGGCGAACCACAGGCTCAGCGCGTCGGATCCGGTGGTGTCCATGATGTCGACGCACTCCAGCAGGTGCGCCAGCGCCTTGGCGCGCACCGCAGGATCGGGGTTGCAGATGCTGCCGAGCCGGTACTCCTCCTCCTGGAACGTGTTCGGGTTGATCGCGCCCAGCCGCAATCCGAGCGATCGGGCGTGCTCGCCCAGCGCGCTGTAGTCGTCGACGCGGTCCCAGGGGATGTGCAGGGCGACGCTGGGGGCCGCCCCGGTGAACCTGTGCACCTGCGCGGCGTCGTCGAGCTTCTCGAACGGATCGCGCGGAATGCCCTCCTGCGCGAAGGTCTTGAAGCGCGTCCCGGAGTTCCCGTAGGCCCAGGAGGGTGTTTCGATCCGCTGCTCGGTCAGCGCCGCCTTGACGGTGTTGCGGTCGGGCATCGTGGGCTCCAGTGCGCATCGCAGGGTTCGTGGCGTCGCGTCGACCAAGGGCTATGAAACGTTTAAAAGCCTCTGAACGGTATTCCGACGAGGAAGCTGTGGTCAATGATCGATCCGAGTTGCCGGGATGTTCGCTCGACCGTTCGGCCGATTGACGGCCCGGTGGCCGCTCTCTAGTGTGCTCGCCACATAAAACGTTTCAAGCGTCGTGCGCGGTTCCGGTGCGGCGACGTCCGAACTCGACGAGCCGCATGAAGGACGACGATGACTTCATCCGCCGCAGGGGTTTCGCAGAGCGAGCACGCCTCGCCGGGACAGCACTGGAAGTGGACGTTCGTCGCGGCGATGGCCAGCTACATCGACGCGGGATCCATCGTCGCCGGCTCGGTCGCGCTGAGCGTGTGGGTCTCCGCCTACGGCCTGACCGACAGCACCGTCGGACTGCTGGGCGCGTTGAGCTCCAACGCCATCTCGGCCGGAGTGGGCGCACTGATCGGCGGCTACATCTGCGACCGCTACGGGCGCAAGAAGATCTACGCCTACGACCTGCTGCTGTACATGTTCGGCACGCTGTGGCTGATCTTCGCCGTCGACACCTGGATGCTGTTCGTCGGCTACATCCTGGTCGGGCTCGCCGTCGGCGCCGACATCCCGGCCTCGTGGAGCCTGATCACCGAGTTCTCCCCGGCTCGCAAGCGCGGCAAGCTGGGTGGCCTGTCGCAGGTCCTGTGGTCGCTCGGCCCGATCGTGACGCTGGCATTGGGACTCATGCTGCAGCCGCTCGGGATGCTCGGCATGCGGCTGCTGTTCGCGAGCCTGTTCGTCGCGGCGCTGACCACCTGGTGGATGCGGCACGGCATCGGCGAATCCGAGCGCTGGGAGCGGGAGAACACCGACACCGCTCCGGTGAAGTGGAGCGCCGCGCTGCGCCCGCTGCTGACCGGCAAGGGCCTGAAGCTGACGCTGATGCTCATCGGCATGTACGGGATCTGGAACCTCTTCGCGGGCACCAACGGCTTCTACACCCCGTACCTGCTGAAGGCCTTCGGAAGCCAGAGCGATGCCGCCAGCGTCGGCCTGCAATGCCTGTACTTCCTGCTGGTCGCGGTGTTCACGGTCCTGGTGTTCATGCCGTTCAACGACCGGTTCAACCGGCGCCTGATGCTCGCGCTGTCCACCGTGATCCAGGCGGGCGGGATGCTCCTGCTCGCGGTGCTGCCGTTGAACTTCGGGTCCGCGCTGGGCTACATCGTGGCCATCGGCATCGGCGGCGGCTTCGGAGCGCAGCACTTCTTCCAGATCTGGTCCGGTGAGCTGTTCCCGACCAAGTTCCGCAGCACCGCTCAGGGCTTGATGTTCGCCGTGGTGCGCATCGGACTGGGGTTCTGGAGCTTCTTCGTCCCGATCATCACCGCCACCGGCTTCCAGACCCTGGCCTACATCCTGACGGCGTTCATCGTGATCAGCGGTGTGATCGGGGTGATCTGGGGCCCCAAGACCGAGGGGCTGACGCTGGAGGAGATCGAGCAGGAGCAGGGGCTGGCGAGGTGACCGGTTAGATGGTGAAGGCGAGGTGGGTGGCGATCCGCTCGCCCAGCAGCGCGTCGCCGTCGTAGGACACCGCGCTCAGCACCGTCGCGGGATCCACCCGGCCGCCGCAGAGCCTGGTGAACACGCCCAGCGGCAGCGCGATCCGCACCGTCGGCTCGCCCGGCAGCTCGTCGACGACCTTCGCCCGCCCGTCCACCGCGACGTGAACGGTGCGGAAGCCGTTGAGCTCGAAGGTGATCGCGGACCCGTCCGGTGCGCCACCGCGCTTGCCGACCACGAAGCCCAGCGCGGTGGTGATCTCGTCGACGGACAGCTCCGCGGACGCGCCGTCCTCGCCACCGGGCAGACCGACGGTGTCGCGGATGTCCTGCTCGTGCATCCAGCAGTCGAACACCCGGATCCGCATGAACCGGGCGTAGGTGGCCTCGCCCGCCGGGGTCGTGGCCGGAGCGTGGAACTCCTCGTCGGACATCGCCCGCAACGACACCAGCCGCGCGGCGGTGACGTCCCGGAAACGAGTCAGCAAGACCTCGTGCGGCTGAGCGCGGAAGTGCTGCACGTAGTGCTCGTTGCGCGCGCCGATGGCGTTGTGCACGTGAGGGTAGGAGCTGACGTCCTGGCCGGTGTCGGGAGTCGGCTCACCGCTGAGCATCAGCTCGGTGCCCACGAGGTGCGCGACGACGTCGTGCACCCGCCATCCCGGCAGTGGTGTGTCCTTCTCCCACTGGGCGTCGGTGAGCCCGGTGAGCAGGTTCTCCAGCGCGTCCCACTCGGCCGCGAGGGTTTCGACGATGCGTTCCTTGTCCAGCACGAACCGACACAAGCACTCCGGCGGCCTTGAGGTCAACTACCGGTGGTGGGGCAGACTGCCGGGCATGCGTTCGGGTGTGCAGCGCGGTGCCATCGCCGTCGTCCAGGTGTTCGGGCTCGCCGTGTGGTTCTCCGTGTCCGCCGTGGTCCCCACGCTCCGCCAGGAGTGGGGGATCAGCGCCGCAGCGGCGGTGTGGCTGACCGGATCGGTGCAGATCGGGTTCGTGGCGGGCGCTGTCGGATCGTCGCTGCTCAACCTCGCCGACCGGATCCGCCCGCACCTGCTGCTGGCCGCCAGCGCGGCCCTGGCCGCCGGGTGGACGCTGCTGCTCGCGGGCGTCGTCGACGGGATGGCCGCCGCGCTCCCGCTGCGATTCCTGACCGGCATGTGCCTGGCCGGGGTGTACCCGATCGGGATGAAGCTGATGGCCTCGTGGGCGCCGAGCCGGGGGCGCGGACTGGCGATGGGACTGCTCATCGCGGCGCTGACCCTCGGTTCGACGCTGCCGCACCTCATCGGCGGGTTCGGCGCGCTGCCGTGGCGCGCGGTGCTCGTCGCCGCCGCCGGAACGGGCCTGCTCGGGGCGCTGGTGGCGGTGCTGGTGGTCCGTCCCGGACCGCACCTGGCCGCGTCGGCCGCCGTGCACAACCCGCGCTACGCGCTGGCCATGTTCGCCGAGCGCGGGCCGCGCCTGGCCAACCTCGGCTACTTCGGGCACATGTGGGAGCTCTACGCGCTGTGGACGTGGATCCCGACGTTCCTGCTGGCCAGCGACGCGGGTCGAGACCTCCCCGCCTCCACCGGGATCACCGTGTTCGTCACCATCGGCGTCGCCGGGGCTCTCGGCTGCCTGCTCGGGGGATGGGGCGCCGATCGCTTCGGACGCTCGCCGGCCGCGGTGGCCGCGCTGGTCACCAGCGGCGCGTGCTGCGCGCTCTCACCGCTGGCCTTCGACGCCGGACCCGCCGTGCTGGTGGTGTTCTGCGTGGTGTGGGGCGCGTCGGTGATCGCCGACTCGGGGGTGTTCTCCACGTCGCTGAGCGAGGCCGCCGACCCGCGCTTCATCGGCACCGCGCTCACCGCGCAGACCGCGATCGGCTTCGCCTTGACGGTGGTGAGCATCCAGCTGGTCCCGCTGCTGGCCGCGGCCGCGGGCTGGCGCTTCGCGTTCCTGCTGCTGGCGCCCGGGCCGATCATCGGGGCGATCGCGATGAGCAGGCTGGGAGCCCGACGGGCGCGGTGAGTGGAATCGCGCCGCCCGCGCTGGTACTCACGGGGGAGTCCAGCAGCACGACGGAGGCGTTGATGAGTGACGTGTGGCCGAACGGCAAACCCGAGGTCGGCGACATCGCCGAGCTCTCCCGCACGATCGGACCGACCGACATCCGGTTGTTCACGCAGATCAGCGGTGACCGCAACCCGCTGCACTACGACACCGATGCGGCGGAGTCCTCGCAGTTCGGCGAGATCGTGGTGCAGGGCGGGGTGACCAGCGCGGTGCTCAACGCCGTCGTCGCCGAGAAGCTGCCGGGCCCGGGCACGGTCTTCCTCAACGTCAACTGGAACTTCACCGCTCCGGTCCGGCCGGGCGACACCATCACCGGGCGGGTGCACGTCGACGAGGTTCGCGACGACAAGCCGATCACCAAGATCACCACGACCGTCACGCGGGACGACGGCACCACAGCGCTGGAGGGCACGGCCGTCTGCTACACCATGGCCATGCCGGGTTCGACGAGTTAGCGTGGCCGGCGGATCACCGAAATCGCCTGCGCAGCAGGCAGATGAGGAGACCGCATGCTGGACGTCATCGTCATCGGTGCCGGGTTCTCAGGGCTCTGCGCGCTGCACCGGCTGCGCGGACTCGG
This sequence comes from Saccharopolyspora dendranthemae, assembly GCF_007829955.1. Lineage (GTDB taxonomy): Bacteria > Actinomycetota > Actinomycetes > Mycobacteriales > Pseudonocardiaceae > Saccharopolyspora > Saccharopolyspora dendranthemae. Next base: position 198,176 of record NZ_VIWX01000002.1, read on the forward strand.
CATGTCCGCCCTGGTCCTCGAGGCCGGCGACGGAGTGGGTGGCACCTGGTACTGGAACCGCTATCCCGGCGCCCGGTGCGACTCCGAGAGCTACTACTACTCGTTCTCCTTCGACGAAGACCTGCAGCAGGAGTGGCGCTGGAGCGAGCGCTACCCGGCGCAGCCCGAGGTCCTGGCCTACCTCGACCACGTCGCCGACCGGTTCGACCTGCGTCGCGACATCCGGCTGGGAACCACGGTGGTCTCGGCGACCTTCGACGAGGGCTGGACGGTGCTCACCGCGACCGGCGAGCGACTGCGCGCGCGGTTCCTGATCAGCGCCGTGGGATGCCTGTCGTCGGCGAACGTCCCGGAACTGCCCGGGCTCGACTCGTTCGCCGGGGACTGGTACCACACGGGCCGCTGGCCGCACGAGGATGTCGACTTCACCGGCCGGAGGGTCGGCGTCATCGGCACGGGATCGACCGGGATCCAGGCGATCCCGGTCATCGCTGAGCAGGCCGCGCACCTGGCGGTCTTCCAGCGGACGCCGAACTTCAGCGTTCCGGCGCGAAATGCCCCGCTGGACGAGGAGTTCCAGGCCCAGGTGCGCGCCGAGTACGGCGAGATCCGTGCGCTGCAACGGGAAACGAGCAACGGGCACCCGTTCCGCATCTCGCCGCGCAACGCCGTGGAGTGCACGGCGGAGGAGCGGAGGGAGGCGTACGAAGCGGCGTGGGAGCGGGGCGGTCTGCGCTTCCGCGCGGCCTTCAACGACCTGCTCAGCAGTGAGGACGCCAACGACACCGCCGCGGAGTTCATCCGCGGGAAGATCCGGGAGACGGTGCGCGACCCCGAGGTCGCCGAACGGCTGCTGCCGCGCGACCACCCGTTCGCGGCCAAGCGCCCGCCCATCGACACCGGCTACTTCGAGACCTACAACCGGGACGACGTGACGCTCGTCGACCTCCGGGAGACGCCGATCGTCGAGGTGACGCGGGACGGCCTGCGCACCACCGGAGGCGAGCACCCGCTGGACGCGCTGGTGTTCGCGACCGGGTTCGACGCCATGACGGGGCCGCTGCTGGGCATCGACGTCCGCGGACCCGGCGGCACCCTCGCCGAGAAGTGGCGGGACGGTCCGCGCAGCTACCTGGGCCTGCAGGTGGCGGGGTTCCCGAACCTGTTCACCATCACCGGGCCGGGGAGCCCGTCGGTGCTGACGAACATGCCCACGTCCATCGAGCAGCACGTCGACTGGATCGCCCGCTGCCTGGAACACATGCGGCAGAACGGATTCCACCGCATCGAGGCGACCGAGGAAGCCGAGCGGGACTGGGGGCGCGAGGTCCGGGAAGCCGCCGATCGCACCCTTCTCCCGAAGGCGGAGAGCTCCTGGTACCTAGGTGCCAACGTGCCGGGCAAGCCCCGAGTCTTCATGCCCTACGCAGGAGGTCTCGCCCACTACGCCACCCTCTGCGACCGAGCGGCCCACAACGACTACGAGGGCTTCCACCTCACCTGAGCCCGACACGCGGACCGCCAGTTCGCCCGATGGAGGCAATTCCCAGTTTTAGTCCAAACCGAGCCATGATCATGCCCGAAATGTCGGCTCAGTTAGGACTAAAACTGGGAGATGTGGCGGCGGGTCAGTCCTCGACGGTGATGGCCAGGGCGGGGCAGACCGCGGCGGCGTGGTGGACGTCGTCGGCGAGCTCGGGACTGGGGGAGTCGGTGAGCAGGACGGCGATGCCGTCCTCGTCGCGCTGGTCGAAGACGTCCTCGGCGGCCATTACGCACTGGCCCGAGGCGACGCACTTGTCCTGGTCGATGGTGATCTTCATGAGCTGCTTTCCGTTTCGTGGTGGGATTTTCGGGACTACCAGGTGACCGGGAGCTCGTAGACCCCGTAGACGGACCCGTTGTGCTTGAACGGGACCTCGTCGAGCCCGATCGCCGCGCGCAGGGTCGGGATCCGCTTGTACAGCGTGCTGTAGACGACCTGCAACTCCATCCGGGCCAGCGGCTGACCCAGGCACTGGTGAACGCCGAAGCCGAACGCGACGTGCTTGCGCGCGTCCCGGGAGAGGTCGAGCCGGTCGGGGTCGTCGAAGGCCTCGGGGTCCCGGTTGCCGATGTCGTTGGGCATGATCACGCCGTCGCCGGCCTGGATCAGCTGCCCGCCGACCTCGATGTCCTCCAGGGCGACCCGGCGGCGGCCGTTGTGCGTGATGTGCAGGTAGCGCAGCATCTCCTCGACCGCGCCCGCCACGACCTTGGGGTCCTCGGTCTCGCGCAGCAGGTCCAGCTGCTCCGGGTGCTCCAGCAGCGCCAGCGTTCCCAGGGCGATCATGTTCGCCGTGGTCTCGTGGCCCGCGATGAGCAGCAGCACGCCCATCTGCGAGACGTCGGAGCGCTCCAGCTCGCCGGCCTTGATCCGCTCGCAGAGCCCGGAGAGCAGGTCCTCGCCGGGGTTCTCGAGCTTCTGGCCCACGAGGTCGTCGAGGTAGGTGTTCAGGTTGTTCATCGCCGCGCCGCGTTCCTCCGGCGTGGCGTCGCGGCGGATGATGACCTTGCTGTTGTCCTGGAAGAAGTCGTGGTCCGAGTAGGGCACACCGAGCAGCTCGCAGATCACCAGCGAGGGCACGGGGAGCGCGAAGGCCTCCACCAGGTCCACCGGTTTCGGTCCGGCGAGCAGGGTTTCGATCTGGTCGTCGACGATCTTCTGCACGGCCGGGCGCATCGCCTCGATGCGCTTGACGGTGAAGGGCGCGGTCACCATCCGGCGCAGCCGCGCGTGCTCCGGGTCGTCCATCAGGATGAAGCTGATCTTCGAGCCGCCGGGCTGGGCGGGCACGCCGCGCGGGTAGCCGGGCCGGTCGGCGTCGGAGCTGATGCGCGGGTCGGCGAGGACCGCGCGCTGGTCGGCGTACCGGGTCACCAGCCACGGCGTCGTGCCGTCGGCGAGCCGCACCCGGTGGATCGGTGTCTCCACCTGCAGGGCTTTGAGCTCCGGCGGCGGGTCGAAGGGGCAACCCGAGGCGCGGGGCATCGGGTACTCGGGAACGTCCGCCTCGTCGGCTGGGTGCAGCGTGTGGGTCATGCCGACCTTCCTTGTGATGTTGGTCGTGCCGATCCGAAAGTAGCGCCGCCGACTGGATTAAGTCAACTGACTGAATTAGGGTGTTCGGGACGTCCGATGCAGTGCGAGAACGAGAGGCCCCCCGAGCATGCGAGCAACTCCCACCAAGGCGGACGAACCCGCTGCTCCGGGGGAAGAACGATCGAACCTCGTGGTCCTGGTGCTGGCCTTCGCCGGCATCTCGGTCGCGATGACCCAGACCACGGTGATCCCGCTGGTCCCGATGCTGCCCGGACTGCTGCACGCCTCCGCCGCCGACACGGCCTGGGCGGTCACGGCGACACTGCTGGCGGGGGCGGTCGCGACCCCGGTCGTCGGACGCCTCGGCGACATGTACGGCAAGCGGCGGATGCTGCTGGTCAGCCTCGTGATGCTCATCGTCGGTTCGGTCGTCTGCGGGCTCAGCGGCTCGCTGCCGGTGATCGTCGTCGGCCGCATCTTGCAGGGCCTGTCGTCCGGCGTGATCGCGCTGGGCATCAGCATCATGCGCGATGAGCTGCCCACCGATCGGCTCGGTTCGGCGACCTCGCTGATGAGCGCCTCCCTCGGGGTCGGCGGTGCCCTCGGACTGCCGGCGGCCGCCTTCCTCGCCGAGCGCACGGACTGGCACGTGCTGTTCTGGAGCTCGGCCGCGCTCGGTGCGCTGGCCGTGGTGCTCGTGGTGACCTTCGTGCCCGAATCGCCGGTGCGCTCCGGCGGGCGGTTCGACCCGCTCGGCGCGCTGGGTCTGTCCGCGGGGTTGATCTGCCTGCTGCTGGTCGTGTCCAAGGGCGCGGCCTGGGGCTGGGGGAGCTCGACCACGCTGGTGCTCGCCACGTCGGCCGCGGTGGTCTTCGGCGTGTGGGGGTGGTGGGAGCTGCGCATCGCCGAACCGCTGGTGGACCTGCGCACCATCACCCGCAGGCAGGTGCTGCTGACCAACATCGCCTCGGCGGTGTTCGGATTCGCCATGTTCGCGCAATCGCTGGTGTTCCCGCAGGTCCTGCAGCTGCCGACCGGAACCAGCTACGGCCTGGGTCAGACCATGCTCGCGGTCGGCATCGTGATGGCTCCGTCCGGCCTCGTGATGATGGCGATGTCGCCGGTCTCGGCCCGCATCTCGAAGGCCAAGGGGCCGAAGGTGACGTTGATGATCGGAGCCGTGGTCGTCGCCGCCGGCTACGGGCTCGGCGTGGTGTTCATGGCGAGCCTGTGGCAGCTGATCATCGTCTCCAGCATCATCGGTGCGGGCATCGGGCTCGCTTACGGCGCGATGCCCGCGCTCATCATGGCCGCCGTCCCGGTGTCGGAGACCGCTGCGGCCAACAGCCTCAACACGCTGATGCGCTCGATCGGGACCTCGGTCTCCAGCGCGGTGGCAGGTGCGGTTCTGGCGCAGCTGACCATCGATTTCGGTTCGGCGACCGTCCCCTCGCAGACCGGATTCCAGGTGATCATGGGCATCGGCTGCCTGGCCGCTCTCGCGGCGCTGAGCGTCGCCGCGTTCCTGCCCGCCAAGGACAAGCCGGTCGGAGCCGTGCTGGTCGCCGCGCGGGCGTCGCGCTGAAATCGGTTGCGGGCGGTGGTTGGATCGGTGAGGAGCTCGGCGTGATCGGCCGCGCTCTGACACGTGTGCCGCGCGCTGCGCGAGTGAGGAATGTGAGATGAGCGAGGCCCTGCCGCCGGTTCCGTTCGACCCGGAGCTGGAGGTCTTCCTGAAGGCGATGCCCGACACCGGGATGGGTTTCGCGGTGGAGGACGTTCCGAAGCTGCGCGAGATGTCCCGCCAGTTCACCACCGATGACCAGCTCGAGGCGAACGGGTTCACCGTCGAGCACCGCGAGGTGCCCGGACCGCAGGGCGCGCCCGAGGTGTCGCTGGTGATCGTCCGCCCGGCCGAGCTCGACGGACCGCTGCCGGTCGTCTACTCCATCCACGGCGGCGGCATGATCATGGGCGATCACCGGCAGTCCCTCGACGTCATGGCTGCCGAGTGGGGACGCGAGATCGGCTGCGCGATCGTGTCGGTGGACTACCGGCTGGCGCCGGAGAACCCGCACCCCGCGCCCGTGCAGGACTGCTACGCAGGGCTGAGCTGGATCGCCGAGCACGGGGCAGGGCACGGCCTCGACCCGGAGCGCGTCGTGATCGTCGGAGGCAGCGCGGGTGGCGGTCTGGGCGCCGCGGTCGCGCTGATGTGCCGGGACTTCGACGGACCGGAGCTCCTGGGGCTTCTGCTGATGGCCCCGATGCTCGACGACCGCAACGACACCCCGTCGGCGAACCAGATGCGAGGACTGGGCATCTGGGACCAGCACGCCAACGGGGTCGGCTGGACCGCGCTGCTGGGGGACGCGCGCGGCGGTGCGGACGTGTCTCCCTACGCCGCGCCGGGGCGCGCGGAGGATCTGTCCGGCCTGCCCCCGACGTTCATCGAGGTCGGCTCCGCGGAGACCTTCCGCGACGAGGACGTGGCCTACGCGACCCGCATCTGGCAGGCAGGCGGGATCGCCGAGCTGCACGTCTGGCCCGGCGGCTTCCACAGCTTCCGCATGGTCCCCGACGCCCAGCTCAGCAAGTCCGCCGCACAGGCCAGGAACACCTGGCTCACCCGAATCCTCACCCCCTGACCCCACCACCCACACCGGACGTCCGGCCCCGAGCCGCTCGGCGCTGAGCACGGGGTGTGGGGTGTGGGGTGTGGTGGTCCTTTCGGGTGGATGTGCCGGGCATTTCCCAGTTTTAGTCCAAACCGAGGACGTTTCGTGCCCGAAATGTCCGCTCAGTTTGGACTAAAACTGGGATCCGGGTGAGGTTTCCCTCGCGGAGTGCGCTTCAGCGGGTCGAGGGGAGGGGGTCGCCTCGGGGTGGGATCTGATCGGCTCGGGTGGGGTCGACGTCGTTGACCGAGCCGTCGGCGGTGGTGTTGGCGATGGCGTGCATCGACGCCAGCGCCGAGGAGATCTGGAACTGCTCGTGCTCCGGTCCCATGTCGCTGAGCTCGATCAGCACGCTGCCGCTGCCCAGCAGCCCGTAGGCGTTCCGGGCGATTCCCCGGTAGTCGCCACCCGGGTACTGGGAGACGTTGGCCCCGCCGGAATCCATCGCCGTCCGCGCCACGACCGAGACCTGCTTCGCCAGCTCCAGCGGCTCCGCGGCCACGCCCGGGGTCGTCGGCCACATCAGCGAAGCGGTGATCTCGCGACCGTCGCCGCCGACGTAGCGGCCCTGCATGTGGTAGTCCACCGCCACCTGCGGCGCGAACTCCGCGTAGTGCCGCTGGATCAGCCCCGCTTCGGTCGCCGGGTTGTCCTCCGGAGCCACGTCCGGATCGTGGTAGCGGTTGATGTCGTAGCCCTTGCCCCGCTCGCCGTGCTCCGGGTCGGCTTCGGGCGCGTAGTTGTAGCGCCAGCCGTGCTCGTGTCCGTCGGGGTTGGCCCGCACCACCACGTCGACGGTCAGCTGATCGCGCAGCCAACGCTGGTGCGGAGCATCGCCGATCCCCGCATCGCGCAGGAACTCCACGGCCGCCGGTGTGCCCAGCGGTTCGTCACCGTGCTGCTGGGTGACGTAGAGGATGCGCGTCGGGCCGTGACCGACTCGGGCGCTCCACACCGGCCGCCCCTGGTTGCTGGCGCCGATCGGAGCGACCCTGACCTCGCCGCGGCTGCGCACCTGCAGCTCGCCCAGCTGTCGCGCGAGCTCCTCGGTGCTGGGACGTGGATCGATCTCGCGCTCAGCGGCCGCCGGCACCACCAGGCCCAGTGCGGTCACGAGCGCGACCAGCGCCGACAACAGGGCGCAACGCATGGCTTTCGACATAACGACGCAGTCTGCAGCCCCGGACCCGTGCCCACAAGGTCAGCCCTCGTGCGGGGGATCCGGGCTGAGGAGCTCGCGGCGCATGCAGGCGCGCGGCCAGGCGTCCAGGCCGGCACGCGCCTCGGCGGCGCGGATCTCCCGCAGCCCGGGGGTGATCTCGGAGTCCCGCAGGTAGCGGAATCCGCAGCGCAGGTAGTACGGACCGTTCCAGGGGACCTCGGTGAAGGTGGTCAGCGTCAGCGCCGGAAGACCGCGGGCCCGAGCCCACGTCGCGAGGTGCTCGATGAGCCCGAACCCGATGCGCCGACCGGCGTGCTCGGGGTGCACGGTGACCTGCTCGACGTGCGCGCAACCGTCGACGACGTCGGCGATGAGGTAGGCGACCGGCGTCGTCCCGACAACATGCACCCACGCCCTCCCAGCCGCCAGGAAGCTCCGCAGCCTCGCCGATGACGGCGGCTCGTCCTCGGCCACGAGATCCATTCCCAGCGGGGTGAACGCCTTCCCGGCCTCCCGCTCCAGCTGCCGCAGCAGCGGAACGTCCGCACCTTCCGCCGCCAGGATCATCCCTCGGCCCTCCTGCGCGCCGCTTCGCCGCACCCCGGGAGATGCGACGTCCAGGGGAAATCCGCCGCGAACCGGTTCGGTTCGGCGGGGGTTCGTTGTAGCTTGCGTGGCGATGTCTTGGCAACAGCGTTTTGGGGCGTGGATGGTGGATGTTCCCGGGGTGGACTGCACGACGCCGAACGCCGCGCGGATCTACGACTACGACTTGGGCGGGGAGCACAACTTCGAGGCCGATCGGGCCGCGTCGGAGGAGATCCGCCGCACCGTCGCGCCGACGGGGCCGTTCATCGCGCGGGCCAATCGGGCCTTCCTGCAACGCGCGGTGCGGTTCTGCCTCGACCAGGGGATCGACCAGTTCCTGGACCTGGGATCGGGAATCCCGACGGTCGGCAACGTGCACGAGATCGCGCAGGCGCGGAACCCGCGGGCCCGGGTGCTCTACGCCGATGTCGAACCGGTTGCCGTTGCCCACACCCGGCACCTGCTGGAGGGCAACGCCCACGCCGGCATCGTGCAGGCCGACGTCCGCGATCCGGAGGCAGTGCTGGGATCGCCGGAAGCCGCACGCCTGCTGGACTTCTCGCGTCCGGTCGCGCTGCTGGAGGTGGCGGTCCTGCACTACATCACCCGGCAGGAGCAGGCCGGGATGCGGCGCTACCGGGACGTGCTGGCGCCGGGCAGCGCGGTGGTGGTCTCCACGCTGACCGCCGACCAGCGCGAGGAGGAGGCCGCGCGGGTCGAGCGGTTCTTCGCCGAGAAGACCGCCGCGCCGGTCACCTGCCGCACGGCGGACGAGGTGCGGGAGCTGTTCGACGGCACCGAGCTGGTGCCGCCGGGGATCGTGTGGACCCCGCAGTGGCGGCCCGACCCGGCCGACCCGAACGGCTGGGAGCCGAACCGCGCCGGTTGCTGGGCGGGTGTCGGACTCCTCTAGCGCGCCAGGAACTCGTCGAGTTCGGCGCGCGCGGGTGCGGTTGCCGGGCCCTTCTTCAGCACGGACAGGGCCGCGGCCGCGTTGGCGCGGCGTGCGGCTTCAGCCAGGTCGGCGCCCTCCAGCAGCGCGGCCGCGAGGACGCCGCAGTGGCTGTCCCCGGCACCGTTGGTGTCGACCGGGGTGACGGGAAACCCCGCCACGCGGCGGGTGTCACCCTTCGCGGCGAGCAGGCAACCGGAGTCGCCGTCGCGCACCACGACCGCGGCCGAGGGGCCGAGACGCCCGGCCAGCTCCGGTGCCGCCGAGGTGGTCTCGGGCACCCCGGCGAGGGTGCGGGCCTCCTGGGCGTTGCAGCTGAGCACGTCGACGTTCGGGAGCACCGCGTCGAGCACCTCGCCGGGGATGTCGGCGACCAGCGGACAAGGATCCAGCAGCACCCGCGAGGAGACCCCGGGAAGCCAGGCCAGCAGCGCCTGCCGGTTGGAGGGGTGCAGCAGGCTGTAACCGCTGAGGTAGACGATGTCCTCGGCTTCGGTCCGCACCTCCGCCAGCTGCTCCGGCAGCAGCAGGCCCTCGGCCCCCACGCCGGTGATGAACGTGCGCTCACCGCTGGGTTCCACCAGCGCCACGCAGATCCCGTTGTCGGCATCGGGTTGTTGCGGCTGGGCGACCTCGATCCCCTCGTCCCGCAAGGACTCCCGAGCCTGGTTGGCGAAGCGGCCGGTGCCGTGCGCGCCCGCGTAGACCACCCGCGCACCGGACCGGGCTGCGGCGGCCATCACGTTGAACCCACCGCCGGCGAGCAGTTCGGTGCCCTCCGCCAGGACGTCACCGCCCACGGGCGGCAGCGACGGCACCCGCATCACCAGGTCGAGCACGACCTGCCCGGTGTGCACCAGGCGCCCGGTCATGCGGCGACCTTCCGGCTGCCGCCCAGCAGCGCGTACACCCCGGCGGAGATCACGAAGGTGATCACCCAGCCCAGGCCGTTCTCGCCGAACCAGGTCTCGGCGAGCAGGCCGGTGAAGAAGTCGTTGCTGCTGAAGAGGTAGCCGACCACGATGGCCAGCGCCCACGCGAAGAACGCGCGCGGTTCGACCCCGCCCCGGTACCAGTAGGAGCTGCTGCTGCGCATGTCCATCAGCCCCACCGGGTCGTAGGACTTGCGGTGCAGCATGTCGGTGAGGAACACGCCCAGCCACGCGGTGATCGGGATCGCCAGCAGGCTGATGAAGGTGACGAACGGGTCGTAGAAGCTGTCGGCCACGAGCATGAAGTAGATCGATCCGAGGAAGGTCACGACGACGTCCACGGCGACCGCGTAGACCCGCTTGATGTTGATGCCCATGGTCAGCGTCGTCAGACCCGCCGAGTACACCGACAGGTGGTTGGACAGCAGCAGTCCGCCGACGGCGGCGATCAGGTATGGGACCGCCATCCAGGCGGGCAGCATCGCGCGGATCGCGGCGACCGGGTCGCCCGCTTCGGCCAGCGCCGGATCTCCCGCTGCGAGAAGGCTTCCCAGCGAGATCAGCAGGATCAGCGGGATGCCCGCCCCGACCGAGGCCGAGGCGATCAGCGAACCGGCCTTGACGGCGGGGGACTGGTACCGCGACATGTCAGCCGCGGCGTTGGCCCAGCCGATGCCGGTGCCGGCGGCGATCGTGCCGATGCCGGCGATCACCACGCCGACGGGGGCGGGGGAGGCCGAACCGACCGCGTGCCAGTCGATGGTGGTCACGAGGCTGATCGCCACCACGATGTTCAGCGCCCCGAAGATCCAGGTGGCCCAGCGCTGCACGGCGACCAGCACCTTGTGGCCCAGGCCGGAGACGACCATCGTCAGCAGCTCGAAGATCGCGATGCACACGATCGTCAGCACCGGTGTGGCCTTGGCCTCGCCGACGGTGCCGAACAGGATCGTGAACAGCGACAGCAGCGCGAACGCGGCGGTGGTGGTGTTCACCGTTTCCCAGCCGAGCCGCGAGATCAGCGACACGAGCGTCGGTCCGGCGTTGCCGTGCACGCCGAAGACCGCGCGGGAGAGCGTCAAACCCGGTGCGCCGCCACGACGTCCGGCGATCGAGACCACGCCGACGATGGCGAACGACCCCACCGAACCGATCACGGCGACGATCGCGGCTTGCCAGAAGGCGAGTCCTTCGGCGACGAGCGTCGCGCCGAGGGGTAATCCGAGGATCGAGATGTTGGCGGCGAACCAGACCCAGAACAGCTGCATCGGATGGCCGGTGCGCTCGCCCTCCGGGACCGGTTCGATCCCGCGAATTTCCAGGGCGCTCTCCACGGTCTCGGTCGTGGTCTCGCGGACCATGCGCTCTCCTTCAGCTGCCGGAGTTCCTCAGTTCGAGCAAGCCGTCCACGGCGGGTCCCAGGTCGAGCTCGTTGACCTCGCGCACCTTGGCCAGCAGATCCACCGGGAAACCGGAAAGACCGTGCTGCGCACCGAGGATCGCGCCGAGGACGGCGGCGATCGTGTCGGTGTCACCACCGAGTCCGGCGGCCGTGGTCAGCGCTTCGACCGGGGTGTCACCCAGCGCCTCGGCGAGGGCGAAAGCGGCGACCATCGACTCCTGCACGGCGACGGACGTTCCGATGACCTTGGAAACAGCGTAGGACAGCGTGGTCCGGTCCATCCCGCGCACCCAGCGCCGCGCCCACCTGATCCGGCAGGCGATGTCGCCGCCCGCGCACCACCAGCCTTTGCGGGCGCCGAGCGCGGCGGCGTGCTCGGCCTGGTCGAGCGCGGTGGACAGGTCTGCGCCGTCGATCCCGGCCGACACGGCGGCGGCCACGGCCGAGGCTCCCGCGATCCCCACGTTGGTGTTGTGCGTCAGCTTGCTGGTCGCGACGACCGCCTCCACCAGCCGGGGCAGCTCGGGCGGGGTGGCGATGGCGACCGGGGTGATGCGCATGGCCGCGCCGTTGGTGGTGCCCCCGCGACCCGTTTCCTCCGGATCGGCCCCGGACTCCAGCAGCTTCAGGGCGCGCTTGGTGGACGGGCCGAGCAGGTCGGCCAGCCCGCGCGCGACCATGTCGGCTTCCCAGTCCAGCAGCGCCTTGCCGAAGACCATCGGATCGATCGTGCCGGAACCGCCGACGAGCAGGTCGGCGACCAGGACCGCCTGCTCGGTGTCATCGGTGACGGTGCCCGCGGGCAGGTTCGGTGAGATCGGTTGCTCGGCGACGGCGTCGCGCAGCGACCGGATGAAGCCGTAGTGGGTGACGATGTCCTCGCGGGACATCGATTGCGTCGGCATGCCCAGGGCATCGCCGATCGCCAGTCCGTAGAAAGCGCCGAGCGCGCGTTCGCGAGTGCTCATGGGCGGCCAAACGTCAGGTGGAACTGGAACCGGTCCGGATCGAGCAGGCTGGTGACCTGCTCGACGAGCTCGCCCTCGGCCGAGACGCTGGTGCGCACCGCCTGCAGGAACAGCTCGCCCTCGGTGCGTTCGAGCAGCGCCGCCATCTCAGCGGACAGCGGGTGGGTGCCGATGCGCTGGTCACCGGCACCTGCGATCAGCCCGGCCGAGAGCAGAGTGGCCGTGATGGAGTCGTCGAGCAGCCCCCGCTCGGGCAGCTCGCTCAGCTCTCCGAAGGCCGGGATCAGCGATGTCTCCACCGACACCGGCCCGACCGCCCGGTCCCGGCGAAGCCGCCGGATCGCGACGAACTCCGCGAGCCCGAAGCGCTCGGTGAGCTCGGCATCCGCGGTGCGCTCGATGCTCAGCAGTTCGGTGCTGACGTCGAAGCCGGAATCGGCCAGCGCGGTGGCCCAGCCGACGGTCTGATCGAGCGTGACGCCGTCGAAGGCGACGAAGGACCCGACACCGCTGCGGGTGGCGATGAGCTCCTGGCGCTGCAGCTCGGAGAGAGCACTGCGCACGGTGCCGCGGCTGACCTGGTACTTCTCCGCGATCTGGTTCTCGCCCGGCAACTGCTCGCCGCGCGCGAGCCTGCCCGAGCGGATCTGCTCGGTGAGCTCGGCGATCAACCGGTCACGTTTCCCGAAGGGAACCTGTCCAGTCCTGTTCATTCCTGTACATTAAGACCACCGCGGAGCGCGCACAACGCAAGACACGCTGACGGAGTAGTGGGGCCCGTTGCGCGCCTCTCGCGCGGAAGGCCGCGCCGGAGGGGCTTGCCCACCGCCGCGGCTTCCCTCGCCCCCGGTCAGATCGATTCGATCGAGTTCGGGTACAGCTCCTCGATGGCGTGGCCGTGGTTGTCGGCGACCGCCTTCCGCTTGATCTTCAGGCTCGGCGTGACCTCGTTGTTCTCGATGGACAGCTCGCGGGGCAGGATCGAGAACCGCTTGATCGTCTCGTGCCTGTTCAGCGTCGCGTTGAGATCCTCGACCGCCGCGGCCACCATCTCGTGCGCCTTCGGGTGCGCGGCCAGCTCCTGGTAGGAGAGCCCGGCGAGGTCGTTGGCCCGCGCCCACTCGACGATCGCCTCCTCGTCGAGGGTCACCAGCGCCGTGCAGTAGGGCCGCTTGTCGCCGAACACCACCACGTTGCTGACGTAGGGGCACAGCGCCTTGAACTTGCCCTCCACCGACTGCGGTGCCACGTACTTGCCGCCGGAGGTCTTGATCAGGTCCTTCTTGCGGTCGGTGATGCGCAGCCGTCCGGCTTCGTCGAGCTCGCCGATGTCGCCGGTGTGGAACCAGCCCTCGGCGGTGATCACCTCGGCGGTCGCCTCGGGCATCCCGTGGTACCCGCGCATCACACCGCCACCGCGCAGCAGCACCTCGCCGTCCTCGGCGATGCGGACCTCCATGCCGGGCAGCGGCTGGCCGACGGTACCGATGCGGAAGTCGTCGGTGCGGTTGACGAAGCTGGCGGCCGTGGTCTCGGTGAGCCCGTAGCCTTCGGCGACCAGCACACCCGCCGCGTGGAAGAAGCGGGCGATGTCGGGGGCCAGCGCCGCGCTACCGGAGATGAAGAACCGCAGCCTGCCGCCGAACTTCTGGCGCAGCTTGGCGAACACGAGCTTGTCGGCCACCGCGTACTGGATCTTCAGCCCCAGGCCGGGCCGCTGTCCGGCCTGCTCCAGCCGGGAGATCTCCAGGCCGACGGTGCAAGCCCAGCGGAAGATCGTGTACTTGAGCTCGCCGCCCTCCTTGGCCTGCATGACGACCTTGTTGTAGATCTTCTCGAAGATCCGGGGCGCGCCGGCCACGAACGTCGGCCGCACCACGGCGAGGTTGTCCACGATCTTGTCGACCCGGCCGTCCACCGCCGTCAGATAGCCGGTTCGGATCTGGCCGACCTGCAGGACCTTGCCGAACACGTGCGACAGCGGCAGCCACAGGTACTGCACGTCCTCGGCGGTCATCTCGCGGATGGCGTGCATCGCCTCGGCGACGTACACCCAGTTCGACTGGGCGAGTCGCACGCCCTTGGGGTTCCCGGTGGTCCCCGAGGTGTAGATGAGCGTCGCGAGGTCATCGACGCCGACGGATCCGACCAGCTCGTCGAACAGCTCCGGTCTCTCCGCGTGCAGCCTGCGGCCCCGCGCCTCCAGGTCCTCCAGGCTCAGCACCCAGTCGCCGTCGGCGGTGCCGTCGAAGGTGATGACCCGGGTGAGGCCGGGCATGGTCGCGCGCTGTTCGCGGAGCTTGGCGATCTGCTCGTCGTCCTCGGCGAACACGATGGTCGAACCGGAGTCGGCGACGATGTAGGCGCAGCCCTCGGCCGTGGTGGTCGGGTAGATCGTGGTGGTGGCTCCGCCCGCGCACATCACCCCCATGTCGGCGAGGATCCAGTCCATCCGCGTGCCGGCCAGGATCCCGCACCGCTGCTGCGATTCCAGGCCGATCGAGTGCAGGCCCAGCGCGATCGAACGGGCCCGCTCCCAGGTCTGCGACCAGGTCAGCGAGCGCCACTGCTCGCCGTCGGGGTAGCGGAAGGCCTCGCTGTCTCCCGACCGCTGGACGCGATCGCGCAGCATGTCGGGGACGGAGCGGAATTCGGAGGAGATCGCGGCAGGCATGGGCGGGAAACTAATCGAGCTCATGCGGCCGCGCAATGAAAAGCGGACAAAACGGTCTTAGGTCTGTTGTCGCCGGCCCGGTGCCTCGGTGAAGGCGCAGGTCGGCCCCCGATCGCACCGGGGGCGGACCCGGGGTTGGCGGGTCCACCCGGTGCGGATCGGGTGGGAGGTCATGGACTGGCCCCCGCGTTCCCGGCGAGCAGGATCAGGGCGAGGACCGACAGGACGGTGAACACGGCCGCGGGCGGGCCGAGCACCGATCGGACGATGCCGGCCAGGCCGGACATGGCCCGGGCGAGCACGACCGCCGCCGCGAACATCGCGACCAGGACGCCGAACAGCATTCCTTGCAGTGCGGTGGAAACGGTGTCGGGGGTGACGACCTGTGGGTCGCTTGCCGCCAGCACCTCCGGGAGTATCGTGAACATGCGAGCTCCCTTCACGGGTGTTGTCCCGTTGTGAGGGTGATCGTGAGTGCGCGTGGCGCCCCCGGTCGTGGCCAAACGAGCTCCGGGGGCGTTCGCGTGTCCGGCCGGCGATCTGCCGGCCGCGCCTCTGGGGTGGTCGAGGCGCCCTGCGTCCCTGGGCGGTGAAATTTCACTTCTTCGTTGAAGTTCATCGTTCCCGCCGGTGAAACGCTGCACGGTCAGTATGCGATTGCTTCAACAGAGCGTCAATGTGTTTGTGGGGCAACGACTTGCCGTTAAGGTGCCGAAGTGCGAGTATCTGCTGGTCTTCAGCGCTTCAGTGAAGTTTGGTGAAATTCTCCGGCCAGAGTGAAGGAGAGGACGGGATGGCTCGTCCAGGGAGCCATGGCGGAAGCGGGGAGCTCGGCTCGCGACTTCGTGAGCTGCGCGAATCCCGTGGTATGACGCAACTTCGGCTCGGGCGGGCGCTCGGCGTCGCGGTCTCGAGCATCTCCTCCTGGGAGAGCGGAGCCAAACTCCCGCCGCTCACCCGGTTGGCCGATTACGCCACGTTCTTCGTCTCCGGCGCGAGCTCGGGCGGAGTTCCGCCGGAGAACGCGCTGACCGGCGAACAGCGCGAAGAACGCCTGCGCCTCAAGCAGGAGCTCGACCGGCTGCGAGCGACGGGAGAGGATGTGAGCCCTTCGGTGGAACCCGGCGCGTCGCAGGACTTCTGGCACTTCCCGGACGACGGTCCGATCCTCATCGTCACCGGCGGCCTGACCGAGAAGCACTGGTCGCCGCTCGGCACGCCCAGCGAGCCGAACTTCCTGTCGCTGGCGCGCTGCGCCGATCTGGACGCCGCCGTGGAGCTGTTCGGGACCGTGCGAGCGGCCAACCCGCGCTCCGAGGTCGAGATCCGGCTCGAATACCTGGGTGACGACGACCTGCGGGCGCACCTGGTGTTCCTCGGCAGCGGAGCGATCAACCCGTGGGTGGAGTGGCTGACCGCGGAGTGGCCGGTCCGGCAGGTCCCCGACGAGGAGGTCGACGACGGCTCGGTGTTCGAGATCGACGGGGAGCGCAGGCTGAAGCCGAGCTTCCGCGGCGACCAGCTGATCGAGGACGTCGGCATGCTCGCCAGGATCCCGAACCCGAACAACATCCGGCGGACCCTGACCTTCTGCAGCGGAGTGTTCAGCCGCGGCGGCTTCGGCGCGGTGCGCTGCCTGACCGATCCGCAGGTGAAGGACCGCAACCTCGCCTACCTCAACGACAACGTCGACGACCTGGACCACTTCGGGATGTTGATGCGGGTGCCGGTGATGCGGCACGTGACCGGCACCCCGGACCTGCAGAACCCGGCGAACCGGCTGTACGAGTGGCGACCCAAGGGCTGACCGAGGGGAGGCGGAAGGCGATGGTGAGTGCGCTCCGGCCGGGACTCGGCGCGCGGTTGCGGGAGTTGCGCCAGGCGCAGGGCCTGACCCAGGGCAAGCTCGCCCGGGTGCTGGGCGTGGCGGTCTCCAGCGTCTCGCAGTGGGAGAGCGGTGTGAAGGTTCCGCCGCCCGCGAGGATCGGAGATGTCGCGACGTTCTTCGCGGCGGAAAGCACTGCGCGCAACGGGAAGTTGCCCTCGCTCGCCTCGCTGACCGAGGAGGAGCGCCGGAACCGCGCGGTCCTCAAGGACGAGCTCGACTCGTTGCGCTCCCGCGGCGAGAAGTCCGCTGGGGATCAAGGGTTCTCGGACTTCTGGCGGTTCGCCGACGGCGGGCCGGTGCGCATCCTCACCGGGCGGGTGCCCGCCAGGAACCTCTCGCCGCTGGCCTCGCCCGAGCGGCGCAACTACATCGGCATGTCCTCCTACGCCGACGGCGACTCGCTGATCGAGCTCTACGGCCACGTCCGGGCGCTCAACCCCGACTCCGACGTGCGGTTCGACATCGCCCGCCGGATCGATCCCCACGACCTGCAGGCGCACCTGGTCCTGCTCGGCAGCCCGGCTATGAACCCGATGCGGCGGCAGGTGCGCTTCGGCCTGCCGGTGCGCCAGGTCGAGGTCGACGACCTCGGGCACGGCGAGATCTTCGAGGTCGACGACGAGTCCCGGCAGTACCGGCCGACGCTGCACGACGACCGGTTGATCGAGGACGTGGGGATGCTGGCGCGGTTCCCGAACCCCTACAACGTCCGCCGCTCCCTGACCGTGTGCAGCGGCGTGTTCACCCGAGGCGGATTCGGCGCGGTCCGCTGCCTGACCGACCCCGAGCTGCGCGATCGCAACCACGACGTCCTCGGGCGCCGGATCGCCGATCAGGACAACTTCGGAATGCTCATGCGGGTGCCCGTCGTGCGCGACGCGACCGCCACGCCCGACCTCAGCAACCCCGACACGTGGCTGCGCGCCTGGTCCCCGATCAAGTCCTGAGCTTCGAGGGGCGATGTGTCAGGCCCGGTGGTTACCGTCTTGGCATCACGTCCGAGGAGGAATCATGGCGGAACTGGATGCGAACCAGCCCAACGGGACACCGACGTGGATCGACCTGGGTGTGCCGGACCTCGAACGCGCGATGGAGTTCTACGGCGCGGTCTTCGGGTGGGAGTTCGACGTGGGGCCCGAGTCGATGGGCCGCTACACGATGTGCCTGGTCCGGGGGAGGGAGGTCGCCGCGATCATGCCCAACCACGACGAGGCGGCGACCGAGTTCTGGTGGAACGTCTACTTCGCCACCGACGACGTCGCAGGCACCACCTCCAAGGCCGAAGCCGCAGGCGGCCACGTGATCACCCCGCCGATGGACGTGATGGACAAGGGCAGGATGGCGATCCTCGCGGACCCCGTCGGCGGGCAGTTCGGGCTCTGGCACGGCAACCAGCACATCGGAGCGCGACTGGTCAACGAGCCGAACGCGTGGCTGCGCAACGACCTCGTGACACCGGACCCGGGGCCCGCGCGGAAGTTCTACACCCAGGTGTTCGGCTTCAGCCTGGACGCCGAGGGCTACGTCGGCGAAGGCGACTTCACGTTCCTCCGCCGCCCGGACGGCCACGAGATCGGCGGCGTCCTCGGCGACCCGAAAGCCGTCACCTCTTCGTGGGGCACGCTGTTCATGGTCGACGACGCCGACGCGGCCGCTCAGCGCGCTGCCGAAGCCGGCGGCACGGCCGAGTCCCCCTACGACATGCCGTACGGACGGGTCGCCGAGCTCAAAGATCCCTTCGGCGCCCCCTTCTCGGTGGGCGCCGCCAAGGCGTAGGTCGGCCCGTGCTTCGGAGGCCCGAGGCCGCACCAAGGGACGGAGAATGGGGTCACCGTCCGAACCACCTCGACAGGTGCTGGCGAAGGTCCTGTTGCTCGTCGCCGACCCACGCCACGTGGCCGTCCGGACGCAGCAGCACGGCGGGCGCGTCCAGCTCCTCGCTGACGTCGACGACGTGGTCGACCCGATCCGCCCAGCTCTCGGCCGACAGCCGGCCGGTCTGGTCGAGCAGCAGGCCACGTCCCCCGCGCATCAGCTCGTAGAGGCGACCGCGCTCGAGGGTGAGGTCGGCGGATGCGCCTGCCGACCAGCTCGTGCTCCCCGTCGAAGTCGTAGCGCACGTCGAGCGCGATGATCTTCTCGGTGAGGTGCCGGTTGACCTCCTCGAAATCCATCAGCTCCGACACCAGCCGCCGCACGGCCCGCGAGCCGGGCTCGGTGGACATCAGCTGCATCTGCGCGCGCGTGTTGTCCAGGACGGCCGCCGCCACCGGGTGGCGTTCGTCCTGGTAGCTGTCGAGCAGGGCATCGGGTGCCCATCCGGCGACCGTCGCGGCCAGCTTCCAGCCGAGGTTGAACGCGTCCTGGAGGCCGAGGTTGAGCCCTTGGCCGCCGACCGGTGGGTGGACGTGCGCGGCATCGCCGGCGAGCAGCACCCGGCCCGAGCGGTAGCGTTCGGCTTGCCGCGTCGCGTCGCCGAAGCGGGCCAGGCGGCGCGGGGAGTGCGCGCCGAAATCGGTGCCCGCGATCGCCTCCAGCTGGCCGGCGAGTTCTTCGAGGGTTGGCGGCACCGCGCGGTCCTCGGCAACGCCGGCGGCGGGCACGACGACGCGGCACCACTCACCGTCGAGGGGGCCGATGCCGAAGCGCTTCTGGGTCGTGCGCACCTCGCCGGTCACGGCAGCCATCGTGTCCGGTGACGCGGTCACCTTCAGCTCGCCGAGCAGGGTGTCCACTCTGGACGGTTCGCCGGGGAATCCGATGGCGCACAGCGTGCGCACGGTGCTGCGACCGCCGTCGCAGCCGACGAGGTAGCGGGAACGCAGCTTCGTGCCGTCGGCGAGCTCGGCGGTGATGCCCTGCTCGTCCTGTTCGAGCCCGACCAGCCCGCAGCCTCGCCTGACCTCGACTCCGAGCTCGGCCGCGCGCTCGGCCAGCAGGCGCTCGGTCGTGGGCTGCGGGATGCCCAGCACGTAACCGTGCGCGGTGTCCAGGTGCTCGGGTGCGGGCTTGGAGATGGCGGCGAAGAAGCCTCCGAGCGGGTGCTTCGTCCCTTCGGCCAGGAACCGCTCCAGCAGCCCTCGCTGGTCCAGCACCTCGATGCTGCGCACGTGCAGCCCGAGCGACCGCACGAAGTCGGTCGGTTCGTCCGCCTCGTCCAGCGCCAGCACTCGCACCCCGCGCAGCCGCAGTTCAGCGGCCAGCATCAACCCGGTCGGCCCTGCACCGGCGATGATCACGTCAATCATGAATCCCCCGTCCAGCCGTCATGCGAATGCTCGTCATCGCAGGTCACGGCATGTGTGCAGAGGATTGTGCGCCACACCCCGGCTCTTGCCACAAGCCCCGGTCTGCGCTATACGTTGAGAGTGGCGGAGATGAGGTCTCCACCCTCCGCCAGGACGCCGCTCCGGACCTTCCGATTTCGGGTGCTGACGTGTTGCGATCTCCGAGGCTTGCGAATCCGATCGTGTGATTCGGGTGCGGCCGGGAGCTGTCCAGTTCGGCGAACGACGGGCTGCGCTTCCTCCAGCGCGCGGACTCATTCGCGCTAGAACGCTTCGCGTCGAATTCGCTCGGCGGTTTCGTTCAGCGTGGACCGCTGGGTGATGCGGCGTTCGGCGACGGTCCCGAGTCGATCGGCATCGTCGAACCAGCTGCGCATCTCGTCAGCGCCGAACTCGGCGGACTGCGGACGAGTCGCGTGCCGGCGCAGCGTCTCGAGCCAGCCGACGTCGAGGTAGTAGTAGAAGCTCAGGCCGGCGTGGTCGTCCTCGAGCCGCGCCAACATCTCCCCGTACCGGCTCGCGGCCATGATCCCTTCGAGGATCACGTGGTATCCCTGGTCGAGGGCGAACCGCGTGGTCCGCGAGATCAGCTCGATGTTGGCAGCGCCAGGTCGATCGCGTTCGCGGAGCAGGATCCGCCGCAGGTAGTCCTGCTCGACCAACGCCACACCCCGTCCGAGTCGTTCGCGCAGTTCGCGCGCCACCGAGGACTTGCCCGCCCCGGAAGGGCCGCGCAGGACCACGAGTCGCGTGTCTTCGGTGCCGGTCTTCATGACTTCGAGGCTGCTGCTACGCAGAATTCGTTGTCCTCGGGGTCGGCCATGACCACGTGGTGATCGGCCGCGGTCACGAGGAGCCGCGCTCCCGCCGCCGCGAGCCGATCGGCTTCGGCCAGGACACGTGCCCATCGCTCGGCATCCGTGCCGTGCCCGGGCACCCGGATGTCGATGTGGAGGCGGTTCTTCGCCGTCTTCGGTTCCGGGACCTTCAAGATCGCGAGGCGAGGGCCCGTCCCGTCGCGGGGGCGGAGCCAGGCGCCGTCCTCCGCGGAGTCCTCGGGATTCCCGTGGTGAGCCAGCCATGCAGCCCGGCTCGTGAACGGGGGTGGCGGTGGTTCGTCGACGTATCCCAGCGCGGTCTTCCAGAACTCGGCGAGGACAGCTGCGTCGTCGCAGTCGAGGGTCAGGTCGATTCCAACGTCCATGCCCGCACCGTAGGCGAGGTGTAAGACACTCCGGCTGGTTCGGGGTTCGTCCGGAGCCCGGAATTCAGTGGAAATCCGTGTTCTGATTTCCCTTGAAATCCGAAGTTTCGCCCGGTCGGGTGTCGTTGGGTGGGGTGATCGTGGTTCATCGGACGGTTGTTGACGCGCACGTGGTTCTGGTGCGGGAGGGTTCTGTGCTGCTGAGCCGTCGGCGGGGGAGTTACGGCGATGGGTCGTGGCACCTGCCGTCCCGGGAAGCTCGATGTGGGGGAGTCGTTGGCGGAAGCGGCGATTCGTGTGCGTGTGGGGGTGGGTGTGGTGTGGGGCGAGGGGGAAGTTCTCATGAAAACTTCCCCCACCCCCACACCACGTTGGTGACGCGGGGCGAAGGGATCAGAAGACGGTTCCGGCGTCGTGGGTGAGGAGTTCGTCGGTGGCTCGTTCGGCGACCGCTGCGATGGTCATCGACGGGTTGCAGGCGGCGGTGTTGCCGGGCATGAGGGCGCCGTCGAGGACGTAGAGGCCTTGGTGGCCCTTGACGCGGCCGGCGAGGTCGCAGACCACGTTCATCGAGGCGCCGCCCAGCGGGTGCCAGGTGTTGGGGACCAGCGAGGTGGTGTCGAGGCGGACCGAACCGTTGCCCGCGACCGCGGCAACGCGCTCGTCGATGCGCCGGGCCAGCAACGAATCCGCCTGTGACGGCCAGTTCAGCACCGCGTCGTCCTTGCTGGCGTCGTAGACGAACCGTCCGCGCCCGGAGCTGACGCCGTAACCGACGAGCATCGTGGTGCGCAGGTTCGGCATGGGCGGCAACGATGCCTGGATGACCGTGTTGGCCATCGTCGGGTCGCCCCACTCCTTGCTGCCGAAGACCACCGGGCCGCCCTGCGGTGAGCCGAAGTCGTCGGCGAAGTTCGTCCAGGTGTAGATGCGGTCGCCGTTGGAACCCCAGTTGGAGCCGAGGCCGTCGGGCATGTCCGGGATCTGGTCCTTGGCCGCGGCGCGCATCAGCAACCGGGTGGTGCCCGCGGTACCCGCCGCCATCACCAGCGCACCGGTGGTGATGATCTTCTGCTCCAGCACGGTGCCGTCGGAGGCGATGCGGTCGACGTGGACCTGCCAGCGGCCGTCGCGGGTCTTGGCCACGTCGGTGACGTTGTGCTGCTCGGCCACGGTGACCTTGCCGGTGGACTCGGCCTGGGCGATGTAGGTGACGTCGACGGAGTGCTTGCCGCCGTTGTTCACGCCGAACGCGCAATCACCGTTGGTGTAGGAGGGTTTCATCTCGCCGCGGAGCTCGCGCAGCGCGTAGTCCCAGTCGATCGGCATCGGGATCTTCTCCACCGAGTAGCCGGCCTTCTCGACGTTGCGGGCGAAGATCCGCGATGCGGTGTAGCTCTCGCTGTTGATCAGCTCGTCCGGGGCGGTGGCGATCTTCAGCATCTCGGCCACCCGCCGGTAGTAGACGCGGTCCATCCGGGCGTAGTCGAGCCGCTCGGGCATGTTGGCGTTGAAGACCTCTTCGGTCGGTTGCAGCGTCATGCCCTGGTAGAGCAGCGACCCGCCGCCGACCCCGGCCGCGCACATGATGTCCATGCCGTTGCCGGACACGCGCTCCAGCAGGCCCGTGTAGCGCTCGAACGGCGGCGGGGAGATCCCGAACAGCGACGGGCCCGAGCCCAGCCAGAAGAACCGCTTGTCGGGTGAGGCCAGGGTGGGGAAGGTGTCGGCGTTCGGGCCGGTCGGCCAGCGCTTGCCCCGTTCCAGCACGAGCACTGGCACCCCGGCCTGGGCGAAACGCAGCGCCGTCACGCCACCGCCGAACCCGGAACCGATGACGACCACCCGGTGCTCCTCGCGGGTGAGGGGCACGCGACCGGCCGCGTGCGCGTACGGGCCCAGCAGGGACAGGCCTGTTGCCGCGGCGGTTCCGGCGAGCAGGGTGCGGCGGCTGAGTTCGGGCATGCGGTACCTCCACGGCGAGTCCTCGTCGACTGAGCCGCGAGCTTAGGGAGCCAAAACGAGACATTGAACTGGTCGACGATCTCACTACTGGCGAGTAAGTTGGGTGCTCGTGTGGTTGTGCGGAGGTAGTCGGTGCTGAGCTCTCGCCGTACCGACGCGCGCCGCAACCGCGAGGTCATCCTCCGAGCCGCTGACGAGGCGTTCACCGAGGACGTCGACTTCGTGCCGCTGTCGGAGATCGCCCGCCGCTCGGGTCTGGGCCGGGCCACGGTCTACCGGCACTTCTCCGACCGCTACGCGCTCGGGATCGCGGTCGCCGAGAGCAAGCTGCACATGCTGCGCGAGCTCGTCGCCGAATGCGACTTCATCGAGGTGCTGGAGGAGCTGTTCGACGAGCAGATCTCGCGGCGTCCCCTGGTGCGGCTGTTCCGCGAGCTCACGCCGGCCGACCAGCGCCGGTACGCCGGTCAACTGGTCGCGATCCTGACCCCGGGACTGCGCGAGGCGCAGGAGGCAGGGGTCATTCGCAGCGACGTCGGCCCGGACGACCTGGCCCTGATCTGCGAGATGGTCGAGGGCGCCCTCGCATCGCACCTGCCCACCGGCGGTGTCGAATCGGTCGAGAGGGTCGTGAGAACCGTCCTCGCCGGCCTGCGCACGACGAGCGGCGCGGCTCCGGAATGAGTTCTTCTTTCGTCGAAAGAACCGGGTTTCCCGTTTCCTCCTGAGAGCAGTTCTGTGTTTTCGATTGATCGCCCACTCGCAAGTCATTAGTGTGGGCCGCTCTTCGCGTGATACGGGCTTCCTGGGGGTTGGCGATCATGGCTGCAGAGCGGGGGATTCGACTTCAGGGCAGGGAGAGAACGATCTCCTTGGTCCGGGAGTTCGCGGCACGTCCGGAGAAAGGCGGTTTACCGCGCAACCGGCCGTCGCCGATCGTGGTGTTCACCGGTGGACGCGGCAACGGCAAGAGCGCTCTCCTGAAAGAGCTCGCCGACCGGATGGACCAGCAGATCCCGCACGCCAGCATCGACTGCGAACAGGCCGGCCACACGACCACGAGTGAGCTGCTGTCCGGGCTGACGTTCGAGTTGAACCTGCAGCGGGGCCGTTATCGGCGGCTCACCTTTCCTCGATTCTGGGTGGGCCACATCGCCATCTCGGAAAAGCTGAAGTCCACCGATCCCGATAGCGCGTGCCGCCAGATCGAAGGAACTCTGCGACGGCACGGCAGGAGCGACCAGCTCCGGACGTTCTTGGAGAGCAACGCTCCGGTGAACGTGCAGTTCAGCGGTGACGGCGCGAATTCCGTGCAGGCCCAGAACATCAACGGTCCCGTCATCTTCTACGGCGGGAGCCGCGGGCGGGTTCAGGACGCACGGCGCAGGCGGGAAGGGGTGCTCAAGGGCCTGTCCCGCCCGTGGCGCCGCCTCGACCTGGAAGGCGGGCGTCGTTGGTACGGCCACCAGGGGCGCGGATTGCGCCACGATTCCGGTCATGTCCTGGTGAACCTGAACCGGATCGCCGGCAGCCACGACGTCGATGATCAGCGCGAGGCCGACGTGCTGCTGTGGGAGGCGTTCCTCGCCGACCTCCGGGAGAACTTCGGCAGGTGGAAGGCGGCCTCGTGGTCGTTGAACTGCGTGATCTTGTTCGACAACGCGGATTCGCCGCGGGGACGTCGCTTCCAGGAGGGGTTGATCGAGGCGCGAAGACGGCACCCGGCGCAGCCGGACCCGCTCACCGTGGTCGCCACCAGTCGTTCGAGCGTGGACACGCCCGTGTTCGTCGAGCGGGCGAGCTACGCAGACCACCTGGAACGCGACCGCGACGTGTACCCCGTGATGCTGCCGGACCTCACCAAGCACGACGTCGTGGCCATGCTCGAAGGCCTCGACTTGACGTGGGGGAATCCGTGGAAGCTGGCCTCCGAGGTGCACACCTTCACCCGAGGGCACACCGGTTCCACCCGGATCGTGCTCGACACGCTCCAGAGCAGCCCGGAACCGGTGGACCTGCGAGCGGTGCTCGACACCGCGGCGGGTTCGGGAACCGTGGAGGACGAGTTGGTCCGGCAGTTGCTGCCCGGTCTGGACGGCGTCGTGTTCGACGACCTGGTGACCTGCTCGGCCGCCAGGGACCTCGGCCAGGCGCTCCGGATGTCGGTGGACAGCGGATTGCTGGGCAGCAACTCCCGGCAGCGTTCGAAGGAGCTGTTCGCGCCCGATCTGTGGGTGCCGACGGAGTCGGACGGACCCGTGGAGCTGCGTCCGGTGCTGCGCAGGTTGCTGCTGCGGAAGCTGGCGGACCGTCCGGAGACCCACCGGGCGAACTGGACCGGGGTGAACGAGTGGCTGCGCGACGATCGCCAAGCCGATGAGGTCAGCGAACTCCACCACCGCTTGGCCCTCGGCGAAGTCGGACCGGTGACGCGGAAGATGGCGGACTCCCTGCGCTCCAAGCCGATCCGCGAGTGGTTGGTCGTGCTCGAGGACGTCACCGGAGCGCCGAACCGCCTGAGCCACGGCTGCGACCCGATCGCAGAGGTCACCGCGCTGACCGAATGGGTGGACCCGCAGGACGTCCCGATCGCTCCGCTGGCCCGGCTGATCGCGTCGCTCTGGCTGGAGCGCGATCCGCTGGTGACTCCGCACCGGACGGCGTTGCTCGAGCAGATCGCGTGGGAGTTCCAGGAGATCGCGCCGCATTCGGGCAAGGGGCACGCGGTCCTGCGCGAGGAGGCCTTCAAGTACCAGCGCCGAGCCGAGCAGTGACGTGCCGGCCTGATCGAGGGGATTCGCCGTGACCCGAACCGATGCTCCGGAATACCCGCCCGAGTTCAAGCCGCCGAAGCCGACAGCGGCTCGCATCGCCCAGTACGGGAGCTTCCTCGTCGCCGCGGCACTTGCGGTGGGGCTGGTCCTGGTGGGCCTGCCGGTGATCGGAGGTTGGTGGACCGGCTGCGGGGGAGAACTGGTGTCGCAGCGAGGCGAGTGCGTCGGGGTCACCGATCTCACGGATCTCGACGATGATCCGAACTCCTTCCACTTCGACCGTTCGCTGGAACGCGTCGAAAAGCTCATCAGGAATGAGAACCTGCGCTTGGAGGGCGAATCGGCGGTGACCGTGGGGCTGCTCATGCCGATGAGCAAGGGCGACGGCAGCAGCCAGTCCGAGCAGCAGATCCGAGCCCACGTCGAGGGCGCCTACCTGGCGCAGCACCTGGCCAATCGCGATGAGAACGCGGCTCCGAAGATCCGTCTCGTCCTGGCGAACGAGGGCGGAACCGAGCACGCCTGGTCCAGCGTGACGTCCGATCTGATCGAGATGAAGGACGACGAACAACCGCTGGTGGCCGTGACGGGCATGGGCGTGAGCGTTCGGGAGACCGTCTGGGGCGCTCGTGCCCTCTGGGGAGACGATCCCCTCTCCGGCCCGCGCATCCCCATGATCGGTTCGGTGATCACCGCTGACGAGCTGAACAAGGTCGGTGGGCAGCCCCCGGAACCGAACGAGCGCATTCCCGGCATCCCAGGCCTGAGTCGCGTCAGCGTCAGCAACGACACCGAGGTCACCGCGCTCGCTTCGGCACCACGACTGCAGTCGATCCGGCCGCTGATCGTGCACGACACCAACGCGAACGACTTCTACACCGCCGGGTTGCGGCGCGACTTCGAGAAGCACTTCGCCCGGCAGTGGCGCGAGGCCGAGAACCCGCACGAACCCTACGACGGCCAGGGATCAGGTGTGTCCAGCCGGTTCAGCGCCATCGCGAGAACCCTGTGCGGCGTGAACCCACCGGACACCGTGCTGTACTCGGGACGCGCGGTTCTCCTGCCCGGCTTCATCGAGGAGCTGCGCAACGACACGCAGTGCAAGAACCCGATCACGGTGGTCACGGGGTCGGACGGCAGCACCCTGCAGGACACGCTGAAGCCGACGATCCCTGGGCAGCGGGAGGTCCGGGTCGTCTACGCCGCGCTCGCCGACCAGTCCGTCCTCCAGGACCCGAACTTCACGTCCGAGTTCACCCGCTCGTTCGAGAAGGACGATCTGAACAACGCCTGGGCGATCATGGCTCATGACGCCGTGAAGACCGCGATCACCGCGATTCGGGGCGCGACCGATCAATCGGGTGATCTCCCGCCGATCAGCGACGTCGTAGACCAGCTCGGCAACCTCAACTCCGGCATGAAGTGGGTCGACGGTGCGGCCGGCCGGTTCGAGATCGACGCGAAGACCGGTGACCCGGTGGGCCGGACCGTCCCGATCATGGAGATCGGCCCCTACTCGGATCCGAGCGAGCCCGGCAAGCTCCGCGCGGAGGTGATCCACCAGTACCGCCAACCCAATCCCCGCTGCCCCGACGAGGCCCCGCAGTGCTGACGTGGTCGCCTCGCTCGGCGCCGCTCAGGTGGTGAGAACGCGGAACGGCTCCCAGCGATCCGCCGGGTGATCAGGCCTCGCCGGCGAGGACCTGCTGCATGCGGGCGGTGACCAGCGGTCGGCGGGAGTCGTGGTGGGGGAGTCGGTGCGCGAGCTGGCCCAGGACCTCCAGGTCGTCGGTCGGGTGGTCGCGGAACAGCGCCCACAGCGCTGCCACGTCCCCGCGATCGAGGACGGCGTTGCGCAGCGAGGCGAACAGCTCCTCCCGCTCGTCGCGGATCGCCGGTGCCTCGCTGTCCTCCAGCAGCGGGCCTCGGTAGGTCTCCGAGGCGCTGCGGAGGTCGCCGTCGTGCAACGCCTGACGCACCGTGAGGAAGTCGGCGTCGACCGCGGCCTGCAGCCGGTAGGGCTTGGTGGCGATGACGTGCTCGCCCAGATGCGTGCGCAGCCGGTGGATCTCGGCGCGAGCGGTGACGGGGTTGCCGCGCTCGCCGTAGAGCTGGAAGGCCAGCCGGTCGGCGGTCAGCCCGGCCGGGCGCATCGCCAGCAACGTCAGGATCTCCGCGTGCCGCAGGGAGAGCGGGACCTCGCGCCCGTCGAGCACCGCGCGCGGGCCGGCGGAGTTCAGGAAGGACAGCGACAGGACCGGTCTCGGGCGTGCCGGGGTGGAGGACGAACCGGGCAGCCGCAAGAGGAAGCCCTCCGCGAGTCGTTCCAGCACGGCCTCGCGGCCATCGGCGAGCGTGACCCGGCCGTCGGCGACGTCGACGCGCTCGGGCAGCAGCGAAGCGCCCGGCTCCACCGCCAGCACCCGCCCGGTGCGGGTCAGCAGCGCGCCCGCTTCACCGCGCAACGCCCGCAGGTGCGGCATGTTCCGGGCCCGCAACTGCTCGTCGCGCGCCGCCATCCGCGCCCGCAGGTGACTTTCGGCCAGTTGAGCGGCGGCGCTGACCAGCGACACCATCGCCGGGTGCACGGTGCGCAGCGGGCCGCTGATGTCCACCGAGCCCAGCACGTCACCGGTGTCGGGGTCGTGGATGGGGCTCGCCGCGCAGGTCCAGTCGTGATAGGTGCGGACCAGGTGCTCCGCGGAGTAGATCTGCACCGGTTTCCCCACCGCCAGAGTGGTTCCCATCGCGTTGGTGCCGATGGCCTCCTCCGCCCAGCGGGTTCCCTCGCTGAGCCGCACCCGGTCGGCGCGCCGCTGCACGTCGGCGTTGCCCTCGCGCCAGAGGATCAGCCCGTCGCGGTCGGTCACGATCATCACGTGCATCGCCTCGTCGGCGACGTCGAGAACCGTTTGCCTCAGCACCGGAATCGCCGCGGCCAGGGGATGTTCGGAGCGCATGTCGCGGACTTCGGCGCGTTCGCAGACCACCGGGGCCTCGCAGGCGTTGGGATTGATCTCGGCGGCGAGCGACCGCTGCCACGATTCCGAGACCAGCGTCCGCGGCGAGTGGGACGAGCGATCGCCGCGCAGCACCGCGTCCCAGACCCGCCCGAGCAGCGATGCGTACTCCAGCGGGTCGGCGAGCATCGTCGCGGTGGGGGTTTCCTCCTCTGCCTGCACGCTGCCTCCAGTCCTCGCGTCGGCGGTGACGCGTGGGCTCATGATGACCACGAGCACCAGCGGGGACAAGGGACCGGACCGGCAACGGGCTTGAAACCGTCCGTTCGGTCAGGCATCCGATCGGTGCAACCTCGTTGCAACGTGAGGTGGGACACGCTGCTGCACGACAACGGAAGTTCTCGTGCAGGAGGCAAACGCATGACCAAGTACGCAGCGCCGGGTACGCAGGGCAGCGTCGTGGCCTACGAATCCCGCTACGACCACTACATCGGCGGTGAGTACGTGGCCCCGGCCAAGGGCGGCTACTTCGCGAACCCGACGCCGGTGACCGGTGCGGACTTCACCGAGATCGCTCGCGGCACCGCCGATGACGTCGAGCGCGCGCTGGACGCCGCGCACGGTGCGGCACCGGCCTGGGGGCGCACCTCGGTCGCCGAGCGCGCGCTGGTGCTCAATAGGATCGCCGACCGCATGGAGGCGAACCTGGAGCGGCTGGCCGTGGCCGAGAGCTGGGAGAACGGCAAGCCGGTCCGCGAGACGCTGGCGGCCGACATCCCACTGGCCATCGACCACTTCCGCTACTTCGCCGGAGCCATCCGGGCCCAGGAGGGCAGCCTCGGCGAGGTCGACGACAACACGGTGGCCTACCACTTCCACGAGCCGCTGGGCGTGGTCGGCCAGATCATCCCGTGGAACTTCCCGATCCTGATGGCCGTCTGGAAGCTGGCGCCCGCGCTGGCCGCGGGCAACGCCGTGGTGCTCAAGCCCGCCGAGCAGACCCCGGCTTCGATCCACGTGCTGCTCAGCGTCATCGGCGACCTGCTGCCGCCCGGTGTGCTCAACGTGGTCAACGGCTTCGGTGTCGAAGCCGGCAAGCCGCTGGCCTCGAGCAGCCGGATCAGCAAGATCGCCTTCACCGGTGAGACCACCACCGGTCGGCTGATCATGCAGTACGCCAGCGAGAACATCATCCCGGTGACGCTGGAGCTGGGCGGCAAGAGCCCGAACATCTTCTTCGGCGACATCGCCTCCGCCAACGACGCCTTCTACGACAAGGCTCTCGAAGGCTTCACGATGTTCGCGCTCAACCAGGGAGAGGTCTGCACCTGCCCCTCGCGGGCGCTGATCCAGAGCAACATCTACGAGAAGTTCCTCGGTGAGGCCGTGGATCGCACCAAGGCGGTCAAGCAGGGCAACCCGCTGGACACCGACACGATGATCGGTGCGCAGGCCAGCAACGACCAGCTCGAGAAGATCCTCTCCTACATCGACATCGGCAAGCAGGAGGGCGCGAAGGTCCTCACCGGTGGCGGGAAGGCGGACCTCGGGGGCGAGCTCTCCGGCGGCTACTACGTGGAGCCGACGGTGTTCGAGGGCCACAACAAGATGCGGATCTTCCAGGAGGAGATCTTCGGCCCGGTCCTGTCCGTCGCCCGCTTCGACGACTACGCCGACGCGATCAAGACCGCCAACGACACCCTCTACGGCCTGGGCGCCGGGGTCTGGTCGCGCGACACCAACACCGCCTACCGCGCGGGTCGCGAGATCCAGGCGGGCCGGGTGTGGGTGAACAACTACCACTCCTACCCGGCGCACGCGGCCTTCGGCGGCTACAAGCAGTCGGGCATCGGCAGGGAGAACCACAAGATGATGCTGGAGCACTACCAGCAGACCAAGAACCTGCTGGTCAGCTACTCGCCGGACAAGCTGGGCTTCTTCTGATGGAGCCCGCCCGGGTGGCCGTGACCCCGGAGGCGGCGGAGCTGCTCCGCCGCCTCCGGGCCGACCACGGTCCGCTGATGTTCCACCAGTCCGGCGGGTGCTGCGACGGCAGCGCCCCGATGTGCTACCCGGCGGGGGAGTTCCGCACCGGAGGCTCCGACGTCCACCTCGGCGATCTCGACGTGGACGGTGAGGCGATCCCGGTGTGGATGTCGGCCTCGCAGTTCGAGTACTGGAAGCACACGCACCTGACCATCGACGTCGTGCGCGGCCGGGGCAGCGGGTTCTCGCTGGAGGCGCCGGAGGGAGTCCGGTTCCTGATCCGCTCGCGGTTGCTCACCGACGACGAGCTCACGGCGTTCGGCCTCGTCTGATCGGCGGGTGCCGGGCGAAGGGGGGCGGCTGCGGGGTCCGCTTGATCGGGCGGGCCCCGCTCGGTCGCCTCCGGGCGCGTCAGCGATGTGGTGCGGGTCACGTATCGGGCTAGGATGGTCCTCGGCTCGGCCCGTCGACCCGACTCGCGATCGTCGAGGTCCGCGCACATCCCGCACCGGCGGCTGGAGGATGCCTGATGACAGTGCGAAGCCGGGTGCCCAGCTCGCGCGAGGTCGACGTGCCCGAGCTGGCTGGGCCGCAGATCACGTCTCCGGGCGGTGACTCATCCCGCCTGGCGAAGTTCCACGTGCCCGAGGTCGTCTTCGGGCCCAGTGCGCTGGCCGAGCTCGGTCATTGCGCGCGGCGGCTCGGTGCGCGCCGTCCGTTCCTGGTCACCGATGGTGGGCTCACCGAGGCGCGGTGGGCGGCCGAGGCCGCCGGGCACCTGAAGGCGGTCGGCCTGGAAGCGATCGTGTGGGACGCCGTCACCCCCAACCCGAAGGACCACGAGATCGAGGCCGCCCACCGGCGCTACGCCGAGTCCGGGGCGGACGTGATCATCGGGGTCGGCGGCGGTTCGGTGATCGACGCGGCCAAGGGCGTTGCGATCCTGTCCGGCAACGGCGGCCGGATCCTGGACTACGAAGGCGTCGATCAGGTGACCAACCCGATCCCGCCGCTGGTCATGGCCCCCTCGACGTCGGGAACCGGTGCCGACGTCTCGCAGTTCGCGATCATCACCGACACCGCGAACGCCACCAAGGTCACCATCCTCAGCCGCGCGCTCGTCCCCGAGATCTCGGTGGTCGACCCGAGGTTGCTGACCAGCATGCCGGACTGGCTCAACGCCGCCACCGGCCTGGACGCGCTCACCCACGCGATCGAGTCCTACGTCTCCCGTGCGCACAACACGCTCACCGAGCAGCACTCGTTGCACGCCGCGAAGCTGATCACCGGGAACCTCGCCCGCACCCTGTTCCGCCCGGCGGAGGCCGAGCCGCGGGTGGCGATGGCGCAGGGAGCGCTGGAAGCGGGGATGGCCTTCACCAACGCCATCCTCGGCGCCACCCACGCGATGAGCCACCAGGTCGGGGGACTGCTCGACGCTCCGCACGGGGTGATCAACGGAGTGCTGCTGCCGCACGTGATCCGCTTCAACGCCGAGACCGACGCCTCCCGCTACGTCCCGCTGGCCGCGGCGATCGGGATCGACGTGGTCGGCGTGCCCGCCGGGGAGGTGGCCTTCGCGCTCGCGGATCGAGTGCGGGAGCTCGCCGACGTGGTCGGCGTGCCGCAGACGCTGCGATCCCTCGGGGTGTCCGACGCCGACGTCCCGGTGCTGACCCGCAACACGCTCAAAGACGCCTGCCTGACCACCAATCCGCGCGAAGCGCGGGCCACGGACATCGCGCGGCTGTTCCGGGCGGCGCTGTGAGCGGCGGTGCCGCCGCGTCGGGCGGTGACTTCGGCGACGACCTGGGCGTGCTGACGGGGCTGCGCTCCGGAAAGCGCTCGTTCTACCCGGAGTACGTGCGATCCGCCGAGCGCCTGGAGCACGCGGTGCAAGCGCTCGACCGCATCTCCCGGGCCCTGGTGCGCACCGTCGAAGGCCCTCGCACCCTGGTCGAGGCGGTGGTGCGGGCCGCTGCCGAACACCTGCAGGCCGATCGGCTGCTGCTGGGCATCGCCGACGGCGCGCTGCGCGCCGCCCGCCCCCGGTTCCTCCTGCTGGACCGCGGCGAGCTCGTCGACGACGAGGCCGATCTGCCCTCGGAAGTGCGGGTACAGCTGGATGTAATTCGCAGCCGGCCGTGGGAGGTCGAACTCGAACCCGGTGGTCCCGGGTGGGTCCGGGCGCCGATGACCTTGGACGACGAGCCGGTCGGCGGGCTCGTCGGCTGGCCCGGTGACGTGCCGGTGGCCGACACCGACCTGGCGATCCTGCGGGTCCTGGCGAACCAGGCCGCCGTCGCCGTGCACAACTCGTTCCTCTTCCACGCCGCCGCCCAGCTGCGCGGGCGCACCGAGCAGCTCTCGGAAGCCGCCGCTCAGCAGGCCAGGGACCTCGCCGCTCGCAACGCGGAGCTGCAGGAGACCCAGCGGCGCCTGGTGGAGGCGATGCAGCGGCAGGCGCTCGACGACGAACGGCACCGCATCGCCCGCGAGCTGCACGACACCGTCACCCAGTACGTGCTCAGCGCCGGCATGACCGTCGAGGTCTGCCGCGGTGAACTCGCCGAGATGGGCCCGGACGCGGAGCGCGTCGCGGAGAAGCTCGCACCGGCCAAGGGATTCACGCAGCAGGCGGTGGAGCGGCTGCGGGCGGCGATCTACGCGTTGCACCACGGAGCCGAGGAACCACCGGGTTCGCTGCCCGTTCTGCTCAAGCAGCTGTCCACCGTGCACCTGTCGAGCGAGTTGAAGGTGGAGGTGCGGGTGGCGGGTTCTCCCGCACCCCTGCCGCCGGAGGACGAGAGCTCGATCCTGCGGCTCACCGGTGAGGCGCTGTTCAACATCGTCTCGCACGCCGAGGCCACTCGGGCCGTCGTGCACCTCGTCTACCAGCCCGACCAGCTCCGGCTGACGGTGTCCGACGACGGAACGGGTGATCCGGCGCGGCTCCGCCGGTCGCTGAAGCTGTCGGAGGCGACGGATCTCGCCGGTCGGCATCGCGGTCTGGCCAACATGGCCGTCCGCGCGACGGAGCTGGGAGGGACGTTGGGGATCCGCCGCTCGCGCATGGGCGGCATCGCCTTGCAACTGCGGGTGCCGCTCCCACCGGACGCGGAGGTGGTGCCGTGAACCCGGAGGTCCCCGGCCAGCGAAGCGGTTCTTCTCGGGTGCGGATCGTGCTCGTGGACGACCACGCGATCGTCCGCCACGGGCTGCGCTCCGTGCTCGAACGCGAGGACGACCTGGAGGTCGTCGGCGAGGCGGCGTCCGCGGCCGAGGCGATCAACGTCGTCGGCGGAGCCGATCCGGACGTGGTGCTGCTGGACCTGAAGCTCTCCACCGGTGACAACACCGAGGGGCTCGAGCTGTGCGGGCAGCTCACCCGGCTGCACCCGGATCTCGGCGTCCTCGTGCTGACCACGTTCCTCGACGGCCGGCTGGTCGTCGAGGCGATCCACCGCGGGGCGCGCGGCTACGTCGTCAAGGACGTCGACACCACCGAACTCGTCCGCTCCCTCCGCGCGGTGGCCCGCCGCGAGAGCTCCTTCGACTCGCGCTCCGCTGCCGCGATGGTCGAATCGATGAACTCGCCCGTCAGCCAACCTCGGCTCACCGAGCGGGAGCTCAAGGTTCTCCGGCAGCTCGCTCACGGCCTCAGCAACCGCGACATCGGGGCGGAGCTGTTCATCTCCGAGACCACGGTCAAGTTCCACGTCCGCAACATCATGCGCAAGCTCACCGCCACCAGCCGGGCCGAAGCCGTCTACGAGGCCAGCAAGCTCCACCTCATCTGAGAACCGGGGATCAGGCTTTGCTGATGGTGAGCCAGCCCCCGTGGTGGTCGGTCACCTCGTAGGGGTGGCCGGTGGTCGCGCCCATCCGGTGGAGCTCGTGGGGGGTGAAGGTGCGGACGTGGCCGAAGGCGTCGTTCGGCTCGTCCTCGTAGGGAACCGCGATGATGACGTGCCGCCGGGCCAAGCGGAGCGCTTCGGCGAGGACCGCGTCACCCCGGGCCGGTTCGAGGTGTTCGAGCAGGTGGATCGCCGTGACCGCGTCGACCGTTCCGCCCGGGAGGGGGACCTGGGTGGCGTCGCAGACCAGGGTGGGCATCCGGTGACCGCGGGTCGCGGCCACGGCCTCCAGCAGGCGCATGCTGCCGGGCGCGAGGTCCGAGGCGATCACCGAGTGCTCGGCCCGCTCGGCCAGCAGCAGCGGCAGGAAACCGAAGCACGATCCCAGGTCCAGGACCCGGCCGGGCGGCGTGAGACGCAGGACGCGCTCGTACACCGGGGCGAAGCCGGCGATCGAGGAGTGCGACGCGTCGGACGGCGGAGTCGCCCCGCACTCCCGGATCCGGGCGAGCGTGTTGTCGTAGAACGTCGTCCACGCCCGCAGCGGGTCGTCGATCACCGACTGCACGACCTCGGTGAAGACCCGCTCGAAGACCTCCACGCCGCTGAGCCAGCCGGGCGCGAACAGCTCGGCGGCGAGGATCCCGGCGAGGTTGTTGTCCAGCTCCTCTGGCCGGAACCAGTGGGTGATCTCCATCCGGTGGTCCCGCCGGTGCAGGCAGAAGTGCTCCGTGCGCGTCACCGCGACGCGCGCGTCGCACGGAGGTTCGTGCCGCGCGACGGTGACCATCGGGTCGTGGCCGTGCGGGGAGAGCGGGTCGATGTGGTGCAGCGCCGAGCGCTCTCCCGCGCTCACCGCCCGGTCACCTCCGTCGCCATCGTCTCGGCCGCCTTCGCCAGGCCCGAGAGGTCGCGCACGACCTGGACCCGGTCGCAGTGCTCGGCGTAGTCGGGCAGGTCGCAGCGGCCCAGCCGCCACGAGTAGCGCGGTTCCGGGGTGAGCCAGATGGTTTCGCGGCTGCGGCGCGCGATCTCCGCGAGGGCCTCGACGTTCGGGTCGTTGCCGTTGCCGCGCCCGTCGCCGAGGATCAGCACGGTGGTCCGCCGGTTGAGCGCGTTGCCGAACTCGTCGAGGAAGGACGCGAAAGTCGCTCCGTAGTCGGAGTTCCCGTCGACGTCGAGGATCCCGCCCTGAGGCAGGCCGTCGAAGACCAGTCCCAGCGCGCGCTCCAGCGGGTGATCGGTGAACAGCTCGGAGATCTCCACCGGGTCGTCGACGAAGGCGAACGTGCGGACCTGGGTGAACAGCGACTGCAGGCCGTGCACCAAGTGCAGCGTGAAGCGCGCGGTCGAGCGCACCGACAGCGAGACGTCGGCGAGCACGATCAACCGGGGCTTGTCCTCGGCTCGCGTCACGGTGACCGGCCGGAACGGCACGCCGTCGTAGCGCATGTTGCGCCGCATCGTGCGCGCCGGGTGCACCCTGCCGCGCGGGGTGTTGCGGCGCTTGCTGGTCGGCGCCCCGCGCAGGCTGTGCACGATCCGGCGCAGCGACTCCTCCAGCTGCTGCCGCTCGCCCTCGTCGACCCGGTCGAGCCGGCCGGTGGTGACCTCGCGGGACTCCTTGGCCGTGCTCTCCAGCTCGGCGAGCTTGGCCAGGTGCTGCTTGAGCAGTTCCGGCAGGTTCTCCAGCACGCCCGTGAGCCTGCCGCGCGGAGCGGAGTCGTCCGGGCCGCCGTCGTCGGCGAGCCAGTCCAGCAGCGTCTGCTGCTCGGCGATGCTCAGCCGGGTGTCGATGCGGTGGCCGGTGTGCTCGGCCAGCGACCCGGGTGTCCCGGCGTTGCTCAGGTGCTCGGTCTCCAGCTGGACCGAAGGCACCGATCCGCCGCCCGCGCTGCTGTCGTCGCTGGAGAACACCACCTCGTCGGTCATCGAGGCCAGGTCGATCTTGTTGCTCTCCTGGTGCAGGTTGTACTGCTGGGCCAGGTCGTCCGGGTCGAAGTAGTCCCGGATGTCCGCGGGTTTGGCGTGGGTGTGGCCTTCCTGCGGGGTTTCGGCGGGCTCCTCCGAGACCGTGAACGACTGCAGCTCACCGGTGTCGGAGAGGTCGTCGTGCTCGTGGCTGTGCTCGTGCTCGTGGTCGTCGGCCACCACCGGGCGCAACGTGAAGAACGTGGTGAAGACCTCGTCGAAGATCTCCTCGTCGCGCCGGTCCTTGATCATCGCGACCTTCAGCGCGTCCCGCAGCGCGTCCCGATCGTCGAGCATCCCGGGCTGGGCGGCGCAGCGCATCGCGTCGGTCGCCTCGGACACCGAGATGCGCAGGCCGAAAAGCCGCAGCAGGCGGACGAATCGGTGCAGTGCTGATTCCACGGCTCGCTCCTCACGACTTGC
The DNA here is from genome assembly GCF_007829955.1 of Saccharopolyspora dendranthemae. Lineage (GTDB taxonomy): Bacteria > Actinomycetota > Actinomycetes > Mycobacteriales > Pseudonocardiaceae > Saccharopolyspora > Saccharopolyspora dendranthemae. Next base: position 234,929 of record NZ_VIWX01000002.1, read on the forward strand.
GCCGGGTCGCCGATGAGAACGAGCGCTGCCCCTGGCCACCCGTGGAGCGCTTCGGAGCACCGCTGGAACCCGGTGCGCCGTAGTAGGAATCATCGTGGCGGCCGGGTTCGTCCTTGGCGGCGCGCACATCGCGGCCGTCGACGTCGCCGTGGTCGTGGTCATGCCCGTGCCCGTGCCCGTGCCCGTGGCCGTGGCCATGCCCGTGGGTGGGCAGCTGCTCGGGGATGTCGCGGTTCGGATCGGCCATGTGCCCGATCACGTCCAGCGCCTGGTGCAGGTCGCGCTCGTACTTCACGACGACGTTGACCGTCTCGGCCAGGACGTCCGATCCCAGGTCGTCGGCGCCGAGCACCGCGAGGGTGCGGGCCCAGTCGATGGTCTCGGAGATCGACGGCGCCTTGCGCAGCTTCAGCGCGCGCAACCGCCGCACCACCGTCACCAGCTGCTCGGCCAGGTTCTCGGGCAGTCCGGTGTGCTTGGAGCGGACGATCTCCAACTCCCGGTCGTGGTCCGGGTAGTCCAGGAACAGGTGCAGGCAGCGGCGCTTCAGCGCGGCCGACAGGTCGCGGGTGTTGTTGGAGGTCAGCACGACGTACGGGGGAGTGGTCGCGGTGTAGGTGCCCACTTCCGGCACCGAGACCTGGAACTCGGCGAGGCATTCCAGCAGCACCGCTTCCAGGGACTCGTCGGCGCGGTCCACCTCGTCGACCAGCAGCACGGCGGGCTGCTCGCCGCGGATGGCTTCCAGCAGCGGCCGGGCCGCCAGGAAGCGGTCGGAGAAGAAGACGCTGTCCTGCGCGCCGATGCGGTCGATGGCGGTGCTCAGGTCCGGCGCGTCGGCGATGATCTCGCCGATCTTGTCCCGCAGCATCTGGGTGTAGAGCAGCTGCTTGCCGTAGTCCCACTCGTAGAGCGCCTTGCTCTCGTCCTGCCCTTCGTAGCACTGCAACCGCAGCAGCTTTCGGCCCGTCGCGGCGGCGAGCGTCTTGGCGAGCTCGGTCTTGCCCACGCCCGCAGGCCCTTCCAGAAGCAGCGGCTTGTCCAGCCTGGACTGGAGGTAGACGGTGGTGGCGAGCCTGCGGTCGGCGATGTAGCCGTGCTCGCCGAAGCGGTTGATCACCTCTTCCACCGACTCGAAGGGCTTGTCGGCGGCCTGGTCCTCGATGTCGTCGAGCACTGCGATACCTCCGGAGTTCGGGCGTGCGGTGGTGGGAGGGCCGTGGTGCCGCGCGGTCGGAGTGCGCGGCACCACGGCCGGTTCCGGGCCGGGGTCAGGTGATGAGGTCGTCCAGATCCCCGGTGAAGCAGTGCTCGACGACCGGGCGCACGGTGTCGAAGGTGCACTCCTTGGCGTTGCCCGGCGTGCAGGCGTCGCCCAGGACGTGGTGGGTGATGCGGTCGACGTCGCCGGCGTCGCCCTTGATCTCCTTGGACCGCTCGTAGAACTTCGTCGGTCCTTGGCCCAGCCGGTTCTTCGAGTAGCTGTCGGCGTTGACGTCGACGAAGCGCTCCGGGATGCCCACGTCGCGCAGCAGCCGGATCGCCGCGTTGAGCGCGGCGTCGGCGGCCTGCGGATCGGTCATGCCGTGGGTGTCGACGCCCATCGCCTCGGCCATGTCGGCGAACCGCTTGTAGGCCACCGGCATGTTGAACGCCCACACGCGAGGGAGCGCGACGGCGTTGTTGAGCCCGTGGTGGGTGTCGTAGAAGGCGCTGATCGCGTGCGAGATGGAGTGGATGATGCCCAGACCGCCGGAGTTGAAGGCCTGCGCGGCGATGTACTGCGCGTACATCATGCCTTCGCGGCCGGCCAGGTCCTGGCCGTTCCACACGGCTTGCCGCAGGTTCTCGGCGGTCAGCTTGACGGCGTGCAGCGCGTTGCCCAGCGACGGCTGGAAGTTCAGCCGGGACACGTAGGGCTCGGAGGCGTGCGCCAGCACGTCGAAGCCGCACTGCGCGGTGTAGTCGACGGGGCAGTCGTAGTAGAGCACCGGGTCGTCGATCGCCAGCGTGGTCACCGAGTTGTCGTCGAAAGCGACGTACTTGTGCGGGTTGTCGGGATCGGTCGTGGTGTCGGTGATGACGTACGCCCAGGACGTCTCGGATCCGGTGCCCGCCGTCGTGGACACCGCGATGTGCGGCGGGTTCTTGGGGTTCTCCGACTTGTTGAAGCCCTCGAACTCGTTGACGTTGCGGCCGTCGTGGGCGACCGCGATCCGCGCGCCCTTGCAGGCGTCGTGCGAGGAGCCGCCGCCGATCGACACGAAGGAGTCGCAGGCGTTGTCCTGGTACATCGCGACGGAATCCATCACGTTGTAGTCCTTGGGATTGGACTCGACCTGGTCGTAGACCACCACTTCCAGGCCGTGGTAGCGCATCGACTCGACGATCTTGTGCACGATGTCGGTGCCGCGCAGGCCGGAGGTCATCACCAGCGTCTTCTTGAAGCCCAGGTTCAGCGCCTCCGGGCCGATCATCTCGTGCGAACCGGGTCCCATCAGGGCGCGGGGGAACGGGTGGAACTCCTTGATCGGGAACGGCTTGAGCAGCTCATCGACCTGCATTTCGCTGTCCTTTCCACGCGCGTCGCTGCACGTTGCTCGACGGCCGGGGGTGGGGCGCCGCGACCGGTTCCGGGGGACGACCGGCGTCGAACCCGGCTCATGCCGGAAGTTAGTGCCCCAGGTCACCTCGGGAGAACGGCCGCGAGCCAAGACCCCTCGTCCGAGAACGCAGGTCCGGACGATCGGGGAGGTCGGGACCCGTCCGATCGGTCAGGTGCGCGCGATCGGCCCGTTCGATCGGACGGGGCGGGGTGGGCCCGGTCGCACGGTGCTGCCGGAGGCTGGGCGACCTAGCGTGGTTCGGCATGGCGGAGTGGTTCGAATCAGTGGCGGAGGCCCACCGGCGGGCGCGGAGACGACTGCCGAAGTCGGTCTACCTGGCGCTCGTGGCGGGCAGTGAGCGCGGGTCGACGCTCGAGGACAACATCCGGGCCTTCGGCGAGCTCGGGTTCGCGCCGCGGGTGGCCGACCTCCCGTCCGAGCGGGACTTGTCGACCAGCGTGATGGGCCAGGAGCTGTCGCTGCCCGTGCTGGCCTCACCGACCGGGGTGCAAGCCGTGCACCCGGAAGGCGAGGTGGCCGTCGCCCGCGCGACGGCCGAGGCGGGCACCGCGATCGGCCTGTCCGCGTTCGGCAGCCGCGCGGTGGAGGACGTGGCCGAGGCCAACCCGATGACGTTCTTCCAGGTCTACTGGGTGGGCGATCGGGAGAAGGTGCTGGGCCGTGCTCAGAGAGCCAAGGCAGCCGGGGCGAAGGGGCTGATCGTCACGCTCGACTGGTGCTTCGCCACGGGGAGGGACTGGGGGAGCCCGCCCATTCCCGAGAAGCTCGACCTGCGCACCAAGCTGGGATTCGCTCCGCAGGGACTGCTGCGACCCCGGTGGCTGCGCGGATTCCTGCGGCACGGGCTACCGGATCTGACCACACCGAACATGGTGCCGCGCGGCGAGGAAGCGCCGACGTTCTTCGGCGCCTACGGCCAGTGGATGTTCACCCCGCCACCCACCTGGGAGGACATCGCATGGCTTCGGGAGCAGTGGGGCGGTCCGTTCATGGTCAAGGGAATCACGCACCCCGCCGACGCCCGCCGCGCCCGCGACATCGGCGCCACCGCGATCTCGGTGTCCAACCACGGCGGCAACAACCTCGATTCCACCCCCGCGACCATCAGGCTGCTGCCGGCGATCGTGGAGGCCGTCGGCGACGACATCGAGGTGCTGCTCGACGGTGGTGTCCGCAGGGGGAGCGACGTCGTCAAGGCCCTCGCGCTGGGCGCCAGGGCCGTGCTCATCGGCCGCGCCTACCTCTGGGGCCTCGCCGCGGAGGGACAGGCGGGGGTGCGCAACGTCCTCGACGTCCTCCGCAACGGCATCGATTCCTCCTTGCTCGCCTTGGGGCGCTCCTCGGTCCACGACCTCTCGCCGGAAGACCTCATCGTTCCGCCGGACTTCGGCCGGGAGATCCGCTCCTGAGAGCGGTTCCCCGCCGCTCCCGGGGCGCCGCTCTCAGACGAGCGTGAGCAGTCCGCTGAGGACTGCCGCGATGAGGAAAGCCGTGCCGCCCATGAAGGTCTCCATCAACGTCCAGCTCTGGAGCGTGGTGCGGATGTCGATGTCCATGTAGCGGTTGAACAGCCAGAAACCGGAATCGTTGACGTGGGACAGAACGGTTCCACCGGCGGCCACCGCGACCACGACCAGGGCGATCTCCGGCTGGGAGAGCCCCATCTCCTGGATCAGCGGAGCCACGATGGGCGCGGTCGTGACGATCGCGACCGTCTTGGAGCCCAGCGCCACCCGGAGCGCCGTGGCGATCAGGAACGCCAGCACCACGACCGGCAGGGACGTGCCGCCCAGCAGGTCGGCCAGCGCCTGACCCGCACCGGTGGCCTCCAGGACCGCGCCGAACACACCGCCGGCGCCGGTGACCAGCAGGACCAGTGCCACCGGGCCCAGCGACGCCGAGGCCGCCTTCTCGACGCGCTCCCTCGAGAACCCGCCGCGCAGCCCCAGCACCCAGAACGACAGCAGGGTCGCGACGGTCAGCGCGATCACCGGCGCGCCGACGAACTCCAGCGCCTCGCGCGCTGCGCCCGCCGGGAGCACCACCCCGGCGAAGGTGTTGAGCATGATCAGCAGCACCGGCAGCAGAATCACGCCGACGGTCACCCCGAGCGACGGGGGCGCCAGCGTCGTCGCCCCGCCCCCTGCGGAGCTCCCCCTGGCTCCGGCCTGCTCGCGGGCTTCGCCCAGCAACGCGGTGGGCACCGGCGTGCCGAGACGGTCACCGATGCGCGTGCCGAAGAGGTAGGCGCCGACGAACCACGCCGGAAGGCCGCAGACCAGGCCCATGATGGTGACCCAGCCGAGGTTCGCGCCCAGCAGCCCGGCCGCGGCCACCGGTCCGGGGTGCGGCGGCAGCACGGCGTGCATGATGGCCAGGCCGCCGACGGCGGGAAGCGCGACGCTGATCACCGAGCGCCCCGATCGTTGCGCGACCGAGTAGATCAGCGGCAGCAGGATGATGAACCCGACGTCGAAGAACACCGGGATGCCGAAGAGCAACGCGGTCAGCCCGACCGCGAGCGGGGCTCGGCGTTCGCCGAACGCGGCCAGCAGCCGCCCGGAGAGCACGTCCGAGGCGCCGGATTCCTGGATCATCCGGCCGAGCATCGCGCCCAGCGCCACGATGATCGCGATCTCGCCGAGCGTGTCGCCCATCCCGTCTTCGAGCAGGCCGGGGATCTCGGTGGGACTGATGCCCGCGACCGCCGCGACCACCACGCTGACCACCAGCAGGGCGACGAAGGCGTGCAGTTTCGCCTTGATCACCAGCAGCAGGAGCAGGGCGATCCCACCGGCCACGAGCAGCAGCAGTGCCCGAGGCGGCAGGTTCCAGGCGGATTCGGGCATCTCGTTCGCGGTGAGCGCGAGCGACGAGTCGATCGATCTGGCAGGCAACGTTGCCTCCTGTTCGGGCGGCTCCAGCGACCGCGGAACCCCGGGAGGCTCGCGATCGGTTCCGGCGATCAGTCGCGTTCGAGCGCTGGGTGTTTCGGGTCGAAGGTCCAGCCCGGGATCAGGTGCTGCATGGCGGCGGCGTCGTCGCGCGCGCCGAGCCCGTGGGCGAGGTGGAGCTCGTGCGCGGCCCGTACGCGTTCCTCGTCGAGCTCGACCCCGAGTCCGGGAGCGACCGGAACCGGCAGCAGCCCGTCGGAGATGCGCAGCGGATCGCGGGTCAGCCGCTGGCCGTCCTGCCAGATCCAGTGCGTGTCGATCGCGGTGATCTCACCGGGTGCTGCCGCCGCGACGTGGGTGAACATCGCCAGCGAGACGTCGAAGTGGTTGTTGGAGTGCGAACCCCACGTCAGTCCCCAGTCGTGGCAGAACTGCGCGACCCGCACCGAACCGCTCATGGTCCAGAAGTGCGGGTCGGCCAGCGGGATGTCCACCGCGTTCGCGCGCACCGCGTGGCCCAGCTGCCGCCAGTCCGTGGCGATCATGTTGGTGGCGGTGGGCAAACCGGTGGCGCGGCGGAACTCGGCCATCGTCTCCCGGCCGGAGTAGCCGCCTTCGGCACCGCACGGGTCCTCGGCGTAGGCGAGCACGTCGCGCAGCTCGCGGCCGACCTCGATCGCCTCGCGCAGCGACCAGGCGCCGTTGGGGTCCACGGTGATGCGAGCGTCCGCGAACCGCTCGGCGAGCGCGGTGACGGCCTCTGCCTCCTGCCTCGCGGGCAGGACACCGCCTTTGAGCTTGAAGTCGCGGAACCCGTAGCGCTCCCGGGCGGCTTCGGCCAGCCGCACCACGGAATCCGGGGTCAGCGCTTCCTCGTGGCGCAGCCGAGTCCAGTCGTCGGCGCCCTCCTCGGCGGCGAGGTAGGGCAGGTCGGTCTTGGTGCGGTCGCCCAGGAAGAACAGGTAGCCCAGCACCGGCACCTCGCTGCGCTGCTGCCCGTCGCCGAGGAGTTCGGCCACCGGCACGCCGAGGTGCTTCCCGAGCAGGTCCAGCATCGCCGACTCGATCGCGGTCACCGCGTGCACGGTGACGCGCAGGTCGAAGGTCTGCGTTCCGCGCCCGCCCGAGTCGCGGTCGGCGAAGCGCGCGTGCACCTCGCACAGCATCGACCGGAGCCGGGCCACGGGTTGCCCGACGACCAGCTCCGCCGACTCCTCCAACGTGGTGCGGATCGGTTCGCCGCCGGGGACCTCACCGACACCGGTGCGGCCGTCGGAATCGGTGAGCACCAGCAGGTTCCGGGTGAACAGAGGTGCGTGCGCACCGCTCAGATTCAGCAGCATGCTGTCGTGCCCGGCGACCGGGATCACGCGCAGCTGGGAGATCACGGGTGTCATGTTCGTCTCCGAGTGTTCAGCGCCGACCGGGTTCGCCGTCGATCCGCCGCAGCTCAAGCGTCCGGTACGCGTTGGATCAGTTCGTTCAGCAGGTCCAGCTCGGTGTCGTCGAGGTCGACCAGCGGCGCGCGGACCGGTCCGGCCGGGCGACCGATGGCGCGCATGCCCGCCTTGACGATGCTCACCGCGTAACCCGCGCTGCGGTTGCGGATGTCGCAGTAGGGCAGCACGAACTCGTTGAGGTAGCGGTGAACCGCGGTGCGGTCCCGCTCGCGGACGGCGTTGTAGAACCGGACCGCGAACTCGGGGACGAAGTTGTACATCGCCGAGGAGTAGGTCGTCACGCCCAGTTCGAGGTAGGGCAGTGCGAAGGTCTCGGCCGTCGGCAACCCGCCCACGTAGGTGAGGCGGTCGCCGACGCGCGCGTGGATGCGGGTCATCTTCTCGATGTCGCCGACGCCGTCCTTGAAACCGACCAGGTTCGGGCACGCGTCGACCAATCGCATGACCGAGTCGTCGGAGTAGACGGCGTTGGCGCGGCTGTAGATGATCACGCCCAGGTCGGTGGCCGCGCACACCGCGCGGACGTGCTCGACCAGTCCCTCCTGCGGCGCCTCGGTGAGGTACGGCGGTAGCAGCAGAAGGCCGTCGGCGCCGGCGCGCTCGGCGGAACGGGCGAGCTCGACGGCGGTGGCCGTGCCGTACCCGGCGGGGGCGATCACCGGGATGTCGGCGGGCACCTCCCGCACGGCGGCGGTCACCACCGACTCCACCTCCGAGGCGGTCAGCGAGAAGAACTCGCCGGTCCCGCCCGCGGCGAACAGGCCGGTCGCGCCGAAGCCGGAGAGCCAGCCGATGTTGTCGCGGTAGGCGGCCTCGTCGAAGCCGAGGTCCTCGCGGAAGTGCGTCACCGGGAACGAGAGAAGCCCGCTGGCAAGCCGGTCGGCGGCCTCGGCAGGCGAGAAGCGCGACATCGATTCCTCCAGGTCCGGTGCTCGGTCGGAAGTGACACTAGGGGCGTGAATCAATGCGCGTCCAACTCCGATTGAGCATCCGCCGATACCGTCAGAGCATCGATGCGGTGGGGCCGGGGATCGCGCACTACGTCGGGCCGCGTAGCCGGAGCGTCGCGCCAGGGCGGACGACCGGACCCGGCGCAGCGCGCATGCTCGAGCACCGGAGTGAACGGGGGGTGCTGAGCATGCGATCTGCGGTGGCGTTGATCGGCAGGGACCTGGTCGAGGCGTACCGGGGCGGCACGCGCGTGGAGCGGGTCTGCTACCTGGTCGCCGCGGTGCTGGCGGTGAGCGGGATCTTCCACCTGGGCGTGCTGGTCGCGACGGGCGGTGCGTGGACCGGACCGCTGTCGTGGCGGAAGCCGACGACCTTCGGCCTGTCGTTCGGGCTGACCCTGGCGACGTTGACCTGGGTGCTGTCGTTCCTCCCGATGGCGCGGCGAACCCGCGCCCGGCTGCTCTCCGCGTTCGCGGTCGCCTGCGCGGTCGAGGTCGCGGGCATCACCATGCAGGCGTGGCGACGGGTGCCGTCGCACTTCATCCCGCCGGACCGGGCGACCGGGCTGGACGTCCTGGCCGCCGTCGCGGCGGCGTCGGGTGCCGTGGTGATCGTGGCGGTGGTGGTGACGTCGACGCTGCTGGTGCTGCGGTGCAGCGGCGAGGTCGAGCCGAGCATGCGACTGGCGCTGCGGGCCGGTTTCCTGTCGCTGCTGCTGGCGATGGCGATCGGTGCGCTGATGCTGGCAGGGGGTCAGGTGCTCACGCGCACGCAGGGCGACGTCGCTCCGGCCTTCGCGTTCACCGCGGTCCTCAAGCCGGGGCACGCCGCGACCATGCACGGCGTGCTCGTCCTCCCGGCGATCGCCTGGCTGCTGCGCTTCACCGCCACCTCAGAACCGTTCCGCCTCACCGTGGTTCGCTTGGCGACGATCGGGTACGCGGCCTTCGCAGCGGTCGTGGTCGTCGAGACCCTGGCCGGGATCGACCCGCCGGGCGCCGCGCCGCTGGTGGCCGGCGCACTACCGCTGGTGGGACTCGCGGCCCTCGCCGTCGCAGCCGGGGTCACGCTCCACCAGATCATCCGGAACCCGGTGCGGGCGCGGGATGTCCGCGTTCCGGAGCGCGGTTGATCCCCGGTCCTGCGCGAACGGACCTCAGCGGGATTCGAAACCCATTCCCCGGCGTCCGGTTCCGTTGAGCTGCTCGTAGGTGAAGCGGCCGTCCCAGGTGCGCTCGTAGTGCTCCGCGGGGAAGTCCGACGGGCTGGACCCGGTCAGGAACGCCTCCCGGACGCACGCGGAGTAGGCCTCGTTGCGCGGGCACCACGGGGCAGCCGGGATGTACATGACGTTGCCCCACCCGCGCTGGTCGGCGACCGGCGCGACGCTGTGGATCACGTCGCAGTGCCACCACACGGAGTCGCCCGCCCCGACGTCGGGAATCCCGACCAGGCCGTCGAGGACGTCGGAGTGCCACTTGTGGTCGGCGGGGAAGACCTGGTTCGGCATCACCCCGCACATGTCGTCGTCGGGGACGTCCGGCAGCAGCGGGCGCAGCATGAGGTAGGCCATGGCTTCCGGGATCGGCACCGCGTGCAGCACGCCCTGGTCGTGGTCCATGTCCGACAGCGCCGTCCAGCCCTGGAAGGTGCGGAACGCCGAGCACATGGTCGACCCCGGGTACTGGGTGGCCGCGGTGCGGTGCGCGGCGTCCCACGGGTCGTAGTCCTCGACGGTGCCGTCGAACAGGTGCCGGAACGCCCGCTGGTAGGACGCGGTCATCCACAGGTCGAGGGTGCCCGGGTCGCTGTGGGTCCCCAGGCCCGCCGAGTCGGCGCCCTCCGGGCGGCGTCGGATCCGGTCCGGGTACAGCGCGTCGCGGTCCGGTTCGAACCAGCGCACGCCCTCGGACTCGTGCTTCCAGAAGGAGTTCAGGAACGACTGCACCCGGGCCGTGCGGTCGCTCTGCCTCGCCCGCATCTGAGCCTGCGACCAGTAGATCGGGTAGATCTCGGGCGTGGAGCCGACGCTGCCGAAGAAGTCGTCGCCCGGGCCGCGGTAGTTCTGGAAGAACTCGTTGCGCTCGACGTAGTTGACGATGCTCTCGTCCCACAGCAGCGCCTGCGCGCGCTCGAAGTGCCCGCGCACCACCGCGCACCCGCGCCGGCGCACCGCTTCGACCTGGTCGGGAGGCACGGTGCCCGCGGCGATGTCGGCGTAGTCGATGACCGGCCAGACATCTTCGCCGCGTTCCCGCAGCCGCTGGATCTCGGCCACCCGGGCGCGGACCTGGGCCTCGACGACGGCGAAGACCGCCTCGACGCTGCGCCCGGACGCCTCGATGCGAGCGCGCAAGGCGCTCTTGGTCTCGCGGATCGCGCCGGAGAGGTCTGCGGGCAGGGTCTCCCAGTGCGGCAGCTCCGGGAGCGCTCGGTGCGTGGCGGTCATCGCCGAACTCCTTTGGTTAGGACTCCTTACCAAACCTGAAGGTAACCGGCACCGAGCATGTGGGCAACACTCCTGACCGAGGAGTCGTTTCAGATGCGGCGGTGTCGTTGTCTTCAGGTGTGGGACTCAACCTGCACCGCCGCGGGTTCTCACACGCTGTCTGGCGAGTACGCCGCGACGCCGTGTATTGGCATACATCAGGAGTGGCGCACGGAGTCCAGGCGGCGTGTGAGGTTCCGCCACCCGCGCCGTCACGCAAACCAGCCACTGGAACAACTCTTAAACTGGCCTGGTGGTCACCGCTAAGCCTTCCCTGGACCTGCTGCGCTCCATGACCGACGAGCACGTGCTGCGCGCGATCATGCGGCACGGGCGGCTGACCCGGACCGAGATCGCCGCGCTGACCGGGATCTCGAAGCCCACGATCTCCGATGGCGTCCGCAGGCTCACCGAATCCGGCGTCCTCGCCGACACCGGAGAGCGCACCACCGGTCGGGGCAGAGCGGGTTCCTACTACTCGCTGGTGCCCGCGACGGGTGCTGCGCTGGTCGCCGAGATCACCCCGCGCGGCGTGCTCGGCGAAGCGGTGGACGCCTTCGGCGACGTCGTGGCGGGTGCGCGGGCCGAGCTCGGACGTGCACCGGGGAGGGAGAAGGCGGCGGCAGCGCTGAACGAGGTCGCTGGTCAGCTCGCGGACCGGGTTCCGCTGCGCTGCGCCGTGATCAGCGCGGCCGACCCGGTCGATCGGTCGACCGGCCGCCTGGTCCACCTGCCGGACGAGCCGTTCCTGGTCGGGGACCTCGACCCGGTCGCGGTGCTCGCCCCCTTCGTCTCCGGCGAGATCGAGGTCGACAACGACGTGAACTGGTCGGCCCGCGCGGAGCGGGACGGCGGCTGCGCGGCGGGCGTCGAGGACTTCGTCTACCTGCACCTGGGCGAGGGGCTGGGCGCGGCGGTGGTCGCCGACGGCGAGGTCCGTCGTGGCGGCAACGGGCTGACCGGCGAGATCGCCCACGTGATCACCACCGGTCCGGGTGGCGTGGCGATGCCGTTCACCGAGTTCTTCCGCGCGACCGACCTCCGCCAGCCCGGCACCGCGGCCGTCGACGTCGACGCGCTCCGGGCGCGCTGCTCCGACGGTCTCCTGCCGCAGCTGGCCGAGGCGATCCGCGGTGTCGTCCTGGCCCTGATCGCGTTCACCGACCCGCGGCTGGTCGTCCTCGGCGGAACCTGGGGGCGGGACCCCGCACTGCTCGGCGCCCTCGCGGACCAGGCGACCTCACCCCGGGAGGTCGCCTACGCCCGGGCGGAGCTCGAGTCCCCGGAGATCGCCGGAGCGCGATCCCACGCGATCGACGCATTGCGCGACCGCATCATCCGGCAGGCCGCCGAGCGGTAGCCGCTGAGCCGAACTCGGCGTACATGACGGAATTTCATCTCGTCGGGCTCGATCTCGTGACACGTGCGGGTGGAACCGCCTCGCTGAGCCCAGGTTCACCAGCACCTCCCCGCACCCCTGTGCCAGCTTGGGTTGTCCGGTGATTCGACCTGTGGATTCGGCGATGGGGTGATCGGGGTGCAGGTTCCCACCGCGGAACGTGAAGTGCTGCAGGTGGAGGTCGCGGCGAGGCCGTGGCGCCGGGTTCCGCTGCTGCCGGCCGCGGTGGTGGCGGCGGTGGCGGCCGGCGTCGTCTGGCTCGTGCACGACTCGATGGTCGACGACGCCTACATCACCCTGACCTACGCGCGCACCCTCGCCTTCCACGGCGAGTGGGGCATGATCCCCGGCATGCCGGCGAATTCGGCGACCTCGCCGCTGAACGTGCTGGTGCTGGCGGCCTTCACGTTCGTCCTGCGCAGCGCGGTCCACGCGGCGGGTGCCCTGTTCATCGTCTCGGCGGTGGTCCTCGCGCTCGCGCTGCGGCGTGCGGCGATCGAGTCCGGCATGCCTTCCTGGCTGGGCCTGCTCGGGGCGGCGGCGGTCGCGTTCAACCCGCTGCTGCTGTCGACCGTCGGCCTGGAGATGCCGATGGCCGCCGCGCTCCTCGGGTTGTTGCTGGTGTCGGCGACCGGCCGCCGGCCGCTGCTGTTCGGCGTGGTCGCCGGGCTGCTCGTCATGACGAGGGTCGACCTCGCGCTGTTCCCCCTGATCGTCCTGTTCGGCCGTCCGTCCCTGCTGCGGGCCTGGTGGAAGTGGCTGATCTCCGCGCTCGTCGTGACAGCGCCCTGGTACGCGTTCAGCTGGCTGCACTTCGGCTCGCTCGTCCCCGACACGTTGCTGATCAAGACCTGGCGGGCGGACTGGAGCGGTTACTACGTCGCGACCGGTTTCGAGTTCTTCTACCGGCTGACTCCAGTCCCGGTCTCCCTCGTCATGGTCATCACGGTGGCGGGAATCCTCTGCGCGGTGGGCCTCTGCCTCGCGCGGGCCGCGGGCAAGGGCACGGCGGCCTGGCCGTGGGCGCTGCTCGGGATCGGCGGCGTCGCGCACTACTGCGCCTACAGCCTGCTGAAGGTCCCGCCCTACCACTGGTACTACGCGCCGCTGGTCATCGGAGCGACGATCGCGCTGGCCGGAGCGGGCGGACTCGTGGCGGCTCGCGGGCGGAAGGCGTTCGTGGCGACCGTCGGTGCGGTGCTGGTCGCGAGCCAGGTGGTCTTCGCGCTCGGCTGGGGCATGCCGTGGCGAGGGGCGCCGATCATGACCAACTGGGGCTTGACCGCGGACTACGCGCGGATCGGGCGCGCGGTGAAGGAGATCGTCGGCGACCGGGCGGTGGCGTCGCCGGGCGAGATCGGGCTGCTGGCCTACTTCTGCGACTGCACGATCGTCGACCAGTTCTCCGACCGGGGGTTCGTCTCCGACGCGCTGAAGGACCGGATCGACCAGTCGGGTGCGCTCGGCAGGACCTTCTTCCAGCTGAACTACTGGCACTTCGAGCCGGTCGAGCGCCGTCCGGTCGACTTCGTGATGCGCCGGGTGATGGGGCCGGGCGACCCGTTCTGGACGATCTCCTCGACGACCCACCCGCCGTCGCACCTCGTGATCGAACCGGCCCCTCGCTGAGCCCGCCGAAGACCTGAAACACGTTTCAGAAATCCGGTGCGGGCGGGTAGGGTCGGCTTCGTTGTCGTGTCGCGAGGAGGCGGGCGCCGTGGGGATCCGGGTAGCGCACATCGGCACCGGGAACGTGGGACGACTGGCGCTCGTGGGGCTGCTCGACGCAGCCGAGTGCGAGCTGACCGGCGTCTGGGTTTCCCACGAGGACAAGATCGGCCGGGACGCCGGTGCGCTCGCCGGGTCGGATCGCGTCACCGGGATCACCGCGACCGGCGATCTCGACGAGATCATCGCAGCACGACCGGATTGCGCCGTGTACTGCGCGATGGGCGACACCCGTCCGATGGAGGCGATCGCCGACGTCCGCCGCCTGCTCGAAGCGGGAATCGATGTCGTCGGTTCGGCGCCGGTCACCCTGCAGTACCCGTGGCAGGTGTTCCCGCAGGAGCTGATCGACGGGATCGAGCGGTCCGCGCGCGACGGGGGTGCGAGCCTGTTCATCACCGGCGTCGACCCGGGTTTCGCCAACGACCTCATCCCGTTCGCGCTGGCCGGCACCTGCCAGCGCATCGAGCAGGTGCGGTGCCTGGAGATCGCCGACTACGCCACCTACGACGGTGCCACGGTCATGTTCGACGTGATGGGCTTCGGCAAGCCCGAGGACGAGATCCCGATGCTGTACCAGCCGGGAGTGCTCGGAATCGCCTGGGGCACCACGATTCGGCAGCTGGCGGCGGGTTTCGGCATCGAGGTCGAGGAGATCACCGAGCACGTCGAGCGGGAACCGGCTCCGGAGGCCTTCGACGTCGCCGCCGGGCACATCCCGCAGGGCGGCACCGCCGCGGTCCGCTTCGAGATCACCGGACTGGTCGCGGGAAGGCCGGCCATCGTCGTCGAGCACGTGACCCGGCTGCGCGACGACCTGCGGCCGGATTGGGCGCGCCCCGCCCAGCCCGGCGGTTCGTACCGGGTGGAGATCACCGGCGAACCGTCCTACGCGGTCGACATCTGCCCGAGCAGCGAGCGGGGCGACCACAACCACGCCGCCATCGTCGCCGCGGCGGGCCGCATCGTGAACGCCATCCCGGCGGTGGTGGCGGCGGAACCGGGCATCCGCACCACGCTCGACCTGCCGCTGGGCACCGGCAGGGGCCGCTTCGCCTGACCGGCTGCCGTCATCCGCGTCCTGCGAGACGCGAAACCGCGGCTCTCGCGCTCTCGAGAACCGCGGTCTTCGCGTCCGGCTGCGTCGAGGTCACTTGTGGGGGACGTCGGCGACCAGGCCGCCGTCGACGACGAACTCCGAACCGGTGGCGAACGAGGACTCCTCGCTGGCCAGGAACACGACGAACGTCGCCACTTCCTCGGGTTCGGCCACCCGGCCCAGAGGCGTCTTGACCATGTCCTCGGGGACGTTCTCGGTCATCGGAGTCCGGATCATGCCGGGGTGGATGGAGTTGACCCGGATCTTGTGCGGTGCCAGCTCCAACGCCGCCGACTTCGCCAATCCCCGCACGCCCCACTTGGTGGCGACGTAACCGTGCGCCCACGGGCTGCCGCGCAGTCCTTCGACCGACGAGATGTTCATGATCGACCCACCGCCGGCGGCCTTCATCGGTTCCACCGCGGCCTGGATGCCCAGGAACGTGCCGGTGAGGTTGACGTCCAGGATCTGCTGCCAGCGGTCCAGGTCGAAGTTCTCGATGGTGCTGCCGTTGACGATTCCCGCGTTGTTGACCAGCACGTTGAGCCGCCCGAACTCGCCGACGGCGACGTCCACGGCCTTCTTCCACTCGTCCGGTTTCGTGACGTCCAGGTGGACGTAGCGCGCCGCGTCGCCGATCTCCTCGGCCAGCGCCTTGCCCTCGTCGTCGAGGATGTCGCCGATGACGACCTTCCCGCCTTCGGCGACCAGTGCCCGAGCGTGCGCGGCGCCCATGCCCCGGGCGCCACCGGAAATGATGGCTACCTTGCCCTCCACACGTCCCATGCACCGGGACGCTACCCGAGCAATAGAACATGTTTCAATATTCACCGCCCGTCCCGCGCCGCCTCAGCGCTGGTGACCAGGTAGATCATCCCGCCGAGGGGACGATTACGATGCTCCGGATGACCGCATTCGACGATCTCGACCTCGAGCACCTGGACACCTCGGTCCTCCCGGAGCGCCAGCAGCGCATCCTGGCGACGATCAGGGACTGGGTCCTCCAGCACGGGTACGCGCCGAGCACCCGGCAGATCGGCGACGCGGTCGGGCTGCGCTCCTCGTCCTCGGTGTCGCGCCACCTCGCGAGCCTGGAGGACAAGGGGTTCCTGCGGCGCAGCGAGTCGATGTCGCGGCCCATCGACGTGCGGATCTTCCTGCAGGACAGGAATTCCCGCTCCAGCGAGGAGCAGTCGGTGCCGGTCCCGGTGGTCGGTGACATCGCGGCCGGAGCGCCCATCGCCGCGGAGGAGCACGTCGACGACGTGCTGGCCCTGCCGCGCGAGCTCACCGGGCGCGGCACCGTGTTCGGACTGCGGGTGCGGGGCGACTCGATGGTCGACGCCGCGATCTGCGACGGCGACATCGTGGTCGTGCGCCAGCAGTCCGAGGCGCACTCCGGGCAGATCGTCGCCGCGATGCTCGACGACGAGGCCACGGTGAAGGTGTTCCGCCGCCGCAACGGGCACGTCCACCTCGAACCCCGCAACCCCGCCTACGAGGTCATCGACGGCGACGACGCCGTCATCCTCGGAACCGTCGTCTCCGTCCTCCGCAACGTGTAGCCGTCGGGCGAGGTGCCGTGCCGCCCGCGTCGCGCACGGCACGGCGGGGCTCACGCGTGCGCGCGAAGCGCCGCGATGAGCCATTCGAAGTTCGCCACGCGCGGCTCGAAGGGCGGCCACCCGTTGAGCACTCCCAGCAGCTGCCAGTAGCGCTCCACCCGCCGGTCGGTGAAGGTCTCCACGGTGTCGGCCAGCGCGAGGCGCTGCGCCGAGCTCAGGCCCGGATCGACGACGAGGTCCAAGACCTCCTTTCCCCGGGCGGACTCCGGCGAGATCTCCTCGCGCAGGGCGTGGCCGGCGTGCTCGATGGTCTTCTCCGGTGAGTAGCCGCCGGGCTGCTCGATGCCCTGCGCGCCGATCACCGCCATGTCGCGGCAGCGCCGCCGGAAGTCCTCGTCCCGGACCAGGTCGGCGAGCTCGACCCACGCCTCGACCTGCGCGGTGCTGGGGTCGGACGGCAGCTCCGGGGGCATGGAGCGCATGCCCTGCGCGATGCTCGCGCCCGGACCGCTCTCGTCGACCCCTTCGAAGGTGCGCTGGACGAAGTCGTCGATGATGCGCTGGCGCTCATCGGCCGACATCTTGGCCACCTCGTGCATCGTTCTCATCTCCTCGGTAGTGGTGCCGTGCTGAGCGGTCCACCGCAGCACCGCGCGCCTGGTCTGCAGGGTGCGCAGCTCCGCGTCGAGCGCCTGCAGGTGCGCTTCCGCGACGTCCTGCACCGTCACCTGGCTGGCCAGCACCCGTCGCACGGACGTCAGGCCCAACCCCAGTTCGCGCAGCGTCCGGACCAGGTCCAGGCGGGCGACGGCCTCGGCGTCGTAGAGCCGGTAGCCGCCCGTCGAACGCCCTGCGGGCGCCACGACCTCGCTGTCGGACCAGAAGCGGATCGTCCGAACCGCCAGTCCCGTCCGCTGCGCCAGCTCACCGATGGTGAACAGCTCCGGTTTCTCGCTCACGGGAACCACCCTCGACCTTCCACCGGCTGGAGACTCAAGCTCATTTTCCGTGGTCGTCGAAAATTCCGTGCACTGATTACCTAAAAGTACGTATAGTCGCGTCAACGATGGAAGGTTAGGGATGAATGGGGAGTCAGATGGACGGGGCGAAGATCTACAAGTCGGAGCGGGGCAGGCTGGCGATCCAACGCGCCTACCGGGACCTGCTCGACGACTGGCCGGTCCCGGCGATGCGGCGGACGGTCGAGACCTCGCTCGGGAGCACGTTCGTCCTGGAGAGCGGCCCGGCCGACGCGCCGCCGCTGGTGCTGCTGCACGGTTCAGGGACCAACACGGCCATGTGGCGGGCGGAGGTGCCGGAGCTCTCGCAGCGCTTCCGCGTGCTCGTGCTCGACCTGCCCGGTGAACCGGGCGGGAGCGCTCAGGTGCGTCCGCCGCTCGACTCCGACGCGCACTCCCGCTGGCTCGACGAGGTCTTCGGCGGGCTCGGTGTGCGGCAGGCGGCCTTGGTCGGTGCGTCGCTGGGCGCCTGGGTGGCGCTGGACCACGCGGTGCGGAGGCCGAACCGGGTGAGCAGGCTCGTCCTGCTGTGCCCGGCGGGCGTCGGCAGGCAGACCTACGGCTGGCTCCTCCCGGTGATCCTCCTGCGGCTGCTCGGTCCTCGGGGGCGGCGTCGTGCCGTGGCCAGGGTCGCCGGGGTCGACGGATCGCCGTTGCTGGACTACCTCGCCGAGATCTACCGCGAGTTCCGGCCGCGGACCGAACGGCTCCCGGTCTTCTCCGACGAGCACTTGGCCGGGCTGCCGATGCCGGTGCTGGCCATCGCGGGGGAGCGGGACTCGATGTTCGACACCGCCGACACCGCCCGCAGGCTCGGCACCGTGCCCGGGGCGACGGTGCACGTGCTGCCGGGCGTGGGGCACTCCGTTCTCGGGCAAGTGCAGCGCGTGTCGGCGTTTCTTGTGATGAAGTCCACAATGGAGTAACGGAACACTTTGGTGTCGGGTAATTTTGGTTGCTGCACGACCGGGTGATCCTTTTTGGACGGTTCCTCACGGAAGCTCTTGATATGACGCCCGATCGGTGCACGCGGCCGATCGGGCCTCTTCAGCTTCGATCTTGACGCGACCGATGGGGATGGCGAAGCGGACGTCGGAAGATCCGCTTCGCCATCATCAAGAGGAGGATCGGGATGACCGCGATCGAGCTGAATCGATACGGGCCGGCGCCGGAAGTGCTCGCGCTGAACTGTCCACTGTGCACTGAAGAGGTCCGCTGGCTGGAACCGCCTCTGCTGCGCTGGTTCTGCCCGGACTGCGCCGTGTTCTGGCGCCACCCCTGCGAACCGGGCCGGCTGGAGGACCCGATCCGGACCGGCGGCGCGGTGATCAGCACCGCACCGGCACTGATCGGGGAGGACGGGGCATGACCAACACCCAGCCCATCGGAGTGCACGCGTGCACCCGGACGATCACCCGCGCGCACACGGTTCCGAGCATCCTGCCCGGAACGCTGCTCGCGAGGCGCGGAGAGCCGGTGCTCGCGACCGGCACCATGATCGCGATGCTGGAGGACGCGACCTGGGAACTGCTGGCCCCGGACGTGCCCGACGAGTTCGCGATGCTCGGGTGCGGTGGCGTGTACGAGCACACCGCGCCGACGCTGCCGGGACAGGTGGTGCGCATCGAGGTCGAGCGCGGACCCGCGCCCGACGTCGGACGCCAGACCTGGACGGCACGGGCCTTCAACGTCGACACCGGCCAGCAGGCGGGCGTGCTGCACCACCAGGTCGCCACGGTCGACCGCGAGCGCTTCTACCGCCGGATCAGCCGATGAGCGCGTCGTTAGCTGGATGCGGCCTGCTCCGGGTCGGGCCGAGAGCAGGCCGCCCAGCGCCGCAGGGCGCCGCGAGTGGCGGAACCTCCCGCGTCGTCCGGACTTCGCGAGGGGTCCGCAGAACGCAGCTCCGAAAAGGCCTCGGGGGTTCTCAGCCGAGCGCCTGGCGGAGAACCTTTGGAGGCGGCAGCGCTTCGAAGACCACCTCGGCGCCTGCGGACCGGAGTTCCTCGGCGCTGTAGGAACCCGTGGCCACCGCCACGAGCCTCGCTCCGGACTCGTGGGCCGCCCGGACGTCGTTGAGCGTGTCGCCGATCAGCACGACCCGGTCGGGAGCGAAGTCGATGCCGAGCTTGAGCCTCGCGCGTTCGCGGGCGATCGGCACCAGCCCGCCGCGTCGCAGGTGGTCGTCGCCGAAAGCTCCGATGCCGAGGTCGAAGCGGTCCAGCAGGTCGAAGGCACCGAGCTTGATCCGCGCCACGTCGGCGGTGTTGCCGGTGAGCACGCTCTGGTGCAGCAGCGGGTCGGCGTCGAAGGCCGCCAGCGCCTCCGCCGCACCGGGCAGAACCCGTCCCCGCTCGGCCAGTTCCGCCCGCACCTCCTCGAAAACCCCGGCCAGCGCGGTGGCCATCGCCGACACCAGGTCTTCGGTCGGCTCGATGTCGTGCGAGCGCAGCATGTGGTCGATCGTGCCCAGGTCCGTGCGCCCGTCCAGCACCGCGCGCTGCTGCACCGGTCGTCCGGTGACCTCCGGGAAGATTCGGTGATAGGCCGCGCCGCCGAGACCGAGCGAGTCGATCAGCGTGTGGTCGACGTCCCACAGCACCATGCGCTCGTCCACGTCACGTCTCCTCGGCCTTGGTGGGGGATCGGTTCGTTCCGCGGTGCGTGCCACACCGCACGGTCGAAGCTTAGGGGTCATTTGTCAGTATGCGGCGAAGCCGTTGTGTCAGGTGTGGGACTCAACCTGCACCGCGGTGCCTTCCCCTGTGGGGATTTCTCACCCGCTGTCTGGCGAGTACGCCGCGACGCCGTGTATTGGCATACAAAAGGAGTGGCGCACGGAGTCCAGACGGCGTGTGAGGTTCCGCTACTCGCACCGC
Organism: Saccharopolyspora dendranthemae; assembly: GCF_007829955.1. Taxonomy (GTDB): domain Bacteria; phylum Actinomycetota; class Actinomycetes; order Mycobacteriales; family Pseudonocardiaceae; genus Saccharopolyspora; species Saccharopolyspora dendranthemae. The sequence goes on from NZ_VIWX01000002.1 coordinate 255,038, forward strand.
CAAGCAAGGTGATACTGGAACAACTCCCTAGTTCTCCGAGGTCTGCTCGCGCACGGAGTGCATCGCGCGGACTTCCTCGCGTAGCTGCTGGATCTCGGCGAGCAGGAGCGTGGTCTGGTTCTCCTCGGCGATCTCGTGCTCCCGCGCGACCTGCGATTGCATCGCCGAGACCGTCACCGCGATGAACAGGTTGAGCACGGTGAACGTCGTGACGGCGATGTAGCCGATGAAGAAGATCCAGGCCAGCGGCTCGGCCTCCATCACCGACCGCGCCACCTCCGACCACGCCTCACCCGTCATCACCTGGAACAGGGTGAACAGCGAGTCGCCCAGATCGCCGAAGTACTCGGGCGCGACGGCGCTGAACAGCTTGGTGGCGATGACCGAACCGACGTAGAGGATCAGCCCCAGCAGCGCCGCGATCGAAGCCATGCCGGGAAGTGCGCCGAGCAGCGCACCGACGACGCGACGCATGCTGGGGATGGCGGAGATCAGGCGCAGCGCCCGCAGGATCCGCAACGCGCGCAGCACCGCGAACGGGCCCGAGGTGGGCAGCAGCGCGAGGCCGACGATGACCGCGTCGAAGCAGTTCCACGGGTCGCGGAAGAACCTCGGACCGTGGGCGTAGAGGCGCGCGGCGAGTTCGAGGGTGAACACCGCCAGCGCGATCCGGTCCGCCGCGTGCAGCAGCGTGCCGTGCTCGGCGACCAGCGCGGGCGAAGTCTCGCAGCCGAGCGTGACCGCGTTGATGAGGATGACGCCGATGATCGCCTGCTGGAAGCGCGGCGCGTCGACGAGTTCGCGCAGCCGCTGCCGCGTGCTCACTGGTGGTGTCCTCCGGGACGTCGGGCCTCCTGCGGAATGTTGATCAAGCTATCCGGTGGGCCTCGCGCCGCCGCGCTGAGGGCGACCCGCTGTCGTGCGGACCACAGTGCCGGTGCTCACCGCCGCCGCTCGTGCAGCCGCCGGACTTCCAGGGCCAACTCGGGATCCGGTCCGTCGACCTCGGCCCCGGGCACCACGGTCCGGATCGGCAGCGCCGCGACGGGAGAGCGCGGCAACCCCAGCTCGGCGGCCCATTCGCCCAGCTGCTCCGACGACGACGCGTAGACGATGCGCCCCAGGCCGACCCAGCCGTGCGCGGCCGAGCACATCGCGCAGTGCTCGCCCGAGGTGTAGACGGTGCAGCGCGGACGCGTCCCGGGCGCGACGTGGCCCGCCGCCCACCGGGCGATCGCGAACTCCGGGTGCTGGGTGTGATCGCCACCCGCCACGTGGTTGTGATCCGAGAACAGCACGTCGCCCTCGGGCGAGACGAGGAGGGACCCGAAGGGTTCGTCCCCGGACGCCAGCGCGCGCTCGGCGAGCTCGACGGCGCGTCGCAGGTGAACCCGGTCCTGATCGGTGATGGCCATGCGAGGACGCTATCGCGGCCACCAGCCCGTCAGCGCTGTTCGGCCGCTCCGGGCACGTCGTGGGCCGACGGTGGCGGGAGGTGATGTGCGCTGGGGCGGAGGCCGTCGAGCAGGAGCGCCAGGTAGCGCTCCCGGTCCGCGCCCTCGGGGTCCTCGGGGTGGATCGTGCTCAGCGTCATCACGATGACCGCCGCCAGGTCGCGCACCTCCAGCTCCGGGCGCACCACTCCCGCGGCGATGGCGCGCTGCAGCATCTGGTGCAGCGAATTCGCGCACCGGTGCACGCTTTCCACGTCGAAGGTGCGGGATTCGCGGGCCGCGGACAGCAGTCCGCGGTGCTGTGCGAGCGAATCGACCGCGGTGCCCAGCAACCCGGCCAGGTCGTGCCACGCGTCGTCGGTGTGCGCGGCCGCCACCGGCTCGATCTCGGTGCTGAGCACGTGGTCGAGCACGGCGCTGACGACCTGGTCGCGGTTGCGGAAGCGCCGGTAGAGCGTCGCGACGCTCAGCTCCGCGCGGTCGGCGATCTCATCGAGCGTGACGCCCGGGCCGGCGTCCTGGAACGCCGACAGCGCCGCGTCGATGATCCGCTGGTGGTTGCGCGCCGCGTCCGCCCGCAATGTGCGCTCTCGCCTCGCCATGGCCAGGGACGGTAGCACCGCGGAGCCGGGCGAGATCGCCGACGATCACCAGGTCAGCTCGAGGGTCTGCAGCCCGTAGACGGCGTTGTAGGTCCGGAAGTCGGGCTGCGCGGCGGGGTCCGCCACCGCGAGGTCCGGGAACCGGCGCAGCAGCGCGGGGAATCCGATGCGCATCTCCATCCGCGCCAGCGGCGCTCCTAGGCAGTGGTGCACGCCGTGCCCGAAGGCCAGGTGACCACCTGCTCCCCGGGTGATGTCCAGCTGCTCGGGAGCGTCGATGAACGACGCGTCGCGGTTGGCGGTGGGGACCGACAGCAGCACCAGCTCACCGGCCGGGATCGTGCGACCGGCGAGCTCCACGTCCTCGGTGGTCATGCGCGGCGCCAGCGAGTGGACGATGGACAGCCAGCGCAGCAGTTCCTCCACGGCGGGCTCGACCATCGCCGGGTCGTCGCGGACCAGGGCGAGCTGGTCGGGGTTCTGCAGCAGCGCCAGCGTTCCGAGGCCGAGCATGTTCGAGGTGGTCTCGTGGCCCGCGATCAGCAGCAACGCCGCGATGCCCACCAGCTCGTCGGTGGTGATGTCGTGACCGTGCTCCCGGACCAGCATCCCGAGCATGTCCTCGCCCGGTTCGGCCTGCGCTCGGGCGACGAGGGTGCCCATGTAGGCGCGGTTGGCCTGCTGCGCGGCCGTCCGCTGCTCGATCGGCAGGGAGGTGTCGAGCAGCCGGGCGGAGATCCCTTGGAACTCCTCGCGATCCGAGTAGGGCACGCCCAGCAGTTCGCAGATCACCAGCGACGGCACCGGGAGCGCGAAGTGGGCCACCAGGTCGGCGGGTGCGCCCACCCGCTCCAGGTCGTCGAGCGCGGATTCGACGATCTCCACGACCCGAGGCTCGAGCCTGCGCATCCGGCGCACGGTGAACTCCGGGGTCAGCATCTTGCGGAGCCGCGAGTGCTCCGGCGGGTCGTAGCCCAGCAGGCCGCCCGCCCGCAGCCGCGCGGCCTCCTGCTCGCTCAGCTGGGCCGTGAGCGGCGAGAGGGCTCGGGCGCGCTCGTTGCTGAACCTGGCCGGATCGCCGAGGACGGTGCGGACGTCGGCGAACCGGGTTACCAGGTGTCCGGTCTGCCCGAACGGCGTCTGCACCTGGACCACGCCGTCGTCGTCGCGCACCTTCTCGAGCTCGGCGGCGGGGCTGAACCCGTCGCGTCGCATGTGCACCGGTAGTTCGACAGTCATGCCCGCCCCTCCCGATCTCCAGAGCCGGCTCGCTGCGGTGCGGGCGGATTCCCGCGCCTGGATCAGCGGCCGCATCACGTTAAGTGCAAGGCTACTAGCACTTAGGTCGTCGTCGCCACGAATCGGCCCCGTTCGCCGGGAATTCGGCGTTTCAGGCAGTTCGGGGTTTCCGGGCCAGAGCCGTCGTGCGGCGGACTAGGGTGCCGGGAGGCTTGTGAGACGCCGGCCGAGGCCGGTTCGAGTGTGGCTGGGGGATGTGGTGGAGCACGTCGTGGTCAGCGGGGGAGGGATCGCGGGGACGGCCTTGGCGCTGGCTCTGCGGACCGCGGGAATCGCGGTGACCGTGGTGGAATCGCGCCCCGCAGATCACGGCGAGGGCGCCGTCGTCCGCCTGAACCCCAACGGGATGGACGCGTTGCGGGCCGTCGGCGCGCACCAGCCGGTGATCGCCCGGTCCTTCCCGCTCGTGCGCACCGAGCGAGTCCGGCCGGATGGCAGTCGGCTCGGGTACTCCCTCGGCGCCGATCCGAGCTCGCAGCGCGGTCTGCCCCGGGTGATGCACTGGCCGGTGCTCTCGGCGGTCCTGCGCGAGCTGGCCATCGAGCGCGGCGCGGTGTTCCGCCACGGCAGCCGCGTGGTCGACGCCGAGGTCGATACGCCGACGGCCGCGGTCTCGCTCGCCGACGGCAGCCGGGTCGAGGGCGACGTGCTGGTCGGTGCCGACGGGGCGAACTCCCTGGTGCGCGGCCGGATCAACCCCGACGGGCCGGAACCCGAACGGCTCGGCACCCGCACCATCTACGGCTACGCGGCGGAACCCGGCTGCGAACCGCCGCCCCCCGAGGTCCTGCGCTCCTACATGGGCGCGAGGGGATTCTTCGCCGCCACCCGAGATGCGCACTCCGGCGGCTGCTTCTGGTTCACCAGCCTGCACGCCCCGAACCCGCGCCGCCGCGACGACCCGCAGCGCACCGACGAGCTGCGGGCCGAGATGAGCGAACTGTTCGCCGGGGACGACACGATCGCGCCCGAGGTCGTCGCGCGGTCCGAACGCATCCTGGCCTTCGACGATCACGCGCTCGCGCACGTGCCGCGCTGGCACACCGACCGGGCGATCATCATCGGCGACGCGCTGCACGTCGCCCCGCCGGCGTCCGAGCAGGGCGCGGCGATGGCGCTGGAGGACGGCGTCCAGCTGGCCCGCTGCCTGCGCGACCACGTGGACCCGGCAGCGGCCTTCGCGGCGTTCGAGCGGCTGCGCCGGGACCGGGTGGAGGCCGTCGTCGCCCTGGGGAGGATGGGAACCAGTCGCGCGCACCAGAACGCGCTGGCACGTCGCCTCCGCAACCTCCGCACCAAGGCCAAGCGGTACGTCGAGTGGCAGCGCAAGCCCCCGATGGGCCGGGGCTGGGCCTACGACCACCACATCGACTGGGAGTCCCGAGCCTGAAGCGCGCTGCCCGCCGGGTTCTTGGCGTGAGTTGAGATGTGGGCCACACTGAGGGCGTGCGCGGGGAGAGCTTCGAGGCGGCGTTGCCGGTGGGCGAGGACCCGCACCGGTACGCGCGGTTGCTGGCCAGGGTGCACGACGCGGCCGTGGCCGGAGAGGTCCCGCCCGCGCGGCCCCGGGCGGTGATCGGCGCGTCGTGGACGCGGATGCGCTCGCGGGGGATCGACCCCGAAGGCGGCTGCGCCGGCCGGCCGCTGCAGGCCGAAGAACTCCTCGAGCGCAGGCGCGCGTCCGGGCTGTCGGAAGTGCTGCCGCTGCTGCGCGCGAAGCTCGGCGGAGTCGCCGAGCAGACCGCCAACATCATGGTGGTCACCGACGCCGACGGACACCTGCTGTGGCGCGACGGGAGCACCGCGGTGCGCCGCAACGCCGACGCGCTCGGCTTCGTCGAAGGCATGGGCTGGGGCGAGGACGTCGTGGGCACCAACGCGATCGGAACAGCGCTGGTCACCGGGCTGCCGATGCAGGTGTACTCCGCTGAGCACTACGTGCGCACGCACCACGCCTGGACCTGCGCGAGCGCGCCCGTGCACGATCCGCGCAGCGGGCGGCTGCTCGGAGCGGTGGATCTCTCCGGCCCGGCCGCCACGGTCAGCCCGACCACGTTCGCGCTGGTGCAGACCGTGGCGCAGCTGGCCGAGTCCCAGCTGCACGCCGCGCACCGCACCGCGCTCGAAGCGCTGCGCGGCAGCGCGGTTCCCGTTCTCTCGAAGGTCTCGGGGCGAGCGGTGGTGACCGACCCGCACGGATGGGTCGCCGCCTCCACCGGCATCGCTCCGCGCAACCACGTCGCGCTGCCGACCGGGTGCGGTGCGGGCCGGGCGTGGCTGCCCGCGCTCGGTGACTGCGTCGTCGAGCCGGTGCGCGGCGGCTGGCTCGTGCGGTTGCTCGACGAGGACCCCGCGACGCCCGGCGACGGCACCAGGGCGCTGCTCGACCTGCGGACCTCGCAAGCCCGCATCGAGGTCACCTCCGCGTCGGGCGGTTGGGACCACCCGCTGAGCCCGCGGCACGCGGAACTGCTGTTCCTCCTGGCCGCGCACCCGGACGGGCGCACCGCCGCGCAGCTGGCCGCCGACGTGTTCGGCGACGCGCGGCGCACGGTCACGGTGCGGGCCGAGATGTCCCGGCTGCGCCGCAACCTCGGCGGTCTGCTCAGCGGACGGCCCTACCGCTTCAGCGACACCGTCGAGGTCGAGGTGCTGCGGCCGGACGAACCGGGATCGCTGCTGCCGCACTCGACGGCCCCGGCGGTGCGCGGCTGAGCGCCGATGCAACTCCCCGCAACCCGTGCGCGGCCCGGTTCGGTGTGGCTCCATGACAGTGGACATGTGATCGCGACCACTCAGGGCGTCGCGACGAGGGCAACGACGCCCGCGCGGGAGGTAGTCCGTGAGTCAAACGGTGGAGCACGACGCGACCCGAACCCGGGTCGAGCAGTGGATTTCCGAGTTCTCCGAGGCGCTCGCCGCCCAGGACGCCGATCGTGCGGCGTCGCTGTTCGGCGACGACAGCTACTGGCGCGACCTGGTCGCGCTCACCTGGAACCTCAAGACCTCCGAGGGCCGCGAGGAGATCGCCGCCATGCTGCGGGCGACGCTCGCGACCGCGACCCCGGGGGAGTTCGCCGTCCTGGGCGAGCCGACCGAGGCCGGCGGGGTCACCGAGGCCTGGTTCTCCTTCGAGACGGCGGTGGGACGCGGGACCGGTCACCTGCGGCTCGTCGACGGCAAGGCCTGGACGTTCCTGACCACGCTGGACGAGCTCAAGGGTCACGAGGAGCCCAAGAAGCACCGCAGGCCGAGGGGCGCCGAGCACGGCGCCGACCCGGACCGGGTGACCTGGCAGGAGGGACGGGACGCCGAGCTCGCCGAGCTCGGGCGCACCCGCCAGCCCGAGGTCGTCATCGTCGGAGGCGGTCAGGGCGGCATCGCGCTCGGCGCGCGCCTGCGCCAGCTCGGCGTGCCGACGATCATCGTGGAGCGCAACGAGAAGCCGGGGGATTCCTGGCGGCGCCGGTACAAGTCGCTCGCGCTGCACGACCCGGTCTGGTACGACCACCTGCCCTACATCGACTTCCCCGACAACTGGCCGGTTTTCGCGCCGAAGGACAAGATCGGCGACTGGCTGGAGATGTACACCAAGGTCATGGAGCTCAACTACTGGGGCTCCACGACGGCGCTCAGCGGCAAGTACGACGAGGACGAGGGGCGCTGGGAACTCGTCGTGGACCGGGAGGGCGAGCAGGTGACGCTGCGCCCGCGCCAGCTGGTGATGGCGCTGGGAGTGTCCGGCAAGCCGAACGTTCCGGTGTTCCCCGGCCACGAGACGTTCCGCGGCGACCAGCACCACTCCTCCCAGCACCCGGGTCCGGACGCCTACCGGGGCAAGAAGGCCGTGGTCATCGGGTCGAACAACTCCGCCCACGACATCTGCGGGGCGCTGTGGGAGGCCGGCGCCGACGTCACCATGGTCCAGCGCTCCTCGACGCACGTCGTGCGGTCGGAGTCGCTGATGAAGCACAGCCTCGGACCGCTGTACTCCGAGGAAGCCGTCGCCGCGGGAGTCGACACCCGCACCGCCGACCTGACGTTCGCCTCCATCCCGTACCGGATCCTGCACGAGTTCCAGAAGCCGGCGTTCGACGTGATCCGGGAGCAGGACGCCGAGTTCTACGCCCGGCTGGAGAAGGCGGGGTTCCAGCTCGATTTCGGCGATGACGAGTCGGGCCTGTTCATGAAGTACCTCCGCCGCGGATCGGGCTACTACATCGACGTGGGTGCCTGCGAACTCATCGCCGACGGCAGGGTGAAGCTCGCCGGCGGCGACGTCGCCGAGTTGAGCGAGGACGCGGTGGTCCTCGCCGACGGCACCCGGTTGGACGCCGATCTCGTCGTGTACGCCACCGGGTTCCGGTCCATGAACGGGCTGGCGGCCGACATCGTCGGTCAGGAGGTCGCCGACAAGGTCGGCAAGGTGTGGGGCCTCGGCTCCGACACCACCAAGGATCCCGGTCCGTGGGAGGGCGAGGAGCGCAACATGTGGAAACCGACCCAGCAGCAGGGCCTGTGGTTCCACGGCGGCAACCTGCACCAGTCCCGCCACTACTCCCTCTACCTGGCGCTGCAGCTCAAGGCGAGAGCGGAGGGAATCGCGACGCCGGTCTACGGACTCCAGGACGTCCACCACACGTCCTGAGAGCTGCGGCGGGTGCCGGTCGCTGATCACGACGGGGTTCACCGGGTGAGCGGAGGCGCTAGGCTCGGCGACCGGCACGGCTCCGCCTCGCCAGGCGGAGCGGGTGAGGGCGGGGTGATGACGGCGGCAGAACCGGTGATCTTCGGACGGGAACCCGAGCTCGGCGAGCTGCGCGAGCTGGTCGCGTCGCTGGTGAGCGGTGCGGGCGGTGCGGTGTGGCTGGAGGGCGAACCGGGGATCGGCAAGACCGCCCTGCTGGGGCAGGTCATCGCCGAAGCCGCGCGCAACGGGTGCGTCGTCCGCCACGCCACCGCCGACCGGCTCTCGGCGCAGTTCCCGCTGAGCCTGCTGCTGAACTGCCTCGGCATCGGCCCGGATGCCCACGAGGAGGAGCTGCGCGAGCTGCACGGCAGGCTCTCCGCAGCGGATCCGGCCGCGCCGGTGGTCGCCGACGAGCTCGCCGAGCTCGTGGTCACGTGGTGCGTCACCGCACCTGTGGTGCTGCTGGTCGACGACGTCCAGTGGGCGGACGAGGCGAGCCTGCTGGTGTGGCAGCGGCTCAGGGCCCTGACCGAGCAGCACCCGCTGCTGCTGGTCGCCGCGTCGGGACCGGCTCGCGGCCGCACCGAGGAACGCGGTGGGGGTGCGCGGCGGATCGTCCTGCCGCCGCTGGAGGACACGGCGATCGCGTCGTTGGCCGCTCACCTGGCATCGGCCGCCGCCCCCGGCCCGAGGCTGCGCCGGATGCTCGCCGGAGCTGCCGGGAACCCCCGCTACGCGCGGGAGATCGTGCGGTCGCTGAGCCGCGAACGGCTCCTCGAGGTCGGCAACGGGACGGCGGAGCTCACCGGCGAGGTCGCGGTGTCGCGCTCGCTGGCGGAGTCGGTCCTGGGCGGGCTCGGCTTCTTCGACGGCCAGATGATCGGTTTGCTGCGGATGGCCGCGATGCTCGGCCCCGCCTTCTCCGTGACCGAGCTGTCCACGGTCTCCGAACGGCCGGTGTCGGACCTCGTCGGACACGTCGAGGACGTGCTGAGCACCGGGGTGCTGGTCGAATCGGGGCTGCAGCTGAGCTTCCGGCACGAGCTCGTGCGCCAGTCCCTCTACGAGACGACCCCGACCGCGCTGCGCCTGGCGCTGCACGGCCAAGCGGCCCAGGTGCTGCGGGAATCCGGTGCGCCCGTCGAGCGGGTCGGCGAGCAGCTGCTGGCGTCGATCTCCACGGGTGACGCCGAACTGGACGAGTCGGGGGTGGACTGGCTGGTGCGCCACGGGCGAGAGCTGGCCCACCGGGTGCCCGCCTGCGCGGCGGAACTCCTCGGCGCGGCCCTCGTGCCGCTGCCCGCCGAGGACGAGCACCGGGAGGTCCTGCTCACCGCCCGCGCGCTCGCGCTGGTGCAGCTGGAGCAGTCCGAACAGGCCCACGATCTCAGCGAGCGCGCTCTCGACGAGGTCGCCGATCCGGTCCGTGCCGCGGAGCTCACCTGGTACCTGGTGTGGTCGCTGGCGGCGCGGCGGATGGCCGACGAAGCCGCGGCGGTCATCGAGAAGGCCGAGACCGCAGCCGGTTTCGAGCTCCGCTGGTTGGCCAGGATGCGCGCCAAGCTCGCGCAGGCGCACCTGATGCGCGGTGCCTCCGCCGAAGCGGAGGCGACCGTGGACCGCGCGCTGACCGAGGCGCACGCGTCCGAGGACGACTACGCGCTGGGGCTCGCGCTGCACGTCAGGGGTACCGCCCGGGCCCGCAACAGCGACCTCGCCGAGGCGCTGGTCTGCTACCAGCAGGCGGCGTCGGCGCTCGGCGACGACCTGGAGCACGCGGACCTGCGACTGCAGGTGCTCAGCAACCGGATGATGTTGCTGTTCGCCCTCGGGCACGCCGAGGAGGCGGGCAGCGCGCTGCACGAGATGCTGGAGATCGCCGAGCGCAGCGCCACGCCGTCCCGGCTCGCGGTGGTGCGGCTGTCGGCGGCGAACCACTACTTCACCGTCGGTCGATGGGACGACGCCGCCGCCGAGCTGCAGGCCGCGGGCGAGCTCACCGGCGAGATGACCTCGCACCAACTCCGCTGGCTGCACGGGATCTCGGCGATGCTCGCCGGGCACCGGGGCAACCGCGCGGCCTTCGAGCAGCTGCTGGCGGTCGCGGGGGAGCCGACACCGGATTCCCAGGAGAACTCCGGTTTCCTGATGGTGGCCTCGGTGCTGCGGGCCGAGATCGACGGCGAACCGCAGCGCGCGGTGGCCATGCTCACCGATGTGATGGACACCAGCGAGCGGTTCGGCAGCAGCTACGTGTGGCTGCCGATGCTGGTCCGGCTCGCCCGGGACATCGGCAACGAGGAGATCGCCACCCGCGCCACCAACACCTGCGTGGGCGGTGCGACGGTCGGCGCGGCGCCCAACATCCTCGCCGCCGCCCAGCACTGCCGGGGACTGCTCGAACGCGACCCGATCACGCTGCGCGCCGCCATCGAGCACTACGACAAGACCACCCAGCCGCCCAAGCTCGCACGGGCCGTGGAAGACCTCGCCGTGGTCCTCGCAGAGAACGGCGACAAACCCGCGGCGCGCAAGGCCTACGCGCAGGCCGTGGAGGTCTACGTCGGCCTGGGCGCGCACTGGGACCTGCAGCGATCCGCCGCCAGGATGAGTCCGCACGGAATCCGATCGCCGCGCGGGAAGCGCCCCCGCGCCACGACGGGATGGCCGGCGCTGACCAGGACCGAGCGGCAGGTCGCCCTGCTGGTCGGCGACGGCATGTCGAACCCGGAGATCGCGGCCGAGCTGTTCGCCTCGCGACGCACCATCGAGGTGCACGTCTCGCACGTGCTCGCCAAGCTCGGGGTGCGCTCCCGGGTCGAGGTCGCGGTGGAGGCCGCGGGGCAGCAAGCCCAGGCCTGAGATCTCCCGCAGCGCGGGCACGTGGCCGGGCGCGCAGTTGATCTCGCGTTCCGGAGCGGAGATGCTGGGCGCGATCGTTCGGGGCAGCACGCGCGCCGTCGCGACGAGCGCGGTCGGTGACGAGGAAGAGGGCAACGGTGGACGTCGAGGAGTACCTGCGGCACGACGGTCTCGGATTGGCCGAGCTGGTCGCGTCGGGCCAGGTGAGCGCGCGAGAACTGCTGGACACCGCGCGCAACAGGGCCCGAGCGGTCAACCCGGTCATCAACGCCGTCGTCGCCTGGCTCGACGAGCACGCCGATCTGCGCGCGTCCGGGGGGCTCTCGGGCCCCTTCGCCGGGGTCCCGTTCCTGCTCAAGGACCTGCACCAGAACCTCGCCGGAACCCCGAGTTCCGACGGCTGCCGCGCGTTCGCCGGCCGCACGGCGTCGGGAACCGACACCGTCGTGCGGCGGTGGCTGGACGCCGGGCTCGTCGTGTTCGGCAAGACCAACACGCCCGAGTTCGGTTCCAAGGGCATCACCGAACCGGCTCTGTTCGGGCCCGCCCGCAACCCCTGGGACCCGCAGCGCACCCCGGGCGGCTCGTCCGGTGGATCCGCCGCGGCGGTCGCGGCCGGGATCGTGCCGGTGGCGGCGGCCAGCGACGGCGGTGGCTCCATCCGCATCCCCGCCGCCTGCACCGGGCTCGTCGGCCTCAAGGCCGGGCGCGGGCTGGTGCCCGCCGGGCCGGTGGAGAGCGAGCCGCTCAACGGCCTGGCCACCAACGGCGTCATCTCCCGCACCGTGCGCGATTCCGCGGCGATGCTCGACGTGCTGGTGGGGCCCGAGCCGATGAGCCCGTTCGTGGCGGCGCTGCCCGACCGGCCGCTGGCCGATCAGCTCGACGACGCTCCGGGCACGCTGCGCATCGGCTACACCACCCGCTGCGCGCTGCGCGAGAAGCCGCACCCGGAGGCGGTTCGGGCGGTGGAGCGCTCGGCGGAGCTGCTCACCGAGCTCGGCCACGAGGTAGAGGAGGTCGAACCGCCGCACGACGACCGCCAGCTCGGCAAGGACTTCCTGCTGGTCTGGTTCGTCCACCAGGCGGTGGAAATCGCGCGCATCAAGCGCGAAACCGGCTGCGGTGATGACAGTTTCGAGCCCGACACGCTGATGATGGGCGCCCTGGGCGAGCTGACCGGTGCCACCGAGCTGTCGCAGGCGCAGGAACGGCGACGCGAGCACATCGCCGCGCTGGCCGGTTTCCACTCCCGCTACGACCTGCTGATGACGCCCTCCCTGGGCGAGCCGCCGATCGAGGTCGGATCGCTGGACACCCCGGCCGCGTTGCAGACGATGTCCAAGCTGCTGGTTCGCACCAGGACGACGCGCGTCCTGCGACTGCTCGGGCTGGTGGACCAGATCGTCGAGAAGAACCTCGCGTGGGTGCCCTACACCCAGCTGGCCAACATCACCGGACGCCCGGCCATCAGCCTGCCGCTGCACCGCACCGAAGCGGGACTCCCGCTCGGGGTGCAGTTCGTCGGCCCGCTGCAGAGCGAGGCGCTGCTCCTGCGCCTGGCCAGGCAGCTCGAGGTCGCGGCGCCCTGGCAGCACCCGACACCGCTCCGGGACCTCTCGTGAGGGAGCTGTTCGGCGGTTCTGGTCCGAATTGACCCGGCACAACGATCATGGGCAATTCGGACCAGAACCGCCTCTCGGATGTGCGCCCGCAGAACCCGCGGTGGTGCGAGCTGAGTCCCACACCTGAAGCGGCGGCTACCCCCGCATACGGAGTGTCTAGTCCGGCCAGTCGGGTTGGCGCTTCTCGAGGAAGGCCGCCATGCCCTCGCGGGCTGCTGGTAGCTGGGAGGCGGCGGCCATGACCTCCAGGGCGATGGCGTAGGCGTCCTGCTCCGGGCGGTCGAGCTGGGAGTAGAGGGTCTGCTTGCCGAGGGCTTTGCTCGTGCGGCTGCCGCGGGTGGCGCGGGCGAGCAGGTCGGCGACGACGTCGTCCAGGGCGTCGTCGGCGGCCACCCGGTTGACCAGGCCCCAGTCCAGAGCTGTGGCCGCGTCGATGACGTCGCCGGTGAGCGCCATCTCCATCAGGCGCTTGCGGCCGATGGAGCGCGCCACCGGCACCGCCGGGGTGTGGCAGAACCAGCCGCCCTTGCCGCCGGGCAGCGCGAACCCGGCGGACTCGGCGGCGACCGCCAGATCGCAGGCGCCGACCAGCTGGCACCCTGCCGCTGTCGCCAGGCCGTGCACCCGGGCCACCACGACCTGCGGGACGGACTGGATCGCGTTCATCAGCTCGGTGCACAGCCGGAGCAGGTCGCGAACGCCGGTGAGGTCGCGCGCGGCGACGTCGCCGAAGTCGTGACCGGCGGAGAACACGGGACCCGAGCCTGCGAGCACGATTCCGGTCGCATCGGACTCGCCCGCGTCGCGGAAGGCCGCCAGCAGTTCGGCGAGGTGGTCGTGGGACAGGGAGTTGCGACTGCGCGGCCGGTTCATCGTGATCGTGACGGTCGCGCCGTCGCGCCGGGTCAGGATGTGCGCGTGCTCGCCCATGCGGCGACCGTACCGCGACGAGGCGTCCGCGGTCGGGATCCGCGGCGGAGCAGGTCGACACCCCCGAGAGCCGACCTGCTCCTGTCCCGCGGGGGAGATTCAGTGCAGGTTCGCCACGGAGTCCTTGGTGAACGGGATCAGCTCGTGCTGGCGGTCCTCGAGCACCTTCGACCCCCACTGCGGGTCGGCCAGCAGCGCGCGGCCGATCGCGACCAGATCGAACTCGTCGCGCTCGAAGCGTTCCAGGAGGCGCTCGATGCTCTCGACGCCGGCGCCCGCGCCGGACAGCGATCCGGGTTCGAAGATCGCGTCCAGACCGACCGAGCCCACCGTGATGACGGGCTTGCCGGTGACCTTCTTCGCCCAGCCCGCGACGTTGAGCTCCGAACCCGACTCCGGGAACTCCGGTTCCCAGTAGCGGCGGCCGGACGCGTGGAACGCGTCGACACCGGCGTCGGCCAGCGGCGCGAGGATCGCGGACAGCCCGTCGGGCGTCTCGGCGAGCTTGGCGCCGTAGTTGTCGGCCTTCCACTGCGAGAACCGCAGCACGACGGGGAAGTCGGGAGCCACGCGCTCGCGGATCGCCTTGACGATGTCGACCGCGAACCGGGTGCGCTCGATCGGATCTCCGCCGAAGCGGTCGGTGCGCTTGTTGGTGCGCTCCCACAGGAACTGGTCGATCAGGTAGCCGTGGGCGCCGTGCAGCTCGACGCCGTCGAAGCCGATGCGCTCGGCGGCCCACGCGGCTTCGGCGAAGGCGTTGATCAGGTCGTCGATGTCCGAGAGGGTCAGCGGGGAACCGGCGCCCGGCGCACCGTCGATGCCGATGCCGGACGGGCCGACCACCGGTGCCTCCGGGAACGGGCCCGCACCGGCCGGGCGCTGGATGCCCACGTGCCACAGCTGCGGCATGATCTTGCCGCCCTCGGCGTGCACGGCCTCGACGACCCGCGACCAGCCGGCCAGCTGCTCCTCGCCGTGGAAGCGGGGGATGTCGGCGCTGAAGCCCGCCGAGGCGTGGTCGACGTAGGTCCCCTCGGTGATGATCAGTCCGGTACCCGCGGCCGCCCGGCGCGCGTAGTAGTCCGCCACGTCGGAGCCGGGGATGCCTCCCGGGGAGAACTGCCGGGTCATCGGTGCCATCACGATGCGGTTGGGCAGCTCGGCGGAACCGAGGGTGAAGGGGCGGGCCAGTGCCTGCGAAGCGCGACTGCTCACAGTGGTGCTCTCCTGTCGGTGCGTTCCAGGTCTGAAAGGCCCGGACTTGAAGTGTGCATGACAAAGGTACATATTCGATTCAGGAAACTGCAACTGTGACAGTCGCTATTCTGGTGGCGTTGCTAGACTGCGTGCCGACTTGTGGACGGGGGTGGAAGACGTGCTGGACATCCGGTTCTGCCGCGCACTTCAGGTGATGATGCGGCTGGCGATCGCGGCGGAGGAGGGCTCCGAGGTCCGCAGCTCCACCCAGTTCGCCGAAGAGCTGAGCACCAACCCGAGCCTCGTGCGCAAGCTCCTCGTCCCGCTGCACGCCGAAGGGCTCGTGATCTGCACGAAGGGGCGCGGCGGAGGTGCCAGGCTGGGCCGGTCCGCCGAGGAGATCACCCTCGCCGAGATCTACCGCTGCGCCGTCGGCGACAAGCCGCTGTGGGCGCGCTCGCCCGACGGCGAGCACATGTGCATGGTCGCCGCCCGCACCGGCGAGTTCTTCGCCAACCTCACCGAGGAAGCCGAGCGAGCAGTGCTGGCTTCCCTCGGAGATCGCACGCTCGCCGACAGCGTCCGCGAGATCCGCGCGTCGGACCCCGAACCGGCCCGAAGCTGACCCCGGAGCTGACGAGAGGGCGGGAGCTCCAGCCGGAGCTCCCGCCCTCTCGTGCGCCCGCTTCGGGTCAGACGCGGCCCGCGTAGTCCGGCGCCGGTTCGAGGCGATCGGACAGCGTCGAGGCGATGTCCTCCGGGAACGGGGTGGTGCGACCCTGCTCGGAATCCACGTGCAGGGCCACGAGTTCCGTGGTCGCCCGCAGGACGTCGTCGACCACCATCTCGTGGCAGAGGCGGAGCTTCTTGGCACCCACCTCGACGACCCTGGTGGTGATGAGCATCTCCGAGTCCGGCGGGACTTCGCGCAGGTACCGCACGTGGGCCTCGACCGTGTAGAGCGAGCAGCCGGTCCGCTTCAGGTAGTCGGCGTCCATGCCGACCTGGTCCATCAGGGCGTCGGTGGCGAAGCCGAACACCAGCACGTAGTAGCCCTCGCTGAGGTGGCCGTTGTAGTCGACCCACTCCGGCAGGACCTGCTGCCGCATCGTCATCGCGCCTCCCGGACCTCGCCGACCGCGCGCATCACCGCGATGACGGCCTTGTCCCGGTCGGCGACCAGGTCGGGGATGCTGCGGCCGTCGGCGGCCTCCTCGCACCCCTCGACCATGCGGTCGCGCAGTTCGGGGGTGAGCTCCGGCGCCTCCAGCCGCGTCCACGGCGACTTCAGCGACGGTCCGAAGTGGTCGAGCATGTGCGCCATCCCGCCCTCGCCGCCCGCGAGGTGGAAGGTCAGGCACGGTCCGAGCAGCGGCCAGCGCAATCCCGGGCCGTCGGTGATGGAGGCGTCGATCTGCTCCACGGTCGCCTCGCCGTTGTCCACCATGTGCAGGGCTTCGCGCCAGATGGCCTCCTGCAGGCGGTTGGCGATGAACCCGGGTACCTCGCGGTCCATCTTGATCACGCGCTTGCCCGCGACCTCGAAGAACTCCGCCGCGAAGTCCACCGCCCACTGCTCGGAGGACTCGCCGCCGACGACCTCCACCAGCGGGATCAGGTAGGGCGGGTTGAACGGGTGCCCGACCACCAGGCGGCCCGGGTTGGTGCACCGGGTCTGCATGTCGGTCATCGGGTAGCCGGAGGTCGACGAGGAGATCACCACGCCCGCAGGGGTCGCCGCGTCGATCTTGGCCAGCAGGTCCTGCTTGAGCGCCAGGTCCTCCGGTGCGCTCTCCTGCACGAACTCGGCTTCGGCGACGGCCTCCTCGAGCGTCCCGGCCACGGTGAGGTTGTCGCGGGAGGCGCCTTCGGCGAGACCGAGCTCGGTCAGCGCCGGCCACGCGGCGTCGACCAACCGCTGGAGCTTCTCGGCCGCGTCCGGCGCGGGGTCCCAGGCGGTGACCTGGTAGCCGCGGGCGAGGAAGTGCGCGGCCCAGCCGCCGCCGATCACGCCCGCGCCGATGCAGGCGACCCGCCGGACCTGCGATGCGCTGTTGTTGTCCACAGTGGATTCCCTTCGTGAGGTCAGGAGCGGGGCTTGAGGCCGAGCTTGGCGCGGGCCTCGTCCGGGGAGGCGATCTTGGCGCCCATGCCCTCGATGATCGTCACGGCCCGCTCCACGAGCTGCGCGTTGGTGGCCTTCACGCCGCGGCTGAGGTAGAGGTTGTCCTCCAGGCCGACGCGGACCTGCCCGCCCAGCAGCGCCGACTGCGCGACCCACGGGAGCTGGTTGCGGCCGATGGCGAAGCTCGCCCAGTTCGATCCCGCGGGGAGCATGTTCACCATCGACTGCAGGACGCCCGGGTCGACCGGCGCGCCGTAGGGAATCCCCATGCACAGCTGGAAGAGCGCGGGCGCGTCGATGAGCCCCTCTTCGATCATCTTGGTGGCGAACCACAGCTGACCGGTGTCGAAGATCTCCAGCTCCGGCTTCACGCCCAGCTCCTGGATGCGCTTGGCGCCCGCGCGCAGCATGTCCGGCGTGGAGATGTAGAGCTGGCTGCCGTCGCCGAAGTTCAGCGAGCCGCAGTCCAGCGTGCAGATGTCCGGCAGCAGCTCCTCGACGTGCGGCAGCCGCTCCAGGCCGTTGACCAGATCCGTGCCGTCGACCGGCTTGAGCGGGTCGTCCTGGTCGATGAACAGGTCTCCGCCCATGCCCGCGGTCAGGTTCAGCACCACGTCCACACCGGACTCGCGGATCCGCTGCACGGTCTCCCGGTAGACCGACACATCGCGGGTGCCCTGGCCGGTCTCGATGTCGCGCACGTGCACGTGGACCACGGCCGCGCCCGCGTTCGCCGCCTCCACGGCCGACTGCGCGATCTGCTCCGGGCTGACCGGCACGTGCGGGCTCTTGCCCGTGGTGTCGCCCGCGCCGGTGAGCGCAGCGGTGATGATGACCTCTTCGTTCATGTCTCTTCCCTTCGAGTCCTTGTGGTGCGGACGACTTCCCGTTCGACGAAGTCGTGCAGAACCCGGCGCATCAGCTCCACGGAGCGGCCGGGACGTTCGGTGATGACCTGGATGCCGAGGCCGTCGATGAGCGCGGTGAGGTGCATCGTCATCTCGTCGGCATCGGTGTCGGCGAAGACGCCCTGCTGCTGGCCCTGCCGGATGGTGCGCGCGATCGTGTCGTGCCAGCGGGAGTAGGAATCGCTGTGCAGCACGCGGAGTTCCGCGTTGAGCGCGCTCTCGTTCCAGACCTGCAGCCAGATCGACCACTCCATCCGGAGCGGGCCGGGAGACGGCAGCTGCAGTTCGACCAGGCGCAGCAAGCGCTCGTGGGCATCGTCGATGACGTGCAGTTCGGCGACCTGCCGGTCGAAGGCCTGCTTGACCGAGTGCCGCAGCGCTTCGGTGAGCAGGTCGTCGCGGCCGGGGAAGTGGTAGTGGATCGTGGCGGCCGAGGTTCCGCAGGCCTGCGCGACGTCGGCGACGCGCACCGAGTGGTACCCGCGCTCGGCGATCATGTGCCAGGCGGCGTCGAGGATCTGGTGGTAGCGGTCCGAGCGCTCCGGGCTGCGGGCGGCGGTCCGCTGCGGGGCGCTGGCGACGGTTTCGAGGTCGTCGGCGCCGTTGATCAGCCAGTTGACCGTCACGCCGCCGGCGTCGGCGATCCGGGTCAGCTCCTCGGGGGTGAACCGGCGGGTTCCGTTGAGCCCCTTGGACAACTTGGTGGAATCCAGGCCGATGCGCTCGGCGAGAACCCGCTGGCTCTCCGGGAATCGCCGGACGGCCGACCGGACCCGCTCGACCAACTCGTCGTCTGACACGACGCAGACCGTACCCACAGATTGCGCAAATCGCAATATCTGACTGTCAGCTCAGTCAATCCGCAACACACCAGGTCGCGGGTCATTTCACCGGTTCGCCACACGACCAGGCGCGGGGTGGCTTCGGGTGACGTCAGGGCGTGTTGCGGTAGCCCTCGACGGCCGCTCGGGCGGCTCGGGAGGACTTCCGGACCACCAGCTCCGGGTCGTAGCCGTGCTTGGTGAAGACCCCGTTGAGCCAGAACGTGCCGTAGCCGTGCGCCTGGGTGAACAGCTGCTCCATGAGTTCCAGGGCGTCGGCCGGTTCCGCGACCGCCATGGTGCGCAGCAAGAACTGGTCGGTGAGCCGGCGCGTCCGGTCGTGCAGCTCGGCGTAGCGCTCGCCCTGCAGCACTTCGGCGTTGATCAGGTCCATCCCGACCCGCTGCCGAATGAGGTAGCCGGTGTAGGTCCCGGCGGCGGCGGCGAGGCCTTCGGCGGGATCGGCGTGCTCGCCCGCGGCGCGCTCGACCTCGTCGGCCAGCTGGTGCGCGACCTCGGTCGCCACGGCCGCGAGCAAGCTCTCCCGGTCGGCGAAGTGCCGGTAGGGGGCGCCCGGGCTGACCTTGGCGCGGCGGGCCACCTCGGCGACGGAGAAGCCGTCGACGCCGCGCTCGGCGATCAGCTCCAGGGAGACGCGCACGAGCTCGGCGCGGAGGTCACCGTGGTGGTACTTGCCGGCCATGCGCTGGATCACATCTCCCGGTCGGAATAGGGAAGGGCCCTCTCACGTCTCAATGTAAGAAGGCTCTTACATCGAGAGCTCGTGCACAAGCTGTTCCATGGAGGGTTCATGAGCACGATCACGAACGCTATCGCCGTTCCGTCCCCGGGGGCAGCCCTGGAGCAGACGACGATCACGCGACGTGACCTGCGGCCGGACGACGTGCTGATCGACATCGCCTACGCCGGCATCTGCCACAGCGACATCCACCAGGCCCGCGAGGACTGGGGCACCGCGATCTTCCCGATGGTCCCGGGACACGAGATCGCGGGGACGGTCGCCGCGGTCGGTTCGGAGGTCACCCGCTACCAGGTGGGCGACCGCGTCGGCGTCGGCTGCATGGTCGACTCCTGCGGCGAGTGCGAGCACTGCCAGGCCGGGACCGAGCAGTTCTGCGTGAAGGGCAACGTCCAGACCTACAACGGCGTCGGCTTCGACGGTGAGAACACCTACGGCGGCTACAGCCGGCAGGTCGTGGTCAAGGACTCGTTCGTCTGCGGCATCCCGGAGGGCATCGGTCTCGACGTCGCCGCTCCGCTGCTGTGCGCCGGGATCACCACCTACTCGCCGCTGCGGCAGTGGGGTGCCGGCCCCGGCAAGAAGGTGGCCGTCGTCGGGCTCGGCGGTCTCGGCCACATGGCCGTGAAGCTGGCCGCTGCGATGGGCGCTGAGGTGACGGTGCTCAGCCAGAGCCTCAAGAAGCAGGAGGACGGTCTCCGGCTCGGTGCCCAGGACTACTACGCGACCAGCGACGAGTCGACCTTCGAGACCCTGGCCGGTCGGTTCGACCTGATCCTCAACACGGTGTCGGCCGAACTGCCCGTCGACTCCTACCTGGGTCTGCTGGGCGTCGGTGGCGCCATGGTCAACGTGGGCGCTCCGGGCACGCCGCTGTCCTACAGCGCGTTCTCGCTGATCGCGGGCAACAAGTCGCTGGCCGGATCGATGATCGGCGGCATCGCCGAAACCCAGGAGATGCTGGACTTCTGCGCCGAGCACGGCATCGGCGCGGAGATCGAGACCATCTCGGCCGACCAGGTCAACGCCGCCTACGAGCGCGTCACCGGAAGCGACGTGCGCTACCGCTTCGTCATCGACACCGCCACCATCGGCGCCTGACGACGTTCCGGTGAAGCCCCGGGGCGCCGAACGCGGGACGCGGCGCCCCGGGGCTTGCTCACGATCACTCCGGCCGGTAGACGTGCAGCGCGCCGTCGCGCGCGGCGAAGTCGAAAACGTTGCCCTTGAGCGAGACCTCGCCGTCCCTGGCCAGCGCCACCGGGGCCCCGAGGACCTCGACCCGAACCCGGTCGCGCTCCTCCTGGACGTAGGCGCGGTTGTGGAACAGCGCCCCGGTCAGCGCTCCGGCGACGAACCTGGTCCTGGAGAACGGCAGATCCGCCCGGATGTAGCGGACGTCGAGCACGCCGGTGTCCAGCCGCGGCCGCCACGTCGGCGCCAGTCCCTTGGGCTGATAACCGTTGCCCCCGGCGAAGAACAGCCAGATCTTGCGCTCGATCCCGTTGATGCGCACCGGGATCGGCTCCGCGCTGGCCAGCACCCGCACCAGCGCGGCCGCGCCGGCGGGCCACTTGCCCCACCGGTGCGTCCACTTCTCGCGCAGCCGCACCATGTCCGGGTAGCCGCCGAGGCTTGCGGTGTTGACGAACCACTGCTGCGGGAGGTCGTCGACGTGGACGGTGCCCAGGTCGACGTTCACAGCCGATCCCTCGCGCAGCGCCTCGACGGCCTCCTCGGTGCTCGGAACCCCGAGATCGCGCGCGAAGTGGTTCAGCGTCCCGCTGGGTACCACCAGCAGCGGCAACCCGCGCTCCACGGCCACGGCCGCTGCCGCCGCGACGCTCCCATCGCCGCCCGCGACGCCGAGGACCTTCACGTTCCCGCAGGTGTCGAGGTGGGCGTGCAGCTGCTCCTTGAGATCGGTCTCGGGCTCCGGGTGCACGAGCTCGGCACCGGGCAGCAACTCCGCGAGCTCGTCGGAGGGGTCCTGGCCCGGGTCCCCGGAGGACGGGTTGACCAGCAGGACCAGGCCATCGCCCCCTTCCAGCGCGACGGTGCGCTCGCTGGTCCGGGCGAGACTGGGTGTGGAGGGCCGGACCGGCCACCAGCGGCTGGTCGCCGCCGCGACGGCGGTGCCGATCGCCCCACCGAAGAGCACGTCGGTCGGCCAGTGGACCCCGGTGTGCACCCGGGAGTAGGCGACGGCCCCGGCCAGCGGCAGCAGCGCCACGCCCAGTTCAGGAGCTTCCATCCAGACCGCCGTGGTGAACGCGGCGGCCGAGGCCGCGTGGCCCGACGGGAACGACGAGGAGGACGGCGGCGTGCTGAGCCTGCGGTGGGCGGGCAGCAGGTTGGCGGCCGGGCGACGGCGGGGGAGCAGCGGTTTGCCGATCCCGTTGGTCACCGCGCTGGCGAACGCGATGGCGCTGGCTCCGCGCAGCGCCGCGCGCCGCCACCGACCCCGTTTGGTCGCCAGCACCGCTGCCACGCCCAGCCACAGCTTGCTGTGGTCGGCGAGGTGGGTGATCCCGCGCAGCGCGGGGTCGGCGGTGCTGCGCGGCCACGAAGCCGACCGCAGCACGAAATCGTGGTCCGCTGCGTTGAACTGCTGGACCGTCCTGCGCACCCTGCTGAACACGCCGCGACCCTAGTCCTCGGTCGCGCTGCCTACCGCTCGCGGGTGTCCCGGAAGATGACCCAGCGCATGACGCTGTACATGTAGACCGCCTCGCAGAGGCCCGCCACGATCCGCGACACGTGGTACTGCACGCCCAGCGCCGCCAGTCCGCTGCCGAGGCCGAGGATGAAGGCCGCGTAGTTCACCAGGATCGCCACCGCGTAGAGACCGGCCTGCGGGCCGACTGGGGCGTGCGACCGGAAGTTCAGCGCCCGGTTGAGCACGAAGCTCAGCGCGAAGGCGATCAGGTAGGCGATGGTGAAGGCGACCGGGACCGGCCAGTGCAGTGCGCTCCGGAACAGGGTCAGCAGCAGCAGGTCGAAGGCGAACGTCGAGCCGTTGATCAGCGCGAATCCGAGGAAGCTCGGCGCCACGAGGCGGGAGAGCCCGAAGGGCAGTCTTCGGGTCACGGCTTCCATCGCGGCGTGGAACCGCTCACCGCGGTCAGGTGGGGACTGCTGTGCGATCGGCTCGGCCTGCTGCCCGGCGGTCATGGGACCAACGATGGCATGACCGGATGAACGCGACCCGTCGAGGGTGCGCACACGAGGTAATGACTGCTATCGCTTCAGTGAATAGCGAAATCAAATCGAAAATCGATGAATTCGCGGCGAATCCGAGACGATCCACAATGGAAAGCGAATGGAATTCGCTGGATTTCGGCTGCGCGACGACCCCGCCGTGAAGATCGACATCGGATGACGCATACTAGATTCGAAGGCAGCGCGTGCTCTCCTGCCCAAAATCGCTTTTTTACCTACTTTTCGCTGGTGAGAACTGTGTCCAAGCACGCCCAGCCCCGCCCGGAGTCCGGACTCACCCGGATCGCCGAAGGTGGGCGCACCTGTCCGCTTCCGTCCGACATGATCGCCCTGCACGGTCCGTGGGGCACCCGCCGCGCCAAGCGGCGATTGGTCTCGACCGGCGTCGTCACCGCCGACGTCGGCGCCCGGGCCTGATCACCCGTTCTCGTCACCTGCTGGTGGCGGAACGCTTCCGCGGTCGCACCGTTCGGTGGAGGTGCCCCACGGGTCCCGGCCGTGACCTGGCGAAGGTAGAAAGGACGCCGTCGGTGTCCCCGAACTTCGCAGGAGGCGGACCATTCGCATCGAGCGGCCTGTCACGAAAGCCGCCCTGGTGGTCAACGTGCACTCGCGCACCGGAGGCAAGGCCTACGCCTACGCCCTCGACCGGTTGCGCGAGCTCGGCGTCCCCCTGGGTGCCACCTACCCGCTGCAGGACCCGTCACGGCTCGTCGAAACCGTCGACTCGGCGGCCAGGAGCGGCCACGACCTGATCATCGTCGGCGGTGGGGACGGCAGCGTCAGCTCCGTGGTCGACTGCCTCGCGCACCGCGACGTCCCGCTCGCGCTGCTCCCGCTGGGCACGGCGAACGACTTCGCCCGCACCATGCACATCCCCGACGACCTCGACGGTGCCTGCCGGACGATCCTCGACAGCCACATCGTCGACGTCGACCTGGGGCTGTGCGGTGACAACTACTACGTCAACCGCGCCTCCGTCGGCATCGGCGCCGAAGTCGCGCAGGCGATGTCGCCGCGGTTGAAGCGCTTCGTCGGCCCGCTCGCCTATCCCGTGGCCACCGCGAAGGCGTTCCTCAAGCACCGGCCGTTCGCCGCCAGGCTGAGCTTCCCGGACGGGGACTACGAGGACCGGGAGTTCGACCGGCTCCTGCAGGTCTCGATCGCCAACGGCCGCTACTTCGGTGGTGGTCAGCTGGCCGCCAGCGATTCCGGCATCGACGACAACGCACTGGACGTCACCGTCATCCGGCAGGGCAGCATCGGCCAGCTCGCAGGGGTCGTGCGCGGGCTCAAGACCGGGGAGCCCAGCGACCAGGTCGAGCACTTCAGGACCCGCGCGCTGCGGATCGACACCGACGAGGTGCTGCCGATCAACATCGACGGCGAGGTCGTCGCGAGCACACCGGAGTCCTTCGAAGTCGCGCGCAACGCGCTGCACGTCGTCACCCCGCGCACGTGGACCGACGGCGAGGCGCCGGAGGATCAGGAGTAGGGCGACGGGGTCGGCAGGTCGCCGAGCAGGGTGTACCGGCCGACCTCGACGCGCTTGTAGGCGACCGGGTCGTGCAGGCTGTGGGTGCGCAGGTTGCGCCAGTAGAGGTCCATGCCCACGGAGTTCGCGGTGGCGCGGGCGCCGGTGAGCTCGAAGACCTTGTTGGCGACTTCCAGTCCCACGTCGATCGCGCGCTGCTTGGCGGCCGAGACGAGAACCGCTGCGCGGCCGCGCTGTTCGCGCGTCACCGCGTCGCGGCTGCCGTGCAGCAGCTGCGCCAGGTTCGCTCCTGCGGCGTCGGTGAGCGTTTCGGCCGCCCACAGCTTGGACTGCAGATCGCCGTAGCCCTCCACGACGTAGAACTCCTCGGTGCCCGAGTTCTTCCCCTCGCCGCCGTAAGGCCAGGCGCGGGTGTGCCCTCGCGTGTAGTTGGCACCGGCGCGGAGCGCGGCCTGGGCGATGCCGAGGTAGAGGTTGGCGAACACCAGGTGCAGGGCGGGCACGTGCAGGGTGCTGAAAGCCGAAGTGCGGAACTGCTTGTCGACGTACCCGGCCGCCGCGGACCAGGGAACGCGAACGTCGGTGATCTCCACGCTGCCGGAGGCGGTGAGCCGCTGGCCCAGGTTGTTCCAGTCCCCGCCGAAGGTGATTCCGCTCTGCCGGGTGGGAACGACCGCGAACACGCTGCGTCCGCCGGGTTCCAGCGTTCCTTCCAGGATCAGGAGGTCGGAGACCTTGCTGCCCGTGGAGAAGAACTTCTTCCCGTTGTAGAGCAGGGTTTCGCCCTCGTCGGTGACGATGAGGTCGTTGTCGCGGGGGTTGACCACGCCGCCGAAGAAGTGCCCCTCGGTGGTGTAGAGCTCGTCGACCTCGGCGATCTGCTCCGGCGTGCCCACCAGCCGCATCGCCCACGCCCACACGTAGTGGTGCCCGAGCAGCTGTCCGATCGACCCGTCTCCGGCGGAGACTTCGCGCACCACGCGGCAGGCGGTCGTCCAGTGCTGTTCCGCGCCACCGTGCTCGGCCGGTCCTAACAGCGTGACGAGACCGGAATCCTTGAGCAGCTGGACCTCTCGCGTCGGGTCCGCTCCGGCCCGGTCCCGTTCGACGGCGTCGGCGGCGAGGACCTTGGCCACGTCGCGCGATCGCGCGATCCACTCTTCAGCGGAGGACGGCTTGGGCTGATCGGCCCAACGCGTGATCTCGTTGCTGCTCAAGGTCATTCCCTCCGAGGAGACGAGAACCCCGGCGCCATCACCGACGCCGGCGAAGCGAAAACGCCACGACGTCACGCACGATAACGCCCCACGCACCGCCGGTGGCCAACACCCGGCCAAGTCCGCGGTCGGTAGCGGGTGGCGGGGTGGGGGAGAGCTGGGAGATCTCCTCGCGCAGGTCCGCGGTCATACGGTCGCCTGCTCCCGCCCGACCTGCTCCCGCCTTGTCGGCAGGGCCCAAGTCGCTGCCGGACGTGCCTTCTGTTCGCTCCTGTGCCGAGTCGTGGCTGATGCCACGAACCAACTGGACCGCATCCTCGCCGATCTTCCCGCTGATGTCGTGAACAAGATTAGGCCCGAGTTGGTCGCCGAGCTTGACGCGGTGACGGCGCTCTCTGTCGCTCTGGACCGCTACTCGACCCCCACAGGGCCCTCTTTCAGAAAATGCCCGCAACGATTGGCGTGACGACCGCAGCCACGAGCATCACGCCGGTAATTAGCAGAGCAACGAGCGTGGTCCGACTCTTCCTGCCGAAGAAGAAGGCCACGAGTGCCAAGGCCAAACCCCAAAAGACGACCCAAACGCCCAAACCGATCATGAAGAATGGCGTTGCTACATCGGAGAGGCCGCCGCGACCTTGTACGGAGACGGCGAGTAGGTAGAACCAGCCCCACGCGCCAACGAGCCCCGCCGCAGCCGCGAGCGTGCCGCCGATCGTCTTACCCGCCCGTCCGAACCGGCTTCCCGTTCGCTGCGAGGTCACCTATTCGCGTCCTTTTCAACCATGATTTCTGCCATTGCATTGCGTGAGACTGGCTTGTCCCAGTGCCCGCCGTGATCCGTGGTCGGGTCGGTCGGCATTGTTCGGCCGCCGAATGCCGGGTCACTCGGGTTCACGCCGAACCAATGGTCATCACGCCCGTTGTTGTAGTCCAGGGGATTAATGGACGTTGCGGAATGGATTTCCTCGTCACGTGAGGTTCCACCCCAGACATGGTCGCTCGGTACATCGAGTTGACTCGCGTGGTCGACGCCAACTCCCGGACTTCCCAAGAAAACCAGCTCATCGGAGTGTGTGCCTCCGTTGGTTGCGGTTTCACCGACCACGGTTGAACCGTAGCTATGACCCATGAGCGTGTTGTGCGAGGGCGCTTCGCCCTGATGTGTTGCCCGAAGCCCTTCTTGGAACTTGGACAGGTCTTCATGGAGACGAGAACCCCGGCGTCACCACCGACGCCGGCGAAGCGAAAACGCCACGACGTCACGCACGATAACGCCCCACGCACCGCCCGTGGCCAACACCCGGCGAAACCCTCGGAATCGACGTTGTGGGGAAGGGGTTGCCACGCGCGGGCCGGAGTCGAATTTCCAGTGAACGCGAGTCGGTACGCCGGCGAGGTCGCGTCCGGTGGCTCTCGACGTTGTTCTCCAGCGGCGGTGTGCGGAGGTCAGGGCAGGGCGGGGGTCCGCGTTTCGGTGCGGTCGGTCGCGGGTGGTGGTGTGGGGGAAAGCTGGGAGATCTCCTCGCGCAGGTCCGCGGTCATGTCGATCTCCAGCGCGTCCAGGGAGTCGGCGAGCTGGTCGAGGTCTCGGCCGCCGATGATGGGGGCGGTGACCCCGGGGGCCGACATCGCCCAGGCGACCGCGAGGGTCGCGGGCTTGACTCCCTGCTGCCGCGAGAACTCGGTGAACTTCTCGGCGGTGACGTAGTCGGACTCCTGGCCGTAGCGCCGGGCGTAGCGCTCGTTGTCGACGAGGCGCCCGGTCTCGGGGCGCCGTCCGGTTCCGTACTTCCCGGTGAGCAGGCCGCCTCCGAGCGGGCTGTAGGTGATGGCGCCGAGCTTCTCGGACTCGGCCATCGGCAGGATCTCGACCTCGGCCTGGCGCCGGACCAGGTTGTACATCGGCTGGATCAGCTCGAAGCGCGCCAGCCGGTCCCTCGCCGAGATCCCCAGCGCCTTGGCGATCTGCCAGGCCGCCCAGTTGCTCACCGCCGGGTAGCGGATCTTGCCCTGGCGCTGCAGGTCGTCGAGCACGCGCAGGGTTTCCTCGATCGGCGTGAGCTCGTCGAAGGAGTGCACGAAGTAGAAGTCGATCCACTCGGTACCCAGCCGCCGGAGGCTGGCCTCCACGGCGCGCGTCAGGTGCCTGCGGGACGCGCCTTGGGCGTTGACGTCGTCTCCGGTGGGGAAGAAGGCCTTCGAGGTGAGCACGACCTCGTCGCGGCAGTCGGCGATGAGCCTGCCGAGGATCTCCTCGGAACGTCCGCCCGCGTAGACGTCGGCGGTGTCGAAGAAGTTCAGGCCGAGTTCGCGCGCTCGCTGGAACATCTCGGCCGACGTCTGCTCGTCGGCTTCCGCGCCGAACGACATCGTGCCCAGGCACATCGGCGACACGCGCACTCCGGTCGCCCCGACGGTCCGGTACTCCATGACGTTCCTCCAGTGATCGCTCGGACCACAGTGCCACGCACGTCCAGCGGTTTTTCAGGATTCGTCCTCGCGAAGGATGATGACCGGGCAGTGCGCGTGGTGCACGACGTGCTGGCTGACCGAGCCGAGCAGCGCTGGGGCGAATCCGCCGTGACCCCGGGCGCCGACGGCGATGAGGGTCGCGTCGAACTCCTCGGCCGCGTCCAGCAGGGAGCGTGCCGCGTGACCTGCGGCGACCTCCTTGTGGATCTCGATGCCGGGCTCGTCTCCGAGCGCCTCGGTGATCTCGGCGTCCAGGCCGGCGGCGGTGCGCCGGGCGAAGTCGGCGCTGTCCGGGACCTCCCAGTTGTAGATCAACGGCATGTCCCAGGCCATCACCGCGATGATCGTGCCGCCGACGAGCTTCGCGTGCCACGCGCCCCAGCGCAACGCGGCGCGAGCGGCAGGCGAGCCGTCGACTCCGACGACCACGACGTGTTCGCGAGCTGCTTCTTCCATGCGGGCCTCCCGGCCCGGCGTACCCGCGCGGTGCGCCGGGGGAAACGGTCCGCCGGGGTGCGGCCGATCGGAGCACGAGGTTCCGCTGGTCGACGTTTTCCCAGGTCGCTGGCCGGGGTGCGCGGGGCGATCACACGGACGGGTTAGCCTGGTCGGGTTGTCTGAGCGGAAGGGCTACGTGTGACAGAGGTGGGCGCGCTGCTCGCCGGCCGGTACCGGCTGGAGCGGCGACTGGGCAGCGGCGGCATGGGCGTGGTGTGGCTGGCCACCGACGAGCTGCTGCAGCGCCCCGTCGCGGCCAAGCAGCTCAACGCCGCCGACGGCACCAACCAGGCCCTCGTCGAGGAGGCTCGGCAGCGGGCGATGCGCGAGGGCCGCATCGCCGCGCGCCTGCACCACCCGAACGCGGTCGCGGTGCACGACGTGATCGAGCAGGACGGCTTCCCGGTGCTGATCATGGAGTACCTGCCGTCCCGCAGCCTCGCCGAGGTGCTGGCGGAGAAGGGCCGCATGACGCCCGGTGCGGTGGCGAGCATGGGCGCGCAGGCCGCCGCGGCGCTCGACGCGGCGCACGCCGCCGGGATCACCCACCGGGACATGAAGCCGGGCAACATCCTGATCGGCGACGACGGCACCGCCAAGATCACCGATTTCGGCATCTCGCACGCCGCCGACGACGTGGCCGTGACCCGGACCGGGATCATCGCGGGCACCCCCGCCTACCTGTCTCCCGAGGTGGCTCGCGGTCACGCACCCACCCCCGCCTCCGACGTCTACTCGCTGGGGGCCACGCTCTACGCGGCCGTCGAGGGCGCTCCTCCCTTCGGGGACGACGCGGAGAACTCGATCGCGCTGCTCCACGAGGTCGCTGCGGGGGCGTTCCGGCCGCCGCAGCTGGCGGGTGTGCTGGCGCCCGTGCTGACCCGGATGCTGCACGTCGACCCCGCGCAGCGGCCCACCCCCGCGCAGGCGAGCGAGGCGCTGCGGGCCGTCGTCTCCGGCGCTCCGTCGCCGCTTCCACCGGCCCCCGTCCCGGACCACGCGCAGCCGACCGTTCCGGCCGCCGCGGTGGCCGGTCCGGCGCGGGAGAGCACGCGCCTCGACGGCCGTCCCGTGCCCGAGCCGGAGCCCGTTCGCTCGCGGCGGTGGATCTACCTGAGCGCGGGTGCGGCAGCTGTGGTGCTGGTCGCTCTGGCGTTCCTGCTTCCCACCCTCGGCCAGGAGGAGACCCCGCCGGAACCGGTGTTCGCGCCCGCCGAGCTCGAACGCGTCGTCTCCGACTACTACGCGCTGCTGCCCGAACACCCGGCGAACGCGTGGACGCGGTTGGGCGCGGGCATGCAGGCCCAGGGTCGCGAGGGGTACGAGGGCTTCTGGTCGAGCGTGTCCGAGGTGCGCATCGTCGAGCCGCCGGCGGTCGGCGCGCCCAACACCGTCCGGGTCGCCATCGAGCTCGTCATGCCCGGCGGCACTCGCATCACCGAACAGCACCAGCTGGGACTGCGCGGAGCGCGGCAGCCGCTGATCGAGTCCGACGCCGTCCTGAACTCCTCGACCAGCACACCACCTCCACCACCGCGTCCGGCGCCACCCGAGAAGGACACCCCCAAGCACCCTCCGGGCAAGCAGAAGGGACCGGGGTCAGAGCAGGGCCACAACGGGAACAAGGGCAAGGGCGAGGACGACTGACCGCCGGAGCCCACGAGGGGAAGGGGGAGTCGTGCGCACGCTGCTGGTGGACAACCACGACTCCTACACCTACAACCTGTTCCACCTGCTGGCCCGGGTCAACGGGTGCGAACCCCACGTGGTCACCAACGACACGGCGGAGACCGTCGATCTCGACGATTACGACAACATCGTCATCTCGCCGGGGCCCGGCACCCCGGAGCGGTCGCGGGACTTCGGCATCTCCGCCGGCGTCCTGGCCGCGGCCACCGTTCCGGTGCTGGGCGTGTGCCTGGGGCACCAGGGTCTCGCGGTGAGCGAGGGCGGGCGCATCGTGCCCGCCCCGGCAGCGCGGCACGGTCATCTGACTCGCGTCACCCACGACGGTGATGCGATGTTCGCCGGAATTCCGGCGGAGTTCGGGGCCGTGCGCTACCACTCGTTGTGCGTCGCCGAGCCGGTTCCGGAGGACCTGCTGGTCACGGCCAGGTCTGAGGACGGCGTGGTGATGGCGTTGCGGCACGAGCGGTTGCCGCGCTGGGGCGTGCAGTTCCACCCCGAGTCCGTCGAGTCCGAGCACGGCGAGCGGCTGCTGGCGAACTTCCGCGATCTGAGCACCGGGCGGAAACCCGCTCCGGTGCTGCCCAGGTCGTCGGCCGCGCCTGCGAAGCGCCGGTTCCGGGCCAACGTGGTGGAGCTGGGCGCCGAGGTCGACGCGGAATCTGCCTTCGCGCAGCTGTTCTCCGAGTCCGCCAACGCGTTCTGGCTCGACAGCTCGAAGGTCGAAGACGGCCTGTCGAGGTTCTCCTTCCTGGGCGATGATTCAGGACCGCTCAGCGAAACCCTCGTCTACCGGGTGGGTTCCGGTGATGAGCCGGTGCTGGACCGGTTGCAGCGGGAACTGCGACGCCGGGAGATCGAGGCGCCTCCGCTGCCGTTCGACTTCACCGGGGGCTACGTCGGGTACTTCGGGTACGAGCTCAAGGCCGACTGCGGATCGCCGAACCGGCACCGATCGCCGAGCCCGGACGCGGCGTGGATCTTCGCCGATCGCTTCCTCGCCGTAGACCACCAGGAGCAGCGCACCTACCTGGTGGCACTCAGCGAGGGGGCGGACCGCTCGGCCGCGGTCGACTGGCTCGCCGACACCGCCGCTCGGCTGTCCCGCGCTCCCCGGCTCGGCGACCCGGGTGAGGCGGGGGAGGGCTGCGTCGAACCCGCGCTGGCCCGCGACCGCGCCGAGTACGAACGCGACGTGCTGACCTGCCAACGACATCTGCTGGCGGGCGAGAGCTACGAGATCTGCCTGACCAACTCGGCGGACCTGCCCGCCACCGAACCCGCGCTGCGGACCTATCGCCGCTTGCGGCGCCGGAACCCCGCGCCCTACTCGGCTTTCCTGCGCGCCGGTGGTGTCGAGGTGGCGTGCTCCTCGCCGGAGCGCTTCCTCAAGGTCACCCCGGACCGGGTGGTGGAGGCCAAGCCGATCAAGGGCACGGCCGCGCGCGGGCAGGACGCCGAACAGGACGCCCGCATCCGGCGGGAGCTCGCCGCGGACGCCAAGACGCGGGCCGAGAACCTGATGATCGTCGACCTGATGCGCAACGACCTCGGCAGGGTGTGCGCGGTGGACACGGTCCACGTGCCCGAGCTGATGGCGGTGGAGACGTACGAGACGGTGCACCAGCTGGTGTCGACGATCCGCGGAGTCCTGCGGCCGGAGCAGGACGTGATCGACTGCGTGCGCGCCTGCTTCCCCGGCGGTTCCATGACCGGGGCGCCCAAACCCCGCACGCTGGAGATCATCTCGGCCATCGAGGATCGGGCGCGCGGCGTCTACTCCGGCGCGATCGGATACCTGGGCTGCTCGGGCGTTGCGGACCTCAACATCGTCATCCGCACCATGGTCCTGGCCGACGGGCGTTGGCAGGTCGGTGCCGGTGGCGCGATCGTGCTGGACTCCGATCCGGCAGCCGAGTTCGACGAGATGCTGCTCAAGGCCGCCGCGCCGACGCGGGCGCTGCGCTGGTCAGTCGGGAGCGCGCATGGCGGTGGCCAGCAGCGCGGCGGCGGGCCCGGTGAGCTGGAGGCCTGAGCGCCACACGGCGTGCAGCGGGCGGCGCAGGTCCAGTTCCGCGACCGGGACCTCCACCAGCCGGTTCTCGGCGAGGTCGGTCGCCACCGCGAGGGTGCTGAGCACCGCGGGGCCGGCGCCCGCGACCACCGCGTTGCGCACGGCCGTCGTGGAGCGCAGCTCCAGCAGGGGTGCGACCGCGGTGGCACCGACGGCGGCCAGCGCCCGGTGCAGCGTTTCCCGCGTGCCGGAGCCGTGCTCGCGCACGATCACCGGGGTCGCGGCCAGTTCGCTGGGCGTCAGCGGTCGCCGCAGGCGGGACCAGGGATGTCCGGGCGGGGCGATGACGACCATGCGGTCCCGGGCGACGTAGCGAGTCGAGACGCCCTCGGGCGGGTCGGGCGTCTCGATGAAGCCGAGGTCGGCGTGCCCGTGCCGGACCGCGTCGGCCACCGCCGCCGAGTTGGTGACGTCGAGCTCCAGGTGGACCTCGGGCAGCGCTTGCCGCAGCAGGCTGATCCAGCGCGGCACCAGGTACTCGGCGACGGTCATGCTCGCCGACACCCGCAGCTTTGACTCGTGCTGGGCCCGCAACGCCCGCACGCCGTTCATCAGGCCGTCCACGTGCGCGAGGACCTCTCGCGCCCAGCCGCACACCATCTCCCCGGCGGGCGTGGGTGCGCAGCCCTGCCGGGTGCGCTCCAGCAAGGACAGGCCGAGCTGCCGTTCTAGCCGGTTCAGGCGCTTGCTCGCCGAGGGCTGGCTGATGTGCAGCTCGGCTGCCGCCGCTCCGATGCTGCCCAGCTCGCTCACCAGCACCAGCAGGCGCAGCGATTCGGAGTCAGGTGCGGTCATGCCTGAAGCGTAGGTCCTGAGCGGCTCCGCTGGGCGATGGGCATTCCATTCGGCTATGACGACCCTCGTGGGTGACGGCTACCGAGTCGCGGTGGGGTCGGCGAGCCTGATCGGCATGAGGATCCTGACCGGCGTCGACGCTCGCCTCGCACCGGGACTCGCGCTCGCCGCGACCGCCGTCGCGGTGGCGATGGCGGTGTCGTCGCAGGTTCCGGCGCTGAGCGCGTTGACCATCGCGGTGGCGCTGGGCGTCGTGGTCGGGAACCTCCCGCGCTTGCCCGAACGGGTCCGGCCCGGCCTGGCGTGGGTGGCGCGCACGCCGCTGCGCGCGGGTGTGGTGCTGCTCGGGCTGCAGCTGAGCGCCGGTCAGATCCTCGGGCTGGGTGCGGGCACGGTGCTGGCCGTGCTGATCACGGTGATCGCGACCTTCGCGGGAACCCTGTGGCTGGGAAAGCTCCTGGGGGTGTCGAAGGGCTTGTCGTTGCTGGTGGCGACGGGGTTCTCGATCTGCGGGGCGTCCGCGGTGGCCGCGGTCGAGGGGGTCGTGGACCGGGAGGACGAGGACGTGGCCACCAGCGTGGCGATGGTGACGGTGTTCGGGACCATCGCGATGATCGCGCTGCCGGTGACCTTCTCCCAGACCGGCGTCGGCGGTGACCTCGCCGGCCGCATCGCGGGTGCGGGGGTGCACGAGGTGGCCCAGGTGGTGGCCGCGGCGTCTCCGCTGGGCGCTTCCGCGGTGGCTGTCGCGGTCGTGGTCAAGCTCAGCCGCGTCGTTCTGCTGGCACCGCTGGTGACCGCCGTCAGCCTGCTCCGGCGGCGGGACGACAGCGCGCTGCGTCCGCCGATCATGCCGCTGTTCGTGGTCGGGTTCCTCGTGACCGTCGCCCTGCGCAGCAGCGGGCAGCTGCCCGATTTCGTGCTCGACCTCGCCAAGCCGGTCGCCACGCTGCTGCTGACCGCCGCGCTCTTCGCGCTGGGCACGACGGTGCGCGTGGCCGCGCTGATGCGCACCGGGCCGCGCGCCTTCGCGCTGGGCACCTGCTCGACGATCCTGGTCACCGCGCTGGCCACCACGACCATGACGCTGCTGAGCTGAGGAGTTCCGCGCACCGGGAACGGGGGGAGCGGGTTCTGACGTCGTCCGCAGGGTGGGATGCCGGCTCCAGCTGTTGACACCCGTCTCGGGCGCTGATGGCATGAGCTCGTGCTCATCGCGGATCTGCTGACCAAGCGCCGCCACGTCGACCTCGTTCGCGTGGCCGCGCAGGCGTGTCGCGTCCGCTGAACGTCAGCGTTCTTCTTCTTTCTCTCTCCCACCTCATTCGGCGCAGCCGCGTTCGTCTCGTGCTGCCACGCGCCGTCTTTCGCTGCCCAGGTTCGAGGAGCACCAGATGGCAACGACTTCAACCACGTCCACCTCGGTGGCCGCCGTCCTGCGCGACGACGCCGAAGCGCTCGCGCAGGCCCGCCGGTTGGCCGCGTCCTTCGCGGTGGAAGCCGCCGACCGCGACCGGGACCGCCGGATCCCGCACGCCGAGCTCGACGAGCTGTCGGCCAGCGGCCTGCTCGCGGCCACCGTTCCCGCCGCTCACGGTGGTGCTGACATCACGACCCGCACGCTGCTGGAGGTGTTCCGGCTCCTGGCCAGCGCCGATCCCAGCATCGCGCAGATCCCGCAGAGCCACTTCGCCTACGTCAACGTGCTGCGCGAGAGCGCGACTCCCGAGCAGGAGCAGTTCTTCTTCGCGGAACTCCTGGCGGGCAAGCGGTTCGGCAACGCGCAGTCCGAAACCGGGAGCCGCACGGTGCAGGACGTCCAGACCCGGCTGCAGGACACCGGTGAAGGCGACTTCGTGCTCAACGGCCGGAAGGGCTACTCCACCGGCGCTCTGCTGGCGCACTGGATCCCAATGCTGGCCAAGGATGACGAGGACCGGCTCCAGGTCGCCTACGTGCCGCGCGACGCCGAGGGCGTCGAGGTGATCGACGACTGGGCGGGGATGGGCCAGCGGACCACCGCCAGCGGCACCGTCGTGCTCGACCGGGTGCGGGTGCCTGCGGACCGGATCGTCCCGCACCACTTGACCTTCGAGCGCCCGCAGCTGCACGGCGCGCTCGCCCAAGCCCTGCACGCGGCCATCGACGTCGGCATCGCGGCGGGAGCGTTGGACGAGGCCGCCGAATTCGTGCGCACCCGCAGCCGGCCGTGGGGCGAGGCGGGCGTGGACACCGCGGCTGAGGATCCGCTGACCATCCAGCGATTCGGCGACCTGGGCATCCGGCTGCGCGCGGCTGAAGCCCTGCTGGACGAGGCGGGCGCGGCGATCGACGCAGCCCGCGCGGACCTGACCGACGAATCCGCGGGGGCCGCTTCCATCGCCGTGGCCGCCGCGAAGGCGTTCGCCGACGGCACCGCCATCGAGCTGACCAACGCCCTGTTCGAGGTCTCCGGAGCGCGTTCCAGCCTCGATTCGGCGAACCTGCACCGCCATTGGCGCAACGCCCGGACCCACACCCTGCACGATCCGGTCCGCTGGAAGGTCCACCACGTCGGCCGCTACACCCTCAACGGCACCTTGCCGCCGCGTCACGGCCAGATCTGATCAGAGGAAACGAGGAACCCCATGCTGATCGAAGAGCAGGACGTCGCACTGTCGGCCGTCGCCGCAGGAGAGGCCGTCGTCGTGCACGGCGCCGGTGACGAAGGAGGTGTCGTCTTCGCGGCGGGACGCGCGGACGTGTCCAACACCGCGTTCGCCGTGCGGCACTCGTCGGGATTCCTGTGCGTGGCTCTGCCGGAGGAGCGCTGCGACGCCCTCGCCCTGCCCCCCATGTTGCCGCGTGCTCACCGAGACACCGGGGCCACGGTGTGCGTGACGGTGGACGCGAGCGTCGGTGTGAGCACCGGCATCTCGGCCGCCGATCGCGCCCGCGCCGCGCGGGTGCTCGCCGATCGCGACGCCGTGGCCGCGGACCTGACACGCCCCGGGCACCTGGTGCCCGTCGCGGTCGACCTGCAGCACCCGGTACCGAGCCTCGCGCAGGTGGCGCTGCGCCTGGTCACCTCGTCCGGGCACGCCCCCGCAGCCGTCTTCGCCCACCTGGTCAGCCCCGTCGACGAGACCCGGATGGCCACGGGGGAGGAGCTGCGCGCCTTCGCCGTCGACCACGGGCTCACGGCCGTCTCCGCCGCTGCTGTGGTGGACACGGCCGGTGGACGGCACGACGGCCTCACCGGCGTCGGCGCCCGGCCGGGTAGCTGACCCGCCCCCGAGAAGCCCGCTCGTAGCGGGACATCCCTCCTAGCGCACGTGGTGCACGTGCGTCGATTCCGCCTGTCCGATTCCGCTCGCATTGGAGCAATTCGCATGTCCGACAACGCACCGCTGAAGTTCGCCTACTGGGTCCCCAACGTCAGCGGGGGACTCGTCACCAGCAGCATCGAACAGCGCACCGAGTTCACCTACGACTACAACAGGAAGCTCGCCGTGCTCGCCGAGAACAGCGGGTTCGAGTACGCCCTGAGCCAGGTGCGCTACGCCTCCTCCTACGGTGCCGCGCAGCAGCACGACCCGGCGGCGTTCAGCCTCGGTCTGCTCACCGCCACCGAACGGCTGAAACTCATCGTCGCCGCCCACCCGGGTCTGTGGCACCCGGCGATCCTCGCGAAGTTCGGCATCACCGCCGACATCATCTCCGGCGGCCGGTTCGCGGTGAACATCGTCAGCGGCTGGTTCAAGGACGAGTTCACCGGCCTCGGCGAGCCCTGGCTCGAGCACGACGAGCGGTACCGCCGGACCGAGGAGTTCATCCGCGTCCTGCGCGGGCTGTGGACCGAGCCGAACTTCGAATTCCCCGGCGACTTCTACCAGATCCACGACTTCAGCCTCCGCCCGCAGCCGTTCGACGTGCCCGGGCGTCCGCACCCGGAGATCTTCCAGGGCGGGAACTCCACCGCCGCGCGCAAGCTCGCGGGACGGGTGTCGGACTGGTACTTCAGCAACGGCAAGGACTTCGACGGCTTTTCGGAGCAGGTGGCGGACGTCCGGGGCTTCGCCGCCGAGAACGACCACGCCGTGCGCTTCGGGCTCAACGGCTTCGTCATCGCCCGCGACACCGAGGCCGAGGCGCGCGACGTGCTGCGCGAGATCGTCGACAAGGCCGACGTCGGCGCCGTCGAGGGGTTCCGGAAATCCGTGCAGCAGGCCGGCAACGCCACCTCCGACGGCAAGGGCATGTGGGCGGACTCCGAGTTCGCCGACCTCGTCCAGTACAACGACGGCTTCCGCACCGGCCTGATCGGAACGCCCGAGCAGATCGCTCACCGGATCGTCGAGTACAAGAAGCGCGGAGCCGACCTGCTGCTGCTCGGGTTCCTGCACTACCTCGAGGACGTCGAGCACTTCGGCAAGAAGATCCTGCCGATCGTCCGCGAACTCGAAGCCGACCTCGACCGCACCGGTGACCCCATCGGTGTCGGCAACGCCCGCTGAGACCGGGCAATTCGCGCAACACCGAGAGAGGGAGACAACCGTGACCACAACCGAACAGCGCCGGTTCACCGATCGGCCCGACACCGCCCAGGGATGGTTGCAGCGCGCCCGCGAGGTCGCCGAAGTGCTCGCCCAGACCGCGGTCGCGCGTGACCGCGCCAACGAGACACCGCACGAGGAGGTGCGCCTGCTCAAGGAATCCGGGCTGGTGACGCTCCTCGGGCCCCGTGAGCACGGCGGTGCGGGCGAGACGTGGCAGACGGCCTACCGGGTGATCCGCGAGGTCGCCAAGGGCGACGGATCGATCGGCCAGCTGCTCGGGTACCACTACCTGTGGGCCTGGGCCGCGAGGCTCGTGGCGACCCCGGAGCAGATCACCGAGGTCGAAAGGCTCTACACCAGCAACGAGTTCTTCTTCGGCGGAGCGGTGAACCCGCGCGATGAGGATCTGGTCATCACCGACGAGGGGGACGCCCTCGTGTACCGGGGTCGCAAGTCGTTCTCCACCGGCGGCAAGGTGTCGGACCTGACGGTGCTGGAAGGCGTGCTGGAGGGCACCGACACGCACATCTTCGCGATCGTGCCCTCGCAGCAGGACGCCATCGTCTACGGCGACGACTGGAACAACCTCGGCCAGCGGCTCACCGAGTCCGGCAGCGTGGAGATCAACGGCGTCCGCGTGCCGTGGGAATCGGCGGCGGGATTCGTGGACAAGGAGTTCCAGCCGCTGACCTACAACACGCTCAACGTGCCCGCGATCCAGCTGGTGTTCACCAACTTCTACCTCGGGATCGCCCAGGGGGCCCTGGACGCGGGACTCTCCTACACCGCCGGCCACACCCGCGCCTGGCCCTACGGCGGCGACAACAAGGACTCCGCCGGTGAGGAGTTCTACCTCCTGGACGGGTACGGCGACCTGCAGGCAAAGCTGTGGGCGGCGGAAGCCCTGGTGGACAAGGCGGGAGAGGAGATCTCGGCGGTCCTGCACGCGGAGCGCGAAGCCCTCACCGAGCAGCAGCGCGGTGACGTGGCCGTGCGCATCGCGGCCGCCAAGCAGCGGGTCATCGACGTCGGCCTGGAGATCGCGAACCGGGTGTTCGAGCTGACCGGCGCTCGCGCGTCGTCGAACTCGGTGGGCCTGGACATCTACTGGCGGAACCTGCGCACCCACAGCCTGCACGACCCGGTGGCCTACAAGCGGGTGGAGGTGGGCCGCTACGCCCTCCTCGGTGAGATCCCCGAACCCACCTGGTACACCTGACCGACCCCGAGCAGCGGTGGTGGCCCCCGGTGGGCCACCACCCTCCCTCACCGCACCGATTCCCAGTTTTAGTCCAAACCGAGGACGCGGGTTCAAGCGGTCGTTGCAACTCCTGTTGTGTTGTAGGGAGTGTGCGCTGGTGGGTCGTCCGGTGGAGCCGCGTGAGGTGCGGGTGGTGTTTTGGGCTGGGGTGCGTGGTGGGTTGTCGTTGGGGGCGGCCAGTGCTGTGGCGGGTGTGTCGTTGACGTCGGGTAAGCGGTGGTTCACCCAGGCTGGCGGGGTGGTGGGTAATGGTGTGGGTGAGTGTTCGGGTCGGTTTTTGTCGTGTGCCGAGCGGGAGGAGATTGCCGTCCTGCGTGCGCAGGGGCATAGCCGGGCCGAGATCGCTCGCCGGTTGGGGCGGCATCGGTCCACGATCGGTCGTGAGCTGGACCGCAACACCACTGGTGAGCGTGGGTATCGGGCCAGTACCGCCCAGAGCGCGAGTCAGCGGCGTGCGCGGCGTCCGAAGACCGCGAAACTGGCTGCCGACACCGAGTTACGCGACCACGTTCAGCAGCGGCTGCGGCAGTGTTGGTCTCCGGAACAGATCAGTGCCAGGCTCGCCGAGGAGTTTCCCGACCGACCGGAGAAGCGGGTGTCGCACGAGTCGATCTATCAGTCTCTGTATGTGCAGGGCAGGGGCGCATTGCGCCGGGAGTTGGCCACGTGTCTGCGGACCGGCCGGGCGTTGCGCCGGCCACGGCGGATGCCCGATGCCCGGCGGGAACGCGTCGGCCGCATCCCCGACATGATCAGTATTTCCGAGCGGCCCGCGGAGGCCACCGACCGCGCGGTGCCCGGACATTGGGAAGGCGACCTGATCGCCGGTCAGGACAACGGCTCGGTGATCGGCACCCTGGTTGAGCGCTCCACCCGGTTCTGCATGCTGCTACACCTGCCCGAAGGCAAGGACGCTGAGCACGTCAAAAACCAGATGATCACCGCCATCCACACCCTGCCCACCCACTTGCGCAGGTCTCTGACCTGGGACCAGGGCAGCGAAATGGCCAGGCACACCGACATCACCCTGGCCACAGACCTCGATATCTACTTCTGCGACCCCCACAGCCCCTGGCAACGCGGCACCAACGAAAACACCAACGGCCTGCTCCGCCAGTACTTCCCCAAAGGCACCGACCTCTCCCGGCACAGCCCCGAACACCTCGCCGACGTCGCCACCGAACTCAACGGCCGCCCCCGCAAAACACTCGCCTGGCGCACCCCCGCCGAAGCACTCCACCAACTACTGTCCACACCAAACCAAGTTGCAACCACCGGTTGAAACCGCCGGACCTTCGGTGCCCGAAATGTCCACTCAGTTTGGACTAAAACTGGGACATGCCCGGGAAGTCACCCGCTCGCGCCGTGTTCCGCGACGGCGAGGAAGCGGTGTGGGACAGGTCATAGGCCGTGCGGGAACTGCTCGCGCCGCGCCTCCGACAACTGGAGCGTGAACTCGATCAGGAGAGGGAGTGCGGTGGTGGACGAGATCGGCGTGCTCGGGGCGGGCGGCGAAGGGCTGGCCGTCACCGCGTACCTGGCTTCCCAGGGGCATCGGGTGCGGTTGTGCACGCGAAACCCCGAGCGAGTGGCGGGAGTTCGGGATACGGGCGAGCTGCGGGCCACCGGTGAGCTGGTCGGCCGGTTCCCGGTCGCGCAGGTCGCCTCGGATCCTGCCGAGCTCGCCCGGCGCTGCCGGATCGTGGTGGTCGCCGCGATCACCACCGCTTACCCGGACATCGCGGACTCGCTGGCCGCGCACCTCGACGAAGAGCACGTCGTCGTGCTGTTCTCGGGAAAGCTCTGCGGCAGTGCCGAATTCGCCGCGCACCTCCGCAGGGGAGGGGCGCCGGAGGTGGACGTGGTGGAGACCGACGCGCTGTTCGCCGCCCGCCCCGACGGGGATGACGGCGTGCGGGTCCTCGGCACGAAGCGGTGGAACCTGGTCTCCGGCGCCACGCCCGGTGCGGTCGAACGCAGGGCTCCGGTGATCCGGGAGTGGTTCCCGTGGCTGGAGTCCGCCACCAACCTTGTCCACAGAGGACTCACCGACTTCGGTGCCGTCGCTCACGCTCCGATCGCGCTGGCCAACCTCGGCACCATCGACCGCGGCGAGGAGCTGCTGTTCTACCTCGACGGCGTCTCCGACCGCACCGTCGCGCTGCTGCGCGAGGTCGAGCAGGAGTTCCGCGAGGTCGCCGCCGCCTACGGTGCCGAGCTGATGCCGATGCCCGAAGTCCTCGACCGCTACTACGGCTGCACGACCACGAGCCTGCTGGCGGCGATGCGCAGCGCCGAGCCGTACAAGGCCATCCTCGCGCCCGAATCGCTGGACCACCGGTTCCTGCACGAGGACATCGCCTCCACGCTGGTCCCGCTGGAAGCGCTCGCCGCCAAGGCGGGGATCGACACGCCGATGGTCGGCTCGATCATCACCGTCATGTCCACCTTGTCCGGGAAGTCCTTCCGCCGCAGCGGAAGGACCCTGGAACGGCTCGGCTGGGCGGACCTGGACCACCAGGAGATCCGCCGGCTGCTCACACCTGCGAGAAGCGGCGACGCTCGAACTTCGCCGCCAGCGCGGGGTAGAGCCGTGGCAGCAGTCTGACCATCAGATCCACCAGCTTCGCGTCGTTGCCGACGAGCACCCGCTCCTCCCCGGCCTCGACGCCGTCGACGACGATGCGGGCGGCCTGCTGCGGCGGCATCTTCAGCAGCTTCTCGTTGTAGGTGCGCACCCGCGCCTCCTCCTCGGCGCTGACCGCGCCGCGCTCCCGCGCGTCCTGCAGGCCCGCGGAGGCGATGTTGGTGCGCACCCCGCCGGGGTGCACCACCGTCACCCGCACCGGGTGCCCGGCCAGCAGCATCTCGCCGCGCAGGCTCTCGGTGAACCCGCGGACGCCGAACTTGCTGGCGCAGTAGGCGGTGCTGCGCGGCTGGCCCATGATGCCGTTGAGGCTGGACACGTTCACCACGTGACCGTCACCGGAGGCGATCAGGTGCGGCAGGAACGCCTTGCTGCCGTGGATCACGCCGAACAGGTTGACCCCGAGCACCCGCTCGTAGGTCTCCCAATCGTTGTCGGCGACCGTCCCGCCCGCCGCGATGCCCGCGTTGTTGTAGACCTGGTGCACGACGCCGAAGTGCGATGCCACCGACGCCGCGTAGGACTGCACCGCTTGCCGGTCGCTGACGTCCAGCCGCGCCGAGTGCGGTTCCGCACCAAGAGCTTCGAGCCGGGCGACGGTGTCGGCGAGTCCGGATTCGTCCACATCGGACACCGCGAGCCGGGCGCCCCTGCGGCACAGCTCGAAGGCCACCGCGCGCCCGATTCCGGAACCGGCACCGGTGACGACGGCGACCTTGCCACGGACCTCGCTCATCGAGTCGATCCCTCCTCCGCCGACGTGCGGATGTGCTCGCTGGTCATCGTCACCAACCGGTCGATCAGGTCGGGCGCGATGTGATGCCCCATGCCGTCGATCTCGACGTAGTGCGCGCCCGGGATCGCCGCGGCGGTCGCGCGGCCACCGCTGACGTGGACCATGCGGTCGGTGGAACCGTGGACGACCAGGGTCGGCGCGGTGATCCGCCGCAGCTCGGCCGTGCGGTCG
The DNA here is from genome assembly GCF_007829955.1 of Saccharopolyspora dendranthemae. GTDB lineage: Bacteria > Actinomycetota > Actinomycetes > Mycobacteriales > Pseudonocardiaceae > Saccharopolyspora > Saccharopolyspora dendranthemae. The sequence continues at coordinate 297,189 of NZ_VIWX01000002.1, forward strand.
CCGCTGGCGTGGATCGCGCCGATCTGTCGGGGCCTGCCCTCCTTCGCGCGGGCACCGCCGCCGCGCTCCCACAGGCCGGCCGCCCAGGCGCGCTCCAGGTCGTCGTCCGGCGGGAACGACGCCGACCCGATGTGCCGCAGCATCCACAGGTGCCGCTCGACGGAGGCCTCGACCGTGTGGGTCGGGCCCTTGGCCATCCGCACCAGCGTCGATCGTGCGGGCTGGCCGACCTGGCGGCCTCCCGTGGTGGAGAAGATCGAGGTCAGCGACCCGGTGCGATCGGGGTGCCGGGCGGCGATCGTCTGGGCGATCATGCCGCCCATCGACATCCCCACCAGCTCGACCCGCTTGAGCCCGAGGTGGTCGAGCAACCCGACGGTGTCGGCCGCCATGTCACCGAGGTCGTAGGTGTCCGGCCGGGGTCGGGCGAACAGCTGGCGCAGCCTGCCGGGCGGGGGCGCGTCGATGCGCGACGAGCAGCCGGCATCGCGGTTGTCCAGGCGCACCACCTGGAAACCGCGTTCGGTGAACCCGTCGACCAGGCGCTGCGGCCACGACGTCAGATCCAGCCCCAGCCCAGCGATCAGCACCAGCGGAGTGCCGTCGGCCGGACCGTCGAGGCGGTAGCAGATCCGGGGTCCTGCGGGCAGGTCGACGAACCGGTCCTCGCTCACCTGGCCACCTCCACTCGGGCGTTGACGCGGGAGAACCGCAGTTCGGGATCGGTGACGTCGTCCGCCCGCAGCAGCTTGACGTCGGAGTGGTAGCTCAGCGAGGTCAGCCACGGCATCCGGTCGCCCTGCTTGGGCAGCTGGTCCACCGCGCGCTGGATGTAACCGGCGCCGAAGTCCAGGAACGGCCGCTGGGGCATCTCCGGATCGTTCGGGACCGGGCGGCAGACGTCCAGCCCGTAGCGGTCCATGTGGGTCAGCAGGCGGCAGAAGTGCTCGCACAGCAACCCGATCTTCAAGGTCCACGACGAGTTCGTGTACCCGATCGCGAAGGCCAGGTTCGGCACACCGGAGAGCATCATGCCCTTGTAGGCGATCGTGTCCGGCAGGTGCACCGGCTGGCCGTCGACCACCAGGGGCACGCCGCCGAAGGGCTGAACGTTGAGTCCGGTGGCGGTGATGATGATGTCCGCCTCGAGCTCAGCGCCGGAGGCCAGCCGCACGCCCCGCTCGGTGAAGGTCTCGATCTGGTCGGTCACCACCGAGGCGTCGCCCCGCCGGATCACCTTGAACAGGTCGCCGTCGGGGACCGCGCACAGGCGCTGGTCCCACGGGTCGTAGGGCGGGTTGAAGTGCGTGTCGACCGGATAGCCCTCGGGCAGCGCCTTGATGTTGACGTAGCGGATCAGCTTGCGCGCTGCCTTCGGGAAGCGCTGGCAGAAGCTCCAGATCAGCCGCTGCTGCAGGATGTTCTTGCGCCGCGCGATCGCGTAGCCGCGTTCGGGGCCGAACAGCTTGCCCGCGATGTTGGCGACGGCGTCCTTCTTCGGGACCGGCATGACGTAGGTCGGCGTGCGCTGCAGCATCGTCACGTGCGATGCGGTGTCGGCCATCGCGGGGACGATGGTCACGGCCGTCGCGCCGCTGCCGATCACCAGCACCTTCTTGCCCGCGTGGTCCAGGTCCTCCGGCCAGTGCTGCGGGTGGACGATCGGGCCGCCGAAGCGCTCCCTGCCCTCGAAGTGCGGGGTGAAGCCCTCGTCGTAGCGGTAGTAGCCTCCCGCGCTGAAGATCCAGCGGGCGCTGAGCTGGTGGCGCGCACCGGTGTCCGGGTTCTCGACGTCGACCCGCCAGCGCGCCTGCTCCGACGACCACTGCGCGCCCACGACCTTGTGCTGGAAGCGGATGTGGGCTTCGAGGTCGTTCTCGGCGATGGTCTCGCGCAGGTAGTGCAGGATGCGCGGCGCCGAGGCGATCGACTCCTCGTCCCGCCACGGCTTGAACTCGTAGCCGAAGGTGTGCAGGTCGGAGTCGGAGCGGATGCCCGGGTACCGGAAGAGGTCCCACGTCCCGCCGGAAGCGGCGCGCGCCTCCAGGATGGCGAAGGACTTCGCCGGGTGGGAGGTCTTGAGGTAGCGGCCTGCGCCGATACCGGAGATGCCGGCCCCGACGACCAGGACGTCGAGGTGCTCGACCGGGGTTTCGGTGGTGGTCACGGTGATGCTCCCCGCCTGCCGACTGCTGTTCTCCGCAGCATGCCCGTCGACGGCGGAGTTGCGCCACAGCGACATGCACCAGCATCATGCGCTGGTGGTGCGAAGTGCTGCGTCGTCGGATTCGGGATGGCCGAGCGCGTCCCCGCGCGTGCGGGAGCTGTTCCGCCGGGGCGCGGAGATCGCGTTGAACCCGCACGCCGCGTGGGTCGAGGAGCTGCACGCGGCCGCTCTGGGCGGTGCGCGGGTGCGGCTGGTCGCCGAGGACCCCGTGCTGGCCGCGGCGACCCGTCGGGCCAACCTCGCGAACCTGCTGCACTGGGCGGCGGCCAACGTCCAGAACCCCGGCCGCCGGGTTCCGCCCAACACCCACTCCGAACTGCTCGACACGGCTCGCGACCTGGTGCGGCGCGGCCTGGACGAGACCGCGCTGGACTCCTACCGGACCGGGCAGAACGTCGCGTGGCGGCGCTGGATCGAGATCTGCTTCGGACTCACCGACGATCCGCAGGAGCTGCGCGAACTCCTCGACATCTCGGCGGTGTCGATCGGCACGTTCATCGACGACACCATCGCCGCGGTCAGCGAACGCATGCAGCACGAACGCGACGAGCTCACCCGCGGTGCGCACGCCGAACGCCGGGCCGCGGTGACGCTGCTGCTGGAGGGTGCGCCGATCGGGCAGGCGCGGGCCGAGAGCAGACTCGGCTACCGGCTCGCCGGACCGCACACCGCGGTCATCCTCTGGAGCGGCGCGGGAGGGTCCGATCAGGTCGAGGCCGCCGCCGAGGCGGTGACGCGCGCGGCCGGCGCCGACCAGCGGCTGACCGTCATCGCCAGCGCGGCGGCGATGTGGGTGTGGCTGCCGGTCGCCACCGCGCCGCCCGCAGCGGAGCTCGCGGCGCGCCTCGCAGGCCACCCCGAGGTGCGCGTCGCGGTCGGCCGCCCGGGCAGGGGCGTCGAAGGCTTCCGGCGCAGTCACCTCGACGCCGCGACGACCCAGCGCATGGTCGCCCGGCTCACCTCGCCGCAGCAGGTGGCCCGCTACCAGGACGTGCAGCTGGTCTCGTTGCTGACCAGCGAACCCACCCAGACCGACGAATTCCTCGCCGACACCCTCGGCGACCTCCAGCACGCCGACGCCGACACCCGCACCGCCGTGCTGACCTACGTCCGCGAGCTCGGCAGCACGACCCGCACGGCCGAACGGCTCTACACCCACCGCAACACGGTCCTCCGCCGCCTCTCGCGGGCCGACGAGCTGCTCCCGCGCCCGCTCGCCGAGAACGCGCTCGCGGTGGCGGCCGCGCTGGAGACCCTCCACTGGAGCGGCACCCGGTAGGCGGCTCAGGGGACGCGGCCGACTCCGGTGGCGAGCTCGTGCACCCGTCCTCCCGGGATGGGCGAGCGCAGCGGCGGGCTGGTCCCGCCCGCGCCCGAGCGCAGACCGCGCACGAAGTCCGACACCGCGGTGGTGGAGCTGTGCCGAGGCGACCAGCCGAGCTCTTCCCGGGCGCGGCTGGTGTCCATCACCGGCAACCGGATGAACGCCTCGAACAGGTGCGGTGACGCGGGAACCAGGTGCAGGTGCCAGGCCGCCGACAGCGCGGTGCGCACCAGCTGAGGGGGGACCGTGACCGGACGGGCCTGGAACAGGTCCGCCAGAGCGCTGGTGTCGATGACCGGGTCCGCCGCGACGTTGAAGGCACCGCCGTTCCCGGACCGGATGGCGAGCCGGTAGGCCTCGCCGACGTCGTCGCTGTGGATCGCTTGGAAGCGAAGGCCGGCCGGGATCGGCAGCGCAGGCAGGAGCTCGGGCCGCACGAGCGCGTTGGGCAGGAACGGCCCGATGAACAGGCGCCTCTGCTGCGTGGCGGACTCGGTCTTGAAGCAGAACGCGGTGCGCATCCGCGTGACGCCGATGTTCGGGTGGCGCTGCTCGAATCCGTCGAGGTAGCGCTCCAGGTAGGCCTTCTCGGCGCTGTAGGCGGCGTTGGGCCACCCGTGGGTCGGCCAGCTCTCGTTGACCGGCCGTCCGGCAGGGCCCGGTGAGTAGGCGGCGACCGAGGAGGCGTAGACGATGCTGCGCACACCGGCGGCAGCGGCTGCCTCGAACACCCGGATGCTCCCGAGCACGTTGTTGCGCCACGTCACCACGGGATCGTGCGTGGGCTGGAACAACCAGGCGAGGTGGACCACGGTGTCCGCCGAGGTGAACCGCCCGACGAGGTCGTCCTCGCGGATGTCGGTGCGCTCCCAGGCGATTCCGGTGCCGAGCTCCGCAGGTTCGCGGCGCGAGAGCGCCGTGATCGATTCCACCCCGGAGTCCCCGCGCAGCGCTTCCACGACGCTGGTCCCGATGTTGCCGGTGGCGCCGACGATCGCGACTCGCCGGGCGCTCGCGGACGCTGCCATGAGTCCTCCTGGGATCGGGTGCGAACGCTCCCCAGTCGGTTTCCCCGCATCCTGCGGTGCAAACTCGCGCCCGCCTCCCGGCCACGTTTGGACCGCAGGGCTACCGGAAAGACGGTGTGGTGCGACCAACCGAGGAGGTGGCTGTGAAGGCGTTGACCTGGCACGGACCGCGAGATGTGCGGATCGAGGACGTGCCCGACCCCGAGCTGGAGGCCGGCACGGACGCGATCATCCGCGTGACCAGCAGCGGGCTCTGCGGTTCCGACCTGCACCTCTACGAGGTGCTGGCGCCCTTCCTCGATCCCGGCGACGTCCTCGGCCACGAACCGATGGGCGTGGTGGAGGAAACCGGGTCGGCGGTGCAGCACATCGCACCCGGGGACCGCGTGGTCGTCCCGTTCAACATCTCCTGCGGGCACTGCTGGATGTGCGACCGCGGTCTGTTCGCCCAGTGCGAGACCACCCAGGTGCGCGAGCAGGGCAGCGGGGCCGCGCTGTTCGGCTACACCAAGCTCTACGGCAGCGTTCCCGGTGGCCAGGCCGAGTACCTGCGCGTCCCGCAAGCCCAGTTCGGGCCGATCAAGGTCCCGGAAGGCCCGCCCGACGAGCAGTTCCTCTTCCTCTCGGACGTGCTGCCCACCGCCTGGCAGGCCGTGGAGTACGCCGAGGTCCCCGAGGGCGGCACGGTGGCCGTGTTCGGGCTCGGCCCTATCGGGCAGATGGCCGCGCGGATCGCCCAGCACCGCGGGTTCCGCGCCCTCGGCGTCGACCGCGTCCCGGAACGGCTGAACATGGCCCAGCGCCACGGGGTTCGCACGATCGACGCCGCGCAGGAGGACGACGTCCCGGGCGCGGTGCGCGAACTGACCGACGGCCGGGGCGCGGACTCGGTGATCGACGCCGTCGGCATGGAGGCGCACGGCTCACCGGTCGCCGAGCTGGGGCAGAAGGTCGCGGGTGTCCTGCCCGATTCCGTCGCCGAACCGCTGATGTCGAAGGCCGGCGTGGACCGGCTTTCCGCGCTGCACCAGTGCATCGACAGCGTCCGCCGTGCGGGCACGATCTCGCTCAGCGGCGTCTACGGCGGGATGGCCGACCCGATGCCCATGCTCACCCTCTTCGACAAGGGCGTTCGGCTCGCGATGGGTCAGGCGCACGTGAAGCGGTGGATCCCGGACCTGCTGCCGCTCGTCGGCCACGAGTCCGACCCGCTCGGCATCCGGGACCTCACCACCCACCGCCTCCCGCTGGGGGACGCGCCGCAGGCCTACGACACCTTCCAGCGCAAGGAGGACGGCGCCATCAAGATGGTCTTCGAGCCCTGAGCGATGAGCGCTTCCCGGACGGGCGGCACCGCCTTCCGGCTCAGGCCTCGTCGAGGGTGAAGGGGAGGAGTTCGATGCACCGGTCGAACTTCCCGCGCAGGTCCTCCTCGTCCTCGGCTCCGAGGTAGACGGCGAACAGCTCGTAGCTGTAGCTGTCCTGGGCGGGCAGTTCCGAGAGCCGATGCCCGGGCTCGGCGATGATGTCCACCGTTGCGCCCGGGACCTCCTCCCGGACTCGCGCGAGGTCGGCCTCGGACGGCGTCGCGGTGACGAACGCGTCCTGGAAGACGCGCTGGAACCACTTCGCCGCGACCCGCTGCCGGCCTCCGCGATCCGGCAAGGTCGGCTTCTCGCCGACGGACAGCTGCACCATCGCCTGGTGGTTGGGCAAGCCGTCGACGAGCTCGAAGAGCGGAGCGTGCGACTGCGACAGCCTGGGATTGATCTCCAGGACGTTGAGCGCGTCGCTCTCGGTGTCCCAGAAGAACTCGATGTTGAAGGTCGAGTCGTCGAGTCCGATGTGCTCGATCACGTCCTGGCTGATCTGGGTGGCCCGGTTCTGCACCTGTTCCGGCACCCCGCTCGGGTACTGGAAGCGCAGGAAGCTGGAGGTGTCCGGGTAGCACACCGAGTCCACGATGCCGTAGACGTGCGCGCGCCCGCCGTGCACGTAGCCCTCGGTGGTGATCTGCTCGCCCCGGACGGTTTCCTCGGCCAGGCAGGCCATTCCGCCGGTCTCCTCGATCTCCGGGGGCAGCTCCAGCTTCGACAGCAGGAAGTCGAAGGCACGTCCGACATCACCGATGCCGTCGCGGATGTCGGCGACCCTGGCGCGCAGCTCCTCGCTGTCGTTGGCCTTGAACGCCAGGTCGGACGAGTAGGACTTCACCGGCTTGAGCCACACCGGGAACCGCATGCCGGGAGGGGTTTCCGGGTTGTCCAGATCGACGATCGCGAAAGAGGGGTGGGCGTCGGTGACCTCGCGCTGGACCAAACGGCTCCAGAACTTGTGCTCGCACTTGACCACGGCTTCCAGGCTCGGTCCCGGCAGGCCGTTCTGGGTGGCGAGGATCGGCACCATCGAGCTCACCGGGAAGTCCCAGTAGCCGACGATCGCGTGGACCGGCTCCGGGAAGTTCTCGATCCGTTCCTGCGCATCGGCCAGCAGCTGCTCCAGCCCGGTGTCGCCGTACATCAGGGTCTCCTTGTCCAGGAGCGGGTGGAGCCGGTACGGCGCGAGGTGCTCGAGCTCCTGCATCAGGGCGAAGTTGCGCTCGTCGGGTCCCAGCAAGAAGACGTTCTTCGGCTGCTCAGTTCCACCACGTTCCATACCCGGTTCCATACCCGGATCCACGATCGTCAACCACACGATCGCCGATCAGGCTCGTCACACCACCGCCATGAGGCGGGGGCGATCGCGTCCACTGCGTGGCCCCGGTCTCGTGCGGACTCGGCTGATCGGCGTCCTGTTCGCCGTCGACCCGGCTTTCCCGCTGCTGCACCGGGGGAGTGCTCGACCCGGTGAGTGGCGAGACCCGCCCCGGCTGAGGGATCGAACGATCGGTTTGGCACCCGGTGATCCGGGTAGGCGGAGTGGGGACGACGCCTACACGGACGATCGGAGTGTGCGGCAATGGCCGAGAAGGTGGCCGACTACCTGCTGCGACGCCTGCGGACCTGGGGTGTGGAGCACGTCTTCGCCTACCCGGGTGACGGCATCAACGGGATCCTCGCTGCGTGGGAACGGGCGGACGACGACCCGCGGTTCATCCAGGCCCGGCACGAGGAGCTCGCCGCGTTCGAAGCGGTGGGCTACGCGAAGTTCTCCGGCGAGGTCGGGGTCTGCGCGGCGACCGGCGGGCCGGGTGCGATCCACCTGCTCAACGGGCTCTACGACGCCAAGCTCGACCACGTGCCCGTGGTGGCGATCGTCGGGCAGCAAGCGAGCACTTCGCTGGGCGGCGCCTACCAGCAGGAGGTGGACCTGTCCTCGTTGTACAAGGACGTCGCCGAGTACGTGCAGTTCGTGTCCACCCCGGAACAGCTGCCGAACGCGCTGGACCGCGCGATGCGCACGTCCTGCGCGCGCCGCACCGTCACCGCGCTCATCATCCCGAACGACGTGCAGGAGCTGGACTACTCACCGCCGACGCACGCGTTCAAGATGATCCCGTCCAGCGTCGGGATCTCCGAGGCGGTCACGACGCCGGCCGAGGAGGACCTGGACCGCGCCGCCGAGGTGCTCAACTCCGGCGAGCGGGTGGCGATCATGGTGGGTCAGGGCGCGCGGAAGGCGGCCGGCGAGGTCACCGCGGTGGCCGACGCGCTCGGCGCCGGGGTGTCGAAGGCGTTGCTGGGCAAGGACGTGCTGCCCGACGACCTGCCGTGGGCGACGGGAGCATCGGGTCTGCTGGGCACGCGGCCGTCGTGGGAGCTGATGCGCGACTGCGACACGCTGCTGATGATCGGCGCGAGCTTCCCCTACAGCCAGTTCCTGCCGGAGTTCGAGCAAGCCCGGGCCGTGCAGATCGACATCGATCCGACGATGATCGGGATGCGTTATCCGTTCGAGGTGAACCTGCTCGGCGACGCGAAGGCGACCTTGTCGGCCCTGCTGCCCCGCCTGCGTCGCAAGGAGGACCGCTCGTGGCGGGAGAAGGTCGAGCGCGGCGTGAGCGACTGGTGGGAGCTCATGGAGCGCCGGGCCGGGGTCGAGGCCGAACCGCTCAACCCGGAGCGGGTGTTCCACGAGCTCTCGCCTCAGCTGCCGGATGACGCCATCATCACCGCGGACTCCGGTTCGGCCGCCAACTGGTACGCCCGGCACCTGCGCGTGCGCGGCGACATCCGCTGCTCGCTGTCGGGCACCCTGGCGACCATGGGGTCCGGCGCGCCGTACGCCACGGGCGCGAAGTTCGCCCACCCGGATCGGCCGGTGATCGCTCTGGTCGGCGATGGTGCGATGCAGATGAACGGCATCAACGAGCTCATCACCATCGGGCAGCACTGGCGCGAGTGGGAGGACCCGCGCGTGGTGGTCGGCGTGCTCAACAACGGCGACCTCAACCAGGTCACCTGGGAGATGCGCGCCCTCAACGGGGCTCCGCAGTTCATCCCCTCGCAACGACTTCCCGGTTTCGACTACGCGGAGTTCGCGCGCAACGCGGGTTTCCGCAGCATCCGTGTCGCCGATCCGGACAGCGTCGCCGACGCCTGGACGGAGGCGTTGCGCAGCGACCGTCCCTGCCTGGTCGAGTTCGTCACCGACCCGACCGTGCCACCGATCCCGCCGCAGGCGGATTGGAGCCAGGTCGAGTCGATGGCCGAGGCGATGCTCAAGGGTGATCCCGAGGCGTGGTCGGTGGTCAAGGAGGGCGTGAAGTCCAAGGCTCAGGACTACCTCCCGGGCCGGGGCTGACAGCGCGGCCGTAGAACGAAAGCCGCCGCCGGTGGGGATGACCGGCGGCGGCTTTCGAGGTCGGTGTGGGGCTTCGCGAATCAGCGGTGCCTGTGCGGTCCCGATTCCGGCGGAACGCGCGGGCCCGTGTGGAGCAGGCGGTTGGCCCTCCCGGTGCGCCGCGCCGGAGGCACGTCGTTCGCGGAGGCCTCGTTCTTCGGCTTCATCGGGTTGTGCTGCGCGACCTCGTCGCGCATCCGCTGCGTCAGCTGGCGGAGCTTGTCAACGGCCATGGTGCTTCCTCCTCGTCGTGGCTCTTGCGCTCCCGCCCCTCGGGTTGGCAGCGGTGGCGGAGGTCAAACTCGCAACCGGAGTCGGACTTCTCACTTGCGCGGGCGGCGCGGGCGGCTGAAACCCCTTGCCCCAGCGAGAGGAACCTCAGCTCCCGGCGGCTTCGCGCAAGGCGGGCAGGAGCTTCTCGCGGGCGAAACCGAAGAAGCCGGCGGGATCTTCGTCCACACCGACCTGGACCAGGGCGACGTCGGTGAATCCCGCGCGCCAGTACGTCTTCATCGACTCGACGATCGGTTCGACGTCCGGCCCGCAGGGGATCGCGGCCGTCACGTCCTCGAGCCGCACGTGCTGGGTGGCGGCCGCGAAGCCCGCGGTTCCCGGGAGCTCGGCGTTGACCTTCCAGCCACCGGCGAACCAGCGGAACTGCGCCAACGCGCGCTTGGCGGCCGCATCGGACGAGGGGTCCCAGCAGATCGGTTGCTGGCCGTACTTGCGCTGGCCCCCACCGGTCGCCGCGTCCCAGCCCTGGCAGAGCGCTTCCTCCGGTTGAACGGCGATCATCGCGTCGGAATGCGGTGCGAAGCGCTGCACCGACTGGTCGCCCGAGACAGCGGTGCCGATCGGGACCCGCTGGTCCGGCAAGTCCCACAGCTTCGCCGAATCGACCCGGTAATGATCGCCGGTGAAGTTCACGTAACCGCCATCGAAGAGCGAGGAGATGATGCGGAGCGACTCCTCGAGCATCTCGTGGCGCACGTTCACCGGTGGCCAGCCCTGCCCGATGACGTGCTCGTTGAGGTTCTCACCCGCGCCGACACCCAGCGTGAACCGGTCTTCCGACAGCAGGCCGATGGTGGCGGCCTTCTGGGCGACGACGGCGGGGTGATAGCGCATGATCGGCGCGGTGACGAAGCTCAGCAGATCCATCCGCTCCGTCGCCTGCGTGACGGCCCCCAGCACGCTCCACGCGTACGGCGAGTGCGCCTGCTCGTCCAGCCACGGCGAGTAGTGGTCGCTCATGACGGCGAAGTCGAACCCGGCGCGCTCAGCGGCGGCGGCGTGCTTGACCAGCTCGCGCGGCCCCGATTGCTCGGTCATCAGCGTGTACCCGAACCGAACCATGCTCCTGACCTCCACCGATGTCGGGTTGAAGCTCATCGGAGCCTCGGGCCGCCGTGAGCTCCGGACAGTCCTGTTCCGCGAGTAACCGCTGAGCCGCGTGGTGAAACGTGTGCCGGTCGGCGCATGACCCCAGCGGGAGGTGGGTAGGGCAGCGGGTGAGGCCCGAACACCAGCTTCAACGCATGGGAGGACGCGTGCGCGAGGTCGACGAGCTGCCCTGCGAGATCAAGCAGGAGGAGGAGATCTGGATCCCGTTGGCGGACGGGACCCGGTTGGCCGGGCGGATCTGGCGGCCGGTCTCCTCCGACACCGAGCCGGTGCCCGCGGTGCTGGAGTTCATCCCGTACCGGCAGCGCGATCTCACCTCGCTGCGGGACTCGATCCACCACCCCTACCTCGCCGGCCACGGCTACGCCTGCGCGCGCGTGGACCTCCGCGGCAGCGGGGATTCGGACGGCGTGCTCACCGACGAGTACCTGGAGCAGGAGCTCTCGGACGCTGAGGAAGTGCTGGCCTGGCTGGCGGACCAGTCCTGGTGCACCGGTCGCACCGGCATGATGGGCATCTCCTGGGGCGGTTTCAACGCCTTGCAGGTCGCGGCCCGCAGGCCTCAGAGCCTCGGCGCCATCGCCGCGCTGTGCTGCGCCGACGACCGCTACGCCGACGACGTGCACTACATGGGCGGATGCCTGCTCAGCGACAACCTGTCCTGGGCGAGCACCATGTTCGCCGAAACCACCTGCCCGCCCGACCCGGCGGTCGTCGGCGACCGCTGGGAGGAGATGTGGCGCGAACGGCTGGCCGACAGCGGGTTGTGGATCGACACCTGGCTGCGTCACCAGCGCCGGGACGACTTCTGGCGGCACGGTTCGATCTGCGAGGACTTCAGCGCGGTCGAATGCCCGGTGATGGCCGTCAGCGGCTGGGCGGACGGCTACTCCAACGCCGTCTTCCGGCTGATGCAGAACCTCGACGTCCCCCGGCGGGGGTTGATCGGTCCGTGGTCGCACAAGTACCCCCACCTGGGCCAGCCCGGCCCGGCGATCGGTTTCCTGCAGGAGCTCGTGCGCTGGTGGGACCACTGGCTCAAGGACGCCGACAACGGCGCGATGGACGGTCCGATGCTGTGCACCTGGATGCAGGAGAGCATGCCGCCGTCGACCAGCTACGAGGAGCGGCCTGGTCGCTGGGTGGGCGAGCCGTCGTGGCCGTCACCGCACGTGGAGCGGACCCGGTTCCCGCTCGCCCAGAACAGGATCGCGCAGCAGGGGGAGCAACACCGCGGACCGCCGCTGAGGGTGGCCTCGCCGCTGTCGGTCGGCCAGTACGGCGGGAAGTGGTGCTCCTACAACGCACCTCCGGACCTGCCCTACGACCAGCGGGAGGAGGACGGCGGTTCGCTGGTCTTCGACACCGAGCCGCTGGACGAGCGCTGCGAGATCCTCGGCGGACCGGTGCTCGACGCGATGGTCGAAGTGGACCGCCCGGTGGCGATGCTGGCCGCTCGGCTCTCCGACGTCCATCCTGACGGGCAGGCCACTCGGGTCACCTACGGCCTGCTCAACCTCACCCACCGCAACGGCGACGCCGAGCCCGAGCTGCTGGTGCCCGGGGAGCGGTACCGGGTGCGGTTGCGGCTCAACGGTGTGGCGCAGGCCTTCCCGGAGGGCCACCGGATCCGGCTGGCACTGTCCACTTCGTACTGGCCGTTGGCGTGGCCGCCGCCGGAACCCGTTCAGCTGACGGTGCATTCGGCCGACAGCGAGCTGGAACTGCCGATCCGGCCCTGCGCGGAGGCAGACGAGCTGCCTACTCCGCTGTTCGGTGAGCCCGAGGGTGCCCCGCCCGCTCCGGCCAAGCAGATCACGCCGGGCGAGCAGCGCTGGCGGGTGGGCAGGGACCTGGTCGACTACCGCTCGTCGCTCGAGGTGATCAAGGATCTCGGGCTGGTGCGATTCGAGAACATCGACCTGGACGTCTACCGGCGCGCTACCGAGCTCTACAGCTGGGTGGGGGAGGACTTCGACTCGGTGCGCGGCGACATCGAGTGGACCATGCGGTTCACCCGCGGCGATTGGTCGGCGCTGGTCAGCACTCGGACGGCGTTGACCACGTCGGCCACCGAGTTCCGCCTGCACGCCGAGCTCGACGCCCACTTGGATGGGGAGCGGGTGTTCTCCAAGAACTGGGACCGCCGGATACCGCGAGATCACGTGTGAGAGGCCGGGAACGAACTTCCGCGCCGGGAAGATTTCCTCCCCGGCGCGGAAGTCCTCACTGGCGCTGGTGGGGCTCGCCCGCTGAGCGGGGCCCGTTGCGGCCGACCGCGAACCTCGGCGGCTCAGCTCGCGATGCGCAGCAGGCCTCTGCGTTCCTGCTCGCCGAGTCCACCCCACACGCCGTAGGGCTCGTGCGCCTTCAGCGCGTGCTCGCGGCACTGCGCCATGACGGGGCAGCGCCGGCAGACCGCCTTGGCCTGGCGTTCGCGCTGCGCTCGCCGGTTGCCGCGTTCGTTGTCCGGGTGGAAGAACCGGCTCGCCCGCAGGTCCCGGCACGCAGCGTGGAGCTGCCAGTGCCAGGACTCGATGTTGGGTTGGGGAAGCCGTTGCGTGGCGGTCATGCGCACCCCCGAGTTCGAGCGGGTTGATCATCCGGTCGATCATCGGAATACCCGAGCGGGATGCGGTTCACACGAGTTCGCAGCAGATTTCTCGCACTGCGTCAGCCTGGGAGCGGCTCGCCGCGGTCGGAGCGAGCGGTGTCCCAGCGCATCAGCACGCGGGTGCCGTCCTCGCCGGAGGTCACCACGGCTTCGTCTGCCAGGCGGTGGATCAGCGGAAGACCGCGTCTGCGTTCCGCGGCGCTCTTGCTCGGCGTCTGCCACGAGCCGTGATCGGTGATGGTCACCTCCACGGCTTCCTCCCGCAACGCGGCCTCGACGTCGAGTGGTCCCGGGGCCCCGTCGTAGGCGTGCTCGACCGCGTTCGCCATCGCCTCGTAGCTGGCCAGTGCCAGCGAATCGATGACCCTGTCGTTGAGCCCGGCGGAGCGTGCCCACTGGTCGAGTTCGTCGCGCAGCACCGGCAGGACGTCGGCCGAGGCCGGCACGCGCTGGCGATGCAGGTTCGCGACGACCTCGCGGTCCGCGTCCGGCCCACCGGATTGACCGGGTGCCATAGGTGGTTCCTAACGGGTGTGCTTCAACCGCGTGTCAATTCTTAGGGTCGCCGCTGGGAACCTTTCACAAACCCGCTGTTCCGGCGAGAGCGCCGTCGCGGTCGGCGAAGACGTCGAATTCCTGGTCCAGACCCATGAGCTGGATCGGGCGGAGCGTCGCGGGATTGGCGGCCACGACGCGGAAGGTCGCCCCGGCGGCCTCGGAATTGCGGTGCGCGCGCATCAGCACGGCCAGGCCCGCCGAGGACAAGAAGGTCACGTCCGTGATGTCGGCGACGAGCACGTCCGGCTTCTCGGCCAGCGCCTGGTCCAGAGCGGACTCGAAGTGAGGTGAGTTGACGAGCTCGATCTCTCCGGCCGCGGTGACGAAGAGTGTGCGCCCCGACCACTCTTTCACCGTGTTGAACGGCATCGGGTGTTCGTTGATGTCGGAAGCCATCACCCCATGATGACTTCCGCGACCACCGCTGGCAAAGCAAGTGCCTTGGCGTGGCGGTTAGGCTGAGGCCATGAATGCTTCTGCGGAGACATCCGCCGAGGAGCGTTTGCGACGCATCGAACTGGTCACGGACACCTCGCTCGCCCATCTCGACGTCCACGACCTGCTGGACGAGGCCCTGGCTCGGGTCCGCGAGGTCCTGGGCGCCGACATGGCCGCCGTGCTGATGCTCGATCCGGGTGGCGAGGAGTTGATCGCCACCGGATCCGTCGGCATCGAGGACGAGGTCCAGCGCGGAGTTCGCGTACCGGTCGGCGGCGAGTTCGCCAGCGCCGTGCTGGGTGCCGACCACGCCGTGGTGTTCGGCCGGGGCGATGACGTGATGGTCAGCGGGTTCTTGCAGAGGAAGGGCATTCGCGCCCTGGCAGGAGCCCCCATGGTTTCCGGCGGGGACGCGGTGGGGGTCCTGTGCGTGGGCACGTTCGACGACCGCGAGTTCGCCGACGAAGACGTGGAGCTGCTGCGCTTCGCCGCTGACCGGATGGCCTCGATCTCGCAGGTGGGATCGTCGCGGGCGGAGCGGATCGCTGCCACAGTGCTGCAGCACAGCCTGCTGCCGAGCCGGTTGCCGCAGGTCGAGGGCCTGTCGATGGACGGTCGCTACCTCGCCGGCGCCGACCACGGGATCGGCGGTGACTGGTACGACGTCTTCGAGCTGCCCTCCGGACGGGTCGGCATCGTGATCGGGGACGTCGTCGGCCACGGTCTGCTCGCCGCCGTGGTGATGGGACGACTGCGCAGTGCCCTGCGCGCCTACGCGCTCGACGAGGATGATCCTGCGCGGGTGCTGCACAAGCTCGACCGCAAGGTCGCCCACTTCGAGCCCGACGCCATGGCCACCGTGGCCTTCGCGCTCTACGAGCCGGAAACCGCCAGTCTGGAGATCTCGCTCGCCGGGCACATACCGCCTGTGCTGACCACCCCGGAGGCCAGTGGCGAGTTGACGAAGGTGCCCGTCGACCCACCGGTCGGCGTGGCGGTCTCCCCGCGCGAACGACGGTCCACCACCATCGACCTTCCCGAGGGCTCGGTGCTGTGCCTGTTCACCGACGGGCTCGTCGAGCGCCGCAAGCAACCGATCGACACCGGCCTCGAGGCGTTGTGCGAAGCCGTCGAGCGCGCGCCCGCCCACTCGGTCTGCACCTCGGTGATGGAGCGCCTCGTCAAGTCCGCTTCGCCCAGCGACGACGTCACGCTCCTCGTGCTCAGCAGGTGCGCCTAGAGGGTGTTGATGGGTTGTTTTGCGTGGTGGTGCCGGTGGCGGAAACCCCCGAAGGGGAATGCACAGCGGCTTCGTGGACTCCGTGCGCCGCTCCTTGAGTATGCCGCTTACCCCGGGGTGGACATAAGCGTCCCGGCGTACTCGCCACGAAGGCGCTCAGAACCCGCGGCGGTGCGGGCTGAGTCCCACACCTGAAACGGCGGCTCTGCCGCATTCCTCAACAGCCTTTAGCTGCCCAGCTCCACTTCTTCGTTGATCTCTTGCTGGTTCTCGTAGGTGCGGTCGGGAACGATGCGCACCGCGCGCAGCACTTCGCTGTCGGCACCTCGCTCCTCGGCGAGGTCGACGAGCTCCTTCTTGCTCACCGGGTAATGCACCTCCCGCAGGAACGGCTGCACGTGCTCGGGATCTGGTGGGTGGGTCATCGCCGGTCACCTCCTCGCCATCTCGGGGCTTCACGCTGGTTTCCCCGGATGCGGCGCGCTCAATCACCCACGAGGGCGGAAACCTGGTTGGTCGCGTGCTCGGCTTCGGGCAGCGCCTGCAAGATCCAGCCGTGGAACATCCCGGGGTACTCCTCGTAGTCGATGTCGGATCCGTGCGCGTGGATCCGCTCGCGCAATCGCCGCGAGTCGGTCAGCAGCACGTCGCGGGTACCGGTGAAGACGCTCATCGGCGCCAGCCCGCTCAGATCGCCGAACAGCGGGCTCACCCGGGGATCGCGCGGGTCGAGACCGCGCGTGTAGAGGCGGGCGGCCTCGCGCAGGCCGGGCGCGCTGAGGAACGGGTCGTTCGATTCCCGCTCGGCGATGGCGGGGTGCGACGTCGTGAGGTCGAGCCAGGGCGCGAACAGCACCAGCCGCCTCGGTTGCGGCCGGCGGAGGCGCTTGAGCCGCTGAGCGATGTAGAGCGTCAGCCCGCCGCCCGCGGAATCACCCATGATGATCTGGTCCTGAGCCGGAATCCCGTTCAGGACCTGCTGGTAGCACTCCCAGATCATGGTCAGCGTGTCCTCGTAGGTGTGCGCGGGGGCCAGCGGGTAGATCGGGACGGTGACCACCGACCCGGTCGCGTCGATGAGCCGGGCGAGGAACCTCCAGTGCGCGTGCTCGACCTGGTGCACGTAGGCGCCGCCGTGCAGGTACAGGATGTGCTGGGAGTTCTCCGGTTCGTGCGGGTGCAGGGTGAAGCAGCGGTGCCCGAGCACGTCGGACTCCTCGACGCGGAAGCGCCGGTAGACCCAGCCCGGCACCTGAACGCTCTCGGCCTCGTGACTCTCCGCACTCGCGCGCAACTTCGCGAGATCGGCGAAGATTCGCTTGCGCCGCGTGATCCAGTACTGGGCGATCACCACCCGCGCCTGCCAGCTCACCACGCCGGGAACCTCCTCTCGTGGGGATCCGCCCATCGCTCCGCGGGTACCCGCCCGCAACGCGGGTCAAACGGGACTGGAGCGGCAGGTGGACGGTGAATCTCCACTTGGGACCGTGAAACGCACTGGCGAAGAACGGTTCTCACGGCAGGTGCCGGCGCACATCGTCGGCGAGGTGCCGGCGGGTTACGGGCGATGTGCACCGGAGTGGGGGAATCGCTGGGCAGAGTGCCCCTGGATGGCGGGTGTGCGGCTGATCACCCTGGGTTCCCTGTCGAGAACTGCGGGAGCCGCGATGGGTGATGGAGTGACGAGTCCGGCCGGTTCCGGTCCGCTCAGCGAGACCGGCCGACTGTTCCTGCACGCCGTGGACGTCGCGAAGGCGGTGTTCGCCCGGCCGTTCCAGTGGCGCGAGTTCATCCAGCAGTCCTGGTTCGTCGCCAGCGTGACCATCGTGCCCACGGCACTGGTGTCGATCCCGTTCGGGGCGGTCATCGCGCTCCAACTCGGGTCGCTGACCAAGCAGATCGGTGCCCAGTCGTTCACCGGCGCCTCCAGCGTGCTGGCCATCATCCAGCAGGCCAGCCCGCTGATCACCGCGCTGCTCATCGCCGGTGCGGGCGGTTCGGCGATCTGCGCCGACCTGGGCGCCCGCTCCATCCGCGAGGAGATCGCCGCGATGGAAACCCTGGGCGTCTCGCCGATCCACCGGCTGGTCGTGCCGCGCGTGCTCGCGGCCATGCTCGTCGCCACGCTCCTCAACGGCGTGGTCAGCGTCGTGGGAGTGCTCGGCGGGTACTTCTTCAACGTCATCATGCAGGGCGGCACGCCCGGCGCCTACATGGCCAGCTTCAACGGCCTGGCGCAGCTGCCCGACCTGTGGATCGGCGAGATCAAGGCGGTGATCTTCGGGTTCATCGCCGGGGTGGTCGCCGCGCACCGCGGGCTGAACCCGGCGCCGGGACCGAAGGGCGTCGGGGACGCGGTGAACCAGGCGGTGGTCATCTCGTTCATGCTGCTGTTCCTGGTGAACGTGGTGCTCACCGCGATCTACCTGCAGCTCGTCCCGCCGAAGGGGATGTGAGCCGTGGCCCAGGCGACCGGCCGCGCGCGGCGGCTCCTCAACGGACCGCTGAGGGTGCTCGACACCTCCGGCGATCAGGCGATGTTCTACCTGCGGGCGATCGCGTGGGCACCGCGCACGCTGCGCCGCTACGCCAAGGAGGTGCTGCGGCTGCTGGCGGAGGTCACCTTCGGCAGCGGGGCGCTGGCGGTGCTCGGCGGCACCATCGGGGTCATGGTGGGCATGACCCTGTTCACCGGAACCGTCGTCGGCATGCAGGGCTACACCGCGCTCAACCAGCTCGGCACGGCCAGCTTCACCGGTTTCGTCTCCGCCTACTTCAACACCCGCGAGGTGGCGCCGCTGGTGGCCGGTCTGGCGCTGTCGGCGACGGTGGGTTGCGGGTTCACCGCGCAGCTGGGCGCGATGCGCATCTCGGAGGAGATCGACGCGCTGGAAGTCATGGCGGTGCGCAGCGTTCCGTTCCTGGTGACCACGCGCGTGCTCGCCGGGCTCGGTGCGGTGATCCCGCTGTACGTGATCGGGCTGATGTCGTCGTACCTGGCTTCGCGGGTCATCACCGTCTACTTCTACGGCCAGTCAGCGGGCACCTACGACCACTACTTCCACCTGTTCCTGCCGCCGGAGGACGTGCTGTTCTCCTTCGGGAAGGTGCTGCTGTTCAGCCTGATGATCGTCCTGGTGCACTGCTACTACGGTTTCCGGGCCGCCGGAGGGCCCGCCGGGGTCGGTAGCGCGGTGGGCCGGGCGGTGCGAACCGCGATCATCTCGCTCAACGTCCTGGACTTCTTCCTCAGCCTCGCGATCTGGGGCGCGACCACGACCGTGCGGATCGCCGGATGAGGCCGGGGGAGCGGGC
Organism: Saccharopolyspora dendranthemae; assembly: GCF_007829955.1. Lineage (GTDB taxonomy): Bacteria > Actinomycetota > Actinomycetes > Mycobacteriales > Pseudonocardiaceae > Saccharopolyspora > Saccharopolyspora dendranthemae. The sequence goes on from NZ_VIWX01000002.1 coordinate 316,119, forward strand.
CGAGACGTTGCGCCGCCGGGTGGTCGGCGCGGTGTTCATCAGCGTGATCGTGCTGTTCCTGGCCTCGACGGTCGCTGCGTACCAGAAGGTCTTCACGCCGGCGGTGAACGTGCTGCTGCGCACCGACCGGGTCGGCAACCAGCTGCTGCCGCCTTCCGACGTGAAGGTGCGCGGCCTGGTCGTCGGCGAGGTGCGCCGGGTGAGCGCGACCGCGAGCGGGGCCGACCTGGAGCTGGCGCTGCAGCCCGACAAGACCCACCTCATCCCCGCCGGGGTCACCGCGCGCCTGCTGCCGAAGACCCTCTTCGGCGAGCGCTACGTCAGCCTCGTCCTGCCGCCGGTCCCGTCGCGGGAGTCGCTGCGCGAGGACGACGTGATCGAGCAGGACCGCAGCCATGCTTCGATCGAGCTGGAGAAGGTGCTCAGCGACCTGATGCCGGTGCTGCGGGCGGTCCGGCCGGACAAGCTCGCCACCACGCTCAACACCGTTTCGATGGCCCTGGACGGCCGGGGCGAGCAGCTGGGAGAGACGCTGGTGGCCACCAACCGCTACCTGGAGCAGTTCAACCCGGTGCTGCCCGAGCTCAAGGGCAACATCCAGGCGTTGGCCGACGTCTCCCACCTCTACGCCGACACCACGCCCGAGCTGACGAATGCGTTGCGCGACCTGGCGGTCAACCACCGGACCGTCGCCGACAACCGCGCGGGCCTCGATCGGCTCTACCGCACGGTGACGACCGCGGCAGGCGATCTCGACGGTTTCCTGCGCGCCAACGCGGAGAACATCATCGGCCTCAACGCCGCGAGCCGCGAGCAACTGCGGCTGCTGGCGCGCTACTCGCCCGAATACCCCTGCCTGTTCGACGATCTCGCCGATTCGGTGCCCAGGCTCGACCAGGTCGCGGGCAAGGGGACCGACACACCCGGCGTGATCCGGTTACGGGTGGAGATCAGCGACGGCGGCGACAAGTACCTGCCCGGGCACGACGAGCCGAGCTGGCAGGACAGGCGCGGACCTCGCTGCTACGACCAGGTCCCGATGCCCGCCGACCTGCCCGGCGGAGGGCCGCCGCGCGACGGTTCGACGCACCCGCCGCAGCGCGAGGAGCGCACGCCACCGGCCTCGACCGCTCCGAGCTCGTTCACCGGTCCCGCGGGTTCGATGCAGCACTCACCACCAGAACGACGCCTGATCGCAGCGCTGCTCTCGCCCGCGACCCGGCTGCGGCCCGACGAGGTCCCGGACTGGAGCACGTTGCTGGTCGGCCCCTTGTACCGCGGAGCGGAGGTGGAACTGGGATGAGATCGCTCAGACCCTCGCTGACCAAGCTGGTCGTGTTCGTCGCGGTAACGCTGCTGGCGACCGGGTTGCTCGGCGTCACCATCGCCAACACGAGCTTCGGCCCCACCACGGGTTATTCGGCTCGGTTCACCGACGTCACCGGGCTCAACGAGGGCGACGACGTGCGCATCGCCGGGGTGAAGGTCGGCCAGGTGCGGTCGATCGAGATCGCCGAGAAGCGGCAGGCGCACGTGGAGTTCGCGCTCTACGGCGACCGCTCGCTACCCGCCACGACGACCGCGTCGATCAAGTACCGCAACCTGATCGGCCAGCGCTACGTCTCCGTCGAGAGGGGCGAGGGGACTCGCGAGATGCTGTCGGAGGGGGCGACGATCCCGATCGAGCGCACCCGGCCTGCGCTGAACCTGACGGTGCTGTTCAACGGTTTCAAACCGCTGCTGCAGGCGCTCTCGCCCGAAGACGTCAACAAGCTCTCGCACGCCATCATCCAAACCCTGCAAGGAGAAGGCGGCACCGTGCAGAGCCTGCTGGCCCACATCGGATCGCTGACCCAGACCCTGGCCTCGCGGGACCAGGTGATCGGCGAGGTCATCACCAACCTCAACGACGTGCTGGGCGCGGTCGGCAGCCGCAACGCTCAGCTGGACGAGGTGCTGGTCCAAACCCAGCAGGTCGTCTCCGGCCTGGCGGCAGACCGGGACCAGATCGGTTCCGCGGTCGAAGGGCTCGGCCAGGTCAACGACGCCACCGCCGGGCTGCTGGCCGAAGGCAGGCAGCCGCTGCGCGAGAGCGTCGAGCACCTCGGCGTGCTCGCGCGCAACCTCGACGGCCACCGGGAGCTCGTGGAGCGGTTCGCCGCGGGTCTGCCGACCAAGCTGAACACGATCAACCGCACCGCCAGCTACGGCTCGTGGTTCAACTACTTCCTGTGCCGGACCTCGGGGCAGGTGCGCATCTCCGACCTCGGCGTGACCGTGCCGCTGCCGACCACGCCCCCCGACCAGATGCCCGCGAGGTGCCGATGATCGAGCGGTTGAGACGACGCGATCCGGCCGCCGCCGGGGTGGTCGGGCTGGTGCTGATCACCGCGATCTCGCTGCTGGCCTTCTACTTCGAGGACCTGCCGGTCGTCGGCGGCACCACCTACCGGGCGCAGTTCACCGAAGCGGCCGGGCTCAAACCCGACGACGAGGTCCGCATCGCCGGGGTCAAGGCGGGCAGGGTGACCGACATGTCGTTGCGCGGCAAGCACGTCGAGGTCGCCTTCCGCGTCGACGACGCCTGGGTCGGCGACCGCACCACCGCCTCGATCGAGATCAAGACGCTGCTCGGCCAGAAGTACCTGTCGCTGGATCCGCAGGGGGAGCGGGAGCAGGAGTCGTCGACCTCGATCCCCGCCGACCGCACCCGCTCGCCCTACGACGTCACCGAGGCGTTCCAGGACCTCGGTCGCACCTCCGGGGAGGTCGACACCGGTGCCCTCGCGCAGAGCTTCCAGACCATGGCCGACACCTTCCGCGGCACCCCGGCGCACATCGGCGAGGCGCTGCGGGGGCTCTCGTCGTTCTCGCAGGTCATCTCCAGCCGTGACGCGCAGCTCAAGCAGCTGCTCGGCCACACCCGCGAGGTCAGCCAGGTTCTCGGCGACCGCGACGAGGTCTTCGCCGAGCTGCTCGCGGACGGGAACCTGCTGATGGAGGAGATCCGCTTCCGCCGCGAAGCGATCAGCACCCTGCTGCGCAGCACCCGGCAGCTCTCCGAGCAGCTGCGCGGGCTCGTCGCCGACAACCACGCTCAGCTGCGGCCCGCGCTGGCCACCCTGGAACGGGTCACCGAGGTGCTGCACCGCAACCAGGACAACCTCAGCAGGGGACTGCAGAACCTGGCGCCGTTCGCGCGCTACTTCAGCAACACCGTCGGCAACGGGCGCTGGTTCGACAGCTACGTGTGCGGCCAGTTCCCGCCCGTGCTGGGAGCCGGCCCGGTGACGTCCAACGAGGAAGGCTGCCGGCCGCCGATCGAGGGCGGCGCCGGTTCGGGAGGCCCGCGATGAGAGCACGCGTGGTGGCGATCGCGATGGCGGTGGCGCTGCTGGTCACCGGCGGGACCTGGTGGGCGGTGGCGGTCGCCGCGCGCACCTCGGTGACCGCCTACTTCGGCGCGACTGTCGGGTTGTTCCCCGGGTCGGACGTGCGGGTGCTGGGCATGCGGGTCGGCTCGGTGACCGAGGTCGTTCCCGAGGGGACCGAGGTGCGGGTCGAGATGCGCATCGACGACGGCACGCCGATCCCCGCCGAGGCCAAGGCGGTCGCGGTGGCGCCGAGCTTGGTCAGCGACCGGTACGTGCAGTTCACCCCCGTCCACGAAGGCGGGCCGGAGCTGGCCGACGGGGCCGTGATCCCGCGCGAGCGCACCGCGACGCCGCTGGAGCTCGACGAGATCAACCGCAACACCGACCGCACCATGCGGATGCTCGGCCCCGACGGTGCCAACCGCGACGGGGCGCTGTCGGATTTCCTCGACGTGCAGGCCGCCAACCTGGGCGGGCACGGTGCGCAGCTCAACGACATGCTGCGGCAACTCGGCAAGGCCACCAGCACGCTGTCGGGGTCCAAGGAGGACCTCTTCGCCACCGTCGACGACCTGCAGCTGTTCAACCGCACGCTCGCCGACAACGACCAGCAGGTGCACCGGTTCAACAGCCAGCTCGCCGACACCGCCGGATTCCTGGCCTCGGAACGCGGCGAACTCGGTGCGGCGCTGCGGGAACTCGGTCCCGCGCTGTCGGACACCGCCGGGTTCATCCGCGACAACCGCGCCGTCCTGCGGACCAACGTGGACCACCTGCGGGCCGTGACGCAGGTGCTCGTCGAGCAGCGAGCAGCGCTGGAGGAGGTCACCGACCTGGCACCGCTGGGCCTGTCGAACCTCGCCAACACCTACGACGCGTCGGCCGGGGTCACCCGGACCCGGGGCAACATCAACGAGCTGACCCACCCACCCATCGTCATCGTCTGCAAGCTGCTGCGGCAGTCGCCCCCGGACCGCCCCGTGCCGCCCGTGCTCGCCGACGCCTGCAACCGCATCGAACCGGTCGTCACCGGAGCGATCCCGCTGCCGTCCCCGGCCGAGGCGCTGTCCTCGCTGGAGCACGGGAACGCGCCGGACATCCCGCTGCCGCTGGTCGACGCCATGCGCGACACCGGTTCGCCCTACCCGGGAGGGGGTCGTTGATGCGGATCGCCTTGGCGCTGCTGAGCTTCCTGCTGGTCGCGGGATGCGGCCAGCACGGGTTCACCGGCATGTACAACGCGCCGCTGCCCGGCGGTGCCGACCTCGGCGACGACCCGTACCGGGTGACCGCGCAGCTCGCCGACGTGCTGGACCTGGTGCCGCAGGCGGGCGTGAAGGTCAACGACGTCGCCGTCGGCCGGGTCTCCGGCATCCGGCTCGCCCCCGACGGGTGGACCGCCGAGGTCACCCTGGAGATCAACCGCGACGTGCGGCTGCCCGCGAGCGCAGTCGCCCAGCTGCGCCAGTCCAGTCTGCTCGGTGAGAAGTACGTCCAGCTCGACGGTTCCACGACGCCCGGATCGGCGCTGCTGTCCGACGGCGACCACATCCCGTTGTCCCGCACGAATCGGCACCCGCAGGTCGAGGAGGTGCTGGGTGCGCTGTCGATGCTGCTCAACGGCGGTGGCATCGGGCAGCTCCAGCAGATCAACCAGGAACTCGGCGCGGCCCTGTCCGGCAACGAGGCCGACATCCGCTCGCTGCACCGGAACCTGGAGGTCTTCACCCGGGAACTCGACGGCCAGCGCGACGAGATCACCCGCGCCATCGACGGCCTCAACCGGCTCGCCGCCTCGCTGGTCGGGCAGAAGCAGAACATCGTCTTCGCGCTGGACAACCTCGGCCCGGGCCTGAAGGTCATCAACGAGCAGCGCGGGCAGCTGGTGGCCATGCTCCAGCAGATGGACCGGCTCTCCGAGATCGCCGTCGAGACGACGGAGCGCAGTAAGCAGGACACCCTGGCCAACCTGCGCTCGCTGAGCCCCGTCCTGCGACAGCTCGCGGCGGCGGGTGAGGACATCCCCAAGTCGCTGGAAATCCTGGTCACCTTCCCCTTCACCGACTACACGGCGAACGCGATCAAGGGCGACTACACCAACCTCGACCTGCAACTGGACCTCGACCTGAGCACCGTCGTCGACAACGTGCTGCAGGGACGTCCGCCGCCCACCGGCGGCATCGGGCCCGGCGAGCCGCCCCTGCCGCTCCCTGCTCCCGCCACGCCCGCGCCGGGAGCGCCGCCGCCACCGAGGCCGGGCGGGCCGTTCGACGCGGTGCTCGGAGGTGCCCGATGATCTCGAAGCGGGTCAAGGTGCAGATCGGCGCGTTCGTGCTGATCGCGCTGGTCGGCATCACCTACGTCGGTGCCACCTACGCCGGGCTGGACCGGCTGGTGTCCTCGCGCGGCTACACCGCCATCGCCCGGTTCCGGGACTCCGGCGGCATCTTCACCAACGCCGAGGTCACCTACCGGGGACTGCCGATCGGCCGGGTCGGGCCGCTACGCCTGACGCCCGAGGGCATCGACGTGTCGCTGGAGATCGAGGACGACGCGCCGAAGGTCCCGGCCGATACCGACGCGGTGGTCACCAACCGGTCGGCGGTGGGTGAGCAGTACGTCGATCTCCGGCCGAGATCCGACGGCGGCCCGCACCTGGGCGAGGGCTCTGTGATCAGCAGCGACCGCACGTCCATCCCGGTGCCACCGGAGGACCTGCTGGCCAACATGGACCGCACGATCAGCAGCATCCCGATCGGCTCGCTGCAGACCGTGGTGGCCGAGCTGGACCTGGCCTTCACCGGTCTCAACGGGCCGCTCGGCGCACTGCTGAACGACTCCCACGCCTACACCCGGCACGCCACCGATCACCTGCCGCAGACGCTGGACCTGATCACCAGCGGCCGGACGGTGCTGGAGACCCAGCGGGAGCACGGCGCCGAGATCGCGTCCTTCAGCCACGACCTGCACCTCTTCGCCGGTCAGCTGCGGGCCTCCGACCCCGACTTTCGCCGGGTGATCGGTGCGGCACCCGACGCAGCCGAGCAGGTCAGCGCCTTGCTGCGGGAATCAGGGCCGCAACTGGGCGAGCTGTTTGCGAACCTGCTGACCACCGCCGAGGTCTACCGCACCCGGCTCGACGGGGTGGAGCAGCTGCTGGTCACCTACCCGAGCTTGGCGCAGGGCACCAAGACCACGGTCCCCGGCGACGGCCGGGCCCGCTTCGGCCTGGTTCTGCAGAGCTTCGACCCGTTCGTCTGCACGCGCGGTTACGAGAGCACGCACCAGCGCCCGGGCAACGACCTCACCGAGGCCCCGGCGAACGGTGGGGCGCACTGCGCGGAACCTCCCGGCAGCCCCACCAACGTGCGAGGTTCGGCACGAGCGGGAGATCCCGGTCCGAACTGATCGGGAAAGCGGAGGTTGATCATGCGGTATTCCAGCCAAAACCGCACCGCGACGGGGACTTCCGCGAATCGGTTGGTCTGGGGCATAGTGCCCCCGTGACTCGGTCGTGGCCCTGTCCGACCGCTCGGGTCCGGGAGTTGATCCGGACCGGGGCGGAGAAGGCGTTGAGACCGCCCGCGGCGTGGGCGGAGGAGCTGCACGCCGCGGTGCTGGACGCCGACCGGACGCAGGCCATCGCCGCCGACCCCGTGCTGGCCGACGGGCTGCGGCAGACCAACGTGGACAACGTCCTGCACTGGGCCGCGGCCAACGTCCAGGAACCCGGCTGCCGCGTTCCGCCGCACCTCGGCACCCAAGCCCTCGACACCGCGCGCGACCTGGTCCGGCGCGGTTTGGACGCCCACGCGCTCGACACCTACCGGGCCGGGCAGAACGTCGCCTGGCGGTTCTGGATGGAGATCTGCTTCTCGCTGACCTCCGATCCGGACGAGCTGCGCGAACTCCTCGACGTCACCGCGCTGTCGATCTCCACCTACGTCAACGACACCATCACAGGTATCAGCGAGCGGATGCAGGACGAGCTCGACACGCTCCTGCGCGGCACGAACGCCGACCGCCGCGCGGCGGTCACGCTCATCCTCGAGGGGTCCCCGATCAGCGCGAACCGCGCCGAGCTCAAGCTCGGGTACGGGCTGACCGGCCCGCACACGGCCGCCGTGGTGTGGAGCACCGCCCACGCCGGCCTGGACGAACTGGAGTCCGTCGCGGAAGAGCTCGTCCGACTCACCGGCGCCCGCCGCCGGCTGACCGTGGTGGCCACTGCCGGGACCCTGTGGATCTGGCTGCCGGTGGGGACCACGGCGGACATCGAGAGGCTGTCCGCCGAGCTGAGCTCCCACTCGCACGTGCGGGTGTCGATCGGTCGCCCGGGCAGGGACGTGGACGGTTTCCGCCGGAGCCACATCGACGCGCTGACGGTCCAGCGGATGCTGGCCCGGCTCAGCTCGTGCCGCCAGGTCGCCCGCTACGAGGACGTTCAGCTGGTGGCGCTGATGACGGCCGACCCCGCGCACGCCGACGAGTTCGTCGCCGAAGTGCTCGGGGCGCTGCGGGACGCCGACCCGGAGGTGCGCCGGGTGGTGCGCACCTACATCCGCGCGCAGTGCAACGCCTCCCGCACCGCCGAAACCCTCTACACCCACCGCAACACCGTGCTGCGCAGGCTGGCGCGGGCGGACGAGCTGCTGCCGCGCCCGGTGGCGGAGGACGTCGTCGGCGTCGGCGCCGCGCTGGAAGTGCTGCGGTGGCGCGGCGCCGACGCCTGACGCCAGATCTGGCGATCAGCCCGGCACGTCGTAGGACGGCGGCGCGTCCTGCGGGGAGCTCCCCCACGCGGGATCGGGCTGGTCGCTCAGGGTGAAGTCGAGCGCGCCGCCCGCCGCGACGAAGTCCTCGCCCACCCACGGCCTGGTGCTGTCGGTTCCGTTGACCTGGAGGGCGTGGACGTACCTGGCGTCCTCCGAGGCGTCCGGGGCGTTGAGGGTGATCGTCGTGCCGTTGCCGCGGTCGATGCTCACCGAGGAGAAGATCGGGCTGGCCAGCACCAGTTCCGACCGTCCCGGAGCCTGCGGGTACATGCCGATCGAGGCCCACACCGACCAGGACGACATCTGCCCCAGGTCGTCGTTGCCGACCTCGCCGTCCGGTGTGGACTTGAACAACGATGTCAGCGCCTGCCGGACCACGTCCTGGGTCCTGTCCGGCCTGCCCGCGTAGGCGTAGGCCCACGGCGTGTTCAGCGACGGCTCGTTGCCCAAGTAGGCGTAGGGCTTGTCCGGGCCGCCGTTGAGCTCGGTGAAGAACTCGTCCAACCGGGCGGTGGCCGCCTCGTTGCCGCCCATCAGGTCGAACAGCGCCCGGTGGTTGAACGGGACCATCCAGGTGTACTGGGCGCCGTTGCCCTCGGTGTACTCCTCGGTCTGCACCGGGTCGAACGACGGCCAGGAACCGTCGGCGTTGCGCGGCTGGAGGTAGGAGTTGTCCGGGTTGAACAGGTTCTTGAAGTTCTGCGCCCGGTTCAGGAACTCGTCGTGCACCGCGGTGTCGCCGAGGCGGGCGGCGAACTGCGCTATCGCGAAGTCCGCGCTGTTGTACTCCAGCGACGTCGCCGCCGAGCCCCACACGTCCTGCACGCCCGGCGGGACGTAGCCCAGCGAGTCGTACTCCTCGTGGCCGGGCCGCTCGTCGGTGTTGGTGGCCCCTTCTCTCATCTCGCGCAGCGCCGCCGCGGTGTCGAAATCGGTGGCGCCGAAGGCATGAGCGCTCGCCACCATGATCGGCAGCGGATCGCCGACCATCACCCCGGTGCCGCCGTTGGCGACCGTCCAGCGGTCGAAGTAGCCGCCCTGGGCGGACTGGTTCACCGCGGACTGCGCGATGTCCGAGGCGATGTCCGGTGCGATCAGCGCCACCAGCGGCAGCTGCGACCGGTAGACGTCCCAACCGGAGTAGTTGGCGTACTGGGCGTGTCCTTCGGCCGCGGTGTGCACCTGGCCGTCGAAGCCGGTGTACTGCCCGTTGACGTCGCTGAAGACGTTGGGGTGCAGCAGGGAGTGGTAGAGGCCGGTGTAGAGGCGCCGCCGGTCCTCGTCGCTCCCGCCGCCGACGTCGATGCGTCCGAGCACGTCGTTCCACGCCGCTCGGGATCCGTCCCGGATCTCGTCGAAACCACGTGCGGCCTGCTCGGTTTCGGCGTTGGCCTTGGCGTTGTCCTCGCTGACGAAGGAGATCCCGATCCGCGCCACCACCTCAGGCGCTGCGCTGTCGAACTTGACCAGCGTCTGACCTCCGTTGACCTCCTGGGAGGTGAAGTCGCGGTCGAAGGTCGCGTGGAAGTAGACGCGGTAGGAGTTGCCGGCGCCGCAGAAGCCGCCGCTGTCGCTGTGACCGCTGATGGTGTTGGTCCCGACGGTCACCGAACCGCTCGCGTCGTTGAACGCCTTCCCGGCGTCCACCGACAGCGCGGCCTGCTGGCCCTGCGGGTAGGTGAATCGCGCGAGCCCGGAGCGTTGCGTCGCCGTCAGCTCCGTGCGCAACCCGTTGTCGAAGGTGACGTCGTAGGCGCCGGGGGAGGCCGACTCGTTGTCGTGCGAGAACGAGTAGTCGCTCACCGGCGAATCGCCGAGCACGGGCATGAACGGGATGTTGCCGAAATCGCCGCAACCTGCGCCGGAGAGGTGGGTGAGGCTGAACCCGCGAATGCGGTTGTCGTCGTAGGAGTAGCCGCCGTGCTGGTAGGTGGCGGTGTCCGGGCTGAACTGCATCATCCCGAAGGGCGCCACCGCGCCGGGGAAGGTGTTGCCCGCCCCGCCGCCGTGGCCGAAGTCCGGGCCACCCGGCTTGGTGCCGACGAACGGGTTGACGTACTGCGCCGGATCGTCGATCCGCGGCGCCGCGTCGGCGCGGGGAGTGATCGCCGAGGGGATGGCCAGTGCTGTCGCGGCCGCGATGATCAGTGCCGCGAGCCGTCTGGGAGCGGTGGAGCGTCGAACCGTCTTGACGTCGTGCAGGCGTCGCAAGGAAGACCTCCCGATTGACAACGTTGTCCAGACCAGGATCTTCTCAACGTAGCGAGGGGTCCGAGACCGTGCAATATCGGGCGAAAATGACAACCGGACAACCCCGGGTGAATCCGTTCCCCGTGAATGCGGTTCGCGCTGACGCGCTTTGCGGAAGATCTGTGCGGTGATCGAAAGAGGAATGTAACCGAAATCGGGTTCCGCCGTTCATCTCGGCCGGAGGAGAGCGCCAATTCGGATCGGTGATCATCCGCGAGAACCGTGCTGGTACTGTCCCGGCCAAGCGCGGATGATCATCGAACTGGCAGCGGCTGCGCGGCTGCTCACTTCGGTTGGAGTTGCCCGATGTCGTGGACTCCCAGCGGGGCTCGCGCTCCGCACATTCCGCGTCAAGGCTTCCCGGGGGGCCGGGGCCTGTCTCGCCTGAGCACAACCGAAGGAGCGCGGTCGGCGTGAAGTTAACCAGGAACAGAACGCGCGAGCCGGACAGGACGAGCCTCCGGCGCAGGATCAGGAACATTCTGATCACCATCGTCGTGCTGTTCTTCGTGGTCGTGCTCGCCGGCTTCGCGCCGGCCTTCGTCGACGGGCTCATCGTGCGCACGGTCGCGCTCACCGTGCAGGACACCTCCATCCCGGCGGTGCGGACCTTCACCGCGGTGCAGTCCGAACGCCAGCTCGTCGCCCGCGCCTTCTCCGGGGAAGGCGCTCCCGACGCCCTCGGTCAGCGCTACGCCGCCACGGACCAGACCATCGGTGAGCTCTCCGGCAAGCTGACCGAGCTGTCCGGCAACTCCGCGACGCCCCCGGACCTCAAGGCCAAGATCGACAAGGTCAACGTCCTGATCGGCCAGCTCCCGGAATCCCGGCCCACGTTCCCCTTGGACCCGGCCCGCAAGACGGCGACCCTCCAGCGCTACAACGAGGTCCTGGACGCCGGTGCCGACCTGTTCGGCGGTCAGGCCCGCGCGGTCGAGGACGCCCCGGCCGGGCACGCAGGCATCAGCGCGACCGAGATCTTCCGCTCCGGCGACCAGATGGCGCGCACCTCGGTGCTGGCCGACCGAGGTGTGGAAGCCCGGATGAGCCCGGACGAGCAGGTCGAGTTCGCGATGCTGGTCGGTTCCTACCGCGACGAGCTCGAAGAGCAGATCCCGCACTCGGCGCCGCAGGTCCAGCAGAGCTACCAGGAACTGACCCGCTCCGCGAGCTGGGGCCAGCTGCAGGCCGTCGAGCAGCAGCTGATCACGCGCGGTCAGGCGCAGGGCGTGACCACGCAGCAGTGGCACGAGATCAGCGACGAGGTCGGCGGGCAGATCACCGAGCTCGCCGTGGTCCAAGCCCGCTACGGCTCGGACCTCGGACTGGCCAACGGCAATGCCGCCCTGCTGCGGACCACGCTGTTCGCCGGCCTGGTGCTGATCGCCACCGCCGGTGCCGCCGTGCTGATGTGGTGGTTCGCCGGTCGCCAGCTGGTCGCCCTCGTGCCGCAACGACTGGTCGAGCTCCGCGACGCCGTGCGCAAGGTGGCCGACGAGGACGTGCCCGAGCTGTTCCGGAAGGTGGAGCGGGGAGAAGAGGTCGACGTCTCCACGCCGCTGCGCTCCCTGGACTTCGGCAAGGACGAGATCGGCGACGTGGCGGACGCTTTCGCCGACGCGTACCAGGTCGCGGTGCAGGAGCGGATCAAGCAGAAGCGGACGAGCGATGCGTTCACCCGCGTCGTGGTCGGCATGGCCGCCCGCGTGCAGCAGATCGTGCAGAACGCCATGCAGATCGTCGACACCGAGGAGCGCGAAGCCGGCGAGGCCGCACCCCGCTACCGCGCGCTGCTGGTCCTCGACAGCCTCCTGCTGCGCGCCCGCCGGCTCGCGGAGAACCTGCGGCTGCTCTCCGGCAACCGCCTCGCCCGGTACCACCGCGGTCCGACGTCGATGGAGGTCATCCTCGAATCGGCGCGAGCCGAGATCGAGCACTACGGCCGGATCCACACCCGCCAGCCGGGTGCGGTGGCCGTCGACGGACAGGCCGCGCCGTACCTGATCCGCGTGCTCGCGGAGCTCATGGACAACGCCGCCAACTACAGCTCCCCGCAGGGCAAGGCCCGGGTCTGGACCGAGGAGCTCGGCGGATCCCTCGTGGTCGTCATCGAGGACCGCGGCCTGGGCATGCCCTCGGAGAGGCTTGGCGAGGCGAACGAGATCCTGGCCACCGACAGCGACTTCGCCCTCGGCAACGTGCAGCGCCACATGCAGCTGGGCCTCCCGGTGGTCGCCAGGATCACCCAGCAGTGGAGCATCCAGGTCCGGCTGGCGGCAGGCGAGTCCGGCGGCATCCGCGCCGAGGTGGCCATCCCCGCCGAACTGGTGCGTGAGGTCGAGGTCGAAAAGCCCGCCCCGGCACCGATTTCCAGCGCACGGGGAACGCTGTCCGGTGCGACGGCGCTGCTCGCCGACCCGGTGGAGACCCGCGCCCCGGCCCGCCCGGAACCGAAGAGGCCGCGAGTCGAACCGGCTGAGCAGGAGCAGCCGCTGGAGACTTCGCCCGTCGGGCTGCCCATGCGGCGCAAGGGTGCTTCGCCGGTCGGCAGAGCTCTCGACGAGGAGAAGAAGGCACAGGGTTCCGGTGCGGCCGACGAGGACGCCGGGACTCGGCGCAACGCGGGCGGCGGCGGAGCCATGGGCTTCGTCTCCGGACGCCAGAACCACGGTAGCGACACAGGTGAGGGGTGAACACAGTGAGCGAGAGCCGGGACGACTTGAGCTGGGTGCTGACGGATTTCGCGCAGCGCGTCGCCGACGTGGACTGCGTCGTGTTGTGGTCGTCGGACGGTTTCCCCAGGGCCGCCTCCGAAGGCGTCTCGAAGGAGCAGGCGGAGGATCTCGCCGCGATGTCCGCCTCGGCGTTCAGCTCGTCCAAGAGGGTCAGCGTGATCGGCGGGGGCGGTGATCTGAACAAGACGGTCATCGAGGGCACGAACCGGTTCGTGATCCTCGCGCTGGCCGCCGAGCGCTCCGGGATCACCGTGGTGGTCAACACCGCCGCCGACCCGCTGATCGTCAACGTCGAGCTCGACCGGCTGCTGGCGCAGGTCGGGGAGCACCTCGTGACCGAGGGGCGCGGTGGCTCCGGCTCGCTGACCGGGACGAGGCCGTAACCCATGTCCGATCAGCAGAACGTCCACGCCGAAGATCCGGGAGCGGGGGTCCGGCCGTTCGTCGTCGCCGGCGCCCCCGAGAAGTCGGACCTGGACCTGGACCTGGCGACCCAGGTGGTCGCGAACCCCGGCAGCGGGGGATATCGAGACCTGTCGATGAGCGACAGCGCCGCGCTGGAACTGGCGAAGAACCCCGTGGCCATAGCTGAAGTGGCGGGAAGCCTGGGGACGCCGGTACTGACCGCACGCGCCCTCGTGGGTGCGCTGCTCCGCCGGGGCGTCCTCAGCCTCGACGGCGAAAGCGCTCCGGACGAGACCGTTTCCGATGCAACACTGGAATACCTACAGGGGGTTCTGGACAGTGTTAAACAGCTTTGAGCGGCCGCCGGTCAAGCTCGTCATCGCCGGTGGTTACGGTTGCGGCAAAACGACGCTGATCAAGAGCGTGGCGGATCCGGATCGGTACGTGCGGCTGACCGACGAGCCGATCACGGACGCCAGCGCCACCGTGGACGCGCTCACCGGTGTGCCGGAGAAGACGACCACGACGGTCAGCATCGACTTCGGTCGCATCAACCTGAGCAACGGCACTCCGCTGTTCCTGTTCGGAATGCCCGGCCAGTCCCGGTTCTGGTCGGTGTGGGACGACCACACCCACGGCGCGTTCGGCGCCGTGGTCGTGGCCGACACGCGCCGCCTCGACGACTGCTTCTCCAGCCTGGACTTCTACGAGGACCGCAACATCCCCTACGTCGTCGCGGTCAACGAGTTCGACGGCACGAGGCGCTACGAGGCCGAGGACATCGCCAACGCTCTGCAGATCGACACCGCCAAGGTCCCGGTGGTGAACTTCGACGCGCGGGAGCGGGGCGACGTCAAGGACGTGCTGGCGAGGCTGCTCGAGCACGTCATGACGCTGATGGCCACTCAGCAGGCGGTCGGCGCAGGTCAGTGAGCCGGTTGCCCTGGCGGGCCGGGGACGTCGCGTCGGCCGGGCGCTCCCGGCCCTGTCGGCGCTCCTGCTTGAGCCCTCGGACGTAGCTCGGGACGTCGACGTGCAGGGCGTCCTCCGGGCGTTGCGCACCGTAGCGCCCGGCGCTCCGGGAGAGGTGGCCGCGTACCTCGGCGACCATCTCGTCCTGCGCGGGGAGGTGGGCTTCGCCGGTGACGAGTTCGCCGATCCACTCCGCCTGCAGCTCGGCCAGGCGGGTCAAAGCGCCCACCGGGCGCAGGAATCCGGCCAGGTAGAGCCCGTCGTGGCCGGGCGGCACGATCCGCTGGAACAGCGAGAGCCTGCCGTCCTCGTCGAAGACGACGTCGTCGGGCACCGGCAATGACATGTCGTAGCCGGTGCACAGGACGACGGCGTCGACGTCCTCAGCGCTGCCGTCGCTGAACGTGATGCCCTCGGTGGTGAGCTCGCGGATTCCCGGTCGGACCGTGATCTCACCGTGCGAGAGTCGGCTCAGCAGCTCGTCCGAGACGGTGATGGGAGCTTCCATCACCCGGTGATCGGGTTCCGGCAGGCCGTAGTCGGTGATCCGCCCGCGCGAGAGGTGCAGCAGCACCTCGATGAGCTTGCGCTGCGCCTTGAACGGCAGGAACGACCACCAGCGGCTCGCGGCGATCTCGTCGATCGGCATCCCCATCAGGGTTTTCGGCACCACGTGCGCACCTCGCCTGATGGACAGGACCGTTCGGGACGCGACGCGCGAGAGCTCGGCGGCGATGTCGCAGGCCGAGTTCCCGAATCCCACCACCGCGACCGCCTGGTCGCGGAACGGTTCCGGGCTCGTGTAGTCGGTGGAGTGGAGCCGCCTGCCGCGGAACAGCTCCGAACCGGTGAAATCCGGGTCCGGGTGTCGTGGCACCGAGTGATACCCCGAGGCCAGCACGACGTTCCGGAAGTGCCGCGTCCGCGCGGATTCCCCGCCCTCACCGCTGGTGACCAACCAGCCTCCACCCGGTGCCGGTTCCACGCGGTGGACGTGCGCGCCGAACTCGATGTTGCTGGTGAGGTCGTGCTCGTCGGCGAAGCGCCGCAGGTAGGACGCGACCTGGTCGTGCCGCGGGTACCGCGGGAAGTCCTCGGGCACGGGGAATCCCGTGAACCCGGTGACCTTGCTGGAGGTGTTGAGGTGCAGGGAGTCGTAGGCCGGATGTGACTCCTGCGAGCTGGAGCGGCCGAAGTTCCACACCCCGCCCACGTCGTTGTCGCGTTCCAGGGCGACGAACGTCACGCCGCGCTGCTTGAGCGAGCGCATCATCGCGAGTCCGGATATACCGGCTCCGATCACGCACACATCACGATGATCAAGCTGGTCAGATGTGCTTTTTCCATGAGAGTCCACAGTGCCCATCGAGCCCTCTCCGCGTGCAGACCATTCCCAATTCGTCGGAAGGATGAGATCGTGTAGACGTTGCTGACAGGCGCCGTGCCGCGATCAAGCGTAACCGCGATGCGGAAGGTCGGGGTAGTGCAAAGTTCAAGAGCGGTATCGTCATCCGTTCGCCGGTGGGGTGTGTTCCCCGCGCGAGGCGTGTCATTCACACAGTTCCTGACCAGCCAGTACCGAACCGCCGCCGAGCATCTCGGGTTCTCCCGTTCCGAAGTGGAGACCCTCGTCACAGAACTCAGCGTTGCCTTGAGCCCCTGGGGTGATCACCCGATCGGCTCTTGCCCTGAGGTTCCCTCTTTTGTTTCAGCGGACGGCTTTCCAGCCGAGATGTCCATCAGCTGGCGGGCGGGTCGCCCGGAGCTCCGAGTCCTCTTCGAATCCCTCGATGACGAGAACACTCCGGCCGGCTGCCAGCGGGCCGGCCGCGCCCTCTCCGATCGGCTGGACGGCCGGAAAGGCGTGGACCTGCACCGCTACCGCTGCGTGGAAGAACTCTTCGTCAGCGACGATCCGCTCGTGAACCGTCCCACCATCTGGCATTCGCTCGCATGGCGACCAGGAGAGCCCGTTCGGTACAAGGCCTATTTCAATCCGCAGGTGGAAACCGTCGATCAGGCGGGCGTGATGGAGAAATCGACTGAGGCGATGGAACGCCTCGGGCTCAGCACGCCGTGGTCTTCGGTTCGAATGTGGATGCCGGAATTGGTGGACCGCGGAATTGATGTCGAATTCGTGGCACTTGATTTGATGGATTCGAATCGCGCGCGCGTCAAGGTCTACTTCCGCATCAGCAGTCGCGCTTGGGAGGACGTGAACGCGGTGGCGTCCCTGGCGAGCGGGCACGATTCGGATCGGGCCGAGCGGGTGTGGCGATCGCTGTATCACGGACAGGACAAGGCGGAAGGCGAGGAGCCCTTGGTCTGCCTCGCTTTTCGACAAGGTTCGAACCGTCCGGTGGAGGCCAACCTGTACTTCCGATTACCGGGAAACGCGCAGTCCGATGAGGACGCAGCCGGGCGGATCTCCGGGCTCATGCGGCAGGAGGGCGTCGACCCGCGGTCCTACCGGGCCCTGATCAACGCCCTCGCGCCGAGAGAGGCGGCGAGGATGACAGGACTGCAGGACCTCGTCGCGTACCGCACCACGGCCCCGGGTGAACCGGCGGATCTGGGTGTGTACCTGAGGTTCTCCGTCTACGACCGGCCAGCGGAAGCCTGAGGCCGGTGACGCGGTGGAGGCGGTCGACGCCGCCTCCACCGCGTTCTGGGACTAGCCCGGCAGCATCCAGGACAGGACGGTGGCTTGCAGGAAGACCAGGGCGCAGAGGACCAGGAGCAGTCCTAGGCTCCACTTCAGAGTCGTGCGCAGCAGCGTCGCTTCCTGGCCCGCCAGGCCGACGGCGGTGGCGGCGATGGTGAGGTTCTGCGGGCTGACCATCTTGCCCATCACGCCGCCCGAGGTGTTGGCGGCGACCAGCAGAGCCGGGTCGACGCCCACCCTCTGCGCGGCGACCTGCTGCAGCCCGGCGAACAGCGCGTTCGCACTGGTGTCCGATCCGGTCACCGCGACACCGATCCACCCCAGCACCGGGGAGAGGAAGATGAACAGCGCGCCCGCGCTGGCGATCGCGGTGCCGATGGTGGTGGTCTGGCCCGACTGGTTCATCACGTAGGCCAGGGCCAGGACGCCGACCACGGCGAGCGCGGACCACCGCAGGGACTTCGCCGTGGAGACCAGGTCCGACAGCACGGACCGCAGCGGGATCCGGTACACGGCCGCGACGCCGAAACCGCAGAGCAGCAGCAGGCTTCCGGGTGAGGACAGCCAGTCCAGGTCGAACACCGCGGTGTCGGCGGGCTCACCGGAGGCGGTCAGCAGCTGCCCGTGCAGGCCGGGCCAGGGGATCTCCACGGTGGTGCTGTCGAGCGCGTCGCCCAGCGATCCCCAGAGCTTGACCACCGAGAAGACGGCCACGACCAGCGCGTAGGGGAACAGGGCCATCGCGGTTCGCGCGGGAGTGACCGGCTGCTCGGCGGCGGGAGCCCCGCCGGGCCGACCGGGAGCATCGTCCTGAGCGGAGCGCAGGCGATGGGTCGCGGCCTCACCGCCGGTGGGTCGCCAGAACCGGAGCAGGATCACCAGTGCAACGGCTCCCGCCAGCGAGGACACGATGTCCGTCAGCTGCACCGAGAGGTAATTCGCGCAGACGAACTGAGCCACGGCGAACCCGGCCCCGGTCACCAGCGCGGCCGGCCAGATGTCGCGCAGGCCGCGCCGTCCGTCGACGATGAGCGCGAGCAGGAACGGCACGGCGAACGCGAGCAGCGGCGTCTGCCTGCCGACCACGGCGCCGATGTCCTCGTAGGGGATCCCGGTCAGCTCGCCCGCGGTGATGATCGGGGTTCCCAGGGCGCCGAACGCCACCGGTGCGGTGTTGGCGAGCAGGACGGTGACGGCGGCGCGCACCGGCGCGAAACCGACCGCGACCAACATCATCCCGGTGATCGCCACGGGAGCGCCGAACCCGGCCAGCGCTTCGAGCAGGCCGCCGAAGCAGAACGCGATGACCACCGCTTGGATCCGCGGGTCGGGCGAGATCACGCCGAAGCACGTGCGCAGGTCCTCGAAGCGCCCGGCGGTCACCGTGAGCTGGTAGAGCCAGATCGCGGTGAACACGATCCACATGATCGGCAGGAGGCCGAACGCGGCACCTTCGCCCGCTGACGACAGGGCCATGCCCACGGGCATGCCGTAGGCGAGCACGGCCACGGCCAGGGCGACCGCGAGTCCGGACAGCGCCGCCCAGTGCGCCTTCACCCGGAGCGCGCCCAGCAGCACGAACACCGTGAGGAGGGGGAGGGCCGACAGCAGGGCCGAGAACGCCAGGCTTCCGCCAAGGGGCGCTGGATCCGGTTGGTACACAGGCGCGACACCTCTCTGAGTCACGAAACGCCATGTCGACCTTTATGTGGTCCGACCATAAGGTGGATGTACCCTAAGGGCCTTGAAACGGGCTGTAAAGGCTTGAGAGGGGCACCGAATTGGCCGGGGTCGATGGCGGCGAGGACCTCAACGAAGGCGGATCGTGGCGCCCGGTGGCGCGGGCGAGGACCTACGAACTCGTTATCGAGCGGGTCGAAGAGCAGATCGTGACCGGTCAACTCCAGGTCGGTGACCGGCTACCCGCGGAGCGCGACCTCGCGCAGATGCTCGGTGTGAGCCGCGGCGCGGTCCGTGAAGCCTTCCGCGCGCTGGAGGCCCAGGGCGTGCTGCGGATGTCGGTCGGCACCGGTCCCGATGCCGGTACGACCGTGGCCGCGACGCCGAGCAAGGCGCTCAACCGACTGCTGCGGCTGCACGTGGCGCTGGCCAACTTCCCCGTCCAGCACGTCGTGGACGCCCGGGTGATGCTCGAGCGCGAGAGCGCGTGGAACGCCTCCGAACGAGCGACCCGGGCCGAGCTCGCGGGCCTGCGCGAACTGCTCGCGGCCATGGACGACCCGGAGTGCGATCGGGAGCGGTTCAACGAGCTCGACACCGAGTTCCACGTCGCGATCGCCGAAGCGGGCGGCAACCGGCTGATCGCCGACATGACCATCGCGATCCGCGAATCCATGAAGCGGCCGCTGCTGACGGCGTTCCACGAGCTCGGCGACGGCTGGGAACCCATCGTCGAAGGGCTCCGGAAGGACCACCACGCGATCTACCGGGCGTTGGCGGCCGGCGATGGTGCCGCCGCGCAGGAGTGCACCGAGAAGCACATCCGGGGCTTCTACCGCGACGGCCTGGGAGGCTTCTTCACCGCCGAGCGGGCGTAGAGCGCTCCGCCGCCGAGCCCCCGTCCGGGCTCTGGACGTGCCGTGCGGTGGCTCCGTACTTTCTGCCGCATGGACGACCTCGCCACACGTGACCTGATCCGCTACTCCGGACGCGGCGCCTTCAGCCCCGATGTCATCGCGCGCGCGGAAGGCTCCTCGGTGTTCACCGAGGACGGGCGCGAACTGCTCGACTTCACCTCCGGGCAGATGAGCGCGATCCTCGGGCACTCGCACCCGGAGATCGTCGCGACCGTGCGGGAGCAGACCGCCCGCCTGGACCACCTCTACAGCGGGATGCTGAGCCGCCCGGTCATCGACCTCGCTCGGCGCCTCACCGAGACCGTGCCGGAGCCGCTGGACAAGGCGATGTTCCTGACCACCGGTGCCGAGTCGAACGAGGCGGCGCTGCGGATGGCCAAGCTGGTGACCGGCAAGCACGAGATCATCTCCTTCGCCCGCTCCTGGCACGGCATGACCCAGGCCGCCGCCCACGCGACCTACAGCGCGGGACGTGTCGGATACGGCCCGGCCACGCCCGGCAACTTCGCGCTGCCCGTTCCCGACGCCTTCCACCCCGACCTCGTCGACGCCCACGGCGACCTGGATTGGCGACGTCAGCTCGACCTGGGCTTCGACCTCATCGACGCGCAGTCCGTCGGCAGCCTCGCGGCCTGCATCGTCGAACCGATCCTGAGCTCCGGCGGCGTCGTCGACCTGCCCGTGGGCTACCTGGCGGCGCTGCGCGACAAGTGCCACGAGCGCGGCATGCTGCTCATCCTCGACGAGGCCCAGACGGGCCTGTGCCGCACCGGGAGCTGGTACGCGTTCGAGCGCGACGGCGTCGTCCCCGACATCCTCACGCTGTCCAAGACGCTCGGCGCGGGACTGCCGCTGGCCGCGGTGCTCACCAGCGCCGAGATCGAGCAGCAGGCGCACGATCGCGGTTTCCTGTTCTTCACCACGCACGTCAACGACCCGCTCCCGGCGGCGGTCGGCAACACGGTCCTCGACGTGCTCTCCCGCGACCGACTCGACCTGCGCGCCGGTGAGCTCGGGGAGCGGTTGACCGGCGGTCTCCGCGAGCTGGCGGGCGAGCACCCGGTGATCGGTGACGTCCGGGGGCGGGGACTGCTCGTCGGTCTGGAGCTCACCGCGGGCTCCGACGGCGGTGACGTCGACAAGCTCGGTGCCGCCGTGACTCAGCGGTGCACCGAGCTCGGGTTGCACATGAACATCGTCCAGCTCCCCGGCATGGGCGGCACGTTCCGGATCGCACCTCCGCTCACGGCCACCGAAGCCGAGATCGACCGAGGCCTCGCCATCCTCGACGAAGCCCTCACCCACGTGACCCGAACCAAGTAACCCCCGAGACCCTCTCCACCCATCACCCAGTAGAGGGGTTTCCCGGCCGAGTCCCAGTTTTAGTCATAACTGAGCATGATCAATGCCCGAAATGTCTGCTCAGTTTGGACTAAAACTGGGACCGGCCGCTCCCGCGTCGCGGACGTGCCTTCGGATCGCGCTGGGCGCAAGTGTCGGATCGTTGTGGTTGTTGAACGTTCGCGGACAACTTAAGTCGATCAAGCTTGGGCTGATCGTGTGCCGTTCCGCTCCGATGCTCGCGAAGATCGGAATCGGCGTTCCACCCTGGGAAAGCGAGCGGCGATCTTGATCGCTCGCTGGAAGAGCTTGTTGCTGGGGGAAATTCGAAACCCGGTCGGAATCGACTCGGGTGCCGGGTGGGCCCGCAGTGGCGCGAACCCGATCAACGCGAAGGAGAGGAAATCGATGCGATCATCCGTCCGGACGGCGCTGGGGGCGCTCGGGCTGGTCGTCATGTCGGCGGCGGCGAGCTCGTCGATGGCTGCGGCGGAGCCCGCTTCGGCCGCCGGTGCCAAGGCGGACTGCCCGGAGGGCTCGTTCTGCCTCTACGACGACGCGAACTGGAGCGCGCCGATGATCAGCGTGAACGTCAGGCAGGGGCCGTACGTCCTGCCCGAGTGGGCCCGCAACAAGGCCTCCTCGTACGAGAACAACACGGACCACTGCGTGGTGATCAGCGACTGGACGACCTTGTCGAGCTTCCGGGACGTCCTCTACCACCAGGAGGACCTGGGCAAGTTCGTCGACTACCCGCACGAAGCCGGCGGGAGCTGGGACAACCGGATCGACGAGATCGACACCCAGGACTCCGACTGCCTGTGATCGGCTGATGTGGTACCGAGGCGTCCTGCGGTCGTGCACCGCAGGACGCCTCTCGCCGCGCGAGCGGCGCCCAGCCCGACAACGGAGGTCGCAGTGCCCGAGGACCGCCCGCCCTACCCGCCGTTCACCCACGAGTCCGCGCTGCAGAAGGTCCAGGCGGCGGAGGACGCCTGGAACACGCGCGATCCGCAGCGCGTGGCCTCGGCCTACACGCCGGATTCGCAGTGGCGGAACCGGGACGTGTTCGTCGACGGCAGGGAGGAGATCGTCGCCTTCCTGACCGGCAAGTGGCAACGCGAGCTCGACTACGCGCTGCGCAAGAGCCTCTGGGCGTTCTGGGAGAACCGCATCGCCGTTCGCTTCCAGTACGAGTGCCGGGACGCCTCCGGTCAGTGGTGGCGCAGTTACGGCAACGAGCTCTGGGAGTTCGACGAGCACGGCCTGATGCGCCGTCGCGAGGCCAGCATCAACGACGTCGCGATCGACGAGGCCGACCGCCGCATCCGCGGTCCTCGCCCCGAGGCCGAGCGCGGGATCGACATCCCCCTCCGCTAGCTCCCGCTCCGTCGCCGTCCTCGCAGCGCCGCGTGGGAGGATGGCGACGGTGAGCGAGTTCCGATCTGGGGGAGCGCGGTGACGGCGCGAATTCCGGTGGTCGTGCTGGCGGGCTACTTGGGCTCGGGCAAGACGACCCTGCTGAACCACCTGCTGCGCAACGACGACGGGCGCCGGATCGGCGTGCTGGTCAACGACTTCGGCAGCATCGGGATCGACGCGATGAACGTCGCCGGACAGGTCGACGTCGCGATGTCGCTGGAGAACGGCTGCCTGTGCTGCGCGGTCGATTCCGACGGCGTGGACCGGATGCTCGACCGGCTCGCCTACCCGGGCGCTCCGCTGGACGCCATCGTGATCGAGGCCAGCGGGATCGCCGAGCCCCGGCAGCTGGTCCGGCTGGTGCTGTCCTCGCAGAACCCGGTGATCGAGTACGGCGGCCTCGTGGAGGTCGTCGACGCCGCCGAGTTCGACGACACCCGTGCCAAGCACCCCGAGCTCGACGACCACGTGCGGCTCGCCGACCTGGTCGTGGTCAACAAGATCGACCGCGTCGGTGACGCCGACCGCGAGCAGGTCGTCGGAGCGGTCCGGGAGATCGCCGACGGCGCTGTGCTGGCGGTCGAGCGGGGCAGGATCGCGCCCGGGATCCTCTTCGACGACCCCGGCGTGCGCGACTCCGCGGGCGCGAGGCAGCTGTCCTTCGCCGACCTGGAGGAGCACGACCACGACCACGAGCGGCACATGCACACCGCCTACGAGTCGATGGAGTTCATCGCCGACCGGCCGCTGAACCCGTCGGCGTTCGTGCGCTTCCTCAACGAGCGCAGCCGCGGCGTCTACCGCATGAAGGGACCCGTCGACTTCGGTCCGTCCGGTGACGACCAGCGGTACATGCTGCACACGGTCGGCGTCTTCGCCGCCTTCGAGAAGTCCAGGTGGAAGGGCTCCCGGGCCACCAACCTCGTCCTCATCGGCACGGATCTCGACACCGACGACCTCCACCGCCGCCTCCAGGACTGCATCGACCCGGACCCCGGCAGGATCGACGAGATGGGCATGCTCAACCTGGCCCGCCACATCGACGCCTGAGCACCTGCTGCCTGGACGAGCGCGGCGGGTCAGGCCCAGGCGTGCCCGAAACCGGCTTCGCTGGAGAGCACGGGCACCGCCCCGGTCACGTCGAGCTCCGCGGCGATCGCCACGTCGTCGGCGTAACCGCTGGTGATGAGCTCCTGGCCGGAAGCGCAGCGGGCGAGAGCGGTGCGGACGTCCTCGGTCGCTCGGAACGCGGCGAGCGCGGCCGAGGCCTCCGGCGAGAGCGGCCCACGGCCGCGATCGTGCAACGCGGCGATGACGGCACCGGCGCCGAGCAGGTCTTCCACGGCTGGGCGGAGTCCGCCGTCAGGCCAGCGCTCACCCGCGGCTATCACGCTCACCGGACGTTCGGCGGTGCCCCAGCCGCGTTCGGTCAGGCCGTGCCCGGTGGCGGTCGCATTGCGCAGGCAACCGGCCACCACCGTCACGTTGTCGCCCGCCGAGGACGCGATGGTCGAGCCGTTGGGAGAGGGCAGCACCAGCCGTTCGGTGAACGGCGCGAGCCGCAGCGCGGCAGGCGACAGCGACCAAGGGGAAGCAGCGCTCATCTGGCTCCGGCCCACCGCCAGTTCCGCTTCTTCGCGCGCGGCCAGCTCACCAGCCGTGCTGTCGCGCCACCGGTAGGGGAACACGCGCGTTCCCCGCTCCACAGCGACCGTGACCGACGTCGTGAACGACAACACGTCGACGATCACCAGACAGCCCGACGAAACCACTTCCGCTCCCGAAGCGCCCCAGTCGAACCGCACCCCGAACGAAGACTGCTGCGCCCATTCCGTCGTTGGCATCTTCGCGAAGCTAGTGCAGCGACAGCATCGAGCGGACGAGTCGAAAGTGGGGATCGTGTATCCGGAGTCTGGGCGCCGGTTCCGAGGCGGGAGTGCTGGAGGCGGACTGCGACGGCGACCTCGCCGACGTCTACCACCGGTTGCTGGTGCACCTGTGGTGGGGAAGTTTTCATGAAAACTTCCCCACCCCCTGCCTCGGCGTGGCCGGGTGCCGAGCTGGAGCTCGTCGATGCCTTCCGCGACGGGCGGGGGTTCTCTGCGGGCGGGGTCGGGGGTATGTAACGTCGCCAGCGCGCCTGGGGCCGCAAGAACCCCGGGCGCGTGGTAACGGCTATCGAGAGAGGGCGGAGCATGAGCGAGCAGGACCGGGGCGATGTTTCCGGTGAAGCCGGCGACCCGGGCGGCGAGGAGCACGACGAGAGCTCCGAGGACCAACGGGAAGCCGAGCAGCTCGCAGAACGCGGCGAACCGGAGTCGAGGGCTCCCGATCGGCGCCTCGGGCTGATCGCCGATCCTGACATGCCCGAGCAGGTCTCACGGCGGCTCGCCCGGGACCTGCCCGACATGCTCAGCGACGACGAGCTGTCGTGGGCGGTGGAGGTCGACGTCGACCCGGTGACGGCGGGCAGGCACAACACGCGCGACATCCTGGCGTCCACCCGGGAGCGGATGGACCGCCACAACTGGGACCACGCGATCTGCCTGACCGACCTCCCGGTGCGCGCCAACGGCCGCCCGGTGGTGGCCGAGGCGGACCCGGACCGGCACGTGGCGGTGGTGTCGCTGCCCGCCCTCGGCGGAACCCAGGTCTACCGGCGTTCCCGGCAGGTCATGCTGCAGATGGTCGACGAGCTCACCGGCCGCAGCGGGGGCGGGAGCAACCGCTACGGCCTGGACAGCAAGCTCACCAGGCTGTTCGCCCCCGTGCAGCGCCACGAGAACACCGGTGAGCAGGAAGTCGACGTCCGCTACACCACCACGCGCAAGCGCGGCCGGTTGCGACTGCTCACAGGGATGGTTCGGTCCAACCAGCCCGCGCAGCTGGTCTTCGGCCTGCGCAGCGCGCTGGCCGCGGCCGTGGCCACCAGCGCCTTCGGGTTGTCGTCGAGCACGATCTGGCAGATCGGCGACCAGCTCGGCGCGTTCCGGCAGGTTCTCGCCGGGGTGCTGTCGGTGGCGCTGCTGGTCGGATGGTTGATCGCCGCGCACGGGTTGTGGGAGAAGCGGCGCAACAACAGCGCCAACGACCGGGAGCAGGCGCTGCTCTACAACACCTCGACGATCGCGACGCTGACGATCGGCATCGGGGTCATGTACATCGGACTGTTCGTGGTCAACCTCGCGGTCGCGCTGTTCATCGTGCCCCCGAACCTGCTGGCGAGCAGCCTCGGGCACCCCGCCGATTTCACCCGCTACCTGGCCCTGGCGTGGGGGTTCACCACCATGGGCGTGATCGCCGGAGCGCTGGGGTCCAGCCTCGAGTCCGATCAGGCGGTCCGGCAGGCGGCCTACGGCTACCGGGAGGAGCAGCGCCGCAACGAACAGGAGCACTGAGAACTGCGGGGAGTTGCGGTGCGTGGCCGTGGGCGCGGTGGTCGAGCCGGGCTAGCGCAGGCGGCTCAGCTGGTGCTGCCGCCAGCGCTCGGTTCCCGCGAGGTCGTTGAAGGTGAACAGGTGGAATCCGCTGATGTTGTTGCCGGGCAGCGGGATCTGCTCGGCCAAGGAGGTCACCAGCTTGTCCGGCCGGTAGCCGCTGGGCAGGAAGAACCGCCAGAACATCGCTGATTGCTTGGCCAGGAACCGCGCAGACTGGCCGAGCCCGAGTCCCGCCGACACCCGGATCAGCTTCTGCCGGTTGACGCTTCCCGGGACTCCCACGCGGATCGGCGTGGTGATGCCCGATTCGTGCAGGCGAGCGGCCCAGCCCGCGGTGGTGCCGGGGTTGAAGCAGAGCTGCGTGACGATCTCGTCGGCGTGACCGGCCTTGCGCCGCAGCGCTTCTGAGATCACCTCGTCCGGAATGCTGCTGTGCCCCTCCGGGTATCCGGCGATGCCGACGTGGCCGAACTCGCAGCCGTCCTCGGCGAGGGCGAGCAGCACGCTCTCCGCGTCGGGGAACTCCCCAACCGGCTCAGCAGCGTCACCGCCGACGAGGAACAGCCGGTCCACGCCCGATTCCAGCAGACGACTCGCGATCTCGCCGAGCTCGGTGCGGTCGCGCACCAGGCGAGCCGCCAGGTGCGGAGCCGCGGTGTAGCCATTCTTGCTGAGCCGGACGGCGAGGTCGAGGGTCGGCTCCAGCCCGCGGGCCTCCGTGGTGGTCACCGTCAGCGGCACGTCCGCCGGGACGTGGGTGAGGACGGCGTCCTCGGTGCCGCGGAACGGCAGGACCTCGTAGGAAGCGTTGCGCAGCGCGCTCGCGAGGGCCGCGCTCATCTCGACACCCACTCGTCGAACCGCTCCGCGACGTCGCCGATGGTCGTGCTCGGGCCGTGTCCAGGACGCACTCGGGTCCGGGCGGGAAGCGGCAGCAGCCGGTCCCGGATCGAGTCGATGATCGTGTCGCGGTCGGACCAGGAGCGTCCGGTCGCGCCCGGCCCATCGGCGAAGAGGGTGTCGCCGGTGAACACGGTCGCCAGGTCGGGGCAGTAGAAGCACACCGAGCCTGGGGTGTGGCCGGGCGTGTAGAGCACGTTGAGGCTCAACCGTCCGATGTGGAACGTCTGGCGGTTGACCAGGCGTCCGTCCGGTTCCCGGACCGGGTGGGTCAGTTCCCACACCGGGCGCTCGGCGGGGTGGAGGTAGATCGGCGCGCCGACGGCGTCGGCCAGCTGCGGGGCCATCCCCACGTGGTCGTCGTGGGCGTGTGTGACCAGCACGCCCACCACCTCCCGGCCCGCGACGAGCCGGAGGATCGCGTCCACGTCGTGCGGCGCGTCGATGACCAGGCACTCGTGCTCATCACCGACGACCCACAGGTTGTTCTCGACGTCGTGGACCTCGCCGTCGAGGGAGAACTTCCCCTCGACGGTCGCGTGGTCGACCCGGATGCTCAACAGAACGTCACCACCGAACGCAGCACTTCACCGCGGCACGACTTCTCGAAGGCCGCGGTGAGGTCATCAAGGGAGATCTCCCCGCTGGGGGACTTCTCGAGCGGCGGCGAGGCCTGCGCGAGGAGCTCGATGAGCATCGGGAAGTCCCGTTCGGGGAGGTGATCACCGTACCAGCCGGACTCCTGCGCGCGGCCTCGGGTGAAGGCGTTCGCGGCCACCGCCTCGCGGGTTGCGCTCACGTCCGCGCTCATGCGCAGCTGGACCAGTGGTACTCGGCGGCCGCGTCGTTGAGCCAATCGGCGAGGTAGCGGGCGAAGGACGCCCGGACGAACACCCAGTAGGCGGGCGGTTCCGCTTCGCGGCAGACCAGCAGGACGCCGGCGCGGGCCAGCAGGGTCTGCGCGCACCGGTCCGCGCCGAAGCTGCGCCGGTGGAGGTCGAGCGCGCAGCCCTTCGCCAGCAGCTCAGGCGCTTTCGGCCCGGAGACCTCGATGATGGTGCGGTGCGCCGAGACGTCCACGACGGCGCCGTGCTCCTCGCCGAGCGCTTCGGTCACGGTCGTCCGGATCGTCCCGGCCTCGCCCTCCGGGCCGACGAGCAGCCACTCGTCCGGCCCGAGCCAGGCGATCAGCAGCCGTTCCGTACGCGCCACCTGCCCGGACTGGTTGGGCAGCATCGTGCCGAGCGCGGTCCCGATCCTTTCCGCCGCAGGACTCTTCGGGTCGACCCGGAGCGTGACCTGCGCGCTGAAGGCCACTTCGGACAGTCGCACGGTGCCGGGCACCGAGGACCGGGTGAGGACGTCGGTGTGCGCGGCCAGCGGGGATTCGCCGTAGGGCTCAGCCATCGCGGCGGGCTCCTTCCTTGTCGTAGAAGACCGGTTCGGTGATCTCCACGGGCACCAGTCGATCGCCGACGTGGCTGTAGATCGTCTGCCCGATGCGGTCGCGCCCGCTCTTGACCAGTGCGAGGGCGAAGGGACGGCCGAGCGCGGCGCTGCGGTAGCTGGAGGTGACGTGCCCGAGCATCGGCACCGGTGGTGCCGGCAGCTCACCCCTCTCCACGAGCTGCGATCCTTCCGGCACGACGGGGGAATCGGCCGGGGGGAGCAGCCCGACGAGGTGCTTGCGGTCGGTGCGCGCGGTGTCGGCGCGGGCGAAGGAGCGCATGCCGAGGAAGTCGTCCTTCTTCTTCGACACCGCCCAGCTCATGCCGAGGTCGTGCGGGGTGACGGTGCCGTCGGTGTCCTGGCCGACGATGGGGAACCCCTTCTCCGCGCGCAGCACGTGCATCGTCTCCGTGCCGTACGGGGTGATGCCGAAGGGCGTTCCCGCGTCGTGCAGCGCCTCCCAGACCTCGCGGCCGTACCAGCGGGGCACGTTGATCTCGAACGCCAGCTCACCCGAGAAGCTGATCCGGCACACCCTGGCCTGCCGGCCCGCCACGATCCCGTCGTGGAAGGCCATGAACGGGAACGACTCGGTGTCCAGCGCGATGCCGGAGCTCGCCCGCTCGAGCACCTCTCGCGAACGCGGACCGGCGAGCGCGATGGTGGCCCACTGCTCGGTCACCGAGGTCAGGTGCACGCGCAGGTGCGGCCACTCGGTCTGCAGCCAGTCCTCCAGCCATTCCAGCACTCCGGCGGCACCGCCGGAGGTGGTGGACAGCAGGTACTGGTTCTCGCCGGTGCGCATCACCGTGCCGTCGTCGAAGACCATGCCGTCGGCGGTGCACATCAGCCCGTACCGGATGCGGCCGACCTTGAGGGTGCTCATCTTGTTGGTGTAGACGAGGTCGAGGAACTCCGCGGAGTCCGGTCCCTGCACGTCGATCTTGCCGAGCGTCGAGACGTCCTGCATGCCGACTCCGGTGCGCACCGCCTCGCACTCGCGCAGCACCGCCGCGTGCATGTCCTCGCCGGGCTGCGGGTAGTACCAGGGCCGCTTCCACTGGCCGACGTCCTCGAACGGCGTACCCTGCTCGACGTGCCAGTCGTGCATCGCGGTGACCCGGATCGGGTCGTAGAGGTCGCCGCGATCCCGACCGGCCAGCGCGGCGAAGGCCACCGGCGTGTAGGGCGGGCGGAAGGTGGTGGCGCCGACCTCGGCGAGCTCGACGCCGAGCAGCCGGGCGATCACGCCCGAGGACAGGATCCCGGAGGTCTTGCCCTGATCGTGCGCGGTGCCGATGGTGGTGAACCGCTTGATGTGCTCCACGGAATCCATGCCGGCCCCGACGGCCTTGCGGACGTCGGCCACCGTCGAATCCCGCGCCAGGTCCACGAACTGCTCGTCCTCGCACGCGCCGGTCAGCAGCCACGTGGGCTCCGGCGCCAGGACCGGCGGTGCCGCTGCGGAGGGCACCTCGGCGAAGTCCGCGACGAACCCGGCGTCGCGCGCTGCGTCGCTGCCCGCCTCGGAACCGGTGCGCAGGCAGTCGACCGTCGCGAATACCCCTGCGGCGGAACCGATCGAACGCACGCCGTGCCCGCTGCGATCCGGGACGAACGCGCCGATCTCGGTCGAGTACCGCAGCGTTCCCCGCGACTGGCTGTGCAGGTGCACCGCCGGGTTCCAGCCACCCGAGACCAGCAGCAGGTCGCAGTCGAGCTCCGCGGTCGAGTCCTCGCCCCGCTGCTGCACCGTCGCACCGGTCACGCGATCGGTGCCGGACGTGCCGATCACCGCGCTGCCGCTGCGGATGGTGATGCCGCGCTCGACGCAGCGCGAGGCCCACACGGTGGAGACGACCGGCCGGACGTCGACGACGGCGGCGATCTCGACCCCGGCGTCGTGCAGATCGATCGCCGCGGCGTAGGCGCTGTCGTTGGTGGTGAGCACGACCGCGCGCTTGCCGGGCAGGACGCCGTAGCGGTGCAGGTAGGTGCGAGCGGAACCGGCGAGCATCGTGCCCGGCCGGTCGTTGCCGGGGAAGACCAGCGGGCGTTCGTGCGCACCGGTGGCCAGCACGACCTCGCGGGCACGGATGTGCCAGGTCCGCTGCCGCACGTAGGAGTCCTCGCCCTTGTGCTCGAGCGCGAGTAGGTAGTTGTGGTCGTAGTGGCCGAACACCGTGGTGCGCGGCAGCACGGTCACCTCGGGGGTGGCGGCGAGTTCGTCCACGACGCGCTGGATCCAGCTCGCGGCCGGTTTCCCGGCGAGCTCGTCGTCGTTGCCCAGCAGCTGGCCGCCGAACTCGGTCCCGGAATCGGCGATGATCACCCGCGCTCCGCTGCGCGCCGCGCTGAGCGCCGCGGCGAGGCCGGCCGGTCCGGCGCCGACCACGAGCACGTCGCAGTGCGCGTGCGTCGCGTCGTAGCGGGCCGGGTCCGGTTCGCTCGCCAGCCGACCTTGCCCTGGCAGGCCGCTGGCCACCAGACCGTCGCGCAGCTCGACCGTGGTCGCGGTGAGCATCGGCTCCGGGAACGGCTCGTCGATCTGCACCAGCGCGTTGGGTTCCTCGGCGCCCGCGGCCACGATTCCGCGCGGACGTCCGTGCTTGATGCTGGTGGTGACCTGGTGGACGCCGTTGGCCAGCAGCGCGGAGGCGAGCGTGTCGCCCTCGAAGCCCTCGTACTCCTGCCCGTCGAAGTGGAAGCGCAGTGCGCGGTCCCGGTCGATCCGGCCGCCTGCGGCGAGCCTGAACTCGTTGCTCACCTCGTCACCGCCCTGTCGTCGTGGAGGATCTCGTTGGTCCTGGTGTCGCGGGTGATGGTGAACCATCGTCGGCAGCCCGCCTGGTGGTTCCACCGCTCGGTGAACGCGCCACGGGGATTGGCGCGGTAGAAGAGGAATCGAGCCCAGTCCACATCGGACTCGGCGCTCGGCTCGGCGGGGTAGGCGACGTCCGCCTGTCCGCCGTAGTGGAACTCCGTCTCGTTGCGCGGCCCGCACCACGGGCAGGGGATCAACATCATGGGGGAGACCTCCTCTCAGTGCGCCACGCCGGCGGCGCCGTGCTCGTCGACCAGGGCGCCGGTGGTGAAGCGATCGAGGCTGAACGGTGCGTTGAGCGGATGCGGTTCGTCGTGGGCGATGGTGTGGGCGTAGCACCAGCCGACACCCGGAGTGGCCTTGAAACCGCCTGTGCCCCAACCGCAGTTGATGTACAGGCCCTCGAACGGGGTGAGCCCCATGATGGCCGAGGCGTCCGGGGTCACGTCCACCACGCCGGCCCAGGTGCGCAGCACGTGCGCGCGGGCGAACATCGGGAACAGCTCCACCGCCGCGGTCAGCTCGCGCTCGATGGTGTGGAACGACCCGCGCTGGCCGTAGGAGTTGTAGGCGTCGATGCCCGCGCCCAGGACGAGTTCTCCCTTGTGCGCCTGGCTGACGTAGACGTGCACCGCGTTGGACATGACCACCGTCGGGTGCACCGGCTCCAGCAGCTCGGAGACCAGCGCTTGCAACGGGTGGCTCTGGATCGGCAGCTGCAGCCCGAGCTCGTCGGCGAGCACCGAGGTGTGCCCGGCGGCGGCGAGCGCGACCTTGCCCGCGGCGATGTCACCGCGCGTGGTCTTCACCCCCACGACCCGGTCGCCGACCCGCTCGAAACCGGTGACCTGGCAGTTCTGCACGAGGTCCACGCCCATCCGGTCCAGCGCGCGGGCGAAGCCCCAGGCGACGTGGTCGTGCTTGGCGATGCCGGCCCGGGGCTGCCAGGTGGCGCCCATGACCGGGTAGCGCAGGTCCGGCGAGGTGTTGAGGATCGGGCAGATCTCCGCCACCTGCTGGGGATCGAGCCATTCGGCGTCGATGCCGTTGAGCCGGTTCGCCCCGACCCGGCGGACGCCGTCGCGGACTTCCTGCAGCGAGTGGGCGAGGTTGAGCACGCCGCGCTGCGAGAACAGCAGCGGGTAGTCGAGTTCGTCCTCCAGGCCCTCCCAGAGCCCCAGCGAGTGCTCGTAGAGGCCGGCGCTCTCGTCCCAGAGGTAGTTGGATCGGATGATCGTGGTGTTGCGGGCCATGTTCCCGCCTGCGAGCCAGCCGCTCTCGAGCACCGCCATGTTGGTGATGCCGTGGTTGACCGCGAGGTAGTACGCGGTGGCCAGGCCGTGACCGCCACCGCCCACGATCACCACGTCGTAGGACGGTTTCGGATCAGCGGCACCCCAGAGCCAGTCGGGGTGCTCCGGCAGGTCGGCGCCGGGAGTGCGCGGCATCTTCAGCCCTCCGTTCGATCTGCCGCAGAGCTGGTGCTCGACGGGGGAGACGCGCTGAAACGTAACTGACATATCAGTTGGACACCAAGGTAGGCAGCGCTTCTCGCGGGGTCAAGGGTGAGTCCGGAGAAGGCGTGAAGACGCTGGTGGCAGGCCGCGAGGGCGGCGCCGCTTCCGGCTTCGGGATGAATTTCCGAAGCACGTGTTGACCGCGAATCCGCGCCGACCTACCTTGATGTCCCATTGATATATCAGCCGTTCGGCAGGGATCGTTCAGCACCTCCGGGCAGCCGCACCGATCGGCTGCCGGGCCCTTCTCCCCGCAACGCTCATCCGCTTGCTCGCAGGCGGAGTCTCCCCAGCTCCACACCAGCCACCCCGTAAGGAGACCAGCATGAGCACGACTCCGCGCGTCGTCATCATCGGAGCCGGGATCGTCGGCGCGAACCTCGCCGACGAGCTCACCAGCCGAGGGTGGAACCAGGTCACCGTCGTCGACCAGGGGCCGCTCCCGCTCACCGGCGGATCGACCTCCCACGCTCCCGGGCTCGTGTACCAAACGGGCCCGTCCAAGACGATGACCGAGTTCGCCACCTACACGGTCGAGAAGCTGCGCGGCCTCGACGACGACGGCGACGGCTGCTTTAACCAGGTCGGCGGGCTCGAGATCGCCACGACCCCGGAAAGGCTCGCCGACCTGCACCGCAAGCAGGGCTGGGCGACGTCGTGGGGAGTCGCGGGCGAGGTCATCGGCCCGGAGGAGTGCGGGAAGCTGCACCCGCTGCTGGACGTCGAGAAGGTGCTCGGCGGGTTCCACACGCCCGCCGACGGCCTGGCCAAGGCCGCCCGCGCGGTCGTCGCGCTCGCCCGGCGCTCGGTGGCTCGGGGCGCGCGGTTCCGGGGCGCGGTGAAGGTCACCGGGATCAACCACAGCAACGGGCGCGTGACCGGGGTGGAGACCGACCACGGCGACATCCCCGCCGACATCGTGGTGTCCTGCGCCGGGTTCTGGGGCCAGGCCATCGGCGAGATGGTCGGCATGGCCGTGCCGCTGCTGCCCATGGCGCACCAGTACGTCACGACCGAGCCGCTGCCCGAACTCGCCGGGCGCAACGACGAGCGGACCGAGGCGAACCTGCCGATCCTGCGCCACCAGGACTGCGACCTGTACTACCGCGAGCACGTGGACCGGCTCGGCATCGGCACCTACGCGCACCGCCCGATCCCGGTGCGGCTGAGCGAACTCCCGCAGGACGAGGAGACCTCGGAGCGGGCCATGCCGTCGATGCTGCCGTTCACCGAGGAGGACTTCGCCCCGTCCTGGGAGCACAGCAAGCGGCTGCTGCCCGCGCTGCGGACCGCGACGGTCGGGGCCGGGTTCAACGGCGTCTTCTCCTTCACCCCCGACGGCGGTCCGCTGGTCGGGGAATCGCCTGACGTGGAGGGGTTCTGGATCGCCGAGGCCGTCTGGGTCACCCACTCGGCAGGCGTCGCGCGGTCGGTGGCGCAGCTGCTGGTCGACGGGCGCAGCGAGGTCGAGCTGCACGGCTGCGACGTGCACCGCTTCGACGAGCTCGAAACCGCGCCCGACTACGTCGAGGAGACCTCCACCCGCAACTTCGTGGAGGTCTACGACGTCAAACACCCGCTGCAGCCGCGCCTCTCGCCGCGCGAGCTGCGGGTGAGCCCCTTCCACGTGCGTCAGAAGGAGCTCGGCGCGGTGTTCCTGGAAGCGCACGGCTGGGAGCGCCCGCACTGGTTCGAGGCCAACGCGCCGCTGGTCAAGGACCTGCCGATGGAGTGGCAGCCGCCCGCGCGCGACGCCTGGTCGGGCATGCACCACAGCCCGATCGCCGCGGTGGAGGCGTGGAAGACCCGCACCGCCGTGGCTCTCTACGACATGACCTCGCTGAAGCGGCTGGAGGTCAGCGGTCCCGGCGCGCTGGCCTTCCTGGACCGGCTCACCACCAACAAGGTGGACAAGTCGGTGGGATCGGTGACCTACACGCTGATGCTCGACCGGGCCGGCGGGGTGCGCAGCGACCTCACCGTCGCGCGACTGGGCGAGCAGTTGTTCCAGGTGGGGGCCAACGGGAACCTCGACCACGAGTACCTGCGGCGCAACCTCCCCGCTGACGGCAGCGTCGCGCTGCGCGACATCACCGGCGGGACCTGCTGCATCGGAGCGTGGGGTCCGCTGGCGCGCGAGCTGGTGCAACCGCTGAGCCGGGACGACCTGTCGCACGAGGGGCTGAAGTTCTTCCGCTGCAAGAAGATCCGGATCAGCGGCATTCCGGTTACCGCGATGCGGGTGTCCTACGTGGGGGAGCTGGGCTGGGAGCTCTACACCAGCGCCGAGCACGGGCAGCGGTTGTGGGACGTGCTCTTCGAGGCCGGTCGCGATCTCGGGGTGGTGGCCGCAGGCCGCGCGGCGTTCAACAGCCTCCGGCTGGAGAAGGGCTACCGCGCCTGGGGGTCGGACATGACCACCGAGCACAACCCCCACGAGGCCGGTGTCGGGTTCGCCGTGCGGATGGGCAAGGGCGAGTTCGTCGGCCGAGACGCTCTCGCGCGGATCGAGCCCGACGCCGTCGAACGGCGTCTCACGTGCCTGATCGTCGATGACGGGCGCAGCGTCGTGCTGGGCTCCGAGCCGGTCTTCGTCGACGGCGAGGCCGCGGGCTACGTCACCTCGGCGGCCTTCGCACACACGCTGGGGACGCCGATCGCCTACGCCTGGCTCCCGGCCGCGGCCGAGATCGGGACCCGAGTCCAGATCCAGTACTTCGACCGCATGATCTCGGCGACGGTGGCGGCGGAGCCCCTGGTGGACCCCGAGATGCACCGCATCCGCCGTTGACCCCTTGCCGACTGCGTTCCGAGCTCCACCCACGACTCGATCGGGAGCAACCCATGAGCCTGTCCGTCTTCGACTTGTTCAAGGTCGGCATCGGACCGTCCAGCTCGCACACGGTCGGGCCGATGCGGGCGGCCTTCCTCTTCGTCGGCCACCTCCGGGAGTCCGGAGCGCTCCCGCGCGTCGCCCGCGTGCGCTGCGAGCTGTTCGGCTCGCTGGGAGCCACCGGGCGCGGGCACGGCAGCGTGAAGGCCGTGGTCCTCGGGTTGACCGGGGAACAACCGCACCTGGTCGATCCGGCGGCCGTCGAACCTCAGGTGCGTTCGGTGCGGACGGACCACCGGATCAGCCTCGGCGGCGAGCACAAGATCGACTTCGAGGTGGACGCCGACATCGTGCTGCACCGCCGCAAACGGCTCGAATTCCACAGCAACGGCATGGTCTTCGAAGCCTTCGACGACGACGGCGACCGGCTCGTGCGCCGCGAGTACTACTCGGTCGGCGGCGGTTTCGTCCTGGACGAGGACGAGGCGGGCCGCCCGGCGCTGGTGGAGGACGGCACCCGCGTCGCCTTCCCGTTCCGGACCGGTTCCGAACTCCTCGCCCACACCGCGGGCACCGGAACGCGCATCAGCGATGTGGTCTTGGCCAACGAGGCCGCGTGGCGTCCCGAAGCCGAGACCCGGGCGCAGCTGCTGCACATCTGGGAGGTGATGCGGGAGTGCGTCGACCGGGGATCGCGCACCGGCGGCGTGCTGCCCGGCGGGCTCCAGGTGCGCAGGCGCGCCCAGGACCTGCGGGCCAGCCTGGAACCCGGAGCCGACCCCATGGAGTGGGTGACGCTGCACGCGCTGGCCGTCAACGAGGAGAACGCGGCCGGCGGCCGTGTGGTGACCGCCCCGACCAACGGCGCCGCCGGCATCGTCCCGGCGGTGCTGCACCACGCCCACCGCGTCCTGCCGTCCTTCGACGACGACGCGGCCGTCCGCTTCCTGCTCACCGCGGGGGCGGTTGGCGTGCTGTTCAAGGAGAACGCCTCCATCTCCGGCGCCGAGGTCGGGTGCCAGGGAGAGGTGGGCTCGGCCTGCTCCATGGCCGCCGCCGGACTGGCCGAACTGCTGGGCGGCACTCCCGAGCAGGTGGAGAACGCGGCCGAGATCGGCATCGAGCACAACCTCGGCCTGACCTGCGACCCCATCGGGGGGCTGGTGCAGATCCCGTGCATCGAGCGCAACGCGATCGCCGCGATCAAGGCGATCACCGCTGCCCGGATGGCGCTGCGCGGCGACGGCGAGCACCACGTCTCGCTGGACAAGGCCATCAAGACGATGCGCGAGACCGGAGCGGACATGAAGGACAAGTACAAGGAGACCGCTCGTGGCGGCCTCGCGCTCAACATCGTGGAATGCTGAGGAGAATCCCGTGGCACCCTCCTTCACCCTCACCCTGAGCTGCCCGAACCGCAGCGGCATCGTCCAGGCAGTCAGCTCCTTCCTGTTCGAGCGAGGATGCGACATCGGCGAGTACCGGCAGTTCGACGACGCGGTGCGCGGTTGCCTGTTCCTGCGCGTGCGGGGGAGTGCGAGCACGGCCGTCGACCCGGAGGAACTGGCGCGCGACTTCGAGCCGGTGGCAACGGGTTTCGGCATGGACTTCGCCTTCCACCCGGAGCGCCGCGAGCGCGTCCTGGTGATGGTCTCGAAGCTCGGTCACTGCCTCAACGACCTGATCTACCGGTGGCGCGCGGGTGCGCTGGGTGCCGAGATCGTCGGCGTGGTGTCCAACCACGAGGACCTGCGCCCGATGGCCGACGCCGCCGGCCTCCCGTTCCACCACGTCCCGGTCACCGCCGAGACCAAACCCGAAGCCGAGGCGGAGCTGCTGCGGCTGGTCGACGACACCTCCGCGGACCTGGTCGTGCTCGCCCGCTACATGCAGGTGCTCTCCGACCAGACCTGCAAGGCGCTGCACGGCAAGGCGATCAACATCCACCACTCCTTCCTGCCCGGGTTCAAGGGCGCCAAGCCCTACCACCAGGCCTACGACCGGGGCGTGAAGCTCGTCGGCGCCACCGCCCACTACGTGACCCCGGACCTGGACGAGGGGCCGATCATCGAGCAGGAGGTCATCCGCATCGACCACACCCACGACCCGAAGGCCCTGCAGACCGTGGGACGTGACGCCGAAGCGCTCGCGCTGTCCCGCGCGGTCCGCTGGTGCTGCGAGCACCGCGTCCTGCTCAACGGCACCAGCACCGTCGTGTTCCCGTGAACTCCACTCCAGCGATGAGGAGCCTTGCCCATGACCACCGGTGAGCTGCACACCACCGAGGACGATTCCGCCCTGCCGGAGAGCCTGCGCGCGACGCTGCCGGGCCACTACTACACCGATCCCGGCATCTTCCGGGTGGAACAGGCGACGATCTTCGAGTCCAGCTGGTTCTGCGCCGTCCTCAGCGCGGACGTGGCGGAACCGGGCCGGTTCGAGACCGTCCAGATAGGACGCGAGAGCGTGCTGGTCACCCGCTCGCGCCGGGGCGAGGTGAAGGCCTACCTCAACGTGTGCCGGCATCGCGGCGCGCGGTTGTGCACCGAGGAGAAGGGTCAGGTGCGCCGCTCCTTCCAATGCCCCTACCACGCCTGGACCTACTCCTTCGACGGCGATCTGGTCGCGGCTCCGAACCTCAACACCATGGACGACGTGGACCGCACCGAGTACGGCCTGCACCGGGTGCACGTGCGCGAATGGCTCGGCTACGTCTGGCTGTGCCTGGCCGAGGAACCACCGTCGTTCGACGAGACCGTCATCGGAGACGTCACCGATCGGTTGGGCACACCGGACGCGATCGTGGGCTACCAGGTCGAGAACCTCAAGCTGGGCAGGCGGATCTCCTACGACGTCAAGGCGAACTGGAAGCAGATCGTCGAGAACTTCATGGAGTGCTACCACTGCGCCACGATTCACCCCGAGCTCACCGAGGTGCTGCCCGAATTCGCGGACGGCCTCGCCGCGCAGTACTTCGTGGGCCACGGAGCGGAATTCGGCGATGACGTCGAGGGCTTCACGGTCGACGGTTCGGCCGGACTGGCGAAACTGCCCGGCGTCCACGAGGAGCAGGACCGCCGCTACTACGCCATCACCGTGCGACCGCAGGTGTTCATCAACCTCGTGCCCGACCACGTGGTCTTCCACCGGATGTTCCCGCTGGCCCCGGACCGGACCCTGGTGCGCTGCGACTGGCTGTACCTGCCGGAGGTGGTCGACTCGGGCGCCGACATCGACCGCTCGGTGGAGCTCTTCCACAGGGTCAACCAGCAGGACTTCGAGGCATGCGAGCGCTGCCAGCTGGCGATGGACTCGCGCTCCTACGCCTCCGGTGGCGTGCTGGTCCCTAGCGAGCACCACATCGCCGAGTTCCACGACTGGGTGCGCGAGCGCACCGGCTGACGGCATCGCGGCAGCGGCCTCGCACCGAACCGGTGCGAGGCCGCTGCCACGCGCCTAGCGCGGAAGTTCCAGTGGGACGCCGTCTGCCGACAGCGGAGGCGGGGGCAGTTCGGCGCTCGAGGTCAGCGGCGCGGCTCCGTCCAGGGGCTTGCCCGCGTGCTCGCGCAGGAAGTGCGTGGCGACGATCCCGACGACGCCCGCGCCGACGAGGTAGTATCCCGGCCAGTCCAGGTCGCCGGTGGCGGTCACCGCCGCCTCGATGATCGTCGGCGCCGTGCCGGCGAACAACGACACCGACAGGTTGAAGATGACCGCGAGGCTCGAGTAGCGGATCATCGTGGGGAACAGGGCGGGCAGTGTCGACGGGGCGACCGCCGCGAAGCACAGCAGGCATCCTCCGATGAGCAGCAACCCGAGCACCTGACCGGGAATCCCGGTGCGCAGCAACCACACCGCGGGCAGCCCGAGCAGCACCAGGGCGACGCTGCCGGTCATCAGCACGGGCTTGCGCCCGATCCGGTCGCTGAGCCTGCCCACGCCGACCACGGCGCACAGCAGCACCACCATGACCGCGACCTGGGCTCCGGTGGCCACCGCGCCGCTGGCGCCACCCTCGCCGTAGCGGGGGAGCGTGCCGGTCAAGTAGGTCGGAACGTAGTTGGTGAGCACGTAGTTGGTCACGTTCCACGCCACGACGATTCCGGCGGCCACCAGCGCGGGAGTCCTGTAGTGGCGCCGCACGATCTGCAGGGCGCGTCGCGAGGTCATCGTGGCCAGCACCGGTGAGCGCTCCATGAGCTGCCGGAACGCCGGGGTGTCCTCCAGGCGCACGCGCAGGTAGAGGCCGACGATCCCCAGCGGCAGCGCGAGCAGGAACGGCACCCGCCACCCCCACGCGAGCAGGGCGTCTGGCGGAAGCAGGGCGATCACCGCACCGCAGGTGCCCGCGCCGAGGGCGTACCCGGTGAGCGTGCTGAACTCCAGCCAGCTGCCGAAGAAGCCGCGCCTGCGATCGGGGGCGTACTCGGCGATCAGGGTGAGCGCCCCGGTGTACTCGCCGCCCGCGGAGAACCCCTGCAGCATCCGCACGAGGAGCACCAGGACGGGTGCCAGCAGGCCTGCGGCACCTTGGCCGGGGAGAAGTCCGAGCAGCACCGTCGCGGCGGCCATCAGCAGCACGGTCGCCGAGAGGACCTTGGTGCGCCCGACGCGGTCGCCGAGGCGCCCGAAGACGAAACCGCCCAGCGGGCGCATCGCGAACGCCGCCGCGAAGGCCCCGAGCGTGCACACCGCGGTCCACGGGCCGAAGCCGGCGAAGAAGACCTGATCGAGCACTCCGGCGGCCAGGTAGGAGTAGATCCCGAAGTCGTACCACTCGGCGACGTTGCCCACCGAGGCTGCCGCGACCGCACGCCGGACCGTGCGTTCCTCTTGCACGACAGGCTGTCTCAAGCCTCGCCGAGTCCGTCGCGGACGGTCCGTCATGGGGCTCCCCCGGGTGCGGTGCAGCGGGCGGGGTGGCGTTCCTCCTGGTGGCGTCGCGGTTGTGACCACGCCCGAGTGCTGATATATCTGTTGCCGAGAAGGTATCCCGACGGCGTTCGCCGAAGCAAGACCTCAACCCCCTCATCCACCCGTTCACGGGGTCGCGCAGTGCCATGCCGCGGCCCCGCGGTGACGCGCGCCCGGGTGTCGGAGCAGCTGAAAAGCCGTTGCTCCGAACGGGATTTCCCCATTGACGAGGCGGTCGAGGACCCCCATCCTGTTGTTGCGCATAGCACGCGGTGTTCCGCTATAAGCAACAGGAGGCGCAATGATCTTGGTTGGTGAGCTGCTCGACCTGCCGCCGGGAGAGTCGGTCCGCGTGCACGGCGACGTGGCGATCGCGGTGTTCAACGTCGACGGCGAGCTCTACGCGATCGACGACACCTGCTCGCACCAGGACGCGTCGCTGTCCGACGGGTGGCTCGAGGGATGCGCGGTCGAATGCCCGCTGCACGCGGCATGTTTCGATCTCCGCACCGGCATTCCCAGCGGTCCTCCGGCGAAGCGGCCGGTCCGTACCCACGCCGTCACCGTCGAGGACGGGATGATCTACGTCCACGAGACGACGCGGGTCGGCAGTGCCGTCGCGGAGGAGGTCGGTTGATGCGGCACGTCACCGTCGTAGGAGCGTCGCTCGCCGGTCTCTCGGCGGCCCGCGCGCTGCGCGAGCAGGGGTTCGACGGCGAGATCGCCGTGGTCGGGGACGAGCAGCACCGCCCTTACGACCGGCCGCCGCTGTCGAAGGAATTCCTCGCCGGGACGGTGAGCGAGT
The DNA here is from genome assembly GCF_007829955.1 of Saccharopolyspora dendranthemae. GTDB lineage: Bacteria > Actinomycetota > Actinomycetes > Mycobacteriales > Pseudonocardiaceae > Saccharopolyspora > Saccharopolyspora dendranthemae. The sequence goes on from NZ_VIWX01000002.1 coordinate 357,337, forward strand.
CCGACATCGAGCTCACCGACTCCGATGATGACGCGCTCGACCTGGACTGGCGGCTCGGCCAGGTCGCGAGCGGGCTGGACGCCACCGGTCGCGCGGTCGTGCTCTCCGGCGGAACGCGCATCCGTACCGACGGCGTCGTGCTCGCCACGGGGGCGCGGGCCCGGAGCCTTCCGGGTGGTCCGCCCGCAGGCGTGCACACCCTGCGCACCCTCGACGACGCGCGCGCGTTGCGCGAGGAGCTGGTCGCAGGGGCGCGGTTGGTGATCGTCGGCGCGGGGTTCATCGGTGCCGAGGTCGCTTCAACAGCCGTGGGCCTGGGTTGCCAGGTGGACGTCGTGGACAACGCGCCGGTGCCGTTGCAGCGCGCGCTGGGTCCGGACATGGGCGAGGTGTGCGCCCGGCTGCACGTCCGCAACGGCGTCCGGGTGCACTCCCTCTCGGGCGTCGCCGAGCTGGTGGGGGAGTCGCGGGTGACCGGGGTCCGGCTCTCGGACGGGCGCGAATTGCCCGCGGACGTCGTCGTGGTCGGCATCGGTGCGCAGCCGAACACCGAGTGGCTGGCCGGCTCCGGGCTCGACGTCGGCGACGGGGTCAGCACCGATGCGCGGGGCCGGACGTGCGTGCCGGAGGTGGTGGCGGCGGGCGACTGCGCCCGCTCCTTCCGGAACTACACCGCGAGCCCGATGCGGCTGGAGCACTGGACCAACGCGCTGCAGCAGCCGGCCGGGGCCGTGGCGGCGCTGCTCGGGCGCGAGCACTCGGCCCCGGCGCACCACGCGGTGCCCTACTTCTGGTCCGACCAGTACGGGCACAAGATCCAGTTCGCCGGTCACCGCACCGATGACTGCACCGTCCAGATCGAGGAGGGTGACCCGGAGTCAGGCGATTTCCTCGCGCTGTACCTGGATCGGTCCCAGGAACCCGTCGGGGTGCTGGCGGTCGATCGGGCCAGGCCCTTCGGGCAGTGGCGCCGTAAGCTCGCGCAGCGCCTCTAGGCTCGTTCGGGCACGGACTCGCGTGAGGTCCTGCACCAGGAGGAGCGGCTGCTCACACCAGGGAGCGCATCGCCTTGTCGAAGTTGAGGACGTGCTCCCTGGCCAGCTGCTCGGCCTTGTCGGGTTGCTGGGTGCCGATGGCCCGCAGCAGCGCCGAGTGCTCCATGACGTGGCTGTCGAAGTCCTGCATCCGGTCCAGGAAGACGCAGAAGATCCGGGTCGCGAGGTTGTCGTAGCGGATCAGGGTGTCTTCGAGGTGCGGGTTGCCCGCCGCTTGGTAGATCGTGCGGTGCACGCGCAGGTCCCAGCGCATGATCTCGTCGCGGTCCAGGGCGCGGAAGTCGATGTCGTCGAGCTGCTCGACCAGCGCGTCGACCTCATCGAGGTCGGCCTCCGCGGCGACCTCGGCGGCGCGTCGCGCGGCCAGCGGTTCGAGGTGCACGCGCAGGTCGGAGATGTAGGCGAGGTCGGTGATGTCCACGGCCGTCGCGAACGTGCCCCGGCGCGGGTAGGACACGACCAGCCGGTCGATCTCCAGGCGCTTGAGGGCCTCGCGCACGGGGGTCCGGCCGATCTCCAACGAGCGCGCGAGCGCCGCGTCGTCGATGGCCGTCATCGGCGGGATGTCCAGCATGATCAGCCTGTCGCGGATGGCCAGGTACGCCTTCTCGGCCATGGACAGGGTGGCGTGGTGCTCCTCGCTCGCAGTGGTCATCATCGCCCCGACTTCATCAGAATCGCAGTTCTGAGCCATGTCTGGCCCGTCGAATTCTGGTACATCAGTAGTATAGCAGAATCGGTCATCGGCTCTTCGAAAGCTCGTGACGCATCCGGAGAAAGCATTTCGAATTGTGATTCGACGTGCTCGTCGTCACGATTCCGCGGTCTCCCGGTCGCTCCCGGTGGGCGAGAGGGACAGCCAGCCGAGCGCTTCGTCGGCGGCGTCCGCGGCGTGCTCGTGAGAGCCGGATTCGCTCCAGCCGACCAGCGCGGCGAAGGTGGCGGCCTGGTACCCGCTGGCCAGGGCCGTGGCCGCTGTCGGGCTGATGCCGGCGACGCGGCGTTCGAGGAAGCCGGCCAGTTCGGTGATCCACGGGCGGTACGCGGCCGGTGCGGTTCCGGAGATCTCGGGTTCGCTGCACACGACCCGGATCCAGTCGGGACCTGCGGGTGACATCGGATCGTCCGAAATGGACGCGACGATCGCGCGGCGCACCGCATCGGCCGCCGGGACGTCCGCGGGCATCTCGTCGAGAGCTCCGCGCAGGCGACGGGTCGCGGCGGGCACGCCGACCCACGCGATGTCGGACTTGCGCGCGAAGTGCCGCACGAGGGTGCGGACGCTGATGCCGGTGGCCTCGGCGATGTCCTTCCAGCCGACGGCGGCGTACCCGCGCTCGGCCCAGAGCCGGAACGTCGCGGTGGTGATGGCGGCGCGGTCGAGCACGGTCGGGCGACCGCGCTGCGGTGTGGTGGCGTCGCTGGTGCTCACCCGCCCGACCCTAGTCCACGCGTCCTCCGGTGCAGGTCAGCACCGTGACATCGGCCGGGACGATATTTTGGCGTGATGAGCCAAAAAGGTGGTACCGTCTGCGATCGCAACGCCGGACTTCCGACGACGTGAGGACGAAGCGATGCGCGAGAAGACCGTTGCGGACGTGCTCGCCCCAGCTGAGCTGGGGCCCGTGCGACTGCGCAACCGGGTGCTCAAGGCCGCCACCTACGAGAAGCGAGCGCGTCGCGGGCTGGTCACCGACGAGCTGATCGACTTCCACGTCCGGCACGCCGCGGGCGGCGTCGGGATGACCACCGTCGCCTACTGCGCCGTCTCGCCCGAGGGGCGCACCGACGGGCATCAGATCGTGTGGCGGGACGAGGCGGTCCCCGGTCTGCGGCGGCTGACCGAGGCCGTGCACGCCGAGGGCGCCGCGATCTCCGCGCAGGTCGGCCACGCCGGGCCGGTCGCCGACTCGACCAAGACCAAGCTGCCCGCGCTCGGGCCGAGCCCGTCGCTGAGCCTGCAGTCGCTGCGCCGGGTCAGGGCCGCGACGAGCGGCGACATCGACCGGGTGGTGCAGGCGCACGGCGACGCGGCGAAGATGGCCGTGGCGACCGGGTTCGACGCGGTGGAAGTCCACTTGGGACACAACTACCTGGCGAGCTCATTCCTGAGCCCGAAGCTGAACAAGCGCAAGGACTCCTACGGGGGGAGCCTCGCCAACCGCGCTCGGCTGGCGCTGCGGATCATGCGCGCGGTCCGCGACGCGGTGGGCGGGCGGATCGCGATCCTCGCCAAGCTCAACATGGACGACGGCGTGCCGGGCGGTTTCTGGCTCGACGAGGCCATCGAGGTCGCGCGCTGGTTGGAGGCCGACGGCACGGTCGACGCGGTGGAGATGACCGCGGGAAGCTCGTTGCTCAACCCCATGTACCTGTTCAAGGGCGATGCTCCGGTGCGCGAATTCGCCTCCGTCATGCGGGAACCCGTGCGCACCGGCGTGAAGCTGGTGGGCAGCAGGTTCCTCCGCGAGTACCCGTACCAGGACGGCTACCTGCTCGACGACGCGCGCCAGGTGCGGGCGGCGGTAGACCTGCCGATGGTGCTGCTCGGCGGCGTCACCAACCGGCAGGTCATGGACACCGCGATGCAGGAGGGCTTCCAGTTCGTCGCGATGGGCCGGGCCCTCCTGCGCGAACCCGACCTGATCAACCGCATCGCCGCCGACCCCGCCACCCGGTCGCTGTGCAACCACAACAACCGCTGCATGGTCACCATCTTCACCGGTAGCCGCTGCGTCCTGGTCCCCGAAACCCAACCCCCAACGGATTCCCGCTGAATTCCGATTCCGGTGCTCAGCGGAAAATCCGAATCGAGGGGTGGGAAGCGGATCAGCGGCCTTCGTAGTTCCCGGTTCGCTTGTCCAGCACCGCGTTCATCGCCTCCGCGTGGTCGGCGGTGTGGTGGGAGAGGGCCTGCATCGTTGCGGAGAGCTCCAGGACGTGGCGCAGGTCGTTCGTGCGCGACTCCTTCAGCAACCGCTTGGCCATCCGGGTGGCGTGCGGCGGGTTCTTGGCCACGCGGGACGCCATCGACCGCGCCTCGTCGAGCAGCTGATCGGGTTCGACGACGTGGGCGACCATGCCCCATTCCAAGGCCTTCGCGGCGTCCACTCGGTCGCCGGTGAGCGCCATCTCCGCCGCGCGCTGCGGTCCGACGGCTTGGGTGAGGAACCACGCGCCGCCGTCACCGGGGATGATGCCGAGCTGCACGAAGGATTCGGCGAACCAGGCGTTGCTGGAGGCCACCCGCAGGTCGCACATCATGGCCAGGTCGCAGCCGGCCCCGACCGCGGGGCCGTTGACCGCGGCGACGAACGGCACCTCGCACTCGGACAGGGCGAGCGGGATCCGCTGGATCCCGTCGCGGTAGCCGTTGCGCATCTCCCACGGGCTGCCGCTGAACATCCCGGCCTTCTCGCGCATGTCGTTGACGTTGCCGCCCGCTGAGAACGCCTTGCCCGCGCCGGTGAGCACCACGCATCGCACGTCGAGGTCCTGCTGCACGCGCCGCGCGTGCGTCTCGAACGCCTCGATCACGTCGGCACCGGAGATCGGGTTGCGCTGATCGGGAAGGTTGATCGTCCAGGTCTCGACGTGGTCGGAACGGTCGATCAACAGCACATCGGACATGAGCGGCGAACCTCCAAGCATCGCGGAACGACCACGAAGGTACCGAACGGACGCCGATCGCATAGGGCCGGTTCGGGCGCTCAGTCCCGGGCGTGCCAGCGGGTGGAGTGACGCTGGAGGGCCTCGACGATGGCGGTTTCGCGAGGCAGGAGCACGTCGCGAGGCCCGACGACGCTGACTGCGGCGACGACGCGGCCGCGTTCGCGCACCGGCACCGAGATGCCGTCGATCTCGGCGTCCTCGGCGGCGCCCGGCAGCAGTGCGACACCGGTGGCGCGGATCTCCTCCACGCGGTCGAGGAACTGCTGCGCGCGCTCGTCGTCCTCGGGGCCGAGGGTTTCCAGGTAGGCCCACAGATCGCGCTGCTCCCAGTCGGCCAGCAGCACCCAGCCGGTCGAGGTGCGGATCAGCGAGCGCCGGTGGAAGCGCTTGGCCAGGTACTCGGTTCGCGGATCCGTCGAGCAGTGGTCGATGTAGACCACCTCGGACCCGACCGCCACGCCGAGAACAGCTGTGGTGCTGTCGGTTTCGGCGTGCAAGGCGACGAGGTCGTCGTGCGCGATCCGGTTGACCGCGCCGCGCCCGGCGAGCAGGTTGAGGAAGTAGGGCGCGACGCCCAGCCGGTAGGTGCGGGTCCGCTCGTCGAGGTAGCCGGTGGCCACGAGACCGTTGACCAGCCCCTGAACCGAGGACACCGGGGCGTCGACCGCGCGTGCGATCTCCGTGAGCGACAGGCCGTCGGAGCGGGCCACGGCCTCCAGGACACCCGCGACGCGGTCGATCATCCGGTGCCGGGGCCGGACGTGGGTCGGCCGCTCGGACTCCTCCACCTCTCGTCCTCCCGTCCTGGCGGCCGTCGTTCGGCGCGTTGACCGCGGATGTGCCACCACCTACCGTGACCCTCAAGCCTAGCGGTTACGCATTTGCGTACAAACTGATCCGGCTCTCGTGCAGGAGAGGTCGATGCCGTCCCTGATGCCGCCGCCCGCCCGCGAAGACGACGAACTGACCGCCCTGCGACGAGAAGTGCGCGAATTCCTCGCCGAGCAGGCCCACGCGAGGGCCTTCGAACCCACCGTGGACAGCTGGTTGAGCGGGTGGGACCCGGCCTTCACCCGCTCGCTCGCCGAGCGCGGCTGGCTGGGCATGACCGTGCCGGTCGCCTACGGCGGGCACGGGCGGACGTTCCTGGAGCGCTTCGTGGTCACCGAGGAGCTGCTGGCCGCCGGCGCGCCGGTCGCCGCCCACTGGATCGCCGACCGCCAGGTCGCCCCGAACCTGCTGCGGTTCGGCAGCGAGCAGCTCAAGCGCGAGTACCTGCCGCGCATCGCCTCGGCGGAGGTCTTCTTCGGAATCGGGATGAGCGAACCGGATTCGGGCTCCGACCTGGCCAGCGTGCGCACCTCGGCCGAACGCGTCGACGGTGGCTGGCGGGTGCGCGGCACCAAGCTGTGGACCTCCGGAGCCCACGTCGCGGACGCGTTCATCGCGCTCGTGCGCACCTCCCCGCAGGACGGGGATCGTCACGGAGGCCTGAGCCAGCTGCTGGTGGAGCTGGACTCGCCGGGCGTCGAGATCCGCCCGGTGCTGTCCGCCAACGGAGCGCACCACTTCAACGAGGTGCACCTCGACGGGGTGCACGTGCCCGACGAGCACGTCGTCGGCGAGATCGGCGCGGGTTGGCACCAGGTCACCTCCGAGCTGGCGTTCGAGCGCTCGGGTCCGGAGCGGTTCCTGTCCACCTACCAGCTCGCGAAGTCCCTCGTCGGGAGCCTGGAGGCGGCCGAGGCCGGGCGGATCACCGGCAGGCTGGCCGGACTGCACCAGATGTCGCTGTCCATCGCCGCCGCGCTCCAGCGCGGGGAACGGGCCGACGTGCCCGCGGCGCTGGTGAAGGTGCTGGGCACGACCCTCGAAGGCGACATCGCCGACATCGCGGATCTCGAGGCACCGGCGGGCGCCACCGGAGACGTCGCCGCGCTCACCCGCCGAGCCGTGCAGCAGCGACCGGGATTCACGCTCCGCGGCGGGACGAACGAGATCCTGCGCGGCGTGATCGCGCGCGGATTGGGGATGCGCTGATGACCTCCGTCGACCACGAGCTCCGCGACGTGCTGCGCGGGCTCCTCGCAGGTGACCTCGACGACCGGCTCGACCAGGCGGCCGGGGGTGTGGGCTTCGACGCCGAGCTGTGGGGCCGGCTCGGCGAACTCGGCTTCACGGCGCTGACCACGCCCGAGGACCACTGCGGATCCGGTGCCGGATGGCGGGAAGCGTCGGTGCTGCTGAACGAGAGCGCCGCAGCCGCACGGCACCTCCCGTTCGCCGAGACCGACCTGCTCGCGCGGTGGCTGCTGCGCCGAGCCGGGCTCGGGCCCGGCGACGTGCCGGCTCCGCGCACCGTCGCGGTCGTGGGGGAGGGCGGTGTCGCGCGAGCCGTGCCCTGGCTCGGTCACGTCCCGGTGGTCGTCGTGTTCCGGAGGCGATCCGGGACGCTCGCGTTCGCCGAGGACGTCCGCGCGACCATCACGCCGGTCACCACGGGTTCCGGTCAGCCGCGCGCGGACCTCACCCTGACCGAAGAACCCACGGACGCAGTCGATCTCGACGAGTCGGTGCTCGATCAGCTGCTGCTGCGCGGTGCCCTGGCTCGTGCCGTCCAGATCGCCGGAGCGCTGGACCGGGCGGTGGAGCTGTGCGTCGAGCACGCCGGGGTGCGCACGCAGTTCGGACGCCCGATCGGGAAGTTCCAGGCCGTGCAGCACCTCGTCGCCGACGCCGCCGCCGAAGCCGCGCTGGCTCGCGCTGCCGTCGACGCGGCGGTCCTCGACGCCGCGGACGACGACTTCTCCGGTCCGGCGGCGGCCACCCAGGTCGCTGCCGCGCGTTCCTGCGCGGGCCACGCCACCTCGGTCGTCGTGCGCAACGCCCACCAGGTCCACGGCGCCATCGGCACCACGTTGGAGCACCCGCTGCAGCTGTTCACCCTCGCCGCGCTCGACTGGCGCGGCGAGTTCGGCACGACCCGCGACTGGGACCGCTTCCTGGGCGCGGCCGCGACCGGCTCCGGGCTGTGGGAGGTCGTGCTCGGCGAGTCTTCGCGGGTCCCGGCGCTCCCGGCGGTCCACCGATGAGCGGGGAGATCCTCGCCGGAGTGCGGGTCCTCGACCTCTCGACGATCTTCATGGGTCCGTACGCGTCGCAGCTGCTCGCCGAGTGGGGCGCCGACGTCATCAAGGTCGAGTCGCTGGTGGGTGACCAGGTGCGGGGCATCGGCGATGTCGCGGGCGCCGGAGTCGGTCCGATCTTCGTCAACGCCAACCGCGGCAAGCGCTCCCTCGCCGTAGACCTCAAGAGCGAACGCGCCCGCGAGGTCCTGCACGCGCTGGTGCGAGGAACGGACGTGCTGCTGCACAACATCCGCCCACCGGCGGCGGCGAGGCTCGGACTCACCTGGGACGAGCTCTCCGAGGTCAACCCGGCGCTGGTGCTGTGCGCCTTCCGCGGCTACGCGAAGGGCGGCCCGCACGCCGACCGCCCCGCCTACGACGACGTGATCCAAGCGGCCTCCGGCATCGCGAGCGCCCAGGCGGCAGCGGGTGGCGAGCCGGAGTACTGGCGCTCGGCCGCCTCCGACAAGGTGATGGGCCTCTACGGCGCGGCGGCCACGTGCGCGGCGCTGCGCGCCCGGGAGATCGACGGCGCCGGTCGTTCGGTGGAGATCCCGATGTTCGAGGGCATGGCGTCGTTCATGCTGCTCGACCGGCAGGGCGGCTGGCTCACCGACCCGCCGTCCGGGCCCAGCGGCTACCCGAGGACCGACTCGCCGCACCGGCGCCCGTACGCCACCCGGGACGGTCACCTCGCCGTCATGATGTACGCGGACAAGCACTGGACGGCGTTCTTCGAGATCATCGGCCGTCCGGAGCTCGCCGAGGACCCGCGCTTCCACGACATCCGCGCTCGCACCAGTCACATCGACGAGCTCTACGAGCTGCTGGCCCGGGAGATGGTCGCGCGCACCTCGGCCGAGTGGAGCGAGGCGCTCGAGCGGGCCGACATCCCGCACGGCCCCGTCAACGACGTCGAAAACCTCTTCGCGGACCCACACCTGGCGGCGACCGACTTCTTCCACACCGTGGACCAGCCCGGAGTGGGCCCGGTGCGCCTGGCCCGGCGGCCGATCGACTTCGGCACGCCGTCGCCCCCTCCGCGACCGGCCCCGCTGCTCGGCGAGCACTCGCGTGAGGTCCTCGCCGAAGCGGGCATCCCGGACGACGACGTCCAGCGGCTCATCGACGCCGGGGTGCTCACGACCCCGGACTGACCCGCGCGGTCACCGGTCGTCGGAGGCGTGGCTGAGCACGGCCACGAGGAAGGACGAGTCCTCCCTGCGCGGGCGCAGGTCCCACGTGCCCAGGACCAGGTCCTGGGCGAGTCCCGCCGCCGCGGCGTCGGCGAAGAACTCGTCCGGCTCGTAGCCGCGCCCGGTGCCGAACCCGACGGTCACCCGCCCGTGCGGGGCGAGGTGCTCGCGGAACCGCCGCAGCACGGCACCCCGCGTGCTGGGGGCCAGGAAGGTCATCACGTTCCCGGCGCACACGATCACGTCGAACGGCGTGCTGATCCCGTGGGCGGACAGGTCGAGCTCGGCGAGGTCCTCAACGATCCAGCGCGGCCCCGGGTGGTCCTCCTGCGCCGCCTCGATCAGCGCCGGGTCCACGTCGACCCCCACCACGTCGTGACCGGCGGCCGCGAGGGCCCCGGCGACCCGGCCGGGCCCGCACCCGGCGTCGAGCACGTGCGAACCCCGTTCGGCCATCGCGTCGATCAGGCGGGCTTCCCCTGCGAGATCGTCACCCGCTCGGGCCAGGCCGCGCATCCGATCGATGTACCAGGCGGAGTGCCCCGGGTCAGCCGCCACCTTCTGCATCCACACGCTCTGCTCGACCATGCCTCCATTGTGCGCGCCGCGGCGGCCCAGGCGGGTTCCGGTGGTGGTGCCGCTCCTCACGGGCCGCGCGAGCCGGTGCGGGCGGGAACCCGGGTGCCGCTCGCGTTCGGCGACCGGGTGACCACCTCCTTGCAGTCTTGTCAGGCGCGTGCGGGTGGTCGACTCTGTCGGGAAACGACGCCGCGCAGGCGTGCGACCGAACTTCGCGACCCGGGAGGAGCTGACGAGGTGACCGCGTCCGGCACCGACTCGACGCACGGCCTCGGCCGGGATCAGCTCGGCACCGCAGGGGTGACGTTCCTCGTGCTCGCGGCCGTCGCGCCGCTGACGGCGGCCGTCGTCGTGGCGAGCCTGGCCATCGGACTCGGCGCCGGCGGCGGCACGGTCGTGGCCTACATCGCGGTCGCGGTCGTCCTGCTGCTGTTCGCCGTCGGGTACGCCCAGATGTCGCGAGAGGTCGTCAGCGCGGGCGGTTTTTACGCGTTCGTGGTGCGAGGTCTGGGCAGGCCGACCGGTCTGATCGCCGGTTTCCTCGCCACCACGGGCTACAACGTGTTCGTGGCCGGTGCCATGGGGACGGCGGGTTTCTACGCGTCCTCGGTTCTCGCGCAGCTGACCGGAATTCACCTGCACTGGTACGCGTGCGCGCTGGTGATCATGGGTTCAGCATTCCTGCTTGCCAGATCCGGGATCAGCATCAGCGCGACCGCGCTGGGCATCGCGCTCGTCCTGGAAGTGCTCGTCCTGATCGCCTTCAGCGCGGCGGTGCTGGTGCGCACGGGGTTCAGCTTCGAGGCCTTCAGCCCGGCGGCGATCACCGGGGGAGCCCCGGCCATCGGTCTGCTGCTGGCGTCCACCGCCTTCCTGGGATTCGAGGCGACCTCGCTGTTCAGCGAGGAGGCCAAGCGGCCTTGGCGCACGGTTCCGCGCGCCACGTACCTCTCGATCGTGCTGATCGGGCTGATCCACGGCGTCACCGTGTGGGCGGTGGTCAGCGCCGTCGGGGTGGCCGACGCCCAGCGGGTCGCCGAGGCGCACCTGGCCGACGGCGACCTGCTGTTCGTGCTGATCGGCGAACACCTGGGCGGATTCCTGCTCGGCGTCGCGATGATCCTGCTCGTGGTGAGCTTGTTCGCCGCGCAGTTGGCCTTCCACAACGTCGCCGGTCGGTACCTCTTCGCTCTGGGGCGGGCGCGGGTCCTCCCGGTCGCGCTCGCGCGCACGCGCGAGAGCGGTGTTCCGCTGCGAGCCCTGTCGGTCAACGTCGCGTTCGCCGTCGTCGTGGCGGCACCGTTCGCCGTGCTGGATCTGGACGTGCTCACCACCCTGGTACCCGTCATGGTCGGTTTCGGGACGTTGTGCATCATCGTGCTGCAAGCGCTGGCGGCGCTGTCGATCGTGGTGCACTTCCGCAGGTCCGCCGACCCCCGGTGGTGGTCCACGCTGGTGGCGCCCGGACTCGGATTCCTCGGACTGACGGCGATATCCGCGATGGCAGTGGCGAACTTCGCCCTGCTGGCCGGATCCGACGCTCCCTACGTGACCGTTCTGCCGTGGCTGCTGCCGGTCGCTGTGATCGCCGGTCTCGCGCACGCGGCGCACCTCCGGGCCACGCGCCCGGAGGTGTACGCGAACCTGGATGCCGACCTGGAGCGGTTCGGCGGTACCAGGAATACGAGCGCCGCGGAACGGGGGTGCTAGTTCATGCGTCCCATCGCCTTCACTACCGCTGAAGTGCGGTCGCCCACACCGAGTTTCGTGAAGATGTTGCGCAGGTGGTTCTTCACCGTGCGTTCCGATATTCCCAGCGAGCGTCCGATCTGCCTGTTGGAGCAGCCGCGAGCCAGGTGCTCGAGAACCTCCTTCTCCCTCTTGGTCAACGGCGAAAGCACTTCGGTCAGCGTTTTTTCGGAGGACTCCGACGATTCGAGCATGTTGATCCTTAATGATGCGAGCTGACCGACCTGGTTCAGAACCTGACGCATCGCACGCGAGTGCTCGACGGCCTCGTGCAGCAACGCGCTGATCGCCCGGTCCAGAGCCCGGTCAGAGGAACGGGCCATGAAAGCCTCCACTCGGGCGGATCGTCCGGAACATCGGTGCGCCCGGACTTTCCTACTTTCCATTTCGCCACAGGATTACGCGCGAATTACGACCCTGTCGGCGAATCCCTCGTATGAGTGGAGAAATAGCCCGGCTGGACCAGTCCGAGCGGACCTGGAACTAGTGCGGACGATCTGGGGCGAATTGTTCATGGCGACTGGTTCCCGGCTGATCGTAGCGTTGCTCGTGTTTCGCACACCACCAGGAACAGGAGCTTTCGACGATGTCTGCTTTGCCGGAGGCGATCGAGGAATCATCGGGTTGCTCGACGCAACTTCGGGGCGGGATAACTCTTTTCGGGATGGACGCGGACGAGGCGCTCGCAACCGTGACGGAGCGGTTGAGCGGTGAAGGCCGGCCGGAGCGCAACCTCGCGACCTTCCTGACCACATCGATCGAACCGGAGGCCCACAGGCTCTACCGCACCTACCTGAACTACAACCTCGTCGACCGAGAGCAGTACCCGGCGATCGATGCGCTGCTTCGCGATTGCGTCGGCATCATCGGCACGTTGTGGCACGGCGATGACAGCCGGGTCGTGGGAAGTGCCACCACCGGTTCCAGCGAGGCGGCGATGCTCGCCGGTGCGTCCTTGCTGCGGAGCTGGCAGGAGCGCAGCGGAAGGGAGTGGACGCGGCCGAACCTGGTCATGGGGGCAGGTGCGCACGCCTGCTGGAAGAAGTTCTGCCGTCACTGGGGGGTGGAGGCGAGAGTCGCACCGGCGACCGGCGAAGGTCCGGCGCTCAACGGTCCCGCGGTCGAGCGCCTCTGCGACGAGCGGACCATCGGGGTCGTCGGGATCCTGGGGTCCACTCTGGACGGCAGGTACGAGCCGATCGCCGAGATCGCCGCAGAGCTCGACAGGCTCCAGGAGCAGCGCGGGATCGACGTCCCCCTCCACGTCGACGCCGCCTCGGGTGGGTTCATCGCGCCCTTCCTCGACTCCGAGATGCTCTGGGACTTCCGGATTCCGCGAGTGGTGTCGATCAACGCCTCCGGTCACAAGTCGGGCATGGTGCTGCCGGGCCTGGGCTGGTTGCTGTGGCGCGACCGGAGCAGGCGTCGTGCGGAGCTGGGGGTCAGCATCAACTACCTCGGTGGCGACGACGCGCACTACGAGCTGACCTTCTCCCGGTCGGCCGCCCCCGTGGTCCTCCAGTACTACAACTTCGTGCGCCTCGGGTTCGCCGGTTTCCGCAAGGTCCACGCCCGATGCCGGTCGCTGGCCCGGCTGCTGGCCACCCGGTTGCAGGCGACCGGACGTCTGCGGGTGCTCGGCGACGGCAGCGAGTTACCGGTGGTGGTGGTGACCGCTGAACCACCGGTCGACCTGCGGGAGCTGTCGAAGCGGTTGGCGGAGCTCGGCTGGGCGGTGCCGGTCTACACGCTCCCGCCGAAGCAGGAGGACGTGGAGGTGATGCGCATCGTCGTCCGGAACGACCTCACGTCCGACGACGTCGAGGACATCGCCTCCGCTGTTGAAGATTTCGTTTCCCACGCGAATTGATCGGAAAAGGAGAACACCCATGCGTCCCGTCCGAATCGTCAGCCGGTTGACCGACCGCGATCCCCCGCGGCCCGGAACCGGGATTCGCCTCGCGCTCTTCCAGGGCGAGAACCCCTTGGGATCACCCGAGGCGGTGGCGGAGAACCTGCTCCGGATGGAGGAGGTGCTCTCGCTCGCCGCCGGCTACGGCAGTCAGCTCTGCGCCTTCCCGGAGTGCTTCAACACCGGTTACGCGCTCGACCGGACGCTGTGCGAGCAGCTCGCCGAACCGAGTGACGGAACCACCGTCGAGACCGCGCGCAAGCTGTCCGCGCAGCACGAGATCGCGGTCGCCGTGCCCTACGTCGAAAGGGGTGCCAACGGTGCGCTGCACGACTCGGTGGCCCTGGTCGCGGACGGCGAGCTCGTGGCCAACTACCGCAAGACGCACCTCTACGGCGAGGCCGAACGGGTGAACTTCACCCCGGGCCACGACCTCCCGCCGGTCGTCCAGGTCAACGAGTTCCCGGTCGGGCTGCTCAACTGCTACGAGTGCGAGTTCCCGCCGCTGTACCAGAGCCTGGTGCGGCGAGGTGCTCGGCTGATCGTCGGTCCCACCGCCGCGGACCGTCATTTCACGCTCCAGAACGGGCATCCCACGCTGGTCGCCTACCCCGATGCGACCGAGCACATCATCCCGGCGATGGCCGCTGTGTGGCGGGTTTTCGTGGCCTACGCCAACCGTCGCGGCTGGGAGGTGTCCGACCGCGGTCAGTGGGAGTACCGGGGCAACTCGGGCATCTGGGCACCGGACGGCAGCGAGGTGATCAGCGCCGGCCCGGAGGAGCGCGCCGTGGACACGCTCCTGCTCGCCGACTGCATGCCGCAGGCGGTGCCGCCGTTCAGCCCGGAAGGTGATCACCTGAGCGACTCCCGGATGGCCGAATCCGAGAGGCTCCTCCCGGCGAGCTGAATCAGCTCCGGGAATCAGCCACCTCGGCCATCGGAGCCAGACGGACACCCGCGGAGGCGAACCGCTCGCGGATCGCCTCCGCGATGTCCACCGCGTTCGGCCGATCGCCGTGCAGGCAGATCGAATCGGCGTCGACCGGGATGGGCTTGCCCGTCACCGAGCGCACCTCGCCCCGCAGCACCGCTTCCGCTTGATCCGCGCAGGCCTTCGGGTCCTTCGGCAGCGGTTCGGGCTCGATGATGATGTGCCCGGAATCGTCGTAGTCGAGGTCCGCGAACGCCTCTCGCACGACGGGGAAACCGCGTTCGGCGAGCCGTTCCGACACCGGGCCCGCCAGCAGCACGACACGAACACCCGGCGCCGCCGTCGCGATGGCCTCCACGATGGCTTCGGCGACCGCCTCGTCCTTGATCGTCAGACCGTAGAACGCACCGTGCGGTTTGACGTGCACGACGCTCTCGCCGCAGCGCGCGGCGATCGCCTGCAACGCGCCGAACTGGTACAGGCAGATTCGCGCGGCGTCGTCCGGACTCAGCGTCATGGCACGCCTTCCGAAGCCCGCGAGGTCGGGAAAGCCGGGGTGTGCCCCGACCGCGGTCCCGCCATCGCGCGCCAGTTCGACGGAGCGGTTCATGGTCGCCGGATCGCCGGCGTGCCAGCCGCAGGCGATGTTCACGGATGTCACGAGCGGGATGAGGCGAGCGTCGTCGCCGAGCTTCCACCGCCCGAAGCTCTCCCCGGCATCGGCGTTGAGGTCCACGAGAGTGCGCAAGGGTTTACCTCCAGATCGGGCGCCCACCTTAGTTTCCGGTGATTGCGCACGCAGATCAATCAGCCTATCCTCTCACTCGAAGGTGGTCGATTGGTGACCGACGCGCTGCGTCGAGCCGTACCGCGGCGCATTCTCGACACGCACTCGTCGGGGGATGCGGAGGTGCGCCGTGACCGTGATGGAGGTTCAACTGCCACCGGCCCGGTACGAGTTCGGCGGAGATGAATTCATCTTCGTCGAAATCGACCGAGAGATGAGTCTTGAGGCCAATCTCAAGGCCATGGCCATCACCGGCGCGCTGCGCCGGGAGAACATCGACGGGGTCGTGGACATCTGCCCGTCGAACGCGTCGTACCTGGTACGGCTGGATCCGGATCGCTTGCACCCAGCCGACCTCGTGGAGGAGCTGCGCCGGCTGGAACGCACGGCCGGTGAGCTGCGCAGCGACGACGCCGTCAACACCCGGATCGTCGATGTTCCCGTGCTCTTCGACGACCCGTGGACGCGGGAGACCTTGATGAGGTTCCGCGACCGGCACCAGGACCCCGAGGTCACCGACCTCGAGTACGCCGCCCGGATCAACGGCTTCGGCAGCGTTGCGGCGCTGATCGATTCGATCACCGCGGCGCCGTTCCTGGTGACCATGCTGGGCTTCGTCCCAGGACTTCCGTTCTGCTACCAGATGGTGCCGCGCGACCGGCAGATCCAGGTTCCCAAGTACGTGCGTCCGCGTACCGACACCCCCGAGCGGGCTTTCGGCTACGGAGGCGCCTTCTCGGTGGTCTACCCGGTGCGCGGAGCCGGTGGGTACCAGCTGTTCGGGATCGCTCCGGCGCCGGTCTTCGACCTCGCCCAGCGGCTTCCGGACTTCGCCGACGACATCGCGTTCCCGCGGCCGAGCGACATCCTGCGCTACCGGTCGATCGATCGCGACGAGTACGACCGGACGCGCGCCGAGGTGGAGGCCGACAGCTTCCGCTACCGGATCCGCGAGGCGCAGCTGGTGCCCGCGGAGCTGCTCGCCGACGCGGACGCGGTCAACGGCCGGTTGTTGGAGGTGCTCTACAGATGAGTTCTCTGATCGTGTGCACGAGCGGCCTGTCCACGACCGTGCAGGACTCGGGCCGGGACGGCCAGTACGCCATCGGCATGCCGCCGTCGGGGGCGATGGACCAGTACTCCTACGCGGTGGCGAACATGCTGGTCGGCAACCCGGATGGCGCCGCGGTGCTGGAGGCCACCTACATCGGTCCCGAGCTGGAGTTCACCGACTCCCGCAGCGTCGCCGTGACCGGCGCCGACACCGTCGTGACGGTCAACGGCGAACCGGCCGCCCCCTGGCGAACGCTCCGGATGTCGTCCGGTGACGTGCTGGCGGTGAAGCAGTTGCGGGCGGGCGCCCGGCCCTACATCGCGATCAGCGGTGGCGTGAACGTGCCGCTCTACCTGGGGTCGCGGTCGACCTACATGCTCACCGGCATCGGTGGTTTCGAGGGGCGCGCGCTGGTCGACGGCGACCTGCTCCAGCTGGGCGAGGCCGGGCCCGCACCGGCTCCCGGAACCGAGATCCCCTCGGCACTCCTGCCCGAGTTCCCGGAGGCGACCGTGCTCCGGGTCGTGGTCGGGCTCTGCGCGTACCGGCTGACCGAACGCGGGCTCGAGTCCTTCCTGAACACGGAGTGGAAGGTGACCAAGGACGCCAACCGGGTGGGCTACCGGTTGCGCGGCGGATCGCTGGAGTTCGTGGAGCGGGAGCAGCCGTTCGGGGCAGGCAGCGACCAGGCCAACGTCGTCGACCTCGGTTACCCGATCGGGTCGATCCAGGTCCCGGGCGGCGACGAGCCGATCGTGCTGCTCAACGACGCGGTGACGGGTGGCGGGTACGCCACGATCGGGACGGTGATCTCGGTCGACCGGGATCGCATGGCACAGGCAAGGACCGGGAGCAAGGTGCAGTTCGAGCAGGTGGACATCGATGGAGCGGTGGCGGCTCGGACGGAAAGGCGTGCACGTCTGGAGAAGGCGCGAGCGGCGGTGACGAACGCCTAGAGGCGGCGGAGGGGGAGATCGATGTCCACAGTGGAAGCGCAGATGCCCGGGGTGTTCTACCGGCGCCCATCACCCGAAGCGGACCCGTACATCGAACCGGGGAGCGTGGTGCGACCCGGTCAGACCATCGGGCTCATCGAGGTGATGAAGACCTTCAACGAGATCAAGGCCGAGCGAGACTGCCGTGTCAGCAAGATCCTTCTCGACGACGGCGACGAGGTGGACATCGGCCAGACGATGTTCGAGGTCGATGACGTATGAGCGGCCTGCGGCGAGTCATGGTGGCCAACCGGGGTGAGATCGCGGTCCGGATCATCCGGGCGTGCCACGTGGCGGGTGTCGAAGCGGTGGCGGTGTACTCCGACGCCGACGAGCACTCGAAGTGGGTCCGGATGGCTGATGAGGCGGTGCACATCGGCCGCTCCGCAGCCCAGAAGTCGTACCTGGACCCGGACGCGCTGCTGAAGGCGGCGCGAGCCACCGAGGTGGACGCCGTGCACCCGGGCTACGGCTTCCTGGCCGAGAGCGGGGCGTTCGCCAAGGCGATCGAGGAGGCGGGTCTGGTGTTCATCGGCCCGCGCCCCTCGGTCCTGGAGCAGATGGGCGACAAGGCGGCCGCGCGCAGCGCCGCTGCCTCCGCCGGCGTGCCGGTGGTCCCCGGAACCGATCCGATCGCCGATCCCGAGGACGTGGGCAAGATGGCCGCGGAAATCGGATTCCCGTTGCTGCTCAAGGCGGCCGCGGGCGGCGGAGGCCGCGGGATCCGGCCGGTCCACGACCTCGACGAGCTGCTGGACGCGCTCCCCGCCGCGCAGGCGGAGGCGCGCTCGGCGTTCGGCGACCCGTCGATCTACCTGGAGCGGGCGGTCGCCCACGCCAGGCACGTGGAGGTGCAGGTCCTCGCCGACGACCACGGCAACGTGGTGCACCTCTTCGAGCGGGACTGCTCCGTGCAGCGGCGCAGGCAGAAGCTCATCGAGGAGGCGCCGGCACCGGACCTGCAGGACTCGACCAGGCAGGCCATCACGTCGGCGGCGGTGCGGCTGGCCGAGCACGTCGGCTACCGGGGTGCGGGCACGGTCGAATTCCTCGTCGACGGGGACGGCAACTTCTACTTCATCGAGATGAACGCCCGGGTTCAGGTCGAGCACCCGATCACCGAGGCGATCACCGGCGTCGACGTCGTCGCGGAGCAGCTGCGCATCGCCGGCGGCGCCGAGCTCTCGATGAGCCAGGACTCGATCGAGCTGAAGGGCGCGGCGGTCGAGCTGCGCATCAACGCGGAGGACCCGGAGCGCGGTTTCGCTCCGACTCCCGGCGAGATCACCGAGCTGCGCCTGCCCGGCGGACCGGGCATCCGCGTGGATACCGGGATCTCGCAGGGTGACCGGATCAGCCCCTTCTACGACTCGCTCATCGCGAAGCTCATCTGCTGGGGCGCGGATCGCGAGGAGGCGTACGCGAGGGCCCGCCAGGCACTCGCGGAGTTCCACGTCGAGGGCGTGTCCAGCACGGCAGGGCTGCACCGGGAGCTCACCAGCGCCGAGGACCTCATGGCGGGCCCGGTGCACACCATGTGGCTGGAGCAGCACCTCGGCGGGCGCTGAACCACTTCCGGCGAAGACCGCGGTTCTCGTGCGCAACGAGAGCCGCGGTCTTCGCGTTCCGCCGAGCCCGGTCCGGTCTAGCGGCCGAAGAACTCCAGTGCCGCGGTCTTGAAGGCGCGGCTGGAGACCGCGTTGAAGTGGTGGCGACGGCCCAGGGAGACGTGCGGAACGCCGAGGGAGCCAGCGAAAGCCGCTGCTTCCGAGGCGATCTCGTCGTAGTCGCCGGAGGCCAGCAGGACTGGCGCGGGCGGTTCACCGGAGAGCCGTTGGCCCGCCATGCCGGCGATGCACGGGGTGAGGTCCTCGCCGCCGAGGGATTCCTGGACGCGCAGCATGGACTCGCGCTCGACCGGGCCGCCGCCGATGCCGCCGAGAGCGAGCGCCCGGACCCGGTCGGGTGCCAACCGCGCCAGCGCCCAGCCGACGACACCGCCCATCGAGTAGGTCACGACGTCAACGGCGGGCACCTCCGCCTCGTCGAGGACGGCGAGGACGTCGTGCGCGAGGGCGTCGGGGGAGTAGCCGGTGGCCGCGCGTTCGCTGCGGCCGTGCCCTCGCAGGTCGGTGACCACGTGGCCGCGCTCGGCCACCGCGCGCAGCCAGCCCGTGCGCTCCCAGGTCTGCTCGGAGTCGGAGGCGAATCCGTGCAGGAACAGCACCGGCCGGGGGCCAGGGGAGTGGTCGTACCAGAGCTTCGCCCCGGCGTGCTCGATCGCAGGCATCTGCTCAGTCCTCAGGTGGGGTCAGCCGGACGCGGCGCTGCGGCGTGCGCTCCTCGGGAACGGTGCCGACGATGCCGGCGTGGTCCTCGACGGTGAACGTCACGAGCGGTGCGCCGACCGCGAGTTCCTCGGCCTCGCCGACGTGCAGGCGCGAGATCCGCCCGGTCTGCGGCGAGGGGATCTCCACCGCGGACTTGGTCGTCTCCAGCTCCACCAGCGGTGCGTTGCGCTCGACCCAGTCGCCCTCGGCGACGAGCCATTCCAGGATCGTGGCGCTGATCAAGCCCTCGCCGAGGTCCGGTAGCGGGAAGGTCACGTCAGCCACGGCGGTACTCCAAAGCGGTCTGCACTGCGGTCAGGATCCGGTCAGCGGTGGGGAGGTACTCGTCCTCCAGCGAACCGGACGGGTAGGGCACGTCGAAACCGGCGACCCGCTGCACCGGTGCGCGCAGGTCGCCGAAGCAGCCTTCGGTGATCAGCGCCGACACCTCGCCGCCCAGGCCCGCGCTCAGCGGGGCCTCGTGCACGACGACCGCGCGGCGGGTGCGCGAGACGGATTCGCGGAGGCCGTCGACGTCGATCGGCTTGAGCCACCGCAGGTCCAGCACCTCCAGCTCCACACCGTCCTCCGCCGCGAGTTCCGCGACCTGCTCGCACCGCGAGACCATGGCTCCCCAGGCGACCAGCGTGGCGTGGCGGCCCTGGCGGACGACTCGGCTGCGGCCGACCGGGAGCGGCTCGACCGGCTCGGCCGGGTCGAAGTCCTCCCGCTGCCAGTAGCGGGACTTCGGCTCCATGAAGATCACCGGGTCGGGGTCCGAAATCGCTTGGCGCAGCAGGTGATACCCCTCGGCCGGGCCTGAGGGCGAGACCACCTTGAGTCCGGGGACGTGCGCGAACAGCGATTCCAGGCTCTCGCCGTGGTGCTCCGGCGCCCGGATGCCGCCGAAGCTGGGCAGCCGCAACGTGATCGGCATTCCCAGCGCGCCCCGGCTGCGGTAGTGCATCCGGGCGACCTGGTTGACGATCTGGTCGATCGCCGGGTAGCTGAAGCCGTCGAACTGGATCTCCGGCACCGGGCGCCAGCCGGACATCGCCAGGCCCACGGACATGCCCATGATCGCGGATTCGGCCAGCGGGGTGTCGAAGACGCGGTGCTCGCCGAACTTGTCCTGCAACCCGTCGGTCACGCGGAACACGCCGCCGAGCTTGCCGACGTCCTCGCCGAAGATCAGCACCCGGTCGTCGTCCTCGCAGGCGTGGCGCAGCGCGGTGTTGAGCGCTTGTTGCAGTGACAGCTCAGGCATCCTGCGACTCCTTCCAGGCGCGGTGCTGGTCGAGCAGGGCTGCGGTCGGTTCCCGGTAGACGAAGCTGAACAGCTCGTCGGACGGCGGGCGCTGCATGGCCAGCAGGCCCTCGGTGGTCCTGCGCACGACCGCCGCCGCGTGCTCCTCGGCGTCGCTGATCTCCTGCGCGGACAGCGATGTCGCGGCCACGTCGATCGGATCGCGTTCGGCGCGAAGACTTTCCTCCTCGGGGCTGCGGTAGCGGCTCGGATCGTCCGATGTGGAGTGCGGGCCGAGCCGGTAGGTCATCGCTTCGATCACGGTGGGGCCGTCGCCCGCGCGGCCGCGTTCGAGCGCCGCGCGGGTCGCCTCGAACACCGCGGTGACGTCGTTGCCGTCGACCTGATGCCCCTCGATGCCGTACCCCGCGGCGCGGGCGGCCACCGACCCGCCCGCGACCTGGTCGGCGGTGGGCAGCGAGATCGCCCAGCCGTTGTTCTGGCAGAAGAACACGACCGGCAGGCGGTAGACGGCGGCGAAGTTCATGGCTTCGTGCACGTCGCCCTGCGAGCTGGCGCCGTCGCCGAAGTAGGTCAGCGCCGCGCCCCCGGTGCCGTCCAGCTTGGCGCCCATCGCCCAGCCCACGGCGTGCAGCACCGGCCCGCCGACGACGGCGTTCGGCGGGGCGAGGCGGGCGACGTTCGGGTCGTAGAGGCCGCCGTGCCAGATGTTGAGGTGCATGGCCATGTAGGCGACGGGATCGACCCCCAGGCCGATCGCGGCGCCCAGCTCGCGGTAGGTGGGGAAGGCGAAGTCGCGGGACTTCTCCAGCGCAGCCGCGCTGCCCACCTGCGCGGCTTCCTGGCCCCTGGCCGGGGCGTAGGCGGGCAGCACGCCCTGCCGCTGGAGCGCGATCGCCTCCTCGTCGAGGCGGCGCGTCACCAGCATCAGCCGGAAGAGCTCGCGGAGATCTGCGTCGTCCATGAACGAAAGGGTGCGCAGCGGGTGCCCGGCCGTGCAACAGTGCCCATTCGGACTGCTCAGGTTGTCCGCCCTGCCGGTGCCAGCCGGTGGTTAGCTGTACAACTTGTACACCGGCCCGGGGCGCGTACTCCGAACGTGAGTATCGCCGGGACGGCGCTCCGCGGGTGCTGAACGGGGTCACCGCGAGGCGGGGGTCTCCCGGTTGGCGCGGTCTTCGAAGATGAGCCAGGTGCGGGACGACAGGACGCCGGGGATCTCCTGCAGGCGTTCGAGGACGAGGGCGCGCAGCGCGTCGTTGTCGGCCGCGCGCACGAGCAGCAGGACGTCGAAGTCCGCCGCCACCAGTGCCATGTGCCAGACCTCGGGGATCCGGCGGAGGTGCGCGCGGATGTCGCGCCAGGTGTTCTGCCGGATCGACAGCGCCACGTAGGCCGACGTGCCCATCCCGATCCGCAGCGGGTCGACGGTGACGGTGAACCCGGTGATCGTCTCGGACTCGGTGAGCCGCTGCACCCGCTTGTAGGCGTTCGCCCGGGAGATGTTTACCTTCTCGGCCAGGGCGCGGACCGACAGCCGGCTGTCGTGCTCCAGGGCCGCCACGATGCGGCGGTCCACGTCGTCGAAGGTTGCCAAACGTCTCCTCCTCGCGCCGAGCCTCCGGATCCGGCGAGCCACCTGTCCGCCCGCAGGCGCGAGAACGGCCAGATGTCTTCGATCTCGGCCGAAAACTACCCGACCATTCGGTCGGTTGGAAGACTGCGTGCCATGTCGTCCATCGCTGATGCCGACCCGCGCGGTCCGCAGCACGACGTCCTCCGGATCCTCGACGAAGGCGGCCACCACGTCGGGTCGCACGTGATGCCGCCGGTCGGTGAACTCCTCGCCGGCTACCGCGCTCTGGTGCTGGCCCGGCGGCTCAACGAGCAGACCAGCGCTCTCGTCCGGCAGGGGCGGCTGGCGGTGTACCCGTCCTCGCGCGGGCAGGAAGCGGCGCAGGTCGCCTGCTCCTCGGTGCTCTCCGAGCGGGACTGGCTGTTCCCCACCTACCGCGACACCGCCGCCATCGCCGCGCGCGGGGTGGACCCCGTCGAGGTGCTGACGATGCTCCGCGGTGACTGGCACTGCGGCTACGACCCCGTCGCGCACCGGGTCGCTCCGCAGGCCACCCCGCTGGCGACCCAGCTGCTGCACGCGGTGGGGGTCGCGCACGCCGCGCGCCTCAAGGGCGAGGACGGCGTGGTGATGGCGCTCTGCGGCGACGGTGCGACCAGCGAGGGCGACTTCCACGAGGCGTGCAACTTCGCCGCCGTGTTCGGCGCCCCGGTCGTGTTCCTCGTGCAGAACAACAAGTACGCGATCTCGGTTCCGCTGGCCAAGCAGTCGGCGGCGCCGTCGTTGGCGGCCAAGGCCGTCGGGTACGGGATGCCGGGCGTGCTGGTCGACGGCAACGACTACGCCGCGCTCACCACGGTGCTCGGCGACGCGGTGAGCCGGGCGCGCGCCGGAGGAGGTCCGGTGCTGGTCGAGGCCGACACCTATCGGATGGACCCGCACACCAACGCCGACGACCCGACCCGCTACCGCAGCGAGGACGAGGTGGCGGAGTGGGAACGCCGCGATCCGCTGGTCCGGCTGCGCGCCCACCTGATCCGTGCCGGAGCGCTCGGCGAACAGCAGGAATCCGAGTTCGCCGCGGCGGCCGAGACGATGGCCGAGCACGTGCGAGATGGCGTCTCGCAGGAGTCCGAAGTGGACCCGGAGGAGCTCTTCGCCCACGTGTACGCGACGCCGACTCCGCAGCTGCGGGAGCAGCGCGCGTTGCTGCGCGCCGAGCTCGACGGACTGGAGGCGTGATGGCCGACAAGATCACGATGGCGGGCGCGATCAACACCGCGCTGCGCGACGCGATGACCGCCGACGAGTCGGTGGTGGTCTTCGGTGAGGACGTCGGCCCGCTCGGCGGGGTGTTCCGCGTGACCGATGGGCTCACCCGGGATTTCGGCGAGAACCGCTGCTTCGACACGCCGCTGGCCGAGTCCGGGATCGTCGGCATGGCGGTCGGGATGGCGATGAACGGGATGCGGCCGGTGGTGGAGATGCAGTTCGACGCCTTCGCCTACCCGGCTTTCGAGCAGATCACCAGCCACGTCGCCAAGCTCGGCAACCGGACCCGGGGACGGCTGCGACTCCCGATGGTCATCCGCGTGCCCTACGCCGGCGGTGTCGGCGGGGTCGAGCACCACTGCGACTCCTCGGAGGCCTACTACGCCCACACCGCAGGCCTGACCGTCCTCACCCCGGCGACCAACGCCGACGCCTACGGGCTGCTGCGCGCGGCCATCGCGAGTCCCGACCCGGTGGTGTTCCTGGAGCCCAAGAAGCACTACTTCAGCAAGGAGGAGGCGGATCTCGGCATCCCGGTCGAGCCGATCGGCCGCGCCGTCGTGCGCCGTGCCGGCAGGGACGCCACGTTGATCGCCTACGGCCCGTCGGTGCCGGTCGCGCTGGCCGCCGCGGAGCAGGCGACCGCGGACGGCTTCGACCTGGGAGTCGTGGATCTCCGGTCGATCGTGCCCTTCGACGACGAGACGGTGTGCGCGGAGGTGCGTCGCACCGGGCGCGCGGTGGTCATCGCCGAGGCCCCGGGTTTCGCCTCGGTCGCCTCGGAGATCGCCGCTCGCGTCGGTGAGCGCTGCTTCCACCACCTCCAGGCCCCGGTCCGGCGGGTGACCGGGTTCGACATCCCGTACCCGGCTCCCAAGCTGGAGCACCACCACCTGCCCGGAGTGGACCGGATCATCGACGCGGTCGAGGACCTGCAGTGGGAGGGGATCGCGTGAGCGAGAACGTCTTCACCCTGCCCGATCTCGGCGAGGGGCTGACCGAGGCCACGCTGCTGCGCTGGCTGGTGAAGGTCGGCGACGTGGTGTCGGTCGACGCACCGGTCGCCGAGGTCGAGACGGCCAAGGCGGCGGTGGAGGTTCCCTCACCGCACCCGGGTGTCGTCGCGCGGCTGCACGGCGAGGAGGGCGAGGTGCTCACCGTCGGCGCGCCGCTGATCACGGTCGAATCCGGTGGCGCCGGCGAGGTGCACGTCGAGGAGGAGCGTGCGGGTTCGGGCAACGTGCTCATCGGCTACGGCACCACCGGAGACCGGCCGGGCGGGCGGCGTCGCCGGCGGCGGCGCGCACCCGAGCCGGTCTCGCGACCGGGTGACAGCCCGGCGGTGCAGTCGCCGATCGTCCGGCAGCTGGCCCGCAAGCGAGGTCTCGACCTGCGCGAACTGGCCGGGACCGGTCCGAACGGGCTCATCACGCGCCAGGACGTCGAGTCGGCTCGGCACGCAGCGGAGGAACCTGCGGACACCGACCGGAGAACCGGACTGGGAATCGGCGAACGGGTGCCGCTGACGGGTCTGCGCAAGTCGGTCGCCGATGCGCTCACCCGCAGCCGCGCCGAGATCCCCGAAGCCACGACCTGGGTGGACGTCGATGCCACCGCACTGCTGGAGCTTCGCGCCTCGTTGGGCGAGAAGGGCAGCGCACCAGGGGTTCTCGCGATGGTCGCGCGCTACGTCGTGGCGGGGCTCGTGCGCTTCCCCGAGCTCAACTCGCGGGTGGACACCGAACGCGGCGAGATCGTGCACCTCGATGGCGTGAACCTCGGCATCGCGGCGCAGACCGAGCGGGGGCTGGTCGTGCCCGCCGTGCGCGGCGCTCACCGGCTCGGCATGCGCGGTCTCGACGCGGAGATCGGCAGGCTCACCGCCGCTGCCCGGGACGGTTCGGCCTCGCCCGCCGACCTCAGCTGCGGATCGTTCACCCTGAACAACTACGGGGTCCTCGGCGTGGACGGGAGCGCGGCGATCATCAACCACCCGGAGGTCGCGATCCTCGGGATGGGCCGCATCCTGCCGAGGCCGTGGGTGGTGGACGGCGAGCTCGTCGCCCGGCGCGTCGTGCAGCTGTCGCTGGCGTTCGACCACCGGGTCTGCGACGGCGGCACGGCGGGCGGGTTCCTGCGCTTCGTGGCCGACGCGATCGAGGACCCGACCTCGGCGATGACCGATCTCTGAGCGGGGCGAACCGCCCACCCCGGACGTGCGCTCGGGACGAGAAGCCCGATCATGGGTGCATGGTCAAGCTGGACCGACTGATCAACGTCCTCGGCGGGTACGGGGCGAGGCTCGTGTGCGCGCCGCGCAGCCGGGCGACCGAGCTGCGGGCGGTGGCGCTGCACGACCCGGCGGAGCAGGTGCCGGGCGGTGACGAAGTGCTGCTCGCGGTCGGGGTGGACGGTCCGCGTGCCGCCGAGGTGCTGGCGGAGACCAGCGCCGTGGTCGCGGTGTTCCGGCTCGACGAGATCGGTGAGGAAGCGCTCTCCGTGGCGCGGGAGCGGCAGGTCGCGGTGCTGCTGGTCGACCCCGCCGTGTCGTGGGGGCAGCTGGCGGGCGTGGTCTACGGCCTGGTGCTGGAGGGGCGCGAGACCGAGGCCGGACGCGGTCCGACGGACCTGTTCGCGCTGGCCGACGCCCTCGCGGAGTCCGTCGGCGGGCCGGTGACGATCGAGGATCACCGATCCGGGGTCCTCGCCTACTCGCAGCGCCAGGAGTCCGCCGATCAGGCGCGGCTCGAGACGATCCTGGGCAGGCGGGTGCCGGAGGAGGTCCGGCGCGAGCTCGGCGAGCGAGGCGTGTTCCGGCACCTGGCCGCCTCCGACGAGCCGCTGTTCGTCGAGCCCTCCGGCGCGCGGCGGGGACGCGCGGTGGTCGCCGTGCGCGCGGGCAAGGCGCTGCTCGGCTCGATCTGGGTGGGCACACCGTCCCCGCTGGACGGCGAGCGGCAGGCGGCCCTCGTGCAGGCGTCCCGGACCGCCGCGGCGCACCTGCTGCGCACGCGGGCGAGCGCGGACCTGGAGCGGCAGGTCGAGTCGGACCTGGTGATCGGCCTCGTGGAGGGGCAGTCCGACGTGGCCACGGTGCTGAGCCGGCTCGGCTTCCGCGGCGACACCTTCCGCGTGGTCGCCGTCCAAGCCCACAACCAGGGCGAGCACGACTCCGCGGCGCTGCTGGTCTTCGAACTGGCGACGGTCGGTTTCGGCTGGTCCCGTCCGGGGCGCAGCGCCCTGTTCGCCAACACGGTCTACACGGTCTTGCCGCACGAGGACGGGGAGTCCGCGCGCGAGTGGGTGCGGGCGCTGGAGCGGGAGATGCCCGAGGGGGTGCGGGTGTTCGCCGGGATCGGCGGCCCCGCCGGGCACGACGAGCTCGTCGACAGCAGGCGGGAGGCGGACGAGAGCCTGGCCGTCCACGGGGCGAAACCGGCGGGATCACCGGTCGTGGTCTACGACGACTCCTGGCACGAGATCCTGCTGCGCCGCTTGATCCACGTCGCCGCGGGCGGCCGGACGCCCGAGCGCGGTCCGGTGGCGGCGCTGCGGCGGTACGACCGGGAGCAGGGCACCAGGCTGATCGAGACGTTGCGGACCTGGTTGGAGGTGCAGGGCGATCTCGGTGCCGCGTCCGCCCGCCTGGAGATCCACCCGAACACCGTCCGCAACCGGATGCGCAAGGTGACCCAGGTGGCGTCGCTGGATCTGGAGGACCCGGACACGAGGCTCGCGCTGGTCATCGCCCTCGCCGCTCAGCAGCAGTAGGCCGTGCACAACCGGTGACCGGATGGTTGTGCGAAATCCACAACGCACTCCTGGTTCTCGTCGCGCATGCTCTTGGCGACGAGGAGGAGCGTGGTCATGGGTGCTGCAACGGGCGGCCGACCGGAATCGGTCGTCGTCGTGGGTGCCGGCGTGGTCGGTCTGTCGACCGCGTGGTTCTTGCAGGAGCACGGCGTCGAGGTGACGGTCGTGGACCGGCGAGGTGTCGCTGCGGGAGCGTCCTGGGGCAACGCGGGCTACGTCGCCCCGGCCTTCAGCGTGCCGCTCGCCGAGCCGGAGGTGCTGCGCTACGGCCTGCGCTCGCTCTTCGACCGGGACGCTCCGCTGTACGTGCCCCGGACCGTGGACCCCGGTCTGTGGGCCTTCCTCCTTCGCTTCGCAGGCAACTGCCGGCGCAGCACCTGGCAGAAGTCCATGCGCGCCCTGGTCGGGCTCAACGACGATTGCCTCGACGCCTTCGACGAGCTGGCCAAGGGCGGGGTGACCGCCCCGACCCCGACGGCACCGGTGGTCGCCGCGTTCGAGAAGCGCGAGCAGGCCGTGGAACTCCGGAACGAGTTCGAGCGGACCCGCCGCAGCGGCCAGGACACGGTGTTCACGGAAGCGGCCGGTCTCGACGTCCCGCAACTGTCCTCGCGGGTCGGCACGGTCCTGCAGATCGAGGGCCAGCGCCACGTCGACCCGGGCGAGTTCACCAGGTCCCTGGCGGAGGCCGTCGAGAGCCGAGGCGGCCGGATCCACTCCGGGTTCGACGTCCGCGGCGTGGTGCGCGACGGCCGCAGGCTGATCGTGAAGTCCGCGCAGCACGAGTACGTCCAGGCGGATTCGGTCGTGCTGGCCTCGGGCGCCTGGCTGCCGGAACTCGCGGCCGGTGCCGGGGTCAAGCGGTCCGTGCGGGCGGGGCGCGGGTACTCGTTCACCGTTCCCACCCAGCAGCCCGTTCCCTGCCCGATCTACCTGCCCGCGGTCCGGGTCGCCTGCACTCCCTACCAGGGGGCGCTGCGCGTGGCGGGCACGATGGAGTTCCGCGGACCTGACGCGGATCTCGACCGGCAGCGCATCGAGGCGATCGTGCAGTCCGCACGCCCGTTCCTGCGGGGCGTCGACTGGGACGCCCGGCACGACGAGTGGGTCGGCCCGAGGCCGGTCACCACCGACGGCCTCCCGCTGATCGGACCGACCAAGCTGCCCGGCGTCCACGTCGCAGGCGGGCACGGCATGTGGGGCCTGACGCTCGGGCCGATCACCGGGAGCCTGCTGGCCGAGCAGATCGTCACCGGCGAACGCCCCGCCGCCCTCCGCCCGTTCGACCCGCTGCGATGACGACGGGCGAACTCTCCACGACCGAACGCCGCGAGCTCGAGTGGCTGCGCACGGAGAACAAGCTCCTGCGCACGGAGAAGGAGATGCTGCTCCGGATCGCCACCGAGTACGCGCTGGAACACCGCACACCCGGTCTGCCGATCGATGCCGACGGCTGACCGGACATCCATGGAGGTCATGTTGCCGGAGTGGACCTACCTCGGCCTCGCCGTGCTCGCGTTCGTGCTTCTGGCGGTGAACCACTGGTTGACCCGACGCGCCCACGGTCTGCGCGAGCGCCGGCCCGAAGCTGATGCGGCGGCGCAGTGGAAAGGATCGCGAGTCGGATAACGACGACTGAGAAGCACTCCCCGGGAGTGCGTCTCGAGTTGCGCTGAAGCCCGGCTCCTCCGCCGTCGGATGGCCTGCGACTGCTCAGAACTGTTGCGGGCCGGACCGTGGTTGATGTTGTTCGAACGCGGTCCGGAGCACGTTCGAGTCGCCGCGGAACTCGCCCGCGGCGACGGCCTGCTCGATGCTGATCGCTCCAGCGGCCAGCGCGACGACCACATCGGGAGCGGCGGTGAACACCGAGGTGGGAACCTGTTCGGGCACGAATGCGCTCGGGCCGTCCTCGTCGACTCTCAGGGCCATGAGGAAGCCGTCCGTCTCGATGCCGAGTTCGACGGGAAGCGAGGCGCTCGCCCCTCGGAGCAGGGCAGGCAGTGCGAGGGTCAGCCAGCGCGGCTGGAACGCATCGTCGCCGCGCCCGGTCGCGAGCAGTGGCGCTCCCCAACGGCCTAGCGCTTCCATCGGCGCCCGCAGTTCTGCTCCCCGGCGCGTGAGGGCGTAGGCCACGCCGGAACCTTCCAGACGGCGCTCGACGATCCCGTTCGTCTCCATGGTCCGCAGCCGTTCGGCCAGGAGGTTCGTCGCGATGCCGTTGAGCGAGGTCTTCAGCTCGGTGTACCGCATCGGGCCGGGGAGGAGCTCTCGCACGATGAGGAGGGTCCAGCGCTCACCGACGACGTCCAACGAACGCGCTAGGGCGCAGAACTGCCCGTAGCTGCGGGACGCCTTCGATTGCTGGTTGACTTCGTCCATCATGGTTGATTTTATCAACTGGAGAGTGGGGCGTCGAGACTGGGGGACTTCCGTGGAGCTGAGCATCAGTTGGTCGGCCGTGGTGGTCGCGATCGTGGTCGGGATGGCGATCGCATGGGTCTGGTACAGCGATTGGGGTCTGGTCGGCGGCATCTGGCGGCAGCTGACCGGGGTGACCGAGGAAGATTCTGCGAGAGCGGGCAAGGTCCCGTTCGTAGTTCTGGTCGTGTCGATCGTCGTCACCGCGCTGGTTCTCGCAGTCGCCAGCTCCATCGCGTCCGGCTTCTTCGGCTCCGATTCCTCCTGGGTGGCCCTGGCGGTGGGGCTTTTCGCGTGGCTCGGCTTCTCGCTGTCGACCCTCGCGCAGCACAACGGCTTCGAGCAGAAGCCCGGCCGGCTCACTGTGATCAACGGCGTTTACCAGCTGGTGCTGTTCCTGGGCATGGCGGTGCCGATCGGGTTGCTGCAGTAGTGACGCGCGCAGAACGTGGGGGCATGGCGATGCTCCCTTGAGGCCCGAGTGCCATCAGCGTGGTGACCTCATGCGGCGTGTGTTCCTGCGCTGGGCGGCGTGCTAACTTGGAAATAAGTCACCTGATTTAAAACCAAGGCCGCCCGCTCCCGCGGAGGCAGGCGCGCAGCGAGAAAGGCCGCGATGTCGACGCATCCTCCCTCGATCCCCGAGTTCTCCGACACCGAGGTCGCGGCGCTGCGCGAGCGCTACAGCGCCGAGCGCGAGCGCCGGGTCCGGCCGGACGGCAGCGCGCAGTACCGGCGCGCGGAGGGAGAGTTCGGCTACTACGCCCAGGATCCGTACGCCGACGGGCTCACCAGGGAGCCGCTGCACGACCACGTCGACGCGATCGTGCTCGGCGGGGGTTTCGGCGGCCTGTGCGCCGGCGCGCGGCTGCGCCAAGCGGGTCTGGAGCGCATCCGGATCATCGAGAAGGGCGGCGACTTCGGCGGTACCTGGTACTGGAACCGCTACCCGGGCATCCACTGCGACATCGAGTCCTACGTCTACCTCCCGCTGCTGGAGGAGGTGGGGTACGTGCCGGAGTGGAAGTACTCGCCGGGCGAGGAGATCCGCCGGCACGCGATGGCGATCGGCCGCACCTTCGACCTCTACCGCGACGCCTGCTTCCAGACCGGGATCACCGAGCTGCGCTGGGACGACGGCGAGTGGATCGTGCTCACCGACCGCGGCGACGAGATGCGCGCCACCTACGTCGTGGTCTCCAACGGCACGCTCGACCACCCGAAGCTGCCGGGCATCCCGGGGATCGAGTCCTTCCGCGGCCACACCTTCCACACGAGCCGGTGGGACTACGACTACACCGGGGGAGGGCCGGACGGCGGGCTGACTGGTCTGGCCGGCAAGCGCGTCGCGATCATCGGGACCGGCGCGACGGCGATCCAGGTCGTTCCGCACGTCGCGCGCGACGCGGAGCACTTGCACGTCTTCCAGCGGACGCCGTCGTCGGTCGACGTGCGCGACAACCGCCCGACCGACCCGCGGTGGGCGGCCTCGCTGCAGCCCGGCTGGCACGCGGTGCGGCGGGAGAACTTCCAGGCCGTGGTGACCGGTCTGCAGGCGGACGAGGACCTGGTGGACGACGCCTGGACGGCCAGCGCGCACGTCCTCGGCAAGATCATCGCCACCGACGCCCGCGCGCACTGGGACCACGCGGAGTGGGAGCGGGCCGAGGAGCTGCTCGATTTCGAGAAGATGAACCAGCTGCGGGCGCGGGTCGCGGAGGTCGTCGAGGACCCGGCAACGGCCGAGCTGCTCAAGCCCTGGTACCGCTACGGCTGCAAGCGGCCCACCTTCAGCGATGAGTACCTGGGAGCGTTCAACCGGTCCAACGTGACGTTGGTCGACACCGCGGATCACGGTGGCGTGGAACGGTTCACGGAGAGCTCGGTGGTCGTCGGAGGCCGGGAGTACGAAGTGGACTGCGTGATCTTCGCGACCGGCTTCGAGGTCGGCAAGTCCGACGTCATGACCGGCAGGCTGCCGGTGCGCGGCAGGGAGGGAGTGCGGTTGTTCGACTCCTGGCGCGACACCGGTGTCCGGACGCTGCACGGCTTCTGCAGCAACGGCTTTCCGAACCTCTTCCACCTGGGGCCGTTGCAGAACGCCCCCTCGGTGAACTACGTGCACGTGCTCGACGAGCAGGCCGCCCACGTCGCAGCGGTCATCGCCGAGGCCCGCCGCCGAGGCACGAAGCGGGTCGAGCCCTCGGTGGAAGCCGAAACCGATTGGGTCGCCACGATCGAGGCCGGCTCGCCGGAGCGCGCGTGGTTCGACGCCGAGTGCACCCCGGGCTACTACAACAACGAGGGCTCGGCCCGCCCCCGCCGCACCTTCGGCCCGGGTCCCGCCGCCTTCCAGCGCCTGCTGCGCGAGTGGCGCACCGGCGACGGCATCGACGAAGCCCTGGGCGACGCGAGCTGATCCGCGAGCGGCCGCCACCCCGGAACGAGAACCGGGGTGGCGTCGCGACGAGGTGCTAGCAATTGGGCTCTGGCGGCTTGCCTTCGAACCGGTCGGCCAGGAACTGACCGGCGTCGGCGTTGCCCGCGAAGATCCCCGAGAGGTGGTCCGAGGCGTAGGTCTTCCACGTCACCGGTACCGCCAGCTCGCAGTACCGGCGGTGCAGCGCGTCGGCTTGCGGGGTGTTGACGATCTCGTCCGCGCTGGCGTGGTACTGGAAGACCGGAACCTGAATCGCGGTGGCTCCCAGCCGGTTCTCCTCGATGCGCGCCTGCCACTGCGGGGTGGGCAGCGGGTCGTGGGTGGTGTAGTCGCTGATCTTCTTGCCCGGGTACTTCGCGAGCAGCTCGACCACGCAGTCCTGCTGCTTGGCCTCGGTGATGGCCTTCTCGCCGGTCTCGTTGAGGTAGGAGTCCAGGTCCAGCTCCGGGTAGGCCGCGTCCAGCCCGACGGCGGCGAAGGCCAGGAAGCCGAATCCGACGTAGCCGTCGAGCCCCTCGGCGACCTCGTTGAGGTCGGCCGGAACACCGCCGCCCGCAACGCCGACCAGGTTGAGCTCGGGGGCGTAGGTCGGCTGCTGCTGGCCCGCCCACATCACCGCTCCGCCACCCTGGGAGTAGCCCTGGAAGGCGACCTTCGCGTCCGGTTCCAGGTCGGCCTGCGGGAAGCGTTGCGCCGCGCGGACCGCGTCGATGACGGCAGGTCCTTCGGACCGGCCGGTGATGTAGGTCGGCGTCGTCTCCGGGGAGTAGCCCTCGTAGTCGGTGACCGCGACCGCGTACCCGCGGCTGAGCAGGTCGTTGACGGCCGGCTGGTCGTAGAGCGTTCCGCGTTCGATGGCCTGGGACGCGGTGCACTTGAACGCCGGGCCCTGCGTGCCGGGGGCGTACCCGACGATGGGTGTCGTGGCGGGATCGGCGTTCTTCGGGACGAGGACCGTCGCGGTGACGGCATCGCGCTCGCCGAGCGCGTTGGTCGACAGGTACATGACCTGCCAGCCGTCGGCGTTGGCCGAGTTCAGCGCCGGTAACGCGGGACGCCAGCGGATCACGTCACCCGGTTGGCCCGCTGGCAGGGCTTTCGGTGGCACGTAGAAGGTGTCGTCGAACGGTCCTGGCTGCTGGGCGGCCTCGGCGACCTCGGCGGGGCGGTCGCCGCCGGCCGCGGGTGCGACCGCGGCGGTTCCGCACGCGACGCCCAGCGCGGTCACCACCAAGGCGACCGCTCGCGTGCGATGCGTGAATTCGGGCACTGCGAACCTCCGATTGTTCCGCTGGTTTCGACGGGCGGAGATTAGCGGAGCTGAACGCGTTGTCGAGAGCTTGACCGATTAGTTGTGCACCGCATGACAAAAACGCTTTCGGCGTTTGTCACGTGCGCGGAAATGGAAAATCCCGTCCTTGCTGGAAGTTGAATCCCGTGCTTATGGTTCCGCCCCGTCGCCGCGAGTCGCGAATGGCGAACAACGAAAGGCGGACGAAATGCACAGCCGCAGGACGTTTGTATCGGTCTCGGCGCTGGCCCTCCTCGGCGCCGCAGCCCCGGCGGCACGCGCGGACACCGGTTTCACCACGCGCTTCGTCGACATCATCGCCGCGGACGGCGTCGCGCTCAAGGCGATGGTGATGGAACCCCGCACGCCGCAACCACATCCGGCCGTCGTACTGATCAGCGCGTGGGGAGGCGGATCCACCCAGAACGTCATGCCCGCGCGGACCCTGGCCTCCCACGGCTACGTCGTGGTGGCCTACGGGGCGCGGGGATTCGGCGAATCGGCGGGCGAGGTCGACACGGCCGGCCCCGAGGACGTCGGCGACGTCACCACCGTGCTCGACTGGGCCTGCGCGAACACCAACACCGACCCGGCCCGCATCGGGCTCGCCGGGGTGTCCTACGGAGCCGGAATCGGTCTCATCGCCGCGGCTTTCGACCAGCGGATCCGCTCGGTCGTCTCGCTCAGCGGGTGGTACGACCTGGTGCACTCGCTGTACGGCAACGAGACCCGGCGCGGGCTCGTCGCGCTGATCCTCTACACCTCCGGCTGGGCGCACGGCAGGCTCAGCCCCGAGACCGACTGGATGCTGCGCACCTTCTTCGACCCGACCCCGGACCCCGTCGACCGGGAGGTGATCAACGAGTGGGCCCGGATCCGCTCGCCCAGCCGGTATCTCGACCGGCTCAACGAGAACCGGCCGGCGCTGCTGATCGGGCACACGTGGAGCGAGACGGTGTTCCCGCCGGACCAGATGGTCGAGCTGTTCAACGACTACGCCGGGGTCAAGCGCCTTGACCTGATCCCCGGTGAGCACGCCTCGGCCGAATCCGGCGGTCTGCTGGGTCTTCCCAGCGAGACCTGGGACACCGTCCACCGGTGGTTCGACGCCACCGTCGCCGGGACCGACACCTCCATCCTGCGGGAGCAGCCGGTGGTGCTGCGGGCCAGGCCCGGTACCCACGAGCCCGAGTTCCACGCCGATTGGCGGTCCGCGGAAGGTGAGCCCAGGCGCTTGTACCTCGGTCCTGGGCAGGACGAGGGCGAAGGCGTGATCGGCGATGCGCCGCGCCCGGGGTGGCAGGTCGAGATCGACACCGATCGAGACACCGCGGCCTACGGCGGGGTCCCGCTGGCGAGCTACAGCTTCGAGGCGCTCTCCGGTGAACCGCCGCGGACGTGGCTTCCGGCCGTTGACCGCGAACGAGGTGCGGTGTGGGTCAGTCCGGAACTGCCGCAACCGATTCCGGTGCGCGGATCCGTGGCGGTGCACCTGACGGTCATCCCGCCGGGCCCTACCGGCACGATCGTCGCCTACCTCTACGACGTGGATCCCACCGACGGCGGGCGGCTGATCAACTACCTGCCGATGAGCTGGACCGACGCCGCACCGGGCGAGCTCAGGACGGTCGACCTGCGGTTCTCGCCGACGGCGTACGACATCCCGGCCGACCATCGGCTGGGCCTGGTGATCGACACCAAGGATCCGCTGTTCATCGACTGGAACTCCGGCGGCGGGCGGTTGGCGCTCACCTCACCGGACGCGGATCCGTCCCATGTGGACATTCCCGTAGGACGTGGAGAGGGGACACGACGGTGACCGGAAACGTGATCGAAGCCCGCCCGCGAGAGGGCTTCCACTCGCTGCAGGAAGGCGGCCTGAACTGGGACTCGCTCCCGCTCCGCCTGTTCGACAAGGGAAACGCGAAGTTCTGGAACCCCGCCGAGCTCGACTTCAGCCAGGATTCCGAGGACTGGGCAGGACTCGACGAGCAGCAGCGCTTCGCCGGAACCATGCTGTGCGCCCAGTTCCTCGGCGGCGAGGAAGCCGTCGCCGAGGAGATCCAGCCGTTCCTGGCCGCGATGCGGGCCGAGGGGCGCATCGCCGACGAGATGTACCTGACGCAGTTCTGCTTCGAGGAGGCCAAGCACGCGCAGGTCTTCCGGCTGTGGCTGGACGCGGTCGGGCTCACCGACGACCTGCACCACCACGTGTCCGACAACCCCGGCTACCGGGCGATCTTCTTCGACGCGCTGCCCGAGGCGCTGAACCGATTGCACGCGGATCCGAGCCCGGAGAACCAGATCCGCGCTTCGGTGACCTACAACCACATCGTCGAAGGCGTGCTGGCGCTGACCGGCTACTTCGTGTGGAACAAGGCGTGCAAGCACGCCGGGATCCTGCCCGGGATGCAGCAGCTCATCCGCCGGATCGGCGACGACGAGCGCAGGCACATGGCCTGGGGCACCTTCACCTGCCGGCGGCTCGTCGCCGCCGACGACGCGAACTGGGCGATCGTGCAGGACCAGATGGAGGTGCTCCTGCCGCACGTCATGACCCAGATCCAGCACTCGCTCGACCAGCTCGACGACGACCCCTTCGGCTTCGACCTGGGCGACGTGTTCGGCTACGCCACCGACCGGGCCGCCCGCAGGCTCAGCTCCATCGAGGCCGCGCGCGGTGCGGAGGTGGCCGCGATCGACGTCGACTACAGCCCGGAACGCCTGGAGGACCAGTTCGGCGCCGAGGACGACGCCGCGCTCGCCGAGAACCAGAACGTGGAGAGGTGACCATGGTGTCCGGCCGGCTCACGGGTCCGATCGGCATCGCGCAGCCGCGCGGCGCCGCCCTGCCGACACTCCTGATCATCGCCCTGGTCGCCTTCGTCACCACGCTGGACAACAACATCGTGGCCGCCGCGGTGCCCTCCATCGGAAGGGAACTGGGGCTGGGGCTGACCGAGCTGCAGTGGATCAGCCTCGGCTACATCCTGCCCTTCGCGGGTCTGCTGCTGGTCGCGGGCAACCTCGTCGACCGGTGGGGTCAGCGCCGCGCGCTGCTGCTCGGACTCCTGGTGTTCGGAACGGCGGCGCTGGCCGGTGGTGTCGCCCGCGACGCCGTCACGCTCATCGCCGCCCGCGCCGTGCAGGGCGCCGCCGCCGCGGTCCTCGTACCGGCGACCCTGAGCCTGCTGCGCACCAACCTCGACGTCCGGGGACGGACGATCGGTGCCGGCATCTGGACGGCGGCGCTGGCGGTGGCGATCGCGATCGGACCGGCTGCGGGCGGCATGCTCAGCGAACACCTGCACTGGAGCTGGATCTTCTTCAGCAACGTGCCCTTCGCGGTCGCAGCCGCCGCCCTGGCTCCCGCCGCGGCCGCGACCACCCGGCGAACCACCCCCGGCGGAGCCGACGTGCGGGGCATGCTGCTGGTGACCGCGGCGATGCTCCTGTTCCTGATGGCGCTGGTGGGCACGGGCGAGCAGACCCCGAATCCGCTCGGCCGCGCCGTTCCCGCCGGGCTGGGCGTGCTGGCGCTGGTGGCGTTCGTGGTGGTGGAGCGCCGCAGCGCGCACCCGATGCTGCCGCGGTCGCTGGTCGCCGAGCGGGCGTTCCTCGGTGGGGTGTCGGTGCAGCTGCTCTGGGGACTGGGGGTCAGCGGCGTCTTCTTCTTCACGCCGCTGCTGCACCAGGAGTCGCTGGGACTGACCCCCACCGGGGCCGGGTTGCCGCTGGTGCTGGTGGCGGTCGCGATCGTCGCCGCGACACCGCTGGTGGCACCGGCCGTCGACCGCTGGGGTCCCCGGTACACCGTGATGGTCGGCCTGGTCCTGGTCAGCGCGGGGCTGGTGGCGATCGCGGTCGTCAACCACGTCCCGTCGGTGCCGCCGCGGATCCCGGGGCTGCTGCTCATCGGCGCCGGCTCGGCGTTCACCACGCCGCTGACGTCGTTCTCGCTGGAAGTGGTCGCCACCCGGGACGCGGGCATCGCCTCAGGTGCGCTCACCGCCTCCCGCGAGCTGTCCAGCGCGCTCGGCGTCGCGCTGATCGGGCTCGTGCTCACCGTCCGGCAGAGCGCCGAGCTGGCCGCCGGTGCGCCCGAACCGGACGCGCTGGCCTCCGGGTTCACCGC
This sequence comes from Saccharopolyspora dendranthemae, assembly GCF_007829955.1. Taxonomy (GTDB): domain Bacteria; phylum Actinomycetota; class Actinomycetes; order Mycobacteriales; family Pseudonocardiaceae; genus Saccharopolyspora; species Saccharopolyspora dendranthemae. The sequence goes on from NZ_VIWX01000002.1 coordinate 394,943, forward strand.
GGGTCTGATCACCGCGGCGGTCGTCGAGCTGCTGGCGGCCGCGGTGACCTTCGCCTGCTTCCGGTCACGCCCATTCGACGAACACCGGGACACCGCCGATTCCGGCGGAGAGTGACCGCTTCGAAAATTCGTCCAACGGGAATTGTTGTTCTTCTTATTTCCGTCGAATGCGATCCGGGTCCATTCCGGTCCGGATCCGCAATTCCGCAAAACCGCTGGGAGAATCATGCGAACGACTGCTGAGGTCATTTCCGACGCGCCCGCTTCGTGGCTCCGAGACGTCGAAGGGGCGTCGCTGTCCGCGTTGCTGGCGCGGTGCGGGCAGGAGATGAGCGACCGCCTGGCGGTCACGCACCTCGACTACGGCGAGAGCCCGGACGGCTTGGCCGTGTCCCTGACGTGGGCCGAGCTCGACCGCCGGGCGAGCGCCGTGGCAGGTGCGCTGCAACGACTCGCGTCCGGGGGAGACCGGGTGGCGGTGCTGGTGCCGCAGCGGGTCGACTACCTCGTGGCCTTCCTCGGTGCCTGCCGGGCCGGGCTGGTCGCGGTGCCGTTGTTCGCACCGGACCTGCCGGGGCACGCCGAGCGGCTGGCCGGGGTCCTCGCCGACTGCGAGCCGAGCGTGGTGCTCACCGTCGCAGACAAGCTCGACCCGGTGCGGGAGTTCCTGCGCGCACGCGAACTCGGCGGTCCCGAGGTGGTCGCGGTCGACGAGGTGCCCGATGCCGCCGCCGACGACTGGGACCCCGTCGAGCAGCGCCCGGACGAGCTGGCCTACCTGCAGTACACCTCGGGTTCCACCAAGGCCCCGACCGGTGTGATGATCACGCACGGCAACGTGGTGGCCAACGCGGCGCAGGCGATGTCGGCCTACGAGGCGGTCGCCGGGCGCACTCCCACGGTGAGCTGGCTGCCTCTGTTCCACGACATGGGCTTGATGCTGGCGCTCGCCGCCCCGCTGGTCGCCGGAACCCGTTCGGTGCTCATCGACCCCGTGGCGTTCATCGAGCGGCCCGTCCGGTGGTTGCACGCCCTCTCGGCGAACCCGGGAGCGATCAGCGCGGCGCCCAACTTCGCCTACGCCTACTGCGCGGCACGGGTCGAGGACACCGACAAGGTGCGGTTGCGCCTGGAGCACGTGCGCGCGCTGATCGACGGCAGCGAACCCGTGCAGGCGGGCGCGATCGACCGCTTCCACGGGGCTTTCGCCGAGTGCGGGCTCCAAGCCCGGGTGCACCGCAGCTCCTACGGTCTCGCCGAAGCCACCGTGCTGGTCACGGCGAGCCCGGCCGGGGCCGCTCCGCGGCGCGTGCACCTCGACCGCGAGCAGCTGGCGGCGGGTCGAGCGGTGCCGGCGACGGGTGAGGACGTCAGCACGCTGGTCTCGTGCGGGCATCCGGTGGATCAGCTGGTGCGCATCGTCGACCAGCACACCGAGCAGGACCTCCCGCAGGACCAGGTGGGCGAGATCTGGGTCTCCGGCGCCAACGTGGGACGCGGTTACTGGCGCAGGCAACAGGAATCGGCCTGCACGTTCGTCCCCGCGACGGAGGGCGCCGGGCACTGGCTGCGCACCGGGGACCTCGGTGTGATCCACCAGGACGAGCTGTACGTGACCGGGCGGATCAAGGACCTGATCATCGTCGACGGGCGCAACCACTACCCGCAGGACGTGGAGGAGACCGTCGAGCAGGCGCACCCGGCCGTCCGCAGGCACTCGGTGGCGGCGTTCGCGGTGCCCACCGACGACGGGGAGTCGGCCGTGGTGGCCGTGGAACGCGCCAGCCGGCTCGCCGAGCACGAGGTGGACCTCGACGATTTGCGCCACGCCGTGCGCAGCGCGGTCACCGGCAGGCACGGGCTCAACGTGCGCGAGCTCGTCGTCCTCGCTCCCGGTGAGGTGCCGCGCACCTCCAGCGGCAAGATCTCGCGCTCGGCGGCGCGCCAGCACTACCTCACCGGAACTCTGCGAGGGAGCTCGTGATGAACGCCCGAAACACGATGAGCGAAGCCGAGATCCGGGGATGGCTGGTCGAGCGGATCGCGCACGCGAGCGGCCTGCCCGCCGACCGGGTCGACGCGGACCGGCCGTTGCACGAGTTCGGCTTGTCCTCCCGGGACGCGGTCGAGCTCGCAGCGGAGCTGGGGCAGCGGCTCGGCAGGCGGCTGTCGCCCACGCTGGTGTGGCAGAACCCGACGATCGCGGCCCTGGCGGTGCGGCTGTCCGGCGACGGGGACGACGACGAGGAGATCGAGATCCCGCGGCCGCGGACCCGTCGCGACGAGCCGATCGCGATCGTCGGGCTCGGCTGCCGGTTGCCCGGGGGAGTGAACTCACCGCAGGACTTCTGGCGGCTCCTCGACGGCGGGCGGGAGGCGATCCGGGACCTGCCCGAGGGGCGCTGGGCCGACTTCGCGCCGGCCGAGGACTGGCACGACCTCCCCCGGCGCGGCGGATTCATGGACGACGTCGCCGGTTTCGACGCCGGCTTCTTCGGCATCACCCCGGTCGAGGCCGCGGCGATGGACCCGCAGCAGCGCGTCCTGCTGGAGGTGACCTGGCAGGCGCTGGAGCACGCGGGGATTCCGCCGAAGTCGTTGCGCGGCAGCCGGACTGGCGTGTTCGTCGGGCTGTCCTCCAGCGAGTACGGATCGTTGACCATGGGTGAGCTCGACGCGGTCGACGCCTGGACGGGCACCGGAGCCGCCGCGGCGATCACCGCGAACCGCCTGTCCTACCTGCTGGACCTGCGCGGCCCGAGTCTCACCACCGATTCGGCGTGCTCGTCGTCGCTGGTCGCCGTGCACCAGGCGGCGGCGAGCCTGCGCGCCGGGGAGACCGACCTGGCGCTCGTCGGTGGGGTGAACCTGATGCTGTCACCCGGGATCACCGCGAACTTCCACCGCGCGGGCGTGCTCTCCCCGGACGGGCGCTGCAAGCCCTTCGCCGCCTCCGCCGACGGCATCGTGCGGGGGGAGGGGTGCGGTGTCGTGCTCGTCAAGCGCCTCACCGACGCCCGCCGGGACGGCGACCGGGTGCTCGCGCTCGTGCGCGGCACTGCGACCAACTCCGACGGCCGTTCCAACGGGATCGTCGCCCCGAACCCCGACGCGCAGCGGGCGCTGCTGCGCGATGCGTACGACGACGCCGACCTCGATCCGTCCGCAGTGGACTACGTGGAGGCGCACGGGACGGGAACGCCCCTGGGCGATCCGATCGAGGCGGAAGCGCTCGGTGCGGTGCTCGGTGGTGCGCGCTCCGCCGGCCGGCCGCTGCTGCTCGGCTCGGTCAAGAGCAACCTCGGGCACCTGGAGGGCGCCGCCGGGCTCATCGGGCTGATCAAGGTGGTGCTGGCGATGGTCCACAGGCGGATCCCGCCGAGCCTGCACCTCGACGAACCCAGCCCGCACATCGACTTCGACGCCGAGGCCTTGCGCGTGGCAGGCACCGGTGCGCGATGGCCGCGCTACTCCGGGATCGCCAGAGCGGGCGTGTCGGCGTTCGGCTTCGGCGGCACGAACGCCCACGTCGTGCTGGAGGAGTGGCCGGACGCCGAACCCGATCCGGACCCTGGCGGCGTCCCGCACGTGTTCGCCCTCTCCGCGCGCACCCCGTCGGCGCTGCGCCGTCGTGCCGCCGACCTCGCCGACTGGATCGACGACGACACCCGGCTCGGCGATGTGGCCGCGGCGCTGGCCACCCGGCGGGACCACCTCGCACATCGCGCCGCCGTGGTCGCCGGCGACCACGAGGGACTGGCCGGGCGGCTGCGGGAGGTCGCCCAGGCGCGCCCGGACGAGGGGTCCTTCGTCGGTGAAACCGGTGATCCTGGCGTCGTGTTCGTGTTCTCCGGGTACGGCTCTCAGTGGCCGGGGATGGGGCGACGACTGCTGGAGACCGAACCCGCGTTCAGCTCCGCGGTGGACGAGCTGGACCCGATCTTCGCCGCGCAGTGCGAGTTCTCGCTCCGCGCCGTGCTCCGGGGAGAGGTCCCGGCGCCGGATCTGGCTGCGCGGCAGCAGGTCCTGTTCGGGATGCAGGTGGCGTTGGGGGAGACCTGGCGAGCGCACGGGGTCGAGCCCGCTGCGATCGTCGGTCACTCGATGGGCGAGGTCGCCGCGGCCGTGGTCGCCGGTGCGCTGCCGGTCGCCGACGGCCTGCGGGTGATGACCCTCCGCTCCCGGCTGCTGGGCGACATCGACTCCAGCGGCGCGGGCAGGATGGCGGCCGTCGAGCTCTCCACCGCTGAGTTCGGAGAACTCGAACAGGACTACCCCGACGTGTCCATCGCGGTGCACGCCTCGCCGACCCAGTGCACCGTCACCGGCGACGCGAGGCAGGTCGACGACCTGGTCGAGCGGGTGGAAGGGATGGGCCGGATGGCCCGCACGCTCGACGTCCGGGGAGCCGGGCACTCACCGGCCGTGGATCCGGTCCTGGACGAGTTCGTCGTCGGCCTCGGCGACCTCGACCCCGCGAAACCCGAGATCACCTGCTACAGCACCGTTCTCGACGACGTCACCGCGGTTCCCGAGTTCGACGAGCACTACTGGGCGCGCAACCTGCGGCGTCCGGTGCGCTTCACCCAGGCCCTGGCCGCGGCGATGGCCGACGGTCACCGCAGCTTCCTGGAGATCTCCCCGCACCCCCTCGCGCGGTTCGCCGTGGAAGGCACCGCCCGAGCGGCTGGGATCGACCACGTCTCGGCGATCCCGACGCTGATCCGCGACGCCGACGACCAGATCAGCCTGCTGCAGGGGCTGGCCGCGCTGCACGTGGCCGGGCACCCGACCGCGCTGGCGCGCCGGTATCCGCAGGCCCCGGTGGTCGATCTCCCGGGACCGGTCTGGGAGCACCAGGCGCACTGGGTCCGGCGCGCACGCCGCGCGGTGCCCGGCGAGCACCCGCTGCTGGGAACGCACATCGAGATCCCGGACAGCGACCACCACGTGTGGCGAGCCGAGGTCGGCACCGACGTGCAGCCGTGGCTGGCCGACCACGTGGTCCACGACGTCCCGGTGCTGCCCGCGACGGCGTACCTGGAGGCGGCGCTGTCCGCCGCGCGCGTGGCGTTCGGAACCGAGCGGCCGCTGCGGGTCCGGGATCTGGAGCTGCGCGAGCCGCTGCCGCTGACCAGCGGCACCACCGTGCACACCTCGCTGCGCAAGACCGGCCCCGACTCCGCTCAGGTGGGCGTGCACGCCAAGTCCGCCGCAGGTCGCTGGAACCGTCACGCGGTGGCGACGGTGCGGGCCGAGTCCCCCGGCCGGCCCGACCCGGTGCCCCTCGACGAGGTCACCGACGAGACCGCCGGGGCGCGCCCGCTCGACGTCTACCGCGAGCTCGCCGCGATCGGCCAGCGCTACGGCCCTGCGTTCCGGGGCCTGCGCACCGTGCGGGCGGCACCGGGCCGGGCCTCGGCGAGCATCGCGTTGCCCTCCGCGGCACCGCCGAGCAGGCGCTGCTTCCTGCACCCCGCCTTGGCGGACGCCTGCCTGCACACCCTGGCGGCGGCAGCGGCGGACCGGGTCGCCGAGCAGCAGGCGCTCTACCTGCCGATGTCGATCGGTTCGGTGCGGGTGTTCGGCGACCCGTCCGACGGGGTGCGCTGCGATGCGGTGCTCGACCCCGCCGACGAGCAGGGGGACGGGCTCGTCGGCACCGTGCAGCTCGTGGATCCCGGCGGGCGGGTGGTCGTCGAGATCGCCGAGGTCTACCTGCGCCGGTTGCGGACGCCGATCCCGGTTCCTCTGGAGGACAAGAGCTTCGAGCTCCGCTGGCAGACCACGGACCCACCGGAGCTACGGCGGGACCGGCCCTGCCGGAGCTGGTTGCTGCTCGCCGACGGCACGGCAGGACCGGAGGTCTCCAGGCTGGCGGCTGAGATCGCCGCGTGCGGTGACCATCCGCTGATACTGTCCACATCGGACATCGAGAGCCTGGGTGAGGCGAAGGCCAACGCGGTTCCCGACGCGCCCCTGGCGGGCGTGCTGCTGGTGGCGGGATCCTCCGAGCATTACGAGTCCTCGGAGCACTCCCGGCGGCTGCTGTTCAACGCCGTTACGGCGGCGAACGAGCTGACCGCCGCCGAGGGCAGGTTGTGGCTGGTCACCCAGGACGCGATCGCGGTGCGCGACGGCGAGCCCGGAGCCCCCGGTGCGGCGTTCCTGCGGGGCCTCGTTCGGGTGCTGGCCTTCGAGCACCCGGAGCTGCACGTCACGCACCTCGACCTGGACCAGGCCGGCTCCGCCTCGCTGATGTCCGAGCTCGACGCCGGTTCGCCGGACGACGAGATCGCCTGGCGGGAGGGAATCCGCTACGCCGCTCGCCTCGTGCGGGCCGAAATCCCCGAAGCCGCAGCGGTTCCGGCGGTGCGCGACGGCGCCTACGCGATCACCGGAGGGCTCGGCGGACTGGGCCTGCTCGTCGCGCGCTGGTTGTCCGAGGGAGGCGCGAGCCGAGTCGTGCTCTGCGGGCGGAGCGCCCCGTCGGCGGAGGCCGAGGGCGTGTTCGCGGAGATGCGCGGCAGGGGGACCGAGGTGCGGGTCGTCCTCGGCGACATCGCCGAGGACGGCGTGGCCGAGCAGCTCGTCGGCGAGGCCGGAGCCGACGGCGTGCCGGTGCGGGGTGTGCTGCACGCGGCGGGAGTGCTGGCCGACGCCACGGTCAGCACCCTGACCGAGTCCGACCTCGCCCGCGTGTGGCGGCCGAAGGTCGTCGGGGCGAACAGGCTCCACGAGGCCACAGCCGGTCTGGAGCTGGACTGGTGGCTGGTGTTCTCCTCCGCGGCCGCGTTGTTCGGCTCGCCCGGCCAGACCGCGTATGCCACGGCCAACGCCTGGCTGGACGCCTTCGTCCAGTGGCGCCGCAACCGGGGACTGCCCGCGGCGACCATCAACTGGGGACCGTGGGACGAGCTCGGTGGTGCGGTCGGCCGCGACTCGGCCGTGCTGCGGCCGCTCACCCCGGCCGAGGGCGTGGAGGCGCTGGAAGCGGTGCTGACCAGCGGTCGGTCCGCGACGGGGATCACGCGCCTGGACATCGCGGGCACGCTGGCGCTGTTCCCGGAACTGGCGCGGCGGCCGATGTTCGGCGAACTCGCCGCGGAGGTCGTGAACGCCGCGGACGGAGCGGAGGACGACGAGGCCGGTCCCGATGTCGAAGCGCTGCGCGGGATGGAACCCGGGCAGGCCCACCGCACGATCCTCGACGCCCTGCGCGGTCGCATCCGTGCTCTCACGGGCTTGGCGGAGGCCGACATCGACACCGCCGCACCGCTGACCCGGCTCGGCCTGGACTCGCTGATGGCGATGCGCGCCAGAACCGCGTTCGAGCGCGACTTCGGCATGACGGTCCCGATCCCCATGCTGCTGCGCGGAGCGAGCCTGACCGAGGTGGCCGCTCACGTGGCCGCCGAGCTCGGATTGCGACCGGTGGAGGAACCCGAGGAGGGCGAGCCGGTGCGGTCGGTGCTCGAACCCCGCGAGCAGGTCGAGCGGTGGGTCGCGACGGTGTGGCGCGAGGCGCTCGGCGTCGACACCCTCGACGTGCACGACGACTTCTTCGCCCTCGGCGGTGACGACGCCTCCTCTCTGCAGGTGCACGACCGCGTCCTCGATCAGCACCCGGGGGCGCCCGGTCGCGCGGAGCTGTTCGCGAGGCCGACCGTCGCCGCGATGGCCGACCTGCTGCGGCCGTTGGTCGAAGCGGCCGCGGAACCGGTGCTGGCGCTGCGCGACCGCGGCGACCGCACGCCGCTGCTGCTGTTCCACCCGGCCGGTGGATCCACCGGCGTCTACCGGCCGCTGGTGGACCTGCTCGACGACCAGCAGCCCTGCTACGGCTTCGAGCGGCTGGACGAGGCGAGTTCGGTGGAGGACATCGCCGAGCGGTACATCGGGATGCTGCGCGAGATCCAGCCGGGCGGACCGTACCGGCTCGCCGGCTGGTCGTTCGGCGGCTGCCTGGCCTACGAGGTCGCCCGCAGGCTCACCGAGCTCGGCGATCAGGTCGAGTTCGTGGCCATGATCGACAGCATCCTGCCGCTGCCCGCGCCGGAGAAGACGCAGGCGGACTTGCTGCTGGACCGGTACGGCAAGTTCGTCGACTACGTCGAGCAGACCTACGGGACCAGCCTCGGCATCCGCGTCGAGGAGCTGGGCGGGCTCTCGGAGGACGAGCAGATCCGCTTCGTCATGGACCGCATCGCCGAGCGGGTCCCGGACATGGGCGAAGCAGTGCTGCACCACCAGTACACGTCCTACGTGGACGCCCGGATCGCCGAGCGCTACCGGCCGCGCCCCTACCCGGGGCGGGTGGTGCTGTTCCGCTCCAGCGAACCGCATCCGCTGACGACCTCGCTGGACCCGCGCTACCTGCGCACCGATGAGTCGCTGGGATGGGACGAGTTCTGCTCCGACCTGCGCATCGTGCGGGTGCCGGGCGACCACGTCTCGATGATCGACCCGCCGCACGTCTCGGTGATCGCGCACCACCTGGAGGGAGAACTGGCATGTTCGAAGCGCCTGTCGACCGCACGACCACCGCGGATCGGATAGCCGATCTGGCCGCTCGCCACGAGGAGGTCACGGAGGCGGCCGAGAAGCGCGCGCGGGACCGCCAGCACGCCAAGAACAAGCTCACCGCCCGGGAACGGATCGACCTGCTGCTCGACGCCGATTCGTTCGTGGAGCTCGACGAGTTCGCCCGGCACCGCTGCACCGACTTCGGGATGGACCGCAGCCGGCCCTTCGGAGACGGCGTGGTCACCGGGCACGGCACCGTCGACGGTCGCCCGGTGTGCGTGTTCTCGCAGGACTTCACGGTCTTCGGCGGGAGCATGGGGGAGACCTTCGGGCGCAAGGTGCTCAAGGTGATGGAGCTGGCGATGAGCATGGGGTGCCCGGTCGTGGGCATCAACGACTCGGGAGGCGCCCGGATCCAGGAAGGCGTCGAGTCGCTGGCGTACTACGCCGAGCTGGGCAGGCTCAACACCCACGCCTCGGGAGTGGTGCCCCAGCTGTCGATGATCACCGGACCGTGCGCTGGTGGCGCGGTGTACTCACCGGCCATCACAGACTTCACGGTCATGGTCGAGAACACCTCGCACATGTTCGTCACCGGCCCGGACGTCGTGCAGGCGGTGTCGGGCGAGCGGCCGGACCTGGACGAGCTGGGCGGCCCGCGCACCAACGGCGAGGTCTCCGGCAACGCGCACTACGTGGCCTCCGACGAGGAGGACGCCTTCTCGTGGGTGCGGACGCTGCTCGGCTACCTGCCGGCCAACAACCTGGAGCCGGCACCGACCTACGAACCGGAGGAGCCGCCGCACCAGGACGTGGAGCTCGACCGCATCGTGCCCGACTCCGAGCACCAGGGCTACGACATGTACGAGGTCATCGAGCGCATCGTCGACGACGGGGAGTTCCTGGAATCGCACTCCCGGTTCGCACCGAACATGATCTGCGCGTTCGCGCGGATCGAGGGCAGCACCGTCGGCGTGGTGGCCAACCAGCCGACGCGGCTGGCCGGGGTGATCGACATCGACGCCTCCGAGAAGGCGGCGCGGTTCGTGCGGTTCTGCGACGCGTTCAACATCCCGCTGCTCACCTTGGCCGACGTGCCCGGGTACCTGCCCAGCGTGGCCCAGGAGCGCAGCGGGATCATCCGGCGCGGGGCGAAGCTCATCTACGCCTACGCGGAAGCGACGGTGCCGAAGGTGACCGTGGTGGTGCGCAAGGCCTACGGAGGCGGTTACGCGGTGATGGGGTCCAAGCACCTGGGCGCCGACGTCAACATCGCCTGGCCGACCGCGGAGATCGCGGTGATGGGAGCGCGCGGTGCTGCGGCGATCCTGCACCGGAAGCAGTTGGGGGAGGCCGAGGACGATCAGCGCGGCGCCCTGCACGAGCAGCTCACCGGCGAGTACGCGGAGGCGTTCGCCAACCCCTACCGGGCGGCCGAGCGCGGACACGTCGACATGGTCGTCCAGCCCTCTCGGACCCGGTTCCACGTTGCGCGGTCATTCCGGTTCTTGCGAAACAAGCGGCAGTCGTTGCCCGCCAAGAAGCACGGGAACATCCCGCTGTGAGCCGGTTGGTGCGGGTGCTGGCGGTGCTCGTCGTCTCGGCCCTGGCGGTGGCGACGGGCACGACCGCGTCGGCGCTTCCCGCGACCTCGGCGGACGACGGAGCCCGGGTCGTCCGGGAGTCCGTGGTGGACCGGCGCACGATCGACCTGGAGATCGCCTCGCCGGCGCTCGGTGCGACGGCGATGGTCCGGCTGCTGCTTCCCACCCGGTGGGCGGCGCAGCCGCACCGGACCTGGCCGGTGCTGTTCTTGCTGCACGGTTGCTGCGAGACGGCCGACTACCAGGCGTGGACGTGGTTCACCGACGTCGAGGACTACACCGTCGAGAAGGACGTGCTGGTCGTCATGCCCAGCGGTGGCCCGGCCGGGATGTACTCGCCGTGGTGGAACTTCGGCGAGCACGGGAGCCCGGACTGGGAGACCTTCCACGTCACCGAGCTGCGCCAGATCCTGGAGCGGCGCTACCGCGCGGGCACCGCCCGGGCGGTGGCCGGCGTGTCGATGGGCGGGTACGGCGCCCTGGCCTACGCCTTCCGGCATCGGGGGATGTTCGGCGCCGCAGCGTCGCTCAGCGGAATCCCGAACACGCTCAACCCCGGTGCGCCCGCGGTGATCAAGGGGCTGCTGGTGCGCGAGGGATTGAATCCGCTGGCGCTGTGGGGAGACGAGGTGATCAACCGCCGGATCTGGTCGGAGCACAACCCGTTCGACCACGTGGCGGAACTGCGCGGCATCGGTGTGCACGTCTCCTCCGGCAACGGGCTGACGGGGCCGCTGGATCCGCCGGGGCAGGCGGACCCCCTGGAGGCGGCGTCGCTGGCCACGTCGAAGAGCTTCACCGATCGGCTGGCGGCCGAGGGAATTGCGGTGACCGCGCACTTCTACGGCACCGGAACGCACGATTGGCCCTACTGGCAGCGGGAACTGCGGGCCGCGTGGCCGGTGCTCGCCCCGGCTCTCGGGTTGAATTCCTCGCCCGGTGGAATCGGATACGGGCCCGACGGGAATTCGTCAAAACGGACCGATTAGTCGCTTTGAATAAATTCCCCCGCCGCTTCCGCCCTGGAAAACTGGGAAAAACGGTGATGTGAAGCTTCTTCGCAAAGCCCTGGTCATGATGCTTAAGTAGGAGCCCGGTGGTGCCGGCGCGGTGTGCGAGCGGGTTTTGTCATCTTCTGCACAAGTGGAATCCGCAAAATTAGCACCGGCCAAAAGAATCGCCACCCGAATAGCCGAAAGCGGCATGTGCGGACGCAAACCGGAAGGGTGATGCGTTGACAGTTCCAGCTGTCGTCCATATGTTCTCATGATTGCGAACGCGTTATCGAATGACACGCGTTGAGCCCCGATTAGCTGCGCTTGGGGGAGAGATATGCCGATCGACGTCGGGTCCGGAGCTGTCCGGGAAGGGGGGTCGCGCGGGAGGAGTCCGTTCAGCGGCGCCGGCCAGCGGACGGATTCCCGGCGTCTGATTCCGGCTTCGCACAACGAGATGAAGACGGGGATCGCCGAGAAGGGCCGTGCTAGAACGCTGTTCACCGCGCTGCCGAAGGAGATCGGCGAAGGGTTCCGGCCCTACGTCGCTCCGCTGGCCAAGGCGATCGTGCGCGAGATCCAGGGCGTGGTCCCGGAGTACGCACAACCCTTGGACACCGCCTTCGGCGTGTACTTCACGCGCGGAATCGAGCACGCGATCCTCCAGCCGCTCAACAACATTCGCGACGACGGAGAAGACGGAGTCGACAGCTGGTCGGAGTACTTCCGCCTGCTGGGCAAGCTGGAGTTCGCCGCGGGTCGTGGCCTGGAGAGCCTGCAGACCGCCTACCGGGTGGGCGGCCGGGTCGCCTGGCGGCACTTCGCGGAGTTCGGCAAGCGTCTCGACGTCCCCGTCGACATGCTGTGCCTGTGCGCTGAGGCGATCTTCGCCTACGTCGACGACCTGTCCGCGCTGTCGATCCAGGGTTACACCACCGCCCAGGAGCGCGAGGTGGGAACGCTGGCCCGGCGCAGGCGACGACTTCTGGAACTGCTGCTGGCCGACCCGCCGGCGTCACCGCAGGCGATCGGGGACCTCGCCGACAGCGCCCGCTGGGACGTTCCCGAATGGGTCACCCTGATCGCCTTGGAAGCCGGTTCCGACGAGTGGGAGCAGGACCCCGCGCAGCCCTTCGGCGAGGTGCTGTCCAACGTCGACGGCGGCGCGCCGTACATGCTCGTGCCCGGCGAACCGGCCGACCCGGAGGAGCTCGCGGCCGAGCTCGGCGGGAGGCGCGCCGCGATCGGACCGAAGGTCCGGCTCGGCGATGCTGCCCGCTCGCTGCGCTGGGCGCGTCAAGCCATCGACCTGGTGCAGCGCGGAGTCCTGCCGGACCGCCCGCTGACCCGCTGCGCCGAACACCTCACCTCGCTGTGGCTGCTCAGCGACGAGTACCTGGTCCGCCAGATCGGGGCCCATTGCCTGGCTCCGCTCGACGAGCTCACGGTCAAGCAGCGGGCGAGGTTGAGCGAAACGCTGCTGGTCTGGCTCCAATCGCGCGGCAGCGCGAGGGAACTCGCGGAACGGCTGGGGGTGCACCCGCAGACCGTCCGCTACCGCATGAACAAGCTGGAGCAGCTCTTCGGCGACCGCCTCAACGACCCCGAAGACCGGCTCACGATGGAAATCGCCCTCCGCGCCGAAACCCTGCTGGCCCGCAGCGCCTGACCGATCACCGAAGACCTGCTGCTCGCCGCGCCGACGAGGTGGCGAGTGCCGGTGCGGCCCGGGATCCTGGCTCAGCTCGTCGGTGTTCCGGGTACTTCCTGGTCACTCCACGATGCCGCGGGTGACCATCTGGTACAACGGATCGACCGCGCTCTGCACCGTCGTTCGATGGCCGGATCACTCGCCCAGGAGGAGCCCGCATGTCCCCCTTCGAGCCGTTGGACATGGCCGTGCTCCGGCTGATCGCCGAGGAGCCCCGGGCCGGTGTCCGCGAGTACGCCCGCCGGCTCGGCGTCGCCCGGGCAACGGTGCAGTCCAGAGTGGACAAGCTGCAGCGCCTCGGCGTCCTGATCAGCTGGCAACCGCAGTTCGACCCGGCCGCGCTGGGCTACCAGGGCCTGGCCTACGTCCGGCTCAATCTCGCGCAGGGCAAGCTGGATCGCGCGCTCGACGGCCTCGGCCGGATACCGGAGGTCGTCGAGGCGAACGCGGTCGCCGGTGACGCGGACCTGCTGTGCCGGGTCGTCGCCAAGGACAACGCGGGGCTGGAGGAGGTTCTGCAGCAGATCATCGCCGTGGAGGGCGTCGAGCGGATCTCCACGGAGGTCGTGCTGAGCCGGCGCATCAAGCCGAGGCTCTCGCCGCTCATCCGCAAGCTGCACGACGAGATCGGTCGCTGACCCCGCGGCGAGGACCGTCCTCGGTTGCCGATGCGCACGCAACCCAGCCGATCTCAGGGCCAGTGGTGCAATTCGATCGCGCTTTCAGCCCACCACGGCCTACCACCTGATCAGCGCATCGCGGGCTGACGTCCGGTTGTGCACCAGGAGCACACTGGGAACGACCGTTGGCCCAGGTCCTGGATCGCTTGTCACCGAGGGAGGTGACCAGTGGTCCATATATGCGCGAACCAGTTGAACAACCGGGCAAACGGTGCTTAACGTGAGCTGCGTCTCGTCCCCGAAGCGCAGGAAGAGGTGCCGGCTTGAGCTCGTCCATCGACACGCCGACCCGCGAGCCGTTCTCGCTCGACGCCCGGTACCTGACCGAGGACGGCCCGGTCTACCTGACCGGTGTGCAGGCGCTGGTGCGCGTCCTGCTCGACCGGAGCCGGCACGATCGGCGCCGCGGCCACCTCGGTTCGCTCTACGTCAGCGGGTACGAAGGGTCGCCGCTGGCCGGTTACGACCTGGAGATCCAGCGGCGTGCGGCGCTGATGGCCGAGCACGGCGTCGTGCACGCCCCCGCGCTCAACGAGGAGCTCGCCGCGACGGCGCTGGCGGGCACCCAGCTCGCCGGTCAGGTCGCCGAGCTCAACACCGCTGGCGTCACCGGTTTCTGGTACGGCAAAGCGCCCGGTCTCGATCGGTCGACCGATGCGATCCGGCACGCGGCGATGGTCGGCACCTCGCCCCGGGGCGGCGTGGTCGCGCTCGTCGGTGACGATCCGAGCGCGAAGTCGTCCAGCGTGCCCTGCTCGTCCGAGCCGGCGCTGGCCGACCTGCAGCTGCCCACGTTCTACCCGGCCGATCCGCAGGAGGTCATCGATCACGGCCTGCACGCGGTCGAGCTCTCGCGGGCGAGCGGGTTGTGGACGGCGATGAAGATCGCGACCAACGTCGCCGACGGCGGCTCCACCGCGCTCGTCGACACGACGTGGACCCCGCCGGTGATGAACGGTCTTGCCGGTGGTCTGCGCGCCTACTCCCACATCCCGCACGCGCGGCTGCTCGGACCCGACCTGGCCGAGCTCGAACGCAGCCTCCACCAGATCAGGACGCCGATCGCGCTGGAATACCTGCGCCGCAGCGGCGTCAACCAGGTGCTGGGCGCGAGGAGTTCCGCGCGGATCGGGATCGTGGCCGCGGGCAAGACCTACCTCGACGTCCGGCAAGCGCTCGACGAGCTCGGACTGGTCGAGGACGCCTGGGAGCGGCGGGGCGTCCGCGTGCTGAAGCTGGGCGCGGTCGTGCCGGTGGAGCCCGAGATCGTGCGCGAGTTCGCCTGCGGGCTCGATGAGATCGTGGTGGTGGAGGACAAGCGCGCCTTCCTGGAAGTCGCGATCAAGGAGATCCTCTACGGCACGGCCACGGCACCGCGCGTGACCGGCAAGCGCGATCCGGGCGGTGCCCGGTTGTTCAGCGACGTCGGCGAGCTCGATCCGGACTCGGTGGCAGCCGGTCTCCGGCGGAGGCTGCGGGACAACGGCTGTGATCATCTGTCCACGAAGGACGGAGAACGCCGGGAGCGGATCATGCTGCCGCTGGCGGCCCGGACTCCGCACTTCTGCTCCGGTTGCCCGCACAACTCCTCGACGAAACCGCCGGAAGGGGCGTTGGTCGGTGGTGGCATCGGCTGCCACGCGATGGTCCTGCTCATGCCCGAGGAGCAGGTCGGCTCGGTCACCGGCATCAGCCAGATGGGCGGGGAAGGCGCGCACTGGCTCGGGATGGCCCCGTTCGTCAACGAGACGCACTACCTGCAGAACCTCGGCGACGGCACCTTCGCCCACTCCGGCAGCCTCGCCATCCGGGCGGCGGTGGCCGCAGGCGCGCGGATGACGTTCAAGGTCCTGTTCAACTCAACGGTGGCGATGACCGGAGGGCAGGACGCCGTCGGCGGTCGTGGCGGTCTCCCGCAGCTGGTCGGTACCGTGCTGGCCGAAGGAGTGAGCCGAGTCGTCATCACCGGCGAGCGCCCGGAGAAGGTGCGGAAGACGTTGCGCCGCGCGGGAGTGGGCGATCGCGACCGGGTGTCGGTGCGGCATCGCGACGAGCTCGTCGAGGTGCAGGCCGAGCTGGCCGGTGAATCGGGCGTGACCGTGCTGGTGCACGACCAGGAGTGCGCGGCTGAGAAGCGGCGCAAGCGCAAGCGCGGCACCCAGCCGACCCCGACCACCAAGGTGATGATCAACGAGCGGGTGTGCGAGGGCTGCGGTGACTGCGGGCAGAAGTCGAACTGCCTCTCGGTCCGCCCGGTCGAGACCGAGTTCGGCCGCAAGACGCAGATCCACCAGTCCTCGTGCAACCTCGACTACTCGTGCCTGGACGGGGATTGCCCGTCGTTCCTCACCGTCGTGCCCGATCCCGACGGGCGCGCTGCCGTGCGGGTCGCTCCGCCGGTCGGCCCGCTGCCCGACCCCGAAACTCAGGTCACGGCCGCGAACTTCACCGCGCGCATCACCGGTGTCGGCGGTACCGGCGTGGTCACCGTGGCCCAGGTCCTGGCCACCGCCGCGGCGATCGAGGGCAAGCACGTGCGCGCGCTGGACCAGACCGGCTTGGCGCAGAAGGGCGGCGCGGTCGTCTCCGACATCAAGGTCAGCACCGCGCCGATCGCTAGAGCGGCCAAGGTCGCCGACGGCGAGTGCGACCTGTACCTGGGCTGCGACTCGCTGGTGGCCACCGATCCGGTCCAGCTCAAGGCGACCAGCCCGGCTCGCACGATCGCCGTGGTCTCCACCGCCGAAGTCCCCACCGGCAGGATGGTCGTCGACCCCGCCTCGACCTTCCCGGACCAGGCCGGCATCCGCACCGCCGTCGACGAGCAGGTGGCGCGAGCGCACCACGTGGCCGCGGACCAGCTGTCCGCGGAGCTGTTCGGGGACGAGCAGTTCGCGAACATGCTGCTGGTCGGGGCCGCCTACCAGGCCGGAGCCCTGCCCCTGTCCGCGGAGGTGGTCGAGGAGGCGATCCGGCTCAACGGGGCGCGGGTCGAGGAGAACCTGCTGGCCTTCGGCCACGGACGCCGCGCGGTCTCCGGCGAGCAGGCGCCGGAACCGCAGGTGACCAGCCTCGACGACCTGATCGACAGCCGGGCCGAGGAGCTCACCGGCTACCAGAACGCCCGCTACGCCGGCGACTACCGGCGCTTCGTCGACCACGTCCGGGAGCACGAGCGCGCGGCCGTGCCCGGCAGCACCCGGCTGACCGAGGCCGTGGCGCGGCACCTGTTCAAGCTCATGGCCTACAAGGACGAGTACGAGGTCGCCAGGCTCTCCCTCGACCCCGCGCTGGAGGATCGCGTGCGCGAGCAGTGGGGTCCGCGGGCGCGGCTGAGCTACCGGCTGCACCCGCCCGCGCTCCGCGCCCTCGGGATGCGGCGGAAGATCACCCTCGGGCCGTGGATCCGGCCCGCGTTCCGCGCGCTGCGCGGACTCCGGCGACTGCGGGGCACCGCCCTCGACCCGTTCGGCCGCGCCCACGTCCGCAAGGTCGAACGCGCTCTCATCGGTGAATACCGGGCGGCCGTCGAAGAAGTTCTGCCGCTCCTGGCCGAAACCACCTTGGCCACCGCGGTCGAGCTCGCGGAACTCCCCGACGTGATCCGGGGCTACGAGCAGATCAAGCTCGACTCGGTGGAGGAGTACCGCGAGCGGATGCGCGGAATCCGCGGGACCCTGACCGAACTCCCGGCCGAGGTGCAGGTCTGAGGTCTCGCCGGAGCGGGTGAACGGGTTCGAGGGAGGCCAGCCATGACGACGATCGCGATCATCGGTGCCGGTCCGGGACTGGGCGCCGCCGTGGCGCGCAGGTTCGGGCGAGAGGGCCACTCGGCTGCGGTCATCTCGCGCACGAAGGCCAACGTCGACCGCCTCGCCGCAGAGCTCGCCGAGGACGGGGTGCGGGCGCGCGGGTACGAGGCCGACGTCGTGGACCGGCAACGCCTGGTGGACGCGCTCGAGGCAGCTGACCGGGAGCTGGGGCCGATCGAGGTGCTGCAGTACAGCCCGGTCCCGCACCGCGACTTCCTGCGCCCCGTCCTCGACACCGCCGTCGAGGACCTCGGTGCAGCGCTCGAGTTCTCCGTGCACGGCTCCGCCACCGCCGTGCGCCAGGTCCTGCCGGGCATGACCGAGCGGGGCAAGGGCACGATCCTGCTGGTCAACGGTGGGAGCGCGGCGGTCCCCAACGGCAAGGTCGCGGGTACCTCCGTCGCCTTCGCCGGTGAGTCCGCCTACGGCGAGATGCTGCACGACGCCCTCGCGACCCAGAACGTGCACGTCGGTCAGCTCGTCGTGCCCGGAGCCATCGGCGGGGGAGACCCGCTGTTCGCGCCGGACGCGCTGGCCGAGCGGCTGTGGACGATGCACTCGCAGCGCGGGAACTTCCGCGTCACCGTCGGCCCGGCGTGACGGGCAGAAAGCCTCTGGCCACCTGCTCGCGGCGGGCTGATGGTCGTGGACGTCGGGTTGCGCGGAAGGAGTTGATCATGACGATGCACAGCACGCAGGCGGTCGAGAGCCGCGATTTCGACCGCCCTGATGACGTGCGCGAGTTCGAGCACGGCCGCGCAGAGGTCCTCGACATGGCCGGGGGCACCATCGGGCGTTTCGTGCTGCATCCCGGGTGGCGGTGGAGCCAGGACGTCAAGCCCATGGCGGGGACCGAGTGGTGCGAAGCGCCGCACTTCCAGTACCACCTGTCCGGGACGTTGCACGTCCAGATGGCCGACGGCCAGGAGTTCGACGTCGAGGCGGGCTCGGTCAGTTCGCTGCCTAGGGGTCACGACGCCTGGGTCGTGGGCGATGAGGACGTCGTGATCGTCGACTGGTGCGGAGCCAGCGACTACGCCAGGACCGGGTAGCGCTTCAGAGCGCGCGGCGGGTTCGCTCCGAGCCCGCCGCGCTCGCGCGTCCGCAGCTGTGAGCCCCGAGACGAACGGGCTGCTCTTCGGCGTCCGAAGTGGTTGCATGACGGGTCGGTAGCGGGACCGCTCGGTCCCGCGGAGACGAACCCGACAGACCGGAGGAACGGAACCGATGGGCCACGGGGCTTTCGAGCAGACCTACGCGGCGAGCGAGGACCGCTACGAGAAGATGGAGTACCGGCGCGCGGGGGCTTCCGGCCTCGACCTGTCCGCCTTCTCGTTCGGCCTGTGGCAGAAGTTCGGCACCGACTACCCGTACGAGACGCAACGCGAGATCGTGCTGCACGCCTTCGACCTCGGGATCACGCACTTCGACAACGCCGACCGCTACGGTCCGCCGCACCGCGCCGCGCAGAAGTGCCTCGGGAAGGTGCTGGCCAAGGATTTGGCGCCGCACCGCGACGAGCTGCTCCTGTCGACCAAGGCCGGCAACCCGATCGGACCGGGGCCGTACCAGAAGGGCGGTTCCCGCAAGTCGCTGCTGTCGTCGCTGGACCACAGCCTGCGCGATCTGGGCACCGACTACGTCGACATCTTCTACAGCCACAGCCCGGACGAGAGCACTCCGCTGGAGGAGACGGTGGGTGCGCTGGTCAGCGCGGTGCAGCAGGGCAAGGCGCTCTACGTCGCGCTGTCGAACTACCAGCCCGAGCGCGCGCATCAGGCCGCCGAGCTGCTGCGGGAGGCGGGCGTGCCGCTGCTGGTCCACCAGCCGCGCTACTCGATCTTCGACCGCACGCCGGAGAACAGCGGTCTGCTCGAGCTGGCGCAGCAGGACGGCTTCGGGCTGGTGGTCTACTCGCCGCTGGCGCAGGGGCTGCTCACCGACAAGTACCTCAAGGGCGTTCCCTCGGGGGCACGCGCGGAGAACAGCGCCTTCCTGTCGCCCGACGTCATCGACGACACCTACCGGCAGCGGGCCTCGGCCCTCAACGACCTCGCCGCGCAGCGCGGTCAATCGCTGGCGCAGCTCGCCCTCCAGTGGGTCCTGCGACGCCCCGAGGTCACGTCGGCCCTGATCGGCGCGAGCTCCGTCTGGCAGCTCGACCACAACGTCGAGGCCCTGCAGTTCCCGCCGCTCACGGACGACGAACTCGCCGTCATCGAGCAACACGGAATCCACGGCACAGGCCTCAAGAAGTAGAGCTCACCTCACCATTTCCCAGTTTTAGTCCAAACCGAGCCATGATCATGTCCGAAATGTCTGCTCAGTTAGGACTAAAACTGGGGGAGGGGAGCTCTTCTGCGGTCGGAGGCTGGGCGCCTGGGCGTGAGCAGGTGAGGGCGGCGGCGGTGGCCGCGTAGGTCAGGGCCTCCCGCCACCGGTCCGCTCCCATGTCCGCGACCACCGGGCGCTCCAGGGCGTCGTTGTGGGACAGCCAGTGCAGCAGCGCTGCCTGGACGGTGTCGCCGGCGCCGATGGTGTCGACGATCGCCGCCTCGCGGCAGGCGACGTCAACGCGACTCCCGTCCGGGAGGACGACCGAGAGCCCGTCGGCGCCGCGGGTGAGCACCACTGCCGCCGGGCCTGCACCCGCCCACCGGCGCACCGCGTCCGACACCGGTTCGGCGTCCGGGGCGAGCCAGTGAGCGTCCTCTTCGGACACCTTCAGCAGGCCGAGGTGAGGCAGCCAGCGCTCGAACCGCTCGCGGTACGCCTCGGCGTCGTCGATGAGGTCCGCCCGCACGTTGGGGTCCAACGCCACGAACACACCGCGCGCCGACTCCCGCCGCAGCAGCGATTCGTAAGCGCTGGCACCGGGTTCCAGCACCATCGACAACGTGCCCAGCGACAGCGCGCGCACCTGCGGCGGGAGGGTGCCGGGATCGGTGACGAACCGGTCGGCCGTGCCCTGGACGTAGAAGCTGTACCGGGCCGACCCGTCGGAGCCGGGGGAGGCGACGGCGAGCATGGTCGGTTCGGGGCCGCGCTGCAGCAGGCTCGTGTCCACTCCGGACTCGCGCAGGCCGCTCACCAGGGCCTCGCCGAAATCGTCGGTGGAGATCCGCGACAGCATCGACGCGGGTGAACCGAGCCGCGCCAGCGCGATCGCCACGTTGTGCGGTCCGCCCCCGGGGTGCGAGGTCCGCACCGGCAGGTGCGCGGCGGTCACGGGTTCGGTGGCGACCAGGTCGATCAGCGCTTCGCCTCCGACGACGATCATGATGGGCTCCTTCTCGGGTGCGGTTCAGCGGCAGCCGCAGGAATCGCGGTGCACGAAGCGGGATTCCAACCGGCGTTCCACCGGATCACGGGTGGGATCGTCGAGCCGGTTCAGCAGCAGGCGGAGCGCTTCGGCTCCGATCTCGCGGCTGGGCTGGGCGATGGCGGTGAGTCTCGGTGTGAACAGGTCCGCCCAGGGGAAGTCGTCGAAGGCCACCAGCGCCACGTCGTCGGGAACCATGCGGCCGAGATCGCGCACCGCCCGCATGGTGCCGATGGTCATCGCGTTGTTGGCCGCGATGATCGCCGTCGCCGGGCTCGGCGAGGTGAGCAGGGCGGTGGCGGCGCGCCGGGCGGATTCCGATTCTGACGCGCCCTCCTGGCACAAGTCCGGATCCGCGTCGATGCCGTTGCGGCTCAAGCCCTCCCGATACCCGGCCAGTCGCTCGGCGGTGGTGCTCAGACCTGCCAGCCCGGCCACGAAGCCGATGCGTCGGTGTCCGAGCCCGGCCAGGTGGTCCACCAGCGATGCGGTGGACTCGGTGTTGTCGGTGCTGACCTGGTCGTAGCCCGCCGTCACGACGCGGTCGGCCAGGACGGTGGGCACATCGTGCTCGGCGAGGTAGCGCATCGTCCGCGAGGGCTCCGGCGACGGCGCGAGCACGATCCCGTCGATGCGGCGCTGGTGGAGGTGGGAGACGACGCTGAGCTCGTGCTCCGGGTCGTCGCGCGGGTCGGCCACCAGCAGGCTGTAGCCGCGATCGACCGCCTCGGCTTCGATGCCCTGGAGGATCTCGGTGAAGTAGGGGTTGCTCACCGAGGAGATGGCGACCCCGATGGACAGGGTGCGGGCCGTGGCCAGCGAGCGGGCGAGCGTGTTCTGGATGTAGCCGACCTGCTCGATGGCGTTGCGCACGGATTCGGCCGTCTCCGGTCGCACCTTGCGGGTGCCGTTGAGCACGTAGGACACCGTCGCCGACGACACTCCTGCGACGCGTGCGACATCCGCGATCGTGGCCACGGGCGACTCCCTCGTTCCCAGTTCGGGTTGGGAATTTAACATGGAGTTAAGCGCTTGCCTAAGCGCTTAACCGAAGTTAGCTTTTGCGGCACATCGCGCCGGGGCGGCCCAGTCCGAGCACCCCTCGGCCGGTGCGCGGACCAGCGAGCGTGCGCCGAGGCACGCCGGACGGGATGAGTGATCGTGCAAGCCGTAGTGATCGAAGGACCAGGCAAGGCCGCAGTCGCAGACGTCGCGGATCCGACACCGGCGGCCGGGCAGGTGATCGTGCGAGTGCACGCCTGCGGCCTGTGCGGCACCGATCTGCACCTGGTCGATGGGGTGCTGCCCGTCGAGTACCCGCTGACCCCGGGGCACGAGTTCGCCGGCGAGGTCGTGGAGCTGGGCGAGGGCGTGACCGGCTTAGCGGTCGGTGATCGGGTCGCGGTCGACCCGAACCTGCCGTGCGGCATCTGCCGCTGGTGCCGTGCGGGCCGCGGGAACCTGTGCACGGTCTGGGACGCCATCGGCGTGAGCAAGGCCGGAGCCGCCGCCGAACTCGTCGCCGTGCCCGCGGGGATCTGCTTCTCGCTGCCTTCGACGGTCTCCTACACGGCTGCGGCGATGGTGGAACCGCTGTCCTGCGCGGTCCACGGCCTGAGCCGATTGCCCCGGCTGCCCGGATCGCACTACCTGATCTACGGAGCAGGCACGATGGGCCTGCTGATGGCCGCGCTGGTGCGCCTTGCCGGGGCCGCATCGGTGTCGATGGTCGACATCAACGACTCCCGCCTGGGCTTCGCGCGGTCCTACGCCGCCGACCGCGCCACCACCCGCGCCGACGCGCTGGAGCAGCAAGATGGCTACGACGTGGTCATCGACGCGACCGGTGCGGTGCCCGCGATCGAGGACGGTTTGGGGCGGGTCCGCAAGGGCGGCACCTTCCTGCAGTTCGGCGTCTCGGACCCGAACGCGACCGCGAGCTTCTCGCCGTTCCGCGTCTACCACGAGGAGATCGACATCCTCGGTTCCATGGCCGTGCACAACGGTTTCCAGCCGGCCATCGAGCTGATCGCCTCGGGCGCGGTCGATGTCGAACCACTCGTGTCGGCGACGCTCCCGCTGTCGTCCTACACCGAGGCGATCCAGAAGTTCCGCGCCGGAGAAGGTCACAAGATCCACGTGAGCCCCACCGCGCGCTAGGGGCGGGTCAGGAGCGCCGGTCCCGCACGTGGAACAGCGGTTGCGGCCGGATTCCTGGCAGCTCCCAGGCGTCTCGCCACCAGGCGCGTGGTGAGACGCCCTCCTGCAAAATCAACGAAGGGTTCGTGCAATGACGCCAACCACCCCCGCGCCAGGGCGCTCGCGCACGCGCAACGCGATGATCTGGATATTCGGGGCGCTCGGCGGCATCTTGTGGGGTTATGACACGGGAGTGATCTCCGGTGCCATGCTGTTCATCAAGCAGGACATCCCGCTGTCCCCGCTCCAGCAGGGACTCGTGGTCAGCGGGTTGCTGGTCGGTGCGATGGCGGGTGCGGGCGCGTCCGGCCGCCTCGCCGACGCGTGGGGCAGGCGACGGCTGATCCTCTGGGCGGCCGTGGTGTTCACCGCCGGAACCGTCGGCGCGATGCTCGCGACCACGGCGTGGATGCTCGTCGCCTTCCGGTTCGTGATCGGCATCGGTGTGGGCATCGCCTCGGTGGTCGTTCCGCTGTACCTGACCGAGCTCGCGCCGAAGCAGTCGCGCGGCGGGCTCACCTCGCTGATGCAGCTGCTGGTCACGATCGGCATCCTGGTCGCCTACGTGACCGACTACGCGCTGGCCGACAGCGGTGCCTGGCGCTGGATGCTCGGTCTCGGCGCGGTCCCGGCGGTCCTGCTGGGCATCGGCATCTACTTCCAGCCCGAGAGCCCGCGCTGGCTGGTCAAGCACGGTCGCGCCGACCAGGCCCGCGAGGTGCTGACCCGGCTGCGGGGGACCGGTGCCGAGGAGGTCGAGCAGGAGCTGGACGAGATCCAGGCCGCCGACCGCGAGAAGGAAGCCGAGAACGCCGTCGGCGTGCGGGAACTGCTCACCCCGCGGCTGCGCAGGGTCGTGCTGCTGGGCCTGGGCCTGGTGTTCTTCCAGAACTTCATCGGGATCAACACGATCATCTACTACGCCCCGACCCTGCTGACGACGCTGGGCTTCGGCACGTCGGGCGCGATCCTGGCCAACGTCGGCATCGGTGTGGTCAACGTGCTGATGACCTTGCCCGCGCTGCGCATGATCGACCGCGTCGGCCGGAAGTCGCTGCTGGCGGTGGGAAGCATCGGCATGCTCGTGTCGATGCTGGTCCTCGGCGTGGCCAACGTCGTCGGCGTCTCCTACGGTCCGCTGCTGGTCGCGGTGACGCTGGGCAGCATCCTGGTCTACATCGCGTCGTTCGCGGTCTCGTGGGGCCCGGTGCAGTGGGTGATGCTGCCCGAGCTGTTCCCGCTGCGGATGCGCGGTTCCGCGGTGGGGATCTGCCTGGTGTTCAACTGGCTGTTCAACATGGCCGTCGCGCTGGTCTTCCCGGTGCTGCTGGACATCACCGGTCCTGGCGTGATGTTCCTGTTCTTCGCGCTGATGGCGGTGTTGTCCTTCTGGTTCGTCCAGCGCGGACTGATCGAGACCAAGGGCAAGAGCCTGGAGGCCATCGAGCAGGAGGTCCTGGGAACCGCTGACCCGGCCGAGCCGGCCGAGAAGCAGGCCGCCCACGCCTGATCCCACGAGAACGAGGTCCCGTCACTCGGCGTGGCCTCGTTCTCGTCTCCGGGCTAGCGGTTCGCCACGCGGCGGGCGAGCTCGTCGAGGACGTCCGCGACCGCATCGGGAACCTCGTACATGGGGCTGTGACCCGCCTCCACGATCCGGAGGGAGGAATCCGGTGCGCCCTCGGCCATGCCCTCGGCGACGTTGAGCGACCGGACCGGGTCGAAACGGCCGTGCACGACGGACACCGGCATGCGCAGGGAGGCCAGCTCCGGTTCGAGGTCGATCACGTGCTGGCTGCGCAGCGCCTCCAGAGCTGCCACCAGCGGGATCGAACGCCCGTAGTCCCGGAGTCGCCGCAGGTCATCGGGCGTGGGAGAGGTGCGGAACGACCGCTCGAGCACCGCATCCACGACCTCGGCGGTCCCGTTCCGCTCCATGTCCTCGATCAGCGAGGCGACGTCCCCGTGGCACTTCATGTTCGGCCCGGTGTTGAGCAGCATCAACCCCGACACGAGGTCAGGACGCGTTGCCGCCAGCTGCAGCGCGATGGCGCCGCCGGTCGAATGACCCATCACGATCGCGGGAGCCGAGATCAACCCGGCGACCCATTCGGCCGCGCCGGAGAGGCTGCGGTCAGCTGCGTCGGTCATCCACGACAGCGCCCGGACCTCGAACCGCGGACCGAGCAGTTGCTGGAGCGGCTCGAACACCAGGGGAGCGCAGAAGGTCCCGGGCAAGGCGAACACGGTCCGCGCCATGAATCCCCTCCGCTCTCAGCAGCCCGCAGCGTAGACGTAGCAGCGCAGCCGAGGCTCGCGGTCGACGGACCTACCACCCACCAGGTTGACACCGGGCAGAGCGGTGCTGAGCAGTCCCGGGATCGCCGCGACCGGTTGCAGGTAGGTGTCCACCGAGGCCGGGTCGACGTGCGGCATCAGCGGCTGCCCGCAGACCGAGGAGTCGACCCGAGCGGGGTCGGCCGGGCCGGGGTTGTTCAGCGCGTCCTCGACCAAGGCGTAGGTGACCGGATCGATGGTGCCGACCAGCAGGTGCGACGAGGTGTTGGTGGCGCAGACGTCCTGGGTCGCGACGTTGGAGATCAGCCCTCCACCGGTGTGCAGCTCCGAGGATTCCGGAGGTGTCACCACTTCGTCGAACCGCGAGTACACGACGGTGTAGCTGATGCCCTCGAAGGTCTCGGTCCTGCTGTTGAGCGCCCGCATGAACTCCGAACCGGCGAGCTGCTGCCACACCGCGGGCTCGCACTCGGCTGGTGCGGGCCCGCAGCCCTTCAACGACTGGGTTCCGTGGTTGGAGGGTGCCATTCCGATCACGTCGTCGACCAGAGGACGCAGGTCGGGCCAGAAGCGGAGTGACCAGCGCATGTTCATGCCGCCCTGGGAGTGTCCGAGGACCGCGATGCGCTTCCCGGTCAGCCGGTGCACCTCGCGGACCGAGTGCGCCAGGTACTCGCCTGCGACCTGGATGTCGCCCAAAGTGTGCTCGGGCATCGTCACCGCGCACCAGAACCTGTCCTGCTCGGTGAAGGCCTTGGCGTAGGTCCAGGAGTAGTTCTGCTCCGGGGTGACGCTGGTGGCCGGGTTGAGCAGCACCGGCTGTTGCCCGCTGCCCGGGTCGCCGTGGCAGCGCAGCGCCTCCCGCAACTGCTCCGGCGGGACGCTCAGCTCGGGACCGGGACGATCGATCGGAGCGAATCCGGAGGTGGTGCCTGCCTGAGCGAAGGCAGGCGCCAGGCCGAGCAGCAGGGCGAGACCCAGTGAGAGCACGACGATGTGCACCCGACGACTGATCATGCCGCGTACAACGACGGACCCGGCCCGACGATGCGGTCCGGCCGGGAATTGAGGCTACGACCGCTGCTTCTCGCCGATGCCGAACCACGCGTAGGGCCGCATCTTCTCCGCCTCGGCGATCGACTTCGGGCAGGTGATGAGGTCGGGACGCAAGTCCGGCAGCTGAGCGACGCCCGGGGCCAGCAGGTTCCACTGCTCGCCGAGTCCGGTGAACCAGTCGGTGAGGGTGTCGCGGTCGCGCAGCCACAGCGGATTCGGCGTCACGTCGCACTCGGTCCGGAACCGCTCCATCGACGCGCGCGCCGCGGGATCGGGGACGTCGGAGGCGAAGTGCGTCACGGCGATCCGCGAGCCGGGAGCGAGTCTGCTGCCGTACCGCCGCAGGACCTCGGGCACGTCGCCGTCCGGGCCGATGAACTGCAGCACCGAGACCGCGAGCAGGCACACCGGCTGATCCAGGTCGAGCAGCCGCTTCGTGGTGGCGTGGGCGAAGACGTCCCGCCAGTTCAGCAGGTCGGCCTCGACGACACCGGCCCAGTCGGTGCCGCGCAGGTTGACCCGGGTGTGCGCGGTGGCGACCGGCTCGCAGTCGACGTAGACCACGCGAACCGGTTCCTCGCTGTGCTCCCGGAGGATCTCGTGCACGTTTCCCATGGTGGGGATGCCGGAGCCCAGGTCGAGGAACTGGCGGATCCCCGAGTCGAAGGCGTCCACGACGGCCCGCTGCAGGAACGAGCGGTTCTGCCGCGCCACACCGGCGATCTCCGGCCACATGCCGAGCAGCCGCTCGCCGAAGACGCGATCGATGGCCCAGTTCGAGCTGCCGCCCAGGAACCAGTCGTAGATGCGACCGGGATTGGGGCGTGACACGTCCAGGCCAACAGCATCGCGGGACTGCTCGGCCACGGACGTCCTCCTCGGTTCGGTGTGCTCGACGATCATCGCATCTCGACCGGGAAGTTCCGCGGTGGGACTCGCCACGAAAACGCCGGAGCGAGAACCGGAATCGCCTGATCCGGATTCCCGGCGGCCGGTCTGGTCCGGAAGCGGGCTGTTGGTCCGTTCGCGCGCACTCGTCGGGATCTGACACCGCGGGCGGGAGGTCGTCGCTGGTCCCCGGCGCTGCGGGCGGACCAGGAGGTGACACCGGTGGCGAGACGTCGTGAAGTGGCCGGGAGGCGTGGTGCACGGCAGAGCTCGCCCTCGGAATCCTCCGGGCGCCGTGGGAGCGGCGTGCTGCCGAAGATCTGGCTCGCCGTCGGTGGCACGGCGGGGATCATGGCGATCATCGCCGTTCTCGTCGCCGTCTACGCCCGTCCGATCGAACGCTCCTGGGACGACTCGAAACTGCGCGGCCCCCGCGCTCCTGGTCGAGGACGTGAGGAGCGTCGTGAGGGACAGCTCCGACGGCTGGGTCTGGTACTTCCCCCAACGCATGGCGGAAGCCGAAGTCGACGCGCTGGCCGTCGAAGGTCCGCAGGAGGGGAAATCTCCTGAACTCCAACGACCTCATGGAGAGAGCAGGAGGCATCAGGCTCTCCTTCGGGGATGGGGACGCGAGCGCCGGTCGCTACCACCTGAGCCTCGTCGGCAACCGCACCGACCCGGGTCCGGATCAACGACACGAGGGTCAAGGTCCTCGAGCGCAGACCGCCGCCCGTCGACGGAACGCTGATCTCGATCCTCAACCAGGGCGGAGCGAACACCGACAAGGTGGTCGCCGATCTCGACGGACCCGACCACCGCGCGTACGCGAGCGAGGGGAACGCCTCCTGAGACCGCGAGGCGACCTCGCCGTTCCTCGAGAGCACAGCAGGTACGCCGTCACCGGAGAACCGCTGCCCTCCGAGATCGAAGCGACGACCCCCAGCTGCTGGTGCACCTGGGAGCTGGAGGTCGACGTCTCCTGGGCGACCAGAAGGAGACGGTGAAGGTCGGCACCGATTCGTCCGGCAAAGCGCTCCAGGCGATCTGCTCCGGAGCCGACCTCCACTACCAGTCGCAGTACCAGATCAGCCTCTCGACCGGAGAGTTCATCGACTGCGCGAAGGAGGTCGCAGGAGACCCAGAAGAACTCACCAGAGCCGCCGGCGGCGTCCGCTGCCCGGCCTGACTGGGCGGCGAGCAGATAGTTGTAGCGAGTGGTCTCGGGATGGTTCACCGAACGCAGGCTGCGGTCCCAGTCCCGCAGGAATCCGGCCCACACGCTCGACAGGCCTTCGGTGAGCCCGCCAAGATCAAAAACAGCCATTCCACAACTCCGCAGTCAAGGTGTCCATGAGCGGCATGCTTGACCACAGGAAGCAGAACAAGAACAGAAAAAGAGGGCTCCCACAGGCTCTGACCTGCGGAAACCCTCTCACCGGTCGGGACGGCGGGATTCGAACCCACGACCCCTTGACCCCCAGTCAAGTGCGCTACCAAGCTGCGCCACGTCCCGGCCACCCCGTGGGGTGTGACGATAGCTTACCCCACGGTTCCGGCGGCGATCATGACCCCCTGCGTGGTTGCGTTTGCGCAGGTCATCGGCTGTGGGCCAGCTGGCACGCTACCTCGTCGAGCACTCACCGGACTCCGACGCCGACGATGCCGCGGAAGACCCGGCCGATGTCACCCGTGATCACATCGAGGCATTTCAGGCCTGGATGATCGAGATCCGCTCGGCTTCGACGGCGGTGAACAAGCACAAGGCGTTGCGGGTGTTCTTCGGCTGGCTGCTCAACGACGAACGCGAGATCGACCGCTCGCCGATGGAACGGGCCCGCAAGCCCGCGACTCCGGCCAAGCTGATCCCGGTGATCGAGGGTGATGTGACCTCGCAGCTGCTGGAGGCCTGCACCGGCAAGGACTTCCTGAGCCTGCGGGACCAGGCGATCATCCGGCTCTTCGCCAACACCGGTGCGCGTTTGTCCGAGGTTGAGGTTCCCCCGCGATGCCGGAGACTTGGTTATCCGGCGAGGGCTGGGGCTGGTTGGATGCTCTCGGCTTCATGTTGGGTGTGGTGGGCTTGCTCGTGTTCGTCGGGGGACAGTCCGCCGAGATCGTGCTGGATACGGCGGGGGTTGTACCAGCCGTCGATGTAGCGGAACAGTGCCGCGTCGGCCTCGGCTCGGGTGGCGAAGGTCGTGCCCGGCCAGTACACGAGCTCGATCTTGATGGTTGACCACAGGTTTTCCGCGAGGGCGTTGTCGAAAGAGTCGCCGACGGAACCAGTAGAGGGTGCGATGCCGGCATCGGCGAGACGTGAGGTGAACCTGATCGCGGTGTATTGACAACCCTTGTCGCCGTGATGAATTAACTGTCCATTCTGGACATTGCGGTGTTGCGCTGGCCAGTTGAGTCCACCCGGTGTTCAAGCGCCTCCACCTGTGCGACAGGGTCTCGTGCTATTTGTCGTTAGAGGTAGCGAATGCGGACAGGGTCTGCTCGGCTGCGGCATCACCGGCGGTCGCCGGGACCAGCCCAATTTCGTCGAGCCCGGCCTGCTCGTAGGCCAGCAGTCTGCCTCGTATCGTCTCGTGGTCGCCGACGACGCCGAGTGCTTGGACGGCTTCCAGCGGTAGTGCGTTGACCAGCTCGTCGCGAGGCGCGCCACTGGCGGCTCGTGCGACTTCGTCGCCGAACCCCGCAGCGGTGAACATCTCCGCATAGCCGGGCACAGCGAGGTATCCCGTGACGTGGTCCAGCAGTTGTGTCACTGACCGACTGTCCGGAGCGAGGGCGGCCGGTAGCCATGCGGCCAAGCGAGGCGTGGGGCGTCCGGACCGGGCTGCGGCGTCGTCCAAGCGAGAGCGGAAGGCGGATACTTGCTCGGGCGACACGGTGTCGATCAGTACGCGGTCGGCGTGGGCAGCAGCGGTGGCAAGAGCTCGGTCTCCGAATGCGGCAACGCTCAGTGACCCGCCTGCCGGCGCATGACGGCGTCGAAACCCAGCCTGGACCACCAGGTCCCCTTCTGGCAGGTCCGCTCCGAGTCCGCCGGTGAGCGCTGGCGCGATGGCGGCGGCCGTCGACTCCAGGAGTGTGGCCGCTCCTCCGCGCGACCGCCCGTGCAGCCCGCGCACCACTCGCCCGCTCGAGGTGCCCAGCGCCACGCCGACAGGTCGACCGGTGAGCGCGGCGACGGACTCCGCGCCGCGCGCGATGGTCGCCGCGTCTCGCACCGAGACCGGGACCGGGCCTACCGTGATCGCGATCTGCTCGGTGGCCGATCCGATCGCAGCGGCCAGCGCGAACCCGTCCCAGGTCGGACCGGATTCTCCCACCCACAATTCGCGGTAGCCGAGTCGGTCGGCAGTTGCAGCGACCGCGACGGCGTCAGTGGGTCGACTCTTGTCTTCGCGGCCTGCGACGACAACGCTGACGTCCACAAGCTTCTCCGATCATGCTGGGCAGGTACTGCGACGCTACCGCGACACACAAGCAGTTTCCGGCCGGAACGGGGTGAAATAGCGGTTCAACTACACATCGGCCGATTTCACAGGCACAGATCCCGGTGTGACCTACGGAGTGTCGAATTTCGAGCGGCCGTGCCAACTGCGCGTGACCCACGTCGAACACTGGAACCGATCGAGCGCGGCCTGAAAGCCCCCACGCGCCAGCGGCGGCCCGCTGTAACAGGCGCTGACGCGCGGCCCCGTAAGAGGATCGACGAAGGGAACGCCCCTGCGCGTGACCAGGCTGGGTCAGGCCGTGCAGATTCCGGGAACGGCGCTCGCGGCGCACACGTGCGGGGACGCCTCGACGCTGTGCGGGTATCGCGCAACTGCAGCCTGGAACTCCGGCGCGGTGAAGGCGGCGCGCAGTGCGCCGGTCGATTCCCAGGTCGCCATGTTGACAAACGTTGCGCTGCCGCCGGTTCCGCGGTAGAGCTGGGTGCGGATAAAGCCCGGCTGGCGCTTCATGTAGGCGGCGTCGTCTGCCCAGACCTGTAGGAAGCGCTCGATGTCGCCGGCGTCCATGGTGAAGACGTTGATCAGCTCGATCGGCCCGTCATCGCCGCCGAGTTGGTCGGCGTAGGCGACATGTCGGTCCATTTCGCGGAACTTCATGTGGTGGCCCTCCTCATCGGGTCGTGCGGTTGTTCGTGCGTCGTGGTGGCGGACGTGAGCCGTGCCGATAGGGTGCGTAGCAGGTGGGATGCGGCCTGTAGATCGGCGGCGGAAAGACCGGTCGTGAGTCCGCCGATCCAGTCCTGCTGGGCGGCAGCGAGGCGCTCGTAGGCCGCGGCGCCGTGGCCGGTGAGGTCGAACAGCGGGGAGCGCGCGTGCTCGACGTTGGGCTCCGAGGCGAGCATCCCGTCGGCGACGAGCCGATTGACCGAGACTTGGACGCTCTGTCGGGTCAGACCCATCTGGCGCGCGATGTGCGGAACCGGCAGGGGCTCGTGGGCGAGCGCGATGGCGCCGAGTACCTGCCAGCGTGCGGACGTCAAACCTTCAGCGTCGGCCAGGCGATCGCCGGCCGCGAGGAGCAGGCCGTTGATCCTGAACACGTCGAGTACGAGCTCCGTGCCGGCCGATGCTGTATCAGTCATGACAGTAGACTGTCAATGCGACAGGGTCCTGTCAAGATGTGGCGGTCGAGGATGCCGTCGATGATCCTGCGCCTGCGGACGACGTCGAGTCCGTCCCGGAGATCCGGGGGAGTGAGGTGGAGTGGTGATCTCGTCACGGCACGCCAGAACGACCGGTACTCCCTTCAACGAGGCAAGGGGCTATGCGTCGTGAGTTGCTGTGCGCCGGGTAGCTGCTTGCCATCGTCGGGGGCGACGGCGATTTGCGTGTCGAAGGCTTGGCATGGACCTCCGCCGGGACATTGGCGCTGGAGTGCGATGGCCTTGAGGATGTCGTCGCGCTGCACGGGACGTTCGAGCCCATCGGAGTCCTGCCTCTCGCGGAGCGTGCTGATGGTGAGTTCCGCAGAGGACGAGCGCACCGGGGTCGACGGTCACGGGGTCCGGCCCGGGTTCTGGCCGCCGCGGAAGGTGCGGCGGTAGGTTGCCGGCGGAGTGCCCACGACTCGTTGGAACTGTCGGCGCAGGGTCGCGGCGGTGCCCATCCCGGTCTGCTCGGCGATCCGCTCGATCGGCACATCGGTGTGTTCAAGGAGCTCCTGCGCGCGCTGCACCCGTTGAGCGAGCAGCCACCGCAGTGGAGTGGTGCCCGTGGCTGCGAGAAACCGGCGACTGAGGTGACGATCGCTGATGTTGCTGTGCCTCGCTAGATCGGTCACGGAGATCGGTCGGTCCAGGTTGGCCAAGGCCCACGACAACAACTCTCCGAGATCCTCGCGGGGCCCTTCCGGCACCGGTGCGTCGATGAACTGGGCCTGGCCGCCGGCCCGGTGCGGCGCGACGACCAGCCGCCGGGCAAGTGCGTTCGCGACCGCCGAGCCGTGGTCGGTCCGCACCATATGGATGCACAAGTCGATCCCTGCCGCCTTTCCGGCCGAACTCAGCACCCGGCCTTCGTCGACGTAGAGCACGTCCGGATCAACGGTGACCGCCGGATAGTCACGCGCCATTCGCTGGGCGTGCATCCAGTGCGTCGTGGCCCGCCGGCCGTCCAGGAGCCCAGCCTCGGCCAGCACGAATGACCCAGTGCAAATCGAGGCCACCCGGGCACCTGCGTCGTAGGCCGCGCGGACCGCCTCGACGAGCTCGCCCGGCGGACATGCGCTGTCGTGACAGGCTGGCACGATCACCGTGTCGGCCGTCACGAGCGCGTCCAGTTCGAACGGGGTGTCGGCGCGTAGCCACCCTCCCACTTGCGCTCTCGGGCTGGCACACACCCGTAGCTCGTACCAGGGGTCCACAAGATCCGGACGGTCGATCCCGAACACCGCACACGGCGGGGCGATTTCGAAGACCGGCATCCCGTCCGTCACGGCCACTGCCACCGTATGCATGTCCGGAACTGTACGGACGTCGTCGGTTCCGCCGCTCGCGGACGAGTGCCCGCCCAGGCCACCATCACAGGCGATGCCATCGTCAGAGGACCGGACGTACGACAGCGCCGATCGGCGGATCGGGGTCCCGCACGGGGTTGCGCTCTACGTCGGCGCGATCCTGGGCGCCGGGGTTCTTACGCTCCCCGCGCAGGCGGCGCGCCTGGCCGGGCCTGCGT
The DNA here is from genome assembly GCF_007829955.1 of Saccharopolyspora dendranthemae. GTDB lineage: Bacteria > Actinomycetota > Actinomycetes > Mycobacteriales > Pseudonocardiaceae > Saccharopolyspora > Saccharopolyspora dendranthemae. The sequence continues at coordinate 428,234 of NZ_VIWX01000002.1, forward strand.
CGATCCTGGCGTGGTTGGCCCTGGTGCTGTTGTGCATACCGGTGGCGGCCACGTTCGCCGCTCTCGGCGCGCGCGAACCCGACAGCGGCGGGATCGCCACCTTCGTCACACGGGCATTCGGCGGGAACGCCGGTGCCGTCGTGGGCTGGTGGTTCTACTTCGCGCTGCCCCTCGGAGCCGCCGCGGTTGCCTACGTCGGAGGGCAGTACGTCGCGCACGCGTTGTCCGCCGGCCCCGGCGTCGGCTACCTCGTCGGCGCGATCATCGTCCTGACCGGCCTGGCGACCAATGCCGCCGGGCTGCAGGTCTCGGGCCGGGTGCAGCTGGCCCTGATCGGCCTGCTCGGCCTCCTGCTGCTGGTCACCATCGCCGTCGCCCTCCCATATTCCGAGCCCGCGAACCTCACCCCCTTCCTCCCGAACGGATGGGTCTCGGTCGTGCGCGCCGCAGGGGTCCTGTTCTTCACCTTCGCCGGGTGGGAGGCCGTCACCCACCTCTCCGCCGAGTTCACCGACCCACGCCGTGACCTTCCCCGGATCACTGTCGCCACCCTGATCACTGTCGGGGTCCTCTACCTGGGCCTGGCGACCACCTGCGTGCTCGTGCTCGGCACCCGGCTACCCACCAGCAGCACGCCGATCACCGTCCTGCTGGAGACGGGCGGGATGGGCGGGGCAGCGCGGATGCTGACCGGCGTCCTGGCCTTCCTGCTCACCGCCGGAGTGATGAACGCCTATCTCGCGGGCGGAGCTCGGCTCGGCGCGGCCCTCGCGCGTGACGGCAGCCTTCCGCACTGGCTGGCCGAGGGGAACCGACCCGGTAGTACACCGCGCCGGAGCCTGGCGCTGCTCGGCGCGGCGACCACGGCCGTTGCCATCGTCGCGCTCGCCGCACGAGCCGACCTCGGCGACCTCATGCTCGCCGCATCGGCCTGCTTCATGGCCGTCTACGTGGCAGGGCTCTGCGCCGGCGCCCGGCTCCTGCCCGCCGGCTCTGCCGTTCGTGCCGGCGCCGGCACGGCCGCCGTGGTCATGGCGATCGTGCTCGCCTTCACCGGATGGTTCCTCCTCCTGCCGATCTCGCTCGCGTTGGCCTTTATGAGCTTCCGGCTGCTCACCCGTCACACACCACGCCGGCGACCAGAGACGGTCCCGCCCGAGAGAAACGGTGCTCTCTGATGTCCCAGCACGTCCCCGCGTGGGTTCGCGACCCCGCTGCGACGCATCCCGCAGCACGGGCTCGACCAGAAGCCGATGCTGCACGCCTGGTTGGACGTCGGCCGGAAAACCATCTTCGGCAAGACCCGCTTGGGCGCCCAGCAGGCGATGACTACCACCGATACCCACCGGTACGGACAGGCCAGAGCCCAGGCGTGGGACCGGCTGCATCCGCGGCTGACTCATCGATCAGCCTGGAGGGAGCACACCGGGCCGCTGCCCATCATCGAAGGCACGGTCATCAGGCTGTGCGTCGATCACCTTCCCAGCGGCGGCGAAGCCGAACCGGTGTGGTTGTGGTGTCCAAAGTGGATGCAATTGCAGCCGATGTTGATCGATGCTGGCAGGCATTCTTGCGCCGCTTCGACATCGAACACACCTTCCGATTGTTCAAACAGACCCTCGGCTGGACCGTTCCGAAGCTGCGAGAGCTCGAGGCTGCCGACCGCTGGAGTTGGCTGATCATCATCGCTCACACCCAACTCCGACTCGCCCGGCCACTCGCGACTGACTTCAGGCGCCCTTGGGAAAAGCCAGCCCCACCCGAGCAGCTCACGCCCGCACGCACCCGGCGCGGGTTTCGGAACATCCGCACGAAGACCCCGTCTCCAGCGGGTGCACCGAAACCCTCCCGGCCCGGCCCGGGACGACCACCCGGCTCCACAAACCACCGCACCGCTCCACGCCACGACGTCGGACGCATCCTCGCCACCGGCGAGAGATACAAACGCCCACCCGGGTCTTTCGCAGGAACGGTGTTTCCAGCGTGTTGATCAGTAGGTTTCGGCGTCCGGCCAGCGGTCACCGAAGGTGATGGCGAAGGCGTCGAGGACTGGCTTCCAACGTGTCGTCCATCGGGTGCGGCCGGCTCCGGTGGGATCCAGGCTGCGGGTTACAAGATACAGGCATTTCAGCGCTGCCTGTTCGTTGGGGAAATGTCCTCGTGCGCGGACCGCTCGACGGTAGCGGGCGTTGAGGGATTCGATTGCATTGGTGGAGCACAGCACTTTCCGGATCTCGACGTCGTAGGAGAGGAACGGCGTGAATTCTTCCCAGGCGTTGCGCCACAATCGGATCATGGCCCGGTACTGCTTGCCCCATTTCTCATCGAGATCGTCAAGAGCGGCCAGTGCCGCGTCCGGGTTCGGTGCGGTGTAAATCGGTTTGATGTCCTTTTTGACCTCATCCCATTTCTGCCGGGGAACGAGCCGGAAAGTGTTGCGAATCAGATGGACGATGCAGGTCTGGACGATGGTGTGCGGCCACACCGAGGCGACGGAATCCGGGAGTCCTTTCAAGCCATCACAGACGCAGAAGAAGACATCGGTGATGCCGCGATTTTTCAGATCCATCAGGACCGACAGCCAGAACTTCGCGCCCTCGCCGCCGGTGCCCATCCACAGCCCCAGCACGTCCTTGCGGCCGTCCACAGTGACCCCGATCGCCGCGTAGACGGGCTGGTTGGCCACCTGACCGTCCCGGACCTTGACCACGACAGCGTCAATGAAGATCGCGGCGTAGACCGAATCCAGCGGACGGTTGCGCCAATCCTCCATCTCCCGTACGACCGTGTCGGTGATACGGGAGATCGTGTCCTTGGACACCGACGCCCCGTAGATTTCCGCGAAATGCGCGGAAATTTCCCCGGTGGTCAATCCCTTCGCATACAGTGACAACACCACCTCGTCCACACTGCCGAGACGGCGCTGCCGCTTTCGTACGATCCGCGGCTCGAATGTTCCTTCACGATCCCGCGGAACCGTGATCTCGATCGCGCCGGCCGCATCGGAGATCACGGTCTTCGGACGGGAACCGTTGCGCACATTCGCTGAATCCCGGCCCGAGTCGGCACGGTTTTTCTCATGCCCGAGGTGCTCGGTCAGTTCCTCGTTCAACGCCGTTTCCAACACATTCTTGGTGAACAGCTTCAAAAGCCCATCCGGACCGGTCAAATCCAGGCCCTTGTCCTTGGCCATCGCCACCATCTCGGCCACAGCGGCCTGCTCAGGAGACAACGTCCGATCCGACTTGCCGATCTTCTTCCGGTCTGCGCTCACAGCGTCAGAGCTCATCACTCACAGTGCCCATCCCGCCGGACCCACGCCCGGCGCGTCAGGCTGGAAACACCGTTACCCCGACAGTCCCCCCCACCCACCACAACAAGGGGTCGTGAGTTCGAATCCCGCCGTGGGAGTGTCCTGATCTTTGTGTGTGGGGCGGTGATCCGACAGGCTGGAAGCGTCCGCTTTCGGCTGGAAGGGGATCATCGTGACCGATGACGACACGACAGCAGCGCAGGATGGCGAACCCGACGAGAGCGCCTCGGGTGGGTTGGATGTGCAGCTGGCCAGGGATTTGATCGAGCGAGCCCAAGCCGAGGGCGTGTCCCTGGTGGGCCCGGACGGACTGCTGGCCGGGGTCACCCGGACGGTGTTGCAGACCGCGCTGGAAGCCGAGATGACCGAACACCTCGGCTATGACAAGGGCGATCCCGCCGGCCGCGGAGCTGGTAACCACCGTAATGGCAGCTCGGCGAAAACGGTGCGGACCGAGGTTGGGCCGGTGCCCATCGAGGTCCCGCGGGACCGGCGGGGTGAGTTCGAGCCGCAGATCGTGCCCAAACACGCTCGCCGTATCCAAGGTTTCGACGAGGCCATTATCTCGTTGTATGCCAAGGGCTTGACCACCGGTGAGATCCAGGCGCACTTGGCTGAGATCTATCAGACCGAGGTGTCCAGGGACTTGATCAGCCGGGTCACCGACCAGGTCGTCGACGAACTCAAGGTCTGGCAGAACCGGCCACTGGATCGCGTGTACCCGGTCGTGCTCATCGACGCGATCCACGTGAAGATCCGGGAAGGCCAGGTCACCAACCGACCGGTCTACGTCGTGGTCGGCATCAACTGCCAAGGCGAACGCGACGTGCTCGGACTCTGGGTCGGCACCGGTGGTGAAGGAGCCAAGCAGTGGATGAGCGTGCTCACCGAACTGAAAAACCGCGGTGTCGCCGATGTGCTCATCGCCTGCTGCGACGGCCTCAAGGGACTTCCTGAGGCGATCAACGAGGTCTGGCCGTTGGCCACGGTGCAGGAATGCGTGGTGCATCTGGTGCGGGCCAGCCTGCGTTATGCCTCCCGGGCTCATTGGGGTGCGATCACCAAGTCACTGCGCACGGTCTACACCGCCCCGACCGTCGAGGCCGCCGAAGAGCGGTTCGACGAGTTCGAGCAGGTCTGGGGCGCGAAATACCCGGCGATCATCCGGTTGTGGCGCTCGTCGTGGGAGCAGTTCACACCGTTTTTGGCGTTCCCTCCGGAGATCCGAAAGATCATTTACACCACGAACGCCGTGGAGAGTCTCAACGCCCGGTTCCGTCAGGCCACCCGCCGGCGCGGGCATTTCCCGTCCGAGCAAGCCGCGCTCAAGGTGCTCTACCTGGTCATTCGCTCACCGCAGCGCAACCGGACTAACGTCACCGGGCGGACGCACGGCTGGAAACAGGCCCTGAACACCCTCGTGATGTTCTACGGCGACCGGATCAGCCTCAACTAGAAACCGACCACCGCCTCACCCACGAAAAATCAGACAGACCCCCCAGACGCGTCCGAATTCGGTGCTGGTGTATTGCCGGCCCCCGGTCTCTGTGGAACCACCCCGTTAATCAGACGGACCCGTCTGGGTGCGATCTGTAATTGGGACCCATCGATGTGGTGGGCCCTGCGGGTGGGTGTAGGGCATGATCGGTGTCATGTTCTCCGGGTTTCGTGAATGGTTCCGGGAGGTCGCCGACGGAGTCAGCTTGCGTGGTCGATGTGGTGGGGTCGGTCCGCCGGTACTGCTGCTGCACGGGCACCCGCGGACACACACCACATGGCATCGGGTGGCGCCGCTGTTGGTCGAGGCCGGTTACAGCGTCGTGTGCCCCGATCTGCGAGGCTATGGACGGTCTTCGAAACCGGCGACGACACCGGATCACGAGCCTTACTCGAAACGGGTCATGGCCGCCGACATGGGGAATCTGATGCGCGGGCTCGGGCATGAACGATTCGCGGTGGTCGGCCACGATCGCGGAAGCTACGTCGCGATGCGCCTCGCCTTGGATGCGCCTGACCGCGTCAGCGCACTGGCCGTGCTGGACTGCGTCCCGATCGGCGAGGCCCTGGCACAGGCTGACGCCCGCTTCGCCACGGCATGGTGGCACTGGTTCTTCTTCGCCCAGCCCGAAAAACCGGAACGTGCGATTCTGGCCGACCCCGAAGGCTGGTACGGCGGTGACGTAGTACAGATGGGCGAGCACAACTACGCTGACTACCTTGCCGCGATCCGAGACCCAGCGACCGTGCGCGCCATGCTCGAAGACTACCGCGCCGGGCTTGGTCTCGATCGTGCCGCTGATGATGCCGATCGAGCTGCCGGCCGTCGGATTGACTGCCCCACACTGGTCGCCTGGTCCTCACGCGATGATTTGCACGACCTCTACGACGATGTCGTTGCGATCTGGCAGAACTGGACCCACACGCTGCACAGCACGGTCATCGACAGCGGCCACCACATGGCCGAAGACGCTCCCGGCCCACTAGCGGACCAGCTCACTAGGTTCCTCAGAACCGAGTACGAATAACGAACTCCGACTGGCACCACAGCGTTTCACTGCCAAAAGGAAGGGTCTGAACAGGGTTTGGTTGACACCCGATGTGTGAGGCTTCGGCCTTGCTTGGAAGGATGTCGTCGTGCCCAAGCCCTATCCGCAGGAGTTCCGTGATGACGTGGTCGCCGTGGCCCGTCGTCGCGAAGCGTCGCTGACGCAGGTGGCCTCTGATGCGCCGTCTCAGGTCGGTCTTCATGATCTTGCCGGCGGCGGATGTGGGCAGCACGTCTAGACCTCGGCGTGGCGGATCTTCTTATGTGGGAGGACCTGTTCGGCGACGAACGCCTTCACCTCGTCGATGTCCAAAACCGCGCCGATTCGGGGTACGGCGAACGCGACGGGTTCCTCGCCGTTGGACGGTGTTGGTCGGCCGACGACCGCGGCGGCCGCAATGTCCGGATGTGTGGAGAGCACACCTTCGAGCTCACGCGGTTTGACGCTGTATCCTCGTAGATCAACATGTCTTCGACTCGGTCGGTGATGAAGACGAATCGCTCGTCATCGCGACCCGTTGAGCTGGTCGTCGTGGCGGCCGTGCGTGCTCACCGGGTCTGCCGATTCGATCGCGTAAGCGACTGCGAGCGTTCGGGTCGGGCATTGGAGCTTCGCGAGAATGCTCGAAACCAGCCGTTTCACGCCGTGTTCGGAGATCGCGAGTTCACGTGCGATGCGCTTGTTGCTCTGCCCCTTCGCCATCTCGGCGAGGACGTCGTGCTCGCGGGGTGTCAAGGCGTTGACCAACGACCTCTCCGGCTTCCTCGCGCTTCGACCGCTGTCGCACCTCTGCGAGCTCCGTCGCAGAAAACGGACCATGAAGTCCGCAGTTCGTGAGTGCTTCATGCTCAGCTCCAGCTATCGACGGGCAGGTCGCTGAGACAAGAGGGCCCTCCCTTGTGAACACAACCGGCTCGTCGTCCCGTGCGATCTGCCTGCCCGAGGTTTGCCTGCTGGGCTTGCTGGGTACGAGGTGTGCACGAGGTGCAGGGTTCTGCGACCGGCTTCGGCGTCCGCACACGTGGTCGCATGGCCGCTCCACACGCTGGAAGGGAAGGACATGGCGAACAACGCGCACTTGGTCACCGCCGGTGAGAGCCCGGGTTCTTGGTTGGTGATTCGCGATGACCGAGGCTCCACCATCACCGAACTGGAGTTGCCGCACTCGGTCACCGAGCCCGCTCAAGCCGAAAAGCACTTGCACGAGGCCGGCTGGAGCCGGAGTGCGAGTGCCGAGTGGACCCGGGCCGACGACGGCTGGGTCGTGCCAGTCGTTCCTTCATGAGAGATGACCGCGCTGTTGGCCGTCAGGATCCTTGAGGGAGCTACGGCCGAGTTTGGAGTAACAGGTCGAGCTTTCGTTGCGGCAGGTGTACGAGCAGGAGGATCCCTCGCGCTGGACGAACCGTGGGATGCCGCGCTCGGCGCTGGGGTCGATGCGCACTGGACGCGGTTGCCGGAACTCGGAGCGTACGTCCGCGAAAAGGCCCGCGCCGTCCGGATGCTCGTTGTCGTGGCCGACCAAGGTGCGCAAATCAGGCAAGAGATCCTTGGACAGCAGCACGAGCCGCGCGAGATGGACACCGAGTGCTTTGAGGGCAGTTCCGTTGAGGGCGTGCACAAGCCCTCCGGAGGCGCCCCTCTCGCACAACCAGATCCAGCGGCGTGCCGATGAGGCGGTTCTGCGCAACGCCAAGGACATCGCCGCGTACCTGCACAGGGCTGCGTCGACTGCCGTGGCTCCATGGCAAGTCGGACAACCGCTCGCGACCTGCGGTCGTTCACCCGCCGAAGCAAACCGCCCGCTCGCCGAGTGGACGTTCGGCGACATCGCTCCATCGTGATCTGGAGAGAGTTGAGATCAGGAGCCTGTCCACCGGGGCGGGCGCTTCTCGGTGAAGGCGCGCGGCCCCTCCTCGGCGTCCGCCGAGGTGAGCATCGCCTGGTAGTTCGGCAGGTCGCCGCTTCGCAGCAGGCGGTAACCGGATTCGACGTCGAGGACGCCGGTGCGGCGGGTGATCTCCTTGACCGCAGCGGTTGCCAGCGGTGCGGCAGCGCAGATCTGCTGGGCCAGCTCCGTGGCCTCGGCCATCAGGTCCCCGGCTGGGACGACCCGGTTGACAAGGCCCCACCGCGAGGCCTCGGGAGATGTCATGCGGCGGCCGGTGAGCAGCAGCTCGGAGGCGATCGCTGGTGGCAAGCGCTTCGGCAACCGGAGCACGCCGCCGGAATCGGCGACCATGCCCAGGTTCACCTCGGGGAGCGCGAATTCCGCGTGCTCGGAGGCGACGATCAGGTCGGCGGCGAGGGCGAGCTCGAAGCCACCGCCCACGGCCAGCCCGTTGACCGCGGCGATCACCGGCTTGTCCAGGTCGAAGAACTCGGTGAGCCCGGCGAAACCGGTGGGCCCGTGGTCGGCGTCGATGGCCTCGCCCTCGACGGCGCCCTTGAGATCCCAGCCCGCGGAGAAGAACCGCTCGCCCGCTCCGGTGAGAACCGCGACGCGCAGCGAGTCGTCCCGCCGCAGGCGGTCGAAGGCCGCGTGCAGCGCTCGGCTGGTGGCGACGTCGATCGCGTTGGCCTTCGGTCGGTCCAGGGTCACCGTCAGGACCCCGCCGTCGATGTCGATCCGCACCTGTTCAGTCATCGGACTCCTGTCTCCGTAGTCGTTGTGTGGGAGCGGCCTACCTCTGCTCGGGGCCGCGAGATCCACCGAGGTGCTGTTGTATGTCAGGGATGGCTGCTGAGGAAACCGCGGTGCGGGGAGCAACCCTGAGATGACCGGTGCACCGCGTCGTGACCGCTGGTCAGATCGGCCCGCAAGACACGCTCTGCGCAGCACTCGTCTTCCGGACCAGGACGTCTACCGCCACGGTCGAGTTCTGAAGGGCCAGCAGCGGGTTCACATCCAGTTCCACGAGGCGGTCTTCGCCGTGCGCGTACTCGACGATCGCGGTGATCGCATCCAGCAGGGCCGGCACGTCCGCGCCGGCCCCTCGGAAACCGGCCAGCAGCGGCCAGACCCTCAGGCCGCGCAACGATTCTTCGATCTGGTCGCGAGTCGCGGGCAGCAGCAGAGTCACCGAATCTCGCACCAGTTCCACCAGAACGCCGCCCGCACCGATGGTCAGGGCCAGTCCGAACTGCGGGTCGCGGTACACGCCAACCAACAGCTCGGCGACCGCTCCTGGGATCATGCGTTCGACGAGGAAGGTATCTGTCAGTGCGGTCATCTCGTCCACGACGTTCCGCACCTGCTCCCGGCTGGTCAGGCCGACGCGCACGCCGCCCACTTCGCTCTTGTGCGCCAAGTCAGTCGATACTGCCTTGACCACCACCGGAAAATCGAGTTCCGCGGCAGCTTCTGGTGCGCCGGCGGCACAGGTCAGCACGCCTTCGGGGACGGTGAGACCGGCTGCCGCCAGCTCGCGTTTGCCCGCGTGCTCGTCCAGCTGGTGGGACTCGCCGGTGACCGCTACCGGAGCTTCCAGCGGAACCATCGATCCCGCTCGCCGCTGCGCGGTGCCGATTTCCACTGAGGCGGCGAGCGCTGCGAGACAGTCCCGGATGCCTTGCATGGGTGCGATCCCCGCTTCGAGCAGTCGTGCTCCGACCGCTTCGGGAATTCCCTCGGGAAGGGAACTCACCACGCATGCCGAACCGCCCACCTGGTGGTGCGCCGCGAGGAACGCGTCTGCGGTCACCGTCCAGGGACCGTCGACGCAGCGGTCGTCGCGGGGAAAGTCGACCAGCAGCAGGTGGCAATCGAGGCCGGTTTCGAGCAGCTCGGTGAAGCATGCCGTCTGCGCTGTTGGATCACCCCAGATGTAAGCGTTGTAGTCGAGGGGGTTCGCTACCGCGACCCGATCGCCGAGAAGGCGCCGCAGCCGCGTCTCGGTGTCTGCCGGGAGGGGTGGCAGTTCGAGCCCGTGCCGGTCGGCCAAATCCGCCACCAGCGCCGCCTCGCCGCCGGAACAGCTGGCGGAGGTGATCCGGTTGTCAGCCAGCGCGCCGTGCACGTGCAGGAACTTCAGGGTTTCCAGGAAGGTGTCAACGTTGTGCACGCGGGCCATGCCCAGTCGCTGGAACAGGGCATCGCAGAGAGCATCCGAGCCCGAGAGGGAGCTGGTGTGGCTGAGGCTGGCCTGGGCCGCGAGTTCAGAGCTGCCCGTTTTCAGCACGACCACGGGGATTCCGGCGCGCAGCGCCTGAATCCCGATCCGCGACAGGCCCGAGACGTCGTCGATGCCCTCCAAGTGAAGACCGATCGCGGTGATGCGGGGGTCCGAGAGCATCGCCTCAACGATGTCCGGAACGCCGGTCACCGCGCTGTTGCCCATGGTGATCAGTTGTGCGAGAGGTAGGGAGCGGCGCTGCATGGTGAGGTTCTGACCGATGTTCCCGCTCTGGGTGATCACGGCGACTCCGCGCTCTACCCGCTGTCCGCCGTGCTGGTCCGGCCACAGCGCGGCGCCGTCCAGGTAGTTGAGGGTGCCGATGCAGTTCGGGCCGACCACGGCCATTCCGGCGGCCGCCTCCACCAGTGACTGCTGGAGATCCGCGCCATCGCTGCCGAGTTCCGCGAAGCCGGCCGCGTGGCAGACCACCCCGCCGCCGCCACGTGCCGCGAGCCCGGCGACCACGTCTACGGTCGCCTCCCTCGGCACCGCGACGAACGCCGCGTCCGGTGCGGCCGGAAGTTCGGCGGCACTGCGGTAGCACGGCAGGCCCTCGATGGCGCTCCGGGTCGGATGCACCGGCCAGATCGGCCCGGTGAAGCCGATGCGGCGGCACTGGCGGATCGCTTCGGCCGCGGCGTCACCACCGAACACGGCGATGTGCCGGGGCGCCAGCATTCGGCGGATGCTCTCCTGCCGGGATGCGGAGATGTGGTGGCGGTCATCGCTCATGGAACACCCTCGGGTTTCTCCGGCACGGCTGAACGACGCTCCCGGTGAAGCGGGACGGTCGCTCGCGGACTTGGACGGCTCACGCGCCCAGCGGGCGGAGCAGGGAGCGGGAAATGATGTGACGCTGGATCTCGCTGGTGCCGTCCCAGATTCGCTCCACGCGGGCGTCGCGCCAGAACCGCTCGATGGGCAGCTCCGCCATCAGTCCCATCCCGCCGAAGATCTGCAGGGCGCGGTCGGTGATCCGGCCCAGTGCCTCGGAGGCGAACAGCTTGGCCATCGCCGCGTCCTGGTCGGTCATGTGACCGTTGTCGAGATTCGCGGCGGCGCGCAGGGTGAGCAGTTCCGCCGCGTCCAGTTCGGTGGCCATGTCCGCCAGCTGGAACCCGACGCCCTGGAACTTGCCGATGGGCTGGCCGAACTGGTGTCGTTCGGCCGCCCACTGGGTGGCCATCTCCAGCACCCGCCGCCCGCGGCCGACACTGGTGGCCGCGACGCTCAACCGGCTCGCTCCCAGCCACTCAGCCATGAGTTCAAAGCCCGCGCCGTCCTCGCCAAGTCGCTGTGCGGCCGGCACCCGGCAGTCCTCGAAGACGAGTTCGCACTGGTGGTAGCCGCGGTTGGAGACGCACGCCGACCCGCGTCGAACGGTCAGCCCGGGGGTGTCGAGGTCCACCAGGAAGGCGGTGATCAGGTTCTTCGGACCGCGCGAGGTCTGCTCGGTCCCGGTGGCGGCGAACAGCACCACGAAGTCGGAGACGTCGGCGTGGCTGATGAAGTGCTTGGTGCCGTTGAGCACGTAGTCGCCGCCGTCGCGCACCGCGCGGGTGGTCATGGACCGCACGTCCGAGCCTGCGCCGGGTTCGGTCATGGCCAGGCAGTCGTGGCGCTCACCGCGGATGGCAGGCATGAGGTAGCGTTCGCGCTGTTCGCCTTGGCAGGCTTCCAGGATGTTGCTCGGACGGGCGACGAGCATCTGCAGCGCGTAGCTGGTGCGACCGAGTTCTCGCTCCACGAGTGTGATCCCGGTGGCGTCCAAACCACCGCCCCCCAGTTCAGCGGGCATGTTGGCGGCGTACAGCCCGGCTTCGAGGGACTTGCGCTGGATGCGTTCGGAGATTTCGGGCGGGACTTCGTTCAGGCGCTCGACTTCCTCTTCGTGCGGTTCCAGTTCAGTGGCCACGAACTTGCGCACGGTGTCGACGATGATGCGTTGCTCGTCGTTCAGGGCGAAATCCACGGTGTGCTCCTCGAATGCTGTTCTCTGGACCGCACATCGGGTGCGGGCGCTTTCGTCCTTGGGCTTGGTTCAGAACCGGCACCGGCCGTGCGGGTGGCGCGACCGCCCACGTTCCTCTGGGCTCCGTGCGCACTGCTGATGTAGGCCCCATGCGACTCGTCGCGGACGCTCGCCAGCAGTCGGTGCGAATTCCCCTGCGCGCAACGACACAACCGTGCCGTCACAGGCTGAAACCCCGCCCGTGCGCGGGGAACGGCGGTTGCCCCGGAAGGTCACGTCAGCGTCGGATACCCATGGGCTTGCCGACGACGTCCGGGGTGGTGAGGGTGGCGTGCGACCGGCGGATCGTTGCCAGCCGTTGTTGCAGTTCGGGTGGCATCTCGCTGGACTTGCCACGCGCGATGTCGACGTGCACGAGCAGTTGCTCGGCTGAGGCCAGAAGCGCGTCGGTTTCCCCGTGGCGCATCTCGTGGAAGACGTGCAAGCGCTTGGCGTCGTGGTCGAGCAGGCGCAGGCTCAGCACCAGCGGCTCGCCTTCAGCTACCTCGCGGCGGTTGTGGATGTGCGTCTCGACCGTGTAGAGCGAGTGCCCGCCTTCCCGGTAGTCCTCGCCGATCCCGAGATACCGGAAGAAGGCATCCGAGTTGTCGCCGAACACCCGCAGGTAGCAGGACTCACTCATGTGCCCGTTGTAGTCGACCCATCGTGAGCTGACCGGGGTCTGGTGCAGGTGCAGCGGCGCCGGAACTTCCGCGCTGTCGTCCCACGGGCGATGCCCGCTTCCTTCGTAAGGGGTAACCAATCGATCCATGAAGACTCACAATGTGCAGTGGTTGTTCGCAATATGCGACGGTACGAGGTGTCAGGGGAGCCGTCAAGGCGGTTCGTTCGGGCTGGTCAAGCCGATGGCTCCATGCGCAGCGCTGCGAAACCAGTCACCTAAGGTGGGGTCATGAGTGTGGAAGTGACCCACGGCCAGGACGAGCCCAGGTCCTCAGCTGGCCGCGTGCAGTCCGTGGACCGCGCGGTCGCGCTGCTCAACGCCGTGTCAGCGAGTTCCCCCGGGGGGCGGCCAGCGGCCGAACTCGCCGCGGACTGCGATCTCAACCGGGCCACCGCGTGGCGGCTGCTGGCCACCCTGGAACATCACGGGCTGATCGAGCGCGATCCGGTGACCAACCGCTACGCGATCGGCTTCGCGGTCAGCCGCATGGCGGCTACTGCGGGCGTCGACGTTCTCGTTCGCCGCGCACACGACGTGTTGGAACGACTCAGCCTGCAAACCAGCGAGACGGCGAACCTGGCCGTCGTGCAGCGGCTCGGTCTGACCTACGTCGACGAAGTGGTACCGCCGGTGGTCCTCAGCGCCCGCTGGCTGGGACGGCAGGTGCCGATCCACGCGACGTCGGCTGGAAAGGCGTTTCTCGCGTGGCTTTCGGAGGACGAGGTCGAAGCCATCCTCGCCTCCCCGTTGCCCGAGTACACCCCGACCACCAGGACCGACCGGGACGCGCTGCGCACCGACCTCGAGGAGGTCCGGGAACAGGGCTACAGCGTCAGCGTTGGTGAGCTGGAGTCGCAGGTGTACGGCGTCGCGGCACCGGTCTTCGATGCCAGCCAGCGGCCTTTCGCCATCGTCAGCGTCTGGGGTCCCCGCGACCGCGTGCCAGAGTCCCGCTTCGCCGAACTCGGTTCCCTGGCGCGCGAAGCCGCTGCTGAGATCGCCGCCTCGATGCGCTGATCTCGATGCCCTGCGGGTTCGTCATCAGCCCGGGAAGAGGCGCTTTCGCGCTTGTGACCGGCAACCAGCGAACCGGCGTGCTGTTCGCGCGCCCGTTCCAGCGTCGGCGCCTCGTGGCCGATGACCACCAACCATGGTCATTGACCAGGAGACGACCCGAGCGCAGTTGCGGTGTTCGGCAGGGGAGACGTCGCTCGCTGGTCTGGAAACCCCCAGGTGCGATGGAAATCGCACCGCGCAGGTTCAGCCCGGTGTTCCGCTGGTCGGCTGCGGCGGTGAACAGGGCTGCGTGCCCCTTGGCTGTGGCCTGCCAGAGCGCCGCAAAGCTCGGGTTCATGCTGGAGCGCACCCCTGGTTGGCCGCTGGATTGAGCGATTTCGCCCTCGTCGTGCAACAACGGGTACGCGTCGAAGACCGAGATAGCAGGCGGATCGTGTCCTCGTCGAGGTCGGCCCGACGCCGGGCGAATCCGGTCGCGGGGACCGGGTGCTCGCCGACACCTTCGGTGTGTCCTGCGATAGCACGCGAGCCAGTACCTACCCGGCCCAGCACCGCTATGGATCCTGTACCCCGCTGTCTGCTACTCGGGTCCCGAGTCGGCGAGGCGCGGCCCCCGGGGTGGGAAGCAGGAAAGGGGGTGTGCAGGGAGGAGTTCTTCGATCGGGGTGGGTTTGCCGAGGTAGTAGCCCTGGGCTTGGTCGCTGCCGAGGTCGCGGAGGAGCTCGAGCTGGCGGGCTGTTTCGATGCCTTCTGTCACGACTTCGAGCCCGAGGGAGTGGGCCATGGTGATGATGCTGGTGACGAGGACCCTGAGATCATCGGAGTCGTCGAGGTTGGTGATGAACGACCGGTCGATCTTGAGGCTGTCGAAGGGGAGTCGTTGCAGCTGCGCCAGCGAGGAGTGTCCGGTGCCGAAGTCATCGATGGCTAGGGACACGCCCAGCTCGCGCAGCTCGTGCAGGACGCGCGCCGCCGTCGAGGGGTCGTGCATGATCGCGTTCTCGGTGACCTCGAAACACAGAGCGCGGGCTGCCAGGCCGGAATCCGCGAGCACCTGCTGGACGGTGGAAACCAGGCCGGGATCTTCGAGCTGGCGTGGGGAGAGGTTGGCGTTCAGTCGGAGCTCAACCCGGTGGCGCTGGCGTTGGGCGGCGAGTTCGTGGGTGGCCATGCGCAGCATGTGCGCGCCGATGGAGTTGATGAGATCGCTTTCCTCGGCCAGTGGGATGAACTCGCCCGGCGAGACGGTGCCGTGCACCGGGTGCCGCCACCGGAGCAGGCCTTCCACGGCCACCGTGCGGTCAGTGCGCAGGTCGATGATGGGCTGGTAGGCGACCCAGAGCTGGTCTTGTGGCGCGGCGTGGTGCAGGTCCTGCTCCAGGACCAGGTGCCGCTGCATGCGTTCCCTCAGCTCGATGTCGAAGAACGCGTAACGCCTGCCGCCTTGTGTTTTGGCCTGGTACATGGCCACGTCGGCATCACGCAGGAGGTCCTGACCAGACCGGGGGTCGTCCGGCTGGAACCTCAGCACACCGATGCTGCCGGTGACGTGCAGCTGCCTGCCCTGCAGGTGGATTGGTTCGGCGAGAGCCCGGAGCAAACGTGAGCTGAGCTGTTCGAGCTTGGTGCGATCACTTGCGTCTGGGGTCAGCACCACGAACTCGTCCCCACCGAGCCGGCCGACCACAGCCTCAGTGGGCGACGTGGACACCAGCTGTTGCCCGACGATCCGCAACACCTCGTCTCCGACACCGTGCCCGAGGGAATCGTTGATGAGCTTGAAGTTGTCCAGATCGACGAACAGCGCAGCCATCGGGTGCGTCCGCTGCGGGTGACTGAGGTGGCGCAGCACCAGGGAGCGGTTATCCAGCCCCGTCAGTGGATCGTGGGTGGCCTCGTACTCCAGGCGTTCCCTGGTGGCACGTTTCTCGGTGATGTCGGTAAACGAGGTCACCACCGCATGGGGCGGCCGGTCTTGCCGGCCCAACAGACGGGTGGTGACCGACAGCCACACGCTGCTCCCGTCGGCCCGTTCGAGCCGGAGCACCCGTGCGGTCTGCGACACTCCGCTGTGCTGGGTCGACACCGTCGGGTAGGCCCGTAGCGGCTGCCCGGCCTCGTCGAACACCAACCAGGTCTCAGGCGCCGAGCCGACGATGGCCGAGCGGGGCGCGCCCAGGATCTGCTCGGCGGCGGGGTTGGCCGAGACGATGAAACCGGTTGGGGCGACCACGAGGATGCCCTCGTCAAGCGCGTCGACGACGGTAGCGAAGTCCTGTTCGGCCCGTCGGCGCGCTGTCTCGTCGGCACACACCAGCACGAACCCGGAGTCCATCTTCGCGACCGAGAGCCGGATCACCAGGGCGGTACCGTCGCTGCGCCGGTGCCGTGCTTCGGTGACCCCACCCGCGGCCAGCAGCGCTTCGGGCTGCAAGGGTGCGCCGACCAGCTCGGTGACGGGCCTGCCCAGCGCCTGGTCGGCGGGCAACGCGTAGACGGTTTCGGCGGCGGGGTTCCAGCTGGTGACCACGCCCTTGCGGTCGAGGGCGATGATCGCGTTGTTGACGTGGTCCACCAGGGCTGCCTGGTAGCGAAGGGTTGCCTCGGCCGCTCGGTCTCTCGTGATGTCGCGTCCGATGACCTGCACCGCCGGATGTCCCTCCCAGGTGATGCGCACCGCCACCAACTCCACCGGAACCATGGTGCCGTCGAGGCTCCGCAGCTCGGCCCGCGCCCGCGGTGTGGCCGCGCCCGAGGTCGCCAGCGCCGCGATCCGCTCGCGCATCTGGGGGATCGAGTCTGGAGCGACGAAGTCGGTCAGCGGGCGCCCGAGGAGCTGCGCGCTGGACTCGGCGCCGAGGACGGTGGTCATGGCGGGGTTGGCGTAACGGATGACCCCGTCCTGATGCACGCAGATCGCATCGGGACTGAGTTCGACGAGCAGCCGGTACCGGCCGGCGAGATCGGTCAACGCCTGCCGGTCCCGATGCAGAGCGGTCACCTCGCGGACCAGCCCGACCAGGCTCCTGGGGTGCCGGTCACCGACAGGGCGGGCGTGGAAGTGGAGCACCCGCGTCTGCCCCTCCGCGGTGGCCACGGACTGCTCCATGTCGAGGCCCTGGCCCGCCACGGTCGTTCGCGTTGCCACTACCCATGGCGCGAGGAGCTCCACCAAGAGGGCCTGGATGTCCTCCTCGTCGGCCCCGGGCATGCCGAGGAGCACATCCATCCCAGCCGTCCAGTTGACCTGCCCCCCAACGAAGTCGAACGTCCAGCTGACCGCGCCCTGCACGGACAACGCCACCTCGAGGAGCTCGCGGTCTAGCCCAGAACTGCCCGAGAGCCCGCCGTCGTTCGGGTCAATCTCCATGAGCCATCCAATGAAGACTCGGTGTCCTCACTCGCCGCCTGGGCCATTCGGCCCGTGGTGGCCCTAGCACCTCACGAACCGGCGCCAGCAGTCTTGCGCGTTGTGCCGACGTCCGCTCTCCACCCCGGGGTTCCCCATCAGCGCTGGTCATCAACCGTTCCCGGAGATGGCGACGACCACAGGGGCCGAGCGCGGGCATGACCGATCTTGAACGCGAAGCCACAGAAGCAACACGTAATGTAGCGAAATGGTGCCGAATTCAATTGATCTTCATCCAAAAGGTGCGTATCGGAGAGAGCGCAAACACAGGCGGTAGCGACCTGGGCTTTCTGCTCTTCACTCTGGCGTGAGAGACCGGGGTTTTCCCGCAGGAACCACAGCGCTTCGATCCCAGCCACCACGGCAATGTCGATCGGGCTCAGCGAGCTGCGGCGACCCCGGACGTGGTCCGCCACCCGCACGGGTGCAGCGGTGATCGCAATCCGGGAGGCGAGCAATGACCGACCAGCACTGCGGACTCAACGGCATCGGAGCGGTGACCGGTTACGGCTGGGGGCGCGAATCCCTCTGGAACGGGTTGGCCACCGGTCAGGTGGCCGCTCAGCTGGCCGAGGGGCACGGTCCCGACCGGGACGAAGCAGCGTGGGTGGCGACCGTTCCGGAAGGCGGCGACGAGCTGGACGGGCCGAGTCGTTTCGCCAGGGCCATGCGAGCCGCTGGCCGCGAGGCGATCCTCGACGCCGAAAGCCGGGGCTGGGAGCCAGGACGACGGGTGGGGCTGCTGCATGCGGCCGTGCTCGGCGACGTGGATCTGTGGCGGGACTTCTACGGCGTGCGTGACGCGGACGTATCGGTCCGCGACTACCTGGCGCTGATGCCCTCGACCCCGGTGTCGACGTTCATGCAGGAATTCGGCTTCCACGGCCCGGCGATGAACATCTCGACAACGTGCGCCTCCGGCAACGCGGGCTTGATCACCGCGAAGGCCTGGCTGGACGCAGGCGTGGTGGACGACGTGATTCTCCTGGCCACCGACCTGTCCTCCGCGCCCGAGACCGTGCTGCACTTCAACCGGCTCGGGGTGGCGGTCACAGACACCGAGCCGCTGCAGGCGTGCAGGCCGTTCCAGGAGGGCAGCCGGGGCTTCATCATGGGCGAGGCGTCGATCGGCATGGTGCTGTCGAAACGGTCGCCGAACCCGTACCTGAGGGTGCTCGGCGGCGCGATGTCGCACGACGCCCACCACGTCACCTCGGTGGATCCGGGTGCGACCGAGCTGAGACGGTGCTTCTCCGATGCGCTCTCCAACGCCGGGGCGGAGCTGTCGCAGGTGCGCTACCTCAACTCCCACGGGCCGGGGACCCAGCAGTGCGACCGCGCCGAAGCGGCCGTGGCCGACGAGATGCTGCCCCCCGAGGCCGAGCTCTACTCGGTCAAACCCCTCGTGGGCCACTGCATGGCCGCAGCCTCAGCGGTGGAGATCACCGCGACCGCCCTGGGCTACGACCGCGGGCTCATCCCGGCCCCACCGCAGGCCGCCCCCGCCCACCCGCGACTGCTGAACGGCCCCACCACCCCCGCCGACGGCCTCACCCTGAAGTCCTCGCTCGGCATGGGGGGCCACAACTCCGCGGTCGTGCTCGCTCCGCCGGCCTGAACCGCGGCTTCCCGCTCCCTCCTTCTGTGCGCTCCTTCAGAAGCCGGCGCGGCCTCAAGGGCGCGGTGCCGCTGATGGAGGAGGACGGCCGGGCGGGACGATACGAGGCCGTGGCTCGCATCGGGGAGCGCTACCACCTCTTCCGAGCCGAATGATCACGTCGCGCGGGCGGCCCGAGAGCGTTATCCCGGCTTCAACTGCTCCTCTGTCCGAAGTGGACTTGTTCGATGGCGATCTGGCACCGGAGCCGCGCACCTGTTCGTCGAAATCGACCAGGACGACACCAACTTCATCCTGCGCATGTGGGACGAGGCACCCGACGGCCGACGCCAGCTGATCACGACCGGCTACCTCAAGGCCTCGCACCGGGAACTCGACGAGCGCAGCGGAGAAGGCGACCCCTACCACCCGCACACCCGCGCCGTACCGGTCGAACCCGGCATGATCGAGGAGTACGTGCTGCGCCTCTACCCGTTCGCCGCCACCTTCCTGCTCGGGCACAAGCTCATCGCGGAGCTGTCCTGCGACGAGCCGCTGGCCGACGCGCACAACGCGATGCTCCCGCCGGACGCCTTCCACCTCCCGGTCGGTCGCCCGGTCACGCACAAGGTCTACCGAGACGCGCGCCACCCGTCCCGGCTCGTCCTGCCGCACACAGCATGAGTGCCCGCGCCTGGCGCGGCGGAGCTCAGAGCGCGGTCTCCACGCGGGACATGCGTGCTCACAACCCTCGCGCCGATTGGGGTCAGGTCCAGCTGTCCCTGCAGAGGTCGGTCATGTGCCGCAGCCGCTTGACGGGGGCTGGGCAAGGTCGCGCGGTCCTGCCGTGTTCTTGATCGGCTGCCCCTGGTCCCGCCGCTCGTTGGCGAGACCGAGAGGTGACAGCTCAACAGCGGGACGGTAGGGCGCGTTCGGGCTTCGCCTCGGGTTGCTCGGCGGTATGAGGGTGTTGGCGCGTGTGAGCCGTTCCGAATCGGGGTACGGAGACGGTGAGGCAGGCGGGTGGCCGCTGGGTATGTGGTCCGCCGGTTGGAGTGGACCGCTCACTCGCTTGTCCGGAGGTATGACCCGACTGGAGTGACCGCCAACTACCGTGAGTGGAGCCCATGAGCACGTACGTGATTGCCAATCCGACCACCGGCAAGATCGAGCAGGAGTTCGACGAGTTGAGCGATGGGGCCGTCGCCGGGGTCTTGGGTCGTTCGGACGGTGCCTACGCCAGCTGGCGAGCGACAACTGCGGAGGAGCGCGCGCAGAGCCTGATACGGGCGGCCGATGCCTATGACGCTCGCCAGGACGAGTTGGGCAAGCTGATCTCGACCGAGATGGGCAAGCCGATCAAGGAAGCGGTGGGCGAAGTCCAGCTTGCCGGCGCGATCTACCGCTGGTACGGCGAGCATGGGCCGGAGCTGCTGAAGACAGAGGTGCTTGATCCGCAAGGATCTGAAGAGTCGTTGGTGCAAACCGAGCCGATCGGCTCGCTGGTCGGGGTGATGCCTTGGAACTACCCCTACTACCAGGTGGCTCGATTCGTCGCACCGAACCTCATGGTGGGCAACACCATCATCCTCAAGCACGCGCGGATATGCCCGGGCTCGGCGGAAGCCATGTCCGAGATCTTGCACGCTGCCGGTGTTCCTGAGGACGCTTACATCAACGTGTTCGCGAGCAACGACCAGGTCGCCGACATGATCGCTGACCCTCGCGTGCGCGGGATTTCGCTGACTGGCAGTGAACGGGCAGGTGCGTCGGTGGCCACCACCGCCGCGCGGAATCTGAAGAAGTCGGTCCTGGAGTTGGGCGGCTCCGACGCATTCATCGTGCTCGATGACGGCGACATCGAGCACACCGCCACCATCGCCGCTCGGGCGCGTCTTTCCAACACCGGCCAGGCCTGCAACTCTCCGAAACGAATGATCGTGCCCAACGGCAAGTTCGATGAGTTCGTCTCGACGGTCACACAGGCCTTCGAGTCCGCCCGGTTGGGTGATCCCACAGACCCGAGCACGCAGGTTGGCCCGCTGTCCTCGATCACCGCCCGCGACGGCGTGGTGCAGCAGGTGAAACGCGCGGTCGAGCAGGGCGCCACGCTGCACACCGGTGGCGACGCGCTCGAAGGGGAGGGAGCCTTCATGCGCCCGGCCGTCCTCACCGGCGTCACCAAGGAAATGGACGCCTACGCCGAGGAGATCTTCGGGCCCGTGGCCGTCGTGTACGGCGTCGATTCGGCCGACGAGGCCGTCGAGTTGGCCAACGACGTGGGCTTCGGGCTCAGCGGTTCGGTGTGGGGCAGCGACATCGACCGCGCCCAGCAGATCGCCGACCAGCTCGAAGTGGGCATGGCCTACGTCAACGAGCACGGCACCACGTTGCCCGGTCTGCCATTCGGTGGGGTGAAGCGCTCCGGTTTCGGCCGTGAGCTCGGTCGCTGGGGCATGGGCGAGTTCGTCAACGTCCGACTGCGCCGGACCTCCAAGACCAAGAAGTAGCCCTTCCTGAAATGGAGTGTGGGGAGGGCCGTCTGACGTTCCGCCAGTGGTCCCATCGCGGTTCCGCGCCGGGTGTGCCCTGATGGGACGGGGTTCTCCTCATCTCCAGGTTGGTTCAAGCACTGCCATCGTGCATCTCGTCTGTGGGACGTCGTCCACACCGCCTGGTCGATCTCATCGACGGTCGAGTTGGTTGCGCAGCGCGCGGTTCCGAGGTTCCTGTGCCTTGACGCCGTTGGCCGGTACGCGCACGCGGGTAGTGAGGCGTGCGGCAGGAGGCTGCTTTGCAACCAGGCCCGGCGGCTCGGTGCTGCTCCCGTTGTCTGCCTGCTCTGCACCGCGACCGGGTTCGTCGAATGCGGGCCGGCGCCCCACGACCCACTATGGGTGGGCGCCCGCTCATGCAGGCGCACGCCAGCATTGCGCTCGATCTCGATGTGGTGAACCCCGAAGCGGATGTCGAAGAGGGAGATACCGATGCCACAGCAGGAGATGCTCGGACGACGATTGGCGCGCCGACTGACCTGGTTGGACCCGGTCGAGGACAAGCTCCAACCGCTGGTGCGCGGCGCGCTTCGAAAGGCCATGCCGTTGAGGAACTTCCTTGATGGGACCTGGCTGGGCGCTCCGCTGCACCCCGCGTTGACCGACATCCCGGTGGGAGCGATGACGACGGCCCTGATCCTCGATGTCGCGGGGTCGGTCTCGGGGTCGCAACGATGCGGCGTGGCCGCGGACGGCGCGCTGTCAGTGGCGGTGCTGGCGACCCTTCCTGCGGCGCTGACCGGTACCTCCGACTGGCGTGACCTGAAGGGTGAGCCTAGGCGGGTCGCGAGCGCGCACGCCTTGCTCAACGCTAGCGGCCTCGTGCTGAACATCGCGTCCCTCGTGGGACGAGTGCGAGGCCGTCGCCGATACGCCAAGGCGAGTGCCGGAGCGGCGTTCGCGCTGACCTCGATCGCGGCTCACATCGGAGGTGAGTTGAGCTATGGCATGGGTGTCCGGGTCAACCAAGACTCGGCGCACGCCGGTCCTGTGGAGTTCACCGAGGTCCTCGCGGATGCGGACCTCGCACCCGATGAGTTCAAACTGCTGGAGGTCGCCGGGGAGCGCGTGCTGCTCGCGCGCTCGCGCACGGGCGATCCCCTCGCGATCGCGGCAGTCTGCAGTCACGCCGGCGGCCCGCTCGAGGAGGGCGAGAGGGACGGTGATCGGGTGATTTGCCCGTGGCACGGCTCCTGCTTCGAGATGGAGACCGGCGAAGTCGTCCACGGACCCGCCGTCTTCGCGCAGCCTCGGTACGAAACCCGTGTGCGAGCCGGTCGGATCGCGATCCGACGCGCTGAGTCCTGAGCGCCCAGAAGCGACCGGCACGGCGGTGCTGCGCGCCGCCCTGCGCGTGTACTCCGGGTTCGGCCTGCCCGCGGGTGAGCAGACCGGTGCACCGCCATACGAGCTTGCCGTCGGCGCCCTTGAACTGCACGTTCGAACATGGCCAGGGCACAGACGCAGGGAGGCTACGGAGATTCGGGCAACGTCGTGCGCAGCTTCGGGGGCAGCAGTCGCTGGTCGCCGAGGGCGGCCAGACCGGCATGGTCGATGGTCTCGGCGGTCTCGGCGGCGAAGTCGGCCAGCTCCTCCACGGCGATGGAGTGCGGGGGATGCTGGCTGTAGGGCCGGATGTGCTCGGTTGCCCGGCGCAACAGAGCGGTGGCTCCGGTAGCGTTGCCTCGGCGTAGGTGGGTCAGGCCGACGGCGAGTTGGGCCAGTCCCTTCCACAAGGCACGCTGCGTGCTGGGCGCGGTCTTCCATGCCCCTTCGAGGACTTCGTGGGCGTGGAACGGGCGTCCGTCGTCCAGGAGTTGCTGGGCCTGCTGCAGGCTCTCCTGCGGGGTGAGTACGAGGTCCTCATCGATGCGTTCGACGCCCGGGGTGCCGTGCGGCAGCGGGCGGCCGAGCCCATCGCGCGGACGGGCACTGCGGGCCCGACCCTGTGCATCTCGGTCGCGTTCAGCCATAGCCCCGAGTGTCCCAGGCCTCTCGCTCTCGTCTCAGGGGCCGAGACGAGGCAGCCCCGGTTGATCCAGGAAACCGGCTCCTATGCCGTGCCGTTGCCGCGTCCGACTCGGTGGTGAGCCTCCTGAGTTCGAGCGGCTTCGTGAACCCGCGTACGCCGTCCGCGCGTCGAGCGTGAGCGTCGGCTCACAGCCCGTGGCAGCATCGGTGACCAGCGTGGCCGTTCTTCCGGGTTGCACACGACCCGGGGCGCCGCAATCGGGGGAGCGCGCCGCCGTTCCTGAACGATCGCAGGGTGCATACCGTCCACGCTGGTCCTCCGCACGGGCTGAGCCCCCTGCGTGCATGTGGAGGTGGCAACGTGATCGATGAGCGACATGCGCGAGAGGACGTGCGAGCGGCTCTTACGTGGGCTCCCTGCGTACATCCTGCTCGTAGCAGCGAAGTTCGAAACCGGAGAACGCGGGGACGCCGTCGGGCGCGCAGGTTCGCTGGTGCTACTGCGCGGACTTCCGCCTGGGACGGGGGTGCTGCCAGGTCACGGAAGGGAGAGGTGTGAGCGCCGAACGTCCGGTCGGGCCAAACGTGCCGCGCGATTGGGAGCGCGCCACCAGTGGCGGTCCCCGTCCGTTCACCTCGTGGATCGCCTACCGGCGGCCGCAAGATACCCCCTACCTGTGGGAGTCCCGGCACTCCGGCAAGGGCGCAGGCCCGGTCACTGCTGCAGGACGGGTGGCACCGCACACGCCCGAGGCTGAGGATTCGCCCAACCCCTGGTTGCAGTTCTGGGCGCCGCAGCGGCTGGCCTGGTGGATCGCGCTGGTCTTCCTGGTCGGCTCGCTGCTGTTCATCGCAGGAGCGGCCGGATCGTTGGTGCCGTCGGCGTTCGGCGGGCAGCACCGGATGGCCATCTACGCCGAGTCCTGCTACTTCCTCGGCGCGCTGCTGTACACGATCAGCATTTACGGGCAGGTGTTCGAGAGTCTCAACGCCGATGACCGGATAGGCCCGGACGGCGTTACGCATGCCCCGCAACGCTACCGCTGGTTCGGCTTCGAGCCTCAGAAGCTGTCGTTCTGGACGCCGTCCGTGCTGCTCATCGGGTCGCTGATGTTCAACTACGAGACGACGTTCGCGCTCGGTGCCAACCTCGAGCTCCTGCCCAAGGCGGGATTGTGGTGGACCAGCTTGATCGGCAGCGTGCTGTTCCTGGGCTCCAGCTTGCTGCAGCTGGCCGAAGCCGGGCACGGTCACTTGAGGTTCGATCCAAGGGACGTCTCGTGCTGGGTCGGGCTGATGTTCGTGCTCGGCTCGATGGGGTTCATCGTCGGGTCGTTGCCGGGGTTCCCGGACACCGGGTTCCCGACCGCGGAGAATCCCGCGGGGGCGTCGATC
Source organism: Saccharopolyspora dendranthemae (assembly GCF_007829955.1). Taxonomy (GTDB): domain Bacteria; phylum Actinomycetota; class Actinomycetes; order Mycobacteriales; family Pseudonocardiaceae; genus Saccharopolyspora; species Saccharopolyspora dendranthemae. The sequence goes on from NZ_VIWX01000002.1 coordinate 452,911, forward strand.
GTCAAGGTGGGGTTCTTGGTCGGCGGGGTGGCGTTCCTGGTGGGCAGCTACCTGATGCTGCCGGAGCTGTTCATCCAACTCCGCTCTCGGGGGAGGCGGAAGTGATCGCGGACCGGCACATGCTGGGCAGAGCGCGTTCGCTTCGGTCCTACGCGGGCTTTTGTTCCACCTGTCTGGCGAGGATTCCCAGCGTGGCGCGCAGCCCCGATTCCGGGATGACGGGGAAGATGCCCTTCTCCCGGTATCGCTGCTCGATCTGGCTCCAGTCGTAGTAGGAGGTCACCAGTGTCCCGTGCTCGCTCGGTTCGAGCCGATAGCCGTAGAGGTGCTTGATCGGGGGTTGGATGGTCCCGGAGATCGTCCATTCCAGGAGCCGGTCCTGCTCGAAGCGGGTGATGATGACCCGGACGTCATAGGTGCCCATCGGGTAGTCGTTGAGGGCCTCGCGGTCCATGTGCACCAGGAAGTCGTCGCCCACCTGCCGCACAGGCTTTCCCTCGGCGGACTGCAACATCCCTGAGCTGTCGATCGTCACGTGCCCGGTCGGCTCGCACAGCAGCGCGAAGACTCGCCGCGGAGGTGCTGCGACTTGTCGGCGCACCTCGAATCGTTCTGTCGTCATGGTCATCAGACTGGCACGTCGCACGGCGAGGTGTCCTGGGGCCGCGGAAGGTCCCAAGTCGTGACGTTGTTGCGTCCGGCCGAGCGAGTGATCGGCTTGCCGAGGCCGATGCGCTGGGAATTCGGAGGGAGGACATGCCCCTCTCTTCTCGCCAAGCGGGCGATCGCCCCGTCGGGACCACTTTTCAGCACGGGCCGTGGGACGAACGCCAGATCGCCGAGGCGGGTGACTGCGAATCGTTGCCAGTCCCACTGCTCGCTCGCACAGCGGTGCCGGTGGCCGCGCGAGCCCGCCCTCGTGGCCGGTACCTGCGGCGCAGCCCCGTGCACCGATGGCACCGCGTGGTCATGGCCACCGCGTGGCCGTGATCGTCGATCAACTCGGCAGTGCGCGTCGTGCGGTTCCCGCAGCGGGGGCAACCCTGTTCGGCCACTGCGGCGCTAACCCGAACCTCCGGCCGCCGCTCGTTCATGCCGGCGGGCGCGTGCCGCGCCGAAATCCGCTCAGCTGACGACACGAACCGGCCCCTCACAGGCAGGCGTCAGCTCGGCGACCGCTGCGGCGAGGGTGGCGTAGGTCGGGATGGTTCCGCTCCATCCGGCGGCGCGCAGCGCCCGCTCCACGCAGGGCGGTCCGTCCACGATCCAGACCCTCATCGCGCGGTGGTCGGCACGCTGGCGGACATGGGCCACCATCTCCAGCCCGGCCACGCCCATGAACCGCAGCCCGGACAGGTCGAGGACCAGCGTCTCGATGGTCGAGGACAACCGCGGTGCCAGCAGTTCGTACAGGCCCGGGGCGGTATTGGTGTCGAGCTCGCCCGCGATGTGAACCACGACCGACGTGCTGGTGGGGCGCCACAGCTGCAGCACGAGGTCCTGGCTTCCGCGCGGCACCAGCTGTTCGGCAGATCCGCTGAGGATGCGATCCGGAATGGCGGTCTCGCGTGCGGAAAGAGCGGTCACGATTGCCTCCTCGAAAACGAGGGCAGCAAGCGAAGGGAACAGACGACCCGTTGACGACATCCCCATCCCACATCGGGTGCAACGCGGGAGGACGACCCCGAAAGACAGACGCGAACACTTCGATCAAGCTGTCGCGTTCATTGGGGCGGGCTGGATGCTCAACCGACCAGTTTCAACATCCCAGAGCGGAGGCCGTATGTCCACCCGGGGGCCACGGCCCTCTCAGAAGATTCGTTACCGCCGCAGCGCGTCGGTGGAGCGGGCAGTGCAGGTGCGTCGCGACTCGTCCTGGCTGGAATCCCCGGTCGAGGAGTCGATCAGCCGGGCAAGTTGATGCTGAGCTTCGACGAACTCCTCGACCAGGCGGTGGGCATCGGTCTGCAGACCCCGGTAGACGGCCCACGGGCCGGGGCCGTCGAGTTCCGTGCTCTTGGCCTGTTCGGCGAGTTCGCTGTACGCCCGGCGCGCCCGGGCGGTCGCATCGCCGAGTCGATCGGCTTGGTCGGCGGCGTCGGTGCTGTGCATTTCACCGATCGCGCCGGCGGCCTCGGCCGTGGCGGCCAGCACTTCGCCGTAGCTGCGGAGGAACCGTTCGCGTTCCGGCTGCAGCGCAGTGTTCTCCTGGACGGCGAAGGTCAATCCTCGCATGGCCAAACGCAATTGACCGGTGGCTCGTTCCAGCGTGTTGATGATCGTGCGGTAGCCCTCGAACGAAGCCGGGTAGGCCAGGAACAACCGCCGCGGATTGAACCGCCGAACCTCGACCGCCCGGCTCACCGCAGCGCTTGCCTGGGCGACCGCGTGCGGGAACCGGTTGGCCTGGTGCAGCCAGGTCTCGGCCTGATCCTGGTCCGGGATCCCTTGATCGAGACCCTGGGCCACGTCGGTGAGCATTTCGCGCAACGAGTGGGCAAGCGCGCTGACGCCGAGCCGGGCGCTGCGATACCGCATAGGCGGTGCGATCACCAGGTTCGTGACCACTCCGATCACGCAGCCCATGAGCACCAGGCCGGCGATGCTGCCCAGCTGAACGAAACCCGACGGGGACGTGCCGCCCTGGGTGAACGAGGCGTAGGCGAACAGCGCCGTCACGCCGACCTGCGGTCCCTGCTGGCCGAGCTTGCGCCACCGCCCCAACACGAGTGCGACCAGGATCAGCACGGCGAAGGTCAGCGTCGCGGCGCCCATGACCGGCGTCACCAACCCGGCCAGCAAGACGCCGAAGACCATCGCGCCCGCGTAGCGAATCGACTGGTCCAGGGATTGGGAGATGGTCGCTTGAACCATGAGCAACGCGGCGAACGGGGCGAAGGTCGCCGTCGGAGCCCGCAAGAGGTTGTTGGCGATCACCCACGCCACGGTCGCCGCGATCACGCTCTTGATGATCAGCAGGAGGACGTCACGATCCGGCCCGGTGTGCTCGAAAGCCCGCTTGAGCACGCACATCAGCCGGTGGAATCGCGTCCGTGCCCTGGTCTTGTTCCGCCGTGCGCCGCCTCCGCTCTCGACCTGGTCCGGTTCGGTCATCGCTCGCCTCTCCGCAGCACGTCGTTCGGCCATCCCGGGGCGATCCCTTCCGGGCGACGCGTTCTCATCGGCCCGCCGGAGACCCCGGATCTGATGAAGATCGCCACCAGGGCGCTTACCCGCGGTGACGCGTTCGCAATCGGCGCAAAGGCGTGATTTCTGCCCGAGGTCGCGTCAGGGCGTTGTGGGTGCTGCGGTGGCTTGACCGAGGACGGAGCCTGGATCGAGACTTCCGGGTGGCGATGCCGCGGGCGAGTTCGGGGAGGTGCGGGCGTGGTCGCGCAGCAGCTCGTACGCGGTGCGCTGGGCAGACCGCCGTGCTCTGCCAGGAATCCCTCTCGCGCTGGTCGGAGAGGAGGATTCCGGCGGCGACGTTGAGGTGTTCGCGTGGCGTTCTCGGCCAGCATTCGAGGAAGTGCAGCAGGTCGAAGTCGTCGGCCGGGGCGCTGCTTCGGACACGCTCATCTCGCCCGCAGATGAGGCTCATCCACGAGGCGCCGGGCAGCCTCCGGCGTAGGTGGTCAGCAGTGGCTCCAACGCCCGGCGCCGCTGTTCGCTCATGTCCCGGTCCGCTCCGGCGCATCCCCCGCGCGGTCGTGTCAGCACGAGGTCTGAACTGACACGACCTAAGCCACCTGCGCACCCGGGCACACCGACGGCCTGCCCCTGGGGTCTCCCCATTCGGGCAAGTCTAAGCGTGCGGCGGGCTCCCGATGTTCGTCGCCGGTCAACCGGCCGGCCGCGTGACGAGCTCTATTCCTGTGCCGTCAGCGGTCAATCGCCCGCTGACATGCGTGGCGACCTCGCCTGGAAGATGCGCGTCTTCGACCTGCTCGCACGGCTGAAGCGGTCTCGAGAGGCCTGGCCGCCGTCACCGTGCCGATCCCTGATTCGACGGTCGAGGCTCTTGCTGCTCAGACGCATCGGGCTCGGCCGAGGTCGATCGCTGTCCACGCCATCGCGGTGGCGCCGTCGAGCACCGCCTGGTCGGCGGCCTGGGTGATGCACGCCGCGGTGAACTCGGGCTGGTGGTTCACCGCGGGCAGGCAGTCCAGTCCGAGCATCGGGTGGATGGTGGGGACGGCATGGGAGACGTTGCCCATGTCGGTCGCCGCACCCGCAGGGGAGCCGCCGGACAGGTCCGGGAAGACACGCCCGAGCGCTTCCGCGTTGGCCCGGTACATCTGCAGCATGTCCGGGTCCGGCCGCAGGTCGGCGTAGTCGAGGGAGAGCGGTGTGGTGGTCAGGTCGCAACCGGTGGCCAGCGCCCCGGCCTCGAAGCAGTGCTGCACGCGCTGCTTGAGCTCGGCGAGGGCCTCCATGGTGGACGACCGGACGATCCACCCTCCGCGGCTCGCGTCGGGGATGATGTTCGCCGCGGTGCCGGCCTCGGTGACGACGCCGGCGATGCGGTCCTCCGGGCTCGTCTGCTGGCGGAGCAGCCCGACCGCGACCTGCGCGACCGTCATGGCGTCGGCGGCGTTGACACCGAGCTGCGGATAGGCACCAGCATGCGCGGGCTTCCCGCGGTACGAGACCTCGAACTGGGAGACGGCGGAGCCGGGCATCGCGGCCATCTCCACTGCGGCGGGATGGACCATCATCGCCGCGTCCATCCCAGCGAACGCGCCGCGCTCGAGCATGAGGATTTTGCCTCCGCCGCCCTCCTCCGCCGGTGTTCCGAGGACGGTCACCGTCAGCCCCAGGTCGTCGGCCAGACCGGCGAGCGCGGCCCCAGCCCCGACAGCGGCGGCGGCGATGATGTTGTGTCCGCAGGCGTGACCGATGTCGGGGAGGGCGTCGTACTCGGCGCAGATCCCGATGTGGAGCGGGCCCGTTCCGACGGTCGCGCGGACGGCGGTCGGCAGGTCGTAGCAGCCGTGCTCGACCTCGAACCCGGCCGCAGCCAGCGCGTCCGCCACCCATGCGCTCGCCAGGGTCTCCTCGAACGCCAGCTCTGGGTGGGCGTGAACGCGGTGGGAGAGCTCGACCAGCCGGCCGCTCCATGCGCTGACCGCGTCAGCGGCGTGCTGCTTGGCGCCGGCCGCCAGTGCGGTGTGGGTGGAGGCCGGGCGGGTCGGGCCGATCACCTGGTGGAACGCCTCGTCGCGGGAGTTTTGCCCGCGTCCGCCGATCAGGTTCTGCAGGGTCTTCACAGGGTACTGCTCCTTCGCTGGGTCGGCGGGCGGTCAGCCGATGCGGTCGGCCATCAGTTCGCCGACCATGATCGATGCCAGGTTGGTGTTGGCCCGCGGGACGGACGGGAAGATCGATGCGTCGACCACGCGGAGGCCCTCGATCCCGCGCACGCGGCAGGAGGGGTCGACCACCGCGGAGTCGTCCTCGGGCGCACCCATCCGGCACGTGCTGGTGCCGTGCTGGGCGTCGACCGCGGTCGCCAGCAGGTGGCCGTCGAGCTCCGCGTCGTCGTTCAGCACCGCGAACAGGTCGCTGTTGGCGGCCTCGACCGACCTGTCGACGATGGTCGCGGCCTCGGGACCGCAGGCCAGTTCGGCCAGGGCGCGGACGCCGTCGCGCAGTTGCGCGAGGTCGCGGTCGTCCGACAGCATCCGCTGCCGGACTTCGGGCTGGGCCTGCGGTTCGGTGGATTTGAGCGTGAGCACGCCGCGTGAGTGGTTGTGGTTCAGCCACACGCCGAAGCCGCCCGCTGGGAACCGCGTGTCGGCGTTCGCCATCGACAGCACGTTCATGTTCAGCGACACCAACATCATGTCGTGGGGCGCGCTGCCGGGCGCCCCGCTGCTGTAGCGGACGCAGACGTTGGTGTGGCGGTCGTCGTCGGTCTTGATCGCGGCCTCCGCGGTCAGCGGAAGTCCGACGACGATCATCGGGTGGTCCTGCATGCCGCGGCCGACCGGGAGGTCCGCCCGGATCGGGATGTCGAGGCGACGCAGGTCCTCCGCCGGGCCGATGCCCGACCGCAGCAGGATCGCGGGGGAGTGGATCACTCCGGCGCTGAGCACGATCTCGTCGGCGTACTCGGTCGTCGCCGTGCCGTCCGCGATCACGCGGACTCCGACGGCCCGGCGGCCCTCGAAGACGACCTGGTCGACCAGTGCGTCACCGCGGACGGTGAGGCCGGTCAGCGACCGAACCGGTTCGAGATAGCCGTCGTTGACCGTGACCCGGCGGCCGGCGCGGGAGTTGATCGGGTACGGCGAGACCCCGGCCGCGCCGGGCGCGTTCACGTCCGGCGCCCAGGAATGCCCGGCGGCCTGGGCCGCTGCTGACAGCGCGGCGTCGACCCCGCCCCATCGCTCCGGCGGCATCCGGGTGATCGGCGTCGGCCCGCCGCGCCCGTGGTAGGACTCGTCCCCGAATTCCTCGTCGTCCTCGAGCTTCGCGAAGTAGGGCAGCACGTCCTCGGGCGACCAACCGGCGCAACCGGCGGCGGCCCAGTCGGCGAAGTCCTCCATCGGCGGGCGGATGGCGATCTGCCCGTTGATCGACGAACTGCCGCCGGCGCCCCGGCCGCGCCAGTACGGGGTCTGCGACTGCGTGTCCGTCCGAGCCGAGTTGACGCCCTCCCAGACCAGGCCCGCGACGGCGGTGGGATCCATCAGCGCGCGAGCGGGATTCGGCGATCGCCATGCCTCAGGCATCTGATCCTGCCGGTAGTCGGGGCCGGCTTCCAGGAGCAGGACGCGCTTGCCGCGCTCGGCCGAGCGAGCGGCGAGGACCGCGCCCGCGGACCCCGCTCCCACGACGATGATGTCCCAGCCCACGTCTGCCACGGCGAACCTCCAGCGTTCGGCACAGGAGCGCGGACCCGAGGGATGTCCGGACCGCTGCTGCACGGTAGAGTGCCCCGCAGGCGAAGTTCAGTCAAGAGTGAATGTTCATTCTGATCTGATCGATTGGAGTCCGGTGATGTCCAGCCGCGTTGGCGACGATCCTCCCGGCGATGCGAACGCACTGATCGAGGACTTCGGGCTGCGCATCGGGAGCGCGATGGGTTGGCCGCCGATGGCTGGGCGGGCCGCGGGCGTGCTGATGCTCAGCGAGAGACCCATGACGATGGCGCAGCTCCAGGACGTTCTCCGCGCGAGCAAGGGCTCGATGTCGGAGACGACGCGCCTGTTGGTGCTGAGCGGGACCGTCCGGCGTTTCAAGGAGCCGGGATCCCGCCAGTACGTGTACGAATGGCGTGACGACGCCTGGGTCGGCTGCTTGCAGCACCAGGTCGAGGGGACGACCGACCTGCTGGCACTGGCGGAGAACGCGCAGGCGCGAGGGGCGGCGCTCCCCGAACGGCAGCGCGCGCGCCTCCGCGAGATGCACGAGTTCTACACCTTCATGGTGCAGCGTCTCGAAACGCTTCTCGACGAGTACAGAGCGTTCCGGGAGAACGGGGCTTGAGGAATCTGCGCTTTGGATCGCGCACTGGGCCTCATCCGAGTTCGTCACCGCGTTGATCTCGCCGAGCTGCGCGCCTTCGCCCACCTCGTCGGGAAGTCCTGGCCCCGCAGTGCGCCTAGCGCACACGACGTTTGTCCGGTTCGCCTAGAGTGGGTGGCGTGCGGGAAGTGTTGAACGCCGAACTGGAAGCCCTCAATGAGCATCTCGCGGCCATGGCCGGACTGGCCGCCGTGGCGATGCGGCAGGCCACCCAGGCCCTGACCACAGGTGATCTACCGCTCGCAGAGCGAGTCATCGCCGCCGACGCCGAGCTCGACGCCGCCCGAGACACGTGCGAGGAACACGCCCAGCGGCTGCTGGCTCTGCAATCCCCGGTTGCCGGCGACCTGCGCACTGTGATGGCCACGCTGATCTGCGCGGTGAAGATCGAACGCATGGGCGACCTCGCCGCCCACCTCGCCGATCTCGTCCGTCGCCGCCACCCGGAACCGGTCGTGCCGGACGCCCTGGTCGAAACCGTGGACACCCTCGGCGAGCTGACCGTCACGATGGCCGACCGGCTGCACGATCTCATCACCGGTGAAGCCGCGCGCGGCTTCACCGAGATGGACGACGCCGACGACTCGGTGGACGCCCTGTGCGCCAGGCTGATGTCGATGATCACCAGCGAAGACTACGAACACGGCGTGGCCGCAGCGGCGAACCTCGCATTGCTGGCCCGGTTCTACGAACGCTTCGCCGACCAGGCCGTTTCCGTCGCCCGCCGCCTCGAATTCGTCACCACCGGCACGCTTCCCTGAGCAACAGCGCGAAACCGCCAGTGCCGGAGACCGAACAGGCGGTGACTACCGCCACTCGACAGAGCTGACGTCTCGAAGGCGACATAACATCCAATGTGAGCCGGTGGACGAGTCCTGATGAATGGTTGCTCCTACCAGCATCGCCGAGGGGCATCGGGAAGCCCAGAGTGGTCGCGGGCTCGGAGTGACTCCAGGCGCTCCGAGCCCGCGACGTCGTGTCAGTTGGTCCGCGTGGCGGTCAGCAGCTGCACTTGGCCCATGAGCGGCTCGATCCCGGCGGGCAGCGGCCTGCCATAGCTCTGCGCGCGTTCGGATGCGGTGTTCGCCGTGGTGGTCCAGCCTTCGTTGCGGAGGCGTTCGGCCGGATCCTGTCGTGGTGCGTCGTTGTAGAACAGTTCACGCGGGTCGATGCCGATGCGTTCGGACAGGGACTGGAACTTGGGGTCGTCCATCACGGCGTCCATGGACTGGGCGACGTGTTCCACGGCAACGCGGCTACCGGGCGCCGAGAGCTTCTGGATGTCGGCGAACAGCGCCTCCTCCGCTGCCGCGGGGAGATAGGGCAGGAGTCCCTCAGCCAGCCACGCAGTGGGAAGGTTGGGGTCGAAGCCGGCCTGGATCAGCGCTGTGGGCCAGTCGTGCCGGAGATCGACACCGATGACGGTGCGCCTGCCGCGGGATGCTCCGGTGGTCTGGTGCCGGGACAGCACGTCGTCCTTGAACTCGAGCACTGCGGGCTGGTCGATCTCGTACACAGCGGCGTTCTCGGGCCACGCCAGTCGCAGCGCGCGCGTGTCGAGCCCAGCCGCCAGCACCACAGCTTGCCGCACACCAGCCGTCGAAGCGTCGGTGAAGAACTCGTCGAAGAACCGGGACCGGACGCCGATGTAGGTGGCCTGCTCCCGCCAGATCTCGTCCCCGAGGAAGTCGGCGGGCAACGTGTCCGCAGGTACCTCGTCGACGAAGGCCTGAGCGTAGGGGTCGTGCACGAGACCGTCCTCGCGAGAGGTTTCCACCGCGCGTCCCGCGGCCACGCCGAGTGCCGTCACTCCGACACTGGTCGCGATGTCCCACTCGTCGTTTTCCGCGCGCATCAATGCACCTTCCGTTGTTGGGGTGATCGCCTCTGCTGCCGCGGGCTCAGCGCCGGGTGGCGCGCAGCGGCCAGATCGGGAGCAGCACGCGACCGCTGTCATCGACCTTGGCGCCGTCCACATTGACCTCGAAGCCCATCTCCCGGGTGGTTTCCGGGTCGAGCTTCTGCAAGACGTCCGGTGTGAAGGCGCTCGTGTAGTGGTCGGCGGTGATGTCCCAGTGCTGCGCGAGATTCGCCCGCAGGTCGTCCGGTGCGACCACCACCGGCATGCGGAATCCTGCGGATTCCACGTCCGCGCCACAGCACCGGGCAGTGCCGCACGTGCAGCTGCGCGCGGCCCAGCGCGGCCGGGCCGGTTGCAGGCGAACGTGATGCGCTGGAGGTGATCGGCCGTGCTGGGTGGGCAGCGACCAGCAGCTGGGCCGTCGAGCGAGTCCGGAGTGTCACGACGGGTTGTGTCCGCGCGCGCCGTACACCTGCGTGGCTACCTCGTGGTGGAGGTCTTCGAGTTCGGTGAGCTGTTGCTGGGCGCGATCGAGCAGCGTTCGCAGGTGTTGCGCGTCGAGGTCGGTTTCCCGCTCGGCAGCCGCGAGGAGGGTGCGCCAGGCGCTCGCCTTGCCCTGCACTCCCAAGTAGAGGGCTTCGATCTCGATCAACGCGCTCAACGGGGAGCGTCGGAACACTCCTGCGTTCGGTTTGAACCGGCCCGCCTTTTCGCCCAACCACGCCGCGAACACCTTGTAGTGCGCAGGTTTCGCACCGAGCGTGGCCATGATCTCCTGCAGGCTTCGGCGATCTGCACGGACTTCTTCGGTCAGCGCCCTGACGCGCGCCGAGATATCGGGTGTTCGTCCCTGATTGGCGCGCGCGGCGCGAGCGGCCAGCTCCACGCCACCGGTGGCACCGGCGAGGTGGTCGTTGAGGTAGATCGACAGCAACCTCCGCTGCGAGACGTTCGCCGGTGGTGTGTCCATGAATGAGCCCCTTCTCAGCCGGTGAGGGTCTGACCTTGAAGAACGTGCTGTCGCTACCACGTGTGTGATGTGCTCAGCGTGGGTCCCATACGGCCCGGTCATGATCTGGCGGTACCCGGGGCGCTGAGCCGGCGGTGGATCGCGGCCATCAGCCGCTCGGGCATGATTCGCGAGATCGCGACCTGCACCCGGTTGCTGCGCGAGCCGGCGACCACGGAGTCGCGGCCGGCGACCATCGCGGCGTAACCCTGACGCGCGACGGTCACGGCGCTGTCCTTGGGGCCGGCCCCGATCTTGGTGTCTCGCATCCGGGCTCGGTTGAAGAACTCGGTATCAGTGGGGCCGGGCAGCAAGGCGGTGACAGTCACGCCGGTTCCGCGCAGCTCCTCGCGCAACGCCTGCGCGAAGGACTGCACGAACGCCTTCGAGGCGTTGTAGACGGAGAGGAAGGGCCCGGGTGCGGTCGCCGCGATCGAGGAGGTGAACAGCACCCGGCCGTGGCCTTGCTCGACCATTCGGGGAACGAGCAACTTCGCCAGGTGCACCGTGGAGCGCACGTTGAGGTCGACCACTCGCAATTGATCGTCGAGGGCGGTCTCGCCCGCGAAGGACCCGCCGGAGCCGACGCCGGCGTTGAGCACCACTACGTCGATCGGTCGCCCGGTCGCGGCGGCCCGCCCGGCGAGCTCTTCGACGCCACCGCGCTCGGTGAGGTCGACCTGCACGGTCTCCACGTTCGCGCCGATCCGCTCCATCTGGCGCGCGGTGTCGTGTACCTGGGCGTTCTCCGCGGTCAGCAGGATGTCGTGGCCGTCCTGTGCGAGGCACCGCGCCAACTCCCGCCCGATGCCGGTCGATGCGCCGGTCACCAGGGCCATCGGAGTGCGAGTGTCCACGTCTTCCTCCCAGGCGCTCGGCGAAAGGGGCCGTAATCCGGGTTGCCGTGGCCGTTGCGCCTCAAACACCTCGGAAGCCGAGCGGGCCGCGGTATCGGCTTGGACGAGCCGGAGGGACAGCCCTAGTACCAGTCATGGCTTATATAAGTGGGGAGTGCTATTCTAGTCGCCGTGCACGCGTTCGACGTTCTCGGTGACCCGGTGCGACGCCGGGTTTTGGAACTGCTCGCCGATGGCGAGCAGTCCTCCGGCGCGATCACCGCCGCCGTCCAGGAGGAGTTCGGGATTTCCCAGCCGGGGGTCTCGCAGCATCTGCGCGTGTTACGGGAGCACGGGTTCGCCGTGGTCCGAGCGGAGGGCACCCGGCGGCTGTACGCGGTTGATACCGCGCCCCTGCAGGAGGTCGATGAGTGGTTGGCCCACTTCCGCAAGTTCTGGACGCAGCGCCTGGATGCGCTGGCGACCGAACTCGCCCGAGGCAAGCGCGAACGAAGGAAAGCACCATGAACGACATCGTGGACAGGATCAACGTCGTCCACCGGGAACTGGGCGCAAAGAACATCCCCGCCGGTGAGGGCAAAGTCGTGCTGCTGCGGCGCAGCTACGACACGACGATCGACGACGTCTGGGACGCCTGCACGGACCCGGAACGGCTCAAGCGCTGGTTCCTGCCGGTCACCGGCGAACTCCGAGTCGGTGGGACGTACCAACTCGAGGGCAACGCGTGGGGTGAGATCCTGCGCTGCGAGCCGCCGAGCCTGCTGAAGGTGACGTGGATCCTCGGTGAGAACACCTCGGAGAAGGACATCTCCGAGGTGGAGATCCGGTTGACCACGGGGGGCGATGGTGCGGCGGTCCTCGAGCTCGAGCACGCTGCGGTCGTCGACCCTGATTTCTGGGGCAGGTTCGGACCGGGCGCGGTCGGTGTCGGCTGGGACACCGGCCTGTACGGACTGGCCGAGTACCTGGGCGGCGAGGACTTCGAGGAGAACGCGTGGCAGCACACGCCCGAGGCCAAGGACTTCCTGACGCGCAGCAGTCAAGCCTGGGGAGAGGCCCACCTCGCTTCGGGCGCCAGCCCGGACGTGGTGGCTGCCGCGGTCGAGGCCACGACGAACTTCTACGCACCCACGTCTTAAGCGACGAGGTCACTGCGGCGCGCTCTGCAGCAGGTGTTGGCCGACCAGGTCATGGTGCGCTTGAAATCAGGGCCTCGATCGCGTCATCGGCGGAGCGAGCGATTGAGCTCGTCGTGTCGATCCGGATCGCCTCCGGCCATTCGTCGGTGTCGCCGCGAAGCGACTGGGCTACGCGCTCATCGGCGTCCGAGGCCGTGCGGTGACGGTGGCGGAGGCGTTCGGCAGTGGTCGTGCTCGGGGCCGTGCACTGCAGGGCGACCGCTGTGCTGCGCGTGCGCCGGGCCGCGTCGACTGCGAGTTCTCGATGCTGTTCCCGCGACCACGAAGCGTCCAGCACGACGGATTCGCCGTGGGTGAGCAGCTCGGCTGCGCGGTCGGCGAGTTCCCGGTAGGTCCGATCGGTGTGTTCGGGAGCGTACAAACCGGACTGGTAATCCGCCGCGGCGGAGTCCGCGGAGGAGAGCCCCGCCAGCTCCTTCCTGACGCGATCGCTGGACAACGAGTGGAGGCCGAGGCGGGCGGCGACCTGTTCGCTGAGCGTGGTCTTCCCGGAACCGGGCGGACCTCCGATCATCACCAGCTGCGGTACTGCCCTCCGAATGTGGTCGGCGGCCAAGCGGAGGTGGTCGCGAGCGTCTGCCGCCGTCGCGTCGTCGCCTGGTGCGTGCTTGGCGCAAGCGACCTTCGTCCGAACCAGTGCGCGGTAAGCGGTGTAGAAATGGCCCAGCGACGTGGGAGCAACATCGCCGCTGTACTGTCCGTACCAGCCCAGGAATCTTTGCGCGAGGTCGGGAGCTCCGCGATACTCCAAGTCCATCGCGAGGCAGGCGGCGTCGTCCCAGGCGTCCAGCCGGCGCAGCTTGTCGTCGAACTCGAGGCAGTCGAGGATCCGCGGGCCGTCGTCGAGGCAGAAGATGTCCTCCGACAGCAGGTCCCCATGTCCATCGACGATGCGGCCGGCGTGGACGCGCCGCTCCAGCAGTGGCGCTCGTCCGTCCAGGAAATCGCGACCGCGGTCGGCGATCCCGCCGAGCATTTCCGCATCTAGCAGCCCGGTACCGAAATCCCGCAATCCGGCGATGTTGTCGTCCCAGCGCTGCATCACCGCATTCGGAGAGCCTTCCGCTGAAACCGGTTCATCGCGCTCCGCGCGGACGTGGAAATCCGCCAGCTCCTCGGCGATCTCACGAACCGCGCCATCAACCGGAGATCCGGTTTCGACGAGTGCGGCCAATGACCGCTCCTCCGGCATGCGGCGCATGACGAGCGCGTGGTCGCACGGGTCGTCGCCCGAGGGGCCGATGTCCACCAGGCCCAGGTACACGTCAGGGGCGAGGCGGCGATTGAGCTCCAGTTCGCGCCGGCACGCCCACAACCTCGCCTCCCGATCGCGGAAGTCCAAGAACCCCAGATCGATCGGCTTCTTCAGCTTGTACACGCGATCACCGATGAAGATCACAGCGCCGGCGTGGGTTTCGGCGGTGCTCACGTACCGGTCCTGCGCGGACGTTCGGTTCTCCGTGCTCACTACGACCTCCTCCTCGCTCCCGCGGAAAGCAGCCGATCTCGACGGGGCCAGGCCTTCGTGTGACTGTTCGATCGCACGGCGTCGGTCGTAACGGTATTCCCCACCACGCCCGCGCTCACCCTCGCGCGCAGGGCTCGTAGCTGCGAGTTCCGCCAGACGTGAGCTGCGCAGCGCTGGGATCCCGTCGCGGCATGGTTTGCGAACGAGCGTGTCCGGGTAGAGCACGAGCGTGGCTATCGCGACGACGAACCCGAGCACTGGCGAACTGATCCGCGAATTCGACGCGTTGAACGACCGGCAGGTGCGGGAAGCTCTGGAACGTGCGACAGCGGCGTTCGAGGACTTTCGGCTCACCACGTTCGCGCAGCGCAGCCGATGGATGCACCGGGCCGGTGAGATTCTGGACGAGGAAGCTCAGGAGCTGGGTGAGCTCGCGACGCTGGAGATGGGGAAGACCATCACAGCCGCGGTGGCCGAGGTGCGCAAGTCCGCCGCCGGGTGCCGCTACTACGCCGAGCAGGCCGAGCGGATGCTCGCCGACGAGTCCTGGCCCATCGAGGGCGATGCGGTGTTCACCCGTTACGAGCCGCTCGGCCCCGTCCTGGCGGTCATGCCCTGGAACTTCCCGTACTGGCAGGTCTTCCGCTTCGCCGCGCCCGCGCTGATGGCGGGCAACGTCGGGTTGCTCAAGCACGCTTCGAACGTGCCGCAGGTGGCGCTGGCGATCGAAGACGTTCTGCGCCGAGCCGGGTTTCCCGACGGTGTGTTCCAGACGTTGTTGGTTCCGTCCAGCGCCGTGGAGGGACTCATCGAGGATGAGCGCGTGCGCGCGGTGACGCTGACGGGAAGTGAGGGAGCCGGCCGTCAAGTCGGGGCGGCCGCGGGCCGCAGCATCAAGACCAGCGTTCTGGAACTCGGCGGTAGTGACGCCTTCATCGTGATGCCCTCGGCCGACCTGGACGACGCCGTGAACAACGCTGTGGCGTCGAGGCTGCTGAACAACGGGCAATCCTGCATCAACGCCAAGCGCTTCGTGGTGCACGACGACGTCGCCGGGGAGTTCACGCGCCTGTTCGTCGAACGGATGGAGGCGCTTCGAACCGGTGACCCGACCGACTCCGGCACCGACCTGGGCCCGCTGTCCTCCGCTGAGGCCGTGGACACACTCGACCAGCAGGTCCGCGACACCGAGGCGGCCGGGGGCCGGGTGCTCGCCGGTGGCAAGCCGCTCGGCGGGCCGGGGTTCTACTACCCGCCGACCGTGATCACCGACATCCCAGACGGCTCTCCCGCGCACCGGGAGGAGTTCTTCGGCCCGGTCGCGCTGCTGTGGCGGGCCGCTGACATCGACGAGGCCATCCGCATCGCCAACGACTCCCGATTCGGCCTCGGTGGCAGCGCCTGGACCAGGGACCGCGAAGAGCAGCTGCGATTCGTGAACGAGGTCGAGACCGGGATGATGTACATCAACAAGATGACCACCTCCACGCCCGAAGTTCCCTTCGGCGGAGCGAAGGACTCCGGCTACGGACGTGAACTCGCCGAATTCGGCACTCGGGCGTTCGTCAACGCCAAAACGGTGTGGATCAGCGAGCAGCGCTAGTGACAGGTGTGCTTCGCCGAGCACGCGAGGAGAACCCGATCCAGCGGATCGGCCGGACAGCAACCGCGACGAATCCGTGTGCGCGGTTACCAGGACGCACGTCGGCTTCTACTGGTGGGACGTCGTGATGTGGACCGTGGTGGTGACGCCGGCTTCCTCGGCGAGGACGGTGCAGTAGGCGGCGGCATAGGCGTGGCTGACCAACACCGATGCGGGCTCTCCAGCTACGGGCGGGCGGGGTTCTGCGTGCCGGGAGCCGAGTACGAAGTCCTGGCGGACGCCCGTGCCGGCATCGGTCAGCGTGGCGTGGCGGTTCTGGACCAACCAGGCGGCTACGGGTGAATCAGCGGGCTCGATGTGCACGCTGGCTTGGCCCTCGCGACTGAGTTGCCACGCCGAGCAACGCTTCATCAAGTCGCCTGCGGCCCACCGGCCAGCGGCGCAAGCCGCCCGATGTAGATCCTCCCATTCATCGCAGGGCTGCGGCATCTCCGGCGCTTCCGGAATCATGCTGGTCATTCCCGTCTCCTCCTCACTGCGAGGCGCGTTCGCGAAAGGGAAGCCCAAGACGAGCTCGACTCTCGGCTGTCTCCTGCCACGAGAATTCCCAAGCCGGAGCACGTGAAACCTGTCCGGGCGGGCCGGCGGCGAAGCATCGACCCCGACGTCGTGCTCTGCTCGGACCCGCGCTGTTCCCACGCGTTCGGTGAGGAGTGGGGTTGCTGGTTCGGTGCTGCGGGCGTCGTCGATCACGACGCTTCGTCACTGGGACGAAAACCCTTCTGCCGTCGGGAGTGACGCGTTCACGCAGGCGATTCACCACGTCGTCGAGCAGGTCTCCGGATTTCCAGCCGCGATCGGCTTGTGCTGAGCGCTCTGCACCGCAGCGGATCGCACCGGGCTGGTCAGCCGGGGTGGTCGAGGCGGAGGTGAACGCCGCCGAACCGGTGCGCAACCATGCCGGACGGAGCCAGAACGACGCTGTCCGCCTCGCGTGCCGGGCCCGGCGCACGACCCTCCAGGCTCTCCGTGACGAGTCGATCCATCCGCGCGGCGCAGTGGCGGTAGAAGCGCAGCTGCGTGCTCCTGCCGAACGCGGCCCAGCCCAGTCGCGTCAGGGGGGCCAAGCCGGGGGAGTGCTGTGAGTAGCCGGAAACGAGGAACTCCACGCGGCCCGAGGTGGGGTGCTTGATCACCAGGTAGCTCATCTTCCCGCGTTCTATGTGCCCTTCGAGGGTTTCGTACGACCAGCCCCACACCCGCTCGGGGCTGGACTCGTCGAGCACCTCGGTAACGCGCACACCCATGTGGAACCGCAGCCCGTAGAAGGCGCCTTCCAACAGCATGTCCCGGCCCAGCAGCGGGGAATCGCGCCGGTAGATCGCACGAATCCGACGGGGAACGGCGAACTCGTAGTCGCGGACCAGCCGGCAGGCCGTCTCCCAGACACCGCCGGGCTCGGGTGGGCCGGGTTCTTCCGAGCCGAGGGAACGGCGGTGGGCATCGAAGTTCCAGGCCGGCTCGCGCACCTCCGCGGCCGAGTAGTTGACCTGTCGTCGTCCCAGGTCCTCCAGTGCCGCGAGGTGATCCACCCCGGCGAGCAGGTCACCCCGCGAGCCGGTCACTCCACCTCGCGGAGGCTGTCGCCGACCAGCCACAGGGTGGGCGGCCACAGTCCGACGAACAGAGCCCTGCGCTCGGCGTTGCCCCGCTCCGCCTGGTCGACGGTCTTGGCCCGGATCCACAGGCCGATGCAGAGGCCTATCGCTCCGATGGAAGCAATCTGCAAGTACGCGCTGCGCAGACCGATCCGGTGTAGTAGCGCGATCACCGATGACACCTCGCTGACGTGTGATCCTGGCTCGACAGGGGGACCATGCCAGCATCCCTGTTTCCAGCTGGTTCCGCGAAGGGAACGAGATGGCCAAGACCACCGGGTACATCACCCTGCTCGCGAAGTGGCTGATTGGCGTGGCGCTGATCTCCTGGCGCTACCTGTGGCAGACCACGCCTCTGCACCGGAGCGAGGTGTGCGTGCACACCGATGAGCGGTTGCCGCCGGAGGTCCCTGAGGAGCTGCTCGACGAGCGCTGCCAGCCGGCCGTGGCAGGGGTCGGCGAGCTCTACCACCGCCTGTTCAGCGTGCGGGTCGTGGATGGAGCACATCATCCCGACGAACTGATGCTGCGGGTGAAGGAGGACCTCAACTGCGCGGCGCCCACCGAAGTGGTGCGGTTCTACAAGACCAGGGGAGGCATGGACGACATGCGTCTCGGCGACGAGTTCGTCGTGCGCATGCCCGGTCCCTGGGACGGGCCCGTGCGCGTCGTGGCTTGCGGTCCCGACCGCTTCCGCTTCGTCACGTTGAGGGGGCACCTCGAAGCGGGGCAGATCGAGTTCCGCGCCGTGACGGAGGACGACACAGTGCTCTTCGAGATCGAGACGTGGGCCCGGCCGAGCAGCAGGCTGGTGCACCTCCTCTACACCCGGCTCCGGTTGGCCAAGGAGATGCAGCTGAACATGTGGGTGCGCTACTGCCTGAGCATCGCGAGCGTGTGCGGAGGCCGGGCCAGCGGAGGCGTGCGCATCGAAACGAAACGCGTCCTCGCCTGAGGCCGACGTCGTGCCGACCGCACCCGCGACGATCCCGCGCACCACGTGAACCATTCGCAACCATTTTCGCCTACGTCGCCCCGGTGTACCAGGCGGATTGACGGAAACGTGCCGGTTCAGGTGGCGCGTTGGGGACGCTGGAGCCAACGCCGGGCCACCACCCCGCCGACGACCGCTGCGCACGCTCCGCCGATGCTGTTGCTCAGCACGTCCTGCCCGACGCAGGAACCGGTGTCGAACATTCCCTGCGCCACCTCGAAGACCACCGAAGTGGCCACGCAGAACAGCACGGCGCCCACGATGCGACCGGTGGCCAGAGCGGCGAACAACCCCAGTGGCATCAGCATGGCGACGTTCAGAGCCGCCTCGTTGAGCCCCGCTGCGCCCGAGGTCAGCGCGCAAGCGGAGAAGTTCAGCTCGACGAACTGAAAGGGCTGGCGGCCCTGGGTCACCGACAAGGCCAGCGCCAGGCTGACCCCGGCGAGCACGGCGGGCACTCGGCGCCAGCCGCGGCGGTGGGCCACCAACCACGAGGCCGATCCCAGCAGCACGGCCCCCACCGCGAAGATCACCAGCACGCTTCGCTGCCCGAGCACCGCTCCGGCCACGGACCCCAGGGCCTCGTGTTCCATCCACACCTCTCTGCACGCATCACAGGCGGTGCGGCCACAACGACGGGCGAGCACACATGCCAAGCCCTTGCCTACCCGAAGCAACACCGGCCCAAGCCGGCGGGGGCCCGTGATCCTGGTCATCCTGCCCGGTGCTTCCGAACCTGACCCGAGACGCAGGGCAGGGCGTCTCCACAGTTCACCGGGAGCACTCCGGGACGCGTTCGCGAGTGCCAGGTCCGCCGTGAGTTCAGCGACGGGGTGAAGGTTCTCCGGTAGGAATCCACGAGGGGCCCAGTTCTCCCGAAACTGCTCGATGGGTTCCTGCTCGACCGCGGTTCCAGGTGCTACCGCGCGTTCGCCGGTGATCCAATCGGGGTACTGGGAGTACCCGGCTGAGTGGACACTCCCAGGTGGGTCGCGGTGGGCTTAGCGTCGAGGGCATGACGATTTCGACGTTCAGGCTGAACAACGACGTGGTGATGCCATCGATCGGGTTCGGCGTCTTCCAGTCGGCGCCGGAGGAGACGACCGCAGCGGTGGCGGAGGCGTTGCGGGTCGGCTACCGGCACATCGACACCGCCGCGGCTTACGGCAACGAGCGGGAGGTCGGTGAGGCGGTCCGGCGTTCGGGTCTGTCCCGGGACGAGGTGTTCCTGGAGACCAAGGTCTGGATCACCGATTACGGTTACGATGCGGCGTTGCACGCCTACGGCAAGGCGGTCGGCAAGCTCGGAGTCGAGCAGCTGGACCTGCTGATCCTGCACCAGGCGTTGCCCGGTGAGTTCGACCTGACGATCCAGGCCTACCGGGCGCTGGAGAAGCTGCACGTCGACGGCAAGGTCCGCGCGATCGGTGTCTCGAACTTCATGCCCGGCCACCTGGACCGGCTGCTGGCTGAGACCGAAGTCGTGCCTGCGGTGAACCAGATCGAGGTGCACCCGTACTTCCGGCAGTCCGAGCTGCTGGGCTACGACGCCGAACGCGGTATCCTCAACCAGGCTTGGTCGCCGATCGGCGGGATCACCTTCTACCGCGACGGTTCCAAGGGCTCCACGTTGGAGGATGCCGTGATCCGCGGGATCGCCGATGGGCACGGCAAGACCCCGGCGCAGGTGATGCTGCGCTGGCACCTGCAGCAGGGGCGCCAGGTGATCCCGAAGTCGGTCACCCCGGCGCGCATCGCGGAGAACTTCCAGATCTTCGACTTCGAGCTCACGGCTGATCAGCTCGCCGCGATCGACGGTCTGGACACCGGTGTTCGGGGTGGCCCGGAGCCGGAGAAGTCACCCGCGAGAACTTCGGCGTCGAGATCCCGGAAGCATGAGGAGGAGTCGCACGATGCACACGCGCACGCTTGGTCAAGGTCTGGAGGTCTCGGCGATCGGTCTGGGCTGCATGGGCATGTCCCAGAGCTACGGGCCCAATCCCGGTGACCGCGGTGACATGATCGGGGTGATCCGGTACGCCGTCGAGGAGTCGGGGGTCGACTTCTTCGACACCGCCGAGGTTTACGGCCCGTACGTCAACGAGGAGCTCGTCGGCGAGGCGTTGCGGCCTCTTCGGGACCGGGTCGTGATCGCCACCAAGTTCGGGTGGGACATCCAGGACGGGAAGATGGTCGGCACGAACTCCCGGCCGGAGCAGATCCGTCGCGTCGCCGACGAGTCCCTGCAGCGACTGGGCATCGACGCGATCGATCTGTTCTACCAGCACCGGGTGGACCCGAACGTGCCGATCGAGGACGTCGCAGGGACAGTGGCCGAGCTGGTGCAGGCCGGTAAGGTCCGGCACTTCGGGCTGTCGGAGGCCGGTGCGGGCACGATCCGCCGCGCGCACTCGGTGCACCCGGTGACCGCTGTGCAGAGCGAGTACTCGCTGTGGACCCGCGACCCAGAACCCGAGGTGTTGCCCGCCTGCGCCGAGCTGGGGATCGGGTTCGTGCCCTTCAGCCCGCTCGGAAAGGGATTCCTGACCGGTACGGTCAACACGTCCGACTTCACCGAGGGCGACATCCGCAACACCATTCCGCGCTTCGCCGCCGGCAACCTCGACGCCAACCGGTCCCTGGTCGACCAGGTCCGCGCGCTCGCCGAGGACAAGGGTGTCACCCCAGGTCAGGTCGCCCTGGCCTGGCTGCTGGCCCAGCAGCCGTGGATCGTCCCGATCCCCGGCACGCGCCGCCCCGAGCGCATCGACGAGAACGCCGGTTCCACCCAGGTCGCCCTGTCGGCCGATGAGGTGGCCGACCTCGACGCCCTCGCCGCCCGAACCGGGGTCAAGGGCGACCGCTACAACTCTGCGGGCATGTCCATGGTCGGCCTCTGACGAGCTCGACGGTGAGGTGCTCCGGCCACCTCGTTTACAGCTCACGTGAACGGGAGGAAACCCGCCGAACCGCGGCGCCTTCAGCGGGTTTCCGCCGGAGCGCCGGCCGGGGGAGGACCGGGTTTTCCAGGTAACACCAGTACCTGGTTGTGCTGCGGCCAGTGGCTTACGTTGGGTGCATGGACCAGAGCGACCACCGCGCCGAGGTCCGCGAGTTCCTCAGCTCGCGGCGGGCGCGCATCACACCGGAGCAGGCCGGTTTGCCGGCCTACGGCGGTAATCGGCGGGTCAAGGGCCTGCGCCGCGAGGAGGTCGCGATGCTCGCGGGGGTTTCGGTGGACTACTACGTCCGCATGGAGCGAGGCACCCTGGCCGGTGCCTCCGACAACGTGCTCGACAACCTGGCGCGGGCGCTCCAGCTGGACGAGGCCGAGCGAGAACACCTGTTCGGCCTGGCCCGCGCGGCGGGCCCTGGCCGTCGGCGGCGCACCACCGTGCCGACCAGCGTGCGTGCGACCGTGCAGCAGGTCCTCGACGCGATCAGCGACGCTCCGGCGTGGGTGCGCAACGATCGCCACGACATCGTGGCGATGAACACCCTCGGTCGTGCGCTGTACGCGCCGGTGCTGGCCGATCCCCGGCGCCCGGCGAACACCACGCGGTTCGTCTACCTGGATCCGGCCGCTCGGGATTTCTTCGTGGACTTCGACAAGATCGCCAACGATGCCGCGGCGATGCTGCGCCTGCAGGCAGGCCGCAATCCGCACGACCGCGCGCTGATCGAATTGGTGGGGGAGCTCTCGACGCAGAGCGAGCTGTTCCGCGAGCGGTGGGCCTCGCACGACGTGCAGCTGCACCGCAGCGGCCGCAAGCGCCTGCGCCACCCGGTCGTCGGTCAGCTCGACCTGGACTACGAGTCGATGGAACTGCCCTCGGAACCGGGACTGACGCTGAACATCTACACGGCACCGTTCGACAGCCCGACCGCGGATGCGTTGAAGATGCTCGCCAGCTGGGCCGCCACCCAGGACCACAACGAACCCGACCCGGCCGAGGCCGAGAAGAGCTGACCTGGCACCGATTTGTCCACTGAGGACGAGCGGAACATCGAAACCATCGATGAACGGCACGAAGTCGAGCCGGTGTGATGGGAGAAGAGCACTGGCACGGCGGGACCGAGAAGACGGTGATGGCCCACCGAAGAGCAGTACCTGGCTGCCCACGATCTCGGTTGACTCGGGGCGGAGCCAGCAGGCACGCGTTCTCGCGCTCCCGAAGCCGACGGCATGCGTGTGTCATCACCGGATCCGAGGGGTACTCCTGATACCTGGCACGACGGGCCCTGTCACGCGTCGACGCGACGCGATGGACTGGGTGTGCAGGCAAGACTGTGGAAGTGAGTGCTCATGAAAGCGACTTTGATCTACGGCGCGGGCGACGTTCGCGTGGAGGACGTACCCGACCCGAAGCTGCAGCATTCGACCGATGCCCTCGTTCGAGTGCTGCGCACGTGCGTCTGCGGCAGCGACCTGTGGCCGTACGGGTCGAATCCGACGTCCGAGCACGGTGATCGGATCGGGCACGAGTTCCTCGGCGTGATCGAGGAAACTGGTTCGGCGGTGTCCGGGTTCAAGCCGGGCGACGTCGTGGTGGCGCCGTTCGTGTGGTCGGACAACACCTGCGACTTCTGTGCCGAGGGTTTGCAGACGTCCTGCCGGCACGGTGGTTTCTGGGCCGCCGGCGACGTCGACGGTGGCCAGGGTGAGGCGGTCCGCGTGCCGCAGGCGGCGGGCACGCTGGTGAAACTGCCCGTCGGTGAGGATTCGGCGCTGCTGCCCTCGCTGCTGACGCTGTCCGATGTGTTCCCCACCGGCCACCACTGCGCGGTGACCGCTGGGGTGAACCAGCGCACGACCGTGACCGTGGTCGGTGACGGCGCCGTCGGTCTGTCGGCGGTGCTGGCTGCGAGGCGGCTCGGCGCGGAGCGGATCATTCTGATGGGGCGGCACGCTGACCGCACCGACCTCGGTCGTGACTTCGGTGCCACCGACGTCGTCGCGGAGCGCGGTGACGAGGGCGTCGAGAGGGTCCGGGAACTGACTCGTGGTGACGGCACGCATCGGGTCCTGGAGTGCGTGGGGACGAAGCCGGCGCTGGAGACCGCGTTCGGAGTGACGCGCAAGGGTGGTGCGGTCAGTCGGGTCGGTATGCCGCAGTACGAGGAGGGGCCGATCGGGTTCGACCCGATGTTCTTCGGCAACATGACCCTCACCGGCGGTGTCGCGCCGGCGCGTGCCTACATCGAGGAATTGCTGCCCGACGTGCTCGAGGGGAAGGTCGAGCCGGGCAAGGTGTTCGACCGCACCGTCCGCCTCGACGAAGTGCCCGAGGGCTACCGCGCCATGGCCAACCGCGAGGCGTTGAAGGTCCTGGTGCGGCCGTGAGCGTCCGGATTCTCGAAAGGAATTGGGGATCCGGTCTGCACAGCGAGTTCCTCACCCCGGTCCGCCCGGGCGAGGACGCCAGGCGCGTGGTCGACCGCAGTGGCGACGTCGCCCGCCGCTCGGCGCAGAACTTGGAGATCTTCTTCGGCCGGGAAGCACCGCGGAGCGCGGTCGCTCTGTTCGACCGCTCTTGAGCAGCTCCCCCAACCGGTGGTGTTTGGGTCACGGGTGCCGTGGGAACTCCTGTGTGCAGCGACGGAAGGTGGCCCCTGCCATATTTCCCGGCGGGCATGGAAACCGAACCGGTTTCAGGCGCGTCGCGGACGACAGGGCGCCCGGCTCAGGAAGTGGGAAACGCGTTGTCAACAGAAACGTCTCCTCCCCCGGACACATCAGCTCCTCCCACGGCGCTCTCACCGCAGCAGCGGCACGTCAGCACCTACACCGCGTTGTCGCGCATGGTGCGGCAAGAGGGGCTGCTGCGCCGCCGTTACGGCTACTACTGGACGCGCATCGTGGCGGTGGTGGCCTCCCTCGCGCTGGTGGGGGTCGCGGTGGCACTCCTCGGCGATACCTGGTGGCAGCTGGTGCCGGCGGCGGTGCTGGGTTTGGTCAGCGCCCAGTTCGGCTTCCTCGGCCACGATTTGGCCCACCACCAGGTGTTCACCTCGAAGGGGTGGAACGTCTGGTCTGCCCGGGTGATCTCCGGGCTGTTCACCGGACTGAGCTACACCTGGTGGAAGGGCAAGCACAACAAGCATCACAGCGCCCCCAACCAGGAGAACCGGGATCCGGACATCGGGCCGGGCGTGTTGGCGTTCACCCCGGCCGACGCCGCACCGAGGACCGGTCTCGCGGCGCGGTTGACCCGCCACCAGGGTTGGGCGTTCTTCCCGCTGCTCACGCTGGAAGGGCTGCAGTTGCACGTCGCGAGCGTGCGGACGCTGCTGGGGCAGAAGACGGACCGGTACCGGTGGGTGGAGCTGTGGTTCATCGCCGTGCGGCTCGGTGGATACGCGGCGGTGCTGCTAGCGGTGCTGCCGGTGGGCAAGGCCGCCGCGTTCGCCGGTCTGCAGCTGGCGGTGTTGGGCGTGTTGCTGGGTGGGGCGTTCGCGCCGAATCACAAGGGCATGCCGATCGTGCCCGCCGACATGAAGGTGGACTTCCTGCGTCGCCAGGTCGTGATGTCCCGCAACATCCGCGGCGGTGCGTTCACCGATTTCATGATGGGCGGGCTGAACCATCAGATCGAGCATCACCTGTTCCCCAGCATGCCCCGCCCGAACCTCAAACTGGCCAAACCGCTCGTGCAGGCCCACTGCGCCGAACACGACGTGGCCTACGTCGAGACCGGCCTCTGGCGCTCGTACCAGATCGTGGTGCACTACCTCAACGCGGTGGGACTTCGCGCGCGTGACCCCTTCCAGTGCCCGCTGATCCAACGCTACCGAGCCTGACCGGACTTCAGAGGATCCCGCGGCTCAAAAGCAGCAGCGCAGTGCTCTGAGGCCCTGCGGCCGTTCGAGCGAGCGACACCAGCGCTGTGCGTCAGCTCGGGTGCTGGGGCACACTGTAGATATCCAGGTGTGTTGGGACGGCAGCGTCCACGTGACGTTGATCGGGTGGTGGGGTGTCCGACGAGAGCGACGCAACCGCAGGGCAGTTCCGGGACGACGAAGGAACACCTTCCGATGAGTTCGGTTTCCCGGCCCGGGGGTGGCGGATGCTCGCTCGCCACCGTCCGCCGGGTTTCGGGCGGAGCCGACTGTGGCGGAGCCCGTTGCGCGGCCCGTGGTTGACGTCGGTGTTCGGTGCGGTCCTGTTGGCTGGTCTGCCGCTGGTGATCATCACCGGGCTCCTGTCGTACATCGCTTACGGGCCGCAGTTCGGGCAAGCAATGCCTCCCGAGGTGGGGTGGTTGCGGCTGCCTTCGTTCGACTGGCCGACCCGGCCTGCCTGGCTGTATCGGTTGAGCCAGGGTGTGCACGTCGGGCTGGGCTTGGTTCTGATCCCCCTGGTGCTGGCCAAGCTGTGGTCGGTGGCCCCGAAGCTGCTGAGTTGGCCGCCGAGCCGATCAGTGGCCCAGCTCTTGGAACGGCTGACGTTGCTGCTGCTGGTCGGCGGCGTGTTGTTCGAGATCGTCACCGGGGTTCTGAACATTCAGTACGACTACGTTTTCGGGTTCAGCTTCTACACGGCGCACTACTTCGGGGCGTGGGTGTTCATCGGAGCCTTCGTCGCGCACGTCGTCCTGAAGGTCCCCCAGATGATCAGAGGACTGCGATCCCGATCGT
This sequence comes from Saccharopolyspora dendranthemae, assembly GCF_007829955.1. Classification (GTDB taxonomy): domain Bacteria; phylum Actinomycetota; class Actinomycetes; order Mycobacteriales; family Pseudonocardiaceae; genus Saccharopolyspora; species Saccharopolyspora dendranthemae. The sequence continues at coordinate 478,731 of NZ_VIWX01000002.1, forward strand.
TTCGGCAGATGCTGAGGACGTCTCGGGCGGAGACCCGCCCGGAGCCGGTCGAGGACGACCTGGTCGCGCGCGAGCCGTCCGAGCCCACGCTGTCGCGGAGAGGCGCGCTCGCTCTGGTCGGCGGTGGTTCGCTCCTGATCGGTGCGCTCACCCTGGGGCAGAGCGCAGGAGGATTCACTCGGCAGAGCGCGCTGTTGCTGCCGAGAGGCCGGGTCAGCGGTGAGGGGCCGAATGGCTTTCCCATCAATCGCACTTCGGAGGCGGCGGGTGTCACCGCGGAGTCCACCGGCCCGACGTGGCGGCTGGTGCTCCTGGGTGGGCCGATGCCTGTCGAACTCGACCTTGCCGGGCTGCGGGAAATGGCGCAGCACTCGGCGAAGCTGCCCATCGCATGCGTGGAGGGTTGGTCGACGACACAGGTGTGGAGCGGTGTGCGGCTGCGTGATCTCGCGACTCTCGCGGGGGTGTCGACGCCGTTGTCCGCGCATGTGAGATCCCTGGAAGCTGCAGGCGCGTTCAACCAGGCGACGCTGCAGGCGAACCAGGTGAGCGATCCAGATTCCTTGCTGGCGCTTCGCGTCAACGGCGCGGAACTGTCGCTGGACCACGGGTACCCGGCGCGGGTCATCGTCCCGGCGCTGCCTGGGGTGCACAACACGAAATGGGTCCAACAGCTCGAGTTCCGGGAGGGCTGAGATGGCCGGGGGAGGGTGGTTCACCAAGCTCTACGGAGCGGGTCCCGTCCATCTGCTCGCGGTCGTCGGCTGTTTCGCGCTGGCCTCCTACAGCGCCCTTCTGGTCTGGGAGGAACCACAGGTTGTGCGGATGGCCGTGTGGTTCGGTGCGGCTGTCGTGGTGCACGATCTGGTCTTGTTGCCGGTGTACTCGCTGGCGGACCGGGCCCTGGCCGGATCGTTGCGCTCGCCCCCCAAGGCGCGGGTGCCGATCGTCAACCACGTTCGGTTGCCCGTGCTGGCCGCCGGGCTCCTCTTCCTGGTGTTCTTCCCCGGTGTCGTCCAGCAGGGAACGGCGACGCATCTCGCCGCGACCGGTCAGGACCAACAGCCCTACCTCGGTCGCTGGTTGGCTCTCAGCGCGACGTTCGTCGTGGTGAGTGCGGCCATCTACGTGATTCGCAGGGTGATAGCACTCCGAAGGGAGCGCAGCCGCGAGTCCTCCGGCGTGGATGATCCGACCTGAGCCCATCCTCTGATCAGCGGTGCTGACTACTTCCGTCGTGGCTGCGGACCGTGCGTGGTCGGCGGTCGTGCCAGGACCGCCCCGAGCCGGAAAAGCCGATCCGGCAAGCAGCGCCGGGTTCTGGACGAGCGTGTCATGCGCGGAGTTCGGCTGTGCCGAACTCCTTCATGCCGTCGTCGAAGTCGATCTGGGGCCGGAAGTTCAGGTCCTGCTCGGCTCGCGCCGGGTCGGCGGTGATGTGGCGGACGTCGCCGAGGCGGTACTGGCCGGTGGTGATCGGGCTCGGTCCGTTGGCCGCCTGCGCGAGGGCGGTGGCCATGTCGGCAATGGTGCGCGGTTGCCCGGAGCAGATGTTGTAAGTGGTGAACCCGGGTGATTCGCCTTGGATTGCCGCCAAGTTGGCGCGGGCAATGTCGTGGACGTGGATGAAATCCCGTCGTTGGGCGCCGTCTTCGAAGACCTTCGGTGCTTCGCCCAGTGCGAGTGCCGAGCGGAAGAGTGAAGCGACTCCTGCGTAGGGGGTGTTGCGGGGCATTCGTGGTCCGTAGACGTTGTGGTACCGCAGTGCGACAGCGGACCCCCCGGTGTGGCGTGCCCACACAGCGGCCAGGTGCTCTTGGGTCAGTTTGGTGACGGCGTAGGTGTTTCGGGGGTCCAGCGCCGCGTCTTCCGGGATGAGTTCGGGGTCCAGGGGACTGCCGCATCGCGGGCATCGCGGTTCGAAGAGCCCGCGGTCGAGATCGGCCGGTGTGCGGGGGCCGGGTTGCACCGGGCCGTGGTCCGGGCAGGAGTAGCGCCCTTCTCCGTACACGACCATCGAACTCGCGAGCACCAGCCGACCGATGTCGGCGTCGGCCATCCCGGCGAGCAGGTGGGCGGTGCCGAGGTCGTTGTGCGTCACGTAGTCCGGCATGTCGCTCATGCCGGTTTCCAGTCCGACCATGGCGGCTTGGTGGCAGACCACGTCGATCCCGGTCAGCCCGCGGCGCAGAACCGCGGGGTCCCGGATGTCGCCCCGGACGATTTCGTAGCCCTCAAGGTGATCGGGCACGGTTTGACTGCCGTGCGCGGCGGGGAGCAGCGCGTCCAGGAGCCGAACGCGGTGTCCGCGGGCGTGCAGGACGTCGGCGATGTGCGAGCCGATGAATCCAGCTCCACCGGTGATGAGTACGTGCATCTCGTGCTTCCTTCCACCATCGTCTTGGTTCAGCAGGCGTGTGAGGTGGCTACGGGTGTTCGGACGTCGGTGCCGGCGGCGCTGAAATCCGCGGCGGTCCCTGCCAGCCCCATCGGGAGGTCCACGTCGATTCGGTGTCGTAGCCGTCGGTCCGCAGCGGGTAGGCCACGGTCTCGACCTGCCCCCACTGCTCGTTGCGGGGTTCGTCCTCGCTGCCGAGGAGCCGGGTGGGGACTTCGCTGCGGGTGCCGAGTTCGTTCACCCCGGTGAAGCTTCCGCCGACCGCCCGTGCGTAGGCGGCCTCGCCGGCGAACTTCAGAGTTTCGGGCGGGTTGAACAACAGCCTCGGTGGTTGGACCAGACCGTCACCAACGGCGGCCAGGTCGCGCACGCACGGCAGCGACCAGGTCATCGACCAGTCCACATAGGTCGGTTCCGGACTGGGCCTCCGCATCAGGAATTGCCGAAGCGGCACCGCCTCCCTGATGCGCGGCCCGGTGACGGCCATCCAGCCCGCCGGGTCGGTGGTGGCGTCGGTGGCTCGAACGCGGACGCGGTCGGCACCGGGAGGAACGGCTCGCGAGTCGAGGTGCAGGGTCCGCCACTCCGGGTTGTCCTGCGGTTGCTGGGTGATGACGTGGTCGGTGGGGTAGGTCGCGCGTTTGTCGGAGTCCTTGTAGGAGTCGTCGATGATCCGTTGGCCGAGCGGGCGAGGTGCGCCGCCGGGCTGGGACCGCGCGAACTCCAGGGCCAGGCTGTTCCCGTCGCCGGTTCGTCCCGAGACCGTCACGGCGAGTTCTCGGTCGGTGAGTGATGCGGGCAGGGTGAACCACCGGCTGGTCATCGATCCGGTGCTGATCGCTCCGCCGGTGAGGCTGCCCCACGACCAGCGCGCCGCACCGGTACCGGGTGGGTCGGGTGGGTCCGAGGCGAAGCCGGCATCAGGGGTGAATCCGCGCAGCTGATCGGTTCCTTCGCCGGGTTGAAGCGTTCCGTTCGGGATTTCAGGTGTGGCGATGAGTTCGTCCATGATTCCGCAGTTCGGGTCGCCCCGGGTCTGCGAGAGGTTCTGGCCGCCGAGCGAATAGCTGTCCTGCTGGCGCATCGGCGCCACGGCGAACGACACCAGCAACATTCCCACCGACGAGACGACGGCCGCGACGGCCAGCACTGCTGGTGCGCGAAGGATCATCCGCGCACCAGCGCCGGGATGGCTGCGGCTTCGCAGCAGCCCCACCACGAGCATCGCAGCGGCGAGCAACGACCAGCAGAGCGGGCTGTTCAACGGGCGCAACGGCTGATGTCCCCACAGCACACCGAACTGCGAGTGCAGGAACCAGTTGTTGGTACTGGAGAACGAGGTCGCGGCGGCGACGACGGCCAGGCCGGTGCCGATCAGGCCGATCACGACCGCGCCGGAATCGTGCTGCCATCGTCGGCACGCGACCACGAGCACGACGATCGAGGACACCAGCGCCGCGGCGCCGATGCCGGCGAACGCGCCGAAGTAGTGCGTCCACTTCGACGGGGTCAACCACAACAGCGCGATGCTGATGGCCGTGCAGGCGGGTGCGACGTGGATCAGCCGCATTCCGGGCAGGCGCCGGGCTCCGCGAGCGACCAGCAGCGCGGTGCAGACCAGCAGGGTCAGCATGAGCAGGACGGGAACACGGCGGGCGATCGACCCTTCGAGGTCGAAGCCGAGGAGGTGGTCGTACCGCTGCACTTCCTGGAACCAGGGCACGTTCGGACCGTAGAACTGGTGCAGTTCGGTGGCTCTGGCCGCCCCGAACCAGGACTGGTCGGCGAACATCGCGATGAGGCCGACCGCTGCCGCCGATCCCAGCAAGGCCAGCTGTGGGATCGTCGACCACACCGGTCGAGCCGGGTCGCGTTCCCGCAGCCGGCGCAGAATTCGCGGTGCGAGGACGAGGAACGGGACGAAGCTGGTGAACCCGACGGGGCTGGCCGCGGTCGCCAATCCCGCTGCCAGCGCGCCCAGACCGAGCAGGGCGTGTCCGTCGGCCCGGGTCGCTCCGCGGACAGCGCAAGCCAGGGCGACTGTGCCGCCGAGGGCGGTGAGCGCTTCCGGCCGGGTTCCCATCCCGAACGGCAGCCACCAGGCCAGGAAGCTCAGCGCCAGCAGGGCGCGGATACCGACCGCGCGGCTCATCCGGGGCAGCAGCACCGGCGCCGCTCCCCGGCTGAGCACGAGCCAGGTCAGCAGGCCGGCCAGCACGCTGGGGATCCGCAAGACCATCGGATCGCCGCTGATGGCGACGAACGGTTCGAGCACGTGGTGGGCCAGGGCGAACGGGTCCTCGGAGGTGTTCTCCCACCGGTAGTAGTTGCTGGCGACCCCGGTCAGCTGGCTTTGACGGGCGATCACGCTGGCGAAGCCGTCGTCCGGTGTCGCGGGCCCCAGCACGGTCCAGAAGCCCAGCACGCCGACCACGCCGACATCGACCGCGCGAGGCGGCCATCCGCCCCGAAGGCGTGACATGGCCCGTCGGACCAGGCGGCGGCCCGGTGCTCTCCTTCGGTGTTGCCGGTCGGCCGAGACCAGCAACGCCAATGCTGCGGTGGCCAGCGCGAGTTGGATGACGATGAGCACGACCTTGGGCGCACTCGGCGTGTTGCTGAACCAGTCGCTGGTCGTAGCGCGCACCGTCAGGGCGCTCGCCTCCTGCGGTGGGAGGTCGGTCGCCAGCGCGTCGACCTCTTCGACGTGCGCCTGCGGCTCCGTGCGCACCTGATCGCCTGCTCGCACGGTCGTTCCGCTCGCATCGGCGTCGAGCACCACCGAGCACTCGCCGTCCGGGACTGGAGCGGACAAGATCTCCCGCCCGCCGACCAGGACGAGAATTCGATCGTCTGCGGTGGTCACCGCGAAACCCTCGGTGGGGCGTCCGGGAGCGGTGCTGCTGACCAGGGTTGTCGGCTCGGCTCGTTGCTGGCCCGAGCGCACCGCGGAGCAGGGGAGGTCCAGGTGCACCTGCGCGGGGGCGTACGGCACGAACAAGGCCATCGTGGACTCGGCCGGGCGTCCGTTCGGCGGCCAGCTCACGGTCGTGCTCTTCGCGAGTACCGGCATGAACGGAACCAGCAACGCCGCGATGATCCCCAGACTCCCGACCAGCAGGGCCGCCCAGCGCCAACTCGTCCGCTGCGGGTGTTCCCGCTGGTCGACGAGCGTGGCGGAGTCGCCGTCGGTGGACTTCACCGGGCCTTGTCCTCCCCGTGGCCGTTGTCGTCGGGCACCGTGCGCTCGACGTCCTTCGACGACCTGGTTCGGCGCCCCCGGGCGAGCACGGCGCCGCCGGCGAGGAGAACGGCCAGCGCGGAGACGACGAGGATCGACACCGGCGACTGCAGCGACGTGGCTCGGTCTCCCAATGTGACCAGCACGACCGTCACCGGCATGATGCCGATGCCGGTGCCGATGACGTACTGGTGCAAGCGGACCGGAGTGATGGCGAAGGCGTAGTTGACCAAACCCAGCGGGACGACCGGCACCAGGCGCGTCACCGCGACCGCCCAGGTGCCGTGCCGCTGGAGGAATCCGCGCCGCGCACCAGCAGCCGGGTCCACGGCCGCTGCGGTACGGCCACCGCCGAGCAGGAACGCTGCGGTGGATCCGAGCATCGCACCGCACCACACGACCGCGATCCCGATCGGTATCCCGAACAGGGTTCCGGCGAAGGCGGACAGCACCGTCATCGGCAACAACGACACCGTGGCCGTTGCGTACACCAGCACGAACAGCAGCGGCGCCCACGAGCCGAAATCGGCGACCCAGGACTGCGCGGTCGCCAGCGTCGGCACGCCGTTGCGGAGGACCCCGATCCCGACCGCACCGACGACGAGCAGCAACGTCCCCAAGCGCGTCCAGGCGGACCACATCGGCCGAAACCGGCTCGTAGGGGCCGGGTTCCGATCGGCGGAGGCGGTGCCGCCGGTCGGTGATCGCTGATTCATCCGAACTCCTCGTCCGTCGTTCAACGGACTGCCCCTCGGGGGATCACGATGGGCCGAAAGCCGATTCGGGTATCTGCTGAACCTGGGCATCCGTTCGCCCCACGACGTAGGCGGTGCCGGTGCGCGGGTCCGAGGCGACGTCGTCGGGCTGGCGTACGGTGGCCAGCGTCTTGGGATCGCGCAAGGAACCGTCCGGGCCGGTTCGCCAACGCACCACCTGGTTCGTGTTCGACAGCGCGGTGTAGAGCAGTCCCCGACCGGGATCGGAGCTGAGCCCGTAGGCCCTACCGGGAACTGTATTCCGGCTGATCTGCCGCGGCATCCCGGTGACCTGGTAGGTCAACACGGCATTGCCGCGCGTGTCCGCCACCGCGACCCGACCCGCTCCGATGGGTCGGACGTGACTGGGCCCCGCACCGGCGGGCAGTTCCGCGATCTCGGCCATCGTGGTTGGCTCGATGATGTGCAGGGTGTTCTTCCGCACGTCCACGACGACGAGCCTGTCGCCGCTGATCGTGAGGCCGCCGGGTTGAGCGAACCCCGGGATCTCGCGGGACATCTTCCCGTCCTGCACGACCCCGACGCTGCCACCGCCCTCGTTGGACACGAAGAGGCTCCGGCCGAACGACGCGGCGTCGTGCGGCTGACGACCCACCTGGACCTGCTCGGTGATCGTGCCCTGCGGCAGAGCGACCCGGATGAGCATGTCGGTGTTCTCGGCCGACAGGAGCAGTTCTCCGGGACGGGACGACGAGAGGTGCCGCGCAGCTCCCGGCGTCGCAACCGTGCGCACCTCCCCGGAATCAGGGTCGACCAACGCCACACCGTCCGGTTGCCGCAACGCCACGGCCAGAATGCCGGTAGCCGGATCCACGACGGCGCCTTCCGGAGAACCACCTGGAAGTGGCAGGATTCGCCCAGGAGGCAGCCCCGAGACCGGTCGTGCTTCTTCGGGTTCGGCCGGTGGAGGAAGGGGCCCGCCGGGTGTGGTGTGCGGCGGAGTGGCCGGTGGTTCGGGCGGTGGTGGAGCGCTGGGCCCGCCGCACCCCGGAAGCACGGTCATCACCAGGGCCACTCCACCGAGGCGCATGCCCCAGGTCGTGGTCGTTCGGTACGTTCGCTGCATGATCTCCCCTCGCACTGGTCCTGCGGTCCGTCACAGGTCCGGAAGGCCCGGTGCGGTCGCCTAGATCCGGATCAGTTCGGCGAACCACCGATCGTCGCGGTGGGCCGTCCACCCGGTTCGAAAGCCGGCGGTTTCGGCGATCCCGTCGACCGCATCCATCCCCACGTGCGCCCAGCGGAACCAGCTGCCGCCGCGGATGCTCCCGCGTCTGCACCGCACGCCGATGCCCGGTGGTTGGAGTTCGACGACCGCGCTGCCGCCGTGTGCCAGCAGCTGGTGGATCCGGCCGAACAGGCTCACCGGGTCGCCACCGATACCCACGTTGCCGTCGGCCAGCAGCACGTGACGCCAGCTCCCTTCGCCCGGAATTCGCTCGAACACGCTGCGGCGCATGACAAAACCCCCGCGTTCCGCGGTCATCCGCGCCGCCACCCCGGAGGTATCGATGCCGATCGCAGCAGTTCCCCGGACGGTCAGCGCCCGAGTCATGCGTCCAGGACCACAACCGACATCCAGCGTGGGCCCGAGGCACCGGTCGAGCATGAGGACATCGGCGGCATCCGGTTCGCCGTTCCAGCGCCGCACCGGCAATTGCTCGCGTTCACCGCTGTCCAGGAGCAGGCAACATTCGTCGGCGAGCAACGCAGGATCGAACGCACTCGCGTTCACGGTCGGCCGCCGATGTTCATCGCCACCTGCTGGACCGCTGTGGCGAAGCGAGATTCCGGTACCGACTTCGCGACCTGCTGGGCGTCCACCATGGTGTCCACGTCGGAGAGCTCGGCGAGCAGCTCGACGCGAAGCCCGGCCGCGCGCAATGCTCGCAATGTCCGGTCACCCGTGTCCGGCCGTGACATCGGAGCGCTCCGCAGTGCCTCGGCGAAACGAGGTTCGCGCAGGCCCAGTGCCCACCACCCACCGTCGCTGGCCGGGCCGAGCACGGCATCCGGTCCCGCGGCGCGGTGCAACGGCTCGGCGCCCGCAGCGAGGAGTTCGGGAGTCACCTGCGGGGTGTCCATCCCGATCTGAAACACCGGGCTCTCCGGGAACGCGCGCCCGGCATCCGCGTGCGCCGCTGCCAGGCGGTCACCGAAAGCGGCGCCACGCTGTGCGAGCACGGTCGCTCCGGCGAGGGCCGCGGCGATGTCGCCCGCCCGTTGAGCAGCCGCGATCTCGCCCGTCCAAGCCACGATGGGCTCGGCGCGCATCGTCTTGATCGCGTCCAAGGTGTCCAACAGGCTGGCCGCGGCGATCTCGGCGGCCTGATCGGCGGTGGCGGGCGGCGTCAGCCTCGTCTTGGCCTTCCCGGGCACCGGAGCCTTCGCCACGACCAGCACGACGGTCCGCGAGGTCATCGCAGCACCCCCAGCATGTCGCGCACCGCGCGGGCGGTCCCCAGCGCAGAACCGGTTACCTTCGACTGCGTTCCGGCCGATCTCTCGTGGTAGGTGACCGGGAATTCCCGTATCCGCCACCCCGCACGTCCAGCTCGCGCCAGAACCTCCAACGGGTAGCCGAATCCGCGGTCGGTGACCTGCAGTCCGAGGATGTCGGCACGCCACCCCACCCGCACCGGCCCCAGGTCCCGCACCTGCACACCTCGGTGGCGCAGAACCGCGGCCAGCACCGCGTTGCCCGCCCGTGCGTGCCACGGAAACGCGTTGCGCTGCACGGGCACCCGCCTGCCCACCGCGAGATCAGCGCTGCCTTCCCGCACGGGTTCGACCAAGGCGGGCAACTCGGCGAGATCGATCGAACCATCGCAGTCGGCAACGCACACGATCTCCGCGGTCGCCTGCAGCAAACCGGTGTGCACCGCAGCTCCGTAGCCGCGCTGCGGCTCGTGCACCACGGTGGCGCCCGACCGCGCGGCGACCGCGGCGGAGCCGTCCGAGGAGCCGTTGTCCACGACCACAGCGCGGTACCCGGCATCACGGGGCAATCCCGCCAACACCCCCGGCAGCGCTGCGGCTTCGTCGAGACAGGGAAGGACCACATCGACTGCGGGTTTCATCCGCACCCCCCCGCCCGATCCGATGCGGATTCGGCCCCGGACGTCACCCGCTCGTGGAATTGGCATCGCCATCACCCCGGAATCGCTGATCGTTCTGCCGTCTGGGAACGGTGGACCAGCGGGTTGACGCACCGGTCCACCGTTGTAGCGGGTTCGGAGCTGTTTGGCGCGTGGATTGGTCGCCGTTCGCGGAAACCTCGCTGGCCTCGTGTCGCGGCTTCCTACTCGCCGGTAGATAGCGGTAGCGTGTGGCGTGTGGGAGTTGTTGAAGGAAGCAGCCATCGTGAAGCAGAACGCGCGGTATCCCGCAGCGTCGACGTGTCGGCCAAGCCGCACGAAGTGTTCGATCTCCTGGCCGATCCACATCAGCACAGCACCTTCGACGGTTCCGGCAGCGTTCGCGGCCGCCTGTCGGGGCCCGATCGATTGGCGTTGGGTTCTCGTTTCGGCATGCGCATGCGCATCGGTGTCGCCTACACGATCCGCAACACCGTCGTATAGTACGAGCCCGATCGGGTGATCGCATGGCGCCACTTCTCCGGACACCGATGGCGTTACCGCCTCGAACCTCTGGACGAGGACCGCACGCGCGTCACCGAGACCTTCGACTGGTCCACCGCGCGCACCCCACGACTGCTCGAATGGATGCGAGCCCCGCAGAAGAACGCCCGTGCGATCGAACGCACGCTCGAACGGCTCAAGAGCATCGTCGATGCCTGAGCGCCACGGTCTGCAGCGGTCACGGCCGAACCCGGCCCCGGGCCAGCGGGTGCCGGAATCAGGGGACGGAGCCGCGTTGACCGTTCGACGGACTGATCAGCATGAACGCACCGAACCCGTGGCGACCGACCGAAGGATCGATCACCACGGCTGCGCGGGGTGAGGTCCTAGGGACGAGTCCGGAACCAGCCTCCGGTTCAGATTCCCGAAATCGCTTGAGACAAGCGGGTGTTGTCGTGCTGCCTGCTCCATCGTGGGTCTGCTCTCGATTGAGCAGACGGGCATGCCGTGCGAGGTGTGGGAAAGGGTCGACGCGGATGGTGCGCGGGTTTCCGATGTCCGGCGCGGGTCATGCCGGGTCGGTCAGGTCGCGCAAGAACAGTCCGGGGGCGGGTTTCGGCGCGAACCACGTCGATTTCGGTGGCATCACGAGGCCCGCGTCCGAGACCGCCATGATCTGCCCCATGCTGGGCGGGTGGGCGACCAGCAGCACCGCCTCGTCGGCGGGGTGTCGACAGCTTTCGGGCGGGCCGGTGCCGCACGAGGCCTGCGTGATCCCGAGCGCGGGCAGGACTTCCTCGTCGAGCGTGACGATGTCCAGCGACGCGCGCACGTGCCCGTCCGCATCGCGAGGTCGGAGCTTCAGCCGGTGGCGCTCCCCGGCGAAGCGAACCACCACGACACCCGGCTCCGGGGCCGCGGCGGAGTGCTCCTCCCACCTCTCCGCCACCGCGAGGGATCTCAGCTTCTCCAGCGTCCTGGCGGCGGAGTCGCGCGGGACGGGGAGGCAGCGGTGGAAGCCGAAGACCCGCATCTCGTCGGCGGGGAACAGCGCGGCGAGCGTGAACGCGGCAGGGTGGTCCGGGCCGAGGTGGTGGCGTCGCGTGGCGTAGCGCTCGGCCGCGGCCATCCGGTGGTGGCCGTCGGCGATGTAGAGCGCGTCGACCCCGCGCAGGCCCAGCTCGGCGGCCCGCGCGAGCTCGGGGTCCCTCCGGAACCACGCGGTGTGCCGCGTGCCGTCCCCGGCGGTGAGGTCGACGTCGGGCTCGGTCGAGGTGAGGCTCTCGGTCACCGACCGCAGGGCTCGGTCCGGGGAGTGGGCGAGCGTCACGGGCGTCCGCTCGATCCCGGACGCCTCGGTGGATTCCTCCAGGAGCCGTTCGCGTTCGGGCTGCGTGGCCTCGTGCTGCCGGATCCGACCGGCCCGGTAGTCCTCGATCGAGACCTCCACGACGACTCCGGTCTGCTGGTGACGCCCGTTCGCGATGCGGTACACGACCACGGCCGGACCGGGCATGCGCTGGTACCGGCTGGAGCCGAGCGATTCGCGGAGCCGCGCTGCGCCGACCGGGTTCTCGCCCCATCGGCGGTCCAAGCCGAGGTTGCGCGGCAGCCGTGCGGTGAGGCCTGCCCCCGTGGCCTCGGTGGGTGGCGTGCTCATGTCCGGTCGCTCGTCGGCAGGGACGAGGCGAACTCCCGTGGGGTCCGGGGGTTCACGCAGTGCAAGACGGTCCCCGCGGCGAACTCCTCGATCACGTGCACGGCCTCGGCGGCAACGGCCTCCTGTGCCTGCTCGGTCGAGGCTCCGATGTGGTGGGTGCCGCAGACGTTCGGGTGCGCGGCGAGCCGGGATCGGAAGGTTCCGGTGCCTGCGGTGGGTTCGTCGGCGAAGACATCGATCCCAGCCCGCACTCCCTTGGTCTCCATCGCCTCGATCAGAGCGTCCTCGTCGATCAGGTCGCCGCGCGCGGTGTTGAGGATGATCGTGCCGGGCCGCATCTGAGCCAGCAGTTCCCGGTCGATGAGCCGCGTGGTGGTGTCGGTGGCGGGCACGTGCAGCGACAGCACGTCGCAGGTGCGGGCGAGTTCGGGGAGGTCGTCGACGAAGGTGATTCCGATGGCCTGGGCGCGGTCCAGCGTCGCGTCATCGCGGCCGGGCTTGGTCACGGCGTGCACCCGCGTTCCGAAGGCGGCGGCTCGTTCGGCGAAGGCGAGGCCGACCTGGCCGAGCCCGACGACGCCGACGTCGCGACCGAAGAGCCCGCGCGCTCGCGAGTAGCGCTTCTTGTCCCAGCTGCCCGCGCGGAGATCGGCCACGTTGTCCGCGACGTTGCGGTCGATGGCCAGCAGCAGCGCGCAGGCCAGCTCGGCTACCGCGATCGCGTTGCGTCCGGGCACGTTGCAGACGTGGATCCCCAGGCGGGAGGCGGCGTCGTGGTCGATGGTGTTGGTTCCGGAACCCGCTCTGAGCACCAGCCGCAGCGCGTCCGCGGATTCCAGCGCCTGAGCGGTGACGCGCGTGCTGCGCACGACCAGCACCTCGTACCCGGCGAGCTCCGCGGGCAGCTGGTCGGCGGTCGTGTCCGGCTCGTAGTCGCAGTCGTGGGCTGCGACGAGCCGATGCCGGTATTCCTCGGGGAAGGCGTCGGCGACCAGGATCCTCATCGGGCCCTCCAGCGTCTTGCGGGATACCGGCGCCCGTTGGAGGAACGAGTGCCGGACGTGCCTCCTGGAACGATCAGCGCACTGCGGGCGCGACAGGGATCGGTGTTGTTGCTCATCGCGCACCGTGGTGCTGATGGCGCAATGGTGCGGCTGCTGTTCCGGGCGCGTCAACACCTCGTTCGGGGCACTCGGATTCCGGAGCACGATGTCGATGTCCGGGAGGACGCTTCGACCGGTCGGCGTCCGATCATCGTCTGGTGCGGGAGCACGTTCTCGCTCGCTCCGCGCAGCCGCGGTCAGTGGATGCGGGCGACGGCGCCGTATCCGAGGGTGCTGGCGACGTCGGTGAACTCCGACAGGTCGTCGCAGTGCCACTCGGGCAGGGTGACCAGCCCTGGTTCGACCAGCGTCGTGCCCTCGAACCAGGGCACGAGCTCGGCGTGATCGCGGGGATACACGGGCTCGCCGGCGTCGGCGTAGGCGGCGCGAAGACGTTGGATCTCGTCGCGCAGCGCGGGGGCGGCGTGTTCGTCGGTCAGCGTGCTCACGGCGACGAGACTTCCTGCCGCGAGGTGCTCCCGGTAGCCGCGGATCAGCTCGATCGGTTCCGGGTCCGGCAGGTAGAGCAGCACTCCGACCACCAGCAACGCCATCGGCTGGCTGAAGTCGAGCAGCCGCTGGGTTTCGGGGTGGCCGAGGACGAGTTCCCGATCGCGCATGTCGGTCTGGATGATGGTGGCGTTCGGGTGCTCGCCGAGCAGGCTGCGGCTGTGGTGGTAGGCGACCGGTTCGCTGTCGACGTAGACCACGCGTGCGTCGATGCCGGCCGCGTCGGCGATCTGGTGCGTGTTGCCCACTGTGGGGATGCCCGAGCCGAGGTCGAGGAACTGCCGGATGCCCTGGTCGAGGCTGTACTGCACGACCCGCCGCAGGAAGTTCCGGTTGAGCCTGGCCACGTTGGGGACGCTGGGCGCGATGGCCTTGACCTGCTCGGCGAAATCCCGGTCCGCGGCGAAGTTGCTGTTCCCGCCGAGGAAGTAGTCGTAGGCGCGGGCCGCACTGGGCTGACTGGTGTCCGTGGGCATGTCACGACGCTCGGAGGACGACATGTCCGCAGCCTAGCGGCCGACGGGGTCAGGATCACCTTCTCGAGGTTGTTCGCCCACGCGTTTCGCGGCTGCCGGTGCGCGAACCCGGTTCGATGGTGCTCGGGACGGGCATCCCGCGATGAGTCCGCGCATCTGGTGCCGGGGAGTGCTCGGACTCCGGTGAGGAGACGTCTCAATGAGAGGCGCGGTCTCGCAGGCCCTATAGAAGCTCTCTATCGAAGCCCTTCAAAATCCATCTAGCCGAACCTCTCTCGACGCTTCGCTCTCCCTTCGGGGCGAACGAATAGGGCGGGTGCTTGGTCGGGTACGTGCGCAACAGCTGGACGGAGTGCGGGCCGCATCGTGGTGGCGGCGGTAACCGTTCGGGAAGCTCGCCGGGCAGGCTGCGAGACCGCAGCCGGATTCGGTTGAATCCTCGGCGGGAGTTCGCGGCGTCCCCCCACCGTTCGCGGAAGCAGTGCTCGACGTCGTCGACCGCGGGCCCGTGCAGCTGCAGGTGCGCGTCGTGCCAGGCCGGTCGCCGGCCGTAGGTGCCTGCGTCGATGGAGCGCTGCACGTGCTCGTCGCCGTGGTGCGCGTGATCGTCCAGGCGGCTCGGGCAGGGGTCGATCCCGCCGACGAACGCGACGTCGGCTTCCGGTCGCTGCGGCCGGCGGATCACGAGGAACTTCTGGTGGTGGCAGCCAGCGGGACGAACCCGCTGGTCGAGCACCACGTTCCCGCCCGCTGCCCGCAGCGATGAGGCGAACTCCCTGTTGATGGAAACCAGCCCGCCATCGACGTTCAGGTACGGCCACCACAGCAGCGCGTGCACCGATGCTCCGCTGCGCAGGACGCGGGCGAACAGCTCTCTCATCGAGGTACCCGGGCCGTCGAGCCGCTTGTCCTGATCGACGAGCCACGCAGACAAGAAGACCTGATCGCCTGCGCGGACGTCGGCCAGTTCCGCCGCCAGCAGCGGGAAGTACTCCGCGCCGTCGATCAAGGGCCGCGCGAGGTTGCCCTCGGACCACGAATGCGTCGCCGGGGCGAACCCGTCGAGCATCGTCGACGGGTTTCCGCGCTCGGACGGTGTCAGGAACCACTTGGCCGCGTCTCGCCAGGTCACTCCGGTCAACCGCATCCCAGCCCTCTCTCGCCCCTCAGAACCAGTGGGAGCGACCGCCGATCGCGTGGCCGGTCTTGCCTGCGATGACGAACACCGCGCCCACCACCACGGCGGCGATGCCGAGGATCCAGATGACCTGAACTCCGGTCAGGAAGCCGACGATGAGGAGCACGATTCCAAGCGTGATCATGGGTTTTCGTCCTTTCCTTGTCATGTGATCTCGTGATCCAGATCTACCCGGGCCGATCACTTTCTAAGCATTCCGATTCGAAAATCCCGCTGATTCGACCGTGCCCTGCGGGAACGGGCGTCAACGAGGACGGGCGGGGTCGGATGGAGGGCGTGCTCGTGGCCAATCGCGGCGAGAGGTTGCGGCCGTGGTCGGCCGCGCCGGCCGGGACCTCACCGTGGCGGAGCCCGCCGAGCACATCGCGGGTTTGGTGGTGTTCAACGAACTTGCGCATGATGGACGACGAGGCCCGCACGGCCGCGCGTTCTTCTTCGGTGGACTGCCGCCGCGATCTGCGGACCGGACGACCACGTTCTGCTTCCGGCCGAGTCCTCGCAGGTCGACGACGTCAGCGCGCAACCTCCCATTTCCCGCTGAGCACAGGCCGTTGGGCGGTGACTGGATCCGGGCGAGGAACCGGCCCACCTTCCTGCCGACCGGGCCGTTCCTCGTCCCGACCGAGCTGCTGGGGACTACCGGGAACTGGAGATCACCCTCGATCTCAACGGGGAGCGCAAGCAGTCCGACGTCGCGGCGAACCTGCTCTTCGACGTCGAAGCGCTCGGTGCGCAGCGCAACACTTGCGTCCCGGAGTCCCGATGAGCCGGCCGGGCGCAGGAGGTCTCCGACGGGGTCCACGCCTTCGTGCAGCCCGACGGCAGCTGGACGACGAGGTTCTGTGCGGTAGGGCGTCTTGCGCGCTTCGCTTCGTGTTGCTGCTGGGCGAGAAGCGGTTCAGTCGTTGCTGGCGCGGGATGCCAGCAGCGGGATCACGCCACCTGCGATCACCGCCTCGACCTGTCGGGGGGACAGGCGGTGCCGCACCCGGAAGGTCCGGTCGCGGGTGGTGTTGCGGACGTCGAGCTCGTCGGCCGTCGACAGGCGGTTGCGCAAGTCGTCGATGAGGAGGGCGTCGTCGACCGCGATGTCGTCGTAGTCGTCGGGATCGGTGAACTCCAGCGGCACGATGCCGAAGTTGGCGAGGTTCTGCCAGTGGATTCGTGCGAACGACTTCGCGATCACGACCTGCAGGCCGAGGAAGCGAGGCGTGATCGCGGCGTGCTCCCGCGAGGAGCCCTGGCCGTAGTTGTGCCCGCCGACCACGATGTGGCCGTCGGGATGGGAGCGGGTGCGGGTCGGGTAGTCGGTGTCGATGCGCGTGAAGGTGTGCTCAGCCAGCGCGGGGATGTTGGAGCGCAGCGGCAGCGCGCGGGCGCCCGCCGGGGAGATCTCGTCGGTCGAGACGTGGTCACCGGCCTTGAGTAGGACCGGTGCCTCGACCCTGGCGGGCAGCGGTGGGAAGTCCGGCAGAGCGGATATGTTGGGGCCTTTGACGAGTTCCACCGCGCGTGCCTGCTCCTCCGGAAGGGGGCGCACGAGCATGGCGGTGTTGACCGATGCGTGGTCCGGGAGCGCGAGTTCGGGGTAGTCCTGGTCCGCATCGCGCGGGTCGGTGATCATGCCGGTGAGCGCTGAGGCCGCTGCGGTTTCCGGGGAGCACAGCCACACCGAATCCTCGCGCGTGCCGGACCGGCCGGGGAAGTTGCGCGGAAAGGTGCGCAGGGAGTTGCTCCCCACGGCAGGTGCCTGTCCCATGCCGATGCACCCCATGCAGCCCGACTGGTGGATCCGCGCACCCGCCGCGATCAGCTCGAACGTCGCACCCATGCGGGTCAGGTCTTCGAGGATCTCCCGCGAGGTGGGGTTGATGTCGAAGCTGACCGCGTGATGGGTCTGGCGGCCGCGGACCATCGCCGCAGCGATGGCGAAATCGCGGAGCCCCGGGTTGGCCGAGGAGCCGATGACGACCTGGCTGACCTCGGTCCCGGCGACTTCCCGCACCGGTACGACGTTGTCCGGGGCGGAGGGTCGCGCGATCAGCGGTTCCAGCGCCGACAGATCGATGTGGTCCTCGACGTCGTACGACGCGTCGGTATCGGCAGCCAGCTCCAGGAAGTCGTCCTCGCGGCCCTCGGCGCGCAGGAATTCGCGGACCGCGGAATCGGCGGGGAACACCGTGGTGGTCGCGCCCAGCTCGGCGCCCATGTTGGCGATGACGTGCCGGTCCATCGCCGTGAGCCCGGCCAACCCGGGCCCGTGGTACTCGATGATGCGGTTGACACCACCGGAAACTCCGTGGCGGCGCAGCATCTCCAGCACCACGTCCTTGGCGGAGACCCAGTGCGGGAGTTCGCCGGTCAGCTGCACGCCCCAGATCTCGGGCATCCGCACGCGCAGGGGCTGGCCTGCGATCGCCAACGCCACTTCCAGGCCTCCGACACCGATGGCGAGCATCCCCAGCGAGCCCGCCGCGCAGGTGTGCGAGTCGGATCCGACCATGGTCTTGCCGGGCACGCCGAAGCGCTGCATGTGGGTGGGGTGTGAGACGCCGTTGCCGGGCTTGGAGAACCACAGGCCGTAGCGCCGGCTGGCCGACCGGAGGAACTCGTGGTCTTCGGCGTTCTTCTCGTCGGTCTGCAGCAGGTTGTGGTCCACGTATTGCACGCTGATCTCGGTCCTGGCGCGGGAGAGTCCGAGCGCCTCCAGTTCCTGCATGACCAGCGTGCCGGTGGCGTCCTGGGTGAGGGTCTGGTCGATGGTGAGGGAGATCTCGGCGCCGGCCGAGAGATCGCCGTCGACCAAGTGCGAGGCGATGAGCTTGTGGGCGAGGTTGCGGGCCACCGATATCTCCTTCCCGCGGGGTTCGTCCACCCGACCTTCTGCTCCCGGTTCCTGCAGCGTTCCTCGTGCCGAGCCGATGATCGACGTGGTTGTTCCTGGGGTGCCAACCCTGCCACGGGCATCCACGTGGTGCTCGCAGGTTTGCCCGCAGGTCGTCACCACCGACGTCTGTCGATCCGGCCGACCTGGCTTCGGTCGAGTAGGAGCGATTTGAGGTTCGAGCGAGGTGCTGCAGGTCTTGTGCTGCGGGAGACGTGTGTCCAGCCGGGTTCGCCATGTCCTGCGACTCCCAGGTGTCCTTCCGCAAGGGCTACCCGAGCTTCGCCGAGCCGAATCCGCTGGGCCAGGAATCGGAATCCTGCGGGTCGTCGCGCCGCACGGCCTCGACACCGCCGCCGAGGCTCACGGCGGTGGCTTCGTGGGTGGCCGGGAGAGCTCCTCCCGGCCACCCACTCGTGGCGGGGTCACGCGCCGGTGTGGAGGCCCTGGGAGATCAGGTCCATCACCGAGGAGTCGGCCAGGGTGGTGACGTCGCCGACTTCGCGGTTCTCGGCGACGTCGCGCAGCAGGCGGCGCATGATCTTGCCGGAGCGGGTTTTGGGGAGCTCGGGTACGACCATGATCTGGCGTGGTTTGGCGATGGGGCCGATCTCCTTGGAGACGTGGTCGCGGAGTTCGGCCAGGGCGGTTTCGCCGCCGGCTTCGTCGGCGACGCCGCCGCGCAGGATCACGAAGGCCACGATGCCCTGGCCGGTGGTCGGGTCGCTGGCGCCGACGACGGCGGCTTCGGCCACGTTGGGGTGCGAGACCAGCGCGGATTCGACCTCGGTGGTGGAGATGCGGTGGCCGGAGACGTTCATGACGTCGTCGACGCGGCCCAGCAGCCACATGTCGCCGTCGGCGTCGTACTTGGCGCCGTCACCGGCGAAGTAGAAACCCAGGTCGGCGAACTTGGACCAGTAGGTGTCCTTGTAGCGCTCGTCGTCGCCCCAGATGCCGCGCAGCATCGCCGGCCAGGGCTTGTCCAGGACCAGCAGCCCGCCGCCACCGGGGCCGACGTCGGTGCCGTTCTCGTCGACGACCTTGGCCGAGATGCCGGGCAGCGGTGTTTGCGCCGAGCCGGGTTTGGCGGCGGTGGCGCCGGGCAGCGGCGAGATCATGATCGCGCCGGTCTCGGTCTGCCACCAGGTGTCCACGATCGGGGTGCGGTCGGAGCCGATGTTCTTGCGGTACCAGATCCAGGCCTCGGGGTTGATCGGTTCACCGACCGAGCCCAGCACCCGCAGCGACGAGAGGTCGTATTTCGCGGGGATCTCCGCGCCCCACTTCATGAAGGTGCGGATCGTGGTCGGCGCGGTGTAGTAGATCGTGACGCCGTACTTCTGGACGATCTCCCAGTGGCGGCCCTCGTGCGGCGCGTTCGGGGTGCCTTCGTAGATGACCTGGGTGGCGCCGTTGGCCAGCGGGCCGTAGACGATGTAGGTGTGCCCGGTGACCCAGCCGATGTCGGCGGTGCACCAGTAGACGTCGGTGTCGGGTTTGAGGTCGAAGACGGTGTGGTGGGTGTAGGCGGCCTGGGTGAGGTAGCCGCCGGAGGTGTGCAGGATGCCCTTGGGTTTCCCGGTGGTGCCCGAGGTGTAGAGGATGAACAGCGGGTGCTCGCTGTCGAAGGCCTGCGGGGTGTGGGTGTCGGGCTGGCGGTCGACGACGTCGTGCCACCACTTGTCGTGCGCGTCGTTCCACTGCACGTCGATGCCGGTGCGCTGGACGACCAGCACGTGCTGGATGCTCGGGGCCTCGGCGATGGCCTCGTCGACGCCTGCCTTCAGGGGCATGGCCTTGCCGCGCCGGTACTGACCGTCGGCGGTGATGACGACCTTGGCCTCGGCGTCGTTGATCCGCGAGCGCAGCGCTTCGGCGGAGAAGCCGCCGAACACGACGCTGTGCATCGCGCCGAGACGCGCGCAGGCCAGCATCGAGAACACGGCCTCGGGCAGCATCGGCAGGTAGATCGCGACCCGGTCACCCGCGCCGACACCGAGTTCGGCCAGGGCGTTGGCGGTGCGGGACACCTCGCGCTGCAGCTCCGCGTAGGTGATGGCGCGGCTGTCGCCCGGCTCGCCTTCCCAGTGGATGGCCACGCGGTCACCGTTGCCGGCCTCGACGTGCCGGTCCGCGCAGTTGTAGGCGACGTTGAGCGTGCCGTCGACGAACCACTTGGCGTAGGGCGCGTCGGACCAGTCCAGGACCTGGCCCCACTTCTGATCCCAGTGCAACCGCGACGCCTGCTCGGCCCAGAACGCCTCGCGGTCCGCATCGGCCTGGCCGTACAGCGCCGACGTGGCGTTGGCCTGCGCCGCGAACTCCTCGGACGGTGCGAATCGATCGTGGGCTGCGTTGCTCACGGACACTCCTTCGTGCTCGGTGCGCGGTACTGGGCACGCAACGTAAGCAACTCCCGTGATCTGTGGCACCACCTGCGCGACCGATCGCCGTGCTGACGCGTCCGAACGTCCCTGCACCGCGACGAGCGGCGGATGAGCGGTCTCGCTCACGTCAGCCGAACGGATTAGCATCCCAGCATCCATCAATGGCGATTTGGGGTTCTCGATGCCGGCACCGACCCACCGCACGCCGTCGGGCGCGTGGTCGTTGCGGCGCTCGGACTCCGAATCGGTGCTGCGCACCGCGCGACGCCTGGCCGTGAACCTGCGCGCCGGTCCCGCCGGACCCGGGGTGCCCAGCGCGCTGCGCGACCTCCGCAGGCTCCTGGACGTGAACGCGGTCGGGATCAGCGATCTGTCGGGGTCGCTGCAGTGGTCCGGCCGGTCCAAGGCCGAACCGGACGCGGTGACCTCGGTGGCCGACGTGCTGCACACCGAAACCCGCAGCGGCCGCCCACCGCTGGTGGCGATGCCGCTGCTGGTCCAGGACGAGCTCGCCGGGGTGCTGGTCATCGACGGGGAGGTCCGGACGTCCGCGGTGCGTGAAGCCACCGCCTGGGTCGAGGACGCGCTGGAGCACGGCAGGCTGGAGCACTCGGCGGAGCTGGCCGCGCAGTCCGAGCTGCGCGCGCTGCGGGCCGAGATCTCCCCGCACTTCATGTACAACGCCATGACCGTGATCGGCTCGCTCGTGCGCTCGGACCCCGAGCGCTCCCACGAGCTGATGCTCGATTTCGCCGAGTTCATCCGCTACGGGCTGGCCCGGCACCGCGACTACACCACCGTCTCCGACGAGTTCCACGCGATCGAGACCTACCTCGCTCTGCAGCGCGCGGTGCTGGGGGAGCGGCTGCGGGTGCAGATCCGCGTCGCGCCCGAGGTGCTGGCCGTGGCGATCCCGTACCTGGTGCTGCAGCCGCTGGTCGAGAACGCCGTGCGGCACGGCATGGAACCCCGGTTCACCCCGGGCACCCAACGGGTCGGCACCGTGCAGGTGCGCGGCGAAGCCGAGGGCAACGACCTGGTCATCAGCGTCGAGGACGACGGGGCCGGGATGGACCCCGCCCACGCCGAGGCGATCCTCGCCGGGCACGGGCCTGCCGACTCGGTGGGACTGGCCAACGTCGACCGGCGGCTGCGCAGCGTTTACGGCGCCTGGTACGGGCTGGTCGTGGAAACCGCCGAGGGAGCGGGCACCCGAGTGGTCGTCCGCGTCCCGCGATTCCATCCGGGAGTGGTGCCGAGTTGAGCGAAGGACTGCGCGCGCTGGCCGTGGACGACCTCCCGCCCGCGCTCGACGAGCTGTGCAGGCTGCTGCGGGAGGCGCCCGAGGTCGCCGAGGTCGTGGCGGCCTCGGACTCGCTGAGCGCGCTGCGCACGTTGCAGAGCGACCGGTTCGACGTGGTGTTCCTGGACATCTCCATGCCCGGGCTGGACGGCATGGAGCTGGCATCGCTGCTGGCGAAGATGAGCGAGCCGCCGGTGATCGTGTTCGTCACCGCGTACGAGCAGCACGCCGTGCAGGCCTACGACATCGGAGCCGTGGACTACCTGCTCAAACCCGTGCGCGCGGAACGGCTCTCGGCGGCGTTGGACCGCGTGGCCCGGCTGTTGACCACTGAGGACGTCGTGGAACCCGTTCCGGCGCAGCCGGACGCGATGGTCGCGCTCCCGGTGGAGACGGCGGGCCGGACCCGCTACGTGCGGCGCAGCGAGGTGCTGTTCGCCGAGGCGCACGGCGACTACGTGCGGCTGAACACCCGCAGCGGCGTGCACGTGGTGCGCATGCCCCTGTCGCGGCTCGAGGAGTACTGGGAGGGAGCCGGTTTCGTGCGGGTGCACCGCAGCTTCCTGCTGTCGCTGGGGGCGGTGCGGGAGTTGCGCAGCGATTCCGCCGGAGCGCTCAACGCCCACACCGACGCCGGGGACGTCCCGGTCAGCCGCAGGCACGCCCGGGACCTGCGGGAGCGGTTGCTGGACAACGCCCGTCAGGCCGAGGCGGCCCAGCCGCGGGGGCGCGGATGAGCGGTGGCCCGAAGCGGGTGGCGGTGACCAGCCCGCAAACCCGGGTGGCGCACGCTCGCCGCGTGATGCGGCGGCGTTGGCGAGCGCCGCGCCTGGAACCGGGTGAGGCCGTGCGGGCGAGGTCCCTGCACCGGGCGCAGCGCAGGCTCGGCGCGGTGACTCTTCTCCTGCTGTTCGCGCTGGTCTTCGGGTTGCCCTTGGTGTTCGCGGCGGCTCCGGTGCTCGACGAGGTGCGGGTCCTCGGCGTCCCGGTCTCCTGGGCGTTGCTGGTGCTGCTGCCGTTCCCGGCGATGGCCGCGCTGGCGCGCTGGCAGCTGCGCGCGGCCGAGCGCGTCGAGGAGCGCTGAGTCGTGTTCGCCCTGCTGGCCGTCGCGGTCGTCGTGCTCCTCACGCTGCTGATCGGGCTGCGCGGGGTGGCGGCCATGCGCACCACCTCGGACTTCCTGGTCGCCTCCCGGCAGGTGTCGCCGCTGGTCAACGCGGCGGCCGTTTCGGGGGAGTACCTCTCGGCGGCGTCCTTCCTCGGCGTGGCCGGGCTGATGCTGTCCCACGGCGCGGGCGCGCTGTGGTACCCGGTGGGGTTCACCGCCGGGTACGTCGCGATGCTGGTGCTCGTCGCGGCACCGATGCGCCGGTCCGGGGCGCTCACGGTGCCCGACTTCGCCGAGGCCCGCTTCGCCTCACCGGAGCTGCGGCGGCTGGCGGCGGTGGTGGTGCTGATCATCGGCGGGCTGTACCTGGTCCCGCAGTTCCGCACCGCGGGCCTCGTGCTCAGCGTCGTCAGCGGGACGCCGTACTGGGTGGGCGTGGTGATCGCCGGGACCGCCGTGTCGGTCACGCTGGCACTCGGCGGCATGCGAGCGGCGACCTACGTGCAGGCGTTCCAGTTCTGCCTGAAGCTGCTGCTGTTCGTGATCCCCGCGGTGTGGCTGGTGCTTCAGGTGGGCCCGGCGGTGCGGCACGAGGCGCTGAATCCGGTGCAGTTCACCCACTTCGCCGAGGACACCCCGGTGACCTTCCGCGTCGCCGTCGACCTCGACATCACCGAGCCGGTGACCGCGCGCGACGCCGAGGGACGACCGGTGCCGCTGCAGCCGGGCGCTCACGAGATCGAGGCGGGCCGGACGCTGACGTTCCCGGCCGGCGCGGCGGTCCCCGCGATCGACGGCATGGACGTGCCGGGCGGTCCGGACTGGCGGCGCCCGCTGCTGGACCTGGAGAACGCGGGCCACCCGCTGCTGGGGACCTGGGCGGTGCTGATGGCCACCATGTTCGGCACGATGGGATTGCCGCACGTCATCGTGCGGTTCCACACCAGCCGCGACGGGCGCGCGGCGCGGCGGGCCGCCGCCATCACGGTGCTGCTGCTGGGCAGCTTCTACCTGTTCCCGGGCATCTACGGTGCGCTCGGCCGGGTGCTCGTGCCGCAGCTGTACCTCTCCGGCGTCACCGACTCGGTGGTGGTCGGACTGCCCGCGCAGGTCGACACCGGCTGGGTCGGCACGGTGTTCACCTCGCTGCTCACGGGCGGGGCGTTCGCGGCGTTCCTCGCGACGTCGCTGGGCCTGCTGCTGGTGGTGTCCGGCGCGATCTCCCACGACCTCACCCCGGGCGGTCTCGGCCAGCTCCGCTGGACCGTGCTGGGCGCGGCGGCCGTGGTCGTCCTGCTCGCGCTGCAGGCCGCCCACCTGTCCGCCGGCGTGCTCGTGACCTGGGGATTCACCGTCGCCGCCGCCACGTTCTGCCCGCTGCTGGTGCTGGGGATCTGGTGGCCTCGGCTGACCCGGACCGGAGCGCTGTGGGGCGTGCTCGTCGGGTTGACCGCCACGTCCGGAGCCATCGGCGCGACCCTGTTCGGTCCGCCGGTCGACGGCGCGCCCGCGATCCTGCTCGCCCAGCCCGCGCCGTGGGCTGTGCCGCTGTCCTTCGCCACCATGATCGCGATCTCGCTGCGCGGGAAGCCCCCGACGTGGGCGGAGACCGCCATGCTGCGCCTGCACCTGGACGAACCGTCGCGCTCCTGAGCGCGTTGTCGACGCGCAGGTAACGGGCCGGAGAAGGGCGCGACCGCTCGTCCTGGTCGGCGGGCCGCTCGTCGACCGTTCGTCTCGTGCGCCGGTCATCGGTCCCGGACGGCTCCCGCTGCGGCTCGCGGCTTCCTTAGCGTGGCGCTCCTCACACGTTAGGGAGGCATCCGTGAGCACCACCGAATCGGCCCATCCGCCGCCCAGCGAAGATGTGTGGCACGAGGCCCACGCCAGCGAGGACTTCGCCACGCTGCGCCGCAGGCTGCGGTCGTTCGTCTTCCCGGTCTCCGTGCTGTTCCTGGTCTGGTACCTGGTCTACGTGCTGCTGGCCGACTACGCGCACGAGTTCATGTCGATCAAGCTCGTCGGCAACATCAACGTCGGGCTCGTGCTGGGCCTGCTGCAGTTCGTGTCGACCTTCGCCATCACCGCGCTCTACGTGCGCTACGCCAACCGGAACCTGGACCCGGTAGCGGAGCGCATCCGCGCCAAGGTCGAAGACGCGCCCCGGAACCCCGAGAAGGAGCTGGGATGAACCACCTCGCGCAGGGGTTGCAAGGGAGCAACCCGCTGCTCAACATCGGCATCTTCGCGGCCTTCGTCGTGGTGACGCTCGTGGTCGTGCTGCGCGCCAGCAGGAACACGAGCACCGCGGCCGACTACTACGCGGGCGGGCGCGCGTTCACCGGCCCGCAAAACGGCATCGCGATCGCCGGTGACTACCTGTCGGCGGCGTCGTTCCTCGGCATCGTCGGTGCGATCGCGCTCTACGGGTACGACGGATTCCTGTACTCGATCGGCTTCCTGGTCGCCTGGCTGGTGGCGTTGCTGCTGGTGGCAGAACTGCTGCGCAACACCGGCAAGTACACGATGGGCGACGTGCTGGCCTTCCGCATGCGCCAGCGCCCGGTGCGCGCCGCCGCGGCGACCTCGACGTTGATGGTCAGCTTCTTCTACCTGCTGGCTCAGATGGCCGGAGCGGGCGTGCTCGTCTCGCTGCTGCTCGGCGTGTCCAGCGGCAGCGGGCAGGCGCTGGTGATCGCGATCGTCGGCGTCATCATGATCGTCTACGTGCTGGTCGGCGGCATGAAGGGCACCACCTGGGTGCAGATCATCAAGGCGGTGCTGCTGATCAGCGGCGCGGCCGTGATGACGGTGTGGACGCTGGGCCTCTACGGCTTCGACTTCTCCGGGCTGCTGCAGGCGGCGGTGGACCGGGCGTCCTCCGGGGAGAAGCTGCTCAACCCCGGCGCCAAGTACGGCAAGTCCGAGACCAGCAAGCTGGACTTCCTGTCCCTGGGCATCGCCCTGGTTCTCGGTACCGCCGGTCTGCCGCACGTGCTGATGCGCTTCTACACGGTGCCGACCGCCAAGGAGGCCCGTCGCTCGGTGGTCTGGGCGATCTGGCTGATCGGTCTGTTCTACCTGTTCTCCCTGGTGCTGGGCTACGGCGCAGCGGCCATCGTGGGACCGGAGACGATCAAGAACGCGCCCGGTTCGTCGAACTCCGCAGCACCGCTGCTCGCCCAGGCGCTGGGCGGACCGCTGCTGCTCGGGTTCATCGCCGCCGTGGCCTTCGCGACGATCCTGGCCGTGGTGGCGGGGCTGACGATCACCGCGTCGGCGTCGTTCGCCCACGACATCTACGCCAACGTGATCAAGCGGGGGAAGGTCGAGGACAAGGACGCCGAGGTCCGCGTCGCGCGGATCACCGCGGTGGTCATCGGCGCGGTCGCCATCGTCGGCGGCATCCTGGCCCGCAACCAGAACGTCGCGTTCCTGGTCGCTCTGGCCTTCGCCGTGGCCGCCTCGGCGAACCTGCCGACGATCCTCTACTCGCTGTTCTGGAAGCGGTTCAACACCTCCGGCGCGTTGTGGAGCATCTACGGCGGTCTGATCACCACGGTGGTGCTGATCGTGTTCTCCCCGGCGGTGTCGGGCAGCGAGGAAGCGATGCTGCCGAGCGTGGACTTCCACTGGTTCCCGTTGCAGAACCCGGGTCTGGTCTCGATCCCGGCGGCGTTCTTCTTCGGGTGGTTGGGCACGATCCTGTCCAAGGAACACCTGGAGGACGAGTACGCCGAGATGGAGGTTCGTTCCCTGACGGGAGCGGGCGCGGAGAAGGCCTCCGCGCACTGACCTCTCGCGGTGCACGGCGAGCCCGGGGCGCCCCCTCGCGCCCCGGGCTCGCAGGCGTGCGAAGCGCGGCGTCGCGATGAGCCTGTCGATGCCGCCAGCGCGGCGAGCCTCCCGGTGATCGCGGGCCAGCGCACCACATGGGGCGAGGGCGTGCCGTCGTTGAACCCGACCTTGCCCGACTTCCTGTGCGGGGCATCACCTCACTCGCGGAATACCCCGGGGGGTACCCTGCGTTGCAGGGAGCGAAGGGAGATGGTCACCGTGGAGATGAAGCCGGAGATGGTCGGCGACGCATTGACGAGGCTGAAGCGGGCGCGCGGTCAGCTGGGTGGCGTGATCGAGGCGATCGAGGAGGGGCGGGATTGCGCTGAGGTGCTGACGCAGCTCGCGGCCGTTTCCCGCGCTCTGGACCGGGCCGGTTTCAAGATCGTGGCGAGTGGCATGCGGCACTGCCGGCAGGTCGAGGAAGACGGCGAGGAGCCGCCGATGACCGAGCAGGAGCTCGAGCGGCTGTTCCTCGCGCTCGCCTGAGCGAACTCGCGGCTGAACCACGGGAGACGTGCATCTGAAACATACCCCCCGGGGTAATAGGGAGTGAGTGATCGTGACTGCGCTGGACGAGAAGCAGCGGGCTGACGGCCTGGTCGGCGGGCCGGCGGTCGAGGTGATCGAGACGTCGTCGCTGGGGGACCGCAGCTACCTGGCCACCGATGGTGAGGTCGCGGTCGTGGTGGATCCGCAGCGCGACGTCGACAGGGTGCTCGCCGCGGCCGGCCGGGCCGGTGCGCGCATCGCCCTGGTCGTCGAGACGCACGTGCACAACGACTACGTCTCGGGTGGTCTGGAACTGGCTCGTCTGACAGGCGCGGAGTACGGCGTGGCCGCGGCCGACGAGCTGCCCTTCGCGGGTCGTGACCTGGCCGACGGCGACGTGGTCGAGCTGTCGGGACGGATGCGCCTTCGCGTGGTGGCCACGCCCGGGCACACCTTCCACCACCTGTCCTACGTGCTCGAAGGCGAGGAGGGGCCGGTCGGCGTGTTCACGGGTGGTTCGCTGCTGTTCGGCACGACCGGGCGCACGGATCTGCTGGGTGCCGAGCACAGCGAGGAACTGGCCCGCCACCAGCACACCTCGGTGCGCAGACTCGCCGATCTGCTGCCGGACGGCGCTCAGATCTGGCCGACCCACGGGTTCGGGAGCTTTTGCTCGGCCACGCAGGCCTCGGGCGACTCGGCGACGGTCGGGGAGCAGAAGCGCAGCAACCCGGCGCTGACGTTGGGGGAGAGCGACTTCGTGCGGCAGACCCTGACCGGCCTGGACGCCTACCCGGCCTACTACGCGCACATGGGCGTCCGCAACAGCGAAGGACCGAAGCCGCTGGACCTGCGCGAGCCCGCCCGAGCGGAGCCCGAAGAGCTGCGGCGGCGGCTGGAATCGGGCGAGTGGGTCGTGGATCTGCGCTCGCGCAAGGCGTTCGTCGTGTCGCACCTGGCGGGCACGGTCGGGCTCGGCCTGGACGGGCCGATGGCGACGTGGCTCGGGTGGATGATCGAGTGGGGCGCACCGATCACGCTGCTCGGCGAATCCCGCGAGCAGGTCGCCGCGGCGCAGCGGGAACTCGCGCGCATCGGCATCGACGCGTTCGCCGGGGCCGCGGTGGGAACCCCCGAGCAGCTGGCGACCGATCCGGCTCAGCTCCGCAGCACTCGGACGGCGAGCTTCGCGGACCTGGCCGCCGCGCTCGACGGCGACCCCGGCGAGTTCCCCGCGCCGGAGGTGGTGCTGGACGTGCGGACCCACAACGAGTTCACCGCCGCCCACATCGCCGACGCGGTGCACATCCCGCTCTACGAACTGGCGCAGCGACTCGACGAGGTCCCCGCCGGTGTGGTGTGGGTGCACTGCGGCAGCGGCTACCGCGCCACGGCAGCCGCCTCCGTGCTGGAGGCCGCCGGACGCACCGTCGTGCTCATCGACGACCACTTCGGCACCGCCGCCGAGGCCGGCGTCCCGATGAGCAGCTGATCACTCCGAACCGACCGAGAGGAAATCAACGGCATGACCCCGTCCTTACCGGCGCACGTGGACCCGGCGCGACTGCGAGAGTCGCTCGACGGCGAGCGGATTCGCCTCATCGACGTGCGCACACCTGGTGAGTTCTCCGCGGCCCACATCCCCGGTTCGCACAACGTTCCTCTGGACCTCGTCCAGGAACACCGCGACGAGCTTACGGCGCGGCACGAGGACCCCGTGGTGCTGGTCTGCGCCTCGGGCAACAGAGCCGATCAGGCCCGCGCGTTGCTGGAAAGCGCCGGGTGGAACCGGATCAGCGTCCTGCGCGGCGGGATCGCGGCCTGGGAGAACGAGAACGGCGAGCTCAGCCGCGGTCGCGGGGCCTGGGCGATGGAGCGGCAGGTGCGGTTGACGGCCGGACTGCTCGTGCTCACCGGCGTGCTGGCCAGTACCCGCTACGAGAAGACCAAGTGGCTCGCCGGATTCGTGGGCGGCGGCCTGACCTTCGCCGCGATCACCGACACCTGCGCGATGGCCCGGGTGCTCTCGTTGTTGCCGCACAACCGCGCACCCCGCTCGAACTCCCGGGCGCAGCTGGCGTCGCTGACCCGCGGATGAGGTGACGTTCCTTGTTGCTGGCAGCGGGCTTCGGCGCGGTCATCGGTCTGATGCTGGGGCTGCTCGGCGCGGGCGGATCGATCCTCGCCATCCCAGCCCTGGTCTACGGCGTCGGGCAGCCCTGGGAGACTGCGATTCCCACGTCACTGGCCGTTGTCGCGCTGTCGTCGGCGGGCGGGCTGGTTCCTCGGCAGCGGCGCAGCGCAGTGCGGTGGCCGGTCGCGCTGGTCTTCGGCGCGGCCGGTATCCCGGCCGCCTTCGGCGGCGCAGCGCTCGGACGAGGGGTGCCGCAGCGGTGGCTGCTGCTGGCCTTCGCGGCGCTCATGGTCGTCGTGGCGGTGCGCATGCTGCGCGGCGGTGACGAGCGGGTCGGCGCCTGCCGCACGCACGACGGCGGGGTGCGCTGGCGCAGCTGCCTGCCCACATCCCTGCTGACCGGGGCAGCGGTGGGTGTACTCACCGGACTGTTCGGCGTCGGCGGGGGCTTCATCATCGTGCCCGCCCTCGCCCTGCTGCTCGGTCTGGGCGCTCAGGAAGCCGTGGCCACATCCGTGGTCGTGGTGCTGATCAACTCGATCGCCGGACTCGCCGCCCACGCCGGCACGGCGGCCGAGATCGACTACGGAACCCTGATCGCCTTCGCCGGTGCCGCCGCAGTGGCCTCTGCTGTGTCCGCGCTCTTCTCGAGCGAGCTGAACCCGGCCACCGTGCGCCGCTGGTTCGCCGTCGTCGTCATCGCGGTCGCCGTCTTCGTCGCCGTGGCCGCCGTCCTCGACCCAGCCGCGCTGGGGTGAGGCGACGTGGGAAGAAGGCCTCCGCATCCGGGAGATGCCCATCGGCGCATCCCCGTCCGGGGCGACCCGGTTGCCGTTGCCGGCGCTGATCGCCTTCAGATCGGCGCCCGCGCAGAACGTACCGCCCTCGCCGTGCAGCACGGCCACGGATGCGTCCTCATCGGCGTCGAAATCTCGGAAGGCTTCGGCGAGCGCCGATGCGGTGGGGCGGTCCACGGCATTGCGCACCTGCGGGCGGTTGAGGCTGATGGTGGTCACCGGCCCGGCACACCGGACCACCACGGCATCGGTCGTCATCGCGTCAGCACTCCTCGTAGGTGATCCTCTGTTCCCACGAGCGGCTAGTCGGATGCACCCGATGCTGGTGGGCGCGGGTTGATGGCGGTCTCGAAGGGCGGCTTGCCGGTACCCGCGATCCTGTACCTGTCCCAGGGGTCCGGGTCTGACAGGGTCGCGGTGGCCTCGCCGCTGGTCGTGCGCAGCGTGACGGTCGCTTTCCGGCCACCGACGAGGTCGCTGATCCCGGCGTGGGGAGCAAGGCGGCCGTACCAGTGGAAGCGGCCATCGATGGGCTGGAAGTGCCCCCGGAGAACGACATCGACGGTGATCTCGGCGCTTTGGTCGAGCACGACCGCGGTTCCTGCGTAGTCATGGTCCGCGTGCGCGTCGTCAGGTGACATCGGCTCTGTCATCGTAGATCCCTCCGGCTGGTGAGACGGTTCCTGCTGCTCTCCACTCGGTTCCGCTTCATGCCGGACGCCGTTGCACCGAGTCCAGAAGGCCGGCGCGACGCAGCACGGCGCTGCTGGGACCGCGGATGATGCCCATGTCCGCGAAGAGCTCGACGGCTTTGCGGGCCCAGTCGGCCTTGGCCTGGCGCCAGTGCGGGTTGGAATCGGCGACGCGCTTCGCCTCGCGCGGGTCGAGCCCGACGGA
This sequence comes from Saccharopolyspora dendranthemae, assembly GCF_007829955.1. Classification (GTDB taxonomy): domain Bacteria; phylum Actinomycetota; class Actinomycetes; order Mycobacteriales; family Pseudonocardiaceae; genus Saccharopolyspora; species Saccharopolyspora dendranthemae. Next base: position 509,516 of record NZ_VIWX01000002.1, read on the forward strand.
GGTGTAGACCTTGGGGTGCAGGAACTCCTCGGTGGCCACGAGCATCATGCCGGTCAAGGCCCAGCGGAGCGCTTCGCGCGCGAGGGGGCCGTGCGAGCGCCAGGCGCGTTCGAGTTCGTCCTTGGCGAAGCTGATGTGCCGCGCCTCCTCCAGGACGTGGATGCGGGAGACCATCCGGCCCAGCGGTTGCAGGCTCTCGTCGCGCATGATCTCCCGCTGCATGGCGTCGGCCAGTTCCTCGACGTAGATGGCCCCGGAGAACAGGAGCGTCGGCCCGACCACCGCGCCGAAGAGCTTTCCGGCCCGGTGGCCGAACCTGCTGGGCCGGTGCACGATTCCGTCGATCTTGTCGATGGCCTTGCCGAACATCGTGGAGTGGCGGCACTCGTCGGCGATCTCGGTCAGCGCGTACTGCGCGCGGTGCGAGGTCGGGTCGGCGCTGTAGGCGTACCGGGTCAGGCCCTGCATGAGGATCAGCTCGAACCAGACCCCGGAGGCCGTGCTGGCACCGAGTTCCTGCATGCTCAATTCGGCTCGCTGCCGCTCTGAAAGCCCCTCCCACAGGGGCGTGCCGTACAGCGAGCAGCGGTGCGCCGGTTTGCCGTAGGCGCCGTCGACCAGCGGTGCGTCCCAGTCGATGTCGACATCGGGGTCGTAGGAGTGCTTCGCCGAGGAACGCTGCAAGCGCTCGGCGACGCGGTCGCTGGGTGCGGAGTCGGCGTTCGTGGTCATGGTGTCCTCCAGAGGAGCGGCGGGGAAAATCCGGTCGATCAAGCTTCGGGAGGCCGGCCTCCACCGTCCGGGATGACCTGCCCGGAGTCGCGGTAGGCGACGGCGGCGTGGAACCCGTCGCGCTCGGCGAAATCGTGGAACCAGCGGCCTTCCGGCGAGTGCCGGGTGATGCCGTCGGACTGCTTGAGGTCGTAGCCCGCGCAGAACGCCCGGCCCGCGCCCTGCAGCACGATGACCCGCATGCGATCGTCCTCGTCGGCCCGCCGCACCGCCTCGCGGATCTCCGAGGGCATCACGTCGTTGATGGCATTCAACCGGTCCGGCCGGTTCAGCGTCAGGTACGCCTTCCGATCCCGCACCTGGTCGTCGAGCGTGCCGAAATCACTCATCACTTCCTCCATCCGGCGTCAGTCCTGTTCCCGGCGGACGCGGTCGATGATCGCTCGGGTGTCCACACCGGAGGGAAGGGTGCCGAATGCCACGCCCCAGTCGCGATCGAGACGGGAGGCCGTGAACGCGTCGGCGACCGCCGGATGACCGTGGCGATGCAGCAGTGAACCTTGCAGGACCAGCGCCATGAGTTCCACGATCCGGCGAGCGCGATGCTGGACGTCGTCGAAGTCGCCGAGTTCCTTGCGCAACTGGGAGATCGCCAGGTCCAGCCGCTCGTCCGCGCCGAACGCCTGCTCGACTTCCGCGAAGTACGCTTCCACGCACTCGGGCTGTTTCGCCATGGCGCGCAACGCGTCCAGGGCGGCGACGTTGCCCGATCCTTCCCAGATCGACGGCAGCGGTGATTCGCGGAACAGGCGGGGCATGCCCGATTCCTCGACGTACCCGTTCCCGCCGAGGCATTCCAACGCTTCCGCTGCGTGCGCGGGTGCGCGCTTGCACACCCAGTACTTGGTCACCGCCAAGCCGATCCGGCGGAACAGCTCCTCCTGCGCATCGCCGGCTGCCGCGCGGTCCACCGCACCGGCCAACCGCATTCCGGCGATCGTGGCGGCTTCGGACTCGACCGCCAGGTCGGCGAGCACGTTGGCCATCAGGGGCTGGTCGATGAGCAGTTCGCCGAACGCGCGGCGGTGCGCTGCGTGGTGCACCGCCTGCACGACGCCCAGACGCATGCCGGAGGCCGAACCGATCGCGCAGTCCAGCCTGGTCATGTTGACCATCTGGATGATCGTGGCGACCCCGCGGCCCTCGTCGCCCACCAGGTGGCCGACTGCGCCGTCGTACTCGATCTCCGAGGAGGCGTTGGAGCGGTTGCCCAGCTTGTCCTTCAGCCGCTGCAGGTGGATCGCGTTGCGGCTGCCGTCGGGCAGCACGCGGGGAACCAGGAAGCACGACAGCCCGCCGGGAGCCTGCGCCAGCGTGAGGAACACATCCGACATCGGCGCCGAGGTGAACCACTTGTGCCCGGTGAGGACGTGGCCGTCCGCGGCCGGGGTGGCCGCGGTCGTGTTGGCGCGGACGTCGGAGCCGCCCTGCTTCTCGGTCATCGACATGCCCGCGATCAGACCGCGCTTTCCCGTCGGCTCGCGCAACCCGTAGTCGTAGTGCGGAGAAGCCAGCAGCGGAACGTAGGTCGCGGCGAGCGCGGGCTCGGCGCGCAACGCGGGCACAGCCGCGTAGGTCATCGAGATCGGGCACAGGTGACCGGGATCGGTCTGCCCCCACACGTACATCTTCGCCGCGCGGGCGACGTGCGCACCGACGCGTTCCTCCTGCCACGGAGCGGCGTGCAGCCCGTTGCCCGTTGCCACCGTCATCAGGTCGTGCCAGTGCGGGTGGAACTCAACCTCGTCCACCCGGTGCCCGTACCGGTCGTGCGCGCGCAGCACGGGCGGGTTCTCCTCGACCAGGCGGCCCCACTCCTGGACCTGCGAACTCCCCGCGAGCACGCCGAGTTCGCGGACCTCGCGCTCGGCCCATCCCGCGCCTTCGCGCCGGAGCCCCTCCAGCAGCACCGGGTTGTCGGCGACGTCGTGGTCCACCAGCTGCGGAACCTGGTTGGTGACCTCATGTGTCGCTGGCATGCGCAACTCCCAACGCTCGCATCGTGAAAGTGACCAAGCCGGGGATCGTGTCCGGACCCACCGCGCCCTCGGCCAGCGGACCCACCAGCGCCTCCGCCCCGGCACCGACCAGCGCCGAGGCGGTCAGCAGCGGATCCTGGGCCGGCAGCACCCCGGCTTCGACGCCTTCCCTGATCCCTTCGGCGAAGAAGTCGCGGAAGGCCTCGCGGAACACCAGCCGCTCGGCATCCACCGCCGGGTCCACGGGTTCCGCCAGCAGGGCGTAGGCCAGCCGCGGGGCTTTCATCGCCCGCCCGGCGAACGTCTCGATGACCGCGACGATCCGTTCGACCACGTCGCCCGAACGCTCCGAAGCCTCGGTCACCGCGGCCACCTCGCGGGAGACCACCGTGCGGAACAGTTCGGCGGCCAGTTCCGCCTTGCTGGGGAAGTGCTGGTACACGCTGCCCGTGGCGATCCCGGCCCTGCTCGCGACGGCGGCCATCGAGCACCCCGCGTACCCCTCCTCGGCCAGCAGGGCGATCGCGGCCTCCAGCACCACGTCCCGCTGAGCGTTCATCCGGGCTTGCACCGCAGGCGTGCGTCGGTATGGCATGTGAAGCAGTGAACCACTGATTCACTGCTTCACGCAAGCGGCACCGAACAGCGGAACTGGAGGGACGTCCGAGGTGTCGTAACGGCGGTGCTCACGGATCCCCGGTGGGGCGGCCGGTACGAGGATGACGGGGTCTGCGGTGAACCGGCGTGCGAAGGACACAGAAAGGCGGTGAGCGGGGTGAACCCGTTCGACGATCCCGATGCCACGTTCCTGGTGCTGGTCAACGACGAAGGTCAGCACTCGCTGTGGCCCGCGTTCGCCGATGTGCCCGACGGGTGGCACATCGCTCACGACCAGGACACGCGCGCGGCCTGCATGACCTACGTCGAGGAGAACTGGACGGATCTGCGTCCCGCGAGCTTGATCGAGGCCATGGGCGGCTGACCGGCCCGCCGCGCGAACACGACCTGAGTTCCGTACCGATGAAGGAGATTCCGTTGTGACGCAGTCCCTCTCCCCAGGGGCCACCACCATCGATGGTGCCGCCGGGCAGCTCGACATCCGGCCCGTCTCCGGCGCCATCGGCGTCGAGGTGCGCGGGATCGATCTGAACGAGATCACCGACGAGCAGGCGGCCCGGGTCCGCGCGCTCATGCTCGAACACCTCGTGCTGTTCTTCCCCGGCCAGGAGAACCTGACCCCCCGGGGTCACGTGGCCCTCGCCAAGCGCTTCGGTGACGTCGAGGTTCACCCGTTCCTGCCGAGGGTGGAGGAGTATCCGGAGGTCACGCGGATCGAGTCCGACAAGGGCGGGAAGGCCGACGAATGGCACATCGACGTCAGCTTCGCGCCGAATCCGCCGGTGGCCTCGATCCTGCACCTGATCACCTGCCCACCCGCGGGCGGCGACACGATGTGGAGCAACCAGTACCTCGCGTACGAGACGTTGTCCCAGCCGTTCCGCGAGATGCTCGAAGGCCTCACCGCCGTCCACGTGCTGAAACTCCCGCACGTCATCGAGATGTCAGCCGAGCATCCCGTGGTGCGCGTGCACCCTGAGACCGGGCGCCGGTCGCTGTACGTCACGCGGATGTGGACCTCGCACATCCCGCAGCTGAGCCGCCACGAGAGCGACGCCGTGCTCCAGCACCTGTTCGAGCATTCCGAACGGCCGAGCTTCCAATGCCGGTACCGCTGGGAACCGCACACGGTGGCGATCTGGGACAACCGCGCCACCCAGCACGTCGCGGTCAACGACTACCAGGACTACCGCGCCGCCCAACGCGTCGTCGTGGTCGGAGACCGGCCCGCGGGCGACACCCCGCGCCGGCCCGACTACGAGCCGAGCGCCGACGAGAGGTACTACCCGCGCCGGATCAACGCCCACCGCGGCTACTGAGCGACGCCACGACGAAGGGGGCCGGTCTTCCGAGGAAGACCGGCCCCCTTCGTCTTTCACCAACCGAGGAAGCTCGCACCGCCGAGCAACCGCGAAATGCTCAGCGGTTCAGCCAGTCCAGGAACGGTTGCGGAGCCAGCGCGCTGACCCGCTTCCGGTACGACTCCAGGTCTTCCTCGGTGAGGACGTCGCGTCCGGCGCCGGAGCGCCCTCCGTGGAAGAAGTCCGACGGGTTCACGAGAACCTGCTTGTCCGGTGCCACCCAGTCAGCGCGGGCCTTCATCTCGTCGAAGGTCGCGGCCTTCACCAGCTCGCGCCGCTTCGCCTCGTCCAGCGGGATGCCGAGCCACTCCGCCAGCGACGCCATCTGGCCCTCCAGGTCGGCGGCGAGGTCGGCGTAGTGCATGAGCCGCACGTTCGGCTCCGCGCGCCGGTTCCAGGCGTCGAGGGGGTGGTGGAGCTCGGCCGCGGCGATGTCCCGGTTCTCCTCATCGGACGCCCCGGGCGTGCACCAGTTCAGCAGCCACTCGCGCACGGGAGGGAGCGTCGGTGCGGACCGTTGCGACGACTGCTCGTCCGGTTCGGTCTGGAAGGCGCGCAACCACTCCGCGTGGATGTTGCCGGCCTGGTGGTACATCGACAGCGCCCGGTCGAGGGGATGCCGGGCCACCACGATGTAGCTGACGCGCGGATCGAGCGGGAGGCCGTCGAGCGGGACGTGCGTCTTGATGACGCGGCGGTGCTCCTGCTCGGCCAGCTTCGCGTACATCTCCTCCTGCGAGACGAACAGCTGGTCCAGCCACGGTGACAGCGTCGACAGGGGTTGCGGCAGCTCGGGTTCCTGGAAGATGAGCAGTGCGCACATCATCTGCACCCACGTCGTGCCGGACTTCGCCGGCGCGCTGATGACGATGTCACCTTCGCGCAGCGGGAAGTCATCCCAGCGGGCGCTGTCCTGTTGCGGCGAGCGGTACCGGCGACGCTCGTTCACGGGCGAGCCTGGAAGAGTCATGGTGGGCATCCTCAGCGGACGAAGGGCGGCAGACGGCCTCCAGCCTTCCGCCGCCGTCGTGCGCGCACATCCGAGATGGCCACCGTTACGGTCGCGCGAGCTCGGGCGTCACGGTTTCACGCCGGTGGTCAGCCCGTGTTCGTAGGAGAGGCCGCCGGTCGTGCCGACCTGCTCGAAACCGGCCAGGCCGAGCCAGCGTTCGTAGTCCCGTGCCGGGTAGGCCATGCCCCGGCCGCTGACGAGAACGTTGAAGTACAGGCCCAGCCGGGCGCCGAAGATCCCGTCCGTCTCGTCGTCGGACACGTTGTAGCCGTAGAGCAGAACCTTCCCGCCGGAGGGCAACGACTCGTACGCCTTGCGGAGCAGCCGCAGGATGTCGTCGCCGTCGAAGATCTCCAGGACGTGGCTGAACAGAACCGCGTCGTGCCCCTCGGGGAACGGATCGGTGAAGATGTCGCCCGCGAGCAGGTCGACCCGATCCGCCTGCACGTCCTCCGCGAGCCGCGAGACGCTCGGCATGTCGAACACCGTCGACTGCAAGCCCGGGTAGCGCGCGACCAGCCGCGCCGACGTGCTGCCGTCGCCGCCGCCCACGTCGAGGACGTGCCGGATGCCGGCGAACACGGGTTGGTCGACCAGCGCGTCCACCGAACGAAGCGTGAACGCGGTCATCGCGCGGTGGAAGACCTCCTCCAGCTGCGGATCGTGCGCCAGCCGCTGGTAGAGGGTCGGTTCGTCGCCGGGGTGCGTGTCGAGCGCGGTGTTGGTCCCGGCCCGCAGCGCTCCCGTCATGTGGACGAACGCCGGGTAGTACACCTCCTTCCACCCGGTCAGGATGTGCCGCCAGCTGTCCGGTCCGTCCGAGGCCAGCAACTCCTCGGCGACGGTGGAGTTGTGGTAGCCGCCGTCCCTGCGTTCCAGCAGTCCGGTGGAGCACACCGCCTGCAGCAGGACGCGCAGCTGGTGCGCGGGCAGGTCGCTGAAGGCGCGGAGCTCGTCGGCTTCGGCACCCGGTTTCTCGGACAGGAAGGCGAAGATCCCGATTTCGGCGGCGGTGGTGACGGCGTTGAACAACGCCGGTGCGTTGACGAGGAAATGGAACCGGTCGAGAACCGGGTCGTCCTGCTCGAACTTCTGCATGAGTCTCCGCACTCCCCGCGCGATCGTGACGTTGAAAGAAGACCTCCGATTTCATATCAGGAAAAATCGGTGCGGTGGCGCTTCGCGGACCGTAACGGCGGTGAACGCGGGTGCGGTGGCCAGGGGGTTCCCGGAGTATCGGGGTACCCCCGATGTGTAGGCGGTGTCCTGCGTGCATTTGAACAGCTTTGACGAGTGGTCACCCTTGCGGGAAGTCGTCGTCGGATCCGCGGAGAACTACGTTTCTCATGAGAGAGAACTCTCCTTCGATCTCTTCTTCCACGACAACCTCGTGCACGACAACGCCGAACAGGGGGGAGCCGGCCGTTCCGAGTGGTACTACCCCCGGTTGACCGCTCGTGGTGACGAAGCGAGCAGGCAGCGCACACCGGTGGCCCGGCGCTACGTCGACGAGCTGAACGAAGACCTGGAGGGGCTCGCCGAGACCCTGCGCTCCCTCGGTGTCACCGTGCACCGGCCGCTCCCGCTGTCCGCCGAGACCGGGGAGGTCGCGACACCGGCCTGGTCGGCTTCCGTCGTCCCGCCGCTGAACCTCCGCGACAACACCCTGATCCTCGGCGACGAGATCATCGAGACCTCCCCGATGATCCGCTCCCGCTACTTCGAAACGCAGTTCCTCAAACCGCTTTTCCAGGACTACTTCCGCGACGGGGCGCGCTGGAGCGTCATGCCGCGTCCGATGATGACCGACGCGTCGTTCGACCTGTCCTACGCGCGCACCGCGACCGTCGGCGGGCCCACCGAACCCATCGAGGATCCGCGGTCGTCACCGTGGGACGTGGGGCTGGAGATGATGTTCGACGCCGCGCAGTGCCTGCGGCTCGGCAACGACATCGTCGCCAACATCTCCACCGAGAACCACGCGCTCGGCGTCACCTGGCTCGAACGCCATCTCGAAGGGCGTTTCCGCGTCCACCGGGTGCACGAGCTCAGCGACAGCCACATCGACAGCATGGTGCTGGCGCTGCGCCCCGGCCTGCTGCTGGTCCGCTCGGACGCGGTGGCCGACAAGCTGCCCGACCCGCTGCGCCGCTGGGACCGGATCGTCGCGCCCACACCGCAGGAGAACAACTTCCCCCGCTACGACTCCGACGCGCTCATCCTGACGAGCCCCTTCATCGACCTCAACGTGCTGTCCGTCGACGAGGAGACCGTGCTGGTCAACGAGGCCAGCCCGGAACTGGTCCGGGTCCTGGAGGACGCGAAGTTCACCGTCGTCCCGGTGCGCCACCGGCACCGGCGGTTGTTCGGCGGTGGTTTCCACTGCTTCACCCTCGACACCGTCCGCGACGGCGGACCCGAGGACTACCTCAGCTGACCCGAGGACGAAGGGACACCGACCCCGACATGGCATCACCCAGCACCCCCGCCGGTTCGTGGTTCCGACGCTTCCACCCGCGTCCGGACGCCGAGGTCGCGCTGGTCTGCCTGCCGCACGCGGGAGGGGCCGCGGGGACGTACTTCTCCTTGTCGCAGCGGCTTTCCGAGGACGCCGACGTCATCTCCGCGCAGTACCCGGGCAGACAGGACCGGCTGCGCGAGCCGTGCCTGGAGAGCGTGCGGGAGCTCGCGAGCGGGGCTGCGCCGGAGCTGGACCAGCTGATCGCGGGACGCCCCTTCGTCCTGTTCGGACACAGCATGGGCGCCGCCATCGCCTTCGAACTGGCCCTGTCGCGCCGGCGCGACAGGGCCCGCGCGCCGCACGCCCTGTTCCTCTCCGGACGCGGTGCCCCCGGGCGGGGCATCGACCGCGGGATCCGCCTGCTCGACGACGACGGCCTGATCGCCGAGGTGCGGCGGCTGGCGGGCACCGACAGCCTCGTGCTCGACGAACCCGAACTGGTCCGGCTGGCACTGCCCTCGCTGCGCGCGGACTACGCGGCCGCCGAGACCTACGACCCCGGCCCCGGCGCGGTCGTGGACTCCGACGTCGTGGCGCTCACCGGTGATGCCGACGACAACGTCGGGATCGACGATGCCGAGCACTGGCGCGAGCACACCACGGGCGCCTTCGACCTCCAGGTCTTCGAGGGCGGCCACTTCTTCCTCAACGACCACGAGCCGCGAATCGCGGAGCTCCTCGGCACCGCGCTTCGCGGCGCGCGGGGAGTCGGCGCACCGGGAGGAGAGGAGGATCGTGCGGGACCGATCCGCCCTGGGCGGTGACTGGCCGCCACGGGCCTCCTTCGCGCAGGAGCGAGCCTGGTTCGCCGCTCGGCTCACCCACGATCCGCCGACCTACTGCGTGGTGGACGAGTTCCCCGTGCACGCCGATCTCGCCGCAGACGATCTCGTCGCGGCACTGGCGCTGCTGGCCGCGCGTCATGAGTCGTTGCGGACCGGGCTTCGCGTCGTCGACGGGCGGTTGACCCGTGACGTGCGCGCACAGGTGGAACCGCCGGTCGAACACCTCGACCTGAGCGGATTCGGTCACGGCGACCAGGGCGAGCGGATCCGCGCGTTGCGGGAGGCGATGGCGCGCAGGCCGTTCGACCTGGAGCGTCCGCCGCTGTGGCGTGCGGCGGTCCTGGAACTGGGGGAGGGGGCCTGGTCGGTGCTCTTCGCCGCTCACCACGCCGTCTACGACACCGCGTCCAGCTTCAACGTGCGCGCCGAGCTCACCGAGATCTGCGCTGCCGAGGAGGAGGGGCGCGACCCCAGGCTTCCGGACCTGCCGTGCACCTACGGCGAACACGCCCGGCGCGAGCGCGCCCGCCTCACGCCCGCGCGGCGCGCGGAACTCGCGGCCCATTGGCGCGAGCGCCTCGCGGGCCTCCCACCGGTCCACGCCGTTCCCCTGGACCGGCCCCGGCCATCGACGCGCACGTTTCGCGGTGCCGAGGTGCGCGCCGCGCTGCCCGACGACGTGCGTGCTGCCCTGGTCGACTCCGCCCGGCACCACGGCACCCGCCCGGTGGTGCTGCTGCTCGCCGGGTACGTCGCTCTGCTGCACCACGTCTCCGGTTCCGATGACATCGTGCTCGGCCTACCGGTGGCGGGGCGCGCCGAGGCCGCGACGCTGCCGATGGTCGGCGCCCTGGTCAACATGCGGGTGCTGCGCGTCGACGTCGGGGGCGATCCCGGCGTGACCGCGCTCGTGGGCCGCGTGGCCGCCGCGGTCGAGGCGGACGAGTCCTACGACATCCCGTTCCAGACCCTGGTCGAGCTGGTGGCCGCACCGCGACCGCCCGGCGTGCCACCGCTGTACCAGCTCGCCTTCAACCACGATCCCGGCGGCGTTCTCGGCGCTCCCGCGTCCTCGTGCGAGGAGGACCTGCTGCTGGACGTCACCGACGAGAAGGTCCGGGTCGTCTACGACGTCGCCCTGTTCGACCGCGCCACAGCAGAGGCACTGCTGTCGGACTACCTCCGCCTGCTCGCCACGGCGCTCGACGCCCCGGACACCCGCCTGTCGCAGCTCGGCCCGCGCCGTGCCGTCACCGGCGTCGGTCCCAGCCGTCCCGATCCCGCCGCCGGGGGCGCCCCGTCGACCGCGTGCGAACGGGACGTGGCCGGGGTCTGGCAGGACCTCCTCGGCACCGAAGTCACCGATGTGCACCAGGATTTCTTCAGCCTCGGGGGACATTCGTTGCAGGCCTTGAAGATGCTCGCGACGCTCACGGCCGCCTACCGCGCCGAGGTGTCGCTGCGGACCTTCTTCGCCGACCCGACGGTGGCCGGACTCGCCGTCGCACTACGCCGCGAACACCGAGGGGGAACGGCATGAAGGTGACCGGCCGGATCGACGGCGTCCCCAGCGAGGTCTGGCACGAGGAGGTGCTCGCTCCGCAGTTCGCCTACGAAGCGGAGCACCTGCTCGGCCACTACATCGCGATCGAGAAGGTCCTGCTGCTGGAGTACGTCCGGATGGACCTCGTCGACGCCGACGGGGCCGCCGCTCTCGCCGCCCGGCTCGACGAGCTGAACCCCGACGCGGTGCGAGCCGACCCCGAGCAGAACATGTCCGACATCTCCTTCGCCGTGGAACGCCACGTGCAAGACGGCCCCGTGACGCCCTTCCCGGCCTGGCACGTCGACCGCAGCCGCAACGATCTCCAAGCGTGCGCCCAGCTGATGGCCGCTCGCGAGACCCTCGCCGCCGTCGCCGACGACCTGCTCGCGTTCGCACGGACCGTGATCGCGCTCGCCGGTCGCTACACCGACGCGCCCATGCCGGGATGCACCCACGGCCAGGCCGCGCAGATCGTCAGCCCCGGCTTCCACCTGGCGGCGCTCTCCGCTGAGACGATCGCCGCGCTGCGCCGCATGCTGCGCACCTACGACGAGTGCGACGCCTGCCCGCTCGGTTCCGGCACGATGGCCGGGCAGGAACTGCCGTGGGACCGCGACCGCATGGCGGGCCTGCTGGGGTTCGCGCGCGCTCAGCCGCACGCGCTGGTGGCCGTCGCCTCCCGTTCCTGGACCACGTCGATCGCGGCGGATCTCGCGCAGCACGCGGTCGCGCTCAGCCGATTCACCACCGACCTCATGGACTGGTGCGGCGGCCACCGCGGTTTCCTCGACCTGCCCGACGAGTTGGCCGGCATCTCCGCGGCGATGCCGCAGAAGCGCAACTTCCCCGTCCTGGAACGAATCCGGGGCCGCTGTGCTCAGATCGCGGGTCGTGCGGCCGACATCGTCGCCGGGCAGCGCAACACGCCCTACAGCAACACCGTTGAGGTCTCGAAGGAAGTTGGCGGCCAGCTGCGGGTCCAGGCCGACGCCATGCGCTCGGCGCTGCGCCTCGCCCACGCGGTCATCGCCGGGGCGAGCTTCCGGACCGATCGCATGCGCGCCGCGTGCGCTGACGATCACCTCGGCGGGTTCACGCTCGCCAACCGGCTCACCCTCACCTGCGGCGTGCCGTGGCGCACCGCCCAGATCATCGCCGGCCGCTACGTGAAGACCTCAGTGGAGCGGGGACTGCGCCCCGGAGAGCCGGACGCCGCCCTGCTGTGCGCTGCCGCCGCCGAGTCCGGACACGTGCTCGACGACGGCGAGAACATCACAGCCCTGCTGGCGGAAGCGTTCGACGTCGACCTCGGGCTGCGCGCGAAGCAGTCGGCGGGCTCCGCGCATCCCCAACGGGTTCGGGAGCTGCTCGACGAGCAGAGCGAGGAGCTCGACGCCCTCGACGCGGCGTGGGCGGACAACGCGGCGCGCCGGAGGAGGGCCGCATGACCGAACCGGCACTCGCCGCCCGCCGCGCCGGCGTCGACCTGAACGAGGGCGGCGCCTCCGCCTGCGGCACGTTCGGAGAGCTCCTGCAAGGCGTCCTGCCCGACGGCACCGATTTCCTGGCCACGTTCCCGATTACCCACGGCACCCGCGCGTGGTTCCGCTACGACCGGAGCGGCCCGCTGCGCGTGTACCCCGCGAACCGGACGAAGTCGCTGCGGTTGGCCCGCGCCATGCTCGCCACCGGCGGAGCGGACGGTGGCGGCTCCTTGATCCTCGACACCGACCTGCTCGTCGGCAAGGGCCTCGCCAGCTCCTCCGCCGATCTTGTCGCCACGGCGCGGGCCGTCGGCGGCGTCCTCGGACTGGACGTCTCGCCCTCGGGCGTCGAGGACTGGCTGCGTCCCATCGAGCCCACCGACGGTGTCATGCACACCGGTGTCGTCCTGTTCGAGCATCGGAAGGTCCGGCTCCGCACCCGGCTCGGCACCGTGCCACCCGCCACCGTCGTCGCCGTGGACGAGGGCGGACTGGTGGACACCGTCACCCACAACCGGCGTGCTCGGCGGGTCCCACCGGCGCTGGCCGCCGAATACGCGCGCCTCGCCGACGATCTCACCGCCGCCGTCGGTGGTCAGGACCTGGCCGCCGTCGGCGCCGTCGCCACCCGCAGCGCCGTGCTCAACCAGCGGTGGCTGCCCAAGCGCAACCTCGACGCCCTGATCCGGATCGCGGGCGATCTCGGCGCCGCCGGTGTCGTGTGCACCCACAGCGGCACCATGACCGGGCTCCTGCTGGACGCCGGCGACCCCGGCCACGCCGAGGTGCTCAGCGCGGCGCGCGCCGCCTGCGCACGCCTGCCCGGAACCACGTCCGTCTACCGGTCCGCCGCCGTCCCCGGGAGCACGCATGCGTTATGACACCCTCGTCGACGCCATCGGCGACACACCGGTGGTCCGGCTGCGCGCGGGCGCACCGGAGGGCGTCGAGGTCTACGCCAAGCTGGAGCTGCAGAACCCGTACGCCATGAAGGACCGAGTCGCCCGCCGCATGATCCTGGAGGCGCGCCGAACGGGAGCGCTGGCCGAAGGCGCTCCCGTGGTGGAGAGCTCGTCCGGAACCATGGCGCTGGGCCTCGCGCTGGTCGGGGCCCAGCTCGGGCATCCCGTGCACATCGTCACCGATCCGCGCATCGACCCCGTCACCCGCGCCAAGCTGGCGGCGATGGGCTGCGCGGTCCACGTCGTCGAGGCGATGACGTCCGAGGGGTGGCAGGGCGCCCGGCTGGAACGCCTCGCGGACCTCCTGCGCGAGCTGCCAGGTGCGTACTGGCCGCGCCAGTACGGGAATCCGGAGAACCCCGCCGCCTACCGGGACCTGGCCGACGAGCTGGTCGCCGACCTGGGGACGCTGGACGTCCTGGTCGGCTCGGTCGGCAGCGGCGGCTCGCTGTGCGGCACGTCCGCGGCGCTGCTGGAGCGCTTCCCGGAGCTCAAGGTCGTCGGGGTGGACTGCGTCGGCAGCGTCCTGTTCGGCCAGCCCGATCTGGCGACGCGCAAGCAGAGCGGCCTCGGCAACAGCCTGTTCCCCGACAACATCGACTACCGGCTCTTCGACGAGGTGCACTGGCTCTCCGACGACGAGGCGTTCGACGCCACCCGGAGCTTGGCGCGGGAGCAGCAGATCTTCGCGGGCAACACGTCCGGCTCGGTCTACCGCGTGCTGACCCACCTGGCCGCCCACGCCGAGCCCGGCACGCGACTGGTCGGCATCATGCCGGACCGCGGTGACCGCTACGCCGACACCGTCTACCGGCACGAGCCCGCCGGACCGATCGCGGCGGAGCCCGCGCGGGTTCCGTTCGGCACGACCGTGACCGGCTGGTCGTACGCGTCGATCCCGCGCGGCGGGCGCCGAACGATGGTGTTCGTGGAGTCCAACACCACCGGCACGGGCATGCTCGCGCTGCGCACCGCGACCCGGCTCGGCTTCGCGCCCCTCCTGGTGACCCGCGACCCCGGCCGCTACAGCGGGCTGGAGGCGACCGGCTGCGAGGTCATCACCTGCGACACCGAGGACGACGCGGCCGTGCTGGCCGCGATCGGCTCGCGCGCGGTCGGCGGGGTCACCACGACCAGCGACTTCTACCTGGAACACGCGGCGCGCCTCGCGGAGGCGCTGGGCGTGCCCGGCCAGGCGGCTGAGACGGCCGCCGCGTGCCGGAACAAGGAGCTCACCAGGACGGCCCTGCGGGACGCGGGCGTGCCTCAGCCCGCGTTCGTCGTCGCCGAGGACTCCTCGGGCGTCGGTGAGGCGGTGGCTGCGGTCGGCGTTCCCTGCGTAGTCAAACCGGTGGACGGATCCGGCTCGCAGAACGTGCTGTGGTGCGCCGACGAGGCGACCGCCGTCGCGCACGCGGCGCGCGTGCTGGCCGTCACCGAGAACGCGCGAGGACAGCGGAGTCCCGGGCGGGTCCTCGTCGAGGAGTTCGTGGAAGGCCCGGAGTTCAGCGTGGAGATGTTCTGCACCGGCGGCGAAGCCGTGTGCGTGGGCGTCACCCAGCGGACCGCGACCCCGCTGCCCCACTTCGTCGAGACGGGGCACCTGTTCCCGGCGAACCTCGCGCGGGCGCAGCGGGAAGAGCTGGCGGAGGCCGCCCGCCAGGCGCTCAAAGCCGTCGGGTTCGAGCACGGCCCGGCCCACGTCGAGACGCGGCTGTCGGCGGCGGGACCGGTCGTCATCGAGATCAACGGGCGGCTCGCGGGCGGCATGATCCCCGAGCTCATCCGCACCGCGACCGGAATCGACCTCCTGGAGCAGCAGATCCGCGCGACCGCGGGCCTTCCCGTGAACCTCGAGGCGCAGCGCCACCGGCACGCGGGCCTGCGCTTCCTCACGGCGGGCGAGCGAGGCCGGTTGACGGCGGTGAACGGAACCGCCGGTGCCGCACGGGTTCCCGGTGTGGTCACCGTGCACGTCACGGCCGCGTCCGGCCGCGCCGTCCGGCCGCCGAGGGAGTCCTACGACCGGCTCGGCCACGTCATCGCGGTCGGTGACACGGCGCAGGAGGTCGCGACGTCGCTGGCGGGAGCCGCGGAGCTGCTGCGAGTGGAAACCGAACCGGACACCGACGACCGCTGAGAACTGTTGAGGACTTTCATGGATGACTTCACCTACACCGCAGGTACACCCGCGCCGCCTCGCGCAGCCGGCTGCCCGTTCGACCCGGCGGCGGAACTGCTGGAGGCTCGCGAGCAGGGCGGCCCGATCATCCCCTACGAGTTCCCCGGCGGACGGCCCGGCTGGCTGATCACCGGCTACGACCTGGTCAAATCGGTGCTGGCCGACGCGCGGTTCAGCGCCCGCAAGGACCTCATGCGCCATCCGACCCTCGACTACGGGGACGTCGAGATCCCACCGGCGTCGCCGGGCGAGTTCCTCTTCATGGACGGCGCCCAGCACCGTCGTTACCGCAAGGCGCTCATGGGCAAGTTCACGGTGCGCCGGATGCGGCTGCTCACCGAACGGGTGGAGCAGATCACCGCCGACCACCTGGACGCCGTGGAAAAGATCGGGCCCGGAGTGGATCTGGTGCCCGCGTTCGCGAAACCGATTCCTGCCACGGTCATCTCCGAGCTCCTCGGCGTACCGGAAGGGGAGCGGAACACTTTCCAGGAGCAGGTCGACTCGTTCCTCAACGGCGAGGGCGACGAGGAGAGCCTGATCCTGGGCTACGCCGCGACGATGGAGCACATCGGCGAACTGGTGGCCGCCAAGCGCGCGAACCCCACCGACGACGTGCTCGGCGATCTGACCTCCACCGATCTGGACGACGAGGAGCTGAAGGGGATGGCCTTGCTGCTGCTGGCAGCCGGGCTCGACACCACGACGAACATGCTGGGACTCGGTGCTTTCGCGCTCCTGCAGCACCCGGAGCAGCTGGCCGAGCTGCGCGACGATCCCTCGCTCACCGATCGGGCCGTGGAGGAGCTGCTGCGCTACCTCACGGTCGCCATGACGTTCATGCGGACGGCGCTGGAGGACGTCGAGCTGGGCGGGCAGACGATCAAGGCCGGTTCGCCGGTGATCCTGTCGTACAACACCGCCAACCGGGACCCGGAGCGCTTCGCCGACCCGCACGTGCTCGACTTCCACCGCCAGGCCTCGGGGCACGTGGCCTTCGGCTACGGCATCCACCAGTGCCTGGGTTCGCAGCTGGCTCGCGTGGAGATGCGGGTCGCGTTCCGCGCGCTGCTCGACCGCTTCCCCACGCTGCGGCTGGCGGTACCGGCCGAGGAGGTCTCGCTGCGCCCGGAGACCGCGGACATCTACGGCGTGAAGAGCCTGCCCGTGACCTGGGACGCGTGACCGTAACGGCGGAATCGCCGGATGTTCTCCGACGGGTGCACGACCAACGATGAGAGGTGGTGATCACTGGACGCGAGAAATGGGTCGCGATGGATATGGCTGCCGAAGATGCCGGGTTCGTCACGGGGCAGCCTGTCGACCCGGACACGACCATGGCCGTCGTCGGCGTCTCGTGCCGATTCCCCGGCGCCGAGGACCCGCAGCGGTTGTGGCGGTTGCTCGCCGAGGGCGGGAGCAGCGTCTCCGAGGTGTCAGCCGGGCGCTGGTCCGGAGCCGCCGCCGAGGAAGCGCCCCGCTGGGGGGCGTTCCTGGAGCACCCCGAGGAGTTCGACGCCGCGTTCTTCGGCATCTCCCCGAGGGAAGCGCCGTACGTCGATCCGCAGCAGCGTCTCGCGCTGGAACTCGGCTGGGAGGCGTTGGAGAACGCGCGCATCGCACCGGATCGGGTGCGCGGTACGCGACTCGGCACGTTCGTCGGCGTCTCCCACGACGACTACGCCCAGCTGATCTCCTCGCACGCCCACGCGCTCGCCACCGAACACGCCTTCACCGGCGTGCAGCGCGGCGTCATCGCCAACCGGATGGCCGCCTTCCTCGGGGCACGCGGCCCCAGCATCACCGTCGACTCCTCCCAGGCCTCGTCGCTGGTGGCGCTGCACCTGGCCTGCGGGAGCCTGCGCGGCGAGGAGTCCGACATCGCGCTCGTGTGCGGGGTCAACCTGCACCTGCTGCCGCAGAGCGTGCTGCTCGCCTCCCGGCTGGGAGCGCTGTCCCCGCAGGGGCGCTGCTTCACCTTCGACGAGCGGGCCGACGGTTACGCGCCGGGCGAGGGCGGCGGCGCCGTCGTGCTCAAGCGCCTGCGCACCGCGCTGGCCGACGGGGACCGAGTCCTGTGCCTCGTCCGCGGCAGCGCCACCACCAACGACCCGGACGGCGACACCCTCACGGCGCCGACCGTCGCCGCTCAGGCCGAGACCCTCAGCCGCGCCTACCGGCAGGCGGGCATCGCCCCGGACACCGTCGACTACGTCGAACTGCACGGCACCGGCACCCCCACCGGGGACCCGGTCGAGGCCGCCGCCCTCGGCGAGGTCCTCGGCAGCCGCCGTCCGGCCGACCAGCCCTTGGCGGTGGGTTCGGTGAAGACCAACATCGGTCACCTCAGCGGTGCGGCCGGTATCGCGGGGTTCATCAAGACCGTGCTCGCCCTCGCGCATCGGCAACTGCCCGCCAGCCTGAACTTCGACACCCCGCACCCGCGGATTCCCTTGGAGGAGCTCAACCTCCGCGTCCAGCGTCAGCTCGGCCCGTGGCCCGACGGGCCGCTCGTGGCGGGTGTGAGCTCGTTCGGCATGGGCGGCACCAACTGCCACGTCGTGCTGAGCGACTGGCGGCCCGAGCCGGAACCCGACCAGCCTCGATCGGACCTGCCCGTCGTGCCTTGGCTGCTGTCCGCGCGGAGCGAGGAGGCGCTGCGGGACGCGGCGTCGCGGCTCGCGGACACCGGCGCCGCGGACCCTGCGGAGGTCGCGTCGTCGCTGGTGTCCACCCGCACCGCCTTCGACCACCGTGCCGCGATCGTGGCGGGGTCCCGGGACGACCTCGTCGCCGGGGCGCGTGCGCTGGCTGGCGGCGGCACCGCGCCCGAGGTGCTGACCTCCGCCGATGACGTGACCGTGGTGTTCTCGGGTGACCGGCCGGAAGGCGGGGAGGGCCTGGCTCGCTTCCCGGTGTTCGCCGAGGCGCTGGCCGAGGTGTGCGAGCTCTTCGACGACGTGGCGGCGGAGATCGCCGACGACGTGCGTTCCCAGGCGGACATCGGCGCGGAGATCCGGCGAGGGATCGCGGGAGGAACCCCGAGCACCGATCCCGTTCTGGCCGACGCGGAGGCGTTCGCGTTCGGCGTCGCGGCGTGGCGGTTGGCCTCGTCGTGGGGCGTGGTCCCGTCGAGCGTCAGCGGGTACGCGACCGGGGAACTGCTGGCCGCCCACGTGTCCGGTGCGCGGTCGTTGCGGGACTCGGCGCGGTCGCTGCTGGCGGGCGAGCGGGTGATTGCCCCTGCCGAGCTGCCCGTGACGACGCCGGACACCGCTCCGTTCCTGGAGATCGGCGCGTCGACGTCGCTCACCACGCTGATCCGGGCGCTCGCGGCGTTGTGGATCCGGGGAGACGACGTCGACTGGGAGCCCCTGCTGGGCAGCGGGCGGCAGGTGGACCTGCCGACGTACCCGTTCCAGCGCCGGCGCTTCTGGCTCGACGTCGACGCCCCAGCCGACGACGCCCCGTCCTCGCCCGCGCCTTCTGGCGCAGAGATGTCCGACATGCTCGCACTCGTGCGGGAGCAGGTCGGTCTCGTCACGCGCGAGACCGATTCCGTCGACACGGCCTTGACGTTCCGGGAGCTCGGTTTCAGCTCGCTGATGATCGAAGAACTGGCGGCGAAGCTCAGCGCCCGAACCGGGCTCTCACTCGCCGCGGGGACGGTCTTCGGCCACCCGACGCCCTCGGCGCTGGCCGAGTACCTGCGCGCCCTGCTCACCGGCGAGGAGGCAACTCCGGAGACCCGGGACCGGCAGGTGACCGGCGAACCGCTGGCGATCGTCGGCATGGCCTGCCGCTACCCGGGCGGCATCGACTCGCCGGACGCGTTGTGGGACTTCGTGGCCTCCGGCTCGGACGCGATCGGTGAGCCGCCCGCGAACCGCGGCTGGGACCTCACGTCCGGCGCCGCAACGGTCGGCGGGTTCCTCCACGAGGCGGGCGATTTCGACGCGGAGTTCTTCGGCATCGCGCCGCGCGAGGCGGTCGCGATGGATCCGCAGCAGCGGTTGCTGCTGGAGACGTCGTGGGAGGCCCTGGAGCACGCCGGTCTCGATCCCTCGGGCCTGCGCGGTTCGGCCACCGGCGTGTACGTCGGTGCCACCACGCACGACTACGGTCCGCGCGCGCACTGCGCGCCCGACCACCTCACCGGATACCTCCTCACCGGTGGCACCCCGAGCGTGCTGTCGGGCCGGATCGCGTACGCGTTGGGTCTCGAAGGACCGGCGGTCACGGTGGACACGGCGTGCTCGTCCTCGCTGGTGGCGCTGCACCTGGCGGGGCAGGCGCTGCGCTCGGGCGAGTGCGACGTGGCGCTGGCGGGTGGCGTGACCGTCATGGCCACGCCCGGCATGTTCGTCGAGTTCGGTCGGCAAGGTGGTTTGGCGGCCGACGGTCGGTGCAAACCGTTCTCGGCCGACGCCGACGGCACCTCGTGGGCCGAAGGCGTCGGCGTGCTGGCATTGGAACGCTTGTCGGATGCGCAGCGCAACGGACACCGAATCCTCGCCGTCGTGCGGGGAAGCGCGGTCAATCAGGACGGGGCGTCGAACGGCTTGACGGCGCCGAGCGGTCCCTCGCAGCGGCGGGTGATCCGCGCGGCGCTGGCGAGCGCGGGCCTGTCGGCGGAGGACGTGGACGCGGTCGAGGCCCACGGAACCGGCACGCGGCTGGGCGATCCCATCGAGGCCCAGGCGCTGGCGGAGGCCTACGGGCGGGACCGGCGACCGCAGCGGCCGTTGTGGTTGGGGTCGCTGAAGTCCAACATCGGGCACAGCCAGGCCGCCGCCGGTGTCGCCGGGGTCATCAAGATGGTGCAGGCGATGCGCCACGAGACGCTGCCCGCGACGTTGCACTCGCACGAGCCGACGCCGCGCGTGGAGTGGGCGTCGAGCGGCCTGCAGCTGCTCGCGGAATCCCGGGACTGGCTGGATGAGGGTCGTCCACGGCGCGCGGGTGTGTCGTCGTTCGGGATCAGCGGGACGAACGCGCACGTGATCGTGGAGGAACCTCCGATCGTCGTGGAGCAGGCGCGGGGCGAGTCCTCGGCGGTGCCGTGGGTGCTGTCGGGGCGCGACGGCTCGGCGTTGCGCGACCAGGCACGGCGACTCGTGGACTTCGTCGGCGCGCGGCCCGATGAATCCATTGTGGACGTCGGAGCGGCTCTGGCCGGTCGTGCGGCGCACGAGCACCGCGCGGTGGCGGTGGGTGCTGATCAGGGCGAGTTGCTCGAATCCGTGCGAGCGGTCGCTCGCGGCGTTGCGGTGGCGGAGGCCGGAACCGCCGAATCCCGGGCGGTGTTCGTCTTCCCGGGGCAGGGTTCGCAGTGGGCCGGGATGGCGGTGGACTTGCTGGCCGAGTCGCCGGTGTTCGCTGCGCGGATGGAGGAGTGCGCGGTCGCCCTTGAGTCCATTATGGATTTCGGGTTGCTGGATGTGTTGGCGGATGCCGACGCGCTTGAGCGGGTGGATGTTGTTCAGCCCGTGTTGTGGGCTGTGATGGTGTCGTTGGCAGCGGTCTGGCGCTCGTACGGCGTGGAGCCTGCGGCGGTGGTGGGGCACTCGCAGGGTGAGATCGCGGCGGCGGTGGTGGCGGGTTCTCTCTCGCTGGAGGACGGTGCCCGCGTGGTGGTGTTGCGCAGCCGCGCCGTCGCCGCGGAGTTGGCGGGTCGCGGCGGTATGGCTGCCGTTCGCGCTTCTTCCGAGGAGACGGGTCGGCTGCTCGGGGATCTCGCGGACGTGTCGGTCGCGGCGATGAACGGGCCAGCGACGACGGTCGTGTCGGGTGCCCCGGAGGCGCTGACCGCGCTGGAGGAGCGCTGCGGTGCGGAGGGCGTGCGGTTCCGGTGGATCCCGGTTGACTACGCGTCGCACTCGGCGCAGGTGGAGGCGCTGGAAGAACGGCTCCTCGCGGACCTCGCCCCGGTCGAGGCACGGCCTGCGGTGGTGCCGTTCTTCTCGACGGTCACGGGTTCCTGGCTGGGCGAACAGCCTCTGGATGCCGAGTACTGGTACCGGAACCTGCGCCACCCGGTGCGGTTCGAGGAAGCCGTGCGAGCCGTTTCCGCTGAAGGTTTCGGCGTGTTCGTCGAGTGCAGTCCCCACACCGTCCTGACCCAGGACATCGAGCACACCGCGGACTCGGCCGGCCGGGACGCGGTCGTCGTGGGTTCGCTGCAGCGTGACGCCGGTGATCAGCGGCAGTTGCTGACGGCGCTGGGCGAGGCCTTCACCCGCGGCGTTCCCGTGGACTGGAGCGCGGCGTTCGCGGACCTCGGAGCCCGCACCGTCGATCTGCCCACCTACGCCTTCCAGCGACAGCACTACTGGCTCGACGCGGACGCCGGAACCCTCGACGTGTCGGCAGCCGGCCTCACACCCGCTCGGCACCCGCTGCTCGGCGCCGCCGTGCACACCGCCGACGGCGGTTCGCTGCTGCTGACCGGGCGGATCGACGCGCAGACCCACGCATGGCTCCACGACCACACCGTCGGCGACGTCGCTCTGCTGCCCGCGACGGCGCTGCTCGAACTGGCCGTGCAGGCGGGAGACCGCTACGGGACCCCGCACGTCGACGAACTGGTCCTGCACGCACCCCTGGTGCTGGGTGATGCCACGGACCTCCAGATCACCGTTGCCGCAGCCGACGAGCCGGGCCGTGCCACGGCCACGATCCACGCACGTCCCGCGATTGAAGACGAGCCGTGGACATTGCACGCCACCGCGACGCTCGGCGCGGCTCTGGCCACCCCGCCCGCCTCGGACTGGGCCGCCAACTGGCCATTTCCCGGAGCGACTCCGGTCGACACCGGCGCCCACTACGCCGACCTGGCCGACACCGGTTACGCCTACGGGCCTGCGTTCCGCGGACTCGGTCGCCTGTGGACGGACCCCGACGGGACCGTCTACGCCGAAGCGGAACTGCCCCTGCCGGAGCTCGACGGCACCGGCTACGCGATCCACCCGGCCCTCCTCGATGCCGCCCTGCACGCCGTGCTGGGCGACGAGCTGCGCCTGCCCTACGCGTTCGGGGACGTCGCCGTGCACACCACGGGCGCGCGTGCCCTGCGGGCCCGCCTCGCCCGCGCCGGGCGGGGAGACGTCTCCATTGACCTCGCCGACGTGAACGGGCGCCCGGTGGCCGCGATCGGCGCGCTCACCACGCGGCCGGCGGACGCCACCCGGCTCGGCGACGCGACCGGCACGGCCGCCCGGTCGCTGTTCTCCGTGGAGTGGGACGAGCTGCCGGTGAGCGACTCGCCGCCCACCGGCACCTGGGCACTGCTCAGCGGTGACGAGAACCCGCTCGAACTGGGGCTTCCCAGCGGTACCGCCACTCACCGGGACCTCGGCGAGCTGCGCGCCGTCCTCGACGCCGGGACCGCTCCCGACGTGCTCGTGTGGCTCGTGCCGCGCACGGACGGCGACCCCGTGACGTCCGCGCACGCGCACGCGACGACGGCACTGGACACCGCCCGCGCGCTGCTCCTCGACGACCGGATGACCGCTGCGCGCCTCCTCGTCGTCACCGAGGGCGCCACCGGACCGGAGGCCGCGACCGACATCGCCGCGGCAACCGTCTGGGGTCTGCTGCGCACGGCGCAGACCGAAACCCCCGGTCGCTTCGTGCTCGTCGACACCGACCGGCACCCGGAATCGGTGCGGCTGCTGCCTTCCACCACCGCGGGAGCCGAACCTCAGCTCGCGCTCCGCGCCGGTCGCGCGCACGCGCCCCGCCTCGCCCGCGCCACCGCAGGCGAGGCCGCCAGCCCCTTCGGCCCAGAGGGCACGGTCCTGCTCACCGGTGCTTCCGGGCGGATCGGCGGCCTGCTCGCCAGGCGCCTGGTCCACGAACACGGCGTGCGCAGGTTGCTGTGCCTCACCCGGGGCGGCGCCGACGCGACCCGCGAACTCACCGGGGAACTCACCGAAGCGGGCTGCGCGGTGACGACGCTGGCCTGCGACCCGGCCGACCGCGACGCGCTCGCCGCCGCTCTCCAGACCGCCGGGGAACCCATCAGCGCCGTGGTGCACGCGGCGGGCGCGCTCGCCGACGGCGCCGTCACGTCCCTGACGGCCGAACAGCTCGCCACGGTGCTGCGGCCGAAGGTGGACGCCGCCTGGAACCTGCACGAGCTCACCCGCGAGGAGCCGCTGTCCGCGTTCGTCCTGCTGTCCTCGGTCTCCGGGGTGCTCGGCACCTCCGGGCAGGCGAACTACGCCGCGGGCAACGCCTTCCTGGACGCGCTCGCCGCCCACCGCGCCCACCTCGGCCTCCCGGGGCAGGCGCTGGCCTGGGGCGTGTGGGAGCAGGACGACCGGGGTGGTGGCATGGCCTCGGGACTCGACGACACCGACAGGGCGCGGTTGGCGCGGCTCGGCGTGGTGGGGCTGCCGGAGGACGAGGCCCTCGCCCTGTTCGACAGCGCGGTCGCCGACCCGAGGCCGCTGCTGGTCCCCGCGAAGCTGGACGTGCGCTCGGTCCGCGAGCGGGCGGCGCGGGACGGCGTGCCGCCGTTGCTGCGCAGGATGGTTCCGCCGCCCGTGGCGGAAGACTCCTCATTCCCCGACCGACTGGAAGCCCTCGCGCCCGGTGAGCGGCACGGCCTCGCGCTCGCTCTCGTGCGCACGCAGGCCGCCGCCGTGCTCCGGTTCGATTCACCGGAGCGAATCCACCCCACCCGGCCCTTCCAGGACATCGGTCTCGATTCGCTCGGTTCCGTCGAATTGCGCAACCGGCTCAACACCGAGACCGGCGAGCGGCTGCCCGCAGGGCTGCTCTTCGACCACCCCACACCCACCGCGCTCGCCGCGTACCTGGTGGACCGGCTCGTCGAGTCGACGGACGAGCCGGTTCCCGTGGTGGAAGAGACCGTCCAGGCGGCAGCCACCGCCGACGAGCCCGAACCGGACGACGATCCCGTGGCGATCGTCGGCATGGCCTGTCGCTTCCCGGGCGGCGTGACGGACCCGGAATCGTTGTGGGAGCTGGTGTTCACCGGCGGCGTCGGCATCGGCCCGTTCCCCACCGACCGCGGCTGGGATCTCGACGCGCTCTACCACCCGGACCCCGACCACCCCCGCACTTCCTACACCCGCGAGGGTGGGTTCCTCCACGGCGCAGGCGATTTCGACGCCGGGTTCTTCGGGATCTCGCCGCGGGAGGCGCTGGCGATGGATCCGCAGCAGCGGTTGCTGCTGGAGACGTCGTGGGAGGCCTTGGAGCACGCCGGTCTCGATCCGTCGGGGCTGCGCGGTTCGGCCACCGGCGTGTTCGCCGGTCAGGTCTACCACGATTACGCCCTGCCGCTGGACCAGACGCCCGAGAACGTGGAAAGCCTCATGCTGACGGGCAACACCGGCAGCGTGCTGTCCGGCCGGGTGGCGTACGCCTTCGGCTTCGAGGGGCCTGCGGTCACCGTCGACACGGCGTGCTCGTCGTCGTTGGTGGCGCTGCACTTGGCGGGGCAGGCGTTGCGGTCCGGTGAGTGCGATGTGGCGCTGGCGGGTGGCGTGACCGTGATGGCGACCCCGAGCGCCTTCGTCCACTTCGGACGTCAGCGCGGTTTGGCGCCGGACGGCCGGTGCAAACCGTTCTCGGCGGCCGCCGACGGCACGGGCTTCTCCGAAGGCGCGGGCGTCCTGGCGCTGGAGCGGTTGTCGGACGCCCGGCGCAAGGGGCATCGGGTCCTGGCCGTGGTGCGCGGTAGTGCGGTGAACCAGGACGGAGCGTCGAACGGCCTCACCGCGCCGAACGGGCCCTCGCAGCAGCGGGTGATCCGGGCTGCGCTGGCGAACGCGGGATTGGCTCCCGACGAGGTGGACGCGGTTGAGGCGCACGGCACCGGCACCACTCTCGGCGACCCGATCGAGGCGGACGCCCTGCTGTCCACCTACGGCGTGGACCGGAGCTCGCAGCGGCCCTTGTGGTTGGGGTCGGTGAAGTCCAACCTCGGGCACACCCAAGCCGCCGCCGGTGTCGCCGGCGTCATCAAGATGGTGCAGGCGATGCGGCGCGGTGTGCTGCCCGCATCGCTGCACGCCGATGAGCCCACGCCGCACGTCGACTGGTCCTCCGGCGGCGTGCGGCTCCTGGCGGAATCGCGGGAGTGGCTCGGAGATCGCCCGCGCCGGGCGGGTGTGTCGTCGTTCGGCATCAGCGGGACGAACGCGCACGTGATCATCGAGCAGCCTCCCGTCGTCGACGAACCGGCCGGGCGTGGTGCGACCTCGGCGGTGCCGTGGGTGATCTCGGGCCGCAGTGCGGCGGCGTTGCGCGGGCAGGCCGAACGCCTCGCGGAGCGCCTGCGAGCGCGCCCAGACGAGTCCATTGTGGACGTGGGTGCGTCCTTGCTCGGTCGCGCGGTGCACGAGCATCGTGCCGTGGTGGTGGGCTCCGGCCAGGACGAACTCCTCGACGGGGTGCGGGCGCTGGCCGACGGTGCCGGTGTCAGCGGCCAGGTGCGCGGCGAAGACGGCGCGCCGCGGGTGGCGCTGGTGTTCCCGGGACAAGGATCGCAGTGGCCCGGCATGGCGGTGGAACTGCTGACCGAGTCGCCGGTCTTCGCCTCGCGGATGCGGGAGTGCGCTGCGGCGCTGAAGCCCCACGTGGACGTCCCGCTGCTGCGGATCTTGAGCAACGCCGACGCGTTGGAGCGGGCGGAGCTGGTCCAGCCCGCGCTGTGGGCGGTGATGGTGTCGCTGGCCGCGGTGTGGGAGTCCTACGGCGTCCGGCCCGCGGCAGTGGTGGGACATTCCCAGGGTGAGATCGCGGCGGCCGTCGTGGCGGGCTCCCTCTCGCTGGAGGACGGAGCGCGCGCGGTCGCGTTGCGCAGCCGCGCCATCGCCGCCGAACTGGCGGGACGCGGAGGCATGGCCGTCGTGCGCGTGTCGGCGGCACGATCGCATCGGCTCGTCGAGGATCTGGCGGAGGTGTCGCTCGCGGCGATGAACGGGCCCGCGACGACGGTCGTGTCGGGCACGCCGGCGGGACTCGACGCGCTGGAAGCGCGATGCGGTGCGCAGGACGTGCGGTTCCGCCGGGTCGCGGTGGACTACGCGTCGCACTCGGCGCAAGTGGACGCGCTGCGGGACCGGATCCTCGCCGACCTCGGCCCGATCGAGGCGCGTCCCGCCGACGTTCCGTTCTTCTCCACGGTGACCGGCGGCTGGCTGGGGCAGGAGGTGCCGGACGCGGCCTACTGGGCGCGCAACCTCCGTCACCCCGTCCGCTTCGAGGAAGCCGTGCGCGCTCTCGCCGCCGAAGGATTCGATGCGTTCATCGAGTGCAGCCCGCACGCGGTGCTGACCGGCGACATCGAGCACACCCTGGAGGTCGCGGGCCACGAGGCGGCCGTCGTGGGCTCGCTGCTGCGCGACGCCGGTGATCAGCGGCAACTCCTGACATCGCTGGGCGAGGCCTTCGTCCACGGCGTTCCCGTGGACTGGACCCCGGCGTTCGCGGGAACCGAGAACCGCCTCGTCGACCTCCCGACCTACGCCTTCCAGCACGAGCGCTATTGGTGGGACGCTCCCGCAGTTTCCCGGAAGAGCACCGAGGACTCGGGTTTCTGGGCGGCCGTGAACCACGAGGACGCCTCGGTCCTGGCGGAGACCCTGGACGTCGACGCCGCGTCCCTCCTCCCGGTCCTGCCCGCGCTGCGCGCCTGGAACCGCGACCGGGCGTCGACGGACGAGGTGGCGTCCTGGCGCTACCGCACGCGCTGGGTCCCCGCGAGCATGCCCGCAGCCCCGATCCTGACCGGGTCCTGGCTGCTGGTCGTGCCCACCGGGTCCGCCGATCACGCTGTCGCGGACGCGATCCGAGACCACGGCGGAGACGTCATCACGTTCGACGTCGATGTGAACGAGACGCGGGAGGACATCGCCCGTCGCCTGGACCGCCGGTCGTACGCGGGAGTGCTGTCCCTGCTCTCCGCCGCCGACCACCCGGCGACCGAGGGCGGCGTCTCGCGCGTCGGCCTCACCGCGACCGTCGCGTTGGTCCAAGCCCTCGCCGACGCCGGGATCGACGCGCCGCTGTGGTGCCTGACCCGCGAAGCGGTCACGGCCACCGACGAGGACGCCAGGACTCCTCGCGACGACGCGGCGGCGCAGCACATGGTCTGGGGACTCGGCCGGATCATCGCGCTGGAACACCCCGAGCGCTTCGGCGGCCTCGTCGACCTGCCCGCCCGGCCGGACGCCCGCACCGGTGGCTCCCTCGCGGGAGTCCTCTCCGGCACGACCGGTGAGGACCAGGTCGCGCTCCGCCCGACCGGCGCCCACGTGCGGCGCCTGGCCCGCACCTCCGGTTCGTGCCCGGCGTGGCGGCCGCGCGGCACCGTGCTCATCACCGGTGGAACCGGGGGCCTCGGTGCCGCCGTGGCGCGCCACCTGGCCCGCACCGGTGCCGAACACCTCGTGCTGGCCAGCCGCCGCGGCCCCGACGCGCCGGGGTCCGCCGAGTTGCGCGCCGAGCTGGAGGCCGCCGACGTGCAAGTGACCATCGCGTCCTGCGACGTCGGAGACCGCGCCGACCTCGCCCGGCTGCTCGAAGCCTGCTCGCCGACGGCCGTGGTGCACACCGCCGCCGTTCTCGACGACGGCCTCGTCCACGACCTCACCCCGGACCAGCTCGATCGCGTCCTGCGCGTCAAGGCCGACGGCGCGTGGCACCTGCATGAGCTGACCCGCGACCTGGACGCCTTCGTGCTGTTCTCCTCCGTCGCCGGCACTTTCGGCGCGAGCGGGCAGGGCAACTACGCCCCCGGCAACGCGTACCTGGACGCCCTCGCCGAACAGCGGCACGCGCTCGGACTGCCTGCGACCTCGATCGCGTGGGGCATCTGGGACGAGCGCGGCATGGCCACCGAGGACGGCATCGGGGCGATGGCCCGCCGCCACGGCCTGCCCGTCATGGCACCCGAGCTCGCGGCCACCGCGCTGAGAGCGGTGACCGGCGACGGGGACCCGGCCGTCGTCGTCGCGGACGTCGAGTGGGACCGGTTCCACGCCGCCTACACCGCCACGCGGCCCAGCCCGTTCCTCGCGGACCTGCCCGACCTGCGGCGGCTCGCCGAGGTTGACGCACCGGCTGCCCATGCCACCACACCGGCCGGACGGCTGGCCGCGATGGGCGGCCGAGCCGAACAGCAGGCCGCCCTCCTGAGGATCGTCCGCGAGCAGGTGGCCGGGGTGCTCGGTCACGCGGGTCCCGACGCGATCGACCCCGCGACGTCCTACCGGGATCTGGGGTTCGACTCGGTCACCGCCGTCGAACTCCGCAACCAGCTCAACAGGGTCACCGGGCTGCGCCTGCCGTCCACCATCGTCTTCGACCACCCCAGCGCCCGCGCTCTGGCCACGTACCTGCACGGCGAACTCCTCGGCGACGCCCCGGAATCAGCGTCCACGCCGGCCACCGTCGTCGACGACGACCCCATCGTCATCGTCGGCATGAGCTGCCGTTTCCCCGGAGACGTGGATTCTCCGGAGGCCCTGTGGCGTCTGCTGGAAGCGGGAGGTGACGCCATCAGCCCGTTCCCGGAGGATCGCGGCTGGGACATCGAGCGCCTCGGGAACGGCGACGGCCCCGGATCCTCGTGCGCGCGGGAGGGCGGCTTCCTGCACGACGCGGGTGACTTCGACGCCGACTTCTTCGGCATCTCCCCGCGCGAGGCGCTCGCGATGGACCCGCAACAACGGCTCATGCTGGAAACGTCGTGGGAAGCGCTGGAGGACACGGGAATCGACCCGACGACGTTGCGCGGCACCCGCGCGGCGGTCTTCACCGGCAGCAACGGCGGCGACTACCTCGCCATGGGGCCCGGCGCTCCCGATGAGGCCGTCGGCTACGCGGGCACGGGCAACATCGGCAGCGTGCTGTCCGGCCGGGTCGCCTACGTGCTCGGCACCGAAGGACCGGCCATCACCGTCGACACCGCCTGCTCCTCGTCGCTGGTCGCCCTGCACCTCGCCGCACGATCGCTGCGGCACGGCGAATGCGATCTGGCCCTCACCGGCGGCGTCACCGTCATGTCCACACCGGGGATCTTCACCGAGTTCACCCACCAAGGTGGACTCGCTCCTGACGGCCGCAGCAAGGCGTTCGCCGCGAACGCGGACGGGGCCGGCTTCGCCGAGGGCGTAGGCGTGCTCGTCGTCGAACGGCAGTCGGACGCCCGGCGCAACGGGCACCGGGTGCTCGCGGTCGTGCGCGGGAGCGCCGTCAACCAGGACGGGGCGTCGAACGGTCTGACGGCGCCGAACGGTGTCGCTCAGCAGCGGGTCATTCGCGCCGCGCTGTCGGACGCGGGCGTGGATGCCGGGGACGTGGACGTGGTGGAGGCGCACGGCACGGGAACGAAGCTGGGCGATCCGATCGAAGCGGGCGCGTTGCTGGCGACCTACGGTCAGGGGCGGGACGCGGATCGGCCGCTGTGGCTGGGATCGGTGAAGTCCAACATCGGGCACACCCAGGCCGCCGCCGGCGTGGCCGGGATCATCAAGTCCGTGCTCGCCTTGCGGTACGCGCGACTCCCGCGGACGTTGCACGCCGATGAACCCACGACGCACGTCGACTGGTCTTCCGGTGCTCTGCGGCTCCTGGCGCGGTCGCGCGACTGGCCGGACGCGGAGAGCCCCCGGCGCGCGGGTGTTTCCTCGTTCGGCGTCAGCGGCACGAACGCCCACGTCGTCCTTGAGCAGGGCCCGGACGAGGAGGTCGCGCTCAGCGGTGCCGTCCCGGACGGGGAGATCGTGCCGTGGCCGGTGACCGCGAAATCCGACGCGGCGTTGCGGGAACAGGCCCTGCGCCTGCTGCCGCTGCTCGACGACGCGTCACCCGCCGAGATCGGGCACGCGCTGGCGACCACTCGTGCCCGCTTCGACCACCGGGCGGTGGTCCTCGGCGCGAGCACCGCCGAGCGGCGCGCAGCCCTCGACGGTTTGGACGGCCCGGACGTGGTGCGCGGAACCAGTGCCTCCTCGGACGAGCGCGTGGTGTTCGTCTTCCCCGGGCAGGGTTCGCAGTGGGCCGGGATGGCGAGGGAGTTGTGGGAGTCCTCGCCGGTGTTCGCCGCGCGGATGGGGGAGTGCGCGGCAGCTCTTGAGTCCTGTGTGGATTTCGCGTTGCTGGACGTGCTGGCGGACGCGGAAGCGCTTGAGCGGGTGGACGTCGTTCAACCTGCGTTGTGGGCCGTGATGGTGTCGCTGGCTGAGGTGTGGCGTTCGCACGGCGTCGAACCTGCGGCGGTGGTGGGGCACTCGCAGGGAGAGATCGCGGCTGCCGTGGTGGCCGGTGGCTTGTCGCTGGAGGACGGTGCCCGCGTCGTGGCGTTGCGCAGCCGCGCTGTCGCCGCCGGGTTGTCGGGCTACGGCGGTATGGCCGCCGTGCGCGCTTCGTCCGAGGAGGTCCGTCGGCTTCTCGGGGATCTCGCGGAGGTGTCGGTCGCGGCGATGAACGGGCCCACGACGACCGTCGTGTCAGGCACCCCGGAGGCTCTGGCAGCGCTGGAGGAGCGGTGTGGTGCCGACGGCGTGCGGTTCCAGTGGGTAGCGGTGGATTACGCGTCGCACTCGGCGCAGGTGGAGGCGTTGGAGGAACGCGTCCTTACCGATCTCGCTTCGGTCGAGGCGCGGCGTGCGGAGGTGCCGTTCTTCTCGACGGTCACGAATTCTTGGCTCGGTGAACAGGTTCCGGACGCGGCGTACTGGTACCGGAACCTGCGCAACCCGGTGCGGTTCGAAGAATCCGTGCGGAGTTTGGTGGGGTTGGGCTTCCGGCATTTCGTGGAGGTGAGCCCGCATCCGGTGTTGACACCGGGTATCGAGGAGACCGCCGGGGATGTCGAGATTTCCGCGGTGGGCACACTCCGTCGTGATGAGGGTGGCCACGAGCGCGTGCTGCGGTCGTTGGCGGAGGCCTTCGTCGCCGGGGCACCGGTCGAATGGGTCTACGAGGGTGTGGGCGCTCGCCGCGTGAACCTGCCGACCTACCCCTTCCAGCGACGCCGCTTCTGGCTCCGGCACCACGGTGCCGGCGACGCCGCCGCGCACGGGATGGCGGCCACCGGACATGCCCTGCTCGGCAGCGGCGTCATGCTGCCGGGCACGGACGGACACCTGTTCACCGGACGCCTGTCGCTCCACGACCAGCCGTGGACGGCCGATCACGAGGTGCTCGGCCGCGTCGTCCTGCCCGGCACGGCGTTCCTGGACATGGTGCTGCACGCCGCCGACGCGGTCGGCTGCGGCCACGTTGCCGAGCTGACCCTCGAAACCCCGCTGGTCCTGACCGGGACGACGCAGGTCCAGGTCCTGGTGGCCGCGCCCGGCGACGACGGCGACCGCGAGGTCACCGTCCACGCCCAGGACGACCCGGACCACGCCTGGACGCTGCACGCGCGAGCCACCGTGACCACCGTCGCGCCGGAGGAGTCCGCTGACTTGGCCGGCTGGCCTCCGGCGGGTGCGCGGCCGGTGGAGCTCGCCGGTGTGTACGAGCGGCTGGGCGAGGACGGTCTCGCCTACGGGCCGGTTTTCCGCGGCCTCGAAGCGGTCTGGCGGAATGGTGAGGAGATCTACGCCGAGGTGGCGTTGCCGGAGGAGGTGGAGGCCGCCGGTTTCGGCGTGCATCCCGCACTGCTCGACGCGGCGTTGCACGCGTGGCTGTCCTGCGCGGAAACGAGCGCTGTGCGGCTGCCGTTCCTGTGGAGCGGGGTGTCCCTGCACGCCACCGGGGCGACGAGGTTGCGAGTCCGGCTCACCCCGAGTGAGGACGCGATCTCCGTGCTGGTCGCGGACACCGACGGGCGACCCGTTCTCACCGCTCGATCGCTGGTCACCCGGCCCGTCACCGAGACCGCGTTCCCCGCGCCCCCGAGCAACGGTCCGGCCCTGTACCGGGTGGAGTGGACATCGACGACCGGTCCCGAGCTGGCGGCGGGACCCCGCCTCGCCGTGCTGGGCGAGACCGAGGACTTCCCGGCGTCCCACCCTGACGTGGCCGGCTGCCGTGACCTCGCGGAGCTGGAGAAGCGCCTGACCGTCGGTGCGCTGCCGGTGCCCGAGCAGGTTCTGGTCGAGATGCCCACGCCGAGCGGCGAGCAGATGCCCTCGGCCGCCGAACAGGCCGCCCGCAACGCGCTGGAGCTCGTCCAGCGCTGGCTCGCCTCGGAACCGTTCCTCGCGTCCCGGCTGGTGCTGGTCACGCGCGGAGCGGTCGGCGTGGAAAGCGACGGCGTGGCCGACCTGGCCGCGTCCCCGCTCTGGGGGCTGGTGCGGTCCGCGCAGACCGAACACCCCGGACGATTCGCCCTGCTCGACGTGGATCCGGGCGGCACGACGCCCGACGCCGTGCTGCGGGCCTTGGCCGCCGACGAGCCCCAACTCGCCATCCGGGGCGGCGAGGTCCTGATCCCACGACTGGTCCCCGACGAAACCCGGGCCACCGCCGGGGAGGCCGGGCCGACGTGGCACCTCGACACCGGCGGCAGCGGAACGCTGGAAGGACTTGCCTGGGTGCCGGACCCGACGGCGGACGATCGGGAATTGGGCGAGTTCGAGGTGCGGGTCGAGGTTCGCGCCGCCGGGGTGAACTTCCGGGACGTGCTGGTGGTGCTCGGCATGTACCCCGACGCCGAGAACGCCGTGCTGGGCAGCGAAGCAGCGGGCGTCGTGACCGAGATCGGTTCCGGGGTGACGAGCGTCTGTATCGGTGACCGCGTGATGGGTGTGTGGCAAGGCACGTACCGCTCGTCGATCGTGGTGGACGAGCGCACGGTCGTCAGCGTTCCTACCGGGTGGAGCTTCGAGACTGCTGCATCGGTGCCGGTGGCGTTCGTGACGGCGTACTACGCCCTGGTGGATCTGGCGGACCTGAAGGCCGGGGAATCGGTTCTCATTCATGCCGCCGCCGGTGGTGTCGGCATGGCTGCGGTGCAGCTGGCGCGTCACCTCGGGGCTGAGGTGTGCGCGACGGCGAGTGAGCCGAAGTGGCCGGTGGTGCGCGATCTGGGTGTTCCTGAGGAACGGATCGCGTCCTCGCGCAACGGGGATTTCGAGAAGCTCTTCGGTGGTGTGGACGTGGTCCTGGATTCGCTGGCGGGGGAGTTGGTGGATGCGTCGCTGCGGTTGACCCGGCCGCGCGGTCGTTTCGTGGAAATGGGCAAGGCGGATGTGCGCGATCCCGATGAGATCGCGGCGACCTACGGCGGGGTGAAGTACCGCGCGTTCGACCTGGCCGAGGCCGGTGGCGCGCGTCTCGGCGAGATCCTGCGCGAGGTGGCGCGACTCTTCGACGCGGGCGCACTGCAACTGCTGCCGACCAAGGTGTGGGACGCGCGGGAGGCGGAAGAAGCGTTCTGGTTCATGAGCCGCGCCCGGCACGTGGGCAAGCTCGTGCTGACCATGCCCCGCGAGGAGCCCGAGGGCTGGGTCGTGGTCACGGGAGCATCGGGCGTGCTGGGCGGCGTGGTCGCTCGACATGTCGCCGCGGAGTGGGGTGTGCGCCGGCTGTTGCTGCTCAGCCGCCGGGGCCACCAAGCGCCGGGAGCGGATGAGCTGGTCCGGGAGCTGACTGCGGCCGGTGTTGAGGTGCGGGTCGCGGCGTGCGATGTCGCGGACCGAGACTCACTCGCCGACGCTCTGTCCGTTGCGGACGGTGGTATCTCGGGCGTCGTCCATGCGGCGGGCACGTTGGATGACGTGACGGTGGAGTCGTTGACCCCGCAGCGGTTGGCGGACGTGTTGGCCGCGAAGGTCGCAGGCGCGTGGAACCTCCACGAGTTGACTGCGGACGATGTCCGCTGGTTCGTGTTGTTCTCCTCCGCCGCGGGTGTTCTGGGCGGAGCGGGCCAGGCGAATTACGCGGCGGGCAACGCGTTCCTCGACGGGCTGGCGGCGTTCCGCCGGGCGCGGGGCTTGCCGGGTGTGTCGGTGGCGTGGGGCTTGTGGGAACAGCGCTCGGCGATGACCGAAGGGCTCGACGACACGGATCTCACCCGCATGGCCCGCACGGGCGTGCTGCCGATGAGCAACGAAGACGCGCTCCGGCTCCTCGACGCGGCCACGACGTCCGCGCGGGGGCTGGTGCTGGCGGCCGACCTGGACACCAGTGCCACCGATGCGGGCCTCTTCCGCGACTCGGCGCGTCGTCCGGCGCGCCGCCGGGCTGCGTCCGGAAGCGAACCGCGGCCGGACGGTGCGCCGCTGGCTCGTTCGCTCGCCGGGCTCGGCGAAGACGAACGCCGCCGTGCGGTGCTGCGAGCAGTGTGCGAGCAAGCCGCGACGGTGCTCGGACATCCTTCGGCCGCGTCGATCCCCGTCGAACAAGGATTCCTCCACATGGGTTTCGACTCGTTGACCGCCGTGGAACTGCGCAATCGGCTCAACACCGCGACCGGACTGCGCTTGCCCGCGACTCTCGTCTTCGACCACCCCGATCCGGCTCGGCTCGCCGACCACCTCGCGGCGGAACTGACCCCGACCGACACGGCCGAGTCCGCCCTGAGCGCCGAGCTCGACCTGCTGGACACGGCGTTGGGCGACCCGGGAGCCGCCCCGGACGACGCCACTCGCGGCCTGGTGGCCGCTCGGCTGCAGAGCCTCCTGTCCCGATGGACGGTCGCTCCCGGCGACGGGTCGCACGACGTGGCCGAGAACCTCGAATCGGCCGGGGCGGACGAGCTCTTCGACTTCATCGACCAGCAATTCGGCTCAGACTGACGCCCCTTCTCCTCGGCCGTACGATCTCGCGAGGCACAGATGTCCGAACAAGAAAAGATGCTGGGGTACCTCCGGCGCGTGACGGCCGAGCTCCACCAGACGCGCGGGCGGTTGCAGGACCTGGAAGCCGAGGTCCACGAGCCGATCGCCATCGTCGGCATGGCCTGCCGCTACCCGGGAGGCGTCACCACGCCCGAGGAGCTGTGGGACCTGGTGAGCGAAGGCACCGACGCCATCACCTCGTTCCCCGAAGATCGCGGCTGGGACACCGAAGCGATCTACGACCCCGACTCCGGCACACCCGGGCGTACCTACTCCCGGGAAGGTGGTTTCGTCGCCGACGCCGGGTACTTCGACGCGGGGTTCTTCGGGATCTCCCCGCGCGAGGCCCTCGCGATGGACCCCCAGCAACGGCTGTTGCTCGAAACATCCTGGGAGGCGGTCGAACGAGCCGGTATCGACCCCGCCTCCCTGAAGGGACGCGACGCCGGCGTGTTCGTCGGGGCGGTCTCGCCCGATTACGGGCCGCGGCTGCACACCGCGGCTGACGGCGTGGAAGGACATCTCGGGACCGGCACCTCGCTGAGCATCGCCTCCGGGCGCATCGCCTACACCCTCGGCCTCGAAGGACCGGCGGTCACGATCGACACCGCCTGCTCCTCCTCCCTGGTCGCCCTCCACCTCGCGGTGCAGTCGTTGCGGCGGGGCGAATGCTCCTTCGCCCTCACCGGCGGTGTGACCGTCATGTCCACCCCCGGCACCTTCATCAGCTTCAGCAGGCAGCGCGGCATCGCCCCCGACGGTCGGTGCAAGTCGTTCGCCGCCGCGGCCGATGGCTTCGGACCGGCGGAAGGCGCCGGAATGCTGTGCCTGGAGAAGCTGTCCGACGCCCGCCGCGCCGGACACCCGGTCCTCGCCGTCGTGCGCGGTACCGCGACCAACCAGGACGGTGCCAGCAGCGGGCTTTCCGCGCCGAGCGGCCCGTCTCAACAGCGGGTGATCCGTGCCGCGCTGGCGGACGCGGAGTTGAGCGCGTCGGACGTGGACGTGGTCGAAGCGCACGGCACGGGGACGAAGCTGGGCGATCCGATCGAAGCCGGCGCGTTGCTGGCCACCTACGGCCAGGGCCGGGGCCCGGAGGCGCCGCTCTGGCTGGGCTCGATGAAATCCAACATCGGGCACGCGCAGGCCGCGGCCGGCGTCGCCGGTGTGATCAAGATGGTGCTGGCGTTGCGGCACGGCATCGTGCCGAGGACGTTGCACGCGGCCGAACCGTCCTCGCACGTGGACTGGAGCACCGGCGCCCTGCGGCTGCTGGTCGATCCGCTCGACTGGCCGCAGACCGACCGGCCGCGTCGTGCCGGAGTCTCCTCGTTCGGGATCAGCGGCACCAACGCGCACGCCATCGTCGAGGAGCCCCCGGCTGCCGAACCGGACCCCGCACCCGCGCGCGCACTGCCGCTCGCACCGTGGGTCCTGTCGGCCGCGTCCGCCGCCGCGCTGCGCGACCAGGCGGGCAGGCTCGCCGCGCACGTCGCGCGGCACCCCGAGCACACGATCACCGACGTCGGCCACTCGCTGGCCACGAGTCGCGCCGTTCTCGAACACCGCGCGGTGCTGGTCGCGTCCGATCTCACTGCAGGTGCCCGGTTGGCCGAGTACGCGACGGGCGGCGACCCCGCCGAACTCGTCACCGGTCATGCCCTCGGTGGGGCTGGGCCCGTGTTCGTCTTCCCCGGTCAGGGTTCGCAGTGGGTCGGGATGGCGGTCGACTTGATGGAGTCGTCGCCGATGTTCGCAGCGCGGATGGGGGAGTGCGCGGCGGCTTTGGAGTCCGTTGTGGATTTCCAGCTGCTGGATGTGCTGGGTGATTCGGCCGCGCTGGAGCGGGTCGACGTCCTTCAGCCCGCGTTGTGGGCCGTGATGGTGTCGTTGGCCGAGGTGTGGCGGTCGTACGGCGTCGATCCCGCAGCGGTGGTGGGGCATTCCCAGGGTGAGATCGCGGCTGCTGTTGTGGCTGGCGGGCTGTCGCTGGAGGACGGCGCGAGGGTCGTCGCGTTGCGCAGCCGTGCCGTCGCGTCCGGGTTGTCGGGTGGCGGGGGAATGGTGTCCGTCGCCGCGTCGGTGGAGGAGATCGAGAAACGAATCGCCTCGAACGGCGGCGACCTGTCGATCGCGGCGATGAACGGCCCCTCGGCGGTCGTCGTGTCGGGTGCCGATGCCGCGCTGGACGGGTTCCTGGCCGGGTGTGAGGCCGATGAGATCCGGGCCCGCCGAATCCCGGTCGATTACGCGTCCCACTGCGCGCAGGTGGAAACCATCCGGGACGCCGTCGAGCACGCGGCCTCCGGCGTGACTCCGAAGCCGGGCGCGGTGCCGTTCCACTCGACCGTGACCGGTGGGGCCCTCGGTTCATCGGAGTTGGACGCGGCGTATTGGTACCGGAATCTCCGCAACCCGGTGCGGTTCGAGGAGACGGTGCGGGGCTTGGTGGATCTGGGCTTCCGGCACTTCGTGGAAGTCAGTCCGCACCCGGTCCTGACGCCGGGGATCGAGGAGACCGCCGGGGACGTCGAGGTATCGGTGGTGGGCACGCTTCGTCGTGATGAGGGCGGTCAGGAGCGGGTGCTGCGGTCGGTGGCGGAGGCCTTCGTCACCGGGGCACCGGTGGAGTGGGCGCGCGTCTACGACGGGACCGGTGCCCGGCCGGTGGAGCTGCCGACCTACGCCTTCCAGCGACAGCACTTCTGGCTCGACCAGAACGCTCCCGCCGCTGCGCACGGCATGGACGACGTCGCCCACCCGCTGCTCGACGCCGGGATGGCCCTGCCCGACTCCGACGGCTACCTCCTCACCGGCCGCTGGTCGCTGCGCACGCATCCCTGGCTGGCCGACCACGTCGTGCGCGGACGCAACGTGGTCCCGGGAACCGCGCTGGTGGAGGTCGTGCTGCGCGCGGCGGACAGCGTCGGCTGCGACCGGATCGACGAACTCAGCCTCGAAGCACCCGTGGTGCTCCCCTCGGACGGCGGGGCCCTGGACGTCCAGGTGACCGTGACCGGCGAAGAGGACGGCAGCCGGAGCGTCGGTGTGCACGTGCGCGGCGCCGACGGCAGCTGGACCCGCCACGCCCGATCGACCCTGAGCAGCGGCACGTCCGAGGAACCTGCCGACTTGAGCAGCTGGCCTCCGGCTGGGGCGCGGCCGGTGGACATCGGCGGTGTGTACGAGCGGTTGGGGGAGGACGGGCTCGACTACGGACCGGTTTTCCGTGGTCTGGAGCAGGTGTGGCGGAATGAGGAGGAGATCTACGCCGAGGTGGCGCTGCCGGAGGGGGCGGAGGCCCTCGGGTTCGGCGTGCATCCTGCTCTGCTCGACGCCGCGTTGCACGCGTGGGCGTGCTGCTCGGACACGTCGGGGCGTTTGCCGTTCCTCTGGAGCGGCGTGTCCCTGCACGCCACCGGGGCGACGAGGTTGCGGGTCCGGCTCGTCCCTGCGGACGACGGCAGCGTGTCGCTGCTCGCGGCGGACGAGGCGGGTCAGCCGGTGGCCTCGATCGAGGCAGTGGTCACCCGCCCGCTCGGCGAGAACCGCGGTGACACCGCCGAGGCCTTGCACCGCGTCGAGTGGACGCCCCTGTCGATGACGGACGGGGATGCGCACCTCGCCGTCGTGGGCGCGAACGGACTCGGTCTGGACTCGATCGCCGACGAGTACGACGACCTGTCCGCTCTCGCCGCGCAGGTGGTTGCGGGCGAGTGCGCGCTGCCCGAGTACGTGCTCGCCGGTGTCGCCCCGTCCGGTGCGGACGTCGCGGCGGAGGCCATGTCGACGGCGGAGCGCGCGCTGGCGTTGGTCCAGCAGTGGCTCGCTGACGAGACGTTCGCCGAAGCCCGGCTGGTGCTCCTCACGCAGGGCGCCGTTGCCGCCGATGGCGGTGAGGACGTGTCCGCGCTGGCCGCGTCCCCGGTCTGGGGGCTGGTGCGGTCCGCGCAGACCGAGCACCCCGGACGTTTCGTCCTCGTCGACCTGGACGGGGACCCGGCCTCGCTCACCGCACTGCCCGGCGCGCTGAGCACGGGCGAACCGCAACTGGCGCTGCGGCGCGGCGAACCGCGCCTCCCCCGGGTGGTGGCGGCGCCCGCACCGCTCCAGCTGCCCGACGGCCCCTGGCAGCTGGAAGTCGACCCGGCGACCGGACTCGACGGCATGGCGGTCGTTCCTTCCAGCGCGGCAGATCGGGCGCTGGGTGAGTTCGACGTGCGGGTCGAGGTTCGCGCGGCCGGGGTGAACTTCCGCGACGTCCTGGTGTCGCTGGGCATGTATCCCGACGCCGAGAACGCCGTCCTGGGCGGCGAAGGCGCCGGAGTCGTGACCGAGATCGGTTCCGGTGTCACGAGCGTCGAGCCCGGTGACCGTGTGATGGGCTTGTG
The DNA here is from genome assembly GCF_007829955.1 of Saccharopolyspora dendranthemae. Lineage (GTDB taxonomy): Bacteria > Actinomycetota > Actinomycetes > Mycobacteriales > Pseudonocardiaceae > Saccharopolyspora > Saccharopolyspora dendranthemae. The sequence continues at coordinate 548,924 of NZ_VIWX01000002.1, forward strand.
GAGCGGCGGTTTCGGCTCGTCCGTCGTGGTGGATGCGGACTCGGTCGTCGGAGTGCCTGCGGGGTGGAGTTTCGAGCGCGCTGCGTCGGTACCGGCGGTGTTCGTGACGGCGTATTACGCGTTGGTGGACTTGGCGGAGGTGAAGGCCGGGGAGTCCGTGCTCATTCATTCGGCCGCCGGCGGTGTGGGCATGGCCGCCGTGCAGCTGGCGCACCACCTCGGGGCCGAGGTGTGCGCGACGGCGAGTGAGCCGAAGTGGCCGGTGGTGCGGGGCTTGGGCGTTGCCGAGGACCGGATCGCGTCGTCGCGGACCGGCGAGTTCGAGCGGGCTTTCGGGTCCGTGGACGTGGTGCTGGATTCGTTGGCGGGGGAGTTGGTCGACGCGTCCTTGCGGCTGACCCGGCCGGGTGGTCGCTTCGTGGAGATGGGTAAAGCGGATGTCCGCGATGCCGACGAGGTCGCAGCGACGCATGGCGGCGTGCAGTATCGCGCGTTCGACCTGGCCGAGGCCGGCGGCGCGCGACTCGGCGAGATCCTGCGCGAAGTCGTGCGCCTCTTCGAGACGGGCGCCCTGGAACCGCTGCCGGTCTCGGTGTGGGACGCCCGGCGGGCCGGTGAGGCTTTCGCGGTGATGAGCCGGGCCCACCACGTCGGGAAGCTGGTCTTGACCGTGCCTCCTGTACCGACGAAACCCGAGGGCTGGGTCGTCGTAACGGGCGCTTCGGGTGTGCTGGGCGGTGTGGTGGCTCGGCACGTGGCCGCGGAGTGGGGTGCGCGCCGATTGTTGCTGCTGAGCCGTCGGGGCGGCGAGGCACCCGGAACGGAGGATTTGGTTCGCGAGCTCACCTCCGCCGGTGTCGAGGTGCGGGTCGCCGCGTGTGACGTGGCGGATCGGGACGCACTCGCCCATGCTTTGTCCTCCGTGGATGTCTCGGGTGTCGTCCACGCCGCAGGAGCTTTGGACGACGTGACGGTGGAATCGTTGACCCCGCAGCGGTTGGCCGACGTGGTGGCCGCGAAGGTGGCGGGCGCGTGGAACCTCCACGAGCTGACGGTGGAGCAGGATGTGCGCTGGTTCGTGCTGTTCTCCTCGGCCGCTGGGGTTCTGGGCGGAGCGGGGCAGGCGAACTACGCGGCGGGCAACGCGTTCGTCGACGCCTTGGCGGCGTTCCGCCGTTCCCGGGGATTGCCTGCCGTGTCGGTCGCGTGGGGGCTGTGGGAACAGCGCTCCGCCATGACCGAAGGGCTCGACGACGCCGACCTCGCCCGCATCGCCCGCACCGGAACGAAGGCGCTGTCTACTCAGGACGGTCTGGCGCTGCTCGACCGCGCGGTCGAGTCACCGGACGACGTTCTCGTGGCGGCCCGCCTCGACCCGCGGGCCGATCCGAACGCTCCGGTGCACCCGCTGCTGCGCGGGCTCGTCCGGCAACCGGCCGCCCCTCGTCGGCGTGCGCTCGCGGCACCCGGGACGGACGGGTCCGCGGCGTTGCGGCAGCGGCTGCTCGCCCAGCGATCCGACGACCGCCGGAGGACGGTCCTGGACCTCGTGCGCACCCAGGCCGCCGCCGTCCTCGGGCACGCCGATCCGGGTGCCGTCGCGCCGGAGTCAGCGTTCAAGGACCTCGGGCTGGACTCCCTGACGGCCGTCGACCTCCGCAACCGGCTCGCCACCGCGACCGGACTGCGGCTGCCCGCCACCCTCGCCTTCGACCACCCCAGCACCGGAGCCCTCGCGGCACACCTGCTCACCAAGATCCTCGGCACGGTGGCAACGGAGACCACGGCCGAGCCGCAGCGTCCGGACGTCGACGACGACCCGATCGCCATCGTCGGCATGGCCTGCCGCTACCCGGGGGGCGTCACCACTCCCGAGGAGCTGTGGCGGCTCGTCGCTTCTGGCGGGGACGCCATCGGCGGACTGCCCGCCGATCGGGGCTGGGACCTCGACGCGCTGTACGACCCGGACCCGGACGTGCCGGGACGGATCTACGTGCGGGAGGGCGGTTTCCTCCACGACGCGGGCCGTTTCGACGCGGAGTTCTTCGGCATCTCGCCCGTCGAGGCGCTGAGCATGGACCCCCAGCAGCGACTCCTCCTGGAGACGAGCTGGGAAGCCGTCGAGCGGGCCGGAATCGTTCCCGCAGTGCTGCGCGGCAGCAGGACCGGCGTGTTCGTCGGGGCGCACTACCAGGAATACGGGCCGCGGTTGCACGAGGCTGGTGAAGGGGCCGAGGGGCATCTGCTCACCGGCACCGCGGGCAGCGTCGTGTCCGGGCGGGTCGCCTACGTCCTCGGACTCGAAGGCCCTGCGGTGACCGTTGATACCGCGTGCTCGTCGTCGCTGGTGTCCCTGCACATGGCCGTTCGATCGCTGCGCAGCGGTGAGAGCGACCTGGCGCTGGCCGGCGGCGTCGCCGTGATGCCGGGACCTGGTGCGCTCATGGGCTTCAGCAGGCAACGCGGCCTCGCCACCGATGCCCGCTGCAAGTCGTTCTCCGACGACGCCGACGGCACGTCGCTGGCCGAAGGCGCCGGCGTCCTGCTCGTCGAGCGCCTGTCGGATGCCCGCCGCAACGGGCACCGCGTCCTCGGTGTCGTCCGCGGCACGGCGACGAACCAGGACGGCGCCTCCAACGGACTGTCGGCCCCGAACGGACCTTCGCAGCAGCGCGTCATCCGCGCCGCACTCGCCGACGCCCGGCTCGGCGCGGCGGACGTGGACGTCGTGGAGGCGCACGGCACCGGGACCAGCCTCGGCGACCCGATCGAGGCCCAGGCGGTGCTGGCGACCTACGGGCAGGACCGCGGCGAGGGGGTGGGCCCGCTGCGCCTCGGGTCGATCAAGTCCAACATCGGACACACCCAGGCCGCCGCAGGCGTGGCCGGGGTGATCAAGATCGTGAAGGCGCTGGAACACGGCGCACTGCCCGCCTCGCTGCACCTCGGGCGGCCTTCGACGCACGTCGACTGGTCCGAGGGAGACGTGGAGCTGCTGCGGGAGTCGGTCGCCTGGCCGGTGGCGGACCGGCCGCGTCGGGCCGGTGTCTCCTCGTTCGGGATCAGCGGCACCAACGCGCACGTCATCGTCGAAGAGGCACCACCGGCGGACGAGCCGGTCGCGGTGCCCGAGAGCGGTAAAACCTTGCCGTGGCTCGTCTCCGCGCGCTCCGCGGCCGCGTTGCGGGAACAAGCCGCCCGGCTGCGCGACTCGGTCGGCTCGGAGGATCCGGCCGACGTCGCCTCGGCGCTGGCGACCCGGCGGACCGCGTTCGAGCACCGAGCCGTCGTGGTCGGCGAGCGGCGGGAGGACCTCGACGCCGGGCTCGCGGCGCTGGCCGAGGGCAGGACCGCGCCGCGCCTCGTCACCGGCAGCGTCACCACCGGCCGGACGGCCGTGCTGTTCACCGGCCAGGGCAGCCAGCGCGTCGGCATGGGACGCGCGCTGCATGCGGCACACCCCGTGTTCGCCGCGGCCTTCGATTCCGCGTGCGAGCACTTCGACGCGCTGCTGCCGGGAGTTCCGGCTGTGCGGGACGTCGTGCTGGGCGATCATGCGGACGCCGAACGCGAGCTGTCCCGCACGCTCTACGCCCAGTGCGGGCTGTTCGCCGTGGAGACCGCGCTCTACCGGCTCGTCGAGTCCTGGGGCGTGCGGCCCGATGCCGTGGCGGGGCATTCGATCGGTGAGGTCGTCGCCGCGCACGTCGCCGGGGTGCTCTCGCTCGGCGATGCCTGCTCGCTCGTTGCGACGCGCGGCAGGCTCATGCAGGAGCTTCCGGACGGCGGCGTCATGGTGGCCGTCCGGGCGGCGGAGGCCGATGTCCTGCCGTTGCTGGAGGGTCGCCGGGACGAGGTGGGCGTGGCCGCTGTGAACGGTCCGGAGGCCGTCGTGCTCTCGGGCACGCGCACCGGCGTCGACGAGATCGTAGCCGTGCTGCGCGAACGCGGCGTCGAGACGAAGCGGCTCGACGTGTCGCACGCGTTCCACTCGCCGCTGGTGGAGCCCGTGCTCGCCGCGTTCCGCGAGGAGGTGGGCGAGCTGGACTTCGCCGTGCCGGAGCTTCTCGTCCTGTCCCACCTGACCGGCGAGCCGCTTCCCGCCGACCGGCCGTGCGGGGTCGAGCACTGGGTGCGCCACGTGCGCGAACCGGTCCGCTTCGCCGACGGCGTCGCCGCGCTCGCCGCCCGAGGCGTCACCACGTTCCTCGAACTCGGCCCCGACGGCGTGCTCTCGGCCCTCGGCCAGGACTCCGCGCCCGAGGCGGAGTTCGTGCCCACGATGCGCGCGGGAGCCGACGAGGTCGCGTCCCTGACCGAGGCGCTGGCCCACCTGTTCGTCCGCGGCGCGGACGTGGACTGGTCGGCCCTCCTGCCGGGGCAGGGAACCGTGAGCTTGCCGACATACCCCTTCCAACGCGGCGACTACTGGTTGCGCGCCGAGGACGCCGCTGAGGACCGGATCCCCGACGATGCTGCGTTCGCCGCCGAGCTGGCACTCGGCGACGAGGCGAGAGCGGCCGAGCTGCTGCCGCTGCTGGCCGCCTACCGGGAGCGCCGCCGCGACGAAGCCCTCGTCGACGGTTGGCGCTACCGCACGGCGTGGACACCGGTCACCGTCCCCGCCGCCGAACCCGCGGGCACCTGGCTCGTCGTCCTGCCCGAGGGGTTCTCCGACAACCCGTGGGTCCTCGGCGTCGTCGAGGCGCTGACCGCAGGAGCGGCGGAGGCCGTGCTCCGGCCCGTCGCGAACCCCGGCGACCTCGCCGCCGGAGTGACCGGGGACGGACCCCTCTCCGGGGTGCTGTCCTTGCTGGCGCTCGCCGACGGCGACGATCCCGAGCACGACGCGGTGCCGCTGGGCGCGACCTTCGCGCTGGCGTTGTCGCGGGCGCTCGACGAGTCCGGCGTGCGCGCGCCGGTGTGGCACGTGACCAGGGCGGCCGCGGCCGTCAGCGCCGCCGAACGGGTGCGCGGGCCAGGGCAGTCCGGTGTGCGAGCACTCGGCCGCGTCGCCGTTCTGGAGGAGCCGGCCCGGTGGGCGGGCACCGTCGATCTGCCTGCGGAGTTCGACGGCTGGGTGGGCTACCGGCTCGGCGCCGTGCTGGCGCGCGGTGTCGGGGAGAGCGAACTCGCCGTCCGCGGCTCCGGAGTCTTCGCGCGCCGCGTCGTCCCGGCCGCCGGTGGCCGACCGCGGTCCGGATCCGATCCGTGGCCGTCCAGCGGCACCGTTCTGATCACCGGTGGCACCGGTGCTCTCGGCGGGCAGGTGGCCCGGCGGCTGGCCCGCGCCGGCGTCGAACACCTCCTGCTCGTCTCCCGGCGCGGTCCCGACGCCGACGGGGCGGCGCTGCACGAGGAGCTCACCGCCCTCGGCACCGAGGTCTCCCTCGCCGCGTGCGACGTCGGCGATCACGACTCGCTCGCGGCCTTGCTCGACGGCATTCCGGCCGAGCGACCGCTGAGCGCCGTCGTGCACGCGGCCGGCGTCGTCGGCGACGGCGCGTTCTCCGAGATGACCCCGGCACGGCTGCAGGCGGTGGCGCGGGCCAAGTCGCGAGCCGCCCGGCTGCTGCACGACCTCACGCGGGACTCCGACCTCGCGGCGTTCGTGCTGTTCTCGTCGTTCTCCGGTGCCCTCGGCGCGCCCGGCCGATCCGGCGACGCCGTCGCGAGCGCCCAGCTGGAGGCCCTCGCCGAGGAACGGGACGCCGAGGGGCTGCCGGTGACCTGCGTCGCTTGGGGCCCCTGGGCGGGGTCCGAACCGAGGGACGGGGGAGCGCACGGCGGCCTCAACCCGCTCGAACCGGGTCTTGCCCTGCTGGCGTTGGAGCGCGCCATCACCGGCGGGGACAGCCGGATCGCCGTCGTCGACGCCGACTGGTCGCGCTTCGCCGGACACCTCGCCGACGACCCCCAGGCCCGTCCGCTGGCCCGCGTCCTCGCCGGCATCCCCGGTGTCCGGCAAGCGGCCGCGGAAGACGAGAACCCCCACGACGCGGAGGAGTTCGGGACGCGGCTCCGGTCCTTGCCTCCGGCCGAACGCGAGGCGGAACTGCTGCGCGTCGTGCGCACCCACGCCGCGGTCGTCCTCGGGCACGACACCGCGGACGCCATCAGCCCCGAGCGGGGCTTCGTCGACATGGGCTTCGACTCCCTCACCGCCACCCGGCTGCGCAATCGACTCGCCACCGCGACCGGCCTGCACGTCAGCGCAGGCACCGTTTTCGAGCACCCCACGCCGCACGCGCTGACCGCGCGGCTGCTCGAGATGTACGCAGGCCCGCAAGCCCGGCCGCGCCCGCAGCTGCGTCCGCGCAGCAGGAGCTGAGGGCCCGTAACGGCGGTGAGTACTGGTGTCACGCACGACGCGCTCGGAAAGAATTTCCCGGACACCGAGATGTGGTGGAGGACGGAGGACGCAGTGCCAGCAGCCACCAGATCGGAACCGCAGGCCCCGAACCTCGTCGGTGTCGGCACCGCGGTGCCGCCGGATTCCTACACGCAGCACGAAGTCCTCAGCACCTTCGGCATCACCGAGGCCAAGGTCCGCTCCGCGTTCCTCAGCGGTTCGATCGAGCGGCGCAACCTCACCCTGCCACCGCTCGGTCCCGACGGGACGCCGACCGTCGAGACCCAGGGCGAGCTGCTGCGCAAGCACACCGAGACCGGCCTGAGCATGGGGCGCGAGGCCGTCCAGCGCTGCCTGGCCGACGTCGGTGCCGACGTCGGCGACATCCGGTACCTGTGCTGCGTCACCTCCACCGGATTCGTCACCCCGGGCTTCTCGGCGCTGCTCATCAAGGATCTCGGAATCGAGCCGTCGTGCCAGCGGCTCGACGTGGTCGGCATGGGCTGCAACGCCGGTCTCAACGGGCTCAACGCCGTGTCCGGCTGGGCGGCCGGTCATCCCGGCGAGCTGGCGCTCATGGTGTGCGTCGAGGCGTGTTCCGCCGCTTACGTCTTCGACTCCACGATGCGCACCGCGATCGTCAACAGCCTCTTCGGTGATGGGGCGGCGGCCGTCGCCGTGCGCGCCGCCGGATCGGAGGCCGAGGATCGGGGCCCGGCCCTGCTGCGCTTCACCAGTCACATCATCCCCGAAGCGGTCGGCGCGATGCGGTACGACTGGGACGACGACCAGGGCAAGTTCAGCTTCTACCTCGACCCCGAGGTCCCGTACGTCGTCGGTGCGAACGCCGAAACCGCCGTGGCGCGGCTCCTCGAAGGAACAGGGGTGCGCGCGGGCGAGATCGCGCACTGGGTGGTGCATTCCGGCGGCAAGAAGGTCATCGACGCGGTGCGGGTGAACCTCGGTCTGTCCCGGCACGACGTGCGGCACACCACCGGCGTGCTGCGGGACCACGGCAACCTCTCCAGCGGTTCGTTCCTGTTCTCCTACGAGCGGTTGAGAGCCGAGAAGGTCGCCGCGCCAGGCGATCTCGGTGTGCTGATGACGATGGGGCCCGGCTCGACCCTCGAAACGGCCCTGGTGCGCTGGTGACGGAAGGGATGGCTGCGGACATGCAAGCGGACGCGGGGATCGGGCTGCCCGATGCGTTGGGGGTCTCGGCCCGGCTGGACGGCGGAATGCCGCTTCCCGAGTTGACGGCCGCGGTCAACGAGGTGTGCGAGCAGGTGGAGGACCGGCGGGAGCGGATGGTCGCCGTCCTGCGGTTCCCGCCCGTCCCCGCCCAGCCGCGCGAGTGGCCCGGTGACGTCTCGATCCAGGACGTCAACCGCTGGGAGCGCGCCGTGCGGCGGCTGGAACGCCTCGACGCCGTCAACATCGCCGTCGCCGAAGGCACGTGCGGCGGGCCGGTGCTCGACCTGATGCTCACCGCGGACTTCCGCATCGGTACTCCTGACCTGACGCTCATGCTGCCGGTCAACGACGGCCACTACTGGCCGGGCATGTCCCTCTACCGCCTCGTGCACCACATCGGCTTGGCGCGGGCGCGCCGACTCGTCATGTGGGGCACCGACATACCGGCGTCCGAAGCCCTGGAGCTCGGCATCATCGACCAGGTCAGCGACGACCTCGCGGAGGCGGTGCAAGCCGCCGTCGTGCTGCGCGGGCGGCTGTCCGACCACGAAACCCGCATCCGGCGGCGCCTTCTGGAGGAAGCCGCGTCCGCCGAGTACGACGACGCGCTCGGCGCGCACCTCGCCGCCTGCGACCGCGAGTTGCGACGGCTGCGCGCGGTCGCCGAAGCGGACGGTGCGGAGAGCGAGGCCGGCGGATGACCGACTCGCTCGACCACGACGCCGCCGAACTCGCCACGCTCACCGAGGCGGGGGAACGGGGGCTCGCCGCGCTGCCCTCACGAACCGACCGCACCCCGGCCGAGCAGGAGCAGGCCGACCGCATCCACGCGGACGCGCGCCAGGCCCGCCGGGCCTTCCTCGCCCGCCACACCGAGACGATCTACGGCCTGCTCACCGAAGGGATGACCCGTCCGGTCCGGCTGCCGGAACTCGTCCACGCGGCGGCCGACCGCTTCCCCGGTCTGGTGCCGACCCGCGAGCAGATGGCCGCCGAACGCGCGGAAGTCCAGGCGCACAAGGAAGGCCGCGAGATCGACCAGGGCCTGTTCTGCGGCGCCGTGCTGCGCTCGCCCACGGCGGGCCGCCACCTCGTCGAGACGATGCTGCGGCCGACACCGCGCGCCCTCGACCTCATCGACGCCTTCCGCGCCGACGGCCGGGCCGAGCTGGACACGGTGCTCGTGACCCGCCGGGGCACGACGGCCCACGTCGAGTTCCGCAACGTCGCGCGGCTCAACGCCGAGGACGAGCGGTTGATCGCCGACCTCGACACGGCCGTCGACCTGGTCCTGCTCGACGACGCGGTCGCGGTCGGCGTCCTGCGCGGCGGCACCGTCGACCACCCGAAGTACCGGGGACGGCGCGTGTTCAGCGCAGGCATCGACCTCACCGATCTGCGCGACGGGCGGATCCCGTTCGTGGAGTTCCTCCTCGGCCGCGAGCTCGGGTACCTGAACAAGATCCTGCGCGGCTTGCTGACCGACCCGGCGCCCGGCGCGGGGGCGCAGCGGTTCACCAGCAAGCCGTGGATCGGCGCCGTCGACACCTTCGCCATCGGCGGCGGCATGCAACTCCTGCTCGTCCTCGACCACGTGATCGCGGCGGAGGACTCGTTCGTCAGCCTGCCTGCCGCCGAGGAGGGCATCGTGCCCGGTCTCGGCAACCTGCGGCTCACCCGGCACACCGGCGCGCGCCTGGCCCGCCAGGTGCTGCTCGGCGGGCGGAGGATCGCGGCGGCGGACCCCGAGGCGCGGTTCGTCTGCGACGAGATCGTCGCGCCCGAAGGCGTGGATGAGGCCGTCGACCGCGCCGCGGAAGCCCTCTCCGCACCGGCCGTCGCGGCCAACCGGCACATGCTCGCCGTCGCGGAGGAACCCCTCGACCTGTTCCGCGACTACCTCGCGGAATTCGCCGTGGCGCAGGCCGAACGCGCCTACGCCCCGGACGTGCTGGAGAAGGTCGAACGCAGGTGGCGGGAACGGGAGCGGCGTCGCGCCGCGGAACGGAGCGCATCATGACCGGCACACCCGACCTGCACGCCGACGACCTGCACCGTTCCGCGCAGGATCCGGCGCTCGCCGCGATCGGCTTCCTCAACGAGGTGATGAGCCGGTATCCCGAGGCCATCTCCTTCGCTCCCGGTGCCCCGCACCCGGAATTCATGCGCGACATCGACACCCGCGCGCTGACCGACCGGTTCGTCGCCCACCTCGTCGACGAGCGCGGTTTCGCCCCGGACAGCGCGCAGCGCGCGCTCTACGAGTACGGGCCGGCGCAGGGCCTGATCAACGGTCTCGTCGCCGAGGCGCTCGGCGCCGACCAGGGCATCCGCGCCGACCCCCGCGAGATCGTCATCACCGTCGGCGCCCAGGAGGCGTTGCTGCTGACGCTGCGCGCGCTGTTCCGGCACTCCGGCGGGGACGACCTGATCGCGATCGCCGATCCCTGCTACGCGGGCATCATCGGCACCGCCCGGCTGCTCGACATCCCCGTCGTCCCCCTCCGCGAAGGGGAGGCCGGACTCGACGTCGATCACCTCGCCGCCCAGTGCCGCGAGGCCCGTGAGCAGGGACGACGGATCCGGGCCTGCTACGTCGCCCCCGACTTCTCCAACCCCGGCGGCGCCCGCATGCCGCTCGCTTCCCGGCACGAGTTGCTCGACCTGGCGGAGCGGGAGGACCTGCTGCTCATCGAGGACAACGCGTACGGGTTCACCGCGACGGAGGACGACGGCCTGCCCGGTCTCAAGGCGTTGGACTCCCGTCGTCGCGTCGTGCACGTCGGCACGTTCGCGAAGGTGGGCTTCCCCGGCGCCCGCGTCGGTTACGCCGTCGCCGACCAGCGCGTCCAGCACGGTGACGGCGAACGGACGCTGGCCGAGGAGTTGGCCGTCCTCAAGACCATGACCACCGTCAACACCCCGCCGCTGGCCCAGGCGGTCGTCGGCGGACTGCTGCTGGACCACGGGCGTTCGCTGGCCGAGCTCGGACGCAGCAAGGCGCAGCGCTACCGGCGCAACCTCCAGTGCCTGCTGGACGCGCTGGACCGGCACCTCGGCGACGACCTGCCACCCGGCATCACCTGGCAGCGGCCCGCCGGTGGCTTTTTCGTCCGCATCGACATCCCGGTCGCCGCGGACCTCGCGCTGCTGGAGCTCTCGGCCGCCGAGTACGGCGTGCTGTGGACGCCGATGGGCCAGTTCTCCCTCACCGACCGCTGCGATCGGCAACTCCGGCTCTCGTGCAGCTACCTCGACCCCGACCAGATCGAGCAGGGCGTCAAGCGGCTCGCGACCTTCCTCCGCGAGGAGGCCGCGGCATGACCCGGCTCGACATCCCCAGGACCGTCGCGAAAGGACACCGCCGATGCGCCTGAACTGCTACGACGACTTCACACCGCTGAAAGAGATCGTCGTCGGCTCCGCGGAGGGCTACCTCGACCGCGTGCGGGACATGTCCTTCGACATGTTCATCAGCGACAACATCTCCGGCGCCCGCGGCTACTACCCCTCGCTGTCCACCTGGAGGGACAGCGAGGAACGTCGTGAGCGCAACACCCCGCACCGGCTGGCGATGAAGGAGCGGTTCCTCGCCGAACTCGTCGAAGACGTCGAGGGCGTCGCCGACCAGCTGGCCGCGCTCGGCGTCACCGTGCACCGCCCGCTGCGGCTGGACCCCGGCCGCACCCAGGTCGCCACCCCCGCCTTCGAGGCCACGGTCACGCCGCCGCTCAACATCCGCGACAACACGCTGATCCTCGGCGACGAGATCGTCGAGTGCCCGCCGATGCTGCGCGACCGGTACTTCGAGACGCAGTTCCTCAAACCGGTCTTCCAGGAGTACTTCCGGCAGGGCGCCCGCTGGACGACCATGCCGCGGCCCATGATGACCGACCACTCCTTCGACCCGGAGAACGTGGCCCACGCCGCCCCGAACATCGAAGTCCCGCTCGATCCGCAGGACTCGGCCTACGACGTCGGCGCGGAGCTGATGATCGACGGCGCCAACTGCCTCCGCCTCGGCCGCGACCTGATCGTCAACGTGTCCAACGCCAACCACGCGCTCGCCTACGAGTGGCTGGAACGGCACCTGCGCGGGCGATTCCGGGTGCACCGCATGGACAAGCTCACCCAGAGCCACATCGACAGCGTCGTCGTCCCGCTGCGTCCCGGCACCCTGCTGCTGCGCGACCCCGGCGTCGCCGACTACCTGCCGGAAGCCCTGCGGAGCTGGGACATCATCGTGCCGCCGGCGCCCGGCATCGACGACTACCCGCAGTACGAGAACGGCGACCCGATCCCGGCCAGCCCGTACATCGACCTCAACGTGCTGTCCGTCGACGAGAACACGGTTCTGGTCAACGACGCGTGCAAGACGCTCATCACCACCTTGGAAGAGCACGGCTTCGACGCGGTGCCGATCCGGCACCGGCACCGGCGGCTCTTCGGCGGGGGTTTCCACTGCTTCACCTTGGACACCGTGCGCACCGGCGGTGCCGAGGACTACCTCGGCTGATCCAGCGCGAATCGGGCCGACCAGCACAAACCAAGGAGTGTCCGTGATTCCTGCGTCGTACGCGCAGCGTCGGCTGTGGTTCCTGGACCAGTTGGACGGGGCAGGAGCCCTCTACAACGTTCCGCTGGTCCTGCGGCTGAAGGGCCGGCTCGACATCGGCGCGCTGCGCGCGGCGCTGACCGACGTGCTCCTCCGGCACGAGAGCCTGCGCACCCGCTTCCCGCAGCACGACGGCGAACCCGTCCAGGACATCGTGCTCCCGGACGACATCGGCGACCCCTTGCTCGTCACCGAGGTGTCGGCGGACGGGCTGGAGGCGGAGATCGCGGGCACCGCCCGGCACGTCTTCGACCTGGCCCACGACCTCCCGTGCCACGCCCGGTTGCTGACCTCGGGGCCCGAGGAAGCCGTGCTCGTGCTGGTGCTGCACCACATCGCCGCGGACGGGTGGTCGGCAGACCCGCTGTGGCGGGACCTGTCGGTCGCCTACGCCGCACGCAGGGCCGGAAGCGCACCGAAGCAGGAACCGCTGCCCGTGCAGTACGCCGACTACGCGCTCTGGCAGCGCGAACTGCTCGGCGAGGCCGACGACCCCGAAAGCGTGCTGGCCACCCAACTGTCCCACTGGCGCGCGGCGCTCGCGGGCGCGCCGGGGGAGTTGTCGTTGCCCACCGACCGGCCGCGCCCCGCGATCTCGGCACGCGCGGGAGACACCGTTCGCTTCGAGGTTCCCGCCGGTCTCCGCGAGCGGCTGGCGGAGCTGGCGCGCGCCGAGAACGCGACGCCGTTCATGGTGTGGCAGGCCGCGATCGCCGTCCTGCTGTCGAAACTCGGTGCAGGCCAGGACATCCCGGTCGGCACTCCCGTCGCCGGTCGCGATGAGGCCGGGCTGGAAGGACTCGTCGGGTTCTTCGTCAACACCCTCGTGCTGCGCACCGACCTGAGCGGCGACCCGGCCTTCGCCGACGTCGTGGGCCGGGTCAGGGAGACGACCGTCGACGCGCTGCGGAACCAGGACGTCCCCTTCGAACGGCTCGTGGCGGAGCTCGGCCCGCACCGGTCGCTGAGCAGGCACCCCCTGTTCCAGGTCAACCTGACCCTCCACAACGCCCCCGAGACCGCCGTCGAGCTGGACGGCTTGACGGCCACCGCCCACGTCGCGGACCTGCCGCTGGCCAAGTTCGACCTCGACTTCCAGGTCTGGCACCGACCCGCGGGGGTGGACGTCGAGATCACCTACTCCGCCGACCTCTTCGACCGCGCGACCGTCGAGTCGTTCGCGGCCCGCCTGCTGCGGGTGCTGGAGGCCGTCGCCGCCGATCCCGGAACCCGGCTGCACGCCATCGACGTGCTCGAACCTGCCGAACACCGCGCGCTGAGCGCGAGCGCCGGCCCCACCCGCGCCCTGCCCCCTGCGACCCTCCCGGACCTCTTCGCGGAGCAGGCGGTGGCCCGCCCGGAAGCGAGTGCCCTCACCGCGAGCCTCACCTACGCCGAACTGGACGTCGCGGCCAACCGGCTCGCCCGCCACTTGATCGGGCGAGGCGTCGGCCCGGAGACGCGGGTCGCCGTCGCGATGGACCGCACCCCCGACCTCGTCGTCGCGCTGCTCGCGGTGATGAAGGCGGGCGGTGCTTACGTGCCGATCGATCCCGCCTACCCGGACGCGCGGATCGGCAGCCTGCTCGCCGACGTCGAGCCCGCCGTCCTGCTCACCACCACCGGACTCGCCGATCGGCTGCCGGCCGACGTCGACCGCGTCGTGCTCGACGACCCGGCCGTCCAGGCGGCCGTCGCAGCGTGCGGCACGGACCCGATCAGCCAGGACGAGCGGTCGTGCCCGCTGCTGGCCGACCACCCGGCGTACGTCATCCACACCTCCGGCTCCACCGGCGTCCCGAAGGGCGTCGTCGTCACCCACTCCCAGGTCACGGCACTGCTGCGGAGCGCGGCCGCGCGGTACTCGTTCGACGACGGCGAGGACGTGTGGACCTGGTTCCACTCGCACGCCTTCGACTTCTCGGTGTGGGAGCTGTGGGGTTGCCTGCTGACCGGTGGTCGGCTCGTCGTCGTCGACCACGACACGTCCCGCTCGCCGCGCGATTTCCGGCGCCTGCTCGCCGACGAGGGCGTGACCGTCCTCAGCCAGACCCCATCGGCGTTCCACCAGCTCGAGCACGCCGACGAGCAGGAACCCGGCACCGCTCTCGCTGCGCCGCTGCGGCTCGTCGTCCTCGGCGGCGAGGCGCTGGACACCGCCCGGCTCACCCGCCGGGATGGACCGGCGCTGGTGAACATGTACGGCATCACCGAAACCACCGTGCACGTCACCCATCTCGACATCGGTACCGGCACGCGGCCCGGCCCGCACGGCGGTAGCCCGATCGGCCTGCCGCTGGACAACACCCGCGTCCACGTCCTCGACGCCCACCTGCGACCCGTACCGCCCGGCGTCACCGGCGAGATGTACGTCGCGGGCTCCGGTGTCGCCCGCGGCTACCTCGGCCTGCCCGCGCTCACCGCGAACCGGTTCGTCGCTTGTCCTTTCGAGCCCGGCGGTGCCCGCATGTACCGCACCGGCGACCTCGCGAGGTGGGGGAGCGACGGCACCTTGGAGTACCTGGGCCGCGCCGACGACCAGGTGTCGTTGCGGGGTTTCCGCATCGAACCCGGTGAGGTCGAGGCCGCCCTGCTCACCGACGAGCGCGTCGCGCACGCCGCGGTCCTCCTGCGCGAGGACGCCCCCGGCGACCAGCGGCTGATCGCCTACGTCGTCGCCCGCGATCCTGCAGAGGACGGCGACGCACTGGCGCGGTCGGTCCGCGACGCCGTCACCGAGCTGCTGCCCGCCCACATGGTGCCCGCGGCGGTCGTCCCGCTGGAGCGGTTGCCGCTCACCGTCAACGGCAAGCTGGACCGGGGTGCCCTGCCCGCGCCCGAGTTCGCCTCGTCCGCAGGACGCGGCCCCTCGACGGTCCGCGAGGAGGTGCTCTGCTCGGTCTTCGGCGAGGTCCTCGGCGTGGACCGGGTGGGCGTCGACGACGACTTCTTCGCTCTGGGCGGGCATTCCCTGCTCGCGGTGCGGCTCGTCGAGCGACTGCGCGACCGGGGTGTGCCCGTCGACGTGCGGACCCTGTTCACCGCGGCGACACCGGCCGGGCTCGCCGCCGTCGCCGGTCGCGCACCCGTCGACATCCCGGAGGGCACCCCGCCGCCCGGCGCCACCCGGATCACCCCGGAGATGGTGCCGCTTGCCGGGCTCACCGCCGCCGAGCTGGACACCGTCACCGGTGGCGTTCCCGGCGGCGCCACCAACGTCGCCGACATCTACCGGCTCGGCCCGCTGCAGGAAGGCCTGTTCTTCCACCACCGGTTGCACGCCGAGAACGGCACCGACGACCCGTACCTCGTGCGCTACGTCCTGCGATTCGACACCCGGGCGCTGCTGGAGGAGTTCCTCGCGGCCTGGCCGCGCGTCATCGAGCGCCACGAGGTCCTGCGCACGGGCCTAGCCTGGGAGGGGCTCCCGCATCCCGTGCAGGTCGTGCACCGGAACGTCGACCTGCCGGTGACCGAGGTCGAACTCGACCCCACCGACGACGTGGAGCGGTTCCTGGCCCTCGCCGACGGGCCGATGGACCTGCGCCGCGCGCCCTTGATGGACGTCGCCGTCGCGGCCGAGCCCGGTACGGATCGGTGGCTGCTGGCGATCCGCATGCACCACATCACCCAGGACCACACCACCCTCGAACTGGTCCTCCGGGAGGTCACGGCCTTCCTGAGCGGCCAAGGCGGCGCGCTGCCAAAACCCCTGCCGTACCGCACTTTCGTCGGCGAAGCCCTGCTCGGCACGCCCGCCGAGGAGCACGAGGCGCACTTCGCGCGGCTGCTCGGCGACGTCACCGAACCCACCGCCCCCTTCGGGGTGCTGGAGGTGCGCGGCGACGGCCGCGACGTCACCGAACGCCGCGCCGTCCTGGACCCGCTGGTCACCACCCGGCTCGGCGAGCAGGCCCGGCGCGCCGGGGCGAGCCCCGCCACCGTCCTGCACGTCGTGTGGTCCCGGGTGCTCGCCGCGCTCTGCGGCGGCGACGACGTCGTGTTCGGAACCCTCCTGCTCGGCCGCGTGCAGGCGGGCGCCGAGCACGTCCCCGGCATGTTCATCAACACGCTGCCGGTGCGGGCCTCGATCGGCGACGCCGACGTGACCGACGCGGTGCGGGTCATGCACGCCCAGCTGGCCGAACTCCTGGCGCACGAGCACGCCTCGCTCGCCGACGCCCAGCGCGCCAGCGGCGTCCCGGTGCCCGCTCCGCTGTTCACCGCAGTCCTCAACTACCGGCACAACATCTCCGGTGAGGAGCGCGAGACCGTCCTCTCGTCGGGAGCCGACGTCCTCGCCGCGCGGGAACGCACCAACTACCCGCTCTTGGTGTCCGTCGACGACGACGGCCGCGAGATCGCTTTCGACGTGCAGGCCGCGGCCGGGATCGACCCCGACGTCGTCATCGGGTTGCTGCTGGCCACCACCGAGCGCGTCGTGGCCGCCCTCGAACAGGACCCGCTCACCCCGCTCGCCGAGATCGACGTGCTGCCGCGCGAGGAACGCCACCGCATCCTCGTCGAGTTCAACGACACCGGCGTTCCCGAGAGGACCCGGACCCTCACCGACGTGTTCGCCGACCGGGCCGCCGCCACCCCCGGTGCCGACGCCGTCGCCTCCGGCGCCGAGCGCATCAGCTACGCCGAGCTCGACGAGCGGGCGAACCGGTTGGCGCGCCACCTGATCGGCCACGGCGTCGGACCCGAAGGCCGGGTCGTGCTCCTCATGGACCGCTCACCGGAGACGATCGTCGCGCTGCTGGCCGTGCTGAAGTCCGGCGCCGTCTACGTGCCGATCGACCCGGACCAGCCCGCCGAGCGCATCGCCCACCTGTGCGCCGACGCCGGCCCGGTGGCCGTCCTGACCACCGCCTCGATCGCCGAGGACGTCGCGTTGCCCGGACCGGCCCCGATCGTCGTCGACGATCCCTCGGTCCGCGCTGCTGTCGCCGCCCGTCCCGGCCATCCGGTCGCGCAGGCCGACCGCGCGGTCCCGCTGCGGCCCGAGCACCCGGCGTACGTCATCTACACCTCGGGCTCCACCGGCACCCCCAAGGGAGTCGTGGTCCCGCACGCGGGTGCGGTGAACCTGCTCGCCTACCGCTGGCCCGGGTTGGAACCCGACAGCAGGCTCCTCCAGTTCGCCTCGCTCGGCTTCGACGTCGCGACCTGGGAGATCATGACGGCGTTCGCCGCGGGCGCGTGCCTCGTCGTCGCCCCCGCCGCCGAACTCCTGCCGGGCGCGGGCCTGGAGGACGTGGTCGCCGAGCAGGGCGTGACCCACCTGCAGCTGCCGCCCACGGTCCTCGGCATGGTCGAGGACCCGCAGAGACTGTCCACTGTGGAGACACTGCTCGTGGCGGGCGAGGCCCTGGGTGCGGCGCTCGTCGACCGCTGGGGTGCCGAGCGCTTTTTCGGCAACGCCTACGGACCGACGGAGATCACCGTCATCGGGGCGGCCGACGGCCCGCTGCGCCCCGGTGACGCCCCGACGATCGGCCGCCCGCTGCCCGGTGTGCGCCTCTACGTCCTCGACGCGCACCTGCGGCCCGTGCCGGACGGCGTCGACGGCGATCTGTACGTGGCGGGCGGTGGCGTCGCTCGCGGCTACCTGGACCGGCACGGGCTCACCGCCCAGCGGTTCGTCGCGGATCCGTTCGGGCCGGCGGGCACCCGTATGTACCGCACCGGCGACACCGCGCGCCGGACGGCCGACGGCCGCTTGCTCTACGTCGGCCGATCCGACGATCAGGTCAAGATCCGCGGCTTCCGCATCGAACCGGGGGAGATCGAGGCCCAGCTCGCCGACGACGCGCGAGTGGCTCAGGCCGCGGTCGTCGTCCGCGAGGACGCGCCCGGAGACAAGCGGCTCACGGCCTACGTCGTTCCCGCCGGGCCCCGGGGAGACGAGCTGCCCGCACCGTTGCGCGGCGAACTGGAGTCCCGGCTCCCCGCGCACCTGGTGCCGTCCGCCTTCGTCGTGCTCGACCGGTTGCCGCTGTCGGTCAACGGCAAGCTCGACCGCGCGGCCCTGCCCGCGCCCGAGCGCGCCACCGGCGCCGCAGTCCGGCCGGTGGGCGTGCGCGAGGAGCTGCTGTGCTCGGTGTTCGCCCAGGTTCTCGGCGTGGACCGGGTGGGCGTCGACGACGATTTCTTCGCGCTCGGCGGGCATTCCCTGCTCGCAGTGCGCCTCGTCAGCCGGGTTCGCGCCGTGCTCGGCGTCGAGATCCCGGTGCGGGCCGTCTTCGAGGCCTCGACGGTGGCGGCGCTGGCCGCTCGGCTGGCCGAGACCGACGGTGTCCCCGCGCGCACCGGGCTTTCGGCGGCAGCGCGACCGGAGCAGTTGCCGTTGTCGTTCGCGCAGCGCCGACTGTGGTTCGTGGACCGGATGGACGGGTCGAGCGCGCTCTACAACATCCCGCTGGTGCTGCGGCTGACCGGCAAGATCGACGTCAGCGCGCTGCGAGCGGCGCTGGACGATCTGGTCGCGCGGCACGAGACGCTGAGGACCCGGTTCCCGGAAGTCGACGGCGAGCCGCACCAGGAGATCGTCCCGGTCGCCGCCGCGACGGTGGAGCTGCCGGTGCTGGAGGCCGCGGACGAGCAGGACCCGCGGATCGCCGCGGCGACCGGCCACGTCTTCGACCTCGCCACCGACCTGCCTTTCCGGGCCGCGCTGTTCACGACCGGCCCGGAGACGTCGGTGCTGGTGCTCGTGATGCACCACATCGCGGGTGACGACTGGTCGATGAGCCCGCTGTGGCGGGATCTCTCGGAGGCGTACGCGGCGCGGTGCGCGGGTGAGGCACCGCAGTGGCAGCCGCTGCCCGTGCAGTACGCGGATTACGCGCTGTGGCAACGAGATCTGCTCGGTGAGGCCGATGATCCCGGCAGTCTGCTCTCCGCCGAGCTCGCCCATTGGCGCGCGGAATTGGCCGGTGCCCCCGAGGAACTCGCGCTGCCGCTCGACCGGCCGCGCACCGCCGACACCGGGCGAAGCGGTGGCTGGGTCGACGTCGAGGTTCCCGCCGAGTTGCACGGGCGGCTGGCGGAGCTGGCGCGCGCTGAGGGCGTCACGATGTTCATGGTGTGGCAGGCGGCGCTGGCCGTGCTGCTGTCGAGGATGGGTGCGGGGGAGGACATCCCGCTGGGCAGCCCGGTGGCGGGCCGCACGGACGAGGCGGTCGAAGATCTCGTCGGGTTCTTCGTCAACACCGTCGTGCTGCGCGTCGATCTGTCCGGGGACCCGGATTTCACGGAGGTGCTGGGTCGGGTGCGGCAGGCCGCGCTCGGCGCGCTGGAGCACCAGGACGTTCCCTTCGAACGACTCGTGGAAGAGCTGGCCCCCACCCGTCACACCGGTCGCCACCCGCTCTTCCAGGTGATCGCGGAAGTGCAGTCCACTCCGCGCACCGAGCCCGAACTGGCGGGCGCCGACGTCGAACCGCTCCGGTCGGCCACCGGCGACGCCAAGTTCGACCTGGACCTGCAGATCGCGGAGCGCTTCGACGCGGGCCTGCCGGGCGGCATGACGGGCGCGCTCGGCTACGCCACCGACCTGTTCGACCACGAGACCGTCGACGCGCTGGTGGCGCGCCTGCTGCGCGTCCTCGACGACCTGGCGCGCGACCCCGGTCGCGCGGTGCACCGGGTCGACGTTCTCGACCCGGCCGAACGACGGCACGTCGTGACCGAGTGGCCCCACCGGCAGCCGGCGGGCGCCGCCTACGTGCTGGACGCGGGCTTGTCTCCCGTGGCCCCGGGCGTCCTCGGCGACCTGCACGTCGTCGACGACGCGGCCCGGGACGACGACGCCTCCGCTCCTTGCCCCTTCACCGACGACGGGAGCCCCATGCGCCCGACCGGACGCCGCGCCCGCTGGGACCGCGAGGGGCGGTTGCACCTCGAGGACCCGGAACCCGGCGACGTTCCCGCAACCGCGCCCGAACGCCGTCCGGCGGGCCTGCGCGAAGAGCTGCTGTGCTCGGTGTTCGCCCAGGTCCTCGGCGTGCCGCGGGTGGGCGTCGACGACGACTTCTTCGCCCTCGGCGGGCATTCGCTGCAAGCGGTGCGCCTCGCCAGCCGGATCCGCACCGTCCTCGGCGCCGAACTCCCCATCCGCACCCTGTTCGAGGCACCGACCGCCCGGCAGCTCGCGGAACGTCTCGCCGAGTCGGGAAGCGTGGTGCGGCCACCGGTTTCGGCCGGTGACCGCCCGGAGCGGTTGCCGCTGTCGTTCGCGCAGCGCCGCCTGTGGTTCATGGACCAGCTGGAAGGCGCGGGCGCTCTCTACAACATCCCGCTGGTGTTGCGGCTGACCGGGAAGCTCGACGTCGACGCGATGCGGGCCGCCCTGTCCGACGTGCTGGCCCGGCACGAGACGCTGCGAACCCGGTTCCCGGAGGTCGACGGCGAACCGTTCCAGGACATCACCCCCGCCGGCGAAGCAGCGGTGGAGCTGCCCGTCGTCGAGGTCGACGCGGCGGAGCTCAGCGCGCGGATCGCCGAGACCTCGGCGCACGTCTTCGACCTGGCCGCCGAACTCCCGCTGCGCGCGGTGCTGTTCACGACCGGACCGGACACCTCTGCGCTGGTCCTGGTGGTGCACCACATCGCCGGTGACGGCTGGTCGATGGCCCCGCTGTGGCGGGACCTGTCGGAGGCGTACGCGGCGCGCTGCGACGGCCGGACGCCCGAGTGGGAGCCGCTGCCCGTGCAGTACGCGGATTACGCGCTGTGGCAACGAGAGCTGCTCGGCGACACGGACGACCCCGGCAGCCTCCTGCACGGCCAGGTCTCCTACTGGCGCGAGGCATTGGAAGGCGCACCCGAGGAACTCGCGCTGCCCAACGACCGGCCCCGGCCCGACGTCGACAGCCGGGTCGCGGGATGGGCCGACATCGAGGTGCCCACCGAGCTGCACGAACGCCTGGCGGAGCTCACCCGCACCGAGGGCGTCACGATGTTCATGGTGTGGCAGGCCGCGCTGGCGGTCCTGCTGTCGCGGCTCGGCGCGGGGGAGGACATCCCGCTGGGCAGCCCGGTCGCCGGCCGCACTGACGAGGCGGTCGAGGACATCGTCGGGTTCTTCGTCAACACCATCGTGCTGCGCACCGACCTGTCCGGAGACCCGGACTTCACCGAGGTGCTGGCCAGGGTGCGACAGAACGCGCTCGGCGCGCTGGAACACCAGGACATCCCGTTCGAACGGCTCGTGGAGGAACTGGCGCCGTCCCGCTCGAAGGGCCGTCATCCGCTCTTCCAGGTGCTCCTGGCCGTCCAGAACATCCCGCAGCAGGACGTGACGCTGCCCGGTCTCGAAGTCGACTCCCGGCCCGATGCGCCGGCGATGGCCAAGTTCGACCTCGACTTCCAGGTCGTCGAGCTCGTCGACGACGCGGGCGAACCCGACGGCATGCTGGGCGGCCTCACCTACGCCGCGGACCTCTTCGACCACTCCACGGCCGAAACCCTGGTGGCGCGCCTGCTGCGCGTCCTCGACGCCGTCACCGCGGACCCGCACCGCCCCGTCGCCCGCGTCGACCTGCTCGACCACACCGAGCGGCGACGCCTGCTCACCGAGTGGAACAACACGCACAGCGACACGCTGGCGCTCACCGTCCCCGAGTTGTTCGCGATCCGCGCTTCCCGCGCGCCGAAGGCCATCGCGCTGACCACAGTGCTCACCGAGGACACCCAGCAGCTCACCTACGCCGAGCTGGACCAGCGCTCCAACCAGCTCGCCCACCACCTCATCGAACTCGGCGTGGTTCCCGAGACGCCGGTCGGCGTCGTCATGGACCGCTCGATCGAGGTCGTCGTCGTGCTGCTCGCGATCCTCAAGGCGGGCGGTGCCTACGTCACCGTCTCCCCGGACCAGCCCGCCACCCGCATCGCCGAAGTGCTGCACCGCGCCGGAACCTCGCTGTGCGTGGCCGACGAGAAGTACGCCGACGACCTGAGCCGGGAAGTCGCCACCGTGGTCCGCGCCGGGGACTCCGCCGCGTGGGCGGACCAACCGGCCACCGCCGTGACCGGGCGCAGCCTGCCCGACCAGCTCGCCTACGTCATGTTCACCTCCGGCTCCACCGGAGAGCCGAAGGGCATCGCGACCACCCACCGGGACATCGTCGACCTGGCCGGCGACGGCTGCTGGCGGTTCCGAGGGCAGGCCCGCGGCATGTTCGCCGCGCCGCACACCTTCGACGGGTCCACTGTGGAACTGTGGGTGCGGCTGCTCACCGGCGGCGAGATCCTCGTCGTCCCGCCGGGCCGCATGGACGCCGCGCGGCTGCGGGCGCTGATCGTCGACCACGGGCTGACCCACGTGCACCTGACGGCCGGTCTGTTCCGCGTCATCGCCGACGAGGACCCCGAGGCCTTCGCCGGTGCCAGCGACGTGCTCACCGGTGCCGACGTCGTCCCGAAGAACGCCGTGCGGCGGGTTCTCGACGCCGCACCGGGCATCGTCGTGCGCAGCAGTTACGGCCCGACCGAGATCACCGTCATCGGCACCCAGATCCCGCTGACCGACCCCGGGGACATCGGCGAGGTGGTCTCCATCGGCAGGCCGATGGACAACACCCGCTGCTACGTCCTGGACAGCGCGCTCGACCCGGTCCCGGTGGGAATCTCCGGAGAGCTGTACCTGGCCGGCGCGGGATTGGCCCGCGGCTACGCCGGACGCAGCGGGCTCACGGCGGAACGCTTCGTGGCCTGCCCGTTCGAGGACGAGGGCGCCCGCATGTACCGCACCGGTGACGTGGTGCGGTGGCGGGCCGACGGGGTGCTGGAGTTCGTCGGCCGCGCCGACGACCAGGTCAAGATCCGCGGGTTCCGGGTGGAGCCCGCCGAAGCCGAGTCGCTGCTGGCCGCGCACCCGGCCGTGGCGCAGGCCGTCGTCACCGTCCGCGAGGACGTCCCGGGCGACAAGCGCCTCGTGGCGTACGTGGTCTGGACGGGTGGCGACGACACCGAGCCGCTGCGCGAGCACGTCGCCGCCCGGTTGCCGGAGTACCTGGTGCCGAGCGCCGTGGTGAGCCTCGACCGATTGCCCCTGACGGGCAACGGCAAGGTCGATCGTGCAGCCCTGCCCGCGCCGGAGGCACTCGCCGCGGGTGAACTGCGCCGGCCGCCGTCACTGCGCGAAGAGCTGCTCTGCGCCGTCTTCGCGCACGTGCTGGGCGTGCCGCGGGTGGGCGTCGACGACGACTTCTTCGCGCTGGGCGGGCATTCCCTGCTCGCCGTCCGCCTCGTCAGCAGGGTCCGCACCGTCCTCGGCGCGGAAATCCCCGTGGAGGCGGTCTTCGAGACGCCGAGCGTCGCCGGACTGGCCGCGACGATCGGTGAGGCAGGCGACGCACCGGTCCGGCCCGCCCTCACGGCCCGGCCGAGGCCGGAGCTGATCCCGCTGTCCTACGCCCAGCGCCGCCTGTGGTTCGTGGACAGCTTCGAAGGCGCGAGCGCGCTCTACAACATCCCGCTCGCGGTGCGGATGACCGGTGATCTCGACATCGCCGCGCTAGATGCCGCGCTGGCCGACGTGGTGGCCCGGCACGAAAGCCTGCGCACCCGCTTCCCGCAGCACGAGGGGCAGCCCTTCCAGCACATCGTTCCTGCCGACGAAGCCCGGGTGCGTGTGCACGTCGAGTCCGTCGCTCGCGCCGACCTCGACGCGCGGATCGCCGACGCCGCCCAGCACGTCTTCGACCTCGCCGGGGAACTCCCGGTGCGGGCAAGCCTTTTCGACCTCGGCGGTGAAGAGGCCGAGGCGGTGCTGGTCCTCGTCACGCACCACATCGCCTCCGACGGCTGGTCGATGGCCCCGATGCTGCGCGACCTCTCCGCGGCCTACACCGCTCGCCGCGCCGGGAGCGCCCCGCGCTTCGATCCGCTGCCGGTGCAGTACGCCGACCACGCGCTGTGGCAGCGCGAACTCCTCGGCGACTCGGACGACCCGGGCAGTCCCCTCAACCACCAGGTGGCCTACTGGAAGGACGCGCTGGAGGGCATCCCGGAGGAGCTGTCGCTGCCCACCGACCGGCCGCGGCCCGCGGTCGCGAGCAACGAGGGCGGCTGGGTGCCGCTGCACGTGCCGGCCGAACTGCACGGTGCGCTGGCAGAACTGGCCGCCGCGCAGGGCGTCACGATGTTCATGGTCTGGCAGGCGGCCCTGTCCGTGCTCCTGTCCCGGCTCGGCGCGGGGGAGGACATCCCGCTGGGCAGCCCCATCGCGGGCCGCACCGACGAGGCCGCCGACGACCTGGTCGGCTTCTTCGTCAACACCCTCGTGCTGCGCACCGACCTCTCCGGCGATCCCACGTTCGCCGAGGTGCTGGGCCGCGTGCGCAAGTCCGCGCTGGGCGCGCTGGGCCACCAGGAAGTGCCGTTCGAGCGACTCGTCGAGGAACTGGCGCCCGCGAGGTCCACGGCCCGCCACCCGCTGTTCCAGGTGATCCTCTCCGTGCAGAACGTGCCCGCAGCCGCGGTGGACCTGCCCGGCGTGCACCTCGAACGGCTCGACACCGACGTGCCCGGCGCCAAGTTCGACCTCGACTTCCAAGCCGCCGAGCAGTACGACGACCAGGGCGCTCCCGCAGGCGTCGACGGCGGTCTCACCTACGCCACCGACCTCTTCGACCGCGCGACCGCCGAGGCGCTGGTGGCCCGGCTGCTGCACGTCCTGGGCGCCGTCGCCGCCGACGCCCGGCAGCGGGTCCACGGCATCGATCCCCTCGACGCCGTGGAACGGGGCCGCGTCGTGGGCGAGTGGAACGCGACCGACCGGTCCGAACCGGCCCAGACCGTGACCGCCGGGTTCCGCGCGCAGGCCGCCCGCACCCCGGACGCCACCGCTCTGGTCGCCGACGGGTTCCGCATGACCTACGCGGAACTCGACGCCCGCACCGACCGGCTCGCCGGGTACCTGCTGCGCCACGGCGCCGGGCCGGAGCGGACCGTCGCGGTCGTCATGGAACGCTCGCCGGAGATGGTCATCGGGCTGCTGGCAGTCCTGAAGACGGGTGGCGCGTACATCCCGGTGGACACCCAGTACCCGTCCGCCCGCATCGAGATGATGCTCGACGACGCCGCCCCGGCTCTCGTGCTCACCACCGCCGACGTGGTCTCGCGAGTGCCCGGCTCGGGGGTGCGCGTCGTGCTGGACGACCCGGCGACCCGTGCCGCAGTGGACGCCGAGGACGCCGCAGCGCCAGAACCGGTGCCGCACCTGGAATCCGCCGCCTACACGATCTACACCTCCGGTTCGACCGGAAAGCCCAAGGGCGTCACCGTCACCCACCGCGCCATCGACCGGCTGGCCCGCCCCGCCGACTACGCCGACGTGCGCGCCGGGGACGTGGTGTCGCACGTCGGGTCGGTGTCGTTCGACGCTGCCACCTTCGAGATCTGGGCGGGCCTGCTCAACGGATCCACCCTCGCCGTCGGCCCTCCCGGATCGCCGTCCGTGGCGTCGCTGCGCGAGTTCTTCACCACGCACGGAGTCACGGTCGCCCTGCTGGCCACCGGGTTGCTGCACCAGGTCATCGACGTCGACGTCCACGCGCTGCGCGGGGTGCGCTCGTTGCTGACCGGCGGCGACAAGCTCTCCGTCGAGCACTCCCGCACCGTGCTCGACGAGTTGCCCGGCACCGTCCTGTCCAACGGCTACGGCCCCACCGAGAGCACCACCTACACCCACACCCATCCCGTCGGCCGCGCGGACGTCGACAGCGGCCGGGACATCCCGCTCGGGCGCCTGCTGGCCCGCACCCGCGCGTACGTCCTCGACAGCGCCTTGCGCCCGGTGCCCGTCGGCGTGCCCGGTGAGCTCTACGTCGCCGGCGACGGATTGGCACGCGGTTACGCCCGGCGCCCCGGGATGACGGCGGAGCGCTTCGTGGCCTGCCCGTTCGAGGACGGGGGCTCCCGGATGTACCGCGTCGGTGACGTGGTGCGGTGGCGGGCCGACGGGGTGCTGGAGTTCGTCGGCCGTGCCGACGACCAGGTCAAGATCGCCGGTTTCCGCGTCGAACCCGGCGAGGTGGAGGCCGTCGTGTCCGCGCACGAGGACGTGGCGCAGGCCGTGGTCACCGTCCGCGAGCACGGCGTGAGCGACAAGCGCCTCGCGGCGTACGTGGTGCCGTCGGGCCGCACCGGTGGCGATGAATTGGCCGCCGGGGTGCGGGAGTTCGTGGCCGAGCGGGTGCCGAGCTACCTGGTGCCGTCGTACGTGACGGTGCTCGACCGGCTGCCGGTGACCGTCAACGGCAAGGTGGACCGCGCCGCCCTGCCCGATCCCGAGCCCGCCGCGCCGACCGACCTCGTGCGCGCTCCCGCCTCCCCGCGCGAGGAACTCCTGTGCACCTTGTTCGCCGAGGTGCTCGGCGTGCCCCGCGTCGGTCCCGACGACGACTTCTTCGCGCTGGGCGGGCATTCCCTGCTGGCCGTGAAGCTCGTCAGCCGCATCCGGGCGGTCTTGGGCGCGGAGATCTCCGTGCGAGCCGTGTTCGAGGAACCGGTCGTGGCCGGGCTCGCCGGGAAACTGGCCCAGTCCGGTGGCCCGGTCCGGCCGCCGGTGGTGCCCATGTCCCGGCCAGAGGTGCTGCCGGTGTCCTACGGGCAGAGCCGCCTCTGGTTCATCGACCGCCTGGAAGGCCCCAACCACCTCTACAACATCTGCCTGCTGCTGCGGCTTTCCGGACCGCTGGACACCGCGGCGCTGCGGGCCGCGCTCGGCGACGTGATCGCCCGGCACGAGAGCCTGCGGACCACCTTCCCGCAGGTGGGAGATCAGCCGTCGCAGCGCGTCCACCCCGTTGACGAGGTGACCGTCGACCTCCCGACGACCGCCGTGACGGCGGCGGAGCTGGAGCAACGGCGCGAGGAGCTGGCCGGCCACACCTTCGACCTCGCCGTGGAACCGCCGGTGAAGGCCGATCTGTTCCGCGTCGGCGACGGCGCATCCCAGGAGTGGGCGCTGTCGCTGGTGGTGCACCACATCGCGGGTGACGGCTGGTCGATGGGCCCGTTGTGGCGGGACCTCTCGGACGCCTACGGCGCCCGGCGCGCGGGGCGCGAACCGGGCTGGGAGCCGTTGCCGCTCCAGTACGCCGACTACACCTTGTGGCAGCGGGAACTGCTGGGAGACACGGATCAGCCGGACAGTCTGCTGGCCCAGCAGATCGGCTACTGGAAGGACAAGCTCCGCGGGGCGCCGCAGGAACTCGCCCTCCCCGTGGACCGGGCGCGCCCGACCGTGTCCGACCGCGAGGCCGGGTGGGCCGCGCTGCGGATCCCGGCCCGGCTGCACGCGCGGTTGGCGGAACTGGCGCTGGCCGAAGGCGTGACGATGTTCATGATCCTCCACACGGCGGTCTCGGTGCTGCTGTCGAAGAGCGGTGCGGGGCGGGACATCGTGCTCGGCAGCCCCGTCGCGGGACGCATGGACCAGGGGCTCGACGGGCTGGTCGGGTACTTCTCGAACACCCTGGTGCTGCGGACCGATCTGTCGGGCGACCCGGACTTCACCGAACTTCTCCACCGGGTGCGCACGGGCGTGCTGGAGGCGTTCGAGCACCAGGACGTTCCCTTCGAACGGCTCGTGGAGGAGCTGGCGCCCGCCCGTTCGATGGCGAGGCACCCGCTGTTCCAGGTCATGCTCGCCGTGCAGAACAACGCCCGGTCGACGCCGCAGCTGCCGGGCGTGCGGGTGACCGAGGACCCCACCGGACTGCTGTCGGCGCGGTTCGACCTGGACATCGAGGTGCACGAGCAGTTCGACGAGTCGGGTGCGCCCGCCGGCATGGACGGCGGCGTGGTGTTCGCGGCCGAACTGTTCGACAAATCCACTGTGGACACCTTGATGGCCAGGCTCGTCCGCGTCCTGGAGGCCCTCGCCGAGGACCCCGCCACGCCGGCGCACACCGTCGACCTGCTCGACCCCGCGGAACAGCAGCGCGTCCTGCGGGACTGGAACGACACCGCGCACCCCGTGCCTGACCGGACGCTCGCCGAACTGCTCCACCTCCAGGCCGAGCGGACCCCGGACGCCCTCGCCCTGCTGGCCGGGCAGGAGCGGGTCCTCTACGCGGAGCTGGAGGCGCGGAGCACCAGGCTCGCCCGGTACCTGATCACGCGCGGGGTGGGGCCGGACACCGTCGTCGGTGTGGCGATGGACCGGTCGGTGGAACAGGTCATCGCACTGCTGGCCATCGTCAAGAGCGGTGGCGCCTACCTGATCATCGACTCCGACCAGCCGCTCCAGCGCGTCGACCACATGCTCGCCGACGCCGCGCCGGTGGCCGTCGTGACCACGGCGAGCGCCGCGTCCTGGCTGGGTCGGCCCCGGTCCGCGGACACCGAGCTGTCGCCGGACATCGGGCTGTCGTGGGACACCGAGCCGGAGTGGATCAGCCTGGACGACAAGGCGGTTCGGTCGGCGGTGGCAGCGGCGGGCACCCGGGAGATCACCGACGCCGACCGGACGGCGCCGTTGCGCTCCGATCACCCGGCTTACGTCATGTACACCTCCGGATCCACCGGCACCCCGAAGGGAGTGGTCGTCCCGCACCGCGGGGTGGTCAACCAGCTGGCGTGGATGCAGGAGGAGTACCGCCTTCTCCCGCAGGACCGGGTCCTGCAGAAGGCTTCCTTCGGGTTCGACGCCTCGGTCTGGGAGCTGTTCTGGCCGTTGCTCAACGGCGCCGGGATGGTGATGGCTCGTCAAGGCGGGCACTGGGATCCCCGGTACCTGGTCGACTTGATCGAACGGGAGCAGGTGACGGTCATCCAGCTCGTCCCCTCCGTGCTGCGAACGCTCCTGGAGGAGGCGGCTCTGGAGCGGTGCACCAGCCTGCGCGCGGTCCTGTGCCTCGGCGAGGCGCTGCCCGCATCGGTGCGCGACCGCTGCCGGGACGCGCTCGGAGTGCCGTTGCACAACCTCTACGGGCCCACCGAGGCCTCGATCGCCGTCACCTCCTGGGAATGCGATCCGGAGCGGGACGGCCCGACCGTGCCGATCGGAGCGCCCCTCTGGAACGTCAGGGCTTACGTGCTCGACGACGGTTTCCGGCCGGTGCCGCCCGGCGTGGCGGGGGAGTTGTACCTGGCCGGTGACGGGCTGGCCCGGGGCTACCTGGGGCGTCCGACGCTCACGGCCGAGCGGTTCGTCGCCTGCCCGTTCGGGTCTGCCGGTGAGCGCATGTACCGCACGGGCGACGTGGCGCGGTGGGATGACGAGGGGCAGCTGCACTTCGTCGGCCGCGTCGATGATCAGGTCAAGCTGCGCGGCTTCCGCATCGAGCCCGGTGAGATCGAGGCGGCACTGGCCGGGCACGAGCGCGTGGCGCAGGCCGCGGTCGTGGTCCGGGAGGACGTTCCGGGCTCGCCGCGGCTGCTGGCCTACGTCGTCGGCGACCCGGGAGACGACCGGGCGCGCCTGGCGGCGGCGGTGCGGGAGTTCGCGGCGAGCACGTTGCCGGAGTACATGGTGCCCTCGGCGGTGGTCGTGCTCGACGAACTGCCGCTGACGGCCAACGGCAAGCTGGATCGCGCGACGCTGCCTGCCCCGGAGGAGTCCGCCGGAGCGGGCGGGCGCCGTCCGGTCACCCTGCGGGAACAGCTGCTCTGCTCGATCTTCGAGCAGGTGCTGGAAGTGCCGTCCGTCGGCGTCGAGGAGAGCTTCTTCGAGCGGGGCGGGAACTCGCTGCTGGCGGTGCGGCTGGTCAACCGCATCAGGGCGGTCCTCGACGCGGAGGTGCCGATCCGCGCGGTCTTCCAGGCGCCGACCGTCGCCGGGCTCCTGGACCGGATCGCGCGGGGCGGGCAGCGCAAGTCCGCGGACGTGCTGGTGCCGATGCGGTCGAGCGGCGACCGGGCACCGATCTTCTGCGCCCACACAGTGCTGGGTCTCGGGTGGGAGTACGGCTGGCTCGCCAACCGCGTGTCGGACCGCTACCCGCTCTACGCCCTGCGGCCGCGGGGCGCGGACTCGGTGACCAGCGACCTGCCCGATTCGCTGACGCGGATGGCCGCCGACTACGTCGCGCAGATCCGCACGGTGCAGGCCAGCGGCCCGTACCAACTGCTCGGCTGGTCCTTCGGCGGGAACGTCGTCCAGGAGATGGCCGCGCAACTGCGGGAAGCGGGCGAGGAGGTCTCGCTGCTGGTCGTCCTGGACGCCAGCCCGATGGACGGCGGCCCCACCGCCGAGCAGCGGGCGGGCTTCGCCGAGCAGGAGGAGACGGTGGCCGGCGTGCTCACCGGCGAGGAGCACGACGCGTACGTCCGGATCGTGCGCAACAACACCAAGATCCTGCTGGCGCACCGGACGCGGAAGACGGACGGCGACCTGCTGCTGATCTCCGCCGACTCGTCCCCGAAGGCCGACCTGTGGCAGCCCTTCGTCGCGGGCGGGGTCAGGGAGCACCAGCTCGACTGCTCCCACCGCGAGATGTTGATCAACCCCGACGTCGCCGGGCGGATCTGGGACGTCGTGGCCGCCGAGCTCGACAGGACGCAGCCGGAGTGACAGCGACCGAGCGAGGAAGAGGAGAACCCATGCGGGACACAGCATCCGGCGCCGAATTGGCCCGCTCCTGCGGCACCGAAGAGGAAGCGGTGCTGCGCGCCGCGCGGCTGAAGGTGGCGTCGGTGGTCGTGGGAGCGCCGGTGCTGCCGTCCGAGGCGACGTGGCGCGATCTGGTCCTGCGGGTGTCCACAGCAGACGGACGGATCGCGGCCGACGAGGCGTGGGACGGTGCCGTTGCGCAACCGCACATCGCCGCGGACCGCCTCGAGCACTACGTCCGACGCGCCGAGCGGCTCGCGATCGACGGTCCCGACGCGCCGCACACGCGGGAAGGGCTGCTCTCCGAGGCGGAGGCCGAGGAGGTCATCGCCGCCGGCTCCGGTCCCGTCAGACCGTTGCCGGGGCGTCGTCTCCACGAACTCTTCGAGGAGCGCGTCCGGCTCCACCCCGACGCGGTCGCCGTCGTGCACGGCGCGGCCACCCTGACCTACCGCGAGGTCAACGAGAACGCCAACGCGATCGCCTGGGCGCTGCACCGGCAGGGGCTGCGCGCGGAGGACGTGGTCGCCGTCGTCACCGAGCGCACCCCGGAGTGGCTGGCCGCCGTGCTCGCCGTGTTCAAGGCGGGCGGCTGCTACCTGCCCCTCGAACCGCACTTCCCCAGCGGGCGCATGGCGAGGACTCTCACCCGCGCGGAGTGCCGCTGGGTGCTCGCCGAGCGCGAGGTGCCGCCGCTGGACGAGGCGCTCGCCGACCGCGACGCGGTCCGCCGCGTGGACGTGCGCGAGGTGATCGACGGCGACGGGCCCCGCCACGACCCGGCGATCCCCGTCGCCGGTGACCAACTGGCGTATGTCTACTTCACCTCGGGCTCCACCGGGGAGCCCAAGGGCGCGCTGTGCGAGCACGACGGCTTCCTCAACCACGTCTACGCCAAGATCGAGGACCTCGGCATGCGGGAAGGCGACACCGTCGCGCAGACCGCACCGCAGTGCTTCGACATCTCCCTGTGGCAACTGGTCGCGCCGCTGCTGCTGGGCGGTCGTGCCCTCCTGGTCGAGCAGGAGGCCGTGGTCGACGTGCACCGGTTCGTCGACCTGCTGGCCCGGCAGCGCGTCGAGGTGGCGCAGCTGGTGCCGACCTACCTCGAACTCCTGCTCGCGGAGCGGCCCGACGCCGCGGCCGCGTTGCCGGACCTGCGGGTCATGGCCGTCACCGGGGAGGCGTTGAAGAAGGAGCTGGTGCGCCGCTGGTTCGGCGTCTTCCCCGGCGTCCCACTGGTCAACTGCTACGGGCTCACCGAGGTCAGCGACGACTCCAACCACGGTGTCATGCGCGCGCTTCCCGGGCACCGGTCGATCCCGCTCGGCGACACCATCCGCAACTGCCGCGTGCACGTGGTGGACGAGCAGCTGCACCTCGTGCCCATCGGGGCACCGGGCGAGATCGTGATGGCCGGGGTGTGCGTGGGCCGCGGCTACCTGAACGACCCCGACCGCACGGCCGCCGTCTACGGGCACGACCCGTACCGCCCCGGCGACCGCCTCTACCGCTCCGGTGACTTCGGCCGCCGGTTGCCCTCCGGCGACTTCGAGTACCTGGGGCGGCGCGACTCCCAGGTGAAGATCAGCGGGTTCCGCATCGAGATCGGCGAGATCGAGGACCGGCTGCTGCAGGTGCCCGGCGTGCTGTCCGGCGCGGTCGTCGTCGCCGGAACGCAGGACGATCCCCAGCTCGTCGCCTACTACACCGGCGACGACGCCCCCGACGGCCCGGGCGTGGCACGGTCTTTGGGCACCGCCCTGCCCGACTACATGGTGCCGCCCCGGCTGTACCGCGTCGACGAACTCCCCCTGAACGGCAACGGGAAGATCGACAAGATCGTCCTCGCCGCCCGCGCCAGCGACACCGAGGGCGCCGACGAGGCCGGTCCTGCACCGGAGCTCGTCACGGACACCGAACGGCGCGTCGCCGCCCTGTGGTCGGGCCTGCTGCACGTGCCCGTGGAGCGCATCGGCAGGGAGTCCCGCTTCGCCGAACTCGGCGGCACCTCGTTGTCGGCGATCCGGCTGTCGATGGCGCTCGACCGCGTGGTGAGCGTCGCCGACCTCAAGGACACCCCCACGGTCGCCGACGTCGCGGCCCTCGTCGACCGCAAGTCGGAGACGGGCGCGGGAGTCCCCACACCCGCAGTGCCGCAGGACACTCGACCTCGGGTCGTCTCGACCGAGCCCGAACCGCTTCGCGTGCTCGACACCGGTGACGGCCCGGATCCCGCGGGGCGCGCCGCGACGGCGCGTGCTGCGGGGCGCGCCGCGCTCGCCGAGTCCGGTGCCGTCCTGCTGCGCGGCCTCGACGTCCGCACGCCCGCCGACGTGGCCGACGTCGCCGCCGCGCTGGGGATCGAGGCGATGCCGGAACGCGAGAGCTTCGCGCCCCGCACCGCCTACCCGCGCGAGGTCTACTCCGGCAGCCATTGGCCCGCCGACGAGCCGATGTGCATGCACCACGAGCTGAGCTATGCCGACACCGTCCCCGGCACCCTCGTGTTCGGCTGCCTCACCGCCCCCGGCAGCGGCGGCCGCACCACCGTCGCCGACTCCCAGCGCGTCCTCGACGCCCTGCCGTCCGAGCTCGTCGCCCCGTTCGAGCGCCACGGCTGGCTGCTGCGCCGGGCGTACCACGACGTGGGAGTCGCCTGGCCCGACGCGTTCGGCACGAGCGACCGTTCGGCGGTCGACGCCTACTGCGCCGCCGCCGGCATCGAGAACACCTGGCTGTCCGAGGACCGGCTCGTCACCCGGCAGCACCGCGCCGCCGTCGTGCGCCACCCGCACACCGGAGAACGCTGCTGGTTCAACCAGATCGCCTTCCTCAACGGGCTCACCGTGGACCCGGCCGTGCGCGAATACCTCACGGACGTCTACGGCCCCGGCGGGCTGCCCTTCGACACCGCCGCCGGTGACGGCACCCCCGTCACGGCCGAGGTGGTGGACGGCATCAACGCCGTCTACGACCGGTTCACCGTCGGCGAGCGATGGCGGGAGGGCGACGTCCTGCTCGTCGACAACATCCGCACGGCGCACGCCCGCGAGCCGCACGACGGACGGCGCGACATCGCCGTCGTCCTCGGCGACCCCGTCGCGCTGCCGGGCCACGTGCTGCCGGTCAGCGACGCATCCATTCCCGGACGAAAGGCCGATCTCCCATGACCCATCCCGCCGAGGAGTACGACGTGCTGGTCGCCGGAGGTGGCCCGGGCGGGGCGTCCGTGGCGACCTTCGTGGCCATGCAGGGCCACCGGGTCCTGCTGCTGGAGAAGGAGGAGTTCCCCCGCTACCAGATCGGCGAATCCCTGCTGCCGTCCACGGTGCACGGGATCTGCCGCCTGCTGGGCGTCTCGGAGGAGGTGGAGAACGCGGGGTTCGTGCGCAAGCGCGGGGGCACCTTCGCCTGGGGCTCCGGCGCCGAGCCGTGGTCGTTCGACTTCGCGCTCTCCAAGAAGTTCGCCGGTCCGACCTCCTACGCGTACCAGGTCGAACGGGCCAAGTTCGACCAGCTGCTGCTGGACAACGCCCGCCGCAAGGGTGTTGAGGTGCGGGAGCGGTGCGCGGTGGGCGAGGTCATCGAGGAGGACGATCGGGTCCGCGGCGTCCGCTACACCGACTCCGACGGCGTCGAGCGCACCGCGCGCGCCCGGTACGTCGTGGACGCCACCGGCAACCAGAGCAAGCTCCAGCGGTCCATCGGCGGCCGGCGCCGCTACTCCGAGCACTTCCAGAACATCGCGCTGTTCGGCTACTTCGAGGGCGGAAGGCGGCTGCCCGAGCCCAACAGCGGCAACATCACCTGCGTGGCCTTTCCGTCCGGCTGGTTCTGGTACATCCCGCTGAGCGACACGCTCACCTCGGTCGGCGCCGTGGTCCGCAAGGAATGCGCGGACCGGTTGCGCGGCGACCGGGCCGAGGCCCTGTCCGCGATGATCGCCGAGTGCCCGATCGTCGCCGAGTACCTCTCCGACGCCGAGCGCGTGACCGAGGGCCGCTACGGCGAGGTGCGCGTCCGCAAGGACTGGTCGTACCTCCACGACACCTTTTGGCGGCCCGGCATGGTGCTCGTCGGCGACGCCGTGGGCTTCATCGACCCGCTGTTCTCCTCGGGCGTGCACATGTCCACCTACAGCGCGCTGCTGGCCGCGCGATCCATCAACACGGCGCTCCGCGGAGAACTGGGCGAGCGGGAGTGCTTCGCGGAGTACGAGGCCAGGTACCGCAAGGAGTACCAGACCTTCCACGACTTCCTGGTCACCTTCTACGACATCAATCGCGACGAGCAGCAGTACTTCGAGGACGCGAAGCGCGTCACGCGGGACACCGCACCCGCCGCGCAGGCGTTCGTCGGCCTGGTCGGCGGCGGCGCGTCGGACGAGGCGGTGCTGACCGCCGAGTCCTACCGCGACAAGCGCAAGGAGGACTTGCACGAACTGTCGCGCGGGGTCCACTGGGAGGGGCACAAGATCCAGCTGCAAGCGGCCTTCGGCGAAGCCGCCGACGACGTTCCGCTCAGCGCCGACGGCCTGATCGCCGGGCAGGACGGCATGCACTGGGAGCGCAGCGGCGCATCGGTGTAACGGCGGGCAGCGCGGATGCCGGGCGGCCGAACCGGTTCCTAACGTCGCGCTGACGGTGCACATACCCGTGATGGAGGTACCCGCATGGCGTCCCCTGTTCGTTACCGCAAAGACGGGCACGTCGCGCGGGTCACCCTCGACCGCCCGGAGGTGCTCAACGCGATGGACCTGCGGATGCACGCCGAACTGGGCGAGGTGTGGGACGACGTGGAGGCCGACGACGAGATCCGCGTCGTCGTGCTGGCAGGGGCGGGTGACCGCGCCTTCTCCGTCGGGCAGGACCTGCGGGAACGGGCTGCGCTCGATGCCGAAGGGGCGCAGCGGACGTCCTTCGGCAGCCGGGGTTTGCCGGGCTGGCCGCGGTTGACCGAGCGGTTCGACCTCACCAAGCCCGTGGTCGCGGCCGCGCGCGGTTACGCGCTCGGTGGCGGGTTCGAATTGCTGCTCGCGTGCGACATCGTGGTCGCGGCCGAGGACGCGGTCTTCGGCTTGCCGGAGGTGCGCCTGGGTCTCGTCCCCGGCGCCGGCGGTGCTTTTCGCTTGGCGCGCCAGCTGCCGCTGCGGAAGGCGATGGGACATCTCCTGACGGGCAGGAGGATGTCGGCTGCCGAGGCGGCCCGGTTCGGCCTGGTGAACGAGGTGGTACCCGCGGCGGAGCTGGACGCGTGCGTCGAGGGCTGGGTGGCCGACCTGCTGGCGGCCGCCCCGCTGGCCGTGCGCGCGGTGAAGCAAGCCGTGCTGCGGTCGGTGGACATGCCGATCGAGGACGCCTTCGCCGCGGAGTACCCGGAGGAGTCCCGCAGGCGGGCGAGCCACGACGCGGTGGAGGGGCCGCGCGCGTTCGCGGAGAAGCGTGACCCCGCGTGGCGTGGTCGCTAGCGGACCTCCGTGCTGTCGACGACGCCGTGAGCGCCGATTCCGGTCTTCTCGGATTCCCCTGTATCACATCGCAAGACGCCAATTCGGAAGTCGTGTTCTGCGGCACGCCGATTCGTGCGCATGCAGATGGCTTTTCTCCCGTAGCGGGATTGTGAATTTCGACATCCGGATTGATCTCATCTCCAGCGTCGATTCCGAGGAACGGTGAATCAGTTTATCGTGCGCGCTCGCACGCTACCTGCGCTGGTCTTTTGGGTCAAGATGGCGAAGTTTAACGTTTGATCAGATTCGGGCGAATCGGCCCGATCACTGTGGGTGATCGAGTGTGTGCAATCTCGGTTAGCTCCTTTTCTTCAATGAAACTACTAGTCTTGCGGCGTTGACTCGGCCAGCGGTTGCGGGTTCTATCTGCTTGTCATCTACAAATCGTCCTGTCTTCGGTGAGACCTCTCAAATCAGCTTGAATCCGCTCAGCTGGGCGTGAAAGAGGCGTAGGTATGGCGTGGTGTCCTGAAAGATCGCTCGGCTTCCTGGTTCCGCCTTCCGGCTGTGCTCCCGAGAGGTGCGGCCGGTGAGGCGAACATCCGGGGCACCAGGTGGCGGCCAGATCTGCCGCGCGTGCGGGTGCGAGATCGTCGCGCAAGCCGCAGGCGGACGGCACGACGCGAAGTTCTGCTCGAACGCGTGCAGGCAACGTGCTTATCGGCAGCGGGTGTCGGAGAGCAGGGCCGGCGCGGCCCCGACCGTCGGGCTGTTGGAGCAGCTGGGCAGCTTCGTCGGCCGCGAAGACGAGCTGCTCGCGCTGAGCAGGTTCATCCGCGACGACCGGCTGGTCACCGTCACGGGAGCACCCGGCGCGGGGAAGACCCGCTTGGCCGTCGAAGCCGCCGCGGCCGAGCAGCGCCGGGCGAGGCACCAGGTCGTCTACGTCGAGCTGGCGTCCATCAGCGATCCCGCTCAGGTGCTGTCGCGCGTCGAAGCGGAGCTGGCCGGCTGCGAGCACGACGGCGATGCGCGGCTGCTGGTCTTGGACAACTGCGAACACGTGCTGGGCGGGTGCAGCCGCACCGTCAACGCCATCCTGTCCCGCCACCCCGACCTCCGGGTGCTGGCCACGAGTCGTGAGCCGCTGCGCCTGCCCGGCGAAGTCGTCCACGTCGTGAACGGTCTGCCGTGGACTAGCGGGGACGATGCCGCGGTGCGGCTGTTCGTCGAGCGCGCGGTCGCAGTGGTGCCGGGCTTCGAGCTCACCGACGACAACGCCGAGGACGTGCGGGAGATCTGCGCCCGCCTGGACGGGCTGCCGCTGATGATCGAGCTGGCGGCGTTGCGGGTGCGCGCGTTCCCCGTCGCCGAGATCGTCCGCAGGCTCGGCGACAGCGCGAGCCTGCTGACGACCGGCTGGGCAACGGCCGCTCCGAGGCATCAGAGCCTGCGTGCCGCCGTCGGGTGGAGCTACGACCGGCTCGCTGAGCCGGAACGGGCTCTGGCGCGCACGGCGTCCGCGCTGTCCGGTGAGTTCGGCGTGGAAGCCGCCGCGACCGTCGCGGCCGCGGCAGGGGTCGAGGCCACGGCGGTGCCGGAACTGCTGGCCGCCCTCGAATCGAAGTCGTTGCTCGTTGCCGTGTCCGGTTCCGACGAGGCCCGGTTCAGGATGGCCGGGAGCGTCCGGCACTTCGCCCGCGAGCATCTCGCCGACCGCGGTGAGGGGGATCGTGCCCGGGAGCTGCTGGCGGACTGGATCGTCGATGCGACCGGTGACTTCTCGCAGCACGGCGTGATGGGCGGCGAGACCGCGGACTTCTTCCGGATCGAGCACCAGCACGTGAACCAGGTCCTGACGTGGCTGCGCTCGCGGGGCGACGATCGTGAGCTCCTGCTCGCCTCGGCGGCCGACGCCGCCGATCTGATGAAGGGCAGGCGGCCGACCGTCTGCGGTCGCGCGGCGGAGGCTCTCGAGTCGGCGAGCGCCGCCAACCCGTATCGAGGTGTCGCGCTGTCGACGGCGGCCGTCGTGTCCGGCGCGGCGGGCGATTTCGAGCGGGCGGAGTCCTTCGCCCGGCAAGCCATCGCGACTTCCTCGGCCGCACCGCACGATTTCCTCACCAGCCGCATGTCGGTGATGGCGTACTTCCTGTCCGCGTGCTCGACGGACTCGGCCGATCTGCGGGCGCGCCTTCGCGTAACCACTCAGCTCGGCGACACGATGATCATGGTGTTGTGTCTGTACGCGTCGATGCGGAGCGTGGTCGCCGACTTGGACCTGATGGCCCTGCGACGCTCGTCGTCCGTGATCGACGTTCTGGATCTGGTTCGGGAATCCGGGCTCACGGGCCCGACGCGGTGCGCGGATTTCGTGCACGGCCTGCTGCTGTGCGAGCAGGAGCGGTACGAGGAGGCCGAGGAGCGGTTCTCGGCGTTGCTCGACGAGAACGTGACCTGCGTCTTCTTCGGGTTCGTGCTGACCGCGCTGGGGAAGGGCGAGTACGCCCGCACGCTGACCTTGTTGGTGGCGGCCGAGTCACGCGGCCTCGACGAATCGCTAGCCGGCATCGGGTGGTTGTCGGAGCGGCTGGCCAAGGCGGAAGTCGCCGCCCGGGCGGAACTTTCGGAGTCCGCTGCCGAGAAGGCACTGGCGGTGGGCTCGGCCCTGAACGGCCCCGAAGCCGTCCGATTCGCGCGACGGGAGTCGGCGGACCTCGCTGCTGCGCCGAAGCGGGAAGGTAGGCCGCTGAGCGACCGGGAGCAGAAGATCGCGAGCCTGGTGGCGAAGGGCCTGACGAACCGGCAGATCGCGGCGCAGATGTACTTGTCGGTGCGGACGGTGGAAACGCACCTGCGCAACATTCGGACGGCACGCGGGCTGAACACGAGAGCGCACCTGGCCGCCTGGTACTCCCGCCACTACAAGCAACAGCGCGTCTGATGCGTCCGGGTGCGCTGGATTCGTGTGAGGTGGAACCGTTTTGCTTGAAGCAGGAGAAGGCGCGAGAGTGGTTCGCTCCTACTACGACATGGTGGACATCGGCGACCTCGAAGGTGTGCTCCAGCTGTTCTGCGAGGGTGCGGTCTACCGCAGGCCGGGATATGCACCTCTCGTGGGCAGGGGAGAGCTGCGCGCGTTCTACTCGTCGCAGCGGATGATCGACCACGGGAAGCACGAGTTGGCCGATGTGGTGTCGGAGGCGGGACGAGTCGCGGTTCGCGGCACGTTCTCCGGGACGCTCAAGGATCGACGCCGCGTCGACGTGGAGTTCGCCGACTTCTTCGTGATCGAGCCGTCGGGCCGGTTCTCCCGGCGCGACACCTTCTTCTTCGCGCCCGCGGTGTGAACGCGATCGGAGTGGCGGGTCGGCGCCCTCGGCGCCGGTCAGCCGGGAAGTTCCGCCTCGACGAGGTCCGCCGCGCGCGAGGAGCCGTCTTCCGCCGCGGTCCGCTCCCGCTCCGCGGCGCAACGCGCGGCGACGTCCGGGTCGTCGGCGAGCCGGGGAACGGCGGCGCGCAGCGCCTCCGCAGTGGCCTCGGCGGTGTCGAGCTGCTCGGCGACACCGAGCAGGACCAGCAGGTTGGCGTTGCCGAACTGGTCGGCGGCCTGCGGTACGCAGAGCATCGGGGTTCCGGTGGCCAGGCCTTCCTGGGCGCCGCCCGCCCCGGCGTGGGTGATGAAGAGGTCGGCTTGCCGCAGCACGTCCAGCTGCGGGACCCAGGAGTGCACCTCGACGTTGTCCGGTATCGGGCCCAGTTCCTGCTCGGTGACCTGCCTGCCCACCTGGAGCACCAGGTGCCAGTCGGGCAGCGCGTCGAAGGCGGCCGCGCAGGCTCGGTAGAAGCCGGGCTGCTTGGTGAAGTTGGAGCCGAGCGAGACCAGCGCGATCCGCTTGCCCTCGGCTTCGGCGGGACGCTGCCAAGGGCCCTGGTCCGCCCGGTCGCTCTGGCAGGCGCCGACGAAGCTGTAGCGGCGGGTGTCGACCCGGTCGGCGTGCGGCTGGAGGGCCGGGGGGATGAGCACGAGCGAACGCGGGGGATGAGTCATGAAGTCGTCGGGGTCGGTGCCCGCGAGGCCGTTCGCGGCGAGCCAGGCGTCCCACCGCGCGTAGTGGGCCCGGCCGCGAGCGGAGGACTTCATCTCCTGCGCCAGCCGCGCGCCGACCTCGTCCTCGTACCCTTCCCAGGGCACCAGGTTGGGGCAGAACTGGACGTAGGGCACGTCCCAGCGATGCGCGAGAACCCGCGCCGCCCAACCGGAGATGTCGCTGAGCACCAGGTCGGGAACGTCGTCCCGGTACAGCGCGTCGAGCTGCGGCAGTGCCTGCATCGCGTCCCGCAGGAACAGCTCGGCGAGGTCGAGCCGGGACTCGCCCCACGCTTCCGGCGCGTCCCCGGCTTCGGGCAGCGTGGACTCCCACACGCGTGGTTCGGCGCCGGTGGCGCGCACCCGCGCGACGAAGTCGCCCTCGTCGGGGATGGCGTAGCTGACCCGGTGGCCGCGCGCGACCAACTCCCGCACCGCCCCCAGACTCGGATTCACATGACCGTGGTGGGCGATGCTCACCATCGCGAGATGGCTCATGGCGCCGACGTTAAGCGAAACAGCTTGCGTCGCACAACTAGCAGATTCACCAGTGACATCGCTCGCGGCCGTTCGGCGCGCGGGGAACCACGTTCCAGGAGGAGTCCATGACCGACATCAGATCAGTCCAGGTCGCCGACGGTTTCTCGGTTGCCGTGCCGCAGCCGGAAGACGCGCTGTTCTCCGAGGTTCAGTTCATCTACAACGAGATATTCGTCGAACGCACCTATCTCAAGCACGGCATCCGGCTGTCCGAATCCGCGCAGATCGTGGACGTGGGTGCGAACGTGGGGATGTTCTGCCTGTTCGTCGAGCAGGAGTTCCCGGGCGCGCGGATCTTGGCCTTCGAGCCGATTCCCGCGACCCACCGGGCGCTGCTGGAAAACCTGGAGAACCACGGCGCGAAGGGTGTGGAAGTGGTGCGGGCGGCGCTGGGCAGGCAGCCCGAAGCGCAGGTGAGCTTCACCTTCTACCCCGCTCTGCACGGGAACTCCACGCGATACCCGGAGCAGAAGAAGATCAACCAGGAGCTGATCGTGGAGCAGATCGGCCCGGCGGCGGTGGAGCGCATCATGGGGGGCGTCGAGGTGGAGGCCGAGGTGTGCCGGCTGTCAGACGTGCTGCGCGACTGGGCGCCCGAGGGCCCGATCGACCTGCTCAAGATCGATGTGGAGGGCGCGGAGCTGGAGGTCCTGGAGGGTCTCGACCCGTCGGACTGGCGGCGAGTGCGGCAGTGTGTCCTCGAAGTGCAGGATCTGGACGGCCGCTTGGACGCGGTCCTCGGACTTCTCGACGCCCACGGATTCACCACGACGACGGAGCGGGCGCCCGACATCCCGGACGTTCTGCGCCAATCGATGGTGTACGCCACGCGGTAGTGCGGCCGTCGCCGGACTTCCTTCGGCGAAACGGAGATCAGCGCGATTCCGCACTTCTCGCTTGTGCGGTGCGGACCAGCAGGTGCGTCACGTCCTGCTTCCGGGACGGATGGGGTGCGGTGCCGAGCCCGGTACGACGCGGTTCCGGGTGCCGCCGAGCAGCTCCACTTCGGTGGTGACGACATCGCCTGGTCGCAGCGGCCGGTGGAAGTCCTGGCCGTACCTGCCCCACAGCTCGGCGAGGCAGCCGTTGCGGCACGTTCCGGATCCGAGCAGGTCGCCGGGGCGGATCTCGGTGCCGCGCGAGGCGTAGGCGGCCAGGGCCGGGAAGCTCCAGGCCATGTTGTCCAGCTGGTCGGTGCCGATCTCCTCGTCGTTGACCAGGACCCGCATGGTCAGGTCGTAGGAGGTTCCCGAGGCGCGGTGCAGGAGCTCGTCCGCGGTCACGAACACGGTGCCGAGCGCGGTGGCGGTGTCCTTGCCCTTGGCGGGCCCGAGCCGCAACCGCATCTCGTGGAACTGGACGTCGCGTGCGGAGAAGTCGTTGAGCACGACGAACCCGGCGATGTGCTCGGCGGCTTGCTCGACGGTCAAGTCCCGTCCGGGGCGGCCGACCACGGCGGCCACCTCCAGCTCGAAGTCGAACCGCTCGCAGCCCGGGGGAACGGGAATGGTGTCGTGCGGTCCGGCGGTGGCGTACGGGTTGGAGAAGTAGAACGCGGGGATCTCCCAGAACTCCTCCGGGACACCGGCGTTCGCGTCGATGTTCCGGGCGATCCCGGCCGTGTGCTCGGGGAAGGTGGAGAAGTCCCGCACGGTGGGCGGGTCCAGCGGCGCCATGAGGTCCGCGTCGATGAGCGGCACGCCCGGGGAGGCGGCGCGCAACGCGGTGTCGGCTGCCGCGGCGGGCCCGCCGTCGTCGGCGAGCAGCGCCGGAAGATCGAGTCCTTCCGGGAGGTCGATCAGGACGTCTTCGTCGTCGAGCACGGCGAGCCTGGGTCCCTGGGGTGTTCTGTGCCGGGCGAATCGCATGATGCCTCCTCCGGGCTGTGCGGGGATGCTAAGCAGGTGCGCGACCTCGGCGGAAATGCACAGGTCGGCTGGCTGGTATTCGCGCGGTGGATGGCTCGTAGGATCGCGGTGGTGATGACGCAGGAAGGGGTGACCGGTCGTGCAGCTGGGACAGCTCGATCTCAACCTCCTGGTCGTGCTCGACGCGCTGCTGCGCGAGCAGAACGTCACCCGCGCCGCCGAGCGGCTGCACATGTCGCAGCCGGCGACGAGCACCGCACTGGCCCGGCTGCGCAAGATCCTGGGTGATCCGCTGCTGGTCAAGCAGGGACGGCACCTGCGGTTGACGCCGCGCGGTGAAGCGCTCATCGAGCCGGTGCGCGAGGTGCTGGCCACGATCGAGCAGCACATCGTCACGCCCCCGGGCTTCGACCCCGCCCACGACGAGCGGACCTTCACCATCGTCGCCAGCGACTACGTGGGCGTGATCATCATGCGGCCGCTGCTGACGCGGGTGAACGGCGTGGTGCCCAACGTCAGGCTGGAGCTGGGATCGCTGTCCGCGGATGCCGCGCGCATGGTGGAACGCGACGAGATCGACCTGGTGATCCTGCCCGAGGTCCTGGCGGAGGGCATGCTGTCGAGCTCGTGCTCGAGCGCGCGGGTGGTCCGCGACCGGTACGTGGGCGCCGTGTGGTCGCAGCATCCGCTGGCCGGTGGATGGCTGTCGCTGCGGGCGCTCGCCGAGTACCCGTACCTGGCGTTCGCGCCTCCGAGCGGCTGCAGCCTGATGGATGAGGATCTCGACCGGGCGGGGGTGGCCCCGAGGGTCGAGGCGAGCTCGGTCAACTTCATCACCATGCCGTTCCTGCTGGCGGGCACGGACCTGGTCACGATCATCCCGGAAAGCCTCGGGAAGCAGCTCGCCCACGCCGCCGACATCGTGTTGCTGGAACCGGAGTTCTCCCTGCGCCCGGTGCGCGAGTCCGCGTACTGGCACAGC
Organism: Saccharopolyspora dendranthemae; assembly: GCF_007829955.1. GTDB lineage: Bacteria > Actinomycetota > Actinomycetes > Mycobacteriales > Pseudonocardiaceae > Saccharopolyspora > Saccharopolyspora dendranthemae. The sequence goes on from NZ_VIWX01000002.1 coordinate 592,588, forward strand.
CGCCGGGACGCCGACCCCGGGCACCGCTGGTTGCGGGAGCAGCTGCTGGCCGTGGTGCGATAGCTGGTATTCACGCCGCGCATTTCCGCGCTCACCGGTGCCGCTCGTAACGTCGGACGCGTCTGAAGGAGGACGCGATGACGCGATGGGTCGACGGCTACGCGCTGGGGACCTTCTCGGACGGGAGCCGGGAGTTCGCCGGTCTCGTCTCGGGTGACCGGGTTCTGCCGCTGGACGAGGCGGGGACCGTGCGGGATCTGCTGGAGGACTGGGACGCCGTGCGGGCCCGGCTCCCGGAGCTGGCCGCGACGCTCGGCGGCGGGGGTGGCAGGCCGCTGGGGGAGTTGTCGGTGCGGGCGCCGGTGGTGCCGCGGCAGATCATCCAGGCGGGCGCGAACTACCGCAGCCACGTCGCCGAGATCGTGCTGTCGGGCCGGGAACCCGATGACGCCCGCAGCGACGACGAACTGCGTCGCGAGGCCGAGAAGATGATGGACGACAAGGCCCGCACCGGGAGCCCCTTCTTCTTCGCCGGGCTGCCCGCCGCGATCTGCGGCCCGGACGACGACGTGCTGCTGCCCGCCGAATCCTCGAAGGTGGACTGGGAGGTGGAGCTGACCGCGGTGATCGGCAAGACCGCGCACCGGGTGCCGCGCGAACGCGCGCTGGAGCACGTCGCGGGCTTCACCGCGTGCAATGACATCAGCGCCCGCGACCTGCAGTTCCCGCCGGAGCACCGGCCGTTGGGCGGGGACTGGATCCGGGCGAAGAACCGGCCCACGTTCCTGCCGACCGGGCCGTTCATCACCCCCGTCGAGGTGCTGGGGGACTACCGGGACCTGCAGATCACGCTCGACCTCAACGGCGAGCGCAAGCAGTCGGACGTTCCCGCGAACCTGCTCTTCGACGTCGAAGCGATCATCGCGGCCGCATCCGCGGCGACGACCCTGTACCCGGGGGATCTGGTCCTCACCGGCAGCCCGGCGGGCAACGGCGGCAAGTGGCAGCGCTGGCTCGAACCCGGCGACGTGCTGGAAGCCGCCATTTCCGGCATCGGCGCGCAGCGCAACACCTGCGTGCAGGAGCCCCGATGAGCCGGCCGGGACCGGGACGGGTCGAGGAGGTCTCCGACGGCGTCTACGCGTTCGTGCAGCCCGACGGCAGCTGGATGATCAACAACAGCGGGTTCGTCACCGGTGCCTCCGGGGTGCTGTGCATCGACGCCTGCGCGACCGAACGACGCACCCGGGACCTGCTCGCGGCGATCAACGAGGTGACCGCCGCGCCGGTGCGGACGCTGGTCAACACTCACCACCACCCCGACCACACGGCGGGCAACGGGTTCTTCCCGAACGCCACGATCGTCGCCCACGAGCAGGCCCGCCCGGAGATGCTCGCGCTCGGCCTGCCCGCCAACGGCGGGTTCTGGTCCGATGTGGACTACGGCTCGCTCGAACTCCGGCTCCCCTCCTTGACCTTCACCGACCGGATCACGGTGTGGGTCGACGACGTGCGCTGCGAGCTGATCCATCCCGGACGTCCTGCGCACACCACCAACGACGTCGTGGTGTGGCTTCCGGAGCGCTCCGTTCTCTTCGCCGGGGACCTCCTGTTCCACGGCGGCACCCCGTTCCTCCTGTCCGGATCGGTGCGGGGCTCCGTCGAGGTCCTCGAACACTTCCTGAAACCGCTGGGTGCCACGACCATCGTGCCCGGTCACGGCCCGGTCTGCGGGCCGGAGGTCATCGACGAGGTGCTCGACTACTCGCGCTTCGTGCTCGACGTCGCAGAACGCGGCCGGGAAGCCGGGTTGAGCCCGCTGGAGGTGGCGCGCCAAACCGACCTCGGCAGGTTCGCCGCCTGGACCGACGGAGAACGCATCGTCGGCAACCTGCACAGCGCGTTCGCCGAGTCCGCCGGACAGCCGCTGGATCCCGTCGCCGCGCTGCGCGACATGGTCACCTACAACGGCGGCCGACCGCTGACCTGCCGGGCCTGAAACCCGTTGACTCCCGAGGAGTTCTGATGTCCGAGATCTTGCTGTCCCAGCTCTCGCACGTGGAGCTGATCAGCCCGAAGCCCGCCGAGACCGTGCAGTGGATGAAGGAGGTCTTCGGGCTGGAGGAGACCACCCGCGAGGGCCAGTCGGTGTACCTGCGCGGCTGGGCGGAGTGGCTGCACTCCAGCCTGATCATCACCGAGGGGCTCGAACCCGGCGTCGGCCGGATCGGCTGGCGCACCTACGGCCCGGGGGATCCGGAGATCGTCGCCCAGCGCCTCGCCGACACCGAAGAGGCCGTCGGCTGGGTCGACGACTGGCCCGGGCACGGCGCGACCTACCAGTACCGCGCCCCGCACGGCCGCCATCTGCACGAGGTGTTCTGGGACGTCGACCGCTACCAGGCTCCCCCGGAGAAGCGGGAACCGACGATCAAGAACCGGCCGCAGCGCTTCTCAGGAACGGGAATCGGAGCCCGCTACCTCGACCACGTCACCATGCCGACCCGGAACATGCGCGGCGACATCGACTTCTACACGAACCTGGGCGCCCGCCACACCGCGCAGACCGAGGTCGAACCGGGCTTCGAGGTGTTCTCCACCTTGACCTGCAACGGTATTCGCTCCACCCACGACCTCGCGCTCGTGCCCGACTTCAGCGGCATGACCGGACGTGCTCACCACATCGCCTTCCGCGTCGACCAGCGCCAGGACGTGGAGCGGGCGGCCGAGATCTTCCTGGCCAACGACACGCCGATCGAGTTCGGCCCGGGCGTCCACGGCATCGACGAGATCACCTACCTCTACGTCCGCGAACCCGGCGGGTTCCGGATGGAGATCAACGCGGGTGGCTGGATCAACAGCATGCCGGACTGGGAGACGACCACCTACCAGGCCGCCGGCGGCAACCCGGGGCAGAGCATCTGGCGCAACGTGGAGGCGCCCGAGGGCTTCCACGACGCCTGGCCGCTGCCGGCGGGGGAGGCCGCGGTGCGGCAGGACGCGGCAGTGGCGGCCGAGAGCGTGCGGGACTTCTTCGGCGACCAGGTGGGCGGCGCGCGATGAGCGTGCGACGGGTGCTGGTCGTCGGCGGTGGGATCGGTGGGCTGTCGGCGGCGGTGGCGTTGCGTCGGGTCGGTGTGGAGGTCGACCTGATCGAGAAGGACGCCGAGTGGTCGGTCTACGGGGTTGGGATCATCCAGCCCGGCAACGCGTTGCGCGCGTTGGATCGGCTCGGCCTCGCCGAGGACTGCGTGGTGCAGGGGCATCCGATCGTGGGGATGCGCAGGTGGAGCGCCGACGGCACCACCGTCCTGGGGGAGACCGACTTCCCACCTGCGGTGCCGGGTCTTCCGCCGAACAACGGCATCACCCGACGGCGCCTGCACGACATCCTGGTGGCGGCCGCGGACAGCGCAGGCGCTCACGTCCGCACGGGTGTCAGCGCGACCGCGGTGGAGCAGGACTCGGAGGGCGCGCACGTCGGGTTCAGCGACGGGCAGCACCACAGCTACGACCTGGTGGTGGGAGCGGACGGGCTGTACTCGCGGCTGCGCGAGCAGATCTTCGGCGACGACGTCAAGGCGAAGTTCACCGGTCAGGTCGCCTGGCGCATCAACCTGCCGCGGATCCCCGGACTCGACCGGCTCTGGATGTACCGGGGAGCGCGGGGGAGCGCGGGGTTCGTCCCGCTGGCGCATGACCTGATGTACATGCTCACGATCGAGAAGGTGCCCGACGGCGCACCGGTCCGCCTGCCACGGGAAGGCCTCGCCTCCGAGTACCGCAACCGGCTCGCCGAGTACGGGGGAGCGGTCGCCGAACACCGCGAGCTGGTCCGCGACGACGCGGAGGTCGTCTACCGCCCGGTCGAGAACATCTTGCTTCCCGCGCCCTGGCACCGAGGACGCGTCCTGCTGATCGGCGACGCGGCCCACGGCACCTCACCGCACTGCGGTCAAGGTGGCGCCCAAGCCATCGAGGACGGAGTCGTGCTCGCCGAGGAGGTCGCGACAGGACTCCCGATCGAGCAGGTCCTCGACGGCTTCATGAACCGGCGCTTCGACCGCTGCAAGGCCATCGTCGAAGGCTCCGAACGCATCGGCTCGTGGGAACAGGACCACACCCTCGACATCGACCCCGATGCGGTGGCCTACGAGGTCGCCGTGGCCGCGATGGCCCCGCTGTGACCGGCCCGGCTCAACCGGGGGTCGGAGGAGAGCCGATGCCCCGCACCGTCCCGGCGGTCGACGTCCACGCCCACCTCGGGGTGCCCGCGGTCGACGAGTTGATCGCCGACGAGCCGGGTCTCGCCCGGCAGCGAGCGATCGACGGAGCGTCTCTGGGACCGGAGTCGGCAGCCTGCAACGCGGAGCAGATCGGCGCTCTCGCCGCGAAGCTGACCGACGTGGACCTGCGCATCGCTGCGATGGACCGCGCGGGTGTGGATGTGCAAGCGGTGAGTCCGGTGCCGCTGCCGCACACCTGGGCGCCTCGGGAGCTGGCCACGCGCATCGCTGCGCTCACCAACGAGGCGGTCGCCGAGTTCTGCGCACGACGACCGGACCGGTTCGTGGGCATCGGTGCGGTCTCGCTGCAGCATCCCGATCTCGCCGCCCGCCAGTTGCGAACCGCGGTGCGGGAGCGGGGAATCCGCGGGGTGCAGATCTCCACCGTGGCAGCGCCCGGCATCGAACTCGACCACCCGTCCCTGGCTGAGTTCTGGGCAGCCGCCGAGGAACTCGACGCGGCCGTGCTGATCCATCCGTGGGGCTGCACCCTGGGCGAACGGCTCAACGCCTACTACCTGTTCAACACCGTCGGAAACCCCGTCGAAACGGCCCTCGCCCTGTCGCGGCTCGCGTTCTCCGGCTTGCTGGAACGGCACCCGCGACTGCGGATCTGGTCAGCGCACGGAGGCGGATATCTCGGCAGTCACCTCGTCCGCGCCGACCACGCCTGGTCGGTGCGCGGCGATGCGCGCACCACCGAAGCACCACCGAGCGAGCTGCTGCGCCGCACCTTCGTCGACTCCCTGGTCTACACGCCTCACCAGCTGCGTCACCTGGTGGAGACGATGGGCGCCGGGAGCGTCACGCTCGGCAGCGACTACCCCTTCGACATGGGCGTCGAGGACCCGGTGGATCGCCTGCTCGCGGCCGGATTGGACGTCGAGACCAGCGAGGCGATCCGAGGTCGCAACGCGGAACGACTGCTCGGCCCTCTGCCGGGCCGATGAGTTCACTCGAGGCCGCCTTAGCGGGCAGCCCGACCAGACCCGATTTCCACTCCGGGCAGTCCCCGGGTTCTACAGTGGCGCGGTGGGGCGCTGCGGTGCCCCCCCGGCGACCGCGAAGGCCGCCACCGTCAGCGACGAGCGAGCGGAAGGTTCGACGATGGAAAAACGTCGGCTCGGTGCCGAGGGGCCAGAGCTGTCCGTGATCGGCCTGGGATGCAACAACTTCGGGATGAAGCTGGAGCTGGAGGATTCCCGCGCCGTGCTGGAAGCGGCCCTGGAGAACGGGATCACCCACCTCGACACCGCCGAGATGTACGGCGGCGGCCGGTCCGAGGAGATCATCGGCGAGTGCCTGGGGTCTCGCCGTGACGACGTGGTCATCGCGACGAAGTTCACGCCCCGGCCCCAAGACGAGCCCTACACCCCGGGAGCGCTGGCCAAGCGCATTCGCGAGGCCTGCGAGGGCAGCCTGCGACGGCTGCGCACCGACCGCATCGACGTCTACTACCAGCACTACCCGGACGCCGAGGGCCCGCAGGAAGAGGCGCTCGTCGCCCTCGACGAACTCGTGCGGGCCGGCAAGGTCCTGCACGTGGCGTCGTCGAACGTCTCGGCCGAGCAGATCGACCAGGCGCAGGAGATCGCCGATCAGGGGTCGCTGTCGCGGTTCATCGGCACCCAGATCGAGTGGAGCCTGCTCAACCGCGACGTCGAAGCCGAGATCGTGCCCGCCGCGCGCCGCAACGATCTCGGTGTGGTGCCCTACTTCCCGCTGGCCTCGGGCCTGCTGACCGGCAAGTACCGCAAGGGCGAGGCCTTCCCGGAGGGCAGCCGCTTCGACAAGCTGAAGCCTCTGGCAGACCGTGTCGTCAGCGACGAGAACTTCGACCAGGTCGAACGCCTGACCGCCTTCGCCGAAGAACGCGGCCACACGATCCTGGAACTCGCCGTCGCCTGGCTCGTGGCGCAGGAACCCGTCACCTCGGTGATCACCGGCGCGACCCGCCCCGAGCAGGTCCGCGCCAACGTCGCCGCCGCGCAGTGGCAGATGACCGCGGAGGACCTCGCCGCCATCCCGTGATCGCAACCGATGCCCGGGGGCGGGCCTGACCGGTTCGCCCCCGGGTCCGCACGTTCTCGTGGTGCCGGTGAGCGTCTTCGCCGGGCCGAGCGGTGTCAGCCGCGCTGGAAGAATTCGACCAGGGACGTGGCGATGTGCTTGCCCTCGGTGAGGTCCGTTGCTTCGCGCACGACGATGCGGACGCGGGTGACGTCGCTGGTGCCGATGTAGATCTTGGGCTGGCTTGGCTGGTCGGCGAGGCCGGTGCTGATCGTGCGGGTGCTTCCGTCGGCCTGGGTGATGATGATGTCCAGCTTGGACGGCCTGGCCTGCGCGGCGAATCCGTCCGGCTTCGATGACGGGCCGATGTGCACCAGCATCCCGACCAGGCGGAACGGCTGGTCGAAGTCGAAGTCCGCCCATGCGCCGGGACCGGGGGCACCCCAGTAGACGTCGGTGCGCACGTCGGTGAGGGCGCCTGCCGGGTGGCCGGGGACCGAGTCGCTGGCGGTGACCGACGTCGGTGCGACGGGCACCGCCTCGGAGGTCTTGTCCAGCACGTCCTGCACCGCCTCCTTGCCCAGCGGGTAGAGCAGCAGAGCGGCGACCACCAGCAGGATCACCGCGGCGAGGATCACCAGTCGCCGCCAGAGCTTGTGGCGGTCGTGGTTGCTGAGCCGCCTGGACTGCTTTCGCGGGGTGGCCGGCCCGGTCGGGTGGAGCTGGTGGGCGCAGCGTCGGCAGAACCGCCGGTCCGGCGGATTGGCGGTCCCGCAGGACGGGCAGGGCGGACCGTCCTGCACCGCCTCCTCGACCGGGGCGGTCGATTCGGGGCGCGGTGCGACCGGTTCGGCCGGCTGCACGGCCTCGGGTTGTTCCGGCTGCGCGACGGGGATGCGCCGGGTCGGAGCCTCCGATGACGGCGGCGAGGTGGTTCCGGTGCCGGCGCCTTCGGCCTCCCAGCCCAGGTAGGTACCGCAGGTGCCGCAGAAGTCGTCGTCGCGGGCGACCTGCGCGCCGCATGTCGGGCAGGAACGCATCGCGCTATCCCCTTCGCTGCTGAGGTGGACCGGGCAGGACCTCGACGGTGCAGGTGAGGTGCACCGGGCGGGCGGACTCGACCAGCGCGGTCACCTTGTGCCGGTCCACCTCCGACCGGCCGGGCCAGACCTGCACCACCACACCGGTGACGGCGGTGCCGGGAAGTGCCGTGCCGGGCCGGGTGGACCACGCCGAACCCGGACCGTCGAGGACGCGCGCCTGCACGCCCGCGCACAGCCGCAGCAGATCGACGAGCCCGTGCGCGGTGCCGCGCTGCCGGTGCAGCTCGACCGCTCTGCGCAGCACCGCCCGGCGCAGCTCCAGCGGCCACGCCGGGTCGAGCTCGACGGCGACCCACTCCGCCAGCCAGCCCGCGAAATCCGCCGGGGTCACCCGCGGATCGAAGTAGTGCGCCAGGTTGTCCAAGGTCGACAGGATCGGCGCGAGGACCTGGTCCAGGCCCGCGGTGAAGCGTTGTGCGAAGTCGTCCTCGGCGTACATCGCCGGGAGCAGCGTGCCCAGCGGGTAGCGGCTCGGCAGGCCGGGGACGGCGTGCCTGGTCATCCGGTCACCTCGCCCGCGGGCTGCACCATGACCTGGTGCTGGTGGGAGAAGACCAGCGCGTGTGCGGCCAGATCCACGCGGTCCACCGGCGATCCGCGCTGGCCGGTGATCGGGTCGGCGGGGAACAGGCGGACCTCGTCGACCAGATCCGCGCCCGGAACCCGCTGCAGCACCGCGAACACCTCGCCCAGCTGCACCGGACGGCCGAACGGCCAACCGGTTTCGTCGATGCCACCGCGCAGCGGGTTGAGGTAGTGGTACAACGCTGCCAGGGCATCGTGTCGCACCGGGTTGAGGTCGGGGCGTGCGGATCGGATCCGCGCCACGACGGTGATGCCCTGGAAGAACGGCGGTTCCACGATCAGCCGTGTCCCCAGCAGCCTGCGCTCGTCCAGCCGGGCGGCGATCGTGGCGAGCAGCTGCTCGGTCGGCACCAGCTGCTCGAAGCGCAGCTGGTCGCCGGAGTCGGCGACCACGTCGGGCACGACCAGCACCCGCGCCGCACCGGGCTCCTGCCCGGCGGGCAGGCAGCGGATCCGGGCGGCGGCCGGGGCCGCCTGCCGCGCGATCTGCTCGTAGTCGTCGGCGGTCACCGCGCGCTCCTGCACGCGGAGCTGGTTCGGTGCGCGCACTTTCGCCTCCGCGACGGTCTCGCCGTCCACGCCGCCGGACGCGGCCTCGCGATTGTCGACGCTGGAGATGTAGGGCACCGAGCTGCGCAGCACCGAGATCGCGCCGCGAGCGACGTTGCCCGCCCGGCCTCCACCGGTGCGGTAGGTCGGCACCCTGATCTGCGCTCCCTTCGGCGGCACCGCGCCGAAGGCCGTCAGGGAGCCGTCGGGGGCGCGCACCGCAGGCGGGAAGCCGAACTCGCCGTTGGTGGCGTCCAGCGTGACGTGCCGGTCGGTGGGCGCGGACTCGCCGAAGTGCTCCACGACGCCCCAGTCCTGCCAGCCCTCGCCGACCGAGACCTGGACGACCACCGGTTCGCCGTCGGTGAGCACCGGAGCCCGGTCGAGCCGGAAGTGCTGCCCTGCAACGCCCTCCGACACTCCCAGCGGAGCGTCGGTGATGGTCTCCGCGTGCTCGACGCGGGTGATGCCGCCGATCGTGAATGCCTCCGCCACCCGCACCGTCGGCGACTCCGAGTAGAACGGCTGGTCCTCCACCGGCTCGACGACCCGGCAGCGCAACCAGCCCGCCTGCACCCCGGCCACCACCGACGGGCTGTGCCCGGCGGGCACGTGCAGCAGCACCTCGCCGGGCCGGTTGAGCCCGCCGGTGGCGTCGTCGAACACCGCGCACTCCGTCCAGCGCATCCCGTCCCACGACTCCCAGGCCAGCGGCGGCTGCCGGGGATCGACGCCGATGCCCTCGACCTGGCTGTCCAGCCGCACCGCCACCACGCAGCGCGGCACCGCGTTGGACAGCCCGAACAGCATCGCGTCGCCGACGGCCGGTTCGGCTTGGAAGCACGGCACGTCCCGGCCCACGTCCAGGTCCTTCGTCCGGTTCGCCTGCTCGCCCGCCGCCGAGATCGTCACCAGCGACTTGAGCTCGCACGGCACGATCGGCAGGTCCTCGGTGGTGCCGAACACCACCGCGTCCCCGGTCTCCGACCGCGCGGTGGCGACCTCCGTCCCGCTCGGCAGCAGCACCGTCTCCGCCTGCGCCGCCGACAGCCAGAAGGTCACGTCCGCGCGCGCCGCCGCCGGCGGGAACAGCCGCACGCCCAGCAGGTCCAGGAACGCCAGGTAGTTCTTCTCCGGAACCCGGTTGAGCCGGTACACCAGCTGGTCCACCATCTGCGCGAACGTCTCGATGAGGGTGACGCCCGGGTCGGAGACGTTGTGATCGGTCCACTCCGGTGCCCGCTGCTGCACGTAGCGCTTGGCCTCGTCGACGAGCTGCTGGAACCGGCGATCGTCCAGGTTCGGCGTGGGCAGTGCCATCAGTCGGCATCTCCGTCGTTGTGCGGGATCGTGTAGAAGGGGAAGACGAGGTTGCGGCGATCGTTGGTGGCGCGCAGCGTGTAGTGCACGTCGATGTAGAGCACGCCGTCGTCGACGGCGTCGAACGCGATCACCACGTCGGACACCTCGATCCGGGGTTCCCAGCGCAGCAGTGCGGCCCGCACTTCGTAGGCGATGCGCCCGGCCGTGGCGCCGTCGCCCGGGGCGAAGACGTGGTCGTGGATGCCGCAGCCGAACTCCGGGCGCATCGGGCGCTCGCCCGGTGCCGTGCCCAGCACCAGGCGGATCGCCTCCTCGATCTCCTGCTCCCGCTCGACCATGCCGATCCCGCCGGTCGCGCCCACCCGCAGCGGGAAACCCCAGCCACGGCCGATGAACCGATCGCTCACATCGGCCCCCCGATCAGCACGTTCACCGCACCGCCCAGGACCTGGGCCCCGCAGGTGGTCTTGTCGCCGAAGCAGGCCGCCGGGAACCCGCCGATGAGCACCACGTTGAGACCCGGAGCGCTGGGCATGATCACGTTGCCTCCGCTGATCACGGCGTGCGGCGGGACCGGGCACACGATCTGACTCCCCACCACCGCAGCGGGTTTCCCGCCGATGAACACGGTGGCGATGGCCTGCGCGTTGACCCGGGGCGGGCCGACGGTGCCGCCGTGGTTGGTGGGGTCGCCGACTCGAGCGGCAGGGGGCATCGCGAGCTCCTCGTCAGTTGATGCGGACCAGTCGGCCGCGCAGTGAGGCGGTCGCGCCGCCGTCGATGTCCACGCTGGTCCGACCGTTGATCGACACCGAGGTGCTGGCGTCGATGGACACCGATTTGCCGGACAGGGTGATGTCACCGGTCCCCGCGTCCAGCTCGATACCGCGGGAGCTCAGCGACATGCGGGTCAGCACCCTGCGCCCGCCCGCGGCGCGCACCGTGATGTCGATGGTCTGCTTCTGCTCGTCCATCCGGACGTCGAGCTTCTTGTTGCCGCTGGCCAGGTGGACTCCCGGCGAGCGAGTGGTGGCGTCGATCAGCTCCAGCCGATGTCCCTTGGGGGAGACCAGGGAACGCCGGTTGACCTTGCCGCTGGTGCCGTCCACCAGCGGCACGTCGTGCTCCGAGGGCGCGTCCATCCCGTTGTAGAGCCCGCCGAGCACGTAGGGGTGGTCGAGGCTGCCCTGCTCGAAACCGACCAGCACCTCGTCGTCGACGTCCGGGCTGAACACCCCGCCGCCGCCCTTCCCGCCGAGCTGCACGGTGCGGACCCAGTCGGTGGTGTAGTCGTCGGCGAGCCAGGGGAACTTGAGCTTGACCCAGCCGCGCTCGGACTTCCCGGGTTCCTTGATGTCGGTGACGATCCCGGTGGCCAGGCCCGGGATGCGCGGACCCCGGTCCGGCGCGTTCGCTCCGGTGGCCAGCCCGGTCAGCGACCGGTCCGGCGAGGAGCTGACCAGCACCGTCGTTCGATAGCCCTGCCCGGGTTCCAGGACGTGGTGCACGGCGGTCGCGGTGTACTTCCCGGCGAAGTCCTTGCCGACGTTGCCCAGCGCCACCGGCACGCCCGCTCGCAGCTTCGGGTTGCCCTCGGCGACCGCCTCGATCTCACCGAGCGCGGATCGCATCGACGACGCCAGGGACTTCGCCGTCGTCCTCGCCTCGGCCTGCGTCCCGTAGGGCATGTCGGTGACCAGCAGCTCGGGCTTGCCGAACTTCGAGCTCGCCTTCGCCGCCGTCAGACCCGGCTGCACGACGTCGCTGCCGGCGGTGGTGTCCCTGGCGACCAGCGGTTTCTTGGTGGAGACGTTCCAGCCGCGCACCACGACGGCGTCGACCTGGTCGGCCGCGGTGAGCACCGCGCGCAACGCCATCAGGTTGCGGCCGTACTCCAGCACGAACGGGCTCTTGTTCGCCGGCGTCGACGGCGACGGAGCCCGGGAAGCTGGGGTGAGCTCGGCGAAGTCGAGGAGGCCCTTGCCGTCGACGCGCACCGCGACACCGTGCTCCTGGGCGAGGTTCTGCAGGAACTCCCAGTCCGAGACGTTGGCCTGCGAGAGCTGCGTGTAGGTGATCGCCTTGGCCTTGATCCGGCCCGGTCGCAACCCGGCGCCGGTGGCGATCGTGCGCACGATCGCGTCCGCGGTCATGTTGCGGAACGCCTTGACCTTCCGGCCGCGCATCAACCGGTGCGCCTTGCTCATCGCCCTGACCACCGTGAACGAACCGGTCCCGTCGGAGTCCAGCTCCAGCGCCGTGACCTCGCCGGCGAAGATCTCCTCGGCCGCCGAGCTCGCGGTGGTCGTCACCTTCACCGTCAGCTCGGAGCCGATGCCGATGCTCGTGGCGGTCAGCAGCTCGTGGTTCGGGTCGCGGAACACCAGCGTCGCGGCGTCGGGCAGCCCGACGTTCTCGTCCACCACGCAACTGGTCAGCTGCTGCTGCCACGCCGCGGGCAGCGCCGCCGGGGTGCCCACGATGGGATCGGCGGCCACCGACCTCCCGGAGCTGTCGTTGCCCATCACGCGTCCCTCTCATCGTCGAGCGCGGGAACCAGCAGTTCCGCGCCGGGGGCCAGGATCATGGGGTCGTCGATGTCGTTGGCCTCGGCGATCACCCGCCACGCGGTCGCGTCGCCGTACTCCTGCCAGGCGATGTGCGCCAAGCTGTCCCCGGCGACCACCCGGTGCGTGCGGCGGGCGTTCTCCGAGCCCGACGTGGGGTTCTGGCCAGGCGTGTCGGCACCGGCTTCGTCGATGCCCAGCGAGCACGTGGCGCGCAGCGGCTTGCCGTCGACGTCGAAGAGCGAGTACTCCACCGAGAAGCTGGACAGCACGCCGTTGAACGAGGTCGTCTTCGCGGTGCCCCACTCGAACCGCACCCACGGGCTGGCCGGCTTCTTCGCGGCCAGGCTCTTGGGCGTGGGCACGCAGGCCACCATCAGGTCCTCGACCTTCTTCTCCACCGACCCGTCGTGCTTCTCGGTGGCGTCGAGGAACACCTCCAGCGACAGCGAGCGCGGGCCGCTGCCGACGAACTCGGGCGTCGCCGAATCGCTGGCCATCCGCGTGGGGTTGCGGCGCCACTCGGTGCTCTTGGTCAGGCTGAGGCGGTTCGGGTTGAACTGGAACCGGACCTCCTTGATCTTCGCGCCGGGCCGGGCACCGACCTTCGCGGGCGGTTCCATGATCAGCAGCTTGGCGCGGGCCAGGTTCCTGCCTGATGCGGCCATCGGTTCCTCCTCACGCCGGTCGCAGTCCCTCGTGGGCGATTTCCAGCGTCTCCACCGCGGCCTGCGCGGTCGACGGGTCGAACGACGGCCCCTGCCAGCTGACCGGGATGATGCCGAGAACCTGCCAGCGCGCGAGGGGTGTGCGGTCCGGTCTCAGCGCGACGATCTCGCCGTCCTTGCGCTCCGCCCGCTGGATGATCTTGGAGATCCAGCGGGAGATCTTGGTCGTGTCAGTGGTGACCGGCCTGGTCAGCGTGATGTTCGACCAGGTGATCCGGGTCGGCAGCTGCCAGGTGAAGCCGTTGTTGCCGCCCTCGTTGAACTGCTCGACCTCCACCTGCGCGCCGAGCCCGGAGCAGGTGTGGAACGGGCCCAGGTCGTTGCCGGCGATGCTCAGCCGGAAAAACACGCTGGACGCGAAGATGTCCGTCGACATCGTCATCACTCCTTCCGCTACCTGCGACGATCGTTCAGGCGGCCGATCCGCTCCCGTCCGTGGCGCAGCTCGGTGCGCAGCAACCGGCTCACCGGTTCGACCAGCTTGCGAGCGAGTTCATCGGTGTCGGGCCGGGAGGCTTCCTGGGGCTCGTCGGACTGGGTTTCCGGTTGTGGGGCGGGTTGTTTCGCGTCGCGTTGGACGACCGTGACCGGGACTCCGGCGGGAACGCCGGGGATCGGGCCGGATGCCTGCGACGGGGTTGTGCGTGGGGTGCGTTGGATCGGGCGAATGCTCGGCGGACGGTGCGTCGGCACGTCGTCGGCTGCCGGGCTCGTGGAGCGGAGCCGGGCGGTGGCCGGGACGAGATCGCTGGTGGACGTGGGTGGTGGAGCGGCGGGGCGTGGTCGGGTCGTCGTGGTGCGCTGGACCGCCGGGGGAGTCGGGTGCGTCGGGTCGGGTCGCTTCCACTGCACGGGGGGAGTAGCCGGGGGAGCGGGGTTTTCCTGGTGCGGGGGAGCGGGGGTGAAGTTCCGGCCGGTTCTGAGGGGCAGCGGGCTCGTCGCGACCAGCGGCCGGATCCGCTGGGCCGGTGGTTTCGGAGCCGGAGCGGTCGGGTTGGTCTGCGGTGTTGCGGGGCGCGGGGACGACGCCTGGCGCTGGACGGCGACGAGCGGCCCGGTCTCGGCGTGAGCGGCCGGGGTCGTCGGAACTCGCTCCTGCGCGGCAGGGCTTTCCGGTTGCGTCGGAGATCTCTGGACGTGGGTCTGCGGGACGGCAGGTCCGGTATGGCTCGGCGTTGAGGATTCGGGGCTGAGTTTGACCGGGAGCGGATCTGACGACGAACTCTCACCGGCGGTGGAGGGTTCGTCGGCCGTCGGTGTCTGTTCGGACGGAATGCGTTGCACAGAAGGCAGATCCGAAATGATGGGAACGACCGGATCTGAAGCGGCGATGGCCGGTGGAACGATGACGTGCGCCTTCTCCACCACCGTCGGCTCGCTCGAGGCCGCGCTGCTGCGCGAGACCGGCGACGCCCCACCTCCCTCAGACACCTGCTTCACCACGGGCGGTGCCTCGTCAGATCCAGGATCCGCGGGCTCAGTCGCAGCCACCCGCTGAACAGCGTCCGCACCGACGATCGGGCTCACCACGTCGGGTCCAGCATCCGCCGCCTTGAGAGTCCTATGTAGACACTCAGGTGCCGAATCGGGCGAAGGCTTCGCTCGCTCCGAAACCTCGGAGGATTCTGCTCCAGGACTCTGCGTCCGCTGCACGATCGGAGGTGGGTGGGGGAAGTTTTCATGAAAACTTCCCTCTTGAGCACGACGATCGGAGGGGGAGGGGTTTTCATGAGAACTTCCCCCACCTACGGAAGGCGTCACGGGGCCGACAACGGACGAATCACCGGAGCCGGCCTCGGGACCCGTGATCGGCCTCGCGGAGTCCGGAAGCCGCGAGATCGGTGTTCCGATCCCCAGCCGTGGCCGCACCTCGGGAGCCGAGGCGTCGCCCGATGCGGACGAATCCTGGCCCGGTGGAACCGATTCCCTCCCCGAAGGAGCTGACTTCCGGCCAGGCGAAGCTGACTCTCCCGACGGGGACGGATCGTGGGCCGACTCGTGACTTGATGAGCTTGGTTGACGGCCCGGCGGGGGCGAACCGGTCGAGCGTTGGATCGCCGGAGGGTGGCTGCCTGCCCGGTGCTCCGGCGACGGACTCGCCTGGTCGTGCGAGTGGCGTGTCCGGTGGACCACGGGCGGGGCGGCGTCGTGCGTCCGATCGGACCCGGCATCGGGATCGGCTCCGAGCTCGGTCTCGGGCACGACCACGGCGCTGGGCGGGAGGCTCAGCAACGGCTCACCCGGTGCGCTACCAGCGGATATGCGGCGCTGCACGACTACATTCGGATCCCGCGAATCTCCACGAGCAGGCGGCCGGGCGGCAGGTGACGAGTCGTCGGTCCGGACCAGGCGCACCGGACGGGGCGGGACGGACCGCGCCTGCCGGGCGACGGTCAGCGGAGGCGACAACCGCTGCGGCCGAACCAGCGGAATACCGGACCCGGTCCCGGGATCGGCCGTCGGACCCGGAGAACCGGCCACCGGAGAAGCGGACTCGTGCACCCGGGCATCCGGAGACGGGCGATCAGCAAACTGAGCCGAGGGTGCGGCACCAGGGCGCGCGGCAGGAGCCACCCGCCGAGCGGGCTCCACGACCGGCTCCTCCTCCGGCTCGACGTTGCGGACCGGCAGCTCCGCACCCACCGACCGCTGCACCGGAAGTCCGACCGCCGGGCGCAACAACCCGTGCACCAGCCCGGAAGGCCCGGCCGGATCGAGGAGGTGCCCCAACCTCGTCATCACCCCGTGCTCGCGATACGAGGTCACCGAGTCGCGGAACCGCCCACCGGTCACCCCGCACCCGGCGCGCTGGATCACCCCGAGGTCCCCGGAGGCATGCCGCCAACCCCCGTCCCAGCCGGGCACGGCGACCGGAGCCGCGGTGTCCCCGGAACGTCGGGTCTCCCGGGGAGGACGGGTGTCCTCGGCGCGGCGGGTGGACCGCCGGCGGAACAGGTCGAGCAGGCCCACCGGCTCATCCCCCTTCGTTCATGCGGGTGTTGATGTGCGCGATCTCGCGCACCCACCGGCGGCGCTCGTGGTGGTCGAGATCGAGGATCTCGGCCCGCGTCCAGTGGAAGTGGTAGGCGACGTACGCGACCTCCGCGTGCAGCCGCTCCGGCGCGTACGTCACGATTCCCCCAGGCGACCACCTGCCAGGTCGACCTCGAACGCGGTGTCGCACGAGGGACAGGTGACCCCGGCCCGGGTGTGCCCCTCGCTGTTGATCCGCCGGTAGAAGTCCTGGAGGAAGGCGACGTCGGTGGCGTACATGTTCTCCACCACGCCCGTGTGCACGTCGGTGATGTCGCCGAGCTTGGTGATCACCTGCCCGAGCAGGACCACGCTGAGGTACGCCGGGTTCTCCTTGACCCGCAGGTCGATCTGCGTCCGCAGCTCGTCGCGGGCCGTGGCCAGCCGCATCCGGCCTTGCCGGTGCACCGTGCCGTCGCCGTGCACGTAGCCCCGGGGCAGCTCGAAGTCGAACTGGTCGTGCTGCGCCGCCGGTGTCTCCGGCGCGTCGGGGGCGCGGTCCTTGCCCGCGACCTCGTCGAGGTCGTCGAGCGAGGTGATGCGACGCCTCATTCGACTTCGATCCGCTCGAAGACGATGGTCACCTGCTCGGTGGCCGGGTTGGACTCGCCCGCGCTGACCCCCGGCCCCTCCCACTTGCTGACCCAGCAGTCGAAGAGCTGCATGCGGCGCACCGTTTCGCCCTGGGAGTCCTGGATCTCGATGGTCAGGTTCTCCCGCGCGCCCTCCACGTCGCCGTCGATGAGCGTCTTCTTGATCCAGGCGGTGAACTCGGTGCTCTTGTCCAGGCCGCGGGTGATGGTCACCTCGCCGCCCTTCTGCCCGCCGGGCTGCTTCTTGTTGATGCGCTCACCGGTCAAGGTCACCTGCTGGGTCTCGATCACGTCCTGCTCGACGGTGAGACCGGAGACCTCCTTGACCGATTCCACCGTGACGCTGCCGAGTTCCACACCGAACCGATGGGTGGAGAGAGTGTCGCCCTGTGCCATGTCCCGTCGCCTTCCCTGTTACTCGCTGACCAGGCTGGTGCTGTCGGAGTACTGCGAGAGCCGGAAGATCACGAACTCGGCGGGTTTCACCGGCGCCACCCCGATCTCGCACACCACCTGACCGAGATCGATCGACTCCTGCGGGTTGTTCTCCCGGTCGCACTTGATGAAGAACGCCTCATCGGGCGTGCGGCCGAACAACGCCCCGTCGCGCCAGGACTGGTGCAGGAACGCGCCGATGTTGCGCCGGATGCTCGACCACAGCCGGTCGTCGTTGGGCTCGAAGACCACCCACTGGGTGCCGACGAGGATCGACTCCTCCAGGAAGTTGAACAGCCGTCGCACGTTCAGGTACCGCCACGCCGGGTCCGACGACAGCGTCCGCGCGCCCCAGATCCGGATGCCGCGCCCGGCGAACGCGCGCACGCAGTTCACGCCGATGGGGTTGAGCAGGTCCTGCTCGCCCTTGCTCAGGTTCGTCTCCAGGTCCACCGCGCCCCGGATGACCTCGTTCGCGGGAGCCTTGTGCACGCCGCGCTCGGTGTCGCTGCGCGCCCACACCCCGGCGACGTGACCGCTCGGCGGGACCATCGCGTTGCGCCCGCTAGCGGGGTCGAACACCTTGATCCACGGGTAGTAGAGCGTCGCGTACTTCGAGTCGTAGCCGGCCTCGTCCATCCGCCAGGTCCGCACCTGCTGGGCGTTCAGGCCCGGCGGCGGGTCGAGCAGCGCGACCCGGTCTCCCATCTGCTCGCAGTGCGAGATCGCCGCGAGCTGCACGGTTTTCACGCCTTCTGCGTCGATCAACCCGCGCTGGTGGGCGCTCATCAGGTCAGGCACCGCGACCATCGTGATCTCGTCGATGGTCTCCAGCCCGCCGAACCCGGTCCGCGCGGCGAGGTCGCCGACGTACTCCTGGGCGTCGATCTTGGCCGGCACGGGCGCGCTCGGCGGCGCAGCCACCGACACCGACTGGTTGTCGGGCCTGCTCAGGGTTCCCGAGGGCTCGGTGATCTCGATGAGCTTGGACCGCTCCCGGACCTGGGTGACGACATAGCTCTTGACGTTCTTCTTGGCCGAGACGTCGAACGTCTCCGCGACCTTGCCGTCCTGCTTGACCAGCAACCGGAACCGGTCCTCCGGCGGGCTCTCACCCTCGGCGTCGGCGACCTCGACGGTGACGCCCGACCCCGCACCCGGCAGCGCCGACACCCGCAGACCGCCGAGCTCCACCGGCTGCGGCGCAGGGGCTGGGGAGGACTGCGCCGACGGACCACCGATCCGCACGACGTAGGCGGTCCCGCCCCCGTTGGCGAAGTACCCGTACACGGAGTGGGCGAGGTACCCGTCCCCGAACCCGCCGAAGGTCTGCACGAACTGGCTCCAGTTCGTCACCAGCGTCGGTTCGTGCAACGGCCCCTGGGACGCGAACCCGACGAAGGCGGCCACAGCGGTCCCGACCCCTTCGATGGGCCTCGACCCGTTCTGGACCTCCTCGACGTAGACGCCAGGAGACAGGTACGACGGCATGTTCGCTCCTTCAGCTCAAGGCACGGCCAACCCAGAGCCTCGCGCTTCGCCGCACCCGCGAACATGTCCACGTGACCCCCACCGGGGGCAACAGCTCTGCCTCAGAGGGCAAGAAATGCGTCGGACTTCCTCGCGCAGGCCCGTCTCGGCTGACGAGGATGAGGTGCCCGGGGTGCTGACGCGCTACTGTGCGCGTCGGTAGGTCGGTGTCTGCTTCTCGTTCTTCTTCCCGACGTGCCACCGCCTCTTCTTCTTGTTGATCTGGATGATCAGGTCGAAGACACCGAGCAGTACCGGCTTCCACTCGTCTACGGGGAGGGACTGGCGCATGCGGCGAAGTTCGACGACCGGAGCCTCGATCCGGTCCTTGGTGAAGTCGGTCTTGTCCTTGAGGGAGCCCATCGACTCGAATTCTTTCGCCTTCAGGGAGTTTTGGGGGAAGATCTCTGGATATCCGTGTTGGGTGAGAACATCCGTACCCTTGGTGATGTGGCGAAGCCACACATCGCGGGTGAGTTCGGGGAAGGCGACCGGTGGCGAAGGCGGAGATCCCGCACGTTGCAGCACCGGCTCTCCTGCCGGGTAGGGGCTGTCCGGATCTGCGCAGCGCAGCGCCAGGTCGACGAAAAGCCTCCCGTCGTTGGCGGCGAGTTGTTCCCGCTCGGAATCGCCGAGGAGTTTGAACATGGCGGCGAAGTCCGTACGCCCCATCATGGGAGCGATCATCTTGAAGTACGGACGTGTGGGGCTGTGGGCTCCGCCCCGGAGGTAGGCGGCGATCAGCCTGAGCAGTCCCCGCAACTCGTCGCTCTTCGGCTGGTTCTCCGGTTGTTCCTTGAGCACCCGATCGACGTTGCGCTGAGCGGTGGCGATCAGCTGACCGCCGGTGAGATCTTTTTCGGACAGGTCTTTGACATCCGTGTTGTAGTTCTCCTTATCGATCTCGGCCGCGGCGAACAGAACTGAGAGGTTCTTGAGCGGGACTCCCACCGTTGCTTGCGGATTTCCGTCCCTGACCTGGCCATCTGCGATGAACTCGGCTCGGGTGTCGCCGCTCGGCGGGGTCGGCGTTAGCGCGTTCCCGCGTGCCGCACGGGCGAGGTTGTCCGCTGTGAGCATCCTGCCGTCCAGTTGGTCCGCAACTCTCTTGATGCGGTCCAGGGCCTTGATGAGTTGTCTGCGTCCCTTCCTTGACTCGGGGAAGGGCACGGTGACGAACTCCAGGTTGGAGCCGCCGCTGGAGGCATCGTCGGCTTCTACATTGAAGAGTCCCGGTACGGTGACCAGGCTTTCCTGCTTCGCTAATCGCCGAGCCCTGACTCGCGGATCTTGGTTCAGGTCGTGCCAGTCGGCCTCGGAGCCGTTGAGCCCACCGGTTGTCGCGATCGCGTTCCTCAGGTTCCCTACGCCGGGATTCTCGGTGACCTTCTCCAACGGGGGAGTCATGGCGAAGGTCCTGGGGCCTACTTCGATCTCGAATCCGACGTCGCGTTGGACGAATGTGTCTCCCGGGGTCGGCTTCCGGTCGGCGTCCTGCGCCGCGTCTTCCCGGTGCCGTTGCACCGGTTCGGCCATGGCCCGGTCGGCGTTGGCTTCTGCGGCGCGTTCGAAGGAATCCGATGGATCGGAAACCTTCAGCCCATCAGAGGTGCTGGTACCTGCCACCGGGCCGGATCGCTGTTGGGCGACGTGCGTCAACTCATGCGCCAGCATGTGCTTGCCCGAAGTCGAGGATGTGTCGTACCGCCCCTTCTGGAAGACGATGTGAGAGCCGGAGGTGAAGGCGTGGGCCTGCACGGATTCGGCCGCGGTGTGGGCTGCGCCGTCGGTGTGCACCCGCACGTCGGAGAAGTCGTCGCCCAGTCGCGACTCCATCTCCGTGCGCACCGGCGGGTCGAGCGGTCGCCCTGAGGAACGCAGCACGTCGTGCACGGTTGAACGTTGCACCTCCGCAGCTTGAGCTTGCTCGCCGAACATGCTGTTCACGGCTGCATTGCCGGCGGCGCGCTGCAGCGATCGGATCGAGGCCGGCGTCAACGGTGAGCCGCGCAGTGCGGCTGCTGCAGTCGCGCGATCGGATTCTCGGTCGTCCGCGACCTGGGATCGCTGGTGCGGCCGTTCCGGTCGGCAGTCGTGGTCGTTAAGCCGCACGTCGTCCCCTATCGCCATGTGGTCGTGACCGAGGAGACCCTTCACGGTGTCCTTCTCGGCTCTGCTGGGAAATGGCGCACGGGCAGAACCCAGGGCAGCATTCTTGCCCGGGTCATGCTGGCTCGAAGTCTGATTCCAGCACGAGTCGTCCCAGCTTGGTGTATTCCTGCCGCACCGCCGTGATCAGTTCGTGGAAGCCGACCGGGCGGGTCGTCTCCGCTGCCAGATAGGCGGCGGTGATGGCGCAGGATCTGATCGATCCTCCGGAGAGTTCGAAGCGTTCTGCGCAGAAGTCGAGGTCGAGGTCGTCAGCTCGGGGAAGAGCAGTTCCGAGGCAGCGGTGCCAGAGGGCTCGGCGTTGGATGGGTTCCGGCATGGGGAAGTCGGTGATGATGTCGAGGCGGCGGGTGAAGGCTTCGTCGAGGTTGGCTCGGAGGTTGGTGGTGAGGATGGCGATGCCGTTGAAGGTTTCCATGCGCTGGAGCAGGTAGGCCGATTCGACGTTGGCGTAGCGGTCGTGGGCGTCCTGGACTGCGGAGCGCTTGCCGAAGATGGCGTCGGCTTCGTCGAAGAGGAGGACTCCGTTGACGCCGGCGGCTTCGGTGAAGATGCGCTCCAGGTTCTTCTCCGTCTCGCCGACGTACTTGTCGACCACTGTGGACAGATCCACCACGTAGAGGTCCATCCCGAGGTCGGCTGCGACGACCTCGGCCGACATGGTCTTGCCCGTTCCCGACTCGCCCGCGAAGAGCGCGAGGACGCCGCGTCCGCGCCCGCCGCCGGGGCGCATCCGCCAGTCGCCGAGCACGCGGTCGCGGTGGCGGGCGCGCAGCGACAGCTCGGTCAGCTGTCGCTGCGTGGGTTCGGGAAGCACCAGGTCGTCCCAGGTCACGGTTGGGGTGATGTGGCGGGCGAGGCGGTCCAGGCCGGCGCCGTTCTGGGCTCGCGCGCCCGCGCGCAGGTCGTCTGCGCTCACCGGGCGGTTGTCGAACGCGGCGAGCCGCACGGCGACCGACGCCGCGCGGCCGACCGCCTCGGTGTCGAGCTGGTAAGTCCCCACGGCCTCGGACAGCGCGTGCTCGGGCATGTCGGCAGAGACGGCGGTCAGGGCTCGCCGCCACTCCTGCGTCCGCTCCTCCGCGTTCGGCGGTGCGACGCGGATCGACACCGGTGCGCGCTGAGACCACGCCGGGTCCCAGCTGCCGGATCCGTTCAGCAGCAGCGGGACGCGCTCCGCGGCGCGAACGAGGTCCCGCAGCAGGCGGGCTCGTTCCGGACGGGCGGGGTCGAGCTTCTCCAGCGGTCCCAGCGTGATTCCGGCGCGGAGCAGGGCCGCCTCCCGGACGAGCACCGGCACGGAATCCGGCTCAAGATCGGCGATGTCGACGACGAGCGCTGCCCTGCCGCTGACCGAAAGGGCATCCAGCGCGACCCGCGAGGCACCCTCCGCGCCGTGGAGGTGCACCAGCCGCACGCCGGAGTCCAGTGCCGCGCCGATCTGCTTGGCCAGTTCTCCCGGTGAACTGGGCGCACCGTGCACCAGGCGTCCGATGCTCGGATCGTCGTTGCCCAGCAGGTGCGCGACCACCCGGTCCGGCACCCGGAGCGTGCGCGAGAGCGTCGGACGTTCGGACTCCAGCACTTCCAGCAGACCTCCGGTTACCAGAGGCGCAGTCGCGCTGAACCGGAAACGGCCATCACCCGCCGACGGCATCCCGCACAGCTCCAGCGCGAGCCCGGTCGTCGCGCGGCGCCGGGTCACGTCGTCGTTGAGGTAGCCGTAGAGCGGTTCGAACCGGACGTCGACGTCCGGTGCCAGCGCCACCAGCAGCAGCTCCACGTCCAGCTCGGTGAGACCGAAGTCCTCGGCCAGCCGCCGCAACCTCGGGCCGGGATCGGCCGAGTTCAGGCCGTCGCCCGACCAGGACTTCGCGGGCGTGGCCAGGATGCGCTCGACGTGGTCGGGGGTGAGGTACAGGCCGCGGTGCGGGTCGTCCGGCTGCGGGTCGGTGGCCCGCCGGGCTGCGACCGCCGACCGGACCCGCTGCTCGACCAGGCCCAGCCGCGCCCACAGGTGGTGCAGGTCCGACGCCGTCACGAGACCGGCCCTCGCCGTCGTCGCTTCGGGTCCGGGCGCGGCCGGGCCGGGGCGAACGCCTCGCCCTCCGCGGTGGACTCGTCGTAGCGCAACCGCCGGGCGTCGTCCTCGGCCGCGCGCAGCACCACGCCTTCGGTGACCGGCGGGCCCGCCGGGGTCCGGTCCCCGCCCAGCGGGGCCGTGACCTGCAAGTTGAGCGACGGTTTGAGCTGACCGCCCAGCGCCGACCACACGTCGGCGGCCGAGCGGCCCTCGGCCATCGCCCCGCCCGCCTCGAACGCCACCGTCAGCCCGAGCTCCGCGAGCGTGCCGGTCAGCCACCTCGGCGCCAGGGCGTCGTGGCGCACGACGCAGCGCAGCACCTCGGAGAGCAGCCGGTGCTCGTCCTGCGGCCGGTTCGTCCACACCGTGACCAGGTAGGCGAGGTGGAACCAGTGCGGGGGCGAATCCCAGCCCGTCACCGCGCCCGAGTCGTCGCGACGCTCGAACCGGCCGCCCTGCCGCAGTTCCGGAACCTCCCGGATGTCGTAGAGGAACGCGCTGATGGTGGGGGCGTTGCGCTTGGCCGCCCAGTCCGTGGTCGGCGCCTCGAAACCCAGCTCGACGCCCGCACCGGGCAGGTCGTGCTCGGCCAGGAGCAACCGCAGCGCCTCGTCGACCTCGTGGATCACCGCGGTCCCACCATCCCCGGTGGCGTGATGGCGGGAGCGACGACCAGGAACCTCGCGGTCACCGGGCTGAACCCGGGACCGGAGGCGGTGATGGTGCGCGGACCGGTCTCGTCCTTGGGCAGGATCAGCAGCTGCGCCGCGAACCGCCCGTCCGGACCGGGCAGCGTCGGCGCCGCCGAGGCCGTGATGCCCGGCGACCACGCCAGCCGCACCGGAGCACCGGGCGGGAAGTCGACGCCGCGCACCGAGGTCACGAACCCGGGCTCGCCGACCTCCGGCACCGACACGATCCGGGGCTGCAGCACCCGGTAGGGCTTGGCAGCCCGGTTGTCACCGGGATCGGAGTCCGATCCGCTGGTGCGCACCGTCGCCGCGATCTCCGCGGCCAGCGCCGCATTCGGGGCCAGCACGACTCGCCGGTCGACCACACCGCCGGGCGGCAGGTCGGGCAGCGGACAGCGCGCGTCCACGCAGTCCGGCGGCGCGCTCTCCACCGGAACACCCGGTGGCAGCGCCACGTCCAGCTCCAAGCCGGTCGCCGTGGCCTCACCGCCGTTGCGGATCGAGAAGACCACCTCGGTACGACCGCCCACATAGGACGGATCAGGAGCACTGGTCAGGCTGACAATCGGATTCGCCTGCAGCGGTGGCGGTTCCGGCCGCACCGGAACCACCGTTCGTGAGGTGTTGTCGCCAGGCCGGCTGTCGCGCACCGACCCCGTGGCGGTCCACCCCAGCGCGTGATCGCCCGGGGACTCGCCGACGAGCTCGGCCGTGACCCGCACGGACTGACCTGGTTCCAGCACACCGAGGTCGCACCGCGCGCCGCCGCAGCTGCCCTGCTCGGCGCGCAGCCGCGTCAGCTTCACCCCCTCCGGCACGTCCACCGCCGCGGTGGTGCTCGGCGAGGTCGCCGGGCCGTTGTTGCGCACCACGCCCGTGACGTTCACAGACTTGTCCACCTGGATCTGGTTCGCCGACTGCGGCGCGGACATCGTCAGGTCGACCGTCGCCTGCCAGCTCGGCTCCTTCTGCCTGCCGGGTAACCGGTCGCTGAGCGAGGTCACCTCGCGAGTCGCCGGATCGAGGATCGACAGGTGTTCGGGCGCGTTGTTGTTGCTGTTCAGACGCCGCGACAGCACCAGCCGTTTGCCGTCGGGTGACCAGGTGGCATCCCGCGGCTGGTAGGTCCCGGAACCCTCCTGCTGGTCAGGGATGTCCACGCAGCTGCTCTGCCCCCGGGGCAGCAGGACCTCGCACCGGTTGCCGTCGAGGTAGATCCGGTAGAGCCCGTCGCGCTCCCGGTTGAACACGATGCTGCGCCCGTCCGGGGCGAACACCGGGCTGTCGTCGACCACCTCGCACTGGCAGATCGTGTCGCTGAGGTCCTGCTGGGCGCCCAGGTCGTCGGCGCGCGCGATCCAGATGTGGTTGCGCCGCTGGTCGTCCGGCACGTCGGAGACCCTGCCGCGGCTGAACGAGAACCGCTTGCCGTCCGGCGACCACGCCGGCTGGGTGTCGTCCAGCGCCGGATCGGAGTTGCCCAGCCGCTTGGTGATCTGGCCGGAGTCGACGTCCACGACGACGATGCGACTTCGGCCGCGCTCCTCGGCCGGGGTCAGCGCACCCGGCGACCGGCGCGCCACCGCGAGCGACTCGCCGTCGGGCGCCCAGGCCACGTCGGACTCCCAGTCGTCGGCCTGCCGGTCGGCGATCGGCAGCCGCCGGGGGTTGGAGCCGTCGGCATTGACCAGCCAGATCCGCTGGACGCGCTGCCCACCGGAGTCCTCGAAGCGGCTGACCGCGATCTGGCTGCCGTCGGGGGAGTAGGCCTGCCGCTCCGTCCACGGGTCGTAGCCCGCGCTCGGCGTGAAGATCAGGCGGGAGTCCTGGAAGGCGTTGGGGTCCTCGGTCATCACGGTCACGCCGAGATCGCGCGGATCGACCCCGTCGGAGCGGATGTCCTGCAAGCGCACCACGTTCCGCGACGAGGCGGTGGTGCGGGCGACCACCAGGCGCCCGACCCCGTTGCCGGTGAGCCAGGTGGGCGAGTCGATCCGGCGGTCCTCGGAGAGCATCCGCGTCGCCGAGGACGACACCGGAGCCGACGAGGCGTCGACCTGGAAGACCTGATCGCCCATGTTCGATGCGTTGGGCTGCGGGTTGGCCGCGGGATGGGTGGGGCTGAGGAACAGCAGTCGCCTGCCGTCCGGGAGCCAGCTGGGCTGCCGGGTCTGCCAGCCCGGATCCTCGGCGAACAGCGACGTTCCCGTGCCGGTGCCGTCGAGGACCCGCACCTGGTGCACCGCGTCGTCGTCCGGGGCGTCGGCGTCGTAGTGGGTGTAGGCGATGCGGCCCTGATCGGCCGGGTTCCAGGACGGTTCGCTCGCGGATCCGGACTGCTCGTCGGTCAACCTCCGCAGCGCACCACCGGACGCGGGCTGGTCGTAGATCTGCCAGCGGCCGCCCGCGTCGCAGGCGAAGGCGATCCGCGTCCCGTCCGGTGAGAACGTCGGGTGCGTCGCGTTGTTGGCGGTGTCGGCGAGCCGGTGCGCCCGGCTGCCGTCGACCCGCACCAGCCAGATGTCGCGCTTGCCGTCGGATCCGGCCGAGTCGAACGCGACCCACTGCAGGTCCGGCGAGAGCTCGGGATGGGCGGCGTCCATCCCCCGGGTGAGCCTGCGGACCTCGCCGTCGGTGTCGCGCAGGTAGACCTGCGGGGTCCTCTCGTCGCGCAGGCTGGTGAACACCAGCAGCCCGTCCCGCGAGGAGACCTCCTGGTCGAAGTGCTGCCTCGGCTCGTCGAACAGCGGTGACGTCGACGTCTGCCCGGGCAGGCCGGGCGCTGCGATCCCCAGGCTGCGGTGCTCGGTCCCCGCGTAGGCGATGCGGCTCGCCTCGGGCGCGGCCACCGGAGCGACCGGAGTTTGGGCGGACGTCGTCGGCAGGCTGATCAACCCGCACAACAACAGCAGAACACCGATCAGGACGGTTGCCCAGCGGGTCGTACCGCGCCGGAATCCGGGCACTTCGCCGACCACGATTGACCTCCGCCCGATCGACATCTCACGCAGCTTCGCCGGGTTCTGGCTCCCGTGCCCAGAAACCGACAGGCACCGGAGCGGGAAGACCCCGAGCCCTTTCGGGCAACCGCCCTTTCAGAACCGTCATTTCAGGAAGGGCAGCGGTGTCAGATCAGGCCTTGCCGCATGGCGTATCCGACCGCGTGCGCCCGATTGCGCAACTGCAGGCGCGTGGTGACCTCCTGGAGGATGTTCTTCACCGTCCGTTCGGAGTAGGACATCTTGGTCGCGATCTCCTTGGTGTCGAATCCGTCCGAGATCAGGCGCAGCACTTCGCCTTCCCGCGCCGACAACGTTGACAGCGTGGCGCCTGCGGCGGCCGAAACCCCGCGCTGCAACCGGCCCACGTGATCCAGCAGTCTGCCCAGCATGTCGCCGGGCAGAACCCCCTCGCCGCGGATCAACGCGGTGATCAGCCCGACCAGCCGGTCCTGGTCGGCGTCGCGCCGTCGCAGCACCGCCGCCACCCCGCACTCGATGCTGGTCTGCAACGCGTCCTGCTCGAACTCGCCGATGATGAGCCCGGTTCTGACCGACGACGTGCGCTGCAACCTGCGGAGCAACTGCTCGGATTCCTCGTCCAGCCGGTCGACCACGACCAGCGCGACCTCGGCGCGTCCCTCGTCGCGGGCTCCGAGCACCTCCACCTCCGGGCGCGGGCGCAACTGGTGCGTGACGCCGGTCTCAAGAATCGGGTCGGCCGCGCATATCGCGACCGGCACTCTCGTCATCGGCTCTCCTCCCTAGAACCATCCCCTTTTCAGTGTTACGCGAATCTCGGGCGCTGCGGGACGGCCATTCGGGGAGAAAGTTACCGAATCCGCTCTGATGAGCGCGCTTTCCGGACTTCTGAACAGTTCTCAGTTCTTCTCGTGCTGAATTCCGCAAAAACGGCCCGGGCAGATTTCGAAGGTGTTATGGGCAACCGCGTTGCCTCCGCGTTGCCCTCGCCGCTCTGCCCCCGGACGGCGCGCGGCGCCTAGGTTTTCGACCTGTGACGACTTATGCCGAATTCGACGGCGAGCGGGTGGAGGTCGGTCCGGGCGGTGAGGCGACGGCGACGTTCACCGTGCGCAACGACACCGACATAGTCGAGGCCTACGAGTTCGAAGTCGTCGGCGAGTGCGCCGCCTGGACGGCGGTGGTGCCCGAGCGGCTCCCCGTCTACCCGGGCGAGCAGGGCACCGTCACCCTCATCCTGCGCCCGCCGCTGTCGGCCGACGTGCGCGCCGGCGAGGTTCCGCTCGCCGTCCGGGTCGTCCCCGCCGAGCAATCCGATCTGGTGGCCGTACCGGAGACGACCGTCGTCATCACCCCGTTCCACCGGTTCCGCGGTGTGCTCACCCCGCAGCGGCGCCGCGCCTGGCGCAGCGGCCGGTTCCTGGTGTCGCTGCACAACCAGGGCAACACCCCCGTAGAGGTCCCGCTGTCGGCGACCGATCCCGCGGAGGAACTGAGCTTCTCGTTCAAGTCGGAGCGCATCGGGCTGGAACCCGGCGAACGCACGGACGTCCGGCTGCGCGCGCGGGCCGGCGGGCTCATCTGGTTCGGAAAACCCGCCGGAAAGCCGTTCCACGTCAACACCTCCACCGGTGCCGAGCCAGGCACCGGCGACCCGCTGGGCCAGGAGGAGATCGACGGCGAACTCGTCCAGCTGCCCCTGCTCCCGAAGTGGTTGCTCGCCCTGCTCGCGCTGCTGCTGGCGTTGCTGCTGTTCTGGTTCACGCTGGCGCTGCCGGTCCTGACGTCCGCCGCGCAGGAAGCCGCCGAGCAGAAGGCGGAACAGCTGGCCGCCGACGGTAAGCTGGCACCGCCGCAACCGCCCGCCGGGGAGCCCCAACCCGAGGAGCCGGCTGGGGGGCCACCGCCCCCGCCGGTGAACCCGGCCGAGACCGGGGCTCAGCACGCGGCCACCATCGAGGTGCGCACCCGGCCCGGCGGCACGGGCGCCTCGCCTTACGTCGTCCCGGAAGGCCAGGACTTCTACGTCACCGACCTGGTCCTGGCGAACTACCAGGGTGACGAAGGTCTGCTCACGATCGAGTTCGACGACCGGACGATCACCACGATCGCCCTGGAGACCTTCCGCAACCAGGACTACCACTGGGTGACGCCGATCAAGGTCCCGAGCGAGGCCAGGATCGAGGCGACGGTCCGCTGCGCCCGTCCCGGAACCCCGCCGTACGGACCGACGGCGTCGCGCTGCGTCCAGCAGCTCAACGTCAGCGGGACCCTGGCCGCTGCCCCGCGTTGAGGCCCTTTCGTCCCCTTCCCCGCCCGCCCCGACGGTCGTCTGCCGATGACGGCGCGGCACGTCAGGCCTGCAGCCGGGGGCAGAGGGCCCCGGAGTTGGCCGTGCGGGTTCCCTTGTCGTGGCGGTGCGCAACGCGGTCGGCGAGCTCCGAAATTCGGTTGCACGGGGCGGTCGTCGCCCGCACAGTCGGCTACCAGGATGACGGCACGTCCGCGCCCGTCCCGATCAGCGCGTGAGGGGGTGCGTGATGGGAACCCAAGCCGCCGGCTCGGGCACCTGCCGTCTCTCGCGGAGGGAGCAGCAGCCGTGAGGGTCGTGGTCTGCGGCGCGGGAATCGCCGGGCTGGCCTCGGCGTGGTGGCTGGAACGCGACGGACACGACGTGATGCTCGTCGAGCGGGCTCCCGCGCGGCACGGAGCGGGATACATGCTGGACTGCCAGGAGTCCGGCTACGACTCCGTCGAGCGGATGGGCCTGCTCCCGCGGTTGCGCGAGCGCGCGTTCCGGCTGTCCGAACTCGTCTACCACCACGACGACGGCAGCGTGCGGGACCGGTTCACCGATGAGGGCCCCGCTGCCGACCGGATGATCTCCCTGCTGCGGGGAGATCTGGAGGAGAGCCTGCACGACGCCTTGACGGCCTCTGATGTGCGGTTCGGCACCAGCGTCGCGGAGCTGGCCTACGACGGCGACGGTGTGACCGTGACGTTGACCGATGGTTCCGTCGACCGGGCGGACCTGGTGGTCGGCGCGGATGGCGTCCGCTCGTGGATCCGCGAGCTGGTCTTCGGGCCCGCACGACGCTTCGTCCGCGACCTCGGCTTCCGCACCGCCGCCTACGTCTTCTCCGACGAGACGACGGCTCGTGACCTGGGCGACGCACTGCACATGCTGGACGCTCCCGGTCTGCAGGTCGGCGCCTACCCCGTCGGCGGGAACCGGGTGGCGACGACGTTCACCCACCGAGTGCCCCCGGGAGCGATGCTCCCCGACGACGCTCGGGCGGAACTGCGCCGGGTCTACCGCGGGATCGGGTGGATCGTGCCCCACCTGCTCGAGCGCTGCCCGGGACCCGCCGAGCTCTTCTACGATCGCGTGGCGCAGGTCCAGATGCCCAGGTGGGGCAGCGACCGCGTCGTGCTCGTCGGTGACGCCTGCCAGGCCCCGTCCTTGCTGACCGGCCGAGGCGCGGGCATGGCGCTGACCGGAGCCGAACTCCTCGCCGACGAACTGCGCCGCCACGACCACGTTCCCACCGTGCTCGCGCGCTACGAGCAACGCCTCCAACCCACGATCCGGCGTGTGCAAGCCGAAGGACGCGAAGCAGCAGAGAATTTCATCCCGTGAGGAGCTAGGCGCCTGATTGCCAGATCCTGATCGATTCGACGGGGTGGATCAGCATCAGGACGTTGAGGATCAGGCCGTCGCGGATGAAGTACATCAGCAGCAGCTCGAGAGTCGCGGTGACGGCGATGGACACCCAGACGGGCGCCTTCTTCGCCAGCACGAATCCGGTCACCATCGCGAGAACGTCCGACACGGAATTGAGCACGCTGTCGCCGTAGTAGTCCAGCGACACCGTGGCGGTGCGGTAGCGATCGATGATCCACGGAGTGTTCTCCAAGGCCTCCCAGCCGCATTCGAGCAGGACCGCCAGCAGCAGGAGCGTGCCGAAGGACAGCCGGGTCTTCTTGTTGAGCAGCCAGAGCAGGAAGTAGAACCCGACACCGTGCATGATGTGGGTCAACGTGAACCAGTCGGTGAAGTGCTGCGAGTTCTCCGAACTCATGACCACGCCGTGCCAGAGCTTGACGTACCCGCACGAGCAGTACGGCACCCGGCCCATCGCCCATTCGGCGGCTGCCATGAGGGCCACGACCAGAACGCAGAGTTGCAGGTCGGCACGCAGGAGCAACGCCCTGGGCGCCCGCCGAGCGGTGTCGGAGAGCGTTGTCCTGGTGCTCGGCGCTGATGCAGGAATCTTCTTCATCGGTCCTGGGTTCCTCCGCGTGGTCGGGGCGCAGGTGCGTTTCAGCCGCGTCCCGCTCAACCGGCACAGCGTGCCAGGTCCGCAGGCCTCTGTCCGGCGCGTGTGGCAACCATGACCGAGGAGCGCGCCTGGCCATGAGAAGCGTCACGAAAGGCGCGGAACGCCCTTCGCAGGACCGCGGAAACCTCTCGATCGGCTCGGTGCGGAGGTGGCGTCCCGCGCGGGTTTGTGGTTCCGCTTCACCTGACCTTCCATGGGGGTGTCGAGGACGCGGGCGGTCACTGGAGGAGTGGTGGACGAGCTCTGGCAGCTGTCGAACATGCGCACGAGGTCGGTCTCGCCGGAGAACCCGACCGGGGCGAAGGGAGCGGGCGCGCAGGCCACCGAGGGCACCGGCGCGTCCGCGGCACGGGAGCTGGGCGCCGGGTGGAAGGTCTCGCCCTCGATCGACCTGGAGGCCGGCACGACGACGACGCTGGCCGACGTGGCAGGTCCCGGGGTGGTCCAGCACATCTGGCTGACGACCGAAGTCGCGAGCGTGCGGCAGCTGGTGCTGCGGATGTACTGGGACTCCGAAGAACATCCGTCCGTCGAGGTGCCGCTCGGCGACTTCTTCTGCAACGGGTGGGCGGAACTGGCGCTGGTCGACTCCGAGGTCGTGGTCGTCGCCCCGGCGGGCGGGTTCAACAGCTACTGGCCGATGCCGTTTCGCACCCGAGCCACGATCACGCTGGAGAATGCGACCGATCGGAGCGTTCGGCTGTACTACCAGGTGACCTACCAGGAGCAGGAGCTGGGAGAGCGGATCGGCTATTTCCACGCGAGTTGGCGGCGCAGCAACCCGCTCGGCGATCCGGCGGTGCACACGATCGTCGACGGCATCGCGGGTACCGGCCGGTACGTGGGCACCTACCTGGCCATCCGGCCGGGTGCGCCGGGGTGGTGGGGCGAGGGCGAGGTGAAGTTCTACCTCGACGGCGACCAGGAGCACCCGACGATCTGCGGGACCGGCACGGAGGACTACTTCGGCGGGGCGTGGAACTTCGACGTGGGCGGTCGCTACGTGCCCTACTCGACCGGCCAGCTGGGCCTGCACCAGGTGCTGCCGCCGCACGAGATCTACCGGCCGGACCAGCGGTTCGGCATGTACCGCTGGCACCTGCGGGATCCGATCTGCTTCGAGCGGGACCTGCGGGTCACCGTTCAGGCGCTCGGGTGGAAGGCGGGCTGGCGCTACCTGCCGCTGACCGAGGCCGACATCGCCACCACCGCGTTCTGGTACCAGTCCGAACCGCACACCCCGTTCCCGCCGCTGCGCACCCAGGAGGGCGCGGGGTCGGGCGCCGGCCGCGTCGCCACGTGGTTCCAGAACCTGCTGCGCGGCCGCGGGTAGCGCGACCGAATCGCCGACCGACCTCGGGCCGGTGTCCTGATCGACGACGGTCCGGTGAGCTACGGCGTGCCCCGGGCGGTCGTGATCGCCAGGAACGCCGAGCGGACCCGCTCGGCGACCTCTTCGGGGGAGTCGGCCGGGAGCTTGCCGTCGAGGTGCAGGGAGGCGAGCCCGTGCGCGAGGCTCCAGCCCGCGCACGCCAGGGCCGTGGTGTCCGACCGGGGCGCGACGTTCGCCAGGGCTCGTGCGAGGAGTTCGTGCACCGCGTCGGCGGCCCGCACGCGCTCGTCGTCGGATCCGTCGCAGGGCTTGCCGAACATGAGCCGGAACAGCGCCGGTCGCCGCAGCGCGAAATCGACGTAGGCGACGCCGAACTCCGCGAGGTCGGCGGTCGAGGTGGGAAGGTCGCGACCGGAGGTCAGGTCGTGCTCGAGGTCGCCGAACCCCTGGACGGCCAGCGCGGACTCCAGGGCGTCGCGGTCCGGGAAGTGCCGGTAGGGGGCGGTGGCCGAAACGCCCGCGTTGCGGGCGACGGCGCGCAGCGAGAAGGCCTCCCCGTTCTCGAGCATCTGCATCGCGGTGGTCAGCAGTGCCGCGCGCAGGTCTCCGTGGTGGTAGCCGCTCCTCGCCGATGTTGACACTGCTAACTCTCCTCCTTAGGCTCGCGTGAGCACTGTAAACATACCGCATGAACCGGAGATCGGATGGCCTCTCTCTTCGCGCCCCTGACGTTGCCGAGCGGGGAGGTGCTCCCGAACCGGTTGGTGAAGGCCGCGATGGAGGAGAACATGGCCGTCGGCGGGCAACTGCCCGGCGACCGGCTCCTCCGGCTCTACCACCGCTGGGGCCAGGGCGGTGCGGGACTGCTCGTCACCGGCAACGTCATGGTCCACGCCCAGGCGCTCACCGGGCCCGCGGGCGTCGTCCTGGACGAGCGCTCGCCGATCGAGCCGTTCCAGCGCTGGGCCGCGGCCGCCCGGAGCGGTGGGGCGAAAGTCTGGATGCAGATCAACCACCCCGGTCGCCAGATCATGGCGAACATGCCGGGAGTCGCCTGGGCGCCCTCGGCGATCCGCGTCGACATCGGGAGGAACGGCAGGAGGCTGGCGCAGCCCGTGGAGATGACGTCCGCGCAGATCGCGGAGACGGTCGCCCGGTTCGCGACGACCGCGCGGCGAGCCGAGGCCGCCGGTTTCGACGGGGTCGAGGTCCACGCGGCGCACGGCTATCTGCTGTCGCAGTTCCTCTCGCCGCTGTCCAACCAGCGCACCGACGAGTGGGGCGGTGCTCTGGAGAAGCGCGCCCGCTTCCTGCTCGACTGCGTCCGCGCGATCAGAGAGCAGGTGCGGCCCGGGTTCGCGGTCGCGGTGAAGCTCAACTCGGCCGATTTCCAGCGGGGCGGCTTCGACGCCGACGACGCGAGGAAGGTCATCGAACTGCTCGCTCCGCTCGGCGTCGACCTCGTCGAGCTGTCCGGAGGCAGCTACGAGAGCCCGGCCATGACGGGGCAGGCGGCGGACGAGCGCTCCAGCGCGCGGGAGGCCTACTTCCTCACCCTCGCCGAGGAGCTGGCGCGGACCAGCCCGCTCCCGCTGATGCTCACCGGTGGCATCGTCCGGCGCCCGGTGGCCGAGGAAGTCCTCGCCGGCGGCATCGACCTGGTCGGGATGGGAACGGCGCTGGCCGTCGACCCCGATCTGCCGGACAAGTGGCGTTCTGAGAGCGACAGCAGCGTCCACGTCGAACCGGTCGGGTTGAAGGACAAGGCCATGGCCTCGGCGGTCGG
Source organism: Saccharopolyspora dendranthemae (assembly GCF_007829955.1). Classification (GTDB taxonomy): domain Bacteria; phylum Actinomycetota; class Actinomycetes; order Mycobacteriales; family Pseudonocardiaceae; genus Saccharopolyspora; species Saccharopolyspora dendranthemae. The sequence goes on from NZ_VIWX01000002.1 coordinate 626,717, forward strand.
CATGGCCCGGATGCGCTACCAGCTCCGCCGCCTCGGGCGCGGCCGCACGACCCGGCCGGGCATCAACCCGGTCCTCGCGTACCTCCGCGAAGCACCGCTCCGGCACACTGCCCTGCGGCGCTACCGCAGCTGGCTGAACTCGGAACCGACCTGATCCGCCGCCGCTCGACCCTGGAGAAGACCATGCCCGACAGCACCGCCCGCCGCTCCTACGACCTGGTCCTGTTCGGCGCCACCGGATTCGCCGGTGGGCTCACCGCGGACTACCTCGCCCGCCACCTCCCGTCAGGAGCGCGGTGGGCGCTGGTCGGTCGCAATGAGGCCAAGCTCCGAGGAGTGCGCGACCGGCTCGCCGAAGCGCATACCGACAGTGCGCCTGCCGAGCTGCTGGTGGCCGACGCGACGGACGAGTCCTCGCTGCGCGAGGTCGCCGAGTCGAGCCGTGTCGTGATCACGACCGTCGGGCCCTACCTGGAGCACGGTGAACCGCTCGTCGCCGCGTGCGCCGCCGCCGGCACCGACTACCTGGACCTGACCGGGGAACCCGAGTTCGTCGACCGGATGTACCTGGCCCACCACGCCACGGCGTCGCGCACCGGGGCCCGCATCGTCCACGCCTGCGGGTTCGACTCCATCCCGCACGACCTGGGCGCGCTGTTCACCCGCCGGCAACTGCCCGAAGGCGCACCGGCGGCGATCCGCGGCGTCGTGCGCGGCAGCGGCATGTTCTCCGGCGGCACCTTCCACTCCGCGCTGGGCCAGTTCGCGCGGCTCAAGCAGATGCGCGAGGCGATGAAGCGGCGCAGCGAGGTCGAGCCGCGACCGGAGGGGCGGCGCGCCCGGGCGAAGTCGGACCGGCCGCGGCGCGACCGCGACCTCGGTCTCTGGCTGCTGCCCCTGCCGACCCTCGATCCGTTCATCATCAAGCGCTCCGCGGCGGCACGTCCCGATTACGGTTCCGACTTCAGCTACACCCACTTCGCGGGCGTCAAGAGCCCGGTCACGATCGTCGGCGCGGCGGTGGGCATCACCGCGCTGATGGCGGCCGTGCAGGTGCCGCCGCTGCGGCGGTTCATCGCCTCCCGCGTCCCGCAAGGCGAGGGGCCGTCACCGCAGCGACGTGCGCGCTCGTGGTTCACCGTGGACTTCCTCGGGGAATCCTCCGGCCGCACGGTGCGCACGCGGGTCAGCGGCGGCGATCCGGGCTACGACGAGACCGCCAAGATGCTCGCCGAAGCCGCCATGTGCCTGGCCTACGACGACAACCCGAGCACCGCCGGTCAGGTCACCACTGCCGCCGCCATGGGCGAGAACCTCACCTCGCGGCTCATCGACGCCGGAATCACGTTCTCCGTCCTCGACCCGGCCACGAACGTCGAGTCGAAGTAGGGGACTCGCCTTCGGGCGTTCTGGTCGGACCGAGGAGGAACGAGAGCCGAAGCCCGCCCTCCGGGCATGAGTTCGGCTGCCGCGACGTCTGCGACCAGCGGGTGGACCGAGTGGTGTATCTGCTGGTCGCATCGCCACGCTGCGTTCGGAATCGGTGAAGTCGAAACCGTTGTCCGGTAACGCTTCCAGGTGCGCTGTCCATAGTGGAACAGAAGTTCCTCTGAAGCGGCGAGACGGGAGGCCGCTGCCGAGTGGTGCGCGCGGGACTCAGTCCTGAAGCCCGGCGGTGCGTCCGGCGATGGCGCGGGCTTCCCCGACCAGTGCTGTGCGCACCGTGGCGGTCGGCTCGGTCAACGGCCCGATTCGTGCGAGGGTCGTCGCCCTGCCGGTCCACCGGGGGTCGTCGACCTCGATCGCGGTGACGCTGGGCGGGAGCAGGCTCTCGGCGAGCGTGGGCACGACCGTGATCCCGAGTCCTGCGGCCACGAAACCGAGGCGGGTGCTCCAGTCGGCGAGGTGGGCCACGTGGTGCGGATCCGACAGGGTGGGCCAGGCGCCGAACTGCGGCGCGCCGCGCGCCCCGCGTCCGACCACCCAGCTCTCCTCCGCCAGTTCCGCGACGTCGACGCGGTGCGCGCGAGCCAAGCGGTGCTTCGCGCCGACCGCGACGAGAAGCGGACCGGAGGGCAGCGGCTCGGTCTCGATACCGGTCAGGTCGTAGTCGGGCAGGCCTTCGCCGACGGCTAGGACGGCCAGGTCCAGGCGACCGGCCCGGAGCCGGCGGATCTGCACCGGGGTGGATGATGCGGCGAAGTCGATGATGACGGAGGGGTTCTCGCCCCGGACCCGCGAGATCGTCCTCGGGATCAGGCTCATGGCCGCGGTAGGAAAGGCGCCGAGCGCGACCTTGCCACCCACGGGCGAAGCGACCAGCTCGCGCTCAGCGGCGTCGAGCTGATCGAGCACGACGATGGCGCGCCGCGCCAGCTGATGAGCGGCGGGGGTCGCCTCCACCCCGCGCGGTGCCCGGCGGAAGAGGACCGCTCCGGTCTCCGATTCCAGAGCGCTCATCTGCTTCGACAAGGCGGACTGGGTGAAGCCGAGGCGGTCGGCTGCCGCGGTGAAGGACCCGGTGTCCAGGACCGCCAGCAGGGCCCGCAGCGACTGCGGATGCACATCGAGAGCCACCGGGTCATGGTATTCCAGGTCGGAATGTCTTGAGTGCTGAACATTCGCTTGTGGCTCGGCTGCTCGCTTCGCAGACTCGAAGGTGAAGGGAGCGAACATCCATGAGCAAGATCTGGTTCATCACAGGTACTTCCAGCGGTTTCGGCCGGTTGTGGAGCGAGGCCGCCCTCGATCGCGGCGACCGCGTGGTCGCCACCGCGCGAGATGCCTCCACGCTCGACGACCTGGTCACCACCTACGGGGACGCGGTCCTGGCCCTCAGCCTGGACGTCACGGATCGGGAAGCCGTCTTCGACGCCGTCGCGCACGCCGTGCAGCGGTTCGGGCGCATCGACGTCGTCGTGAACAACGCTGGTTACGGTCACTTCGGGATGGTCGAGGAGCTGACCGAGCGCGAACTGCGCGAGCAGATGGAGACCAACTTCTTCGGCGCCACCTGGGTCGCGCAAGCGGTACTGCCGGTGTTGCGGCGCCAGGGCGGCGGGCGCCTCCTGCAGGTCTCCAGCGAGGGAGGCGTCCGCGCCTACCCCGGAATCGGCGCCTACCACGCGTCGAAGTGGGCTCTGGAGGGTCTTTCGGAGTCGCTGCGCCAGGAGGCGGCGGGTTTCGGCATCCACGTGGTCTGCGTCGAGCCCGGTCCGTACGCCACCGACTGGCTAGCACGCGGTTCGCGTCAGAGCGCCGAATCGCCGGACTACGCTGCTGCGCGCGCAACCAACCAGGTGGAGTTCGACGTCGGTGACCCGGCTGCCACCGGCTCGGCGATCCTCGAGATCGTCGACGCACCGGAGCCGCCGAGCAGGGTGATCCTCGGGCGACTGTTCCCCGACATCGAAGCCATCTACGAGGAGCGGCTCAAGATCTGGCGTGACTGGCAGCCCCTGTCGCTGCGCGCGTTCGGCTCCCCGGCGGCCTGAACGGTCTCCGGACCGGCAGGAGCACGTGACGAAGGAGGGCTGAGGTTCTCGCGCCTCGTGCCATCGAGCCCGGGTTGCCCCGCTGCGGATCGTGACACCCGCGAACCGCAAGACCGGTCCGCTGTCGCCTCCCAAGGGGGCGACGCGCTGCTGGGGGGTGCGTACCGAATGTCCTCAATGGACAGAGGTCGTTGTTCTTCATCGCGAAGTTCGATCAAATGGAATAAGAGGTTCCTTTTGATCTGTGCTCGTTCACATTTCTGCTTCGCCCTTAAGGGTGAAGTAAACCTCATTGCCGGGGCTTGTGGATCTACCCGTCATCCCGTTACGGTCGGTTGTCAGAAAGGCTAGGCAAACCTAACCAACTGCCCGGGTGGCTTCGCGGCTCAGCCCCCGTCCGGGCGTATCCGTGCGGTCGTCGACAGGCGGAACGGCACGCGGTGTACGGCATCCGCGTGGGTTGCTGCCGTGTTGATCGCTGCCGTCTTCCTGTTCGGCGCGGCTCGACAACGAGGTGAAGAGGACTTGACAACCAGTATCCAGCTCGCGGGTGGGATCGGCGGACCGGAGAACCTCCGTCCGCTCCTCGCTGCGGCGCTCGACGCCCTGGGGAAGGGGACGGTCGACCGAGGCGGCCCGCTACCGACTGGTGGAGCCGACGCGGTGGGGGCCCTGTTCGCCGATGACGTGCTCCCGGTGGAGGGGCGGGGTGCGGAGTCGGCGTTGGACGGCTTGACCAAGGCCTTCACCGCAGGTGCGGCCGACCCGGCCCATCCGGCGTGCGTCGCGCACCTGCACACGCCGCCGCTCGCGCTCGCGGTGGCCGCGGACCTCGTCGCCGGGGTGCTGAACTCGTCGTTGGACTCCTGGGACCAGGCTCCGTCCGGCACGCACGTGGAATCCCAGGTCGTCCGAGCGCTCGCGGGTCTCGTCGGCTACGACCCCGAGGTCGCTTCGGGAGCGGTGACCTCAGGTGGCACGGAGTCCAACCTGACGGCCCTGCTGCTGGCGCGCGACCACGCGCTGTCCCGCGCGGTCGGTGCGCACGCGGTGGCCTCGGGGATTCCTGCGGAGGTGTCCGGGCGTCTGCGGATCCTGTGCTCGGAGACGACGCACTTCTCGGTCGCGCGAAGCGCGGGAGTGCTGGGACTGGGGGAGGAGTCGGTGATCCAGGTACCGCTGGATCGCGACCACCGGATGGATCCCGGTGCGCTCCGGTCGATCCTGGCCGATCTGCGCGCAGGCGGGGACATCCCGATCGCTGTGGTGGCCACGGCCGGCACGACCGACCTCGGGGTGATCGACCCGCTGCCGGAGGTCGCGGAGGTGGCCGCCGAGCACGACACCTGGCTGCACGTCGACGCGGCCTACGGTGGCGGGGCGCTGTTCTCCGACCGGCTGGCCTCGTTGCTCACCGGTGTTGACAGCGCCGATTCGGTGGCCCTCGACCTGCACAAGCTGGGGTGGCAGCCGGTCGCCGCCGGGGTGCTGCTGGCGCGTCAGGCCGCCGCGTTCGATCCGATCGAGCGGCGGGTGGCCTACCTCAACACCGCCGACGACGAGGACGCCGGTTTCCAGAGCCTGCTCGGGCGTTCGCTGCGCACGACGCGCCGCCCGGACGCGTTCAAGATCGCCGTGACCTTCCAGGCACTCGGCCGCCGCGGTCTGGGCGAGCTGGTCGACAGGTGCCACGAGCAGGCCCGAAGCGCCGCAGCGACGGTCCAGGAGCATCCCCGGCTCGAGCTGTACCGGGAACCGGTGCTGACCACGGTCATCTTCCGCTACCGGCCGGAACGCGGTGATCCGGACGCGATCAACGCCGAGCTGCGACGCGCCTTGCTCCGCACGGGCCGGGCCGTGGTGGGCCGCACCGAGCTGGACGGCGCGGTGTGGCTGAAGCTCACGCTGCTCAACCCCAACACGACTGAAACCGACATCAATGCTCTGCTGGCGGAAGTGCTCGCCGCTGCCACGGACGAGGAGGCCCGATGACCGCCGCTACCGGTAGCGACGTCGCGTTCAACGCCGATCGGATCGCCGAGTCCGCCGCGAGGAACGCGTTGCTGCGGTGCTGGGTCCGCGAAACCGGAGCCCACGTCCCGGAAACGGGCAAGCTCGACCTGCCGCTGAACGTGGCGAACACCGCGATCTTCGCCGATGTCCAGTACCGCTCTCCGACCGGTCACCACCGCTTCGGCGAGGTGCGCTTCGACGGCGGCGGCCCGGTCAACGCCGTCGCGCTGGCAGCGCTGATGGCAGCCGAGGCCGCCGCCGGGCACGCGCCCGATCCCGCCGCGGTCATCGACCTGGTCGGACGGGTCGCCGACTCGCAGCACCGCACCGCGACGCACCTGCGCGAACGACGTGCGGCGAGCGCGGATCCGGTCGGCACGTCCCCGTTCCTCGCCGCCGAACAAGCGCTGGTCCTCGGTCATCCGCTGCATCCGACGCCGAAGAGCCGCATCGGCTGGACCGACCGCGAAGCCGCCGCGTACTCCCCGGAGCTGCGCGGGAGCTTCCAGCTGCACTGGTTCGCGGCGGACCGCTCGGTGATCGCCGGAGAGGGCGGTGCGGAGGCGCTGCTCGCCGACTTCGCCCCGGAGGTCCCGGACGGGACGGTGGCCGTGCCGGTGCACCCGTGGCAGGCGCGCGAGGTGCGTGAGCGACCCGGAGTGCGGGACCTGTTCGCCGCGGGCCTGGTGCAGGACCTCGGCACCTCGGGTGCGCCCTGGTACCCCACCGCGTCGATCCGGACCCTGTACCGCCCCGACGCGCCGGTGATGCTCAAGTTCTCGCTGGCGCTGCCGATCACCAACTCCAAGCGGGAGAACCTGCGCAAGGAGCTCCTCCGCGGCGCGGAGATCGACCGTCTGCTCGACGCCGGTCTCGCGGGTGAGATCTCGGCCGCGCACCCGAACTTCTCGGTCGTGCGCGATCCCGCCTGGCTCACCGTGGAGCTGCCCGACGATCCCCAACGGGAGAACGGGCTGGAGCTGGTGCTGCGGGACAACCCGTTCGACCCCGAGCAGCGCGTCGCGTGCGTTGCCGGCCTGCTCGCCGAACGCCCCGACGCAGGTCGATCGGCCCTGGAAGCGGTCATCGAGGAGCTGTCTGAGCGCAGCGGCGAGCCCGTGGAGAAGGTCGCCGAGCAGTGGTGCGCACGCTACTTCGACGAGCTGATCGCGCCGGTGCTGTGGTTGTACCGGGAGCACGGACTCGGTCTGGAGGCGCACCAGCAGAACACCCTGGTGAGCCTGGACGCCGAGGGATGGCCGTGCGGCGGCTGGTACCGGGACAACCAGGGCTACTACCTCTCCGAGTCCCGCATCGCCGGTCTGGAGCAGTTCCTGCCGGGAGTGGGGGTGGCCGGCGACAACCGCGTCGACGACGCCGTCATCGACGAACGGCTGGGCTACTACATCGGCATCAACAACCTGCTCGGTCTGGTCGGTGCCTTCGGATCGCAGGGACTCGCCGACGAGCGGCGGTTGCTCGGTCTGCTGGCCGACCGCCTGCGCCGGTTCTCCGATCTCCCGCTGGCCAGGACGCTGGTCGAGGAGAAGACCTTGCGCTGCAAGGCGAACCTGCTCACCCGGCTCGACGGGCTCGACGAGCTGGTCGGTCCGCTGGAGACCCAATCCGTCTACGTCGACCTCGACAACCCGTTCGTGGAAGGGGATTCCACCGCATGAGCCACGTGCACGACCTGGTCGGCGTGGGAATCGGCCCGTTCAACCTCTCGCTGGCAGCGCTCGCCGAACCGGTGGACGACCTCTCGGTCGCGTTCCTGGAGTCCAAGCCCGAGTTCTCCTGGCACCACGGCCTGCTCATCGAGGGAACCACCCTGCAGGTGCCGTTCCTCGCCGACCTGGTCACGCTGATCGACCCCACGAGCCGGTGGTCGTTCCTGTCGTACCTGGCCGCGCAGGAACGACTCTTCCCGTTCTACTTCGCCGAGAACTTCCACATCTCACGCCGCGAGTACGACCACTACTGCCGGTGGGTTGCCGACTCGTTGCCCTCCTGCCGCTTCGGGCGCCGCGTGACCGCGGTGCGCTGGGACGCCGGGGACGAGCTGTTCCACGTCGAATCCGAGGACGTCCGCACGGCGGAACGAGAAACGCTCATCGCCCGCAACGTGGTGCTCGGCGTGGGCACCGAACCGACCGTGCCGGAACCGATGCGCGGGTTGCTGGGCGAGGACGTCTTCCACGCCTCGGAGTACCTGGACCGGCAGGAGTCGCTGCGCGGTGCCGAGGACGTCACGGTGATCGGTTCCGGGCAATCCGGTGCCGAGGTGGCGCTGGACCTGATGCGGGCCCAGGAGAGTGCGGGCTGGCGGGTTCGCTGGCTCACCCGGTCTCAGGCCTTCGCGCCCATGGAGTACTCCAAGCTCGGCCTGGAGCACTTCACACCGGACTACACCCGGTACTTCCGGAGCCTGCCGCAGGAGACCCGGGACCGGGTCGTGCCCGCGCAGTGGCAGCTCTACAAGGCGAGCAGCGCGGCGACCCTCGCGGCGATCCACGAGGTGCTCTACGAACGCAGCGTCGGGCAGCAAGAAGTGGCCGTCGATCTCATGCCGAACGTGGCCGTGACCGGGGCCCAGCGGGCCGGTGACGGTGTCGAGCTGGCGTGCCGTCACACCGAGCAGGAACGCGACTTCACCGTCCGGACCGATCGGGTGGTGCTGGCCACCGGGTACTCGGCGAACCAGCCGCCTTGCCTGGAACCGCTGTCGGACGTGGTCGACTGGGATGCGCGCGGCCGGTACCAGGTCGGTGATGACTACGGCGTGGCGCTGGACCCGTCGGTCACCGGCGGCCTGTACGTGCAGAACGCGGAGATGCACAGTCACGGCGTGGGCGCGCCGGACCTGGGGCTGGGCGCTCACCGCGCGGCGGTGATCGTCAACGCGGTGTCCGGGCGGGACCAGTACTCGCTGCCGAAGCGCAGTGCCTTCACCACCTTCGGCGTGGCCTGATGCGCGCACGTCCGGTCCTGCTCATGGCAGCGGGCCTGCACATGGTCACCGAGACCGCGCTCGCTCCGTTCTACCCCGCGCTGTTCCGGGCGGCGTTCGGCGTCCACGACCTCGCCGCCACCGGGTACTTCATCACGTTCAGCCGGATCGCTGCGATCGCCGCCGTTCCGCTGTGGGGGATGGCGACCCGCCGCTGGCGCATCGAGCAGCTGGTCCTCGTCGGGCAGTCCGTCGCCGTGGTGCTGACGGCGTGCTTGGCGCTGGCGCCCAGCTACGCGGTCTTCACCGCCACGGGTGTCGCGCTGGTCGCGGTCAAGGCGGTCGTGCTGCTGGCCTACCCGAAAACAGCCGGGACCCACCCGGGCGGACTGCTGCCTGGGGTGCGGCAGTACGTCGCCGTCCTGCAGGTCTCGGTGGTCGCCGCGTCCGGGCTCGGGACGCTGATCGTCAGCTCGCCCGACCCGAGGCAGGCGTTGCCGCTGCTCGCGGTCGTCGAGGCCGGGTTGCTGGTGGTCTGCGTGATGGCCTTGCGCACCTCCGAGGCCGGGCCGGTGGATTCGCCGGTGTCCACGGCTCCCTCGATGCCGCGCAGCGCGCTGGCACCGCTCGCGGTGCTGGTGCTCGGGTTCGCCCTCGCGGGCGCCGTGGTCCGTCCGTACTTCACCGAGTACACCACCGGAGCCGGGTACTCCGAGCTGGTCGGCGCGCTGCTGTTCGTGGCCGCGCACGTGGCCGCGCTGGCGTCGGTGCTCAGGCTGCGCGCGGTGCCTCCCGGACCGGTGGTCCCGTTCGCCCTCGCCGCTGCCGGTCTGGCCGCGCAGGCGGCCTTCACCGATCCGGTGCTGCTCGCGCTGGGGCGGGTGGTGTTCGGCGTCGGCCTGGGGCTCGGGCAGGTCGCCTTGGACTTCCGGGTCCTCACCGCCGCCCAGGGCTCGGGTGCCGCGTACGGGCTGGTGGCCGCCGCCCAGCACGCCGGCCTGCTGTCGGCACCGCTGATCGCGATGGCAGGCGCCACGAGCGATCTGGCCCTACCGCTGGTCATCGGCGCGGGGCTGTTCGCCGTGCTCGCGCTCGTCACGGCCCCGGTGCTCAACACCGCAAGTACTCCACGTCCTCGCTCTACGGAGGTTACCGATGTCTCTGTCCGTGCCACCTGAACTCACCGCCGAGAACTGGCAGCGCGTCGACCGCGAAGTGCTCGCCAAATCGCTGGCCGAGCTGTCCTACGAGCTGATGCTGGAACCGGTCGAAGTCGGCCAGGGCCTGTACCGCCTCCAGCTCCCGAACGAGGTCTCCTACACCTTCGCCGCCCGGCGCGGAGCGTTCGGGCACTGGACGGTGGACGCGAACTCGATCGTGCGCGGTGAAGCGGGCGAGGAGCGGCCCGCGCACGACACCCTGCAGTTCCTGCTGGACGCGCACTCGACGCTCGGGATCAGCGGCGACACCGCCGGTCACCTCGCCCGCGAGCTGACCGCGACGCTCGCCGCGGACGCCAAGCTGCTGGGCTCGGACGCGGCCACCGCAGGCGAACTCGCCGAGCTGTCCTACATCGAACTCGAAGGACACCAGACCGGGCACCCGTGGATCGTGCCGAACAAGGGCCGGATCGGGTTCTCGGCGGCCGACGCCGCCCGCTACGCCCCGGAAGCCCGGCAAGACCTGCGCCTGCCCTGGATCGCCGTGCACGCCAACCTCGCCCAGTACCGCGGCGTCGAGGCGCTGCCCAACGAGAGGCTGATCGAGCACGAGCTCGACGAGCCGACTCGGCAGCGCTTCACCCAGGAGTTGGCGCAACGTGGGCTCGATCCGGACGCCTACGTGTGGATGCCCGTGCACCCGTGGCAGTGGGACGAAGTCGTGCTGCCGGTCTTCACCCCGGACATCGCCGCCGAGCGCATCGTGCCGCTCGGCGACGGGCCGGACCTCTACCGGGCGCAGCAGTCGATCCGCACCTTCGCCAACCTCGAATCCTCGCAGCGGCACCACGTCAAGCTCCCGCTGTCGATCCTCAACACGCTGGTCTGGCGGGGTCTGCCCACGGAGCGGACGGTCGCCGCTCCGGCGCTGACCTCGTGGGTGCTCGACCTGGCGGCCAACGACTCCTACCTGACCGACGAGGCGCGCGTGGTGCTGCTCGGCGAAGTCGCCTCGGTCACGGTCAAGCACCCCGTCCTGGAGGAGATCTCCGAGGTCCCGTACCAGTACCGGGAACTGCTGGGCGCGATCTGGCGGGAGCCGATCAGCAACAAGCTCGACGAGGGCGAGCGCGCCCGAACCCTGGCCTCGTTGCTGCACGTGGATCGCGAGGGACGCGCGTTCATCAGCGAACTGGTGAAGCGGTCCGGTGTGGACGCGGAGAGCTGGCTGCGCGAGCTCTTCGGCGCCTTGCTCCCGCCGCTGCTGCACTTCCTGTACCAGTACGGGCTCGTGTTCTCCCCGCACGGTGAGAACGCGATCGTGGTGTTCGACGGGAACGACGTGCCGACACGACTGGCGGTGAAGGACTTCGTCGACGACGTCAACGTCGCCTCGGCTCCGCTCCCGGAGCTGGAGAACATGCCGCAGGAGGTTTCCGACATCCTGCTGCGCGAAGAACCCCAGTTCCTGTGCCAGTTCATCCAGAGCGGCCTGTTCGTCGGGCACTTCCGCTACCTCGCCCCGCTGGTCGAGGAGCACCTGTCGATCCCGGAGAGCCGCTTCTGGACGCTGGTTCGGGAGCAGGTCCTGGACTACCAGAAGGCCAACCCGGAGCTGGAGGAGCGCTTCACGCTGTTCGACCTGCTGACGCCGGAGATCGAGCGGCTGTGCCTGAACCGGAACAGGCTGCTGCTCGACGCCTACCGGGATCGTCCGGAGCGACCGCACGCCGCCGTGCACGGAACGATCCCGAACCCCCTGCACGACCCGGAATCCTGATCCGGAGCCGTGGGTGTCCTCGGCGAGGACACCCACGGCTCGACGCTCAGCGCGTCCTGGTGGACCGCGGATCGGCACCGCGGACGATGGCGGTGATGACGAGTCCGCCGTCGGCCAGCCATCTCCCGGTGAACGAGGTCAGCGGTGCGCCGTCGATCTCCGGTCCTCGCTGGAGCAGTCGTGCGCGGAACGTGCCGTCCGGCGAGAGGGTGAGCTCGGCATCCTCGAAGTCGAGCCACCTCCGGGTCAGCGGGAACCACGCCTTGTAGACGGATTCCTTGGCGCTGAACAGAACGCGGTCCCAGTGCACCGCCGGGTCCGCGGTGGACAGGGTGGTGAGCATGGCTCGTTCAGCGGGAAGCGAGATCGCGTCGAGGACGCCGTCAGGCAGCTGGTCGTGCGGTTCGGCGTCGATGCCCGCGGTGCGCACCGAGTCGTCCCGTCCGACCACGGCGGCTCGGTAGCCCGCGCAGTGGGTCATGCTGCCGACCACGCCCGGTGGCCACCCGGGGGCACCGCGCTCGCCGGGCAGCAGCGGGACCGCGGGCACCCCGATCCCGGCCAGCGCGTTGCGGGCGCAGTGCCGCACGGTCGTGAACTCGCGGCGGCGCTTGTCGACGGACCGGGCGATCTCCCGTTCCTCCTCCTCGAACAGCCACGCCTGCGGTGGGTCGGTGAACGCCTCGTCCCACGCCACTCCGCCCGGCAGCACGCGCTCGATCACGCCGTCTCCGGGAACACCGGTCGCAGCAGCTCGGAGGGCAGGCCCCGGCGCTTCCACTCCCGCGGGTAGCCGATGGAGACCTCCTCGAACCGGACGCCGTCGTACCAGGTGGTGCGGGGGATGTGCAGGTGGCCGTAGATGACGGTCCGGGCGCGGTACCGCTGGTGCCAGTCGGCCGTGCGCACCGTTCCGCACCACTGCGCGAACTGCGGGTACCAGAGCACGTCGGTCGGTTCGCGGACCAGCGGGTAGTGGTTGACCAGCACCGTCGGCAGGTCGGGATCGCACGCGGCGAGGCGTTTCTCGCTGTAGTCCAGCCGAGCCCGGCACCACTCGTCGCGGGTCGGGTAGGGGTCGGGGTGGAGCAGGAACTCGTCTGTGCACACGACACCGGATTCGTGCGCGACCGCGAGCGCTTCGTCCTTGGTCGACGTGCCTGCCGGGCGGAACGTGTAGTCGTAGAGCACGAACAGCGGCGCGATGGTGACCGGGCCACCACGGCCGGTCCACACGGGGAACTCGTCCTCGGGCGTGACCACGCCGATCTCACGGCACCGGCGCACCAGTTCGAGGTAGCGCTCCTGGCCTCGGAGCTGCAGCGGATCCTGCTTCGGCGTCCACAGCTCGTGGTTGCCCGGCACCCAGATGACCTTCTCGAACCGCCCGGCCAGCATCGTCAGCGCCCAGCTGATGTCCTCGGACATCTCACCGACGTCCCCCGCGACCACCAGCCAGTCGTGCGGCGAGCGCGGGTGCAGGTTCCGGACGATGTCCTGGTTCTCCTCAGCAGCGACGTGGAGGTCGCTGATGGCGAGCAGTTCACCTGAGCTCATGATCAAGCGATGGTAGTCCCGCAACTCCGGTGGACCACGGATTTGCCGGCACAACTGGGGCAATGACTAGGGCGTGGAGCACACCCGTGCGCACAGCTGCGGGGAAGTCCTCCGTGGACGAAGGATCAGGAGCAGACGGCTCCGCTCCTCGCGGAGCCGACCAGCTTCGAGTACTTCGCCAGAACGCCCGTGCGGCGCTCCGGGGTGGGCGGGGTCCACGCGTCGCGGCGGGAGTCCAGCTCCTCCTGCGGGACGTCGAGGTCGAGGGTCTTGGTGGTCATGTTGAGCACGATCGGATCGCCGTCCTGCACGAGCGCGATGGTGCCGCCCTCGGTCGCTTCCGGAGCGACGTGCCCGATGCACAAGCCGGTCGTCGCCCCCGAGAACCGCCCGTCGGTGACCAGCAGGACCTCCTTGCCGAGCCCGGCTCCCTTGATCATCCCGGTCACGGCCAGCATCTCCCGCATCCCGGGGCCACCGCGCGGGCCTTCGTAGCGGATCACCACGACGTCACCGGCCACGACGGTCCCGTTGGAGACGGCGTCGAGAGCGCCTTGCTCGCCGTCGAAGACCCGTGCGCGCCCGCGGAATTCGGCCGCGTCGAACCCCGCGGACTTGACCACGGCTCCGTCCGGGGCCAGCGAGCCGCGCAGGACGGTGATGCCGCCCGTCGGGTGGATGGGATCGCTCAGCGCGTGGATCACGGTCCCGTCGAGGTCCGGCGGGTCGATCTCGGCGAGGTTCTCCGCGACGGTGCTCCCGGTGCAGGTGAGGGCGTCGCCGTGCAGGAGTCCGGCGTCGAGCAGCGCCTTCATCACCACGGGCACGCCGCCGACCTGGTCGACGGTGCTCATCACGTGCGCTCCGAAGGGCTTGACGTCGGCCAGGTGCGGGACGCGTTCGCCGATGCGGTTGAAGTCGTCGAGCTCCAGCGGAACGCCCGCCTCGGTGGCGATCGCGAGCAGGTGCAGCACGGCGTTGGTCGACCCGCCGAAGGCCAGGACGACGGCGATCGCGTTCTCGAACGCCTCCCGAGTCAGGATCTGCCGGGCGGTGATGCCCTTCTCCAGCAGCCCGAGGACGGCTTCGCCGGAGGCGCGGGCGATGCCGTCGCGCCGGCGGTCGACGGCGGGCGGGCTCGCCGAGCCCGGCAGAGCCATGCCCAGCGCTTCGGCCGCGCTGGCCATCGTGTTCGCCGTGTACATGCCTGCGCACGCGCCCTCACCCGGGCAGATGGCGCGCTCGATCTCGGTGAGCTCCTCGCGGCTGATCAGGCCGCGCGCGCAGGCCCCGACGGCCTCGAACGCGTCGGCGATGTTGACCTCCCGGCCCTCGACGTGGCCGGGCAGGATCGTCCCCGCGTAGACGAAGGTCGCGGCGAGGTCGAGTCGGGCGGCGGCCATCAGCATGCCGGGCAGGGACTTGTCGCAGCCGGCGAGCAGGACGGTGCCGTCGAGCCGCTCGGCCTCGACGACGGTCTCCACCGAATCGGCGATGACCTCGCGGCTGACCAGCGAGTAGTGCATGCCGACGTGGCCCATGGAGATGCCGTCGGAGACCGAGATCGTGCCGAACTCCATGGGGAAACCGCCCGCGTGGTGGACGCCCTCCTTCGCCGCCTGCGCCAGGCGCTGCAACGACAGGTTGCAGGGGGTGATCTCGTTCCAGCTCGATGCGATTCCGATCTGCGGCTTGACCAGGTCGTCGTCGCGCATCCCGACGGCGCGGAGCATGCCGCGCGCGGCCGTGCGTTCGATGCCGTCGGTGACCTGGCGGGAGCGAAGCTCGCGATCGGACATGATGACTCCTCGGCGCGGTGGGGAACGGGACGGCACCCACGATCGCACCCGCCGCTCGCGCCGGCACGCCCCCTCGCCGAGGGCGGCCTGCTTCGGTCCGTGGCCCGCATCAGGAGCGGTGCGCGGAGACCGCGGAGGCGCTCAGCTGCCCGCTACCCGCCACGCACAGCACTTGCTCAGCGGTTCTCAGCGGCGGACGATCTCTCGTTCGACGTAGTCGTGGAGCACCTGCTGCATGCGCTCCACGGAACGGCCGGGCCGCTCGGTGAGGACCTGGATGCCGAGTCCGTCGATCAGCGCGGTCAGCGGCACGGTGAGGTCCTCGGGGTCGGCGTCGGTGACGAACACGCCCTGCTGCTGACCTTCCCGGATGGTGCGGGCGATCGTGTCGTGCCAGCGGGTGTAGGAATCCGAGTGCAGCACGCCCATTTTCGGGTTGCGCGCGCTCTCGTTCCACACCTGCAACCAGATCGACCACTCCAGGCGGAGCAGACCCGGCTTGGGCAGCTGCAGATCGACGAGCCGCAGCAGTCGTTCGTGGGCGTCTTCGATGCTGTGCAGCTCCGCGACCTGCCGGTCGAAGGCCTGTCGCACCGAGTGCCGCAGGGCCTCGGTGAGGAGGTCGTCCCGGCCGGGGAAGTGGTAGTGGATGGTCGCCGCGCTGATCCCGCACGCCTTCGCGACGTCGGCGATCCGAACCGCGTGGTACCCGTGCTCGGCGATGAGGTGCCAGGCGGCGTCGAGGATCTGCTGATGACGCCCGGCCTCCCGCGCATCGGTGGTGCGCGCCAGCACAGCTGAGCGCTGCGGAGCCGCGGCAACGGTCTCGACCTCATCGCTGCCGTTGATCAGCCAGTTCACCGTGACGTTGCCGACCTCGGCCACGCGGGTGAGCTCGGCCGGGGTGAAGCGTCTGGTGCCGGCCAGCGACTTGGACAGCTTGGTGGCGTCCAGTCCCATCTGCTCGGCGAACGCACGCTGGCTGCCCGGGTGCTCCCGCAGTACGAGCCGCACGCGGTCGCGCAGTGCCGAGTCCGCTTCCTCCACGAATCGGAAGGGTAGCAGTCGTTGCGACAATCGCAACGACTGGGTGTATCGCAACGCTGGATGCGGACTGGCCGGGCGCTGAGTGCGCAAAAATATGATGTCTGCGCTGCGGTGATGAAATTGAGGTCTTGACGGATCCCCGGGAAGTGCTCAGTGTGTACGACATTGCGAAACTGATGCATCAGTCGAATCGCAACGCATTCGCTCGCCGAGCGCCCGCTGCCCGACGTCGACCGCGCACCGGTCTCGCGGCTCCTGGTGCGGGCCCCGCGCGGCAAGACACGGCCGGCAGATGCCGGCCACGACATTGGTGGAGGTGCTTCCGTCATCCTCGCGACAGACGGAAAAGTCCGGATCGACAGACGGATCTTCTGGTTCTCGGCGCTGCTGGTGGCCGCCATCTGCGTACCGGTGATGATCGCGCCGGAACGCGGTCAGCAGGCCCTGGACAGCGTGCTCGGCCTGCTCACCGGCAAGTTCGGGTGGCTCTACCTCTGGTTCGCCGCCGGGGTCGCCGGCTTCCTGGCGTGGCTGGCGTTCAGCCGCTACGGCCGGGTGAAGTTCGGCGACCGCGATGACGAACCGGAGTTCTCCACGCGCAGCTGGCTCGCGATGATCTTCACCTCGGGCATCGGTGGCGGGATCATCTACTGGGGCGTCATCGAGTGGTCCTACTACTACGTGGAACCCCCGATGGGCCTGCAGCCCCGCAGCACCGAGGCGGCCGACTGGGCCGCCACGTACCCGCTGTTCCACTGGGGATTCACCGCGTGGGGCCTGTTCTGCCTGCCGGCGCTGGCGCTGGCCTACGTCTACCACGTGCGCAAGCAGCGCACGCTGCGGCTCAGCGACGCCTGTCGCGGTGTGATCGGAGACCGGGCCGACGGCTGGCTCGGCCGGCTCATCGACGTGCTGTTCATCTTCGGCCTGATCGGTGCCGCGGGAACCTCGCTGGGGCTCGAGGTCCCGCTGGTGTCCGAGGGCATCGCCGCGATGACCCCGCTGGAAAAGGGCACGCCGCTGGACATCGGCATCGTGGTGATCTGGACCGGGCTGTTCGGCGTGAGCGTGTTCCTGGGGATGCAGAAGGGGCTCAAGCGGCTGGCCGACATCAACGTGTGGCTGGCGCTCGGACTCGGGCTGTTCATCCTCGTGCTGGGTCCGACGGTGTTCCTGATCGACACGTTCACCCAGAGCACCGGGATCCTGCTGCAGAACTTCGTGGAGATGAGCTTCTACACCGATCCGGTGGGCGGCTCGCGCTTCGAGGAGACCTGGACCATCTTCTACTGGGGCTGGTGGATCGCCTACGCGCCGTTCGTCGGGCTGTTCACGGCCAAGATCTCCAAGGGGCGCACGGTGCGCGGCATGATCGGCGCGATGTGCCTGGCCGGCAGCGCCGGTTGCTGGCTGGCGTTCATGCTGCTGGGCAACACATCGCTGTACTTCGAGATCAACGACGTCGTGCCGGTGGCCGACATCGTGCAGGAGCAGGGTGACACCGCCGGCATCATCGCCACCTTGGCGCACCTCCCGCTGGGATCGTTCGCGGTGGTGGCCTTCCTGCTGCTGATGGTGGTCTTCCTGGCCACGACGCTCGACTCCTCGGCCTACACGATGGCCGCGGTGGCGTCCAAGGATCTGCCGCAGGACGTGGAACCCGCGCGGTGGCACCGGGTCTTCTGGGCGATCGTGCTGGCGGTCGTGTCGGTCGTGCTGATGTACACCGGCGGTCTTGAAGCCCTGCAGACGTTGTCCATCATCACCGCGTTCCCGCTGATCTTCGTGCTGGTGATCGTCGCGATCTCGCTGACCAGATGGCTGCGTGAGGACTTCGGCGACGCCGGTGCGAAGCGGCCGCTGGTGGCCGCGACAGCCGACTCGGGCGACGAACCCGAGAAGGAGCGCGTCGGCGCATCGGACTGACGGCCGGTGCTCCACGCGGATCGGGGCCGGCAGGCGCAACGGCCCCGATCCGCGACGCTCGCGGACCCGAACCGGCTGATCGCTCCTAGCGCTTCCTGCGCAGCGCGTCCTCGAGCTCGCTCTTGGACATCGTGGAGCGTCCGGGGACGTGCGCTCGGCGGGCGTCGTCGTAGAGCTGCTGCTTGGTGCGTCCGCCAGGGCCTTCGCGGTTCCCGGAGCGGAGACCACCGCGGCGTTCGGGCGAGATGTCCTGCACCGAGGTCTTGCTGCGCTGCCGGGCCTGCCCTCGCTGAGCTCGGTCCTTGTTCACCGTGCGCGCCGCGATCTCCTCGGCCCGGCTCTCGCTGGAGCCGCGCTGCCGGGTCTGCTCCTTGATGTGCTCGTACTGCCGTTCCTGCTTCTGGTTCCACGCTCGTTGCGGCACTGCGCTCCGCTCCTTCCCCGCCTCGTGCGGGACTCGACGAGTTGTCCTCGTCCCCGGGGCCTACCCGGTTCCCGGCGCGAGAACACCTCCACCTCTGACAGGAGCGGTCGCCTGCGGAGCGCTGCTAGCGCAGTGCCGGGGCGAGCCAGCGTTGCAGGTAGGAGCGCAGCGCGGTGCCGGAGCGCGCCGGCTCGCCCGGGTCCAGGACCAGCGACTGCAGCGTCCGCAGCAGGTGCTCGACGAGTTCCCGCTGCCTCGCCTCGTCCCAGCCCAAGGCCTGCCAGTCGATCCCGAACCCCGTGATCAGGTTCCGGCCGATGTCGATCGAGGACGTCGAGGTCAGGTTGGCGACGGTGCCGCTCATCCGGCCGGGCGCGAGCAGCCGGTTCAACGCCGGATCGTCGCGCAGGTGCTCGAAGACGTAGGCGACGACCTCGACCGCCGCATCCCCGGCGTCCCCGCCGGTCGCGGCCAGGTGCGTCCGGACGTGCTCGACGAGATCCGCGGTGAGGTCGGCGATGGCCTGGTTCGCGGCGGCGTTGAGCAGTCCTTCGGTGGTGGGGAAGTAGCGGTACACGGTCTGCCGGGTGATGCCGACGCGCTCGGCGATCTCGGCCGTGCTGGTGCTGCCGGCGTCGGTCAGGCGCTCCCGGGTCGCCGCCAGGATCCTGGCGCGCGCCTCCGAGGCATCCGCTGGGGGACTGCCTGCCCATCCGTGCGCTCGCATGGTTTCAGTATCCCATTCCATACACTTTTCATGATGTGTATGGTCCCGGGTCATGGTCACTCCGTTGCCCGCAGGCTTCGACTTCACCGACCCCGACCTCAACCTCGACGGCGTTCCGCACGAGCAGTTCGCCGCCCTGCGCAGTGCCGCTCCGATCTGCTGGGTCGAGCAGGTTCCCGAGGCCCGCGCGGGCATGTCCCAGGAATCCGGGAACGGGTACTGGGCCCTGACCAAGCACGCCGACGTCGCGGCTGTTTCCAGGAACACCAAGCTGTTCAGCAGCCACGAGAACGGGGTGATCATCCGCAACCCGGAAACGGCCACCCGCGAATCGGTCGAGCCGAGCAAGGTCGTGATCATCAACCAGGACCCGCCCGAGCACACCCAGCTCCGGAAGATCATCAGTCGCGGTTTCACCCCGCGCGCCATCGGCGCGCTGGAAGAGGCGTTGGGGGAACGCGCCCGGCGCATCGTCGGCGAGGCCGTCGAGACCGGTGGTGGCAACTTCGTCGACCAGATCGCCTCGCAGTTCCCGCTCGAGGTGATCGGCGACATGCTCGGCATCCCGGCCGAGGACCGCCGGAAGATCTTCGACTGGACCAACCAGATGACCGGTTCCGATGACCCGGACCTGGCGCGGGCCGACCACGATCCCGAAGCCGCCGCCGCCGAAGTCCTGATGTACTCGATGGTCCTGGCCGCCGACCGCCGCGAGAACCCGCGCGAGGACATCGTCACCAAGCTCGTCAAGGCCGACGTCGACGGCCGCGGTCTCACCGACGACGAATTCGGCTTCTTCGTCATCGCTCTGGCGGTGGCGGGCAACGAGACCACGCGCAACGCCACGTCCCACGGGATGAACGCCTTCTTCGACAACCCCGAGCAGTGGCGGCTGTGGAAGGACGAGCGGCCGGGCACGATGATGGACGAGGTCGTCCGCTGGGCCACGCCGGTCACCTCGTTCCAGCGCACGGCCCTCGAGGACACCGAGCTGAGCGGGGTCGAGATCAAGAAGGGGCAGCGCGTTGGGTTGTTCTACGCCAGCGCGAACTACGACGACGACGTGTTCACCGATCCGCTCACCTTCGACATCAGCCGAGACCCCAACCCGCACCTCGGCTTCGGCGGGCACGGCGCCCACTACTGCATCGGTGCGAACCTCGCTCGCATGGAGATCCGCCAGATCTTCGACGCCGTCGCCGACCTGGCCCCCGACATCAGCCGCGCGGGAGAGGTCGCCCGACTTCGGTCCGGGTGGCTCAACGGGATCAAGGAACTCCCCGTCAGCTACGCGTAGCCGACTCCCGCCGGATTACCTGCCCGGTCGCCTCCGTTCGGAGTACGCCGCGAGGGCAGAACCATTGGGGCGCTACAGGTTCTGCTCGTAGTCCAGTCGATCCCGGGCGGAGGAGGCGTGCGCCCGCCGCCGCGCGCACGGCGCGCGGCGGTTCCCCGGGTGTCGTTGAGATCGCCTTGACGTCACCGCAGTGCGGGGCTCATGTGCTCGGCCGCCCACGTTGCGAAGCCGGTCACCGGAACTCCGAGAGCGCGGGCGAACTCCGGGCGTCCCGGCTGGCCCGCCACGTTCAGCCACGCGTGCGATGCGCCCATCGGGGGCATTCCGGCGGCGACGGCTTGCGCTTCGGTCATGTCCGGCGCGGACAGCGGCGTGCCCAGGACCCGGGAGAGCGTCTCGGCGATCTCGGTCATCGACAGGTGGTCGCCGGCCAGCTCCAGCTCGACCCGGTCGAACTGCTCGGGCGCCGCGATCGCGGCGGCGGCTGCGGTGCCGATGTCGTCCACCGCTACCAGGGAGAGCCGCGTCCCGGGGTTCAGGACGCTCACCAGGCCGCCTTCGACGCCGCGCGGGAACAGGAATGCCGTGGAGGGGAGGAAGTTCTCCATGAAGGTGCCGGGCTTGAGGAGGGTCCAGCGCCGGAGTCCCGCTGTGCGGACGCGGTCCTGGATCGCGGTCTTGGCCGACAGGGTGGCGTGCATGGCAGACCAGCGGCTCTCGTCCCAGCCGGGGATCTCGGTGTGCTGGCCGGCGCCGGTGACCGACGTGTGCACGAACTGCGGCACGCCGGCGGCTTCGGCGGCCTCGATCAGGTTGACGCCCTGGGTGACCTCGCCGTCGAAGTCGAAGCCCGCTGCGGTCATCTCCGGCATCTGCACCGAGAAGACGGCGCGGACGCCCTCGGCGGCCCGGAGCAGGGAATCGCGGTCGCGAAGATCGCCCGTGACGAGCTCGGCCCCGAGCGCTTCGAGGGTCTCGGCGCGCGGTGTGGCCGGGTCGCGCACGAGAGCGCGGACGGGAACACCGGCAGCGCGCAGGGCGCGGGCGGTCGCGCCGCCTTGCTTGCCGGTGGCGCCGGTGACCAGAACGGGGGCGGTGTCGGTCGGCATGGTGGTCCTCCAGCTCGTCGTCACAAACGGCGGGGACCGCCGTTTGTGCTTCCGGTACGATACGGCGGACCCCGCCACTTAGCAAGCACGGGAGCAGCCCATGCCTGATCAGCGGCGCGCCGACGCTCGGCGCAACTACGCGCGCATCCTCGCGGTGGCGGAGGAGGAGGTCGCTGCTCGCGGGGCCGACGCGTCCCTGGAGCAGATCGCGCGCACCGCGGGAGTGGGCTCGGGGACCGTGCGCCGGCACTTCCCGAGCCGTCGGGCCGTCTTGGAGGCGGTCTCCCGCAAGCGGGTGGAGGCCCTGCGCGTCCGCGCCCACGAGCTCGCGGACGAGGGCGACAGCCGGGAGGCGCTGCTGGGATGGCTCAGCGAGGTCGTCGACTACTGCGTCTCCGCCAGGGGTTTGGCGGTCGCGCTGGCCTACGACGACGGATCCGATCCCACGCAGGACAACGCCTGCTCGGCGGTGCTGGAAGACGCGGCGGGCCCGCTGGTGCACCGCGCCGCCCAGGACCGCGCCGTGGCGCCGGGCACCACCGTCGGGGACCTCATCGCGCTCGCCGTCGGCATCGCGCTCGCCACCGAGCACCGCCCTGACCCCACCTCGGCGGCGCAGCGGCTGTTCCGCCTGGTCGTCGCGGGTCTGAGCCCGCAGGGCTGAGCCGCGCGGCGGTCGCGGTACGTCCACATCGGACTTCCCCGAGGTGGTCGGTTTCCGCGCGCCCCGACGCGGGTAGGGCGAGGGATGAGGCCCTCGTGACGGGAAGGAGCCGACATGATGGAGCGAGGCTCGGACAAGCACGGACCGAAGAAGGACGACGAGCTGGAGAAGGAGATGGAGGCGCACCTCCGGAGCGGTCAGAGCCAGCGCGCCGACGAGGCGCTCGACGCCGAACCGCCGGCGGACGACGACCCGGTGACCAACATCCGTCCGGACCCGTCGGCGGAGCGCTGAGTCGCCCTCCCGGAAGAGGACCGCGGCGCCGAACCCCGTCGGCGTTGCGGCTTCCGGGTGATGCGCGGGGAGGCCGATGGCGTGAAACCGGCTCCTGAAGAACCATTTCCGCGTGATTCCCGGTCCGTGGCCGCTGCCGTGCGGCAGCCTTGAGGTCGTCGGCGGGGAACTGGGGTCCCCGCAGTGGTGGCGACGACGGGGGTCACATGCCGCGGGACACGAGCGCAACGCAGGAGCGCGCCACGGCGCCCGGCCCGCTGATCGGGGTGGAAGACCTGGAACCGCCCGTGTGGGCGGACGTGGACCAGAAGGTCGCGGGCGCGGGGTTGTGGCAGACCGTGCGCGAACTGCCGACTGCGGCCAGGGTGGTGATTGGCCTGGCCTTCGAAGCCGCGCCGGGTCGCACCTCGCTGGCGGGCGTCGTCCAGCTGGCTTCGGGCTGCGCATCGGCGTTCGGCCTGTTCGCCACGGCCGGAGTCCTGACGCAGCTGCTCACGACCGGCCCCACACCCGAGCGCGTGGTGGCCTCGCTGCCGGCGATCGCCGTGGTGGTAGCGGCCTTCGCGCTGCGCGGCCTGCTGCAGACCGCGGTCTCGGCGGTCGAGGGCGTGCTGATGCCGCTCGTGCGCCGGGCCGCTCAGGACCGGCTCAACGCGGCCGTCGCCGAGGTGGAACTGCTGGCGTGGGAAGACCCCGACTTCCAGGAACTGGCCCGCCAGGGCGGGTACCAGGGCGTGCAAGCCGTGGAATCCAGCATCCGCAGCATCACCCAGATCTCGTCGGCTCTCGTGTCGCTCACCGCGGCGCTGGTCACGGCCGCGGTGCTGAACCCGTGGCTGCTCCCCGTTCTCCTGCTGCCGACCGCCGCCGAGGCGTGGGCGTCCATGCGCGCCGCGAAGCAAGGATACCTGAGCTTCCTGAGCCTGGTCGCGCGGCGGCTTCGGTTGCACGTGGCCGAGAACCTGCTCGTCGCCAGGGACGTGAGCACCGAGCGGACAGCGCTGAACCTGCAGGAGCCGTTGCTGGTGGAGCACCGCCGCATCGCCGATCAGGTCACCGCCGAAGCGATCCGCTCCGAGCACCGCCAGACCCGGACGCGGCTGATCGGCCGCACGCTGGCCGGGATCGGCACGGGACTGGCGTACTGCGTGCTCGGTCTGCTGCTCTACACCGCTGCGATGCCGCTGGCCATCGCGGGCGCGGCGGTCATCGCGATGCGCGCCGCCGCGAGTGCGCTGTCGATCACGATGGTGTCGGTCAACCGGCTCTACGAGCACTCGTTCTACTTGCGCTTCTACCAGCAGCTCCTCGCCGAGGCGGGCAGGCGGAGCCGGCCGGCCGCGGGACTGCCGGCCCCGCGCGATCCGGGCACGATCCGGCTGGAGAACGTGTCGTTCCGCTACCCGGGTTCCGACGCACCGTCGCTGCGCGGCATCGACCTGACGTTCCACCGAGGTGAGGTCGTCGCCCTCGTCGGGGAGAACGGGTCCGGCAAGACCACGCTGGGCAAGGTGCTCACCGGCCTGTACCCGCCGACCGAGGGGCGGGTGCTGTGGGACGAGGTGGACCTGGCCGCGGTAGAACCTCGGGGCGTGGCCGAGCAGATCGCGCTGATCGATCAGAGTCCGGCCCGGTGGCCGATGACGGCTGCCACCAACGTCCGCATCGGCGACCTGGGGGCCGAAGAACCGTTCGACGGCAGGTGGGACGCAGCGCTGGGCGAGTCCGGGGCAGGCGACGTCCTCGCCGGGCTTCCCCACGGGCACGACACCGTGCTGTCGCGCCAGTTCCGGAGGGGGCACGAGCTCTCCGGCGGCGGGTGGCAGCGCATCGGCGTCGCTCGCGGCATCTACCGCGGTGGAGCGTCGGTGCTGGTGGCGGACGAGCCGACCGCCGCTCTCGACGCGAAGGCGGAGGCGCGCGTGTTCGCCGGTCTCCAGCACGCGACCCGGGACGCGCGGGGCAGTGGGAAGCACCGGACCACGATCCTGGTCACCCACCGGCTGGCCAACGTCCGCCACGCCCACCGCATCGTGGTCATGAGCGCGGGGGAGGTGGCGGAGTCCGGGACCCACGAGGAGCTGATGGACGCACGCGGCCTGTACCGGGAACTGTTCACCATCCAAGCGAGCGCCTACGCCGAGGACGGTCGGTGCGGCCGATGCGGGAACGAGTGACGGAGCTTTCCGCCGGAAGAGGTCAGCCGGGACCGTCGCGGCGCGCACGTCGCGCGATCCAGCAGAAGTCCGCCGCCGCGATCACCGCGAGGATCACCAGAACCCACGCGACCCACGCCGGCTCCGGCAGCCACAGGAACAGCAGCACGGCCACGACCGCGCAGAAGACCGCGCCGATCCCGGCCAGCCACAACCACAGGGTCAGCGCGCTCGGCACCTGACCGCCCGGCAGCGCTCGTTCGTCATCGGTGCCTTCGCGTTCTCCCATGCCTCCCGGTCACCTCCTGGGACCGCCTCACCTCACCGGCGGGCCGATGTCGCATCGTCAGCCGTCCGGGTCGTCGGCGGTGTCGTGGCGCTGTTCGCGGGCGGTCTTGCGCGCTTCCGCGGGGCTGGCGGCCGTCGGGGCGGAGCCCGGGAGCGCCCGGCGAGCGGACTCGCGGGTGAACAGCACCGCGACGAGCCCGACGGCGCCGGCGAACACCAGCAGGAACGCCGGGGCGATCGTGTTGCCGGTGGTGCCGATCAGCGCCTCGGAGATCAGCGGGGTGGTGCCGCCGAACAGGGCCACGGCGATGTTGAATCCGATCGACACCCCACCGTATCGGACGGGTGTGCGGAACAGAGCCGGGATCGTCGAGGGCAGGGTCCCGCTGAAGCAGACCAGGATCAGACCCAGCAGGAGGACGCCCACGAACACCGACCACCAGTGCCCGAGGCTCATGAGCAGGAAGATCGGCACCGCGAGCACGATGAGCGCGGCGCTTCCCGCCGTGACGATCGGCAGGCGCCCCCACTGGTCCGAACGCCATCCCAGCCGCACGACCAGGCCGATCACCATCACGAGCACGGCCAGCACCAGCACGAGCGACTGCGGGTGGCTGAAGCCGAGAACGACGGTCAGGTAGGTCGGCATGTAGGCGGTGAGCATGTAGTTGGTGACGTTGAAGACCAGCACCAGGCCGATGCAGACCAGCAGCGGCCGCCAGCTGTCCACGAAGATCTCGCGGAAGGTGTTGCGCGGGTTCTCCTCGGAGTCGTCGACGTCATCGGACTGGCCCGTCTGCTGGAAGGCCGGCGTCTCCTCCAGCCGGAACCGGAGGTAGAGCCCGATCAGCCCGAGCGGTCCGCCGAGCAGGAACGGGATCCGCCAACCCCAGCTCAGCAGGGCGTCCTCGGGGAGCGTGATCGTCAAGATGGTCACGACCGCCGCGCCCAGCGAATACCCGACGAGTGTGCCGAATTCCAGCCAGCTGCCCATGAAACCCCGCCTGCGGTCGGGGGAGAACTCGGCCACGAACGTCGTGGCACCGCCGTACTCCCCACCGGTCGAGAAGCCCTGCACTAGCCGGGCGACGAGCAGCAGGATGGGCGCACCGATGCCGATGCTGGCGTAGCTGGGGATCAGACCGATCGCGAACGTTCCGGCGGCCATGGTCACCATCGTGATGGCGAGGACCTTGCGGCGTCCGATGCGGTCGCCGAGCGGTCCGAAGAAGAAGCCGCCCAGCGGCCGCACCAGGAACGCCACCGCGAAGGTGGCGAAGGTGGAAAGCAGCTGAGCGGTCGGGCTGCTCGACGGGAAGAAGACCTGGCTGATCACGACGGTGATGTAGCTGAAGACGCCGAAGTCGAACCATTCCATCGTGTTCCCGATGGCCGCGGCCGCGACCGCTCTGCGGACCTTCGGCTCCTCGACGATCGTCACGTCTTCGGGTGTGGGTCGGTTCCGCCTGCGCCGGTGAGGCCATCGTCCCCGGTTCGTCGCGGCAGCCATGCCCACCCCTCAGCCGTCGGTGTTCACGCCCGGGTTTCGCACCCGCGCGATCGCCCGGGTGCGAAACCCGGGCGCCTGCAGCACTTCCTTCACGAACTCGTCACGACGTCAGGTGTTCGGCAACGACTGGTGGAGCACCGCGACGAGGTCGTAGCTCTTGTCGTGGACCCTGGACGGTTCGGCTGCCGGCCTCCTGTTCCGGTGGTCGTCGGTCCGCCCCTTCGGGTCGGCACCTGCGCGGTCGTCCAAACCTCGTCGCGACAGGATCAGCCGTTCGACGGATCCGGTTCGCGCGCCACCCCAGGAGGTGGGATCCTCGGCGCCCCGCCCCCGTGCGTCCACAAGGGACTCATCTGGTGCGCGATCCGATCGGGACCTGGAATCCGCCGATCCGCTGCTCGATCAGTTCGGCGAGGCGCAGCGGCGTGCGGTCCTCGAACATCGGGCCGATGATCTGCACTCCCACCGGCAGGCCGTCGGAGCTCCGTCCCGCTGGTACGGCCGTGGCGGGCAGACCGGGCATCGTGGCCAGGCCCGCCCAGACCAGCTGGTCGAAGTAGGGGTGCCCGACGCCGTCGATGGCGATCTGGCGTTCCAGCGGCTCGGGGGTGTGGTCGTGCGGGAACGCGGGAGTCGGCGAGGTCGGGCACACCACGGCGTCGAACTCGGCGAAGAGCTCACGCCATCCCCTGCGGTGGAGCTCGCGAGAGGTGTTGGCCTCCAGCCAGTCGCGGTGGCTCAACACCATCCCCCGCAGTCGTGCCGCGTCGAGACTCGTGTCGTCCGCGCCCAGTTCGGCTGCCCGGGTTCGCAGTTCCTCCAGCGATCCGACGGGAAAGCGCACGACGGAGCCCGAGGCCAGCAACGTCGTGTAGAGCGTCGCGGCTTCGGCCAGATCGGGCAGCAGCGGACTGCGCCGCTCGACGCGGGCCCCGCTCTCGACGAGCGCCCCGGCCACCCGTTCCACGCCCTCCTTCACGGCCGCCGCGGTCGGGATGAGCGGATGCTGGTCGAGGACCAGGACCCGGAAGTCGCTGAGCTCCTGGTGACGTGCGGGCGGCAGGGTCAACGAGTGCGCCACGCCGAACGTCAGCGGATCTGGCCCGGCCATGACGTCGAGCAGGAGGGAGAGGTCGCGGGCGGTGCGGGCCATCGGTCCCACGACGGCGAGGTCGAGGTCGACCGGAAGGGCGGGCGTGGTGGGCGCGACCATCCCGCGGTTGGCCGCCAGCCCGAGGGTGGGCTTGTGCGCGTAGACGCCGCAGAAGTGCGCGGGCGTGCGCAGCGAACCACCGATGTCGGAACCGATCGACAAGGTCCCGAACCCGGCTGCCAGGGCCGCCGCCGACCCTCCGGAGGACCCGCCCGGCGTCCTGCTGCGATCCCACGGGTTGTGGGTGGTCCCGTAGATCTCGTTGTAGCTCTGCAGGTCCTGCAGCCCCAAGGGCACGTTGGTCTTGCCGAGCACCACCGCGCCGGCGTCGCGGAGCCGCGAGACCTGCACCGCGTCCTGCTCCGGTACGAAGTCGCGGTGCTCGGGCATGCCCCAGGTGGTGGGCAGCCCGGCGATGTCGTAGGACTCCTTGACCGTCACCGGGATGCCGAGCAGCGGCCGGTCCTCGCCTCGTGCGCGCGCCCGATCGGCTTCGAGGGCGGTAGCCCGCGCGCGGTCGAAGTCCGGTTGGCAGATCGCGTTGATCGTTTCGTCGAGACGCTCGATGTGCGTGATCGCCTCGTCGGTCACCTCCATCGATGTCACGTCACCGCCGCGCAAGGCGGTCCGGAGTTCTTCGGCCGTCGCGTAGTTCCAGTCCATGCTTCGGAACGTAGCGACCCCTGCGAAGAGCCATAAAATTCCTTTGCGCACAACGCCATCGGCCTATTTATCACACCTGTGATAGTTTTCCGGAGTGGCACGGTTGGATGTGGGTTCGGTGGCCTACGCGCTCGCGGACGGTCGTCCGCTGCTGCGTGATGTCTCGTTCAGCGTCGGCGGGGGAGAGCGGGTCGCGCTGATCGGCGCGAACGGCACCGGGAAGACCACGTTGCTGCGGACCGTCATCGGTGAGCTCGTGCCGGAGTCCGGGGCGGTGACCCGCGAAGGCAGCCTGGGAGTGATGCGCCAGTTCATCTCCGGCAGCACGGTGCGGGAGTTGCTGCTGTCGGTCGCGCCTCCCCGGATCCGGAGCGCGGCGGCCGCGCTCGCGCAGGCCGAAGCCGTGATGGAAGACCGCGGGACCGCGGAATCGCAGATGGCCTTCGCCTCGGCGGTCGCCGCGTGGGGCGACGCGGGCGGTTACGACGCCGAGGTCTTGTGGGACACCTGCTCGGTCGCGGCTCTCGGCGTGCCGTTCGACCTGTGCCGGGACCGCCCGCTGTCCGCTCTTTCCGGTGGCGAGCAGAAACGTCTCGCGCTGGAGGCGCTGCTGCGCGGCCCGGACGATCTGCTGCTGCTGGACGAGCCGGACAACTCGCTCGACGTCCCGGGCAAGCGGTGGCTGGAGCAGCAGCTCCGGTCGACCACCAAAGGCGTGCTCTACGTCAGCCACGACCGAGAACTGCTGGCACGCACCGCCACGTCGATCGTCACGCTGGAACTCGGTGCCGCGGGCAACACCTCCTGGGAGCACGCGGGCAGTTTCGAGACCTACCGCGAAGCGCGGGAGCAGCGCTTCGAGCGGCTGGACGAGGCGCGCCGACGGTGGGACGAGGAGCACGCGAAGCTCCGCTCGCTCGTGCTGATGTACAAGCAGAAGGCCGCCTACAACTCCGACATGGCCTCCCGCTACCGGGCCGCGCAGACCCGGCTGGCCCGGTTCGAGGAGGCCGGGCCCCCGGAAGAGCAGCCCCGGGAGCAACAGCTCGACATGCGGTTGCGCGGTGGGCGCACCGGAAAGCGCGTGCTCACCTGCCGGTCGCTGGAACTGACCGGTTTGATGGGCGCTTTCGACTTCGAGGGCTGGTACGGCGACCGGATCGCCGTGCTCGGATCCAACGGGTCGGGTAAGTCGAACCTGCTGCGGCTGCTCGCCGCCGGCGGCAGCGATCCTGCGCCGGAGCAGGAACCGGCTGGGGACGCGGTGATCGAGCCCGTCGCGCACACGGGTGCCGCTCGGTTGGGAGCGCGGGTGCGACCGGGCGCGTTCGTCCAGAACCGGGGTCGCCCGGACCTCGTCGGCCGCACGCTGCTGGAGATCTTGCACCGGGGCGATGAGCGCCGCGCGGGCATGCCGCGTGAAGACGCGTCCCGAGTGCTCGCCCGCTACGAGCTCGCCAGATCGGCCGAGCAGCGCTTCGAATCGCTCTCCGGTGGGCAGCAGGCCAGGTTCCAGATCCTGCTGCTCGAGCTCGGTGGGGCGACGATGCTGCTGCTGGACGAACCCACCGACAACCTCGACCTCGTCTCGGCGGAAGCGCTCCAGCGGGCGCTGCGGGAGTACCGGGGAACGGTGCTGGCGGTCACGCACGATCGGTGGTTCGTCCGGGACTTCGAGCGGTTCCTCGTGTTCGGCGCCGACGGCGACGTGCGTGAGACCAACGAGCCCGTCTGGGACGAGAAGCGCGTCAACAGGCGGAGGAGCTGAGCCGTGCCTGCCCGGATCGATCCGCAGAAGCGCCGGCAGCAGGTGGTCGAGGCGGCGTTCCGGCTCGTCGTGGCCGACGGGTGGCAGAACGTGTCGCTGCGGAAGGTGGCCGACGAATCGGGTCTGAACATCGGTTCGGTGCGTCACTACTTCGACGGGCACGAGGACCTGCTCGCCGCTGCGGCGGAAGAAGCGGGTTCTCGGATGGGTCGTCGTCTCTCCGAGCATCCGGTCGATCAGCTGCGCGGACTGCGGGGCGATGCCGCGGTCAACGCGCTGCAAGCGATGGTCGAGGCTGTCCTGCCCGTTGACGACGCGCGCCGCGAAGAGGCCATCATGGTCGTCGAACTCATCACGGCGTCGCGTACTGTTCCGGTGTTCCGGGCGATGGCCGAGCGCATGGGGGACGACCTGGCTGCGGTCCTGCGGGAGGCGCTGGACGCGCTCGGAGTGCCCGACGCCGATCTCTCGGCAGCGCAGGTCGCCGCGTTGATCGGGGGTCTGACCACCGACGCCGTGACGCCGCACGGGCGTGTCAGCGTCGACCGGATCAGGGCTGTCCTGCGGGCGCAGCTGGAGATGGTGCTGGGACAGGGGAGATCACGTTGCCGGGATGGTTGTTCGGGCTGCTCGCAGCCGCGTTCGTGCTCTACACCGACGACTACGTGATCGCGGGCATCCTCCCCGAACTGGCGGGGGAGCTCGGTGTCACCGAAGGTCAGGCCGGGCAGCTGGTGACCGCGTTCTCCGCGACCGTCGCGGTCGCGGCGCCGCTCGCCGCTGTGGCCCTGGCGCGGGTGCCTCGGCGGCGGTTGTTGGCGGTAGCGCTGCTGACGTTCATCGCGGCGAACGCCGCCGCTGCGATGACCCCGTCGTTCGCGGTCCTGGTGGTGCTGCGAGTGCTCGCCGCGCTCTCGGCGGCCGCCTGCACACCGGTGCTGTTCGCGTTCGCGGCGCGGCACGCCCCGGAGGAGAAGGTCGGCAGCTACCTCGCCGTCGTCTCGCTGGGTGTCACCGGCGCGATCGCCGCAGGGGTGCCCGCGGGCACCTGGATCGGCGGAACCTTCGGCTGGCGAGGGACCTTCGCGGCGATGGCGATCGCCGGAGCGCTCGTGGTCGTGCTCCTGCTCACGACCTTGCCCCGACCCGAGGGCGCCGAGGAAGCGCCTGCGCTGGGCGAGCAGCTGCGCGCTCTGCGACGGCTCCCGATCGTGCTGGGGCTGCTGGCCAACTGCGTGCTCATGACCGGATCCATGATGATGCTGACCTACCTCGCCCCGTACCTCGCGGAGACGACGACGGCCGGGGTGGACGAGCGCGCGGTCGCCTTCGGCCTCGCCGGGATCGCCGGCATGGCGGGGATCTGGCTGGGCGGGGTCGCCACCGACCGCTGGGGTGCCGATCGCGCCCTGCTCTTCGGCGTCACGATGATCGTCGCGGCGATGGTCGCGCTGTGGGCGCTCTGGGCGAGCCGGCCGGCGTCGCTGCCGATCGTGCTCGCCGTGGCCGCGGTGTGGGGCGGCATGGCGTTCTGGAACTCACCGGCGATCCAAGCCCGGCTGCACCGGCTCGCGGGACCGGTCTCGGGGCAGGCGCTGGCGCTCAACACCTCCGGCACCTACCTCGGGGTGTCCCTCGGAGCCGCGGGCGGCGGCGTCATCCTCACCGGTGCCGGGCCCGGAGTCCTGCCGCTCAGCGCGGCGGCTTTCGCGATCGCCGCGCTGGTGCTGCTCGCCCTGGCGGGCCGCGCCACCCGCGTCGTCGTTCCCGGCTGAGGGCGGTCACTCCGACTGCGGGTCGCGTCCGAGCGCCAGCGAGACCGACGCCCGCGACCGCGCGTCGGGTGGGGTGGGGTGATCGGCTCCGCTACTTCGGTGCGGTGTACGGGCCGAGCCCGGGGGCGATGATGCCGGCCGTGCGCGTCAGCTCGGCGGCGATGTCTCCGAGGCGGTCCTCGGTGACCCGGATCGACGGGCCCTGGACGGCGATCGCCGCCACCGCGGTCTCGCCCCGCAGAACCGGGACGGCGATCGCGCGGACGCCGGGGTTGCGCTCCTCGTCGTTGATGGCCCAGCCGCGTTGCCGCACCAGTTCCAGCTCGGCCTTGAGCTTCTTGGCCTGAGTGATCGAACGGTCGGTGACGCGCGGGAGGCTGCCGAGGCTCTCGACCTGGTCGTCGATCTCGCCGACGCAGGCGAGCAGGCACTTCCCCATGGCCGACACGTGCAGCGGCACGGTGGTCCCGGCGGGCTGGTCGAAGCGCAGCGGCTGCGGTGAGGGTACGTGCAGCGCGACGTGGACGTCGTTTCCCGCACGGATGCCCAGGTTGATGGATTCGCCTGTGGTGGCGGACAACTCGCGCAGCGCGGGCAGCGCGCGATCGTACCCGAGGCGTTGTGCGGCCTTCTCGCCGAGCGCTACCAGCGCCGGGCCGAGCTGGTAGCGCTCGGTGATCGGGTCCTGGGCGAGGAGTCCGCGGTCGGCCAGGGTTTTCGCCATCCGGTGCGCGGTGCTGATGGTGAGTGCCGTCTGGCGTGCCAGTTCGGTGATGCCGAGCGGTTCTCCGCTCTCCTCGAGGGCGCGCATCACCCTCAACGCGCGCTCGACGGCCTGTGCTCCGGTCCTCGCCGGAGGAGAAGTCTCCTCGCTCACGGTGGGAATCCTGGCACACGTGCCCTCACGAGGCATCGGTGCGCTGCCCGACGCCGTGACGGCGCGCACTCGGGATCCCACGATGTGAAATTCCACCCCACGTCGTTCAAGCGGCGGATCTGACCGGCCTGCGACATCGCCGCAGCTCAACGCGTGATCGCCCAGCAGGCTCGGCGGCATCCCGCTCGTGCTGGACCTGGCGTAGCTCGTGCTCGGCTGAGGGCGGTCACTCCGACTGCGGGTCGGGTTCGGCGAAATCGGTGCGTTCGAGCGTCAGGGAGACCACGACGCCCGCGATCAGGCCCCAGAAGGCCGCGTTGATGTTGAGCGGGTGCACTCCGGAGACCGTCACGAGGAACGCGATGAGCGCGCCGAAGCTGAAGCGCGACCGGAACGCGGTGACGAAGGCGCCCTGCAACGCGCGCAACATCGCCAGGCCGCCGAGCACGGCGATGAACGCCGGAGGCGTCGCCAGCATGAAGCGCACCAGGGCCGGTGCGAACAGCCCCACCACGATCGCCCCGAGCCCGCACACGATGCCCGCGGTGTACTGGCGGGAGCGCTCGCAGGAAGCCACCAGCAGCGCGTTCGTCGGCCCGGCCAGGCAGGTCGTGACCGCACCCACCGCGGCCATCGGCAACGACCAGAGCCCGCACAGGATCGCTGCGACGTTGGTCGGCGGCTCGTGGCCGGCCTGCTCCAGCACCGCGACGCCCTGACCGTTCTGGACCACCAGGACGGTGATCGCCAGGGGCACGACGAGCTCCACGATCGCCCGCCACGAGAACACCGGTGCCTGGAGCAGCGGCTGCGCGAGCCACGCGCCCTCCTCCAGCTGGAAGCGGCCGGACGCGGCGACGGTGAGCGCACCGGCGAGCAGCGCGCCGAGGATGGGCGGCATCAGCCGACCGGCCCTCGGGAAGGCGGTCAGCGCGACGAAGACGATGACCATCGGGACGGCGAGGCCGACGTCCGCGCCCGTGGCGCTGACGAGATCGAGCCCGAAGTGCAGGAACACGCCCGCGACCATCGCCATCACGATGGGCATGGGCAGGGCGGACATGATCCTGCGGACCCAGCCGGTCAGTCCGATCGCGAGGATGAGCAGCGCGGTGACGACGAACGCGCCGAGCACTTCGGGCCACGTCAGGTGGTTCAGCGAGGAGCCGACCACGACGGTTCCCGGGATCGTCCAGAAGAAGCACAGCGGTTGCCGGTACACCCAGGACGCGAGGGCGGTGAGCACGCCGTTGAGGAAGAACACCCCGAACACCCACGACGCCAGCTGGGCCGAGCCGAGTCCGCCCTGGGTGCCCGCGGAGAGGATCACGGCGATGGGGCCGGTGGCGGAGAACACCAGCCCGACGATCCCGCCCGCTGCCGACGATCCGCTGAGGTCCCGCAGCACCCGGTGCGGCCGGGTGGCGGGGGAGCCGGGGCGTTCGAACCGCCCTCGTCCGGTCGTCCTCTCGGTGTCGGCCTCGTCCAGCGTGCTGGTCAAGATCCCCCCTCAGACAGGAAGATGCCGGGTGCCCACGATCGGCACCCGGCATCCGGCGATCGAAAAACGGTGTGTGGAGCGGCGGCTCAGTCCGCGATCTTGGACGGGTGCACCGCCAGCGGGGAGACCTCGATGTCCATGTACGGGAACAGCGGCAGGCCGGACAGCAGCGCGTGCAGCTCGTCGTGGTCGGCGACGTCGAGCACCGAGAAGTTCGCGTACTCGCCCGCGATCCGCCAGATGTGCGGCCACTTGCCCTCACGTTGCAGCTTCTGGCTGTAGGCCTTCTCGCGAGCGAGGAGGTCCGCTCGTTCCTCCGGATCCATGTCCGGCGGCAGGTTCACGTCCATGCGGATGTGGTAAAGCACGAGAGTGTCTCCTGTGGACTGTTGGGGGTTCTTCAGGTCGCGGCCGGGTCCAGGACGAATCCGTAGTCGATGGCCTCGCCACCGTCGACCCGCTTGGGGTCGAGCATCAGCTCGGGCTTGACCGCGGAGGCGATGTCGTCGTCGTTGTGCGCGTCACCCGGGAAGTACAGCTGGGCGGTCAGCTGCTCGTGGCCCGGAGCGGAGACCTTGACGTGCAGGTGCGCCGGGCGCCAGGCGTGCCAACCGGCCGCGGCGATGAGCTTGCCGCAGGCCCCGTCGGTCGGGATCTGGTACGGCGCAGGACGAACCGTGCGGATCTCGAAGTTGCCGTCGGCATCGGCGGTGAACGACGCGCGCAGGTTCCACTCCGGGATGCCCGGTGCGAACTGCGAGTAGTAGCCGTCGGCGTCGGCGTGCCACAGCTCCACCTTCGCCCCGGCCAGCGCCGATCCGTCGGTGGAGGTGACGCGGCCCTTCCAGGTCAGCGGAGTCCCGGGCTCGTCGTCCCGGATCGGCACCGACCCGCTCGCGCCCTGCTCGGGGGCGTCCGGGACGTAGTAGGGGCCTTCGATGGTGCCCTTGTTGCCCTCGCGGTGTTCGGTGGCGACGTCCTCCACGACGTGCTCCACCCAGACGTCGAGGAACAGCGGCCACTCGCCGTCTTCGCCGACGCTGATCAGCCACGCCTTGAGGGCGTTGAACTCGTCGTAGGTCACCTTGTGCTCGCGGATGGTGGAGTGCACGGCGTCGAGCACCGAGCGGGCGAGCAGGCTGACCCGCTCCGGCGGTGTGTCCGACACGCCGGAGGGCTTGTCGCTCTTGAACCGCTCGGTCGCGCTGGCTCCGGAAGCGGCGGCGGTGGCCGAGTCGTGTGCGGTGGTCATGGAATCCTCCTTGATTCGTGGTGGGCGGTGGATCAGCGATCCGAGCGGTAGTGCCGGAGCTTGTCGGGATCGATCTCGGCACCGAGGCCGGAGCCGGGGCGGACGGTGAGTTCACCGTCGCTGATGCGCAGCGGCTCGGCCAGCAGGTCGTCGCTCATGGCGAGGAAGTTGGACAGCTCGCCGGCGCGGTGCGAGGTCAGCCGGTAGGCGGCGCCGAAGGCCACGCTGCACAGCGAACCGAGCTGGCCGTCGATCTGGTTGCCCATCACGACCTCCAAGCCCAGACCTTCGGCGAGGTGCTGGGTGCGCTGGGAACCGGTGAACCCGGTGCGCGCGGTCTTGATGCTCAGCGCGGTGGCCGACCCGCCGAGGATCTCGCGGGTGACGTCGGCCGGGGTGACGGCGGATTCGTCGGCGATGAAGGGCACGTCGAGCTGCTGCACCAGCCACCGGCGTCCCAGCACGTCGTCGGCCGGGCACAGCTCCTCGGCGAAGAGCAGGTCGAGGTCGGACATCTCCTTCATCGCGCGCGCCGACTCGGCGGCCGTCCAACCGCGGTTGCCGTCGACGTAGAGCTCGGCGCCGCTGCCCAGGTTCTCGCGCAACGCGCGCACCACGGCGGTGTCCAGGGAGACCGGGCGTCGCCCGACCTTGACCTTGAACGTCGTGATCCCGTGGGTGTCGCGCATCATCTCGGCCTCGGCGACCATCGCGGCCGGTTCGTCGAAGCCGAGCATGTGGGAGACCTGCATCCGGTCGGTGTACCCGCCGAGCAGCTCGGTCACCGAGACGTCGAGGCTGCGGCCCAGCGCGTCCCACATGGCCATGTCGATCGCCGACTTCGCCGTCGGGTTGCCCACGGTGCGGTTGAGCCGCTCGTGGGCGACCTCCCGCTCCACCAGGCTCAGGCCGATGAGCTGCGGCGCGAAGATCGATTCGATCACCGCGATGATCCCCGCCTGGGTCTCGCCGTAGGTGAACGGCCGCGGCGGCGCTTCGGCCACCCCGACGATCCCGTCATCGGTGCGCACCCGGACCAGCACGTGCTCGGCGGTGTGCACCTCGCCGGAGGCGAAGCGCAGGGGCTTGCTGTAGGGGATGGCGAATGGGATCGCCTCGACCTGGGTGATCTTCATCGATGGACCTCTGCTGTTGGTCTGGCCGACGGGAAGACGCCCTCGAGAGCGGCGAGGGCGCTTGCGACGACGGGTGATTCGGTGCCGCGGAGCCACGCCAGGGCGAGCTCGACCGTCGCCGCGCCCGCCAGGTCGCGGAACACGACGCCGGCGAGCGGGAGCGAACGGGCCGAGGCCGGCACCACGCCGACCCCCAGGCCTCCGGCGACCAGCGCGAGCAGCGCGGCGGTGCCGGGTGCCTCGTGCTCCAGTGCGGGGGTGAACCCGGCCTCGCGGCAGCTGCCGATGACCGCCTCCTGCACGACCGAGTTGCGCGGGCTGTAGGCCACCAGCGGCTCGGTGCGCAGGTCGGTCATCGACACGATGGGCTCGACGGCCAGCCGGTGGTCGGCCGGGACCGCCAGGATCAGCGGTTCCACCTCGATGACCCGGAAGTCGATGTCCTCACCGGTCACCGGCGGGCGCAGCACCCCGACGCCGAGGTCGCCGGTGCGCAGCTGCTCGCACTGGTCGGCGGTGAGCAGGTCGGCGCGGACCTCCAGCTCCACGTTCGGCACCCGCTGGGCGAGCGCTCGGGCCAGGTGCGGCAGGTGCGAGAAGGCGGCCGTGCCGGTGAACCCGACCCGGAGGAGACCGAGCTTGCCGTCCCCGATGCGCTGCACGCCGCGCACCCCGTCGTTCAGCGTCCCCAGGACCCGATGCGCCTCGGCCAGGAAGAACTCACCCGCCGGAGTGATGCGGACCTGCCTCGTCGTGCGCGCCAGCAGGGTCACCCCCAGCTCCTTCTCGAGCTGGCGGATCGTCTGCGACAGCGCCGGCTGCGCGACGCGCAGCTGCTCGGCCGCCCGAGCGAAGTGGAGCGTCTCGGCGACGGTGACGAAGTAGCGCAGGTGCCTGAGCTCCATGGCTCGCCCTCCTCCCAGTCCCTGTCGCCGATTTCTTCACGATAGGAAGCGAAGTGATCGAGAACAAAGACCTGATTCCGGTCGATTGATAAGTCAGCCTTATGAATCGCACCCTAGGTCAGAGCTAGGCACTTGTCCGGTGTGACCGGCGACACGAGCTGTCATCGTTCTCTGCCAAGCCACGGCGGCACAACGCCGCCGAAGGCCCGATCAGAGCCGATCCGCGCCGCTGGAGGACCCCATGAGCGAGATGCTGGAGCACGTGTCCGCGGTCGTCGCCGACGCCGTCGTCGAGGACCCCGAGGCCGGCGTGTACCGCGCCAACCGGCGGATCTTCACCGACGAGGAGATCTTCGAACTCGAGATGAAGCACATCTTCGAGGGCAACTGGATCTACCTCGCCCACGAGAGCCAGCTGCCGAACACCGGTGACTACTTCACCACCTACATCGGCCGGCAGCCGGTGATGATCACTCGCGACAAGGACGGCGAGCTGCACTGCCTGATCAACGCCTGCGCTCACCGCGGCGCGATGATCTGCCGCCGCAAGACGGACAACCGCACCACCCTGACCTGCCCGTTCCACGGCTGGACGTTCCGCAACGACGGCAAGCTGCTCAAGGTCAAGGACCCCGACGGCGCCGGCTACCCGGACAGCTTCGACACCGACGGGTCGCACGACCTGACCAAGGTCGCCCGGTTCGACTCCTACCGCGGGTTCCTGTTCGGCAGCCTCAACCCGGACGTGAAACCGCTGGCGGAGCACCTCGGCGACACCACGAAGGTCATCGACATGCTCGTCGACCAGTCGCCCGACGGGCTCGAAGTGCTGCACGGCGCGTCGTCCTACACCTACGACGGCAACTGGAAGGTGCAGGCGGAGAACGGTGCCGACGGTTACCACGTGACCGCCACGCACTGGAACTACGCGGCCACCACCTCGCGCCGCAACACCGGCGAGTCGAAGAACAGCACCAAGACCCTCGACGCGGGCAGCTGGGGCAAGTCCGGTGGCGGGTACTGGTCCTACCCGAACGGGCACCTGTGCCTGTGGACCTGGGCCGGCAACCCGCAGGACCGGCCGCTGTGGCCGCGCATGGAGGAGCTGAAGGACGAGTTCGGCGAGGCCAAGGGCGAGTTCATGGTCCGCGGATCCCGCAACCTGTGCCTGTACCCGAACGTGTACCTGATGGACCAGTTCTCCACCCAGATCAGGCACTTCCGGCCCATCGCGCCGGACGAGACCGAGGTCACCATCTACTGCATCGCCCCCAAGGGGGAGAGCGCGGAGTCCCGGGCGTGGCGGATCCGCCAGTACGAGGACTTCTTCAACGCCTCCGGCATGGCCACCCCCGACGACCTGGAGGAGTTCCGCTCCTGCCAGCTCACCTTCCGCGCGACGGCCGCGCCGTGGAACGACATGAGCCGCGGTGCTGAGCACTGGCTGACCGGACCCGACGAGGTCGCCGAAGCGCTCGACATGCAGGGCGTCATCTCCGCGGGCCAGAAGAACGAGGACGAGGGGCTCTACCCCGTCCAGCACGGCTACTGGCGGGAGGTCATGCGGGCCGCCATCGAGTCCGAACGAGGCGGCACCTCCGACGACTCCGCCGTGTCCCCGTCCACCACCGCGTGAGGAGCTTCCCGATGACCATCGCCGCCACCACCGAGAACGGTTCCGCCGACGCGAGGACCGGCAAGCCGATCACGCAGCAGGACATCGAGCAGTTCCTCTACCGGGAGGCTCGCTACCTCGACGACCGCGAGTTCGAGAAGTGGTTGGAGTGCTACGCCGACGACGTCGTCTACTGGATGCCCTCCTGGGGCGACGACGACCTGCTGTCCGCGGACCCGCAGACCTCGATCTCGTTGATCTACTACCCCAACAAGGGCGGGCTGGAGGACCGCGTCTTCCGCATCCGCACCGAGCGCTCCAGCGCGACGTCGATCCCGGAACCGCGCACCAGCCACAACATCAGCAACGTCGAGCTGATCGAACGCCGTGGTGACCTCGTCGACGTCCGTTTCAACTGGCACACCATGTACTTCCGGTACAAGACCGTGGACGCGTACTACGGGACGTCGTTCTACACCATCGACTTCTCCGGACCGGCGCCGCTGATCCGTCGGAAGACCGTGGTGCTCAAGAACGACTACATCCACCACGTCGTCGACGTCTACCACATCTGAGCGAGGCCGTCATGACCCACCAAGTCGCACTGTCCTTCGAGGACGGTGTCACCCGGTTCATCACGTGCGACCCCGACCAGACCGTGGCCGACGCGTCCTACCGGCAGCGCATCAACATCCCGCTGGACTGCCGCGACGGAGCCTGCGGCACGTGCAAGGCGCTCTGCGAGTCCGGCGACTACGACGGCGGCACCTACATCGACGACGCGCTGACCGCCGACGAGGCCGAGCGCGGTTACGTGCTGCCGTGCAGCATGACCCCGAAGACGGACCTGGTGCTGCAGATCGCCAGCACCTCGGAAGTCGCCAAGACCAGCGCGGCGAGCTACTCGGCGACGATCGCTGATCTGCAACGGCTTTCGCCCACCACCGTGGCGCTCACCCTGGAAACCCCCGAGCGCGACCACCTGGCGTTCCTGCCCGGCCAGTACGTCAACATCGCGGTGCCGGGCACCGAGGAGTCGCGGTCCTACTCCTTCAGCAGCGCGCCCGCCGACAAGAGGCTGACCTTCCTGATCAAGCTCTCTCCCGGTGGCGTGATGTCGGACTACCTGACGGAGCGGGCGAATCCCGGTGACGAGCTGACCTTCACCGGGCCGCACGGCAGCTTCTTCCTCCGGGAGGCGGAACGACCCGTGCTGCTGCTCGCCGGTGGCACCGGGCTGGCGCCGGTCCTGTCGATCCTGCGGACCATGCGCGCCGCGGGATCGACTCGGCCCGCGCACCTCGTCTACGGCGTCACGACCGACGACGACCTCGTGGAGTTCGAGGCGCTGCGCGAACTCGACGAGGAGCTGGAGAACTTCACCTGGGACTACTGCGTCGCGGACCCGGGCAGCCAGGCGCCTCACAAGGGCTACGTCACCACGCTCATCGGCGACGAGCACCTCCACGACGGCGATGTCGCGGTCTACCTCTGCGGCCCGCCGCCGATGGTCGAAGCCGTGCGCAAGCACTTCGGCGACGACGGGTTCCAGCCGACCGGGTTCTACTACGAGAAGTTCGCGCTCGCGGCGCCCAGCGGCGCGCAGCCCGCTGACGAAGCCCCGGCAGCACCGGAGGTCGTCCCGGAGCCGGAGCCCACCGAGCCCGAACCGGCGGAACCGGAACCCGTGGCCGCCGAACTCGGTTCCGAGACCGGAGCCGGGGCGAGCCGGGCGGTGGCCGGGCAGACCGTCTTCCCCGCGACGACGGCCGCGCCCCTGCGCGCCGGTTCGCCTCGTGCGGAGGAGGAGGAGAGCGCCACCGCGCGCGCGATCGCCGGCCAGACGATCTGGCCCGGTGGGGGCGGGACCCACGTCCTCGACCCCGGTGAACCGATGATCGGCGATGCCGGGGCCCGGTCGATCGCGGGCCAGGAGGTCCTGCCGGCCCGGGATGACATCGCGGCGCTGACCGAGCCCGAACCCGCGCCGTCGCCGGGGTGCTACGAGATCGGCGAGGAACACCCCTCGGTGCACGAGTCGGACGCCGTTTTCGAGGCCCGGAGAGCCCTGGAGCTGGGCGCCGTCGACATCACCCTCGGCCGGCTCACCTCCCAGCAGCTCGCCGGGTACCGGTTGCTGGCGGAGTCGACCGTGCCCTACGTGGACGGCGACCGGTTCGTCGACGCCGCGGCCTACACGGAGTCCAACGCCGCGTTCCACGAGTACCTGTTCACCCTCAC
This sequence comes from Saccharopolyspora dendranthemae, assembly GCF_007829955.1. Classification (GTDB taxonomy): domain Bacteria; phylum Actinomycetota; class Actinomycetes; order Mycobacteriales; family Pseudonocardiaceae; genus Saccharopolyspora; species Saccharopolyspora dendranthemae. Next base: position 667,798 of record NZ_VIWX01000002.1, read on the forward strand.
CGGCAACGAGCACCTCCTGAAGGCCTACCGCGCGCTCGGCATCAAGGGCCACATGGAGACGACCCTGCGCAACGCGACGTGGTGCCATCCGCGCTGCACGCAGGACCACCTCGACATCGTCAGCGCCTTCGAAGCGGGCGACCGCGTCACCGCCCGGCGTCTGATCGCCGAGCACTCCGATCGCTCGAAGACCACGACGCGGCGGGCGATGTCGGAGGCGGACGCCGCGAAGCGGCCGCGCTTCGTCACCCCGGGCCGGTTCGCGGGCAAGGTCGTCGTGGTCACCGGTGCGGCCCAGGGGATCGGTGAGCACGTGGCCCGCAGGATCGCGGCCGAAGGCGGCTCGCTCGTGCTGGCCGACCGCTCGGACATCATCGAAGGCTTGGCCGGGGAACTGCCCGGCGAAGCGATTCCGGTGCTGGCCGATCTGGAGACCGCCGTGGGCGCCCAATCGGTGGTGGACGCGGCGCTGGCCCGGTTCGGGCGCATCGACGTGCTGATCAACAACGTCGGCGGGGCGATCTGGTTCAAGCCGTTCACCGAGTTCACGCCGGACCAGATCGAGGCCGAGATCCGCCGCTCGCTGATGACGACCCTGTACTCGTGCCACGCCGCCCTGCCGGCGATGGCGGAACGGGGGAGCGGCGTGATCGTCAACGTCTCCTCGGCGGCCACGCGCGGGATCCACCGGATCCCGTACTCGGCGGCCAAGGGCGGCATCAACGCGATCACGGCCTCGCTGGCGTTCGAGTGCGCCGATTCGGGCGTGCGGGTGGTCGCCGCCGCGCCGGGCGGTACCGACGCGCCGCCGAGGCGGATCTCCCGGGGTGGCGAGCCCTTGGAAACCGACGAGCAGCGCGCCTGGTTCCAGGCCCACATCGACCAGACCGTGGGCACGTCGCTGATGAAGCGCTACGGCACGCTGGACGAGCAGGCCGCGGCGATCACGTTCCTGGCGTCCGAGGAAGCCTCCTACATCACCGGGACGGTGCTGCCGGTCGCCGGCGGCGACCTCGGTTGATGGGCTCCCACGGGTCTCGTCGGCGTCCCGGTGCGGCGCTCCGCCCCCGCACGACGCGGGGAGCGGACCGCCGTGCTCACGCCGCACCTGATTCGTCGCTGCTCGAGCCATGCGTCATGGTGGACGAGCAGGTAGCGGCTACCGCGCTCCTGGTCGGCAACGATCGTGAGGTGGACGTGACGAGAGCGGCGGGTTCGCTGATCGGGCGAGCGGAGCTGGTGGCGGGTCTGGAGCAGAGCCTCCGGGCGGGGTCCGGCTGCTTCGTCCTGCTCGCCGGTCCCGCCGGGATCGGCAAGTCCGCGGTCGCCCACCACCTCCTGAGGCGCGGTGAAGGGCCGCGCCATCGGCTCACCGCAGCGCCCTGGGAGGCCGATCGCCCGTACGCCCTGCTCTCCCAAGGTTTTCCGGGACTGGCGACCTCCCATCCCCTGGACACCGCCACGGGCTTGGCCGGACGACTGGACCTGGACACCCTGCTGGTCATCGACGATGCGCACTTCGCCGACCTGGAATCGCTGCAGACCCTGGCCTCGACCCTGCGCCATCACCCCGAGAAGCGGCTCCGGGTGCTGGCGACGGCCACCACCGGCGAGCTCCGAGCGGACCCGGCGGTGCTCGACCTGCTGCCGCGGATCGCGACCGACAGGCCCCGGATCCCGCGGCTGGACGCCCAGCAGATCAGCGAGCTGGCGGCGTCCTACGGAGTCGCGCTGCACCCGTCGATGGCGGGGAGGTTGCTGCGCCACACCGCCGGCCGCCCGAAACCGGCGGTGGAACTGCTCTCCGAGCTGCCCCGGGCCATCTGGTCCCAGTTCGACCCGACGCTCCCGGCTCCGGCTGCCGTCGACACCCGTGTTCGGCGGGCGCTCGCGGAGTGCTCACCGCTGGTCCGGCGGTTCGCCGAGGCGACGGCCGTCCTCGGCACCGACACGCCGGTGCGGGACGTGATGATCCTGGCCGAACTCGACGCGGACCCGCTGGCGATGCTGGACGCGGCAGCCGAGGCGGGACTCGTGGAACCGGCCCCGCGCGGGCTCACCCAGGTCAGCCCGCCCGATCAGCTGGTGCGTGCGGCCGTGCTGAGCGGTCTCGGCCCCGCGAGACGCGCCGATCTGCAGCGCCGCGCGTCGGAGCTCGTCGACGATCCGGTCCGGTCGCTGCGCCTGCTGGTCGCGGCCAGTCCCGTTCCCGACGCGGCGGTCGCCGAGCGGCTGGACGCCCTGGCCCGCGAACGCGCCGCCGGGGGCGCGTGGGGCACGGCGGCCACACTGCTGCGCGACGCCAGCCGGCTCACCGACGACCCGCAGCAACGGCAGTCCCGGATCACCCGTGCCGTCGACGCCCTGATCGGCGCGGGTGACGTCTTCCGCGCGGCAGCGCTGGTCCCGGAGGTGGAGAGCCTGCGCGAAACACCGCTCCGCGACGCCGTTCTCGGCTACCTCGCGGTCGTGCGCGGTCGTTCGGCGGAAGCCGGCACGCGGCTCGGCCGCGCCTGGGACATCGTGAGCGCGGAACGTGAACCCGAGACGGCGGCGATCGTGTGCCAGCGCTACGTCCTGGACGCCCTCGCCCGCTACGACGGGGGCGACCTCGTGCGGTGGGCAGATCGCGCGATCGAGCTGGGCGATGCCGCGACGCCGCCGGCCGTGGAAGCCGCGGCGATCCGCGGGCTGGGGCTGGCGGGGATCGGACGAGCGAAGCAGGCGCGCCGCGACTACGAGCAGTTGACCGGCAGGCTGGGGCACGGGGCTCAGGCGCAGCGCGCGATGTTGGCGCGCGGCTGGCTCAACCTGATCACCGACCGGATCGACGACGCCCGCATCGACCTCGAGAGCTCAGTCCCCACCAGCTACCTCGGCGGTTCGGCCCGGATCTCGCTGTGGGCGCGCGCGTGGCTGGCGCGCACGCAGTTCCTCACCGGGGAGTGCGACGCCGCCTTCGCGACCGTTCGCGAGGCCTTGGAGCTGCAGGAGAGCACCGGCATCCTGCTGACCGGTCCGCTGCTGCTGTGGACCGCGGCGGGAGTGCACGCGCTGCGCGGCGAGTGGTCCGCCGCCGAGGACGTGCTGGTGCGCTGCGACACGGGCGCGAGCGACTACCAGATCATGCGGGTTCCGAGCCTGCTCGCGCGCGCCCACGTCGCCGAGGCGCGCGCCGATTCGGCCGGGGTCGTGCGGGCGCTCTACCCGCTCACCCGGTCCACCCAGCCCTCCAGCGTCGACGAGCCCGGGCACTGGCCCTGGCACGACATGTACGCCACCGCGCTGGTGCTGCTCGGGCGCCTCGACGAAGCGGACGACTTCCTCGTGCCGCACGAGAAGCTCGCGCTCAAGCGCGACCACCGCACGGCGAGGGCCCGGCTCTGCGCCGCCCGCGGTCGCCTGCACGGTGTGCGCGGCGACGTCACCGCCGCGACCGCGTCCTTCGAGGAGGCGCTGGAGCTGATCAGCGCGCTACCCGTCCGCTACGACCAGGCCCGCATGAACTTCAGCTACGGCCAGACCTTGCGGAGGCTCGGGCGTCGCGCCCGCGCCGACGTCGCGCTCACCACCGCCCGCGACGGGTTCGCCGCGATGGGAGCGACCACCTACGTGGAACGGTGCGACCGCGAGCTGAAAGCGGGTGGCGTGCACGCCACCCGCTCGGACTCGACGCTGACCCCGCAGGAGGACGCGGTGACGCGGCTGGTCGCGCGAGGTCTGTCCAACAAGGAGGTCGCGGCGGAGCTGTACCTGTCGAGCAAGACCGTGCAGTACCACCTCACCCGGATCTACGCGAAGCTCGGCATCCGCTCGCGCACCGAGCTCACCGCCCGGCACATCGCGGCTCTCGAAGCGGAAACCGAGGACTGAGCAACTTCGAAAGGGTCTCGCTGACAGGGTGTTTCGCGGGGCAGGTGGTCCGTCTTGGCCGAGCGCGGTTCCCCGGCGACGGGGGCGCCCCTGCGATGCGTGGTACGAATGGCGATGACCGAGGTGCTCGCGTGCGCGCAGCTTCGCGAGCCCGGTTCGCAGCAGTCCTTCGAACGAGAGGAACGAGCGCGATGAGCGACCAGACACCGGAACCCGATGTCGAGCAGCTGACGATCTGGCGCAACGTGCTGGATGCCCTGGGACAGCTCAACGCGGCCTGGGAGAACGCCGTGGATTCCTCGGCTCAGGACGACGGTGGAGCGGGAGCGCTTCCGAGCTTCCCCGACGAGTTGGTGGTCTCCCTCGCGAACGCGGGTGAGAAGGGCGCCCGCGCCCTGACCGGTATCGCCCGTGCCCTCGACGAGCGCTCGGAGCACGACTTCTCGGAGGTCGTCGAGTCCCAGGAGGACGTGGAAGGCCGTTGGGAGAGCTCGCGCGACCGGGTCAGCGGGCCGAACGCGAGCTGAGGCGCGCTAGGACGCGCGGAGAACTGATCGCGGCTGCCTTCGCCCGGTTCGCCGGACGAAGGCAGCCGCGTGTGGTGTCAGGAGGCCAGCGAAGCCGAGAGTGAGATCGTCGTGCCCGTCAGCGCCTGGCTCACCGGGCAGTTCGCCTTGGCGTCCTCGGCGGCCTTGACGAAGGCGTTCTCGTCGACTCCAGGCACCTCGCCTCGCACCGTCAGGTGGATGCCGGTGATCCCGTCGCCGGGCTTGAAGGACACCTCCGCGTGCGTTTCGAGCTTGGTGGGCGGGGTGCCCGCCTGGCTGAGGCCGTTCGAGAGCGCCATGGAGAAGCAGCTGGAGTGCGCGGCGGCGATCAGCTCCTCGGGGCTGGTCTTGCCGTTGGGCTCCTCCGCGCGGGACGGCCAGGAGACCGGGTACTGCCCGACTCCGGAGGAGTCCAGAGCTACCTCGCCGGTGCCCTCCAGCAGCGTGCCCTGCCAGACGGTGTGCGCGGTGCGCGTAGTGGCCATGCCGGTTCCTTCCTCGTCGAACGCTGAGGCACTGCGCTCGCCGCAGCGCCACCCAGCATCCGACCACACCTGACCGCCTCACGCCCAACACGTGGCGCGGGGGAACGCGAATTCGTCTCCGATGCCGTGGTCAGACCCGTCGTGCGGGGAGTCGGCTCGCGACCGCGCGAGCGTGCCGCATCGTGGTGGTCCTCGCGGCCGGCCACCGGGCGCAAGATCAGTCCACAGTGGAGTCAGTGGGCGCGCGGTGCCGCCGGGCAGCTGTGAGCTCGGGCCGGCGTCACTTGATCAGCCGGAGGACGTCGCGGAACGCGGGGTTGTCGCTGTCGTGGAGCCACTCGAACATGACCATCTCCGCGGTGACCACGTCGACCCCGTGCGCCCGCATCCGGTCCAGAGCGCGTTCGCGGTCGGGCTCCGAGCGGCTGCCCACGGCGTCGGCCACGACAGCGACCTCCCGTCCGCTCGCGCGCAGGGCGAGCGCTGTCTGCAGGACGCAGACGTGGGCCTCGCACCCGGCGATGATCACGGTCCCGTCGCCGGGGTCGATCTCAGCGCCGAAGCTCGTCTTGAGCTCCGCCGGGCGGGGGAGCAGGTTCGCGATGTCGGCGACAGTTGCTCCCAGACCCGCCGGGTTCTGCTCGGTCGCGCGGACGTCGACGCCGAGGAGCCCGGCGGCGCGGATCAGCCGCGTGGTCTTGTCCAGCACGGCGTCCGCAGAGGCGATCGCCGGCATCAGGCGCTCTTGGAGGTCGACGACGAGCAGCACCGAGTCGTCGGCACGCAGCAACGGCATGAGAATTCCCTGGTGGAGGCTGGTGGGGCGAGTCTACGCGGCCGTCCAGGGCGGTCAGCCCTTCTCGCCCCCGGAGGTCGTGTCGTCGCGGCTGCGCAGGATCTTCCACAGGACCGCGGCGAGGGCGATGAGCGTGAGGGCGAGCAGCACGGAGGTGTTGGAGACGCCGGCGATGATCTGCTGGAGCCACGCCTGAACCGCGAACTGGGTGTCCACATCGGTCAGACCGCCGAGGTTCGCGGTGCCCTCGGTGAGGACGAACATCAGGCCGATGACCACAAAGACGAGTCCGGAAATGATGTTGGTGGCGTGCAGGCGAAGCGGGCCGATCGCGACCTCGCGCCCGCGCAACCACGCCCGCTGCCCGAGCCGGAACCGCTCCCAGAGCAACGCCAGCAGGAACAGCGGGAACGCCATGCCGAGGGCGAAGACGGCGAGCAGGATCGCGCCGTAGACCGCTTGGCCCCCGGCGGCCGAGACCGTGAGCACGCTGCCCAGCAGCGGTCCGGCGCAGAACCCGGCCAGGCCGTAGACGGCGCCGAGCGCGTAGACCGAGAGCCCCGAGGCGATGCGGATCCGGCCGGTCAGCTGCTGGGCGGCGCTGAATCCGAAGCCCTTGCCCGAGATCTGCAGGATCCCCAGGCCGATCAGGACCAGTCCGCTGACCAGGGTCAGGGTCGTGCGGTGCTGGGTCAGCAGCGCCCCGAAGAACCCCGCGGCGGCGCCGAGCGGAACCAGCGTGGTGGCCAGCCCGAGGTAGAAGACGGCGGTTCTGGCGACCAGCTTGCCGACACCGTCGAAGGCGTAGGCGAAGAAGGACGGCAGCAGCATCGCCGAGCACGGGCTGATCAAGGTGAGCAGCCCGCCGAGGAACGCTCCCAGCAGCCCGATCTCGCTCATCCCGCTTCGGCCTTCGCCTGGTCGATGATGGCCGCGAACTGCTCCAGCGGCTGGGCTCCGAGGATCGGCTCACCGTTGACCACGAAGGTCGGGGTGCTCGACACGCCGATCTGCGAGCCCTCGGTGGCGTCGGCCTGAATGGCGGAGAACGTGGCGGGGTCGTTCATGTCGGCTTCGAACTTCGCGATGTCGGTGATCCCGACCCGCCCGGCGTAGTCGACCAGCTTGTCGTGGGGGAGGGCCGGGTGGCCCTTCTCCGGGGCGTCCGCGTAGATCGCGCCGGTGTACTCCCAGAACTTGCCCTGGGCGGCTGCGGCGCGGCCTGCCTTCGCGGCTTCCAGCGACTCCTCACCGAAGATCGGGAAGTCCCGCCACTCCAGGCGCAGAACGCCCGCGTCGACGTAGCGCTTGATGAGCTCGGGTTCGATGTCCCGGGAGAACTTGGCGCAGAACGGGCAGCGGAGCTCCGCGTAGTTGATCATGACGACCGGTGCGTCCGGCCTGCCCAGCGCCAGCGGGTCGTCGGGGGCCCGGCGCGCCAGCTTGGCCAGGGGCTTCTCCTGCGGGGCCTGAGCTGTCGGCTGCTCGTCCGACCCGCCCTGCGTGGCCAGCATCTTGCCCAGCAGGACCGCGGCCACGAGGGCGAGCGCCCCCGCGATTCCGTACAGCAGTTTCCTTTTCGTGCTCGTGCCGCCCACCGGTCTCCACTCTCCTTCGCTCGGGCGCCACGACCCTACCTACGACGAGCTGTAGTAGGTGAGCCGGGACCGGTGAGGTGTGCCATGGACGACCTGCGGAGAGCTCACGGGTACGTGCCCGCAACGGCTGTTGCGGAGAAGCAGTAGAGGAGCACGAGACACGCCACGACACCCACGGCGAGGACCGCCGGGGAAGCGGACGCGATGGCGGCGGCCGCGCACCGCGCGCGCAGGCGACCGCCGGGGGCGGATGAGCCGAGCCAGTGCAGGCGCAGTCGCGTCGATTCACCCGACATCGCCAGCGACGTCGCGGGCACGGCGTCGGCGGTGACCGCGCGCAGGGCTGCGCGGACCGATCTCGGTCCGCACCGCTGGGACGCAGAGGCGTCGGCGGAGAGCTCGACCAGCACGCGCACCGCGGGCGTTGCGGCGCGGAACAGCGGAACGAACGGCAGCGCCTTGGCGAGCGCCGTCACGATCAGCACCAGCGCGTGGTGCCGCCCCGAGAGATGAGCGCGTTCGTGGGCCAGGACCGCCTCCCGGGCCTCGGCGTCGAGCCGTTGGACACCGGTGGTCGCCACGATCGCGCCGCGGCGGCCGCCGACGCTGTAGGCGACGGGCTGGTCCTGGTCCAGCCACAGCACCCGAGAGTCCGGGTCCTCGCGGGAGAGCAGTCGTACGGCGGTCAGGTGCCGTCGGCGCAGCGCGGCATCCTTGCGGACCTGGCTGACGGTGACGACCAGCACGCGCAGCACCGCGATCGTCACCAGCGCCGCGCCGGCGAGCCGGAACAGGTGCTCCCAAGCCGCCGCCTGGCCGTGCACGACGTTGACGCAGCTCTTGGCCATGCCGATGGTGCCGTCGACGGACGCGTTGTTCGGAATCAGCAGCAGCGTCGCTCCTGCGATCGCGGACGCCACCGCCACCAGCGGGGAGGTCACCCAACCGGCCAGCGCGATGCCGGGAGCGACCCGGGGGTGGAGCAGGAGGCGCAGGTAGAGAGGACCGAAGACCGCGATCGCGATCGCTCCCGCGAGCAACCCGATGGCGATCGTCATGGCTGTCCGCGTCCCTTCTCCAGCGCTCGCCGCAGCAGCTCCGACTCGCGCTCGGACACCGAGGCGGCGAAGTGCAGCAGGACCGATTCGGCATCGCCGGAGGAGTCGAGCACCTCGCGGAGCAGGTCCGCGCTCGCCTCTCCCCGCGAGCGTGCGGGCGAGTAGCGGTAGGCGCGCCCGGTCCGGGTGCGCTCCAGCCAGCCCTTGTCGTGCAACCGGTCGAGGACGGTCATGATCGTGGTGTAGGCGAACCGGCGCTCGGGCGGCAGCCGGTCGAGGACGTCGCGCACGCGCAGCGGTGCCTCCGACCGCCACAAGACGTCCATGACCTTGAGTTCCAACTCGCCGAGCCCGTGCATCGCACCTCCCACCCCGGCCATGCTAGGTGACGGAGTGGATCATCGACGCGGGTCCTCGTGCGGGTGACCACCACGTCCAGGTTCTCATCGACGACCGGTTCGGCGACGCCGCCGAGTCCGGTGTGCCCGTGGTGGCCTGAGGCCTTCGAGCCGGTTCCACGGGCGTGCGGTCGGCCGAACCACCGAGGCCTGCGCAGACCCGCGGCAACGACGGGACGAACCGCAGCGGCTCGCCGGTCGCTGCGGTTCGCGGTGATCGTGATGTTGCTCAGCGGGCGATCAGGCGCGCCGGTGCGGTGGAGGCGTGGTGCAGGATCCACTCCAGCGGTCCGCGGTGCAGCAGTGCGCGCCAGATCGTGGTGATCAGGACCGTCGCGGCCACCAGGACGAGCCACGGCAGGTAGGGGTCCGATTGCATGGTCTGGCCCAGCCGCTCGGCACCGAAGGCCTTCAGCGCCAGCAGGTGTCCGGCGTAGGCGGTCAGGGCGAGCGCTCCCACCGAGGAGATCGGCAGCAGTGCTCGGCGCAGTCGTTGTCCCCAGAGGCACGAGCCGATCACCGCGAGGGCGACTCCGGTGGAACCGATGATCTCGAACGGGGTTCCGCTGTGCGCGGAGGCGGTGAGCAGCCACACCGCCGACGTCGTGGGTGCGGTGCCCAGGCTGGTGGACATCAGGACGTCGAGGATCTCCGGCGGAAGTCCGGGCGGCAGCACCGCCAGTAGCGCCTCCTCGCCGCCGAGCGGGTTCATCGCGATCCACGAGCCGCCGTAGCCGAGCACTCCCAGTCCCGCGCCGAACGCGACGAGCCTGCCGCGCACCGCGAGCAGGTCGAGCCTGCCCACCGCCATACCGGCCAGCAGGAAGGGGAGCCAGGTCGCCACCGGGTACGCGCCGGTGAGCAGCAGGCTGTGGGTCAGCGTCCACAGCCCGTCCAGCGAACCGAAATCGCTGAACTGGGGCGCGTAGCCGAGCACGTTGGTGTCGATTCCCCGCCGCAGGACGAAGGACAGCAGGGGTCCGCCGATCGCCAGCACCGCGGCCAGCACCGCCAGCGCGCCTGCCCGCAGCCGCAGCAGCGGGACCGAGAGCAGGAAGAGAACGCCGTAGAAGGCCAGGATCACCATCGCGGGCACCTGGAGGGTGGTCAGCGCCAGGCCCAGTGCGAACAGCAAGACCGCACGCGCGGCGATCCGCACCCGGGACATCCGCATCCGAGGCCCGCGGTGAGGTTGTGAACCGCCGCTGAGCAGCGAGATCGACACGCCGGCCAGCACCGCGAACAGTGCGGCCGCGCGACCCGTGACGAGACTGGACAGCCAGGTGGTCGGAGGCACGGTGTGCGCCGCGAACATGCCGAACACGGCGAGTCCGCGGGCCACGTCCAGACCGACCAGCCTGGTCCGTTCCGGCTGCTGTGGAGGATCGTGTTCGTCGGCCATGACGAGAGTCGTGGAAGTCACGAGGAACACAGTCACATCCGAGATCGGCCTCCCGGATCAACCGTAGAGCCCCGCCGACTAGAACTTTGGGCCAGTGCCTCACTAGTACTCCTGGCCGACACCGCCGCAGCGGGCCGCGACTCTCGTGCGCACCGCTCGGAGGGGCACAGGCGGTGGAAGCTCGGTGCGATGGGGCACATTCGGGTCGAGTTCGCCCGAACTCCCGCTCGGACCCGACATCATTCGAAGCGGACCGTGACCGAACCTGGGGAGAGACCTGATGGCCGTGATCTCAGCACTGATCTCCTACCCGATCAAGGGCTGCGCGGGTGTGCACCTGGAGCGGGCGACCGTGGAACCGACAGGTCTGCCGCAGGATCGCGCCTTCATGGTCGTCGACGACCGCGGGGTGGCCCGCACCCAGCGACGCGACCCCCTGCTCGCGACGCTCCGGCCTGCGGTCAGCGAGGACGGCCGGAACCTCGTGGTCGGCGCGCCGGGTGCAGCGGACGTCCAGGTCGAGGTCGACCTGGACGCGGCGCGGCGGGACGTGGAGATGTTCGGAGTGGCGCACCCCGGAATCGACCAGGGTGAGGAGGTCGCGGCGTGGTTGTCCGAGGTCCTCGGCGCGCCGTCGCGGCTGGTGCGGGTGCCGCCGGAACGCCGTCGCGTCGCCGACGGCTGGGTTTCCGGGCTGTCGCACTACGCGGACAGCAGCGCGGTGCACCTCCTCTCGCAGGCTTCCCTCGGCGGGCTGAACGCGCGCCTGACCGGCCGAGGCGAGCCACCGGCTCCGGTGGAGCGGTTTCGCCCCAACGTCGTCGTCGACGGGTGGGCGGAGCCCCACCTCGAGGACCGGGTCCGCTGGTTGACCGCCGACCGCGCCACGCTCGCCTACGCGAAGCTCGCGATCCGCTGCGCGGTCCCGATGGTCGATCAGCGCACGGGTGCCAAGGACGGTCCGGAGCCGTTGCGGACGCTCGCGACGTATCGCCGCGCGGCGCGAGGTGGCCTGGCGTTCGGGATCAAGCTCTCCGTCGTCGAGCCCGGTGAACTCGCGGTGGGCGACGAGGCACGGGTTGATTCGTGGGGCGACTCGGAGCTCTGAAACACGGGCGGGGCTGACGCCGGAGCGAGGTTCAGGTGGTCACCGGCGCGCGCTGCGGCTCGGTGACGGGGGCGAGGCGTTGGTGTGCCGCGGCGAAGCACGCTCGGCAGAGGTCGCCCTTCGGGATGCTGGTCAGCCAGCCCGCTGGCGCGAGGCAGCCGGGTGCCGGGGTTTCCTGGCAGATTCCGTGATGCCCGGCCGCGCTGCAGAGGCACGCGCACACCGGTTGCAGTTTTCGCATCGTGTCTCGCCCTCGGGGTTCGCTGCTTCGTCGGACGTCCCGAGAAGCTATCCCCAGCAACGGCCACAAGTCAACGCTATGTGATTTACCGGTAGTACGAGGTGCACCAACTTATCCCTGATGAACGCCCATGTAACGCCGTCAAGTGAATGCCGGGTAGCCGATCACCGTGCCGTCTGCCGCCCGCGTCAGCGCAGCAGGAGCAACGGCACTTCGGCGGACCGAGCCCGAGCGGTGTTCCGTCCCGCCTCGGGGGTAGGGCTGGTGGCCCAGTTTTAGTCCAAACCGAGCCATGATCATGTCCGAAATGTCGGCTCAGTTAGGACTAAAACTGGGATTCGACCCGAAGAGGCGATCGACGCGGCGTTGACCGGGCCGCGGATTTGTGCCTAGTGCCGGTGCCCGGTGCCCGGTGCCGGTGCCGGTGCCGGGTGGTCGGTCGGGCGGGGAGAGCGCGGCAGCGAATCCGGCCCCTCGGGATTCATCTCGGCGTCATTCCGCCGTTCTGCTCCGGTCATCCTCTTCTCGTTCGGCGCCCTCGCGTGAATCGTGTTCGTTTCAACGAAATGCGCGTCCTGCAGGAATCAGGTGACTTGGGGCACTGGAGGATTCCTAGGATCGGGTGACGGCGATGCGCATCGCGTCCTGTCGTCTTCGCGGGGGATAGGCTCGGTCGCGGGTGGGACGAGGAGTACCTCACCGGGGAGATGTTTCGCGCGCTGAAGAGGGCTGGTTCGGCGGGCCCGCGCGTGGTTCCACGAGGTGAGCGAGTGGGGGAGATGTGCCTGAACAGTTCGTACCGTTTCTCGTCGTCGTGATCGTGCTGACCGTGGTTCCGGGGCCGGACACGGCGCTGGGGCTGCGCAACAGCCTCCGCGGTGGCAGCAGCGCGATGTGGTGGACCGGTCTGGGCGTGTGCAGCGGCATCTTCGTGCACGCCGCCGCCTCGGTCGCGGGTCTGTCGGCGATCCTCGCGGCCTCGGCTTCGGCCTACACCGCGATCAAGCTGGCCGGCGCCGCGTACCTGTTCTGGCTCGGCGTGAGCACCTTGTGGAAGGTCTGGCGGGATCGCCACCAGGTCTCCGATCCCGCGGCTGTCGCGGCGGCGGCGCCACCGGGCGTTCGCCTCGGTCGGCGCACCGCCTTCCGGCAGGGGTTCGTCAGCGACCTGCTCAACCCCAAGATCGCTCTGCTGTTCCTGACCCTGCTGCCGCAGTTCATCGGTTCCCACGAGCCCCGTGCACTCACCTCGTTCGTCCTGACCCTGGTGTTCGTGGGTGTCGCCCTGCTCTGGTGGCGCCTCACGTCGTGGCTGGCGGGTGCGTTGCGCGAGGCGCTCGCTCGTGACCGCGTGAGACGAACTCTGGAAGCGGCGACCGGTGCGGTGATGGTGCTCCTCGGAATTCGCGTCGCGTTCGAGAACGCGGCACGGAGCTGACCCTCCTCGTTCGCCCGGGTTCCCGCAGCTCGCGTCCACGTGCACGGGAAACACCCCGCGCGAGAGGTGAAGAGACGACATGACCGCCGCGGAATGGGACGGCCAACCGGCTCACACCGGCGATATCGCCTTCGAGTTCGGTATCGCGCAGTGGCGGTCCGCTGTGCGTCGTGCGCTGTGCGGGTGCGGGTCGACCTCAGCGGACCGGAAACCCCGGAGCGCTACGAAGAACTCCGCCGCCACGTCGACCAGCACTGCCCGGTTCTCGACCTGTTCCGCAACGAAACTCCGACCAGGACGGAACTCTCGGCGTGACAGCACCGCGCGGCAGGGTTCCCGCATCCCTGCCGCGCGGTACCGCCGAGCGGATGCGACCATCGCGCCCAGGTGAAAACCGTTGTGGGACTGGGGGTAGTCTCGGTGAACTGCTGGTGGCGCGGGCTGCGGCGGTAGGTGGTGGTCTCCGCTGATCCGGCTCGCCGCGCGAGACCGCGCCCGGCGACTTGAACGAGGCAGGAGCTCCTCCGGTGCGGGTCCGGTAAAGACGTTGCCCTGGGGCAATCAAAATTGAGCGTGAGGGATGTTACCCTTCAGAGGATCTTGACCGGCGCGTTCGCGCGGGGGCATGTTCGCATGTCTGCTTGGATCACCTGTCTGGAGGAGAGCCTGATGCGATTGCCAACACCGCGCGCGACCACGGCTCTGCGAGGTCGACCCATATCCTGATCGCCGCGCGCCGCTCACCGGAGTCGGCTGCACGAGCGCACTCCTCGCCCGCGACGTTCGAGCGGGGAGAGGTCGAAGACGAGTACCTGGGCCGGAGAGGTCCGCACGACGTGCCTCGATTCGATGCGCAGATCGTCGCGGAATCACGGAATTCGGGGCCGGTTGACCCGGCCACTTCTCAGCAAGGACGCCAGCGACGCATGCCCGCGGGAGCCGGGCCGATGCGTCGGTGGTCACCAGGTCCTGCCTTCAGCACACCGCGGAACAGACCGGGGCTCGGTCGTGTCCGCCACCCCAGAAATGGACTCGCCGAAAAGGGAGGAACGGCCCATGTCACAGCCAGAACCGGTCACCAAGAACGCGGATAAGGGATATGTAGCTCTCCTTGGCTGGAGCCTCAACGCTGTCGAGGCGCTCGACCGGTTCGATCGGCGGTACGTCGTCGTGGCGCCGGACTGGGCTGAGAAGTACTGCGTCGAGCACGACATCCCCTACGTGCCGTGGAACTTCGAGCGGCTCAACGACCGCTCGATGGAGATCGCCGAAACCCTGAAGGACAAGGGCGTCGACGTCGCCATCCCGCTGTTCGAGGAGACGGTGGAGTGGGCGGGGGCGATCAACTCCGTGCTGCTCGACAACCCGCGCCTGTTCGGCCAGGCGATGCTGCTGCGCGACAAGGCGCTGATGAAGCGCCGCGCGCAGCTCGGCGGCATCCGGGTCGGGATCTTCGAGGAGGCCCACGACCGGGACGACGTGATCCGCTTCCTCAAGCGCGTCAACCAGACGCTGCTCAAGCTCGACGGCGACCCGAACGACCCGATCCACCTCAAGGCGTTCGACAAGGCCGGCTGCCTGGGACACCGGGTCATCCGCACCCCGGACGAGATCGACGTGATCCCGGACGAGGAGTTCCCGGTCCTGATGGAGTCGCACCTCGACGGCTGGGAGTTCGCCGTCGAGGCGTGGATCCACAACGGCAAGATCAAGTTCCTGAACATCTCCGAGTACGTCAGCCTCGGCTACTCGGTGTTCGTCCCGGCGACCCCGGAACTGGAGCGGTACAGGCCGCAGATCACCGCCCAGATCGAGAAGCTGATCAAGACGTTCGACATCGAGTTCGGCTTCATCCACCCCGAGTACTTCGTCACCAGCGACGGGGAGATGTACTTCGGCGAGGTCGCCTACCGGCCGCCGGGCTTCAAGGTCTTCGAGCTCCTCGAACGCGCCTACGGCTTCAACGCCTACCAGGGTCTCGTGCTGGCCTTCGACCCCAAGACCACCGAGGAGGAGATCGACGCGTTCTTCCCGCGCGAGGTCGTCGACTCCCACGGGGTCGCGGGCTGCTTCGGCGTCTACCCCCGTCGCCGCGTCGTCAACGAACTGCAGATCCCGGAGCAGACCGAGGACGACGACTACTATGATTCGCACGACCTCTCGGCGCCGCTGGAGGAAACGGTCACGAAGAGGACCGCGTTCGGCACCCACTGGGGTCTGCTGTACTTCTTCGGTGAGGACCCCTACCGGATGCGCGAAGTGCTGAAGGAGCAGGAAGAGCTCGACTTCTACGTCTGACGACACCGTCGACGCAGGAGAGACCTACCAGAGGGAAGCCCTTGAAACCGACCGCGGACGCAACGGGCCAGGCCACGACGCTCGACAAGCGCGTGGCCTCGCTCGACGGCGCGATCCAGGCCATGGCCGAGACCCCCGATTTCGGCAAGCACGCGAAGTTGCGGCGGGTCCTGGAATCCTTGCGGCGTGTGCTGCTGCAGCCAGGTGGTGCCGCCGCCGTGCAGGTCCGGGCGCAGGCGCTGGAGGAAGCCGGCCTGTTCCTGGGCACGGACTGGGCCTCCCCGGAGATCCTCATCCCTTCGCTGGTGGGCCCCGGTCTGCGAAGCAGGGACGTGGACACGGTCGTGATGGAAGCGGTCAGCGAGCTGCGGATGCTCGCCGTGTCCCGTGGTGAGTTCGCGCACCCGACGATCTCCGCCGAGGACGCGGGCCAGTTCCTGTCCCAGGTCATGGCGATGAACCTGGAGCTGCTGTTCACCGCGCCCAGCGAGGCGGAGCGGATCAAGCAGGGCCGGATCGCGCACCTGATCAGGGACCTGTTCCGGCACCTCGCCGAGGTCGTCGGCTACGAAACGGTCCTGGACAAGCTGGTCGACGAGATCTGGCGGATCCTGCGTCAGCGGCCCATCCAGGTCGACCAGGTGCAGGCGCTGATCACCCGGATCGCCGTCTACCGGGGCGACCCGGAGATCGACCTGGGCGCGTCGTCCGGGCAGGGCATCGACCGGCTCATCAGCAGCCTGTTCGGGACCACCGAGGTGTGCCGCGACGACCCGGGCGTGGAGGTCTTCCGCTCCCGGCTGGAGGCGATGGACACCGGTGGTCTGCAGTACGAGGCCAGCGGCTTCGCCCGCGCGATGCACGACACCGGGCTGGTGTCGCCGTACCACGCCGAGCTGCTGCGCTTCGTGCTCAACGAGAGCGACTACCTGGTGGGGGAGGCGCTCGGGCTCTCCGACACGGGGCGGAACTGCCTGCTGCGCTTCAGCCACCTGGTGCACGAGCTGATCGAGACCGCGGTGCACCCGCAGACCGCGCAATGCGTGTACGGTCTGGCGCTGCTGCTCGACCGCGGCATCCTCTACGAGCCGCCGGTGGTGCCCGCGCTGTGGCGCCAGCTCGCGCTGGAGTTGTCCCCGGCCGCGCGGGAGCGCCTGACCCTGGCCTTCGGTGAGCAGCCGTCGGCCGAGGCGAGGCTCACCGCCGGGGTCCTGTCGATGCTGGGCCAGCCGCTCGGGGTCGGGCAGGGGGACAACCCGACCTGCCAATCGGCCAGGGCGCTGTCGATGTGGGCCTACAACGACCCCGACTACCTCCTGCAGATGGTGGTGTGGGCGGCCCGCGACGACGAGGTCATCATGCACTTCGAGGGCCAGCCGATCTCGTCGAAGGAGCTCGCGGCCGGTGTCGCCACCGCGATGCCGGTGGACCTCGACCCGGTCTCGCTGCTGGTCGTGCCGCACCTGGACCGGATCTACGCGGAGATGGGCCGCCGCTGCGCCGATCGGCCCGGGGACCCGCACCGATGGGTCAACCCGGAGTTCCACGGCTGGTGGGCTTCACGAGGCTTCCGGATCAACGTCGATGTGGCGACGGGCAACCTCATCGACCTCGACGAGTTCCTGCGGGAGTTCCACGCCAGCTACCACCCCTCCTACAACGGTGGCCGACCGCTGATCCACCCGCAGCCCGCGGGCGTGGCCGTGACCGACAGCGCGGCGCGCTACATCGGATGGCACGCGATCACGATCCTGCGGGTCGCGGCCGATCCGCAGGAGGTCACGCGCGTCTACTTCTTCAACCCGAACAACGACAGCGGCCAGGACTGGGGCGACGGCGTCGTGGTGTCCACCGCGGGCAACGGCGAGCGGTTCGGCGAGGCCTCGCTCCCGTTCGACCAGTTCGCGTCCCGGCTCTACATCTTCCACCTCGACCCGCTGGAGCGGATGGAGCCGGAGAGCGTGCCTGCCGAGGACGTCGAACGGATCATGGGCTTCATCGAGCGCAGCTGGGGAGCCGAGCGGCTGCCGGCGGGGAGCCTGCAGGCCTCGAAGGACCCGAAGAGCTGACCCCGCCGCGGCTCAGCGGGCGTCGGCGCGAAGCGCCTCGCTCATCGTGGTGTGGCACTCCAGCAGCACGTGAAGTCCGGAGGCGCGCAGCGCCTCCTGCACGGCCAGGTCGTCGGCGACGACGTGCAGAGCGCCGCCGCGGGCTTGGACGAGCATGTGCGCGTAGGTGAGCAGCTGCAGGTCCGGGACGTCGAGGAACCGCATCTTCGTGAGATCCACGACGACCGAGCGCGCCGTCGACGCCGGCTGCGGCCAGAGCATGGTTTCGAGCTGGGCGACCGTTTCCTGATCCACCGGAGCGGTCACGGCGACGACGATCGCGTCGGCGTTCGGGAACGACACCTGCACGCTGGGTGCAGGTGCCTTGACCACGGGATCGAGCGCGGGTGCCTCGTCGACGAGGGAGCCGGAAACCCGGGATTCGACGGTCATCCTGTCTTCCTTCCGCGCACCGGCGGAGTCCCGCTTGGCCCGCCGCCGCCACCTCGGTGCCTCGCGCACCACCGCACGCCGAGTGCTCGCCCTGATCGAGTTGAACCAGCCAATTCTACCGAGCGCTTGCCCGAGGGCAAGCGGTTTTGCTCCACCGGGTTCACGTTCCCGGTCTTCTCGCTCCCGGGGCAGCGGACCGCGGAGGACGCGTTGATTGTCGTGCGGCAACGAATCCGGTCCGCGCTCAGAGCACGATCCAGTCCCGTCGTCGAGCGACCGGGTGCGCACCGGCGTCGGGGCCGAGCCAGTCCACGCACACCGCCACCGCGTCGTCGTCCAGCTCGCTGTCCTGCAGGAAGGCCCTGAGGTCGCTGAGCAGGGAACGCACGGCCTCTGCCGGGGGCAGTCGGAGGCTGCTGCGCAGCGCCCGGCGCAGCGAGCTGGTGCTGTAGTCGCGGTCGGCGAGCACCGCGTTGTAGATCCCGTCGGTGAGCACGAACAGCCGCTCGCCCGGTTCGAGCTGGAGGCGCTGCACCTCGTACTCGGTGCCGTCGGCCATGCCCAGCGGCAGCTGTGCGTCGAGGTCGACCTGCTCGGCGGAGTCAGCGCGCACGCGCCACAGCCGGGGAGAGCCCGCATCGATGATGGTGAGCTCGCCGGAGGTCAGGTCCAGCTGCATCAGCAACGTCGAGACGTGCTGCGCACCCCCGTGCTGGGCCCAGATCGCCTGATCGGCGAGGGCCGCCTGGGTGACGAGGGTGGCCCCGCTGCGACGTGCGTTGCGCAGTGCGGTGATCCCCAGTGTCGTCAGCATGGCGGCGGTCGTGCTCTCGCCCATCCCGTTGGTGACCGCGACCGTGACCGAGTCGAGGTCCTGGGCCCAGTCGAAGTTGTCGCCCCGGACCGCGTAGGCGGGTTCGAGCTGACCGGCGAGCCGGTAGGAGGCGTGATCCACCGAACGCACCGGCAGCAGCTGCCACTGCATCTCGGCGGCGAGCGTCAGCCGCTGGGGCCGGCGAGCCCGCCGGTACCGGTCGGTGGTCACCTCCGCGAGGGTGATCGCGTGGGCCACGAGATCAGCTGCGGCGGCGAGTTCCTCGCGCGCGGTCTCGTCGGGTGGCTCCGGCAACCGCAGCCACAGGACCCCGAGCCGATCGCCCCGCACGGTCATCGGCAGGTGCAGCGCGATCTCGTCGTCGATCGGCTGCTGGAGGCACACCTGGTCGCAGAACGCGCGTCCTTCCAGCGTCGCCACCAGCGGGATGCCGGGGCCTTCGGGCTCGAGCACGGGCTCCAGGACCGCAAGACGCAGGTCGACCAGGTAGATCTCGAGCCCCGCGACCCCGAAGTGGTCCCCCAGCGCGATCACCAGGGTCTCCGGTAACTCGTGAGCCGGAACGTCGCGCAAGGTGCGATCGAGGGAATCCAGACGCGTGGGGATGGTCACCAATTTCTCCGGCTTCACCAGGGTCCGTGCTCACAGCTGCGGACGAGCATGGGTCGTGACATGACACAATACGCCCGGAGACGCACGTGCCCGGACCCGAGACTTCCGGCGAGGAGGGCCTTCTTGGTGCACAAACTCGATTCCCTGTCCTCCGAAGCCCTGGACGAGCTCGAAGCCGGGGTCGGCGTGCTCATGGTCGTCTGGGGACGCAGCGCCGAACGCATCAAGCCCCAGGTCTCGCCCTCGCAGCTGCGGGCGCTGGTGGTGGTGGACCGGCACGGCTCCATCAACCTGATGAGCCTCGCCGACGAGCTGGGCTCGATCCCGTCGGTGACCAGCAGGCTCTGCGACCGGCTTCAAGCCGCCGGCCTGCTCAGCCGCGTCGCCGGCGCCGACGACCGGCGCGAGGTGATGCTCCAGCTGTCCAAGGACGGTCGGCGGTTGCTGCGCCAGTTCCAGCGGGAGCGCAAGGCCGACCTCAAGCAGGTGCTGGACGCGATGACGCCGCGAACTCGCAACGCGCTGCTCACCGGCCTGAGCGCGTTCCACTCGGCGGCGACCGAGGTGGGTCTCCCCGACGAGGAATTCGCCTGATCGCAACCTGAGCCGATCGGGTGCCGCGAGGCGCGTGTTGATTGCCACAGGGCAACGAAAGAAGCACATCCCGCGGCGGAGAGGGCTGTTGACCAGCGCGGTCAGCTGAAGATCAACGCCTGCAAAGAGCCTGCTGTGCAACGGTTCCGTCGCGACGCGTGACAAGTGATGTCGGTGCGCACTACGGTGGCTCCCACTCTGGCGGCGCGCGCCCGACCGGCTATCTGAACTGGAGAAACGACATGGCACGCAAGCGAATTCGGTTCTGGTTACGTGGCATCCTGCTCGTCGTGGTCCTGTTCGTCGTCGCGGTGGTGGTCACCGCGATCGTCATCGCGAGCGACCCCGCCAACGCCGCCGGTGGGATCAACGGGTTCCTCTCCAGCATCGACGACGGCGCCAAGGCCGTGCTCCGCGCTCCGATCGACTTCTTCGGCGCGTTGCTGACCTTCGTGGAGCGCATCGGCTCCTGAGGTACGGGCAGGAGCACCTGGTGGCATCGGGGCCGCGATTCGGCACGTGAATCGCGGCCCCGATGCCGCGTCATCTCGGGGGATGTCCACTCGTGCGCCGCGAGGTGTCGGGGAACACAGCTACGCCGGGTCGAAAGGCCTGCCCGATGGGCGACCGTCGCGCTGCATTCTTGAGGTGGTTCTCGGGGAGCGGGAGCGATCGGGGACGGGCCCGGCATCGGCTGGGCCCGTGAGCGCGAAGGGAGCATCGATGGGGCAGATCGCGGAGGTCGTCGGGGCGTCGGACCCTGCGGCGCTGGACGACCTGGTGTCGGCGGAGGAGCGCGCCGCCACGCGGCCGTTGACGAGGTTGGTCCCGCCGCCGCGCGGGCCCTCCGACGGCATGCGGTTGGTGGTGAGCCGGGGACCGGACACGGGGACGGAGTTCGCGATCTCGGCGCCGCTGACGGTGATCGGCCGGCACCGGGACAGCGATGTGGTGGTCGATGACGTGACCGCCTCCCGGTACCACGCCGAGCTCGAGGTGATCGACGGCCGGTGCGTCCTGTTCGACGGAGGTTCGCTGAACGGCACCTACGTCAACCGCAAGCCGGTGACGTGCGTCGAGCTCGGCGAGGGCGACGAGATCTGGATCGGCACAGCGCGGTTCGTCTTCCACGCGGCCTGACGGCCGGCGGTGACGGCGTCGCGCGGCGCATTCGGCGCGGGTTTCCCGATGGGTACCGCGCCAGATCTCTGCGTGCGAAAACCGTTGGTGCAGAGAAAATTCGCCCCCGATTCGGGGATGCTTCCGGGCTCCGAGGAGCGGATACTGGCGGATATCACGTTCTATTGTGGAGGTGGAGTGATGTCGAGCAGCACACCGATCGCTGGGCATCCGGATCTCACCGAGATGCGCTCGCGGTACGAGCGGGCTTCGGAAACCCCGACCGCTCAGGTGGCGGACGGCCTCGTAGTGCTCGGAGGCCTGTTCGTCGCGTTGTCGCCGTGGATCACCGGATTCGCCGCCACGACACCGTCGCTGGCGCTGAACAACCTGATCATCGGCTTGGCCGCCGCAGCCCTCGGGCTGTCGTTCGCGGCCGCCTACCACCGCACCCATGGCATCGCGTGGACCTGCCCGGCGTTGGGGGTCTGGACGATCCTGGCCGTCTTCGTGATGAGCGGTACCGCCATGACGACCTCGACGGTCCTGTGCAACATCATCGGCGGAGCGGTTCTGGTGCTGGCAGGTGCAGCGACCATGGCGGCCTCGAGGATGTCTACTTCCCGTTGATCCTCGGCGGTACCGCACCTGAAGCGGCGCCGCTCGAGAGCGAGGGGACAGGGCCACGGGGGTGCCGGCAGTGGCGTTGGAGACGACACCTCCCGTGACCCTGGTGATCAGCCCAGCGTCGGGCGCACCGCCGCGGTCGCGCTGATCACGTTCTTGAGGGCCGTGTTGACCTCGGCGTAGCCCCTGGTCTTGAGGCCGCAGTCGGGGTTGACCCACAACCGCTGCGCGGGAACGGCTTCCAGCGCAGCGCGCAGGAGGGACGTCACCTCTTCGGTCTCCGGGACGCGTGGGGAGTGGATGTCGTAGACACCGGGACCAACGCCCTTGGCGAACCCGACCGCGTTGAGGTCCGAGAGGACCTCCATGCGGGAGCGAGCGGCCTCGATGCTGGTGACGTCGGCTTCCAGGGCCACGATCGCGTTGATGACGTCACCGAACTCCGAGTAGCACAGGTGGGTGTGGATCTGGGTGGTGTCGGTGACCCCGGAGGTGGCCAGCCGGAACGATTCCACCGCCCAGTCCAGGTAGTGCTTCTGCTGCACGGCACGCAGCGGCAGGAGCTCGCGCAGGGCCGGCTCGTCGACCTGGACCACGCGGATGCCGGCCGCTTCGAGGTCGTGCACCTCGTCGCGGATCGCCAGGGCGACCTGCTTGGCGGTGTCGGCCAGCGGCTGGTCATCGCGGACGAACGACCACGCCAGGATGGTCACCGGGCCGGTGAGCATGCCCTTGACGGGCTTGTCGGTCAGCTTCTGCGCGTAGGTCGCCCACTCGACGGTCATCGGGTTCGGGCGGGAGACGTCGCCGAACAGGATCGGCGGGCGCACGCAGCGCGACCCGTAGGACTGGACCCAGCCCTTGTGCGTGCTGACGAAGCCGTCCATGAGCTCGGAGAAGTACTGGACCATGTCGTTGCGCTCGGGCTCGCCGTGCACGAGGACGTCGAGGCCGAGCTCTTCCTGCCGCTCGATGACCCGCTGGATCTCGTCCCGCATGCGCTGCTTGTAGGTGGCGGCGTCGATCGTGCCGTTGCGCAGCGCCGCGCGTGCCTTGCGGACGTCGGTCGTTTGCGGGAAGGAACCGATGGTCGTCGTCGGCAGCGGAGGCAGTTGCAGGGCCTCCTCCTGGGCCTTCTGCCGCTGCGCGTAGTCGTTGCGGCGGGAGTCCGCGGGCCGCAGAGCGCGCAATCGGGTCTGGACCTCGCCGTTGCGGATGCGGTCGGCGGCGGCACGGTCGGCGACCGCCGCGGCGGCTTCGGCGAGAGCGTCTGCGACGGCCCCGCGTCCTTCGCGCAGCGCGCGCCCCAGCACGACGACCTCTCGGACCTTCTGCGCGGCGAAGGCCAGCCAGGACTTCACCTGGGGGTCGATCTGCGCTTCGGCTTCGACGTCGTAGGGCACGTGCAGCAGCGAGCACGAGGTGCCGATCGCTACCTCGTCGGCCAGGCCGAGCAGGGTTGCACCGGTGGTCAACGCCTTGTCGAGGTCGGTCCGCCAGATGTTGCGGCCGTCGACGAGGCCGGCGACCACCGACTTGTTCCGCAACCCCGTCAGCCCGGGCAGCTTGTCGATCGTGGACGGACTGGTGACGAGGTCGACGCCCAGCGCCTCGACCGGTGAGTCGGCGAGCACGTCGAGCGCGTCACCGAGGTCCCCGAAGTACCCGGCGACCAGCAGGGCGGGACGGTCCGAGAGCTCGCCCAACGTGCGGTAGGCCTCGCGCAGCGCGTCGAGTTCGGCCTGCGTGCGGTCGGCGGCGAAGGCGGGCTCGTCGAGCTGCACCCACTCGGCACCTGCCCGCTTGAGCTCCGCCAGCAGCGCGGCGTAGGCCGGCAGCAGGTCGTCGAGCTTGTCCAGCGGCGTGAACGAGTCGGGGGAACCCTCGGCGGGCTTGGACAGCAGGAGGAAGGTCAGTGGTCCGACCAGCACCGGCCGGGTGGTGACGCCCTGTTCGGAGGCCTCGCGGAACTGCTCCACCGGTGTCCGGTCGGACAGCGAGAACCGCTCCTGCGGGCTGATCTCCGGGACCAGGTAGTGGTAGTTGGTGTCGAACCACTTCGTCATCTCCAGCGGAGGCGTGGAGTCGACACCGCGGGCCATCGCGAAATAGGTGTCGAGCGGGTTCAGCCCCAGCTCGGTGTACCGCGACGGCACGGCGCCGAAGGTGACCGCGGTGTCGAGCACCTGGTCGTAGTAGGAGAACGTGTTGCCCGGCACCGAGTCCAGGCCCGCGTCGGCGAGGAAGCGCCAGGAATCGGCGCGGATCTTGCCGGCGACGGCGCGCAGGTCGTCGGCGCTGCTGCGCCCGGCCCAGTAGCTCTCCAACGCGCGTTTGAGTTCCCGGTCCGGCCCGATCCTGGGGTAGCCGAGTACGGTCGATCCGATCTTGGTGGTCAACGCCCTCTCCTCGCGAGCTCGACATCAGAGGCTCCGAGGTCGCCGTGGAGGCGTGCGGGCGGACACGGGCAGCCGCCCTCGGGCAGTGCCGTTTCCGTTCGTCCGCCAGGTCCTCCCTCGAGACCTCGGATCAGCGCGCGCCGCAGCGCGCGCACCGGTGGCAGGTCTTCGGACTCGCGGGCGCTTCCCGGCCTGGCCGGGCGTTCCTAGTGGCCGTCGCTTCCCGGGCCTGTCGGCCCAGTGCTTGTCTCCGGTCGTGCGACCGGTGACGGCTGTCGTTCCCGCTCACCGCTGCGGGGCAGTCCCGGGTTCGCACCGGGTTCCCTCTTGCCTCGCCCGTCCCTGAACACGACCTGGGTCGCACCGGGGCGGACGAACCACCAGCACTCACCAGGCTAGTGCCGAAAGTTCCGTTGGCAAGCAGTTCCACGATCCGAGCGCCCGGTGCGGGCGAGTTGCCGGCGCCCAGCACCGCCCATGAGGTCGCGGTTCTCCAGATGCGCCAGTGCTGATGAGACTCCGGTCACAGGGAACTCGCCGACCGTCGCGCACCGGATCCGGCCCGGGTTCGTCACCCTCCACAGCGGACGGTGAAAGCCCGTGATGGAGGGGCCGGTCGGACTCCATCGCGAAGTAGCGGAGCCAGAGCATCGTGCGCACGGCGGGCTCGAGGTTCGTCGCGGGATCGGGGCTTGAGCGTGCCGCGACGGCATCGTTTCTGATGTGGGCGCCCACCGCCGAGAGGAACCCGAGAATGCCCGTCGAGACCCAGTCCGCTCCTGCGAGCGGGGTGCCCGCATCGCCGACCCCGGTGTCCGAGCGCGCGCTCGCCCCGGATCTGGCCCGGGGCATGATGCTGCTGCTCATCGCCCTCGCGCACGTCCCGTGGTTCGCCTACACCTCCGAGATCGGCGTGACGCTGATGCACCCCGCTCACGGCGGTGTGGCCGATCGGATCGCCCAGGCGCTCACGATCATCGCCGTCGACGCCAGGGCCTGGACGATGTTCGGGTTCCTGTTCGCGTACGGGATCGGCCAGCTCTACGCCCGCCGGAAGGCCGCAGGCAGTTCCACCCGCGACGCGCGGCGGTTGCTGCGTGCCCGGCACTGGTGGTTGCTCGGGTTCGGGCTGGTGCACGCCGTTGTGCTCTGGCAGGGCGACATCCTCGCCACCTACGGACTTCTGGGGCTGCTGCTCGTCCCGCTGTTCCTGCGGCGCAGCGACCGCGTGCTCAAGGTCTGGATCGGCGTGCTGCTCGGCGTCGGCGCGGTGTTCTCCCTCGGTGCGGCAGTGTTCGCGCAGTTCGCTCCCTCGCTGGTCGGCGGTCCCAACCTGCAGCAGATGACCATCGCTGAGCCGAACTACCTCGTGACGATCCCGCTGCGCCTGCTCACGTGGAGCACGGGCCTGGTGTCGGGTTTGGCGAGTCTCGTCCTGCCCGCCGCGTTCCTGCTCGGCTTGCTCGCCGCCCGGCACCGCGTGCTCGAGGAGCCCGCGCGTCACCTGCCGCTGCTGCGCCGGACCGCCGGCATCGGTCTCGCGGTCGGGTGGGGTTTCGGCCTGATGCAGGCGCTCCTGCACTTCGCCGTGCTCGAGGTGCCGAACCCGAAGGCATTCGGCACGCTGCACCTGTTCACCGGGATCTTCTGCGGCATCGGGTACGCGGCGCTGTTCGGGCTCGCGGCCCATCGCATTGCGGGTCGTGGGAAGCGGGCTTCGCTCCCGGCGCGTGCTCTGGTCGCTCTGGGCCGGCGGTCGCTCAGCGGATACCTCGCCCAGTCCCTGCTGTTCGTGCCGCTGCTGTCGGCGTGGGGTCTCGGGCTCGGAGCGCACCTGACGAGCTGGTCGGCGACGGCCGTCGGCCTCGCGGCGTGGCTGCTGACCCTCCTCGTCGCCCATGCCCTCGACCGCAGGGGCATCAGAGGGCCGGCCGAAACGCTGCTCCGGCGCCTCACCTACCGGCCCGGGCGCCGACGGGCCACGCTTGTCGCGGAGTGATTCCCGCCTCGCGCGCAACGGAAGGGATTGGGTGCCCCCGTGAGGGAAGCCAGGAACTCCGGAAAACCCTCCGGAGTGAGAAGTGTCAGCTCTTGCTGGGGGTTGGTTGGCTCCCGGACGCGGGCGCTGTCATGACCCAGCGGAGGGCGGAGACGATGCCGTGGCCACCGAGGCGGACGGCCGTTGCCTCGGTGACGGGCAGGTAGGGGAGGCGCAGCGGCCATCGCGCCCAGGCGGGCAGGTCCGCCACGGCTGCCGAGGCCAGGGCCGCGTAGGGGACGCGGGCGACCAGCGGTACCGGTGGGTTGAGCAGCAGGAAGCGGGCTGCCTCGCGCGCTTCCGGTGTGCCGTGCAGTTCCGGGCGGTAGTCCTCCAGCCGCGCGGTCAGCTCCGCTCGGTCGCGCGGCGGATCGACGACGCCCAGCGCTGCGCCGATGCGGGCCATGTCGGCGACGTAGGCGTCGCACCCGTCGTCGTCCAGCGGTGCGGCGCCGTAGCGCTGGTGGCAGCGCAGGAAGCTGTCGACTTCGGCGACGTGGACCCAGCCCAGGAGGTGCGGGTCGCCGGCCCGGTAGGTGCGTCCGTCCCGCGCGACCCCGCGCACCTGCCGGTGCACGCGTCGCACGGCGTTCACGGCGGCCTGCGCGTCGGAGGCGGTGCCGAAGGTCGTCACGGCGAGGAAGGTGCTCGTGCGCTGCAACCGCCCCCACGGATCGCCCCGGTAGCCGGAGTGCGCGGCCACCGCTGCCATCGCCAGCGGGTGCAGCGACTGCAGCAGCAGCGCCCGCAAGCCGCCGACGAACATCGCGGCATCCGCGTGCACGGTCCGGATGAACCGGTCCTCGGCGAACCATCGCGGTCCGGGGAGGTCGTGTATCCGGGTCCGCTTCTCCGGTCCGTCGGCACCGGCCACGCGTTCGAACAGCGCCGCTCCCCAACGCTGCCGCAGCAACGTCAGCGCACCCCGCGGGCTCTCCGGCATCAGATGACCAGTATGGGCCCGGTGCGGGCTCAGGTCCACGCCGTCGAGCGAGTGACGCGGCCGTGCCTGGTTGACCTCCGGTCCGCGCGGGTATGGCAAGAGGCGGCGCGGATGCGGGCACGTGGGCCCGCCGGGGTTCGATCGTCAGGAGGTTCGCATGGCCGAGGAAGCTCGTTCAGCGGTGCTCGCGGGTTTCGACGGGTCGGAGGCGTCTCGTGAAGCGGTCCGGTGGGCCGCGCGAGAAGCGTCCAGCCGGGGTTCGCCGCTGTTGCTCGTGCACGTGCTGGCGCGGCCCTTCCAGCACTCCATCCAGATGCGCATTCCCGACCAGGAGCACGTCATGGACAAGCTCCGGGAAGCGGTTCGCGGGGAGCTCGACTCCCTCGAAGAGGAGTGCAGGACAAGCGCTCCCGGCCTCGAGGTGCGCAAGAGCATCCCGGTCGGCGACGCGGCGCAGTTCCTGGTCGAGCTGGCCGGTGAAGCGGATCTGGTGGTGCTCGGGGGCCCGCTGGTGGGAGCTCGCACGGACCGCTTGGGCGTCACCGCCGCCGAGGTCATCGCGCGCCGCGCCGCAGCCCCCGTCGTGGTGGTGCGCGGGGACACCGGAGCAGCCGCGGACGCGCCGGTGGTCGTCGGAGTCGACGGGTCGGACGTGAGCACCCGGGCGATCGGGTTCGCCCACGAGACGGCGTCCCGGCAAGGTCGCCCCCTGGTGGGCGTGCACTCGTGGAGCGCATCGGCGTTCAACCCGTTCGACGTCGTGGACGAGTGGGACGCGGACCGCAGCGAGTTCCGGGAGAAGGCGAGCGAGGTGCTGGCGGAGTCGATGGCCGGATACCGCCGGCAGTACCCGGACCTGCGGGTGAGGCACGTGGTCGGCCCGGACCGGCCCGCGCACCTGCTGCTCGGCGAGGCGGAAGGGGCGAGCCTGCTGGTGGTGGGCAGTCACGGCAGGGGAGCGGTGCGCCGCACCTTCCTGGGGTCGGTCAGCCACGCGGTGCTCAACCAGGCGAGCTGCCCGGTGGCCGTGCTGCCCGCGGAGTGATCCGGCCGAGATGCCCGCGGCGAGGGGTGACTTAGTGCCCTGGGGAGTCGGCGACATCGTCGGGAGCATCGGCCGGTGTTGAATCCATCCCGGCGCAGGTGGGCTCCACCGCGTCGGTGTCGAACCTGGGGAGGTCCGCATGGGCACCATCACCACCGCGGAAGGGATCGAGATCTACTACAAGGACTGGGGATCGGGACAACCGATCGTCTTCAGCCACGGCTGGCCGCTGTCGGCCGATGACTGGGACGCCCAGATGTTGTTCTTCTTGCAGCGCGGTTATCGGGTGATCGCCCACGACCGGCGCGGCCACGGTCGTTCGAGCCAGACCGCCGACGGCCACGACATGGACCACTACGCCGACGATCTCGCCGAGGTGTTGAACCATCTGGGGATCTCGGGTGCCGTGCACGTGGGTCATTCGACCGGGGGCGGCGAAGTCGTGCGGTACCTGGCTCGGCACGGTGAGTCCCGGTCGTCCAAAGCCGTTCTCATCAACGCGGTTCCGCCGCTGATGGTCCAGACGGACGCGAACCCGGATGGGCTCCCCAAGGAGGTCTTCGACGGGCTCCAGGCGCAACTCGCGGCCAATCGCTCGCAGTTCTACCGCGACCTCCCGTCCGGCCCCTTCTACGGGTTCAACCGGCCTGGTGCGGAACCCTCCGAAGCGCTCATCCAGAACTGGTGGCGTCAGGGCATGATGGGCGGCGCCAAGGCGCACTACGACGGGGTGGTCGCCTTCTCGCAAACCGATTTCACCGACGACCTGAAGAAGATCACGGTGCCGGTGCTGGTGATGCACAGCGAAGACGACCAGATCGTGCCCTACCAGGACGCGGGCCCGCTGTCGGCGAAACTGCTGCAGAACGCGACGCTCAACACCTACCAGGGCCTCCCGCACGGCATGCCCACCACGCACGCCGAGAAGATCAACAACGACCTCGTGGAGTTCTTGAACAACACCCCGTGAGGCCCGGCCTCCCGGCAGCCCTTCGTCGAGCGCTCCTCCGCGTGGAGGGGCGCTCGACGAACGCACGCCTCGAACCGCATAGAACGTGTTACAGTTTCGCGCATGTCGCAGGGGCATGCGAGCTGGAGCCTCGAGTGGGCCGGTGGTTGCCGCGTTCGCGCGGCGGAGCCGGCCGAGGGCCTGGTCGCCGCACTCACTAGAAGTGGCAACAAGTTCTAGAATGTGAGCGTGCATGGGCATGGAGATCCCTGACCCGATTTCGATCGAGTCGGTAGGTACCTGGTCGGACGAGGTCGACGTGGTCGTGATCGGCGCCGGCATGGCCGGGGTGAGCGCGGCTCTGGAGGCCAGGGCCTCCGGGGCGAGCGTCCTGGTCCTCGACAGCGGTGGCCGTCTGACCTGCACCAGCGCGATGGCCGGTGGGCACTTCTACCTCGGCGGTGGCACCGAAGTTCAGCAGGCGACCGGGTGGGACGACTCGCCCGAGGCGATGGCCGACTACCTGGGCCTGATGTCGCCCGAGTGCGATCCGGCGAAGATCAGCGCCTACGCCGAGGACGGCGTGGAGCACTTCCGCTGGCTGGAATCGCTCGGGTTCGAGTTCAACCGCTCGTTCTACCCGGAGAAGGCGGTCGTCCAGCCCGGTGTCGAGGGCTTGAGCTTCACCGGCAACGAGAAGTGCCTCGACGTCGCCGAGGTGGTCAAGCCGACCCCGCGCGGGCACAAGGTGCCGGTGCCGGGCGACACCGGCGGTGCCGGGCTCGTCGTCGGACTGGCGCTCGACAAGCTCGACGCCCTCGGCGTCGAAGTGCGGTGGGAGACCGGCGCGACCGCGATGGTCGTCGACGGCGACCAGGTCGTCGGCGTCACGTGGAAGAACTACGACCACACCGGTGCGATCCGGGCGAGGTCGGTCATCGTCGCGGCGGGCGGCTTCGTGCTCAACCGCGCGATGCTGGAGGAGCACGCGCCGGACCTGCTGGCCGTCGAGAGCAACGGCATGGCGCTGGGCAACACGCACGACGACGGGCTCGGCATCCGGATGGGGCAGTCCGTCGGGGGCGTGGCCGACTACCTCGACAAGGTCTTCGTGACCGGCCCGTTCTACCCGCCGGGCGAGGCGTTGCGCGGCATCGTGGTCAACAAGCTCGGGAAGCGGTTCGTCAACGAGGATTCCTACCACTCGCGCACCTCGGCCTTCGTGTTCGAGCAGCCCGATCGCGAGGGGTACCTGATCCTCGACTCGGCCACCATGGTGCAGCCCTCCTACCGGTTCCAGCCGCTGGTCGACGGGTGGGACACCATCGAGGAGATGGAGCAGGGGCTGGGGATCCCGGCCGGAGCGCTGGCGGAGACCATGGCCGCCTACGACGAGGCCGCTGCGCGCGGCGAAGACCCCGAGTTCCACAAGGCTCCCGAGTACCTCGTGCCTCTCGACCAAGGTCCCTGGGGCGCTTACGATCTCACGCCCGGGAAGTGCTTCTACGCCGGATTTTCCTGCGGCGGCTTGCGGGTCACCGTGGACGGGCAGCTGCTCCGCGCGGACGGTTCGGTCGTGCGGGGCGTCTACGCGGCCGGGGCGTGCGCCTCCAACATCGCGGTGGACGGCAAGGGCTACGCCTCGGGCATCCAGCTCGGCGAGGCGTCCTACTTCGGGCGCCGTGCCGGTCGACGCGCGACGGCCGAGGTCGCTCAGCGCTGAGGGCGGCGACGAGTTCTCGGTCGCCAGGGGTGCCGCGCCTCCCTGGCGGTCGAGGTCGGGGCGCCGGGCGTCGCACCGCGCGACGCCCGGACCTCGTGCCCGGCGCGGTCCAAAGCCCCACGGGCGACTGGGAAAAGTCTTTCTGGACGCCTGTCTAGAACGTGTTACAGTCGAGTCCATGGGCGATACCTCGGTGGGGCTGGTCGAGCGCAGTGATCGGGACCGGGTCCGCACGCTGGCGCTGAACCGGCCTGCTGCGCTCAACGCGCTCGACGAGGCCATGTACGACGAGCTGACCGAGGCCTTGCTGGCCGCTGCCGAGGACCCGGACGTGGCCGTCGTGGCGATCACCGGAACCGGGCGCGCTTTCTGCGCGGGCACCGATCTCAAGGAGATGTTCCAGCGGGCGACCGACCCCGAATTCGTCCCAGGCCGGCACGGCTTCCTGGGACTCGTCGACGCCTTGACCGACTTCCCGAAACCGCTCGTGGTGGTGGTCAACGGCCTGGGCGTCGGCATCGGCCTGACGATCCTCGGTTTCGCCGACCTGTCCTTCGCCTCGACCGAGGCGAAGCTGAAGTGCCCGTTCACGAGCCTGGGGGTGGCCCCGGAGGCGGCGTCCAGCTACCTGCTGCCGCGGCTCATCGGCAGGCAGAACGCGGCGTGGGTGCTGCTGTCGAGCGAGTGGATCACGGCGCCGGAAGCGCGGGAGATGGGTCTGGTGTGGAAGGTCTGCCCGCCGGACGAACTCGCCGAGACGGCCCAGCGCTACTGCGCCACCATCGCCGCGCAGCCCATCGACAGCCTCACAGCGGTGAAGAGCTCCGTAGCGGCACCGTTGAAGGCCGAGATCGCCGCGGCTCGCGCACGCGAGAACCAGCACTTCGCAGAGCTCCTGGGAAGTCAGGAGAACCAGGCGGCCCTGGGCGCCTTCGCCGAAGGGTGACCACGGGCGTCCCCTGTGGACGAACCTGCTCGCTCAGGTCGGGGTGCTGCCGTTGAGGAGGAGGTCACCGACCGCGCGTCGCGGGGCCGGAACGGTGGGGCGACCGTGGCCGATTCGCAGCATCGCCTGCGGGTGCAGCGTCCCACCCAGCAGTTGGCGCAGTTCGTCGCGGATCTCGCGGACCTCGACGACCTCGGAGATCATCGAGGCGGACAGGCTGCGGGAGGTGGCCGTCAGCCACACGTTCTCCAAGGCCTGCCCCGCCCGCAATTCG
Organism: Saccharopolyspora dendranthemae; assembly: GCF_007829955.1. Classification (GTDB taxonomy): domain Bacteria; phylum Actinomycetota; class Actinomycetes; order Mycobacteriales; family Pseudonocardiaceae; genus Saccharopolyspora; species Saccharopolyspora dendranthemae. The sequence goes on from NZ_VIWX01000002.1 coordinate 699,646, forward strand.
TCGGCAGGGCTCTCGTGCTGCGTGCACAGCACGACCAGCAGCGGGCCGGACTCGTGCGCGACCCCGTCGGGGCGTTCCGCGAGACCTCCCGAGAAGTCGCGGTGCACCCACTCGTCCTGGGGCTCCGGCCTGGGGCCCGCGGCATCGGTCGGGACTCCGTCTACCGCGCTGGTGGACTGACCCGTCCAGGCCGCCAGCTCGGCCCGGAACCGCGAATCGGCCTGCTGCACCTGGTGCGCCCTGTGCACCAGTCCTTCCAAGGCCCCGAGCTCGCCGGATGTCACCACGTGCGGCCAGCACTGCTCGCTCTGAGCCGCCAGCAGCAGCTCGTGGCGGTCGGCGGGCTGCACCGGGACGTCGCGGAACGGTGCGCGGTGGCTGTGCCGCTGGGGGATGGCAGCGTGCAGCTTCACCGCAACCGGCCGGGGCTCGGGGCGGCCGCCGCCCCGGACCTCGGCGAGCGTGGTGGCGTGGGCCAGGTGCGGGAGCAAGGTCACGACCGGCCGCACCCCGGCTCCCTCGAGGGCGACCCTGAGGTTGAACAGCGCGGCACCGCAGGCGAGCCGCAGTTCCCGCCCGTCCGGGTCGGCGGCGGGCAACCGACGAGCGGGGTCGTAGTGCAGCTCGATCAGGTGGGGCAGGATCCGGAACTGCCACGGCTGGGTGTTGTGCAGCGACGGAGCCAGTCCGGCCAGCCCGATGACCTGCTCGACCTGGGTGGCCGTCAACTCGAGCGCCGTGGAAATCCTGTGCACGGCCACCTCCTAGTCGATGTCGCGGGCGGCTCGGCGCGAGCCGCCGGGGCCGAACGATCGGACCGCCGTGCCGTCCGGCAGTCGTGCACGTGCGCCACTACGGCCACGTGCGCAGCAGGCGCATCTCCGGTCGCCCGCGGTTGCGGCCAGCGGTTCCTGGACTACTCGGTCTTGACCGACCAGCCGTTGAGCAGGAACAGCACGGCCGCCAGTGCCGCGGTGGTGAAGAAGGCGGCGCCTTCGCCGAGCAGGAGGCACAGGGCGGCCACGGTCGTCACCGCGAGTCCCAGCGATCGGCGTGGTGTGATCCACCGGCGGAACCGGTCGCGCGTCCGTTCGGTGGTCAACTTGCTGACGAACGAGGGATCGTCGCTGCGCAACTGCCGTTCCATCCCCTCGAGGATGCGGATTTCGTGTCGTCGAAGCATGGTCTTCTCCGGCGGTCGTGTGGTCTGGTCCCGTCACCATCGCGAACCGCGCGGCGGCGCCGGTAGAGCCGATAGGCCCTCCTGGCGTCAACTCGGCTGCCGCAGCGCTCGGAAAAAAGGACGAAAGGCCTGGTAGACAGGCCGGGTACGCCTGCATGCTGGTGGTGGTTCCCGGGGAGCGCTCGAGGACCGATGCAATGCACCAGGTCGTGCTAGGGAGAACGCTGATGGGCCAGATCGCAGAAGTCGCCGGACTGCTCGGCGAGCCCACGTTGCACGTGACGGGTCGGGAGCTGCCGGTCGCCGGACCTCACCCAGAGCTGATCCCCGCGCAGCGCGAGTCTGCGGAGACCATGCGGCTGGTGGTCGGCCGGGGACCGGATGCCGGTGCTGAGCTCGCGATCTCCGCGCCGCTCACGGCGATCGGGCGACACCGCGACTGCGACATCGTGATCGAGGACGTGACCGTCTCGCGGTACCACGCGGAGCTGGAGGTCGAGGGCGACCGCTGCTTCCTCGTCGACGGCGGCTCGCTCAACGGCACCTTCGTCAACAGGCGCGCGGTGGACCGCGTGGAACTCGTCGAGGGCGACGAGATCTGGATCGGCAAGGCCCGGTTCCTCTTCCGCAGCGGAGCAGCGGCAGACGCGCGAGCCGCCTCGCCGCGCTGAGCTCCGGTCCTGATGGAGGAAGGGTCGACCGCCTGAGCGGAGTTGAGCCCGGCGGTTGAACGCGGACTCAACCCTGAGCGCCGGAGCCGGTGTCCTCGTGGATGTGCTGGGTCTCCGCCCAGTACTGCTCTGCGTGGCGCATCGCCGAAGCCAGGACGGCGTTCGTGCCCTGGAGGTCCCTGATCGCCCGCTCCAGAGCCTCATGGGGGTGGTCGCGCAGCGCCTGTCGAAGCAGGCGCTCCCGGTCGACCTGGTCCAGCTTGCTGCTGAGCTCGCCGGACAGGCTGTGCAGGGACCCCAGAACGCCGAGCAGGGCCGCGCCGTAGGGAGGCCAGTCCAAGGACGCGAGGTCCCGGTCCGCGCAGTTCCTGGCGGCGCGGTCGAGCGCCTCCCGGGCCGCGTACATGTCTTCGAGGGGATGCTGCTTCATCGCTTCCACCTTCCCCCAAGCTGGTCGCACTCCTTGGTACCCGTGCCGCGGTGCGCCGAAACGTCACCGGCGGTGCTGCTGGAACCGATCGCGCGCCGCTTCGAGGTCGACGATCGGGGCCGGGTAGCCGAGCTTTCCGAGCGCATCGGTCCCGAGCCGCCACGGCTGGTGGAGGTCGCGCGGGTTGTCGAGGTCGGCGAGCTCGGGGACCCACCGGCGCACGTAGTCACCGGAGGAGTCGTAGCGCTCGGCCTGGCGCACCGGGTTGAGGACCCGGTTGGGCCGGGTGTCGGTCCCCGTTCCGGCAACCCATTGCCAGTTCATCTGGTTGTTGGCGATGTCGCCGTCGACCAGGTGCCGCTGGAAGTGCTCGGCGCCCGCGCGCCAGTCCAGGTAGAGGGTCTTGGCGAGGAAGCTGCCGGTGATCAGCCGGGCTCGGTTGTGCATCCAGCCCTCGGAGCTCAGCTGCCGCATCCCGGCGTCGACGATCGGGATGCCGGTCTGGCCCTCCTGCCACGCCTGGAGCGCTTGCGGGTCGTCGCGCCAGGCGTCCGCGCGCGGCCGGTAGTCGGCCTGCGCGCTCGCGGGTCGAGCCGCCAGCACCTGGAAGTGGAAGTCCCGCCAGGCCAGTTGGCGCACGAAGGCATCGGCGCCCTCGGTGTGGCGGGCGCCGGCCTCGGTGGCGAGTTCGAGCGCGGACAGGCAACCGAAGTGCAGGTAGGCGGACAGCCGGGAGGTGCCGCGTTCGGCGGGGAGGTCGTCGTGCCGGGAGTGGTAGTGGTCGGCGTCCTCGTCGAGCCAGCGGTGCGCCCGGTCTCGGGCTTCGGTCTCGCCGCCCGGCATCGGCGCTGCGGTGCGCGCTGGGGCAGGTGCGTCCGGCGCCGACACCGTCGGAGGGAGTCGCAGGTGTCGGGGAGCGGTCGCGATGCTGCGGCGGGCGGCGCTCGCCCATCGCCGGTGGTACGGGGTGAAGACCGCGAAGTGATCGTTCCCCTGCGGGGTGACCTCCCCGGCGGGCAGCACGGTGTGCACCGCCTCGTGAACGGTGAGCTCGCACCGCTGCGAGGCGAGCGCTTCGGCGAGCCTCCGCTGCCGGCGCGCGGCGAAGGCGGAGGCGTCCGCAGCGATGTGGACGGAGGTCGCGTCGACCTCGTGCGCGAGGCGGGCCACTTCGGCGGCCACGTCGCCGTCCCTGCGGACGAGCGCGGCACCGCGTTCGCGCAGTCGCGCGTCGAGATCCGCGAGGCAGTCGTCGAGGAAGCGGCGGCGGGGCCCTGCGGCGAACCCCGCCGCGCTCACCGCCTCGTCGTGCACGAACAGGGGCAGGACGTGGTCGGCGCGGGCGGCCGCGGCGAGCACCGGGTTGTCGTGGACGCGGAGGTCACGGGTGAACACGGCGATCGCGGTGGTGGACATCGGTGGCACGCTCCGTGGGGCAGGTGAGGGTCTCCTCCGGACCGTTGCGAGGGTCCCACCCGCCTCGCGCGCCCGCCCTCCGCACCCCGGCTCGCGGGTGGTCAGGTCGTGGTGTCGAAGAGGTGCTCGGCCCGGGTGATCGCGTGCTGCAGGTCTTCGGGCTCGGGAGTGAGACCCGTGGTGATCTCGTCGATCGCGCGCAGGCCCGACCGGTGCAGCAGCCGCTTCTCGTTGGTGACCCACTGGCCGCGCGCTGCCAGCACCGCGTGCGCGGAGTGCATGGCGGCCGTGGCCAGGGCTCCCGCGACCTCGGTGGGTTGTCCGCGCGGGGCGTAGGCGCCTCGGGCGTAGTGCAACGTCAGGTTCGCCTGGTTGCGCCACACCGGTGGAGCCGCTTCGCGCAGCGCGTCGGGGTAGGCGGGGCGCGGCAGGGTGCCGCGCAGCGTCCGGTTCACGGCGAGCTCGGCGACCACGAGGTAGCTGGGGATGCCCGCCAGGTGGAACATCAGCGGTTCCCACCGGAAGCGGCCGTCCCGCGCCTCGGCCAGTTCGTGCTCGACGACGTCGAGATCGCGGTAGTGGACGTCCACGTGCCGACCGTCGATCGTGAGCCAGGCTCCGCCGTTGAAGACGCCGCCGCCCCAGGCGCCGACCTCGGAGACCTCGCCGTCCCACCCGACGGCGCGGAGGTCGGCGGGATCGAAGTCACCGCGGTAGTAGACCGCGAAATCCCAGTCGCTGTCGGGGGTGTGGGTGCCTTCGGCCCTCGACCCGCCGAGCGTGACCGCTCGTACGCGCGGGAGGGCGGCCAGGCGGTCGGTGACGTGGGCGAGGAACTGCTCGTCGTTCATGTGATGTCCCCTCGGGGTGGAGTGCGGTGCGGGTGGGCAGCACGCCGAGGACGCCGGAGCAGGAGCTCGAACGACGTCGTCGGATCAGCGCGCGCTGGGCCGGACCGTCACTTCACAGCCGATAACCCTACTTCTCCTCCGGTCCGAGGGGAAGCAGCGCGGTCACAGCGCCCCACCGGCGTCGATGATCTGGGTGGTGCCGGTGATGAACCGCCCGTCGTCGGACACCAGGAACAGCACGAGGTTCGACACGTCCTCCGGTTCCAGCGCCGTGACGGGCAGCCGGTTGAACGTGCGCGCGGCCTCCTCGAAGTCGCTGCGGGACGGGTTCTCCAGGTCTGGGCGGAAGAGCCGGTAGGTCGCGTCGTTGAGGATCATCGGCGTGGCCACGGTCGTCGGATTGACGGTGTTGACGCGGATGTCGTGCGGTGCGAGCTCTTTCGCCATCACCTTCATCATCTGGATCAGTCCCGCCTTCGACGCCGCGTAGTGCGCGGTGTTCTCGTGGGCGTAGATCGCGGCGAGCGAGCTGGTGATGACCACGGAGCCACCGCGCTTCCCGGCGACGATGTGCGGCACCGATGCTTTCAGCGACTTCCACACGCCGGTCAGGTTGATGTCGATCACGTCCTGCCAAGCGTCGTCGCTCATCTCGAAAGTCGGGGCGGGGCTGTAGATCCCGGCGTTGGCGACGACGATGTCGAGATGTCCGAAGGTTTGGGCTCCCTCGTCGGCCGCTGCGGTGAGAGCGGCGGAGTCGCGAACGTCGGCCTGCCGCGCGATGACGCGGCGGCCGGTCGCTTCGACGAGTCGCGCGGTTTCGGCGAGGTCCTCGGCCGTGGCGAGCGGATAGGGGATCGTGCGGATCTCGGCGGTGGTGTCGACGGCGATGATGTCGGCGCCTTCCGATGCGAGGCGCACGGCGTGACTTCGTCCCTGGCCTCGGGCGGCCCCGGTGATGAACGCGACCTTGCCGTCGAGCTTGCCCATGTCTCCCCTTCCGCGCGGAGCTGATCCCCGCACTGGGGCGTCCGCAGCGTCGCAGGCGCTCTCATTCAGTTATGGCGCACGCGAAGCCGCCGGGCAAGGGTGCGATCGGGTCAGCGCGCCTTGAGCGCGTTCCCGGACAGGGCCAGTTGGCGGCTCTGCGCGACGAGGCGACCGCGGGAGTCGTAGACGTCGGCGTCCTCGTTGAACCAGCCGTCGGTGCTCACCGCGTCGCATCGGGTGTAGCCCGCGATCGGGCCCGGCGCGGGCAGCGCGCGCAGCTGGTAGGTCAGTTCGACCGTCGGGCACCAGCCGGAATGGCCGAGGCCGAACACCGTCGGCGGCAGCATGTCGACGGCGACGATCAGCGACAGCGGGTCGAAATCGGTGCCGTCGGTGAGTTGCATCCAGCCGCGCACCTCGGTGTCCTCGGCGGTGTCGCCGCGCAGCAGCGCGGTGGACTGCGGGTCGAGCCGGAGGTCGAGGTGCCCGAGCAGGCCGCCGTCCACCGGCGGCCGGTGGCCATCGCACTCCTCCAGCGGCTTGATCGGAGGCTGCGGCGCCGCTTCCCACTCGTGCGCGGCATCGGTGATCTCGCCGGCGGAGACCGTGGCCTCCACGCAGGTCTTGCCGCCCTGCACGAGACTGGAGCGCACCGTGGAGAACATGCGGCCCCGCTTGATCAACTCGGCGTGCAGCTCGACCTCGCCGATCTCCGGTGAGCGCAGGAAGTGCGCGCTGACCACGAGCGGGTGCGGGCGCTCGGCCGTGGTCAGGGCCGCCTTGGTCAGCAGCGCCATCATGTACCCGCCGTGCGGGTTGTTCCCGATCGACCACTCGCGGTCGAGGGCGGTGGAGTAGGCGCCTTCGCGAAGCGCCGTCACGGTCGTTGCCTCGGCGAATGAACGCATGCACGGCACATTACCTGCCCGAACCAGTTCCGGAACCCGTCTCCGGCCGCGCAGGTGCGGTGGTTGCAGACGATCAACCGATGATGTGACCTGGGTTACGCAGCACGGGCTGATCGCCGACGAAGGAGACGATGATGAGCAGATTGCGGTTCGGTGTTTTCCTCGCGCCCTTCCACCCGGCGGGCCAGAACCCGACGCTGGCCCTGCAGCGAGACCTCAAGCTGATGGAACACCTCGACTACGTCGGCTTCGACGAGGCGTGGATCGGGGAGCACCACTCGGCGGGCAGCGAGATCATCGCCTCGCCGGAGATCTTCATCGCCGCAGCGGCCGAGCGGACCCGGAACATCAAGTTCGGCACCGGAGTCACCTCGATCAGCTATCACAACCCGCTGTGGGTGGCCGACCGGATGGTGATGCTCGACCACCTCACCAGGGGTCGTTCGATGCTCGGCGTGGGCCCCGGTTCGCTGCCCACGGACTCGGCGATGATCGGCCTCAACCCGACCGACACCCGGGAGCTCCTCGACACCAACCTCGACATCATCATGCGGCTGCTGGCAGGCGAGACCGTCAGCGAGCAGACGCCGACGCACGAGCTCGTCGAGGCGCGCCTGCAGCTGCGTCCTTACACCGAACCGTGCTTCGACATCGCCGTCGCCGCCGTCGCCTCACCGACCGGACCGCGCCTCGCGGGGCGGCACGGCACCGGTCTGCTGTCCATCGGAGCGACGTTGACGCAGGAGGGCTTCGACGCGCTCGCCCACCACTGGAGCGTGGTGGAGGAGCGCGCCGCGCACCACGGGCAGGCCGCGCCGGACCGAACCGGCTGGCGGCTCGTCGGTCTCATGCACGTCGCCGAGACCAGGGAGCAGGCGTACAAGGACGTCGAGCACGGCATCGAGCAGTGGTTCACCTACTTCCAGAAGGTGGCCGCGTTCCCGCAGATGGCCGTGGACGGGTCGAACATCCGGGAGATGATCGACTTCATCAACGAAGCGGGCATCGGCGCGATCGGAACTCCGGAGGACGCGCGAGCGCAGGTGCAGCGGCTGGCCGACCAGTCCGGCGGCTTCGGCGCGATGCTGCTGCTGGCCCACGAGTGGGCCAACCCGGAGGCCACGAAGCGCTCCTACGAGCTCATCGCCCAGGACGTGATGCCGCACTTCCAGGGCCACGGGACCACCCACCACGAGTCGACCGTGCGCGCCAAGCAGCACGCCGCGGGCACCCGGAGCGGCCACGCCGAGCAGCAGCTCGCCGCGGTCGACCGGATGACCCGCAAGTACGCCCAGGAGGTCGAGGGGGAGAAGGCCGTCGACTAGCCCGACGGCCTGCTCCGGCGCAGGTCATGGGTGGTTCGGAGTGTGAGAGCATGGCGGCATCATGGAGGAATTGCTGCTCGACGCCCCGGTCATCGCCAGCGTCAAGGACGATGCCGGACTGGAGGCCGCGCTCCGGTCGGAGTGCCCCGTGGTGTTCCTGCTCCACGGCTCGGTGCTCACCGTGCCGTCGCTGGTGGAACGGCTGAAGGACGGCGGAAAGACCGTGCTGGTCAACGTCGATCTCGTCGAGGGGCTCGCGTCCAAGGACGTCGTCGTCGAGTTCGTGCGGGAGAGGACCCGTGCCGACGGGATCCTGAGCTCGAAGGCCGCGCTGATCAAAGCCGCGCGAGCGCAGGGGCTTCTGGGCGTGCACCGGTTCTTCCTCGTCGACTCCTTCTCGTACCACAGCCTCGGCAAGCAGATCGCGATCTCGAAGCCGGACTACGTGGAGATCCTTCCCGGGTGCGTGCCGAGGGTGATCACCTGGCTGCGCGAGGACGTCGACGTGCCGATCATCGCCGGTGGTCTCGTCTGCGACAAGGACGACGTGGTCGCCGCCCTCGGCGCCGGTGCGGTGGCCATCGCCTCGTCGAACAGCGACGTCTGGGCCATGTGAGTCAGCCGAAGATCTGCGCGGACCGGCGGAACACCTCGTCGGTGTGCCGGGTGATGTCCCGGTGGACCTCCAGCTGGCGCGCGTAGAGCTCGTGGTTCGCGGCGTCCGGCAGGAACTCCTCGTCCACCGAGACCATCGCCGCCACCGCCTCGTCGATCCCGGCGAACCGGCCGAGCCCGACGCCCGCGCAGATCGCGGCACCCAGCCCGGCGGCGTCGGTCACCGCGGTCCGCGCGGCCGGGACGCCGAAGACGTCGGCGACGATGCCCATCATCACGTCCGCGCCGGCGCCGCCACCGGAGACGATCACCCGCTCGAAGCCGGTGCCCAGCTCGTCGCCGAGCGCCCCCGCCCGATCGCGCATCGTCAGCGCGATCCCCTCCAGGACCGAGCGGTGCAGGTGGAAGCGCCCTTGCCTGCCGTCGAAGCCGAGGAAAGAGCCCTTGCGGTGGGGAGTCTCGGTCGGCGCGAGCCAGTCGAGCACGGTCATCAGCCCGTCGGAGCCCGCCGGGACCTGCGCGGCACCCGCGTCGAGGTACTGCTCGGCCGTCACGCCGGCTCTCCGCGCGCCTGCGGTGACCTCCTCGCCGAGCAGGTCGCGAAGCCAGCTCACGGTCCACATCCCGCGCCGGATCCCGCCGCTCTCGTACAGGTACTCGCGGGGTGCGCAACCGAAGTTCGTCCAGAACTCCCGGCCGTCGCGGATGTTGCGCTCACCCGTGGTCATGCTCGCGATGTAGGTGCCCAGCGAGAGGAGCAGCTGCTCCGAGCCGCGCAGGCCGGATCCCAGGGCCTCGACGGCCTTGTCGTTGGCCGTGGCGACCACGGGCAGCCCCTGCGGCAGCCCGGTGCGCTCGGCGGCGTCGGCCGTGATCCGGCCCAGGACCTCGCCCGGCATGACCAGCTCGAACAGCTTCTCGGGTGCGATGCCCATCGACTCGACGACCTGCCGGTCCTGCGACCACTGCCAGGTGTCGGTGTCGATCGGCCACATCCCCTGGTAGTTCGCCGCGGTGTCACGGAACTCGCCGGTCAACCGGTGGGTGATGTAGCCGGACGAGGTCGTGACGCGGGCGACCGAATCGTCGGTGTGCTCGTAGGGTCGTGAGACCCGCTCGTCCATCCAGCTCAGCACAGGCCGGGCGAGCGTCCCGTCGGCGCGCAGCAACGCGCGGCAGAACCGGATCGTGCACAGGCCGGCACCGACGATCGCGGCCGGATCGCCGTCGAAAACGGCCATCGCCTCGCGGCACGCCGCCGCCACCGAGTCCCACAGGTCGTCATCGGGGTGCTCGACGACGCCCTGGGCCGGGGTGTCGGTGGGGCGCAAGGCGTGTCGTCCTCGGCTGACAGGCGTGCCGCGCTCGTCGAAGATCGTGACCTTCGTGCTCTGCGACCCGTTGTCGATGCCGATCAGGTAACTCGTCAACTGTCCTCTCCAGGCCGGGAGGCGACGCGGCGGTGGGTCCCGCCACCGCCGCGCGCAGGGGCTCCAGCACGAGACTATCCCGCGGGGAAGATCGTGCCCCGGTTCATGATCCCGTTCGGGTCGAAGGCTTCCTTGAGGCGGACCAGCATCGGGTACGCGCTGCCGTGCTCCTGCTCGGTCCACTGCGCGCGGTACTTGCCGATGCCGTGGTGGTGCACCATCGAACCGCCGTGCCGGAGCGCCTCTTCGACGATGATCGCGTTGATCGGCTTGTGGTACTTCTCGATCTCCTCGCGGGGCTCGCAGCGAATGCGGTAGTCGTAGACGAAGTACATGTTCGTGCCGGTCTGGTAGCTGTGCGAGGAGTGCCCGCCCAGCATCGTCACGTCGTCGGCGTGCGGGAACTCGGTCCGGATCCGGTGCATCACCGCGTCGTAGATCGCGCCGACGGAGGACCAGTCCGCCGAGATCTCGGTGGTGTAGCCCAGGCGCTGCTCGGTCAGCATGGCGCGCTGCTCCGCCTCGATCTTGTCCGGGCCCCAGTTGAGGTTGTCGAACCAGGACTCGATCAGCCCGGGATCGACCGCGGCGTGCTCGTGCCGGGACACGACGCGCTCGATCTCGGCGCCGGTGGCCTCCACGATGCCCGCAGGACCCTCGGACACGAACAGCAGCACGCACTTGCCGTTCGCGAAGTGCGAGAAGTGCTGCGCTGCATCCTCTTCGGAGTACACGCGGGCCACCGACGGGCGGAACCCCTCGGTGATCACCTCACGCAGGATCGAGAGTCCGGTGTGGACGTCGTCGATCAGGTAGCCCTGGAAGCGGTTGTTCTCCGGCCGGTGCTTGAAGACCTTGACCGTGACCTCGCTGACGAAGCACAGTGCGCCCTCGTTGCCGATCACGACGTGCCGGATGTCGGGACCGGCGGCGCGGCGCGGGACGTTCTTGATCCGGCTGATGCTGCCGTCGGGGAACACCGCCTCCAGGCCGACCACCATGTCCTCGATGCCGCCGTAGAGCGTGGAGAACTGGCCGATCGACCGGGTCGCCACCAGTCCGCCCATCTGCGCGAGCGGCTTGGACTGCGGTGAATGACCTGTGGTCAGGCCGCGCTCGCGCAGGGCGTCCTCGAGCACCTGCAGCGGCACCCCGCACTGGGCGGTGGCCTGCATGTTCTCCTCATCGATGCGCACGATCTCGGACATCTCCGAGCCGTCGAGCACGATGGTTCCCTCGACACCGGTCTCCAGCCCGCCCTCGGTGCCGGTGCGACCGGTGCGCGCGACCACGTTGATCCGGTGCTCGTCGGCGAACGCCAGCACGGCGGCGGCCTGCTGGACGTCGGCGACGCGCACGACGGCGCAGGGGAGCGGCCCGTCGAAGATTCCGTGCACCGCGGTGTACTTCTTGAACCGGTCCACGCTGGAGGAGCGCAGGACCTGCTGGTCGGTCTCCACGCGTCCGTCGCCCGCGATCTCCCGCAACCGCGCGACGATCTCGTCCTGGTCGAGAGCTGCTGATGTGGTCAAGGTTTCTCCGTATCGTTGCTGGGCTCGGTCAGCGGGTGAGGTAGCCGCCGTCGACGGTGAGCACGTGCCCGTTGACGTAGTCGGAAGCGCTGGAGGCGAGGAAGACGGTGGCGCCCATCAGGTCGGCGACCTCGCCCCACCGGCCCGCCGGGATGTGGTCCAGGACGCGCTGGTTGGTCGTCTCGTCCGACCGGGTCCGCTCGGTGATCGCGGTCGCGAAGTAGCCGGGGGCGATGGCGTTGACCTGGATGTTGTGCTGCGCGAGGTCGTCGCAGTAGGCCTTGGTGAACCCGACGATCCCGTGCTTGGTCGCGGCGTAGGCGGGTGACCACTGGCCGCCGAGGAACGAGAACAGCGACGCGATGTTGATGATCTTGCCGGAGCGCTGCTCGGTCATGAACCGCGCCGCCTCGCGGCCCAGCTCGAACGGTGCCGTGAGGTTGACCTCCAGCATCGGGTCCCACTCCCGGCGGCCGAAGTCCTCCACCGGGGCCGTCCGGCAGACCCCGGCGGAGTTGATCAGCACGTCGACGGATCCGAGCCGCGACACGCATTCCTCGATCACCTCGCGAGGCGCGCCGTCCTCGGTGATGTCGGTGCGCAGGAACTCCATCCGCCGGCCCTCGGCCTCCACCAGTTCCTGCGTGGTGCCCTCGTCGTCGAGCGCGCTGGGGACGAACACGTCGGCGCCGGCCTTGGCCAGGGCCAGCGTGAACGCCTGACCGAGACCGGTGTTGCCGCCCGTGATCACGGCGTTCTTGCCCGCGAGGGAGAACGCGGCGAGCGAGAAGTCGCGGATGTCCATGGATCGCCTCTCTCGGCCTTCGGTGCGCGCTGTGCGCGACCATCTTCGGGCAGCGTCGTCGCCGGGGCCGGTCGTGGACCGGCTCCGGGCATGAAAAAAGAGAACAGTCCCCCGGTGTGAGCACGGGTTACTGTTCTCTGGTCTCTAGTAACCACTCGCGGCGGACCGCGAGCGAGTATTTGGTTGTCGACGGCGTGGCCGCCGGTCGGTGGTCACGCTAGGCGAGAGCGGCCCGCGAATCAAGTTCCTCCCACGAGCTCGACGGCAACTGGTGGCAACCGGTTGCCAGGCCGCCGCGAGCTCGGCAGCGTCCAGGCGTCAGACGCGCGCACAACGTTGTGTCCGCCGGGCAGCGGTCGCCCGCCCCACCCGGCGCTGGAAGGAATGCACATGCATCTCTTGGACTGGGTGGTCGTCGCCGGCTACTTGGTGGTCATGCTGATCATCGGGGTGTGGTCGCACAGGCAGATCTCCACCACCTCCGACTACTTCAGCGCAGGCGGCCGAATGCCGTGGTGGCTGGCCGGGATCTCGCACCACATGTCGGGCTACAGCGCGGTGGTGTTCGTGGCCTACGCCGGCGTGGCCTACGACCAGGGCATCGTCTCCTACGTGGTGTTCATGTTCCCGCTGGCGGTGGCGACCGGCATCGGGGCGTTCCTGTTCGCGCCGAAGTGGAACCGGCTGCGCAGGCGGTACGACATCGCGTCGCCGCTGGAGTACCTCGCCCGGCGCTTCAACGTCACCACCCAGCAGGCGCTGGCGTGGAGCGGGTCGCTGCTCAAGATCTTCGACGTGGCGGCCAAGTGGAGCGCGGTCGCGGTCCTGCTCAACAAGTTCGTGGGCATCCCGCTCGGCTGGGGGATCGTGATCACCGCCGCGGTCACCCTCGTGTACTGCACCGCGGGTGGGCTGTGGGCGGACGCGCTCACCGAGTTCGGGCAGTTCATCATCCAGGGCGTGGCCGCGTTCGCGATGATCGGTGCCGTCGGCTTCGCGCTGGCGGACGAGGGCCTGAACTACGCGAGCTTCTGGAGCGCCCTGCCCGAAGGCCACACCGACCCCACGACCACGTCGTACCCGGCCTACTTCGTGCTGGTGTACATGCTGGTCAAGACCTTCGAGTACAACGGCGGCATGTGGAACCTGGCTCAGCGCTACATGGCGACACCGGATTCCGCGCAGGCCAAGCGGACCGCGCTGCTCTCCAGCGCGCTCTACCTGGTCTGGCCGATCGTGCTGATGCTGCCGATGTTCGCGTCCCCGCTGCTGGTCCAGGTCGAGGACTCCGAGGACGTCTACGCCCAGATGGCCATCGAGTTCCTGCCCGCCGGGCTGCTCGGACTGGTGCTGGTGGGCGTGTTCTCCCACACCATGGCCATGGCGGCGTCCGACGCCACCGCGATCTCGGCGGTCATGACGCGCGACGTCCTGCCCCGGATCTGGCGGCGTGCGGCCACCTTCACCGACGAGCAGTCGTTGAAGGCGGGCCGGTACCTGACCGTGACGTTCGTGTTCCTCAGCGTCGTGATCGCCATCAACGCCGAGAGCCTGGGCGGAGTGCTCGGGATCATCGTCGCCTGGGTGGGCGCGCTCATCGGGCCGATCTCGATCCCGCTGATGCTGGGCATGCTGCGCCGGTTCCGGCACGTGGGCCCCACCGCGGCGCTGGCGTCCTGGGCGGGCGGGCTGATCAGCTACGGGCTCGTCAAGTACGCGTTCCACCTCAGCGACGCGATCACGGTGGTGACCCCGGTGCTGGTCTCCTTGGTGCTGTTCATCGGCACCGGCGCGATCCATCGGGACGCCCCGGAGGCTGCGGACGAGATCGTGGACGCGCTCGCCGACGACTCACCGGAAAGCGCTCCGGCCGGTCGATGAGACGGGTCAGTCCGAGCCGAAGCGCTGCTGGAGGTCCTGGATCTCGGCCATCCCGACCAGGTCGGTGAACTCGGCGAAGGTGGGCAGCTCGGACATCGCCGCGGCAGGCGTGCCGTCGTTGCGCACCGACTCCAGCAGCGACCGGATCCCCGCGGTGGCCGCCAGCAGCGTGCCGATGGGGAAGAGGACGAGGGCGAAACCGAGCTCAGCGATCCGGTCCAGCGGGATCGGTGGCGTCCGCCCGCCCTCGACCCAGTTGAACACCAGCGGCGCCGCACCGGCGAGTTCCTCGGAGATCCGGACGATGCTGCGCTCGTCGGTGGGCGCCTCCACGAACAGCAGGTCCGCGCCGGCATCGGCGTAGGCCTTGGCGCGCTCCAGGGCGTCGTCGAGGCCGTGCACCGCTGCGGCGTCGGTGCGGGCGATCAGCAGGAAGTCCGGGTCGGTGCGCGCGGCGACCGCCGCCCGGACCTTGCCGGCCATCTCCTGCGCGGGGATGACCGCCTTGCCGCCCATGTGGCCGCACTTCTTGGGGAAGACCTGGTCCTCCAAGTGGATCGCGGCCGCTCCGGCGCGCTCGTACCCGCGGACCGTGCGGGCCACGTTGACGGCGTTGCCGTACCCGGTGTCGGCGTCGGCGATGACCGGAACGTCGACGGCGGCCGAGATCCGGCTCGCCTGGTCGATCATCTCGGTGGCCGTGAGCAGGCCGACATCCGGTCGTCCGATCAGCGAGGCCGTGGTGCCGAAGCCGGTCATGTAGACCGCGCTGAACCCGGCACGTTCCACCAGGGCCGCCGACAGGGCGTCGTAGGCGCCCGGCGCGACGACGGGCCGCTCCTCACGCAGCAGGGCGCGCAACCGCGCCCTCGGCTCGCCGCTGGATCCCAGCAGATCTCCCACCGAACAACCTCCGAGGATGACGAAAATCGTTGCAAGGCCGCCTCATCCTCCCAGCGCCGGGTGGCGAGCGCATCAGCGTCCCCCGGCGAGGTCCTCCGCGATGTCGCGGCCGCCGTAGCCCTCCGGCGCCGCGACCTCCACCACCGGCTCGGGACGGTCGTCGAACTCCAGGTGCAGGGCCTTGGCGATCGTCGCGTGCATGTCGTACATGCAGGTGATGTAGGTCAGCTGCAGGATCTCCTCCTCGGCGAGGTGCTCGGCCAGCTCGGTGAAGACGGCGTCGGGCACCCGGCCGCCGCCGAGCACCAGTGCGTCGGTGTGGGCCAGCACGGCGCGTTCCGGTGCGGAGTAGCAGTCGGCGACCTGCCACGAGGGGATCGCGGTGATCTTCTCCTCCGGCAAGCCCAGGGCACGCATCTGCTTGCAGTGCTGGGAGAAGACGAACTGGCTCCCGCGCGCCCACCCCGCCCGGCACTGGCCCAGCTCCCGCAGCACCGGATCGAGGCTGCAGTTGCGGTACAGCGCGAACCCGCGCACGGCGTGCTGGAAGACGTCCGGGCACTGGGCGAAGACCGTCCACCAATCACCGGGCGAGCCGGTCGCCGTGCCGTGGTCCACGGCGGGATCGCGGTCCGGGCCGAACAGGCGGTCGTAGAAGTGCAGGATCCGCTCGTCGGTGACCTCGCTCCGCGGGACCTCACGCAGGCGCGGCACTGCGGTCCTCCACCGTCCGGTCGGCGCCGGTCCTGGGCGCGTGCGAGACGTCCGCCTCGGTGAAACCGCGCGTCCAGCAGGCGAATTCGAGCAGGATTCCGTCCGGGTCCTGGAAGTAGAAGGAGCGCACGAAGACGCCTTCGTGCAGGGTGCGGGCCACGGTGGACGGACTGTCGTCGTGGTTGAGGATCGGGCTGACCTCGACGCCCTTGTCCCGCAAGCGATCCCGGTACTCCTCGAACTTCGCCACCGGCACGTGGAAGGCGACGTGGTTCATCGACCCGACAGCGCTGAGCAGTTCACCCTCGCCCGGGCGGGAAGCGGGTGCCGAGATCCCGGGTGCCGCGTCGGGTGCGTCGGGGAACCAGAAGAACGCCACGCAGTCGCCGCCACCGCAGTCGAAGAAGAAGTGCTGGCCCCCACCGCCGGGCAGTTCGATGGTCTTGATCAGCGGCATGCCGAGAACGCCGCTGTAGAAGTCGATGGTGCGCTGCATGTCCGAGGAGACGAGAGCCAGGTGGTTGATGCCCCCGAGCTCGAACTCCGCGTTGGTCGTCGACATTGACGCCTCCGTTGGCTGACTTGACAGTCATATCAACTGTGCAGATGCTGGAAGCGTGGTCCGGTGCGCACCGGGTTGTCAAGACCTGGTGGAAGGAGCGAAAGCATGTCCGGCAGGGCGAATTCCGCCGAATCGGGTGGTGGTGCGCAGGCGAACGCACCGCTGACCGAACGGGGTGCGCGCACTCGCGAGAAGGTGCTCGTGGCGGCCCGGGAGGTGTTCGAGGAGCGGGGTTTCCCGGACACCCGGGTGGCGCACATCGCTCACCGCGCGCAGGTGGCCTACGGGTCCTTCTACACCTACTTCCCGTCGAAGGAAGCGGTCTTCCTCGAGGTCGCGGACCGGTTGTTCGCGGAGATGACCGATCGCGGTGGTGTGCCGGCCTCCGGTGCGTCTCCTGCGGCGCGGATCCGCCGCTCCAACCGCTCCTACTACGAGGGCTACCTGCGCAACGCGAAGATGATGGCGATCGTCGAGCAGGTCGCCACCTTCAACGAGGAGTTCCAGGAGCTGCGGCGCAAGCACCGGGCGACGTCGATCACGAGGACCGCCGGCGCGATCCGACGGTGGCAGCGCGACGGCCTGGTGCCCGACGACCTGGACGCCGAGATGACCGCACGCGCTCTGGCGGCGATGATCGACCACTCGCTCTACCTGTGGATCGTCCAGGGCGACGACACCCCGGACACCCAACGCCTCCTGGACACGCTGGACGCGCTCACGCACCGCGCGCTCGGGTTGCCCGACTCCTGACCCGGGTCGTCAGCGGGCGGTGGCCGGTTCCTGCGCGCGGAAGTGGCGGACGAGGGCGCTGACCGCTTCCCGGCCGGCGCGGTTGGCACCGACGGTCGATTGCGAGGGGCCGAAACCGACGAGATGAACGCGCGGTTCGCCGACGACCTGCGTTCCGCGCACCTGGATCCCGCCGAACTCGTTGCGCAGACCGAGCGGGTCCAGGTGACTCACCGCGGGCTTGAACCCGGTGGCCCACAGGATGACGTCCACCGGCGTGAAGGTCCCGTCGGGCTCGCGCAGGCCCCTCGGCTCGATCGCGGTGAACATCGGTCGGCGTTGCAGCACACCGCGCTGCTGCGCGGCGAGGGCGTAGGAGGTCCACGGCAGCCCGGTGTAGGACACGACGCTGCCGCTCGGACGTCCGGCCTCCACGTCGGCGGTGACCTTCGCGACGACCTCGCGCCCGGCGTCGGCGTCGAACTCGTCGTCGCGGAACACCGGTTCGCGGCGCGTGTACCAGAAGGTGGTCGCCACTCGGGAGATCTCCTCCAGCTGCTGGATCGCGGAGATGCCGCCGCCGACGACGGCGACGCGCAGGCCCGCGAACCGCTCGGCGGAGGCGTAGTCCTGCGTGTGCAGCTGCGTCCCGGTGAAGGTCTCGCGGCCCGGGTAGTGGGGGAGGACCGGGTTGGTCCAGGTACCGGTCGCGTTGATGATGGCGCGGGTCGCCCACGAGCCCTGGTCGGTCTCCACGACGAGGTCGCCGCCGGGGTGGGGGGAGTCGTACCGGACCGCGGTGACCGTCACCGGTCGCAGGATCGGCAGCTCCGTGGCCTCCTCGAAGGCGCCGAAGTACCGCGGCACCGCCTCGCGGCTGGGCTCGTCCGGGTCCACCGGAGGCTGCGAGAAGCCGGGCAACCCGAAGATGCCGTTGACGGTCGCCATGCGCAGCGACTCCCAGCGGTGCCGCCAGGCGCCGCCTGCGGCCTCGCCCGCGTCGAGCACCACGAAGTTCTGGTCGGCGTCGGGGTGCTCCAGCGCGCTGAGGAAGTTCCTGCGCTGCAAGTGGTACCCCGCCGACAGCCCGGACTGGCCACCGCCGATGACCACCACCGTCGCCGTGCGGGGGCGTGTCCCCGGCGGGTGGGCGGGAGGTGTCATCGGTCCATCGACCTCACGGGACGTCGAGCGGGTGGGTGCGAGCGTGCACGCGGTTCAACAACGCGCGGGTGCAGGTATTCCGGGACCGTTGAAGCGTGTCGCAGGCCACCGACCAGGGGTTCCTCCGCCGCGGCCGCCGTTGCGCGTGCCTGGCTCCGGATGGGGGATGCGTCGTAGGCTGATCGCGCGCACGGTCCGCACGCCTCAACGAGGAGGTTCGCAATGGTCGCGGAGGACTCCCGCATCTACGACTTCATCGCGCGGTGGGCCGCCGAGAAGCCCGACGAGGAAGCGATCGCCTTCGGTGAGCGGCGGGTGACCTGGGCGCAGCTCGACGACCGCGTCCGGAGGGCGGCCGGTGCCCTGCGAGCCTCGGGCGTCGGCCCGGGTGAGCGCTTCGCCGTGGTGGACAAGAACCACCTCGCCTGCCTCGAGCTGACCCTCGCGGCCTCGCTCATCGGTGCGGTCAACACCGTGGTGAACTTCCGGCTCGCCGCCGAGGAGCTCGTGCACGTGCTCAACGACTCCACCGCGCGAGTGGTGGTCGTCGGCTCCGAATTCGCCGGAATCGTGGACGAGGTGCGCGACCGGCTGCCGCACCTGCGCGAGGTGATCCTGCTCGGCGGCGAGGACGACGAGTACGAGGAGCGGCTGGCCGCAGCCGATGCGGTCACCGAAGCGCGTGAGTCCGATCCGGACGAGTGCTTCCTGCAGCTCTACACCTCCGGCACGACGGGCTGGCCGAAGGGCGCGATGCTGACCCAGCGCAGCATGATGGCCCACACCCGGGCGCTCACGCCCGCCTACCGGATGGACGCCGACTCGATCAACGTCGTCGCGATGCCGCTGTTCCACGTCGGCGGCACCAGCTGGGCGCTGGGCGGCCTGAGCGCGGGTGCTCGCACCGTCCTCGTCCGCGAGATCGTTCCGGGACCGTTGCTGGACCTCATCGAGAACACCCGGGCCACGCACGCGTTCTTCGTTCCCGCGGTGATCCACGCGCTGCTCGAGGAGGGCGAGCGAGCGCGCACCGCGACGGCGTCGTTGGACGTGCTCGGCTACGGGGGATCGCCCATGCCCGCTCCGCTGATGGAACGGGTGCTGCGCTCGGTGCCGACCCCGCTCTACTCGGTGTACGGGATGACGGAGATGTCCGGCGTGTTCTGCGTCCTCGGACCGGAGGAGCACCGCGACGAGCAGCGCACCCACCTGCGCGCGTCCGCGGGCCGGCCGCTGCCGGGCAACGAGGTCCGCGTCGTCGAGCCGGCCACCGGGGACGACGTCGAGCGCGGCGAGCTGGGCGAGTTCTGGGTGCGCTCGCAGCAGCGGATGTCCGGCTACTGGAACCTGCCGGAGGCCACCGCGGAGACGATCACCCCGGACGGCTGGTTGCGCACCGGTGACGCGGGACGCGAGGACGACGACGGCTACCTCTACATCGAGGACCGGGTCAAGGACATGATCATCACCGGTGGTGAGAACGTCTACCCGGCCGAGGTCGAGCGCGTCGTCCTGGAGTTCCCGGGCGTGGCCGAGGTGGCGGTGATCGGTGCGCCGGACGAGAAGTGGGGCGAAGCCGTGACGGCCTACGTGGTCTGCGAGCAGGGCGAGTCGGTCGACGACCAGGCGCTGCTCGACTTCACGCGGTCGCGCCTGGCCCACTACAAGTGCCCGAAGTCGGTGTCGACGGTCGCGGCCCTGCCGCGCAACGCCACCGGCAAGATCCTCAAGCGCCTGCTGCGCTCGGGGTGAGTCAGCCCGCGCGGTCGACGGGGAGCTTGCGCGCGAGGACTCCGGTGAGGGCCAGTCCCGCGGCGGTGACCCACAGGACGCCTGCGGCGCCGAGGCCGGCCGCGACCGCTCCGACCGCGCCGGGGATGAAGACCTGGCCCGCGCGGTTGCCGGTGAGCCGCAAGGACATCGCCCTCCCGCGCGCGCCCGGCGGGGCGGACTCGGCGAGCCAGGACATCGTCAGCGGCTGGCCCACGCCGAGGCCGAAGCCGGCGACCGTGACCGCGACGAGCAGCAGCCACACGGGCACCGGGGCCGCGGCGAGGGTGATCCCGATGGCCGCGGCGAAGATGCTCAGGATCAGCAGTCGTCGTCGTCCGAGCACTTCCGAGAGGCGCCCGAGGAAGAACCGCGAGGCCATCGACGAGGCGGCGCGCAGCACCAGCAGCGTGCCGATCAGCGATGACGCGATGCCGCGTTCGGCTCCGAGCGCGGGCAGGTACACCAGCGAGATGTCGACCGCGGCGAGTACGGTGCACGCGGTGAGCAGCGCTCCGGCGAGCCCGGGGAGCCGCAGCAACGAGCGGACGCCGACGTTCTCGGTCGCGGCCGGTCCGCGCTCGGCCCTGGTGTCGGAAACGGCGAAGGTCAGCGCGAAGAGCACGATCGCGACCGCGATGCTGCCCTGGAAGATCGGGGTGGTGTCCGGAATCGCCTGCGAGCCGCCGAAACCCACGATCATCAGCGGTCCGGCGGCCTGGCCGAGCGAAGCGGCGAAGGTGTAGTAGCCGAACGCCGAATCCATCCGGCCGCTGCTGGTGCTGTTGGCGACGAGCGCCTGCTGCCCGACGATCGCGCCCAGGTGCGCGGTGCCGAGCACGATGCTGCCCGTCACCAGTCCGGCGACGGTGTGGCCGAGCGCGAGCAGGACCGTCCCCGCGACGCACATCAGCAGGCTTCCCGCCAGCATGACGCGGCGTTCGCCGAGCCGGTCGACGATGTGCCCGGCGGGTAGCGCCAGCACGAGCGGGACCAGGGCGAAGCTGCCGGAGAGCACGCCGAGCAGCGACGGCGGGACTCCCAGTTCCAGCGCTCGGTACGTGGTGGAGGGACGCAGGACGAAGGTGATCAGCTGGGTCAGCGTGGCGTGCGCGAGCAGCGCCGAGACCTGGCGGCTCGGAAGGGTCACCGCGGGAGCCTGCGGGTCGCTTGGACGGCGAGGCTGGTGTCGATGTGCTCGGTCATCACCGCGGCGGCGCCGTCGGAGTCTCCGGCGATGATGGCCTCGGCGAGCAGCCGGTGCTCCTCGTCCTTCTTCGCCTCGGCCTCGCGTCCCCGGTCGACCTCCAGGGCGAACCGGCGGTACCGATCGGCCTTGTCCCACAAGGCTTCGAGGCTGTCGATGAGCAGGTCGTTGTGCGAGGCGCGGTGGATCGCGCGGTGGAACCGGCGGTGGCGCAGCAGGTCCTCGACGCCGGGGTTGCCCGGCATCGCCCGCAGGCCCTCCAGCGAGGCGCGGATCTCGGCGATGTCGTCCTTCGTGCGGCGTTGCGCGGCCAGCGACGTCGCCAGCGGGTCCAGCGCGCGGCGCATCTCCAGCAGGTCGCGGTTCTCCTCGGCCTTGAGCTCGGTGACCTTGGCGTCGCGGTGCGCGCCGAGCTCGACGAGTCCTTCGGCCTTCAGCCGGCGCAGCGCTTCGCGGAGTGGCGTGGTGCTGATGCCGATGGTCTGGGCGAGCGTCGCCTGGTTGAGCACCGACCCGGGCGGGAACTCCCCGGAGAGGATCTTCTCCCGCACGGTCTCGTAAGCCGCGTCGCTCTTCGTCCGCAGCGGGACCACGGCCTCAGCCACCCCGACAACCCCCACAGCTTATAACCTGAACCGAACACCCAGGACCCTAACTCCCCAACCCCACCCAACCCACCACCAGTGACAATCCCAACACCACCCCAGAACTCCCCACGCCAACACCCCCACACCACCCCGAACCGCACTCACCCCGAACAGCGCAGCGGCCGAAGCTTATAACCACCCACGAGGCGACTCGCGTTCCCCGATCCTCGGCAGTTCCCAGTTTTAGTCATAACCGAGCCATGATCATGTCCGAAATGTCGGCTCAGTTATGACTAAAACTGGGACCGGGTGAGTCCTCAGGGTGTGTCGGGGGTGCGCCTGGCTTGGCTGGCTTCGGTGGCTGCGCGGTTGGCGTCGCCGGTGGTGGCGGCTCTGGCGGCCAGCTCTCGGTAGGTGAGGGGGTTGTGCTCGAAGCGGCCTTCGTGCGCGGCGACCGCTTCTCGTCGCTGCCGGTGCTCGGGATGGCGGTCCTCGAAGTCCCGGCGCTCCTCGACCGTCCGGCGCCAGTGGGTGACGGTGTCCCGGTCGCCGCGGTTGAGGCCTTCCCAGGACCGCGGTGCGGACGTCATCGGCGGCGGGGGTGCGGCTCGCCCGTGCATCGCGGGCGACGGCGGGCGTCGCGCGGTGATCGCGCCGCAGTCCGGGCACTCGGGTGCGGGGGAGGACCAGGACGCCATCCTGACCTCGAACCGGGTTCCGCAGGAGCAGGCGTAGTCGTACATCGGCATGACCGCTCACCTCCGAGGAGAAGCGGCCGGCCGTCCCGCTGCAGGGGACGACCGGCCGGGGAGATCAGGTGTAGTAGTTGCCGGGGCCGGTTCGGAGCTGGGTGATCTGCTCCGGGTCGTGGCCGTAGATCACCTGAGCGTTGGTCCGCTCCTGGATGCCGCGGATCTTCTCCACGGATTCCAGCCACGCCACGGAGTCGTAGACGATGCCCGCTCCGATGGCCGGTGGCCCGTAGGACTCCCTGCGGTACAACGAGTCCGAGGCGAACAGCATGGTCCCGGAGTCGGCGAGGTCGACCTGCAGGCTCATCGTTCCCCACGTGTGCCCGGGAGTGCGCAGCAGCGTGACGCCGGGCAGCAGCTCGGTGTCCTCGCTGACGGTGTCCATCTCCAGCCCGTCGTAGTCGGACTTGATGTGCGCGCCCTTGTTGTAGCCGTCGAAGGAGAACGCGCCCTCCTTCTCCTTCTCGTCGACGATGATCTTCGTGCCCGCTCGCTGCCAGAACTGAGCGTTGGCCGCGTGATCCATGTGCAGGTGCGACAGCACGAGGTAGTCGATGTCGCCGGGCTCGACCTGCAGCTGCTGGAGGCGGGAGTCCAGCCACTCCTGCTCGGGCACGGTGTCGACCGGGAAGAACTGGTCGAGCCCGGTCGGGCCCCAGCGGTCCTCCCAATCGCGCGGAACTCCCGCGTCCCACATCAGCTTCTGGCCGTTGGGGTGTTCCAGGTAGACGACGTGCGTGGGGACCTCGACCCAGTCGCGCTGCTTCGCCGGCTGCTTCTGCGTGGCCATCCGGTTGGGGTCGATCAGCAGCCAGGTGAGGTCGGCGTGCATGGTTCCGGTCGGGATGATCGTGACCTTGATCTTGTCGTTGTCGGGCATGCCGAGCCTCCCTCACTGGTGCACGATGACGCCTCGGATGAGCTTTCCGTCCTTGAGGTCCTGGTAGCCCTCGTTGACCTGGTCGAGGGTGTAGGTCTTGGTGACCAGCTCGTCGAGCTTGAGGCCGCCGGTGTTCCACAGCCGGAGCAGCTTGATGATGTCGTGCTGCGGGTTGCACGAGCCGAACTGCGCGCCCCGGATGACCTTCTCGTTGCGGGTGAACATCGCGCTGGGCAGCTGGATGGTCAGGTTCTCCGGGTTCGCCTGGCCGACCACGACGATCGTGCCGCCCTTGCCGACGATGTCGAAGGCCTGCCGGACGACGACCTCGTCCACGACGCCGACGGTCAAGATCGCCTGATCGGCACCCTCGCCCCAGGTCAGCTCGTTGACCTTGGCCGCTGCGTCCGCCGCGTCGGCGAAGACGTGGGTCGCCCCGAGCGCCATCGCGGTCTCCCGCTTGAACTCCACCGGGTCGACGACGACCACGTACTTGGCCCCGGCGTGGGCCGCGCCTTGCACGGAGTTGATCCCGACCCCGCCCGACCCGTAGATCACCGCGGTGTCACCGGCTTTCACGCCTCCGGCGTTGACCGCGGAGCCCCAGCCCGTCGGCACGCCGCAACCGGCGAGCACGGCCACGTCCAGCGGGAGCCACGGGTCGACCTTCACCGCGGAGCGGGCCGGGATGGTGGCGCGTTCGGAGAACGTGCCGAGCATGCACATCCCGCCGAGGTCGCGGCCGTCCCGGTGGTAGCGGAAGGTGCCGTCGGGCATGTTGCCCTTGAGGATGTTCGCGCCCAGGTTGCACAGGTTCGAGTGACCGGAGGCGCAGTACCGGCAGACGCCGCAGCTGGGCATGAAGCTGCACACCACGTGGTCGCCGGGTTCGACGTGCGTCACCCCGGGTCCGACCGACTCGATGATCCCGGCGCCCTCGTGGCCTCCGACGATGGGGTACCGGGGCGAATTTCCGTAGACCCCGTCGGTCAGGTGCAGGTCGGAGTGGCACAGGCCGGCGGCGGTGAACTTGATGTGCACCTCGCCGACCTTCGGTTCGTCGACGTCGAGCTCGACGATGTCGAACTCCTTGCTTCCTTCTTCCAGGACTGCAGCGCGGGTCTTCATCGATCACCTCTGCGGACGTGGTGGAAGTGCGAGGGCGCGAGCGAGGAGGGGCGTGCGCCGCCCCTGAAGTCCGGTGGAGCGTGCGATCCGGGCCGGGGAGAGCCCGGCGACTGGCGGGATTCGTACTCAGATATGTACGGCCAAAGCTCCGGTAGTTTCTCGCCGCGTGCGGAGGGTGTCAAGTCGGGAGTCGGAATGCCCGTTCTGCCAAAAGGATTAGTGCACACGGGTGGGCGTTGACAGCGGACGACCGTCCTTGCACGATTGGCCGTACATTATGCAACCCGCGCGGTACCCGCAGCGAGTCCCGGCCCGGGGTTCGCGTCGCACGCACCGTGCACGATCGGGAGCGCGGATGACATCGACCGCTGAGACGTTGGCGCGGTGGGCGCACGACCTCGTCCCGGAGTCCGAGGAACTCGTCCTCGCGCAGCGCTCCCTGGTCGACACCCTCGCGGTCACCCTCGCCGCCCGCGACGACGAGCTGGTCGGCATCGCTTCCGGGCTGTCCGACGCGGCGCGCTGGGCGGCGGTGGGGCACGTGCTGGACTTCGACGACCTCCACATGGAGTCGACCGCGCACATCAGCGTGGTCTGCGTCCCCGCGACGCTCGCGGCCGGTGGCGATGCGCGCGCGTACCTGGCGGGAGCCGGTGTCATGGCGCGCATCGGTGTCGCGCTCGGCTGGTCGCACTACGCGGAGGGCTGGCACGCGACGTGCACCGCGGGAGCACCCGGCGCGGCCGTCGCCGCCGCCGTCGCCCTCGGGT
The DNA here is from genome assembly GCF_007829955.1 of Saccharopolyspora dendranthemae. GTDB lineage: Bacteria > Actinomycetota > Actinomycetes > Mycobacteriales > Pseudonocardiaceae > Saccharopolyspora > Saccharopolyspora dendranthemae. Next base: position 724,852 of record NZ_VIWX01000002.1, read on the forward strand.
TGTCGCCCGAGCGGATCGCGACCGCGATCGCCCTCGCGGTGCCCGCCGCCGGGGGCGTGCAGCGCGCGTTCGGCACCTCGGGCAAGCCCCTGCAGGTCGGGTTCGCCGCAGACGCCGGGGTTCGGGCGGCCCGGTTGGCGGCAGCCGGTGCCACGGCGGACCCGGGCGCGCTGGACGCCTGGCTGCGGCTGGTCGGCGGTGACCCCGCGCGAATCGCCGTGACCGGCCCTGCTGTTCCCGGTGGCCTGGCGATCAAGATGTTCCCGTGCTGCTACGCCCTGCAGCGGCCGATCAGCGCGCTGCGCGAGCGGCTGCCCGGCCCGATCGCCGCCGACGAGGTGGACCAGATCGTCGTGCGCACGCCCGGATGCGCGGTGCAACCGCTGATCCACCACCGGCCGAGCACCGGTCTGCAGGGCAAGTTCAGCATGGAGTACGCCGTCGCGGCCGCCGTGCTCGACCCGCACCCCGGGTTCGCCAGCTTCACCGACCAGGCCGTGAACCGTCCGGAGGCCCAGCGCCTCGTGCGGCGGGTGACGGTGGAGGAAACGCCTGGTGGGGACTGGCTCCTGGCCGGGCAGGTCGAGATCACCGCGGCGCTGCGGGACGGAACCCGGCAGGTCGTCGAGCTGGAGCTGCCCCCGGGATCGCCCGGACGACCTCCGTCCGAACAGGACGTGAGAGCGAAAGTCGCCGACTGCGGCCGTGATGTACCGGAACTGCTGTCCGGAGTGGACTGGGAGCGCGCCGCCGCGCTCCTCGCGGGCCAGCTTCCCGGCGCCGCGCAACCGATCAGCCGACACGAGAAGGACCCAGCGTGAGCACCCTCAACGAGCAAGAGCAGGCGATCGTCGACACCGTGCGCGATTTCGTCGACCGCGACGTGCGTCCGGTCGCCCGGGACCTCGAACACGCCGACGAGTACCCCGAGAAGCTGATCGAGCAGATGAAGCGGCTGGGCATCTTCGGCCTCGCCGTCCCCGAGCCCTACGGCGAAGTTGCCGTGTCGACCCCGTGCTACGTGCAGGTCACCGAGCAGCTCGCGCGGGGCTGGATGAGCCTGGCAGGAGCGATGGGCGGGCACACGGTCGTCGCCAAGCTGATCCACACCTTCGGCACCGAGCAGCAGAAGGATCGCTACCTGCCGAAGATGGCCACCGGCGAGATCCGCGCCACGATGGCGCTCACCGAACCCGGTGGTGGATCGGACCTGCAGGCGCTGACGACCCACGCGGTCCGCGACGGCGACCACTACGTGATCAACGGGTCGAAGACGTGGATCACCAACGCTCGCCGATCGCAGCTGATCGCGCTGCTGTGCAAGACCGATCCGGACGCGGAACCGCGGCACCGGGGGATCAGCATCATCCTGGTCGAACCCGGTGACGGCTTCACCGTCTCCAGGGACCTGCCCAAGCTCGGTTACAAGGGCGTCGAGAGCTGCGAGCTGTCCTTCGCCGACCACCGCGCCCCGGTGGACGCGCTGCTCGGCGGCGAGGAGGGCCGCGGGTTCGCGCAGATGATGAAGGGCCTGGAGATCGGGCGAATCCAGGTCGCCTCACGGGCTTTGGGCGTGGCCCGCGCCGCGCTGGACGACGCCCTGCGTTACTCGCAGGAGCGGGAGAGCTTCGGCAAACCGATCTGGAAGCACCAGTCGGTCGGCAACCACCTCGCCGACATGGCCACCAAGTACACCGCGGCCCGCCAGCTGGTGTTCCTGGCCGCCGACCGCTACGACGGCGGCCAGCGCTGCGACATGGAGGCCGGCATGGCCAAGCTGTACGCCTCGGAAGCCGCGATGGAGATCGCGCTCGACGCTGTCCGCGTGCACGGCGGTTACGGCTACTCGACCGAGTTCGACGTGGAGCGCTACTTCCGCGACGCGCCGCTGATGATCGTCGGCGAGGGCACCAACGAGATCCAGCGCAACGTCATCACCTCCCAGCTGATCGCACGCGGGGGAGTGGGAAGGTGACCGGGCAGCGCCGCACGTGCCACCGGACGGCCGCGGTGCCGGCGCGATCGGCGCCGCGGACGGGCTACGGCGAGGTGCGATGAACAGCAAGGACCAGAGCGGCGAGGCGGCGTACAAGGTGGTCGCGCGGGAGCTGAGGCAGGGAATCCTGCAGCGCCGCTACGCCGACGGCACGCGCCTGCCGACGGAGGCCGAGCTCGCCACCGAGTACCAGGTCAGCCGTCAGACGGTGCGCCGCGCGTTCCACGACCTGGTGGCCGAGGGAATGGTCTACCGCGTGCCCGGACGGGGTACGTTCGCGGCGCCCCGCGACGGCCAGTACCTGCGCCAGTTCGGGTCCATCGAGGACCTGATGGGGCTGTCGCTGGACACCCAGCTCGAGGTGCTCCGGCCGTTGCGCAGGCAGGTCGACATCGAATCCGCCAGTCGGCTCCGGCTGGACAGCGACGTCGTGCACACCGTGGTCTTCCGGCGCACGCACTTCGGCGATTCGTTCTGCCACACCACGGTTCACCTGCATCCCGCGGCGGCGGCCGCCCTCGACGACGTGCCGGAGCTGGGGCAGGAGGGCGCAGTCAGCGATGCCACCATCATCGGTCTGCTGGACACGCGATTGCCCTCGCCCATAGCCGAAGCCGAGCAGAGCATCACCGCTGCGGCCGCCGAGCGCACGCTCGCCGATGCGCTCGGCTGCCAGGTCGGTGATCCGCTGCTGCGCGTCGACCGGACCTACCTGACCACCGATCTGCAACCGGTCGAGCTGGCGATCAACCACTTCCTGCCCGAGCAGTACTCCTACCGCGTGAAGCTCCGCCGCAACACGCACTGACGCCGCTCACCACAACCGGGAGGACGAGCACATGCTTCCCCTCGAAGGCATCGTCGTGGTCGCCCTGGAACAGGCCGTCGCCACACCGTTCGCGAGTCGCCAGCTGGCCGATCTCGGTGCGCGGGTGATCAAGGTCGAACGAGACGGCGGCGACTTCGCCCGGGACTACGACGCCACGGTCAACGGCATGTCCAGCCACTTCGTGTGGCTCAACCGGAACAAGGAGAGCGTCGTCCTCGACCTCAAGTCCGAGGGAGGGCGGGCGTCCATGCACCAGCTGCTGGCCAAGGCGGACGTGTTCCTGCAGAACCTCGCGCCCGGCGCCGCGGCGAGGCTGGGCTTCGGCGCCGACGAGCTCCGCTCGCGCCACCCGCGGCTGATCATCGGCGACCTGTCGGGCTACGGGAGCGACGGGCCCTACCGCGACAAGAAGGCCTACGACCTGCTCGTGCAGTGCGAGGCGGGACTGGTCTCGATCACCGGTGGTCGCGAGGAGCCGGCCAAGGCGGGGATCTCGGTCGCCGACATCGCGGGCGGCATGTACACCTACACCGGCGTGCTCACGGCGCTCTACGAACGCGAGCGCACGGGCGAGGGCAGCGCTTTCGAGGTGTCCCTCCTGGACGCTCTCGCGGAGTGGATGGGATTTCCGTACTACTACGCGGTGTACGGCGGGAAGTCCCCGTCCCGGACCGGTGCGAGGCATGCCGCGATCGCGCCGTACGGCCCGTTCCGCGCGGGGGACGGATCCCAGGTGTTCCTGGCGGTCCAGAACGACCGCGAGTGGCGGAAGCTGTGCGAGACCGTGCTGGAAGACCCGGAGCTGGCGGATGATCCGCGGTTCGCGACGAACCCGGATCGCGTCGACCACGAGCGGGAGCTCACCGCTGCGATCGAGGTCGCCTTCGCCGAGCTGGCCGCGCAGGATGTCGTCGAGCGCCTGGACCGAGCCCAGATCGCCAACGCCCGGATGCGCACCGTGCAGGAGTTCGCCGACCACCCCCAGCTGGCCGAACGCGGCCGCTGGCACGAGGTCGACTCGCCGGTCGGCCCCCTCCGAACGTTGCAGCCCCCGGTGACCGCTCCCGGCCGCGCACCCCGCATGGACCCCATCCCCAGCATCGGCGAGCACACCGAATCCGTCCTCGCCGAGCTCGACGAAGACCCGGCCTGAGTTCGGAGGTGCTCAGCCGCGCTTGCGGGCAGCGAAGCTTCGGGCCTTGTCGCGGTTGCCGCAGACCTGCATGGAGCACCAGCGCCGGCTGCGGTTCTTCGTCGAGTCCCAGAACACCCAGCCGCAGTCCTCGGCCGGGCAGCGCTTGACCCGGGCGACCTCCCCGGTGATCAGCACGGAGGCGAGCGCTGAGGCGATGGTCGCCAGCGCTCGCGACGTCGCGGGCAGTTCCGGATCCGGTTGCAGCACCGAGTCCGGGGTGAGCGAGACCAGCAGCGGGACGTCGCGCAGGACCGAGTCGGCGTCCGCGAGCACGTGCGAGCGCTGCTCCTCGGTGCCGAACAGTTCGCGGACGCCGCTGCGCAACCGCAGGTAGCGGTCGCGGTCGGCGCCGGTCACCCGCGGTGTTCGGGTGGTGAGGCCGGTGGTGACCAGCCATCGGGCGACGTGGCTCGGCTCGCTCAGGGCGTCGGTCCCGTCCTCGACGTCGAGCGTGTTCGCGAAGGAAATCACCCACTCCGCGTGCGGGGATGGATCCATCCTGCTCACCCGCTCTCAGACGGCCAGTAACCGGTCAAGACTCTGACAGGTTACCCGTTCGCCTTCTGCAACGCGCAGGATCCCGCTACGGTAGTCACCACCTAAAGTATTTAGCCGGTTATGTCGAGGGGGCGATGATGGACGGGGTGGCCGAACGATCCGGGACCGCGCGGGCGGTTGATCGCAGCAGGCACAACACGGTCGTGCTCGTGGTGTTCACCGCGGTCACCAACCTCGCCGACGGCGTGCTGAAGATCGCCCTGCCGCTGTTGGCGACCACCCTGACCAGCTCTCCCGGTCTGGTCGCGGCCGTGTCACTGGCCCTGACGCTGCCGTGGCTGCTCACCGCGCTGCACGTGGGCGTGCTGGTGGACCGGTTCGACCGGCGCGCGCTGCTGTGGCTGGCCAACGGGATGCGTCTGCTGACCCTCGCAGCCCTGCTCGCGGCCTGGACCTCGGACGCCCTGGGACTGCCGCTGCTGCTGGCCGGGAGCGCGGCCCTGGGCGTGGCCGAGGTGATCGCGCTGACCTCGGCGATGGCCTTGACCCCCTCGGCCGTCGGGCCGACGTGGCGGGAGCGGGCGAACGCGTGGATCACCGGTGCTGAAACGGTGTGCAACGAGTTCTGCGGTCCGTTCGTCGGCGGCATGCTGGTCGCGGTCGGCAGCACCTTCGCGCTCGGCGCCACCGCGGCCGGGTACGTGCTGGCCACTGCGGTGCTGGTGCTGCTGGCCGGCCGCTTCCGGGTCGTGCGGGAGGCGCGTGAGGTGAGCGTCAGCGCGCGGATCGGGGAGGGGCTGCGGTACCTGTGGGAACGCCGCCTGCTGCGGCTGATGGCCCTGGTGCTGACCGTGCTGTGCTCCTGCTGGGGAGCCTGGCTCGCGCTGATGCCGCTGATGGCCACCACCACGCTGGGCCTCGGTCCCCGGGAGTACGGGATGCTGCTGAGCGCACTGGGTGCGGGCGGACTCGTCGGAGCGTTGAGCGTCACCGCACTCAACCGCCTGATCGGGCAGCGCCGGGTGCTGTTCGCCGATCTCATCGGCACGTTCGCCATGGTCATCGCACCCGTGGTGACCACCGAGCTGTGGGTGCTGGCGGGAGGTGCGTTCCTCGGCGGGATGGGCGGCACGTTGTGGGCCGTCAACGCCCGCACCATCGCCCAGCACCTCGTCGAACCCGAGATGATGGGCCGCTACAGCGCCGTGGCGCGGCTGTTCAGCTGGGGCGCGATGCCGGTGGGCGCCGGAGCGGTCGGGTTGCTCGGCGAGCTCTTCGGGATGCGCGCCGCGCTGGTCGTGTTCGCCGTCGCGGTGCTGATCACGATCCCGCCGTTTTTGCGCACCATGACACCGGGGGTTCTGGCCTCCGTCGAGCAGGGCGCGGCACCGGACCGGTGAACGCCGGCTGGAATCCACCGGCCGGTGCCCTCTCAGTATCCGATGCTGCGGAGGTAGTCGCGGGAGTCGCGGAGGCAGTCCATCGGGTCGCGGCCGTACTGGTCGTCCTGCTCGACGAAGAAGTAGTCCGCTCCGGCTCGTCGCGCAGCGGGCAGGAGCGCCGGCCAGTTCATGTTGCCCTGACCGACTTCGGCGAACTGGACGTTGGTGTTGAACAGGGTCATGAACCGGGCGCGGTCCTCGGGGTCGCCCGTGGCCAGCAGATCCATCGATTCCGGCGGGAGCGGCAGCACTCGGAAGTCCTTGACGTGGATCGTCTTGCACACCCCCGAGTACTCCTCGAGCATGTCCAGCGGCGCCATCCCGCCGCGCTGGACCCAGAACAGGTCGACCTCGAAGGCGACTGAACCCGCCACCCGGCGCACGAGGTCGAAGATCCGCTCGCCCTCGTGCTGAGCGAGGTCGACGTGGTGGTTGTGGTAGAGCAGCGTGATGCCTTCGCCCCCGAGCCGCTGTGCCTGCGCTTCGCACTTCGCGGCCCACGCCTCGCACGCGGACTTCGACGACATCGCCTCGTAGGGCATCATCCCGATCCGCACGTAGCGGGTGCCGAGGCGACGGCAGTCGTCGACGATCTTGTCGAAGTCGGTGTCCAAGGTGTCACCGGTGGCGAAGGCGTTGCGCTCGAGGGCGACCGACAGCGCGCCGACGTCGAGACCCAGTTCCGCGATGCCCTTTTCAAGCCCGGCGGTGTTCGCCTCGTCCATCGGGATCTGCGAGACCTCGACCGCGTCGTAGCCGAGGTCCCGCACCTGCCTCAGCACCGGGAACATGCCCTGCTCCGCGACCTGCTGCTTGAGCATCATCATCTGAACGCCGAGGACTGCCATGCGATCTCCCTTGGTTGCGGAGGGTGTTGTGCGATTCCGGGTTCGCGGTCAGAACGTGCCCGCTTCCACCGCGGCGGTGCGCTCGGCCTGCTTGGCGACGTCGGCGGGGTAGATCTTGTAGAAGGCGAACCAGTACAGCGCGTTGAGCAGGTAGGGCACGGTCACGAGGTAGAACATCACCTGCGTCATGCCCAGGGTTTCGCCGAGGAATCCCATCGCCAGCGTCAGCAGAGCCGAAAGCCCGCCCTGGATCAGGGAGAACAGCGCCGCGAAGGCGGTGGCCGACAGCTGCGTCGGAGCGACGGCCGACACCATCGGCAGCACGCAGGCGGAGAACCCGATCAGCACGATCAGTCCGAACAGGAACATCACCACGTACGCGGCGAGGCCCTTCCCCCAGTCGAACTGCAGCGCCACCACGGACATCCCCGCGACGGCCGCCAGGTAGATCTGCATCAGCATGACCCGTCCCTTGTGGCCGAACCGCTTGACGAACCAGTCGCCGAGGAATCCGCCGACGAACGACGACAGAGCCATGCCGCCGGAGAACACGGAGTACAGCAGGGCTGCCGACGGCACTTCCCAGCCACGCGCGTCCACCATGAAGGTGACGAAGTAGGTGAACAGGACCAAGCTGGTGACCAGCGGGAGCATGCCGGCCAGCAGCGCGATGGTGGGGATCTTGAAGAGCTTGACGGCGTCGGAGAGGCGGAACCGGCCGACCTCGGGGTCGTCGGCCACCGCGGTGCGTCGCCGCGGCTCCTCGACGAACAGCAGGATGCCCACACCGGAGAGCACGCTGAGCCCACCCATCGCGAACATGCCGTAGCGCCATCCGTCGGGATCGTTGGCGAACAGGGCGATGGCGGGTCCGAGTGCCATCCCGATCAGCGAGCCGAGCGAGCGGACGGTTCCGTAGGCGCGTCCGCGCTTCTCGTCGTCGAAGAGGTCGCCGAGGAGCCCGTTGGTGATCGGTTCCGAGGCGACGGTGCCGAGGACGCCGATGCTGTAGAGGACGAGCAGCGTCGTGAAGTTCGGTGCGAGACCGGCCGATGCCGTCCACAATCCCCACAGGCCCGTGACGATGAACAGCACCTTCTTGCGGCCGAACCGGTCGGCGGCCATCGCCCACAGCGGGCCGGCGATCATCCGGGCGAAGCGGGACAGGCTCGCCATGATGCCCAGCGCGCCCAGGCTGAGCCCGAACGCGTCGCGGATCAGCGGGAAGAAGTTGTTGATCAGGCTGCTCTCGGAGTTGTCGATCGCGCTGGCCGCGGCGAGCGTTCCGATGGCCTTGCCGTTGCCCGTCGAGGGCGCCGCTTCCGTCGAATCCGAAGTCACCGCGAGGTTTCCGCGGTTCGAGGGGTCGGAGGAGTCGGAACCTGGTGGGTGGTTCGCGCTCATCTCGGGTTTCCTTTCGCCGGGCGCTCATCGTTGCGCGACCGCGGGTGTGTGGGCGGGACAGCGGTGAACCTCCGCCATCAGCCCGGAGTGCGCTCAATTGCGACAGACGTCACCAGGCGACAGAAGTGGTTGCCAGCAGTTGCATCCGGCAGGAAAGCCGCCGGTCGGAGAGGGTTCCGGCGCTACCGAGGCAGCGACGAACCGGCGTCCGCCTGGGCAGGCGCACGCCGGTTCGCGGAAGGGGAGCTTCAGGCGCCGGTCGGGCGCTCGGGGAACACGCCCTCCTGCCGGATGCGCGCGTTGAGCTCGGAGAGGTACAGGGACTCGTCGAAGTCGATCGGGACCTCGCGGCCGAGCCAGCTCGACAGGTGGATCGCGTTGGCCAGCCGCACGCCGTTGATGCCCTCGCTGCCCGGGGCCAGCAGCGGGGTTCCGTCGAGGATGTTCGCCGCGAAGTTCTCCAGCACGCCCGAGTGCTGCTCGCCCCAGGCGGATTCGAACTCCAGGACCTCCTGCGAGTAGTACGTGGTCGGGTCCAGGTCGCCCTGGAAGAGCTTGCGGACGTCGTCCATCCCCATGTCGCCGGACAGCTCGCGCTCGTCGGCGACCAGCCGGGTGACCGTGGCGGTCTTGGACCCGTCGACGACGATCTTGCCCTTGTCGCCGAGGATCTCCAGCCGATCGGTGCCCGTCAGATCGTGGACGCAGGTGACGAAGGTGCCGGTGGCCCCGCCGCCGTAGTCGACCACCGCGGTCACCTCGTCCTCCACGGCGATGTCCCGGCGGAACCCGTAGGCGACCTTGGAGGACACCGACTTCGGAACACCGCAGATCCACTGCCACAGGTCCAACTGGTGCGGCGCCTGGTTGACCAGGACACCGCCGCCCTCACCGCCCCAGGTGGCCCGCCACTCGGACTGCTCGTAGTAGCCCTGCGGACGCCACCAGGTGGTGATGATCCAGTTGGTCCGCCGGATCGCACCGATCTCCCCGTCGTCCACGATCTGCTTGATCCGCTGGTACAGCGGATTGTTGCGCTGGTTGAACATGATCCCGAACGTCAGCTCGGGATGCTGCGCGGCGAACTCGTTGAGATCGCGGACCTGTGCGGTGTAGACGCCGGCGGGCTTCTCCACCAGCGCGTGCACGCCGGCCCCCAGGGCGTCGATCGCGATCTCCACGTGCAGGTAGTGGGGCACGGTCGTCACGACCGCGTCGACCTCACCACCGGCCAGCAACGACCGGTGATCGGCGTGCACCGGCACGTCGTGCTCGTCGGCGGCGACCACCCGCCGCTCCGGATCGACGTCGGCGATGGCGCCGATCTCCACGTTCGGGACCAGGCCCTTCGTGATGAACTTCGCGTACGCGGAGCCCTGGGCCCCGAAGCCGATGATGCCGAGGCGGACCTTCCTGGACATGGGCTGTGCTCCTTCGTCTGGCGGGCCTGCGGACTCGTGCGGTCGACTGTGCGGTTCCGCCCCGGGCTCGACAACGAGTTGCCAGCTGTTTCCGGATCGCGTCGCCTGTCGGTGGCAACAAACGGCAACAGGTAGGAGGGCCACGTCCCGCGTTCCATGGTGAGGGTGCACCGTTCGGGCCCGGCTCAGTGAGGAGCACGCCGCATGTGGACGCTCTCAGGATTCTCCGACGAGATCTCGCCGGATCTGCAGGAGCAGGCAACGCTGCTCGACGAGCTCGGGTTGTCCCACCTCGAACTCCGCAGCGCCGGGGACATCAACGTGCTCGACCTGGACGCCGATCAGCTCGCGCAGGCGGAGAAGGTCCTCGACGCCCACGGCCTGCGGGTGTCGAGCATCGGGTCGCCGATCGGGAAGATCTCCCTCGACGAGGACTTCGACGCTCACCTCGACCGCGCTCGGCACGCGGTCGGCGTCGCCCACCGCTTCGGCGCCCGCTACATCCGCGTCTTCTCCTTCTTCATGCGTCCCGGCAGCGATCCCGACGACGCCCGCGACGAGGTGCTGCGCCGGATGCGGGCGCTCGCCGACGTGGCCGAGCAGGGCGGGGTCGTGATGCTGCACGAGAACGAGAAGCAGATCTACGGCGACATCCCGCGCCGGTGCGTCGACGTTCTGGAGTCCGTGGGATCGCCGAACCTGCGCGCGGCGTGGGACGCCGCGAACTTCGTGCAGGTCGGCGTTCGGCCCTTCACCGAGGCCTACGGAGCGCTCCGCCCGCACCTGGAATACGTGCAGATCAAGGACGCGCACAGGGCCGACGGCGAGGTGTGCGCGGCTGGCCGCGGTGACGGGGAAGTGGTGCAGACCGTGCGGGCGCTGCGGGAGGACGGTTTCGACGGGTTCTTCTCGCTCGAACCGCACCTGTCCCGAGCGCACGACCTCGGCGGGTTCTCCGGCCCCGAGCTGTTCACCGAGGCGTGGACGGCGTTCACCGAGATCCTGAAGTCCGAGGGGATCGAGTACCGATGACCAGGACAGCGATCATCGGATGCGGCGACGTCTCGGTTGTCCACCTGGAAGCCGTCGAGGCGCTGGACGGTGTCGAGCTGGTCGGGGTCTGCGACACGGACGCCGCGGCGCTGGCCTCCGCGGTCGAGCGGTGCGGAGTTGCCGGCTTCACCGACCATCGCGCGCTGCTCGCGCGGGCGCGGCCGGACGTCGTCCACATCTGCACCCCGCACCACCAGCACGTGCCCGTAGCGCTGGACTTCCTCGACGCAGGCGTGCACGTGCTGCTCGAGAAACCGGTGGCGCACCGGCTTGACCAGGCCGAGCGATTGGTCGAAGCCGCTGAGCGCAGCGGGAGCCGAGTGGGCGTGTGCTTCCAGAACCGCTACAACCGCACGGCGCAGACCGCCCGCGACGTGATCGAGTCCGGTGATCTGGGCGCCGTGCTCGGCGCGACCGCCTCGGTGCTGTGGACCCGCGCGCCGGACTACTACCGCGCCAAGCCGTGGCGAGGGCGGTGGGACACCGCCGGCGGAGGACTGCTCATCAACCAGGCGATCCACACGCTCGACCTGGTGCAGTGGCTCGTAGGAGACGTCGTGGGCGTCGAGGGCACCGCCTCCACGCGCCTCTACCGGGACCTCATCGAGGTCGAGGACACCGCGGAAATGCTGTTGACCCACGCGAGCGGTGCCCGCAGCCTCGTCTTCGGCTCGCTGGCGAACGTGGTCCACGCACCGGTCACGATCGACATCACCGCGGAGCGCGGAACCCTCTCCTTCCGAGGAGATCTGACCATCACCCACCAGGACGGCCGCGTCGAGTCGGTCGCCGAACGCAAGGCTCCGTCGCACGGGCGCTCCTACTGGGGCGTCTCCCACGAAGCCCTCATCCGCGACTTCTACGCCCGGCTGGACGACGACGAGCCGTTCTGGATCAGCCCCCGCGAGGCCACGAAGTCCCTGCGCATCCTCACCGACGTCTACGCGCAGAGCGCCCTCGGGTCCGGCGGGAGCGCCGGACCCGAGAGGAGCGGTGCGGCGCCTCCGCCGCTTCGCCTGCCGAACTGACGGCACGGCCCGCGGCCTCGGGAATGAATGATTACCCGGCTGATTCGGACCTGCCTGGCGGGGAGCAGGATTCGGCGACGTCGGGCTGACGGGAGTGCTGAACAGCGACCAGTCAAGGTGCGGCGAGCTCCGCCTCGGGGTTTCCGGGTGCGTGCCTGGAAGCCGTCGGCGGGGCTGGAAGCGGGTCGCGGGAGGTCGGGCCTGCCACGAGCTCCGATCAGGCGCCGCGCCAGACGGGCTTGCGCTTCTCGGCGAAGGCGAGTGCGCCTTCCTGGGCGTCGGCTGAGGTGAACACGGGCGAGGCGATCTCGGACTGCCGGGTGAAGGCCTCTCCGTCGGTCCAGTCGACGGCGCCGGAGACGATCTGCTTGGTGGCTCGGACGGCCAGCGGTCCGTTCTCGGCGATCCGGGCGCCGAGCGCGCGGGCTTCAGCGAGCGCCTCGCCGGGTTCGGTGAGCGTGTTGACCATCCCGTGCTGGTGGGCGAGCTCGGCGGTGAGCGGATCGCCGGTGAGCGCGATCTGCATCGCCAGCTGGTAGGGCAGCGTCTTGGGCAGGCGCAGGAGTCCGCCCGCGGCGGCGACGAGACCGCGCTTGACCTCGGGCAGGCCGAACTTGGCGTCGCGGGCCGCGACGATGAGGTCAGCGCTGAGCGCGAGTTCGCACCCTCCGGCGAGCGCCCAGCCTTCGACGGCCGCGATCAGCGGTTTCGACGGAGGCTTCTCGGTGAGGCCGCCGAAACCCCGGCCGGGGATGCTCGGCGATTCGCCCCGGGTGAAGGCCTTGAGGTCCATGCCCGCCGAGAACGTGCCACCGGCTCCGGTGAGGATGGCGACGGTCAGGTCGGTGCGCGCGTCGAACTCGTCGATGGCGGCGGCGATGCCGTCGGCGACCGAGCGATCGACGGCGTTGCGCGCCTGGGGCCGGTTGATGGTGATCAGAGCTACCCCGTCGGCGAACTCCGTCTGGACGCTGTCGGTCATTGAGGTCTCTCCTTCGTCGCAGAGGTACCACCCGAGCATGCGTGGTCGTCGATCAGCAGACAAGGACCGCCCGTCGACTCGTGTCAGGGCGGAAATCACTCGTAAGGGCATTGACAAGCCACTAACGTGCGCGTGCTCCAACGGTTCTCACGGTCGCCGCGCTGGGATTCTGCCAGCATGCTCAAGAGCGAGACCGAACACGAGGTGGTTCGCCCGTCGCTTTCCCCGCGGATTCGCCGTCTGGAGTGGTGGGCGGCGGGTTTCGGCGCAGCGGTCGGCGCCGTTCTGATGCTCCTGGCGCATCGCGCCCTGGGCGACGACACCTGGATCACATTGGGCTACGTGCGCAACCTCGCTGAACACGGGCACTGGGGGCTGCTGGCCGATCGGGTTTCCAACACGCAGACCTCGCCGCTGAACGCGTGGCTGCTGGCCGCGCTCTTCTTCGTCGTCGGACGTCCTGCGGTGGTGGTCGGGCTGCTGCTGATGGCCACCTTCGCGCTCACCGGCTGGTGGACCGCCAGGATCGCCCGCGTCCTCGGGGTCTCGTCGGTCCTGCCGTTCCTCGCGGTGGGTCTGCTGGCGAGCTCCCCGCTGCTGGTCTCCGCCATCGGGATGGAGACCTATCTGGGGATCGCGATGATGGTCGGAGTGGCCCGCCACGCGCTCGGGGGGAAGCGGTGGGCCGCAGGCGTGCTGTGGGGCCTGGCGGTGCTGTGCCGGCCCGATTTCGCTGTGCCCGCGGGCGTGTTCGCGGCGTGCTCGCTGCTGCCGGGCGTCCGCACGAGGTGGCTGCACCTGGCGCAGTCGGCGGGCATCGGAGCGCTGGTCGCGCTGCCCTGGCACGTCTGGTCCTGGTTCCACCTGGGCGGGTTCGTGCCGGACTCGACCTTCATCAAGGTCACCTCGCCGGGCAGCGTGACCATGGTGGACGCGCCGATCAGGTTCTTCGCCGTCCTGCTGCCGGTCCCGACTGCCATCACGGCGGTCCCGGTCGTCGTCGCGCTGCTGTGCGGGGTGCGCGCGTGGCGCCACCGCGGAGAAGCGTGGGCACGAGTTGCGCTGGTGTTCCTGGCAGCCGGATGGGCGCACTGGGCGGCGCTGGCCGCGATCGGCGCGTTCCCGGAAGCGTGGTACTTCGCGCCGCTCGTGGCGTTCTCGTTCATCACCCTGTCGGTCGTGCTGGCGCAGGCCCGGACGACGATCGGTTTCGTCGCGGCGTTCGCCTTCGGCACGGCCTGCATCGCCGCCAGCGGACCGACACCGTGGTCGGTGATGCCGCTGGTGCTCAACCACGCCGAAACCGGTCAGTACCAGCAGGTCGGTGCAGAGGTCCGCGAACTCACCGGCGGGAAGCAGGTCCTCGCGCCCGGCGAGATCGGAGTGCTCTCCTACTTCTCCGGTGGCCTGATCGTGGATCACTTCGGCGACCCGGCGCTGACCAAGGTGCTGCTCGACAAGCGCTACGCAGAAGCCGGAACGCTGGAGAAGGCCGTGCTGGGCTGGAACTGGCGCCACTTCCCTGCGACACCGATGCCGCAGTTCGACTACATGCTGGCCTTCAAGAGGATCACTCCCGACCCACCGGGGCAGGTCGTGCGCACCTGGCAGGTCGGCACGCCCGCACGCGGCCAGGACGAGCTCGTGCTCCTCAAGCTGAGCTGACGGCGCGGCCGGTGGTCCGCTCCCGAACCACCGGCCATGCCCGAGCTCAGATGCTTTCCGGTGTGCGTTCGGTGATCTGGGTTGCGGCGGGTTCGGCCACCGGCGGCGGTACGTCGGGTGGGAGGAATTCCGCGCGCAGGTCCTTCCAGAAGCCGACGGCGACTCCGATGAGGATCAGCAGGAACGGCGCCGAACTGACGATCACCATCTGCTGCAGCGATTCCAGACCTCCGGCGGCCAGCAGCGCGATCGCCGCCGCGCCGGTCACCGCGCCCCACAGGGCCAGCACCCACGCGGGTGGGTGCTCGGTGCCGCGGCTGGTCAGCATGCTCAGCACGAAGGTGTTCGCGTCGGCTCCCGAGACGAAGAACAGGACGACGAGCACGATCGTCACGATCGAGGTGATCGTCGGCAGCGGGAGCGACTGCAGGGTGGCGAAGAACGCCGAGTTCTCGTCCCCGGCCGCGGCCACCGCGATCTTGGTGCTGCCGATCAGGTCGCTGTGGATCGCGGTGCCGCCGAAGGCGGTGAACCAGAGGGAGAACACGACGCTGGGCACCAGCAGCACGCCCACGACGAACTCCCGGATGGTGCGGCCGCGTGAGATCCGGGCCAGGAACACTCCCACGAACGCCGCCCAGGACAGCCACCAGGCGAGCATGAAGTAGGTCCAGGACTGCATGAAGTCGAGGTCGCCGCTGGCCGGGGTGATGAGGCTGGTGGACACCAGCTCGCTCACGTAGCGGCCGACCGACTGCACGTAGAGGTCGACGAGGTAGATCGTGGGCCCGACGACCAGGACGAACACGAACAGCAGCGCCCCCAGGCCCATGCTGGTCTCGGAGAGGAACCTGATCCCGCGGGCGACGCCGGTCAGCGCCGAGGCGGTGAACAGCAAGGTGATGACGGCGATGATCGCGAACTGCACCGGCGGTGAGTCGGGGACGCCGAACAGGGCCGTGAACCCGCCGTTGATCTGCAGCGCTCCCAGACCCAGCGAGGTCGTGGTGCCGAACAGGGTCGCCAGGACCGCGAACACGTCGATCGCCCCACCCGCGGGCCCGTCGGCGCGGTCACCGATCAGCGGCCGGAACAGGGCGCTGACCAGGCCGGGGCGGCCCTTGCGGAACATCGACCAGGACATCGCGAGGCCGACGACCGCGAAGATCCCCCAGGCGTGCAGTCCCCAGTCGAAGAAGGAGAACTGCATCGCCGTGACCGCCGCACCCGGCGTCATGGGCTGGGCCAGGCCGTGCGGCGGTTCGGCGAGGTGGGAGATCGGTTCGGTGACGCCGTAAGAGATGAGACCGATGCCCATCACGGCGGAGAGGATCATCGCGTACCAGGTGAGCCGCCGGAACGCCGGTCGCTCGTCGTCCCGGCCCAGGCGCAACCGCCCGTACCGGCTGCAGGCGAGGAATGCCAGGAAGGCCAGGAACCCGAGGGAGACCAGCAGGTAGGCCCAGCCGAATCCGGTCGTGATGCCGTCGAGCGCGGCGGAGCCGGCTCGGGACAGCGAGTCCCCCGCGGCCGCTCCCCACACGACGATGGCCAGCGCGAGCCCGAGTGAGACGTGCAGGACTGGGCCGGGCCGCCGATGTTCGGGCGGCGCGGACGGTGAATCAGACAATCGGTGACTCCGTGAGCTGGCTGAGGGAAGAGGTGCGGGGACCTCTGCGGAAGCCGCGCGGCGCGGCCGTGGGGACACGGCTGACGGCTGAGATGGCGCGAAGGGCTCGGCTGCGAGGGACGCGTGCGCTGGGGTTGTTGTGCTGTCGGGCTCGGCGACAGCGTTCACACTGGTCAAGGCTGGCCGGAGCGGGTACCGAGTCTACGCGGGAGCCTCGCGCCCGCGGCACCCGCATCGCGCAGCGGCGGTTCAGCCGCCGGTGGCGACCAGCGCGATGAAGACCAGGCACACGATGATGTTGACCAGCCAGCTGTGGTCGTTCATCCAGTCCCGGACCGCGGGCATCGCGGTGACGGCGCGCTTGTGGAACAGCACGTACAGCAGCAGGGGGAGCGCGGCGACCAGGAGCGTGACGCCGATGAAGGGCAGAGCCGCCCCGAACCCGGCCTTGTGGTGCTCGAGGTTCGCCCCCACGGTCAGCATCACCACGATGTCCGACGGCATCGCCACGACGACCAGCAAGCCGGTCTTCAAGCCGGTGGCAGGAGTGGCCGACAGCAGCGTGCCCAGCCACTTCGGCGGTTCCGCGGTCCTGCGGCCCAGGAAGTTCTTCACCGCGAGCAGCGCCAGCACGCAGACCAGGGCGATCTGGATCGCCTTGCCGACGGTGCCCGAGGAGTGCGAGTCGCCGCTCGCGGGGAGCGCGTTGCCCAGCAGCGCCGCCAGCTCGCGGGCGATGCCCACACCGGCGAGGACGGCGACCAGGACGCCCGACAGGAACGCCAGCGACACCCGGATCGGGCGTCCGGTGGTCACGAACGCGATGGCGGACATGATCTGCGGCCCGGCCATCATCGTGATCGCCAGCGGCAGGACTTGAAGGCTCACGGCTCACTCCCTCGCCCGTCGCGGCTGCGGGGTGCTGGGAGGGCGGGCCCCGCACCGCTGCGGGGCCCGCCCTCGTCCGTTCAGCTGCGCAACTCCCTGCCGTGGGCCACCAGGGCGTAGATCACCACGACGTCGAGCACGATGACGATCGCCGACCACAGGGGGTAGGCGGGGAAGAAGGCGATGTTGGCGAGGACGCTGAGCACGGCCAGCGCGACGGCCAGCGCCCGGGCCCAGGTCTTGCCGCTCATCACGCCGATGCCGGCGGCGGCGAGCACCACCCCCATGATCAGGAAGCTGATGCCGACGCCACCCATCCCGACCTGCACCGCCGTCCCCGAGGGCACGAGGTACACCGAGCCGGACTGCGAGAGCGCGAGCAGGCCGTTGATGAACTGGACGATCCCGCCCGCCACCATGACCAGGGCTCCGAAGTAGATCCATCCGACCCATCCCGTGCGCGCCGGGTGGGCTCCATGCGTAGCCATAGCGAACTCCTCAACCGTGGGTCACTGCTGCCGGGGCGGCGGACCTCGACGATCTGCCACCTGCTCCACACTGTTCGCGGTCCCACCGGGATCACCAGAGCCGAAAGCCCTTCCCCGACGCCGGGCGGCGGTGGTGCGGTGGGGCGGGTGTTCGTGCGCGCCGCTGACGATCCGAGTCGGTACGGTGCAGCACGAGATCCACGCGGCCCCGCGTCGCGCCCAACGGCCACCGTCGGCCCTGTTGTGCGAAGGAACCACTGAGATGACCGATTCCGCCGCCCGTCCGGTCTCCGACGCTGGAACGCCGCACCGAGTCGATGCGCGCGAACCGGCCTCGGCGTTGCTGCAGGCGCTCGCGGAGGCCGGAGTCGAGGCCGAGCACTCGGCGCGGCGGCGTGCCGAGTACTCCTACGACGCGTCGAACTACCGGGTCGAACCGCTCGCGGTCGTGTTCCCGCGCAACCCCGACGACGTGATCGCGGCGGCCTCGGCGTGCCGGGAGAGCGGCACGCCGCTGATCTCCCGGGGCGGCGGGACGTCGATGGCGGGCAACGCCGTGGGACCCGGTCTGGTCCTGGACTTCTCGCGGTACATGGACCGGGTGCTGGCCATCGACGAGGACGCCGCGACGGTCGACGTCGAGCCGGGTGTCGTCCTCGCGACGCTGTCGCGCGAGGTCGAGCGCGCCACGGACGGCAGGCGGACGTTCGCGCCGGACCCGTCGTCGAAGAGTCGCGCGACGGTCGGGGGTGCGATCGGCAACGACGCGTGCGGCAACCACTCCGTGCGCTACGGGCGGACATCGGACCACGTCGCGGAGATCGACCTGATCACGTCGGACTTGGCACGCCTGACGGCGACCGAATCGGGTTTGCGGGCCACCGATCCGGCCGATTCGCGCTCCGCGGCCCGCGCCGAGGAGCTCACCACCTCGCTGGAGGGGCTGGCGCGCGAGCACCTGAGCGCTTTCCGGCTCGAACTCGGCCGCATCCCGCGGCAGGTCTCGGGTTATCACCTGGAGAACCTGCTGCCGGAGAAGTTCAACGTCGCCCGCGCGGTCGTCGGCTCCGAGGGGACGTGGGCGGTGATCGTCGGTGCTCGCATGAAGCTCGTTCCCAAGCCCGCCAGCGCACTGCTGGTGTGCCTCGGCTACCGGGACGTGGTGGAGGCGGCCCGGGACGTGCCCGCGATCCTGGAGTTCTCGCCTGCCGCGGTCGAGGGCACCGACGAGGCGATCGTGTCCACGATGCGTCACCGGCGGGGGCCGGACTCGGTGCTCGGGCTGCCCGACGGGCAGGCGTGGCTGTTCGTGGACCTCGACGGGGACGACCCGGATTCGGTCAGCGCTCAGGCGGACCGGCTGCTGGAGCGGCTCGGCGAGAACGGCCGACTCGTGCAGGGCCGCAAGGCCGCCGACCCCGCGGAACGTGCGTCGCTGTGGCGGGTTCGCGAGGACGGCGCCGGGCTTTCCTCCCGGCTGGCGTCCGGCGGCGAGTCGTGGCCGGGATGGGAGGACGCGGCCGTCGCACCGGAAGGGCTCGCCGACTACCTGGCCGATCTGCGCGAGTTGCTGGACTCCCACGGGCTGACCGGGGTGATGTACGGGCACTTCGGCGCCGGCTGCATGCACATCCGCATCACCTACGACCTGCGCACCGAAGAGGGCCGCGCGGTGTTCCGGGAGTTCACCCGGCAGGCCGCGGAACTCGTGGTGCGGCACGGCGGTTCGCTCTCCGGTGAGCACGGCGACGGACGCGCTCGATCGGAGATGCTGTCCATCATGTACTCGCCGGAGGTGCTGGCCGCCTTCGCCGAGTGCCGCCGGTTGTGGGACCCCGCAGGCATTTTGAACCCGGGGTCGGTGACGGACCCGGATCCGATCGACGCGCATCTCGCGCTCGCGGGCGTGCCGGATCGGGAGTGGCGCACGAGTTTCGACCTGAGCCCTGCGTCGTCGGAGCGGGATCCGTGGGTGCACGCGGTGCAGGGGTGCATCGGCGTGGGCCGGTGCCGCGCGGACAGCGGTGGCGTGATGTGCCCGAGCTACCGGGCCACGCGCGATGAGAAGGACTCGACGCGGGGACGCGCCCGGGTGTTGCAGGACGTGGTCCGGGGTGCGCGCACGGTCGAGGAGGGCTGGCGGTCCGAGGAGGTCCGAGAAGCGCTGGACCTGTGCCTGTCGTGCAAGGCGTGCGCGACGGATTGCCCGACCGGCGTGGACATGGCCACCTACAAGTCGGAGTTCTTCGACCACTACTACCGCGGCAGGATCCGGCCGCGGTCGCACTACTCGCTCGGCTGGCTGCCGCGCGTGCTGAAGCTGACCGGACGTCTGTCGGGCGTGGTCAACGCCGTGCTGGCGACCAAGGTGGGCAAGGTCGCTGCGGCCGCGGGCGGCCTCACGACCAAGCGCGCGCTGCCGCGCTTCGCCGGTGCGGGGGAGTGGCGCCGCGAGGTCGCGGCCGAGGACCGCGCGGACGGCTCGGCGGTGCTGTTCGTGGACACCTTCACGCGCGGCTTCCGGCCCGAGGTCGCGGGCGCGGCCTCCCGCGTCCTGCGTGATGCGGGCGACACCGTCTCCTGCACGGCCGACGCCTGCTGCGGCCTGACCTGGATCTCCACCGGTCAGCTCGGCACCGCCAAGCGCCTGCTGGCGAAGGCGGCCGAGACCCTGGACGACGGGACGGATCGGCCGATCGTCGTGGTCGAGCCGAGCTGCGCCGCCGCGCTGCGCAAGGACCT
Source organism: Saccharopolyspora dendranthemae (assembly GCF_007829955.1). GTDB lineage: Bacteria > Actinomycetota > Actinomycetes > Mycobacteriales > Pseudonocardiaceae > Saccharopolyspora > Saccharopolyspora dendranthemae. Next base: position 744,961 of record NZ_VIWX01000002.1, read on the forward strand.
GCCCGAGCTCGTGCACACCGAGCAGGCCAAGCGCGTCGCCTCCCGCGTGCGCAGCTTCGCCTCGCACGTCGCCGACCGCGTCTCGGCGGGCTGGAAGCCGTCCCCGGCCGAGCCCGCTCCCGCACGCGCCGTCCTGCAGACGCACTGCCACGAGCACTCGGTGTTCGGCGCGTCGGCGCAGCGCAAGGCGCTGGAAGCAGCCGGCGTCCGCGACGTCGTGGACGCCACCGGGTGCTGCGGTGTCGCGGGCAACTTCGGCTTCGAAGCCGAGCACTACGACGTGAGCATGCAGGTGGCGGAGAACGCCCTGGCCCCGGCCTTGCGCTCCACCGGGCACAAGGAGGCCGTGCTCACCGACGGCTTCTCCTGCGCCAGGCAGGTCGACCAGCTCGCCCCTTCCAGGCCGGGCCTGCACCTCGCTCAGCTCCTCGACCCGGGAACCGCTGGGCGGGAACGGGGTTCGCGCGGCTGAGAACCGGCCTCAGGACGTGGTGTCGGCGACGCGGCAGGCGGTCATGCGCCTGCCGCGGTCGATGGGTTCGGTGCTGCGGGTGAACCTCGAGTGGGCGACCGCTCCGTCCCAGATGAGCTGGAACTGGCGCTGAGGTGATCCGGCGTCAGGACGCGGGTGGTCGCGGGTAGTGGGCCGCGGTCGTCCCGCCGAGCGGAGTGGGGTCGAGACCGAGCTTGCGGTGGTCCCAGGAGCGGGTGCGCTGCACGTCCAGGCGGACCGCCACGCGCTTGTGGAGCATGTACTCCACGAGCGGCTTCACCTCGTCGGTGTAGGGGCCGTGGTAGCGCTCCCACATGTTGACGCCTACGGCCCACAGCGCGTCCGGGTCCTCGACGATCTCCGCGCGTCCTTCCAAGGAGACGCCGCGCAGCGTGTCGTAGGTGAGTCCGTCCTCGATCAGGACCGTGACCCGCGGATCGCGGCGGATGTTGACCGCCTTCTGCGCCTTCGCCTTGGTCTCGAACCAGATGACGCCGTCGAGGAGCGCGAACCACATCGCGACGGTGTGCGGGTGCCCGGTGCCGCTCAGCGACGTCAGCGTCGCGGTGCGGCGGGTGGCCATGAACTCCGAGATCTCCTCGGACGTCATCTCGACCTGTGCTCGTTGCTTCGCCATCGACCTTCCTTCTCGTGCTGGAGCGGTGACACCGCGTGCTGATGCCGGGGCGGGGGAGGGCCGGGCGCCGGGCTCCCCCGCGACCGGAAGCTCACTTGATCAGCGGATCGCGGGGGAGTCCGAGGATGCGCTCACCGATCTGGTTGCGCTTGATCTCGCTGGTGCCGCCCGCGATGGACAGGCCGCGGTGCAGCAGCGCCAGAGCGCCGCTGAACGCGCCCGGACCGTCCAGGTAGACGGAGTCCGCTCCGCCCAGCGCGTTCATGATGACCGCGGCCTCGTGCCCCAGCTCGGAGAGCACGAGCTTGGTGATCGCCCCTTCCGGCCCGGGTTCGGCGCCCTCGACGGCGCGGTGCGCCGAGCGCACGTTGAGCATCTCCATGGCGTGGTGTTCAGCGGCGTACCGGCCGATCCTGGCGGCTCCGCCGGTGAGCCTGCCGGGGTGGGCGTCCAGCTGCGGCACCATCGCCGAGGCCGGGGTGGACATCGTCCCCTGACCGCCCCCGATGCTGACGCTCTCGTTGCCGAGCGTGGCGCGCGCGACGGTCCAGCCGCCGTTGATCGGCCCGACCACGTCGTCATCGGGCACGAAGACGTCCTCGAAGAAGACCTCGTTGAACTCCGATGCGCCCGAGGGCATCTTGATGGGGCGGACTTCGACGCCCTCGGCCTGCATGTCGATGACCATCATCGTGATGCCCTGGTGCTTGGGCACTTCCGGGTCGGTCCGCACGGTCGCGAAGCCCTTCCCCGCCTTGTGCGCACCGCTCGTCCACACCTTCTGGCCGTTGACGAGCCAGCCGCCGTCGACGCGGGTGGCCTTCGTCTTCACGCCCGCGGCATCCGATCCCGCGGCGGGCTCGCTGAACAGCTGGCACCAGATCACGTCCTGGCGCAGTGCCGGTCCGACCCAGCGCGACACCTGCTCCTCGGTCCCGTGCTGGATGAGGGTCAGGATGACCCAGCCGGTGATCCCGTACGAAGGACGTTTCACCTCTGCCGCGGCGAACTCCTGCTCGACGACCAGCTGCTCGATGGCTCCGGCCGCCCGGCCGTAGGGCTTCGGCCAGTGCGGCATCACGTAGCCGGTCTCGATCAACCGCGCCTTCTGCTGGTCTTCGGGCAGCGCGGCCACTTCGTCAGCGATGGCTCGCACTTCCCGGCGCACGTTCTCGGCTTCGGGCGGCAGCTCGACGGTCCGCGCTCTGGCGACCCCGTCGCGGGTCAGGGCCGTGAGCTCCTCGGCCGCGTCATCGCCCGACAGCAGCGTCAGCAGTGTCGTCGCCCGACGCACGTAGAGGTGCGCGTCGTGCTCCCAGGTGATGGCGATACCGCCGTGCACCTGGGTGTTGAGGTTGGCGCACAGGTCCGCGGCCGGGCCGGCGAGGGCCGCGCTCGCAGCAGCGGCGAAGGTGAGCTGATCACCACCGGTGGGAACGGCTCGGGCGGCGTCCCAGACGGCGCTGGTCGCGAGCTCGGTGGCCACGGCCATGTTGGCGCAGTGGTGCTTGACCGCCTGGTACGTGCCGATCACGCGGCCGAACTGCTCGCGCTCCTTGGCGTACGCGGCGGCCTGCTCGGTGCATTCCCGGGCGACTCCGACCGCCTCCGCGGACAGGATCACCCGCGCCAGGTCGATCAGCGCTCGACGGCCGCCGGTGAGCACCGTGGCCGGTGCGCCCTCCAGGGTGAAGCGGGCCGAGCGGCGGGACTGGTCGAGGTTCGGCGGGACCTCGACGGTGGTGCCCTGACCGACCTCGACGATCACGGCGTCGTCACCGCCCGGCAGCACCAGCAGCTGCGCCAGCCCGCCGCCGACCACGGCGGGAGCCGAACCCGACACGGTGCCGCCCGAGACCTCCAGCTCGGCTTCGAGAGCGATGCCCGCGGGCACCGAACCGTCCGCGAGGCCGGGCAGAAGTCGTTTCCTGGTCGCGTCATCACCAGCGGCGTCGATCACCGCCGAAGCGATCACGGTCGGGGCGAACGGTCCCGGTGCCACCGCCCGTCCCAGCTGCTCCGCGACGACCACCGCTTCGGCGAGCCCGAACCCCGCGCCGCCGGACTCCTCGGGCAGGTGGAGTCCCAGCCAGCCCAGATCGGCTGCCTCGCGCCAGAAGGCCGGGAGGGATTCGGCGTCGGAATCCAGCAGTGCCCGGCTGGCGGCGCGGGCTTCGCGCTGCGCGAGGAGATCGGACACGGTCTGGCCGAGAAGCCGGTGATCTTCGTTGATCGCGATCGACATGACCGCAGCGTATGTTCCCAGAGCTGTTCAGCCCAGCGCGGAGAAGACCTGATCTCGCGCGGGCCGGGCCGGTGGGTGCGACCCGACCGGAGCGCGGAGGTGAATCGTCGCAGCCGAGCCCGGGTTCCACCTGCCCGATCCTCCGCCCGCGAAGGCCCGCGGTGATCCAGGTCTCAGTCCGCTCGAACCGCCACGGCGGGCTGATCATCAACGGGAGGCTGGGAGCGACGGGTGTGAGACGCGCGTTCTCCGGGCTGGTGCGAGATGCGGAGGCGTGCGGCTTCGCGGATGCACCGCCTGCGAAGCTCGATCCACGCCGTTGGTTTCTCGTGCCACAGGACCAGCGTTCGTCAGGAGGATCGCATGGACTTCGGCGTCTTCATCCCGATCGGCAACAACGGTTGGCTGATCTCGGAGAACTCACCTCAGTACAAGCCCTCGTTCGAGTTGAACAAGCGCGTCGTGCTGGAGGCGGAACGGCAGGGCTTCGCCTTCGCGCTGTCGATGATCAAGCTCCGCGGATTCGGCGGCAAGACCGAGTTCTGGGACCACAACCTCGAATCGTTCACGCTGATGGCGGGTCTGGCCGCGATCACCGAGCGCATCAAGCTCTACGCCTCCACAGCGGTGCTGACGCTGCCGCCCGCGCTCGTGGCCAGGATGGCCACCACCATCGACTCGATCGCCCCCGGCCGCTTCGGCATCAACATCGTGTCCGGGTGGGCCAAGGCCGAGTACGAGCAGATGGGGTTGTGGCCGGGCGACGACTACTTCGGCCACCGCTACGACTACGCCACCGAGTACGTCCGCGTCATGCGCGATCTGTGGGAGCACGGGACCTCGACGCTGGACGGCCGGTTCTTCCAGATGGACGACTGCCGCCTCGAACCCCGCCCGTCGAGCCCGATCGACATCGTCTGCGCCGGGCAGTCGGATCGCGGGATGCGGTTCTGCGCGGAGGTGGGCGATTACAACTTCGTCCTCAACCCGGGCGTCAACGCGCCGGGGGCCTACGAGGAGCCGGTCCGGCGGCTGGCGGAGCAGTCCGCCCGCACCGGGCGCGACGTCGGCTCGCTGCCGCTGTTCATGCTCATCATGGACGACACCGACGAGGCCGCGCGGGCGAAGTGGGAGTCCTACCACGCGGGCGCGGACGTCGCGGCGCTCGGATACATGTCGGACCAGGGAGCCCAGGACACCACCGCGGACTCGACCGGCACCGCGCGCACCATCACCCTGCCCGAGGGCGCGGTCAACCTGAACATGGCGACGCTGGTGGGCTCCTACGAGACCGTCGCCCGCCACCTCGACGAGGTCGCGAGGATTCCCGGTGTGGAGGGCCTGATGTTCACCTTCGACGACTTCGAGCGCGGAGTCCACGACTTCGGCGAGAAGGTCAAGCCCCTCCTGGGATGAACGCCGGTGCGGCGGGGGCGGTTTCGCCGAGTTCGCCCGTTGAGCGTTCCGTTCGTGGGGTGGGAAGTTTTCATGAAAACGTCCCACCCCACGACGTCACCCCGCCGAGTCGGTCAGAGCCGTTCGATGAGCGTCGCGTTGGCCATCCCGCCGCCTTCGCACATGGTCTGCAGCCCGTAGCGGCCCCCGGTGGTGGTCAGGTGGTTGACCAGCGTCGTGAGCAGGCGCGTGCCGGAGGCGCCGAGCGGGTGTCCCAGCGCGATCGCGCCGCCGCGCGGGTTGAGCCGGGCCGGGTCCGCGTCGAACTCGCGCTGCCACAGCAGCGGCACCGGCGCGAACGCCTCGTTGACCTCGTAGGCGTCGATGTCGTCGATGGACACGCCGGAGCGCTCCAGCAGCTTGCGGGTGGCGGGAAGGACGCCGGTGAGCATGAGCAGCGGATCGCTGCCGGTGACGGCGAAGCTGTGGAACCGGGCCTTCGGCCGCAGTCCGAGCGCGCGAGCCTTGGCCTCGCTCATGATCAGCACGGCCGAGGCGCCGTCGGTCAGCGGCGAGGAGTTGCCCGGCGTGATCCGCCAGTCGATCTCCGGGAACCGCTCGGCCAGCGCCTCGTCGGCGAACGACGCGCGCAGTCCCGCGAGCCCTTCGGCGGTGGTGGACGCGCGCACGGTCTCGTCGGTGGTGGCCGCGCGCTCGGCGCCGTCCTCGCCGGTGACCGCGATCGGCAGGATCTCGTCGTCGAAGGCGCCGCCCGCGGCGCTCAGCGCGGCGCGGGCGTGGGAGCGGGCGGAGAACTCGTCGAGCTCGTCGCGGCCGAACTTCCACCTCGCGGCGATCAGCTCCGCCGAAACGCCTTGGTTGATCAGCCCTTCGGGATAGCGGGCGGCCACCGAAGGGCCGCCGGGGCTGGTGCCCATGGGTGCTGTTCCCATCGGAACCCGGCTCATCGATTCCACGCCGCAGGCGATCACCGCGTCGTAGGCGCCCGCGAGGACGCCCTGCGCGGCGAAGTGCGCGGCCTGCTGGCTCGAACCGCACTGCCGGTCGATGGTCGTGGCGGGCACCGATTCCGGGAAACCGGCTCCCAGCACCGCGTTCCGGGCGATGTTGCGCGCCTGCTCCCCGGCTTGGCCGACGCATCCGCCGATGACGTCGTCCACCTCGCCCGGGTCGATGCCGGTCCGCTCGACGAGTCCGCGCAGCGTGCGCGCGAGCAGCTCGGCGGGATGGACCCCGGACAGCTGCCCTCCTGGTTTTCCCTTGCCCGACGGGGTTCTGATCGCGTCGACGATGACGGCGTCCATTGCTCCTCCTTCGACGGCGTACTGAACGATCGCTAAGCGACGCCGGGGTGTCAACACGGTGACGAGCGACGTGCGGGTCTTGGTTACTTATCGCTCGCTCAGTATGCTGCGACGCGGTCGATATCTGAGGAGGCGGAAGTGGACATCAAGGGTGCTGTCGCGCTCGTGACCGGGGGTGCGTCCGGGCTGGGCCTGGCGACGGTGAAGGAGCTCCACGGGCAGGGCGCGCAGGTCGTCATCGTGGACCTGCCGTCGTCGCAGGGTGAGGCCGTGGCCGACGAACTCGGCGACGGTGTCGTGTTCGCCGGCGCCGACGTCACCGACGAGGAGCAGGTCACCGCAGCTCTCGACGCCGCCGAGGCGCTGGGGCCGCTCCGGATCGCGGTGAACTGCGCCGGCATCGGCAACGCCGCCAAGACCGTGGGCAAGCAGGGCGCTTTCCCGCTCGCGGACTTCACGAAGGTCATCAACATCAACCTCATCGGCACGTTCAACGTGCTGCGGCTGGCGGCCGAGCGGATCTCCCAGACCGAACCGGTCGGCGAGGAGTGCGGCGTCATCGTCAACACGGCGTCGGTCGCCGCGTTCGACGGCCAGGTCGGGCAGGCCGCGTACTCGGCGTCCAAGGGCGGCATCGTCGGCATGACGCTGCCGATCGCCCGCGACCTGGCGAACCTGAAGATCCGGGTCTCGACCATCGCGCCCGGCCTGTTCCACACCCCGCTCTTCGCCACGCTGCCCGAGGAGGCGATCGACTCGCTGGGCGCGCAGGTCCCGCACCCGTCGCGGCTCGGCGACCCCACCGAGTACGGCTCGCTGGTGCGGCACATCGTCGAGAACCCGATGCTCAACGGGGAGACCATCAGGCTGGACGGCGCCATTCGGATGGCGCCTCGCTGAGGCGATCACCGAACCGGCCGGCGCGCGGCGCCGGCCGGTATGGTCGCCGCAGGCGGGGAGAGGAAGAGACGTGATGGCTCAGGCGAGCGCGGCGGAGCCGGACACCGAGTCCGGGTGGCGGGAGTTCGGTCCGCTCGGACTGACGCCCATCCTCGACGCTGCGCTGGACGAGTTCCGCGAGAGCGGGTTCCACGGTGCGACCGTGCGGCAGATCGCCCGGCGCGTCGGCATGACCGTTCCCGCGCTGTACTACCACCACGAGAACAAGGAGGGGCTGCTCGTCGCGCTCCTAGAGCTGGGCACCGGTGAGGTCGCGTGGCGCGTGCGCGCCGCCGCTCGCGAGGCCCAGGGGAATCCGCGCGAGCAGTTCGTGAGCGTCATCGAGGCCGTCGTGCTGCACATGGCCTACCGGTTCCGGCTGGCCGTGATCGACAGCGAGATGCGCTACCTGTCGCCGAGCAACCGCCGCCGCTACGGCGCGCGCCGCAAGACCGTCGAGAACGTGCTCACCGAGGTGATCGAAACCGGGAGCGCCGACGGCACTTTCCGCATCGCCGACGCTGCCGAGACCTCGCGCGCGCTGCTCGGGATGTGCCAGTCCGTCGCCCGCTGGTACCACCCGGACGGGCCGTTGAGTCCCGAGGACCTCGCGGCCCGCTACGTCGACATCACCCTGATGGCCGTCGGCGCCCACCCGCGCCTGCGTCGCTGATCCAGCCCGCCCTGTTCGGCACGAGTTCCGCCGAGTGCCGTTGCGGCGCAGTGCGATTCCGCTCCCACCGCGCGCCCGGTGAGCCACGCTGAAACCTTCTTTCACTAATTGGCTAGTGTTTTGTGCTAGGGTTCGGGCTGGGTCGCGGACGAGAGGGTGGCAGATGTTCTGGGTGGCGTGGCGGCAGCAGTGGGTTCAACTGCTGGTCCTGGCATCCCTGCTGGTGGTGGGGGCGATCGCGATGGTGCTGCTGCGCCTCGACGCCGAAGCGGCGATCGTCGAGCGCGGAATCGCGCATTGCCTGGTCGACAAGTGGTTCGTCGAACCCGGTTGCCGGCAGTCGGTTCAGGACTTCCAGGAAGTGCACTACGACCGGATCAAGTACGCCGAGCTGGTGCTGAGCTCGATGCCCCTGCTGCTCGGCGTCTTCTGCGCCGCGCCGCTGCTGGCGCGCGAGCTGGAGAGCGGCACGCACGTGCTGGCGCTGAGCCAGTCGGTCGGCCGGATGCGGTGGCTGGCCGTCAAGCTCGCGGTCGCGCTGGTCCCCGCCGTCGCGGTGCTCGCCGGGTTGAGCGCGGTGCTGCAGCAGTGGCTCGCCTCCGTCGGCTGGCTCGGGCCCGCCAAGGAAGGCCTCTACGCCGCGCTGAACTTCGACAACAACGGCGTTCTCCCGGTCGTCTACACCGTTTTCGCGTACCTGCTGGGGGTGTGGGCGGGAGTCGCCACGCGGCGCACCGTGCCGGCGATGCTGATCGCCGGAGCCGGCTACGTCGTCTTGCGCTTCGCCGGGGTGGTGCTGCTGCGCCGGCAGCTCGCGACCGGGCTGGGTGGCGAGGAGGGCCATTCGTACACGACGTTGCTCGCGCCCGAGCACTTCTGGTCCATGCAGTCGGTCGAGGCGGTCGTGTTCGTCGTGGTCGCCGGAGCTCTCCTGGCGGACGCGGTTCGGCGGCTCCGCGGCAACGCGATGATGCGCTAGGGGAGGGTCGTGACGTGATCGAGTTCCGGATCGACCGCCGCTCGGGTGTCGCCACCTACGTGCAGATCGTCCAGCAGACCAAGCAGGCCCTGCGGCTGGGCCTGCTGTCCGAGGGCGATCGGTTGCCGACCGCGCGGGAAGTCGTCGAAGCCACCGCGATCAACCCCAACACGGTCCTCAAGGCCTACCGCGAGCTGGAGCGGGAAGGGCTGGTGGAGGGCAAGCGCGGCCAGGGCACGTTCGTGCGCAAGTCGCTGGCCAACAGTCAGACCACCAGCGATTCACCGCTGAGGCTGGAGCTCTCGGCGTGGATGGACCGGGCGATCGAGGCCGGCCTCGGGGCCGATGACGTCGACGCCCTCCTCAACGACGTCCGCAACGCGAAGTTTCCGCACACCGACTCCCCGGGGCAGGGATGATGACCACGCAGATCCAGACGACCGCGTTGAGCGTGAACGGACTGACCAAGACCTATCGGACCGGTCGGGCTCTCGACGACGCCTCCTTCTCGCTCCCGCAGGGCGCCATCGCGGCGCTCGTCGGAGCCAACGGTTCGGGCAAGTCCACACTGCTGTCGCTGCTCGCCGGCCTGCTCGCACCGGATGCCGGGACGGTGTCGGTCTTCGGCGACGACCTCGGCGCGGGTACCCACACCCACCCGCGTGTGGCGTTCCTGGCGCAGCGGCGCCCTCTCTACGCCGACATGACGGTGCGGGACAACCTGCGCATCGTCGGAGCGCTCAACGACCGCTGGAACGACGATCGGGCACGCGAGGTCCTCGACAAGGGGCGCATCCGGCTCGACGCCAAGGTGCGGACCCTCTCGGAGGGACAGCGGGCCCTGGTCGGCGCCGCGCTGGCGCTCTCGCGCGAACCCGACCTGCTGCTGCTCGACGAGCCCCTGGCCGGCCTCGACCCGCTCGCCCGCGAGGACCTGCTGCGGATCCTGATGGCCGACGTCGCCGACCGCGGCACGACGCTGCTGATGTCCGCGCACGTGCTCAGCGACCTCGAAGCCATCTGCGATCACCTGGTCCTGCTGGAGGACGGCTGCGTGCGGCTGTGCGGGGGGATCGACGACCTCCTCGCCGACCACCAGTTCCTAGTCGGGGCCAACGACGTGACCGGCCCGGTGCCCGCGGAGGCGGTCGTCGACGAACGCCGGACCGATCGTCAGGCCACGCTGCTGGTCAGGGGAGAGACCGACGCCGCGGGTTGGGACGTCGAGCGCCCGAGCTTGGAAGCCTTGGTGATCGGCTACCTGCGCGCGGGTCGCGAACGCTCCTGAGACAGCGATGAGATGGCGGTGCGGGAAGGCGGTGGAGTAAGTTAGGCTGACCTAACTACCTGTGAACGTGTTGAGGAGTTCGATGGCGACCTACCTGACCGTGACCGATGCGGAGATGGTGACTCCCCGGGTGCGGCGCCTGTGGTTCCGGAGTGACGACCTGTCGGCCTTCGCCGAGAGCGTGCACACCGACCGCTACGTGAAGCTGGTGTTCCCCAAGGCGGGCGTGCACTACCCGGAACCGCTGGACGTCAAGGCGATGCGCGGCAGCTTCCCGGCTGAGGACATGCCCACCGTGCGCACGTTCACGGCGCTGTTCCCGGACGTCGAGCGCGGCACCATGGCGATCGACTTCGTCATGCACGGCGACCGGGGGGTCGCCGGCCCGTGGGCCGCGAACGCCGCGCCGGGAGACCGGCTGATCGTCAACGGTCCCGGCGGTGCGTACCGGCCTGATCCGGAGGCCGACTGGCACCTGCTCGCCGGGGACGAGTCGGCGCTGCCCGCGATCTCCGCGGCGCTGGCCGCGATGCCCGCCGACGCCGTGGTGCGCGTGGCCATGCTCTTCGACTCCCCGGCCGAGGCTCCGGAGCTGACGCTGCCCGCGGGCGGCGAGGCCACCTTCGCCTACCGGTCGGAGGTCGGCGAGGACGGTGCCCTGGAGAAGGTGGTGCGCGAGCTGGAGTGGCTCCCGGGCCGCGTGCACGCGTTCGTCCACGGCGAGGCCCAGGAGGTCATGCGCCGGATCCGCCCGTACCTGTTCCGCGAGTGCGGAGTGGCGCGCGACCAGGTGTCGGTCTCCGGCTACTGGCGGCACGGCCGCACCGAGGAGTCCTTCCGCGAGTGGAAGGCCGAGTTCGCCAAGGCCGAGGCCGCAACTCGCTGAGACGGGTTGCCGTCACGCGGCGTTGGCGCTGCGCAGCGTCCGCATCGCCTCGGCGAGCCGCTGCGACTGCTGCTCGCCGAGCGGCTCCAGGATGCGGCTGCGCAGGATCTCGGCGCAGACCGCGCGAGCCTTCGCGGCGACCTCCAGTCCGTGCTCGGTGAGCACCGCGTAGACGACGCGGCGGTCTTCGGCGGAGGGTTCCCTGCGGATGAGGTCGGCCTTGGCCAGCCGGTCCGCGACCTTGGTGAACCCGCCGCTGCTGAGCGCGGCCTCCACGGCCAGCCGGGTCATCGGCAGCCGGTGACCGGGGGAGCGCAGGAGCCTGATCAGGATGTCGAACGAGCCGGGGGCCAGCTCCACGTGCTTGCTGATCTCGCTCATCAGCAGGTTGTGGGTGCTGTGGTAGCCCTCGATGACCAGACCCCACCAGGTCACGGTCTCGTCATCGTCGGGCAGGTTCCCCTCGCGGGGCACGGTGTCGGTTCCCTTCTCAGGACTCATCGGGTCTCCCGTTCTCGCCGACGTGGTGACGGCTCCGGCCCACAATCTTACACGCAATCATCTTGTGCGAGAGATATTCATCCGGTGGCCTTCCCGAGGCCGCGCCCGGGGCCCCGAGCGCCGCCGGTTCGCTCTCCAGGGGCGGGGCGGTGTGCACTGTGGAGTGATCACCGCGCTCTGACCTGCCGTTAGCGGCGTCACAAACTCGCCACCCGGGTGCGTGCGGAGTGATCTGCGTGCGAGCATCCTCCGAACCCAACATCGCGTCGCGCCCGGCAGCGGCGGTTCGAGGAAAGGCTGATTCCTGGTGCAGGTCTTGTGGGGCATCGGCGGCATGATCGTCGTACTGCTGCTGGCGTTCGCGATGTCGACCAACCGGCGCGCGATCAACCTCCGCACCGTGCTCGGCGCGCTGGCCATCCAGCTCGTCTTCGCGGTCGTGGTGCTTCGCTGGCCGCTCGGCCAGCAGGCGCTGACGGCGCTGGCCGCCGGCGTCACCAAGGTCATCGAGTCGTCCAAGGAGGGCATCGACTTCCTGGTGGGGCCGATCATGCCCTCCGAAGGCACGGTCGTGGCGTTCCAGGTCCTGCCGATCATCATCTTCGTGTCGTCGCTGACCGCGGTGCTCTACCACCTGCACGTCCTGCAGTGGGTGGTGCGCATCATCGGTGGCGCGCTGCAGAAGGCCCTGGGCACCACGCGAGCGGAATCGCTCAACGCCACCGGCAACATCTTCCTGGGGCAGACCGAAGCGCCGCTGCTGGTGCGCCCCTACCTGTCGAGCATGAGCCGCTCCGAGTTCTTCGCGGTCATGGTCGGCGGCCTGGCCACCGTGGCGGGCACCGTGATGGTCGGCTACGCGATGCTCGGCGCGAAGCTGGAGAACCTGATCGCCGCGAGCTTCATGGCCGCTCCCGCCGGTCTGCTGATGGCCAAGCTGATCATGCCCGCGACCGCCGACGAGCCGGGTTCCGACGCCGGCTCCGCGGCCGAGGACGACAAGGCGGCCGAGGAGGAAGCGACCCAGAAGGTGGCGCCGGGAACGGCGGCACCCGCGCTGGACGAGAAGCCGCGCAACGTCATCGACGCGGCCGCCACCGGGGCATCCGACGGTCTGAAGCTGGCGCTCAACGTCGGCGCCATGCTCTTCGCGTTCGTCTCGCTGATCGCGCTGCTGAACCTCATCGTCGGCGCGCTCGGCGGCCTCGTCGGCCTGCCGGACCTGACCCTGCAGCAGATCCTCGGCTACGTCTTCTCGCCGCTGATGTGGGTGATCGGCGTGCCGTGGCACGAGGCGGTCGCCGCGGGCGGCTTCGTCGGCGAGAAGCTGGTGATCAACGAGTTCGTGGCGTTCACCGACTTCGGCCCCCAGGCGGGCAGCTTCAGCGAGAAGACCACCACGATCGTCACCTTCGCGCTGACCGGTTTCGCCAACCTCGGTTCGCTGGCGATCCTGCTGGGCGGGCTCGGCGGCTTGGTGCCCAGCCGGCGCGGCTGGATCGCCAAGGACGGCATCCGCGCGGTGCTGGCTGCCACCCTGGCCAACCTCCTGAGCGCGACCATCGCGGGCATGTTCGTCTGATCCCGCAAGGGCTGCGGTGCGCAGCCCTTCGATTTCGGTGCGGGACGTCCCGTGCGGCCACGGCCACGATCGCCATCCCGGTGGCGATCGTGGCCGTAGTCGTTGTTCGGGGTGTGGTGGCGGGCGAGATCGGCTCGTGCCTGACCAAGCGATTGTTTGGTACGGTGCCTCTGCTGTCCGAGGTGGGGCGCGGGAGGCGCGATGCTGATCAGCGACGTGGTGGGTCTGGCCGCGGGGCGCGAGCCCGAAGCGCCCGCCTTGGTCTTCGGGGGCGCGACCTGGACGTTCGGTCAAGTGCACGCCGAGGTCTGCCAACTCGCCCACGGGCTGCGGGAGATCGCGCGCGCTGGTGACCGGATCGCGGTGCTCACCGAGAACAGCCACGAGTACGTCCTGAGCTACTACGCGGTCCCGCTCGCCGGGATGGTGCTGCTCCCGCTGAACTACCGGCTCACGCCCCGCGAGATCGCCGACCTGCTCACCGATGCGGCGCCGACGGTGCTGATCACCGAGGCGAAGTACCTCGACACCGCGCGGCACGCCGCGGACACCGTTCCGTCGGTCCGCACGGTCATCACCATCGATGACGTCGCGGGCACCACGCCGTTCCGCGAGGTGGTCGAGGGCCGGCCGGAGACCGAACCCGAGCGTCCCGACGAGAACGCGGCGGGCTGGCTGATCTACACCTCCGGCACCACCGGCCGGGCGAAGGGCGCCGTTCTCACCCACCGCAACGTGGTCGCCGGTGCGCTCAACGCGGCGCTGAGCTGGCCGCGCGCGGTGGAGGACCGCCCGGTCTCGCTGATCCCGTGGCCGCTGTGCCACATCGCCGGGTACAACGTGCTCGTCGCCCACCTGGCGGCCGAGACCGTGGTGCTGCTGCGCCGCTACAGCGCGGAGCGCTTCTTGGAAGCCGTGCAGCACCACGGCGTCACCACCACCACGGTCGCGCCGACGATGCTGGCGATGCTGCTGCGGCATCCCGCGCTCGACTCGTGCGACACCTCCTCGATCACCCGCATCGGGTACGGCTCGGCGCCGATGCCGGTGGAAACCCTGCGCGAGGCCATGACGCGGTTCCCCAACGCCGGGTTCCGCGCCGGGTTCGGCATGACCGAGCTCGCCGGGAACGCCCTCGCGCACGGTCCCGACGGGCATCGCGAGGCGGCGGCCGGGCGCCCGGAACTGCTGGCGTCGGCGGGCAAGCCGATGCTGCTGTCCTCCGCGCGCATCGTCGACGACGGCGGAGCTGAGCTCGGCCCGGATCAGGTGGGCGAGCTGGAGATTCGCGGCGACCAGGTCTTCTCCGAGTACTGGAAGCGTCCGGAGGCGACTGCGGAGGCCTTCCGAGAGGGGTGGTTCCGCACCGGCGACCTCGCCCGGCGGGATGCGGAAGGCCGGTTCGCGATCGTCGACCGGCGCAAGGACATGATCTTGACCGGCGGCGAGAACGTCTACTCCCGCGAGGTCGAGGACGTCCTGCACCAGCACCCGGCCGTGGCGGCAGCGGCCGTCGTCGGGACTCCCGACGAGCTGTGGGGAGAGCGCGTCGTCGCCGTCGTCGAACCGGTCGGCGACCGGCATCCCACCGAGGACGAGATCCGCGAGTTCTGCGCCGATCGCCTAGCGGGCTACAAGTGCCCGAGGCAGCTGCTGGTCGTGGACGAACTGCCGCGCAACACCGCGGGCAAGGTCCTCAAGCGCGAGATCCGGGAACGGGTTCGCTGACCCCAACGAGGAGGAACACCAGTGGAGATCAACGGCAAGAGGGCGGTCGTGTTCGGCGGAGCGTCGGGCATGGGCCGGGCGAGCGCGGAACTGCTGGCGGCGCAGGGCGCTTCGGTCGCGATCGCCGACCTCGCCGGCTCGGCAGGCAAGGACGTCGCCGAGCAGCTGGGCGGCACGTTCCACGAGGTCGACGTCACCGACTTCGACGGAGTGGAGCGCGTGCTGGACGCGGCCGTGGCCGAGCTGGGCGGGCTGCACATCACCGTCACCACCGCCGGTGGCGGTCTCGCCCAGCGCACGCTCGGCAAGAAGGGCCCGCACGATCTCGACGCGTTCCGCCGAATCCTCGACCTCAACACGGTCGGCACGTTCAACATCAGCCGGCTGGCGGCGGCGCACATGAACAACAACGAGCCCGAGGACGGAGAGCGCGGGGTCATCATCAACACCTCGTCGATCGCCGCGTTCGAGGGCCAGATCGGCCAGGTGGCCTACACCGCGGCCAAGTCCGCGATCGCCGGGATGTGCCTGACCATGGCTCGTGACCTCGGCTCGATGGGCATCCGGGTGCTGGCCATCGCGCCGAGCCTGTTCGAAACCGGCCTGCTGAAGGGCGCACCGGAGGACATGAAGGAGGCGCTGGTCAAGGACGCGGCGTTCCCGCGCCGGATGGGGCGTCCGGAGGAGTACGCGAAGCTCGTGCGCGCCATCGTGGACAACCCCATGCTCAACGGCCAGTGCCTGCGCCTGGACGCGGGCCAGCGTTTCGCTCCGAAGTGAGCCTTGGCAGCGTGAGCTGATCGGGTAGCCTGCCCGAGTTGATGAAGGTGAAGTCACTTCACATTCTCGGAGGAGCAGGTCATGCCCGTAGCCAGGAGGCAGGTGCTGGCCGCGGCCGCTGCCGCGCCGCTCGCCGCCACGATGTTCGGCGCCACCCCCGCGTCGGCTCAGGGATCGACCGGGCACCTGGTCGGGCGCGGGGTCGCCGACGTGACCGGCCCTGCCGCGGAGAACGGCATGATGGGCTACTCCATGCCGCAGCAGCAGACGGCCGGCATCCACCTGCGCACCCTCGCCCGAGCGTTCGTCGTCGACGACGGCGCCCACCGCGTGGTGTTCGTGACCGCCGAGCTGGGCGCCTTGTTCCAGTCGGTCCACCAAGAAGTGCTGCGTCGCCTGGGCGAGACCTACGGCGAGCTGTACGCCGAGCACAACGTCCTGCTCAACGCCACGCACACGCACGCGGCCTGCGGCGGCGACTCGCACCACGCCGCCTACGACCTGGCGACCATGGGGTTCCAGGAGCAGACCTTCAACGCCGTGGTCGAGGGGATCGTCGAGGCGATCGGCCGGGCGCACGACGACCTCAAGCCCGGCAGCCTCTCGCTCGGGCGGGCTGAGCTCACCGACGCCAGCGTGAACCGCTCGCGCAGCGCCTTCGACCTCAACCCGGCCCAGGACACCGAGCACTTCCCGCAGGCCATCGACCCCGCGGTCACGGTGTTGCGCTTCTCCCAGGGCGGTCGCGACGTCGGCGCGATCACCTGGTTCGCCACTCACGGCACGTCGATGACCAACGGCAACCACCTGATCAGCTCCGACAACAAGGGGTACGCGGCGTTCGCCTGGGAGCGCGACGACGCCGAGTTCGTCGCCTGCTTCTCGCAGACCAACTCCGGTGACATGTCGCCGAACCTGAACCTGGAGCCCGGTTCCGGTCCGACCGACGACGAGTTCGACAACACCGAGATCATCGGCCGGCGCCAGTTCGACGCCGCCAAGCGGGCTTTCGGCTCCGCCCGCGCTCCGATGAACGGCCCGGTCGACTCCCGGCTGTGCTACGTCGACCTGTCCGACGTCACAGTGGACGGACGATTCACCCCGGACGGGCGGGAACATCGCACGTGCACCGGCGCCATCGGACTGTCCATGTTGGCCGGGAGCACAGAGGACGGTCCGGGAATCCCGATCGGTGAGGGGATCCGCAACCCGCTGCTCGACTGGCTCGGTGGGGCGGACGTCCCGATCCCGCCGGAGCTCGCCGACGAGCAGGCGCCCAAGCCCGTGGCGGTGCCCTTCGGCGCCATGAAACCCCACCCGTGGTGCCCGCAGATCCTGCCGTTGCAGCTGATGCGCATCGGCGAGCTGTACCTGGTCGCAGGGCCCGCGGAGTTCACGATCGTCGCCGGCCTGCGGATCCGGCGCAGCGTCGCGGCCGAGCTCGGCGTACCGCTGGAGAACGTGCTGATGCAGGGCTACTCGAACGCCTACAGCCAGTACGTCACCACGCCCGAGGAATACGACGCGCAGCAGTACGAAGGCGCATCGACGCTGTTCGGCCGCTACACCCAGCCCGCCTACCAGCAGGAGTTCACCAGGCTGGCCGCCGCGATGCGGGCAGGGCGTCCGGTCCCGCACGGGCCGACGCCGCCGGACCTGAGCGGCACGCTGCCGAACTTCCAGCCGGGCGTGGTCTTCGACGCCCCGCCGCCCGGCCGCGCCTTCGGCGACGTGATCGCCGAGCCCGCGAGCGGCTATCGGCGGGGTGAGCAGGTCGCGGTGGAGTTCGTCACCGGGCACCCGAAGAACGACCTCCGCCGCGGAGGCACCTATGTCGAGGTCCAGCGCCTGCTGGACGGCCGCTGGGTGCCGGTGGCCGACGACCGCCACTGGTCGACCAAGTACCATTGGAAGCGCAGTGGTGTCGCCTCGTCCACGGCGACCATCACGTGGGACGTCCCGGCAGGTTCGCCGACCGGTCGTTATCGGATCGTCCACAACGGAGATTGGAAAGCGCCCGGATCGGGCGAAATCACGCCGTTCACCGGATCGAGTCGTGACTTCCTGGTGGCCTAGAACGGCGGAGATCCTTCGCGTGGTCGAATCGTAATGTCGGAGCGTGGGAAAAACGCCTTCGGGAGTTCGACACGGGTGGAACTCAACGGCGTGGTCGCGTACACCTGGGGACAGCACTTGACAAGTCCGAACCAGGAAGGTGTTCATGACCTCTTCGCCGAACGAGCCCGGCCAGAGCGGCTCCGAGAAGAAGCCCGCTGAGGAGCCTGAGGCCTCGGCAGCGGAGCAGTCGGAGAGCTCGAGCGCCGCCGGCCACGGCGACGCCGAGACCGGCGCGGAAAAGTCGGGTGCCGAGCAGACTGGTGCCGGGCAGGACGAGTCCGGGACGAAGCCGGCCGAGGCCGAGCAGGCCGAAAAGGTCCAGCCGGTGGCCGAAACGCCTGAGACCGCTGACGCTTCCGGGACCGCCGAGACGTCCGGGGCGGACGCGACGTCGGAAACCGCTGCGCCTGCTGGGGCTTCCGAGCCCGATGCGTCCTCTGAGGCCGCTGGGACTTCTGAGGCCGGTGAGCAGCCCGCCAAGAAGAAGAGCAAGGTCGGCATGATCATCGCGGTGGCCGCCTCGGTGCTGGTCCTCGCCGCAGTGGCCGTCGGTGCCTACTTGTTCTTCAGCGCAGGCACCGCTCAGTCGGCCGCCGATGATTACGCGGCGCTGTCGAGCAAGGAGACGCAGGACCCGCGCAGCGTGAGCGTCGACGACTACCGCGAGGTCGTCTGCAGCAAGGCGATGCCGCAGATCGAGGAACTGCAGAAGCAGAAGGAGGAGTTCCTCAAGGTCGCGAAGCCGCAGGACTTCGAACAGCTCAAGCAGGTCAAGACCTCGGTCAAGTCCGTGCAGGAGCAGGGCGAGTCGGGCACCGTGCAGATGGAGTCCTCGGTTCCCGGTTCGCCGCCGGAGACCGCGCAGCTCCAGCTGGTCAAGGAAGACGGCAAGTGGAAGGTCTGCGCCTGAGCGGTTTCGCTCGGCCCACCTGAGCTCATCTCGCTGGGGGTGGCGGTTTCAGCCGAAACCGCCACCCCCAGCGACGTTCAGGCCACGGCCAGCTGAGGCTGACGGCGCAGCGCTCGACCGAGGGCCAAGGCGCCGGGCCCGGTGCAGGCGAGCAGGAGGAACGACCAGGCGAACAGCGCTGCCTGCTCGCCCTGGTTCTGCAGGGGCAGCAGGCCGTCGGGCTGGTGCACCGCGAAGTAGGCGTAGGCCATCGAGCCGGAGGCCAGCACGGCGGCTCCGCGGTGCAGCACGCCGAAGGCCACGAGCAGGCCGCAGACGAGCTGGATGACGGCGGCCCACCAGGAGGGCCACGCGCCGAGGGTCACGGTGCCGCCCGACCCCGGTGCCCCGCCGAACACCCCGAACAGCGATGCCACGCCGTGGCTGGCGAACAGAGCTCCCACGACGATGCGGAACACGCCGAGGGCGTAGGGCGCGAGGGTGGCTTCTTTCCTGTCAAGACTGGACATTCGCGACTCCCTGGGTGCAAGTGGACACCCTCGAGCTTTGAATTAGGGTAGCCTAATGTCAAGGTGATGATCCTGACTGTCCAGAAGGCGAAACGGCCCTGACTGCGAACGGCCGACCCGGTGCGAGCCGCTGGCCCTGCCGCGATTCCGCTGGTCAGAGGCTCACCGCAAGCTGGTAAACGGCAACGGGTCAGCCGGTGTACTTCCGGCCGATGTACTCCTCGCCCGCGAGGGTCGGCAGCCGCGTCCACCCGGCCCGGTCGTGGTGCCGGTACCCGATGTCGAACCTGCCCGGTTCCAGTCCGTAGAGGACGCGGTCCACCGTTCCCCAGGGCGGCGTCTCCGGGCCGCCCGGCAGCGCTGAGGCGACGCGCACGAAGGTGGCGGTGTGCGTGCTGGTGCCGAAGTTGCCGCCCCAGTCGGTGAAGGTCGAGTTGGACAGCACGCCCTGATCGATGTTCTCGGCCGCGCTGACCCGCACCGTCGGCGGGGTGGTGATGCCGTGCGCGACGGTCGCCTGCTCGACGTCCGGCCACAGCATCGCGGAGAGCTGGTCGGCGAACACCGTCTCGCCGTCGGTGATCGTCGTGACGGGCCGGATCTTCGTGAGGCGCGGTTCGCCGACCGCCAGCCAGGTTCCCCGCTGCGCCGCGACGACGCGGATGGCCCGTGCGGACGGCGGCAGGCCGACCGCGAGCTCCTGCCAGTGGCGGGCGCCCAAGGCGGCGTCGGGGCTCAGCGGGAGCTCGACGACGCCTGAGGCCGTGTCGGCCTGCACCGCGAGCCGGTGAGCGGTCAGCGCTTCACCGAGCACGGGAACCGTCACGTGGGTGCCGTCGCCGTGGGCGGGCACGGAGTACCAGCCGGTGACCAGCGTGCCGCGTCCGGTCGGCGTGGAGGTGTAGCTGTGCCACACCGGCCCCGGCGCCGAGGGCGGTACGGGGAGCGGCCGGGCGGAGGCGAAGTCGCCGCGCACCACGGCCGGCTGCGCCGGAGCCGCCGGTTGCGCCTCGGCGTTGCCGAGCACCTGGACGTGATCGGCGAGCCCGGCCGTGGTGCCGCTGGTGGCGAACTCGAAGCCGCCGCTGGCGACCGTCCAGCCCGGTGCCTGCCGGAACGGGGCGTAGGCGAAGACCGCGAACATGCCGGTGACCAGGAGCAGCGCGGTGGCGATCAGCACTCCGCGCTCCGGGCGGAGCAGGACGCCCAGGTGGTTGCGGCGGCGCCAGAGGCCGAACGCGGCGATGACCACCGCCAGGCCGACCCACAGCTTCGCGTCGCGCAGGAACACGTCCCCGACGTGCGGCGCGGTCATGCTCAACTCGATCTTCGACAGCGACGCGGGCAGGTGGTTGCCGAAGGACTGGCCGCGATCGCTGAAGGGCTTCCAGATGTTCGGCCCGGAGAACCCGGCCGCGGCCACCGCGATCAGCACGCCGGTGCCCGCGATGCTCGCGATCGCACCGGTGGTGCGGGGGAGCGGCGAGCGCAGCAGGGCGGTGGTGAGCAGCACGATGGCCGGAGCGGCCAGCGCGCCGAAGTGCAGCACCCACTTCGTGGGGCTCAGCGCCAGGAACGCCATGGCCAGCGCGGTGATCACGGCGCTGGTGAGCATGAGCCAGCGGACGGTGTCCGGTGCGGTGCGCCGCCCGCGGCCCAGCGCCACCAGCAGGCCCACGCCGAGGGTCATCAGCACCGGCAGGCGCAGCGCCCAAGGGCCGGCCATCAGGGTGTCGATGTGCCGCCACTCCTCGTACCAGGCGAACGCGCCGTAGTACCAGCGGTGCACCTTCGTCGCCTCGATCACGTCGCCGAAGGTCGCGTCGGCGAAAGCGACCGGAACGAGGGCGGTTCCAGCCGCCACCAGCACTGAAGCCGCCGCCGCGCGCGACTTCCACGTCCGGTCCCGCAGCCATCGCCACAACCACGGCAGGGCCGGGACCAGCGGCGCCCACGCCACCAGGCCCGAGGGTGAGCAGCTCAGGGCGAGCGCTGCGGCCAGGGTCGCCGCTGCGGCCGCCGGGATGCTCTCGCGGCGGCGGGCGGTGTCGGCGAGCAGCATCGACACCGCGGTCAGGCACATGATCAGCGGCTCGGGACGCAGGGACATCCCGTAGGGCAGCCACCAAGCAAGGAACGCCAGTCCCAGCGCCCACGGCACCCACCGGTGGCTCGCGGTGCGGCGGCCGAGCGCGGTGATCAGCAGCGTGCGCAGCGCCCACCAGGTGATCAGCCCGTAGGCGAGGGGCAGCAGCCGCAGCCACCACAGCGAGAACTCGCCGATCTGGCCCCAGAACTGCATCAGGTACTGGCTGAGCACGAACGGGTTCTCGGTGGCGTTGAACATGTAGATGTAGTTGCCGAGGTATCCGGAAGCGCCGGCGTTGCGGGACATCAGGACGTACCAGGCGTCGTCGTACTGCACCGGTCCGAGCAGCACCCACGCCCCGGTGGTGAGGCCGACGAGCAGATCGACCCAGCGCGGCCGTGCTCTCGGGAGCCGGACCGGGCCCCAGAGTCGCCACGCCAGCACGGCGGTGGCCGTCAGAGCGCCCAGATGTGCCAGCAGCAGAAAGGTTTTCAGCCCGTTCGGCTGCGAGTTGTAGCGGTCGTCGGTGTGCAAGGTGACCGCGAGCCCACCGCTCTGCGGCAGTCCCTCGGCCGCGGTGCTTAGCGCCGACACCACGGGCACCGGAGTGCCGGGGAAGGCCGCGAGAGGGGTGGAGTCCCGGGCGATCGAGAGCCCGCCTGCGTTGCCCTCCACGCGGTAGTCGCAGCCTCCGGCGGGGATCGGTTCGTCGAGGAGCCGGGTGTTGCCCGCGAGCACCGAGACCCGGCCCGCGGCGGCGGTCACCGTCAGTCCGGTCGTCGGGTTCGCCCCGGCCGGAACGGTGCGCAGGACGTCGCCGGTGCCGACGGCCCGCAGCGCGGCGCACGGGATCGTCGCCCGCAGCGACAGAGGCCGGGGCGGGCTCAACGGCAGCGCCGTGGAGGCGGGCAAGCTGCCCGCCTGCGGCCACGACACGACCGGATCCGACGCGGTGACCGGAGCGAACGGGATCGCGACGCCCAGCAGCACGGTGACCGCCGCCAGCACGCCGCACCACCACGCGCGCCGATCGGGCGGAAGCGGCCGGGCGGGCGCGCCGCGCGTGGGGGGAGCTTCGCTCAGTTCGAGGGGTGATTGCGAGACGACCACGCGCTAGTAATCGACAGCCTTCGGCGTCCACTGCAGTACCCGATCGAGTGTGTGCGGAAATTCCGAAGTTTCGCCGATGACGATGGTGAGAGCGAGAGTGGCGATGGGAGTTCAGGTTTTCACTCGTCGGCGGATTGTGCGCGAGCGGGCGGTGGACGGACGATCGATCGACTCGCAGAATCCGACGGATTTTCGGGAGTGCGCCGATGACAGCGGAGAATTCGCGGTTCACGATCAGTCGACGACGCGCGTTGCAGGCGGGAACCGGTGCGGCGGCGGCATTCGCGCTCGCACCTCGCGGGCACGTCCGCGCGGCGGGTGCCGAGGTGACGCTGCGGCAGGGGACCAACCTCTGCGCTGCCGCCGCTCCTGACGGGCGCATCGCGTTCGACCTGGTCAGCGCGATCTGGGTGCTCGAACCCGGTGGCGGCGCGGCGCGCAGGCTCACCGATGAGCTGCAGGACGCCACACAACCGGACTTCTCCCCGGACGGCGCGAGCCTGGTGTTCCAGTCGTACCGGGACGGCAACTTCCACCTGTGGACGATGAGCGCCGACGGATCCGGGCTGCGGCAGCTGACCGCGGGTGGGCGCGACCACCGGGAGCCGCGGTTCTCCCCGGACGGCCGGACTCTCGCGTTCACCTCGGACCGGGCCGGCGGCAGTTATCAGGTCTTCGTGATGGACCTCGCGTCCGGCGTCATCACCCAGGTCACCCGCGACCGGCCGGACGTGTCGATGCCCAGCTGGTCACCGGACGGCGGTGCGCTCGTCTACGTCGCCGGGGACACCGCCATCGAGCGGATCGAGCTGTCCTCCGGACGGATCAGCACGATGGTCGACGGAGGAGCCGAGAGCACGCTCTACGGGCCGAGTCTCGGTCCCGATGGCCGGCTCGCGCACGTGCGGCTCGTCGGGTCGCGGCGAGATCTCGTGGTCGGCGAGAGTGCCGTGACCGAAGGTGAGGACGTCTTCGGTTTCGCCCCGCGCTGGACAGCTCCCGCCGAACTGCTTTACACCGCGGACGGCGTCGTGCGCCGACGCAGCCTCGCGGGAGGTCGCAGCGAGGTTCCGTTCGCCGCAGCGGTTCCGGTGCTGGCCCGGCGCGATTTCCCGCAGCGACGACCGGGAGTGCGCGGGCCGGAGGTCACCGGCATCGCGAGCCCGGTGTGCTCCGCGGACGGGCAGCACGTCGCCTTCCGCGCGTTGAACGCGCTGTGGGTGATGCCGATCGGCGGTGAACCCCGGAAGGTGGTCGGTGACGGGTACTTCGCCTCCGACCCCGACTTCTCGCCGGACGGGCGGCAGCTGCTCTACAGCAGCGACCGCGCCGGGACCGCTGATCTCTGGTCGCACGACCTGGAAACCGGCGCGGAGCAGCGCATCACCGACGTGGAGGGCGCGGCGCTCACGGCCCGTTTCGCGCCGGACGGCAGGCGGATCGCCTACCAGGACGAGGACGGCGCGACGTGGATCGCGGACCTCGGCGGGGGAGAGCCGCGCCGGCTGACCTCGCCGATGTTCCAGCCCGGCCGCCCGGACTGGTCGCCGGACGGCAGGACGCTGGTGCTCGCCGCGGTCAAGCCCTACGGCACCCGGTTCCGCGAGGGGACCAGCCAGGTGTTGCGGGTGGACGTGGAGACCGGGGCGCTGCACTACACCGAGGTGCTGCCGTTCCGGTCGCTGGCGACCCGGGGCGACGACGGGCCGGTGTGGTCGCCGGACGGGCGGCACCTCGCGTTCGTCGTGGAGTCGACGGCGTGGGTCGTCCCGGTCGACACCGCAGGCGCGTTCACCGGAGCGCCCCGGCAGGTCACCACCGAGCTGACCGACTCGCCGAGCTGGCGCGACGCCGAGCACCTGCTGTTCCTCAACGGCGGTGAGCTGCGCTCGGTGCACATCGGCACCGGCGAGGTCTCCGCGATCCCGCTGGAGCTGCGCTGGACACCCGCCGAGGTCGTGGAGAACCGAATCGTGCGCGCCGGGGCGATGTGGGACGGGGCGTCCCCGCAGCTGCGCCGCGACGTCGACATCGTGCTGGCGGGGGAACGCATCGCCGCCGTGCTCCCGGCGCAGGACGGCCGCGCGAACCTCGACGCCCGGGAGCTGACCGCGATGCCCGGCCTGATCGATGCCCACGTGCACTGGCACCTGCGCGGCAGGCAGTGGGGCGATCGGCAGGGACGCGCGTGGCTGGCGTACGGGATCACGACCACCCGCTCACCGGGCGACCCGGCGTACCAGATGCAGGAGACGCGGTAGGCGCTGACCTCGGGCGACCGCGTCGGACCGCGCTTGTTCGGCACCGGTGAGGCGATCGACGGCGGGCGCACCTACTACAACTTCATGCGGTGCACCCTCAGCGAGCAGCAGCTGGCGCTGGAGATGCGGCGGGCCTCCGCGCTCGACTACGACATGGTGAAGACCTACGTGCGGCTGCCGGTCGCGTTGCAGCGGGCCGCCATCGCGCAGGCGCACGCGCAGGGCAGACCGCTGAGCTCGCACTACGTCTACCCGGCCGCCAACCTGGGCATGGACGGCATGGAGCACACCGGCGCCACCAACCGCCTCGGCTACTCCCACACCTGCGACGATCTCGGCAACTCCTACGATGACGCGGTGTCGCTGTTCACGGCCAGCGGGATGTCGCTGACCCCGACTCTGTTCAGCTCCTCGGGCATGTACGACGCGGATCGATCGCTGATCGAGGACCGGCGCACGCGGGTGCTGTTCCCGCCGTGGGAGTACCAGCGGTTGCTCGGTGAAGCCGAGGACGCGGCGGGTCCTCATGGCGTGATCAGGCGTGCTCAGCTGGCGGGGCAGGTCGACATGCTGCTGCGCGTGCAGCGCGGCGGCGGGTTCATCATCGCGGGCACGGACTCCCCGCTGGACAACATCGCGGTCTCGCTGCACATGAACCTCCGCGCCATGGTCGCCCACGGCTTCACGCCGCACGAAGCGCTCACCACCGCCACCCGCAATCCCGCTCGCTGGCTGGGGCTGGCCGGGGAGCTCGGCGAGATCCGCGAGGGCGCCTACGCCGATCTCGTGCTGGTGTCCGGCGATCCGCTGTCGGACATCACCGCCGCGGCGGCGGTCCGCACGGTCATCAGGGGCGGCCTCGTGCACACCCCGGACTCGCTGCTGGCCCCGTTCGAATCGCCCCGCTCCGAGGTCGCCGCCGCGGTCACCGGGACCCATCGGGCGAGGCCGGAGAACGACGCGGCGTTCTGGTGGCACGAACCGGAGTGGGCGCATCGGGCCTGCTGCGAGCACCCCCGCTTCGCCTGAGTCGCGGGACGCGGCCGAATGGGCGAATCGGAGCCGACCCGCGGGTAGGTACGCTGGAAAGGTTGCGTTCGTCCGCGTGGGAGGTGCCGTGCTGCCGGAGCCGAAGCCGACGGGCGCCCAGGTCGATGTCGACCGCCCGAACTCGGCGCGGATGTACGACTACTACCTGGGCGGCTCGACCAACTTCGCGGTCGACCGCGAAGCCGCCGAAGCCGGTCTGGAGGCCATGCCCCACGCCCGGGACTACGCGGTCGCCAACCGCGCCTTCCTGCGCCGCGCGGTGAGCTACCTGGTGCGCCAGGGCGTCGACCAGTTCATCGACCTGGGCTCGGGCATCCCGACCGTCGGCAACGTCCACGAGATCGCGCACCAGCACAACCCGCAGGCGCGCATCGCCTACGTGGACCACGAGCCGGTGGCCGTCGCGCACGCCCGGGCGCTGCTCGGCGAGAACCCGATGGTGTCCATCGACGAGGCCGACATCCGCGATCCCGAGGCGGTGCTGGACTCCAACGGCGTCGCCAAGATCGACTTCGACCGGCCGGTGGCCGTGCTGGCGGTGGCGATCCTGCCGTTCGTGCCCGACCAGGACGAGGCCACCGCGCTGACCGCCGCCTACCGGGACATGTGCGGGCCCGGAAGCTACCTGGCCATCACCCACATCTCGCAGCTCGCCGCCAGCGATGAGCAGGTGGTCGCCGCGGAGGAGGTCATGGCCCGCACGCCGACGCCCGTTCGCTGGCGTCCGCCGGAGGAGATCGCGGAGCTGTTCGACGGCTACGAACTCGTTCCGCCGGGCTTGGTCCCCACGCCCTCGTGGCACCCGGACCGCGTGCCGAGCGCGGACGACATCGCGCGCTCCAACGCCTACGCCGGGATCGGCCGCCGGGTTTAACCGGTCGCACCACCTGGGGACCCTCCGGGACACGGCCTTCGCGAAGCGGAGGCGAGTCGTGGAGCAGAACAGGGTGATGTGGCCGTGGAGATGGAATCCCTCCAGCGCGTCTACGAACGTCCCGGGCCCTTCGTGACCGCGTACCTGGACACCTCGGGGGATGCCGAAGACGCCGACAAGGCCATCGAGCTGCGTTGGCGAGCGATCCACGAGAGCCTGCGTGAACAGGGCGCCGACGACGCCACGGTGGAGGCGATCGGAGCGCACGTGCGGGAGCACCGCGCGCAGACCGGCCAGCGCGGGCAGGTGCTCGTCGGCGAAGGCGGGGACGTGGTGCTGCAGGACGAACTGCCCGAGCCGCCCACCGACCTGCCGGCCGAGGACCAGGCCCACGTCGGCCCGCTCCCGCACCTGCTGCCTTACCTGCGGCGATGCCGGACGCGGGTGGCGTTCGTGGCCGCGGACGTGGATCACGAAGGCGCGGACCTGCTGCTCTTCCACGGACCTGGCAAGGCCGAGGAGGTCCGGGTCGACGGCGAAGCGCATCCGGTGCACAAGGCGCATTCGGGCAAGCAGGAGAACCAGCAGCGCGGGCACATGGCCGTCGAGGAGCAGTGGAAGCGCAACGCCGAGGCGGTGGCCGGTGAGATCACCGAGCGGGTCGGCAAGTTGAAGGCCGAGGCCATCGTGCTCACCGGTGAGGACCAGCAGCGCTCCATGGTGCGCTCGCTGCTGGGCGAGGCGCAGCACCTGGTGCTCGATACCGGCTCCCGGACGGAGTCGGCGGAGGACCTGCGGCACGAGGTCACGCTCAGCGTGCACGAGGCGCAGGTGGCCGATGCGGTCGAGGAGTTCCAGCGGGAGAGCGGTCGAGGCGCACGCGCGGTGGAGGGTTGGCCGGACACCGTCGACGCGCTTCGCCAGGGCCAGGTGCAGACCTTGTTGTGGACCGCTGATGACCACGCCGGTGACCTGCGCGTCGGTGCTGGTGCGACCGAACTCTCCGCCGACGAGCGGACTTTGAAGGACCTGGGCGGTGAGGGCGTCGGCGACGCGCCGGCCAGTGCCGCGGTCGTTCGGGCCCTGGCCGGGACCAGCGCGGAGTTGGTGATCACCGATCCCGGCACGGTCGATCTGACCGGCGGCATCGGCGCCGTCCTCCGCTACGCCGCGTGACGCGGGCGAGCTGCGCCCGCCTCGGCGTGCATGTCGCGCCCGCCGGCCGGGTAGGCCGACGGGAGACCCGTGTGGGATTGGAGAACGTCCCGTGTCGAATGCGAATCTGAAGGCGCTCAACGATCTCGGTGTGTCGATCTGGCTGGACGATCTCTCGCGCAGGCGGATCGTCTCCGGTGGGTTCGGCGAGCTCATCGAGGGCTACGGCCTGGTCGGCGCGACCAGCAACCCGACGATCTTCGCCAACGCGCTGTCGAAGGAGTCCGAGTACGACCGGCAGTTCGAGGAGCTCGCGAAGGCGGGCACGAGCGTTGATCGCGCGGTGCGCACGATCACCACCGACGACGTTCGGGATGCTGCGGACGTGTTCCGCAACGTCTACGAGCGGACCGGTGGTGTGGACGGCCGGGTGTCGTTGGAGGTCGACCCGCGCCTGGCGCACGACACCGACAAGTCGGTGGCCGAGGCGATCGATCTGTGGAAGGCCGTGGATCGTCCGAACCTGATGGTCAAGATCCCGGCCACGCTGGCGGGTCTGCCGGCGATCACGAAGGCGTTGGGTGAGGGCATCAGCGTGAACGTGACGCTGATCTTCTCGGTGGAGCGCTACGAGCAGGTCATGGACGCGTTCCTGGCGGGCTTGGAGCTGGCCAAGGCCAACGGCCACGATCTGGCGAGCATCGAGTCGGTGGCGTCGTTCTTCGTCTCCCGCGTGGATGCCGAGATCGACAAGCGGCTGGACGCGATGCAGGAGGGCCATCCGCTGCGCGGCAAGGCCGCGATCGCCAACGCGCGGCTGGCCTACGCCGCCTACGAGCGCGTGTTCGCCACCGACCGCTGGAACGCGCTGAAGGCCGAGGGCGCTCGGGCGCAGCGCCCGCTGTGGGCCTCGACCGGGGTGAAGGACAAGTCCTACTCCGACACCCGCTACGTCGACGAGCTCGCCGCGCCGAACACGGTCAACACCATGCCGGAATCGACGCTGCAGGCCACCGCCGACCACGCCGACGTGCGCGGCGACCTGGTCTCGGGCAAGGCCGCCGAGTCGCAGCAGGTCTTCGACGACCTCGCCGCGGCCGGCATCGACCTCGACGACGTCTTCAAGCACCTGGAGACCGACGGCGTCGACAAGTTCGAGAAGTCCTGGACCGAACTGCTCGACACCGTCGCGGAACGACTCGGATAGCCGAGGAGGATCGGATGTCTGACCCGGTGGACGCGTCCACGCCCAGCCCGAACGAGACCGAACCCGACCCGCAGGACCTGGAGGACCCGGCCAACCTGCAGTCGGCGGAAGACCTCGACGAGGACGAGCTCGGCACCGACCCGCTGGAGCGCGGTGTCGAGCCGCCCGAGAGCTGGTCGGCCACGACGAAGGACCGCCCCACCCCGCGCGAGGAACGCGAGGGCCGCTCGCTGGACGAGCGGATCGCCGAGGAACGCCCGGAAACCGATTGAGCGGACGGCTGTCGGTGCCGCGTGGACAATGGCTGACGTGGGCGAGGACGTGGGGGAGTGGCGGTTCGTCGACGGCGGACGGCTGTTGCCCGAGGCCGTCGTCTCGGCGGTGGGCTACAGCTCGAAGCTCGAACGGCCCTGCACGCACCGGGGTCTGCCGTCGCCGGCACTGACCCTGGTGCTGACCTTCGACGAGCCGGTCATCTCGGGTTTCGAACTCTCGGGGCAGGACTCCAGCACCAGTCACCTGGTGCTCGGCGGCCTGCACACCCGCCCCGCCTACATCTCCCAGCCGAAGGCGCAGAGTGGGATCCAGCTGGCCGTGCGCCCGCTGGCGTTGCGGCAGCTGTTCGGCGTTCCCGCGTCCGAGCTGCGGGAACAGGCGATCGACGCGCGCGACGTGTTCGGCGCGGGTGTCGAGCGGTTGCGCGAGCAGCTGGCCGATCTGCCCACGTGGCCGGAGCGCTTCGCCGCGCTCGGCGCCTACCTCCGCGAGAACACCGCCGAGGTGACCTCGGGCCCACGCCCGGACGTCGTCGAGGCGTGGAAGTGGATCGCCTGGCACCGGGGCACGGGCTCGATGAGCGCCTTGGCCCGCCACGTGCACCTGGGAGAGCGCCAGCTGACGTCGGTGTTCAAGGCCGAGCTCGGTGTGTCGCCGAAGGCGGTGTCGAGGTTGATGCGCTTCGAGCACGCGCGCCAGCGCATCGTTCGTGCCGTGAGCGCGGGTGCTCCGCTGGATCTGGCGGCGGTGGCGCACAGCTCCGGCTACTACGACCACTCGCACCTGGTGCGCGATTTCAGGCAGTACGCGGGATCGAGCCCGAGCAGCTGGATCGCGGAGGAGCTCCGAAATCTCCAAGCCGGTGCGGGGCAGCCGGCGGAAGAATTCCCGGTATGACGACGACGAACACGAGGCCCGCACCCACCGTGTGGGGCACCCTCCAAGCACAGGACGCACCCGGACTCATCGATTTCCTGGTGAACAAGGTCGGTTTCATCAAGACCGCCGCCTATTCCGATGGAGGTCTCATCGCTCACGCCCAGCTCGACTGGCCCGAGGGCGGCGGCATCATGCTCGGCTCGTACAAGCCCGGGCATGACTGGTCCCGCAAGCCGGGCACGGCGGGGATGTACGTGGTGACCGACGATCCCGACGCCCTCCACCAGCGGCTGCGCGCCCACGGCGTCGAGATGATCCGCGACATCGCCGACCAGGAGTACGGCAACCGCGAGTTCACCATCCGCGACCCGGAGGGCAACCTCTGGTCCTTCGGCTACTACCGAGGCGAACCGCGCCCTTGAGAACCCGCGCGGTGTGCGGGGAAAAGGCGTCTCCACCAGCGTGATTCGTTGGTGGAGACGCCTTTTCATGTCCGCGCCCGTCCCGGTCGGGGGAAGGCGGACCGGGCGCGGTGGTCTAGCGGCTCTTGAGGCGGGAGTTGCACTCGGCGCAGGTGGGGAAGTAGATCCAGTCGACCTCGCTGGGCTGCGCCAGCGCGACGTGTTTTCCGCACACGGAATCGGCCGACGGCAGCCCGTCCCAACGCGGTCCCGGGAAGGCGTGGCGCACGCCGCCGGGCACCTTCTCGTTCGGGACGGGTAGCCAGAAGTGCCGTTGTGCCTGCTCGGTTCGCATCCCCAGTCCTCTCGCTCGTGATCGGCTTGACTGCAAGGTAGCGAACTGCAATTGCAATTGGCGATTGCCCAAAAGGGTCATGTGCTTGATCGGCGGGTTCGGGCTGGTGCAAGATCCTGAGTCATGTCGAAGACGTGGCCGGCGGTCCGGCGGGTGCAGGTCGGGTTGATGCTCCGCGCGTTGCGCGACAGGTCGGGCGTGAAGTCCAAGGAGATCAACGAGACGCTCGACTGGTACGTCGGCAAGATCCAGAAGGTCGAGTCCGGGAACCTCACGGTCTCCGCGGCCGAGGTCAACGAGCTCATCCGCCTGTTCGGGGTCGAAGACCAGGACGAGGCCGACCGCCTCCGCGCCCTCGCCAAGGAGGCCCGCCGCCGAGACCAACCTGCCCGCGTCCCCGACTGGGCAGCAACCTACGTCGCCCTCGAAGGCGCAGCCACGGAGATCAAGTACTACGACCCCGAAGTGATTCCCCCTGTGCTGCAAACTGAACACACGGCGCGTGCTGCATTGTCGAACCCGCTCGACGACACGCAAGATGTCGAACCGGCTGTTGCTGAGCGAGTGCGCCGAGCTGATCGAATGCTCGCTGACGATTCGCCACAGCTGTGGTGCGTGATCGGTGAAGCGTCGCTCTTCCGCCAGGTCGGCGGTCCTAAAGTTCTGAGAGATCAGTTGCAGCACGTGCGCAAGTTGGCGGCGCGGCCGAACATCACCCTGCAAATCCTTCCGTTCGACGTGGGGGAGCATGTTGCGCTCGGATCTGCGTGGACGCTTCTGCACCTTGAAGAACCGTCCGCCACCTTCGTTTACACCGAAGCGCTCACCAGCGGTGACTATCTCGACAAACCCGCCCACACCGACCGCTACGTGAAGGCGTTCGATACGCTGCGGATGGTTTCAGCGTCGGACCGGGTGACGGTCGAGATGCTGGATCGGAGGATCAAAGAGCTGACCTAGGAGTGGTGACCATGCCCGCGTCTCAGTCGGTCACGGGCTGGCGGAAGTCCAGTCGTAGCCAGGGGGCGCAGAACTGCGTCGAGGTCGGCCGGACCTCCGACGCCGGTGCGGCCGTGCGGGACACCAAGGACCGCGCAGCCGGTCACTTCACGACCACAGCTCCGCAGTGGCACGCGTTCGTCGCCGCCCTGAAAACCGGCCACTTCGACCGCTGATCAAACAGGTCGCTCCCGGCCGCTGATCGCGCTTGCCGGAACGCCCGTCCCGAAACCGGGGCGGGCGTTTCCCGTCCGCGTCCGCGCTCCTCGGATGGGTGAATTCGTCGCCCGCTCCCAGTTTTAGTCCAAACTAGGCGGACAAAGCGGACATGATCATGGCTCGGTTTGGACTAAAACTGGGACGTGGCGACCACTCCCGGGACTCGTGCGACGCGCCCGGTCTGCCTCCGCGCTGCTCCTAGCCCTTCTGGACTCCGGGTTTCTGGTCTTCGACGACGTAGGTGGCGCGGGTCGTCATCGGTGCTCCCGGCTCCGTCACGTGGGAGACGACCTGGAAGTCGCTCTGCCACCGCTGCTCGGTGACGTTGACGCGGACGTAGCCGCGCTGTGCGTTGATGAACTTCATGTGCGGGTTGGCCTCCAGCAGCCGCGCGGTCTCCTCGTTGGAATCGTCGCCGTTGCCGCCGCTGGAGATGGACGTCCCGACGAACTCGCTGGCCACCGTCGCCGAATCCGGATCGCTGAAGTCGCGCTTGAGGTCCCACGCGTAGTTCTGGTGCCGGTCACCGGTGATCACCACGAGGTTGCGCACGCCGCTGTCCTGCGCGGCGGCGAGCAGCTGGTCGCGCTCGGCGACGTAACCGTCCCACGGGTCCATGAACACGTCGACCGCCTCGCCCGGGTCTCGGTCGGTCTGGCCCAGCGGTGCCTGGTTGCCCAGCACCTGCCACTGCGCGGCCGAGCCGGAGAACCCGTCGAGCACCCAGTCCCGCTGCTGCGCGCCGAGAAGGGTGCGGTCCGGGTCCAGGCGGTCCGAGCAGTCCGCCGAGTGCCCGTCGCCGCAGGGCTGGTCGTCCCGGTACTGCCGGGTGTCGATCATCGTGAAGTCCGCGAGGCGGCCGTAGGACAACCGGCGGTGCAGCCGCATGTCCGGCCCGGAGGGCGTCTGGGCCTGCCGCAGCGGCAAGTTCTCGTACATGGCCTGGAAAGCGGCGGCCCTGCGCCGGCGGAACTCGGCCGGGTCCTGATCGGGCTCGTCGTCGACCTGGGAGAGGTCGCCGGCCCAGTTGTTCTCGACCTCGTGGTCGTCCATCGTTACGATCCACGGGAAGCGCGCGTGCGCCCGCTGCAGCGGCTCCTCGGCCTTGTAGAGCCCGTACTGCAGGCGGTAGCGCGCGAGGTCGAAGGTCTCGGTGTGGAACTTCGGATCGGTCTCCACGCCGCGCTTGTTGTCCTTGGTGCCGTACTCGTAGATGTAGTCGCCGAGGTGCACCACGAGGTCGAGGTCTTCCTCGGCCATGTGGTCGTAGGCGGTGAAGTAGCCGTCCTGCCACGCCTGGCACGACGCGAACGCGAAGTTCAGCTCGCTCGGGGTGGACGCGGGGTCGGGCGTGGTCCTGGTCCTGCCGACCATCGAGATGTCGTCGCCGACCCGGAAGCGGTAGAAGTACTCCCTGTCCGGTGCGAGCCCGCTGATCTCGGGGTGCACCGAGTGGCCCAGCTCGGGGGTCGCCACGACGCTGTCCCTGCGGACGACGTCGGCGAACCGCTCGTCCGCGGCGACCTCGTACTCGACCCGGACCGGTTGGGCGGGCATCCCGCCGCTGCCGTCCTCGGCGAACGGGTCCGGAGCCAGCCGGGTCCACAGCACGACCCCGTCGGGGACGGGATCGCCGGAGGCCACGCCGAGTGCGAACGGGTTCGCGGCTGCGGCCGGGGCCGCGAACGAACTCGCGGCGCTCCACGTTCCCGTGCCCAGCAGCACGGCCGCTGAACCTGCCGCGCCGTAGCCGAGGAACCGGCGTCGGGAAACGTTATGCGCACGCGAGCTCATGGTGCCTCCACCGTTCGAGGATCGATCAACGAAGACGCATTGTTGATCCCCAACATAGATGACGAGGTTCGCGTTGGTAACCCACAGCTGAACGGCTGGTGCGTCTTGCCAGTTGCCAGATCACCCTCGAGCGGGGGTGAGGCGTTGGACGGTGCCTTCTCCGTTGGCGGCGAGCAGCAGGGAACCGTCGGGTCCCGTCGTCAGGCCCGCGAAGGGGCGTGGTCTGGCCGGCGGGAAGAGGGTGGGGGCAGGGTCTTCCCGGTGCAGGCCCGGAGGGAGACCGACCGGGAGGGATTCGGCTTCGATCCGGGAGTCCCCAGTGGTGAGGTCCACCGCGATGAGGCGCTTGGTGCCGGCGTCGACGACGTGCAGCGAGCTCTCGCGGATCGTGATGCCCTGGGGCTGCTCCAGTCCGTCCACTGTGGTCACGGGGTGCTCGTCCAGCCGGAGCACGGCGCCGAGGGTGTCGTCCGAGGCGTAGTACCGGCCCTGGTCGTCGAGCGCGACGTCGATCGGGTGCGGCAGCTCGGCGATCACGGTGACCGCGTCGGCGTCATCGATGTGGATGACCCGTCCCGCACCGGTTTCCGCGACGAGCAGGCCCGAGTCGGTGATGGCGATGCCGGTGGGCTCGGCGAGTCCCTTCGCCCGCAACCGCACTGCCCGGGTGGCAGGGTCGAAGGTCCGGACGTCGCCGTGCATCGAGGTGATGTGCACGAGCCCGCCGGCTGCGGCCACGCCGTGGCAAGCGCCGCCGGTCACCGGCTGGATCAGCTCGCCGGTCACCAGATCGCCGTCGGCCAGCCGGAAGTGGTCGCCCGCGTAGACCCGCCCGGCCTCGTCGGCGGTCACGCCGAACGGGCCGTTGAGCCCGCGGCCCACGACGGTGCGGGTGCCGAGGGCTTCGACCTCGGTGACCCCGCCGCTGCCGTAGCTGGACACCAGCATCCGGTTCTCCCGGTCGAAGGCCGCGTTGTCCATCCCGGCGACACCGGTCTCGATGATGCTGCGGCGGCCGGTGTCCGGATCGATGCGCGTGACGACGCCCTCGACGCCGCGCGAGAGCACCACGAGCGCTCCGTCGTGGTCGAAGCGCACCGCCACCGGCTCGTGCACGTCGTCGGCCACCTCCTGCGGCGGGCCTCCCTCGGGGGACACCCGCCACACCTGGCGGGTCATCATGTGCGGGTAGTACAGCGATCCGTCCGGGCCCTGCTGCATCGCGTTGCCCATCGCCAGGCCTTCGGCCAGCACCAGCACCTCGCCGGTGGCGGGCAGCAGTTCCACGAGACGGCCGTTCGGTCTCATCTCGTTGACGAACAGCCGGTCGCCGACGCAGGTGATCCCGTTCGGCACGCGGATGTCCTGCGACAGCACCGTGAACTCGCCGTCGGGGGAGCGGCGCCACACCCGCTGCGGGGTGATGTCGGCGATGTACATCGAACCGTCCGCGCCGAAAGCGAGGTCGTCCGGCGCCTGGACCGGCCCGTCGGCGGGGACGACGACCTCGACCGCACCGGTGCGCACGTCGACGGCGCTGATCTGCCCGGCCAGGAACTGCGCGACGTAGAGCCTGCCGTCCGGGCCGAAGGTGATGCCGTTGGAACCCCACAGCGGGCTCGGCCGGTTGAGCCGTCGCATCTGCCAGATCTCGCTGCGCGCGGTGCCGAACGCGCTGAATCGCGTGCTCACCATGCGACCGGCAGCTCCTCGAGTCCGTAGATGGCGTGGTCGCTCGCCCAGGCCACCTCGTCCTCGGGCACCGCCAGCCGCAGGGCCGGGAATCGGCGGAGCAGAGCCGGGAACGCGATGCGCATCTCCATCCGCGCCAGCGGTGCGCCCAGGCAGTGGTGCAGGCCGTGACCGAATCCCAGGTGCGGTCCAGCGGAACGGCTGATGTCGAAGCGCTCCGGGTGCTCGACCAGCGCCGAATCCCGGTTCGCGGCAGGCAGGTTGAACGAGACCAGATCACCGCGCCGGATCGTCACCGCGCCCAGCTCGACGTCGCGCGTGGCCATCCGGGGCGAGCCGGAGTTCACCACGCTGAGCCAGCGCATCAGCTCCTCGACCGCGCCCTCCACCGACTCGGGATCGTCGCGCACCGCCGCGAGCTGATCGGGATGGCGCAGCAGCGCGAGCGTGCCGAGACCGAGCATGTTGGAGGTCGTCTCGTGCCCGGCGACCAGCAGCAGGTTCGCCACCCCGATGAGCTCGGCGTTGCTGAGCTTCTCGTCGTGCTCGCGGATCAGCATGCCGATGAGGTCGTCGCCGGGGGCGTGGCGGGCGCGCCGCACCAGGTCGGCCATGTAGGCCTGAGCTTCGCGACCGAGCTCGGCCTTCTCCTCGACCGAGGCGGTGAGGTCGAGCTGCCTGCGGGTGCGCTCCTGGAACTCGTCGCGGTCGGCGCCGGGAACTCCCAGCAGCTCGCAGATCACCAGCGACGGGATCGGCAGCGCGTACTGCGAGACCAGGTCCGCCGGGCTGCCGCGGCGTTCGAGCTCGTCCAGGTGCTGCTCGACGATCTCGACGATGCGCGGTTCCAGCCGCCGCATCC
This sequence comes from Saccharopolyspora dendranthemae, assembly GCF_007829955.1. Taxonomy (GTDB): domain Bacteria; phylum Actinomycetota; class Actinomycetes; order Mycobacteriales; family Pseudonocardiaceae; genus Saccharopolyspora; species Saccharopolyspora dendranthemae. Next base: position 781,172 of record NZ_VIWX01000002.1, read on the forward strand.
GGCGCACGGTGAACTCCGGGGTGAGCATCCGCCGCAGCCGGTTGTGATCCGGCGGGTCCATCGACAGCAGGTTCCCGCTGCCGTCGCCGGAGAGCTGGCGGGGGTCCCTCGCGGCACCTCCGGAGAGATCGGCGGTCGTCCAGCCGTTGCGGAAACCGGTGGTGTCGCCGAGCATCCGGCGCACGTCCTCGTGCCGGGTCAGCAACCAGGCGGGCGGGCCGAACGGCGTGGGCACCCGCGCGATCCCGGTGCCGTCGCGCAGGGCCTCCACATCAGGTGCCGGTCCGAATCCGGTCCGGCGGCGGCTGACCTCGACGACGGCGGGCTCGATGGCGTCGCGCACGAGCGATCCCCCTTGGGTTAAGTCGTGTGACTTAACCCAAGGTACCGGAACGGCTCAGGCCGGAACCGCGCCCCGCTGCTTCACCCGGGTCGCGGTCTCCTGAACGGCCTCCACCAGCCGCGCGGTCTCCCGGGCTCCGCGCAGCCACGACCGCTCGATCTCCGGGGTGCGCCCGTCGCGCACCGCCCCGGCGAACGAGGCCAGCGAATCGCGGAACTGGTGCGAGGCGTCGAGCACGAACTCCTCGTGGTGGTCCTGCTCTTCGAGCCGCAGCAGCGGTCGGTGCTCGGCGGGCGGCGTGAACGCGCGCTCCAGGCTCAGGTGCCCGGCATCGCCCCACAGCGCGTAGCGGGACCGGTAGCTGTGCTGGAACCCGAACTCCAGATCGGCGAAGATCCCGTTCTCCGACACCAGCAGCGCGTGACCGGCCATGTCCACGCCGGTGTCGGCGTCGACCCGCAGCGTCGCGCCCGCCACGGTCAACCCGCTGCCGAGCATGAGCTGGGCCGCCCGGATCGGGTACACCCCGACGTCGAGCAGACATCCGGCCCCCAGCGCGGGGTCGTAGCGGATGTCGCCGACGGGTGGGGACGGCACCCCGAACGCCGAGCTGAAGGTGCGCAGCCTCCCCAGCCGCCCGCGCTCCACGAGCTCGCGCACCACCTCGTGCTGCGGGTGGTGCAGGAAGGCGAAGTTCTCGCGCAGCACGAGCCCGCGGTCGGCGGCCAGCGCGGTGAGGGAGTCGGTCCGCTCGGCCGAGACGGTCATCGGCTTCTCGCACAGCACGTGCTTGCCCGCGCGCAGAGCGCGTTCGGCCCACTCGAAGTGCAGCGAGTTCGGCAACGACAGGTACACGGCGTCGATGTCCGGGGAGTCGATCAGCTGCTCGTAGCTCATCGCCGTTCCGCCGTGCCGGGCGGCGAACCGCTCGGCCCTGTCCGGGGTCCGGCTGGCCATGCCCACCACCGAGGAACCCTCGATCTCGTCGAGCGCGGGCAGCATTCGTCGTTCGGCGATCCCGGAGCAGCCGAGCACGCCCCACGCCACCTGCTGGTCCATCCCCACTCCTCCGCAGAATCGTGTCTTCGTCCGCAGCGTAGGGGTTTCGGGACGCTCAGGCGGCTCGGCCGCGCCGTGCGAGCAGGACGGCGAAGGCCGGAACACCGACCAGCGCGGTCATCACACCGACCGGGACCTCCTGCGGCGCGGCGATGGTGGTCGCCAGGACGTCCACCCACACCAGCAGGATCGCGCCCAGCACCGCGGTGACCGGCATCAGCGCGCGGTGACGCGGTCCCACCAGCAGCCGCGCGGCCTGCGGCAGGACCAGGCCGACGAACCCGATGGCGCCCGCCGAGGCGACCAGCGTCGCGGTCAGCAGCGCGGTGGCCACCAGCAGACCGATCCGCAATCGGGCGACGTGGACACCCAGCGCGGCGGCGGTGTCCTGGCCCAGCGCGAACGCGTCCAGAGCTCCGGCCCGGGCCAGGCACAGCAGCAGGCAGACCGCGCACACCGCGCCCGAGACCACCACGTCGTTCCAGCGAGCGCCCGACAGCGAGCCCAGCAGCCAGAACAGCACGCCGCGGGTCTGCTCGGCGTCGGCCGAGGTGATCACGACGAACGACGTCAGGGCCGAGAACAGCTGCGTGCCGGCGACACCGGCCAGCACCAGGTGCGTGGTCGTGCCGCCCGCCAGCGTCCCCAGCATGATCACCAGCGCGAACGCCACCAGCGCGCCGGCGAAGGCGCCCGCGGTCAGCCCGATCGCGCCCGCGCCCAACCCGAGGATCACCACCAGGACGGCACCGGTGGAAGCACCTGCCGACACGCCCAGCAGGAACGGGTCGGCGAGCGGGTTGCGCAGCAAGGACTGCAGCACCGCGCCGCACATCCCCAGCCCCGCACCACAGATCGCCGCGAGCACCGCGCGCGGTAATCGCAGCTGCCAGACGATTCCCTGGCCGATCCGCGACACCTCGGTCTCACCGAGGCCCAGCCGCGCTCCCACGACCCCGGCGACGTCGGCGACCGACAGCGGTGCCGGGCCGAGCGTGACGGCCACGGCGATCGACAGGAGCAGCAGCGGGATGCCGCCGAGCACGATCAGCGGAGCGGGCAGGCGTCCCGTCCTCACCGCCGCTCCAGCTCGGCGAGCCGGTCGGCGAGCCGTTCGATGCCGGTGATGGTGCGCATGCTGACGTTCATCTCGGTGCCGGTCATGCCCATCCAGCGGCCCTCGGCCACGGCGGGCAGCCGCGACACCGCGGGATCGGTGCGCAGGAACTGCTGCTTGGCGGCGAGGGAATCGCCTTCGCCGTCGCGGGTCAGGTCGCCGAGCACCAGCAGATCGGGATCGCGCGCGAGCACGTCCTCCCACGAGACCTGCGGCCACATCGAGCGCACGTCGTCGTAGGCGTTGCGCACTCCCAGAGTGCGGGTCATGATCGCCGGAGAGCCGGTCGATCCTGCCATGTAAGGGGATTCGGTCCGGGCGAACCAGAACAGGACCGAGGTGTCCTGGCTGGGCGTGGCTTTGCGCCGCGCGGCCTCGACGCGCTGCCGCAGCTCCGACACGAGGGCCTCACCGCGTTGCGGGACGTCGAAGATCATGGCGATCTCGTGCACCTCGCGGTAGATGTCGTCGAGCTCGACCGGCTCGGCGAGCGGCGCTTCCTCGGGCATGCAGTTGGAGGGGGAGAGGTAGGTGGGAACGCCGAGCTCGCCGAAGCGCTCGCGCGAGGCGACGCCCTCGTCGGTGAACACCGCCTGGTAGGCGCCGAGCACCAGGTCCGGCTCGGTGGCCAGCACCGATTCGAACGACGGGTTGTTGTTGGAGAGCCTCGGGACCCGGACGTTCTCGGCGGCCAACGCCGGGTCCACCGGGTCGGTCCAGGTCGCGGTGCCGACCATGCGATCGGCCAGGCCGAGGGCGAGCATGATCTCGGTCGTCGACTGGTTGAGGCTCACGGCCCGGCGCGGCGGCTCGGCCACGGAGACCTGCCCGTCGCAGTTGGGCAACGACACCCGGGGCGGAGCGGACTCCGTGGAAGGTGCGGAGCAGGCGGTGATGGCGGTGGCGCAGAGCAGGGTCAAGCCCGTGCGCTTCCAACGGCGGAACACGTCGTGCGGAAATCCTCACCCCAGATCCGTGCGCGAGACCTGGTCGGCCGATTCCCGGAACCGGGTGCGGTACCGGGGAGCCGGCAGGTCTTCGGGCTCGGGCTCCACCGAGCGAGCCGCCTTCCCGGATCGCGTGCGATCCAGTGGCTCGGGCTCGCTCGTCACCCCTACCGCTGCGCGTCAGCTCCGGCTTCCGACCGGATTCCCATCGGCCACACGTGGCACGACCGGCTCGGCGGCGAGTCTAACCGGGCGCACCTCGGCGGATCCGGGGGCCGGTCACTGGTGGGTGCCTCCGTCGACGCGGATCTCGGTGCCGGTGATGAACGCGCCGTCGTCGGAGGCGAGCATCGCGACCACACCGGCCACGTGCTCCGGGGGAGCGAATCCGCTGCCCAGCGCGGGGGAGAGCTTGGTGAACAGGTCCCAGTCGGTGTCCGCGGGCAGCTTGTCGGCGGTGGTCTCGGTGATGCCGCTGCGAATCCCGCCGGGCACCAGGGAAACCGCGCGCAACCCCTGCTTGGCGTACTCCAGGGCGATGCTGTGGGTGAAGGACTGGATCCCGCCCTTGCTCGCCGCGTAGGCGGCCATGTACGGGTGGGCGAAGTTCGCCGAGGTCGAGCTGAAGTTGATCACGACGCCGCTCCCGGTGGCCAGCAGCGCAGGCAGGGCCGCGCGGGTCACCAGGAACGTGCCGGTGAGGTTCACCGCGAGGATCCGGTTCCACAGCTCCAGCGAGCACTCGTGCGTGCGCGCGCTGTGCAACGTCCCGGCGGCGTTGACCAGCACGTCCAGTCCGCCCAGCTGCTCGGCCGCCGCGGGGACCGTCGCGTCGACCGCGTCCTCCTCGGAGATGTCCAGCGGCAGGGTTCCCAGCCGGTCGCAGGTGCCCGCTTCGGCGGCGCGCCGCGTCGTCTCCTTCAGGCCGGGTTCGTCGATGTCCGTGGTCAGCACCCGGGCGCCTTCGTCGAGCAGGCGCAGCACGCTCGCCTGACCGATCCCCGAAGCTCCGCCCGTGACGAGCACGCGCTTGCCGTTGAGCCTGTCCATCACCATCGGGTCCTCCCGCACGTCGAACGCCCCCGCCGGGGCTCGTGAGGATCAACGCGCGACCACGGCGGGAAGTTGCTCATGAGCGCGGCCGAAAACCGGCTCGGTTCCGGACGAATGTGACGAACGTCGGTGACGCTGGGGTGGGCAGCGGGCTGGACTCCGCACGGAGGGTTAGTTAGGTTAGGCGCACTTTACTCGCTGCGAGGTGTGGAAATGCGCTGGATGCGGACCCTGGGGCTGATCATGGCAGTCCTGCTGGGAATCGCCCTGACCGGTTGCGGTGCGGCCGGTCCCGAGGACAAGCCCGCTGCTGGATCGGCCGACGGGCAGTTCCCGGTGACCATCAAGACCGCGTTCGGTGACGTGACCGTTCCGGAGCGTCCGCAGCGCGTCGTCGCGCTCGGCTGGGGCGACGCGGAAACCGCGCTGGCCCTCGGAGTTCAGCCCGTCGGTGCCGCGGACTGGCTGCCGGTCGGGGGTGACGGAGTTCCGCCGTGGATTCCCGCCGACAAGCGCTACAGCGCGCCGCCGAAGATGCTCGGCACCATGGAGGTCGACATGGAGGCCGTCGCCGCGCTGGAGCCGGACCTCATCCTCGACACCCGCGCCAGCGGCGACAAGGAGCGCTACAACCTGCTCAACCGGCTCGGCGTGCCGGTGGTGAGCATCCCGCCGGGTGGGGAGTCGTACCTGACCACGTGGGACCAGCAGCTCGACATGGTCGGCAAGGCGCTGGGCAAGAGCACCGAAGCCGCGCAGCAGAAGGCCGATCTGGAGGCCAAGTTCCAGCAGGCGGCCGCCGCGAACCCGCAGTTCGCGGGCAAGACCGTGTCGGTCGGGGCGAAGATGGTCGGCTCCTACGGCGCTTACGTCAACGGCGGGTCGCGGCTGGAATTCATGGAGCGCCTGGGATTCCGGCAGTCACCTGCGGTCCAGGCGTTGGCGGGCGGGAACTTCTTCATCCCCGTCTCGCCTGAACGCATGGACCTGTTCAACGCCGACCTGACGGTGATGTTCCCGATCGGCATCGACGCCGGGGAGATCGACAAGGACCAGATGTTCCAGTCGGTCCCCTCGGTCCGCGAGAAGCGTGCCGTGGTGCTGCACGACGAGCAGGCGACGCAGGCGTTCTCCGCGGGGACGGCCGCGGGCATGTCCTTCGCGATCGACAAGGTCGTGCCGTTGATCGCGCAGAGCCAGGCGGGCTGAGGAGAACGACGCGTGCCCTCGTGGGATCCGAGTGCGGCTGAGCAGGTCACCTCCGAAGCGCAGCTCCGCGAGATCGTCGAACCGCCGCACCCGGTGGTCGCCGAGAAGGTGGTTGCCGGGATCGACGAGGTCAGCCGCCGGTTCATCGAGGAGTCGCGGTTGTTCGTCGTGGCGACCACGGGCGCGGGCGGGATGGTCGACGTCTCGCCGCGAGGGGACACCACCCGCAGCGTCGTGGTCTTCGACGACGGCAAGACCCTGGCCTACGCCGAACGTCCCGGCAACCGGCGGATGGACGGGCTGCACAACCTGCTGCGGAACCCGCAGATCGGGATGCTGTTCATGATCCCGGGCGTCAACCACGTGCTCCGCGTGAACGGCACGGCGACGATCGTCTCCTCCGCGCCGTTCATGGCGGATCTCGCGCTGAAGGGGGTGCCTCCGGAGCTCGGGGTGGTCGTCAGCGTCGAGGAGCTGTTCGTGCACTGCGGACGAGCCCTGCTCAAGTCCGGCGCGTGGCGGCCCGGCACCTGGCCGGTCGGCGTCGAGCAGCTCGGCGTCAGCGCGCTCTACGAGTCCCAGCAGGCGCTGAAGCCGCGGGTGTGACGCTCCGGGTCGGCACCAGCGGTACCGCGAGCAGCGCGCAGCACCCCGCCACCGCGAAGGCGACCGGGTAGCCGGCCGTGGCGATGAGGGCTCCCATGACGGGCGGGACGGCGGTGGCGGTGAGGGACTGGCCGGTGTTCTGCGCTCCCATCGCCCGTCCGCTCCAATGCGGACCGGCGATCTCGGCCACCGCGGTGAACGCCAGGCCGTTGTGGGCCACCGCGACGATGGAGACGACGACCATGAAGGTCAGCGCCAGGGGAGTGCCGGAGAAGGCCGCCAAACCGCCCATCGCGATCGCCGAACCGAACGCGAAGTAGCGGATCGGCCGCAGCCTGCTGCCGATCCGGTCCGACCAGATCCCCGCGCCCACCCGGCTCAGCGCGCTGCACAGCTGCGTCGTGCCGACCAGTGCGCTGGCCGCGGCCGTGGTCCAGTGCTGGGTCGCGATCAGCCAGACCAGCATGTAGGTCCAGGCGGTCTGCTGCGGCACCGTCAGCGCGATCGAGACGCCGTGGATGCGCACCAGGTCCCGGTCGCCGCGATAGGGGTTGTCGCTGCTGCCGTTCCGGCGGGACTCGGCCACCGGCGGTCTCGGCGGGTCCACGATCAACGCTGCGACCAGCACCGCGGCCACCGCGCACACGGCTGCGACGGTCAGCATGGTGATCGCGAGCCCATGAGACTCGACCAGGTTGGGCACCAGCACCGCGGTCAGTCCCACGCCGAGGGGTTGCGCGGTCTGCCGGATGCCCATCGCCATGCCTCGGCGGTGCGGCGGGAACCAGCCCGAGACCACCCGGCCGCTGGCCGAGTTCGAGCTGGCTCCGGCCGCACCGCCGAGGAACAGCAGCACCGCCAGCAGCACCAGCGAACCGGCCAGCGCTGCCGCGGCGGCGCTGAGGGCGAGCATGCTCAACCCGATCAGCAGCGACACCCGCTCACCGATCCGGTCGACGACCGCGCCCCAGATGATCAGCGTGCACATCGTCCCGGCCAGCGGGGCCGCGGCGATCAACCCCGCTTGCGACAACGACAGCCCGCGCTCGAAGTGCAGGTTCGGGATCAGCGCGGGTGCGGCGTTGGTGAACACCGTCGCCGCCAGCTGCGCGAACATCGAGATCGTCAGCATCAGCCAGCGATTCGGGGTGCGCGTGATCGGCGGAGCGGGCATGACCCCGACCGTAGGCCATTAGCCGAGGCAACGATCCGGGTTGTCGAGGGGATGTGCCGGGGGACACCCCCTCGAACCGGTCAGCCCACCGACATCTCGCCGAGCTCGGACCAGCCGTCCTGGTCGAGCTTGGCGTTGATGATGCGCGGGGTCTCCGCCAGGTAGGGCGGCAGCTCCCCGCGGGCCTTCTGGAAGTGCTCCGAGGTGACGTGAGCCGAGCCGGCCTCGTCATCGCGGAACGCCTCGACCAGCACGTACTCGTCGTGGTCGTCGAGGCTGCGCGACCAGTCGAACCACAGGCACCCCGGCTCGGCGCGGGTGGCCTCGGTGAACCACCGGGAGATCTCCGGCCAGCGGTCGGCGTGCTCCGGCTTGATCCGCCACTTCGCCACGATGAAGATCATGATCGTTCCTCCTGGTCAGGGGGTCAGGATCGCGCGCCCGCGGATGCGGCCGGCGTCGAGGTCGTCGAGGGCGTCCTGGAACCGCTCCAGCGGGTACTTGCTGGTGTGCAGCCGGACCTTCCCCTGCGCGGCCAGCACCATCAGCTCGCACAGGTCGTTGTAGGAGCCGACGAGATTGCCGATGAAGTTGATCTCGGCGGAGATGATGTCGATCGTCGGCACGTTGATGTTCTCGCCGTAGCCGACCACGTGGTAATCCCCGGCGCGGCGCAGCATCCGCACGCCCTCGGAGGTCGCGCCGCCCTCACCGACGAAGTCGATGACGGCTTCCGCGCCGTGCCCGCCGGTGAGCTCCTGCACCTGCTCGACGTGCGTGCCGTCGGCCACCACGCCGTGATCGGCGCCGATGTCCACCGCCAGCTCCACCGCCTCCGGGTTGCGGTCGAGCACCACCAGCTCGGCCGCCGAGATGGCCTTGAGCACCTGGATCCCGATGTGCCCGAGCCCTCCCGCGCCGACCACCACGCAGCGGTCGCCGGGACGCAGCGTGCGCGCCGCCTTCGCCGCCGCGTGGTAGGCCGTCAGACCTGCGTCGGCCAGCGCCGCCACGTCCGCGGGTTCCAGCGAGTCGTCGATGCGCACCACGCTGCGCGCCGAGGTCTTGAGGTAGTCGGCGTAGCCGCCCGCGGTGTCGATGCCCGGGAACAGCGACTGCTCGCAGTGCACGTCGTCGCCGAACCGGCAGGCCCGGCACAGGCCGCAGGTCGCCAGCGGGTGCACGATCACCTTGTCGCCCTCGGAAACATGGGTGACCGCGCTGCCGACCGCGTGCACCCAGCCCGCGTTCTCGTGCCCGATCGTGTAAGGCAGTGCGACACCGGACTTCTCGGCCCACTGGCCTTCGAGGATGTGGATGTCGGTGCGGCACACGCCCGCCCCGCCGATCTTCACGACCACGTCGTAGGGGCCCGTCGGTTCCGGGACCGGAACCTCGGTCAACCGCATCGGCTCGTGGTAGCCGACCACCTGAACCGCTCTCATCCTGCTCGTCCTTCCGAAATCGTGGCCCGCGGCGTCTGGTCCGCCTCCGAGCCGGGGTAGCGGGTGCGCAGCAACCCGCGGCAGAAGTGGGAGTTGCCCTCCACGGAGATGCGCGTGGCCCGGGCGAACCGCAGGCGGAACGGCACCTGCTCCGGGGTGCACGGCCGGCCCTCGTCGTCGACCAGCACCAGCGACGACGGTGAGTTGTCGAAGCCCACCGCCGCACGACGGTTCAGCAGCGAGCGCGTCGCCCGGTCGGACGGCAGGTCCGCCACGGTGATCGCGTGTAGATCCGGCTCGGCCAGCTCCGGCCGGTCCTTGAGCAGCTTGGTCAGCGCCCGCTCCATCGCGGCCGCGTGCGCCTTGCGGCGGAACGTCGCGCGCAGCTCCTCCAGGTCCTCGTCCGCCTCGCCGGGGAAGGTGTCCCGGTAACCGGCATCGGCGGCCAGCCCGGTGTTGATCAGGTGCGAGTCGTGGTGGTCGTCGAGCTCCACCACCACACCCGTGACACCCGGGAGCGCGCGCAGCACGTCCTTGGCGTCGGAGGCCATCAGGTAGGCGAAGTTCGGCGCGCAGAAGGACGTCGGCAACCGCAGGTGGGCCTCGACCTCGCCGGACTCGCCGACGTCCAGGGAACGCACGAACCCCAGGTCGGTGATGGGCTCGTCCAGCTCCGGGTCGATGACCTGGTGCAGCGCCTCCCACGCGGCTGTGCCCAGTTCGGCGGCCATCTCACACACCCGCCTTCTCGGCCACGTTCAGTCCCGCGGGCACCGCGATGTCGTACATGCGGGCGGCGTTGAGGCCGAGGATCTTGCGCTTCTGATCCACCGTCAGCGGCGCGTACTCGGTCATGTCCGCCGGGATCTGGAAGTCCACGAAACGCTCTACGAGCCACTTCGGCGTCCAGATCGCGTAGTCGCTGGAGAACTGGATGCGGTCCTCGTCCAGCCAGTACAGCAGCTCGCCGATGATCTGGGCGAAGTAGCGCGGCCGGGAGTGGATGAAGGGCATTGCCACCGCCAGTCCCGCGTGCACGTTGGGCTCCTGCGTGGCGATCCAGCAGAAGTCCTCCAGGCGCGGCAGACCGCAGTGCTCCACCACGAAGTTCATCTCGGTGAACTCCGTGGCCACCCTGTCCACGTCGGCGACGTCGAAGGCGTCGCGGTCCAGCGGGCGGATCGTCGGGCCCTTGTGGACGTGGACGTTGCGGATGCCCATCTCCTGGCATGCCTCCAGGTAGCGATAGGTCCACGGGTCGTCGAGCTTGTACCCGCGCGAATCGCCCTGCCACTCAGCGGTGTAGAGCTTGACGCCCTTGAGGTCGAAGCGCTCGGCGTCGCGGCGCAGCTGGTCCAACCCGGCCTGCTCGAAGCGCGGGTCCCAGCAGTGGTTGTAGGTGAGCTTGTCCGGGTGCTTCTGCGTGAGAGCGAAAGCCTCCTCGGTCTGGCCGAAGCCGTTGCCGTAGAAGGCGCTCAGCAGTGCGGGCTGGAAGATCGCGTGGTCGACGTAGCCCTCCTCGAACAGGTCCCGCATCAGGCGCTCGCCGCCCTGGTACAGGAAGTCCTCGTAGGGCCAGACCTCGGACTCCGGACTGAGGTTGCGGTGGTAGTCGTAGAAGCAGTCGATGAACTGCTTGCCGTGGATGTTGCGCTGGTTCTCGGCCCGCGCATCCCAGAGCGCGACATGGGCGTCGACGATGAAGTAGTCCTCGCCGTCCTTGCTGTACATCTCAAACCTCCGCTACGTGGCAGCCGTGGCACGTCGGGAGGGAACGTTAAGAGCGCGGGACGCTCTCGGGAGCGCTCTGCTGTCTCACTTTGAGACAGCGAGGCGGGCGGGACGGTTGCGCGGTTCGCCTACTCTTGGTGCACCGGCGCAAGGACGCGTCACCTGGAGGTTCGAGATGCACGTTCACCGGAGCGCGCCAGACTCCGCCGCCTGCGCGGCGACCATCACGCCCAGGGTTCGCGCGTCCTGGCGGCGCAGCGCCCGCTACGGGCTGACGGCCGAGGAGATGCGCCCGGTGTTCACCGGCTCGGTCGACACCGGGTCGCTGCTCTACGAGTGCGGGAGCGCCGTGCTGCGGGGACTGCAGGCCACGCTGGCCAACGAACCGGTCAGCATGATGATCACCGATCCGGAAGGGCTGGTGCTCAGCCGCATTTGCGAGGACGGCACGATCAACCGCTCGTTGGACCGCGTCAACCTGGCCCCGGGCTTCTACTTCGCCGAGGAGAACGCCGGCACCAACGGCCTCGGCCTCGCGCTGGCCGATCGCGCTCCATCGCTGGTGCGCGCCGAGGAGCACTACTGCGCCGGGCTGCGCGGCTACACCTGCGCCGCGGCCCCGGTGCTGGATCCGGTCAGCGGCGGTGTGGCAGGCAGCATCAACCTCACGACCTGGTCCGAGTCGGCCTCGGAGCTGCTGCTGGCGCTCGCCCAGTCGGCGGCGGGCAACACGACGGCGCTGATGCTGGCCCGAGGCGCCGGGCACAGCTCGCACCCGATGCCGCGCGGCGAGGTCTTCCGCGTCTACGCCGACCGGATGCGCGCACCGGACGCCTCGGTGCTCACGCCGGGCTGGCGCACTGCCTTCGCCGAGGCGCGTTCGGCGTTCCGCGGTGGCCGCGCGGTCGCGGTGGTCGGCGAACCGGGGACCGGCAAGACCGCTCTGGCATCCCTGGCCCGGCGCGAGCTGCGCCGCGAACGGGTCCTCAACGTGCGACCGCCCGCGCCCGACGACGTCGAGGCGTGGCTGGAGCTGTGGACGCCCGAGCTGGGCAAGGACAGCACCTGCGTGATCATCTCCGGGGTGGACCGGCTGCCCGCGTGGGTGATCAGCGAGTTGGCCGCGCGGCTGGCGGAGGTCCGCGTCCACGACGGCATGCAGCCCTACGTCCTGACCGCCGAATCGGCCGAGGACATGCCGGAGGAACTGCGCAGGCTGGTCGACGCGGTCGTGGAGGTGCCCGCCTTGCGGTTCCGCCCCGACGACGTCCAGCCGCTCGCCCAGCACTTCGCGCGGCAGCGCCGCCGCCGCGATGTCGGGTTCACGCCGCAGGCCGCGCGAGCTCTCGAATCGTTCGACTGGCCGGAGAACGTGCGCCAGCTGCGCCAGGTGGTCCGCGAGGCGGCCAGCCGCACCGACCTGATCGACCTCAACCACCTGCCACCGGAGGTCTTCACCGGGCCGGGAAGGCCGCTGACCAGGCTGGAGTCGGTGGAGCGAGACGAGATCGTCCGCTGCCTCGCCGAGCCCGGCACGACCGTCGGCGAAGCGGCCCGCGAGCTCGGCGTCAGCCGCGCCACGATCTACCGGAAGATGGCGCAGTACCGAATCACCGTCCCCGGACGCGCCTCCCGCTCCTGACCGACCGGTGGGTGCTGGACTCCTGAGCAAGATCGAGGCCGTTGGCGGTGCCTGCTGCGTGCCGGCCGGGCTCAAACGGTTACGGTTCAGCTCCGTGGGTGACCAGTACCGTTCTGCCGGTGTGACCGTGGTGCGCGCCGCGACGTCACTGGTCGTGCTGGTCGTGGGGGTCACCGCGCTCGGGTGGTTGTACGGTACCGAGAATCTTGCCGGACAGTTGCTGGTCGCTGTGGCCTCCTTGCCGTTCATCGGCTTCTACCTGGTGTATTGCAGCGAGCACCTGACGCCGCGACGTTGGACCTGGACAGTCCAGTTCCTGGTGGCGCTGGCGATTCCGGCGTCGGCGTTCGGTGTTCCCTCGTGGTTGTTGATGATCATCGGCGAACGCCTCCCCGGCTGTCGTCTGCAGTCGGTGACGGAGACGGAGGACAACCGCGGGCTGCGGTACGAGAACGACTTCTCCTGCGCACCGCACGGCGAACTGACCTACACCTCGCGCGGAGACCCAGCCGGCGTTCCTGGCCAGCGCTTGGACGTGCTGACCGACCCCCACGGCCTGCTGGCTGCGATGCCGGTCCACGCCGCGCCGAACGGGTTCGCCTGGGTCGCACTGGTCGCCGTGACCGGTGCCCTGGTCGTCGCGGTGGTCGAGTCGCTGTGGAGTCTTGCCAGGACCCGCAGCTCCTGACCCCGGATCGGTGGGACTGGACAGCGCGCGTTTCGTTGAGCAGTCTCGACGTCGGAGGCATCGGAGCGAGGAAGGGACACGGCCGAGGATGGTGCGCGCGGTTCGGATCGACTCGCCCCACGAGCTCCGCGTGATCGCGGCCGAGCCCGAGCCTCCCGGCGACGGCGAAGTCCTGGTCGAGGTGGCCTGGTCCGGGATCTGCGGGTCCGACCTGGAGGTGTTCGACGGAACCCGGCCGCGGGAGTTCGTCCGCTACCCGGTGATCCCCGGCCACGAGTGGTCCGGGACGGTCGTTCAGGCGGGCCCCGGGGTGGACCCGGAACTGGTGGGCCGCAAGGTCGTGGGCGAGGGGTTCCGGAACTGCGGCCGGTGCACGGCGTGCCGCGAGGGAGACACGACCCTGTGCTCGGCCGACTACGACGAAACCGGCTTCACCCAGCCCGGGGCGTGGGCCGAGCGGCTGCGCCTCCCGGCGCGCCTGCTGCACCCGTTGCCGGACCAGGCGGACCTGCGCGCCGCCGCACTGCTGGAACCCGCCGCGTGCATGGCATCGGCGGTGCTCAAAGCGCAGGTGCAGGTGGGGGAGAGCGTTGCCGTGATCGGCGGCGGAACGCTGGGCATGCTCGCCACCCAGCTGTTCGCGGCCGCCGGCGCGGGCAGGCTCGTGGTGATCGACCCGCGGTCGGAGCGCGCCGAGGTGGCGAAGGCGTGCGGCGCGACGGAGTTCCGGACGCCCGAGGACGTCGGTGGTGGCCACGACGTCGTGCTGGAGGCGGCGGGTGCGTCCGGTGCCGGGCTGCTCGCGGTGCGGGCGACCCGGCGCGGCGGGCGCACCGTGCTGACCGGGATCGCCCCCGAGGAGCGTGAACCGCTCGTCCCGGCGGACCTGGTGGGCGCGGCGGTCACCGTGCACACCGTGTTCGGGGCGTCCTCGCGGGCGTGGGCGCACGCGGTGCGGGCCTTCGCGACGGGACGGCTCGACCCGGCCCCGCTGATCACCCACGAGTTCCCGATCGAGGAGGCGGGGCGGGCGCTGCAGACCCTCGCCGATCCGTCCGTCCCGACCGGGAAGGTGTTGCTGCACCCGTGATCGCTCGTCGTCGCGCTGCGGAATTGGAACAGATCACCGGCCCGCTGGCCGGGCACGGTGAAGGTCCGGTGTGGTCCCCGCGCTGGCCGGGTCTGCGCTGGGTGGACATGCTCGCCGGAGACGTCCTCACCCTCGATCCCACCGGTGAGGTGCACCGCCGCCACGTCGGTTCGGTCGCGGCGGCGCTGCGTCCGAGGGAGGCGGGAGGCGCGGTGCTGGCGCTGGAACGCGGGTTCGCGCTGGCCGACGACTCGTTGCAGGAGATCCGGCCGCTGCCCGAGCTGTGGAGCGGTACCGACGTCCGGATGAACGAGGGAGCCTGCGGGCCGGACGGCGCGTTCTACTGCGGTTCCATGGCCTACGACGAGAGAGCCGGCGCCGGATCCGTGTACCGGCTCACCCCGCACGGCCGGGTCGACGTGGTGCTGAACGAGGTCGGCATCTCCAACGGTCTCATGTGGACAGAAGGCGGATCGCGCGCCTACTACGCCGACACCCCCACCCAGCGCGTCGACGTCTTCGACTTCGCGGCGGGGGAGCTGGTCGGGAGGCGGCCGTTCGCGCACATCGATCCCGCCGACGGCTCTCCGGACGGGCTCACCGTCGACGCCGAGGGCGGGGTCTGGGTGGCCCTGTGGGGTGGCGGCGCGATCCACCACTACGCGGCGGACGGGACGCTGGCCGAGATCGTCGAGGTACCCGCTCCGAAGGTCACCGCGTGCACCTTCGGCGGGCCGGACCTCGACCGGCTGTTCATCACCACGTCGCAGGTCGGCACCGACCTGCGCGAGCACCCCGGAGCCGGAGCGGTGTTCGCCACCAGCCCCGGGGTCCGGGGGCTCCCCGTGCGCACCTACGCGGGTTGACAGGTCACTTCAGATCGCTGCGGCAGCCGAGTTTCCACCACCGGCACCGCTGAGCGAGGGTCTCAGGCGTTGGGGTCGAAGGCGATCCCCTCGGGCTTGGCCTTCTCCAGGTTGCCGTTGAGGGCGCCGTCGGAGATCGCCAGGCTGGCGCTGCCGAAGTCGGCCGAGGTGAGCTTGTCGCGCAGGCCGGTGTCGGACCAGTTGTCCCAGCTCACCAGCGCGGGGAACTGCCACGTGCCGTAGTGGTTCTCCGGCTGCTCGTCACCGCCCGCCAGCCGGAAGCAGTGCGTGCCGACGCCGTCCTTGTGGTAGACGACTTTGGCGTGGGTGCCGTCCCACTGGACCTCGTTGGCCGGGAAGGTCGAGTAGTCGCCGTGCGCCGAGGTCGAGACGTACTTCGCCTCGTCGTTCTCCACCCACACGATGACGTGCTCGAGGTCGTGGCGGTGCCCGCCCAGACCGCTGCCGTCGACGGCCTGGTCCTTCTCGAAGTACATGTCGTAGACGTAGGCGCACCAGTCGTTGTTGCACTTGGAGCGCGAGTAGGAGTTGGTGTTGTCCAGGTCCGACTGGTCGTGGCAGCTGCCGTTGATGGCGCCGGTGGTGTCCAGGCCGGGAGCGATCGTGCCGTCCGAGCCGATCGCCGGGGTCGGGTAGCAGCCGTCGCCGTCGTAGTCGTACGCCGGCTGCCACTTGGCGTCCGCCTCGGCGGCGCTGGTGGGCAGGGCGGCGGGCGGATCGGCGGCGGCGATCGCCGGCGGGAGCGCGAGGAGCAGGACCGCGGCACCCGCGACGCCGGCCGCCAACCTCCCGGCCTTGACGCGGGGCTTTCTGTCCACAGTGTTCATGGGGCGAGGGGTTCCTCTCGTCCGAATCCGAAAGTGGTTCGATCATAAACAGATCCGGATCCGAACAGGAGAAATCCACTTGAACAGAAACCCATTTGCACGCATCCCGACCTGCGAATTTCCCAGTTCCGCACGCCATGTGGGGAATTCCGGCGACACGAACGGCAAAACTGCGAATCAGGCCGTGCGGTGATCAGCCCTGGAGGTGAGGTGTCGCGTGCCGGTTGATCAGGTCCCGGTCCTCCGGGCTGATCGGGTGGGTGTCGTGGGCGTTGGTCCAGACGTAGGCGTCGTGCTCGGTGAGCCGCACCCGCTCGCCCGCCACGGTCACCGCCCAGGTGTGCTGCCGGACGGAGCGCCCCTTGCGGCTGGTGTAGTCGAACGCGGCCAGGTAGCGGGTGACACCGGTGACGTCGAGACCGGTTTCCTCGCGGACCTCGCGCCGGAGCGCTTCCAGCAGGTCGCAGTCGTGCGGTTCGACCTTGCCCCCGGGCATCTCCCACACGCCACCGCGGAACCCGTGGTCCGGCCGGCGCAGCATGAGCGCCCGGTCGGAGCGCAGGATG
Organism: Saccharopolyspora dendranthemae; assembly: GCF_007829955.1. GTDB lineage: Bacteria > Actinomycetota > Actinomycetes > Mycobacteriales > Pseudonocardiaceae > Saccharopolyspora > Saccharopolyspora dendranthemae. The sequence continues at coordinate 797,556 of NZ_VIWX01000002.1, forward strand.
AGCGCGCGGACCACCTGCTGCCCGACGCCGTCGGCGGCATCCCTGGCGACGAGTTCGGCGAGTTGTGCACTGTTCATGAGTCGCGGCCCCCTTGATCCGTGCGGCTCATCGACCAGTTTGACGCGGCGTCGGCGAGAACGCCGCTCGATGTGCGGAAATCGTCACCGCGGATTCGCGAGGTTCGCTCGGGTTCTCCGATCGCCGCGGGAAGCGGCTACCGGCTCCGCTTCCGCGTCTTGCGCTCGCGCAGGGAGTCCGCACACCTTCGCGATCACCGGATTCCAGCAGGTCGTCACAGGTCCAGCGTGAGTCGAGGTGACAGGCTGCGGGACACGCACGGGTAGATCCGGCCTTCGGCGGCGCCGATCTCGTCGCGGTGCTCCGGCCTGCCGTCTAGGTAGCGGAGCTCGCAGCTGCCGCAGACCCCTTCCCGGCAGCCGGGCGCGACCGGCAGGCCGGCGAACCGCAGCGCGTCGAGCAGCGACTCGTCGGCTTCGACCGGGACGGTCCGTCCCGAGCGAGCGCAGACCGCCTCGAAGGCGGTGTCCGGTTCGAAGGTCCTGGCGCGCGGTCGGAACCGCTCCACGTGCAGTCGATCGGCCGGGAACACCTCCTCGGCCTCGGCGAGCATCGGCTCGGGCCCGCAGCAGTACACCAGCGCGGCCGGGTCCAGCGCGGCTGCCAGAGCCGGGAGATCCGGACGGCCGAACCGGACCCGCTCGCCGTGCGCGCGACGGAGTTCGTCGGCGAACGGCGTCGACCGGCCCGCGAAGGCCAGCGTCGTCGTGGCTCCCGAGGCCGCCGCCGCGCGCAGCATCGGCAGCACGGGCGTGATCCCGATCCCTCCGGCCACGAACAGGTACTCGGGTGCGGGAAGCAGCGGGAAGGTGTTGCGCGGCGCGGAGATGTCCAGCACCTTGCCGGGGCGGAGGTGGTCGTGGACGTACTCCGATCCTCCTCGGCTCAGCCTCTCGCGGCGTACCGCGATCCGGTAGCCCGCGCTTCCCGGTTCGCCGCAGAGCGAGTACTGGCGCGTGAGCCAGTTCGGCAGCGTCACGTCGATGTGCGCACCCGGTTCCCACGGCGCCAGCGGTCCGGTCGTCCCGCGCAGGGTGAGCGCGGCGACGCCGTCGGCGATGGGGGAGATGTCGTCGATGATGGCCTTTTGCACGGTCGTGCCTCTCAGTAGAGCCGCTGGTAGCCGCGTTGCAGCACGGAGTTGAGGGTTTCGGGGTCGACGTCGATGCCGAACTGGTCGGCGGCGATCTCCCCGGGCGAGGGGATCTCCTCGGCCAGCGCCTGGCTGGCCGGGTCCCACAGCCGCGAGCGCAGCAGAGCCCGGCCGCAGTGCAGGAACGCCTCCTCGACGCGGACCACGATCGCCAGCGCCGGTGTCCGGCCCTGCGCCGGCGTCCGCGCCAGCACCTCGGGGTCGTCGGTCGCGTAGCCAGAACCGTTGACCCGAGCGGTTTCCCGCAGGCCCGGGATGAGGAACAGCAACCCCACTCCGGGATTCGAGTCGAGGTTGGTGAAGGAGTCGGCGATCTGGTTCCCCGGCCGGTCGGGGATCGCCAGGGTGACGTCGTCGAGGACGCGCACGAACCCGGGGTGGTCGCCGCGCGGCGAGCAGTCCACCCCGCCGTCCGCGCCGACGGTCGCCATCGTCAAGAACGGCGAGTGCGCGATGAAGCGGCGGAGGTGCCGGTCCAGCCTGCGCTGCTTCTTGACCTCCATCATCGCGTCCGGTTCGCCGATGCGAGCCCGGAGCTCCTCGAACGGGACCTTTCTGGGTGCTTCCGGGGTCATGCCGCCTCCTGTTTCGCACTGGGTGAGGCCGACAGTAGGGTGGCCGGTGTGCGGCAGGTGGCCATCCATGACCGTGATTCGGCCAATCCGATGCTGGTGGTGATCGGGCAACCCGAGGTCGACCCGGGTTCGATCGGTGAGCACCGGCACCGGCGGAACATGCTGTGCTGGTCGGAGTCCGGCACGATCGCCCTGCACGTCGGCGACCGCGAATGGCTCGTGCCGCCCAACCAGGGGCTGTGGGTGCCCGCCGGGGTCCTGCACTCGGTCGAGGTCCGCCGTCCCGGACGGGGACGGGTCGTGGTCTTCGTCGACGACCACGGGCCCACCGACTGGCACGAGCCGACCGGTGTTGCGATCACCCCGCTGGTCGCCGAGCTGATCGTCCACCTCGACGAGAACCGGCAGCGCGGCGCGCTGCGCCAGCACGCCGAATCCTTGCTGCTGGGGCTCCTGGAAGCCGTTCCGAACGCGGTCTTCGACGTCCCGATCCCCGCGGACGAGCGCATCCGCAGCATCGCCGAAGCGCTCGTCGACAACCCCGCCGACCCGCGCGACCTGGACGAGTGGGCCTTCGCGGTGAAGGCGGGCGTGCGCACGATCAGCCGCCTGTTCGTCGCGGAAACCGGCATGACCTTCGCCCGGTGGCGCACCAGGGTCCGGGTCCGCGCCGCCATCGAGCACCTGGCCGCAGGCGCCTCGGTCGGCGCCGCCGCCCGGGCCGTCGGCTACCGGAAACCGGCCGCCTTCGCCGAAACCTTCCGCCGCCTCACCGGCCAGCACCCGAGCATCTACCGCGGTTGACGAAGTACGAGGGGCGGTCCCGGCCGGGACCGCCCCCACGATCAGGTGCCTGACCGGTGCGGAATCTTCTGCGGTCGTCGGACCGGAAGTCGATGCCGCTTTCGCGCGACCGCCAGGCACGTCACGGCAGTCGTGACCGGAAGGACGGTCAGGACGACCAGCGGCAGGGGATGGGCAGCGGCTGCGCGAGGCGTGACCAACCATCCGACGATCAAGGCGATGACCACCAGCACCAGGACACCCGCTCCCGTGCAGATCACCGGATGCCGTGCGGGCCGGCGACGAAGCGGTTTCCTCGCGGACCCGGCTTCCGGTGGGCGCGGCTGCTGTTCCGCGCGGGCAAAGGTCTTCCACGTCGGCGGGGGTTCGCCGGCTGCTACGCGACGGCGGTTCCACCTCCAGAGCACGCACCGCTGAGAGTCTTCACCGCACGCGCTGGCCAGGCGCTCGACCCGGTCCTCGTCCGGCAGGCAGCCATCCTTGGAGAGCCGGTGCAACGTGCTCTTGGAGATGCCGGACTTGGTTTCCGCATCACGCAGCGAGAACCCGCGCTCGACGCGGAGTGAGTCGAGCGCTCGGTTGAACTCCGCACTGCTCGTCGCGTGGAGGGCGCTGTGGAGAGGCTTGGGCGGCTCCGCGTCGGTGTGCTCGGCGAGAACGTGCAACCAGATCGCACCGGCGGACAGCGTCTGTTCTTGCAGCAGGGGATGCTCGGAACGGGTCGGTTTCGCCGGGGTGGGTTCGTCGGCGACTCGGTTGTCCGGACTCCGGTGCTTGGGGACGTGGTCCGAGCGTGCCCAGGGCGAGCGAGGCTGGGGGCGCAGCGAATCGATCTTCGCCCAGGCGTCCTGCCATCGCGGGAGCTGCTCATGCTCCCCGGTGGCGTCGAGGAAGGCGACGAATGCGCACCGTTCGGGCAGGCTCCGGCATTCCAGGACCGAGCGGAACCAGGACTCCGGCCGTCGGGTCTTGCGGGCCAGTTCCTCGGGCGGAAGGGCGCCGGCCCGACGCCACACTCGGTGGAGTTCGGTGCGCAGGGCGTTGAGCCGCCGGCTGAACTCCTGACTGACGTCGCCGTTCGCTGCGTTGCGGGGTGGGTTGACCATCGAGTGCTCCGGCTCAAGCGCGTCCGACCTGGGGCTGATTCCCGGACAGCAGTTGAGCGCTCAGCATCAGCGCCGCCCCGCCGCCCACGACGACGACTTCGATTCCGGCATCGACGGGGAGCCCGAGAAGGACGAGCACGATGAGCACGACGTAAACCAGGGACAGCACCACGATGCGTGCCACCGCGTGATGGGAAGACGGCTGCGGGCACGCGGAGATCGCGTTCTGCGGCATTGAAGAAATCCTCTCGGGGATGGTCCTCGCGGACCCTTACCTGATCTGGACCAGCGTCAAGGTCCCTGCATTGCGGGATCTTGGATGGATTGCGCCCATCGATGCTGGTGATGATCGGACTGACAACGATCACCGTTGAATCCAATCTCTAGCGGATTTTCCGCTGTCCCACCGCTTCCGAGGTGTCCCGGACGCTGTCCCATCGGTGCGCCGGACGGATGGAGGAAGGTGCTGGAGTCGGCACAACGTGGCTCATGGGGAATGATTTGCCGAGGTGACCGTGTCCCGATGTCGTCCCACACTGGTTGTCCCGTGTGGTGTGGCTACGATGTGGGAGGACCGGGCGAATTTCGGGGCGTCCGGTTCCGAGCTCAACGGTCTGATCTGGACAAGCTCGTCGCGGTGGTGGAGCCGGATTGCGCCCGGCTTCCACCACCTCCAGGTGCGCTGGAACCCCCCGGCGCTCGGTCGATCACTACATCTGCGGTCGCAAGGTGAACCGATTCGTCGTCGGACGGGTAGCCGCACGCTCGCGCTGTCGGGCCATCTGATGGTCGATGCGCGCCATCAACTCTTCGATCGAACGCGCTGCGCGGCGACGAAGATCCTCGCGGTGGTGGTCGGGTCGATATTCGGACATCTACCTGCCCTCGTGTCTCGTGTGATCAGCTCTCCCCGACAGGATCACTCAATCACGAATAGTCATATCAGTCCAACGCTCTCCGCCGAACGGTCACTCGACTGGGTTAAACGGAACTGACCATTTAGCTCTACCGATCACGAAGGGTCATTTCAAAATGCTACTTTTGAGTAGAATTCATAGATTGGCTTGTTTCGTATACCGCCGAGTCGATTCTGATGGCGACCAAGCGCCCGGGTCGTGCTGACTTCTGAGGCGCCGGTCCAACGCGGGCGATCTGCGACGCGTGAGTCCCGGTCGGCGCGGGTCTGCGTAGGGTCCCTTCTGGACGGTCATCATCGGGAGGGATCACATGGCAGCCGCGCAGGGGTTCGCTCGCGCGAAGGACGGCACGGCGTTGGCCTACCAGGTCGCGGGCAGCGGTCCGCCGCTGGTGCTGCTGGCGGGGCAGGCCAACGACCACCACTGGTGGGACGGCGTGCGCGAGGACTTCCAGGCCGGTCACCGCACCATCACCGTGGACTACCGGGGGACCGGCGCGAGTGACAAGCCCGACGATCCCTGCTCCACACCGGGTTTCGCCGACGACGTCGCCGCGGTGCTCGACGAGCTCGGCATCGACTCCGCGGATGTCTACGGCACGTCGATGGGCGGGCGGACCGCGCAGTGGCTGGCGATCAACGACCCCGGCCGAGTGCGTCGCCTGGTGCTCGGCTGCACCTCGCCGGGCGGTGCGCGAGCGGTGGAACGCGACGCCGAGGTCCGGCGTTCCCTCGCGCAGGCCGACCCGAGCGCCGTCGGGCGGACCCTGCTCGACCTGATGTACAGCCCGTCCTTCCTGGCCGCGCACGACGCTCCGCGCACGGTCCTCGGCGACCGGGCCATGTCGGCGCACGCACGTCGGCACCACCTCGCCGCGAGCAACGGGCACGATGCCTGGGGTCGGCTGGGCGAGATCCGCTCGCGGACTCTCGTGCTGCACGGCGCCGACGACCGGATGACCCCGGCGGTCAACGCCGAGCTCCTGGCCGAGCGCATCCCCGAGGCCGAGGCGCGCGTGCTGCCCGGACTCCGGCACGCCTACTTCATCGAGGGTCGTCCCGAGGTGAGCGAGCTGGTCGTGGACTTCCTCGCGGACTGAACCCATGCCTGGTCGGGCGGGTGCGGACCGGGGTGGAGCCGGGCGGCTAGACTTGGTGGACAAAATTGTCACCAATCTGGGGCAGGCGACGTGACCACAGCCAATCGGGACGACATCGGCCAGGACTCTCCGGTCGTGGACGCCATCCGCGAGGCCATCACCAGCGGAGACTTCGCCCCGAACCAGCGGCTGGTGGAGGCCGAGCTCTCCGAGCAGTTCGGCGTCAGCCGCGCGGCGGTCCGCAACGCGCTCGTGCAGCTGACCACCGAGGGCCTCGTGGAGCGCATCCAGAACCGGGGCGCCCGGGTGCGCGCGGTGTCGCTGCAGGAAGCCATCGAGATCACCGAGGTGCGGATGGTCGTCGAAGGCCTGTGCGCGGCACGAGCCGCCGACCGCGTCACCGAGGGCGAGCGCAGCGAGATGCGCGAGATCGGCGAGCAGATGCAGCAGGCCGTCGCGTCCGGCGACGTGCTCGGCTACTCCGAGATCAACAAGCGGCTGCACGCGCTGATCATGCGGATCAGCGGCCAGGAGACCGCGTGCGCGGTGCTCGGGAGGCTGCGCGGCCAGAACGTCCGGCACCAGTTCCGCCTCGCCATGCACCCCGGACGCCCCTCGGTGTCGCTGCCGCAGCACCTGGCCATCATCGAGGCCATCTGCGCGGGCGACTCCGAAGCAGCGGAAGCCGCGATGCGCGCCCACCTCGGCAGCGTCATCGACACGCTGCCGGAGATCGGCAAGAGTCAGTCACCGCGCTTCACCACCCCGTGAGACGAGGCCGCCCCGTGAGACGCGGCGGCTGCGGTCGAGGTCAGACCACCGCCCGACGCCATCGGGCGACCAGCGGGAGGTTCCCCGACCGGCGCAGTGTGTGCACCATGGAGTGACACCGCGCCGGGATGGCCTTCGCCGCTCTCCCGGCGCAGTTCCCGAGGAGGCTGGCATGGCCGAGTTCCCACCCATCGCGCACGTGGCGATCACCGTGACCGACCTCGAACGCAGCACCCGCTGGTACCGGGCGCTGCTCGGCGCCGAACCGGTTCTCGACGAGGACGAGACCCGCGGCGGCTTCCACCACACGGTGTTCGCGCTGCCCAACGGACAGCTGCTCGGTCTGCACACGCACCCGGGAGGGGCCAGGGGCGGCGCGTTCGACGAGCACCGGGCCGGACTGGACCACGTGGCGTTCGCCTGCCGCGACCGGGTCGAACTGGAGAGCTGGTGCCACCACCTGGACGACCTCGACATCCAGCACGGCGGCATCATCGACGCCCACTACGGATCCGGAGTCCAGTTCCGCGACCCCGACCACATCGCCCTCGAGTTCTTCGCCGCTCCGACGTGAGTGGGGCAAGTGGGAGGAAAGCGCGCGTTCCCACCATCCCGTCATGATGGAGAACAGAGGAGCGCCGATCCCTGCGGAGGCCTTCGCCCTCGACGAGGAGGACCCCGCCTTCGCTGGTCAGGCGCTGTATTCGACGAAGGTCCTGCGCGTCTACGACGCCGTCGTGGTGCACGCGTCGAACGCGCTCGTGTGGCGATGCCCGGCGCGGGCCATCCGCGCGCTCTACGCGCACCACGTCAGCGACGCCCACCTCGACGTCGGGCCGGGGACCGGGTATTACGTGGACCGCAGCGGGTTGCCCGGGGAGCACCCGAGGCTGGCCCTGCTGGACGCCAACCTCGACGTGCTGAGATTCGCGGCTCACCGCCTTCGCCGGTTCCGCCCGCAACTCCACGCCGCAGACGTGCTCAAGCCGCTGCCCCTGGCACCGGGCACCTACGGCTCGATCGGGCTGAGCTACGTGCTGCACTGCCTGCCCGGTGACATCGACAGCAAGGCGGTGGTGTTCGACAACCTCAAGGCGTTGCTGCGACCCGGCGGAGTCCTGTTCGGCAGCACGCTCGTCAACGCAGGTTGCCGCCACAACCGAGCGGCCCGCGCGATGATGCGCGCCTACAACGGAAAGGGCGTCTTCAGCAACCTCGACGACGACTTCGAGGGTCTCGAACGCGCCCTCGCCCAGCGGTTCTCGCGATTCGAGGTCCACCGCCGGGGCAGCGCCGCCCTCTTCGCGGCCATGCCCTGAGCCCGCCCCCGATCGTCAGGGGCGGGCCGCGGTCCCGGCTCGAAGCGCGGCGAGCTGATCAGGACGGGAGGGCGGAGTACGCGGATGCGTCACCGACGCGGACCTCGCTGCGTTGGCCGTGGACGGGCTGCACGCCGTAGATCTGAGCACCGGAGAAGCCGGTGCGGCGCAGGTAGATTCGCAGGGCGTCCTGGTGGTGTGCGCCGGCGGTGTTCATCCCGACCGATGCGCCGCGCAGGTATCCCCAGGAGCGGGAGAGAAGACCCAATTTGCCGACCCGGCAAAGAATGTTGCCGGAATGTGGAGGGGTCGGGCACCGTGGTACCTGGAGGTGGTCACTGATGGAGAACGAGGTTCTGACCAGGTACGACGTTGTCGTCGTCGGGGGCGGCGCGGCAGGGCTGAACGCCGCGCTGATGCTCGGCAGAGCACGGCGCAGCGTTCTGGTGGTCGACGGCGGGGAGCCCCGCAACGCTCCGGCCGCCCACATGCACGGGTTCCTCTCGCGCGACGGCGCTGCGCCCGCGGAGCTGCTCGCGGCCGGACGAGGCGAGGTCGAGTCCTACGGGGGAGAGATCGTTGCCGCGCAGGTGATCTCGGCGCGGCGAGAGGGTTCGGGGTTCGTCGTGGAGTTGAGCGGTGGTCGGTGGGCGGGCGCCCGCCGCCTGCTGCTGGCCACCGGACTGCGCGATGAGCTGCCCGGTGTGCCGGGACTTGCCGAGCGGTGGGGGCGGGACGTGCTGCACTGCCCGTACTGCCACGGCTGGGAGTTCCGCGACGAAGCGATCGGCGTCCTCGCGACCGGTCCGATGAGCGTGCACCAGGCCTTGCTGTTCCGGCAGTGGAGCGAGCGGATCACGTTGCTGCTCAACGGGTCCGAACCGCCGTCGGAGGAGGAGTCGGAGAAGCTCGCCGCTCGGGGGATCGAGGTCGTCGCAGACCCGGTCGAGCGGGTGGAGGTCGCGGGAGACGAGCTGGCGGGTGTCCGGCTTCAGAGCGGGCGCGTCGTGGGGCTGCGCGCCGTGGCCGTGGCCTCGCGGATGGTCGCGCGCACCGAGCTCGCCGCCGGGCTGGGGCTCGAACCGGCTCCGCACCCGAGCGGCGGGGAGTACCTGCCCGCCGACGAGAACGGGCGGACCGCCGCGCACGGCGTGTGGGTGGCCGGCAACACCACCGACCTGCGCGCGACCGTCGTCGCCGCAGCGGCGGCGGGGGCGAACACCGGAGCGATGCTCAACATGGATCTGATCGAGGAGGAGACCGGCCGTGCCGTCGCGGCCGCTCGGGACGCCTTCAGCGCGGCGGCGGAGAGCAGGACTTGCGAGGTGGCCATGGGCGACAGCAGGCACGGCATGAACCACGGAGGAGGGGACCGCACGAGCGCGGCGGAATGGGACGAGCGCTACGGCGAGCAGGACCGGCTGTTCAGCGGCAACCCCAACGACGTCCTGGTCGCGGAGGTCACCGGTGTGCAGCCGGGGCAGGCTCTCGACGTGGGCTGCGGTGAGGGTGGCGACGCGATCTGGCTGGCCGCGCAGGGGTGGAAGGTCACCGCGACCGACATCTCCCGGGTCGCGGTCGAGCGCGGTGCGGCGGCCGCCGCCGAGCACGCACCCGACGTGGCCGCCGGCATCGCGTGGGTCCGGGCGGATCTGGGCTCCGAGCATCCCCCGACGAGCTCGTTCGACCTGGTCACCGCGCAGTACTTCGCGCTGAAGAAGGAACGCGGAGAACAACCGGTGCGCGCCCTGCTGGAGGCGGTCGCCCCGGGCGGCGTGCTGCTCTTCGTCGGTCACGACCCGGCGGCGTTCCCGCCGGACGCCGAGTTCGACCCGGACGAGTACGTCCAGCCCACCGACGTCGCCAAGCTCCTCGACGACGACTGGGCGGTCGAGACGGACGAGACCCGGCCGCGGACCGGGCCGGGCAAGGAGGACCACCCGCACGACGTGGTGCTCAAGGCGCGGCGCCTGCGCTGAGGGTCGCCGAGGCGCTGCGCAGGCTCGATGCGCCGCGCCAGACCTCGGCGACCTCGTGCACCGGCAGGTCCAGGGCATCGCACAGGCCCACCACGGTGCCGAAGGCCGGAGTCGGCAGGCGGCCGGACTCGATCTTGCGCAGCGTCTCCGGGGAGATCCCGGCTGCACGGGCGATCTCGGCGGCGTCCCGGCCCGCCCGGGCGTCCCGCAACACCTTGCCCACGCGGGCGCCGGAGGAGACTTGATCGGGGGTGAGGGGGAGGCGTACCACGAGTCGAAGGTTACGGTGGTATTTAAATACCTGCAAGGTGCTATCGTGGTATTTAAATACCGGCGCTGTGAGTCGTAGGAGTGCGCGTGATCGAGTTGAAGACCCCGGCCGAGATCGACAAGATGCGCGTCACCGGCGCGTTCGTCGCCGAGATCCTCGCCGAGGTCGGGGACATGGCGGCGGTCGGGGTGAACCTGATGGAGATCGAGCACCACGTGCGCCGGCGGATCGAGGAACGCGGTGCGAAGTCCTGCTACTGGGACTACGCGCCGTCCTTCGGCGAGGGCCCGTTCGGCAACGTCATCTGCCTGTCGGTCAATGACGCCGTGCTGCACGGGCTTCCGCACGACTACGCGCTGCGCGACGGCGACGTCCTCACGGCGGACTTCGCGGTGGGCATCGACGGGTGGGTCGCCGACGCCGCTCGCACCGTCATCGTGGGTGCCGAGGACGCGGAGGACCGGAGGCTGGTGAGCTGCACGGAAGAGGCTCTGCGAGCGGCCATCGACGTCGCGAAGCCGGGCAACCGGCTCGGCGACATCTCGGCGGCGATCGAGGAGGTGGCCACCGGGCACGGCTACCCGATCAACACCGAGTTCGGCGGGCACGGGCTGGGTCGCACGATGCACGAGGCGCCGCACGTGGCCAACCGGGGCAAGCCCGGGCGCGGGCTCAAGCTGCAGCCCGGGCTGACGATCGCCATCGAGCCCTGGTTCGCGCGCACCACCGCCCGCATCGTCACCGACCCGGACGGCTGGACGTTGCGCTCGGCCGACGGTTCGCACACGGCGCACTCCGAGCACACCATCGCGATCACGCCGGAGGGGCCGCGAATCCTGACCCTGCCCTGACCGCGTGCCACGACCTTCCGGGCGATGACGGCGCGTGATTGCCGCAGCGTCCGGTATAGCCGAAATGTACGATCAATCCGATTCTAAAAACGTGAAAGTGTCACGGCGAGTGGTGGTCTCGGTTGGTCTCTCGTGCTTGCGGGGCGGTCAACTACTCCGAACGGGTTGCGTGTGATCGCTCGTTGTTCGGGTAGCGTTCAAGATCGTGACGAGCGTGTTCGAGTTGACCGGGGGCGGCCGGCCGGGCCTCGGACTGCGTTCGCGCGAAGCGGTGGTCTGATGTACCGCCCCCACCCGTTCAGCTGGGTTCCCGCCGATGGCCAGCGGCACGCGACCACCGATCCCAAGCCTCGCCACGGCTACCACGGCGTCGCCGTGCGCACCTTGTGCTCGAAGAAGGTCACGGTCGACAGCTCCGAGCTCGGCTGGCTCTGGCCGACCTGCCCGTCCTGCAACACCGGGGCGCACGAGCTCGCCGGAGTCCCGGAAGCAGCAGACTCCGAGGACTGAGAACGCCGGCCCCGCCACAACGCGTGGCGAGACCGGCGGCCGCGTTGCTCAGCGCAGGTTGCGGTGGAACAGCTCGAGCAGTGCGTCCCAGTGGCGTTCCGCTCCGGCCTCGTCGTAGGCGGCGGTGTCGGCCTGGGTGTACCCGTGCGGCGCGCCCTCGTAGACCTCGGTCCGGAAGCGGACGCCGGAATCGGTCAGCGCTTCGTCGAGCCGCTCGATCTGCTCGGGCGGCAGCGCGTGGTCCTGATCGGCGTGGCCGAAGTACAGCTCGGCGGTCACGTGCGGGGCGACCAGGTGCGGGCTGTCGGGCTCCTCGGTCGCCAGGTTGCCACCGTGGAAGCCGCCCATCGCCGCGACGCGCTCCGGGTAGGCCCCGGCCGTCCGCAGGGCCATCACCGCACCCATGCAGTACCCGGTGACGCCGACCGGCTCGTCCGTGGTCAGCGGGCTGCGGGCGAGCCACTCCAGGTAGGCGCCCGCGTCGCGCATCGCGAGTTCGGGCGTGAGCTGCTGCATGAGCGGGCCGATGGTCTGGAACAGCTCCGGGCGCTCACCCGGATCGATGAACTCGGGGAGCTCGAAGACCGGAGTCCGGCCCGCCCGGTAGAACAGGTTCGGCACGAGCACGGTGAAGCCCTCGGCGGCGAGCCGGTCGGCCATCGCGCGCAGGTGCGGGCGGAGGCCGAAGGCGTCCATGTACAACAGCACCCCGGGGTGCTTCCCGTCGCCTTCCGGGTGCGCGAGGTACGCATCGGCAACGCCATCCGGTGTGGTGATGTCCACCTCTGCCCCTGGTGCGGAAGTCATGGGCGCATTTCCTCCTCGTGGTCGTCGCTCGCCCGATCTAAGCATTCGCGGAACACCGGCGTTCACCGGGGAGAAGCGGCTGAGCGCTATGCCGGGAGTGCCGCGATCGCCTCGCGCGCTGGCGGGTTGCGCGCCCGCTCGGTGAGCGCTAACCAGATTAGGAGGACCAGTGGAGAGGGGAGTGGCCATGCCCGCGCTCGAGGTCATCACCGACGCCGAGGAGCTCACCCTGACGGTCACCGCGGACTTCGACGCCGCGCCGCGTCAGGTCTGGGAGGTGTGGGCCGACCGCCGGAAGCTCGAACGGTGGTGGGCCCGCTCGGGAGGGCTCGCCGAGTTCCAGGACCACGACCTGCGGCCCGGCGGACGCGCCCGCTACCGGGTCGTCGGCCCCGACGGCGCGGAATCCCGGGGGTGGTGGCAGATCTGCGCGGTGGACGCCCCGCACCGGTTGGAGTTCGAGGACGGCCCCGTCGACGAGAACGGCCACCGCGCCACGGAGTTCGGCGTCAGCCACGTGCAGATGACGCTGGCCGAGCGGGGAACCGGCGCGCGGATGGTGTTGTTGACCACGTTCGCCTCGGTCGACCAGATCGATCAGATGATGTCGACCGGCCTGGCCGAGCGCGCTCGCCGGGCGGTCGACCGGATCGCTGACCTCCTGCGGGCATGACTCAGTCCACACCGGACGGCGCGGTGCGACTGGAATTGTCGCCCGCTCTCGGGCACTCTGTGCTGGTTGCACGTCCGAGCATGGGGAGCACTGGGGTAGTGAGCGGCGACGAGCTCGCATTAGAGCAGGAGTACCTGACCGAGCTGTACGCCCACGTCGACGCCTTGCGCGAGCAGGCGGCGGCACGGGTCGAATCCGGCGGCGACCCCGACACGGTCGCGGTGTGGCAGTCCGAGCTCTCCCGCCTGGACGGGATCGAGCACGGGTTGTGCTTCGGCCGACTGGACATGAACGACGGGACGTGCGCCTACATCGGCCGCACCGGGGTGTTCCGCGAATCCGACGACGAGCAGCTGCTGGTCGACTGGCGAGCCCCGCTGGCCCGCGCTTTCTACACCGCCACCGCCGCGGATCCGCAGGGCGTGCGCCGCAGGCGCCGCATCACCACCCGGGGACGAACCGTCGTGGCCGTCGACGACGAGTTGCTGGACTCGGACGGTTCCGAAGGGCACCTCGTCGGCGAAGCCGCGCTGCTGGCGGCCGTCACCGCGGAGCGAACCGGTCGGATGCGCGAGATCGTCACGACCTTGCAGGCCGAGCAGGACTCCATCATCCGCTCGGCGGAGCGCGGTGTGCTGGTCGTGCAGGGAGGGCCGGGCACCGGGAAGACGGCCGTCGCGCTGCACCGGGTCGCCTACCTGCTCTACACCCACGAGCACCTGCGCAACCGCGGCGTGCTCGTGGTCGGCCCGAGCCGGATCTTCCTCGACTACATCGGGCAGGTCCTGCCGGGACTGGGCGAGAACCGGGTCGTCGCCTCCACGATCGCCGAACTCGGCGACGGCTTGGGATTCGGCGAACTCGACCCGGAAGCCGAGCGCAAGGGATCCGCCCGGATGGCCGAGGAGATCGCGCACGCGGTCCGCTCGCGCGTGCGCGTGCCGGAGGAGCCGGTCGAGGTGTTCTTCGAGGATCAGCCGCTCACCCTGGCCACCGAGTCGTGCCACCGAGCCGTGAGCAAAGCGCGTGAGGCGGGGCTGCCCCACAACCAGGCGCGGCTCGTCTTCCAGAACGAGCTCGTGGGGTCGCTCGCCGATCTGCTCGTCGAGCGGATGGAATCGGTCGTGCTCGACGACGACGGCCGGGCGCTGGACGGGGGCAGTGCGGACGGCAGCCTCGGTGCCGCCGACCTCAGGGCGCTCTCAGCGGCAGGCGTGGTCGTGGATCCCGACGATGCCGCGCCGCACGAGATGATCGACGCCGCGGACCGAGACGGCCTGCGGGCGTCGCTGCTGGCCGACGACGGGATCGTCGCCGCGCTCGACGAGGTGTGGCCGGAGCTCGCCGCCGACGACGTCGTGACCGAACTGATCGGCTCCGCTCCGCGAACGTCGGCCGACGTGGCGCTGCTCGACGAAGCCGCCGCTGTGCTCGGAACCGGTTCCGGCAAGGGGGTGTTCGGGCACATCGTCATCGACGAGGCCCAGGAGCTCTCGGAGATGCAGTGGCGAATGCTGATGCGCCGCTGCCCGTCCCGGTCCATGACTCTCGTCGGCGATCTGGCCCAGACCGGAACGTCCTCCGGCGCCCGGTCGTGGGGGCAGATGCTGGCGCCGCACGTGGCCGACCGGTGGAGACTGGCCGAGTTGACGGTGAACTACCGGACTCCCTCGGAGATCATGGAGGCGACGGTCGACCTGCTCGCGGGAACCGGGTTGCGACCGCCGAAGTCGGTGCGGTCCTCGGGTGAGGTGCCGTGGCTGGAGCGCGTGTCCCGGGAAGCACTGGGAGAGCTGGTCGGGGAGATCGCCGCGAAGCACGAGACGGGCCAGCTCGCGGTGATCGCGCCACCTCACCTGGTGCCCGAACTGGCCGCAGTGCTCGAGGTCCCGCACCCGGTCGAGCTGACCGAGTCGATCGTCGTGCTGGAACCGAACCAGGCCAAGGGGCTGGAGTTCGACTCGGTGCTGATCGTGGAGCCCGCCGAGATCCTCGGGGCCGGAGGGTTCGGGCGCAGCGATCTCTACGTGTCGATGACCAGGGCGACCCGGAGGCTGGGGGTCGCGTGCGTGCAGGAGGTCCCCGAACCGCTGGCGGGGATGGCACCACGCGAGGGCTCAGCGGCACGTCCCTGAACTGAGGGGTCATCGCAGAATCACGTTGCTCGGCGGTGCGGGTTGAGTCCCACACCTGAGACAACGGCTCCGCCGCATTCTGAAACGACTCCTCAAAGAGCGCGGGAGGGTGTCAGGTTCGGCCCCACGCCCGGTTCACCGAGTCGACGATGTGCTGGTATCCGGTGCATCGGCAGAGGTTGCCGCCGAGCAGTTCTCGGATCGCGGCGTCGTCGGGATGGTCCTCAGGTGACGCTGCGGCGAGCGTCACGAGCAACCCCGGCGTGCAGAAGCCGCACTGGAGGCCGTGGCATTCCTTGAACGCCTGCTGCATCGGGCTCAGGCCGCTCTCGGGCGTGAGACCTTCGACGGTGGTGATCTCGCATCCGTCCGCCTGCACGGCCAGCGTGATGCAGGCCCGCGCGGGGTCTCCGTCGATGAGCACCGTGCACGCTCCGCAGATCCCGTGCTCGCAACCCGCGTGGGTGCCGGTGAGCGCGAGCTCGTCGCGCAGGAAGTCGACCAGCAGACGCCTGGCGGCCACCGAGCGGCGGATCTCCCGCCCGTTGACCGTCAAGGTGATGTCCCTGTTCGCGGACGGGAATTCAGCCATGCGGGATCAGCTCCAGAGCTCGCCGGGTGGACACGCGCAGGGCGGCCCGGCGGGTCGCCGGATCGGCGTGCACGTCCTGCGGTGGATCGGCCGACTCGGCGGCGGCCTCGGCGGCCTCGTGGATCGACCCGGTCGTGAGCGGACGTCCTCGCAGGACGTTCTCGGCCTCGGGGAGGCGACGCACCGCCCCGGCGATGCCCAGGCCCGCGAGCTGGACGTCGGTGACCTCGAACCCGTCGAGCTCGACGACCGCAGCGGCCCCGGCGAGGGCGAAATCGCCGGCCCGGTGGGCGATCTCGGCGAAGCCGTGATGCGCTCGCGGACGAATCGGCCACCGGATCTCGGTGATGATCTCGTCGGGCCGGAGCGTCGTCTGGTACGGGGCGAGGAACAGTTCCGCGGCCGGGACGCAGCGCCTGCCGTCCGGCCCGATGGCGATGACCTCAGCATCGAGGGCGAGAGCCGCGGCGCAGATCTCGGCCGCCGGGTCGGCGTGGGCGAGGGAGCCGCCGAGGGTTCCCCGGGTGCGGATCTGGTGGTGCCCGACGTGGCGCAGGGCATCGGCCAGCAGCCGACAGGACTCAGCGACCAGCGGCGAGGTCTCGACCGCGCGCTGCCGGGTGGCGGCGCCGATCACCAGAACCTCGCCCTCCCGGTGCAGTCCCGCCATGCCGGGCAGGTGGGCGATGTCCACCAGGGTGCTGGGCCGGGCCAGCCGGAAGTTCATCATCGGCACCAGGCTCTGACCGCCGGCGAGCGCCTTCGCGTCCTCGTCGGCCGCCAGGAGCGCGACGGCCTCGTCCAGCGTCGTGGGGCGGGCGTAGTCGAACGGCGGCGGTTTCATGCTCGCGCCTCCTCGATCAGCCCGCGCACCACCGGGGGAGTGAGCGGAACGGTGTCGATTTCGGTGACGCCGAGCGGTGCCAGGGCGTGCTCGACCGCACCGGCGATCGCCGCCGGTGCTCCGATGATGCCGGCCTCGCCCGCTCCCTTGACGCCGAACGGGGTCTCCGGTGCGGGACCGCCCAGCTCCTCGACCTCCATCACGGGGATCTCCCGCGCGCTCGGCAGCAAGTACTCCATGAACGTCGTTGCCAGCGGCTGGCCGTCGTCGTAGGGGAGTTGCTCGTAGAGCGTTCCGCCGATGCCCTGCGCCACTCCGCCGTGGATCTGACCGGCGACGGTCAGCGGGTTGATGACGCGGCCGCAGTCGTGCACGACCGCGTAGCGGACGACCTCGACCACACCGGTCTCGGGGTCGACGCGCACGACGGCTGTGTGGGTGGCGTTGGTGTAGCTGGCGCAGGCGTTCATCTTGCCGTCGGGGCGCGGCACGTGATCGAGGCCGGTGGACTCGTAGACGGCGCGGGCTTCCAGACCCGGCTCGACCCCGGGCGGCAGCTCGAAGGTCCGGTTCAGCGCCGACTGGGCGACCTGGGTCCAGGAGATCGCGCTGCCCGGGCTCCCGCGGACCTGGAAGCTGCCGTCGGCCAGCTCCAGGTCGTCGGGGGAGGCCTCCAGGAGGTGGGCGGCGATGGCGGTTCCCTTGCGCCGCAACACCTCCGCGGCCCGATCGATCGCGCCTCCGGCGACCAGGGCGCTGCGGCTCGCCCAGCTGCCGAGGCCGAACGGCGCGGTGTCGGTGTCGCCCATGACGACTCGCACCTGCTCGATCGGGAGCGTGAGCGCTTCCGCGACGAGCGTGGCCACCATGGTGTGCGCGCCCTGGCCCATCGCCGAGATGCCGACCGCGACCGTGACCCCGCCGTCGGCGTCGAACCGGACGTCCGCGGAGTCCTGGCTGCTCCAGGTTCCGGTGATGGAGAAGGTGGTGGAGGCGATCCCCTCGACGTACGTGGCGAACCCGAGGCCCAGGTAGGTGCCGGGGGCGGCGGATCCCTGCTCCTCGGCCAGCATCCGCTCGCCCAGCTCCACGGCGCGCTCGAACGCCTCGCGGTGCGTGCCCGATTCCAGCCGCGCCCCCGAGGCCGTCTCGTAGGGCAGGTCGTCTGGGGCGAGGATCATCCGGCGGCGCAGCTCCAGCGGATCGATGCTCAGCTCACGCCCGATCTTGTCGACGAGCCGCTCGATCGCGAAGGTGCCCTCCGGGCCGCCGAAACCGCGGTACCCGCCGGTGGGCGTCTTGTTGGTGACCACGCCCTGCACCGCGATCGCCTGGTGCGGGATCCGGTAGGGCCCGCACAGCGACCCGACCGCCACGAGGCTGGGCCCGTACCCGGCCGGGAAGATCTCGCCGGAGCCGAGGTCGGTCCGCACCCGGCCGCGCAGCGCGGCGATGGTCCCGTCCTCGCGCACCGCCGCGGACAGATCGATCGTGGTGTCCCGGGCGTGGGTCGCGGCGATCAGGTGCTCGTGCCGGTCCTCGATCCACCGGACCGGACGGCGCAGCCGCATCGCCAGCCACGGGACGACGTACTCCTCGGGGTAGATCTCGTTCTTCTGCCCGAAACCACCACCGACGTCGGGCGTGACGACCCGGATGTCGCGCTCCGGTAGCCCCAGCACCGCGGAGAGCATGGCTCGCACGACGTACGCGGCCTGGGTCGAGGTCCACACCGTGAGGCGGTCGTCGCGGTACTCGGCCACCACCCCGCGGCCCTCGAGGGGGACGGCTGAGTGGCGATGCGTGGTGAACGTGCCGCTGACGGCGCGGAAGCGCTCGAACGCCGCGTCCACCTCGGCGCTGTCGGCGTCCACGGACAGCAGCAGGTTGTCGCCCCACTCCGGGTACAGCAGCGCGGCGTCCGGCGACAGGGCTTGCTCAGCGGTGTCCACCGTGGACACCGGCTCCAGGTCCGCTGCGA
This sequence comes from Saccharopolyspora dendranthemae, assembly GCF_007829955.1. Lineage (GTDB taxonomy): Bacteria > Actinomycetota > Actinomycetes > Mycobacteriales > Pseudonocardiaceae > Saccharopolyspora > Saccharopolyspora dendranthemae. The sequence goes on from NZ_VIWX01000002.1 coordinate 816,021, forward strand.
CGAGTTCGGTCGCGTCCTCGGCCAGGTAGCGGTCGTCGGCGACGACGACCGCGAGCGGGCAGCCGACGTAGCGCACCCGGTCTCGTGCGAGCGGGAAGTGCCGCACCGGGCGAACCCACGGCATCCGGTCGGGCACGGCGTCGAGATCCAGATCCGCTCCGGTGAAAACCGCGTGCACGCCGGGTGATTCGAGCGCTGCGGAGGTGTCCACCTCCCGGATGCGTGCGTGCGGAACGTCGCTTCGCACGAACGCGGCCTCGACCATGCCCGGCAGCACGACGTCGGCGATGTAGCGACCGCGTCCGGCGAGCAACCGGTCGTCCTCGACACGTGGTGTGCGCACGCCCAGCAGCGTCGGCCGGCCGCCCTGCATCGACTGCATCAGCCCTCCCAGTGGCTTCCGCCGGACGGCACTGGTGAGGGTCGTCACAGCGGATGGCTCAGAGTAGCCTGCTGGAGCTCCGCCGACGTGCGCAATCCACCGGACGGACGGCGCGGTGAACGCCCCGATCAGCCCAGGGCTTTCGCCAGCCTGCGCAGCCCTTCGCCGATGACCTCGGGGGAGAACGTGGTGAACGACAGCCGCATCGTGGCGCGGTCGGGATCGCTCACCTGGAACGCGGCACCCGGCACGAACGCGACGTCGTGGTGCAGCGCTTCGCGGAGCACCTCCGCCGTGTCCACCGCGCCGGGAAGCCGCGCCCAGACGAACATCCCACCCTCGGGCTCGGTCCACGTGGTGCCCGGCGGGGTGATCGCGCGCAGACCGGTCAGCATCGCGTCGCGGCGCTCGCGATAGGTCTCGCACAGCAGGCGCACCTGGGCGGCGAGGTCGGCGGTCGCCAGGTATTCGGCTGCGGCGGCCTGATCGATGGTCGAGGTGTGCAGGTCAGCCGCCTGCTTGAGGATGGTCAGCTGCTGCCGGAGCTCGGCGGGCGCGCGGAGCCATCCCACGCGCATGCCGGGGGCGACGATCTTGGAGAAGCTGCCCAGGTAGATCGACCGGTCCGGCACCCGCGCGGACAACGGCGTCAGCGGTCGGCCCGAGTAGCGCAGTTCGTGGTACGGGTCGTCTTCGACGAGCCAGAAGTTGTGCCGGGCGGCGACCTCGGCAATGCGATCGCGCCGGGCGTCCGGGACCGTGCGACCGGTGGGGTTGGAGAACGTCGGCACCAGGTAGAGCAAGGACGGCTGCTCCTGCGCGGCGATGCGTTCCAGCGCCTCGGGATCGATGCCGTCGTCGTCGGCGGGAACCGGCACGATCCGGGCCTGCGCGAGCTGGAAGCACTGCACCGCCGAGAGGTAGACGGGTTCCTCGACCAGCACCACGGATCCGGGGTCCAGCAGCGCCGAGGCGACCAGGTTCAGGCCCTGCTGCGAACCGGTGGTGACCAGCAGATCGTCGCTCGTCGTGGGGAGTCCTTGGCCGGTGAGCCGGTCGGCCACGATCTCCCGCAACGCGGGGTCGCCCTCGGTCGGCGAGTACTGCAGGGCGGAGGCGACGTCGGGCTCGGCCAGCGCCCGGGCGTAGGCGGCGCGCAGACCTTCGGAGTCGAACAGCTCCGGTGCGGGCAGCCCACCGGCGAACGAGATCACGCCCGGCCGGCGGGTCAGCGCGAGCAGATCGCGCACGGGAGAGCTGGTGACCCCGGCCATCCGGGCAGCACGGGGGAGGGAAGGCATGGACGCTCCTGGAACGAAGAGGCGAGTGCGAGATGCGGGGCGTCGGGCCGCAGTGTTGCCGCTGGCGCGCCTCACGGATCGGCTTCGCTGTTCGAGGAGCCTGCGGAACACCCTAGGACACCGGAGCTGGGCAGGCACCCGAATTTGGTGCGGCTCACGCCGCGAGCTCCGGACGGTTGCGTAACGAAACGAATCCACGTCGTCCTGAAACCGCTCGGGCGGTGCGATCATGCGAGCAGGCGAGCGATTCCGGAGGAGCGCCAGTGCCAGAACCCGTCCAGGCAGGGATCGGAACCCGCACCAGACTCGGCTACTCGTTCGGCTCGCTGGTCACCGGCTCCTTCTCCACGGTGCCCGGCCTGCTCCTGCTCCCGTACCTGACCGACACCATGGCCGTGCCCGGGGCGATCGCCGGAGCCATCGTGCTCGTGCCGAAGATCTGGGACGTGGTGTTCAACCCGATCGCCGGCCGGCTCTCCGACGCCGGGCTGGTGCGCCACGGAAGCAGGCGGCCGTTCCTGCTGTTCGGGGGCATCGGCGTCGCGGTGCTGTTCGCGGGCATCTTCGCCCACCCGGGATTCGGCGACACCGCGCTGGACGCCGGGTACGTGATGCTGCTGTACCTGCTGTGCGCCACCGCGTTCGGGCTCTTCCAGGTGCCGTTCAACGCGTTGCCCGCCGAGCTCACCGACTCGCGCGGCGAGCGCACCCGGCTCACCAGCTGGCGGATGGGTTTCCTGGCGGTGGCCGTGCTCGTCTCCGGCGGCGGCGCCCCTGGCATCGCCAACGGCATCGGCGGTGTGGCCGGTTACCGGGTGATGGGCGTGGTGATCGGCGTGATCATCCTGCTCGGCGTGGTGCTGATGCTGCTGGGGCTTCGCGATGCGCCGGTGGGTCGCTTGCGGCCGGGCGCGCAGAGATGGCGCGAGCTGGTGAGCACGATGCGCGGATGGCGATCGTTCCGCCGCCTGGTCCTGGTGTACACGGTGCAGGCCCTCGGGCTGGCGACGCTCCTGGCCGGGGTCAGCTACGCGTCGCGGTACGTCTTCGGCGACCCGGCGGTGCAGACCTGGCTGTTCGTCGGATTCGTGCTCCCGGCGCTGGTGACGATGCCGCTGTGGCCGAGGATCGGCGAGCGGTGGGGCAAGCTCTGGGGCTTCCGCGCCGCCTGCATCGCATTCGGCCTGGCCAGTGCGGGACTGTCGGCAGCGCTGGTGCTCCCGGTGGCGGTGTCGTTCGTGTTCGTCGCGCTCGCCGGGGTCGGCTACGCGGGCATCCAGGTCTTCCCGCTGGCGATCATGCCGGACCTGATCACGGCGGAGGAGGAACGCACCGGTGAGACCCGGGCCGGTGTGGCGGCGGGCGTGTGGACCGGCTCGGAAACCCTGGGAATGGCGCTGGGGCCGGGCCTGTTCGGGCTCGTGCTCGGGATGGGCGGCTACGTGTCCAGCGTCGAAGGGGTCGCGCAGCAGCCGGACAGCGCGGTCACCGCGATCCTGCTCGGTTTCTCGCTGTTGCCGGGCTTGCTGGTGATGCTGGGCCTGCCGCTGCTGCGGCGCGATGTGCTGGAGGAACGATGAGCTCCGCGGACGACGTCCTGGCCGAGCTGCGCGCGTTGCGCGCCGCCGACCTGCCGACCCACGGCGGCCGCACCCTCGCCTACGTCTACGACAGCGGCCTCGACGGGCTCGACGAGCTCTCGGCCGCCGCGCACGCGCTCGCGGCGAGCGCCAACGGCCTTGACCCGACGGCGTTTCCGAGTCTCCTGCGGATGGAGAACGACTTGGTCTCCGCCGCGTCCGAGCTGCTGGGCGGGACTGCGCGCACGGTCGGTTCGGTCACCTCGGGCGGTACCGAGTCCTGCATGCTCGCGGTGCTGGCGGCACGCGAGGGCAACCCCGGCATCGCGGAACCGACCGTGGTGCTGCCCTCGACCGCGCACGCCGCGTTCCACAAGGCCGCCCACCTGTTCCGGGTGCGACCGGTGGTGGTTCCCGTGGACCCGGTGACCTTCCGCGCGGACCCCGCCTCGATGGCCGGGGCGATCGACGACGACACGGTGCTGGTGGTCGCCAGCGCCCCCTCGTACGCGCACGGAGTCCTGGACCCGATCGCCGAGATCGCAGCAGGCGCGGCGGCGCGCGGAGTGCGGATGCACGTCGACGCCTGCATCGGCGGCTGGATCCTGCCCTACTTCCGGCGGCTGGGCAGGGACGTCCCCGAGTTCGGGTTCGCCGTCGACGGGGTCACCAGCGTGTCGGTCGACCTGCACAAGTACGCCTACTGCCCGAAGGGCGCGTCGGTGCTGCTGCACGCCGACTCCGAGCTGCGCCGCGGGCACTTCTTCGCCGGCGCGGGGTGGCCCGGCTACACGATGCTGAACTCGACGCTGCAGTCCACCCGCTCCGGTGGCCCGCTCGCCGCGGCGTGGGCGGTGCTGCGTCACGTCGGCGACGACGGCTACCTGGGCCTGGCGCGGGCAGCGCTGGAGGCGGTCGAGGAGATGCGCGCGGAGATCACCGCGATCAGCGGCCTGCGGTTGGTCGCCGAACCGGATTCGACGCTGCTCGCGCTGACCACCGACGACGACGGGATCGACCTGTTCACCGTGGCCGACGAGATGGGCACCCGAGGCTGGTACGTGCAACCGCAGTTCGCCCACGGTGATTCGCCGGTCAACCTGCACCTGACGATCACCGCGGCGAACCGGGGGAGCGAAGCGGAATTCGCGTCAGCCCTGCACGCCTCGGTGGCCGCCGCGCGGACGGCGGGGCCGGTCGTGGTCGACGAGGGCATCGCCGCGTTCCTCGCCGACCTCGACCCCGACTCGCTCTCCGAGGAGGAGTTCGGTCAGCTGCTGGCCGCCGCGGGCATGGGCGGCGGCGCAGGGCTGCCGGACCGGATGGCCGAGATCAACGCGATGCTCGCGATCGCCCGCCCGCGCCTGCGAGAACGACTCCTGCAGGAATTCCTCGGCATCCTCTACCGCCCGGGGTAGGCGTCGCACGCCCGCAGACCGGTTCTAGCGGCTGAAGTGCGCGCGGCGGAGGTGTTCGGCGATCAGGTCGTAGGTCTCGCGGATCAGGGAGCCGGCGCCGCCGAGCTGGTCGTAGCCGTGATCGGCGGCGGGCACGTCGTGGTGCTCCAGGAGAACGCCTGCGCGGCGCAGCGATTCGACGTAGCGCACTCCCTCGGCGCGCAGCAGGTCCAGCTCGGTGGTGATCACCAGTGCCGGTGCTGTCCCGCTCAGGTCCTCGTCGTTCGCGCCGTGCGCCGGGGAGGCGAGCGGATCGGTGCCCAGGGTCCGGTCGGGCAGGTAGGAGTCGTGGAAGACCGCCGCCATCCAGGGCTTGAGGAACGGTGGTTCGTCGCGGCCGCGGGCGCGCATCTTCTCCTGCGTCGAGGTCACGAGGTCCAGCGCGGGGTAGTGCAGGACCTGCAGCGCCAGGTGCGGGCCTCCGGCGTCGCGGGCCTGCCGGGCCACGGCGGTGGCGAGCGATCCGCCCGCGCTCGCGCCGCCGACGCTGAGCCGGGCCGGGTCCACCCCGAGCTCCCCCGCGTGATCGGCGGCCCAGCGCACCACCTCGAAGCACGCCTTCGGCGGAACCGGGAAGGGATGACGAGGTGCCACCGGGTAGTCGACGTTGAGCACCGCGACGCCGGAGCGGGCCGCGAGGTAGCGGCACAGCGGGTCGTCCTGCTCGGGGTAGCGGATGATGAAGCCCCCGCCGTGCATGTTGACGTGCAGGGGCGGTGCGTCCCCCTCCTGCGGCAGGTACAGCGTCGCGGGTACCGGGCCGTAGGTCGTGGGCACCTCGATCCGGCGGGTCGTTCCCGGGATCTCGGGGAACCGGTGGTGTCGGCGGCTGTGCGAGGCGAGCGACGAGACGCGCTGGATCACCGTGGCGGCGATCCGCGAGACGGTGGGATTTCCGAGCAGGGGCATGGCGATCAAGGTAGTCACTGGCGATCGGGGACGGGAGGGGGCCGTTCTCGCGGCGAGTTCTTGTCAGCCCTCCGCTCACCTGCGTAACGTCGAGCCACCGGGGGGATGACGTGCGCAGGGGGAACTCTCACGTGAACATCGACGACGCCGGGCTGACGCTGGCCGATCCGGACGCCTACGCCGACGAGGATCGGTTGCACACCGCGCTGCGGGTGCTGCGCGAGCAGGACCCGGTCCACTGGGTCGACCCGCGGCCGGACTTCAACCCGTTCTGGGCGGTGACCCGGCACTCCGATCTCCTCGAGGTGGAGCGGCAGAACGAGAAGTTCATCAACGAACCGCGCCCGATCCTGGTGAAGGCCGAGCAGGACCGGCACACCGCCGAGAACGGGCAGATGCTCCGGACGCTCGTGCACATCGACGATCCGGAGCACAAGCGGATGCGGTCGGTGGTGGCCGACTGGTTCCGGCCCCGCGCGTTGCGCGAGCTCGACGTGGACATCCGCAGACTCGCCAAGCGCTACGTGGACAAGATGGCCGACCTGGGCGGCGAGTGCGACTTCGTCCGGGAGGTGACGGTCGACTACCCGCTCTACGTGATCTTGTCGCTGCTGGGGCTGCCCGAATCGGACTTCCCCCGGATCTTGCAGCTGACGCAGGAGCTGTTCGGCATCGACGACGAGGAGCTGCAGCGCGGCCGGTCACCGGAGGAGCTGATGCAAGTCCTGCTCGACTTCTTCGACTACTTCAAGCAGATCACCGCGGACCGCCGAGCCAACCCGACCGGTGACCTGGCGTCGACGATCGCCAACGCGCGCATCGACGGGGAGCACCTGTCGGACCTCGACACCGCCTCGCACTACGTCATCATCGCGACCGCCGGCCACGACACCACCAGCTCTACCATCGCCGGTGGTCTGCACGCGCTCGTGGCGCACCCGGAGGAGAGGGAGCGGCTGCGACGAGATCCGGAGCTGATCCCCACGGCCGTGGAGGAGATGATCCGCTGGGTCACCCCGGTCAAGGAGTTCATGCGGACCGCCACGACCGACTGCGAGCTGGGCGGCAAGCGCATCGGCGCGGGGGAGTCGCTGCTGCTGTGCTACCCGTCGGCGAACCGCGACGAGGCGGTGTTCGACGATCCGTTCCGGTTCGACGTCGGACGTGACCCGAATCGGCACCTGTCGTTCGGCTTCGGCGCTCACGTCTGCCTCGGCGCGACCCTGGCGAGGATGGAGGCGCGGGCGTTCTTCGCCGAGCTGCTGCCCCGGCTCGACTGGGCCGAAGCGGCGGGAGAGCCGCAGTGGAGCTCCACCACGTTCGTCGGCGGCCTCAAGCACCTGCCGCTGCGCTACCGCATCCGATGAGCCGGCGCAGAGTGGCGGACGAGGTGCGGGTGGCAGGACACTGAGGGCGCGGGCGCACGAAGTGGTGGCGGCCTCTCCCGGTGCTGTCCGGGTCGTGCGAGTGGGGTAGCGAGATGGTGTGAAGTCCCGCCGCTGCAACGTTTTTGATCAGAACGCGGTCGTGAGAGCTGCCGTACTTTTCGGACCATGACCCCGAAGACGACGCTCTGCGTAGTGGCCGGCGTGCTGCTGATCGGTGGCGGGATGAGCACCGCTGCGGTGTCCATGGCGGCCGATCCGAAACCCCCGGCTCAAGATCAGGTCGTGTCCCTGGTGAACGAGGCTCGGGCCGAGGCGGGCTGCGCCCCGCTCACGGTCGACGGCCGGCTGACCAAGGCGGCTACCGCGCACAGCGCGGACATGGCCTCGCGCGGCTACTTCAGCCACACCACCCCCGAAGGTGTCACGTTCGGGGATCGGCTGCGCGACGCCGGCTACGCCTCGCCCGGTGCTGAGAACATCGCCCGCGGCCACACCAGCGCCGACCAGGTGGTCGGGGACTGGATGAAGTCCCGCGGCCACCGCAAGAACATCATGGACTGCTCGTTGCGCACGATCGGTGTGGGCGTCGAGTACAACGGCCACTACTGGACCCAGGACTTCGGGCGCTGACGTCGATCACCTGCACCGGGCGGCGTCGGTGCTTCCCTCCCGGCCACGAGGTCCATTCAGGACAGCGGCGTGATCGAGATCAACAGCGGGCGGGCGGTTCTCGTGGAGCTGCTGGGCTCGTACCGGTGCAGAGCGCTCACAGCTCGTGCGGCGTTTCGCGGTTGCCCGTGACCACGCCGACGATCACGAGCCGGTCCGCTCCGCCGCGCGGTGCCGGGTGCCTGGCCAGCCAGACGCGTTCGTCGACGCGAGGAGTCCCGCGCGCGTGCGCGGTCAGGTCCAGAACCAGCAGCTGCCCGAACGGGACGTTCGCACAGCCGTACTCGGCGGCCTGCGCCAGGTGCGCGGCCTCGATGCCGCTGCGGGAGGAGTCGCGCAGCTCGCGCTTGACCTCGGTGACGTAGCGAACCGAACCGAACGTGGTGGTGACGTCGGCTCGGCCCATCGCCACGTCGTTGGCCTCAACGGACACCAGGCCGCCGAGCTGCCCGGTGGCCAACCACTGGTGGTAGTCGCGCTGCAGGTCCGACTCGCGCGGGCGGCGGCCGCCCTTGCCCAGCGCGCGCCGGTAGTCGCCGTCCTTCCGCCCCCAGGTCGCCGTGGTCAGATCGGCGCGGCTGAGCAGGAATCGCAGCGTCTGCTCCAGCAGCAGCCCGAACGTGGCCCGGACATCGCCGGTGAACTCGGGCGATTCGGCGAGCTGTTCCAGCAGGGTCTCCAGCAGTGGATCGAGGACCGGGTGCGCGGTGCGGGAGCGGGATATCTCGCTGTTGTGCACCACCCCGTCCAGCAGCAGCAGATCGTCGTCGCACAACTCCGCGGTCAGCCCGGAGGCGTGGCGCTCGCCGAGTACCCGCACCAGCGCGGGTGCGAGTCGGTGGGCGCGCGAGACCGAGGCCTCGGAATCGGCCTCGGAATCGGCCTCGGACGGGGTCCAGGGCTGCGGAGGATCGGGCCGACGGCCGGTTCCGGTGCGCTCGATGCGGTCCAGCAGCAGTTGCGCGGTCCGGGGCGGCAACCGCGGGTTCTGCGCAGCCGAAGCCTCCACGACGGTCCGGCGCAGCGCGGCGAGCCGGCTCTGGCTGCGCACGATCGCGTTCTCGATGGTCGGTTCGATCACGACGGCGAGCCCCGGGGCGTTCCGCGCACCGGGGAGCGGTTGCAGGGACCGCACCTGGGTGTAGGTGTCGAGCACGGCCCCGAGCGCTTCCCAGACGTCCATCCAGATCGTCTCCGCCAGTCGATCCGCTGCGGCGCGCAGCAGCAGGACGAGCCGCCGCCACGCGTGCTCGGCCGCGTGCCGCGGGCGCGACCACGGCGATCGGTGAGTGCCGTGCAACCAGGCCGAACGCTGGTCCAGCGCCGCGGTGAGCCGATCCGCCGCGTCCGCCAGCCTGCTCCGGTGCTGCGCGGCGAACGCCAGGACCGCGTCGCACGCGGCCGCGTGGGCGCGTGCGTCGTGCCGCGCCTGCTCGGCGGAATCGACCGTGGCGAATCGGGACCGGGCCGCGCTCAGCGCCCGGAGCACGGTGGTCATCTCGGTCGCGGTCAAGGCGGTCCGGAGGTCGTCGCAGCCCAGCTCGAAGGCCGCGTCGACCGCTGCGGAGTCCTCGTGCCGCAACCGGTCGAGGGCGTCCCGCAGCGGTGCGGTGATCGACGGTTCACCTGCCCACCGGTCCATCGCCGCTCCCAGGAGGCGGGGCAGCGCCTCGGTGAACTCCTCTGGTCTCCCCGGAGCGAAAGCGGTGAGCCGGCCCAGCACGGTGAACGGCGACACCGCATCGGCGATCGCCAGCCGCAGGGCACCTTCCAGGCGGCTCGCGGCGAGCAGCGGGTGGCTGTCGACGAGAGGGTCGAGATGGCGCAGCAGCGCGTGGTGCAGCTGCCCGCCGTGGGCCTCGACCACCGGCGGCCAGGCTAGGAGTTCGTCGACGGTCGCTGCCAGTGCCAGCAGGCTGCGCTGCTCCGGCAGGCCGTCGATGAACTCGGTGAGCTCGGCTCGCCTTCCGTCGGGGTCGCGGACCGCAGCGCCGGTCAGGGCTTTGGCCAGGACCGGCGCGAGCGGTCCGGCCGCGACCGCTCCCGGCGGTCGCCGCGACATCACCGGCGCCCGTCCGAGGTGGGGGAACCGCTCCAGTCGTCTCCCCGTCGGGGTCGGGGCGGTTCGGCGAGCTCGGCGATCAGCTCGGCCAGGACGACCTCGGCGCTGCGCAACCCGGCCAGCGCCGCGGTCTCGGCCGCCTCGCTCGCGGCCAGCCGCAGTCGCGCGGAGATCTCCGGCTTGTCGGCTGCCGGCGCGGCGGTCGACAGATCGCTGGTGCACACCGCGCACCGGTGGCGCTCGCGTTCCTCGCGGCGCCGCCGTTCGGAGATCGGGGTGTCGCAGCGCGGACAGGAATGCGGTTCCAGGCCGTGGAACAACACCTGCGCGACCCCGTTCTCCGCGATGTCGTTGAGCGAGCGCTCGTCGGCCTGGCGGCGGTTCCTGGCCAACCGGTGGACCTGTTCGCGTCGCTGCCACTCGTGCTCGGCCTCGGTGATGCGGCGCCGCACCTCCGGGTGGGGGGAATTCCCGCCCGATGCCAGCAATCCGGCAACCGCGCGGGCGGCGACGCCGGTGACCGCCGAGATCCGTTCGTGCATCGGTGAAGTCCCGGTGCTCATCATCCCACCTCCTACGCCACGGCCGGTTCTGCCCGCAGTCGTGCCAACCGGTCGCGGACTCGCTCGGTGATGGTGGCGATCGGTGCACCGCGACGGGTGCTCGCGTATTCGGCCTGGAGGTATTGGCGGTCGCGGAGCTGGTTGCCACCGCGCCCGTCGGCGAGGTCGAGCACCAACCGCACCCGGTCGACGTAGTAGCGGAAGGTCGGGGCCCGGGCGATGATCGTGCGAGCCACCCGCCTGCCTCGCGCGAGCAGGAAGTAGTCGTGGCGCCGGGTGTGGCCCACCCGGCCGCGACGGCGCCGCACGATCAGACCGGCGCTGCGCAGCACCGCGAGCGCGTCGTCGAGCGGTTCGTAGGCGCCGAAGTGGTGGCGGAGCATCGGGTAGCGGCGGACTTCGGGTTCTTCGGAGTCGAGGATCCTGCCTGCGAGCTCCAGCAGTTCGCCCTCCGCCGTCCGCTCGTACTCGTTGAGCAGTTCGTCGGCGAGGAAATCCGGGCTGCGGAGCCAGAAGTCGAGCTTCTGCAACCTGGTCTGGCCGGTGAGCACGCCGACCGCTTCGGCCAGCGCGGGTTCCGGGGCGGGGGAGGGCAGGGGTTCGGCGGCACCGTCGATCAGCAGCAACAACCGAACCGCGTCCTGCTCCCGGCTGGTCGCGGGCGTGCCGACCTGGTGGTCTGGCTGGAAACCCTCAACGTTGCGCACGTTGAACGAGCGTGCGGTCCGGGGGGATGGTTCAGCTGTACTGCGAGCCAATGCGAAGTGTCATCTTCGGAACCACTCGGTGCTCCGGCTAGCCGACCTGCCGCCGCACAACCCGAATGGCCCAGGGGCCAACGGTTTCGACATCCGATCGGCGCAACGGCGTGACGCAGCGGCCACGACCCGTGCGTGCACGCTATCGGGACCCACTGGGCGGCGCAAGCGATTCCCAGCTCCCGCACGCGAGTCCGCGGTCGGATCGCGCACGTTCCCGGCGGAGGTGCGGGTCGCTCAGTTCACGCAGGGGATTCCAGCCGCGCTGATCGGGTTCTGCGCCGGGGCCTCGGAGCCCTGCTGCCGCGCGGTCCCGTCCAGGGCCAGCGCGCCACCGGGGGCGAAGCGCGGGCCGACCGGCGGGTCGTAGTCCGAGCCGATGATCACCTGGACGCGTCCGGAGGACAGCGACGTGTTGGATTCCGTCTGCATTCCGCCCAGCTGGGAGGCCACCTCCTGCGCGGCTGCTTCTCCGCCCGGTCCGTAGCGGATCACCGAGGAGCTGCGCTTGCTGGTGTTGCCGACGGTGCCGACCTCGAGCCCTTCGGCGCTGAGCTGGTCCTGGACCCTGGAGGCCAGCCCGGAGGTGCGGGTGCCGTTGAGGACGTCGACGCGGGCCGACACCGGCTCCTCGGCGTTCGAGGTCGGCGGAGGTTCCGGAGTCGGCGAGCCCGCGGCCCCGGGTGGGAGCGTCGCGGAGCGCACGGCGGCCTTGACGTCGCTCGGGTTGACCTTGAGGGCCTCGCCATCGGGCGTGTCGTAGGCGGCGTCTTCGATCGGGATGGTGTTGAACTTGATCGCGCCGCCCGCGAGCCCGCGCAGCCTTTCGGCGAACGACAGCACGTCGGAGTCGTCGCCCAGGTCCAGCACGACGGAGTCCTGCACCGAATTGATCAGTTCTCGAAGCTTGGCCGGGTTCGCCAGCACTCCGCCGGACAGGGCGGTCTGCGCGAGGCCGGCCAGGAACGCCTGTTGGCGCACCACTCGGTCCAGGTCACCGCGCGGCAGGCCGTGGCGCTGCCGGACGAAGGCCAGCGCGTCCGGCCCCGCGATCGTCTGCTGACCGGCCTGGAAGTCCGCGCCCGAGAACGAGTCGCTGGTCGCGGAGTTCAGGCACACCGGCACACCGCCGACGGCCTCGGTGATCTTGGCGAAGCCCAGCAGGTTGACCTCGGCGTAGTGGTCGATGGAGGACCCGGTGAGGTTCTCCACGGTGCGCAGCAACGTCTTGCGGCCTGCTTCGTTGCCCGCCCGGTCCAGCGCCGCCGGGTCGGACACGCCGCTCTTCTGCTGGCTGAGGATCTCGGTCCCCTTGCCGCGCCCGTACGCCGAGTTGATCTTGTGGTTGCCCTGTCCGGGGATCGAGACGTAGGAGTCCCGGGGGAAGGAGAAGCCGACCGCGCTGGTCCCGTCGTTGGGGATGTGCAGCATGATCACCGTGTCGGTCAACGCCGCCTCGTTGGACCCGGCGTGCAGTTCGCGCAGCACGTCCTCGGGCAGCGGGTTGCCGTGGGCGTCGGTGCGGCTGTCCATTCCGACGAGCAGGATGTCGATCGCGCCGTCGGCTCCGCCGCCTTCGGCGACGTCGCTGGTGGCGAGACCGTTGAGCAGGTGCCGGTAGTTGCTCCAGCCGTACCCGGTGACCAGCAGGATCACCAGGGACATGATGGTGGCGACGGCCCGGGGCCCGAGGGGTTTGCTGCGCCGGCGCGGCGGGAGCGGTCCGACAGGCGGTCGCCCCCTGGGGCGCCGCGGCGGGACCGGATTCCTGGCGGGTGGCGTTGGCAAGGTTCCTCCGTCGGGTGCGCCCCTTGGTTCGGCGCTCGAGCGACTACTCAAGGATTACATCCCGGAACCGCCAACCGGGCCTGTTGTGATCACCCGATAGCGGTCGATTTCACCACGGTACGTGATCTTGCCTGGTCAATCTTCGGTTTTGCCACGACTCGCGAATTCCGGCAGATCGCTCTGCCTGACGCGGTAGACCTGCAGCGAGGTCTCGTAGTACTTGGTCGTCTCACCGACCCAGTCCATCCCGATGCGCTGGGACGTGGCGATCGCGCGGGTGTTGTCCGGTCGGGTGAGCGCGAAGATCTCGTCGATGTCGAAGGTGAACGCCCAGTGCAGCAGGGCGATCGCCGCCTCGGTGGCGTAGCCGTTCCCCCATTCCTCGGGACGCAGCTGCCAGGTCAGCTCGAGGTCGTGGTCGTAGGGCGGGAGCGTCCGCAGCACCAGCCCGCCCACCACCTGCGAATTCTGGCGGTGCTGCATCGCGAAGCGGCCGGTCGGCGGGACGAGGTTGGGCTGCGACTCGGTCCAGGAGTGCACGACGGCGCGCATCGCGGCCAGGTCGGCGACGTTGGAGATCACCGGTGTCAGCCATTCGGTGACCTCGGGACGGCCGTAGAGGTCCAGCGCCGCCTGCACGTCGGCGTCGTCGGTGGTCCAGTCCCGGACCAGGAGCCGGTCGGTGGCCAGCGGGAGGTCCATCGTCTTCCCTCGCCTTCCGGGGGCCGGCGGCGCCCGCGGGGCCCCGTGCTGTGGGAGAGCCTTCGCGAATTCTATCCGCCCGAGGAACGCGGTATCCAATTCTTATTTAACACTGTGGCTTCAGTGTGGATCGAAATTAATCAGAACCGGTGCGCGCGGACCCCGGCCGAGACGTGATGAAGGCCCCGGTCAGTGCACTGGCGGCAGCTTCGGCAGGCGACCGTCGGCGTCGAACTCCCAGGGGCGCGCTTCGCCCAGAGCCCGCATGTCCGGGTGCTCGGAGACCTCCTGCGCGTAGGCCTCCGACACCTCCACCTGCGGCATCGAGAGGGTGTTGCGGATGCGCACCACCTTCGCCGGGCGTTCGTGAGGCCCGCGGGTGAGGTGCAGCGCTGCCAGGAGCGCGTCCCGGTCGTTGGCCAGCGCCATCGGGATTCGCGCGCCGTCGGGAACGCCCGAGGTCAGCGAGTTGGTGTAGAACGAGCCGAACTCGATCTGGTCCACGCAGCTCTGAGTGGTCAGGTCGGCCAGTCCCAGCCCGCAGGCGTTGCCGTTGGTGTGCTCGGTCAAGCCCAGGACCACGATCCGCTTCACCGGTGTCGCGTGGAACTTGTCGGCGTTGACCGGCGCCCGGCCGGTGATGTTCGGATCCATCCCCGCCCCGCTGATGTCCTTGCCGATCTCGTCGACCACCAGCACGTCGATGTCGGACATCAGCAGCTTCGGCATCAACGACTTGGCCTCCGCGAGGAGTTCCGCCTCGCGGTCCAGGATCCGCTCGGGCGTCACGAGCTCCAGCCGGGCGACGTCCTCGTACGCGTTCTCCACCACCGCCACGGCGAACTCGAAGGACATCACCTCCAGCGCTGCCCTCGCGGCGTCGGGGATCAAGGTGTCGAACTTCTCGAACCCGTGGCGGTGCAGCGTCGCAGCGCCCTTGTGCTTGCCCAGCCCGATGGCGATCATCTTCGCCAGGCCGCTCTCGTGGCTGCCGCGGAAATCGGTGTGCGGCTTCACCCTTCCGAGCACGACCACGCTGTCGGCTTGGGCGGCCTCGGCGTCGAAGTGCACCGGGGTGCCGTCGTGGAGCTCGGTGATCACCACCGTCTCCATCGACGAGATCACCGGTGCGCCGACGCTGTCCTCGGTGACCCCGTACTCGGCGAGCACCTGGCGCTGGCCCTCGGCGGTGCCTCCGCCGTGGCTGCCCATCGCGGGCACCACGAACGGCTTCGCGCCGTGCTCGGCCAGCGCCCCGACGAGGGCGATCACGATCCGGTCCAGCTGGGCGATGCCCCTGCTGCCGACCGTCACGGCGATGCGCTTGCCGCTGATCGGGTGGGAACGATCGTGCTCGGCGACCTGCGAGCGGAGGGAGCCTTCCAGGTCGTCCACCGACTCGGCGGCGAACCGCTGCTCGATGGGCAGCATCGGGGGCAGCTCGACGTCCGTGCCGGCCAGCCGGACCTTCTCTACGTTGAACATGTTCTTCTCCGCGCGCCGCGACCAGGGGTTCTGCCTCACCTTGGCACTTCGAACGGGAACGTTCACCACTCAACGGCCTGTTCACCGACGGGCGGGTGGCGGTGGCCGGTCACGACCTCTGGTCGCGGCCTTATCGTGAGGGCATGATTCGTCCCGGTCCCGTGCGGTGGCTGCGCTACCAGTTCGGCGGCACGCTGCCCGATCGGTACCGCGACTGGGTCCTGCACGACGCGACCTGCCGGACCTGGGTGCTGCGGGTGCTGATCCGCGGACTGCTGCAGATCGCGCCGATCGGGCTGGTGCTGTTCCTCGGGCTCGGCTTCCTGGGTGGGGCGTGGCCGATCGCCGCAGGGGCGTTGCTGCTGGGGCTGCTGGTGGTCGCCCGGATCGTGCTGACCAGTTCGGTCGACAGCGTGGACAGCAGGCTCACCAAGTACGGGTTCCCGCCGGGCCACGGGTCCGCGGTGCGCAGGCAGCGGGACGCCGCGGCGGCCGAGCGGTACCGGGCGGTGTGGCGGCAGGACACGCCTGAGAGCTGAGCCACCCGAGCGCCGAGGGATTCACCAGCGGCTTTACCATCTCCTGGTGTCCGTTGAGCTCAATCCCGCAGCGATCTTCCGGGCCGGCACCCGCTTGCGACAGGTGGTCCGGCGCACGCCGCTGGAGTCCAGCGGCCGCCTGAGCGCGGAGCTCGGCGTACCGGTCCGCCTCAAGCGCGAGGACCTCCAGGTCTGCCGCTCCTACAAGGTTCGAGGCGCCTACAACCTGATCTCCGGGCTCAACGCCGACGAGCGCGAGCGCGGTGTCGTGTGCGCCAGCGCGGGCAACCACGCGCAGGGCTTGGCCTTCGCCTGCCGGGAGCTGCAGATCAAGGGCCGGGTGTACCTGCCGGGGAACACGCCTCGTCAGAAGCGCAAGCGGATCGCGATCATCGGCGGCGAGTGGGTCGAGCCGGTGATCGTGGGTTCCTCGTTCGACGAGGCCAGCGCCGCGTCCAAGGAGGACGCCGAGCGCACCGGCGCGGTCTACGTGCACCCGTTCGACGACCCGCGCACGATCGCGGGGCAGGGGACCGTCGGCTTGGAGATCGCCGAGCAGCACGACGGCCCCATCGACACCGTGATCGTGCCCGTCGGCGGTGGCGGTCTGGTGGCCGGCATCGTGCTGTGGCTCAAGGAGCACTTCCCGGAGACGCGGGTCGTGGGTGCTGAGCCCGCCGGTGCCGCGAGCATGCGCGCGGCCTTCGACGAAGGCGCGCCGGTGAAGCTGCCGGCGGTGGACACCTTCGTGGACGGCGCCGCTGTGGGCCGGGTCGGCGATCTCGGCTACGAGGTGGCTCGCGAGCTGGTCGACGAGCTGGTGGCGGTTCCCGAGGGCGCGGTCTGCACCGAGATGATCGAGCTCTACCAGACCGAGGGCATCATCGCCGAGCCCGCGGGTGCGCTGGCCAGCGCGGCGTCCCGGATGCTCGAGCGGCCGCCGCGCGGTCCGGTGGTGTGCGTGGTGTCCGGGGGCAACAACGATCTGAGCCGCTACGGCGAGGTGGTGGAGCGGTCCCTGCTGCACGAGGGGTTGCGGCACTACTTCCTGGTCACCTTCTCGCAGGAGCCGGGCGCGCTGCGGCACTTCCTCGACGACGTGCTCGTCGAGGGGCAGGACATCGTCGCCTTCGAGTACGTCAAGAAGAACAACCGCGAGACCGGTCCGGCGCTGGTCGGGATCGAACTCGACAAGGCCGACGACCTGGACGACCTGCTGACGCGGATGAAGGAATCGCCGCTCCAGATCGAGCAGGTCTCACCGGGCTCCCCGCTGTTCTCCTTCCTGGTCTGACCGGGCATCGCGGTATCGCGCCGCTCGGCGGTGCGTGTGGCGGAACCTCACCCCCGGCCTGGACTCCGTGCGCCTGTGCCTTCCGCAGGTCCCAGTTTTAGTCCAAACCGAGCCATGATCATGTCCGAAATGTCGGCTCAGTTTGGACTAAAACTGGGACCTGCCCACCAGCGCATCACCGCCAGCGGCATGCGCTCGGCCTGATCGGGCGTCAGGTGAGTTGGCGGACGCAGGATTTCTCGAGGGTGTCGTCGGTGGTCGCTTCCCAGAGGGTCACCTGGGCGCGGGGGCCGTGGAACTCCAGCTCGGCGATGGCGTTGCCGAAGAACGGCCCGTCGGTCCGGCGCCAGTTCAGCGGCAGCGGTGCGACTCCGGCACGGTGCGACAGCCGGTCCAGCAGGCGGGCCGGGGTGCGCGACCAGGCGGCGCGCAGCGGGGCGCGCAGGTACGTGGGCGCCTGGTTGTGCAGCGGTGAGCAGGTCAGCTGGGTGACGCGGGAGTTCAGCGGGCGCGGGTAGTCGGCCTCGGCGAAGTAGCTGTGGTGGACGTCCCCGGAGAGCACGCTGATCGTCGCGGGCGCGTCGGGACGTGCCGCGCGGTCGCCGATGAGCTGGGCGAGCCGGTCGAAGGAGTCGCGGAACGCCGCCCAGTGCTCGAGATCGCCTGCCTGGCGGAGCTTCTCCGCTCGGTCCGCGTGCGGTCCGGAGCAGGCTCGCTCGTTCCACGACTGCAGGTGGTGCACGGCGTGCGGCAGCAGCCACGGCAGCGATGACGCCAGCACCAGGTGTGCGCGGTCGGCGGCCGCGACCTCTCGCAGCCAGGCGAACTCGCCGTCCGAGAGCATGGCTCGGTCACCGGTTTCCAGGATGCGGCCGCATCGGGTGTCGAGCACGACCAGTCGCACACCGCCGAGGTCGCGTGCGTAGCTCCAGCGGACCCCCTTCTCGCCGTCCCGCTCGCGGTCGGCGCGGGCCGCCATGTCGCGCAGCACCGGGAGGGCGTCGCCGTGCCTGCCGACCTCGAGGACTTCGCGGTACACGGGGTCGGCGGCGAGGTCGTCCGGGTCGAGGTTGCCGATGTGCTGGTAGATCCAGTAGGCGATGAGCCCGCCCAGTAGGCGTTCGCGCCACCACGCTTCGCCGGACATCGCGGTGCGCCAGGCGCGCGAGGTGTTCCAGTCGTCGCGCACGTCGTGGTCATCGAAGATCATCATGGTCGGCAGCGTCGACAGCAGCCACCGCACCGGTGGGTCCTGCCAGGCGCGCCGGTAGAGCAGCGCGTACTCCTCGAAGTTCGCGATCTCCTCGCCGGGAGGCCGGCGGAGGTCGCGGTGTTCGGCGAGTTCGCGACGCACCTGCGGAGTGGGCTGGTCCGCGTAGACCTGGTCGCCGAGCAGGGCCAGCAGGTCCGGCCGCTCGTTCTCCGGTGTCCCGGCGAGGCGGGCGGCGGTGGCGGTCAGCGCGTCGGGGCCGTGCCGGTCGCGGCCCTCGGCCGGCCGGTCGAAGTGGCAGGAGCCGAACAGCGCGGTGAGCCGGTCCGGGCTGGTGATCGGGCGGATGATGCTGGGGGAGGCGTCGGCCTCGGGCCAGACGACGCGGTCGTCGAGCCGGACCTGGTAGGGCGTCGGGCCGCTGAGGTGCACGGTGAGCAGCGCGTAGTGGTGACCGCCGACCTGGAAGGTGTGCTCGGTGGTGTCGAGCACCTGCACGGTGCAGGGGTTTTCGGTCTCCACCCACACCGTGGCTCGGCTCCGGTCGACGTAGCGCAGCAGCGGGCCCAGCACCAACTCGGTCACCGGTCCTGGATACACCACCGGCCGGGCCGGGGAAACTCGGCCGGTGGTGTCCACAGTGGTCTGCGGGTGGCGGGCCCGGTGCTCGGGGACCGGGCCCGCCGGTGACGACGTGCGGGCGCGTCGTCGGTGATGACCTACTTGGCAGCGCCGACGTTGACGTCGATGCAGGCGTAGAAGGCGTTGGCGGTGTCGGCGACGTTCCACACCGCGAGCACCTTCTGCGGGCCGCTGAAGCCCGACAGGTCGACGTCGTGCGAGAGCTGCTGCGGCGGCTGCTCACCGCCCTGGTCGAACGAGCCGACCAGCTTGTCGCCGACGTAGTACTCCCAGGTGGTGGTCTTGTGCGCGGCGGTCAGCTTCCAGTTGAACGTGGCCTGGTTGCCGACCGGGGTGGCGGCCCAGCCCTTGGAGTCGTCGTCGAGCTCGGCGTAGCTCTCGTTGCCGCCGCTGCAGCTCTTCAGGCCCTTCGGGCCTTCGACGCTCTGGGGCTCCCAGGTGATCGAGCCGCACTGCACGGTGCCTGCGGCGCACTGGGCCTGTCGGCTCGGCGGCGCTTCGACGTACCCGTGGGCGCTGGCGGTCCCGGCGGGGATCGCGATCAGGAACGGCGCGACGGCGGCGCCGACCATGGCTGCGGAGATCTTGCGGTTGGGCATGTCAGCTCCTTCGGGGGAGTCCCCGCAGGGTGAATCGATTCCGAACAGCAGTCTCCGCGGAACGGGACGCTGTTCGAGAATTCCTGCGGGGAAAGGGATTCGCTGAATTTCTCAGTGGTCTGGACCATAAAGCGGACTACACGCCCAGTCAAGGACGAATGTACCGCGAATCAGCGGCGAAATCCGGGTCGTGGTCTTCTGACCTGAGGCAACAACGGTTTTTGTCGTTTGCCCCGAAAATTCCCAGCCGATTTACCGTTTTTCTTGGCGGATGACACGAAATGATCTACGCGGTGATCGATTTTGGCGCTTCCGGAGGACGAAAAGCCGCCGGGCAGAGCGGGTTTCCGCTGCCCATCAAGATCGTCGAAACGGGACTGTGAACGAGTTGTGATCCGTCGCGGCCACTTTCGTGAAAGAGGGGTGGCCAGTGCGAGATGATGCGACGACGGTGGGTCAGCGAATCCGCTTGAGGACGGCATTCGCCGCCGCGTACCCGGAACCGCCGCCCATTCCCGGGCCCGGGTGGGTCGAGGCACCGATGTGCCAGAGGCCGGGGATCGGCGGGGTGCTGCTTCCCGTCGCCGGAACGGGTCGCCAGAGGTAGTTCTGGTCGAGTTCGGTGCTCCCGCCGTAGGGGTCGCCCTCGGCGGCGTTGGGGTTGTGCGCGGTGAGCTCGGGAGGGGTGATGATGTCCACCCCGCACACCTGGTCGTGCAGGCCGGGGGCGTGCGCGTTGAGCCGGTCGAACACCCGTCGCGCGTAGCCCTCGGCGAGTTCCCGGGTCCAGCCCTGGCTGGTGTCGAGCTCTCCGGCCGAGTCGCCGACCGGGTGGTGCGGAAGCTCCTGGAGCTGCAGCCACAGCGACGCCGCGCCGCGGGGGACCCGCGTCTCGTCGATCAGGTACTGGCTGCCCACCACCACGGTGGGCCGGCGCGGCAGGAGACCGGCCTCGGCCTCCGCGCAGGCGATGCCGGTGCTCGCCGAGCCGTCGGTGAGGTGGACGATCGGGAAGTTCCCCAACCGCTCGTCGCGCCACTTCAGCGGGCCGGACAGCGCGACGTGGATCTGCATCGCGGCCCGGCCGTAGCGGAACCGCTCGGCCTGCCGCACCAGGTTCGGCGCGACGGCGCTGGGCGGCAGCAGCCGGCCGTAGAGCACCGAGGGCGCCACCGAGGCCAGCACGCCCCGCCGGGCGTGGAAGACGCGTTCACCGGCGACGACCCCGATCGCGCGGCCGTGGTCGACGAGGATCCGCTCGACCTCGGTGCCGGTGCGCACCTGCACGCCCAGGGCATCGAGAAGTCGGGCGAACGCGGTCACGAAGTTGCCCGCGCCGCCCTCCACCACGGGCAAGCCGGCCCCGTGCAGCCCCGCGGCGAGCAGGCCGGTCATCAGTCCGCCGGAGGCGTGATCAGGCCCCAGCCCGGCGTGCAGCAGCCAGGGCGCGTAGAGGTGGTCGACCTCCGGGCCGCGGAATCGGCGGTGCAGGGCGCGGCCGCTGGTGGCGAGTTGTCGCAACCAGCCGTCCGGGTCGCGCACACCGCCGGCGTTGAGCAGCTTCGCGGCGTGCCGCAGCCTGGACCAGGGCGCGCCGCCGAGGACACCGTCGATGGCGGCGAGGTTCTCGCCCGCGGCGTCCAGCATGGACAGGTAGTCGTGGCGGTCGATGTCGTGCTCGAAGGCCTCCACCGTCGTGGCCGGGTCGCGGTGGCTCGTGGTCACCCGGCCGTCGTCGGCGACGCTCGCCGCGGCCCAGGACTCGGTGTTGCGGTAGACCAGCCCGTGCTCGTGCAGCAGCGGGCCGAGGGAGGCGTAGGCCGGGCCGGTCAGGAACAACGAGTGCCACGAGGAGTAGGTGTCGTGGACGTAGCCGGGCACCGTGCGCTGATCGGACGCGATGAAGCCGCCCAGCTGGTCGTTGCGCTCCAGCAGCAGGACCGATCGGCCTCGCCTGGCCAGCTCGGCGGCGGCGACCATGCCGTTGACGCCGGATCCGACGACGATGACCTCGATTTCGGTGCTCATCAGGCCGCCCTTCCCCGAGGCCGGGGGCCGTGATCGTCCCCATCCGACCGAGGAGGATCATGGCACTTGATCCTAGACCGATCAAGGTGCGGCGCTGGGAAGGGTTTTCGGGAACCCGGGGCGTTGCACCAGTCCGGCCAGCACCGCGGATCCCAAGGACAGCACCGCGGCGAGCGTCAGCGCGACCGGGGCACCCCACGCGAACAGCGCGGTCCAGCCGAGCCCGATGCCCACCACGCCGCTGATCGCCTTCGCGCTGTAGACCACCCCGTGCACCTCGATGCTGCGGCGTTGCCCGAAGCACTCCCGCGCGAGCGCGGCGAACAGCGGGTAGAACGCGCCACCGCCGGCACCCGCGACCGTCGCGCCCGCCAGCACCCACCCGGCGGAGGCGTTGTCGACGCCGATGAGCAGCAGCACCTGGCCCGCGGCCTGGATCGTCATCACCCAGCGCAGGGTGCGGCGCCGTCCGAGGCGCGTGGCCACCGGCAAAGCCACCGCGCGACCTGCGCCGTTGGTGGCCACGAACAGCGCGATCGCGGCCACCGGGGACACCGGTGCGGCCAGCAGCGCCAGGAACGCCGCGTCGAACAGCGAGACCGCGGCCGCGCAGAACAAGCACGCCGCCAGGACGGGAAGCGCCGGTGTCCGCACGGCCTCGGCGGCTGAGAACTCCCGCGCGGCAGGTGGGTTCGACCGCGCCCATTGCCGGTGGTCGACGTGCGCGGGCCACCAGTCGCGCGGTGGGTCGCTGACGACCAGGGCGCATCCGGCGACGGCGATCAGCAGCGCCGGGCTGAAGGCGGCCAACCCGGTTTCCACGTGCTCGGGAGCGAGGGTGAGGGCGACGACGAACGGGGTGGAGCCGTAGGCGAACGCGCCGGTGACCAGGCCGACCCGGGCCGCGGCGTTGTCCGGGAACCACTTCTCGGTGGTGGAGGCGCAGACGGCGTAGACCAGCCCGGCACCGGTGCCGCCGAGCACCGCGTACCCGGCGGTCATCCCGTGGGCGAGGCTGAGAACTCCGGCCGCGCAGAGCGTTCCGCCGATGACCAGCAGGCTCTTGGGGCCTTTCCGGTCGTGCTGGCGCAGGTGAGCGCAGGGGAGTCCGGCGCCCGCCTGCAGCACCGTCCACGCGGCCAGCGTCCAGCACAGGTTCGCCAGGTCGTGCCCGGCGGCGAGCAGTCCCGGGATCGCGGCTCCGAAGGCGTACTGCATGGTCCCGACCAGCAGCATCGGCAACCAGCACGCCCACAGCATCGCCGCCCGGGGCAGGCCGGTGAGCTCGTGCGGCCGTTCTCCGATCCGGTAGCGGCGGCCGTGGTGGTCGCGCGCCTCCAGCTTCGGCGTGTGGAGCCCGATCATCGCCCACTGCTCGGGCATGGGATTCACCGTCCGCTCAGCTGGTCTGATCGGTCCCGGTCACGGGTGTCGCTGCTCACAAGGACTTCGCGAACCGGACAGGAGATCGGCATACTGTATGCAAGGAGTGAGGACGGGAGGAGGTGAGGGCTCATGCGGATCATCGGAGCCATCCTGCGTCATCTCGAACGCATGCCGCGCGGATTCGCGGCGGACGGGCGAGTGCTGGGACTGGCCACGTCCGCCGCCACCCGATCGGCTCGGCAGCAGGGTGACCGCGGCGGTGCGCGGCCGGAGCCGGCGCGCGACGACGAGCGGCGGCTCGCCGACGCGCGCGGCTGATCGCCGGTGGTGGTGACCGGTGCGCTCACGTCCCGGCACCACCCCGGACCAGCCTCTCCTGCACCCACACGAACCCGATCGCGAACCCGACGCTGATGAGCGCTTGGTAGACCAGGAACGACACGGGCTGCGGCGGCAGGGAGAAGCTGTCGCCGACCACCACCCTGGTCCCCACGTCCTGCACCAGGCGTGCCATCGGGAACGCGATCAACCAGTACAGCGCGATGGGGGCGAACGCCCCGCCGCGGAACACGCCGCGCAAGCGCAGCGCGCTGCAGCCGGCGCCGAACACCGCCAGCGGCACCGCCAGCATGAGACCGCCCGTCACGGCCCACGCCGGCGGTGCGCCGGCGACCAGCGTGAACAGCGCCGCGAACGCTCCGGCCACGGTGCCGATGACCAACCCCGGTGCGGTGATCCTCGTCGACTCGGTCATGTCAGCTCACGACCACGCCGAAACGCACGAGGCTGTAGAACAGCATGCCGAGGTAGAACACCGCGCCCGCCCCGATGATCAGGTTGCTCCACCACCGCGGGCGGATCGGCTTGGGCAGCATCCGGTTGTTCACCAGCAGCAGCACCACGCAGTAGGCGCCCATCGCGAACGTGGACAGGAACGCGAGGACGTCCAGGATCGCGCTCGGGCCATCTGCCGGCCCGAACAGCAGGATCAGGATCCCGAACAGGATCACGCCCCACAGGAACGCGGCGTAGAGGCGCGACATGCCGAACCGCTTGGCACCCGGCACGAAGTGGTAGGTCATGTCGGCCTGGCCCCGGGAGAACGAGTCGAACAGGCCCAGCGTCGCGTTGAGCCCGATCAAGGCGATGAAACCGAGGAAGACCGTGCCCAGCACGGGAGAACCCGCCGAGGAGAACGCGTCGGCCATCGCCGACAGCGCTGCCTCCCGCTCACCGGTCTCGATCAGCGACTTCACGTCGGGGTTCTCCCGCGAGGCCGACTGGGCGAGCACGGTGAAGGAGATCGTCACCAGCATCGTCACGCCCCAGAACAGCAGCAGCGCGTCGAAGGTGACCCACCGCCGCCAGCCCTTCCACTTGGCCATCTCGGCCGGGTCGTCGGTGTCGAACATGAACCCGCGCGAGGGCATGACCTCCTCCTCGCCCGCGTGCCGGAGGCCGCGGATGCGCGGGATGTGCGCGCCCATGCCGGCGCCGGAATCGCGCAGGTGCAGCGTGTACCACATCTGCTGCATGCCCGAGGGTCCGGCGAAGGCGATCGCGCCCACCACGACCGGGAACCACTCCGGCGACATCGCGGCCTCCGGGAAGTACCCGAAGTGGAACATGCCCGCGATCGTGCTCGTGAGGTCCTGCAGGTTGCCCACCAGCGAGGCGATGACAGCGGTGCCGACCACCAGCAGGCCGATCAGGATCGACAGCACGTTCTCCAGCAGGCTGTAGATCACCTTGGCCATCGTGAAGATGACCCCGACCAGCAGCAGGCCCGCGCAACCCGAGACGTACCAGGGTATTCCGGTGATCTGCTCCAGCGCCGCCGCGCCGGCCGAGAGGTGGCCGGGCCAGATGTAGACGGCCATCGCGGTGATGAAGAAGAACCACATGAACGGTTTCGCCACGCGCGCCGCACCCGAGAAGATGCTCTCCCCGGTGGCCATCGCGTAGCGCGCCATTTCGAGCATGACCACGGCCTGCAGCGTGACCCCGATCAGGAACAGCCAGCGGATCTCCGGCCCGAAGATCAGCACGAGCCTCGGCCACATGTAGGACTCGCCCATGCCCACACCGAGTGCCACGAGGAACACGGTGGGGCCCAGCAGGTGGATGGACGGCGGTGCGTCGGGAAGCTTGCGGATGGGCATGGGCTCCAGCCCACCCGCCGGCCAGACCCTGCCGTCCGCTTCTAATACCGGTTCTTGATCGTCCCTCCCAGGCGCCTGATCAGCATCCACATCGGACCTCCTTGTCCTCGGGATTTTCCTCGGGAGCTCTGTTCGGCGGTGTGAGTTGCTCTGGTGGGGTGGGTGAGGAAGCGGCTACGTCGCTCGCGTGACGGCGGCGGGGTGTTGCGCCTTCATCCGTCGAGCTTTCCCGCTGCTCTGGCCCACCGGTACTTGGCCGCGAGGACCTCCACGGGCTTTTCGGTGGTGTAGGGGAAGGCGACGATGCCGTGGTCGAAGAGGTAGTCCGCGGCCTTCTCGACCTCCGTGTCGCCTGCCAGCGAGACCACGATGGGCTTGTCGATCCCTTTCTCGCGGGCCTCCTCGGCCACGCGGGACGCCAGTTCGGCGAACACCATCGGCGGGGTGACGATGGTGTGCCAGTACCCCAGGATCAGCGAGTGGATCCGCGGGTCCCGCAACCCGAGCCGGAGGGTGGCCTCGTAGGTGCTCGGCGGCTCACCGCCGGTGATGTCGACCGGGTTGCCCGCCGCGCCGAACGGCGGGATGTAGCGCCGGAACTCCTCGTCGAGGTCCGGCGGGATGTCCATCAGGCTCAGCCCGTTGGCCACGCACGCGTCCGACAGCAGCACGCCGGAGCCGCCGGCGCCGGTGATGATGACGACGTTCTCGCCCTGCGGGGTCGGCAGGACCGGCAAACCCCGCGCGTACTCCAGCATCTCGTTGAGACCGGGCGCCCGCACCACGCCCGCCTGGCGCAGCACGTCGTCGTAGACCTTGTCGTTGCCCGCCAGCGCTCCCGTGTGCGAGCTCGCCGCCCGCGCGCCCATGTCGGTGCGGCCGGCCTTGAGCACCACCACGGGCTTCTTCTGGGTGATGCTCTTGGCGGCCCGCACGAACGCCCGCCCGTCCTTGAGATCCTCCAGGTGCATGGCCACGACGTTGGTGTTGTCGTCGTGCTCGAAGAACGTCAGCAGGTCGTCCTCGTCCACATCGGACTTGTTGCCCAGCCCGACGATCGCCGACACGCCCATCTTCGTGGTGCGGGAGAAGCCGAGGATGGCCATCCCGATGCCGCCGCTCTGCGAGGTCAACGCCACGCCGCCGCGCACGTCGTAGGGTGTGCAGAACGTCGCGCACAGGTTCTGCGGGGTGTAGTAGTAGCCGTAGATGTTGGGTCCCAGCAGCCGGATCCCGTGCTCGCGGGCGACCGCCACGACCTCCTCCTGCAGCTCGTGGTTGCCGGTCTCGGCGAACCCGGACGGGATCAGGACCGCCGCCGCGACTCCCTTCGCGCCGCACTCCCGCAGCGCCGAGGACACGAACTTCGCGGGAACCGCGAACACCGCGACGTCCACCGGCCCCGGAACATCGGTGATGCTGGCGAAGGCTTTGCGCCCCATGATCTCGTCGGACTTGGGGTTGATCGGGTGGATCTCGCCCGAGTACCCGCCGTTGATGAGGTTCTTCATCACCGAATTGCCGATCTTGCCGTCCTCGTTGGACGCACCGATGACCGCGACGCTGCCGGGCATCATCAGCCGCCGCATCGATTCCAGGATCTCCTCCGTCGAGCGCTGCGGCGCTGCCACCGGTTCCTCGGTCTGGAGCACGATCCGCACGTCGGCAGCCGTGGCGCCCGACGGCGTCGCGAAGACCGGGTTGAGGTCCAGTTCGGAGATCTCGGGGAAGTCGTCGACCAGCTCCGACACCCGGCGCAGCACCTCCGCGAGCGCCCGGGCGTCCACCGGTTCGGCACCACGAGCACCGCGCAGCACCTCGGCCGCGGCGATGTCGTCGAGCATCGCCGCAGCCTCGTCGGAGCTCAGCGGCGCCAATCGGAAGGTGACGTCCTTGAGGACTTCGACCAGCACCCCGCCGAGCCCGAAGGCGACGACCTTGCCGAAGGTGGGATCGGTGGTGGCCCCGACGATCACCTCCTGGCCGCTGACCATCTGCTGCACCTGCACCCCGGAGATCGCGGGGTTCTCCACGTGGGCGTGGGCGTTGGAGAGGATGCGCTGGTAGCCGGCTCGCACGTCCTGCTCGCCGCTGACGTCGATCAGCACGCAACCGGCGTCGGTCTTGTGCAGGATGTCCGGTGAGACGATCTTCAACGCCACCGGTCCGCCGAACTCGGCGGCGAGCGCCACCGCCTCGTCCGGGCTGGTGGCCAGGCCTTCCCCGGCCGTGGGGATGCCGTAGGCGTCGCACAGCAGCTTGGCCTCCGGCGCGGTCAGCGCGGTCCGACCCTCGGACCGCACCGCGTCGAGCACCTCGCGCACTCGGGCACCGTCGTATGCCACTTCAGATCACTCCGTTCGCCTTGAGCTCGGCCAGTTCGGACTCGTCGATGCCCAGCTGATCCCGGAAGACCTCGGCCGTGTGCTCGCCGAGCAGGGGGGAGCGCTGGACGTGCACGGGGGAGTCGGAGAGCTTGATGGGGCAGCCGACCGTCTTGAACTCGCCGCGATCGGGGTGATCGACGCTGACGATCATGTCGTTGTCGGCGAGCGAGGAGTCCTCGATGATCTCCTTGGTCGACAGGATCGGACCGCACGGAACGTTGTGCTCGTTGAGCGCCGCCAGCACCGTCCACTTGTCGTGACCGAGCGACCACTCCTCGATCAGGCCGAACATCTTGTCCAGCTTGGACAGACGCGCTTCGGGAGTGGCCCAGTCCGGGTCCTCGGTCAGTTCCGGCCGGCCGATCAGGTTCGCGATCGGTGCCCATCCCTGGGGCTGGACGATCACGTAGATGTAGTCGTTGGGGCCGCCCGGTTTGCAGCGCACCGCCCAGCCGGGCTGACCGCCGCCAGAGGCGTTGCCCGAACGCGGGACCTCGTCGCCGAAGTCGCCGTTGGGGTACTCGCGCAGCGGTCCGTGCGCCAGCCGCTGCTGGTCGCGCAGCTTCACCCGGCACAGGTTGAGCACCGCGTGCTGCATGGCCACCGACACCCGCTGGCCCTCCCCGGTGCGCTCGCGCTGCAGGAGCGCGGCGAGGATGCCCGCCACGGTGTGGATCCCGGTTCCGGAATCACCGATCTGCGCGCCGGTGGCCATCGGCGGCCCGTCCTCCGAGCCGGTCGTGGACATCGACCCGCCCATCGCCTGGGCGACGACCTCGTATGCCTTGAAGTGCGTGTAGGGCCCGTCGCCGAATCCTTTGATGGAGGCGTAGATCAGCTTCGGGTTGATCTCCCGCAGCTTCTCCCACGTGAAGCCCATCCGGTCGACCGTCCCGGGCCCGAAGTTCTCCACCAGCACGTCGGATTCCGCCACGAGCCGGGTGAAGATCTCCTTGCCCGCATCGGACTTCATGTTCAGCGTGATGCTGCGCTTGTTGCAGTTGAGCATCGTGAAGTAGAGGCTGTCGGCGTCGTCGACGTCGCGCAGCTGCTTGCGGGTGATGTCGCCGGTCGGGGCCTCCAGCTTCACCACGTCGGCCCCGAGCCAGGCCAGGATCTGCGTCGCCGACGGCCCGGACTGCACGTGGGTCATGTCCAGGATTCGCACGCCTTCCAATGCGCTCATGACTGGAAACCCCTCACTTGTACATGGTTTGGTTCATGGTCCCGGGGGCGTAGACCTCGGGATCCACCCAGACGTTGATCAGCGACGGCTTGCCGGACTCGCGAGCGCGGCGCAGCGCCGGAGCGATCTCGGCGGGGTCGCGGACCTCTTCGCCGTATCCCCCGAGCATCTGGGCGAACCGGCTGTAGGGGATGTCGCCGAGGGTGTTGCCGACGCGGCCGCGGTCCTCGCCGTACTTGGCGATCTGGCCGTAGCGGATCTGGTTCATCGAGGAGTTGTTGCCGACGATGCCGACGAACGGCAGGTCGAAGCGCACCATCGTCTCGAAGTCCCACCCGGTGAGGCTGAACGCGCCGTCGCCGAACAGGCACACGACTTCCTTGTCGGGGCAGGCCTTCTTGGCGGCCATCGCGAAGGGCACGCCGACGCCGAGGGTGCCCAGCGGCCCGGGGTCCATCCAGTGGCCGGGCGCCTTGGGCTGGATGACCTGGCCGGAGAAGGTGACGATGTCGCCGCCGTCGCCGATGTAGATGGAGTCCTCGGTGAGGAACTCGTTGATCTCGTGCACGAGCCGGTAGGGATCGATGGGGGAGGAGTCGGAGTGCTGGCGGCCGAGCCGCTTCTGCAGCGCGGCGTTCTCCACCTCGCGCAGCTCCTGCACCCACGCCCGGCGGCCGGCGGCGCCGTTGTCGTCGCGCCCGGAGGCGGCCTGCGACAGCGCGGTGAGCACCGCGTCGGCGTCGCCGACGATGCCCAGGTCGACGTCGCGGTTGCGGCCGACGGTGCGGTAGTCCAGGTCGATCTGCACCACCGTCGCGTCGGGGGACAGGCGCTTGCCGTAGCCCATCCGGAAGTCGAACGGCGTGCCCAGGATGATGATCAGGTCGGCCTCGGAGAACGCGTGGCGGCGGGCGAGCTGGAAGTGCAGGGGGTCCCCGGGCGGGAGCGTGCCCCGGCCGGCGCCGTTGCAGAAGGCGGGCAGGTTCAGCTCGCGCACGAGCTTGACCGCCGAGTCCGTCGCGCGGCAGGTCCAGGTCTGGCTTCCCAGCAGGATGCACGGCTTCTCGGCCTCGACCAGCAGATCGGCCAGCTTCTGCACGGCGTCGGGGTCACCTGCCGAGCGGGTGGTGGCCCGGTAACCGCCCGCCTGCGGGATTCTCGCCCGGTCCACCGGGACCTTGGCGTCGAGCACGTCGCGCGGGATCTCCAGGAACGACGGGCCGGGGGAGCCGTGGAAGCACTCGCGGAAGGCCATCGACACCATGTCCGCGGCGCGTTCGGTGTGCGGGACCGTGGCGGCGAACTTGGTGATCGGGTTCATCATGTCCACGTGCGGGAGGTCCTGCAGCGACCCCATCTTGTGCTGTGACAGTGCGCCCTGGCCGCCGATGAGCAGCATCGGGCTCTCGGCGCGGAAGGCGTTGGCCACGCCCGTGACCGCGTCCGTGGTGCCGGGTCCGGCGGTGACCACGGCGCAGCCGGGCTTGCCGGTGATGCGGGAGTAGCCGTCGGCGGCGTGCGCGGCGACCTGCTCGTGGCGCACGTCGATGACGTCGATGCCCTCGTCGACGCATCCGTCGTAGATGTCGATGATGTGGCCTCCGCAGAGCGTGAAGATCGTGTCCACGCCTTCGGCTTTGAGCGCCTTGGCGACGAGGTGGCCGCCGGAGATCTGATCGGGTTCGCCTGCGTTGTCGGGTGCCGTCTGGGCCATGCGCTCATCCCCTTTGAAAGGCGCGGCTGCGGTCGTCTCCATACTGCATACCGTATGAGGTTCCTAACAGGGATACCGCAGCGAATCGCGGGTGTCCATAGCCGGAGACGGGCGGCGGCAGCGACTTCGATCTGTCCGAAGTGGATTCTCGGCGGGATGTTATGCCTGTTCAGAGCTGCGGTGAGGTGGTCAGGCGAGAGCAGGGGAGAGGCGCTGAATCTTGCCGGACTGGAGCCATACTGTATACTGAATGCACCGACACCCGCGTCTGGCCGCACGACCAGAGCGGAGATCCATCGTGAGAGTCGCTGTTGTCGGCGCCGGTGCCATCGGCGCTTATGTGGGCGCCTGCCTGCACAGGGCGGGCGCGGAGGTGAGCCTGCTGGCTCGCGGGAACAACCTGAACGCGCTGCGCGCCGGCGGAGTTCAGGTGCTCAGTCCGCGCGGGGACTTCCGGGTCGCACCGCGCGCCACCGACGATCCGGCCGAGATCGGTCCGGTGGACCACGTCGTCCTCGGTCTGAAGGCCTATTCCTACGCCGAGTGCGGGCCGCTCGTCCACCCCCTGCTGAAGGAGGACACCACGATCATCGCCGCGCAGAACGGAATTCCGTGGTGGTACTTCCACGGACTGCGCGGTCCATTCGAAGGGCACCGCATCGACGCCGTCGATCCCGGCGGCGCCGTCAGCGCCGTCCTGCCGCCACGCCGCGCCCTCGGCTGCGTGGTCTACGCCGCCACCGAGCTCGACGCCCCCGGAGTGGTGCGGCACAGGGAAGGCACCCGCTTCTCCCTCGGTGAACCCGACGGCAGCGACTCCCGGCGGTGCCGCGAGTTCAGCAAGGCCATGACCGCCGGTGGCCTGAAATGCCCCGTCGAGCAGGACATCCGCAACGACGTCTGGATCAAGCTGATGGGCAACGTCGCGTTCAACCCGATCAGCGCGCTGACCGGTGCGACCCTCGCCGGGATGTGCGGGCACCCCGGTGTGCGGGAGCTGGTGGCGACGGTGATGCGCGAATCGCTGGAGATCGCGGCTGCGCTCGGCTGCCACCCCGACATCGCCGTCGAGCGGCGGCTGGCCGGGGCCGAGCGCACCGGCGAGCACAAGACCTCCACGCTGCAGGACCTGGAGCGGGGAAAACCGCTGGAACTGGCGGCAATGCTCACCGCGGTCGTCGAACTGGCCGACCTGGTGGGCGCCGAAGCCCCGGTGCTGCGGACCGTCAACGCGCTGGGCGACCTGCTCGGGCAGCGCGTCGCACCGCGCGAAACCGCCACCGCCGGGCCGATCTCACGGGAGTGAGCATGCTCGACCGCACGTCGCCGGTCCGTCACGCACCCGTGGCGGGCCGGTCCGGGTGGTGGTCGCGATGACCGCCCGCAACCACCGCGACGCGCTGGACCGCGTCGTGCGCACGACCGTGCAACCGAGCGCCCGCGAAGTCGACGACGGAGGGCGCTTCCCGCGCGAGAGCGTCGAGGCGCTCGGCCGGGCCGGATCGCTGGGGCTGATCCTGCCGACCTGCCACGGCGGTTCCGGTCACGGACTCGGCGAAGCCGTGGAGGCGACCACGCGGGTCGCCCGCGTCTGCGGCTCGACCGCAGCGGTGCTCGCCACCCACTACGCGGCCACCGCCGTGCTGGCCCGGCACGCCCGAGCGGACCTGCTGCGCGCGATCGCCGCCGGGGAGCACCTGTGCGCGCTGGCGCTCGCCGAACCGGACCGCGGACTGGTCCCGTCCGGGCGCGCGGACGCAGCCGGGGGAGTGGTGGCGCTCTCGGCACGCAAGAACTGGGTGACCGCGGCGGGCGAAGCCGACAGCTACCTCTGGTCGAGCCCACCGGCGGGTGATCGGGGCGGGATGTCGTTGTGGTTGGTCCCCGCCGAGGCGCCCGGGTTGTGCGTGCCCGAGGTCGCCGACGCGGTGGGCCTGCGCGGCAGTTCCACCGCCACCATCGTCGCGGACCCGGTGCGCGTCCCGGAGTCCGCGGTGCTCGCGGGAGACGGCGGGGGAGCGCAGCCGCTGCTGGAGGTGATCCTGCCCTGGCTGTGCGCGCTGCAGGCGGCGCTGGCGCTCGGGCTGATGGAAGCCGTGCTGGCCCGCAGCATCGAGTGCGTCACCGGGCCGCAGCCCTCGTGGTCGCGCTGGCAGGACCCGCCGTCCCGGCGGCCCGAGGTCCGGGCGGACCTCGCTCGCATGAGGACGAAGGTGGACACCGCGAGGCTCGTGCTCACCGACGCCGTTCACCACGGCCGGCACGGCGAAGGGCCCGAACGCCTCCTGCAGGCCCGCGCGCTCAGCGGCGAGAACGCCATGCGGGTGGCGGAACTCGGCATCAAGGTGTGCGGGCAGTACGCCTTCCGCGCGGATTACGGGGTCGAGCGCCGGTTCCGCGACGCCCACGCGGCGACCCACGGTCAGCTGCCGACCGAAGCGGCGTTCGACCAGCTGGCGAAGCTCACCTGCCGCGCGCCGGTCCTCGGCGGGATGGCCTGGGGCGAGTGATGAGTCGGAGTCGGCACTCGACGGGAGAAAAGGAAAAGAGCGGCCGCTCCCCACAAGCAGCCGCTCTTCGGTCCCCCTCCCTGAACGGTGACGCCGGCGCCGGTGCGATGAATCCCCCATCACCCATCGAACCGGCGCCCGGCCACCCGAGCGACCGTCGAACGGAGTCAAACGGACGCTCATGTGCCCCAGGCAGGCGACATGAATACTGCCCGAGTCAGCTTTCTCGGGCCTTTCACAGCCGGAAAGTCCGAGCGTGTGGATTGATCTACCGCCCCCGGGGAGAGCAGGCGGGGTCTGGACCCTGATCTCACCTCGGCCGCTGCGAAGGCAGCGGCTCAGTCCTCGGTGGTCTGGGCGAGGTAGCTCTCGCGGGTGTGCTCGGTGTGCTCGCGCATGAGCCGGGCCGCCGTGTCGGCGTCCTTGGCGGTGATGGCCTCGATGAGCGCGGCGTGCTCGTCCCAGGCCTGCTTGCCCCGGCTCTTGGCGACGGGCGTGTGGTACCAGCGGACCCTGCGGTTGATCTGGGCCGCGAGTTCGTTGAGGACCTTGTTGCCCGACATCTCGGTGATCGTGGCGTGCAGCTCGGCGTTGGCGGCGACGACGGCTTCCACGTCGTCGGCCTTGATGGCGGCGAGGCCGGACTTGTAGATCCGCTTGAGCTCGGCGACCCCGTCCTTGGTGGAGTTCAGCGCGGCCAGACGCGCGGATTCGGCCTCCAGCAGCGTGCGCACGCCCAGGAGCTGGTCCGCTTCCTCCGGCGTGGGGCTGTGCACGAAGGCGCCGTAACCGGGCCGCAGGTCGACCCACTCGTCTTTCTTGAGCCACTGGAGCGCCTCGCGGACCGGCTGGCGGGACACTCCGAGCGCTTCGGCGAGCTCCTTCTCGACCAGGTGCTGCCCGGGCTTGAGCTCGCCGGTGATGATCAGTTCGAGGATGGCCTCGTAGACCGTCTCGCGCAGCGGCACCGGTCGCGTCACCTGGCGGGCGGCGATGCCCTCGGACAGTTTCGAGGTCAGGGACATGCGCCTCAGCTCCGGTTGCTCGTACCGACGGTGGCCACGGGACTGAGCCCGTGGCTTTAGCATACAGTATCCCAACAGTCAGGTCTGGCTTCGACGCGCGCGGTGGAACCGGTTCGTCCAGTGTGGACCAGCTGCTGGGCCGAACGGATGGATAACCGGTGTGGTCCTGGACACCACCGCGTCGCCGGGCTACAACCACCGATGCCAGGCCCGAGAGCCGAGGCCTGCGGGGAGCGTTCCCCACTGCCGGAGGCGCCGATGAGCGTGCCCGCGTTACTCCCGTCCGCAGCCCTGGTCGTCCTGCTCGCCGCGGTGGCCGCCGATCTGCTCAGCTGCGCCAGGGGACGTGCCCCTGCCCGGCACGACCTGCCCGTGGCGGGCGCCGGCGTCATCGCGGCGTTGCTGGTCGCAGCCGGTCTGGGGCTGGCCGCACCGACGCAGGCCGTGCCGTTCCTGGCGGCCTGGGGATCGGCGATCGGGATGACCGTGGACCTGGTCGTCGTGCTGGTGGTGTTGAGCTTCCGGGTGCCGGAGGCGAAGCGGCTGGTGGTGCTCGCGGTCGCGGCGACGGCGTGCGCGCGGGTCGTGCTGGTGGCCACGGGGGTCGGTCCCACGGCGGGGCTCTCGTGGGTGTTCGGGCTGCTCGTGCTGTGGCTGGCGTGGCGGCTGGTCCAGCACGGCGACTCCGGACTCCCCGAAGCGGGCGTGCTGACCGTCGGCATGATCCCCGCTGCGGTGGTGTTCGCCGCGTTCGCCGTCTCGGCCACCGGCGGGGGCTCGGTGCTGGTGCTGTGCGCGAACCTGCTGGCGTTGATCGGAGCGGTCCGGTTGGTGCGGTTGACCGCTCGGCTGTGCGGGTCGGTGCCGGACGCGTCCGTCGGGTTCTCCGTGGTGCTGGTGTTCATCGGGGTCAGGTCCGTGCTGGCGGGCGTGGCAGGGCGCGGGCCTGCGCAGGACCTGGAGGGGATGCTCCTGTCGCTGGCGATGACCGCACTGGTGGCGGTGCTGCTGACGATCACCGCTGTGCGCGAACGGCGTTGACGGATCGTCGTTCGCACGCCGAAGATGAGCCCTTCGCTGATCAGCCTGGCGGGAGGCGCCGTGAGCACGGGGACGCAGCAGACGGCGGGGTTCTTCCGCGGCCGCACCATCGGGGAGCTGGGCGAGCAGCTGCGCACCGAGGAGTTGCGCTGCGTCGACCTCGTCGAGGCGGCGCTCACCGCCATCGACGCGCTCGACGGCGAGGTCAACGCCTTCGTCACCGTCGATGCCGCAGGGGCCCGGCGCGCGGCGGAGAAGGCCGACGCGGAGCTCGCCGACGGCCTCGATCGAGGCCCTCTGCACGGCATCCCGGTGGCGGTCAAGGACATCATCGACGTCGCAGGGGCGCGCACCACGATGGGATCGGCGCACTTCGCCGAGAACGTGTCCACATCGGACGCCGCGTGCGTGCAGCGGCTCCGGGAGGCCGGTGCGGTGATCATCGGCAAGACCACGACCCACGAGTTCGCCTTCGGCCCCACCGGGGACCGCGCCCACAACGGTGCCTCGCGCAATCCGCATGACACCGGGCGGATGTCGGGAGGATCCAGCGGCGGCAGCGGGGCAGCGGTGGCCGCCGGGATGGTGCCGTTGGCACTGGGCACCGACACCGGCGGCTCGGTGCGCATCCCCGCGTCGCTGTGCGGTGTCGCCGGGTTCAAGCCGGCCCACGGAGCGGTGCCCACCGACGGCGTCTTCCCGCTGTCGCGGACGCTCGACCACATCGGCGTGCTGGCGGGCACCGCGTCCGATTGCAGGCTGGGTTACCGGGTTCTGGCCGGGTTGCGGCCGATGCCTCGCCGCGAGCGCGGGTCCGAGGTCGACATCGGCTGGATTCCGCCGGAGCTGCTGCACCCCACCGATGCTCGGGTCGCCGAACTCGCTCGTGAAGCGCTGCGCGCCGACGGTCTCGACGTGCGCGAGGTCCGGCCGCGGGGCCTGGACGGCATGGTGCGCGCCTTCGGCGCGATCCAGTTCAGCGAGGCGCACGCCGTGCACGCCGAGCGCGTCGCCGACTCGCCGGAGCTGTTCACCGATGACGTGCTGGCGATCCTGCGGTTGGCGGGGGAGACGGCGGGCTGGCAGTACGTGCGGGCGCTGACCGAACGAGACGACTGGCGCGCCGCGGTCTCCGACCTGCTCGCGGAGGTGGAGCTGCTCGCCATGCCCACGACCTGCGTCGTCGCGCCCGAGGTCGACCAGCGCGAGGTCGACGTCAACGGTGCGCCGACCTCGGTGCGAAGTCCGCTGATCGGCCTCACCCGGCCCTGGAACCTCGCCGGAGCCCCGGCGGTCTCGGTGCCCGCCGGAACGGTCGACGGGCTGCCCGTCGGACTGCAGCTGGTCGGCCGACCTGGCCAGGAGGACCTGCTGTTCGCCGTGGCCGAGCGCGTCAGCCGCTGATCGCCCGGCTCGTCTCACCGCGGCCACCGGTCGCGCGGCGGTGGCGAACGCGCGGCTCACCGGATACCAATGACGGGTGGCTGATGACGCTGCGGTCTCGGCGCTGCGCGAGATCGCCTTCTGGCTGGAGAAGCAGAACGCGCCCACGTACCGGGTGCGGGCGTTCCGGCGCGCGGTCGCGGTCATCTCCGAGTTGTCCGATCTCGACCGGCGCGTGGAGTCCGGGAGGCTGACGGACCTGGACGGCATCGGTCGCACTACCGCAGCGGTGATCACCGAGGCCCACGCCGGTGACACGCCCGGCTACTTGCAGAAGCTGCGCGACGAGGCCGAGACCCCGGAGCACGGCGAAGCGGTGAGAGCAGCGCTGCGCGGCGACTGCCACGCCCATTCCGACTGGTCCGACGGAGGCAGCCCGATCGCCGAGATGGCCGCTGCCGCGCGGTGGCTGGGACACGAGTGGATGGCGCTGACCGACCACTCGCCGCGGCTGACGATCGCGCGCGGGCTGTCGGCCGAACGGCTGCGCGAGCAGCTCGAGGTGGTCGCCGCGCTCAACCGGCACATGGCGCCGTTCCGCATCCTCACCGGCATCGAGGTCGACATCCTCAGCGACGGCGGCCTCGACCAGGACGAGGACCTGCTGGCCTCGCTCGACGTGGTGGTGGCCAGCGTGCACTCGGAACTGCGGATGGAGGCGGCTCCGATGACCCGTCGCATGGTCGCCGCCGTGCGCAACCCGCACGTCGACGTGCTGGGGCACTGCACCGGGCGGCTCGTCGGCGGCCGCAGGCGACCTCAGTCGACCTTCGACGCCAGGGAGGTCTTCACCGCTTGCCGGGACCACGACGTCGCCGTGGAGATCAACTCGCGGCCCGATCGGCTCGACCCGCCTCGCGAACTGCTGGGCCTGGCACGGGATCTGGGCTGCGTCTTCAGCATCGACTCCGACGCCCACGCCCCGGGT
This sequence comes from Saccharopolyspora dendranthemae, assembly GCF_007829955.1. GTDB lineage: Bacteria > Actinomycetota > Actinomycetes > Mycobacteriales > Pseudonocardiaceae > Saccharopolyspora > Saccharopolyspora dendranthemae. Next base: position 853,159 of record NZ_VIWX01000002.1, read on the forward strand.
CAGCTGGACTGGCTCGACCACGGCTGCAGTCGAGCGGAGGAGTGCGGGATCGGGCCGGACCGGATCATCAACACCCGCTCGGCGGAAGAGATGTCGGCCTGACCGCGGTCGGGGTCGTGCCGGAGAACTCCTTGAAGCTTGAACTGCTGTTAGGCTCGGCCGCGTGACTGACACGCGCTGGCTGAGCGATCACGAGCAGCGCGCCTGGCGGAAGCTGGCCGCCCTGATGAGCGTGGTGCCGACCGCTCTGGACGGGCAGCTGCAGCGCGACTCCGGACTGACGATGTTCGGCTACTGGGTGCTGGCGATGCTCTCCGAGGCGCCCGGCAGGCAGCTCCGGATGAGTCACCTCGCTCAGCAGTCCAACGCCTCGGCCTCCCGCGTGTCGCACGTGGTGTCCCGGTTGGAGCAGCAGGGCTTCGTCGCCCGCCGCAAGGCCGAGGACGACGCGCGCGGCAGCATCGCCGAGCTCACCGAGGACGGGATGGCCAAGGTCGTCGCCTCGGCTCCGGGGCACGTCGAGCAGGTCCGCTCGCTGATCATGGACGGTCTCGGCCCCGGGCAGGTCGAGCTCCTCGACGAGCTGTGCACCGCGCTGCTCGCCCAGGTCGATCCGGACGGGACCCTCTCGGTGGCCCCGCCCGGCTGACCTGCGTCAGGCCGCTTCGTCGGCGTCGGACTGCGCCGCGAACTGCGTCCGGTACAGCTCCGCGTAGTGGCCGCCGCGGGCCAGCAGCTCCTCGTGCGTGCCCTCCTCGACGATCGTGCCCTCGTCGATGACCAGGATCCGGTCGGCCTCCCGGATGGTGGCCAGGCGGTGGGCGATGACCAGCGCGGTGCGACCGGACAACGCCCCGGCCAGCGCCCGCTGCACGGCCGCCTCGGACTCCGAGTCCAGGTGCGCGGTCGCCTCGTCGAGGACGACGATCGGCGGGGCCTTGAGCAGCAGGCGCGCGAGGGCGAGCCGCTGCTTCTCGCCGCCGGAGAGCCGGTGGCCGCGGTCGCCGACGACCGTGTCCAGTCCGTCCGGCAGCGAGTCGATCAGGTGTCCCAGCTGCGCGGTGCGCAGGGCTTCGATCAGCTCGTGCTCCTCGGCTTCCGGACGGGCGAAGGCGAGGTTCTCCCGGATGGTGTCGTGGAACAGGTGCGCTTCCTGGGTGACCACGCCGACGTGCTCGTAGAGCGAGGTCAGCGAGGCGTCCCGGACGTCCACACCGCCGATGCGCACCGAACCGGTGTCGACGTCGTAGAGCCGCCCGGCCAGGTTGGTGATGGTCGTCTTGCCGGCACCGGAGTGGCCGACCAGGGCGATCGTGTGGCCCGGTTCGGCGTGGAAGCTGATGTCGTGCAGCACCGGGTGTGCGGGGGAGTTGTCCGGTCGGGCCACGGACTCCAACGAGGCCAGCGACACCTCGCTGGACGCGGGGTAGCGGAACGAGACGTGGTCGAACTCAACGTCGGAGGCACCGGCGGGAAGCTCCCGGGCGTCGGGCTTCTCGGTGATCATCGGCTTGAGGTCGAGGACTTCGAAGACCCGGTCGAAGCTCACCAGCGCCGTCATCACGTCCACGTGCACGTTCGACAGCGCGGTCAACGGCCCGTAGAGCCGGTTGAGCAGCGTGGCCAGCGCGACGAGGGTGCCCAGCTGGAAGGCGCCGGCCAGCACCAGGCCACCTCCGAACCCGTAGACCACCGCGGTGGCCAGTGCCGCCAGCAGCGTCAGCGCCACCACGAACACCCGGCTGTACATGGCCGAGACGATGCCCATGTCGCGGACCTTCTCGGCTCGACGGGCGAAGCGGTCGGACTCTTCGTCGGCGCGGCCGTAGAGCTTGGCGAGCATCGCTCCGGCGACGCCGAAGCGCTCGGTCATCAGCGAGCTCATCTCCGCGTCGAGCTTCATCTGCTCGCGAGTGATGCGCTGCAGCCTGCGGCCCACCCAGCGCACCGGCAGGATGAACAGCGGTAGCAGGACCAGCGAGATCACCGTGATCTGCCAGGACAGCGTGAACATGGTGGCCAGCACCAGCACGAGGCTCAGGACGTTGGACACCACCGACGAGAGCGTCGAGGTGAGCGCTCGCTGGGCGCCGATGACGTCGTTGTTGAGCCTGCTGACCAGCGCTCCGGTCTGGGCGCGCACGAAGAAGGCCACCGGCATCCGCTGCACGTGGTCGAAGACCTCGCTGCGGAGGTCGTAGATCAGGCCTTCGCCGAGGCGGGCGGAGTACCAGCGCTGGGCGAGGCTCATGACGGCCTCCGCCACCGCGACCCCGGCGACCGCCACCGCCAGCCACACCACCAGCGAGAAGTTCCGCGGCACGATGCCGTCGTCGATGATGGCCTTGAATAGCAGCGGGTTGACCACCCCGAGCACGGCGGCCAGCGCTACCAGCACCAGGAACGGCACGATGTCGCGCAGGTAGGGGCGGGCGTAGCCGGCGATCCGGCGCAGCAAGCCCGCTGACAGGCGTTGCCGGGTGACTGACTTGTCGCTCGCGAACGAGCGCATCATCGACCAGTTGGAGGCGTCCACTTGGCGGTCCTTCGTGACGTGGTGGTGTCGAGCAGGTTCGGTCCCCTACATCCTCGGACTTCGTGTTAGGTGGAAGTCAATGCGCCTGCCGGATGTTCCCGCGCGCGGGCAAGCGGACGGTTGATCGCCACAACGATTCGGCCACATCACACCTCGGGCCGATGCGCGGAACGAGGTTGATCTTGAACTATGAGCGGGCACTGCGCGGCAGGGCCCGCCGTCGGCGCTCATCCGAGCGGTGCGGCGGTCGTGGCGAAGACGTTCTGGCTGGTGGAGGAGCGACCACGTGTTGAAGGGCGCGACCCGGATCGTTCCGGATCACCACGGCACGCGACTGCCGCTGCGGATCGCCGACAGGTTCTTCCTCATCGCGCACGGCGGCGAGGGCCGCATCTCGCCGCGGATCGACCTGGACCTGCTCGCGCTGGGATGCGCCGGAGGCCTCCTGGCCGAGCTCATCGTGGAGGAGGAGATCGCTCTCACCCCCGACGTGCGGCCCAGCGGCAACGGGCGCTGCCCCGATTTCCTGTCGTGGACGGTGCTGCGCGAGGTCCGCCGCGAATCGGGCCACGACCTGCGCACCTGGCTGGAGTACCTGGCCCAGCACGCGGTGGAGAAGGTGCGCTCCCGGCTGGTGCTGGTCGACGTTCTGCGGGAGGTCCCGGTCTCCGGCGGACTGCGCGGAGGTTCGGCAGCGGCCTGGCGCGTCGACGACGTGCAGCACGGGGACGCCACCGCGGTCCTCGAAGAGCTCTTCACCGGCACCGAGACCGCGACGCGCAACGGCGTGATCACCGTGCCCGAACGGCTCGCCGAGATCACCTTCGCGCTGCTGGCGCGCGAGACCGGCGCGCTGCGCCAGGCCCGGTTCTCCAAGCAGGTCCTGCGCCAGGGGGAGTTCCGGATGGAGTCCTGGGAGTCCCTGCTGCCCGGCACGTTGCGCAACCTGATCTACGAGATCGCCGCCGCGCGGGGGAAATCCGCGATCACACCTCGGCACTGAGGAGTCGTTTCAGGACGTGCCGGAGCCGTTGTTCCAGGGTGAGAACCCGCTACCCGCACCGCTGAGCGACGTGATTCGGCAATGCCCCCCACAACACCACGAGGAGCGTGAAGTTGCCACCTTCGAAGGTGTCGGCGGCACTGGCCGGATCCAGGATGGGGGTGCTGTCGATCGTGTTCTTCACGGTGGCCGCCGGTGCCCCTGCCACGATCGTCGGTGGCGTGGCGGTGAGCGGGTTCGCGGTGGCCGCCACGGCCGGGGTGCCGCTCGGCTACGCCGGGCGCTGGTCGTGGGCGCGTTCTCGATCGGCTACCTGACCATGTCGCGGCACGTCGACAACGCCGGTGCCTTCTACGCCTACATCGCGAAAGGCCTCGGCGGCTCCGCCGGGACCGGCGCCGGAGCCGTGGCGGTCGTGTCCTACCTGCTGATCCTCAGCGGCCTGGTCGGTGGTTTCGGCGTCGGCGCAGCGGATTTCGCGGAGCGACTCATCGGTGCCGGCGTGGCCTGGTGGTGGTTCTCGGCCGCCGCGATCGTGCTCGTCGCGGTGCTCGGGCTGCAGCTCATCGACGTCAACGGCCGGGTCCTCGCGCTGCTCCTGCTGGCCGAGGTGAGCGTGCTGGTCGTCTACGACATCGCCTTCTTCGTGACACCGGCGCCGGGCGCGGGGGTCGGATCGCTGGATCCCGCCGTGCTGCTGACCGGCTCCTCCGGGGCGATCGTGCTGATCGCCTTCAGCGGCTTCATCGGCTTCGCCAACCTCACCGTGCTTGCCCAGCAGGCCCGCGATCTGCGCACCGTCCTGCACGCCGGGTACCTGTCGTTGCTGGTCCTGGGCGTGCTGTTCTCGGCATCCACCTGGGCGATCGTCGCGACGACCGGAACGGGCACCGTGGTGGCCGCTGCCGACCGGCACTCCACGAGGCTGCTGTTCGCACTAGCCGCGGAGAGGCTGCCGGTCGCCCTGGTGGACCTGGGCAACTGCCTCTACCTGACGTCGTTGTTCGCCGCGGCGCTCGCGTTCCACCACGTGTGCGCCCGGTACCTGTTCTCCCTCGGCCGCGAAGGGGTGGGCGCCTCCTGGTGGGCGCGAACCAGCACGCGCACCGCGGCGCCGGTTGCGGGCTCGCTGATGGCGACCGCGGTCGCGGCGATCGCCGTGCTGCTCACCGGAGGTCTGGAGCTGGACCCGGCCGTGCACCTGTTCTTCTGGAGCGTCATCACGGGTGCGCTGGGGGTCATGCTGCTGGTCCTGCTGACGTCGATCGCCGTGATCGGCTACTTCCGCGGCGTCGCGGGTCACGGGCACGGCGCGTGGCCGACCGCGGTCGCGCCCTCGGTCGCGGCGGTGCTGCTGGCGATCGCGCTGGTGCTGGCCGTCTCGTCCTACGGCTCCACGCTGGGCCTCCCGCCCGGGCACGTGCTGGGCTGGGTCGTGCCCTCGGGCCTGGCCGTGGTTTTCGCGACCGGGATGGCGTGGGGAGCGGTGCTCAAGCGGATCAGGCCGGAGGTCTACGCGCGCATCGGGATGGGCGCCCGGGCCACCGTCGTGCGCATGGGTCCGGAAGCGCTGGTCGGCCGTTGATCCAGGTCGCGGGAGGGCACCCGGCTCGGTGCCCTGCCGCGGCCACGAGGTGTCAGGTTTCGGCACCCACGTAGCGGAATACCCAGGTTCCATCACCGCTCTTGCCGGAGCGCTCGTAGATCAGCCGAGGGGGTACGGCTTCCGGGTTGCGAGCGCGTGCCGGCAGGGTGATGCGCGGGATCGGTTTGCCCGATGAGTCGGCCGAGACGGTCACTTCCTGACCGTCCTGCGGCCCTCCGCGGAGCCGGACCCGGATGTCTGGCACGGCGACCCCTTTCCTTCTCCCAAAGACGCGAGGACAACGACGTCGGCTAGGACCCGCGCGTCCTCCGCCCGGTTCCCGCGGTCACTTGATCGTGTGCGCGAGGAGATCATCACGTTCACCAGATCCAGCGGCTCACGCTGGAACATCCTGGTACAAACGACGGATGAACGTAGCACGAACGGTGCGATTGATCTTCACCGCCGGTGCGCTCGAATCCGGCACGCACACCAACCTCTCGGCGGTGCGCACCGACGGGGAGCACCTGTGGATCGCGGGCGACGAAACCGCCACGATCGAGCGTCTCACCTGCGACGACCCGGCCAAGCCCGCCGAGTACCGGGAGCACGTGACCTTCCCGCTGGCCGATGTGATCGACCTGCCCGGCGAAGCCGACGAGGAGGTCGACGTCGAGGGGATCTCCCGCAACGGACCGTTCCTGTGGGTGGTCGGATCGCACAGCGCCAAGCGCCGCAAGGTCAAGTCCCACCACTCCGACGCGAAGGCGGCCAAGCGGCTCGCCTCGGTGAGCGCCGAACCGAGCCGCCGCGTGCTCGCCCGCATCGCGCTCGCCGATGCCGTGCCCGCCGCGCGCACCGACGAAGGAGCGCCCAGCGCGGCGCTCGGCAGGGGAGGGCTGTTCGACCTCCTGGCCGACGACGAGCACCTGGCGCCGTTCCTGTCCATCCCGGGCAAGGACAACGGGCTCGACGTCGAAGGCATCGCCGTGCACGGCGAACCCGGTCACGAGCGCGTCTACCTCGGACTGCGCGGCCCGGTGCTGCGCGGCTGGGCGGTGGTGCTGCTGGTGGAACCCCGCGCGGACGACGGAGAGCTCGAGCTGCGCAAGCTCAACGGCCACCGCTACGCCAAGATCTTCCTCGACCTCGACGGGCTGGGCATCCGCGACATGTGCGTGCACGGAGACGACCTGCTGCTGCTCGCCGGTCCGTCGATGGACCTCGACGGACCGGTCCGCGTCTACCGCTGGCCGGGCGCGGCCACCCTCGACACGGCCGATGTCGTCCACCGCGCGGAGCTGCATCGCGAAATCGACCTGCCGCACGGCGAGGGCGACGACCACGCCGAAGGGCTCGCCCTGCTGCCCTCCGGCGAACTGCTCGTCGTCTACGACAGCCCCGCCGCCCGCCGCCTGGAAGAGGCGGGCACGGTCCTGGCCGACGTGGTCCCGCTCTGACCCGCCGGGTCAGGGCATCGGGGCGACCAGGACGTGCAGCGTTCGCGGCCCGTGGACGCCCTCGACCCGCTTGAGCTCGATGTCGCTGGTGGCCGACGGTCCGCTGATGAACGTCGTGGGCCGGACCGGGTCCAGCCGCGACATGGCGGCGGGGACGTCGTCGGCGACCTGGTTCTCGGCCACCACGCAGATGTGCACGTCCGGGACCAGGGTGACCGCGCGTCGGCCCTGTCCCGGACCGTGGTCGAGGACGATCGTGCCGGTCGAGGCGATGCCCACCGCAGCTGTGGTGATCACCGCGTCCACCTGCTCCAACGCCTCGGTGCCTGCTGCCGGGTCGACGAGCTCGAACTCCTCGCGCAGCGCCTCCGACCACGCCCGTGGTGCGCCGTCGGGGATCAGCAACCGCCGCGCCCCGGACGCGCGCGCCGTCGTGGCGATCGCCGAGGGGACGGCGTCGCCGGCCACCCTGTCCACAGTGGCCTTGTAGTCGGCGACCGCTTCGCAGAAAAGCCCCACCAGGTCGTCCGCCGGACGGGACGTGCGGTAGTCGCGGGGAACGGCCGACAGGGGCTGGCGCTCGGTGCCGCGCAGAGCCTCCCGCACGCGCCCCAGCACGGCCTCGCGAGCCGAATCCGCGCTCATTCCTTGCCTCCTCGGGTCCGCTCCCACCAGGACCGGAACGATTCCTGCGCCGGCGCCGGCGCATCGCGCGCGTCCGTCCACCGCGACAGCGGTGCCGGCAGGCGGCCGATCTTCCCCTTGCGGCCGATGACCTTCCGGCTCAGCGACGCCGCCTTCTGCGCCCACGCCAGGCGCTTCGCGTCACCCAAGACCCACGAGGCCACGCCCATCAGCGCGTCGAGCGGCTTGTCGCGAGCGCTCGAGTGCTCCTCGACGACGCGGGTGCGCAGGTGCACCAGCAGGTCCGGGATGTCGATGGCCACCGGGCACACGTCGTAGCACGCACCGCACAGCGAGGACGCGAAGGGAAGCGACTTGTCCACCTCGGACTCGGTCCCGCGCAGCTGCGGTGTCAGCACCGCGCCGATCGGACCCGGGTAGACCGAGCCGTAGGCGTGGCCACCGGTGCGCTCGTAGACCGGGCACACGTTCAAGCAGGCCGAGCAGCGGATGCAGCGCAGCGCCTGCCGCCCGACCTCGTCGGCCAGCGCGTTGGTGCGCCCGTTGTCCAGCAGCACCACGTGGAAGTTCTGCGGGCCGTCGCCCGCCGCGACGCCGGTCCAGGTCGAGGTGTAGGGGTTCATCCGCTCACCGGTGCTCGACCGGGGGAGCAGCTGCAGGAAGACCTCGAGGTCCTGCCATGTCGGCACGATCTTCTCGATGCCCACCACGCTGATCAGCGTCTCGGGCAGCGTCAGGCACATCCGGCCGTTGCCCTCCGACTCGACGACCACCAGGGTGCCGCTGTCGGCGACCGCGAAGTTGGCGCCCGAGACCGCCACCTTGGCGCGCAGGAACTTCTCCCGGAGGTGCTGGCGCGCGGCGTCGGCGAGCTGGGCCGGGTCGTCGGTCAGGTCCTCGGGGGCGGGGGTGCCGACCTTGCCCATCTCGTCGCGGAAGATCTCGCGGATCTCCGCGCGGTTGCGGTGGATCGCGGGCACCAGGATGTGGCTCGGGGTGTCGTCTCCCAGCTGGACGATCAACTCCGCCAGGTCGGTCTCCCAGGCGTCGATCCCGGCGTCCTCCAGAGCGCCGTTGAGGTCGATCTCCTGGGTGGCCATCGACTTGACCTTGACCACCTCGCGCTCGCCGGTCTCCCGGACCAGCTCGGTGACGATCCGGTTGGCCTCGTCGGCATCACGAGCCCAGTGCACCGTGCCGCCGGCGTTGGTCACCGCGGTCTCGAACTGCTCCAGGTAGGTGTCCAGGTGGGACAGCGCGTGCGCCTTGATCGCCGCGCCGGACTCGCGAAGCTGCGGCCAGTCGTCGAGCTCGTCGACGACCTCGGCTCGCTTGTGGCGGATCGTGGTGGTGGCGTTGGCGAGGTTGTGCCGCAGCTGCGCATTCGCGAGTTCGCGCTTGGCCGCGTGCGGGAACGACGGCATTCCCAGGTGCGTGGCACTCACAGCTCTCCTTCCGTCGAAGCCAGGATCTCGGCCAGGTGCAAGACCTTGACCCCGGACCGCTCGCGGGACAGCAGCCCGCCGATGTGCATCAGGCACGAGGCGTCCCCGGCGCACAGCACCTCCGCGCCGGTGTCGCGCACGTGCCGCGCCTTGTCGGAACCCATCGCCACCGACACGTCGGGGTTCTTCAGCGCGAACGTGCCGCCGAAGCCGCAGCACTGCTCGGCTTCGGGCAACTCCGCGAGTTCCAGCGATCGCACCGCGCGCAGCAGGCGCAGCGGCCGGTCGCCGACCCGCAGTAGCCGAGCCGAGTGGCAGGTCGGGTGGTAGGTGACCCGGTGCGGGAAGTAGGCGCCGACGTCGGTCACGCCCATGACGTCGACGAGGAACTCCGAGAGCTCGTGGACCTTCGGTGCGGTGTGATCCACAGCGCGGCTGAGGGCGCGGTCCCCTTCGGCGACCAGCGAGTGCTGGTGGCGGACCGAGGCGACGCACGAGCCCGACGGCGCCACGATCGCGTCGTAGCCGTCGAAGGCCTCCACGAAGGTGCGCACCGAGGACTTCGCCTGCTTCCGGTAGCCGGTGTTGGTGTGCATCTGCCCGCAGCACGTCTGAGCAGCGGGGAAGTCCACGTCGCAGCCGAGTCGTTCCAGGACCTGCAGGGTCGCCTTCGGGGCTTCGGGGAACATCGTGTCCCCCAGGCAGGTCGCGAACAGTGCCACCTTCATGAACGCATCACCGGTTCCTCCTCCGTTCGCGGCTCGCGAGCATCTTCGCGCACTGCGCGCCGCGACACCGGACGTTGCGGACCATTGTATGGTCGGACCATAACAGGGCGGAGGGGCGCACCCGAGGATCGGTTCGCCCGGCGGTGCGAGGGGCGGAGCCGCTCGCCGTCCGGTTCAGCGGACCACCGCGCGGGATTGGGGCGAGACCGCGAGGTCGGCGGCGATGCGTCGCGTGGTCTCCAGCAGCGGCGGCAGCAGGTCCTCGCGGGCGGCTTCGCCGGTGGTCCTGGTGGCGTGCGAGGAGATGTTGGCGGCCGCCACGACCCGGTCGTAGCGGTCGCGCACCGGTGCCGCGATCGAGCGAAGTCCCACCTCGAGCTCCTGATCGACCAGCGCCCAGCCCTGCTCCCGGACGCGGGCGAGCTCCTCGACCAGCTCGGCCCGCGAGGTGATGGTGTGCGGGCCCAGCGGTGCGAGGTCGATCTGGTCCAGGTGGGCGCTGAGCTTGTCCTCGGGCAGATCGGCCAGCATCACCCGGCCCATCGACGTCGCGTAGGCGGGGAAACGGGTGCCGATGTTGATCGAGACGGCCATGATCCGCGAGGTGGGAACGCGGGCGACGTAGACGATGTCGGTGCCGTCGAGCACCGACACCGACGCCGATTCGTGCACCTCGGAGACCAGCTTCTCCAGGTGGGGCTGCGCGATCTCCGGCAGCGACACGCTCGAGAGGTAGGCGAACCCGAGCTCCAGCACGCGCGGGGTCAGCGCGAACACCCGGCCGTCGGTCCACACGTAACCCAGGTGCACGAGCGTGTGCAGGAACCGGCGCGCCGCCGCGCGCGACAACTCGGTCGCGCGCGCGACTTCCGAGAGGGTCATCTCCGGGTTGGCCTCGTTGAACGCGCGGATCACCAGCAGCCCGCGCGCCAGCGACTGCACGTGGCCGGTGCCGTTGTCGGACTCGGAGTCCATCGATGATCCCCTCGTCGGCGGTGTCGCCCTGCGTCAGGAGCCGTTCCAGTATGCGGTGGTGGCCCCCGTTCCAGGTACAGCGCTCGGCTGGAACCGCGGTGCAGCACGATCGTTCGGGCGAGGAGCCTACTCCGTTCGCTCGTCGGCGAGGATCGCATTGGCGATCCCGAACGCCGTGTTGGCGCGGGGCACGCCCGCGTAGATCGCCACGTGCATCAGCACTTCCTTGATGCGTTCCGGTTCCAGTCCGTTGCGGCGGGCGGCGCGCACGTGCATCGCGAACTCGTCCTCGCACCCGGTGGCGGCCAAGATCGCCAGCGTCAGCATGCTGCGCGTCGGCCGGTCCACGCCGTCGCCGGTCCACACCTCGCCCCACGCGTAGCGGGTGATGAAGTCCTGGAAGTCCGCGGTGAACTCGGTCTTGCGCTCGTTGGCGCGGTCCACGTGGGCATCGCCGAGAACGGCGCGGCGCACCCGCATTCCCGCGTCGTGAGGGGTGTCGTCGCTCATGCGGCTCCTCCGAAGTGCTCCAGCAGGAGCTCGTTGACCGCGTCCGGCTGCTCCGCGTTGGCCAGGTGCGCGGCCGGGGAGAGGACCTCCACGCGCGCGCTTCTCACTCCCTCGGCGATGCGCTCCGCGTGCGACGGGGGCGTGGCGGGGTCCTCGGCACCGGCGATCACCAGGGTGGGAGCGGTGATCCCGGGAAGACCGCCGAGCACGTCCATCCCGGCGATCGCCTCGCAGCACGCCGCGTACCCCTCGGCGTCCGCCTTGACGATCATGTCCTCGAACTTCGCCCGGATGTCGGGGCGCTCCGCAGCGGCCGGGGTGAACCAGCGGGGCAGGGAGGGTTCGACCATCGCCGCCATCCCGTTGGCGCGCACCTTCGCCGCGCGCTCGAGCCAGGGGGTGCTGCCCAGGTCGGCGGAGGTGCAGATCAGCGCCAGCCGGTCGATGCGCTCCGGCGCGCGCTCCGCCAGCCACATCCCGGTCATGCCGCCCAGCGACACCCCGGCGAAGTGGGCCTTCTCGATGCCCAGCCGGTCCAGCAGCTCCAGCACGTCGCCGCCGAGCTGGTCCAGCGCGTACGGGCCGGGTTCGGTGCCGGTGCCGCCGTGCCCGCGCTGGTCGTAGCGCAGCACGCGGAACCTCTCGGACAGCGCGGGCACCTGCTCGTCCCACAGGCGCAGGTCGGTGCCCAGCGAGTTGGACAGCACCACGACCGGGGCCCCGTCGGGTCCGGTCAGTTCGTGGTCGACGTTCACCGCTTCTCCCATCTGGTGTGCGATTCCAGCGCTCGATCGATGAAAACCGATGCGGCGCCGAGGTAATCCGCGGGCGAGGTCGCCGCGATGATCTCGTCCTCGGTGAGCACGTCCCGGACCCTCGGTTCGGCGAGCAGCTCCGCGCGCAGCGAGCTACCGCGCTCGACGGTGCGGCGGCACAGCTCAGCGACCAGGTCCTGGGCCTCGGTCCGTCCGAGCGCGTCGGAGAGGTGGCCCGCGACGTTCTCGGCGAGCACCAGACCGCGGGTGAGCTCGAGGTTGGCGGCCATGCGGTCCGGGTGGACGCGGAGGTCCGCCAGCAGTTCCCGGGTGCGGTGGGCAGCGGCGGCGGTCAGCCGCAGCAGCTCGACGAGCGGTTCCCACTCCGACTGCCACGCGCCTGCCGCGCGCTCGTAGGCCTGCGGCATCGCCGAGAGCAGCGTCGCCACCAAGCCCGGCGCCCGCCGGGTCGCGGCGCTGATCAGCACCGATGTTGCGGGGTTCTGCTTGTGCGGCATGGCCGACGAGCCGCCGGGCTTGCCCTCGGAGAGCTCGCCGACCTCGGTCTGGGCGTGCAGCTCGACGTCCAGCGCGATCTTGCCCATCGCGCCGGAGGCCGTGCCCAGCGCGCCGGCGAGTTCGGCGATCCGGGTGCGATCGGTGTGCCAGGGGAGCACGGGTTCGGCGAGTCGCAGCCGCGCGGCGAGATCACCCAGCACCTCGGGCCCGCTCGGGCCCAGCGACGCGAGGGTGCCTGCCGCGCCGCCGAACTGCACGGCCAGCGGGACCCGGCGCAGCGTGGCGATCGCCTCGTCCAGCGCGGTCAGCCATCCCGCGCAGCGCAGGCCGAAGGTCGTCGGGAGCGCCTGCTGCAGCAGGGACCTGGCCACGAGCGGCGTGTCGCGGTGCTCGTCTGCCAGCCGCGCGCACTCGCCGGCCGCGGCCCGAAGATCGGCCAGGACCAGCTCCAGCACGTCGCGGGTGATCAGCGCGGCCGCTGTGTCGAGGACGTCCTGGCTGGTCGCGCCCCGGTGCACGTGTGGCCGCGAACCCGGGCCGACCGACGCGGTGAGGTCCTTGACCAGCGCGATCACCGGTGTCGCCGAGGCCACCGCCCGCTCACCGAGGAAAGCGGAGTCGAACTCCTCGGCCCGGCAGTGCGCGGCGATGTCCGCGGCGGCTTCGGCGGGCACGATCCCGGCGCTCGCCTGGGCGGCGGCCAGCGCCGACTCGAAGTCCAGCATCGCCTGCAACCACGCGTCGTCGCTGGTGCGCGCCGTGGCCTCCGGGGTGCTGAACATCGCGCGGAACAAGCCGGCCTCCCTCGATCCTGTGTGGACTCGCGGCACCATCAGACCGCGAAGAACACCGTTTCGCCATCGCCCTGCAGGCGGATGTCGAATCGCAGGCCCTCGGCATCGCGGGTGCCGAGCACGGTGTCCCGGCGCGCGGAGGGCACCCGGGAGAGGACGGGGTCGCCGGCGTTGGCCTGCTCGTCGGGGAAGTACACGCGGGTGACCACCCGGTTGAGCATGCCGCGCGCGAGCACGGTCACGTCGATGTGCGGTGCTTCGGTCTCGCCGGACGGGGTGGGCAGCGTTCCGGGTTTGACCGTGCGGAACCAGAACCGGCCTTCGGCGTCGGTGGGGCAGCGGCCGAATCCCTGCCAGCCGGAGGATTCCGGGCGCGGATCGGCGGAGTGGTCGAAGCGGCCCCGCTCGTCGGCCTGCCAGATCTCGATCACGCCGTCGGGCACGGGATCACCGGCGCCGTCGCGCAGAACGCCGTGCAGCACGAACGCGCCCTCGCGGCCGGCGGGAACGAGTTCGGGCCCGTCGTCCCACAGCATGCCGCCGGGCAGCGCGAAGAAGGGTCCGACCGTCTGGGACGGGGTGGTGGCGGGTTCGGCCATCAGTCGTCGTCCTCCTCTTCCTCGTCCTCGAACACGGTGGCCTGGGGGCCGCGCAGCACGATGTCCCACTTGAAGCTCAACGCCCACTCGGGAACGGTCGAGTCGAGGTCGAACCGCGAGACCATGCGGTCGCGGGCCTGCTCGTCGCGCACCGAGTTGAAGATCGGGTCCTGGTAGAACAGCGGATCGCCGGGGAAGTACATCTGGGTGATCAGCCGCTGGGTGAACGCCTGCCCGAACAGGGAGAAGTGGATGTGCGCGGGCCGCCACGCGTTGTCGTGGTTGCGCCACGGGTACGCGCCCGGCTTGATGGTGACGAACCCGTAGTTGCCCTCGGAGTCGGTCATGCAGCGGCCGGTCCCGGAGAAGTTCGGGTCCAGCGGGGCCGGATGCCGGTCGCCCTGGTGCAGGTAGCGCCCGGCCGCGTTGGCCTGCCAGATCTCCACCAGGGTGTTCGGGATCGGCGTCCCGCCCGAGTCCAGGACCTTGCCGCTCACGATGATCCGCTCGCCCAGCGGCTCGCCGTCGTGCTGGGCGGTGAGATCGTCGTCGTGCTCGCCGCACCGGTCCTCGCCCAGCAGCGGACCGGTCACCTCGGTCAGGTGCTGCGGCAGATACTGCAGCGGCTGCTTCGGGTGCCGCAGCGCCGACGAGCGGTATTCGGCGGAGTCCAGCGGCGGGTGCGAGGCGTTGTCGGGCGCGTAGTCCGGCAGGATGAGACCGGACTCGGACCGGGTCTCATGAACGGTCATGGGAGGGCTCCTCGGGCGGCTCTGCCAGTGGCTCGTGCGGTGTTCCGGTGTGGCGGAATCGGGACGGGGACGAGGTGTCCGCGACGCTCGCCACGCTTCAGACCGTAGCTTTCAGCGCCCGGAGGACTTCCAGCTCCTTCTCACTGGGCGGATCCTGCCTCCCGAGATCGTCGGCGATCTTGAGCTCCCAGCCGACGGCCTCGCGGGCCTGTTCGACGGTGGAGCCGGGGCTGAGCTCGGTGAGCGTCAGCTCGCAGGTCTCCGGATCCGGGCGCAGCACGCCGAGGTCGGTGATGACCTTGACCGGGCCGCGTCCGCGCAGGCCCAGCTCGTCGCGGTCGCCCTTGCCGGTGCCGTAACCCAGCGAGGTCACGAAGTCGACGCGGTCGACGAAGCTGCGGGGGCTCATCCGCATCACGATCAGCACCTCGCGGCACGAGGCCGCGATCTCCGGGGCACCGCCCGCTCCCGGCAGCCGGACCTTGGGGTTGCGGTAGTCGCCGCCGATGACGGTGGTGTTGATGTTGCCGAAGCGGTCGACCTGCGCCCCGCCGAGGAAACCGATGTCGATGCGGCCGGGCTGCAGCCAGTAGTTGAAGATCTCCGGGACGCTGACCACCGAGTCAGCGGTGTCGGCCAGCACGCCGTCGCCGATGGACAGCGGCAGCCGGTCCGGTTTGGCGCCGAGTGTTCCGGACTCGTAGATCAGCACCAGGTCCGGCGCGTGCGTCCGGCGGGCGAGGTTGGCCGCGGTGCTGGGCAGGCCGATGCCCACGAAGCACTTCGCCTCGTTCTCCAGCGACCGGGCGGCACCGACGGTCATCATCTCGTCGGAGGTGAACTCCTGGCTCATCGCGCGCTCCTCTCCGCACCGCGGACCTCGGTCTCCAACCACTGCTCGAAGCGCTCGCGATCGCGGCCGATCGGATCCCACTGCTGGTAGTAGTCGTTGTCCCGCTCGTAGTAGCCCTGCGCGTAGGAGGGGTGGGCGCCGCGCGGCACCTCGGCGACCGCGCTGACCGCCCACTGCGGCAGCACCACGGAACCGGGTACCGGGGTGAGCTCCTCGACGATCTCCTCGACGGTGACCAGCGACCGCGCGGAGGCCAGCACGGCCTCCTTCTGCACGCCCGTGATGCCCCACATCTGCACGTTGCCCGCCCGGTCGGCGCGCTGCGCGTGGATGATGCCCACGTCCGGGTTCACGGCGGGCACGGCGGTGAGCCGCTCGCCGGTGAAGGGGCACTCGATCGGCTTGATCGTCTCGGTCTGGCCGGGCAGGTCGGTCCCGGTGTAGCCGCGCAGCACGGCGAACGGCAGCCCGGAGGCCCCGGCGGCGTAGCGGTTCGCCATGCCGGCGTGGCTGTGCTCCTCGATCTCCAGCGGCACCGGCCAGGAGTTCTGGATGGCGTCGCGGAAGCGGTGCAGCGAGCCGACACCGGGGTTGCCGCCCCAGGAGAAGATCAGCTTGCGCGCGCAGCCCGCACCGATCATCTGGTCGTAGACGATGTCCGGCGTCATCCGGACCAGTGTGAGGTCCTTGCGGCCCTGCCGGATGATCTCGTGACCGGCGGCGACCGGGATGAGGTGCGTGAAGCCCTCCAGCGCCACCGTGTCACCGTCGCGGACCAGTTCGGCGACGGCCTCGCGAAGGTCCAGGATGCGTGCCACCCCGACCACCTCTCGTTGTGCGCATAGTGAACAGATGTGCTCTATGCGAACGATAGAGGCCGTGAAGGAGTCCGGTCAAGTCGATTTCGCCTGGTTGAAGCGCCCCGCGGGGGCTCAGAGCTCGCCGGTGGGCGGGAGTCCGCCGGCGGGAAGGCCGAGCACCTCGACGGCGGCCTCTGCTGCGGCGGTCGCCTGCAGGTACCCGGTCTCGCCCCAGGCGAGCAGGTCGCCGGCGCTGCTCGGGTTCACCAGCAGCCGCCGGTAGGTGCGCCCGCTGTCGGGGTCGGGAGCGGGCGGGTGCGCGCAGGAGATGAGCGCGGCCATCCGGACCTGGGCGTAGGGGGAGATGCTGTCGTTGACGCACTGGTAGCCGAGGTAGTGCGGGTCGTCGATGTCGACCGTGACCTCCTCCATGGCCTCGCGGCGCAGGATGTCGGCGTAGGCGACCTCGCCCGGCTCCGGCCGTCCGCCGGGCAGGGTGTGCTTGCTGCCGTCGAGGCGGATCAGCAGTCGCCCGTCCGGGACGAACAGGAACCCGTACACCTGCCGCACCGCCAGACCCGCCGGAACGGGGTCGGTGTGCCAGGAGAACTTGGGCATCGGTGCGGGTCCCTTCGACAAGCTGCCAGAAAAGATCACTTTACCCGAGACCGGTCGTCGGGCACTTGCGTTCGAAAGGGTGTTTCCACAGCGCACGGCACCCGTTTCGGACATTCGGGATGGGCTCGCGCGATGTGACGTGCTTCACGGATCGGTGAGGTCCGTTCGGCGCTGCCGACGCGGGAGATCCTCGGGCTGCCGACGGCGCCGCTCCGGAACCGTCCACAGTGGTCTGATGAGGTGAGCGGGCCGCTCAGCCCTCGGGGCTCAGCACGACCCAGACCTGGCCGGGAGCGACGGTCAGCGGTGCGCCCGACCGGTCGGTGTAGGTGGTGGGGGCCTCGGGGGAGGGGCGGTTCCAGGTGCCCTCGAAGCTCTTGCCGTCGCGCAGAACGACGGCCGGGCCGCTGCCGATGCTCTCGGCCACCGGTGACGGGTTGCCCGCGGCGTCGCGGACCACCGACTCGTGGGTGCGGACCTTCTGGATGATCACCGTGGACACGCCGACCCTGCCGCTGTGCACGGCCGCGTAGGGCTCACCGTCCATCGAGGTCATCCAGCGCCGCGACGGGTGGTTGTAGAAGAACCCGATGGTCGCGGAGGGGTAACGGACCTCGTAGCGCTCGGTGGGCGCGCCGCCCGGAGGCACGTCGCCGATCACCGGCCGGGTGGTACCGGGCCACGGCTGCGCGGGCGGGAGCCTGGTGGTGTCGACGAAGAGGTTGTGCGGGGTGGGTCGGGCGTCGTCCCGGGAGTAGGCGTCGGGGACGTGAGCGTCCGAGGCGTCGGTGAGCGGAGCCGCTTGGATCGTCGGCAGCACCTCGGGTGCCGCGCCGGAGTAGGCGAGGGTGGGCCTGCCGTACTGCGGCAGGATCTCGGCGTCGGTCTCGCGGGCGCTGCGCACCGGGCCGACGGACTCGGGCTTGTGGGTCGCGAAGATCGCCAGGATGCGGCTCAGACCGCCTTCGACGGGCTCGACGTAGACCACGTCCGCCGCGTCGATGCCCACCGGCGGACGCCCCTCCGGCGAGTTGTCGATCTTCACCGCGACCACCGGAGGCCCGTCCGGCGCCGCTTCGCCACCCTGCTGCTGCCCGGACGTCGTCCCGCCGCCCTGCGGTGGCGGCGGTGGTGGTGACGGCTGGCAGCCGGTGGCGCCCAGTAACGCGAGCGTGATCAGCACGGCCAGGAGCGTGCATGAGCGGGTGCGCATGGTGCAGGCGGACTCCTTCCCCCCGATGTCCGAGGCTACGGATCCGGAAAGAATTCGCATTTTGATCGAGGCCGGGGAGGTGACCTCCCGCGCGCCACCAGTGCGGTATCAATGTGGCCATGAGCAACGCGCAGGTCGCTGTGGTGACGGGTGCCGGTACCGGGATCGGGCAGGTGATCGCCCGGGCGCTGCTGGCCGCGGGATACCGGGTGGCGCTGGCCGGACGCCGTCCCGAACCCCTCGCCGACACCGCCGGGGATTCCGGCGAGGCCCTCGCGATCCCCACCGACGTCACCGATCCGGACTCCGTGGCTGCGCTGTTCGACGCCGTGCACGAGCGGTGGGGACGGCTGGACCTGCTGGTCAACAACGCCGGCACCTTCGGCCCCGCAGGCAACGTCGGTGAGCTCTCGGCCGCGGACTGGAACGGCGTGGTGCAGGCGAACCTCACCGGCTCGTTCCTGTGCGCCCACCACGCGTTCCGGATGATGGCCGATCAGGACCCGCGTGGTGGCCGCATCATCAACAACGGGTCGATCTCCGCGCACGCGCCCCGGCCGCGCAGCGTCGCCTACACGGCGACCAAGCACGCCATCACCGGACTGACGAAGTCCATCTCGCTGGACGGCCGGTCGCACGACGTCGCGTGCGGGCAGATCGACATCGGCAACGCGGCCACCGACATGACCTCCGGCATCGCCACCGGTGCCGCCCAGGCCGACGGCTCGGTGCGCCCCGAACCCACCTTCGATCCCCGGCACGTCGCCGACGCCGTGCTCTACATGGCCGGTCTGCCGCTCGACGCCAACGTGCAGTTCATGACCATCACCGCCACCGAGATGCCCTTCATCGGCCGCGGCTGAAGCTCCTGCGCCTCAGGTGCGGTTCCAGGCCTCGGCGAGCAGCTCGTAGGAGCGGACCCGGTCGGCGTGGTCGTGGGTGATGGTGGTGACGACGAGCTCGTCGGCCCCGGTCGCTTCCCGCAAGGTGACCAGCCTGCCGACCACCTCCTCGGGCGTGCCGACGAACTGGGTGGCCAGCCGATCGGCGACGATCTCCCGCGCCTCCTCGTCCCAGGGCAGGTCGGCGACCTCAGCGGGGGAGGGGTACGGGATCGCCCCCGCACCGGCCCGGATGCTGTGCACCCACGCCCCGTACGGCGACGCCAGCTCCCGCGCCCGCTCGCTGCTGTCGGCCACGACCACGTCCGCCGAGACCACCACGTAGGGCCGGTCCAACCGGTCGGACGCGACGAAGTTCTCCCGGTAGGACTCCACGGTCTCCAGCACCGTCGCGGGCGTGATGTGGTAGCTCGCCGCGAACGGGATGCCGAGCCGGCCTGCGGTGACCGCGCTTTCGCCTCCGCTGGAGCCCAGGATCCACAGCTCGAGGTCGGCTCCCTCGGCGGGGTTGGCGCGCACCGGCTCACCGTCGGGCCCGGGGAACCCGCCTTCGAGGAACTGCCGCACGCGGGAGACCTGATCCCGGTAGTCGAGCTCCTCGGCCGGGGCACCGACCAGCTCCGCCTGCTGGCGCAACCGCGCCGCGTAGCGCTCCGAACGGGCCACCGCACGAGGTTTTGCGGGCACGATCAGGCCGTCCACCGTGGAGCCCTCGTTCCGCGCGGGCGCGGTCAGCCTCTCGGCGAGCTCCTGCGCGCGCTTCTTGCCGGACCTGCCCACGCCCAGGTCCACTCGGCCCGGGTGGAGCTGGGCGAGGGTGCCGAACTGCTCGGCCACCGTCAGCGGCGAGTGCTGGCCCAGCAGCACCGCCGCCGAGCCGACGCGGATCGTGCTGGTCGCCCCGGCGATCGCGGTCAGCAGCACCGCCGGGGCCGCCGAGGCGACACCCGCGGTGAGGTGGTGCTCGGCCACCCAGTAGCGGCGGTAGCCGAACGCCTCGGTCCGGCGGGCCAGGTCGAGGGTGTTGTGCAGGGCCTCCTTCGCGGTCTGACCGGAGGCGATGGGCGAGAGGTCCAGGACCGACAGCGGGACCGGCATCGAATACCTCCGGGTTCCTAGGAAACGGGTGCGGGCGACAGGCCGAGGTTCTCGCGCAGCGTGGTGCCCGGGTACTCGGTCCGGTAGACGCCGCGCTCCTGGAGGATCGGCACGACCTCGTCGACGAAGTCGTCCAGGCCTCCGGGGGTCAGGTGCGGCACCAGGATGAAGCCGTCGGAGGCGTCCTCCTGCACGAAGCGGTTCATCTCGTCGGCCACCGTCGTGGGGCTGCCGATGAACGACTGCCGCGCGGTGACCTCGATGATCAGCTCGCGGATCGAGAGCCGCTTGGACTCGGCGAGCGCGCGCCAGCTGCGGGCCGTGGCGAGGCGATCGCCGAACATCCGCGTGCTGGCCCTGCCCTTGCTGATCGCTTCACCGTCGACGACCGGGTCGAATTCCGGCAGCGGGCCGTCCGGGTCGAGCTCGCTGAGGTCGGTGTTCCACAGCTGTTCCAGGAAGGAGATCGCCGTCGGCCCGCTGACCTGCTGCTTGCGGATGAGCGCGGCCTGTTCCTGCGCGTCGGCGTCGGTGTCGCCGACGACCACGGTCGTCGCCGGGAACACCAGCAGGTCCTCCGGCGAACGGCCGTGGGCGGCCAGCCGCGACTTGACGTCGGCGTAGAAGTCCTGTCCCGCCTGGAGGGTTCCGTGCCGGGTGAAGATCGCATCGGCCGCGGAGGCGGCGAACTCCCGTCCGGACTCCGAATCTCCGGCCTGGAAGATCACCGGCCGGCCCTGCGGGCTGCGGGGGACGTTGAACCGGCCGCGGATGTCGAAGTGGGCGTCGGAGTGCTCGAACGCGCCCGCCCGAGGGTCGGTCAGGAACCGCCCGGAGCCCTTGTCGGCCACGATCTCGTCCCCGCGCCAGGAGTCGAACAGCTCGGTGGCCGTGCGCAGGAACTGCCGAGCGCGCTCGTAGCGCTGGTCCTCGGGCAGGAACCCGCCGCGCCGGAAGTTCTCCCCGGTGAAGGCGTCCCACGAGGTCACCACGTTCCACGCCGCCCGTCCCTCCGAGAGGTGGTCGAGGCTGGCGAACTGCCGCGCCACCTCGTAGGGCTCGTTGAACGTCGAGTTGATGGTGCCCGCCAAGCCGAGCTTCTCGGTCACCCCTGCCAGCGCCGCGAGCACCGTGAAGGTGTCCGGGCGGCCCACCACGTCCAGGTCGTGGATCTTGCCCGCGTGCTCGCGCAACCGCAGCCCCTCGGCGAGGAACAGGAAGTCGAACTTGGCCCGCTCGGCGGTCTCGGCGAGGTGCGTGAACGAGGAGAACTCGATCTGGCTCAGCGACCGGGGATCGCTCCACACCGTGGTGTTGTTGACCCCGGGGAAGTGGGCGGCCAGGTGGATCTGCTTGGTCACGAGGTGCCTCCAGCGGTCGCGTAGCGGTTGACCGGGCGGGCCAGGCCGAGCCGGTCGCGCAGCGAGCCGGTCTCGTAGGCGGTGCGGAAGACCCCGCGACGCTGCAGCACCGGCACGAGCTCGTCGGTGATCGCCGCGAGGTCGTGCGGCAATTCCCCCGGAAGCAACCGGAACCCGGTCAGACCGCGTTCGGCGAGCGACTGCAGCAGGTCGGCGAGCTGCTCGGCCTCGCCGGTGAAGACCGGTGTGTCCGAAGTGGACGGGCGGTCGAGTTCGTCGAGCCGCGCCCGGCGATCGGCGGCGTCAGCGCCCAGGAACACCACCAGGTCACCGAAGACGTGCGGTGCTGCGGCCGAATCCTCGTGCGCCCGAACGTCGGCCACCGCTCGACGGGCTGAGTCCGGGTCGGCCGCGGGAGTGAACACGACGTCCGCTGACCGGGCGGCGAACCGGTGCTCGGCTGGGGTGCTGGCGGCCGCGGTCACCAGCGGCTGGCCTTGCGGAGGTCGGGGCGTGATCGAAGGTCCCTTGACGTCGAACCACTTGCCGCGGAAGTCGATGTAGTGCAGCTTGTTCCGGTCGATGAACCGGCCGGTGGCCACGTCGCGGATCTCCGCGTCGTCCTCCCAGGAGTCCCACAGCCGGCGGACGACCTCCACGTGGTCGGCGGCCTCCTCCAGCAGCTCCGCAGGCGCGATCGCGCGGCGGCCGAAGTGCGCGTTGTCGCCACCGCTCGCGCTGACCTGCGGCAGCCATCCGGCGCGGCCACCGGACACGTAGTCGAGGGTCGCGACGGACTTCGAGACGTGGAACGGCTCGGTGTGGGTGACCACGATTTCCGGCACCAACCCGATGTGCCGGGTCCGGGGAGCGATGCGCGCGGCGAGCAGT
The DNA here is from genome assembly GCF_007829955.1 of Saccharopolyspora dendranthemae. GTDB lineage: Bacteria > Actinomycetota > Actinomycetes > Mycobacteriales > Pseudonocardiaceae > Saccharopolyspora > Saccharopolyspora dendranthemae. The sequence continues at coordinate 875,201 of NZ_VIWX01000002.1, forward strand.
CCCGCGTCCAGCCGGCCGCGCACGCGGTCGGTGCGTTCGTCGGGCCCGTCCTGCGAACTCGACTGCGGGCCCAGCGAATCGGCGAGGGTGACGAAGTCCAGCAAGGCGGACTCGGCGCGCTGAACCAGGTCGAGCCAGTAGCCGGCGGTGAACAGCTCGGTGGGTTTGGCGAGTTGGGATCTCCAGGAGGCCGGATGCCAGCCGGTCCCGTCGAGTCCCACGGCCAAGTGCCACTGCGTTGGTCGAACCATCCTCGTGTCCTCCCTGCGCGACGGCGCGGGTCGAGGGGGTGGGTGCATCGCACCGATGCGGTGCGGTGTGGTGGTGCGGAGAACCGCTGCGCGCCAACGACGGTGAGTCGCGGCGTGGGGGAGAAGCGCGGAGGCGCGGCGAAGCCGATTACCGCGGACAGGCGGCGGCGATCACCCGGAGCAGGTCGATGTGGTCACGCGTGACCAATCGCAGCCGGAGAGCCATGTGCACCAAGTTAGAACCGCCGCACGCGGCCGTCAACGCGGTTCACGATGTGGGCGGACCGAGAGCGGTGCCGGTCAGCGCAGGACGATGCGCGTGCCGTCCTCGCGGCCAGGCAGCACCCTGCCGATGACCGGGAATCCGGGGACCTCGCCGACCACCAGCAGACCACCGGAGGTCTGCGCGTCGGCGAGGAGCAGCACGTCGTCCTCGCCGGTGCCGCCCGCGTCGAGGTGCGGCCGCACCCAGTCGAGGTTGCGCCGGGTGCCTCCGCTGACGAAACCGTCGCGGACCGACTCCCGCGCGCCCTCCAGGAGCGGCACGGCCGCGACGTCGACCTCGGCCGTCGTGCCGGAAGCCCGCATGGTCTTGAAGAGGTGCCCGAGGAGCCCGAAACCGGTCACGTCGGTGGCGCACGCGGTGCCGGCCTGCAGCGCGGCCCGGGAGGCGTCGCGGTTGAGCTCGGTCATCGTCGCCACGGCCTGCTCGAACCGCTGCCCGGTCTGCTTGTGCCGGGTGTTGAGCACCCCGATGCCCAGCGGCTTGGTCAGCGTCAGCGCCAGACCCGGTCGTGCCGCGTCGTTGCGCAGCATCCGGTCGGGATCCACCAGACCCGTGACCGCGAGTCCGTACTTGGGCTCCGGATCGTCCACGCTGTGCCCGCCGCCCAGATGACACCCGGCGGCGCCGGCCACCTCCGCGCCGCCGCGCAGCACCTCACCGGCCAGTTCGAACGGCAGCACGTCGCGCGGCCAGCCCAGCAGGTTCACGCCGAGGACCGGGGTCCCGCCCATCGCGTAGACGTCCGACAGCGCGTTGGCCGCCGCGATCCGGCCCCAGTCGCGGGCGTCGTCGACCACGGGCGTGAAGAAGTCGGTGGTGACCACGATCCCGCTGCCCGCGTCGGTGCGCACGACCGCCGCGTCATCGCCGGTGTCCAACCCGACCAGGAGTTCGGCGTTCGGCTCCGCCACCTCCGGCGCGAGCCCGGCGACCACGTTCTCCAACTCGCCCGGCGGGATCTTGCAGGCGCACCCGCCGCCGTGCGCGTACTGGGTCAACCGGTACCCGCCCATCAACGGTCCTCGCAGCCGGGGAAAGGAAGCTGGCGGAGACGGACGGGAATCGAACCCGCCGCACCGAGTTGCTCGGCGCCATCGGCTTTGAAGGCCGTGGAGGCCACCAGACCCCAAACGTCTCCGGCGCCCACTCTAGGAGAGATCGTCAACCGGCACAGATCAGCCGGTCACCGACTCCGGGAGCCCGAACTTGGCGAAGTCGACGTCGAAGAACGACACGACGTGTTCGATCCGGTGCTCGCCCAGTTCGAGGACGTGCAGCTGAAAGGGGCGAAAGAGGTCGTCATCACCGCGCAGGTAGACGCCGAAGGCGAGCTGCCCGTTGGCGCGGGTGGGACGCAGCCGCAGCCCGTCCGGGCCCGCCGGGCACTGCCGGGCGTTGAGCTGCCCGATCCGCTCGCCACCGCGCACCCACAGCCGGAAAGGCGGCATCTCCCAGACGGCCTCGGCGGTGAACAGCTCGACGATCGCCGGCACGTCCTTGGCCTGGAACGCGGCGACGTAGCGCTCCAGCAGTTGCTCCTGCTCGGCCGACAACGGCTGGGGGCGGTCGTCCTGCGAGGGGGCCACGTCGGCGAGCTGCGCGCGGGCGCGCTGCAGAACGCTGTTGACCGCGGCGGTGGAGATCGCCAGCGCGTCGGCGACCTCGGAGGCCCGCCACCTCAGCACGTCGCGCAGGATCAGCACGGCCCGTTGCCGCGCGGGCAGGTGCTGGAGCGCGGCGATGAACGCCAGCCGGGTGCTTTCCCGGAGACCGACGATCGCGGCGGGGTCGGTGGCGGTGTCAGCGATCATCCCGTCGGGGATCGGCTGCAGCCACGGGACCTCACCGGACTCGACGACCTTCTCGTGCGGCACGTCGTCGGCCGGGGCGCCCAGGCCGCTGGGCAGCGGACGTCGCTTCCGGCTCTCCAACGCCGTCAGGCAGGTCGTCGTGGCGATCTTGTACAGCCAGGTGCGCAGGGAACTCCGGCCTTCGAAGCGGTCGTAGGACCGCCAGGCCTTGATGTAGGTCTCCTGCACCAGATCCTCTGCGTCCTGCAGCGATCCGAGCATCCGGTAGCAGTGCGCGAGGAGCTCCCGGCGGTAGGAGTCGGCTTGCGCGACGAAGTCGTCGGTGGGTGCGGTCGAGGTGACTGGCATGGCGCTGGTCCTTCGGCGTGAGGTGGCCCTACCCGATGTCGACGACCGTAGCGCGGCGGTCCGACAAAAGGGTCAGCAACGACCCTCGCGCCAATAGCCCATGAACGCCACTGAGTGCTTGGGGATGCCGTGCTCGTTGACCAGCAATCGGCGCAGCCCCTTGATCACCGCCGCTTCGCCGGCCAGGAAGCCGTAGATCGAGCCCGACGAGCCCTCCGGCACCTCCCAGAGCGTCCGGGCGTCCACGTCGACGTCCTCCAGGTCGGCCGAGCTCGCGGCCTCGTCGCGCACCGGGCGCAGCTCGCGCAGCGCCTCGGCCACTCCCTCGCCGAGCAGCTTGCCGTGCGGCGCTCCGGCGCGGGAGTACCAGCGGACGTCGACTTCCGCGGGGCATCGCCACTGCTGCTCGTCGTCGCTGGAGGGAACTTCCACGCACACCACACCGCGCGCGTCGGAGGGCAGCGATTCCACGATCGCGGCGAGCGCGGGCACGGCGGTCTCGTCCCCGGCCAGCACGAGCCGGTCGGCGGAGGCCGGGGGAGACCACTCGCAGCCCCACATCCGGCCCGAGCCCGGGCGGTTCGGTGCGAACAGGCCGATGGCCTGCCCTGGGCTCGCGCCTGCGGCGAAGGTGGAGGCCGGACCGGCGTGGCCGTCGTCGAGCCCGTGCAGCACGAAGTCGACGTCGACCTCGCAGGCGTCCGGCCGGTAGTCGCGCACGGTGTAGGTCCGCAGGTCCGGGCGCACTTCCTCGGGGAGCTCCAGCCAGCGCGGGTACCAGTCGTCGCCCTCGGGGAAGTCGTCGAGCGAGCGGCCCTGCTTGGGCAGCACGATCTTGATGCGCTGGTCGTGGCCCCCGAACCCGAAGTCGGACAGGCACGCGCCGCTGAAGGTGATCCGGACGAAGCTCGGCCCCAGCCGGCGCACGCGGGCGACCTCCACGGGGAAGAGCCGGTACCCCGGTCGCACGTCAACATCTCGCCTGGCTCGCGTCACTGTCATCCGAAACCTCCTCTTCGCTCTGCTAGGTTAGCCTAGCCTTAGAACAACAGGAGGTCGACCTTGCGTCACTCGATCCGGGCCGCTGTCTTAGCCGCGGTCTCGCTCGCGGCCGTCGGAACGCTGTCCGCGTGCGGATCATCGCAGCCCGAACAGGCCGGCAACGGCTGGTCCTACACCGATGATCGCGGCGTCGTGGTGAACCGCCCGGAGCGCCCGCAGCAGATCGTCGCACAGGTTTCCGCCGCGGCCGCGCTGCAGGACTTCGGTGTCGCGATCGCCGGGACGTTCGGACCTCTCGTGCGCGACGACGGCTCCGTGGAACCGGAAGCGGGCACCCTCGATCCCCGGCAGGTCACCGACGTCACCGGTGCCGGTTATGGCGAGGTCAACCTGGAGCGGCTGGCCTCCCTGCATCCGGACGTGCTGGTCAGCGGCAAGTACGCCGAATACCCGGGTCTGTGGCACCTGGTCGAGGACCAGGAGCAGAAGGTCAAGCAGATCGTCCCGACGCTGGGCGTCGCGCAGTCCGGGATCGCGCTGCCCGCCGCCATCCGGAAGTACCAGGAACTGGCCAGGGCCCTGGGTGCGGACGTGGAGTCCCCGAAGGTCAAGTCCGACGAGCGGGCGTTCGAGGCCGCAGCCGGACGCCTGCGCGAGATCGGTGCGCGGATGAAGTCGCAGGGCAAGACGATCCTGCCGATCGGCGGCACGAAGGAGGAGTTCTTCGTCGTCGTGCCCGCCCGCAACCCCGACCTCGACTACTACGTCAAGGAACTCGGCCTGCCGATCACCGCGCCCCGCGATCCCGACCAAGCGAGCGGCAGCTACTACGAGCGGCTCTCCTGGGAGAAGGCCAACGCCTATCCCGGCGACATCATGCTCTGGGATGCGCGGTCGGCGTCGATGACGCCCGAGCAGATGAAGCAGAACCCGGTCTTCGCGGCCACCCCGGCCGCCCGCGCGAACCGGTTCGTCGAGTGGGACGCGGTCGCCCCGATGAGCCACGCCAGCTACGCCAAGATCATGAACAAGCTGGCCGACCAGATCGAATCCCACCTCAAGCCCTGAAGAACGTCACCAAGTCCCAGTTTTAGTCATAACTGAGCCGACATTTCGGGCACGAAGGGTCCTCGGTTTGGACTAAAACTGGGAGATGCCCTGGTGGGGACGTCGGGAGGGTCGGGGTGGTTGCGGGAGGTCAGCTGTTGAGGTCGCGGACTTCTGCTAGGAGTTCGAGGGAGCGCAGCCAGGCTGCGCGGTCCACCGCGGAGGAGACGACCATCAGCTCGTCCGCCTGGGCCTGCTTGGTGAACTTCTCCAGGTAGTCGTCCACCTCGGCCGGGGTGCCCACCGCCGAGTAGCGAGCCATCGACTCGACCTGGCGTCCCGCGGGGGAGGCCAGCAGAGCGTCGATCTCCTCGGTGCTGAGCTGGCGGCCCTGCGCGAGCATCCGGCTCGCCCGGTACCGCTTGGCCTCGAGGAACTGGTGCTCGGCGTCCTCGGTCGTGTCGGCGGCGATCACGTTGACCCCGGCGATCACGTGCGGCTCGGACAGCTGCGCCGAGGGCTGGAACTCGCGCCGGTAGTGCGCCGTGGCCGCCTCCAGGGCGTCCGGGGCGAAGTGCGACGCGAACGCGTAGGGCAGGCCCAGCAGGGCGGCGAGCTGCGCGCCGAACATCGACGAACCCAGCACGTACAGCGGCACGCGGGTGCCGTACCCCGGCGTGGCGTTGACCCCGGAGACGCGGGTCTCGCCGGCCAGGTAGCCCTGCAGCTCCAGCACGTCCTGCGGGAAGGAGTCGGCGGCGGTGGGGTCGCGGCGCAACGCCCGCATCGTGCGCTGGTCGCTGCCCGGCGCACGCCCCAGTCCGAGATCGATGCGTCCCGGGAACAGGGTCTCCAGCGTCCCGAACTGCTCGGCGATGGTCAGCGGGGCGTGGTTGGGCAACATGATGCCGCCCGCGCCGAGCCGGATTCGGCTGGTCTGGGCCGCGACGTGACCGATCAGCACGCTGGTCGCCGACGACGCGATGGTGGGCATGTTGTGGTGCTCGGCGTACCAGATCCGGTGGTAGCCCCACCGCTCGGCGCGCTGGGCCATGTCGACGCTGGCGGCGAAGCTGTCCGCAGCAGTCTCCCCCTCACCGATGTGAGCCAGGTCGAGAACGGAGAGATCCACGGTCACGGCAGCATCAGCCCTTTCACGCACGCACAACGGGCCGGGACCACGCGCCCGGCCACCCTGGGCAACGCCTCACCGACCGCTGATATTTCCGCCGCCCGCGTGAGCGGCGCCGCATCCGTCAGGCCCTGGGCCCGGTGCTCGCGCGGATGACGAGGTCGGTGGCCAGCTCGACCCGGTTGGTCTCGAAGCGGCCGGTTTCGGCGTGGCGCAGCAGGACCCTCGCCGCTTCGGCGGCCATCGTGGCGACGGGCTGGTCGACCGTCGTCAGCGCGGGCGAGATCCATTGCGCCATCGGCACGTTGTCGAACCCGACGACGCTGATGTCCTCGGGGATGCGCAGGCCGCGCTGGTCGACGGCGCGGTAGGCGCCCAGGGCCTGCAGGTCGTTGGCGGCGAAGAGCGCCGAGGGCGGGTCGGGGAGGCTGAGCAGGTCGGCCGCGGCCTGCTGACCCCGGTCGAGGGTGAAGTCCCCGTCGGCGATCAGCTCATCGGTGACCGCGATGCCCGCGCTCATCAGCGCCGAGCGGTAGCCGTCGAGCCGCGCGACGGAGCACTGCAACTGGGGTGGTCCGCCGATGAAACCGATCCGCTCGTGCCCCAGTTCGACGAGGTGCTCGACGGCGGAGCGGGCACCGCTCCAGTTCGTCGCGCCGACCGAGGCGACCCGCTGATCCGGTTGGCCCAGCGAATCGATGATGATCACCGGCACCCCGAGGCCGTGCAGCTGCTCGGCGTGGCGCGGACCGAGTTCGGTGACCGCCAGGATGATGCCGTCCGAGCGGCGGGCGGTGAGGTTGTCCAGCCACGCGCGTTCGGTCGTGCGGCCGTCGTGCACCGCCGAGACCACCATGCCCACCCCGGCGTCGTGGGTGACGCCCTCGACGCCGCGCACGATCTCCAGCGCCCACTCGTTGTCGAGCGTGTGGAAGACCAGGTCGATGAGACCGGCGCGACCGCTGCCGTGGTTGGCCCGGCGCGAGTAGTTGTGCCGGGTGATGAGCTTCTCGACGCGTTCGCGGGTGCGGGCGGCGACCTCCGGCCGGCCGTTGAGGACCTTCGAGACGGTCGGGACCGAGACGCCGGCCTCCCGCGCGATGTCGCTGATCGTCACGCGGTCCTTCTTGGCCTCTGCCACCGTGCCTCCTCGTTGGACGGCCGCCACCGTACCTGAAAGTTTCGGAGCCGCCGCTCTCGTCATTCCGCGACCGTCACCGGTGTGTCGAGCACGCGATCGGGCCCCACCTCGCGCACCTCGCCGATCAGGCGGAACTCGCCGGAAAGACGCGGTTTCGCGCTGTCCCCGCCGACGTGGACCTCGATGGTGCCGGGCTCGACGATGCGCCTCCCGCGCGCACCGGTGTAGGCGGCACGGTCGGCGTGCAGCCTGAACGACACCCTCCGGGAGGCGCCGGCGGGCACTGAAACCCGTCCGAAACCGGTGAGCTGGCGGACCGGGCGGGTCACCTGGGCGACCGGGTCGCGGAGGTAGAGCTGCACCACCTCGTCGCCGTCGCGGTTCCCGGTGTTGGTGATCGTGCAGGAGATGTCCACCGCCGCGTCCGTGGGGACCTCCTCGGCGCTGATCGCCAGGTCCGAGTAGGCGAAGGTGGTGTAGGACAGGCCGTGCCCGAAGGGGAACAGCGCGGTCGGGTCCAGCGAGCTGACCTCGCTGGCCGCGCCCAGGGGAGCGGTCAGGTAGGTGCCGGGGTTGCCACCCGGGGCCGCCGGGATGGACACTGGCAGCCTGCCCGAGGGGTTCACCTCGCCGGTGAGCACTCCCGCGAGCGCCGCCGCGCCGGCCTCGCCCGGGAAGAACACCTGCACCACGGCGGCGACCCGGTCGGCGAGCTCGCCCAGTGCGTAGGGCCTGCCGCTGGAAACCACCAGCACCACGGGTGTTCCGGTGTCCGCCAGCTGCTCCACCAGCGCCTGCTGGTCGCCGGGCAGTCGCAGGTCGGCCGCGTCGCAGCCTTCCCCGGAGGTGCCGCGGCCGAACAGGCCCGCGCGGTCGCCGACCACCGCGACGCACAGGTCGGCTGCGGCTGCTGCGGCCCGGGCCGCAGCGAAGTCGGTGCGGCCCTCGGGCAGCTCGCAGCCCTGGACGTGATCGACGTGCGCTGCGACGCAGGCGATCTCGTCGCGGAAGGTGGGCAGATCGATGCCGTGCGGCCAGTCCGGGTAGGACGCGCCGACGTGCGCCGGGAACGAGTAGCAACCCAGCAGTGCGAACGGGTCGTCGGCGAGCGGGCCCACCAGCGCCACGCTGCCCGGCTCGCGCACCGGGAGCGTGCCGTCGTTGGCGAGCAGCACGACCGACTCCTCGGCGAGACGCCGGGCCAGGTCCCGGTTCCGGGCTGAATCGAAATCGCGGGGCTGGGAGACCTCGGGTGACCAGTCGGGGTCGAGCAGGCCCAGTTCGACCTTCTGCCGGAGCACCCTGGTCAGCGCGCGGTCCACCAGCGCTTCGTCGACGTCTCCGGAGCGCACGAGCTGCGCCAGGGGCTCGGCGTAGCAGCGCGCGTTGGGCAGCTCGACGTCGACTCCGGCGCGCAGCGCGGCCGCGCCGGCGGTTCCGGGGTCCTCGGCCACGCCGTGCAGCTGGTGCAGGAACGACACGCCGAAGTAGTCGGCGACCACGGTCCCGGTGAATCCCAGCTCTCCGCGCAGCAGATCGGTCAGCAACGCCTCGTCGGCGGCCGAGGGCATGCCGTCCACGTCGGTGTAGGAGTGCATCACCGAGCGGGCGCCGCCGAGCCGCAGCGCCATCTCGAACGGCGGGAGGACGACGTCGGCGAACTCGCGCGGTCCCATGCTCACCGGCGCGAGGTTGCGGCCCGCGCGGGAGGCCGAGTAGCCGGCGAAGTGCTTGAGGGTGGCCACGATTCCGCTCGACTCCAGCCCGGCGACGTAGGCCGACCCGATGGTGCCGATCAGGTAGGGATCCTCGCCGATGGTCTCCTCGACCCGGCCCCAGCGCAGGTCCCGGGCCACGTCGAGAACCGGGGCGAGTCCTTGGTGCACGCCCGCCGAGCGCATGTCGGCGCCGATGCGGGAGGCCATCTCGCCCACCAGATCCGGGTCGAACGAGGCGCCCCAGGACAGCGGGACCGGGTAGGCGGTGGCGCCCCAGGCGGTGAACCCGGCGAGGCATTCCTCGTGGGCGAGCGCGGGGATCGCGAAGCGGCCGGCGCTGGTGATCTCGCGCTGCAGCCGGGTCAGCGCGGCGGTGCCGCGGGCCGGTTCGACGGGAGCGCTGCCGAACACGCGCGTGAGCTGCCCCAGTCCGTTCTTGATCATCTCGTCCCACGCCGGGGTGTCGTCGGCGAAGTCCGCCTGGTGCGGTGCGACTCGTTCTTCCGCGCCCGAGACGTAGATCCACATCCCGACGAGCTGGTTGAGCTTCTCCTCCAGCGTCAGGCGGGTCATCAGGTCGGCGGCCCGCTCCTCCGCCGGGAGCTCGGGATCGCGGTAGGGAGGGCGGTCCTCGGTCGGGCGCGACTGCGGCATGTGCGGCGACTCCCGTCGTGGTCAGGCGGACGACACCGTCCGAAAAAGTTTCGGCAACGGCGTGCTGGAACTGGGCTCCAGCGATCGCCAGGTTGCCACATCGTCCGTCGAAAAACGCGATTGCACAAGGATTGGTGGCGTCGAGAGCGGCCAGTGAAAGTTTCGAGAAAATAGGGTCTTGTCGACCTGCTCGCGGCTGCGGTACCGTCTCGCCGACCGGAATCCGGTGTGACCGCGAGCACACGGCGTCCGGCGCTCCGCGAGCTCCGCACCCCTGCGACGGGAGTTGACGATGCGTGGACTGCGACGTCTGTGCGCGGTGGCGATGGTGCTGGCGGTCGGGCTGACCTCCACCGGCTGCGCCGTGCTCCTGCCACCGAGCGAAGGTGGCGCCGGGCTGATCACCACGTGGGCGATCAGCGGCGGCGGCGAGGAGGAGCTGATGCCGAGCCAGGGCGACCGGTTCCAGGACCGGACCGGGCGGCGGATGCAGACCCAGTTCTTCCAGAACGACCCGTACAAGAACAAGCTCTGGGTCTCGATGGGATCGGGCACGCCCCCGGACGCGTTCTTCGGTTGGGGCGGCGGTGCGCTGGAAGCGTTCATCGAGGCCGGTCAGGTCGCCGACCTGGCACCGGCGATGCGCGAGCACCCCGAGTGGCGGCAGAACTTCCTGCCCAGCGTGATGAGCCCGGTCGACATCGGCGGCGGTACCTACGGCATTCCCGTCGGCGGCATCCAGCCGGTCCTGCTGTACTTCAACAAGGACGTCTACGCCGAGACCGGACTGCGACCGCCGCGTTCGTGGAACGAGCTGCTGGACCAGGTTCCCCGGCTCCAGGAGGCCGGTTATCTGCCGATCGCGTTGGGCGGCGCGGATTCCTGGACCTACCTGATGTGGGAGGAGGCCATCGTCGACCGGGTCGCCGGGCCGGAGGCCTTCAAGGCGGTGCTCGACGGAAAGCCCGGCGCGTGGCTCAACCCGGACATCATCAAGGCCAACACCATGCTGCAGGACCTCGTGCGCAGGGGAGCGTTCGGCAACGCCTTCCCCTCCACCAGCGCTGAACTCGGCCAGCAGCGCACCCTGGTGGCCAGCGGTCGTGCGGCGATGATGGTCCACCTCGGTTCGGGCTACTCCGACCTGCTGGGCGATGACGAGAAGTGGGTCCGCGAAGGACATCTCGGCTGGGCACCGTTCCCCGCGGTCGAGGGAGGCAAGGGCGACCCGGCCAACCTCGTCGGCAACCCCACCACCTTCATGTCGGTCACGGCCGGACCGGAAGCGCAGGAGGCCGTGGACTTCCTGCGCCAGGACCTCTCCAGCGACGCCTTCACCCGAGGCCGGGTGGCGCGCGGTGACGTGCCGCCGGTGACCGGCATCGAGGACGAGCTGCGCGCCTCCGAGGACGCCGACTACATGACCTTCGTCTACGACCTGGCCAAGAACGCGCCGCACTTCCAGCAGTCCTGGGACCAGGCGCTGCCACCGGGACCCGCGCAGAACGTGCTGATCAACCTGCAGAAGCTGTTCCTGGACCAGATCAGCCCAGAAGAGTTCTCCGAGCTGATGGAGGAATCCACGAGATGACCGCCACCGAGCTCCTGCGGCCGACCACGCCGAGCCCGGCCCCGCGACCGCGCCGCTCCGCGCGGCACTGGACCGAACCCTCCACCTGGTTCGCCGCCCCCGCGCTGGTGTTCTTCGCGGCGTTCGTCATCGCGCCGATCGTCGTGGTGGTGATCCTGTCCATGATGGACTGGAACGGCATCGTCGATCCGCGCTTCACCGCAGCGGAGAACTGGAGCGAGCTCGCCGCGGATTCCGGCATGTGGCACTCGGTGTGGGTGTCGCTGCAGGTGATGGTCCTGAGCTGGGTGGTGCAAACCCCGATCAGCATCCTGCTCGGCGTCTACGTCGCCGGGCAGCAGCGGTACCGGGCGGTGCTCGGCGCGCTGTTCTTCCTGCCGCTGGTGCTGTCCTCCACCGGCATCGGGATCGTGTGGCGCAACCTCGTCGACCCCGAGTTCGGAGTGCTGCCCGCCCTCGGACTGCCCGGCCTGAACCTGCTGGGCGACGCCGACCTCGCTCTGATCACCCTCATCTTCGTGGTGTCGTGGCAGTTCATCCCGTTCCACACGCTGCTCTACCAGGCCGGGGTGCGGCAGATCCCCGCCCAGCTGCACGAAGCCGCCGAACTCGACGGAGCGGGCCCCGTGCAGCGGTTCTTCCGGATCACCCTGCCGCAGCTGCGCAACACCATCGTCACCTCCAGCACCCTGATGCTGGTCGGGTCGCTGACCTACTTCGACCTGTTCTACGTGCTCAGCGAAGGCGGTCCCGGTGATGCCACCCGGATCCTGCCGGTGACCATGTACATCACCGGTTTCCAGCAGTACGAGCTCGGCTACGCCAGTGCGCTCGCGCTGCTGCTCGTGGCGCTGGGCACCGCGCTGTCGCTGGGGCTGACCAAGTACTCCGGTTTCGCCCGGATGCGCAGCGACCAGGAGGGCGCGTGATGCTGCGAATCAGAGGTCTGCTGCCGAACGCCGCGGCCCTGCTGTGGGCTCTGGTGGTGGCCGTGCCGCTGTACTACGTGGTGGTCACCAGCCTGCGGGCGCAGGAGGACACCACCGGCGCCAACCCGTTGTCGCTGCCCGGTTCTCCGACGCTGGAGAACTACGGGCTGGTGTTCTCCGACGGGTTCTTGAAGTTCCTGTTCAACAGCGTGCTGACCACGGGGCTCACCGTGGTGGTCGTGCTCGCCACCGCGCTGCCCGCCGCCTACGTGGTGGTGCGCGGCAAGCGGCGGCGCCACCAGTGGTTGTTCCGGATGTTCCTGGCGGGCCTCGCGATCCCGCTGCAGGCGACGATCATCCCGGTCTACGTGATGATCGTGGAAGCGGGCCTCTACGACAGCCTGCTGGCCATCGTCCTGCCCGCCATCGCCTTCGCGATGCCGCTGTCGGTGCTGATCCTCAGCAACTTCCTGCGCGACATCCCCGAGGAGCTCTACGAATCGATGTGCCTGGACGGAGCGGGGCAGTTCCGGGTGCTGGTGAACCTGGTCCTGCCGCTGTCCCGGCCGGCGCTGCTGGCGGTCGGCATCTACCAGGCGCTGCAGGTGTGGAACGGGCTGCTGTTCCCGCTGATCCTGACCCAGCGCGAGGAAACCGCGATGCTGCCGGTGATGCTGTGGCAGTTCCAAGGCCAGTACACCGTGAACGTGCCGGCGATCATGGCGGGCGTGGTGCTCTCGGCGATCCCGGTGCTGGTGCTCTACGTGCTCGGCAGGCGGTTCATGGTCGCCGGGCTGACCGCGGGCGCGGGGCGGTGATCCGACGTCATCGCGTCCGGGAGCGCTCCAGGTACCGCAGCACCGCGGTGACGCGCCGGTCCGCGCGGTCGTCCGGTGGCAGGTCGAGCTTCGCGAAGATGCTGCGGATGTGCTTGTGCACCGCGCCATCGGTCACCACCAGGCGTTCGGCGATCGCCGCGTTGCCCAGCCCCTCCGCCATCAGCGCGAGCACGTCGCGCTCGCGCGGGCTCAGCCGGTCCAGGCCGGGGCCGGGGTGCGTGCGCGTCAGCAGCTGGGCGATGACGTCGGGATCGATGGCCGTCCCGCCCCCGGCCACCCGGTGCAACGCCGACATGAACTCCTCGACGCGGCCCACCCGCTCCTTGAGCAGGTAGCCCAGCCGCGCGCTGCCCGAGGCCAGCAGCTCGGTGGCGAAGGCCTGCTCCACGTAGGCCGACAGCACCAGCACGGCCAGTTCCGGATGTTCGGCGCGCGCCTGCACCGCGGCCACGATGCCCTCGTCGGTGTGCGTAGGCGGCATCCGCACGTCGACCACCGCCACGTCCGGCCGGTGCTCGTCCACGGCCGCGAGGAACCCGGCCGCGTCACCTGCCGTGGCGACCACCTGCAGCCCCTCGGCGCGCAGCAGCAGCGCGACGCCTTCGCGCAGCAGCGGATCGTCCTCGGCGATCACAATCCGCAAGGCAGGCTCACCTCCACCGTGGTCGGCCCGCCCGCCGGGCTGGCCAGATCGAACGTTCCGTCGTGGGCCTCCACCCGGCGGCGGATCCCCGTCAACCCGGTCCCGCCGCGCGCATCCGCACCGCCGCGCCCGTCATCGGTGATGAGCACCCGCATCCGGTCGTCGTCGCAGCGGCGCAATCGCACCGAGGCCGTGCGCGCCCCGCTGTGCTTGGCGACGTTGCTCAGCGCCTCGGCGACCACGAAGTAGACCGAAGCCTCGACCGAAGCCGCGCAGCGGCCCGGCAGGTCGGCGTCGATGCTGCACTCGGCGGGGCAGTCGGCCGCCAGCGCGGTCAGCGCATCGGACAGGCTCCGGTCCTGCAGCACGGGCGGCATGATGCTGCGGACCACCGCGCGCAGCTCGCGCAGCGCTTCCTCGGCGGAGTCCTGCGCGCGCCCGAGCATCGCCTCCGCGTCGTGCGGGTCGCGCTCGACGGCCCGGCGCGCAGCACCGACCAGCACGGTCACCGCCACGATCCGGTTCTGGGCGCCGTCGTGCAAGGCGCGCTCGATGCGCCGCAGCTCCGCGGAGTGCGCGTCGAGCGCGGCGGCCCGGGTGGCGGTCAGGTGCGCGATCCGCGTCGCCAGGTCGGCCTCCGATCCCAGGTGCAGCAACCGGCGTCCCGGAAGGGCCTGCAACCGCGCCATTCCCGGCAGGAACAGCAGGCACGCCACCACCCAGCCCAGGCCCATCAGCGACACCAGCAACGCCCCCGAGAGGTCGCGCACCTGCCACAGTCCCAGCGATGCCGTGGAATCGGCCGGGGGGAGCAGGTGCCACCACAACGGGAAGGTGCCGTCCCGGACCGTGTTCAGCGCCAGCGTCAACCCCAGCACGCCGAGCACGAATCCCGTCACGCCGTGCACCGCGACCCAGGCGAGCTCGCGCCGCACCGCCGGCGTGCGCAACGCCTTCAGCAGGCCCGGGGGAACCGGGCCGGGGCTGATCACGTCCGGGCCCCAGCGGGAGAGCCGGGTGCGCTCCTGCTCGGCGACCACGTGGACCAGTCGCAGAGCGTGCGGGGCCAGCAGGATTCCCGCGCCCACCAGGCTCATCCCCGCGCACACGACGACCAGCAGCAACGCGATCAGCGCGAGCACCGAGGTGCCCAGCCCGGCGACCACGTGCTCGAGGGAGTCGAACGTGACGCGGGCGCGGCGAGCGAGCCTGCGCTGGGCCTCCTGCGATGACATGGCACCTCCTCGACGCGAAACACTATCGGCCGCAACCGCGTCCGCGCGGTAGTGCTGGCTGTACCACCGGAAGTCCCCTCAGCGGGATCGTTCGGGTGCTCGGCCGCGACTAGCTTTTCCGCCATGCAAGACGACGCACCTCGTATCGTGACGAGGGTTTCCGGCGGGCCGATGAGGATGTCCGGCAAGCTGAAGGCCCTGCTGTGGCTGACCTTCGCGGTCTGCGTGCTGACCAACGCGGTGACCTCGTTCGCCGCCCGGCCGCCGGTCGTGCCCCTGGGGCTCGGGCTGCTCACCACCGCCTGCGCGATCGCCCTGTTCGCCCAGCACCGGCGACGATGAATCCCCTTCGCACACCGAGGAGAACGATGCCCTCTCGACTGCGCTCGCACATCGCCGAGCGGCCGATCGCGTGGTTCTTCGCGCTGTCGTTCGGCCTCAGCTGGCTGGTGTGGACCCCCTACGTGCTCTCGCGCAACGGGATCGGGGTCCTCGCGATCGACTACCCCCGGATCGCGGGCACGACGCAGCTGCTCGGCGTGCTGCCCGGCGCCTACGCCGGACCGCTGCTGTCGGCGTTCGCGCTCACCGCGATCATCGGTGGCAGGCCGGGACTGCGCAGGTGGGTGGGACGCGTGGCCCGCTGGCGGGTGCACTGGTTCTGGTACGTCGGAGTCCTGGCCGGGGTTCCCGCAGCGCTCACCATCACCAGCCTGCCGATCATGGGGGACTGGCGGATGCCCGCTGCGGCGGTGCTCGTCGCGTTCGTCGTGGGGATGGTGTTCCAGCTGTCCACCACCGGCCTCGCCGAGGAACCCGGGTGGCGCGACTTCGCCCTGCCCTACCTGCAGCCGAAGTACGGCCCGCTGCGCGGGACGCTGCTGCTCGGGCCGCTGTGGGGCGCCTGGCACCTGCCGCTGTTCTTCACCGAGTGGGGCGGGTGGCCGGAGTTCAGCGTGGTGGAGGTGGTGGAGTTCTGCGGCCTGGCCACGGCCATCAGCGTCGTGATGACGTGGGTGTTCAATCGGACCGGCGAGAGCCTGCCGGTGGCCGCTCTGCTGCACATCAGCGTGAACAACTACTTCTCCACCACCTGGTCGGAGATCTTCCCGGGCGGTGACGGCGGTTCGGTCACGCGGATCACCCTCATCGCCTCGACCGTCGCCGCGGTGGTCACGATCATCGCCACCCGCGGCCGGCTCGGTTACGCCCCGGCGGAATCCGCCCCTCGAACCGAGGATCTCGCGGAGGCGTGACCACCGTGCGGGCCGGCCGTCGGCGCAGGCGGCCGGCCCGCACGATCACTCCGAGGCGGGCCGGCCTCGACCCCCCGAGCGGTCGAGGCCGACCCACGACTGTCAGGACTTCAGCTCGACCACCACGACGCCGTAGGGCGCCAGGGTCACCTCCGACACGGGCTCGCCTGCCAGGCTCCGCAGCGAGCCCGCGGTGCGCGGAGTCGCGGTCGCTTCGCCCGGGTGCTGGCTCACCAGCCACGCGAAGCGGCGTCCGTCCTGGTGCACGAGGACGTCGGCGAACACCCGGGGGTCGTCGACCACGACCTCCCTGGCCACACCGGCGATGTCGGCCAGCGCGGCGTAGAGCCGGTGCGAGTCGTCGGGGTTCACCCTGGTGCTGCGGGCCGCGAACAGCTCGACCGGGTAGGTGCACAACACGGCTTCGCCCTGGCCCGAGGAGCGGCGCAGCAGCGCGGGGTTGCCGTGCGCGTCGGTGGCGACGACCTTCGCGCCGTCCGGGACGACCGGCAGGAACGCGCGACTGTGCTCGTTGCCCGACACCCGGAACCGCAGCGTTTCGCCCTCCTCGATGCCGCCGAAGTCCTCGGCGAAGGTGAAGCGCACCTCGTCGTCGGCGACCTCGTCGACCACGCCGTAGGTGATCTGCTTGCGCACGCCGAAGGTCTCGTCGAAGTAGGGGATCCACGGCTGCCGGTGGTGGCCGACCTCGCCCGCCGTGTAGGACAGGTACAGCACGGCGCCCTCGTCGACCCGCTCGCGCAGCCGTTGCCAGGTCGGTCCCTGGATCTGCTTCACGCACGGCAGCAGGTAGAGGTCGCAGTCGTCGTCGATGCCATCGCGCTCCCGCACGAAACCCACCGGCAGGTCGGCTTCTCGCGCCGCCACGTACGCCTGGTGCAGCGTGTCGAAGATCAGCGGCCGGTCGTCATCCTGGGTGAAGGGATAACCGCGCTCGAGATACTCGGTGACCAGCAGCCCGGCGCGGGCAGCGCTGCGCTCGCAGCGGGCGAAGTCCACCTGCTCCAGCACCTCGGCGAACGCGGCCAGCTCCCGCAGCGGGGGTTTCGGCGCTCCGGTGCTGTCGGTGATGCCGAAGTGCATCTCGAACGGGTGGTGCGAGTAGGGCCCCTGGGCGATGAGGTCGTCGTAGTCGGTGTTGTTCCAGGCGACCCAGCCCGTCGAACCGGCCAGCAGCGAGTTGTGCAGCGTCTGCCGGTAGTAGTGCGCCGCGTTGTCCGGCGAGACCTGGTCGCTGGAGAGCCCGAACTCCTCCAGCACCACCGGTTTGCCCGCCACCGCGGACAACTCGCAGATGAACGCGGCGATCAGGTTCTGGCGCACGGGGTCGCTGTCGATCCGGTACACGTGCGGGCCCACGAAGTCCACCATCGCGCCCGTCTCGCGCACCGAGAACCCGTTGTCGACCCCGGTGACCTCAATGCCCCAGGCGCCGTCGCCCAGCGACACGGGCTGAGTCCCGCCACCGGCGCGCACGGCCTGCACCATGAGCCGGGACCACGCGCTGACGTGCTCGGTCGGCGCCTTCGGTTCGTGCCGCAACCGGCCGTAGATCGGCATCTCGTTGCTGAGCAACCAGCCGGCCACCGCAGGGTGGTCGGCGAACCGCTCGGTCATCCGCTGCACGAACCACGCCTGCTGGGACACCAGCCAGACGTCGGCGTAGAGGTCCCGGCCACCCCGCCACTGCGGGTCCCAGTTGTCGCCGGACATGTGGCCGACGATGAAGGTGGGGATCGACGTCATCCCGATCTCGGTGTGCGCGTCCAGGAAGTCCTGGTAGTGCGCCACCTTCTCCTCGTCCACCGTGTCCGGTTCGGGCATGAAGTCCGGCCAGTAGAAGAACGAGCGGGTCTGCCGCAGGCCGTGCGAGTGGAGCACGCGCAGCTCCTCGCGCACGACCTCGGGGGAGTAGTGGCGCCACATCAGCGGGCCACCGGTGCGCGACCAGAAGTTCGCGCCCAGCCACACCTGAGGCCGTCCGTCCACGGTCACCTTGGCGGAATTGCGTCGCATGGAGAACCTTTCGCAGTGGTGGAACCTGCACGGCGTGCGACACCGCGCGGTGCGTCGGAGACCGGTCGCGGATCAGCGCCCCGCGACCGGCTGCGTCACTTGACGGCGCCCGCTGTCAGCCCCTGCGCGAGGTAGCGCTGCAACGCCAGGAAACCGATGACCACCGGGATGCTGACCACCAAGGAGGCGGCCATCACCTCGTTCCAGTAGACCGAGGTCTCGGTGGAGTACTCGCGCAGCCCGACCGCCAGCGTCCGCGAGTCGGAGTCGGTCATGATCGACGCGAAGAGCGTTTCGCCCCAGGCCGTCATGAACGCGTAGATGCCGACCGCGGCGATGCCCGGACGCGCCGCGGGCAGCACGACCCGCCACAGCGCACCCAGCGGGCTGGCACCGTCGATCAGCGCGGCCTCGTCGAGATCGCGCGGAATGGTGTCGAAGTAGCCGACCATCATCCAGATCGCGAACGGCAGCGAGAAGGTGAGGTAGGTGACGATCAGCCCGAGGTGGCTGCCGTAGAGCTCGATCCCGGTGTAGCGCCCGATCGTCGCGTAGATCAGGTACAGCGGCAGCAGGAACAGGATGCCCGGGAACATCTGCGTGGACAGCACCACGATCCGGAAGCCGTCGCGGCCCCGGAACCGGTACCTGCTCACCGCGTAGGCCGCCAGGATCGCCAGCGCCAGCGATACCAGCGCGGCTCCCAGCGCCACGATCGCGCTGTTGATGAAGTAGTCCGCCAGGTCGATCGTCGACCACATGTCCACGAAGGGCTCGAAGGTGAGCTCGTCGGGGATCCACTGGAACCGGTCCCGCACGGACCCCAGCGGCTTCAGGGCCGAGGTCACCATCACGTACAGCGGCACCAGGGTGAACAACGTCAGCAGCGTCAGGCCCACGACCCGCAGGACGCGGAACCACCTCGGCTCAGGCATCCTTCATCCTCCGCGATGTGAAGGCCAGGTACCCGGCCGTGACGACCAGCAGGAACAGCAGCAGCAACGTCGACATCGCCGAGCCGAGACCGAAGTTCCAGGTGATGAACGAGTTGTTGTAGATGTGGATCGACAGCAGGTTCGCCGCGTTCGGCACGGACTTGTCGAACAGGATGTAGGGAACGTTGAAGTCGTTGAACGTCCACAGGAACAGCACCAGCACGAGCACCTGGTTCACCGGGCGCAGCATCGGCAGCGTGATCGAGCGGAACTGCTGCCACAGCCCCGCACCGTCCACGGTGGCCGATTCGTAGACGTCGTGCGGGATCGACTGCATCCCCGCCATCAGCACCAGGAACGCGAACGGCCACAACCGCCACGTCGCCGTCGCCACCGTCGCCAGGAACGCGTTGTCGCCCAGCAGCCAGAACGTCTGGCCGTCGGTGAGGCCCAGTCCGCCCAGCGTCGCGTTGACCATGCCGTCGTCCTGGTCCAGCAGGAACTTCCAGATCATCGCCGCGGTGTAGACCGGCAGCGCGTAGGGCACCAGGAACAGGGTGCGCAGCACCGCGCGGCCTCGGAACGACCGCTGCAAAAGGGTCGCCGCGAAGACCCCGAGCAGCCAGGAGAGCCCGACCGTGAGGATCGAGAAGCCGGCCGTCACCGCGAACGAGCGCAGCAGCGTGACGCCCACGGCGCTGTCGAAGTCCAGCGCGAACCGGAAGTTCGCGAGCCCGGCCAGCGGCGCGTTCAACCAGTCCCGCAGGTAGAACTGGGTCAGCTCCAGCACGCTCATGTACAGGCCGCCGAGCATCGGCAGCAGGTGGACCAGCAGCTCGAAGCACAGCGCCGGGGCGACCAGGAGGTAGGGCAGGAGCTTCCGGCTCGGCGTCCACCTGCGCCGCGGTGGTGTCGGAGGTGGTGCCGTCGGCCGGGCGGGGGAGGGGGCAGCGGTACTGGTCATCCTCCGGTACCTCGCATCTTCTGCTCGGCGTCGGCCAGCGCCGCCCGCACGTCATCGGTGGTGACCTGGCGGCCCGTGGCGATCTCGGCGAACAGGTCGCGCATCGCCGAACCCACCGTGGTCTCGAAGTGCGCCTCGGTCGGGATCATCGGCGCGGGCTCGGAGTAGTGGGCCAGCACGTCGGAGAAGACCTCGTCGCGCTCGGTGTGGAACGCGGGGTCGTCGTAGGCGTCGGTGACCACCGGCAGCGTCCCGTACTTCTTGTTCAGGGAGGCTTGGATGTCCTTGCTGGTCAGGAACTCCACGAGCTCCAGCGCCTGTTCGCGCTTGGGGCTGTCGGCGAACACCGCGACGTTCGAGCCCGCCACGTGGCTCAGCGCGGGCGTCCCGCCCGGTGGCAGCGGGTCGGGTGCGGGAAGTCGCACCACGCCGTAGGCGTCGGAGGACATCCCGTTGTCCTCCAGCGTGGGGATCACGCTGTTCTGCGCGATGAGCATCGCGGCCTCGCCGTCGGTGAAGTCCTCGGCGGCGCTGGAGGTGTTGCCCTCCTCGGCGTCGCTGGGACTGACCACCTTCTGCGTCGACATCAGGTCCAGGTAGCGCTTGACCGCGGAAACCGCGCCGGGGGAGTCGAACTCCGGCCCGTTCTCGGTGATCAGGTCGACGCCCTCCCAGCGCGCGAACATGAAGGCGAAGTGGGAGTTCTCGGTGTAGCTGGCGCCCGGCAGGGTCAGTCCCCAGCGGTTGCGTGCGGGATCGGTGAGCCGCTTGGCCACGTCGGTGAACTCGTCCCAGGTGCGGGGTGGCGCCAGCCCGGCTTCGGCGAAGAGCTTCTTGTTGTAGAACACGCCGTAGCTCAGCCCGTACAGCGGCAGCGAGGTCGGGACCTGACCTGCCATGCCCGTCGAGGACATGCTGCTGTCCAGGAACCGCTCGCGGCCGCCGAAGCGCTGCATCATGGTGTCGTCGAACGGCACGAACGCGCCGGTGGCCTGCAGCGACGCGGCCCAGGTGTTGCCCAGGTTCACCACGTCGGGGCCGACTCCGGAAGTCGCCGCGCCCAGGATCCGGTTGAGCAGATCGGACCAGCCGATGACCTCGAGGTTCACCTGGATGCCCGTCTGAGCGGTGAACTGCGCCAGTTCGTCGTGCAGGATCTCCATGTCCTGCTCGGCGCTCTTGCCCTGGTTGCTGGCCCAGTAGGTGATCGTGTTCGGGTCGTCGGCCGAGCCCGCGCATCCCGTCAGCGTCCCGGCGAGCAGGGCCGCGATCAGCGACACCGCCGCGAGTGAGCGTTTGATCACGAAACGACTCCTCGGCCTCGTCGGACCCGTCGTTGGGTCCGCCGCTCAAACTAGGGACTTAACCGGTTAAGCAGAAGAGTCGGGCGTTTCGGCGTGACCGATTCGTTACTCGGGGTGTTCGCGGGCTGCTCCGGTCGGCGCAGCGGTCACCCGGAGGCCGCAGCCGTGCTCGCGCGGGCGATCAGCTTCCTGGGCTGCAGGCGCGAATCGTCGGCGACGCCCGTCTCGATGAGTTCCAGCAGCATCAGCGCCGCGCTCGCCGCCGCCGCGCCCACGTCGTGCGAGAACGCGGTGATGGCAGGGCGAACCACCCGGCACAGCATGGAGTCGTCCCACGCCAGAACCGAGAGCTCGGCAGGCACCCGCACTCCGAGCTCCTCGGCCCTGGCCACCGAGGCGACCGCCATCACGTCGTTGTCGAAGATGATGGCCGTCGGCGGCTCGGGCGCGTCCAGCAGCCGCGCGGTGGCGGCCACGCCTCCGCTCTCGGTGTAGTCACCGCGGTCGGGCACCAGCGTCACCCCGGAGAACTCCGCCGCCGCCCGGCGCAGTTCGCGCTTCCGGCGAGCCGTGTGCCGCAGCTCCTCCGGGCCTTGCACGTGGCCGATCCGGCGGTGGCCCAGGGCGGCCAGGTGCCCGATGGCGCTGTCGGCGATGTCGTGCTCGTCGACCCACAGCACCGGAATCCCGGCCATCGGCCGCTCGGTCCCGAAGAACACCGCCGGAACCCGCAACTCCCGCAGCAGCGCGGGTCTCGGATCCTGCACGCGCAGGTCCGTCAGCAGCACCCCGTCCACCCGGCGCTCCGCCCACCACCGGCGGTAGGTCTCCAGCTCCGTGGCCGGATCGGAGGCCAGCGCCAGCTGCAGCGAGAACCCGTGCGCTGACAGGGTCTGTTCCAGCCCGGCGACCACCTGCATGAAGAACGGCTCGGTGCGCAGCACCTCCGGCGATCGCGCGAGCACCACTCCCACGGTGGCGGCCCGGTCGCTCGACAACGCCCGGGCCGCACTGCTCGCGCGCCAGCCGAGGTCCGCGGCCACGTCCAGGATCCGGTCCCGCGTCTCCGGCGACACCCCGCCGCGACCGTTCAACGCGTAGGAGACGGCGGCCTTGGACACGCCCACCTCGCGCGCGATGTCGATGATCGTCGGTCGCTTCACGCGTCACACCTCCGTTCGCGGGCCCTCGCCTGATCCGGCGAACACCCGCGAAGTATGCAGGTCCGCACGCGCGGGACGCGAAAACGGGCTCCGCGCCCGCTGATCCGGAGAGACGCAGCGGTAGCATCCGGTCAACCCGATCGCCGACGCTTCCGACGGGACGACATGACCGATCCCGACACGCCGCCCGCGGAGCCCGCCTCCGCGGACTTCCCGTGGTTCGAGCGCACCAGGGTCTTCGTGGTCGAAGGCGAGGTGCTGGCTTCCGCCCACCAACCGGCGGAGCCCGACGACGATCGCTTGGTGCCGCGCCGTTCGACCTGCTAGAGCTCGAAGCAGGATCGGGCGAGCGGAGGGATTGACCGGTGAGCGCAGGGGATTTCGAGGGCTTGGCGGCCGTGGTCACCGGGGGAGGCTCCGGGATCGGCTTGGCCGTGGCGCGGACGCTGGCGGGCCGCGGTGCGAAGGTCGCGGCGCTGGACCTGGACCCGGCCGCGGTCCCCGACGGGATCCTCGGACTCAAGTGCGACGTCAGCGACGAGGACGCGGTGCGCGAGGCGGTGGAGCGGGCCGTCGAGCAGTGCGGCGGCCTGGACGTGCTGGTCAACAACGCGGGCATCGGCGCGCAGGGCACGGTGGAAACCAACTCCTACGACGAGTGGCGACGGGTCTTCGACGTCAACGTCCTCGGCATCGTGCGCACGACCCGGGCCGCCTTGCCACACCTGCGGAGGTCGAGGTCGGCCTCGATCGTCAACACCTGCTCCATCGCGGCGACCGCGGGCCTGCCCGACCGCGCGGCCTACAGCGCGAGCAAAGGCGCCGTGCTGTCGTTGACGCAGGCGATGGCCGCCGATCACCTGGCCGAGGGGATCCGGGTCAACTGCGTGAACCCGGGAACCGCCGACACGCCGTGGGTTCGCCGGCTGCTGTCGTCCGCGTCCGATCCGGACGCGGAGTTGAGCGCGCTCAACGCACGCCAGCCCTCGGGCCGGCTGGTCTCCGCTGATGAGGTGGCCGCCGCGGTGGCCTACCTGGCGAGTTCCGCCGCGGGCGCCACCACCGGAACGTCGCTGGCGGTGGACGGCGGCATGCAGGGCCTCCGGTTGCGGAGGTGAACGCGCTGGGCGGCTCCGGTGTGCGGGTGAGCGCACTGGGATTCGGCGGGGCGGTGATCGGGAACCTCTACCGCGCGGTGCCGGAAGACGTGGCGTCGCAGGCGGTGGCGGCGGCCTGGGACGCCGGGATCCGCTACTTCGACACCGCACCCCACTACGGGCTCGGGCTGGCGGAACGACGGCTCGGCCGGGTGCTCGCCGGACGTCCCAGGCACGAGTTCTCGGTGTCGACGAAGGTCGGCAGGATGCTGGAACCGGTCGCGAATCCCAGCGGGAAGCGCGACGTGGCGGGCGGTTTCGACGTTCCGGCGGACTTCGCGCGGCGGTGGGACTTCAGCGCTGACGGCGTCCGGCGCTCCCTGGAGTCCAGTGCGGACAGGATGGGGCTCGACCGGATCGATCTCGTGCTGCTGCACGACCCGGACGAGCACTGGGAGCAGGTCCTCGACGAGGCGTACCCGGCTCTGCACGCGCTGCGCGCGCAGGGCGTGATCGGTGCGATCGGCGTGGGCATGAACCAGTGGCCGATGCTGCGCCGCTTCGTGACCGACACCGACGTCGACGCCGTGATGCTGGCCGGGCGCTACACGCTGCTGGACGACTCCGGCGAGCCGCTGCTGGCGGAGTGCGAGCGGCGCGGTGTGTCGGTGCTGGCGGCCGGGGTGTTCAACGGCGGGTTGCTGGCGACCGACGACCCGGAGGGCAACGCGGTCTACGACTACCGTCCGGCCTCGACGGAGCTGGTGGCCAGAGCCCAGCGGTTGGTGGAGATCTGCCACCGCCACGGCGTTGCGCTGCCGCAGGCCGCGATCGCCCACGCCGCGCGGCACCCGGCCGTGGCCTCGGTGGTGCTCGGAGCCCGCACACCGGAGGAGGTCCGCCGCAACGCCGAGCTGTTCCGCGCACCGGTGCCGGACGCCCTGTGGGCCGACCTGGCGTCGGCCGGGAGCTGACCGATCAGAATTCGATGACCAGCCGGCCGCGGGTGCCACCGGCTTCGAGCCGCCGGTGGGTCTCGGCACCCCGCTCGGCCGGGTAGGTGTCCGCGACCCGCAAGGTCAGCGCGCCTGCCTCGACCTGCTGCCGCAGGCGGTCGAGCTCGCCGCGCTCCTGCCAGTAGTCGGCGACGAGCACCGGGTGGTACCGGATTCCGCGCGGGGCCTCCGCGGTGAAGAACCTGACGGTGGCGATGCCGCCGCCGTCGCGCACGGCGGGTTCGACCTGGTCGTTGAGGACCGCCGCGTCCACGACGGCGTCGACTCCGTCCGGCGCGATCTCGCGGATGCGGGTGACGACGTCCTCGCCCCGCTCGACGACCTCGTCGGCGCCGAGCGAGGTCACCAGATCGCGATCGTCGGCCTTGGCGTCGGCGATCACCCGGAGGCCGTCGGCCTTGGCGAGTTGGATGACGTAGCCGCCGAGAGCTCCGGCGGCACCGGTCACGGCGAGGAGGCTTCCGGGTGGGAGGGCCAGCTGGTCGAGCGCCAGCCGTGCCGTGAGCCCGTTCATCGGCAGCGTCGCCGCTGCGGCGTGCCCGGCGCCGGCCGGGGCGCGGGCGACCGACGCCGCGGGCAGCACCAGGCTCTCCGAGTAGGCGCCGTGCCGACCGGACGGGATGACGATGGCCATCACGTCGTCGCCCACCCGCAGGTCGGTGTCGGTTCCCTCGCCGATCTCGTCGAGGACGCCGGCGGCGTCCATGCCCGGCACGTAGGGCGGTGCGTGCTCGCGGTACCGATCGGGGAACCAGCCCGCGCGACCGGCGGTGTCGGTCGGGTTGACCGCCGCCGCCCGCACCCGGACCCGCACCTCGCCGGGACCGGCGTGCTGCTCCGGCACCTCGTGGACGCTCAGGACTTCCGGACCGCCGAACTCGGCGAAACCCACCACGCGCATGGTGATCACAACCTGGCCCGGCCGCTCGTTATTCCGGGGCGTCAGCTCGGTCGCGTCGACGTGAGCGGCGCGGGCCCGGTTAAGGTCGTGCCCATGCGCAAGTTCCAGCAGGTCGACGTCTTCACCGACACCCCTTACTACGGCAACCCGGTCGCGGTGGTGCTCGACGCGGAGGGTCTCTCGGACGAGCAGATGCAGCGCTTCGCCGCGTGGACGAACCTGTCGGAGACGACCTTCGTGCTTCCTCCGGTCTCGGCGGGTGCCGACTACCAGGTGCGGATCTTCACCCCGTCCTCCGAGCTCCCGTTCGCCGGGCACCCGACGCTGGGCACCTGTCACGCGTGGCAAGCGATGCACGGGCAGCGCGAGACGACGGTCCAGGAGTGCGCAGCCGGGCTGGTCACGGTGCGGCGCACGGCCGAGGGGCTGGCCTTCGCGGCTCCGCCGCTGCTGCGCTCCGGACCGGTGGAACCGGACCTGCTGGAGCGCATCGCCACGGCGTTGGGGGTCGCGGTCGACGAGATCGTGGACGCGCAGTGGGCGGACAACGGCCCGGGCTGGGTCGCCGTGCTGCTCGCCGACGCCGACGCGGTGCTCGCGCTGGACCCGGGGTTCCGGGACGCGCTGCACATCGGCGTCGCCGGCCCGCACCCGGAGGGCGGTCCGGCCCGCTACGAGGTCCGCGCGTTCGCGCCGCTGGGAGGGGGTGGCTGCGTCGAGGACCCGGTCACCGGCAGCCTCAACGCCTCCCTCGCCCAATGGCTGCTGAGCTCCGGCCGGACGACGGCCCCCTACACCGCGCGGCAGGGGACCGCGCTCGGCCGCTCCGGTCAGGTCCGCATCGACACCGACGAGCAGGACCGGATCTGGGTCGGAGGCAGCACCGTCACCTGCGTCGACGGCACCGTGGCGATCTGAAGTGCCGCTGCGGGTGACTGCGCTGTACGGGTGACGCGACGCTTTTCGACTGAGGCCCCGGAACTGCCCTGCGATGCTGCGTGCCATCGGGGGCAACACCATCGTGGGGGAGATCGAGAATGGCGGAGAAGTTTGCGGACGGGCCGGGCGCCGGGCGAGGAACCGGACGTCCGGACAGCTCGACGACGTGACACCGAACCTGTCGCAGGTGGGGAAGTCGACCACCGTGATGCGCCGATCGTTGCTGGGCGCCGGTGTGCTCGCGGCCGTGCTGGTCGCGGGCGCCCTGGTGTGGTGGTGGCTGGCGCAGCCCGGCGAGCAGCGGCGGGAGGTGTCGTCGGCCGAGCTCGTCGACGTCCCACCGCCTGCCGTTGCGGGTCTCCGGGCCTCGGGAGCGGTGGATCCGGGTCCGCTGCCCTCGGACTGGGGCGCGCAGCAGCAGGCGACCGCCACGTGGCAGCGCGGTGACGGGGTCGAGATCGACCACACCGTCCGCCGTTACGCCTCGGCGCGGTGGGCGGGCTGGGCGTTCGGGCGGGTCGACCCCCGTGGTGGTGAGGGGTTCGACGAGACCCCGCAGCGCTTCCCGCAGCGGCCACCGGCCGGTGCTGACGAGGTGCGGTACGTGTGCGGTGAGATCACGGGCAGGCCGGGGACCTGCGACAGCTGGTGGGTCGACCTGCGGTACGGCCAGTACCTGGTGCAGGTGCAGGGCACGGACGTGCCCGGCCCGGACCAGGAGATCCCGCCCTGGATCGACCAGCAGGTCGCGGTGATCGACGAGGAGTTCACCGCCGCGGCTCCCCGCCCCTGAAGCTGGTGGGGGAGTGGCTGCGGGTGGCGAACTCTGAGCGCCTCCGCGCGCGGCTCCTGATGTGTGCCCGCCGTCCCTCGCGCTCAGCGGCCTTCGATCAGGACGGCGAGGCCGTCGATGATGCGCTGGAGCCCGAACTCGTAGGCGTGCTCGGGGTTGTGCGCGGCTTGGAGCTCGGTGCCCGCGGCCGAACCGATGCGGGCGGCGTGGGGGTACTCGCCAGGATCGAAGACCTCCGCCAGCAGTGGTTCGTGGGCGCGCCACCACTGCTCGTCGGTGGTGGCGCTGTCGCGCTGCGCCGCCTCGGCCTGGGCGCGGGCGAGCTCGGCGGAGTGGACGAAGTCGAGCACCAGCGTGAGCGCCGAGTCGATGCGCAGGTCTTCCAGCCCGACGTCGAGGAACGCTCCCAGCTCGTGCTCGTACTTGGCCATCAGGCCCGGCCCCAGGGGAGGACGGCTCGTGGAGACCCGCAACGTCCACGGGTGCCGCCGGTAGAGCGCGCGGTTCTGCGCCGCGACCGCCGCGACGCGCTCCCGCCACGGCAGGCCTTCCAGCGGTTCTCGCGGCATCCGCTGGTAGATGCCGTCGAGCATGAGGTCCAGGAGCTCGGCCTTGCCGGGCACGTAGGTGTACATCGACATCGTGGACACCTCGAGCCGCTCGGCGACCCGGCGCATCGTCACCGCTGCCAGGCCGTCGGCGTCGGCCAGCGCGATCGCGGCGTCCACGACCTGGTCGATGCTCAGACCCTTGCGCGGGCCGCGCTGCGGTGCCCGTTCGCCGAGCTTGTGCCGCCACAGCAGGGCAAGCGTCTTGCCGGGGTCTCCGGCGCTGCTCCGCTCAACCATCACGAACCACCTCCGTACTGTGTACACTGTACCTCGTACGGAAAAATTCGCAGAAGGGGGTTCGGGATGCGGATCAATGCTGCGGCGGTGTCGCTCAACGTCGAGGACGTGGCGGCCTCCAGCCGGTTCCTGGTGGAGCACTTCGGTTTCGACGAGGCGATGGCCGCCGACGGCTTCGCCTCGCTGACCCGGGAGGACTCCGGGACCAGCGTGGTGTTCCTGCGGCGGGGCCTGGCCTCGCTGCCCGAGGACCAGCGCGACGACCACGCCGCCGGGGTGATCCTGGCGTTCGAGGTCGACGATCTGGAGGGCGAGCTCGCGCGTCTCCGGGCGGAAGGGGTCGCGATCACCATGCCGCTCACGTCCGAGGAGTGGGGCGAGCGCGCCTTCCAGGTTCGCGACCCCAACGGCGTGATCGTCCAGCTCGTCGACTGGAACGGCTGAGGGGTCCTCCGCTCCCGCTCCGGCCTCGACGTGCGCGGGTCCGGAGCGGGAGGGCGTGGAGGGTGGCGGCGGCATATCCTCGCGGGCATGCAGCTAGATCTTTCGGGACGCACCGCGCTGATCACCGGTTCCACCCAGGGGATCGGGTACTCCATCGCTCAGGGGCTGGCCCGAGCCGGAGCTCGGGTCGCCCTCAACGGGCGCACTCCGGAGCGGGTCGACGAGGCCGTGCGCCAGCTCCAGCAGGACGTTCCCGGCGCGGACGCCGTCGCGGCGGCGGCCGACGTCACCAGCGAGTCCGGCACCGCGGACCTGGTCCGGGCACTGCCGCAGGTGGACGTGCTGATCAACAACCTCGGCATCTTCGGCGCCCAGCCGGCGATGGAGATCACCGACGACGACTGGCGCCGCTACTTCGAGGTCAACGTCCTCTCCGCGCTGCGCCTCACCCGCTCCTACCTGCCGGGGATGACGAGCGCGGGGTGGGGCCGCGTCCAATACATCGCCAGCGACTCGGCGGTGGTCATCCCGGCCGAGATGATCCACTACGGGATGTCGAAGACCGCGCTGCTGGCGGCCTCGCGCGGGTTCGCCAAGGAGGCCGCCGGAACCGGGGTGACCGTGAACTCGGTGATCGCCGGCCCGACCCACACCGGTGGTGTGGAGAAGTTCGTCTACGAGCTCGTCGACCCGTCGCTGCCGTGGGACCAGGCGCAGCGCCAGTTCATGCTCGAACACCGGCCGCAGTCGCTGCTGCAGCGGCTGATCGAGCCGGAGGAGATCGCGAACATGGTGGTCTACCTGAGTTCGCCGCTGGCCTCCGCCACCACGGGCGCCGCGGTGCGCGTCGACGGCGGGTACGTGGACTCCATCCTGCCCTGATCGCGCCGGCCGGGATCAGGGTTCGGCGAGCGCTCGTGAGATGGCGCGCCCACCGGCGCGCACGAGCGCGCTGAGCGAGCTCGGGGTGGCGCTGCCGTGTCGGACGACCAGCGAGACCGCGGCGACGACCTCGCCGCGGTGGTCGTGCACCGGCGCCGCCACCGAGAGCGCGTCGTCGGTGACCTGCCGGTCGCTGACCGAGTACCCGCACGCCCGGGTCTCGGCCAGCATTCGCCGCAGTGCCGCCGGATCGGTCACGGTCAGGTCGGTGAACCGCGGGATCTCCTCGCCCAGCACGTCGTCCTGGACCGCGCTGGGCGCGTGCGCCAGCAGCACCAGCCCGACTCCCGTCGCGGTCATCGCGAACCGCCCGCCCACGCGAGTGCGCACCGGAACGGCCCCGGTGCCCGCGATCCGTTCGACGAAGACCGCCTCGGTGCCCTCGCGGATCGCCAGCTGCACGTTCTCCCTGGTCACCGCCGAGAGGTCTTCCATGGTGGGCAGTGCGCGCTCGCGCAGCCCGAGACCCCGCGGTGCCAGCGCGGCCAGTTCCCACAGCCGCAGGCCGACCCGGTAGGCGCCGTCCTCGCCGCGCTCCAGCGCGCCCCAGGCCACGAGGTCGCCGAGCATCCGGTAGGCGGTCGATGTCGGAAGCCCCGCTTTGCGGGCGAGTTCGCTGAGCGACAGCGCCGTGCGCTCCGGCGAGAAGGCGTCGAGCAGGTGCAGCGTGCGGCGCACCACCGGGCCGGTCGCGCCGACCGGCCGTCCTCGCCGCTCGGCCATCACAGTCCGATCGTGCGTCGGAGGAATTCGTTGCCGAACTTCCCCGAGGGGTCGAAACGGCGTGCGAGAGAGCGGAAATCGGCCAGCTTCGGATACAGCAGGTCCAGGTCGGCCGGTTCGGTGGTGAACAGCTTGCCCCAGTGCGGGCGGCCGCCGAACGGCTCCAGCGCCGCTTCGATGTCCGGCAGCAGGCGCTGCACCGATTGCTGCTGCGGTCGCCAGGTGAAGTGGAAGGCCACCGAGTCGGAGGCGTGCGCGGGGCTCAGCCACAGGTCGTCGGCGGCGATGGTGCGCACCTCGCCGATGTGCAGCAGCGGCGCCATCTTGTCGGCGAGCGGTTGCAGCGCCGCCAATGCCGAGGCACCGTGCTCGGCGGGCACGAAGTACTCGCTCTGCAGCTCGTCGCCGTGGCTCGGCGTGAAGCCGGGCTTGAAGTGCGGCAGCCGCTCGTGCGACGCGCCTGCGACGCCCAGCTGCTCGGTGAGGTTGTCGATCGCGCTGCCGCGCAGCATGTGCGTGGGCACGTCGGCCGGGTGCGTGCCGTGCGGTGCGACCGGATCGTCCACGCCCACGCGGGCTTTCGCCCAGACCTGCACGACCTCGTCGAAATCGGTGAACACGCTGACGCTGTAGGCCGAGGAGGTGATCGCCTCGAACTCGCCCAGCAGCGAGTCCCAGCTCAGACCGAGGTGCACGGTCGTGGCGACGTCGAACGCCGGCTGGATCCGCAGTCCGATGCGGGTCACGATGCCCAATGCGCCGAGATGCACCACGGCACCGGCGAATTCGGGGTCCTCAGGACGCAGCCGGACGAGCTCGCCGTCGGCGCGGACGATGTCCAGCCCGGCCACCGCAGCGCTCAGCGAGCCGTTGCGCACCCCGGAACCGTGCGTGCCCGTGGCGGTCGCCCCGGCGATGGTGATGTGCGGCAGCGAAGCCAAGTTGTGCAACGCGTGACCGGAAGCGGCGAGCCGGGCGGCGAGTTCGCCGTAGCGCATGCCCGCCGGAACCCACGCGATGTCGCCGTCGATGTCGACGTCGCAGGGCAGCGAGTCCAACGAGAGGTGGTCCGCCGTGGTGTCGGCGATGTCGTTGAAGCAGTGGCGCGAGCCCAGCGCCTTGATCCCGTCGCTGTCGGAAACGATCCGCCGGAGCTCGTCGACGCTCGAAGGTCGGTGCGTCCGCTGCGCCCGGTAGGTGAGGTTCTTCGCCCAGTTCGTCGTGCCTGCCACCCGAAGACGTTAACCCGCGATGGCCCGGCAGCGGTACGGCCTTCCCGCCGCACCGCCGCCGGAGGTGCTCAGGCCGAGATGTTCGCGGTGAGCTTGGCGATCGCGGTCGTCAGCTGCTCGACGACCTCCGGGTCGTCGGCCGGGTGGGTCTCGGCGAAGCGGGTCATGGAGCCGGGAATGCTGAGCTTGATCTCGTCGACGATCGAAGCCCCGGCGATGCCCGCGGACTTGCGGGTCTCGTCCTGCGCCCAAACCCCGCCGTACTGGCCGAAGGCGGTGCCGATGACGGCGGTGGGCTTGCCGGACAGCGCGCTCGCGCCGAACGGACGGGACAACCAGTCGATCGCGTTCTTCAGCACGGCCGGGATGGTGCCGTTGTACTCGGGCGAGAACAGCAGGAACGCGTCGGACGAACCGGCGACCTCGCGCAGCCGGGTGGCGGCTGCGGGCACGTCGGCCTCGGTGTCGATGTCCTCGTTGTAGAAGGGCAGGTCGCCGAGACCGTCGAAGATCACGATCTCGGCATCGCTGGGGGCGAGGCTGCGCGCGGCCTCGGCGAGCTGACGGTTGTGCGAACCGGAGCGGAGGCTGCCGACGAGCGCGAGGATCTTGACGGACATTGGTATCTCTCCAGTTGAGGAGTACGGTGAAGGACAAGCGGACCGTGGTCCGGATGCATTTCTACCACGCAAGCGGACTGCGGTCCAGATAGCGGTGGGAGGCGTTACGCTGTGCGCATGGGTGCTGGCATGCCGCCGATCGAGCCGACCGGAGACGTCCTGAGCGGACCGGTCGAGCTGGAGGTGACGGCCTCGGACGGAAGCCGTCGACCGCGCGCCGATGCCGTCCGCAACCGGGCCAAGCTGCTCGACGCCGCGGCCCGGCTGATGAACGGCGGCTGCGGTGCGGCGAACCTGACCATGGACGCCGTCGCCGCCGAAGCCGAAGTCGGCAAGGGAACGGTCTTCCGCCGCTTCGGCGACCGCAACGGTCTGCTGCTGGCCCTGCTCGACCACGTAGAGCGGCGGCTGCAGGAAGCGTTCCTGTCCGGACCGCCACCGCTGGGTCCCGGCGCTCCGGCCATCGAGCGGCTGCGCGCGTTCGGGCCCGCCGTGATGCGCCACGAGCTCGACAACATGGAGCTCTACCTGGCCGCCCAGCCTCCGGTCGAGCGGCGCTACCAGGTGCCCGCGCGCGCCCTGCGCCGCAGTCACCTGACCATCCTGCTCCGCCAGACCGAGGCGACCACCGACATCGAGCTCGCCGCCGAGACGCTGCTGGCCTCGATCGACACCACCTTGCTGCACCACCTGGTGGAGCAGCGCGGGTTCGGCCGGTCCCGGCTCGACGCCGGCTGGCAGGACCTGGTGACCAGGCTCGCGACACCCCTGGCATGAGCTTCCGCTGAGCGGGAAGCGCGATTTGGCGAATCGGCGTTCGCGGTGCGAACCTCCGGCGGCTCATGCGTGAAGGGAGTCCGCCGGTGCACGACGCGCGATTCGAGTTGCCGCCCCCGGGGTTTCGCGGGAGTCCGCGATGAGCGCACTGCCCAGGCGCGGCTTCCTCGCCGCGGCCGGGCTGGGCGCGCTCGCCGGGATCGCGGGGTGCGCGCCCGGCGCGCACCGGCCGGTCGCCGCCACCTACCTGACCACGTCCTACGACGACCTGTACCCGGGCGTGGAGATGTTCCTGGGGAAGGCGCGCGAACTCGGCGGGTTCGACTTCGACGTGTTCCCCTCCGGGCAGCTTCTCGGCGCTGAGGAACTGGTCCCCGGCATGCTGCACGGCGTCGCCGACGTGGTCGTGCAGACCAGCTCCTACGTGTCCTCCAGCTTCCCGATCCTCGGCGCGCTCGAACTTCCCTTCACCGCGCACGACTTCGCGCGCTACCTGCGCGCGTGCGACCCCGCCAGCGGTGCGTCGCGGCTGATCAACGAGGAGCTCGGCAGGCAGAACATGCGCGTGCTCGGTGGCATGGCCACCGGGTTCGAATACCTCTGGACCATCGACAAGCCGATCCGCACTCCTGAGGACGTGCGGGGGCTGCGGATGCGCGTCGCGGGTGAGATCGAAGGCGAGACCGTCAAAGCGCTGGGCGGCGCACCGGTGTTCCTCGGATCGGCCGAGCTCTACCAGGCGTTGGAGCGCGGCACGATCGACGGGATGATGAGCTACCTGGGCACCGTGGTCTCGCGGGACCTGCAAGAGATCCTGCGCTACGGCACCGCCGCTCATTTCGGTGCGTACACCGTGGACGCCTACTGCCGCAGCGACTGGTACGACTCGCTGCCCGGGCAGCAGCGCGACGCCCTCGACGAAGCCGGCCGGGTGCTCTTCCGCGACGGGACGGCGAAGCTCATCGACGTGCACGAGCACGAATACCTGCCCGCCGTGCGGAAAGCCGGGGTCGAGCTGATCGAGCTCGACGAGGCGCGGCTGAGGCCGTTCCAGGACGCGGCGTCGTCCGTGCACCAGCGGTGGCGCGACCTGCTGGGCGACCCGGTCGCCGCGCAGCGGGCGCTCGATCTGATCCGCGAAGCCTGAGGAGCGCCGATGCTCGACCACCTCCGCCGCCTCGTGCTGATCGGAACCCGGTCCCTGGCCGTGCTCGCCATGGTCACCACCGGTCTGATGATGCTGTCCATCAGCTACGACGTCATCGCCCGCTACGCCTTCCGCGCGCCGACGGACTGGGCCTACCCGCTCAACTCCAGCGCCGTGCTGGCCGTGACGGTGCTGGCGATCCCGCACCTGTACGCCACCGGGCACCACATCTCGATGGACCTGGTGCACCGGTCGCTGCCGCCGAAGCTGCGGCGGGTCGCCGACGCGGTGACCGCGCTGGCCGCCGCGCTGCTCGGACTGGTGCTGGCGGTGACCGGCTTCCAGACCGTGCTGGTGTCCTACGGCCACGGACTCACCGGCTCCGGGACCTTCAGCGTTCCACTGTGGATACCGGATCTGATCCTCTGCGCCTCCGGCGCGTTCCTGCTGCTCGTCGCGGTGCTCTTCCCGCCGCACGCGGAGCCGGAGCTCGCCGCGACCGCTGCGGGCGCCGACCCCGCGCAGGACGGAGCGAACGCGTGATCCTCTCCCACGGACTGGTCGTCGCGCTGGCGGTCCTCCTGCTGCTGGTGCTCATCGCGATGCGCACGCCGATCTTCATCGCCCTGTCGGTGTCGGGCATCGCCGGTCTGCTGTGCCTCTCGGGGCCGGACGGCCTCAAGCTCGTCCCGCTGGCCATGGGTGCTCAGCTGCAGGAGTACGCGCTGGTGGCCGCGCCGCTCTACATCCTGCTCGGCGAAGCGCTGGCCGTGACCGGGCTCGGGCGCGACCTCTTCGGCGCTGCGCACCGCTGGTTCACCCGGGTTCCCGGCGGGCTCGGGGCCTCGGCGATCGCGTCCTCCACGCTGTTCGGCGCGATGTCGGGGGTCAGCATCTCCTCGGTGGCGCTGATCGGGAAGATGGCCGTGCCCGAGATGCTCTCGCGCGGGTACCGACCCGGCTTCGCGGCCGGCTCGGTGGCCGCTTCCGGGGCGCTGGCCATGCTCATCCCGCCGAGCCTGATGTTCATCCTCTACGCCTCGGTCACCGGTGAGAGCGTCGCCTCGCTGTTCGCCGGTGGCATCGTGCCGGGTCTGCTGCTGGCGACCCTGATGATCGGGTACGTCGTGGTGCGCGCCAAGCTCAACCCCGACAGCGCGCCGCGCGACGGCGAGCGCTTCAGCTGGCGGGAGCGGTGGGCGGCCATCGGCAAGATCACCCCGGCGCTGGTGCTCATCGTGCTGGTGCTCGGCTCGATCTACACCGGCTTCGCCACGCCCACCGAGGCGGCGGCGATCGGTGCGCTGCTGGCGTTCGCGATGACCGGGCTGGTGTACCGGAAGCTGGGCTGGCAGAACCTCAAGCTCATCTTCGCCTCCACCGCGACCGTCTCGGCGGCGATGCTGGCGATCGTCGGGTCGGCGTTCGTGTTCACCCAGATGCTCGTCGTGGCGCGGGTTCCCGAGTCGCTCACCGACTTCGTGGTGGGTCTGGACGTGCACCCCTACGTCGTGCTGATCGGGATCATGCTGGTGCTGATCCTGCTCGGATGCCTGGTGGACGCGGCGTCCCTGCTGCTGGTGGTGACGCCGATCCTGGTCCCGGCCATCGAGGAGCTCGGCTTCGACCCGCTGTGGTTCGGCGTGCTGCTGGTGGTGAACCTGGAGATGGCGGTGATCACGCCGCCGGTCGGTCTCAACCTCTACACGATGAAGTCGGTGGTCCCGGAGCTCGACCTCGGCGACATCTTCAGGGGGATCGCCCCCTACCTCGCGATCGAGTTCGCCCTGATCCTCCTCATGATCGCCGTACCGGGCACGGCCACCTACCTCCCCAGCCTCATCACCTGACCCGGCCAGTTCCGTCCTCTCGTCCCGACTTCCCAGTTTTAGTCCAAACCGAGCCATGATCATGTCCGAAATGTCGGCTCAGTTATGACTAAAACTGGGACCTGGTGCGTCGGTGCCGTTGCTTCAGGTGTGGGACTCAACCTGCACCGCCGCGGGTTCTCACACGCTGTCTGGCGAGTACGCCGCGACGCCGTGTATTGGCATACATCAGGAGTGGCGCACGGAGTCCAGACGGCGTGTGAGGTTCCGCCACCCGCACCGCCACGCAAAGTGATTCTGCAATGATCCCTAAAACTGGGAAATGCCGGGGACGTCTCGGTCAGAGCCAGGTTGGGCGGGCTGCTCCTCGGGGGAGGAGGACGTGGCGGTAGTGGCCCGGGGTGGCCGTCATGCGGACCTGGTCGGTGACGCCCTGGTAGTGCCCGAGAGGTGTGTCGGCGGTGAAGGTCTCGGGGTCCACGTAGCGGTGCTGCTCGCCGTGCCCGGCGGTGGCGGCCGCGTACTCGCGGTCGAAGACGCCCAGGCTGAGGATCCAGAGGGCGGCGCGGGTCAGCGAGACGTGGACTCGCCAGCTGCCGCCTTCGGTGGCGCGGCGGGCCAGCGCGCTGCTGATGCCCGCGGTCAGCAGCCACGACACGATGTAGTCGTTGACCACCAGGATCGGTGAGAGCCTGGGCTTGGTGCCGTCGCCCTCCAGGTGCATCATGCCGACGAGGCTGCCCGCCGTCTGGTCGAAACCGACGCGGTCGGCCCACGGTCCGGTCTCGCCGTTGAGCGTGGTGGTCGCGTGCACGATCCCGGGTCGCAGCTCCGCGGCCTCGGCCGGTGAGAGCCCGAGCTCGCCGAGGTAGCCGGGACGCCGGTTGGCGTAGAAGACGTCGGCGCCCGCCAGCAGGTCGGCGACGGTCTGCCGGTGCGTCCGGGGATCCACCGTCGCCGAGCGCACGCCCACGTTGGCGCTCATGTAGGCGCTCTCGTGCTCGAACTCGCCGGGACGCCAGAGGTTGAGCACGTCGGCACCGTGCAGCGCGAGCGCGCGACCGGTCCCGGCCCCGGCGATGACGTGCCCCATCCCCAGCGCGCGGAGGCCCGACAGCGGTTGCTCGGCGCCGGGTGCGAGCGGTTCGGGTTCGGCGTCGCCGATGCGCTCGATCTCCACCAGCGGCATCCCGGCGAAGTGCTCGGTGTACTGCTGTTCGGTGAGGATCTCCTCGGCGGTGCGCAGCATCGGCATCACCACGCCCGCCTCGACGCCGGCGTCCTCGAGGTCCCGGGCCTTCCACCGGCCGATGGCCGCCGCGACGGCCGCGGAGTCCTCCGGTGCGTTGAGCAGCCGCTGCGCACCGGCCTTGATCTTCGGGTACGGGTTGAGCGGCATCACCCAGCGGTCGTCGGCGGTGGGGTAGAAGCGGAAACCCAAGGCCTGGTTGGATTCCCCGCCGCCGGGGTAGCCGTTGAGCAGTTCCCACCTGCGGTCGTAGAACGGGCACAACCGGTGCGGCGCGGAACGCAGGTCGACCTCGATGTCCTGGCCCTCGCCTCCGCGCATCCGCCAGAGGTGCGCGAGGGCAGCGGACTTGGCGGCGAGGGTGATCGCGGCCGCGCCGCCCAGCCGCAGCGTGCTCGGCACGACCGGATCGGCGCCCAGGAAGCGGACCTGCCCGCCGGTGTCCGAGGGGCTCATCCCGATTCCGGCCAGGACGTCGGTGAACTCGGCGTGCGCGTCGAAGTCGTCGTCGGTTCGGGGTGTGGCCACCGCTGTGGTGATCCGGTCGGTCAGCGTCACGGTTCGCTCCCGTCGGGGACGTGGATGGACGTTCGGCCCGGTTGCTGCGGAAACTCGGAGGTGGCGAGGAAGATCTCGGCGCACCACTCGACGACCTCGGGTTCGGTGGCGTCCAGCTCGCCGTCGAGCCAGGTGGTCAGCGTCTGGGCGAGCCCGCCGACCAGGAACCCCGACAGCAGCTCCAGCCGGGTGCTGCCCTGCATGCCGTAGACCTGACGCGCCTGCGTCCCGAGCAGCTGGGTGAACAGCCGCGTCGACTCGGTCCGCCGGTGCACGAGCGGGGTGCCGGACAGGAAAGGCGAGAACAGCAGCCTGCCGCGTCGCGGATCGTCGGCGATCAGCCGCACGATCCTGGCCAGCCCGGTGCGCACCTTCCGCTCGGGTTCCTGCACCACGGCCACGGCGTCGAGCGCGGTGGTGGCGATTTCGTTGACCACGTGGTCGTAGACGGCGGTCGCCAGTTCGTCCCTGTCGGTGAAGCTCTCGTAGAAGTAGCGGTTGGCCAGTCCGGCCTGGCGGCAGACGCCGCGCACGGTCAGCGCCGCCTCGCCGTCGGGGGAGCCGAGCAGTTCCAGCCCGGACTCGATGAACAGGGCGCGACGCTCGGCCTGGCGGTCCGAGCCCGTCACGCCGCCGTAGACGCGCAGGGGAGTGGTGGCCACCGACCCATCTTGACATCTCGCGCGGCTACTCGTCTCATGTATGTGAGAACGATCGTTTCCAAAAAGTGCGCCGGGTGGTCGCGGAGGTCGTGCGATGCAGCGAAGCAGCAGCGTGGACGATTCGGTGCTGGGGGCCGGGCTGCTGGCCGGTGCCGCGAACGTGATCATGCAGCTCAGCCACCCCGGGGTCGGGCACGGCGTGGTGGAGAGCCGGGTCGACAGCGGGAACCTGTTCAAGCACCCGGTCAAGCGCACCCGCACCACGATCACCTACATCGCCGTGGCCACGCTGGGCTCCGACGAGGAGCGCAAGGCTTACCGGCGCGCGGTCGACAAGCAGCACGCGCAGGTCCGCTCCACCGAGGACAGCCCGGTGTCCTACAACGCCTTCGACCCCGAGCTGCAGTTGTGGGTCGCCGCTTGCCTGTACCGGGGGATCGAGGACATCTACCGGCTCTTCGGCGACGTCGCCGAACCCGACCTCGACGAGGTGTACCGGTCCTCCTCCGCGCTCGGCACGACGTTGCAGGTGCGCGAGGAGAACTGGCCGGCCGATCGCGCCGAGTTCGAGCGGTACTGGGACGAGCAGCTGGACGAGGTGCACATCGACGACACCGTGCGCGGGTTCCTGCACGACGTGGCGGCGCTGAAGTTCCTGCCCGCACCGCTGAGCGCCGTGTTCGGGCCGTTCAACGTGTTCATGACCACCGGGTTCCTGCCGCCGAGGTTCCGCGAGGAGATGCGCCTGCAGTGGACGAGCCGCGATCAGGAGCGGTTCGACCGCATCGTCTCGGTCGTCTCCGCTGCGCTCGGCGTGACTCCTCGGCCGCTGCGCCGGTTCCCGTTCAACCTCGCGCTGTGGGACCTGCGGATGCGCATGCGCCGCGGGAAGCCGCTGGCCTGAGCGAGCCCCCGCGACGGCACCGCCCGGAACTTCCCCTCATCCCGACCGAACCTGCCGGGCTCGACGCCCGTTGGGTTAGGTGGCACGTGATCGACGATGGTGTTGACGGAGGGGGATCCTGCGATGCCGGTGCGGGTGAAGAGGCTCGTGGTCATGGCGGCGGTCCTGGCCGTCACGGCAGGTGGCGCCACCGCTGCGGCCGAGCCCGGACGGCCCGGTGCCCAGTGCGCCGTTCCGGATGGCGCCGGCTCGGCCACCAGGGTCGATCCCGCGGATGTCGACCTCGATCCGGCGGCGGTCCGCGACGCGCTCGACTACGCCAACACGCACATGCGCACCTCGGTGCAGGTCTTCCGGCACGACTGCCTGGTCGGTACCGGTGCCCTCAACCCCGTCACCCAGGACGCCCCGGTCAACGTGTGGAGCTCGACCAAGTCGGTCGTCTCCCTGCTCACCGGAATCGCCAGGGACCGGGGGCAGCTCCAGCTCGACGACCCCATCGACCGGTACCTGCCGCAGGGGGCCGGCTGGGGCGACGCCGCGCACCGGGCGATCACCGTCCGGCAGCTGCTCACCCAGACCAGCGGGATCCGGCAGGCGATCGCCAGCGAAGCCGCCACCACCGGCACCGATGTCAACATCGCCAGGGAAGCGCTCGCGCAACCGCTGGTGCGCGAGCCGGGCAGCGCGTTCGAGTACAGCCAGCGCGGCGTGGACCTGCTCGCCTTCGTCGTCCAGCGCGCCGTCGGGCGCGACCTCCAGGAGTTCGCGCAGGAGGCGCTGTTCGCGCCGCTCGGGATCAACGCGCACGACTACTTCTGGCTGCGCGACCGCTCCGGCAACACCTACGGCTACGGACACCTGTTCATCCCGCCGGAGCGGTTCGCCCGGCTCGGGCTGCTGATGGCGCACGACGGGGAGTGGAACGGGACCAGGGTCGTCTCCGCCGATTACGTCGCCCAGCTCCGGCAACCCAGCGCCACCAACGGCTGCTACGGCTTCCTGTTCTGGACCAACGCGGGCAAGCCGTGCACGAGCGCGAACGTGCCGCACGCCCAGACCGTGGACCGTCAGATGATCACCAGCGCTCCCGCGGACCTCTACGCCATGGTGGGCGCCTTCCACCAGAACAACTTCGTCATCCCCAGCCTGGGCATCGTGGTGACGTGGACCGGGGTGCTCGGCGACACCGCGCCGAACGCCGCCGGCATCGCCAGCTCGTTGCCCGCCGACCTGTACCACAACTTCTTCCGGATCCTGCTGCGCGGGGTCCGCGACCAGCACGTCCCGGACCCCGGCCCGTACCAGAACCCCCCGTTCGACTTCGACTTCAACCCGATCAACTACGCCGATCCGAGGGTGCTGCTCACCGACCTGGTGCCGCATCCGCAGTGCACCGTGCTCGTCTGCGACGGGACCGTCCCGCTGCGAGGTCTGACCCAGAACGGCGAGGCGATCCTGGGCACCGTCCTGGATCGCTGATCTCGCTCGCTCCGGCGGCTCCGCACCGGTCGCCGGCCGGTGCGGAGGGCGATGCCTCAGCTGGGGTGCGCGCCGAAGCGGGCGTGCAGGTCTCGGCTGGCGGCGGCCATGGTGGGGGTGATGCCGAGGTCGGCGAGCATCTCGGTGGCCGCGGCCATCTCGTCGGTGCGACGCACCGCGTGCTGGTAGGTCCCGGAGACGATGCGCTCCACGGTGGACTCACCTGCCGCGGCGAAGTCGGCGATGATGTTCTCCCGCAGCAGGTCCTCGAAACCGGCGGCCCTGGCGGCCTCCAGAGCCTCGACGATCGAGGCGGCCATGCCCTTGAAGTAGACGCTGCGCAACAACTTCCGGGTCGCCGCCAGCCCCGCCGGCCCGTCGAGCACCTCGACGTTCGCGCCGAAGCCGCGCAGCAGCTCGGCCGCGCGCTGCCCGCCGGATCCGCTGATCAGCAGCGGGACCTGGAGCCGCGGTCCGGGGACCGGCGCCATGATGGCCACGTCGGCGAACCGCGCTCCGTGCCGCTCGGCGATGTCGGCCAGCCGCCGCTTCTTCTCCGGGGACGCCGTGTTGAGGTCGGCCCACACCGAACCCGGCGGGAACGAGCCGATCCCGGCCTCCAGCGCCTCCACCGCGACCGCCGAGCGGTTCACGCTGAGCACGAGGTCCGCGCCGCCGGCCGCATCGGACTCGCTGGTGGCCGCGATGAGGTCCGCCCCGGCCGCCACCTCGGGGTCGTAGCCGCGCACCACCGCGCCCGCCGCCGCCAGGTCGGCGCTCAGCGCGCCACCCGCTTCGCCCAGGCCCAGCACGCCGATCACGGTCCGCTCCGACTGCTCCATCCGGTGCCTCCTCCGGTCGCTCCACCGTCGCCTCCACCCCGAAGGTAGTTCGTCGGCCGCGGTCTGGACGTCGAGAACCGCCCCACACCCAGTTGATCATCGGCTACCGTGGATGCTGGAGAACGTCAGCCGGATCTGGAGGCGGTACCTTGTCGGCGGAGATCACACGCCCTCTCGCACGAGCTGCGGGTGTGCTGGTGCTGATGGCGGCGTTCCTGGTCGTCGTGTGGTTCGACGATCCGACGGTCGGCGGTTTCCTCACCGGTGGCATCCTCGCCGGTCTCGCCGGTCTCTGGTTGCCGACGCGGCTCGGCATCGCCGTCACCCTGCCCTACCTGGCCGGCCTGTTCTTCGTGCAGCACGTGGGGCACGGCCACGCGCCGGGCGCGGTGATGCTCATCCTCGGCGGTGCGATCGTCTGCTTCGCGATCGGCGTGTTCGTGCGTTCCCGGCACGGCAGCGCCACCGAGCCGGCCGAACCGGAGGCGTGATCGAGCCGGGTCAGCCGAGCCAGAGCGCGGCCGCGGTGAGCAGCGCGGACGAAGCCCGCAGCAGGGTGGGTTCCAGGCCGGTCGGCACGAACTCGGGCGAGTGGTTGCCGGGTGCCTTCCCGGCCGCCACCGCGGTGTTCGGATTCTCCGGATCCGCGTAGAGCGCGGGGTCGAAACCGCCGAAGTTCCAGAACACCGACGGGACCCCGGCCGCCGTGCCGAACGCGCCGAAGTCCTCGCTGCCGGCCTTCGCCCGCGGCGTGTGCACGAACCCGGCGCCGAACTCCCCGGCGAAGGCCTCGGAAACCCGGCGCGCGGCGTCGACGTCGTTGACCAGCAGCGGGAACCGGTTGATCGGCTCGATACCGGGTTCGCGGGGAGCGCCCGCCGCCGCGGCCTCGTGGCGGACGATGCGGCCGATGGCGGCCAGCACGGTCTCCCGCACCTCCGGGTCGAAGGTGCGCACGTTGAGCTTGAGCTCGGCCGTGGTGGGGATGACGTTCTCCTTGCCGCCCGCGTGCACCGCGGCCACGGTCACCACCGCGACGTCCTCCGGGGAGATCTCCCGCGCCACCACGGTCTGCAGCCGCAGCACGATCGACGAGGCGATGACGATCGGATCGACCGTGGCCTGCGGCTGCGCGCCGTGGCCTCCCCGGCCGTGGACGGTGACCCGCAGGCTGTCGGCGGCGGCCATGAACACGCCGGGCCGCACGTAGAGGTGTTCGCTGGGCGCGGACGCGATGTGCTGGCCCAGCGCGACGTCGAACGCGGGGAAGCGCTCCAGGAGGCCGTCGTCGATCATGGCCTGCGCTCCGCCGCCGCCCTCCTCGGCGGGCTGGCAGACCACCAGGAGGGTCCCCGACCAGTCGTCAGGTCGCGCCGCCAGCTGCTCCGCGGCTCCGATCAGCGCTGCCATGTGGGTGTCGTGGCCGCACGCGTGCATCACCGGCGACTCGGCGCCGTCGGCGTCCCTCGCGGTGACCGTGCTGCGGTAGTCGACCTGCTCGATCTCCCTGACCGGCAGCGCGTCCATGTCGGCGCGCAACAGCACCCCAGGCCCGTCGCCGTTGCGCAGCACGCCGACGACACCGGTGCCGCCGACGCCGGTGGTCACCTCGTACCCAGCTTCCCTCAGCCGCTCCGCCAGCACCCCGGCGGTGCGGACCTCCTGGAACGACAGCTCCGGATTCCGGTGCAGGTCCTCGTAGAGCTCGCGGACACCCGCGATCCGGTCGGCCAACCCCGCCAGCAGCCCCGACATCGGTTCTCCTCCCCTCGGCGAGGGTCCAGCCTCGCAGCTCGCACGCCGCGGGGCGAAGCGCGCGGACTCTCTTCGGGGGATCGTCCTCGCTCGCGGCTGCCATCGGCGGCATGCTGGGGAGGGCCTTCGCCGCCGCACCGGCGGCCGTTCTGGGGAGGACGCATGACCATCGCCGAGCAGCCCGCCACCACGACGATCCACCCGCTGGACCCGATGACCGCGCAGGAGGTGACCCGGGTCCGCGAGGTGCTGGAGGAGGCCGGGCTTCTCGGCGAGAGCGTCCGGTTCACCTTCGTCGCGCTGGAAGAACCGGACAGGACCGCCGTGCTCGAGCACCGGCCGGGCCAGGAGGTGGACCGCCGCTTCCGGGCGGTGCTGCTGGACCTGGCCACCGGCGTCTCGCACGACACCGTCGTCTCCACCTCGCGGTCCACTGTGGATCGCGTTCGGCGGCTCGACCCCGCGGTCGACGGCCAGCCGCCGATCATCGACTCCGAGTTCGAGCTCGTCGAGGAGATCGTCAACGCCGACGAGCGCTGGACCTCCGCGCTGCGCAAGCGGGGGATCGACCCGGCGACGGTGCGCGCCGCACCGCTGTCGGCCGGGGTGTACGACGAGCCGGGGGAGCGGGGCGAGCGGATCATCCGGTCGCTGGGGTTCCAGCAGTTCCACGCGGCCGACCACCCGTGGGCGCACCCGGTCGACGGCCTGTGCGCCTACATCGACCTCACCCACCGCGAGGTCACCCGTGTCATCGACCACCGCGAGTTCCCGGTCCCGCAGGAGTCCGGCAACTTCGACGACCCGGAGGTCACGGGCCCGCCCCGCACGAGCCTCAAGCCCATCGAGATCACCCAGCCCGAAGGACCCAGCTTCGCCGTCGAGGGCAACCGGGTGCGCTGGGAGAACTGGGACGTGCGCCTCGGTTTCAACGAGCGCGAAGGCCTCACGCTGCACCAGCTGTCGTTCCACGAGCGGCCGGTGCTGCACCGCGCGTCGATCGCCGAGATGGTGGTGCCCTACGCCGACCCGTCACCGGTGCGGTTCTGGCAGAACTACTTCGACTGCGGCGAGTACATGTTCGCCCGCTACACCAACTCGCTGGAACTGGGCTGCGACTGCCTGGGCGAGATCCACTACTTCGACGCCGTGATCGCCGACGACTTCGGCGTCCCGCGCACCATTCGCAACGGGATCTGCCTGCACGAGGAGGACTTCGGGGTGCTGTGGAAGCACACCGACCTGTTCACCGGATCGCAGGAGACGCGGCGGCAGCGCAGGCTGGTGATCTCGTTCTTCACCACCGTCGGCAACTACGACTACGGGTTCTACTGG
Organism: Saccharopolyspora dendranthemae; assembly: GCF_007829955.1. Taxonomy (GTDB): domain Bacteria; phylum Actinomycetota; class Actinomycetes; order Mycobacteriales; family Pseudonocardiaceae; genus Saccharopolyspora; species Saccharopolyspora dendranthemae. The sequence goes on from NZ_VIWX01000002.1 coordinate 919,582, forward strand.
TACCTCTACCTGGACGGGACCATCGAGATGGAGTGCAAGGCCACCGGGATCACCTTCACCTCGGCCTACCCCGAGGAGGGCCACGACCACGCGAGCCAGATCGGGCCAGGTCTGGGCGCCCCGTTCCACCAGCACCTGTTCTGCGCCCGGCTCGACGTGGCCGTGGACGGCCAGCGCAACGCGGTGGAGGAGGTCGAGGCCGAACACCTCCCGGTCAGCGGGTCCAATCCGCGCGGAAACGCGTTCCGCGCCAAGCGAACCCGGCTGAGCACCGAGGGCGAGGCCGCTCGGCTCGCCGACAACTCCCGGGCCCGGACCTGGCACATCGTCAACCCGAGCAGTCGGAACCGCTACGGCGACAACGTCTCCTACGTCCTGCACCCCGAAGGCCAGCCGGTCATGCTGGCCGACGAGTCGGCCTCGGTGCACGCCCGGGGAACCTTCGCGACCAAGCACCTGTGGGTCACCCGCTACGACCCCGAGCAGCGCTACCCGGCCGGAGATCTGGTCAACCAGAACCCCGGCGGGGCAGGTCTACCGGCCTGGGCGGCGCAGGACCGCGACATCGACGGCCAGGACATCGTCGTCTGGCACACCTTCGGGCTCACCCACTTCCCGCGGCCCGAGGACTGGCCGATCATGCCCGTCGACCGCGCGGGTTTCACGCTCACGCCGGTCGGGTTCTTCGATCGCAACCCCACCCTCGACGTCCCGCGCTCGACCGGCTCCGGCTGCCACGGGGAGTGATCTACCGGCCTCTGACCTCGAGCGACCCGAGGAGCTTCGCGGTGGCGCGCTCGATCTCGTCCACCGCCTGTTCGAAGCTCTCGGCGTTGTGGGCGGCTGGAGCCCGGAACCCGGAGATCTTCCGGACGTACTGCAGGGCGGCCGCACGGACGTCGGCGTCGGTGACCTGCTCGGCGTAGGGCGGGCGGAGGGTCTTGATGCTGCGGCACATGCCCGCATTGTCCGCCTCACCTCCGACAGCGACCAGCGGTAGTTTGGTCCGGGCGCCGACACCGGGGAGGGACGATGGGGCTGCCGATCTGCGCGAACTGCGGGATGCAGTACGCCGAGGCTCGCGAGGACTGCCCGATCTGCGAGGACGAACGCCAGTGGGTCCCGCGCGACGGCCAGCAGTGGACCGACCTGGAGGCGCTGCGGGCAGAGCACAGCGCCGTGCTGCGCGACGAGGGCGGCGTGCTCGGCATCGGCTGCGCGCCGAAGTTCGCCATCGGCCAGCGCGCGCTGCTGGTGCGCACCGACGCGGGCAACGTCCTCTGGGACTGCACGGCCTACCTGGACGACGAGATCGTCAGCGCCATCAACGATCTGGGCGGTCTGATCGGCATCGCGATCAGCCACCCGCACTACTACACGACGATGATCGAGTGGGCCCGCGCCTTCGACGCGCCCCTGCACCTGCACGAAGCCGACCGGCAGTGGGTCGGCCGCCCGGACCCGGCGATCCGCTTCTGGAGCGGCACGACCCACGAGATCGTCCCCGGCCTGACGCTGATCAACCTCGGCGTCCACTTCGCGGGCGGCACGGTCCTGCACCGCGCCACCGGGAGCGGGTCGCTGTTCAGCGGCGACATCGTCCAGGTCATCCCGGACCGCACGCACGTCGGCTTCATGTACAGCTACCCCAACCTGATCCCGGAACGGCCCGGCGTCGTCCAGCGCGCCGCCGAGCTCCTCGACGAGCTCACCTTCGACTCCCTCCACGGGGCCTGGTGGGACACCGTGATCCCCACCGGCGCCCACGAGATCGTCCAGCGCTCGGCGGCCCGCTACCTGCGCTTCGTGCGCGAGGAGTGAGGCGCGCGGCTACGCGGGCGCGCGGCGCAGCGGCACCAACCTCCACCAGGTCGCGCTGCGCAGCGCCCACTCCGCGGGCCCGTACCGGAACGTCCCGAGCCACCAGTGGCTGAAGCCGGCCTGGACGGCGAGCACGATCAGCGCCAGCACCAGCGCGGTGGACCAGTCGGTGGATTCGCGCAGGCCCAGCGGACCGGCCGCGGCGACGACTAGGAGCGTGGCCGTGAGGTAGTTCGTCAGCGCCATCCTGCCGAGCGGTTCCACCAGGGCCGCCACCGGCCGGCCGATCCTCGTGCGGATCAGGAGCAGGAAGGCCGAGGCGTAGGCGACGGCGCCGAGAACACCGGCCGCCGCGGCGATCCGGGTCGCCAGCGGACCGTCCGGCGGGTACACCAGCTGCGCCCAGACGGCCGGCACGCTCAGCAGCACCGCGACGGCCAGCACCGCGGCGAGTTGCCCGGGACGGCGGTCGATCGTGCGCGCGATCCCGGTCCGGGCGCACGCCAGCCCCAGCAGGAACAGCCCCGGGATGCTGAACATCCCGCCCGAGACCGCGGCGAACCCGGCGATGGCGACGAGAGCGCTCGCGGGCAGCAGAACCCGGTTCGGCAACCACGACGCGGGCAGCAGGACCAGCAGGCCGAAGATCGCGTAGGGCAGCAGCGCTTCACCGGGCTGCAGCACGTGGTGTGCGGCGCCGATGAGCCCGAGGACGAGCAACCTGCGCGCCAGCATCAGGCGCGGGCGGCGGGCGCGCTGCTGGGCGCCCTCCAGGAACAGCGAGAAGCTCAGCCCGAACAGGAACGCGAAGATCGGGTAGAAGTGCTGCTCCACCAGCATCCCGAGGCCGGTCGAGATGAGGTGCGACGCGCCGCTCTCGGAGCCGTGGAGCATGCTGGTGATCTGCGGGACGTTGACGAGCAGGATGCCGCAGAGCGCGAAACCCCGGAGGGCGTCCCACTCTGTGATCCGGCGCGGCGCGGTCCCGCCGGTGCTGGTGGAAGCCGGGCCGTTCCGGCTCGGACCGGGCGGGCGGGGAGGTCGTGGATCGGCGGTCCGGGGCGCGCCCGCCCGGGAGGATTCGCTTGCTGAGGTGCTCATGACGACCACGGTGCCCCGCGGGTGCCGCTGCGCGCCTCGGCCCGCGGGACGATCTCGATCAGCCGAAAGTCCGGAATCCGCCCGACCGTCAGCCGGTGTGGTCGGCGGTGACGGCGCCCGTCGACCACGCCCACGCCGCGATCTCCACCCGGTTGCGCGTCCCCAGCTTGGACTGGACGTTGGTCAGGTGGGTCTTGACCGTTCCGAGCGAGAGGTACAGCTCGGCGCAGATCTCCTGGTTGGTGCGGCCCACCGCGACCAGCCGCGCCACGTCCAGTTCGCGCTCGGACAGAACCGCGGGCGGCGCCTGCGCCGGGCCCGGCGCCTCCTGGGGTTCCAGCCGGTGCAGCAGCCGGACCGTGACCGCCGGGGAGATCAGCGCGTCCCCGCGGTGCGCGGCCTCCACGGCTTCGACCAGCAGCGCCGGGCTGGCGTCCTTGAGCAGGAACCCGCAGGCGCCGTTGCGCAACGCCTGGTGCACGTAGTCGTCCTGGTCGAAGGTGGTCACGACCACCACGCGCATCGGTTCGGCGGTGGCAGGGCCGGCCAGGTGCCGGGTCACTTCCAGGCCGTCGAGCTCCGGCATCCGGATGTCGACCAGGCAGACGTCCGGGCGGAGCCGCTTGGCCAGCTCGACGCACTCGGCGCCGTCGGCGGCCTCGCCGACCACCTCGATGTCCGGGCGGGCGTCGAGGATCATCCGGAAACCGCTGCGCACCAACCGCTGGTCGTCGGCGATGAGCACGCGTGTCGGGGTGTCGCTCACGCCGACGAGTCTGGCACGCCCAGCACGGGGAAGTCGGCGGCGATGCGCCATCCGCCGTCGGGCGTGGTGCCCGCCTCCATCGTGCCGTCCACGGCGGACACCCGTTCGCGCAGGCCGACGACGCCGAACCCGCCGTGGCCGCCCACGGGTGGAGCGGTCCGCTCGGCGGATGCCGTGTTGGCGACCTCCACCCGCAGCCGGTCGTCGGCCAGGTCGATCCGCACGGACACCACCGCGCCGGGGGCGTGCCGCCGCGCGTTGGTCAACGACTCCTGCACCAGCCGGTGCACGGAGGTATCCACCTCGGGAGCGAGCCGCGCGCCGCGAGCGGCCGCGGCGATCGACAGCGTCGCGCGCTGGTCATCGCCGCTGCTGAAATCGCTGACCAGGGCGGCGATCTCGCTGAACAGCTCGCCGTGGCGGCGGGGCGGTCCGTCGACCTCGCGCAGCACCCGGACCAACCGCCGCATCGAGTCGAGCGTCTCGGTCCCCGCGTCGTGGATGTCGGTCAGGATCGCGTCGATCTTCTCGGGCGCCGTCTCGCGGATCGCGCGCGCCGCGTTGGCCTGCACCACGATCCCGGTGACGTGGTGGGCGACGAAGTCGTGCAGGTCGCGCGCCAGTTCCAGGCGTTCGCCCTGCCGCACCGACTCCACCGCGCGGGCCCGGCGGGAGTCGAGCAGGCGCAGGTAGCAGCCGAGGCCGATCACGCCGCCGGCGGCGAAGGTGAGCAGGAACGAGAAGCTGAGCACGGAGGTGAACTCCTCCCGGTCCCAGCTGAAGATGCGCGCCGGTCCGGTGATGACGGCCAGCCCGAGCGGCAGCGCGACCAGCGGCACCGGGATGCCGCGGCACGCCCGGCCGAGCAGGATCAGCAGGCAGAGCGACTCCGCCACGCCCCAGGTGCCTTGAACCCCGGTCGTCAGCAGCATCGTCGTGGTCAGCGCCAGTGAGCCGACCGCGGCGATCCAGGAACGCCGGTTCAGCGAGAGGGAGCGGTCGGGGATGAGCAGCAGCAGCGCGGCGACGACTCCGGCGACCAGCGGCGGGACCCAGTTGTTGTGCGCGTCGCGGATGCCGTCGGAGGACTCCAGGTCGAGCAACCACACGAACAGCAGCGCCCCGCACAACCCGGCGGTGAGCGCGTGCCGTGCGGGGCGGGGGAGGGCAGCGCCCTCGGCGGGAACCTCGTTGTGCACGTCGAGAGGCTATGACATGCGGATTCCCCGCCGGATCAGCCGCGCGGACGAGGTGGCGCGGCGGGCATCGGCCACGCGGCCGATGCCCGCTCCGGGCGCCGAGCTCAGGCGGCGTCCTGGGCGACGTTGAGGTCGCGGTCCTTGGTCTCCGGGGCGAGGAGCGACGCGGCGAAGCTGATCGCCATCATCACCATCATGTAGATCGCGACCGGGACCCACGATCCGCCGAACGCGGCCATCAGGCCCGCGCAGATCAGCGGCGCGACGCCGCCGCCCAGGACCGCTGAGAACTCGCGGCCCAGCGCCACGCCCGCGTAGCGGTAGCGGTTGCCGAACAGCTCCGGGAAGTAGCTCATCTGCACCCCGACCGAACCGTGGCAGGCCAGGACGAAGCCGAGCACGATCGCCACCGTGATGGCCACCGGTGATCCGGTGTTGAGCGCGACGAAGGTCGGCACGGGCAGCAGCACCAGGGCGCCCATGATGGTGGCGTAGACGTTCTTGCGGCCGACCACATCGGACAGCGCGCCGAAGCCGAATGCCGCGATCCCACCGCAGATGGCGCCCAGCAGCAGCACCTTCGGCACGAACTCCTCGTCCACGCCCACGGTCGAGACCAGGTAGGAGGCCATGAACACCTGGTAGGTGTAGGACTGGGCGTTGGAACCGACGTTGAGGAAGAACGCCAGCAGCAGGGGTTTGCGGCCCTTGCGGAACGTGTCGGAGATCGGGGCGCGGGTTTCGCCGACCTGCTCCTTGAGCTCCTGGAACACCGGGCTCTCGTTGAGCTTCCGGCGGATGATCAGCGCGGCGATCGTCACCAGCAGGCTGCTGCCGAACACCAGCCGCCATCCCCAGGTCATCAGCGCTTCCTCGGGAAGCGACTGGGCCAGGATCCAGGCGACGGCCCCGAGCGCGGTGCCCAGCGCGGCACCGGTCATCACCAGCGAGGCCAGCGCACCGCGCTTGCCCCTGCCCGCCGTCTCGGTGAGCAGCGTCGCACCGCCGGCCTGCTCGGCCCCGGCACCCATGCCCTGGAAGAACCGGCACGCCACCAGCAGGACCGGGGCCAGCAGCCCCACCTGCGAGTAGGTCGGCAGCAGTCCGATGGCCAGTGTGGACCCGCCCATCAGCAGCAGCGTGGCCACCAGCACCCACTTGCGACCGAGCCGGTCACCGAAGCGGGAGAAGATCAGTCCGCCGAGCGGCCGCGCGGCGAAACCCACCGCGTAGGCGCTGAAGGAGGCCAGGATTCCCGCGACCGGGGAGATGTTCGGGAAGAACAGCTTGCTGAAGATCAGCGCCGACGCGGTGCCGTAGATGACGAAGTCGTACTGCTCCAGCGTCGTGCCGATCAGTCCGGCCCACGCCGCGCGCCGGACGGCCTTGCGGTCCGGGGGTGCTTCGGGGTTCGTGTCCGCTGTGGAACTTCTTTGTTCGCTCATTCGGGTCCACGCAATCTGGTCGTGCGGCCTCAGTTCTGGGATTGGACGGCTTCCTCGGTCGCCGCGGCGACCCCGTGGGCGGCGAGCACGTCGACGTACTCCGCGACCCGCGCCTGGAACTCCTGGTGCGCGGCGAGCACGTCGCCGAGCAGGCCGTCGCGCAGGGCGGCGGCGACGAAATCGCGCGTGCCCGAGGCGCTCGCGTGAGCGCCTCGGATCCGATCGGCGGCCGGATCGACGAGGGCCGCGGTGTGCTCGGTGGTTTTCGGTGCGGTCGTGCAGCGCAGGTAGGCGGCCACGCACAGCGCGAGGTGCTGCGGCATCCGCCCGGCGTCGAGGTGCAGCGCCGCCGGTTCGGGTACGCGCTGGGCGAGCTTCGTGGAGCCGTCGGAGCCGACCTGGCGGGTGCGGTGGCCCAGGGCGCTGTTGCTCCAGCGCGTGAACAACTGCGCGGAGTAGTCCTCGAACTCGATGCCGGAGGGCATCGTCAGCGTCGGCAGGTAGTCCTCGCGCATCAGCCGGTCGGCCGCTCCGGCGATGTGCGGGCGCGCGGTCGACTCGGCGATCAGGTCGCAGCCGTCGAGCGCGCCCAGGTAGGCGATCAGCGAGTGGGTGCCGTTGAGCAGCCGCAGCTTCATCAGCTCGAAGGGCTCGACGTCGTCGGTGAAGGTGGCTCCGCCGTGCTCCCACGCCGGGCGTCCCGCGGCGAAGCGGTCCTCGAGCACCCACATGCTGAACGGTTCGGCGGGCACGGGGACCTCGTCGCGCAACCCGAGCCGATCGGCGACGGCCTCGCGGTAGGCGTCGGTGGTGGCGGGCACGATCCGGTCGACCATCCCGTTCGGGAAGGACACCGAGGTGCGCAGGTAGGCGAGCAGGTCCTCGCGCTCGGCGGCGGGCAGGGCCTCGGCGAACTCGCGCACCAGCTTCCCGGTGAGGTCACCGTTGCCGGTGAGGTTGTCGCAGCTGAGGATCGACACCGGCGCGGCGTGCGTGGCGGCGCGGCGCTGCAACGCGCGGGCGAGCCGGCCGATGGTGGTGCTCGGTGCCCCTCCCGCCAGGTCGGCGCGGACGTCGCGGTCGTCGAGGTCGAGGCCCTGGGTGCGCGGCGAGCAGGTGTAGCCCTTCTCGGTGATCGTGAGGGTGACGATGCGGGTCTCGCGCGCCGCCAGCGCGTCCAGCACCGCGTCCGGGTGGTGCGCTGCGACCAGGACGTCGCTGTGCACGGCGGGCACGCCGACCTCGGTGCGTTCCGGCGAGATTTCCACGACCCCGTAGCGCATGTCCTGCTCGCGCATCGCTTCGGCGACGGTGACCGAGGAGTTCGCGACGCCGACGATCGCCCACGGACCCTCGGTGTGCTCCAGCGCGCGGGCGGTGTGGACGGCCTGGTGGGCGCGGTGGAAGTTGCCGAGTCCGAGGTGGACGATGCCGGGCGCGCCCAGCGCGCGGTGGTGCTGCAGCGCGGAGACGGGTGTGGTGGACGCGGTGAGTCGGTGCATGGCGGACCAATCGACGGACGTGTTCAGCGGGCGGCGGGGGCCGTGGAGTCGCGCACCACGAGCTGCGCGGGCAGCTGGTGCTGGCGCGGAGGCGGTCGGTGCCCGCCCAGGATCGGGCCGAGGAGTTCCACGCTGAGCGCGCCTGCCTTGGACCACGGGATCGAGATGCTGGTCAGCGACGGACGCGAAACGTCGGTGAGCGCCACGTCGTCGATGCCGATGACGCTGAGCCCGTCGGGCACCTGCACCCCCAGTGCGCGAGCTCCCTTGATCACGCCGAACGCGACGAGGTCGTTGTGGGTGATCACCGCGGTCGCGCCGGTGGCCAGCACGCTGGCGGCCACGGCGGTCCCGGACGCGACGGTTTCGGCCTGCCAGCCGAGGACTTCCAGGGCGATTCCCGCCTCGGCGGCCAGGGTTTCGACCAGCTGCACGCGTCGGGGACTGGACCAGGAGTGCGGCGAGCCGGAGACGAACGCGATGCGCTCGTGGCCCAGCGCGGCGAGGTAGTCGATGGCCTGGCGCAGGCCCTCTCCGGCGTCGGCGAGCACGCAGTCGACGCCGGTGTGCTCCTGGTTGATGAGCACGGCCGGCGTCGATCCGCACAGCTCGACCAGCTCGTCGGCGGGCAGCCGCGACGAGCACACCACGATGGCCGCGACCTGGCTGCGCAGGTGGACGATCGCCTCGCGCTCGCGATCCGGCTCGCGGTCGGTGTCGTGCAGCACGAGGGTCTGCTTGCGGCGGCGCCCCTCGCCCTGCGCCGCCTTGACCAGCGTGCCGTAGACGGGGTTGGCGATGTCCGGCACGACCATCGCGACGGTGGATCCGGCGACCTGGGCCTCAACGGACTTGGCCGCCTGATAGCCCAGGTCTTGGGCGGCGTCGAGGACCTTGCGCAAGGTGTCCGGTCCGAGCCGCTGCGGATCGCTGAACGCGCGCGACGCGGTGGACAGGGCGACGTCGGCCCGCTTGGCCACGTCGGTCAAGGTCGGCGCCATCGCCCCTCCGCTCCGTCACGCCCCGGCGGTGCACCGGGCAGAGCAGATATTGACCAACATTGCGCAAACTTGTCAACTGCCTTGCCGAGCTCAGCCGGCCAGTGCGCGGCGCAGCACCTGCCCGACCTCGGAGATCTGCCGCTGCGAGACCGCGGCGGACAGGATCGCCTGCGATCCGTGGAACGTGCCCGCCCACTGGTGCAGCTCGACCCCGACGCCCGCCTGCAGCAGGCGCTGGGCGTAGTCGAGGGCCTCGTCGCGCAGCGGGTCGAACTCCGCGGTGGCCACGTAGGCCGGGGGCAGGCCCGACAGATCGGTGGCGCGGGCCGGTGCCGCGTAGGCCGTGGGCGTGGCCGAGCCGAGGTAGTGCCGCCACGTGGTGGCCTGCTTCGCGGAGGTCATCCAGGGCGTGTCGGTGAAGTTGCGGGCCGACCAGGTCTGCATCCGGTCGTCGAGTTCGGGCTGGTTGAGTAGCTGGAAGCACAGCGGTGGCCCGTCCTGGTCGCGGGCGCGCAACGCGACGGCCGCGGCCAGGCAGGCTCCCGCGCTGTGCCCGCCGACGGCGATGCGCGCCCGGTCGACGCCGAACTCCGCGGCGTGCTCGGCGGTCCACAGCAACGCCGCGTAGGAATCGTCGAGGCCGGCCGGGTACGGGTTCTCGGGGGCCAGCCGGTAGCCGACGGAGATCACGGTGGTGCCCGCCAGTTCGGCGATGCGTCCGGCCCACGGGTGCTCGGTGTCGAGGTCGCCCATGACGAAACCGCCACCGTGCAACCACACCAGCGCGCCCTGGGCCCGTCGCGGCCGGTAGATCCGCACCGGCACGTCGGTTTCGCCGGGAACCAGCCGGTCGGTGACGTCCATCTGGGAGGTGTCCGGTGGCGCGGCCGCGGAGGCGAGCTCGGCGAGCCCCTTGCGGGCGGCTGCCGGATCGCTCAGGTCGGCCTGCGGGAACAGCGGGATGAATGCTTCGAGTTCGGGATCCATACCGGTAGCCTTCCCCGCCTCGCGCCCCGGGGCAGCCGCCACGCGTCGCGCTTTCCCGCTGACCCGCGCACCAGGTGTCGCTTAGTCTGCGAACATGGAAGCACTGGCCGCGCGGCTCTCGCACCTGGACGCGGAAGCCGGCGGAGCCGTCCGCGTCGTGATGTTCTACGACACGCTGATGCGCAGGAGGGTCGACCTGCCCGCGCTCGTGCGCGCCTCGGCGAACCTCGCCGAGTGCGTCGCCGCCGTCCGCCTCGACGGCAGCGCCCGCACCGTCCGCATGGCGCCCGACGGCAGACCCGCGCCGGAGCCGTCTTCGCCGCCGTCGGTGACTGTGCCGATCACCCTGGACGACGAGCGCATCGGATGCGTCTGGCTGGAGCGCGCCGGTACCCCGGCGAAGCTCGACGACCTGCTGCTGGACCGGCTCGCCATCGCGGCGGCAGCGGTGGTCGAACGCCACGGACCGGCGCCCACGACCATGGCCGACCCCGCGCTGGTGGAGCTCGTGATCAGCCCGGGCACCGACGAGCCCACCCGCACCCGCGCGCTCAAGCTGCTGGGCCTGGCCACCGACCGACCGCTGCGGGTGGCCGCGATCCGCAGCACGCGTCCCCTAGACCAGGTCGCCGCTGCGCTCTGCCCGGCGCGACCGGTGAAAGCCGCCCCGCTGGGCGACATCGGCGTCATCCTCGCGACCACGGTGGACGCGGAACGACTCCCGCCGGAGGTGCGGGCGGGCATCGGAGCGGCTGAGAGCGCCGAGCGGTCCTGGTGCCAGGCGCGCACCGCGCTGCGCTTCGCGGCGCCGCATCGTCCCGTCGTGCACCACCGGGACCTGGGCGCGGCAGCACTTCTCGAGCACGCGCCGCCAGAAGCGTTGCGGGCCAACGGAGATGTCGCCGCGATCGAGCGGATCGCCGCCGACCCCGACGATCTGGCCACGCTCGACGCCTACTGCGCGACCGGTTCCCGCCGCCGTGCTGCGGAACTGCTGCACCTGCACCACAGCAGCGTCGCCAGGCGGATCGACCGTCTCGGCACCGAGCTCGGCATGGAGCTCACCGAGTCCTCCGGGCTCGTCCGGGCCACCCTCGCCCTGACCGCCTGGCGACTGACCTCGGGGTGAGCGGTCGGCCAGTTTCGCGGCAGGTCCTAGTCGAGGACCGAGCCCGGTTGGCCGAGCGCTTCGCCGAGTCGGAGGCGGTAGAGGCGGGTCGGGCGGCCGCGCCGGGTGGGCTGCGCGCTGCCCTCGGAGGTGACCAGTTCAGCGGTGCCGAGCTTGCGGATCAGCCTTCTCCCGCTCGGATCGGTGATGCCCAGGAGGGTGGCGAGCTCGCTGGGGGAGACCGCGCGTCCGCGCAGCTCGCGCTCCAGCGCCACCAGCCGGGACAGCGTGGTGGCGCTCAGCCCGACCTCCCGCGCGAGGCTTTCCAGCTCCGCGCTGTGGTCGCGGTAGGCGAATTCGGCGCGACGGCCGGATCCGCCGATCGGGCCGATGATCACCCCGCTGTCCTGGATGACGAATCCGCACGAGTTCGGCTCGGCCTCGGCGCGCACCGCGGCGCGTTCCGCGAGCGCGATGCCGGCCCGCACCGAGGTGCCGAGCCCGAAACCGGCGGCGACGCGCACGTCCATGGTCCGCTCGACCTGCTGCAAGGCCGGTACCACCTGCCAGTCCGCGGTCGCGCGTTCCAGCAGCGCTTTGTGGGCGAACAGGACCAGCCCGCGCCTGCCGCGGTTCTCCAACCAGGACCCGGCCAATTGCGGGTCCTGCAGCAGGATTTCGCGTAACCCGGCCCGGGCGCGGTCGACGTCGTCACCGTCGCGGACGTGGAACACGCCTGCGGCGAAACGCGCACCGTCGGCTTGGCCGGAGCGCACGTGGAGCAGCAGTTCCTGCAATTCGCCGCGCACCGAATCCGCCGTGAGATCGCTGTCGACCACCGGTGCCTCGGCGCGCAGCGCTTCGGCGATCTCCTCGCGCGGGGTGATCACCACTCCGCCGTTGCGCAGCGCCGTGCGGTGGTGCGCCAGGATCTCCTCGACCGGCTGACCCGACGCGTAGGGGAGGGCGGAGTGCCGGACGCCGAGGGTGCCTGCGACCTCCTGGATGACGTCGGGTTCGAACGTGTCGATGCTGGCCCGGCGGTGCTCGGGGAAGTCGTTGCGCATCCTGGCCACCGCCAGCGCGAGCTCGAGCGCGCCAGGCCGGGTCACCGCCACCGGCAGCCCGTCCGGGACCTGCCCGCGCACGGCCTCGTAGGAGCCCGGGCCCACCAGCAGGCCGTTCATCCCCTGCGTGGCCAGCAGCTCCTGCAGCCGGTCGATGGCCTGGCCGGTTTCACGGCACACGCCCCAGCGCAGGGTTGCGCCGGTGACGGTGCTCGCGGCCTGGCGGAAGACGTCTTGGTGCCGCGCGTGCACCAACACGCCGATCACCACGCTCATGTCGCCACCTGGATTCAGTTCGCTGACGAAACTTCACCAGGATTGCGCGATCAGTGTTCGCGGTCAACGCGATCGCGCTAGTCGGTGATGATTCGGATGCGGTCGGCGTGATCGAGACGATAGCCGACTCCGCGAACCGTCGTGATGAGATCCAGCTCAGGGCCCAGCTTGGTGCGGATCCGCCGGACGTGGACGTCGACCGTGCGAGTCCTGGGCTCGCTGGAGAAGTCCCACACGGCCGCGAGCAGCGTGTTGCGGTGGTGCACCCGACCGGGATTTCGGGCCAGGAACACCAGCAGGTCGTACTCCAGCCTGGTGAATCCGATTCGGGTGCCGTCCTGGCGGATGATTTGCCTGGCGGCCACGAGGATTCGCAGCTTCGGCTGATCGGCCGGCCTGGAGTCCACCGTGGACTGCGCCGGGATCACCTCACGCAGCTCGGCGTTGCGGGTCAGGATGCTCTCCAGAAGGCCCAGGTCTTCGCGGGTGACCACGAATCGGGCGGTGACTTCGACGAGATCGGCGTCCTCCGGGACGAAGTCCGCTGGTGTCGGGTCCAGCTTCATGGCGCGTTTCTCCAGTGCTGCGGGGTGTGAACGGGCGGGAGTGGCGGTGCTCAACCGCGCGGACACGCAGCGGAGGCGACCCGCAGCAGGTCGATGTGCGCACGCTGCACCAGCAGCGGTCCCGATGCCATGCCACAAGATGGAAGCAGCTCCCACAGATGAGGTCAAAGCGTTCCGAGTGGTGAGACCGAACAGGTCAGCGGCGCAACCAGCGCCGCACGCGCGACTTCGCCCTGGCCGGGGCGGGCGGCTGCGGGGTTTCGGCCTGCCGGGGATCGGTGCGCTGGGCACGCCAGCTCTCGACGAGGGCCTCCACATCGACGGGTGCCACGGCCACCTGCGGCCCCTCCGGAGCGCGCAGGTGCTCCACGATGCGCCGGTTGAGCTCGGTCGCGACATCGCGCACCGCCTGCTCGGTGGTCAGGTCCGCGACGGTCCCGGGCAGTTCGGCGACCTCGCGCCGCAGGCGCAGGGGAGTGGGCAGCAGCGCGCTGCCGGAGAGGCCCTCGCGGCGGAGCTGCTCCTTGATCCACCACTGCTCCTCCAGCGGAGCACCGGCACCGGGCAGCGGCTTGCCCGCCCCGGGCAGGTCGTCGAACTCGCCCCGCTCCTGGGCGGTGCGGATCTGACGGTCCACCCACGACTCGAAGGTGACCCCGGGAGGCTTGCGCTCGGCCATGTCTCGATTGTCCAGGCCGACGCGGTCAGTCGCTACCCTCGGTGGCCGTCACCGGCTGCGGCGGAGGAAACCGTTGAGCAGCGCCGCCTGCCCGGCGTGCTGCAGGTCGTCGGCGATCACGCTCACCAGGCGAACGCCGAGGGTGACCGGCGGCGACCAGCTGGCGTCGATGACCTCGTCCAGGTCGGCGTCGCTGAGCCCGGTGACGTACCGCAGGGTCTGCTCGTGCACGGCGTCGTAGTAGCCGGTCAGCAGCTCAGCGGAGGCGCGCACCGACTCCACCTGGTCGGGGTCGTGGCCGTAGCCGGTGTCCTCCTCGTCCAGCGGGAGCTCGAACCTCGTCGCCCAGTTCTGCACCAGCCACACCTGCTCGGTCTCGGCGACGTCGGCGATGTGGTCGTCTTGCACCCGCGCGAGGTGCCACAGCAACCAGGCGATCGAGTTGCTCTCGGGGTCGATGCGGTGCGCCAGGGCCTCCTCGTCGAGGCCCTCGACCGCGTCGTGGACGGCCCCCTGAATCCGGCTGAACGCATCGACGAGCACATCGGCGCTGGTCATCCGGTTCCGCTCCTCACGTACGGCGGCACGAGCTTGCGCACACGGTACGACCCATCACCTCGTTCGGCAGCGGATTCGGCCACGGCGTGTTCGGTTTTCAGCGGCGCCGCGGGACCGGGATGCGATCCAGGTCCGAGGCCACCACGATCGTGCCGTCGAAGACCTCCGCGGCCTCGTCGTGGAACCGGCGAGGATCGGTGTAGCGCTGGGAGAAGTGGGTCAGCACCAGGCACCGGACGCCGCTCTCGGCCGCGACCCGCGCCGCCTGCTTCGCGGTGAGGTGCCGGTACCGCTCGGCGAGCTCGGCGTCCTGGTCGAGGAAGGTCGATTCGATCACCAGCATGTCGGCGTTCTCGGCGAGCGCGAACACGCCGTCGCAGAGACGGGTGTCCATCACGAACGCGAACCGCTGCCCGGGCCGCACCTCGCTGACCTCCTGCGGATCCACCGTCCGTTCGCCGACTCGGACCGCTTCGCCGCGCTGCACCCGCCCGATGTCGGATCCTCGAACGCCCGACCGCGCCAGCACCTCCGGGAGCATCCGGCGGCCCTCCGGTTCCTCCAGCCGGTAGCCGAACGCCTCGATGCGGTGATCCAGCCGGACCGCGCGCAGGATGCCGAACTGGTCCCGCGCGATCTCCCCGTCGCCGGTGATCGGGTGCTCGTCGAGGTGGACCGCGTTGTCGTGGGCGGAGGCGTGGCGCAGGTGGTGGAAGTACTCGGCGCCGGAAGCCGGGTAGTGCGCGTGCACCGCGCCGCGAACCCGATCGGCCGCCATCCGGTGCACCACCCCGGGCACGCCCAGGCAGTGGTCGCCGTGGAAGTGCGTGAGGCACAGGTGATCGACGTCGTTGGCGCTGACACCGGCGAAGGTCATCTGCCGCTGCGTGCCCTCGCCGGGGTCGAACAGCAGACCCCGCCCGTCCCAACGCAGCAGGTAGCCGTTGTGGTTGCGGGTTCGGGTCGGCGTCTGGCTGGCCGTGCCGAGCACGACGAGTTCCCGGTTGGACACGCCCGGCACCCTATGCGCCGGACTGCCTTCCGCGGAGCCGAACTCACTCTTCGGGCGGCTGTGGACGACCGGACTTCACCTGCGATTCGTCATCGCTTTCCGCCGCGTGCTCCAGCGCGCGGGTCTCCTCGGGCGGGTCGGGACGCAGCAGGCTGCCGGGCACGGAATGGCCGGCGGCGCCGAGCTGGTTCATCTTCTTCGGCACCGGAGCGCCCTGGTAGTCGAGCGGTTCCGGGTGGCCGTGCGCGTCGGTCGGACCGAGCGGCTGGTGGATCTCGATGAACTCGCCGTGCGGCAGCCGCTTGATGATGCCGGTCTCCACACCGTGGTCGAGCACTTCCAGATCGCCGCGCTCCAGACCGAGGCAGATCCGGTAGGTCACGTAGTAGGCCAGCGGGGGCGCCACCAGCACCGCGATGCGCCCGGCCCAGGTCATCATGTTCAGCGACAACCCGAACTGGAAGGCCACCACATCGTTCATCCCGGAGATGAGCACGACGATGAAGAACGCGATCGCCATCGCGCCCAGCGAGGTGCGCACGGGGTTGTCGCGGGGCCGCTGGAGCAGGTTGTGGTGGGCGTCGTCGCCGCTCAGCTTGCGCTCGAGCATGGGGTAGATCGCGGCGATGGTGAACACCAGTCCCATGCCCAGGATCAGGGGGAAGAACGGCGCCGGGATCGTGAACGGACCCAGGTAGACCTCCCACGGCGGCCACAGGCGTCCCATCCCGTCGGTCCACATCATGTACCAGTCGGGCTGGGAGGCCGCCGACACCTGCGAGGCGACGTAGGGGCCGAAGTTCCAGATCGCGTTGATCTGGAAGATGCCGCTCATGACGGCCAGCACGCCGGTGACGATCAGGAAGAACCCGGTGGCCTTGACCGCGAACGCCGGCATGATCCGCACGCCGACGACGTTGGACTCGGTCCGCTGCGGACCGGGGTACTGGGTGTGCTTCTGGTACCAGACGATCGCCAGGTGCACCGCCACCAGCGCGAGGATGATCCCGGGCAGCAGGAAGACGTGGAAGAGGTAGAAGCGCGGGATGATCTCGGTCCCGGGGAACTCCGCGCCGAACAGCAGCCAGTGCAGCCAGGTGCCGATCACCGGGATGGACAGCAGGATGCCGGAGGCGATCCGCAGGCCCGTGCCGGAGAGCAGGTCGTCGGGCAGCGAGTAGCCGATGAACCCCTCGAACATCCCCAGCACGAACAGGCTGACGCCGATGAGCCAGTTGGTCTCGCGTGGTCGTCGGAACGCACCGGTGAAGAAGATCCGGAACATGTGCGCCACGATCGCGGCCATGAAGATCAGCGCGCCCCAGTGGTGCAGCTGACGCGCGAACAACCCGCCTCGCACCTCGAAGGAGATGTCCAGCGTGCTCTCGAACGCGCGGGACATCTCGACGCCGCGCAGATTGGTGAACCGGCCGTCGTAGGTGACCTCCGCCATCGACGGGTCGAAGAAGAAGGCCAGGTAGGTGCCGGTGAGCAGCAGGACGATGAAGCTGTACAGCGCGATCTCGCCGAGCAGGAAACCCCAGTTGGTGGGGAACACCTTGTTCAGCTGCCGTCGTATCCCCGGTGCGGCGCGGAAGCGCTGGTCGAGCCCGTCGGCGCTATCGGCCACCGAACGGGACAGCCTGCTCTCCGGCCGCGTCGGCTGGGTCAGCTTGCTCATGTCGACTCCAGGCATCGCCGGAATTCAGACATTGCCAACCCAGGTTACTGCTCCCCGCGCTGCGCAGCAGGCGTCAGAGTGCTACTTGGCGTGGAACAACGCCTCGAAGAACGTGGTCAGGGACGTCACGACCGTGGTGAGGGCGCCGAAGACGGTGGTGACCGCGTTGCGTACCGCTTCAGCGGCTGAGACGGGGTCGCGCACCAGCAGTGAGCCGCAGACCAGCACCACGAGAATCACGATCACGGTCACGGCTTTGCGGTTCATGCGATCAGCCTCCGTCGGTCCGCCCGGCGCGCCGCAGGAACCCTACCTCGCCCATCCGCCACTCCCGTCACACAACCGGGTCACGCGTGTCACGTCTGGGACACGCTTGCCGGGGCGGTCGGCCTGAGCGGTGTGACCTGCTGCGAGCTGCAGGGGTGGGCGGCGAGTCGCGTGGTGACCGGAGGTCGTCGCTGAGAGGCTTCGCGCGTGCACGACAAGATCGCTGACGGACGCTCCATCCGTCGCTGGCGCCGGCGACTCGCCGACGAGCGCGAGGAAGCCCGCGTCTACCGGAGCCTGGCGGATCGCCGCACCGGCGAGGAGCGCGACATCCTCCTGGGACTGGCCGAGGCGGAGGAGCGGCACGCCCGCTACTGGGAAGACCTGCTCGGCGATGAGATCGGTCCGCGCAGGCGCGGTCATTTCCGGATGCGGCTCCTGGTCGCGCTGGCCCGCCGCTTCGGGTCGGTGTTCGTGCTGGCCCTGGCCCAGCGCGCGGAGAGCCGTTCGCCGTACCACTACGACCAGGACGTCCCTCCGTCCATGGCCGCCGATGAGCGCATCCACGAGGAGGTCGTGCGCGCCTTGGCGGCGCGCGGGCGGGCCCGGGTCTCCGGTTCGTTCCGCGCGGCGGTCTTCGGCGCCAATGACGGCCTGGTCAGCAACCTCGCTCTCGTTCTGGGCGTGATCGGCGGGAACCTGCCGACCAGCGTCGTCCTGCTGACCGGACTGTCCGGCCTGCTGGCGGGCGCCCTGTCGATGGGGGCGGGCGAGTACATCTCGGTCCGCTCCCAGCGGGAGCTCCTCGCGGCGGCGACGCCGGATCCCGAGGCGCGCGCGGTCGTCCCGCACCTGGACGTCGACGCCAACGAGCTGGCCCTGGTCTACCGGGCCAGGGGCATGGACGAGGACGAGGCCCAGCACCGCGCTGACGCATTGCTGCGGCGGTTCCAGCTGAACCCGCCTCCCGCGAAGGCCGATCCCGAGGTCGAGTCCGGGAGCCCGCGCGAGACGGAGGACCCCGGTGAGCACGAGGTCGTGGGGTCGGGGTTGAACGCTGCGGTGTCGAGCTTCGTGTTCTTCGCCTCCGGCGCGCTGGTCCCGGTGCTGCCCTTCCTGGTCGGACTCAGCGGGCTCCCCGCGGTCGTGCTCGCCGTGGTGCTCGTCGGTCTGGCGCTGATGCTCACCGGCGCCACCGTGGGCGTGCTGTCCGGAGCGGCGCCGCTGCCGCGCGCGCTGCGTCAACTCGCGATCGGCCTGGGGGCCGCCGGGGTGACCTACCTGCTGGGAGTTCTGTTCGGCGCGACCGCCGGTTGACGCCGCTGCCTCGCCCGTTCCGGCCCTGCGGCGAGGTGCGGGCGGTGATACTTCCGGCGTGACGACTCAGAAGTACATGTTCAACACGGCCGACGACGGCGAGCACGCGCGCCTGCTCGGACAGGCGCAGCTGTGGGACCGGTTGACCTTCCGCAGGCTCGAGGGCCTGGGCGTCGGCGAGGGCTCTCGCTGCCTGGAGGTCGGTGGCGGGACCGGCACGGTGGTGCGCTGGCTCGCCGACCGCGTCGGCCCGACGGGAGGTGTGGTGGCCACCGATCTCGAACCGAAGTGGCTGCGCACCGTCGAGGCTTCGAACGTCGAGACCTTCGAGCACGACATCAGCACCGAACCGCTGAGTTCGGAGGCCTACGACGTGATCAACCTCCGGCTCGTGCTCATGCACCAGGCCGACGAGCAGGCGGTGCTGCGCAAGCTCATCGACGCGCTCGTGCCGGGCGGCCGGCTGCTGGTGGAGGAGTACGACATGCGCAGCCTGCCGGTCTGCCACCCGCCGGACGACACCTGGCACACCGTCGCCGGAGCCTCGGTCGAGCTCGTCAACGCGGCAGGTGCGGACGTGCGGCTGGGCGTCAAGCTGCAGGGCATGCTGGAGGGCGCGGGCCTGCTCGACGTCGACGCCGAGGCGGTGGCGTTCCCCCGGCGCGTCCCCGACATCCAGGCCTGGCGCCAGCAGTTCGTCGAGGTCGGCCCCCGCCTCGTCCAGGGTGGCTGGGTGACCGCCGAGCAGGTCGACAGCGTGATCGCCCGCTTCGACGACCCGAACTGCGACCTCGTCGTCTACGGCCCCACCCTCGTCTCGGTCACCGGCCGCAAGCCGGAGTGACGGCGTGGCCGTGAACGCGCCGTGAAAGGCGCTGCGTTGACGCTGGAGCGGTGACGGCTCGGCGACGCAGGTTCACCGCACGCCAGCGGCTGTTCGAGAAGCGCCGGTGAGCACCGTCCCTGGGGGTGATCGCTTGAGATCGCAGCGAGCTCCAGCGCGGATGACCAGGTGCTTCGGGCGTTCAGCTGATGCCGAGCGACTCACCGGGCTGCTCGGTGAGTCCCGGCTGGTCACGCTCGTGGGCGCGCCGGGGGTTGGCAAGACCCGGCTCGCGCTCGAACTCGGCGGTCACAGCGGCTTCGTCGCCCTGGAGGCCGTCAGTGGTTCCGGAGCGGTGCCGACCGCGTTCGCTTCGGCACTCGGTTTCGCGCAGGAGACCGGATCGACGACGACCGACATGATCACCGCGCGGTTGGCCGAGGCCGAGGCGCTGCTCATCGTCGACAACTGCGAGCACCTCGCCGACGCAGTCGCGGAATTCGCCCATCGCCTGCTGCTGGATTGCCCGAGGACGCGGATCCTGGCCACGAGTCGAGTCGGCCTGGGCGTCAGCGGCGAGCAGTTGTTCCGGGTGCCGTCTCTGGACGGTGACTCCGCGGCCCTCCTGTTCGCCGACCGCGCTCGTCTGGTCCGGCCGGACTTCGTCGCCGACGCGGCCGTGGCGCAGATCTGCGGGCGCCTGGACGGGCTGCCCCTGGCGATCGAGCTCGCAGCCGCCTGGACCCGCGTGCTCACACCCGTGCAGATCCTGCACCGGCTCGACACCGTTCTGCCGATGCTCGCCCAGGCCGAGACCTTCGCGGGCGGGGATCGCCACAGCACGATGGAAGCGACGGTCGCCTGGAGCTACCGGTTGCTCAGCCCGGAGCAGAAGCGGCTCTTCGGTCAGCTCTCGGTCTTCGTCGGCGGATTCGACCTCGCAGCGGCGGCGGCCGTGGCCGGTGTCGACGTGCTCGACGAGCTCACCGCGCTCGTCGACCACTCGCTGGTGGTGGCCCAGACCGCGGGCGGAGGGATGCGCTACCGGCTCCTGGAACCGATTCGGGAGTACGCAGCAGCTGTTCTCGGGACCGATGAGGAGCGAGCGCGCGCACGCCACGCCGAGCACTACCGAGCCGTGGCCCGGCGTGGAGACCTCGGCCTGCGCCGGGGGGACCGAGGACGCCACCTGGCCGCGATGTCCGAGGAGGAGGGAAACCTCCACTCCGCGTTGCGCTGGGCACGTGCGAACGACCAGGCGCGAGGCCTGCTCATGGCCACCTCGTTGGCGTACTTCTGGGAGCTGCGGGGACGCATCAACGACGGCCGCGCGTGGCTGGCGGAGTTCCTGGACGCCGGGACCGCGGAGGAACGCGCGAGGGTCGAGGCTCTCACCCGGCTCGGCAGGCTGGCCTGGCGCCAGTGGGACCACGAGGAAGCCCGGCGTTGCTTCACCGAATGCCTCGACGTGGCGCGCCGCCTGGACGACCACCAGGGAATCGCCCGCGGTATGCGCAACCTCGCTCTGGCCGAATGCCCGGCGGGCGATCTCCAGCGGGCCGCTGACCTCTGCGAGCAGAGCATCCGGCTGCACTCCGCCCAGGGGGACGAGATCGGATGCGGATGGGCGTGGACGGTGCTCGGCATGGTCAGAGCCGCCGAGAGGCGGTGGCAGGACTGCGATCGGGCGTGCCGGGAGGCCTTGGACATGAGCCGCGAGCAGCGCAGCACCGCGCTGGAGGCCACCGCGCACTTGGGGATCGCGTTCGCCGCAGCCAACCTGGGCGACACCTCGACGCACCGCCGCCACGTGGCGGCGGTGCTGGCCGGGTTCAGCGACGGCGGTCCCTTCATGGACGACCCGGACTGGCTGTGGGCGGCCAGCGGCCTGGCAGCGAACGAGGGGCGGAATCGCGCGGCGCTCCGCCTGGCCGGTGCGGCGAGGGCCGTCGGGCGCCGCGGCAGCAGGATGCCGTCCACGATGATGACCTTCAGCGATGAGGCGGTCGAACGCGTCACGCGCCAGGTCGGCTCCCGCACAGCGGCCCGACTGATGTCGCAGGGCGCGGCGATGACGGTCGAGCAGCTCGCGGCAGCCGCGCTCGAACATCCGGACGCGGCCGATCGCCCGCTGTCCGCACGCGAGCGCGAGGTGGCGGTCCTGGTCGGCGACGGGTTGAGCAACGAGCGGATCGCCGCCGAGCTCGTTCTGTCCCGTCGAACGGTGGAGACCCACGTCGAACACCTCAAGCAGAAGCTCGACCTGTCCGGGAGGAACGAGCTCATGGCGTGGGAGCTGTCCCGCCGCGTGGAAACCGACGAGGTGGGCTGAACCCGATTCCGCGTTCTTACGGATGTCCCGTGCACCCCGCGGACGCGACTCTCGAGGACATGACAGAGCAGAACTACATGTTCAACACCGCAGAGACCGGGGAGCACCAGCGCCTGCTGGCGCACGCCCAGGTGTGGGATCCCGTCACCTTCCGCAGGCTCAAGAGCACAGGTCTGGGGGAGGGGTGGCGGTGCCTGGAGGTCGGGGCGGGCAGCGGAACGGTCACCGAGTGGCTCGCGGAGCAGGTCGGGCACACCGGGCACGTCGTGGCCACGGACCTCGAGACCAAGTGGATCCGAGGGCTGGGTTCGCCGAACGTCGACGTCGTCGAGCACGACATCAGAACGGATCAGATCGGCGAATCGGTCTACGACCTGATCACCCTCCGCCTGGTGATGACCCACCTGCCGGACAAGCTCGCCGTGCTCGGCAAGCTCGGTCGAGCGCTGGTACCGGGTGGCTGGTTGCTCGTCGAGGACTACGACATGCGAGTGCTCCCGGTGTTCGAGCCGCCCGACGCCACCTGCTCCAAGGTGGCAGGGGCGTCAGCGGAGGCGATCCGCGCGGGCGGCGGCGATCCGTATCTCGGCGCGAAGCTCCCCGGCCTCCTGAGCGCCGCCGGTCTGACCGGGGTGGAGACCGAGGCGGTGGCGTTCCCACGACGCATGCCCGCGATCCGGAGTTGGCGAACGCAGGTCGCCGAGATGCGCGATCGGCTCGTCGGGGCGGGACTCGTCAGCGCCGACGAAGTCGACCTCGTTCTCGCGCGTTTCGATGACGAGTACTGCGAGCTGGTCGTGTACGGGCCGCTGCTGGTCTCCGCGCGAGGGCGGAGACCAGCATGACCGCAGGTCTCACGTGCGCGGGCTCGCTGGGGGTGAGCCCGCGCGCGTCGGCTTCCGCGAAAGCGCTGTGGAAGGGGTCGCGAGGAGCCTGCGCTCCATGACGGACGGGTACATCTTCAACACGGCCGAGGACGGTGAGCACGAGCGGCTGCGGGTCCAGGCGGAGATGTGCGACCGGCTGACGCGCCGCCGGATTCAGGAGACCGGGATCGGCGAAGGGTGGTCCTGCCTGGAGGTGGGTGGCGGGATCGGGACCGTGACGAGGTGGCTCACCGGTCAGGTCGGGAGCACCGGCCGCGTCGTGACCACGGACCTCGAACCCGAGTGGCTGAGGGAGTTGGACGCGGACAACCTCGAGGTCCTCCGCCACGACGTGTCGGCAGATCCGCTCGGGGAGGCCGAGTTCGACCTGATCACCGTCCGGCTGGTGCTCGTGCACCTGCACGATCCCCGCGCGGTCCTCGACAAGCTCGTCACGGCTCTCAAACCCGGTGGCACTTTGCTGGTGGAGGAGTGCGACCTGAGCACGATGCCGCTGTCCGACCCGCCGGACGAGACCTGGCACGAGGTCATCAGCGCGCTGATCTCCCTGTTGGCGAGCATGGGTCCAGACCCGTACCTGGGGCGGAGGCTCACGCGCATGATGCTCGATGCGGGCCTTCACGACGTGGACTCCGAAGTGGTGGCCTATCCGAAACTCATGCCCGAAAGCCCCAGCCTTCAGGTGCAGGTCGTGAAGATGCGGGACCCGCTGATCGAATCTGGGCGGGTGAGCCAGGACGCCATCGACGAGGTTCTCGCCCGGTTCGGCGACCCCACCTGCGATCTCGTGCTCCACAACAGCACGATCCACTCGGTCTGCGGGCGCAGACCCGGCTGACGGGCGTCCACCGGCGGCCGGTGGACGCCGTCGGTGGTCAGCGGTCCAGTCTGGACATGGCGTCCGGGTGGTAGCGCTCGCCCGCTGCGGCGCCGGGTGGGAACCGGGCCGAGAGCTCCGCGACGAGTTCCGGGGCGAGGTCGACGTCTGCTGCCTGGACGTTGGCGCGGACGCGGTCGAGGTTGCGGCTGCCGGGGATCGGCAGGACCTCCGGCCCCTGGGCCAGCAGCCACGCCAGCGCGAGCTGCGCAGGCGTGACGCCCAGGGCGTCGGCGTGGTCCCGCAGCGGCCGGGTGAGCTCGATGTTGCGCTGCAGGCTCCCCTCCTGGAACCGCGGGTAGCGCTGGCTGCGGACCTCCAGGTTCTCCACGTCGGCGACGCTGGTGAAGGCGCCGGTGAGCACGCCGCGTCCCAGCGGGGAGTAGGCCACCAGGCTCGCGCCCAGCTCGCGCACCGCCGGCAGCACCTCGGCTTCGAGGTCCCGGGTGAACAGCGAGTACTCCTGCTGCACCGCGGTGATCGGGTGGACCGCGTGCGCGCGGCGCAGGGTCGCGGCGCTGATCTCCGAGAGGCCCACGTAGCGGATCTTGCCTTCGGCGACCAGCTCGCCCATGGCGCCCACGGTGTCCTCGATGGGCGTGGTGCGGTCGAGCCGGTGCAGGTAGTAGAGGTCGATGTGATCGGTGCCGAGCCGGGACAGGCTGGCCTCCACGGCCTGGCGGACGTATTCGGGCCTGCCGCCGCCGGTCTCCTTGTTCGCGCCGAACTTCGTGGCCAGCACGACCTCGTCGCGCCGGCCGGCCAGCAGGGTGCTGATCAGCTTCTCGTTGTGGCCGTCGCCGTAGACGTCGGCGGTGTCGAGGAAGTTCACCCCGAGATCGAGCAGGTCGTTCAGCAGTTGCTGTGACGTGGCGTCGTCGGCGCTTCCGTAGACGCCGGAGAGGCCCATCGCGCCGTAACCGATGGCGCTGACCTCGGGACCGCCTCGGCCGAGTCGGCGACGCGGGGGAATCGTGGGCACGGATCGACTCCTGATCGGATCGGTGTTGATCGCGGCCAGCCTAATCGGGGCGGCCGCGGGCGCTCGTGGCTCGGGAGCTCACAGTTCGAAACCCGCTCGGCGCTCGGCGGGCACCAGGTCGAGGTAGTCGGAGTGCTTGGCGATCCAGCCGCGCACGTAGGGGCAGAACGGCAGCACGCGCAGCTCGCGGCTCCTGACTTCGTCCAAGGCGGCGCGGACCAGCTTGCCGGCCAGGCCCTGGCCGCTGAAGTTGTCGTCGATCTCGGTGTGGGTGAACGAGATCTGGCCGGTCTTGAGCCGGTACTCGGCGAAACCCGCGAGTTCGCCGTCCACGAGGATCTCGAACCGGTTGGCGTCGGGGTTGTCCTTGATCTCGGGTTCGGTGCTCACTGATGTGCTCCCGTCGACGAGTAGATGATGCTTCAACCATCATTGTGCACGCGTGCGGCTGATGGAGGAGGCTGAGGACGTGAGCAACGTCGAGAAACAACCCGACGAACTGGCCTGCGGAGGCGTGGCGACCGCGGCTCCGGAACCTGAGCTGCTGCGGCCCCGGGAGGTGCCGCTGGGCGGGCCGAGGGCGATGCTCGTCGGCCGTACGCTGCCGAATCGCGATCGACGGATGGTCGGGGCCTGGTGCTTCGCCGACTTCTTCGGGCCGGCCGACATCGCCGGGCAGGCCGGGATGCAGGTCCCGCCGCACCCGCACACGGGTCTGCAGACCGTCAGCTGGCTGCTCGAAGGCCAGGTGCTGCACCGCGACAGCCTCGCCAACACCCAGCTCATCGAGCCGGGGCAGCTGAACCTGATGACCGCCGGGGTCGGGATCTCGCACTCCGAGGAATCGCCCGCGGACCACGCGCCGATCCTGCACGGGGTGCAGCTGTGGGTGGCGCTGCCCGAGGCCCGGCGCGGAGTCGACCCGCACTTCGAGCACCACGGCGACCTGCCGGTGATCTCGACGCCGGAGGGCTCGGCGACCGTGCTGATGGGCTCGCTGCTCGGTGGCACTTCTCCGGCCAAGACCTACACGCCGTTGCTCGGTGCGGAGCTGACCACCGAGCCGGGTGCGAGCATGCGGATCCCGGTCGAGGAGGACTTCGAGCACGCGGTGCTCGCGCTCTCGGACCTGACGGTCAACGGGGAGCAGGTGAGCACCGGCGACATGCTCTACGTGGGCAGGGGTCGCGAGGACGTGACGATCGGTGCCGCGGGAGCGGGACGGGCGATGCTGCTCGGCGGGGTGCCCTTCGAGGAGGAGATCGTCATGTGGTGGAACTTCGTCGGCACTACCCACGACGAGGTCGCTCAGGCGCGGGCGGAGTGGGAGCGGGGTCGCGAGGATTCCGACGCGCAGGGCCGTTTCGGGGTCGTGCGCGGGTACGCGGCGCCGGCGCTGGCCGCTCCGGCGCTGCCCAACGCGGCGCTGCGGGCGCGGGGGCGCGTCCGGAACCGGTCGTGATCAAGGCGCCGTCGCTGCCGGCGGACCACCGTCGTAGAGTCCGGGGAAAGTGTTCTGATGAAAGGATCAGTTGATGAGCAAGGGTCTGGAGATCCGCCTCGCGTCCCGTCCGCAGGGGCTGCCGACGATGGAGAACTTCGACTTCGTCGAGGCGGAGGCTCCGCAGCCGGGTGAGGGCGAAGTCCTGGTGCGCAACCTCGTCATGAGCGTCGACCCGTACATGCGCGGCCGGATGAACGAGGGCAAGTCCTACGTGCCGCCCTTCGAGGTCGGCAAAGCGCTCCAGGGCGGCGCCGTCGGCGAGGTCGTGACCAGCAACGCCGAGGGCTACGAGCCCGGCGACCTCGTGCTGCACATGCTGGGCTGGCGCGACTACGCGGTGGTGCCCACCAAGCACGCCACCAAGGTCGACGCGAACGTCGCACCGCCGAGCGCCTACCTCTACGTGCTCGGCATGCCCGGCATGACCGCATACGCCGGCCTGGTCGACGTCGCCGAGCAGAAGGAGGGCGACGTCGTGTTCGTCTCCGGCGCTGCGGGTGCGGTCGGCTCGCTGGTCGGCCAGATCGCCAAGCTGCGCGGCGCCAAGAAGGTGATCGGCAGCGCCGGTTCGCCGGAGAAGGTCAAGTACCTGCTCGACGAGGCCGGCTTCGACGCGGCGTTCAACTACCACGACGGCCCGGTCCGCAAGCAGCTCGCCGAGGCCGCGCCCGAGGGCATCGACGTCTACTTCGACAACGTCGGCGGTGAGCACCTCGAGGCCGCGATCTTCGCCTTCAACGACTTCGGCCGCGCCGCCGAGTGCGGGATGATCTCGCAGTACAACAACGAAAGCCCGCAGCCCGGCCCGCGGAACCTGATGATGATCGTGCAGAAGCGCCTGAAGGTGCAGGGCTTCATCGTGGGCGATCACGCGCACGTCAAGGACGCGTTCTTCAGCGAGGTCGGGACCTGGCTGGCCGAAGGCAAGATCAACTATCGCGAGACGGTCGTCGAGGGCCTCCGCAACGCGCCGGACGCGTTCCTCGGCCTGATGCGCGGTGACAACACCGGCAAGATGCTGGTCAAGATCGCCTGATCACCCTCACTGGGCGGGGTGGTCGCGCAGCCACTCCGCCCAGGTGGTCCGGCCGTGCCGATCGTTCGGGCAGGTCAAGTCGGACGCGATGCGCCGCAGGCGTTTCGGCGCAGGGACGCCGAAGGTGCGCAGGTTCGCGCCGCGCGCCTCGCGCCAGCTGCGCACCACCTGGTCCAGCGTGAGCACCTCGGGCCCGCCGAAGTCAGGACGCCGCCCCGCGGGGCCCTCGGCCACGCATCGGGCGAGGTGGCCGGCGAAATCGCGGTCGTCGACCGGTTGAGCGGGCAGCGACCGGGGCAGCGGGACGGCGGGAAGCCGGGCCGCGCGCCCGAGCATCCGGTCCAGCAGCCAGTGGAACTGGGTGGCGCGCGTGATCGACCACGGCACGTCGGCGACGCTGACCAGCTCCTCGGCCGTGTGCTTGAGCCGCAGGTAGGGCAGGGCGGGGCGGTCGATGCCGACGATCGAGACGTAGAGGAAGTGCCCGGCACCGTTCGACGTCGCGGCCTCGATCAGCCGTGAGGTGCCGTCGACGTCGACCTCCGGAGGACTGCGCCAGAAGTCGGCGGGGTGGAGGAATCCGCGCTGGGCGGACGGCGACGAGGTCGCCGCGTGCACCACGGTTCCCGCTCCGGCGACGAGCTCCTCGACGCCCGCGCCCGTGGCGAGATCTCCAGGGACCCACTGGACTTCGGGGTCCGTGCCCGGGTGCCGGGTGAGCACCCGAACCCGGTGCGTGGGCTTGAGCAGGCGCACCAGCTGACGCCCCAGGTGGCCGGTGCCACCGGTGATCGCGACCGTTTCCATGGGCCGGCACCTCCTGGGATCGACGATCCCACCGGTGGGCCGCGCCCGCGAGCGGCGTCAGCGTCCGAGCAGCGGGTCCGTCAGGCCGTCCACCACGCCGCCGACCAGCGGCAGCAGTCCCGGCTGCGAGGGCGTGCTCGGTTCGGTCGTCTCGTCCGGTTCCGAGGGCTGCGTGGGTTCCGAGGTCGGTGGTTCGGTCGTCTCGCTCGGCTCGGAAGGTTGGGTCGTCTCCGAGGGCTGCGTGGGTTGCGGGCTCGGCTCGCTCGGGACCGGCGTGCTGGTCGACGGCGTCGAGCTCGGGTGTTCGGACGTCGTCGACGGCGCGGGTTCGCGCGTGGCCGACGGCTCGGTCGACGTGGTGACGGCCACCGGCTCGGGCTCGGCGATCGCCTGCGTGGTCGGCGCGGGGTGCGGCGCGCTCGGCACCGAAGGGGGAGTGCCGGGACTGTGCTCCGGAAGCGTCAGCTGCGGCAGGTACTGCCTGGCCGGAGCCGCGCCCTGGGCGCGGGCGGCGTTGGCCGTCCCCGGCGTCGCCACCTCGTCCGCGCGCGTCTGCGAGTAGTGCGCGCTGGTGATCGCGATGACCGCGAGCACCGCTGCGGTCGTGTACCCGAGCACCGGTGCGGTGTACCGCGCGACGGCACCGCGGCGGTGGCGCCCACGCCTGGATCGCGCCAACGACGACCTGCCCACTGCAACTCACCCCACTGTCGGATGATCCGTTCTGACCAAGAGCGCTCACCCGAAAGAGTGAGGCCGCTCGAACCCTACGTCACACGACCGACCACCCGCCAGCACCGCCCCGCCACTCGGCCGCAGCCTCGTTCGCCCGGTCGCGGGCCCGCGTTCCGCTCGCGAACGCGGGGCGTGCCGTGTTCGGAGCGCTATGTTGCCGTCGAGGCGAACGAGAGGTGCGACGTGAATCTGCTCGACGACCCCAGCGACGTCCTGCCCACCGATCGCGACGCGGCGACCCTCGTCGGTCGGCTGCACGATCCGCAGGAGGCGGGCCCGGCGGTCGTCGCCCTCCGCGGCGACGAACTCATCGACCTCACCGGCGTGACGCCCACGCTGACCGATCTGCTCGAACACCGCGATCCCGCCGAGCTCGCCCGCACCGCCCCCGGTCGCAAGAGCTGGTCGTGGGAAGGCGTGCTGGCCGAGACCTTCAGCGGCGGACCGGGACCGAGGCTGCTGGCGCCGGCAGACCTGCAGGTGCTCAAGGCGGCGGGCGTCACCTTCGTCAAGAGCATGCTGGAGCGGGTCATCGAGGAGCGCGCGGCCGGTGACGTGACTCGGTCGGCGGAGATCCGCGACCAGGTCGAATCAGCGATCGGCGGCGCTCTCGCGGCCGTGCGACCCGGCTCGGACGAGGCCCGCGCGGTGAAGGAAGTGCTGGTGCGCGACGGCCTGTGGTCGCAGTACCTGGAGGTCGGGCTCGGTCCGGACCCGGAGATCTTCACGAAGGCGCCGCTGCTGTCGGCGGTGGGAGCCGGTGCCGACATCGGCATCGCGGAGGGCTCGGAGTGGAACAACCCCGAGCCCGAGGTGGCGCTGGCGATCCGCAGCGACGGCGCGATCGTGGGCGCGACCCTCGGCAACGACGTGAACCTGCGCGACGTCGAAGGCCGCAGCGCCCTGCTGCTGCCGAAGGCCAAGGACAACAACGCCTCGGCTGCTCTCGGACCGTTCCTGCGGCTCTTCGACGACGGTTTCGGACTGGACGACGTGCGGGGTCTGGACGTTCGGCTGGAGGTCCGCGGTGAGGACGGGTTCGTCCTCGACGGGCACAGCTCCATGCGGGAGATCAGCCGAGATCCCGAGGACCTGGCCGCTGCCGCGCTCGGTCGGCACCACCAGTACCCGGACGGCTTGATCCTCTACACCGGGACCCTCTTCGCTCCCACGGAGGATCGCGGCGCTCCCGGAAAGGGCTTCACCCACCAGGTCGGCGATGTGGTGCGGATTTCCACCCCGAAGCTGGGCACCCTCGCCAACCGGGTCGACCGCAGCGAGCGGTGTCCGCAGTGGACCTTCGGCGTGCGCTCCCTGCTCGCCAACCTGGTCCACCGCGGACTCCTCTGACCCCCTGGGATCACCGCGGGCCGCACGCCCGCGGTGACGCGACCGCGCTCAGTGGTGGTCGGACAGGCGAGCGTTGCGCTTCACCTGCACGGCCAGATCCTTGAGCCCCCGCCGGGTGCTCATCGACCCGGTGCCGTCCAGCGCGTCGGTGAACATCACGAACCCCAGAACCAGAACCAGCAGCATTGCCACGACGACGACGAACACTTTTCCTCCCCTTCTCGATTGCGCTATCGAGCTCTCGCAATCCCTCGTTACTACTGGGACGCGCTTCACCCGCGAAGGTGGTGCAAGATCGCCCAAATGTGATGCACAACACTGAGCGTGGTCGCGTCATGTCGCGTGGCAACGGGTGCATAGGATCGGCCGCGGAGGCCCGAACGGAGGGCTCCTGAGCACTGCGACGAGGACTAACCTGGAGATATGGCGACCACACCGCCCGCGCCGACCTCGCGACCCAACGCGGCGCAATGGGTCTGGTACGCCTTCGGTGGGAAGCTCCCGGACCGGTGCGCCGAGTGGGTGCTGCACGACGTCACCTGCCGCACCTGGGTCCTGCGCCACCTCGCTCGCGCGCTGACCCAGCTCGCCCCGTTCTGCGCCGTGCTGATGCTGCTGCCCGGTCCGATGTGGATCCGGTTGAGCTCGCTGGCCCTCGGTCTGCTGGTGGGGCTGTTCTACTCGGTCTGCTACATGGGCGAGACCGGCGAGCACCGCGCCATCAAGCACGGCTTCCCGCCCGGCGTGGCTCGCGACACCCGGACCATGCGCCGGGACGTGGATCGCGCCAACAAGCACGGCGTCGGGTACCGCCCTTGGTGGGAATGAGCCCCGCGCGCCGCTTTCGCGAGAACTCGCTGTAGCGCCGCGTGATCTCCCGATCATGCGGGTGCTCACCGGTGGGCCTACGTTCGGTTCAACTCGCGCCGGAACCGGCGGGAGGAGTCGGAGCGAGGAGGGCCGCACCGATGTCACACGTCGTTCGCGCAGCGCTCGTGCAGGCCAAGTGGACCGGTGACACCGGGAGCATGGTCGACGTCCACGAGCAGCACGCCCGGCGCGCAGCAGCGCAGGGCGCCCGGATCATCGGATTCCAGGAGATGTTCAACGCGCCCTACTTCTGCCAGGTCCAGGACGACGAGCACCACCGCTGGGCAGAGCCGGTGCCGGACGGCCCGACCGTGCAGCGGATGCGCGCGCTCGCACGCGAGCTGTCGATGGTCGTCGTCGTGCCGATCTTCGAGCTCGACGGACCCGGCTTCTACTACAACACCGCCGCGGTGATCGACGCCGACGGCAGCTATCTCGGCAAGTACCGCAAGCACCACCTGCCGCACCTGCCCGGGTTCTGGGAGAAGTACTACTTCCGCCCCGGCAACCTGGGATGGCCGGTCTTCGACACCGCCGTGGGCCGCGTCGGCGTCTACATCTGCTACGACCGGCACTTCCCGGAGGGCTGGCGGGCGCTCGGCCTGGCAGGGGCGCAGATCGTCTACAACCCCTCGGCGACCAGCCGCGGGCTGTCGTCCTACCTGTGGAAGCTCGAACAACCCGCCGCTGCGGTGGCCAACGAGTACTTCGTCGCGGCCATCAACCGCGTCGGAGTCGAGGAGTACGGCGACAACGACTTCTACGGCAGCAGCTACTTCGTCGACCCCTACGGCCAGTTCGTCGGCGACCCGGCCGGCGATGCCGACGAGGAGCTGCTGGTCCGCGACCTGGACCTGGAGGTCATCGACGAGGTCCGCCGCAAGTGGGCCTTCTACCGGGACCGCCGTCCCGACGCCTACGGCCCGCTGACCCGGCCCTGAGGGAGTGCCGCGATGAGCAGAACAGTGATCCGCGGGGGACTGGTGATCACCGCGACCGAGGAGGTCCGGGCCGACGTCCTCATCGAGGACGAGACGATCGCCGCCGTCGCCACGCCCAATGTGGCGCAGGAGTGGACCGCTGACACGGTTCTCGACGCCACCGACCGCTACGTGATCCCCGGCGGGGTGGACGCCCACACCCACATGGAGATGCCCTTCGGCGGCACGTTCGCCGCCGACACCTTCGAAACCGGCACCCGCGCGGCGGTCTTCGGCGGGACCACCACGATCATCGATTTCGCGATCCAGCCCGTCGGCGGCACGCTGCGCGAGGGCGTCGAGGCCTGGCACGCCAAGGCCGACGACCAGTGCGCCATCGACTACGGCTTCCACGGAATCCTCTCCGACGTCGGCGACGGCGTGCTCAAGGAGATGGACGCGCTCGTGGGCGAGGGCATCACCAGCTTCAAGATGTTCATGGCCTACCCGGGCGTGTTCTACAGCGACGACGGGCAGATCCTGCGCGCCATGCAGCAGGCGGGTGACAACGGCGCGCTGATCATGATGCACGCCGAGAACGGCATCGCGATCGACGTGCTGGTCCGCCAGGCGCTGGAAGCCGGCCGGACCGGCCCCGAGCAGCACGGCCGCGTCCGGCACCCGCTGCTGGAGGCCGAGGCGACCCACCGCGCGATCAAGCTGTCCACAGTGGCCGGTTCGCCGCTGTACGTGGTGCACGTGTCGGCAACCGAGTCGGTCGCCGAGATCACCCGCGCCCGCCACGACGGCTTGAACGTCTTCGGCGAGACCTGCCCGCAGTACCTGTTCCTGAGCGTCGACGAGCTCGACGCCCCGGAGTTCGAAGGCGCGAAGTACGTCTGCTCCACACCCCTGCGCCCAGCCGAGCACCAGGAATCGCTGTGGCGGGCGCTGCGCACCGACGACCTGTCGGTGGTCTCCACCGACCACTGCCCGTTCTGCTTCGCCGGGCAGAAGGAGCTGGGGCGCGAGGACTTCTCCAAGATCCCCAACGGCATCCCCGGCGTGGAAAACCGCCTGGACCTGCTGCACGACGCCGTCGTCGCGGGCCGGATCAGCCGCCGCCGCTGGGTGGAGCTGGCCAGCACGGCACCGGCCCGGATGTTCGGGCTGCACCCGCGCAAGGGCACCATCGCGCCCGGCGCGGACGCCGACATCGTGCTCTACGACCCGTCCGCCCAGCAGATCCTCTCGGCCGAGACGCACCACATGAACGTCGACTACAACGCCTACGAGGGCAGGTGGGTCACCGGCCGGGCCCGCACGGTGCTCTCGCGCGGCGAAGTCGTCGTGGACGACGGCGACTACCGGGGACGTCCGGGCAGAGGGCGGTTCCTGCGGCGCGAGACCTGCGGGTACCTGACCTAGGAGGAGCGGCCATGGACTTCGGAGTCGTCCTGCAGACCGACCCGCCCGCGTCCGAGGTGGTGCGGCGGATGCAGCAGGCCGAAGAGCTGGGCTTCACCCACGGCTGGACGTTCGACTCGTGCGTGCTCTGGCAGGAACCGTTCGTGATCTACAGCCGGATCCTGGCCTCCACCGAGCGGCTGCGGGTCGGCACGATGGTCACCAACCCCAGCACCCGCGACTGGACGGTCACCGCGTCGCTGTTCGCCACCCTCAACGACATGTACGGCCCGCGGACCGTCTGCGGCATCGGCCGCGGTGACTCGGCCGTGCGCGTGACCGGCGGGGACCCGGCCACGCTCGCCACGCTGGGCGAGGCCATGTCGGTGATCAAGGACCTCGCCGAGGGGCGCGAGGCGTCGCCGGGCGGCACGCCCGTCCGGCTCCCGTGGGTCCGCGACGGGCACCTGCCGGTGTGGATGGGCGCCTACGGGCCGAAGGCCCTGGAGCTGGCCGGACGTCAGGCCGACGGGTTCATCCTGCAACTCGCCGACCCGGACCTGACGCGGTGGATGGTCGAGCACGTCCGCGACGCCGCGCGACGAGCCGGGCGCGACCCGAGCGAGATCACCGTCTGCGTGGCGGCGCCGGCCTACGTCGGTGACGACCTCGCGCACGCCCGCGACCAGTGCCGCTGGTTCGGCGGCATGGTCGGCAACCACGTCGCCGACCTGGTGTCCCGCTACGGCGACACCGGCAAGTCCGTGCCCGCCGCGCTCACCGACTACATCAAGGAGCGCGACGGCTACGACTACTCGCACCACGGCCGGGCCGGCAACGCCAGCACCGACTTCGTGCCGGACGAGATCGTGGACCGGTTCTGCCTGATCGGGCCCGCGGCCGCGCACCGGGACCGGCTCGCCGAACTCCGCGAGGCCGGTGTCGACCAGTTCGCCGTCTACGCCATGCACGACGCGATCGACGAGACCCTCCGCGCCTACGGGCACGAGGTGATCCCCTCCCGTCCGTGATCGCCGCCGCGACCGGTGGGCGCGGCGGCGATCACACCGCAGCCGGTTTGTAGAGTTCCGCTCGGTTCAGCGGTCCCGCGGCGCGGGTGGAACGAGGAAGGTGTGCCATGCGGCAGGGACTGGGCGCCAAGCTGGGCATCGGCTGGCGATTGCACGGCGACGGCGGAACGCCTCGCCCCGGCGACGCCGTCGCGCCCGACGAACGGCTCTCCTGGGGCCGGACCATCGGCCTCGGCGCGCAGCACGTGGTGGCGATGTTCGGGGCGACGTTCGTCTTCCCGGTCCTGATGGGGCTGGACCCGAACCTGGCGATCATGGTCTCCGGCGTCGCCACGATCCTGTTCCTGCTCATCGTGCAGGGCAAGATCCCCAGCTACCTCGGTTCCAGCGCGTCGTTCGTCGGCGCGGTGACCGTCATCCGCGCCGGCGGCGGGGACAGCTCCGCGGTCACCGGCGCCATCCTGGTCTGCGCGTTCGTGCTGGGCGCCGTCGGGCTGCTCGTGCACTTCCTCGGCACCCGGGCGATCCACCGGATCCTGCCCCCGGCGGTGTCCGGTGCCGTGGTGATGCTGATCGGCTTCAACCTCGCGCCCGTGGTCGCCGAGACCTACTGGCCGCAGGACCAGTGGGTCGCGCTGTTCACCATGATGATCGTGCTGGCGGCCAGCGTGCTGCTGCGCGGCTTCTGGGGGCGCATCGCCGTGTTCCTCGGCCTGGCGTCCGGGTACGCGCTGTCGTGGGCGTTCGACGCGGCCTTCGGGCCGATCACCGCGCCGGACGCCGACGGCAACGTCAGCACCCACCTGCGGCTGGACCTCAGCGGCGTCGGCGACGCGCCGTGGTTCGGGCTGCCGCAGTTCCACGCGCCCTCGTTCGACCTGGCGGCCATCGTCGTCGTGCTCCCGGCCGTGATCGCGCTGATCGCGGAGAACACCGGGCACGTCAAGGCGGTCGAGCAGATGACCGGCAGCCGGCTCGACGGCAGCCTCGGCCGCGCGATCTTCGCCGACGGCTTCGCCAGCGCCCTCTCCAGCGCCGTCGGCGGGCCGCCGACGACCACCTACGCCGAGAACATCGGTGTCATGGCCGCGACCAGGGTCTACTCCACCGCGGCCTACTGGGTGGCGGCGATCGTGGCCATCGCCTTCGGGCTTTGCCCCAAGTTCGGGGCGGTCATCGCCGCCACGCCAGGCGGAGTCCTCGGCGGCATCACCGTGGTGCTCTACGGGATGATCGGCCTGCTCGGCGCCAAGATCTGGGTCGAGAGCCAGGTCGACTTCGCCGACCCGGTCAACCTGCTGCCGCTGGCAGCCGGGCTCGTCGCCGGCATCGGCGGGGTGTCCCTGCAGATCACCCCGTCGTTCGAGTTCAGCGGCATCGCCCTGGGCACGCTGGTCACGCTGATCGGCTACCACGTCCTGCGCGCGGCCCGCGCGCGCAGGACCTGACTCAGTCCTCCCGCTCGGGGGTGCGGACCACGACCTCCTGGGCGGTGATCGGCCTGCCGGGCAGCGGGCGGCTGTTCTGGGCGCGCAGCCCGTCGAGCAGCACCGCGATGTAGCGGGCGGGGGCGAGGTTGCGCAGCTCCTCGGGCAGCGACTGCACGCCCTGCAGCGCCAGCGAGCTCAGCACCGCGATGTCGCCGGTGCTGATGTCGTCGCGCAGGGCACCATCCGCCTGAGCGCGCCGGACCAGGCCGTCGACCAGCAGCAGGAACTCGTTGTTCACCGCTTCGGTGTTGGGATCTGAGTTGATGATCGACCGGGCCCTGGTGGACAGCACGGTCAGCCGGACCACGGTGCGCAGCGCCATGCCGCGGTGCATGATCTGGCTCAGCGCGCGCCACGCGTCGGGCTCCTGCTCGATGGTGGCGCGGGTGTCCTGCAACACCGTGTCGAACGCGTCGTGCGCGACGGCACGGATCAGCGAGTCGCGGTCGGGGAAGCGCCGGTAGAGCGTGCCGACCCCGACACCGGCGGTGCGAGCGACCTCCTCCATGGGCACCTCGGTCCCGCGTTCGGTGAACACGGCTTGAGCGGCGGTGATGATCCGGTCCCGGTTCCGGCGTGCGTCTGCGCGCAGTCGGGGCGTCGTTTCGGTGGTCATGATCCTCGATTCGGCCCTGGTGTGCTTCCGGCGGATTGTCGCACGCCGGGTACTCCGTTAAGGGGATGGAAGCGATCCATTTTCCCCGGCGGCAGGAAGTTTCGTCCTACCTGCGGCGTTGAGGTCACCAGCGGTCGCGAGACGGCCGCCGTGATCGACTGTTCGAGTGTCACGCAGATTACAACTGCCCGGTTTGGGAAGAAGCGAAACGCGGACGTAGTATTGGTTCGTACCGGGTTATTACCCAAACCTCCTTCCGATCGACCTGCCTCGGCGGGTATCTGTGCGTGCGCGCGTTCGGAAGGCGGGGCGGACAGTGGAGAGGAGGCAAGTAAGTGGCAACGGTGTGGGTGGCCCTGGCGGCCGAAGCGATCGTTCTCATGGGTGCGGCCGGAGCGCTGGCCAGCTGGGCTCGGCGTTCCAACGACGCTCCGGACCCGATCATCGAGCCCGCCGGGCAGGTCGCCTGAGGTAAGCGCGCGCACGGGCTTGCTCCCGCTCGGGAACAAGCCCGTGAAGCTTTTCCATCGTTCTCGCGAACTCATTCGTTACGCGTTCTCGGCGCAATTTCGCGCCGCTTCTCCGCAATCGGTCTTCGACCCCCCGATGAATTGCGGAAGAATTGATCTCGACTTCGCGCCCGTGGCGTGGCGCACTGCTGTGCGCCCGGGTCGCTGATCGCCCGATAGGCTGGTGACCACCAACGACCGGCTCCACCGATCGGGAAGGCATCCGTGACCTCACCCAGCACGCCCAGCAGCCCTGACCCCTCGACGACGCGTCCTGCCGGGCGGGGGAGCGGGCGAGGAGGCGGATCGGTGCTGCACAACTACCGGACCTTCCTGCAGCGCGCGGCGAGCAAGCCCGGTCAGGTCGGTGCGGTCGCCCCCAGTTCGCCGCACCTGGCCCGCGAGATGGGGTCGGTGATCCCGCGCACCGGCAGTCCCGTGGTCGTGGAGCTCGGGCCCGGAACCGGGGCCCTGAGCGCGGCCATCGCCGACCGGTTGCCCTCGGGCGGCCGCCACGTGGCGATCGAGCTGGACTCGGGCATGGTCGAGCACCTCAACCGGGAGCTGCCGTGGCTCGAGGTCGTCCAGGGCGACGCCTCGCACCTGGGATCGCTGCTGCCGGAGATCGGCATCGACCGTGTCGACGCGGTGGTCTGCGGGCTGCCGTGGTCGATCTTCCCGGCGCAGCTGCAGCACGACATCCTGCAGCAGGTCGGCTCGGTCCTGACGCCCGGCGGCGCGTTCACGACCTTCGCCTACCTGCACGCGCTCGGCATGTCCGGCGCCCGCCAGTTCCGCCGCCGCCTCGACGTCAGCTTCGACGAGGTCATCACCACCCGCACGATCTGGCGCAACGTGCCCCCGGCGCGCACCTACGTCTGCCGCAGGCCGAACCTGCCCTGACGCGGTCGCGCGGGAACTCCGGTCGATCAGCGGAAGAGGAGTTCAGCGGCGGTCGTGATGTGGCGCCTGGCCCGTTCGACGTCGGCGCGCCCCGAGGTGAGGTCGAGCAGGCAGGACACCAGGACGTGCCCCAGGGTCATCGCCTGACCGCGCGCGTCGTCCCAGGTCTCGTCGCCGAGCGCGGCGCGCACGAGGGCGAGGAACAGCGCGTGCCAGGTGGCCATCCCGGCACCGGCGGCATCGCTGGAGTGGAACGACCGCATTCCGGCGGCCAGCAGGTCCGCGTCGTCGGCGGCCCAGCGGACCACGTCGCCGAAAGCGGCCGCGACCCGCTCGGCGCTGCTGCCGGTGTAGCGCCTGGCCCGGAGGTCGTCGTGGGTCCGCAACGCCCAGTCGACCATGACGTGGTGCAGCAAGCCGTCCTTCGAGCCGAAGTGGTGGTACACCGTCGCGGGTGTGGTGCCCGCGCGGGCCGCCACCTCGCGGAGGGTGGTCGCGGTGTAGCCGCGTTCGGCGGCCAGCTCGCGCGCCGCTTCGGCGATCCGAGCGCGGTGAGGCTGCTCCGCGCGTCCGGAGGAGCGGGTCGTGGTCACCGCCGATCGCTGCCGGTGGACGTCGGGCAGACTCGGCCCTGCAGGACCGGCTTCGCCACGCACCGGCGCTGATCGACTCCTTCGTCGAGGAAGCGTTGAGGCTGGAGAGCCCGTTCCGCGGGCACTTCCGCATCACCACGCGGTCAGCGGACGCGCCTGGAGGCGAGCCGCGCGATCACCGGGCTGCTCGCCGGCACGGACCGCGTGGACCTGGCCCCGGGAAGCGAGCCGCGGCACCTGTCGAGCATGTTCGTCCGCCGTCTGGCGCGACTCCCGCTCGCCGTCACCCCGAGAACGCCTGGACCGCAGGCGCCGCCGGAGTCGTGATCCGCGGGGTCGAAGGGCCCCGCGAATGCGGAACGGGACCGGCGGGAGCTTGTGGCTCCCACCGGTCCCGTTCTCGAAGGTCCTGCCGGGGTGTCGGCAGGAATCAGGAGCGGATCATCTTGCGCAGCACGTACTGCAGGATGCCGCCGTTGCGGTAGTAGTCCGCCTCACCGGGGGTGTCGATGCGGACCTTGGCGTCGAACTCCACCTGGGAGCCGTCGGCCTTGGCGGCGGTGACCTTCACGGTCTCCGGGGTCTCACCATCGTTGAGCTTGGTGATGCCCGAGAAGTCGAAGGTCTCGGTGCCGTCGAGGCCCAACGACTTGGCCGTGGAGCCCTCCGGGAACTGCAGCGGGATGACGCCCATGCCGATGAGGTTCGAGCGGTGGATGCGCTCGAAGGACTCGGCGATGACGGCGCGCACGCCCAGCAGGCGGGTGCCCTTGGCGGCCCAGTCGCGGGACGAACCGGAGCCGTACTCCTTGCCGCCCAGCACGACCAGCGGGGTGTCCTGCGCGGCGTAGTTCTGCGCGGCGTCGTAGATGAACGCCTGCGGAGCGCCTTCCTGGGTGAAGTCCCGGGTGTAGCCGCCCTGCACGTCGTCCAGCAGCAGGTTGCGCAGCCGGATGTTGGCGAAGGTCCCGCGGATCATGACCTCGTGGTTACCGCGGCGGGAACCGTAGGAGTTGAAGTCCTTGCGGTCGATGCCGTGGTCGGAGAGGTACTTGCCCGCGGGGGAGTCGGCCTTGATGGCGCCGGCCGGGGAGATGTGGTCGGTGGTGACCGAGTCGCCCAGCAGCGCCAGCACGCGGGCACCGGAGATGTCGGTGACCGGCGCGGGCTCCATCGCCATGCCGTCGAAGTACGGGGGCTTGCGCACGTAGGTGCTCTCGGAGTCCCACTCGAAGGTCTCGCCCTCCGGGGTGGGCAGGGAGCGCCAGCGCTCGTCGCCCTTGAAGACGTCCGCGTAGTCCTTGGTGAACATCTCCTGGGTGATCGCCGAGTCGATGGTCTCCTGGACCTCTTGCGGCGTCGGCCAGATCTCCTTGAGGAACACCGGCTTGCCGTCGGTGTCGTAACCCAGCGGGTCGGTCTCGAAGTCGAAGTCCATCGAGCCGGCGAGGGCGTAGGCGATGACCAGCGGCGGCGAGGCCAGGTAGTTCATCTTGACGTCGGGGTTGATCCGGCCTTCGAAGTTCCGGTTGCCCGACAGCACCGAGGTGACCGACAGGTCGTTCTCCTGCACCGCGGCGGAGATCTCCTCCGGCAGCGGGCCGGAGTTGCCGATGCAGGTGGTGCAGCCGTAGCCGACCAGGTGGAAGCCCAGCTTCTCCAGGTACGGCCAGAGACCGGCCTTCTCGTAGTAGTCGGTGACGACCTGCGATCCCGGGGCCATCGAGGTCTTGACCCAGGGCTTGCGGGTCAGGCCCTTGTCGACGGCGTTGCGGGCGAGCAGCGCCGCACCGAGCATCACCGACGGGTTCGAGGTGTTGGTGCAGGAGGTGATCGAGGCGATCACCACGGCACCGTGGTCGAGCTCGAACTCGCCCAGCTCGTCCGAGGACACCGTGATCGGGTTCGTCGAGCGGCCGGATGCGCCGTCGGCGGCCGAGACCAGGCGCGGCTTGTCACCCTCGCCGTGGTGGGTCACCGAAACCGGGTCGCTGGCGGGGAAGGACTCCTCGCCGGCCTCGTCCAGCGCCGCGTCGTCGGCGTTCTGCGCCTGGACGTAGTCGGTGAGCGACTTGCGGAACGACGGCTTGGCGTCGGAGACCTCGATGCGGTCCTGCGGGCGCTTCGGGCCGGCGATGGACGGCACGACCGTGGACAGGTCCAGCTCGAGGTACTCGGAGTACTCCGGCTCGTGGTCGGCGTCGTGCCAGAGACCCTGCTCCTTGGCGTAGGCCTCGACCAGGGCGACCTGGTCGGCCGGACGGCCGGTGAGCTTGAGGTAGCGGACGGTCTCGTCGTCGATCGGGAAGATCGCGGCGGTGGAACCGAACTCCGGGCTCATGTTGCCGATGGTGGCGCGGTTGGCCAGCGGCACCGAGGCCACACCCGAGCCGTAGAACTCGACGAACTTGCCGACGACGCCGTGCTTGCGCAGCATCTCGGTGATCGTGAGCACCACGTCGGTGGCGGTGGCACCGGCCGGGATCTCGCCGGTGAGCTTGAAGCCGACCACGCGCGGGATGAGCATCGACACGGGCTGGCCGAGCATCGCGGCCTCGGCCTCGATGCCGCCGACGCCCCAGCCCAGCACGCCCAGGCCGTTGACCATGGTGGTGTGGGAGTCGGTGCCGACGCAGGAGTCGGGGTAGGCCTGGCCGTTGCGCGACATGACGGTGCGGGCCAGGTGCTCGATGTTGACCTGGTGCACGATGCCGGTGCCCGGGGGGACGACCTTGAACTCGTCGAAGGCGCCCTGGCCCCAGCGCAGGAACTGGTAGCGCTCCTTGTTGCGGCCGTACTCGAACTCGACGTTGCGCTCGAAGGCGTCGGGCTTGCCGAACACGTCGATGATCACCGAGTGGTCGATGACCAGCTCTGCCGGGGCCAGCGGGTTGACCTTGGAGGTGTCGCCGCCGAGGTCGGCGACGGCCTCACGCATGGTGGCGAGGTCAACGACGCAGGGCACGCCGGTGAAGTCCTGCATGATCACCCGGGCGGGGGTGAACTGGATTTCGGTGGCGGGTTCCGCCTTGGAGTCCCAGCCGGCCAGCGCGCGCACGTGGTCGGCCGTGATGTTGGCACCGTCTTCGGTGCGCAGCAGGTTCTCCAGGAGGATCTTGAGGCTGTAGGGCAGCCGCTCGGCACCTTCGACGGCGCTGAGCCGGAACACCTCGTAAGAGGCGTCGCCGACGTTCAGCGTGCCGCGTGCGCCGAAGCTGTCCTTGCTCGCAGGTGCAGTCACGTTCAACTCCATCTCGCGACGGGCGCAAGTTCGGGAACGATTGCGAGTCTCGCGCACGTCAGCTGAGCGTGCGCGGGGACTCGCGCTCTTCTCGGCTAACAGTACGCGCGTCCTATAAAGGCGTTCAACAAAGGGTCGCCTGAGTGTCGGGCGCTTCTGCCGGTTTCGTTAAAAACCTCGAGTGTTTCCGGTCTGGAACACCGAGTTTCCGAACCGGATCAAGCTCCGGGGGGCGATTCTTCGCCCGAACGGCAAACTCCGCGCCGCGCGGGCGGTCCATCGGCCTGGTGTGGCACGTGCGTACCGGAGTGATCGGCGGGCGTGCTTCGATGTGCCGGTGCGCTTGCTGTCCCGTGATCCCCGTGCCGCCGGTGTGGCGGTCGCCGTGGCCTCCGCGATCTTCTTCGGCGGATCGGGCCCGTTCGCCAAACCGCTCATCAACGCAGGGCTGAGCCCGCTGCACGTGGCTTGGCTGCGGTTGGCCGGCGGCGCGCTGGTGATGCTGCCGATCGCTTTGCGGCACGCCTCGGCGCTGCGCCGCGCCCCGGGCCTGATCATCGGCTACGGGCTGTTCGCCGTCGCCGGCGTGCAGGTCTCCTACTTCGCCGCGATCGCCACCGTGCCGGTCGGCGTGGCGCTGCTGATCGAGTTCCTGGGCCCGGTGCTGGTGCTGGGCTGGATCCGGTTCGTCCGCCGCGCTCCGGTGAGCCGGTCCGCGGTCACCGGGGTGCTGCTGGCGGTGGTCGGGCTCGCCTTCGTGGTCGAGCTGTTCTCCGGGCTGAGCTTCAACCCGCTCGGCCTGCTGCTGAGCCTGGGCGCGGCCGCCTGCCAGGCGACCTACTTCCTGCTCTCGGACTCCACCGAGGACGTGAACCCCTTCGCGCTGGCAGGGTTCGGCCTGCTGGTGGGCGCTGCGGCGGTCACCGCGCTCGCCCGCCCCTGGGAGATCGACCTCGCGCTGCTCGCCGGTTCGGTCGAGCTCGCGGGCCACCACGTGCCTGCGATCGGCGCGGTGGCCTGGGTCGTCCTGGGGAGCACGGTGCTGGCCTACCTCACCGGGATCGTCGCCGTGCGCAGGCTGTCCCCGCAGATCGCCGGCGCGGTCGCCTTCCTCGAGCCGGTGGTCGCCACAGTGCTGGCGTGGGTGCTGCTGTCGGAAGAACTGGGCCCTGCGCAGCTGGTCGGCGGTGCGTTGATCCTTGTCGGCGCCTACGTCGCGCAACGCGCCGCTCCCGCCGACCGCGCGACCGGAACCGCTGGAGCCCTCGAGACGCCTGCGGGCTGAGGGCTCAGGCCGTTCGCGTCGCGGACTTGACGAGGTGCACGACCAACCGCTCGAGCAGGGCGATCGCGACGCCGGTGATGATCGTGGTCAGGAACGTGGGCATCGGAGGCTCGCATCCTCTTCGGTGGTGCAGGACGTCTCCGACTGTGGGGCTACCGGGTTAGGCCTGTTTCGAACCGAGGTGACCAAGGGGTGAACCCGCGCCCAAATCTGCAGGTCGAGGTGCGTTGTTCCGTCCCTCCCGCCACATCTGCCACACCCGCACCGCCAACGCCACCGCGGCCGAGACGCTCAGCGCGACGGCCCACTGGTGGGGGAGCAGGGGACTGCTGCCGAAGAAGTGGCTGACCCCGGGAACCTGCACCAGTGCGAGCAGCACCAGGACCGAACCGGCCGCCGCGAGCACGACCAGCGGTGTGCGCCCGCGCGAGGTCACCGTCTGCGCCAGCTGCGCCGAGACCAGTGCGACGAGGCCGGCGGTGCGCGCCTGCGAGGCCGTGGCCATCGGACGGGTGAACAACCAGGCCAGCCCGGCCGCGGTCGCGGTGGCCACCGCCCGCGCGCCGACCTCGCGTGCCAGCGCCGCGCCCAGCGAGGCTTCCGGACCTTCGGCCAGCAGCCGTTCCGGCGTGCGGTCGGCCGGTGGGCGCACGGCGATCGCGATGGTGGGCAGCACGTCGGTGAGCATGTTGACCACCAGCAGCTGCCGGGCGTTGAGCGCGGCGGAAGGACTCAGCAGTCCGGTTCCCAGGGCGTAGCCGATCTCCCCGAGGTTGCCGCCCAGCAGCACCGCCAGGGCTTCGCGCACCGAGGTCCACATGCCGCGGCCTTCGACGATGCCGTCGGTCAGCGTCTCGATGCGGTCGTCGGCGACCACGAGATCCGCTGCGTCGCGCGCGGCGGGCGTCGCTCGCGAGCCGAACGCGATGCCGACGTGCGCCAGGTTGATCGCCGGGACGTCGTTGGCACCGTCGCCGGTCATGGCCACCACGCGGCCCGCATCGCGCAGGCAGCGCACGATCCGCGCCTTCTGCGCGGGGCTGACGCGGGCGAACACCGAGACCTTCGGGGCTTCCCCCGCCAGCTGCTCGTCGTCGAGTTCGTCGAGCTCGGCACCGGTGAGAACCCGCTTGCCGCCCAGCATCCCGAGCTCCGAGGCGATGGCCTCGGCGGTGCTCGGGTGGTCCCCGGTGATCATGATGACGTCCACGCCCGCGCGGTCGAGCTGCTCGACCGCGT
Organism: Saccharopolyspora dendranthemae; assembly: GCF_007829955.1. Taxonomy (GTDB): domain Bacteria; phylum Actinomycetota; class Actinomycetes; order Mycobacteriales; family Pseudonocardiaceae; genus Saccharopolyspora; species Saccharopolyspora dendranthemae. The sequence continues at coordinate 963,372 of NZ_VIWX01000002.1, forward strand.
CCGCAGCGCTGGCGTGCACCGGGTCGGCGAGTCCGAGCAGCCCGACCAGTTCCAGCTCGTCCACCTCGGTCTCGACCATCGCGAAGTCGTCCGGGACGGGGCGTTCGGCGACAGCGAGCAGCCGGAAACCGCGCAGCGCCAGCCGTTCCACCTCCGCGTCCAGGTCGGCGCGGGCTTCGTCGTCGAACGCCACGGCGGATCCGTTGCGCCGCCAACTGGTGCAGCGGTCCAGCACCACCTCGGGCGCGCCTTTGACCGACAGCAGCCGGGGCGAGAGCACCGCGTGGAACCCGCGCGAGGGTTCGAAGGGCAGCTCTGCCAGCACTTCTCCGTCGGCGTCCAGGCCGAGCTCCCGCGCGCCGTCGAGCACCGCGCGGTCGGTCGGGTGCGGCAGCGGTTGGTCGTCCTGCGGCCGCGGGTTCGCCCGGAGGGCGGCGGCCACGACTTCCCGGTGCGGGCGCTGCAGCTCCTCGACGTTGCGCGAGCCGCGTCCGTCGGAGACCTCGCCGAGCGCGATCCGGCCCTGGGTCAGGGTGCCGGTCTTATCGAAGCACAGCGCGTCGACGCGGCCGAGCGCCTCGATGGTCGCGGGACTGCGGACGAGCACTCCGCGCCGGGACATCCGCCGGGCGGCCGCGAGCTCGGCGAGCGTCGCGACGAACGGCAGGCCTTCGGGCACCGCGGCCACCGCGAGCCCGACCGAACGCGCCACCGTCCTGCCGACCGGAACGCCCCGCAGCAGGTCGGCGGCGAACAGCAGCGCGCCCGCTCCGACCGAGACCGGCAGCACCTTCTTGGTCAGCTCCGCCAGCCGGGCCTCCACCCCGGTCGCCGTATCGGCGCCGGTGGCCTGCGCCGTGGTCCGCCCGAGCTCGGTGTGGGTGCCGACGGCCACCGCCACGGCGACGCCGGTGCCGCTGGCGACGACCGTGCCCTGGTAGAGCATGCAGGTGCGGTCGGCGACCGCCGGAGCGGTGGCCGCCGCGACGTCCTTGGCCACCAGCTGCGATTCGCCCGTCAAACCTGACTCGTCGATCTCCAGCGATTCCACCGACAGCACGCGGCAGTCGGCGGGCACCCCGTCGCCCGCCCGCAGCTCGATGACGTCACCCGGCACCAGCTGGTCGGCCGGGACGACCTCGGTGCGCCCCTCGCGGCGCAAGCGCGCGGGGGTGCGGCCCTCGGCCAGCAGCCTGCCGAGCTCGCGGTCGGTGGCCGCTCGTTGCACGCCGTCGATCAGCGCGCTGATCAGCAGCACACCGCAGATCAGCACCGCGTCGATGACCGACCCCAGGCCCGCCGAGATGACGGCACCGGCGCCGAGCACCGGTGTGATCGGGGTGATCAGGCCTTCGGTCGTCGCCCCGAGCACCCCCACCGGAGCGCGCCCGTCGTCCTGCGGCCGGTGCCGCTCGGCAGCTGCGGATTCCGACAACCCGCGCTCCGAACTGTCCAACGTGGACAGCACCGCCGAGGCCGGCATCGCGTGCCACGGGGTGCGCTCGCGCGGCAGGGGTGGTGGCCGGTTGGCGGCGCGCATCGCCGACCAGGACCCGGTCGCGTAGGCGAACAGCGTCGCCGCGTGCACGGGCATCGACGCCCGCGCAGGAGCTCCTGCGGCCGGGCCGAAGGCGGCGAACAGGGCTCCGAGGAGCGCGCCTGCCGCCGAGATCGACGCGGCGTACCTGCTCGCGGTGCGCGCGTGCTCGGCAGAGCCGACCAGCACGTGGAGAGCCGTGGGATGCGGGCAGATCACGTCCGCCGCCCAGCCGGCGGGATCCGTTGTGGACAGGCCGATGCCGAGGTCGGCGGCGGCCAGTCCGGTTCCGCAGTCGTGCGAGAGGACCGCGACTACCGCGCCGTCCTGCTGCAGTGCGCGCACCGGGCCGTCCAGCTCGCGACCGCCCGGGAGCGCGCCGTCCAGCGGCAGCCTGCGGTCGAGGTTCGCGCCGTCCCCGCCGACCAGGACCCGTTCGGCGATGCCGCGCGCGGCGTCGACCAGTGCTTCGGCCAGCGGGTCGAGCTCGTCGGCGACCATCACCAGAGCGACCGTCCGTCCATCGTGGACGAGCGCGAGAACCGTTGCCCCACGCTTGCTCTCAGCCTCCGCTCTCCGGCGCACCCGGCTCGGGTGAGACCCGGTGAGCGGCGCGACCGACCAGCTCCCGCTGCTGTGCCGGGCCGTGAGATCCGCGGGATCGACGAGTTCGCCCGCCCGCGCGAACAGCGCCGCGGAATCCTCGCCGTCCTCCAGCGCGGCCACCGAGTCGACCACTCGGCGGCCGGTCAGCAAGGTCGGCGCGTCGAAGACGATGGTGTCGATCCGGTCCAGCAGCCGCAGCGAGTCCGGTTCCAGCACGAGCGCGCCGCGGGAGGCCAGCGTCGTGCTCAGCGAGGTCGCGAAGGCCTCGCGCCCGGCCGAGGCGGGCTTGGGAACCGCCGCGAGCAGGTTGGCCATCGCTCGCTGCGGCGCGCGGGACAGCGCGTAAACGGCGGCCGCTCCGCCGAGCGCCGCGCCGCCGGAGGCGTTGGCGACGCGCTCCACCGGACCGTCGGGAACCGGGCACGGCCGCGGATGGTGCGCGAGAGCCGGGCAGCCGTGCGGCAGTGCGCCCTCCCAGTGCTGCCACGCCTGGTGGCGGGCGAGGGTTTCGCGCGCGGCGAGGAACCGTCCGCCCAGGTCGGTCAGCGCTCCCAGCGGTCGCCCCGCCAGGCCTTGGCCCGTGGCACCGCCGATCGCCAGCGCCACGTCCAGCGGCGCGCGGCCGACGAGCCGCTGCGCGTTGCCGCGCAGCCACGGCACCACGTCCACCAGCGACACCGCGGCGGGCACCAGCGGGGAGATCACCCGCGCGGGGATCAGCGCTCCCAGGCTCGCGTAGCCGAGGCCGAGGACGCCGAGCGCGACCGCACCGGCATCGCGCACGACGGCCTCGGAGTTGCCCGGGTGCCGCTCGCTGCGGCCGGCGATCCCGTGGTCGCCCATCCCGTAGCCGGACTCGACCTCGCCGATGACCCTGATCGGCTCGTCGAGACCGGGGAGGTCGGGATCGTGCTCGATCACCACCCGGCCGAGCACACCGTTGACCTGGGCGCTGCGGACACCGGCGAGCTCGCCCAGCCGCCGCTCCACCTCGCGCGCGGCCGCCGCGTTGTCGGGCAGGTGCACGCCGCGCATCTCGAGGTGGCTGCGCTCCCGACCCCGCCAGACGCGGCGGTCGACGGGGGAGGAGGTGATGGTGCGGGCAGCTCGCAGCACCGGTGCGGCGACTTCGGCGGATCGGGCCAGCAGCCAGCGCAGCGGCATCAACGCTCCTCGGCGGTCAGGCCTGCTCGTGGTCCTGGTTCGCGCTGCGCCGCACCACGGCGGCGCCGATGCCGATCGCGGCCGCGACGGGCCACTCGATCACGCTCAGCGCCGCGGCGGCGGTCAGCCCGCTGTAGAACAGCAGCTGATCGCGGGAGGGCAGCGCGGAGCGCACGGCGGTGACCGTCGAGGTGAGGTTCTCCCGACCCGGCAGCTCGGGAAGCTCGGGAAGTCCGGGAAGTGAGATCTGGGTTGTGCGCAGCTGCGCCGTCACGTAGGGGACGGGGATCGATGCGCCGGACGACTTCGCCGTGGCGTCGGCGGTCTTGGCCGCCGGCTTGGCCGTGGACCTGGTGGCGGAAGCAGCGGTCGTCGAGGATGTGGCGGCCGAGGACCGGTTCGACGAGGACCGGTTCGACGAAGACCTGGAGGCTGAAGCCTTGGTCGTCGATGTCGTGGTGGAGCCGCTTCGCCGCTGGCCCGACCCCTTGCGACCGCGTTGCGCGCTCCCAGAACTGGTGGTGGGCATGGCGATGGCCTCCTCCGCTGCGTGACGACCAGCCCAGGTTACGACGAACGGAGCAGTCGCGTTCGGTGAGCGAGGTCGGCGGCCGACCGAGGGTCCGGTCAGGCCGCGAAGACGTCGTCGCGCACCGCACGGAGGTAGCGCCGCGCGATCAGGTCCACGACCGCCGGGTGCGTCCCGATCGGATCGGCGACCCCGGCGACCGGCAGCTGCGCGAGCGTGCGGTGGAAGAGACCGGGCGCCAGCAAGTACGGCGAGAGGAACGCGTCCGCGCGACACACCTGCGCGGTCCTGGGGCTCGCCGTGGTGATGTAGCTGGGGTTGAGCCACTGCCCGCAGCGGCGTCCCAGGTCCCGCGCCGCGGCGCGCACGTCGCCGAGCGCGCGCTCGTCGGAGGACCCGGCGGCCGAGAGTAGGACCTGGCGGCCGGGGCGCCACCCCGCTTCGCGCAGCCGGTCGAGAAGCGCGTCGGTGATCTCGGGAGCGGGACCGAGCGGTCCGGTGACGACGACGTCGGCACGACCGGTGGAGAGGATCTGCTCGGGCAGATCGGTGCGCACGTGGTAGCCGGCGGCCAGGAACGCGGGCACCGCCACGACAGGGCCGGGGATCCGGGCCAGCGCCTCGGCCACCGTCGGGCCGATGACGTCGACGTAGCCGACGTGCACGGGTGCTCCCACGCGCGTCGCGGCGGCTGCCGCCAGCGCCTCGATCACCCGCGGCCCTTCGGGGGCGCGCGTTCCGTGGGCGACCAGCAGCAGCGACGGGTTCACGGCAGCGGATCGGCGCATCTCGGAGAATCCCCCATCGGTTCCAGCGGAAGTCGGTACCCGCGCTTGATCACGGTCTGCACCACCCGCGGTGCGCCCAGCGCCGAACGCAATCGCGCCACCGCCTGCTCGACGACGTGCACGTCGGCGGACCCCCCGGCGCAGTGGAGCGCATCCGCCAACGCGACACGCGACACGACGCGCCCGGGTCGCTCGGCCAGCGCCCGCAGCAACGTCCGTCCCTGCGGGGAGAGCTGCTTGAGCTCGCCGTCGAGGACGGCCGCGTGTCCGCGCAGCTGGAGGCGGTGCCCGGCGACCGGCAGCGTCGGCGAGCGCATCGGCAGGGCCTCGCACAGCGACCGCACCAGGGCGCCGATCCGGAAGCGCTCCGGCACCACCGCCGGAACGCCGTGGTCGGCCAGCGGGCCGTGCGTCACCGGACCCACGCACGCCGCGAGCACGGGACCGCGCAGCGCCGCCAGCAGCCGGTCCCGGCACCCGCGCTCGCCCGCCAGGGACAGCAGGCTCGCCGCCGCAGGCGCGCTGGTGAAGGTCACCGCGTCGATCTGCTGCGCGCACACCGAGGTCAGCAGGTCGTCCAGGGCGGTGAGGTCGGCCGGTGCCGTCCACCGGTACACCGGCACCTCGATGACCCGCGCACCGGCGTGCTCCAGCGCTGCGACGAAGTCCGGTAGCGGCGTCCCGTGCAGCTGGACCGCGATCCGCGTCCCGTCCAGCGGCTCGCCGAGCAGGTGCTCCAGTAGCTCCCCTGAGGATTCCGACTCCGGTGACCACGGATCGGGCAGCCCGGCCGCCCGCACCGCCCCGCGCGCCTTCGGGCCCCGCGCCAGCGGGCGGGCCGAGCTCAACGCCGCCAGCAGGTCTTCGCCCACGCCCCATCCGTCGGCGGCCTCGATCCAGCCGCGGAAGCCGATGCCGGTCGTGGCGACCACGGCGTCGGGCGGGTCGGCGATGCACTCGTCGGTGACCCGCCGGAGCTCGGTGTCGTCGGCCAGCGGCAGGATCCGCAGCGCCGGGCCGTGCACGACTCGGGCACCGCGCCGCTCGAGCAGCGAGCCGAGCTCGTCGGCCCGGCGGGCCGCGGTCACCGCGACCGTGTACCCGGTGAGTTCGTCCCTCAAGGAAGCGCGACCTCCACGACCGCCTCGCGCCGCCGCACCCGGAACACCGGAAGCCGGGCGCCGGGGTCGTCCAGGCACAGGCCGGTGCGCAGGGAGAACACCTGCTTGAGCATGGGGGAGGCCACGGTCGGTTCCCCTCCGCGATCGCCGACGATGCCGCGGCTGATCACCCCGGCCCCGCAGAACGGGTCGACGTTGCCCACGGCGAACAGCTCGTCGTCGTGAGTGCGGAACACGGCGACCGCGTTGTCGCCGACCAGTGCCGGCATGCCGTGCTCGGGTGCCAGCAGGTCGAGCGCGCAGATCGGCTGCCAGTTCACGAGTGGACCTCCTCGGTGCGGGGGTTGATCGAGGGCATCGGCAGACCGACCGGTCCCGGCCGGATCTGACCGCGCTCGGAGATGAAGCGGATCGTGGGATCCGGTGCCTCCGGAGCGTTGACGAAGGACACGAACCGCGAGAGCTTGCCCGGATCGGACAGCACTCCGGCCCACTCGTCGGAGTAGGTCTCGACGTGGCGCTGCATCGCGCCTTCCAGCTCGGCGGCGATGCCGAGGGAGTCCTCGACGACGACGTCCTTGAGGTGCTCCAGGCCGCCTTCGAGGGATTCGACCCAGGCGGAGGTGCGCTGCAGGCGGTCGGCGGTGCGCACGTAGAACATGAGGAACCGGTCGATGAGCTGGATCAGCCGCTCGTCGTCGAGGTCGGCTGCGAGCAGCTCGGCGTGGCGCGGGCTGAACCCGCCGTTGCCGCCGACGTAGAGGTTCCAGCCCTCGTCGGTGGCGATGACGCCGAAGTCCTTGCCTCGGGCCTCGGCGCACTCGCGGGCGCAGCCCGACACCGCCGACTTGAGCTTGTGCGGTGAGCGCAGGCCCCGGTAGCGCAGTTCCAGCCTGATCGCCATGCTCACCGAGTCCTGCACGCCGTAGCGGCACCAGTCGTCGCCGACGCAGGACTTCACCGTCCGCAGCGCCTTGCCGTAGGCGTGCCCGGACTCGAACCCGGCATCGACCAGCCTCGTCCAGATCTGCGGCAGCTGCTCCACCCGCGCGCCGAAGAGATCGATGCGCTGACCACCGGTGATCTTGGTGTAGAGCCCGAACTCCTTGGCCACCTCGCCGAGCACGATGAGCTTGTCGGGGGTGATCTCGCCACCTGGCACCCGGGGCACCACCGAGTAGGTGCCGTTGCGCTGGATGTTGGCCAGGAACCGGTCGTTGGTGTCCTGCAGGCCCGCCTGCTCGCCGTCGAGGATGTGGCCGTTGCCGAGGCTGGCCAGGATCGAGGCGACGGCGGGTTTGCAGATGTCGCACCCGCGCCCGGAACCGTGCTTGGCGATCAGCTCGGAGAACGAGCCGGCTCCGGTGGCCCGCACGATCTCGAAGAGCTCGGCGCGGGACTGGCCGAAGTGCTCGCACAGCGCCTTCGACGTCGCCACACCGCACTCGCTCAGCAGCGTCCCCAGCATCGGCACGCACGATCCGCAGCTGGTCCCGGCCCTGGTGCAGGACTTCACCTCCGCGACACCGGTGAGCCCGCGCTCGACGATGGCGCTGGTGATCTGCCCCTTGGTGACGTTGTTGCACGAGCACACCGCCGCGTCGTCCGGCAGCGCGCCGGGGTCCGCGCCCGACCCGGCGGGCAGCAGCAGCTGCTCGGGTGCGGCCGGGAGTTCCCGGCCGACCAGCGGTCGCAGCACCGAGTAGGCGCCGGCGTCGCCGACCAGGACACCGCCGAGCAGCACCCGGGCGTCGTCGGAGAGCACGAGCTTCGCGTAGGTGCCGGCGGCGTTGTTGGCGTAGACGACCTCCAGCGCGCCCTCGGCCGTGCCGTGGGCGTCGCCGAAGCTGGCGACGTCGACGCCGAGGAGCTTGAGCTTCGTCGACAGGTCGGCACCCGGGAAGGTCCCCTCGCCCAGCTCCAGCAGCTGATCGGCGACACCTTCGGCCATCGCGTAACCCGGCGCGACGAGCCCGTAGCAGCGGCCGTCGACCGCCGCGCACTCGCCGATCGCCCACACGCGGTCGACACCGGTCCGGCACGCCTCGTCGACCAGGAACCCGCCGCGCTCACCGCGCGCCACCCCGGCGGTCTCGGCGAGCTCGTCGCGGGGGCGCACACCGGCGGAGAACACGACCAGGTCGGTGTCGATGACGGTGCCGTCGTCCAGGGTCACCCCGGTGACGTGCTCCTCGCCGTCGACCGAACGGGTCGCGGCACCGGCGTGGACGGTCAGTCCCAGCTCCTCGACCAGCTTCCGCAGTACCTGCCCGCCGCCCTCGTCGACCTGCAGCGGCATCAGCCGCGGTGCCATCTCCACCACGTGCGGGCGCATCCCCAGCAACCGCAACGCGTTCGCGGCCTCCAAGCCCAGCAACCCGCCGCCGATGACCACGCCGTCGGCGCCCTCGGTCGCGGCGTCGCGGATGGCGTCGAGATCCTCGAGGGTGCGGTAGACGAAGGTGCCGGGGAGCCGATGTCCGGGCACCGGCGGGACGAACGGCGTCGAACCCGTCGCCAGCACCAGCGCGTCGTAGCTCAGCGACTCACCACCCGCCAGCGAGACCGCGCGGGCCTCGGTGTCCACATCGGACACCGAGGTGCCCGGCCGCAGCTCGACCATCGGGTCGTCGACGAGGTCCTGCCCGGTCAGGCTGAGGTCCTCGGCGCTCTTGCCGTCCAGGTAGGACGACAGCGCCACGCGGTCGTAGGCGGGACGAGGTTCCTCGCCGAGCACGACGATCCGCCAGGTGTCGGCCTCGTCGCGATGACGGAGCGATTCGACGAGCCGGTGGCCGACCATCCCGTGGCCGACGACGACGAGCGTGCGAGTCATGCCGCGCCCTTCCTCTCTGATTCGATGCGATCGGCCAGCGCGTCGCACAGCCGGCCGACGTCGTCGACGCAGCCGCCGCACCCGGTGGTCGCGCGCGTGGCTCCGGCCAGCGCCGCGACCGAGCGGGCACCGCTGTGCCACGCGCTGATCAGGGACTTCTTGGTGACGTGGGAGCAGCGGCACAGCACCGCGTCCTCGGGCAGCTCGACCGGTGCGCCCGGCACGGCGGCGGGAGTTCCCAGCAGCAGCGACAACCGGTCGGCCGGCATCGGCAGGCCCCGCTCGTGCACCCGGGTGATCGCGGGGATCGCGGCGGGCAACCCCAGCAGCACCGCGCCGGAGACCCGCCCGGAGTGCAGCGCGAGCGCGGCGTAGCGGCCCCGAGCCGGATCCGAGAACGTGACGATCTCGGCGTCGCCGGAACGCAGCGCGCGCGTCGCGCCGACGGAGGCGAGGTCGAGGCCGCGTGCCCTGAGCCGGGTCACCACACCGGACCCGGTGAAGCGCGCGCCGCCTCCGGTGAGGTGCTCGGCCAGCACCTCCGCCTGCTCCCAGGCCGAGGAGATCACCCCGGCCGCCACGCCTCGGTGCTCGGCGCAGTCGCCGATGGCGTGGATGTGCGGATCGCTGGTGCGCAGCTGATCGTCGACGACGACGCCGCGGTTGACCGACACACCGGCGCGCTGCGCGAGGCGCACCTCCGGCCGCACTCCGGTGCACGCCACCACGACATCGGCCGCGACCTCGGAACCGTCGGTGAGCCGCAGCATCCCGTCTCTGTGCGACGTGGCCTTCACCCCGAGCCGGACGTCGACACCGAGCTCGCCCACCCGCTCGGCGAGCATCCGGCCAGCGGTGTCGTCGAGGCGGCGCCCCATCAGGTGCGGCCCGCGGTGCACCAAGCTCACTTGACGCCCGCGCGCCAGCAGCGCCAGCGCGACCTCCACCCCGAGCACGCCGCCGCCGAGCACGGCGACACGGCCCGGTGCTCGCTCCAGCCGGGCGCAGTCGGAGAGCGTGCGCAGCGAGGTGAGCCGATCGGGGGTCAGGCCGATGATCTCCGGAACCAGCGGCCGCGCACCGGTGGCCAGCACCAGCGCCTCGTAGCCGAACTCGCGGCCGTCCTCGGTGCGCACTGCGCGCCGCCCCCGGTCGATGTCGATGACCGGGTTGCCCGGCCGCACCTCGGCGTCCACCTCGGGCAGCGCCACCGCCGACGGGGGCAACGATCCGTCGAGCACGGAGCCGAGCAGCACCCGGTTGTAGGCGGCGTGCCGCTCGGCGCCCAGCACGGTGATCTGGCCGTCGTGGCCGTGCGCTCGCAGCTTCTCCACGAGCCGGTGCGCGGCCGGCCCGTTGCCGACCACGACCACCCGGCCCGCCACGGGGTTCAGCGGGCTCATTCGGACACCACATCCCGGTGGGGTTCGATGCGCACCGCGCTGGCCTTGAACTCGGGCATCTTGCTGCGCGGGTCCAGCGCGTCCCCGGTGAGCAGGTTGGCGCGCCCGTCGCCGGGGAAGTGGAACGGCAAGAAGACGGTGTCGGTGCGCATCGTCGGCACCACCCGCACCTCGGCGATCGCGCTGCCGCGCGCCGAAGTGACCCTCGCCAGCACCCCGTGGGCCAGACCGGCGCGGGAGGCGGTGTCGGGGTGGACCTCCACGAACGCGGCGGGGGAGGCGTCGTTGAGCTCGGCGACCCGCCTCGTCTGCGCGCCCGACTGGTAGTGCGCCAGCACGCGCCCGGTGGTCGCCGTCAGCGGGAACAGCTCCGTCGGCTGCTCACCGGCATCGCGGTGCTCGACCGCCGCGAACTGCGCCCGCCCACCGGGGTGGGCGAAACCGTCGAGGAACAGCCTCGGCGTTCCGGGATGCCGCACGTCCGGGCAGGGCCAGTGCAGCGCCTCGCCCGCGTCGAGCCGCTCGTAGCTGATGCCCGCGTAATCGGCCTTGCCGCCGGCCGACGCGCGGCGCAGCTCGTCGAAGACCTCGCGCGGGCGGGTGGGGTAGCGGTGGCCGGGCTCGCCCAACCGGGTCGCGATGCCGTGCAGCACCTCCAGGTCGCTGCGCGCGTGACCCGGGGCCGGCCGCAACCGGCGGCGCCGCAGGACGCGACCCTCCAGGTTGGTCATGGTGCCCTCCTCCTCGGCCCACTGGGTCACCGGCAGCACCACGTCGGCCAGCTCGCTGGTCTCCGACGGCACGAAATCGGCCACCACCAGCAGATTCAGCGACCTCAGCCGGTCGACCACGTGCTCGGCGCGGGGCGCCGACACCACCGGGTTGGAACCGAACACCAGCAGCGCGCTCGGGCCGTCGTCGGTGCCCAGCGCGTCGAGCAGCTCGTAGGCCGAGCGCCCCGGCCCCGGCAGCACCTCCGGCGGCACGCCCCAGATCCCGGCGACGTGCTCGCGCGCGGACTGGTCGGTGATCATGCGGTAGCCGGGCAGCTGATCGGCCTTCTGACCGTGCTCCCGGCCGCCCTGCCCGTTGCCCTGACCGGTCAGGCAGCCGTACCCGCGACCGCGCCGTCCTGGAAGTCCCAGCGCGAGCGCGAGGTTGATGAATCCGGAGACCACGTCCACGCCCGTGCTGTGCTGCTCGGCGCCGCGTCCGGTGAGCACGTAGGCGCTGCCGGCACCGGCGAGCATCCGCACCGCTTCCCGCTGGTCGGTCGCCGGGACCCCGGTCACCCGCTCGACCCGTTCGGGCCACCAGGACATCGCCCTCCGCCACGCGGCGTCGAACCCGTCGGTCCGCTCGCGGACGAAGTCGCCGTCGACGTGGCCGTCGACCACCGCGATGTGCAGGAGTCCCAGCGCCAGCGCCAGATCCGTGCCCGGCAGCGGCTGCAGGTGCAGCGCGGCCCGCTCGGCGGTCGCGGTCCTGCGCGGATCCACGACGATCAGGTCCGGCGAGCGCAGGTGCTGCATCAGGGGCGGCATGGTCTCCGCCGGATTGGCCCCGGCCAGCAGCACCACGTCCGCGCCGCCCAGGTCGGTCACCGGGAACGGCAGCCCGCGGTCCAGGCCGAACGCGGCCGTCCCGGCGGCGGCCGCCGAGGACATGCAGAACCGCCCGTTGTAGTCGATCTGGCTCGTGCCCAGCGCGAGCCGCGCGAACTTGCCCAGCAGGTAGGCCTTCTCGTTGGTGAGGCCTCCGCCGCCGAACACCCCGACGGAGTCCGGGCCGCGTTCCCGACGAACCCGATCGAGGCCGGAGGCGACGGTGTCGAGCGCCGCCTCCCAGGAGACCGGGACGAGCTCGCCGCCGCGACGCACCAGCGGCCGCCGCAACCGGTCGGGGACCTCCAGCAGGGAGGGAGCGGTCCAGCCCTTCTGGCAGAGCCCACCCCGGTTGACCGGGAAGTCCGTCGGCTGCACCAACACCGCGCCCCGTTCCTGCGCGAGCCGGGTTCCGCACTGCAAGGCGCAGTACGGGCAGTGGGTGTCCACAGCGCGAAGCTCAGACACGACCGGCCCCCGCGGTTCGCTCCCGGGGCACCTCGACCGGGCCCTGACCCGGCCCGCGCGCACCGCGCAGGTACACCCACCAGGTCACCAGGACGCACACCGCGTAGTAGGCGAGGAACACCGCCAGAGCCCCGTCACCGCTGGCCGCCTCGCCGCCGTAGGAAGCGCGGAACGCCAGGTTGATGCCCACACCGCCCAGCGCGCCGATCGCACCGGCGATCCCGATGACCGCACCCGAGTACCGCCGAGCCTGCGCGAAGGCCGCCACGGCCTCGCCGCCCGCGGTGACCTCGCGCTCGGCCTCCTCGGCGAAGACCGCGGGGATCATCTTGTAGGTCGAGCCGTTGCCCAGGCCGGTCAGCAGGAACAGCGCGATGAACGCCGTCACGTACAGCGCGAACGACCCCCACGCGGAGGCCACCAGCAGCACGGCCGTCCCGGCCGCCATCAGCGCGAAGCTCCACAGCGTCACCCGAGCTCCGCCGAGGCGGTCGGCCAACCGGCCGCCCAGCGGCCGCGACAGCGAACCCACCAGCGGTCCCAGGAAGGTCCAGCTCGCCGCCTGCAGCGGCGTGAACCCGAACTCCGTCTGCAGCACCAGCCCGAACGCGAAGCTGTAGCCGATGAACGACCCGAAGGTGCCCACGTACAGCGCGGAGATCCACCAGGTGTGCCTGCTGCCGCAGGCCTCCCGCAGCGCGCCCGGCTCCGCCCTGATGCTGTCGACGTTGTCCATGCCCAGCGCCGCGCACACCGCTGCCACCGCGATCAGCGGCAGGTAGATCGCCGCCACGTAGGCCGGGTGGGTGTTGCCCGCGAAGGCGATGACGAGCAGGCCGATCACCTGGATCGCCGCCACGCCGATGTTGCCGCCGCCCGCGTTGAGCCCCAGCGCCCAGCCCTGCAGCCGCTGCGGGAAGAAGGTCGTGATGTTGGCCATCGACGAGGCGAAGTTGCCGCCACCGGCACCAGCTGTCGCGCCGATGAGCACGAACACCCACAGCGGCGTGCCCGGCTGCTGCACGAAGTGCAGAGCCAGCACCGTCGGCACCAGCAGCACCGCCGAGCTGAAGATCGTCCAGTTCCGGCCGCCGAAGCGGGTCACCGCCGCCGCGTAGGGCAGCCGCAGCACCGCGCCCACCAGGTTCGGCGTGATCACCAGCAGGAACTTCTCCGACGCGGTGAACGGCAGGCCGATGTCGGGCCCCATGAACAGGACCAGGACCGACCAGATGCTCCAGACGGAGAACCCGATGTGCTCGGAGAGGATCGAGAAGATCAGGTTGCGGCGAGCGATGCGCTTGCCGGTGGATGCCCAGAGGACCTCGTCCTCCGGGTCCCAGCCCTCGATCCAGCGGCCTCTCGGGGACCGTGCGTTCGTCGTCAACGCGGCTCCTCTCAACGGGTCGCTCCGAAGGTAGGAACCGGCTGTTTCCCCTGTGCTCGTCGCGCGTTACCGCCAAGAAAATGGGTCTTCACAGAACCGGACCGCTGCCGGTCAGGAACTCGGTGACCGGCAACACACGTCGGCCCGGTGCGCCGACCGACATCGCGTCCGTGGCACCTTGTGGAGGTGACGCAACGAGGCTCGGAGGCCGACGACAGCGCGACGTGGCAGCACGCCCGAGAACTCTTCGGTGCCGCCCGGCGCATCACCGCGCTCACCGGCGCGGGCGTGTCGACCGCGTCCGGCATCCCCGACTTCCGGGGGCCGGAGGGCGTGTGGACCCGCAACCCGCAGGCCGCCCGGCTCAGCGACATCGACAGCTACCTCGCGGACGAGGACGTCCGGGCGCAGGCCTGGCGTGCCCGAGCCGAGAACCCCGCCTGGCACGCCGAACCCAACGCCGCGCACCGGGCGTTCGTCGACCTAGAGGCCTCCGGCCGGTTGGGCGCGCTGCTCACCCAGAACATCGACGAGCTGCATCAGCGCGCCGGTCTGAGCCGCGACCGCGTCCTGGAGCTGCACGGAACGATGCGCCGCACGATCTGCGTGCACTGCGGCGCGTCCGGCGACATGATCAAGGTCCTGCAGCGGGTCGCCGACGGCGAGCGCGACCCGGATTGCCGTTCGTGCGGCGGAATCCTCAAATCGGCGACGGTGTTCTTCGGCCAGACGCTGGACGGCGAGGTGCTGCGGGAAGCCCGGCGGGCGTCGCTGGACTGCGACCTGTTCGTCGCGGCGGGCACCTCCTTGTCCGTCTACCCGGCGGCGGCCTTCGCGGAGATGGCGGGCAAGGCCGGTGCGAAGCTGATCATCTGCAACGCCGAGCCCACCCCCTACGACGAGATCGCGGACGCGGTCCTGCGCGGACCGCTCACCGAGGTGCTGCCCGGGCTCGCCGCCGCACCGCTGATCGACTCCGGCGAACCGCTGCGAACGTGGGGTGATCCCAGCACCTGGGATCAGATGTGACACGAGTGGTTGACGTTGCAAGAGAAACGTCCGTTTCGTGTGGTGCGCATGAGGCGCTGATGCAAAACTCCGGCTAATTGTGACTCCGTTCGGTCTAAGTTCCGGTACCGAACGGGTGCATCTGCTGGAGGTGACGGGTGTTGTCCACGAATCGAGGCGCGCGCAGGATCGGCGTGCTGGTGCTGCTCTGCGCGGTCGGTTTGGGGGCCACCGGTACTGGGTTGGCCGTCCCGCCTCCGCCGCCGAACCCCAGCGATGCCGAGCTCCAGGCGGGCAAGGCCGAGGCCCAGCGCAGCGCCGGCGAGGCCGGTGCGCTCGCCAACCGGCTCGCCGAGGCCGAATCCCGTCTCGTGGGCCTGCAGTCGCAGGTCGAGGTCCAGATGGAGGGCGCGAACAAGGCCCGCGTCGATCTCCAGCGGGCCGAGGACGACTACGGCCGCTCGCGCACCGCCGCGGATGCCGCCGCCGCAGACGCGCGCGTCGCGGCCGGGCGGATCGATTCGCAGCGCCACCGGCTCGACCAGTTCGCCGCCAGCAGCTACCGGCAGGGCAGCAAGCTCGGCTCGATCACCGCCTACGCCGGCGCCCGCGATCCGGAGGAGATGCTCGAACGGGCGTCCCTGCTCGACGCCATCAGCGACTCGCAGCTCGACGTCCTGGAGGACCTCGAGAAGGCGCGCATCGAGAAGGTCAACAAGGACTCGATGACCCGGGCCGCGCTGGAGGAGGCCGAGGCCAAGCGCCAGGCCGCCGACGAAGCGCGGGCGGCCGCCGAAGCCGCCCAGCAGGCGGCGATCCAGGCGCGGGCCCAGCAGGTCACGCAAGCCGAAGGATTGCAGGCCGATCGCGACTCGGTGCAGGCGGAGCTCGACTCGGCCCGCTCGCGGGTGTCCGGGCTGCAGGCCCAGCGCGCCGACTACGAGGACTGGCAGGACGACAAGGCCGCGGAGGAGCAGGCCGCGGCCAGTGCCCGCCCGGTCACCGCTCCTCAGACCGGCAGCGATCAGCCGTCGTCCTCCGGTGACGTCGAAGCCGTGGTGTCGCGGGCGCTGTCGCAGCTGGGGATGCCCTACGCGTGGGGCGGTGGCAACTCGCGGGGGCCGACCCGCGGCATCCGGGACGGGGGAGTGGCCGACTCCTACGGCGACTACGCCAAGGTCGGTTTCGACTGCTCCGGGCTGATGATCTACGCGTTCGCGGGTGCCGGCGTCTCGCTGGACCACTACAGCGGCTACCAGGCTCAGTCGGGCAAGCGGGTCCCGGTCTCGCAGATGCAGCGCGGCGACATGCTGTTCTGGAACGACGGCGGCTCCATCCACCACGTCGCGCTCTACCTGGGCAACGGGAAGATGGTCGAGGCGCCGTACTCCGGCTCGCGGGTGCGCGTCGCCCCGGTCCGCTACGGCGGCATCTACCCCTACGCGGTGCGCCCGCTCTGACGGCCCGGCTGGTCGGCTCGGTTCGCGGGCTGCAAGCATTGCGACGTGGCGGATTTCGCGGCGGTGCTGCTGGCCGGGGGTGGCGCGCGCCGGCTCGGCGGTGCGGACAAGGTGATGCTGCCGGTGCGCGGCCGGACTCTGCTGGACCGCACGATCGACGCCGTGGCCGGAGCGAATCCCGTCGTGGTGGTCGGTCCTGAACGGCCGACGGCCACGGCGGTCCTGTGGACCGCTGAGGAACCCGCCGGGGGAGGGCCGCTCGCGGCCGTCGAGGCCGGGCTGCGCCGGATCGAAGACACCGACGGGCTCGTGGCGGTCCTGGCCGCCGATCACCCCAACCTCACCCCGGACACCCTCGCGCGCCTGAGCGCAGCGCTGACCGACCAGCCGACGGCCGGGGGAGCGGTCCTGGCGGATCCCGGCGGGAGGGCGCAGTGGCTGATCGGTCTCTGGCGGGTGCGAGCCCTGCGGGACTCGATGCCCTCGGAGGTCCGGAACCGCCCGGTGCGCGCGCTGTTCGCGCCCCTGGGCCCGGTGCGGGTTCCCGCAACCACACCTGAGGTGTCCGATGTGGACACGCCGGGGGACCTGCGCGAAGCCCGCACGCCGGACTTCTGAGCGCCTCCCCGGCTCCTCGCCGGAGAGGCGCTGTTCAAAACATTAACTGCATCTATCGTTTCAGTGTCGAATGAAATTAATGCCGTTCGGCCGGGGTCACCACAAGCCGCGCGGAGGCCGAAAGCGGTTCGGCTTCACAGCGGTCATACCGGCGATGAGGTTGGGTGGGGTTCGATGCGCCCCCTCGTGCGCGAGGAGTCAGCGGCGTGCCAGGATCTTGATCGGCCGGAAGCGGCCGCATCGACGAGGAGGCTGGGAGAAGTGACCGAGGCCGGCAACGGTGAGAGCGCGGGCGCCGGAGCCGCTGCGGCGCGTCCAGCAGGTCAGGCGGGAGCGTCGAGCACCCCGGCGCGCGACGCGCAGCTGCTCGAGCGCACCGTCTTCGAAGTCAAGCGCGTCATCGTCGGGCAGGACCGCCTGATCGAGCGGATGCTGACCGGTCTGCTGGCCAAGGGGCACATCCTGCTCGAGGGCGTGCCCGGTGTCGCCAAAACCCTCGCGGTCGAGACCTTCGCCCGGGTCGTCGGCGGCTCGTTCTCCCGCTTGCAGTTCACCCCGGACCTGGTACCCGCCGACATCCTCGGCACCCGCATCTACCGGCAGGGCAGCGAGCGCTTCGACGTCGAGCTCGGCCCGGTGCTGGCGAACTTCGTGCTCGCCGACGAGATCAACCGCGCGCCCGCCAAGGTGCAGTCGGCGCTGCTGGAGGTCATGGCCGAGCGGCACGTGTCCATCGGCGGGCAGAGCTTCCCGATGCCCGCACCGTTCCTGGTGCTGGCCACCCAGAACCCCATCGAGAACGAGGGCGTCTACCCGCTGCCGGAAGCCCAGCGCGACCGCTTCCTGTTCAAGCTCCCGGTCGAGTACCCGACCGCCGAGGAAGAGCGCGAGATCATCTACCGGATGGGCGTGACCCCGCCCGAGCCCGACGGGGTGCTCAGCCCC
Source organism: Saccharopolyspora dendranthemae (assembly GCF_007829955.1). Lineage (GTDB taxonomy): Bacteria > Actinomycetota > Actinomycetes > Mycobacteriales > Pseudonocardiaceae > Saccharopolyspora > Saccharopolyspora dendranthemae. The sequence continues at coordinate 980,846 of NZ_VIWX01000002.1, forward strand.
GAGGAGCTGATCCGGTTGCAGGACGTCGCCGCGGGCGTGTTCGTGCACCACGCGCTGGTCGACTACGTGGTGCGCCTCGTGGTGGCCACCCGGATGCCCAACGACCACGGACTGGCCGACATCGCGGGCTGGGTCTCCTACGGAGCCTCACCGCGTGCCAGCCTCGGGATCATCGCCGCCGCCCGCGCTCTGGCGCTGGTGCGCGGTCGTGACTACGTGCTGCCGCAGGACGTCGTCGACGTCGTGCCGGACGTGCTGCGCCACCGGCTGGTGCTGTCCTACGACGCGCTCGCCGACGGCATCCCGGTCGAGCACATCGTGGCCCGGGTGCTGCAGACGGTTCCGCTGCCGCAGGTCTCCGCCCGTCCGCAGGGCGGCCCGCAGCAGCCGGCGCCGATCGGTCCCGCCGGGCAGCCCGGCTACGGCCAGCCGCCGATGCCACCGCACCAGTGAGGGGAGGGGCAGACGTGGCGGTACCCGCGAACTCCGGCGGTGACCGCCCGGCCTGGGCGCCACCGGCCCTGGAGACCGGGCGCATGGAGGTCGCGCTGCGCGCCCTCGAACTCACCGTTCGCGGGCGGCTCGACGGCCTCCTGCAGGGCAACCACCTCGGCCTGGTGCCCGGCCCGGGCAGCGAACCGGGGGAGGCCCGCAGCTACCAGCCCGGCGACGACGTGCGGCGGATGGACTGGGCGGTCACCGCGCGCATGACCGAGCCGCACATCCGGCAGACGGTCGCCGACCGCGAGCTGGAGACGTGGGTGGCGATGGACCTCTCGCCGAGCCTCGACTTCGGCACGGCCGCCTGCGACAAGCGGGAGCTGGCGGTCGCCGCGCTCGCCGCGGTGATGTTCTTGACCAGTGGTGGCGGCAACCGGGTCGGCGCTGTCGTGGACAACGGGACCGGGCAGCACCGGCTCCCCGCGCGCGGGGGCGCCGCCTACGCGCGGGCGCTGCTGAAGAAGGTCGCCGAGACGCCGCGCGCCCCGGAGGGAACCCGGGGAGACCTCCCAGGGCTGCTGGAGTCGTTGCGGCGTCCGCCGCGCCGCCGGGGGCTGGCCGTGGTGATCTCCGACTTCCTCGGCGGCACCGACTGGCAGCGCGCGCTGCGCGGTCTCGGCGCGCGGCACTCGCTACTGGCGATCGAGGTGATCGACCCGCGGGACGTGGAACTGCCCGACGTGGGCACGGTCCTGCTGTCCGACCCGGAGACGGGCAAGCGCCGCGAGGTGCACACGACTCCGGTGCTGCGCAAGGAGTTCGCCGCTGCGGCGGCCGCGCACCGGGAGGACGTGGCGAGGGTCCTGCGCAGGGCCGGGTGCGCTCACCTGGTGCTGCGCACCGATTCCGACTGGATCGCCGATGTCGTGCGGTTCGTGATGGCCCGCAAGCGCGGTTGGTCCGGCGGAGGAGCTGGGTGATGTTGAGTCTGACCGGGTTCACCGCGCCGTGGTGGTTCCTGCTGCTGTTTCTGGTCGCCGGTCTCGTCGCCGGGTACGTGTGGGCGATGCGCCGCGGTCGGCGGGACACGCTGAAGTTCTCCAACCTCGAGGTGCTGGACCGGGTCGCCTCCAGCAGGCAGGGCTGGTGGAAGCACGTGCCTCCGGCGCTGCTGGGGGTGGCGCTGATCTTCCTGACGGTGGCGTTGTCGGGACCGACCGCGGAGCAGCGGATCCCGCGCAACCGGGCGACGGTCATGCTGACCGTGGACGTGTCGCTGTCGATGAAGGCCACCGACGTCGAGCCGAACCGCTTGGAGGCGGCGAAGGTCGCGGCCAAGGAGTTCGCCGACAAGCTGACGCCGGGCATCAACCTCGGCCTGGTGTCCTTCGCCGGGACGGCGACCGTGCTGGTCATGCCGACCACGGATCGGTCGAGCGTCAAGCAGGCGATCGACACCCTCAAGCTGGCGGAGGCGACCGCGACGGGTGACGGCATCAACGCGTCGATGCAGGCCATCGACTCGTTCGGCAAGATGGTCGGCGGTCCGGCGGGTGCGCCTCCGGCGCGGATCGTGCTGATGGCCGACGGTGGGCAGACCATTCCGCGCGAGATGGACGCGCCGCGCGGCGCCTACACGAAGGCCGGGGAGGCGAAGAAGGCGGGCGTGCCGATCTCGACGATCTCCTTCGGCACCAAGCACGGCTCGATCGAGATCGAGGGCGAGCAGGAGTGGGTCGAGGTCGACGACGACGCGATGCAGGAGATCGCGCGCTTGTCCGGCGGTGAGTTCCACAAGGCGTCCAGCGCCGAACAGCTGCGCGAGGTCTACGAGACCCTGGGCGAGCAGATCGGCTACGAGACCAAGCACACAGACGCCAGCAAACCGTGGCTGGTGCTGGGTACTCTCTGCGCGATCATCGCGGCCGGGATCTCCCTGTTCGCCGGTCGAAGACTGCCTTGAGGGCGGGCGCGCCCCGTCCCGACGACGACGGGAGCAGCGTCGCCTTGAGCACGGCAGCTCGTTTCTTGTGGGAGTTCGTCAAGTCGCCGACCACGACCGCCGCCGTGGGCCCGAGTTCGCGGGCCTTGGCGGAGCAGATGGTGGCCCCGATCCCGTTGACCGGTGATCCGGTGGTGGTGGAGCTGGGGCCGGGCACCGGGGCTTTCACCGAGGTGATCCAGCGGCGCCTGGGGGGCCGCGGGACGCACCTGGCGGTGGAGCTCAACGAGGGGTGGGCGGCCGAGCTGGGTCGCCGGTTCCCCGGCGTGGAGTCGGTGTGCGGTGATGCGCGCAGCGTTCCGGAGTTGTTGTCCGAGCACGGTGTGGGCAAGGCCGATGTGGTGGTCAGCGGGTTGCCGTGGGTGGCGCACGCGCCGGTGGGTGGTGTGCCGCTGGTGGAGCTGCTGGCGGGGGCGATGACGCCGGACGGGGCTTTCACGCAGTTCGCCTACACCTGGACCCGGTGGGCGCCTCCGGCGCGCAGGCAGCACGCGGATCTGAAGGCGACCTTCGAGGAGACGGTGGTCAGCCGCACGGTGTGGCGCAACCTGCCGCCCGCGGTGGTGTACCTGGCCCGGCGGCCGCGTCGCGCGTAGCCGCGGGCCGCCTGTGGCGGTGTTAGTTTGCTGGGATGCCTGCTGATGCTGTGGTGACGGGGCTGGACGAGTTACCGCTGCTGGTGGAGCTGGGGACGGCGTTGCTGTTCTCGAGCCTCATCGGTCTGGAGCGGGAGATTCGCGCCAAGAGCGCCGGGCTGCGCACTCACGCGCTGGTCGGGGTGGGCGCGGGCCTGTTCATGCTGGTGTCCAAGTACGCCTTCGGCGATCTGCTGGTGTTCGACCGGGTGTCGCTGGATCCGTCGCGGGTGGCGGCGCAGATCGTGTCGGGCATCGGTTTCATCGGCGGTGGTCTGATCTTCGTGCGGCGGGATGCCGTGCGGGGGTTGACCACGGCGGCGTCGGTGTGGCTGGTGGCAGCGGTGGGGATGGCCTGCGGCGGGGGACTGGTGCTGCTGGCGGCCGCGACGACGGGCGTGCACTTCCTGGTGGCGATCGGGTTCCCGTACCTGCTGCGGTTCGCCCGCCCGGCGTTGCGGGAGCCGCAGGTGATGCGGGTCGGCTACCTCGACGGCTACGGGGTGCTGCGCAACGTGCTGACGATGTGCACGAGTCGCGGGTGGACGCTGCTGGACCTGCAGGTCGAGCGCGAGGATTCCGACGACGAGCAGCGCACGGCGGTGGTGGCGCTGCGGTTGCGGGGCAAGAGCCCGGTGGCGGCGCTGGTGGAGGAGATCAGCTCGTTGCCGGGGGTGTTGCACGCGGCGGCCGGCGAGTCGGCCGAGGGCGGGTTCTGAGGCGGTGCCGGGCCCGCGTGCGAGCCCGGCACCGGCGGGTCACTCCGCCTCCGCCTCCGCGTCCTTCTTGACCTCGTCCATGTCGAGCCCGCGGGCCTGGCCCACGAGGTCCTCGAAGACGTTCTCGGGCAGCGCGCCGGGCTGCTGGAACACCAGGACCTTGTCTCGGATGATCGCCAGCGTCGGGATCGACTGGACGTCGAAGGCGGCGGCGAGCTCGGGCTGGTCCTCGGTGTCGACCTTGGCGAAGACGATGTCGTCGTGGGTTTCCGAGCCCTTCTCGAAGACCGGCGCGAACTGCTTGCACGGGCCGCACCAGGAGGCCCAGAAGTCGATGATGACGAACTTGTCGTCACCGACGACCTCGTCGAAGTTGTCCTTGGTCAGTTCCACCGTGGCCATGGGATACCTCTTCGCAGTGGTGGGGCAGTACTCGGGCAACGTCGGCCGCGGGACCGCGCATTCCCCCAGGTTCATGTCGGTTGCACCACGCTCGTGGTGATCACCGCGAGCGTGGTGGGCCACGGTACTGGCCGCGGGGCCGGTTCGGCGTGCACGGGGTGCCTCGGTGTGTAGGCACGCCACCATATTGGGGCCTGTTTTATGTGCGGAGTCGATGAGCGGTGGTGCTCGCCGAGCCGATAATGTCGCGGCTGAAACGAATCTTGACGTGTTCGATGGGAGATCCACAGTGGCACGGTCCGTACTGGTGACCGGCGGTAACCGCGGCATCGGCCTGGCGATCGCGAGGGCGTTCGAGGCCGCCGGGGACAAGGTCGCGGTCACGCACCGCGGATCGGGTGCGCCGGAGGGCTTGTTCGGCGTGCAGTGCGACGTCACCGATCCGGACCAGGTCGCCGCGGCCTTCGACGAGGTGGAGGACGCGCACGGGCGGGTCGAGGTGCTGGTGGCCAACGCCGGCATCACCGATGACACGTTGCTGCTGCGGATGAGCGAGGAGCAGTTCGGGCGGGTCATCGACGCGAATCTGGCGGGTTCCTACCGGGTGGCCAAGCGCGCGGCCAGCAGCATGTTGCGCAACCGGTGGGGCCGGATGATCTTCATCTCGTCGGTGGTGGGTCTGTCCGGTGGGCCTGGTCAGGTCAACTACGCGGCGAGCAAGGCGGGTCTGGTGGGCATGTCCCGCTCGATCGCCCGCGAGCTCGGTTCGCGCAAGGTCACCGCGAACGTGGTGGCGCCCGGTTACGTCGCCACGGACATGACCGACGAGCTGTCCGAGGAGCGCAAGAAGGAGATCCTCGCGCAGGTGCCGCTGTCGCGGATGGCCGACCCGGAGGAGGTCGCGGGCGCGGTGCGCTGGCTGGCGTCCGACGAGGCCGGGTACATCACCGGTGCGGTGATCCCGGTCGACGGCGGTCTCGGGATGGGGCACTGACGGCCCGGTCGCGGGGACGAGAACTTCCGGCACGGCGCTGGTGCCGGTGACCACGGGTGCGCCAGCACTCGGCATGTGATTTCGAAGGGGTTTTCTCGTGAGCGGATTGCTCGAAGGCAAGCGGATCCTGGTCACCGGGGTGATCACCGACGCGTCGATCGCGTTCCACGCGGCCAAGGCCGCGCAGGAGCAGGGCGCCGAGGTCGTGCTCACCGGTTTCGGCCGGTTGAGCCTGGTGGAGCGGATCGCCACCCGGCTCCCGAAGCCGGCACCGGTGCTGGAGCTGGACGTCTCCAACGCCGAGCACCTGGAGACCTTGCCCGAGCGGCTGCGCCAGCACGTGAGCGGCCTGGACGGGGTGCTGCACTCGATCGGCTACGCGCCGCCGTCGTGCCTGGGCGAGCCGTTCCTGGACGCGCCGTGGGAGGACGTGGCGACCGGCGTGGAGATCTCGGCGTACTCGTTGAAGTCGTTGAGCACCGCGGTGCTGCCGCTGATGGGCGAGGGCGGCTCGATCGTGGGCATGGACTTCGACGCGCGCGTGGCGTGGCCTGCCTACAACTGGATGGGCGTGGCGAAGGCGGCGCTGGAGTCGACGTCGCGGTACCTGGCGCGCGAGCTGGGGCCGCAGGGCATCCGGGTGAACCTGGTGTCGGCGGGGCCGGTGCGCACGATGGCGGCCAAGTCGATCCCGGGCTTCTCCGAGCTGGAGGCGGGCTGGGGTGACCGGGCTCCGCTGGGCTGGGACGTCAACGACCCGACGCCGGTGGCGAAGTCGATCTGCGCGGTGCTGTCGGATTGGCTGCCCGCCACGACCGGCTCGATGATCATGGTCGACGGTGGTGTCCACTCGCTCGGGATCTGATCCCGGCAAGTCGCTGTGGCGGGGTGGTGGTTCCCAGCGGAACCACCACCCCGCCGTCGTCCGCGCGGCGAAGCGCTCGCGCGTTCCCAGTTTTAGTCATAACTGAGCCGACATTTCGGGCATCGAAGGTCCTCGGTTTGGACTAAAACTGGGAAGTGCGGGGGATCGGGGCCGCGAGGGGGTTCACATCGCGTGCGCCCCGGTTGCGCGGCGGTGTTCGCGCGGCGCGATGATGGCGCGGTGAGCTTTGACGCGTTGCTGTTCTTGTCGTTCGGAGGGCCGGAGGGGCCGGAGGAAGTGCGGCCGTTCCTGGAGAACGTGACTCGGGGCAGGGGAGTGCCGCCGGAACGCCTCGACGAGGTGGCCGAGCACTACCTGCACTTCGGCGGTGTGTCGCCGATCAACCGGTTGAACCAGGACGTCATGGCGGCGCTGCGGTCCGAGCTGGCGGCGCAGGGCCGGGATCTGCCGGTCTACTTCGGCAACCGCAACTGGCATCCGATGATCGAGGACACCGTCGCGCAGATGGCCGATGACGGGGTCGAGCGGGCGTTGGTGTTCGCCACCTCGGCGTGGGGCGGGTACTCGGGCTGCAAGCAGTACCACGAGGACATCGTGCGGGCGCGGGAGTCGGTGGGGCAGCGGGCCCCGGAGCTGGTGAAGCTCCGGCAGTTCTTCGACCACCCGCTGTTCGTCGAGGCCAACGCCGACGCGGTGCGCGCGGCCTACGAGCGCTTGGGGGAGCGCTCCGAGCAGCCGCGGCTGGTGTTCACCGCCCACTCCGTCCCGTTGCGCGCGGACGAGCAGCCCGGTGCCGACGGCCGGCCGCGCTGGTACTCGCGCCAGGTGGCCGAGGCCGCCCGGTTGGTGGCCGAGCGGGTGGGCGTGGACGCCTACGACGTGGTGTGGCAGTCGCGTTCCGGGCCGCCGCAGGTGCCGTGGCTGGAACCGGACGTCTGCGATCACCTGGAGGACCTGCACGCCAAGGGGGTGGGTTCGGTGGTGGTCAGCCCGATCGGTTTCGTCTCGGACCACCTCGAGGTGATCTGGGACCTGGACAACGAGGCCGAGGAAGTGGCCGCCGAGCTGGGAATGGGGTTCGCCCGCGCGGCCACGGCGGGCACCGATCCCCGGTTCGCGAAGATGATCGTGGAGCTGATCGCGGAGCACACCGATGATGCTCCGGCGTGCAAGCTCTCGGAGATGCTGGCCGCGGGGTCGACGGTCAACGGTCAGCTCTGCGCTCCGGGCTGCTGCTGAACCGCTGAGACGAGACGAGGGGGTGCGTTCCCGACGCGGGAACGCACCCCCTCGTCTCGGTCAGGAGCTGGTGGCCTGGTCGGCCAGGACGCGCACCATCTCGGCGATCGAGGCGCGGCGGGCGGCGCGGACGGCGTCGAAGAGGGGCCGCAGCGCGTCGGTGCGGGCGCGGATGGCCGATGCGGACAGGGCGCCGCCGGGGGAGTCGTCGGTGGCCACCCAGAGGATCGCTTCGACCTCGGTGGCCCGCTGCAGGATGCGCAGCGTGCGCTGGGGGATGGTCTCCGGCCAGTCCGGGGCGGGTTTGTCGGCGATGGTCCGGGCGATCTCCTCGCGCACGCCGGGGCGCTGCTTGGCGACGCCGAGGTCGATGAGGACGGTGGCGGCTTCGCGCATCGCGGAGGCCATGCCGTGCTCGGCTTCGCCGATCGGCATGTGCTCGGCGGGCGGCATCTCGCCGGTGTCGAACACCGTCCAGCGCCGGACTCCTTCGGCGATGCGCTCGGGGACCAGGCCGAGTTGGGCTTCGGGCAGCACGGCGGCTTCACCGGTGCGCATCGCGAGCTTCGAGAAGGCGCTGGCTCCGCCGAGTCCGCGGACGTCGCCCGGCACGGGCAGCGCCAGTTCGCCGGTGGAGACCCCGGCCTTGCGCAGGGCGGCGAGCAGCAGGGCGGGACCGGCGGGCGTGTCCTGGGGTCCGGGCAGGTCCAGGCGCGCGGCGAGCTCGTCGTCGGCGGCGCGGAACTCCTGCACCTCGCCCCAGGTCTGCACGGCATCGAGCACGTCGTCGGAGGCGGCAGCACCGTGCAGCCAGGCGGACGACCAGACAACCAGAGTGGCGCTAGGGCATGGCACGTCGCTAGAGGGTACGGATCGAAAACCGTTGCCGCGTCCGGGGGGATGCGGGGTGTGACGCCGCCCATGGCCCGGACTCGCGGTGATCGTCCGGCGTGGCGGCACCATCACCCACCACGATCGGATTACCGTGTTGATCGTGCGGTCGGTTGATTATGGACGGGACATCCTCTCGGGCTCGCGGCGCAAGAAGGTGCCGGAGATCCCCGCTGAACCGGGTCTGGTGGTGGAGGACGCGGCCAGCGGTTTCTGCGGTGCGGTCCTGCGGGTGGAGAAGGGCAACGTCGTGCTGGAGGACCGGCACGGCAAGCAACGGCTGTTCCCGATGCGCCCGGCGGCGTTCCTGCACGAGGGCAAGCCCGCGACGTTGGTTCCGGCGGCCGCGGTGTCGCCCGCGGCGCCTGCCCGGTCGGCTTCGGGTTCGGTGAAGGTCGAGGGCCTGCGAGCCCGGACGGCCCGGGGGAGCCGGATCTGGGTGGAGGGGTTGCACGACGCGGAGCTGGTGGAGCGGATCTGGGGCCACGACCTCCGGGTGGAAGGCGTGGTCGTGGAGCCGTTGCACGGCGTGGACGATCTGCCGGGGCTGCTGGCGGAGTTCGGGCCGGAGCCGGGACGGCGGGTCGGGGTGCTGGTCGACCACCTGGTGCCCGGCAGCAAGGAATCCCGTCTCGTCGAGGGCATCGCCGACGAGCACGTCATGATCACCGGTCATCCCTACGTGGACGTGTGGGAGGCGGTGAAACCGGCCGCGGTGGGGATCCCGGAGTGGCCGCAGGTGCCGCGCGGGCAGGACTGGAAGCAGGGCGTGTGCTCCCGCCTGGGGTGGGGTGAGCCCGCGGAGGGCTGGCGGCGCGTGCTGGCAGGTGCCACCGGTTTCCGGGACGTCGAGGCGCCGCTGCTGTCGGCGGTCGAGCAGCTGATCGATTTCGTGACCGCGCCGGAGTGATGCGGTCACACCTTGATCACGTGGCCGCGAATGCCGGGACGACCTGGGTCGCGCGTGCCAGGATGGATGCATGACTCCTGCGCTGCTCTGGCTGATCGCCGGGGTGCTGCTGATCGGTGCCGAGGTGCTCTCCGGCGACTTCGTGCTGGTCATGCTCGGTGCCGCGGCTCTGGGGGCCGCCGGTAGTTCGGCGCTCGGGATGCCTTTGGGCGTGGACGTCGCGGTGTTCGCGGTGCTGGCGCTGGGGCTGGTGCTGATGGCTCGGCCGGCGTTGAAGCGGCGCATGACCGAGCAGCGGGAGCTCAAGACGAACGTGGACGCCCTGGTGGGCAAGCAGGCGCGGGTGGAGTCCACAGTGGATGGACAGGGTGGTCGGGTCAGCATCGAGGGCCAGCTGTGGTCGGCGAGGTCGCTGGACGACACCCAGGTAATCGAGGTCGGTCGCACGGTCACCGTCATGGAGATCGCGGGCGCCACTGCCGTGGTGTGGGCCGAGCCCTGAGGGAGATGAGGCTTTGTGGGGATGCCTGAACTGATCGCGCTCCTGGTCGTGGTGCTGCTGGTGCTCATCGTCGTGGTGAAGGCCGTGATGGTGGTGCCGCAGGCGCAGTCGGCGGTGGTCGAGCGGCTGGGCCGCTTCCGGACGGTGGCGCAGCCGGGCCTGAACATGCTGGTGCCGTTCTTCGACAAGGTGCGGGCGCGCATCGATCTGCGGGAGCAGGTCGTGTCGTTTCCGCCGCAGCCGGTGATCACCCAGGACAACTTGACGGTGTCGATCGACACGGTGGTGTACTTCCAGGTCACCGATGCGCGCGCGGCGGTCTACGAGATCTCCAACTACATCGTGGCGGTGGAGCAGCTGACCACCACGACGCTGCGCAACGTGGTCGGTGCGATGAGCCTGGAGGAGACGCTGACCTCGCGGGATGCGATCAACACGCAGCTGCGCGGGGTGCTCGACACCGAGACCGGCCGGTGGGGGATCCGGGTCGCGCGCGTGGAGCTCAAGGCGATCGACCCGCCGCCGTCGATCAAGGACTCGATGGAGAAGCAGATGCGCGCCGACCGGGAGAAGCGCGCGATGATCCTCAACGCGGAGGGCACCCGGGAGTCGTCGATCAAGACCGCCGAGGGGCAGAAGCAGTCGGCGATCCTGGCGGCGGAAGGCGAGAAGCAGGCGGCGATCCTGGCCGCCGAGGCCGACCGGCAGTCCAGCATCCTGCGGGCGCAGGGTGAGCGGGCCAGTCAGTACCTGCAGTCGCAGGGGCAGGCGAAGGCCATCGAGAAGGTCTTCGCGGCGGTCAAGCGTTCCAAGCCGACGCCGGAGCTGCTGGCCTACCAGTACCTGCAGACGTTGCCGCAGATGGCGCAGGGTGACGCCAACAAGGTGTGGGTGGTGCCCAGCGATTTCGGGAAGTCCCTGGAGGGCTTCGCGAAGATGCTGGGCGAGCCGGGTGCCGACGGTGTGTTCCGCTACGAGCCGTCGGAGGACACGACCGAGGCTCCGCCGGCCGAGGCGGTCGAGGAGTCGGTGCAGGCGTGGTTCGACACCACCACCAACCCCGAGGTCGCCGAAGCGGTGCGCGCGGCCGAGGCGGTGGCACGCAAGGAGGTTCCGCCGGCGAACATGTCGCAGTCGCCGGAACAGGGCTGATTCGCTGTTGTTCGCGTCCCGGTGCCGGTCATCCGGCGCCGGGACGTTCTTGTTGGGCGGGTTCGCCGAGGGGCGTGAACGGTTGCGCGTCCTGGTGCGCCGGCGCGTAGGTGGCGACCGCGCCGACGGCGTTGCCGAAGGGGTCGCGCAGCACGCCGAAAACGCCGGGGAAGACCCGGATCTCCCCGTCGCCGCAGATGACCGGCAGGTGGATCGCGGTGCCTTCGAGCCCGGCTCGGGCGGTCCGCATCGCGCGGTGGAACCCCTCCCAGTGAGCCTGCCGGTGCTCCGGGGGCACGATCAGATCGAGCGAGGCGCCGTGCGCGTCGTCCGCCGTGTGCCCGAAGAGCAGTTCCGCGTCGTCGTTGAAGTGGGCGATTCGGCCGCTGGTGTCGGCGACGACCAGGGCTGAGCGGTGCTCGGTGTTGTTCATGAACAAAGAATGCGGCTTGATCAGCACGTCCGCACCGGTTTATTGCATCTGCAGTTTCAGTGCGAACCGAAATTAATGCTTCGCCGTCGAGATCCGGTACGAGAAGTGCAACCCAAACCGCTGCGACAGGAGAGGTCGGCTCAGGTGTCGGACGGGTCGAGGTAGGGGCCGCCGGAGATGCCGAGTGCTCGGACGGTTCCTAGCAGGTGCTCGCGGAGGAGCGTCTTGGTCGCCTCGGCGTCGCCGGCCGCGAGGGTGTGGGCGAGCTCGGCGTGCTGGTGGGTGATGCGGTCGCGTTGGGAGTGGGTGCGCGCGGTGGAGGTGATGCGCATCTGCTTGTCGCGCAAGGTGTTGTAGAGGTCGGTGACCACGGGGTTGGCCGCGGCGTCGACCAGGGTGGCGTGGAAGGCGCGGTCGGCGACGTGCATCTCGGCGTCGCTGAGCTCGGTGCCGTCGCAGGCGGGGTGTTCGGCCAGCCGGCGGCCGATGGCCGACATCGCGTCGGCGCCTTCGATGGCGAGCTTGTCGATGGCGAAGCTCTCCAGCGCGAGGCGGGCCTCGATCAGCGCGCGGGCTTCGGTCGCGCTGACCGGCACGACGAGCGCTCCGCGCTTGGGGTAGAGCTTGAGGAATCCCTCCGATTGGAGGCGCAAAAACGCCTCGCGGACGGGTGTGCGCGACATCTGCAGGGTGCCTGCCACCTCTCCTTCGCTGAGCAGCTCGCCGTCGGGGAAGCTGCCGTCCAGGAGTCCGGTCTTGACGTGCTGGTACGCGCGGTCTGCTGCCGGGGTTTCGGATGTTGTTGCGCTCGACACGTGTGCATCCTACTTCCACCCATCTTGTATCTATGATGGATACAAGTCTTTTCCAGGGAGGGGTAGCACGGTGTCCACGACGGTCGAAGCGCCACCGCAGCACGCGGGTGCCCAGCAGCGAGGGGCTGGACCTCGCATGGCCTGGCTGGTCTGGGGCGTAGGAGCTCTCTGCTACTGCGCAGCGCTGTTCCACCGGGCAGGGCTGGGGGTGGCCGCACCGGAGGCGCTGCAGCGCTTCGACTCCGGGCCGGGCGTGCTGGCGCTGTTCTCCGCGTTGCAGCTGGGCGTGTACCTGGTGCTGCAGATCCCGGCGGGCCTGCTGGCCGACCGCCTCGGCCCGCGCAAGGTCATCACGGGCGGCATGGTCGCCCTGGCGCTCGGGTCGGCGGTGTTCGCGCTGAGCGGTTCGATCGTCGGCGGGATCGCCGGGCGGATGCTGATCGGTTTCGGCGACGCGTTCATGTTCACCAACGTGCTGCGGCTGGCCGCGCACTGGTTCCCGCCGCACCGCTACGGCAAGGTCGCCGCGCTGACCGGACTGGCGGGCGGACTCGGGCAGGTCGTCTCGACGTTGCCGCTGAGCCTGTCGCTGCACTCGCTGGGGTGGGTGCCGACGTTCCTGGGTGCTGCGGCGCTGACCGCCGCTCTGGGCCTGGCGGCGGCGCTGATCATCCGGGATCGCGACGTGGCGGCTCACGATCGCGCGGAGCACTCGGAGCCGGTGTCCGAGCGGATCCGCCACAGCCTGCGGGTGGTCGTCGCGCAGCGCGGCACCCAGCACTCGTTCTGGACGCACTTCGTTCTGATGGCCCAGTTCGTCGCGATCACCACGCTGTGGGGCGGTCCGTGGCTGAGCTCGGCGCAGGGGCACGGCCAGTCGGAGGTCGGATCCCTGCTGCTGCTGAGCGTGCTCGGTTTCGTCGCGGGCACGTGGTTCGCGGGCCAGTACGTGTCGGGGCGTCCGCGTCGCCGTGAGCGCTACACGTTCGGGTTGTCGTTGGTGGTGGTCGCCGTGTGGGCGGTGATGGTCGGATGGCCGGGTGTGCTGCCGATGCCGCTGCTGGTGGTGGCGTTGCTGGCGGTCGGTGTGTCCGGTGGTGCGGCGATGCTGGCCTTCGACGGTGCGCGCACGGCCAACGCCGAGCACCGGTCGGGCACTGCCACGGGTGTGGTGAACATGGGTGGTTTCAGCGCTGCGGTGCTGATCCAGCTGCTGGTGGGCGCCGTGCTGGAGCTGGTGTCGGGTCTGGATCCGGCGGTGGGTTACCGGTGGGCGTTCGTGCCGGTGCTGGTGCTGCTGGTGATCGGTTCGGTGTCGCAGTGGTGGTTGCGGGACCGCTCCCTGTCGTGAGCTGGTCGCGTTAGCCTCGGTGGGTGGCCGGCCAGCGGCGGTCGGCTTCGGTTACGGAGGCGTGTGGCGTGACGGCGTGGGAACTGCGCAACCTGGTGGGTGGCAAGTCCGCGGTGGCGGCCGACGGTGCGACGTTGCCGGTGCTGGATCCCAGCACCGGTGAGCAGTACGCGACCGCGCCGCTGACCCGGTGGGTGGATGTCGATGCGGTGATGCCGGTGGCGGCGGAGGCGTTCGAGTCCTGGTCGCAGGTCACGCCGCGAAGTCGGCAGGAGGCGTTGCTGGGCATCGCCGATGCGGTGCTGGAGCGCAGTGAGGAGCTGGTGCTGGCGGAGTGCCGCAACACCGGCAAGCCGTTCGAGGTGGTGCGTTCGCAGGAGCTGCCGATGGCGGTGGATCTGCTGCGCTTCTACGCCGGTGCCGCGCGGGCGGAGGGTGCTGCGGCGGGTGGTGAGTACCTGCCGGGGCACACGTCGTTCACGCGTCGGGAGCCGATCGGGGTGTGCGCGGCGGTGACGTCGTGGACGCACCCGTTGTTGCAGGCGGCGGCGAAGGTGGGGCCCGCGGTGGCGGCGGGCAACGTGGTGGTGCTCAAGCCCGCGGAGACGACGCCGGTGAGCGCGGTGTTGCTGGGTGAGTTGGCGGGGGAGTTCTTGCCTCCGGGTGTGCTCAACGTGGTGTGCGGTGATCGCGACAGCGGTCGGGCGATGGTGGCGCACGAGGTGCCGGGGATGTTCTCGATCACCGGGACGGTGCGGTCGGGGATGGAGGTCGCGGGTTCGGCGGCGGCGGATCTGAAGCGGGCGCATCTGCAGTTGGGTGGTAAGGCGCCTGCGGTGGTGTTCGCGGATGCGGATCTGGATCGGGCGGCGGAGCGGATCGCGGTGGCGGCGTTCGGCAACGCGGGTCAGAGCTGCACGGCGGCGAGCAGGGTTCTGGTGGCCGCGGAGGTGCGCGAGGAGTTCGTGGAGCGGCTGGTGGAGTGGGCGGGCCGGTTGCGGCCTGGTCCTCCGCAGGACGCGGATGCGGCGTTCGGTCCGCTCAACAGCGCCGGTCAGCTGGAGTTGGTGCTGGACCGGTTGGAGCGGTTGCCGGAGCACGCGCGCGTGGTGGCCGGGGGTCGTCGTCGCGGTGAGCGGGGTTTCTTCTTGGAGGCCACGGTGGTGGCGGGTGCTGAGCAGGACGACGAGCTGGTGCAGCACGAGGTGTTGGGGCCGGTGGTGGCGGTGCAGTCGTTCGCGGGTGAGGCCGAGGCGGTGGAGTTGGCCAACGGGGTGCGCTACGGGTTGACGGCGAGCGTGTGGACTCGCGATCACGGTCGTGCGATGCGGTTGTCGCGGAGGTTGCAGGCGGGGACGGTGTGGATCAACGCGCACGATTGCCTGGTGGCGGAGATGCCGCATTCGGGTTTCAAGCATTCGGCGTCGGCGCGGGATTTCGGGTTGCACGGCTTGGAGGACTACACGCGCATCAAGCACGTGATGTCGGCGTGGGAGTGAGCGCGGGTCAGTTCTGGCGGGGTGTGGTGGTGCGCGGCCAGGGGTGGGTCTGTTCGTAGGCGTGGGCTGCGCGCAGGACGAGTGCGTCGGCGTGGCGTGGGGCGATGATCTGCAGGCCGATGGGCAGGCCGTCGTCGGTGTGGCCGCAGGGGATGCTGGCGGCGGGTTGCTGGGTCATGTTGAAGGGGTAGGTGAAGGGCGTCCAGGTGGTCCAGCGGTCGCCTTCGGTGGGTGATTCGCGGTCTGCCTGGAAGGGCGGGATGCCGACGGTGGGGGTCAGCAGCAGGTCGTAGGTCTGCTGGAAGGCGCCCATGCGCTGGCCGAGGGTCATGCGGGTGTTGGTGGCTTCGAGGTAGTCCTGGGCGGTGTAGGTGAGGCCTTGGCGGCAGATGTCGGCGAGGCCGGGGTCGAGGAGTTCGCGCTGGGCGTCGGTGAGGTGCTGGGTGGCTTTGGCGGCGCCGGCGAACCAGAGGACGTGGAAGTCCTCGATGGGGTCGGTGATGTCGGGGTCGGCTTGGTCGACGTGGGCGCCGAGGTCGCTGAAGGTGCGGGCGGCTCGGGTGATAGCGCGGGTGATCTGGGGGTCGACGTGGGTGGTGAAGCCGAGGTCGGTGCTCACGGCGATGCGCAGGCCGGCGACTCCGCCGCCGAGGTGGTCGATGTAGGAGCCGGTGGGTGCGGGCAGTGCCGACCAGTCGCGGACGTCGGGTTGGGCCAGGACGTCGAGCATGAGGGCGGCGTCGGTGATGGTGGTGGTCATCGGGCCGGCGTGGGAGAGGGTGCCGAAGGGGCTCGCGGGGTAGAGGGGGATGCGGCCGTAGGTGGGTTTGATGGTGGCGATGCCGCAGAAGGAGGCGGGGATGCGCACGGATCCACCGCCGTCGGTGCCCAGTGCGAGCGGGCCCATGCCGGTGGCGACGGCGGCTGCGGCTCCGCCGGAGGAGCCTCCCGCGGTGCGGGCGGTGTTCCAGGGGTTGCGGGTGGTGCCGTGGCGGGGGCTGTCGGTGACGGCTTTCCAGGCGAGTTCGGGCATGGTGGTCTTGCCGAGCAGGACGGAGTTTTCGCGGCGGAGGTTGCCGACGGCGGGGGCGTCTTCGTTCCAGGGGCCTGCGGCGTCGACGGTGCGGGAGCCGCGCAGGGTGGGCCACCCGCGGGTGAGGAAGATGTCCTTGATGGAGGTGGGGACTCCGTCGAGTCGGCCGGCGGGTTGACCGCGGTGCCAGCGGTCCTCGGATTCGCGTGCGGCGTGCAGCGCGGTGTCGGGGTCGACGAGGCAGTAGGCGTTGAGGGCGGGGTCGTGGTCGTCGATGCGTTGCAGGACGGCTTCGCACGCTTCGACGGGTGAGAGGGTTCCGGCGGCGTAGGCGGCCAGCAGCTCGGTGGCGGGCAGCTCGGCGGGCTGGGTGTTGGCCATGACGTCTCCTGGTGTGCGCCTGGGGTAGGTCTCAGCCGGTGACGTAGCCGCGTTGTTTGTCGACGACGTTGCGCAGGTCGGTGTCGTCGGTGAAGGCGCGCAGGTTGGTCAGGAACAGGTCGACGAGTTCGTCGGTCCAGCCGACGGTGTCGCCGGACATGTGGGGGGAGATCAGCACGTGGGGCATGTCCCACAGGGGTGATTCCTGGGGGAGGGGTTCGGTGTCGAAGACGTCGAGCGCGGCGCCGGCGATGTGGTGCTGCTGGAGGGCTGTGACGAGGGCGGGTTGGTCGACGAGTTCGCCGCGGCCGACGTTGATGAACCGGGCGGTGGGGCGCATGGCGGCCAGGACGTCTGCGTTGATGAGCCCGTGGGTTTGGGGGGTCAGGGGTGCGGCGAGCACGAGGTGGTCGTAGTCGCCTGCGATCGCGGGCAGGTCGTCGGAGGCGTGGACGTCGCCGAAGTCGGGGTCGCCGGTCCTGGCGGTGCGGCCGGCGCCGGTGACGCGCAGTCCTGCTGCGGTGAGCTGGCGGGCGATGGCGCGTCCGATGGGGCCGGTGCCGATGACGAGCGCGGTTTTGCCTTCGATGCGTTCGGTGACGCGGTGCTTCCACTGCTTGGCGTCTTGCAGGCGCAGGGTGGTGTGCATGTCCTTGGCGAAGGTGAGCACGGTGCCCAGGACGTATTCGGCGATGGGCTGGTCGAACACGCCGCGTGAGTTGGTGAGCTGCACGGGGGAGTCGCGCAGTTCGGGGAACAGCAGGCGGTCGACTCCGGCGCTGGCGGAGTGGATCCAGCGGAGTTGGTCGGCGTGCGGCCAGGCGTCGGCGATGGCTTGGGAGCGGAAGGCCCACACGAACATGGCATCGGCGCCGGGCAGGGCTTCGGGCAGTTGGTCGCCGGTGGCGTAGCGCAGGTCGGCGTGTTCGGCGATGCGAGCCATCTCGTCGGGGGCGTCGCCGTCGTGGAGGGCGACGACGGTGGGGCGGGTGTGGACCATGGCGATGACCTTAAGGCCGAAGGGGTGTCGGGTGATCGTCTCCCACGCCGGTCGGGTGCGTGTTTGCCCTGCGCTGGGCGGGTGAGAACGAGCATTCGGTGAAGGCATTGACACGCTAGGAACGGTTCGTAGGATTGTCAACAATCCACTGGCGACGGCAGGTCCGGTCCGGGGGAGAATTGATGGTGTCCACACCCGAGGAATGGATCACGAATGCCCAGGTACCTGTCGATCACGCTGGAGAAGCGGGGCGTGTCCTGCGTCGCGGAGCTGCTCGACGCCGATGCCCCCCGGACCTGCGAAGCGGTGTGGAACGCGCTGCCGCAGGTCGGGCCGGTGCATCACGCCAAGTACGCCCGCAACGAGATCTACACGATGGTGCCGCGCTTCGCCGAGACCGAACCGGGCCAGGAGAACCCGACCGTCACGCCGATCCCGGGCGACGTCGTCTACTTCTCCTTCCCCGGCGGCATGCTGGATCGGGAGTTCAAGCAGGACAAGGGGATCGAGAGCCTGCCAGGGGTGATCGACCTGGCGATCTTCTACGGGCGCAACAACCTGCTGCTCAACGGCGACGTGGGCTGGGTGCCCGGCAACGTCTACGCCACCATCGTCGAGGGCCTGGCCGAGATGGCCGAGGCGTGCAACGACGTGTGGCGTTCGGGCAGCGTCGGGGAAACCCTGCGCTACGACCGCTTCGAGGGTTCGATCGGGGGTCGCCATGCCACTTGATGACTTTCTCGGTGCGGTGAGCGGACCGGTGCGGCAGCGCGGTGTGGGCGTGATCGCACCGTTCGACCTGGCGTTGGACCGCGAGCTGTGGCGGTGGGCGCCGGAGGAGGTGTCGCTGCACCTCACGCGCACGGCGTTCGTGCCGGTGCCGGTCAGCGTCGAGCAGGCCAACCTGGTCTCCGACGAGGCCTCGGTGCACGCGGCCACCCGCGACCTGCTGGTGCCGGAACCGGAGGTGGTGGCCTACGCGTGCACCTCCGGCAGCTTCGTCGACGGTGCCGGAGGGCAGCGGCGGCTGGTGGAGGTCATGCGCGATGCCGGTGCGCCGGCCGCGGTGACCACCTCCGGTGCGCTGGTGCAGGCGCTGGAGGCGCTCGGGGTGAGCAGCGTGGCGATCGCGACGCCCTACGTCGTGAGCATCACCGATCGGTTGCGCGCCTTCCTGGGCGAGCACGGGGTCGAGGTGGTCGCGAGCGTCGGGCTGGGTCTGCACGGTCAGATCTGGAAGACCAGCTACCGGGACGTGGTGGAGATCGTGCGCGCCGCGGACCGGCCGGAGGCCGAGGCGATGGTCATCTCGTGCACCAACCTGCCCACCTACGACCTGATCGGTCCGCTGGAGCAGGAGTTGGGCAAGCCGGTGCTCACGGCCAACCAGGTGACGATCTGGGCGGCGCTGCGCGAGATGGGGCTGCGGGCTATGGGGCCCGAGCAGCGTTTGATGCAGGCGGTGGACGCTCCGGCCGCGTGAGCGGGGCGGTAAAGATGACGTCACGAACGTTCCGGTGGCCGGGAACCCTGCGGTAACATTGTCAACAATCGACACCTCGCTCGGGTGTGCCGGGCGGGGATCGGCAGGGTCGTGGTTGTGGGACGTCGAGAACAGGATGGAGCTCCCCGGTGCCGCACACCGCAGGAATTCTGTACCCCGGCTACAGCGCCGAAGACGACTACCCGACCTTGGAACGGCTGCTGGGCGAGGACGTCCGGCTTCCGCTGGTGCACACGCTGATGCGCGAGGACGCCCACCGGGTGGACGCCTTGCTGGACGTGGGTTCCGACGAGGTCTTGGCCGAGGGGGCGCGGGCGCTGGGCCCGGTGGACTCGGTGATCTGGGCGTGCACCTCGGGCAGCTTCGTCTTCGGCTGGTCCGGTGCGCGCGAGCAGGTGGAGAAGCTGCAGGCCGTGACCGGGCTGCCGACTTCGAGCACGTCGTTCGCGTTCGTGCACGCCGCCGCCCTGCTGGGGTTGCGGCGGGTCGCGGTGGCTGCGACGTACCCGGCCGATGTGGCCGATAGGTTCGTGGACTTCTTGCGCGCCGGGGACCTGGAGGTGGTGCGGCTCTCCAGCAGGGGGATCGTGACCGCCGCCGAGGTGGGCACGCTGGGCCGCGAGCAGGTGCTGGCCTTCGCCGAGGCCAACGACGACGACCAGGCCGAGGCGCTGCTGATGCCCGACACCGCGCTGCACACCGCGGCGTGGATCGACGAGATCGAGCAGCGGCTGGGCAAACCGGTGTTGACCGCCAACCAGGTCAGTGCGTGGGAGGCGTTGCGGCTGGCCGGGGCGAATCTGTCGCGTGAGGGTTTGGGATCGCTGTTCCGGACTGGAGCAGGCCGGTGACCCGGGTGGTCGCCGGCGAACAAGGAAATGGTGAGCGGAGTGCTCGGGACCGAGGAGCAGTGCCAGCAGCCGGGTGAGTTGGAGCCGGTTCAGCGCAAGTCCACTGCGGCGATCGTGGCCGATCAGCTGCGGGCGGCGATCATGTACGGGTCGTTGCCCCCGGGGTCGCAGCTGGGTGAGGCCGAGTTGGCGGCGCGGCTGGGGGTGAGCCGGGGTCCGTTGCGGGAGGCGATGCAGCGGCTGGTCGCCGAGGGGTTATTGCGCAGCGAGCCGCATCGAGGGTTGTTCGTGATGGATCTGCACACCGAGGACGTGGCCGACATCTACGTGGCGCGGCTGGCGGTGGAGCGGGCGGCGTGCGAGCAGATCGTGCGGTATCACCGGGTGGAGGCGGTCGCGGAGCTCACGGCGGCGCAGTCGCGGATGGTGGCGGCGGCAGGCAAGGGCGATGCGATCGAGCTGGCCGATGCCGATCAGGAGTTCCACGAGACGCTGGTGCGGGTCTCCGGCAGTGCGCGGTTGCAGCGGATGGCGCAGACGTTGCTGGTGGAGAAGCGGATGTGCCTGACGGCGTTGCAGGACAAGTACCACGCCGATGTTCAGGCGCTGGTCGATGAGCACAAGGGCTTGGTGGATGCCATCGAGTCCGGTGATGAGGCGCTGCTGCTGTCGCGTCTGGCGGAGCACATGAACGACGCCTTGGACCGCCTCAACGGCTCCATGGCCGAGTGACCACGTCTCTCCCGGTCGGGTGCGCCGCGGCCGGTCCCAGTTTTAGTCCAAACTGAGCGGACATTTCGGGCACGAAAGGTCCTCGGTTTGGACTAAAACTGGGAAATGCCACGAAAGGGGTGGGTGAGATTCCCTGTCGGGTCTCACCCACCCCTTTTCTGCGTGAGGGCTCAGAGGCCGCCGATGGAGACGTACTTGGTCTCCAGGAACTCGTCGATGCCGACCTTGCCGCCCTCACGGCCCAGACCGGAGGCCTTCACGCCGCCGAAGGGCGCGGCCGGGTTGGACACGATGCCCTGGTTGAGGCCGACCATGCCGGTGTCCAGCGCTTCGGTGACCCGCAGGCCGCGCTGCAGGTTCTGCGTGAACAGGTAGCTGACCAGCCCGTACTCGGTGTTGTTGGCGTGGGCGATGGCTTCGCGCTCGTCGGTGAAGGTGGTGATCGGGGCGACCGGCCCGAAGATCTCCTCGTGGCCCATGCGCGCTCCGGCGGGAACATCGGTGAGCACGGTGGGGGTGTAGAAGTAGCCGTCGCCGCCGTGCTTGCCGCCGCCGGTGACGACCTGGGCGCCTTGGGCGACGGCGTCGGAGACGAGGTCGGTGACCTTGTCGAGCTGCTTGCCGTCGATGAGCGGCCCGACCTGGATGTCGTCGGAGACGCCGCGGCCGATGGTCAGCGACGACATCCGTTCGGCGAGCTTGTCGGAGAAGGCCTGGGCGACGTCGGCGTGGACGTAGAAGCGGTTGGCGGCGGTGCAGGCTTCACCGATGTTGCGCATCTTGGCCTGCATGGCGCCTTCGACCGCGGCGTCGAGGTCGGCGTCGTCGAACACGAGGAATGGGGCGTTGCCGCCGAGTTCGAGGGAAACCTTGAGGACCTGCTGGGCGGACTGCTCGATGAGCTTGCGGCCGATCGCGGTGGATCCGGTGAACGAGAGCTTGCGGGCGCGCGGGTCCCGGATCATGGGTTCCATGACCCCGCCGGCGTTGGCGGAGGTGACGACGTTGAGCACGCCGTCGGGCAGTCCGGCTTCGCGCAGGATGTCGGCCAGCGCCAGCATCGACAGGGGTGTCTGCTGGGCGGGTTTGATCACCGAGGTGCAGCCGGCGGCGATCGCGGGCCCGATCTTGCGGGTGCCCATGGCCATGGGGAAGTTCCACGGGGTGATCAGCAGGGCGGGGCCGACGGGCTGGTGGGTGACCAGGAAGCGGCCCGAGCCGTTGGGGGCCACGGCGTAGTCGCCGCCGATGCGCACGCCCTCTTCGGCGAACCAGCGGAAGAACTCGGCGGCGTAGGTGATCTCGCCGCGCGCTTCCGGCAGTGGTTTGCCCATCTCCAGCGTCATCAGCAGGGCGAGGTCTTCGCGGCGCTCGATGAGGATCTCGTAGGCGCGGCGCAGGATCTCGCCGCGCTCGCGGGGCGGGTGCTGGGCCCAGTCGGCTTGGGCGTCGTGCGCGGCGGCCAGGGCGGCCAGGGCGTCGTCGGGGGAGGCGTCGGCGACCTGGCAGAGGGTGGCGCCGGTCGCGGGGTCCTCGACGGCGAAGGTGCGTTCACCGGTGGCGTCGCGCCACTTGCCCGCGATGAACAGCTGCTTGGGGGCGGCCTCGACGACGGTCGCCTCGCGGGGGTGCGTTGGGGTGGTGGTCATCGCTGCCTGAACCCTCCTGGGTGTCGACTGGATGTGCTGATTGCCAACCTAGTCCGCTTCGGTGGTGGACACCGGGTGTTGCTGATGGTTGCATGACTGCCTAGATTGTCAACAATCCTACATTCTGCACGCTTGGAGTCGATCATGACGGAGCTCTCCCCGGCGCTCAAGCAGGCGACCCCGGTGCTGGCCGCACGCGGCGAAGGGGTCTACCTCTACGACGAGTCCGACCGTCGCTACCTGGACTTCACCGCCGGCATCGGTGTCACCAGCACCGGACACTGCCACCCGCGCGTGGTCGAGGCCGCCCAGCGCCAGGTCGGCACCCTCATCCACGGCCAGTACACAACGGTGATGCACAAACCGCTGCTGGATCTCACCGAACGACTCGGTCAGGTGTTGCCCGAGGGCCTCGACCGCCTCTTCTACGTCAACTCCGGCAGTGAAGCCGTCGAAGCGTCCGTGCGGTTGGCGCGACACGCCACCGGACGGGCGAACATCATCGCCTTCCAGGGCGGCTTCCACGGGCGCACGATGGGCGCGGCCGCGCTGACCTCCTCCGGCGTCAAGGTGCGCGCCGGGATCGGCCCGATGATGCCGGGCGTGGTGTTCACCCCGTTCCCGGAGGCCTACCGGCAGCAGTGCAGCACCGAGGAAGCGGTGCGCCGCGCGCTGGCGGAGTTCGACCAGCTGCTGGTCACCCAGACCTCGCCGCGCGACACCGCGGCGATCATCATCGAGCCGGTGCTGGGCGAAGGCGGCTACATCCCCGCGCCTCCGGAGTTCCTGGCCGGGCTGCGCCAGCGCGCCGACGCCCACGGCATCCTGCTCATCGTCGACGAGGTGCAGACCGGTGTGGGCCGCACCGGCCGCTTCTGGGGCCACGACCACGCCGGCATCCGCCCCGACATCCTCATCACCGCCAAGGGCCTGGCCAGCGGCTTCCCGATCTCGGCCATCGCCGCCGGCGAGGAGCTGATGAGCAAGGCGTGGCCGGGTTCGCAGGGCGGCACCTACGGCGGCAACGCCGTGGCGGCGGCCGCAGCGCTGGCGACCCTCGAGGTGGTGGAGCAGGAAGGGCTCGTGGCCAACGCCGAGGAGCAGGGAGCGCGGCTGGCCGAAGGGCTGCGCAAGGTCGCCGCCGACCACCCCGTCATCGGTGATGTGCGCGGGCTCGGGCTGATGCTGGGCAACGAGTTCACCACGCCCGACGGCGCCCCGGACGGTGCCACCGCGGCCCGCGCGCACGCCGCCGCGGCCGAGGCCGGTCTGCTGCTGCTGACCTGCGGACCGCACGGCAACGTGGTGCGGATGATCCCCCCGCTGATCGTCACCTCCGAACAGGTCGACGCCGCCATCGAGCTGTGGGCCACCGCCGTTCGCTCGGCCGTCGCACGCTAGGAGCAGTGCCACGTGGTGGGTGTGAGATCTTGCTCGCACCCACCACCAGCACAAACCCCGAACCGCGGGTTACTGTTCGATAGCGGCGGCCACCTGCGCGACGTGCTTCTGAAATGCTGCACGCCACACGACGGCGCGTGCGGGACGCGTCGCCAACAACCGACGCAGGTGTGCACATGAGCGACTGGTCGGCGGGTGGACCGCCGAGGCGAAGGCCGCAAGGCGGCGGCAACAGGTATGACTACTACCGCGGTGGTGAGCCCCCGCAGGGGCGGCGCCCCGGGCCGCCGCCTCCACCCGGACAGCGCCCGCGCGGCGACCGTCCCCAACCGCCGCCGCCGCGCCGGCCACCGCCGCGCAAGAAGGCAAGCTGGGGCAAGCGCATCGGTGTCGCGCTGCTGATCGTCGCGGTGCTGCTGGGTGCGCTGGTGTTCTACTTCGACAGCATGCTGCAGCGCACCGCCGCCCTCGACTTCGCCGGGCAGGCCGGCGATTCGGCGGGAAGCAACTGGCTGCTGGTGGGTTCGGACTCGCGGGAAGGCCTCGACGACGCGCAGCGCGAAGAGCTCTCCGCCGGTGACGCCGGTGGTCGTCGCACCGACTCGATGATGCTGGTGCACATCCCCAGCGGTGGTGGCGAGCCGGCGCTGATCAGCCTCCCGCGCGACTCCTACGTGGCCATCCCCGGTCACGGCAAGACCAAGCTCAACTCGGCGTTCTCCTTCGGCGGGCCGCAGCTGCTGGCCCAGACCGTCGAGCAGAACACCGGCGTGCACATCGACCACTACGCCGAGATCGGGCTGGGCGGCTTCGCCGACCTCGTCGACGCCGTCGGCGGGATCGACCTCTGCTTGGACAAGCCGATGGACGACGAGCCGGCGAACGTGCACCTGCAGCCCGGCTGCCAGGAACTCGACGGGCCGCAGGCGCTGGGATTCGTCCGCGCCCGAAAGTCCCTCGACGGTGGCGACCTGGAACGTGCCGAGAACCAGCGCAAGGTGCTGGGCGCCCTGGTCGACAAGGGCACCAGCCCCGCCACCCTGATCAACCCCTTCCGGCTGTTCCCGCTGGCCTCCGGGGCCAGCAAGACGTTCCTGGTCAACGACTCCGACCACATCTGGCACCTCATGTCGCTGGCCCTGGCCCTGGGCGACGTCAGCGGCGGCAAGGGTGTGACGACCCAAGTGCCCTTCGGCGACTTCGGTGAGGACTCCAACGGCGGGTCGGTCATCGTCTGGGACAAGGACGAGGCCCGCCAGATGTTCGACGCGATCAACAACGATCAGCCCATCCCGAAGGAACTGCTCGGCCAGTAATCCCGCACGTGACGAAGGTGGGCCACCCCGATCATCGGGGTGGCCCACCTTCGTCACATCGCGGCGGCCGGGCTAACCCGCCAGGCCGCTGAGCTGTCCCATGTCGCCGTTGAAGGCGTCCTGGCCGCCGGGCAGCGGTCCGGCGTCGCTGTGCTGCCAGATCGAGTGGTAGGACCAGCCCGCGGGCAGCGGTCCGATCTCCGCCGCGTACCGGGCGATCCACAGTGGATTGTTCACCGCGAAGTCGGGGTTGCCCCCGGTGCACTGGTTCCACCACGACGCCGTCGTGTAGATCATCGGGAACCGGCCCGTGCGCGCCTGGTAGGTGCTGGAGAAGTCCGCGATCCAGTGCGACATCCCCACCGGGTCCAGCCCGTAGCAGGTCTCGCCGTAGGGGTTGTGCTCGATGTCGAGGACCCCCGGCAACGTCCCCGTGCCCGGCGCCCACCCGCCGCCGTTGTCGACGAAGAAGTTCGCCTGCGCACTGCCGGGAGAGCGGTCCGGCAACGCGAAGTGGTAAGCGCCGCGCACCATCCCCGCCGCCGCGGCCCCGTGGTACTGGGAAGCGTAGGAGGAACTGCGGAACCCGGTGCCCTCGGTGGCCTTGACGTAGGCGAACCGCGCACCGTCGGCGTAGGCCCGCGACCAGTCGATCTGCCCCTGGTGACCGCTGACGTCCAGTCCCGCCAGCGCCCCCGCCGGAACCTGACCGGAGACGCGCTCACCCGAGGCGCTGCGGCCCGCGCTGTAGCCGCTCCAGGCACCGTTGGGGTCGTGCGGATCCAGCCGCGGCGCTGCGGCCTGAGCCGGGGACGCCACCCCCACCAGGGCGGCCACCACGGCCAGTAACACCATCGAGCCCGCGCGCCGGGGCGATGCCGCGCGACGCCGGTGACGACCGGGCTGTGGGAACATCTCTGGCCTCCTCACTGGACACCGGCACCCCCTGGGCCGGGATGCCGGTGCGGAAGCGGGCGGTGCCGCGGAGGAACCCCCACCGCGGCCTGCCCGAAAGGTCGTTGACGGCTGATCTTGCGCGCGCTCGCAGAGGATAACCCGACGTCACCGCCCGCGCCCGATACCGACGCGCGAGTGTTTCGCATTTCCAGCGAGAACCCGCCGCCCGGCTCGGTCCACTGTGTATCCACTGTGGCCTGAGTCATCGCGGATTGGAGATTCCGGCGCCGCTGAGGTAGCCCTGTGTGCATGGCACAGCGATACGGCGGCCGGGGCGGGCCCCGGCACGGCGGCCCCCGGAACGCACAGGCCCAGCAGCAGCGCGATCCCGGCGCGCAGCGCGGCGACGCGCACCAGCTGCGGCGCGAGCTGCAGGGCATGCACGGCGCCAGCTACGGCCGCTACAAGTCGCTGACCGGAGCGTGGCGCTTCGACGGGTTCACCCTGCAGGTCCAGCGCGTCCAGCCCGACCCCTACGCTCCGGCCAGCCGCGTGCAGGTCACCGTCGACGCCGAGCACGCGGGCCTGCCCGCCGAGCTGTGGAGCACCCCGGTGCGTGCCCGCGCGCTGGCCGGCTACCTGGTACGCGCCCTGCACCGGCAGTTGGGCAAGAGCAGGCTGCGCGTCGACGCGGGCGGCCAGCAGGTGCTGGACCGCTCCTCCTGCCAGATCCGCGACGGGGCGGTGCGGGTGCGGATGGGCATCGACATGCCCGGCCGGGGCCGCACCATCGACGGCCGCGCCGCCGAAGACACCCTCTGCGACGCACTGCCCGAGGCCGTGGAGACCGCGTTGCGGTGGTCGGTGGCCGATCAGCAGCGGGCACGGGAGTTCGTCGACAGCGTCGAGGACACCCACGCGCTGCGCGCCGCCCTCGACGAGCTCGGGCTGGTGGCGTTCGTGGCCGACGGGGCGATCCTGCCGCGCCGCAGCGGCATCGACGAGCGCCCGCTGTCGGGTGGTGTCCCGTTCTCTTCGCCGGAATCGATGCGCGTGACGGTGCGCCTGCCCCACCGCGGCGAGATCAGCGGGATGGGTGTGCCCGAGGGCATCACCCTGATCGTCGGCGGCGGGTTCCACGGCAAGTCCACGCTGCTGCGCGCCTTGGAGCAGGGCGTCTACGACCACGTTCCCGGTGACGGCCGCGAACTGGTGGTGGCGCGCGACGACACCGTCAAGATCCGCTCGGAGGACGGCAGGCGCGTGCACCGGGTCGATGTCAGCCCGTTCGTGTCGCACCTGCCCACGGGGGCCGACACGCGCGATTTCTCCACCGACAACGCCTCCGGGTCGACCTCGCAGGCCGCGGCGATCACCGAGGCCGTCGAGGCCGGCGCGGGGGTGCTGCTGGTCGACGAGGACACCGCGGCCACCAACCTGATGATCCGCGACGCCCGCATGCAGGCGCTGGTGGCCAAGGACGCCGAACCGCTGACGCCGTTCGTGGACCTCATCCGCCCGCTGCACGCCACCCACGGGGTCTCCACGGTGCTGGTGATGGGTGGTTCGGGCGACTACATGGACGTCGCCGACCAGGTCCTGATGCTGGATGCCTACCGGGCGCGGGATGTCACCGGCCGTGCCCGGGAGCTCTCGGCGGCCCAGCCCACCGGCCGGCGCAGCGAGGCCGAGGGCTATCCGCCGCTGCACCACCGGGTGGTCGAGCCGCGGTGCATCCCGACCGAGCGCCCGAAGATCCGCGCCCGGGGCACCGACGCGCTGAGCATCGGTGAGTCCACGGTGGAACTGCGCGGTGTGGAGCAGATCGTCGATCCCTCGCAGGTCACCGGGATCGGGCTGATGCTGGTGAGTTGTGCGCGGCGAGGCGTGCTCGACGGTGAGCGCAGCATCAACGAGGTTCTCCAGGTGCTGGCCGCCGACATCGCCGAGCGCGGTGCGGAGGCGGTGGACGAGAAGTTCGTGGGTGATTTCGCGGTGCCCAGGCCGTTGGAGGTCGCTGCGGCGCTCAACCGGTTGCGGGTGCTGCAGGTGCGGGATTTGCGGAGCCGATGACGGTTTGCCCGCCCCACCGGGGTGGGCAAACCTGGGGTGGCCCCGATGTGGTGGGAGGCGCGCTGATGCCTCGAATGCGATCACGGCACCCCGGCGCGACCGGGTACGCCGACCGCGCCGACGCCGGTCAGGTCCTGGCCGGTCATCTGCACGGCCTCGACCTGGTCGACCCGGTGGTGTTCGGGCTGGCGCGCGGTGGCGTGCCGGTGGCCGCGGAGGTGGCTCGCGAGCTGGGCGCCGCGCTGCGGGTGTGCGTGGCGCGCAAGATCGGCGCCCCGGGTCAGCCCGAGCTGGCCCTGGGTGCGGTGACCGCGCACGGTCCGCCCAGCTACGACCACGCCTTGGTGCGGTCCTTCGGTCTCGACGAGCAGGATCTGGCCGGGGCGTGCGAGCGGGAGCGGGCGGAGGCCGCGCGCCGCGAGGATCTCTACCGCGGTGCGCCGGTGGCGCTGGAGGGCCGGGACGCGGTGCTGGTCGATGACGGGCTGGCCACCGGAGCCACGGCGCGGGCGGCGCTGCGGATGCTGGCCGAGTCGGGTCCGCGGCACCTGGTGCTGGCCGTTCCGGTGGGTTCGCCGGAGTCGGTGAAGGCACTGCGCGGGGAGGCCGATGTGGTGGTGTGCGTGCTGCAGCCGGTGCGCTTCGCCGCGGTCGGCCAGTGGTACCGGGATTTCGCCGCCACCGGTGATGCGGAGATCAACGCACTGCTGGGGGAGCTCGGCGAGGCCGGCTGAGTCCTTCACGGTGCGCGCAGCGGCGGGCGCGGTGGGTGATCTTCGCTGGTGGCACCGAGCGGGCTGAGGGGTGGCCGGGGTGGGCTCAGCGGGGCGTGAAGATAATGCTTGCGCATCGCCTTCACCACACCCGGCGTCGACGCGCTAACCTCTCCGCACCTACTCCTGTGCTGCGACAAGCCGGGATCCGGCACAGCCCGTGCCGGATCGCCGGGTGTGTGGTGGTCGGGGTGGAGTTGGTATTGGATTCGGGTTGATTGGTTCGCTATGACTGCCGCTGGACATTCCGACCACTCGTCGTCACAGGCGGGAAAGCACGGCCCGCCGTCGCGTCGCTCGGGCAGACGCGGCGAGGACGCGGGTGGCGAGTCGGGTTACTCCTCGGAGGTCGCCCGTCAGGTCGGTGAGGCGACTGTGGCGCTGGGTGAGCGGCTGCGCGATCCGGGTGTGGCGCACAGCGTCGAGGAGATCGAGAAGGTCATGCGTGGTTTCTCGCTGACCGTGGAGGGCATGTCGGGTGGCCTGTCGGGGGTCACCGAGTGGCTGCGCGCGGCCGGTCACGTCGGGCCGCTGTCGGGCCACGCCAGCGTGATGTCCGAGCGCCTGTCGCACATCGGCAAGGAGCTGTCGCGGCTGGCCGATGCCATAGAGCAGGCGCAACAGCGCGCGAGCTGAGTGCCGCGCACCCGCTGAGGGGGTGCGCGGCATCGCCGTGCCACAATGATCACGCGCGGTCCGCGCCGGTCCTCCGGCGCGGTCGGGGAACCGTGCGCAGGGGTTTTGCGGGCGACGCCGAGGGGGCGCCGGGCATCCCGGTGGGTCGTTCTCGCCGGTCGAGGCTGCGGTGCCGGGCGGGATCGGTGCTCGCCGCTGGAGATTCGTCATCGCCCGCCGTTGCCGGAGTTCACGGGTGTGCGGCGGGTGGTGGTCGTCGTGTGTGGAGGTGTCCCGGTTGGATCGCGGCAGTGCCGGAGACTCCTCTGCCGCCTTCGATTCGCTGTTTCGCGATGTGCTCGCCGGCTCGGGTGAGTCGGCGGCGCAGTCGGCCGCGTTGAGCACGCTGCTCGACGAGCAGGCGCACGAGGTGGTGTCCAAGGCCGTTCGGGCCACTGTGGACTGGGGTTCGCGGGAGCTGGACAGTGCTCATCTGCTGTGGGCGGTGACGCAGGTTCCGGCCACAGCGGCGCTGCTGACCTCCTCGGGCGTGCGGGTGGGTGAGCTGGCCGAGGCGGTGCGTTCGGCGGTGATCGCCGTGCAGGAGCCGCTGCTGCAGGGGTCGCCGGTGCTGGCGCCCGCCGCGCGGCGGGCGCTGCTGGGGGCCTACCGGCAGGCGCTGTCGGAGAACGCGGACGTGGTGGGCGCGCGGCACGTGGTGCTGGGTTTGGCCGCCGATGCTGATTCGGTGGCCGGGCGGGCGTTGGCGCGGGCCATCGAGCTCGGTGAGGGCGGCGGTGGCCGCAGCGTGCTGAGCTTGACGCCGCGGCTGGACGAGTTCGGGATGGATCTGACCGAGCTGGCGCGGGCGGGCAAGCTCGATCCGGTGGTGGGCCGCGACGAGGTGATCGAGCAGGCCGTGGAGGTGCTGGGCCGCCGTTCGAAGAACAACCCGGTGTTCGTGGGTGACCCGGGCGTGGGCAAGACGGCGATCGTGGAGGGCTTGGCGCGGCGGATCGTGGCCGGTGAGGTGCCGTGGTCGCTGGCGGATCTGCGGGTGGTGTCGCTGGATCTGGCGGGCATGGTGGCCGGGGCGAAGTACCGGGGCGAGTTCGAGTCGCGGTTCCGCGACGTGCTCACCGAGATCCGCGCCAACCGCGACAGCGTGCTGGTGTTCATCGACGAGTTGCACAGCATCGTCGGTGCCGGGGCCGGTGAGGGCTCGATGGACGCGGGAACGATGCTCAAACCCGTGCTGGCTCGCGGCGAGGTGCGCCTGGTGGGTGCCACCACCGTCGAGGAGTACCGCAAGCACGTCGAGAAGGATCCGGCGCTGGAGCGGCGTTTCGCGCCGATCATGGTCGACGAGCCGTCGGTGGACGACACGGTGGTGGTGCTGCGGGGTTTGCGGGAGCGCTACCAGTCGCATCATCGGGTGCGCATCGACGAGGCGGCGTTGCGGGCGGCGGCGGAGTTGTCGCAGCGCTACATCGCCGACCGGTTCCTGCCGGACAAGGCGGTGGATCTGCTGGACCAGGCGTGCAGCCGGGTGCGGTTGCGGCGCGGCGGGCAGGTGCGTTCGGCGTCGGTGTTCGAACCCACCGTGGTGGCTGATGACGTGGCCGATGTGGTGGCCACCCGCACCGGCATCCCGGTCGCCGATGTCAGCGCCGAGGACGTGTCGCGGCTGCTGGCGCTGGAGGAGCAGCTGCGGGCCAAGGTCGTGGGCCAGGACGCGGCGGTGCTGGCGGTGGCCGAGGCGGTGCGCCGCGCGCGTGTGGGGCTGGCCGATCCGGAGCGGCCGATCGGCAACTTCCTGTTCCTGGGGCCCACCGGTGTCGGCAAGACCGAGCTCGCGCGCGCTCTGGCGCAGGCCTTGTTCGGGGATCCGGGCCGGTTGCTGCGGCTGGACATGGGGGAGTTCCAGGAGAAGCACTCGGTGTCGCGGTTGATCGGTGCGCCTCCCGGCTACGTCGGTTACGGCGAGTCGGGGCAGTTGACCGACCGGGTGCGCCGCCAGCCGTACTCGGTGGTGCTGCTCGACGAGGTGGAGAAGGCGCACCCGGATGTGTTCAACACGTTGCTGCAGGTGCTGGATGCCGGCCGGTTGACCGACTCGCAGGGCAGGCTGGTGGATTTCCGCAACGTGGTGGTCATCATGACCTCCAACCTGGGGGCCGACCGCATCCTGGATTCCGGTGCGGACGCGGCGTCCTCGGCGGTGGTGGTGCTGGAGGAGCTGCGCGGGTTCTTCCGGCCGGAGTTCATCAACCGCATCGATGACGTGGTGGTGTTCCAGCCGCTGGGCGCCGAGCAGCTGCGCCGCATCGGGCACCTGCTGCTGGAGCGCACCCGCGCGCAGCTGGAGGCCAAGGGCATGCGGCTGTCGGTGACCGAGGCGGGCTTGGACTGGCTGGTCGAGCGCGGGCACCAGCCGGAGTTCGGTGCGCGGCCGTTGCGGCGGGTGATCTCCCGAGAGCTCGACACGCGGCTGGCCCGGATGGTGCTGGCCGGTGAGGCCGCCGCCGGTGATGAGGTCACCGTGGACGCCGGCGACGGGCAGTTGCGGTTGTCGGTGGGGCAGGTGTGGCGGCCGGTGGCGGGCGGCAGGCATGCCGCGCCCGGCGAGAACTCGCCACTTCCCGCCCAGCGCTCGGGTGCGTTCGGGTGATCGTCTTCCCAGGCGGGTTCGATCTTGGCATGGTGGGTTCTTGATCGTTTCCGGCGTGGAGGTGGTGGCGGGTGCGGCTGGGTTGGCTGAGCGTGGCGGCCGGTGCGGCGGGGCTGTGGGGGATGCTCGCCGCGCCGCGCGCGGGCGGCGGACAGCCGTACGTGGTGATGCGGGAGCTGGGCTATGCGCCCCGGATCGGCAACGCCCACCGCATGGATCTCTACATGCCGGCCGAGGCGACGGGCCCGTGTCCGGTGGTGGTGTGGAGCGCGGGTTCGGCGTGGCTGGCCGACAACGGCAACACCGGTGGTGAGCGGGTGGCGCGAGCGTTGTGCGCCCGGGGTTACGCGGTGGCGGCGGTGGCCGTGCGTTCCAGCGAGCAGGCGCGCTTTCCCGCCCAGGTGCACGACGGCAAGGCGGCGGTGCGGTGGTTGCGGGCCCACGCCCAGCGCTACGGCCTCGACGGTGAGCGCATCGCGGTGATGGGCAACTCCTCGGGTGGCTGGCTGGCCAGCATGCTCGGCGCCACCGCGGGTGTGGTGGCCCTGGAGGGCGATCTGGGACCCGCCGGGGTTTCCAGCGAGGTGCAGGCGGTGGTCGACCTGTACGGGCCGACGGATTTCCTGCTCATGGACGGGCACACGCCCGAGGGGTCGATCGAGCGGTTCAGCGGGATCACCGGTGGCAGCCGCGGGCACGACGACGCCGCTTCGCCGGAGTCGCGGTTGATCGGCGCGGAGATCCAGACGGTGCCCGAGCGGGTCGCCGAGGCGGACCCGTCGCGGTGGGTGCGCCGGGGTGGCCCGCCGTGGCTGATCCTGCACGGCACGAGCGATCCGCTGGTGCCCTTCCACCAGAGCGCGTTGCTGCTGCGCGCGCTGGAGGCCGCGGGGGTGCCCGCGACGCTCTACGAGATGAGCGGGCGGGTGCACGAGCACGACTACCTCGACGAGACCCGCGACTTCACGCCCCGCCAGGTCCACCACGCGGCAGGTGGTGGTGTTGCCGGCGGCGCACCGGCGACGTGGTCGCTCATCGCCGACTTCCTCGACACCGCCCTGCACTGACCCCCGGTCTCACACGAAAGTGGCAGTGCTTGTTGTGCGGTGGTGGTGGCTCCTACGGTGGTTGCAGCGTCCCCTGCCCGTCGGCGGGACGCGATCTTCCCAGCTCAGCGGCGGTTGCTCGACGCGGTGCGCGCGTGCGCCAGACACCTGAGTTCGCCCACGATAGGGGGTAGCGTGATCGTCTCCAGATCCATGCCCGCAGAGGCCTCCCGCGGGGACGGCGACATCGTCGCTCCGCGGGCCGCCGCCGATCCCGCCCTCAGCGCCGGTGCCCGCCGCACGGAGTTAACCGTGCGCGTGCAGTGGCCCTGGCGGGGGCTGGTGCTGGTGAGCGTCGGCGGTGAGGTCGACATGGCCAGCCTGCCGCGCATCACCGAGATCGTCCGCCAGCGGCTGACCGCCGCACGCCTGCGGACAGCGATCGTCGACCTCTCGCAGGTCGGGTTCGCCAGCAGCGCGGCGCTGGAGCTGCTGATGCTGGCCTACAACGCCGCCGGCCGCCGCGAGGTGCAGCTGCTGGTGGTGCCGGGCACCGGGCCGGTGCGCAGGCTGCTGGAGCTGACCGGCCTCTCGGCGCTGTTCGAACAGGCCGACACGGTCGAAGAGGCCCTCCAACTGGCCTCCCACTAGCCGACGGCGCCGGCGACCGGGCAGGATCTGCTGGTGTGGGCACCTACGTGGCGTTGTTGCGCGCGGTCAACCTCGGTTCGCACGCGCGGCTGCCGATGGCGCGGCTGCGGGAGCTGATCGGCGAACTGGGCTACGCCCACGCGCGCACCTACCTGCAGAGCGGCAACGCCGTGTTCACCACCCCGATCGAGGACGCGGGCCAGGTGGCCGCGTCGTTGCGGGAAGCGCTGGCCGCCGACGGGGTGAACACCGAGGTCATGGTGCGCACCGGCGCGCAGGTGCGGGCGGTGGCCGAGGCCGGGCATCCCTTCACCGCAGCCGGGGTGGAGCACACGAAGCTGCAGGTGGCCTTCCCCCTCGCTCCGGTGACGCCCCAGCAGCTTCGCGGCCTGGCGGCACCGGGTGGCGAGTCGGCGCTGGCCCGCGACGGCGAGGTGTTCCTGCACTACCCGCAGGGGGTGGGCGTGTCGAAGCTGACCACCGCGACGCTGCAACGTCATCTGGGCACCCCGGTGACCTGCCGCAACTGGAAGACCGTGTCGGCGCTGGCCGGGATGTGCTGAGAAATTCGGCTGCGGTCCCCGTGGGGGTGCCGGTAGCATCCGTGAGGTCCTGCCGCCGCCGAGAGAGGTGCCCGTTGCTCGACTGAGGTCCGCGATCACCACGCGAGACACCCGCCCAACCCCGCACTGCGCGAACGGGTTGTGGAGGCCGGGTGTGCGTGGATGCGACCTCGGTGACCGGGACACCAGCGCAGGCCGGTGCTTCTCGCAGGAACCTCGCCGCGTGGTGCTCGCCGCACACGTTGTTTCCCCTTGTTGCACGGCGAAGGCGAGACCCCGCATGTCCTCACCCGCACCCACGACGGTCACCTGCAGTGATCTCACGTTCACCTGGCCTGATGGTGGCAGCGCGTTCACCGGCCTCAACGCCGGTTTCCCCACCGGGACCACCGGTCTCATCGGCGGCAACGGCACCGGCAAGACCACTCTGCTGCGGCTGCTGGCCGGCCACCTGAGGCCCACGGCCGGGTCGATCAGCATGCCCGCCGCACCCGCCTACCTGCCGCAGACCATCACCACCCGCGTGCACGTGCGGGTGGCCGAAGCACTGGGCATCGACGCGAAGCTGCGGGCACTGGCGGCCATCGAAGCCGGCGAGGCCACCGAGGAGCACTGGGACACCCTCGGCCAGGACTGGGACGTCGAACAACGCGCCCACGCCCTGCTCTCCGGGCTCGGACTCGAGGGCATCGGGCTGCACCGGCGCGTCGAGGAGCTCTCCGGTGGGCAGACGGTGCTGCTGCACCTCGCAGCGCTGATGCTGGCCCGCCCCCAGGTGCTGCTGCTGGACGAACCCACCAACAACCTCGACCGCCAGGCCCGCCACCGGCTGCGCGAAGCGGTGCGCGGATGGCGGCACGGAACGCTGATCGTGGTCTCGCACGACCGCGAACTGCTCGACGACCTCGACCGCATCGCCGAACTGCGGGCCGGGGAGATCACCTTCTACGGCGGCGGGTTCTCCTCCTACGAGCAGGCGGTGGCCACCCAGCAGGCCGCGGCCGAACGCGACCTGCGCGCCGCCGAGGCCGACGAGCGCCGCCAGCAGCGGGAACTGGCCGAGACCCAGGTGAAGCTGTCCCGCCGCAAACGCCAGGGCGCCAAGGCCGCCGACAACATGCCCAAGATCCTCGCCGGTGCCCGCCAGCGCGCCGCGCAGGAGTCGGCGGGCAAGCTCACCGGGGTGCAGCAGGAACGCCTGCAGGCAGCCCGCGACAAGCGCCGCGACGCGCAGCAGGCGGTGCGCAGTGACGAACGCCTGCGCCTGGAACTGCCCGCCACACGGGTGCCCGCCGGCCGCGACGTGGCACGGGTGAGCGAGGTGGTGCTGCCGCACTCGGGCGCCAGGGTCGATCTGGAGGTGCACGGGCCGCAACGCATCGCGCTGCTGGGCGGCAACGGCACCGGCAAGACCACCCTGCTGCGCGTGCTGGAGGGAACCGTGTCGCCGCTGGAAGGGCAGGTGGCGGTGCCGGTGACGGCTCGGTTGATGCCGCAGCGCCTGGACGTCCTGGATCCCGGGTTGAGCGTGGCCGGCAACCTGGCCCGTGCCGCACCGGGTCTCGAGCACAACGAGGTGCGGGCGCACCTGGCGCGGCTGCTGTTCACCGGTGACCGCGCCCAGCAGCAGGCGGGCACGCTCTCCGGTGGCCAAGCATTGCGGGCGAGTCTGGCCGCGGTGCTGCTGGCCGAACCCGCCCCGCAGCTGCTGATGCTCGACGAACCCACCAACAACCTCGACCTCGACGCCACCGCACAACTGGCCTCGGCCCTGCGCTCTTTCGAGGGGGCGCTGATCGTGGCCGGTCACGACGTGGAGTTCCTGCGCGAGATCGAACCCACCCGGTGGCTGCTGCTGACCGACACCCTCACCGAGATCACCGAGCAGGAAGCCGAGGAGATCTAACGGCCGGTCCAGGTGTGCGGGGTCTTGTCCAGGAAGGCCCGCACACCGTGGTGGAAGTCGTCGCTGCCGAACACGGTGCGCACCAGATCGTCGCCCTCGGGCATGGTGGCCAACCGCAACCGGCGCACCGCCTCCTTGCCGGCCCACATCGTCAAGGGGGCGTGCCCGGCCAGCCGGTCGGTCATCGCGCGCACCACGTCGTCGAGCTCGCCGACCTGGCACAGCTCGGTGACGAAACCCGCGTCGTGGGCCTCCTCGGCCGACAGCAGACGTGCCCGCAGCAGGAGGTCCTTGGTGCGGGCCGGGCCGAGGTGGAACACCAGCATCGAGTAGGTGTTCATCGCCAGGCAGTTGCCCAAGGTGCGCGCCACCGGCACACCGAAGCGGCCGGTGGCCGTCGACACCCGCAGATCGCACGCCGCGGCCAGGGCGATGCCCGCCCCGACGCAGAACCCGGAGATCGCCGCCACGGTGGGCACGGTGGCGGCTTCCAGGCGCCCGAACACCGCTTCCATGCGCTGCTCGTAGGCCACCCCGTCCTCACCGCTGGTGAACTCGGCGAACTGGGCGATGTCGGTGCCGGCCACGAACGCCTCGTCCCCGGCACCGCGCAACACCATCACCCGGATGTCCGGGTCGGCCTCGGCGCGTTCGATCGCCGACACCAGCCCGTCGTACATCGCCCAGCTCATGGCGTTGCGCTGGGCGGGGCGGTTGAACGTCACCCGCAGCACGGGCCCGTCGGCGCTCACCAGCAGTTCATCGGACATCGGAGTGTTCCTTCCTGCCCGCGCGGCGGGCCACCATCGGTGCGGACAGCATCGCCACGGCCACGAGCCCGATCACCACGGCGATCGGCTGGGTGAAGATCAGCCACATGTTCCCGTCCAGCAGCGCCGAGGACTGCACCAGCGCTTTCTCCATCAGCCCGCCGATGACCACGCCCACCACCAGCGGCGCCATCGGCAGGTCGAGGCGCTTCATGCCGTAGCCGACGAACCCGAAGAGCAACACCAGCACGACGCTGAAGAAGTTGTTGTCGATGGCGAACGCGCCCACGAAGCTGGTCACCAGGATCATCGGGTAGAGCAACCCGTAGGGCACCCGCAGCAGCTGCGCGAACACCGGCGCCAGCGGCAGGTTGAGCACCAGCAGGATCACGTTGCCGATGAAGAACGACACCAGCAGCCCCCACACGAGCTCGGGCTGCTCGGTGAACAGCAGCGGGCCCGGCTGGATGCCGTAGACGGTCAACGCCCCCAGCAGCACCGCGGTGGTCGCCCCGCCGGGGATGCCGAGGGTCAGTGTGGGGATGAAGTTGGCGTTGGCGGCGGCGTTGTTGGCGCTCTCGGGTGCCGCGACGCCCTGGATGGCGCCACGGCCGAACTGCGCGCGGTTGCGCGACACCCGCTTCTCCACCCCGTAGGCCAGGAACGACGCCAGGGTCGATCCGGCACCGGGCAGCGTGCCCAGGGCGAAACCGATGAGGCTGCCCCTCCCGATCGCCCCGGCCGACTCGCGGATGTCGGAGCGCCGGATCACCAGGTCGGCGAAGCGGGCGCGGATCGGCCGCGCCCCGCCCACCCGGATCTGGTGCAGCACCTCGCCCACGGCGAACAACCCGATGACGACCTCCACGTAGGGGATGCCGGAGAGCAGGTTGATGCTGCCGAAGGTGTAGCGGGCCTGCCCGGTACCGGCGTCGATGCCCACGCACGCGATCAGCACCCCCACGCACGCCATGGCTGCCGCGCGCAGCGTGGAACCGGTCGTGAGCACCACCATCGTCACCAGCGCCAGCACCATCACCGCCAGGTTCTCCGGCGGCCCGAACCGCAACGCGACCTGAGCGATCGGCGGGGCCAGCGCCGCCAGCAGCACCAGCGACAGGATCGCCGCCACGAACGAGCCGATCGCCGCGATCGCCAGCGCCGCACCGGCCCGGCCCTGACGCGCCATCTGGTACCCGTCCAGCGTGGTCACCACGCTGGCGGCCTCACCCGGTGTGGACAGCAGCACCGAGGTGATCGTGCCGCCGTACTGGGCGCCGTAGTAGATCCCGGCCAGCAGGATCAGCGCCGTCACCGGCTCCACCGTCAACGTCAGCGGGATCAGGATCGCCACACCCGTGGCCGACCCCATCCCGGGCAGCAACCCGATCACCGTGCCCAGCACGACCCCGGCGAAGCACCACAGCAGGTTCATCGGCGTCAACGCCGTCGACGCACCCAGCAGCAGGTTCTCCAGCACCGAGCTCACCTCCCCGCCCTAGAACCCGAAGATCCCGGTCGGCAGCGGCACCGAGAGCACCACCGCGAAGATCAGCCACATCCCGCCGGCCGCCGACACCGCGAAGCCCACCGAGGGCAGTGGGCGCCTGCCCTCCAGCCAGGTCGAGATCACCAGCACCAGCGCCCCGAACGCCACCACCATGCCCAGCAGGGGAACCGCGAGGACCGTCACCGGCAGCAGCACGAACACCCGCCGCAGGATCCACGACCGCTGCCGCGCCGTGCGCCCGAAATCGTCGGTGCCCGACTCACCACCGTCGTCCGGGGCGGGGTCGCGCAGCTGCCGGTGCAACAGCACCCCGGACAGAAGCGCCAGCACCCCGCCCGCCGCCAACGGCACGAAACCCGGCCCGATGCGGCCCTGCTCACCGAACACCCCGTAGACCGGCGCCGAGATCGCCACACCCGCGCCCAGCACCACCAAGCCGATCCACGTCCACACCTGCGCTCGATCGGTGCTCACCGGCTCACCACCTGCTCCACCTCGCCCTGCGCCCCGGCCAGGTACGCGCCGAACTCCGCGCCGAAAGCCGGCCGCGGCTGAAGGAACTCCGAGGCCACGTAGTCGTCGTAGGCGGGGGAGTCGGCGAAGCGACGCGCGGCCTGCACCCAGAACCGCTGCGCCTGCGGGTGGAGACCGCCCGGGGCGATCACCCCGCGAAACTGCGCGAACACCACCGGAACGCCCTGCTCCACCGACGTGGGAACACCGGCGAGCTCGGGGTAGGTGTAGCGCTGATCGGCGAACACGCACAGCGCCTTGAGCTCACCGGCCCGCAGCTGCCCGATCACCTCGCTGGGGTTGAGCGAGGCCACCTCGACCTGGCCGCCGAGCACCGCGGCCATCGACTCACCGCCGCCCTCGTAGGGAACGGTGTCCACATCGGCACCGGTCTTGGCGCGGATCTGGGAGAACACCACCGCATCCGGCCCCATCGCCCCCGAGATCGCCGCCAGCAACCGCCGGTGACGGGCCTGAGCGACCGCATCAGCACAGCTGCGCAGCGGCGAATCCGGGCGGGCGACCAGCATCGTGTAGTCGTCGCCGACCTTCATGATCGGGGTGAACGAGCGGTGCGAGAAGGCCACCTCCACCGATGCCGGCAGCGACAGCAGCGACGTCTCGGTGGCCAGCAGGTACTGCGGGGAACCGGTCTTGCCCAACAGGTAGGAGTAGCCGACCGCGCCCTGCCCGCCCTCGCGGTTGTCGACGCTGACCGACAGACCCGGGGTGACCGACACCAGCCCGTCGGCCACAGCGCGCCCGGCGATGTCACTACCGCCCCCAGCGGCGAAGGGCACCACCATCGTCACCGGCCCGACCGGGCGTTCGGCACCCGCAGCGTCCTCCCCGGAGGACCCGCCACCGCACCCGGAGAGCACACCCGAGACCGCAGCCACCACCATGAT
Source organism: Saccharopolyspora dendranthemae (assembly GCF_007829955.1). Lineage (GTDB taxonomy): Bacteria > Actinomycetota > Actinomycetes > Mycobacteriales > Pseudonocardiaceae > Saccharopolyspora > Saccharopolyspora dendranthemae. The sequence goes on from NZ_VIWX01000002.1 coordinate 1,020,480, forward strand.
CAGCGCTAACGCACGCATCACTCCTCCTCGAGCTCGCGGCAGCACGACTCCTCAGGACTCGGCGATGACCCCCGCCCGCGCCAGCCCGGCGATCTCCTCGGCACCCACCCCCAGCTCGCCCAGCACCTGCGCGGTGTCGGCACCCAGCACCGGCCCCGCCGACACCCGCTGAGGCGGAGTCCCCGACAACCGCATGGGCGAGCCGATCTGACGCACCGCACCCAGCTCCGGATGCGGGGCGTCCCAGAAGAACTCCCGCTCGGTGAGGTGCTCGTCGGTGAACACCTCACCGGTCTCGGCGATCGGCGCGCACGGCACCCCGGCCTCCACCAGCACCGCCACCACGGCCGCCGCGGACCACTCGCCGGTGGTGCGCTCGATCGCGGCGATCAGCTCGTCCCGGTGGTGGTAGCGGTCGTAGGACGAGCCATAACGCTCGTCGTCGAGCAACTCCGCCAACCCCAGCGCCTCGCAGAACGCCGGCCACGTCTTCGGCGTCGTCGCCCCGACCGTCACCCACCCGTCCGCGCACCGCACCGCCTGGTACGGGGCGCTGTTCTGATGCGCCGAACCGTGCTTGCGTCCGCTGGCACCCGTGGCGAAGAACGTCCCGGCCTCCCACACCGCCAGCGACGCACCCGCTTCGAACAACGACACGTCGGCGACCTGACCCTCACCGGTGCGCTCACGCGCCCGCAGCCCGGCCATCGCGCTCATCGCCGCGTACAGACCGCACACCAGATCGCACACCGGAACCCCGACCTTGACCGGAGCTCCGCCCGGCTCACCGGTGATGCTCATCAGCCCCGCCCGGGCCTGGGCCATGATGTCCAAACCCGGCTGCGAGGCCAGAGGCCCGTCCTGGCCCCACCCCGACACCGCCACGTACACCAGCTGCGGGTACTGCTCGCGCACCACCTCGGGCCCGAATCCCAAGGCCCGCAACGCCCCCGGCCGCAGGTTCTCGATGAGCACGTCGGCGGTACCCAGCAACCGCGCCAGCAGCGCCTTGCCCTCCTCGGTCTTGAGATCCACCGCCACGGACCGCTTGTTGCGGTTGAGCCGCACGAAGGGGGAGGAGTGGCCCTGCAGGAACGGCCCGGTCTGGCGCACCGGATCACCACCCGAGGGGTTCTCCACCTTCACCACGTCGGCCCCGAGATCGGCCAGCTGCATCGCCGCGTAGGGAGCCGCCATGAACGCGCCGATCTCGACCACGCGCACACCGGCCAGCGGAGCTGACTCTGATCGGGTGTTCATCCACGCCTCCCACCACGCCGGGCGACACGGCGACTACCGTGATCGGCATCACCTGACTTTTGTCTACAGCAGTCAGCAATGGGCTGACAACCTCGACGCACCAGGTTGCTCCACCCGAGGCAATTAAGATCGCGGGGAGCGATGAAGGAGAACCGTGACCGGATCCGTGGACAACCCCAACAGCGCCCCGCACATCGTCGGGCCGCCCAGCCTCGTCGAACTCGCCGCGGCCACCCTCCGGCGCATGATCGTCGGCGGCGACCTGCTCTGCGGCCAGCGCATCGTGGAGAACCGGCTCACCGGTCAGCTCGGCATCTCCCGGCCACCACTGCGCGAAGCCCTGCGCGTCCTCGAACGCGAAGGACTGGTGCGCCAAGTCCCCCGCAAGGGCGTGATCGTCACCCCGCTGACGCTGCACGACATCTACGAGATCTGCACCCTGCGCGCCGAGTTCGAACGCCTCGCCATCCGCCTGGGAGTGCCGGTCACCGACCCGGCCCGGCGCGCCCGCTGCCACCAGGCGCTGCAGGACATGACCACCGCCGCCGGCAGCGGCGACCGGCCCGCCTACCTCGAGCGCTCCTTCGAGTTCCACGTCTCCGTGGTCGGCCTGTCCGGCCACGCCCGCCTCGAAGAGGCCTACCGCTCGCTGCAACTGCAGCTGATGCTGTCGATGGCCCTCAACCGCCGCGCCCGCGAGGAACACGAAACCCTCGACGGCGACGTGGCCCGCCACTCCCACCTGCTCGAGGTCATCGACACCGGCGACCCGGTGGCCGTCCTCGACGAACTCGCCACCCACGGCGACCGCAGCTTCCTCGACGGCATCGAGGACAAAGTGGACGGACACACCGAAGTCGCGCTGGCCTGGCTCGCCGACCAGCGCAGCACCGAAAGGACCCCCCGTTGAACGAGCCGCTGACCGTCACCGTCGACGGCATCACCCCCGAGATCGACACCGCCGCCTTCGTCGCCCCTGGCACCAGCCTCATCGGCCGCGTGACGATCGCACCCCGCGCCAGCATCTGGTACGGCGCGGTCCTGCGCGGTGACCAGGAGACCATCACCATCGGCGAGGCCACCAACATCCAGGACGGCAGCGTCATCCACGCCGACCCCGGATTCCCCGCCGACATCCACCCCGAGGTCACCGTCGGGCACCGCGCCGTCCTGCACGGCTGCACCGTGGAATCCGGCAGCCTCATCGGCATGGGCTCGGTCGTGCTCAACGGCGCCCGCATCGGCGCCGGCTCGCTGGTCGCCGCCGGGGCAGTGGTGCTGGAAGGCACCGACATCCCACCGGGCTCCCTGGTCGCCGGAACCCCCGGCAAGGTCCGCCGCGAGCTCACCGACGACGAACAAGCCGCCCTCAAGCTCTCCGTCGAGCAATACCTCGCCCTCGCGGCCAAGCACCACAAGGCCCTCGGCTGAAACAACCCGTCCCCGGTGAGGCCGGAACCCGGTCCCTCTCTGAACTCACCCTGGGACGGTTGTCGTCCGAACCGTCCATGATCGATATCCGCTTCGCCCGGACGGTTCGGACCACAACCGCCACCAGGGGACCAGGCCCCTAGGCGACCAACCCGCGCACCACCGTGGCCTCCAGCTCCTCGCACCGCGACACCCGCGGCACCAGACCCGCCGCGCTCATCAACTCCGCCGTGCCCTCCGCCTGCTCCCGCGAGGTCTCCACCAGCAGCACGCCACCCGCCGCCAACCAGCGCGGCGCCTCGGCGATCACCCGCGCCTGCACCGCAAGACCATCCGCCCCGCCGTCCAGGGCCACCCGCGGCTCGTAATCCCGCGCCTCCGGCGGCATCAATCCCACCTGCCCGCTGGGCACGTAGGGCGCATTGGCCGTGATCACCCGAACCCGGCCCGCAAGCTCCGACGGCAACGGCGAGAACAGATCGCCCGCGGCCACCCGGCCTCCCGCCACGTTCACCCGAGCGCACTCCACGGCCCGCTCATCCACATCCACCGCCCACACCACCGCATCCGGACAGCCGGCCAGCACCGAGGCGGCCACCGCACCCGACCCGCAGCACACGTCCACCACCACATCACCCGCACCCAGGCCCTCCAAGGCCAGCTCCACCAGATGCTCCGTGCGGCGTCGCGGCACGAAAACACCAGGCGCCACCACGATCCGCGCACCCCGGAACCACGCCCACCCCACGACCTGCTCCAACGGCACCCCCGACACCCGCTCGGCGAGCATCCGCTCCAGCCGCACCTCGTCGCCGCCGGCCTCGCCGAACAGCAGCTGCGCCTCATCTTCGGCGAACACGCACCCGGCAGCCCGCAACCGCCCGGTCACCTCATCCCGACCCACGAAAACCCTTTCCCAGCAGCACAAAGCCAGACGGCCCCGCACATCCTCGCACCCGCACCACGAAACGACGTCTGCCGCGCCCCGAAACCGGGACGCGGCAGACGCGAAGTCATGTTCGGTTGTGCGCTACCAGGACCTCACCCACGCGGAAAACGCGTGAAGGCCTGCGAGCGGGGGTGACGGCGCATCGTCGCGCGGGCGCGTGAAAGCTCCCGCGAGAAACCGCCCAGCCAGCGAACCATGCTTGCCATACGGCGACCTCCATACTGCTTCATTGGGACTGATGTGGAGTTGACGGTCTTCCCGCTCGTTGTCAACACCCGGATCCGCAGAAACCTACTGATCCGGCCGAGTTCATCCCCGTCACCCCGGATGTCGTCGCAGGTCGTCCGCGTGTTTCAACCGTGACATAACAGAACGGTCACAACAAGGAGCGGACGGTCACACTCCGACGGACGAACGCCCCGCCACGCCCGGTAGCGATCACACCGGATGCGCCCCCACCGCATCCCGCAACTCAGCCGCCACCGCCACATCCGACTGCCGCGCGCAGTGCGCACAGCAGAAGAAACGCCCGCTCGCCTCCACACCATGACCCAAGATCCGGCACCCGCAGTGCTCGCACTGCGGAGCCAACCGCTGCGCCGCGCACTCGAACGAGTCGAACACGTGCACCCCACCGCCCACGGTGCGCACCTCGAAACTCATCCAGTAGTCGTTCCCGCACACCTCGCAGGTAGCCATCTCCAACCGCCCTCCACATCGAGGAAATCCCACAACACCGCAGAGCATGCGTGCTGCCCCCACCACCGGCAACCGCAACCACCACCACCGGAAAGCGAGCAGATTTCACCTCGGACGCACCCCCACCCATGTGCCAGCATGATCACCACCACACCCACGCGCCGAGCCAGGGAGCCGCCCCATGCACGACGACCGCCACATCGTCGAACAACGCCTCGACCGCGTCCTGCACCAACGACTCAAACCCGCCCAACACACCCACACCCAACCCATGGACATCGCCGTCTGGCACACCCCGGGCGAACCCGTCCACGTCACCGAAGCCCTCAACGCCACCTACGAACCCGCCCACATCGGCCAACCCTGGGGACCCGCCTGGGGCACCGCCTGGTTCCGACTCACCGCCACCATCCCCGACACCTGGGCCGGACACACCGTCGAAGCACTCATCAACCTCGGCTCCACCGACGAACGCCCCGGCTTCCAATGCGAAGGCCTCTGCTACACCCCCGACGGCACACCCCTCAAAGCCATCAACCCCCTCAACACCTACCTCCCACTCCCATCCACCCCCGGCACCCACACCCTCTACGTCGAAGCCGCCGCCAACCCCGACATCCTCGGACCCCGCGGCTTCCAACCCACCCACCTCGGCGACGAACCCACCCCCAACGGCCCACCCCTCTACCAACTCCACCAAGCCCACATCGCCCTCCGCCACACCGAAACCGCCGCCCTCTACCACGACGCCGAAGTCCTCGACCAACTCATGCGGCAACTCCCCGAGAACTCGCCCCGCCGCCACCAGATCCTCCGCGCCCTCGAACGCATGCTCGACACCCTCGACCTCCACGACATCCCCGGCACCGCCACCCAAGCCCGCCACCAACTCACCGACGTCCTCACCTCACCCGCACACCCCAGCGCCCACCACATCTCCGCCGTCGGCCACGCCCACATCGACTCCGCCTGGCTCTGGCCCATCCGCGAAACCATCCGCAAAGTCGCCCGCACCATCGCCAACGTCACCACACTCCTCGACCACCACGACTTCCACTTCGCCATGTCCCAGGCCCAACAACTCGCCTGGATCAAAGACCACCACCCCAAGCTCTACGACCGCGTCCGCCACCACATCAACCAAGGCGGATTCATCCCCGTAGGCGGAATGTGGGTCGAATCCGACACCAACATGCCCGGCGGCGAAGCCCTCGCCCGCCAACTCATCCACGGCAAACGCTTCTTCCTCGACGAATTCAACATCGAAACCGAAGAAGTCTGGCTACCCGACTCCTTCGGCTACAGCGCCGCACTCCCACAACTCATCCACCAATCCGGCTCCACCTGGTTCCTCACCCAAAAACTCTCCTGGAACCAGATCAACCGCTTCCCCCACCACACCTTCCACTGGGAAGGCATCGACGGCACCCGCATCTTCACCCACTTCCCACCCGCCGACACCTACAACGCCGAAATCACCGGAGCCGAACTCGCCCGCGCCCAGAACAACTACGCCGAACACGGCTACGCCAACCACTCACTCCTGCCCTTCGGCCACGGCGACGGCGGGGGAGGACCCACCCGCGACATGCTCGAACGCGCCCACCGCACCCACAACCTCGAAGGCTCACCCCAAGTCCACCTCCACACCCCAGCCCAGTTCTTCACCACCGCCCAAGCCGACCACACCCAACCACCCGTCTACTCCGGCGAGCTCTACCTCGAACTCCACCGCGGCACCTACACCTCCCAAGCCCGCACCAAACAAGGCAACCGACGCAGCGAACACCTCCTGCGCGAAGCCGAACTCTGGTGCACCACCGCCACCCTCAACACCGGCGCCCCCTACCCCCACGACGAACTAGACACCCTCTGGAAACAAGTCCTCCTCCACCAATTCCACGACATCCTCCCCGGATCCTCCATCGCCTGGGTCCACCGCGAAGCCGAAGCCACCTACACCGACATCGCCCACCGCCTCACCACCCTCATCGACCAAGCCCAACACGCACTCACCGGCGACGGCGACCAACCCATCACCTTCAACGCCACACCCCACACCCACGACGGCATCCCCGCCCTCGGAGCCGCACCCACACCCCACACCGCACCCACCACCCCGCACACCCAACCCGACGGCACCACCACCCTCGACAACGGACACATCCGCGCCACCATCGACACCCGCGGCCTCATCACCTCCCTCCACGACCACCACGCCGACCGCGAAGCACTCGCCGCCCCCGCCAACCTCCTCCAACTCCACCCAGACCACCCCAACCACTGGGACGCCTGGGACATCGACGGCTTCTACCGCAACACCACCCACGACCTCACCGACATCGACACCCTCCACACCACCGACGACGCCATCGTCATCCACCGCAGCTTCGGCAACTCCACCCTCACCCAAACCCTCACCATGCCCCCCGACGAAAAACGCCTCGACATCACCACCGACATCGACTGGCACGAATCCGAGAAGCTCCTCAAAGCCACATTCCCCCTCGACGTCCACGCCGACCGCTCCGCATCCGAAACCCAATTCGGCCACGTCATGCGCCCCACCCACACCAACACCTCATGGGACGCCGCCCGCTTCGAAATCTGCGCCCACCGCTACCTCCACGTCGCCGAACCCGGCTACGGCCACACCCTCGTCAACGACTCCACCTACGGCCACGACGTCACCCGCCACACCCGAGACGACGGCGCCACCACCACAACCGTCCGCCTCTCACTCCTGCGCGCACCCCGATTCCCCGACCCCGACACCGACCACGGCCACCACACCCTCCGATACGCCCTGTGCATCGGCACCGACATCACCGAATCCGCCCGCCAGGGCTACCGCATCAACCTCCCCACCCGAACCCGCAACGGCACCCACCCCGTCACACCCCTCATCACCCTCGACAACCCGAACGTCATCACCGAAGCCGTCAAACTCGCCGACGACCACAGCGGCGACCTCATCGTCCGCCTCTACGAAGCCCGAGGCGCCCAAGCCCGCACCCACCTCACCACCAGCTTCCCCGCAGCCACCATCACCCGCACCGACCTCCTCGAACGCCCCACCCACGACCCCCAACCACCCGACACACCCCTCAAACTCCGCCCCTTCGAAATCCGCACCCTCCGCATCACCCGCGCATGAAAAAACCCGGGGTGGACCGCACCGCGATCCACCCCGGGCACACAACAGGGGAGAGGACTCAGGCCAGCAAACCCTGCCAACTCGCCCGATCCACACCACCCGACACGACCAGACCGCTCGTCGCCTGGAAATCACGCACAGCCGACACCATCCGATCACCGAACACGCCATCCACCGGCACGTAATGCCCACGCGAGGTCAACAACACCTGCGCCGCACGCACCGCCTCACCACCAGAACCCGAACCCAGCCCCGGCGTCACGACCTCCCACGCCAACCCGCCGAACAACCCCGGCTCGTCCAACCGCGCACCGAAGCACGACGGACCGCTCGCACCCCGCTCGACCGACACCCGAGACGCCGCCCGCTGCGTCGCCTCACCGAACACACCGTCCACCGGCACCGACAGACCGCGCGCACCCAACAGCATCTGCAACGCCGTCACGTTCGGCCCCTGCGCACCCGGGCGCAACAGCGTCCAGCTCAGCGGCTGCACCACGACCTTGCCGGTCGCCTTGCCCACCGACTCGCGCAGCTCCGGCAACCGCTTGTAGAGCACATCACCGGGGCACTCGGTCGACATGTAGTCGCGGTGCCCGTAGATCGCGCCCGGCTCGATCCCGTACTGCGAGACCATGTACGAGCACAACGACACCAGCGAATCCCAGAGCGATCCCGGGACCGACGCCGAGGTGTAGGTGCCCTCGTTCTCGATGCCCAGCGCCACCGAGTTCTGCTCACCGGCGTGCGCACCCTTGACGTGCTGCGAACCGCCCTTCAGCGCGGAGAGGCTCTTGTGCCGGCCCTCCATCAGGTGGCCGCCGCGGGAGTTGGTGAAGTTCTGGCCCGTGTCCGACCAGCCGTTGGAGTCCATGTGAAAGTCTTGGATCTGTCTGGATAACTCGAAGGCGTGCGACTGCGACGTGTCGTCGCTGTTGGGCGTCGCCGTGTGGTGCACGATGATCTTCGTCGGCTTCGAGTCCAGCACCTCGATCGAGCCGGAGGCGTCCCGGGCCTTCCAGTCCGACGTCGAGGAGATCGACGGAGCCGCCGAGCTCCGCACCGCCGCACCCGCGGGCAAACCGGCGAATCCCACCGCCGAGACCGCCAGGCCGCCGGCCAGCACCGCACGTCGAGCCACTCGTACTTCTCGTTGCGCCATAACTCTTCCCACTCCCGAAATCCGGTCAGCGATCACGAAACAGGGCCCGTGCCCCCGGGGATCGCCACGCTACGCAGCCGATCACGTGATGGGGAATTCCTGGCGATAAGCCGCCACGAGTTCGCAAAGAAGTAACCAAACGACAAGTCCGCCGCAACACGTCATCACCCGGCACCCCGCGCGTCACCGCTATGGACCGAGATCGACAACGGGCCGACCCGGCCGGGGAACCAGGGGAGACCGCACACGATGGACCGCTTCGTCCAGTTCCTGCGCCGCCAGATCCACATCGACCTGGAGCTGCACGGCCAGGACCGCCACGACGAGGAGAGCGGCAACGCCGTCCACCGCTGCCACATCGGCCCTCAGCGCGGCTTCCGGGAGTGCGAGCTCAAAACCCGCGTGCTCACCCAGCACCAGGACTGCGGCACCGGCCGCGGGCCGTGCGACGTGCTCGGCGACAGCTACCCGCCGGAAGATCAACGCGGCTGTCCCACCCTGGCCCTGCTGGGCCTGCCCTACGTGGACCGCCCCGGCTACGCCTCTCGATGGCTCCCGTAGTGGGACCATCTGCGCAGTTCAGGGCCGATCGAGGGCGTGTTCGAAGAGTGTTCGAAAGGCTGGGGTGGGGTAGCGGTGCCAGGACGCCAGGAGGGGAGCGGCCGGAGGTCTCGCTCCGAGTGCGGAGGAGAAGGGCGAGCAGCCTTCCTCAACCGCGGCTGCGGGAAACCAGACTGAGGAGCGAGCCAGACATGCGGTGCGGCAAGCGTTTTGATAAGTCGATCATGATAAGTGCTGCATAATCTACGTTATCCACGAATTGGAGATGTGGTGAGCCGACGCTGAGGGCGTCTTCCTCCGGGGGATCGAAGCGCCACCGCGGCCGCCGGTCGGCATCCCCAGCAGCTCCTCCCAGGATGTTGTTCCTCGCGAACCTCAACGTCAGGTTCGTCCCGGTGCTGCCACGGCCCGCGGTCGGCGCGGCGAGGCCGACGCGCTCTGACCTGGTGATCGATGAAGGTCAGATGCCCTGACTGGCCCTGCATTTCGAGGTCCAGCCAGACCAACCCAGTTACGTCACTGTGACGCTATTAGTGGTTCATAGGGGTCACGGCGAACCAGGGGGATCCCGGCCGATCGGCGATCGAGCCGTACTTGCCGGCCTGGTCGACGCCGCAGGAACGACCACGAGCTGGCCGAGCCCTCGAAGCTGATCGGCGCGCGCTCAGCGACCTGAACCGAGGCGCCCCGGCGGTCGGCCGGTCACCGCCAGAGCCCCACGGCGTCCCCAGCGCGCGCTCGACCCGCGCGGCACGTCGGCGCCGACTGCGCACAAGCCGACAAGCACTGCGCAGCAGCCCCTCTCAGCCTCATCGCCGCAGGTCCCCGTAATGCCGATAATGCACATTATGTTAAGTGAATTGTGCATAGTGGGCCCTCCGCCGCCCCGCCGGCAACGACGAATCCGCTCGTGACCTGAGGCAACACGGTAACGGGGCGCCAACTCGGGGGCTCCATCAGCGCCCTGCCCTACAAGCAGTGCATCTATGCGATCGGTGATCGCATAGACATGCCGCGCCGCCGTAACTATCGCTGGGACCGTTCGTTTTACGCACTGTGAAACGGGTTCTAGCTGTGCGGGTGGCGCTTGCTTCCATGCTGGGCACCACGGGTCTTTGCCGCGTTCGTCGTGCCAGTGTCGCTGTCCTGGCCTTCGCCCTGGCAGCCGGCATGGCGACGCCTGCACCCGCTGCCCTCGGCCATTCCAACGGCACGACCGCCGCCGTCACGGTTGGGCGTATGCCCTCCCCAACATCGAGTGAAGCAGCTCCCAAGGTCATCTTCGATGGTGACGTGGGGCCCGATCCCTGTGACTTCAGCACACTGGCGATGCTGCACAACCTGCATGACACCGGTGAGATCAACCTACTCGGCATCATGGCCACGATGCCGGAACGCAGCAACGTCGAGGTGGTCGACGTATTCAATCAATGGTACGGACACAGGATCCCGATCAGCACGTTCAAGGATCCGTCAGACAAAGGCTACGACCGGTACGTGAAGCCCTCGTCCGAGGTGGCGCACGCGATGTTCCCGGCAAGCCGCACCATCGCCGCGCGGTACGCGTCATGGAATCCGAGGACCTTCGATCAGGTGCCGAACAGTGTCGGGCTGTACCGGAAAATGCTGGCGGGCCAGCAGGATCACAGCGTTACCATCATGACCGCCGGCCAGCTCTTCAACCTCAAGGCACTGCTCAACTCCGGTCCCGATGCCTACTCGCCCTTGACCGGCATGCAGCTGGTGCGCGCGAAGGTGAGCCGCTTCGTCATGATGATGGGCGCCTTCGGCAAGCCCTTGACCGCCGCCGACCTCGCCTATTACGAGGCGGAGTACAACAACAACCCGCCCAACACCTTCTTCCCACTCGCCGTCTCGCAGCATGCTTCCACCAGCAACGGCGTCGGCGCGGAGTACAACGCACACGCCTGGTATCCCGGCCTGACGCAGGCCGTGTTCGAGAAGCTCGACCAGCTGCCCATTCCGAAAACGTTCGTCGGCAACGAGCAGGGCTGGCGCGTGCCGGCCGGCGAGGCCTACAACAAGCTCGCGCTCCATCACCCGGTCCGCATGGGCTACTACGTCAACAACATCGCCTCGAACCCTCTTCAGCCCGGCGTGGCCAAGACGGATCCGGCGTATGACGAGATCGCGCTCCTCTATCTGGCACGGGGTCGCGGCCGCTTCTTCAACGTACACAATGGGCGGGCAACGTTTGAGTCGTCCGGCACCTCCACGTGGACCAATGACCCGGACTCACGAGATGTGCGCTTGACCCTGGCTCCTGGCGTCAACCAAGATCATTCGCTCACCAGGCTCGTTGAACGGCTGGTGATGGGGCATCCAGCTACCTGGCAGGCGCCGTCCAAGTGAGGTTGCTCGGACACTCCGAAGTCAAGCTCGTCAGGGGCGGACCTGTGGACTTGCTTCCACCGAGCAATGCGCACCTTCTGCTGCTCCACGCACAACCTTGGACCCGCTACGCCACAGCCCGGCCTGCCAGATCTACCGATTAGTGCGAGATCAGATACGCAGCCTTACCAGCAAAGTGTTCGGAGGCCACCTCTTCAGCGAAAAGGCCGCCCCCCGCTCGGCAGTTCCCCGGGTGCGTCGACCGGGAAGGTCGAGTCAGCTCGCGCTGAGGCAATCAGGGCAGTCGGTCTCGCCGAAGGTGAAGCGGTTACAGTCCACGTAAGCCTTCTCGGGCAGCCTCAATCCGCACGCGGTCTTGACTCGGCTGTTCCAGATGCTAGAGATCCCCTTGTGCGTGACACCCTTATGAACGACCTCAGCCTTGAACATGACCCTCTCGCTTTCGGTATCCACTGATGAGTTACTGACCCACCCGAGAGTAGATACCCGCTGTGACGTCCGATAGGCCAACTGGTCAGTAACGTCCCACAATGCGGTGAACGGGCAAGAGGCTTCTGCTCCACTAGTCACCGAAAGTGGTCAGGTGTCGTTGAACGGCAGCTACTCCCCTCCCCTGTGCTTGGCCATGTCGAGGGCGGCGAGGTGGCTGAAGACCATGCAGGCGCCGATGGGGTTTCCGCCGCCGGGATAGGTGGTTCCGGAGACGGCGGCCATGGAGTTGCCCGCGGCGTAGAGGCCGGGGATGACCTGGCCCTGGGTGTCCAGCACGCGGGCGTGTTCGTCGGTGCGCAGGCCTCCCTTGGTGCCGAGGTCGGAGACTCCGAAGGCTGCCGCGTGGAAGGGGCCCTTCTCGATGGGGACCAGCGGTGAGGTGCCTTCGGTGAAGACGCGGTCGAAGGGTTCGTCGCCGCGGTGGAAGTCCTCGTCGGTCTTGTCGGCGGCGAAGGTGTTGAACCGGTCGACGGTGCGCGCGAGGGCGTCGGCGGGGACGCCGATCTTGGTGGCGAGTTCGTCGAGGGTGTCGGCGGTGTGCCAGAGTCCTGCGTCGACGAAGTCCTGGGTGGGGCCCATGGGCACGCTGGTGGACTGGACCGGGGGCCTCTCCCCTGCCCTGTCGTCGTAGATCATCCAGAAGGGCAGGGTCATCTGGCCGTCGGCGATGCGGTCGAGCACGGTGCGCCCGATGCGGTCGTAGGCGGCGGATTCGTTGACGAACCGGTCGCCGTGCTCGTCGACGAAGATGCCGCCGGTGAGCCAGAGGGAGAAGGTGGAGGCGCCGTCGGGGTGGGTGATGCCGGGTGACCACCAGGCTTCGGACATGAGGTCGGTGTCGGCGCCTGCGGCGATGCCGGCGAGGGTGGCCAGGCCGCGGTTGCTGGGTGGTCCCATGGCGTCTCGGCTGGTGCCGGGGACGGCGTGTTCGTCGCGCATCGGCTGGTTGTGCTCGAAGCCGCCTGCGGCGATGAGGACGCCGGTGCGGGCGTGGATGTGGCGGCGTTGGCCGTCCTGGATGACCACGGCGCCGGTGGTGGTGCCGTCGGTGAGCAGGAGTTCGTCGCAGGTGGCGTTGCGTCGGAGGTCGGTGTTGGGCTGTTTGGTCAGGGCGATGAGCAGTCGTGCGAGGAGTGCTTGGCCGCCGAAGAGTCCGTCGGGCAGGGGTTCTCCGGCGCGTTCGGTGCCCAGTGGTGGGCGCAGGTGGTCGCGGAGTGCGCCGAGCTTCTCGGGTTTGACGGGTTTGGCCATGATGTGGCGTCCGGTGGGGCTGGCTTTGGGTGCGGAGCCGAAGTAGTCGGGCCACGGGAAGGGTGCGAACTTGAAGTCGGTGTCGGCTTCGAGGTAGTCGATGAGCGGGGCGCCGGTGTTGAGGAAGGCGTCCTGGAGTGCGGTGGGTGTGCGGTCGCCGACGACGGCGTGGAAGTAGGTGCGGGCGTCGTCGAGGGTGTCGGTGTCGCCTGCGCGTTGGAGTGCGGCGTTGCAGGGGAACCACATGCCGCCGCCGGAGTAGGCGGTGGTGCCGCCGAAGTGGGCTGATGCTTCGGCCACGATGACCGACAGTCCTTCGCGGGCGGCGGTGTAGGCGCCGGTGAGTGCGCCTGCGCCGGATCCGATGACGAGGACGTCGCATTCGTCGTCGGGTTCATGCTTGTTCGCCATGCACCCAAGTAGAACATGTTTCATTTTCTGTGGCGAGGACTTGACGGGGAAAGCTCCCCTCCCCTGGCTTGGCGGGTTCTCGGGGTGGGGTCGGGTTCTTCCCGGATCCGTGGGCGGCGCCGGCCGCCTAGCTTGACGGCATGACTACTCCTTCCGCGCCTGCGTTGAACTGGTCGCTGATCGTGCTGCTCGGGGTGTTCGCCCTGGTGCGGCCGATCCTGAACATCACGGGCGGGATGGACCTGCTCGGCAGACCGGTGGGGCCGGTGTTGCTGACGGTCCTGATCTCGGCCGCTTGGATCGCGGTGGTGGTGTGGCGGCGCAGCGCTCGTCCCGTGCTGACCTTGACCTGCGCGGGGCTGGTGTACGGGGTGCTGGCGGTGGTGCTGAGCGCGGTGCTCTCGCCGATCTTGGACGGTGAGCTGAGCGGGCCGCTGGCCACGCCTGGTGACATCGGTGTCGTGATGGTGCTGCTGGTCAACGCGGTCTGGGGCGCGGCTGCGGGTCTGGTGGCGTTGGCGGTGGAGTCGCGTCGGGAGAGCCTGCGCCGGTGAGTGCGCTCAGCGCTGGTCGTGGTGTTCGAAGATGACTTCGGGGTTGTGGGGTGTGGGGCCGTCCAGGAGCGGTTGCGGGAGGCCGCGCAGATGGTGGTCGAAGAAGGCGGCGACGTAGTCGCGGGTGATCTTCGTGGTGCGGTGGCTGTCGAGGTCTTCGCCGGGCAGCTTGCTGCCGAGCTGTTCGAAGAGGCTTGAGAAGTCGGTGAACGAGGCGTGGTCGGTCGCTGCGACGGTGAGCCAGCGTCGCCAGCCGGTGAGGTGGGTCCAGCTGGTGTCCCAGGTGTGGTCGATGCCGCCGGGCCGGTGTGCGGGGGCGCCGATGAGCATGAAGGGGCGGTCGAGGTCGTCGGTGAGGGGCGGGGCGAAGGTTCCGTCGAGGTTGATGCCTGCGGTGACGCGGGGGTCGTTGTGCAGGACTTGGGTGGTGCTGGCGCCGCCGGTGGAGTGGCCGGCCATGCCGATCCGGTTCGGGCGCAGTGGTGTTCGCTCGGGTAGTTCGTTGAGCAGGAAGGTGACGTCGTCGGCGCGGGTGCGTTGGACGGTGGTCTGGTCGTTGAGCTCGCAGGCGAGGCAGGTGGTGAGGCGTCCGTCGGGGAATTCGGTGGCGACGGATTCGTAGTTGTGCCCGATGGCGGCGACGGTGTAGCCGCGGCTGGCGAGGTCTTCGGCGAGGCCGGTGAGTGCGGCGCGGGGTTGCTTGAAGCCGGGTGAGAGCACGATGAGCGGGAGGGTGGGTGCGGTCGGTGGTGCGTTGGTGTGAGCGTGAGTGCGGGTGGTGCTGAGGGTGTCGTCGGGTAGTTCGGGGAGGCCTTCGAGGTAGTCGAGGGTTGCGCGGGATTCGGCCGGGGTGAGGTATGGCGCTGGTGGCCGGTCGGGGTGTGCTGTGGGGTACCAGAGGGTGGTCATGAGTTCGCGTGGTTGTTGCGGGACCCAGGGGTCGGGGCGTTGGTGGTCGACGAGGTGCAGGCGTGTGTGGCCGATGGGCAGTGCTCCGGTGGGTTCGGGGAGCGCGGGTCGGGGTGGTGCGGCGGTGGCGCCGAGCGTGGTGAGGGCCGCGGCGGTGGTGGTGAGGGCGAGTGCGGTGAGCCGGGTTGGTCGCATACCGGGAGTGTGGCGTTGGCGAGGTGCGGTTGCCTCGGGGTGAACCCTGATCGTGTCCCGCGTGTGGATCTGGTGCTCCCCTGGCGCAATTCGGTGGAGTGGCCGGGTGGTGGGTGCTAGGTTCTCGGTGGCCGTGAGACTTCTCGAGGAGGTGGTACCCGTGATCGCAGTGTTGACGTGGGCGCTCCCCTCCCGGGCCGCGGTCGGGCGATAGGCAGGTCGTCCGGGAGCGCCGTTGCAGCGACTCCCGAGAGGCACGACCATGCATGTCATTTCTGAGGCCCGTCTCGATGACGGTGTTGTCGAACGCGGATTCACCCTGGCCGGGGTTCCCGGCATTCTGTGGAAGCCGGCGTGCGCGTCCGAGTCCGAGCCGGTGCCGCTGGTTCTGCTCGGTCTCCCTCCCCTGGGTGTGGCCGCGATGTATCCGCGACTGGTGGCCCGGGCGGAGGCCTGTGCGGCGGTGGGTTTGGCCGCAGTCACCCTCGAGCTTCCGGGAAGCGGCGATCGGCCGCCGTTGCCCGGCGTGCAGCGGGCTCGGGCGCAGCTGTGGCGGGCGCGGGCGGCCGGTGAGCCGGTGGGTGATGCGCTCGTGGAGTCTCTGGTGGTGCCGCTGGTCGAAGCGGCGGTTCCGGAATGGCGGGCGTTGTTGGACGCTGTGCTGCTGTTGCCGGAGATCGGTGGTCCGGTCGGCTTGTCCGGTGGGGTGATCTCGCTGGGTGTCCGGCTCCTGGTGGTCGAGCCGCGCATTGCGGCGGCGGTTCTGTTCGCCGGGAGCGTGGTGCCTCGGGTGACGGTCGAGGAGGCCGGGAGGGTGAGGGTGCCGCTGCGCGTGTTGTTGCAGTGGGATGACGAGGGCAATGACCGGTGGGCGTCGCTGGAGTTGTTCGACGCTTTCGGTTCGGAGGAGAAGTCGTTGCACGCCAACATGGGCGGGCACACCGGTGTTCCGGCTTCCGAGGGGCTGGCGGCCACGCGGTTTTTACCCGGCACCTGAGGTGAGGCCGGTGTTGTCGGTGCTCGGGGTCCTCGTGGGTGTTCCGCGCCGGTTGCTCGTGTCAGAGGCCGTCGACGAACGTGACGCGTCTGTCGAGCGCGTGCTCCCGCACCCGGAGGGCTTCGGCGTACTCGGGCGAGGCGTACCACTCGTGTGCGCGCTCCAGGGAGGCGAACTCGGCGACGATCACGCGTTGTCCGGCTGGCCGGGCGCCTTCGACGACCTCGGTCGTGCCGCCTCTGGCGAGGTAGCGCCCGCCGTACTGGGCGAGGGACGTTTCGGCGAGGGACTGGTACCTGCCGAGTGACGACTCGTCGACGATCTGGACCTCGGAGATCACGTATGCGGTCACCCCTCGATCATGGCAGGAGTGCCGGCGTCCTGTAGTGATTCCGCCGCATGCCCGCGAGTGGAACGGCTCCTGTCGAGCTCCGTCCGGAGGAGCTGGTGCGGGAGCGGGCGGAGCTGGGATGGTCGTTCGAGGTGGGCCACGCGGTGTGGCCGTTTTTTCTGGGTGCGGGTTGCCGAAGCCGGTGGTGGTTGTTGTGCGGAGGGAGTGGGTCTGTGCGGTCGGTTCGGGAGATGGCTGATCTGGTGACGCCGATGTCGATCCGGGTGGCTGCGACGTTGGGGTTGGTCGAGCGTGCCGGGGACGGGGGTGCCACGGCGGAGCGGCTCGCTGCGGAGGTCGGGGCGTGTGCGTCTGCTCTGCGGCGGTTGCTGGATCACCTGGTCGCGGTCGGTGTTTTCGACTTCGATGCGCTCTCGGGACGGTTTCGGCCCACGCGGCTCGGTGCTCAGATGGGTGAGGCCGGGCGGGACGGCATCAATTTGCTGCTGGACATCAACAGCGCTGGTGGTCGTGCGGAGCTGGCTTTCGTCGAGCTTCTCGGGACGGTGACCACGGGGGCACCTGCGTATCCGCGGCGGTACGGGCGGGATTTCTGGTCGGATCTCGATGTTCACCCGGAGTTGCGGCGGACGTTCGACGCCCAGATGAGCTGGCGGTTTCGCGCGCAGGCACCGCAGATCGCCGAGCAGTTCGACTGGGGTCGCTTCGGGGACGTCGTGGACGTGGGAGGTGGTGATGGGTTGTTGCTGGTGGAGATCCTGCGCGCCCACCCTGGTGTGAGGGGGCGGGTGGTGGATCTGGCGCCTGCTGCTGCGGCGGCTGGTGAGCGGTTCGCGGCCGCTGGGATGCGGGATCGGGCGGTGGCTGTTGCGGGGAGCTTCTTCGGTGCTCTGCCGGCTGGTGGGGATGTTTACGTGTTGTCGGACATCGTGCACGACTGGGATGACGAGCATGCTCGGGTGATCTTGGAGGGGTGTTGTCGGGCTGCGGGGCCTGGCGGTGCGGTGGTGGTGATCGAACCGGTGCGGGGTCGGGCGGTGGGTACGGCGATGGACTTGTTCATGTTGATGTGCTTCGGGGGTCGGGAGCGCACGGTGGAGGAGCTGGTGGAGTTGGCCGGTGGGTGCGGGTTGGTGGTGTCCGGTTCGTCGCGGGTGTCGGAGGGGCGCACGGCGGTGGAGTTCGCGGTGGCGTCTGCGGGGTGATGGGTCGGGTGGAACCGGGTTCGGGGTGTGGTGCGTCGGAGCGGTGAGTGCGCCGGTTCGAGAGGAGTGCCGTGGTGAACGACGCTTGGCCCGAGATGGTGGATGGTTGGGAGTTGGCCCGTTCTCAGGGGCGGGAGACCTATCGCATGCGGTTGGCCAACAACGTGACGGTGTTCGCGATTTGGGAGGCCGCTGCGGGTGCGGGCCGGGTCAAGGCGCGGGTGGGTTCCTCGGGGTTGGGTCGGGAGCTGACCTGCAGCCGGGTGGATTTCCGGGATCGCGAGGCGTTTTGGACGGCGGCGTGGTGCGTGGTGGAGATGGCCGCGAACCTGCCGCTGTTCGAGGGTGCTGCGGAGAGTTCGGCGGATTCGCTGGTGCGGGAGCGTGTTGCCGGGTGCGTGGAGGTCGACGCGGAGTCGTTGACGTTCACGCTGGTCAGTGGCCGGAGAATGACCGTGGTGCTGTCTGGTGAGCAGGCGGCGGATCTGTCGCGTGGGATCGAGGCGGCGGGCCGGGCGGCCGTTTCGAGCTGAGCGCGTGGCCTCACGCGGTGGTGCGCAGCGCCTCGCGCACGGCGGCGATGGCGCGGGTGACGTCTTCGTCGCTGGTGCGCCAGTTGACCACCGAGATGCGCATGGCCCGCATCCCGTTCCACGTCGTCGGGCCGAACCACGCTTGCCCGGAGCGTTGGACCACTTCGATGACCTGCTCGGTGCGTGCGTCGTGCCGGCCTTCGGGGTCGAGGAAGCGCACGAGGCCCTGGTTGATCTCAGGCGTGACGAGCAGCTGCGCACCTTCGAGGGCTCCGATCCCGGTTGCCAGTCGGTGCGCGTGGTCGCTGCAGCGCTCGACCATCTCCGCGATGCCACGCCGGCCCAGTGCCCGGATCGCGGCGTAGACCGGCACCGCCCGCCCGCGTCGTGACCACTCGGGGTTCCAGTCGATCTCGTCGCGCGCGGGCTGTTGCGCGTCGTCGTGCTGGTCGGCGTGGATGAGGTAGTCGGCGCGGGTGGACATCGCTGCGTGGTGCGCCTCGGGGTGGGCCACGAAGACGAGCCCGGAGTCGAAGGGCACGTTGAGCCACTTGTGGCCATCGGTGGTCCAGGAATCGGCGTGCTCGATGCCGTCGAGCAGGTGGCGGTAGCGGTCGCTGGTCCCGGCCCACAGTCCGAAAGCGCCGTCAACGTGGACCCATGCGCCGTGGTGGTGGGCGATCTGGCAGGCCTCGGTGAAGGAGTCGAACGCGCCGGTGTTGATCTCCCCTGCTTGCAGGCACACGATCGTCGGGCCGTGCGGTTCGGCGAGCTCTCGTTCTAGCGCGGCCAGGTCCATGCGCCCGTGTTCGTCGCCGCCGGTGCTGCGCAGGCAGTTGGTGCCCAGCCCCAGGAGGCGAACGGCTCGCCGGATCGAGGCGTGCTCATCACCGGAGGTGAGCACCCGCAAGCCCGGTGCTCCCACGAGTCCCTGGCGTTCGACGTCCCAGCCCTGATCACCCAGCAGTTGGTGGCGTGCGGCGGCCAGCGCGGTGACGTGGGCCTGCTGGGCGCCGGTGGTGAAGGCGAACGAGACTTGCGCCGGTAGGTTCAGGAGTCGTGCGAGCCAGTCGCCGGTGATCTCTTCGATGATCGCTGCGGCGGGGCGGCATGCGTGCAGCGCGGCGTTGTGGTTCCAGGTCGAGGTCAGCCAGTCGGCGGCTAGTGCTGCGGGCAGTCCACCGCCGATCACCCAGCCGAAGAACCGGCCTCCTGCGCTGGCGAGCACACCGGCGTCGCTGTCGCGCACGAGCTCGTCGATCACCTGCGTGTCGTCGCAGCCCCGCTCCGGTAGATCCCGCTTCAGCGCCTCGCGCAGTTGCGCCGGGGTCGCGCTGGCCGCGACCGGTCGGTCCTGGAGGCCGTCGAGGAATGACGCGGCGTGCGCGGCGGTGTGTTCCAGCAGCGGGCGGTGGGTGCTCATCGGACCTCCGGGGATGCGGTCCTGCCGATGCTGGCCCGCCACGCGGCCGAGTGCTGGCGATTTTCGGTCTTCGCGCTCGTGTTGACTCTGGTGAGGGCGTTGCAGGTGACCGGTCGGGTGGGTGCGTGACCGGTCACCTGCTGGTGGCTCAGAACTGGACTGTGCGGCCTTCGGTGGCGGCCTGTTCGGCGGTGTAGGTGACGCCGTGGACCTTGAGGTCGTGGGGGTCCAGGACGGTGATCTGGCCGCCGTCGTTGCCGAGTTCGAAGTGCTCGGTTGCCGGGATCTGCAGGGTTTGGCCGGCTGCGATGTCGGGCACCGGCAGGGGCATGGTGTTCTTCCGGGCGTCGGCGAGGGTCCAGCCGGCGAGGGAGATCGTGTGGTCGGAGGTGTTGAGCAGGGTGATGGTTTCGTTCTCCCTGCCGCCTCCGACGGGGTTGACCATGGCGGCCACGACCCGGATCGAGGCGGTTTCGGTGTCTTCGGGTGCCGGCAGGGCGTGGCCGGTCTCGTCGTCGGTGTGCCAGGACTGGGTTTGGAAGGCCATGAAGACCGCGACCCAGCGGTTCTCGTCACCGAAGTGCAGGAGCAGTCCGCCGTCCTGCCAGACGCCGTCGTCTTCCTGGTACTGCTCGCTGTTGCCCTGGTTCATGTGGACGTTGTGGACGCCGTTGCCGGGTTGGAAGCCGAAGATCTTGTCGGGGTTGTCTTCGGGTCCCCAGGGTTCGCCGTAGAGGTAGGCGGTGGCGGTGGGGTCTTGCTGGGCGCGGCGGACGTAGTGGTCGAGGAAGTCGGCGAGGTCGTTGTTGGGGCCTTCGGCGTCGGGTGGGACGGGCCGCATCTGCTCGCGGGTGACGACGTTGGCGCGCAAGTAGTCGAGTGCGGCGCCGCCGGGTTGGGAGTCGAGCTTGTTCCAGCCTGAGCCTGCGGGTGGGAGTGCGGCGGTGAGCGGGTGCTGGAGGTTGTCGGCGGCGAAGTAGAGCAGGTCTGAGGGCTGTTGGCTGGATTCGACGTTGACCGCGGCGCGGTAGTGGCGGTCGTCGTTGTCGACGAGGTGGATTTGGTAGTGCGGGGTGTCGCCGGTTTCGCGGCGGACGTCGATGACGCGTGCGCTGAGCACGCCGTAGGACGTCAACGGCATGGTGGTCTCCCCCATTGAGCTGGTCGGCGCTGTGCGGTGATCACCTTGGTGTGGACGTGGGGAGCAGGGCAATAGTCTCTTCGGCTGATTGACGGTGGTTCGCGTGGGGTTCACCGGCCGTTCAGGGGCCTGAGGCTGACCGGTGGGGTGCGGGCGGCGGCCACGAGCGTTGACTTCCAGTTATGTCGAGGTTTTAGCGTGACTTCGACGACGGCGGAAGGAGTTCACGTGCGTGGCGAGTGGAGTGCGGGCCGGGTCGGTGTGGCGTTGGACGTCGACCGGGATGGTGATCACCTGCGGCAGGCCGCGGAAGCCGAAGCCCTCGGCTACACGGCGCTGTGGGTGCTGGGCGGGCAGCTGGACACCCTCGATCCGCTCGCGGAGCTGGTGCGTGCGACCCGGACGGTGGCGGTGGCGCCGGGGATCATCCCGCTGGACCGGTTCGGTGCCGACGAGGTGGCGGAGCTGTTCGAGCGGGTGGAGGCCGAGGCGCCGGGGAGGCTGTTCACCGGTTTCGGCGGGTTGCAGGCTCGTCCTGTCTCGGCGACCCGGGAGGTCTTGGACGGGCTGGACGGTCGGATTCCCGCGTCGAGGCGGCTGCTGGCCGCGCTCGGTCCGCGCAAGCTGGATCTGGCGCGCGACAGTGCGGCGGGCGCGATCACCATGCTGGTCACGCCGGAGTACACGGCTCAGGCGCGTGCGCGGCTGGGGCCCGACGCCGTTCTGGTCGTCTGCCAGTTGGTGGCGCTCGATGAGGACCGGTCCCGAGCCCGGGAGACGCTGCGGGGCCCGCTGGGCTTCCTGGTCGGTTCGGAGGTGACCGGCTATGCGGCGAACATGCGTCGCATGGGGTTCGCCGACGCCGACATCACCGGTCTCGGCGACCGGTTCGTCGACGCCGTCACCTCGAGCGGGCAACCCGGCACGGTCGCCGAGGACGTGGCGGCACACCTTCGGGCAGGCGCCGACCACGTCGTGCTCTGCGCGCAGTCCGACGGCCACCAGCCCGGTCCGATCCAGCTGGCCCGCACGATGGCGGGTCTGCTCCCCCAGCTGCGCGGCGGTCACATTGCGGGCCTGCCGCGCGTCATGCGGGGCAAGGACCGGTCGTGAAGGGATGTGGGTGATGTTCGTCGTCTACGTGGTCGTGGTGGCCGTGACCGCGCTGTTCAACGCGGTCAGCGCGGGGCTGGACCTCGCCGGTTACCGGCAGGTCCGGGACAACGCCGAGGCCAACGGTGTGCCTGTGGGGTGGTTGCCGACGCTGGGGGTGCTCAAGGGTGCTGGGGCCGTGGGGCTGCTGGCCGGGTTGGTGGGTGTGCCGGTGATCGGGGCGCTGGCGGCGGCAGGTCTGGTGGTGTTCTTCGTCGGCGCGATGGTGGTGCACGCCCGCGCCCGGACGTGGAGCACGAGTGCTCCGGCGGTGCTGTTCTTGGGGTTGGCGGCGGGTTCGCTGTGGCTGGGCCTGGCGGTGTGAGGCCGGGCGTCAGTGCTGCGGGAGTGCCGTACCGGTTTCCAGCAGGGTTTTCAGGCTGGAGATCAGGGCGGGCCAGCCCTGGCTGATCATCGAGCGCAGCGTGGAATCGCTGATGAGGTCGGTGTGGGTCACGGTCAGCTTCACCGTCTCCGCGCCGGCCGGTTCGATGTCGAAGACCACCTTGCTGCGGGGTTCGGCGGCCAGTCGTGCGCGCAGGTCTTCGCTGATGCCGTTGCCTGCGGCCCATTCGGTGGTGAAGGTGTGCCACGTGTAAGCCAGGCGGCGGGGCGAGTCTGCTTCCAGGACGACCTGCTCGGGATGGGTGATGGTGGCGGAGTTCTCCTCCCAGGTGATCTGAGAGCCGGCCTGCCAGTCGCTGCGCAGGCTCACTCCCCAGTACCGGCGGGTGAACTCCGGGCTGGTGAGCGCTTCCCACAGCGTCTCCGGTGTGGTGCGGATGTGGGTCTGGTAGACGAAATCGGTGTCGGGCACGGGGTTCTCCAGGGTGGTGGCCAGGTCGTGCAGGGCGTGGACGTGGTGCTGGTGGTAGCGGCTGATCCAGCGTTCGGAGACCGCCGCGATGGGTGCGGTGTTGAGGTGGTGGAGCTTCTCGCGGCCCCGCCGGGTGGTGGTGATCAGCGATGCGGCTTCCAGGACGGCGAGGTGCTTGCTCACCGACTGGCGGGTCATCTCCAGCTCGCCGCACAGTTCGCGCAGCGTTTGCCCGTCGGTGCGTTGCAGGCTGTCGAGCAGTCGCCGCCGGCCGGGGTCGGCCAGGGCGCGGAAGACCTCGTCCATGCCGTCCCCTCTCTCGCGGCGCTCGGTCCTTCCCCACCAATATAGGCAGCCATTTGGTTGCCTATCAAGTGCGAGAAGAGGGCTCCGGGCCGCAGGCACCCGAAGCCCTCCAGATCAGCCCCCTGACGGGGTCACTCCACCGCCATCTCACCCAGCAGGGACCAGTCGTCCTGGTCCAGCGAGGCGTTGATGACCCGCGGCGTCTCGACCAGGTGCTGCGGCAGCGTCTGCTGCGCGTGCCGGAAGTGCTCGCTCTGCACGTGCGCGGCACCCGCCTCGCCGTCGCGGAAGGCCTCCACCAGCACGTACTCGTTCGGGTCTTCCACGCTGCGCGACCAGTCGAACCACAGGCAGCCCGGTTCGTTGCGGGTGGCGTTGGTGAACCCGGCGGAGATCTGCGGCCACTGGTCGGCGTGCTCCGGCTTCACCCGGAACTTGGCGGTAATGAAGATCATGCTCGCTCTCCTGATGACTGCGGGGCGATGTCGGACTCCGACCATCCTAAGTGGCCGATCACCACGACCCCGACGCGACAACCCTCGTCCGGGTAATCAGCCGAACGCGGAGGCGCACTGGGCGCGCAACTGGGCGGTGACCTCGCCCGCTCCCAGTTTTAGTCCAAACCGAGCCATGATCATGTCCGAAATGTCGGCTCAGTTTGGACTAAAACTGGGACTTGCCGGGCACGCTCCCCATCGGGAGACGGTCAGCGCGCCTCGGCTTCCAGGACGGCGCGTGCGGCGGCCACCAGCTCGGCGTTGTCGGCGGCGATCTGCCCGTCCGGCAGCACGAGCGTGTCCTCGAGCCCGATGCGGGTGCCGAACCCCCGGCGGGCGGCCACCCGCAGCACCGGCCACGCCCCGGCCGCCTCGCCGTGCAGCAGGATCGGTGCCGACGCCGGGTGCAGGCGGGTCAGCAGCGCCTCAGCGGTCGCCGCCGCTCCCCCGGCCGTGCGGTCGGTGACCTCGGCCAGCACCCGCACCACCCGGCTGCGGTGCGGGGAGAGCCGGAAGTGGTGATCACCGTCGGTGCCCGAGAACACCCCGGCCTCCACTCCCACCCCGCGCTCCAGCAGCGCGGCGGCGACCTCGTCGGCACCCGGCTCGTGCCAGTTGACCGAGGCGTGATCGGGCAGCAACGTCCAGGCCTTGATCGCCCGCACCCGCGAGGCGGTGTCCGGCGCCGTCCACGCCCCGGTGGTGACCCCCACCGGCACGCCCGGAGCCGCGGCCCGCACCGCGCGCAACGCCGCGGCCACCGAGTGCGGATCGAGGCTGTCGGTGCCATCGGCGGACTTGGGGTGCAGGTGCACATCGGTGGCACCGGCCGACACCGCGTCGGCCGCCGCCTTGGCCAGCTCCTCCGGCCGCACCGGGAGGTGGAAGTGCTCACGCGGTGACCGGGCGCCGTTGAGGCAAACCTGCAGCATTCACCGATTGTCGCCCCACCCGGCACACCTGCGGTAGTTGATGAACTCGTTTCGTGATCAACACGCGCCCGGTCCGGAGCCTGCCGGGCGGGCATTAGCGTGGGAGGGGTGTTGAGCGACCGGATCGCGCGCGGGGTGGCCGCGGGCGAGATCACCGAGACCTACTTCCGCTGGCCCAGCCCGCAGGCCCGCCCCGGTGCGCGCGTGCCCACCCGCCACGGCCTCGTCGAGATCACCTCGGTCACCGAGATCGACCCCGCCTCGCTCACCGACCACGACGCCGCCCGCGCCGGCTTCTCCACCGCGACGGGCCTGCACACCTCCCTCTCACGCCACCGCGGCCGCACCTACCGGCTGGAGCTGACCCACCTCGGACCGGCCGCCGAACACGGCCCGGCACCCGCCGCCCTAGACGAGCGCACCAGCGGGGAGCTGCAGGCCCAACTCGCCCGGCTGGACCTCGCGACCTCGCGCGGCCCCTGGACCCGCCACGTCCTGGACACCCTGCGCCGCCACCCCGGTCTGTCCCCCGCCGACCTGGCCGCCCAGCAGCAACGCCCCGTCTCCCGCACCAAGACCGACCTCTGGCGGCTGCGGGAACTCGGGCTCATCGACACCACCGCCGAGGGACTCCACCTGTCCGCGCTGGCGCTGTCCTACCTGGACTCCCCGTAGACCGTGCCCATCGCCTCCCGCACCTCGGCCAGCGTGACCTCGGCGCGCTCGTTGGCGCGAGCGTTGCCCCGCGCCAGCACCTGCCGCAGGTAGCCCGGATCGGCCAGCAGCTCGGCGCGGCGCGCCCGCGACGCCGCGAAGCGCTCGTTGACCGCCTCGGTCACCACCGCCTTGAGCGCCGCCGCCCCACCCGAACCGACGCTCTCGGCCAGCTCGAGCGGATCCCGCTCGCTGCACAACGCCCCCAGCAGCACCAGGCTCGCCACCTCCGGCCGCGCCTGCGGCTCGTAGGTGATGTGGCGCTGCGCGTCGGTCTTGGCGCCGCGGATCAACCGCGCGGTCTCCTCGGCGGAGGAACCCAGCATGATCGCGTTGCCGCGGCTCTTGCTCATCTTCGCCCCGTCGGTGCCCAGCAGCAGCGGTGCCGACGACAACAACGCCTCCGGCTCCGGGAACACCGGGCCGTAGCGGTCGTTGAACCGCCGGGCGATCGTGCGGGTCACCTCCAGGTGCGGCAGCTGATCCGACCCGACCGGCACCAGGTTGGCCTTGCAGAACAGGATGTCGGCCGCCTGATGCGCGGGGTAGGTGAACATCAGCCCCGACACACCCGACTGGCGGGAATGGGCGATCTCGTCCTTGACGGTCGGGTTGCGCTGCAGCTCCGGCACCGTCACCAGGCTCAGGAACGGCAGCAGCAACTGGTTGAGCGCCGCCACCTGGCTGTGGGGGAAGATCATCGCCTCGTCCGGGTCGATGCCCGCCGCCAGGTAGTCGGCGATCAGACCCATCACGTGCCCCGAGAGGTCCTCGGCGACATCGCGATCGGTGAGCACCTGGTAGTCGGCGATCACCAGGCTCAGGTGCACTCCCCGGCGCTGCAACCGCACCCGGTTGTGCAGGGTCCCGAAGTAGTGGCCCAGGTGCAGAGGCCCGGTGGGCCGGTCACCGGTGAGGATCCGGAATCGCGACGGGTCCGCCGAGATCTCGGATTCCAGTTCGCTGCTGCGTCGAGCAGCTGGGGAGATGTCGACCGCGGTGGTCATGGGTGTTCCTCTCGTGGGCGCTCCGGCGCCGTCCGCCGAGAGCCACACCGAGCGCGAGAACACGCGAAACGAGGGCCGTCGGTCGAACGGCCCTCGGAGATCTGGGGATGTGCCGCAGTGGGTGGCCGCTCCTAGGAGGAGCGCCACCAAGCCAGATGAGAACTGCAGGTCACCTCAGCACTGTAACCCATCGTGGCTCACGACAGCGCGAAGGTCATGGTCGTCTCGGTGATCTCGAACCCCAGCCGCCGGTAGAGCCGCTGCGCGGGGTTGCCGACCGTCACCGCCAAACCCGCCAGCGAGAACCGGCCCGCCAGGCCCGCCACCGCGCGGCGCAGCAGCAGCCCGCCCAGCCCGGCGTAGGCGGGCCCGCGGCGCCGGAAGACGTCGCTGACCCACGCGGTACCGGCCCGGTCGTTGACGATGAGACCCGCCACGACCCTGTCGCGGCCGTCGACGACCAGGGCGCTGGTCTCCAGCAGCGGACCCAGCACCCGTCCCGACAGCAGCGGCTGCAGCAGTTCGGTGCGCAGCGCCCGGTCATCGGCGGTGACGTGATCGGGATGCCCGGGCGGGTAGGCCTCGCGCCATGCCTCCAGCAGCGCTTCCGGCGGCCGGTCGCAGGCGGTGAACGAAAACGGTGCCGGTGGCCTGGCCCGCGCCCAGTCCGGCGACGGCGGGTCGGCCCTCAGATCGCGGTGCATGGTGTGGGCGTGGCGGCGCAACCGGGCGCCTGCGGCCAGCAACCGCTGCCCGGCGGCCAGGTCGGTCACCACGCTCCAGTCGGGAATCCGCTGCCGCAGCAGCGCCAGCACGTCAGGTCCCTCGGCGGCGATCAGGCGAATCATGCGCGGCGCACCGGCCACCGGCGCGTAGCGCAGCGTCGTGGTCCGGTCGGTGAGCGACACGACCTCGCCGGTTCCGCTCTCGTGCAGCATTCACAGACCACTACACCCCGCATTCCCGCGCGGCAAGCGGTTTTTCGCGATCGTGCGGGTGCACGGGCGGTCAGGGCCGGTCGTCGGCGCCGAAGCGGGTGGTGAGATCGCCCAGCAGCACCCGCAGCAGCCCGGTGAGCTGCTCGCGCTGCTGGGCCGACAGCGACGACAGCAGCGTCTCCTCGTGGCGCAGCAGGTCCTCCACGTGGTCCTGCACCAGAGCGTGGCCGGCGTCGGTGAGCTCCACCTGCACGGTGCGGCCGTCGTGGCCGCCGCGGGCGCGCACGACCAGGCCGCGTTGCTCGGCGCGAGTCACCCGCTGCGAGATCGCACCGGCGCTGACCAGTGATTGGCGGGCGATCTCCCCGGCCGCGAGGCGATAGGGCGGGCCCGATCGGCGCAGCGTCGAGAGCAGGTCGCGGGTCGCGGCGTCCACACCGGCGCGAGCGTCGGAACGGCGGCGCTGGTCTTCCAGGAGTTTCGCGATGCGCCAGATGCGGGTGATCACGCCGATGGACTCCACCGGCATGTCCGGGCGTTCGCGCTGCCACGCCGCCTGGATGCGGTCGACCCCGTCCTCACCGTGACCCATGCTCCGACAGCCTAGGGCCACCCCGCCCGATCCGGGCCTCGTGGGGCAGACCATGATCAGGGCATGATCGACCCGCGACTGCGCGATCGCGTCGCCGTCATCACCGGCACCGACAACGCCCTGGGCATCGGTGCGGCCATCGCCCGCGCCCTGGCCCGCCAGAACGCACGGCTGCTGCTGGTCAACCCGCCCGGCGGCAGCGACCACCTCACCCCCGCCCTGCGCGCCGACGGCCACACCGCGCACGCCATCACCGCCGACCTCGCCGACCCCCAGGCCCCGGCCCACGTCTACGACGAGGCGGAAGCGCTGCTGGGCCCGGTGGAGATCCTGGTGGCCAACGCCGCCCACAACGAGCCCGACACCTTCACCACCGCCCGAGGGGCCCGCCCGCTCAGCGCGGCCGGTCTCGACGCGCATCACGCCGTCAACACCCGGGCACCGGCGCTGCTGATGGCCGAGCATCACCGTCGCCACCAGCGCCGCCGCGCCGACTGGGGTCGCATCATCACCCTGTCCACCGACGCCGCCGACGGGGCACCCGGGGAAATCTCGTACTGGGCCACCAAGAACGCGCTGGAATCGCTGTCGCGCTCGGCGGCCGCGGAGTTCGGGCCCGCGGGCATCACCGTCAACATCATCGCGCCCGGCCCGGTGCAGACCGGATGGATCAGCCGCGAGAACGACAGCCGCTTCGCGCAGCTGTCCCCGCTGGGCCGCGTCGGGCACCCCGACGACATCGCCGACATCGCGGTGTTCCTGGCCTCCCACCAGGCCCGCTGGCTCACCGGGCAAACCCTCTACGCAGGCGGCGGCAAGCGCATGAGCTAAAAGCGGGTGCCGCGCTCACCCCGCCGGGCGGGCGCGGTCGGTCAGCAGCCGCACCGCCAGGCCGGCCAGCACCGTGGCCATCAGCCACCGCTGCGCCCGCACCCACAGCGGGCGGCCGGTCAGCACGCGCGCCACCGTGCCCGCCGCGAGCACGATCACGGCGTTGACGACCAGCGCCACCGCGATCTGCACCCCGGCCAGCATCAGCGACTGCGCGGCCACCGAACCACGTGCGGGATCGACGAACTGCGGCAGCAGCGACACGTAGAGCACCGCGATCTTCGGGTTGAGCAGGTTCGTCACCAGCCCCATCGTGAACAACCGGCCCGCGCCCGCGGGCGCCACGGGCGCCGGCTCGAACACCGAGACCGCACCCGGGCGCAGCGACTGCCACGCCAGCCACCCCAAATACCCGGCCCCAGCCACCTGCAGCACCGTGTAGAGCACCGGGACCAGCGCGAACACCGTGGACAGTCCTGCGGCGGCCGCTGCGGCGTAGAGGGCGAAACCCGCGGCCACACCGCACAACGACATTCCGCCCGCGCGACGGCCCTGGGTCAGCGTCCGCGACACCAGGTAGAGCATGTTGGGCCCCGGGGTCAGCACCAGCCCCAACGCCACCGCCGCGACCCCGGCCACCGCACCACCACCGACCACCACGCACCCCTCCCGGTTGACGACAACGCCAACCTAGGCACCACGGGCCGGGTGGAAAACGGCCAATGCCGCGGCAGTGGCCACCTCACGTGTGGTGCGGATCTCGGTTGCTGAATCGGTCCCGGAGGCGTTCACCTGTGATCCCTGACGGGTCTCCCACACCCCCGAGAGACTGCCGATAGCATCCCCGGCAGAGCCAACACCACCCGTCGAGCAGGAGAACAAGACCTCATGACCAAAGCTCCCGTCACCGTGACCGTCACCGGTGCGGCCGGTCAGATCGGCTACGCGTTGCTGTTCCGGATCGCCTCCGGTCAGCTCATCGACGCCGAAACCCCGATCAAGCTTCGGCTGCTGGAGATCCCGCAGGCGGTCAAGGCTGCCGAGGGCACCGCGATGGAGCTCGACGACTGCGCCTTCCCGCTGCTGGAGAGCATCGACATCACCGACGACGCGCGCACCGCCTTCGACGGCACCAACGTCGCGCTGCTGGTCGGTGCCCGCCCCCGCGCCAAGGGCATGGAGCGCGGTGACCTGCTCGAGGCCAACGGCGGCATCTTCAAGCCCCAGGGCGAGGCCATCAACGCCGGTGCCGCCGACGACCTGCGCGTGCTGGTGGTCGGCAACCCCGCCAACACCAACGCCCTGATCGCTCAGGCCCACGCCCCGGACGTCCCGGCCGAGCGCTTCACCGCCATGACCCGCCTCGACCACAACCGCGCGCAGACGCAGCTCGCGCAGAAGCTGGGCGTGTCGGTCACCGACATCAAGAAGCTGACGATCTGGGGCAACCACTCCGCCACCCAGTACCCCGACCTCTTCCACGCCGAGGTCGGCGGCAAGATCGCCGCCGAGCAGGTCGAGCAGTCCTGGCTGGCCGACGAGTTCATCCCCACCGTCGCCAAGCGCGGCGCGGCGATCATCGACGCCCGCGGTGCCTCCTCCGCGGCGTCGGCGGCCAACGCCGCCATCGACCACGTCCACACCTGGGTCAACGGCACCCCCGAGGGTGACTGGACGTCGGCCGGTGTCGTCTCCGACGGCTCCTACGGCGTGCCGGAGGGCCTGATCTCCTCGTTCCCGGTCACCGCCCGCGACGGCAAGTTCGAGATCGTGCAGGGCCTGGAGATCGACGAGTTCTCCCGCGGCCGCATCGACGCCTCGGTCGGCGAGCTGACCGAGGAGCGCGACACCGTCCGCAAGCTCGGCCTCATCTGATCGAGAGCCACCCAGCACGACCGAGCGGGGCGCGACACCCGGACAACACCCGGGCATCGCGCCCCGCTCTTGCGTGCGAGCGGGAAAACCGGTTGCGACCTGCGGTGTTCACCCACCAGCATCACGTGCATGCCTCGCCCGCAGGAACGTCTCCGGCTGCCCGGCGCGCTGCTGCGCCGACCGACCTCGGCCGACGCGGCCGCGCTGCAGCGGGTCGTCACCGAATCCCTGGAACACCTGCGGCCCTGGATGCCCTGGGCAGAAGGTGACTACCCGGTCTCGGCCGCGGTGGAGTTCATCGACACCGCCACCCGCCACTGGCACAGCGGCCAGAGCTACACCTACCTGATCACCACCGGCGGCCACATCGCGGGCACGATCTCCCTGGAACAGCGCATCGGCGACGGCGGCCTGGAGATCGGCTACTGGCTGCACCCCGAGCACACCGGACGCGGCCTGATGACCGCCGCCGCACGCGCGGTCACCGAGCAGGCCTTCGCCCTGCCCGAGGTGCGACGCGTCGAGATCTGGCACGACGCGGCCAACACCGCGAGTCGACGCATCCCCGAACGTCTCGGGTTCGCCTGCGTCGAGGAGCACCGTCCACCCCGCTTCGCCCCCGCACCAGGACGAGCCGGCGTCGACGTGGTGTGGCGCATGGCCCGCTAGCCGGCCGACCCGTCCTCGGTGGTGGGGCGCAGGGCGCGCAGTTCCTCGTGGGCGGTGTCGAGCTGGGTTTCGGCTCGGTGCGCGCGGTTCTGGGCTTGGTCGCGCGCGTCCTGCACGGCCGCGAGGCGCTGCGCGTGCGCGTCGCGCTCGGAGCGCAACCGCTCGGCGGCCTCCTCGCGCAGTCGCTGGAGTTCGGTGGTGTGCTGCTCGCGCACCGCGGCCAATTCGGTGCGCTGGCGCTCGATCTCCGCGCGTGAGGACTCCGCGGCCGCCCGCAGTTCGGTGAGCTGCTCGCGGGCGGTCTCGGCGGCCGTTTCGGCGCGCGCGGCGCGTTCGCCCGCCTCCGCCTTGCGGTCGGTGGCCTCGGCGATCTCCCGCTGCGCCTGCTGCTGAGCGGAGAGCACCTGCGCGGTCGCTTCGGAGCGGGCGGTCTCCAGGGCGCTGTGGGCCTCGGCGACGGTGTTGTCCGCGTCCTGGCGGGCGCGAGCCACCAGCTCCTCGGCCCGGCGCTGCGCTGCGGCGGTGGCGACCTCGGCTTCGTTGCGGGCCGCTTCGACGTCGGCGGCCGCCTCGCTTCGGGCCTGCTCGGCCTCGGCGTGGGCCTGATCGCGCTGCGCCTGGGCGGTGTCGGTGTCCCGCGCGGCGTGCTCGGCCTCGGCCACCGCGTCCTCGGCCGCCTCCTCGGCGTTCTGGCGGGCCTGTTCGGCGTCGCGGCGCTGCTGCTGGGCGGTGGCCAGCGCCTGCTCGGCCTGGGCGACGCGGTGCGCGGCTTCGGCCTGGGCGGCTTGGATCTGGGCTTCGGCGGCCGAGGGATCGGTGAGGGTGGCCAGTTCTTCCAGGCCCGCGCGCAGGTTTCGGCCCAGCTGCTCCGACAGCAGCCGGTACTGGCGCACCAGTTCCTCGGCGCGCATCCGCGCCCCGTCGAACTCGCTGGCACTCTCCGATGCGGTGCTGGGGGTCTGCTCGGCGACCGCCTGCAGGCGCTGCCGCTGCTTCCAGGCGCGCCACCGGGTGTGTTCGGGCAGGTCGCAGTACTCCGGTGGACGGCCCGGCCCGCTGGGGCGCTCCACCGGGCGTTCGCAGCCCGGGAAGCGGCAGATGCCCTCGGCGGTGTCCTCGGTGGATTGCGGCTGCTCACTCACGAGCAGTGACGGTACCAACGGCCCCGGTCGTGGCGATCACCGCTGGTGAGCGGACAATCTCCCACCATGGGTGAGCGTCAGGATCTGCGTGCCGATTGCGGGCGGTGCTTCGGGTTGTGCTGCGTGGCACTGCCCTTCTCCGCTTCGGCGGACTTCGCCGTGGACAAGCCCGGCGGAAAGCCGTGCCACAACCTGCTGGCCGACTTCTCCTGCGGGATCCACGCGAACCTGCGCGAGAGCGGCTTCGCCGGGTGCACGGTGTTCGACTGCTTCGGTGCCGGGCAGCACCTCTCGCAGTACACCTTCGGCGGGGTGTCGTGGCGGCAGGCACCCGAGACGGCCGAATCGATGTTCGCGGCGTTCGAGGTGATGCGCGGCCTGCACGAATTGCTGTGGTACCTCGACGACGCGCTGGGACGCGACGCCACCGCATCGCTGCACGAAGACCTGCGGGCACGTCGCGACGAGGTCGCGGCGCTCACGGATGGGGCGGCCGGGGAACTGACCGAAGTGGACCTGGGCGCCGAACGTGCGCGCACCGGTGATCTGCTCGGCGAGGCCGGCCTCCTGGTGCGCGGCCCGCACGGTGCGCAGCACCGCGGTGCGGACCTGGTGGGCCGTGGTTTGCGCGGCGCGAACCTGCGCGCGGCGAACCTGCGTGGTGCGCTGCTGATCGCCGCCGATCTGCGCGGCGCCGACCTGGGGTTCGCCGACCTGCTGGGCGCGGACCTGCGCGACACCGATCTGCGCGGCGCCGAGCTCACCGGAGCCCTCTACCTCACCCAACCGCAGGTGGCCGCGGCGCGAGGCGACGACACGACCCGATTGCCCCCGGGGTTGCTGCGTCCCGCGCAGTGGGGTTGAACCCGCCTCGTGGTCAGGCGATCGGCTCGGGCGCTCCGATGTGGGAGTCGGTCAGCGGGTGGCGCAGGAAGTGCTCGGTGCCGAACAGCTCCCGGCGGGTGCGCGGGTCGAGATCGCCGACCAGAGCGGGTAGCGCGCCGCGCTGAACTTCGCTGCGATGAGCCAGCACCGCTTCGGTCTTGCAGTCCAGCCAGCGGCTGATGTCGACCGACGCGCTCAGGTGCTCATCGGGCACCGTGTGGGCGGCCTTGGGGTGCCCCACCAGGTCGCGGTAGGCGGCCAGCGCCGAGTGCGGGTGGGTCACCGAGTAGAGCGCCCGCACCTGCCACGCCTCGCCGGTTTCGGGGTGCAGCTGCTCGAGACCGGCCGCGTGCACCGCCAGCATCGTGATGCGGTGGGTGTGCACGTGATCGGGGTGCCCGGAGATGCCGCCGTAGCCGTCGTGGGTGATCACCACGTCGGGCCGGAATTCCCGCAGGTGGCCCACCAGCCGGTGCACCGCTTCCTGCAGCGGGGAATCGACCAGTCGCGCGCAGCCCGGCGCTGATTCGGGCACCCGCGCGTCGGCGTAGCCCAAGAGCCGGGGCTTGCCCGCACCGAGGATCCGCAGCGCCTCCCCGAGTTCCCCGGCCCGGTGGGTGTCGTCCACCCAGGTCGCGGTCACCACACCGGTGCGGGCGCCCGCCTCGGCTTGGCGGGCCAGCACACCCCCGGCCGACAGCGACTCGTCGTCGGGATGGGCGAAGACCCCGAGCAGACTGGGCACCGGCATCGCGAAACCACCTTCCAGGGCAAAGGAGGCCCGGAGCATAGCCAGCCCCACGTCGCCTCGCGACGCCTGGCAGCGCGGTTGGCTTGTTCACGCACACCACCTGTCCGATACGGGTCAGTCCGGGCACCGCCGAGGAGCGAACTGCGACGGCTCGGGCCGCGATGACGACATGCAGCGCACGCACTCAGCTGATGTCCCCACCGTCCAGGTGATCTGAGTGGGGCGCTGAACCGTCCGGCCCCGATCGGCCATCCGGACGGGCCCGGATTGGGCCGAAACGCGCTCCCGCCGTGCGTGTCCGCTGGGAAACTCCACTGCATGGCTCTCGCACCCACGGTTCCCACGGGCGCGCACCGACGTCGCGGCGCCATCCGCGCCGTGCTGATCGCCGCGGCCTGCGGGCTCGCCGCCGGTGGGGCCACCGCTGTCGCGCAAGGTGCGCTGCCCCCGCAGGTGGCGTCGCTGGCCAACTCCAGCGGATCGTGGACGCTGCTGGCCTTCGCCCTGGCTCTGCCCGCACCGACCGCATTCTCAGGCGCGGTGTGCGGGGCGCTGTCACTGGCCGGGATGCTTGCCGGCTACGTGCTCACCGACCTGCTGCGCGGCTACCCCTCCTCCACCGGGCTGATGGTGTTCTGGGGTGCCGCGGCGGTGCTGGCCGGACCTGTGCTGGGGCTGGGCGCGCAATGGCTGCGACGAAGGCCGGGAACCCGTGCGGCACTGGGATTGTCAGCACTGTGCGGTGTGCTGATCGGCGAGGCGGGATACGGACTGCTCGTCCTCGCCGAGAGCACCCACCCGCTCTACTGGTGGGGTCAGGCGGGTATCGGTGTGCTGCTGCTGGCCGCGGGTGCGGCGTGGAAGCTGCGCGGGCCGGGCGTGATCGTGCAGGTGGTGCTGTTCACCGCCGCGGTGGCCACGGCGTTCCCGGTGCTCTACCTGCACGGCAGCGTGCTCGTGCTGCTGGTGCCGTGACCGGCCGGCGGTCCCGATCTCGATGAGGCCCTCGGTGCTCACAGGAGGGCGCCGCCGGAGACCTCGATGCGCTGGGCGGTGACCCAGCGCAGTCCCTCGGAGGCCATCGTGGCGATGGCGTCGCCGATCTCCTCGGGTTCGCCGACGCGGCCGAGCACGGTCTGGTCGGCCAGAGCCTGGCGCAACCCGTCGTCGTCCCGCATCGCTCCGCCGTTGAAGTCGGTGGCCGTGGGCCCCGGGGCGATCGAGTTCACCCGGATACCGCGAGGCCCGAGCTCTGCGGCGAGATTGCGGCTCAGAGCTTCGAGCGCGGCCTTCGATGCGGCGTAGACGGAGGTGGTGGGCCTGGTGTGGCGGGTCGCTGACGACGACACGTTGATGACCTGGCCGCCCTGGGCCAGCAGCGGCACGAGCGACTGGATGAGGAAGAACGTGCCCCGCACGTTGGTGCCCATCACCGTGTCGAAGTCGTCGAGCGTGACGGTCTCCAGCGGCCCGAAGATTCCCACTCCCGCGTTGTTGACCAGAACGTCGAGCCGCGACGCGCCCCAGCGCTCCAGCTGCGCGCCCAGTTCGGAGGTGAAGGACTCGAAGGAGGAGACATCGCTGAGGTCGAGCCGGAGAACGGCGGCAGTCCCGCCCACGGCCCGCACCTGCTCCGCCGTCTCCTCAGCCCCGGCCGCATCACCGCGGTGGGTCACCACGACCCGCACCCCGCGGGTGGCCAGAGCGATGGCCGCGCTGCGCCCGAGGCCGCGATTCGTGCCGGTCACCACAGCGATCTTGTCGGTAGTCATGAAGTTCCTCCCCAGACGCGAGTCACTCGACTCGCCTTGTTGGTGCAGCGTAAGCGGACACGCGGAGGCGAGTCAAGTGACTCGCCTCGGGCCTGGTGGATACTCACCGCATGGCGGCAGAACTCAGCGCGCACCACCGCAGGCTCGCGCAGCAGAAGCGCGAGGCGATCACCACCGCGGCCACGGAACTGTTCGTGGAGCGCGGCTACGACCGGACCTCCCTCGCGCGGGTCGCCGACGCCGCCGGGGTCTCGAAGTCCACCCTGTTCAAGCAGTTCCCCACCAAGGCGGCGCTCTTCGAGGCCATCATCACCGAGTCCTGGCAGCGCGACGCCGGCGATGCCGCCGAGCGGCCGCAGGTGGGTGATCTGCGCTCCGGACTGACGACCATCGGCCACCGCTACGCCGAGCTCATCGGCCAGCCACGCATGACCGGTCTGTTCCGGATCGTCATCGCAGAACTGCCCCGGTTCCCCGAGCTGGGTCGGATGCAGTTCCAGCTCGGCAAACTGCCCTACTTCGCCTCCGTCCAGCACTACCTGGAATCCGAGCACGAAGCGGGCAACGCCGTGGTGCCCGACGCCGAGAGCGCCGCGAACCAGTTCCTCGGCATGATCGCCAACTACGTCCTGTGGCCGCGGATGCTGCTGACCGACTGGAAACCCACACCCTCGGACGTCAACAACGCCGTCGACGAAGCCGTCCAGACCATGCTCGCCCGCTACACCCCCGACACGCCGTCCTGACGACGCGCGAGCCCCGCCGGTCAGCGCCGGTAGAGCTCGGTGAGCAGGTCGACGACCTTGCCCGCGTGCAGCGGGCGCTCGTCGCGCCACCAGATGACGCGCACCGGGAGCGGCGGCGCGTCGCGCACCGGGCGGAACACCACGCCGCTGCGCCGGTACTGGGTGAGCGTGGCCTCGGAGGTGATGCCCACGACCCGCCCACTGGAGACCGAGGTCAGCCAGTCGTCGACGTCGGCGGTGTCCTCGAAGGACGGTTGCCGGTCGTCCGGCCACAGCTGCGGTGTGGTGGAACCCGCACGCCGGTCGAGCAGCACCGTGCGTTCTGCCAGATCGCTCAGCCGCACGAAACGGCGCCGCGCCCAGGCGTCGTCGGTGGCCATCGCGCAGTAGCGCCGTTCCACACCCACGACGACACCGGAGAAGCGGCGCCGGTCGGGTTCGGTGCGCACCACCGCCAGGTCGCAGGCTCCTTCGGCCAGCCCACCGGTGGCGGAGTTGGTGCGCACCAGCTGCAACCGCACCTCCGGCAGGCCGCGCTCCCAGCGGCGCTGGAAGGCCACCGTGTGCCTGCCCAGCGCCGACCAGGCATGACCGATGCGCAGCGTCGAGTCGCCGGTGGTGGCTTCGCGCACCAGCTCCTCGGCCTCGGCCAGCACGCGCCGAGCGTGGGCGAGAACCCGGGTGCCCGCCGCGGTGGGGACGACCTGGCGGCTGGTGCGGCGCAGCAGCCGCACGCCGAGGGCGTTCTCCAGCCCGGCCAGGGTGCGCGAGACCTGAGCTTGGGAGAGACCGAGTTCGGCAGCGGCGTCGGTGAAGGTGCCGGCCTCGACGATGGCGACCAGGCATCGCAGCTGCCGCAACTCCACATCCATGCGTCCAGCGTATCGCCGGCGCGGCGCATGCATTGGCCGCAATGATGCTCCGGGCCGCAGGGTGGCGGGCATGTCGAGCGCGCACACCACTCCCGCACCGACCATCCCGGACACCACCTCCCGAGGCGCTGGGGTGGCGTTGATGTCGGGCAGCGCCCTGTCCAACCAGACCGGTGCCGCGATCGGATCGTTGGCCTTCGACACCATCACTCCCGCCGGTGTGGTGGCCGTGCGCCAGTGGATCGCCGGACTGGTGCTCCCGGTCGCCACCCGTCCCCGGCTGCGGGAGTTCACCTCGGCGCAGCGGCGGCTGGTGCTCGCTCTGGCCCTGGTGCTGCCGGTCATCAACCTCGCCCTCTACAGCGCGATCGACCGCATCGGGCTCGGCCTGGCGGTCACCTTGGAGTTCCTGGGACCGCTGGCGGTCGCCTTGATCGGGGCCCGCCGCCGCATCGACCTGGCCTGCGCGGTGCTGGCCGCGGCCGGTGTCGCGGTGCTCATGCGCCCGCAACCCAGCACCGATTACCTCGGGATGGGGCTGGCGCTGCTGGCCGCGGCCTGCTGGGCCTGCTACATCCTGCTCAACCACGCCTTGAGCCGATCCCTGCCCGGTGGGCAGGGCACCGCCTGCGCGTGCGGGATCTCCGGGGTGCTGTTCCTGCCCATCGGCGTCGGCGTGCTGGTCACCCATCCGCCCACGGTGGCGGCGCTCGGTTTCGCGGTGACCGCAGGGGTGCTGTCCTCGGCCGTGCCGTTCTTGTGCGACGCGCTGGCGCTGGGCCGCGTGCCCGCTCCGCTGTTCGCGATCTTCATGAGCCTCAACCCGGTGCTGGCGGCCACCGCGGGCCTGCTGCTGCTCGGTCAGCACCTCGACGTCTGGCAGTGGGCGTCCATCGCCGCCATCGTCACCGCGAACACCACCACCGTCCTCACCCCGCCCCGAACCGCTCACTAGCAGCCCTCGCGAGGTCCCGGGCCTGGCCGTGCACGCCGGTGCTGCAGGGGTGTCTTGCCGAAGGCACGTTTGAAGGCGGTGATGAAGGCGCTTTCCGAGGTGTACCCGACCCGTGATGACAATTCGCCTACTGAGGTGTCGTGGTGGGTGAGTTCGTACGCGGCGATCCGCATGCGCCACTCAGTCAGGTACGTCAGCGGCGGGACGCCGGCGACGGCGCGGAAGCGCGCGGCGAAACCGGTGCGGGACATCGCGGCGAGGCGGGCGAGTTCGCCGAGCCGCCACGTGTGGGCCGGGTTCTCGTGCAGGGCCCGCGCGGCCGGGGCCAGCCGCGGGTCTGCGAGGATCCGCAGCCGGCCTGCGGGCAGGGCGTTCGGCCGCGCCAGGTAGGCACGCAGGATCTGGACGAGGAGCAACTGCGCGAGTTGATCCCGAGTGAAGCTGTGACCGGGCCGGTCGTGGCCCATTTCCGCGTCCAGTTCCCGCAGTAGCCAGTCGAGAGCCGACGCCTGCGGGTGCGCTACCGAAATGTGCATGAGCGGCGGCAATGCCCGCACCAGCAGTGCCTCACCACCTGCTTCGACCGTCACTTCTCCGCCTATGCCGGAGAACTCGTCCGCTGTGCCGATGCGATGGTCGGGCACCGTCATCGTTTCGGCATCGAGCGGCAGCACGTCGGCATCGGTGCGCAGGACGAAGGGATGGGCCCCGTTCACCGCGATCGCCTCGCCGGACCGCAATTCGCCTGACCGCCCGCCGGAGGTGAAGGTACAACTCCCGCGCCGCACGGCGATGATCTTGAGCCGGCCGCGGGCCGGGAAGCGCAGCGCCCACCGGCCACTCGCCGACAGCTTTCCGGTGAGGTGGCAGCGGGCCCCGGCGAGGGCGAGCACCTGGGACAGCGGGTCTGGATGGCGATCGGCGAGCACGGCTGTACTTTCGCGCGAAAAATCGGGACTCCGTGCTATTCACCGTACACTTTTCCGGGTTCACGCTGGCGGCATGAATCTCGCTTCGTACCGCACCCTCGGCCGGACCGGTCTCCGGATCAGCCCGCTGGTCCTCGGCACGCTGACCTTCGACGATCCCGGCTGGGGCTGCGATCAGGACACCGCGCTACGCCTGCTGCACCGCTACGTCGACGCCGGGGGAAACGCCCTCGACACGGCCAACGGCTACGCCGGGGGCCGCGCGGAACAGACCATCGCGAAGTTCCTCCGCACCAACCCGTCGCTGCGGGACGGGCTGGTGCTCGCCACGAAGTTCGCCGGCACCATGCACGCCGGCGACCCCAACGGCGGCGGCACCGGCCGCAAGGCGATCCTGCGGCAGCTCGACGCGTCACTCACCCGGCTGGGCACGGATCACGTGGACCTGTACTGGCAGCACTACTTCGACCAGCACACCCCGATCGAGGAGACGATCGGCACCCTGCAGGACCTGGTCACCGCGGGCAAGATCCGGTACTTCGGCCTGTCCGACACGCCCGCGTGGGCCGTCGCACGCGCGGCGAGCCTCGCCGAATCCCGCGGCTGGGCCCCTGTCGCGGCGATCCAGGTGGAGTACTCGCTGCTGCAGCGGACCGTCGAGAGCGAGCTGTTCGGCGCGGCCCGGGCACTGGGCATCGGGGTGACGCCCTGGGGTCCGCTCGCCGGCGGTGTGCTGTCCGGGAGGTACACCCGGACCGGCGCCGCCGAGTCAGGCCGCGCGGACTGGGCGAGCACACGCGCACGGCTGACTGAGAACACCTTCGCCCTGCTCGACGTACTGCACGACATCGCTGCCGAGCAACAGGTTCCGATGCCCGCCGTCGCTCTCAGCTGGGTCCACCACCGCCCGGAAGTGACCGCGACCATCATCGGATGCCGGACGCTCGACCAACTGGAGAACAACCTCGCATCCCTCACCGTGACACTCTCCGCGGAGCAGCTCGCCTCGCTGGACGCCTTGACCGCTCCGCCCCTGCCCTTCCCCTTCGCTTTCCTCGACACCAGCGCGACTGACCTCGCCCAAGGCGGCGCGACGATCAACGGGGTCCCGTCCCGAAACTGGCAACCGTCCCACTGACCAGCACCAGCCACCGTGAGGATCGCTCAGGCCTCGACGACGGCGATGTGGTTGCCGTCGGGGTCGCTGAGCATGAACAACAGCGGCGCCCCCTCCCCGAATTCGGGCGCGGAGTCCAGTTGCACGTCGCCGAGCGCCCGCAGGCGCTCGTACTCGCCGTGCACGTCGGTGGTTTCCACCCCGATCGCGCCGCCGCCGGGCTCCGCGCCCATGGGCGAGTTGAGTGCGAGTCGCGCGGTGGATCCCGGGGGCGCGACCTCCAGCCACCGGTATTCGCCGTGGGGACCGAACCGGGTGTCGCCGCGGACCTCGAACCCGAGCTTGCGGGTGTAGAACTCCAGGGCCGCGTCCTGGTCGGCGACGGTGAACATGGCGACGCCGAGGTTGTTGATGGTCGTGGACGTGTGCGTGTTGGTAGTCATGACATGGGGACTACCCCGCTGCGCGAAAGTCATCGCCCCCACCAGGATTTAACGTCACCGTGACGGATCGGGTGAAGGTCCTTGATCGTTCTCGCTCGGGGCTTCCGGGGCCGCTGTGGCGCGCGAGACCAGGTGCGCCGGGTCGCGCGAGAGCGACAGCGCCACGTGGTCGTAGAGCTGGGTGACCGCCGCCGAGGAATGGCCGAGCGCGTCGCGGCGGTCTTCCAGGGCGGCCCCGTGCTGGCGGGCGATGGTGTTGAAGGTGTGGCGCATCGAGTGCGGGGTGATGCGCTGAGGCATCGCCACCTCGGCTCGTGCGGCCATGGTCTGCACGAGCCGGTGGATTTGGTGACGGTTGACCCTGGCGCCCTCGCGGGTGATCACCAGCGCGTCGGTGTCGGCGTCCGGACGTTGCTGCAGGTAGGCCTCCAGCACACCGTGCAGCGCCTGCGGGATAGGGCGCGTGCGGACCTTGCCACCCTTCATCCGCACCGTCAGCACCCGCATCCCCTCACGCTGGCCGAGGTCGGACAGATCGGCGTTGCACAGCTCTGACACGCGCACGCCCAGATCGATCAGCAGGGCCATCACCAGTGCTGACGCCTGCGGGCCGAGGGTGCGGTGCCGGTAGTCGCGGCTGCCGGCCAGCATCGCGCTCGCCTGCTCGGCCGAGACGCTTGTGGTCGGCGAGTGCCTGCGGTCGTAGCGGGGCCGCGCGGCGTCACGGGCCGGGTTGGCATCGATGGCACCGGCGCGCACGAGGTAGGTGTAGAAGCTGGAGACGGCGGCGAGCTTGCGGGCCCGGGTGGAGGCCGCTGCCGGGCGTCCGGTGCGCGGATTCGGTGTGGCGGCCAGTTCGGCGCCGTACATCTGCACCTCCGGCAGCCGCACGCTCATCGGATCCAGGCCGCGGTGGGTGCACCAGTCGAGGTAGTCGCGCAGGTCCCGCGAGTAGGCCCCCCGGGTGTCGGCGGACTCGGCGAACGACCCCAGCCATGAGGCGATCAGCGCGGCCAGGGTGTGGCCTGTGCGCGTCGGGGCGGCCAGGAGTTCCGTTTGCGCCCGCTTCCCCACCACGTCCGCATCGGACACCGTTCGCCTCTCCATGCACCCACCGTACCGCACATAAGCGCGATTATGCGCGGTGCTCCTGGGTCCGTTTTTCCTGATTGTTGTTCCGTTTCGTTGGTTCCATAACGTTAGTAACGTAATCGTCTGAGGATCGGGCGTGAATCATGGCTGAACCGGGGCCGCCCGGAATCGAGCGCGTACTACCGTTCGGAGCGATGCGTCAGAGCTGGGAAGCACGCCGGGCCGCGGGAGCGTTCCTCCGCCACGCCCGCTTGGAGCCCGGGGTGGGCACCGGCCGCTACCCCTTCACGCTGCCGGTGGTGGCGCGCCTCGCGGCAGGCGACGGACTGGACCTGGATTCGTCAGTGACTTTTCTCGTCGGGGAGAACGGGACCGGCAAGTCCACGCTCGTCGAGGCGATCGGCACCGCCGCCGGGTTCAACCCCGAAGGCGGGTCGCAGTCGTTCCGCTTCACCACTCGCGCCACCGAATCCAGCCTCGGCGACCACCTGATCCTGCGCTGGAACCGCAGACCGCGCACC
Organism: Saccharopolyspora dendranthemae; assembly: GCF_007829955.1. Lineage (GTDB taxonomy): Bacteria > Actinomycetota > Actinomycetes > Mycobacteriales > Pseudonocardiaceae > Saccharopolyspora > Saccharopolyspora dendranthemae. Next base: position 1,063,090 of record NZ_VIWX01000002.1, read on the forward strand.
GGGTTCTTCCTGCGCGCGGAGTCCTACTACAACGTCGCCAGCGAGATCGAACGACTCGATGAGGACCCGTACTCGCCGTCGCTGCTGCCGGCCTACGGCGGTGTGTCACCGCACGAGCGCTCCCACGGCGAGTCGTTCCTGGACCTGGCGATCCACCGGTTCGGCCCGCGCGGGCTCTACGTCCTCGACGAACCGGAGGCGGCGCTGTCGGTGCGCGGCTGCATGGCGCTGCTGGCGCGCCTGGCCGAGCTGGCGGCGCAGGGAAGCCAGATCATCATCGCCACCCACTCCCCCGTCCTGCTCGCGCTGCCGGGCGCGCGGATCCTCGAGATCGACGAGGACGGCGCGATCAACACCACCGACTACGACCACGCCCTGCCGGTCCGCTTCACCCGCGACTTCCTGGCCTCCCCCGACAAGTACCTCCGCCACCTGCTCGACGAACGCTGATCTGCGCGGGGGACGAGCAGGTGGCGTGCGGGGATCTCGGCGTCATTCCGCTTCGACGGGCAGCCACAGCTCGCAGGTGGCGGTGCTGAAGTCCTCCGCGCGATCGAGGATCGCGACGATCGACGGGCCCGGACGCAGTCGCCAGGGATGGGACGGGAACCACTCGGTGGCCGTGGCCGCCCACGTCTCCTGCAGGACCTGCGGATGCGGGCCAGAGGTGTGGAAGACCGCCCACCGGCCGGCGGGCACCTCGATCACGTCGAGATCGCCCGGGGCCGCGCTGCTCTGCGACACGGCGACACCGTGCAGGTAGGTCAGCTCGGTGCCTTCCCGGCTGTCGGGGTCGAGGTCATCGCACACCTGCAGCAGCCCACCCGGTTCGGCGTTGCCGAGCGCCTTGAGCCGCGCGTGCTCCTGCTGCGGCAACGAGGTGACGTGCCGTTGGATGTGCGGGTTGATGCCTTCGTGGATGAGCGGGACCCGGGCGGCGTGCCCGATGAGCCGGAATGCGGGGTGTTCGGCGATGCGGCTGTCCATGGGCGTGTTTCCTTCGACGGTCAGGCGGAACCTGAGCTGCGGTTGTGAGCGAAGGGGGCCTCCGTCGCGGCGCACATCGCTGGGCCGCGCACCGTGCACCGCGCGAAACGCCCGCCCGAACGCCTCGGTGGAGCCGTATCCGTGGCGGACGGCGACCTCGAGCAGGTCGCCTTCGCCGCGGACGAGGTCGGCGGCGGCCGCGGTCATGCGGCGACGCCGCACGTATTCCGACAGCGGCATGCCCGCCAGCGACGAGAACATCCGGCGCAGGTGGTACTCGGTGGTGCCGAGCGTCCGGGCGGCCTCGCCGACGTCGAACTCCTCCCCGAGGTGTTCCTCGACGAGATCCACGAGCCGGTTGAGCTCCGAGATCATGGGGGCCTCCTTCCGGTTTCCACCCTGGCCGACAGGATCCCGGCGATGCCCGACCGTTGCCGTCCGATCCGATCATCCGGTGAATCACGAAGCCCGCCCCGTGGGCGAAACGGGCTCCACCGGTGCCGAACCCTGCGACGATGTCGATGCCGACCCGACCTCTGGAAAGAACCCGACAGGAGACGACCATCCGCACCGCAACGCTCACCCTCGACGACGTGCCACTCGACTACCGCGATCAGGGCGACGGACCGCCGTTACTGCTGCTGCCCGGTGGTACCGGGCAGGCGGCAATGCTCGACGGGCTCGCCGCGCACCTGGCCGAGCACCACCGCGTCGTGGCCCTCTCCAGCCGCGTGGCCTCGGCCGCTCCGGGAACCGTGCGCGCCGACCAGCGGCCGGAGGCCTTCGCGCGGGACGCGCTCGGGGCAATCGAGGCGCTCTTCGACGAGCCGCCGGTCGTGTTCGGCTTCAGCGCCGGGGCCATCGCCACCCTCGCACTGCTGGCCCGCCACCCGGAGCACGTTCGCCTCGGAGTCGTGCACGAGCCACCGGTCCTCGGTCTGCTGCCGGACCCGGGGGCGCACCGGGACGAGCTCGAAGCCGTCCGGTCCGCGGCACGCGACGGGGATCTCGACGAGGCGGCCCGGCTGATGACCGACACCATGACGAGGCCGGAAACCGGTGGGGCACAACCGGACCTGCGGCATCCCGGCAACTGGTTGGAGGGTTACGGCCAGACCGGCCCCGAACCGCCCAGCCGGAGCTGCTGGAAGTGCTGGCCCAGGCCGCCGACCTCCAGCAGCTGTTCCTGGAACACGTCCTGGTCCCGTTCACCACCGTCGAGGTCGACCTGCCCGCCCTGGCTGCCGCGGGCTCGAGGCTGGTGCCCGTCGCCGGCATCGACTCGCGGGGACAGCTCGCTCACCGGGCCGCCTCGGCACTGGCCACCGGGCTGGGACAGGCACTCGTGGAGTTCCCCGGAGGTCACCTCGGGCCGGTCGAACGCCCCACCCAGGTCGCCCACGCACTGCGCGCACTGCTCGCAGCGGGCTGAACCGGGGAGGTCAGCTCTGAGCGGTGGGGCGGACGATGATCTCGCCGACGTCGACGCCTGCGGGTTGCTCGATCGCATACGCCACGGCGCGGGCGATCGCCGAGGGCGGCTGCGCGACCTCCCGCACGCGCGAGGCGGTCTGCTCGTCGACGGCTCCGGAGCGCACGCCCTCGGTGTCGGTCATGCCCGGTGACACGACCGTCACGCGAAGGTCCGGGCCTGCTTCCTGCCGCAACGCCTCCGAGAGCACGCGCACCGCTGTTTTCGTCGCCGCGTAGACGCCCTGGGTGGGCACGATCCGGTGTGCCGATGTCGAGGACATGTGGATGAAGTGCCCCGCTCCCTGCGCGCGGAACACCGGCAGGGCGGCGCCGATCCCGTTGAGGACACCGGTGAGGTTGGTCGCGACCATCTCGTCCCAGTCGTCCTGGCGCAGCTCGTCGAACCCGGAGATCGTCATGTTCCCGGCGTTGGAGACGAGGACGTCGAGCCGCCCGTGGTGTTGCTGCGCCGAGGCGACCAGCCGCGCGAGATCGTCGCGGTGGCGCACGTCGACCTCGACGGCGAGCGCCGCACCTCCGGCGGCCTCGATGCGCGCGACCACCTCGGCGAGCCGGTCCTCGCGGCGGGCTCCGAGCACGACGGACGCGCCGCGCTGCGCCAGGTGTTCGGCGATGGCCGCGCCGATTCCGCTGCTGGCCCCCGTGATGGCGATGACCTTGCCCTCGACGCCGGTGGTGGTGGAGCTGTGCTCGCTCATCGGTCCTCCTGATGCCCCTCGGCGGACGTTCGTGCGGGGCTTCGAAGCGCGGTTGCCGGATGAGTGTCCACCTGCGATCACGAGGGGGCGAGGCCGCCCCCGGAAAGTTGTGGAGCGCACGCTCCACTATTGTGGGTGGGTGCCCAGACCTCGCGTGCACGACCTCGATCACGTCCTCGACGTCGCCGAACGGCTCATCGTCGACGAGGGCGCTCACGGGCTGACCGTGCGCGGTCTCTCGGCGGCCAGCGGCGTGCCCAACGGGGCGATCTACCACGCCTTCGGTTCCGCGGCGGCCCTGCGCGGCCGGATGTGGTTGCGGGCGGCCACGGAGTTCCTGGACCTGCAGACCCGGCTCGTCGACGAGCAGCTGGGAACCTCCACGACCCCCGAGCCCGATGCCGCGGTCGCCGCGGTGGTGGCCGCAGCCGACGCGCTGGCGGTCTTCGCCGAGCGCCGCCCGGAGGGCGCCCGGATGCTGCTGTCGGTGCGCCGGGAACAGCTGCTGGGGCCCGAACTTCCCGGTGAGCTCGCCGATGCGCTGCTGGGACTGGACCGCCGGTTGACCTCCGAGGTGCTGTGCCGGTTGGCGCTGGCGCTGTGGGACAGGCGCGACGGGCCGAGCGTGGAGGTGATCACGAGCTGCGTCGTGGACCTGCCGACGGCGCTGCTGGGCCGCGCCCTGCGCCAGCCCACCACCGGCGGCACCGCGCCGATCACGACCGACCTGCGCACCCGGCTGGCAGCGGCCGTGCGCGGCGTCCTCCAGCTCGACCCACCGCAGAACCCCGCACCGCACCCGTGATCAGAAGGGACCCCGCGATGCCCTCGTCGCACTGCCCGCCCGAGATGCTGCGCGGAGCCAAGCAGGTCTCCGTCGGCCCCGGACTGACCGGACTGCTGTGGGCCGACGTGGCCACGCAGCTGCCCGACCCTGCCCGCGAGCACTTGCGCACGACGTTCCCGCCGGTGGCGGTGCAGGCGTTCACGGCCACGACCGAGCAGTTCTGGCTGGACTGGCTCTCCGACGAGAACCTGGACCGGCTGGCGGGCCTGGTCGTGGCCCTGGACTCCGAGGGGCTCCCGGTGGGGTGGGTGGCCAGCAGCGACCGCCGCTTCGGCGGGCGGCGCTGCTTCTACGCCAGTTCCGCCGGCGTGCACCCGGACCACCAGGGCTCCGGGATCTCCAGCACCCTCTGGCGCGCGCTGCTGCGCTCAGCGATCGTCAAAGCCGCCCCGCGCCGCCTCTACGCGGTGATGCGCACCGCCAACCCCCTGGTCTACGGGGCGTGGTCATCGGCGACGGGCAGGCCCGACGCGGCCTGGCCCGCGCCGGGACGCGAGATCCCCGATCACGTCCGTCGCATCGCCGTGGACGCCGCCACCGACCTCGGCCAGGCGGATCGGCTCGACGAGAGCACCCTGGCCATCACCGACGCCTACGACGACACCGAAGCCGGGCTGTGGACCGAGCGGCCCACCTCCGACCGCGAGGAGATCGACGCGTGGTTCGCGCGGCTGCTCGGCCCGCGGGACGCGATCGTGCTCGTGGTGGCGTTCCAGCCGGTGCGCATCATGTTCGACGAGCTGCGTCGCCAGCTGCGCCGCAACCTGGGGTTGCGCGCGAGCCGTTCCTCCCGCTCCTCTCGCGCCAGCTGAGCCCCGGCTGAGGGCGCGGGAGCGTCCCGCGCCCTCAGCCTTCGAGGTGGTTGCGCACCGCGGTGAACAGCGTCGAGCAGGTGTCGACGAGTTCGGCGGGTGTTTCGCGCTGCCCCCGGTGCAGCCAGTCGACCAGCAGGTGGTTGACCGCCCCGACCAGTCCGATGGCCGCGAGCCGCTGCGCGTCGCTGGGCCCGTCCCGCTCGGCCAGCTGCGACCACACGGCCGTGGTGAGTTCGGCGAAGTCCGCCAGGACCGCGTGCCTGCGCTGCTCCAGGTCCGCCGAGGCTCCCACCACTTCCAGCAGCACCACGCGGGCGCGGCGGGCGTCGGCGGTGAGGTAGTCGACGAAGGCTTCCAGCGCGCTGCGGACGACCTCCTCGGCCGAGCGGTCCTCGGCGTCGGCGATCGCCGCGGTGGTCGCCGCCCGCATCTGCTCGGCGAGCTCGGTGTAGAGCGCGACCAGGCAGGTGTGGCGGTCGCGGAAGGACTCGTAGAAGTAGCGCTCGGTGAGACCGGCCTGCCGGCAGATCTGCTTGACCGACGTCGACGGGTAGCCCTGGTGGGCGAACAGCTCCAGCGCGGCGGCCAGCAGCGCGGCGCGCCGCTGGCGCGTGCGCTCGGCGGCGTCCTGTCCCGAGTAGCGGCGCCCCTGCGGCCGCGTCGCGGTTCGGTCGGTCATCGCACTTCCCCTGGCTCGGCTGCTGTGGCAGTCTATCCGAATATCTGACACGCTCATGTGTCAGATGGTGGTGCTGCCACGATCGGAGGACGAGGATGTCGATGCCGGTGACCGGCCGCGTGATCGCGGTGACCGGAGGTGCCCGCGGGATCGGGCGCGCGATCGCCGCACGGCTGGCCTCGGCCGGGGCGCGCGTGGCCATCGGCGACCTCGACGGCACCGCCGCGCGGGCCACGGCGGCCGAGTTGTCGCCCGAGGTGCGGGGATTCGCCTGCGACGTGACCGACACCGCCTCCTTCACCGCGTTCCTGGAGTCGGTGAACGACACGTGGGGGCCGGTGGAGGTGCTGGTCAACAACGCGGGCGTGATGTGGGTCGGCGCCTTCGACGAGGAACCGGAAGCCGCCACCGAGCGCCAGCTCGCGGTCAACCTCCACGGTGTGATCCGCGGTGTGAAGCTGGCGGCGCCGGCGATGCGCGCCCGCGGCAGCGGCCACATCGTCACGGTGGCCTCCGCGGCGGCCAAGCTCTCCCCTGCAGGCGAATCCACCTACGCGGCCACCAAGCACGGCGTCTACGGCTACCTCGCCGGCGTGCGCGCGGAGCTGCGCTCCAGCGGTGTGGAGCTGTCGGTGGTGATGCCGGGCGTGGTCGACACCGAGCTGGCCGCGGGAACGGCCACCGGCGCGGCCAAGCTGCTCACCCCCGACGACGTCGCCGAGGTCGTGGCAGCGGTCATCCGCCGCCCGCGCTTCGAGGTGAGCCTGCCTCGCCACGTGGGCCCGCTGGTGCGGTGGAGCAACGTCTTCCCGCAGCGCGTCCGCGACCACCTGATCCGCCTGATGGTGCCCGACCAGGTCGCCGCCGCAGGCGACAAGACGGCCCGATCGGGCTACGAAACCCGCACGTTGGCCACACCCGACGACCGAGGAAGCACAGCATGAGCATCTCCCTGCCAGCCCAGGCCACCCGCCGGATCCCGGAGTTCGAGGGGGTGCACGACATCTGGCCGCGCGGCAAGCGGCTGGAGGCGGTGCGCGAGGCCGCCCGCAACTACCGCGAGCGCTTCCTGTCGCAGGGGCAGGTCGCGGCGATCAAGAGCGTCGACATCGCCGCCGCCCCCTACCCCGCGCGGTTCGCCTTCCAGGGTTACGCGGTCCAGCTCAACCCGGTCATCTCGATCATCAACCGCATGTTCATCATCCAGTTCGAGGGCTTCGACGGTCAGCTCAAGACCCTGGTGTGGGAGCCGACGGTCTCGGCGGGCTCGGCCGAAGCGCCGTTCTACGCCAAGCTGCAGGCGCTGGGCCAGAAGCTGCGGGCCGAGCGCCTGTTCGCCCAGTTCTACAACGACCCCGACACCGTGCTGCCGCGCCTGGGCCTGAGCAACAGCGACGTCGACTACCTCAGCTTCGATCACCTGCACGTCCAGGACGTGCGCATGATCCTGGGCAGCGACAAGCCCATCCCCGGCGAAACCGCGCCCCGCGAGCCGCTGTTCCCGCACGCCAAGCTGCTGGTGCACCGCAAGGAACTGGGCACGTTCGAGTCGACCCACCCCATGCAGTGGGCGTGGTACGTCGAGGGCGGCATGGACGGCGTGCCCGAGGAGCGCCTGGAGGTCATCGAGGGCGACGTCGAGCTGGGCGTGGGCGTGAGCCTGCTGTGGACGCCCGGGCACACCGACGGCAACCACTCGCTGGTGGTCAACACCCCCGACGGGGTGTGGGTGTCGTCGGAGAACGGCATGGCCGCCGACAGCTGGCAGCCGGAACTGTCGAAGATCCCCGGCGTCAAGCAGCACGCGAAGTTCTACGGCCGCGAGGTCGTGCTCAACGCCAACACCCTCGAGGACTCCCTGGACCAGTACGACTCCATGGTCAAGGAGAAGACGCTGGCCTCCCCGTCGCCGAAATCCCCCCAGTGGCTGCAGATCATCCCCTCCTCGGAGTGCGCGGCCTGGAAGCGCCAGTGGCCGGTGATGCCCACCCACACCCACGGCGGTCTGGACTACGGCACCATCACCGCCCCTCGACCTACGCGAGACTGAACCCCCCTGGGGGACGGGGAAATCGGGTGCCCGCCGCGCAGCAGCGGCGGGCACCGGATTTTCGCTTCACCGCCACGCGCCCCCGGCTACGGTCTGACACATGCCCCGAGCAGCGATTGTCAGTGGGCGAGCTTGAGGCCCACGACGCAGGTGATCAGGCCCAGCAGCAGGGCGAGCTTGAGCGGTGAGATCGTTTCGTCGCCGGTGGCCATGGAGTAGCCGACGGTGAGCACCGCGCCCACGGCCACCCACACCGCGTAGGAGGTGCCGGTGGGCAGCGTCCGCATGGCCAGGGCCAGTCCGCCCATGCTGATCGCGAGCGCGCCGACGAACACCAGCGAGGGCGCCAGTCGGCTGAAACCTTCGGATTTGCCCAGGGCCACGGCCCAGACGGCTTCGAACATGCCGGAGATGATCAGGACGATCCATGCCATGATGTCGCGCGCTCCCACGCGCCTGCACCGTCTTTGCATGGCCAGGTACGGTGCGCCTCGTCCGGATCCCGCTTCACCGCCGATTCTGCCCGACGGGTGCGCTCGGGGTTCGTCCGGGAGGCGGTGAATCCGGCCACCAGCTGCGCCTGCGGTCGTCGGCGGGCGCGGGCATCCGGTCGCCGACCTGCGCCCCGAGGTGAGCTGTCACACCTGGGGGCGACCCGGGTGGATAACCATACAGTCCTTCGCATAAACTTTCCGCATGTCCAAGGTTCTGACGTCTCTGCCGGTCGGCCACCGGGTCGGCATCGCCTTCTCCGGAGGTCTCGACACCTCCGTTGCCGTGGCCTGGATGCGCGACAAGGGCGCCGTGCCGTGCTCCTACACCGCCGACATCGGGCAATACGACGAGTCCGACATCGCCTCGATCCCGGGCCGGGCCAAGGACTACGGCGCCGAGATCGCGCGCATGGTCGACTGCCGCGAAGCGCTGGTCGAGGAGGGGCTCACCGCGCTGTCGTGCGGCGCGTTCCACATCCGCTCCGGCGGGCGCACCTACTTCAACACCACTCCCCTGGGCCGCGCGGTGACCGCGACGCTGCTGGTGCGCGCCATGCTGGCCGACGACGTGCAGATCTGGGGCGACGGGTCGACGTTCAAGGGCAACGACATCGAGCGGTTCTACCGCTACGGGCTGATGGCCAACCCGCGGCTGCGGATCTACAAGCCGTGGCTCGACGAGGACTTCGTGCAGCAGCTGGGCGGCCGGCAGGAGATGTCGGAGTGGCTGGTCGAGCACGGTCTGCCCTACCGCGACTCGGCGGAGAAGGCCTACTCCACCGACGCCAACATCTGGGGCGCCACCCACGAGGCCAAGTCGCTGGAGCACCTGGACACCGGCATCGAGATCGTCGACCCGATCATGGGCGTGCGGTTCTGGGACGAGTCGGTGGCCATCGCGCCCGAGGACGTCACGGTCTCCTTCGTGCAGGGACGGCCAGTGGCCATCAACGGCGAGGAGTTCTCCTCGCCGGTCGACCTGGTGCACCAGGCCAACGCGATCGGTGGCCGGCACGGGCTGGGCATGAGCGACCAGATCGAGAACCGCATCATCGAGGCCAAGAGCCGCGGCATCTACGAGGCTCCGGGCATGGCGCTGCTGTTCACCGCCTACGAGCGGCTGGTCAACGCCATCCACAACGAGGACACCGTCGCCAGCTACCACAACGAGGGCCGCAAGCTGGGCCGGTTGATGTACGAGGGCCGCTGGTTCGACCCGCAGGCGCTGATGCTGCGCGAGTCGCTGCAGCGCTGGATCGGCTCGGCGATCACCGGTGAGGTGACGTTGCGGCTGCGCCGGGGCGAGGACTACTCGATCCTCGACACCCGCGGCCCGGCGTTCTCCTACCACCCGGACAAGCTGTCGATGGAGCGCACCGAGGACGCCGCGTTCGGCCCGACCGACCGGATCGGCCAGCTGACGATGCGCAACCTCGACATCGCCGACTCGCGCGCCAAGCTGGAGGGCTACGCGCAGCTGGGCATGGTCGGCAAGGCCCAGACCGAGCTGGTGGGCTCGTTGCAGGCCGGTGGCGCGGAGGCGATCGCCTCCGTGGGCGCCGAGGAATCGGAGTCGCAGGCACTGGATCGCGCGGCGATGGAGTCGGGCACCGACTGAGACCGCGTCGTGGCCGCTCGTGCGAAGTCCGCTTCGCGCGGGCGGCCATGATCGCATTGCGCCGCGGGAACGCGCGCCGGGGGCGCTGGGTTCGGGGTGTCCGGGCGTTGTCGTTAGGGTCCCGGGGATGAACCGGGGTCGGGTTGCGGAGGTGCGAGTTGTCGGGTGACCGGCCGAGTGCGCAAGAGCTGGAGGCCGCCAGCGGCGCCACGATCGACGACGTGCTGGCACCGGACCTCGCCGTGCTGTTCTGCGGGATCAACCCGGGATTGTGGTCCGGTGCGACCGGATTCCACTTCGCGCGTCCGGGAAACCGCTTCTGGCCGGTGCTGCACGCCAGCGGGTTCACCCCGCGCGAGCTGGCCCCGCCGGAGCAGTCGGAGCTGCTGGGACTGGGGTTGGGCATCACCAACCTGGTCTCGCGCGCCAGCGCGAAGGCCGCTGAGCTCTCCGAGCAGGAACTGGCCTCCGGGGCGCAGGCGCTGACCGCGAAGGTGCAGCGCTACCGGCCCCGCTGGGTGGCCGTCGTGGGCATCACCGCCTACCGCAAGGCCTTCGGCGCCAAGCGCGCCACCTTCGGTGCGCAGGACCGGACGATCGGTGACGCAGGTGTGTGGGTGCTGCCCAATCCCAGCGGCCTCAACGCGCATTGGAGCGCCGCGACCCTGGCGGCGGAGTTCGGCCAGCTCAGGCAGGCGGTCATGGCCGGCGAGGAATGCCCCTGCGGGTGAGTGATCGGCCTCGTCGTGATCGCTCGCGGGTGGCTTAGGGAACACGGGGGTGTCCTTTACCGGTCCGTGACCGGTAGGGTCTGCTCCGCCGGAACGGAAGTCCCCGATCCGGTGACATTGGCCGTTTGCTGACGCAGAGTCGATACGGATGACTATTCAAGACGATCTTGCTCGACCGTGGTTCCAGCCCGTGGTCCCTTCGGAAGCGCAACAGCAGCAACCGGATACGGGATCGCCGACGACACGCATGATGGGCCAGCTGCCCGTCGACGAGGCCACCTCCCCCGGCCCGTCGGAAACCGGCCCCATGCCCGCCCCGGCCGCAGCGCCGCAGCGGACCGAGTTCCACACCCCCGCCCCGCAACCCCCGACGCGCGAGACCCCGCAGAACTCCCGACCGCAGCGCCCGAGCACCACGATGTCGGAAGGCACGAGCTTCGCCGAGGCGCTCGACCCCGGTTCCGCACCCCCGTGGGCCCCCGCCCCGGGTCCCGCCGGCCACGACGGCATCGCCGGAGACACGGCGTTCCAGGCCTTCTACAGCGACGAACCGGTCTCCTCGCCGTCGATGCCCTCGATGCCTCCGGGACCGCCGATGGCGCCGCCACCGGTGCCCGAGCACGTCGAGGTCACCCAGCCCTACATCCCCGCGATCCGCGACGAGCAGCCGGAATTCGCCAAGCGGCTCAACACCCAGTCGGCCGCGTCCCCGACGGCGCTGACCGGGCCGCAGCCCGCGGTGACCGAACGCCCGGCCGCCCCGGTGCGCAAGCGCGGCATCATGCGCAGGGCGGTGCGCCGGATCATCGGGCCCGACCTGCTGCGCAAGGACCCGCCGAGGAAGCGGCGCTAACGCACCGTCCTCACCCGCGGTGGTCCTGGCACGGGCGCAGACCTGCATCCTGCGCCCGTGCCAGGACCACCGTTTTTCATGCCTCGACGCGGGTGGCCGCGCGGGCGTACCAGCGGCCGTGATCGCGGGTGATGTGCACCGGGTGGTCGAAGCACGTGCTGATGTGCTCGCCGGTGATCACCTCGTCCACCTCACCGGCGGCCAGGCAGCGACCGTCGCGCAGCAGCATCGCGTGGGTGGTGCCGGTGGGCAGCTCTTCGAGGTGATGCGTCACCAGCACGGTGGCCAGCCCCGGGTGTTCGGCGCGCAGCTCATCGAGGCTGGTGAGCAGTTGTTCGCGCGCGGCAAGGTCCAGCCCGGTGGCCGGTTCGTCGAGCAGCAGCAGCCGGGGCTCGGGCATCAGGGCGCGGGCGATGAGCGCGCGACCGCGTTCGCCCTGCGACAGGGTGTTCCAGGCCGCCTCGGCGCGCTCGGCGATGCCCAGCACACCGATCAACCGCTCGGCGCGGGCGCTTTCAGCATCGCTGGGAACCCAGCGCGGCACCAGCTCGGTGGTGTTGGTGGCGCCGGTGAGCACGACCTGACGTGCGGTGAGCGGGCTGCGCAACGGGTGGCGGGGGTTGACGTGGCCCACGAAGCTGCGCAGCGCCCGCATGTCCACCGCCCCCAAGCGATGCCCCAGGACCTCCACGCTGCCGCGCGTGGGGTGCTGGTGGGCGCCCAGCAGGCTCAGCAGCGTGGACTTGCCCGCACCGTTGGCGCCCAGCAGCGCCCAGTGCTGACCGGGGTGGACCTTCAGACCGATCTCGCGCAGCAGGTGCCGGCCGTCGCGGACGACCTCGACGTCGACGGCGCGCAGCACGGGGCCGCGCTCGCCGGGGCGGGGGTGGTTCACAGAGTTCCTTCGGGCGCCGTGGTGCGGGGCTGAGGGGCGCGGGTGTCGCGGGTCCTCGGGTGATCAAGCCGGCCTGGTGGCGGCGATCAACGCGGTGTCGTGAGCCTAGCAAACGGTTGGTGGTGGCCGGGCGGGCGCGCGGGCTGGCTAGGCTGAACGCCGCCCGGCCGTACCCGCTGCTCCACCCGAGGATTCGATGTCTCGTTGCGCTGTGCCCACCCCGACGCTGGCCGACAGCGTCCGGCTCGACGACGACGGCGTGCACGTCCTGGACCGCCGGGTGTTCCCGTTCGAGCACCGCTGGGTCCACGCGCGCACGGTCGAGGAGGTCGCGCGGTCCATCGAGGAGATGGTCACCCAGTCCTCCGGCCCGTACTTCGCGGTGCTGTGGGGACTGGTGCTGGCCGCCCGCGACGCCGAGGGCCTGCCACCGGAAACCGCGCGCACGCGCGTCGCGGAGGCATCCGCGCGGCTGATCGCCACCCGCCCGACCAACGACCAGCCGCGCAAAGCCGCCGCATTCGTGCTGGAGGCGATCGCCGAGGCGGACGACGTGGCCGCGGCCGCGCTGCAGGGCGCTCGCGCAGGCGACGCCGACTACCGGCGGCGCTGCCGGGAGATGGGCCGGGCCGGCGCGGCGCTGCTGGACCACGGCGCCCGCGTGCTCACCCACTGCTGGGGCGATCTCTACCTGCTGGGGCTGGTGGAAGCACTGCTGGAGCAGGGCAAGCAGCCGGAGTTCGTCTGCACCGAAACCCGCCCGTACCTGCAGGGCGCGCGGCTGACCGCCGAGTCGCTGGCCGAGATGGGCGTGCCCACCACGCTGGTGACCGACGGGATGCCCGCCTCGCTGATGCGGGAGGGCCGGGTCGACGCGCTGGTGACCGCCAGCGACCGGATCACCATGGACGGCTCGGTGGTCAACAAGGTGGGCACCCTGCAGCTGGCGACCGCGGCGCGGGCCTTCGGGGTCCCCTTCCACGCGCTGTGCCACGCCCCCGACCCGCGCACCACCTCCGGATCGCAGGTGCCCATCGAGTACCGCGACGGCCAGGAAGTCCTGCACACCCTGGGACGACGCAGCGCCAGCGACAAGGTGACCGGCCTGTACCCGGCGTTCGACGTCACCGACCCGCACCTGGTGACCTCGGTGATCACCGACCGGGGCGCGTTCACCCCGGCCGAGCTGCACCGCTACTGGTCCTGATCGCCCCGGTGCAGCCGCGCCAGCAACGTCATCAGCAGCTCGCGCTCGGTGACGCTCAGCGGAGCCAGCAGCTGCTGGTTGGCCTCATCGGCCAGCGCTGAGCAGCGGCGAAGACAGGTCAGGCCGGCGGGCGTGGCCGACACGGCGTTCTTGCGGCGGTCGCGCGGGTCCGGCCTGCGCTGCACGAGCCCCTTGTCCTGCAGCTCGTTGATCAGCCCCACGACGTCCTTGGCGTCGATGTCCAACCGGCGCACCACCTCGGCCTGGGCCAGCGGGCCGTGCTCGGCGACGGCGGCCAGCACGGCGTGCTGGCTCAGCCGCAGGCCTTCTTCGGCCAGCGCGCGGGCCACCAGCTCGCGACCGCGCGCGGCCACGCGGCCGGTCAGCCAGCTGGGCAGGGACTGGATGTGCTGGAGCGCTCGGGGGTCCTCGGAGTCGGCCACGGACGCAGCCTAGCCGAAAAACCGTTGGACACCCCAACGAGCGTCCTTCTACTCTCGATTTCGTTGGTCCACCCATCGAATCGGAGGAGAGCGCGATGCGACGAGTCAACTACGGTCTCAACGGCGGACCCGAGGTCCTGTTCGTCGAGAACACCCCCGCCCCCACGCCGGGTCCCGGCCAGCTGCTGGTGCGCTGCGAAGCCATCGGAGTCACCCTGCCCGCCGTGCGTCGCGTGCGCGAAGGCCCCGAACCCATACCCCTCGGAGGGGAGATCGCCGGGATCGTCGAAGCACTCGGGCCCGGCGTGCGCGGCTTCCAGCTCGGCGAGCGCGTCACGGGCCTGTGCTTCGAGCACGCCTACGCCGACAGCGCGCTGCTCGAGGAGACCATGGCCTCCCGAGTCCCCGGCGGCGCCGACTCGGTGACCGCCGTGGCGCTGGTGCGCAGCGGGCTGGTGGCGCGCCGGGCGTGCACGGCAGGTTCGCTCGGCCACGGCGAATCGGTGCTGATCACCGCCGCGGCCGGCGCGGTCGGCACCATGGCCGTCCAGCTGGCCCGCGCCCACGGAGCACGCGTGGTCGCCGCCGTCGGCACGACGGTCGACAAGCGCCCGCACCTTCGGGCCCTCGGAGCCGATGCGGTCGTGGCCTACGACGACGACACCTGGGGTGACCCGGTCGACGTCGTGCTGGACTCCGTCGGCGGCACCCTGCTGGCCAAAGCCACCCGCGCCCTGGCTCACCGCGGCCGGCTGGTGACCTTCGGCTCCGAGACCGGCCCCATCCCCTCCCACGAGCTGATCAGCCGGTCCGCCTCGGCCACCGGGTTCCGCATGGGCTCCCCGGCCGCCCCGGCGCTGATGGCCTGCTGGCGCGACGAGCTGTGGGACTGGCACCGGGACGGCCGCCTGCGCACCGGCGTCCACGAGCTCCTCCCCCTGGAGAAGGCGGCACGAGCCCACGAAATCGTCGAAGCCCACGCCAATCTCGGCAAGGTGGTCCTCGTGCCCGGCTAGCCCGCTCAGCCGGTGGCACGTCGCGCGGATCGAGCGATCCCGGCCCCAGGTCGCTCGATCCGCGCGACACCGTCAGCGGTCACGAGTGTCAGGTGAGAACGCGAGCCCCGTTCTCGGTGATGGCGATGGTGTGGCCGCTGTGAGCCGCGCGGCCCTCGTCCCCGGTGCGCACCACCGACGACTCGGAGTCGAGGTGATCGTGGCCGCTGGCGGTGAAGATCGGTTCGACGCTGAACACCAGACCGGGCCGCAACGGCATCCCGCGCGCCGGGTGGCCGTCGTTGGGCACCTGGGGTTCCTGCCTCGGTTGCCTGCCCACACCGCACCCGCCCACCGGCGGAACGCCGAAACCCGCGCTGCGCCCGACCAGCCCGACCGCCCGGCACACCTCACCGAGCCTGGCGCCCGGCCGGGCCGCCGCCACACCATCGGCCAGCGCTAGCCGGGTCGCCTCGATCAGCCGCCGGTCGCCCTCGTGACCAGTACCCGCGGTCCAGCTGGTGGCAGCCCGGGCGAACCACCCGCCCACCTCCAGCGCGCACGCGACGCTGAGCAGATCACCGGGCACCAGAACCCGCCCGTCCGGCACGCCCCCGAGGATCTCGTCGTTGACCGACGCGCTGATCACCGCACCACCGACCGGCCGCGCACCCGCCCCGGCCGCGACCTCGCGGGCGATCTCGTCGAGCTCGGCCAGAGCCACACCCGCCACCACGTGCTCACCGAGCCCGGACAGCACCGCTGACACGGCCGACCCGGTCACGGCCAGCGCGTCGATCTCATCCGGACTGCGCAGCTCGATCACCATGCCGCGATCATGCACCCACCACCCGTCTCCGGCCGAGGTCGTTGATCACCCCGGAGGGGAGGACGAACTGGCGGTCATCGAGTTCAGGCCGGGGGTTTCTCGGCGATCACGTCCACCGGTTCGATGGTGGGCTCGGCGAACAGGGTTCCGGTGTTGTCGGCGAGGGCTTGGGCGACCTTGCCCGAGAGGTGGGTCTGGCGGCCGGAGTCGTCGGGGAAGGCGTCGTAGATGCCGAAAGACGAGGGCCCGAACCGGATGGCGAACCACCGCACGGTGGCGGGTTCTTCCTGCACGAGGGTCAGCCCTCGCCGGAGGAAGTCCTCGACGTCGTTCTCCCGGCCCGGTAGCGCCTCGATACGCACGAGAAGCCCCGCGGTCACTGGTACAGGAGCAGACATGATCGAACTCCTTCGATGGGATGCCGTCAGTGGGGTGGCTGTCACGAGGACAGCGGAGGAAGTTCTCCACGTCGTCTGCTCATCCGGGTGCGCTTCCACCCGGATGAGCAGACCTGTGGTGAGCAGGCGACGCCGGCTGGTGCCGTTTCAGGCCATGGCGGGTTTGAGGACGACCTTGGTCCAGCCGTCTTCGCGCTTGTCGAACTGATCGTAGGCCTCGGGTGCGCGTTGCAGCGGCAGGTCGTGCGAGACGATCCAGGACGGCTTCGCGCGGTCTTCGTGGATGAGGTCGCGCAGGTAGCGGTTGTAGTGCTTGACGTTGGCTTGGCCGGTGCCGACCTTCTGACCCTTGAACCAGAAGGTGCCCATGTCGAACGCGATCTGGCCGTTGCGCTGCATTTCGTCCTGGGAACCGGGGTCGGCGGGCAGGAAGATGCCGACGACGCCGATGCCACCGGTGAAACGCACCGAGCCCACCAGGTTGTTCATGGTCATGTTGGAGCGTTCGGTGCCTTGCGGGTCGTGGGCCTGGTAGCCGACGCATTCGCAGCCGCGGTCGGCGCCCTTGCCGTTGGTCTGGTCCAGGACCTGCTGGACGGGGTCGCCCTTCGAGTCGTCGATCGGGATGACCCCGATCTGCTCGGCCAGCCGCAGCCGGTCCGGGTGGCGGTCGACGATCATGACCTTCTTAGCGCCCTGGATCATCGCGGAGTAGGCCGCCATGAGGCCGACCGGTCCGGCGCCGTAGACGACGCAGGACTCCCCTGGGCGCAGTCCGGCAAGTCGAGTGGCGTGCCAGCCGGTGGGGAAGATGTCGGAGACCATGACGTAGTCGTCTTCCTTCTCCTCGGCATCCTCGGGCAGCCGCAGGCAGTTGAAGTCCCCGAAGGGCACCCGCAGGTACTCGGCCTGACCACCGTCGAACGGGCCCATCCCGGCGAAACCGAACGCGGCACCGGCCATGTTCGGGTCCGGATGGACGGTCAGGCAGAACGCGGTCAGACCATCCTCGCAGTTGCGGCAGAAACCGCAGCCGATGTTGAACGGCAGGCACACCCGGTCACCGACCCGGATGCGTTCGACACCGCTGCCCACCTCGGCCACCACACCGAGGTTCTCGTGCCCCAGCACCCGACCCGCTTCCAAGTCGGTGCGACCTTCGTACATGTGCAGATCCGAACCGCAAATATTGGTCGCCGTGACGCGGACGAGAACGTCCGTGGGACGTTCGATCCTCGCGTCAGGCACGTCCTTGACCGCCACCTGACGGGGACCCTCGTAAACCAGTCCCTTCATGATCCCACTCCTGACTCGGTGTCGAGCACAACAACGGGCGGGCGACCGCGCACCAACGCTCCGCTCGTGGAGATCCGCCCGCGCCCGCAGGATTACCCGTCGCAGGCAAGAGGAAACCCACCGTGCCGCGCGCAATCACCACCCGGTGAGGCAGGCCCTTCTGCCAGGAGGTGAGGCCCGGATCGAGGCAGCAACGAGACATCTCTCAGCACAACCCGTCGCCCCACAAGGACGTCGATGAACCCGAGGCTTGATCGCACCAGCGGCAGCCCGAGCATCGGACACCTCGGCGCGCTCGCGGCCCGACCCGTCCGGGTCTGCCACCGCGCCTCGCGCTCCACCGCCGCCGAACGAAAAACCGAGCAGCGAAGCACGTCTGGCGTTCGGCAGCCGCGACTTAGTCCTGCTTACCGGTGCTCCCGCCCACCACGGCATCCGAGGACTGCGACTCCGGCGGCGGCAACAACCCCGACACGTCCCCACCCGTGTCGTTGACCTTCAGCACGAACGGCCGCGTCTCCGTGTAGCGCACCACGCTCACCGAACACGGATCCACCACGATCCGCTGGAACGAATCCAAGTGCAGACCCAGCGCATCGGCCAGCACCGACTTGATCACATCACCATGACTGCACAACAACCACACGTCCCGCGCACCGAGCATCCGGTCGTGCTCGCGCACCGCGGCCACCGCCCGCGCCTGCACCTGCGCCAAACCCTCACCACCCGGGAACACCGCCGCAGACGGGTGCTGCTGCACCACCTTCCACAGCTCCTGGTCGGTCAGCTCGCTGATCTTGCGCCCCGTCCAGTCCCCGTAATCGACCTCCGCCAGCCGCTCCTCGACCACCGGCTCGATCCCCCGCTGCCCCACCAGACCCGCGACCGTCTCCTGGCAGCGCTGCAGCGGAGACACCACGACCCTGCTCAACGGCACGCCCTCCAAGCGCGCAGCAAGACCCGCGGCCTGGCCGCGCCCCGTCTCGTCGAGACCCACACCGGGTGTGCGCCCGGCCAGAACACCGGAACCGTTGGCCGCCGAACGGGCGTGCCGGAGCAGAATGAGAGTCGCCACGTCCGCCGAGGGTAGGCGTCACCGCCAAACCCACCGCCCGCAGCCCGCCCAAAAAAGCATCGGGACGGCCCGGCAGGCCGCCCCGATGTCACCGTCGTCCGCTTTCAGCGCCTCACGGCTGCATCACACCGAAACCCAGCAACGCGAACAACGCCGCGCCCAGAGCGATCCGGTACCAGACGAACAGGTACACGCTGTGCTTCTCCACGAACCGCAGCAACCACGCGATCACCGCATAACCGATGACCCCAGCCACCACGGTCGCCACGATCATCTGCGCACCCGAGGGCTGCAGCCCGTACGGACTCGGCTCGAACACGTGCGAGACCTCCGACAACCCCGCCGCGAACACCGCCGGAATCGCCAGCAAGAACGAGAACCGCACCGCCGTGGCCCGCGTCAGCCCCAGCGACAGACCCGCCGTGATCGTCCCGCCGGAACGCGACACACCCGGGATCAACGCCAACGCCTGCGCGAAACCCATCAGCACACCATCGCTGAGGCGCAGCTGAGCCTGCTCGCGCAACTGCTTGCCGAACCGCTCCGCCAGACCCATCAGCACACCGAACAGCACCAACGTCAGGCCGGTGATCCACAGACTGCGCAGCGACGAGCGGATGTAGTCCTGGAAGAAGAAGCCCAAGATCCCGATCGGCAAGCTGCCCACGATCACGTACCAGGCCAGCTTGTAGTCCTGGGTGGCGCGCACCTCGGCGTTGAACAACCCGCGGAACCACACCGCGACCAGCCGGACGATGTCACCGATGAAGTAGATGACCACCGCCAGCTCGGTACCGATCTGCGTCACCGCGGTGAACGACGCACCCGCGTCCTCGCCGAAGAACAACTTCGACACGATCGACAGATGCCCTGACGAGGAAATCGGCAGGAACTCGGTGAGCCCCTGGACCACGGCCAACACCATGGCCTGCAACCACGACACGAAACCCACTCCACACGCTCGACAAGGGAAACCAGGCCGCACCCGGAACTTCCGGCCCGGTCCCCAGATCTTCCAACATCCCCAGGCGCCCGAACCCCCCACCCTTGATCACCCCGTCGGGGCAGGTCAGCCAGCAACCGATCACCCCGCGCAGCCGACCGCACGACACACCACCACGCATGTGATCCACACCACGCCATATCGGACCCGCCGAGCCGACCTCACCACCCACGCCCCCCGCAGCGCATACCCTGCAACACCGTGGAACAGCGACAACTCGGCCGCAGCGGCCTCCGCGTCTCCCGGCTCGCACTCGGCACCATGACCTGGGGCCTCGACGTCGACGCCGACGAAGCAGCCGACCAGCTGACCACCTTCCACGCCGCAGGCGGCACCCTCATCGACACCGCCGACGTCTACCAGGACGGACACGCCGAAGAACTCCTCGGCGCCCTGCTCACCCACCACATCCCCCGCGACGAGATCATCCTCGCCACCAAAGCCGCCGCCCGCCGCAAACCCGGCCCCTTCGGCGGCGGAGCCTCCCGCGGCTCACTCCTGAGCGCCCTCGACGACTCCCTCCGCCGCCTGGGCACCGACCACATCGACCTCTGGCAGGTCCAAGCCTGGGACCCCGCAGTCCCCCTCGACGAAACCCTCGCCGCACTCGACACCGCCGTGGCCACCGGCCGCGTCCGCTACACCGGCATCGCCAACTACACCGGCTGGCAAACCGCCACCGCCGCCGCACACCAGCACCACCACCCCCTCCGCACACCCCTCATCTCCACCCAAGTCGAGTACTCCCTGCTCGAACGCGGCACCGAACGCGAAGTCATCCCCGCCGCCGCGCACCACGGACTCGGCATCCTCGCCTGGGCACCGCTCGGCCGCGGCGTCCTCACCGGCAAGTACCGCAACGCCACCCCACCCGACTCCCGCGGCGCCACCACCCACCTCTCCGGCTACGTCGAACACCACCGCACCGAACGCGCCGCCCGCATCGTCCAAGCCCTGCTCACCGCAGCCGAAGGCCTCAACACCTCACCCGCACAAGTCGCCCTCGCCTGGATCCGCGACCGCCCCGGCGTCACCGCCCCCGTCCTCGGTGCCCGCACCACCACCCAACTCAAAACCGCCCTCACCGCCGAAGACCTCACACTCCCCCCGGCCATCCGCGCCGCGCTCGACGACATCAGCGCACCCCAACTCGGCTACCCCGAGAACCACTAGCCGACAACCAGACCCACTTCCCGCAACCCCTCCGACGTGCCAAGCTGATGGGTCACCCCCAGGGGCGGCCTGCACCCTCCGTCCCCCGATCAGGGATGCTGGAGGAAGCAGCAACCACCCAGCGGAACCACCACCCCCGCAGGGCAGCACCACCACAGGAGGGCCTTCCTTGCGTCGTCTGGTCATCACCTGCCTCACCCTCACCCTGCTCGCCGGGTGCGGCATGGACGACAACGCCGACCCCCTCCAGGTCACCGACACACTCACCCAAGCGCGACCCGCCGCCGCACCACCCGCGACCACCCCGCCCGAAGGCACCGCGCATCCCGCACCACCCGCCCAGCACACGGCCTACGACCGCGACACCCGCACCCTCGTGCTCGCCACCGGCCCCCAGCTGCAGCTCGTCGACACCACCACCGGCAACCGCCGCACCGTCGACCTCCCCGCCGCACCCACCAACATCCACGCGCGCAGCGGCCAACTCCTCGCAGCCCTGCCCGACGCCGGCCAGATCACCCGCGTCGACCTGCGCACCGCCACCGCACACCCCACCCCCGTGCCCGGCGGACCCGTCGACGCCCTAGACCTCGACGCCGAGCGCACCGCCGTCATCCAGCGCGACACCGCCACCGTCACCATCCTCACCAACGGCCAACCCGGCGTCACCACCGAGAAGTTCGAAGGCCCCGCACAACTGCTCGACCACGCCGGCCAGCTCTACGTCCTCGACCGCCTCACCACCGCCATCACCCCCATCAACCCCGCCACCGGCGAAAAAGGCGCAGGACTGCGCGCAGGACAAGGCGCCACCAACGCCGTCCAAGACCGCTACGGCCGCATCCTCACCATCGACACCCGCGGCCAATGCCTCCTCGCCTTCAGCACCGACCCCCTGATCCTCAAGCAGCGCTACCCCGTCCCCGGCGCCCCCTACGCACTCGCCTACGACCCCACCACCGACATCGCTTGGGTCACCCTCACCGCCACCAACGAACTCGTCGGATACGACATCGCAGGCGGCGAACCCCGCGAGGTCCGCCGCATCCCCACCATCAGCCAACCCGATTCCCTCGCAGTCGACCCCGACAACCGGACCCTCTACATCGCCTCCGCCAACGGCGCCGGATACCAGGTGGTGACAATGTGAGCGCACACGCCGACGAGATCGAGACCGATGCCGACTGGGAATACCGGCCGCTGCGCCTCCCACCCGGCATCACCCGGATCAGCGCCGCGACCCAACTCAGCATCCACGCCGAGTACTCCGGCTGGGAACTCTCCCGCGTGCTCCTCTACGCCGACGGCACCCGCAAGATCTGGCTCCGCCGCAAGCGCAACACACCCGGAGTCCCCAACATCATCACCTGACCGCGCCACGACGCCCTCAGGAAGGCGCAGGGATGACCGAGCTGCTCACCGGAGCCCTCCTCGCCGACGGAACCGGACACCCGCTGCGACCCGCCGACGTCATCATCGACAACGGCCGCATCACCGCCGTCGAACCGCCCGGAACGCTGCCCGAGCACCACCCGCGCCGCGACCTCACCGGCCTCGTCCTGGCACCCGGGTTCATCGACGTCCACTCCCACGCCGACAACGCACCGCTGCTCACCGAGGACGACACCACCAAGATCCTCCAAGGCGTCACCACCGAGGTCGTCGGCAACTGCGGTTTCAGCCTCGCACCGCGCAGCACCACCCACGCCGAGGTCCACGACGGGTTCCTGCAACGCCTCTTCCCACCCCTCGACGTCACCTGGAACCGTTTCGCCGAACTCCTCGACGCCACCGACGCCGCAGGTCACGTCACCAACCACTGCCCGCTCATCGGTCACGGCACCCTCCGCGTCGCCGCCACCGGCATGAGCGACGCCGCCCCGGACGCCGCCGCGCTGCACCGCATGCGCGAGATGCTCGACGAAGCCATGAGCGCAGGCGCTTTCGGCCTCTCCACCGGCCTCATCTACCCACCCGCCCTGTTCGCCGGGATCGACGAGCTCACCGCGCTCGCCCGCACCCTCGGAGGCCACGGCCTCTACGCCACGCACATGCGCGACGAAGGCGACCATCTCCTCGACGCCATCGACGAGGCCCTGCGGATCGGCCAGGTCGCCGGCCGCACCCAGCTGTCGCACCTCAAGGCGACCACACCCCGCAACTGGGGCAAGATGCCCGCCGCCCTCAGCCGGATCCACCGGGCGCGCGAGCACGGCCACGACGTCGCCCAGGACGTCTACCCCTACACCGCCTCCTCCACCACGCTCACCTCCGTGCTGCCCGCCGACTACCTCGGCGGCAGCGGCGAGCACATCCTCGCCAAGCTCTCCGCGCCCACCGCGCACGCGGACCTGACCGCCGCGATCGGCCGCACCACCCACTTCGACCGCATCCTCATCGCCACCACGAGCAGCCACCGCGATGAAGGCCGCACCCTCGCCGAGATCGCCGATGCCCGCAGCTGCGATCCGGTCCGAGCCCTGATCGACCTCCTGGTGGACGAGGAGCTGAGGGTGGCGATGATCCACTTCTCGATGCACGAGGACGACCTCGAACTCGCCCTGCGCGATCCGCGCACCATGATCGGCTCGGACGGCCTCCCACCGGGCAACGGCGGACGCCCGCACCCGCGCATGACCGGCACCTTCCCCCGAGTGCTCGGCCGGTACGTCCGCGAGCGCGAAGTCCTCCAGCTCCCCGACGCCGTCCGGCGCATGACCGCGCTGCCCGCCGACACCTTCCGCATCCCCGACCGCGGAATGGTCGCTCCGGGCCGCATCGCCGACCTGGTCGCCTTCGACCCCGCGACCGTCGCGGACGTCGGCGACTACCAAGAGCCGATGCGCCCACCCGCCGGAATCCCCTGGGTGTGCCTGGGCGGGCGGACCGTCGTGGAAGCAGGCCGATTCCTCGGCGAGCGAGCCGGTACCCGCCTCAGCCCGAAGGCCTGACTTCCGTTCTGGCGGTCTTTCAGCAGTCGTGCGTGCTGGAGGACGCGGAGCATTCTTTTCACTCGCCACTGAAGTTGCAGAAGTCAATATCTAAGACAACGCTGCTCTTCCGAGGGATTCCGGAACCCCCGTGGCGCGTCCCACATGCGATCTGTCCAGCAGGGACGGACGATCGGCCGGTGAAATCCGTTGCCGAGAGGAGCCCGGCCATGACGCTCTCAGATCATCGAGTCGCCCAGCAGGACTCCTTTGACCCGGACATCGACCTGGACCTCCCGGTCCAGTCGCGCCGGGAGTCAGTCGACACCGAAGACGACGAAAGCCACGTCATCCGCGGCTACGACTGACGACGAGCGGGCGCGCCGTCCAGGCCACAGCACGACCTCCCAGGACCAGGCGGCGCGCCACCGCTCTCCTCCCCCTCCTCGCGGTTGTGCTTTTGGTCTTTAGACGGTTTAAATTCAGTTGACACTGAAGATATAGATGCATTCAACCCTCTGCTGGCGCTCCGCCCCTGGTGAAATCGGGAGACGGTGATGCGGCCGAGGAGCAGCATCCGGACATGGCTGAATTCCGGTTCTCATGCAACGTCTTCGCGATCCGCTCCGCCTCCGAGTTCGGCGACCACTGCCGGCGGGTGGAATCACTCGGCTACGACGTGGTGTTCACGGCCGATCACCTCGGCCGCCCCTCCCCTTTTCCGGCGCTGGTCGCCGCCGCGCAGGCCACCGAGCGGATGCGCGTCGGGACGCTGGTGATCAACGTCCCGTTCTGGAACCCCGCCCTGCTCGCGCGCGAGATCGCCACCACCGACCTGCTCACCGGCGGACGCCTCGAGGTCGGCCTCGGCGCCGGGCACATGAAGTGGGAGTTCGACGAGGCCGGCATCGAGTGGCAGCCCTTCGGCGCCCGCACCGAACGGCTGCGGTCCACCATCGCCGAGCTCGCGCGCCAGTTCGCGCTGGACGGGTTCCCGCAGCAGCAGGAGGCCCGGGCGGAGCACGGCCTGCCCGCGCTCCGCCCGGTGCAGCGCACCGGGTTCGACGGGTCCGGCCCGCCTCTGCTCGTCGGCGGCACCGGCGACCGGGTGCTGCGGATCGCGGCGGACACCGCGGACATCATCGGCATCTCCGGCATCCGCCAGATCCCCGGCCACCCGCCCGGCACCTTCCGCATCTGCACCGCCGAGGAGATCGACGAACGCGTGCGCTTCGCCCGGGAGAACGCGGGACCACGCGCCGACCAGGTCGAATGGCAGGCACTCGTCCAAGCGGTCGCCCCGAGCGAGGACCGCCGGACCACCGCCGCCGAACTCCTCCCCCGGTTCGGCGGCACGATGACCCTCGATGAGCTCTTGGAGACCCCGTTCCTGCTCATCGGCACGGTCGAGCAGATGGCCGAGCAGGTTCGCCGCAACCGCGAGCGCTTCGGCTTCACCCACTGGACCGTCCACGCTCCGTACGTGGAAGCATTCGCCCCGGTCCTCCAGCGCCTCCGCGAGGCGGGCTGAACGTCGAACGGGCAGTGGTGGTCTGAATTGCCCGTGATCAATGTTCGTTTCGCCCGGACGGTTCGGACCACAACTGCCACGCAGCCCGACGGCCAGACGTCGAGTGAGTGAGCACCCACTCATTGGCATGAGTGAGCACTCACTCCTATGGTGGTGAGGTGACCGCAGAGCAACCGCGCCGCCGTGCTTCGGCGATGAGTCCCGATCAGCGGCGCGAGGCGATCGTCGCGGCCGTCCTGCCGCTCGTGCGCGAGCACGGGGCGCACGTCACGACCAAGCAGATCGCCCAGGCCGCCGGGATCGCTGAAGGCACCGTGTTCCGCGCCTTCAGCGACAAGACCGAGCTCCTCCAGGCCTGCGTCACCGCGGCCCTGCGCCCGGACGAGCTGTGCGCGACCGTTCGAGCGGTCCCCCGCGACACCGACGTCGCTGAACGGCTGACCGAAGCCGCTCAGCTGTTCCTCGACCACTTCACCCGCTTCGGAGAGCTCGTCCACACCCTCGCCGCCTCCGGGTTCGACCTGCGCGGCGGACCCGACCGCAAGCCGACCGGACTGCCCGAGGCACGCGAGCAGTTCATCCACGACCTCAACGCCGCGGTGGTCTCCCTGGTCGATCCGCAGGAGCTGCGGATCCCGCCGGAGGACCTCGCCAAATACCTGCAGTCGCTCGTGCTCGGTCTCCGCTTCACCGCCACCGCGCAGAGCACGGCGGACACCGATCACACGGCCGCCATCCGCGCGCGCGTCGACGTGCTGCTGCACGGCGCCCTCGCCGAAACCGCCCACACCACCGGGGAATCCTCATGACCGATCCGATCATCGAAGCGCACCACATCACCCAGAGGTTCGGGGACGTCACCGCCCTCGACGACGTCAGCATCTCCGTCGGCCAAGGCAGCGTCCTCGGCCTGCTCGGCCACAACGGAGCGGGCAAGACCACGCTGATCAACGTGCTGAGCACGCTGCTGCCGCCGACCAGCGGCACCGCCCGCATCGCAGGCCTCGACGTCGTCACCCACCGGCGCGAGGTCACCGCGCGCATCGGGCTCACCGGGCAGTTCGCCTCCGTCGACGAGCAGCTCTCCGGCTACGACAACCTCGTCCTCATCGCCCGGCTGTTAGGCGCGAGTCGCCGCGAGGCCAAGCAGCGCGCCGACGAGCTCCTGACCACCTTCGACCTCGCCGAAGCCGGACGACGCCCGGCACGGACCTATTCCGGCGGCATGCGCCGCAGGCTCGACATCGCCGCCAGCCTCGTCGGCCAGCCCGACGTGATCTTCCTGGACGAACCCACCACCGGGCTCGACCCCGTCAGCAGGCTCAACCTCTGGCAGATCGTGGAAGACCTCGTCAACGACGGCACCACCGTCCTGCTGACCACCCAGTACCTCGACGAGGCCGACCGCCTCGCCGACTCCATCACCGTGCTCTCGGCGGGCAAGGTCGTGGCGACCGGCACCGCCGAGCAGCTCAAGGCCCAGGTCGGGCAGCGCACCGTCAACGCCACGCTCACCGATGGTTCCCGCACCACCGACGCCCTGCGCTCCCTCCGGGCCGCCGGGTTCGACCCGGTGCACGAGGACACCCGGCTCACCATTCCCATCAGCGCTTCCCGCCAGCTCGCCGACGTGGTGCGCGCGCTCGATGAGACCGGCATCGACATCGGCGACCTGGGACTCGGGGAACCGACCCTGGACGACGTCTACCTCGCCCTCGCCCACCACACGCCCACCGCCGCCTGAGGGATCCCATGACCACCACCTTGACCGCTCCGCCGAGCGCCCCCGCCCCCGCGCCCACCACCCGGCGCTGGCGCGGCGCCTCCTACCCCACCCAGATCCTCGTGCTGACCGGCCGTTCGCTGCGCGCCGTCATCAAGGACCCGCGCGTGGTCATCTTCAGCCTGCTGCAACCGCTGATCATGCTGACGCTGTTCAGCCAGGTCTTCGGGAAGGCGATGATGGGCAACGTCGCCGACCAGGGCGGCAGCTACATCAACTACCTGATGCCGGCGATCCTGGTGACCACCGGCATCGGCGCGGCCATGCAGTCCGGGGTCGGCCTGGTCACCGACATGAAGAACGGCGTCATCGCCCGCTTCCGCGCCCTGCCCATCGGCATGAGCGCGGTGCTCATCGCGCGCAGCCTCGCGGACCTGGCCCGCACCGCGGTGCAGCTGATCGTGCTCCTGACGGTCGCCGCACTGGTCTACGGCTTCGCCCCCGCCGGCGGCTTCGGCGGGACGCTCGGCGCGTTCTTCCTGGCGCTGTTCGTCAGCTGGTCGTTGTCCTGGCTCTTCCTGGCGCTGGGCTCCTGGCTGCGCAAGGAGGAGGTCATGCAGAGCATCGGCTTCCTCGCCATGTTCCCGCTGATGTTCGCCTCCAGCGCGTTCGTGCCCGTGCAGTCGCTGCCGACCTGGCTCGGGGTCGTGGCCAAGATCAACCCCCTGACCTACGCCGTGGACGCCTCCCGCAACCTCTCCCTCGCGCTGCCCACCGGCGCGGGCGTGATCTCCGCGCTGGCCACCAGCGCACTGCTGTGCGCGGTCGGCATCACCATCGCGGTCCGCGGTTTCCGCCGCCCGCTCTGACCCGTCTCGAGGAGCTATGAAGAAGCACTTCCTGTTCACCAGCGTGCCCGCCTTCGGGCACGTGAACCCCACGTTGGCGCTGGTCAGCGAGCTGCTCGACCGAGGCCACCGGGTCACCTACGCGGTCGGGTCCGACGCGCTGGAAACGGTGCGGGCCACCGGCGCCGAGGTGCTGGGGCTGCCGACGAAGATGCCCGACATCGCCGGGCAGGGGAACGTCTTCACCCCTGAGCGCATGCGGACGATGATGGAGTTCTTCATCGGGGACGTCCGCCAGTGCATGCCGGTGCTGCTGGAACACTTCTCCGATTCACCGCCGGACGCGGTGTGCTCCGACGTGATGACCACCTACGGCCGGATGCTGGCCGACAAGCTCGGCATCCCAGCGGTCTCGTTGGTCCCCAACTTCGCGAGCAACGAGAACTTCGATCTGCGCTCCTCCATGATGGCCGAGCACGCCCCCGCGGTCGGTCCGCAGCACGCCGAGGCCATGACCAAGATCCACGAGGCGATGACCGAGGTCGGTGAGGAATTCGGCGTCGAAGCCGTTCCCCTGATCGGCGGGCCTCCGACCGGCCTGAACCTGGTGTTCCTGCCGGAGGAGTTCCAGCTGGCGCACGAGACGTTCGACGAGCGCTTCCGGTTCATCGGCCCGCTCGTGGGCGACCGCGCGGACGAGGACTACTCCCCCGCCGACCCGCAGCGCCCGCTCGTCTACATCGCGCTGGGAACCGCGTTCAACGAGCGCCCGGACTTCTACCGGTTGTGCTTCGAAGCCTTCGCCGAGGGACCGTGGCAGGTCGCGCTGTCGATCGGATCGCGCGTGGATCCGGCCGCGCTGGGCGAGATCCCGGCCCACTTCGACGTGCGACCCTCGTTCCCCCAGCCCGCGGTGCTGCGGCACGCCGAGGCGTTCGTCTCGCACACCGGCATGAACTCGACCATGGAGTCGCTGCACAGCGGCGTTCCGCTGATCGCGGTGCCGCAGATGCCCGAGCAGTCGGCGAACGCCGCCCGCGCGGAGGAGCTCGGCCTCGGCGTGAAGCTCGATCCGGAGACCGTCACCGCCGCGGAGCTGCGCGCGGCCGTCGACCGGATGTCCTCCGATCCCGACGTGCGCAGCAACCTCGACCGGATGCGGGACGTCCTGCGCTCGACCGGAGGAGCTCCCGCCGGGGCCGACGCGATGGAGGCCTTCGTGGTCTGATCGCGGCCGCTTGATCCCGGGGCGGGTGGTGTTCTCCGCCTGTCCCGGGATAATTTCATTCCACACTGAACCCACGAATGTAATCGATATGTGATGCGCTGTGATCCCATTCGGCACCGGGTGCCGAGCGATCACCGTTCGACGTCGCGCAGGGCCTCCTGGACCCGCTCCAGAACCGCTCCCGCCGAGGCGGAGGTGCGCACGGCGGCCACCACGACCGAGTCCTGACCCGCGCCGGTCGCTCCCCCGGGCCACTGCCCGGACAGCGCCTCGCGGACCTGCTCGGTGGCGTGCCGCAGCGCCGCCCCGGCGTCCAACTCTCCCCCGCTGCGCAGCCACTGGCGCAGCACGTGGTTGTGCGCGGCGACCACCGCCGAGGCCGCGACCGCCGCGTGCAGCTCGGCGTCGGGCTGGCCGGCGAAGCGGGCGCGCAGGTAGCGCGCGAAGACCCGCTGGTACCGGTCGATGCTCGCGATCTCCTTGTCCCGCAAGGCCGGGACCTGCCTGGTCAGCTCCGAGCGCTTGAGCGAGACCTCGGGTTCTTCGAGGTACATCCCCAGCACGAACTCCGCGGCCTCCCCCAGGACCCGCAGCGCGTCGGCGTCCGGAGCAGCCGACTCCAGCAGCTCCACGACGTCGGCCAGCCGCTCGTCGTGCCCGGGGAACACGACGTCCTCCTTGGACCGGAAGTACCGGAAGAAGGTACGCCTCCCGACCCCGGCGGCCTCGGCGATCTGGTCCACGGTGGTCGCTTCGAAGCCCTGCTCGGCGAACCTCTCCAGCGCGGCGACCGCGATCGCGCTGCGCACCTTCCGGCGGCCGTGCGGAGTGCGTCCAGAACGGGGCTTGGGAGCCGCAACGACTGCCTCGGACATGGCTGCGAATGTAGCACCGCAGAATTGCTAGTGGCACTCAGTGCCGTTACGATGAGGGCGACATCAGGTCCGCCGCGTTACGCGGGCGGCATGCGACGAGACCCCGCTCGCGGCTGTGCGACGGGACTAGGGAGGGACCCGGTGGACCCGAACTTCGACACCTACCAGCTCGCCGAGGAGCACGACGCGCTGCGCGAGGCGGTGCGCGCCCTCGCCGAGAAGGAGATCGCGCCCCACGCGACCGACGTCGACGAGCAGGAGCGCTACCCGAAGGAAGCCCTCGACGCGCTGGTCAAGGCCGGTTTCGCCGCGACCCACATCCCCGAGGAGTACGGCGGCGAGGGCGCCGACTCGGTGGCCACCTGCATCGTCATCGAAGAGGTCGCCCGGGTCTGCGGGTCCTCCTCGCTGATCCCCGCGGTCAACAAGCTCGGCACCATGCCGATCATCCTGTCGGCCTCCGAGGACCTCAAGAAGCAGGTCCTGCCCTCGATCGCCAGCGGTGAGACCACCGCTTCCTACGCGCTATCCGAGCGCGAAGCGGGCTCCGACGCCGCGGCGATGAAGACCCGCGCCCGCCGCGACGGCGACAACTGGGTGCTCAACGGCAGCAAGTGCTGGATCACCAACGGCGGCGTGTCGAAGTGGTACACGGTCATGGCCGTGACCGACCCGGAGAAGGGCGCCAACGGCATCAGCGCCTTCGCCGTGCACGCCGACGACCCGGGCTTCACCGTCGGCCCCAAGGAGAAGAAGCTCGGCATCAAGGGCTCGCCCACCGTCGAGCTGTACTTCGAGGACGCCACCATCCCGGCCGACCGGATCATCGGTGAGCCGGGCACCGGCTTCAAGACCGCGCTCAAGACCCTCGACCACACGCGTCCGACGATCGGCGCGCAGGCGGTCGGCATCGCGCAGGGCGCGCTGGACCAGGCGCTGGCCTACGTCAAGGAGCGCAAGCAGTTCGGCAAGTCCATCGCCGAGTTCCAGGGCGTGCAGTTCATGCTCGCCGACATGGCGATGAAGGTCGAGTCCGCCCGTCAGATGGTCTACGTGGCGGCCGCCCGCGCCGAGCGCGGTGAGCCCAACCTCGGCTTCATCTCCGCGGCGGCGAAGTGCTTCGCCTCCGACGTGGCCATGGAGGTCACCACCGACGCCGTCCAGCTCTTCGGCGGCGCCGGCTACACCCGCGACTTCCCGGTCGAGCGCATG
Organism: Saccharopolyspora dendranthemae; assembly: GCF_007829955.1. Classification (GTDB taxonomy): domain Bacteria; phylum Actinomycetota; class Actinomycetes; order Mycobacteriales; family Pseudonocardiaceae; genus Saccharopolyspora; species Saccharopolyspora dendranthemae. The sequence goes on from NZ_VIWX01000002.1 coordinate 1,094,017, forward strand.
ATGCGCGACGCCAAGATCACCCAGATCTACGAGGGCACCAACCAGGTCCAGCGCATGGTGATGGCACGCAACCTCCTCAAGTGAGGTCTTCCTCGCGCGAGTGCCCCGGTGGAACGGCGTTCCACCGGGGCACTTCTGCGTTCAGCGGAGTTGCCGCGCCGATCCCGAGATGACGGGCGAGTCGATCACGCCGACACTGGGAGGACCCGCACAGCACAGGAGTCGGCATGAACGCGCTTCGCAGCTCGCTCACCCTCATCGGCCGGATCGGCGTCGGGATCGTCCTCATCGCGCACGGCTGGCAGAAGCTCGTGACCTGGGGCGTTCCCACGACCGCGCAGAACTTCGGCACTATGGGCGTGCCGCTGCCCCAGCTCGCCGCCTGGTACGCGACCGTCGTGGAGCTCATCGGCGGCGTCCTGCTGATCCTCGGCATCGCACTGCCGCTGGTCGGACTGGCGGTGGCGCTCGACATGGCCGGAGCGATCATCTTCGTCCACCTGCCGCACGGCCTGTTCGCGCCGGACGGATTCGAACTGCCCCTGGTCATCGGCGCGGCCGCGCTCGCGATGGGGTTCAACGCCGGGAACTGGTCCCTGGACCACGCGATGTTCGGGCGGCGTGCGCGGCGCGAGTCGAAGTACGTCGCACCGTCGACGCCCGATCCCGGGCGTTGACGCTCCCCACTACTCCCCCGGCTCGACCTCGCGAGGGCGTTCGCGGCCGGCGAGGTAGTTGCCCGACTCCGCGTAAAGGCTGCTCAGCAGCCAGCTGGCGACTCCGATGTCGTCGCCGATGCCCAGCAGCGGCAGGAAATCCGGGATGAAGTCGATCGGCGAGACCAGGTAGACCAGCGCGATCAGCCACAGCGCCGCCTGGTAGCGCGGGAGCTCGGGGTTCCGGCCCCGCGCGGTCGAACCGACCATGGACGGCACGGCCTTGACGCGGGCGAACGGCGATCCGGCCGCCCCCGCGCGATGCGCCCGGACCGCGGCCCGCACGGGCGACCGGCGCAGTCGGGCGACGAGCCCCGCGAGGCCGATCCCCGCCCCCGCGGCCATCAGGCCCACCGGCAGCAACCAGCCACCCGCGTCGCCACCGAAAGCGATCGCCACCACCGCACCGGCGACCAGCAGGACCACACCGAACACGATCACGCGCGCACCCCTTTCACAGGCCTCTCGATCAGCGTGCCACGGAACCGGTTCACCCGGCGAGAGCGGGTGTTTCGTGGCACCTTCAGCATCGAACGAGCCGATGGGAGGGGCTACGTGGTCGATCAGGCCGACACCGGTGTCCGAAGCCCCTCACTCGCCCGCGCGAGCGCGGCCATGGCCGTGGCCACCGCGATTAGCAGGATCAGCGGCCTGCTCGCCAAGGTGTTGCTCGTGGTGGTGCTCGGGCTGGGCATGGTCAACGACTCCTACACCGTGGCCAACACGCTGCCCACCGTCGTCAACGAGCTGCTGCTGGGCGGGGTGCTCACCAGCATCGCCGTTCCGCTGCTGGTGCGGGCGCAGCGGGAAGGACCCGAGCACGGGCAGTCCTACGCGCAGTGGATGATCACCATGGGCGCGGTGCTTCTCGGCGTCGCCACCGCCGTCGCGGTCGCCGGTGCCGGGCTGCTGACCGCGCTGTACCTGGGTCCTGACACCCGGGCCAACGCGGAGCTGACCACCGCGTTCGCCTACCTGCTGCTGCCGGGCATCGTCTGCTACGGCATGTCGGCCCTGCTGCAGGCGATCCTCAACGTGCGCGGTCTGTTCGGCACTCCCGCCTGGGCACCGGTGTTCAACAACCTCGTGGTGATCACCACCGTGATCGTCTACGCGGTGATGCCCGGTGAGATCTCCACCGACCCGGTGCGCATCGGAGAGCCGAAGCTGCTGGTGCTCGGGCTCGGAACGCTGGCCGGGATCACCACCCAGCTGCTGGTGATGGTCGTGTCCTTGCGGCGCAGCGGGTTCCGCTACCGGTGGCGGTGGGGATGGGACCGGCGGCTGTCGGAGTTCGGCGGTCTGGCCGGCTGGGTGGTGCTCTACACGCTGATCAGCCAGGCCGGGATGGTGGTGATCACCCGCGTCACCGCGCAGGGCACCCCGGGCAGCGTGGCGACGTTCAACTACGCGTGGCTGCTGTCCCAGGTGCCCTACGGCGTGCTGGGCGTGTCGCTGCTGACGGCGCTGATGCCGCGGATCAGCCAGGCCGCGGCCTCCGGCGAAACCCGCGCGTTCGTCGACGACGTCGCCTGGGGCACGCGGATGACCGCGGTGCTGCTGATGCCGGTCAGCGCGCTGCTGGTGGTGGCGGGCGGTCCGCTCGCGGTCGCGTTCTTCTCGCTGGGCGCCAGCGACGTCGCCGCCGCCGGGCGGCTCGGCTGGGCGCTGGCCGCGGCGGCCGCGGGCGTCGTGCCCTTCGGGATCACCATGCTGCAGCTGCGGGCCTTCTACGCGATGCACGACGCCCGCACCCCGACCTGGATCAACGTGATCATGGTCGCCGTGCGCAGCGTGCTGTGCTACCTCGTGCTGGCCACCGTGGACCCGCAGGACGTCGTGCTCGGGGTGACCGCGGCGATGTCGGCGAGCTTCCTGCTCGGTGCCGTGGTCGGGCAGATCTGGTTGCGCGCCCGGATCGGTTCGCTGCGTACCGGAGCGACGGTGGTGGGGTGCCTGCGCGCGCTGCTGGCGTGCACCGTCGGGGCGTTGTGCTCGCTGGCGGTGCTGGCCGGGGTGCGCGCGTTGACCGGCCCGCTGAACCCGATGGTGGACGCGTGGCTGGCCCTCGTGCTGCACGGGATCGTCGTGCTGGCCGTCAGCCTCGGCGTGCTCGCCCTGCTGCGGGCGCCCGAGCTGCGGCCGGCCCTGCAGAAGCTGGGCCGGCTCGCTCGTCGGTGACTACTTGCGGTTGCGCACGTGCACCCGGGTGCGCTCGGTGCGCAGCGCTTTGAGCTCGGGCGGGTCCGGAACCGGTGCCAGCGGTTCGCCCAGGGCCCACTCCAGCAGCAGGTCGGCCAGCTTCGGGTTCCGCGCCAGCACCGGGCCGTGCATGTAGGTGCAGACGACGTGCCCGGTCACCGCGCCCTCGGCCTCGTCCCGGCCGTTGCCGACGCCGCGCACGACCTTGCCCAGCGCGTGCGAACCGGGCCCGAGGGACGTGCGCCCGAGGTGGTTCTCGAAACCGGTGAGCATCCCGACCCCGCCGAGCGTGGACTGGGTGGTCACCTCGCCGATCGCGCGTCCGCGGCCCGGCTCGGTCGTGGCGTCGACGAGGCCGAGCCCGTCGTGGCGCTGCCCGTCACCGGTGACGAAGCCCGTTCCCAGCACCTGCAGACCGCCGCAGATCCCCAGCACCGGAACTCCTCGGGCCACCGCGCGGGTCAGGCCGGCACCGCGGCGCAGGAAGCGAACGGCGGCGACCTGCGCGACGTCCTCCCCGCCGCCGATCAGGTACAGGTCGCAGTCCTCCGGGACGGCGTCGTCGGAGGACAGGACGGTGACCAGCTCGCTGCCGATGCTCCGCCAGCGCAACCGCTGGGCCAGCACGATCGCGTTGCCGCGGTCTCCGTAGGTGCCCAGCAGGTCTGGCAGGACGAGGGCGATGCGGACTCGTTCCCCGGTCATGTGCGGCTCCTGGTGTGCAGGTCGCGGAAGGCGGTGTAGTTGGCGATGACGTCGGGCAATCCGCCTTCGGTGCCGCCGAGGGCGACCTCGACCGTGGAAGCGACGCTGGCCCGCACCCCGGCGTAGCGCAGGCGCACCGCGAGGTCCAGGGCTCGGTCGCCCGCGACCTGGACGGGCCGGCCGCGCAGCATCTCGAAGTCCACGTCCCACAACCACGAGACGTCGTAGCCGTCGGCTTCGCGGCTGTTGACCACCAGCACCAGCGGTTCGTCGTTGCTGGAGACCAGGTCGAGCATCTCCAGCCAGCTGGCGGGGTTCTTGGCCAGCAGCAATCGGACCCGGCGTCCACCGAGCCGCACCGTGTCGTAGCGGCCGGCGGCCTGCGAGATCCGGCGGACGCGCGCCAGCACCGGGGCTTCCTCCCCGCCCAGCTGCAGCGCGGCGGCCAGCGCGAAGGTGGCGTTGACGCGGTTGACGTGACCGGGCAGGGCGAGCGCGAGCTCGTGGTGGGTGCCCTCGGAGTCCAGGACGCCGGTGTCGGTGACCTTCCAGTCGGCGGGTGGCCGCGCGAGCCCGCACTGGCAGCGCCAATCGCGGTCGACGTCGCCGATGAAGGCACCGCACTGCGGGCAGTTCAGCGCGTCGTCGCGCCACCGCACGCCACCGGAGACCCAGGTGACGTGGGGGTGGCCGGCGGCGGCGAACACGATGTTGGGGTCGTCGCGGTTGGCGATGACCTGCGCCCCCGGGGCTTGGGTGAGCGCCCGTTGCAGGCTGGCCGCGACGGTGCGGACCTCGCCCACGCGGTCGAGCTGGTCGCGGCTGAGGTTCAGCAGGAGGATCGCCGACGGTTCGAAGCGCTCGGTGACCTGCGCCAGGTGCAGCTCGTCGACCTCCAGCGCGGCGAAGGGAGCGTCGAGCTGGGTCAGCAGCGCGGCGACGTGACCGTCGAGCATGTTCGCGCCGGTCGCATTGCTGACCGCGGGTGCCTTCGCGCGCAGCGCCTCGGCGACCATCTGGGTGGTGGTGGTCTTGCCATTCGTTCCGGTGACCATGACGACACGCCGACCGGTTGCCAACCGCTGCAGGAGATCGGGTTGTAGCGTCAGCGCCAATCGGCCACCGATCATGCCGCCGGATCCGAGACCGAGACGCTGCGACAGCGACGCCGCCCACTTGCCTGCGTTGATGGCCATCGCGGTGCGCAGGCCCATCCGACGGGTGTCGGCGGGCTCGCGCACGGGCGCGGGAACGACCTTCCAGTGCTGGTCAGCGCCCTGGGTTCGGTCAGGCGGACGGCCGCCGTCGGCGCTCGGCCGCTGATCGGGCGACTGGCGCTGGGCCGGTGTCTGGTCGACCGTCGGCTCGTCGGTCTCCCGCGTGGTGTCGGACATGCGTCCCCTCCCCCCTCGGGCGGCCGTCGCACGCGGCACGCCGGGTCGGCTCAGGGCTGCGCGACACCGCTAATCGGCCGCACTCGGGCGCGCCGCCCTTCGCTTCCTGGCCAGTGTGGCCCGGCTCCGGCGAAACAGCGCGACGATCAAGAGCAGGAAACCGGCCGTGATGGCAGCGGGTCCGACCCAGCTGTCGAGTCCGGAATCGACTGCGGCGTCCATTTGAAGTGCGATGAACATCGGGGGTCCCCTTTCCGAAGGTCGGGGGTAGGGGCACGCGGGGTGAGTGCGGTCACGTCAATGGTCCGCCGCGGCTGGGGATGTCCGCTGCGCTGACATGCCGGTAAGTCCCGCGTTCGAGCAGCAATCACTCGGGATGATGTCGCGAGGGCACGTTAGGTGATCGGACGGTCGACTCGAGAGATCAGAGCCGACTTCACGTCTCGCGACATTTCGTTGCGGTTGTGCGGTTTTGAGTCCGAACGGCGGATCATTCCACATCGCAGCGCTCACCCGTTGGGGTCTATTGCGGCGATACGCTCGGCGATCAACGAACGTGCAATTACTCTCGGATTTGATCCCGACGGTGTTCGTCAAGATCCGAAGGGAGCCGGACGTGACCGAACTCGTGCTGATGCTGGGCTTCTTCGCCTTCGCCGGAATCGGCTGGACCGCATGGGACATCCGCAACGACCTGCGCCGCCGCAAGCTCAAGTGAGAGGCGTTCCGCAGATCGCAGACGAGGGACCCCGCCGGAGAGAGGAAGGCGGGGTCCCTCGTTCATGCGCACCCTGGTCCGCAGACGGGGTGGGTCACTTGATGGCGAGCTGCTGACCCGGGAAGATCACGTTCGCGTCCTTCACGGCCGAACGGTTCTTGTCGAAGATCGACTCCCAGCTCACGCCCTGGTCCTGCGCGATCGAACCCAGGGTGTCACCCGACTGCACGGTGTAGGTGCCCTCGACCTTGACGGTCTTCTTGACCGGGTTCTTCTTCTTGGTGGTGGACTTCTTCTCGGTGCTCTTCTTGCTGCTGCCCGATTCGGCGTCCTGGTGCTCGGCACTGCCGCCCTTGGTCAGGCCGGCCTTCTTCGAGCACACCGGCCACGCGCCCGGGCCCTGCGCCTGGAGCACGCGCTCGGCCACGGCGATCTGCTGCGACTTGCTGGCCTGCGCGGCGTTCGAGCCGTAGCTGTCGCCGCCGTAGGCCGACCAGGTGGACTGGTTGAACTGCAGGCCACCGTAGTAACCGTTGCCGGTGCTGATGTTCCAGTCGCCACCGCTCTCGCACTGCGCGACGGAGTCCCACGTGGACTCCGAGGCCGCGTTGGCCGGGAGGGTCATGGCGAACGGAGCGGCGACCGCAACGCCGGCGACGGCGACGCGGGTGAGGTTGCGACGGGTGGTGGACTTGCGGTGCTTGCCCATTGTCAGTCTTGTCTCCAGCAACGCCTTCGTGCCGTTCCAGCCCTGGGGCTCCGTGCGGCCGGCTCTGCCGTCCGCACCGGGTTCCCGGCGGTCGTCACGTCCCTGCCCGCAATGCAGTCTCGGGGTTTCGGAAAGCCCGCCGGGCAGGGTTCGGCGCTGCGGACTTCCGGGCTTGCTGTCGGCTCGGGGGCGCCGACGCCAGGCAACGCTACGTAGCTGAAAAGTGTGAACAAAACTCACAGCCAGTGGCGCTCGTCATAGAAACGCAACCAAGATCGCGACGATGTTGGTGTTTTAGCTGGTCATTTCTTGATCAGAAATGCGTTATTCACCTGAAATCAAACCACGCAGGGTGAGACTTGAACCACTACTCACTCACGTGAGTGACTACTGGAGGTCACCATCCGAACTCGATCTGTGCACTTCGCCACGGACTTCGGACCCTGGTGCGCCCACGCGTTCGCGCTGGGGCTCGACGACGTAGCGGGGATCGCGGGCCGTTTCCCGGCCTGCTTCGAACACTCCGTAGCGAGTGGCGACCGCCCCGAGCGTCAAGCAGGCCCCCGCCGCCACACCGGCCGCGCGGCTGCGCCCGGCCGCCAGCGCCAGCCCCGCGCCCACGGCGGTGGTCGCCCGCGCCACGCGCAGCACCGCGCCCGCCCGTCCGGTGCGGTAGGCCTCCGCGGCCAGGCCCAAGCGGGCCTCCATCCGCCTGCTCGCGGCCAGTTCCAACGCCGACCCGGCCACAGCCATCCGGCGCGCCGGGCGGGCTTGCGCAGGCGCCGCGACCAGCCCGACCGCCCCGGCGCTGGCGACCGCGCTCCCGGCGAACACGAACGGCAGCTCCCGGTAGGCCTCGTGCCAGCCCGGCACGGCGGTGTCGGCCAGCAGGACCGCGGTGTAGGTGGTCATCGCGGGTGCGAGGAAGCCCGCCAGCACTCCGGCCGCCTTGCCCGGCACCGGCAGCAGCCCGGTGAGCTCGCTGGCGGCGGCCGCCCCGGCCAGGCCCGAGAAGGGCGCGAGGATCCAGGACCCCACGCTCAGCGGTGAGGTCGGTTTGAACACCCGCAGCATGTGCAGGAACCGCGCCGGCCGTCCCAGGTCGTGCACCAGGGCTCCGACGCTCGCCGTCGCGCCCACCGCCGCTGCCACCCGACCGGCCCGCGCCAGGTGCCGACGACCGGTGAGATCCGCCAGCAGCGCCATCGTCGAGGACGCTCCGGCCATGCCGCCGAGGTAGAGGTAGGCCGGGACGTCCGGGACCTTCCACACCGGTTCCTTGAGCACCGGCAGCCCGTAGTAGGAGCTCACCTGCGCCTCCCGAGGAAGGATCCCGCGATCAGCGCCGCTGCGGTGAGCGCCCCCGCGGCCGCGTGCCGCCACATCGAGGGCAGGTCGCGCGTCGTGACGACCGGATCCGGCGGCAGGCCGTAGACCTCGGGCTCGTCGAGCAGCAGGAAGAACGCGCCGTCGCCGCCGACGCCGTCGGTCGGGTCGTGGCCGTAGAGCCGCGCGCTGGTCACGCCCTGCTCGTGCAGCTCGTCGACCCGCAGCGCGGCGCGCTCCCGCAGCTCGTCGAGGGGTCCGTACTGGATGGACTCCGTCGGGCAGGCGGTGGCGCAGGCGGGCATGAGCCCGGCCCCCAAGCGGTCCTGGCACATCGTGCACTTGGCCGCGCCGCCGGTGTCGGGCCGCATGTCGATCACGCCGTAGGGACAGGCCGGGACGCAGTAGCCGCATCCGTTGCACACGTCGTCCTGCACCAGCACGGTGCCGTGCTCGGTGCGGATCAGCGCGCCCGTCGGGCACACGTCGAGGCAGGCCGCGTGCGTGCAGTGCTTGCAGACGTCGGAGGACATCAGCCAGCGCACCTGCTGCTCATCCGGCGCGCCGAAGGCGGGCATGCCGAGTTCCTCGGGGGTCCCGCTCTGCTCGACGAAGGCGACGTGCCGCCAGGTGGTTCCGCTGAGCGCCTCGGTGTTGTCGTAGGACATGCCCGTCAGGTCCATGCCGTCCTCGGGCAGCAGGTTCCACTGCTTGCAGGCGACCTCGCACGCCTTGCAGCCGATGCACACGCTCGTGTCGGTGAAGAACCCCGCGCGCGGCTGCGGCGGGTACCCGGTCTCCCCCGCCGGGTCGTCGAGCGGTCCCGACAGCCGGTTGACGCTCACGCTCAGCCTCCTTCCACTCTCGGGTCGTCCGCGTGCTCGGTGCCGGTGCGCTCGTCGATGCCCGCGCGGTCGCGGTACTCGGCGACCAGGCGGTTGAGCGCGGCGGCGCGCGGTCTGCGCCCGGGCCGGACGTCGCAGGCCCCGGCCTTGGTCTCCATGATGTGCACGTTGGGGTCCAGCGCCACGCCGATGAGCTCGTTGGCGGCGTCGCCGGTGGTCAGCCCGTTGGGTCCCCAGTGCCAGGGGATGCCGATCTGGTGCAGCGTGCGCCCGCCGATCAGCAGGGGCCGCATCCGCTCGGTCACCATCACCCGGCCTTCGATGGCGCTGCGGGCGGTGACGACGGTGGCCCAGTCGCCGTGCTGGAGACCTCGTTCGACCGCCAATTCCGGGGAGACCTCGAGGAACATGGCCGGGGCGAGCTCGCTGAGGTGGCGCAGCCAGCGGCTCATGCCGCCCGCGGTGTGGTGCTCGGTGAGCCGGAACGTGGTGAACACGTACGGGAACACGTCGCTGCCGGGTTCGTCGCCGCTGGGCTGGTAGCGGTTCTCCGGGCGCGAGTGGATCTGCCGCGCGGGGTTCCGCTGCTGGTGCGGGTGCAGCAGGTTGGCGACCGGTGATTCCTGCGGCTCGTAGTGCGCGGGGAACGGACCGTCGACGAGACCCGCGGGTACGTAGAGCCAGCCGCGCCCGTCGCTCTGCATGATGAACGGCTCGGTGCCCGCGATCCCCGCCGGCCCGACGGCGCCGTCCTCCGGCTGGTAGTCGGGGCGCTTGGTCTTGTCGAAGTCGGGGACGTCGTGGCCGGTCCACTCGCCTCGCCCGTCGTCCCACCAGACGTAGGCCTTGCGGTCGCTCCAGGGCTTGCCGTCGGGATCGGCCGAGGCGCGGTTGTAGAGGATGCGGCGGTTGGCCGGCCACGCCCAGCCCCACTCCGGCGCGACCCGGTCCTGCTGGTCGGCGGGAACGCGGCGGGCGGACTGGTTGACGCCGTCGGCCGTCACGCCGCAGTAGATCCAGCAGCCGCATCGGGTGGATCCGTCGGAGCGCAGCTGCGGGTAGGCCGACAGCGGGCGGTCGTCGCCGTCGTAGCCGTTGATCTCGGCGAGCACGGCCTCCGCGCTGGGTTCGGCGATCTCCCCGTGCGTCGGGTAGTCCCAGGTCAGCTCCAGCACCGCGCGGTCGCGCTCGTCCTCACCGGTGAGCTTCTCCCTGATCCGGCGGCCGAGGTGGTAGTAGAACCACAGGTCGCTGCGCTGGTCCTCGGTCGGTTCGACGGCTTTGTGGTGCCACTGCAGGAGGCGCTGGGTGTTGGTGAACGACCCGTCCTTCTCGGTGTGCGAGGCGGCGGGCAGGAAGAACACCTCGGTGCCGATGTCGGCGGTGCGCATCTCGCCGGTCTCGATCTCGGGACCGTCCTTCCAGAAGGTGGCGGTCTCGATCATGTGCAGGTCGCGCACGACCAGCCAGTCCAGCGCGGCCAGGCCCATGCGCTGCTGGCGGGCGTTGGCGGTGCCCACGGCCGGGTTCTCCCCGATGACGAAGTAGCCCTGGCACTTGCCCTCGATCTGGTCGAGCACCGTTTGGAAGGTGCCGTGGTCACCGGTGAGCCGGGGCAGCCGGTCGAAGCAGAAGTCGTTGTCGGCGGTGGCGTGCTCGCCCCACCAGGACTTGAGCAGGCTGACCAGGTAGGACCGGATGTTGGCCCAGTAGCCGCAGGCCAGCTCGTCGTCGGCGACGAAGGACTCCAGGTCGGTGTCGGTGTGCGCGTGCGGCATCGGGATGTAGCCGGGCAGCAGGTTGAACAGGGTCGGGATGTCGGTGGAGCCCTGGATGCTGGCGTGCCCGCGCAACGCCAGGATGCCTCCGCCGGGACGGCCGATGTTGCCCAGCAGCAGCTGCAGGATCGAGGCGGCGCGGATGTACTGCGCGCCGACGGTGTGGTGGGTCCAGCCGACGGCGTAGGCGATGGCCGAGGTGCGGTCGCGCCCGGAGTGGGCGACGAGCTGGTCGGCGACCCAGGCGAAGTCCTCCTGGGAGATGCCGCAGATCTGCTCCACCACGTCCGGGGTGTAGCGCGCGTAGTGGCGCTTGAGCAGCTGGAACACGCAGCGCGGGTGTTCCAGCGTCGGGTCGGATTCGGGGTGCCCGTGGTAGACGGGCCCGCCGGATCCGCTGCGCTCGGGGCGGCTGGCGGCGCGTTCCCGGCCGTGCCTGCTGGTCGGTGCCTGCTCGGTCCCGTGGCCGCCGACGGCGGGTGCGGCCTGGCTGCCCTGGTACTGCCAGGTCGTGACGTCGTAGCTGCCCGCCTCGGGGTCGAAGCCGGAGAACAGGCCGTCGAGGTCCTCGGTGTCGGCGAACTCCTCGCCGACGATCATGGCCGCGTTGGTGTAGGCGACCACGTAGTCGTGGAAGTGCGCGTCGCTGCTGAGCACGTGGTTGATCAGCCCGCCGAGGAACGCGATGTCACTCCCGGCCCGCAGCGCGAGGTGCTTGTCCGCCACCGCCGAGGTGCGGGTGTAGCGCGGGTCGACGTGGATGATCTTGGCGCCGCGCTTCTTGGCCTCCATGACCCACTGGAAACCGACCGGATGGGCTTCGGCCATGTTGGAGCCCTGGATGAGGATGCAGTCCGATTCGGCGAGGTCCTGCTGGAAGGTGGTGGCGCCGCCACGCCCGAAGGAGGTGCCCAGACCGGGCACCGTGGAGGAGTGTCAAATGCGCGCCTGGTTCTCCACCTGGAGCGCGCCCAGGGCGGTGTAGAGCTTCTTCATGAGGTAGTTCTCCTCGTTGTCGAGGGTCGCTCCTCCGAGGCTCGCGATGCCCATCGTGCGCCGCAGCGGCCTGCCTTGGTCGTCGGCGTCCTCCCAGGTCGCGTCGCGGGTGGCCAGCACCCGATCGGCGATCATGTCCAGCGCGACGTCGAGGTCGAGGTCCTCCCACTCGGTGCCGTGCGGACGGCGGTAGCGGACCTTGGTCTCGCGCAGCGGTGAGGTGACCAGCTCCCGGCTGGCCGAGCCCTTGGGGCACAGGCGCCCGCGGCTGATCGGCGATTCCGGGTCGCCCTCGATCTGGGTGATGCGGCCACCGGAGGTGAAGATCCGCTGGCCGCATCCCACGGCGCAGTACGGGCACACCGAGCGCGTGACGTCGTCGGCGTCACTGGTGCGAGCCCGCAGCTCGTCGGTGCGCCGGGACCGCGACGCCGGGCCCCTGCCCAGCCGGTCGGGCCCGGTGAGCTGTCGCAACACCGGCCAGTTCAGCCACGTGGCCGCCATGTCCCGGAGGGTACCCAGCCTGTCGATCTCTCACACCTCGCGCGTCACGGGTGCAGGGCGAGTCCCTTGCAGACCTTGTCGACGGCGTTGCGCGGCCCGTGCACGGCGAACCCGACGAGGTCGAGGTCGTCGGTGGAGCGTTCGGCGACCACACCGCGGTTGTCGGTGTCGTTGCCGGTCTTGAACATGCCTTCGGAGTAGATCGCCGTAGGCATGTCCCGCGCGACGGCGCGGGCGTGGCTTCGCGCCAGCTCGTCGGCGGACGCCGCGTGGACCAGCACGGGAAGTCCGAGCAGCGGGAGGTACTCGCGGCCGTCGGCGTCGACGTAGTCCTCGCCCATCAGTTCCGGGTGAGCGGCGGTGATGCCGCTGGCGAGGAAGGCGGTGACGTTGAGCCGCTGCCAGCCCGCCAGGTCCTCGCGCACCACCACGGCGATCTTCGTTCGGTGTGCCATGCGCCGATCTCAGCCCCTCGGCGGGCGCGAGGTCTTGAACGCTGGTGCGCCGGCCGTTCCCCGCGGCGGTGAACAATGGGGGCATGAGCCAGGAGTGGGTCTCCTACCGGCGTTCGCCCCGGGTACCGGTCGAGGTGATGCGCGCGCACTTCGAGCACCACCGCTACGACCTGCACGCCCACGAGTCCTACTCGTTCGGCTGCACGGAGCTGGGCGCGCAGACCTTCCGGTGCAGGGGCGCGCAGCGCACCAGCGCGGAAGGCATGGTGATGGCGTTCAACCCGGAGGACCCGCACGACGGGCACGCCGCGGACGAGGGCGGCTTCACCTACCAGATCGTGCACCTGTCCCCGGAGCTGATCGGGGACGTCCTCTCCGACGAGGCCGGTCGGCCGGTGGGGCTGCCGCTGTTCGCCGAGCCGGTGCTGCACGAGCCGGGCCTGGCCGCCGCGCTGCGCGAGGTGCACGCCGCGCTCACCGGCGGCGAGAGCGCGCTCGCGCAGGACGAGGCGCTGCACCGGGCGGTGCGGACGATGGTCCGGCTGGGCGCGGTCACCGCCGCTCCCCCGGGCTGGACCGCGGAGACCCGGCGGGAGGACGACGGTCTGCGGCAGGTCCGGGAGCTGCTGCACGCGGAGTTCGCCACTGACGTCGAGACGGCACGGCTGGCCGAGATCAGCGGCCGGAGCCGGTTCGCGCTCTACCGCGCGTTCCGAGACCTGCACGGCCTCACTCCCGGCGAGTACCAGCGGCAGCTGCGGGTGCGCTGCGCGCGTCGATCGCTGGCGTCCGGGCGGACTCCGGCCGAGGCGGCGGCGGAGGCCGGCTTCGCCGATCAGAGCCATCTGACCAGGTGGTTCCGCCGGTACTACGCGATCACCCCGGCCCGGTTCCGAGATGCCGCGCTCGGTCAGCCCGTGGCGTCGTAGAGCAGGCGCTCGTAGCGCTCGGCGGAGTAGTAGTGCTCGAGCTCGGCCATCGAGTCGTGCGGGCGTTCGAGCTCCTTGGCGATGTGCGCGCGGGACGGAACGGCGTCGGGGTCCCAGGTCTGGGGGTCCCAGAGCCGCGAGCGCAGGAACGCCTTGGAGCAGTGGTGGAAGACCTGCTCGACCTCCACCAGGAGCGCGACGCTGGGCCGATGGCCCTTCACGACCATCCGCTCGAAGAACGGGGCGTCGCGCAGCAGCCTCGCGCGGCCGTTGATCCGCAGCGTGTCGCCGCGTCCGGGGAGGAAGTAGATGAGGCCCACGTGCGGGTTGGCCAGCACGTTGCGGAAGCCGTCGACGCGGCGGTTGCCGGGCCGTTCCGGGAGGGCGATGGTGCGCTCGTCGAGCACGAGGGTGAACCCGGCGGGGTCGCCCTTGGGCGAGACGTCGCACCGGCCCTCCGCGTCGGAGGTCGCGACCAGGCAGAGGGGCGACGCGGCCAGCCACTCGCGGTCCAGCGGGTGCAGCGCGGAGCGTTCCTTGTCCAGGACCCGCTGCAGCGGTGCGCCGACGGCCTCCTCCAACTCCTCGGTCGAGGTGATCTCCGTCAGCCCGTCGCGTTCCACGGTTCCTCCCCAGGTCGCCTCCGACCGAGGCTACGGGTCCGCCTGGGTCCCAGGAAGCGTTTTTGCGCGGGGTCGCCCGGTCCCGCTTCCGGGCGACCCCGCTTCCCCTCCGGTCCCCCGACCGGGGTCCTTCACAGATCGACGGCGATCGGCCCCCGCCCTCGATCCACGCAGAGCGCCACGTCGTCGCCGCGCGCCCGGCCGCGCCTGCGCACCTGGCCGGACAGCAGCGGGACGTGGCAGGTGCCGCAGAAGCCCTGACGGCACGAGTAGGCGACCTCCGGCATCACCTCGCCGATCGCGTCCAGCGCGGTGCGGTCGGCGGGCACCTCGACCGTTCTGCCGCTGCGGGCCAGCTCCACGCTGAAGGCCCGGCCGTCGATGATCGGGGGCGCCGAGAACCGTTCCCAGTGCAGGCCTCTGGCGGTGCTGCCGGGCAGGTCCAGGCGCAGCGACGTGATCATCGGCACCGGACCGCACGCGTAGACCGCGGCGCCCGGCGGCGCGTGGGCGAGCAGTTCGCCGCCTGCCGCGGGAACGCCGAACTCCGTGTCGGGACGGATCCACACGCGTTCCGCCGGTAGGTCGCCGATCTCGCCCAGGAACGGCATCGACGCACGCGATCGTCCGGTGTAGACCAGCCGCCAGTCGGCGCCGCGGGTCCGGGCGGCGCGCACCATCGGCAGGATCGGGGTGATCCCGATGCCGCCCGCGACGAAGAGGTAGGAGCGCCCGCGGACGAACGGGAACGCGTTGCGCGGACCGCGCGCCACGATCCGGTCGCCCTCGCAGAGCTCGTCGTGGATCTCGCGGGAACCGCCCGCGCCTTCGGCCAGGCGCCGCACCGCGATTCGGTAGTGGCGCCGCTCCCCCGGCGGCCCGCACAGCGAGTACTGCCGCGTGCGGCCCGAGGGCAGCAGCACGTCCAGGTGCGCGCCGGGCTGCCAGGCGGGCAGCGGTCCGCCGCCGGGTCTGCTCAGCCGGAGGCTGCGCACGCCGTCGGCTTCGGCCCGGATCTCGGAGATCACCAGGGGCAGGTCGTGGTCGACCGCGCGTGCTGGTCCGGCGTCGCGGCGGCTGTTGCGGTGCAGCCACTCCACGCCGCCGACGACCCGGTCCAGCACGCGCATCAGCCGGTTGGGTCCGGCGGTCCCGGTCGGCTCCGGTCGGGTCTCGGCCATCTAGTGGCCTGCCGCCAGCGCCGCGGGCGAGCCGGCCAGGTAGTCCACCGCCTGCGCCGTCGAACCGTGCTGCGACGGGTGGTAGCCGGGCCGGAAGAACGCCGGGAGGGAACCGAGCAGCTGACGGTAGCTCGGGGTGAGCCCGAGGCGTCCGGTGCGGATCAGGTCGCGCCAGCGGGGCTTGCGCCTGCCGCGCAGCACCGGGTCGTGCGCCAGCAGGAAGCGCAGTCCGCGCACCCACAGGATCGTCAGCACCGCGGTCGCGAGCAGCATGGACTGCACGCGCAGCAGGTATCCGCCGTGGACGTGCTGGTAGACCTCGAAGGCGACCGCGCGGTGCTCGACCTCCTCGGCGCCGTGCCAGCGCAGCAGGTCCAGCATCGTCGCGTCCGCACCGGCCAGGTCCAGCTCCTCGGCGTCGAGCACCCATTGGCCGAGGAACGCGGTGAAGTGCTCGATGGCGGCGACCAGGGCCAGCCGCTGCACCAGCCAGGACTCGGCGCGCTTGCCGCGCAGCGGCCGGTCGCCCAGGGTCTTGCGGAACATCCAGCGGACCTGCCCGACGAACGGCCGGGTGTCCAGGCCGTGGGCGTCGAAGTGGTCGATCACGCCCTGGTGCGATTCGGCGTGCACGGCCTCCTGGCCGACGAATCCGCGCACGTCCTCGGCCAGCCGCTCGTCGGTGATCAGCGGCAGCGCCTGCTTGAACACCTCCACGAACCAGCGCTCCCCTTCCGGCAGCACCAGGTGCAGGAAGTTGATCCAGTGCGTGGCGAACGGTTCGCCCGGGACCCAGTGCATCGGCAGCTGGGACCAGTCGAACTCCACGTCTCGCGCGTGCAGCGCGACGCGCTCCGGCTCACCGGGGTCCAGATCCATGCCACCTCCTACTTGGGCATGTGGTCGACTCGGGCCGCGGCCCGCAGCAGTCGGGGGGTGAGCCGCGAGAGCACCAGTCCGGCGCGGGCTTCCGGGGTCACCGGGGCGATGGCGGGCGCGCGTCTGGTGGCGCGCAGGATCTCGTCGGCGGCGCGTTGCGGGCTGAAGTCGCGGCGCTGGTAGAGCTCGGTGGCCGCTCGGCGGCGCTTGGCCTGCTCGGCCTCGTCGGTGCCCGCGAAGCGGCTGCTCGTGGTGATGCCGGTGTTGACCAGGCCCGGGCACACCGCGGTGACCTTGACGCCGTCGGCGGCCAGCTCGACGCGCAGGCACTCGCTCAACCGCAGCACGGCGGCCTTCGTCGTGCTGTAGGCGGGCAGCACCCGGGAGGGGAGGTAGGCCGCGGCGGAGGCCACGTTGATGATCCGGCCGCCCTCGCCGCGCTCGGCCATCTGCCGCCCGAACAGCCGGCAGCCGTGGATGACGCCCCAGAGGTTGACGTCGATGACGTCCTCCCACTCGGCGACCGTGGTGTCCAGGAACGCCCCTGCCAGGCCGATTCCGGCGTTGTTGATCACCACGTCCGGCGTGCCCAGCTCGGTGCTCACGCGCTGCGCGAAGTCGGCCATCGCGGCCTGGTCGGACACGTCGACCTCGTACGTGGTGCCGGCGTCTCCGAGCAGTTCACCGGTCTCCCGCAGGGCTTTCAGATCGACGTCGGCGGCGACGACGTGCGCGCCGGCGGCGGCGAAGGCCTGCGCGGTGGCCCGGCCGATGCCGTTTCCCGCGCCCGTGATGACCACGAGCTGGTCGGCGAACTCGCCTCGTCCGGGCAGCACGCGGGCGCTGCGCAGACCGCGGGACTGCTCGCCGCCCTCGACGTGGTCGACGAACTCGGCGGCGCAGCGGGCGACGAGTTCCGGACGGCTGCGGGGAAGCCAGTGACCACCGGGGAGTCGCCGCACCCGCAGGTCGGAGGCGAGGTCCTCGATCTCGGCCTGCAGCGGCGTCGACACGAACGGATCGCCGGTGGGTGCCAGCACCTGCACCGGGACTCCGGTGTGCCGCCTGACCGGCTCGCCGAGCCGTCCGGCGTTGGCGCGGTAGAGCTCCAGGCCGTTGATGCCGTCGGAGGTGACCGGGCGGGTGGGTTTCCCCGCGGCCTTGGGGTCCATGCGCTCCACGGTCGAGATCAGCTTGGCCATGATCCCGCTGCGCCAGGCCAGTTCCGGCAGGGCGGGGAGCTGGAAGAACGCGATGTAGGCGGAGAAGGCGAGCTGGGTGGCCAGTTCGCGCAGGTCCCGCGGGTTCGGGCGCAGTTTCGAGCGCAGCCACTGCCCGTAGTGGTCCAGGCCCGGACCGGAGAGGGAGGTGTAGGAGGCGATGCGCCCTTCGGCGCGCGGTTCGGTCACCGCGTGCCAGGACTGCACCGATCCCCAGTCGTGCGCCAGCAGGTGCACCGGGCGGTCCGGGCTGACGGCGTCGGCGACGCGGAACAGGTCGTCGGCGAGCTGGTCGACGAGGTAGCCGTCGGTGGTCTCCGGGCGGTCCGAGCCACCGGCGCCGCGCACGTCGTAGGTGACCACCCGGTAGCGGTCGGACAGCGCGTCGACCACGCCGTCCCAGACGGTGTGGTCGTCCGGGTATCCGTGGACGGCGAGCACGGTCGGCGCGTCCTCGGGTCCGCGCACCTGCACGGCCAATCGCAGCCGGTCACCGGTTTCGAGCCATCCACCGGTACTGCCCTGCCACGATGCGCGAGTCATGCGCGAAAGCCTAACGACGTTGTCAACGGCCGTTGTCACGGTTCACCCGGCCGCACTCCAGGATCCCCCGAACCAGGCCGCGGAGCCCGGATTTCACCCGTATTTCCGATCCCGATCCGGGTCCGCACCACGCGATTCACCCCGGTGGCCGTGCCGACGACGAGCGGGCGACCAGGTGGGTTCCTATGGTTGGGGCATGGCTGATCAACGCCGCGGCGTCCCGGGAACCGATCGGGTGCTGGCCGATCCGGACGTGGCCGCCGCCGTCGAACGACTGGGCCACGACCTGGTCGTGCGGACCGTCCGGGAGGTGGCCCAGCGCGCCCGCGACGGACTGCTCGCGCCGGAGCAGGTGGTTCCGGAAACGGTTGCCGCGCTACCCGATTCGGCATCAGGTCTGCGTCCGGTGGTGAACGCGACCGGCGTTCTGCTGCACACCAACCTCGGACGCGCACCGCTGTCGGCGGCCGCGCGGGAAGCGCTGCAGGTCGCGGCGGGAACGACGGACGTGGAGCTGGACCTCGACACCGGCGACCGCGGACCCCGCGGCGCTTCGGCCGTCGAGGCCCTGGTGCAGGCCGTTCCCGGAGCCGAAGCCGCGCACGTGGTCAACAACGGCGCCGCCGCGCTGGCGCTGGTGGCCACGGCGCTGGCCGCGGGACGGGAAATCGTCCTGGCCCGCGGCGAGATGGTGGAGATCGGCGACGGTTTCCGCGTTCCCGACCTGCTCACCTCCACCGGGGCCCGGCTGCACGAGGTCGGCGCGACCAACCGCGCCCGGCTCGACGACTACCGGCACGCGCTGGGTCCCGACACCGGGTTCGTGCTCAAGATCCACCCGTCGAACTTCGTGATCAGCGGGTTCACCGCCGAAGTCCCGGTGTCCCGGCTGCGCGAGCTCGACGTCCCGGTGGTCGCCGACATCGGTTCGGGACTGCTGCGGCCGGACCCGGTGCTGCCCGGCGAACCCGACGCGGCGAGCACCCTCGCCGACGGCGCGGACCTGGTCATCGCCAGCGGCGACAAGCTCCTCGGTGGCCCCCAGTGCGGGCTGCTGCTGGGCCGCGAGGAGGTCGTGCGCCGGCTGCGCCGCCATCCGCTGGCGCGGGCGCTGCGGGTGGACAAGCTGACGCTGGCCGCGCTGGAGGCCACCGTGCGCGGCCCGCGCCCGCCCGTCGCCGAGGCGCTGCACCGGACCGGTCTCGCCGAACGCGCTGCGGCGCTGGCCGATTCGCTCGCGGCGTCCGGGATTCCCGCCGAGGCGCTCGAATCGGGCGCGACCGTCGGCGGCGGCGGGGCTCCCGGTGCGGTGCTGCCGAGCGCGGCGGTGGCCCTGCCCGGCAGGTTCGCCAAGCAACTGCGCCTCGGCGATCCTCCGGTCGTCGCGCGCCTGGAACGCGGCAGGTGCCTGCTGGACCTGTTCGCCGTCGAACCGGCCGATGACGAAGTGCTGCGCCGCGCGGTCCTGGCCGCGCACTAGGAGCTGTTGAGGAATGCGGCGGAGCCGCTGTGTCAGGTGTGGGACTCAGCCCGCACCGCCGCGGGTTCTGATCGCCTTCGTGGCGAGTACGCCGGGACGCCGATGTCCACCCCTGGGTAAGCGGAAGACATCAGGAGCGGCGCACGGAGTCCATGAAGGCGATCAGGTTCCGCTACCCGCACCGCCACGCAAAGCACTCCATCAAGAGCCTCGAGGAGGTCTCATGCGCGTGGTTGCCACGGCTGGCCACGTCGACCACGGCAAGTCCACGCTGATCCGGCGGTTGACCGGGATGGAACCCGACCGCTGGGCTGAGGAACAACGCCGTCAGCTGACCATCGACCTCGGCTTCGCCTGGACCGAGCTCGCCGACGGATGCGGTGTCGCCTTCGTCGACGTGCCGGGCCACGAGCGGTTCGTGCCCAACATGCTCGCCGGCGTCGGCCCGGTGCCCGCGGTGCTGTTCGTGGTCGCCGCCGACGAGGGCTGGATGCCGCAGTCCGAGGAGCACCTCGACGCGCTCGACGCGCTGGGCGTCTCCGAAGGACTGCTGGTCATCACCCGCAGCGACCTCGCCGACCCCGGGCCGGCGCAGGAGCAGGCACGTCAGCGGCTGCGCGGCACGAGCCTGGCCGGCATCCCGCCGGTGCGGGTCAGCGGACGCACCGGTGCCGGGATGGACGAGCTCACCGAGGCGCTGGACGCGATGCTCCACCGCCTCCCTCCCCCGGATCCCGACGCCGACGTCCGGCTGTGGATCGACCGCGCCTTCGCCATCAGGGGCGCGGGAACGGTCGTGACCGGAACGCTGCAGGGCGGCACGCTGCGCGTCGGCGACCACCTGCGCATCACCCCGACCGGGCTCGACGCTCCGATCCGCGCGCTGCACGCGCTGGGCACCGCCGAAGGGTCGATCACCGCTCCCGCTCGGGTGGCGGCCAACCTGCGCGGCGTCGATCTCGACCAGGTCCGGCGCGGCCACGCACTGATCACGCCGGAGCGGTGGCTGACCACCGACGTGCTCGACGTGCGCGTCCACCCGGCCGGCGATCTGCCGCGCGAACTCGTCCTGCACATCGGCTCGGCCGCTGCGCACGCCAGGGCGCGCCCGCTGGGCGCCGACACCGCCCGGCTGACGCTCGCGCAGGAGCTGCCGCTGCGGATCGGGGATCGCGCGCTGCTGCGCGACCCCGGAGGACACCTGGTGCGGGGCGGGGTCACCGTCCTCGACGTGCGCCCTCCGCCGTTGGACCGCCGAGGTGCGGCACGGCTGCGCGCCGAGGTCCTCTCCGAGCTGACCGGGACCCCGGACTGGACCGACGAACTGCGCCGACGCGGCATCGTGCGGGCCGCGGAGCTGACCGCCATGGGAGCCGCACCGCCGGCCGGCGGCCGGTGGCTGATGTCGGAGCAGCGCCGGTCCGAGCTCGCCGCGCGGCTGCGCGTGGTCTGCGCCGAGCACCGCAGCGCTCACCCCCTGGAGGACGGGATGCCCTCGGGGGCGGCCATCCGGGCGCTGGATCTCCCCGACCCCGCGCTGCTCGCCGACGTCGCCGACGAAGCGGGCATCCCGCTCGGCGGTGGCCGGCTCGGAGACGGGGGCAGCGCCCTGCCCCAGCACGTCGCCCGCGCGGTGGAGGTGGTGCGCAGCGGATTGCGGGAACACCCGTTCCGCGCGCCGACCGCCGCTGAGCTGGCCGAGCTCGGCATCGGCGACCGGGAGCTCGCCGCCGCCGAACGAACCGGTGCGCTGCTGCGCCTGGGCCCGTCGCTGGTGCTGCTGCCCGATGCCGAGCGCGCCGCGCTGCCGCACCTGGAGGAGCTCGACGAACCGTTCACGCTCAGCGAGGCCAAACGCGCGCTGGACACCTCGCGTCGCGTCGCGGTTCCCTTGTTGGAGCTGCTCGCGCGCCGCGGCCGCACCCGCAGGTTGCCGGACGGGACCCACCGCCTGGTGCGGTGAAGCCATGCGATCAAGTGCCCCCCGGCTCATCGTGGGAGGTGCCGACGCCGGTGCCGGGCGATGGGAGGCGACATCATGCCGCGCAAGATCTGGACGGGGTCGATCAACTTCGGCCTGGTGACCATTCCGGTCGGTCTCTACGCCGCGACCGAGGACCACACGATCTCCTTCCACCAGTACCAGCGCGGGACCACCGACCGGATCCGCTACAAGCGGGTCAACGAGTCCACCGGGGACGAGGTGGGCTTCAACGACATCGTCAAGGGCCGCGAGTACGGCGACGGGATCATCACGGTCGAGCAGTCCGAGCTCGAGGAGATCGCGCCGGGCCGCTCCCGCACCATCGACATCAGCACCTTCGTGGACCTCACCGAGATCGATCCGGTGCACTTCCAGAAGACCTACTGGCTCGCGCCCAACTCAAAGGAGCACTTCCGGCCGTACAACCTGCTGCGCCGCGCGATGGAGAAGACCGGCCAGGCGGGCATCGCCACGTTCGTGCTGCGCGGCAAGCAGTACCTCACGGCCGTGCGGGCCGACACCGACGTGCTGGCGCTCAACACGCTGTACTTCGCCGACGAGATCCGCGATCCGGCCGACCTGGTCGGCGACCAGCCCGAGCAGTCCAAGCCCTCGGACAAGGAACTCCAGATGGCCACCACGATCATCGAGTCGATGAGCGGCGAGTGGGAGCCCGAGGAGTACTCCGACACCTACACCGAGCAGGTCGAGGAGCTGCTGGCCGAGAAGGCGCGCGGCGGCGAGGTGCAGGCGGCCGAGGCGCCGCCGCAGCCCACCGACGTCATCGACCTCACCGAGGCGCTGCGCCGCAGCGTCGACGAGGCGCGCAAGGGCCGTTCTCCCGCACCGGCCGAGGACCTCTCGTCGCTGACCAAGTCCGAGCTCGAGGACCGCGCCAAGCAGCTGGGTGTCAAGGGCCGGTCGAAGATGAAGCGAGCCGACCTGGAGCAGGCCGTGGCCGAGGCAGGCCAGGGGGCCCGCAAGGCGTCCTGACCGCTCACCACACCCGTGGTGCGTCCCGCAGATCGCCTGTTCGGAAGCGGTGCGGAAATAGTTCGGCGATCTCGCGTCATGGGTGCGTGCCGGGCCGGTCCCGTTCCCGTGGGCAGCCCTTGGTGCGCGGCCCACGGGCGCGCGGGACGCAGAGGGGATTCCGCGTGTGAAATCCGCCGGGCGCGGGCGCTGCAGAGGCGGCTCGTGCCCGGCGGTCCCCGCACGTGACCCCGTTCACCTCACCCCGCCACCGACGCCACCGGCGCGGGCGCGATGTGCTGAGATCTGGCCATGGACGCGGGTGCCTGGTTGGCGGTGGGAGCACGCCGTGAACTCGACTCCGCCGGTGTTCCCGCCGCTCTGCGCGAGGCTTACCTGCGCTGCCGGGCCCTCAACGCCGAGCACGGCCGCACCTACTTCCTCGCGACCCGCCTGCTGCCGCCGTCGCGGCGTCCTCCCGTCCACGCGCTCTACGGCTTCGCCCGCTGGGTCGACGACATCGTCGACGAGGTCGGCGAGGGCACCACCGCCCAGCGCGCCGACCGCCTCGACGAGCTCGACCGGCGGCTGCGGGAGGCGCTCGAGACCGGCACCAGCGAGCACCCGGTGCTGGCGGCGCTGGTCGACACCGTCGAACAGCACCGGGTGGACCCGGTGCTGTTCGAGGACTTCCTGTCCTCGATGCGGATGGACCTCACCGTGGCCGAATACCCGAGCAGGACCGAACTGGAGCGGTACGTGCACGGCTCGGCCGCGGTCATCGGGATGCAGCTGCTGCCCGTGCTCGGCACGGTCGGCCCCGCCGCCGAGGCCCGCTCCGCGGCCGCCGCGCTGGGCGTGGCGTTCCAGCTGACGAACTTCCTGCGCGACGTCGGTGAGGACCTCGACCGGGGACGCGTGTACCTGCCCGCCGACGAGCTGGCCGTCTTCGGCGTCGACCGGGAACGGCTGCTGTGGTGCCGCCGTCGCGGGCGTGCCGACGGACCGGTCCGGCGCGCGCTGGCCGACCAGGTCGCGCGGACCCGCGCGCACTACCGCGCCGCCGAGCCGGGCATCCAGATGCTGGCGCCCGAATCGCGCCCGTGCGTGCGCACGGCGTCGGTGCTCTACGGCGAGATCCTCGACCACGTCGTCGCTTCGGGATACGACGTGTTCAGCAGGCGGATCGCGGTACCGGTCTCGCGCCGGCTGGCCGTGGCCGCCGGAGCGGCCGGTGTGGTGCTCGTCTCGCGCGCGGTGCGCGGAGGCTTGGGTTCCCGGTCTCGCGGGTAGTACCAGGGCAGCACGGCTGGTGGCGCCGGGTTGCACGACGCCTGCCTGTTCGACACCGGGGAGCCTGACCATGAACGCACGACCCACGAGTTGGCACGACGTCAACGCGACCGCCGACATGATCACCGTCGCCGGTCAGCGCCTGCACGAGGGCACCCGCGCGATCGCGGGCAGCCCGGTGGAGGCGGCCAGGGCCCGTGACGCGCTGCTGGACCTCAGCGCGGCGAGCGCGAGGCTGGCTCGGCAGCTCGACCTGCTGGCCGCCGACAGCGGCGGCGGCGGTTCCGAACCGCCCGCGGTGCACGTGGCCCTCGACCAGGCGGCGGCCGCCGCCGAGGACCTGGGCAACTGCACGCGGGTCGCGGCCAGGGCGATCGAGGACGAGCTGGGCGGCGAGCAGTGACCCGCCGCCCGCGCTTCCCCGTCAGGGTGCCTGGACGATCCCGGCGCCGACGTCGGTGCCCGGCTGCGGCAACCGCCGTGCCGACTGAGTGAGCCGTGTCCACAGCGCCCGCGAGCGATCCGGCGATTGCTGCGCGTGCAGCGCGGCGATGCCCGAGACGTGCGGCGTGGCCATGCTCGTGCCGTCGAGCTTGCGGTAGCGCTCGGCGCCCGGCCAGCTCGAGTAGACGTCCACGCCCGGCCCGACCAGGTCGACCTGCCCGACGTCGTCGACGGTGCCGCAGGAGAAGTCGGCGACCTGCAGCTGCGAGTCGACCGCCCCCACGCCCATCACCGACGGGCAGTTCGCCGGGTGCCCGACCGGGGCGATGACGCCCGCCGAGCGCTGGCTCTCGTTGCCCGCTGCCGCGATGATCAGCGTTCCGCGCTCCAGTGCGCGACGCGCGACGCGTTCGAACGCCTCGGAGTACGGCTGGCCGGGCTGGGTGGGCGCGCCCAGCGACATGGACACGACCGAGCAGCTGTTGGAGATCGCCCACTCGATGCCGGACAGGATTCCGCTGTCCGAACCCGATCCGTCGTCGCCGAGGACCTTGCCCGCGTAGATGCTCGCCTCGTGCGCGATGCCGTAGCCGGGGCCCGCCTGCGAGGTGCGCGGTCCGCACGCGGTGCCGATCACGTGCGTGCCGTGCCCGTGGCCGTCGTGGGCGCTCTGCCCGTCGACGAACGCACCGGTGACGATGTCCCGGCCCGCGAAGTCGGGGTGCTGCTCGTCCAGGCCGGTGTCGAGCACCGCCACCCGCACGCCCGCTCCGGTGGCGGTGGCCGCATCGGCGCGCACCGCCTGAAGCCCCCAGGTGAACTCGCCCTCCGCCGGTGGTGCCGGCTGGCCGATCGCGAACACCCTGCGCTCGGCCTCGATCCCGGCGATCGGCCCGGACTCGCCTGCCGCACGGGTCAGGTTGGCGAACTGCTCATCGTCGGCGTCGATCAGGGCGACCCCGAGCTGGTGCAGCACGATCCCGCCCGCGCTGCTGAACAGCTCACCGGGTCCCGCTCCGGCCGCGTCGGCGGTGTTGGCGCACCGGATCCCGGTCAAGCGGGTCAGCTCCCGGGTGCCGATGATCGTCGAGTCGTCCTCGAGTAGGACCAGGTATCGCCCGGTCTGGCTGGAAGTCATGTCGCTCCTCGTCGGTCGATGGCGCGGATGCGACTCATCGGTAGCGGACGGAGATCAGCGATCACAACGGAATCCCCTCGCCCCAACCCGTTCGTGTCACCGGCGCGGGTACGCATCGATCCGACACGCCGCGCTATGACAGCGGACTGGACTGGATCGCCCGCGCGTACTTCCATGGGGGCAGGGCCAACTCGGGAGGTCGTCATGACGGACCACGGCAGGATCGTCGTCGGCGTGGACGGATCGGAACCCTCGAAGTGCGCCATGCGCTGGGCGCTCAAGCAGGCCGCGCTCACCGGCTCCTCGGTGCGCGCGATCAGCGCCTGGGAGTTCCCGGCGTTCTACTCCTGGGAGGGCGGCCCGATGCCGCCGGACGACTTCGAGGACTCCGCCCGGCAATGCCTCGACGACACGGTCTCGGAGTTCCAGCAGGCCGATTCGGAGGTGACCATCGAGCGCGAGCTGGTGCACGGGCACGCCGCCCAGGCCCTCATCGACGCCTCCGCCGAGGCCGACCTGCTGGTGGTCGGCAGCAGGGGCCACGGCAGCTTCTACGGCGCGCTGCTGGGTTCGGTGAGCCAGCGCTCGGCGCTGCACTCGAAGTGCCCGGTCGTCATCGTCCGGCACTGAAGGGTTTGTTTCCAGAGTCGGTGGTAGCCGCTGGTGTCGTCCCCTGCGGGGATTTCCGCCACCCGCACCGCCAAGCACACCGACACTGGAAAACCCCGTTGAATCAGGCGGTGTGGCCCAGCCTCTCGGACAGGGCGGCGGCGCCTTCGCGGACGAGATCGCGCAGTGCGGCCTCGGTTTCGTCGTTCCAGCGCAGGATCGGCACCGAGATGCTCATGGCGGCGACGATCTCGCCGCTGGTGTCGCGGACCGGTGAGGCCACGCACGCGACCGACTCGTTGGACTCGCAGTACTCGCGGGCCACGCCGTTCTCGGCGATCTCGTCGAGCTCCTTGCGCAGCGCCTTGCGGTTGGTGATGCTGTGCTCGGTCATCGCGTCGAGCTTGTGCCCGCTGTAGATCTCCTCGACCTCGGCCCGAGGCAGCGAGGCCAGCAGCGTCTTGCCCAGGGCCGTGCAGTGCGCCGGCAGCCTGCGTCCGACAGCGGAGACCATCCGCACCGGGTGGCTGCTGTCGACCTTGGAGACGTAGAGGACGTCGGCGCCGTCGCGCACGCCCACGTGGACGGTCTCCTGGCAGCGCTCGGCGATCTCCTCGGCGACCAGCTGCCCTTCCTTGGCCAGGTCCAACCGCTCGGCGTAGGCCGAGCCCAACTGGAAGCTGCGCACGCCCAGCCGGTACTTGTTGGTGGCGCGCCCGGTGGGCATCAGGTAGCCCCGCTCGTTGAGCGTGCCGACCAACTCGTGCACCGTGGTGCGGGGCAGACCGAGCTGCGCGGTGATCTCCGGCGCGCTGAGCTCATCGGTCTCCAGGAACAGTTCGAGGACGTCGAACGCCCGCTCCACGGCCGGTACCGCTCGTGCCAACGCTGCCGCTCCTTCCACTCGGACCAACCCGGTGCTGACCGGTATTTCGAACATCGTACCTGATTTCGATCGACGTTCGAGCTGTCGTATTGACCACTCCTCGGTCGCGATCATACGATTTTGCGAACGTTGTTCGGAATGTCGAACGGAGAATCCCAGGTGCGCCAGACACGCGACTTCCTGCGAACCCTCGGTCTGCCCACCGACGACACCGCGGCCACCAGCGGCAAGAGATTCCCCGACGGCGCCCAGTACCGCGTGGAGATTCCCAGCACGGAGGGCCCCGACGTGCTCGACGCGGTGCTGGCCGAGGCCGACGCGCGCGGAGTCGTCGTGCACCGGATCTCCCAGGGCAGCGGCGGGATGCTGCTCACCGACGACGAGCTCGCGACCATGGCCGCCACCGCCGCGGGACGTGCGATCGAGCTGAGCCTGTTCGCACGACCGCTGGCGGGCTGGGACATCGGCGCGATGGCGGCCTCCGCAGGAGGCGCCCCGGTCGCCGCGCAGGCACGCGGGACCGAGCAGCTGGTGCACGTGCTGGAGGACGTCCGCCGCACCGCCGAATCCGGCATCCGCAGCGTGCTGATCACCGATCTGGGCGTGCTCAAGGTCGCCTCGGCGATGCGCGAGGCCGGCGATCTGCCGCCCGAGCTGCAGTTCAAGATCAGCGTCCAGATGGGCTTGGCGAACCCGGCGTCCGTGCGCATCGCCGAAGACCTGGGCGCCGACACCTACAACGTGCCCACCGACCTCAGCATCGGACAGCTGGCCGCCCTCCGCGCCGCCACCGACCTGCCGCTGGACGTCTACGTCGAAGCCCCCGACGACATGGGCGGATTCGTCCGGCACTTCGAGATCGCCGAGATCGTCCGCGTCGCCGCGCCGGTCTACGTCAAGTTCGGCCTGCGCAACGCGCCGAACATCTACCCCAGCGGCACCCACCTCACCGGCACCGCCGTCGCGCTCGGCCGCGAGCGGGTCCGGCGCGCCCAGCTGGGCCTGGGGCTGCTGCGCCGCTACTCCCCCGACGCGATCGCCTCGAACCTGCCCGCCGAGGGCCTGGCCGTGCCGCTCACCGGCTAGGGACGTCCGGCACGCGCGGGAGCGAGTTTCGCCCGACGGACGGGAGGCCTATCGTCGGCGCGTGTCCACTGCCGTTGCGCTTCGCTCCCGTTCCGGCCGCTGGATCCTGCTGGCCACCATCTTCGGCTCCGGGGTCGCGTTCCTCGACGGATCGGTGGTCAACGTGGCGCTGCCGGCCATCGGCCGCGACGTCGGCGGCGGCCTGCGCGTCCTGCAGTGGGTCCTCGACGCCTACCTGCTCACCCTGAGCGCCCTGCTGCTGCTCGGCGGCGTGCTGGGCGACCGCTACGGCCGCCGACGGGTGTTCACCCTCGGGCTCGTGGTGTTCACCCTCGCCTCGCTGGGCTGCGGGCTCGCCCCGACCGGCGAGGTCCTGATCATCGCGCGGCTGGTGCAGGGCGTCGGCGGGGCGCTGCTCGTCCCCGGCAGCCTCGCGCTGATCAACGCCTCGATCGACCCGGACGACCGCGGCGAGGCCGTCGGCCGCTGGGCCGGGCTGACCGGCGTGTCCTCGGCCATCGGCCCCTTCGTCGGGGGCTGGCTGGTCGACGCGGCTTCCTGGCGGTGGGTGTTCCTGATCAACGTGCCGATCGCGGCCGCCGCGCTGCTGGCGCTGCGCCACGTCCCCGAGACCCGCGACCCCGACGCCACCGGTCCCCTGGACATCGGTGGTGCGGTGGCCGTCACCGCCGGGCTGACCGGGACGATCTTCGCCCTGATCGAGGTCCCCACCACCGGCTGGAACCCCTTGTCCACCACGGCCGCGGTGGTCGGTGTCACCTCGCTCGTGGTGTTCCCGATGCTGGAGGCCCGCCACCCCAGCCCGCTGCTGCCGCTGTCGTTGCTGCGCTCCTCGCAGTTCTCCGGTGCGAACGCGGTGACCCTGGCGGTCTACGCGGCGCTCAGCGGCGCGCTGTTCCTGCTGTCGCTGCAACTCCAGCAGTCGATGGGCTACTCGGCGCTGGAAACGGGCATCGCCACGCTCCCGATCACGATCATCATGCTGCTGCTCTCCGGCCGAGTCGGCGCGCTGGCGCAGCGCACCGGGGTGCGCATCCCGATGACGATCGGTCCGTTCGGCTGCGCGGCCGGGCTGCTGCTGCTCACCCGCGCCCAGACCGGCGCCACCTACCTGAGCGGGGTGCTGCCCGGTCTCCTGGTGTTCGGGCTCGGACTGTCCATCACCGTGGCGCCGCTGACCGCGGCCGTGCTCGGCTCGGTCGGGCCGGAACGCGGTGGCGTCGCCTCAGGGGTCAACAACGCGATCTCCCGCTTGGCCGGGTTGCTCGCGGTGGCGGTGCTGCCCGTGGTCGCCGGGCTGACCGGTACCGGGGACGGCGCTCCGCTGGGACCCGGGTTCACCACCGCCCTGCACATCTCGGCCGCCCTGTGCGCGGCCGGCGGCGTCATCGCAGGCCTCACGGTGGGCAAGGGCGGCCGGGTGGAAACCCCTCCCCTGCCCGGCCTCAACCACGCGTGTCAGGACCCGTCCTGCGAGTACCGCGACTGATTCGAACGCCTCTGCTCATTTGGCTCACCACGCCGAAGCTACGGACGCCGCGCCCCACGGGTTAAGGCACAAAGTCACCGTTTCGGCCGTCGCCTTCATCACCCCGCGGAGCCGCGGATGTGATGAGATCAAGAGATGAGACGAGGTCGACGCGGCCATCCGTGCGAGGTGCCCACCCAGATCGGGTTGTGGCGGTGCCCGGAGTGCGGCCAGCAGTGGGAGATCCACGGCATCGAGGGAAATCCGCAGATCCGCAAGGTGAGCCGCGTCGGGTGGTTCGTCGCGAAGCTGCTGGGATGAGCGACGTGGCCGCACCGCTGCTGGTCGGCTCGGTGGAGTACCGGGTCCACCGAGCCGCGCAGGACGACCTCCCGTCGATCGTCGGGCTCCTGGTCGACGACGAGCTCGGGTCGAGCCGGGAATCGGCGACCGACCTCGCGCCCTACCGGGAGGCGTTCGCCGCGATGGACGCCGATCCCGCTCAGCTGCTCGTCGCGGTGAAGGACCCCGACGGGCTCGTCGTCGGCACCCTGCAGCTGACGTTCATCCCCGGGCTGGCCCGCCGAGGCGCGCTGCGCGCCCAGATCGAAGCGGTGCGGGTGCATGCCGCGCACCGCAGCCGCGGACTGGGCGCCGCGCTGTTCGGCTGGGCGGTCGAGGAGTCCCGGCGGCGCGGGTGCGCGCTGGTCCAGCTCACCACCGACAAGAAGCGCACCGACGCGCACCGCTTCTACGACCGGCTCGGCTTCACCGCCTCCCACGAGGGCTACAAGATGAGCCTGTGACCTGTGGCTATGCTGGTCCGACCATGCGCCGCAAGCTCCGCTCACCGCTGCCCCAGCGCGACGGCCTCGACCCGGTCCGGCTGCACCTGCCCACCGACGGGCACTGGGACCGGGTCCGGGACTTCCTCGTCGACCGGCTCTCGAAGGTGCCGGCGGAGGTCGTCGACGAGATGCTGCGCACCGGGCGCTTCGTCACTCACGACGGACCGCTCAGCGCGCAAGACCCGTACCGGCCCGGCGGTTTCGTGTGGTTCCACCGCGATGTCGCACCGGAGGAACCGGTTCCGTTCGAGCTGGAGGTGCTGCACCGCGACGAGCAGATCCTGGTCGTCGACAAGCCGCACTTCCTGGCCACGACTCCGCGCGGCGGACACGTCATCGAGACCGCCCTCGTCCGCCTGCGCACGCAGCTCGACCTACCGGCCCTCTCGCCGGCTCACCGGCTGGACAGGGCCACGGCCGGAGTGCTGCTGCTGGTGATCGACCCGGCGCTGCGCGGTGCGTACCAGACGCTCTTCCACGACCGGCGTGTCGACAAGGTCTACGAGGCGATCGCCCCGCACGACCCGCACCTGACGTTCCCCCGGACCGTGATCAGCCGGATCACCAAGCACCGGGGCGTGCTGGCCGCGGTCGAGGAACCGGGCGAGCCCAACGCCGAAACCCGCATCGAGCTCCGGGAGCACCGCGGGCCCTTCGCCCGCTACCGGTTGCACCCCTGCACCGGACGCACCCACCAGCTCCGCGTGCACCTCAACTCGCTGGGCCTGCCCATCGTCGGCGACGACCTCTACCCCGATGTCCGGCCGAAGGCCGACGACGACTTCACCGACCCGCTCCAACTCCTGGCCCGCTCGCTGGAGTTCACCGACCCGCGCACCGGAGAGCTCCGGCGCTTCGAATCCCGCCGAGCTCTCGACTGGCCATGACCGCCCGAGCGCAGAACCTCAGAAGGTGGCGACGGGGGTCGTCGGGGAACCGACCGCTCCGGGCAGGTTGAGGGGTGGTGCGGTGAGCAGGAAGCGGGATCGGCCCAGCCGTCGCAGGTCCTCGGCCAGCGGCGTGAGGTGCCAGAGCTCCCCCAGGTGCACGCCGAGCTTGAACAGGCAGTGGTGGTGCAGCGGCAGAGCCGGGGCCGGTGGGTCGGCCTGCCGCGACGGGAGGTTCTCGACGGCGTAGTTGTCGGCGATCATCGCGCTCAGCCCGGAATCGGTGATCCACTGCAGCAACCGTTCGTCCCGCCCGTCGAGGGCCGCGCACGCCCCGTGCAGGACGTCGGGATCGGGGTCGCCGTTCATCTCGACGATGCGCTGCGCGAAACCGGTGTGCAGGCACACGAGATCGCCCTTCTCGACCTCCACCCCGTCGGCGGCCATGATCTCGGCGAGGGTGTCGTAGCCGACCAGCTCGCGCCCGTCCCCGAGGTGGTGGCGCAGGTCGATGAGCACGCCGCGCCCCTGCGCACCGGTGCGGGCGAGGGAGTCGATGCCGAGGGGCCCGCCCGTCGAGGTGGTCCCCTCGTGCGGGCCTCCGACCCCCGCGTCGGCCGGTTCGGTCGGTCCGACGACGTGCTCTCCCGCGCGGAATCCGTTGTAGAAGACGGGTTCCGGGATCCCATCGCCGTCGGCGTCGAACAGCGCCCCGGCGTGGGCGAAGGAGTCCCACTGCGTCGAGTACTGCAGGTGCAGCACGACGAGATCGTCGCAGAGCACGTCGGTGGTTCCGTCGACCTTGGCGCGCAGCTCGTAGTTGAAGTTGATCTCCCCGTAGCGCCGGGTCGGTCGCAGCACCGGCGGGAACCGGTTGGGGTTCAATGCGTTCCCGCCCGGCAGCGTGAGCGGCAGGCTCAGCGTCCGGCTGAGGCCCTCGCGCACCTCCGCCGCCGCGGCCCGAACTCGCTCCGGCGTCAGCAGGTTCATCCGCCCCGCGGTGTCGTCGGGGCCGAAATCACCCCAGTTGGACCCTTCCGGCCGTCGAGTCCAGCGTGCTCCGGTCACCGTTGCCTCCCGGGTTGTCGCGCTCGTCGTAGCTGGGCCTGCGCAGCAGCAACAGCATGCAGCCCAACGTCAGCAGCACCTGGAACAGCGCGTAGGCGATGACGACGTTGATGGAGCCCGACGCGCCCAGCAGGAACTGGCCGACCACCGGCGTGGTCCCGCCCAGCAGTGTGCCGCAGAGCTGGTAGCAGAGCGAGAGTCCGGTGTAGCGCACTTCGGCCGGGAAGCGACCGGCGAGGATTCCGGCCATCGCCGCGTAGTACAGGCAGTGCGGCACCGTGGCGACCGCGACGCCGACCATCGCCAGCCAGTAGTTCTCGGTGGCGATCAGCAGGAACATCATCGGCAGCAGGACCACCTCCGGCAGCAGCATCCACGTCACCGCGCGGGACAGGCTGCGCATCTTGGTGGCGATGACCGCGCCGAAGGGCTGCACCAGGATCTGGGTGATGTTGGCGACCAGGATGATCGTCAGGAAGTCCGGCTTGGCGAAGCCGAGGTCGCTGGTCGCCCAGGACAGCGCGAAGGTCGACTTGAAGTAGGTCGCCGACAGGCCGATGGTGCAGGCGCCGATGCCCAGGGCCAGCAGGCCCGGGTGCGACCGGACGACCTCCCACACCGGCAGCTTCGCGGTCCTCCTGGAGGAGATGAGCCGTTCCATCGCAGGGGATTCGGTGACCCGCAGCCGGATGAACAGGCCGACCACGACCAACCCCGCCGAGGCCAGGAACGGGACTCGCCAGCCCCAGCTGAGCATGTCGGCTTCGGGGAGCTTGCTGATCAGCAGGAAGCACACGGTGCTCAGCGTGTTGCCGACCGGGGAACCCTGCTGCGCGAACGCGCCGTAGAGGATGGACTTGCCCCGGGGCGCGTGCTCGGAGGCGATGAGCACCGAGCCGCCCCACTCGCCGCCGAGCCCGATGCCCTGGATCATGCGGATGCTCACCAGCAGGATCGGCGCCCACACCCCGATCTGCGCGTAGCCGGGCAGCAGGCCGATGGCAGTGGTCGCCACGCCCATCATCAGCAGCGTGATGACCAGGGTCTTCTTGCGCCCCAACCGGTCTCCGACGTGACCGAAGATGACGCCGCCCAGCGGACGGGCCAGGAAGCCGACCCAGAAGGTCGCGAAGGCCACCAGGGTGCCCAGCGCACCGGAGAGCTCGGGGAAGAAGACCTCGTCGAAGACCAGCGCCGCGGCGGTGCCGTAGATGTAGAAGTCGAACCACTCGATGGTGGAGCCGATGAAAGCTCCCACCCCGGCACGGTTCGCCGTGCGTGCGCTGCTCATGCGTTCCCCTTCGAACCCGGTGATCGAGGAAACGGTGGCAGTCCGGACGTGGAGGCGTCCAATACGAAATCATCGCGGCATTGAGACGCGGTCCTGATCAATCGGGCGTGGGCAGGGCCGCCTCGGCGATGTCGAGAACGGTGTGCAGGGCGGCGTTGCTGTTGTCCTCGCGCCAGGCCAGAGCCGCTCGCAGGCGGGTCGGCCTGCCCGCCAGCTTCCGGTAGACCAGGCCGGTCTGCTGGATGTGCTGGCAGGAGGTCAGCGTCAACGTGACACCGACCCCGGCCGCGACCAGCGCGAGGATCGTGTAGGAGTCCGGCGCCTCCTGCACCACGCGCGGGGTGAAACCCCCTGCCACGCAGGCCTTCACCAGCGCATCGCGCAGCGTGGACCCGGCGTTGGAGGGGAAGCTGACGAAGGGCTCGGCGGCGAGCTCGGCGATCGGGACGCGCTCCAGCTCGGCCAGGCGGTGATCGGTGGGCAGCGCGCAGATGAGCTCTTCGACCTCGATGACGCGCGTGTTGACCCCTGGCCGGTTTACCGGGAGTCGCACGAAACCGAGGTCCAGCGTTCCGTCGGCGACCTTGGCCAGGGCGACGTCGGCGTAGGTCTGGCCGCGCATCACCAGTTCCAGGCCGGGGTGGGCGGCGCGCACGGCGCGGGTCAGCACCGGCAGCGCCTCGTGGCTGGAGGCACCGGCGAACCCGACGGTGACCCGCCCGCGCTCCCCTCGCCCGGCGGCCCTGGCCGCGCCGATCGCGTCCTCGACGTCGTCGAGCACGGCGCGGGCGGGCTCCAGGAAGGACTCACCGGCGTTGGTCAGCCGGACCGAGCGGGTGTTGCGCTCGAACAGCCGCACGCCCAGCTCCTTCTCCAGCTGCCTGATCTGCTGGCTCAGCGGCGGCTGGGCCATCTGCAGGCGCTTGGCGGCGCGACCGAAGTGCAGTTCTTCCGCGACCGCGACGAAAGCGGTCAGGTAGCGCAGCTCCACACCGAACTCCGATCTATTCATCCCTGCTCTAGATCTGACACTAATTCGGTATTGGACCTGTCTCAATCCGGGGTGGCAGGCTGAGGCGCAGGCGGAGGACCGGAACCCCTGGGGGATCGATGTCGCAGGTCAGCAAGCCGGACAAGACGAGATCGATGCGGGACGCCATCGCCGAGTTCGTCACCGACGGCGCCACGGTGTCGCTGGAGGGCTTCACGCACCTGATCCCGACCGCGGCCGGGCACGAGATCATCCGGCAGGGACGCCGGGATCTGACCATCGCGCGGATGACCGCCGACGTCATCACCGATCAGCTCATCGCCGGTGACTGCGTGAGCGGGCTGATCTCCTCGTTCGTCGGCAACTCCACCGCCGGTTCGCTCGGCGAGCTGCGCCGGAGGGTCGAGGCGGGGGCGCTGGAGTTCTCCGAGCACAGCCACTACGGCATGATCTGCCGCTACCTGGCCGGGGCCCAGCGGCTGCCGTTCTACCCGCTGCGCTCCTACGCGGGCAGCGACGTCCCGGGCATCAACCCCGGCATCCGCAAGGTCACCTCGCCCTTCCCCGGGCCGGACGGCGGCGAGGAGCAGATCTACGTGGTGCCGCCGCTGAACCCGGACGTGACGATCGTGCAGGCGCAGCGCGCGGACCGGGCGGGCAACACCCAGATCTGGGGTCTCACCGGTATCCAGGCCGAGGCCGTCTACGCCGCGCGCAGGGCGATCGTGGTGGTCGAGGAGGTGGTGGCCGACGAGGTGATCCGCTCCGATCCCAACCGCACGGTGATCCCCGCGCACGCGGTGGACGCGGTCGTGGAGTGCCCGCGCGGTGCGCATCCGGCGTTCGTGCAGGGCTACTACGACCGCGACGGCGAGTTCTACCGCGAGTGGTCGCGGATCAGCGCCGACGAGACCCGGTTGCGGGAGTGGCTGGACGAGTGGGTGCTGGGCACCTCCGACCACTCCGAGTACGTCGCCAAGCTCGGTGAGCAGCGCTGGGAGGCCCTGGCCGTCGGCGAGGCGTGGAGCGAGCCGGTCAACTACGGCCGCAGGCTTTGAGGAGGATCATGTCGATCACGTCGTCGGAGCTGCTGGCTTCGGTCGCTTCACGCGAACTCGCCGGCGCGAACACGGTCTTCGCGGGGATCGGGCTGCCGACGCTGGCGGTGTCGCTGGCGCAGAAGACCGTGTCCCCGGACGTGGAGATCGTCTACGAGTCCGGGGTCTGCGGCGCGCATCCCGCGCAGCTGCCGGAGACGATCGCCGATGCCGTGCTCATCACCGATTCCGAAGCGGTGCTGCCGATGACCGCGCTGTTCGGGTACGTGCTGCAGGGCGGCCGGATCGACGTCGGGTTCCTGGGCGCCGCGCAGATCGACCGCTTCGGCAACCTCAACTCCTCGGTGATCGGCGACTGGCACGCCCCCGACGTCCGGCTGCCCGGTTCGGGCGGCGCCATGGAGGTCATGGCCAACTCAGGTGAGGTCTTCGTGGTGATGCGCCGCCACGATCCGCGCTCGTTCACCGCCGAGCTCGACTTCTGCACCTCCCCCGGCCCGGACCGCGCGATCGCCGACGGAATCCGCCCGCGCGGCAAGGGGGTCACCCGCGTCATCACCGAGCTCGGCATCCTCGCCCGCGACGACGTCGGCGAACAGCTGCGCCTGGTGGCCGTCCACCCCGGTGTCACGGCCGAGCAGGTCCGCGCGGCCACCGGGTGGGAGCTGCAGGTCGCCGACGACCTCACCACGATCACCCCGCCCTCGGAAGCCGAACTCCACCTCCTGCGCGACGAAGTCGACCCGGACCGCGTCTACCTGAGGTGACCGCGCGACGAGCGGGTGGCGCCTCTCGGAAGGCACCACCCGCTCGTCGCACCGGAGCCTCAGAACGCGTTGGGCAGCACCAGGAATCCCCACGCGAGCGCCGGACCCGCACCGACGATCCCGGCCGTGTACCCGATGATCTGCCGGTAGAAGCGCGCTTGGTCGACTCCCCTGGCGTTGCTGAGCACCAGGGCACCGTTGGTCGAGAACGGCGAGGTGTCCACGATCGTCGTGGAGACCGCCAGCGCGGCCACCAGTCCGGCCGCGCTCAGGTGGCTGGACAGCAGCAGCGGCACGGCGATCGGGATGATGGCGGTCAAGATCGCCGTGGAGGAGGCGAACGCGGACACGATCGCCACCACGAAGCACAGCAGCAGCGCCACGAACAGCGGTGCGCCCATGTCGGCCGCTCCGTGCGAGATCGCCTCGATCGTGCCCGCCTTCTCCAGGATCTCGACGTAGGTCACCATGCCCGCGACCAGCAGGATCGTGGACCAGCTGATGCCGTCGACGGCCTTGGCCTGGTTGCGGATGTCGATCAGCGTCAGCGCGGTGGCCGCCAGGAGCGCCAGGAACCCGATCTCCAGGTGGAACACCAACGCCCCGACGACCAGGCCGGCCAGCGCCACCAGCGTCACCGACTGGCGCCAGGTGATGCCCGAAGCGGCCTCGTCCTCGCCCTCGGTCGTGGCAGCCGCACCGCCACCCCGCCCGACACCGCCGAAGGCGAAGAAGGTGATCAGCGAGAGCAGCAGGTTGAACCCGAAGCTGGCCGCGAACAGCGCGGACGCCGAGATGTTCAGCGGCGTCTGCTCGACCATTCCCAGCACGAGCGCGCCGGACACCGCGATCGGGGAGAACGCCCCGGCGTGCGCACCGCTGATCACCATCATGCCGACCATGAGCTGGCTGAGCCCGAAGCGGTGGGCGAAGTTGAGGCCCACCGGAGCCAGCAGCGCCACTGCGGCCGGGGTGAACGTGCCGAAGGCCGTGAGCACCGCCGCAACGGCGAACAGCACCCACGGGATCAGCGCCGCCTTGCCCCGGACCAGCTTGATCCCGGTGCGGACGACCACGTCGATGGTTCCGTTGCGCTGGGCGACCGAGAACAGGTAGGTGACACCGACGATGGTGACGAACAGCGAGACGGGGAACCCTTCGAAGATCTCGTCCTCGCTGAGCCCGAGCGCGGAGGTCCCGACCAGGAAGGCCCCGACGAAGGCGAGGAGCCCGATGTTGATGGGCAACACCGTGGCCACCACGAACATGACGCCCAAGGCGCAGATGGAGATCATTTCAGCAGACATCGTTGTCCCATGCTCTTCGAGTTCGGCGAATGTTAGGCGGTGGCGAGGTCGGGCACCAGGAGGTCCGCCTCGCAGAGGATCCGGGCCGCGCGGCGCACGGTGACCCGTCGCGGCACCGCTCCGACGAGGTCGGTGCAGGTCACCTCGACGACCCCGGCGGGAGTTCCGATCCGCACCGTCTGACCGGACGCCGTGGCGACCTCGTGCACGACCGATTTCTCCTGCAGCGCGGCGACCGCCACGCCGACCGCGGAGGTGAGTCCGATGGCCGGGTGCGGCGAGTTCATCGACAGCATCCGGACCGACACGTCGTGGTCGGCGCGATCGATCTCGTCGCCCAAGGAGCTGCGGTACCCGCGCGGCTCGCCGACCAGGCCGATCTTGGGGATCGCGTCACCGGGATCGGTTCCCGGGCCGGTGAGTCCCATGAGGTCCGCAGCCCGTCCGCGCACCGCCCGCAGCGGCGCGACCAGGTCGCGCATCTCGGCGATGGTCTCGGCCCCGGTGCACCCGACCTCCGCAGCGTCCAGCAGCGCCACCGGTGCACCCGCGTCGATCAGGCTGGCCGTGACAGGGCGGCCGGCGAAGATCAGCTCGTCGACGACGCGGCCGGTGGGCATCACCGAACCGGTGCTGCGTCCCGCCGGGTCCAGGAAGGTGAGGCCGACGGCGACTCCGCCGGCGCGGGTGCCCGGTACCGTCTGGTCGCCGAACTCGTGGACCCTGCCACCGGCGGTGTCCACGACCGCTTCCAGCACCGCGCCGGTGTTGACGTTGCGCAGCCGGACCCGGGTCGCATCCCCGTTCACCGGGACGATCCCGCGGGTCACCGCCCAGAGCGCGATCGCGGTGGCGCAGTTGCCGCAGTTGCTGCCCCACTCGACGCGGCCGACACCGATGCCGACCTGCCCGAACAGGTACTCCACGTCGACGTCACCGGTCACCGCGCGACGCACCACGGCGGCCTTGGAGGTGGTGGGAGTCGCGCCTCCCACGCCGTCGAGCTGCACCGGATCGGCCGCGCCGTAGGCGCTGACGAGCAGGCCCTCCAGCTCGGCCGGAGCCGAATCGATCGTCGTCGGCAGCGACGACTCGTCGAACAGCCAGCACTTGCTGGTGCCACCGCGGACCAGCGTTGCGGGAACGTGCACCGGGAACTTCCTTCCAGAGCGGATCTTTCGGCGTTCACCGTGACCCGCGGAAGGGTTGAGTACAATGTCCGATGTCTAATCCCGACTTAAGCTCAGCTAACCCCTACTGAGCGGCGGAGGTGCCCGTGCTCGACGTCCGCAGGGTGTTGCTGCTGGTGGAGGCGGCCGAACGGGGCTCGTTGACAGCCGCCGCCGAGGCGCTCGCGATCACGCCCTCCGCCGCCTCGCAGCAGATGTCCCGGCTGGAGAGCGAGGTCGGCCAGCCGTTGCTGCACCGCCAGCCGCGCGGTGTCCGGCTGACCGACGCCGGAGCGGCACTGGCCGAGCGCGGCCGGTCGATCCGGCGCGAACTCCGGGCAGCGCAAGCGGATCTGGATTCCCTGATCACATTGGACAGAGGAACGCTGCGGCTGGGATCCTTCCCCACCGCCAGCGCTTCCCTGCTGCCGCTGGCCCTCACCCGGTTCTCCCGCAAGCACCCGGGCCTGCGGACCACGGTGCACTCCGCGCTGCTCGCCGACCTGCTGGAGCTGCTGCACACGGGCGAGATCGAGCTGGCGATGCTGTGGGACTACGAGTGGAACCGCATCCAGGACCCCGCGCTGGCGATCGACCACCTGCTGGACGACCCGACGGTGCTGGTCGTGCCCGCCAACTCGGAACTGCTCGACGAGCCCTCCATCGGGCTGGCCGACCTCGCCGACCACCAGTGGATCATCCGGGCCGACAACCACCCGGTGGCCGAGGTGCTGCGGCGCAGCTGCCGCCTGGCCGGGTTCGAGCCCATGATCTCCTACGAGTCCCAGGACTACCAGGAGGCGCAGGCGATGGTCGCGGCAGGGCTCGGGATCGCCATCGCGCCCCGGCTGGCGCTGACCAACCGGCGCAACGACGTGCGACTGCTCAACTTCGCCACCGACGTTCCCGCACCGACCCGGCGGATCCTGCTGGCGCGCATGGCCTACCGCGACCCGACCCCGGCTACCGTGGCGATGACCGAGATCCTGCACGCCGTCTCCCAGCGGTTCACCGACGACAACCTGCACCGCAGCCAGCTCGGCACGGTCCGCTGAGGACGCGGTCCCCAGCCGGCGCGCACTCGTGTTTGCATGGCCAGGTCAGCGGAAGAGCCCGAGGAGGAGGATTCGGTGCTGGAGGAATACCTGCGGGATTGGCGTCCGCGCCCGGTGGTCGAGCACGATTCCCTGGCGCCTGAGCAGTCCAGCGCGCTGGCCAACGCGCTGGAGACCTCGGCGCCGGTGGACGTCCTGCCGCCGCTGTGGCACTGGGTGCACTTCCTGTCCTGGCCACCGCACTCCGAGCTCGGTCCCGACGGGCACCCGCTGGCCGGTGACTTCCTGCCGCCGGTGCCGGACCGGCGCCGCATGTTCGCCGGTGGCCGGATCACCATCACCGAACCGCTGCGGCTGGGAGTGCCCGCCGAGCGCACCACCGAGCTGGGCGGTGTCACGGTCAAGCAGGGCCGGTCCGGCGAGATGGCCTTCGTCACCGAGCACCGCGAGATCCACCAGGACGGGCGGCTGCGCATCACCGAGGAGGTCGACTACGCCTACCGCAGCGGTGAGAGCGACACCAAGAACCCGACCCGGTTGCCGCCCACCGACTTCCCCGCTTCCGACGCCGCGTGGCAGCGGCGGTTCGCAGGCGATCCGACGCGCTTGTTCCGGTTCAGCGCGCTGACGGCCAACACCCACCGCATCCACTACGACGAGCCGTACTGCCGCGAAGTGGAGGCTTACCCGGGGCTGGTGGTGCACGGTCCGCTGCTGGTCCTGCTGATGACCGAGCTGGCGCGGGAGCACGGCGGCATCAGCGAGGTGTCCTACCGGCTTCGCCGCCCGGTCTTCTCCGGGGACCCGGTGCTGGTGTGCGGCGACGAGGACGGCGCGATGTCGGTGCGCTCCGACCAGGTCGCGGCGGAGGCGTCGGTGACGTTCACCGAGCCCCGGTAGCATCGCGAAGGACCATGAATTCGCAGGTCGGAACGCGCCCGGCCAGGAGAGGAACCGGGATGTCGACCGAGCAGTGGGTGCCGACGACCGCGCACTGGGGCGCCTACGAGGCCGCAGCCGACGGCAACGGCGGGGTCCAGGTCCGCCCGCATCCTGACGACCCGGCACCGTCGGCTCTGCTCGGCAACGTTCCCGGCATCGCCCGGCACACCACGCGCGTGCAGCGCCCGGCGATCCGGCGCGGCTGGCTCACCGGTGGTCCCGGGCCGTCGTCGCAGCGCGGCCGCGAGGAGTTCGTCGAGGTCGACTGGGACACCGCGCTCGACCTGGTCGCCGCGCAACTGGACCGGGTGCGCAACGAATCGGGCAACGAAGCGATCTACGGCGGCTCGTACGGCTGGAGCAGCGCCGGTCGCTTCCACCACGCGCAGAGCCAGCTGCACCGCTTTCTCAACACCATCGGCGGCTACACGGCCTCGCGGAGCAACTACAGCTTCGGCACCTCCGAGATCCTGCTGCCGCACGTGGTGGGCAGCTCGGCGGCCGTGCTCGGTTACGCCGACAGTTGGGCGACGGTGCGCGAGCACACGGACCTGATCGTCGCCTTCGGCGGTGTGCCGGTGAAGAACACCTCGGTCAACCCCGGCGGTGTGGCGCGGCACAGCACCGCCGCCGCGACGGCCGACCCCGGGGTGGAGGTCGCCTCGATCAGCCCGCTGGCCGACGACGCTCCCGGCGGCGGGCGCTGGTACTCGATCGAACCCGGCACGGACGTGGCCATGCAGCTGGCGCTGGGGCACGTGCTGCTCACCGAGGACCTGCACGACAGCGCGTTCCTGGAGCGCTGCTGCACCGGTTTCGACGTGTTCGCCGGTTACCTGCGGGGTGAATCGGACGGCGTGCCGAAGACGCCCGAGTGGGCCGCCGGGATCTGCGGTGTCGAGGCCGTCGACATCCGCGAGCTGGCCCGCCGGATGGCGGCGGGGCGGACGCTGGTGACCGTCACCTGGTCGCTGCAGCGCGCGGTGCGCGGTGAGCAGCCGGTGTGGGCCGGGATCGCGCTCGCGGCCATGCTGGGTCAGATCGGTTTGCCGGGCGGCGGTTTCGGGCACGGCTACGGCTCGATGGCCGATGTCGGCGGCGACGGCCCGGTGCTGCAGCTGCCGACGCTGTCGCAGGGGGCCAACCCGGTCGGCACGTTCATCCCGGTCGCGCGCATCGCCGACATGCTGCTGCACCCGGGAGCCGAGTACGACTACAACGGCACGCGGCTGACCTATCCCGACATCCGTCTGGTGCACTGGGCGGGCGGCAACCCCTTCCACCACCACCAGGACCTCACCCGGTTGCGCCGCGCGTTCGCCCGGCCGGAGACCGTCGTGGTGCACGAGACGCACTGGACGGCCACGGCCCGGCACGCCGACGTCGTGCTGCCGGCGACCACGACCCTGGAGCGCGAGGACCTGGGCGCGGGACGGCGTTCCACGCACCTCACCGCGATGCACCGCGTGCTCGACCCCGTCGGCGAGGCCCGCGACGACTTCACCATCCTGGCCGGGCTCGCCGAGCGGCTCGGCGTGCGCCGGCGCTTCACCGAGGGGCGCAGCGCTCGGGGATGGGTGGAGCACCTCTACACCCGGTGGCGCGACCAGCTCGCCCGCCAGGGCCACCACCTGCCGGAGTTCGACCAGTTCTGGAAGGCCGGGGAGGTCCGGCTCCCGCAGGTCCCGGAGGACCCGCCGCTGGTGCGCTTCCGGCGCGACCCCGAGCGGGACCGGCTGCACACGCCGAGCGGGCGCATCGAGCTGCACTCGGAGAAGGTCGCTTCCTTCGGGTATGACGACTGCCCCGGTCATCCCGCGTGGCTGCCCGCGGAACGCGGCGGAGCGCTGCACCTGATCGCCAACCAGCCTCGGACCCGGTTGCACGGGCAGGGCGACGTGGGCGCGGTCAGCCGGGATTCCAAGGTCGCGGGGCGCGAGCCGATCACGCTGCATCCCCGCGACGCCGATGCGCGCGGGATCGCCGAGGGCTCGGTGGTGCGGGTGTTCAACGATCGCGGGGCCTGCCTCGCAGGGGTCGTGCTCAGCGATCGCCTCCGGCCGGGTGTCGCCGTGCTCTCGACCGGTGCGTGGTTCGATCCGCAGCCCGACCCGCAGCACCCGGGCCAGGAGCTCTGCGCGCACGGCAACCCCAACGTCCTCACCGCCGACGTCCCCGCCTCCCGCCTCTCGCAGGGCTGCGCCGGCCAACGCACCCACGTCGACGTCGAGCCGGCCGAAAACCCCCTCCCCGACGTCAAGGCCCACACCCCTCCCCCGCTCACCCGGAGGCCGTGACCTCGCCCGCTCCCAGTTTTAGTCCAAACTGAGCCGACATTTCGGACATGATCATGGCTCGGTTATGACTAAAACTGGGACTTGCCGCGTCGTCCGGGCGGGAGGGATCAGCCCAGCAGGGCTGTGACTGTGACGAGGACCGGGACCGAGAGGATCGTGGAGAGCAGGATCGACTCGCGGGCCAGGCGGACGCCGACGTTGTACTTCGAGGCGTAGACGAACAGGTTCTGCGCGGCGGGAAGCGCCGAGATGACCACGGCGGCGAACAGCGGAGCCCCCTCCATCCCGAACAACCCCGCGCCGACCGACCAGGCGATCACCGGGTGCACGAACGACTTCAGCGCCACCGAGACCAGCACCGGCCAGCGCTCAGCACCCCCTGCCGGCAGCTGCGAGCCGCGCAGCGAGATGCCGAAGGCGAGCAGCACGGTGGGCACCGACAGGTGTCCCAGCAACGTCAGCGGCTCGGCGACCGGGACCGGGATTCGCCAGCCCAGCAGCGACAACGAGACGCCGAGCAGGGAGCAGATGACGATCGGGTTCCGGAAGGGCGCCAGTACCCGGACCCACACCGAGGACTGCTCGCCGGCCTGCGCGAAGTCGATGACCGTGAGCCCGATCGGCGTCATCACCAGCAGCTGGAACAGCATCACCGGGGCGACGAGGCTCGCGTCGCCGAGGACGTAGACCGCGACCGGGATGCCGAGGTTGCCTGCGTTGACGTAGCTGGAGCACAGCGCTCCGATGGTGGTGCGCCGGACGTTCCACCGCCGCCACAGCGCGATCAGCACGAACAGCCCGGCCGCCGCGACCGTGCTCAGCGCGGTGACCAGCAGCGGAGTGGAGAACAGCACGCGCACGTCGGATTCCGAGAGCATCTGCAGCAGCAGCGCCGGGGTGCCGACGTAGAAGGAGATCTTCGTCAGGACGTCGCGCCCGCTCTCACCGAGCACCTCGGTGCGCCCGAGCACGTAGCCGATCAGAACGATGGCGCCGATGACGCCGAAGCCCTGGATCACACCCGACACGACGCCTCCCCACGGGCACGCGGTCCACTGTGGAATCGCGCGCGAAGCCTCTGCGGTTCCTCAACGCGGCTTTCGACGCTCACCGCAGCCCCATCGCGCGGGCGCCGACACGTTAGCGACCCTAATCGATCACCCTCGCGAGCACGGTGCCCGAATGGCCACTCTCACACCGTGCGCAGCACCGTCAGCTCTCGTTGCCGACGATCGCCGGCTCCACCGTTCGCACGTCGGTCCTGCCGTCGGAGGTGGGGACCCCGCCCGGCAGCTTCACCGCATCGGTGAGCGGACCCGGGCTCCAGTCACCCCAGTGGGTCTCGCGCCGCACCTGCACCGCGGCCTCGGCGCCGACGGCGTCGGGGTTGTACGGGTCGACGACGTAGATCGCGCCCCAGTCCCGGTTCGGCGAACCGTGCAGGTAGGCGGGCATCTGGCGCACGCTGGCACCCACGTTGAGCCAGCCGAACGGCCCGCCGCCCGCGGGTGCCGACCAGCTCTGCCCCATGTCGCGCATGATCCCGCCGCCGGCGACCCGGAAGCGCGGCATCTCGAAGACGCCGTTCTCGATCTTCGCCGGCTGCAGGCACGGATGCACCAGCGCGGCCGGCCACTCGACGAAAGCGGGCTGGCTGCCGATCAGGTTCGTCATCGTGGTCAGCACCGGCGCGCGGGGCGCGCTGAAGGCGAGCCAGCCGCCCTCGTCGGTGCTC
The DNA here is from genome assembly GCF_007829955.1 of Saccharopolyspora dendranthemae. Lineage (GTDB taxonomy): Bacteria > Actinomycetota > Actinomycetes > Mycobacteriales > Pseudonocardiaceae > Saccharopolyspora > Saccharopolyspora dendranthemae. The sequence continues at coordinate 1,138,536 of NZ_VIWX01000002.1, forward strand.
TGGTCCGCCGCCACGACCCGGACCTTCTGCGCCCCGCGCACGTCGACCCTCGCGTCCTGCCAGGAACCGCTGTCGAGCTTCAGGTCGCGGTGGCCGCTGATCTGGAATCCCCCGGGCAGGTCGCGACCCCACTCCACCCGCACGGCGTTCGCGCCGGTGGACGAGCCGGCGAACGCCATCACCACGGGAGTGGTGCCGTCGGCGGCCTGCGGAGGAACGTCGTACCAGGGGGTCCGGATCTCGCCCGTACCTGTCGCGTCCGCGTCGAAGCTCCCCCAGATCGGCGCGTCGTCACCGCCGTAACCGAACGGCGGGGCGAACTCCGCCCTGTCGGGATAGCCGAAGCGGTGGAATCCCTGCTGCTCGTCGTGCAGGTAGTCGGGCGGCTGGGCGGCATCGCTGGACACGCGCGGCTGCGCGGCGGAGGGGGTGAGGATTCCCTTGCGCGGGTCGGCTTCGACGTCGATGTAGTCCGACAGCCCGCAGCTGCGGCCCGCGATCTGCTTGATGTTGTCCAGGCCGAGGCTGTAGCTGTCGCGCTGCTTCTCGATGCCGACGGTGAACAGCCCGACCTCGACGATCAGGCACAACGCGCAGGTGATGGTCAGCGGCGCCGCACCCAAGCTCAGCACCCGCTTGCGGGCGGTCGGCGTGAGCACCGGTGGCTCGTCGTGGCGCACGTGCTCGATGAAGGCCACGACCAGCCCGAGGAAGCCGATCGCCAGGAACGCGGTGCTGGCGCTGCGCCCGTCGAGGCTCGGCGCCTTGTCGAACCACGGCACGCCCCAACCGGAGACGTACCACCAGGAGTTGGTCCCGGTGACCGACAGCGCGCACACGACCATCAGCCCGGCGAAGAACCCGGCCCGGTTGCGCCGCGAGCGCAGCACGGCGGCGCTGGTGGCCAGCGCGGTGAGCGCCGCCAGCACCGCGCCGATGGCGGCGAACACGCCGAAGTGGTGGGTGTGCTTGGTCGGAGTGGCCGCCAGAACGGCGAAGCTCAGCACCGCGATGGCCAGCATGCGGCGGCTCGGCCCGAGCGCAGCGCCGCGGATCTTGCCGCGCCGCAGGAAGACCACACCGCTGGCGGCGATGCACAGCATCAACAGCAGCACCGGGAAACGCCTGGTCAACGATCCGTCGGGCCACTTGTCGAACAACTTCTCGTAGCGCCCGAGCTCTTCGTACCAGGAGTCGTTCGGGCCGAACTCGGTCTTGAGCTCGACGGAGTCCAGCACGGACTGCAGGGTCTGGTCGAAGAACACCCCGACCAGGATCACCAGACCGGCCGCGGCGATCGGGGCGAGCACCGGCAGCGCGCCGACCTCTCGGATGCGCCGCGACAGCAGGCGCAGCAGCGGCTTGGAGGCTGCGAGGAACGGCAGCGCCGCGACCATGCCGTGGGGGTTGGCGCCCAGCCCCAGCGCCGCGGCCAGCAGGCCGAGGGCTGCCGGGGTCAACCGGCCGGTGGCCACCGCGCGCTCCACCGCGCACACCGACAGCAGGAAGAACACCACCACGACCGGTTCCGGGCGGAGTCCGTTGTTGTAGGGGAGCCAGAAGGCGAGGAAGACGGCGGCGGCGGCCCAGCCCGCGGACTCGCTGCGCCGGACCTGCTGGCCCAGGCGGGGAAGCACGCCGCGGCTGAGCAGCAGCCAGCTGACGACGCCGAGGAACAGCGCGGGCAACCGCACCCACGGGGTGGCTGCGGAGATCTGCACCCACACCGCGTAGATCTCGTAGAACCAGCCGAACGGCGATTCCGGGTTGCCGAACCAGCGGAAGTAGTTGGTGACGTACCCGGCGTCCGGCGCTGCCCGCAGCATGGTCAGGATGTAGCCGTCATCGGCGGTCATGGCGCCGATCAACCACCACACGGCCAGGGCCGCGAACACCACGAGGTCGCGCACGCCCAGGCGCCACCACCCGACCGGCAGGCGACGCACGGGGTTGCGGACCTCGAGCTTGCGCAGCGCGAGCACCGCGCCGAGGAAGCTCAGCACGGCCAGCACCATCGCGGTGGTCTTCAGCAGCGTGGGAGTGGTGGAGAAGCGGGTGTCGACCCCGGCCTGGAAGTCCAGTCCGCGCACGTCGTCGCGCTGCTCGTCCAGCTGCGAGTAGATGCCGGTGAGCTGCGGGCGCTGGTCACCCCCGACCGAACCGATCGGAACGCCGGCGACGTCGGCCTTGGTCTGCCCCGCATCGGAGCTGATGGTGATCGCGCAATCGCCTGCAGGCAGGGCGGTCGAGCCGACCTGGTGACCGCGGGAGAAGAAGTTGACCTGGCCGTTGTCGACCTGGAGCGTCAGGCCGGTGGTGCCGCCGTAGGTGCCCGAGGGCGCGTTGGTGGCCAGCAGCTCGCCGGCCCCGTTGATCCGGGCGTCGAGGTCGCGGGCGGACGCGCAGGGCACGGTGGCGTTGAGCCAGAGCGGCGCGTGGCTGACCAGCGGCGCGGACACCGAGCGGGTGCCCTCGGCGGTCGGCCAGCGCAGGGTCGTGGTGTCGTGGTTGACGGGCAGCAGCGGCACGGCCACCGCCAGCAGCGCCGACAGCAACCCGAGGACCGCGGCCGCGACACGCGCACGTCGCCGCGCCGGGTCACGACGCGTGAACCGCGTCGAACGCTGCCTCACGCGCTCGCCACCTAACCTCGCAGGACTTGCTCCTCGCAGAGCTTAAACGGTGACGTCGGACCGTCTGTCCCTGGCGGGGCGACAACGATGGAGCGAGGCCTCGTCAGGTGGGCACCGGGACAGCGTTGCGCACCCCGGCCGGTTGATCGGCACCCGCTGCGGTGTGTCGAACCGGAGTCCGGGATCCCGCCACTCGCACCGCTGCGCGGTCAGACCGCGGACGAGGATCAGGCCGCCAACGCCGGCTCCAGGTCTCCGGTCATCGGGTTTCGGCGGGCGTCGAACAAGTACCCGACCCAGAAACCGATGACTCCCGCACCAACGACAGCCAACGTTCCGACAGCACGCACCATGGGAGCTTTCCTCTTCTCAGCGGCGCCCGATCCACTGGACCCGACCTTTCGCTTTCAAGGGGAATGCTCAACCCGCCGGGTAGCAGCGCCGTATCACGAACGATAACCGGCCGTAAATTGACCGACCACGCCACCCCTCGGAAATATCCCATCACGGACCGTCATTCCGGTCACCCGCTAATGGAGTAGTCCGAGCTCGTTGGTGTCCGCCACCAGGGCCTTCGTGAGCTGCCCGCATCCGATGCGTCGGAGCGCGCGCCCGAATCGCCACCCGCTCGTAGTCGTCGCGATGACGCGGATCACTTTCTTCCGGTTGTCCTATGTCACTCTCCCGGGCGCGCATTGCGAAACCGGCCCGGAATTGCCGGTCGCCCCGAGCCCCGGAAAGGCGTCGAGATCAAATGTTGATCTGCGCCAGACCGCGTTCGTCACGGGCCACCTCGGGCCACGGCTCGCGGGCCGCGGCGAGGATCTTCGCCGCGGCTTCGGCGATCTCCTCGGCAGCCGCGGCCATCGCGGCCACGTCGCCGGCGTGCTCCTCGGGTTCCAGCCCCGCCCGGCGCAGCAGCGGGGTGAGATCCCCGAGCGCACGGGTCATCCAGCCGATCGGGTCGGCGGACAGTTCGGCGTCGAAGACGCGGTCGCCGGGCTCGCCGTCGGACATCTCCGGGTGCCAGTGAATCCGGTCGGCCGCGCGCGGGGCGGATTCCAGCAGGTCGAAGCGGCAGATCCCGCGGCTGAGCCACGCCGCCCTGGAGGAGTAGATCGAGCCGGCCTCGGCCGATTCCGACAGGCCGCGCAGCTCGAGGCGGACCCCGCGCTCGCGAACGCCCGGTTCACCGGCGCGCGCGGGGTCGGCGAAGTCGACGCCCTCCACGGTCACCGCGAGCTTCTGGAAGCAGTAGATCCGATACACACCGGAAGACAAGCACAGCACCGCACGCGGCGACAAGGATGATCACCGGTCGCACCCTGGGTCCACAGTGGATTTCCCAGATGCCGGTACGGGCGTGCCGATGCGATCGGTGCCCGCTGCGGCTTCTAGGCTGCCGGGGTGAGCACCCCCGAGGAATTCGCGCGCCAGCCGATCCCCGCCGACACCGCCGACCTGCGCGACGGGCCGCCGCTGAACGACGCGTGCGCGCCGCTGCGGGATCTGATCGGGGTGTGGCAGGGCGAGGGCGAGGTGAACTACCCGACCATCGACGGCCCGTTCCGCTTCGGCCAGCAGGTGACGATCTCGCACGACGGCCGCCCCTTCCTCCGCCACCAGGCCCGCGCCTGGCTGCTCGACGCCGACGGGAACGTGCTGCGCCCGGCGGCCTGGGAGACGGGCTGGTGGCGCCCCGGCGCCGAGGGGCGTCTGGAGCTGCTGCTGACCCACGCCACCGGACTGCTCGAGATCTTCTACGGCAGCGCGGAGACCGGGCGCTGGGACCTGGAGACCGAGACGGTCCTCGGGACGGCGACCGCCAAGGACGTCCGGGCTGCGCAGCGCTCGTACGTGCTGCGCGGCGACGTCCTCGACTACGCCGAGAGCCGGGAGATGGTCGGCGAACCGATGACCCCGCACGTCTCCGCCGCGCTCCACCGCGCGACCCGCTGAACCGCAAGAAGCCCCGCACTCGAGAAGGAGTGCGGGGCTTCTTGTCTGCGGGCCGTGTGACCGGCTCTGTGAAGTGGAAGGGCCTACCTCACGAGGCGGGCCTTTCCGGTATTACGTGAGACGCCGTGCTCAGATGACGCGGACGTCGGCCGCCTGCGGGCCCTTCGGACCCTGGCTGACCTCGTAGCTCACCTTCTGGTCCTCATCGAGGCTGCGGAAGCCGCGGGCGTCGATGGCCGAGTAGTGGACGAACACGTCCGGGCCACCGTCGTCCGGGGCGATGAAGCCGAAGCCCTTTTCCGAGTTGAACCACTTCACGGTTCCCTGTGCCATGCTTGCTCTCTCCTTCTGGGAGCCGGTACTACAACAGCCCGTCACACTGCGTGACGACCTGGGTCGCTGATCGAACGGCGACTTGTCCAGCTACAACCAGAAAGCAGCACGCTCGCATCACCATCCTGCGAGTGTGCGCGAACACGACCCCAGAAAAATACGACCGCCACGGAGACTACACGGTCCCTCGTGGACACGTCTGCCTCTATCGCCCGGGCGTGTTGTGACCGGCCCCACATTTCGACCGGCCGTCGCGAGTGCGTTCCCAGTCCGATTCCGTGAAGAAGAGGATCTTGCCCGGTCCCTTTGATTCGAGGTGAAATCGATTCACAATCGAATGAGGAGGGCGGATGTCCGGCACGTTGCTCACCAGCCGGGAGTTCAAGCTCGGCTTGTTCTCCCCGAACTGCTCCGGCGGTCTCGCGATCACCACCATCGCCGACAGGTGGGGCGCCGGCTGGGCCGACAACCTCGCGCTCGCCCGGCTCGCCGACGACGCCGGGATCGACTTCATCCTGCCCATCGCCCGCTTCATCGGCTATCCCGGGAGCTCCGGGTTCCACGAGAGCGTCCTCGAACCCGTCCCGTGGGCCGCGGGACTGCTCGCCGCGACCCGGCGGATCACGATCTTCGCGACCGTGCACACCGCCTTCAACCACCCCGTGGTCAGCGCGAAGCAGCTGGCGACGCTCGACCACGTCGGCGAGGGCAGGGCCGGGCTCAACGTGGTGGCGGGCTGGAACGAACCCGAGTACCGGGCGATGGGCCTGGAACTCCCGGAGTCCCACGACGACCGGTACGCCCTGGCGCAGGAGTGGTGGGACCACGTTCGCGCGCTGTGGATCCGCGAGGGCACGTTCGACCTCTCCGGCAGGTTCTTCGATCTCGAGGGTGTCAGGGCCGCCCCCAAACCGGTCAACGGGACGCTGCCGATGATCAACGCCGGCTCCAGCCCGCAGGGGCGTGCGTTCGCCGCGCGCAACGCCGACTTCGTGTTCACCGCGATCGACGGCCCGGACCACGCCGCCGAGGTCGTCGTCGAGCTGCGGCAGGACGCGCGCACCCGGCACGGTCGCGACGTCGGCGTGATGGCACCGGCGTTCGTGGTGTGCCGCAAGACCCGGGCCGAAGCTGAGGAGTTCCTGCGGCACTACGCGGAGGAGAGCGCGGACTGGGAGGCCGTCGACGAGCTGATGCGGCTGCAGGGGATGTACGCGCAGTCCTTCGCCACCGACATCATGGACACCCTGCGCACCCGCTTCGCCGCCGGGCACGGGACGTGCCCGCTGATCGGCACCCCGCAGGAGGTCGCCGACGAGATCGCCCGCTACGCCGAAGCGGGACTCTCGGGAATGGCGCTGGCGTTCCTGGACTACATCGACGAGCTCGAGTACTTCGTCTCCGAGGTGCTGCCGCGCCTGGAGGCCAGGGGAATCAGGATTCCGGCGACCGAGCGCGCCTGATCACTCGAACCGCGACGGGTCGCCCGCACCGACCCGCACCACCTCGGGCTCGTCGGTGGAGAAGTCGACGACCGTGGTGGGTTCGACGCCGCAGTCACCGGAGTCGATGACGGCGTCGAGCACGTGGTCCAGCTCGTCCTTGATCTGCCAGCCCTGCGTCAGCGGCTCCTCCTCGCCCGGCAGCAGCAAGGTGCTCGAGAGCATCGGCTCCCCCAGCTCCGCCAGCAGCGCCTGAGCGGCGACGTGGTTCGGGATGCGCACGCCGACGGTCTTCTTCTTCGGGTGCAGCAGCCGGCGCGGGACTTCCTTGGTGGCGGGCAGGATGAAGGTGTAGCTGCCCGGCGTGGACGCCTTGATCGCGCGGAAGACCGCGTTGTTGATGATCACGAACTGGCCGAGCTGCGCGAAGTTCTGGCACACCAGCGTGAAGTGGTGCCGGTCGTCGAGGTTGCGGATGGAGCGGATCCGGTCCATGCCCTCCTTGTTCCCGAGCTGGGCGCCGAGTGCGAAGCAGGAGTCCGTGGGGTAGGCGATCAGTCCGTCGCCCCGCAGGATGTCCACCACCTGGCCGATCGAGCGAGGCTGCGGGTTGTCCGGGTGCACGTCGAAGTACTTCGCCATGCGGACAAGCATAGGAGCCGTGTCACGGTTGCGTACCGCAGCCGCACCCGGCGAGTCGATCTCTGGACATCCCCCGTTCGCCCACGCATCCTGTTGCCCCGGGAAGTGACCTCGGTTACATCCCGGCCGGAAAACGGGCCGAAGGGGCGAAGCATGAGCCGGGCGACGCGGCCTGAGCGCGAACGACTTCCCGAGGACTCCACCGACACCGGCGGGATCGCCGCGAGCCACGATGAGGAGAAACCGGCCCGCCGGCTCTCCCGCCGGCCGGAACTGCTGGTGTACCTGACGGCCCTGGCGGTCGCGCTGCTGGTGCTGCGGCAGGTTTTCTTCCCGCTGACCAAGGGCAACCAGTTCTACCTGGTCATCTTCCTGGGATGCACGCTGCCGCTGGTGTTCCTGTCCTACCGCCCCGGCGGCAGGCGGGGATCCGCCGATCGCGACGACCCGAGCTGGTACGACTGGGCGCTGTCCGCGCTCGCGCTGCTCGTGGGCTTCTACCCGGTGCTGCCGTTCGCTTCCGGGGGCTTCGACGAGTTCCTCGACCGGCAGGGCAGCTTGTCCACCTTGGACGTGCTGGCCGGTTCCCTGTTGCTGCTGCTGGTCCTGGAGGCGACCCGGCGCACCACGGGCTGGATCCTCCCGGTGATCTGCACCGCCTTCGTCGGTTTCGCCTACTACGGCGGATTCCTCCCGCAGAACTGGGGAATCGCGCACGCGGGAGTCGACTTCGGGCAGATCATCAACGCGCTCTACAACGACGCGAGCGGGTTCTACGGCACTCCCCTGGACGTCGCGGCCAGCTACATCGTGCTGTTCACGCTCTACGGCGCGGTGTTGTCGGCGTCCGGGGCCGGGCAATTCTTCGTCGACTTCTCCTTCGCCGCGTTCAAGCGCTCGCGCACCGCTCCCGGCCGGACCGCTGTGCTGTCGGGCTTCCTGCTGGGCACCGTGTCCGGATCCGGAACCGCCACGGCGGTCAGCCTGGGATCGATCACCTGGCCGATCCTGCGCCGAGCCGGGTACCCGCAGGAGAACGCCGGTGGACTGCTGGCGGCGTCGGGCATCGGGGCGATCCTCTCGCCTCCCACTCTCGGGGCGGCCGCGTTCATCATCGCCGAGTACCTGCAGACCTCGTACCTGACCGTGCTGATCTGGGCGTGCGTCCCGACGCTGCTGTACTACCTGGGCATCGTGTTCTCGGTGGAGGCCGACGCACGCCGGTTCGGAGCCAAGAGCGTGGACACCGAGCACGGCAGCCCGTGGAAGCTGCTGCTGCGCGGCGGTTACCACTTCCTGTCGCTGGCGATCATCGTGGTGTTCCTGGCGATGAACATCCCGCCGTTCGCCGCCGTCGTCTACGCCACCGGTGTCGCCGCGCTGTTCGCGCTGGCCTCCCACCTGGTGCGCGGCACCGACGGTCCGGGACGGGCGGTGCTGAGCTGGGCCCGGAGCATCGTCGACGCGCTGTCGATCGGCGTGCGCGGTGCGCTTCCGGTGGTGGCGGTGTGCGCGGCGGCCGGGGTCATCACCTCCACGATCACCAAGACGGGCCTCGGTCAGGAGCTCGCCGACGCGCTGGTGCAGGCCGCGCACGCGCTCTCGGCGGATCCGACGGTGATCCTGGTGCTGACCGTGGTGTTCTCGGCGCTGGCGGTCGGGGTGCTGGGCCTGGCGGTGCCCGTGACGGCGTCGTTCATCATCGCCTGGGTGGTCATCGGTCCCGCGCTGGGCGAACTGGGCGTGGCCGACGCCGAGCGGGCGATGTTCATCTTCTACTACGCGGTCCTGTCAGAGGTCACGCCGCCGACCGCGCTGGCTGCGGTGGCCGCTGCGGCGATCACCGGTGGTCGCGTGATCCCCACGATGATGCAGGCCTGGAAGTACACGCTTCCCGCGTTCCTGGTGCCGATCGCGTTCGTGCTCACCGACAACGGCTCGGCGCTGCTGCTGCAGACCGACCCGGTGACGGTGCTGTGGGTGCTGGCCGCCTCGGTGGTGGCGGTGGGCGCGTTGAGCGTGGTCACCGGCGGCTGGTTGTTCGGCCCGGTGTCGCCGCTGGTGCGCGTGCTGTTCGCGCCGGGCGCGCTGTGCCTGCTCTACCTCGAACCCCCGGTGGTGGCCGCGGGTCTCGGTTTCTGCGTGCTGGGCGCGCTCGCTCAGCTGGTGTTGCGCCGCAAGGCGACGTCCGAGGAGGAACTCGATGCGGATTAGGGCATTGCTGGCGACGACTGCCGCGGCGGCGCTGGTGCTCACCGGCTGCGGCGGCAAGCAGGTGCAGGAGGCGCCCGTCGGTCAGGCGGCGTCCTGCGAGGCCGGGGACGGGCGGTTGACCCTCGCCACCGGCAACACCGGCGGCGTGTACTACGTGCTCGGCGGCGGGCTCGCGCAGGTGATCAACCAGAACACGGCGCTGCGCACCACCGCGGCCGAAACCGGCGCGTCGGTGCAGAACATCCAGCAGCTGACCGCGGGCGATTACGACATCGCCTTCACCCTGGCCGACACCGCTGCCGACGCGGTCGCGGGCAAGGACGCCTTCGACGGGAAGCCGCAGGCGATCCAGGCGCTGAGCAGGATCTACCCGAACTCCACGCACGTGGTGGTCAAGGCGGACTCCGGCATCAACAGCATCGCGGACATGCGCGGCAAGCGGATCTCGACCGGGTCGCCGAAGTCGGGCACCGAGGTCATCGCCAACCGGCTGCTGCAGTCGGCGGGCCTGAACCCGAGCGCCGACGTCCAGGCCCAGCGGCTGGCGCTGGGCAAGTCGGTGGACGGCATGAAGTCGGGCACGATCGACGGGCTGTTCTGGTCGGGCGGGCTGCCGACCCCGGAGATCACCGACCTGACCACGACGCTGGGCGGTGCGGTGAAGTTCGTCGACATCACTCCGCAGCTGCCCGCGCTGAACCAGATCAGCCCGGTCTACGAGCAGGGCACGATCCCGGCCGCGACCTACGGCTTGCCCGCCGACGTGCCGACGGTGGAGGTGCCGAACCTGCTGGTGGTCCGGGACGACTTCCCCGCCGGCAACGCCTGTGCGCTGACGAGGCTGCTGTTCGACAAGAAGGCCGAGCTGGAGGCCGTGCACCCGGCGGCGAAGCAGATCAACCGCGACGAAGCGACCAAGACGGACCCGGTCCCCCTCCACCCGGGCGCGAAGCAGGCTTTGGGCGGCTGAGCGCGGAGCAGCCCAGTTTTAGTCCAAACTGAGCCGACATTTCGGACATGATCATGGCTCGGTTTGGACTAAAACTGGGAGCTGCCGACCACGGGCGACGGCGCACGCCTCGCCCGAGGTGCTCACTTGCAGGTCGCGAGCATGTCCGTCAGGGACTTCTTCTCGGCGTCGGTGACCGTCAGCTCGTAGGTCTTCTTCACCGTGATCCAGTCCGTGGCGTAGACGCACCACTGGCCCTGGGCGGTCGGCTTCCAGGTCGACGGGTCCTGGTCGCCCTTGCTGCGGTTGGAGCTCGAGTCGACCGCGACCAGCTGCGGGATACTCATGTCGTTGGCGAACTTCTGGCGCTTGGCGTCGTCCCACTTGTTCGCGCCGCTGCGCCACGCGTTGGCCAGCGGAACCATGTGGTCGATGTCGATGCCCTTGGCACCGCTGACCTTGTCGCCGGTGTAGAGGCTGGTCCACGACCCGGAGGTGACCTCGCAGGCGCTGTTGGACTTGATGCTCTCACCGTCGCGGGCCAGGACCGCTTCGCGCGTGTTGCAGTTCTTCCCGGCGTCCGGTTGCGGGATCCAGTGCTTGAACTTCTCCCGCGAGTACCCCGTCATCGAGCCCGCCGCGGCGACGTCGAGCTCGGCGAGCTGCTCGCTCGCGGGGCCGGTGGCCGCGCTGACCTTCGAGTCCAGCAGGCCGGATTCGAAGACGAGCCACATCGCTCCGAGCAGCACCGCCGCCACGACCGACATCCAGACCGGTTTCTTGCTAGCCGACACCTGACTCCCCCTTCTCGGAAAGGTGTTCGACCAATCTGATCATCCGGGGCGCCCAGCGATCACTCCACCACGTGGGTTGTGTGTCTCAGCTAACGCTCAGCCGTGAGAGCGGGCCGCTTCGGCACGTACCGCGGCGTGTAGCGCAGCAGCAGGCCCGCTCCGAGGAACCCGAGGACGCCCATTCCGACGCCTGCGACGGCGACACCGGCGACGGCGGTGAGCCCGGAGATGATCAGCGGCCCCGCGGCCTGGCCGAAGTCGCCGGTGAAGCGCCAGGCGCCGAGGAACTGGGCGGGTCCGGGATGCGGCGCGAGGTCGGCGCCGAGGGTCATGATGATGCCGCTGCTGGTGCCGTTGGCCAGTCCCAGCAGGATCGCGATCGCCGCGAAGGTGGGCACGTCGGAGACGACGAACAGCAGCACGTGGCCGATGGCCAGACCGGTCATCGATGGCGCGGCCGCCCACAACCGGCCCCAGCGGTCCATGATCTGCCCGGAGGAGTAGGACAGCGCGAAGTCGACGCCCCCGGCGATGCCGATGATCAGCGCCGTGGCCGACGGCGGCAGTCCCGCGGCGACCGCGACCACCGGCAGCACCACGTTGCGGGAGGCGCGCAGTCCGCCGAGCAGCGCGGCGCAGGTGCCCATCCGCAGGAGCACGCCCCGGTGGCGCGTCATGGTGGAGAGCAGTCCGTCGTGGGTCTGGCGGTCTCCGGCGTCATCGGCGCCGGAGAGGTCGCCGGTGCACAGCAGGAGCAGCAGCGTCGCCACCGCGAACCCGATGTGCACCAGGAACACCACGCGCTTGTCCGGGCTGATCGCCAGCACCAGCGAGGACACGAACGGGCCGATGAAGTAGCCGGCGCGGAACAGGCCGCCGAGCACGCTGAGCGCTCGGGCACGGAAGCGGAGCGGGACGCTGGTGGTGATGAACGCGTGCCTGGCCAGCGCGAACACCGCGGTGGCCAGTCCGACGAGGAAGACGCTGGCGCCGAGCGCCCACGGGTTGGTGGAGAAGTAGCAGCCGAGCAGTCCGGCGATGGACACCAGCGAGGCGAGGATCATCGCGGTCCGCTCGCCGAGCCGGTGCACCAGCGCTCCGCTGGGAAGATCGCCCACGAGCTCGCCCACCATGATCATGGCGGCGATCAGGCCGAGAGCGCCGAGACCGGCGCCCTGGTCGGCGGCCACCAGCGGGATCATCGGCAGGATCGCGCCCTCGCCGGTCGCGAACAGCAGCGTCGGCCCGAAGGCCGCGAGCGCAACGGTTTTCAGCTCGAACGGTTGCTTCCCCTCGGTCACGCTGCGTTGACACCCCACCACGAGATTGGCTCGACCACCGGCTCTCCGATCACCCTTGCACGCCAGGACCAGGGCCGGAACACGCGCGCCCCGCGAAACCCCTTCGCACGAGGTGAAGTTCGTTACCCCGGAGCGGACCCGGCGGGCGGTCGCCGCCTTGACCGCCCCCATTCCGCACCGCACGATGAGTGCACCCATCACCCCTCAACGGCGAGGTGACGATGCCCGGACAGCCCGGTCAAGGAATGACGACCAGCGACCAGCTCGCACGCCACGCGCGCAAGATCCCCGACGAGGTCGCGCTGCGGCACGGCGCGGTCTCGCGCAGCTACGCCGAGTTCGACGAGCGGGTCACGCGCCTGGCCAACGCGCTGCGCGACCGCGGCCTGGGTGCGGGCGACCGGTTCGCGGTGGCGACCGCGAACCACCTGGAGACCATCGAGGCCTTCATCGCCGCGTCGCGGATCGGGGCGATCTGCGTGCCGGTCAACTTCCGGCTGGTGGCCGACGAGATCGCCTACGCGCTCACCGACAGCGGTGCGCGCGCCGTGGTCACCGACTCGTCGCTCGCCGAGACCGTGGCCAAGGCCCGCCGTCAGGCGCCGGAGACCCGCTTCGCGCTGGTCATCGGCGGTGGCGACGCGGGCGCGGAGTCGGTCGAGTTCGAGCAGGCGCTCGCGGAGGCCTCGCCGGAGCACGACGAGGTGGACGTGGACCTGCACTCCCCCGCGTTCATCATGTACACCTCGGGCACCACCGGACGCCCCAAGGGCGCGGTGCTGTCCCACTACAACCTCCTGATGCACACCTGCGCCCTGCTGATCCACAACGGGACCTCGGACGACGACCGCGTGTACCTGGTCGGCGTGCCGTTGTTCCACATCGCCGGGGTTTCCGGACTGATGGGCCCGCTGCTGCGCGGTGGCCGCATCGTGCTGTCGTCGTCCCGGCAGTTCGACCCGCAGGAGACGGTCGCGATGCTCGAGCGGGAGCGGATCTCGGGCTGCTTCTTCGTGCCGGCCCAGTGGCAGGCGATCTGCTCGCTCCCGGACATCGGCGAGCACGACCTCTCGGCGCTGCGGCGGATCAGCTGGGGCGCCGCCCCGGCGTCGACGACGTTGCTGCGCCAGATCATGGAGACGTTCCCGCAGGCGGAGTTGAGCACCGTGTTCGGGCAGACCGAGTGCAGTCCGGTGACCACGGCACTGCGGGCCGAGGACGCGCTGCGCAAGATCGGCTCGGTGGGGACGCCGCTGCTCAACGTCGAGGTGCGCATCGTCGACGACGAGATGAACGACGTCCCCCGTGGCGAGGTCGGCGAGATCATCTACCGGGGTCCGACGGTGATGCGCGAGTACTGGAACAAGCCGGAGGAGACCGCGGAGGCCTTCCGAGGCGGCTGGTTCCACTCCGGAGACCTGGTGCGCCAGGACGCCGACGGCTACCTCTACGTGGTCGACCGGAAGAAGGACATGATCATCTCCGGCGGCGAGAACATCTACTGCGCCGAGGTCGAGGAGGCGCTGTCCGGGCACCCCAAGGTCGCCGAGGTGGCGCTCATCGGGGTTCCGGACGAGCGCTGGGGTGAGACTCCGCTGGCGGTCATCGCCCCGCGCGATCCGGCCGATCCGCCTACCGACGAGGACATCGAGACCTGGTGCCGTGCCCGCCTGGCCGGCTACAAGCGGCCCCGCCAGGTCCGCCTGGTCGAGCAGCTCCCGCGCAACCCCAGCGGCAAGGTCCTGAAGACGGCGCTGCGAACCAAGTACCGCGAATAGCAGGAAGAGGGAGGCTGGGCTCACGTGAGCGACAAGACCCATCCGTTCGACCTGACCGGGCACGTCTCGCTGGTCACCGGCGGCAATTCCGGCATCGGCCTGGCGATGGCCGACGCGCTCGCGGCCGCGGGTGCCTCGGTGTGCGTCTGGGGCACCAACGCCGAGCGCAACGAGACCGCGGTCCACCAGCTGGAAGCCCACGGTGCCAACGCCCTGGCAGTGCGCTGCGACGTCGGCGACGAGGACCAGGTCGAGCGGGCGATGGCCGAGACCGTCGAGCACTTCGGGCGGCTGGACTCCTGCTTCGCCAACGCCGGGATCGGCGGCGCGGGAAGTCGATTCGTCGACACGGAGCTCAGCGAGTTCCGCCGGGTCACGCGAGTGGACCTGGACGGGGCATTCCTGACCCTGCGCGCGGCGGCGCGGCAGATGCTGGCCCAGGGAGAGGGCGGCAGCCTGGTGGGCACTTCCAGCCTGGCGGCCCGGCAGGGCCAGCCGCGCGGCCAGGCCTACGCGGCGAGCAAGGGCGCGCTGGTGTCGATGATCAAGTCGATCGCGATCGAGCTGGGGCGCCACGGCATCCGCGCGAACGCGGTGCTGCCGGGATGGGTGAGCACACCCCTGGCCGATCCGATGCTCGACTCGGAGGCGTTCCACCGCAAGGTCCTGCCGAGGGTGCCCGCAGGCCGATGGGGCACACCGGACGACTTCGGTTCGCTGGCGGTCTACCTGGCCAGCCCTGCCAGCGCGTACCACACGGCGGACGCCCTCACCGTCGACGGCGGGTACGTCAACTTCTAGCTGCCCGCACTCATCACCGCAGTTCGCCGCGATCCGGGGCTTCTCGCGTCGCCCTATGCAACTCGTTGCATTGCAACTTGATGCATAGTAACGTCCGCGCTCACCGGAGCGGTTCGACCTCGTCGCCGACGTGCGCGCTCGACGCGTCGAATCCTGCGGTTCCAGCAGGCAGAAGACTTCAGAAGGGCAGTGAGCAGCGTGCTGCGGACCAAGTTCACCGAGGAGTTCGGCGTCGAGCACCCGATCGTGCAAGGCGGCATGCAGTGGGTCGGCAGGGCCGAGCTGGTGGCCGCCGTCGCCAACTCGGGCGCGCTCGGCATGATCACCGCGCTGACCCAGCCGACGCCCGAGGACCTGGTCAAGGAGATCGCGCGCTGCCGCGAGCTCACCGACAAGCCCTTCGGCGTCAACCTCACGATCCTGCCCTCGATCACGCCGCCGCCCTACGCCGAGTACCGGCAGGCGATCATCGAGTCGGGCATCACGATCGTCGAGACCGCCGGTTCCAACCCCGCCGATCAGGTCGCCGCGTTCCAGCCCTCCGGGGTGAAGGTCCTGCACAAGTGCACCAGCGTGCGGCACGCGCTCAAGGCCCAGCAGCTGGGCGTGGACGGCGTGAGCATCGACGGGTTCGAGTGCGCCGGGCACCCCGGCGAGGACGACATCCCGGGCCTGGTCCTCATCCCGCGGGCCGCCGACGAGCTGACCATCCCGATCATCGCCTCGGGCGGCATCGCCGACGCCCGCGGTCTGGTCGCCGCGCTGGCGCTCGGCGCCGACGGGGTGAACATGGGCACCCGTTTCATGTGCACCCAGGAATCCCCGATCCACGACGAGGTCAAGAAGCGGATCACCGAGGCCGGCGAGCGCGACACCGAGCTGATCTTCCGGCCGCTGCGCAACACCGCGCGGGTGGCCAGCAACTCGGTCAGCCGCGAGGTCGTCGCCAAGCTCGACGACGGCGCGGAGTTCGAGGACATCCGCGAGCTGGTCGCGGGCGCCCGGGGCCGCAAGGTCTACGAGGACGGCGACACCGAGCTCGGCGTCTGGAGCGTCGGTATGGTCCAGGGGTTGATCAACGACGTGCCCACCGTCGGCGACCTGGTCGACCGCATCGTGGCCGAGGCCGGCGACCTCGTCCGCAAGCGGCTCGGGAACCTCGTCGCGGGCTGAGAGGAGACCCGGGGTGTCCCTGGAGTACGCGATCCTGGTGTCGCTGCGGGAGCGCGCGGGTTCGGGTTACGAGCTGGCGCGACGATTCGACAAGTCGATCGGGTACTTCTGGGCGGCCAGCCACCAGCAGATCTACCGCAGCCTCAAGCGCATGGTCGAACTCGGCTGGGTCGACTGCGACGAGGTCGCGCAGCAGAAGCGGCCGAACAAGAAGGTGTACCGGGTCAGCGAGCCCGGCGCGCAGGAGCTCGCGCGCTGGATCGCCGAGCCCGCAGCCACCCGAAACGACCTGACGGTGAAGCTGCGCGGGGCGTCGTTCGGCGACGCCTCGCAGGTGCGGGACGAGTTCACCCGGCAGCGCGATCTGCACGTCCAACGGCTCTCGCTCTACCGCGAGATCGAGCGGCGCGACTTCCCCGACACCGCGCAGCTGCAAGGTCAGGCCTTGCACCAGCACCTGGTGCTGCGCGGCGGGATCCGCACCGAACAAGCACTTCTGGAGTGGTGCGAGGAAGCCATCCGAGCACTCGACGACGAGGAACGAGGACGATGAACGCCGCAGAACGCTTCCGCCGGGCCATCGAGGCGGGCGACTTCGACGCGGCGGTGGACGAGTTCACCGCCGACATCCGCTTCTACAGCCCGGTGAAGTTCACGCCGTTCGAGGGCATCGACACCGTGCGCGCCCTGTTCCGCGTGCTGCAGCGGACTTTCGAGGACTTCCGCTACGTCGGTGACTTCCCCGGCCGCGGCCAGACTCCGGAAGGCGAGGACGCCGATGCCCACGTCCTGCACTTCCGCACGGTCGTGGACGGCAAGCAGGTCGAGGGCATCGACCTCATCCACCTCGACGACGAAGACCGGATCAGCACCTTCACGGTGATGATCCGGCCCATGTCCTCGCTCCAGGTCGTCAGCGAAGCCATCTACAAGGGTCTGGTCGCGGACGGAGTCGTTCCGGGCTGACCAGCCAGTTCTCGAGGTCACACCCCGTGCGGCGGAGCTGGTTTCCCGCCACGCGGGCCGAAACCACCGGCACCGCCACGGGATCTGAGGCGGTTCCCCTGCGCGAGCGTCCCGAGACCGCGCATCGGCCGGGGCGCCCGGCAGCAGGAGGACCGCCTCAGGTTCGGCTATCCGCGTCCGCGGGCAGAACGACCCGTCACCAGATCTCCTCGACCCACTCCGGGTGGTCGATGAACGGGTTCCTGTTGTGCTGGATGTCGGTGAAGATGACCTCGTTGCGGTGCTGCTCGAAGGCGTCCGGCGGGTCCTGCTCGTTCCACTGCTTGAGGACCGAGAGCTTCCCGATGTTGGGGTTGCTGCCGTTGCCGACCTGGTCGTTGACCTCGAGATCGGCGAATCCGTCGTTGCCCTCGTAGCGCACCGACATGTAGAAGATCATGCGGGCGACGTCGCCCTTGACGGCGTCGCGGGGCTCCCACGAGTCGTCGTCGGTGAAGTTGCCCGGGGCTTCCTCGCTCTCGGTGCCGCCCATGTCGAAGTCCTTGTTCCCGCGGTCGGAGTTGACCGACACGTCGGTGGGCCGCAGGTGGTGCACGTCGGTGCCGGGACCGGGAACGGTGTCGAAGTCGCCGTGGGACTTGGCCCAGGTGTGCTCGCGGTTCCACTGGTCGGCGTCGCCGCCGTTGGTGTCCTTGCCCTGCGAGCGGCCGCTGTAGAGCAGGACCACGTTGGCGGTGTTGTTCGGGTCCTCGTCGGTGGCCTTGAGGGCTTCCCAGACGTCGTCGTAGTTCAGGGTCGTGACGCCGTTGCTGATGATGCCGTTCAGAGCGGCTTCCAGCTCGGGACCGGTCTTGCCGATGGCGTCCTGGTAGTAGTCGTCGGCGGTGGGCTGCGCGGGCGAGGCCACCGCGACGGCAGCGGTCGGCGCGGCGACGAGCACCGCCCCGCACAGCAGCGATAAGGGCTTCCAGCGGTTGATCTTCATGACTCCCTCTCCCGGTGGTCGAGACGGGGGCAGCGTGACACACGAACGATCACCATTGGGTGACACAAATCTGGTGAAGAGATGGCGAGAAGTAGTCGCCCCCGTGCCGGAAATCCACGACGAGCTGCGCGAACTCACCCTGCCGCGCGAGGCCGCCGGGGCCACCAAATGGCAACAACGGGAATCAAAAGTGCCAGCAGGAGACCCGCGAGCCCGAATCCCAACGCCGAATCCCAGTAGTAGAGACCGGTGAACACCGCAGGGGCGGCGGACATCCCGAGGAACCGCCAGGCGGTGACGACCGAGATGGCGCCACCTCCGCCGACGCCGCCGAGAACGGTCGAGTGCACGGCCACCAGGATCAGCTGCCCGCACACCCCCGCCGCGGCCCACGCCAGCACGACCACCGGCAGCGAGTCGATCGAACCGATCAGGGCGACGGAGACGGCTGCGGCCGCGACCCCGGTGAACAGCATCGCGCGCACGCCGAACCGGTCGACCGCGCTGCCGGTCAGGCGGGCGCCGAGCACGCCCGCGATCCCGTAGGCGGTCAACGCCAGGCCCCGCGCGGTGGGTCCGAGCGCGAACGCGTCATCGAGGCGGAAGGAGACCAGGAACGGCAGGCCCGCCGAGCACATCCAGGCGATGCCGGCGATCCCGCCGCACAGCAGCACCACCGGTGTCCAGGCCTCCCGCAGCGGCCGCGAGCCGCGACCGTCGGCGGGCCCGGAGTCGGGCGGCAGCGGGCTGACCGCGAGCAGTGCGGCGACGGCGGCGACACCGACGAAGGCGAACTGCCACGCGCTCTCGGCCGCCAGTCCACCGACCAGCGGCGCGGTGGTCTGCCCGATCGCCTGCATCGCGCCGTAGGCCCCCATCGCCCGGCCGAGCCGTTCGCGGGGCGTGCCCGCGGCGATCTTGGCCAGCAGCAGCGGCGTGGTGAAGGCGTTCGCCACGCCTTGCAGCGCGCGGGTGAGCTGGAACAGCCAGAACCACGGAGCGATGGCGCCCAGGACGGCCACGACGGCGTAGAGGACGTAGGCGGCTCGGATGGTGCGGCTGCTCCCCCAGCGCTCGCCGAGGCTCCCGGACACGAGCATCACCAGCGCGAACGGCAGCAGGTAGGTGGTGGTCGTGGTCGCGGCCAGGCTCGGCGAGACCGCGAAGTCCGCGCTGAGCTCGGGCAGCATCGCGGCGACGATCCCTCCGCCGAAGGGCCCCAGCAGGCCGCCGACGTAGAGCGCGATCCGGGAACTCACCGCGCCACCTCCGCACACAGCACTCGTTAGCCGCGCGAACGTTAACACCGCGAACGCGACTGCGAGGTCCACAGTGGCCGGGATCGCACCGGGACGCAGAACAGGCGAAATCCCAGTTTTAGTCCAAACCGAGGACCCTCCGCGCCCGAAATGTCGGCTCAGTTAGGACTAAAACTGGGACCGGCCGAGCACTTCCCTCCCCCGACGACCTCCGGAGGGTGGGGTTAGACCGTGATGATGTCCACGCCTGGGAGGCAGCGGAAGGGGGCGAGTTCCGTTTCGCCCGCGTTGGTGTCGGTGACCAGGGTCCAGGTGGCAGGCAGCGGGGCCCAGGCGTTGAAGGGCTTCGCGCCGAGCTTGCTGCTGTCGGCGAGGATGAAGACCTCGCGCGACTGGGCGATCATCTGCTCCTTCAGCCGCGTCTGCAGGAGGCTGGCCTCGCAGATGCCGTGCCGGGAGTCCAGGCCGTCGGCGCCGAGGAACGCCTTGTCCGCGGTGATCCGCGACAGCGTCAGCTCCGCCAGCGGGCCGACGAACCCCTGGCTGATGTGCCGCAGCTCGCCGGCCAGCGACACCACCTGCACCGGATCCGCGTCGACCAGCTCCGTCAACGCCATGACGCTGTTGGTGATCACCGTCAGCCCGGTTCGATCCCGCAGGCGCTGGGCCAGCTTCCCGGTGGTGGTGCCCGCGTCGAGGATGACGGTGTCCCCGATGGAGACCTGCTCGGCGGCCCACTGCGCGATGCGGTCCTTCTCCGCCGAGGCCAGCGCCGTGCGCTGGCCGAGCGAGGGTTCGGCGCTGGTGGCGGGCATGGCACCGCCGTAGGTGCGGGCGAGCTTGCCCTGGTCGGTGAGCAGCTGCAGGTCGCGCCGGATCGTCGAGGGCGTCACCGCCAGCGAGGCCGCCAGCTCCTCCACCTGGACCGCGCCCTGCTCGGTCACCAACCGCTCTATCAACGCCCGGCGCTGCCCCGCCGAGAGGCGTCCTTCGACATCCGCGCTCACGTCGCGATCCTCCCAGAAGCGGATCAAGGCCGTCCGGCCAGTGCCGCCGCCTGGCGCAGGGCCTCCAGCATGCTGCCCGCCTCCGCTTCGCCGGTGCCCGCGATGTCGAATGCGGTGCCGTGGTCCACCGAGGTGCGGATGACCGGGAGCCCGACCGTGATGTTCACCCCGGCCTCCAGACCCAGGATCTTGACCGGCCCGTGGCCCTGGTCGTGGTACATCGCCACCACCAGGTCGAAATCGCCTCGCCCGGCCCGGAAGAACACCGTGTCGGCGGGAAGCGGACCCCGCGCGTCGATGCCGTCCGCGCGGCACGCTGCCAGCCCCGGCTCGATCTTGGCCTCCTCCTCGCCGCGACCGAACAGGCCGTTCTCACCCGCGTGCGGGTTGATCCCGCACACCGCGATGCGCGGTTCCGCGACGCCGGAGTCGACCAGGGTCCGGTGCCCGCGCCGCACGGTGCGCTCGACGAGCCCGGGATCGATCCGCTCGATGGCGTCGACGAGCCCGATGTGCGTGGTCACGTGGATGACCCGGACCTGGCCCGTGGACAGCATCATCGACACTTCCGGGACCCCGCACAGGTCCGCCAGCAGCTCGGTGTGTCCGGGGTAGCGGTGCCCGGCCGCGTGCAGCGCGGCCTTGTTCAGCGGCGCGGTGCAGATCGCCTGGACCTCACCCGCCATCGCCAGTTCGGCTGCCTTGGCCACGTACCGGTAGGCGCCTTCGCCCGCCACCGAGGACAGCTCGCCGAAGCGCAGTTCCGCCGGGATGCCGCCGAGGTCGAGCACCTCGATCGCACCGGGATCGTCGGTGGCCTCGGCCTGTCCGGAGACGGGCTTGATGCGCACGTCGATCCCGCAGATCTCGGCGGCTCGGACCAGCCGGGCGGCGTCACCGATCACCACCGGGCGGGCCAGGTCGCGCATCTCGGGTTCCGCGAGTGCCCGCACGATCACCTCGGGCCCGACTCCGGCGGCGTCGCCCATGGTGACGGCGATGGCAGGCAAGGTCACGCGACGGCCCTTCCGCAGCGCACCGCGGACACCGCGCGGTGCAGGGTGTCCGGTGCGCCGAAGGCACCGGCCTTGGTGATAACGTATCCGGGCTGCTTCTCGATGGTCCGGCCCAGCACCACGCCGGGTTCGAGTTCGTTGAGCAGTCGCAACCCGCTGACCCCGCGCTTGCCGAGGACGGCCCTGGCGGTCTCGCCACCGGTGAGCACCAGCAGCCCTGCTCTCTCCGTCGCCGGGGCGCACACCTCGGCGAGCGCGGCGGTGAGCTCGCGTTCGAGCCCGGCCTTCACCGGCCCTTCGACGGTGACCAGCACGTCCCCGGTGCACAGCGCGTCGCTGAGCTGTTCGGCGATGCGCGCGAGCGCGGCGGGTTCGGCGCCGACGAGGGTGCGGGCGGGGAGCCGCCTGGTGTGCCCGAAGCGTTCGGCGAGGTAGTCGGCCTGCTGGCGGGAGACCCGGCTCGCGCTGCCGACCACGGCGAGCACCGGTCCGTCGACCGGCGGCGGGGGTTCGATGTCGTAGCCGGGGCGGATCAGCTCGGCCAGCGCGTCGGCCAGTCCCGCGGCTCCCACCCACTTCGGTTGTTCGGACGCGGCGGAGCCCGCGGTGACCACGGCGCGCAGGTCGCTCTCCGACACCGCGTCGCAGACCACCACTTCGGCTTCGGCGAGCAGCTGGGTGACGCGTTCCCGCAGTTGCGCGGGCTTTCCGCGCACCGAGGCCAGCGCGACGTGGCGGACCGTCAGCCCGTCCAGCGCGGAAGCGAGGTCCACCGGCGGCTCACCCGGCTCGGTGTCCCAGAAATCGGTGTGGTGCAGCGGAATTCCGTTGATGTGCACGACTCCGCCGAGAACGGTGCGGCCGGTGGCCGGCGAGGCGGGACACACCAGCACCCCGGCTCCGTCCGCGTGCTCGACGATCGCACCGACTTCGGCCGCGATGTTGCCGCGCAGCGTGGAGTCGATCTTCTTGAAGACGACGCGGCCGTGCGCGTGCCCGTCCAGGGCTTCGTGGACGCGCTTCGCCGCGAGATCGGGTTCGATGTGCCTGCTGTCGGTGTCGGCCACGAACACCTCGGCGTCGCCGGTGTCGTCCAACGCCAGCAGGGTGCGCATTTCGCGCAGCGCGAAGGGAACTCCGGAATCACCTGCACCGCTGAGGTCATCGGCTACGACCAGGACTCGCGATCCCATGATCACCTGCTCTTCTGCTCGCCGAAACACCCAACGAGCACCCCCCGCCGGGCTTGGTTAAACCATAGAGATCGCTGCGCGAATCACGCAATAGTCCAGTCCGGGGAGTGCACAGTGCGCAACAATGTGCGCGAAGTCAGGCGGTGCGCCGTCATTCGGCCTCGGCGGCCATCCCCGCTGGCAGGTGTTCTGAGAGCAGGTCGAGCAGGCGGTCGGCGTCCACCGGTTTGGTCAGGTACTCGGTGGCGCCCGCGGCGATGCTCTGCTCCCGGTCGCCCTTCATCGCCTTGGCCGTCACCGCGATGATCGTCAGATCCCGGTAGCGGGGCATCTCGCGGATCATGCGGATCGCCTCGTTGCCGTCCAGCTGCGGCATCATCACGTCCATCAGGACGATGACGAGGTCGTTGTGCCTGCGCAGTTCGCTCAGCGCGCCCAGCGCGTTGTCGGCGTTGACGACTTGCAGCCCGTGCTGCTCCAGCAGCACCCGCATGGCGTGCACGCTGCGCTCGTCGTCGTCGACGACCAGCACCTTCTCCGAATTGAACTGCAGCGCACCGCGCTGGGCGGGTTCCGCGGCGCGGTGCACGTGCGGCTGGGTGTCCTGGTTGATCAGCTCGGTGGAGCGCAGCGGCGGCTCGATGCCCTCGGCGGAGACATCCCAGCTGTTCTCGGCCTCGGACGGCGTGCGCGGCAGCGGCGGTGTGTCGACCGCGGTCGTCTCCTCGGTGTCCTCGGTCGGCGCTTCCGGCGCGTCCGAAGCTTCCGGGACTTCCGGCAGCTCTGGCCGAGCCGGTGGTTCCATCGCCGGTTCCGCGGAGAGGTAGAGGCTGAAGGTGGTGCCCTGCCCCGGTTCGCTGCGGACCTGGAGCTCCCCGCCCAGCAGCGTGGTCAGCTCCCGGCTGATCGACAGCCCCAGTCCGGTACCGCCGTACTTGCGCACCGTGGTCCCGTCGACCTGCTGGAACGCTTCGAACACGAGCGAGAGCTTGTCGGTGGGGATGCCGATGCCGGTGTCGCGCACGGAGAACACGATGCGCTGCCGCGCCCGTCGGAGGGTCCCGAGGTTGACCTCGGTGGGCTGAGCGGGGCGGATCCGCAGTTCGACGCTGCCGCGGTCGGTGAACTTCACCGCGTTGGACAGCAGGTTCCGCACGATCTGCTCCAGCCGGCTGCGGTCGGTGTGCAGGCTCGGCGGCAGCGACGGCGCGACGACGACGTTGAAGTCCAGGCCCTTGTCGGCGGCCACCGGCTGATACATCGACTCCACGCTGCGCGCCAGCTCCCCGATCTCGACGTCCTCGGGCAGCAGGTGCATCTGGCCCGCCTCGACCTTGGACAGGTCGAGCACGTCGTTGATCAGCTGCAGCAGGTCCGATCCGGCCTGGTGCACGGTCCTGGCCAGGTCCACCTGCTGCGGCGTGAGGTTGCCGTCCATGTTGTCGGCCAGCAGCTTGGCCAGGATCAGCACGCTGTTGAGCGGTGTGCGCAGCTCGTGGGACATGTTGGCCAGGAACTCCGACTTGTAGGCCGACGCCTGGGACAGCTGCCGCGCCCGTTCCTCCAGCTCCTGCCTGGCCTGCTCGATCTCGATGTTCTTGAGCTCGATGTCCTTGTTCCGGCTGGCCAGCAGCGCCGCCTTGTCCTCCAGCTCGATGTTGGAGCGCTGCAGCTCGTCCTGCTGGTGCTGGAGCTGTTCGGAGCGTGCCTGCAGCTCGCTGGCCAGGTGCTGGGATTCGCCGAGCAGCGCCTCGGTGCGCGTGTTGACCACGATGGTGTTGACCTCGACGCCGATCGACTCCTTGAGCCGTTCCAGCAGGTCCAGGTGCACGGAGCTGAAGCCGTGGATCCCGGCGAGCTCGATGACGCCGAGGACCGCGCCTTCGAACAGCACCGGCACGATCGCCACGCTGGTCGGCGAGGACTGCCCGAGCCCGGAGGTGACCCGGATGTAGTCCGGTGGCGCGTTCTCCACCAGGATCGACTTGCGGTCGACGGCCGCCTGCCCGACCAGGGATTCGCCGAAGTCGAACCGCAGCGGCGGACCGTGGCGCGCGGGCGGGCGTCCGTAGCCCGCGGCGTGCTCCAGGTAGCGGTGACCGTCCTCGGTGGTGCGGGTCAGGAAGAACGCGCCCTGCAGGGCCGACACCAGCGGCGCGAGCTCCGACATGATCAGCTGCGCGAGCGCGTCCAGGTCGTGCTGACCCTGCATCAGCGCCGAGATCCGGGCCAGGTTCGTCTTGAGCCAGTCCTGCTCCTGGTTGGCGCGGGTCGTCTCCTTGAGGTTGCTGATCATCGCGTTGATGTTGTCCTTGAGCTCGGCCACCTCGCCCGAGGCGTCCACGGTGATCTGCCTGGTCAGATCCCCTTCGGTGACCGCCGTGGCGACCTGGGCGATGGCGCGGACCTGGGCGGTCAGGTTCCCCGCGAGCCGGTTGACGCTCTCGGTCAGCCGCCGCCAGGTCCCGGAGACGTCGGCGACCTCCGCCTGACCGCCGAGCTGGCCCTCGGTGCCGACCTCCCGCGCCACCCGCGTGACCTCCGCCGCGAACGCCGAGAGCTGATCGACCATCGTGTTGATGGTCGTCTTGAGCTCCAGGATCTCCCCGCGGGCGTTGACGTCGATCTTCTTCGACAGGTCGCCCTGCGCCACCGAGGTGGTGACCTGGGCGATGCTGCGGACCTGGTTGGTCAGGTTGTCGGCCATGATGTTGACGTTGTCGGTGAGGTCCTTCCAGATCCCCGCCACCCCGTAGACCCGCGCCTGACCGCCGAGCTTGCCCTCGGTGCCGACCTCCCGCGCCACCCGCGTGACCTCCGCCGCGAACGCCGAGAGCTGATCGACCATCGTGTTGATCGTGTTCTTCAGCTGCAGGATCTCGCCCTGGGCGTCCACGTCGATCTTCTGCGTCAGATCGCCCGCGGCCACCGCGGTGGCGACCTGCGCGATGTCGCGGACCTGACTGGTGAGGTTGTCGGCCATGAAGTTCACCGAGTCCGCCGCCAGCGCCCACCCGCCCTCGACGTCCCCGTCCAGCGACACCGGGGCGACCGGCAGCTGACCGCGCGCCACCGACTCCCCCACCCGCTGCAACTCGCCTGCCAGCCGCTGGTTGCGCTCGGCGACCTCGTTGTAGATCGCCGCGGCCTCCGCGGCGGGACCGTCACCGCTGACCACCAGGCGGCGCCGGAAGTTGCCGTCGCGCAGCTCGCGAAGCGCGGGCAGCAACCTCGCGAGCACCTGCTCGGCGTCGTCGCGGTCCGGCGGTTGTGACATCTCACGGCCTCCCCCGAGGAGCTCCCACGCTCAGTGCTTGTTGCGGGAATCGCGGTCCAGCCGCAGCTCCGTCGCCAGGACCGCAGCCTCGCTGCGGTGCCGCATCGCGAGCTTGGCCAGCATCTGCGACACGTAGTTCTTGATGGTCTTCTCCGCCAGGACCATCCGCTCTGCGATCTCGCGGTTGGTCATCCCCTCACCGATGAGCTCCAGCACCTGGCGCTCCCGCGCGGTCAGCTCGCGCAGCGGATCGGCCTTCTCCTGCTCCTTGCGCAGCCAGTTGAGCATCGCCTCGGTCCGCTGCGGGCTCAGCAGCGACTTGCCCGCGCCGACCGTGCGCAGCGCGCTGACCAGCTCCTGGCTGACCACGCCCTTGAGCACGAAACCGCTGGCCCCGGCCATGATCGCGTCCATCAGGGCTTCGTGGTCGTCGAACGAGGTCAGCATCAGGCAACGCAGCGCGGGCAGCTGCGACCGGAGTTCGCGGCAGAGCTCGACGCCGTTGCCGTCGGGCAACCGGACGTCGAGCACCGCCACCTGCGGGTTCTTCTTCGGCACCCAGGCCAGCGCCTCGGCGACGCTGGCCGCCTCGCCGACCAGTTCCAGGTCTTCCTCGGCACCGACCAGCGCGGCGATGCCACGCCTGATCACGTCGTGGTCGTCGACCACGAACACCCGTGTCGTCATCTCACTTCCCGGCGCAGATGGTCTCCACGAAGTGCGCGAGCTGGTCGTCGCCGAGGTGCTGGGCCAGGTCCGCCTCGCTGATCATGCCCACCAAGCGGTGGTCGGCGATGACCGGCATCCGGCGGATCCTGTGCTCCTCCATCATCGTCAGCACCCGGTCGACGTCGGACCGCGCGTCGACCCAGTGTGGCGCGCCTTGGGCCATCTCGCCCGCTCTGACCTGCGCCGGGTCGCGTCCCTGCGCACAGCAGCGCAGCACGATGTCGCGGTCGGTGAGGATGCCGTGCAGGCGGTCGTCCTGACCGCAGATCGGCAGCGAACCGACGTCGAGATCGCGCATCATCTGCGCGGCCTGGAACAGGCTCTCGTCCTCGCCGATGCACTGCGCACCGGGGTGCATGATGTCGCTGGCAGTGGGCATGATCCGGTCCTCCTCGCGTGTGTCGGGACTGTCCCGCCTTACCCGAGGCTCGTGAGCCCGAAACCGCAGCGTCCGGGCACCGGCACCGCGACCACCAGGAGCGCGCCGCGCTCAGTACTCGTGCATCAACCTGTCGAACGCGGCGTTGGCCGCAGACCACTCCAGGGTCAGCACCTCCGCCGGAACCTCCGAGCGCGGTTCGGCGTCGACGATCACCACGAAGCCGCGGTCGGCGACCCTGCGGCGCAGCTGCACCAACCGCCCACCGGCCGACCGGCCGATGCGCTCGCCCTGGTCGTTGGACTCGATCTGCCCCGGTTTCAAGGTCGTTGAGCTGAATTCCGCCATGCCCTCATTGCACCTCACCGGGTCAAGCCCGGCAGCGCGCGAACGCCCGCCCGGCCTGGGACCGGGCGGGCGTTCGGGGGGATCCTCCGGCTACCGCGCCGAGGTGCGGAACCGGCGCAGGCGGAGGCTGTTGCCGACCACGAACAACGAGCTGAAGGCCATGGCGGCACCGGCGATCATCGGGTTGAGCAGTCCGGCCGCCGCCAGCGGCAGCGCCGCGACGTTGTAGGCCAGCGCCCAGAACATGTTGCCCCTGATGGTCTTCAGCGTCCGGCGCGACAGCCGGATCGCGTCGACCGCGGCGCGCAGGTCACCGCGCACCAGGGTCAGATCGCCCGCCTCGATGGCGATGTCGGTTCCGGTTCCCATCGACAGGCCGAGGTCGGCCTGCGCCAGGGCCGCGGCGTCGTTGACACCGTCGCCGACCATCGCCACCGCCTTGCCCTCGGCCTGCAGCCGCTGGACGACCTCGACCTTGTCGGCGGGCATGACCTCGGCGACGACCTCGGAGATGCCGACCTGCGCAGCCACCGCACCGGCTGCGGCGGAGTTGTCACCGGTGAGCAGAACCGGGGTCAGGCCGAGCTCGCGCAGCTGCGAGATCGCTTGCTGGGAGGTCGGTTTCACCGTGTCCGCCACGACCAGCACCGCGCGCACCCCGCCGTCCCAGGCGAGCACGACCGCGGTCTTGCCGTCGGCCTCCGCAGCCGCCTTGACCTCGGCGAGCGGACCGTCGAGGCGCAGGCCCCACTGCTCCAGCAGCGCCGCGCGCCCGGCCAGCACGGCACGTCCCTCGACGACGCCCCGAACACCGAGCCCTTCGAGGTTCGCGAACTCCACGACCTCGGGGAGCTCGCCGACCTCCTGGCGCGCGCCGGTGGTGATGGCGCGGGCGATCGGGTGCTCGGAGGCGTTCTCCACGGCGCCCGCGACGCGCAGCGCCTCGTCCCGGGCGGTGTCTCCGTCGGTGTGCGCGTCCACCAGCTGCATCCGGCCGGTGGTCACCGTTCCGGTCTTGTCCAGCACGACCGTGTCGATGCGCCTGGTGGATTCCAGGACCTCGGGGCCCTTGATGAGCACGCCCAGCTGAGCCCCTCGGCCGGTTCCCACCAGGAGGGCGGTCGGCGTGGCCAAGCCCATCGCACATGGGCAGGCGATGATCAGCACCGCCACGGCCGCGGTGAACGCGGCGGTCGCCGGCTGTCCGGCCACCAGCCAGCCCACCAGCGTCAGCAGGGCCAGGCCGATGACGATCGGCACGAACACCGCCGAAACCCGGTCGGCGAGGCGCTGGATCTGCGCTTTGCCGGTCTGGGCCTCCTCGACCATCCGCGCCATCTGCGCGAGCTGCGTGCCGGAGCCGATCTGGGTGGCGCGCACGACCAACCGGCCGCCCGCGTTGACGGTGGCGCCCACGACCGCGTCACCCGGACCGACCTCCACCGGCACGGACTCTCCGGTGAGCATCGAGGCGTCGACGGCCGAGCCGCCCTCCTCGACCACGCCGTCGGTGGCGATCTTCTCGCCGGGACGGACCACGAAGCGGTCCCCGACGAGCAGCTGGTCGGTGGGCACGCGGACCTCATCCCCGCCTCGCACCACCGCCACGTCCTTGGCCCCGAGCTCCAGCAGGGCGCGCAGGGCCGCACCGGCGCGGCGCTTGGCCCGGGCCTCGAAGTAGCGCCCGGCCAGCACGAACGTGGTGACCGCGGCGGCGACCTCCAGGTAGATCGAACTCGTGGCGTCGCCGCGTTCGATGGTGAGCGCGAACGGGTGCGTCATGCCCGGCATGCCCGCGTTGCCCAGCAGCAGCGCGTAGAGCGACCAGGCGAACGCCGCGAGCGTGCCCATCGACACCAGGGTGTCCATGGTCGCGGCGCCGTGGCGCAGGTTCACCAGCGCGGCCCGGTGCAGCGGCCAGCCACCCCAGACGACCACCGGCGCGGCCAGCACGAGCGAGATCCACTGCCAGTAGGTGAACTGCCACGCCGAGACCATCGCCAGCAGCACGACCGGGACCGACAGGGCCAGCGAGCCGAGCAGCCGCTGCCGCAGCGCGTCCGCCGGTTCTTCCTCCTGCGGTTCGGCGGTGGGCAGCGCAGCGCCGTAACCGGCGGCTTCGACCACCTCGACCAGTCGCTGCGGGTCGACCTCCTCGGAGGCCGTGACCTGCGCCTTCTCGGTGGCGTAGTTGACGCTGGCGGCGACGCCGTCGAGCTTGTTGAGCTTGCGCTCGATCCGGTTCGCGCACGAAGCGCAGGTCATCCCCGAGATCGACAGCTCGACGGTCCGACCCGCGGAGTGCTCCACGGCGGTCATGCCTGCCCCCGTCCCACCGTCCGCCGGAGTCATGAGGCCAGCTCGTAACCGGCCTCTTCGACGGCCTCGCGCACGGCGGACTCCTCCGCGCTCCCGACGACCTTGACCGCGCCGCTGGCCAGGTCGACCGC
The DNA here is from genome assembly GCF_007829955.1 of Saccharopolyspora dendranthemae. Classification (GTDB taxonomy): domain Bacteria; phylum Actinomycetota; class Actinomycetes; order Mycobacteriales; family Pseudonocardiaceae; genus Saccharopolyspora; species Saccharopolyspora dendranthemae. The sequence continues at coordinate 1,168,164 of NZ_VIWX01000002.1, forward strand.
CACGTCGGTCACACCGTCCAGAGCCCCGACCTCCTCGGTCACCGACGCCACGCAGTGCTGGCAGGTCATTCCGGTCACGCGGTAGGTCGTCTCACTCATCGGGTCATCCCTCTCGGTTCGCGGGTGTGCACGCCGACGCCTGGCGCCGACACCACGAATCTATACCCCCTAGGGGTACCGCTTCAAGGGAGGCTCACCCGCAATTCTCATACCCCCGAGGGGTAGACCCACCTGCGGCGAGGCCGGGGAACGGCCCCGGCCTCGCCCTGAGCTCAGGCGGTGACGACCTGGTCGCCCTCGATCCGGACCGGGATCGCGGCCAGGGGGCGGTCCGCCGGCCCCTTCTTCACCGCGCCCGACGCGGCGTCGAAGACCGAGCCGTGGCACGGGCAGGTCAGCTCGGCACCCTCGGGCTTGACCGGGCAGCCCTTGTGCGTGCACGCCGCGTCGAAGGCCGCCACGGCGGAGTCTTCCGGCCTCGCCACTATGGCCTGCCTGCCGTCGGCGAACTGCACCGGGATCGCTCCCCCGACCGGAATCGAGGCCAGCGGAGTCAACGACTGCCCGGACGGTGCGGGCGGTGGGTTCTGGGCCGGCTGCTGCGGGGCGTCCGCACCGCCGCAGGCCGACAGCGCAGCGGCGCCGGCGACGGCACCGCCGACGGCGAGGACGGAGCGGCGGGAGCGTGTGTCATCAGTCATGCGCTCGAACACGAGGTCGCGGACGAATCGGTTCAATTCCGTTCGAAATTGAACCGAACCCGCCGGTTCCGCGTGTTGACTCCCGTACGGGAACTTCCGGCGGACGGCAGGAGCGTGGCGATGGTCGGGTGGATGCTGCGAGCACTGGTGGCGCTGGGCCTGCTGGGCTCAGCGTGGGTGCACTGGGTGGTCTGGCTGGACTGGGCGGGCGACATGCCGGTCGTCGGCCCGTCCTTCCTGATCAACGTCGTGGCCGGGGTCGTGATCGCGATCGCCGTGCTCGCCTGGCGCTCACCGCTGCCGGTCCTGGCGGCCATCGCCTTCGGCCTGGCCACCCTCGCCGCCTACGCGCTGTCGCTGACCGTCGGCTTCTTCGGCGTTCAGGAGCAGTTCGCCACCTCCGAGGAGGTCTGGGGCCTGATCACCGAACTCGGCTGCGTCGTGTTCGGCACCGCGCTGCTGCTCACCCGCGACCGAACCCGGGCCGCGGTGTGACCGACGGCCCCGAAGCGCAGCTGATGCGCGTGCTGCACGACCAGCACGCACCTGCGCTGCGGTCGTACGCGCTGCAGCTGACCAGCGGCGACCAGGCCCGCGCCGAGGACGTCGTGCAGGAGACCCTGTTACGCGCTTGGCGGCACCCGAAGGTCCTCGACCAGTCCGAGCGCTCCGCGCGCTCCTGGCTGCTGACCGTGGCCCGGCGGATCGCCATAGACGAGTGGCGCACCGGCACCTCGCGCGTGGAGGTCATGACCGATGCCCCGCCGGAGCCGGTCGGCGACGACGACGCCGAACGCGCCGTGCAGGGCTGGCTGGTCGCCGACGCCCTCGCCGAGCTCAGCGCCAGGCATCGCGAAGTGCTCGCGCTGTGCTTCTACCAGGGCATGTCGGTCGCCGACGCCGCCGGCCGGCTCGGCATCCCGGAAGGGACGGTCAAGTCCCGGACGCACTACGCGTTGCGCGCACTGCGCTTGGCGCTGGAGGAGAGGGGCGTGACGCGGTGAACCAGCGACGAGACCCGCACTCGGATCCCTTCACCCACTTCGACGCCGCCTACGTGCTCGGGGCTCTCTCGCCCGAGGACCGGGCCGCGTTCGAGCAGCACCTCGCCGGCTGCGCGAACTGCGCCGCCGCCGTCGGACAGGTGGCCGGGCTGCCGGGCCTGCTCGCCCAGGTGGACCCCGCCCAGCGCGACCGCGCCGCCGAACCCACCGACCGGCTGCCCGAGCTGCTCGCCGAAGTGCGCAGCAGCAGGACGCGGCGCGTGGCGGCGACCGCGTCCGCAGGCGTGGTGGCCCTGGCCGCGTGCGCGGCGATGGCGTTGTCGACCCAGCTCACCGATACCGGCCCGGGAACCGAGATGACCGCGCTGGGCACCTACCCGGTCGCGGCCAGCGTCAACCTCAGCGACCTGCCCTCGGGAACCCGCGTGGACGTGGACTGCGAGTACGAGGGCGGGCGCGGCGGCGACTACGTCCTGGTCGTGGTGCGCCGCGACGGCACCACCGAGGCGTTGGCGAGGTGGTTCGCCATGCCCGACAACAACGCGGTGCTGAAGGTGACGACTCCGTTGCGCCGCAACGAGATCCGATCGCTGGAGCTGCGCACGCCCAACGGTCCCGCGCTGCTGACGCTGCCCGTCACCCGGTGACGCGGTGGTCGTCGGCCAGCGACTTGGCCCGCGTCAGCAGCTCCTCCGGCAACGCCGCCGGGGAGAGCCCGAACTCGCGGTCGTACGCGGCGATGAGCGAATCCTCGAAGCCCACCAGCGAGCCGCCGGGTGCCTCGTCGGCGATCGAGCCGACGGAGTCGTCGTCGAAGGGCAGGTCCAGGGCGCGGTAGATCTCGGTGAGCAGCGGACGCAGCACGTCGGCGTCGTCGAGGATCGCCACCGCGCTGAACAACCACGCACCGCGCACCATCCGCTGCGCGGTGCCGACGAGCTTCACCCGGCCCCGGGCGTTCACGCTGTGCGCGCCCGGGCAGTACTCCCCGGGGACAGCCCCGACCTGGGCGTCGACCCCGTGTGCGGCCAGCACGCGGGACCACAGCTCGGCGTAGCCGACGAACCGCTCGTCCATCCCCGCGAGCCTGCCCGGATCAGGACCGGCGTGGTCGACGACCAGCGAGTTCTCGGTGTAGGCGACGGCCCGCCCGCCCGGCGCGCGCAGCACAGGCGTGAACCCCGCCTCGCGCGCGACGGCGACGGCCTCCGGGAACCCGGGCAGGAGGCTGTCCCTGCGCCCGAAGGCGACCACCCGGGCATCGGGCCGGTAGACCCGCAGCACTGCTGACGTCTCACCGGCGCTGATCCGCCGCAGCATGGCGTGCGCGGTCGCGACCTCCCACGCCTGATCCCCACCCACGCCCAACGGGCCCCGCAACAACTCCACGGACGCAGTCTACGCAGCGCACACACCCACCCCTCGCAGCCGCGACCGGGATCTCCGCTGCGTTCCGGGTCGTGAGCTCAGCGGAAATCCGGGCGAGGTGGGTTCGTCAGTCGAGCAGCGGGGTTCCGTTGAACACCGCGAGCTCCTCGCGGTAGAACTCCAGCCCGATCCCGTTCGGGTCGCGGATGTAGAGGCTGTCGTCGATCCCGCGGTCCGGGCCCACGTAGGCGACCCCGGCGTCGTCGAGGCGCGTGCGAGCGGCGGCGAAGTTCTCCGCATCGGTCGACAGCGCGATGTGCTGAACCGCGCCGATGGTCTCCTCGAACGGCGGGTGGTCGTGACCCGGGAAGTCGAAGAACCCGAGCAGATTGCGGTTGCCGACGTCGAAGAAGAAGTGGCTGGAGCCCGCGTAGTCGCGGTTCTCCACCAGCTCGACCAGCGGGAAGCCCAGCAGCTCCTGGTAGAAGCGGATCGTCTCCTCGACGTCCTTGCAGATCAGCGCGACGTGGTGGAAGCCCCGGACGGTGGGCGCCGGGCGTTCCGCACCGGCGATCAGGTACTGATCGCGGAGCTCGTCGCGACGAGCCCGGATGGCCTCCAGCTCGGACCCTTGCGGCTGCGGCATGGTCAAACTCCTTTCGATTTCAACCAATCTTAAGGGGTCCTTGCCGCTGAGTCCCGCACCTGGAACTACCGGTTCCGCCGCATTCTGAAACGACCCCTGGGCCACTCCCCCGTCACGCCGGCCGATCGACGGCGCCGAGTCCCGCGTCGTGAGCGATGTGGTCCGCGTCCCCCCGTGTCACGCTGAGCTCGTGAACGAGAGCCGGTTGGCGACGTACCGGCGGATGCGCGACTTCGAGCGCACCGCCGAGCCCCGGGGCGGCGGAGCCACCGGAACCGGCGACCGGTTCGTCGTGCAGCGCCACCGCGCCCGGCGCAGGCATTACGACCTGCGGCTGGAGTTCGACGGCGCGCTGTGGAGCTGGGCGGTGCCCAAGGGTCCGACGCTGGACGCCTCGGTGCGCAGGATGGCGGTGCAGGTCGAGGACCACCCGCTGGAGTACGCGGACTTCGAAGGCATCATCCCGGCCGGCGAGTACGGCGGCGGCGACGTGATCGTGTGGGACCGGGGCACCTGGACGCCGGGCGAGGAGGATCCGGCCGCCGCGCTCGAAGCGGGCACCTTGCACTTCGACCTCGACGGCGAGAAGCTGCGCGGCCGGTTCGTCCTCGTCCGCCGGGGCGAGAAGCAGTGGCTGCTGCTGCACAAGCACGACGAGCACGCCCAGGACGGCTGGGATCCCGAAGAGCATGCGACATCGGTCAAGAGCGGGCGCACCAACGAGCAGGTCGCCGCCGCACCGGACGCCGTGTGGCACAGCGAACTGCCCGCCGACCAGGCCGAGGTCCGGCTCCGCCCGAACTGGGACCCGCCCACCGATGCCGAGCTCGATGAGCTGGCATCCCTGAAGTCCAAGGGGACCTGGACCCTGCAGGGCCACCGGATCTCGCTGACCAACCTGGACAAGATCCTGTTCCCGGGCCGCGACGGCGAGGAGCCGATCACCAAGCGCGAGCTGATCGCCTACTACGCGCGCATCGCCCCGGTGATGCTGGCGTACCTGGCCGATCGGGCGCTCAACAGCCATCGGTTCCCCAACGGGGTGGAATCCGCGGGCTTCTGGCACAAGGAGTCGCCGAGCCACGCGCCGGACTGGCTGACCACCTGGGAGTACCCGGGCGCCGACCCCGACGACGTGCAGCGCTACATCGTGCCCGACAGCCCGGCCGCACTGGCGTGGCTGGCCAACTACGCCGCGCTGGAGCTGCACCCGTGGACCTCGCCGACCAGCGACGTCGAGCATCCGAGCTGGGCCCTGTTCGACATCGATCCCGGCGAGCGGACGAGCTTCGACGAAGTCCTGACGCTGGCCCGGCTGCACCGCGCGGCGATGGACCACCTCGGCGTCGTCGCGAAGCCGAAGGTGACCGGGCAGCGCGGCATCCAGATCTGGGTGCCGATCGAGCCGCGCTACACCTACGCCGAGACCCGCGAGTGGGTGGAGAAGGTGTCGCGCGCCGTCGGCAACACCGTCCCCGAGCTGATCAGCTGGGCGTGGACGAAGTCCGAACGGCACGGCCTCGCGCGGCTCGACTACACCCAGAACGTCCTCAACAAGACACTCGTCGCCCCCTACAGCGCCCGGCCACGACCCGGCGCCCCGGTCTCGGTCCCGCTCGAGTGGGACGAGCTCGACGATCCCGACCTCACCCCGGACCGCTGGACCATCCGCACCGTCCTCGACCGCGTCGACACCACAGGCGACCCCTTCGCCGACCTCCTCGCCCACCGCCAACGCCTACCCCCGGTCTGACACCTCCCACCCCTACCGGAGCCACCGATCCCCCACATTCAATTTCACTCCCCACTGAACCCATCACCACTACAAAATTTTCCCACCACATACCCCATACCCAGCGCGTTTCCTCTGCAATTCCCGGACGGCCGGGTCTCCGCGTGGGGTCTTTCGCAGGAACGGTGTTTCCAGCGTGTTGATCAGTAGGTTTCGGCGTCCGGCCAGCGGTCACCGAAGGTGATGGCGAAGGCGTCGAGGACTGGCTTCCAACGTGTCGTCCATCGGGTGCGGCCGGCTCCGGTGGGATCCAGGCTGCGGGTTACAAGATACAGGCATTTCAGCGCTGCCTGTTCGTTGGGGAAATGTCCTCGTGCGCGGACCGCTCGACGGTAGCGGGCGTTGAGGGATTCGATTGCATTGGTGGAGCACAGCACTTTCCGGATCTCGACGTCGTAGGAGAGGAACGGCGTGAATTCTTCCCAGGCGTTGCGCCACAATCGGATCATGGCCCGGTACTGCTTGCCCCATTTCTCATCGAGATCGTCAAGAGCGGCCAGTGCCGCGTCCGGGTTCGGTGCGGTGTAAATCGGTTTGATGTCCTTTTTGACCTCATCCCATTTCTGCCGGGGAACGAGCCGGAAAGTGTTGCGAATCAGATGGACGATGCAGGTCTGGACGATGGTGTGCGGCCACACCGAGGCGACGGAATCCGGGAGTCCTTTCAAGCCATCACAGACGCAGAAGAAGACATCGGTGATGCCGCGATTTTTCAGATCCATCAGGACCGACAGCCAGAACTTCGCGCCCTCGCCGCCGGTGCCCATCCACAGCCCCAGCACGTCCTTGCGGCCGTCCACAGTGACCCCGATCGCCGCGTAGACGGGCTGGTTGGCCACCTGACCGTCCCGGACCTTGACCACGACAGCGTCAATGAAGATCGCGGCGTAGACCGAATCCAGCGGACGGTTGCGCCAATCCTCCATCTCCCGTACGACCGTGTCGGTGATACGGGAGATCGTGTCCTTGGACACCGACGCCCCGTAGATTTCCGCGAAATGCGCGGAAATTTCCCCGGTGGTCAATCCCTTCGCATACAGTGACAACACCACCTCGTCCACACTGCCGAGACGGCGCTGCCGCTTTCGTACGATCCGCGGCTCGAATGTTCCTTCACGATCCCGCGGAACCGTGATCTCGATCGCGCCGGCCGCATCGGAGATCACGGTCTTCGGACGGGAACCGTTGCGCACATTCGCTGAATCCCGGCCCGAGTCGGCACGGTTTTTCTCATGCCCGAGGTGCTCGGTCAGTTCCTCGTTCAACGCCGTTTCCAACACATTCTTGGTGAACAGCTTCAAAAGCCCATCCGGACCGGTCAAATCCAGGCCCTTGTCCTTGGCCATCGCCACCATCTCGGCCACAGCGGCCTGCTCAGGAGACAACGTCCGATCCGACTTGCCGATCTTCTTCCGGTCTGCGCTCACAGCGTCAGAGCTCATCACTCACAGTGCCCATCCCGCCGGACCCACGCCCGGCGCGTCAGGCTGGAAACACCGTTACCCCGACAGTCCCTCCGCGTGGTCGCCAAGTCCCAGTTTTAGTCCAAACTGAGCGGACATTCCGGACATGATCATGGCTCGGTTAGGACTAAAACTGGGACTTGGTGCGCTCCTCGCAACCGGGAACGCCGTCGGCGGAGGCGCCCGGCGAGGAGTGGCTTGGGTTAGGGGTGGGGGTATCTGGTGTCTAGGAGGCCTTCGCACCAGGTCTTGTTGGCTTCGATGCTGATCCTGGTGGTGCGGGCGATCCTCAGGCGGGTCGGGAGGTCGTCCTCGTGGAGGTGCTGTCCGGCGTCGTCGAGGAGCAGCGGTGCCTCGTCGTCGTGACGGAGGTGGAGCCGTCGTCGGTGCCGGCGCAGCGCTGACGCCTCCGGGACGTCGGCGAGGGTGAGCGAGGTGAGATCATCGTGCGTGCGACCGGATTTCAGCAGTTCGCTCGCGAGCCGCTCCTGCTCGGCGGCGTGCGCCTTGCGGAAGAACACCGCGCGCAGCTCGTCGAGCTCACCGGAGGCGAGGCCGGGGAACGCCGCGTCGAAGCCCTCCCCCGCCGCGACTCCGGCGTTGATCTCGTCCGCGGCGAAGTGGTCGACGAGGCGAACCGACACGGTGCCGACGCCGGGCAGCGCGGCGAGCGCGTCGCGGGCGTCGGAGACCATCAGGTACGCGAAGTTGGGGGCGCAGAAGTAGGTGGGCAGCCGCAGGTCGACCTCCACGCTCCCCCGGTTCACCTCGCACCGGGCGACGAAGCCGAGCTCGGTGATCGCCCGGTCCAGCTCCGGGTCGACCACCTCGCCCAGCGCCCGGACCACGGCCTCCCGATCCACAGTGGACGTCGTGGTCATCGTGCCACCGCCTCCCGCGCGGACGGGATCTGCACCGGGACCTCGATGTCGTAGAGCTTGGCCATGTTCAGGCCCAGCACCTTGCGCTTGATGTCCGGCGTGAGCACCCCGTACTCGGACTGCATGTCCTCCGGGATCTGGAAGTCGACGAACTTCTCGATCAGCCACTTCGGCGTCCAGATCGCGTAGTCGCTGGCGAAGGTCAACCGGTTCTCGTCCAGCCAGTACAGCAGTTCACCGATGATCTGGGCGAAGTAGCGAGGCCGGGAGTGGATGAACGGCATCGCCACCGCCAGACCGCCGTAGACGTTCGGCTCCTGGGTGGCGATCCAGCAGAAGTCCTCCAGCCTGGGCAGTCCGCAGTGCTCGACGATGAAGTTCAGCTCCGGGAACTCGGTGGCCGCGTCATCGACGTCGGCGACGTCGAACGCGTCCCGGTTGAGCGGGTAGATCGTCGGGCCCTTGTGCACGTGGATGTTGCGGATGCCCAGTTCCCGGCACTTGTCCAGGTAGCGGTAGGACCACGGGTCGGAGAGCTTCCAGCCCTTGGAGGCGCCCTTCCACTCGGCGGTGTAGAGCTTCACCCCGCGCAGGTTCCAGCGTTCGGTCAGCCGTTCCAGGGCGACGAGGCCCTCGTCCTCGTCGCGCGGGTCCCAGCTGCCGTTGACGATGAAGCGATCCGGGTACTTCTCGGCGAGCGTGCCATCGCGCTCGGTGGTGTTGAAACCGTTGACGAAGAAGTCGGTCAGGTAGGTCGGCTGGAAGATGGCCTTGTCGACGTAGCCGACCTCGAACAGGTCGTGCATCAGCTCCTGCTCGCTCTGCCGCTGGAAGTGCTCCAGCGACCACTTGTCCTCCTCCGGGCTGAGGTTGGAGTGGTAGTCGTAGAAGCAGTTGAGGAACCCGGTTCCGTAGCGGTTGGCCTGGTTGGCCGGCGTGCCGTCCCAGAAGTGGATGTGGCCGTCCACGATGAAGTACTGCTCGTCGTCCTTGACGTACATGTCCGCTTCCTTTCCTAGGGCACGAGAATCGCCCGGCCGCCCGGAATGCGGCCCGCGTCGAGGTCGGCGAGCGCGTCGAGCGCCTCGTCCAGCGAGTACGTGCGGGTGCGCAGCGAGACCTCGCCGCGCGCGGTCAGCGCCATCAGCTCGTCGAGGTCGTTGTAGGAGCCGACGAGGTTGCCGATCACGTTGATCTCGCGGGAGATCACGTCGATCGTCGGGATCTCGACCCGTCCGCCGTAGCCGATGACGAAGTAGCTGCCCGCTTGCCTGGTCAGGGCCAGGCCTTCGGCCTCGGTACCGCCTTCGCCGACGAAGTCGAGCACCACGTGCGCGCCCCGGCCACCGGTGATCTCCAGCGCCGTGGCCACCTGGGAGCCGTCGGCGCGCAGCACGTGGTGAGCGCCGAGCCGCGACGCGAGGTCCAGCGCCTCCTGCGAGCGGTCGATGACGGTGATCTCCGCAGGCGTCATGGCCAGCAGGGATTGGAGCCCGATGTGGCCGAGCCCGCCCGCACCGATGAGCACCACGTGGCTGCCCGCGTGCAACAGCGGCACCGCCTTGCGCACCGCGTGGTAGGCGGTCAGCCCCGCGTCGGCGAGCGCGGCGACGTCGGCGGGTTCCAGTCCCCCGTCGAGCCGCACGACCGCGCGGGCGTTGGTCAGCATCAGCTCCGCCATCCCGCCGTCGGCGTTGATGCCGGGGAACGTGGAGCTCTCGCAGTGCACGTCGTCGCCGGATCGGCAGGCGCGGCACAGCCCGCAGGTCACCAGCGGGTGCAGGATGACGCGGTCACCGGGTGCGGTGTTGCTGACGGCCGAGCCGACCTCGCGCACCGTTCCGGCGTTCTCGTGCCCGATGACGTAGGGCAGCTCGACGCCGCTCTTGTCCTTCCACTGGCCTTCGACGATGTGCAGATCGGTCCGGCAGACGCCGGCGGCGTTGATCTCGACCAGCACGTCCCACGGGCCGCTGACCACGGGGTCCGGTACCGATTCGACGACAGGCCGCTGCCCGTACTCGTGCACTCGCACCGCTCGCACCGCGGACCACCTCCGGCTCCACCAGGACGGGTCCGTCCCAGGTTGCGCCGAAGTGGCCATGAGCGCCTGTTGGAAATGCCTGCTGACTCGTTCAAGTCAGCGTCCGGCCGGGCGTCGATTCCCCCTCGCCGGAGGCTGGTTCTCGCCCGTCAGCTGCGGACGCGCTTGCCGCGCAAGGGGTTCAGGCGTCGACCCAACCGTGGCGGACGGCGATCTGGGTGAGCTTCTGGCGGACCTGCAGGATCTGCTCCGCCGTCATCGTCGGAGCCGAGGTCAGCAGCGCCTCGGTGACGGTCTCGTGGAACTCCTTGGCCGACAGCACGTCGAAGAGCTCCTCCTCCGCCGGCTGCTCGCCGGTCGGAGCCGACTGCCGCAGGATCTGGACGTGGGAGGCCTTGGGGCCGCGGTCGCTGTCCTCCAGGTCGAACTCGACCACCACACCGGGCGCGACCAACCGCTTGTCGAAGGTCAGGTCGTTCACGTGGATGAAGACGTCCTCCCCGCCGACGTCGGGGGCTACGAAGCCGTACCCGCGCACCTCGTCGAACCGGAGGACCTTGCCCGTGACCATCTGCCGCTCCCCGCCTTCACCCCGAACCCGCACCGCAGGCCCGGGACTCTACCTCCGGGCTGTTCGCCGCGGCCATCCGTGTCCGATGAGGACGTCGCGGTTCACCGGCGCGGCATCGGGATGTCGGTGTCGGGCCGGCTGCGCTCCTGGGGGCCGTGCTCGATGAAGTCCGCGGCGAACTTGATCCCCGCCTGGTACGCCTCGACCCGGGCCCGGCCGATCTCGGCTTCGATCGTCTCCGGGTACAGCTCCTCGGCCAGCGAGCGGATCTCCGCCAATCGGCTGCGGGTCTCCTCATCCATCCTGTCCGCCATCCTTCCGCGTGAACATCTCCGAGGGATCCTCACTGCTGTTCGCGTTCTTCGCACGGCCGACGGCAAGGCTAGCGGCGCACCCCCGCCGATCCCGATCAGGTGAACAGGGCACTCCCGTTAGCCCGGACACCACCCCGGGTCACCGCTGTCGATCAGCGGTTACGATCCGCCGGGCAAGCTGCGGAGAGGGCGTGGAGGTGGCATGAGCGACGGGCGGCTGCGGCTGGAAGTCGATCAGAACGTGGCCCGGATCACCATCGAGAATTCCGGTAAGCGGAATGCGATGAACGCCGCGATGTGGCGGCGGCTGCCGGACCTGCTCACCGAGATCACCGCCGATCCCGAGGTGCGCGTCGTGGTGCTCACCGGCGCCGGGGACGCGTTCTGCGCGGGAGCCGACATCTCGGAGCTGCACGAGATCGAGGGCCCCGAGGGCAGCGCCACCGAGCCCGCCGAGCGCGCGTTGCTGGCCTGCCCGCTGCCGACGATCGCGCTGATCAACGGGCTGTGCATCGGCGGCGGTTGCCAGCTCGCGGCCGCCTGCGATCTGCGGATCACCGCCGACTCAGCGGTTTTCGGCATCACCCCGGCCAAGCTCGGTGTGGTGTACCCGCCGTCGAGCATCGCGAGGCTGACGGAGCTGGTCGGACCGTCGGCGGCGAAGCTGCTCCTGTTCTCGGCGGACCTCTTCGACGCCGAACGTGCGCTGGGGATGGGGCTGGTCGACGAGGTCGTCGCCGACCCGGCCGCGCGGACCGACGAACTGGCCAGGACCATCGCGAGCCGGTCGCAGCTGAGCGTGCGGGCGTCCAAGGAGCTGGTGGACCTGGCCTCGCGCGGAGACTCGCTGTCCGAGAGCGCCGCGCGCTGGCACGACGTCGCGACGCGCAGCGGCGAGACCGCCGAGGGAGTCGGCGCCTTCCTGGAACGCCGACCGGCGGTATTTCCCTACGCGTAGCGGAAACGACACGGGTTCGGGCACGTCACCGCGCAGGTCGATCCACTGTGGACCTGCTGCGGAACCGGCGGTTACCGCGCCCTACACGCACTGTTCATCCTTTTCGCGGTGATCGGACCCCCGGTGCCGCTCTAACGTCGCGGTGCCCGAACACCATGCACTCCCACCGCGCACCGGAGGAAAAGCAGTGGAACGTCGCACCTTCCTGCGCGCCGCCGTCACCGGCGGTGCCGCTGTCGCCTTCGGCTTCAGCGTGACCCGCGAAGCCATCGCCTACCCCGCCCAGACCGGGCCCAGCCCGTACGGTCCCCTGCAGGCGGCCGACGCCAACGGCCTCGAGCTGCCTGCCGACTTCACCAGCCGCGTCCTGGCGCACACCGGCGACGCCGTGACCGGGACCGACCACACCTGGCACGGCGCGCCCGACGGCGGTGCCTGCTTCGCCGACGGCGACGGGTGGATCTACGTCTCCAACTCCGAACTCCCGCTCGGCACCGGCGGAGTCAGCGCCCTGCGCTTCGACGCGGCGGCCGGCATCACCGGGGCCTACCCGATCCTGTCCGGCACCACGCAGAACTGCTCCGGCGGCGCGACCCCGTGGAACACCTGGCTGTCCTGCGAGGAGACCGACCGCGGCTACGTCTTCGAAGCCGACCCGTGGGGCGGCGAGGCGACCCGCAGGGACGCGATGGGCCGGTTCAAGCACGAGGCCGCGGCCGCCGACCCGGACCGCGAGGTCGTCTACCTGACCGAGGACGAATCAGACGGCAACTTCTACCGCTTCGTCCCGACCATCTGGGGCGACATGTCGGCCGGCACCCTGCAGGTGCTCGCCGAGGCCGACGGCGCGCTGACCTGGATCGACGTTCCGGACCCGACCGGGGCCACGATCCGCACCCGCCACCAGGTCGACACCGCGCGGATCTTCGACGGGGGCGAAGGCGCCCACTACCGCAACGGCACCTGCTTCTTCACCACCAAGGGCGACAACCGCGTCTGGGCCTACGACGCGGCGGCCAACGTCCTCCACATCGCCTACGACGACGACCTCACCCCGAACGGCCCGCTCAGCGGTGTCGACAACATCACCAGCGGTCAGGCCGGGGACCTCTACGTCGCCGAGGACGGCGGCAACATGGAGATCTGCATCATCACGCCCGACGACGTGGTGGCCCCGTTCCTGCGGCTGACGGGTCAGGACGAGTCCGAGCTGTGCGGCGTGGCCTTCAACCCGGCGGGTGACCGCTTGTACTTCTCCTCGCAGCGAGGCCCGGCCGGCGACAGCGGTGACGGCTACACCTACGAGATCACCGGCCCGTTCCGGAAGTGATCATCCGCGGTCGAGCGCGCGGCGACTGGCGCCGATGACCTTGCTCAGGACGGCGTGGAGCTCTTCGAGGTCGGAGAGCTCCACGCCCAGGGCCTCGACGATCCGGTACGGGATCTTCTCGGCCTCCGCGCGCAGCTGCGCGCCCTGCTCGGTCAGCGCGACCTCCAGCTTGCGCTCGTCGCTGCGGCTGCGGGAGCGCACCACGTAGCCCACCGCTTCCAGCCGCTTGAGCAGCGGTGAGAGCGTGGCCGCATCGGCGTGCAGCGCCTCGCAGAGGTCGGTGACCGAGCGCGGCGAGCGCTCCCACAGCGCGAGCATCACCAGGTACTGCGGGTGCGTGAGGTTCATCGGCGCCAGCAGCGGCCGGTACAACGAGATGACGTTGCGGGAGGCGACCGAGAGCGCGAAGCACACCTGGCGGTCGAGGGCGAGCGGGTCCTCGCCCAGGTCGGGAGTCTGCACGGGGTCAGCTTACCCACATTCCACGACACGCTAATAGTTAGTGTGCTAAATGTTGGGTGTGAGCCGAAGCCCTGACTCCCACCTCGTGCGCCCGAACCCGCTGCTGTGGATCTGGTACGCCTTCGGGGGCCGACTGCCCGCTCGCCACCGGGAATGGGTCCTGCACGACGTCACCAGCCGGACCTGGGTGCTGCGGCACGTGTCCCGCAGCCTCGTGCAGATCTCCCCCGGCCTGCTGTTCCTGCTGATGCCGGGCCCGCTGTGGATCCGGGCGATGTCGGTGCTCGGCGGCGTCATCCTCGCGCTCTGGTACTCCCTGTCGTACATGGAGCACACCTGCGAGTACCGGCTGCACAAGCACGGCTACCCGATCGGCACCGGCCGCGCGACCCGCGAGGCCGCGCACGCCGAGACCCGCGCCCGGAAGGCCTCCCGCTACGACGAGATCTACCGCAACGGCTGACCGGGGTGGCAATCCCGGTTGCCGCAGTGGCAAGGTGGTGGGGTGGACGAGGAATTCGGGCAGGCGCTGGAAGCCGTCGGACCGCGGTTGCGGGCGCTGCGGCGGCAGCGGGAAACAACCCTGGCCGACCTCTCCCACGCCACCGGCATCTCGGTGAGCACCCTGTCGAGACTGGAATCCGGCTCCCGGAAGCCGACTCTCGAACTGCTGCTGCCGCTGGCCAAGGCGCACGGGGTCACGCTCGACGAGCTCGTCGACGCGCCGCCCACGGGTGACCCCAGGGTGCACCTGCGGCCCGTCAAGCGAGGCGGCATGACCATGCTGCCGCTGACCCGCCGGGCGGGCGGGATCCAGGCCTACAAGCTGATCATTCCCGCCGGCAGCGACCGCACCGAACCCGATCCGCAGACGCACGAGGGCTACGAGTGGCTCTACGTCCTCAATGGACGGTTGCGGATGGTGCTCGGCGAGCACGACCTGATCCTCGCCCCGGGTGAGGCCGCGGAGTTCGACACCCGGGTGCCGCACTGGTTCGGCGCCGCCGACGGCAGGTCCGTGGAGTTCCTGAGCCTGTTCGGCAAGCAGGGCGAACGAGCCCACCTGAGGGCTCGCCCCAAGGACCATCCCGAACGCCGGACACCTTGATCGCACCACCCGGTCGCTCCCGACCGGCGCAGCCACCTCGCGTTAGGTTGGGGCGACGCGTGGAGCACGAGGAGGAGTGCCGATGAGCAAGCCAACGCCGGTGGCCGTGGTCACCGGAGCCAGCAGCGGGATCGGCGCGGCCAGCGCCAGGGCCCTGGCCGACGCGGGCTTCGAGGTCGTGCTCGGCGCTCGCAGGCTGGACCGGCTGCAGGAGATCACCGACGAGATCGGCGGCCGGTCGCTGGAACTCGACGTCACCGACCAGGCGTCGGTCGACGCGTTCACGGCCGCCGTCGAGCGCTGCGACCTGCTGGTCAACAACGCCGGCGGCGCGGTCGGCGCGGAGACCCTCCTGGAGGCCAAGGACGAGGACTGGCAGTGGATGTACGAGACCAACGTGATGGGCACCCTGCGGGTGACCCGCGCGCTGCTGCCGAAGCTGCTGGAGTCCGGTGACGGGCAGGTCATCAACATCGGGTCGGTCGCGGGCCGCGAGCCCTACGCCACCGGAGGTGGCTACAACGCCGCGAAGCACGCGGTCGCGGCGCTGACCCGCGTGCTGCGGCTGGAGATGTTCGGCGAGCCGATCCGGGTGTGCGAGATCGACCCGGGTCTGGTGCAGACGGACTTCAGCCTGGTCCGCTTCCGCGGCGACCAGGACAAGGCCGACGCCGTCTACGAGGGGACCAACCCGCTGACCGCGCAGGACGTCGCCGAGACCGTCTCCTGGGTCGCGACTCGGCCGTCGCACGTCAACGTCGACCAGATCCTGCTGCTCGCGCGCGACCAGACCTCCGCGCGCGTGATCAACCGGTCCGAATGACCCGCGCCGGGGCTGGGTTTCCCGCCAACGCTCAGCCCCGGAACCGGTCGGCCCAGGCCATCACGTCGTCCGGGGCCGCGTTGCCGCCGCAGACGACGAGGCCGAGCCGGACGCCGGCGCGCTCGGCGAGGATCCGGCGGGCGGCGGGCAGCAGGCACCCCGCCGCCGGTTCCGCCCACAGCTTCGCGTGCTGCGCGAGGTCCAGCACGCCCCGCACCGCATCGGAATCCGGCACCACGAGAACGTCGTCGACCAGCTCGCGCACGTGCTCGTAGGTCAGCTCCGACACCGCCGGTGCGCTCAGGGTCGACACGATCGACGACAGCTCCACCGGTAGCGGCCCGCCGTTGGCCAACGCCGCCGACATGGCTTCGGCGCCCGCGGTTTCCACTCCCCAGATGCGGACGCCGGGCCGCTTCGCGCGCAGCGCCGTCGCCACGCCCGAGATCAGGCCGCCGCCACCGATGCTGACCAGCACGTCGGTGAGCTCGCCGGCGTCCTCGGCGAACTCCAGCCCGACCGTGCCCTGCGCGGCGATCACCACCGGGTCGTCGAACGGGTGCACCAGCGTGCTGCCGCCGACGCGCAACTGCTCGGTGAGGGCGAACGCCGCCGCCATGTCCTCGGCGACGCGCACCGTCGCCCCTGCGGACTCGGCCACCTCGACCGCGCGCGCGGGTGCGGATCGGGGCATCACCACGGTGGCGTCGACTCCCAGAGCACCGGCCATCACCGCCAGCCCGATCCCGTGGTTGCCGCCGCTGACCGCGACGACACCGGCAGCGCGCTCGGCATCGGTCAGCGACAGGAGCTTCGCCACCGCGCCACGCGCCTTGAACGAACCGGTCCGCTGCAGCAGCTCCAGCTTCGCGGTGACCGGCACCCCGAGCAGCTCCGACAGGCCCGGACTGGCCACCGTCGGCGTCCGCACCACGTGCCCTTCGATCGCGCGCGCAGCGGCCTCGACGTCCTCGATACCGATCATCACTCGTCCTCCCGGAAATCCCTCCCCGCACCGTAGTCACCCGCACGGCCGAACGCGGCGCCGGATCGACCACGGCAGGTGAGTCCACTGTGGATCCTCATTGGCGTTCGAGTGAACAACATCTCTTCCGGAGAAGTGAAAACTCCTCCCATCCGGAGGGTGTCGGGCGGCCGACGTCCTCACTAGTATTCAACCCGATGCCATCGGTGCCTGGGGTGAACATGGCCGGAGGAGCGGAGTTAGGCAGAAGCAGCTCGTTGACCCTGGTGAGCGCGCTGTTGCGGGTGCCCTTCCTGAACGAGGTGTCCAGCCGCACCACCGTCGTGCAGCTCGTCGGCGAGGTGCTCGGCGAACCCTTCTCCGTCGCCGAGCACGCCCACCCGTTCCAGCACATCTGGAACATCGTCGAGGCCTGCCGCCGCCATCCCGAGGGGTTCGATGCGCTGTCGCACGTGCTGGGTCAGGTCGAGGGCAACTCCCTGCCGATGCACGAGGTCGACCGCATCATCGGCGACATGCGCACCACCGGTCTCTGGCCCGACACCGAGTACCAGCGCCTGCTCGCGCTGCTCTCCGGCGTCTCCGTCCCGGACCTGCCCGACATCTACCAGCACGTCACCGGAGCCGCCGGGCACCGGTTGCCGCCAGGCTCGACGGTCGCGGAACATCTCAACGCGGCCAACGTCCTCAACGCCGACAGCAACGGCCTGCCCAAGCTGCTGTCGCTGATCGAACACCTCGCACCCACGGTGCGCGCGGACCTGTCGGCCGAACTGCACGCCTGGGCCGACGCGCAGGCCGGACGCCTGGGTCTGGTCGCCGAGCTGCAGTCGATGCGCGCGAGGTGCGCTCGGCGCCCCGAAGTCCGGGCGGAATCCCGCTCGACCGCTTACCTGGTCGTGCTCATCCACCCGGATAACCCCTCCGGTCAGCGCTGCCGCCTGGCCCACTGGCGGCAGCTGGATCTCAGCGAGGGTTGGAAACCCATGCGCGGCAGCGACGTCGTGGGCGACCTCGACGAGATCAAGCACGCGGTCGCGGGGCTCATCGAGCAGGTCGAGACCGAGTGGTCGCACCTCGACCCCGACGTGCGCATCGAGTTCGTGCTGCCGAACGAGCTGATCAACCTCGACGTGGACCAGTGGCCGTGGGAGACCACCTCGAGCATCCCGCAGCCGATCGGCACCCGGTTCCCCGTCTCGGTGCGCGCGCTGGAGCGGATGCGCGAGGACAAGTACCACCGGCACTGGCGATTGCGCTGGAAGCGCCTCAACAGCTGGCTCCAGGACGCCGGAACCCTCCCGGAGGAGGCCAATCACTGGGCCGGTGGGCAGAACCCGGACGCGCTCGGCGGCGTGCTGATGCGCGACATGAGCCTGCTGTCGATGGTGCTCGGGGAACCTCCGGAGCCCGGCAGCAGCGGACTCGACGACGTCGTGGTCGGCGTGCGCGACGGCATCCCGCTGATGCTGTGGCACCGGAAGGATTGCGCGAGCGAGGAATTCCGGGACCTGGTGAAAGGAGTCCTCCACGGCGAGGGCGAGCCGGTGCTCGAACGCGTCCGGCTGGCCCGCGCCGACGCTCGCGCGGAGCGAAAACCGGGACATGCCGGGAACGCGCTCACGGTCCTCTGGGACGATCCGGACCGCGTGGTCACTCCCACGCTCGTCCGCCCGCCGAAAGGGTGAGTTTGTGGCCATCGACGACGATCCGTTGGACAGCAACGACGGGGACTGGCGGATCTACCGCGGCACCGGGCGGGCGGGCGAAACGCCGCTCCGGTCGTTGCCGGAACCGCCGCCGTGGCGCCGGTTCCGCGGCACCGGCTCGGTGGCGGTCCCCGCCGAGGACGACGGGGAGACCGCGCGGCGCATCGGCGGCGCGGATCAGCGGCCTCGCACCCCGCACCGGCACGAGGTCGAGATGGTCAACGCCGCGATCCACCTCCGCCGCCCGCTGCTGGTGACAGGCCGCCCCGGCACCGGGAAATCGAGCCTGGCCTACCTCATCGCACGGGAGCTCGGGCTGGGGCCGGTCCTGCGCTGGCCGGTGACCAGCCGAACCGAGCTCACCGGCGGGCTCTACCACTACGACGCGATCGCGCGGGTGCAGGAAGCCGGGACCCGCCGGGATGGCGAAGACCCGCCCGACATCGGTGATTTCATCCGGCTGGGCCCGCTCGGCACGGCGCTGCTGCCCTACGAGCTCCCCAGGGTCCTGCTCATCGACGAGCTGGACAAGAGCGACATCGACCTGCCCAACGACCTGCTCAACGTCGTCGAGGAAGGCGAGTACGAGATCCCCGAGCTGGTCCGCGTCGCCAAGCGGCAGCCGAACGTCACGGTGCTCACCCATGACGAGGCAGGAGGCGCCGAGGTGCGTCGTGGCGTGGTTCGCTGCCGGGCGTTCCCGATCGTCATCATCACCACCAACGGCGAGCGCGAGTTCCCCCCGGCGTTCCTGCGCCGGTGCCTCAAGCTGGACCTCGAACCACCGACCTCGGATCAGCTGGCATCCATGGTCGCGGCCCAGTTCGGCGACACCGACCGCGTCGACATCGCCCACCTGGTGCGGGAATTCCTGCAGCGCAGCGACGAGGTCGGCGGTCTGGCCGCGGATCAGCTGCTCAACTCCGTGCACCTGGCCGTGCAGATGGCCACGTCCGGCACGGCCGACGAGGACGAGTGGCAGGGACTCCTGCAGGCGGTGTGGCACTCGCTGTCAGCGGAGTCGGAATGACCGATCCGCCGACCACCCCTCCCCCGGCCGAGCTCACCTATCGCGACGTCCGCGACGCGCTCTGGCTGGCCCGGCGGATCGTCGGCGACGACGCTGTCAGCACCACCGAGCAGAACACCGCAGATCCCCTGCCGCCGCCCGAAGAGGACCTGCCGGAGCCGAGCCCGCCGGAGGAACCCACCGGGTCGCGGGACCGGCAGGACCTCGGCCCGCAGTCGCGACGACTGCTGCCGCCGGGCCTGCTCGGCACCCCCGGCCAGACGACCACCGCTCCGGTGGTCTCCTCCGCAGCGCCGAAGCTGCGCCGGGCCGGCGAACTGGCGCGGGCGTTGCGGCCGTTCGCGCGGGCGGTGCCGTCGCGGTGGAAGACCGAGCTCGACGAGGAGGCCACAGCGGTGCGCGCCGCCGAGTCCGGCCAGTGGATCCCGGTGTGGCGCCCGGCCGAGGCGCGTCGCTTCGACGTCGCGCTGGTCGTGGACACCGCCGCGTCGATGGAGCTGTGGCGGCCCGCGGTGGGCGAGTTCCGGCGCATGCTGGAACGTCTCGGGGCCTTCCGCGACGTCCGCGTCTTCCACGTCGACTGCTCGGCTCAGACCGCCGGCGAGCTCGTGATCACCGCCGAGGGATCGGACCAGGCGCGCGGCTGGCGCGAACTCCTCGACCCGGCGGGCGAACGCCTGGTCCTGGTGGCCAGCGACACGATCGGAGCGGGATGGCGCAGCGGCGCCGTCGCCCGACTGCTCGCCCGTTGGGGCGCTCGCACACCCACGGCGGTGCTGCACACGATGCCGCGCCGGCTCTGGCACTGGGGCGGGATCGCGCCACGACCGGTGCGCCTCTCGACGCCCGCCGCGGGCTCTCCCCATCAGCGCCTGCGTGCGCACTTCCGCGTCGAACCGGCCGAGTTCCACACCCCGGGAGCGGTACCGATCCCGGTGCTGGAGCAGTCGGCCGAATGGCTCGAGGGCTGGTCGCAGCTGGTAGCTCGGCCCGGTTCGGGCTGGATCGAGACCACCGCGGTGCTCGCCGACCCGCTGACCCCCGAGGAGGAGGTCACCGACGAAGCGCCCGAGGTCGACGACGAGACCGCCGAGGATCAGCTGCTGCGGTTCCGCACCTTCGCGTCCCCGCAGGCCTTCGAACTGGCCGGCCTGCTGGCGGCAGTGCCGCTCAGCACTCCGATCATGCGCCAGGTCCAGCGGGTGATGCTGCCCGACTCCGACCTCTCGGTGCTGGCAGAGGTGGTGCTCGGCGGCCTCCTCGAACGCATCCGCCCCAGCACGTCGGCGCGGGATCCCGCCACGCCCACGCACGACTTCAAGGACGGGCTGCGCGCCGAACTGCTCTCCACCGGGCACCGCGCCGATTCCGTGCGCGTCGCCAGGGTGATCGCCGACTGGGGCGATCACAATCCGGCTCTGCGAAACTTCAAAGAAGCCGTCGATCACCCGGAATCCGCGAATTATCCAGATTTCAACGACGAGAACGCGCCCTATCTCGAAGTCCAGCGAACACTGCTGCGCGCGCTCAGCGGAGCGCATCTGGGGCGCGCCAATCACATCGGGCGAGAGATGTTGAGAAGGATTGCGGACGAGCCGAGCGTCGCGGTGAAATCAGCTGAGATTCCGATTTCACCTTGGCGGCCGGATCGCGAAAGCGAGCCGATGGAAGACGAGCAAGCGAAGGAAGACCAATTGACGCCGACCCAGTCTCTGCCCGGCCGAGCAGAGGCAGCACCATCCCTCCCAGAAGGAGGTGACGTGACCGCACCCGGTTACGCCCAGCCAGCAGAAGGTGGTCCACCCGCCGATCAGCCCACCGTCTGGGGCGGCGAGATCCCGCTCCGCAACCCGGGATTCGTGGGCCGAAGCGAACTCCTCGAGCAGTTGCACTCCCAGCTCGCCGAGCCCGGCACGACCGCCGTTCTCCCGGAAGCGCTGCACGGGCTCGGCGGCGTGGGCAAGACGCAGACCGTCGTCGAGTACATCTACCGCCACGCGGCCGACTACGACCTCATCTGGTGGGTCAGCGCCGAACGCCTCACCCAGATCAGGGCCGGTTTCGTCGAGCTCGCCAGGCAGATCGGCCTGCCCGCCGCCAGCACCGCCGAAGCGGCCGTGGCCTCCGTGGTCGATGCGCTGCGCAGGCGAACCCCGTTCGCGCGGTGGCTCCTGGTCTTCGACAACGCCGACCGGCCGGACGACCTGCGCCCGTTCATCCCGGCCGTCGGCGGGCACGTCATCGTGACCTCCCGCAACCCCGACTGGTCCGGGATCGCGCGCACCGTCGAGGTCGACCTGTTCACCCGCCGGGAGAGCGAGGAGCTGCTGCGCAGGCGGGACGACACGATCGGCCAGGACGAGGCGGACCTGCTGGCCGACGCGCTCGGCGACCTGCCCCTGGCGATCGAGCAGGCCTCGGCCTGGCGCTCGCAGACCGGGATGCCGGTGCGGGAGTACATCGAACTGCTCAACGCGGGGCGCAGCGAGTTGCTCGAATCGACCAACCGCAGCGACACCGACCTCCCGGTCGCGGCGGTGTGGAACGTGACGTTGTCGCGGTTGCGCACCGAGCATCCCGCGGCGCTCCAACTCCTGCAGATATGTGCGTTTTTCGGCCCGGAACCGATCAGCCGGGATTATTTCTCGCACGCCCGCGGAATTCCGGTTCCCGATGAGTTGCGCGAAGCGATCATGGATCCGATCAAGCTCAACAGAGCCATTCGTGAATTCAGCCGGTACAGCCTCGCGAAAATTGATCACCGCAGAAACACCCTGCAACTCCACAGACTGGTGCAAACCGTCCTGCGGAATCAGGTCGCGGCCGAAGAACATGAAGACATGCGCCACATCGTGCACCTGCTGCTCGCTTCCGGTGCACCGTCGGATCCGACCGAGTCGGAGAACTGGCCGCGCTACGAGAACATGCTCCCCCACTTCGCCCTCTCCGGAGCCGCGCGCTGCGACGACGAGTGGGTCCGCAGGGTCTCGGTGCACCTGATCCAGTTCCTGCTCAACATCGGGGACTACGAAGGCGCCCGGGACCTCTCCGGCGAGGCGTGGCAGGAACTCACCGCCAAGCTCGGCGAAACCCATCTCGACACCCTCCAGATGGCCCGGCAGCACGGCATCGCGCTGCGGCGCTTCGGGCAGCTGCGCAAGGGGCGCGATCTCAACCAGCGGACCTACCGGCTGTTGCAGGACCAGGTCGAGCCCGACAGCGAGCACCTCATGACCATGGCCGACGTCCTGGCCACCGATCAGCGCGTCCACGGCGAGTTCGCCCAGGAGCTGGAGACCCGCAAGGACGTCCACGACAGGGCACGCAGGCTGCTGGGCGAGGACGATCCCGAAACACTGCGCTACGCCTACAACTACTGCGGCGCGCTCCGCCTGGCGGGCCAGTTCTCCCGCGCCCGCGAGCTCGACGAGCAGACCTGGCGCAAGCGGGTCGAGCTGCTGGGTTCCGACAACGTCGGCACACTGTCCTCGCTCAACGCGCTGGCGATCGACCAGCGCGAGTGCGGGCAGTACTGGGACGCCGAGCGCACGCAGGCCGACGCGCTGGCGAAGGAACGCAGGCTCTTCGGCGACGATCACGCGACCACCCGCGCCGCGGCGCGGAGCCTGGCCGTGGCGAAGCTGCGCACCGGTGACTACGAGGCCGCGCACGAGCTGGCCGTGGAGTGCCACGAGCGCGCGGTCCGGCGACTCGGCCCGGTCCACGAGGACTCCGCGACGACGCTGATGAACGTCTCGGCGAGCCATCGCAAGCTCCGCGAGCTGGAGAAGGCGCTCGAGCTGGGCGAGCAGAGCGCGGAGACGCTGGCCAGGGCCAACGGATCCGAGCACCCGTTCACCCTGGTGACCTTGACCAACCTCGCGGTGATCAACCGGCTGCTGGGCAAGCCGGATCAGGCGCTCAAGCTCAACCAGCGGCTGGTGAGCGCCTTCCGCTCGGCGTTCACCGCCGACCACCCGTTCGCCCTGGTCGCGGCGACGAACATGGCCAGCGACCTGGCGGCGGGCGGCGATGCCGAGGCCGCGCACGAGCTGGACGAGGACACCGCGGCGCGGTTCGAGCGGGTGCTCGGCGCCGAGCACCCGGCGACGCTGGCGGCGACGTTCAACCGGTCGCTCGACCTTGCCCTGCTCGGCAGGCACGACGAGTCGGCGATCCTGCAGAGCAAGGCGGTGCAGGCGCTGCGCGGCGCGCTCGGATCCGAGCATCCCGACGTCCTGGCGGCGGCCGCGGGCGTCCGCCTCGACACCGAGACGGACACGATGCAGCTCTAGCCCGCGGCGAACCACTCCGCGAACTCGACAGCAGGAGGAGGCGCACCGCCGAGAGCCACGACTCGGCGGTGGACCTCGACCACGAGCTCCGGGTGGGACACCAGGGTCCCTCCGGTGCGCGCTCCGGAAGCGCGCATCGCCAGCCCGAGCCCCACCCAGGCTCCGTGGTCGCCCCCGTCGATCGCCAGTGCTTCGACGTACCCCCGCAGCGCTCGTTCCGGGCTGCCGGCCACGAGCGCCACATCGGGGTCCTGGGCGAGGCGGTCGAATGCAGGCGGGTCGAGGGCTCGCAGCCGCAGCAACCGGGGCCGGGCGGAGGTCCCGACGCGCCGCCGGTCGGCGACGACCGCTCCTTCGCCCACGTCCGGCGGGGTTCCGCGGCACGACCACGCGTCGACGGCAGCGCGCACCACGCTCTCGTCCGGCGCGAGGTTGCGGATCCTCCAAGCCAGCCGGTGTTCCTCGCACAGCGCCGCCGCGATCTCCGCGGTCTCGGGAGAGACTTCCACCTCCTCGCTCGCCGCGAGCCGCCGGGCTACGGCCCCGACCAGCCCGCGGCCCAGCGCGGTCAGCCCGGCGGCGGAGTCGATCGAGGCCATCGCGCGGCGAAGTTGTTCGCGGTGGTGGGCCAAGTGGAAATCCGCCTGCCGCCGGGCGGATTCCTCGCCGGTGTTCCTGCGCAGCTCCCAGAACTCGACCACGGCGGCGAAGGAGTACACGCCGTGCAGCAGCCCCGGGAGCGGCCGCGGGTCGGCGCGCCACGGGGCGAGGTACCGCGTTCCGTCGTCGACCGCGATCTCGACGAGGTTCATCAGCGCGTTGAGCTTGTTGTGCTGGAGCTCGTGGACCAGCACCTCCGCCATCATCTCGGGCGAGGCCACTGGTGACATCGCGATGGCGCCGAACGCGCCGCGCGAGGAGGCGCCAATCGTTCCCGACTCCGGTTCCAGCGGACTGATCGTGCCGATGCATGCCGCGAGTTCCCGGGCCCGCTCGGGCTGGAGCTCACTGAGCTCCGCCCACGCCGCGTCGATCAGCTTGGTCCACTCCCCGCGTTCGTCCTCGTCCAACGGGCGCGGCGGGCGCGGATCGCCGAACTCCCGGTAGGGATCGTGGTCGTCGATCGCCACCGTCAGCTCACCGGCCGCCGAGCGCGGCGTGGTGTGCGACCAAGAACGGGTGAAGTGCGGCGAATCGGCGTCCAGCCGGAGGTCCAGGCTCCGCCGCAGGGCGGTGAGCTCCGCTCCCCCGGGAACGCTGCGCAGCTCGGCCCGGGCGACGGGGAAGCTCATCCGGACGCGGACCCACCCCAGCGACGGCAGCACGACGCAGCCGTGGGAAACGGGAACCGTTAGTGCGAAGGGGATCCCGGTGCGCAGTGCGGCCGCTGCCGCCACCAGGTTCAGGTGTTCCAGGTCCAGGTCGCCGCTCTGCTGCGCCTGGTGCAGGACGTGCCGGAGCCACACCCCCACGCCCGGGCTCATCAGGACCGCCCGGACCTCTTCGGCCGAGCGGGTCTCGGCGCGTTCGAGCAGTCGCCAGGCCGCGTCGACGGCCGCGGAAGACCGCTGGTCGACAGCCGTTTCCAGGACGGCACGCAGCTGCAGGCGGCGTCGGCTCCACTCGCTGGTGGCCAGCGCCCGCATCGTTGCGGTGCCGGCCGTTCCGCTGCACAGCTGCCCGAACAACTCCGGGCTGAGCCGGTGCATCCGAAGCGCGTCCCGCTCGCTCGCCGGAACGGTCAGCGGCTCCCGGCCGTCGGCCCGCGCGAAGCGTTCGCTAATCGCTCTGGCCCTGGATCTCATCGGCAGGTGCGGTGCCGCTGCCGGTCAGCTCGCGTTCGAGAGCTGCCACCAGTTCCGGTGAGCGGGTGGTGCGGAGCTCTGCCAGCGACATCGTTGTCAGGTCCGGCAGCTCTGACATCAGGTCCCCGATCGAGGTCATGCTCAGCCTCCCCAGTGATTGGACAACCCCGTGGTTGCGCATGCCTCCAATGTCATTCTCCCCCAGGGCGTCAGCGCGGAACATGGTCCGATCGGGGGCGGCAGGCCGGTCCGTGCGAACCACCGCAACCGCCGTGCGCGGCAACTCCGATTAGCCCGCTCACCCGTCCGCACCAACGTCGGTCACGATCTCGCGGACCCGCCGGACGGGCAGCGAGTCACCCTCCACCTCCCGCAGCGCGCGGACCAGTTCCTGCACACCTCCGTCGTAGTTCCGGCAGGTCGTCACGATGTTCATCACGTGCAGGCGGGCGCGCGGATTCCCCGCCACCGAGTTGCGGATCTCCGGGCGGAGTTGGCCGAGCAGCAGCTTGCGGCTCTCGTCGTCGGCGACGGTCGGCACCTCCAGCAGGGCGTCCACCAACGCGAAGATCTCCGCTGCCGCGGTGGCTGAGGCGCGGGCGGCGGTGTGCGGTCCGGGATCCGACCCGCCCAGCGGCGGGCTCGGATGTTCCGGATCCCCGCCGAGCGTCCGCAGCAGCTGCTCGGCGCCCGCCTCGCTGAACTCCCGCACGAAGTAGTGGGACGCGCTGTAGGGCTGCAGGAACAGCGGGATGCCGCCGAGGTCTCCGCCGGGAAGGACCACGGGGAGGACCTTGCGGAACCACACCTCGCGATCGGAGTGCAGGAGTTCGCGCAGCAGCGCGGTTTCCGTCTGGATCCCGCGATGGACTTTCGAGGGTGCAGAGCCGTCCCCCATGCGGGCCAACATCGGTGAGGCGATCACCAGCACGAAGTCCGCGGCGCGCATCTCGGAGATGGCCCAGGCCAGCCAGTCCCGCCGGTCCTGGTTGTCCCACCGGTCGAGCTCGGCGTCGACTCCCTGGGCTCGCAGGAACGTCGCGAACTCCCGGACGTGGTTCATGTGGTCTTCGGCGTCGTGGGCGTAGGAGACGAACACCCGGGGCCCTCGGGAGCCGTGGGATTCCGATGACATCACTGGCCTTTCACCGGCGGAGCGGATCTTCCAGTCTCATCCGGGCCGCGCCCGGTGTCATGCGCCCGTGGTTGCAACCATCACCCTCTCGCGGGGCGGAAGTACGGGACCACCTCGTGCTCCGGTTCCGGTCCCGAGGGCTCGAACGCGACCTGGACGCGCATGTCGGTGAGGTCGGCCTCGCCATCGACCTCGTCGAGACGGGTCCACCACCAGGGACCTTCGTCGAGTTCGACGATCCCGACCACCAGGCGGAACGATCCGCCGTCGGGGAGCTTGTGGTGCACCGCGGACCAGGAGACGACGCGCCCGGCCCCGCTCGCCGCGACCTGCTCCACGTCGTCGTCCGGCGCGATGGGGGTGTGCGGGCTCAGGTACTCGCCGGTGTCGCGGCGTCGCGGGAGGCGGAGTTCGCCGAGGCGGGTTCCGTCGAAGAACGCCGCGCTGGCGCGGTCTCTGGCGACCGGGACGAGGGCCATCGAGCCTCCTTCAGGCGGACAGCACGAGCGTGCTGTGGTGGGAGAAGATCCCGCCGTTGCCCGACACCAGCAGCAGCTCGTGGTCGGGCACCTGGCGGTCGCCGGCGTGGCCGCGTGCCTGGATGATCGCTTCCGACAGCGGCGTCATGCCCCACATGTAGTAGGACGACAGCTGCCCGCCCCCGGTGTTGACCGGCAGTGATCCGCCGGGGCCGAGAACCCCGGGCGTCGCGACGAACTCGCCGCCCTCGCCCTTGGCGCAGAAACCGTAGTCCTCCAGCGTCAGCAGCACGGTGAAGGTGTAGCAGTCGTAGAGCTGGGCGAGGTCGATGTCGCCCAGCGACACGCCTGCCATCCGCAGCGCCTCCGGTCCCGCCTGTGCCGCACCGCTGACCAGGCCGAGGTCGTCGTCGCGCCGCATCGACCGGCCCGGGTGCGCCTGCGCCCACCCCAGCACCGACACCGGCGGCTGTGCCAGCGCGGCCGCCCGGTCTCCCCTGGTGACGATGACGGCGATCCCGCCGTTGGAGACCATGCAGCAGTCGAACAGCCGGAAGGGCTCGGCGACCAGCCGGGACTCCTGGTGGTCGGCGATGTCCATCGGCTCCCGGAAGCGCGCCAGCGGGTTCAGCGCGGCCCAGTCGCGCTGGGCGACGGCGATCTGACCGAGCTGCTTGCTGGTCGTGCCGTAGGTCTGCATGTGGCGTCGGGCGGCCAGCGCGTAGAAGGAGTTGGGGCCGGTGAAACCGCTGCTGGCGATCAGCCCGCCCCAGCCCTTCGGCGAGTAGCGGTCGGCCGCGTAGGCCGCTCCGCTGGAGGTTCCCTCGCGCAGCGGCGCGTCGGCGAACACGCAGACCACGGTGTCGGCCATGCCGTTCTCGACCGCCATCGCGGCGTGCTGGACCATCGCCCCGGCCGTGGAGCCGAACGACTGCATCTGGCTGAGCAGCCGCAGATCTTCCAGCCCGAGGTCGTCCTGCAGGCTCAGGTCCACACCGCCGTTCAGCCCGGCCGACACGAGCAGGCCGTCGACGTCGTTCAGCCGCAACCCGGCGTCGTCCACGGCCCGGCGCACCGCCTCTGCGGCGAACTGCTGCGCGGAGCGGCCGTAGACCTTGCCCATCTCGGTCATGCCGAGACCGGCGATCGCGGCCCTCCGGTGCGCAGGCAGGTCACTGCGACTGCTCATCTGCCCCCCTTACGGAACGAACTCGATCCGAAAGTAGGCGAGGGCCTCCTCTTTGTAAACGCCCGCCGGCTCAGCCGAAGTACCGGCGCGGGTTGTCCACCAGCATCGTCGTCAGCTGCTGCTCGGTCACACCCGCCTCGCGCAGCGCCGGCAGCACGGCGTCGTGGATGTGCGTGAAGTGCCAGTTCGGCAGCGACTCCTCGACCAGCCCGTGCGGGAACCAGGAGTTGTGGCAGGAGGCGTCGTGGGCCAGGACCATCCGATCCGCCAGCCCGGCGTCGGCGAGCTCGGCGATGGTGGCCACCCGCTCGTCGGTGGGCAGCAGCAGTTCCAGGCCGAACCGGTCCATCCCGAGGTAGGAACCGTTGTCGACGAGCTCCCGCAGGTAGTCGGTGTCGGTCGTGTCGCCGCTGTGGCCGATGACGACCTGCCCGAGGTCGACACCGCTGCGCCGCAACACCTCCTGGGCCACCAGGCCGGTGCGGTGCCCGGGGCTGGTGTGCACGGTGATGGGCGCACCGGTCCGCTGGTGCGCCTCGGCCACGGCGTTGAGCACCCGCTCCACCCCCGGAGTGAGCTCCTCCTCGATGGCGCACTTGAGGAACGCGGCCTTGATACCGGTGCCCGCGATGCCCTCGGTGATGTCCTTGACGAACATCCCCACCAACGGGTCCTCCCCGCCGAGCAGCGTTCCGGGACCGAGCATCCGCAGCGACAGGGGCACGGCGTCGTAGGTGTAGAGACCGGTGGCGACGATGATGTTGAGGTCGACCTCGGCGTTGATGCGCGCGACCCGCTCGACGTCGCGGCCGAGTCCGATCACCGTCGGGTCGACGATCGTGCTGACCCCGCGCGAGACCATCTCCCGGAGCCGCCGGATCGCATCGGCGACCCGCTCCTCCTCGTCCCAGAACTCGGGGTAGTTGCGGCGAATCTCCTCGTCCAGCACGAAGACGTGCTCGTGCATGAGAACCGTGCCCAGCTGATCGGCCGGGACCTGCCCGCGAACGGTGTCCACCATTGTGCTCGTCCTCCTCGACCCACGGCGGCGTGCTCGGCACCCTAGACGTCCGATCGCCTTGCGCGAACCCGTGCGCGGTGGGCATGTTGGAGCGATGACCGTGGTGAGCACGTTGGGGGAAGCGACCTTCCGCGACGCCGAATTCCCGGACGATCCCTACCCGGGCGCCCGTCCCGGTCACTCCTTCCACCACCTCGACGGCGCCGGGTGGCGCCTGTCGCCCGACGCCGCCGCACCGTCGGGCTGGCGCGCCGGTGCGGCGGATCTCGACGACGTCCTCGCCGAGGCCGGGACCGAACCGCTCTCGGCCCGGTGGCCCGTGCTCGCCTACGGGTCGAACGCCTGCCCGAGCAAGATCACCTGGTTGCGCGAGGAGCTCGGCCTGGAAGGCCCGGTCGTGGCGCTGACGGCGCGGTGCACCGGCCTGTCGGCGGTGTGGGCCTCCGGGGTGCGCGCCCGCGACGGGCAGCGACCCGCCGTGCTCGTCTCGGCGCCCGGCGTCGTCGAGCACCACGCGGTGTGGCTCGCGACAGCCGCGCAGCGGCAGGTCCTCGACGTGTGCGAGGGGCGCGGCGAGCGCTACCGGCTCGTCCGGCTGCACGGCCCTGAGCGCATCGAGCTCGAGACCGGACGCGCCGCGGATGTGCTGGCCTACGGCGCGCTGGGCGCGATCCGCAGACCTCTGCTGGTGGACGGCCGGTTCGTGCCCTGCAGCGCGCTCGGCCAGCAGGACGCTCGCGACCTCACCGGAACACCGGCTGATTCCGACGGCCTGACCTGCACCGAGATCCCAGGCGAGCCCTCTCCCCCCGCCGCTCCGCCGGTGGTCTGAGCGCCCCGGTAGGTTTGCCCAGGGGAGGAATTCACATGTTGCCGACTGCGGAACTGCACATTCACATCGAGGGAACCCTCGAACCGGAGATGCTGGTCGAGCTGGTCGGGCGCAACGGCGTCGAGCTGCCGACCAGCGACCTCGACGAACTCCGGGCGAAGTACGACTTCAGCGATTTGCAGTCGTTCCTGGACCTCTACTACGCGAACCTGCCGGTGCTGCGCACCGATCAGGACTTCTACGACCTGACCAGCGCCTACCTCGCGCGCGCCGAGCGGGCCGGGGTCCGCCGGGCGGAGATCTTCTTCGACCCGCAGGTGCACCTGGCCAACGACGTGCCGCTGGGCGCGGTGTTCGAGGGCATCACCGGCGCGCTGAGCGATTCCCAGGTGTCCACCGATCTCATCCTGTGCTTCCTGCGCGACAAGGGACCCGAGGCCGCGGCCGAGATGCTCCGGCATGCGCTGCCCTACCGGGAGCGCTTCATCGGGGTGGGCCTGGATTCCGCCGAGGTCGGGCACCCGCCCGCACCGTTCGTGGAGGTCTTCCAGCGGGCGGCCGCCGAGGGCCTGCACCGCGTCGCCCACGCGGGCGAGGAGGGCGGGCCGGACTACGTGCGCGACGCCCTCGACGTGCTGGGAGTCGAGCGCATCGACCACGGCATCCGTGCGATGGAGGACCCGGAGCTGGTGGCCCGGCTCCGCGACGAGCAGATCCCGCTGACCGTCTGCCCACTGTCCAATGTGGCCCTCCGGGCGGTGGACAAGCTCTCCGACCACGTGCTGCCGGCGATGCTCGACGCAGGCCTGCTGGTGTGCGTCAACAGCGACGACCCCGCCTACTTCGGGGGTTACGTGGACGACAACTTCGCCGCGCTGCGCAGCGATCTCGGCCTCACCGACGATCAGCTGAAAACCTTGGCACGCAACTCCTTCGACGCCAGCTTCGCCACCGATGCGCAGAAGTCGGCTTGGAAGGCCGAGATCGGCGGCTGACCCCGTCCCCAGTGGACGCGGTTTGGGACACCTCCCCCGCGGGTACCTGTGCGAGCGGATACCCGCGAGAGGAGGTTCCACCATGGCTGAGGAGCTCAGCGGCCGGAAGGTCGCCGTGCTGGCCACCCACGGCGTCGAGCAGGTCGAGCTGACCGGGCCGCGCGAGGCCATCGAACAGGCGGGCGGTCAGGTCGAGCTCGTGTCGCTGCAGGCCGGGCAGATCCAGGCGATGAACGGCGACATCGACAAGGGCGAGACGTTCCCGGTCGACCGCGAGGTCGACCAGGTCTCGGTGCGCGACTACGACGCGCTGGTGCTGCCGGGCGGCACCATCAACCCCGATCAGCTGCGCCGCAACGGCACCGCGGTCTCGTTCGTCCGCGATTTCGTCAGCGCGGGCAAACCGGTCGGGGCGGTCTGCCACGGACCCTGGACGCTGGTCGAGGCCGACGTGGTCCGGGGGCGGCAGCTGACGTCGTTCCCCAGCATCCGCACCGACATCCGCAACGCGGGCGGCGAGGTCACCGACCAGCAGGTCGTCATCGACGACAACCTGGTCACCAGCCGCAACCCGGACGACCTGCCCGCCTTCCAGGACGCGGTGATCAAGGCGATCGCCTCCAGCTGAGTCAGGCGCGCTTGCCCGCGGCGAGGCGTTCGATGAGCCCGAGCTTGAAGCGCTCGGACTCGGTCACCTCGAAGCCCGCTGCGGGGAGGCGCTGCGAAGGGCGGCGGCGGAAGTGCTCGCCGCCCTTCGGCACCGTCACCAGCTCCGCGAGACGCTGCACCACCCGCACCGGCCACGCGGTGCTCACCACGTGGTCGGCCAGCAGCAGCACGCCGTCGGGACGCAGCACCCGGTGCATCTCGGCGATCGCCTGCTCGTGGTCGGGGATCGCGCACAGCGAGAACGTGCAGACCACGGTGTCGAACGCCCCGTCGGGGAACTGCAGCGAGCGCGCGTCGCCCTCCCGCAGCTCGGCCTCGACGCCGAGCTCGGCTCGGCGCTGCTGCGCGAGCCGGAGCATGCCCGGACTCCACTCGATCGCGGTCAGGCGGGTGCCCGCCGGGTAGAGCGGCAGGTTGAGGCCCGTGCCGACCGCGACCTCGAGCACGTCGCCCCAGGCTCGGGAGCAGACCCACTGCCTACTGTCGCGCGCCAGGTAGCGGTCGAATCGCGCCATGACGCCGTCATAGGACGCCGCGGAGTTGTCCCAGTACCGTCGCAGCTTCTCGGAGCGCTGACCGTCCACGCCGGAGAACCTACCGGACCGGGCAACCGCACGACGGCCGCTTCAGCGCCGCGGCGGCCGCCGGCGACCGGGGATCATCCGCTGCCGTGCCGCGCGGTTGTCACCGACGTGCGCGGGGAAGGCACCGGTCTGCGCTGCCACCGGCGGCGGGGTGGTGCCGGTCGCGGGAGGCAGGTTCGTCCCCGTGCTCACGGGGCGCATGTTCGTGCCCGTGCCGGTCACCGGGCGCATGTTCGTCGCGGTCGCGGGCCCGGCACCAGCCGGAACCGGGCGCATGTTCGTCCCCGTGGCGGGCCCGGCACCCGCCGACACCGGACGCATGTTCGTCCCCGTCGCGGTCACCGGGCGCATGTTCGTGCCGGTGCTGCGGGTGATGTTGCGGATGCTGGAGGACACCATGACCAGGAACGCGAGAACGCCCGCTTCGTCGTACCCGGGCATGCCGGGGGCCGGCGGGTTGAACACGGCGTTGAGGACATCGTTGGGCGTGAGGTCGTCCATGCCGCGCAAGGTCGCCTGAACCCGGTCCATGAACGCGTCGACCTCGGCCTTGTCCAGCGCGGAGCTCTGCGAGGTCGCCGGCTGCAAGCCCCGGAACCGCTCGGGCGCCACCTCGCGGGGTGCGGCGGCCTCGACGATCTGCGCCGGTTCGCGGACCGGCCGCTGGGGCAGCCGCTCCCCCGCCACTTCCTCGGGCTTCTTCGCGGTCTCGCCGGAACCGCGGGCCGGTTCCTCGGCCGGACGCGACTTGCGGCGCTCGTCGGCGCGCACCTCGAGCTTCATCAGGGTCAGCGCGACCTTGTCCAGGAACTCGTCCACCTGGACCTTCTTGTAAGCGCGCCCACCTCGAGCGCGAGGACTGAACTTGGTCGTGAGCACGTCGCGAGCGGTCACCAGTTGCTTGCCGCGCAGCGTCGCCTCGACCCTCCCCAGGAAGTGGTCGACCTCCGCCTCGTCGTATCCGCGCTCTTTGCGCCAAGCCCGGCCGAAGACGACATTCCGCACGTCATCAGGGGTGAGCATTACTCGGGCCTCCACAGGGCGTCCGCATCATTCCTCTCGGACGCATACCCGGCTGTCCCGCCGAGCCCCCGACCGCCCGTTCTGCGCGCTCCAGCTTGCCCAAACCCGGCCGCCAGATCAAGGCCCGAGCCAGCCCATTCACGTTGAGCCAACCGCGGTAACCGCGGGTGCCGGGTTGTCGTCGCGTCCACGGCGAGTTCTTTCCAGTCACACCACCCGTTCACCGCCGGCTGCTTGGGTGACTGCGGTCGCCGGAGCAGGTCGATGGAGGGGACGTGGACATGGGGGCGAGCGGGGTGGCGCGGATCGGCGCGCTGGGTGCCGCGGTGGCGTTGGTCGCACTGGTCTCACCGGTCGAGGCGGCCGAGGCGCAGGACTCCGAGGTCGTGATCGGACCGGGAGCGAGCCATCGACCGCTCTCGCTGTCCACTGCGCACGGTCCCGTTCAGGGCCACCTGGTGACGGTGGACCTGACCGACCCGAGGGCGAATCTGGGCCTGCTGCAGGCGGGTTCGGTGGCGGCGAAGGACGAGATCGCCGATCAGACCAACGCCGCCGGCGCCCTGGCGGGCGTCAACGGCGACTTCTTCAACATCAGCGAGGAGCACCCGGGCGTGGTGCCGACGAGCTCCTCGGTCGGGCCGGAGATCGCCGGCGGGGATCCGCTCAAGGGCGCGGTTCCCGACGGCCAGCGCTTCGGGCCGGCACTGCCCGGGGGAACCTCCAACGCGGACGTCTTCGCGCTGGGTGCCGACCGCAAGGCGGGGATCTCGACGCTGTCGGTGGCGGGAAAGGCCTTCGGGCCGCACGGGATCGTCGACGTCGAGGGCCTCAACCAGTACGCGCTGCCGGTCGACGGCGTCGGTGCCTTCACCCATGACTGGGGCGAGGTGTCGCGCGCACGCTCGGTCTGCGGCACCGACGCGGACCGCTCCGCGCCCTGCAGCGCCGACACCGAGGAGGTCGTCATCACCGATGGCGTCGTGCGCTCCGAAGCCGACCTGCCCGGTGCGGGCCCGATCCCCGCGGACACCGTCGTGCTGACGGGTCGCGAGCGAGGCGCTGCGGAACTCGAAGCGCTCGACCCGGGTGATCTGGTGGGCGTGCGCACCACCCTGCTCCCGGCCGACGGGATGCCGCTGAGCTTCGCCGTCGGCGCCACGCCCATCATGCGCGACGGCGCCCCCGCGCCCGACCTCGACACCGCGGAGCTCGCACCCCGCACCGCGGCCGGGATCAGCGAGGACGGACGGCGCGTCTACCTCCTGGTCGCCGACGGCCGCTCCCCCGCCAGCACCGGGCTGAACCTCCGGGAGACCGCCGGTCTGCTGGCCGACCTGGGGGCCGCTGACGCGGTCAACCTCGACGGAGGCGGTTCCTCCACCATGGCCGTCCGGACGCCCGACAGCCCCCAGGCCACCGTCCGCAACGTTCCGTCGGACGGCCGGCAGCGCCAGGTTCCCAACGGGATCGGCGTGTTCACGAACTGAGGGGCTTCCGGTAGGTCTCGGCGGCCCTGCTCATCGACCACGCCGCCACCAGGGCCCCGGCCGCGACGAGAACCGCCACGCTCCAGGAGTTCCCGCCGGACCACAGGATGAGGCTGGTGGCCAGCAGCGGGGTGAACCCGCCCAGCAGCACGCTGCCCATCTGGTAGCCGATGGACAGCCCGCTGTAGCGCAGCTGCGGCTCGAACAGCTCCACGTAGAACGCGGCGATCGGTGCGAACACCGCCGCGTGCGGAACCGCCAGGGCGATCACCAGCGCCAGCGCGATCAGCACCGGCGAACGGGTGTCGACCAGCCAGAAGAACGGCCACGCGTAGAGCGCCATGAACACCGCTCCGGCGATGAACACGGGCTTGCGCCCCACCCGATCCGACAGCGCGCCCCACATCGGCAGCGCGACGATGTTGATCGCCGCTGCGAGCATCACCCCGGTCAGTCCGGCCTGCTTCGGCAGCCCGAGGTGCTCCGTCACGTACGTGAGGATGAAAACCGTGAACACGTAGTAGTTCCCGCCCTCGGCGAAGCGCACCCCCACGGCGATCAGGATCTCGCGCGGGTGCGTGCGCAGCACTTCCACCAGGGGACGCTTCGCGGGACGGCTGTCGGTGAAGGAATCGGGCTCGCTGATCCGGAATCGGATGTAGAGCCCGACCAGCGCCAGCAGGACGCTCAGCAGGAACGGGACCCGCCATCCCCACGCCATCAGCTGCTGCTCGGGGAGCAGCGAGACCACGCTGAACGCACCGGTGCCCAGCAGCAGCCCCGCCGACACCCCGGTTTGCGGCCAGGCTCCGTACCGGCCCCGGCGACCCGCCGGAGCGTGCTCGACCGCCATCAGCACCGCGCCGCCCCACTCGCCGCCGACCGCGAACCCCTGCACCAGCCGCAGCAGGACGAGCAACGCGGGCGCCGCGAGGCCGACCTGCTGGTAGGTGGGCAGCAAGCCGATCAGGGTCGTGGCGCCGCCCATCAGGGTGAGCGTCACGACCAGCGTCGACTTGCGGCCGAGCCGGTCGCCGTAGTGCCCCGCGACGAACCCGCCCAGCGGGCGGGCGATGAATCCCGCGGCGAACGTCCCGAACGCCGCCAGCGTTCCCGCCGCCGGGGAGAGCTCGGTGAAGAACAGCCGGTTGAAGATGAGCGCGGCAGCGGTTCCGTAGATGGTGAAGTCGTACCACTCGATGACGCTGCCGATGGTGCTGGAGATGAGCGTGCGCGACGCGGATCTGTTCGGAGTTCGCGTCGTAGCGTTGACCGACATCGCCGGTGTGCCTTTCGGTTTCGTTGTCAGGGCCGGGTCAGGGCGTCCGGAGCCCATGGCAGGTCGGCGGTTCCGTGCTTGGCGGCCCGCACGTCACCGGAGCGCGCGTGGCCTTCGAAGAGCTCGACTCGCGCGGCCCGTCCGCAGATCTCGCCCAGCTCGGCGCTGGCGGCCGGGTCGGTGACCTCCTGGTAGGTGACGGTCTTGAGGTACTTGCCGACCCAGAGACCACCGGTGTAGCGAGCGGCACCTCGGGTGGGCAGCACGTGGTTGGTGCCGATCACCTTGTCCCCGTACGAGACGCAGGTCCCCTCGCCCAGGAAGAGCGCGCCGTAGTTGCGCATCTTCTCCAGCGCTTCGCGGGGTCGTTCGGTCAGGATCTGCACGTGCTCGCTGGCGTAGGTGTCGGCCAGCCGGTAGGCCTCGTCGAGGTCGTCGACGACGTGGACCTCGCCGTGGTCGCGCCACGCGGGTTCGGCGTTGTCGCGGGTGGGCATCTCCGGCAGCAGCGCGTCGATGTGCTCGATCGCCTTGCGCCCCAACTCCTCCGAGGTCGTGATGAGCACGGCCGGCGAGTCGGGGCCGTGCTCGGCCTGGCTGAGCAGGTCGACCGCGACCACGAACGGGTCGGCGCTGTCGTCGGCGACGACGAGGACCTCGGTCGGGCCGGCGAACAGGTCGATGCCGATCTCGCCGAACAGCTGGCGCTTGGCCTCGGCGACGAAGGCGTTGCCGGGTCCGGCGAGCATGTCGACGGGATCGATGGTCTCGGTGCCCAGCGCCATGCTCACCACCGCCTGCACCCCGCCCAGCAGGTAGATCTCGTCGGCGCCCGCCAGGTGCATCGCGGCGACGGTGGCGTCGGGGATCTCGCCGCGGATCGGCGGCGTGCTCGCGATGACGCGTGGGACCCCGGCCGCCTTGGCGGTCAGGATGGTCATGTGCGCCGAGGCCAGCAGCGGGTAGCGCCCGCCCGGCACGTACGCGCCCGCCGCGGCGACCGGGATGTGCTTCTGGCCCAGGTGCACGCCCGGCAGCGTCTCGACCTCGATCTCCCGCATCGACTCCAGCTGCTTCTCGGCGAACCCGCGCACCTGCTGCTGGACGAATCGGATGTCGGCGATGACCTGCTCGGGAACGCGCGCCATGATCTCGTCGATCTGCGCCTGCGAGAGCCGGAACGACTCCGGCTCCCACTTGTCGAACCGGGCGGAGTGCTCCCGCACCGCCTCGTCTCCGCGCGCCCGGATGTCGGCGATGATCGCGGCGACCTTCTCCTGCACGTCGGGCAGCGACGTCGTGGTGGCAGCCGAGGTCTGCTGGGCCCGCTTCAGCGCGAACGTCATGGTTCCCTCCCGAGATGTTTACGTACACATGAACCCTAGAGGGCGCGGATGTTTACGTAAACCCCGTAGGATGGGCTTCCTCGATGCAGACGCGAAGGAGGTGCCGGGTGGTCACCAGCCGGGACGTGGCACGGCTGGCCGGCGTGTCCCAGATGACCGTGTCCCGAGTCCTGCAGGACAACGGGAAGGTCGCGCCGCAGACGCGGGAGCGCGTGCTGGCCGCGATGCGGGAGGCCGGCTACCGGCCGCACGCCGCCGCGCGCACCATGCGCACCCGCCGCACCTCGACGGTCGGCGTCGTCGTCGCCGACATCACCAACCCCTTCTACCCGCAGCTGCTCGAAGCCGTCGCCGAAGCGCTCGACGCGGCCGGGCAGCGCGTGGTGCTGTGGAACGGCCCCGACGGTTCGGGCGCGCTGGAGTCCCTCGACGAAGGAACCGTGGACGGACTGATCTTCACCACGGTCACCGAGGCGACGCCGCAGCTCACCGACGCGGTGACCCGGGCCGAGCCGATCGTGCTGCTGCACCGCGGACTCGACGAGCTCGACTGCGACCAGGTCACCACCGACAACGCCGCGGGCGGCCGCGCGGTGGCCGACTACCTGGTGGACACCGGCCACACCCGGATCGGATTCTTGCGCGGGCCCGAACTCCCGAGCACCGCGCGTCATCGCGAGGACGGGTTCCGCCGACGTCTCGCCGATCTCGGCCACCCGCTGGCCGAAGACCTCAGCGTTGCAGGCGGTTTCGCCCACGACCTCGCCCGCTCGGCGATGCGCGAGCTGCTTCAGAGGCCCGAACCGCCGACCGCGGTGTTCTGCGCCAACGACCTCACCGCCCTGGGCGCGGTCGACGGCGCGGTCTCGCTCGGGCGCGGCGTCCCGGAGGACGTGTGGGTGATCGGCTACGACGACATCGCGATGACCGCGTGGGATTCCTACGACATCACCACCGTGCGCCAGCCGATCGCCGAGATGGCCCGCGCAGCGGTCCGGCGGTTGCTGGAGCGGATCGACGACCGCGACCTGCCGGCCCGCCGGGACCGCTTCCCGAGCGAACTCGTCGTGCGCGGCTCCACCGCGCGCACCGCGCGTCCAGCGAGTTGACCCGACGTCTGCCAGACTCGGATGGCGTTGTGCGGCCGGAACATCGAGAGGCTCGCGATGGCTTCTTTCCCGACGGCGCTGGGCCTGTCAGCGGAACGGACCCGGCAGCTGATGGGCTCCGCCGGGCTCGCGCCGTCGCTGCACAACCGGCAGCCGTGGCGATTCCGGCTCACCGAACAGGTCATCGAGGTGCACGCCGACCCGCAGCGGCGGCTGCCCGCGGCCGACCCCGATGATCGCGAGCTGCGCCTGGCCTGCGGTGCGGCGATCATGAACTTGCGGCTCGCGCTGGCCGACGCGGGGGTCCGCCCGCTCGTGGACCCGCCGCCGCCCGCTGGTTCGCCGACGACACTCGCCGAGATCCGCGGCGGCGGGCGGGCTGTGCCGACGCCCGCCGAACGCGCGCTCCACGACGCGATCGCCCGCAGGCGCAGCAACCGACGCCCGTTCCGCGAGATCCCGGTACCGGTGGCCGACCGCAACGCGCTCATCGACGCCGCGCAGCAGGAGCAGGGGTGGTTGCACGTGCTCACCCGCACCGAGCTGGACCCGTTCGCGGAACTGGTGCACCGCGCCCACCGGACGCAGGTCGACGACGAGGAGTTCCGCGCGGAGTTCGACCGCTGGACCGGACGCCGTCGCGATGAGCCCGAGGGCGTGCCGACCTCGTCGTCGGGCCCTCGACCCGAACCTCAGGACCTGTGGGTGGTCCGGGACTTCTCCGCGGGCCAAGCCCCCGAGCGGGTCGCCGGCAAGGACTTCGAGCGCGAGCCCCTGCTTGCGGTGCTGTGCTCGCACCACGACAGCAGGGCCGACGAGCTCCGAGCCGGGCAGGCCATGCAACGCGTCCTGCTGACCGCCTGCGCCCACGGCCTCTCCTCGTCCGTGCTCTCGGTGGTTACCGAAGTCGCCGAGACCCGCGATCAGCTGCGCTCGATGCTGGGCGGCTCGCTGCACCCCCAGACCGTGCTGCGCTTCGGTTACGGACCGCCCGTGCCGGAAACACCCCGGCGTGACCCCGCGGATCTGCTGATGGACTAGGTGGCGCTGCCGGGCGGGTGGGCAGCTGGGTGGAGT
This sequence comes from Saccharopolyspora dendranthemae, assembly GCF_007829955.1. Taxonomy (GTDB): domain Bacteria; phylum Actinomycetota; class Actinomycetes; order Mycobacteriales; family Pseudonocardiaceae; genus Saccharopolyspora; species Saccharopolyspora dendranthemae. The sequence goes on from NZ_VIWX01000002.1 coordinate 1,207,681, forward strand.
TCGGGCAGGATGGGACTTCGGCTGCACGAGGAGGTGCGCATGGCGAAGCTGATCTACTCCGCGATCGGTTCGCTCGACGGTTATCTGAACGACTCCGAGGGGCGCTACGACTGGGCGGTTCCCAGCGACGAGGTGTTCGCCTTCATCAACGACCGCGAGCGCAGCGCGGGCACCTACCTCTACGGGCGGCGGATGTACGAGGAGATGATCGCCTGGGAGACAGGCGATTTCACCGCGGAGGGCCCGCTGATGGAGGACTTCGCGCACCTGTGGCGCAAGGCGGAGAAGGTCGTGTTCTCCCGGACGCTGGCCGGTGTCTCCACTAGCCGGACGCGGTTGATGCGGGAATTCGAGCCGGAGTCCATCCGTCGGCTCAAGGAGTCCTGCGACGACGACCTGCTCATCGGCGGAGCCGTGCTGGGCGGTCAGGCGCTGGAGGCGGGCCTGGTCGACGAGGTCCAGGTGTACTTCGCGCCGATCCTGATCGGCGGCGGCACCCGGGTCTTCCCGTCGAACGCCCGGGTGCCGCTGAACCTCGTGGAGCACAAGCGCTTCGACAACGGCATGACGTTCCACCGCTACGCTTGCGCGGGACACGGCCAGCCGTGAGCCTCCCGGGAGTGGTGGGAGTCCAGGAGGCTCACGGCTGGTTGCTCAGTAGCGGTAGTGCTCGGGCTTGTAGGGCCCGTTGACGTCGACGCCGATGTACTCGGCCTGCGCCTTGGTCAGCTTGGTCAGCTTGACCCCGAGCGCGTCCAGGTGCAGACGCGCGACCTTCTCGTCGAGGTGCTTGGGCAGCACGTACACGTCCTTGGCGTACTCACCCGGCTTCGTGAACAGCTCGATCTGCGCGATCGTCTGGTTGGTGAAGCTGTTGGACATCACGAACGACGGGTGACCCGTCGCGTTGCCCAGGTTCAGCAAACGACCCTCCGACAACACGATGATGCTGTGCCCATCGGTGAACGTGTACTCGTGAACCTGCGGCTTGATCTCCAACTTCTGGACACCCGGAGTCTTCTCCAACCCCGCCATGTCGATCTCGTTGTCGAAGTGACCGATGTTGCCCACGATCGCCTGGTGCTTCATCTTCGCCATGTGATCAGCGGTGATGATGTCGTAATTACCCGTCGTGGTGATGAAGATGTCCGCGTACTCAACAACCTCATCCAGGGTCTTGACCTCGTAACCCTCCATCGCCGCCTGCAACGCGCAGATCGGGTCGATCTCGGTCACGATCACCCGGGCACCCTGACCCCGCAACGACTCCGCGGAACCCTTACCCACATCACCGAAACCGGCCACCACAGCGACCTTGCCACCGATGAGCACATCCGTGGCACGGTTGATGCCATCCACCAACGAGTGCCGGCACCCGTACTTGTTGTCGAACTTCGACTTCGTCACCGAGTCATTCACGTTGATCGCCGGGAACAACAGCTCCCCGGACTTCACCAACTCCACCAGCTTGTGCACACCAGTGGTGGTCTCCTCGGTCACACCCTTGATCTCACCCGCCAGCTTCGTGAACCGCTTACCATCCGCGGCCACCGACTTGCGCAACGTCTCCAGAACGACCTTGAACTCATCCGGGTCATCAGCCGCCGGCTGCGGCACCGCACCCGCAGCCTCGAACTCCACACCCTTGTGCACCAGCAGCGTCGCGTCGCCACCATCATCCAGGATCATGTTGGCGACCTTGCCGTCACCGAAATCCCACAGCTGGTCGGTGCACCACCAGTAGTCCTCCAGCGTCTCGCCCTTCCAGGCGAACACCGGAACACCCGCCGGAGCCTCCGGGGTGCCCTGACCCACCGCCACCGCCGCGGCAGCCTCGTCCTGGGTGGAGAAGATGTTGCACGACACCCACCGCACGTCCGCGCCCAGAGCGACCAGCGTCTCGATCAACACCGCCGTCTGCACCGTCATGTGCAACGAACCCGCAATCCGCGCACCCTTCAACGGCTGACTAGCAGCGAACTCCTTCCGCGTAGCCATCAGACCCGGCATCTCGTGCTCGGCCAAACGGATCTGATGCCGACCAGACTCAGCCAACCCCAGGTCCTTCACGGCGAACTCCAGGCCGTTGACCTTCTGCAACTTGACGCTCATGACTTTCCTTCCAGTGCAAGATCAGTTGACATACCCGTCCTACGTGGACGGTTGCGGCGAATGCCCGGACGCGATCACGCGGAGTCGGCGGAAATCCGGCTCAACGCGGCTTTCGCTCGTGGGGCAGCGGGCCGCGATCCCCCTCGCGACATCAAAATGGGCACCTCCGTCAGGAGGCGCCCTTACCGTGCTGTCCCTTTACCCCGCCGGCCGAGCGTGGCGGACCTGATGTCCGTTGCAGCGCCTCTCAGCCAGCGGTCGCGCTCCGGATCGGAGCGCATCGAGTCGGTCGAACCCGGCGTGACCAAAATTTTGGTGACGCTCGCGCGCTTTGTCAAGCGGGTCGATCACCGCGGCCGCCGCGAGCCCAACCCCACAAAGCGTCTCCCGTCCATCACCAGAACAGGTGATATCCGGCGTCCGGACCCTCGTGGCTTCTGAGCAATCGCGCGCGATCGCGCAGACTACTGGCGTCAATCCATTTAGGTCACAGCTAAAGAATGCGGCGCTCATGACACTTGTTGGCGGATTTCGTGAAGTGGACGAGAACGCGGCGCTCCCGGCCCACCGGCAGGAGGCGCTCCGCGAGGAGGACCCCGGTACGGCCATAGCCATGCGAACGTTCTTCACTCCGCCGTTCGCCGACCTGCCCGTCGATCTCTACGCCAAGATCGAGGACGGCGCCGCCACCCGGCATCGCACGGCCGTCACGGTCCACCCGCACAGCACGCTGTCGACCTCGACCTACTTCGGGCGCTTCCCCGCCAGCTACTGGCAGCGGTGGACCGCCGTCACCCGAGTGATCATCCGCGCGACGGTCAGCGGGGCCGGGATCGTGCGCGTCATGGCTTCCGATGCCAAGGGGGCCGGCCGAACCCTGCACACCGAGCGCGTCTCGGGCACCACCGAGTCCCAGGTGCAGTGGACCGCCGACATCGGCAAGTTCGCCGACGGCGGGGCGATCTGGCTGGACCTGATCACCGAAGCGGACCCGCTGCAGGTCGCCGACGTCGAGTGGCTGGTGCCGCACCCGCCGCGCAGCCGCCCCACTTCCGCGGTCATGTGCACCCACAACCGCCCGGACGACTGCCTCAACACGCTGCGCGCGCTGGCCGCCGACCCGGCCGCGATGCGCGCGCTCTCCGCCGTCTACGTGGTCGACCAGGGGGACGACACCCTCGAGTCGCGGGAGTCCTTCGACGCCGTCCGGGGAATGCTGGGCGGTCTGCTGCAGTACCGGCGGCAGCGCAACCTCGGTGGCGCGGGCGGGTTCACCCGCGGTCTGCACGAAACGCTGGCCGACGAGGACGCCGTGGTCAACGCGCTGTTCATGGACGACGACATCCTGCTGGAACCGGACACGCTGGTGCGGATGACGACCTTCGCCGACTCGGCCGTCGAGCCGGTCGTGGTCGGCTCCCAGATGCTCCAGCTGCTGCACCCGTACCGGATCCACGTCTCGGCCGAGCACGCCCGCTTCACGACCATCGAGCCGGGTTTGGCCGTCGACGGCGGCCTGGACCGCGCCGACCTCACCGAGGACCTGCAGGACCTCCGGGTCGACGCCGATTACAACGCCTGGTGGTGCTGCCTGCTGCCGTCGGAGATCGTGCGCGACGCCGGCTACCCCATCCCGATGTTCTTCCAGTGGGACGACGTGGAGTTCGGCTACCGCATCCGGGGCCGGGGGCACGCGACGATCACGCTGCCCGGCGCGGCGGTGTGGCACGCCGACTTCGACTGGAAGGACGAGGAGAGCTGGGTCCGCTACTTCACCCTCCGCAACGCGCTGATCATCGACGCGCTGCACGGCGACTTCAACCCGACGGCGAGCGCGAAGGTCTTCCTCCGCTGGACGGCCGAGTGCCTGGTGTCGATGCGGTACGCGCAGGCGGAGGTGCTCATCGCGGCGGTGCAGGACTTCCTGCGCGGTCCGGGCGTGCTGCGCGACGGCGACGCCGGAACCCTCCGGCGGATCGCCGCGATCCGCGCTCCTCACGCCGAGACCGCCCGGTACTCGCCCTCGCAGGTGCCCGGTCTGGGCGGCTCGTCCCGGCCCCTCGCCAAGGCCGGACCGGACCCGGCCCGACGTCGGCTGGTCCTGGCCAAGCGCCTGGTGTGGCACCTGCTCGGCAAGGTCGGCGGTTCCGCCTCCATCTCCTCCGGTGACGCTCACTGGTGGCACGTCGGCCTGTTCGAGACCGCGGTCGTCACCGACGCCTCCCAGGAATCGGTCTCGATCCGCCGGGTCGATCGCGACGAACTGCGCCGAGTCGGGAGGAAGGCGCTGCGCGCGGCATTGCGGCTGCGCCGGGAAGGAGAACGGGCGCGCGGCGCGTGGCGCGACGGCCACGGCGCGCTCACCGACAGGAAGAACTGGACGCGCCTGTTCCAGCTCGACGAAACCGACTCTTCCAAGGAGTAGATCGTGAACCTGCTGTCCCGCGCCCTCAAGCCCGTGCGAGTCGCCGCCCGGGAGAAGCTGCAGCGAGCGGTGTCCGACGCCGTCGCAGGCGTCGTCCGCCCGGAGGTCGACCGCGCCATCACCGCCACCCGCGACTTCGAGATGCGGTCCCGCCGCGACCTGTTCGCCGCCGGAGAACGCGACGCCGCCATCTCCACGGCACGCCTGGTGCACCAGGAGATGGCCTCGGCGCGGATGCTGCCGGACCCCATCGCCACCCTCAAGCACGCGCTGTCGCTGGCACCCGCCGACGGGATGGCGCTGGAGTTCGGCGTGTACTCCGGCACGACGCTGACCGAGATCGCGCGGTCCCGCAAGGGCGTCGACGTCTACGGCTTCGACTCGTTCGAGGGCCTGCCCGAGCACTGGCGCGCGGGCTTCCCGGAGGGCACCTTCGGCGGCGAGATGCTGCCCGACGGCCCGCCGAGGGTGAAGGGCGCCGAGCTGGTCGTCGGGTGGTTCGACGACACGCTGCCGAAGTTCCTGGAAGCCCACCGGGGCCCGGTATCGTTCCTGCACGTCGACTGCGACATCTACTCCTCCACCAAGACCGTTCTCGAGCTCGTCGGCCCTCGCCTGCGGCCGGGTAGCGTCGTGGTGTTCGACGAGTTCTTCAACTACCCGGGCTGGCAGTTCGGCGAGTACCGGGCTTGGGGCGAGCACGTCGACGCCACCGGTTGGAAGTTCTCCTACGAAGCGTTCACCATCGACAACGAGCAGGTGGCCGTCCGGCTGACCGACGTCGGTTCCCACGTTGACATCGAGCGGTTCGCCCCGGCTCCCCGCGCCGCGGTTCAGCACCGCTGATCCGTCGCCCCGCCCGCCTGGTGCCGGGCGGGCGGGGGCCGGGATTCACGAGCACGGGACCGGAGGAGAGTGGTCGTCGGCGTCCGCCTCGGAAGCGGAGGGCAATGACTGACAGCGACCGGCTGCACCGTGCCTACGGGCTGGACGAGGAGCTCCGCGACCTGGCGTGCGAGGTCAACCGCGCTGCGGCCTGGAGCTACCGGCTGTCCGACGGCGAGCTGCGCTGGTCGACGGGCATGGACGAGCTGCTGGAGGTCGGTGACGGCGGCGAGGACGAGCTCCGCGGCCGGCTGCGGGAGCTGATCGCACCTCTGTTGCACTCCGCGGAGACGCTGCAGGCTCCCGGCTCGCAATCGCTCGAGGAACCGTTCTCGACGTCCTCGGGCGAGCTGCGCGCGATCTTCCTGCGCTGCCGCACGGCGTTCGACCGCGGCGACCGCTGCCTGGTCGGGATCGCGGTGGACGTGGCGTCCCCGCTGAACGAGGACCGCCTCGACACCGACATCGCCGATCGCTACCGGCGGCTGGTCGAGATGAACCCGGACGCGGTGTGCGTGCACCAGGACGGCACGACCGTCTACGTCAACCCGGCCGGTGTCCGGATGATGCGCGCCACCTCCCCGGACGAGATCGTCGGCCACCCCATCACCGAATTCGTCGCCAAGCACGCGCAGGCGGAGCTGTTCTCGCGGTTGTCGGTGGCCAACGACCCCGGGACGACCACCGAGCCGGCCGAAGCCGAGATGATCCGGGTCGACGGCTCGCGGATGCTGGTCGAGTCGGTGGCGGTGCGCACGAGCTGGCACGGACGACCGGCCTTCCAGGTCATCCTGCGCGACGTGACCGCCCAGCGGGCGGCCGATGCGGCGCTGCGCTACCAGGCGGCGCTGGTCGAGCACGTCAACAACGCCATCATCGCCACCACCTGGCACGGCGTGGTGACCAGCTGGAACCCGGCCGCCGAAATGATCTACGGGTTCTCCGCCGATCAGGCTCGCGGACGCCCGACCAGCGATCTCGTGGGCGCGGACATCAACCCCGCGGCTTTGCTCGCCGTCGGCGGCACCACGGAGGCCAAGCACCGCCACGCCGACGGCTCGCCGGTGATGGTGCGGATCTCGGCTGCGGAGATGAGCAACGGGTACGTGCTGGTGTGCGCCGACGAGACGGCGCGGCGCACGGCCGAGAAGCGCTACGCGACCGTGGTCAGCCTCCTCGACGAGGGCGTGCTGATCATCGATTCGAACGGCCGGATCGTGATGGCCAACCCGGCGGCGACGGCCATCCTGGGCACCGCGGAGGACGATCTGGTGGGCACGGACCCGCAGTCCTGGGTGGCCTTCGACGAGGAGGACAACCGGCTGCCGCAGGCGCCGTCCTTGCAGACGCGCTTCACCGGCGAGCCGGAGAACCGCCGGGTGGCGCGCTTCGTCCGCCCGGACGGGACCAGCGCGTGGCTGGCGATCTCGGCGCGCTCGCTGACCCCGGACGACTCCCCACCGCACCGGACGATGGTGTCGTTCACCGACATCACCGAGCCGCGCGCGTTCCGCAAGCAGCTGGAGCGGGAGGCCACCCACGATCCGCTGACCGGGCTGGCGAACCGGACGATGGTGCTGCGCCGGCTGCAGAACGCGATGCGCGAGCACGACCGCACCACGCCGACCGGCGTGATGTTCATCGACCTGGACAAGTTCAAGATCATCAACGACTCGCTCGGGCACGTCGTCGGCGACGAGGTCCTGCGGGTGGCCGGTGAGCGGTTGCGGTCGGTGATGGACTCCGACGAGCACGTCGGCAGGCACGGCGGTGACGAGTTCGTGGTGCTGGTGCACGACGAGGAGGACCCGGCGCGGTTGCACGCGCTGGCCGACCGGATCCGGCGGCGCCTGACCGAACCGATCATGGTCGAGGGCAGGCACCTGCACGTCGACGCCAGCATCGGGATCGTGCTCGTCCCTCCCGACGACTCCCGCACCGCGGAGGACGTGCTGCGCGACGCGGACGTGGCCATGTACGAGGCCAAGACGCGCGGCCGCGGGCGGGTGGCGTTCTTCGACGTCCAGCTGCGCGAGCGCCTGCAGCGCTTCCTGGAGCTGGAGCAGGACCTGCGCTCGGCGGTCGAGAACGGCGAGCTGTGGCTCGCCTACCAGCCCATCGTCAACCTGCACGCCAACCGGGTGAGCGGGGTCGAAGCGCTGCTGCGCTGGACGCACCCGGTGCACGGAACGGTCTCGCCGGAGGAGTTCATCCCGATGGCGGAGGAGAGCGACCTGATCCACCACATCGGCGCGTGGGCGCTGTCCACGGCGGTGGAGGAGATCGCCCGGTTCCGGACGCGCTACGACCTCGACCTGCAGGTGAAGGCCAACCTGTCGGTGCGGCAGCTCGAAGATCCCGCTCTTCCCGAATCCGTGGACGAGGCCCTGCGCAAGACCGGGTTGTCGGCGAAGTCGCTGTCGCTGGAGATCACCGAGAGCGCGCTCATGCACGATCCGGCCACGGCGACGCGGATGCTGCAGGAACTGCGCCGCTACGGCGTGCAACTGGCCATCGACGACTTCGGCACGGGCTACTCCTCGCTGGCGCAGCTGCTCCGGCTGCCGCTGGACTCGTTGAAGATCGACCGGTCGTTCATCGTCGGCATCGCCCACTCCCACGACGCGGCGGCGCTGGTCAACAGCATCATGGCGATGGCGCACGCGGTCGATCTCGCGGTGATCGCCGAAGGCGTGGAGACCGCCGAGCAGCTGGAGGTGCTGCGGCGGTCGGGCTGCGACCAGGCGCAGGGGTACTACATGAGCCGACCTGTACCGGTCGGCGACCTGGCCGAGGCGATCGAGCGCGCCGACCGCCGCACCAGGCGGGAATGAGGCGGGTTGCGTCACGCAACCCGTATCCTGCGAGTCATGCGGCGGACGTCTCTGGCTCACTGGCCCTGTTCGATCGCGCGCGCCCTCGACCTGCTGGGCGACCAGTGGACTCCGCTGGTGCTCCGGGAGGCGTTCTACGGCATCCGGCGCTTCGACGACTTCCAGCAATCGCTGGGCATCGCGCGCAACACGCTCGCCGAACGACTGCGCCGACTCGTCGACGAAGGGTTGTTCGACAAGAACGCCTACCAGGACGAGCCCCCGCGGTACGACTACGTGCTCACCGAGAAGGGCCTCGACTTCTACGGCGTGCTGGCCGTCATGTCCCGCTGGGGCGACCGCTGGCTCTCCGAGGACGCGGGCGCACCCGTGGTGCTGCACCACCGGACGTGCGGCCACGACACGCACGCCGAGGTGGTCTGCGCGGCCTGCGGCGAGCCGTTGCGCGCCGAGGAGACCGCGGCCCACCTCGGGCCCGGGTACCCCGCCCGGCTCGCCGAGCGGCCCGACGTGCGGGCGCGGTTCGGCTGAGCCCTCACAGCTCCCGGACCAGGTCCAGCGCCCGCCCCAGTGTGGTGAGCCGCTCGTCGAGGGTGTCTCCCGCCGGGTAGAACCGGACGGCCTTCACCCCTGCGTCCCGCCAGACGCGCAGCCGTTCCCGCACCCTCTCCTCGGTGCCGATCAGGGTCGTGCCCAGCACCATCTCGTCGGTGACCAGCTCTGCGGCACCCTCGCGGTCGCCCGCCTGCCAGCGCTCGCGCACGGCCTCGGCGACCGCGTGCCAGCCCTGCCGGGCGTAGGCGCGGTGGTAGAAGTTGGTCTTGGCCGAGCCCATGCCGCCGAGCGAGAAGGCCAGTTCCCTCTTGCGCGGCGCCAGCACGTCGCTCAGCTCGCCGGGATCGGCGACGAAGGCGACCTCGGCGCCCTGGCTGATGTCGAGCTCGTCGCGGCTGCGGCCGGCCTTGGCCAGCCCCGCGTCGAGGTGTTCGAAGTAGGCCGAGGCACCTTCCGGCACGAAGCTGGTGCCCAGCCAGCCGTCGGCGATCTCGCCGGTGAGCTCCAGCATCTTCGGCGACAGGGTGGCCAGGTGCACGGGCACGTCCACCGGCGGGATCGACACCCGCATCGGCCTGGACTCCCCTGCGCGCGGGATGGTGAAGTGCTCGCCGCTGTGCGTGATCTTCTCCCCGGCGAACACCTGCCGCACGACCTGCACGGTCTCGCGCATCCGCCCGAGCGGGCGGGCGAAGTCGACGCCGTGCAGCCCTTCGATCACCTGCGGCCCCGAGGCGCCCAGGCCGAGGTGGAACCTCCCGTCCGACAGGTGCGCGAGGGTCATCGCGGCCTGCGCGATGGCGACCGGTGTGCGCGTGCCCAGCTGCACGATGCCCGAGCCGAGGTGGAGGGTTTCGGTGCGCGCGGCCAGGTACCCGAGCGCGGAGGGCGCGTCGGAGCCCCAGGCTTCGGCCACCCAGCACATGTCCAGGCCGAGCTTCTCGGCTTCGCGGACGAACTCGACCGTCTCGCGCCAGTCACCACCGGAGGCCTCGATCGTGGTGGCGGTGCGCATCAGGCGGCCGTTTCCGCGAGCTGCTTGATGCCGGCGAGGTTGGTGGTCAGGCTCCGCTCGAAGTCGCGCAGCCGGACGAAGACGATCTTCTGCTCCTTCTCCGGCATCCGCTCGATCGCCAGGGACAGCCCTGAGGGAGCCGGGCCTATCTGCGCCCACTGGCTCAGGTGCGTGCCTCCGTCCTCGGGCCGGAGCGCGAACCTCCAGGACGCCATCGGGTTCTCGGGGTCCTTGACCGCCCACCCGAAGGCCCGCTCGGGTTCGAACACGACGACGTGCGAGGTCGTGGTCCACTCCCCCAGCGCGTCGTTGCGGTTGCGCCCGGTGAACCTGGCTCCCAGCGACGGCCCCTCGGCGCCGTCGAGCCAGTGGATCTCCTGCAGCTCCTCGCTCATCCGGGCGATCAGCTGCATGTCGGTGATCAGTTCCCACACCCGTCGCGGCGGGGAGTCGATCCAGGTCTCGACCTCGACCGAAGGCCCGTCCGCGTAGCGCGCGCCAGTCCACTCCATGCCCGTCGGCCTCCTCAACGTACGGCGTTGACCAGTAGGGTTTCGTGATGCAACCCGCATTGTCAACTACCGCACGATGAGGACGCCGTTCAGCTCAAGCGCGACGGAGAAGGCGAGACCGGTATCGGCACCGACACCTGCGGGAGCACGACCTCGCGGCCGGCCTCCAGCGCCTCCTTGACCTCGGCGACCACTTCCCGGCTGGACGTCGAACAGGCGAACGCAGCGCGTGCGTGCTCGCTGATCACGGCGTGATCGCACACCTCGATCTCCACGTGCCGGAACACGTGCGTCATGCCTTCGACCTCGGAGAAGCTGTAGGTGATGGTCACCGAGGACGCGCGATCGTCGGCCCGGGACCGGACGATCCACCGCCTCCCCGGTTCGGCCTCCAACACCGACCAGTCGTCACCTCGGACTCCCCGCCAGACCGTGCCCTCGGGCTGCCTGCCCGGCGGGACGAGTGTCCACCCTGGATCGGTCACCAGCCGGCTCTCCTCCCAATTGGCCGGATTGGTGATGTAGCTGTAGACGTCCGCGGCCGAACATTCGATGTCGGTCTCGGCCATCGTCGAATAGAAGGGCATGGCTCAAGCGTCCTTCCACTCAATTTTCGCTCCGGACGCGCCGCGACCGGATTACCCCCACCGGGACCATTGTTGGGCCCGAAAGGGAATCAGCAACTCGATCGGAGCGCGCAGTCGATGTCCCAGGCACGCCACCGGGCGGCCCCAGTGGTGCGGAACACATCTGCCGGCGCCCTCGAAAAGCGCTGGAGCGTAGCCGGTTTCAAGACGCTCCGGCCCGCACGTCCGACGGCGGCCGGACGCCGTCGCGAAGATCCGCGCGAGCCTACCGAACGAGGCGTCTCCGGCAAGACGGCGAGTTCGCTTCACATCGCCTCCGAGAAGTCCGTGACCCGCACATTCGTTGCGTCGGCAACATCAGGACTTCTCCGCGTCGACGTCACCCGGTGGGGTGTGTTTCCAGATCGATTCCGAAGTCCGCGACGGGGTCCGTCACGGACGCGCTCACGAGCCGGAACGGACGTGAAGCCCGACCGCGCGAAGGCCTGCGACCAGCACATGTACCGTGACTGGCGAACCCACCGGCCCGGCCCGCCGGGCGGTGATCCGCAGGAGCGTCCACAGGAGACTCACCACCGATGCAACCGAGTAACGAGCAGGACCGGGCGAAGTGGGCCGCGGGTACGGCCGTCATCGACGCCTACATCCGTGACGGCATGAAGCTCGGCCTGGGCTCGGGCACCACCTCGCACTGGTTCGTCCGCGCGTTGGGCGAAGCGGTGTCGAACGGCCTCACCGTGGTGGGCGTGCCCACCTCGACCGGCACCCGTGATCTGGCGCTCGAGGTCGGCGTGCCGCTGACGACGCTCGCCGAGGTCGGCAGGCTCGACCTCACGGTCGACGGCGCCGACGAGATCGACCCCGCGGGCCACATGATCAAGGGCGGCGGCGCCTGCCTCCTCTGGGAGCGCATCATCGCCGACACCTCCGAGAAGATGGTCTGCGTCGTCGACGAGGGCAAGGTCGTCGATCAGCTCGGCAAGTTCCCGCTGCCCATCGAGGTCGTGCAGTACGAGTGGCAGGCCACCGAGCGCGCCATCGGCGCGCTGCTGGAGAAGGTCGGCCAGCCCGGGGTCGAGCTGACCCGTCGCGAGAAGGACGGCGGCCCGCTGGTCACCGACAGCGGCAACTTCATCCTCGACGCGCACCTCGAGGCGATCAAGGACCCGATCGCGCTGGACTCGCAGCTCAACTGGATCCCCGGTGTGGTGGAGAACGGCCTGTTCACCGGCATCGCGGCCGAGGTCGTGATCGGCCGCGGCGACGGCAGCCACGAGATCCGCGACGTCTCCGCGACGCCGTCGGCCCGCCCGTCGACGCGCGGTCGCTGAATCGCCGACTCGTGAGAGGGGCCGTGAGCATCGCTCACGGCCCCTCTTCGCGTCTGCGTCACCTCGCGTGGCAGTAGGAGTCCGATGAGGCGTCGCCGCCCTGGAGGCGGACCTGGTGAGCGCGGCGCCCTCGGAAGTCATCGCCGCGCGGGAAGAACCCCTCGTCGACGGTCAGGCCGCCGCGCTGCGGATCGGTGACGACCTTGGCCATCCACGCCCCGACGCCGTCCGGGTAGAACTGGTCGTCCCACGACCCGTAGAGCGAGTTGGTCAGGTAGATTCGCTCGCCGTCCCGGCTGACCTCGACCATCTGCGGTCCTCCCGACAGCGGCCGGTCGGGTTCGGCCGGGTGCGCGACCCGGCCGACGATCCCCCCGAGACGGACCGACCCCGTCTCACGCGGCTGGGCGGGATCGCTGACGTCGTACTGCTTGAGCTCCCCGGTCCCCCAGCAGGAGACGTAGAGGAACCGATCGTCGACGGAGAGGTTGATGTCGGTGACCAGCGGCGGTACCGCGCCGAAGGGCTTCAGCGCGGGCGGCAGCCGATCCGCGTCGGCGGGTGCCGCGGGAACCGTGATGACCTTGTCCGCCCTCCAGCGATCGCCCTCGCGGGACCAGCGCCAGACCGAGGCCGACAGGTCGTCGGTGTTGGTCACGACGCCGGCGAAGCCCCAGGTGGCGTTCGGGTCGTGGGAGGGCCGGAGCTCCAGCACCATCTGGTTCTCGGCGCCCAGATCCACCCGCTGCACGTGCCTGCCCTCGGCCAGGTCCCAGAAGTGCAGGGCATGGCCGTACTCCTTGCCCAGCAGCAGCTCGGGAACCAGGCCGTCCTCGACCATCGACGGCGTGCCCCACTCGCTGCTGATCAACGTGTTCTGGTTGAGGTGCCACCAGGCGTCGTAGGCCAGCTGCTGCGGTCCCCGGTCGGCCTCCCAGGCGCGCACCACCTCGAAGGTGTCGTGGTCGAGCACCGCGATGCCGCCTGGGCCTCCGTCCCCGCGGGCCGTGCCGAGGCAGGAGAGGTAGATCCCGTCCGGACCGCAGTGCAGGGTGTGCGGGCGCGAGTACCCGGCCTTGTCGGCCAGCTCCTCGGCGCTGATCGTGCGCACCAGGCGGGGCTGCTTCGGGTCCGGGTGCGTGTCGAACACGTGCACCGTCGATGAGCGCAGGCCGGGCAGCAGCAGGTACCGCCGCTGCAGACCGTCGGTGTGGTGGCCGGCGTGGGCGAACGCGCTGCTGCAGGCGTTCCACCCGAAGTGGTGCAGCTCGTCGCCCTTGGTCGGCAGCTCCACCCACCCCACGACCCGGCCGTGCTCGGGAGAGTCGCGAGCCGTGTCGATGACCGCGAGCGCATCGGGCTGCTGGGCCTGGCGATCGAAGGTGACCACGTAGGCCAGCTCTTCCGGTGGCGCGGCGATCGCTTCGGCGGGACTGCGGTAGAAGGTCGGATCGACCGCGGGTGTGCTCATCTCTTCCTCCTCGGGAGATGGCGTTCGGTCGGTCCAGCATGGTCCCGCAGCCCCACCGCAGCGACCTTGCCCGCGAACAGCGGCGGCAGGGGTGGTGCTCTACAGGTGGGCGCAGCGCAGCTCCGGGCTGAGCCGGTAGGTGGTGTCCAGGACGACGTCCTGGCCGCTCAGCCACGTCAGGTCCTCCCCGGGGTGCGGGGTGTGGACGATGACGAGGTCCCAGTCCTCGGATGCCACGTCCGTCCCGGAGAGCAGCGTGGATTCACCCACCCGGACGGCGGGCACGAGCGGGTCGGCGTAGGCCACCCGGGCGCCGAGCGAGGTCAGCCCGGCCATGATCTCCAGCGCCGGGGACTCGCGGACGTCGGCGACCCCTGGCTTGTAGGCCACTCCCAGCACCAGCACGCGCGCGCCCGCGAACGCCTTGCCGCGATCGGCGAGCAGGTACCGGGCGCGGTCCACCACCCTCTGCGGGCGCGCCGCGATCGCACCCATCGCCGCGTTCATCAGCGGCGCGGGCAGGCGCTGGGCGCGCAGCTGCCAGAGCAGGTAGTGGGTGTCGCAGGGGATGCAATGCCCTCCGACCCCGGGACCGGGGTGGAACGGCATGAACCCGTAGGGCTTGGTGGCCGCCGCTTCGATGACCTCGATCGGGTCGACATCGAAGGCGTGGCAGCTGTCGGCGAATTCGTTGATCATCGCGATGTTGACCGCGCGGAAGCTGTTCTCCAGCAGCTTGGTCAGCTCGGCCGACTCCGGGGACGAGACGGTGTGCACCGCGGCGGTCGTGCCCTGCAGCGCTTCCTGCGCCCGGCGACCGCACTCGGCGGTCACCCCGCCGACGATGCGCGGTGTCGCGCGCCGGTCGTGGCGGGTGACCCCGGGGTCGATGCGTTCGGGGCTGAAGGCGACGTAGACGTCCTCGCCCGCGGTCCAGCCGTTGCGGTGCCGCAGCGGTTCGGCGATCAGGTCCCGGGTGCACCCCACGTACGTCGTGGACGTCAGCACGATCGTCTGTCCCGCGCGGGCGTTGGCGACCACCGATGCGCAGGCGGCGGTCAGCGCGCGCATGTCGGGAACCAGGTGGCTGTCCACCGGGGTCGGCACCGAGATCAGCACGAGATCGGCCTCGGCGACCGCGGCCGCGTTGGTGGTCACCACCAATTCACCGCCGGCGAGGCAGCGATCGAGCCGTTCGTGATCGGCCTCCGACAGATCGACCTGGTCCGCCTTGATCGCCAGCAGCCGTGCTTCGTCGATGTCGACACCGGTCACCGCGACACCGGAATCGGCGAGCGACAACGCCGTCGGCAGGCCGACGTACCCCAGCCCTACCACCACGGCGTTGGTGGGTTTGGGCGGGGACGGAGCCAGCAGACGCGCAGGCGTTGGTGAGTTCGGCCCTGCCCCATGAATGTTCACTGTGCTCATCACCGGGGACTCCTCGATGCGCTCGCTTCGCGTTCCACAAGAGGCGCTCCGCGCGGTCGGATTCACCGCCCGGTCGAAGCGTTTTCCGGCGTCGCCACCGGATGTCGTACCGCCGACGTGCATTTCGCGCCGACCTGAGGTGTTGACCACCGTGCACCAGCGTGGTGCGGCACCCCAGAGGAGAAAGACCCGGAACAATCAAGTTCAGGACTTATGCCTCGGCTTTCGCACGCGGGCCCGACGCACAATCGAGGCGTCACGCCGGTGGGACGCTGACGCCCGCCCGCCACGACCGGTCCCGCGCGAGGAGGTCCTCATGGACCGACAGCAGTGGGATCGTCACGACATCGCCGCATACCTCGGGATTCAGGTCGGTTCGGTCAACGCCTGGCTCTCCCGGCACGGCATCGCGCCGGTCGCGAGACGGCCCGCGGGTCGCGGTGCGCTGGCGAACCTCTACGACGCCGAGGAGATCACACGCGTCCGTGAGGCCGGTCGCGGGTGGCGGGACTGACCCCTGCCCGCCGCTTCCCGGGACGATGCCGCCACGTGGTGGTGGCGAGCGCCGGCGCGAGCAGCAGGCCGGCGACCAGCAGCACGTTGAGCACCCCCGTCAGCGCCAGCCCCACCACGGCGATCACCGGCAGCACCGCAGCGGCGTCCAGCAGCACGACCCGCCGGGTCCTCGCGTTTGAGTCCCCGGCCGGTGCGGGCTCGGGAGCGGGCCCGGCGGCCGACTCGGCACCGGGAGTCCCCTCGGAGACCGTCGCCGGGTCCGGCGAGCCGGATTCCGGCCCAGCGGCCTGGGCCAGCCGGCGGGGGCTGGTCCAGATCCCGCTCGACTGGGCGCGCCACAGCCGGTACAGCGTCCACATCGTGGCTGCGGCCTCCACCACCCGCACCAGCAGGAACCCCACGCCGTAGACGAGCAGGCTCGGGCGCCTGCGCAACGCGGCCACCACGCAGGTGATCAGGTAGTCCGGCAGGAACAGGAACAGCACCAGGTTGAACGGGGTCATCAGCGGTGCCAAGAACGAGTGGACCTCCCGGTACACCGGCCAATCGAGCACCCAGCCCGCAGTCAGCGGCACCAGCGCCATCAGCACGCCGCAGCAGGCCAGCGCGAGGATGATCAGGCTGGACGTGACGATCTCCAGCATGAAGAACGCCGTGGCGAACCAGAACCGGCCGAACCACGCGCCGTGCCTGCGCAGGGTCTGCCACAGCCCCAGAGCCCAGCGCCGCACCTGCCGGTAGTAGTCCCTGAGGTTGTCCGGATCATCCGTCGTCGCGTGCACCGCCGGCGAGAAGGCGATCTTGCCGAGCCGCTTGTGGTGCAGCTCGAAGGTCATGTTGAAGTCCTCGATGATCAGACCCGGCGGGTTGAGGTCCATGTGCGGCAGGGCCGACGTCCGGTACATGCTGGCGAATCCGGGAACGATGGGTGTCACGTTGATGTAGCGCCAGGACTGCCCGTAGCGCATCCACTGCATGATGGTCCACAACCGCGCGCGGTAGGAGATCAGCAGACGTCCGAGGAAGGTGTGCTCCTGCGGGTCCCACGGGGTGTGGACGCAGCCGGCGACGGCGGCGTAGCGCGGATCGTCCAGCAGCGGCAGCCCGTGGGTGAGGTAGTCGGAGTCGATCTCGGTGTCCGCGTCGATGATCAGCAGCGCCGCGAACCGGCCGGTGATGTCGAAGTGACCGATCGCCGCCTCGATCGCCCCCGCCTTGCCGCGGCCCGGGGTGATCTCCAGGACCCGGACCCCGTGAGCGGCGGCGACTTCCGGCGTGCGATCGCTGCACCCGTCGGCGAGGACGTGGACGTTGGCCGCTGGGACGATCCGCAGCGCCGAGGTGATGGACTTGGCGATGCCGCCCTCCTCGTCGTGGGCCGGGATGACGACCGCGACCTGATCAGGACGCATCCTCGTCGGAGGCGCTTCCGCGTCTTGGCGGGCCGACCTGCGGTTGTCGTCGAAGCGGCGGAGGAACGCGATCATCGTCCACGCCGGAACGTTGATCCCGAACACGAGGAACAGCAGGGCCCATTCCACCGCGCTCACCTCATTCCCGTTGAATTCCCACGAATCACTCCCGCCATGCGACAACGACGCGCCCCGCCTCGACAAGTGCTTTTCACCCGTTCGGGTAGTCATTCTTTTCGACCCTGATTTCAGTGCCACATCGTGGTGCACAGTTGTTTCATCGGGCCGATCGGAGACCCTCGGGAGTCGAGACTCCCGCACCGTGCGGGAACGCGGCAGGAATCGCTTCTTCGCAGTTCAACGCCATACAGGTTCACCCTGACCAGGAGGGTCAACACCTCCAGAACCCCTCGATGACGCGGGGATGCCATGCGTTTCTTGATTACCGGCGGCGCCGGATTCATCGGTTCCCATCTCACCCGTTTCCTGATTTCAGAAGGGCACAAAGTCCTGGTTCTCGACAATTTCAGCACCGGCAGTCCGGGGAATCTGAATTCGGAACCGGGAACTCCGGCACCGGAGGTCGTCGACGGTTCCGCGTGCGACCGGAAGCTGGTCGACGAGTGCACCGGACGGGTCGACGCGGTGTTCCACCTCGCCGCTGCCGTCGGGACCTTCACCATCGCCCGGCGGACCATCGAGAGCCTCCGCACCAACCTGCTGGGGACCGAAGCCGTGGTGGAAGCCGCCTGCGAGCACCGGATCCCGCTGCTGCTGTCGTCGACCAGCGAGGTCTACGGCCTCAACCCCAAGCCCGGCCTCACCGAGGAGGACGACCGGATCCTCGGCTCTCCCCCGCACAGCCGGTGGTCCTACGCCGAGGCCAAATCGGTCGACGAGACCATCGCCCGCGCCCACGCCGTCGAGCACGGCCTGGACGTGGTGATCGCACGGCTGTTCAACACGGTCGGCCCCGGCCAGAGCGGCGAGTACGGAATGGTGATCCCCCGCTTCGCTCGGCAGGCGCTGGCGGGCGAACCGCTCACGGTCTTCGGCGACGGCAGCCAGATCCGCTGCTTCTGCCACGTGCTCGACGTCGTGCCCGCGCTGGTCGCGCTGCTGCGCGACCGCGAGGCGCGCGGTCAGGTGTTCAACGTGGGCGGGTCCGAGCCCGTGCGGATCGAGCAGCTCGCCAGGCGCGTCGTCGAGATCACCGGTTCTCCGGGCGGCATCGTGCACGTGCCCTACGACGCGTTCTTCGAGCCCGGCTACCGGGACACGCCGAGCCGGATCCCGGACTGCTCGAAAGCACGAGCGCGCATCGGTTTTCGGCCCTCCCGGGATCTCGACGAGATCATCCGCTCGGTCGTCGCCGACCAGCGCGCGCACGTGGTGAGCGGGAGTTGAGCGGTGGGACGGGCGTCGGTTCTGCGCAGCGCGGGGGCCTGCGCGGTGCTGGCGCTGCTCGCGGTCGGCTGCACCGCCCCGGGGACCGCGCAGTGCGATCCGCCGCGCAGCGCGGCGATCTCGGTGCCCTACTGGAACCTCGCCCGGGGGGCCGAGACGGTGCGCGAGCACGCCTCCGTGCTGGATTCGGTCTCGCCGTGGGTCTACGGGCTCGCGCCGGACGGGCAGATCACCGCTCAGTCCTCGGGCAGGCCCGGGGAGGCCGCGAACCTCCACGACCTGCTCACCGCGGGGCCGGCGATGGTGCCCTCGATCACCAACCACTTCGACGGGGATTGGCAGCGCGAACCGCTGGCCGGGATCTTGCACGATCCCGGCCGCACCCGCGAGCACGTCGACGCGCTGGCGCAGTTCGCCCGCGACGGGGGCTATTCCGCCATCGACATCGATTACGAGGACCTCCGCGCGGTCGACGGACCGGTGTTCAGCAGGTTCGTCAGCGAGCTCGCCGAACGCCTGCACGCCGACGACCGCCGCCTGTCGGTCACCCTGGCGCCCAAGACCGACGACGAGGGCAACAGCGAAGCCACCCGCGCGCAGGACTACCGGGCTGTCGCCGAAGCGGCGGACTCGGTGCGGATCATGGCCTACGACTACCACTGGGCCACCTCCGATCCCGGCCCGGCGGCGCCCGAGACCTGGGTTCGGGACGTCCTGAGCTACACGCTCACCCGCGCCCCCGCGGACAAGGTGGTGCTGGGCGTTCCGGAATACGGATACGACTGGAGCGGCGGGTACGGCACGTCGGTGTCCTCGGCGGGTGCCCTGGACCTGGCGCGGCGGCACGGAGTCGAACCGCAGTGGGACGCCGCGGGCGGCTCCTCCTGGTTCACCTACCGCGAGAACGGCATCGACCACGCCGTCTGGTTCGAGGACGCGCGCAGCACCGCCATCAAGCTCCGCCTGGCTCGGGAGTACGGGCTCAACGCGGTGCACCTGTGGAGCTACGGGCCGGAAGCGCCCGGGCTGTGGGAAGAACTCGACACGGGCTGGAAGCAGGCCTGTCCGTGACACCGACGGGCCAAGGGAGGAGACACGACATGGACTGCCTCAACGGGGACGATTTCCTCGCCCACCAACGGGTCCTGGTGATCGCCCCGCACGCGGACGACGAAACCTACGGCTGCGCAGGCTCGATCGCCAGGATCAAATCGCTCGGCGGCGAGGTCTACGTCGTCGTCGGCTCCGTGGCCTCCATCGAGCAGTACGGCGGGGAGCAGACCTCCGGCCTGCGGACGGTCACGGCTGACACGCGCATCTCGGAGTTCCAATCCGTCGCCGAACTGCTCAAGGTCGACGACTGGGAGGTGCTCTTCAGCGGCCCGGACCAGCACATGGCGCTGGACACCGTGCCGCGCCGCGAGCTCGCCCGGCTGCTGGAGCGGGACGCCCGGCTGTCGCTCGACAACGTCCGGCCGAGCATGGTCATGATTCCCGCGATCAGCTACAACCAGGACCACGAGGCGTTGTTCCGGGCGTGCGTCACCGCCACCAGACCGTGCTCACCCGGCGACCGGCACTTCGTCCCGCACGTGCTCTGCTACGACAACACGAGCCTGTTCTGGACGCCGGAGCGCGAGCGGTTCGCCCCGTCCCTCTTCGTCGACATCAGCGAGTTCCTGCAGATCAAGCTGCAGGCCTTGGCGCTGCACACCTCGCAGGTCAAGGATCCGCTCTACCACGGCAGCCCCGAAGGGATGGAGCTGCAATCGCGGTGGCGCGGCAGGGAGATCTCGGCCGAGGCCGCCGAGGGCTACGCGGCGATGCGGGTGGTGCTGTAGATGACCGCCGTCTCGATCCACCAGCCCAACTTCCTGCCGTGGACGAAGCTGATGGCCAAGATCGCCCTGAGCGACGTCCACATCGTCTACGACACCGCCCAGTACACCCGCAGCGAGTACCACGCGCGTCAGCGGATGAAGAACCAATCCGGCGGGACCTCCTGGCTCAGCGTGCCCGTGGCGCACACGGGCGACCGCCAGTGGCTCTGCGACGTGCGCATCGACCAGCGGCAGAACTGGCGTCGCGGCCACCTCAAGCACCTCAAGGTGCACTACCGCCGCACGCCCCACTTCGACGAGCTCTACGACCTGGTTCGGGAGGTCTACCGGCGCGACCACGACCGACTCGTCGACCACAACCTGGACCTGACCACCGAGCTGTGCCGCTACCTAGGCGTCGAGACGCGGATCCTGCGGGCCAGCGAGCTCGACGTCCCGGTTCCCGAAGACCGCCAGGAGCGCCTGCTGGAACTCGTCCGCGGCGTGGGCGGTGACGCGCACCTGACCAGCAGCGGCACCACGTACTCGGTCGACTGGTCGCCGTTCCACCGCGCCGGCGTACCGGTGCTCGACCAACACTTCGAGCATCCGGTGTACGCGCAGCCGCACGGCGATTTCGTCCCCGGGCTCGGAGCGCTGGACCTGCTGTTCGTCCAAGGGCCCGCGGCCGCGAGGACGATCCGCGCCTCGTCTCGCTTCGAGCCATCGCTCGACGCCGCTCCTGTCGCCAATCCACAGAGGAGTGTTCTCTGACCCTTCCCTAACTCTGCGTGCACAGCGCGGTAGCACAGTCCCGTGACACCGGCCTTGCTCGTCAACACAACGGCTGCCCAACCGAGACGTCCGTCGGTTACCCGCGGTCAACCCGACGCCGAAACTTCCTCGGCAGGGTGTCTTCGCGGAGAACGGCGCATCTTTCGTCCGGTTGTAGGCAACCCTAGGCGAGCGTGCGACGTGAGAAGGGTGTCGCGATGCCAAGACCCGATCTCTCGGGTCGCTGGGGGGCTTCAACACCAACCCACGGGACACACCTGTGCTAGCGCACGGGTGTGCGCACTGGAAACTGGGAGGAACGATGTCGACGACGACATTCCGCAGCAAGGGCTTCAAAGCCGCCATCGCGGTGGCCGGGGGTCTGATGCTCGCCGGGTCGAGCATGGGTCTGGCCTCGGCGGAGACCGATCAGGAAGCCACGCACCGCGCCATGGCAGAAGCCTGCGGCGACGGTTACCTCTGCGTCTGGCCCGAGGCCAACGGGCACGGCGAGATGGTGAAGTACTTCGAGTGCGGTGTTGACGACACGCCCTGGCCGGTCGGGTCGTGGATCAACAACCAGTACACCGGTCAGGTCGCCGGCTTCATCGGTCCTGACCCGGCGAACCCGGAAGCTCCGTGGATCGTCCAGTACACCTCGACCGCACCCGAGTTCAGCGACAACAACAGGGGATTCGACACCCGCCAGGTGCACCCCTGCTGATGTCGAGGAATGAGAACCCGGCCACCGCTGAGAACGCGGCGGTGGCCGGACCACAAGGAAACTGGGGGAAATGATGTACGCATCGAAGATCAGCAAGATCGCCGCGGCGGGCGCGGGATCCCTGCT
Organism: Saccharopolyspora dendranthemae; assembly: GCF_007829955.1. Taxonomy (GTDB): domain Bacteria; phylum Actinomycetota; class Actinomycetes; order Mycobacteriales; family Pseudonocardiaceae; genus Saccharopolyspora; species Saccharopolyspora dendranthemae. Next base: position 1,229,618 of record NZ_VIWX01000002.1, read on the forward strand.
CCTGCTGGGAGCCGGCTCCGGCATCGCCGTCGGGGAGAACCAGGACGAGGCGGTCCAGCGCGCCAAGGCGGTGTGCGACGAGGGAACGCTCTGCGTCTGGGACGGACCGGACTTCACCGGTAACGTCAACGAATTCACGCAGTGCCCGGATGGCCCGCTGCCCTTCACCGACTTCGCGGACGGACGTGCAGGCTCGTGGCTGAACACGCAGTACGAGCCCGGCGAGGCGGTGTTCTTCGGTCCTGACCCGGCGAACCCGGAGGGACCGTGGATCGAGAAGTACCGCTCGCCCGTCAACGAGGCGATCTCCGAAGGAGAGGCCTTCGACCTCACCGGGGTTGACAACTGCTGACGTGAGAACCGTGCCCGGCCACCGCTGCCCGTCAGGGGTGGCCGGGCCCGCACCAACTGGGGGACATCATGTACGCAACGCTTCGCAAGGCCGCTGCGGTCGGCGCGGGCTGCTTCCTGATCATGGGCGCAGGAGCCGGGCTGGCATCCGGAGAAACACCCGAAGAAGCCAGCCAAAGAGCTCTCGCGGAGTGCGGAGACGGCCATCTCTGCGTGTGGGACGACGCCAACTACACCGGGAACATGGTCGCCTACTACTACTGCGACCCACCCGACCTGTTCGACGAATTCCCCGATGGCCAGGCCGGTTCATGGCTCAACCATCAAACTCCGGGCACAGCAGCCGTCTTCTTCGGTCCTGATCCGAACAATCCGCAGCCACCGTGGCCCGAGCGCTACCGGTCGATCGCGCCCGAGGACAGCCCCGACAACAAGGGTCTGGATCTCCGCTCGGTCGATCCCTGCTGATGTGAGATTGGGCGCGCCGGCCACCTCGGCTAGCGCCGCGGTGGCCGGTCCGCACTGGACTGGACTGGGGGACTGAACGATGAACGCAACACCGATTCGCAAGGCCGCTGCGGTCGGCGCGGGCTGCTTCCTGATCATGGGAGCAGGAGCCGGCCTGGCATCCGGAGAAACACCCGAGGAGGCGAACCAGCGCGCGCTGGCCGAATGCGGCGAGGGCAACCTGTGCGTCTGGGACGATCCTGGCTACCAAGGTCGGATGGTCTCGTACTACGAGTGCATTGAGGTTGATCCCTTCGACGAGTTCGTTGATGGTCAGGCCGGTTCGTTCCTGAACCACCAAACTCCTGGCACCGTGGCCGTCTTCTTCGGTCCCGATCCGAACAACCCGGAGGGCCCGTGGGTCGAGCGCTACCACTCGGCGGCACCGGAGGAGATGGGGGATGCGACTCCGCTCGACGCACGCGGTGTCGATCCCTGCTGACCGGGGGATGTCGATGGCCACGTCCGCCTCGCGCGGTCGTGGTCATCGGCTTGTCGCAGCATCGATGGCACGATGTGGGCATGACGCGATGGAGCAGCGACCAGCTACCGGACCTGGCCGGCAAGACGGCCGTCATCACCGGCGCCAACAGCGGCCTCGGACTGGAGGCCGCGCAAGCGCTCGGACGCGCGGGCGCCCACGTGGTGCTCGCCGTGCGCGACCTGGCCAAGGGTGAGCAGGCCGCGGGCAGCGTGCCCGGCTCGGCCGAGGTTCGCCGGCTCGACCTCGGTGATCTCGCCTCGGTGCGCGAGTTCGCCGGGACCTGGGACGACGACCTCGCGATCCTCATCAACAACGCCGGGGTGATGTTCCCGCCGGAGGGGCAGACCAAGGACGGCTTCGAGATCCAGTTCGGCACCAATCACCTCGGTCACTTCGCGCTGACCAACCTGCTGCTGCCGCACGTCACCGACCGCGTGGTCACGGTGTCCTCCAGCTTGCACCGGGCGGCCAAGGGCATCCGCTGGGAGGACCCGAACTTCACCGGCGCCTACGACCCGCAGAAGGCCTACGCGCAGTCGAAGCTCGCGAACCTGCTGTTCACCCTGGAACTCCAGCGACGGCTCCTCGAGTCGGGTTCGAAGGTGCGGGCCACGTCCGCGCACCCGGGGTACTCGGCGACGAACCTGCAGAGCCACGCCGGCAACTCGCTGCTGCGCCGGTTCATGGCGATCGGCAACATGGTCATCGCTCAGTCGGCCGAATCCGGTGCGCTGCCCACGCTCTTCGCCGCGACGCAGGACATCCCGGGCGCCAGCTACGTGGGCCCCGACGGTCCGATGGAGCTGCGCGGCGGTCCCACGCTGGTCGGGCGCAGCAAGGCGGCCAGCGACACCGAAGCCGCCCTGCGCCTCTGGACCCTCTCCGAACATCTGACGGGGGTCGCCTTCCCGCTGGCCGAGAAGTCCTGACCGTCCACACCGGAGTCAGGTCAGGCAATCACCCCTCTCAGGATCATCGGGTGGTGATGGTCAGCGGAACCCCGTGCGGGTCGATGAGCAGCGGTTCGGGGCCGGGGCGCAGGACCGCGCCCGCACCGGCCGCGGTCATCGCACCCACCGCGCCGGGCGCTTCGGCCACGCCGAGCCCGATCGCGCGAAGCCCGTGCCGCGACTGGCCCGCCGACCACGGGCTGGGGCTGGTCTCCCGGCGGAAGCTGAAGAGCTCCAGCACGACGTCACCGAGCCGGAGGTTGGTGATGACGAACCCGCGCGGGTCGTCGGAGCGGATCAGCTTGCCGATCACCTGCGCGCCGAGGGTGCGGACGTAGAAGTCGAGGGCTTCCTGCAGGTCCGGGACCGTGACGGCGATGTGGTCGAAGACCGGTGCGGCATCGCGTGCGCGGAGCTGGTGCGCGGCCAGGTCTTCCGCGGCGATCTCGGGCGAGTAGGTCTCGTCGTGCCGGACGGCGCCTTCGACGAATTCCAGCAGCGTTCCGTCCGGGTCGGTGAAGAAGGTGATGCGGACGTTGCCGTGCGCGTCCTTGGGCTGCTGGGTGAAGGCGACGCCGGCGTCGCCCAGCCGAGCCGCTTGGGCGTCGACATCGCCGACTTTCATCCCGAAGTGCCGCATCCCGCACTGCAGGTCGTCGGAGGTCCAGCCGCCGAGGTCGCCCTCTCCGACCTCCACGAGCTTGATCCGCGCAGGCCCGGCGTCGAGCCAGCACACTCCGGATTCCGCGGCCGTCTCGGTGAATCCCAGCAGGCCGGCGTAGAACTCCTGGGACCGCGCCAGGTTCCGGCAGCCGATCTCGACGTGCCGGAGCTTGGCGGTGGCCGCGCTCGGGTCGGCGGAATGGTTCGCGGTCATCGCCCCTCCGGCGAGTCGTTCCGGACGCTGCTGGTGGTCGCGACCCGGTGATCATGAGCGATCACGATGCTGCCACCGCGCAGGACGTGGCGGCAACGGAATGTCCAGGACACGAACCGCACTCTGTCCGGTTCGTGTCCTGCGGACGAAGAGGTGCCCGCCTCACCGAGGGGGCGGTAGTGAGACGGGCAGCCGAGAGACTACGCCGTTCGGCGCAATCTCAGAGCCCACCCGAGGCGGTCCGCGATGATCTCACCGCATCCGGTGAGGGCATTTCGTTCAGGGCGTTCACCAATCGGCGGCCCCACCGACGCACCTGATCGAATCCCGCTGCGAGAACCTTCTAAATCTCCGGGTCTTGTCCTCGATGGCGCCGGGCATTAGTTTGGCCTCCGTACTTATTGGGAGGTGCGCGTGACCGAACGCGGAACCGCCGACCCCGCGCTGCCCGGCTCGACGGCGGGTGTCGACCAGAGCGCCATCCGACGGGCCAACCTGGCGCTGGTGCTCGACGAGGTCCGGCGCGGCGAGGTCGTCTCGCGCGCCGACATCGCTGCTCGCAGCGGGCTCACCAAGGCGACCGTGTCCAGCCTCGCCGCCGAGCTCATCGCCCGCGGCCTCGTCCGCGAGACCGGCTTGCGCCGCGACGGCGCGGTCGGCCGCCCAGGACGCTCGCTGGAACTCGACGGCAAGCGCGTCACCGCCCTCGGTCTGGAGATCAACTCCCAGTACCTGGCCGCGCTCGGCACCGATCTGGCCGGACGGGTCGTCGTCGAGCGGCGGGTCGGATTCGACGCCACCCGCGCCGAACCGGCGACGACGCTCGACCGGCTGGCGGCTCTGGCCGAAGAGGCGCTGAGCGAACTGGCCGCCGCAGCGGCGTCCTCCCCGGCCGGAATCGCCGTCGCCGTGCCCGGATTGGTGGATGCCGATTCCGGCCACGTGCACTACGCGCCCAACCTCGAGTGGCGGTCCACCTCGATCACCGAGGCCCTGCGCGACCGGCTCGGCGTCGACGTCCCGATCGCGGTGGACAACGAGGCCAACCTCTCCGCGCTCGCCGAGCTGCACTCCGCACCTGAGCCCGCCGCGGACCTCATCTACCTGACCGGTGAGGTCGGCGTCGGTGCCGGGATCGTCACCGGAGGCCGGTTGCTGCGCGGCGCCGGCGGGTTCACCGGCGAGATCGGCCACGTGCCGGTCGATCTCGGCGGAACCGAATGCGGGTGCGGAAGGCGCGGTTGCCTGGAGACCAAGATCGGCCTGCCGGCCGTGCTGCGCGCCGCGGCCCCCGACCTCGCCGAGAAGGACGCGGACCCGCAGGACCAGGCCCGCGCGCTCCGGGAGCGCGCCGAAGCCGGTGGCCCGCAGGCCATGGCGGGCTTCGACGAGGTCGGCAAGTGGCTGGGCATCGGCGTGTCGATGCTGGTCAACCTGCTCAACCCGGAGGTCGTCGTCCTGGGCGGCTACCTCGGCACCGTCGCCCCCTACCTCGTTCCCGCCGCGATGCGGGAACTGCGCGACCGGTCGGTGGCCGGCGACGCCGCGGCCTGCCGCATCACCGCGTCCACCTTCGGCTTCTCGGCGGCGGTGCGCGGTGCTAGCAGCACCGTCATCGAGGAGGTCTTCCAGAACCCGCTGCGCGTCCCGGCGGTCGAGAGGGCCGCCGGCTGAACAGGATCCGGCCCGACAGCAGTCACGACGAAGTGAGGAGCACCTGATCATGACCGACTTCACCCCGAAGCGCGAGGACAAGTTCTCGTTCGGCCTGTGGACCGTGGGATGGCTCGGACGGGACCCGTTCGGCGAGGCCACTCGCAGCCCGCTGGACCCGGTCGAGGCGGTGCACAGGCTCTCCGACCTGGGGGCGCACGGCATCACCTTCCACGACGACGACCTGGTGCCGTTCGGCTCGAGCGCCGAGGAGCGCTCCGCCGTGGTGTCGCGCTTCCGGGGCGCGCTGGACCAGACCGGGCTGGCCGTGCCCATGGTGACGACCAACCTGTTCAGCCACCCGGTGTTCAAGGACGGCGGATTCACCGCCAACGACCGCGACGTGCGCCGCTTCGCGTTGCGCAAGGTGCTGCGCAACGTCGAGCTGGCCGCCGAGCTCGGCGCCCGGACGTTCGTCGCCTGGGGTGGGCGCGAAGGCGCCGAATCCGGCGCTGCCAAGGACGTTCGCGCCGCGCTCGACCGCTACCGCGAGGCCGTGGACACCGTGTGCGCGTTCATCAAGGAGCGCGGTTACGACCTCCGGCTCGCCCTGGAGCCGAAGCCCAACGAACCTCGCGGCGACATCCTGCTGCCGACCGTCGGCCACGCGCTGGCGTTCATCAACGAGCTGGAGCACGGCGACATCGTCGGCGTGAACCCCGAGGTCGGGCACGAGCAGATGGCGGGCTTGAACTTCGCGCACGGCATCGCGCAGGCGCTGTGGGCGGGCAAGCTGTTCCACATCGACCTCAACGGGCAGAACGGCATCAAGTACGACCAGGACCTGCGCTTCGGCGCCGGGGACGTGCGCAACGCGTTCTTCCTGGTCGACCTGCTGGAGAACGGCGGCTACGAGGGTCCGCGGCACTTCGACTTCAAGCCGCCGCGCACCGAGGACTACGACGGCGTCTGGGCTTCGGCGGCCGGCTGCATGCGCAACTACCTGATCCTCAAGGAGCGCGCGGCGGCCTTCCGCGCGGACCCCCAGGTCGTCGAGGCGTGGGAGGCGGCCCGCGTCGGCGAGCTGTCCACCCCGACCCTCGGAGCCGGGGAATCGGTGTCCGACCTGCTGTCGGAAGAGTTGGACGTCGATGCGGCGGCCGCTCGCGGGATGCACTTCGAACGGCTCGACCAGCTCGCGATGGACCACCTGCTCGGCGTCCGCTGACGCACCGGGTTTCCACTCGCTGGTCGAGCAGGTCCGCGCGGGGGCGCGAGGCCATCGCACCCCCGCGCACCCGTCACGCACAATTGTGCGGTCACAACCGACTCCGGCGTTCCGGCGCCGCGAGGACCGGACCGGGAGGGCGCGTCGCTTCCCGGTCCGCGCGAGCATGAAGGATGATCCGCAATGCTGGTGCTAGGCATCGACTCGTCGACCCAGTCCACCAAGGCGCTCGTGGTCGACGCCGACGACGGATCGGTCGTCACCGAGGCCAAGGCCTCGCACCCCGACGGGACCGAGGTCGACCCGGCGGCCTGGTGGGAGGCCGCCCAGAACGCCATCGGTGAGGTCGTGGCCTCCGCACCGGGCCGCATCGAGGCGGTGTCGGTCGGCGGCCAGCAGCACGGCATGGTCGCGCTGGACTCCGACGGCGAGCCCGTCCGGGATGCCCTGCTGTGGAACGACACCCGCTCCGCCCCGCAGGCCGAGCAGCTCATCGAGCGCCACGGAGCCGACTCTCTCTCCCGCCGAACCGGTTCGGTCCCGGTCGCGAGCTTCACCATCACCAAGCTCGCGTGGCTGGCGCAGAACGAGCCGGACAACGCCGACCGGGTCGCGCAGGTGCTCCTGCCGCACGACTGGGTCGGCTGGCAGCTGGCAGGACGACCCGAGCAGACGTGGACCGACCACGGCGACGCCTCGGGCACCGGCTACTACTCCCCCACCACCGGCGAGTGGCTGCCCGACCTGCTCACCGAGGCGATGGGCGGACGCACCCCGGCGTTGCCGGCACTGCTGCCGTCCCACGCCGAGGCCGCCCGCGCGACGCTGCCGGGCATCGAGGGCGCGACGATCGGCGCAGGCACCGGGGACAACATGGCTGCCGCGCTCGGACTCGGGCTCACACCGGGTGATGTGGCGGTCTCGCTGGGCACCTCGGGTGCGGTGTTCGCCCCCGCCGAGCACGCCGGCGCGGATCCGTCCGGCACCGTCGCGGGCTTCTGCGACGCGACCGGCCGCTACCTCCCGCTGGTGTGCACGCTCAACGCTGCCCGCGTGCTGAGCTCCACCGCGCACATGCTCGACACCGACCTGGAAGGCCTGTCGCGGCTGGCGCTCGCGGCCGAGCCGGGTGCGGGTGGGCTGAGCCTGCTCCCGTACCTCGAGGGCGAGCGAACGCCGAACCTCCCGGAGGCGACCGGCACTCTGGCCGGCCTGACCGGCTCGAACATGACTCCGCAGAACCTCGCCCGCGCTGCCGTCGAGGGGATGCTGTGCGGCATGGCCGACGCGATCGACGCGCTGCGCGATGCCGGCGGTGAGGTCCGCCGCGTGCTGCTCATTGGCGGCGCCGGCCGCTCCGAGGCCGTGCAGGCCATCGCTCCCGGCCTGTTCGGGGTCGACGTGGACGTCCCGGAACCGGCCGAGTACGTGGCCATCGGTGCCGCGAAGCAAGCGGCCTGGGCCCGCTCCGGCGGTGCCACTCCGCCGGACTGGGAGGTCGCGGGTACCCGCAGGACCGTCGGCGACGACACGAGCGGCGAGGCGGTGCGAGCCGCCTACGCGGCGGCCCGCAAGCAGGTCCACGGCATCTGAGCGGATCGCTCAGGCTGCGACGGCCTCACCGACCGCAGCGGTCCAGAGGTCGTTCGCCGCACGCCGCAGGAGCTCGCGAGCGCGCGGATCTGGTGCCCAGCCCTCGGTTTCGCTGAACCAGTCGTCGTAGAGGAAGGCTGCGGGCAGCACCTCTCCGCCGCCCAGTCCACCGCCCAGGCCGATGGACTGACTGCGCACGGTCCCCAAACCGAGTGGCAGGACGGGTTTCCCGGCGAGGACGTCACGCCGGAGGAGCCCCAGCAGCGCTCGCAGCGGAACGCTGCCGTGCGGTTCGTAGCGGGGGATCACGACGGCCACCGCGTCGGCGGTCGACAGCGCTCGCTGGACCGAGCGCACCTCGGGATGGCGGTCATCCCCGGCCATCAGCACCGAGTGGGGCAGCTCGCCCACCTCGATCTCGACGACGGCACCACCCGCGGCGCGCAGCTGGGCACCGACGGTCCGGATGATGGCTCCGGGCCGGGACTTCGACGAGAGGTGGCCGGTGAGCAGGGCGAACTCAGCCATCCCGCCACTCCTCGACTTGCCGGGGACGGGACGTGAGCGAACGCGGGCACACCATGCGGGACTCCTCACAAGCGGAATGGGGAGGACCGGCGCGTCAGCCGTTTCGGCGCGCGCAGCGGTCACCGGCGAAAACCGGTGGGGAAAGGGAGAGTCCGGAGCCGATCGGCGTCCGGTGGAGAGAACAGCCTCAGATCAACAGATCGCGCTGCACACGCGCAGCAGGTCGATGTGGCACCGCACCACGAGACCAACGAGGGCTGTCATGCCGGTCATCCTCGTTCCCCGGCGGTCGCGCTGTAAAGCGCGGCCGCCCGCATCCCACATCCCGGGCGCCGTCGGCCCGGAGCGCGTTCGTGCTCCGGGCCGACGGCGCTCAGGCGGGTCACCGCTTCGACACGAACGTGACCGACACCAGACCGATCACCGCGACCGCGGCGAACGCGTAGAAGCCCCACGGGTAGGCCATCCCGGCGCTGAGCAGCGCACCGCCCAGCAGCGGACCGGAGATCGCTCCGAGCCGCCCGACGCCGCTGGCGGCTCCGAGCGCAGTGGCTCGCCCGATCGCCGGGTAGTGGTGGCTGATGTAGGCGTAGACGAGCACCGTGGTGCTGAAGACGAACACCCCGGCCAGCAGCACGCTGAGGTAGATGCCGATGCCCGGCAGCGGCACGCTCAACAGGGCGAGGAACACCGCTGCCGCCGCGAACCAGATCACCGCGGAGGTCCGCACCCCGATCCGGTCCGACACCCGGCCGGCCGCCAGCAGCCCGAGCACGGCACCGACGTTGAGGGTCAGCAGCAGGGCCAGCGCCGCACCGAGCTCGTAACCGGCCTCGCGCATGATCACCGGAAGCCAGGTGTTGAGTCCGTAGACGAGCAGCAGACCCATGAACGCGGTCACCCAGAACGCGAGCGTGGAACGCAGGTAACCGCCGCGGAAGAGGATCGACGCGGGACTGCGTTCCGCCTTGCCCTCGGCCGAGTCCGGGAGCGATTCCGGCAGGTGGCGAGCGAGCAGCGGCACCAGCGCCAGCGCGGGCAGGGCCCCGATGACGAACATCGATCGCCAGGTCAGCACCGGGATCACCAGGATCCCCAGCAACGAGGTGAGTACCGCACCCACGTGGTAGCCGATCATCAGCGTGGTCGTCGCGCTGCCGCCCTTGGCCTCGGACGCCTCGTTGACCAGCGCGATCGCCACCGGCAGGACGCCGCCGAGCCCGAGACCGGCGAGGAACCGCAGGATTCCGAAGCCCAGCGGGCCGGTCGCGAACGCGCAGGCCAGGGTGAGCGCGGAGAACAGCACCACCGTGGTGATCATGAGCTTGCGCCGCCCGAAGCGGTCGGTCAGCGGGCCGACGGACAGCGCGCCGAACATCACGCCGACGAGTCCCACCGAGGAGATCAGCGAGCCGGTCGCCGGGGTGAGCTGCCAGCCCGGTTCGCGCAGCAGCTCGGGCAGCACGACGCCGAGCACGACGAGGTCGTAGCCCTCGAGCGCGACCGCCGCCCAGCACAGCGCGGCGACGCCGCGTGCGCTGACCCGTCGGGCGGCCCTCGGTTCCGGCCGGCCGCCGGACTGTCCTGACGCCGTTGTCATTCCAGTTCACCTCTTCGATGTCGGTGTCGTGCCCGGAATCATGTGGGTGCCTCCCGGAACCCGGACCAGCGTTCGTTTCCGCCCAGCGAGAGCCGTTCCGAGGTTGATACCTCCCGCGGTCCACGCTCACCACCGAATCCCCGGTCCGCCCGCGGTTGTGGGGTCCGACCTGACCGGAGGGCACGACTTCGGCCATGGGCGGGTTCGGACCGCTCGAAATGTTTCGGAACGTTCCCGGACCAGGGCGCGGCGACGATCTACTGGGACGACCTCACTCCCAAGCCGGCCTACGACGCGCTGGTGGAGACCCTCTCGGCGAGCGAGCGGAATAGCGGGAAACCCGTGAAGGAGACCATGACGACGTCCGGGTGAATCACGCCTGGTTTCGCGAGGGCACTCCTGGCACGGTGGATCGGACTGGGGTTCTTCGCGGTGCAACGGGGCGGCGTGGACGGGATCCGGACTTCTGAGATGCGCGGTGGTGGGGCGGCCTCCCGCCGCTCCACCGCGCGGCGAAAGGTGATGCGGGTCCGATGCGGTCGCAGACCGAGATCAGCACCGAGGTGTCCTACGAGCGGCTGTCGCGCCTGCGCGACACCGGGTTCCGCCGCGTCCGGCCCGGCATCGACAACCTCAGCACCCAGGTGCTGCGCCTGGCGGGCAGCCGCGCCGAGGGCTGCGGGAACGTGCGGATGCTCCGCGACGCCCGCACTGCGGAACTGTCGGTGGAGTGGACCTACCGCTACGGATTCCCCGGCGAGCAGGACCGCTCCTACGCGCGGGCGCTGGCGCAGTTCCCCGCGCTGCACCACCTGCCGCCGATGCAGGGCGCCGTCCGGTGCGGCGACGGCATCTCCGGCACCACCGAAGCGGCGCTCCTGGCCGGTGTCGCGGCATGGCAGCGGGACCACCCGCTCGGCCGGCTGGAGCTCGTCGAGGACGGCAGCACCCTCGTCGTCCTCGACGACCGGCCGGGTTTCGGCCGGCACGAGTACGTCTTCGCCGGGGAAGCGGCGGAGCTCCTGCGGTACCTGGACGCCCCTTGCCCCCTTCCGGTGCTCGCGGCCCGTTTCGGCGGGCAGGTGCACTCTCGCCTGGCGGACCTGCGCGCGTGCGGGCTCGTGTTCACCGACGCGGGCAGCTGGGTGCACGTCCTGCCCCGGCAGGCTCCCGCATATCGCGACTTGAGGGATCCACCCCGTTCGCGACCATCGGATGGCGGCGGTGCTGCGATGTTTCGCCCATCGCCGTAGACCGTCGGAAGTCGTTGCGCACCATACGAATGGAGCAACGCACGGTCACGAAGGCGCAACGAATGGGATCGTCACCGACCACTGACACCCCTGCCGGGGTAGCAATTGTGCCGGGCAGTGATGATCAACATCGTGAGCGGGGGCTGGTATGGCGGCGTTACCGACGGAGGCGGGCTCCCAGGAGCGCAGTGACGTCGAGCTGATCGAGGCGGTGCGCGAGGGCGACACCGGAGCCTACGGCGCCCTGTACGAACGGCACGTCTCGGCCGCCTACAGCATGGCGCGACAGCTCACCAAGTCCCCCGCCGAGGCTGACGACCTCGTCTCCGAGGCCTTCTCGAAGGTCCTCGACCTGCTGCGGGACCAGCGCGGGCCGACCACGGCGTTCCGCGCCTACCTGCTGACCGCGGTCAGGCACGCCGCCTACGACCGTACCCGCAAGCAGCAACGGGTCCAGTACTCCGAAGACCTGGAGACCGTGCCCAACATCGACATCTCGGAGCCGTTCAAGGACACCGCCGTCGAGGACGAGGACCGGTCGCTGGTCGCGGCCGCCTTCGCGAAGCTGCCCGAGCGCTGGCAGATGGTGCTCTGGCACGTCGAGATCGAAGGCGCTGCGCCGGCGAAGGTCGCTCCGCTGCTGGGCATGACGCCCAACGGCGTGTCGGCGCTGGCCTACCGCGCGAGGGAAGGGCTCAAGCAGGCGTTCCTGCAGGTGCACCTGGCGAACCTGGACGCCGAGCAGGACCGCTGCCGGGCCAACGTCGAGCGCCTCGGCGCCTGGACCCGCGGCGGCCTGGCCAAGCGCGAGACCGCCCAGGTCGACTCGCACCTCGACGACTGCGACCGGTGCCGGGCCCTGGCCGCGGAACTGGCCGAGATCAACGGAGCGCTCCGCCTGTTCATCGCTCCCCTGGTGCTCGGTGCCACCGCCACCGCCGGATACCTCGCCGCGGTGGGCGGCGGCGCCGTCAGCGGGATCGTGACCGCCGTGGGAGGCCCGCGGCGCGCGGCCGTCTCGGGGGCCGCGGCCGCTGCCGCGCTCGCCGTTCTCGGCCTGGCCCTGGCTTCCCAGGACGAAGAGCTCCCGCCGGTCGCCGCCGCCAAGCCGCCGCAACCGGCCGCACCGCAGGCGCCGCAGCAGCCGCCCGCACCACCGGCCGCTCCCGCACCGCCGCCTCCGTCACCGCCGGGGTCGCCGGCACCCGGAGCGCCCGTTCCACCGCCCGGGGCCCAGCAGCCGCTGCCGCCGTCTCCCCTGCCGCCCCTACCGCTACCGCCGTCACCGTCGCCCGAACCGGTCGCCGACGGCACGCTGCACGCGGGCGTGGAGCTGCTCGGCATCGACCTGGACGCCGACCCGCACCTGCTCATCCACCGCGACGGCATCGAAGCGGGTGCGGCCCTGCGCGTGCAGCAGGACGTGCCTCCGGACCGGCTGATCGGAATCGACGAGCCCACAGGAGCGCTCGACATCCTCGGTGACCCGGTGCTGGGCCGCTGAGGCCGATCACGGAACGGACGAGGAGTCCTCAGTGGACCCGGACTGCTCCGAGGGCACCGATTCCTCCGACGACGCAGGCGGTTCCTCGGACGACCCGGTCTCGGGCGCGACCGATTCCGGCGCTGGCGACTCGGGCGCGGGCGAGTCGAGTTCGCTCGACTCAGGCGCCGAGGTCTCCGGGGGCGGCGCCGTGTCCGGGCTCTCGGACGACGGCGGCGGGCTGAACGACGGTGGCGGCGAGCCCGGCACCTCGTAGGGCACAGGCACCGGCACCGGTGCGGGCACGAGCACGGGCACCCATTCCCGACCTCCGCCGCACAACCGCAGGTAGGTGCGCACGTCGTCGGAGTCGTAGAAGTTCCACCACCGGGGGTCGTCGCAGTGGCGGGCTGCGGGCTCGCGGCTCACGAGCCCGCAGCGGGCCTTGGTCTTCGCGCTCATCCTCGCCGGGTCGATTCCGCAGTCGCCGCGCGGATGTTCGACCTGCGGAGGCGGAGGTGGGGCCGGGACCTCCACGTAGACGGTCCGCGGCGGCTGCGCGCTGGTGCAACCGGTGACCAGCGCCGCGGCAGCCAGGCCTCCGAACAACGCCGCTGCGTACATCGCGCACCCCCGGACTCGAACTGGCTGGAGGGCTCACCGCCCGGGATCGACGTTACGTCGGCGCGCGAGGCGTGCCACGGGACCAAAGCCCCTGGTAGCCCTCCGGGAACTCGGAGCTCAATGACATGGGGAGAGCCCGTCGTCCACCGGCGGGCCCCGCGCTTCGAGGGGGATGCGGGCGACTTCGCGACCTCACCCCGCATCTCCCTCGTCCACCCGCCTCGCGCGGAAGGACTTCGTCATGCGCCATCACCAGATCCGCACCGCCGCCGCAGCTCTCGGGCTGCTGAGCGCCCCGGTCCTGACGGCCTGCGTGACCTACCTGCCCGCCGCTCCCCCGCCGCAGCCGATCACGGTCCCGGCACCTGCGGTCCCCTACCAGGTCCCGCCGTCGAACTCGGTCCACACCACCGGTTGCGTTGCCTCCTACGAGACCGCGCAGTCCTCCGTGGACATCTGCGGGTCCGCGGGGTCGCTCTACTACTACGGCTCCAGCGACTCCGGTTCGATCACGCTGCGCGCCTACCTCAGCGGGAACGGCTACACGACCGAGAGCAACGACGGCCACGTCTACCACGTCGATCACACCGCGCTGACCATCACGCGCGACGGCACGACCCTCTCCTCGCAGCCCGTGATCGCCTCGTCCGGGGGCTGATGCCGCCCTCGATCGCTCGTGCGCAGCGCACCAGCTCCGTCACGGGCTGTGACCGCTGGCGGCCGGACGGGTGCAATCCAGCTGAATCCGGACGCGCCGGACATCAGCGCTTAACTTCCACCGCGCTCGCTGCCAGATTGGTCCCAGCACCGAGGCGCGCGGGCAGGGCTGCTCGGTCCCGGGAGTCGACCAACCGGACCAACGTCGCTGACGCCGTTCGGGGCAGGCGGTGCGATTCCTCTGCCCGCCACGGTTTAGGATGATCGGCCGCGAGGGGGCGCTGGTTTGAGCACAGCACAGGTCCACCGGAAGGCGCGACGCAGGAAGCATGCGCGCGGCAGGCACAACACGCGCCCGACCGCCACCAGGCCCTGGGTCGGACGTCCGCTGCCGGCCAGGCCCGGTACCTCCCCGATGCGCACTCCGCTGCCGGTCACGCCGGTGGCAGCACCGCCCGAGCCTGAACCCAGTCGAGGAACCACCATGACCGCTCGCCACGCCGAAATGATCACGGCGTCACTGTCGATCGCCACCTTCATCGCCATCGGGGCGATGTGGATCGGGTACTTCTAGCGGCTGACCCGCGTCGAGTCCCGGACTACCAGTTCCGGCTGGAACACCAGCCGGCGGTGCCGGACCGCGCGCTCGCCCGAGGTCTCGGCGATGAGCAGTTCCGCCGCCGTGCGGCCGAGTTTCCGCGCGGGCTGGCGCACCGAGGTCAGCGGTACCGCCGCCGCACCGGCGAACTCGATGTCGTCGTACCCGACGATCGCCATCTCCTCCGGCACCCGGACGCCTGCCGCCACCATCGCCTGCAGCAGGCCGAGCGCGAGCAGGTCGTTGGCGCAGAACACCGCGGTCGGCCGCGGGCTCATCCCCAGCAACCGCGCACCGGCATCGCGGCCGGAAGCGACGTCCAGCGCGGCGGACTCCAGCACCGACAGGCGAACGTCAGCGCCCTCCAGCACCGACCGAGCACCCGACTCCCGATCCCGGCACTGCGCGAGCACTGCGGGACCGTTGACCATGGCGATCTCCCGGTGCCCGGTCTCGGCCAGGTGGCGAGCCGCCAGCGCTCCGCCGGTCACGTCGTCGACGGCGACCGAGCTGCCCTGCACCTCCGGCACGGTGCGGTCGACGAACACGCGGGGAATGCCGCTGCGGGCGAAGGCGTGCAGGCGCTCACCGGCGGTGTCCACCGGTGAGAGCAGCACGCCGCGCACGCGCTGCTCGGCGAGCATCGACAGGTACGAGGACTCCAGTTCGACCCGCTGGCCGCTGTTGCAGGTGATCACGTTGAGACCGGCCTCGTGCGCGGCTTCTTCGGCTCCGCGGGCGAGATCGACGAAGAACGGGTTGGCCAGGTCCAGCACGAGCAGCGCCATGATCCGGCTGCTGCCTGCTCGCAACTGCCGGGCCGACTCGTCGCGGACGTAGCCGAGCTCGTCGATCGCCGACTGCACCCGCCGCCGCGTCTCGTCCGAGACCAGCTGCGGCCGGTTGACCACATTGGACACCGTGCCGATGGAAACCCCGGCCAACCGCGCGACGTCCTTGATTCCGACCATGCTCCGACCTCATTCACCGACTGCCGCGAGCCTAGTCCGGAAGTGCCGGGCCCGGCGCGAGGCCGGGCCCGGTGGGCTCACACCTGCCGCGGCATCTCCTTGACCTCGCGGCGCAGGATCTTGCCCGTCGGCCCCTTCGGCAGCTCGGGGACCAGCCAGATCTCCCTGGGGTACTTGTAGGCGGCGATCCGCTGCTTGACGAATTCGCGCAGCTCGTCCTCGGTCGCCTCCTGGCCCGGCTTGAGCGAGACGGCCGCGCCGATCTCCTCGCCGAGGGACGCGTCCTTGACACCGATCACCGCGGCTTCGGCGACGGCGGGGTGCTCGTAGAGCACCTCCTCGACCTCCCGCGGGTACACGTTGTACCCGCCGCGGATGATCAGGTCCTTCTTGCGGTCCACGATGAAGTAGAAGCCGTCGGAGTCCTTCGTGGCGATGTCGCCGCTGTGGAACCAGCCGTCCTTGATCGCCTCGGCCGTGGCCTCCGGGCGGCCCCAGTAGCCCTTCATCACGTTCTCGCCGCGGATCACGATCTCGCCCGGCTCGTCGAGGCCGACCTCGTTGCCGTCCATGTCGACGACCTTCATCTCGCACCCGCGCACCGGCAGCCCGATGGAACCGGGTTTGCGCTCGTAGCCGGGCTGGTTGAAGGAGGCGACCGGCGAGGTCTCCGACAGCCCGTAGCCCTCGAGCACCAGGCACTCGAACTTCGCCTCGAACCCGCGCAGCACCTCCACCGGCATCGCCGAGCCGCCGGTGGCGCAGGTGCGCAGCGAGCTCATGTCGGCGCCGTCCGCGTCGGGGTGGTTGAGCATCGCGGCGTACATCGTCGGGACGCCCTCGAAGATCGTGACCTTGTCGCGCGGCACGATCTGCAGCGCCTTGGCCGGGTCGAACCGCGGCAGCAGGGTCAGGCACGCGCCGACCTTGACCGAGGTGTTGAGCGCGCAGGTCAGGCCGAAGACGTGGAACAGCGGCAGGCAGCCCATCACCACGTCGTCGGGGGTGAGCTCGAAGAGCGTCTCCACCGCCATGGTCGCGTTGGAGGCGAGGTTGTGATGGGTCAGCTCGGCGCCCTTGGGCTTGCCGGTGGTGCCGGAGGTGTAGAGCAGCACGGCGGTGTCGGAGTCGGCGCGCTCGACCATCTCGGGCGCCGGCGTCCCGGCCAGTTCCGTCGGCCCGGTCGCACCGACCACGACACCGGGGATGCCCACCGCGGCGGCGGCGTTGGGCACCGCGTCGCCGCCACCGTCCCAGCCGTAGACCAGCGACATCTGGGAATCGCGCAGGTAGTACTCGACCTCGCGGTCCTTGAGCAGCGGGTTCATCGGCACCACGGTCGCGCCTGCCAGCAGCGCACCGTAGAACAGGATCGGGAAGGCGGGCACGTTGGGCAGCACCAGACCGACCCGGTCGCCGGGTGAGATTCCGCGTTCCCTCAGGTCACCTGCCACGGCGGCGGCCGCGGCGTGGAGCTGGGAGTAGCTGAGCACGTACTCGTCGAGACGGACCGCGGGCCGGTCGCCGTGCCGCTCAGCGGACGCGACCAGGTTCGCTGCCAGGTTCGTCATGTTCCGTTCCCGTCGTCGTTGAGGTGGTTCGGAGCGGGCGAGATCATCGATCCCAGCCAAATCGTCCACGCTCCGCAGCTCGGAGGCAATCGTTCGGGTGCACATTTCGGTAACACGTAGTTGTCATACCTGCACCGATGCGCGATCACACCGTCAACACGCACCTCGAACGCCCCGACCTCACCCCCGGTGACCGCGCGGGCCGCGGTCTGCGCGCCGTGCGGTCAGAGGAGTTCTGCTGCGAGTTCGGCGATGGTTCCCGCCTTGAGGTCGAACTCGTCTTCCTCCGCCGAATCGGCTTCCTCGACGCCTTCGCGAGCGATGAGCGCGGTGGACATGCCCTGCTCAGCGGCGGCGCGCAGATCCCACGGGTGCGACGCGACCATCAGCGCCTGATCGGGTTCGACGCGCATGAGCTCCAGGGCGCGGCGGTAGACCGACGGGTCGGGCTTGTAGGCCCCGACCAGCTCCGAGGAGAGGGCCAGCGTCCAGCGCAGCCCGCCTCTGCGGGTGATCTCGGCCAGGGCGAGCGCGGTGGTGTTGGAGAGCGCGACGACGTTGAACCGGTCGGCGAGCGCGCCCACGCCGGGAGCGGCGTCGGGCCAGGGCTTCGGCCGCATCCCCTCCGCGTTGAGCGCGGTCAGCGCGTCCTCGTCGAGGGAGACGTCGGTGGCCTTGACCGCGTGCTCCAGCGCCTCGCGGCTGAGCCGGTCCATCGGGCGGTACTCACCCCCGGCCGCCTCGTCCAGCAGCTCCTCGGTCCTGGCCAGCCAGGCGGTCGCGAGCGCGTCGCACGTCTCGTCCGGCTCACCTGCTTCCTGGAGCGCGGCCCGGGTCGCGGCGCGGAACGAACCTCGTTCGTCGACGACCGTTCCCAGGACGTCGAAGATCAGCACGGACAAGCGGGAGACATCGAACGACACCGGGTGATCATGCACGTTCGGAGAGCAAGATCGCATCCCTTCGGTGGAACACGGTTCGATCTCGAGTCCGCAGCCGGGCCGGCGAGGGGAGGCAACGACTGGTCCACTCCGCCGAGAGGGCGACTCCCGGCCTGCTCGCACCGCCCTGCACCGAGGGTGCTGAGCCCGTTCTCCACCTCAGCGGGTGTTGTCGGACGACTCCTGTTCGGACCCCTCGATCGTGGTAGTTTCGCCTGGCAGCACAGGAATTCACCGATACGTGAGCGGAGACTCCCGTGAGCACCGAACTGCCCGATTTCGACGCCGTCTACCGTGGCGAGTTGCCGTTGGGCGAAGAAGCACCCGTGCCCTGGAACATCGGCGTTCCGCAGCCGGCCCTCTCCGACGTGATCGAACGGGGTGACATCGCAGGCCCGGTCCTCGACGCGGGGTGCGGCGTCGGCGTGACGACCCGGGACCTGGCGGCACGCGGCTACGAGGTGCTGGGCGTGGACATGTCGGCCACCGCGATCGCGCAGGCCGAAGCCGCGCGGGACGAGCGGCACGCCTCGGCGACGTTCCAGCTCGGGGACATCACCCAGCTCTCGGGGCACGACGGGCACTTCGGCACGATCATCGACAGCACCCTGTTCCACTCGATGCCGGTCGAGAGCCGTGCCGCCTACGTCTCCGCCATCGCCCGCGCCGCTCGCGAGGGCGCACGGCTGTACATGCTGGTCTTCGACAAGGGCGCCTTCCCCGACGGCCTCGGCCCGCACGCCGTGGACGCCGAGGAGCTGCGCGCCGCCGTCGGTGAGCACTGGACGATCGACTCGATCGAGCCGAGCACCATCGCCGGCTGGCTCCCTCCCGAGATCAGCGCCCAGCACCCCGTCGACGACGCGGGACGAACCCGCGTTCCGGCGCACTTCCTCACCGCGCACCGCTGACGCTGTCGTGACGGCTTCGGGAGCGCCGCTCCCACGCCGGTTGGGCGTCGTCGACGCGACGTCGATCGGACTGGGGTCGATGCTCGGCGCCGGCGTGTTCGCGGTGTTCGCCCCGGCCGCTGCCGCCGCCGGGAGCGGACTGCTCATCGCCCTGGCGATCGCCGGGTTCATCGCCTTCTGCAACGCGATCAGCTCCGCTCAGCTGGCGGCCGCCTACCCCGCCTCGGGCGGGACCTACCTCTACGGCCGCGAACAGCTCGGTCATTGGTGGGGTTTCACCGCGGGGTGGGGTTTCGTCGTGGGCAAGACGGCCAGCTGCGCGGCGATGGCGCTGACCTTCGCCGCCTACGCCGCACCGGGTTTCGAGAAACCGGCGGCTGCGCTGGCGGTCGCCGTCCTGGCCGCGGTGAACTGCCTCGGCATCACCCGCACCGCCGCGCTGACCCGCGTGCTGGCCGTCGTGGTCCTGCTCGTGCTGGCGGTGTCGACGGCGGTGATCTTCCCGACCGCGCGACCCGGTGGCGCGCACGACTGGCTGCCGCACGGGCCGTTCGGCCTGGTGCAGGCGGCCGGTCTGCTGTTCTTCGCCTTCGCCGGTTACGCCCGCATCGCCACGCTCGGCGAGGAGGTCCGCGACCCCGCGCGCACGATCCCGCGCGCGATCCTGCTCGCCCTGCCGATAGCAGCGCTCACCTACGCGGGCGTGGGCCTGGCGGTGCTCCAGGCGCTGGGACCGCACGCGCTGGCCTCCAGCACCGCGCCGATCACCGATGCGCTCACCGCCGCCGGACGCGCGGAGTTCGCACCGGCGGTGCGTTTCGGCGCGGCCGCCGCCAGCCTCGGCGCGTTGCTCGCGCTGATCGCGGGAATCGGCCGCACCGGGCTGGCGATGGCGCGCGAGGGCGACCTGCCGCGACGGCTGGCCGCCGTGCACCCGCGCTTCGGCGTCCCGCAGCGCGCCGAGATCACCGTGGCGGTCGTGGTGATCGCGCTGGTGCTGACCGCGGACCTGCGCGGGGCGATCGGCTTCTCCAGCTTCGGCGTGCTGGTCTACTACGCCATCGCCAACGCGGCGGCCTTCACCCAGCCGCCCGCCGACCGCCGTTGGCCGAGGGCGTTCAACGTCACCGGACTGGCCGGATGTCTGCTGCTGGCCGCGACCTTGCCGTGGACCTCGGTGCTGGCGGGACTCGCAGTGTTCGCCGCAGGCGTCGGCGGCCGCCTGCTCAGCAGGGCACGCTCGGCGTGAGCGCGGCGTTCAACCTCCTCCGCAGGTCCCCGGCCTCCGGCGCGTCGAGCTCCTCGTAGATGCCCACCGCCGTTTCCCAGTGCGCGGTCGCCGAATCGCGCCTGCCCGCTGCCTCCTCGATGTCGCCGAGACCGGTGTGCGCCCGCGCCCGCACGTAATGGCTCGATCCGCTGCTGGCCACCGCCAGAGCGTGGCGGTGGCAGCGGGTCGCCTCGTCGTCGGCGCCCATCGCCATGTGCGTTTCGGCCAGCGCCGTGAGCACCATCGCCTCCAGGCTCGCCGACCGCATCCTGCGGGCGAACACCAGCGCCGCCTGGTGGCTCTCCATCGCCCGGAGGTAGTCGCCGAGACCGCTTCGGATGGTTCCCAGCCGGTGCAGGGTCATCCCCTCCAGGAACCGGATCCTGTTGCGACGGGCGAGGACCAGCGCTCGCTCGGCGTGCTCTTCCGCCTCCGCGAAGCGACCGAGGTCCCGGTACACACCGGACAGCGCGTAGGACGCGTCGGCTTCCCCCGGCCGGTATCCGTGCGCCGCTGCCACGCGGGACGCTTCCCGCAGGCATTCCAGCGATTCGGTGTGGCGTCCCCACCTTCGGTGCAGCCGGCCGAGGCAGATCAGCGGCCGCAGGCCCAGCAACCGCAACCCGGCCTGCTGGTAGAACCTCGACGACCGCCGGAGGTGCTCCAGCGCGAGCTCGGTGCGCCCGGTGAACACGCAGAGCTCCCCCAGGCTCAGCAGCACGGTCGCGGTCGCCGCCGGATCGCAGGCCCGCTGCAGAGCTCGTTCCAGAAGGTCGCGTGCGGAGTCGAACTCGTTGCGCCGGAAGTGCGCGACGCCGAGACCGCGCAGCGCGACCCCTTCACCGACACGATCGCCGCACCGCTCTGCGATCTCCAGAGCCCTGCCGTGGATGCGTTGGGCTTCGTCGACGTGCCAGCCGAAGTCGAGCGCGGTGTCCAGCGCGGTGCCGAGTTCGACCGCGTAGTGGCCGAACTCGCCGTCCACCGTCTCCGCGATGCGCACCATGGTCTCGAGTTCCGAGTCGAGCCAGCGGGCCGCGTCCTCGTGATCGCGCATCGGTGGCACGTCGAACGCGGATTCCGCGGCGGAGAGGGCGTCGGGGGCGAGGAACCGGGAGGCCGTCGTCGCGGCCTGCAGGTAGTAGTCGTAGAGGCGCCGAAGCGATTCCCGCCGTTCGGCGCTGTTCTCGGTGATGCGGGACAACTCGGCCGCGTAGGTGCCCAGCAGATCGTGCAACCGGACCCGCTTTCCCGCGAGCTCCTCGACGAGGTGGGCGCGCACCAGCCGGGTCAGGCCGCGGCGGATCTCGCGGACGTCCACATCGGCCAGCGCGGCCAGCGAGTGGGCGTCCATCTTCCTTCCGGGGTGCAACCCGAGCAGCCGGAACAGCTTCGCCTCGGTTGCCGAGAGGTTGCGGTAGGAGGCCGCGAAGATGGTCCGCACGCACGCTTGGGGATCACCGCTGTCGAGCAGGTCCAGCCGTGCCTGCGCGCAGCCGAACTCGTCGATGGTGTGCCGCAGCCCCCGGTCGCGGTGCCTGCGCACCCGCTCGGCGGCGATCCGCAGCGCCAGCGGCAGCCGCGCGCAGCACTCGATGAGCTCGCCGACCGCGTCCTCGTCGGTGGCCAGATCGCCCAGCAGCTCCTTGAGCAGCAGCCTCGCCTCGTCATCGGTCATGCGGTCGAGCTCCACCAGGCGCGCACCGTGTCCGACGACCAGTCCGTCGAGCTGGTGGCGACTGGTGATCACGACCGCGCAGTCGGCGTTGCCCGGCAGCAGCGGGCGGACCTGGTCGGCGCTGGCCGCGTTGTCGAGCAGCAGCAGCACGCGCTTGCCGTCGAGCAGGCTGCGCAGCCGCGCGGCGCGCTCCGCCAGGTCCAGCGGCACGTCCTTGCCGTCCACCCCCAGGGCTCGGAGCCACCCGGCCAGCACATCACCGGGTTCGGCAGGGGTGCCGGTGCCGAAGCCGCGGAGGTCGGCGTGCAGCTGACCGTCCGGGAAGCGGGACTTGACCCGGTGCGCCCAGCGCAGCACCATCGCGGTCTTGCCCGCTCCGGCGGTGCCGGCCACGACCGCGATCGGGATCGTGCCGGGGTTTCCTGCGAGCATCGCGTCCAATTCGGACAGAGCGACTTCTCGCCCCACGAAATCCGGTGCGCTGTGCGGAAGTTGGGCGGGGACGCGGGTCGCGCCGGCGAGCTCGACCACCTCGCCCGCGCGGATCTGCCCGTGCAGGGCGCGCAGTTCCGGACCCGGGTCCAGCCCGAGCTCGTCGTTGAGGACCTCGCACGTGTGCTGGTAGGCCGACAACGCCTCCGCCTGCCGCCCCGCGTGGTAGAGCGCCAGCATCAGCAGTCCGTGCAACCGCTCCCGAAGCGGATTGCGGTGCACGAGGTCGAGCAGCTCGCCGGCGACGGCCTCGTGGCGGCCCGCGCGCAGCTCGCCCGCGTAGAGCTCCTCGACCGCCAGCAACCGCTGCTCGGTGAGCCGTTCGACCACGGCATCGACGTCCGGCAGGTCCACCTCCTGGTACGGCCTGCCCCGCCACATCCCCAGCGCTCGTCGCAGCAACCGGACCGCGCACCTCGGGTCCGGCTCGTCCGCCGCTTCCTCGATCAGCGCCTCGAACTCGGACGCGTCCAGCTCGTCCTTCCCGACCCGCAGGCGGTAACCGGCGGGGCCGTAGCTCAGGCGGTCGGGATCGTCGAGCTCGCGCCGCAGCCTGTGCACGTGGACCTGCAGCCGGCTCGCGCCCTGCACGACCGGGTCACCCCACATCGCTTCCAACAGCACGGTGACCGGTACCGGTTCGTTCGCGTGGGCGAGCAGCACCGCCAGGAGCGTGCGCCGCAGCGCGCCGGTCACCGGCGACGCTCTGTCCCCGTCGAACATCCGGACCGGTCCAAGAACTTCGAACCGCATCTCTCTTCCCCCAGAGAATCCACAAAGATCACTGATACCGCGATCTCCGAACCGTCGCCACCGCCCCGAAAAGCGACGAGAGAACCACGCGCGCGGCGGCCGCGCTCAGCGGCCTGCTCGACGAGCGCACTCACACGTGTGACGCCAAGCGTCTGTTCGATGCGCGCGGCTGGTGCCGGAGCACGGCACGAACACAGGGCTCTGCGCTGCTGCTCGATGACGGCATCCTGCCGACGAGCGGAGCGCCGAATTCCAGAAAGCGCGGATCGCACGAACGCCTCGATGATCGAGGGGTGAGCTGTGCGTTCCGGCTTCGTCGAAAGGCGTGGGATCGGCTACCGGCACCTGCCCCCAAGCAGGCGGCTCGGGCAGCGCTTCCTACGCGCGCGACCAGAAAGAACGATGATCCATCGCTACACCCCCCAGGTGTTCGCGTAGCTGTCTTTCCCCCAGTGCCAGGTGGTTGCACCACCGGCATCTGTTCTGATGATGAACGCTCCCCCGAACAGCGCACAAGCTTCTAGCCCGAGCAAATTTTCGCCATTTGCGGCGACTACCGCCCTGACCTGGCGCAACTCCACGCAGAACAGTTGATTTCGGTACCGGGCGAACACGCCGCGCGCGTGTCGGACTCACCGGTTCGGACCACTTCCGAACGAGAGATCGGTGGTGAGGCGGCCCCCTCGCCCGCCTCACCACCGCGCGTCGAGCCTACGACGCCGGAGACGTCGTTGCGCGGTCAAAAATCGCCGGTCACCAGCGTGGTTTCCCCCACTTGCGATCTGCTGCGGCCACCCTGCTGGGTTAATGTCAGCGGCATGAACCGCTCGCCGTCCACGCCTGCAGAAGCTTTCGCAACGCTGATGGAGGGCAACCAGCGCTTCGTCGAGAGCAGCCGCCTCCACCCCAACCAGGACGCCGACCACCGCGCTTCCCTGGCACCCGGTCAGACTCCCTTCGCGGTGCTGTTCGGCTGCTCGGACTCCCGCCTCGCCGCCGAGATCATCTTCGATCGCGGCCTCGGCGACCTGTTCGTGGTGCGCACGGCCGGACAGGTGACCGGTTCCGAGGTCCTGGGCAGCATCGAGTACGGCGTCGCCGTGCTGGGCACCCCCCTGGTCGTGGTGCTCGGCCACGACTCCTGCGGCGCTGTCGTCGCCGCGCGGAAGGCCGTCGTCGAGGGCAGCAACCCGCCCGGCTACCTGCGCGACATCGTCGAGCGGGTGACTCCGAGCGTGCTGGCCGCCAACGCCGAGGGCGAGAACGACGTCGACGACATCGTCGACGTCCACATCCGGCGCACCAGCGAACTGCTCGTCGAGCGCTCCTCGCTGCTGGCCGACGAGATCGCCGCCGGGCGCTGCGCCGTCGCAGGCCTCTCCTACCGGCTGGCGGACGGCACGGTCCGGCTCGTTTCCAGCCACGGACCGCTGCAGAGCAACGCCGCCTGAGGGCTCAGGCCACTGTGGATCGTCCGGGCGCACGTTCGCCCGGACCCCGCGACCGCTCTCGGGACGCCGATCTCCGCGCCAGGCGTTAGCCTGCGAAGGCACGCTTGGCGAAAGGAAACGGCCGCGTGAGCTTCCAGCCGCGTCGAGTGCTACTGCTCAGCGCCACCATCGGTGAGGGCCACAACGCGACCGCCCGCGCTGTCGAGGAGGCCGCGCGCGAGGTCTGGCCCGGGTGCGAGGTGGTGTGGCTGGATGCGCTCAGCATCATGGGCCGCTGGGTTCCCCCGACGTTCAACTGGATCTACGTCACCAACGTCGAGTCGACGCCGTGGCTCTACGACTTCTTCTACGACGCGCTGTGGCGCTACCGCTGGTTCGCCAACGCCTGCAGGCGTTTCGTCGGAGCCTGGTGCGGCCCGCTGCTCCGCCGCGCGATCCGCCAGGTGGATCCGGACCTCGTCGTCTCCACCTATCCGCTCGGGACCGCCGGGCTGGACTGGATGCGCAGGCACGGCGACCTGGACGTGCCCGTCGCGGCGATCGTGTCGGACTTCGCGCCCCACCCGTTCTGGGTGTACCCGGAGGCCGACCTGCACCACGTGATGAGCGAAGCGAGCCTGCGCGCGATGCGGCGATCCGAGCCCTACGCGGTCGGCGCCGTGTCCGCACCTCCGGTCCGCCGCGATTTCGCACCCCGCGACCGCGCTGCGGCCCGCTCGGAGTTCGGCTTCCCGGAATCCGGTTTCACCGCCTTGATCTCGTGCGGGGCCCTGAGCTTCGGCTCCGTGGAGCGCGCCGTGGACGCGGCGCTGCGCGTCGAGGGGATCGACAGGGTGCTGGTGGTCTGCGGGCGCAACGGGGCCCTGCGGGAACGACTGCTCGCCAGGGGCGAGCGGCGGCTGGAGCCGCTGGGCTGGGTGGAGGACATGCCCGGGCTGATGGCCTGTTCGGACGTGGTGATCACCAACGCCGGTGGCGCCACCGCGCTGGAGGCGCTGGCGTGCGGCCGGGCGGTCCTGATGTTCGAGCCGATCGCCGGCCACGGCAGGGCCAACGCCGAGCTGATGGCGGACGCGGGACTGGCCGAGCTCTGCCCGCGCGAGTCGCAGCTGATCTCGACGCTGCGCCGCTGGATCACCGAGCCGCAGGAGCTGCGCGACCGCGAGGAGCGGGCGCTCAAGCACAGCCGGTCGGCCGAGTTCACCGACCAGATCGCGGCGCTGGCCGGACTTCGGCGCCACAGCGGTCCGCGTCGGCTCCGCGCCCAGGACGCCTTCTTCGTCTACGCCACCACACCTGAGGTGCCGCAGCAGACGGGCGCGATCCTCTCGCTCGAACCGTCGCCGGATTCAGCACAGGCGTGGTGCCAACACCTCTCGCACCGCATCGAGCAGCACGCGGCGACTCTCCCCGTGCTCACGCGGACCCTGGTGAACCGGACCGGTCGACGTCCGATGTGGACCGATGCGGGCACGATCGACCCGGCCGGGCATCTCGACTGCCGGCAGTTGCGCTCCGATGAGGACGCCGACGCGATCACGAGCGAGTTCTTCTCGACGCAGGTGCCCACCGACCGGCCGCCGTGGCAGCTGCAGCTGCTGCACGACCCCGCGACCGGACGGGTGACCGTGCTGGCGAAGATGCACCACTCCCTCGGCGACGGGCTGGCGGTCACCAGCGCGCTGGTGACCTTGCTCTGCGACGGGCACAACCCGGCGTCCGCCCCCGGCTCGGGCAGGCGGTCCTGGCGGCAGCGCGTCCCCGAGGTGCTTCGCGGGCTCGTCGGCCTGGCGACCTCCGCGGGTGCCTCCAGCCGCACCTGGACGGGCCGCAGCTCTCCGGCGCGCAGCTTCGGTCACCTGGCGCTGCCCGCCGTGCGGGTTCGGGCTCGCGCCCGCGATCACGGCGTGACCAGCAGCGCCCTGCTGATCGGCCTGGCAGCCGAGGCGCTGCACCGAGCCATGGGCGAGCAGCGCGCTGATGCCCGGTTCCGGGTCATGGTGCCGCGCACCGCCCGCACCGGGCGCAACGGCGCCGGAACCGCCGCACCGGGCAACCACACCCACACCCTCTCGGTGGACCTGCCGGTCGGGCCGATGCCGCTGGTGTGGCGGATCCGGGCGGTCGCCGACGCGCTCGCCGAGCCCGACCACAGCGGACAGCCCGAGGCCGCCGGGGCCGTGCTGGCCGGTCTGGGTCTGCTCCCGGCCCCGTTGCACGCCTGGGTCGTGCGGCGCATCTACGGCAGCCGGTTCTTCAACGCGGTCGTCTCGGTGATGCCCGGACGGCGCCGCCCGGCGCACGTCAACGGAACCCTCCTCAGCCGTGTGCTGCCGGTGCTCTCCCTCGCCGACGGCGTGGGCGTGGCCATCGGCGCGATCGGCTGGGGCGAGGAGTTCGGCTTCGGCATCACCACCGACCCCGCGCTCGCGCCCGCCGCCGGAGAGCTCGCCGACCACCTGCGGGACGCGTTCGACGAGCTCCGGGAGCGAGGATGAGTTCCGGGACCGTGCTGCCGGTGGCCGTGCCCGCCGCGGTGATCGGCGCCGCGAGCTTCGGCATGGCCAGCGCGATCCAGCACCGCGTCACCAAGCAGGTCCCGCAGGTCGCCACCTTCAGCCCCAGGATGCTCTGGGACCTGGTGCGCAAACCGATCTGGGTGCTGAGCATCGGCACCGTCATCATCGGGCTGTCGCTGCAGGTGGTGGCGTTGGCGTTCGGGCCGCTGGTGCTCGTGCAGCCGCTCCTGGTGACCTCGGTGCTGTTCGGCGCGGGGTTCGCGGCCTGGCTGGCGGGCAGGCGGATGGACCTGGTGCTGGCGCTCGGCGCCCTGTCGTGCGCGGGCGGGCTGGCGGCGTTCCTGCTGCTGGCCCGTCCTTCCGGCCAGGGCAGCGAGTTCACCGGGGAACCCGTGGTCCCCCTGGCCCTGGGGATGGCGCTGCTGGTGGTCCTCTCGCTGCTGGCCGCCCGGTGGCTGCCGGGCGAGTTCGGCGTGGTGGGTCTGGCCGTGGCCACCGGTGTGTTCTACGGCGTCACGGCCGGGCTGATGCGGGTGGTGGCCGGCCAGTTCCGCGCCGGAGGGATCGTGGAGCCCTTCGGTCACTGGACGCTGTACGTGGTGTGCGTGATCGGGCCGATGGGATTCCTGCTGAGCCAGCAGACCTTCCAGCGCGGCCGGTTGATGTCCCCGTCGCTGGCGGTGATCACCACGGTGGATCCGCTGGTCTCGGCGGCGATCGGGGTGAGCTGGCTGGGCGAGCGCATCGAGTCCTCCCCCGCGATCCTGGCCGGAGAGGTGGTGGCCGCCGCGCTCATCGTGGGCGGCATCGCCGTGCTGGCCCAGCGCAGCGAGCAGATCGGCCGTGAACTCACCGAGCGGGAGGGGACCGAGTCGTGGGGGTGAGCTCCGCCCTCGTCACGGGTGCGTCTTCGGGGATCGGCGCTGCCATCGCGATCCGGCTCGCCGCCGACGGCTGGCGGGTGGTCCTGGCGGGCCGCGACCGCGCACGCCTGGACGCGCTGGCCGAGCGCACCGGCGGCTGCGCCATCTCCGCTGACCTGACCACCGCCGAAGGCCTGCAGCGGGTGGCCGACGCCGGGCGCGGGGTCGACCTGCTGGTGCACAGCGCGGGTGCCGGCTGGGCCGGGAAGTTCCGCGAGATGCGGCCGGAGCACGTCGACCAGCTGGTCGAGCTGAACCTCACCGCCCCGATCCGCCTGACCCGCGCGGTGCTGCCGCCCCGGGTCGCGTTCGTCGCCTCGGTCGCCGTGGTGGGCGTGCGCGATGAAGAGGTCTACTCAGCCACCAAAGCAGGGCTGCGCGCGTTCGCGGCGAGCCTGCGGCACAGCGGCGTCCGCACCACCGCGGTGTTCCCCGGTGCGGTGCGCACACCGTTCTTCCGCGACCGCGACTACCACCGCCGCTTCCCGCGCATGGTCGAACCGGAGCAGGTGGCCGACGCCCTCATCGACGCCGTGCTGCGCAGCCGCGCCGAGGTCTTCGTCCCGCGCTGGCTGACCATCGCCGACCGCGTGCACGGCATCTCGCCCGCGCTGTTCCACCGGCTGGCGGACAGGTTCGGCTGATCGCCCTGGTCAGCTGCGCACCGCGCGCAGCGATTCGCGCAGCGAGCCCATCGTCGCCAGCACCGAGGTCGGCTCGTAGCCGCAGTGGGCCATGCAGTTCGCGCAGCGGGGGTCGTTCCCGCGCCCGTAGGCGTCCCAGTCGGTGTCCTCCAGCAGCTCCTCGTAGGAACTCGCGTACCCGTCGCTCATCAGGTAGCAGGGCCGCTGCCAGCCGTAGAGCGAGTAGGAGGGGATGGCCCACGCGGTGCAGGCGAAGTCGACCTCTCCTTCGAGGAAGTCCAGGAACAGCGGCGAGTGGTTGAAGCGCCACCTCTTGCGCCGCCCGTCGCCGAAGACCTTCTTGAACAGCTCGCGCGTTTCGGAGACCCCGAGGAAGTGCTCCTGATCCGGTGCCTTGTCGTAGGCGTAGGCCGGGGACAGCATCATCTGGTCGACCTTCAGGTCGTTGTTGAGGTAGTCGAGCACCTCGATGACCGACTGCGGAGTGTCGGTGGTGAAGAACGTCGAGTTCGTGGTGATCCGGAAACCCCGGCGCTGCGCGTCCTTGACGTTGTCGACGGCTTGGGCGAAGACGCCCTTCTTGCACACCGAGGCGTCGTGGCGCTCCTCCAGGCCGTCGATGTGCACCGCGAAGGAGAAGTAGGGCGACGGCTCGAACTTCTCGATCTTGCGTGGCATCAGCAGCGCGTTGGTGCACAGGTAGACGAACTTCTTGCGCTTGACCAGCTCCTTGACCAGCACCTCGATCTCGGGGTGCATCAGCGGCTCGCCTCCGGCGATGGACACCACCGGGGCGCCGCACTCCTCGACCGCCGCCAGCGCCTGCTCGACCGGCATCCGCTGCTTGAGCACGCTCGCCGGGTGCTGGATCTTGCCGCACCCGGCGCAGGCGAGGTTGCAGGCGAACAGCGGCTCCAGCTCGAGGGTCAGCGCGAACTTCTCGCGCCGGGCCAGCTTCTGCTTCATCAGGTACGCACCGACGCGAACCGCCTGGCGCACTGGAATGCCCATCGCTACAACGCCTCCTCACAGGTCGTGCGAACTTCCGGCGGGATGTGACGACCCCACCGCCGCAGGCAGGAGCCCACGGCGTGCAGCCGCGCAAGCCCCGACAGGGCTCGGCGGGCCGTGCCGGGCCGCAGCAGCGGGTGCTGCCGGGTGTCGACCACGACTCGCACGACCGCCAGCGGTCGGTGCCCGGCGGCCTGGGCGAGCACGGCCGATTCCATGTCCACGGCCAGCGCCCCGGTCGCGGCGAGGTCGGCGCGGCGCTGACCGCGCACCAGTGCCTCGGTGGTCACGACGGGCCCGCAGCGCACCGGGAACCCGCTGCGCGCGAGCTCGGCGGCCAGAGACCGGGCCGTGTCGCAGCGCAGCACCTCGTGACGCCCGCGCACCTCGTCGGCGACGATCACGTCCCCGCTTCGCACCTCCGGCGCCAGCCCGCCCGCCAGTCCTGCGACCACGAGCACGTCGAAGTCGGCGGCCAGCAGCCGGACCGCGCTCTCCGCGCTGCGGCGCGGCCCGTACCCCGTGCGGCGCACGGTCACCGAATCGGCGCCGAGACCGGTGGTGCGCAGCGGTTCCTGGGCGGAGGCGACTCCCCCGGCAGCGGAACGCAGCGCACTGGCCTCCAGTCGCATCGGCGCGCAGATCAGCATCCTCGTCGACATGTCACTCCCCGTCCCGCAGGTAGCGCCCGAGCGCCGTCAGCGGGAAGATCACCCGGTACAGGTGGTAGTTGATGTAGAAGTCCCCCGGGAACCCGGTTCCGGTGAACTCCGGTTCGTCCCAGCCACCGTCGGCGCGCTGGCTGCGGGCCAGGTAGCCGACTCCGCGGCGCACCGCGTCGGTGTCGTGCTTTCCCATCGCCAGCAGCGCCATCAGCGCCCACCCGGTCTGAGAAGCCGTCGAGTTCCCGCGGCCGATCCACTGCGGATCGTCGTAGGAGCGCAGGTCCTCGCCCCAACCGCCGTCGTCGTTCTGGTGGTTCTCCAGCCAGCGCACGGCATCCCGCAGCGCCCGGTGCTGGCGATCCACTCCGGACGCGACCAGCGCGGGCACGACGGCGCCGGTGCCGTAGACGTGGTTGGCGCCCCACCGCCCGAACCACGACCCATCGCGCTCCTGGTTGGCCAGCAACCACTTCACGCCGCCGCGCAGCACCGCGTCGTCCTCGCCGAGCACGGCGAGCGCCTCGACGACGTGCGCGGTCACGTCCGCCGACGGCGGGTCGATGACCGCGCCGAAGTCGCAGAACGGCAGCTTGGTCACCAGTTGCCGCGTGTTGTCGGCGTCGAACGCGGCCCAGCCGCCGTCGGAGGAGCACATGCCGCGCAGCCACCGCAGACCGCGCTCGATGGCTCGCCGCACGGCGGCTGGGTCGGTGTGCTCGACCCGGTTGAGCGCGAGCAGCACCTCGGCGGTGTCGTCGATGTCGGGGTAGCCGTCGTTGTCGAACTCGAACGCCCAGCCTCCGCCCGCGGGCAGGGACGGGCGCTTGACCGACCAGTCGCCCTTGACCCGGATCTCCTCGGTGAGCAGGAAGTCGGTCGCGCGCCGCAGCGCCGGGTGGTCGGCGGGCACGCCCGCGTCGCGCAGCGCCTGCATCCCCAGCACCGTGTCCCACACCGGCGACTGGCAGGCCTCCAGCCTGCGGACCGTTCCCCCGTCGGTCTGCTCGCGGATCAGGAACCGCTCCAGCCCGGCGAGCCCGTGGGCGATCACCGGGTGGTCCAGGGAGTAGCCGAGCAGGTGCAGCGCGAGGATCGAGTACACCCACGGCGGCTGGATCCCGCCCCACGATCCGTCGGCTTCCTGGCGGGCGACGATCCACTCCGCGGCGCGCAGCATCGCGTGCTTGCGCAGCGATCTCACCGGACGCCGGTGGTAGCGGTGCAGGACGCGGTCGAGGGTGTGGAAGCCGTAGGCCCAGGACCACTCGCGGATCGGGCGCACCGCGGGGCGCCCGGTGCGCAGTTCGCGCACGTCGGTGCCCAGGTCGCGTTGCGGACGCAACGTGCAGACCACGGTCAGCGGCACCACGGTCTGGCGGGCCCAGGACGCCCAGTCGGAGACGTTGAGCGGGCACCACGTCGGCAGCAGCACGACTTCCGGTGGCATCGCGGGCAGGTCGTCCCAGGACCACTCGCCGAACATCGCCAGCCAGATCCGGGTGAACACCCGGGTCTCCTCGATGCCCCCGTGGGCCAGGATCCACTCGCGCGCCTCGCGCATGTGCGCGGAATCGGCGTCGTCTCCGGCGAGCTTGAGCGCGGTGTAGGCCTCGACGGTCGTCGACAGGTCCCCGGGTCCGCCGTGGAAGGTCGCCCACGTCCCGTCCTCGCGCTGCTGGGATCGGATCCAGCGCGCCGCCTGCGCGGTCTCGGAGGCGGTCCGGATGCCGAGGAACTGCCGCAGCAGCAGGTCTTCGACGTCCATGGTCACGTTGGTGGCCAGCTCGCCCTTCCACCAGCCCTCCGGGCTCTGCAACGACAGCAGGTGGTCGCGGGCGGCCAACGCCGCCGTGCGGGCGTCGGCTCGCGCCGATCCCTGAGTGGGGATCTGCGCGGCAGTGGCGGCCGGACTGGTGGACTTCTGCAGCTGTTCCGTCACAGCTTCCTCCGTACGATGAATTCGGCGAGCTCTCCCAGTGCCGCGGTGTCCCCCAGCGATCCGGCCTCGAGCTGTGCCTCCGCGAGCTCGAGCCGACGCCGGCACTCCCGGCGCGTCCAGTCCTCGGAACCGGCGCGGCGCACCATTTCCGCGGCTTCGTGCAACTGCTCCTCGGTGAGCCGGTCGGGCTGCTCGTAGAGCTCCCACAACCGCTCCCCGGCCGCGGTGCCGGAGGTCAGGGCGTGCACCACCGGGACCGACTTCTTGCGGGTGCGCAGATCCGACAGCACCGGCTTGCCGGTGACGTCCGGGTCTCCCCACAGACCCAGCAGGTCGTCGACCAGCTGGAAGGCCATGCCCAGTTCGGTGCCGTAGGCGTGCAGGGCGCGGACGTTCTCGCGCGAGGCACCCGCGCTCAGCGGACCGAGGGAGCAGGCGCAGGCCAGCAGCGCGGCCGTCTTGTCGTGCGCCATGGACAGGCACTCGGTGAGCTCGACGTCGTTGCGGTGCTCGAAGTCGAGGTCGGCGGCCTGCCCGGCGATGAGCACGCGGGTGGTGGTCAGCAGCGAACGCACGGCCACCGAGGCGTGGGGCGCCGACGACTCCAGCAGCACCTCGGGCGCCACGGCCAGCAGCGCGTCACCGGCCAGGATCGCCGCCGGGGAGCCGAAGACCGTCCAGGCGGTGGGCCGGTGCCTGCGGGAGGCATCACCGTCCATCACGTCGTCGTGCAGCAGCGAGAAGTTGTGCACCAGTTCCACGGCCGCAGCGGCGGGAACGCCGTTCTCCGCCGAGCCGCAGGCGATCTCGCTGGCTGCCAGCACCATCGCCGGGCGGACGGCCTTGCCCCCGGCGTCGGTCGGCGCCCCGGCCGGGTCGACCCAGCCGAAGTGGTACTCGCTGACCCTGCGGGTGTCGGGGTCCAGTCGTGCCACCGCGGAGCGCAACGTGGGTTCCACCAGTTCCCGCGCGGTGCGCAGCGCGGGGGGCAGCAGCGTCGTCATGCCGTCACCTCCACGCTCGCCCGAGATCGTTGCTGGGCGTCGACCACTTCCGCCGCTCGAATCCCGCTGCGGACCGCGCCTTCGGTGGTGTCCGGCCAGCCGGTGGCGGTCCAAGCGCCGGCGAGCACGAGTCCCGGCACGCTGGTGCTCGCAGCAGGCCGGTAGGCCGCGGTGCCCGGTGCCTGCCGGAACGTGGCGTGGGGTTCGCGGGTGACGAAGAAGTCCAGCAGCCGGGCGCGGGCGACCGCCGGGAACAGCTCGCGCAGCGCCGGCAGGAAGATCTCGCGCAGGTCCTCGGTGCGCATCCCGAGCTCCTGCTGCGCGGCCGACTGCGACAGCGCGAGGTACTGCCCGCGGCCCGCACCGGAGATTCGGGTGCGGTCGAAGACCCACTGCACGGGCGAGTCGAGCACTGCGGCCATCTCGAGGTCGGTGACCGCGCGATCGAAGTGCGCGTGCACGTTGACGATCGGCGAGGCCGACAGCCGGGACCACTCCCCCGCACCGCGGATCGGCAGTTCGTCGACGAGCCCCGCTGCCGCCGGGTGCGGTGTGGCGACCACGACGGAGTCCGCGGTGATCACCCCGTCACCGGTCTGCTCTTCGACGGGGACCTGGAATCCCTCCGGTGCGCGGCGAATCGCCCGCGCCTTGCACCGGACCCGGACCTCCACGCCCGCAGCCTCCAGCGCGCGCTGCCCGGCAGCCCCGTGCAGTTCGGAGAGCGGTCGCTGCGGGATCCCGATGTCGCAGGCCTCGGTCTCGTCGAGCACTCCGGTGCGGAACACCTTGGCGGCCAAGGCCATCGAGGCGTTGTCGGGTTCGGCGTTGAGCGCCGCCACCGCCAGCAGGCCCCACAGCGCGTCGACTGCGCGCGGGCTCTCCCGCCGCGCCCGCAGCCACTGGCCGAGGCTCTGCTGGTCCAGTGCGGGATCTTCCGGGTCCAGCCCGCGCAGCGCGAGCGCCGTGCGGGTGACCCGGAGCCGCTGCGCCCAGCTCAACCGCCGGTACTTCAGCAGCGCGGGTGCCAGGTGCGCGGGCGCGGGAAGGTTCCGGCGTGCCAGCGTCGCGGGTACCGCATCGGGGCTGAGCACCGGCACGCGGAAGGGCCGCAGGAGCACGCCGTCGGCCACTCCGAACCTGCGCAGCAGGTCGAGGTAGGCGGTGTAGCAGCGCAGCAGCACGTGCTGGCCGGTGTCGACCAGCAGGTCGCCGCGCGCGAACGAGTAGGTGGCGCCGCCGAGCCTGGGACGCGCCTCCAGGAGTTGCACCGCGTACCCGCGTTCGCGGCAGTCCAGCGCTGCGGTCATGCCGGCGAGCCCGCCGCCGACGACCACCACGCGCTCGCGATTCACGGTGTCATCCCGGCCAGCGAACGGGCCGCGACCCCTGCCTTGCGCCATCCCGACAGCGAAGTGCGCTGGTGCATCGCGGCGTTGGGGTTGGTGGCGATGCGCACCAGCAGCTCGTGGTAGATCCCGGCCATCGACGCGCAGCAGGCGCGCGAGCGCCGATCCAGCATGGGCAGCAGCCGGAACCCCTCGACGTACCAGCGCTCGGCGCGCGCGGCCTGGAAGCGCACCAGCCGGTTCCAGCGCGCGGTGTCCTCGACGAAGCCGCTGCCCGGTTCCAAGTGAACCCCGAAGTGCGCGAGGTCGGACGCGGGCAGGTAGACGCGCCCGTCGAGCTGGTCCTCGCGGACGTCGCGCAGGATGTTGGTCAGCTGCAACGCGACGCCGAGCGCATCGGCCCGCTCCGTGGCGGTGGCCGGGTCGTCGGTGCCGAACACGCCCAGCGACAGCCTTCCGATGGAACCGGCCACGCAGCGGCAGTAGTGCAGCAGCTCCTCGAAGCTGGTGTAGCTCGTGCCGCGCACATCGGCTTCGCAACCGTCGATGAGCTCGTCGAAAGCCCCCATCGGCAACGGCATCCGGTTCGCGGCGTCGGCCAGCGCGACCAGGACCGGGTCCGCCGAACCGGTGCTGGCCTGGTGCACGGCTTCGCGGCACTGCTTGAGCTCCCGCAGCTTCTCCTCCCGCGGCAGAGCACCGTCGCCCACGTCGTCCACTCGGCGAGCGAAGGCGTAGACCGCCGAGAGCGCGCCGCGCTTGGTCCCGGGCAGCAGCCGGATCCCGTAGGAGAAGTTGCGGGCCTGCTCGCGGGTGATCCGCTCGCACTCCTGGTAGGCATCCCGGATCGCGTTCGGTGAGCTCACCGAGTCCCTCCCATCGCCTGCAGCCGCGCCCATTCGCGGAAGGTGCGCGCCTTGCTCGGACTGACCTGCGCGGTCAGCGGATCGTGTCCGGCCGCCTCGAACGCGGCGACGGTGGCGAGCCCGCCCGCGACGTAGCCGGCGACGGCCACCCGGGCCGTTCCCGACAGGGCTCCGACCAGCACGCTGCCATCGCGCAGCATCCGGCGCGCGCGGGAGACCTCGAAGCGCACCAGTCCGCGCAGCGCCGTCGAGGCGCGCGGCGCGACGAGGTCCTGCTCGTCGCAGCCGTAGCGGGCCATGTCGTCGGCGGGAACGTAGATGCGCCCGGCCCGGTGGTCCTCGGCGAGGTCCTGCATGTGCTCCAGGATCTGCAGGGCGGTGCAGATCTTGTCCGACAGCGCGATCAGCCCCTCCTCCGCGCGGCCGAACACGTGCAGCACCGACTCCCCCACCGGGTTCGCCGACAGCGCGCAGTTCTCCAGCAGCTCGCCGAAGTCGGCGCAGCGCTTGACGTGCTGATCCCGGCGGTTGGCCTCGATCAGCTTGACCAACGTGGACATCGGGATCGCGCACTCGGTGACGGTGGGGTGCAGCGCCTGCATGGCGGGGATGCGCGCGGTGCCCAGGTAGGCGCGTGCGAGGTCGTGCTCGAGGAAGTCCAGGAGGGCGTCGCGGTTCCCGGGCGCTTCGTCACCGGCGTAGTCGACGAGCCGGAAGTAGCCGTAGAGCGCGTGCAGGTGCTCGCGGACACCACCGGGCAGGACGCGTGATGCCACCGGGAAGTTCTCCGAACGCATTCGTGCCAGCAGGGCCGCGGTGCGCGGTAGCTCGCCCGAGCGCGCCGATCCCTGCGGGTGTTCGGGATCCTCTCCGGACAGCGTCTCGTCCGGCAACGACAAGACCATCGGTCCTCCTCCTATTCACCGGCCAGGAGGCGCAATCGGCATCGTATGAGCGCCCCTGCGGCACCGCAGGACGAACGAGGAACCACATGAATCACGGTGATTCGCGCCGGTGTTCGACCACACGCCTTCTCCCCGGTTCCATATTGGACACCGGGGCCGCGCGGCCCGCGCAGACCCGCCCGCAGGTGGCCGGATCGAGTGGCCGATCCTGACCACATTGGACTAGTCGACTACCGAGTGCGACGGCGGGCAGGGGCCCGGCAGGGTCCGGAGTCACCGGGTCGGCGCAGTGCGAGACGGCGCCGCGAAGGAGTGCGGCCCACGCCCCGAGGACGGGCGTGGGCAGGAGGCCCGGTGACGACCACCGGGCGCGAGGGTCAGCCGTCCAGCTGTTCGATGGTGGCGATCGACGGCGCTTCGCTGCGCTGCAGCTCCGCCGCGACGCTCTCCGCGTCGCGCAGCACCCTGACGGCGTTGTGCCAGGTCAGCTTGCCGAGGTCGGCTTCCGACCAGCCGCGGCGCAGCAGCTCACCGATGAGGTTGGGGTAGCCGGAGACGTCGTTGAGGTCCTCCGGCAGGAAGATCGTGCCGTCGTAGTCGCCGCCGACGCCGATGTGATCGATCCCGGCGACCTCGCGCATGTGGTCGAGGTGGTCGGCCACCGTCGCCGAGGTGGCCACCGGCTGCGGGTTGGCCTCCTCGAACTCGCGCAGCACGGCCTTGGCCTCGTCCGTGCCCGACAGGTCGCTGAGCCCGCGGGCCACGAGCTCGCGCTGTGCGGCCGCGGTCCACTCCACCGACTCCTGCAGCACGAACTTGGTCACGAAGGTCGCCATCGCCACGCCGCCGTTGCCGGGCAGCTGGGCGAGGACGTCGTCGGGGATGTTGCGCGGGTGGGAGCACACCGCGCGCGAGGAGGAGTGGGAGAACACCACCGGGGCCCGGCTGGCGCGCAGGGCGTCCCGCATGGTGTCGGCGGCGACGTGCGAGAGGTCGACGAGCATGCCCATCCGGTTCATCTCGCGGACGACCTCGACGCCGAAGCGGGTCAGGCCGTGGGCCGCGGGCTCGTCGGTGGCCGCGTCCGCCCACGGGGTGTTGTCGTTGTGGGTCAGCGTCAGGTACCGGACGCCCAGCTCGTAGAAGGCGCGCAGCGTGGCCAGCGAGCAGTTGATCGAGTGCCCGCCCTCGGCGCCCATCAGCGAGGCGATCTTGCCCGCCGCCCGAGCCGCCTCGACCTCGTCGGCGGTCCGGACCAGGCGCAACCGCTCCGGGTAGCGGGCCGCGAGGGCGTTGACGCAGTCGATCTGCTCGAGGGTGGCGCTCACGGCGGCATCGCCCTGCAGCTCGGTGGGCACGTAGACCGACCAGAACTGCCCGCCGACGCCACCCGCGTCCAGCCGGGCGAGATCGGTGTGCAGGCGACCGGTCTGGTCGGTGCCGATGTCGCGCTGATCGAGGTCGTAGCGGACCTGCTCCCGCAACGCCCAGGGCAGGTCGTTGTGGCCGTCGAGCACCGGCGTCGCCTCGAGCAGCTGCCGCGCCCGGGCCACCACGTCCGCCTCGCTCATCGCGCCTCCCCAATTCACCCGGTCGGTTGCTTTCGGAGAGCATATCCGCTCGAGATCACCCGACCAGGGGCGTGTGGCACGCCGTAGATCGAATCGACGAATCGGGCATCCGGCCGCACCATCGGCATATGGAGCGAATTCCCAGGCAGCAGGA
Source organism: Saccharopolyspora dendranthemae (assembly GCF_007829955.1). Taxonomy (GTDB): domain Bacteria; phylum Actinomycetota; class Actinomycetes; order Mycobacteriales; family Pseudonocardiaceae; genus Saccharopolyspora; species Saccharopolyspora dendranthemae. Next base: position 1,267,592 of record NZ_VIWX01000002.1, read on the forward strand.
CACCAGCAACCTCCCCACGGTGCTGGCCGAGTACGGGCACCTCGCAGCGCAACTCCCGGGTGCCTCGACCCAGCAGGCCGAGCGGTTGCGCGCGCGGTTGAGCGAGCTGGACGAGCAGATCGACGACTACGTGGCGCGCCTGACCGAATATCACTCCATTGTGGATAGTTGACCGGTCAGCGGTCCGGGCCGGTGCGCCGAGCACCCGAGACCGCTCGCAGCGCTCCGTCCTGCCCTGGCTCCAACGCTCCGGTGATCAACCCGACGACCTGGCTCATGTCGTGCGACCGCGGCGAGACGACGGCTGCGCGCTTGCCGAGCCGGTGCACGTGGATGCGGTCGGCGATGTCGAACACGTGCGGCATGTTGTGGCTGATCAGCACGACCGGCAGCCCCCTCGCGCGGATCCGGTCGATGAGTTCCAGGACCTTGCCCGCCTCGGCCACGCCCAGCGCCGCGGTGGGCTCGTCCATGATGACGGCCTTGCTGCCGAACGCGGCCGCACGCGCCACCGCGACGCCCTGGCGCTGACCGCCCGAGAGCGTTTCCACGGGCTGCGCGATCGACTTGACCTGGACGCCCAGCTCATCGAGCACCCGCTGCGCCTCGGCCCGCATCGCAGCCCGATCGACCGCGCGCAGCACGCTCCCCAGCGCCCCCGCACGACGGCGCTCGCGGCCGAGGAACATGTTGGCGGCGATGTCCTGCGCCGGGGCGAGCGCGAGATCCTGGTGGACGGTCTCGATGCCGCAGCGACGCGCGTCCAGCGGACTCCGGAACCGCACCGGCTCACCGTCCACGCGGATCTCACCGGCATCGGGGATGAGCGCTCCCGAGAGCGCCTTGATCAGGCTGGTCTTGCCCGCCCCGTTGTCGCCGACCACCGCCAGCACCTCCCCGGGGAAGACCTCGAAGTCCGCGCCGTCGATGGCGGTGACCCGCCCGTAGCGCTTGAGGAGTCCTGCGGCCGACAGCGTGGGCGTGGTCATCGTTGCCTCCTGGCCAGCCGGTCGAGCACGACCGCGGCGATCACCAGCGCGCCGGTCGCCACGTCCTGGTAGAGCGCGTCGACGCCGAGCTGGGTGAGCCCGGAGCGCAGCACCGCCACGATCAGCGCGCCCATCAGGGTTCCCAGCACCGATCCCCGGCCGCCGAACAGGCTCGTGCCGCCGAGCACCACGGCGGTGATGGAATCGAGGTTGCCCAGCTGGTAGGCGTTCGGATCGGCGTTGGGCACCCGCCCGAGCGCCTGCCAGGCGGCGATCCCGAAGATCACGCCGGCCACGAGGTACACCGACAGCAGCGTGCGGTTGACCTTGACGCCCGACAACCGCGCCGCCTCCGGGGCGTTGCCGACCGCGTAGACGTGCCTGCCCCACGCGGTTCGGGTCAGCGCGTACCAGACCACCAGGTACAGCAGGAGGGCGAGCGTCATCCCGTAGGTGATCTCGATGCCCCCGAACAGGTAACGGCGAGTGCCCAGGAAGGTCAGCAGCCCGTCGCCGGTGGGCACGGCTTCGCCGTCGGCGAGCAGTTTCGCGATGGCGGTGAGCATGGTCAGCGCGCCCAGCGTCACGATGAACGGCGGCAGCCTGACCTGGGTGACCAGCGCGCCGATCATCAGCCCGATCAGCGCGGTGGTGGCGATGCCGGCGGGCAGAGCGAGGATCCCGGGAACCCCGGCGAGCACCAGCAGCGCCATCACCAGGGTCGCCACCACCGCGGCCGAGGCGTTGGCGAGGTCGATGCCGCCGGTGAGGATGATCAGGGTCTGGCCCAGCGCCAGCGTGCCGATGACCAGCGATTGCTGGACCACCAGCGACAGGTTGTCGGCGTCGAGGAACGTGTCGGTGGACAGCGAGAACACCGCGATCGCCAGCAGCAGCGCCAGCGCGGGCCCGACCGCCGGTGCGCGCAGCAGGAATTCGCGTGCGCTGACGCGCTCGTCGGCCGCAGCCGTCACCGGTCGCCCCAGCAGTGCTGCTCGCCCCACGCGACGGACTGGCTGGGGATGCCGGGCATCGGCTGGTCGGTGATGACCACGGACCCGGTGTCCTGGAAGCCGCCGGGCTTGGTTCCGGTGCGGGCGTGCTCCACCGCGGCGTCCACGCCCAGCTGCGCCATCTTGGCCGGGAACTGCATGATCGTCGCGCGGATCTGCCCGGACCTGACCGCCGCGACGCCTTCGCAGCCGCCGTCGATGGAGGCCATCACGACCTGGTCCGCGAGACCGCGCGGTTGCAGCGCCGCGTGCACGCCGCGCGCGGTGGGTTCGTTCATCGTGTAGACGGTGTTGATGTCGTTGCTGCGCGCCAGGAGGTTCTCGGCTCCCTGCTGCGCGAGGTTCTGGTCGCCGTTGGCGTTGGTGGTGCCGCGGATCTCCGGCGCGCCGTCGGCCAGGCCCATCCCGGCGAGGAACCCCGCGTGCCGCAGGGTGCTCACCGAGACCCCTGCTGTGCCGTCGACCATCAGAACCTTCGGGGCCTGCCCGCCGAGCGCGGCCTTGGCGTAGGCGCCCTGCAGGCGACCTGCCTCGAAGTTGTCGGTGGCGAAGGTGGCTTCGGCGGCCTCGGCCGGTTCGGTGGGCGTGTCCAGCGCGATCACCAGGATGCCCGCTTGTTCGGCGCGGGCGAGCGCGTCGGTGACGCCGCTGGAGGAGTTGGGCGTGATGAGGATGGTGCTCACGCCCTGCTGGATGAAGTTCTCGATGGCCCGCACTTGGCCGTCGTTGTCGCCGTCGAACTGCCCGGCCAGGCTGAGGATTTCGGCGTTCTTGGCGGACGCGGCGGCTTCGGCCTCGGTCCGCAGTCCCACGAAGTAGGGGTTCGTGTCGGTCTTGGTGATCAACCCGATCTTGGCGGCACCGCCGGCCGGCGCGGCTCCCCCACCCCACTCGCGCTCCGCCGAACATCCGGTGGCGACCAGCGCCAATCCTGCCAGCACGACGCCCAAAGCCCTTGCGAACATGAGTCCTCCACACTGAGGCCGTTCGAAGACGCTCAGAGAGCATGCCCAGCCGAACGACTCCGCAACTCCCCCGTTCGGCTGCCGTCACCTCCTCCTCGCCGGGACCGGCACGTTCGGCCTCGAATTGATTTCACTCCGCACTGAACTTACCGATGTGCTTGAACGTACGCTTCGGTGCGTAGTCGCGATGTCCGCGCTGGGAGGACGCCCAAAAACGGCGCGGTCGGTGAGACTGGTGGGCATGGGTTGGTTGCGTCCTCGGGTCGGTGATGTGGGGCTGGCGCTGCTGGTGACGGCGATCGGGGTTGTCGGGACCGTCGCCGTCCACCGCTGGGCCGGGCACGGCGAGCACCGGCTGGACGGCCTCGGGATCGCCTTCGTCGTGGTCGCCGGGTTCGCGCTGGTGTGGCGGCGCAGGGTGCCGCTGGTGAGCCTCGGCGTCGTCGCCGTGGCGGTGTCCGGGTACCTGGTGGCCGGGTACCGGTACGGGCCGATACTGCTGATGCTGCTGGTCGCCGTGTACACCGCAGCCCGGCACCGACCCCCCAGGACGGCGGGCATCGCCGCCGGAGCCGCCCTGCTCCTGCTGTGGGCGCACGCGCTGGTCACCGGCAGCTGGGCCGGGTTGCTGCCCTCCTCGGCGTGGGTGCTGGTGCCGTTCGCGGCCGGGCTGGTGGCCCGGACGCAGGCGGAGGGCGTGGCGCGTCAGCGGTCGGAGGCGCTGCGGCGCAGCGTCGACGACGAACGGCTCCGCATCGCCCAGGAGGTCCACGACGTGGTGGGCCACGGGCTGGCGGCGATCAAGATGCAGGCCGACGTGGCGCTGCACGTGCTGCCGAAGAAGCCGGAGCAGGCCGAGATCGCGCTGAACGCGATCAGCCGCACCAGCAGTGATGCCCTCGACGAGCTCCGCTCCACCCTCGCGATGGTCCGCACCGGCACCGGCCGAGGACCCGAGCCCGGCCTGAGCCGGGCGCACGACCTCGTCAACCGGACCCGCGACGCCGGGGTGGACGTCTCACTGCGCGTGCGGGGCGAACGACCCGAGCTGCCGAAGTCCGTCGACCTCACCGGGTACCGGATACTGCAGGAGTCCCTGACCAACGTGCTCCGCCACAGCCACGAGCAGCGCGCCGAGGTCACGATCGACTACTCCCCGCAGGAGGTCGGCATCGAGATCACCAACCCCTCCCCCGCGTCCGCAGGTGGGGACGGCCTGGGCATTCCCGGGATGCGGCGCCGCGTCGAGGCGCTCGGCGGCGAGTTCGGCGCCGGTTCCTCCGGCGGCCGCTTCCGGGTGCGCGCCCGGCTGCCGATCGGAGAGCAGCCGTGACCACCGTGCTCATCGTCGACGACCAGGACCTCGTGCGCATCGGCCTGCGCACGCTCATCGAATCCGAGGACGACCTGGACTGCGCGGGTGAGGCCGCCGACGGCCTCGCCGCCGTCCGCGCCGCGCGCGAGCACCACCCCGACGTGGTGCTGATGGACGTCCGGATGTCCGGTGTGGACGGTCTGGAGGCGACTCGGCGCATCACCGCCGACCCGGACCTCGCCGGCACCAAGGTGCTCGTCCTGACCACCTTCGAGATCGACGAGTACGTCTTCAGCGCGCTGCGCGCCGGAGCCAGCGGATTCCTGCTCAAGGACACCAGCCCGGTGGAACTGCTGCGCGCGGTCCGCCTGGTCGCAGGCGGGGAGGCGCTGCTGGCCCCGTCGGCGACGCGGAAGCTGGTGCGCGAGTTCGTGCAGCTGGCTCCGCGCTCCCGCGAACCCCACCCGCAGCTGCACTCGCTCACCGACCGCGAGCGCGAAGTCCTGGCCCTCGTGGCGGAAGGCTTGAGCAACGAAGAGATCGCCGAACGCCTGGTGGTGAGCCCGGCGACGGCCCGAACCCACGTCAGCCGCGCGATGGTCAAGCTCGGCGCCCGCGACCGGGCCCAGCTGGTGGTGTTCGCCTACCAGTCCGGAGTGGTCGACTGACTCACTTGCCGATCGGCGTGTACTCCGACCACGGGGTGTTCGCGAGCTTCTTGTTCTCGTCCCACAGCTCCACCGCGATCCGGATCATGCCGTCCGGCTTGAGCTGGAGCTTGCACTCGACGTAGCCGCCCTCGCTGCTGCCGTCCCGGCACTCGGAGGTGTGGTGGTAGTCGGTCTGCGAGCGGATCTTGAGCCAGTACCCGTCCTTGTTGGTGTCCTTGACCGCGAGGTTGTCGCCGTCGGCGTTGAAGCACCCGTTGCCCCGTTCCTTGCCCTCGTAGCTCACCGTCTTGCACGTCCGCACCGCGTACGGCGGGCGTGAGGTGGTGGGCGCGGCCGACGTGGTCGGCTTGGGCGAGGTGGTCGGTTGACCGGAGGTGGCCGGGGTCGTGGGAGTCGACGGGGGCGCGCTCGTCGCGGGACTGCTCACCGGCGTCGAAGCGGGGATCGGGATCGGCGTCGCCTGTCCGCCAGTGGCCCCGGGCATCAGCGTCACCACGGCGGCGGTCACGCCGGCCACCGCTGCGACCGCGCCCACCGCCGCCAACGCCCACGGCCACCGCGACGTGCGCTTCTCGGGTTCAGACCCGGCACCCAGCGGCGCCGTGCCGCGGAGCGCCCGGCGAGCGGCTGCCGCGAGCTCCCCGGCGGAGGCGTAGCGATCGGCCGCGTTCTTGGCCATTCCGGTGGCCACCACCCGGTCGAACTCCGGCGGAACACCGGCCATCGCAGCCGACGGTTTCGGGGGTTCGCGGTTGAGGTGCGCGTAGATCAGCGCCTCGGTGCTGGTCACGCCGTAGGGCTTGGCACCGGTGAGGCACTGGTAGAGCACGCAGGCCAGCGAGTACACGTCGACCCGGTGATCGGACGGCGCGTCACCGAAGCGCTCGGGCGCCATGTAGGCGAGCGTGCCCATGGTGACGCTGCCCGAGGTCCGGCTGGTCGCGTCCTGGATGGACGCGGCGATGCCGAAGTCCACGAGGTAGGCGAAGCCACCGCCGCCGAGCAGCACGTTGGAGGGCTTCACGTCGCGGTGCACCACGCGCGCGGCGTGCGCGGCGTCGAGCGCCTGCGCGACCTGCTCGATCACGTGCACGACGTCGTGGGGGTGCATCGGGCCGTGGGCGTTGAGCCGCGCTCCGAGGTCCTCGCCCTCGACCAGCCGCATGTCCAGGTAGAGCCGGCCGTCGATCTCGCCGTAACCGTGGATGGGGATGACGTGCGGTTCGCTGAGGCGGCCCGCGGCGTGCGCCTCGCGCTTGAAGCGCTCGCGGAACTCCTGGTCAGCGGCCAGGTGCGGGGCCAGCAGCTTCAGCGCGACGACGCGGTCGTGGCGGGTGTCGTAGGCGCGCAGGATCTCGCCCATTCCTCCGCGGGCGATCACGCCCTCCACCCGGTACGGGCCGAACTGCGACTGCACGGTTGCTCCTCGTCCGACGTTGGCGGCCATCCTATTGGGTTACGCAGAGCGCACGGCACGCCCCACTCGCGATCTCCCGGACAGGGCTGCTCGCGGTGAAGTTTCCGCTACGAACCGACACCACCTGCTGCGCCGGGGGACGCGGTCCTGCTACCAAGATGAGGCAAGATCATGTTCTTCCACCGGCTCGGGGAAAGGACCGGTCCAGGAGATGTCGACGACCGACGACAGCGCGGACGCACGCAAGATCAAGCGCGGGGAGGACACCGGCGGATGCCCGGTGAGCCGCGATTCCGACGTGTGGCGGGTTCGCGGTCACGCCGCCGCCCGGGCGGCCCTGCGCAGCAACGACACGGTCCAGGCCGGGCTCGGCGTGGAGACCGTCGAGAAGATGCCCGGCAAGATCCGCCGGCCGGTCCTCTACCGCGACGGCCCGGAGCACCGCGAGCACCGCCGCCAGACCGCGAGGTACTTCACGCCCCGCAAGGTCGACGAGTCCTACCGCGCGATCATGGAGCGCGTCAGCGACGAGCAGCTCGCCAAGCTCACGGGCAACGGCACCGCCGTGCTCTCGGAGCTGAGCTTCGAGCTGGCGATCGGGGTGGCCTGCGCGGTCATCGGCCTGACGGAGAGCCGGCCCGGGCTGGCGGGACGGCTGGAGCGCTTCTTCCCCGAGGAGTTCGGCGAACCGGGCTTCACCAGCCTGCACGGCTGGTACTGGATCTACCGGCAGGCGGTGAACTGGGGCGGCATCTACTTCGCCGACGTGGTCCCCGCGGTGCGCGCCCGGCGCAAGAACCCGCAGGACGACCTCATCTCGCACCTGCTGGCCGACGGCTGCTCCTCGGCGGAGATCCTCGGCGAGTGCATCACGGTCGCGGCGGCGGGCATGGTCACCACCCGCGAGTTCGTGAACCTCGCCGCGTGGCACCTGTTCACCGACGACGCCCTGCGCGAGCGCTACCTCGAGGCCGAGGAGTCCGAGCGGCTGGCGCTCCTGCACGAGTTCCTGCGGCTGGAGCCGGTCGTCGCGAACTTGAAGCGCCGCACCACGGCTGACGTGGAGCTGCCCGGCGGAGACGGCGAGACGCACACCGTCCCGGCGGGCGAGGTCATCGACATCGACGTCACCAGCACGAACGCCGATGAGGCCGCGTTCGGCGGGAAGCCGTTGCAGGTGTGCCCGCACCGCGAGCTCACCGATGCCACGGCACCGGGGCTGTCGTTCAGCGACGGCCCGCACCGCTGCCCCGGCAACACCATCGCCATCCAGGAGACCGACGTGTTCCTGACCAGGCTGTTCGCCCTGCCCGGTGTCCGCTTGCAGACCCCGCCGAGGGTGTCGTTCAACGACGCCATCGGCGGCTACGAGCTCCGCGGCATGGTCGTCGCCGTCGGCGAATGACGCTGCGCGGGGGACGTTCCGGGACCAGCGGTTCTACCGGCAAGGACGAATCGCGGCCTGATGGGGCCTTCTGCGTCTCACAGGCCGAAGGCCCCGCCTTCGATCAGGATCACCAGGCCGATGCCGATCAGGACCACGGGCAGCACGATGTGCCCCCAGCGCGACAGGGAGCGGGCGATCACGGGCCGGGTGGCGAAGTACCGTCCCGCGGCACACCACACCGCCACCAGCAGCAAGAACACGACCGCGAACACGGCCAGGCCGCCTGAGCCGGCGGTGGCGAACACCGGCACGTAGACCCCGATGTTGTCCCCGCCGTTGGCGGCGGTCACCGCGGCGACCGCCCACGACGACGGGCCACCGCCCACGCTCGGAACCTCTTCGCCGTCCCCGTCATGGCGTTCGCGCCACGCCGACCAACCGGCGCGGATACCCAGCAGCAGCGGAAGCAACCCGAGGTACGGGACAGCCGCCTCGGGCAACAGACCAGCGCCAAGCGCACCGATGATCGCCGCAGCCAGGATCGCGCCGAAGCCCAGGTACTGCCCGGCCACAACCCGAACGGCACCCCCGGGATGACCAGCGGCCTGACCGAAGAACAGCGCCAGGATCACGATGTCATCGATGTTGGTCACCGCGAACATGCCCACGGCCTGCCCGACCAGCGTCAGCTCCACCGCACCCTTCCCGTCGCATTCGTCCGACGCGACGACCCTACGTGGTGGACGACGGCCGTGATCCGGTGCGAGCGCGAACTACCGCATCGAGCAGACGGAGATCGGGATTCCCCCGCCCGGCGTCAGGATCCCTGCCAGGTGAAGGTCGTGACGGCCCCGGCGGGCAGCGCGTGCTCGAAGCTCTGCCCTCCGCTGCGGACCTGGAAGGTCTGCTCGGAATCGGACGCGTTCAGCGCCAGCAGGGCGAGGGAGCCGTCGGCGTTGCGGAAGGCGACGGACTCGATGCCGTTCGGGTTGCTGGTCGATTCGATCCGCTGCGCACCAGGTTTCACGAACTTCGCGACGTGGCCGAGGACGTAGTACTCCTCGTTGCGGGTGACCTGCCCGTCGTCGGTGTTGACGGTGACCACGCCCCGGCAGTCGGAGCAGCCGCCGTTGGTCGGCCCGTGGTTCTGGTCCAGCGCCACGTTCCACAGCGCGACGCCCTTCGCCCAGTTCCGGGTTCCGCCGATGACGAGGTTCTGCGTCTGCCACTTGAGGTTCTGGGCGAAGTCCGGTGACCAGTCACCACCGGAGCACTCGGTGAGCCAGATGCCCTTGTCCGGGTGGGCCTGCTGGAACTCGCTCTGCCCGGACACGTCGCCCTCGTAGCAGTGGAAGGCCGCACCTGGCACGTACTGGCCCGCTTCCGGGTCGTCGACCACGACGCCCGGGTACTCGGGGTGCGACCAGTTGTGGTCCCACGCGAGCAGCTGGGTCTTCAGGCCGGATTCGGCGAACTTCGGGCCGATCTCGTCGCCGATCGCCGCGGCCTGCTGCTCCGGGGACATGTGCATCGACGGGTATCCGGCGGAACCGTCGCCCGATTCGGGGTGGTAGGGCTCGTTCTGGATGCTCAGGAAGTCCAGCGGCACACCGGCGTCGGAGTAGGCCTGGGCGGTCTTGACGAGGTAGTCGGCGAACACGCCGTGGTTCTCGCTCCTGAGCTCACCGCCGTCGACGTCGTCGTTGGTCTTCATCCACGGCGGCGCGCTCCAGGGCGTGCCCATCACCTTCAGATCGGGGTTGATCTGCTTGGCCTGCCGCAGGATCGGCAGGATGTAGGCCTCGTCGTGCCCGGTGGTGAAGTCGGAGAGGTCGCAGCAGGTGTCGTCGAAGGTGTAGTCGCCGGACTCGGCGGTGGCGAAGTCGCTGGCGCCCAACGGCTGCCGCACCATGCTCAGCCCGATGCCGTCGGCACCGAAGAGGTCGTTCATCAGTTCGTCGCGGGCGCCCTGGTCCAGGGCGTGGGCGACGAGGGAGGCGGAGGAGTCGGTGAAGGCGGCGCCGAACCCGTCGATGGTCTGGTAGGTCGTGGCCGGGTCCACGTCGATGATGGTCTCCGCGCTGCCACCGGACCCGAACTCCTCGTCCTCCTGGCGTTCGAGGAGCTTGCTCTTGTCGCCGGTGGTCTCCCACACCTGCACGACCGGCGCGGCACCGCCGGGCGCGGTGCCCGCCGCCGTTCCCAGCAGCAGGGTGCCGGCGAGCAGCGCGGCGCGCCTGCGCCAGGGCAGGGTTCGCTTCATCGCGAGGTCCTCTCCACGAAGGGGCGTGAACGACGGGGATTGTTCGCCGAATTCCTCGTGAGCGCACATGGGAATTCCCATTTGATCCTGCGTTCCGGCGAACGCGGCGCGGCCTTTCGGGGTAGCGTGTCGCACTTTCGCCAACATTCCCGAGATTCGCATTCCTGGTGCTATCTTCGGCAATCGCGACAAACCCGACCACACCGCGACGTCCCAGGACTGTATCGGTTCGGAGGCATTCGAGTCGCGCGGGGATTCGAAATCGTTCGGCATTCGAGCCGAACTCGCGCGAATGCCGTTCAGCACTGTGCTTTCTCAACGCGGAGGAGATGCGTTCATGGCGTTCAGCAGACGGATGCGCGTGGCGGCGATCGGCGCCGCCCTCGCGTGCACGGCGGTGATCACCCCGACGGTGGCCGCTGCCGCTCCGACCTACCGCGACGCGTCCGCCCCGGTTCCCGACCGGGTCGAGGACCTGCTGTCGCGGATGTCGTTGCAGGACAAGATCGGTCAGATGACGCAGGCAGAGCGCGTCGCCGCGGACCCGCAGACCGCGGCCTCGGCCTCGCTCGGCTCGGTGCTCAGCGGCGGCGGCTCGGCCCCCGACCCCAACACCGCCGCGTCCTGGGCGGACATGTACGACGACTACCAGCGCGCGGCCACCGCCACTCCGCTGGGCATCCCGCTGATCTACGGCGTCGACGCGGTGCACGGGCACAACAACGTGCACGGCGCGACGATCTTCCCGCACAACATCGGCCTGGGCGCGGCCGACGACCCGAAGCTGACCGAGGACGTCGGCCGGGCGACCGCCGAGGAGATCTCGGGCACCGGCATCGACTGGGACTTCGCCCCGTGCCTGTGCGTCGCCCGCAACGACCGCTGGGGGCGCACCTACGAGTCCTTCGGCGAGACCCCCGAACGACCGACGGCGCACGCCACCGCCGTCAACGGCCTGCAGGGCGAATCCCTCGACGCCCCGGGATCGGTACTGGCCACGGCCAAGCACTACATCGGCGACGGCGGCACGACCGCCGGGGACGACCAGGGCAACACCGAGATCGACGAGCAGGAGCTGCGCCGGATCCACCTGCCTCCGTTCCAGGAGGCGATCAACCGGGACGTGGGCTCGGTGATGCTCTCCTACAGCAGCTGGAACGGGCAGAAGCTGCACGCCCACTCGTACCTGGTCAACGACGTGCTCAAGGGCGAGCTCGGGTTCAAGGGCTTCGTGATCTCCGACTACGACGCGATCGACCAGATCGACGGCCAGCTGGGCTTCACCGCCGAGGAGGTCGCGACCGCGATCAACTCCGGACTGGACATGATCATGGTGCCCAACGACTGGCAGAAGTTCACGGAGCTGCTGCGCGGCGAGGTCGAGAACGGCCACGTGCCGATGTCGCGCATCGATGACGCCAACCGCCGCATCCTCACCAAGAAGTTCGAGCTCGGCCTGTTCGAGAACCCCTACACCGACCGACAGTTCACCGGCACCGTCGGCAGCCCGGAGCACCGCGCGCTGGCGCGCGACGCGGTCCGCAAGTCCCAGGTGCTGCTGAAGAACGACGGCGGCGTGCTGCCGCTGGCCAAGGACGGCGGGAAGCTGTTCGTGGCGGGCAAGAACGCCGACGACATCGGCAACCAGTCCGGGGGCTGGACGATCAGCTGGCAGGGCGAGAGCGGACCGATCACGCCCGGGACCACGATCCTGCAGGGCATCCAGGAGGCGGCCCGGGGTTCGCAGGTCACCTACGACCGCCACGGCAACGGGATCGACGACAGCTACGGTGCCGCCATCGCGGTCGTCGGCGAAACCCCCTACGCCGAGGGCAAGGGCGACCGCCCGTCCGGCATGGGCCTCGACCAGGAGGACCAGGAGACGCTGCAGAAGCTGGAGGACAGCGGCGTCCCGGTCATCGTGGTGACCGTGTCCGGCCGCCCGCTGGACATCGGCCAGGACCTGCCGGAGTGGGACGCCCTGCTCGCCTCCTGGCTGCCGGGCACCGAGGGAGCCGGCGTCGCCGACGTGCTCTTCGGCGACCACAACCCCTCCGGCACCCTGCCGATGACCTGGATGAGCTCCGCCGACCAGCAGCCGATCAACGAGGGCGACGGTCAGACTCCCCTGTTCCCCTACGGTTTCGGTCTGCGGTACTGACCGCAGCGGGCTCCCCTGGTCGCCACCCGACGACCAGGGGAGCTCCCGCCGTCAGCTGCGCGAGCGCTGCACCGAGGCCGCGTAGTCGTCGAGCACCACCGCGAGCTCGCGCAGCCCGCAGCTCAACTCACGGCAGTCCTCGCAGCTCAACCGGCCTCCCACGACGTCGAACGCCGCCTCGTCGGCCTTCCACTGCACCTGGCGCAGCAGCACGGCCAGCGCGACCTCTCGCCGGGTCACCTGCCGCGCTCGCAGTCCGAGCAGCGCGGCCGCCGCGTCGTCGGATGCCCCGGTCGAGCCCACATCACGCCCTGGCCGCACGCAGCGGCGCGCTCACCCTCCACCGCGAGATGCGTCTCCAGATCCCGCAACGACGTCGACGGCAACCACCGCCGCACGACCGCCCCCAGCACTGTTCCAGTCATGCCGGACAAGATCGCGGAACACGAGGCCGATCCGGTATGACGCCATGTACGACTGCTCGATCGGTCTACCGCACACCGATGCGGGCGGCCATGCTGCGCAGCCGGGGAGCGCGGGACGCGCGGCTGTGCAGCAGGTCCCGAGTGACGGACTTCAGCAGCGATTGGTGCCTGGCCCACGAGGGAGCCCACTGCTCCGCGGTGAGCACCAGGTTCGCGGCCTCGCCGTACTGGCCCAATCTGGTGTGAGCCTTCGCCCGGTCCGTCAAGTGCCGAGCTCGGGCGGCCAACGGCAGCGCCGAACCCATCCTGGGCATCTTCCGCGCAGCGACGAGCGCGTCTGCGAACTCTTCCGACTGAAGACCGACGTCCACGGTCTGCATCACCACCTGGGACGGGCCGAACGCGGTTCGGTAATCCTGCCTGTCCTCGCCCAGCCGGTCGGCGATCTCCGCGCTTTCGGCCACCAAGTCGCGCGCCCGGCTTGGCTTCCGCCCCCGCGACGCCGCAGTCGCCGCTGTGAGCACGAGCGAGCCGTAAGTCGACAGAGCAGGCGGAGTCGCACGTCCACGCGGCTCAACGCCTCCGGCCGCTCGCAAGGCCAGCGATTCGGCTTCCGCATGACGTCCGGACACCATCAACTGCCAAGCCAGAGTGCCGTGCAAGGTTGCCACGAGCAGCGGGTCTCCCGCCCGTTCCGCAGACTCCACCGCCTGCCGGATCGCCAAGAAGGCCGCATCGGGCTGTCGCAGCTGAACCAGGACGTACCCGGCCAGCCAATAGCCATGAACGACAGCAGCCGGACTGCTGTCGAGAGCACGCAAGGACTCCAGAACAGGCGGAAGAAGAGAAACGAGCTGTTCGTACTCGCCGTCCCAATACGCACCCCACAGATGGGAGAGCGTTCGCTCTGCTTCCCGCGCATCCAGCGGCTCGGGCTCGGAGCCGTCGAGCAGATCACCGACCCCGGCCACTGCGAATCGAAGCGCCGTCACTCCTTCGTTCGTCTCGCTCTTCGGGAAGGAGCCACGACCGAGGAGGTCAGCCAAGGAGACGTCCAACGCACGTGCCAACCGGTGCAAGCTGGCCACACTCGCAGAATTGCGACTGCCCTGCTCCAACTTGCGGACGAGATCGACGGAGACCTCGGCCCGCTCGGCGAGTTGCCGCTGGGTGTAGAGCCGACCGCGCAACTCTCGAATGCACTGGCCGATCGACCTGTCCTGCACGAGGGATCACCTCTTCGCGTAGGGAGGGATCCCCGAGCTTAGCCAGTACACGATCAGCCCACGCCGGGCGAACGGGTGGCTTCAGCGTACGAGCGTGGTGAAGAGTTGCAGCCATGCGGCCCGCAGCATCAGGCGGGTTGCTCCGTCCCGGTCGTCAGCGGTTCGCTGCCGGCGGATGTTGGGCACCAGGAAATCCTCTTCAACTCCGTCGGACCGGCCCGTGAACGGCCGACCCGGACTTTCAACGCCTGGCAAGACTCCGTTGTCCCGCCAGGCCACACCCGGCCGTAGCGCACGTGCGACCGATACCTTGGCGGTTACCTCGCGTTTACGCAAGGGACTTCTGCGGTCGAACCCCCTCGGCTGATCGAAAACGAGCGTCTGACCTGCGATGATCGAAGGCAGATGAACCGATCGAGTGGAGCAGCGGACTATGCTGCGATCGGTGGCTTGCGCACCGAGGCAACCAGGAGGGCACGAATGCACTACCGGCATCTGGGCAGCAGCGGCATGGTGATCAGCGAACTGGTGTACGGCAACTGGATCACGCACGGCTCCCAGGTCGAGGAGAACGCCGCCGTGGCCTGCGTGCGGGCCGCGCTCAACAACGGCATCACCACCTTCGACACCGCGGACGTGTACGCGGGAGGCCGTGCCGAGGAGGTGCTGGGACGCGCCCTGAGGTCCGAGCGCCGGGAGGGGCTGGAGATCTTCACGAAGGTCTTCCACCCGACCGGGGAGGGCAAGAACGACCGCGGCCTCTCGCGCAAGCACATCATGGAGTCGATCAATAGCTCGCTGCGCAGGCTGCAGACCGACTACGTCGACCTCTACCAGGCCCACCGCTACGACCCGGACACTCCGCTGGAAGAGACGATGGAGGCCTTCGCCGACGTCGTCCGCAGCGGGAAAGCGCACTACATCGGTGTTTCCGAGTGGACGGGCGAGCAGATCCGCGCTGGTCACGCGCTGGCGCGCGAGCTGCGGATCCCGCTGGTGTCCAACCAGCCGCAGTACTCGGCGCTGTGGCGGGTCATCGAGGGCGAGGTGGTCCCGGCGTCCCGCGAGCTGGGAATCGGGCAGATCGTGTTCTCCCCCATCGCCCAGGGCGTGCTCACCGGCAAGTACCTGCCGGGCGCCGAGCCGCCCGCCGGGTCCCGCGCCACCGACGAGCGCGGGTCGACGTTCGTGGCCCGCTACCTGCGCGACGAGGTGCTGGAGCGCGTCCAGCAGCTCGCACCGCTCGCCGACGAGGCGGGCCTGAGCCTCGCCCAGCTGGCGGTGGCGTGGGTGCTGCAGAACGACAACGTCTCCGGCGCGATCATCGGGGCCTCCCGGCCGGAGCAGGTCTCGGAGAACGCGGTCGCCGCAGGCGTGACGCTCGACCCCGAGCTGGTCGCGAAGATGAACGACGTCCTCGCCCCGGTCGCGATCACCGATCCGGGCAAGACCGCCGAGAACGCCCCGAAGTCCCGCCGCTGAGACCTCCCGCCGCCCTTCCGGGCACGTCGCCGAGCCCGTAATCTCCCAGGCGTTGGCCACGACCGGGAGGGCGGCGATGGGACCGAAGCGCCTGGTGGACGCGGTGCTGTTCGACACCTTCGGCACCGTCGTCGACTGGCGCAGCGGCATCTCCCGCGCGGTGGCCGAGTTCGCGGGCGATGCGGTCGACACCGACGAGTTCGCACTGGCGTGGCGATCCCGCTACCAACCGTCGATGAAACCGATCCGCGACGGGGACCGGGATTTCGTCGACCTCGACGTCCTCCACCGGGAGAACCTCGACACCACCGCCGCCGAGTTCGGCCTGCCTCTGGCCGGCGACCCCTCCGCCGCGGACCACCTCAACCGCGCCTGGCACCGGCTGCCGGCCTGGCCGGACAGCGTCGCGGGACTGACCGAGGTCAAGCGGGACTTCATCGTCGGCCCGCTGTCCAACGGGCACACCGCCCTGCTGACGAACATGGCCAAGCACGCGGGCCTTCCGTGGGACGTCATCATCGGATCCGACCTCACCCGGACCTACAAACCGGATCCGAACGCCTACCTCCGCACCGCGGAGATCCTCCGTCTCCCGCCCGAGCGCGTGATGTTGTGCGCGGCCCACAACCTCGACCTCGACGCCGCCCGGGACGCCGGGCTGCGGACCGCGTTCATCCCCCGGCCGACGGAGTACGGGCCGTCCCAACGCCACGACCTGCACGCCACGAGCGCGTGGGACGTCATCGCGCGGGACATCACCGATCTGGCCTCCCAGCTGCGCGAACACGCGTCCTGAAACCACCTGCGCTGCGGACTGTTTCGCGCGGAGGAATGGATCACCCGATCCAGCGACCTGACTTCGCTCGCTTTTCCGGCGGCGCATCGCCACAATGGGAACATGCGTTCGATGCGAACGCCTCGTTGATCTCACTTCCCCTGCACGACCCCGACGACGCCTGCCGGGCCGTTCACCGACGGTCGGCGGGTCACCACCGGAGTGACCCGCCACCCATCGACGGAGAGGAGAAACCCATTCGGTCACCACCGCAGCAGATTTCGCCACACCAACAACCTCCCCAGCCCCGCCCCTCGCGCCGCACTCGTGGCGGCACCTGTTGTTTGACAACTTCACAGTGGGAACTTCGCACGGGCCACCGGATCAGGAGCGGAACGACTCCCGAGCGACGGTCCAGGCCCGAGCCTGGTCGCTGATCGTCACGCCGAGCCCGGGACGATCCGACAGGTGCATTCGGCCGTCGGCGATCTCGAGGTGCTCGTCGAACAGCGGGTCCAGCCACTCGAAGTGCGCGCCCGACGTGCGGCACGGGAGGACCTTCGCGAGAAGACGGGAGCCTGACCGGGGCTCGCGCTCAGAGCAGGTCGAGCAGTGTTCGCAGGGCCGGGTTGTCGTTGGCGTGCCGCCACACCAGGTGCAGCTCGACCGGCTCCGGTTCGGGCAGGTGGACCTGGCGGAAGACCACTCCCTCGAAGTGCAGCCGCGCGGCGGTGGCCGGCACCAGCGCCGCGCCGAGTCCCACCTGCACCAGCGCCAGGGCGGTGTGGATCTGGCTGACGTGCTGCACGTAACTGGGCTGCACGTCGGCGTTGCTGAACGTGGTGACCAGCAGCTCGTGGAAGTACCGGGCCTCCGTCGGCGAGTACATCACCATGTCGGCGCCGTGGAACCGGTTCAACTCCAGGGGTTTCGAGCCACCCGCCAGCGGATGCCCTTCCGGAAGCGCCGCGAGCAGCGGTTCCGCGCGAAGCCGGCGCGAGGCCAGTTCGGGACGCGCGGCGGGCGGCCTCGCGAGCCCGAGGTCCAGGGAGCCGCCGGAGAGCCGTTCGATCTGGTCGCGGGTGACGAGCTCGTGCAGCACGACGTCCACGTGCGGCAGGTGTTCGCGCACGGTCGCCAGCACGCCGCCGAGCTCCCCGTACGCCGAGGTCGCGGTGAAGCCGACCCGGATCATGCCCGCCTGGCCGGCGGTGACCCGCCGCACCGACAGCGCCGCGTTCTCCGCCTCGCTGAGCAGACGCCGGGCATCGTCCAGGAAGGCGCGTCCGGCCGGGGTCAACCGCACCGTGCGGCTCGTCCGGTCGAACAGCTGGACCTTCAACTCCTTCTCCAGCTGCTGGATCTGCCGCGTCAGCGGCGGCTGGGTCATCCGGAGGCGCTGGGCTGCGCGGCCGAAGTGCTGCTCCTCGGCGACCGCGACGAAGCCGGTCAGATGGTTCAGGGTGAACATCGACGCTGCCTCAGTATCGGTGGACGCCACGATCAGCTCTGGCACGCATGGACGCTCACCCTATCGAGGATCCTCGCTCCCGGGGAGTGCGTGGATTCCCGCCTCCTCCACAACTAGCGCGGCGGCCACGGCCCTTGGTGTCCCGGTGGCGGCCCCTGTTGCCCCGGCCCCTGTTGCCCCGGCCACTGCGGACCGAGCCCGCGCGGCCCCGGCCCCTGCGGTCCCGGTGGGCGCGGTCCCGGAGGCGGTGATCCCGGTGGCGGCGGTCCAGGTGCCTGCGGACCCGGGCGCTGCGGTCCCGGAGGCGGAGGACCCGGCGCCGGCGGACCGGGAGGTTGCTGACCTGGCGGCGGGGGCCCCGGACGCTGCGGTCCCGGCGCGTGCAGTCCTTGCGCGGGGACCCGCAGCTTGTGCGTCGGCATGTCGTTGAGCTGTTGCGGCAGGACGAAGAAGCCGGACCGCTCGTGCTGCGCCCACGGAGCGGGCTGGGGTTTCGGCGTCCGGCGGAAGAACGCGTCCCGTGCGACCCGCATCAGGGCCACGATCTGATCCCTGCGGACGAAGAAGGTCTGCGGTTCGATCGTGCGCCGCTCGGCGCGGGCGTGCAGCAGCGCGAGCTCGGTGGCGGCGAGCTGGTAATCGCCCATCGCCTGAGCACCGACGTTGCCCGCCTGCGAGCGCGCCCAGTGCCGGGCCTGGCGGCGACCCGCCATCGCGCCGAGCATGTGGATGTCGTTCGGGGCCACCAACCCGCTGGGGATGTAGGCGGGCAGGTAGCGGCCGATGGAGCGCACCAAGCGCCTGCGGTCCCGGATCAGGATGATCACCAGCACCAGCAGGACACCGGCCTCGACGAGGTAGGCCAGCACCAGCCCGCCGAAGCCGAACAGCACCGAACCGCCGTTCCAGAGCGCGTGCAGGAACACCGCTGCGCACCAGCCGAAGAACACCGCGAAGACCCGGCCCGCGCCGCGATGGGTGGCGGCGTAGGCGACGCCCAGCCCCGTCATCGCCGTGTACATCGGGTGGCCCAGTGGAGCCACCACGCCGCGGATCAGGACCGTCCCCCAGATCTCGCCCGGCACCGACGCCAGGCCCTGCATGTAGTAGAGGACGTTCTCGACCAGGGCGAACCCCAGTCCGCACATGCCCGCGTACACGATGCCGTCGGTGGGTCCGTCGATTTCGTTGGGCCTGACCAGCAGCAGGAACAGCAGCAGGGCGCCCTTGAAGCTCTCCTCCACGAAGGGGGCGATCACCGAAACGGTCACCACCGATGCCGGTTCCGGACCCATCACGGCGGCCAGCACCGACTCGCCGAGGGTGTTGACGATCAGCGCACCCAGCAGCGCGACCCCGGCACCCCAGCCGAAGGCGAGCAGCAGGTTCAGCCGAGGCTCCGGTTCCAGCCGGTCCACCAGCAGGATCAGCGCCACGAGCACGATCGCGGTGGGCAGCGCCAGCAGCATGCCGATGACCACGTTGCCCGGCGCGTCCGGGGACAGCAGGAAGTAGGACGCCAGCGCCAGCAGCATGCAGACGCCGGAGACCACCAGGCCGATGATCAGCGACACCGGTGCTCGGTTGGAGTTGCGTCCTTCCAGGACCGACTGCGGGCTGAGTGCGGGCATGCCCGGCAGCGTAGGAGACGAACGGCCGTCACGTCCGGTCAGCCCCGAATTTGCCGGGACTGACCGGAGCCGTTCAGCTGCTCTGCGGGAATCCCAGGTTCACGCCGCCGTGCGACGGGTCCGGCCAGCGCGTCGTGACCACCTTGGTGCGGGTAAAGAAGCGGATGCCGTCCGGGCCGTAGGCGTGGGAATCGCCGAACAGTGAATCCTTCCAGCCGCCGAAGGAGAACTGTGCGACCGGAACCGGGATCGGCACGTTCACGCCCACCATGCCGACCTCGACCTCCTCGCTGAACCGCCGCGCCGCCCCGCCGCTCTCGGTGAAGATCGCGGTGCCGTTGCCGTAGGGGTTGCCGTTGATGACGTCCAGCGCGGCGTCGTAGTCCGGGACGCGCAGGACCGAGAGCACCGGGCCGAAGATCTCGTCGGTGTAGATCGACATCCCGGTCTCGACGCGGTCGAAGAGCGTGGGGCCGAGCCAGAAACCCTCGGCAGCACCGTCGGCCTCGACTTCGCGGCCGTCGACGACCAGCTCCGCACCGGCCTCCAGACCCGCGTCCACGTAGGACGAGACCCGGACGCGGTGGGAGGCGGTCACCAGGGGTCCCATGTCGCAGGCGCGACGACCGTCGCCGACGTTGAGCTCGCGCACCCGCTCCGCGATCTTGGCCACCAGCTCGTCACCGACCGGGTCGACCGCCACGACCGCGGAGATCGCCATGCAGCGCTCACCGGCGGACCCGAACCCGGCCGAGACGGCGGCGTCCGCGGCCAGGTCGAGGTCCGCGTCGGGAAGCACCACCATGTGGTTCTTCGCCCCGCCCAGCGCCTGGACCCGCTTGCCGTGCACGGTGCCGGTCTCGTAGACGTAGCGGGCGATCGGTGTGGAGCCGACGAACGAGATCGCCTTGACGTCGCGGTGCTCCAGCAGCGCGTCGACCGCAACCTTGTCGCCCTGGACGACGTTGAACACGCCGTCCGGCAGCCCTGCTTCCTTCCACAGCTCGGCGAGGAACAGCGCCGCCGACGGGTCCTTCTCGCTGGGCTTGAGGATCACCGCGTTGCCGCAGGCGATCGCGTTGGGCACGAACCACAGCGGCACCATGGCGGGGAAGTTGAACGGCGAGATCACCCCGACCACGCCGACCGGCTGACGCGTCGAGTGCACGTCGACGCTGGTGGAGGCGTTCTCCGAGAATCCGCCCTGCAGCAGGTTCGGGATGCCGCAGGCGTACTCGACGTTCTCCAGCCCGCGCTGCACCTCCCCCGCCGCGTCGGAGAGCACCTTGCCGTGCTCGGCGGTGATGATCTCCGCGAGCTCGTCCTTGCGCTCGTTCAACAGCTCGCGGAACGCGAACAGCACCGAGGACCGCTTGGCCAGCGAGGTGCGGCGCCACTCCCGCAACGCCTCGGCGGCCACCGCCACCGCGGTGTCCACATCGGACCCGTCGGCGTAGGCGACCGTGCCCGTCACCTCCCCGGTGGCAGGGTTGAACACCGTCCCGGTGCGCTCGGGCGGGGTGTCGGCGGGCTTGCCCGCGATCCAGTGGTGGATGAGCTCGGTCATGACGAGAACAGCTCCTGCTCGGCCAGCGAGACGGTGTCGGTCAGGATCTCCAGCGCCTGCGCGGCTTCGGACTCGGTGAGCGTCATCGGAGGCGCCAGGCGGAGGACGTTGCCGTGCAGGCCGCCCTTGCCTATCAGCAGACCTCGCTGCTTGGCCAGTTCCATGACCCGCGCGGCGGCCTGGGGCGCCGGTTGCTTCCCGCCCGGCTCGACCAGTTCGACCCCGATCATCAGGCCCTTGCCGCGCACGTCGCCGATCAGCGCGCTGCGGCAGGAGCGCAGTCCGCGCAGCAGCTGAGCTCCCAACTTCGCCGCGTTGCCCTGCAAATCGTGTTCGATCAGGTACTCCAGCGCGGCGTGCGCCCCACCAGTGGACACCGGGTTGCCGCCGAAGGTGGAGATCGAGTTCGCGCCGATGTCGTCGATCAGCTCCTTCTCCGCGACCACGCCGCCGATCGCCAGCCCGTTGCCCAAGCCCTTGGCGAACGTCATCGCGTCGGGCGTGACGCCGTGCGCCTCGATGCCCCAGAAGTGCTCACCCGTGCGACCCCACCCGGTCTGCACCTCGTCGGAGATCAGCAGGATGCCGTACTCCTGAAGCACCTCGGCGAACGCGCCCAGCAGCCCGTCGGGCGGGGTGGCGAATCCGCCGACTCCCTGGATCGGCTCGGCGATCATGCAGGCGACGTCGCCGGCCGTGGTGGTCTCGATGACCTCGCGCAGGTCGTCGACGCACGCGGCGATGTAGTCGGCGTCGGACAAACCTCCGAACGGGCTGCGGTAGGGGTAACCGCCGTGCACGTAGCTGACCTTGATCGGCGACAACGAGGTCGCCGACCAGCCGCGGTTGCCGGTCACGGCCAGCGTCGCGAAGGCCCGCCCGTGGTAGGAGTTGCGCAGCGCCAGAACCTGGTTGCTGCGCCGCTTCTGCGTCGCGAGCATCAGCGCCGTCTCGTTGGCCTCAGTGCCCGAGTTGGTGAAGAACACCTTCGGGTTCGCCAGCCCCGACAGCTCGGCGATGCGCTCGGCCAGCTCCACCTGCTGCCGGATCAGGTACAGCGTCGAGGTGTGCAGGACACCGGTGTCGACCTGCCTGCGCACGGCGTCGCTGATCTCATCGATGTCGTAGCCGATGGCGTTGGTGAGGATGCCTGCGAAGAAGTCCAGGTATGTGGTGCCGTCAGCGTCTCTGACGTGTCGCCCGGAGCCGCTGACGATCTCGATCGGCTCCTCGTAGTACAGCGACAACCAATCCGGCAGCACTGCCTTGTGGCGGGCCAGCAACGAATCCGACATGCTTCCTCCTGCTCTTGCGGCCTCGTGCGATCGGCCCAGTCTCCCGCGCCGGATGCATCTCGGCCACGACCAGGCCGCTTCGATCGGGGTGATCCAGGCCCCGACCCGCTTAGGGTGACGGCGCGCGCACCGGGTGTAGCCTGTGCCCCGCCGGTCACGCCGCGCCAGCACCTCCCCCCTGTAGCTGGCGTCGCGTGACCGGCCCTTTCACGTTTCGGTTCCCTGTCGACCGGCGCAGGCCGGATTCGCCGCCACGACGCCGCTCACCCACGGTGCGCCTGGCGTTGCGGGCAACCCCTTCGGGTGATCAATTGCGACGATCAGCGCATGCCTGCTGGGCCGAACGGGTCAAGCCGCTTAGCCTCGCGTCACGCGTCTTCGCCGGACGAGTCCCGTCCGCGGAGGTGGAAAATGATCGACCGAATCCACAACGCCCTGCCCGCCCGCGGACTGCCGGGGGACCCGGTGGACACGAGCCTGCGGCCGGGTGAGGCACGATCCACGGGGGCGGCACTATGAGCGCAGTGGTCGCAGTGCGTTTCGCCGCGGGTGTGGTCGCCGAGTCCCGTCGCCAGGCGCACCTGGCGACGCAGCCGGAAGGACCGTTCCCAGCGGCCTGGCGCACGTTGTGCGGCATCCAGATCCCCTCGTACGTGGCCGAGGTGTCCGAGCAGCCGAACGGGATGCCGTGCGTGCGCTGCATGTCGCGACTGTCCGGACAGTCCGATCCGGAGCTGCAGCAGTGACTCAGCGCGCGATCGACAGCGACAGCGCGTACTCCGACGCGTCGTCCAGCCACCAGCTCCCCAGGTCGAAACCCGCCACGGCCAGCTCGTCGGCGATGCGATTACGCCGGAACTTCGCCGAGATCTCGGTGCGGAGCTCCT
This sequence comes from Saccharopolyspora dendranthemae, assembly GCF_007829955.1. Lineage (GTDB taxonomy): Bacteria > Actinomycetota > Actinomycetes > Mycobacteriales > Pseudonocardiaceae > Saccharopolyspora > Saccharopolyspora dendranthemae. The sequence goes on from NZ_VIWX01000002.1 coordinate 1,290,532, forward strand.
CGCCCTCCGCGAAGTCGACGTCCAGCGCCAGCTCGCGCACCCTCACGTGCATCGGCCGCCGGGCGCGCAACCGCATCTCGATCCACTCCTGATCGGTGTTCCAGCGCGCCACGTGCTCGAAGGAGTCCACGTCGAAGTCCGCGCCGAGGCGCTTGTTGAGCACCGCCAGCACGTTCCGGTTGAAGTCCGCGGTCACGCCCGCCGCGTCGTCGTAGGCGCGGATCAGCCGTGACGGCTCCTTGACCAGGTCCGTTCCCAGCAGCAGCCACTCCCCCGGCCGCATCGCGGCGTGCAACGCGGCGAAGAACCCGGCGCGTTCCTCAGGGAGGAGGTTGCCGATCGTGCCACCGAGGAACGCCACCAGCCGGTCCTCGCCTCCGTCGAGCCTGCCGGTGGTGAAGTCGTCGACGACCCCGGACACGATCAGCTCCGGGTAGTCGGATTCGATCGCCGCGACAGCGCCGCGCAGGGCCGACTCGGAGACGTCCAGCGGCACGAACCGGCGCAGCGTGCCGTGCTTGCGCAGGGAGTCCAGCAGCAGCCGGGTCTTCTCCGACGAACCCGAACCCAGCTCCACCAGGGTGGCGGCGTTGGTGAGCTCCGCGATGGTCAACGCGGTGCGCCGGAGGATCTGGTGCTCGGCGCGGGTCTGGTAGTACTCGTCGAGCTCGGTGATGCGCTCGAACAGCTCGCTGCCCACCGCATCGTAGAACCACTTGGGCGAGAGCCACTTCGGGCTATCGGTCAGTCCTTCTCGGACCTCGGCGCGCAGTTCGCGGTCGGCGTCTGCCTCGGTGAAGCGCACGGTCAGGTCGGGTTGTCGCACGGCTCCTCCAGGGAAACGACCTCGGTGTGTTCGGTGTCGGCCACCACCAGGCAGCGATCGGGGATCTCCACCCACGGGGTCCGGTCGGACCGGCCGAACGGTTCGGAGGCGATGGTCACGGAATCGGGTTCCCGGCACACCCACAGCGAGTGGGTCCAGGTGGTGGCCAGGAGCCGGTCGCCGTCGCCGAGCAGCAGGTTCAGCCGCGAACCCGGGGCTGCGGCGTGCACGTCGCGCACCAGCTCCGCCATCGCGGTCGCGGGCTCATCGCCGTCGGCGAGCCGGCGCCGCAACAACGCCCACAGCACCGCCGAATCGGTGGGCTGAGCCGTGAGCAGCTCGGCGGGATCCAGCCGGCCGGCGAGCTTCGCGAGCGAATCCGGCCAGCCGCCGACCTTGCCGTTGTGGCTGAACAGCCACCGCCCGTCGGTCATCGGGGCGCACAGCTCGGGACCCACCGGCATGCCCGTGGTGGCCGACCGGACCGCCGCCACCACCGCCGACGCCCGCACCTCTTTCGCCAGCGGTGGGAACGAGCTGTCGGTCCACATCGCCGCACCGTTGCGGTAGACACCGGTGGTCCCGTCGGCGCGGACCCACCCGGCTCCGAACCCGTCGGCGTTGACCGTCCCGCCACCGCGCATGTCGTTCGGCGCCCAGGACTGCTCCAGCAGCGAGTGCGCCGGATCGAGCAGCAGCTTCGCCAGCGGCACCGGTGTCCCGAGGTAGCCCAGATGTCGGCACATGCTCAGCGCTCGTCCGGGATCGGTGTGCGGGCGCAGCGGAAACCGGCGAAGATCTGCCGCCGGATCGGGAAGTCCCAGTTGCGGAACGTGCCCCGGCACGCTGCCCGGTCGGTGCCGAACGACCCGCCGCGCAGCACCTTGTGGTCGGCGCCGAAGAAGACCTCCGAGTACTCGCGGTACGGGAACGCCGCGAACCCGGGGTACGGCAGGAAGTCGCTCGAGGTCCACTCCCACACGTCGCCGATGAGCTGCCGGGCACCGCACGGCGCCTCGCCCAGCGGGTAGGCCCCGGCCGGAGCGGGCTGCAGATGGCTTTGCCCCAGGTTCGCGTGGTCGGGGGTCGGGTCCTCGTCACCCCACGGGTAACGGCGAGATCGGCCGGTGGCGGGGTCGAACCGGGCCGCCTTCTCCCACTCCTGCTCAGTGGGCAGTCGCTTTCCGGCCCACGCGGCGTAGGCCTCGGCCTCGTAGAAGCTGACGTGCACCACGGGTTCGTCGCAGGGCACCTCCTCGACGTGCCCGAAGCGGCTGCGCATCCAGCGGCCGCCGTCGCGGATCCAGAAACGGGGGGCTTCCAGGGATGCCTTGTGCCGGTAGCGCTGTCCGGCTTCGCTCCACCAGCGCGGATCGTGGTATCCGCCGGCGTCGATGAACCGGGCGAACTCGGCGTTGGTGACGGGGGTCGTGTCGAGGTGGAACGCCTCGACGTGGACCTCGTGCGCGGGGCGCTCGTTGTCCAGCGCCCAGGCCTCGGTGGAGGTGCCCATCGTGAAGTGCCCGGCGGGCACGTACACCTCGGACGGCAGCGCGGTCTCGCCCGGAGGCGGGGGTTCGGCGTCGAGCGCGGGCGGGCCGTCGCGCAGCTGGTGGGTGGCCAGCATCGTCTCGTCGTGCTGCTGCTCGTGCTGCACGATCATGCCGAACGCGAAGGCCCTGTCGACGAGCCTGCGCCCTTCCATCGGCGTCTCGTCGAGCAGGTCGAAAACCTTGTCGCGCACCGTGGAGAGGTACTGGCGAGCTTCCGTCGGACCCAGCAGCGGGAGCTCGGGACGGTCGGCCCGGCGGTGCTGGAAGGCGTCGTAGAGGTCGTCGATGTCGGGGCGGACCGGCTCGCGCCCGCCCACGTCGCGCACCAGCCACAGCTCCTCCTGGCTGCCGACGTGCGCGAGGTCCCAGACCAGCGGCGACATCAGCGGGGAGTGCTGCTTGACGAGGTCCTCGTCGTCGACGGCGTCGGTGAGCTGCGCGCTGCGCCGCCGCGTGCGCGCCAGCTCGGCGGCGACGTGCTCGCGCAGGTCCTCGGTTCCCAGTTCCTGAAGGTCTTTCACCGTGCACCCCTCCGGTCGTGACGAGTTCAGCTCAGCCGCCGTGCGACGTGCTCGGCGAGACGCTCGGCGAGGCCCCCGCCCACACCGTCGAGCAACCGGCACGCCAGGTCGAAGATCTCCCGGGCGGATTGGGCCAGCACCGGGTCGGCGAGCCCGGAGCGGGCCGCGTGCACCCACCGCCCGGCCGCGGGCGCGGCCATCACCGCCACCTTGTCCACGGCGGACTCGTCGGCGAACAGGGCCGCGAGCGCCGCGGTGGGCAGCATCCAGTCCGAACCGGACTGGGCGTCCAGGTAGCGCACCTCCAAGTAGCCGCGCGCCCGGACGGGCGGGAAGACGGTGGTCAGGTGGTAGTCGAGGTCGTCGCGCGTGGGCGCTTCCGGGAGCCCGCCGTGGATCCACTCGGCGAAGCTGAGGCCGCTGGGCGCCGACCAGTCATCGCCGTCGCGGCGGCGGCACACGACCGACATGTCCAGCATCCGCCGCGCCCAGCCGCGGACCGGGTCGCCCCGGGTCGGGCCCGGTCGGGTGCGCGGTGGGTCGGTGTCGAGCAGCACCCGGGTCCGGGTGGAGGCCCATCCGGTCTCCACGCCGAACAACCGGGGCGAGTTGGCGAACGCCGCGATCATCACGGGCCCCAGGGCGTGCAGCGCGTTCCACCGGGCCGCGATGCGGTCCGGTTCCCCCGCGTCGAGGCACACCTGCACCCCGGCGGTGCTGCACATCATCAACCGGCCGTCCAGGCCGATGCGGTCGAAGGCGTTCTCCATCGCCTGGTATCGCGGTACTCGCAGGATCCGGTTCGGGTGGCGGTACGGGTCGAGCCCGCTCTCGCCGAGCACCAGTCCGGCCTTCTCGAGCCTGCGGCGGAGGTAGTCGGAGTCGGCTGCCACGACGCTCAGCAACGAGCGCAGCGAACTGGTGGGAAGACTGGAGATCTCGACCTGGCCACCAGGCTCAACGCTGAGCACGGAGCCGTTCGGCAGCGATTGGTGCGGGCTGTCGGGAACCAGGGAGCGGGGTGCGTGCGGGCCGAGAGCAGCGATGAGCGTCGCGGCGTCGAGGGCACGTCCCGGATCGGATCGGTGGTGCAAGGTCCATTCGAGTTCGACACCCAGCAGTCGAGGAGGGCCGTGCTTGAAGCACACCGAAGCCACGTAGGCCTCGGCCTCCGCCCTGGTGCGGACTCGTGAGGTCGGAAATTCGCCTGCTGCAGGATCGGTCGATATCGGCAAGATCATCACCGCCCGTGTTTGGCCGGTTACCGACGCTACCGCCCACCTCCGACAGTCGCGACCCTTGTTCTGCGCCCGGGCAGCTGTTAACGAGCAGTTGGGAGGCATGCTGATTCGCGTTCACCACCACCCGAACCGGCTCGAATTGCCAACAAAACGTACGTACGGATTGCGACAGCCACGACTGTACTGCGAGGATTCACGGCATGCCCCGGGTCAGCCAGGACCACTTGGACGCGCGACGCCGACAGATCCTCGACGGTTCGCGCACCTGCTTCGCGCGCTTCGGTTACGAGGGTGCCACCGTGCGGCGCCTCGAAGAAGCCACCGGCCTCTCCCGCGGAGCGATCTTCCACCACTTCAAGGACAAGGAATCACTGTTCCTGGCCCTGGCCGAGGACGACGCGGCACGGATGGCCGACGTGGTCGCGGAGCAAGGCCTGGTGCAGGTGATGCGCAACCTGCTCGACGCGCCGGCAGGGGTCGAGGCCCGCGCGCTGGGCGCCGACTGGCTGGGAACCCGGCTGGAGGTTTCCCGGAGGTTGCGCACCGACCACGAGTTCCGAGACCGCTGGGCCCAACGCTCCGAACTGCTCACCGCCGCCACCCGGGCGCGTCTGCAGTGGCAGCACCAGTCCGGAAACCTGCGCGACGACGTCGACGTCGACGTGCTGACCGCCTACCTCGAACTGGTCCTGGAAGGACTCGTCTCGCACCTGGCCATGGGCCTGCCCGCCAAGCACCTGGGTTCCGTCCTCGACGTCGTCGAGGAGAGCGTGCGCCGCCACCGGGGCCGCTGATCCCGCAGGACCGGCACCGCGAGGCGTAATGTCTCGCCCACGACGGCAGAGCTGGAGGAGTCGCGAGGCATGGGCAGCGAGTGGTGGAACCGCTTCCTCGCTTCCGATCCGTCGCTGCGGAGGCTGCGCACCGCCGTGCGGGTCACCCTCTCCGTCGTGCTGACGCTCGTCCTGGCCATCCCGCTGCTGGCGTGGTGGGGTCAGCCGCTGCCGAGCGCCATGATCGGTGCCGTCGTGGCCATCAACGGCTCGCTCGGCGTCAACGACCCGGACCGGCGCGGCCAGGCCATCACCTACGCGCTGCTGCCGCTGCCGGTGCTCGCCGCGTTGGGGCTGTCCATCGCGACCGCGTTCGCACCGCCGCTGCAGAGCGCGGTGTTCCTGCTGGTCATCTTCGTCGCCGTGTACGTGCGCAGGTTCGGTCCGCGGTACTTCCCGCTGGGCATGGTCGCGTTCATGGGCTACTTCTTCTCGATGTTCCTGCGCCCGCAGCCCGCGCAGTTCCCGGCTCTGGTGGCCGCGGTCCTCATCGGGACCATCGCCGCCGCCGGTCTTCGATTCCTCGTGCTGCGCGACGACCCCGAAGGCGTGCTGGCACGGGGCCGCCGCACGCTGCGCGCTCAGGTCCACGGTCTGCTGCACGCGGTGCGCGACGTCGCCGCGCAGCCCGAGTCGGCGTCGAAGCGGCGTCAGCTGCACAACCGCTCGGCGCGGTTGAACGAGACCTCGCTGATGCTGGAGAGCACCGTCGGCCGGATGGACGAGATCTCCGAGGACAGCCGCAACGTCCTCCGGCAGCGCATCCTGGACGTCGAGCTGGCCGCCGAGAACCTGGTGAACCGGCTGCTCCAGCTGGTCGACCACCCCAGCGGTGGTGGCGTGGTCCCGCACGCCGTCGGCGCGCTGCTCTCGGTGCTGGAGAACCGCCCGCACCACGTCCGGGACGCGACCCGGCGGGTGTCCGAGCAGATCGAGGACCGCGGCTCGGTCGATGTGGCGATGGCGATCCGCAGGCTCGGCACCGAGCTGGCGGAGCTCGCCGAAGCGGCTGGTGAACTGGGCGAGGAGCGCGACGACGCCGAGACCCGGTCCGACGACGAGACCGACGAGTCCGCCGACGAGCAGACCGGCCTGGACCGGCCGGAGCTGCGCGCCGCCATCCAGGTCACCGTGGCGACCGGGCTCGCGATCGTGTTCGGCCAGTTGGTCGCGCCGAACCGCTGGTACTGGGCGGTGATCACCGCGTTCGTGGTGTTCATCAGCGCCAACAGCCGCGGCGAGCTCCTCGTGCGCGCGTGGCAGCGCACGGCGGGCACCATCCTCGGGGTGCTGGCGGGCATCTTCGTCGCCGCGCAGGTCGGCGGGGACCTCACCGCGGAGTTGTCGGTGATCCTGGCCTGCGTGTTCCTGGCGTTCTACTTCGTCGGCTACTCCTACGCCGCGATGACCTTCTTCATCACCACGCTGCTCGGCGCGCTCTACGGAATGCTCGGCACCTTCGACGTGTCCGTGCTCGAGACGCGGCTCGCGGAGACCGCGGTCGGCGCGGCGTCCGGCGCGCTGGCGGCGGTGTTCGTCCTGCCCACCCGCACCCGCGAGGTGATCCGCAACAACACCGCCGAATTCCTGGAGGCGTTGCGGGACTTCCTGCGCAAGACCGGCACCGAGCTCAGCGAGCAGGGCACCGCATCGGGCCTGCAGGAACCCACCCGCGCCGTGGACGACGCCCTCCAGAAGGTGCTCGCCAGCGCGAACCCGCTGACGGTGTACCGCTTCCGGTCGCGGCGCAGCCAGGTGCAGCGGCTGGCCGCCAACCTCAGCGGCTGCGCCTACTACGTCCGCAACCTCTCGGTGGCCCTGAGCGACACCGCCGAGATGATCGACGCCGACACCCGCGAGCGCATCGCCGAGCAGCTGTGGGCGCTGGCCGATGCCGCCGAATCCTTCACCGACGAGGGACAGGTCCCCTTCGAGGAGGCGATCGGGGCGGCGCACCGCAGCTCCGACGAGCTGCACGACCTGGCCGAATCGCTTACCGACGGGCCGACCTCGCTGCACCGCAGCATCCGGTGGCTGGACCGCACGATGCTCGTCCTCGACGAGATCGCGCGCGAGATCGGCACCGACGCTCACCTGGCCGGGCGAAGCTGACACCCCCTTCCGGCGACACGGCACCGAGCGCCCGGCCGCCGAACGCGACCCCCCATACGCTGCGAGATCAACAGCCTCCACGCGTTTGAGGAGCCCTCCACGTGAAGCGTTCGATCGCGCTCGGCCTGGCCGCGGCGGCCGCGCTGGCCGTCGCACCTGCTGCGGCCAGCACCGCGACGGCGAGCCCGGCACCGCAGTTCGGCCCGTGCCCCGAGGACATCGCCACGCCGTACCCGCAGCTGCGCTGCGCGACCGTCGAAGTTCCGCTCGACCACGCCGATCCCGGCGGTGAGCAGGTGCAGCTGCTGGTCTCCAAGCTGCCCGCGCGCGACCCGCAGGCGCGGCGCGGTTCGCTGCTGCTCAACCCGGGCGGTCCCGGCGGGCCGGGCGCGGACTTCGCGGGAGCGATGGGCGAGATGGCCCCACCGCAGGTGCGCGACTCCTACGACCTGATCGGCTTCGACACCCGCAACACCGCGCACAGCACGCCGATCAGCTGCGTGGACCCGGCGACGCACTGGGCCAACCCGCTGCCCGACCCCGACTCCCCCGCCACCCGCGAGATCAACTGGCGCCGGTCGGAGGCCTACGCGGACGGCTGCGCGCAGCGCGCGGGCAAGTACCTGCCGCACCTGAACACGCCCACCAACGCCCGCGACATGGACCTCATCCGGTCCGCGCTCGGCGAGCAGAAGATCAGCTTCCTGGGCTACTCCTACGGCACCTACCTCGGCGCGGTCTACGGGCAGCTGTTCCCCGAGCGGGTGGACCGGATGATCCTGGACAGCTCGGTGAACCCGGACGTCTCGGAGATCTGGTACGGCAACAACCTCGCCCAGGACGTGGCCGCGCAGCAGCGCCTCGACCACTTCTTCGGCTGGGTCGCCCGGCACGACCGCGTCTTCCACCTCGGCACCGAAGCGGGCGCGGTGAAGACCGCGTGGGAGCGCACCCAGGCCGAGCTGCGCCGGGCACCGCGGGGGCCGCTGGGACCGTCGGAGCTGATCGAGATCAGCTTCAACGCGCTCTACGGCGAGTCCGACTGGCAGCCGCTGGCCCAGGGCCTAGCGGACTTCCAGCTGCGCGGCGACGACCGCGCGCTGGCCGCGATGGTGACGCCGAAGGACGCGCTCGCGGAGAACGGCAACGCCATCTACAACGCCGTGGAGTGCGCCGACGCGCCCTGGCCGGCCCGCCGTGCGGAGTGGGAGCGCGACTCCCGGCGGATGGCGGCCGAGCACCCGTTCGCGGCGTGGTTCAACAGCTGGACGGTCGCCCCCTGCCGCACCTGGCAGGCGCCCCGGCAGCAGCCCACGAAGATCACCGGCGAGGGCCTGCCCCCGGTGCTGATGTTCAACTCCGAGCACGACGTGGCCACGCCCTACGCCGGTGCCGTCGAGATGCACCACTCGCTGCCGTCCTCGGTGCTGGTGACCGAGCGCGACGCGGGCAAGCACGGGGTCTGGGCGCTGGCGGGCAATCCCGAGGCGAACCGCATCGGCACCGACTACCTGGTGCGCGGCGCCCTGCCGTCGGAGGACCTCGACATCCCGGGGCATCCCGAGCCCGACCCGTCGGCCCCCGCGAAGCGCAGCTCCCGCACCTACGACCTGCGCTGATCCCCGAACGCAGAGGAGGCCGGCCCCGTGACGGGACCGGCCTCCTCCGTTCTCAGCGGCGTCAGAGCACGCCGTGCATGTAGCGCTTGATGATGCGCGCCGACAGGAGCAGCAGCACAGAGCACGCGATCGTGGCGATGCCGACGATCGAGAAGTACAGCTGCTGGTTCTCCACCGAGTACAGCTTCACGACCTGCGCGCCCAGACCCTGCCCCATCGCAGGAGCCAGGAAGTAGAGCCCCATGGTCTGCGAGGCGAACACCTTCGGCGCGAGCTTCGTGGTCGCCGAGAGTCCGACCGGCGAGAGCATCAGCTCACCCACGGTCATGATCACGAACACCATCGCGAGCATGATCGGCAGGTGCTTGCCGTCGTCGCCGGCCACCGACTTCGACAGCACGACCCACAGGAAGGACAGTCCGACGAACAACAGCCCGCCGACGAACTTCTGCGGTGTCGACGGCTGCTTGGGCCCGAGCTTCATCCACAGCGCGGCCATCACCGGAGCGAGGATGATGATGGTCAGCGAGTTCACCGACTGGAACCACGAAGCGGGAACGGCGAAGCCCAGGACGTTGAGGTCGGTGTCGGCCTCGGCCAGGTTCGCCAGGGTGTTCGGCTGCTGCTCGAACAGCAGGAAGAACAGCGCGGTGGCCAGGAACAGCGGGATGTAGGCGATCAGCCGGTCGCGCTCGATCTTGGTGATCTGCTTGCTGGAGAGCATCACCGCGAAGTAGATGATCGGCAACACCGCCGAGATCACGCTGATCAGGTTGACCAGGCCCTCCAGGCCCATCACACCGCTGACCGACAGCAGGACCAGCACGAGCACGAAACCCACGGCGATTCCGCCCGCGCGGCCCAGCACGCGGCCCTTGTGCTCGGCGGGAAGCGGGTTCACCGGGTGCAGGCCGGCGTTCCCGAGATTCTTGCGCCCCATCGTGTACTGGATCAGGCCGAACGCCATGCCGACCGCAGCGGCGCCGAACCCGAGGTGCCAGTTGACCTTCTCCCCCAGGGTTCCGGCCACGAACGGCGCGATGAAACCACCGAGGTTGATGCCCATGTAGTAGATCGAGAAACCGGCGTCGCGCCGGTTGTCGTCCTCGCTGTAGAGGCTCCCGACCAGACCCGAGACGTTCGGCTTGAGCAGACCGGTACCGATCACCAGCAGGACCAGGCCGACCAGCACGCTGGTCATGCCGCCGGGGATGGCCAGTCCGATGTGGCCCAACATGATGATCACGCCGCCGTAGAGGACCGCGCGCTGAGCGCCGACGACGCGGTCGGCGAGCCAACCGCCGAGCACACCGGTCATGTAGACCGAGGCACCGTAGACGCCGACCACCGACAGCGCGGTCGACTCGGGGATCCCCAGGCCGCCTTCGGAGACGGCGTAGTAGAGGTAGTACGCCAGAATGGCGCGCATACCGTAGTAGGAGAACCGCTCCCACATCTCGGTGAAGAACAGCGTCAACAAACCGCGTGGGTGTCCGAAGAAACCCTTCTGCGGCACGTCCGCAACCGTGGGTGTGCTCACGATCACGTCCTCTCGTGATTGTTCGGCGGGATGGTGACCGCGACTACTTTGTCGCAGGTTACGTCCAGGTGGACTGGATCAAACCGGCGGGGCGAGAAGCAGCCATCGACCGGCCACAACGGACCTCCGGGAGGGGCAACGCCCCAGGTGGCGCGGGCGCCGCCCGCGCCGCGCGCGGACGCGCCCGCGACCGCTCAACTCCGGGAAAGCCGGGAATCGTGATCGCGCCGCTACCGATTGCATCGCTGCAGCGCCGGTATACTCGGTATGACCTTTTCTCCACCGGTCCATTTCTATTCACGGGAGTGAGCACTTCAGTGCCAGCGGCACAATCCCCAGAGGGAAGCAGTACCGAGCCGGGCAGTAGACCCGGCTATCACCGACCCACGGGCGCTATCACGAGGCGGGCCGAGGGTTGATCGAAATCGTGCTGGCCGTTGTCGGCCTCCTGTTCATCGCGATCCTCACGCTGGGCACCGCTCTCGCGGTGGCAGCCGAGTTCTCCCTGACCTCGCTGGAACGCTCCACCGTCGACGCCCACGTCAACCAGGTCGGAGACAAGCGCGCACGCGCCGTCCAGCGCGCGCACCGCACGTTGTCGTTCCAGCTCTCGGGCGCGCAGGTCGCGATCACCCTGACCACCCTGATCACCGGTTACGTGGCCGAGCCGCTCATCGGTGACCTGATCCAGCCGGTGATGACGGCCGTGGGCATGCCGCTCGGCGTGGCCGAGGGCGTGTCGCTGGCGCTGGCGATCCTGCTGGCGACCGCGCTGTCGATGGTGTTCGGCGAGATGGTGCCGAAGAACCTCGCCATCGCCCGCCCGCTGCCGACCGCCCGCGCCGTCTCCGGCTACCACGCCCGGTTCTCGCAGATCTTCAAGTGGCTCATCGACGCCATGAACAACAGCGCGAACTGGGTCGTGCGCAGGTTCGGCATCGAACCGCAGGAGGAACTGCGCTCCGCGCGCTCCCCCGACGAGCTCGGGTCGATCGTGCGTTCCAGCGCCGAGCACGGCACGCTCGACGAGACCACGGCGCGGCTGATGGACCGCTCGCTGCGCTTCGGCGACCGCACCGCCGAGGAGCTGATGACCCCGCGCGTGAAGGTCGCCTCGCTGCAGGTCGGCGAGACGGTCGTGGACCTGCTCGACCTGGCCCGGCGGACCGGCGTGTCCCGGTTCCCGGTGCACGGCGGCGATCTCGACGACATCCAGGGCGTCGTGCACGTCAAGCACGCGTTCGGCATCCCGGCCTCCCGCCGGGAGACCACCCGGATCGAGACCCTGACCCGCCCGGTGCCGACGGTTCCCGAGACGCTGGACGGCGACGCGCTGCTCAACCGGTTGCGCGGCTCCGGCCTCCAGCTGGCGGTCGTCGTCGACGAGTACGGCGGAACGGCCGGCATCGTGAGCCTCGAAGACGTGGTCGAGGAGATCATCGGCGACGTCCGCGACGAGCACGACCGGCAGGAGATCTCCGCCGTGCGCCGGCTCAGCGAGGACTCGTGGCTGATCTCGGGCCTGCTGCGCCCGGACGAGCTCTCCGAGGCGACCGGATTCACCATGCCCGAAGGCGACTACGAGACGGTCGCCGGTCTGATGCTGTGGCGGCTGGGCCGCATCCCGTCGGTGGACGACCGGCTCGACGTGGACGGGTGGCGGCTGACCGTCATGCGCATGGACAAGCACCGCATCGCGGAGCTGCGCCTCAACAAGCAGCCCGCGCTCGCGGACGCGGACGCGGATGCCGACGCGGTGGAGGCGACCCGATGAACGACTCCTTCGCACTGCTGCTCGGTGTTCTCCTGCTGATGCTCAACGCCCTGTTCGTGGGCGCGGAGTTCTCCCTGCTGTCCTCCCGCCGCGACCGGCTCGAAGCGCTGCTGGCCCAGGGTGTGGGCCGGGCGCGGACGGTCATCAAGGCGAGCCAGGAAGGGTCGCTGATGCTCACCAGCGCGCAGCTGGGCATCACGCTGTGCTCGCTGGGGCTGGGCCGCCTGGGCGAGCCCGCTGTCGCGCACACCCTGGAGGGGCCGTTCAGCGCGCTGGGCATCCCGGCGGCCGCGACGCACGCGGTGGCGTTCACGATCGCGCTGGCGATCGTGGTGGTGCTGCACGTGCTGGTCGGCGAGATGGTGCCGAAGAACCTCGCTCTCGCCGAGCCGGAGCGCATGGCGCTGTGGCTGGTACCGCCGCTGGTCGGGTTCGTGCAGTTGGCGCGCCCGTTCATCGCGCTGTTCAACATGATGGCCAACGCGGTGCTCAAGCTGCTGCGGGTCGAGCCGAAGGAGGAGCTGGAGACCGCCTACACCTCGGCCGAACTGGCGGAGCTGCTGGTGGAATCGCGGCGCGAGGGGCTGCTGGAGCACTCCGAGCACCGCAGGCTCGCCCAGACCCTGTCGTCGGTGGAGCACACGGTGGCCGACGTCCTGGTGCCGTTGCCCGAGGTCACGACCCTGCCGGGCAATCCCACGCTGGGCGATGTGGAGCGGCTGGTGGCCAACACCGGGTTCTCCCGCTTCCCGGTTCGCGGCGATGACGGCAGACTGCTCGGATACCTGCACGTCAAGGACGTGCTCGACCAGGCGGGCGAGGCTCCGGAGACGCCCATCGCCGATGCGCGCCGACGTGAGCTGCCGACCGTCCCGGTCACGGCTCGCCTCCACGAGGCGATGGCGTCGCTGCGCCGGGCGGGCGGGCACCTCGCTGCGGCGGTCGACTCCAGCGGAGCGGCCGTCGGGGTCGTCGCGCTGGAGGATCTCGTCGAGGAGTACGTGGGCACGGTCCGCGACGCCACGCACGTCCGCTGACGTTTCCGACGCACCGAGCCAACTGGGCGAGCGCCGCGGTGCTCGCCCAGTTGGACCAACTTCACGAGAAACCCCAGCCGCAGCGATTCGGACGAACAGCCTCAGGATCCCGTTTTCCCAGTTCGTTCCGGGTGTGCCCCGAATGAGGCCGAGCAACCTCGCTGGGTAGTGTCATCGCGTGCGAGATGATCAGCTCTCGCCGTCCCACGCGGACAACTCTTCTTCGGGCCGCGTGATCGGCGGCCGCTACCGGCTGGACCGCACCATCGGCAAGGGTGGGATGGGCTACGTCTGGTCCGGGACCGACGAGGTCCTGGAGCGCCCCGTCGCGGTCAAAGAACTCCACCTGCCGGCCAACGTCCCCGAAGACGAAGCCGCCGATCTGCGGGAGCGGGCCCTGCGCGAAGCGCGGGCGATGGCCACCCTCAGCCACCCGAACACGGTGATGCTCTACGACGTGGCCCGCGAGGACGACAGGCCCTTCGTGGTCATGGAACTGGTTCCGGGGCAAAGCCTCTCGACGATCCTGAAACGCCACCGGGCGCTCAACCACTACCAGCTGGCCGTGATGATGGACGGGGTGGCGGCGGCGCTGGACGCCGCGCACCAGGTCGGCATCGTCCACCGCGACGTCAAACCCGGCAACGTGCTGCTCGGTCCGCGCGGCAAGGTCAAGCTGGCCGACTTCGGCCTCTCCCGCAACACCGCCGAGAAGAGCATGACCCGCTCGGAGGTGCTGCTGGGAACTCCCGTCTACCTGCCGCCCGAGATCGCCCGCCGCGGAACGCTGGGTGCCAGCGCCGACCTGTGGAGCCTGGGCGCCACCCTCTACTCGGCCGCTGAGGGTCACCCGCCGTACGACAAGACCTCCGATCCGCTGATCACCATCAGCTCGATCGTGCACGGGCCGCTCCCCCGCCACCACCAGACGGGTCCCGTCGGCGAGGTCCTCGGCGGCCTGCTGGTGAAGGACCCGGCACGGCGGATGCCGCTGGTCGAGGTGCGGCGAAGGCTTCACGAGCTGGTCAAGGCAGCGGGCGAGGAGCCGTTCGAGCCGCTCCTGGACCCCAACGCCCCCGCGCTGACCGAGCGGATCCGTCCCCTCCCGCGTCCTCCGGCGGTGTTCCCGCAGGGGCCGACGGGCCACAACACCCACCAGCGCCAGTCGATCCCGCGGGTGACGCCGACGCCTCCCTCGAACCCGCGCCCCCTGGCCGGGGTCTCGCGGGCGCAGCCGTGGATCCCGCCGCAGCAGATGCGCTCGGCCCAGCCGCACCTTCCCGCGCGGTCCGGCTCGTGGCACGGGCAACCCGGTCCCCCGCACGCCGAGCCCGCGACGACGCGGTCCACCAAGCAGACCCGGATCGTCCTCACCGCGGGCGCGGTGACGCTGGTGCTGGTGGCAGGTGCGGCGGTGTTCGGGTTCCTCGCCGCGAAGGAACCGGGCGACGACCCCTCGACGATCGTCGGGAGCAGCCCGTTCGGCAGCGCGTACCAGGCGTTGCAGGCCGAGGCGGCCGGTTCGGTGGGGCGGAAGATCACCGAAGGCACGAGCGACGGCACCCGGTTCGCCGGTCCCCTGATGGCCGGGGACGTGCTGCGATTCGACGACGTGGACTTCGGCACCGCCTCGGCGAACGCGCTGTCCGTGCGCTTGCGCACCGCGGTCCCGGAATCGGCGCACGCCACGATGACCATGCGGATGACCAGCCCCAACGGGGAGAAGGTCGGCGAGATCGACCTGGTCGGTCTCGGCCGCGGCGGATCGTGGCAGACGGTGCGGGTCAAGCTCAGCCGAGACCTCACCGGCACGCACAGCGTCTACCTCGTGGTCAGCGCGGACATCGGCGGCGAGGCGCTACAGCTGGATTGGGTCAGGTTCCACCGCTGACCCGCCGGAAGATATCCTGACCAGCGATGTTGGTGTTGACCGAACAGGAGTGGCGGGAGCGGCGAGACGCCCACCGCGAGCGGGTGGCGGAGTGGACCTCCCCGCACCGGCAGCGGCAGCACCAGCACCGCAAGCACCCGGTGCTGGACTTCCTGTTCACCTACTACTCGTTCCGCCCGGCCCGCTTGGAGCGCTGGCAGCCCGGTGTCGACGTGGCGTTGGTCAACGGGCAGGAGTTCCTGTCCCGCAAGGGTTTCACCGAGACCCCGCACGGCGTCGCCCTGGACCCGGCGGCGCTGACCGACAAGCGGCGCGGCTCGGCGGAGTTCATCCTCGGACTGCTCAGCGCGACCGCCTCCCGCCCGGCCCGGCTGGGCTGCTTCGGGCTGCACGAGTGGGCGATGGTCTACCGCACCGAGCCCGGCGACGTGCGGCACAGCGGGTGGCCGTTGCGGCTGGGCCACGCCGGCACCGACGAGGTCGTGAAATCGATGCCGATCAGCTGCACCCACCACGACGCGTTCCGGTTCTTCACCCCGGAAGCGCGCCCGCTCAACGAGCTCCAGCCCGCGCGGGACGATCAGGTCGAGCTGGAACAACCGGGCTGCCTGCACGCGAACATGGACCTGTTCAAGTGGGCCTACAAGCTCGACCCCTTCGTCCCCGGCGAGCTGATCGCGGACTGCTTCGACCTGGCGGCCCGGGTTCGTGAACTGGACATGCGCGCCAGCCCCTACGACCTCGGGGAGCTGGGCTACGAGCCGGTGCCGATCGAGACCCCGCAGGGCCGCGCCGAGTACGTCCGCTACCAGCGCGAGTTCGCCGACGAGGCCGCAGCGTTGCGCGAGCGGCTGATCCAGACCTGCCGGGACGTCCTCAGCTGGGGCGCTCGGCAGGTCGCGTGACCTCGGGTTCGACGCGGCGGCGGGCCAGCACGGCGAACACCACGACGGCCGACACCGACAGCGCGCCCATCACCACGCCCATCGGCACCGCGGTGTTCGAGCCCGCGATGCCGACCAGCGGGGAGACCAGCCCGCCGATCATGAACTGCAGCACGCCGAGCAGCGCCGAGGCGCTCCCGGCTGTCTCGCGGTGCCCGGACAGGGCGAGGGCGGTGGCGTTCGGGAACACCAGGCCGATGCTGGCCACGGTCACGAACAGGGCGGCCAGCAGCGGGACCAGCCCCAGTCCCAGCACCGTCGAGACCGCCACGGAGATGCCGCCGAGCGCGTTGCAGCCGAGACCGATCGCCAGCAGTCGTCGCGAGTCGACCTTGCCGACCAGCAGACCGTTGACCTGACCCATCGTGACGATGCCGATCGAGTTCACGCCGAAGACGACGCTGAACATCTGCGGTGACAGGTGGTGGACGTTCTGCAGCACGAACGACGACCCGGAGATGTAGGCGAACATCGCGGCGAAGGCCAGCGACGCCGACAGCGCGAAGCCCACGAACAGGCGGTCACGCAGCAGAACGCCGAAGGTCCGCAGCGTCTGCGGGAGGTTCCCCGGTCGTCGGTACTCGCGCGGCAAGGTTTCCGGCAGCGCGAGCACGGCCGCGATCAACAGCGCGGCGCCGATCGCGCAGAGCGTGACGAACACCCCGCGCCACGAGGTGAACCGCAGCAGCTGTCCGCCCAGCACCGGAGCGAGCACCGGAACCACGCCGTTGACCAGCATCAGCAGGGAGAAGAACTTCGCCAGCGCGACTCCGGAGAACAGGTCGCGCACCACCGCTCGGGCGATGACGATGCCCGCCGCTCCGCCGAAGCCCTGCACGAACCGCAGCGCGGCCAGCGCGTAGGCCGACGGTGCCAGCGCGCAGGCCAGCGAGGCGAGCGCGAACACGACCACACCGATCAGCATCGGCCGACGACGACCGTGCGCGTCCGACAGCGGGCCCATCACCAACTGCCCCAGCGCGAGGCCGATCGTGCAGGCCATCAGCGACAGCTGCACCTGGGAGGGACCCGCGTGCAGTTCGCCGGAGATCGCCGGGAGCGCCGGCAGGTACATGTCCATCGACAGCGGCCCGAAGGCCGACATCCCACCGAGGATCAGCGCGTACTTCAGCCGCGACCGCTCAGCCATCCCACCTCGATCGTTCGCACCGCAAAGAACTCCTGCCACCGTAGCCGCAGTGCCGTTGCCGCTCCGAACCGAGGACGGTCCAGGCGCTCAGCGGCCCCAGAGAGGCCCCTGCCAGCCGGAGGTGCCGCGCAGCTCGCGCTTGAGGAGCTTCCCACCGGGGTTGCGCGGGAGCGGCTGCTCGCGCAGCTGCAGGAACTGCGGGATCTTGAAGTCAGCCAGGTGATCTTCGAGGTGCGCCAGCAGCCGCCCCGGCTCGAATGCCTCGTCGGCGACGATGACCGCGCCGACCTTCTCCCCCATGACGTCGTCCGGGACTCCGACGACCGCCGCCTCCACCACACCGGGTGCGGCCGCCAGCGCGTTCTCGACCTCGACGGAGTAGACGTTCTCGCCACCGCGGTTGATCACGTCCTTCGCGCGGTCGGCGATGTGGACCAGCCCGCTCTCGTCGACGCGGGCGAGATCGCCGGTGCGCAGCCAGCCGTCGACGAACGTCGACGCGGTGGCTTCCGGCTTGTTCCAGTAGCCGGCCACCACGTTGGGGCCCCGGATCAGCAGTTCGCCAACGCCGGTGCCGGGGTCGGGCTCGTGCACGGCGACGTCGACCACCGGCGCCGGGAAGCCGACCGAGTCGGCGTGCTCGACGGACAGCTCGTGCGGCAGGAAGGTGGAGATCGAGGAGGTCTCGGTCAATCCGAAGCTGTTGCCCACCCGCGCGTTCGGGAACGCGGCCTTGATCCGCTCGACCAGCGCCGGGGCCATCGGGGCACCGCCGTAGGAGACGTGCTCGACCGAGGACGTGTCGCACTCCTCGAAGTCCGGCTGCTTGAGCGCCAGCGCGTAGATCGCCGGGACCGTGGTGAACAGGTTGATGCGCTCGTCGGCGATGATCCGCAGGAACTCCCGCACGTCGAACTTCGGCATCACCACGGTCGCGCCGCCGTAGGAGAGCTGCAGCAGCAGCTGCGTGTTGCACCCGGTGACGTGGAACAGCGGCACGGAGACGAGATTGCGCGTCCGCCAGCCCGTTCCGGCGTCGATGCCCTTGACCCGGCACACGTTCTCCACGTTGGACAGGAAGTTCTCGTGGGTGGTCATCGCGCCCTTGGGGCGACCCGTGGTGCCGCTGGTGTAGAAGATGGCGGCGACCTCGTCGGGCCTGAGGTCGTCGACGGCCAGCGGTTCGCCGTCCGGGAGCGGCCGGCTCGGGCGGAAGGTGAACGACGCGCCGGAGTCGGCGAGCACGTAATCCACCTCGGGCTGCGCGAAGCGGGTGTTCACCGGGACTGCGATCGCCCCAGCCAGCTGCGTGCCCAGGAACGCCAGCACCCAGTCGACCCCGGCGGGCAGCAGGTTGGCGACCCGGTCACCGCGGGAGATCCCGGCTTCCCGCAGACCACCGGCGACGCGGGCTGAACGCCGCCACAGCTCGCGGTAGGTCAGCCGGTCGCCGCCCACCTCCACCAGCGCCTCGCGATCGCCGAAGCGCTCGACCGACTCCCGCAGCATCTGCACCAGCGAGTCGGCCAGCCCCGTGTAGTGGGCGACACCCCGCTCGTCCCGCACGATCCCGGACCTGTCGAACATCGCCTGACCTCCCCGCTGAAAGGACCGTGATCACGGTCACTCCCCGGATGGCGGGGGTCAAGCCGGTCACGGCACCCGGAACCCGAACGGCAGTTCCAGCCGGTGCTGGGCCAGCAGCTCCTCGTCGGCCAGCAGCTCGGCCGTGGGGCCGTCGGCGACCACCCGGCCGTCGTCGATGATCACGCTGCGCGGGCACAGCTGCAGCGCGTAGGGCAGGTCGTGGGTGACCATCAGGGTCGTCCCGCCCACGGCGAGCAGGACCTCGGCGAGCTCGCGGCGCGCGACCGGCTCCAGGTTCGCGGAGGGCTCGTCGAGCACGAGCAGCTCGGGACGGCACGCGAGCACCGCCGCGAGCGCGACGCGCTTGCGCTGACCGCCGGAGAGCCGCAGCGGGGAGCGCTGCGCGTGCTCGGTCATGCCGACGGCCTCGAGCGCCTCCTGAACGCGCTGGTCGAGCTCGCTTCCCCGCACGCCGAAGTTGGCCGGGCCGAACGCGACGTCCTCCCGGACCGTCGGCATGAACAACTGGTCGTCCGGGTCCTGGAAGACCAGGCCGACGCGACGCCGGATCTCCTTGAGGTTCTTGCTGGAAACCGCGAGGCCACCGACGGTGAGCCGTCCGGACGCGGGACGCAGCACGCCGTTGAGGTGCAGCGTCAGGGTCGTCTTGCCTGCCCCGTTGGGCCCCAGCACGGCGACCCGCTCGCCCGGCTCGACCCGCAGGTCGACGCCCCGCAGCGCGCGGTGACCGTCCGGGTAGGCGTGCACCAGACCGGAGATCTCCAACGCGGGCGCGGTCAGCGCCTCGCGGGGTCCGGCACGCTGCTCGGTCACGCGGTCCACAACGCCACCCCCAGTACGACGGCCGCGGCCGCGGGCGCGGCCAGCCCCATGCTCCAGGTCTTCCACGAAGTCCGGCGGGCCGGGTCGACCTCGGGCATCTCACCGCTCCACCCGCGCGAGAGCATCGCGAGGTGCACCCGCTCACCGCGCTCGTAGGAGCGGATGAACAGGCTGCCGACACCACGAGCGGTGGCGCCCACCTGCCACAGGAACCTCGGGTCGTGCCCCCGGGAGATCCGCGCGACCCGCATCCGGCCCGCTTCGGCGACGATCACCTCGGCGTAGCGCAGCATCAGGGTGATGATCGTGATCACCAGCGCCGGCGCGCGCAGCCGTTGCAGGCCGAGCACGATCTCGCGCGGCGCGGTCGTCGCCGCCAGCAGCAGCGAGGTCCCCAGGCCCAGCGTGCCCTTGACCATGATGTTGAACCCGGCGAGCAACCCCTCGGTCGACAGCGCGATCCCGGCGACCTCGGTGCTCGGGCCCCCTGCGGTGAACGGCAGCAGCAGCGCCAGCACCACGAACGGCACCTCGATCAGCAGACGCGTCACCAGCCAGCGCGGCGGGATGCGCGCGACGCTCGCGAGCGCGGCCAGCAGCAGCGCGTAGCCGCCGAAGGCCCAGAAGATCTCGCGCGGTGTGGCCACCACGCACAGCACCAGCAGGAACGCCGCGGTGATCTTCACCTGCGGGTCGAGCCGGTGCAGCGCCGTGTCACCGGGCAGGTGCAGGGCGTCGGCGTGCCCGGCGCCCACCTACGCGTCCTCGGACCCGGACCGGCGGCGCAGCCCCCAGAACAGGCCACCGGCCGCGGCGAGCGTGACCACGGCACCGATGATCCCTGCGACGCCGGTGAAGCGGTCGTCACCGCCGACGGTGTAGTCGGCCAGCGGGCCGTCCGACAGCGCGTGGTCACCCGCGTGCTGGGCGATGCAGCGGCCCTCCAGCGACTCGCCGCCTCCGGTCTCCACGACCGCGCAACCGCGCTGGGTGACGGCGTCCAGACCGTCGGGGTCGGAGTCCGCGAAGTAGGCGACGCCGCCGGCCACGACGAGCACGACCAGGGCGAAGATCAGCAGAAATCGCTTCATCGGGCGAGCTCCTCGCTGCGGGCACCGCGCAACAGGTGGACGAGGTCGGGCCGGGCCGAGGCGACGGCACCGACGGTGGCCGCGGTGATCAGCCCCTCCCCGATCCCGATCAGGGCGTGCACTCCGACCATCCCCAGCGCCACGGTGGGCAGGCTGAATCCCGCGGCCCCGCCGAGTGCGTACTCCGCGAGGAAACCGCAGGAGGCGACCACGGTGTTGACCCAGGCCGCGACGAAAGCGGTGGTCATCAGCCCGGCTCGGCTTCGGGTCGCCAGGCCGCGCAGCGCCAGCGCCACCAGGTAGCCGACGGCCGTGCCGATCAGCGCCATGTTGGTGATGTTCGCGCCGAGCATCGTCAGCCCGCCGTCGGCGAACAGCAGCGATTGCACGACCAGCACGATCGCCACGCACAGCGCGCCGACCCACGGTCCTGCCAGGATCGCGGCCAGCGCGCCTCCCAGCAGGTGTCCGCTCACACCGGGCAGCACCGGGAAGTTGATCATCTGGGCGGCGAACACGAACGCCGCGACCAAGCCGGCCATCGGGGCCGTGCGGTCGTCGAGGTCGGCCCGGGCGCGTACCAGCGCCAGCGCCAAGCCGGCTATCGCCACGACGGCGAAGAGCAGGGCGGTGCGGGCGTTGAGCAGCCCGTCACTCATGTGCATGGCCAGCGTGGTGGTCGGCACCGGCTTCCTCTCCCGCGACCGGTCGTTCCCCAGCGGAACGACCGCCGGTCAAGGGTAGTTGCCGCTCAGGTGCTATCACCAGGCTCTGGCAAGAGGCCATCCTCGCAAAAAAGCCGTCGGCCCGGGCGAATCGCCCAGGCCGACGGCTTCAAGTCGCGATCGAGTCAGTCGCGCACGGCGAGTGCCAGCTCACCGTTGGCGTCCTTCTCGGCGTCCAGGGTCTTGTCCCCCAGCAGCTCCGACACCTCCTGCTCCAGGAAGATCCGGACACCGTTCTCCTCGATCACCTCGTCGCCCTCTTGGGGTTCCTCGGCGATCGACGCCTGCAGCCCCTGCCCGGCCGGCGCGATGCGCAAGCCCGAGCTGGCCGGAGAGTCGCCGCCGACGAGGACGAGCTTGATGACCTCCACGGCGCTCTCACTGATGGTGAGCATGGTGCTCAACTCCTCTCGGAGCCGGTCGGTTGAAGGGGCCACCGTGTCATCGCCGCGACCGAACGCGCAAACCGACCCGCCGACTCAGCCCTCGTACGCCGACAGCGGTGGGCAGGAGCAGACGAGGTTGCGGTCGCCCTTGGCGCCGTCGATGCGGCGGACCGGCGGGAAGACCTTGATCGCGTCGGTACCCAGCGGGTAGGCCGCCTCCTCGCGGGAGTAGGCGTGGTTCCACTCCTTGGCGAGGCTGGCCGCCGTGTGCGGCGCGCCGACCAGCGGGTTGTCGTCGGCGGGCCACTGACCTGCGACCACCTTGTCGATCTCGGCGCGGATGGCGATCATCGCCTCGCAGAAGCGGTCCAGCTCGGCGAGGTTCTCGCTCTCGGTCGGCTCGACCATCAGCGTGCCCGCGACCGGGAACGACATCGTCGGGGCGTGGATGCCGTAGTCGGCCAGCCGCTTGGACACGTCGTCAACGGTGATGCCGCTGGACTTGCTGATCGGCCGCAGGTCGAGGATGCACTCGTGGGCGACGAAACCTCCCTCGCCCGTGTAGAGCACCGGGAAGTACTCGCCGAGCCGGCGTGCGACGTAGTTCGCCGACGCCACCGCGGTCAGCGTCGCGCGGCGCAGACCGTCGGCACCCATCATCCGCACGTAGGCCCAGGAGATCGGCAGGATCGACGCGCTGCCCCACGGAGCCGCGCTGATCGGGCCGACTCCGGTGGCCGGACCGGCCGCGGGCTGCAGCGGGTGGTTGGGCAGGAACGGCGACAGGTGCTCGCGGACCCCGATCGGGCCCACACCGGGGCCGCCACCGCCGTGCGGGATGCAGAACGTCTTGTGCAGGTTCAGGTGCGAGACGTCGGACCCGAACTTGCCCATCCGGGCGAGGCCGATCAGCGCGTTGAGGTTGGCGCCGTCGACGTAGACCTGACCGCCCGCGTCGTGCACCAGCCCGCAGACCTCGCGCACGGTGTCCTCGTAGACGCCGTGGGTGGACGGGTAGGTGATCATGATCGCGGCGAGGTCCTGCGCGTGCTTCTCGGCGAGCTCGCGCAGGTGGTCCATCTCGACGTTGCCCGCCTCGTCACAGCGGACGACGACCACGCGCATCCCCGCCATGACAGCGCTGGCCGCGTTGGTGCCGTGCGCGCTCGCCGGGATGAGGCAGACCTCGCGATCGGTCTCACCACGGCTGTGGTGGTAGGCGCGGATGGCCAGCAGACCCGCGAACTCGCCCTGGCTGCCCGCGTTGGGCTGCAGGCTCACCGCGTCGTAGCCGGTGACCTCCGCCAGCCATTCCTGCAGGTCGGTGACCACCTTGAGCAGCCCCTCGGCGTCCTGCGCGGGCGCGAAGGGGTGCAGCGAGGAGAACTCGGGCCAGGTGATCGGCTCCATCTCGGCGGTCGCGTTGAGCTTCATCGTGCACGAGCCCAGCGGGATCATGCTGCGGTCCAGCGCGATGTCCTTGTCCGACAGCTGCCGCAGGTAGCGCAGCAGCGAGGTCTCGGAGCGGTGCGTGCGGAACACCGGGTGCGTGAGGTACTCCGAGGTGCGCGCCAGCGCCGACGGCAGCGCGTCCGCGGTCTCCGCGTCGAGCGCGTCGACCTCGCCCTGACTCACGCCGAACGCCTCCCACACCGCGACCAGGTGGGCGCGGGTGGTGGTCTCGTCGCAGCTGATGCCCACGTGGTCGGAGTCCACCCGGCGCAGGTTGATGCCGCCGCGGCGAGCCGCCGCCAGCACCTCGTCGGCCTTGCCCGGCACCTTGGCGAGCACGGTGTCGAAGAACTCGGCGTGCACGACCTCCACGCCACCCCGGCGCAGCTGCTCGGCGAGCACGCTGGCCATCCGGTGCGCGCGAGTCGCGATCGCCTTCAGCCCGTCCGGGCCGTGGTAGACCGCGTACATGGAGGCCACGACCGCCAGCAGGACCTGCGCCGTGCAGATGTTGCTGGTGGCCTTCTCGCGGCGGATGTGCTGCTCACGGGTCTGCAGGGCGAGCCGGTAGGCCTGGTTGCCCTCGGTGTCCACGCTGACGCCGACCAGGCGTCCGGGCAGCTGCCGCTCCAGGCCCTTCGCCACGGCCATGAACCCGGCGTGCGGGCCGCCGAAGCCCATCGGGACGCCGAAGCGCTGGGTGCTCCCCACGACCACGTCGGCACCGAGCTCGCCGGGCGCGCGCAGCAGCGTCAGCGACAGCAGGTCGGAGGTCACCACGACCTTCGCGCCCCGCTCGTGGATCTGCCCGATCAGCGCCTCGGGGTCGCGCACGGCGCCGGAGGCGCTCGGGTAGGACAGCAGCGCGCCGAAGAAATCGCCCTCGGGCAGCTCGCCGGAGCTCAGATCCGCCACCACGATCTCGATGCCGAGCGGCTCCGCGCGGGTCTCGATGACGGCGATGGTCTGCGGCAGCGTGTCGGCGTCGACCAGGAACCGCGGCGACTTGGACTTGCCCGCCCGCCGCACGAGGGTCATGCCCTCCGCCGCGGCGGTCGCCTCGTCGAGCATCGAGGCGTTGGAGACCTGCATCCCGGCCAGGTCGGCGACCATGGTCTGGAAGTTCAGCAGCGCCTCGAGCCTGCCCTGCGAGATCTCCGGCTGGTAGGGCGTGTACGCGGTGTACCAGGCGGGGCTCTCCAGCACGTTGCGCAGGATCACCGGGGGCGTCACCGTGCCGTAGTAGCCGAGGCCGATCATCTCGGTGTGCGGGGTGCAGCGGCCGGCGAGCTCGCGCAGCTCGTCGAGCGCTTCGGTCTCGGTGGCCGGTTCCGGCAGCGCCAGCTGCAGGTCACCCTCGCGAATGGTGTCCGGGACGGCCTTCTGACCCAGCTCCTCCAGGGAGCCGACGCCGATGACGTCGAGCATGCGGGCCAGTTCGGCGGGCATCGGCCCGACGTGGCGGTCAGCGAACGGCCTGCCGTGCTCCAGCGCGGCCAGAGGAATGCGGTCGTGCGTCGCGTCGGTCATCGCCAAAACCTCAATCTTCGCGGCGAACAAAGGGCGGCAGCGGTTGCTGCTCTCCCCCTCTGTCACTGTTCGCGCTGCGAACGCCTGAGAGCTTCACCCGGCGGGACCGGGCTTGCACCGTCGGCGGGGCTCACCTCATGGTGCGCCCTCTTTCCAGAGGTATCTCGCCCGTGCGGTCCAGGTGGCCTGAGAGGTTGTCGGGGAGAGTTGCTCCTTCGGCGCCGGTCCTGGCCAGGACCGGACTCTCCCGCACGGGGTCGACGATGGCGCTCAGAGTACCCGATCAACAAGGTCGATCCGGCCATCAATGTCGCCTACCGCACACTGGCGGACGGTCGTTCAGCCCGTCTCCGCCTGGCGGTCGCGGCGCCTGGCCGCGAGCTCGTCGTTGATCGCCGACTCGAGGTTGACGCCACCGTCGGCGCGCTCGGCCGGGAACTCGTGGATGGTTCCGCTGATCTCGCGCATCGCACCGCTGACCGCGATGCCGAACACGCCCTGGCCACCCTGCAGCAGATCGACCACCTCCTCGGCGGAGGTGCACTCGTAGACCGTGGTGCCGTCGCTGAACAGCGTCAGCTTCGCCAGGTCCTGAACGCCACGCTTGCGCAGGTGCTCCACCGCGACCCTGATGTTGTGCAGCGAGACCCCGGTGTCCAGCAGGCGCTTGACGACCTTGAGCACCAAGATGTCCTTGAACGAGTACAGCCGCTGCGAGCCGGAGCCCGCCGCTCCTCGTATGGACGGCCCCACCAGCTTGGTGCGCGCCCAGTAGTCCAGTTGCCGGTAGGTGATGCCCGCGATCTGGCAGGCCGCCGGCCCGCGGTAACCGACCAGCTCGTCCGGGGCAGAGGCGTCGGGGAACAGCTCACCCTGCTCCGCAGCATCCGAATTTGCTGCTTCCTCCACCACGCCTGCCTCCCCTCGTCCGGCCCGAAGCCGACGACGACGATCACCAGCGCCCGGACCGTTGGCGATCCGGGGCCGCGAAGCCGTGTACCGGCTGAATCACACCGGGGCAATTCGCGTAAGTCCGAAGGTATGCCCGCTCAGCAGGCGGGTCAACGCGACGCGCGGACCGTGCGGGCTCTCGATCCCGGTGCGACGGATCCGGCCCCCGGCTGCTGTGGGCAACCGGGGGCCGGAGTGGTCTGTTCAGCGCAGGAGTCCGCCGCGGGGCTCAGGTGTCGGCACCGCGGAAGTCCTCCGGCGAGACGGAGTCGAGGAACTCGCGGAACTTCTCGACCTCGTCCTCCTGCTCGTCCGGGATGATCAGTCCCGCCTCGTCGAGAACGGACTCGTCGGCGTGGATCGGCACTCCGATGCGCAGGGCCAGCGCCACCGAATCGCTCGGCCGCGCGGACACCCGCACGTCCCCGTCGAACACCAGCTCCGCGAAGAACGTGCCTTCCTGCAGGTCGGTGATCCGCACCTGCTCCAGGTCACGCCCCAGGGCTCCGATGACGTCCTTGAGCAGGTCGTGGGTCAGCGGCCGCTGGGGCCGCACGCCCTGCTGCTCGAGCGCGATGGCCGTGGCCTCGACCGACCCGATCCAGATCGGCAGGTAGCGCTCACCATCGGACTCGCGCAACAGCAGGATCGGCTGGTTGGCTGGTAGTTCAACTCGCACGCCGACGACGCGCATCTCACTGCTCATCGTCACATCGCCTCCTCCAGCGCGCCGAAGCGTGACATCCCCGTCGAGGGTCCCGCACCGACGCCTCCGACGCTACCCGCGATACGGCGGACACGCCCTTCCATCGGCGGTCCAAGCGGACCACCACCATCGCGGTCGTTGAGTCGGGGCGCACGGCCCGGACCGCTGGCGAGCTCGTCGTTGAGCATTACCCAGCACGATACACCGCGCAGGGCCCCGCCGAAGTCGCCGGAATTGCCCTGCTGCGCGGTGAAAACCGCTCGTGGCCCCGGGAAATTCCCGGCTAGGAGGGAGCATCCGCGCGCGGGCGGCGCAGCTGCCTCATGCGTCAGCGGGGCGACGCCTCACGGCGCCGCCCCGCTGACGGGTTCAAAAAGCCCGGTTCGACGGCCTCAGCGGCCGGCCTGGCCCCCATCGATCGGCCCGGTGAGGAACACCAGGCGGAACTTCCCGATCTGGACCTCGTCGCCGTTGGCCAGCACCGAGGTGTCCACCGGCTCCCGGTTCACGTAGGTGCCGTTGAGGCTGCCCACGTCGACCACCACGAAGTCGTTGCCCTCGCGGCGGAACTCGGCGTGCCGGCGGGACACCGTCACGTCATCCAGGAAGATGTCGCTGTCCGGGTGCCGGCCTGCGCTCGTGGTCTCCCGATCGAGCAGGAACCGCGAACCCGCGTTCGGGCCGCGCTTGACCACCAGCAGGGCGGAACCCGCCGGCAGCGCATCGACCCCGGATGCGGGGGCAGGTTCCGGGGCCGCGCTCTCGGTGCTTTCCTGCTCCGAGAGGAAGGGCCTGAAGACCGAAGTGGTCTCCGGTGACTGCTCCGGCGGAACATCGCCGAAGCCGCTGTTTTGGCTCACCTGAGCTCTCCCTTACGCGGATAGATCGTGCCAAGTATGCGCCCAACGTACCGTGCCTGGACAGCCTCGGAACGAGCGACTCCCGTCATCGTCCCACGACGTGGCCGGTCCGGACGATCATCCCTGGTCGATCAGGTTCTGGTAACCCTCGGCGTCGAGCAGACCGGCCAGCTGGTCCGGGTCGGCGAGCCGGACCTCCACCATCCAGCCCTCCCCCGCGGCGTCCGAGTTGACCAACTCGGGCTGGTCCTCCAGCGCGGGGTTGCCCGCCGTGACCTCACCGGTCACCGGGGCGTACAGGTCGGAGACGCTCTTGGTCGACTCCACCTCGCCCATCGACTCCCCCGCGGCGACCTGCTGCCCCACGTCGGGGAGCTGCACGAACACCACGTCGCCGAGCTGCTGCTGGGCGTAGTCGGTGATGCCGATGCGCACCGCGTCCTCGCTGATGCGCTGGACCCATTCGTGCTCTTCGGTGTACTTGATCTCCGGGGCCGCCACGGTGGTCCCGCCTTTCGTCCGCTGTGTGCAACGTGCCGAGTGATCGGCGCGGCGAGCGTATTCACGGGCCGCCGAAAGCCGCAAGACGACGCGCAGCGCAGATCAGGTGCGAGCTCGGGTCCCGCGCACGGCGGCGATGACCTGGGCGAGGTAGAGCACGCCCGCCCACAGGTAGAGCGCCCCGCCCCAGGCGGTGAAGGCGTAAGCGATCGGCCGGACCACGTCCGCCCCGGTGAAGTCGTCCTGCACCAGCAGCAACAGCGGGAACGCGTACATCAGGCAGAAGGTGGCGGCCTTGCCCAGGTAGTGCACTTCGGGCGGCTCGTAGCCGTGCCAGCGCAGCACCGGCAGGCACAGCGTGAGCACGACGTCGCGGACGACCAGGGCGACCGCCATCCACCACGGGATGACGTCGCGCAGCACGAAGGCGATCAGGGTGGCCACGATGTAGAGGCGGTCGGCGGCCGGATCGAGGAGTTCGCCGATGCGGCTGTACTGGTTGAGCCAGCGGGCGAGCTTGCCGTCGAGCCAGTCGGTGGCGCCGCTGATCACCAGGACGAGCAGGGCGAGCAGGTCGGCTTGCGGCCCGAGCAGCAGCCAGAGGAAGACCGGCACGCCGGCCAGGCGGATCACGCTGAGCAGGTTCGGCAGCGTCCACCACGGGTCGGCCCAGACGTCACGGGCGACCTCTCGGATCCGGTCCAGGCCCGGATCCCCCGGACCCGGGTGGTCTTGGCCGTTCTCGGCCCGCGGCCCGCTCGTGGTGTTTTCCGTGGTGCGCTCGGCGTCCTGCACCACGAGCCTCCCCTGAATGGTTGTGCGCACGGCCCCGCAACGGGTGCACACCTGTGCATCCTGACCGGATCAGGGTCTCATATCGCCAGCGCAACCCACGTGGCGGCCAGCCGGAGCCGGGACACCTTGCGCCGCAGGAAGACACACCCGCGGTTCAGCCGCGAGTGCGGCTCCACCCCCGGCGGCACAACTCGGCATCGGTCAGGAACCGGGCTCTGCCGCGATCGTCCACGCCTGCCCAGCGGGCGCCCGCGGTTCCCTCTCGGACGTAGGAGTGGCCGCCGCTCCAGACCACGCTGCACGGCGCGGTGGGAAGGTCGTTCGGCTCTTCGACGGTCGCCGTTGCCCTGGGAGGCTGTGCCGGTTCCATCATGCTCATATTTCGTAGCACCTCCGATTCATTTGTCGGCGCGGGACACCTGGGTGTTAGCCCGGCCATCGGCTCGACACCGAGTGTGGGGTCTGGAAGTCGTGCCAGCGCGCCGGAAACGCGCCTGCTGCGCCCAGCGGCCGACCGGCGTCGCCGAAGTGCATGCGGATGCAGCGCGGCCGAACTCCCGCTGACCCGTCGGACCGAAGTCCGTAGTTCGCTCACGACGAACGCGCTGCGGCCGAACGGCCGCCGGGAGCTCTGGCGCGAAGATCGGATCTGGGGTACGACACAGGCGTTGTGACAGCGGACGCGGGAGGTAGTCGGTCGATGGGTGAGTACGCGCAGATCTACCGGCGGAGCCTGACCGACCGCGAGGGCTTCTGGCTCGACGCGGCGCGGGCGATCGACTGGGACCGCGAGCCGACTCGGGCGCTGGACGACTCCGCCGCCCCGATGTACCGCTGGTTCCCGGACGGCGAGCTCAACACCTGCTTCAACGCCCTGGACCGGCACGTGCGCGACGGCCGGGGCGAGCAGCCGGCCCTGATCTGGGACTCGGCGATGTCCGGTGTCGTGCAGACCTGGACCTACCGGGAGCTGCTGGACCGGGTCGCCCGCTTCGCGGGGGCGCTGCGGGCGCAAGGCGTCACCAAGGGCGACCGCGTCGTGCTCTACCTGCCGATGATCCCCGAGGCCGCGGTCGCCATGCTGGCGTGCGCGCGGATCGGAGCCGTGCACTCGGTGGTCTTCGGCGGCTTCGCGCCCAAGGAACTGGCGGCTCGCGTCGACGACGCGCTGCCGACCGTCATCGTGGCGGCCTCCTGCGGCCTGGAGCCCAACAGGGTCGTGGAGTACAAGCCGATCGTCGACGAGGCGCTGCGGCAGACCGAGCACCAGCCCGGCAAGGTCATCGTGTTCCAGCGCGAGCAGGCGCGGGCCGAGCTCGGTCCGCGCGACGTCGACTGGGAGGACGCTGTGGCCTCGGCCGAGCCGGTCGACTGCGTCCCGGTGGCGGCCACCGACCCGCTCTACGTGCTCTACACCTCGGGCACGACCGGCAAGCCCAAGGGCGTGGTGCGCGACAACGGCGGGCACGCGGTGGCGCTGCGGTGGTCGATGACCAACATCTACGACATCTCCCCCGGCGAGGTCTTCTGGACCGCCTCCGACGTGGGCTGGGTGGTCGGCCACTCCTACATCGTCTACGCGCCGCTTCTGGCCGGGGCGACGACGGTGGTCTACGAGGGAAAACCGGTGGGAACCCCGGACGCGGGCGCGTTCTGGCGGGTCATCGCGCAGCACCGGGTCAAGGCGCTGTTCACCGCGCCGACGGCGTTGCGGGCGATCAAGCGCGTCGACCCGGACGCGGAACTGCTCGCCGAGCACGACCTCTCGTGCCTGGAAACGCTGTTCCTGGCCGGTGAGCGGCTGGACCCGGAGACCTACCACTGGGCAGCCGAGAAGCTGGGCGTGCCGGTGATCGACCACTGGTGGCAGACGGAGACGGGCTGGCCGATCTGCGCGAACCTGCGCGGGCTGGAACCGATGCCGGTCAAGCCGGGTTCGCCGACGGTGCCCGCACCGGGCTACGAGATCGTGGTCCTGGACCAGGCGGGCAACCCGCTGCCGCCGGAGACCGACGGGGCGATCTGCCTGAAGCTGCCGCTGCCGCCGGGCACGCTGCCGACGTTGTGGGGCGACGACGCGCGTTTTCACGAGTCCTACCTGTCGCGCTACGAGGGCTACTACCTCACCGGCGACAACGGGTACGTCGACGCCGACGGGTACGTGTTCGTCATGGGCCGCACCGACGACGTGATCAACGTGGCGGGCCACCGGCTGTCGACGGGCTCGATGGAGGCGGTCCTGGCGGCACACCCTGCGGTGGCCGAGTGCGCGGTGATCGGCGTTCGCGACGAGCTCAAAGGCCAAGTGCCGCGCGGTTTCGTGGTGCTCAAGTCCGGTGTGGACATCGCACCCGAAACGCTGCGCGACGAGCTGGTGGCGGCGGTGCGCGACCAGATCGGCCCGGTAGCGGCGTTCCGCGACGTTTCCGTGGTCGACGGGCTGCCCAAGACCCGCTCGGGCAAGATCCTCCGCAAGTCGATGCGCGAGATCGCCGATCGCGGGGACACCGCCGTGCCTTCCACCATCGAGGACCCGTCGGTGCTCGACACCCTGCGCCCCTCGCTGCGCGGCGAGGGCTGACTCCCTACCGCCCGCGGAGCCCGTCGAGGAGGTAGGCGGTGCGGCGGTCGTAGTCCTCCCGGCGGGGGCGGGTTCCGTGCTTGAGGGCGAGCGCGTTGTCGTGCACGAGCGCCTGAAGGTCGTCCGCGGTGAACTCGGCGCGCACCGCACCCGACGCGCGGCCCGACGCGATGAGCTCGTCGTTGATCTCGCCCCCGATGCGGCAGATCTCCACCAGGCTCTGCGCGTCGGGGTACACCTGCAGCATGGCGTCGTTGGCGGCGGGCTGGCGGTGCTGGAGATCGCGGATCGCGGTGACGTAGTGCGCGACCCGATCCCAGGGATCGTCGATGGCGCGCGTGCGATCGATGATGTCGCGCAGCTCGACGGCGACGACCTCTTCGATGACGGCGTCGATGAGCCCGATCCGCCCGCCGAACCGGTTGAAGATCGTCGCCTTGCTCACCCCCGCCGCCTGGGCGACCTCCTCCAGCGGCACGGTGAGGCCCCGTCCCTGGAACGCGTCGATCGCGGCGCGCCGGATCTGGTCGGCGTTGCGCCGGGCGTCGGCGCGCAGCCGTGGTGTTGAAGGCGCTCCACCGCTCATCCCCGCACCGTCCCTCGCCGTCGCGACTCCAAGTTGACTCGGTGGGTCATCTTACCTACGGTCGCAACGAGACCGAACATGACCCAGTGGGTCAATTTAGTGAGCGGAGGGGCAGGACCATGATCGTCGTCACCGGTGCCACCGGCGGGTTGGGCGGCGCGACCGTCGAACACCTCCTCCAGCGGCTGCCCGCCGAGCGGGTCGGCGTCAGCGTCCGCGACCCCCGCAGAGCCGGCCACCTCGCCGACCGCGGAGTGCGCGTGCGGCGGGGCTCCTACGAGGACCCGGCCTCGCTGCGGGACTCGTTCGAGGGCGCGGACCAGGTGCTGCTGGTGTCCGGCAACGACCCGACGGCCGATCTCGTCGAGCTGCACGGCAACGCGATCGAAGCCGCCGTCGCCGCTGGAGTTCGGCGCGTGATCTACACCGGTCAGCACGCCGCCACCCCGGACAACCCCTACCCGGCCTCGCAGATCCACGTCGCCACCGAGGCTGCGCTCGCCGACTCCGGGCTCGCCTGGACGTCACTGCGCAACGCCGCCTACGGCCCGCTCGACGTGGTGCTGGGCCCGTGGTCGCAGACCGGGGAGGTCGCCCAGCCCGCCGACGGCCCGGTCCCCTACACAGACCGGGCGGACATCGCGGAGGCCACGGCGGTCGTGCTGGCCGCCGAACACCACCGCGACGGGCCGGTCACGCTCAGCGCACCGACCGCCGTCACCTTGGGCGATCTCGCCGAGATCGCCTCCGGGCTCACCGGCCGCACCGTCGAGCGCGTCGTGGTGGACGACGAGCAGTGGATCGCCGACCAGGTCGCGAACGGCACGCCACCGGAGGCGGCCGAGTTCATGCTCACCTGGTATCGGGCCGCCCGCGCCGGGCACTTCGCGGACACCGATCCGCTGCTGCCCGAACTCCTCGGACGACAGCCCCGCACGGTCGCCGAGCGGCTCGCGGAGACCATCGCCGCGTGATCCGCGCCCGACTGCGCGGGTGCGGCTAGTCCGTTACGTCCGTTCGGGCGCTTCCGCGATGCGTTTTGGTCTATACCTTTGTGGTCACCGTTCCCCCGAGAATGGAGCCACGACGATGAGCGCACGACCCCGATCGAGGGCGGCGAGGGCCGGGATGGCCGTCGTCGCCGGAGCCCTGCTGGCCGCCGGAACAGCGGTTCCCGCCGGTGGTGATCCCGCCCCCGCGGCCTCCGCGATGGACACCATCGTGCCCGCCCCCGAGTCCGTGACCCCGGACCCGGCGGCGAACTTCGAGCTCTCCGAGCAGACCGCGATCCTGGCGCCCGGCGAGGCCGCCGGGGTCGGCGAATACCTGGCGGGCGTGCTACGGCCCTCGACCGGTTTCCCCGTGCCGGTCAACCCCGCGCTGCCGGGCACCGGCGACATCGCGCTGGCGCTGGACGGCGATCCGGGGCTCGGCCCGGAGGGTTACCGCCTGCAGGTCGCCGACGACGCGGTGCAGGTGCACGCCACGAGCCCGGACGGGCTGTTCAACGCCGTGCAGACGCTGCGCCAGCTGCTGCCCGCGGGCATCGAGAGCGCGACCGCTCAGCCCGGCCCGTGGACGATGCCCGGCGGCGAGATCACCGACAAGCCCCGCTTCGGACACCGCTCGGCGCAGCTGGACCCGGCGCGGCACTTCTTCACCGTCGACATGGTCAAGCGCTACATCGACCAGATCGCCAAGTACAAGATCAACAAGCTGCACCTGCACCTGACCGACGACCAGGGCTGGCGGCTGCAGATCAACAGCTGGCCGCGGCTGACCGAGTTCGGTGCGCAGACCGAGGTCGGCGGAACACCCGGCGGGTTCTACACGCAGCAGGACTACAGCGAGATCGTCGACTACGCCGCGTCCCGGCACATGACGGTCATTCCCGAGATCGACATGCCGGGCCACACCAACGCCGCGCTGTCGTCCTACGCGGAGCTCAACTGCGACGGCGTCGCCCCGCCGCCCTACACCGGCATCGACGTCGGTTTCAGCTCGTTGTGCGTGAACAAGGACATCACCTACACCTTCGTCGAGGACGTCATCCGCGAGGTGGCCGCGCTGACCCCCGGCCCGTACCTGCACATCGGTGGCGACGAGGCGCACTCCACCACCGACGAGGACTACGTCGCCTTCATGTCGAAGGTGCTGCCGCTGGTGGAGAAGTACGGCAAGAAGCCGCTCGGCTGGCACGAGTACGGCAAGGCCGCCCCGCAGGGCGACGCGGCGCTGCAGTTCTGGGGCACCACCAACGGCGACCCGATCCTCAACGAGGGCATCGCGCGCGGCAACAAGGTGCTGGCCTCGCCGGCGAACAAGTCCTACATGGACATGAAGTACGACGAGAACACGCCGCTCGGACTGCAGTGGGCCGGTTTCATCGAGGTCGCCGACGCCTACGGCTGGGACCCGGCCGACCACCTGCAGGTCCCGGAGGAGTCCGTTCTCGGCGTGGAGGCCCCGATGTTCAGCGAGACCCTGGAAACCTCGCAGCACATCGAGTTCATGGCCTTCCCGCGGTTGCCCGCCATCGCCGAGCTCGGCTGGTCGCCGAAGAACACCCACGACTGGGAGTCCTTCAAGACCCGGCTGGCCAACCAGGGTCCCCGCTGGCAGGCAGCGGGCCAGGACTTCTACCGAAGCCCCCAGATCCCCTGGACCCGGTGACCACCACCGGCAGGACCCCACGGCCTACCGAGGTGCCGTGGGGTCCTGCCGGGCAGGTGGCGATCCGAATGTCGCGCGTCAGGGGAGCCTGTCAGGTGATCTTGGGTTCGAGGACCTTCCACCAGTCGGTGAGCGTCGGGCGCTCGGCGAGGTCGGCGAAGGTGACCTGGACGCCCTGCTTGCGCCACTTCTCGACCAAGGTCATGATCCGGACCGAGTCGAGGCCCCAGTCGATGAGGTCCTCGTCGTCGGTGAGTTCCGACGGCTCCTCGTAGAGCAGCTCGGCGACCTGCTCGCGAACCGCTTCGAGGGTGAGCTTCTCCGGCATCGTGCGGGATCCTCCTGAGGACTGTTGGGGTTCAGGCGACTTCGGATTCGTGCGCGACCAGGTCGCGGCTCAGGTTGCGCGTCGTGTCGACGACGCCGCAGTTGCGCGCGGCGTAGGACACGGCCATGTCGTGATCGGCACGGGAGAAGTCGGCGACCGCGTCGGCCACGAAGAACGCCTGCACCTCCTGCTGGAACGCCTCCGCGGCGGTCATCAGGCACCCGATGTGGGCGTAGATGCCGGTGATGATCAGCTGATCGCGACCCCACTCCTGCATCCGGCGACGCAGGTCGGTGCGCTGGAACGCGCTGTAGCGCCACTTGGTCAGCCGCACGTCGCCCGCCCCGGGCGTCAGCTCGTCGATGATCGCCTCCATCGCCGGATCGGCGACGCCCGCGCCCCACCACTCCAGCTGCAGGCCGCGCTGCTCGGGCGTCTGCCCGCCCGGCTGGGCGCAGTAGACGACCGGAACGCCTGCGGCGCGGGCGCGTTCGCGCAGCAGGGCGATGTTGGGCACCACCTGGTTCAGCGGTTCGCGATCGGGGGTGAACGCGTTGACGAAGTGCCGCTCCATGTCGTGGATCAGCAGCACCGCGCGTTCCGGGTCCGGTCGCCAGGAGGCCTTGTTCCGGGGCAGGTCACCGGCCTGCGGAACGCTGTAGGGTGCGATGCTCGGAAGCGCCACGGGCTCCCCCTTCGATGTCTTCTCTTGTGGAAAGTCGTTGTCAGAGCGCGAGCTTCGGCACGAGCTCGCGGCTGATGGCCTCGCGCAGATCGCGCTTGGAGACCTTGCCGACGCCGGTCTGCGGGAACTGCTCGACGAACACCACGCGGTCCGGCACCTTGTACCCGGCCAGGCCGCGCTCGCGGACGAACTTGATCAGCTCGCGCGCCTGGGGCTGCGCACCGCGCGGGACGACGAACGCGCAGGTCCGCTCACCCAGGTAGTCGTCCGGCATGGACACCACGGCGGCGTCGTGCACGGCGGGGTGGGCCAGCAGGTGGTTCTCCACCTCCTCGGCGGCGACCTTCTCGCCTCCCCGGTTGATCTGGTCCTTCGCCCGGCCCTCGACGACGATGTTGCCCTCGGCGGTGAACCGGACGACGTCACCGGTGCGGTAGAAGCCCTCCGGGGTGAAGGCGCGCGCGTTGTGCTCGTCGGCCTGGTAGTAGCCGCGGATCGTGTACGGGCCGCGGGTCAGCAGGTGCCCGGTCTCCCCCGCCGGGACCGGCACGTCCTCGTCGTCGACCACGAGGACCTCGTCGTCGGGCGAGATGGGCCGTCCCTGGGTGGTGACGATGACGTCCTCGGGGTCGTCCAGCCGCGTGTAGTTGACCAGTCCCTCGGCCATGCCGAAGACCTGCTGCAAGGTGGCGCCGAGCGTCGGCCGGACGCGCCGGGCGACCTCTTCGCTGCACTTGGCCCCGCCGATCTGCAGCACATCCAGGCTCGAGAGGTCGTGCTCGGTGTCGGCGGCGGCGTCGAGCCACAGCAGCGCGAGCGGCGGCACGGCGGCCGTGAGCGTCACCCGTTCCCGCTCGACGAGCGGGAACACCTCGTCGGGGCTGGGCCGGCGGGCCAGCACCACGCGCCCGCCGGCGTGCAGGACGCCGAAGGTGCCGGGCGAGCTCATCGGGAAGTTGTGGGCCGCGGGCAGCGCCACCAGGTAGACGGTGTCCTCGGTGACGCCGCAGAGCTCGTTGCTGGCGCGGAACGAGTAGATGTAGTCGTCGTGGGTGCGCGGGATGAGCTTGGGCACCCCGGTGCTGCCGCCGGAGAGCTGCAGGAACGCGACGTCTCCCGGCGTGGGCTCGTCCAGCCCCGCCGGATCCGCGTCCACATCGGACAGCGCGGTGAACTCGCCCGCGTCGCCGACGACGAACACCTGCAGCCCCTCCTGCTTCGCCGCGACGTCGGCGGCCAGCGCGCGGTGGTCGAAGCCCGCTTCGACGTCGACGGTGATGTAGGCGGCGGCCTCGCTGAACTCGCAGAAGTAGGAGATCTCGGTCATCCGGTGCGAGGGCAGCGCGAACACCGGCACGGCGCCGAGCCGGAACAGCCCGAAGCAGACCTCGAAGAACTCCGCGATGTTGGGCAGCTGGACGACGACCCGGTCGCCCTTGCCGATCCCCCGCTCGCGCAGCCCGGCCGCGAGGCGGTCGGCACGCCGGTCCAGCCGGCCGTAGGTGATCCGCTGATCGCCCTCGACGACCGCGACGCGGTCGGGGTGCTTGGTGGCGCGCACCCGCAGCAGCTGGCCGAAGGTGTAGCCCTGCCAGTACCCGGCCGACCGGTAGCGCTCCGCGCACTCGTCCGGCCAGGGAGTCACGCCGGGCAGTTGTGCGATCATGATCGGTGATTCCCCTCAGACTGCCCGGCTCAGGCCCATCGCGGTGAGCGCGGTGCGGAACTTCGCGGAGGTCTCGGCGAGTTCGTCGGCCGGATCCGAGCCCGGCACGATCCCCGCACCGGCGAACAGGCGCATCGCCTCGTCCTCGACCTCGGCGCAGCGGATCGCCACCACCCACTCGCCGTCACCGGCGGCGTCGCACCAACCCACCATGCCCGCGTAGTAACCGCGCTCGAAGGGCTCGGTCTCGGCGATGACCTCGCGGGCGCGGTCGATCGGCGTGCCGCAGACGGCCGGGGTCGGGTGCAGCGCGTCGGCCAGGTGCAGCGAGGTCGTCGAGCCGTCCCGGAGCTCACCGGTGACCTCGGTGGACAGGTGCCACATCGCGTTGGTGCCGATCACCGACGGCGCCTGCGGCACGTGGAGCTCGGCGCAGTACGGGCGCAGCGCCTCGGCCACGGCCTCGACGACCACGGCGTGCTCGCGGTGGTCCTTCTCGGAGGCCGCGAGCTCGGCGGCCCGGCGCTCGTCCTCCACCGGGTCGGAGCTGCGCGGCCGCGAACCGGCCATCGGGTTGGAGCGAACCTTCGTCCCGCGCCGCGAGACCAGCAGTTCCGGGCTCGCGCCCAGGAACGTGCGCTCCAGCGCGGGATGCGGCCCGTAGCTGTCGCGGGTGCCGTCCTGCCCGCGGCGCGGGAGGTCCACGGCGAAGGTGTAGCTGGCGGGGTCGGCCATCGCGAGGTTGCGCAGCACCTCGCGCACGTCGATCGGTTCCGCCGAGGTCAGCTCCAGGCTGCGCGCGAGCACGGCCTTGGTGAGGTCCCCGTGCTCCATCCTGCGCAGAGCGCGCGCCACGCCGCGCTCGTACTCGTCGGGCTCGGGCACGGGGCGGACCGCGTAGTTCGAGGTGGAGACCGGTTTCTGGTGCGGCACCAGCACGTTCAGCGGCTCGGCGCGCACGACCTCCTCGGGCAGCACCAGGTGCGCGGGCAGGGTGCCGCCGAAGGGCACCGCACCGACGACCATCGGGTTGCGGCGGCCGAACTCCATCGCGCCGTCGAGGAATTCCTGCATCCTGGCGGGCAGGTCCGAGCGCGCGCACTGGGTCTTGGACATCGTGGCGGCCACGCCGCGGGTCAGCAGCACCCCGCGCGGGCTGGAGAACAGGAACGACTGGCCCTGCTCGTAGGCGGCCAGCAGGCGCGCCGCGGCGTCGTCGGCGAGTGCGTCGTCGGCAACGGAGTCGACGTGCCCGTCGGTCTCGATCGTGGTCATGACACCCTTTCGGCGAATGACGGGGTCAGGCGCGCAGCGTGGCGCCGCCGTCGACGTACAGGTCGTGCATCGTGATGTGCCCGGCATCGTCGGAGGCGAGGAAGACGACGGCGTTGGCGACGTCTTCCGGGGTCGCGATCTTGCGCAGCGGGATCCCGGCCTTGTAGGTCTCGAGCGAACCGGCGATGACCCGCTCCGGGCCGTTGCCGTCGGTCCACATCCCGCGCTGCATGTCGGTGTCGGTCGAACCGGGCGCGACGATGTTGCAGCGGATGCCGTGCTCGGCCAGCTCCAGCCCCAGCGATTTGGTGAACATGGTCGCGGCGGCCTTGGACGCGGCGTAGGCGGCCATCGAGTGGCGCGGCACGCCCGCGGCGTTGGAACCGACGGTCACGATGGAGCCGCGACGCCGCGAGATCATGTGCCGGGACACCTCGCGGCAGACGTTGAACACGCCGGTGGTGTTGACCGCGAAGGTGCGCTGCCACTCGGCGTGGGTGAGCTCCTGCACGGTCCCGACCTGCAGCACGCCCGCGACGTTGGCGAGAACGTCGACGGGGCCCTGCTCTGCTTCCACGCGCGTGACGACTTCGGTGACCGCGGCCGGGTCGGCCACGTCCGCGCGGTAGGCGCGCACTCGGTACCCGTCGGCGGAGAGCTTCTCGGCCGTTCCGGTGACCTCGTCCCCGTCCCGGTCCACGGCCGCGACCTCGGCGCCGAGCTCAGCGAACGCTCTCGCCACCGCAGCACCGATCCCCTGGCCTGCGCCGGTCACGATGGCGACCGTGCCGCTGATCCCCGTCCGGTTCATCTGGTCCTTCACTCAACTGAGGCTAGCCTAACCTTTGTCAGGTAAGGCTGAGTTTAGAACATGAACCGGGCGCGGATCTCCCGCCGATGAAGTGGCATTGATCACCGACGACGCGCCGTCATCGGACGACTCCGCTGCTCGCGCGGAACAACGGCGCAGAACGGGCTTACCGGACGATCAGCGCGCGATTCCCCGCGCGAACCCGAGGTCCAGCAGGTCCTGCGGACGGACCTTGAGGTGCGCCGCCAGTTCGGGCACCTGAGAGGGCTCGCGCTTGAGGATCGCGGCGGCGGATTCGGGCGCGATCACCGCGAAGTAGGCGTCAGCGGTCACCCAGGTGCGTTCCGGCGCCGCCAGCGCCAACGCACCTCCGGAGCCGCCCTCGCCGATGACCAGCGTGGTCACCGGAACCCGGGCCTCCGCGACGGCGCCGAAGACTTCGCCGATGGCCGGACCGATGCCGGTGCGCTCGGACTCGGCGTCGTTGGCGGCACCCGGGGTGTCGACCAGCGTGAGCACCGGGATCCCCAGCTGGTCGGCGAGCCCGATCAACCGGGCCGCGGTGCGGAAACCGGCTGGCGTGTTGGCGCTGCCCGTCTGGGCGGCGAAGGCGACGGTACGACCGCCGTGATCGCCGAACCCGCAGATCATCCCCTCGTCGCGGCCGCCCGCGCGATCACCGCTGATCTCGAACCGGGACGCGAAGTAGGCGTCCAGGTAGGCACCGGCCCGGGGCCGGCCGGCCGCGCGGGCTCGCTCGACGGCCTGCATCCCCGTCTCCGGCGGCGATCCTGCGGCCAGCGCGTCCGGGACCGGTGCCGGCTCCGCCGGGCGGCTCAGCCGTGCCGGGTGCAGCAGGGACACCAGCTCAGCGAGCGCGGACGGGAGCTCGGGCTCCTCGACGACGCGATCCACCTGCCCGTCGGCGAACTTGCCCTCCGCCCGGAAGGTGTCGCCGTCCTCCCCCGCCGAGCGCACCCGCGCACCGCCGAAGGCGATGCGGGCTCCGGGCACGGCCAGCACCACGTCCGCGGCGGCGCCCAGCGACGCCCACATGCCACCCGTGGTCGGATCGCGCAGCACCGCGACGTGCGGGATGCGGTCCTGCCTGGTCAGCAGGCACGCGCGGGAGATCGCCTGCAGCTGCTGCAGCGCGCGGATGCCCTCCTGCATCCGGCTGCCGCCGGAAGCGACCAGCGAGATCACCGGCAGCCGCTGCTCACGGGCGTGCTCGAAGGCCGCCACGATGCGCGCGCCGGTGTCCTCGCCGACCGAGCCACCGAGGAACGCGAAGTCGAACGCGATGAGAACCGCTTCCCACTCGCCGACCTTGGCCCGGCCGCACAGCACCGATTCCTCGGCGTCGGTGCGACCGGCGGCCCGGGCGCGCTGATCGGCGTAGCCGGGCCAGCCGAGCGGACCGTCGCCGCTGGTCTTCCGCGACGGCGGTGCGAACTCCTCGAAGCTCTGGCCGATGCTCTCGACCAGCGCGCGCACCGAGCTGTGCTCACCCATTGCCGGAGTCCTTCTGCAGGGCCTTCTTCTGGACCTTGCCCATCTCGTTGCGCGGCAGCGCGTCGCGGTAGCGGACCTCGCGCGGGCGCTTGTGCGGGGTGAGCAGCCGGGCGACGTGGTCGGCCAGCTCGGTGTCGGCGGCGTCCTGGCCGGGAACCCGCACCACCCAGGCGATGATGCGCTCGCCGAGGTCGGCGTCGGCCTCGCCGGTGACGGCCACCTCGGCCACCGCCGGGTGCTCCAGCAGGCAGTTCTCGATCTCGCCGGCGCCGATCTTGTAGCCGCCGCTCTTGATGATGTCGGTGGCCTTCCGGCCGACGATCCGGATGTAACCGTCAGGAGCGCGGGTGGCCATGTCGCCCGTGCGGAACCAGCCGGCGGCGAACGCGGCATCGGTGGCGTCCGGGCGGTTGAGGTACCCGCTGAACAGGTTGTCGCCGCGCACCAGGATCTCGCCGACGGTCTCGTCGTCGCTGGTGGCGATCTCCGCGCCCTGCTCGTCCACGAGCTTGAGCTCGACCCCGGCGAAGGGCTTGCCGACGTAGCCCGGGCGGCGGTCGCCGTCGGCGCGCACGCCGCAGTTCATGATCGTCTCGCTCATGCCGTAGCGCTCCACGACGCGCTGACCGGTGAGCCGCTCGATCCGCTCGTGCTCGACCGCGGGCAACGCAGCCGAGCCCGAGACCAGCAGGCGTGCCTTGCCGACCGCGCGGCCGATCTGCGGATCGTTCTCGGCGTCCTCGGCCAGCCGGTGGTACATCGTCGGCACGCCGAACATCATCGTGGCCGGACCGGCGAGCTCCTCGGCGATCGCCTGCGAGGAGAACTTGCCCAGGTGGTGCGCGGTTCCGCCGAGCCGGATCGGCCCGAGCGTGCCGAGGATCAGCCCGTGCACGTGGAACAGCGGCAGCGCGTGCGCCAGCACGTCGGCCGAGGTCCACTCCCACGCCTCGGCCAGGGCGTCGAGGTTGGCGCTCAGCGCGCGACGCGGGAGCACGACGCCCTTGGGCGGGCCGGTGGTCCCGGAGGTGTAGACGATCAGCGCCGGCGCGTCGGCCGCGACCTCGGCGGGCAGCTGGCTACCGCGCGCGCTCAGGTCGATCTCGGCGATCTCCACCCCGTCGAGCCCCGCGGGCGGGGTGAATCCCGGCTCGGCGAGCAGCAGCTCGGGCTCGCTGTCGCCCAGGATGTGGGCGAGTTCCCGCTCCCCCACCTTCGGGTTGACCGGCACCACGGCGACGCCCGCGGCGAGACCGCCGATGACCGCCGCCGCGGTCTCCAGCGTGTTGGTGGCCCACACGGCGACGCGGCGCTTGCCCGCGACCCGCTCGGCGATGGCTCCGGCGAGACCGGCCAGTTCCCGGTAGGTCAGGGCGCGCGGACCGAACCGCAGCGCCTCGGTGTCGTCTGGTTCGCGCAGCTTC
This sequence comes from Saccharopolyspora dendranthemae, assembly GCF_007829955.1. GTDB lineage: Bacteria > Actinomycetota > Actinomycetes > Mycobacteriales > Pseudonocardiaceae > Saccharopolyspora > Saccharopolyspora dendranthemae. The sequence goes on from NZ_VIWX01000002.1 coordinate 1,332,544, forward strand.
GGGAACAGCACCTGGTCGGCCATGGCCACCTCCGGGTCCTCACCGGGCAATTTCTCACCGGCGGATGCGCGCCGCCCGGCGAAGCCCGGGTCAGCACTGGTCCACTGGCTGATCCAACTTTTGCCGTTGTGGACGAAACGAGTCAAGGGAATGTGGCAGAATTGGCTCAGCCAGTTTGCCTCTTTCGAATTCTGGAGCGCATCGGTGTCCGACTCCCTCCGCCCGCTCACCCGCCCGCGCCTCTACGAGCAGGTCGTGCAGCGGTTGCGCGAGCACGTCGCCGACTCCGGGTTGCGAGCGGGCGACCGCCTCCCGCCCGAACGGACCCTCGCCGAGCAGCTGGGCGTGAGCCGAGCCTCGGTCAAGCAGGCGATCGTGGTCCTGGAGGTGCAGGGCCTGGTCGAGGTCCGGCACGGCGGCGGCACCTACCTGCTGCGCGAGTCGCTGGAAGCCGAACCGGTCGAGGAGCTCGTGGAGCGCAAGCGGCGGCTGCCCGACGTGCTCGACGCCCGCGAGGGTCTGGAGACCAAGCTCGCCGAGCTCGCCGCTCAGCGGCGCACCGACGAGGACATGGCCGAGATCGACGCCGCGCTGGAGGCGATGCGCGGCGAGATCGACTCCGGGCAGATCGGGCAGGACGGCGACCGGCGGTTCCACGCCGCGGTGACCACCGCCGCGCACAGCGCGCTGCTCGAGGAGTTCATGCGCACCATCGCCCGGGAGATCGCCGAGAGCCGCACCGAGTCGCTGCGCCAGCCGCGCAGGCCGTCGAAGTCGCTGGCGCAGCACGAGCGCATCGCCGACGCCATCCGCGGCGGCGACGCCAAGGCCGCCGCCTCGGCGATGGGCCGTCACCTGCGCACGGTCAGCCGGGTCCGCTTGCTCGACTGGGACCCCGAGGCCTGATCGGAGGTTCACCGGATAGGCTGCCGCAGGTTTCTCTCGTGGGGGTCAGCGCTTCGGTGATCGGCTGGTTGTTGGGCACGGCGGGCACCGCTGCCCTGGGCGCGGTCTTCCCGCTGGTGAACATCGAGCTCTACCTGCTCGGCGTGGTCCCGTCGGTGCAGAGCGTCCCGTGGTGGGCGTTCGCCCTCGCGGCCGCGGTCGGCCAGGTCGCCGCGAAGACGGTGTTCTACCTCGCGGGCAAGGGCGGCTTCGCGCTCGGCGAGCGGCTCAGCAAGCGGGTGCAGAAGGAGCGCACCGGTCGCTGGGCGGCGTGGGTGGAGCGGTTCCACCAGCGCACCAGCGAGCACCCCTGGTGGGGCATGGGCGTCCTGGCCATCACCGCCGTCCCGGGCATCCCGCCGTTCAGCCTGATGTCGCTGCTCTCCGGTGCTGCGGGTCTCCCGCTGCTCGGTTTCCTCGCGGCCAGCCTGGTCGGGCGCATCGGGCACTTCCTCCTGGTGGCCGGCGCTCCTGAGCTCGTCAGCTGGCTCGGTTCCTGACCCGAACCGGTGGTGCGCGCATAGTTCGGCCGCGCAACGGGAATCCCCGGATCGATCCGCGTTCGCGACGAGGGGAGCCGACCGATGGCCAGCGGCGATGCCAAGCACGAGCAGCTCGACGGAGTTCGCGCCGATGCCGATGACACCGAACTGACCACCCAGCAGGGCGTGCGCATCGACCACACCGACGACTCGTTGCAGGCGGGCGAACGCGGTCCCACGCTGCTGGAGGACTTCCACTTCCGGGAGAAGGTCACCCACTTCGACCACGAGCGGATCCCGGAGCGCGTGGTGCACGCGCGCGGCGCCGGCGCCTACGGCCACTTCCAGCCCTACGACGGTTGGCTGGCCGACTACACCGCGGCGAAGTTCCTGACCGACCCGGAGGTGAGCACGCCGCTGTTCGTGCGGTTCTCCACCGTCGCGGGGTCGCGCGGTTCCGCCGACACCGTTCGGGACGTGCGCGGGTTCGCCACCAAGTTCTACACCGAGCAGGGCAACTACGACCTGGTCGGCAACAACTTCCCGGTGTTCTTCATCCAGGACGGCATCAAGTTCCCGGACTTCGTGCACGCGGTCAAACCCGAGCCGCACAACGAGATCCCGCAGGCGGCGTCGGCGCACGACACGCTCTGGGACTTCGTCTCGCTGCAGCCGGAGACGCTGCACACGATCATGTGGCTGATGTCCGACCGGGCGATCCCGCGCAGCTACCGCATGATGCAGGGCTTCGGCGTGCACACCTTCCGGCTGGTCAACGCCCAGGGCAAGGGCACGTTCGTGAAGTTCCACTGGAAGCCGGTGCTCGGCAGCCACTCGCTGGTGTGGGACGAGTGCCAGAAGATCGCCGGTGCGGACGCCGACTTCAACCGCCGCGACCTGTGGGACGCCATCGAGGGCGGCCGGTTCCCCGAGTGGGAGCTGGGAGTGCAGCTGGTCGAGGAGTCCGACGAGTTCGCGTTCGACTTCGACCTGCTGGACGCCACGAAGATCATCCCCGAGGAGCAGGTCCCGGTCCGGCCAGTGGGCAAGATGGTGCTCGACCGCAACCCGGACAACTTCTTCGCCGAGACCGAGCAGATCGCCTTCCACACCGCCAACGTGGTGCCGGGCATCGACTTCACCAACGATCCGCTGCTGCAGGCCCGCAACTTCTCCTACCTGGACACGCAGCTGATCCGCCTGGGCGGGCCGAACTTCGCGCAGATCCCGATCAACCGCCCGGTCGCCGAGGTCTCGACCAACCAGCGAGACGGCTACGGGCAGCAGCGGATCCACCGCGGAACGACCAGCTACACGCCCAACACCCTCGGCGGTGGGTGCCCGGCGATCGCCGACTCCGAGGTGTTCAAGCACTACCAGGCCAGAGTGGACGGAGACAAGATCCGCCGCCGCAGCGAGAGCTTCTCCGACCACTTCAGCCAGCCCACGCTGTTCTGGAACAGCATGGCGCGCTGGGAGAAGGAGCACATCGTCGAGGCGTTCCGGTTCGAGCTGGGCAAGGTCGGCGACCAGGGGGTGCGCGAACGCGTGCTCGGCGAGCTCAACCACATCGACCACGACCTGGCCGCTGCCGTCGCGCACGGGATCGGCCTGGAAGCACCCGCGGGCAGCACCGAGAACCACGGGCGCAGCTCACCGGCGTTGAGCCAGGCCAACTCCCCCACCGAGTCCGTCGAGACCCGCAAGGTCGCGGTCCTGGTCGCCGACGGCGTGGACGCCCCTGCGGTGCAGCAGCTGCGCCGCGAGCTGTCCGAGCTCGGCGCGGTCGCCGAGGTCCTCGGGGCCGGTCACGACGGGAAGGTGCGCAGCGCCGACGGATCCGAAGTGGACGTCGACGTCGCGGCGCGCACGGCGATGTCGGTGGTCTACGACGCGGTGTTCGTGCCCGGTGGGGCCGAGAGCGCGCGGACGCTCGCCGCCGACGGGCACGCCGTGCACTTCGTCGCCGAGGCCTACAAGCACCACAAGACCATCGCCGCCAGCGATGAGGGCGTGGACGTGGTGCGTCAGGCCGGAGTCGCCGAACGGGCGCGGGAGCTCGCCGAGCGCGACGGGTTCGCCGCCGACGGGGGCGTCGTGCTGGGCGCGAGCACCGGCGGGTCGTTGCCGGAGCGCTTCGTCGAGGAGTTCGCGGCCGCTCTCGGCAGGCACCGGGAGTGGGACCGGGACACGTCCTCCGTTCCCGCCTGATAGTTCCCGCTCCGCACGATTCGCGCGTTCTGCGACGATCACCCGCAGACCTCGGCGCGCACGGAGGGTGATGTTGAGTACCAGTCGGGTCACACTCCGCGAGGTCGTCCGGGGCATCCGGGGTGCGATCTTCTAACGTGCGGGCCCGTGAACATTCTGCGAACGCTGCCCGTCGAGGACGTCCTCGCCCGGGGTGAGCGGAGCGGCTTGGTCCGCAGGCTCACCGGCAAGGAGCTCGTCGGGTTCGGCATCGGAATCATCATCGGCACCGGTGTCTTCACCCTCGCCGGGGTGGAAGCCAAGGACCACGCCGGTCCCGCCGTGGTGCTGTCCTTCATCATCGGCGGCATCGTGGCCGCGCTGGCGGCGTTGGCCTACGCCGAGCTGGCCTCCGCGGTGCCCACCGCCGGCAGCGCGTACACCTACGCCTACGCGACGCTGGGCGAGCTGTTCGCCTGGATCATCGGCTGGGACCTGCTGCTGGAGTTCGCCCTGGGCGCGGCGGTGGTGTCGCGGAGCTGGTCGGGCTACATCGCCAACCTGCTCGGCCTGCCGGAGGCGTGGTTCGGCGAGGACGCCACGGTCAACTTCGGCGCCATCCTGATCATCGCGGTGCTGACCGCGGTGGCGGTCATCGGCATCCGCGAGTCCTCCTGGGTGACCAACGCGCTGGTCGTGGTCAAGGTCGCCGTGTGCGTGCTGGTCATCGTGGCCGGGCTGTTCTTCTTCAACGGCGCCAATCTGCACCCGTTCATCCCGCCGGCCCAGCCCGCGGAGAGCGGAGCCACCGTGCTGGAGCAGCCGCTGGTGTCGGCTCTGCTCGGCTTGGACCAGTCGGTCTACGGCTTCGGCGGCGTTCTCACCGCCGCTGCCATCGTGTTCTTCGCCTACACCGGTTTCGAGGCGCTGGCCAACCTCGGCGAGGAGACCAAGCGCCCGCACCGCGACCTGCCGACCGGTCTGCTGGGCAGCCTCATCGTGTGCACGCTGCTCTACGTCCTGGTGGCCGTCGTGCTGGCCGCGATGGTCGACTACCGGCAGATCGACGAAGGGGCTCCGCTGGCCGCGGCGTTCCAATCCGTCGGCCAGCCGTGGGTGGCCGCGTTGATCTCGCTCGGCGCGGTGACCGGCCTGACCTCGGTCATGATGGTGGAGCTGGTGACGATCGGGCGCATCGGCTTCGCGATGAGCCGCGACGGCCTGCTGCCGCCGAAGCTCTCGCAGGTCCACTCGAAGTGGGGCACCCCGCACCGGATGACCATCGGTGGCGCCGTGGTGATCATGCTGCTCGGCGGGTTCATCCCCATCTCGGAGCTGTCCGACATGGTCAGCATCGGCGCGCTGTCCGGGTTCCTGATCGTGGCGCTGGCCGTGCCGGTGCTGCGGCGGACCAAGCCGGACCTGCACCGGCCGTTCCGGATGCCGCTGTCGCCGGTGCTGCCGGTCATCACCGCCGTGGCGTGCCTGTACCTCATGTCGAACCTCGACGTGATCACCTGGCTGCGGTTCGCCGCGTGGCTGGTGCTGGGCCTGGTGATCTACTTCGCCTACGGCCGCACGCACGCACACCTCGCGCGGCGCACCGGTCAGGCGACCGAGGACTGAGCGACGGGCACCGCCGATCGGAGCTACGGTCGGTGGTGCCCCAGTCCACCACCTTGGAGGTTCGATGAATCCGGAGACGCCCGAGGCCGACGCCGCGGAGCAGCTGCGCCGAGCCGAGGACCTGCCCGAGGACGACGAGGCCGGGCCGACCGAGACGCCGTTCGACGCGGACCCGGCCGACGTCTCCGAGCAGTACCGGGCGGTCCCGGTCGAGGACGACTACGACCGCTGACCGCCACGACGACGCCGGGCCCCCGGTTGCCGGGGGCCCGGCGTCGTCTCATGGCAGGACCCGCGTGGGGTTGAGGATGTTGTGGGGGTCGAGGGCGCTCTTGATCGCGCGCGAGGCCCACAGCCCCGTCTCGTCGAGCTCCCGCCCCAGCCACGCCCGCTTGAGCTGGCCGACGCCGTGCTCGCCGGTGATGGTGCCGCCCAGGTCCAGGCCGAGCCGCATGATCGCGTCGAAGGCCTGCTGCGCACGTTCGGTCTCGGCCGCGTCCGCGTCGTCGAAGGCGACCACGGGGTGCATGTTCCCATCACCGGCGTGCCCGGAGCACAGCACTTGCACGCGGTGATGCTCGGCGATGCGCTGCAACCCCTCGACCAGGTCGGCCAGGTGCCTGCGCGGCACGCACACGTCGTCGATGAGCAGCGCCTTGCCGAGCTTCTCGTGGGCGTCGCCGACCAGTCGGCGGGCCTGCATCAGCATCTCGCCCTCGGCGGCGCTGTCGGAGACCACGACCTCGGCCGCGCCTCTCGCACGGGCCACCTCGCCGAAGGCGGCGAGGTCGGCCGGGGCCTGGTCGCCCCGATCGGACTGCACCAGCAACATCGCGGCCATGCCCTCGGGGAAACCGAGGTCGGCGATCTGCTGGACCGCCTTGACCGACGAGGCGTCCATGAACTCCAGCACCGAGGGGCGGTGACCTCCGGCGAGGTAGCCGGTGACGGTGCGGGCGGCGTCGACGACCTCGGGGAAGAACGCGACGGCGGTCAGCGGCTGGGCTTCCGCCGGGCGCAGCGCCACGGTCACCTCGGTGACCACGCCGAGTGTTCCCTCGGCGCCGACCACCAGTCGCGTCAGGTCGTAGCCGGCGACGCCCTTGGCGGTGCGGCGACCCGCGCGCATCACCCGGCCATCGGCCAGCACGACCTCCAGCCCGCGGACGAAGTCACCGGTCACGCCGTACTTCACGCAGCACATGCCGCCGGCGTTGGTGGAGACGTTGCCGCCGATGGTGGAGATGCTGCGCGAACCCGGGTCCGGCGGGTAGAACAGGCCCTTCTCGGCCACGGTGGCGGCGAGCACGCCGTTGACCACGCCCGGCTGCACCACCGCCAGCTGCTCCTCGGCGTCGACGTCGAGGATGGCGTCCATCTTCTCCAGCGACAGCAGCAGGCAACCGTCGAGCGCGTTGGCCGCACCGGACAGGCCCGACCGCGCTCCCTGCGGCACGACCGGCACCCGGTTGTCGTGGGCCCACTTCAGCACCGCCGAGACGTCACCGGTGTCGCGCGCCCGCACCAGCGCCAGCGGGGTTCCCGCCGGGCAGAACGTGGCCCGGTCCCTGCTGTGCGCGGTCAGCACGTCCGGATCGTCGAACACACGGCCTCCGGGCAGCAGCTCCCGCAGCGCGTCGGTGGAGATCATCGCCTCTTCTCTCCCAGGCTTCGAACGCAGGTCCTCCCGGTGCGAACCTAGACGGCCGAACGGACCGATCCCAGCCCGTGTGACCTTCTCCCCTCCCCACCCGCGCCGACTCGCGCACGATGACGCGGGGGGTTCTCCGGAGCGGCGGTCAGTTGATCCCGGGGAGGATCATGGTGATCCAGACGACGACCGGTGCGATGACGACCATGGCTCCGCCGTAGAGGGCGAGTCCCTTGAACACCGAATCCCGTTCGGGCTCACGGGAGTTGGCGAGCATGATGGCGCCACTGGTGGAGAACGGGCTGATGTCGACCACCGTCGAGGCGATCGCCAGTGCGGCGACCATGCCGGCCACTCCCACCTGACCGGCGGCCATGAGCGGCACCGCGAGCGGGATCAGGGCACCGAGCAGACCGGTCGACGACGCGAAGGCCGACACCACCGCGCCGATGAGGCACAGCAGGAACGCCGACAGCAGCGGGACGCCGATGCTGCTGACCGCGTGGCTCACGTAGTCCACGGTGCCCAGCTCCTGCAGCACGCTGACGTACGTGAGCACGCCGCAGATCAGCAGCACGGTCGGCCAGGTGACGTTCTTGACCGCATCGCGGTGCGCCTGCGGGGAGATCACGCCGAGCACCACGGCGACGGTGATCGCCACCAGTCCGATGTCGAGCTCCAGGAACAGCGTCAGCACGACCATCGTCAGGATGCCCAGCAGGGTCAGCGCCTTGTCCCGGCTCATCTCCACCCGTGTCAGCAGCGCGTCATCGCGCGCCGCCCCGGGTGCGTCCGCCGGGACCGGGAGCTCTGCGGGCCTCCGGCCTCCCAGCAGGACGAAGGCGACCGCCGCGAAGACCAGGTTGAGCGCGAAGCTGGCGAAGAAGAGGAACAGCGGGCTGCCGGGGAGTCCGCTGTCGTCGACGACGCCGTTGACGATGACGCCGAACACCGAGATCGGCGAGAAGCCGCCGACCATCGTGCCGTGCACGACCATCACCGACATCAGCAGCGGGCTGATCCCGTGCCGGGCGGCCAGTCCCATCGCGACCGGCGCGATGATCGCCACGGCCGCGGGCGGCACCGCACCGATGGCGGTCAGCAGCGCCGAGACCGCGAGCATCACCCACGGCACCAGCGCGAGCCTGCCCCGCACCAGCTGCACCGACCGGTAGACCAGCCAGTCGATGGTGCCGTCGGCCCGGGCGATGGCGAACAGGTAGGTCACGCCGACGAGGACCATGAAGATGTCGCCGGGGAATCCGGCGAGGATGCCGTCGGAGTCCATGCCGCCGGCCAGCGTGCCGACCAGGAACGCCGCGGCGAAGGCCAGCGCTCCCATGTTCACCGAGAACACGCCGGTGATGACGAAGATCGCCACCAGGGCCAGGATCGAGATGAGCTCGGCGGACATCGTCACTCCCCCGATCTGCCGGTCAGCTCGGCGATCGCGGCGGTGACGCCGCCGGTCCGGTGCGGGACTCCCGCCAGCCCGAGACCTGCTTCGACGACACCGAGGGTGCCGAGCAGGGTGGCGTCGTTGAAGGCGCCGAGATGTCCGATGCGGAACACCTTCTTGGCCACTTTGGACAGTCCTGCGCCCAGCGAGGTGTCGAAGCGGTCCAGGATGATCTCGCGCAGGTCGTCAGCGTCGTGGCCCGGTGGCATCACCACCGCCGTCAGCGCGCTGCTGTGGTGGGTGCCGGGCGCGGTTCCCGGCTCGCGGCAGAGGATCTCGAGACCCCAGGCGCGCACCGCTGCCCGGGTCGCCGCGGCGTGCCGGTCGTGCCGTGCGACGACCTCGTCGAGCCCTTCCTCCAGGAGCATCGACAGCGCTTCGCGCAGGCCGAAGAGCAGGTTCGTCGGCGGGGTGAAGCGGAAGTAGCCCTGCTTGCCCGAGTCGAGCATCGGCTGCCAGTCCCAGTACGACTTGAGCAGCGTCGAGGACCGCGCGGCCAGCAGCGCCTTGGCGCTGATGGCGTTGATCCCGATGCCCGGCGGCAGCATCAGGCCCTTCTGCGAGCAGCTGATGGTGACGTCCACGCCCCAGTCGTCGTGCCGGTAGTCCACCGATCCCAGCGAGGAGATCGTGTCCACCAGCAGCAACGCCGGGTGGTCGGCGGCGTCGAGGGCGGCGCGCACGGCGGGGATGTCGCTGACCACCCCGGTCGAGGTCTCGTTGTGCACCACCGCGACGGCCTTGATCCGGTGCTCGGTGTCGGCGCGCAGGCGCTGCTCGATGGCACCGGGATCAGCGCCGCTGCGCCAGTCCCCCGCGATCGTCTCGGGCCGCAGGCCGAGAGTGCTCGCCAGTTCGGACCAGAGCCCGGAGAAGTGCCCGGTTTCGCACATCAGCACTGCGTCGCCGGGTGAGAGCGTGTTGACCAGCGCGGCCTCCCACGCCCCGGTTCCCGAGGACGGGTAGATCACGACGTCAGCGGAAGTGCGCACCACGGCGCGGAGTTTGTCGAAGACCTCCAGGGCGAGGTCGGCGAAGTCCGGGCCCCGGTGGTCGATGGTGGGCTTGGCGATCGCGTGCAGCACCCGGTCGGGAACGTTGGTCGGTCCCGGGATCTGCAGGAAGTGGCGACTGCTGGCAACGGACATTCGTTCCTCCACGGTGAGGACGCTCTTCCGGCATGTGAAAACCAAGTCTCGGCGGGTTGAATTCTGTAGACAGTACGCCGATCATGTCAAGTGGCTCACTTCCCCCTTGACAACGGTTCTAGCCGGTCGCAGCCGTGAAATCGGCTGGAAAACGCTGGAGGGAAACCCAGTGCGCAACGCCGCCACCGCAGGGATCGCCACCGAACTCGCCCGAAACCTGGACGGCAACGTCCGTTTCGACGACTACACCCGCCACCTCTACTCCACCGACGCCAGCATGTACCGGGTTCTCCCGGCGGGCGTGGTCTTCCCGCGTCACGCCGAGGACGTCGCCACCACCGTCCGGATGTGCGCGGAGGCCGGTGTCGCCGTCCTCCCCCGCGGCGCCGGGACCAGCCACTGCGGGCAGACCGTCGGGGACGCGGTCGCGCTGGACTTCTCCAAGCACATGAACCGGATCCTGGAGCTGGATCCGGAGAACCTCCTCGCGCGGGTCCAGCCCGGACTCGTGCAGGACGAGCTGAACCTCGCGGCCGGCGCGCACGGGCTGTTCTTCGCCCCCGACACCTCCACCAGCAACCGGGCCACGCTCGGCGGCATGATCGGCAACAACTCCTGCGGTTCGCGCTCGGCCCGGTACGGCATGACCATCGACCACGTCGAACGCCTGGAAGTCGTGCTCTCCGACGGGACTCCGGCGTCGCTGGGAACCGGCGGTCCCTCCACTTCGGACGATCTGCTCGGCCGCATCCACCGGGGCTTGCCCAACATCGTCGACTCGGCACGACCCGGCCTGGCCGAGCAGAGCCGGCAGTTCTGGCGGCGGGCAGGCGGGTACCGGCTCGACCGGCTGGCCGAGGGACCGTTCGACCTGGCGAAGTTCGTCGTCGGTTCCGAGGGAACTCTGGTCACCGTCACCGAGGCGCTCGTCCGGCTCACACCCAAGCCCCGAGCCACCGTCATGGTCGTGGGGCACTTCGACTCCACGTCCGCCTGCATCGCGGGCACCGACGCGGCGATGCGCACCGGGGCCGCTGGGATCGAGATGGTGGACAACTTCATCCTCGACCTCGCCCGGCGGTCACCCGAACACCGGCACCTCTTCGGTGCGCTGGAAGGCGATCCGCGCGCGCTGATGTTCGCCGAGTTCTACGGCGACACCGTCGAGGAGGCCCGCGCCGGGGCCGCGGAGCTCGTCGCCGCGTGGCACAGCGAAGGCCACGGGTATGCGACGCGGCTGGCCTCCACCGACTCGGAGCTGGCGCCGCTGCGGGCGCTGCGCAAGTCCGGGCTCGGGCTGCTGATGGCCGCGGGCAACTCCACCGAGCGGTCGGTGGCCTTCGTCGAGGACACCGCCGTACCCCCGGAACACCTGGCCGAGTACACGACCCGGTTCGCCGAGATCCTCGACGACCACGGGTTGCGCGCCGGGTTCTACGGCCACGCCTCGGCCGGATGCCTGCACGTGCGCCCCTTCATGGACCTCACCCGTCCCGATCAGGTCGCCACCATGCGCGAGGTCGCCGAGGAGGTCTGCGACCTCGCGCTGTCCTACGGCGGGGTGAACTCCAGCGAGCACGGGGACGGGTACGCGCGCAGCGAGTTCAACCGGAAGATCTTCGGCGACACCGTCTACGAGGCGATGCGCGAGGTCAAAGCCCTCTTCGACCCGGCGGGCATCATGAATCCCGGCAAGATCGTGGACGCCCCGCCGATGACCGACAACCTGCGCGAGCCCACGATCCCCGTCGCCGCGCCCGTCGAGACGCACTTCGACTTCACCCGCTACGGCGGTATGCGGGGCGAAGCCGAGCGCTGCCAGCGCATCGGCGCCTGCCGCAAGCCCGAGACCTCGGGCGGCGCGATGTGTCCCTCGTTCATGGCCACCCGCGACGAGGAGCACTCCACCCGGGGCCGCGCGAACGCGCTGGTGCTCGCCCTCTCAGAACCCGATCCGAAGGCTGCGCTGGGCAGCGAGCGGCTCGCCGACGTGCTCGACCTGTGCCTGGAGTGCAAAGCGTGCCAGCACGAGTGCCCCATGTCGGTGGACATGGCCACGCTCAAGAGCGAAGCCCTCGCCCACCACCACGAGCAGCACGGGACCGACCTGCGCTCGCGGATCTTCGGCGCCACCAGGCGGCTCTACCGGCTGGGCGCGGCGGCGGCACCGCTGTCCAACCTGCTCGCCCGGCCGCGCCCGGTGCGCGCGCTGATGCAGCGGATCGCCGGCATCGACAGCCGGCGGCCGCTGCCGCTCTTCCGCCGCGACGACCTCGTGCGGTGGAACCGATCTCGTCCCGCCACACCGACCGCCCCCGGGGTCGCCCCGGGTGAGCGAGGCGAGGTCGTGTTCCTCGCCGACTCGTTCACCAGCCACACCGAACCCGACATCGGCCGGGCGGCGATCCGGCTCCTCGAACACGCCGGCTGGCAGGTCCGGGTCGAGTCGGGGGTGTGCTGCGCGCGCCCGCAGATCTCCAAGGGGCTGCTGCCCCGGGCCAAGGCGGTGGCCGCGAAACTGGTCGACGAGCTGGCGCCGGAGGCCGAGCGCGGCGTGCCGATCGTCGGGTGCGAGCCGTCCTGCGTCTCGACGCTGCGCGACGAGCACCCGAAACTGCTGGGCGATTCGCGGGTGGCCGCGAGTGCGAGCCTGGTCGAGGACCTGCTGCTGGAAGCGCTCGAGGACGGCACCTTGAAACCGCGTCCGGGACCGGCGAAGACGCTCTTCCACAGCCACTGCCACCAGAAGGCCGTGTTGGGAACGACGTCATCGGCTCGCCTGCTGGGCCACCTCTCGGCGGTCGACGTGCTCGACGCGGGCTGCTGCGGCATGGCCGGGTCGTTCGGGTTCGAGACCGAGCACTACGAGTTGTCCATGAGCATCGGCGGGCAGCGCCTGTTCCCGGCGATCGAGCGCGCGACCGAGGCGACGGTCGCCGCGACCGGCGTCTCCTGCCGCCAGCAAGTCGCCCACGGAACGGGCCGGGAGGCCAAGCACCCGGTGGAACTCCTCCACGATGCCCTCTTCGGGTGAAGGGGCCCGGCCGCTCCCAGTTTTAGTCCAAACCGAGGCTCTCACGCCCGAAATGTCCACTCAGTTTGGACTAAAACTGGGCCCTGCCGAGGCGCAGCACAGCTCGGACGGTCAGCCCGGCCAGAGACCGAAGAGGGAGGCGAAGCCTTCGCGCCAGCTCGGCCAGGTGGGCTTCCAGCCCAGGGTCTCGCGGAGCCGGAAGTTGCTCGCTCCGCGCTGCTCGGCGAGCTGGTGCACGGTCAACCAGTCCAACTGCGACTTCGCCTGCGCCGCCGTCAGCGCGACCGGCGCGGGAGCGCCGGCCATCCTCGCGTAGGCGGGCAGCCACTCGCTGGACTCGGCGGGCTCGTTGTCGACCACGTTGTAGGCGCCGGGGTCGCCGCCCTCCAGCAGTTCCAGGATCACCCCCGCCGCGTCGTCGACGTGGGTGAACGACGTGAGCCCGACACCATCACCGACGAGCGGCAGTTCGCTGCCGACGACGCGCGCGTGCACGTCACCACCGGGCGCGTAGTGGGTGTCCGGTCCGTACAGCGCGCCGTAGCGCAGGGACACGCCCTCGATACCGGTGCGGGTGAACAGCTCCTCCTCCATGGAGGCGAGCGCTCGCACCACGTCGCCCCAGCTGCCCGGGGCGTCCACCCACAGCGGTGAATCCTCTTCGAGGACATCGTGGCCGTGCGGGCGGTAGGCGGCGGTCATGCCCTGCGCGATGAACCGCCTGGCTCCGGCACCGACCGCGGCGTCGAGCAGGTTCTTGGTACCTCGCTCGCGCAGCTTCGCGGTGCGCCGCAGGGCTTCCTGCGGGTCCGCGGTGCCGAACGAGGAGGTCTGGTCGATCACGACGTCGGGCGCGCTGCGGCGCAGCTGTATTCGCAGCGAGTCGGGCTCGAGCACGTCAGCTGCCACGACCTCGTCGGCGGACAGCTCTTCCAGTCGGTCACTCCTGCGCCCCAGCGCGGTCACGTGATGACCGCGCTCCCGCAGCAGCGGCAGCAGAGTTCTCCCGACCACACCGGTCGCACCGGCGACAACCACACGCAGGGGCATTCCCCGAAACCTCGCACCTGGTCAAACGTCAGCGAGCCCCGAGGCTACCCCGGGATGCCTTGCCCCATCGGGTGAAACTCGCCGGTGATCGGCGAGAGGGAGATCATCTGCGACGAGTGGCGGCCGGCGCCCACGGACCGCCACCCGTCCAGACGAACCCGGAAGTCTCAGACCGTGCGGATGCCCGCCGCCTGAGGCCCCTTGGGCCCCTGGGCGATCTCGAACTCCACGCGCTGGTTCTCCTCCAGCGTGCGGAACCCGGTGGCATCGATGGCGGAGTAGTGCGCGAAGACGTCAGAGCCACCACCGTCCGGGGTGATGAACCCGTAGCCCTTCTCGGCGTTGAACCACTTGACCGTACCGCTAGCCATTCCTTGTTCTCCCGTTTCTGCTGACCGGGGTCCACACTGCGCAGATCCCTGGTTGCCGAACCGGTCACCTGCAGCCCGCCGAGCCGCACCACGGCACGAAAAAAGCGCCTGCGTTCTGGCAGGCGCTTTTCCAGCACTGCAAGGACCAAAACCGCAACCGGAAATCACGCTAGCACCACGGTTGCGGGTTGTCACACGTTGATCGCAGGCAGTCAACATGAGACGGTATCCGGTCCACCGCAGGACTTTTCACGCGGTTCACACGTCCGGACGCAAGCAGCGGTCCCCGGGCCGTCCGACCCGGGGACCGCGCAGCCCGCGTCACGGGATGCTCAGCAGCGCCTCCCCGCTCTCCTCGGCGACCCTGTTCTGCTCGGTGCGCTGCTCGGCCAGCATCAGCGCCGCGTCGCGCGGGGTGTGCCCCTCGGTGTCCCACGCCGCCAGCAGCAGCGGGATCTTGGCGAGCATCTCCTCGCGCAGCACCTGGAAGGACAGCACCGGGTCGGCGTCGACCCGGCCCAGCAGCAGCCACCAGGCCCAGGCAGCGGCTCCCGCGTTGGCCACGAAGTCCGGGATGACCGGGATCCCCTTGGCCGCCAGCATCTCCTCGGCCTCGGGCGTGACCGGGTTGTTGGCCGCCTCGACGATCACCCGAGCCGCCACGTCCGGCACCTGGTTGGTGCCGATGGCGAAGGAGACCGCCGCCGGGATCAGCACGTCGACCTGCTGCGAGAGCACCGCCTCGCGCGGCAGGTGCTCGACATCGGCCGGGACCTGGTCGCGGTCGATCTCGCCGAAGCGGTCGCGCGCCTCGAGCAGAGCCGGGACGTCCAGGCCGTCCGGGTGGTACAGAGTGCCCTTGGCGTCGGCGAGGGAGACCACCTTCAGCCCGGCCTCGTGCAGGTAGAAGGCCGCTCCGCCGCCCATGGTGCCCACGCCCTGCACCGCGACGGTCGTCTCCTGCGCACCCCAGGACCGGGAGTGCACGACGCCCAGGCAGCACTGCGCCACGCCGTAGCCGCCGACCACGTCACCGAGCAGGAGGCCGCCCGGCACCGGCGCGTTGAGCCCGGCCCGGACCCGGCGCAGCGTGCGCTCCGCGTCGGGCGCCCGGCGGATCGCCGCGTGGTAGGACTGGTGCATTCCCAGCTCTTCGAAGGCGTCGTCGATCAGGTGCTGCGGAACGCCGAGGTCCTCGGCGGTCACCCAGTGCGCGTCCAGCCACGGCCGCATCGCGTGGAGGTAGCGCCGGAGCACTCCCTTGGCCTGCGGGTCCTTCGGGTCGCAGTCGATTCCGCCCTTGGCTCCGCCCACGGGCAGCTCGAACACCGCGGTCTTGCGGGCCATGCCGCGCGCCAGGTGCTCTACCTCTTCCATCGTGCAACCGGCACGCATCCTGGTTCCACCGGTAGCGAGGCCGGATACCAGGGTGTGCACGACCAGGAAGCCGTTGCTTCCCGTCACCGGATCCGTCCAGGTGACCTTCATGAGCGGTTCGCCGCCGACGAGTCCCATGGGCGAATACCTCCTTTCAGAGCGCATACGAGATGGATCAAGCGATGGGGCTATGCCGAGATGGGGCGGTGATCCGCCCTGCTAGCCGGAAAGCCCGATCAGATGTGGGATAAGAGGGGTCTGATCGAGGGGAGAAGGTCCGCAGACCCGGCCGGACGCGGAAGGAGATTCAACTCAGTTCGCACAAGACCACCTCCCGCATCCGCCCGAATGGCTCGAAGCTAAGGCCGGGGAGTTGAGATTGTCAACAATCGTCGGTTCGGACAACCGTTACGGCGTCGAAACGGGTGCATGACGGCGTGTGAAACGGGCGTATCCGGTTGGTGCGTAACGAGATCAACTCACCTGGCCCCGTCGGGGCCGCGTTGGTTCTAAGCTTCTGATCGAAGGCTCTGGTGATGCCTTCACCGCCCCCTCGGGAACCCGTCGTTCGCGATCGAACCGACGGCCTCGGAGCGCGGTCATGGCGTGCATCGCCCCGCTGCACGACTGGAAGGATGGGAGTCATGAGTCAACCTGACCCGCCGGGTTCGCTGGACGAGGCCTCGCAGCAGCAGCTGATCCAAGAGATCGGCCGAGTGATCGTGGGTGCGCTGCCTCCCGGCTGGCAGGAGTCCACGACCGAGTACCGCGCGGTCGGCGACCACGTCGAGACGGTCTCCCGGCTCATCGCCCCCAACGGCAGCGCCATCCCGCTCGCCGCGCCCGCCGGCGTCGCCGATCTCTTCGCGCGGTTGCGCAGCGGCATGTACCAGTCCGACCGGGGCACCTGGGTCAGCGCCGTCTACCGGCTGCAGCGTCCCGGGAGCTTCGCGGTCGACTTCAACGGCGACAACGAGCCGGACTGGCAGACACCTCCCCCGGCCTCGGCCTACGCGCAGGAGCTGCGCGTGCACCCGCGCCCGCCCGAGGCGACACCGCAGTGGCTGGCCGGCGATTCGGCCCAGCCGGCGCAGGCCCAGCCCGCCCAGGGACAGCCCGACCAGGCATCGGCGTCGCTGCGCACGGCCGAGGTGTTCGACGACAGGGGCAATCCGATCACCGAACGCGCCGAGATCGGTCGCGCCGAGGCCGACCGCGTCGCGGAGTACCTGGAGAAGGCTCCGATCGTGCTGGCCGCGCGCAGCTACGACAACGACCGGATCGACCCGCAGCGGACCGCGTCGGTGCCGATGACCTTCCACACCGACGGCAGCTGGATCTGGCCGGGCGCGGTCGGTTACTACCTGCGTCAGCACGGCGTGGCACCTGAGCCCGAGCTGCTCAACCACATCCGAGCGCAGGGCTTTCACCTCCCGCAGGTCTCCGAACCGCAGCGCGAGCTGGCGGTGTCGGTGATAACGGGAGACCGTCGGTAGCAGCGTTGGCGGGAGCGGGGCGGTTCGGTCGAGCCGCCTCCTGCCGTCCCTCCTGTCCGGACGATCTCGGCGCAACTGGCCGCTCCACCGGTGCGCAGCGCCTGCGACAATCACCCCATGCGCGATGACGTGGCCTTCGTCGGCGGCCCGGTGGCCACCATGGACGCCGCGCGCTCGTTCTCCGATGCCGTCCTGGTGCGCGGCGGCCGGATCGCTGCCGTCGGCGACGCCCAGGTGCGGGAGCGGATCGGCCCTCGCACCGAGGTCGTCGAGCTCGGCGGACGACTGCTGCTGCCCGGTTTCCACGATGCGCACGTTCACCCGGTCTACGGCGGGATGCTCCGGTTGCGCTGCGACCTGTCGGCGGCCACCGGCGGGGCCGATTGCCTGCGGCTGATCGCCGAGCACCTGACCGCCCTGCCCGATTCGCCGTGGTTGCTGGGCGGCGGCTGGGACATGGCGCAGTTCCCCGGCGGGACGCCGACCCGGCGCGCGCTGGACTCGGTGACCGGAGATCGGCCCGCCTACCTCGTCAACCGCGACCACCACGGCGCCTGGGTGAACTCGGTGGCGCTGCGCTTGGCGGGCATCGACCGGCACACACCGGATCCGCCGGACGGGCGCATCGAGCGCGATCCGGCGGGCCGCCCGGACGGAACGCTGCACGAGGGTGCCACCCGTCTGATGGAGCACGTGCTGCCGGTGACCGGCGCCGCCCAGTACCTCCAAGCGCTGGAGGAGGGACAGCGCCACCTGCACGCGCGCGGGGTGACCTCCTGGCACGACGCCATCATCGGCCGCTACCTGGGTTACGAGGACCTGCTGCCGACCTACCTGGCAGCCGACGAGCGCGGGCTGCTGACCGGCAAGGTGCGCGGGGCGCTGTGGTGGGACCGCGACCGGGGCGTCGAGCAGGTCCCCGACCTCGTCGAGCGCCGCGAGCGGGCGCGCGGGCGGCGCTTCCGCGCCGAGACGGTCAAGATCATGCAGGACGGCGTGTGCGAGAACGCCACCGCCGCGCTCCGGTTGCCCTACCTCGGGCCGGACGGGCGCGGGTTGTCCTTCGTGTCCCCGGAGGAGCTGGCGGAGGCGGTGCCGCGGCTGACCGCCGAGGGCTTCCAGCTGCACTTCCACGCGGTCGGCGACCGGGCGGTCCGCGACGCGCTCGACGCGGTCACCGGCAACGGGCCGGAGCTGCGCCATCAGATCGCCCACGTGCAGGTGGTCCACCCGGGTGACATCGCGCGCTTCCGCGAGCTCGGGGTGGCGGCGACCGTCCAGCCGCGCTGGGCCGTCAACGACGCCGCGATGACCGAGCTGACCACGCCCAAGCTCGGCCACACCCGGGCGTCCTGGCAGTACCCGTTCCGCTCGCTGCGCACGGCCGGGGCGGTGCTCGCGGCCGGCAGCGACTGGCCGGTCTCGGAGGCCGATCCGATGCTCGGCGTGCACGCGGCGGTCACCCGGTGCGAGCCGGGGTCGGACGAGCCGCTGGAGCCGGGCGAAGCGCTCGACCTCGTCGACGCGCTGGCCGCCTACACGGCCGGCGGCGCGTGGGTGAACCACGTGGAGCACGAGACCGGGACCGTCGAGGTGGGCAAGGCCGCGGACCTGGTGGTGCTCGACGCCGACCCGTTCGCCCTGCCTCAGGAGGAGATCAGCGGCTGCGGGGTGGATCTGACCATGGTCGACGGGGAGTTCGTGCACCAGCGGTGATCTCGGCGCTGGGCCGGGCGGGCGATGTCGCAGCCCGATCGTGTGCCAACTCGGGCGAGGCATTGGCGGCGGGGCGAGTCACTGGTTCCGTCAGCGAGCGACGGTGCACACCTCTGGGAGGCCGCTGACCCATGTCGTTCCGACTGCCCGACTTCTACCTGTCCTACCCCGCCCGGCTGAACCCGAACCTGCAGCGCGCCCGAGAGCACAGCAAGGCGTGGGCGCGTGAGAGGGAGATGATCGACGTTCCGCAGCAGGGCAAGGAGATCTGGTCCGAAGCCGATCTGGACCGCGACGACTACGCCCTGCTCTGCGCCTACACCCACCCCGATTGCGACGGCGACGAGCTCGACCTCGTCACCGACTGGTACGTGTGGGTCTTCTACTTCGACGACCACTTCGTCGAGCTCTACAAGCGGGATCCGGACCTGACGGCCGCGCGCGAGCACCTCGACCGGCTGCGGATGTTCATGCCGGTGGAGGGCGACATCACCGAGCAGCCGACCAATCCGGTGGAGGCCGGGCTGGCGGACCTGTGGCGCCGCACGGTGCCGTCGATGAGCGCCGACTGGCGGCGCCGGTTCGCCGGCAGCACGACGGCGCTGCTGGACGAGTCCCTGTGGGAGCTGCACAACATCAGCGAGAACCGGCTGTCCAACCCCATCGAGTACATCGAGATGCGCCGCAAGGTCGGCGGCGCGCCGTGGTCGGCGAACCTCGTCGAGCACGCCGTGGGGGTCGAGGTTCCGGCGGAGCTCGCCGCGACCCGCCCGCTGAAGGTCCTGCGCGACACGTTCTCCGACACGGTGCACCTGCGCAACGACCTGTTCTCCTACGAGCGCGAGGTCACCGACGAGGGCGAGCTGAGCAACGGCGTGCTCGTCTTCGAGCGGTTCCTCGGCTGCGATACCCAGGAGGCCGCCGAGACGGTCAACGACCTGCTGACCTCGCGGATGCACCAGTTCGAGCACACCGCGCTGACGGAGGTGCCGAGGCTGCTCGAGGAGCACCGGGTGGACCCGGTCGGACGCTTGGCGGTGCTGTGTTACGCCAAGGGCCTGCAGGACTGGCAGTCCGGCGGGCACGAGTGGCACATGGCCTCCGGGCGGTATCCCGAGGGCGGGGGCATCTCGTCGGTCCTGGGTGGCCCGACCGGCCTGGGAACCGCGGGCGCCTACATCGCCAAGTCCCTGGCCTCGACTGCGCCACAACGCCTTCGGAGCTTCACGAGGGTTCCGTTCCAGCCGGTCGGCCCGGTTCAGCGGCCCGAGCTGGAGGTGCCGTTCGAGTTGAGGTTGTGCCCGCACCTGGACGTCTCGCGCGAGCACGCGGTGGACTGGTCGCGGGAGATGGGGATGTTCGCCGACGCCCCGCCGGTGTGGGACGAGGCGGCGGTGCGGTTCAACGACCTGCCGCTGTGCGCCGCCGGTCTCGACCCGGACGCCTCGATCGAGGAGCTCGACCTCGCCTCGCACTGGCTGGTGTGGGGAACCTACGGCGACGACCTCTACCCGCAGCGCTACGGCCACGTCCGGGACGTGACGGGCGCGAAGGCGCAGAACGAACGGCTGAAGCAGGTCATGACCGACGCCGGTGAGCCGGGGATCGTGCCGGTCAACATGATGGAGCGCGGTCTGGCCGATCTGTGGCGGCGCACCACCGCTCCGATGAACGCCCGGGAGCGGCAGTCGCTGCGCAGCGCCGTGGAGGTGATGATCGACAGCTGGGTGTGGGAGCTGGACAACCAGGCCCTCAACCACGTTCCGGACCCGGTGGACTACGTCGAGATGCGCCGCGCCACCTTCGGTTCGGACATGACGATCAGCCTGGCCCGCTTCGCCCACGGCGACGTGGTGCCTCCGGAGCTGTACGAGACGCGCGCGGTGCAGAACCTGGAGAACTCCGCGATCGACTGCGCGACGATGCTCAACGACGTCTTCTCCTACCGCAAGGAGATCGAGTTCGAGGGCGAGGTCCACAACGCGGTCCTGGTGGTGCAGAACTTCCTGGACTGCGACGCCGATCGCGCCTTCGAGATCGTGCACGGGCTGTTCAACGCTCGGATGGAGCAGTTCCGGCACGTCGTCGACGTGGAACTGCCCGTCCTGTACGAGGAGCGGCAGGTGTCGCCGGAGGCCCAGGAGGCGTTGAACGAGCACGCCGAGGAGCTCAAGGACTGGCTCGCCGGCATTCTCAACTGGCACCAGCAGGTCGCCCGGTACCGGGACACCGAGCTTCGCCACAACGTCCCGATGAGCGGGATCCGCTCGCTCTACGCGCCTTCGGTTCCGTGGAACCCGGTGTTCGGCTGAACCATCGCTCGCCAAGCGGCTTCTCCGATGGCGGCGATGGCCTCGACGCCGTCGCCGCCTCGGTAGCCCTTGTTGGACACCGGGTCGGTGAGCTGGTCGACGAGCACGGCCAGCACCACCTGCGGGGTGTCGTCGGTGCTCAGCAGAGCGACGTCGTGACGCAGCCCCTTGATCTCGCCGGTCTTGTTCCAGCAGCGCGCGTTCTCCGGCAGCAGCAACGGGATTCGGTCCACGACCTGCTGCCGCGACAGCACCGCCAGGGCGTGCTCGGCGAGCTCCGGCGGCAAAGCCTCGCCCTCGGCGAGGGCGGCCAGGACGCGGGCCTGGTCGAGCGCGGTGGTCCGCAGGACCCCGGGAGCTTCCGTGTCCATGATGTGCCGCTCGATCCGGGTTCCGGTGCAGCCCAGGTCCGATGTGCACTCGGCGATCGCGCGGAACCCCACCTGGTCGATGACGGCGTTGGTGGCGGCGTTGTCGCTGACCACGATCATCAGGTTGATCAGGTCGCGCAGCGAGATCGCGGGCACGCTGGGCATCTCGAACAGCACGCCGGTCCCCCGGGTGCGCTCGGGCGGGAGCGGCACCAGCTCGTCGAGGTTCGAGCGCCCGTCGGCGACGGCCCGCAACGCGGTGATCATCACCAGCACCTTGATGGTGCTGGCCGAGTGCACCTCGACCTCCGCACCGCGCAGCACCGGCGCGTTCTCGCGGAGGTCCCAGCTCGCGATGCCCACGCGCCCGGGAAGCTCCAGTCCCGCCAGCGCCGCCTCGAACCTCGCCGCGTACCCCACCCGCAAACCTCCTCAACGCCGTCCTCGCCCGCCAAGGAAAGCACACCGAGCGGCGTCACTCGCGGACCCCGGCCCGCTTCGCCGCAGTGGCCCGCAACCAGGACCGGGCTCGTTGGTGCAGGTCGTGGACGTCCTTCCACGACCGATCGACGGGGATCACGGCGACTCGTCGGCCGTTGCCGTGCACGGGCCCGGTGTCGCCGCGCAGCACGTCGATCGCCGGATCACCCCTCCCCCAGCGGAAGGTGAAGCCGCCGAGGAACAACCACTGGCACGGGATGCGGGCCATCGCTCACCGCCCGCAGCACGGGCAGCCGCACGCCAGGAAGTGGTTCTCCGCGTGGAAGTCGACAGCGTCCCTGGCGATCTGATCCATGTCCGCAGCGACCCGGAAGCAGGCCGGCCCACCGACCGGGCACACCAGCCAGCTGCGCCCGTCGACGAGAACCGTCGTGCGCCTGCGCGTTTCGCACTCCGCCGGCGACCTCGGGGGCTTTTCGGGATCAGTCCGCCCCTCGCTCAACATCACCATGAAGCGAAATTAGACGCAGCGAGAACCGCAATTCCAGTTCTAGTCAGGACCTCGCATAAACTCGTCGGCCACCGAATTCAGAAGCCGCCGAGCCGCAGTTCCCGAAACTGCTCGCTCCCGAAAGTAGTCGAACACGTTGAGGTGATACGAGATATCGCGGTAGTCCCGGAGAGCGACGGTTCCGGAGAACATTTCGACGGTGGCAAGGCGCTCGTCGTAGATCACGAATATGTTCAACGGCGGCGACGTGATCGAGGCCGTGTGCGGCAGGATTGCCAGGTCCACGTTCGACCGCTCGGACGCAGTGGCCATGTGCCGGAGCTGCTTCACCATCACTGGCGCGGACGCTTGCTTCAGTCGCACAGCCTGCTCCGTTAGCAGGAAGTGGAACGTCCGGGATTCGTCGTCGAGGACTTCCTGGGCTTCCGTCCGGGCTTTCACAGCGCGGTCGACGTCACGCGCGGTGTCACCCTCGATAACCGGAGTCAAGACGCTTCTCGCGTACTCCGGATCCTGAATGAGACCGGACGGGATGACCGGGAGAAAATGCCGAACCGTCGTGGATGCTTCGCACAGCGCCTTGATCTCGGCCTGTCGACGCCAGATTCCCAACCGGGCCGCCGAACGAGCCGAGACGTAATCAACATTGGCCGATCGCGCGGCTGTGAGGATGTCGAGTTGAGCGTCCGCCGGCACATCGAGTGCCAGCATGATCCGTTCGACATCGGCAACGCTGGGAAGGGCCCGTCCCGATTCGATCCTGCTGATCTTGGACTGGGACATGGCAGCACGAGCGGCCAGCCTCTCCCCGGAGAGCCCGGCCGCTTTACGCAACTGCTTCAGCGAATCAGCTAAATCCCTGCGATCCCGCTTCTCGTTCTCAGGTTCCAGCATGGAACTCGTGGAAAGCAACCGAATGCGCGAGCGCTGTATCGCGCCACTTCAGGTACTTCGAGAGGTCAGGATTCTCGAGCTGCTCCCGGTTGATCATCGTACCGTCGGGGTTGAAGTTGAGATCCACCACGATCTGATCGTCGAAGAGCCAGAAGTCCTGGGACGGCAGATCAAGCTCAAGTTCGGTGAGATCCAGGATCCGGATGTCCTCCCCAGCCTTGATGTTGCCAGGAATGGCCCACTCGAACTGATGCCGCAGGTACTCCGTGAGCGGCCTGCGGACAACGCGGACACGTCCCATGGACACACCGCGTTCGACATAGCCCGAAACACGCTCGTGCCAAGCGGAGTTGAATCCCTCCGGCACAGGCTCACCAGCGCGCCAGAGCTCAAGGTCATCCTGCTCACCAGGCATGGTGTAGGTCGGCTGAGCCTCGAACCGCCATGCCGAGCTCTGACAATTCGCGAACCGCTCACGCAGGTTCGAAAGGATCACTTGTGACCTCCTGAAGGGCTCCAACAGCGGCAAGGACAACGCTCGGGGGAAGCTCGACGGCCGACTCCCCGTCTCCCAGGGTGAGCCCTTCCGTGCCCACTTCGACCGGCACCCCCTGGATCACGGCCGTCCCCCTATCGGACACGTACACGGCAGGACAATTCTCGTCCTTGCACTCCGTCACCTTGGATAGCTTCATGGCTCCATGATTCGTGGAGCTGAGACCGTCGATCAAGCTCCAGGAGGATTTATGCACGATGTTGGGTAACCGTCACCCGCATGAGGCACTCGCGATCACAGCAAGCCCAGGACTGCGAGGGCTGCTGCTGCGTCTTGGACGCCGATGCCGACGCTGTTGTAGAAGATGAGCTCCTCGGCGGATTTTCGGCCCGGGGCTTGGGCGGTGAGGATCGTGCCGAGCGGGGTCAGTCCGTCCCTGTCGAGGTCGCCGGTGTCGAGGGCGGCCATGATCGGACCCGCGTGGTGGGCGGCCGTGTCGACGTCGTCGACGACGATCCTGTCCGCTGCGCGCAGGAGGTCGCCGTCGACCTCCCGGCGGTGGGGTTCGAAGCTCCCGACGCTGACCACGGTGGCACCCGGGGCGAGATCGGCGGTCTCGACGACCGGGTCGGGGCTCAGGGTGCAGGCGACCACCATCGCCGCGTCGCGGACCGCCTCGGCCGCGGTGGCGGCCGGCCGGACGTCGAGTCCGAGCTCCGCGGCGAGCGCAGCGGCGGTGGACTCGCGGCGGGCCGCGTCGCGGCTGTGCACCCGGACCTCGGTGAGCGCGCGGACTCGGGAGACGGCGCGCACGTGGGCTCGGGCTTGGACTCCGGAACCGATCACCGCCAGCACGTCCGCGTCGGTCGGCGCCAGGGCGTCGAGGGCGACGGCGCTGCCCGCGGCGGTGCGGAGCTCGGTGAGCGCGGTGCCGGACATCGTCGCGGTGAGCGTTCCCGTCTCGGCGTCGAGCACCAGGACCGTGGCGTTGATCGACGCCGTGCCGCGAGCGGCGTTCCCGGGGTTCACGGACACGAGCTTGGCGACCGGGCCGTGCCGGGGCGAGAGCCTGCTCAGGTACGACAGGGCCGTGTCCTCTCCCGTCCTGATCGCCGTCTTCGCCGCTTGCTGGGCCTCTCCCCGCCCCAGGGATTCGAAGGCCAGGCGTTGCGAGGCGATCGCGGCGTCGTAGTCCAGCGCCGCCGCCACGTCCGTGTCGCTGAGGAACCTCATGCTGCCCGACGTTGGCACATCGGTGGGCCCACCGGAAGGCAGCAGCAGCGATGCTGGATCTCAGCGAGACGAGAAATCACCCTTCTGATGCTCAACAGGGCGGGCTCCGGCGTTCTACGGTGATCCCAGCGTGGTCCCGAGCAGGAAGAGGTGCATGTCGGTGCAGGCGACGTTGAGCTCCGTGATCGGCCCGGACGCCCCGGAGGTGATCGACGGCGGAGGCGAGTACCTCTCGAAGAACCCCGCGAACCTCGACGACGTCGTCGCCAAGGTCGCGCTGGGCACCCCCGAGACCCTGCGGGTCGCGACCGAGCAGGCCCACCGCGCCCAGAAGGAGTGGGCCGAGGTGCCCGCCCCGGTGCGCGGTCGCGTGATCGCCGGGTTGGGACGTCTCGTCGAGGCCAACAAGGAATCGCTCGCCCGGCTGGTGACCCGCGAGATCGGCAAGCCCTACGCCGAAGCGCTCGGCGAGGTGCAGGAGATCGTCGACACCTGCGACTTCTTCCTCGGCGAGGGCCGCAGGCTCTACGGGCAGACCGTGCCCTCCGAGATGCCCGACAAGCAGCTGTTCACCTTCCGCGCGCCGGTCGGCGTGGCGGTGGTGATCACCGCGGGCAACTTCCCGGTGGCGGTGCCGTCCTGGTACCTGGTCCCGGCGCTGCTGTGCGGGAACGCGGTCGTGTGGAAGCCCGCTGAGTACGCCGCGGGCGCGGCGCGCGCGGTGGCCGAACTCGCGTGGAAGGCCGGCGTGCCCAAGGGCGTGCTCAACCTCGTCTACACCGACGGCGAAGCGACCTTCAAGGGCTTGGAGGCCTCCCTGGAGGCGGGAACCGTCAACAAGGTCGGCTTCACCGGCTCCAGCGCCGTGGGCACCCGGGTCGGCGAGCTGTGCGGCCGCCACCTGCAGAGCCCGTGCCTGGAGCTCGGCGGCAAGAACCCGATGATCGTCACCGAGGACGCCGACCTGGACCTGGCCGTGGAGGGCGCGCTGTTCTCCGGGTGGGGCACCGCGGGCCAGCGCTGCACCTCGCTGGGCAACCTCATCGTGCACCGCGACGTCAAGGACGAGTTCACCTCCCGCCTGGACGCGGCCCTGCGCGCGGCCACCGTCGGCGAGCCGAGCGGCGACGTCCTCTACGGGCCGATGCTGGACGCGAAGTTCGCCGAGAACTTCGAGTCCATCTTGGACACCCTGCAGCCGCACCACACCCCGCTCGGTTCCGACTCGGTCGGGCGCATCTCGAACGACAAGCCGCGCAAGGGATTCCACGGGGACCCGGCATCCGGCCTGTACTACCACCCGGTGCTGGTCGACGGGATGCGCAGCGACGACCACATCTTCCGCAACGAGACCTTCGGCCCGATCGTCGGCATCACCACCTACGAGACGCTGGACGAGGCGATCGAGCTCGGCAACGCCCCCGGTTACGGGCTCTCGGCGGCGATCTACACCTCCGACCCGGCCAAGGCGTTCCGCTTCCGGCAGGGCACCGGGGCGGGCATGGTCAGCGTGAACAACTCCACGTCCGGTGCCGAGGCGCACCTGCCCTTCGGCGGCAACGGCAAGTCCGGCAACGGCAGCCGCCAGTCGGGCATCTGGGTGCTCGACCAGTTCACCCGCTGGCAGTCGCTGAACTGGGACTTCTCCGGCAAGTTGCAGAAGGCCCAGATGGACGTCGACACCGTCGAGCCGGAGCTCGACTTCCGACTGCCTCCGGAACTCGGCGGGAAGTAGTAGTGCTCCCGCCCTCAGCGGAGGTCGTGGTCGTCGGAGGCGGGGCGGTGGGCGTCAGCACCGCCTTCCACCTCGCCGAAGCCGGCGCGGACGTGCTGTTGCTGGAGCGCGCCGAACTGGGTTCGGGCAGCACCAGCAAGGCGGCCGGAGGTGTCCGGGCCCAGTTCTCCGACCCGGTGAACATCGAGCTCGGGCAGCGCAGCCTGACGGCGTTCGAGGACTTCGCCCGCAGGCCCGGCGGCGAGATCGACCTCAAGCAGCAGGGGTACCTGTTCCTGCTGTCGGATCCCGACGACGTCACGGCGTTCGAGACGAGCGTCGCGCTGCAGAACTCGCTGGGCGTGCCCAGCAGGATGCTCACTCCGCAGCAGGCGTGCGCGCTCTCACCGCTGGCCTCCCCCGACGGGTTGCTGGCGGCGGCCTACTCGCCCACCGACGGGCACTGCACCCCGGAGGGCGTGGTGCAGGGCTACGCCCGCGCGGCCCGGGAGCACGGCGCGGTGCTGCGACACGGCGTGGAGGTGACCGGGATCGACCTCCGTGGCGGCGAGATCGCCGGGGTGCGCACCGCCGAGGGGTCGGTGCGCACCACCGCGGTGGTGTGCGCGGCCGGGGCGTGGTCGGCGGCGATCGGCGAGTTCGCCGGCGTCGAGCTGCCGGTGCGCCCGCTGCGCAGGCAGATCCTGGTCACCGAGCCGATGCCCGACCGCCCGCCGCGTTCGCCGTTCACGATCGACTTCGCCACCAGCTTCTACTTCCACGAGGAAGGCCCCGGGATGCTCGTCGGCATGTCGGACCCGGACGAGGAGTTCGGATTCCGGCTGGGCACCGACGACCGGTGGCTGGGCAGGCTCGGCGAGGCCGTGGAGCACCGAGCCCCTCGGCTGGCCGAGGCCGGTGTCGCGCACGGCTGGGCCGGGCTCTACGAGATCACCCCTGACCACAACGCGCTGGTCGGCCACGACGGCGGGTTCTACTACGCCACCGGCTTCTCCGGGCACGGCTTCCTGCAGAGCCCGGCGATCGGCGAGGTGATGCGCGATCTGGTCCTGGGCCGCACACCGCCCATCGACGTCTCCGGCCTCGACGTGCGCCGCTTCGACGGCGCCGCGCCCCGGCCCGAGCACAACTGCGTGTAGGAAGGGACAACCGTGGTTGATCTGTTGCAGGAGATCGACGAGTGGGGCCCGGAGAAGGTCGTCTGCGTCTCCGACGCGCGCACCGGGATGCGGGGCGTGCTGGTCATCGACAACACCGCGCGCGGCAGCGGCAAGGGCGGTACGCGGATGGCCGCGAGCGTGACCACCGCTGAGATCGCCCGGCTGGCGCGGGTGATGACCTGGAAGTGGGCGGCGGTCGACCTCTTCCACGGCGGGGCGAAGGCCGGCATCGTCGCCGACCCGGGCTCCCCCGACAAGGAAGCCGTGGTGCGGGCCTTCGCGCGCCGCCTGGCCGACCAGATCCCGGCCAGCTACGTCGCCGGGCTCGACATGGGCATGACCGAGCACGACGCCGCGATCATCCAGGACGAGCTCGGCGATCGCGGGGCCGCCGTCGGTGTTCCCGAAGCCCTCGGCGGGGTTCCCTACGACCAGCTCGGGGTGACCGGGCACGGTGTCGCCGAAGCCGCCCTGGCGGCGCTGGAACGAGCGGGAAAACCGGTCGCCGGCGCGAGGATCGCGGTGCAGGGCTTCGGCGCCGTCGGCACGGCCACCGCAGCGCGGCTGAGCGCGCTCGGAGCCCAGCTGGTCGCGCTGTCCACAGCGGACGGTTCGGTGCACGACCCGAACGGTCTCGACGTTCCCGCGTGGCTGGCGGCCCGGGCGGAGTTCGGCGACACCTGCGTCGCGAAAGCCACCCCCGCGCAGCGCATCTCGCACGGCGAGGAGCTGACGGTGGACTGCGACGTGCTGATCCCGGCCGCCCGGCAGGACGTCATCGACGAGTCGGTCGCCGCCCGGATCCGCGCCGGGCTGGTCGTGGAGGGCGCCAACCTGCCGACCAGCGTCGCCGCTCGCCGGGCGCTCGCCGCTCGCGGGGTGGAGATCGTGCCGGACTTCATCGCCAACGCCGGTGGAGCGATCGCCGCCGGGTTCGCGATGGACGCGAGGTACTCCCCGTTCCGCCCGGAACCCGCCAGGATCCTCGACGAGGTCGCGACCCGGACCCGGCGCAACACCCTGCTGGTGCTGGAGACCGCGGCCGTCTCGGGATCGCTCCCGCACGCCGCGGCGCTGGAGATGGCTCAGCAGCGGGTCCGCGAAGCGATGCGGCTGCGCGGCCGCTCGCCCGTGCCGGCCTGAACCCATCGGAGGCGGTGAGGAGTCCGCGTGCTCAACCCGATTCATCTCAGAACGCTGCAGGAGTGCGTGCGGACCGGCTCGTTCGCCGAGGCCGGTCGGATCCTGGGCTACACCGCCTCAGCGGTGTCCCAGCAGATGGTGCTGCTGGAACGCGCGATCGGCGCGCCGCTGTTCGAGCGGGCGGCGCGCTCCGCCCGCAGCACCGCGCTCGCGCTCCGGCTGGCCGATCGCAGCCGGGACGCGCTCAACGCGCTGGACTCCCTGGAGCGCGAGGTCCGGGCGATGGTGGTCGGCGAGGAGGGCAGCCTCCGGCTGGCGTCCTTCGCGACCGCCAACTCGCGCGTGCTGCCCGACGTGCTGGCCTCGGTCATCTCGCAACGCCCGAACGCCGAGGTCCAGCTCGACGAGGGCGAACCGGACGAGGTCGTCGACGGCGTCCTCGACGGCGTGCTGGACGCGGCCCTGGTCTTCGAGTACGACCTGGATCCGCGCCGGTGGCCGGTGGAGCTGTGCGCCGAAGAGCTCCTGTCCGAGCCGTTGCACGTGGTTCTGCCCGAATCGCACCGCCTGGCCGGCCGAACCCGCGTGGAGCTGCCCGATCTGGCGCGCGACAACTGGATCTGCACCCGGCAGGACACCGCGGGCGCCCGCTCGCTGGTCCGATTGACGGCCGCGGCGGGCTTCGCACCGCGAATCACCTTCCGCAGCAACGACTACTCCGTCATCCGCGACCTGGTCCGGCGGGAGCTGGGCGTCGCCGTCCTGCCCGCGCTGGCGATCCCCCACGACCAGCGCGGTGTCGCGCAGATCGTCGGCTTCGACCCGCGTCGCCGGGTGAAGGTCCTCTACCGCAAGCAGAACACCAACCCGCTGCTCCCGGTCGCCCTGGAGTTCCTCGCCAAGTCCTGCACAGCGGTCGCATCCGAGTGGGAGCAATCATGACCGAACCCATCGACGAGCACTTCCGCAACGCGGTCCCCCACCTGGCAGTCCGGAACTCCACCGGGATCCGGTCCACCGGTGTCTCGGGAGAGGACCTGGTCGGGTTGTTCGACTCCCAGGCCGGGAGTCGGCACCTGGACTTCAAGGCCCGCGAGCTGGGCAAGCGCGGTGAGGGCTTCTACAGCATCGGATCGTCCGGGCACGAGTCGAACGCGGCCGTGGCAGCGGCGCTGCGGGTGAGCGATCCGGCGCTGCTGCACTACCGCTCCGGGGCGTTCTACCTGGAGCGAGCCCGCTCCGTCGCCGGGAGCACGCCGTTGCGCGACGTGCTGCTGGGCGTGGTCGCTTCGGCGGACGAGCCGATCTCCGCCGGGCGGCACAAGGTCTTCGGGCACGGCGACCTGTCGGTGATCCCGCAGACCTCGACCATCGCCTCGCACCTGCCCCGCTCGGTGGGGCTCGCCTTCGCGCTGGAGCGCGGCGCGCGGCTGGGGGTGCCTGCCGAGTGGCCGGCGGACTCGGTGGTGGTGTGCAGCTTCGGGGACGCCTCGGCGAACCACTCCACCGCCGTCGGCGCCATCAACTCCGCACTGCACTGCGGTTTTCAGGGTCTGCCGCTGCCGCTGCTGCTGGTGTGCGAGGACAACGGCATCGGCATCAGCGTGCGCACCCCGTCGGGCTGGATCGCCTCCACCTACGGGAATCGGCCGGGACTGCGGTACTTCACCGCGGACGGCGCGGATCCCGTCGAGTGCCTGCGCGTGTCCCGGGAGGCAGCCGAGTGGGTGCGCGAGCACCGAGCACCCACCTTCCTGCACCTGCGCACGGTCCGGTTGATGGGCCACGCCGGTTCCGACGTCGAGTCGTCCTACCGCTCGCGCACCGAGATCACCGCCGATCACGACCGCGATCCGCTGCTGGCCACCGCGGAAGCGCTGATCTCCCAGGGCGTTCTCACCCCCGACGAGGTCATGGCGCGGTACGAGGCCAAGCGCGCCGAGGTGGCCGAGATCGCCCAGGACGCTCTGACCCGCCGCAAGCTCGGCAGCGCCGCCGAGGTGATGGGCGCGCTGCACCGCCACTCCCCCGAGGCCATCGCCGACCGCGCCGCCGAGGTCCCGGCGGGCCGGGGCGAGAACTTCCGCACCGCACCGGAGGACGAGGGCCCGCTGACGCTGGCGCAAGCGATCAACCGCTCGCTGGCCGAAGAGCTCGGCCGCGACGAGAAGGTCGTGGTCTTCGGCGAGGACGTCGCCCGCAAGGGCGGTGTCTACGGAGTGACCCGAGGCCTGCGCAAGACCTTCGGCGGCAGCAGGGTTTTCGACACCCTGCTCGACGAGCAGAGCATCCTCGGCACGGCGCTGGGAGCGGGTCTGGCGGGGATGGTGCCGATCCCGGAGATCCAGTACCTCGCCTACTTCCACAACGCGGCCGATCAGCTGCGCGGCGAGGCGAGCACGCTGAGCTTCTTCTCCGACGGCCGCTACACCAACCCGATGGTCGTGCGGATCGCCGGTTACGGCTACCAGAAGGGCTTCGGCGGCCACTTCCACAACGACGACAGCGTGGCCGCGCTGCGCGACCTGCCCGGTGTCGTGGTCGCCTCCCCGTCGCGGCCGGACGACGCGGCATCGATGCTGCGGACCTGTGTCGCCGCCGCCCGCGAGGACGGCAGGGTGTGCGCGTTCCTCGAACCCATCGCCCTCTACCACACCCGCGACCTGCACGAATCGGGCGACGACGGCTGGCTGGCCCGGTATCCCGCCCCGGGCGAGCACCACGTGCCCCTCGGTCGCGCCCGCGTTCACGGCGACGGTGGCGACCTCACGCTCGTCAGCTTCGCCAACGGCGTCCCGATGAGCCTGCGCGTGGCCGAGCGTCTGAGTCACCGAGGCGTGCGGGCCCGGGTGCTCGACCTGCGCTGGCTCGCCCCGTTGCCGCTCGACGACCTCCTCGAAGCGGCGGAAGCCACCGGGAAGGTGCTCGTCGTGGACGAAACCCGCCGCAGCGGAGGCGTTTCCGAGTCGGTGGTGACCGCGCTCGTCGACGCCGGGTTCACCGGCCGGATCGGACGCGTGGCCAGCGAGGACAGCTTCATCCCGCTCGGTGCCGCCGCCTACCACGTCCTGCTCGACGAGCACACCGTCGAAACGGCCGCCCTCAAGCTCGTCGGCTGAGCGCCTCACCGATCAGCCGTGCCGCTTCGGGGAAGGTGCCGGGGTTCGGGCCCGCGTAGTTCAGGCGCAGGAAGCGGCCGGTCGGCTCGGCCGGGAACCACTCGTCACCAGGGGCGACGACGACCCCGGCGGTCTCGCAGTCCCGCACGAGCGCGGCCAGATCGGTGGTGTCCGGCAGCCTCACCCACAGGTTGAGGCCACCGGCCGGGATCTCCAGGTGCGCGCCGGGAACGTGCTCGCGCACGGCGTCGGCCAGCAGGTCGCGGCGAGCGGTGAGCTGCCGGCGCAGGTCGCGCAGGTATCGGCGCCAGGCGGGCTGGGTGACCACGTCCAGGGCCACGGCCTGCAGCATCCCGCTGACGTAGACCGCCTCGGACTGGGTGTCGGCGAGGATCCGCTCCCGCGCTGGGCCGCGCGCGATCACCCCGGCGATGCGCACCGAAGGCGACACGGTCTTGGTCAGCGATCGCAGGTGGACGACGTGCCCGTCCTCGTCCCGGGCCGCCACCGGTTCGGGTTCGGTCGTGATGCCGAGATCGCGCGCCCAGTCGTCCTCGATCAGGAACGCGCCGTTCCGGCGGACCACGTCCAGCACCTCCCCGGCCAGACGCGACGACCACTGCACTCCGGTCGGATTGGCGTAGTTCGGCTGGGCGTAGAACGCGCGGGCGCCGGTGCGCGCGAAGGCACCGGCGAGTTGGTCCGGATCGGGGCCGTCCGGTCCGCTGGGAACCGGGACCGTCTGCACGCCCACCTGCGCAGCGGCCACGATCGCACCCCAGTACGTGGGCGACTCCATCAGCAGCGGGCGCCCTGCACCTACCAGCGCGCGGAAGATCGCGCTCAGCCCGCTCTGGCTGCCCGGGAAGATCACCACGTCGCCCGGCGCCGCGGTGCCGAGCTCGGCGGCGAACCACGCCTGCAGCTCCGGAACGCCTGCCGTGGGCGGCCTGCCGACGACCGCATCGCTGCGGGCGGCACGGGTGAACGCGGACCGGACGAGCCGTTCCGGTAGCAGTTCGCGGCACGGGTAGCCGGAGTGCAGCGCGATCACGTCGTTGGGAGCGGGACGCATGGCGGCGGACAGGGTCGGGCGGTTGTTCTTCCGCGAACCCAGCGCCGCGGTCTGCCAGCCGTAGTCGCTCGGCTGGGCGACGCGCACGGATCGGACGAACGTGCCCACACCTGGGCGACTTTCGACCGCTCCCTGGGACGCGAGAGTGCGCAACGCCTTCTGCACGGTGACGGGGCTGACTCCGTGCCGGGCGACGAGCTCACGCGTCGACGGGAGCTTCGCACCCGCCTGCGCCGTCGCGATCCACTCGCGGAGTTCCGCGACAATGCGCGCACTGCTATCGTCAACCATGACAGACAATAGTAGCGCTACTGCCATCAGGGACACGGCGCTATCCTCGCCGCGCTCGGGACTGGCCTGGGGGCTCCTCGGCGTCACGGCGTTCTCCTTCACCGTCCCGCTCACGCGCGTCGCGGTCGGTGGACTCTCCCCTCTGTTCATCGGTGCTGGTCGTGGCGCCGTCGCCGGGTTGATGGCCTTCGCCGCCCTGCTGCTCACCAGGCAGCGGCTCCCGAACCGCGGCCAGTGGGCCCGCGCCGCCGTGGTCGCGGCCGGTGTGGTCGTCGGGTTCCCGTTCCTCACCTCCTACGCGCTGACCAGCACCCCGGCCAGCCACGGTGCCGTCGTGATCGGAGTGCTGCCCGCGGCGACCGCCGTGATGGCCGTGGTGCGCGGGCACGAACGACCGCCGAGGACCTTCTGGATCGCGGCAGGCCTGGGAGCGCTGGCCACGGTCGCCTTCGCCGCACTGCAGGGCCTGGGCGGACTCCACCTCGCCGACCTGCTGCTGTTCGGCGCCGTGGTGGCCGCCGCGGTCGGGTACGCCGAAGGCGGCCTCCTGGCGCGGGAACTCGGGGCCTGGCAGACGGTGTCCTGGGCGCTCGTGCTCGCCGCACCCGTGATGGTCGTGCTCACCGCGATCTCGATCGCCGAACAACCGCCGAGCGCGACCCCGGCTCAGTGGGCGGCTTTCGCCTACCTCGCCCTGGTCAGCCAGTACCTCGGATTCCTCGCCTGGTACCGGGGGCTTGCCATCGGGCCGATGACCCAGGTCAGCCAGATCCAGCTCGTCCAGCCGGTCATGACCATCGGCTGGGCGGTCCTGATCCTCGCCGAACCGCTCACCTTGCCGACGCTGCTGGGCGGTCTGGCGGTGATCACCTTCGCAGCACTCTCGGTCCGGTCCCGCCGTCCGGGCTAACTCCTCGGAGTCCCCCGGGTCCCAGTTTTAGTCCAAACTGAGCGGACAATCCGGACATGATCATGGCTCGGTTTGGACTAAGGAGTCGTTTCAGAATGCGGCGGGTGCCGTTGCTTCAGGTGTGGGACTCAGCCCGCACCGCCGCGGGTTCTCACACGCTGTCTGGCGAGTACGCCGCGACGCCGTGTATTGGCATACAAAAGGAGTGGCGCACGGAGTCCAGGCGGCGTGTGAGGTTCCGCCACCCGCACCGCCAAGCAAAGTGATTCTGCCAATGACCCCTAAAACTGGGACTGGTCGAGCGCAGGACGGTCAGGAGGGGTCGCCGAAGACCTTGCCGGGGTTGAAGATCCCGGCGGGGTCGAGGGCGCTCTTGATGTCGCGGTGCATGTCGACGACCTTCGGCGAGAGCTCGGCGTGCAGGCCCTTGCGCTTGAGCAGGCCCACGCCGTGCTCGCCGGTGACGGTGCCGCCGAGGTCGATCGCGTCGGTCACGATGTCGTCGAAGGCCCGCTGGGCGCGCAGGCGCGCCTCGTCGTCACCGGGCGGCGTGATGATCAGCGGGTGCAGGTTCCCGTCGCCGGCGTGGGCGATGTTCGCGATCTGCGTGTCGTGCTTCTGAGCAGCGGCTTCGATGCGCGCGAGCATGTCGGGGACCAGGGCGCGCGGCACGCACACATCCTCGGTGAGCAGCGGGCCGAGGCGCTCCAGCGCCGGGTAGGCGAGCCGTCGGGCCGCGAACAGCGCGTCGGCCTCCTGCTCGTCGGTGGAGCGGGCGCTCCAGGTGGCGCCCGCCGCGTCGAAGCAGCGGACGAGGGCGTCGACCTCCTGCTCCCCCGCCTGCCCGGGAGCGTCGGAGCGGCCCAGCAGCAGGACGTTGGCCTCGGCCGACAGGCCCATGTTCTTCCACTCGTCGACCGCGCGCAGGCAGTGCTGGTCGAGCAGTTCCAGAGCAGAGGGCACGATCCCCTCGGCGGCGACTGCCGCGACGGCTTCACCGGCGGCCACCAGCGAGTCGAAGTAGCCCACCACGGTTCGCTCCGGAGCCCGCACGCCCGGCAGCAGCTTGACGGTCACCTCGGTGACCACGCCGAGCGTGCCCTCCGACCCGACGAACAGCCCGCACAGGTCGTACCCGGCGACGCCCTTCGCGGTGCGCCGCCCCAGCCGCACGACCTCGCCGGAGCCCACGACGGCCTCCATGCCGAGCACGTAGTCACGGGTCACGCCGTACTTCACGCAGCACACGCCGCCGGCGTTGGTGGCGACGTTGCCGCCGATCGTCGACCACGGCGAGCTGGCCGGGTCCGGCGGGTACCACGCACCGTGCTCGCGGCAGGCGGCGCGCAGGTGGTCGTTGACCACACCGGGCTGCACCACGGCGAGCTGCTCGCGAGGGTTGATCTCCAGGATCTCGTCCATGCCCTCGACGGAGATCAGCACGCACCCGTCGATGGCGTTCGCCCCACCGGAGAGCCCGGTTCCCGCGCCGCGGGGCACGACCGGAACCCGGTGCTCAGCGCACACCCGCACGGCCGCGACGACGTCCGCGGTGCTGCGGGCACGCACGACCGCGAGCGGCTTGTCCCAGGGCGCCCACTCGGCCTCGTCGTGGGAGAAGCGGCCGGTGGAGTCGGGATCGGTGAGCACGACCTCGTCGGGCAAGACCTGCCGCAGCGCGTGCAGAGCGGCGTTGTCCGAGTTCTCCACCATCTGCTACCTCCTGCTGGGCGACCCACCCACACATTAACCCTGCCGGAGGAACGAGAAGTTCGAGGCCTCGGGCGGTCGCCGAGCGAGCACGACCTCCTAGTCGAGCTCGGGGAACAGCGGGTTCCAGATCTGCCGCGACCCCCTGATCGGATCGGAGGCCAGCGACACCGGGACGTCGAGGATCCGCGTCTGCCGTTCGGCCGGACCGTAGGCGGGCCAGCCGGGATCGCCGGTGGCGGCGAACGAGGTCCAAGCGTCGCGCATCGCGCCGGACAGCTCGTCGGCCCCCGCAGGCTCCTCGCCCAGCATCACCTTCGCCAGCGGGTCGTCGAAGTTGCCGAAGGTGAAGGGCACGTCCAAGCCGTGCGAGGCACCGAGCACCCCGTCGCGCTGGGCGGTCTCCCAGGTGAACTCGTAGAGAAAGCCGCGCCCGCCGGCCGCGGCCACCGCCTCCGCCATCCACACTGCGGGCATCCGGAACAGCCGGTCGCTGAGCAGCACGGTGTAGAGATCGGAATCGGCCACGCCCGGGTACGCGGACCGGTACTCCGCGACCGCGGCCGGAGGCAGGTGCACGCCCCGCGCCAGTCCCTCGAAATCGCGGAACTCCACGGGCAGGTCGGCGGTGAACGCGGTCGCCTCGTCGCGGTTGAACCCGGCGATCACGTCGATGCCGTTGGCCGCGCCACGGCGCATCGCCACCCACGGCAGCTCCGAGAGCACCTCGCCGTCGAGCACCACGTGGTGGGGCGTGCTGTTGGTCCAGGCCGCGCGGTTGTTGTTGATCTCCGCCATGGCGTTGGCCTGCGCGGCGTGCAGATCGGTGGCGGGCAGCTCCGAGAGCGCGGTGGCGGTGGCCGGGACGCCGAGCGGGCCGGTGATGAGCTCGCCGATCTTGCGGTGCTCGTCCTCGTCGAGGTACATCGACGCCGGGCTCTGCGCGATGGCACGGCGGAAGAGCCCCCGCCGCCCCGAACCCGCCACCAGGGTGGCCACCGAGACCGCGCCGGCCGATTCCCCGAAGATCGTGACGTTGTCGGGGTTCCCGCCGAAGGAGATGATGTTGTCGCGAACCCAGCGCAGCGCCGCCAGCTGATCGAGGATGCCGCGGTTGGCCGGTGCGTCCTCCACCCAGCCGAAGCCCTCGTAGCCGACGCGGTAGTTCACCGTCACCACGACCACGCCGCTGCCGGCCAGGTTGACCCCGTTGAAACCATCCGTCGACGCGGTCCCGCCCAGGAAGGCTCCGCCGTGGAACCAGACCATCACCGGCAGGTGCCCGCCGCGGTCCGGCGTCCACACGTTGACCGTCAGGCAGTCGGTGGAGTCACCGGCCTTCCACGGCGAGGGCATCGGTTCGACCGAGGCCTGCGGAACCGACGCGCTGTACTGCGAGGCGTCGCGCAACCCGTCCCAGCGCTGCGGCGGGACCGGCGCCCGGAACCGGCGCGGACCGTCGAGCGACGCCGCGTAGGGAATGCCCTTGAAGGCCATGACGCCGTCGTCGGTGGTGCCCCGCACAGCGCCGTGCTCGGTGCGAACGATGAGGTCCATGCCGCCATACAACCACTGGAATCCGGATAACGGAGGGGGTTCCGCTGAGGCCACGTCTCACGTCCCGTCGCTGAGTTCGGCCACCGCCTGCGGCAGGGCCTCGGTGAGCTTCTCCAGGTCTGGCAGGGCGGCCCGGTTGGCCTGCACCCCGATGTGCACGGTGTCGCGGAACTGCGAGACCGCGATCGACAGCGCCTGCCCGGCGGCCAGCGGGGCGACCGGGAACAGCTCCGCGACCTCGGCGCCGTCGAGCGCGGCGTGGAACCTCGGCAGCGGCACGTTGGTGACCATCGTGTCGAACAGCAGCGGCGCGCCTTGCGCGACCAGCGGTGTGGCCAGGTGGTGCAGCAGCTGCGGCAACCTCCCGGCCAGCACGGGGAACGCTCCGGGTCCGCGCATCGGGCCCGCGCTCTTGTTGGCGCTCATCTCCTCGCGGATGGTCCTCAGCCGCGATGCCGGGTCGGGTTCGTCGACCGGGAGTCCGCACAGGTAGCCGGAGAGCTGGTTGTTGCCGCTGCGCGGCTGGTTGCTGCGTCGGCGGCACACCGGGATCAGGGCGCGCACCGGCACCTCGTCGACGTCGGCGCCGCGCGCGGCCAGCCAGCGGCGCAGCGCTCCCGCGATCACCGCGAGCACCACGTCGTTGGTGGTTCCGCCGCCGTGCCGGGTGCGGATGCGGCGGATGTCGGCGAGGTCGATGGGGACCAGCCCGAGCCTGCGGGCCGGGGAGGTCGAGGCGTGCATCGGCGACGACTGCACCGGGATCCGCACGTTGCGCATGACCGACGCGGCGATGCCCAGCGACTCGCCGGATTTCGACAGCGTTCCGCGCAGCGCTCCGACCAGCTTCTCCGGCCGGCGGATCAGGCCGAGCGCTTCGTCCAGCGGGTTCGGCGACGTAGCCGCGGGCGTGTCGGTCAGGTCGGTGAACTCGTCGAGCAGCCGCACCCCGACCTCGACGGCGTCGTGCCCGTCGACCAGCGAGTGGTGGAACTTCATCAGCACCGCGAACCGGTTGTCGGCGAGCCCGGTGATCAGGTGCAGCTCCCACAGCGGGCGGCGCTGGTCCAGCGGGTCGGCGACCAGCTCGGAGGTGAGAACCGCCAGCTCTTCACGACCACCGGGAGTGGGCACCTCGTGGTCGTAGACGTGCTCGGTGGCGTCGAAGTCGCGGGCCTCGCGCCAGTGAGGTTGCAGCCACGAGCGTTCCAGCCGCATCCGCAGCCTGCCGATGCGCCCGGCTCGCTCGGCGAGCAGTCGCCGCAGCCGGTCGCGGTCCACCGGCCTCTCGGCGCGGAACACCGCAACCGCCCCGACGTGCATGGGCGCGTCCTCGTGCTCCATGCACAGAAAGGCCCAGTCGAGCGGCGTGAGTTCACTTCTGGATGGCGTCTCGGTCGCGCTCATCGCCCATTCCTCGTCAACACTGAAATTGGTCTTTCGCGTTGCGGATCAGTTTCCGAATGGAACGCTCGGTGTCGTGCGAAGCAATCCGAATCCAGTTCGCAATCCGACGATCCGGTGAACCGCGACCGAGCCGACGAACCTCGAACCTGCAGGTGAAGACGGCATCGACGGATTCCTCCCGGCGCTGCAGACGGTCGGCGTGCGCGCACCGGACCCCACAGCTGCGAGTTCTTCTCGGTTTGGCGCACGAGATCCATTCGCGTTCAGGTGCGCCGTTGCACAATTCGTCATCGTAACCGCTGGCGAGCGTTTCGACCTTAGCGAAGAAATGATCCGCTGAGAACGACCGCCATCGGCCGCGGTGAAACCCGGAAGGGTTTTGATCACTCCGCTCGGTTCCGATTCGGGCTCCGCTGATCACCCGAACGGAGGCACGAACACGACGGCCGCCTCCCCCGGTGGGGCGGTTGATGACCCCTAGCGCAGAGGACGGGCGATCAGGGGCCGCCGATTCTCACTCGAACGCTGCCCCGGACAACACGAAACCCCGCCCCCGCAGGCGTGTCGCGCTGCGGTGGCGGGGTTTCGCGATTCCCAGCCGGGTGGCTCGTGGGATCGGAGCGAACCGATTCCGGAACGACTCCTTACTTGCCGGGCTCCCAGTAGTCCAGCATCGCCGCGAACGTCTCGAACGCGGGAGCGTTGAATCCGTAGGGGGCCTCGAGGTGGATGCTGATCGGGAAACCGAGGTCGCGCACGCCGTCGACGACGCGCTTGTAGAGGTCCACGACCGCCTGCTTGCGCTGCTCGAACCCGAGCTCAGCGGTCTTGGCGACGAACTCCTGCTCGGCGGCGACGGCCTCGTTGCCCGGGTCCTGGATCAGCCACTGGATGAGCTTCTTGCTGCTCTCCACACCGGGGATGAACCCGAAGGACAGCAGGATCTCCGGGCGGTGCGGAGTGGTGCGGGCGAACTCGGCGAGGAAGTCCACGATCGCGTCGGAGTGCAGCAGCTGCGTCATCCCGTAGGTGGCGCCGCGCTCGCACTTGAACCCGAAGCGGCCCTGCTCCCCTTCCCGGGTCGGGATGAGGATGGACCCGCGGTGCGGGACGACGTCCTGGTACTTCGTGAGGGCGTCGGTGGGTGCCACGCCGGGGCCTTCGCCGTCGGCCATGTTGCGGGGCACGCCGACGAAGGCGATGCCGTCCATGTCGACGTCGCGCAGAGCCTGCAGGCGTTCGCCCAGGGCTCGCTCGTCGTGGAAGGCGGTGACCTGCGTGCACAGGCCGCGCACGTCGGAGCCGAGCTCCGGCTGGATCGTGCGCCAGAAGTCGATGGTGTCCATCTTGGGGCGGAAGTCGACCGGGCGGTCGCCGTCCTCCTGGATGATCCCGGGGATCATCACGTGCCGAATGCGGCCGGTCAGCCCGAATTGGCGGCTGAGCTCGGCGATCTTCTGTCCTTCTTCAACGGCCCTCTGCACACCGCCGTCGAGGTCGGGCGGAACCAGTTCGAGTGCGATGGTGGTCATGTCGGCCTCAGGTTTTCCTTCTGTCGACTTCGGTCACCGCAGCGCTCGAGAGATACGCCTGCGAACCTGCTCTCAACGGCAGGGACCGTTTTCTTTCAATGAGAAGGGTTTCGACCCGATCGGCGAGCCCGGAGAGCGGAAGTTCCCCGGGCTCACCGATGTTCGCGGATCCGGGGGTGGTCACCGCTCGCGGAGAGCGGTGACCACGGACCGGATCAGTAGCGGTAGTGCTCGGGCTTGTAGGGCCCGTTGACGTCGACGCCGATGTACTCGGCCTGCGCCTTGGTCAGCTTGGTCAGCTTGACCCCGAGCGCGTCCAGGTGCAGACGCGCGACCTTCTCATCGAGGTGCTTGGGCAGCACGTACACGTCCTTGGCGTACTCACCCGGCTTCGTGAACAGCTCGATCTGCGCGATCGTCTGGTTGGTGAAGCTGTTGGACATCACGAACGACGGGTGACCCGTCGCGTTGCCCAGGTTCAGCAAACGACCCTCCGACAACACGATGATGCTGTGCCCATCGGTGAACGTGTACTCGTGAACCTGCGGCTTGATCTCCAACTTCTGGACACCCGGAGTCTTCTCCAGCCCCGCCATGTCGATCTCGTTGTCGAAGTGACCGATGTTGCCCACGATCGCCTGGTGCTTCATCTTCGCCATGTGATCAGCGGTGATGATGTCGTAATTACCCGTCGTGGTGATGAAGATGTCCGCGTACTCGACAACCTCATCCAGGGTCTTGACCTCGTAACCCTCCATCGCCGCCTGCAACGCGCAGATCGGGTCGATCTCCGTCACGATCACCCGGGCACCCTGACCCCGCAACGACTCCGCGGAACCCTTACCCACATCACCGAAACCGGCCACCACAGCGACCTTGCCACCGATGAGCACATCCGTGGCACGGTTGATGCCATCCACCAACGAGTGCCGGCACCCGTACTTGTTGTCGAACTTCGACTTCGTCACCGAGTCATTCACGTTGATCGCCGGGAACAACAACTCCCCGGACTTCACCAACTCCACCAGCTTGTGCACACCAGTGGTGGTCTCCTCGGTCACACCCTTGATCTCACCCGCCAGCTTCGTGAACCGCTTACCATCCGCGGCCACCGACTTGCGCAACGTCTCCAGAACGACCTTGAACTCATCCGGGTCATCAGCCGCCGGCTGCGGCACCGCACCCGCAGCCTCGAACTCCACACCCTTGTGCACCAGCAGCGTCGCGTCGCCACCATCATCCAGGATCATGTTCGCGACCTTGCCGTCACCGAAATCCCACAGCTGATCGGTGCACCACCAGTAGTCCTCCAGCGTCTCGCCCTTCCACGCGAACACCGGAACACCCGCCGGAGCCTCCGGAGTGCCCTGACCCACCGCCACCGCAGCAGCAGCCTCATCCTGGGTCGAGAAGATGTTGCACGACACCCACCGCACATCCGCACCCAGAGCGACCAGCGTCTCGATCAACACCGCCGTCTGCACCGTCATGTGCAACGAACCCGCAATCCGCGCACCCTTCAACGGCTGACTAGCAGCGAACTCCTTCCGCGTAGCCATCAAACCCGGCATCTCGTGCTCGGCCAAACGGATCTGATGCCGACCAGACTCAGCCAACCCCAGGTCCTTCACGGCGAACTCCAGGCCGTTGACCTTCTGCAACTTGACGCTCATGACTCCCCTTCTGTTTCTTTCTGATCAGCAGCTGATGGACAGCGGAATCAGGTGTTGAAGTACTTGGCTTCCGGGTGGTGCGCGATGATCGCGTCGGTCGACTGCTCGGGGTGCAGCTGGAACTCCTCGGAGAGCTCGACTCCGATGCGTTCGGCCTCCAGCAGGTCGACCAGCTTGGCGCGGTCCTCGATCTCCGGGCACGCGCCGTACCCGAACGAGTAACGAGCGCCCCGGTAGCCGAGCTTGAAGAACTCGCGGACGTCCGTCGGGTCGTCCTGCGCGACGTTTCCGCCGTTGGCCCAGGCCATCTCGCGCCGCACGCGGCGGTGCCAGTACTCGGCCAGCGCCTCGGTGAGCTGCACGCCCATGCCGTGCACCTCCAGGTAGTCCCGGTAGGCGTTCTTGGCGAACAGCTCGTTGGCGAAGTCGGCGATCGGCTGGCCCATCGTCACCAGCTGGATCGGCAGCACGTCGACCTGACCGGTCTGCTCGGCCTGCTCCCGCGTGCGGAAGAAGTCGGCCAGGCACAGCCGGCGGTCACGCTTCTGCCGGGGGAAGAAGAACCGGTGCCGCTCCTGGGCGTCGGGCTCCTCCTTGTCCAGCACGATGAGGTGGTTGCCCTCGGTCACGCACGGGAAGTAGCCGTAGACCACTGCCGCGTGCTGCAGGATGCCCTGCGTCGACAGCTCGTCGATCCAGTGGCGCAGCCGCGGGCGGCCCTCGGACTCGACGAGCTCCTCGTAGGTCGCTCCCTCGCCCTTCTTGGCCCCGCGCAGGCCCCACTGGCCGAAGAACGTGGCCCGCTCGTCCAGCAGCTGCAGGTAGTCGTTGACCGCGACTCCCTTGACCACCTTCGAGCCCCAGAACGGCGGAGTCGGGACCTCGACGTCACCGTCCACGTCGGACCGCGTGGTGTCGTCGTAGCCCGGCTCGTCACCGGCCTCGGCCTTGCGCTTCTCGGCGATGCGCTGGGAACGCGCGCGGCGTTCCTTGCGCTCGGCCTTCTTGGCCTCCTCGGCGGCGTCCTCCTCGGGGGAGTCGCCGCGCTTGATGGACATCAGGCGGTCCATCAGGTTCAGGCCCTCGAAGGCGTCCTTGGCGTAGCGGACGTCGCCCTCGTAGACCTCGTCGAGGTCCTGCTCCACGAAGGAGCGGGTCAGCGCCGCGCCACCGAGCATCACCGGGTACTTGTCGGCGACGCTGCGGGAGTTCATCTCCTGCAGGTTGTCCTTCATGATCACGGTGGACTTCACCAGCAGACCGGACATGCCGATCACGTCGACCTTGTTCTCCTCGGCGGCCTCGATGATGGTGTTGATCGGCTGCTTGATGCCGATGTTGACCACGTCGTAGCCGTTGTTGGAGACGATGATGTCGACCAGGTTCTTGCCGATGTCGTGGACATCGCCCTTCACCGTGGCCAGCAGCAACTTGCCCTTGCCGCCGGAGTCGTCCTTGTCCATGTGCGGTTCGAGGTGAGCCACCGCCGCCTTCATGACCTCGGCGGACTGCAGCACGAACGGCAGCTGCATCTGGCCGGAGCCGAAGAGGTCACCGACGACCTTCATACCGCCGAGCAGATCCTCGTTGATGATCTGGATCGGGGCCTTCTCCTGCATGCCGGCGTCGAGGTCGTCCTCGAGACCGTTGCGCTCACCGTCGACGATCCGCTTCTGCAGACGCTCGAACAGCGGGAGCTTGGCCAGCTCCTCGGCGCGCGAGGCGCTGGAGGACTTCGCGGTCTGACCCTCGAAGAGCTCCATGAGCTTCTGCAGCGGGTCGTACTCCCCGTCACGCCGGTCGTAGACCAGGTCCAGGGCGACCTTGCGCGGCTCCTCGTCGATCTTGTTCATCGGCAGGATCTTCGACGAGTTCACGATCGCCGAGTCCAGCCCGGCCTCACGGCACTCGTTGAGGAACACCGAGTTCAGCACC
Organism: Saccharopolyspora dendranthemae; assembly: GCF_007829955.1. Taxonomy (GTDB): domain Bacteria; phylum Actinomycetota; class Actinomycetes; order Mycobacteriales; family Pseudonocardiaceae; genus Saccharopolyspora; species Saccharopolyspora dendranthemae. The sequence goes on from NZ_VIWX01000002.1 coordinate 1,376,594, forward strand.
TGGCGGGCCGCCGGGTTCAGACCGAAGGACACGTTGGACAGACCCAGCGTGGTCTGCACGTCCGGGTGCAGCCGCTTGAGCTCCTTGATGGCCTCGATCGTCTCGATGGCGTCCTTGCGGACCTCTTCCTGACCGGTGGTGATCGGGAAGACCAGGCAGTCGATGATGATCGCCGACTCTTCCAGACCCCAGTTGGTGGTCAGGTCCTCGATCATCCGCTCGGCGACGCGCAGCTTCCAGTCCTTGGTGCGCGCCTGACCCTCTTCGTCGATGCAGGTCACCACGACGGTGGCACCGTGCTCGCGGACCATCCGCATGACCCGGTCGAACCGGCCGCCCGGCTCGGTGCCGTCCTCGTAGTTGATCGAGTTGACCGCGCAGCGACCGCCCAGCTCCTCCAGGCCGGCCTCGATCACGTCGGGCTCGGTGGAGTCGACCATGATCGGCAGGGTCGACGCGGTGGCCAGCCGCGAGGCCAGCTCCCGCATGTCGTGCGTGCCGTCCCGGCCCACGTAGTCCACGCACAGGTCCAGCATGTGCGCGCCTTCGCGGGTCTGGGCCTTGGCGATCTCGACGCAGTCCTCGTAGCGCTCCTCGAGCATCGCCTCCCGGAACGCCTTGGACCCGTTGGCGTTGGTGCGCTCACCGACGTTGAGGATCGAGGCGTCCTGGTCGAAGGGAACGCTCTGGTACACCGACGAGATCGCCGGGATGACCTCCGGCGTGCGCACGGTGGGGGCGGTGCCACCCACTGCTTCGGCGACCGCGCGGACGTGGTCGTTGGTGGTACCGCAGCAGCCGCCCACGAGCCGTGCGCCGTAGTCGCGCACGAAGCCCGCCAGCGCCTCGGCCAGTTCGTCGGGCTGCAGCGGGTACACCGCACCGTTGGCGCCGAGCTCCGGAAGACCGGCGTTGGGCATCACCGACAGCGGGATCCGCGAGTTCTGCGCCAGCACCCGGAGGTGCTCGCTCATCTCCGCGGGACCCGTCGCGCAGTTCATCCCGATCAGGTCGATGCCCAGCGGTTCCAGCGCCGTCAGCGCCGCACCGATCTCGGAACCGACCAGCATCGTGCCGGTGGTCTCCACGGTGACCTGCGCGATGACCGGCAGCTCCTGCCCGGTCTCGGCCATCGCGCGCTTGGCGCCCACGATCGATGCCTTGGTCTGCAGCAGGTCCTGCGAGGTCTCCACCAGGAAGACGTCGATGCCGCCGTCGAGCATGCCCAGGGCCTGCTCGTAGTAGGCATCGCGCAGCTTCGCGTAGGGCGCGTGGCCCAGGGTGGGCAGCTTGGTGCCCGGTCCCATGGAACCCAGCACGAACCGCTTGCGGTCCGGCGTGGAGAACTCGTCGGCCGCCTCGCGGGCCAGCCGCGAGCCGACCTCGGCGAGCTCCCGGATGCGCTCCGGGATGTCGTACTCGGCGAGGTTCGCCCAGTTCGCGCCGAAGGTGTTGGTCTCGATCGCGTCCGAGCCCGCTTCCAGGTAGCCCCGATAGATCGAGGACACCACGTCGGGCCGGGTCACGTTCAAGATCTCGTTGCAGCCCTCCAGGTTGGAGAAGTCGTCCAAGCTGAGGTCGTAGGCCTGCAACGCGGTACCCATGCCGCCGTCGGCGACGAGAACGCGCTCGTCGATGGCGGACAGGAAACCACTTGGATCGTTGTGCCGGTCTGACATGCCGCTACTCCCCGTTCGTCAGCGCAGCTTCGGCCCGACCTCGGCGGCAGCCTCGTCGCCGTAGGCCTCGGCGATACGAGCAAGGAACGACTCCCGCTCGACGTCGTATTCCTGGGGGCCGTCGGTCTCCAGCGACACCGTCGCCAGCGTGCATCCCAGCTGCAGGGCTCGCTCGATGCTCAGCTCTGCCTTCAGGCCGGCGAGGAAGCCCGCCCGCAGCGCGTCGCCGACACCGGTCGGGTCGCCCTTCTGCTTCTCCTTCGGGGGCTCGACCAGCAGAGTCGGCTCGCCCTTGGACTTGACCTGCACACCCTTCGCGCCGAGCGAGGTGACCCACTTGCCGACCCGGCCCAGGACGTCGTCCTCGGTCCAGCCGGTGCTCTGCAGGAGCAGGCCGTGCTCGTACTCGTTGGTGAACAGGTACTGCGCGCCGTCCACGAGTTTACGGATGTCGTCGCCTTCCATGCGGGCCAGCTGCTGGCCCGGGTCGGCGAGGAAGTCGTAGCCGCGGTCCCGGCACTCCTGGGTGTGCCGCACCATCGCGTCCGGGTCGTTGGCCGAGATGACGACGATGTCGAGACCGCCGAGCCGCTCGGCGACGGGCTTGAGCTCGATCTCGCGAGCCTCGCTCATCGCACCGGGGTAGAACGACGCGATCTGGTTGTGGTCGGCGTCGGTGGTGCAGAGGAACCGAGCGGTGTGCTTGGTCTCGGAGACGTGCACGGACTCGGTGTCCACGCCGTGCCGCTCCAGCCACGAGCGATAGTCGTTGAAGTCCTCGCCGACAGCGCCCACCAGCGTCGAGGTCACACCCAGCTGGCCGAGACCGAAGGTGATGTTGCCCGCGATGCCGCCGCGGCGCACCTCCAGCTCGTCCACCAGGAACGACAGCGAGACCTGCTCCAGCCGGTCGGCCACGAGCTGGTCGGTGATCCTACCGGGGTAGGACATCAGGTGGTCGGTGGCGATCGAACCGGTCACCGCAATCCGCACTTGAAATACTCCTTCACCAGGGCAGGCCGCAGGTCACCGCCATGAGGGTGGCGCCCCGCAGCCCGCGGCAGCTTCGTCGGTCGTGCCCCGTGGACACGGGTGAACGGCGTCCGGTCCTGGCTGAGCTGAGCCGCTCGCCGGACCGCCAGCAGCACGCGCCGGCGCGGGAGGTGGTCTCCTGCGAGGGCGCCTCGGCCCGTGCACCGAAGTGCACCGGCCGGGGCGCCCTGAGCAGGAGGACCGCCTGGGTCCCGCAGCTGGCGCCACCGCGTGCGCCGTTCTGCGTGATTCCGCCTTACAGGCCGGCAGCGCTCTTCAGGGCCGCTGCGCGGTCGGTGTTCTCCCACGGCAGGTCGACGTCGTTGCGCCCGAAGTGACCGTATGCCGCGGTCGGCGCGTAGATGGGCCGAAGGAGGTCGAGGTCACGAACGATCGCGCCGGGGCGCAGGTCGAAGACCTCGTTGATGGCGGCCTGGATCTTGACCGGGTCGACGTTCTCGGTGCCGAAGGTCTCCACGAACAGCCCGACCGGGGCGGCCTTGCCGATCGCGTAGGCGACCTGGACCTCGATGCGACCGGCCAGGCCCGCGGCGACCGCGTTCTTGGCCACCCAGCGCATGGCGTAGGCCGCGGAGCGGTCCACCTTCGACGGGTCCTTGCCGGAGAAGGCACCGCCACCGTGGCGGGCCATGCCGCCGTAGGTGTCGACGATGATCTTCCGGCCGGTCAGTCCCGCGTCACCCATGGGGCCACCGAGCACGAAGCGACCGGTGGGGTTGGTCAGCACGCGAGCGTCGGAGGCGTCCAGACCGGCACGCTCCAGCTCCGGAGCGATGACGTGCTTCTGGATGTCGCCGACCAGCTGGCCGTCGAGGTCGATCTCCTCGGCGTGCTGGGTCGACAGCACGACCGTGTCCAGGCGAACGGCCTGGTCACCGGCGTACTCGACGGTGACCTGGGTCTTGCCGTCGGCACGCAGGTACGGCAGCGTGCCGTCCTTGCGGACGTTGGTCAGCCGGCGGGACATGCGGTGTGCCAGCGTGATCGGCAGCGGCGCCAGCTCATCGGTGTCGTTGCAGGCGTAGCCGAACATGAGGCCCTGGTCGCCGGCGCCCTGCTTGGCGATCTCGTCCTCGCTGCCCTCGACGCGCTTCTCGTGCGCCTCGTCGACGCCCTGCGCGATGTCCGGGGACTGCTTGCCGATGGCCACGTTGACACCGCAGGTGGTGCCGTCGAAGCCCTTCTCCGAGGAGTCGTAACCGATCTCCAGAATCTTGTCCCGAACCAGGGTCGGGACGTCGATGTTGGCCTTCGTGGTGACCTCGCCGGCAACGTGCACCTGGCCCGTGGTGACCATGGTCTCCACGGCGACGCGCGAAGCCGGGTCCTGGGCCAGCATCGCGTCCAGGATCGAGTCGCTGATCGCGTCGCACATCTTGTCCGGGTGGCCCTCGGTCACCGACTCACTGGTGAACAACCGGCGGTTGATCTCACTCACGACTGCTCCTCACCTCACAAGCTTTGCAGCTTTGATCCTTGCGTACGGTAGTCAGGTTCTTTACCCGGGGGACCTCACACTCGGGCGTGAATGATGCCCCATGCGAGGTTCCCGGCCTTGCCCCCCGACACCCAGTTCTTAAGGCCGGTCTTCATCTTGGTGCGGTAGGCGTCACTGATCTTGTCTGCAAGATCACCCTCTCGGGCTTCCAGCTCCTGCAGAACCCGGCCGTAGTGGAGGGCCAGGTAGTCCGTCAGGTTCTCGAACTCGAAGCTCTGCAGACCCAGGCGGGCGAGCTCGCGGCGGTAGAAGCCGGGCGAGCCCATCGTGTCCAGGCTCAGCCGGTCGAGGATCGGGCCGAGGTCGGCGGTCTTCGCCGTGTCGGCCGCCATCGGGTCGGTGAACAGGAACGACCCGGTCGGCTTGAGGACGCGGGCGACCTCTTCCAGGACGCGCGGGCGGTCACCGCTGTGCAGGATCGCGTCCTGCGACCAGACGATGTCGAAGGCGTTGTCCTGGAACGGGACGTCCTCGAAGGACCCGTCCTTGACCTCGATGAGCTCCTCGAGGCCCTCCGCGCGGTTGAACTCCACGTTGCGCGCGTTCTCCACCTCGGAGAGGTTCAGGCAGGCGACCTTGCAGCCGTAGGTCTTGGCCAGGTAGCGCGCAGCGCCGCCGTAACCGGCACCGATGTCCAGGATGCGGGTATCAGCCGTGATCTCGACCTTGGAGGCCATCCGCTCGACCGTGCGCCGGGAAGCGGTGTCGATGTCCTCGGTCTCCGAGCTGTAGAGGCCGACGTGGATGTCGTTGCCTCCCCAGACGTGGTAGTAGAAGTTGTCCGCGTCCTCGGAGTTGTAGTAGTCGCGGGCGGTGTGCACCGCGGACGAGTAGACGTCGGAAAGATCGTCTTCCTCGACGTACTTCTTCTCCGCGACGTGGATGTAGAAGTCCGGCTCGCCCTCCTGGTAGGTCTCCTGGAAGTCGCCGTAGGTGTCGATCCGCTGGAATCCGACCTCGCGCAGCAGCCGCCGAGCGTAGTTCTTCCGCAGCGGGTACATGTTCAAGAAGAATTCGGACTTGTCCGGGAACGTGTACTTGAACCTCGCCAGACCTTCATCAACATAATCCGGCTCAGCGGAAACGTCCTCGCCCGCGTAGTAATACGTGTGCTTCGAGCTGAATCCGTCATCCAGAATCGAATCGTAATTCCGCTGATCAAGAATCAGGACGCCGTCGTGCTTGAGCATAGCGTAGAACTCGGCGAGAGTCTTGCGACGATCGCGCTCGGAGAACAGGTGCGTGAACGAGTTCCCGAGGCAGATGATCGCATCGTATTCGCCGTGGACGTCACGATTCAGCCAGCGCCAGTCGGCGTGCACGACGCGCAGAATGTGCCCGCCGTACTCGAGCCCGTTCTGGAACGCCTTGGCCAGCATCTGCGGACTCCCGTCCGCCGAAACCGTCTCGAAGCCCTCCTCGAGCAGCCGCACCGAGTGGAACCCGGTTCCCGTGGCCGCGTCCAAGACGGACTTGACACCGCGAGCCTTGAGCTGGTCGATGAAGAAGCTGCCCTCGCTCTCGTAGCGCTTCTTCCAGTCGATCAGATCGTCCCACTTGTCCACGAATCCACCGACGTACTCGTGGGTGTAGTGGTCGGACTCGCGGACTTCCAACGGATTTTCGCCGAACACCTGCTCTTCACGGGCCACAAGATCGGCCGTATCAGGCGAACCACCCTCGTTAGAAGTCAAGTCGTCCACGCTCTTGGCCATTTTCACTCCCACCACTCACGTTGGTCATGCGCCACCCACGCACTTCAGGCATGCGCAAATCCGTGCCCCGAGCATGTCGTCTCGCGGCCGTGCGGGTCGCCACTGCGAAAAAAGGCAACACCTCTGACCGGCGCGGGCAGCCGAGAAAACGCTCAAGGCCGCGACACCAACACCGATCACACTCGGCCAGCACCCTTGCCAACCGGCGCGACGCATTTCCGTGCGTCGCTTAACCAACTTAGGCGAAGGAGATCACGAAGCAAGCGTACGAACGTGTGACTGTAATCACCGCAATGCGATGATTGCGTGATTCGGATTGTCACCCTGGGTGAAAAAATGCGCGACTACCAGGGAATATTCCAGTCGATTTTGCCGCCGATAACGATCACGCCAGTGCGATAAAAATTCAAAAGATGTAGACTGCGCGCGCCTGATATAGCACATCGTTCGCTCTATATCAAGGGTTCCGATCGACAAAGAATTGTTGAAATGCCGATGCGGCGGTTGACTTTTTGCTCTTCGTAACCCTTCCATCGAAGAGCGGAGCACGGATGTTACGGCTTCCACCCCGGAAGCGCCATACCTTTTCTCAAAGTTTCGGTCAACCAGGTGAGGATCGTTGTCACCGCTCCGCGGCGGTGGCGAAGACCTCCCCCGACTGAAGCCGGTCCCCCAGCGGGACGGCGATCCGGCACTCGCGAACCGGACTGATGCGCGCCAGCAGGATGCCGGAGCCCGGCCTCGTTGGCCTTGCCCGGCCGCTCGATGAACGTGATCTTCTGCTCGACCGCGGGGTCGGGCCGCTGCGGCCGGCGGTAGTTACTCCGATGTGCGGGTCCTCGCTCGTCGGCGTTGACTCCTCGTGCGGTTGTGGTCACTGTTGTTGATTACTGGTGATTTTCTTTCGGAATTTCCGGCGTCAAGGAGGACACCGTGTTCCGACCTGTCACGACGATTGCCGCCACCGTCCTGCTCACCTTCTCCGGAGTACCCGCTTCGATGGCCACCGCCGAACAGACCTGGCAGCCCGGGCAGCCACCGCTGACCACACCGTGGACCGACCAGGTCGGCCCGGACAACGCGCTGCCGGAGTACCCGCGACCGCAACTGACCCGAGAACGATGGCTGAACCTCAACGGCCTCTGGGACTACACCGGTGGGGAGAACGCCACCGAGCAGATCCTGGTGCCCTACCCGCCCGAATCAGGGCTCTCCGGGGTGCAGCGGCACGACGACCAGATGCTCTACGAGCGCACCTTCGACGTGCCCGCCGACTGGTCCGGCCAGCGGCTGATCCTGCACTTCGGCGCCGTCGACCAACGCGCGGAGGTCTCGGTCAACGGCCGCCAGGTCGCCGTTCACGAGGGCGGCTACACCGAATTCTCCGCCGACATCACCGACGCCGTGGAACCAGGCGCACCGCAGCGGCTGACGGTCGCCGTCTCCGACGGCAACGAGACCCAGCCCTACCCGGTGGGCAAGCAGCGCAACGATCCCGGCGGCATCCTCTACACCGGCGCCTCCGGCATCTGGCAGACGGTGTGGCTCGAACCCGTCGCCCCGGCGCACGTCACGAAGCTCGACATCACCCCCGACCTCACCGGGTTCGGGATCAACGCGCGGACCGCCGCCGACGACGGCGAGCAGGTCGAGGTCGCGGTGCGCGACGCCGAGGGCACCGAGGTCACCAAGACCACCGGACCGGCCGGTGAGCCGGTGCGCGTGGACGTCCCGCAACCGCACCTGTGGACGCCGGACGACCCGTACCTCTACGACCTGACCGTGCGGCTGCTGGACGCCGGCGGAGCCGTGCTCGACGAGGTCGGCAGCTACACCGGCCTGCGCACGACCGGCCTGGTCAACGACGAGCAGGGCCGGCCGAGGATGGCGCTCAACGGCGAGATCGTGTTCCAGCACGGTCCGCTGGACCAGGGCTTCTGGCCGGACGGCATCTACACCGCACCGACCGACGAGGCGCTGCGCTTCGACCTGGACAAGACCAAGGAACTGGGCTTCAACATGGTCCGCAAGCACGTCAAGGTCGAACCGGCGCGCTGGTACTACTGGGCGGACAAGCTGGGCCTGATGGTGTGGCAGGACATGCCGTCGCTGCCGATCGACCTGGCCATCCCGCCGGAGGACAGCCCGCCGCCGACGGAGGAGATGAAGGCCCACTACCGCACCGAGTGGGTCGACATCATCGACCAGCTGCGCAGCTCGACGTCGATCGTCGCGTGGGTGCCGTTCAACGAGGGCTGGGGCGAGTTCGACACCGCCGAGACCACGGATCTCACCCGCGACACCGACCCGACCCGGCTGATCAACCCCTCCAGCGGAGTGAACTGCTGCTACTCGCTGCCCGACAGCGGTGCCGGGGACATCTACGACGACCACACCTACGTGGGACCGGGCGCCCCGACGGTGAAGGACGGCCGGGCGATCGTGGACGGCGAGTACGGCGGGCTGGGCCTGGCCGAGGAAGGTCACCTCTGGCCCGGCGAACCCAGCGCCTACGAGATGACCGAGAGCCGGGAACAGCTGACCCAGCGCTACGGCGAGGTCAGCGACGAACTCGCGCGCATCATCGGGGCCAACGGCCTGTCGGCGGCGATCTACACCCAGACCACCGACGTGGAGAACGAGGTCAACGGCTTCCTCACGTACGACCGGCAGATCATGAAGCCGGACGTGGCCTCCGTGCGCGCGCACAACACCGCCGCCATCGAGGCGGGAAGCCGGTGAGGAGTCAGATGAGATCAACGCAGATCAACAGACGGGGTGCGCTGCTGGGAGCCGCCGGTGCGGCAGGCGCGATGGCGGCGCTGCCCGGCATCGCGCAGGCCGCGCCCGGTGGTCGCCCGACGGCCAGCGGCCACCTCTACGAGATCGGTGCGGGAAGGAGCCGCGTCGTGGTCGGCGGAGTCGCCGCCTCGATGCTGTCTTGGAAGGTCGACGACCAGGAGATGCTGCTGACCCACGACCCCGACGACGTCGGCGAGGGCTACCAGGGCAAGACGATCCTGCCCTGGTAGCCCTCGCCGACGTCGTCGGGGTCGTGGGTCAGCAGCATCTCCTGGTCGTCGACCTTCCAAGACAGCATCGAGGCGGCGACTCCGCCGACCACGACGCGGCTCCTTCCCGCACCGATCTCGTAGAGGTGGCCGCTGGCCGTCGGGCGACCACGGGCGCGGCTGCGCGATGCCGGGCAGCGCCGCCATCGCGCCTGCCGCCACCGGCGGCTCCCAGCAGCGCAACCCCGTCTGTTGATCTGCGTTGATCTCATCTGACTCCTCACCGGCTTTCCCGCCTCGATGGCGGCGGTGTTGTGCGCGCGCACGGAGGCCACGTCCGGCTCACCCACTCGGTGCGGTAGTGGGCCTTCATCTCCTCGTCGGCGGCGGGCTGTCCTCCGGCGGGATGGCCAGGTCGATCGGCAGCGACGGCATGTCCTGCCACACCATCAGGCCCAGCTTGTCCGCCCAGTAGTACCAGCGCGCCGGTTCGACCTTGACGTGCTTGCGGACCATGTGAAGCCCAGTTCCTTGGTCTTGTCCAGGTCGAAGCGCAGCGCCTCGTCGTGTCGGTGCGGTGTAGATGCCGTTCCGGCCAGAAGCCCTGGTCCAGCGGACCGTGCTGGAACACGATCTCGCCGTTGAGCGCCATCCTCGGCCGGCCCTGCTCGTCGTTGACCAGGCCGGTCGTGCGCAGGCCGGTGTAGCTGCCGACCTCGTCGAGCACGGCTCCGCCGGCGTCCAGCAGCCGCACGGTCAGGTCGTAGAGGTACGGGTCGTCCGGCGTCCACAGGTGCGGTTGCGGGACGTCCACGCGCACGGCTCACCGGCCGGTCCGGTGGTCTTGGTGACCTCGGTGCCCTCGGCGTCGCGCACCGCGACCTCGACCTGCTCGCCGTCGTCGGCGGCGGTCCGCGCGTTGATCCCGAACCCGGTGAGGTCGGGGGTGATGTCGAGCTTCGTGACGTGCGCCGGGGCGACGGGTTCGAGCCACACCGTCTGCCAGATGCCGGAGGCGCCGGTGTAGAGGATGCCGCCGGGATCGTTGCGCTGCTTGCCCACCGGGTAGGGCTGGGTCTCGTTGCCGTCGGAGACGGCGACCGTCAGCCGCTGCGGTGCGCCTGGTTCCACGGCGTCGGTGATGTCGGCGGAGAATTCGGTGTAGCCGCCCTCGTGAACGGCGACCTGGCGGCCGTTGACCGAGACCTCCGCGCGTTGGTCGACGGCGCCGAAGTGCAGGATCAGCCGCTGGCCGGACCAGTCGGCGGGCACGTCGAAGGTGCGCTCGTAGAGCATCTGGTCGTCGTGCCGCTGCACCCCGGAGAGCCCTGATTCGGGCGGGTAGGGCACCAGGATCTGCTCGGTGGCGTTCTCCCCACCGGTGTAGTCCCAGAGGCCGTTGAGGTTCAGCCATCGTTCTCGGGTCAGTTGCGGTCGCGGGTACTCCGGCAGCGCGTTGTCCGGGCCGACCTGGTCGGTCCACGGTGTGGTCAGCGGTGGCTGCCCGGGCTGCCAGGTCTGTTCGGCGGTGGCCATCGAAGCGGGTACTCCGGAGAAGGTGAGCAGGACGGTGGCGGCAATCGTCGTGACAGGTCGGAACACGGTGTCCTCCTTGACGCCGGAAATTCCGAAGAAAATCACCAGTAATCAACAACAGTGACCACAACCGCACGAGGAGTCAACGCCGACGAGCGAGGACCCGCACATCGGAGTAACTACCGCCGGCCGCAGCGGCCCGACCCCGCGGTCGAGCAGAAGATCACGTTCATCGAGCGGCCGGGCAAGGCCAACGAGGCCGGGCTCCGGCATCCTGCTGGCGCGCATCAGTCCGGTTCGCGAGTGCCGGATCGCCGTCCCGCTGGGGGACCGGCTTCAGTCGGGGGAGGTCTTCGCCACCGCCGCGGAGCGGTGACAACGATCCTCACCTGGTTGACCGAAACTTTGAGAAAAGGTATGGCGCTTCCGGGGTGGAAGCCGTAACATCCGTGCTCCGCTCTTCGATGGAAGGGTTACGAAGAGCAAAAAGTCAACCGCCGCATCGGCATTTCAACAATTCTTTGTCGATCGGAACCCTTGATATAGAGCGAACGATGTGCTATATCAGGCGCGCGCAGTCTACATCTTTTGAATTTTTATCGCACTGGCGTGATCGTTATCGGCGGCAAAATCGACTGGAATATTCCCTGGTAGTCGCGCATTTTTTTCACCCAGGGTGACAATCCGAATCACGCAATCATCGCATTGCGGTGATTACAGTCACACGTTCGTACGCTTGCTTCGTGATCTCCTTCGCCTAAGTTGGTTAAGCGACGCACGGAAATGCGTCGCGCCGGTTGGCAAGGGTGCTGGCCGAGTGTGATCGGTGTTGGTGTCGCGGCCTTGAGCGTTTTCTCGGCTGCCCGCGCCGGTCAGAGGTGTTGCCTTTTTTCGCAGTGGCGACCCGCACGGCCGCGAGACGACATGCTCGGGGCACGGATTTGCGCATGCCTGAAGTGCGTGGGTGGCGCATGACCAACGTGAGTGGTGGGAGTGAAAATGGCCAAGAGCGTGGACGACTTGACTTCTAACGAGGGTGGTTCGCCTGATACGGCCGATCTTGTGGCCCGTGAAGAGCAGGTGTTCGGCGAAAATCCGTTGGAAGTCCGCGAGTCCGACCACTACACCCACGAGTACGTCGGTGGATTCGTGGACAAGTGGGACGATCTGATCGACTGGAAGAAGCGCTACGAGAGCGAGGGCAGCTTCTTCATCGACCAGCTCAAGGCTCGCGGTGTCAAGTCCGTCTTGGACGCGGCCACGGGAACCGGGTTCCACTCGGTGCGGCTGCTCGAGGAGGGCTTCGAGACGGTTTCGGCGGACGGGAGTCCGCAGATGCTGGCCAAGGCGTTCCAGAACGGGCTCGAGTACGGCGGGCACATTCTGCGCGTCGTGCACGCCGACTGGCGCTGGCTGAATCGTGACGTCCACGGCGAATACGATGCGATCATCTGCCTCGGGAACTCGTTCACGCACCTGTTCTCCGAGCGCGATCGTCGCAAGACTCTCGCCGAGTTCTACGCTATGCTCAAGCACGACGGCGTCCTGATTCTTGATCAGCGGAATTACGATTCGATTCTGGATGACGGATTCAGCTCGAAGCACACGTATTACTACGCGGGCGAGGACGTTTCCGCTGAGCCGGATTATGTTGATGAAGGTCTGGCGAGGTTCAAGTACACGTTCCCGGACAAGTCCGAATTCTTCTTGAACATGTACCCGCTGCGGAAGAACTACGCTCGGCGGCTGCTGCGCGAGGTCGGATTCCAGCGGATCGACACCTACGGCGACTTCCAGGAGACCTACCAGGAGGGCGAGCCGGACTTCTACATCCACGTCGCGGAGAAGAAGTACGTCGAGGAAGACGATCTTTCCGACGTCTACTCGTCCGCGGTGCACACCGCCCGCGACTACTACAACTCCGAGGACGCGGACAACTTCTACTACCACGTCTGGGGAGGCAACGACATCCACGTCGGCCTCTACAGCTCGGAGACCGAGGACATCGACACCGCTTCCCGGCGCACGGTCGAGCGGATGGCCTCCAAGGTCGAGATCACGGCTGATACCCGCATCCTGGACATCGGTGCCGGTTACGGCGGCGCTGCGCGCTACCTGGCCAAGACCTACGGCTGCAAGGTCGCCTGCCTGAACCTCTCCGAGGTGGAGAACGCGCGCAACGTGGAGTTCAACCGCGCGGAGGGCCTCGAGGAGCTCATCGAGGTCAAGGACGGGTCCTTCGAGGACGTCCCGTTCCAGGACAACGCCTTCGACATCGTCTGGTCGCAGGACGCGATCCTGCACAGCGGTGACCGCCCGCGCGTCCTGGAAGAGGTCGCCCGCGTCCTCAAGCCGACCGGGTCGTTCCTGTTCACCGACCCGATGGCGGCCGACACGGCGAAGACCGCCGACCTCGGCCCGATCCTCGACCGGCTGAGCCTGGACACGATGGGCTCGCCCGGCTTCTACCGCCGCGAGCTCGCCCGCCTGGGTCTGCAGAGCTTCGAGTTCGAGAACCTGACGGACTACCTGGCCCTCCACTACGGCCGGGTTCTGCAGGAGCTGGAAGCCCGAGAGGGTGATCTTGCAGACAAGATCAGTGACGCCTACCGCACCAAGATGAAGACCGGCCTTAAGAACTGGGTGTCGGGGGGCAAGGCCGGGAACCTCGCATGGGGCATCATTCACGCCCGAGTGTGAGGTCCCCCGGGTAAAGAACCTGACTACCGTACGCAAGGATCAAAGCTGCAAAGCTTGTGAGGTGAGGAGCAGTCGTGAGTGAGATCAACCGCCGGTTGTTCACCAGTGAGTCGGTGACCGAGGGCCACCCGGACAAGATGTGCGACGCGATCAGCGACTCGATCCTGGACGCGATGCTGGCCCAGGACCCGGCTTCGCGCGTCGCCGTGGAGACCATGGTCACCACGGGCCAGGTGCACGTTGCCGGCGAGGTCACCACGAAGGCCAACATCGACGTCCCGACCCTGGTTCGGGACAAGATTCTGGAGATCGGTTACGACTCCTCGGAGAAGGGCTTCGACGGCACCACCTGCGGTGTCAACGTGGCCATCGGCAAGCAGTCCCCGGACATCGCGCAGGGCGTCGACGAGGCGCACGAGAAGCGCGTCGAGGGCAGCGAGGACGAGATCGCCAAGCAGGGCGCCGGCGACCAGGGCCTCATGTTCGGCTACGCCTGCAACGACACCGATGAGCTGGCGCCGCTGCCGATCACGCTGGCACACCGCATGTCCCGCCGGCTGACCAACGTCCGCAAGGACGGCACGCTGCCGTACCTGCGTGCCGACGGCAAGACCCAGGTCACCGTCGAGTACGCCGGTGACCAGGCCGTTCGCCCTGGACACGGTCGTGCTGTCGACCCAGCACGCCGAGGAGATCGACCTCGACGGCCAGCTGGTCGGCGACATCCAGAAGCACGTCATCGCTCCGGAGCTGGAGCGTGCCGGTCTGGACGCCTCCGACGCTCGCGTGCTGACCAACCCCACCGGTCGCTTCGTGCTCGGTGGCCCCATGGGTGACGCGGGACTGACCGGCCGGAAGATCATCGTCGACACCTACGGCGGCATGGCCCGCCACGGTGGCGGTGCCTTCTCCGGCAAGGACCCGTCGAAGGTGGACCGCTCCGCGGCCTACGCCATGCGCTGGGTGGCCAAGAACGCGGTCGCCGCGGGCCTGGCCGGTCGCATCGAGGTCA
>NZ_VIWX01000003.1 GCF_007829955.1 Saccharopolyspora dendranthemae
GAGCAAGGGTCTGATCTCCCGTGGCACGATGGTCGCTGTGAACAGCGCCCAGAACAGCACCAACGGCAGCCGTGAGGGTGCGGAGTGGGGTTCGGTCAACTCCATCCCGTTGTCCGAAGAGCGCACCGCGCCTGACGGGCAGTCCATCGGCGCCTTGGTCAAAGACGCAACGACGCACCTGTCGACCCTGGTCCGCTCCGAAGTGGAGCTCGCCAAGACCGAGATCGCCGGTGAGATCAAGAAGGGGCTGCGCGGCAGCGTCTACTTCATCCTGGCGCTGTGCGTGCTGGGCTTCAGCCTGTTCTTCCTCTTCTTCACCGCCGCCGAGGGCCTGCACGCGCTCGGCCTGTGGCGCTGGGCCGCTTTCGGGATCGTCTTCCTGGCGATGCTGCTGGTCGCGGGCCTGTTCGGGCTGCTCGGCTACCTGAAGGTCCGCAAGATCGGCGCCCCCAAGCGCACGATGGAGACCCTCAAGGAAACCAAGAACATCACCAAGCGCCAGAAGTCCGAGGAGCCGACCGCGAGCTGACCGGACCGGGCGTTCACATCCAGCGAGAACCGCGGCGGACCACACCAGGTCCGCCGCGGTTTTTCATGCCCTCGGCCCCCGGCGCCCATCGTGCGGAGAGCTCGGCAACGGGCGGTTCTGGTCTGAACTGACCGGACGAAATGGACATTGATCATGGGCAATTCGGACCACACCCGCCCCGGTGAGGACGCGTCCCGGGAGGACGGCCCGCCCGGGTGTCAGTTCGTGCAGTTGCCCGTGGGGACCGGGTTGTCCAGGTTCGGAGCGGCCTCGACCTCGTCGGCGACCTCGTCCGCGGTGAGCGCGAAACCCGTCTCCGGATCGTCCACGGCGGCACCGAAGACGACACCGACCACCTTCCCGTCCGGGGTGATCAGCGGTCCACCGGAGTTGCCGCTCTGCACCCGGCCGCGGACCGTGTAGACGTCGCGGACCACGGTCGCGCTGTCGTAGATGTCCGGTCCGCGCAACCTGATGCGCTCCCGGATCCGGCCGGGCGACGACGTGTAGGGGCCGTCCAGCGGGTAGCCGAGCGCGATCGTGTCGTTGCCCGGGTGCGCCGACTTCGATGCGAACGTCATCGCCTCGGCGTCGAGGTCCGGCACGTCCAGGATCGCCAGGTCCACGTCCGGCTTGTACATCACGACCTCGGCATCGAACTCGCCTCGACCGATCTCGATGGCGACCCGGTCGGTTCCCGCCACGACGTGCGCGTTGGTCATCACCCGGTGCGGCGCCACGACGAAGCCGGTGCCCTCCAGCGCGCGGGCGCAGGAGGTGGCCCTGCCCCGGACCTTGACCACGCTCATCTGCGCCTTGCTGACCGCGGGGTTGCTCGCCAGCGCCGGGTCAGGGGGCGCTATTTCGGCGACGGGCGTCTCCGAGAACGGCTCCAGGGCTTCCGGGAAACCCGACATCCCGAGCATCCGGCGCAGGTCGTTGGGCAGCGCCCTCGCCTGCGGGGGCATCACCGAGTTGACCGCGCCGAGCACCTGCGACCGGCTCAGCGCCGACGCCAGGCCGGGCAGCGCCGTCGCCGAGGTGAACGGCAGCGCCACGAGCCAGGCCACCACCAGCACGGCGATGAACTGCAGCACCGAGCCCAGCGCGTTGTCGACGCCAGCGATCCGGGGCGAGGTGATCCGGTCCCGCAGCTCGCGGCCCGCCCACATCCCGAAGGTCTCGCCGAAGGCGACCAGCAGGACCACGATGCCGACGCCGAAGGCCAGGCGGGCGACCGGGCTGTCCAGCGTGTCCAGCAGCAGCGGCGCGACCTTCAGCCCCACCACGGCTCCCACGAACACGCCCACGAAGGACAGCAGGGCGGTGACCAGACCGCTCCGAGCCCCGGAGACCGCGGCGAGCAGTGCCAGCAGCACCACCAGCAGGTCGACCCAGTTCACCCACTCACCCCTCGCGATGGACGATCAATCGCACCACCGTCTCATGGTTCAACAACAGAACGGCCAAGCCTTGCTGCCAAGGAGGTCTTCGCCACCCCGTCAGGAGCGTCCGAGACCGATGTCGTCCGCTTCCTCCGCGGCGTGCCATGCCTCGTCCAGCCCGCGGACGTCGGACCGGTCCCAGCTGCGCGACCACCCGGCCAGCTCCAGCAGCCCGGCCAGCAGACCGCCGGTGAAGCCCCAGACGAGCATCCCCGGAACCAGGAACGCGGGACCGGCGAATCCGCTGGTCAAACGCACCCGCACCCGGTTCTCGGGATCGGTGAGCCACGAGATCGGCACGCGGGCCACGGCGGCGGTCTCGCCCGGGTCGACCGGTGCGACGGGCGACGGGCGGGTCCAGTGCGCGAGCACCGGGGTCACCCGGAAGCCGCTGTGCGGAACGTGCAGTTCCGGAAGGGTCGCCACCGGCCGGATGCCGTCGAGGCGCACCCCCACTTCCTCCACTGCCTCGCGCAGCGCGGCCTCCACCGGACCGGAGTCGACATCGTCGAGCGATCCCCCGGGGAAGGCGACCTGACCGGGGTGCGAGTTGAGCCCGTCGGCGCGGCGCAGCAGCAGCACCTCCGGACCGCGCTCGCCCTCGCCGAGCAGGATCAGCACCGCCGCGGGACGGGCCGAGGCGGGCGGCGGGTCCTTCGGCCAGCCGAAGTGCCCGGGGTCGAGGTCGGCGGTGCGCTTGACCAGCGTCCGCATCCACTCCGGCAGGTCGGCGGGATCGACCAGCGGTCCGTTCTCGCTCACTGGCCCCCCAGGGTCCGTTCGACGGCCGCCCGAACCTCTTGCGGAGATTCGAACGCGACCGGTGGATCGATGCGCCGCACCTCGCCGGAGGCGGTCACCACGTAGCTGATCGGCAGCACGTTGGGGGCCCGCAGCGCGGCTCGGGCCCGGTTGTCGCCGTCATGCACGTTCGGGAAGTGAACGCCGAGCGCGCGCACCAGGTCAAGGCCTTCCGCCGGACCGCTGTCGACCTGCACGCCCAGCACGCGGATCGCCCCGGGCTCCGCGCTGTAGGCCTGCAGCGCGGGCAGCTCCGCGCGGCACGGCACGCACCAGGTCGCCCAGAGGTTGACCAGCGTCGGACCGCCCGAGACGGCACCGGCGAGGTCCGCAGGCCGGCCGTCGGCGAGGCACTGCAAGGCGATGCCGGTCAGCTCGGCGGGTCCGCCGGTCCCGGCCGGGCACGGCTGCAGGGCGGCGGCCGCGCGCTGCTGCGGGTCGATCCGCTCGGCGGGCGGGGGCGGCGCGGCGGCCGGACCGCTGCTCTCGTGATCGCGCGGCCAGAGGGCGACCGCGGCCAGGACCGCGAGCACGACGACCACGACGGTCCACTGGATCTCGGACCGGAAAGCGCGGAGGTTCACGCCACCGGCTCCTTGGCCGCCTGCTGCTCCACGGTCTTGTCCGGCACCTCGTCGACGATGCCCGCCAGCTCCAGCAGTCGAGGCGTCTCAGGTCCCCGGACCAGCTTCGCCGCCTCGACGTGGTCGGTCGGTCCGGCGCCGTAGGACGGGCAGTCCTTGGCCAGCAGGCAGGCACCGCAGGCCGGCTTGCGGGAGTGGCACACCCGGCGGCCGTGGAAGATCACCCGGTGGGAGAGCATCGTCCACTCCTTGCGCGGGATCAGCTCGCCGATGGCGTGCTCGACCTTGACCGCGTCCTCCAGGTCGGTCCAGCCCCACCGGCGCACCAGACGTCCGAAGTGGGTGTCCACGGTGATCCCCGGAACGTCGAAGGCGTTGCCGAGGATGACGTTGGCGGTCTTGCGCCCGATGCCGGGCAGCTTCACCAGCTGGTCGAGCTCGGCCGGGACCTCGCCGTCGTACTTCTCGACCAGCGCGGCACCGAGCCCCATCAGCGACGCGGTCTTGTTCCGGTAGAAGCCGGTGGAGCGGATCATCTCCTCCAGCTCGGTCCGGTCCGCTCCGGCGTACGCCTCGGCGGTCGGGTACCGGCGGAACAGCGCGGGCGTGACCTCGTTGACCCGCTTGTCGGTGCACTGGGCCGACAAGATCGTCGCCACCGCGAGTTCGAGGGGCGTGTTGAAGTCCAGCTCGCAATGCGCGTCCGGATAGGCTTCGTCGAGGGCGCGCAGCATGCGCCTCGCACGTCGGACGAGTCCCAACCGGGTCTCCTCCTTCTTCTTCCCAGATCGGGTCTTGACCTGGTCAGGGGAGGTTCCGGCGGACTTGGCGCGGGTGTTTCGGGCAGGCTCCGGCACCCCACCAGACTACGGAGGAGCACGGACACGGAAAGTGGCGGTATTGTCACCGGCCCAGCGAACGGACCCCCGGTTGAACCGGCGTCGAAGGTATGAGCGAGGATTCACAGCATGATGGCTGCCTGGTTCGTCATCGTCGTACCGCTCGTGATCATGTTCTTCACGCTCTTCATGGAGCGTGTGGAAGCCCGCCTGCGGCATGTGGCGGTGCAAGAGAACGAGGTAGAAGAGTTGCTGGAGAACGCCCGGCCCGACGAGGTGCGGGCGCTGTTCCGGCAAGGTATTGGACGTGCGCTGGAGCTCTTCCAGCTACGCAGGGTGGGACGCGCCGGTAGGCTACGTACTCGCCGTTCGCGCGACCAGTCTTAGAATCACTGGTAGTGATCGGCGGCACACCGCCAGACGCGCTGACGCGGGTCCGGCACCACAGACAGCCGCCGCGTCTCAACATGGAGGGACGAGGTGGACGAGACCCTGGCCCGGGCCGGCATCTTCCAAGGCGTTGAACCGGCTGCGGCGGAGGCACTGGCACAGTCGCTGGAACCGATCGAGTTCCCGCGCGGACACGTGATCTTCGCCGAGGGCGAGCCGGGCGACCGGCTCTACATCATTCAGTCCGGCAAGGTGAAGCTCGGACGCAAATCCCCGGACGGCAGGGAGAACCTGCTGGCGATCATGGGGCCGTCGGACATGTTCGGCGAGCTGTCCATTTTCGACCCTGGCCCGCGGACTTCCACCGCGACCACGGTCACCGAGGTGCGCGCGTTGAGCATGGACCGCGGCGCTCTACGGCAGTGGATCGCCACGCGCCCGGAGATCGCCGAGCAGCTGCTGCGCGTGGTGGCCCGCCGCCTGCGCCGCACGAACGGCATGCTCGCCGACCTGATCTTCACCGACGTTCCGGGACGTGTCGCCAAGGCGTTGCTGCAGCTCGCACAGCGCTTCGGCAGCCAAGAAGCGGGCCTGCTGCGGGTCACCCACGACCTGACGCAGGAAGAGATCGCGCAGTACGTCGGCGCCTCGCGGGAGACCGTGAACAAGGCGCTCGCGGACTTCGCACACCGCGGCTGGCTGCGTCTCGAGGGCAAGAGCGTCCTGATCCTGGATCCGGAGCGCCTGGCCCGCCGCGCTCGCTGAGCGGGGACGTCGCACACATAACGCGCGAAGACGACGCGCGTCGGCCGAAGAGTTCGGGGCTTCCTTCCCGAGTTCTTCAGCCGACGCGCGTCCTTTGCGTGCTCGCAGGCGGGTTGATGCCGCTTCCGTGAATTTCCCGTTGGACCACAGCTGCAACGCGCGTAACCCCTGTCACGTCCCAGGACCGGACGCAGATGTGAAAGGGGTCTGTGGATGAACTCCACGATGATGATCGCGCTGGTGGCGATGGTCCTGGCGATCGTTTTCCTGGCGACGGTGCGCGCGGCCATGGGCAAGTCGAACCGGATCGACGACCGCCGCCGCAACCGGGCCGTCGGCCATTCGTTCGTCGACTCGGGCGTGGGCGGCCACCACGACGGGGGCTGGGGAGGCTTCGACGGTGGCGGTTCCGGCGGCGGTGATGGCGGAGGCGGCGGGGGCTCCTGACCCCCTCGACAACCGGCTGAGGCGGCTTCTCCGCCGCACCTGAGCAGCCCGCACCGCCGAGCGGCACGACCGCACACCCACGATGCATGTGAAAGGGCTGGGCGCCACCCCCGACGTGGCGCTCCAGCCCTTTCACATTCGCGTGGTTCGTCCCCCGACGACTAACCACGCTCCCCCGGCCCTCCGATGCTTCGGCCCCGAATCCTCGACATCGGAGGAGGCTTGTGGGTTTGAGTTGTCCCTATTCGAAGATGCTGGAAGTTCGTACCGTCCAGCAACCCCCTTTCACCAACCAAGACGTGCGTCCCGAGGGGACGGTTGCACACATCACCCGTTCTGAGTAATCAACCTCACTGACCACCCGCCGAGCGGGCGGAAAACAGGTTGGTACCTGCGTACCATAATCGGCATACTGGTACGCGTGTCCACATCCACGTCGCTGAACGACTACCGCTCCGCCCTGACCACTCCAGGCGCCCGCACCCCGGTCGTCACCTCCCTGCTGGGCAGGCTGCCGATCGCGATGATCGGCATGGCGCTGCTGCTCTACGTGCAGCGGGAGACCTCGTCCTTCGCCATCGCAGGCGCCGTCTCGGCCGCCGAGCTGACCGGGGTGGCGGCGGGCTCTGTCGTGCAGGGCAGGATCGTGGACCGCGTGGGCCCGTCGACACCGCTGTACGTGGCGTCGGCGCTGTTCACCGCCGCGGTCGTGGCGACCCTGACCGCGATCGAGCTGGGCGCCACGACGCCGCTGATGGTGGCGGGCGCGTTCGCGATGGGCGTGCTGCAACCGAACATCGCCTCGGCCTCCCGCGCGCTGTGGGGCAACCTGCTGCCTCCCGGCCGGGTGCGCGAAGCCGCCTTCTCCTACGAGGCGATCAGCCTGGAGGTCTTCTTCATCCTCGGCCCGGGCCTGGCCGGCCTGCTGGTCGCGACACCGTGGGCGGGCACCGGCGTGGTCGTGGGCGCGACCTGCATGGTGCTGGGCAGCGTCGGCTTCGCGGCGACGCGGGCAGCTCGCACGCAGCGGCCCGAGCCCGGCGAGCACGCGGGCGCCCTGCTGGGCGCGATCGCAGCTCCGGGCATGCGCACGGTGGCGCTGGCGGCGCTGGGCTTCGGCGTGGTGATCGGCTTCATCGAGGTCGCGGTCCCGGCCGCGGCTGTCGCGGCCGGCGAGCCGACGATGGGCGGCCTGCTGATGAGCCTCGCCTCGGTGAGCTCGGTCGTGGTCGGCGTGCTCTACGGCGTGCATCCCTGGCCTCGCCCGATGCACCTGCGGCTTCCCGCACTGCTGGTGGGCTTCGCGGGCCTGGTCGCCTTGCTGTCGCTGCCGACCACGCTGCTGGGACTGGCCCTCATGCTGCTGCTCGCGGGCTGCCTGATCACCCCGCAGTCCACGGCCCACTCGGTGGCGGTCGAGTTCGCCGCCCCGCCCGGCACCGCCGCGGAGGCGTTCGGCTGGGTCGTCACCTCGGTGACCCTGGGCTCGGCCGTCGGCCAGTCGGTCAGCGGACAGCTCGTCGAGTCCTCCGGCCCACCCGTGGCGTTCCTCGTCGCCGGCGCGGCCGGAGCCACCCTCGCCGCAGCCCTCTACCTCCGCCGCAACACCCTCACCCCAGACCGAGCAACCGGAGCACTAACACTCGCCAGCAACTAGGCCGGTCCCAGTTTTAGTCATAACTGAGCGGACATTTCGGGCGCGAAGGGTCCTCGGTTTGGACTAAAACTGGGGATTGCCGAGGTCAGAGCTCGCCGTGCTCGTGGAGGTAGGCGAGTTGGGCTTGGACCGTGAGGTCCGCTGCGGGCCAGACCGAGCGGTCGACGTCCGCGTAGACGAGCTCGACGACCTGGCGCGGAGTCGCCCCGCTGCCCAGGGAGGCGAGGGCTTCGCGGACCTGGTGGAGGCGCTGCGTGCGGTGATCCAGGTAGTGCTCGGCCACCGCGCGGACGTCGTCGAGCTCCGGACCGTGCCCCGGGAGGGCGCGGACGCCCGGGGGCAGGGCGGCGATCTTGCGCAGCGAGTCCAGGTAGGAGCCGAGGTGGCCGTCCGGGTGGGCCACGACCGTCGTGCCGCGCCCGAGGATGCTGTCGCCGGTGAACACCGCCGGTTCGTCGTGCTCGGCGACGAAGCAGATCGAGTCCGCCGTGTGCCCCGCCGTGGCGAGGACGCGCAGTTCCAGACCGGCCGCGCTGATCGGCTCGCCGTCGGCGAGCGGCTCGGCATCGCGGCACAGCACGGGGTCGAGCGCCCGGACGGGAGCCCCGGTGCGCTGCACGAAGTCGGCCACACCGGCGGTGTGGTCCTCGTGGTGGTGGGTGAGCAGCACCAGCGACACGGGCCCGTGGTCGGCGACCCGGCTCAGGTGCTCGGCGTCGCCGGGTCCCGGGTCGATCACCACGCACTCGCGGGAGTCCGGATCGCGCAGCACCCACGTGTTGGTGCCGTCGAGGGTCATCGGGTTCGGGTTCTCGGCCAGCAGCACCGACGCGTACGAGGTGACCGGGCGGAGCTCGCCGTAGGCGGGGTGCTGCATCAGGCCTCCTCGAAGCCGGGCTCACCAGGCAGCACGGCGTGCCAACGACCATCGCGCTCGATCAGCTTCGGCATGATCTTGTTCAGCGCTCGCTCGGCGTTCAGGGCCTCGGTGAGCGCCGCGAACTCGGCGACCTCGGTCAACGTGACCTCGGTCGGCGGGAGCAGGCGGCAGCGGCCCTCGCGGAAATCGGCCAGGGCCTGCTCCGGGGTCGACCAGTAGGCCTCGGCGGCCTCGGTGGTGACGGCGTCGGCTCGCTGGCCCGCGGGCATGGCGGCGAGGAAGAACCGGGTGTCGTAGCGGCGCGGTTCGGGCTCCGGCGTCACCCAGTTCGCCCACGGGCGCAGCAGGTCGGCTCGCAGCACCAGCTCTTCCTCCGCGAGGAAGCCCGCCAGCGAGACGTCCCTGGTCACCAAGGCTTGCCGAGCCGCTGAGAAACCACCGGTGTCCTCGACGACCGTCGAGGAATCGGGTCCGGCCAGCAGCACGCCGGACTCCTCGAACGTCTCGCGGACGGCCGCGCACACCAGCGCCCGCGCGACCTCCGGGGTGCAACCGAAGCGCTGCGCCCACCACTCCGGATCCGGTCCGCTCCAGGCGACCGACGCGTCCGCGTCGCGCGGATCGACACCGCCACCGGGGAACACCGTCATCCCGCCGGCGAACGCCATGCCCTTCACCCTGCGCTGCAGGAACACCTCGGGCCCCGAAGCGCCGTCGCGCAGCAGCACCACGGTTGCGGCGTCCTTCGGGCGCACAGGCGTGTCCGGCCGGTCCTCGGGCGCGAATCCCGTTGGCAGCGAACGATCCATGCCCGCCACCCTATGTCTCCGACGGAGCGCCGAACAGCGTCGGAAGGATCAGCGCTGCTGCGGGGTGTAGGCCTGCTGCTGGTTGGCCGCTATCGGCGGGAAGCCACCGGTGCCGCCCGGCATGGTGGAGGTCCAGCCCTCTTCGCCGTTGTCGGCCTTGGGCTGCCGCTTGGCCGGTCCGTCCTGCTCGCGGTGCGCGAGTTCCTCGTGCAGCTTGCGCAGCAGGTTGCGCTCCCGGTCGGTCAGCTTGGCGTCGACCGCGGCGGGAACGCGCATCATCACACCCGTCTGCTCGGCCGCTGTCTCGGGTTGTGCATCCTGGGTTGGCTCACCGGGAAACTCGTGCTGCGGCTCGGCCACAGCGTGCGACACCCCCTCCGGCCTGGACTCCTCCACCGGTGCCTGCTGAGCGGGCGGCGGCGCAGGTGCAGGTGCGGGGGGCTCTTCGGGCTGCCTGCGCTCCACGACCTGCTCGGGGCGAGGCACCACGGGTGGAGCCGTCCTCTCCGCGGGCGCGACCTCTAACCGCACCCGCCGCGCGCTCGAGAGCGCATCGCGGTGGTACTCGGGCAGGTCGGCCCCGGTGGAGAAGACGTCGACGGAGTAGCGGAGACCCGCCCGGCGCAGGGCGGAGACGAGCTGGAAGGCGACCGCCGGCCCGGAGCCGTCGGGACCGACCTCGGCCAGCAGCACGCCCTGCGGCACCGCGCCGTAGCTGGTGCCCGCGGGCGTGGTCCGGCTGGTGATCCACAGGCCGCGCAGCCCCGCGAGACGTCCACCGATCTGCTTGAGCGCGAGCTCAAGACCGGTGTCGTCGGTGTCGGGGGCGTTGAACTTGTGGTTCTCCGGCAGCAGCGACTCGACCACCTTGAGGCGGTCGGCCAGCTGGCGGTTCGAGCGCGTCTCGTCGAGCACGCGGCGCAGGTGGTACTGCTCGGCCGCGGTCACCTCGATCCGCCCGGCCAGCAAGCACCCCGCGAGGTATTCGGCGCCGGCGTCGGGCTGGCCCATGCCGAGCAGCTCGCGAGCGCCGTCGATGCCGTCGTCATCCACGCGTCCGGTCACGGCCAGCAAGAGGCTGTGCAGCCGGTCGACCGGCCCGGCGGCCTCTGCAACGTCCACCACGAATGCCTCCTTCGACTACCGGCCGCTCAGCCGCGGCGACCGGCGAATTCTTCGGCTCCCGCGCACACCAGCGCCGATTCTTCGATCGCCATCCGGTGGTACGGGGTCGGTTCCAGGTCCTTGGGCACGACCTCGACGCACGGCGCGGAATCGCCGAGCGCGCGCAGCACGCGCTGGATCTCGCCGGTCAGCTCGGCGTAGTCGTCCGATGCGGACACCAGCACGACGAGCTTCGCGCTGCCGGAGTCGCGGCGGCGCCAGGTGTTGCGCACCTCGCGCACC
Source organism: Saccharopolyspora dendranthemae (assembly GCF_007829955.1). Taxonomy (GTDB): domain Bacteria; phylum Actinomycetota; class Actinomycetes; order Mycobacteriales; family Pseudonocardiaceae; genus Saccharopolyspora; species Saccharopolyspora dendranthemae. The sequence continues at coordinate 10,554 of NZ_VIWX01000003.1, forward strand.
CCGGCGCGCCCGCGCAGAGTCGCGCCGAGCACGAGCACCGCCGAGTCGCCGACGTTCTCCGCCGGAGGTTCGGTGGTGAACGAGTAGTGCGGCGTGGTGTCCACGACTGCCGGCAGGACGGCGTTGACCACCGCCGGGTCCGCGCCCAGCGGCAGCAGCGCGTCGGAGAGCAGCCGGTGCTCCTCGTCATCGAGCGCGATCCGCTCGCGCATCAGCGTGCCGGGCAGCAGTCGCGCCACGACCTCGGCCGCGCCACCGGCCAGCCAGTCCCGGTATCGCCACAGGTGCCGGTCGGGCAACCTGCCTGCCAACCGAAGCAACAGTTCGTGGCACAGCAGATCGGTTTCACGCACTGCCACGGCGCCCCTCCATGCCTAGTACTCCGGTTCTGGGCCCAGCCGCTGCTCCCCCGAACACAGCTGCACCCTTCCAGGTGAACTTTGGTGCTACTGACAGGATCGAGCAAGCCCTTGCACGACCCAAACGCAACGCGTTGGAATCAACATCCCCCATCTGGGTTACACCAGAGCTGGTGAACGAAGATCGAGGATGACCGCAGCGTACTTGTCGTAGTTGACCTTCGGAGCCCCGACACCGAAAAAATCACGGCTCCGCGACGAGGAACACGCTGTGCGCACGAAAGCAAAACGCGGCGTCACCCCGCGTAGGGCGACGCCGCGCATCTCGGACCGAGAGGTCCGCTGTCACTCGACCTCGACGACCAGCTCCACCTCAACGGGCACGCCGAGCGGCAGCTCCGCGACACCCACTGCCGAGCGGGCGTGCTGCCCCGCCTCGCCGAAGACCTCGCCGAGCAGCTCGGAAGCGCCGTTCACGACACCCGGCTGACCGGTGAAGCCCTCCGCCGACGCCACGAAGCCCACGACCTTGACGACCCGGACGATCGAGTCCAGCCCGACCAGCGAGTCCACGGCCGCGAGCGCGTTGAGCGCGCAGATCCGGGCGTACTGCTGGGCCTCCTCCGCGCTGACCTCGGAACCGACCTTGCCGAGGCCGGCCGGAGAACCGGCGACCATCGGGATCTGGCCCGCGGTGAACACCAGCGAGCCGGTGCGCACGGCGGGCACGTAAGCGGCCACGGGCTTGACCACCTCGGGCAGCGGAAGACCGAGCTCCGCCAAGCGATCCGTCCACCGACCCATGTCAGGCCTCCTTCGGCCGCTTCAAGTAGGCCACCATCTGCTCGCCGGTCGGCCCCGGCAGCACGGCGACGAGCTCCCAGCCGTCCTCTCCCCACTGGTCGAGGATCTGCTTGGTCGCGTGGCTCAACAACGGAACGGTGGCGTACTCCCACTTCTGCATACAGCGGAGCCTACTTTTCGCCCAGGTGGTCGTCCCGCTCGGCGTTGCCGGCGACCGAATCCGATCGTTGCGGGGACGAATTGGCCACCGCCGCATCTCAACACCGGAATCGGGGACTGAGGAGTCCCTTCAGAGTGCGGCGGAGCCGCTGTTTCAGGTGTGGGACTCAACCCGCACCGCCAAGCAAGGTGATACGGCAAAGACCCCTTACCCTGATCGCGTGACCTCATGGGACGGGGAGCTGGAACAGGCCAGGTTGCACGTGGTCAGCGGCAAGGGCGGGACCGGCAAGACCACGGTCGCGGCCTCGCTCGCACTTGCCCTGGCCACCGGCGGCAAGAAGGTGCTGCTCATCGAGGTCGAGGGGCGGCAGGGCATCGCGCAGCTCTTCGACAGCGCACCGCTGCCCTACTCCGAGGAGTGGATCGCCGCCGCACCCGGCGGGGGTGAGCTGCGCGCGCTGGCCATCGACGCCGAGCCCGCGCTGCTGGAGTACCTGTCGATGTTCTACAACCTCGGGTTCGCCGGCCGGACGCTGCGCAAGATGGGCGCCATCGAGTTCGCCACCACGCTCGCGCCGGGACTCCGGGACGTGCTGTTCACCGGCAAGATCAAGGAGTGCGTCGGCCGGACCGACGAGCGCGGTCGCTACGTCTACGACGCGGTCGTCGTGGACGCCCCTCCGACCGGCCGGGTGGTGAAGTTCCTCGACGTCACCCGTGCCATGGCCGACCTCGCCAAGTCCGGGCCGATCCGCGACCACAGCGACGGCGTGGTGCGCCTCGTGCACTCCAGCAACACCGTGGTCCACCTCGTCACGCTGCTCGAAGAGCTCCCGGTGCGGGAAACCCTCGAAGCCGTTGAGGAGCTCGACGCCGCGGACCTGCGCCCCGGGGCCGTCGTGCTCAACCGGGTCCGGCCGGGCAGGCTCCCGGCGCGATCGGTGCCCGCCGCCGCCGAGGGCCGCGTCGACGCCGAGCGGGTGCGCGGCGGCCTCGAAGCCGCCGGGCTGCGGGTCAACGACAGCACGCTCGACGGCCTGGTCCACGAGACCATCGAGCACGCGATCCGGCACCGGGCGGAGGACGCCGCGCGGGATCAGCTCGCCGCCACGGACCTGCCCACGGTCTCGCTGCCCGACCTCACGGCCGGGATCGACGTCGCCGAGCTCTACGAGCTCGCCGAGATCTTCACCGAACACGGCATCCGGAGCCCCCGATGAGCGAAACGCTGCGACCGTCTCAGGTCGACGTCGACGCGCTGCTGGACGATCCCGAGACCCACGTCCTGGTCTGCTGCGGCTCCGGCGGCGTCGGCAAGACCACCACGGCGGCGGCGCTGGCGGTGCGCGCCGCCGAGCGCGGGCGCAAGACCGTCGTGCTCACCATCGACCCCGCGCGGCGGCTCGCTCAGGCGTTGGGCCTGCGAGAACTCGGCAACACGCCGAAGCAGGTGTCCCTGGAGGGCTTCGAGCCCGCGGGCGACCTGAACGCGATGATGCTGGACATGCGCCGCACCTTCGACGACATGGTGCAGATGCACGCCGGCCCCGAGCGCGCCGAGCAGATCCTGAACAACCCCTTCTACCAGACCATTTCGACCTCGTTCTCCGGAACGCAGGAGTACATGGCGATGGAGAAGCTCGGCCAGCTCGCCGCCTCCGGCGAGTGGGACCTGATCGTCGTCGACACCCCGCCCAGCCGCTCCGCGCTGGACTTCCTCGACGCGCCGCAGCGGCTGTCGACCGTGCTCGACGGACGACTGATCAGGATGCTGTCGAGCCCGGCCCGCGCGGGCGGGCGCGGGATCCGCAAGATCGTCGGCGCCTCGTTCGGCATGTTCGCCAAGGCCGTGTCGACGATCATCGGCGGGCAGCTGCTCAACGACGCCGCCAGCTTCGTGCAGGCCTTCGACTCGACCTTCGGCGGGTTCCGGCAGCGCGCCGAGCAGACCTACCGGCTGCTGCGCTCGCCGGGCACGGCGTTCCTGGTGGTCGCCGCGCCGGAGCCGGACGCGCTGCGCGAGGCGTCCTACTTCGTGGAGCGACTGGCCGGGGAGAAGATGCCGCTGGTCGGCCTGGTCGCGAACCGGACCCACCCGGTCGTCGCCGAGCTCGCCGGCACCAGAGCGACCGCCGTGGCCGAGCAGCTCGATGAGTCCGGTTCGGCACCGCTGGCGGCAGCGGTCCTGCGAGTGCACGCGGACCGGGTCGCGATCGCCGAGCGGGAAAAGCGGATGCTCGCACGTTTCACCCGAGCGCACCCGGAAGTGTCACTCGTCGGTGTCCCGGCTCTACCGTCCGATGTGCACGATCTGACCGGCCTCCGCGAGATCGGCAGAAGGCTCGCCGGTGAATAGCAGATGAATCAGGCCGGGTATTAACGTTTTCAACGTTCAACACCCGGCCTGATCATTTCTCGGGGATCAGCTCACCTGAAACTCGGCGATATCGGAGTAATCCTGACGCGCTGCCTCAAGCAATTCGCGCCAGTTACGAACGTCCGGACGTCGGCGCAGCAGCGCCCGGCGCTCGCGTTCGGTCATTCCACCCCACACGCCGAATTCGATCTTGTTGTCGAGCGCCTCGCTGAGGCACTCCGTCCGCACTGGGCAGCCAAAACAAACCATCCGTGCTTTGCGCTGCTCAGCCCCGCGGACGAACAATTGATCCGGGTTCTGGTCTCGACACGCGGCGGTTACCCGCCAGTCCCCCTGCTCGAACATAGAGTTCCCCCAGCTCCTCACTGGATCGTCGGCGACTGTATTTCGTCCGGAGCCCCCCGGCACCGGATGCCGCGGTTCGGAAGTCGGGAGCCGAACCGCAACAGTGCTGTCGCTGGACGTAGACGGACTGTAGAGCCCAGCGGTTCCACAACCAACCGACGGTTGTCGTCCCGTTATCTTTCACACTCACTACATCGGTTGGACTTCGGCCATAACAGACCGTCACAGCGCGTGTACGTTCTAGGCTGGCGGAGTGCGTGTCCGAGACGGCTTGTTGAAGCTTTTCGGTCTGTGTGTGCTGGCTGGGGTGCTGGTCGCGGGATTGCTCTTCCCGGCGGCGGGGTCACTCGGAGTGGTTTCCAACCGCGCCGGGGACGCCGTGAACAGCATTTCCACGGACATGATGACCAAAGAACCGCCCCTTGTGACGACCATCACAGATAAGGACGGGCGGCCGATCGCCTACCTGTTCAACCAAGACAGGACGCCGGCCGCTCCGGACCAGATCGCCGACACCATGAAGGCGGCGATCGTGGCCATCGAGGACCGGCGGTTCTTCGACCACCAGGGCGTGGACTGGGCGGGGACCGCGCGCGCCGCCGTGACCAACCAGATGTCCGGTGAGATCGCGCAGGGCGGCTCCACGCTCACCCAGCAGTACGTGAAGAACTACCTGGTGCACGTGGTCGCCGCCGACGACCCGGTCAAGCAGGCCAAGGCGATCGAGCAGACCCCGGGCCGCAAGCTGCGGGAGATCCGCATCGCGCTGCAGGTCGAGAAGCAGATCAACAAAGAGCAGATCCTCGCCCGCTACCTCAACGTCGTGCCCTACGGCAACCAGGCGTACGGGATCTCCGCCGCGGCGCGCACCTACTTCGGCACCACGCCGGACAAGCTGACGATCGCGCAGTCGGCGCTGCTCGCGGGCATGGTCAACAGCCCCAGCGCGCTGAACCCGGAGACCAGCCCCGACGAGGCGATCAACAGGCGCAACCTGGTGATCCAGGCGATGCAGGACCAGCGCCGGATCACCCCGGAAGCCGCCGACGAGGCCCGCAACGCGCCGCTCGGCCTGGTCGACCCGCTGCAGAACATCCCCAACGGCTGCGTCGGCGCAGGACCGTCCGACGGGTTCTTCTGCCGCTACGTCATCGACTACCTGGAACGCGCCGGGTTCACCGAGGAGCAGCTCAAGTCGGGCGGGTACAACATCCGCACCTCGATGGACAAGCGCGCCACCGACGCCGCCAAGGAGGCCGCCGAGCGCGGCGTGCCGAAGACGACCAAGGGCATCGCGAACGTGATGAGCATCGTCGAGCCCGGCAAGGACAAGCACCGCGTGCGAGCGCTGGTCGCCAACCGCGACTTCGGCATCGACGCCTCGAAGGGCCAGACGTCCTACGCGCTGCCCAGCGGCATCGCGAAGTTCGGCGCCGGGTCGATCTACAAGGTGTTCACCGCAGCGGCGGCGCTGGAGAAGGGCATGGGGATCTACAACACGATCCAGTCGCCCGGTTCCTACACCTCGCAGGTCTACCGCAACGGTTCCAAGCCGTACACGGTCGGCAACGCCGAAGGCGTCGCTCCCGGGCCGCGGACCCTCCAGAAGGCGCTGGCGACCTCGCCGAACACCGCGTTCGTGGCGCTGCAGGAGCGGGTCGGGCTGGACCCGACGGTCGACATGGCCGTCCGGCTGGGCATGCGGCAGACGCTGCTGCACAACACCTCGGCCGGTGATCCCGTCACCCCCAACAACTCCAACGGGCTGTCGCAGGCCGAGGACGTCAAGCAGAAGAACATCGGTGCGTTCACGCTCGGGTTCGCCCCGACCAGCCCCCTGGAGCTGAGCAACGTCGGCGCCACGATCATGAGCGGCGGAACCTGGTGCCCGCCGACGCCGATCGAGCAGATCCTGGACCGCAACGGCAACCCGGTGTCGATCACCGAGGACCCGTGCGAGCAGGCGGTGGACGAGCCGCTGGCCAACGCGATGGCCATCGGCATGAGCAAGGACGACCAAGGCGGCGGCACGGCGGAGCAGGCGGCCAGCGGAGCGGGCTGGAGCCGTCCGGTCGCGTCCAAGACCGGTACCACCGAAGCGCACCAGTCGGCCGGGTTCCTCGGCGCGACGCCGCAGTACGCCGGTTCGGTCCTGACCTTCAGCGACGGCACCTCGCCGCAGGGCATCTGCGACTCGGATCCGCCGACGCTCTGCGGGGCCAACGGCGGCAACATCTACGGCGGCAAGGTCCCGGCGCGGACCTGGTTCAACGCGATGAAGGTGATCCACGAGGGCCTGCCGGTCGAACCGCTACCGGACACCACGGACCGGTACGAGAACGGCGGCGACGAGTTCCAGGTGCCCAACGTCGTCGGCCTGACCAGCGACAAGGCCAAGGAGCGCCTGGAGCAGGCCGGGTACAAGGTTGTGGAGCGCTCGGTCAACAGCCAGCGCAAGAAGGGCTCGGTGACCAGCCAGACGCCGCGCGGGTTCGCGCTGCCCGGCGAGACGGTGACGGTGTCGGTGAGCACCGGTTACGTCCCGCCGCCGTCGCCGGAGCGCCCGCCGCCGCAGGCTCCGCCGCCCGTCGCCGGGCAGCCTCCGGGGCAGCAGCCGGAACAACCCGGCCCACCGGAGGTCCCGCCGGGGCAGCAGCCGGACGGCCCACCGGGTTCACCACCGGGCCGGTGACCGGGCCTGTCGGGTTCTTCCTAGACTCGCCTGCGTGACGAGAGCGCAGGCGAGCACCCGACGTGCTCGGTCCCGCTACCGCCTGGTGCAGGTGCGGTCGACCGAGCGGATCACTCCGCGCATGGTGCGGGTGGTCCTCGGCGGGGACGAACTGGCCGACTTCGTCAGCAACGGCAGCGATCAGCGGATCAAGCTCTGCCTGCCGCAGCCCGGCAAGCCGATGCCGCTGGGCCGCACCCGCGAGGAGGTCTTCGCCCTCCCCCGCGACGAGCAGCCCCGGCAGCGCACCTACACGGTTCGCTGGTTCGACGCCGAGCGCCTGGAGCTGGCGATCGACTTCGTGGTCCACGACCACCACGGTCCCGGCAGCGAGTGGGCTGCGGAGGCCGCGCCCGGCGATCAGATCGTCACCGTCGGCCCCAGCCCCGCGTACCGGCCTCCGGCAGCGGCTGACCCGCTCGTGCTGATCGGCGACGAGACCGCGCTGCCGGCGATCGCGGCGATCCTCGAGGAGCTTCCCGCCGAAGCGCGGGTGCGCGTCTTCGCCGAGATCGCCGATGAGGCCGAGCGGCTGGAGGCCGAGTCGGCCGCCGAGGTCACCTGGCGCTGGCTCCACCGCGACGGCATCCCGGCGGGCCGGAGCGGACTGCTCCTGGACGCCCTCCGCAGCACCGAGCTGGGCCAGGACCCCTACGTCTGGATCGGCGCCGAGGCCGACGTGGTCCACCACCTCCGCGAGCACTGCCAGGGCGAACTCGGCCTGGACCGCCGCCACCTCTACGCCCTCGCCTACTGGCGCCAGAACACCCCGGACGACTGAGCGCCCAGGGTTGTTCGAATTTCGCGCGAAGTTCGAGGACGGAAGTTCGGACTCGAATTTCGCGCGAAGTTCGACGAGGTTCCTTCGTCAGGCCTGGAGCTGGGCCTTGACGGCGCCGGCGACCTTGCCGCCTTCGGCGCGGCCCGCGGCCTTGGCGTTGGCGGCCTTCATGACCTGGCCCATCTGCTTCATGCCGGGACGCTCGCCCAGCTCGGCCTCGACCTCGGCGATGGCCTCGGTGACCAGCGCGGACAGCTCGTCGTCGGAGAGCTGCGCGGGCAGGTAGCGGCGCAGGATCTCGGCCTCGGACAGCTCGGAGTCGGCCTGCTCGTCGCGGCCTGCCGAGCGGAACGCCTCAGCGGCCTCGTCGCGCTTCTTGGCCTCCTTGCCGAGCACCTTGAGGACCTCGTCGTCGGAGAGCTCCCGCTGCTGCTTGCCGGACACCTCCTCCTTGCCGACTGCGGCCAGCGCCATGCGCAGGACTCCGGTGACGGCGGTGTCGCGTTGCTTCATCGCTGCGGACAGGTCCGCCCGCAGCTTCTCCTTGAGCTCAGCCATGCGGTGATTATCGCGCCAGGCACGCGGGTGGCGGGCCACCGACCCCGGTCGAGACGTAGGCTTGTGAAGGTGAACAAGTTCGGGCGGATTCTGCTCAGCGCGGGCGCGGTCGGCGCCGCGACGCTCACCTACTCGGCGGCGATCGAACGACGGCACTGGACGTTGCGCCAGGCCACGGTTCCGGCCCTCACCGAGGGCACGCCTCCGCTGCGGGTGCTGCACATCTCTGATCTGCACATGACGCCGAACCAGCGGTCGAAGCAGCGCTGGGTCGCCGAGCTCGCCGACCTCGACCCGGATTTCGTGGTCAACACCGGCGACAACCTGGCACACCCGCAGGCGGTGCCCGCGGCGCTGCGCGCGATGGGGCCGCTGCTGAGCAAGCCCGGCGTCTTCATCTTCGGCAGCAACGACTACTACGGCCCGAAGCCGAAGAACCCGGCCCGCTACCTGCTGCCGTCGACGAAGACGAAGCGCATCCACGGCGAGTCGCTGCCGTGGCGGGACCTGCGCGCGGCGATGACCGAGCACGGCTGGCTCGACGCCACTCACCGCCAGCACGACATCGACGTCAACGGCACGAAGGTCCACGTCGCGGGCCTCGACGACCCGCACCTGCACCTGGACCGCTACGAGGAGATCGCGGGTCAGCCGCCGGCCGACGCCGGCCTCAAGCTCGGCATCACGCACTCGCCCGAGCCGCGCGTGCTGGACTGCTTCGCCGAGGACGGCTACGACCTGGTGATGGCCGGGCACACGCACGGCGGCCAGTTGCGCGTGCCGGGCTACGGCGCGCTGACGACGAACTGCGAGCTGGACCGCTCCCGCTGCCGCGGCGCGTCGACCTGGGGCGAGCGGATGCACCTGCACGTCTCGGCCGGTCTGGGCACCTCTCCGTACGCCCCGGTCCGCTTCGCGTGCCCACCGGAGGCCACGCTGCTGACCTTGCTGCCGAGGACCGAGAAGTCCGCTGCGAGCAGGGAAAACGCCAAAATCAGGGCCCCGTACGGAGCGGGCGAGAGCATCCGCTAAGCTGTATCCAGCACTGAGGCGAGCACCCGAGATGTCTCAGAGTTGAAGATCGGGGTGTGGCGCAGCTTGGAAGCGCGCTTCGTTCGGGTCGAAGAGGTCGTGGGTTCAAATCCCGCCACCCCGACAAGGCAAAGGGCCTGGTCAGGACTCCACAAGGAGTTCCGACCAGGCCCTTTTCCTATGCCCCAAACCCCGTTTGGGAGTCATTCTGGGAGTCAAAGTCGTGTTCGGCGTCCGCCCGCACCGGGCTTGTAGCCGGGGAAACTGTCGCCGCGGAGCAGCGGCCACCCAGGGCGTTTCGGTGCTGCCATTGCTCGTTGTCTGGATCTTTCGGCTCGATGGCTTGATACTCGGTTGTGTTCGCGCTCGTTGATCGACATGCACGTTGGCCCCTGGCCCAGCTTTTCGGTCTTCCGCGGAGCCGCACCGGTGCTGGGGCTGACCGGAGGTAGGCACGATGGAGTCGGCAATCCCGCAGCACCTGGCGACCGAGCGCACGCAGCCTGCCACGCTCAGACCGGGTTGGCAGCCGCCCTACCCGGGCTACGTGGCGCGGTTCGCGCCCTCGGTCACTCGCGTGGCCATGGCCTACCTCGGGGTGCAGTACCGAGCGGCTGCCGAGCCGCCCGCGGTCGTCCGCACGGCGCTGACCGACCTCGCCGCTGCCTGTGAACTCCCCGACGGCCCCCGGCACGTGGACCGTGCCGGCTACGTCGATGAGAACGGCTGCACGACCGTCATCGCGATCGCCTACTGGGACCAGCCCGACTCCTACGATCGATGGTTCCCCGCCACCCGCGAGATGTGGCTCGGCGACCACCGCGCGACCCCCGATGCCGGCTTCTTCATCGAAGCCGTGCGTCCCGCGACGACGAGGTTCGAGACGCTGCTCTCGAACGACCGCCCCGAGGGCGTCGCCCTCCTCGCGGACGAGCTCAGCGGCGAAGTGGCCGAGCACGGGTACTGGGGCGGAGCACGTGACCGCATGCCGCTGACCCAAACGGATCCGCTCGCACCTGGCGAACCGCCCACCCTCATCGACGACGGTGCCCGGCAACGAGTTCGCGCCCAGCACAACCTCTGCCTGATCCGCTCGGGCCAGGACTGGAGCGACACCGACGGCGACGAGCGGCACATGTACCTCGACGAGGTCGAGCCCTCGCTGCGCACCGGCATGGATTTCCTGCGCGACGAAGGCGGCACCATCGGCTGCTACGACAACCGCTACCTGCGCCTCCTCGATGACGACGGAGCGGCTCTCGACAAGAGCTTCGGCATGAGCTGGTGGCACAGCATGGCCGAACTCGACGACTGGGCCCGCGAGCACCCGACCCACAAAGCCATCTTCGGCGCGGCGATGCGATACCTGTCCACCCTCGGCCCAGCCGCGCGTCTGCGCCTCCACCACGAGGTCACCGTCGCAGCAGCCGATGAACAGCACTTCGAATACCTCGGCTGCCACCCGGAAACCGGCCTGCTCAAGGCGGTCAAGACAGCGGTCTGAGGCGGTGCCCGGCAAATGCCTCCGGGTGCCTCCGCCACCGCGTCTCACCGCTCGGCGGGGCTACCGACTGCCGTCGTTGCGGTATGCCTGCTCCCAGGTTCGGAGCCTGCGGCGGATCTCGTCGTCGAGGGAGCTGCGTTCGCTCGGTTGGTCCTCGTAACGGGTGCGGAGGCTGCGCGTCTCGGTGAGCAGATCGCGTTCTTCCGCCGGCTCGAAGTAGCCGACGCTGCAGATCATGGTGACCGCCAGGTACGGGGGGATGGCCTCCTCCTGCAGCGATCCCGCGGCGTTGAGGCAGGCCATCGGGAAGAACGCGTGATGCGTGGTGCGACCGACCAGAACGAGGGGCGGGATCCGCAGCAGCGGCGGCCCGGCGATCTCATCGTCGCGCGTGGCGTGCCGCTGCGGATCCGCGGCGACCTCGGCCAGCGGGTCCCGGAGCTGGGCGATGCACTCCACACCCGCCTGCTCCCACCTGCTGGTGCCCCGGCGTTGGTGCGGATCGTCCAAGCAACCCAGCACGGACCGGAAGGACTCCACGACGGCGCTAGTGGGCAGGTCGGCGTAGCTCAGCAACGCGCAACCGTGAATGAACCAGGTCAGCGCCCGCTGCAGCGCCTGCTCCGGGCGTGCACCGGCGTACTGCCGCTCCTCTTCCTTCAGCTGTGCGATCCTTTCCCGAACTCCCGCCGGCCGCATCCTGATCAGGGTAGGCCGGTCGCCGCGTTCCCCGCATCGAACGCGGGCGCTTCGTCAACGACGCTGGACGGATGCGCTTCGACGTGTAGGGTGGGTGGCGGTCGTTGAATTTCTGGGTTCGTGTTCGTCACATGCTCGCAGGATGTTGATGCGGGCGAGCTTCTTTCTTTGGTCGTAGCTGGAGTTAGCCGCCGTCTGAGATCCCCACGGCCCGGGCCTCCGCGCGGTGCGGATGTCCGTCATACCCCCAGCTCCTGAAGGAGATTGACATGGCACAGGGAACCGTGAAGTGGTTCAACTCGGAGAAGGGCTTCGGTTTCATCGCGCCCAACGAGGGTGGCCCGGACGTGTTCGTGCACTACTCGGCCATCGACGCGGCCGGCTTCCGCACCCTCGAGGAAGACCAGCAGGTCACCTACGACGTCAGCCAGGGCCCCAAGGGCCCGCAGGCCGACTCGGTTCGCGTGGTCTGAGACCCCGCTAGCTTCGTCCCGGCCCGCGCCTCGCGCGGGCCGGGAACCGCGGTGCCCCCTGGTACAGCTCCCGCGCCCCCTTGCGGTGCGGTCGAGGCGTGCCGAACCGACCCATCTGAAGCAGCCCGCTCGCCGCGACGACGCCGACACCCGGCGCCCGCCGAAACAGCTGCTGCGGCACCACTTCCTCTCCCCTCCGGTTGAGCCGCCCGTTCCGACGGGTCCTGGTTCCCGGGGAACCTCGATGCGCCTGAGGCCGCAACGCTCCGCGTCGCGCCAGGCCGTCCCCTACGTGCATTGGAGCCCGATGCGGGCTGAAGAAGACCCGAACACGACCCCGCCCACCGAGGGCACATCGGACGACCGCACGTCTCCGCCAGGACACCGCGACGAGTCGATGCAGCACTCCCGCCACGTCGCCCCGACGCTGTCCGAAGAGGCCTGGCAGATCACCGACGCCGAAGGCCAGCACACCGCGCGGATCACCGGCAGCGAGCAGGACGCGATCGCCCACGCGCACGACCAGCTCGCCGCCTACGGCGGAGGGCACGTGTTCCTCACCGACGCCGACTGAACGACACACCTGACACCACCGCGGCACTCCCGCGGACCTGCACTTCTCCGAAAGGACTTCGCATGACAACCTTCACTCCCCCCAGGATCAGCAACGAGATTCGCACCGGCGCCGCGCACGTCGACCGGCCCAGGGTCCCGCAGCGTCACGAGGCGTCCGCCTCGCGCACGAACGCTCCGGTGGCCCCCGTCGTGTTCCTCGACCCCGTGACGCCCCGCGAGACTCCCGCGACCGATCTCCGGCGAGCGGCCCGCGACGAGGACGCCTTGCGCCCGCTGCGGACCCCGTTCATGGCCGACGCGACCGGCGAGAGGTGATCCGGCAGCGCGGCACCCGGTAGGTTCTCCGCGTGGGATTCGTCGCCGTGGGTTCTCTGGTCGGGGTTGCGCTGATCGAGCTGGGCATGGCGCTCAGCCCGGGGCCGAACATGGTCCACCTGGCGTCGCGCTCGATCTCGCAGGGACGGCGAGCCGGGTTCGTGTCGCTCGCCGGGGTCGCGCTGGGGTTCGTCGCGTACCTCGTCGCGGCGGCGGCAGGGCTGTCCGCGCTCTTCGTCGCCGTGCCCGAGGCGTTCCACGTGGTGAAGCTCCTCGGAGCCGCCTACCTCGCCTGGATGGCGTGGCAGATCCTGCGTCCCAGCGGTGCTTCGCCGTTCGAACCGCGCGAGCTGGTGCCGCACTCCTCGGCGCGGCTGTTCGGGACAGGACTGCTGACGAACCTCCTCAACCCCAAGATCGCGCTCCTGTACGCGGCGCTGATCCCGCAGTTCGTCGATCCCGCGCTGGGCGCGGCCTGGTGGCAGTTCCTCCAGCTCGGAATCGCTCAGATCGCGGTCGGCGTCGCGGTGAACGGCCTCGTCGTGATCGTGGCCGCCGCGCTCGCCGGCTACCTCGCCCGGCACCCGCGCGTGCTCCAGGCTCAGCGCCTCGCGTCCGGCACGCTGCTGGGACTGTTCGCCGCCAGGATGGCCGTGAGCCGTCCCGACTGATCCCGGCGATTCGCCGGTCGCGGGGAGACAATCGGCGCATGCGATGGAAGGTTCTGGCCTGCACCAGCGCTGCGGTCACGGCGACCGCGGTCATCGGCGCGAGCGGCGTGGACGCCGAGGGATCCTGGTTCCGGCGGCTCCGCACACCCGACTGGCAACCTCCTCCCCAGGCGTTCGCGCCGGTCTGGACGGCGTTGTACCTCGACATCGCGGTCACCTCGGCCGTCGCGCTGTCCCGACTGCCCGCGCGTTCGGGCTACACCAGGGCGCTCGCCGGGAACCTGGCGCTCAACGCCGCGTGGACCTGGATCTTCTGGGGAGCGAAGAACCCCCGCGCGGCCACGGCCGAAGCCGCGCTGCTGACCGCGAGCTCGGCCGACCTGGTCGCGCGCACCGCCAAGGTGAGCCCAGGGGCGGCAACGGCTCTCGTGCCGTACGTGGCGTGGTCGGCGTTCGCGACCACCCTCTCCGCCGCCATCGCCCAGCGGAACCCCTGACGGTGATGGCCGATTCCCGCCGGAACCGAGCGCACCCACCGCCCACGATCGGTTCATGGACTTCCACGTGCTGCCGATCGCCCCTGATGTGCTCGACGCGCTGCGCGACGTCGACGACGCAGGTCACCGGAGCGAGTCGTACGTCGACGAGGTCGGGGACGCACCGCTGCGCTGCTGCCTGCGCCGGAGCCGCCCCGGAGAGCGCATCGCGCTGGTGAGCTACGCCCCGCTGCGGCGGTGGGCCGCGAAACCCGGCGCCTACGACGAGGTCGGGCCGGTCTTCATCCACGCCCGGACCTGCCCCGGCCCGGACGACCCCGGGTGGCCGGAACCGCTGCGAGGAACGCGACGGGTCCTGCGCAGCTACTCGGCCGATGGCCGGATCCTCGGCGGATCCCTGCTCGACGGGAACACCGGACTCGCCGAGCGGACCGCGTCCGACTTGCTCCTGGACCCGGCCGTGGAGGTCGTGCACGTTCGCGCGGTCGAGTTCGGGTGCTTCCTCTTCGAGGTGCGACGCCGCTGATCAGGCGGGTTCCCGGTCCGCGAGGCGGACGAGGACGACGCCGGTGATGATCAGGACGCCGCCGAGCACCACGGCCGGACCGGGTTGCTGGTCCAGGAGGAGCCAGGCGAACAGCGCGCTGGTGACGACCTCGATGAGCGCGACGAAGGAGGCCAAGCGGGATCCGAGGCGTCGAGTGGCGGCCGTTCCCGTCGTGTAGGCGATGGCCGCGGCGATCACGCCGAGCGCCACGAGCGGTGCCCACCAGGGAGTTTCGCCGATCGCGTAGACAGCGGGGTCGAGGTTCGCGCGCATGGGCAGGATTCCGGTCACGCCGAGGAGCGCCAGGATGATCGTGGACAGCACGAGGCCCGCACCCGCCAGGGTGATCGGCGGGAGGACCCCGTCGGTCTCGCCCGAGACCAGGAAGTACGCAGCGTTGCCGATCATCGCCGCGAACGCCCACGCCGCGCCCGCCCACGCGATATCCGCGCCCGAGGCCAGGTCCAGCGCGAACACCAGTCCGACGATGGCCGAGCACGCGCCCAGGACCGTCAGCGGTCGCGGCCGTTGACCTCGCCGCAGCCACAACCAGCCCACGATCGCCACCGGTGCCGTGAACTCGATGAGCAGCGCGGGAGCCACGTCCATCGTGCTCACCGCGGAGAAGTAGCAGAACTGCGTGCCCGCCATGCCCAGCGCGCCGTAGATCAGCACCGGGCGGAGCTGCGCGCGCAGCAACCACCACCTGCCGCGCAGCGCGATCAGCGCGAACGGGGACAGCGCCAGCGCGCCCACGCTCAACCGCGCCAGCACCACCGCGCCCGGACTCCACCCGGCTTCGAGCAGACCGCGCGCCAGCGCACCCGCCATCCCGAACGAGGCCGCCGAGAGCAGTGCGAGCAGCAGCCCGCTCCCGAGCCTCGACGGAGCGCGCACACCAGCGCTGTCATCTCCTAACCGAGTCATGGCAGATGACGCTATGGACGACCCTGTAATATGTCAACATGATTTTTGGCCATGACACGGAGGAGGCGCTGCAGGCCGCCGTCGCACTGATCAACACCGCGGGCGAGCCCGATTCGCTGACCACAGTCCAGGCCGTCGACTCCTGGTACGCCGAGCACCGCTTCACCGGGCGGCGCGACCGCGACGAGGCCGAGCTGGACGAGCTCCGCGCCCTGCGCCCGGTCCTGCGCGACCTGCTCACCACCGACCGCGACCGCGCGGCGCACCTGGTCAACGAGATGCTCACCGAGGCCAACGCCCTCCCCCGGCTCGTGCGGCACGGCGGCGAGGACTGGCACCTGCACGCGGTCGGCTCCGACGCCTCGGTGGCCCGCCGCGTGACTGTGGAGGTCGCGATGGCGATGGTCGACCTGGTGCGCCTCGACGAGATGTCGCGGCTGTCGGTGTGCGCCGACGAGAACTGCGAGGGCGTGGTCATCGACCTCACCCGCAACCGCTCCCGCCGCTTCTGCAGCACCGCCTGCGCCAACCGGAACGCCGTCGCCGCCTACCGGGCGAGGAGCAAGAAGCGCTGATCAGACCGGGTGCGCGCATCGGCCGACACGATCGGGCAGTATCGGGGGCGTGAGCAGCTATCCCGAGGCGAAGATCCCCAGCACCCTGTTCGACGACCCGGAGCGCGAGGCCCGGTGGCGCGCGCGATTCACGGCTCCGCGGGTGTCCCTGCCCGACTGGGCCCGGGACGCGCCGCAGCGCAGCCTGTACGTGTCGAACTACAGCGGAACCTGGGAGATCTACGCCTGGGACCGCGACTCCGACGAGCACCGACAGGTCACCGACCGTCCACAGGGGACTTTCCACGGAACGCTCTCGGTCGGCGGCGACAAGATCTGGTGGTTCGACGACACCGACGGCGACGAGTTCGGCAGCTGGATCGCGGAGCCCTTCGAGTCCGGGAGCGCTGAGCCCGCGATGCCCGGCACGCACCCCGGATACCCGGCGGGGCTGGAGCTCGGCAGCTCGGTGACCGCGCTCGGCATGTCCACCGACGACGGCGTCACGGTGTGGGTGGCACGCGACGGCGGCGCGCCCGAGGTGCTCTACGAGCACGAGCAGGACGGCGGGCTCGCCGCGATGTCCTGGGACGAGACCATGCTCGTCCTCTCGCACTCCGAGCACGGCGACTCCCGGCACCCCGCGCTGCGGGTGCTGCGCACCGACCGCTCCCCCGTTGCCGAGAAGTGGGACGGCTCCGGCAAGGCCCTCGACGCGCTGTCGTTCGCTCCGGTCGCGGGCGACCCGCGGCTGCTGGTGCTGCACGAGCGCCGCGGCAAGGAAGAACTGCTGATCTGGGACGTCGTCACCGACACCGAGACCGAGATCCGGCTGGACCTGCCCGGCGAGGTCTCCGCGGACTGGTTCCCCGACGGCAAGGCGCTGCTCATCGCGCACACCCAGCACGCGCGCACCACCATGCACCGCTACGACCTGGAGTCCGGCGAGCTCACCGAACTCGCCACCCCTCCGGGCACGGTCGCGGGCGCTTCCGTGCGGCCCGACCACGCGGTCGAGTACGTGTGGTCCTCGGCCGCCACCCCGTCCCTGGTGCGCACCGTCTCCGCGACCGGTGAGGACCGGGTGCTGCTCACCCCGCCCGGCGAGCGGCCGCCCGGCACGGAGGCCGTGTCGGACGTGTTCGTCGAGATCCCGGACGGCCCGAACGAGTCGGTGCACGCGCTGGTCGCGCGGCCGGAAGGAGCCGGGGACGGTCCGATGCCGACCGTCTTCAACTTGCACGGCGGCCCGCACGCGGCTGACGAGGACCGGTTCTCCGCCTACCGCGCGGCCTGGCTGGACGCGGGTTTCGCCGTCGTGGAGATCAACTACCGGGGCTCCACCGGGTACGGGTCGGCGTGGCGCGACGCGATCGAGGGCCGTCCCGGCACCACCGAGCTGGAAGACGTCGCCAAGGTGCACGACTGGGCGATCGAGACCGGGCTGACCACTCCCGCGCTGAGCGCCGTCGCGGGCGCGTCGTGGGGCGGCTACCTGACGTTGCTGGCCCTGGGCACCCAGCCGGAACGCTGGGCCGGCGGCGTCGCCGGCGTTCCGGTGGCCGACTACGTCTCGGCGTTCGCGGACGAGATGGAACCGCTGCGCGCCTACGACCGGGCGCTGTTCGGCGGCTCCCCGGAGGAGATCCCGGAGGTCTACGAGAAGGCGTCGCCGATCACCTACGTCGACCAGGTCCGCGCACCCGTCCTGGTGCTGGCCGGCGACAACGACCCGCGCTGCCCGATCCAGCAGATCCTCAACTACCTGGACCGGCTGGGCGAGCGGGAGGTCCCGTTCGAGTTCTACCGCTACGACGCGGGGCACGGATCGCTGGTCGTCGCGGAGACCCTGCGCCAGGTCGCGACCGAGATCGACTTCGCCCGCCGCGCAGTCGGCCTCGCCTGACCAGCCGCCCCCGGCTTTAGCCCTAACTGAGCCGACATTTCGGACATGATCATGGCTCGGTTCGGACTAAAACCGGGGGCTGCCCACAAGTAGTGGTATCGGTCTCGGTCCGGGGTCGGAATATCTCGTTCCGAGCGGCTGTCGTTCCGGGTGTGAGCCACCTCTTCGAACCGATCAAGCTGCGTGATCTGACCGTCCGCAACCGCGCGTGGGTCTCGCCGATGTGCCAGTACTCGGCCACCGACGGCGTGCCCAACGACTGGCACCTGGTGCACCTGGGCCAGTTCGCCATCGGTGGCGCCGGCCTGGTCATCGCCGAGGCCTCGGGCGTCGTGCCGGAAGGCCGCATCAGCCCGAACGACACCGGTATCTACAACGACGAGCAGGTCGCCGCCTGGCGCCGGATCAACGACTTCGTGCACGCGCAGGGCGCCGCCACCGGCATCCAGCTCGCGCACGCCGGGCGCAAGGCCTCCACCGGCCGGCCGTGGGACGGCGGCACCAGCGTTGACGAGTCCCAGGGCGGCTGGCAGACCGTCAGCTCCACCGCGAACGCCTTCGGCGACCTGACCGCTCCCCGCGCCCTCACCACCGAGGAAGTCGGCGAGCTGCCCGGCCAGTTCGCCGCCGCCGCGCGTCGCGCCGACGAAGCCGACTTCGACGTCATCGAGCTGCACTTCGCGCACGGCTACCTGGCGCACCAGTTCTACTCGCCGCTGGTCAACGACCGCACCGACGCCTACGGCGGCGATTTCGAGAACCGGGTCCGGGTGCTGCTGGAGATCACCGATGCGGTGCGCGAGGTCTGGCCGGAGTCGAAACCGCTGTTCGCCCGCCTGTCGGCCACCGACTGGGCCGAGGGCGGCTGGACCGGCGACGACTCCGTGCGCCTCTCGCGCCTGCTCGCCCAGCGCGGTGTCGACCTGATCGACGCTTCGACCGGTGGTGCGATCCCGGACGCGAAGATCCCGGTGCGCTCGGGCTACCAGGTCCCGTTCGCGCGGCAGATCAAGCTGGACGCCGAGGTCCCCACCGCCTCGGTCGGCTTGATCACCGCACCGGAGCAGGCCGAGGAGATCGTCGCCTCCGGTTCGGCCGACGCGGTGCTGCTCGGCCGCGAGCTGCTGCGCGACCCGCACTGGCCCATCCACGCCGCCGACCGGCTTCGCGGGGACAGCGTCTGGCCGGTGCAGTACGAGCGAGCACGCTGAAGCGCGAGGTGGGGAAGTTCTCATGAAAACTTCCCCACCTCCCGTTCACGCGAGCTGGGCCTGCCACATCCAGTGCGACTTCTCCAGGTCGCTGGCGATGGCGATGAGCAGGTCCTGACTGACCAGGTCGGTCTTGTCGGTCTCGTCGATGCGCTTGCGCAGGCGCGCGATGACCTCGCCCAAGCAGCCCACGACCGCCTCGATCACCTGGCCGTCGGTGCGCCACCCGGACGGGAAGTCCGGCAGTCCCGATCCCTTGGCGACGGTCGAAGCCCGTCCGTCCGGGGACACGCCGATCGTCACGGCGCGCTCGGCGACGTCGTCGGCGAATCCGCGAGCGGCGGTGACCAGCTCGTCGAGCTGCAGGTGAACGTCGCGGAAGAACTTGCCCACGACGTTCCAGTGCGCCTGCTTGGCGACCAGGTGCAGATCGATCAGATCGAGCAGGGTGTCCTGCAGGGCCCGCCCGGTGATGTCGCTGTCCGAGTCGTTGAGCGGGCTGGTGATCGGCCCCGCGTTCTTCGCAGCACTCTTCTTCGCCGGGCTCTTCTTCGAATCGGCCTTGGATGCGCTCTTCTGGGCCATGGGTTCGCACAACCTCCTCAGAAACGTGCAGACCCGCATCAGGGTGCTTGTCCTGAGGTACCCGCGCACTTCGGGCGATTACACCCGCTGCGCGGTGAACTCCACCACCTGTCGCCCGATGGTGCGCAGGGTGGCGGCGACCTTCTCGTCCTCGCAGGCCCCTCCGGGGCCGAAGCGGGTCTCCGCGGAGTTCACGGCTCCGCCCAGCGGCGTCGGCCAGCCGCGCAGCGCGTGCACGACCGAGCGCAGCGCCTGCAGCGTGGTCACGGACGCCTGCCAGCCGTAGGCGACGCCGATGCAGCCGACGGCTCGCCCGTCGAGGTAGGGCCGGTCGTCGTCGCGGAGGTCTTCGACGTAGTCGAGGGCGTTCTTGACCAGGCCGGACACCGTTCCGTGGTAGCCGGGAGAGGCGATCAGCACCCCGTCGGCCGCGCGCAGGGCCTCGACCAGCTCGGCCGCCTGAGCGGTGCGCTCGGTCATGTGCGGGTCGTAGAACGGCAGCACCAGGTCAGCACCGGTGATCGCCCGGACCTTCGCACCCGCTTCCCTCGCGCCCTCCAGCGCGGCGTGCAGCACGCGCTCGGACTGCGAGTCGGGACGGACCGAGCCACCGACCCCCACCACGGTCACCGTCATGTGCCGATCCTTTCACCCGAACCTGGGATGTGTCGCCCCGTTGCGCCTGTCCGGGGTCACGCTAGAACCTCCAGTCCGCTGGAGGTCAAGATCGGCGAACGAGGATCGGCGACTTGGCTACTTGCGGGTAACGTAAGACACGTCCACCACCTTCCCGGGAAGGCCACGCTCATGCCCAACGTCATCGAAGCGCTGCAACCCACGCTCGAAGGCGCCGCGATGCGCGCCGTTTTCGCTCTTCCCCAGCCCCTTCGTCGGCTGATCGCCGGCCGTCCGATCCAGCTCGACGGCCAGGAACTCGCGCTCGACGCGCAACTGCTGCTGAAACTGCAGAAGCTGACCGGCCAGAACGGGCTGGCCGCCGCGACGGCGGAGAAGGCCCGCGCCGGAATGGCCCACGCGACGAAGATCACCTCGGGCGCTCCGCTGCCCGGCGTAGTCGTCGCCGAACGGAGCATCCCGACCGGCGACGGCGCTCTGCCCGCCCGCCTCTACCGCCCCAAGGACCTCACCGAAACGAGTCCGCTGCTGGTCTACTACCACGGCGGCGGCTGGGTGATCGGCGACCTGGACAGCCACGACGACCTGTGCCGATTCCTCGCGAAGCACGCGGGGATCAGGGTGCTGTC
The DNA here is from genome assembly GCF_007829955.1 of Saccharopolyspora dendranthemae. Lineage (GTDB taxonomy): Bacteria > Actinomycetota > Actinomycetes > Mycobacteriales > Pseudonocardiaceae > Saccharopolyspora > Saccharopolyspora dendranthemae. The sequence continues at coordinate 31,433 of NZ_VIWX01000003.1, forward strand.
GGTGGACTACCGGCTGGCGCCGGAACACCAGTTCCCCGCGGCGCTCGACGACGCGCTCGCGGCCTACTCCTACGCCGTGGACAACGCCGCCGAGCTCGGCTCGGCGGGCGACGCGATCGCCGTCGGCGGCGATTCCGCGGGCGGCAACCTCGCCGCGGCGGTGGCGCAGCAGACGACCCGATCGGGCGGGCAGAAGCCGGTGCTGCAGCTGCTGCTCTACCCGGCGGTGGACGCGACCCAGCGGCGCCGCTCGCGGGAGCTGTTCAGCGACGGGTTCCTGCTCACCGACCACGACATGGACTGGTTCTTGGCGCAGTACTCGCCGGACGAGGCGCACCGCCACGACCCGAGGCTGTCGGTGCTGCTCGCCGACGACCTCGCGGACCTGCCGACCGCGTACGTGGTGACCTGCGGGTTCGATCCGCTGCGCGATGAGGGCGAGGCCTACGCGAAGGCGCTGTCGGACGCGGGCGTTCCCGTCGTGGCCCGGCGCTTCCCGGACCTCATCCACGGGTTCACCAACATCCGCCCGGTCGGGAACCGCTTCGAAGAAGCCCTCTTCGAGATCGTCGGCACCGTCAGGGCAGCCCTGGACCTGCGCAAGGTCTGACCCTCCCGGCACTCGCCGAAGCCTCGCGGGGCGTCGGCGGGTGCCGCGTTCCCAGTTTTAGTCCAAACCGAGCCATGATCATGTCCGAAATGTCGGCTCAGTTATGACTAAAACTGGGAACTGGTGAGGGATCGACGGGCGTCAGTCGGGTTGGGCCAGGAGGTCTTTGAGGCGGGCTAGGAGGTCTTCGCGGCTCGTGGAGCCGAGGCGCTGCTTGATCCGGCTGATGTGGTGCTCGACCGTCTTCGCCGAGATGAACAGGCGCTTGCCGACCTGCTTGTAGGTCAGGCCCGCCACCACCAGCTCGGCCACTTCCTTCTCCCGCTCGCTGAGCATCTCCGAGTCGGAACCGGTGGCGTTGACGGCGCGCGGTCGCGGCGGTTTGCCCTGCAGAGCGCGGGCGCACTCCAGCAGCGCGAGCATGGCGCGGCGGTCCTGGGTGCGGATCGCGGCCTGCCCGGCGAGGCGAGCCCCGTCCCAGGCGAGTCCGGCTCCGTGGAGACCGCGGGCGATGCGCTCGACCTCCTCCTGGTCGACCTCGCCGCCGAGCACCCGCAGCCACATGCGAGCGGCCTCGGCCATGGCGCCGGCGAGCGCGTTGTGGTGCGCGAGGGCGTCGAGCCGGTCGGCGAAGCGGTGTGCCGCGTCGATCTCCTCCAGGACGATCGCCGCCTGCAACCGCTTCCAGACCAGCATCGAAGTCCACAGTGGAGGGTTGCCGAGCCGGTCCAGCAGCGCCTCGGCCTCGTTCAGGTACGGAGTGATCCACTCCTGATCCCGCAACCGGGCCGCGGCGACCACCAGCTCGCCCAGGGGCAGCAGCGAGAACAGGTCCACCGAGTGCTCGGCGGCGACCTGCCTGGCCTGCGCGCGGGCGTGGGCGAGGGCGGTCATGTCGTTGTCCCGGCTGGCGATTCCGGCTTCGATCGCAGTCGCCATCAGCCGGTCGCGGGCCGCCATCTCGCCCGTTTCCGGGATCTTCGCGCGAGCGGTGACGGTGTCGCCCTTGACCAGCGGGAGCCACGCGGCGAGCAACCGGTGCCGGTTGTGCAGCAGAGCGCCGCCGGTCCCGGTCTCCACCGCGCGGTCCAACGTGGACTGAGCCACCTCGAGCTCGCCGCAGTGCAGGGCCACCAGCGCGGCGACCGCCGCCGGGGTGTCGGGAACCATGACGCCGCGACCCAGCGGATCGGACAGCGACGCCGCGCGGACCAGCGTGGACAGCGCGGTGGTGGCCGAGCCCACGACGGATTCGCGCACGCCCGCGGCCATCTGGGTGGCGGCACCCGTCATCGAGGTCGGCGGCCCCGCGTCGTCGCCCGCCCGGAGCAGTTCCTCGGCCTCGGCCAACCGGCCGGCGCCGATCAGACCGACGGCGGCGAACGCCTTGTCACCGGACCACCGCAGCTTCGCCGCCGACCACCGGCACAGCTCCGCCGAGCGCTCCAGGAGTCCGCGGTGGGCGAGCACACCCGCCGCGACCTGCACTCCCAGCTCGCGGTCCGGCGCGTTCTCGTCGACGATCACCCGATCGGCCAGCCGCAGCGCCTCGTCCAGATCACCCGCCACGGCCGCCGCCCTGGCCTGACGGGCGATCACCGAGTCGGCCGGAACTCCGGCCGACACCGCGGCCGCGAGCAGCCTCCCGGCCAGGTTCGGGGCGACCTGCACGGCCTCGTCACCGGCGCGCTCGAACGCCTTGGCCAGCGTGGCTTCCGGCAGCAACGCCATCGGAGCCTCCAGCAGCGGCGCGACCAGCGGGAGCACCGGGCCGCCCCGGGAGAGCTGGATTTCCACCAGTTTTCGCGTGATGCGCAGCCGGAGTTCCCACGGCGTCAACCTGAGCACCGCGGCGCGCACGATCGGCAGCAGCACGTCCTCGGCGCCGAGCATCGCTCCGGATCGCATCGCGGCCAGCACCGCGCCGACCTGCGGGCTCTCCGCGCCGACCACGGCCGCGAGCAGGTCGGGGTGCGCGGCGGCGCCGACGGCCATCGCCGTGGCGCACGCCCAGCCGGTCTCGCCTAGCTGGTCCAGGTCGTGCTGGAAGTGGTCGAGCGCGCGAGCAGGCAGTTCGGCACGTCCGGGGACCGCCTCGGCCAGCAGGCGGGTGACGTAGCGCGGGACTCCGCCGGTCTGGGTCTGCACCCACCCGACCCAGTCCAGCGCGCTGCCCCCGGTGCGCTCGGCGATCTCCTCCAGCCCGAGGGCGGCGAGCAGCACGGGAGCGCCGAGCTCACCGATCAGCTCACCCAGGGCCGCGCTGCGAGGACCCGGACGATAGGCGACCACCAGCCGGACGCCGGGCCTGCGGGCGATGTCGGCGAGCCGCAGCAGCAGCTCGTCGTCGAGCCGGTGCGCGTCGTCGACGAGCACCGCGCCCTCCCCGGCCCTGTCGAGGTCCCGAACGCCCAGCACCGGCACGCCCGCCTCGCGGTAGGCGGCGGCGATCGCGTCGAGCGACGCGGTCTTGCCGAACCCGCCCGCGCCCTGGATCCCCGCCACGACCGGCGAATCCGGGGAGGACTCGATGGCCGACCGCAATCCTGCCGCGTGCCCGTCCGGGACCAGGGCGGCGCGGGATGTCGTCGAGTGATTCACGCCTGCCTTCCTTGTCGTCCGGTCACCTGGTCTGGCGGTCCTGATCAATGGGCTGACGGTGGCGAGGTCGGATCAGGTTGCGCGGTATGCCGTTCCGTTAACGAGTTCGCGGAGCTGGAGCTACTTGAAGAGTTCCACCACACCGGTGATGGAGTGGTCCTTGGTCATGACGGTGATCACGATGCCGACGGCGACCAGCAGGACGGCGACCACCAGCTTGATGATCTTCATGCGCTTCGCCCGCGCTTCGTCGGGCGGCTCGATCGGCAGCGGCTCGACCTCGATGGGCGGACGTTCGACGGGCTCGGGTTCGTCATCGACGTCGTCGACGGCGTCGAAGCCCTCGACGCGCATCAGCACGCTCGTCTCCGCGACCGCGCCCCGATCGGTGTCGGTGGACAGCACCTGCTGCGCGGCCAGCGCGGCACCGCCCGCGGCGGTCAGCTCGGGCGCCACGTCGACCAACGGCGGAGCCTGCAGCCGATCGGAGACCAGCTCCTTGAGCAGCGGGGTGCGCGCGGTTCCGCCCGCCAGGAGCACGGTGTCGACGTCGTCCGGGCGCAGCGACGCCGACTGCACGGCCTGCGAGATCAGCTCCGGAACCCGCTCCAGGTGCGGACGGGCCAGCTGCTCGTACCGGGCTCGGGAAATGGCGAACTCGGTGCGGACGCCGGGCAGGTCCACCCACATCGACACCCCGGCCTGGTGCGAGAGCGCCTCCTTCGCCCGCACGCACTCGGCGCGCAGCTGGGCCAGCGTTGCCCGTTGGTTGACGTCGGAGGCGTCCAGAGCGCCGAGCTGCGTCGAGAACTGCTCGCCGACCAGCTCGAACAGGGCGTCGTCGAGGTCCTGGCCGGAGGGGTGGTCGCTGGTCAGCGGCGAGCCGACCACCTCGAACGTCCGCTGACGGCGGCGCAGCACGGTCGCGTCGAAGCCGCTGCCACCGATGTTGGCGACGACGAGCGGGTGCTGCTCCTCCACGCGCTGCTTGCTCGCGTAGTCGAGGGCGACCGCCGTCGGCTCGGGGATCAGCGTGACGTCGGTGAGCCCGAGCTGGGCCAGCGCCTGCTGCACCAGGTGCACGCGGTGGGGACCCCAGGTCGAGCTGTGGGCGACGGCGATGTGCTCGGGCGGGTGCCCCTGCCGCTGGGTGACGGTGTCCGAGACCCACTCGATCATCGCGGCGACCAGGCGCTGGGCCGGCACGAAGTCGCTGCCGACCACCAGCGGCAGGTCGTCGCCGAGCCGGCCGGTGAAACCGCGGGCGACCCACTCGTGGTGGCTGACCTCCTGCCGGGCGGCGGCCTCCCCTGCCACGAAAGATCCGTCCTGGACCTTGCACAGCACGGTGGGCACCACCGGACCGCTGGTCGCCAGGGGCACGGGCGCCGTGGCCGTCCAGCGACCACCGTTGCGCCTGGCGGTTGCAGCGGTCGTCACCGTCGCGCCCAGGTGAACGCCCAGGACGTAAGGCATGCAATCCCTTCGTATCACCGGCTGGCCGCGTGCCAGGTTCCCCGATCGAGGGTCTAGCGCACGGCTGGGGTGTACACAATTTAGCCGCATCCGATTACGGAGCGGTTCCTGACTCCCCTCACTACCCCCCAACGGGCTACCCAACCGATCCCCTAATAGAGATTTCGATGACTAGGAGTCGTACCCGATGGCTAGGGGGCCGGTCGTCCCTACGGTGATCAACACAGGAGTGAGGGAACGGCACGACCTCACTCGGTCCACCTAGCCGAGTACCGCTGAGCATCGGGAGGTCCGACGATGGCGAACCCTCAGCACCCCTCTGGTCAAGCCGAGTCCCCCATCTCCGACCCCGGGACGCACTCCAACTCCGGCCTGTCCGCGGAACCGACGCTGCACGAGTTCCTCACGCGCCTCGTCAGCGACCCGGCCGCACGGTCGGCCTTCGACGCTGATCCGCAATCCACGCTGGACCAGGTCGGACTCGGGGAAATGAGCGCGACAGACGTGCTTCAAGCCACGTCGCTGGTCCTCGACTACGCGCCGGTCGAGGTGGTCAACGCGTACGACCGCTCACTTTCGAGCAGCGTCGAGAAGTACGCCGCGAGCAACCAGCACGTCGCGATCACTGAAATGCATCCCGCACATCCACACGAGCAGGAAGAACTCAGCATGCTGCAGAACACCCCCTCTGACGACTTCGGCCCCGGCGGCGACGTCGACGCCCAGCTGCCTGCCCCGGCCCCCGCTCCGAGCGGCGACACCAACGTCGACATCGAGCACAACGACGTCGACTCGCACAACGTCGTCAACGTGCACGACGTGCTCTCGGGCAACGAGATCCTGTCGGGCAACAACATCAACATCGGCGACAGCCTCGACCTGTCCTCGACCGTCGGCTCGGTCACCAGCACGGCGACCCACGTCTTCGACGGCTCGGTCGACGTGGTCGGCAACGCCACCAACGTCGTGGGCGACGTGGCCTCGGGCAACGTCACCGACGTGGTGGGCGACGTGACCTCCGGCGACGTCACCGACGTGGTCAACAACGCGCCGATCGTGGGCGACGTGGCCGCCAACGTGACCCAGGCCGTGGGCGACGCCCCGGTCGTGGGCGACGTCGTGGGCGACGTGACCTCCGGCGACATCACCGGCATCGCCGGCAACCTGACCTCCACCGTCTCCGACGCTCCGGTCGTGGGCGACGTGGTCGGCAACGTGGCCTCGGGCGACGTCACCGGCATCGCCGGCGACCTCACCTCCACCGTCTCCGACGCTCCGGTCGTGGGCGACGTGGTCGGCAACGTGGCCTCGGGCGACGTCACCGGCATCGCCGGCGACCTCACCTCCACCGTCTCCGACGCTCCGGTCGTGGGCGACGTCGTGGGCAACGTGACCGGCGCCGTGGGCGACGTCCCGGTCGTGGGCGACCTGGCCGGTGCCGCCACCGGTGCCGCCACCAGCGGTGACCCGCTGGGCGTCGTGGCCGGCGTCCCGGTCGTGGGCGACGTCGTGTCCACCGCCACCAGCACCGTCGGCTCCGTCCCGGTCGTGGGCGACGTCGTGGGCGACGTGACCTCCGGCGACGCCGCGGGCGTTGCGGGCACGCTGACCGACGCCGGCCAGAACGTCCCGCTCGTGGGCGACGCGCTGGGTGACGTCACCTCGGGCGACGTCACCGGTGCCGTGAGCAACGTCCCGGTCGTCGGCGAGGTCGCCGACACCGCCACCGGCACGCTGGGCGGCGTCCCGGTCGTGGGTGACGTGGCCGCGGGTGCCGCGGGCGGCGACCTGGTCAACAACCTGCCGGTCGCGGGCGACGCCCTCGGCGGCGACGCCCTCGGCGGCGTCACCGGCACGGTCACCGACGCCGTGGCCAACGTCCCGGTCGCCGGCGACCTCGCCAGCTCCGTGACCGACACGGTCGCCGGTGGCGACGTCTCCGCGCTGCCGGTCGACGACCTCGGCTCCGCGCTGCCCACCGACGCGCTGCCGGTCGAGGACGTCACCTCGGCCCTGCCGCTGGGCGACGCCGCTCCGCTGGCCCCGGTCGGCGACGTGGTCTCGCACCTGCCGGCCCCGAGCGACCTGCCGGTCGCGGGTCCGATCGTCGGCGAGCCGCTCGAGGACCTGACCAACACCGCCACGGACGCGCTGCCGCTGGACGGCCTGCTCTGATCGCTCTCCGCGACTGAGCCTTGAGAATGCCGGGATCCGCCCCCTTGAGCGGATCCCGGCATTTTTCACATTCCGACACATTTCGGGTTCTCAACAACACGCCGAGTGCTCGATAACCATGCGAGTTCAACCTATTGGGTTTCTCTAACTGCCCCGGCACGACACAATGGCCGCCGTGATCGAGACGGCGTTGGTGGAACTGATCGATCGCGCTACTGCCGAGTGCGCCGAGCAGCAGCGCGCCGATCTGCACGGCCGCCTGCGCCAGATCAGGACCAGAGTCCTCGACCCGACCCAGCTGGTGCTGGTCGTCGGCGAGTCGAAGCAGGGAAAGTCCGCGCTGGTCAACGCCGTCGTGAACGCGCCCGTCTGCCCGTCGGGCGACGACGTCACCACCACGGTGCCCACGCTCGTGCGCTATTCCGACGAGCCCACCGCGCAGCTGATCGAGCAGGAACCCGCGCGCGGCCCGCTGGCCCTGGACCGCACTCCGGTGCCGATCGACCAGGTCCGCGAGCACATGGAGCGCGCCGCCGCGAACGGCCGGCCGGTGACCCGCGGCGAGATCGGCATCCCCCGCGCGGTGCTGCAGAACGGTCTGGCGCTGATGGACACGCCAGGTGTGGGCAGCATCTCATCGTTCCTCACCAGCACAACACTCTCCGTGGTCGCCGAGGCCGACGCGCTGCTGATGGTGTCGGACTCCACCCAGGAACTGACCACCAACGAGCTCGCGTTCCTCAAGCAGGCCACCGCGCTGTGCCCGAACATCGCGCTGGTGATGCCCAAGATCGACCGGACCCCGCACTGGCGAAAGGTGCTGGAGGTCAACCGGAAGCACCTGAGCAACGCGGGCGTCTCGGCGAAGCTCTTCCCGGTCTCGGCGGACATCCGGATGCGCGCGATGCAGTCGCGCAACACCAACCTCAACGCCGAGTCCGGTTTCCCGCAGCTGCTGGAGTTCCTGCAGACCGAGCTCGCCGGCCAGCACGAGCAGTTCACCCGACGACTGGTGGCGCACAACGTCTCCGAGGCGTTGACGCAGATCAACGACTCGCTGCGGGCCGAACTCGCGGCCCAGAACCCGCGCACCGCCGCCGAAACGCTGGTCGAGCTGGAAACCGCGCAGCGCAGGGCCGAGGACCTGCGCCGCATCTCGCAGCACTGGCAGAAGACGCTCAACGACGGCATCTCCGAGCTGTTCACCGACATCGAGTACGACTTCCGCGAGCGCACCTGGGCGGTGCTGCACGAGGTCAACGAGATCTTCGAGGTCGCCGACCCGGTGACGATCTGGGACGACTTCACCCGCTGGCTGCAAGCCCGGCTCACCGACGCGATCACCGAATCCTTCGGCTGGCTGGAGCAGCGGCAGCTGCGGCTCGCCGAGACCGTGGCCGATCAGATGCCACCGCAGCAGCAGAGCGGTCCGCCCGACCTGAACCAGGTGCTCCCCCCGGACCCGTTCGACGACATCCCCGAACCGAAGCTGCCGACCGGCGCCGATTACAAGAAGTTCGACCAGGCCCTCACGGGTCTGCGCGGTTCCTACGGCGGCGTGCTGATGTTCGGGCTGATCACCACCGCGGCGAACCTCCCGCTGGTGAACGTCGTGTCGATCTCGGCCGGTGTCCTGCTGGGCAGCAAGAGCCTCAAGGAAGAGAAGGACATGCGGTTGCGCCGCCGCCAGACCGAGGCCAGGAGCAACGTGCAGCGGCACATCGAGCAGGTGATCTTCCAGGTCAACAAGGACTCGAAGGACACCATCCGCGCGATCCACAAGACTCTCCACAAGCACTTCACCCGGATCACCGAGGACGCCCAGATGGACATCAGCCAGTCCATCCAGGCGATCAAGCGGTCCGCCGAGCGCAGCGCGGTCGATCGCGACCAGCGGGCGCGCGAGATCAAGCAGAAGCTGGAGGAGATCACGGTGCTGCGCCGGCGGGTCACCCAGCTGACGCAGAACCGGATCACCGCCGCATGAGCGCTGAAGCACTGCTGGAGCGGGCGAAGGGCCTGCTGCTGCGGACGATGACGTTCTACCGCGACGACCCGCGCACGTCGACGTGGCTGCGCGACAGGCTGGAACGGCTCGACCAACCGCTGCGGATCGCGGTGAGCGGGCGGGTGAAGTCGGGCAAGTCGACGCTGATCAACGCCCTGATCGGCACGGACCTGGCACCGACCGACGCCGAGGAGCGCACCCAGGTCACGACGTTCTACCAGTACGGCCCGGAACCGAAGATCATGGTGCACACGCCGCACGGCGCGGTGCAGAACATCCCGGTGTCCACACTGGACTCCACGACGATCAGGGACCTGCAGCACTGGCGGCCGGACGAGGTCTCCCGGCTGGTCATCGAGTCCCCGACCCCGGGGCTGCAGGCGATCACGCTGATCGAGACGCCCGGTGTCGCCTCCGCCGCGGTGCAGGAGACCGGTCGCTCCGCGCTCGCGCAGATCCTCTCCGAGTCCGACGCCGTCCTCTACCTGACCCGCTACCCGCGGCAGACCGACCTGCAGTTCCTGCAATCGGTCAACGAGCTGCAGACCGCCCGCAGCGTTCCGATCAACACCGTCGTCGCGTTCTCACGCGCCGACGAGACCGGCGACGGTGGCAGCGACGCGCTCGCGGCGGCCCAGCGGATCGCCGAGCGCTACCGCACCGACCCGACCTTGAGCGCGTTCGCGCAGCACTTCATCCCGGTGGTCGGCCTGCTGGGCCAGGCGTCGTCGACGATGACCGAGGACGACTTCAAGGTCCTCGCCTACCTGGCCCGGCTGTCCGACAACGACCGGGACACGCTGCTGCTGTCGGCGGAGCGGTTCATCAAGGCCGGCCTCGAGGCCGTGCCGTCGGAGATCCGGCAGCGGCTGCTGGAACGCTTCGGTCACTTCGGCATCGCCCGCTCGCTGGAACTGGTGCGCGGTGGCGCCGACACGGCGCAGCAGCTGCAGCAGGAGCTGCTGGAGATCAGCGGGCTCACGACCCTGCAGGAGACGGTGCACTCGCAGTTCGTGGAACGCCAGGACGCGCTGCGCGCCCGGTCCGCGCTGCTGGCGGTGGACATGGTGCTGCGCGCCAACCCGCGGCCCGGCGTGCAACAGCTGCTCGGCGAGTTCGAGCGGGTGCTCAGCAACGCCCACGAGTGGAACGAGCTGCGCGTCCTGTCGGCGCTGGACTCGGGGCAGGTCAGGTTCTCCCGCCCGTTGCAGGCCGAGGCCAAACGGCTGCTCGGCGCCTCGGGGCATTCGGCGCAAGCCCGCCTCGGCCTGGACGGGTCGGCGATGGGCGCGGACCTCGCCGACGAGGCCACCACCACGTTGTCGCGCTGGCGCGAACAGGCGGTCAACCCGCTCCTGGACCGCGCGCACCGCGACGCCGTCCGGACCGTCCTGCGCAGCGCGGAACGCGTGATCCTGCACCAGATCCAGAACCAGGGCCAGCCGCAACCCCACACCGCCCACCGAGGCCAGCAGGCACAGGCCCAACAGGCACAAGCGCAGCAGCAGGCCGAGGCGGAGCGCGCCCGCCAGGCCGCGGAGGCCGAGCAGGCGCGGCGCGCTGCGGAAGCCGAACAGGCCCGCCAGGCCGCCGAAGCGGAGCGGGCGCGTCAGGCCGCCGAAGCCGAACGCGCGCGTCAAGCGGAGCAGGCCCGCCAAGCAGCAGAGGCCGAACAGGCCCGTCAGGCCGAACAGTCCCGCCGAGCCGCCGAAGCCGAGCGCGCTCGCCAGGCGGCGGAAGCGGAGCAGGCACGCCAAGCCGCCGAGTGGGCGAACCAGTCCCGCAGCGCGGACGACCCCAGCAGGACCCCGGCCACCCAGTTCCTGCAGCAGCACGACCGCCCGACGGGACGCCGCGCACTCCGCGAAGGCGCGAGCAACGCGACCAGCACGGGCGGCCGACGGCGGGCCCCCGAGCCCGACGAGCGGGCCGGCCGGTCCCGCTCCAGCGTCAACCAACCCACGGGCAGCCACGCCAAACCGGACCCCGACGCGCCCTCCCACCACGTCGACCCGACCCCCTCAGGCCGGCACTCCCGGAACTGAACCCACGGTTCCGAAGCGGTCTAGGGGCTGTTGAGGAATGCGGCAGAGCCGCCGTTTCAGGTGTGGGACTCAGCCCGCACCGCCGCGGGTTCTGATCGCCTTCGTGGCGAGTACGCCGGGACGCGTATGTCCGCCCCCTGGGTAAGCGGAATACTCAAGGAGCGGCGCACGGAGTCCACGAAGGCGATCAGGTTCCGCTACCCGCACCGCCACGCAAAACAACCCATCAACAGTCCCTAGAGGGGTAGGTCCCTGAGGGTTCGGTGGAGCTGGTCGATGAGGGGCCGGCGGCGTGCGAGCAGGTCCGCGGCCGCGGGGTCGGGGGCGACCTGGGAGTCCGCGGCGACGAGTTCGGCGGCGTGCGCGAGGGAATCGATCTCGCCCAGGGCGCGCCATGCGAGGAGCACCGCGCCGAGACCCGATCCTCCGCTGCCCTCCGCCAGGTCGACGTCCATGTTCAGGGCCGAGGCGATGGTCTCGGCCCAGACCGGACTGCGGAAGCCACCGCCGGTGGCGCGGACCGCGCTGACCTCGGCGCCGGTGTCGATCACCGCGTCGCGAACCAGGGCGAGCTGCTGGGCGACTCCCTCGATGACGGCACGGGTCATCTCAGCGCGACCGTGCGAGCGACGAAGACCGAGGAAACCACCGGTCAGACCCGGTTCCCACCAGGGGGCGCGCTCGCCGAGCAGGTACGGCAGGGCCATCAACCCGTCAGCGCCCGCCGGGACCCCGGCGGCTTCGTCGAGCAGGTCCGCGACGTCCACACCGAACGTCTCCGCGGCCCACTGGCCGACGACGGCGCCGTTGCTCACCGCGCCGCCGATCACCCACAGGCCGTCGGCCAGCGCGTAGCTGAAGGTGCGGCAGCGCTCGTCCACGCCCGGCTTCTCCCTGGTCACCCGCAGCGCGCCGCTGGTGCCCAGCGACAGCGCGGCCACGCCGGGCGACACCGCGCCCACACCGAGGTTGGCCAGCGGACCGTCACCGCCGCCGAGCACCACCGGCAGTCCGGCCGGGAGTCCGACGGCCTCGGCGACCTGCGATCCGAGCGGGACGGACGCGGTCGGATCGCGCAGTTCGGGCAGCTGCTCGGCGCGGATCCCGGCGACCTGCAGCGCAGGCTCGTGCCAGGTCAACGACCGCATGTCCTGAAGACCGCTGCCGGAGCTCAGCGAGTGCTCGGTGACGAATTCGCCGGTGAACGCGGTGACCACGAAATCCTTGAGCGCGCACCAGCGTTCGACCTCGCCGATCTCACCCCCGCCCGAGGTCAGCCAGGCCAGCTTCACCATGACCGACTGGGTGTGCACGGGAGTTCCGGTCGCCCGGTGCAGCGCGGAGGACGTCTCCGGCTCGGCGCGCAGTCGCGCGGCGACCTCGGAAGAGCGCGTGTCGGCCCAGTTGAACGCGCGCGTGGCGGGCTCGCCACGGGAATCCAGCCCGACCAAGGTGTGCATCGCGCTGCTGAACGACAGCCCGGCGACCTCGTGCCCCTGCTCCCGGGCCCACGCCACGCACTCGGTCAGCGCCTCGATCGCGGCCCTCAGCACCTCGGCGGCATCCTGGGTGGCCTCACCCTGTTCGTCGGTGCGCAGCGGATACCCGCGCTCGGTGGTGTGCAGGACCCGCGCATCGGTTCCCGCGGCGACGACCTTGGTGGCGGTGGTGCCGAGATCGACACCCAGCACGACCGGGACAGAGCTCATGCCACGAACCTATCCGCCCAGATCGCACCAGCTCAGCCCAGGCAGGGTGCCCAGGATCACTCCCGCTTCGACGACCCGGCCCGCTTTCGGAGCACATCAAGATCGACCCGCAGGTCGAAAGGCCGCTCCGTCATGAACACACCCGTACCGTTGAAGATCTCCTTGTACACACCGTCGACGAGTACGTTCGCCGTCAGCTTCGGACGCGATTCGACGTCGAGGATCCAGTACGCCGGAATGCCTGCCTCCGCGTACTCGGCACGTTTGACGAGATTGTCGACCCGCTGAGTTCCGGGCGAAAGCACCTCTACTGCCAGCGCCACGTCCTGCCCGTACAGCTTGATTCCCTCCTCCGCCCGGTCCTCGCTCATGACAACCACATCCGGAATCCGCACGGTTGGCGGATACCTTTCCGTGAGCACGATTTCCGCCTCGGGGAGGGAAGTCCAGCCCTCAGGCAAGACCTGGTCGAGGGCATGGGTGAGACGTTTGATGGCGAGTTGGTGGTAACTGATGGCTTTCGGGGTCGCTTGGAGGACGCCTTCCTGGAGCTCGTAGCGCCGCGAGTTGTCCTCGGGGAGCACGTCGAACTCCGCCAAGGTCATCAGGTGGTCGGGCCAGGTCATCACGGACATGCCTCCACTAATAACCGCGCCGATCACGCGCTCCAAGCTCCGCGGAGAACGAACGCACGTTCGAGTGCTCTTTGAATCCACCGCACAGCAACAATAAGGGCGCCCACCCCCTGCGGCCAGGGAGAAGGCGCCCTTATCGGCGAAAGTGATCAGGTCACTTGGCGAGGGTTTCGGCGATCTCGTAGGTGTTGAGCGCCGCGCCCTTGCGGAGGTTGTCCCCGCAGACGAAGAAGTCGAGCGTGTTCGGGAAGTCCAGCGCCTGGCGGACGCGACCGACGTGGGTCGGGTCGCCGCCGACGACGGCCGCCGGGGTCGGGAACACCTCGTTGTCGTGGTCGTCGTCCAGCACGATCGTCGGCTGGTCGGAGAACAACTTGTGCGCCTTCTCGACCGACACCTCGCGCTCGAAGGTGGCGTGCACCGCCAGCGAGTGCGTGGTCAGCACCGGGACGCGGACGCAGGTCGCGGAGACCTTCAGCTCCGGGATGCCCAGGATCTTGCGGGACTCGTTGCGGACCTTGAGCTCCTCGGAGGTCCAGCCGTCGTCCTTGCGCGAACCCGCCCACGGGACCACGTTGAGCGCGAGCGGCGCCTTGAACGGGGTCTCGGCGGACAGACCTGCCGCGGCCAGGGCGTCGGCGACGTCCCCGCCGCGGACGCCGACCTGCTTGCCCGCCACCGCTTCGAGCTCCGCGTACAGCCGGTCGATGCCATCCTGACCAGCGCCGGAAGCGGCCTGGTAGGAGGAGACGACCAGTTCGCGCAGACCGAACTCGCGGTGCAGCGCGCCCAGCGCCGCCATCATCGACAGCGTCGTGCAGTTGGGGTTGGCGATGATGCCCTTGGGGCGCTCGTGCACCTTCTCGGGGTTGACCTCGGGCACCACCAGCGGCACCTCGGGGTCCATCCGGAAGGCGCCGGAGTTGTCCACGGCGATGGCACCGCGCGAGTGCGCGATCGGTGCCCACTCGGCGGAGACCTCGTCCGGCACGTCGAACAGCGCGATGTCCACGCCGTCGAACGCCTCCGGGGCCAGGGCGACCACGGTGTTGTCCTCACCGCGGACGGTGATCTTCTTGCCCGCCGAGCGCGGCGAGGCGATCAGCCGGATCTCGCCCCACGGCACCGAGCCGCGGTTGTTGATGATGTCGATCATGACGGTGCCGACGGCACCGGTGGCGCCGACGATCGCGAGCGTGGGACCGGAACTCATCAGCGACCACTCCCCGCGTACACGACCGCTTCCTCGTCGCCGCCGAGCCCGAACGCCGAGTGCAGCGCGCTCACGGCGGTGTCGAGCTGGGTGTCCTGGATCAGCACCGAGATGCGGATCTCCGAGGTGTTGATGATGTTGATGTTCACGCCCGCGTTGGACAGCGCCTCGCAGAAGGTCGCCGTCACGCCCGGGTGCGAGCGCATGCCCGCGCCGACCAGCGAGACCTTGCCGACCTGGTCGTCGTAGACGACCTCCTCGAAACCGACCTCGGAGGAGATCTTCTCGAGCTCGGCGACGGCGAGCTCACCGTTGCTGCGCGCCACCGTGAAGGTGATGTCGGTCTTGCCGGACGCGGTGCCGGAGACGTTCTGCAGCACCATGTCGATGTCGATCTCGGCGTCGGCGACCACGCGGAAGATGCGGCCCGCGACGCCCGGGTTGTCCGGCACACCGCGCACGGTGACCTTGGCCTCCGACCGGTCGTGCGAGACGCCGGTGATCATCGCCTGTTCCACGGAAAGGTCCTCCACTGAACCGGACACTGTCGTGCCGGGCTTGGGCGAGTAAGACGAGCGGACGTGCAGCGGCACGCCGTAGCGGCGGGCGTACTCCACCGCGCGCAGGTGCAGCACCTTCGCGCCGGTGGCAGCCATCTCCAGCATCTCCTCGAAGGTGATGTGGTCGAGGTGCTTCGCGTCGGGCACGATGCGCGGATCCGCCGTGTAGACGCCGTCCACGTCGGTGTAGATCTCGCACACGTCGGCGTTCATGGCAGCGGCCACCGCGACCGCGGTGGTGTCCGAACCGCCACGACCCAGCGTGGTGATGTCCTTGGTGTCCTGCGACACGCCCTGGAACCCGGCGACGAGCGCGACCTGGCCCTCGGCCAGCGCCTCCTGGATGCGGCCGGGCGTGACGTCGACGATCCGGGCGTTCTGGTGCGCCGAGGTGGTGACCATGCCGGCCTGCGAGCCGGTGAACGACTGGGCTTCCACGCCGAGCGACTCGACAGCCATCGCGACCAGCGCGTTGGAGATCCTCTCCCCCGCGGTCAGCAGCATGTCGAGTTCCCGCTCCGGCGGTGCCGGGTTGACCTGTTTGGCGAGGTCGAGCAGCTCGTCAGTGGTGTCACCCATCGCGGAGCAGACGACCACGACGTCGTTGCCCGCTTTGCGGGTCTCGACGATGCGTTCGGCAACCCGCTTGATGCGATCAGCACTCTCGAGTGAGGAACCGCCGTACTTCTGGACGACGAGCGCCACGTGAAACAAACCTCCTCGACCGCTGCGGCCGTCCCGGGCACGGGTTGTCCCCGCGCTGACACCGGGTGGACGAAGAGCATCGGGACACCCGGTGTGGGATGCGCCCTCCGCCCCGCGACCGGCGGGAGGCAGCGTCGGTCGATCACGACCGAAACGGCCTTCTACCAGGTCGCTCCGCTGCCGGACTAGCCTACCGACCACCGGGGGTGAACCCCAATCACGAACGTCACGTCTACCCTGTTGGACGCGATTGTCGACAAGAGCGGAGCGTAGGGTTGTCCACCACGCGAGGCGCGCTGGAACCACCCCTGGGTGATACCGGAAACACTGCGGCTACGCAGCGGAAACAACGGACTTCGACGACGAGTGGTCGCGCTTCGCTGGGCACACCGCAGCAACGCCGTTTGATCATCGCGCTGACCCCGGCTGTGGTCTACCTCGCAATCCGGCTCGTGGGACTGCTGGTGCTGTCCTGGCTCTCCGCGGTCAACGACGACTCGCTGCTGGACAACCTCAACGCCTGGGACGGGCAGTGGTACACCGAGATCGCGGCCCACGGTTACGGCGGCGTGAACCGGAGCATGGTGGACGGCTTCGGGAACCGGAACCCGGAGACCCCGCTGGCGTTCTTCCCCGGATATCCGCTGCTGATCATGGCCGTCGAGCTGCTCCCGGGCGTGACCACCCTCGGCGCGGCGATCATCGCGAGCCTCATCTGCGGTGTGGTCGCCGCTTACGGCCTGGCGCGGCTGGGCGAGCGTCTCGGCGGGACCCGCCGGGTCGGCCTGCTGCTGGTGGTGCTGTTCGCCGCGGCACCCATGTCGGTCGTGCTGTCGATGGCCTACTCGGAGGCCCTGTTCTGCGCGCTGTCCATCTGGGCGCTGATCGGCGTGGTCGAGCGCAACTGGCCGCTGGCCGGGCTCTGCTGCACGGCCGCCGGCCTGATCCGGCCGACCGCCGCCGCGCTGATCGGCGTGGTCGGGCTGGCCGCGGTGATCGCGATCGTGCAGCGCAAGGACTCCTGGCGGCCGTGGGTGGCGGTCCTGGTGGCCCCGATGGGAATGCTCGCCTACATCGGCTGGGTCGGACTGCAGACCCACAAGCTCACCGGCTACTTCGAGCTCCAGGCGCGCGGCTGGTCGTCCGCGTTCGACGGCGGCGCCAAGACCGCGCAGTTCGTGGTGGAAGCGCTGACCGAGGACAAGTCGGTCTTCGAGACGTTCACGGTCTGGGTGGTGCTGGCGGCGGTCGTGCTGCTGGCGCTGTGCGTCTGGCACCGGCTGCCGTGGCCGCTGGTGTTGTTCGCCGCGGCCGTCCTGGTGCTGGACCTCGGCTCGGACGGGCTGATGTACTCCAAGGTGCGGTTGATGTTGCCGGCGTTCCCGCTGCTCATCCCGGTGGCGATCGGGTTGAGCAAGCGCACTCCGGCGACGGCCGTGACGACGGCGGTGCTGCTCGTGTTCTTCGGCTCCTGGCTCGGCGCCTACTCGCTGACCGCATGGGATTACGCCATCTGAGACGGGCTCGCTGAACGACTCTGGAGGTTTCGGTGACCGGACCGGACAAGACGGCGGACTCCTCCGTCCCGCTGCACCCGCTGCTGGCCGAGCGCTGGAGCCCGCGCGCGCTGGACCCCGCGGCGACGATCGGCGACGCGCAGTTCACCGCGCTGTTCGAGGCGGCCAGGTGGGCCCCGTCCTGGGGGAACACGCAGCCCGCGCGGTTCATCGCCGCCCGACGAGGCGAACCGGCCTTCGACCGGATCCACGGCACGCTCTCCCGAGGGAACAAGGGCTGGGCCGGCGACGCGGCGGCGCTGGCGATCGGCGTCGCGCAGTCGGTCAACGAGGAGGGCGAGCCGATGCCCTACGGCGAGTACGGGCTGGGGCTGGCCGCGCAGAACCTCGTCCTGCAGGCCGTCGCCGAGGGCTTCCACGCGCACCAGATGGCCGGTTTCGACCGCGCGGCGGCCCGCGTGGAGTTCGCCATCCCGGACGACTTCGAGCCGCTGGTCGCGATCGCCATCGGCGACCTCGGCAACCTCGACGACATGCCGGAACGGCTCGTCGAGAAGGAGCTCCGGCCCCGCTCCCGCAAGCCGCTCAGCGACCTCGTCTTCACCGAATCCTGGGGTGCTCCCCGCTTCTGACCATCACCTCCCGCAGGGTTCGAATTTCGCGCGAAATTCGAACCCCTCACTCGGCCTGGTGTCGTGCGAGGGCCGCAACGCCTCCGACTCCCGGGATGAGGGCGAGCCAGCGGGCTCGGGCCGGGATCGCGGTGAGCGCTGCCGCGATCGTGATCAGGTAGGCCGTGCCGTGCAGCGGGCCCAGCAGTGAGCTGATCGCGGGCACGTGGATCGTGACGAGGTTGACCAGCAGCAGCGCCAGCGTCAGCGCTTCCGCGATCGCGGCGATCTTGAGCGCGCGCACGGTCAGGCCCCCGTGGACGAGCCGGGGCGCACGATCATGAGGACCACCACGGCGGCCCAGATCAGGTTGAAGATCTCGGTGGTCATCGTCAGCCGCTTGGCGGTCGCCGCGACGGGCTCGGTGAGCATCGCGGACTGCGCGGGGAGGATCACGAGCGCCAGCAGCGCGGCCGCGATCAGCGTCAGCCCGATCGAGATCAGCAGCCAGGGATCGGCCACGACTCCCATCTGCAGCGCGGTGGCCAGGCCGAACACCGGGACCGCGAGGCCGGCCAGCGCGTAGCCCCGGCAGATCCGGTGCAGCAGCCGAGGCGCGCCCGAGTCCGGTTCGGTGCGGGCGTAGCGGGGGAACAGCGAGGCGGCGACCGCGATCGGCCCGATCAGCACGATCGCGGCCAGGACGTGGACCGACAGCAGCAGCGCGGTCATCGAGGGACCTCCGACATATAGGTTGGCAGGCAATATATACGTGACCAATGCATTGGCCAGCTACTGACTCGTTAGGATGAGCCGCATGAAGGCGGACGCGGTGCGAGGGCACCTGGACGGACTGCTGCTCGCCGTGCTCGAACCCGGACCGCTGCACGGCTACGCGATCATCACCTCGGTCATGAGCCGCAGCGGCGGAGCGCTCGAACTGCGCACCGGGACGATCTACCCCGCGCTCAAGCGACTCGAACGACTCGGAATGCTCGCCAGCAGATGGGAATCGGTCGGTGAACGACGGCGTCGGCGTTGCTACCGGCTCACCGACTTCGGCAGGCGCAGCCTGGCCGGGGAACGCGCCGACTGGCGGGACTTCACCGCCGCCATCGGCGCCGTGCTCAACCCCGGGAGCAAGGCGTGAACCCGATCGAGAGCTACGTCGACGAGCTCGAAGCCGACCTGCGCGGACCCGCACGCATCAAAGCGCGCATGATCCGGGAGATCCGCGACGGACTGGCCGACACCCTCGACGCACGCCTGGAGGCCGGACTGCCGCCGGAGGCTGCCGCGCGGGACGCGGTGCGCGAGTTCGGCACGCCCGCGGAGGTCGCGCCCAGCTGCCAGCGGGAGCTGACCGTCGCCCAGACCCGCCACACCGCGTTCGCGCTGCTGGTGACGGTGCCCGTGCTGCTCGGCTGCTGGCGCCTGGCCTGGACCATCGGCCGGGACCAGGGAATCCCTCCCTCGCAGACCGCGCAGCTGCTGGCGGCCATCGCGGGCACCGCCGCGGTGATGGGCTGCGCCGCGCTGCTGATCACCAGACGGCTCTCGGTGCCCGACGGCCTCCCGATCGTCATGGCGTGGACCGGCACCGCCGCGAGCATCGCGATGCCGCTGACCACGATCGCCGTGGCCACCGCGCTACCGCTGGCCGACAACTGGCCGTTGCTGCTGATCATCGCCGCTGGCACGCTCGCGGCGCATTCGGCGCTGGCCAACTCGGCGAAGACCTGCCGTGAATGCGCGGCGCAAGCCTGGTGAACCGCGGATGAATCATCCGGACCCGGATGAGAACCGGCGGGATTCCTCGCTCACCGCAACGCACCAGCTCTGAACGGACCAGACGAGTGGTCCGGTCGCATCAGGTCCACTTCCATTTTCCGCAAATGATCACCGCATTGGTTACATGTGGTTCATTCATGAGGTAAGACTTCACTCGTGTGGACGAGTATCAGGACTCCTGCGGAAGCGCTCGATGACGCCGACGTGCTAGCCGGACTGCGCCTGCGCTACGACCTCGTCCCCGGAGTCATCCGCCTCGACGGCCACAGCGGCGGACCGATGCCCCGCACCTCCCCCGCGCGCCTGCGCCGGTTCGTCCAGCACCGCTGGGAACCGCGCAGCGGTCGCACCTCCGGCGAGCCGGACTGGGCCCGCGAAGCGCGGCTCGCCGCCGACGCGCTGGCCCCGCTGGTCGGATCGGCCGCCGGCGAGCTCACCATCGCCGAGTCGACCTCGATCAACCTGTTCAAGACCCTGGTCGCCGCGGCCAAGCTCCGGACCGGGCGGCCGATTCTCGCCGTCGGGCGCGACTGCTTCGCCACCGACCGCTGCCTGGCCCAGTCCGCCGCCGACCACATCGGCGGCAGGTTGCAGCTGATCGACGGCGTCGGAGGCCTCGCCGCGCTGCCGATGGGTCAGGTGGCGGTGGTCGCGCTGTCGCACGTCGACCTGCGATCCGGTGCCGTGCGCGACGCTGAATCGATCACCGCGCAGATCCACGGCAGCGGCGCGCTGACGCTGTGGGACCTCAGCCACTCGGCGGGAGCGCTGGACGTGGACCTGCACGGCTGGAACGCGGACTTCGCCATCGGCTGCGGGCACAAGTACCTCGGCGGCAGCGCGACCGCTCCGTCGTTCGGCTTCGTGGCCGAACGGCACCTCGAGTCGTCGCCGACCGGCGGTCTGCGGCATCCGCTGGCGGAGGGCTTCGCCGGACCGGCCGCGACGCTCGCGGCGACCGAGCTGCGCGATGTGCTGGCCATCCTCGACGGAGTCCCGGTCGGCGAGCTCGCGGCGAAGACGGCCGGGCTCGTGGGGCTGTTCCTGGAGCGCATCGCCGAGTTCTGCCCGGAGGCCGCGATCGAGGTGCGCGCCGCCGATGAGCAGCGCGGCGCGCAGGTCTGCCTCCGGCACGAGCAGGCGCAGCGGATCGCCGACCTGCTGTCGGACCGCAGCGTGCTGGTCGAGTACGCCGAACCCGGGCTGCTGCGCTTCAACTTCGCGCCGGCCTGGCTCAGCTACGTCGACGTCTGGCAGGCCGCAGAGCGCCTGCACGCCACCCTCCACGAGATCGGTTGACCCTCAGAGGCCTCCGACGGCTCAGCGCAGGGCGACGAGGATTCGCCTGGCGATCGAGGTGATGATCAGCCAGAACAGGGCCGCGATCCCGTAGTTGAGCAGCACCGCCAGCTGCGGGTCCTCCGGGGTGAACAGGTCCTGGAAGCCCAGCGCCAGCGGATCGGCGACGGACGCGACGAACTGGGTGATGCCGTTGTCCGGGTTCGCGTTGCCGATGGTGAGGATCACATGGATCGCCAGCAGCGCGGCGCACACCAGACCCGCCCAACGCACCACCTGGATCAGCACGTCGACGAAGCGGCTCCAGCCGCGTCGCAGGTCAGCGCGCCGAACTCCGCCCTCGTGGGCGCCCGCACGAACATCCTCAGTCACGATCACAGTGTTGCACGAGAACCGGCGATTTCGGCAGGGTTCTTCGCCCGCCGAACCACCGGGAGCTCTCACGATCTGGGAAGGCGGCTTGCACTGCAGGCCCCCGTTGCGGTTAGCCTTGCTCCGTGGCTCGCGTTCTCCTGCTTCGCCGCCGCGACGGGGTCTCCTAGACCGGCCCCTCGTCGCGGGGTACGAACGCGCCGGTCTCCAGCCAAGCCCGAGACCCGGTAAGCGATCAGGAGAACGTCTCTCATGAGCAGCAACACCCCCGATCCGCAGGCCCCCTTCGCAGGTCGCGTGCGCAAGCCAGCCAAGGCCGCCCCGACCGATCAGCCGTCGTGGAACCCCCAGCAGGGCAGTTCGATGCCCTTCCACCGGTACAAGCCCTTCCACGAGCTCGTCGAAGACGTGTCGCTGCCGGACCGCACCTGGCCGGACAAGCGCATCGAGCGCGCGCCGCTGTGGTGCGCGGTCGACCTGCGCGACGGCAACCAGGCGCTGATCGATCCGATGTCGCCCGCGCGCAAGCGACGCATGTTCGAGCTGCTCGTGCAGATGGGCTACAAGGAGATCGAGGTCGGGTTCCCGGCCGCCAGCCAGACCGACTTCGACTTCGTCCGCGAGATCATCGAAGACGGCGCGGTACCCGATGACGTGCGCATCCAGGTGCTGACCCAGTGCCGCCCGGAGCTGATCGAGCGCACCTTCCAGGCCCTGGAGGGCGTGGCGAAGGCCGTCGTGCACGTCTACAACTCGACGTCGATCCTGCAGCGCCGCGTGGTGTTCCGCGAGGAGCGCGAGGGCATCAAGAAGATCGCCAAGATGGGCGCCGAGCTGGCCCTGGAGATGGCGGGCAAGTACCCGGACACCGACTTCCGCTTCCAGTACTCGCCCGAGTCCTACACCGGGACCGAGCTGGACTACGCCGTCGAGGTCTGCGACGCGGTCACCGAGATCTGGCAGCCCACCCCGGAGCGGCCGGTCATCCTGAACCTGCCCGCGACCGTCGAGATGGCCACCCCGAACGTCTACGCGGACTCCATCGAGTGGATGCACCGCAACCTGGCCCGCCGGGACTCGGTGCTGCTGTCGCTGCACCCGCACAACGACCGCGGAACCGGCATCGCCGCAGCTGAGCTGGGATACCAGGCCGGCGCCGACCGGATCGAGGGCTGCCTGTTCGGCAACGGTGAGCGCACCGGCAACGTCGACCTGGTCGCGCTGGGCATGAACCTGTTCAGCCAGGGCATCGACCCGCAGATCGACTTCTCCGACATCGACTACGTCAAGCGCACCGTCGAGCACTGCAACCAGCTGCCGGTCGGCGAGCGCCACCCGTGGGGCGGCGAGCTCGTCTACACCGCGTTCTCCGGCAGCCACCAGGACGCCATCAACAAGGGCCTGGACGCGCTGCGCGTCGAGGCCGAGAGGGCGGGAACCTCGGTCGACGAGCACCCGTGGGAGGTTCCCTACCTGCCCATCGATCCCAAGGACGTGGGCCGCAGCTACGAGGCCGTCATCCGGGTCAACTCGCAGTCCGGCAAGGGCGGCGTGGCCTACGTGATGAAGACCGAGCACCAGCTGGAGCTGCCGCGCAAGCTGCAGATCGAGTTCTCCAAGGCGGTGCAGGCGCACACCGACGGCGAGGGCGGCGAGGTCAGCCCGGCCGACATGTGGACGGCGTTCTCCGCCGAGTACCTGGAAACCGACGCACCGCTGCACCTGGTCCGGCAGAGCTCGTCCGGCGAGTCCGGCGACGAGTCGATCACCGCCACGGTGGTCGTGGACGGCGAGCGGCGCGAGGTCACCGGTCGCGGCAACGGCCCGGTGTCGGCGTTCGTCGACGCCCTGAGCACGGTCGGCTACGACATCCGCGTCCTGGACTACCACCAGCACGCGCTCACCTCGGGCGACGACGCGCGCGCAGCCGCCTACCTGGAGTGCGCCGTGGGCGACGACGTCTTCTGGGGCGTTGGCGTGGACACCTCGACCATCGCGGCGATGCTCAACGCAGTCGTCTCAGCCGCCAACCGCGCAGCCCGCTGAGCAGCCCTCCCAGAAGTCGGCTTGCTTGGCGGTGCGGGTAGCGGAACCTGACACGTCGTCTGGCCTCCGGGCACCACGACTGATGTATGCCAATACACGGCGTCGTGGCGTCCTCACCCAGACGACGTGTCAGAACCCGCGGCGGTGCCGGCTGAGTCCCACACCTGAAACAGCGGCTACCGCCGCACACTGAAATGCCCTAATAGTCCTGTCAGGCGGACTGGGCGGGTTCTGGTTCTTCTGCCTCGGCGCGCTCGACGCGCTTCTGGATGATGCGGGTGCTCCACCAGGCGAAGGCCACCGCGATGACCAGGCCGATCCACGAGAAGCGGTGGAACCACTGCCCCGCGACCAGGCCGAACGCGTAGGACAGGGCGGTGACCAGGCCCGCCCACGCGATACCGCCGGTGGCGTTGGCGAACAGGAACTTGCGGTAGGGCATGCCGAGGCTGCCCGCCAGCGGCCCGGCGAGGATCCGCAGCAGCGCCACGAAGCGGCCGCCGAAGACCGTCCAGGCGCCCCAGCGCTCGAAGAGCCCTTCCGCCTGGGCCAGCGGTTTGGGCCCGAAGTGCTTCGGCAGCTTCGTGCCCAGCCAGGTCAGCAGCTTGCGGCCGTAGCGCTTGCCGATCGCGTAGCCGATCGAGTCGCCGATGATCGCGCCCGTCGCCGCGAAGGTCGCCAGCAGCACCGGGTTGATCACCCCGTGCGAAGCGGCAACACCCGAGCTGACCAGCAGGATCTCACCGGGCAGCGGGATCCCCACGCTCTCCAGCCCGATGATGCCCGCGACCACCAGGTAGATCACCCCGGACGGGATCGTGTTCAGCCACTCGATCATGGACATCCGTTCTGGTCGTCGGCAGCGCAGTTCGGCTCCTGCAAGGGTACGGACTGCGACCCGCTCCCCGCCGGGGACCGGGTGACCGAAAATCGCCGGTCACGGGCACAACTCGGGCAACGGGAAGCAACAGGGCGCAACAGGCGCGACGCACGGCCGGATCGGGGCTCCTCAGCCGCGCGATCCGGGCCGAGGGGGACGTCCGTCACTCGATTTCGGGGTAACCGACTAGACCAAAGTCGGTATTGCGCTACGCCGACACCGGGCACTATGGACTCACGTCGCAGGGACGAAGGCGACGCCCTTGGGGGAAAACTAGTTGAGGGGAAGCGGCCGGAGACGGGGGACACGTCGGGGCATAGCCGCTTCTCCTCTTCTATTCTTCCCGGCTCTCGTCCGGCCCCCATCCGTCACTCGAACGGTCCACGGAACTTGATGTTCGACGGCTCGCACGGTTCAGTGATGTGGCTATGTGGCCGACCGAGGATCCGACGGAGCAGCTGCGCTGGCGCATCGAGTGCGCCACGTCCAACGGCAGCGGGAACGTGACCGTGCTGGTCATGGGCGATCGCGTCGGAGTCGTGCTGCCGCCCGGGGACACCCTGATCTTCACCGCCGCGGAGGCCGACAGCCTCGCCCACCTGGTGGAGAAGGCGATCGGCTACGCCTCGGTGCCGCGATGAGCCTCATCGACACGGACCTGAGCTTCGACCCCCGGGATCCGCGGTTCCCGGTGCCCGGTGGGGCGCTGACCTGGTCGGTGCAGGTGTTCACCACCGGCAACGGGTACGGCCTCCGGCCGGCCGAACCGCTCGTCGAGGCGGACCGGGTCCACCTGCGGACCGGCTACGCCGCGCTCGGCCAGCAGCGGACCGTCGACGCCGGCGAGGTCGAGATCGAGGTCTCCCTCTCCGACGGCGTCCTGACCTGGTCCATCACCGCGCAGCACGCCGAGCCGATCAAGGCCGTCAAGCTGCTGCTGCGCGGTCTGCCGCAGGAGCAGCTGCGCGCCGGCTGGTGGACGCCCAACACCGGGCGCTCGCACACCCACCACGAGCGGTTCCAGCTGGAGTACCCGGGCCCGGAGTGGGCGACGCCGTGGGTCGCGGTCGGCACCGAGTCCGACTGCTCGTCCCTGAGCGTGCGAGACCCCTCGGTGCGCAAGCACGTCCTGCACGTCCACCAGCCCGCGCACTCCCCCGAACCGATCGTGGAGCTGCTGCACGTGCCCGCCGCCTCGGCACGCGGGACGACCTGCCAGGTCCCGGAGATCAGGTTGCGCGCGAACGCCGACCCGGTCGATCAGGACCTGGACGAGCACCTGCGGTTCGTCGAGGAGGCGCACGGGCTGGTCCCGTGGGAATCGCGACCGGACGTGCCGGACTGGCTGCGCGACACCTCGCTGGTCGTGACGCTGCACGGCCAGCACTGGACCGGCTACGTGTTCAACACGTTCTCGCAGATGGGCGATGCCCTGCGGTTCATCGCCCAGCACATCGACCCGCACCGGGTGCTCGCCTACCTGCCCGGGTGGGAGGGCCGCTACTACTACGCCTACCCGCGCTACCGGCCGGGCGAGGACCTCGGCGGAGCCGACGGGTTCGCCGAGCTGGTCCGCACCGCGCACGATCTCGGGTTCCGGTTGATGCCGATGTTCGGCGGGCACGGGGCCAACGTCACGCAGTACCCGGACTGGGAGCGGGCGGTGATGCGCAACGACACCGACCGGTACGTCGAGCTGCTCAACCGCCCCGACTGGGACTCCGACCGCTCGGGCGAGGGCGATCAGGTCTTCCTCAACCCGGCCGAACCCGGGTTCCGCACGCACCTGGTCGAGTCGATCTCCGCGCTGGTCGAGGAGTTCGGCGTCGACGCCGCGTTCCTGGACACCGTGGGCTACTACTTCAACGATCCCCGCCACGACGTGTTCGACGGCTACCGGCTGCTGGTCGAGGAGCTCCACCGCCGCCACCCCGGCCTGGTGCTGGCCGCCGAGGGCTGGTGGGACGCGCTCAGCGCGCTGTTCCCGCTGAGCCAGCAGTGGTTCGGCACCGACCGCGATCTGCGCGCGCCCCGCGTCGTGTCGCACTACGCCCGCACCACCGGGCACCTCGCCGAGGGCACCCCGGGACGCGGCAGCACGGGCGTGCACGAGAAGGGCTACATCCCGAGACCACCGGACGTCGTGCGGGAGGGCCACCTGCCGGTCGTCGGCGTCGTGGACGACACCGTCGCGCTGCACGGCGACGAGCTGGCGGCCATCTGCCGGTGGGCCGCCGCGAACTCACCCCGGTGAGTTCGCCTCCGTCCGGGCGCGCGCTTCGGCGATGAGCGCGTCGAGGGCGACCTGGACGGCCGGGCGTTCGGTGGCGCCCTTGCGCGAGACGACCTCGATGTTGCGGCCCGCTCGGACTCCCGCCAGCGGGCGCATCACGAGGTGCGCGCTGTTGATCGTGTACCTCGGCAGCAGCGCGATCCCGTGACCTGCGGCGACGAGCGCTTCGGTGACCCGGAAGTCGTTGATGCGCTGGACGACCGTCGGCCGCATCCCGGTGCGCACGGCCAGCGAGCGCAGCACGTCGTCGACCGGGAAGCCGATGTCCACGCTCAGCCACGGTTCGCCGACCAGCTCGGTGAGCTCGACGCGCTCCCGGTGCGCCAGCGGATGACCCGGCGGCATCGCCACGTCCAGCGGCTCGCGCAGCAGCGGTGTCACGGAGACCCGATCGCCGTCGTGCGGCGGGGCCTGGTCGTCCCGGTGCGTCACGACGAGGTCGAAATCGGCCGTCAGCCGGGAGACCTCGGAGGGGACCATGTCGACGTCCCTGGCCTCCAGGCGGACGTCCGGGTGCTCGGTGATGCGCTCCAGCAGGCCGGGGAGCAGCAGGAACGCGCCGGACGGGAACATCGCCACGCGCACGACCCCGCGCGGCGACGAGCGGTAGGAGTCCAGCTCGGCCTCGGCGCGGTCCAGCGAGGCCAGCACCTCGTCGGCCCGGGTGGCCAGCGCCCACCCGGCGTCGGTGAGCCGCAACCCGCGGCCGGCCGGCTCGGTGAGCCGCACCCCGACCTCCGCTTGCAGGGCCCGGATCTGCTGGGACACCGAGGAGGGCGTGTAGGAGAGGGCGTGGGCGACCGCGGTGACAGTTCCGCGATCGGCCAGTTCGCGCAGGAGTCTCAGCCTGCGAACGTCCATAGAGGAATCCTACACACTACGTGCAGATAGTATCGCTTGTCCTTCACAGATGCGGACCGCAGGCTGATCGGTATGACCACACGAGATCGCCTGCTGGCGGTGGTCGTCGCAGTGTTCTGGGGCGGCAACTTCATCGCGCTGGACCGGGGGCTGGAGCACTTCCCGCCGTTCTTCTTCGCCGGACTGCGCTTCGCGGTGCTGCTGCCGATCCTCTTCTTCGTGCCGCGCCCGAAGGTGAAGTGGCGCTGGCTGATCGGCTACGGCCTGTTCTTCGGGACCCTGCAGTTCGCGTTCCTGTTCGTCGCGATGAGGATCGGCATGCCCACCGGGCTGGCCTCGCTGGTGCAGCAGGGATCGGCGCCGTTCACCGTGGCCCTGGGAGCGCTGCTGCTGCGGGAGAAGATCACCGGGCTGCAGCTGCTGGGCATCACCACGGCGGTGCTGGGCATGGTCGCCATCGGCTGGCACCGCTCGCAGACCGCGACGCTGCTGCCGATGCTGATCACCTTGTGCGGTGCGTTCTCGTGGGCGCTGGGAAACCTGTGCAGCCGCAAGGCCGAAGCGCCGAACCCGCTGCACCTGTCGCTGTGGGTCGCGATCGTCCCGCCGCTGCCGATGTTCGCGGCGTCCGCGCTGTTCGAAGGGCCGACGACGGGCTGGAACGCCGTCGCCACCATCCTCGACTCGCCGGCCGGGACGTCCGCGCTCGCCGGGCTGGCCTACACGTCGCTGCTGGCCACCGTCGTCGGGTCGGGCCTGTGGACGACGCTGCTCAGCAAGTACCCGGCCAGCACCGTCGCGCCGTTCTCCCTGCTGGTGCCGATCGTCGGGTTCAGCACGGCGTGGCTGATCCTCGGCGAGCAGCCGCATCCCTTCGAACTCGCCGCGGGCGCGGTCGTCGTCATCGGCGTGCTCCTGGGCAGCATCCGCCTCGCCCGGCGCACACCGGTGCTGGAACCGGCGCCCGCGTGAGCCTCCTCGTCAGCTCACCGGGCCCTTCTCGAAATCAGGGTTGCGGACGTGCACGCCGTTGCCGACCGGGCAGTCGAAGAGCACCAACACCTCGTGGGACTCGGCGACCAGCCGGGTGGCGACGACCTCGTCCAGAATCGCCCGGTGCTCGCACGCCGAGCACCTGAGCGCACTGCTGTACCTCACGCGCGAACTCCCTTCCCCAGCCGGGCATCCTATGTGGACGCAGGCCTCGGGGAAACGGGCGAGCGAGAACCCGCCTCGTCCGGGCAGGTCACGAGTGCGACGGAACGAGGTCCACCGCCTCCGGACCGGCCTGGCGGGGCTCGATCTCGCCGTCCCGGATCTGCTCGGCGTAGTGGCAGGCGACCCGGTGGCCGGTCGCGAGCTCGCGGAGCGCGGGGCGCTCGGTGTCGCAGCGCTCCTCCTGCCGCCACGGGCACCGGGTGTGGAAGCGGCAGCCCGACGGCGGGTTCGCGGGCGAGGGCAGGTCACCGGAGAGCAGGATCTGCTCGCGGCCGTCCTCGACCTGCGGGTCCGGCACCGGAACGGCCGAGAGCAACGCCTTGGAGTACGGGTGCAGCGGCTCCGCGTAGAGGTCGTCCGAGGCGGACTCCTCGACGATCCCGCCCAGGTACATCACGCCCACCCGGTCGGCGATGTGGCGCACCACGGCGAGGTCGTGCGCGATCACCAGGTAGGTCAGGCCGAACTCCTCCTGCAGGTCCTCCAGCAGGTTCAGCACCTGCGCCTGCACCGAGACGTCCAGCGCCGAGACCGGTTCGTCGGCCACCACCAGCTCCGGGCCGACCGAGAGCGCGCGGGCGATGCCGATGCGCTGGCGCTGCCCGCCGGAGAACTCGTGCGGGTACTTGCGCAGCGCGGTCGGCGGCAACCCGACGGCGTCGAGCAGCTCGCGCAGCCGCTCGTCGGTGGACGCCTTGTCGCCGGCCATGCCGTGCGCACGCATCCCCTCCACCAGCAGCGATTCCACCGACTGGCGCGGGTCGAGCGAGGACAGCGGATCCTGGAAGACCATCTGCATCCGCTGCCGCATCCTGCGCAGCTTCTCGCCCCTCATGCCCGACAGGTCGGTCCCGGAGAAGACGACCTTGCCTCCGGTGGGTTGCTCCAGCCGCAGCACCGCCCGGCCCAGCGTCGACTTGCCGCAGCCGGACTCCCCGACCAGCCCGTAGGTCTCACCGCGGCGGATGGTCAGCGACACCCCGTCGACCGCGAAGACGTGGCCGACCGTCCGGTCCAGCACCACGCCCTTCTTGATCGGGAAGTGCACCTTCACGTCGTCGAGCTCGACGAGCACGTCCTCGTCGCTCGTCGCGTCCACCGGTCCGCTCTCCTCGGCACCGGACACGTTCTCGCTCATGACGCCCCTCCGTCCTGCGGGACACCCGCACCCGGTCGACTCACGTGAGCGACGAGCGCACAGTTTTCGCTCATGACGCCCCTCCGTCCTGCGGGGCACCCGCACCCGGTCGGCTTACATCAGCGACGAGCGCACAATTTTCGCTCATGACGCCTCCACGCTGTTGGTGATCGGTTCGCGGACCGGGTTGTGGCAGCGCAGCAGGCGCGCGCCGACATCGATGCTCACCTCGGGGGTTTCGCGCTCGCAGATCTCGATGGCGTTGGGGCAGCGCGGGCAGAACGCGCAGCCGGAGTCCCACGGGATGTTGTCGGACACCGAACCGGTGATCGGCGAAAGGCGTTGCCCGCGAGGCGAGTCCAGCCTCGGGATCGAGGCGAGCAGACCCGCGGTGTAGGGGTGCTTGGGCCGGGCGAACAGCTCGTGCCGGGCCGCCCGTTCCACCACGCGCCCCGCGTAGAGCACGTTCACCTCGTCGCACAGGCCGGCCACCACGCCCAGGTCGTGCGTGATCATGATCAGCGCGGTGTCGGTCTCGGCGACCAGCTCCGAGAGCAGCTTGAGGATCTGCGCCTGGATCGTCACGTCCAGGGCCGTCGTCGGTTCGTCGGCGATGAGCAGCCGAGGCTTGCAGGCCAGCGCCATCGCGATCAGCGCCCGTTGCCGCATCCCGCCGGAGAGCTGGTGCGGGTACTCCTTCAACCTGCGGTTCGGGTCCGGGATGCCCACCTTGCGCAGCAGCTCCTCGGCCTCGGGCATCGCCGTCTTGCGAGGCAGCCCCCGGTGCCGCTCGATGACCTCGGAGACCTGCAACCCGATGGGAACGACCGGGTTCAGCGAGGTCAGCGGGTCCTGGAACACCATGCTCAGGTCCTTGCCCCGCCGGGCGTCGAGCTCCTTCTTGGGCAGCTGCAGCAGATCCGCCCCGTCGAAGGACACCGACCCGGAGACCTCCGCACCGCGCGGCGGCAGCAAACCCATGATCGCCAGCGAGGTCACCGACTTGCCGCAGCCGGACTCCCCGACCAGGCCGACGGTCTTGCCCGGCTCGACGTCGAAGGAGATCCCGTCGACCGCGGTCACCGGTGGCTCGCCCTTGCGGGCGAAGACCACGGAGAGGTCGCGAACTTCCAGCAGTGCCATTGCCATCTCCCCTTACCGGCGTCGCTTGGGATCCAGCGCGTCGCGCAACGACTCGCCGACCAGCGTGAACCCGAAGGCGACCAGGATGATGCAACCCGCGGGCCAGAACGCCAGCTGCGGATGCGAATCGATGATGTTCTGCGCACCGCCGAGCATCTGGCCCCATTCCGGCACCGAGTCGTCGGCAGCGCCCAGACCGAGGAACGACAGCGCGGCCGCGTCGATGATGGCCACCGCCAGCACCAGCGTGGCCTGCACGATCACCGGCCCGAGCGCGTTGGGGAGCATGTGCCGGAACACGATCGCGCTCTCCTTCACCCCGAGCGCCCGCGCCGCCAGCACGTGGTCGCTGGCTCGTTGCGCCAGCATCGTGCCGCGCAGCAACCGCCCGAAGATCGGCACCTGCACGATCGCCACCGCGAGGATCACGGTGAACTGGGTCTGCTCGGCGAACAGCGCGCCGATCGACACCGCCAGCAGGAGCGAAGGAACCGACAGCATCACGTCGGCGATCCGCATGACCAGCGAGTCCACCCAGCCGCCGAACGCGCCCGCGAGCAAGCCGAGGACGAGGCCGCCACCGAGCCCGATCACCGTCGCCAGCACCGCCACCAGCAGCGTCTGCTGCGACCCCAGCAGGAGCCGGGACAGCAGGTCCCGGCCGTACTGGTCACCGCCGAGCGGGAATCCGGGCTGCGACGGAGGAATCGTGTTCTCCGCGCGGGAGACCTGCGATTCCAGCAGGCGCTGCGCCGGATCGTGCGGCGCCAGCAGCGGCGCCAGCAGGGCCAGCAGCACGAACGCCACGATGACCAGCGCACCCACGATGAACACCGGGTTGCGCCGCAGCCGGCGCCAGGCGGACGCCGCCAGGCTGACACCTGCGTCGGAGGCCGTGTCCGCCAGCGCGTCCAGCTTGTCCTTGCGCTGCGTGTTGAGCACCATCGTCCCTCACCGTGTCCGCAGTCGTGGGTCGATCAACGCGTACGAGAGGTCGACTACGAGGTTGACCAGCACGTAGACCATCGCGGAGGCGAGGATGACCACCTGGAGCACCGGGAAGTCCTTGCGCTCGAAGCCGATCGCGACCGCCTGCCCGACGCCCGCGATGTTGAACACCCTCTCGGTGAGCACCGCCCCCGCCAGCAGCGCACCGGTCTGCAGACCGATCGTCGTCACCACCGGGAGCATCGCGTTGTGCAGGATGTGCCTGCGCCGGATCACCATCTGCCCCAGGCCCTTCGCCCGCGCGGTGCGCACGTAGTCCTCGTCCATCACGTCGAGCACCGCGGCCCTGGTGATCCGGAAGATCACCGCGAACGGGATGGTGGACAGCGCGATGGCGGGCAGGATCAGGTGCACGAACGCGTTCCAGGAGGCGTCCCACTCGCGGGTCAGCAGACCGTCGAGGATGTAGAAGCCGGTGACGCGGGTGGCGTTGATCGCCGAGTCCTGCCGCCCGGACGCGGGCAGCGCGCCGAGCTCGATGGCGAAGACGAACTTCAGCAGGAACGCCAGGAAGAACACCGGCACCGCCACGCCCACCAGCGACCAGGTGATGCTCAGGTTGTCCAGCCACCCGCCGCGCTTGCGGGCCGCGAGGTATCCCATCGGGATGCCGATCGCCACGGCCAGGATCAGCGCCAGGATCGACAGCTCCAGCGTCGCCGGGAAGCGCGTGACGAAGACGTCCAGCGCGGAGTCACCGCGCTGCACCCCGGTCGACGTGCCGAAATCACCGGTGACCGCCCGGCCCAGGAACTTGAAGTACTGCACGAAGATCGGCTGGTCCAGCCCGAGAGCCTTCTCGAGCTGCTCCCGCGCCGCCGGTGTGGCGCGGTCGCCCAGCAACGCCGACACCGGCCCGCCCGGCAGCATGCGCAGCCAGCCGAACAGCAGCATCGACAGGACGAAGACGACCAGCACGAGCTGGCCCAGTCGTCGGACAGTGAAGCGGAGCACGCGAAAACCCCCGTGTTCAAATCAGCGAGCCCAGGCGCCCGCGCGGAACCGGCCGCACCGGCCCCGCGCGGAGCGCCGGAGGATCACTGCTCCGAGACGCTCACCGAAGCGAACTCTTCGGCGGTCAGCGGAGAGGTCACCAGACCCTGGACTCGGGGGCTCGTCACGATCGCCGGCGGCGAGTGCGACAGCGGGACCGCGGGCAGGTACTCGGACAGCAGCTTGCGGTTGATGTCCTGGTACATCGAGGTGCGCTTGGCCTCGTCCGGCTCGGAGTCGGCCGCCCGCAGCTGCGCCGCCAGGTCCTCGCCCCACGGGGCGCCCGCGGTGTAGAAGCGGTTGGTCGGCGTGCCGAAGAAGGTGCCGATGAAGTTGTCCGGCGTGTTGTAGTCACCGGTCCAGCCGAGCAGGAAGATGTCGGCCTTGGCGTTGTCGACGTCGTCGATGTAGCCGCCGTTCCACGGCTTGCTCACCGGGTTGACGGTGATGCCCGCTTCGCGCAGGTCCTCGGCGAGGGCGTTGTAGATGCCCTGCGGGTCCGGCATGTAGGGCCGGGTGACCTCGGTCGGCCAGTAGAAGTTCACCGTCAGGTTCGACGCGCCCGCTTCGGCGAGCAGCTGCTTGGCCTTGGCCGGGTCGTGCGGGTACTGCTGCACGTCCTTGGCGTAGCCGTCCACGTTCTCCGGGTAGTACTGGGTGGCCACCGACGCGCCTTCCGGCAGGTTGGCCTTGACCAGGGTCTCGCGGTCCACCGCGTGCGCCAGCGCCTGCCGCACCTTGAGGTTCTGCAGCGCCGGGTTGTTCTTCTGGGTGATCCCCAGGTACATGATGTTGAACGGGTCGCGGACCTGGACGTTGTTGCCCGCTTCGCGCAGCGCCTTGAGGTCCGCGGCGTTGGGCAGGTCGTACCCGTCGATCGAGCCGGACTCCAGCTCCTGCTTGCGGACCGTCTCGTCCGGGATGATCCGGAAGATCAGCTCGTTGAGCTTGGTCTTCTCACCCCAGTAACCGTCGTTGCGGACCAGCTTGATGGTGCCGTTGGACTGGTCGTAGGAGTCGAACTTGAACGGCCCGGTGCCGGTCGGGTGGGACTTGGAGTACTCGGGGTAGACGAAGCTGTCGCCCTGCGCCTTGACGTCGTTGGCCTTGTACTGCTCCATCGCCGTCGGCGACTGCATGCTGAACGACGGGAGACCCAGCAGGTCGGGGAACTTCGAGGTCGCCCGGGTCAGGTGCACGACAGCGGTCGTGGGGTCCGGGTTCTCGCAGTTCTGGAACAACGAGGGGGCCTTGCCGTCGGCGAAGCCGCCGAAGTTCTCGATCCAGTAGTAGGACAGCGCGTTGTTCTGCCCGGCCCCGGTCTGGTTGTACCAGCGCTGGAAGTTCTTGCAGACCGCGTCGGAGTTGAAGTCCGTGCCGTCGTGGAACTTCACGCCGTTGCGCAGCTTGAACGTCCAGGTCTTGCCGTCCGGGGTGTGCTCCCAGCTCTCGGCCAGCGCCGGTTCGACGTCGACCGAACCCGGCTTGAAGTCGACCAGACCCTCCATCATCTGGCGCGTGACGCGGAAGGTCTCGCCGTCAGAGGCGTAGAAGGGGTCGAAGAGGTCCGGAGCACCCGCTGCACCGAAGGTGAGGGTGCCTCCTTCTCCGCCGCCCGAGCCGCGTTCGGATTGCGCGCAGCCCGCCAGGGACGCAGCCGTGGTGAAGGCGATGCCGACGGTGATGATCCGGCGCAAGGAGCGGGTTCCGCTTCGCCGCGCCGATGGAGCTCTACTCATTGGATTTACCCACCCGTTTTGTGTCCATAGGTAGCAGAGTTCCGTGAGAGTAACCCTCGAAAGGAGGGGAATGGAACAAACAAGGTTACGATCGCGCTACTTAGGCGATCCTTAGCGAACGGGGAGCAATCGGACAGAAGAAGGGACTTGTCAGAACTGCGAGTTCTCCGCTAGGCGCGGGCGAATAGAGGAAGGAATCGTCCCAGTCAAGACCCTGGCGACTTGTTTCCTCGGACACGAAGACGGCGCCTGACCTCCCGAGAGTCCGAGAAGAAAGGCGCCGCCGTTCTCGCTATTGATTTGTTCGCGTTTTAAACGTTCGCGCGTACTACATCGAACGCCGACCGGACAGCGCCCGGCCGAGCGTCAATTCATCGGCGAACTCGAGGTCGCCACCCATCGGCAGTCCGGAAGCGAGCCGCGTGACGTTCAGACCCGGGAAGTCGCGCAACATCCGCACCAAATACGTCGCGGTCGCCTCGCCCTCGGTGTTCGGGTCCGTCGCGACGATCACCTCGCTGATCTCGTCGGTCCCGATCCGCGCCAGCAGCTCCCGGACGCGGAGCTGATCCGGTCCGACGCCCGACAGCGGATCCAGCGCACCACCGAGCACGTGGTAGCGGCCCTTGAACTCGCGGGTGCGCTCCACCGCGAGCACGTCCTTGGGCTCCTCCACCACGCAGACCAGCGTCTTGTCCCGCCGGGCGTCCCGGCAGATGCGGCAGGTCGTCTCCTCGGAGACGTTGCCGCAGACGTCGCAGAACACCACGCCCTCCTTGACCTGCTGCAGGACCTCCTGCAAGCGGGTCACGTCCGCCGGCTCGGCGGCCAGCAGGTGGAAGGCGATGCGCTGCGCGCTCTTCGGACCGATGCCGGGAAGCCGTCCCAGCTCATCGATCAAATCCTGTACCGGACCCTCGTACACGTCGACTCGCCTCGAATCACATGCCCGGCAGGCCGAGGTCGCCCAGGCCGCCGCCCAGACCACCCGTCAGCGGACCCATCTTCTGGGCCTGCATCTCCTGCGCGGCGCGGTTGGCATCGCGAACGGCCGCGACGACCAGGTCCGCGAGCGTCTCGGTGTCCTCCGGATCGGCCGCCTTCGGGTCGATCACCAGACCCTTGAGCTCACCGGCACCGGTGACCGTCGCGGTCACCAGCCCACCGCTGGCGCTCCCGGTGACCTCCGCATCGGCGAGCTCCTGCTGCGCAGACATCAGCTGCTCCTGCATCTTCTGCGCCTGTTCCATGATCTCTTGCATGTTCGGCTGGCCACCTGGCTGCACCGTTGACTCCTCCTCGCCCGGGTCAGTACCCCTGCGCGGGGCACA
Organism: Saccharopolyspora dendranthemae; assembly: GCF_007829955.1. Classification (GTDB taxonomy): domain Bacteria; phylum Actinomycetota; class Actinomycetes; order Mycobacteriales; family Pseudonocardiaceae; genus Saccharopolyspora; species Saccharopolyspora dendranthemae. The sequence goes on from NZ_VIWX01000003.1 coordinate 67,410, forward strand.
AGACCAGCGTAGAGGGTGTCCCGTTCCCGGTCCGAACTCACCTTGCGGAGCGTCCGGGTGGACAACAGCGGCGCCGCGGGGTGGCTGCACCCCTCGGACGGGCTCCTCCCGCTCTTGGTCGGTCATCACACGACGTGAAAGGCTGATCACGTGACGCTGGACATCACGCGGCTGCTGGAGCTGACCACCTGGCGGGCGTTCGACGTGGCCGATGACGGACGGGTGCTCGCAGGCTGCGACGAGTCCGGATCCGTGCAACTCGTGGAGCTCACCGACGACCGGCGCACCGAGCTGACGGCCCTGCCGGGGGCGGTGACCGGGCGCTACCTGCCCGGCGAGCGCGCCGTGGTGGTGCAGCACGACAGCGACGGCGACGAGCGCGGCCAGCTCTCGCTGCTGCGCCTCGACGATCGCCGGACCAGGCCCGCCCGGCTGTCCGAGCTGGAACCGCTGGTCCGCGACACGGACCACGTGCACCGGCTGCTCGACGTGCTCCCCGGCCGCATCGTCTACGCCACCAACCGCCGCAACGGCGTCGACTTCGACGTGGTGATCCGCAGCGTCGTCACCGGCGAGGAACACGTCCTCTACGACGGCGGCGGGATGGTCGCCGAGGTCTCCCTCTCCCCGGACTCGCGCTTCGCCGGAATCACCGTGCCCGCCGCGAAACCCCTGTCGGACCAGGTGATCCTGGCCGACACCATGCCCGAGACGGGTGCCGACCGGCTGCGCGAGATCACCGCCCACGACGAGGACGGCCGCCACCTGCTGCCCGGCTGGCACGCCGACGGGCTGGTCGTGACCAGCGATGCGGGGCGTGACCACACCGGCATCGCGCGGCTGGACCCGCGCACCGGCGAGCGGACGTGGCTGATCACCTCCCCCTCACACGACCTCACCGGCCGGGTGTCACCGAACGGGCGGACCCTCCTGGTCTGGGCCGCCGTCGACGGATCGCACCGGCCCGCGCTGCACGACGCGGCGACCGGCGAACACCTGAGGGACCTCGTGCTGCCGACCGAGGGCTGGTGCGGCCACCCGCTGCCCGAACCCGTCTGGTCGCCGGACTCGCGGTTCGCGGCGATCTCCTTCAGCTCCCCCACCGCTCCCGGGGACGTGCTGCTCGCCGACACCGCCACCGGGACCTGCACACCGCTCACCTTCTCGGCCGCGCAACTGGCCGGCGAGCGCCTGGCCGAACCGAGCGTGCACCGGGTTCCCGCCCGGGACGGCCAGCAGATCCCGTGCTTCCGCTACTCCCCCGCCGAGCCGGACGGCTCGGCGGTGCTGCTCATCCACGGCGGGCCGGAGAGCCAGTCGGTGCGCGCCTTCAACCCGGTGGTGCAGGCGATGGTCGCGCAAGGCCACTCGGTGCTGGTCCCCAACGTCCGCGGCTCCACCGGCTACGGCAAGGACTGGTACTCGGCCGACGACGCCCGCAATCGCCTCGAATCCGTCGACGACCTCGCCGACCTGCACCGGTGGCTGCCCGCGGTGGGCGTGGACCCGTCGCGGGCGGCGCTGTGGGGCGGTTCCTACGGCGGCTACATGGTGCTGGCCGGGCTCGCCTTCCAACCCGAGCTGTGGGCCGCCGGGGTCGACATCGTCGGCATCTCGTCGCTGGTGACGTTCCTGGAGAACACCGCGCCCTACCGCCGGGCGCACCGGGAACGCGAGTACGGGAGTCTCGCCACCGACGCGGACTTCCTGCGCGAGGCGTCCCCGCTGACCCGCGCTTCGGCCATCACCGCACCGCTGTTCGTGCTGCACGGCGCCAACGATCCGCGAGTTCCGCTGACCGAGGCCGAGCAGATCGTGGAAGTGTTGCGCGCCAACGAGGTTCCGTGCGAGTTCCACGTCTATCCCGACGAGGGGCACGGTCTGGCCAAGCGCTCCAACCGCTTGGACGCCTACCCGAAGGCGCTCGACTTCCTGGCCCGCCGCCTCGGCTGAGGCTTCTCAGCCCTCGATGCGGCGGGCGCCCAGCTCCCGCTCGAAGAGCTCGACCGCGGCCCTGTCCGGGTCGCGACCGACGCGCGCGCCCGCCTCCAGCGGGGACGACTCGGCCAGCATCGACTCCGGGTCCTCATCGTCCGGCGGCGCCGGGGGCTGCGGCTCCGCGCGCTTGGGCTCCGGGCGCTGCGGATCCGCCGGAGGCGGCGGCACGTCGTCCGGCGGGGGCTCCTCGTCCGGAGGTTCCGGCGGGGGCGGGATGTCATCGGGCTCCGGTGTGCGCGGAATGGAACCACCTCGCGCACCGCCGGTGCTGCGCTGCTGCGCGCCGCCGCCCCGGCCGTTGCTGCCGTTGCTCGCGCCCTGCCCGTTGCTCTGCCCGTTGCCGCTGGAGGGCTTCGGCTCCTGCGGGCGCTGCTCGGCGGCGGGCTCCGGGCGCTGCGGACGCTGCGGTGGTTGCGGCGGCTGCTTCGGCGCTGCCGGGCGGGCCGGCGGGGCGGCCCCGCCCTCGACGCACTGGATGTCCCACTCGCCGCCGACGACCTCGCGCAGCGATTCCCGGACGAAGTCCAGTCGCCGCTGCTGCGCGAGCTGCTTGACCAGCCCTGACGTCGGCATCGACAGCACCAGGACGCCATCGTTGAGGTCCTGCACGGTGGCGTTGAGCAGCAAGGCCTGCGTCGGCCGGTTCCGCTTCGCGACGCCTTGCAGCACGTCGGTCCACACCCGCCGCACCGCGGCCGCGTCGAAGCCGCTCGGGGCCGAAGCCGCGGGCTGCGCGGGCTCCGAAGCCGCGGGCTGCGCGGGCTCCGAAGCCGGTTCGGGCGATTGCTGCGGCTCGGGGCGCTGCGGCTCGGCCGGGCGCTGGGTCTGCGCCGGCTGGGCCGGTGCCGGTTGCGCCGGCTGAGCTGGAGCGGCTTGGGCCGGTGCCGGTGGGGCTGCGGGCGTCGATTCGGCCTGCGCGGCTGGGCGCTGCGGCGCGGCCTTCTCCTGCGCAGCAGGGGTTTCCGGCTCCGCGGGCGCCTCGGCCTGCTGGGCGGTGTCAGCGGCGGCCCGCTCGTGCGGTCGCTGGAAGACCCGCTTCGGCTTGTCGCCGTCACCCGAAACCGCAGCAGGAGCACCGGGTTCCGCGGCCGGAGCGTCGCCCGGCGCGATCGTCATCCGGCGCTCGACGCGCTCGATCCGTTGCAGCAGAGCGGTTTCCGAGTCCGACACGGCCGGCAGCAGCATCCGCGCGCACAGCAGTTCCAGCAGCAGGCGCGGTGCGGTGGCGCCGCGCATCTCGGAGAGTCCGGTGTGGACGATCTCGGCGAACCGGGACAGCGTGGCCGCGCCCAGCTGCTCGGCCTGCTGCTGCATCCGGGTCAGCTCGTCGCCCGCGGTCTCCACCAGGCCGCGCGCGCCCGCGTCCGGAACCGAGCTGAGCAGCACCAGGTCGCGCAGGCGGTCGAGCAGGTCGGAGCCGAAGCGACGCGGGTCGTGCCCGGCTTCGACCAGCCGCTCGACCGTGCCGTAGACCGACGCGGCGTCGCCCGCCGCGAGGGCGTCGACCATGTCGTCGATCAGCGCGACGTCGGTGACCCCGAGCAGCGCGACGGCGCGCTCGTAGGTGACGCCCTCGTCCCCGGCGCCCGCCAGCAGCTGGTCGAACACGCTCAGGGTGTCGCGCGCCGAACCGCCACCGGCCCGGATGACCAGCGGGAACACCGCGGGCTCGACCGTCACGCCCTCGTCGGTGCAGATCCGCTCCACCAGCTCGCGCATCACGCCCGGCGGCATCAGCCGGAACGGGTAGTGGTGCGTCCGAGAGCGGATGGTGGTCAGCACCTTGTCCGGCTCGGTGGTGGCGAACACGAAGATCAGGTGTTCCGGAGGCTCCTCGACGATCTTCAGCAGAGCGTTGAAGCCCTGCGTGGTGACCATGTGGGCCTCGTCGATGATGAAGATCCGGTACCGCGACTGGGCCGGCGCGAAGAACGCGCGGTCCCGCAGCTCGCGGGTGTCGTCGACACCGCCGTGGCTGGCCGCGTCGAGCTCGACGACGTCGACGCTGCCGCCCCCTTCGGGAGCGAGCGACACGCAGGAGTCGCACTCACCGCACGGATCCGCCGTCGGCCCCTGCGCGCAGTTCAGCGACCGGGCCAGGATGCGCGCGCTGGAGGTCTTGCCGCAGCCGCGCGGGCCCGAGAACAGGTAGGCGTGGTTGATCCGCCCGGCGGCCAGCGCCGTCCGCAACGGCTCGGTGACGTGTTCCTGCCCGGCGACCTCAGCGAAGGTCGCCGGACGGTACTTGCGGTAAAGGGCGAGCGCCACGGTCGGAACCCTACGCGGTCGGACTGACAACTCGGACCAGGGTGAGCTTCCCCTGGAAAGTAAGGGGACCCCGTGCACCCGTCAGAGCCCGCTTACCCTTGCTGCCTTCCGGCCCTGGGGGAGTTCACAGGATGGACGCCGCACGAGGTCCACGGACAGTGTACCCAGACCGGCGCGGGCGCCGTCGAACCGGGGGTTGAGACGCCCACCACCGGGACCGCGATCCCTCGGGCCCCCCACGGATCGCGCCGAAACCCCCTGCTAGGCTTCCGCACGGAGGATTGGCCGAGCGGCCTAAGGCGCACGATTGGAAATCGTGTTGGGTTCATAGCCCTCACGGGTTCGAATCCCGTATCCTCCGCTCGCGAAGAGCCCCGGACCAGCGGTCCGGGGCTCTTCTGCGTTTCCGCCCCTTCCCGGGCCGAACGTCTCTGTGCAGCGCCCCGAATCGGTCGCACGGTTCTCCACGAGGCGAACGTGCGGAAGCGGAGCGGGGGCGGCTGTCGTGGCCATGACGATCGAACGACTGCGAGAACAGGTCCGAGGCCCGGTGATCACCCCGCCGGACGACGACTACGACGAGGCCCGGCGGGTTCACAACGCGATGATCGACCTGCACCCCGCGGTGGTGATGCGCTGCGCCAACGCCGGTGACGTGCTGGCGGCCGTCGGCTTCGCCCGCGAGAACGGGGTGGACCTCGCGGTGCGCGGCGGCGGGCACAGCGTGCCCGGTTTCGGCACCTGCGAAGGCGGCGCCGTGGCCGACCTGTCCGGGATGCGCGGCGTGCGCGTCGACGCCCAGCGCCGGACCGCCCGCGCGGAGGGCGGCGCGACCTGGGGCGACTTCAACGCGGCCACGCACGCCTACGGGCTGGCGACCACCGGCGGCATCATCTCGACCACCGGCATCGGCGGGCTCACCCTCGGCGGCGGCATCGGATACCTGGCTCGCGGGCTCGGCCTGACCTGCGACAACCTCATCTCCGCCGACGTCGTGCTGGCCTCCGGCGAGGTCGTGGTCGCCGACGAGGAGCACAACACCGACCTGCTGTGGGCGCTGCGCGGTGGCGGCGGCAACTTCGGCGCTGTGACGTCGTTCGAATACCGGCTGAGCCCGGTGAGCGAGATCTACGGCGGCCCGATCTTCTTCGACGTCGAGCACGCGGCGGACGTGCTGCGCGGGTTCCGCGAGCTGATCGCCGACGCGCCCGAAGAGCTCGGGGCGTTCCCCGCGTTCCAGATCGCCCCGCCGCTGCCGTTCATCCCCGAGCACCGCCACGGCGTCCCGCACATCGCCGTGGTGACCTGCTGGTCGGGACCGGTGGAGGAAGGCCCCGGAGCCGTGGCCGCGCTGCGGGACCTGGCGCCGGTGGCCGCCGAACACCTCGGTCCGATGCCCTACCCGGCGCTGAACTCCGCCTTCGACGCCCTGGTCCCGCCAGGCTTGCAGCACTACTGGAAGGCCAACTTCGCCGCGGAGCTCACCGACGACATGATCGCCGCGCACGTCGAGCACGGGCCGCGGGTGCCGGTCGTGAACTCGACGGTGCACATCTACCCGATCAACGGTGCGTGCCACCGGGTTTCCCAGGACGAGACGGCTTTCGCCTACCGGGACGCGAACTTCGCGACCGTCATCGCCGGCATGTGGCCCAACCCCGCCGACAACGAGGCGAACACCGCTTGGGTGCGCGACTACTACGCGGCGACCGCTCCGCACTCCGAGGAAGGCGGCTACGTCAACTTCATGGCGGGCGACGACCAGGGGCGCGTCAAGGCGAACTACCGCGACAACTACGACCGGCTCGCCGAGATCAAGCGGCGCTACGACCCGGGGAACCTGTTCCACCTGAACCAGAACATCGGGCCCTGACGTCACTCCGCGGCGCGGAGCCGGACGACCTGCGGATCGTGATCGCTGATCTGATCGGGGAATTCGGCGTTGACGTGCACGATGTCGTAGTCGGCGGTGTGCGGCCCGGTCAGCAGGATGTGGTCGAGCTGCTGCGAATTGCCTTCGTAGACGTAGCTGTAGCGCTCCACCGGCGGCAGCGCGTCGGCCGGCGCGGTCATGGCCTCGGTCAGCGGTGCGAGCGCCGGGGAGAAGCCGTAGTCGTTGAGATCCCCGGCCACCACGACCGAGGCCTGCGGATCGACGGCGAGGGCCTGGTCGACGAACCCGCGCACGGCCTTCGCCTGCTCGGTGCGCTGCTGCTCGGAAGACCGGGCCGGCGGCTGGAAGCGCCCGTGCAGCGGCTGGTCACCGCCCTTGGAGCTGAAGTGGTTGGCGACCACGAAGACCGGCCGGCCGTGGAACAGCAACTCACCGGCGAGCGGCTTGCGGCTGTCGGTCCAGGCCGGGTTGGCCGGGTCGATCCGGCCGGGTGAGACGGTCAGCGCGGCCCGGTCGCCGTCGGCCACCGGCTCGACCGGTGTCGTCGCATCGCCCCCGGGCCGGTCGACGAACGACACCCGGGCGGGGTTGAACAGGAACGCCACCCGGATGTTGCCGCCGGGTTCGCCACCGTCGGCGTTGTTGCCGGGGTCGATCTGCCGCCACTGGTAGCGCGGCCCGCCCTCGGCGGCGATGGCGTCGGTGAAGCGCCGCAGCGTCTCGTCGGCGGCGACCACGCCGTCGTCGGTGGCGCCGGTGTTGTCCTGGACCTCCTCCAGGGCCAGGACGTCGGGTGCCGCGAGGTTCCCGACGACGCCCTGCGCGAGCCGGTCGAACTTGGCCTGCTCGTCGGCCGGGTCGAGGTTCTCCACGTTGTAGGTGGCGACGGCGAGCTCGTCGTCCTGCTGCGCGCGGGTCGTCTCCGGCCGCAGCCCGCCGGGGACGTGCGACCCCAGTTGCCCCGCTTCCAGGACGTACCCGCCGAAGGAGCTGTAGTCCAGCGGACCGGAGGTGCTGCCCCGCAACCGGTCGCCGACCGCTGCCGACGGGAATTCGTCGGCCAGCAACGATTCGACCTTGAGCCGTCCCGCGTTGGCGTCGGCGTAGCCGGTGTAGGTGGTGCCGCCGCGCTCGTTGGCGTTCTGCGCGGGCTTGCTGGTGATCCACAGCGACCGGTACTCGTCGGTCGGTCCGACCACGCGCGCGTCGTCCACCCGCAGCACCATGGCCTCGCGGGATTCGTAGAAGTCGAGGGCGAAGCGCTGGGGTTCGAGCTCGCGCGAGTCGATGGCCCCGTCGGCGGGCGCGTGCTCGACCGGCACCGCGTCCTCGGTCAGCACCTCGGGCAGGATCGCCCCGGTACCGCTGACCTGCCACGTCGCCCCGGTCAGCTGGGTGACCGACTGGTTCGGCGTGTTCTCCGGGGTCTGGTCACCGGAAGTCGGGTAGTGCTCCGCGACCGTCCCGGTGACCGCGACCGCGTCGCCCACCGCGACCTGCGGCGTCTGCTCCTCGGTGTGGACGAACAGGCCCTCGCTCGTGCGCGGATCGGCGTCGGGCTGCGGGTCCTGGAACCAGAACCCGCGCGCCGATCCGGCCGCCCGAACCCCGGTGACCACGCCGGTCACCCCGCTCACCCGCTGCCCGTCGAGCGGCGAGACCCGCGTGGTGCCCTGGATGTCGTGGACGCGGACGGCCTGCTGAGCGGCCGCGATCGAGGCCGCAGCAGGCGAGATGGCGGTGACGAGCAGACCCGTGGCGATCAACGGCAAGACGCGCACGTCGCGTTCCCCCTGAAGTCGAAGAGCCGATCAACGCGGACGCTAACCAGCCAACTCGACGACGAGGTGAACACCGAAGGCCCTGAGCAGAACTCGCCAAGATCACCGGCCGTTGCTTCAGAGAAGACCGGCCAGAACGTCGGCCTCGGCCCGCAACCGGGCCGCGCGGTCCTCCTGCGCAGCCGCGGACAGCTGCGCCGCGGCCGCCAGGCGCTCGTCAGCCTCCGCGCGCACGATGCCCGCCACGGCCTCGTCGTCGAGCTCGCGCCGCGCGACCTCCGTCGTGCCCGCGCGGACCGGACCGTCCGCGACGGCGCTGAGCTCGACCTCGTCCAGCGGGACGGCCTCGACGTTGTCCACGGCGGCCAGCGTCGCGCGCAGCGCGTTCACGGCGTTCCGGTCGCGAGCGCGCATCGCCTCGGTGAGCGCCCGCCGCATCTGGACTCGAAGGGACATGGCCAGGACGGTAGAGCGGCCACCACACCGCTCTCAACCGAATTTCCCCAGGCCACGGGCACGTCCACGCGCCAGGAACTGAGCCGGGCGCTCAGCAGTTGAGTGGGCATGGGGAGATCAGGGGAAGCCGGAATCCGCAGGAAGCTCGTCAGGACGCCAGGACTGAGGTGGCTGCGACGGCCGGTGGTGTCAGGCGAGCAGCAGCACTTCGACCTGGCCTACGTGCGCGCCGGACCGAGGAACGACCGTCCGCTGCTGGTCCTCCCGGGCGGCCCGGGGCTGGCCTCGGTGATGCCGTACCGCCCGCTGCGGGCGGCCGCCGCGGCGCGGGGACTGGACACGATCATGGTCGAGCACCGCGGTGTCGGCCTCTCCCGCACCGACGGCGAGGGCGCTGACCTCCCGCAGGACGCGTTGACCATGGCGCAGGTGGCCGACGATCTCGCCGTCCCTTCGACCCCGTCGCTGAGCTGCCCGGGTTCGACTGGCCGTGCGCGGTGATCTCCGGCGAACGGGACCTGCGGACTCCCAGGGTGATCGCCGAGCGCCTTGTCGACTTGTTGCCCGACGCGGTGCTCGTCCCGCTGACCGGCATGGGCCACAGCGCCTTGGACACCCACCGGCTGGCCGGGCTCCACGTCGCGCACGCGGTCACCGAAGGCACCCACGCCGCTCTGCCGGACCGCGCAGACCGCCTCGCGACACTGCCCCGGCGCGGAGCGTCACGAGTCCTGGGCAACCTGATCACCGCCCGCCTGACCGCAGAACGCATCACCCGCGCATGACCGCTCGGCCGGACGACCCCGCGCCGAAGGGCGCAAACGAAAGAGCCGACCTCTCTCCGGATGGGCCCTCACACTCGCCTGAACAGGGCAAATGAGACTGGAACCGAAACTGCACATGAAAAAGCCGGTCCCCTCTGGAGGGGACCGGCTCTTCACGAGCGGTAGCGGTGGGATTCGAACCCACGGAGGCTCTCACCTCACGCGCTTTCGAGGCGCGCTCCTTAGGCCGCTCGGACACGCTACCGCCGATAAGGCTACCGGCAGCCTCCTCGAACCCCGCAAAGGGGGGTCCACCCCGGCCCCCGAGACCCAAAACCCCTGCGCTCGTCGCTCCAGCCCCGCGGAGGCCCGGGAGCAACCCAGTTTTAGTCCAAACCGAGCCATGATCATGTCCGAAATGTCGGCTCAGTTTGGACTAAAACTGGGACTTGGCGAGGCGCCCAGAGCACAGCACCTGCTAGCGGTGGGTGGAGAAGAAGGAGTCGAGGAGCGCCGCCGACTCGTCGGCCAGGACGCCGCCCACCACCTCCGGGCGGTGGTTCAGGCGGTTGTCGCGAACGACGTCCCAGAGCGACCCGACGGCTCCGGTGCGGGGTTCCCACACGCCGAAGACCACCCTGGCGACGCGGGAGAGCACCAGCGCACCTGCGCACATGGTGCAGGGCTCGACCGTGACCGCGAGGGTGCAGCCCTCCAACCGCCAGCCGTCCCCGTGCGCCTCGGCAGCGGCGCGCAGCGCGAGGATCTCGGCGTGAGCGGTCGGATCGCCGCGGGCCTCGCGCTGGTTGCACGCCCCGGCCAGCACCCGGCCGTCGGCATCGGCGACCACGGCACCGATCGGCACATCCCCTGTGGACGGTGCTTCTGCGGCCACCCGCAGCGCGGCCCGCACCAGCTCGACGTCGCCGGCGCGGGCCTCGGTGGTGTTCACCGGTATATCTTCTCCAACAGCTTCGAGAAGTCGTCTCCGAACCCGCAGCGCTGGGCGATCATCTCCAGCTGCTCGTCCGGGTAGAGGTCGACCTCCTCGATGATGACCAGCAGCTCGCCCTCGGGAAGCCCCAGGTCGGACAGGACGGCGAGATTGCCCTCCGGCCAGACCTCCTCGTCGTCCTCATCCGGAGGATCGATGCGCAGGAGGTCGAGGACGTCCGCGGCGATGTCGTAGTCCAGCGCCGCGGCGGCGTCGGACACCAGCAGGTCCACACCCCCCGGGACCGGCCGGATCAGCACGAAGAACTCGTCGTCCACATTGCACATTCCGAACACCGCGCCGGTGGAACGCAGCTCGCGCAACGCCGTGATCGAGGCGTCAAGGCCGGTCAGCACCGAGTTGTCCATCTCGCTGCACCGCCACCGCCCGTCTTCCCGGACCACGGCGACGGCGAAGCCTGCGACCGGCTCCTGCACCGTCATGAAGACACCGTAAAGCGTACGAAGGCCACCCGAAAGCACTATTGCGATTGTCGTATCCATCAGGGGATGGATTGCGCTCAACCGGGTGCGTGCGAAGCGGCTTCGTCGGGCAAGATGGACGGATGCGTGCCGTGTGCGTGATCGGACTGGGACTCATCGGCGGATCCGTGCTGCGGGCCGCGTCCGGCGCCGGGCGCCCCGCGTGGGGTGCCACCGCGTCTGAGGCGGATGCCGCCGCAGCGGGCGACGAAGGTTTCGAGGTGCTCGAGACCGATGCCGCGCTGCGCCGCGCCAAGCAGGAGGACGCGCTGGTGGTGATGGCGGTGCCGGTGACCGCCGTTCGCGACGTGCTGCGCGGGATCGCCGAGATCCACCCCGGGGCGTGGCTCACCGACGTGGTCAGCGTGAAGGACCCGGTCGACTTCGAGGTCCGCAAGCTCGCGCCGAACGCCCGCTACGCAGGTGGTCACCCGATGTCGGGCACCTCCGACTCGGGATTCGCGGCCAGTTCGGCCGAGCTGTTCCAGGGCGCGCCGTGGGCGGTCACGATCGAGGAGGCCACCACGATCGACGCGTGGCGCGAGGCGGCTCAGCTGGCGCTGGACTGCGGCGCTCACGTGGTCCCGACCGGCGCGGCGGCGCACGACGATTCGGTGGCCCGCATCTCGCACCTCCCGCACCTGTTCGCGGCGATCCTCGCGACGGTCGGCGCGGACGGTGGACCGCTCGCCCTGTCGCTGGCGGCGGGCTCGTTCCGGGACGGGACCCGGGTCGCGGGAAGCCCTCCGGACCTCGTCAGGGCCATGACCGAGGGCAACAAGGCGGCCCTGCTCGACGCGGTCGACGACGCCCTCGGCCGGCTGGGAGCCGCGCGCGGTTCGCTGGCCTCCACCGGCGGCCTGAAATCCACAGTGGACTCGGGTCACGACGCCCGAGCTCGGCTGGACGCCCTCACCACCGGCGAGGACATGACGACCTCGACCGTCCGCCTGCGCCCGGAAGCCCTGTCCCGCCTGCGAGACCTCGGCGAGCTCGGTGGCCGGGTGACCGCGATCGACGACGACCAGGCCACCACCCAGGTCCCGATCGGCTGACCACCGGGCGAGACCGGAAGAACGCGAAAGAAGAGGTCGCCCTGTGCGTTGGGGCGACCTCTTCTATGGTGCGCTCCGACCACTGGTCGGGACCGCTCTCACCTGGTCCCGCCGCCAGCCTCGGACGGAGCGCCGTTGTCTCGGTTGGACTTACTGGCCGGGAGGCGGCGGGGGGTCTTCCTTCTCTCCCCCGACGTAGCCCTTGCCCTTCTCCACGGCCTGGTCGACCTGCTCTTCGTGGCCGAACTTCTTCTTGGCCATGTCACCGGCCTTGTCCATGCCCTGGTCGACCTTGTCGCTGTGCTGCTTGCCCAAGTTCATCAGCTTGTCCTTGAAGCCCATGGTGCTCCTTCCCCTGCTTCGTGGAAAGCCCTTGTGGTGCCCCTGGCGAAGCTAAGCCCGATGGGCCTTTCCTGCTAGGCGCAACGCCCCTCCGAGGCACAGCCGTTGACCCTTTCAGGTGACACCTTGTGCGCGATCGATCGCAGGTCTACCGTGAGGTGACCCGGTGACCAGATTTGCGATTCTGGTCAAACAGTCACGGAGGTAGCGCATGACCCAGCCCACCGACCGAGCCGACCGCATCCTCGACGCGGCCGGAGAGCTGATGGTCAGGCTGGGCTCCCGCAAGGTCACCATCGACGACATCGCCCGCCGCGCCGAGATCGGCAAGGGCACCATCTACCTGCACTGGCGCACCAAGGAGCAGCTCTTCGAAGCGTTGATCCTGCGCGAGTCCATCGGCCTGCTCGACGGACTGGTCGAGGCGATGCGCGCCGATCCCGCGGAAGCCCTGCCGCACCGGTTCTTCCGCCGCAGCTTCCTCGCCACCATGCACGACCCGTTGATGAGAGCGCTGGTCACCGGGGACACCGAGCTGCTGGGCAGCTTCAAGCAGACGGCGAACCAGGGCGAGACGAGGCGCCTCGCCAACCGGTACCGCGAGCTGATCTTCAAGCACCGGCTGCTGCGCGACGACGTGCCGAACGTCTACCTGGCCGTCACCGCCACCGCGACCGGGTACCACCTCACCGACAACATCAACCCGGAGTTCGCCGCCCTCGACGACGAGGCCAAGGCGAACGCGCTGGAGCACACCATCCGGAGCGCCTACGAGCCGGCCGGTGATCCCGATCCCGAGTCGCTGGCGACCGTCGCCGACGAGATCGGACGCCTCTTCGACGAGCTCAACGCGCAGTTCCGGGAGTGGATCTACACACCACAACAACGCGGCTGACCAGCCGCGATCGGGGGCAGACCATGACCGCGCTCGCTGACACCTGGGGAGCCAACACCGCGCAGTTCTGGCTGCGCGGCCAACGACCCGACCACGAGGTCGGCTACGACGAGAAGACCGGCATGTGGGACGTCCACGGCTATCCGGAGATCCTGCACGCGCTCAGCGATCCCGCCACCTTCTCCTCCCACACCCAGCGCCTGGTCCCGGAGGCGAGCGGGTTCTCCGAGGGCAACCTCACCCAGCTCGACCCGCCGGACCACCACAAGCTCCGCAAGCTCGTCAGCCACGCCTTCACCCCGAAGGTCGTGGCCGACCTGGAGCCGCGGATCGCCGAGCTCACCACCGAGCTGATGGACGGGATGGGAAGCCGCGCTGAGCTGGTGAGCGAACTGGCCTACCCGCTGCCGGTGATCGTGATCGCCGAACTGCTCGGAGTGCCCAGCAGCGACCGGGATCAGTTCAAGCGGTGGGTCGACGGGATGTTCAACTCCACCAACAAGGTCGCGCTCAAGGACCGCTCGCCCGAGGACGAGAAGTACTTCGCCGACGCCATGGAGCAGGTCGGCGAGCTCGCGAGCTACCTGGCCGGGCACATCCGCGAACGCCGCGAGCGGCCGCGCGCGGACCTGCTGACCAAGCTCGTCGAGGCCGAGGTCGACGGAGTTCGGCTCACCGACGCCGAGATCACCAACTTCGGCATGGTGCTGCTGGTCGCCGGGCACATCACCACCACGATGCTGCTGGGCAACACGCTGCTGTGCTTGGACGCGCACCCGGACCAGTTCCAGGCGGTGCGGGCCGACCGATCGCTGGTGCCCGCGGCGATCGAGGAATCGCTGCGCTTCCTCAGCCCCTTCGCGGCGGTGTCCCGGGTGACCACCGAGGAGACCGAGCTCGGCGGGGTCCGCATCCCGGCCGACCAGATGCTGCTGCTGTGGATCGCCGCGGCCAACCGCGATCCCCGGCAGTTCGCCGACCCCAACGTCTTCGACGTGACCCGCGACCCGAACCCGCAGCTCGGCTTCGGTCGCGGCATCCACTTCTGCCTGGGCGCTCCGCTCGCCAGGCTGGAGGGCAAGATCGCGTTGAACCTGCTGCTGGACCGCTTTCCGCAGCTGCGCACCGACCCGGACGACGCACCTCGGTTCATGCCCAGCCCGAACATGACCGGTCTGAGCCGGCTCCCGCTGCTGCTGTGAGAACCCGCTCGCCGTCGTGCCGCGCGGCTCACTAGCCTGCGCGGCATGACCAACACGACTGATGCGTTCACCGCGCGGCTGCGCGAACTCGGGGCCGAGGGCGAGGTCGTCGAGTTCAGCGCGGAGGTCCCGACGGCCGCAGCGGCCGCCGAGGAGCTGGGCTGCGCCGTCGGAGCCATCGCCAACAGCCTGGTGTTCACCGCCGACGGGGAACCGCTGCTGGTCGTGGCCAGCGGCGCTCACCGGGTGGACACCCGCGGGCTGGAGCGATCTCTGGGAATCCGCAAGATCCGCCGGGCGAGTCCGGAGTTCGTCCTGGAGGCGACCGGCCAACCGGTGGGCGGAGTCGGTCCGGTGGGTCATCCGCAGCCGATCCGGACGGTGGTGGACGAAGCGCTGGGGGCCCACCCGACGGTCTGGGCCGGAGCGGGCAGCAAGCACGCGATGTTTCCGACGAGCTTCGCCGAGCTGCTGCGCATCACCGGCGGATCGGCGTCGGCGGTCGCCCAATCCTGAACTCCACCGTCCGGGGAGCGCTCTACGTCTCGTGCGACCCGGACTGGGCCGTTCTCGCGGTGGCCCGCCCTCAAACCACCCTTTCGGATCCGACTCCGGCACGCGTTGTGACAAAGCGCGAAAGTCACCCCTTCGCGGAATGAATTGGGTTGCCACGCGCAACGGTTCAGCGCCTCGAACACTTTCCGGTGAAGCGCCGGTGGCAAATATGCGCCCGGCGGCCTCGGCAGGTAAACATTGAATTGCCCGATTTCGGGTCAGCCGGATCCAGAAATCGAACTGGGTTAGCCGAATTGGAAGGAAGGCAATTATGCGCTCGCTGGTTCGCCCCATCGTGGTCGGCGCTTTCATCCTGCCCCTCGCTTTCGCCGGAGCTGGCCTGGCCTCCGCTGGGGAGATGACGGAGCGCGGAGGCTCCTGTCACCACTTCGCCTGCAACTGGTGGGACATCGACACCACCGTTCAGGACAACGACACCGAGACGTCCATCATCAACGCGGGCATCATCGGTTGACCTGACCCCGTGCCGAGGCCCCGCCGGCCACACCCGGCGGGGCCTCACCTATGTCCGCACCACCCGGCGGCACCCCGCGAAATGTCGCCCGGTAAGCGCTGGGGGAAACACCGAGTTCGCTTTGCAAGTGCTGCCGCAACGACGCTGCGGTACCAAATCCTGAATCTCTTGCCACCTTCTCAACCGGATGGTCGGTTTCCTCCAGGAGTTGCCGCGCTCGTTCGATCCGCTGCCCGGTAATCCACTGAACCGGCGACATTCCGACCTCTTCTCGGAATCGCCGAGTGAACGTGCGCACGCTCAGCGAGTCCTGCGCGGCGAGTTCCCGCAACGCGAGCGGCCGGTCGAGGTGCTCCAGCGCCCAGGAGCGCGCCCGCGCCGTCGTGGACATCCGCGGCTCGGGAACCGGACGGCGGATGTACTGCGCCTGACCACCCTCCCGGTGCGGCGGGACGACGGTGGTCCGGGCGACCTCGTTGGCCACCGAAGCCCCGTGGTCGAGCCGGATCAGGTGCAGGCACAGGTCGATGCCGGAGGCCTCCCCTGCCGAGGTCAGCACGTCGCCGTCGTCGGTGTAGAGCACGTCCGGTTCCAGCGCGACCTGCGGGAACAGCCGGCGGAAGTGGTCGCAGGACTTCCAGTGCGTGGTCGCGCGCCTGCCGTCGAGCAGCCCGGCCGCCGCCAGGACGAACGACCCCGTGCAGATCGACGCGATCCGGGCGCCGCGCGGGATCCTGGCGAGCGCGGCCGCGAGGTCGGGCGGCAGCGTCCCCTCGGTCTCCGTCTCGTCCGGTTCGTGGCTGGCCGGCAGGACCACGGTGTGCGCGCCGTCGAGCGCTTCCGGGCCGTGCGCGACGTGGATCGGGAAATCCGCGTCATTGCGGATCGAGCCGGGCACGACCGCGCAGGTCACGACCTCGTAGAGCGCTTCGCCGGAGGGCGAGCGAGCGCTTCCGAGCAGCTGGTGGACCAGGCCGAGCTCCATCGGCATCACGCCATCGCGCACCAGCACCGCCACCCGAGTGGTCATGGCCTGATCCTTGCACATGTTGGCCATCAGGCCACTCGTGGTGCGCGTCGCCGGGCCGCAGGGTGAGGTCATGTCTGTTCATCGAGCCTGGTGGGTGGCGTCCGCAGCCGCCCTGGTGATCATCGGAGCCGGTGCCTGCGCCACGACGGCCGGACTGCTGGTGAGCCCGCTGCACCACGAGTTCGGCTGGCCGCACGGCACGATCAGCGCGGCCGCGTCGGTCAACCTCGTGCTCTACGGGTTGACCGCGCCCTTCGGCGTCGCCGCGATGGATCGCTTCGGGATGCGGCGGATGGCCACCGCGGCCCTGCTGCTGATCGCCGCGGGAGCGGGGCTAACGACGCTGATGTCCGCGCCGTGGCAGTTCGTTCTCGGCTGGGGCCTGCTCGTCGGCACCGGGTGCGGCGCGCTGGCGACGACCTTCGCGGCGCTGGTGGCCGACCGGTGGTTCGCCGCCCGTCGGGGGCTGGTCGCGGGAGCGCTCACGGCCGCCACGGTGTTCGGGCAGTTCGCACTGCTGCCGGTGTTCTCGCTGCTGGTGGACTTCGACTGGCGCGCCGCCACCGGAACGCTGGTCGCCGTCGCCCTGCTGGTCGCGCCGCTGGCCTGGGCGGTGCTGCGGGACCGGCCCTCCGACGTCGGCCTCCTCCCCTACGGCGCGTCGCGCCCGGAACCGCGGGATCCGGCCACGTCGGTCACCCGCGCGGTCCGCGTCCTCCCCTGGCGCAGCGGCGCCTTCTGGCTCCTCGCGAGCACCTTCGCGATCTGCGGCGCGTCCACCAACGGCATCATGTGGACCCACTTCACCCCGGCCGCCCACGACCACGGGATGCCGGCCGGCGTCGCGTCCTCGCTGCTGGCGGTCATCGGCGTGGTCAACGTGCTCGGCACCATCGGCTCCGGCTGGCTCACCGACCGCCTGAACCCCCGCCTGCTGCTCACGGCCTACTACTGCCTGCGAGCCGGGTCGCTGGCGCTGCTCCCGGGTCTGCTCGGACCGTCCGCGCAACCCGCGCTGATCGCGTTCGCGGTGGTCTTCGGACTGCTCGACGTGGCCACGGTCCCGCCGACCATCGCGCTGTGCCGGGAGCTGTGGGGCTCCGACGGGCCGATCGTCTTCGGCTGGATCAGCGTCGCCCACCAGCTCGGCGCGGGAACGATCGCCCTCGCAGGAGGTCTCACCCGGGACCTCACCGGCACCTACACGCCCCTCTGGACCGCTGCGGCCCTGCTCTGCCTCACCGCCGCGGCCCTCGCCCTCCGAATCCCCACCATCCCGCGCGAGCCGGTTACTGTGCTCGCAGCGGCTCCTCAAGAGCGTGCCGAGGATGGCCTGCGGTGCTGCCACCGCTCTCCTTAGGCGGATCGGCCCTCGGACGCTCTTGGGGAGCCGCTCTCATTGCCGCTGCTCATCCGGGTTTGCGTGATCTCGGCACGCGAGCACCTGTGCGCCACCCCTGACGAATCGACCGGGTTGCCCGTATCGTCCAGTTATGCGCAACTCGAAGATCCGGATCGCCACGGCCATCGCAGGTGCCGCCTTCGCGCTCGGCACCACCGCCGGCTGCGACTTCGCACAGCCTCCGCAGCAGGAGGACCAGCAGGAGCAGCAGGACGGCGACCAGCAGCAGGACGGTGACGACCAAGAAGGCGGCGGCGACCAGGAAGACGGCGGCGACGACAACTGACCCGCAGGCCGCGAGAACTTCCTGCGCCGCAGGGGGTTCTCGCGGCACTCTGTCCGTCCACTGAGGACGTGAATATTCGGTGCCCCTGACGCGGCGGGAATGGGAGCATCCGGGCATGCCGGTTTCCAGGGTTGAACTGCTGCTGCACCAGCTCGACATCACGTGGGCGCTCTTCGAGTACCACGCGGACGGGCTCGGCGACGCGCACTGCCTGTGGACGCCCGCTGAACACCACTGGACCGTTCGTCCCGACGAGAACGGCAACTGGGTGGCCGATTTCCAGGAGACCGAGCCCGATCCCGTGCCCGCGGTGACGATCGGCTGGATCACCTGGCACATCGACTACTGGTGGTCGACGGTCCTGGAGTGCCTCGACGGCGACGTGGAGGCGATGCGGTCGGCGAAGCACTGGCCGGGCAGCGCGCAGGCCGCCGTGCAGCAGCTCCGCGACCTCCACGACCGGTGGCGGGCGCAGCTGAGCGGCCGAAGCGACGCGGAGCTGGACTCCACCGACCTCACGTCCGATCTCCCGTGGGGCCCGGACATGACCCTCGGCGACGTGGCCGGCTGGGTCAACGTCGAACTCACCAAGAACGTCGCTGAGATCGGCGCCCTCCGCATCCTCCAGCGCGCGCAGCGGGCGTCCTCCGGCCACCGATGATTTTCGGTCCGCGGATCAGTCGTTCCAGGGACTCACCCGACTGAACCGAGGAGCACCCATGTGGATCATCGCTGGTCACGTGACCGTCGACGCGGACGAGCGGGACACCTACGTCGCAGCGCACCGCGACCTCGTCGAGCGCGCCCGGAAAGCCCCCGGCTGCCTCGACGTCGCGATCACCGCGGATCCGGTGGACCCGGGACGGGTGAACAACTACGAGCGCTGGGAGTCCTGGGACGCGATCGAGGCGTGGCGCGGGCGGGCTCATGCCCCGGACACGGGCATCGAGATGCGCGACGTGGACGTCACGGCGTTCGAAGTGGTTACCACCCGCCCGCCGTTCTGAGCCCGGCAAACCTGCCAAGCTGGTGGCCGTGCACGCCGACGACTCTTCCTCTCCACCCGCGTGGGCTGTCGAAGACATCCACGTCGTCGACGCCGACCCGGACTGGGCGAGGTTGGCGGACGTCTTCGCGGGCGAGGTGCGCGCGTTGCTCGGAGACGAGCTCACCGGTCCGATCGTCCACGTCGGTTCCACTGCGGTTCCGGGCCTTCCGGCCAAACCCGTCATCGACCTGCAGGCGACGGCTGATGATCCGTCCGTCGCGATCGGGAGCGCGCAGGAAGCCCTGGCAGCGGCGTCCTGGTACTTCGTCCCGCGCGAACTCGACCGACGCCCCTGGCGGTGGTTCGTCGTCCGCGCTGACCAGGCCGGCGAGCACCGGCTGGCGCACCTGCATCTCATGCGTCCCGGCGAGCCCCGCTGGGAACAGCAATTGACCTTCCGCGATCAACTGCGCGGCTCGCCGGCCCTCGTCGACGAGTACGCCCGCCTCAAAGTGGCGGCAGCACTCCGGCACCCTCATGACCGCGACGCCTACACGGCTGCGAAAACCGCCTTCGTCCGACGCGTGCTGGGCGGTTCGCAGAGCACCGGATGACTCAAGCGAAACCCCCGCCGAATAACAGGTTTTCAGGTGACCTCGCGCTGCGTGCCGCCCCCGCGCGACGCGCGGTACAGCGTCACGGCGGCGACGACCATCAACGTGACCGCCAACGCGACCAGCAGCCCGGACGCCAGTTCCGCGTGGAGGACTCTGCCGCAGTAGAGGCTGGCCATGTTGGTGATGACGCCGTAGATCAGCGCGAGCTGGCCGATGGCGAACACCCGCGGCCGCCGCAGACCCGCACGACCGGGAGACGGGGCCGTCTTCTTCCGGTGGATCTCCAGCCCGAAACCCGCCGACACGGCGACGAGCACCACGGCGAACGCCACCCAGAACCACGGCGTGACGACCTTGGCGAGCTGGAAGTACCAGCACCACCCCAGACCGAGAACCGCAACGACCACGCTCCCGGCCAAACCAAGACCGACGCTCTTCCCGGCGCTGAACATGCTCAAACTCCCATGATCGTTTTCCCCGACCACGGTAAGCGCAAACCCGATCACGACGCCGCCCCCGATGAAAAACCGAAACCGGATCGCGTCGAAGCGCGCGACGAGCTCGCTCTCACACCGAACGGCGCAGCAAACGCCGAAAAGCAAGAAACCCTTACGAGAAGGGGTTTCTGCTGTCTCGACCAGTCGTGCGCCCGTAGGGATTCGAAGCACCCCCGTCGAGCCTCTGGCTCACTGTTCCAGATTTCCAGCCCGAACCGGCAACATCCGTAACGCAGGACGCATCAAACTACTCTTTGACGTTTCTTGCTGACTTTGGGTAGTTCTCGCAAGTAAGATCGCGGTCCGTTCGTCTGGACAACGCCGTCCCTCTGAAAGGAACCAGCAGTGACCTACGCCCCGGGCCCCTATGCTGCGCCCGTCCCGCCGCCGCAGCCCGTCGACAAGCAGGTGAACCACCTGCTTCATCTGGTGTTGACGCTGCTTACCTGCGGCGCTTGGGTGATCGTCTGGGCACTGCTCGCCCTCATCGTTGGGGCGGAGAACAGTCAGAAGCAACGTCATTTCCAGGAAGCCATGCAGCGGTACTCTTTCGAGCTGGCTGCCTACCAGGAAGACCAGGCCCGCCGCTGGGGACAGCAGAACCAGCAACCACCCGGCGGTCCAGTTGCCCAGTAGGAGCTTCCGGGCTGCCTCTAACAACCGTCTGGTGACCAGCCGTCAGGTGGACCCGGACACTGCTTTCTCATCTGCCCCCGCAAAGGGGCAGCGGCCGGGTGGCCACGTGCCGCCCGGCACTCAAGCTTGCCCCCGCCTACCGATCTGGTCCGCGCGGGGGCACCGAAGACAGGGGCTTAGTGGGGCCGTCGGTCACACCACAGATCGACCGGTCCGCAGCATCAAAGGCTGGATGCACCATCGGCGGCACGCGGCCAGCTGGCCGGACGGCCGATCCCAAAGTTGGCACTAAATTGGCACGCCTGCTGAGGGCTACTACCGCGAAGAGGTCGAGAGCCACCCCTGAAAAGCAAGAAACCCCCTGCGAGAGGGGGTTTCTGCTGTCTCGACCAGACGTGCGCCCGTAGGGATTCGAACCCCAAACCTTCTGATCTTCAATCGGCCCGCATGTGGTTCTTCTCGTCATTTCTGAACGTTCATCAAAACCCGCTCGCCACCTGCGCGTTTGCATGATCCACAGTGAACCGAAGGCACCGATGCTTGCCGTCGTTTTCGGTCCACTTCGGTTGATTGGTGGCAATAAAGTGGCATTCAGCCGGTCCCCTCCTGCCGGGGCATGACGGCCTTCGCGGGTACGAGCTGAGTCACGACCAGACCCGGCTTGCCGGTGCGGCTCGTCAGCTCGAAGGTGGCGAGTGCCCACCAGTCGCCTACGCACGTCTGATGCCAAGCTAGCAGCACGCCGGGGACCGTGGCCGAGATGTCGATCCCGCCCGCTCGTACGCGGAGCGGGGTGCTGCCGTAGCCGATGCCACGCTGTGGCGGAAGCGCCTGAACCAGGTGGACCCAGATGGGTTGGGGGGTGGCCGGCCGTCGCCGTGTGCCCTGCCAGCCATCACCACCCTCGTTCGCCACCTAGTGCCCGCTCTGACGTGAAGTTTGGTCGGGTCGGCCAGAGAAGGTGCAGCGACCGACCCGCGCCGAGCCTTCTGGATCTTCCCCACCCTCCAGCCCGACACCCCTGAGGCTAGAACACACGTGCGAAGATCGCCAGCTTCGCCCATGGCGCGGCGCCAGGGAGCTACTAATAACACTCAGGCGCATTACTGTCTATTACGCGTCAACTGAGTCCCATGTCACAGCGCTACTGATCGTTTTTGGCCTAAAAAACGATCCGATACCACCCTCTGACCAGTATTTATGTCCGGGATCGCCATTCCCTTACACAGTGTTACTGTGCTCACGTTCACACCCCGGCAAGATGCGCTGACGATTCTCCGCCCCGTAACCTCCGGACATCCGAGATCGACTTGGATGACTTCCGTGGCGGCGTCGGGCTGCGCGTCGCTTCCTCTGACTCTGTCGAGTCGGGGCGACTCCGGACGTGGGGCGGCAAAAGGTTGCCCCCAGACGGAGGAGGTAGGCCGTTGGCTGCCGCGCGTCGCGGAAGGCGGCATCGCAAGGTGTCGCACTCCAACCAAGAAGAAAGCCGGACCCGCAGCTCGCTCAGCTTGGTGATCCGGCTTCTTCTTTGGCTGGCATGGCAGGAAGTTCGTACTCAGCTTGCCCAGTGGTTCCGTGACCACTGGAGCTGGTGGCTCTTCCTGTAGCACCATCCCGCAACCCGGCCAGTGTTCGCAGCGCTGGCCGGGTTTCTTTAAAGGCTGCTCCTTGCAGTTCAGCCCGGTCGGGATCGTAGCTACTGCTCAGTCCATTGGCTACATCGTGGAGATTGAGGGAACTGTTTCACCCCGTACGCGCAGATGGACCACAAGCAGGCAACCACGTCGAAAAGACCAGGTCAGTGCTCATCGGCAGTGGTAAGGCGACCAGGTCGGCAGCGTGCCCAGCAGGTGGTTCTGAGTTTGCCCAGGCGAGTGACGCTCTGCGGTGGAGAAGCCGTGGTTGGCTTGGTCTACCTCTGGCGTGGTCCTTCGGGGTCGCCTGCCTCCGCTGGCGTCGGGTGTGGCTGCCGACCTTTCCGCTCGCGCCCGGTCGCGGCGTTGGCCTGCCGGGACCGGTGAGCGAAGCGAGCCGCATGCCCGGCCGGCCAACGACCGCTTGACCGGGCTCGCATACAGGAAGGTCGGCAGCTCCAACCCGACTCGCATACAGCGGCAGGCGGCCCCGAAGGGGCCGCCCTTGATGAAGAAGAGAAAGTCTAAACACGCGGACCGAAGCTGCAGGTCAGCGAGCTTCGTGTGATCGCCGGGTTTGGCCGCCAAGTCGGTGAGTCAAGGCATGCACATGCGCGTGCTCGATGTGCCACGCCATGCAGTCGAGGCCGATGGATCCGAAGGCGGCAAGGACCAACCCGCAGCGTTCGCCGCCGATTGGGCATGCCCACCAGGCGCGGCCGTCGACGACAGCCACGCCGAGTTCGAACTCCCACCCGCCTACTTGGACGTGCTCCACGCGGCAATCGTACGTAAACGCGACATTTGCGTGTATAGGTAGGCAGTCGCGACATTCGGCTGGCTTAGCGTCTAAACGCGGGTGAATGTAGGCGAGTGCCCTCCACCTACGTGTCGACCGGGGAAGCTGCGAAAGCGATCGGTGTTGACCGCCGGACGCTCCAGCGCTGGGCGACTGAGGGCGCTGTAGAACCGGCGCTTGTGACTGCCGGAGGGCATCAGCGCTGGGATGTCGAAGATCTGAAGGCGCAGCTGCGGAAGAAGCGGCAGAGCGAATCCTGAGGCTGCGGCTCGCCGGAGTTGAATCAACGGTCTTCGAGTAGGTCCGTCATGTGCTCGATGATGGCGGTTGGCTCGTAGGGCGCGAACCGGTCCCGCTTGCCAGGCTTGTTGGCATAGGCGACGACTGATGTTCCTGCGGCGTGAGCAGCCTCGATGTCAGTAGCCGAGTCACCGATCATCACGCAAGCCGCGGCTTCGGCCTCGGTCGCTCTCATGGCCTCTCGGAGCAGGAACGGCGAGGGCTTCAGCTGGGCGACTTCGGAACTCGCCCGCGCCGACACGCCATCGATGAAGTGCTCAAGTCCGTTGGCGTGTAGGTACGCCCTCACGGCGGCCTCGGAGTTGTTCGAGACGATCATGACCCGTTTGCCCTGGCTGTGAAGGCTTCTCAGTACCTCAACTGTGCCTGGTGTTGCGGGCGCGAGCGACACCGCGCGAACTTCGAGCTCGCGGAGACGTTGTTCGACCTGGTCGGCGAGGTCGCCGAACTGAACCGCGTACTCAAGGAGGTCAAAGGGGTCGCGGCTCTGCTCGACGCTTTCGGGCAGAGCTTCCGGGAAGAGAGCGCGGAGTTCGACGGCGACGTCGTGGTCGCTGAGACCGCCGAACACCGCGCAGACCGGGCCGTCGAAGTCGAGCAAGACGACCTGGCTGCGCGCGAGGATTTCGGCCGGCCGACTCATCGGGGCACTTCCTGGGCGACGGTGTTCCAGATGCTGTCGAACCACATCTGCGACTGCTGGATGAACAGCGAGCTCAGAGACTCGTCATCGGGCTCGGCGGCGTGGTGGAACAGAGTGGCGTCCTTGCCCATGAGGTCCCAGATCGGCGTGTTGGTGCCTTCGAGGTTCACGACGTGCTCGCGCACCGGGTAGTAGCCGAAGAACGCTTCCAGCTCGTTGATCAGGTACAGCTTGAACAGCGGAACCGCCGGGTACACGCGGAGTTCGGCCTTGGAATCCGCGATGAGGCCGATGCGCTCCATCTCGTTGACCGCGTCGACGATCGCGAAGGTGTGGCGCTCCATGATTCCGGCGGCGCGCTTCCGGAACTCCGGGCTGTCCGCCATGTCTTCCACGCGAGCCGGAAGTGTCCACGGAGTGTTGGTGTCCGGCACCAACAGACGCACGCGGACAGACTCGGGCCGAACGCGCCCGCTGCGGATCTTGTCCAGTGGTTCGGTCAGCGCGCCGTGCAGCGTCTCGCCGGAGAAGCCCGCGAAGTCAATGCGCACCTCGGGCTCCTCGAACGCCCGCTCAAGGTGAGGCCGAAGACCAACCGGCCGCTCCGTTCGCTCACGCACGTAAACCCCGCTGCCCTGCCGGGAGATCACCAGGCCTTCCTCCCGGAGGATGCGCAGCGCCTGCTGCACCGTCATCCGAGCGACGCCGTAGCGCTGCGCGAGCTCGGCCTGTGACGACAGCTTGTCGCCCGGCTGGAGCTTCTTCGTGAGGATCGCGGCCCGCAGCGAGTTCGCGACCTGCTGGTACGGCGGACGGGGGTCGTCGGGATCAAGTTCTGACATTTGCCCAGGTTATCGCAGTGCTCCTTGATCTGACTAGCCAACCTGGCCAATTTCTTGACATGGCTAGCCAGGCTGGTCTAATCTGTACATGGCTAGCCAAGCTGGCCAACATTCACAGAGATCAAGCGGAGGTAGGACAGTGCGAAACATCCCGGTCAACCTGCAGGGTCACAAGCTCATGGTCACCGAGGCCCCGGCGCTGAAGATGTTCGAGAACGACAAGGGCGTTCAGGAGGTCGCGACTGACCGGAACGGCGTTCAGCAGTTCATCGTCTCGCTGTTCGCGAAGCGCAAGGCCCAGCCCGGCGAGTTCGCGGGGAAGGGCGAGGAGATCAAGGTGACCCTGACCGCCGACCCCGGCGAGGACTTCGAGGAAGGCACCTATATCGAGCTGATCGACGCGACGGTTAGCTACTGGGAGCGCAACGGTCGCTCAGGTCTGTCCTTCCGAGCCAACGGCATGACCCCGCTCGGCGCGAAGGCTTCGGCCGCCGCCTGATTGAGCCACCGAGCCTGACCGTTTCTATCTGACTCTTTCTAAGCCAATTCCGGCTGCTTGTTGTTTGAGAATTACATAGTGGGCCGAGCTATGCCCAAAACCGGTGAAAATTGCACCGGTAGGGCTTTATTGGCCCCCGGCCGTCTGCGGATGCACCGGGGGTCTTTATGGCCTTTCGGAAAGGAGATTGGGAAATGTCGCTCAAGTATTGTCCGGCGTGTCACTGCGATAAGTGGCTCTACCGGCACACGCATGATCAGTTCTGCAAGGACCGGTCGTGGTTGGTGGTTCTGTGATGACCAGTGTTGATCGCGATCGCGTCCTGGAAGACCTGCGGCGGCTGTCCACGGAGCTTACAGAGGCTTTCACGACCGCTGGTGACGTGGCGTATTCGATCGATGTTCCCGGCGGGCCAAGCGTGATTGGCCGCGAGATGCATGAGGTGCCTCGGCAGCTCTACGACTGCCTGCACACGGTCCAGAAGGCGATCGGCGTGGTTGACGAGATCGAGGTGAATTCCGGTGAGTGACGTTCTGGAACTTTATGGTTCGGGCTGCCTCGGGCGTCGTCGGTAGCCATAGGTTTCCCTCGGGATGGTCTCGGGGGCGGATTGGGAAGGGTGAGAGTTGGTGGAGATCTCGAAGCAGCTGTTCCGGCGCAATTCGCGCGGGGTCAAGCGGCTGTCGGCAATTGGTGGGCTGATGGATCAGCTCAACCAGGACGTGAACAAGGTCGAGTTCCTTGACGGTGAGTTTGTCGAGGACCGGCACTACGTGGAGGCCCAGGAGTTGGCCGCTGCGGTGGCGAAGGCGGCGGATGCGGTGCGTGAGGGCATCGCCGAGCACGGTGGATCGAGTGTTGCGAAGGAGTACAAGTAATGGCCGATACAGACGGTGTGACCGGCACGGTGCGCGAGATCGACGCGACGATGCTGGAGCTGACCAAGACCGTGACCAACTTCGGGATCCCGAAAGGGCTCGGCGGCCCGCTGAACACGCTCAAGCGGGCGGTCGGCGACCTGGTCGCCCACATGGAGATGTCGCAGCGCAGAAGCTAACCCACAACGAACGTCAAGCACGGCAGGGCGTCGGATTCCCAGAGCGGGAGTCCGACGCCCTTTTTCATGGAAAGGGCAGGCAGTCATGCGAGACACGCGAGTGGGCACGGAACGGACTCCGGCGCGGGTGGTCGGCGGCTGGATGCTGCGGCACCCCCGCACGATGGGCAGCACGACGGCGGTGAGCTCGGCGGGCGTGATGCTCGGCTATCAGATGGTGCTGTGGGCGGCTGGCCTCGCGGTGCTGGCCGGTGCCTCGTGGCGGCTGCTGGACGCCCCGACCTTCGACCGCTTCGCCGGACGGCTTCTGCGGGCCTGGTGGAGACGATGGGTCATCTACCAGCGCCAATGGATGCGGGTGGTCGCCTCCTGCGGGTTGGTCACCGCTGACCACCGGGGCGATTCGCTGGTGCCGAAGCTGGTGGCGGTGCGCTCGAACTGGGTGTGGGACTCGCTGCACATCCGCATGGCCAAGGGCCAACAGCCCGAGGACTACGGCCAGGCGCTCGACCGGCTAGCCAACTCCTTCAAGGCCCACGCAGCCTCGATGCGCATCCTCAAGCCCGGCAAGATCGCCCTGGACTTCCAGCGGCGCGAACCGTTCAACGAGATGGTTATCCCGCTCCCGGTGTTGCCGGAATCGGTGGACACGGTGGATCTGCGCAAGCTGGAGATCGGCCGGACTGAATTCGGCCGGCCTTTCCACCTCGACCTCCTCAAGCGGGACATCCACGTCCTGTTGGCCGGGGAGACCGGCGCGGGTAAGGGCTCGTGGCTGTGGGGCATCCAGCGCGCTTTGGCACCGCTGATCCGGGCCGGTCACGTCCGGCTGTGGGTGATCGACCCCAAGGGCGGCATGGAACTCGGTGGCGGCCGGGAGATGTTCCACCGCTTCGCCGACTCCGACCGCGCCGGGCTCGCGCTGATGCGGGAGTACGTCGAGACCCTGGACGAGCGCAAGTTCGACCTCGGCCGTCAGGGCATCCGCAACGCCACCCCGTCCCGGGAAACCCCGCTGGATGTGCTGATCTGCGACGAGCTGGCCGCGATGACCGCCTACACCGACCGGGACATCCGGGTGGAGTTCCACCAGCTGCTGTCCAAGGGGCTCACGCAGTTCCGCGCGGTGGGCGGCCGGATCATCGCCGCGACGCAGGAACCCACCAAGGACGTCGTCCCGATGCGCGGGCTGTTCCCAACCAAGATCGCGCTGCGAGTCGATGCCGCCTCGTACGTGGACATGTGCCTCGGCGAAGGGATGCGGGACCTCGGCGCGTTCGCCGACAAGATCCCCACCTACCTCGCCGGTGTCGCCTACGCCAAGAACGACGGCCGCAAGGAGCCCCAGCGCGTGCGAGCGGCCTTCAGCACCGATGACGACATCGCCGAGCTGGTGGCCTTCTGCACCGAGCTGTCCAACGTGACCCCGATCCGCAAGGAGATCGAGCTCCCGGACGGCACGGTCACCAACCCCTACGAGGTCGACTTCGAAGACTTCGAGGACGACGAGATCGACACCATCGAGCAGTTCGAGGGCGACGACGAAGAAGACGAAGAGATCGCCTGACCAGGAAATCAAGCGGCCCGCCCGAGAACTCTTGGCGGAGTCGGGCGGGCCTTACCTCGAATGGAGGCAAGACCCATGCTGGCACAACTCGCCTTAAGCGTCACGACCGCAACCACGGTGGCCGCTACCGGCTACGCCTGGCGCTACCGGCAAAAGACCCTCTCCGACCCGCTGACTGGTCTGGCCAACCGGGCTGCGCTGGAAGCCGAGTTCCGGCGTCGGCGTCGCTCGGGACCGGTCGCGGTGGCGGTCGGGGACATGAACGGGTTCAAGGCGTTCAACGACACTTACGGCCACCGCTTCGGCGACCAGGTCCTCATCGAGGTCGCCCGCGTGCTGGCACGCGAAACCTGCCGCGGTGAGATCCCGGTCCGGCTGCATGGCGACGAGTTCGCCGTCCTGCTGCCCGGCATCACCGACCAGGCCGCCGCCGAACACCGGGTGCGCCAGCTCCAATCCGCCATCACGCAGATCACCGCCATCGACGGCCAGCCCGTCGAAGTCTCGATGGCGCTCGGGGTGATGACGATGCCGGCCGAATCGGCAGACCTCAGCCACCTGCTCGGATCGGCAGATGACCGGATGTACGGAGACAAACACACCAACCACTCGCGCACCGATATTGCGATTCCTCAACCACAGTAGGGAGATTCACCATGCACATAGTCCACGTTGAACTGTCCGGCAAAGGCGTCCTGACCAGCCTCGGCGTCCTGGCCCTCGTCCTTGCCGTGCTGGCACTCGTGTGGCTCGTGCTGAGCCCCGCCGTCGCGATCGGCATCGGAATCGGGTTAATCCTGCTGGTCCGGGTCCTGATCACGCTGTTTTCTCCCGCGAAGCAGTAGGAGGCACCACCATGCCCGAAACCGAACAGACCGAGACCGAGGACTCCGGTAGCGACGGGCGGACGCGGCGGGTGCGCAAGCTCGGCGACCGGATCTCCGAGGCACGTCGCCTTCGGGGTTTGATCCGCGACCCTGACCTTCAGGCCGTGGAGATGGAGCGCAACGGGCGGCGGACGCTGGCCGGGTTGTGGTTCTTCCTGGCGCTGGGGCTGGTGTTCACCACCACCGGTGTTCAGCAGTTCCTCGCCGGACGTTCCACACCGGCTGATCCGTTGTGGTGGGCGGCCTGGACGGTCGAGCCGATGTTCGCGGGGCTGTTGATCGTGCTGCTGAACTTCGAGGCGGTGATCCTCGCCCACGGGGTGTCGCCTGATCACCAGTGGTGGTCCCGGCTCAAGCGGGTCTTGCTGACCTCGACGCTGTTGATGAACGTCATCCCGCAACTGATCCCGCTGCTGCGGGGCCGGTGGGCGGAGTTCAACGCCGGTTCGGCGGTCGTGCACGCGATCATTCCGGTCATCGTTTATGGCATCGCCGAAGTCATCCCAGTCATTCAGGCCCGGCAACGGCAGGTCATCTTGGCCGCCTACGCCGCCACCGACCCACCACCTCCGCCAGAACAGCCGGAGGTGCCGAAAAGGCCGGCCACCGAGTCAACCGAACGTCCGCGACCGGCGGACCGACCGGACACCACCTCGGTCATCGGCAAATCAATGAACCTTCCGCCGGACATCCTCAAGGCGATTACCGACGCCTGGGAACGAGCCAAAACCGAGGGCCGGGACTTCACCCCGGCTGATGTCCGCCAGCTTGTCCGGCTGCCGGAACCGATGGCCGCGCAGATCGTCGCCGATCTCAACGCGACCGACAAGCCCGTCACCAACGGCCACGCTGTGGCCTGATGCGACGGCACCGCACAACTGAAGATCGCGAGTTCAACCCTGCTCGGCGGGCATCCACCGGGCACGGGACCGACCTCCGTGGGTGCTCCGCCGAGCACTCTTCTGGGAGGTCACATGGCATTGCCCGAAGTCCCGGCGGTGGACCGCCTCGCCCGGCGGCTCCAGTCCCCGGACTACCAGCAGTGGCGCTCGATGGTCGAAGCCACCGGCGGATGCGCCCACCCGGTCCGGCTGTCCGGACACTGGATGCTCACCGACAAGACCACCGGCACGGTGCTGTCCAAGCCCGACGGCACCCCGGCGATGAAGTCCGGGCACCTGTTCGCCCCCTGCGGCAACCGCCGCGAGTCCGTCTGCCCGGCGTGCTCGGACCGCTACGCCGCTGACGCCTTCCACCTCGTGCGTGCCGGGATGTCCGGCGGCTCCAAGGGCGTGCCGGTCACCGTGGCCGAGAAACCGCGGTTGTTCGTCACCCTGACCGCCCCGAGCTTCGGGCCGGTCCACAACCGCCGCACCTCTCCCAACGGCAAGCAGGTTCCGTGCCGCTGCGCGCGCTACCACCACGAACACGACCCGGCCATCGGCCAGCCCGTCGACCCGAGCGGCTACGACTACACCGGCCACGTCCTATGGCAGGCCCACGCCGGAAAGCTGTGGAACCGCTTCACCATCTACCTCCGGCGCTATATCGCCCGCGCGGCCGGCCTCCCGGTCAAGGAGCTCAAGGACCACGCTCGGCTGTCGTATGCCAAGGTCGCCGAGTTCCAGAAGCGCGGGATCATCCACTTCCACGCGATGATCCGCATCGACGGCCCCGAGGGAGCGGGCGACGCGACTCCGTCATGGGCCACGGCGGATCTGCTCACCGACGCTGTTCACGCCGCACACGCCGCGACCGGCGTCGAAGCTCCCGAGATCGACAGCACGACACGGCTGCTGACCTGGGGCGATCAGATCGACGTTCGCCCGATCCGTGCGGTGGATGCCCACCAGGTCGAAGACGACCAGGGCACCATCACCGATGACCGGCTGGCCTCCTACGTCGCCAAGTACGCCACCAAGGGCACCGGCAAATCGGAAGCGGCCGACCGGCCGATCCGCTCCCGCGAACACATCGAGCTCCTGGCCGCCAGCGAGCACCACCGGAAGATCATGCGCACCGCGTGGGACCTCGGCGGCCTGA
Source organism: Saccharopolyspora dendranthemae (assembly GCF_007829955.1). Lineage (GTDB taxonomy): Bacteria > Actinomycetota > Actinomycetes > Mycobacteriales > Pseudonocardiaceae > Saccharopolyspora > Saccharopolyspora dendranthemae. The sequence continues at coordinate 98,301 of NZ_VIWX01000003.1, forward strand.
ACGAGCTCGACGGGCTCAACCTGCGCCGCTGGTGCCACATGCTCGCCTTCCGAGGGCACTTCCTGTCCAAGTCCCAGCGCTACTCCACGACCTTCAAACAGATCCGGGGCGACCGCCAGACCTGGCGGCTGGAACAGAACCTCGACGAAATCGGCGTCACCGCCGACTCCGTGGCCGTGATCAACCACTGGGAAATGACCAGCATCGGCCACCGCGACCCCGAGGAACAAGAACTCGCACTCGCCATCGCCGACCGCCAACGCGAAGCACGAAAACACCGCTACGCCAACGAAAGGAAGGACTGACCATGATCCGCAACCTGTGGGGCCCTTCGGAGGTGGCGAACTACCTCGGCGTACCGCTCAACACCGTCTACCAGTGGCGTTGCCGGGGCTACGGTCCTGCCGGGCGCAAGATCGGCAAGTACGTCCGGTACAAGCCCGAGGACGTCGAGCGATGGTTCGAGTCGCTGGCAGAGGGGGTGATCTGAGATGGGACGGCTGGCGCTGCCGCTGGGCAGCATGGGCGAGATCCGGGTCAAGGAAGTCAGCGCAGGCTGGACGGCTCGCTGCAAGTACCGGCACGAAGACGGCTCGTACATCGATGTCCGGCGCACGCGGAAGAACAAGGAGCAGGCCAAGCAGGCTGTCCGGGACGCGGTAAAGAACATCACCTCGCGGTCCTTGAGTGCCCAGATCACTGCCCAGTCCTTGTTTTCCGACGTCGCGGAGATGTGGCTTGGCGAGTTCCGGACGGATGCCGAGAACGGGATCTACTCGCTGTCGTCTGTGGACACCTACAGTGACACCTACCGCAACCACGTCAAGCCGCAGCTCGGAAACCTCCGGCTCTTCGAGGTCAAGACTCCGGTGGTCAACGCACTGTGCCAGTCCAAGCTCAAGGCCAACAGCCTGAGTCTGGCCAAGCACGTCAAAGCCGTGATCAGCAACGTCATGACCTACGCGGTCCAGGCCGGCGCCGTCGAAGAGAACCCGGTCAGGCAGATCGCTCCGCTGACCGAGCGCCGAGCGAAGACCAAGAAGAAGAAGCCGCGGGCATTGACCGCTGATGAGCTGATGGACTTCCTCGGCAAGCTCGACGCGGACGAACAAGCTCGGGGCAAGGACCTTCCCGACCTGGTGCGCTTCGTCACCGCGACCGGCGAACGTGCCGGTGAAGCCCTCGGGGCGCACTGGGAGGACTTCGACGCTGAGGCTCAGAAGCTGCGGATGGGTGGCAACCTCATCCAGGCACGCGGAAAGGGAGCGGTCCGGAACAAGGGCAAGAGCGAAACGTCGGCCGAGCGCGACATCCCGTTGCCGAGCTGGGCCGTCGCGATGCTCACCGAGCGGCGGGCGAAGCTGGGACAGGTCGATCCGGGTAAGCCGGTCTTCACGAACTCCCGGGGCGGCTACCTCAACTTCGCCAACCTCACCAACCGCGTGTGGCTGCCCTTCCGCAAGCGAGCGGGCTACGAGTGGGTCACCTTCCACACCCTTCGGAAGACCTTCGCGACGCTCCTCGATGGGGCCGGGCTGACCGCCCGCGAGATCGCCGATCTCCTGGGCCACTCGAACCCCTGGACCACGCTCAACACCTACATGGGGCGCGGTCAGGAGACGCGCCGCAGCGCCGACGTGCTCGACGAGCTCGTGCGCTCGGACGATGAGCAAAAGTGGCAATAAAGTGGCAGTGGGGGTCGCGGCAAGATCAGCACGCGACCCCCACTGCCACCCCGAAAAGCAAGAAACCCCCTGCGAGAGGGGGTTTCTGCTGTCTCGACCAGACGTGCGCCCGTAGGGATTCGAACCCCAAACCTTCTGATCCGTAGTCAGATGCTCTATCCGTTGAGCTACGGGCGCTTGTTCAATTGTCGGACCCTACCCCGTAGGGTAGGCCCCTTGCGGAGGCTCCGGGATTTGAACCCGGGAGGGGGCGTAACCCCCAACCGCATTAGCAGTGCGGCGCCATAGACCAGACTAGGCGAAGCCTCCCGGCGTCCTTCGCGGCCACCGGAGAAAACTTTACACACCTCCATCTGGCCCTGAAACAGGGGGGTCCCCTCTCGCCGGCTCACGTCGCCGCGTCGCCGCTGAGCTGCACGAACGGATCCAGTGCCGACGGGTTGAGCAATGCGTCGCGACTGACGGCGCGTTCCGGCGGGGTTCCGGCGAGGATCTTCTTCACCGGCACCTCCAGCTTCTTGCCGTTCAGGGTGCGCGGAACCTCGTCGACGACGATGAAGCGGTTCGGCACGTGGCGCGGCGAGAGCTCGGTGCGCAGAGCGGCCTTCAGATCATCGATGACCTCCGGGAGCTCCACTCCCTCCGCCAGGACCAGGAAGCACAGGAGTTCGCCGTCGGTCTCGCCCGCACCGGACGTGTCGATCACCAGCGAGTCGGCGATCTGCTCGAAACCCTCGACCACGCGGTAGAACTCGGCGGTGCCCATCCGGATGCCACCGCGGTTGAGGGTCGAATCACTCCGGCCGTAGATCACCAGGGAGCCCCGATCGGTCATCCGGACCCAGTCCCCGTGCCGCCACACGCCCGGGAACTCGTCGAAGTAGGCCTCGCGCAGGCGGGTTCCGTCCGGGTCGTTCCAGAAGAACACCGGCATCGTCGGCATCGGCTTGGTCAGCACCAGCTCGCCGACCTCCTCGTGCAGCTCCTTGCCGAACTCGTCGTAGGACGCCGCCGCCGCGCCCAGCATCGGGCAGGAGATCTCCCCCAGCCACACCGGGACGTCCGGGCTCGCGCCGACGAACGCCGTGCACAGGTCGGTGCCGCCGGAGACGCTCGCGATCTGCACGTCCGAGCCGACCGCGTCGGCCACCCAGCGGAACCCGTCGGTGCTCAGCGGCGCACCGGTCGAACCGACCGCGCGCAGCGCCGAGAGGTCGAACTCGTCCTTCGGGCGCAGCTCGCGCTTGAGGCAGCTCTGGATGAACGGAGCCGACGTGCCGAAGAAGTTCACCCGGTACCGGGCCGCCAGCTCCCACAGCGACGACAGCGACGGGTAGCCCGGACTGCCGTCGAAGAGCACCAGCGTGGTGCCCGTCAACAGGCCGCCGAGGAGGAAGTTCCACATCATCCAGCCGGTCGTGGTGAACCAGAAGAACCGGTCCCCCGGCCCCAGGTCGCAGTGCAGACCAACGGCCTTGAGGTGCTCCAGGACCATGCCGCCGTGGCCGTGCACGATGCCCTTCGGCAGACCCGTCGTGCCCGACGAGTACAGGATCCACAGCGGGTGGTCGAAGGGCACCGCGGTGAACTCCAGCGAAGCCCCGCGATGGTGGGCCAGCAGCTCCGACCAGTCCAGCGCGCCGGACAGCCCGTGCTCCTCGCCGAGGTAGTCGATCAGGACCGTCGCGGCCAGGTCCGGCATCTCCGCGCGCAGCTGGTCGACGGTCTCGCGGACGTCGAAGCGGCGGCCCCCGTAGCAGTAGCCGTCCACGGCGATGAGCACCTTCGGCTCGATCTGCACGAAGCGGTCGGCGACTGCGCGGACGCCGAAGTCCGGGGAGCAAGACGACCAGGTGGCACCCAGGCTCGCAGCGGCCAGGAACGCCACCAGCGTCTCCGGGCTGTTCGGGGCCAGCGCGGCGACCCGGTCACCCGCACCGACGCCCAGCTCCGCCAGCGCGGACCGAGCGGCGGCGACCCGGTTGCGCAGCTCGCCGTAGCTGATCTCCTCGCTGAGCCCGTCCTCGCGCACGAAGACCACCGCGAGGTCCTCATCGCCCTTGCCCTCGCCGTCGCGCAGCGCGTGCTCGGCGTAGTTCAGCGTCGCACCGGGGAACCAGCGAGCGCCCGGCATGACCTCCTCGACCAGCACCTCCTCCGCGCGGTCGTGGAAGGTGACGTCGAAGAACTCGGCTATCGCCGACCAGAAGGCCGGCACGTCGGACACCGACCACTCCCACAGGGCGCGGTAGTCCGCCAGGTCGAGCCCGCGCTCCTCGCGCAGCCACGAGCGGAAGGCGGCCATCCTGCTCTCGGCCACTCGTTCCGGGCTCGGTTCCCACAACAGCTCCGGTGCGGTCGTCATGAGCTACTTCCTAACTCACCGGAGCGCGATCCTGCCAGGGCGAACGTCACCCCGTGCGTACCAGTTCAGCGGAGGTGCAGGTCGAACCAGTTGCGAGCGCGGCGCAGGGCGTCGGCCGCAGCGTCCGCGTCGAGGTCGAAGCGGTGGCCGGCGCCCGGGTAGCGGACGACGTCGGTGACGACCTCGGCGTCGTCGGTGACCTCGCGGAGCTTGTCGACCTCACCGGCCTCGACGTCGTCGCCGTAGATGCCGAGCCACGGGCACGCGAGCTCGCCCGCGACGTCCACCAGCGGCGGGAGCGCCGCCGACAGCGGTTCGAGGATGCCGGTGCCGCCGACGCTGACCGCGGCGCCGATCGACCGGCTCGAGGCGACCACCAGGGCCGCCGAGCCGCCGATGTCGAAGCCCATGATCCCCTGCCGGTCGAGGGGAACGCCCTGGTCGGAGAGCCACAGGAACGCCGCGTCGGTGTCGGCCAGGATCGACTCGCCCGAGAGCTTCCGGACCTGCTCGTGCTCGCTCTGGTCGTCGGCGACCTCGTCGGCACCGTCGCGGTGGTAGAGGTGCGGTGCCACGGTGAGCCAGCCCTCCTGAGCCAGGACGCGGCAGAGCTTGCGGACCCGATCCGTGATTCCGCGCGCCTCGTGCAGGAAGACGAGGCCACCGCGCACCACGTTGTCGGGCTCGGCGACCGTGAGCCGCAACCCCGTGCCGTCGGTGAGCGAGATCGTCTCGGTACGGGTTTGGATCATGCCCGGCAGGTAACCACAGGTAGGTGAACGCGGGGCAACAGCGTCATCCATACGGACCAACACTCGATCGAAAGGCTTCCCCCGCCGCCCGGACGATGACAACGAGCATGGGAAACGGCCAGTTTTAGTCCAAACTGAGCCGACATTTCAGACATGATCATGGCTCGGTTTGGACTAAAACTGGGCTGCTCCTGGACACACCACCCAGTCGAGGGGTCCTCGTGCCCGCGGCGGGAAGGGGACAGCGGTGGTGTGGGGACGGGCCGCGGCGGGATAACGTCGCTGGTGACGGATCGAGGTAGGAGATGTCGATGAGCGTGCGCACCCGTGCCGACCTGGAGCAGTTGCCGCCCTACGTGGCGGGCCGGACCGTTCCCGGTTCGATCAAGCTGGCCAGCAACGAAGTCTCCGAGGGACCGTTGCCGAGCGCGGTGACGGCGATCAACGACGCCGCGACCGAGGTCCACCGCTACCCGGACATGGGGGTCAGCGCGCTGACCGAGGCCCTCGCCGCGCACTACGACGTCGCGCCCGAGCGGATCGCGGTCGGCTGCGGCTCGGTCGCGCTGTGCGAGCAGCTGGTGCAGGCGACCTGCACCTCCGAGGACGAGGTCGTCTTCCCGTGGCGGTCGTTCGAGGCCTACCCGATCATCACGCAGGTCGTCGGGGCCAAGCAGGTCAAGGTGGCGCTGACCGGCGACCACGCCCTGGACCTCGAAGCGATGCTGGCCGCGATCACCCCGGCCACGCGGCTGATCTTCGTGTGCACGCCGAACAACCCGACCGGAACGCTGGTCCGCGCGGCCGAGCTGGACGCCTTCCTGGACCGGGTGCCCGAGGACGTCCTGGTCGTGCTCGACGAGGCCTACTTCGAGTTCGTCGACTCCCCTGACGCGCCGGACGGGGTGGAGATCTCGCGGGTGCGCGACAACGTCGTGTCGATGCGGACCTTCTCGAAGGCCTACGGGCTGGCCGGGTTGCGCGCCGGGTACGCGATCGGACCGGTGAAGGTCGCCGAGACGTTGCGCAAGGTCACGATCCCCTTCAGCGTCAACGCTCTCGCCCAGGCCGCGGCGATCGCCTCGTTGCAGGCGCAGGACGAGCTCCGCAGGCGCTGCGCCGACGTGGTCGCCGAACGCGGGCGGGTTCACCGAGAGCTGGTCGCGATGGGCTACGAGGTCCCGGAGACGCAGGCCAACTTCGTGTGGCTGCCGCTCGGCGGGCGCACCGGCGAATTCAACGAGCACTGCCTGGAGAACCGCGTCGTGGTGCGGGCTTTCGCCGGAGAGGGAGCCCGGGTGACCATCGGCCAGGCGCACGAGAACGACGCGTTCCTGGCGGCCGCGAAGTCCTTCGGAAGCTGAACTCCTGAGGAGGAGCAACGGTGGTGGCCGGCGAAGAGAGGGGGAGTGACTTCGCCGACCGCCACCGCTGCGGATGCGGTCGTTTGAGCCGAAACGACCGCACTTTTTACGCGTAGCGATCTACGCAGCACCGGAATGTAGTGGCGGGCCAGGCCTGCCGCCACAAAAGCGGCAGGTGTCCACCCGTTCAGGTGGTTGGCCCATCCGTTCGAGCGAACTTCAGCCGGTCACCGCGTGGTGGCCCTGCACCGCAACGGGTGCCGGAGCCTCGGGCAGCGTCTCGCTCGGGGGAACCTCGTCGTTCGGCGGCTGCTCGGTCGGCGGTGTCGGCTCGGTCTCCGGCGGCTCGGTGGGCTCCTCGGCCGGCGGCTCGCTCGGGCCTTCCTCGATCGGAGCGTTGGCGCACACCACGTTCTGCGGGGACGCGATGGGCACGACCGCGCCGAGGATGGCGATGTTGTTGCCGCACAGCTGGACCGGCAGCAAGCTCAGGTTGTTGTCGTTGCCGACGTTGACGCCGTCGTTGTCGGTGCTGTCGGCGAACGCCTGGGTGCCACCGATGACCATGCTCGCGGTACCCATGGCCAGCGCGCCCGCCAGATAAGCAGTCTTGCGCATAGATCGCTTCCTCTTCCTTTTCCTCGGGGGAATTCCTCCTGCGGCGCGGTCACCACAGGTGGACGAGCGTGCCCAGTGGCAGCGTTGCCAGCAGGCGCAGCGCGTCGTCGGGAACGCGGACGCAGCCGTCGCTGCTGGCCTGGCCGAAGACCGAGGGGTCGGGCCAGCCGTGCAGCGCGACCGTGCCCGGTCCGCCTCCGTACGTGCTGAAGGTGTTGGAGTGGGTGCCCAGCGGCAGGATGATCGGGCTGAACTTGGTGACCGTCTCTTCGATCGCGGCCATGATGTAGGTGCGTCCGCGCGGCGTCGGTGAATCCGACGCCCCGACTCCGACGACCCATTCGCCGATCACGGCGCCGTTCCGGCGCACCATGAGCTTGCGCGCGTCGACCTCGACGTCGACCGCGTAGGGGGTGCGGGCACGTTCGACCTGCCCGTTCACCTGCACCCAGCCGGTGGCGCCGTTGGGCCTGGAGGGCAGCAGGACCTGCGCCCACCCGCCGCGCTCGGCGATCACCGGCACCCACGTCGGGTTGTTCAGCTGCTTGGCGGGCAGCTTCGCGAACACCGGGCCGTCGGGCGATTGGTGCACGCCCACGTCGGAGAGAACCCGCAGCAGCACTCCGCCGTTCGCCGCAGCCGGATCAGGGTCCGTTGGGGCGGTGGGGAAGTCGGCGAAGGTGGTGGAGTCGGCCTGCATCCCCAGGTCCGCCCTGGCCATGGCGTAGGGCGGACGTTCGACCGGGGCGGCGTCCGGATCCGGAGCGCAACCGGTCAGCGCGAGGCATGCCACACCCAGCGCGGCGGCAGTCAGAGACCGCGCCACGCGTGCGGTGCCGCCGGCTGTGCGACGTAGGCTCATCATCGGCTCCTGGCCCGTTGGCGCTGTGGGCCTCCGGGCCGAAATACCTTGGGCGCCCGGAGGTCGGCTTCTGATCGGAGAGATCAAATGCCAACGGGAAGCTATCCGCGCCCCTTCGCGCCACTACACCGGCCTGCGCTTCGCCGAGGACCCCCATTCGGCGGCTGAACTGCGAAAACGTGTTCGCTCACGGACCGAGTCAGAGTCGTTACGGAGAGCTGATCACCTGATGGTGTGGATCTTTTCCCTCGTTCGAGCGACGACCCGCCCTGGAACACCACTCAGTCGAGAGCGCGGCGCAGGAAGAACCTGATGCCGAGAGTGCCGAACAGCAGCAGCGCGAACAGCAGCGCCACCACGCAGACCCACGGGGCCATGTGCGGGATCCCCGGCAGCAGCGCCCCGCGCATGCCCTCGCTGACGTAGGTCAGCGGGTTGATCGCGCACACCACCTGGAACCAGCGCAGGTGCTCCAGCTGGGCCCACGGGAACTGGGTCGCGCCGGTGAACATCAGCGGAGCCAGGATCACCGCGAACATGATGTTGATGCGCCGCGGCGGCACGGCCGCGCCCACCGTCAGCCCGACCGCGGCCCCGGCCGCCGAACCGAGCACCATGCACAGCAACGCAAACGGCAGACCCGACAGGTCCCAGTCGATCCGGCCGAGCATCCACATGCCCAACGGCACCATCAGCACCGCCGCGAAGAGCCCGCGCAGCGCTCCGAAGAGCATCTTCTCCACCGCCACCCAGCTGATCGGCAGCGGAGCCAGCAGCCGGTCCTCGATCTCCCGCGAGTACGAGAAGTCCAGGACCAGCGGGAACGAGGTGTTCTGCAGGGCCACCAGGAACGCGTTGAGCGCGATCATCCCGGGCAGCAGCACCTGCGCGTAGCCGGGCTGGGTGTAGCCGAGCTCGCCGAGGACCTTGCCGAAGATGAACAGCAGCGCCACCGGCTGCACCAGCACCTGCGCCAGGAAGCTCGGCAGCTCCCGGCCGGTGACGAAGACGTCGCGCCCGAGCACGGCGAGAAACGCGCGCACCGAACTCATCGCAGCTCCCGTCCGGTCAGGTCGATGAAGACGTCTTCCAGCGTCGCCGAGCCCAGCGACAGGTCGCTGACCGGGATCCGCTGCTGGTGCAGTGTCTGCGCGATCGGGCCCAGCAGCGCAGCGGGCTCGGAGCCGACGTAGAGCCGGATCCGCAGCTCGGCGGCGTCGGCGCCGCTGATCCGCTCGACCTGCTGCACCCCGTCGACCTCCCCGAGCAGATCGGAGATCTTGTCCGGCTCGTAGCCGTCGGGGAGCACCGTGGCGTCGATCGTCCCGCTGCCGGGCAGCGAGCGGATCAGGGCGTCCGGGGTGTCCAGCGTGAGCAGCTTGCCGTGGTCGACGACGCCGACCCGGTCGGAGAGCTTCTCCGCCTCGTCCATGTCGTGCGTGGTCAGCACCACCGTGACGCCCTCGGCGCGCAGGTCGTTGATCCGGTCGTGGACGAACAGCCGCGCCTGCGGGTCCAGGCCGGTGGAGGGTTCGTCGAGGAACAGGACCTCGGGCTTGTGGATCAGCGCGCGGGCGATCATCAGCCGCTGCGATTGACCGCCGGAGAGGTCGTCGACGCGGGCCTTGGCCTTGTCGGAGAGACCCATCCGGTCCAGCAGCTCGTCGGCCAGCCGATGCCGTTCGGCCCGCGGAACCCCGTGGTAGTTGGCGTGCCAGATGAGGTTCTGCCGCGAGTCCAGGGAGCGGTCCAGGTTCACCCGCTGCGGCACGACGGCGACCTTGCTGCGCGCACCCACCGGATCAGCGGCCACGTCGACCCCGGCGACGGTCGCCGTGCCGCTGCTCAGCTGGACCCGGGTGGTGAGGATGCCGACGGTGGTGGTCTTGCCCGCACCGTTGGGGCCGAGCAGCCCGAAGACCTCTCCCGCTCGCACCTGGAAGGAGAGCCCGTCGACCGCGTTGGCACGACTCTTGGGATACCGCTTGACCAGCTCGTTGACCTCGACCGCGACCGTCACATCGCCCCCTCGCTCGGGTTCGATGTTAGTCACGGGAAGCGGAGGTCCGGCAATCCAATTTAGTTCGGAGGCTCACGAGTCGATCCCGAAGCACGCAGGAGCTCGGTAGCCTGACCGGGTGAGTGAGGCGACGACCGAACAGCTGACCCCCTGGCTCGGCGACACGGAGATGACGGCGTGGCGCGCCTACATCGTGGGCAGCGCGCTCCTGGAGCACAGGCTCAACCGAGAGCTGCAGCTCTCGCACGGCCTGTCGATCGCCGACTACGAGATCCTGGTCTCGCTGTCGGAGGTGCCGGACATGCGGATGCGCATGAGCGAACTGGCGGCCGGCATCGCGCACTCCAAGAGCCGCATGTCCCACCAGATCCGCAGGCTGGAACGCGAGGGCCTGGTCCGTCGCCAGGAGTGCCCGGAAGACGGCCGCGGCGTGCTCGCAGCCCTCACCGACAAGGGCATGGCCAAGCTGCGCGAAGCGGCCCCCTCCCACGTCCAGGGCGTCCGCGAGCACATGATCGACCTGCTCGAGCCCGACGAGCAGAAGACCCTGGGAGAGATCTTCACCCGCCTCACCGGCCACCTCCGCAGCATCGAATGACCCCGGACCGGCTGTAGGCCGACCACGCGCAGTTGGCTACGCTGCGGCGTGGAAGCGTGGCAGAGCGGCCGAATGCACTCGCCTTGAAAGCGAGCGTCGGGAGACCGACCGCGGGTTCGAATCCCGCCGCTTCCGCTCAGCTGACCAGCACAAACAGGACCCGGCGGGGATCTCCCCCACCGGGCCCTGTTGCTGCTGGTAGCAGTTTTGGTAGCAGTTGCGCCCCGTCAGGCCGTCCGCGACGGTTCGGCCACCTTTCCATCTGAGTCGGATTCGCCGTCCGCCGACTTCCACAGCAGTCCCCCGACGCTGTGGGCCACGTCGCGACGGATCGCAGCGGTCACGTGCTGGTACCTGGCCGCCATCGCGGTGTTGGACCACCCCATGACGCCCATGACCGTCCGCTCCGGGACTCCGATCAAGAGCAAGACCGTCGCGGCAGTGTGCCTGGCGTCGTGCAGCCGCCTTTCTGAGACGCCGGCTCGTTCCAGAAGCCGGAGCCAGTGGGCGTAGTCCGTTCGCGGATGGAGAGGGCCGCCCTTGGGCTTGGTGAACACGTAGTCGCTCTCCTCCCACATGTCGGCCGCAAGGTACCGTTCGCTCTCCTGCTGGTCGCGGTGTTCCTTGAGCAGCTGAACCAGCTCATCGGGAAGGCCCATGCCGCGCATCCCCGCCCGCGACTTCGTCCCTGCGGTCTCCTCCCTGCCCGGGGCCCTCTGCGGGCAGTGTCCGGCGCGCTTGCGCCCGCACTTCTCGCCGCAGCCGTGCTTCCACTTCGGTCGGAGCCGATTCCGGCGAACAACGAGTGTCCCGGCCTCAAGGTCGACGTCCGACCATTGCAGGCCAAGCACCTCGCCCTGCCTGAGGCCGAGAGCCAGGGCAATCGCCCAACGCGCACTGTCTCGCTGCTCTTGAGCGGTTTCGAGCAAACATTTGATCTCTTCGACCGTGTACGGCTCAACCTCGGTCTCGTCGACCTTCGGCGCGCGGGCAATCGACGCCGGGTTTTCAGTGATGTGCTTGCGCCGCTTCGCCTCGTTGAGCGCCGCACGAATGGTCCGGTGAACTTGGTGCGCATTTCCCGCCTTCGCCCCGGCTTGGATCATCTTCCGGTAAAGGCGTTCAAGGTGCTCCGGTTCCAACTTGTCGAGCCTGTGACCACCGATTCCGGGGACAAGATGCACCCGGACGGCATTGGCGTAGGCATCCCATGCGTTTTCCGTGATGGCCGGCGGCGCGACGATGGTTTCCAGCCAGTGCGTGAGCCACTGCGCAACCGTCCAGGGCTGGCCGGCCTTGCGCACCTTTCCCTCATCTCGTTCGCGCTCAAGCTTGCGGACCTTCGCTGCTACTTCGGTTTTCGTCTTGCCACGCACGTGCCGACGGTCCGGCCGCCCGTTGTCCTTGGTTCCAACACTCACCCATCCATGCCACGAGCCGTCAGAGCCTTTGTGAATGCTCGAACCGCCGTTGGCGTTCCTGCTCTTCTTCGCCATTGGTATCTCCCTCAGGCCTTCGACGGTCGACGTTGAACGAGTCGGGCTGCGTAGTCCTCAATCGCGTTCTTGGGCACGCGGCGCAGCCGGCCGATCTGGACGGATTCGAGCTCGCCATCGCGGACCAGGGAGTAGGTCTTCGTCCGGCCAATTCCGAGGCACTCGGCGGCTTCCTCAACCGTCAGCAGCACTCGTTCCGGCATCGCACGGACTACCTGCTCTGGCTGAGGTGGCTCGGCGGTCTGCTGATCCGCGAGCAAGGCCGCAAGCGATGCGAGCGTGGCGGCGAGCTGTGCGGTGTTCGCGGTCATGCGACCCCCCTGTGGTTCGTGGCGTCCGGGGTAGCCGTCCCAGCCGTCCCATCCGTCCCGATGCAGGTCAGCGCGGGACGGCTTGGGGTGTTGGGACGGCTTTTGCCGTCCCACGGGACTGGGCCGGTGATCTGGGTGGGACGGCTCGTGCCGTCCCAGCCGGTGTTGCCGTCCCGCGCTGACCTGGGTTGGGACGCTTGGGACGGCTGGGACGCTTCTCCGGGACCGTCCTCGGGTGGGCAGTAGCGCTGCCAAGCGTCGACGAAGTCCGAGCGGCGGTAACCCTTAGCTTGGGAGCCGTCGGGAAACCGGACGTTTCCGGATCGGATCTCGAAGTCCGTCAACAGCTTCGAGAGTTTGCTGGGGTTGAGCCCCAGCGGGCCGTACTCGCACCAGGGCGCTTCGAGGTCGGCGTTGAGCTTTCCCAGCAGGTCGCTGGTGGAGATGGCTTGCTGATCGGCGAAGGCGCGGCGGATGTCGACCAGCAGGCGGATTCGCACCGAGCCCTGATCGCTGTTGTCGGCTTCGGCCAGCAGGTCCACAGCGGCTTGCCTCGCTCGCTCCGGCCACGTCTCCCCTGCGTGGTCAGCAATTGCGATCAGCGGTTCCCAGGTGTCGGCCGCTCGGTCTTCGAGCGGCATCTCGGGTTCGACAGCTTCGAGCTTGTCCAGGTCAGCACGCAGCCATCCACCGATCTTCTCCGCAATGCGGGTGAGCGACGGTCGGTCGCGGCGGTGACGGAAGGGCGAGACCTTCTCGCCCGGTGCGCGCCGGCGCATGCGGATCACGACCGCTCGGTCTTCGATCGTGTCGGGCATCGCGCCGATGCCAGCCAGAGCTGCCATCGCGAACGTCGGGATGGCCTCGACCTTGCGGGTGTTGGCGTCGTACCGGATCGCCGGGCGGTTCCGCTGGTGGCCGGCGTTGAGCAGGCCACGCAGGTCCTCGTTGCTGCCGGCATCGGCACCGAAAATCGTGTCGGCCTCGTCGACGAGCATGGTGGGCGGGTCATCGTCGATCGAGCGGTACACCGCCGACGGTGAGGCGTTGACGGTGATCAGCGGCTCGTGGCAGGCAGCTTCGACCACGTCGAGCAGTCGCGACTTGCCGCAGCGCTTCTCCGGTGCGCGGATCACCAGGCGCGGGGCGTGCGCCCACGCAGGCTGGGCGTGGGTCGCGGCGATCCACAGGACCACGGCGTCGACAGCCTGCGGGCTGGGCAGGATCACGTACCGGGTCACCGCCTGGTGGAGCTCGTCCAAAAGCTCAGCGCCGGTGGTGGGTGCCGTCATCGAGCTACCTCCCTTCGTGTCGGTGGTGGTCATGCCGCGCCTCGTCCCAGCAGGGATTCCGGGCCGTCGTGGGTTCCGCGCTCCCAACCCCGGATTGCGTTGCGTCGGGCGGCAGCGGGTTCGAGCGGCTTGCCGGTGCGCTCACGCCGACGAAGCGCGGCGGCGGTCAGGGCGTCGATCGCCTCGGTCGCCGTCCACGGGGCGATGTCGTGGGTAGCGAGGTTGGCCAGGCGGCGCGCGGCCGCGTAGACGAGCTGCCAACGCTCCCCCGGCTCGGTCTCGACCTTGGTCAGCTGGCCTTCCCAGACCCGCTCCCAGTAGCCCGGAGTGTGATCACCCGGCCGCCCCGCGCCGAGGTTGGGAGCGACCGGTTCCGGTGTGGCCGGGGGCGTGACCCGGTGTCGCAGCCAGGCGGGCAGCTCGGCGATCTCAGCGGTCGCGGAGATCCGGCTGTAGGTGCCGGCGGTGTCCTCCGGGGGCGCGGCGATCGTGGTTTCCGGTGCCAGGACGTAGCCGCCTTGAGCGCGGACGTCGATCTGGTGCCCCACACGCCCCGTCGCATCGCTGGGCACGTCCAGCCCGGCCGGGGCGCGCAAATATAGGTGCCGGCCGCCGCTGGGCGTGGCGACGGTGAGCGTGGTCGGCCAGGACGCTCCGGCGGCGATGGTCAGGGCATCGAGGGCTTCCAACCCGTCGCCGACCGGACTGGGCACGTCGTAGGCAGCCGGTGCCGGCGGCTTGGGCTTGCGGTCGAGGTCAAGCACAACCAGACCGGACGGGCCGGTGGCGATGCCCACGCCGGCGCGGGGTGTGCGGGTCCACCACTGCCGGATCAACTCCTGATCGGTGGTAGCCGCGAGCAGTCCGTGGCAGGGTTGCTCGGCGGTCAGGCACCGGCAGGCCTTGGGTGCGGCGTGGCCGGCCTTGCAGTGCCGGCAGTTGGCGAACGGTCGCTTGCTGAACGGGCGCAGCGGGAAGACGTACATGCCCTGGGCGGCAAGCCAGCTGGGAATGGTGATGTTCGTAGTCATGGCTGCCCCTTCAGTTGCGGTGGTGGTTGGCGCGGTGGACGCGGCGGGCGGCGTTGATGGCTCGGCGGCCGGCGCGGAGTCGGAGGCCGGTGCCGCCGCAGGGCTTGCAGAGGCGGATGGCTCGCAGGAATGGGGAGCGCAATTTGCCGGTGCCTCGGCAGGTGCGGCAGGCCTTGAAGGGCCAGAACCAGCACGTCACGCCGTAACCGAACGTGAACAGGAGGAGCGCGAGGAACAGGGCGGTGCTAGCGGAGTCGGAGGGGGTCACAGATGGCCTCCAGGGCTGTTTTTGGGCGCACTGGCCCGCAGCGCGCTAGGAGCTAGGGCGCTGGTCGTGGTGGAGATGGGGCGCTAGCGGGGCCGCTAGGTCTAGCGGGCTGGTCGGCTAGACCTAGCGGCGTTGCTGGGCTTAGCCAGCACCCCGCCCGTGGTCACGCTGCGTATAGGTTTCGGCGACGTCGGCGCGGTGGAAGCCACGCCGGTTGCGGCCAGTGCCGGTGGCATCGGTGCCCCAGATCTGGCGATTGGCCCGCACCCCGTGGCGCTTGAACGCGGCGGTCAACTCGTCGGGCTCCCACTGGCCGTAGACCTCGGGGCGTAGTTCGGCGAGGCGGGCAACCGCGGTTTCGTTCCACACCTTCGCCTCGGCCTCACCGAACACCGCCAGGATGTCTTCCAGCAGCGTGTCCTTCCGGGCTGCCGTCTCGTCGACGTCCTGCACCTCGCCGATGGCGTGACCGGTCAGGGTGCCGGCGGCCTCGCGGAGGGTGCGGGCGTAGGCGGCGACCTTCTCCGACGCCGGGCCATCCAAACCTGCGACGGTGCGCACGATTTGGGCGTCGGAGCCTTCACCGACCAGGTAGCCGATGCCCTTGTCGGCCCAGGCGAACGTGGTGGCACGGACGCCCTGCTTGTACTTCGAAGTGCCCAGGACCATGTCGTTTTCGGTCTGCCCCTGCACCTTCAAGCAGAACCGCGTCGAGACGTTTGCCGAGATGCCCGTGGGAAGGCTCTTGGCGTCTGGGCGCTGGGTGGCCAGCATGATGATGATCCCGAGCGCTGGGCCGCGTTTGACCAGGTCAGTGCAGATGGCCTCGAACTCCTCGCCGTAGTCGGGGTGCTCGAACCACACCTGGCACTCGTCCACCCCGATGACGATCGGGTGCAGACCAAGGGACTTCTTGCCCGCGAGCTCTGGCGTGACCTTGTTCTCCGGAGCAAGACCCTGCTTGGCCAAATCCCGGATCAACTTGGCGCGGCGACGCAGCTCGTCGCGAAGTTTCCGCAGGTCACTAATAGCCTTCTCGATCTCCTCGTCGTCATCTCCGACGCCGTGGGCGTGGGTGACCTTCTCCAAGGGGTCAAGGTCACCGGTGCCCTTGAGGTCGTAGGTATGCAACTCCGCCCTCGGGTCCAATGCAGCGATGAGCAGCAGCTCGCGTAGGGCGAAGGTCTTACCCATACGCGGGATCGCACCGATCGCCACCGAGGTGAACATCAGCCGCAGATCGACCCACCGTCCACGTTGGTCGGTGCCGAACGGCTGCGGTTGGAACAGGTCGACCGTGATGCCCTTGCGCAGTGCCCACGCGGGCTGTTTGGCCTTGCGCATGTCCTGATCCCCCACCCACAAGATCAGCCGAGCGGCGTGCTCGGAGTTGTCGGCTTCCGGCCACACGCAGCCGAGGGGCCGACGCAAGCCGGAGGCGAGCTTTTCGCGGCGGTCCATGATGTCCCCGACTGTCACCCCGTGCGGCAGGTCCACATCCGCACGCCACCCCTTGCCATCCCGCGAGATGGGCTTCGGGAACCCGATGCCCTCCCCGCCCTTGCCCATTGCCTGGTTGATCCCCGAGATCCCGAGGGCGTTGAGGGCGATCTCCACTGCGTTGCTGGTCAGCTTCGGCACCTTCGTGGCCTCTACCGCCCGGGTGGCGATCGGCTGGTCGGCCGGAGCTCCCAACCAGCCCACGGCACCGAGGGCGCCGGCCACGATGGCGTACTGGACCAGCTCCGGGAGGAAGGCCCGTCCGAGGAAGAACGCCGCCAGCGCGGCCGCGCCCAGGCCCACGGTGGCGTAGACCCGGCCACGCACCCGACTATCACGCTGACCAGACAGCCGGAGGTATTCGGCGGCGTCGGCGCGGTCAGCGGCAGCGTGGCGAACGGTTCGGCCTTCGGCGTCGGTCACCCACCGCAGGAAACCGCCCAGCAGACGCAGCGTCCCTTGTGGAACCCGCATCAGGATGCGGGCGATGTAGACCGGGCACCGCACCGCGTGGAAGGCGGAGGTGTGGCCGGCGTAGCCGACCGCCCACTTTGCGGTCTCCCGGAACTCCTCCACGTTGCTCGCCCACTTGGGCAAGACCGGCTCGCGCTTCCCTCGGTGAAGAAGGCTCGAACCCGCCTCGGCCGTGTGGGACTGGTCGACCTGCGGGGCCTGGTCCTCCTCCACCAGCTCGCCATCGATGACCCGGGGCCCTGTCTCACCCTCATCGTGGGTCTGGTCAGCGTTGAGGCGTTCGGAGGGGAAGCGCAGCACCCGCGCCTGCTCACCGTCCCCGTGGGCCTGGTGCTCGTCGTCGGACCTGTGGTTCTGCGGCTCTTCGGTCATCGCTGCACCTCCCGGTGGGTGTCACGGATCAGGTGGGCCAGGCCGGCACCCATGCCGAGTACGGCGACGGGCAGGCAGGCCACGCCGGCGGTGATCAGCCAAGGGGCCTCGGTCATGCCGGCGGCCTTCATCAGGTGGAAAGCGATCTGCCCCAACGCCCCCAGGGCGAGCGAGCCGAGCGCGGAGTACTTCGCGAACCTGCGGGCCTTGGCCGGGACCTGGCCGGACAGCCACACGCGCAGGGCGTAGGCGGCGTAGGTCTCCACCCCGATCGGCAATGTGATCGCCGTGTTGATCGCGAACCCATCGGCGATGCCGGGCAGGGGGTGGACGATGCCGAACCCGGTGAGCTGCCCGAGCCCGACCCAGCCGGACCAGATCGCCACGAACGCCGGCAGCGCCAGCAACATGACCGGCCACACCGCCACCGGCTTCACCGGCTGCTCGTCGGCGAGTTTGGCCAGGTCTGCGTCCACCGTGATCGGCTCCGACACCGCCCCACCGACCGGCTCCGACTCCTCGGCCGGAACCGCCTCAGACTCGGTCACCTGCTCCGCCTCGGCGGACTCACGCTCAGGTTCGGCGGGTTCGTCGTCGTGGGTCTCGGCGGGTTCGGTCTCAGCCGGGGCGGGGTCGGTGACCACGTGCAGACCCCCCGGGTTGGCAGCCTTGACCCGCTGCCCGTCGGCCAGGTGTTCCAGGATCTCGCGGGCCTTCGGTGCCCCGATCCGCAGCTCGGTCATCAACTGGTTCCGACTCGGCATCCGCCCAAGCTGCGTGACCAGGTGGCGGGCCTGCGGCAGCAGCTCGGCGACCGGCACGGGGTAGCCGCTCTTCGCGGTGGTCATCGCACACCCCCACCGGGGCTAGTGGCGATCCGTAGCATCAGAGATCTCCTAACGGTTTCGTGATCGGTGGGAGACCCGGCCCAGCAGCTGGTTTGGCGACTCGCCTGCTGGGTCGGGTGCCTCAAAAAGGCCAACTGGTGTGGCCGCCGTCGGCGCGCTCGGCAGCCCTGAACAGGGCCTCGGCCAACCAGAGGTCGTGACGGTGATCCGCCCGGTCGCCCTCATCCCGCGCCGCATACGGCCCGAACCGCTCGACGTACTCCTCAGCCCTCCGCGCATACATCCGCTCGCACGGCGCCGTAGCCCCCGACTCGGCCGTCTCGCCAGCCGATGCGGTCCAGTTGACCGGCAGGGGCTTGCCGGTGATCTGCGAACGCCACGGACCCTTCTGCCCCCGAAGACCCCTGCGCTCCATCTCCAGATAGGCCGCCGTAGGAACCTCGCGAACCAGCGGCGCAGGTGCGTCGATCTCGAAGCGGAACGCACCGCACTCGCAGGTCCACCGCACCGAAATCGCCGAAACCTGCTCACCACTACTCGGCTTGTGCTCCAGGCAAATCAGCTCACGCCGCCGCCGAGCACCCCGAGAACCGTCCTCGGTCGAAAACTGCGACACCCGCCGCCTGGACCACAGCCAACTCAACAACCCGTTCACGCCGCCTCCTCCGAATCCACATCCGTCGTGATCAGCCGCAGCGCGGCGCCGGCCTCGCGACGCTCGTAACGCCGCAACCGCGTCCGCTCCCCCGCGCCGAGCTCCGACCACACGAACGGCGCCACAGGCAGCTCGCCCAACTCCTCGGCAATGACCTGATCCCAGTAGTCCTGCACCGCCTCCTGCTCGAACTCACCGAGCTCGACCTCACAGTTCGCCAGTTCGGCACCGAGGGTCTTGTAGCCCTGGTAGGACATTGCTACCTCCTGATGTCTTAAGATATTTCTATGTCGCGAGACATTAGGGTGCGCGGGATGAGCTGTCAACCCATGTCTCAAGACATGCCGAGTACGCTGATCACGTGGCTACTGACGACGCTCACGAGGACAAGCGCCCGGCTAGTCGGCGTGTGGCGGACGCCCTACAGGGGCGGATCGACGCCGGCGAATTCGCCCCGGGTGCCCAGCTGCCGACATATCGCCTGCTCGCGGAGGAGTACGAGGTGGCGGTCAACACCGCGTTGGCTGCGGTGCGCCTGCTCCGGGACGCCGGCATGGTCACGATCCGGGCCAACGCCGGCGCTTACGTCCGGGAGCCTTCGGAGCAGATCGACGTGGCTGCTGAACTCACCCGCACGCGGTCCGAGCTGACCGAACTTCGCAAGACAGTTCAGCAGGCCGACGCCGCCATCAGCGCGATGGAAGGGCGCCTTGACGACCTCATCGGCCGAGTCCGCGACGAGTAGCGCGTACCGCTTTGTGGCCGGCGCCCTCATGCCATGAGTCCCTGGAAGAACTGGGCCATGCCGTTGACGAGGGCGATGAAGAGCTCGAACGCGCCCTTGACCCACACTGCCGACTCGGCCGGGTGCTTCACGATGAGGACCAGGACCGCGAACGTGACGGCCGCGCCGATGAGCTTGGACATGAAGCCGCCGCCGGTCTGGACTCCGGGGAACGCCTGCTTCGCCATGACTTTCTCCTTCTCGCTTAGGGCTTTTCGTTGCCCGTTCCGCTGACAACTCAAGATTGCGGCCTAAGCGAGCTGCAAAGAACTGCCCTTGAACGCCCTGCACTGAACCCGTGCAGAACCGGCGCCCCTGAACCCGTGCTGCACTCCGGTTCCGTTGAAGTTCAGAATCGGCCGGTCAGATGCCAAGCTGGGTGTCATGCAGCTGAACGGCACCCCGCCCGAGATGGAGCAGGTCAAGACCCTGGCTCTGACGAACTACGGCCACTTCACCTCGATGCGGGTCGAGGACGGGTGTGTACGCGGCCTGTCCCACCACATGCAGCGGCTGCTGCGCGACTCCCGGCAGCTCTTCGATGTCGAGCTGGACATTGATCGCGTCCGACACTTCGTCCGTCTGGCGCTCGAAGACGCGCCCGCACTGACCACGGCGCGCGTGACGATCTATGACCCGGCGCTCAGACTCGGGACGATCGGCCAAGACGCCGAACCGCACGTGCTCGTAACCACGCGCGAGGCGTCTCCGGGCATCGCCTCACCACTGCGGCTCCGAGCGATGTCCTACGTCCGCGACGATCCGCCGGTGAAGCACATCGGCCTGTACGCCGCGCTCCGCCGACGCCGCATCGCCCAGCGAGACGGCTTCGACGACGTGCTGTTCCTCAACCCCAACGGCACCATCAGCGAGATCGCGACTTCGAACATCGGTTTCGTCCGAGATGGACAGATCATCTGGCCCAAGGCCGAATACCTGTCCGGAGTCACCATGACCCTGCTTCAGCAGGAGCTCGACGAATCGGTAACCGTGGAACCGGTGACGCTGTCCGACCTCGGCGAGATGGATGCCATCTTCGCCACCAACGCCGCCACCGGCATCCGTGCCGTTACTGCCGTTGAGCAGCACGAATCGCCAGAGAAGCATGACGTGCTGGACAAGCTGCGCGAGCACTACGCGGACATCCCTGGCGAAAGGGTGTAGTCGAGCGGGCATGACCTTTAGGCTCCCCTGCGGAAGACGTGGCAGGGGAGCTTGAAGTGGCGAATGTGCAGGTTTGGACCGGGACCGAGATCAAGGCTCTTCGCACCGCAATGCGGTTGAGTCTCCGGGAGTTCGCCGCTCACCTGGGCGTGAGCGAGCGGAACATCTCAAAGTGGGAGGCTAGAGGCTCAGACGTCACCCCGCTTCCGGTCAACCAGGCGATTCTGGACACGGCATTGCGGATGTCCGACCCCGACACCAAGGCCCGGTTCAAGGGCCTGACCGGCGGCGCGGAGATCTCCGGCGCGGAGACCATCGAACCGATTGGGAGCGGCCAAGTTCGCCACCCGCTCACCGGTAGCTCGATGGTCAAGGTCGACGGCAGCATCTACCAGTCCGGCCCGAGCAACACGCCGCTGTGGGTGGCGTCGTACTACATCGACATCTACCTGGTCAGCAACGCCGACTATGCCCAGTTCGTCGCCGCAACCGGCCACGACATGCCGCAGCACTGGGAGAACGGCATCTTCCCGCCGGGACTCGCGAACCACCCCGTGGTGTGGGTGACCTGGAAGGACGCCGCCGCCTACGCGAAGTGGGCAGGCAAGACGCTCCCAACCACGCAGCAGTGGGAGAAGGCGGCCCGGGGAACCCGCGGTGCGACCTACCCGTGGGGCGACCAGCCAACGCCGGCCAAGTGCAACGTCCGCGAAAACGGCGTCGGCATCACCACGGCCGTCGACTGCTACCAGTCCGGGACCAGCCCCTACGGCATCTACGACATGTGCGGCAATGTCTGGGAATGGCTCGACACTCAATCCACGCCCGGCCGGCGTGAGCTCAAGGGCGGAGCCTGGACCAGCCAATTCGACCGCGCGGTCCCGTCGCAGTTCAACGACGCCAACGAGACCATGTGCGACGACGACACCGGCTTCCGCTGCGCAGCACCGGCCGAAGACCTCGAACGACTACTTCACGACGTCGATTAACTCCCAGTTGGAAGCACTTACTGCAAGCGTCGGAACAGCCCTGCGGATACAGGGCTGTTCCGATAACGCTATACGCCTAACCCCAGATCACGAGCCCACCGCAAGAAGCAAGAATCCTGCTGCGGCGAATCCGGCCATGACTCCAGCTCCGACGCCTTCGGCGAGGCCGACGCCAACTCCGACTGCCGCACTCACCGAGATAATCAGCACCCAACGAACCGAGATCTGGTTCCCCGCCTCGCTGTTTCCTTCACTCATCCTATTCCTCGCACTTTCTTGTCAGGATCTATTTCCACTGCGGCCGGCCCGCAAGTACAAGCCTGGCCGCGACGACCCGCCCACGCCAGCCCCTGAGGGGGCTCACGAAAACTGGAGGGGGCTCACATGCCCAGCGCAGAGGACGAGGGACCCGATGAGCAGGTTTACAAGGAAGTTCTGGACGCCGAAGAAGAGTCACTACAAATTGAACTCAAAGACGGCACACTTGCAGTTTTCAACAGGGAGGAAGCAGAGCTAAAATACACCAACTTGCATGGCTACTCGGTTACCGCATCCGCTAAAGTTGAAAACGGAAAACCAACCCTAAAAAAGCTGCAAATTGAAGCCGACAGCACCCCACTAGATTCGATCAGTATCGATCGAACAAAAAAGGTGGTTTCATATGTGCGCGAGCAGCTCAAAGACGCATACGCGCAAAGATGGGACAGGCGCAGCAAAACGCTAGCAGAAAGCGCCCTTCGAAAGCTTCGCAGGGGCACGAAGGCTGTAAACGAAGAGGACGACTACCAAGTCGCTGTCGTGTATTCCCTTGCACACCTGCTTGGCAAGGATCCTGTCCAGGCAGTGAAAACGCATTTTGGCTTCTCCGAAGCAACAGCGAAACGCCGTATCAAACGAGCACGAGAGGAACGGGGGCTGCTGCCAGCCTACTCTGAACTAGCACAAGGAAGCATCCCGAATGAGGAATCAATACCGTGGCTGGAGCCAGATGATCCGCAGTTTCTATCGAACATAAATAGAATTAGTGACGAGATGTCGTTGATTCTTCACCCAAGGCTTTACACGATAATTCGAGGAATGATGTTTTTCGAGATGCTGGGGCAGATAAAGGACGGAGAGAAGGAAGGAGTTTTCGCAAGCGAGCGTGCACAAAGTACCGCTGCGGAGCTGCTGGACGCAATGATCCCGACAGATCGTACGAGCGATGACGAGGAAAGTTCTGGGAAGTAACTTGCGTTGCGCTCAACTCAAGTTCCCCTCAGAAATGACAAGCACTACAGCAGATCCGGTCCTGCTTCTGCGGACCACTTCTCGGACCCCGGAGCGCACCCTGCGTGATAGCCGCTTGTCGCCTTCACCGATAAATCTCGACCACGGCGGACGCGCCTCCGTGCATCCCATGAGCTCCAAGAGAGCCAACAAGGGGATCAACTCTGAAACGACTCTGTCGGTAACCTGCGACCCCCGCCGAAGGACCACTTCCCAGACTCCCGCCACCTGATGTGGCGGACATGCAATCTCCACTCGGGAGCCTGCTCGACCTGTCGCGGCCGACTGATCGCGATTCAGCCAGTTCACAGGTCTGAACCCTGCCACATAATCCGACTGAGCAGTTCCGCCAACCAGGGATAACACCGGACGATGCTTTCCATTGCCTCTAAGGCGATCTCAGCGGTCCGTGAGATCGCTTCTCCGGGCACCCTCGCGCTTCGGTGACCAACCCCCTACCCTGCGACGGCCTGACGGGTCATCGCCCGCAGCTGGGACAGCACCGGCCTAGGTAGTGGTTCTCCACGTGGAACTCCACCGCGTCGACGGCGATGCGTCCAAGGTCGGCCACGACACGGAAGCAGTCGGGACCATCGACCGGGCACACGAGCCACCGCCGGCCGTCGACGAAGACCGCTTTCGGCTCCTCGGCCTGGGTCACGTCCATAAGCGCTAGTGTAGCTACCTACACGTACCTATGGGTTCATCTCATCAGGCGTAGGTTCCTCTGCCTGCATAGCGTCGGTCCATGAGCTGGGAGAGCCGCGCAGACAGGATCAACCGAGACCTGCCGGTCTACGTCTGGTCCCAGATCGCCGACGACCTCCGAGCCGACATCGACTCCGGCGAACTCACCCCAGGCCAACGCCTCCCCTCCGGCCCCGAACTCGCCGAGATCTACGGCGTCACCAAGGTCACCGCCACCAAGGCCATCCGCCACCTGCAAGAAGCCGGCCTACTGATCGTGGTCAACGGCATGGGCACCTACGTCACCGCAGGCTGACCCCTAGCGCCCACCACGGCTCGCCCCTCAGACTCACAGCTACCTCAATGTGTCAGAGGCCACATTCGGGCCGATTTGCTTACGAGCGACCGCTGGCCAGCCAAAATGATCACTCAGAGTCGATCGAATGACACTCTGAGTGGACAGTGGGAGGCTGCGGCTTGCACAGCAAACTGGTGGAGCCTGAGGTGCTTGGGGAGTCCCTCAAGAACCTCATCGAGTCGGCTGAATCGTGGACGTTCCATGTAACTCGTTCAAAGTTGAACTGGGACACAGGAAAAGCGCAACAAGAAGGACTCACACTCGGCCCAGGTGACGATGTCAAACTTGGGAACGAATTGGACCCGAGACTGGCCAAATCACGCCGCGTATCCTTGTACATCACGTGGAGCGACGGCGGCGCTGCGCTGGTCAACTTGGCCGACCGTTCCCATCGAGAGATCACCGGCTCCGACAGCCTTACCAAAAATATTAAGGAGTTCAGCAATCGCATCAAGAGTGGCGCCACTAGCTTTACCGGAATAAACTTCGTTGCATTCCTTTTCCTGTGGCCTTTCGCGCTCGGAATCGGAATGGCTTTCATCTCTTCACTAACCGACCCCGCCCGCCGAAAGTGGCTATTCGAGCCTACCCCAGAAGGGGTCCGCCCACCCCTGTCTCCTTGGGTACACGAAGCTATGTCGGTTGCCATCCTGTTTTGGCCAGCAACCATTATTGCTGCCGCACTAATTGTGACACTGCGGGCATACTGCGGGGGTCTGCGCGTCAAACGAATGCCTATCACAAAGACATCCGTCCCCCTGGCGCTTTACAAGCTTCGATCAGAGCTACTCCGCGGCGACATATGGCGACCAATCGTCACCGGCGTAGTCATCTGTGTTTTCGGCGCAATCTTTGGTTACTGGCTTAAGTAGGGTCGGGGGACCAGCCTGACACCACCAAAATCGCCATAGCCGTAGCGGAAGGGCAGAGTTTGGAGTGAAACCGTTCTTGACCTTTGCAAAATGGGTCAACGAGTATGCAATCGACACCCTTATAGAGCACGGACTCGACCCCGAGGTCGGTTCCTGGGCAATTAGAACAGCAGCGCACCGCTACTACCGCATATTTGTGGCCTTCGCTGTTCCCTACTTCGCGACGATCGCTTTACACGCTACCGCCTCCGTCTCAGACGTGCCGCAGTTTGAACGCTTGTTTATAAGCACCGCCCCACTACCCAGCCTTGCATTCTTCTACTTGTCATGGATTTGGCACAGACCTCTGTTCCGATCAAACCCAATATCCCTCTTGGAAGACCTACTTTCGATGACAGTCAATCTAACCATTTTCGAAGGCGGACAGGGGGACGCCACCGTACCTGCTGACGGGCACAAATGGCCTGGCTATGCTCTAATCAGCGCAAGGATAAGAGAGACAAAGCAGAAACTTGAAGCAATTTCTTGGAGGTTCACAAAAAAGGTAGCGAGACTGGCAGGAAATACAACACGCGAGCGTACGGATCCACGATGGAGCAGGACATCCCGCGCTGTTCTGTACGCCGCGGATGAGCCATTCAATAGAAGGCGCAGAAACCTAGCTTACAAAGCAATATCCCGACATATTGCTCAGCTTTACACAGGCAAGCTATACGATCCGACGCCTCGGGTACATGGCATGCCAAACCTACCTGCTCCGCGCCCACCACGTCTCAAGTCGCGAATTCAGACAGTCCTCCGAGCACAAACGACTTACACAATTGCCGCCACCTTGATCGCAGCGACGATCGGCCCGCTTCTAACAACTCTCCTGCGGCGATAACCACGACGTCACGACCGCCGCCAGACTGCGTGCGCCGGTACCAGCATGACGACTCGACTCCCGCCGGAGCCGGGGTTCTGCCCGCGATAGAGAACGACTTTGACCTCGGCCCACCAGCGACGGCGGGTATCCCGCCGCCAGCAGATCAGTTCTCCGTCGATAACGGCATCGAGCACCCACCCATCCGGAAGTACCCCACCGCCCGGCGGGCTCTGGTTGAAGGCACGCCGGAGATCGAGCTTGACCGGCACCGGTGGCCTGCGTTGCCGATCATCCCCAGGCTCTGACGGCGGATAGGCCTTAACTTCATCGAACACAGGTTCTATGATGCGCTTGCTGCTGACGGAGGGGAAGTCCTCAGCGGCCCAACGGGCCGGTCGCAACAACCCGGTGCGACCGGCCCATCAACAATCCGGCAGCGCCCTGTTCCCTGGGCAGTTGGCCAGCTCCGTGACTCACGTTCGTGGTAGCAGTCCCGGTAGCAGTTGCAACGGTTCAGCCAAGTTCATCGAAGTTCAGAAATCTCGAATAGTCCCTGGTCGCGGCCATCGTGACCCCCGCCGAACTGGCGTTCTCAGAGCTTGAAAGCGAGCGTCGGGAGACCGACCGCGGGTTCGAATCCCGCCGCTTCCGCTGTGTTGACCAGCACGAACATGGCCCGACGGGGCTCTCTCCCGCCGGGCCATGTTGCCTCTGGTCTCGCTTTTGGTCTCAATTGATTCTCCCGATCCGCCGGTAGGTTTCTCCGCGTGAATCCTGATGAGCTTCCTCGGGCGGAGTTCGCTTTCCCCGGGCCCCTGCGGGATCGGTTGGTGGCGGCGATCCTCTCCGGCGCTAAGACGTCGACCTCCGGTTTGGTGCTCGCCTACGAGCGTGCGAACGAGCCGTTCCCCGAGGTGGGACAGCTCTCGGCGGTGGTGGACTCCCTTGATCGGCGGGTCGCGGTGATCGAGGTGACCGAGGTGCGGATCGTCCGGCTCGCCGATGTGGACCTGCAGCACGCCCTGGATGAGGGCGAAGGTGATGAGTCCGTAGCGCAATGGCGTGCTGGGCATGAGGAGTTCTGGCACAGCGCGGAAGTGCGCGCCGAACTGGGTGCTCCCGGGTTCACCGCGACCGATGACACCTTGGTGCTCGCCGAGCGATTCCGGTTGGTGCGCACCGTCGGAGATCCCGGCCTTTCGCCGGGTTGAGTACTTTCACGGATCCCTTCCGCGTGGTGCGGGTGGCACCATCGCGCAATGATCAACCAACAGCGTGGGCAACGGCCTGCTGAGCGCCTGGTCCTCGGCGCGGGGCTGGCGGTGCTGACCGCGGCCTGCTGGTGGGCTTGGATGGCGTGGGATCGCGGCTACCAGACCGACCCGGCGACGGGCTCGACCAGCGGCCCCTACGAGGCGTGGCAGGTGGCCGGCTGCGTCGTCTGCCTCGTCGTGCTCTGCGTGGCTGCGACCGTTCGGATCCCCGCGTGGCTCGTCGTCCCGGTCATGCCCGTCGCGTTCACCGCGGCGTGGTCCTGGACGGCCGCCGGGGCGGACGGCACCGGTCTTTGGGTCATCGGTGCGGTGCTGGTCTTCGTCGGCATGGTGGTCGGAACCGGTGCGGTCAGCGGGATCACCGCCGTCGCCCGTGCTGCGGTGCGACGCCGGGGACGACCGGTGTCCACGGGCCAGTAGCGACGTCGAGCAGCGCAGCGCTACCGGCCTCGACAGGCGGACGATCAGTCCGCATCAGTGGACGAGCCCCGGCTCGACCCCCATCGGCGCGCACGCCCGAGCCGGGGCTCCGCTTCTCAGCCCGCCGTGGCTCGTTCGATCCAGTCGCGGTGGGCGGTCAGGTCCGTGTAGATGCCGGGGCCCGTGGCGCAGGTGGGGTCCGCGTCGCCGTCGCGGCTGGTGGCGCCGATCAGCTGCCAGTGGCCCGGGCGTCCCTTGAACTGCGGACCGCCGGAGTCGAGGATGCACGCCTGGGCGTTCTCCGTGGGGCTGTCGGTGCACAGCTCGTTGTCGCGGTCGTAGTTCTCGCTGCAGCGCTCGTCCGGGACGAGTTCGGTGCCCAGCTCCTGCAGCCGGATCGGCGGATCCGGGCACTCGCTGCCGTCCTCGCAGGTCATCCCCCAGCCGAGGATGCGGGTTGCGGTGCCGATGGGCCCGGGTTCCGACGCGATCTCGACGGGTTGCGCCGTCACCGGGTGGTCGAGCTTCATCACGGCCACGTCGTCGTGGAAGGGCTCGTAGGAGAAGTCCGGGTGGGTGGCGAACTCGACGACCTTCGCCTCCTCCCCCTTCGTGCGGTCCTGGTCGCCGATGCGCACCGCCAGCTGCTCCGGCACGACGTTGACCGCGCAGTGCCCGGCGGTCACGATCCAGTCCGGCTTGATCAGCGACGCCCCGCAGTAGTGGTGGCCGTCCTTCTGCACGCTGACCATGAACGGGAACCGCTCGGTCGAGTCGTGCCCGCCGATGATCGCCGATGCCGGCGGGGCCAAGGCCGCCGTGAGCGCGAACGCCCCGATCACCCCGAGCAGTCCCGCTTTTCCTGGCTTGGCCACCTGTTCCTCCTGCTGCTCCCGCGAACTCGGTCAGCAACGACGCTAAGGAACGACGACGAGAAGAGGATCAGCTGAATGGCCAGGATGCGCTAGCACTTCCGGCCAGAGCGGACGTCGGCTGCGCCTGGGGCGCAGTCCCCACTCGGGATGGGCTCCACGACCGGTTCGGGGTGGGGGAAGTTCTCATGAAAACTTCCCCCACCCCTCGCACACCGTCCCGGGAATGGTCACAGCAAGCCGCTGCCCATGCGCTCGACGTGCTTGTGCAGCTCGGCGGCCCAGTCGACCTGGGGGATCGCCGCGTAGTCGATGTTCACGACGTTGGTGAGGTCGCGGCCGCTGGTGAGCAGGCCCGCCTTCTTGTCGCCTTCGATGACCACGTCCATCCCGTCGTGGCCCGCGATGAAGGTGACCTCCAGTTGCTTCAGGCGCGGGTAGTTCGGCGACCGGTGGAACTCGATCTCCTGGTAGAACGGCAGCGTCTGCCGGGTTCCGCGCAAGTGGCCGGCCTCGCAGTCCACCCGGTGCAGGTGGAAGCCGAGGCGTTCCACCGCCTCCAGCAGGACGTGCTGGGCCTGCAGAGCACCCACGCCGATCGGGTCGGTGTCGGTGGCGTCGACGGCGCCGCTGATCTCCAGCCTCGTGCGGACCGCGACCTCACCTCCCGGCAGGTGCCGACCGGCGAAGAACGTGATCGGGGTTTCCAGCGGCGCGGTCACCTGGAACGGCAGCTCCACGATCTGACCGGGCTGCAGCGCGACGCCCGCGCCGATCCGCTGCCGGCCGAAAGCGCGCTTGGACTCGACCTCGTCGTCGTTGACCTCGTGCTCCACGCGCGTCACGAACTCGACCGACACCCCGTCCAGCTGCTGCGGGACCTCGCCGCCGCGCAGCCGCACGACCCCCTGGACCTGACCGCCCGGCTGCACGCCCGGCGTGTGCAGCTCCGTCTCCACTTCCGCGCCGCCGACACCGACCGCGGCCAGTAACTTCTTGAACATGGGCCCAGTCTTCCGGCTGCGCGTTCCGCGCGGATCACGATTCGCGAGAAACCGGGAGAAACCCCTAGTGGTGATGCACGTCACCGTCGCGGGAGGTCACAGGACGAGCGCGGGCGGCATCCCGTGTTCGAGACCCCGGACCGTGGAGGTTCGTGCGGGCGGTGACCGACCAGGAGGCGCGAGATGGCGACAGGCCCGGCATGACCGAGAACCCCGATCCGTTCACCGAACACCGCCCGCTGCTGTTCTCCATCGCCTACGAGATCACCGGGTCGGTGGCCGACACCGAGGACGTGCTGCAGGACGGCTACCTGCGCTGGCGCGACGTCGACCGCGACTCGGTGACCCACCCGCGCGCCTACCTGGTGCAGATCGTCACGCGCCAGGCGCTGAGCCTGCTGCGATCGTCCTCCCGGCGTCGCGAGACCTACGTCGGGACGTGGCTTCCCGAGCCGCTCATCACCGCCGACGACCAGCCGGACGGGCTCGACCACGTGCTCACCGGCGAGGCCGTCACCACGGCGATGCTGCTCGTCCTCGAAACCCTGACACCCGCGCAGCGCGCGACCTTCGTGCTGCGCGAGGTCTTCGACTTCAGCTATCCCGAAATCGCCGCCGCGCTGGGCAGATCCGAAGAGGCCGTGCGGCAGCTCAACAGCCGTGCGCGGCAGCACGTGCACGCACGGCGCGGCACGGCCATCGCGACGCCGTCGGAGGCCTCCGAGGTCGCGCGGCGGTTCTCGGCGGCCGCGGCCACCGGCGACGTCCAGGCGCTGCTGGACGTGCTCGCCCCCGACGTCGTGTACCTCTCCGACGGCGGCGGCGAGGTCACCGCCGTCCGAAACCCCGTGCGGGGACGCGAGGACGTCGCCCACCTCATCGCCGGCCTGCTCACCAGGGGGCGCAAGAAGGGCGAGCTGGACTTCCGGATCGGCGTCCACAACGGGATGCACTCGATGCTCGTCCTGGTCGACGGCGAGCTCGAACAGGTCACCTCCATCGAGGTGGGCGACGACCAGGTCCGGGCGGTCTACACCGTCCGCAACCCGCACAAGCTCACCTCCATCAAGTTCTGAACGAGGAGTCGCGATGGAAACGATCACCGTGGAGCGCACCATCCCCGCCCCCGTCGAGTCGGTGTACGACTGGTGCGCGGAAACCACCCACTGGCAGAGCTCGTCCTGGGTCCTGCGCAACCGCCTCAAGCAGGCCGGGGAACCGGACCGGTGGGGTGCGGGCGCGGTGAGGTCCCACCTCTGGTCGATCGGCTGGTTCCTCGAGGAGGTGACCGCGGCCGAACGCCCGCGCTCGATGAACTACCTGGTCACCCAGAGCTTCCCGCCGTCCCGGCACGGCGGCGGGAGCATGACCTTCACCGAGGTTCCCGGCGGGACCAGGGTCACCTGGGTCACCGAGGCCGAGATGAGAACGCCCGTGGCGCGCGACCTCGCGACCCGGACGATCGTGAAACCCCTGACGCGCCTGGTGTTCGGCCGGATCCTGCGGCAGTGCGAGCGGGACCTGCTCCGCACCTCGTAGCGGGTTAGCCGCGCGAACCAGCCCGGGACGACTCCTCAGCGGAGCGCGGCCCGCCGGTCGCGGGTATAGCGTCGAGGCATGGGTGAGATCGAATTCAAGTCTCGTGTCGGCGTCTGGTGGACCAGCGATGCGTGGGGCATCCGCGACGTGCAGGAACGCGCTCGGGCGATCGAGGAGCTCGGCTACGGCTCCCTGTTCTACGGCGAAGCGTTCGGCAAGGAATCGCTGACGCAGGCCGGTGCCCTGCTGGGAGCCACCGAGCGGCTGGTGGTCGGCACCGGCATCGCCAACATCCACGCCCGCGACCCCAAGGCCGCCGCGGCCGGTGCGCGGACGCTCAGCGCGCTGCACCCGGGCAGGTTCGTGCTCGGTCTCGGCGTCAGCCACGCTCCCCTCGTCGAGGGCAACGCGGGCACCTACGCCAAGCCGCTCACGACCATGCGCGACTACCTGCAGCGCATGGACGAGCTGTCGGACAAGGTCGAGCCCGGGGCGCCGCGTCCGGCTCGGCTGCTGGCCGCGCTCGGGCCGAAGATGATTCAGCTGTCCGGCGAAGCGGGCGACGGCGCGCACCCCTACCTGATCACCCCGGAGCAGACCGCGACCACGCGCGAGCTGCTCGGACCCGACAAGTGGGTCGTCAGCGAGCAGGCGGTCGCCCTGACCACCGACCGGGAGACCGGGCTGCGCCGGGCGCACGACCACCTGCACATGTACTCGCAACTGCCGAACTACCGGAACTCCTGGCTGCGGCAGGGTTTCGACGAATCCGACGTCGTCGTGGGCGGATCCGACCGGCTCGCCGAACACCTGGTCGCCATCGGTGACGCCGGGACGATCGCCGCGCAGGTCAAGCGCCACCTCGACGCGGGCGCCGATCACGTGGTCATCCAGGTCCTCGGCGACAGCAGCTCCGAAGATCCGCTACCCGCGCTGCGCGAGATCGCACCCGCTCTGGATCTGTGAGCTTGACGTCCGTGAGCGGTGAGCCGATCTTGTGCGGATAGGGTCAGCGCGTGAGTGGAACCGAGCAAGAACACCCCCACGACACCGAAGACCTGGTCCGCCTGGTCTCCATCACCCGGCAGGAACTGGGCTGGGACCAGGCGAAGCTCGCCGCGGCGGCCGGAATCCCCGAGTCCGACGTGGCGAGCTTCGAGGCGCAGCGGATCGTTCCGGCCAAGCCGCTGGCGCTGCGCTTCCTGGAGGCGATGGGTGTCGTGGTGCAGTCGTGAACTCTCCCGTCACCGAGGGTTCAGCCCCCGGAAGGAGGGCTCGGGGTACGAGCGATCCCCCGGGCTGCGAGCATGGGGCCGTGGATGAGAAGCAAGACGTGAACGTCCGGCACAAGCCCACCGGCGCCGCCGTGTGCGCGCACCTCGGAATCGGGGTCGACGACGAACAGGCGAAGCTCGCCCGCGACCGGCTCAACAAGTCGCTGGCCCACTACCGGGTGGCGCTGCTGGCAGGCGAGCAGGCCGAAGCCGAGGTCGTCGGCGCCTGAGCCGGGCCGGAACGAGGTGGGCGTTCGTCGCCCGCCGGTCGAAGCGCGCCCCGAGGAGCGCGGCGACTGCGCAAGATCGGAGAAGACACCGCCGGTGAGCGGCCCTACGTTGGTGCCAAGAGTGACCACCGACGTGGAGGGCGCATCATGGCGCAGCGGGTTCGCGTTCACTGCATGAGCGTTTCCCGGGACGGCATCGGAGCGGGGCACGACCAGACCTTCGAGCGACCGTTCGGCCGGGCGGTGACCCCGCAGGCGCTGTTCGAGTGGATCGGCGCCACCGCCAGCTGGGTCAACCGCACCGAGGAGGGCGGCACCCGGGGTTTCGAGGACTACATCTCGCGCGACTTCGCCCACGGCATCGGCGCCGAGATCATGGGGCGCAACAAGTTCGGCCCCGTTCGCGGCCCCTGGCCGGACCACGACTGGCAGGGCTGGTGGGGCGACGAGCCGCCCTTCCACACGCCGGTCTTCGTGCTCACCCACCACGAGCGACCCTCGTTCAGCCTCTCCGACACCACCTTCCACTTCATCAACGCGACGCCGCAGGAGGCCGTCGAGCAGGCCAAGGCCGCCGCGGGCGGCCAGGACGTGCGCATCGGCGGCGGCATCAGCACGCTGCGCGAGTTCATCGACGCCGACCTCGTCGACGAGATGCACATCGCGGTCATCCCGGTCGAGCTCGGCGACGGCATCCGACTCTGGGCGAGCCCGGACGAGCTGACCGACCGGTACCACCTGGAGCGCGTCCGGGCGTCGAGCGGCGTCGAGCACCACTTCTTCTGGCGCCGCTGAGCTAGCTCGTCAGGAGGCGCTGCGCGTTCGCGCGCTCCTCGGTGGCGCGCTCGTGCCCGAAGAACGGCGCGACGACGCAGTAGAGCAGGTCCGGAACGAGGTCCGGCAGCTGCGCGGCCTCCCCCCGCTGGACGCGGTTGTAGACGACTTCCAGCACAGCTCCGACGATGGTCTCGGCCGTGAAGCTCGCGCCCGGCGCGGCCTGCGGCAGATCCCGCGTCCGGTCGGTGATCAGCGCGGTGAGCCCGCGGATGTTCTCGCTGCGGCGGCGCAGCGCTTCGGGGCCGGCGGCGAAGACCTCGACGACGCCGAGCACGGCCGCGTCCGGATCGGCGGCGAGCTCGCGCAACGAGCGCTCCAGCGCTGCGCGGGCGCTGGCCGCGTAGTCGTCGTGGGCCGCGTAGCCGGTGCGCGCGACCACCACGACGCGTTCGGCGATCTCGTCGTAGGCCGCCAGGAAGGCGGCGTTCTTGTTGGCGAAGTGCTGGTAGAAGGTCTTGCGGGACACCCCGGCGCGGCCGGTGAAGTCCTCGACCGTGGCCTCGGCGTAGCCGCGCTCGCCGACGGCCGCCACGACCGCGGCGAGGATGCGTGCGCGCTGATCATCGGCGACCTGATCGGCCGGGATCCCGTGCCGCCCGGGCGGCAGCTTCCGCTGGTCGCGGGGGTCCCTGGCGCCCACCTGTCCGCTACCTCTCCAGTGGTCTGAGGATCCGTTCACCGATGAGATCTTCAAATCGAGCTTACCGGCCCGCTAACGTGCCTGCGTAGACAATCCGGGGGGATGACATGACTGCCAATTCGCCCAACTTGTTCGCCGATGCGGTGGCGTCGTGGCACCTGGCCTGTCGGCAGGCGTGCCTGGAGAACGAGAACTGCCGCGATCGGTACGACGCCGTGGTCGGCGTGCTGATCACCTGGTTGGCCGAGAACCCGGCCGCCGCCCGGCTGTACTTCGGTGGCCTCGACGAGACCGAAGATCCCTGGCTGCCCACCTACGTCAGGGATGCCACGAGCCATCTCACCAGGTTGATCGTGGAGATGAGCGTGGCGCACGACGACCTCCGGAATCGAACGAAGATCGAATTCGTGATCGGCGCGTGCCACGAACTGGTCCGCGAGGAATTACGCAGGGAAACCGTGGACCACGCCCGTTTGGCGCACCGGCTCACCCGTTTCACCCCGCTTCTCCTCTCGCACGACGACGGATCGCGATAATGCTTCCCGCACTTCACCGTTGCGCATTAGAAACACTCATGTTTCTATAGTTTTTCCTCAGGCATCGCCTCGAATTCACCACCACTCCCAGCAACTCCGCGACGCGCGAACGCCGTGTCGCGGAGGGACGAGGCCTGCCCGAACACAGGAGGTAAACGATGCGCGCAACCCGACGCACGATCGCCGGCGTGGCCATGATCGCCGCGTTCTCCCTCGGAGGATCGGTGGCGGCCCAGGCCGCAGCCGTGCAGTGGAACCCGCAGAACACCGTCGAACCGCTCACGCTCGCCAGCGGAACGCAGCTGGTCATGACGGCCAACACCGGCGCCACGATCACCTGCGACACCGTGAGCGGCAACGTGCAGGCCCCCGTGGGCGGCGACCCGGCGGTCGCCGGAACCGTGGACTCCTCGGGCGCTCCTGCGGCACCGGCGATCACCAACTGCACCAACTCGATCGCGCCCTCGGCGGCGACCACCGTGACCCCGAGCGGTCAGTGGCTGGCCACCGCGACCGGCACCGGCAGCGTGGACATCACCCAGGCCAGCGCGACGGTGACCATCAGCGGGATGTGCACGATCACGGTGGACAACGCCGCCGTCCCGGGCAACGGCTGGGACAACGGCACCCACCAGGTGACCGCCAACTCCGGCGCCTCGTTCCCGATCAGCGAGAGCGGACTGCTGTGCGACGGCGCGAACAGCGCCACGCTCAGCGGCACGCTGCAGCTCCCTGCCGAAGTCACGATCTCCTGATCGAACCGACGACGGAAGGGTGTGGGGGTGGGGGAAGTTTTCATGAAAACTTCCCCCACCCCCACAACACCGACTGCGGTCAGATCGCGTTGTGGCCGTGCGGGACCGCCGGGCCCCTGGCGTGCTCGGCGAAGGTGGACAGCTGCGACTGGCGGAGGCGAGCCCGCTCGTCGCGGGTCATGCCGTTGACGGCCTCCGTGCTGCGCGAGTACGCCTCGATGACGTTGGCCAGGCCCTTCGCGTTGCGCTCCAGGGCGACGCGGTCGATGTTGCCCAGGTGGTCACCGGCCTGGTGGTAGTTCGCGTCGTAGGCGACACCCGCGGTGCCTCCCCACTTCGCGACCTGCTCCTCGGTCTTGACGCCCTCGGCCCCGGTGAACAAGCCGCCCGCCGGGATCCCGTTGGCGATGAACTCGCCGTAGTCGGAACGCCCGTCGAAGTCGGTGCCCTCCAGCTCCACGCCCTGCGCGGCCATCGCGGCCGCGAGGTCCTGCTCGATCTGGCCAGAGCCCTGCGGGCCGGGACCCGAGCCCTCGGCGTCCGAGTCGTCGCCGTCGTAGGCGAAGTAGCCCGCGTTCGGCGAGCCGATCATGTCGAAGTTCAGGTACAGCGCGATGTCGAGCTGCTGCTCGAAGGTCAGGCTCTGCACGTACTGCGTGGAACCGACCAGACCCGATTCCTCGGCGCCCCACCAGGCGAACCGGACGGCGTTCTCGGACTGCGGGCTGCCGCCCATCCGCAGCGCGGTCTCCAGCAGTCCGGCGCTGCCGCTGCCGTTGTCGTTGATGCCCGGGCCCTCCGGAACGCTGTCCAGGTGGGCACCCGCCATCACGACGTTGTCCGGACGACCGGTGCGGGTCTGCGCGACGACGTTGCGGGTCGTCACCGACTCCAGCCGCGACTGCACGTCCAACTTCACCTCGGCGCCCGCCTGACCGGCCAGGGCCTGGCCCGTCTGCATCGTCACGCCCGCGCTCGGAATGCGCGCGTCCGCGGGGTCGCCGAGCGTGCCGTTGAGCGGCCCCTCGACGTTGTTGTAGACGATCGCGCCTGCGGCGCCGAGATCCGCCGCGATCCGCTGCTTGTCGGCGAAGGTGCACGAGCCGCGCTGGATCAGCACAACCGAACCTGCCACGTCAGCGGGGAAGTCGGTGGCCTCGCAGCCGGGGGTCTCGTCGACCGCGGCGACCGACAGCGGAGCCGTGATCCCGCCCTGCGGAGTGGCCGGGGAGTACTCCAGCGCGTCGCCCTCGGTCGGCTGACCAGCGACCGCGAGGCTGAAGGAATCCAGGTAGAAGGCGTCGTAGGTGAACTCCGGGGTGGTCACGTCGAAGCCCGCTCGGCGCAGCTTGTCCGCGACGTGGTCCACGCTCGCCTCGTACCCGGGAAGCCCGGACGCGCGGTTCCCGCCGTGGGTGTCGGCGATCCGCTGCAGCGCGATCAGGTGGCGGTTCACCGCGTCGCCCGTGATCTGGTCACCGAGGCCCGCGGGTGCGGCGGAAGCCGGGGCGATGGCGGCCAGTGCCGCCGCGCAGGTGGCGGCCAGTGCGGTGACCGCGCGTCTGGATGTGATGGTTCGCGAACTCATCATGCTCCCCGATTTTCGTGTGGATTGGGTGAATGTCCGATCCAGTCAACCGACCCCGGCCGAGTTGGAGAAGTGGGAATCTTTCCCATATTTACCGGCTCGGGGCCGCGTCCTCGGTTTTCGCGCCGCCCGCGGCTGACTACCGTCACGGGCATGCATGGGATTTCAATCCGCGAGCCCGGTGACCCCGACGTTCTGGTGTGGACCGAACACCCGGACCCCCAGCCCGCCCCCGGTGAGGTGGTCATCGACGTCGCCGCCAGCGCGATCAACCGCGCCGACCTCGCTCAGCGCCAAGGCAACTACCCGCCGCCCCAGGGCGCAAGCGACATCCCCGGACTGGAGTGTTCCGGCACGATCGCCCAGCTCGGCGAGGGCGTGACCGGCTGGAACGTCGGCGACGAGGTGTGCGCGCTGCTGGCCGGCGGCGGGTACGCCGAGCGGGTGGCGGTCCCGGCGGCCCAGGTCCTGCCCAAGCCCGCCGGGGTGGACCTGGTGGAGGCCGCCGGCATCCCCGAGGTCACCTGCACGGTCTGGTCGAACGTGGTCATGGAGGCCGGGCTGCGGGAAGGGCACCTCTTCCTGGTGCACGGCGGCGCGGGCGGCATCGGGACCTGCGCCATCCAGATCGCCAAGGCCCTGGGCGCCCGGGTCGCGGCCACCGCGGGGTCGGCGGAGAGCCGCGCGCTGTGCGCGGAGCTGGGTGCCGATCCGGTGATCTCCTACCGCGACGAGGACTTCGTCGAGGTCGTCAAGGAGCTCGGCGGCGCGAACGTCATCCTGGACAACATGGGGGCGTCCTACCTGGACCGGAACCTCTCCGCGCTGACCACCGACGGGTTCCTGGCCGTGATCGGGATGCAGGGCGGCAACAAGGCCGAGCTCAACATGGGCAAGATGCTGATGAAGCGCCTCCGCATGTCGGCCCTGGGCCTGCGCGGACGTCCCGTCGAAGGTCCGAACGGGAAGGCGACCATCGTCGCCGACGTCCGGAGTCGTCTCTGGCCGCTGATCGAGAGCGGCGACGTCCGGATCCCGGTGCACACCCGCGTTCCGATGGCCGAGGCCTCCCGCGCCCACGCCACCCTCGAATCCGGCGACGTCCGGGGCAAGATCCTCCTGGTCCGGTGACGCGGTGGTGGGATTCGACTGTCGCGCGAAGTTCGGCCTCGAAGTCCGGGGCTCGGATGTCGCGCGACGTTCGAATCCCCGCTCGGTCAGGTGAGGCGGGCGACGGCGTCGAGGAGCAGGTCGACCTCGGTGGTGTTGGTGTAGTGGGCCAGGCCCACCCGGACCGCTCCGCCCACCTCGGCCGCGCCCAGCGCCGCGAAGACGCCGTGGGCGCCCGGGTCCGCGAAGGCGCAGATCCCCTGCTCGGCCAGGTGCGCGACGGCGTCCTCCGCCTTGACGCCGTTGATCGTGAAGGCGACCGACGGGATCCGGCGCATCGCGTCGCCGATGAGCATCACCTCGGGCAGCTTGCGCAGCCCGTTGGTCAGGGTGGTCAGCAAACCCGCCTGGTAGGACTTCACCGAGCGCAGCGAGGTCAGCAGCCGCTCGCGGCGCGGTCCGATGGCCGCGTCGTCGAGGCCGGCGAGGTAGTCCACCGACGCGACCAGGCCCGCGAGCAGCGGATACGCGTGCGGCCCCATCTCCAGCCGCTCCGGGCCCCGAGCGCTGTGGTCCAGGGCCACCGAGGGCAGGTGGTCGAGCATCGCCGGGTCGCGGAAGGCCAGCGCGCCCACCTGCGGGCCGCCCCAGGCGGACGCGTTGACCGCCACCACGTCGGCGCCGAGCTCGGTGACGTCCAGCGGCACGAAGGGAGCGGCGGACGACGCGTCGACGACCAGCAGCGCGTCGTGCTCGTCGGCGGCCTCCGCGGCGGGCCGGATGTCCGGCCGGGTGCCGACGGCCCCCGAGGCGGCGGTGATCGCCACGACCTTGGTGCGCGGCGTGACCAGCTCGCCGTACTGCCAGGTCGGCAGCTCGCAGGTCTCGATGTCGATCTCGGCCCAGCGCACGGTGGACCCGGAGCGCTGGGCGGCGCGCTGCCACGGGTCGACGTTGGCCGGCGAGTCCAGCCGGGAGACCACGACGTCGTCGCCGATCAGCCAGCCCTCCCCCAGCGCGTCGGCGAGCCGTCCGAGCAGCACGGCCGAGTTCGGCCCGAGCACCACGCCGGAAGGCTTGGCCCCCACCAGATCCGCGATCGCGCGACGAGCGGCCTCCACGATCGCCTCGGCGCGCTGCGAGGCGGGGAAGTTCCCGCCCGGGCCGGAAACCGGGGCCCGCAGCGCGGTCGACGCCGCCGTGGCCACCTGCTCGGGCACCTGCATGCCGGCCGGGGTGTCCAGGTGCACCCACCCGTCGCCGAGCGCCGGGAAGAGTCCGCGAACCGCCGCGACGTCGAACGACATGCTGCGACATTACTGAAACGCCGGGCTCGGCGAAGCCTCAGGGTGGCCGTTGCGGGATCGTTAGCCGATCCGTTTCCCCAGCGCTGCGGGTGAGTCGGCACGACTGGTCATGCTCCCGCGCGGCAGACTGGAATGATGGGACCGATGAACGAGCAAGAGCGTCCGCAGGTGTTCCTGGTCGGTGAGGACGGCAACCCCGTGGGTGCCGGTGCCGCCGGAACCGACGAAGAGGCCCCGGAGCAGGGCGAGGACATCAACGGCCTGGTCGAGCAGCCGGCCAAGGTGATGCGCATCGGCACCATGATCAAGCAGCTGCTGGAGGAGGTCCGCCAGGCGCCGCTGGACGAGGCCAGCCGCCACCGGCTCAAGGAGATCCACCAGTCCTCCATCCGCGAGCTGGAGCAGGGCCTGGCGCCGGAGCTCATCGAGGAGCTGGAGCGGCTGTCGCTGCCGTTCGCGCAGGAGAGCACGCCCTCGGACGCCGAGCTGCGGATCGCCCAGGCGCAGCTGGTCGGCTGGTTGGAAGGCCTGTTCCACGGCCTGCAGACCGCGCTGTTCGCCCAGCAGATGGCCGCCCGCGCCCAGCTGGAGCAGATGCGCCGGGGACTGCCCGCCGGAAGCGCCGAACCGGACATCGGCCCGACCAAGGGCACCGGGCAGTACCTGTAGCCATCCGGACGTAACGGTCGGTAGCGCTCGACGCCGAGCGGGCGCTACTCCTTCGAGTGATGCCCAGGCCGAGGGCGCGTACCGGTGGTCGGTACTCTTTCGCTGTGCATGCTACGAGCACGCTGGATCGCCCCTCGGCACCTTCGGAGATCTCGCCGCGGTCCTGGCGAAAAGCGTTCAAGGACATCAACGATGCCCTCAACCAGCGACAGCTGTGGGCCCACCTCGGCTGGCAGGACATCAAGCAGCGCTACCGCCGCTCCGTCATCGGCCCGCTGTGGATCACCATCAGCATGGCCGTCACGGTCACCGCGCTGGGCCTGCTCTACTCGCAGCTGTTCGGTCAGAAGCTGGAAGACCACCTGCCGTACCTCGCGGTCGGCTTCATCGTGTGGGGCTTCATCAGCAACTGCATCAACGACGGCGCCGAGGTGTTCATCTCCAACGAGGGGCTGATCAAGCAGCTCCCGGCTCCGGTGAGCATCCACGTGCTGCGGTTGATGTGGCGGCAGTTCCTGTTCTTCCTGCACAACCTCGTCGTCTACTTCGTGCTGCTGCTGATCTTCCCGCAGCCGCTGTCGTGGACGCTCCTCCTGGTCCTGCCCGGTTTCGCGCTGATCGCGCTCAACGGCGCCTGGGCGATCATGGTCATCGGCACCATCTCCACCCGCTTCCGCGACATCCCGCCGGTGACGCAGAGCATGGTGCAGCTGA
This sequence comes from Saccharopolyspora dendranthemae, assembly GCF_007829955.1. Lineage (GTDB taxonomy): Bacteria > Actinomycetota > Actinomycetes > Mycobacteriales > Pseudonocardiaceae > Saccharopolyspora > Saccharopolyspora dendranthemae. Next base: position 138,569 of record NZ_VIWX01000003.1, read on the forward strand.
TGTTCTTCATGACGCCGATCGTGTGGAACTACGACCAGTTCAAGAGCAACCCGAACCCCGTGATCGCCGAGCGGGCGCAGCTCGCCGAGATCAACCCGTTCATGCACTTCCTGGAGATCGTGCGGCAGCCGATGCTCGGCAGCCCGATCGCCTGGCACCACTGGGGCATCTGCCTCGCGATCACCGTCGTGGGCTGGGCTTTGGCGCTGTTCGTGCTGCGCAACTACCGTTCCCGTGTCTCCTACTGGGTCTGAGTGAGGCCGAAACCATGGTCAGCATCGACGTATGGAACGCGGCGGTCGACTTCCCGATCTTCGACGCGAAGTCCCGCTCGCTGAAGAAGGCCGTCCTCGGCAAGGCCGGCGGCAAGATCGGCACCGACAGCAAGGTGCCGGTCATCGAGGCGCTGCACGACATCAACATGTCGCTGGGCGAAGGCGACCGGGTCGCGCTGGTCGGGCACAACGGCGCGGGCAAGTCCACGCTGCTGCGGCTGCTGTCGGGCATCTACGAGCCGACCCGGGGCAGCGCTCGCGTGGTCGGCAAGGTCGCGCCGGTCTTCGACCTCGGCGTCGGCATGGACCCGGAGATCTCCGGGTACGAGAACATCATCATCCGCGGTCTCTTCCTGGGCATGTCCCGCAAGGAGATGGAGAAGCGGATCGATGACATCGCCGAGTTCACCGAACTGGGCGACTACCTGGCGATGCCGCTGCGCACCTACTCCACCGGCATGCGGGTCCGGCTCGCGCTGGGCGTCGTGACCTCGATCGACCCCGAGATCCTGATCCTGGACGAGGGCATCGGCGCGGTCGACGCGGAGTTCCTGGAGAAGGCGCGGGACCGCCTCAACGACCTCGTGAAGCGATCCGGCATGCTTGTCTTCGCCTCGCACTCCGACGAGTTCCTCGTCGAGCTGTGCAGCACCGCGATCTGGATGGACAAGGGCGGCATCCGCGAAGAGGGTTCGCTGCGCTCGGTCCTGACGCACTACAAGGGCTACGACCCCTTCAAAAACCTCAGTGACGAAACCCTGGCCCGGATCGGCGAATCGCGGGCAACGATCGGGAGCGAAGAAGGCTCATGAGCACCGACTCCGCACAGCAGCTGCCCGCCGGATCCGTAGTCGCGGTCATCGTCACCAGGCATCGCCGTGAGCTGCTGGCCGAGTCCCTGAAGGTCATCGCGAGCCAGACCCGCCTGCCCGACCACCTGGTCGTGGTGGACAACGGTCCCGACCAGTCGGCCTCCGACGTGGTCGACGACTGCCCGGTGCCCTCCACCTACATCGGCTCGCAGCGCAACCTCGGCGGTGCCGGCGGCTTCGCGCTGGGCATGCTGACCGCGCTGTCGCTGGGCGCGGAGTGGGTGTGGCTGGGCGACGACGACGGCCGCCCGGCCGACGAGCACGCGCTGTCCACGCTGCTGGAGGTCGCCGAGAAGCGCCGGCTGGCCGCGGTGTCCCCGGTGGTGGTCAACATCGACACCCCCGACACGCTGGCGTTCCCGCTGCGCCGGGGCCTGACCTGGAAGCGCAAGGTCAACGAGCTGCCCGAGGACTTCCTGCCGGGCATCGCCTCGCTGTTCAACGGCGCGCTGTTCCGCGCCACCACGCTCGACGTCGTGGGCGTGCCGGACTACCGGTTGTTCTTCCGCGGCGACGAGGTGGAGATCCACCGCCGCCTGGTGCGCTCCGGACTGCCGTTCGGGACCACGTTCCGCACGAAGTTCCTGCACCCGGACGGTTCGGCGGAGTTCAAGCCGATGCTGGGCGGCCGGTTCCACGCCCAGGACCCCTCCGACGCCAACAAGCGCTACTACACCTACCGCAACCGCGGTTACCTGCTCTCGCAGCCGGGGATGCGCAAGATCGGCGCGCTGGAGGTCGTCCGGTTCGGCCTGTACTTCGTGGTGCAGCGCAAGGACCCGAAGGCGTTCCGCGAGTGGCTGCGCCTGGTGATCCAGGGGCGCAAGGAACGCTTCTTCCGCCGCTGATGCACGACTTCCGCGAGCGGTCACCGGAACTCCCGGTGGCCGCTCGCTTTTTTGCGCCCACTTCACATCGGACTCGATAACCGGACGATCACGGGACGCTGAGAAAGACCTGAGATCGAACTGAGTTCGCAGCTCAACGCGTTACCGCTGGTGTCGATTCGCACACCTCCGGAATGCCGCGAAAGCGCCCGGACCAGCAACTACTATTCTCCTTTCGTGCTCAGTGGCCAGGAAGACAGCCGCCGAACGGACGACCCTTCGGCGAACAACGGGACCGACCGACCGTCAGCCCGACGGTTGAAGCTCTTCGCGTCCGTTCTGGGGTTGCTGGGCACGGTGCTCGCGCTGGCGGTGCCGTTCCTTCCCGTCAACCACGACATCACGACCCTGAAGTGGCCGACCTCGGAAGGCACCAAGTCGGTGTCGGCTCCGCTGATCAGCTACTCGCCGCTGTGGCTCAACGCCGAGATCCCCTGCGCCTCGGCGCGCAGCCTCGACGCGCGCACCACCGGTCCCGCCGTCGTGCTGAGCACCAACCCGCCGTCGTCGGACTACGGCAAGCTCACCGGCCTGACGCTGCAGGTCGACAACGGCCAGCTGACCCTCCTGACCAAGGGCCAACAGGTCGGCACCGCGGCGCTGCCCGCGGGCGACTGCGCGATCTCCCTGCACTCGGACGGTTTCGGCAGCACCGCCAGCGTCGGCGACCAGTCGATCGCCAACTCGCGCGGTGACCAGCGCCCGCAGCTGACGGGCATCTACTCGGGCATCGACGACCGCGTCGACGACGTGCGCGGCCTGTCGTTCGAGGCGCGCGTGGACACCCGTTACGAGAGCCAGGCGACGCCGCTGAAGCTGGCCGTCATCGCGCTCACCGTGCTGGCCTTCATCGGCTCGGTGATCTGTCTGCGCCGCCTGGACGTGCGCGCCGGCCGACGTCCCCCGAAGTGGCTGGCGGTCGGGTGGTGGAGACCGACCTTCCGGGACATCGCCGTCATAGGCTCGCTGCTGGTGTGGTGGGTCGTCGGTGCGATGACCTCGGACGACGGCTACATCCTCAACATCGCGCGCACGCGCGAGAGCTTCGGCTACATCAGCAACTACTACCGGTGGTTCGGCGTCCCGGAGGCACCGTTCGGCTGGTTCTACGAGCTGTACTCGGTGTGGGTGCAGGTCTCCACGGCCACGCCGTGGGTGCGGCTGCCCGCGCTGCTGATGGGCATCGTCAGCTGGCTGCTGATCTCCCGCGAGGTGCTGCCGAGACTGGGCCAGCAGGTCCGGCGCAGCAACGCGGCGGGATGGGCCGCCGCGGCGGTCTTCCTGGCGTTCTGGCTGCCCTACAACAACGGCCTGCGCCCCGAGCCGGTCGTCGTGCTGTTCTCGCTGCTGGCGCTGTGCGCCGTCGAGCGCGCCGTGGCCACCGACCGGCTGATGCCCGCCGCTCTGGGTCTGGTGGTCGCCGCGCTGTCGGTGGGTGCCAACCCGCACGGCATGGTGTCCGTGCTGCCGTTCGTGGCCGCCCTCAAGCCGCTGTTCCAGCTGGTCCGCAAGCGAGCACTGGAGTTCGGCTGGCTGCCGGTGCTGGCACCGATCGCCTCCTCCGGGTTCGTGATCCTGACCCTGGTGTTCGCCGACCAGACCTGGCAGTCGGTCATGGACGCGACCGAGCTGCGCACCGACATCGGCCCGAGCCAGAGCTGGTACGAGGAGCTCAGCCGCTACAACCTGCTGTTCAGCCCCACGGCGGACGGTTCGCTGACGCGTCGGTTCCCGGTGCTGCTGGTCATCCTGTGCCTCGTGACCTGCGCGGTCGTGCTGCTGCGCCGGGGCCGCATCCGCGGTGCCGCGCTGGCTCCGAGCCGGCGCCTGCTGGCGATCACCGCCATGTCCTTCCTCGTGCTGGTGCTGACCCCCACCAAGTGGTCGCACCACTTCGGGATCTTCGCGGCGACCGGCGGTGCGCTGGCAGCGCTGACCGCGCTCGCCACCAGCAGCACCGTGCTGCGCTCCAGGCGCAACCGGGCGGTGTTCCTCGCGGGGCTGCTGGTGATCCTGGCGTTCGCCGCCACCGGCCCCAACGCGTGGTGGTACGTCTCCGGGTGGGGTGTGCCCTGGTTCAACATGCCGCCGCAGCTCAAGGGCAGGCACCTGAGCACGATCCTGCTGATCATCGCGTTCATCACGCTGGTCGTGGCGTTCGTCGAGCACCTGCGGATCGACCCGCACAACCCGAAGGTCGTCGACGAGCGCTTCACCCGCGAGGAAGGGCGCAGCCGGGCGCTGCGGATGGGCACCGCGCCGCTGTCGATCATCTGCGCGCTGCTGGTGCTGTTCGAACTGGCGAACTTCGGCAAGGTCATCGAGAAGCAGTGGGGCAGTTACAGCCTCGGCGCGGACAACATCAAGCAGATCGTGGGCACCAGCTGCGGCCTGTCCGACTACATCTACGTCGAGACGAACCCGCGGTCCGGGATGTTGCGCGTCTCCCCCGACCAGCCGTCCACGGCGGCGCCGTCGGAGGACAAGGACATCGGCGTCCCGCCCAAGCGGCTGCAGGACAAGGAAGACGCCGACGAGTACATGCGGGCGAAGCTGCAGGGCTTCAACCGGCCCGGCCTGCCGCCGGGCGACGGCACCGACCCGCAGGAACCCAACTGGAAGCCGCCGCACCAGTTCGGCAACGACAACGCACCCGTGTGGGGCAGCTACGACGCCGCTGCCATCGGCACCGGTGAGCTGCGCACCCAGTGGTACGACCTGCCGGAGCGCGCGCAGCGCGGCGAGGTGCCGGTCGTGCTGTCGCTGGCCGGCGCCGAGCTGGGCGCGAACTCGGTGGCGCTGGAGTTCGGCGAGGACTCCCCGGACGGCTTCCGGGTCACCGAGCGCAAGTACGTGGTGCAGCGGGACGGCGGACCGGGCTGGCGGGACTTCCGCTACACCATCGGCGGCAAGTCCGAAGGCGCCACGAAGATGCGCGTCGTCGCCGTGGACAACTCGCTCGGCCCGAACGGCTGGGTGGCGGTCAGCGCCCCGCGCGCGCCGCAGCTGGTGAACATGACCGACTTCGTCGGCGACCAGCCGACGTTCGTGGAGTGGACGGCCGCGCTGGTGCACCCGTGCATGCAGCTTCCGCCCGTGCACCACGGCGTCGCCGAGATCCCGAAGTTCCGGGTCTCCGCGGGTGCCGAGGTCCGCGACATCGGTCAGGGCTGGTCGTCCCCGGACGCCGGCGGGCCGTTCGGCTGGCTGAACGTGGCGACGAGCATGCGCGAGCTGCCGACGTACATGAAGAACAACATCCACCGGGACTGGGGTTCGCTGTACGCGGTCGACCCGTACGACGCGGACGCGGTGCCCGCTCAGTCGGCCATGGACGTCCACACGGAGACGCACTGGGGCCGGTGGTCCCCCGGACCGCTACCGAAGTCGCTGCAGCTGCCGGGCGACGTCCCCAGCTCCGACGACCGCAACGACGTCAAGGGCTTCGAAGCCCCCGAGGAGTCCGACCAGTAAGGCGCGACCTCACCAAGTCCCAGTTTTAGTCCAAACTGAGCCGACATTTCGGACATGATCATGGCTCGGTTTGGACTAAAACTGGGACTTGCCCTGAATTCACCCGGCAGAACTCGGCGTCCCGACCGGGGGACCGCCGAGTCAGAACCGGGGGGCCGCCTGGTCCGCAGCCGCGGGGTGGTCGGGAGCCCGGGTGTGGGGCTCTCCTGTTCTCTTCCGGGGATGGGGGCTGGCGGCTCCCCGGGATGGGGCTGGTGGCTTCCCGGGGATGGGGCTGGCGGCTCCCCGGGATGGGGCTGGTGGCTCGGGTGGTCCTCGCCGGCGCCGTGCGGGGTGCGGTGGGCTGGTCGTAGTGCTGAGCTCGTGTTCGGCGGTGCGTTGGGCGCCTTCGGGTGGAGATGACGAAGGGCGCCCGGCCAGGTGGCCGAGCGCCCTTCGAAGCGGTGTTCGCGTGGGTCAGTCGCGGAAGATGAGGAGCTTGAGCATCACGAAGTTGATCATCGTCCCGAGCCCCTGGGCGATGACCCAGAACAGCGTGAACTGCCAGGCAGCCTGCGCGTCGAACACCACGCACAGCAGCTGGTTGGTGCCGATGTTCACGAAGAACGTCGTGGTGTAGAGCACGGCGAAGGCCCCGGCCTTCGCGGTGGTGTTGCCCTGGCCCGCGCCCTGGAAGGTGAACTTCCGGTTGATCACGTAGGACGCCGTGGTGCCCAGGATGAACGAGATCGACTTGGACAACCAGACCGGCCAGCCCAGCACGCCCAGCAGCAGCGAGTACGTGCCGAAGTCGATGACCGCGCAGCCACCGCCGATCACGATGAAGCGCGTCAGCTGGGCCACGAGACCCAGCTTCTTCTGGTCGGCTGCGGTATCGGCCACTGTCACAGGTTCACCTTCACGTAACGACGGCAGGACCAAACGCCCAGGACCGTCCGCGTCAGGATGCCCTGATCGCGGCACACACGTCCCCCGCGAGTGTAGCGATGACGCTTCGCGATCCCCCGGGGACCGCTCGTACCCGGCGGTAGAAGAACCCGATGCGCGGATAGACTCGGCTGGGTGGGATCGGTAAAGGACGAGTTGCAGACGCTGACCGGCTGGGGACGCACGTCGCCCACCAGGGCACACGTCGTCAGCACTCCGGACGTCGAGGTCATCGCCGAGACGGTCCGGAAGGCGGGCGAACGCGGCGTCATCGCGCGCGGCCTGGGCCGCAGCTACGGCGATCCATCGCAGAACGCGGGCGGCACGGTCATCGACATGACCGCTCTGGACCGCGTGCACAAGATCGATGTCGATGACGCCGTGGTGGACGTCGACGCCGGGGTCTCGCTGGACACCCTGATGCGCCGGCTGCTGCCGCACGGGCTGTGGATCCCCGTGCTGCCGGGCACCCGCCAGGTCACCATCGGCGGTGCCATCAGCTCCGACATCCACGGCAAGAACCACCACTCGCAGGGCAGCTTCGGCAGTCACGTGCTGTCGCTGGACCTGCTCACCGCGGACGGCGAGGTCCGCACCCTCAAGCCCGAGGGCACGACCTCGGAGCTGTTCTGGGCGACGGTCGGGGGCATGGGCCTGACCGGCATCATCGTCAGGGCCACCGTCAAGCTCAAGCGCGTCGAGACCGCGTACTTCGTGGTCGACAACGTGCAGACGAAGAACCTGGACGAGCTGATCGAGCACTTCACCGACGGCTCGGACGCCAACTACGTGTACTCGGTGGCCTGGTTCGACTCGCTCGCCCGCGGGGAGAACCTGGGACGCGCGCTGCTGACCCGCGGCAACTCGGCGAAGCTGGAAGACCTGCCGAAGAAGCTGCGCAAGGACCCGCTGAGGTTCAACGCCCCGCAGCTGATGACCGCTCCCCCGGTCTTCCCGAACGGGCTGGTCAACAAGTACACGATCACCGCGTTCAACGAGGTCTGGTACCGCAAGGCACCGACCAAGCACGGCGCGGTGCAGAACATCACGCAGTTCTTCCACCCGCTGGACCTGGTCGGCGAGTGGAACCGCATCTACGGCCCGAACGGCTTCCTGCAGTACCAGTTCATGGTGCCGTTCGGCCAGGAAACGATGTTCCGCCGGTCCATCGACAAGATCAGCGCCTCGGGCCACGTGTCGTTCCTGAACGTGCTCAAGACCTTCGGCCCGGGCAACGACGCCCCGATGTCCTTCCCCCGGGAAGGCTGGACGCTGACCGTCGACATCCCGATCACACCGGGGCTGGACCGGCTCTGCCAGGAGCTGGACGAGATGGTCCTCGACGCCGGAGGCCGGTTGTACCTGGCCAAGGAGTCGCGGACCACTGCCGAGATGATCGAGAAGATGTATCCGCGCATCGACGAGTGGCGCAAGATTCGCGCCGGAGTCGACCCGCAGGGCATCTTCGTCTCCGACCTTTCGCGAAGGCTGGGCCTGTGACCGCAGCAATGGAGAACCGCACGCTGACCGGTTGGGCACGAACCGCGCCGTCCCGGGCGCGCGTGCTCAGCACGACCGACGTCGACGCCATCGCCGAGGCGGTGCGCACCGCCGACGAGCGGGGCGTCATCGCCCGCGGCCTGGGCCGCAGCTACGGCGACGTCGCGCAGAACGCCGGTGGCGTGGTCATCGACATGACCGCGCTCAACCGCGTTCACGACATCAACCCGGACACCGCCATCGTCGACGTCGACGCGGGCGTGAGCCTGGAAGAGCTGATGAAGGCCGCGCTGCCCTACGGCCTGTGGGTCCCGGTGCTGCCGGGCACCCGGCAGGTCACGGTGGGTGGCGCGATCGCCAACGACATCCACGGCAAGAACCACCACAGCGCGGGCAGCTTCGGCAACCACGTGGTGGCGATGGACCTGCTGACCGCCGACGGCGAGATCCGCACCATCACGCCGAACGGACCGGACGCCGAGCTGTTCTGGGCGACCGTCGCGGGCATCGGCCTGACCGGCATCATCCTGCGCGCCTCGATCCGGATGACCCGGACCGAGACCGCGTACTTCATCGCCGACGCCGACCGGACCGCGAACCTCGACGAGACGATCGAGCTGTTCAACGACGGTTCCGACGACAAGTACACCTACTCGTCGGCGTGGTTCGACTCGATGTCCACCGGCGCGAAGATGGGGCGCGGCGCGTTCGGCCGCGGTTCGCTGGCCACTCTCGACCAGCTGCCGCCGAAGCTGCGCGCCGACCCGCTGAAGTTCGACGCGCCGCAGCTGCTGACGCTGCCGGACGTCTTCCCGCCGCGGCTGGCCAACAAGCTGACCTTCGGCACCATCGGCGAGCTCTACTACTGGAAGACGCCGAAGCGCGGCCGGGACCTGATCCAGAACCTGACGGCCTTCTACCACCCGCTGGACCTCATCGGGGAGTGGAGCCGCGCGTACGGTTCGCAGGGCTTCGCGCAGTACCAGTTCTCGCTGCCCTACGGCAAGGACGAGGACCTCAAGCGGATCCTCCGCAAGGTCGCCGAGTCCGGCCACGTCTCGTTCCTCAACGTCATCAAGAAGATGGGCGAGGGCAACCGGGCACCGCTGTCCTACCCGCACCCCGGCTGGCTGGTGTGCCTGGACTTCCCGATCGTCGACGGTCTGGGCAAGTTCTGCACCGAGCTGGACGAGGACGTGCTGTCCCTCGGCGGCCGGCTCTACACCGCCAAGGACTCGCGGACGTCCGCGGAGACGTTCCACCAGATGTACCCGCGGGTGGACGAGTTCACCAAGATCCGCCAGACCATTGACCCCGAAGGCAAATTCGCCTCAGACATGAGCCGGAGGCTTGAGCTGTGATCGACGCTGTTGGCAACCCCCAATCCCTGCTGGTGCTCGGCGGAACCTCGGACATCGCCCTGACCACCGCGAAGCAGTACGCGCAGACCCGCCCGCTGCGCGTCGTGCTGGCCGACCGGCCCGAGGAGTCCGAGCGGCTCGAAGCCGCCGCCGAAGAGCTGCGCAAGACCGGCAGCACGGTGTCGATCCTGCACTTCGACGCCCGCAAGCCGGAGACGCACTCCGAGGTCATCGACAAGGCCTTCGCCGACGGAGACGTCGACGTCACCCTGATCGCCTTCGGCATCCAGGGCGACAACGAGAAGGGCTGGACGGACTTCGAGGCCGCCCGCGCCGTCGCCGACATCAACTACGTCGCCCCGGTGGGCCTGGGCGTGCTGCTGGCCAACAAGCTCAAGAAGCAGGGCCACGGCAGCATCGCGGTGATGGCCTCCCCGGCCGGCGAGCGCGCTCGCCGCTCGAACTTCGTCTACGGCTCCTCCAAGGGCGGCCTGGACATCTTCTACACGGGCCTCACCTACGCGCTCGAGGAGCACGGCGTGAAGGTCACCGTGATCCGGCCGAACTTCGTGCACACGAAGCTGACCGCGGGCATGAAGCCGCCGCCCATGTCGCAGACCCCGGACCAGGTCGCCGCGTCGATCATCGACGGCGTCCGCAAGGGCAAGGCAGAGGTCTACGCGCCCGGCCAGATGCGCTGGGTCATGTTCGTGCTCAAGCACGTTCCGCGCTTCATCTTCAAGAAGCTGCCGTTCTGATCGAACCGGCTTCGGCCGAACGGGGCCGTCGGGTGAATCCCGGCGGCCCCTTTCGCTTTTCCCGGGTTGACCGGCCCTCGGGACGAGGTCCAGAATTCGAGTCCTGCCGTCCGGTTTGTCCAGACCACTGATGAGAATTCTCGATCGGGACAAAATGTCCTGCGCGACGGGCAACGTTTCACCCTCGCGAAACGATCTGTAACAGTGCGGGTGTTGCGGCACCCGCTCCCAGCTTCCGGAGCGCGGCGCGCATCAGGAAGCGCGGATGCCCGGAGAAGTGGGGTTCACCAGGCATCCGCGTCCGTGGGTCCTCCGCCTGCCATCAATTCCGGGGGACCCACGGAACGTCCGCGAGCGGACGCCCTTCCGACGTCCCGGACGGTTCCCGGGTTTCTCTCCAACGTCGAATCGGCCCCGGAGAAACGATTTTCGCCCGTTCGGCCTATCAAGGACGAATTGTTCGCGGACTGCGTGTGGACGCCTGGACACCCCCAGTAACCTGATCTTTCGTGGACGACTTCGAGACGGCCATCGCCGAGTACTACCGGCTGGGCCCGGAGCGGGATCGCCTCAGCACCTGGGGGTATCTGGAAGCACTGCGGACCGCCGAACTGCTGGGCCGATACCTGCCGCCCGCGCCGGGCGTCGTCTACGACGTCGGCGGCGCCGAGGGCGCCTACGCCCTGCCGCTGGCCCGCGACGGCTACGAGGTGCACCTGGTCGACGCGTGGGGACCGCACGTGACGGCCGCGGCCGAGGCCTCGGCCGCGCAGCCCGCCGCCCCGCTGGCCGGCTGCACCGTCGGCGACGCCCGGGACCTGTCCTTCGACGACGGCACCGCCGACGCGGTGCTGCTGCTCGGCCCCCTCTACCACCTGCTGGAACGCGCCGACCGGCTGCGCGCGCTGCGCGAGGCGCACCGGGTGCTCAAACCCGGCGGCGTGCTGCTGGCGGCCGCGGTGTCGCGCTACGCCTCCACCTTCGACGGGGTGGCGATGGGCGACATCGTCAACCCCGACTTCCAGGAGCTCGTGGAGGGCGCGCTGCGCGACGGCCTGCACCGCAACACCAAGCCCGACGAGTTCCCGCGCTGGTTCACGCTCACCTACTTCCACCGGCCCGCCGACCTGCGCGACGAGGTCGCCGACGCGGGTTTCCGGGCGATCGAGCTGGTGGGCGTGGAGAGCGTCGCGGCGTGGGCCGCCGACACCCGCCGGCTGGCCGAGCCGGAGTACCGCGACGCGACGCTGCGCGCGATCCGCCGCGTCGAGTCGGCCCCGGAGCTGCTGGGCGCGAGCCCGCATCTCATGGCGGTCGCACGCAGGTCCCACTGACATCTCTTCCCGATCTCTCCGGCGTGTCGGGCAACCCCCGGTGCTGTGCCGCTCGTGAAACTGCATGAGACTCAAGGCAGTTCCCGCACCGGCATCGGCACCACCACCCCCGGGAGAACGAGCAGGGTGAAGTACCTGACGAGCACGGCACCGGTCGAACCAGCCGCAGAACCGCACGTCGAGGAAGAGCCTCGGCGATCGGCGCTGGGCAGGTGGCTGGCGCACGTGATCGCGCTGTGCCTGGGTGTCGCCGGGTTGTGCTGCGCGGTCGCGCTGCCGCTGGCTCCGGTGCTGGTCGACCGCACCGAGGTGCACTGGCCGGCGGTGACGGACGAGAACCCCACGACGACGGCGTTCCTCACGCCCTACCGGCCCGCGGAGTTCACCGCGACCGCGCCCTGCGCCACGATGCGCGCCGCGCAAGCGCGGTCCGAACCGACCACGGTGCTGAGCACGCTGCCACCGGGCAGCGACCGCGAGGGCCTGACGCTGTCCACTCAGGACGGGAAACCCCGGTTGCTGCTGGGCGAGCGCGAGATCGAGCTGCCCGCCGGTTCCTGCGGCCTGACCGTGCGCGGGGACGGCGCCGGCTCGGTCGTCGAACCCGCCGGACGTGCGCCGATCGCGCTGCCCGGTGTACCGGCACCGGAGGTGTTCACCTTCGCCACCGCGCTGGAACCCGAGCAGCTGCGCGGGCTCTCGGTCACCGCGCGGACCTACGCGTGGGGTGACACGTCGCCCACCGAGACCAAGGACGGCTTGATCGAGTCGGCTCTGCTGCTCGCGGTGTGCTCGCTGCTGCTGCTGTTCGCGCACACCCCTCCGGTGCTGCGCGGACTCCGGCCGCACCCGCTGCTGTGGCCGGTGGACGCCGGAGTGGCCGCGGTGATCTGGACCTGGCTGTTCATCGGACCGCTCACCGACGACGACGGCTTCGCGATGATGACCGTCCGCAACTACGCCGAGACCGGCGACATCGGCAACTACTACCGGTGGTTCAACGCCTCCGAAGCCCCCTTCACCCTCGTGCAGCACTTCATGCGCTGGTGGTCGGCCGACGGCCTGGAACCGTTCTGGCTGCGGATGCCCAGCGCCGCGGCCGGTCTGCTGCTCTGGCTGGTGATCAGCCGCGGCATCGTGGCCCCGATCTGCCAGGGCAGCAGGCGACTTCCGGTGCACCTGGTCACCGCGGTGCTCTTCCTGGCCTGCTGGCTGCCCTACGGCCTGGGCATCCGCCCGGAACCGTTCCTCGCGCTGGGCACGTCGATCCTGGTCGCGGCGTTGCTGCGGGCCTCGCGCAGCAGCGCGCCGTTCGGCTGGCTGGGCATCGCGGCGCTCGCGTGCGGGCTGACCGCGGCGATCACCCCGACCGGCGTCAGCGCGGCCCTGGTGGTGCTGGTGTTCGCGCCCCGGATCTGGACCCTGCTGATGCGTCGGGGCGCGCTGCCGCGCTGGGCGCTGGTCCCGACCCGCGTCGCGCTGCTGGCGAGCCTGGGTTCGGTCGGACTGGTCGCGATGTTCGCCGACTCGTCCTTCAACGGCGTGCTCCGCGCGACCGAGGTGCACGACGAGTTCGGCCCGAGCCTCGGCTGGTACCAGGAGATCGACCGCTACGCGAAGCTGCTGGGCACCACTATGTGGGGCTCGGCAGGCAAGCGCATGGTCGTGTTCCTGGTGATCACGGCAGTTCTGATCGCCGCGGCGTGCGCGATGCGGCGGCTGCACAGGACCACCGCCATGACCGACCTGCCGGTGCTGCTGGGCTCGGTGGCGGCCGTCCTGGCGGCGCTGTGGCTGACGCCGTCGAAGTGGACGCACCACTTCGGCGCGCTGATCGGGCTCGGCCCCGCGCTGGTGGCGGTGACGGTCGTGCTGCTGGTTCGCGTCGGCGCGCTCGCCGACGGACAGCGGGAATCCCGGCTGCTGGGCGTGTTCGGGACGCTGGCCGCCTCCGTCGCCGCCGGCCTGGCGTTCCTGGGCCCGAACGCGTGGCCGTGGCAGTCGAACCTGGCGATGCCGTGGGCGGACACCCCGGTGCGCCCGGACGTCCCGCTGGACAGCCCGGTGCTGTGGATGCTCCTGGGCGCGGTTGCCGGGCTGGTGACGCTGATCGGCCTGCTGATCCGGATGCGGCTGCGCTCCCGCGCCCTCGGCGGTCTGATGTGGACGATCGCCCCCGCCTCCGTGCTGACCGGGTCCGCGCTGGCGATGGCGCTGGTGCTGCTGGGCTCGTTCCTGTCGGTGCCGGAGACGATGGGCGACCGGTTCTCGGTGGCGCGGATGAACCGGCTCAGCCACGAGGCGTCCAGCTGCGGGCTGGAGGACGAGGTCCAGGCCCTGCCGATCGCGGAGTCCCTCACACCGCTCGACTCCGACGACACCGGGGAGCTGGAGGGATTCGTCGCGGGCGGAGCTCCGCCGCAGGAACCGGACCTCCGGCTGGAGAACCCCGGTGAGCCGCTGCGACGACCGGAGCCGGTCGATCCCGAGGCGCCCCGCGCGGACGAGCCCGTCGCGCGGCAGGCGAGCGAGTTCGCCTGGACCAGCCAGGACGGCGGTCCGCAGAACACCGGCACGCTGATCGCCCCGTGGTTCGGCCTGCCGGAGCTGGACGCGCAGCAGACCCTGTCGCTGTGGGTGTCCGGCCGTCCCGAGCAGGGCAACTCGTTGACCTTGGAGTTCGCGGCCGGGAAACGTCCGCTGGGCCGCGTGGAACTCCGCGACCCGCCGCCCGCCGACCTGCCCTACGAGGACCCGAGGCACGGCCGCGACGTGGACTGGCGCGACTTCACCGCCTGGCGCTCGATGACCGTCGAACCCGGCGACATCCCGGCCGGTGCCGACCGGGTCCGCGTGCTCGCCACCGACCGCAGCACCGACGCGCAAGGCTGGCTGAGCGTCAGCGGCCCGGTCGTGCGCGACGTGGTCGGGGTGAGGCAGGCGCTGGATTCGCAGGGGCCGCTGCTGATCGACTGGCCGATGAGCTTCCTGTTCCCCTGCCGCACCGACTACCCGCGGGTCGGCCACGGCATCGCGGCGAGCCCGCGGATGCTGATCACGCCCCCGGAGGGCGAGTACTCGATGGGCTACGACGCCAACCTCGGCGGCGTGTTCGCCGGAGTGCCCGCGCTCACGGAACGCATGGAGCTGCCCACCCGCCTGCGCGGGACGCCGGGCTACGACTGGGGTCACCTGCTCGTGGTCCGCTACGAACGTGAACGCGATTCCTACACGACGACTCGCCAGCGGGAACGCATCGGCGGCGCCGAGGGGGACGGCGCGTACCCGTTCGAGCAGGAGTGATCGTTTGTGCGAACCGCCGCTCGATGACCGAAACTGATTTTCCCGGGACCGATGTGTGCGGATGACCTGCTGAGGATCGCTGAACTGGGGGAACGTTGCTGGACGGGATGGAGCGAACCGCGGACGCCCCTCCGCCGATGCCCGCCGCACCCCGCCCCCGCCGGCGCGTCGCGAGCGCCCTCGGCCTGATCCTCGGCGTTCTCGCCGTGCTGGCGGCCATCGCCGTCCCGTTCGCCCCGGTCGTCGGCGACCGGGTCACGGTCACCTGGCCGATGGCCGGTCAGCCGCCGGAGAGCACGCTCGCGTTCGTCGTGCCCTACCACCCGGACCAGGTGCACGTCCGAGTTCCGTGCGAGGTCGTCCGAGCAGGTCAGGAACGTGGCGAGTCGACGACCCTGGTGTCGTCCCGACCTCCCGGCCAGCCCACCGAGGGGTTCGCGATCACCACCGCCCAGGACCACGTGATCGCCCTGGTCGCGGGCCGGGAGGCGTTGCGCGCGCCGATCGGCGAGGCCTGCGACGTGTCCATCGACGGCGGGCCGTCCAGCACGACCGCGCGCATCGGCGACCGGACCGCCTCGGTTCCGGCCGGGATCCGCGACATCGTCGCGTTCACCACCGACCTCTCCCCCGACCAGGCCACCGGAACCCAGGTCGAGGTGGTCACCGCCAACTGGTTCGAAACCTCGCCCGCGCAGGCGAAACTCCTGCTCATCGCCGTCCAGGTGGTGCTGGTGGCAGCGGGTTTCGCGATCCTGGCGGTGCTGGACCGACGACGCCGCAGGGACATCGAGCGCCCGGTCCAGCGCCCCCTGCACCGCCTGCTCGGCTACGGCATCGACCTCGGCCTGGTGGCGGTCCTGGCCGGCTGGTGGCTGGTGGGCCCGAACGGTCCCGACGACTCGTTCGCCTCGGTGACCGCGCAGAACGGGCTGCGCACCGGCGACATCGGCAACTACTACCGCTGGGAGAACGCCTCCGAGGCGCCCTTCACGCTGGTCCAGCAGATGCTGATGCACGTCGCCGACTGGAACCAGAACCCGCTGGCCATGCGCATTCCCAGCATCCTGGCCGCGCTGGTGACCTGGCTGGTGCTCAGCCGGGGCGTGCTCGGCGCGGCCATGCCCGGCCAGCACCACCGGCCGCTGGTCCGCGCGCTGGCCGCGCTGGCTTTCCTGTCCTGGTGGTTGCCGTTCGGGATGGGCGTGCGGCCGGAGGCGTTCGAAGCGCTGGGGCTCACCGTCGTGCTGGCCGTCGTGCTGCAGGCCGCGCGCACCGAGCGGCGGGTGTGGCTCGGCGTCGCCGCCCTGGCCGCGGGGCTGTCGATCGCGATCAACCCGATGGGCATCACCGCGATCGCCCCGTTCGTGGTGCTCGCGCCCCGTCTGTGGCGGATGGCCGGGGTCGGGGTGGCCGCGCTGCTGGCCGGGATCGCCTCGTTCGGCCTGGTGGTGATGTTCGCCGACCAGTCCCTGTTCGGCGCGGCGAAGGCCACCGACCTGCACGGCTACTACGGACCCGACGTGCCGTGGTTCCAGGAGGTGACGCGCTGGCAGTACCTGCTGGGCTTCGACCTCCAGGGCGACGTCGCCCGCCGCGCCGCCATCCTGCTCACCCTGGTCGTCGCGGCCTTCAGCGCCGCGATCCTGCTGCGCACCCACCGCGTGAACCGCGGGGATCACGGCGAGCAGGACCGCGGTCCGCTGGGCGGGGCGGGGTTGCGGTTCGCGCACGTGCCGGTGGCGTCGTTGCTGATCAGCATGGCTCTGATGACGCTGACGCCGTCGAAGTGGACGCACTACTTCGGCGCGCTCGCCGGCGTGGGAGCCGCTACTCTGACCGCGGGCGCGGTGCTGATCGGCGTCGCCGCTGTCACCGCGAGCCGGGACCGAGCGGTGCTCGTCGCCGGACTGGTGGGAACCGTGCTCGCCGTCGGTGCGGCGGCGCTGGTGTTCTCCGGCAAGAACAACTGGTTCCTGCACTCGCAGTACGGGGTGCTCTGGGGCGAGAGCCCGGTCCGGCCGCTGAACAACCCGCTGAGCTGGCTGCTCATCGCCGGGCTGCTGGTGGCCGCGTCCGCGCTGGCCGGGAAGGGCGACGACCGAGTGCGACGCGCGCTGATCCGCGCGCCGATGCTGGTCTGCGTCACGGCGATGGGGGTGGCGGTGACGGTCGTGCTGGGTTCCTTCGCGGTCGCTCCGATCCGGCAGGGCGACGCCTACTCCATCGGCGGGCAGGGCATCGCCGCAGCGCGCGGTGGGAGTTGCGGCATCGCCGACAAGATCGTGGTCACCCCGGACCTGCGCCCGCTGCCCGGCGGCGACGGCGCCGAGATGGCCGGGTTCACCGAAGGAACCGGTTTCGCACCGGATTTCACCCCGCCCGAGAACGTCCCCGTGTGGGGAAGCCTGACCGGCGGGCAGATCAACACGGGGACGCTGACCACGGGCTGGTTCCCGCTGCCCGCGCTCGCCCCCGACCAGGAGCTCGCCTTCGGAGTGGCCGGGCGCAGCGGCGACGGGAACCGGGTCGCGCTGGAGTTCTCCGGTCCCGGCGGTACCCGGGAGGTCGTGCTGGACGACACCTGGATGGACGCCGACGAGCGCGAGACCTACCCGACCGACCACGTCATCGAGGACGAGCCGCAGGACCACCCGGGCTGGCGGGACATGCACCTGTCCCCCGCGCAGATCCCCGCGGGCGCCGAGCAGGTCCGCATCACCGCGACCGACGGCACGACCGATCCGGCCGGCTGGCTCGCGGTCAGCGGCCCTCGGCTCCGGCAGGTCATCCCGCTGACCGAGTACATGCAGGACCGGGCCCCGACCTACGTCGACTGGTCGATGACCTGGAACATGCCGTGCCTGCGGGATCTCCCGCAGGTCGGCGGTGGTCTCGTCGAAGCGCCCGCCTACCTGATCACGCCGCCCGGCTCGATGGGATTCGGCGGTACCGCCGCGTTCGAGCGCGGGATCGGCGGGGCGTTCGCCGGGGTTCGCGACGTCGGTGCGCAGGAGGAGATCCCGACGAGGCTCAACGGTTACGAGAAAACACCCGAATATTCCGAGTGGGGCCACCTCATCCAGGTGCAATACCCCTACCCGGGCAACCGATTCGACGTCCACCGCGTTCAAGCTCCACGGTGGGGTTGGCGAGGGGAGTGACCATGGCCGACACGATGCGCCACGAGGTCGGGATACCGGTACCGCAGCAGGCACGAACCTCCGATGCCGAGGCACCGCAACTGATCTCCTACGTGCTGCCGGTCTACAACGAGGCCGAGGGGATCAAGCACTTCCACACCGAGCTGACCTCCGCTGTCGCGCAGCGGCCCGAGTTCGACTTCGAGTTCATCTACGTCAACGACGGTTCCGCCGACGGTTCGCTGCGCATCCTGCACGACGTGGCGAAGAACGACCCGCGAGTGCGGGTGATCGACTTCGCGCGCAACTTCGGCCACCAGATCGCCATCACCGCGGGCCTGGACTACGCCGCGGGCGAGGCGGTGATCGTGATGGACACCGATCTGCAGGACCCGCCGCGGGTGAGCCTGGAGATGATCGACGCCTGGCTGGCCGGCGCGGAGGTCGTGCAGGCCCGGCGGCGGACCCGGCGCGACACCCCGTTCAAGCGCGCCACCGCGCACGCCTACTACCGGGTGCTGCGCAGCTGCTCCGACGTCGACATCCCCGTCGACACGGGCGATTTCCGGCTGCTCAACCGACGTGCCGCCGAAGAGCTGCGCAGCTTCCGGGAACGCAGCCGGTTCATCCGCGGCATGGTCGCCTCGATGGGCTTCAACCAGCAGGAACTGCTCTTCGACCGGGACGAGCGGCTCGCGGGCGAGACCAAGTACCCGATGCGCAAGATGCTGCGGCTGGCCGCCGACGGCGTCACCGGGTTCTCCACCGCACCCCTCAAGCTGATCACCCGGATGGGGTTCGCGGCCCTCGCCCTGGCGTTTCTGGGGATCATCTACTCGGTAACGCTGCGGCTCTTCTTCCCCGAAGTCACCGTCTCGGGGTGGACGATGCTGATGGTCGTGATGCTGTTCCTCGGTGGGCTGCAGATGCTGTCGCTGGGAGTCATCGGCAGCTACATCGGCCGCATCTACAGCGAAGTGCAACAACGACCCCTCTACATCGTCCGGGATGTGATCCGGCATGACGAAGATTGAGCCGCGTCCCCGGCTGATCAGCCGGGAACTGCTGCTCTACACGGTGATCGGCGGCAGCGGCGTGCTGCTGGACTACCTGCTGTTCCTGGTGCTGTTCAACTACGTCGGGATGCACCACCAGCTGGCCAACGTGCTGAGCACGACAGCCGGGATCACCAACAACTTCGTGCTCAACTCGCTGTTCAACTTCCGCAAGACGGACCGGATCGTGGTGCGGTTCCTGCGGTTCTACGCTGTGGGCATCGCCGGGATCGTGCTGACGTTCCTGCTGCTGGCGGTGTTCTCCACGGGGATCGGGATCGACGCGAACCTGGTCAAGCTCGCCAGCCTCCCGGTGGTCCTGCTGTTCCAGTACACGATCAACAAGAGGTGGAGTTTCGGATGAGAGTGGGGATCGTCGGCGCCGGCGCCACCGGGCTGACCGCGGCCTTCGACGCGGTGCGCGCCGGACACGACGTGACGGTGCTGGAGGCCTCCGCCGAGCTCGGCGGGCTCGCGGCGTCGCTCGAGGTCGGTGGCACCCCGCTGGAGCGCTTCTACCACCACAGCTTCCGCAGCGACGAGGCGATGATCGAGCTCATCGACGACCTCGGGCTCAGCGACAAGCTGCGGTTCCACAAGCCGACCACCGGCGTCTACTTCAAGGGCGAGCTGCACGACTTCGGCACCCCGCTGGAGATGCTGAAGTTCCCCGAGTTCTCGATGCTCGACCGGTTGCGGTTCGGCGCGTCGGCCGCGGCGCTGAAGGTGATCCGCGACGGCTCCCGGTTCAACGGGGTCCGCGCACTGGACTGGATGCGGCGCTGGGCGGGCAAGAACGTCACGGCGACGATCTGGGAACCGCTGCTGCAGGGCAAGTTCGGCGAGCACGCCGAGGAGATCTCGATGGCGTGGCTGTGGGCCAGGATCCACTGCCGCACCTTCGAACTCGGCTACGTCCACGGCGGTTTCGACCAGGTCTACCGCGCGCTGACCGAGGCGGTCACCGAGCGCGGCGGGAAGATCGAGTTCACCAAGCCGGTCTCGTCCATCACCCAGCCCTCGGAGTCGGTGCTGGTGGGAGCCTCGGACGGCAGCACCTACGAGTTCGACCACCTCATCGTCACGGTCCCGCAGCCCGCCTTCGCCAAGGCCGCCGACATCGAGTCCGACGACGTGCTCTGGCGCAACCAGTACCTGGGCGCGACCTGCTTCATCCTCGAGGTGGACCGCAGCGTCATCCCCCACTACTGGCTCAACATCAACGACCCGGAGTTCCCGTTCCTGGCGGTCGTCGAGCACACGAACATGGTCGACCGGCAGGAGTACCACGGGAACCACATCGTCTACGTGGGCAACTACGTTCCGCGCGATGACTGGCGGTTCACCACCGACCCGGCCGAGCTGCTGCAGGCGTACGTCCCGTGGCTCAAGCGGCTCAACCCGGAGTTCGACGAGTCCTGGATCAAGAACTGGCACTTCTCCAAGGCCGGTTTCGCCCAGCCCATCGTCACCCCGACCTACCGGTCGCTCATCCCGCCGCACAAGACGCACATGCCGGGCGTCACCCTGGCCACGATGTCCCAGATCTACCCCCAGGACCGCGGCCAGTCCTACGCCATCGCCATGGCCCACCAGATCACCGAAAGCCTCGGACTCCGCTGAGGCTCTCGTTTTCGTGTGGGGGTGGGGGAAGTTCTCATGAGA
This sequence comes from Saccharopolyspora dendranthemae, assembly GCF_007829955.1. Taxonomy (GTDB): domain Bacteria; phylum Actinomycetota; class Actinomycetes; order Mycobacteriales; family Pseudonocardiaceae; genus Saccharopolyspora; species Saccharopolyspora dendranthemae. The sequence goes on from NZ_VIWX01000003.1 coordinate 159,123, forward strand.
ACTTCCCCCACCCCGTACGGGACCACACTCCGGTACTCGAACTTCGAGGTAGCGCCCCGGGTCAGGACTCGTCGAGGCCCGGGGTGCCATCGTGGATGGTGAACGTGGCGAGGTCGTGCACCGGGGCTCCGGGCTTGGAGACCTGCGGCAGGACCTTGTAGGTCGCCGTCATCTCCGTCTCGGTGATCTTGGTGGAGATGTAACCGCGCTGGTTGTTGTAGAGGCGGACGTGCGGGTTCTCGGCCAGGTAGGCCTTCTCCTTCTCCGTCAGCTCAGCCGAACCGTCGCCGCCGCTGGTGATGGAGGTGGCGGTGAGCTCCGTGGCCACGACGTCCTCACCATCGCGGACCTCGTTCGCCCAGTGGGTGTGGACGTCGCCGGTCAGGACGACCGGGTTGCGCGTGCGCGCCTGCTTCCAGCCCCGGATGACCCGCTGCCGCGAGCCGACGTAGCCGTCCCAGGCATCCGGGTTGAAGGCCCTCTCCTGGCCATTGAGGTAGTCGATCTCGGCGAACATGACCTGCTGCCCCAGCACGTCCCAGCGCGCCCGCGAGGAGCGCAGGCCCTGCAGCAGCCAGCGCTCCTGCTCGGCGCCGGTGAGGCTGCGCGCTGGGTCCAGCCGTGCCGGGTCCTGGGTCGGGAACTCGTCGTTGCCGACCTGGTCGTCCCGGTACTGGCGGGTGTCGAGCATGTGGAAGGTGGCCAGCGAACCCCACTCGATCCGCCGGAACAGCCGCAGGTCGATGCCCTGCGGGAGCTGGGCGCGGCGGAGCGGCATGTTCTCGTAGTAGGCCTTGAACGCGGCCGCGCGGCGCTCCCGGAAGTGGGGCTGCGGCTCGTCCGGGTGCTCGTAGACCTCGTCCGCCCAGTTGTTGTCCACCTCGTGGTCGTCCCAGACCACCACCCACGGGGCCGCGGCGTGCGCGTGCTGCAGGTCGGCGTCCGTCTTGTACTGGGCGTGCCGCTGCCGGTAGTGGGCCAGCGTCTCGGTCTCCGGACCGGCGTGGTCGCGGACGTTGCCGCCCGGGATCTCGTAGTCGCCCGCCTGGTACTCGTACTGGTAGTCGCCCAGGTGCAGGACCAGGTCCGGACGCTCGTCGCCGAGGTGGCGGTAGGCGGTGAAGTAACCGTGCTCGTACTGGGCGCAGGAGGCGAAGGCCATCGACAGCTCGCCCATCGTGCCCGGCAGCGGAGCCGTCCGGGTGCGCCCGGCCGGCGAGACCGAGCCCTCCGCGCGGAACCGGTAGAAGTAGTCGCGCCCAGGGCGCAGGCCCTCCAGCTCGACGTGCACGCTGTGGCCCATCTCGGGTGCCGCCTGCGCCTCACCGCGCCGCACGACGCGGGTGAACCTCTCGTCCTCGGCGACCTCCCACTGCACCGGGATGGTCTTGGCAGGCATGCCGCCGGAACCGTCCTCGGCGAGCGGGTCGGCGGCCAGGCGCGTCCACAGCACGAAACCGTTCGGCAGCGGATCACCGGAGGCCACGCCGAGGGTGAACACCTCACCTCGCCGGGTCGCGCCGGCGCCCGGCAGCGACAGCGCGGAAGGGGCGGCGGCGACGGTCAGCGCGGCCGCACCGGCAGCGCCACCGATCAGCACGCCGCGGCGGGAGAACAGCGAATCGGACTTGTCCATCGGGGTCGGTCCTCCATCGGGTTCGGGAACGACGACCACTCTCACCGGCCCGGATGAACGCACCGGTGATCGACCGTGAACACAGCGTGCCGAACGACGAAGTCCCCGGCCACAGGAGTGACCGGGGACTTCGACGAAACGCTGCTTACAGGTAGAACGCCAGGAAGAGGCAACCGGCGAGGATCACGCCGAGCACCATCAGGACCTTGTCCTTGAGGACCACTTCCTCCGGCTCACCGGCGACGCCCTTGTCGATGTCCACCGCGTACCGCAGGATCGCGATCACCATCGGCACGATGGAGATCAGGCCCCAGCGCGACATCTCGAACTCGCGGATGTCGTAGGCCCACAGCGAGTAGGTCATGATCGTGATCGCAGCCGCGATGGCCCACACGAACCGCAGGTACGACGGCGAGTACGCCTTCAGCGACTTGCGGATCTTCGCGCCGGTCTCAGCCGCCAGCTTCACCTCGGCGTAGCGCTTGCCCGCCACCATGAACAGCGAGCCGAACGCCACGATCAGGTAGAACCACTGGGTGATCACCAGGTTCGCCGCCGCACCACCGGCGATGGCGCGCAGCAGGAACCCGGAGGCCACGATGCACAGGTCGATCACCGGCTGGTGCTTGAGACCGAAGCAGTAGCCCAGCTGCACCGCGATGTAGAGCGCCATCACCGCCAGCAGCTGCATGCTCGTCAGACCCGAGATCAGCAGCGAGCCGCCCAGCAGCAGCACGCACACCACGTAGGCGATCGGCACCGGGATCAGGCCGGCCGCGATCGGGCGGTTGCGCTTGGTCGGGTGCTGCCGGTCCGCCTCGACGTCGATCGCGTCGTTGACGAAGTAGATGCCCGAAGCGGCCATCGAGAACACCACGAACGCGATCACCGCGTCGAGCAGGATGGCCGGGTCCAGGATCGCGCCCGCCGCGAACGGCACGGCCAGCACCAGGACGTTCTTCACCCACTGCTTGGGGCGAAGCTCCTTGACCAGACCGGTCAGCAGACCGGCAGGCGTTCCCGCCTTCGAGGTCACCTTCGCGTGGTAGGCGTCCGACGACTTGTCCTTCTCGTCGTTGGTCTTCTCCGGCTCCGCCTCCAGCACCTCGTCGCCGAACTCGGCGCCGATGGTCCCTTCCGCGTCAGCCTCCACCTCGGCCTTCTTCGAGGCACTGGTGTCCTCAGAGGCCTTCTTCGCCTCGACCGCCTCGGCGGCGTCGGCCACGTCGGCCGAAGCTTGCTTGTTGTCAGGCACGGTTCCTCCGCCGTCTCATGAACCGCCGGGTGACCAGCGCAACGGCACCGCCGAGCGCCGAACCGGCGACCACATCGCTCGGGTAATGAACCCCCAGGACAAGACGGCTGACCATCATGGGCGGCACCAATGCCGGGGTCAGCTTCTTGCCGGTCAACCCGCCGTAGAGCACCGCGGCGGCCGTCGTGGACGTCGCGTGCGAGGACGGGAAGCTCAGCTGGCTCGGCGTACCGACCAGCACCTGGATCTCGGGGTCTTTCGGGCGCGGGCGGCGGACCACCCGCTTGACCGCGATCGACGCCGCGTGCGCGGCAGCGACCCCGGCCGCGGCGGTGACCCACTCACCACGGCGCTTGCGGTCGACCAGCGCACCGACGGCGCCGATGGCCAGCCAGCCTGCGGCGTGCTCACCGAACAGCGACATCGCGTGCGCCGTCTTGACGACCGCGGGCTTGGCCAACGCGCCCTGCACCTTGCGCAGCGCGATGGTCTCGGCCGTGACCTCCTCGTCGTGCTTGAGGTCGGTCACGTCCTCGGGGGCGATCAGCGTAGTCAGCTCTGCCACTTCGTCTCCGGGAAAGTCGGCGTCATTGGGGATCAAAGACTTGCTTCCAGGACTCCGCGCTGGTCAGCTCCGGCAGCGCGGCGCGGTACTCCTCGCGGAGCCTCGCCCACTCCTGGCCGAGCCGCTTGTAGTTGGCCAGCGCCTCCAGGCCCAGCCGCCGGAACGTCTCCGGGTCGCGGCGGCGGAACGCCACACCGCTCCCGTCGGCGTTGGACACCGTGGCGCTGTCCAGGTTGCCCAGCAGGAACCAGCGCGCCGCAGCGGCCGGGACGTTGAGCTGAGGCCGGTCGGACGCCTCGTGCGACGGTTCCTTGAGGTTGTGCAGCAGCGCCTTGGACGCGCGCGCCGCGATCACCGCGGGGTTCACCGGCGGGTTGAGCATGCCCTCGGCCATGATCGGATCAGCGGTCGGCGGCGGGAACTCCCGCGCCGACGGCAACGTCGTGGCGTCGGCGTAGTCCTTGCGCAGCTCGCGAACCTCGGGCAGCGCCGAGCGCAGGCTGTCGAACAGGCCCGACGGGCCCTTCATGAAGTCCTCGATGGCCTTCTGCTGGACCGCCACCGTGGAGTACTCCATCGACAGCAGGTGCCGCAGCGTGAGCTTGAGGCCCTGCTTGACGATGTTGTTCTTGACCTCTTCCGGGCTGTGCAGCGCGGCCAGGATCAGCCGGTTGCGGGTGTGGAAGTAGGCGGTCCAGTCCGTGGCGTCGTTCTTGTCCGTCCACGGCATGTGCCAGATCGCGGCACCCGGCAGCGTCACCGTCGGGTAGCCGTGGCCGCCCGCGCGCAGCGAGTACTCCGAGTCGTCGTGCTTGATGAACAGCGGCAGCGGCAGCCCGGTGCGCTCGATGATCTCGCGCGGGAACAGGCACATCCACCAGCCGTTGTAGGTCGAGTGGATGCGCTGGTGCAGCTTCTTGGTCTTGCGCAGCGGCTTCTTGGCGAAGTCGTGGTCGGTGACCGCGCCCGGCGCCGCGCGCCAGATTCCCTGGCCGAGGTCGACGACCTCGCCCATGGTGTGCAGCCGCGAACGGGCCTGCAGGTTGAGCATCTGACCACCGACGATGACCGGCTGGGTGGCGGCGCGGGCGAAGGCGTTGGCCCGCAGCACGCCGTCCGGCTCCAGGGCGATGTCATCGTCGATGACCATCACCTGGGCGGCGGTGGAGTTGTGGATGCCCTCGTACATGACCCGGCCGAAACCGCCGGAACCGCCGAGGTTGTCCTGCTCAATGACGTGCAGCTTGTCGCCGATGGCCTTGGCGGCCTCGTCGAAGCCCTCGACCTCGTGGATCTTCTGCGGACCCTGGTCGGCCACGATGACCCGCTCCACCACGGCCATGACCTGCGGGTCTTCCCCAAGGGTCTTCAGCGCCTCGATGCACTCCGAGGGCCGGATGGTGGTGGTACCGACGACGACCTGCTGCCGGGGCATCGGCTGTTCGGTGGTCCAGGCACCGTCGCTGATCTCCAGCTCGGCGTCGTTGGTGAACAGGTCGAACCAGATCCAGCCGCCGTCCTCGAAGGGCTGCAGCGAGACCTTGAACTCCAGCGCCGTCCAGTCCTCGCTGGACACCGGGGAGCCCTGCAGGTGAACGCTGTCGCCGTTGACCTTCGAGCGGTAGACGTCGAGCCGACCGGACCCCTTGACCTGCAGCCGCAGCACGACCTCTTCGATCTTGGTCCAACGCTTCCAGTAGCTGGCCGGGAAGGCGTTGAAGTAGGACGCGAGCGAGATCTTGCTGTGCGCGGGCAGACGCAGGTTGCGCCGGGAGACGACCGTCGCCGTGCTGGCCAGCGCTTCGGGCTCGTCGATGTAGAGCGGACGAACGTCCAGCGGGTCCTGGCCACGCGGGAACACGATCCGCTGCAGCACCTGCTCAGGCGCCACGTCCGAGGTCCCTGCGCGCACCGAAGTGACGTCGCTGAGCTTGCTCTCACCAGCGGCGTTGGGCTCTCGGGGGGTCCGGTCGGTCACGTCAGTCCTCCAGCGAGCCGTCCAGCGAACGACCCTCGGTGAAGTATGGAGCGATCTTGTTGTCGAACATGCTCAGCGCCGAGCCGATGGCCATGTGCATGTCCAGGTACTTGTAGGTGCCCAATCGACCACCGAAGATGACCTTGCGCTCCTTGGCCTCCTTCTTGGCCAGTTCGCGGTAGGCCTCCAGCTTGCGCCGGTCCTCCGAGGTGTTGATCGGGTAGTAGGGCTCGTCGCCGCTCTCCGCGGACCGCGAGTACTCCCGCACCACCACGGTCTTGTCCGACGGGTAGTAGTCCCGCTCGGGGTGGAAGTGCCGGAACTCGTGGATCCGGGTGTAGGGGACCTCTTCGTCGGCGTAGTTCATCACCGACGTGCCCTGGAAGTCGCCAGTGGCCACGACCTCGGTCTCGAAGTCCAGCGTGCGCCAGCCGAGCTCGCCCTCGGCGTACTCGAAGTACTGGTCCAGCGGCCCGGTGTAGACGACCGGGACGTCGGCGGGCAGCTCTCCGCGCACGTCGAAGAAGTCGGTCGCGATCCGAACGTCGATGTTCGCGTGCTCCGCCATCTTCTCCAACCACGCGGTGTAGCCCTCGACGGGCAGGCCCTCGTAGTCGTCGCTGAAGTAGCGGTTGTTGAGGTTGTAGCGAACCGGCAGCCGGCTGATGATCGCCGCGGGCAGTTCCTTGGGGTCGGTCTGCCACTGCTTGGCCGTGTACCCGCGCACGAAGGCCTCGTACAGCGGGCGGCCGATCAGCGAGATCGCCTTCTCCTCGAGGTTCTGCGCGTCCGCGGTGTCGATCTCGGACGCGTGCTCGGCAACCAGCGCCTTCGCCTCGTCCGGGGTGAACGCACGACCGAAGAACTGGGACAACAGACCCAAGTTCATCGGGAACGAGTAAATCTGCCCCTGGTGTTTGGTGAACACCCGGTGCTGATAGTTGGTGAATTCGGTGAACTGGTTTACGTAATCCCACACGCGTTTGTTCGAGGTGTGGAAAAGGTGCGCACCGTAGCGGTGCACCTCGATACCGGTTTCGGGCTCCGCCTCCGAGTAGGCGTTGCCCCCGATGTGGTCACGTCGGTCCAGCACCAGCACCCGCTTGTCCAGCTGGGTGGCGGCGCGCTCTGCGATCGTGAGGCCGAAGAATCCGGAACCAACAACGATCAGGTCATAGCCTGCGAAGCTCACAGTCGTCGAGGGTAGCTGGAGCGCGAGGACACCCCGAAACCGCGTTGACGTTATTGGCTACATATGACCACGAAGAGTGTCGATATCGCTGCCGAAGACTGCCTCTTGCTCGCTGTCCAGGCAGTTCGTCACCCATCCGAGGTGATAGCCGCGACTATTCGTGGCTGTTAATACCCGTTAGGCGACGCTCCCGGCGCGTCGGACGACGACTACCATCACGCCGTACCGACGCGCCGGTGAAACCCCTTCACGCAGGTCCGAGACTCCGGGACGGGCGCGCAACGCTGGGTGGTGAGCTGTGGGGTCGACGCGCGCCCGTGACGGGCGTCACTTGCTGGTGGCGGCAATTCTGCTGGAGGTCCTGGCGGTCTGGTTCGTGCACTGGATCGACACCCGCGGCTACATGGACACCGAGATTTACCGGCTTGGTGCGCGCGCGTGGCTCAACGGTTACCAGGTCTACGGCGACGACCTGACCCCGGAGAGCCCGGACTCCTCGACGTTGCCGTTCATCTACCCGCCGTTCGCCGCGCTGCTGTTCGTGCCGCTGACCTGGATGTCCGAGACGTCCGCCGTGGTCGTGGTCGCGCTGTGCTCGCACCTGGCGATCCTGCTGACCTCCTACTCGCTGGCCCGCTCCTCGCGGCACGTCGCGCCGCACGCCGGCAAGATCGCCGTCGCCACCGCGCTGCTGCTGCCGTGGCTGACGCTGATCGAGCCCGCGCGCGACACCCTCAACTACGGCCAGATCAACCTGGTGCTGATGGGTCTGGTCGCCGCCGACTGCCTGCTCCCGCGCACCCGGTGGCCGCGCGGGATGCTGGTCGGCATCGCCGCCGCGATCAAGCTGACGCCGCTGGGCTTCCTGCTGTTCTTCCTGCTGCGCAGGGACTACCGGGCCATGGCGGTCTCCGCGGCCACCTTCGCCGCCACCGTGCTGCTCGGACTGCTGGCGGCGCCGCGCGACTCCGCGGACTGGTGGCTGGACAAGATGCTGTCCACCGGCGACTCGTTCGGCACCGTCTACGCGGGCAACCTGACGCTGCGCAGCCTGCTGGCCAAGCAGGAGCTGACCGGCTTCGCGCTGAACTCGCTGTGGATCGTCGGCTCGCTGCTGCTGCTCGCGCTGGTCGTGGTGGGCATCCGCTACGCGCTGAGCACCGCCGACCTGCCGCTGGCGCTGGTGCTCAACGCGGTGTGGATCCTGCTGGTCTCGCCGATCTCCTGGTCGCACCACTGGGTGTGGGCAGGTCCCGCGATCGCGCTGATGTTCATGATGGCGCTGCGCAACCGCTGGTACGGAATGATGATCGCGGTGGTGATCTCCGCGATCACGGTTCTGGCCGGGCCGCAGTGGTACCTGCCCAACACCGGGGATCGCGAACTGGACTGGACTTTCTCGCAGCAGATCGTGGGCAACGCCTACACGTTGATCGGGATCGGATTCCTGGTGTCCGCTGCGGTGGCCTACGCGCGATTCGGCAGGAGCCCGGTGAATTCCCCGGATTTCCCCAGCGGGTCTCTGATTCCGGGACGCTGAACACCTCCCGCGGAATCGGGCATAACGGAATTCCAGACGGCGAGTGATCGGTTCTGGACCCATACTCGTTCTTCGTCGCGAAGCGGGTGTCGACAAAGGACACCCGCCCTCAGCCGAAGCGAGGTATTGCCCATGCGTTCTCGGGCCCACCGACCGCGGTTGGCAGCCGCCGCACTGCTGACCATGGCCGTTCTCCCGATCTCCGGGCCTTCCGGCATCGCCGGGCCGACCCCCGAACCGTCCGGGACGCAGAGCATCCACATCCCGTTGCGCGACGTGGCCACCGACCGGTCCGCGGTGCGCGAGGTGCACAGCGACAAGGCCTTTGAGCTCATCGGGTTCACCTGGGACGGACCGGCCCCCGACCGGGTCGAGGTGCGCACGCGCGCGACCGACGGCTGGGGCCCGTGGACGTCGCTGGAGGCCGAAGGCGGCGGCAGCGAACCGATGTGGACCGGCCGCAGCAACGACGTGCAGGTCCGCGCGACCGCGCAGGGCCAGGACGCCACCGGCCGGCTGCAGTTCATCGGCATCGACCCCGGCGAGCAGACGACCCCGCCGCAGGCCTCCGAACCGCGCGCGGGCCGGCCAGCGGTGATCAGCCGGGCTCAGTGGGGCGCCGACGAGTCGAAGATGACCTGGCCGATCGAGCGGACCAGCACCAAGGCCGCCGTCGTGCACCACACCGCGGGCACCAACAACTACACCTGCGACCAGTCGGCCAAGCTCGTGCGCGGCATCTACCAGTACCACGCGGTCGAGCTGGGCTGGGGCGACATCGGCTACCACGCGCTCGTCGACAAGTGCGGCACCGTCTTCGAGGGCCGCACGGGCGGTCTCGCCGGCAACGTGATCGGCGGTCACGTGCTCGGGTTCAACCGCAACACCTTCGGCATCTCGATGATGGGCAACTACGACGGTGCGACGCCGTCGTCGAAGACGGTCAACGCGGTCGCCGACGTCGTCGCCTGGAAGCTGAAGGCCTCGGGCGTTCCCGCCGACGGCACGACCCGCCTGACCTCCGAAGCGCCCAAGGGGTCGAAGTACCCGGCGGGCACGGTGGTCACGCTGCCGACGATCTTCGGCCACCGCGACGCGGCCTACACGGCCTGCCCGGGCCAGCGCGGCTACGACCGCCTGGGCACGATCCGGAGCCAGGCCACCAACGCCCAGCGGCACGAAGGCGCGTGACCAGGGCCTGTCCCAGTTTTAGTCATAACTGAGCCGACATTTCGGGCATGATCATGGCTCGGTTTGGACTAAAACTGGGCCCTGCCGCGCGTCACCGAGCAACGTGACCCCGAGACCAGATGGTCACCACCAGCGTTCGAGGACTTGGGCGACTCCGTCCTCGGCGTTGGTGGTGGTGACCTCGTCGGCCGCGGCGAGGGCGTCGGGGTGGGCGTTGCGCATGGCCACCCCGTGCCCCGCCCAGCCGAGCATCGGCACGTCGTTGGGCATGTCGCCGAAGGCGATCACCTCCGAGCGCGCGACGCCGAGCTCGGCCGCCACGCTGGCCAGCCCCGACGCCTTGTCCACGCCCGGGGCGGAGAGCTCGATCAGCCCCGTTTCCACCGAGTAGGTGGACTTCAGCTGGTCACCGATGATCTCGCCGGTGGCCGCCGCCAACTCGGCGCTGCTGAGACCGGGGTTCATCACCAGCAGCTTCATCGCCGGCTTGCCGGTCAGCTCGTCGAGGGGCGACACGCGGATGTCGGTGTTGCTCCAGTTGCGGTGGAAGTCGGCCTCGGCGAGGAACTGCTCCCGCAGGTCGTCGCGGGCGCTGGTGGTGGCGCGCTCGACGGCGAACGCGCAGCCGCTCAGCTCCCGCCGCAACTCCCCGACCACGTCGTGCAGCGTCACCGGGTCGATGTCGTGGCTGCTCAGCACCTTGTCGGCAGCGGTGTCGTAGGTGACCGCGCCGTTGGCGCACACCGCGATCCCCGACACGCCGAGCGCGTCGACCACGCGCGGCATCCACCTCGGCGGTCGCCCCGTGACCAGGACGAACGGCGTTCCGGACGCGGCGACGCGGCGGGCCGTGGCCGCTGTCCGGGCGGAGACCTCCTCCATCGGGCCGAGCAGGGTTCCGTCCACGTCTGATGCCACCAGGCCAGGTTCACGCACGAGGACCATCATGCCCGCCAGAACCGGGCGTGCGGGCAAAGTCGCTGGTGAAGCGGCGAGGGACGTTCATCACCTGATCGGGTCGAGCGACGTCGGGCGGGACCAGTACCGTCTACCCGTGCGCGTTGGGATCGTGATCTTGCCCGAACACCGTTGGTGGGCGGCCGAGCCGCTCTGGCGAATGGCCGAGGAGTACGGCTTCGCCCACGCCTGGACCTACGACCACCTCGGCTGGCGCTCCCTGGTGGACAAGGCCTGGTACGACGCCGTGCCCACGCTGACCGCTGCCGCCACCGTCACCTCGACGATCCGGCTGGGCACGCTGGTCGCCTCCCCGAACTTCCGGCACCCGGTGCACTTCGCCCGCGAGCTGACCGCCCTCGACGACATCGCCGACGGCCGCGTCACCCTCGGCGTCGGCGCCGGCGGTACCGGGTTCGACGCGAGCGTGCTGGGCCAGGCCGAGCTCTCCCCGCCGGAGCGCTCCGACCGGTTCGCCGAGTTCCTCGAACTCCTCGACCACGTGCTGCGCTTCGACGTCACCGACTACGACGGCACCTACTTCTCCGCGGTCCAGGCGCGCCGCGCGCCCGGCTGCGTGCAGCTGCCGCGGGTCCCGTTCGTGGTGGCCGCCAACGGCACCCGCTCGATGCAGCTGGCCGCGCAGTACGGCCAGGGCTGGGTGACCACCGGCCGCGGCGGCGACGACCCGGAGAGCTGGTGGCGAGCGGTGGCGGAGCTGTCGCTGCGCTTCACCGACATCTGCCACGAGCAGGGCCGCGATCCGAATCGGGTGGACCGCTACCTGCAGGTCGACGCCGCACCGGAGTTCTCGCTGTCCAGTGTGGAGCACTTCCGCGACGTGGTCGGGCGGGCCGGGGAGCTCGGCTTCACCGACGTCATCACGCACTGGCCGCGGGCCGAGAGCCCGTACGCCGGCAAGGAGTCGACCGTCGAGGAGATCGCCACCGAGGTCCTGCCCGAGCTCTAAAAGCTGTTTATGAGTCGTTTTGCGTGGCGGTGCGGGTAGCGGAACCTGAGCGCCTTCGTGGACTCCGTGCGCCGCTCCTGATGTCTTCCGCTTACCCAGGGGTGGACATCGGCGTCGGCGGCGTACTCGCCACGAAGGCGCTCAGAACCCGCGGCGGTGCCAGCTGAGTCCCACACCTGAAACAGCGGCTCCGCCGCCTTCCTCAACAGCTGTAGGTGTGCCGCCCCGCCGACCCGGGTATCCGTCGTCGGCAGGAGGTGGTGTCGATGTCGGCGCAGACCAAGGTCCGCAACCTGCTCGATGAGGCGGGAACCAGCTTCGCGACCGAAGCCGGGATCTCGCTGGCCAACAAACCATCTCCGCTGTACCGGCTCTCGGTGCTCTCGGTGCTGCTGTCGACCCGGATCAAGGCGGGCATCGCGGTCGACGCCGCCCGGGAGCTGTCGCAGTGGAGCACCCCGCAGCGGATGTTCGACGCCACCTGGCAGCAACGGGTGGACGCCCTCGTCCAGGCCCACTACCGGCGCTACGACGAGAGCACGTCGACCGCGCTCGGAGAGGGCGCCGAGCTGCTGCTCGACCGCTACGGCGGTGACTTGCGAAAGCTGCGGTCCAAGGCGAACGGGGACCCGGAGGAGGTCCGGCGCCTGCTGATGGACCTGCCGCGGCTGGGGCCGGTCGGCGCCGACATCTTCTGCCGCGAAGCCCAGCTCGTCTGGCCGGAACTGCGCCCCTACTTCGACACCAAGGCGCTCAACGGCGCGAAGAAGCTCGGGCTGTCCACGGAGCCCGACGAGCTGGCCCGTCACGTCGAGGGCCACGAGCTCGCGAGGCTGGCCGCCGCCCTCGTGCGCGCGACCCTCGACCGGAGCCTGGCCAGCGCCCTCAGCTGAGGGCTTCACCCCCGCACGCAGAAGACCCCGGGTGGGAACCCGGGGTCTTCGCCGTTCAGGTGGCCGTCACTTCTTCGGTTCGAGGACCTCGCGACCGCCGAGGAACGGGCGCAGCGCCTCGGGAACCCGGACGGAACCGTCGGCCTGCTGGTGGTTCTCGAGGATCGCCACGATCCAGCGAGTGGTGGCCAGCGTGCCGTTGAGCGTCGCCGCGAAGCGGGTCTTGCCGTCGGCGTCGCGGTAGCGGGTGTTGAGCCGCCGCGCCTGGAACGTGGTGCAGTTCGAGGTCGACGTCAGCTCGCGGTAGGTCTGCTGGCTGGGGAACCACGCCTCGCAGTCGAACTTGCGGGCGGCGCTGGAACCGAGGTCACCGGCAGCCGTGTCGATCACCCGGTAGGGCACCTCGATCTTGGCCAGCATCTCCTCTTCCCAGGCCAACAGGCGCTGGTGCTCGTCGTGCGCGTCCTCTTCGCGGCAGTAGACGAACATCTCCAGCTTGTTGAACTGGTGCACGCGGATGATGCCGCGCGTGTCCTTGCCGTAGGAGCCGGCCTCGCGGCGGAAGCAGGTCGACCAGCCCGCGTAGCGCGCGGGCCCGTCGGCGAAGTCCAGGATCTCGCCGGAGTGGTATCCGGCCAGCGGCACCTCGGAGGTGCCCACCAGGTAGGCGTCGTCCTCCTCCAGCCGGTACACCTCGCTGGAGTGGGCGCCGAGGAAACCGGTCCCGTCCATGATCTCCGGGCGCACCAGGACAGGCGGCACGACCAGCGTGAAACCGGCGGCCGTCGCCTGCGCCGCGGCCATGTTCAGCAGCGCGAGCTCCAGCTGCGCGCCGACGCCGGTGAGGAAGTAGAAGCGGGCGCCTGCGACCTTCGCCCCGCGCTCCATGTCGAACGCCCCGAGCCCGTTGCCCAGCTCCAGGTGGTCGGCAACGTCGAAGTCGAACTCCGGCGGGACGCCCACGTGCTTGAGCACCGCGAAGTCGTCCTCGCCGCCCGGCGGCACGCCCGGCTCGACGACGTTGGAGACGGCCTTCTGCAAACGCAGCAGCTCGGCGTCGGTCTCGGTCTGCTCGGCCTCGGCGTCCTTGACCTGCCCGGCCAGCTCCTTGGCCTGGGCCAGCAGCGCATCGCGCTCCTCGCCCTGGGCCTTGCCGACCTGCTTGCCGAACTGCTTCTGCTCAGCACGCAGGTTGTCCGCCCGGGACACCGCGGACCTGCGACGCTCGTCGGCCGACAGCAACGCGTCCACCAAGGACGCGTCCTCACCACGTGCGCGCTGCGACGCGCGCACCGCTTCCGGATCCTCGCGTAGCGTCTTCAGGTCGATCACAGCTGGTCAGCGTAGTCGCACCACAAGAACGAGGCGTGCCCAGGGTGCCCACAACCCCAGCAACACCATTTCCCCAGGCAACCCACGCCAGGAGAAAACCCACGCCGGGCAAGCGACCCACGTCAGGCAAGCGACGAAGTCGCTTTCTCAGTACCCCACCAGAGCAACCCGCACCGCCGCGGGTTCTCAGACGCCTTCTGGGGAGGACAGCCGTAGCGCCGCGTATCCGTTCATACTCAAGTCTCGGATCCCGGACCCAGAAGGCGTCTGAGGTTCCGCGACCCGCACCGCCCAGCAGCAAGACCACTGAGTCTTGTCAGTAGACGCAACCCACCAGGCAAAGAGGTCGAGGAAAGGGATCAGGACTGCGGAATCCGGTGCGGAACGAACGCCGCCCCGTCATCGGTGATCAGCCCGGCCGTCTCCCGAATCCCCAACCCGGCCGACTCATCCCCGACGATCCACGCCCCGAGCGCGGGCCGCATCCCGTCGAACTCGGGCAGCGGGTCGAACGCCTGGTAGACGAATCCTTCTTCGCCGTAGAACCCGGCGGTCTCGGTCTCCCAGCCGGGCGCGGCGATGGTGATGTTGTTGCCTTCGCGCCCGAGCCGCGGCTTGCGCACGTACTCGGTGAGCAGTCCGGGCTGGTCGAGGTAGGTGGGCAGCAGGTTGGGGTGTCCGGGGTGCATCTCCCAGAGGATCGCCAGCAGCGCCTTGTTGGACAGCAGCATCTTCCAGAGCGGTTCGACCCACTGGGTGGCGGGCAGCGTGCTGACGGCGTGCTTGCCGAACTCGTCGTCGACCATCCACTCCCAGGGGTAGATCTTGGCGACGGTGTTCATGGGCGCTTCTTCGAGGTCGACGAAGCGCTCCAGCAGGTTGTCCCAGCCGATCTCCTCGATGGCCAGGCCGACGGTGTTGAGGCCGGCCTCGGCCGCGGTCTCCTGGAGGTAGGCGGCGGTGATGTTGTCCTCGCCGGTGTGCTCCTGGCCGGACCAGGTGAAGTGCACCTCGTTGGTGGCCAGCTGCGGCTTGATCTCCGTCCAGCGCTCGACGAGCTTCTCATGGATGGAGTTCCACTGGTCGTCGCCGTCGTGGACTTCGGTGAGCCAGTGCCACTGCACGACCGCGGCTTCCAGCAGCGAGGTCGGCGTGTCGGCGTTGTACTCCAGCAGCTTGGCGGGGCCGGAGCCGTCGTAGCGCAGGTCGAAGCGCCCGTAGAGGTGCGGGTCGCGGCGGCGCCAGGATTCGGCGATCTGCGGCCACACCCACTCGGGGATGCCGAAGTCCTTGTAGCGCTCGGTGGTGATCACGTGGTCGACGGCGTCCAGGCACATGGAGTGCAGCAGCTCGACGTCGGCCTCCAGGGAGAGGACCTCGTCGAGGCTGAACTCGTAGTGCACGCCCTCGTCCCAGTAGGGCCGGTTGCTGCCGTCGGCGGCGCGCGCCGGGGTCCCGAAGACGAGTCCGAGCTCTTCGACCTTCGACTGCCAGTCCGGGCGCCTGGCCCCGGTCGTGCGCTTCACTCGTCAGCTCCCGCTGCTACCGGACTTGCTGCTGATGCCGAACCCGCCGCGCTGGACGGTCGAGCCCTTGGAGTCCTTGATCGTGGTGCCGGACGGCTTGTTGAACGACGAGCTCGACACGGGCGAGCCGACGCTCGGCGCGGGCGAGCCCGGCGAGGTGTAGGCGTAGCGGTACGAGGGGGTCGGCGACATCGGGCCACCGAGGAACAGCGGCATGAACACGAAGCCCGAGTGGTGGTCGACGTAGCCGCCCTGGCTCTTCACGTAGTTCTCGTCGCAGTTCTCCGGTGCCGCCGTCGTCGCCGAGCCACCCTGCTGCTCCTGCGCGCAGAACTGCTCCGAGGCGTTGGCCGACGCGCTGACCTCGGAGGCCGAGTACATGGCGGCCACGAGCGCCACGACGCCGACGGTCGCTCCGCCGCCGATCATCGCCTTCCGGCGCTTGGCGGTCTTGGCCGCGGCTGCTGCCTGCTCGGCGCGCTCGGCGTCGGCGCGGCGCTGCTCGGCCATCTGCCGGGCCTTCTGCTCGGCGAGCGTGGGCTCGCGCGGCGTCGTGCTCTGCGGATCCTGGTAGCGGATCTGCCCCTGGTTGTCCGCAGGCACCTGCTGGGTCGGCTCGTCCGGGGAGGAGTCCCCCTTCGGCCGCTCGTTGTCTGCCACTGGCTCGCCATTCTCAGTCATTGACCCACTCCCAAGAGCCCACACTACTCAATGAAGGGACGCGCCCGGCAACGAATGAGTTCCCTTTCCTCCGCACTTCCGGGGCGCAGGAGTGCCGACGCGAGCCCGGACCAGGCATCATGTGTTCGATGTCCCAGCCCGCACGCACCCCGAAACCGCGACGCAACCCGCCCAACACCAAGCTGGTGATGGTCGCGGCGGCGATCGGCGCACTGCTGATCCTGACGGTCAGCCTCCTGCTGAACTGGCCGACGGAGTCCGGCAAGGTCAGCGGGCCGGCAGGGGTCGGCGAGGCACCCGCGCCGGAGGTCGTCTTCGAGACCCGCGCCGGGGAGTGCCTGAACTGGACGGAGCCGGACGCCGCCGACATCCGCAAGGTCACCTGCGCGGAGCCGCACCTGTTCGAGGTCACCGGCCCCTACGACCTGCGCGAGTTCGGCCCGAACGCGCCGTTCCCGACCACCCAGCAGTGGCAGGACGTCAAGCAGCAGCGCTGCATCGAGGTCTCCGACCAGTACCTGGGGGACAAGTTCGACAAGGAGGGCCGCTTCACGGTCGGCGCCTTCACCCCCAGCCAGGAGGGCTGGGCCGACGGTGACCGCACGCTGCACTGCGGGCTCCAGCAGCCGGGGCCGTCCGGGAAGCTGTTCCCGATCAGCGGTGAGGCCGCGAAGATGGACCAGTCGAACGTCTACCCCGCCGGCCGGTGCCTGGGCATCAACGGCACCCAGGTCTGGGACCCGGTGGACTGCGCGCGGCCGCACTCGGTGGAGCTCAGCGCCGTGATCAACCTGGCCGACCAGTTCCAGGGCAACTTCCCGCCGGAGAACGACCAGGACGGGTTCCTGGCGGGCAAGTGCGAGGAGCTGACCGCGGGCTACGCGGGCGGGCCGACCGCGGCCAAGGACAAGGGCCTGGTCGTCTACTGGGACACGCTCTCCGAGGAGAGCTGGGCCGCGGGTTCGCGGCAGGTCAACTGCAAGTTGAGCGCGCAGCTGCAGGACGGCAGCGGCCTCGCACCGGTCACCGGCAGCGTCAAGGGCCAGGTGCAGGTGGGCAACGCCCCGGCGGGCCGCGACCCGGCGTCGACCGAGCCGGGTGCCCCGGCCACCGAGCAGCCGCGCTGACATGCCGGTGGAGATGACCCGCACCCGGTTCGAGGAGCTGGTGAGCGACGCCCTGGACCGGCTCCCACCGGAGTTCGCGACGGCGATGAACAACGTGGTGGTGCTCGTCGAAGACGCCCATCCCGAGGACCCGGAGCTGCTGGGGCTTTACGAGGGCATCGCGCTGACCGAGCGGGACCACACCTACAGCGGCGTCCTGCCGGACACGATCACGATCTTCCGCGATCCGCTGCTGGCGATGTGCGGCGACGAGGAGGAGGTCGTCGAGGAGGTGGCGATCACCGTCGTCCACGAGATCGCGCACCACTTCGGCATCGACGACGACAAGCTCCACGAACTCGGCTGGGGCTAGGAAACCTGGTGAAGAATTGCGTTCCGCCGCGTTCTTGAACAGCTCCTAGTCGACGTTGCGGCCGAGGAAGGCCATCAGGCGATCGGTGGGTGACGGGTTCTCGGGAGGGGTGGTGGCCGGGGCGAAGCCTCCCGGCCTGCGCATCGCCTCCTCCGGCACGGAGTCGATCAACTCCTGGCAGAAGACCTGCAGGTCGGCGGGCAGCTCAGCCGAGCGACCGCAGCTCCGGTGCAGGTCCCAGCCGTGCATGGCCAGATCGGCGATCGGGAACGCCAGCGCCTGGTGCAGCGGAACCTCGCCCGCCGGTGAGCTCCGGGGCGCGTCCAGATCGGCGTCGGGGACCGCGCGCCGATCGCGCGCAGCTCCGCCGCGGGGTCGTCGCGCACCCAGTCGGCGGGCTCGGACGGCCGGTCCCAGGTCGTGCCGTCCTCCAGCAGCACGGCGACCTTCGTCGCGCTGCCGGTGACGTGACCGACGAGGTCGCGCACGCTCCACCCCTCGAGGTTGGACGGCTCGTCCCAGCGATCCTCGGGAACCTGGTCCACCGCTTCCACGAAGAAGTCCAGCGCCTGCCCGGCCACCGCGCCGATCCGCGCGTTCACGTCGCTCATGAACGGCACCGTAGGGCTCGGCCCCGACATCCGCGCGTCACTTCACAGCGGGCACGCGCTAGAGAAGGCCGTCCCAGGTCAGGCAGCGCCAGCCGGTGCGGGCCTCCGGGTCCGACTCGATCACGATCAGGCCGGTGTTGGGCAGGTGCAGCGAGTCGGCTTCGGCACCGGTGATCTCCTCGACCAGCACGCCCGCCACCAGCCGCAGCATCGCGCCGTGGCTGACCATCACCACCGAGCCTTCCGCCACCCCGTCCAGGGCGCCGCGGGCTCCGCCGAGGAAGCGGCTGATCGCATCGCGCCCGCTTTCCCCGCCACCGGGCATGGGCACGTCGAGCTCGCCGCCGTGCCACCGGGCGTAGACGTCGTCGAAGACCGCCAGCGCCGGGCCGCCCAGGCCCTCCAGCTCGCCGACGAACACCTCGTGCGTCCCCTCCGCCACCTGCAACGGCAGGCCGAGCCGCCGTGCGGCCGGTGCGGCGGTCGCCTGCGCGCGCCGCGCGGCGCTGGCGCGCACGGCGACGATCTTGTCCTCCCGCGCGGCCAGCCGCTCGGCCAGTTCCTCCGCCTGCTGCGCGCCGAGATCGGTCAGGCCCGGGCCCGGCGGCAGGGTGTCGAGCAGCTTGGCGACGTTGGCCGGGGTCTGCCCGTGCCTCGCCAGCACGAGCCGGACGCCCTCCGGAGCCGACAACTCGAATTCGCTCACGCGAGCCTCCCCGCACGCACTGCGGCCAACCACTCGGCCGCGTTCCGGAACGCCTGCTCCGATGATCCCGGGCGCACCGACGCGACCGCCCGGTCCGCCTTCGGGTACGAGCCGAGGAAGCGCACCGAATCGCAGCGCCGCCGCAGCGCCGCCATCGCCTCGCCGACCCGCGCATCCGCCACGTGCCCGTCGAAGTCCAGGTAAAAGCGGTAGTGCCCGAAGCTGTGCTTGACCGGACGGGACTCGATCCGGCTCAGGTTGATGCCGCGCAACGACAGCTCGGCCAGCATGTCGGCGAGCGTGCCGACCTCGTGGCTGATCACCGCGCAGATCGACGTCCGATCCGCGCCCGTGGGCTCCGGCAACGCGCCGGGCTTGCGGACCAGCAGGAACCGCGTCGCCGCGTCGCGGACGTCGGCGACGCCGGTCTCCAGCGCGCGCAGCTCCGGGTAGTGCTCGAGGGCCACCGGAGCGGAGATCGCCGCGTCGAACTCGCCCGCGGCGACCGCGGCGGCCGCGGCGGCGGTCGAGCTGACCGCGCGGACATCGGCCTTCGGCAGGTTCTCGGTCATCCAGCCGCGCACCTGCGCCAGCGCGTGCGGATGGCTGGCGACGGTCTCGACCCGGTCCAGGTCCACATCCGGGTGGGCCAGCACGTCGAACTGGACCGGGATCACGACCTCCTTGACCGCGACCAGCGGATCGTCGTCGGTCAGCGCGTCGAGGGTGGCCGGAACCGAACCCTCCACGGAGTTCTCCACCGGAACGCCCGCGGCCAGCACGTCCCCGGAACGCACCGCGGCCAGCGCGACCGGCACGGTGTCGCTGGGGACGAGCTCGGCGTCGAAGTCCGCGGTCAGCAGCCGGGTCGCTTGCTCGGTGAAGGTTCCGGGCGGGCCGAGGTAGGCGATTTCTGGCACCCGCCCAGATTACGGCCCGATCGGCGGCGATCGGACCCGGCCACGTGAACGGTTTTCACCGGACACCGGGGGTTTCGACGCTCCGTGATCGCTCTTGCCGGGCCGTTCACCGCTAAACGGCACGTCGCCGCAGATGTGACCTACCCAATGCCACTACGCGGCGCATTCCTGCGATGCTGTGTGGCGTGACCGCAGATTCGGGGCGCTCATCGTCAGAAGGAGCGGAGCCGGAGCTGCAGCTCGTCCTCTGCGCGTTGGACGAGTCGCTGGCAGCGGCCTGGCACGAGATCGCGGAAAGCCGGTCCGGCATTTCCGTTCATCAAGGCTCGGTTCTCGACGCCCGGGCGGACGCCGTCGTCAGCCCCGCCAACTCCTACGGGTGGATGCGCGGCGGCATCGACGCCGTGTACGCCCGCACCTTCCCGGAAGTCGAGGAGCAGGTGCGCAGCGCCGTCCTCGCCTACCACGGCGGCGAGCTGCCGGTGGGCGAAGCGCTGCTGGTCCCCACCGGCGTGCCCAGCCCGATCTGGCTGATCAGCGCGCCCACGATGCGCGAACCCGGTGAGACGCTGCCCGCCGACACCGTGCACCCCTACCTCGCGGCGCGCGCGGTGCTGCGGCTGTGGGCGAGCGCGGCGCTCGACAACGGAGCCCCGGTGCACCGCGTCGTGCACTCGATCGCGATGCCCGGCCTCGGGACCGGAATCGGCGGTGCCGCAGCGGAGCTGTGCGCACGCCAGGTCGCGGCCGCCTGGGACGAGGTGTTCGCCCAGGCGGATCTTCGCTGAGTCCCGTTGCCAGGCGGAACGGGTGGGCAGTAAGTACCGTCAGGCACGGCCGACGAACGTAGGAGGTTGCCCCAATGCTGATTCGCCGTTTGGCGCGTCCGATGCTCGCCTCGATCTTCATCATGGGTGGGATCGGTGCCCTCAAGGACACCCCGAACCACGCCAAGGGCGTCGCCCCGATGCTGGAGAAGGCCATCGATCCGGTGCGCGATTCGCTGCCGGAGCAGGTGCCGACCGACACCGAGACGCTCGTGCGCATCGACGCGGGGGTGAAGATCGGCGCCGGCGCTCTGCTGGCGCTGGGCAAGTTCCCGCGACTGGCATCGCTGCTGCTGGCGGGCAGCATCGTGCCGACCACGCTCGCCGCTCACCGGTTCTGGGAGCAGGACGACCCGCAGCAGCGCGCTGAGCAGCAGATCCACTTCCTGAAGAACCTCGGCCTGCTCGGCGGGGTGTTGCTGGCCGCGGTCGACACCGGCGGCAAGCCGAGCGTCGGTTACCGGGCCCGCAAGAGCGCCCGCATCGCCAAGAAGACGGCGAAGACCGCGAACAAGACGGCGGGCAAGAAGGCGAAGAAGAGCAAGAAGTAACCCCCGAACTCGGCACTGCTGAGCGGACCGCCCCGAGCGCCCACTAGCGTGGGCGCCGTGGCGGTCAGGGTGCTGTTGGTCGATGATCACGAGGTGGTCCGGCGAGGTCTTCGCGATCTGCTGGACACCGAGTCGGACGTCGACATCGTCGCGGAAGCGGGCGGTGTCGGTGAGGCGCTGGCCCGAGCGCAGGCCACCGCGCCGGACGTCGCGGTCATCGACATGCGGCTGCCCGACGGGGACGGGCTGGAGCTGTGCCGCAAGCTGCGGGCGCTCGACGACCCGCCGTACTGCCTGGTGCTGACGGCCTTCGACGACGAGCAGGCGCTGGTCGGCGCGATCAACGCGGGCGCGTCCGGCTACCTGCTCAAGCAGGTGCGCGGACAGGACCTGGTCAACGCGGTCCGCGAGGTCGCCGCCGGCCGCTCGCTGCTGGACCCGGTCACCACCGGGCGGGTGCTCGACCACCTGCGGCAGTCGAGCAGCCCGGAGCCCGACGAGCTGGCCGCGCTCACCGAGCGGGAGCGCAGGGTCCTGGAGCTGATCGGCGAAGGCCTGACCAACCGCCAGATCGCCGAGCGGCTGTTCCTCGCCGAGAAGACCGTCAAGAACTACGTGACCTCGGTGCTGGCGAAGCTCGGGATGGAGCGGCGAACCCAGGCGGCCGCCTGGGTAGCCCGTCGCGAGAAGCCCTGAACCGGTGGTCCGGGCTCAGGCGCCCCGAACGATCACTTCTTGGTCCGGACCTCGACCGAGGTGCCTTCGGGACCGTGCTCGACGGTGATCTCGGCCTTGCTCAGGACGGCTTCGCGGATGGAGGAGCGGAGGCGGTCCTTGAGCTCCGTCGGAGCGTGCTCACCGCTGCACTTGCGCTGCAGCAGCGCCTTCAGGTGCTCCTCGATGCCGAAGTGCTCGAGGCACGTCCCGCAACCGTCGAGGTGCCGCTGCACGGCCTCGCGCCGCTCCTGGTCGCACTCGTTGTCCAGGAACAGCCACACCTCGGCGAGCGCGTCCTGGCAGGAAGCCTCATCCGGCTCACCGCAATTCATGAAGTGCTCACCTCCTGCTGGTTCTGCCGCAAGAAGCCTCGATCACGGGCGACGTCGGTGAGCATCTCACGCAGCTGCCTGCGACCACGGTGCAGCCTCGACATCACGGTGCCGATCGGGGTGCCCATGATCTCGGCGATCTCCTTGTAAGCGAAACCTTCCACGTCCGCGTAGTACACGACCATGCGGAACTCCTCGGCCAGCAGCTGCAGCGCGGCCTTCACGTCGGTGTCGGGCAGCCTGTCCAGCGCCTCGACCTCCGCCGAGCGCAAGCCCGTCGACGTGTGGTTCTCCGCCTGCGCCAACTGCCAGTCGGCGATCTCATCCGTCGGCTGCTGCTGCGGCTGGCGCTGCCGCTTGCGGTAGCCGTTGATGTAGGTGTTGGTCAGGATCCGGTACAGCCAGGCCTTCAGGTTCGTGCCCTGCGTGAAGGACTTGAACGCCGAGTAGGCCTTCAGGTACGTCTCCTGGACGAGGTCTTCGGCGTCCTGCGCGTTCCTGGTCATCCGCAGCGCGGCTCCGTAGAGCTGGTCCAGCAGCGGCATCGCGTCCCGCTCGAAGCGGGCGGCCCGCTGCGCTTCCGTCTCCTCCGCGCCATCGGCTTCCTGCGCTGACGCGGAGTCGACGCGCGGGGTGTTGGCAGAGTCCTCGGGGGTGCTAGGCACCAGGCTCCTTTCCCGCCGCCCGGACGACGTGGCGGCAGACGACGAACCCATGCACTCCTTCGCATGGTCCGTGTTCGAGGATACCCGTGCTGTCCTGCCATTTCCTGATGGCGAGGACTGCGGGCGCGGGGGGCGGTCCAGCACGCAGGTGTTCGTCGAATCCATCGTCACGCTCGGGAGAACGCGGTTCCGGTGACCACTTATTCCGAGCTTCTAGAGTGACGTGCGTGGCAGGCAAGGAGACTCCAGCGACAGCGCTGCTGAACAAGAAGGGCGTGACGCACCGCGTGCACGCCTACGACCACGACCCGCGTGCGGATTCGTTCGGGCTCGAAGCGGCCGAAGCCCTCCAGCAGTCACCCGATCGGGTGTTCAAGACCCTGGTCGCGGACGTCGACGGCAACCTCACGGTCGGCGTGGTCCCGGTCACCGGGCAGCTCGATCTCAAGGCGCTCGCCGCCGCAGCGGGTGGCAAGAAGGCGAAGATGGCCGAGATCGCGGCAGCGGAACGAGCCACCGGCTACGTGGCGGGCGGCATCTCCCCGCTCGGCCAGAAGAAGCGCCTCGCGGTCGTCATCGACACCTCCGCCCAGGCCTTCGACACGATCTTCTGCAGCGCGGGACGCCGGGGCCTGGAGATCGAGCTGGCCCCGCAGGACCTGGCGGACCTGCTGGGCGCGACGTTCGCCGAGATCTCCGCCTGAGGGAATCCGGGGGGAGCGACCCACGCAGGGCCGCTCCCCCCGGCACCCCGGTGCCGCTGCCGCGCAAACAGCCGCACCCCGCGCCGGACAGGACGGAGTCCGCCCCGCCCGGTGTTGCGAGAGCTCGGGGGCTCGGCGCCGCCCGATGGTGCGGCTCCCGGCGCCGAGGATCAATGCGGGGAATTTCAGATGGTGATCGAGCCCCGGGTCCGGGCCGCCCACCTGCGCCGAACACCGCCGCGGGAACCCGCGCCACCAGGAGACACCACCCGACCGGGCGACCTCAGTCGATCAGCCGCAACACCCGGGTCAGCCATTCCGACGTGGCCCGGTGCACGGCGTCGACGTCGGCCTTGAGCGAGTGGTCCCCGGACACCAGCACGACCTCGCGGTTGTGCGCGGGCTCGGGCCTGCCGAACGCGTCGCGCTCCCCCTGCACGACCAGGACCGGGTTGCCGACCTCGTCGATCTCGCCCGCCCGCGACTTCTCCGGCTTGCCCGGCGGGTGCAGCGGGAACGCGAGGCACAGCACCGCCTGCGCCTCACCCGCCTCAGCCGTCCGGCAGGCCACCCTGGCCCCCGACGACCGCCCGCCGAAGATCAGCGGCAGTTCCGCGAACCAGCGCTCGCCGAGGTCCTCGACCACCGCCAGCCACGCGGCGTCCAGCTGCTTGGCAGGGGCGGGCGCCCTCCGGCCCGCCACCCGGTAGGGCTGCTCGACCAGCGCCACGTGCACTCCGGCATCGGTGGCCGCGCGAGTCGCGGCGACCAGGTCGGGCGCGTTGATCCCACCGCCCGCGCCGTGACCGAGCAGCAGCGCGGCACGACCTTCCTCGGCGCAGTGCAGCTCGGCCCTCGCCGGGCCGTGCGGGGTGTCGACCTCGACGCGGGTCATGAGTCGAACAACGCCGCTTGCTCGGCCGGCTCGGGCACCGGGTCGGACGGTTCCAGCAGGTCGGGATGGTTGTTGCGCATGCTGTTCACCTCGGTCGACACGGTGTGGAGCGCCAGCTCGCCGAGCGCACGGGAGTCGGGGCTCAGCAGTTCGTCGATCTCGCTCCGGGCGGGATCCAGCCACTCCGCCCAGCGGTCCTCGGGCAGCACCAGCGGCATCCGGTGGTGCACGTCGGCCAGCTCACCGACCGCGTCGGTCGTGACCACAGCGCAGGTCACCAGCGGCTGAGCCGCCGAGTTCGGGTCCCACCACGCTGAGAACACGGCGGCCATGGCCATGCTCGTCCCGTCGCGGCGTCGGCACAGGTAGGGCTGGCGGCGCTGGTCACCGGGCTTCCACTCGTACCACCCGGTCGCGGGCATCAGGCAGCGGCGCCGCCGCGCGGACTCGGCGTAGGCCGGCTTGGTGGTGATCGTCTCCGCCCGGGCGTTGATCATCGGCGGACCGCCGGTGGCCTCCTTCGCCCAGGTCGGCACCAGACCCCAGCGCACCGGGCGCACGCTGCGCTCAGCACCGCGCTGGACCACGATCGGGACGGTCTTGGTGGGCGTGATGTTGAAGTCCGCGCCGATCGCACCACCCGTCCGATCCGCAGCCGCGAACTCCTCGGCCAACGCCGCCGGGTCCCGCCGCACGGCGTAGCGACCACACATCCGCTCCCACCTCGAACTCGACTACTTCTCCCGGTCCAAACCTACCGCCTCGCCGCGGGCATCGAGAGACACGCGATCGAGCAGTTCCACGCCGTTGTTGCGGACGCTGTTGACCGCCGTGGAAACCGGCCTGACCTCGAGCGATTCGGCGATCTCCAGCGACGGCGGCGCGAGCAGATCGGACACGTCCGGCTGATCCGGATCCAGCCAGCGCGACCACGCCTGCGACGGCAGCACCATCGGCATCCGGTCGTGCACCCCGGTCAGCTGCCCGACCGCCGCGGCGGTCAGCACCGAGCAGGTCACCAGCGGCTCGGCCTCGTCGTTCTCCCGCCAGGTCGAGTAGATCCCGGCCATCGCCAGGCTCGAACCGTCCGGCGGCGTCATGAAGAACGGCTGCTTCGTGCCGCCCTCGCGCTTCCACTCGTACCAACCGTCGGCGGGCACCAGGCAGCGGTAGCGCTTGATCGAGCTGCGGAACGCGGGCTTGCTGGTCACCGTCTCCGACTTGGCGTTGATCATCCGGTTCCCGATGGACTTGTCCTTCGCCCAGAACGGCACCAGACCCCACCGCATCACCCGGATCGACCGTTCGGTGCGCTCCAGGTCGGCTTCGCCGGTCTCGTCCTGAGGGTGCCGCTGCACCACGGTGAGCACCCTCTTGGTCGGGGCGACGTTGAAGTCCGCTCCCGGCGCCGCGCCCCCGGTCGCGTCCAGCGCGGCGAACTCCGCCGCGAGCTTCCCCGGGTCCTTGCTGGAGGCGTACCTGCCGCACATCCGCCAGCCACCTCCTGCGCGTCGAAGGCCGTGTAGTCCACTTCATCCTGGCAGTCCGAGTTCATCCCTGGCGAGCGTCCTGACGCCCCGGCGCTGAAATACCCGGGTGGAATGCGGGATCATTGACCCATGACCCAGCTCTGGCCTGCTCCCGTCGCCGCCGGCGCGGTGCGCGCGACCGTCCCGCTGCCCGGTTCGAAGTCGATCACCAACCGGGCGCTGGTGCTCGCCGCGCTCGCCGACGGACCGTCCGCGCTGCGCGCGCCGCTGCGCAGCCGGGACACCGAGCTGATGGCCTCCGCGCTGCGCTCGCTGGGCGCCACGATCACCGACGGCCCGGACGGATCCTGGCAGGTCGACCCGGCTGACCTGCGCGGACCGGCGGAGGTCGACTGCGGGCTGGCCGGGACCGTGATGCGCTTCCTGCCCCCGGTGGCCGCCCTGGCCACCGGCCGGATCTCCTTCGACGGCGATCCGCAGGCCCGCAAGCGACCGCTGGGCACCGTGCTCGACGCGCTGCGCGAGCTGGGCGCGGACATCACCGGCGGTTCGCTGCCCTTCGAGGTGCACGGCACCGGCAACCTCCACGGCGGCACGGTCACCATCGACGCCTCGGCGTCGTCGCAGTTCGTCTCGGGCCTGCTGCTGTCCGCCCCGCGCTTCGACCACGGCGTCACCGTCCGCCACTCCGGCTCGCCGGTGCCGTCGCTGCCGCACATCGAGATGACGGTCGCGATGCTGCGCGACGCCGGTGTCGTCGTCGACGCCTCGCAGCGCAACACCTGGCGCGTCGAACCGGGCAAGATCAGCGCGCTGGACGCCGACGTCGAACCCGATCTGTCCAACGCGACTCCGTTCCTGGCCGCCGCGGCCGTCACCGGCGGCAGCGTCACGGTGCCCGGCTGGCCGGCCAGGACCACCCAGCCCGGCGACGCGATCCGCGAAATCCTCGCCCAGATGGGCGCCGACGTCCGCCTCGACTCCGACGGGCTCACCGTCACCGGACCCGACGAGCTGGCGCCGGTCGACATCGACCTGCGCGCCGTCGGCGAGCTCACGCCCACCGTCGCCGCCCTGGCGGCGCTGGCCTCCGGCCGGTCCCACCTGCGCGGCATCGCGCACCTGCGCGGGCACGAGACCGACCGGCTCGCCGCCCTGGAGAACGAGCTCAACGGGCTGGGCGGCCAGGTGCAGCAGACCGAGGACGGTCTGATCATCGACGCCAGGCCGCTCACCGGCGCCGAGTGGCGCTCCTACGCCGATCACCGGATGGCGACGGCGGGCGCGATCCTCGGGCTGAAGGTGCCGGGCGTGATGGTCGAGGACGTCGCCACCACCAGCAAGACCATCCCGGACTTCCCGGGGATGTGGGCCGCGATGCTCGGGGACTCCGCGTGATCCCGGGAGCCAGGAGATGAGCAAGCGCGGCTGGCGGAACCTCGACGAATCCGACGTGCGGGTGCGTCCCGGCAGGGGCAGCAGGCCCCGCAGCAAGCAGCGCCCCAAGCACGCGGACGCAGCCGAGGCGATGGTCATCGCCGTGGACCGCGGCAGGTGGACCGTCGCCCTCGACGGCGACCCGGGACGGGTGGTCACCGCCATGCGGGCCCGCGAGCTCGGCCGCAGCCCGGTCGTCGTCGGCGACCTGGTGGGCGTCGTCGGCGACACCTCCGGCAAGCCCGACACGCTCGCGCGCATCGTCCGCGTCGCCGACCGCACGAGCGTCCTGCGCCGCACCGCCGACGACACCGACCCCTACGAGCGGGTGGTCGTCGCGAACGCCGAGCAGCTCATCATCGTCACCGCGCTCGCCGATCCGCCACCGCGCCCCGGGTTCATCGACCGGTGCCTGGTCGCCGCCTACGCCGGTGGGCTGTCCCCGGTGCTGTGCCTGACCAAGTCCGACCTGGCCGACCCGGGCGAGTGGATCGCGAACTACTCGTCGCTGGACATGCCGATCACCATCACCGAACTCGACGCCGAACCCGCCGAGCTGCGGGAACTCCTCGCCGGGCGCGTCTCCGCGCTCGTCGGGCACTCCGGCGTGGGGAAGTCGACGCTGGTCAACCGGCTGGTCCCGGACGCCGAGCGCGCGACCGGCGAGGTCAGCGGCGTGGGCAAGGGACGGCACACCTCGACCTCCGCGGTCGCGCTGGCCCTTCCCGGCAGCGGCTGGGTCGTCGACACACCCGGCATCCGCTCCTTCGGCCTCGCGCACGTGACCGCGGACGACGTGATCGCCCCGTTCGAGGGTTTCGCCGAAGCGGCCGAGGAATGCCCGCCGAACTGCGGACATCTCGGCGGCACCGACGATCCCGACTGCTACCTCGACACCTACGCCGAGGAGGGAGGCGGCAGCGCTGATCAGCTCGCCTCGCTGCGCCGGCTCCTGCACTCCCGGGCCGGACGCGAAGAGACCTGATCAGCGGGCGAAGTCGTTCCCCCGAATGGGGAAACGCGTCCCGGGTGGGGTCGGGACTTCGTTGTTAGCGTTGGCCGGCGACGACGTCCGAACCTTCCGCCACTTCTCGCCGAGGAGCACGCCCGATGCCCCGTGCCCGCACCAGGACTGCGGTGTTGTCCGCTGGCCTCGTCATGACCGCAACTCTCGGTGCGTGCACCGGCGCGCCACAACCCCACGCCGCGATGCCCATGGCCCGCCCGGATCCGCGTCCCGTCGCCGAGGCGATGCTGGCCGACACCATCAACAAGATCAACCAGCACGGCACCGCGCACGCCACGATGTCCGGAAGTCTCGGCGTGGTCGGGCAACTCAACGCCGACGGCGCCGTCCGCTACCGCGGCCCGCAAGCGGACCTCGCCCTCGACGGCAAGACCCGCAACACGCGCACCGAGGACCTCGCCGTGTCCATCGTGGACGAGGTCGGCTACCTCAACACCCCGCTGGCCCGGCCCGACGCGACCAAACCGTGGCTGAAGATCTCCCAGGACGGCTCGGACTTCGGCTCGAAGCTGCTCAGCCCGGCGCTGGACCAGCTGCACGAATCCGTCGACCCGCGAGCCACTTTCAGCGGCATCGAGCAGGCCACCCGCATCCAGGACTCCGCGCCGGACACCGTCGACGGACGCCCGACGACCCGCTACGACCTGCGAGTCCTCACCGAAGAGGCCG
The DNA here is from genome assembly GCF_007829955.1 of Saccharopolyspora dendranthemae. Taxonomy (GTDB): domain Bacteria; phylum Actinomycetota; class Actinomycetes; order Mycobacteriales; family Pseudonocardiaceae; genus Saccharopolyspora; species Saccharopolyspora dendranthemae. Next base: position 187,869 of record NZ_VIWX01000003.1, read on the forward strand.
CCAGGACCGCCACGGACGAGCAGCAGCGCGAGCGCTTCCAGCGGGCCGCCGAGAACGGCGAGCGCGAACTCGGCTACCAGCTGTGGCTCGACGAGAGCGGTCTGCCTGCGAAGTTCGCCGCCACCACCAAGGTCGCTCAGGCCGGCCAGGTCTCGCTCGTCTCCACCTACCGCGACTGGGGAAGCCCGGTGGACATCCACCTGCCTCCCGCCGCCGAGGTCGGGATCTTCGACGACCTCCCCCCGATGGCGCAGCCACCGCGCTGAGACCTCACATGAGCTCGAGCAGGAAGGGGACTTCCTGCGGGGCGAACCACGCGAGCTCGTGATCCTCGGCCTCGCCGAGCGCGAACTCCGCGTCCGGGTCGCCGAGGTCGGCGGCATCGATGACCTCGGCGGCCGCGCGGACCGCTTCCTCGGCCTCCGAGGTGTCGACGTGAACGGCGGCGAGCTGCCTCCAGCTCACCGGGCCGGACACCTTCACCACCGCGTGGTCGAGGTCAGGGCGAAGCGTCACGTCGTCCAGGTCGGCGGAGATCACGACCCGCCGCGGCTCGACCTTGCCCTCCTCGTCGGCGGCCAGCAGCCGCAGCGATGCCCGAGCCGCCTCCCGCATCGCGGCGTACTCCAGCTCTTCGGTGTCGCCGGCCGCGTAGGACTCGCGAAGCGCCGGAGTCAGCGCGAACGCCGTCCCGCCCAGCGGCTGAAGCTGCTTGTCCGCCACCAGCTGCTGCAGCATCGGCAGCGTGGCGGGCAGGTAAATCCTCATGCGTCGACCGTCCCGATCATCTCGTCTACAGCTTCACCGATCATCGCCGCCAGGACGCCGACGTCGGGCATCGCGTCCCGGTCCGCGTTCAGCCCGAAGTACACCGCGCCGTTGTAGGAGGTCACACCGACCGACAGCGACTGGTTCTTGGCCAGCGGCACCACCGGGAACATCTCCATCATCCTCGCCCCCGCCGCGTACAGCGGCACCTGCGGCCCGGGAACGTTGGTGACCAGCACGTTGAACAACCGGTCCGAGAACTCGTTGGCCACCCGGGCGCCCAGCGCGTGCAACGTCGGCGGCGCGGAACCGCCCACCTTCACCAGGGTGTCCGCGGCGACCGACTGACCGGACTCCGCGTGCGCGCGCATGGCATGGCTGACCTGGTGCAACCGCATGGTCGGGTTGCCCTCGCCCACCGGCAGGTCCACCAGGTACGCCGAGACCTGGTTGCCGGGCGTTCCCACCGGCAGGCTCGCGGTGTCCTGGTAGGTGGCGTCCGCCTCGGCGTCGTCCGAGCGGACCGACACCGGGACCATCGCGCGCAACGTCGTCGACGGCGTGACCACCTCGCCGCGGGAGAGCAGCCAGTTGCGCAGCGCGCCGGCCACCACTGCCAGCACCACGTCGTTCACCGTGCTGCCGTGCGCCTGCCGCACCGACCTGAGGTCGTCCAGCTTCGCCTTGGCCACGGCGAAGCGCCGCTGAGTCGACGTCGGGGCGTTGAGCGGGCCGCTGGGCGCGGGCACGAGCGCAGCGCGGACCGCGGAGGCCACGCCGCCGAGCGCGCGCGTCACCTTCTGCACCGTCGCCGAGGCGTCGACCATCGCGGCCCGGACGTTCTCCACGACCTCGCCGGGCCGCTGCACCGCGTCCGTGGCCGCTTCCACCAGCAGCTGCGCGACGGTCGGAGCCGGTCGCGGCATCCACAGGGCGTCGACGTCCTCCATCTCGCGGTTCCGCTTCACGTCGAAGATGACCTGCCCGATCTCGATCGCGCCGATGCCGTCGATCATCGCCTGGTGGGTCTTGGTGATGATCGCGACCCGGTTCTTCGACAGCCCCTCGACCAGGTACAACTCCCACAGCGGGCGCGTGTGGTCGAGCTTGCGGGACATCAGGCGCGCCACCAGGTCGTGCAGCTGATCGTCGTTGCCCGGTTTCGGCAGCGCCGACCTGCGCACGTGGTAGGTCAGGTCGAAGTCCTGATCGTCCACCCACACCGGACGCGCGAGGCTGCCCGGAACCTCCATGACCCGCTGCCGGTAGCGGGGCACCAGGCCGAGCCGCCGGTCGATCAGCGACAGCAGGCTCTCGTAGTCGAAATCGCTGCGCGGCCGGCGGAACACCGCGACACCGCCGACATGCATCGGCGTCGTGTAGTCCTCCAGGTAGAGGAAGGAGGCGTCGACGGCGGAGAGGCGATCGGGCATGCGGAGATCCTGGCACACATGCTCATCGTGCCGAGGGGTTCACCCTCCAGCTCCAAACCGGGGCATGTGACACTTGATGGTGTGACCAGCGAAGTTTCCCCGAAGGACCGATTCGTCACCGTCTACGGCCGCAAGCCCGTGTTGGAGGCGTTGGCCGACTACGACCTGCGGGTCGACAAGGTGATCGTCGCGGAAGGACTCCGCGGTGGGCCCATCGCGGAAATCGAGGAGGCGGCCGCCGACCGCGCGGTCAAGGTGCAACGCGCCAGCGCGCACCGGGTGAAGGTGCTCGCCGGCAACGGCCGGCACGATCAGGGAGTCGTGGCCGACGTCGTCGCCCGCAAGATGCGGCCGCTCGTCGACGCGCTCGCCGATCCCGCCACCGCCCCGCGCACGATCCTCCTGCTCGACGGCCTGACCACGCCCGCCAACGTGGGCATGATCCTGCGGACCGCGACGGCCTCCGGCATCGACGGGATCGTGGTGCCGCACCGAGGCGTCGCCGGTCTCGACCCGCTGGTCATCAAGGCCTCCGCCGGAGTCGCGTTCCACGCCCCGGTCCTGCGCACTCGCACCGCAGCCGAGGCCGCGGAGCTGCTCACCGACGCCGGGTACCCGCTCTACGCCCTCGACGCCGACTCCGAGCACAACCTCTACGACACCGATTTCGGCGACCGCGCGGTGTTCGTGCTCGGCAGCGAGACCGCCGGCCTGTCCGCGGAGGTGGAGGAGCGCATCGCTCAGCCCCTGTCCATCCCGATGGCCAACGGGGTCGAGTCCCTCAACGTCGCCAGCGCCGCAGCGGTCCTCTGCTTCGAACTACGCCGCCGCATGTCCCGCTGAGCACTCCATCGCCGCATCGCAGCGGGAATCGTGGTGTCGGGAACTGCCGGATTCGTGAACGCGAAACCGCTGTTCCCCGCACGACGATTCCCGCTGTTCTCGAATGGCGACGACGCCAATCGACCACCTGGCGAATTAATAGAAATGCAAAAAGGGGTGGGGTGGACAGATCACTCTGTCCACCCCACCCCTCTTTAAGGAATGTGTCGGCGGTGTCTTACTCTCCCACACCCTAGCGAGTGCAGTACCATCAGCGCTGGGGAGCTTAGCTACCGGGTTCGGAATGGGACCGGGCGGACCCTCCCCGCCATCGCCACCGACAACCCTCAGCCCCGTCCGAAAACGGGAAACCAATGGGCGCCAACAACGTTGACACATATTGAGTTAACAACCCTGGGTTGTTGTCTCAGATATCGTATAGTGGGTGCGTAACATCTTTGTGAGCAAGTCCTCGGCCTATCAGCACCGGTCAGCTCCACACATTACTGTGCTTCCACATCCGGCCTGTCAACCCGGTCATCTACCGGGGGCCTTAACCCACAAAGGGGTGGGAGACCTCATCTAGGAACAGGCTTCCCGCTTAGATGCTTTCAGCGGTTATCCCTCCCGAACATAGCCAACCAGCCGTGCTCTTGGCAGAACAACTGGCACACCAGAGGTTCGTCCGTCCCGGTCCTCTCGTACTAGGGACAGCCTTCCGCAAGTCTCCTACGCGCGCGGCGGATAGGGACCGAACTGTCTCACGACGTTCTAAACCCAGCTCGCGTGCCGCTTTAATGGGCGAACAGCCCAACCCTTGGGACCAACTCCAGCCCCAGGATGCGACGAGCCGACATCGAGGTGCCAAACCATGCCGTCGATATGGACTCTTGGGCAAGATCAGCCTGTTATCCCCGGGGTACCTTTTATCCGTTGAGCGACACCGCTTCCACCAGCCAGTGCCGGATCACTAGTCCCTGCTTTCGCACCTGCTCGACCCGTCAGTCTCACAGTCAAGCTCCCTTATACACTTACACTCAACACCTGATTGCCAACCAGGCTGAGGGAACCTTTGGGCGCCTCCGTTACCCTTTGGGAGGCAACCGCCCCAGTTAAACTACCCACCAGGCACTGTCCCCGATCCGGATCACGGACCCGAGTTAGATGCCCGGAACGACCAGAGTGGTATTTCACCAACGACTCCACCACCACTAGCGTGATAGCTTCCCAGTCTCCCACCTATCCTACACAAGCCGAACCAAACACCAATACCAAGCTATAGTAAAGGTCCCGGGGTCTTTCCGTCCTGCCGCGCGAAACGAGCATCTTTACTCGTACTGCAATTTCACCGGGCCTGTGGTCGAGACAGCGGAGAAGTCGTTACGCCATTCGTGCAGGTCGGAACTTACCCGACAAGGAATTTCGCTACCTTAGGATGGTTATAGTTACCACCGCCGTTTACTGGCGCTTAAATTCTCCGCTACACCCCAAAGGGCTTTACGGGTCCTCTTAACGTTCCAGCACCGGGCAGGCGTCAGTCCATATACATCGCCTTACAGCTTCGCATGGACCTGTGTTTTTAGTAAACAGTCGCTTCTCCCTGGCCTCTGCGACCACCACCAGCTCCCACCGCAAGGGCGTTCACCAGCAGTGGCCCCCCTTCTCCCAAAGTTACGGGGGCAATTTGCCGAATTCCTTAACCACAGTTCACCCGACCGCCTCGGTATTCTCTACCTGACCACCTGTGTCGGTTTCGGGTACGGGCCGTGCACACACTCGCTAGAGGCTTTTCTCGGCAGCGTGGGATCACTCACTTCACCACAACGGCTACGCATCACCTCTCACCCACAAGATGTGCGGATTTACCTACACACCGGGCTACAGGCTTACACCAGTACAACCACTGACTGGCAGAGCTACCCTCCTGCGTCACCCCATCACTTGACTACTATCCCATCGGGTCCCATGCACTCCACGCTTCACCCGAAGGATCCACATATCGCGGATGGTTAGCATCAAAGAATTCATCATGGACGCGCATGCACGGGTACGGGAATATCAACCCGTTATCCATCGACTACGCCTGTCGGCCTCGCCTTAGGCCCCGACTCACCCTGGGCGGACGAACCTTCCCCAGGAACCCTTGGTCATCCGGCGGAAGAGATTCTCACTCTTCACTCGCTACTCATGCCTGCATTCTCACTCCCACACAATCCACACCACGCTTACGCGGACGCTTCACCTCGTGCAGGACGCTCCCCTACCCAACCCAACAAAAGTTGAATTGGCATGGCTTCGGCGGTGCGCTTCAGCCCCGCTACATTGTCGGCGCAGGACCACTTGACCAGTGAGCTATTACGCACTCTTTCAAGGATGGCTGCTTCTAAGCCAACCTCCTGGTTGTCTAAGCGATCCCACATCCTTTCCCACTAAGCGCACACTTGGGGGCCTTAGCCGATGCTCTGGGCTGTTTCCCTCTCGACGACGAAGCTTCTCCCCCGCCGTCTCACTGCCACACTCAACTCAGGCGTATTCGGAGTTTGGCTGATCTCAGTAACCCGTGAAGGCCCATCAACCAACCAGTGCTCTACCCCACCCAAGCAACATATGACGCTGCACCTAAATGCATTTCGGGGAGAACCAGCTATCACGGAGTTTGATTGGCCTTTCACCCCTACCCACAGCTCATCCCCCAGGTTTTCAACCCTGGTGGGTTCGGGCCTCCACACGGTCTTACCCGCGCTTCACCCTGGCCATGGGTAGATCACTCCGCTTCGGGTCTACACCACGCGACTCCAACGCCCTATTCAGACTCGCTTTCGCTCCGGCTACCCCCAACGGGTTAACCTCGCCACGCAGCAGTAACTCGCAGGCTCATTCTTCAAAAGGCACGCCATCACGGTTGCAAAGACCGCTCTGACGGATTGCAGGCACATGGTTTCAGGAACTATTTCACTCCCCTCCCGGGGTACTTTTCACCATTCCCTCACGGTACTATCCACTATCGGTCACCAGGAAGTATTTAGGCTTAGCGAGTGGTCCCGCCAGATTCACAGCACCCTCCACGAAAGCGCTGCTACTCGGGAACACCACCACACGCTCAACAATGACTTTCGCCTACCGGACTCTCACCGTCTACGGTCAGGTTTCCCAACCTGTTCAACTAGCCATCATTGACACGCTGAAGGCTCAGTAGCGCCTTCCAACAGTGTCCCACAACCCCGCACACGCAACCCCTACCAGGTATCCCACGCGCACGGTTTAGCCTCTTCCGCTTTCGCTCGCCACTACTCACGGAATCACCAGTGTTTTCTCTTCCTACGGGTACTAAGATGTTTCACTTCCCCGCGTTCCCCCTCACACCCTATACATTCAGGCATGAGTAACCCGACATCACTCGGGCTGGGTTTCCCCATTCGGACACCCTCGGATCACAGCTCGTTTGACAACTCCCCGAGGACTATCGCGGCCTACCACGTCCTTCATCGGCCCCTGGTACCAAGGCATCCACCATGTGCCCTAAAAAACTTGGCCACAAAGATGCTCGCACCCACTATACAATTCTCAAACAACAACCCGAGACCACAACACACCCCCACACAACGTGGAGGCGGTGTGTTCTCTCAGACACCCAACAGCGGACCATAAAGCACCAGCACACAGCCGGCGAAAGTTAGTGTGTTCCACAATCCATCGAGCACCCGAGCAGTGACACATGCGGCCACTCCACTCGGAAACTCCAGCGAAAACGCTGGGTTTATCTTGCTCCTTAGAAAGGAGGTGATCCAGCCGCACCTTCCGGTACGGCTACCTTGTTACGACTTCGTCCCAATCGCCAGTCCCACCTTCGACCACTCCCTCCCAAAGGGTTAGGCCATGGGCTTCGGGTGTTACCGACTTTCATGACGTGACGGGCGGTGTGTACAAGGCCCGGGAACGTATTCACCGCAGCAATGCTGATCTGCGATTACTAGCGACTCCGACTTCACGGGGTCGAGTTGCAGACCCCGATCCGAACTGAGACCGGCTTTAAGGGATTCGCTCCACCTCACGGTATCGCAGCCCTCTGTACCAGCCATTGTAGCATGTGTGAAGCCCTGGGCATAAGGGGCATGATGACTTGACGTCATCCCCACCTTCCTCCGAGTTGACCCCGGCAGTCCCCCACGAGTCCCCGGCATAACCCGCTGGCAACGTAGGGTAAGGGTTGCGCTCGTTGCGGGACTTAACCCAACATCTCACGACACGAGCTGACGACAGCCATGCACCACCTGTACACCAACCACAAGGGAAACCGTATCTCTACGGCTGTCTAGTGCATGTCAAACCCAGGTAAGGTTCTTCGCGTTGCATCGAATTAATCCACATGCTCCGCCGCTTGTGCGGGCCCCCGTCAATTCCTTTGAGTTTTAGCCTTGCGGCCGTACTCCCCAGGCGGGGCGCTTAATGCGTTAGCTACGGCACGGAAACGGTGGAACCCATCCCCACACCTAGCGCCCAACGTTTACGGCATGGACTACCAGGGTATCTAATCCTGTTCGCTCCCCATGCTTTCGCTCCTCAGCGTCAGTATCGGCCCAGAGACCCGCCTTCGCCACCGGTGTTCCTCCTGATATCTGCGCATTTCACCGCTACACCAGGAATTCCAGTCTCCCCTGCCGAACTCAAGTCTGCCCGTATCGACCGCACGCCCACAGTTAAGCTGCAGGTTTTCACGGCCGACGCGACAAACCGCCTACGAGCTCTTTACGCCCAATAAATCCGGACAACGCTCGCACCCTACGTATTACCGCGGCTGCTGGCACGTAGTTAGCCGGTGCTTCTTCTACAGGTACCGTCACCCGAAAGCTTCGTCCCTGTCGAAAGAGGTTTACAACCCGAAGGCCGTCATCCCCCACGCGGCGTTGCTGCGTCAGGCTTTCGCCCATTGCGCAAGATTCCCCACTGCTGCCTCCCGTAGGAGTCTGGGCCGTGTCTCAGTCCCAGTGTGGCCGGTCACCCTCTCAGGCCGGCTACCCGTCGTCGCCTTGGTAGGCCACTACCCCACCAACAAGCTGATAGGCCGCGGGTTCATCCTGCACCGCCGGAACTTTCCACACACAGACCATGCGGCCGTATGTCATATCCGGTATTAGACCTCGTTTCCAAGGCTTATCCCAGAGTGCAGGGCAGATTACCCACGTGTTACTCACCCGTTCGCCACTAATCCACCACCGAAGCGGCTTCATCGTTCGACTTGCATGTGTTAAGCACGCCGCCAGCGTTCGTCCTGAGCCAGGATCAAACTCTCCAACAATGCTTTGTTGAAACAATCCCAGCACACACTCAACAACCCAAAGGTCGGAGCGTGATACTCAAAGAAACCACCAACCACCACCAAAAAGATGCTGGTCAGGGGCATAAAAGAACACTAACCAAAATGATCCGCTGTTGAGTTCTCAAAGAACACACCCACACCATCGCAATGGACCCAAGGCCCACCAACTCCGGGGAGTCATTTCCTCGATGTTTTCCCGCTCTCGCGGTGATCCCTACTTTAGACCATCCTGATTTCCTCGGTCAAACCGGGGGGTCTCATTCTCGTCCGTCGCCATTCCGTGACCTTCAACAAAGCCCCGTACCCGGCAACATCAAGCAGAAACAACCGCTCAATCGGTATTCACATTATCAAAAGGTCTTACCCGTTCTCACCGGGGTCCCACCACGCTAACACCCAAAGGCATTCACGAAGTTCTCGGGGCCCCGTCAGGCCCGGCCCGGTTTTTCCCGGTCCGTGTCGCTCTGACTTGGAATACTTTACGCACCCCGAAAAACCCGGTGAACACCACCCCCCTCTAAAGCCAAAACCGCAGGTCACAGCGCCAAGTCTTGGTCGAAGAGCGCTTGGAGCTCCAGGCTCGTGGATTCGGCGTCGGAGTGGTGGACGCCGACCATTCCGGTCGCGACCGCTCCGTCCACATTTCGGCGGAGGTCGTCGACGAACACGCATTCCCCCGGCACGAGCCCGAGCCTGCGCGCGGCGAGCCGGTAGATCTCGGCATCGGGCTTGGCGCATCCGACCGCACCGGAGAGCACGACCGCGTCGAAATCCGTCGACCGCACCGAGCCGGGAAGGCGGTCGGTGTTCGAGACGACGGCGGTCCGCACCCCTGCGGCGCGCACCGCTCTGGCCACGGCGTCCATGCCCGGCTGATCGAGCACGCCGGCGTAGTCCAGCAGCAGTCCTCGCAGATCCACGTGAGCACCGTATGCCACACGATCGGGTGGGACCGGCGGAAAGGTGACCGAAATCGGGGTCCTCGCGCCTCTTCCCCTCGAAGGCGAATCGACGACCGGGGAGGGCCCCATGACCGAAGTCCGCACCAGCACAGCGCTCCTGCCCGGTACCGATCCACCGCGCACTGCGGCCCCCGACGCTGCTCAGCGGACCGCGGTGGCCGTGGCCTCGACGATCGGTGCCCAGGTCTTCGCCGTGCTGGCCGGACGAACGCGCGCCGAACGGGTGCGCGAGCACCTGACGGGCCCGGTTTTCGGAAGCTTGATCAGCTCCCGGCTGCACGGGGCCCGCTCCCCGGAGTACCGGCTGCGTTCGGTCCACGCGTGCGCGATCGGTGACTCGGCCGTGGAGGCTTGTCTGATCGTGGGCGCGCACCGGATCCGCGCGCTGGCCCTTCGACTGGAGCGGCGGTCCGAGCGCTGGGTGTGCACCCGGTTGTCGCCGATCGAGCGAGGTGCGGCCTGAGAACAACCCCTAGGAGAGCGGTACTTCCCAGGTCACCGTCGTGCCGCTGTCCGGGGAGGACGTCAGGGTGCAGCGGCCGCCGGACGCTGCGGCACGTTCTTCGAGGTTGCGAAGTCCTCGCTTGCTGACGTCGCGGGGGATCCCGCAGCCGTCGTCGACCACCTGCAACCGCAGTCCGGCCTCCGAACGGCGAACGCGAACCAGCACGGTGCGGGCCCCGGAGTGCCGGACGACGTTGGACAGGGCTTCGCGCAACGCGGCCCGCGCGTGGTCGGCCACGGGGACCGGGACGTCGGTGAGGTCGCCGTCGATCTCCAGCGTCGGCGGTCGGCCCATCAGCTCACCGGCGATCTGCACCTCGGACCGGATCGAGTCGTCGAGCGCGGGTGCCTGCGTGGGCGTTTCCGGATCGGCGGAGCGCAGCGTGCGAGCCGTGGCGCGCACCTCCGCGATCGCCTGGTCGATCTGCTCGACGGTCTCGGCCAACCGGTCTCCGTCGGCGACGTCCAGGCTGCCCGCGACCCGGCGCTGCAGGACGTCCAGCTGCACTCCGGCCGCGTAGAGCCGCTGCACGATCACGTCGTGCAGATCGCGGGCGATGCGCTCGCGCTCCTGGTAGACGGCGATCCGCTGCCGGGCGGTCGAACCTTCGGCCAGCACGAGCGCGAGTCCGGCCTGCGCCGCGAAGGAGGTGAGCACGTCGACGGCGACGCGGTTGAAGGTCGAGGCGCCGCGCCGCCGGTAGACGGCGAGCGCGCCGAGGCGTCGCTCGCGGGTGCCGAAGGGCGCCACGGCGAACGGGCCGTAGACCCGCAGCGACGCGGGCACGTAAGGCGCGGTCAGCGGATCGTCGATCAGGTCGTCGACGACCACGGGAACGCCGCTTCGCGCGACGCGGGCGGCAGCGGAGCGGGAGGACAGCACGGTGCCGACCGGGTCGGCGAGCGGGCCGGTCGCGCTCGGCGCGCCGTAGGTGGCCTCGACGGTGAGCCTGCCGTCGTCCGAGCGCACGGTGACCACGCCGAGGTCCGCTTCGGCGAGCTCCGCGGCGCGGCGGACGACCAGGGGCAGCACGGTCTCGGGATCTTCCGCGGACAGCGCCACCCTGGTGATCTCGGTGGACGCGGTGAGCATCCGCCTGGCGAGGGTGGAATCCATGACGCTTTCGAGGCTATAGCGCCCGTACACGCGGTGAAGGGAGTTGCGACTGCGGTTCATGACACATCCGCCGTGGCGGTGACGGTGCCGTCGTCCACGCGCAGCACCAGGTCGGCGCCGGCGGTCTCGTCGAGCCGGTGCGTCACGTGCACGACCGTCCGGTCGCGCAGGCGCGCGCGCAGCCGGTCCAGCAACGGGTCGGCGGTCTCGGCGTCGAGGTGCGCGGTGGGCTCGTCGAGCAGCACCAGGTCGGCGTCGGCGAGCAACGCGCGGGCCAGCGCGAGCCGTTGAGCTTCGCCACCGGACAGCTCGGTTCCGCCGCTGCCGACCGGTGTGCCCAGGTCCCAGCCGGGCAACCCGGCGACGTCGAGCGCGTCGGCGAGTTCGGCGTCGTCCGCGCGAGGTGCCGCGAGCCGGAGGTTCTCGCGGATGGTGGTGGTCACCAGCTGCGGGTCCTGGGGGCACCACGCGACGCGTTCGGGCACCCGGGCCAGGCCGCGAGCGGGTGGCAGGAACCCGAGCAGCAGGGCGACCAGCGTCGACTTGCCCGCTCCGGACGGACCCACCACGGCGACGTGCGATCCGGCGGGGATGGTCACCTCGACGCCGGTGAGCACCGGTTCGCCGCCGGGCCAGGAGAAGTCGGCATCGACCAGTTCGATCTCGCCGTCGGTCTGCCCGGCCACCGGTTCGTCGTCGTCACCGGTCAGCAGCGGTGCGATCCGGTCGTGGGCCGTGCGCAGCGACCGCCACTGCTGCGCGGCGGGCGGGAGCAGCGCGATGGCTTCGGCCGCGGCCAGCGGGACGAGCCCGAGCAGCGGTGCGAGTTCGGGGGCCAGGCGCCCTTCGGAGACGGCGACCGCCGCCAGGTGGGCGCTGCCGAGAACGGCGACACCGATCAGCAGCGTGTGCACGGCGGTCGCGGCACCGGTTCCGAACGCGGCCCGCCGAGCGCGGGCGGCCAGCCGGGTGTCGGCCGCCGCGAGCTCCGCCCTGCGACTGGTGTGCGCCCCGAAGGCGAGCAGCTCGGCCGCACCGTCGAGGAGCGCCAGCACCCGCGCGGACACCACGCGACGACCTTCCGCGACCGCGTCGCTGGCTCGCCGTTCGGCGATCACCGCGACCACCGGGGTCGCCACGCCCGCCACGACCAGGGCGATGGCGAGCACGAGCCCGGCCTCCGGCAGCACCAGCGACTGCACGACGACGGCCGCGGCGAGCACCGCGAAGGCGATCAGCGGTGGCAGCAGGACGCGCGGGATCAGGTCGCGGACCTTGTCGACGTCGTCGACGAGACGCGCCACGCCCTCCCCGCGTCGCAAGCCGGCGGTGCGCACGGGCCCGAGCCGGACCAGCCCCGCCCACAGCCGTTCACGCAGATGACCGGCGACGCGGAAGGCGGCGTCGTGGGTGACGAGCCGTTCCAGGTAGCGCAGGGCGGCGCGCGAGAGCGCGAAGGTGCGAACCCCGACGACCGCGACGGAGAGCGTCAGGATCGGCGGTTGTTGCGACGCGCGCGCGATCAGCCAGGCCGAGACCGCGGTGAGCGCCAGCCCGGACAGCAGCGACAACGCCCCGAGTCCGGCCCCGGCCAGGACCCGGGGTCCGATCAGGTCGCGCAGCCGACCGCGACGCTCTCCCGGCGAGGAGTCCGCCACCTCGGCGGTCGGAGCCGAGGTCTCGACCTCGACGCCTTCTCCGGTCGGGCGGTGGCTGGCCAGGACGACGGTCGCGCCTGACGCGGCGGCCCGTTCGATCGCGGCGTCGACGTGCTGCGCGCTCGCCGCGTCCAGGTGGGCGGTGGGTTCGTCGAGCAGCAGGAACCGCGCCTCGCCGCGCAGCCGCAGCAGCGCGCGGGCGACGGCGACCCGCTGCCGCTCACCGGCGGACAGCTCGTCGACGCGCCGGTCCCGCAGGTGTCCGGCGTTGGCCTCGGCCAGCGCCTCGTCGACGTGCGCCGACAGATCGGGCTGGTCCGCGCCGGCCACCAGCAGCTCGTCGTGGACGGTGCCGCCGGTGAAGGTCGGGTGCTGCGGGACCCACGCGATCCGGCGCCGCCACTCCACCACGTCGGGATCGGCTCCACCGCAGGTCACCGTGCCGGAATCCGGGCGCACGAAGCCCAGGACAACCGCCAGCGCGGTCGATTTTCCGCTGCCGCTGGGGCCGATGTCGCCGAAGGCGAGCCGGACCACGGTCCCGGGTCGCGCGGTGAAGCTCAGCCCGTCCGGCACGAAGGCGTCGCGGCGGCGGACGCGCAGTCCGGACACGCGCAGCACACCGGGGTCGTCGTCCGGGTCCCCGGTGATCGCGAACCCGGTTCCGTCCGGCTCGGACACGAGCTCGTCCACGCGCCGGACGGCCTCCACGCCGTCCTCGCTGGCGTGGTGCGCGGCGCCGACCGCGCGCAGCGGCAGGTAGCACTCCGGAGCCAGGACCAGCACGAGCAACCCCGTGCTCAGGTCGAGGTCGCCGGACACGAGCCGGAGGCCGATGCCGACGGCGACCATCGCGACCGACAACGACGAGAACAGCTCCAGCACCAGCGCGGACAGGAACGCGATCCGCAACGTGGCCACGGTGCTGCGGCGGTGGTCCTCGCTGACCCGGCGCACCACCTCGCGCTGCGCCCGCGCGCGGCGGAACGCCGTGAGCACCGGCAGCGCGCGGATCAGTTCGAGCAGGCGCGCGGACAGCCGGTGCTCGGAGTCGGTGGCGCGGGCGGTGCGCTTCTCGGTGTAGCGGCCGACGAGCCAGGCGAACAGCGGGATGAGCGGCACGGTCAGCACCACGACCAGCGCCGACACCCAGTCGGACCAGAGGATCCAGGCGCCGACCAGCGGTGGGACGACCGCGGCCGTGACCAGCGCGGGCAGGTACTTGGTGAAGTAGGCGTCGAGGGCGTCCAGGCCGCGGGTGGCGAGAGCGGTCAGCTCGGCGGGCCCGCGCCTGCCGATCCACTCGGGCCCGCGCCGGAGCGCGGTGTCCAGCAGCAGTCCGCGCAGCTCTTCCTTCGCTCCGGCCGCTGCGCGCGCGGACACCGATTCGGTCGCCCAGCTGAGCGCGGCGCGGGCGATCACGGCGACGGCCAGGACCACCAGGCGATCGCTGATCTCGGCGGCGGGCACGCCGCGCACGACGACGTCCGCGAGTGCGCTGCCGATCGCCCAGGCCTGCGCGATGAGCGCGACGGCGTTGCCGACGGCGAGCAGCCCCGCGATGACGAGCGCGCGCCGGGTCGCCCGGGACAACCGGGGCAGGGCGCCGAGCGGCCCGGTCACGGCGCGTGCACCGGAGGGATGTGCTTGGTGCCGATGCGCTTGCGGAAGACCCAGTAGGTCCAGCCCTGGTAGATCATCACGGCCGGGGTGCCGAACGCGGCGACCCAGGTCATGATCATCAGCGGGTAGTCGCTCGCGGCGGTGTCGGCGATCGACAGCGAGAACGCCGGGTCCACGGTGGACGGGATGACGTTCGGCCACAGCGAGCCGAACAGCGTCACCACCACGCTGGTCAGCGCGACGGCCTGCAGGAAGAACGCCTGCCCCTCGCGCCCGGCGGCGACACGGGCGATCCCGAGCAGACCGGCCACCAGGGCGATGCCGAGCGGGACCCAGGTCCAGGCCGAGCCTGCGCGGAACTGGGCGAGCAGCACCAGCGCGACCACCGGCAGCAGCAGCGGCACGCCCGCGCGCAGGGCGAACCGCCGGGCGCGCGACCGCATCTCACCTTCGGTCTTGAGCGCCAGGAACACCGCGCCGTGCAGCATCGAGAAGGTCACCACGGCGAGGGCACCGACGACGCTGGGCAGGCTGAAGATCGTCCACCAGCCGCCGAGCCGATCGCCGTTGGCGTCCAGCGGCAGGCCGAAGACGTTGGCCGACAGGACCAGTCCCACCATCGCGGGGGCGGTCCAGGAGGCCAGCACGATCACTGCGTCCCAGGTGCGGCGCCAGCGGTCGGTGTCGACCTTGCCGCGGTACTCGAAGGCGACACCTCGGCCGATGAGCACCAGCAGCAGCAACAGCAGCGGCAGGTAGGCGGTGGAGAACAGCGAGGCGTACCAGCCGGGGAAGGCCGCGAAGGTGGCGCCACCGGCCACGATCAGCCACACCTCGTTGCCGTCCCAGACCGGCCCGATGGTGTTGATCATGACTCGGCGGCGGGTCTCGCCGCCCTCGCGCCTGCGCGATCCGAAGATCGGCAGCAGCATGCCGACCCCGAAGTCGAAGCCCTCGAGGAACAGGTACCCCAGCCACAGCAGGGCGATCACGAGGAACCAGAAGGTGGGCAGATCCATCTCGGCCTCTCAGTACGCGAAGGACAGGGCGTCGTCGTCGGATCCCGGCTTCTTCTCCGGCGGCATCACCGCCGCGAAACCGCCGCGCGCGAACCGGATCATCAGGAACACCTCCACGACCAGCAGCACCCCGTACAGGGCTGTCAGGCTGATCACGGAGGTCAGCATCTCGCCGGGCGTGACGCCGGAGGACACGGCGGAGGCGGTGTACATGAACACACCGTCCACACCCGAGGGGTTCGGGTTGGGCGCGACGACGAACGGCTGGCGACCCATCTCGGTGAACACCCAGCCCGCGACGTTGCCCGCGAACGGGGCGCCGATGCCCAGCAGCGCCAGCGGCGCCCACAGCTTGCCCTTCGGGAAGCGCTGCTTGCGGGTCAGCCACAGCACCACCACGCCGCCGAGCGCGGCCAGCCCGCCGAAGCCGATCATGAACCGGAATCCCCAGTAGGTCACCGGGAGCAGCGGCTGGTAGTCGATCGGCTGGCCCGCGTACTCGCCCAGCCGCGGGTCGTCCGGGTAGTGGGTGCCGTAGAGCTCCTGGTAGCGCGGGAGGAGCTCGTTGACCCCGTCGACCTCGCTGGTGAAGTCCCCCTCCGCGAGGTAGGACAGGATGTAGGGCACGGTCAGGCTCTTGACGTCCTCGCAGTTGGGGCTCCGGACGTCGCCGATCGCGAAGATCGAGAAGCTGGCCGGGGCTTCGCTGTGGCACAGCGCTTCGGCGGAGGCCATCTTCATGGGTTGCTGGTCGAACATCAGCTTGCCCTGAACATCGCCGCTGATCGCGAGGCCGGCGAAGGCGAACACGGCCACCCAGGCACCGAGCCGCATCGACCCGTGCCAGGTCCGCCGGTCCTCCTCGTCGACGGCTTCCCCGGTCTTGCCGGCCTGCTTGCGCTGCCGGACGATCTGCCAGGCCGCGATGCCGATGAGGAACCCGCCCGCCACGGCGAAGCACCCGAAGATCGTGTGCGGGAACGCGGCCAGAACGGTGGAGTTGGTCAGCACCGCCCAGATCGAGATCAGCTCGGGCTTGCCCTCGACCATCCGGATGCCGACGGGGTGCTGCATCCAGGAGTTGGCGGCCAGGATGAAGTACGCCGAGAGCACGGTGGCCAGCGAGAACGCCCACGCGCAGGCCAGGTGCACGCCCTTGGACAGCTTGTCCCAGCCGAAGATCCACAGGCCGAGGAAGGTCGACTCGACGAAGAACGCCAGCAGGCCCTCCATCGCCAGCGGTGCGCCGAAGACGTCGCCGACGAAGCGCGAGTAGGAGCTCCAGGCCATGCCGAACTGGAACTCCTGCACGATCCCGGTGACCACCCCCATGGCGAAGTTGATCAGCATCAACTTGCCCCAGAACTTGGTCATCTTCAGGTATCGGCGGTTCCCGGTGCGGTACCAGGCCGTCTGCATCCCGGCGACCAGGACCGCCAGTCCGATGGTCAGCGGCACCATCAGGAAGTGGTAGACGGTCGTGATCCCGAACTGCCAGCGCGCGATGTCGAGCAGATCCACAACACCACACTGCCGCGCGCTCGCCCGCGCGCGCAGAGGCAAGGGCCCCCAATCGCCCGGTCGAGCGTCCCGGTTCACGCAGGACCAAGGTCCTCGTCGACGCAGCGCGATCCGGACGCCCGTCCGGGCCGGTGCATCCGAACGATCAGGTGGCCGGCCCGGTGCGGACCGTCAGCGCAGCGCTTCGGCCACGGCCTCCGCCGTCTCCACGACCATCGGACCGATCTCGTCGGCGGCGATCGGTTGCAGCGCCACCACTCCGACGCTGGCGCGCAGACCCGGGACCCCGCGCACCGGCGCCGCCACGCCGAACGCGCCCTGCTGCAGGTCACCGCTGCTGGAGATCCACCGGGGAGCGCCGACCGGCAGGTCGACGGCGCGTCCGGCGGCGCCGCGCTGGATGGGATGACGCGTGCCCACGCGGTACGACACGTGATAGCTGGTCCAGGACGGTTCGACGACCGCGACGGCCTGGGCCTCGCTGCCGTCGGCAACCGTCAGGTGCGCCGTCGCGCCCACCTTCTCCGCGAGCCCGCGCAGCGCGGGCGTGCAGGCGACGCGCAGCTGCGGCAGGACCCGTCCCGCCAACCACAGCACGCCCAAGCCCAACCGGACCCGAGATCCTTCGCGGCGCACCAGGCCGCGGCTCTGCAACGGCCCGAGCAGCCGGTACACCGCCGCGCGGCTCACCCCGATCCGGGCGGCCAGATCGCTGATCGTCGGCGCTTCGCTCTCCGCGTCGGCCACCGCTTGCAGCAGGCTCAGCCCGCGCTCGAGCGTCAGCGAGCTCTCCTTGGTGCTCGCAGGCACCTCGTGCGGCAGGCGCGGGGCGGCGTGGGCCGGATCGGGTTGAGCCATCGCGTCACCTCCGAGCCGCCGCGAGCACCGTGCCGGTCACCTCGCCGAGCCCGACGACGGAACCGCCGGGACCCGGTGCGCTGCCGCTCAGTGTCACGCGGTCGCCGTCCTGGAGGAAGGTCCGCTGCTCGCCGTCGGAGAGGGTGATCGGGTCCGATCCGCCCCAGGTCAGCTCCAGCAGGCAGCCGCGCTGATCGCGTTCGGGCCCGGACACGGTGCCGGAGGCGAACAGGTCTCCCGGCCGGGCCGGGGCTCCGCCCACGGTCATGTGCGCCAGTTGCTGAGCGGGCGACCAGTACATGTCGGCGAACCTCGGCCGCGACAGCGACGTCTCGTTGCAGCGCACCTCGAGCCGCAGGTCGAGACCCCACGACTCGTCCTCCACGAGGTAGGGCTGCAGCGGCTGCTCCGGCGCCGGGACCGGGACCCTGGCGTGCTCGAAGGCCTCCAGCGGCGTGATCCAGCCCGCGATGGAGGTCGCGAAGGACTTGGCCAGGAACGGTCCGAGCGGCTTGGACTCCCAGCTCTGGACGTCGCGCGCCGACCAGTCGTTGACCAGCGCCACGCCGAAGACGTGATCGGCGAACTCGGAGGTGGGGATCTGCGCCGCGGCCTCACCGCCGCAGACGAACCCGACCTCGGCCTCGAAGTCCAGCCTGCGGGTCGGGCCGAACGCCGGGTGCGCGTCACCGGCGGCCTTGCGCTGCCCGCTGGGGCGGTGGACGTCGGTGCCCGAGACCCGGACCGTGCCGGAACGACCGTGGTAGGCGACCGGCAGGTGGGTCCAGTTCTCCGGCAGCGGGGCCGAACCCCGCGCCATGATGCGGCCGGCGTTCTCCGCGTGGTGCCGGGAGGCGAAGAAGTCGACGTAGTCGCCGACGGTGAACGGCATCGACAGCGTGTGCCAGTCGGTGCGCACCAGCTCGGCACCGGCGGGGGCCCGGTCGGCGGTCACGATGCCGACGAGCCGTTCCCGCAGTTCGCGCCAGGCGTCCCTGCCTGCTGCGAGGAGCGGGTCGAGGGAGTGGCCGGACACGAGGTCGGCCAGCCGAGGACCGAGTTCGCCTGCGATGCCGCGCAGCGGCAGGGCGTGCCGCCCGACGCGCACCGCGATCACCGGGCCGTTGCCCGTGACCAGCACCCCGTACGGGAGGGTCTGCGGGCCGAACGGCTTGTCCGGGGCGAACTCCGCGTCCTCGATCCAGCTCAAAGCAACCCCAATCCTTCCAGTTCGGCGACGGGGTCCTTCAGCGAGCACGAGCCGTGCGAGGCGAAGACGTCGCGCACCGCGTTGGCCGCGTCGTCGGACAGCGAGCGAGCCTCCTCGGCCAGCGCGGCGCCGTCGGTGCTTTCCAACGCCGCCCGCACATCCTTCCCGGAAAGGGACCGCGCGGTCGCGACGAGCAGGTTGAGGAAACCGTGATGGGTGAACCCGGTCTCCGGATCCGCGCCTCGAACCGCCGCGTGCAGGCCGGTGGTGGCCTTGAACGGCACGTCCAGCGAACCGGCGACGGCGAGGAACTCGGCGACCTCGTCGACGGTCGGCACGGCTTCCGCGGTCTGTCCGCCGGTGCGCAGCTTCGGCCAGCAGCCGTGACCGGCGACGCGGCGGATGCCGTCGAGCCATCCCTCGCCGCCGCGGCGCGGCTCGACGACCCGGGTGATGTCCTCGGGCACGAACTCCGAGACGCGCTCCAGCCAGATGTCGTCGACGTCGGAGGGCGCGGGCATCTCGACCATCCGCAGCGCGAGCAGCTCCTGCCGGCCCTCGATGATCGACAGCGCCTTGGGCACCCCGCCCAGACCGGTGTCGCAGACCAGCGACAGCGGAACCGGGGAGGAGGGCTTGGCCTTGGCCAGCTCGGTGATCAGCTCGGCGAGCCGGGACGCCTGGCACAGCATCGGCCCGAAGAGACCGGCGAACTCACCGGCCCGCGCGTCCAGGTGCTCGGCGACCGCCTGCGGCACCGGAGTGGCCACCTCCTCGCGGTTCCCGGGCGGGAAGAGCGCGGCGTCATCGACCAGTCGGGCGAACAGGGGTGGGATGCCGCGCGGACCTGGCGCGCGAAGCTCAACAGCGCTTGACACGTGGGACACGCTAGTGCCGTTGCGCCCAGTGAACAAAGATGCCCGAATAACGGACGTCTGACCGGGTCATATGTGCCTCCCGACGACGGGTTTGGCCGACATCATGCACCCCTGCGTAGTCAGAGCATCCACCACCCGGGTGGATCGGCCCGAACACCACCCGCATGGCCCCCGCTCACTACTCCGGTCAGCTCCCCGCTCGACCGTCGCACCTGGTAGTAAGGGCGTTGAATCGCGCGGGAAGTCCGTGAAATCCGTGATCCGCTCACCGGGTCGGGGGCTTTCGCCGCGCACCAGCTTAAGTTAGGCTTGCCTAAGTTGGAGGTGAGCAGGTGGGCGAGAAGACGATCCGCAGGCCGGCCCGGCCCAGTGTCGCGGAACGAGCCAGGAGCATTGCCAAACGTGGCGGAAAAGCGGCGCTGCTGCCGTCCGGCGAGGTCTCGGCCCGCGTGGCTCCCTTGCTGCACCACGTGCACTCGGACGGCAGCGCCGCGGTGCTGCTCGCGGACGACCACCCGCTGATCGCGGCCACCTGGCACGCGCCGCGCGGGGAGCTCGCCGCCGTCATCGAGGTCACCGACCCCACCCCGGTGCGACTCCGCGAACCGGTCCGCGGACTGCTGTGGCTCACCGGCTGGTTGCGGCTGCTCGATGCCGAGGAAGCGCACCACGAGGTGCTGTCGATCGTCGACGACAGGCCGGACCCGCGGCTGCTGGACGCCGGCCACGGCGCCCGCGTGCTGCGGCTCGAGTCCGCGTCGATCGTGCTGGCCGACGCGGAGGGCACGGATTCGGTGGACCCCACCGAGTTCCAGGCCGCGACCCCGGACCCGTTCTGCACCTTCGAGGACGACTGGCTCCGGCACCTGGAGCTCTCGCACCGCGACGTCGTCGGCCTGCTCGCCCGGCACCTGCCGGAGCAGTTGCGCGGCGGGCACATCCGCCCCCTCGGGCTGGACCGCTACGGCCTGCGGCTGCGCGTCGAGTCCTCCGACGGCGATCACGACGTCCGGCTCGGCTTCTCGCGCCCGGCCGACACCACCGAGCGCCTCGGCTTCGAACTCCGCCGCCTCGTCGGCTGCCCCTTCCTGGCTCAACAACGCAAAGGCTCGTGACCTCGGCACTTCCCAGTTTTAGTCCAAACCGAGCCATGATCATGTCCGAAATGTCCGCTCAGTTATGACTAAAACTGGGACCTGGTGGGTGTCGTTGCTTCAGGTGTGGGACTCAGCCCGCACCGCCGCGGGTTCTCACACGTCGTCTGGATGAGTACGCCGCGACGCCGTGTATTGGCATACAAAAGGAGTGGCGCACGGAGTCCAGACGGCGTGTGAGGTTCCGCCACCCGCACCGCCAAGCAAAGTGATACTGCAATCATCCCAAAAACTGGGACCTGGTCAGGAGAGTTCGTCCGAGAACCAGGTCGCGGCGCGGGTGATCCGGCCGTGGCGGAAGCGCAGCGACCCGTCGTCGCCGCCCAGCAGGACGGCTTCGGCGACCTGGGTCTGGCGGGTCACCAGCCACAGGAAGGCGTGCGCCACCGACCACGCCTGCCCCGCGCGGAGACCGTCGGAGAAGCGGACCTGCAGACCTCCCGGATCCGCGAACCGCAGCTCCACCAGCACGCCGTTGCGGATCCCGAAGAAGTCGGTGGCGCCCAGCGCGCAGTTGATCGAGTCGAACTCGCGGACCTCCCGGAGCACGCGCATCGCGAGCGCGGGCAGCGTCTCTGCCACGGGCTCCGCGTCCTGCGTGCCCCACACGTAAACGTCCACGCCACCCCTCCGGCGTCGGCGACCACTCCTGCGACGGGAGGCGGACCTCCTTCGGTTCCCTCCGGAACCGCTTCCCCTCTTCGCCAGGTGCGTCAGGCCTCCGGCGGCACCGCCCGTTGCGGGTACGGTTCGTCCGGTGAGCACCCTGCGCGCCTGGCTGAGCCCTACACGCCCCGCTGAGCCCGCGGAGTTCACCGATCCGGCGGAACGCAAGGCGATCGGCATCGAGCTGATCGTGGTGTTCGCCGTGACCCTGGGGATGTCCGGGCTGCAGAGCCTGATCTCGTTGCTCGACGCGCTCCTGCAACCGACGCCGCTGGCCCAGCAGCAGGTCGCGATCAACCAGCCGCAGGCGGGCCTCGGGCTGCTGGA
Organism: Saccharopolyspora dendranthemae; assembly: GCF_007829955.1. Classification (GTDB taxonomy): domain Bacteria; phylum Actinomycetota; class Actinomycetes; order Mycobacteriales; family Pseudonocardiaceae; genus Saccharopolyspora; species Saccharopolyspora dendranthemae. The sequence continues at coordinate 209,706 of NZ_VIWX01000003.1, forward strand.
CATGCTGGCCCAGCTGGTCAACGTGCTGCGGCTCGTGTCCTGGGGCGCGCTGGGCGCGTTCCTGCTGTGGCGCGGCGGGATGGCGCTGTGGCGGATCGGCCTGGACCGCACCCGGCCGGGCGGCGACGCGCTGCGCGGCGCCGGGCTCGCCGCGCTGATCGGGATCCCCGGCCTCGGGCTGTACCTGCTCGCGCACGCGCTGGGCCTGAGCCTGACCGTGCAACCGTCGACGCTGACCGACGCGTGGTGGCGGGCACCGGTTCTGGCGCTCGCGGCGTTCGGCAACGCCTTCGCCGAGGAGGTCCTGGTCGTCGGCTACGTGCTGACCCGGTTGCGGCAGCTCGGCTGGGGCGAGAACCGGTCGCTGTGGCTGGCGGCGGTGCTGCGCGGCAGCTACCACCTCTACCAGGGCTTCGGCGGCTTCGTGGGCAACGTCGTGATGGGCCTGGTCTACGGCCGGATCTGGCAGCGCACCAACCGGCTGGTCCCGCTGATCGTCGGGCACGCGCTGATCGATGTCGTCGCGTTCGTCGGCTACTCGGCGCTGCGCGGTCACGTCGGCTGGCTCCCGTGAACTTGGAATCCCGCACTGGACGCAACGAACCGATCGTTCAGCGCTAGGGAAAGTTAACGTTCCATCGAAATCAAGCGTGATCAGCGACGGTTACGTTCGTCCGGGCTAGGCTCCGAGCTGTGACTCGACCGCACGTCCAGAGCGAAGTCGGACCGCTGAACTCGGTGGTGCTGCACCGGCCCGGTTCCGAGCTCAAGCGCCTCACCCCGCGCAACACCGACCAGTTGCTGTTCGACGCGATCCCCTGGGTCGATCGGGCGCAGGAGGAGCACGACGCCTTCGCCGAGGTGCTGCGCGGGCGCGGCACCGAGGTGCTGCTCCTGCGCGACCTGCTGACCGAGGCGCTCGCCGACCCCCGAGCTCGCGCCGCCGCGGTGCACGCCGGCCTCGACGAGCTCAAGCTCGGCACCGACGTGGCGGACTCGTTGCGCTCGCACCTCTCGGGCGTCCCCGACCGGGCGCTGACCGAGGTGCTCATCGGCGGGATGACCTTCGAGGAACTGCCCGAGGCCGACGGCGGTTCGCTGGTGCGCCGGATGCACCAGCCGCACGACTTCGCCATCGAGCCGCTGCCGAACCTGCTGTTCACGCGCGACTCGTCGGTGTGGATCGGCGACCGGGTGGCCATCGCGGCGCTGGCGATGCCCGCCCGGCGGCGGGAGTCGGCGATCACCGACCTGATCTACGCCTACCACCCGCGGTTCTCGCACGCGGCGCGCGCGTACGGCGCGCACTCGGCGCCCGTGGAGGGCGGGGACGTGCTGCTGCTGGCACCGGGAGTGGTCGCGATCGGCGTCGGCGAGCGCACCACTCCGGCCGGTGCCGAATCGCTCGCCCGCTCGATGTTCGCCGACGACCTGGCCCACACGGTGCTGGCCGTTCCGATCGAGCAGACGCGCGCGTCGATGCACCTGGACACCGTGTGCACGATGGTCGACCGCGACGCGGTGGTGATGTACCCGGCGATCCAGCACTCGCTGCACGCCTACGCGCTGCGCCCCAAGGACGGCGAGCTCGACGTGTCCGGCCCGCAGCCCTTCCTGGACGCGGCGGCGGAGGCGATGGGCATCGACCGGCTCCGGGTCATCGACACCGGGCTCGACCCCGTCACCGCCGAGCGCGAGCAGTGGGAGGACGGCAACAACACGCTCGCGCTGGCGCCCGGCGCGGTGGTGGCCTACGAGCGCAACGCCGAGACCAACGCCCGGCTGGAGGACGCGGGCATCGAGGTGCTGCGGATCAGGGGTTCGGAACTGGGTTCCGGCCGGGGTGGTCCGCGGTGCATGTCGTGCCCGATCAGCCGCGCGCCGCTGGCCGAATCAGGAATCACCGCCACCTGATCGGGCGAACATTGTCGAGTGTGACCGAGAACAAGTGGAAAGATCTGCGACGGCCCGATCGAGCGCGGTCTCGCCCGCGCGCGGAGAACGAATCCGCAACCTTTCGCGTTTCCGCTAGTAGCAGGCCCGCTACCAGCGGAAACGCCAAGGCATGGCTTGGCTTGATTAATTGAGGCAAACCTATCTTCACGGCCTGAATAACTAAGGCTACCCATATCATAATTAGGTTTGCCTGGAATGTAACTGGACCAATTCAAAGTTATATTGATGCCATGGCTGTCACCGCGAAGAAGATTCAGCACAAGGAATCGCAGTTCGAACACCTGCTGCAGGGACAGGTCAAGAACGAGTTCACCGCCTCGCAGCAGTACATCGCGGTCGCGGTCTGGTTCGACGACAGTGATCTGCCGCAGCTGGCCTCGCACTTCTACAAGCAGGCGCTGGAAGAGCGCAACCACGGCATGATGATCGTCCAGTACCTGATGGACAACGGCGTCAAGCCGCACATCCCGGCGATCGAGCAGGTTCGCAACGACTTCTCCGAGACCCGGGAGCTGGTCGCGCTCGCCCTGGAGCAGGAGCGCGAGGTCACCCGCGAGATCGAGACGCTGGCCAAGACCGCCCGCGACGAGGGCAACTACATCGGCGAGCAGTTCATGCAGTGGTTCCTCAAGGAGCAGGTCGAGGAGGTCGCCTCGATGTCCACGCTGCTCAACGTCGTGGACCGCTCCAACGGCAACCTCTTCGACGTCGAGACCTTCCTCGCCCGCGAGTCGGTGGGCGACGAGGGTGCCGACGCCACCGCGCCCAAGGCGGCCGGCGGCGCTCTCTGAGCGAGCGATGCCGAGCGGTCTGACCGCTCGAAGGCGACATCACCCCGGGCGGCTCAGCCGCTCGGGGTGATGTGCATTTCGCTCGGCGGGCTCTGCTCGGACGGACCCGGCTGCTGCTGCGAGGTCTCCGGGTCGGGCTGCTGCTGCGAGGTCTCCGGGTCCACCGTCTGCGACGGGGCCGTGCGCAGGATCGACGGGTCGAACGACTCGCTCGTCGAGGGCACCGGTTCGTGCGGGTTCGTCCGCTGCCCCGGTGTGCCCGGAGTCGAGTGCGGCGGGACGAGGTGCCCGGTGTGCGGAGCAGGTGCGGACCCGCTCGGCGGGAGCGGCGGCGGCACGTTCGGACCCGGCTGCTGGACCACGGGCGGCCGCGCCGGCGGCAGCGGCCCCGAGTCCTGGTTGACGAGGGCCACTCCCCCGCCCACCAGCAGCACCGATCCGATCGCCGCGACGGTGGCGGCCAGCATCCCGTTGCGCTGCCGCCGGCGACGCGCGGCGGCGACCAGCGACCACTCGGCACCGGTGCGGACCGGGACGTCCAGTCGGTCGTCGCCCAGCAGGCGCTGCAGCTCTCGGTCCAGATCCATCACACGTCACCTCCCTCGAGGGCATCGCCGAGCCGCTTCCGCAAGGACGTGAGCGCCTTGCTCGCCTGGCTCTTCACCGTTCCGCAGCTGACGCCGAGGGTGTCGGCGATCTCCAGTTCGGAAAGACCTTCGTAGTAACGCAGCACGACCACCGCGCGTTGCCTCGGCGGCAGATCGCGCAGCGCCTGCCACACCGGCTCGTTCTCCAGGCGGTCCTGCTGGGGGATCGCGGGCACGTCGGGGAACTCGGCCAGCAGGGTCTCGCGGCGGGTGCGGCGCCAGCGGCTGATGTGCGCGTTCGCCATCGCCTTGCGCACGTAGGCGGTGGGGTCCTCGGTGGTGCGGCTGATCTTGCTCCAGCGCGCGCCGACCTTCTCCAGCACGGTCTGCACCAGGTCGGCGGCGTCGTGCGGATTCCCGGTGAGGGCGTGGCCGTAACGCATCAGTCCAGGCAGAGCCACCCGGACGAACTCGGCGAAATCGTCTTCTGTCGCAGCCATGTCCCCCCGGCGCGCCCGCCCAACAGGTACTCCGGACGCCTCGGCAGCGGCCGGCACGGCAGGCGAGTGCGCGGTCACCCCTCCACCCCCTAGACGCCGGGTACCACTGTGGTGGGATACGCAGCCCGCCGCCAGTCCGTTGCCCCGGGCAACCGCGATCACCCGAACGGAGCAGGTGGCGGGCGAAGTCCGTTCGCGACCGGGGCCGCCGGGGAACGCTCAGGCTCCCCGGCTCAGCGCACCCCGGTCAGCGGATGGTGATCTGACGACCCCTGAGACCGTCCCGCGCGCGGCGTTCGGTACTGGTCAGGGGCTCGTCGTCGAGGGAGGCGACAGCGTCGTCGATGCGGTCGCCCAGAGCGGCGGCCGGCTCGTCCCACTCGCGGGCGTGCAGCTCGCGGTCGAGGTCCCAGACCGGGACCAGCAGGCCGTGCGCGCGGAACGAGCCCGCGTAGCGGCTCTCCTCGCCCAGGGCGAGCTCGCCGCGCGCCGACAGCCGGGCCAGCGCGGCCAGCAGCTTCTCCTCCGGCTCCGGGCGGACCCAGCGCAGGTGCGCCTTCTCGCCCGCGTCGACCCAGTAGGCGGAGGTCACGCGCTCGCCCCGGAGGCGGTCGGTGGGCATGATCGCGGCGTTGGCCCGCTCCAGCGACAGCGCGACCTCGCCGGTCGGGTCCACGTCCTCGGGCAGCCACCAGCCGAAGTCCGAGTGCAGCTCGACGTCCAGCGCGGCTTCCGGGTCGATCAGGTCCTGCAGGCGCGCCGGCACGGTGCCCGTCTCGGCGGTCTCCGGCCCGACGACCGACAGCGACTGCCCGGTCTCGGCCTCCTGGACCCATTCGATCGCGCGGGCCAGGTCGCGGCTGATGTCACCGGAGTGGGTCTGCACCTGCAGGCCCACGAAACGCACACCGTCGTTGCGGTGCAGCGCGGCAGCGGCCATCGGCAGCACGGTCGCGAGGGTGATCTCCGAGCCGTCGCGCATCGGCAGCTTCGCGATCGCCGACGGGACGAACTCGCGCAGCGCGACCAGCTCGCACTCGGCGGCCAGGCCCTCGAACGGCCGGGTCACGATCACGTCCGCGGCGCCACCGGCCTTGCCGTGGCAGGCCTTGTAGCGCTTGCCCGAACCGCACGGGCAGGGCTGGCGGGGACCGACGGCGCCTTCTGGCTGGGCTGGCTTCGTCGCGGCTCGCTTCGACACGGCTGATCCAATCGCTGGCGGTGACTACCCCGTGACGCTACCGAAGCGGGCTCGATCGGGATCAGCCAGGTGGAACCGGGTCGCCTCCGGCGAGTTGGTCGCGATGTGGCGAACGCCCGCGCGTCGGCACAGGTCGATGTCGTCAGGTTCGTCGACCGTCCAGCAGTAGGTGTCGCGGCCCAGCGCGGCAGCGCGAGCGACGAATCCGGGGTCCTCGCGCAGCAGCCGCACGTCCGGTCCGGCCAGGTCCGCCCACGGCGGCAGCACCCCGCCCCGGCGGACCCCGGTGAAGCGGGAGAACAGCAGGACCGTCGGCACCCGGGGCGCGGCCTCCTTGAAGCGGCGGACCGCGGCGGACGCGAAGGACATCATGAACACCGGCGAGTCCGCCTGCTCGCCCGGCGCGGCCAGGCCGTGCCGCGCCAGCAGCGCGACGAGCTTGTGCTCCACCAGTCCCCCGTAGCGGACCGGGTGCTTGGTCTCGACGAACAGCCTCGTCGGACGCGGGTTCGCGCGCACCATGCCGAGCAGCTCGTCGAGGGTGAGCACGCCGTACTCGGCGGCGGAACGGCCGAAGTCCACTTCGGACATCGCTGCGATGGTCAGCGCGCTGACCACGCCCCGGCCGGTGGAGGTCCGGTCGATGCGCCGGTCGTGGACGCAGACGAGGTGCCCGTCCTGGGTGACCCGGACATCGCACTCCAGGGCGTCCGCGCCCTGCTCCAGCGCGAGCTCGTAGGCGGACCGGGTGTGCTCGGCGCGGTGCGCCGAGGCGCCCCGGTGCGCGACGACCTCAGGGAATTCCGCCACACCGCCAGTATCCGGACCGGACGCGGGCACCGCCGTCACTTGTGACCCACTTCAGCGGCGGGCCGTGTCCGGACGCGCGGCGCGCTGCGGTGGCGGCGCGGCGCGGACCGCGTGCACCCGCATCAGGCTCAGGTCGGCCGGGTCGGGCGGCAGCAGCAGTCGCATGAAGTGGTCGATGAGCAGAGCGGTCACCACCGCCAGGGCCGTGACCAGCGCGTTGTTGACCGCGTGCAGCACGACGCCGTCGGCCAGCGCCTGGACCCCGTCGCGGAACGTCCAGCCGAAGGTGAGCAGGCCGACCACCGCGGTCGCCGCCCACAGCGCCCACCAGAACCGGACCAGGAGGCTCGGCGACGGTCGCGCGCCCTTCTCCCGGTCGCCCTCGGCGACCAGCAGGGAGTGCTCGAGCTCGGCGACCGCCGACCCGGGGATCAGCAGGTTCAGCCCGGGGACCAGGACGCCTGCCACGACCTGCCAGTCCGGCCGGGCGCTGCGGACACCGATCCGCTCGGTCGCCGCGAGCCGCGCCCGCAGGCCCCAGAGCACCACGAGCACTCCGGTCAGCACGCCCATCAGCACCAGGATCAGCCCGGTGGTGCCCACCAGGGCGTCCGAGATCGCCAGCACCGTGCGCGAGAGCGCATCACCCCTGCTGAGCAGCAGCAGGACGTAGCGCCACACCTCGGCGACGGTCGCCAGCGCGCCGACTCCGGCGGTCACCCACAGCGCCGCGATGGCGGTGCCGCCGGTCGCGCCCGCTCGTTCGGCGTGGTCGACGGGGCCGTGCGTGGGCAGCGCCAGCGGCCAGCGCCAGGCCAGCAGCGGGAAGCCCCAGCGCGGAGGCGCCGGATACGAGGGCGGGCCGGTGTAGGGCCGCGGCCGGCGGGCCTGCCGGGCGCGGCGCGGACCGCCGGGCGGAGTGGCGATCCACTCCGTCCGGTCGGGCTGGGGCTGATCGGTCACAGCACGTACGGCTCGCCGTCGGAATCACCGGACACCATCGGTCGGCCGATGCTCGACCAGCCGTGCATGCCCCGCTCGACGTTGACGGCGTCCCAGCCGTTGGCGTTGAGGTAGGCGGTGACCTTCGCGGAGCGGCCGCCGGACCGGCACACCACGTAGACCTGATCCGCCTCGGGGATGTCGTCGAGGCGGTCGATGATCTTGCTCATCGGGATGTGCACGGCTTCGGGGGCGTGCCCGGCCTGCCACTCGTCGTCCTCGCGGACGTCCAGCAGCACGCTGTTCGACGACAGGTTCTCGGGCAGTTCTTCCGGCTGAACGCGGGGGACCTGTCCAGGGGGTGGAGTAGTCACACCCCGATGCTGCCACGTCGCACGTGTTCCCGACGTGAGGGTGCGCCCAGTTTTAGTCATAACTGAGCCGACAATTCGGACATGATCATGGCTCGGTTTGGACTAAAACTGGGACCTGGTGCGATGGGAAGGGCCCCGGACCTGGTGTTGGTCCGGGGCCCCTCGGGATGGGTGGATCAGGTCAGTGCTGGACCGCCTTCTCCGAGCCCGCACCCGTGAGGGAGCGGACCTCCATCTCCGCGTACTTCTTGCCGCCGTTCTCGTCCTTGCTCAGGATCGTTCCGAGGTAGCCGAGCAGGAAGGACAGCGGGATCGACACCAGACCCGGGTTCTTCAGAGGGAACAGCGCGAAGTCCATCGACGGGAACATCGCTTCCTCACCACCGGAGACCGCGGGCGAGAAGACGATCAGCACGATGGTGATCGCCAGACCACCGTAGATGCTGAACAGCGCGCCCGTGGTGTTGAACCGCTTCCAGAAAAGCGAGTACAGCAGGGTCGGCAGGTTCGCCGACGCGGCGACGGCGAAGGCCAGCGCGACCAGGAAGGCCACGTTCTGCCCGTTGGCCGCGATACCGCCGAGGATCGACACGATGCCGATGACCACCGCGGTGATCCGCGCGACGCGGACCTCCTGCTGCTTGTCGTCGACCTGCCCCTTCTTGATCACGTTCGCGTAGATGTCGTGCGCGAACGAGGCCGAGGCCGTGATCGTCAGACCGGCCACCACCGCGAGGATCGTCGCGAAGGCGACCGCGGAGATGAAGCCCAGCAGCAGCGGGCCGCCCAGGTAGGAGGCCAGCAGCGGAGCCGCCGAGTTCACGCCGCCGGGGGCGTCCTTGATCGCGTCCGGGCCCACCAGCGCACCGGCGCCGTAACCGAGGACCAGGGTGAACAGGTAGAACAGGCCGATCAGCCAGATCGCCCAGACCACCGAACGACGCGCTTCCTTGGCGGTCGGCACGGTGTAGAAGCGCATCAGCACGTGCGGCAGGCCCGCGGTGCCGAGCACCAGGGCGATGCCCAGCGAGATGAAGTCGAGCTTGCTCGTCTCCGTCTTGCCGTACTGGGCGCCCGGGTTGAGCACCTTGTCCCCTGCGACCTCGGCCGCGTGGCCGAGCAGGCCGGAGAGGTTGAACCCGTAGATGCCCAGGACCCACAGCGTCATCACGAAGGCGCCGGCGATCAGCAGGGCCGCCTTGATGATCTGCACCCAGGTCGTGCCGCGCATGCCGCCGACCAGGACGTAGAGGATCATCAGCGCGCCGACCACGGCGATCACGATGGCCTGTCCGCCCTTGTCGGTGATGCCCAGCAGCAGCGCGATGAGCCCACCCGCACCGGCCATCTGGGCCAGCAGGTAGAAGAAGCTCACCACCAGCGTGGACAGCGAGGCCGCCGTGCGCACCGGACGCTCGCGCATCCGGAAGCTGAGCACGTCGCCCATCGTGTAGCGGCCGGTGTTGCGCAGCAGCTCGGCGACCAGCAGCAGCGCGACGAGCCACGCGACCAGGAAGCCGATGGAGTAGAGGAAGCCGTCGTACCCGTTGACCGCGATGGCTCCCGCGATGCCGAGGAACGACGCCGCGGACAGGTAGTCACCGGAGATCGCGATGCCGTTCTGCGGCCCGCTGAAGGCGTGCCCGGCGGCGTAGTAGTCCGACGCGGTCTTGGTGTTCCGGCTCGCGCGGAACACGATCACCATCGTGACCGCGACGAAGATCGCGAAGATGCCGATGTTCAGCAACGAGTTGCCACCGGCGGGCGCGTCCTGCGCGAGCGGCTGGGTGGCGGTCATCGCTTGGAACGTGCTCACTTGCCGCCTCCCTCAACGTCTTCCCGGATCTTCTCGGCAACCGGGTCCAGGTTCTTGTTGGCGTAGCGGACGTACCAGGTCGTGATCGCGAAGGTGGACACGAACTGCAGCAGGCCGAGAACCAGTCCGACGTTGATGTTGCCGACCAGCTTGATGCTCATGAAGCCGTGCGCGTAGTCGGCGAGCAGCACGTACACCAGGTACCAGACCAGGAATAACGCCGATACGGGAAATACGAAGTTGCGCAGTCTTTTGCGCAGTTGGGCGAATTCGGGGCTGCTTTGCGCAGCGGCCCAGGTTTCGGCGTCAATACCGGACCCGGACCCGTTTTGGTCCGTGGCGCTCACGGCTCTCCTTCCACAAAGAAAGGCCCAGCCTCGCGTAATCGCCAAGCGTGAGCCTGAATCACACAACGCCGGAACGCTACGGAATCCGACGCTCCGGTGGGTAGGCCCGTTGGGAGTACGGGTGCTAACGATCGAGTGAAGGTTGACTGCTCAACATGCGGCAGTGAATTGCGGCGAATGGGAAGGTTTTCATTCCAACGGAGTATTGATCGTCTTCCTATTGTCGAATTTTATCGACAGAAAGTAACTGATTGCCGAGGCAATGACACGTTCGGACGCGCGGAATCCGCAGCGGAGGAATTGATCCCGGAATCCTCAGCGCTCGTGGCGGCCCTGACGTGGCCCCGATTCGGCGGTCGGCCTGCTGTCCACGAAGCCCAACCGGTCCGGAGCGTGCAGCCGCAGCATCAGCCGCGAGACACCGCTCGGCACGCGGGACCGGGTGGCCAGGCTGACCAGGTAGGTCACCGCGAACGCCAGCGGCACCGTGACCAGCGCCGGCTGCTGGGCGAGCTGCGACCACCAGCCACCATCGGCGAAGTACGAGCTCAGAGCCGAGATCAGCACCAGCGATCCGCCGGTCAGCATGCCCCACGCGGCGCCGGCGGCGGTCAGCCCGCGCCACCAGATGCCCAGCACCAGGACCGGGCAGAACGTCGACGCCGCCATCGCGAAGGCCAGCCCGACGCTGCGCGCGATGTCGTGGTCGTCCACCGCCAGGGCCAGCACCACCGGGACCGCGCACGAGAGCACCGCCGCCGAGCCGAACCGCATCGTCCTGCCCCACAGCACGTCTCGCGACGACAGCACCCCGGCGAGGCTCATCACCAGGCCGGAAGAGGTGGACAAGAACGCGGCGAACGCACCCGCCGCGGTGATCGCGGCCAGCACTCCGCCGACCCAGTTGCCCAGCATCGCGTGCGGCAGCAGCAGCACCGCGGCATCGGTCCGGCCGGTGACCAGCAGTTGCGGCACGTAGAGCCGCGACAGCAGCCCGAAGATCGTGGGGAACAGGTAGAACGCGCCCAGCAGTCCCAGAACGTAGAGCGCGGTCCGGCGCGCTCCGGTGCCGGAGGGGTTGGCGTAGAAGCGCGCCAGGACGTGCGGCAGGCCCATCGTGCCCAGGAAGGTCGCGATGAGCACGGAGTAGGTCTCCAGCACTCCGGGGAGCCCGTCCTGCTGCGGTCGCAGCCAGCTCTCGTTGTCCGCAGCCGAGCCGGTCACCACCGGAACCGCGGCTCCGGCCGGGAAGCGCAGCTCGCTGCCCGCCCGCACCGGGTGCTGCCCCGGCTGCAGGTACACCGCACCCGGCGCCCCCGAGCCCTCCGCGGAGGTCATCCAGACCGGTTCGCCGACCTCCAGCGTCACGTCGGTCTCGACGCGGACCGCGGTGTCCTCCTGGAAGAACGGCGCGTGCGGGTCGTCCAGAGCCTGCCGCTGCTCGCTGACCAGGAACACCATCAGCAGCGCGAACGCGGGCAAGGTGATCGCGAAGAGCTTCACCCAGTACTGGAACGCCTGCACCAGCGTCACCGCGCGCAGCACCCCGCCGACCACGCTGATGTGCACGATCAGCGCGACCACGAGGATCCCGGCCTGGTACTGGAAACCGACGATCGCCGACAGCGCCATCCCGGCCGCCTGCAACTGCGGGACGAGGTACAGCCAGCCGATGACCACGACGACCACCGTGGTCATCGAGCGCAGGCTCAACGAGTTCAGCCGCGCCTCGACGAAGTCCGGCATCGTGTAGGCGCCGGACCGGCGCATGGGCGCCACGACGAACAGCATCAGCGCCAGGTAGCCCGCCGCGAAGCCGATCGGGTACCAGAGCGCATCGACGCCGTCCTTCATCACCAGCCCGGCAACGCCCAGGAACGAGGCGGCCGAGAGGTACTCGCCGGAGATGGCGGCGGCGTTGCGCTCTTCCCGGACGGGCTTGCGGGCGGCGGAGAAATCGGTGGTCCCGGCCGAGCGCGAGCTCCACAGCCCGATGCCCAGCGTCGCGACGACGATTAGCAGCACGCCGCCCAAGGACCACAGATTCGACAACATCTCACCCAGCCACCCGGCTTTTCGAAGAGTCGCGACCACTTTACGCAGAGCGGTCGACGAACCCGAAGCAGCTCACCTGAATTCCGCCGTGCGCACGACGAACTCGCCGCTACTCCTCGAGCATTCCGAGGAAGTCGTCCTCGTTGCGCTCGGCCCTCCTGGTGTACATCAGCCCGACGACCACCAGGAACGGGTACGCCAGCACTCCGAGCAGCAACCACGGCAGCCGGATCCCCAGGACCTCGGCATCACCGGTGGAGGGCACCAGCCAGAACATCAGCGGCAGGCCGAACAGCACGACCGCGACGATCCCGGACAGCCGGAGCGCGGCCCGCAACTGCTTCTCGACGAGGTCCCGGACCAGGCCTTCCAGCGCGCCGGTGCGCTCCTCGACCTCGACGCGGACTCGCGGGACGTGCGGCCCGCGCCGGTCGGCGAGCACGACGCGCTTGCGCCTCGGCCGGGGCGAGTAGTCCCCCAGCCGGGCTCGGACGTCGAAGTTCTCCGGGCTCATCCGGCGCGGCTCACGGCTGTCCCCAGCTGTCGCGCGGCGCCTTCACCAAGCGGTCCTTGAGCTCCCTGGTGTGGCGCCGGGACACGGGGAGCTCCTTGGGCGGTCCGCCGCCGAGCACCACCGAGTAGCCGGACGAGGACATCCGCAGTTCGCTGACCAGCGCGAGCGAGACCAGGAACGATCGGTGGATGCGCAGGAAACCGGCCTCTCCCCAGCGCTCTTCCAGCTGCGCCAGCGGGATCCGCACCAGGTGCGAACCTTCCGTGGTGTGCAGCCGCGCGTAGTCGCCCTGCGCCTCGACCCAGCGGACTTCCTTGCGCGGGATCATCCGCGTGGTGCCGGCGAGTTCGACGGGGATGACCTCGTCGTCGTCCGGCACGGCGGCCTCCAGGGGCTGGGGGGTCCCGCTCTTGCCGGACTGCTCCTTGTTCTTCTCGATGGTGCGCAGCGCGCGGTCGACGCGGTCGGCGTTCGCCGGCTTCATGATGTAGTCCAGCGCGCCGACCTCGAACGCCTCCAGCGCGTTCTCCTCGTGCCCGGTGATGAACACCAGTGCGGGCGGAATGCGGAACGCGGTGAGCACGCGAGCGAGTTCCATTCCCGACAGGCCGGGCATCGACACGTCCGCGAACACGGCGTCCACGATGGACTCGTTCTCCTCGCGACCGGCGATCAGCTCCGGGTCGTCGCTGCGCAGCAGGCGCAACGCCTCGGCGGCGTCGAACGCGGTCAGCACCCGCCCGACGCGAGGGTTGCTGCCGAGCAGGAATTTCATCTCGTCAAGCCCGGCCCGCTCGTCGTCGACGGCAAGGACGACGAGCCCGGCGGGGTTCTCTCGTGTACTCAATGCAACGCCATATCGTGCCGCGCCTCCGGCGCACTGTCCATGTCCCGGCTCCTGCGCTCGACGCCTCCCGCGCCGGTGTGCGAAACGTGCTTGCGGACCCTAGTTGTTAGCGCAGAACGAGGGTCCTCCACGAGGGCTCAGCGACAAGAATCTGCTTCACGAAGCAGATTTTCGCCCGAACGGATCAATTTTTCGGCTGATCGAGCCATCCTCGTTTGGGCGAACCGGATCAACACTCTCCGGAACAACGCGCAAAACGGGCCCCCGCCGAGCTTTCCCGGCGGGGACCCGAAGCACAAGCCTCTACAGGCCGAAACGGTCCCACATGGCGCGGTGTTCGAGCGCGTCGAGCCCGGAAACCAGGTTCGCCACGGGGTTGCGCGAGACGCCCGAGGACATCCCGAGTCGCGCCAGCAGCGGCTTGCGGCCCTCCACCGTCTGCACCTGGGCGTCCGGGTACTTCCGCTCGATGATCTCGCGCAGCGTCCCGACACCGTCGACGAGGCCCAGTTCCGCGGCCTTCGCGCCGGTCCACACCTCGCCCGAGAACAGCTCGTCCTCGCCGCCGTTCAGCTTGCCCTCGCGGCGCTCGCGGACCCAGTCGGTGAACTGGCCGTGCAGCTCGTCCTGCAGACCGCGCAGCCACTGCACGTCCTCGGACTTCTCCGGGCGGAACGGGTCGAGCCGCACCTTGTTCTCACCGGCGGTGTAGACGCGGCGTTCGACGCCCAGCTTGTCCAGCAGGCCCGTCATCCCGAAGCTCGCGCTGACCACGCCGACCGACCCGACCAGCGAGGTCTGGTGCGCGTAGATCTCGTCGGCGGCGCAGGCCAGCCAGTAGCCCCCGGAAGCGGCGACGTCCTCGCAGTAGGCCAGCACCGGCACGTTCTTCTCCGCGGCCAGGCCCCGGATCCGGTCCGCGACCAGTGCGGACTGGGTGGGGGCGCCGCCCGGGGAGTTGATCGACAGCACCACGGCGCTGAGCCGGTCGTGCGAGAACGCGCGGTTGAGCGCCGAGTCCACGCTCTGCAACGAGATCGAGGGCCGCCCCATCGGCGACGGCTGCGGCGTGATGACGCCGTGCAGCTTGACCACCGCCACGACGGGGCCGCGCTCGGCCATGCCGGGCAGCTTCCCGCCGAACTTCTCGGTCAGCTCCTTGGGCAACTTGGCCGTGACCATGTCGGCGAACTTCTGCGGTGCCTTCTCGTCCATACCTCGACGTTACCGGCCCGCGGCCGGTCCGGCGGCCAAACCCACTTCCGGCTCGTCCACCGGGGCCAACGGCTCCGGCCGGACTCCGGGAGCGAACTTGGGCACCCGCATGATGACCTTCATGCCCGCGCCCTTCTCGGTCTCCACGACGAGCCCGTAGTCGTTGCCGAAGGTGGCGCGCATCCGGTTGTTGATGTTGCCGAGCCCGACGTGCGCACCGGTGAGGTGGGCGTTGGCGAGCTCCGCGTCCAGCAGCTCCGGGTCCATCCCGATGCCGTCGTCGTCAACGCTGATCAGCGCTTCGGAACCGCTGTCCTCCGCGATGACCGACACGGTTCCGCCGCCGGGCTTGTTGGCGAGCCCGTGCCGGACCGCGTTCTCCACCAGCGGCTGCAGCGCGAGGAACGGCACCACGACCGGCAGCACCTCGGGGGCGATCTTGAGCTGCACGTTCAGCCGATCGGGTCCGAACCGCGCGGCTTCCAGCGTGAGGTAGCGGTCGATGTTGCGGATCTCGTCGGCGAGCGTCGTGTAGAGCCCGCTCGCCCGGAACGAGTAGCGGGTGAAGTCGGCGAACTCCTGCAGCAGGTCGCGCGCGTGCTCCTGGTCGGTGCGGATCAGCGAGGAGATCGTGTTGAGCGCGTTGTAGATGAAGTGCGGCGAGATCTGCGCCCGCAGCGCGCGCACCTCGGCCTGAGCCAGGCGCTCCTTGGACTCCTGCAGCTCGGCCAGTTCGAGCTGGGTGGACACGTGGTGGGCGACTTCGGCGGCGGCGCGCAGGAGCCGCTTGCGGTCGCCGTCGGCGATGACCGTCAGGACACCGCGGACCTGACCCTCGACCTCCAGCGGCACCACGGCCGCGTGCCGCATCGGGCAGGGCCGCTGCTCGCAGACCACGTCGCCGTGGTCGAGGAAGTCGCGCTTGCCGGTGCGCAGCACCTGCTCGATCTTGGTGCGCAGATCGGCGTAGTGGTGGTTGGCCTCGCCGTCCCAGGTCAGCAGGGTTCCATCGGCGTCGACGATGCCGACGGCAACGCAGGCCAGCAGCTCCCTCAGGTGCGGACCGGTCTTGTCCGCCGATTCCTGGTTCAGGCCTTCGCGCAGGTAGGGCGCCGCGCTGGTGACCCGGTGCAGAGCCGCCAGCGTGGCGTCCTCCACCGAAGTGCTCACCCGACGCGCCCGGCACAGCAGCACGAACATGCCCAGCACGGCGAGCGCCGCGAGCGTGGTCAGGACCGTCCGCTCTGTCAACAACTCCGCCACAACATCAATCTGCCCGAGTCGCACGCTCTGAATCAAGACGGCTACGGCCAGTGCGAGTTTTCCATCGGTGAACGGTCCAGGCTCGTTCCATTCAGCGGAATCGATTCGCCCGTTCAGCAGATCCGGCCCGTGCGCAACTCCGGGAGTTGTCCACAGCCTGGGGGCAACTCATTTCAGCAGCCGGGACATCCTGCGATCCGCCAGCTGCTTCCCACCGGTCTGGCACGTCGGGCAGTACTGCATCGAGCGGTCCGCGAAGGAGACCTCCCGAACCGCGTCGCCGCACACCGGACACGGCAGACCGGTGCGGCCGTGCACCCGCATCCCCGACCGCTTCTCCGCCTTGAGCCGCGCGGCGTCCTGCCGCAGCGACCGGTCCACGGCGTCCCGGAGGATCTCCTGGACGTAGCCGTGCAGCCGGGTCACCGCCGCGGCGTCGAGCTTGCCCGCCGTGGCGAACGGGGAGAGCTTCGCGGCGTGCAGGATCTCGTCCGAGTAGGCGTTGCCGATTCCCGCGATCGTGGACTGCTCGGTGAGCACGGTCTTGATCCGCTCGGTGCGGCCCTCCAGGAGCGCGGCGAACCCGTCGGCGTCGGCCTCCAGCGCGTCGGGCCCCAGCCGCGCGATCCCGGGAACCTCCGCCGGATCCTCGACGATCCACGCGGCGAGGCTCTTCTGGGTGCCGGCCTCGGTCAGGTCGAACCCGACGCCGCCGAGGTGGACGCGCAGCGCGATCGGTCCGCGGCCCGGCTTCGGCGGGGTCGCTGAGAGCTTGTCCGACCAGCGCAGCCAGCCGGCCTTCGCCAGGTGGCAGACCAGGTGCAGGCCGCCGCAGTCCAGGTCGAGGTACTTGCCGTGCCTGACGGCATCGGTGACCTCGCGCCCGTGCAGCGCGGTCCACAACGGGTCCGCGGTCTTGAGCACGCTCATCGAGGCGACGTCGACGCGCGCCACCATCCGCCCCACGGCGTGATCGCGGAGGTGCTTCGCCAGCGCCTCCACCTCGGGAAGTTCGGGCACGACTCCAGTGTGCCCCAACGAGGGGACAGCAGCGGCGCTCTACTCCGTCGGCTGCAGCCTGCCGTTCATGTCCGGCTCCGCGTACAGCTCGATGTGCCGGGCCACCTGCGACACCTCGGTGCGCACCTCGACGAAGCCGCGCACGATGCCCACCCAGGTCTCCGGCGGGTTCTCCTCGGCGTCACCCGGCGTCGACGCGGTGAGCGTCCACGGGCGGTGCAGCACCCAGCGGACCGGGAAGAACAGGATCGCGATCACGACCACCGCGATGAACCACCACGGGATGATCACCTCTTGGGGCGTCCACGCGATGAACACCACGACCAGGGCCGCGAGCGCTGCCCCCACCACGATCGCCGGTGTCGAACCGCCGTTGACGTCGTGCTCGAACTCGTCCACCACGATCGGGTTGGACCACTCCAGGTTCGCCCTGATCGTCCATTCCCGGCCGTCGGAGCCTCGAACCACCCGGTTCATCGTCGCCTCCCCGCCCACCCGGGCTGGTCACTCGAACGCAAACTCGCCACTCGAACCACACCTGTCACCGAGCGTGGTGCCACGGTACCGCTCCTGTCATCGGCCCGAAGGGTGATCGTCCGCACGCAGCGGGACCATCGCCACCTCGCATTGTCGATCATGACGGCACCTCCGGCCAACCCTCTGGCCCTGAGAACGACCCGCTCGAACCACTACGCTCCGGGCACACCTGATTCCAGGAGGCATCCGATGGACGTCGACGAGGCCGTGGGGCTGATCCGCGACCAGCACCACGCGGTGCTGGGAACCCTGCGCGAGGACGGAACACCGCTGATGACCCCGGTCCTCGCGGCGGTGGACGAGCAGGGCCGGGTGGTGGTCAGCACCAAGTCCGGCTCGGGGAAGGTCCACAACCTCCGGCGCGACCCGCGCGCCTGGCTGTGCGTGCTGCCGGACGCGTTCTTCGGCCGCTGGTTCCAGGTGGACTCCGACGTCGAGATCGTCGAGCTCCCCGAGGCCCTGCCGCTGCTGGAGGACTACTACCGCTCCCTCTCCGGGGAGCACGAGAACTGGGATTCCTACCGCGAGGCCATGCGCTCCGAGAAGCGCGTGCTGCTGCGGCTCACCCCGACCCGCGCGGTCGGCTGAGGCGGACCCCCCGGTGAACGGTCACCGAACCATGGGCTAAAGTATTCACCAACAGCACACCGGCGGCGAAAGCCACCGGGAAGCGATGAACATGCGGATGTAGCGCAGCTGGTAGCGCATCACCTTGCCAAGGTGAGGGTCGCGGGTTCGAGTCCCGTCATCCGCTCGTTGCAGTGGGGCCGAGGTTGTCACCTCGGCCCCACTTCTGTTTCCGCCTCACCAGCTCCCAGTTTTAGTCCTAACTGAGCCGACATTTCGGGCATGATCATGGCTCGGTTTGGACTAAAACTGGGAAGTGCCCAGGTCCGGCTACGGTGCGCCGGAGTGCGGGCGGGATCAGCTCTCGACGCCGAGGCCGATGGGGCAGGCGACTCCGGTGCCTCCCAGTCCGCAGTAGCCGTTGGGGTTCTTGGCGTCCGAGAGGTACTGCTGGTGGTAGCTCTCGGCGTAGAAGAAGTCCTCGAGCGGGGCGATCTCCGTGGTGATCTGGCCCTTGCCCGCGGCCGTCAGGGCCTGCTGGAACGCCTGCGCGCTGGCCTCCGCCTCGCGCAGCTGCTGCTCGTCGGTGCAGTAGATCGCCGAGCGGTACTGGGTGCCGAGGTCGTTGCCCTGGCGCATGCCCTGGGTGGGGTCGTGGTTCTCCCAGAACTCCTTGAGGACCTGCGCGTAGCTGATCTTCTCCGGGTCGAACACGATCAGGACGGCCTCGGTGTGGCCGGTCAGACCGGAGCAGACCTCTTCGTAGCCGGGATTCGGCGTGTAGCCGCCCGCGTAGCCGACGGCCGTGCTCCACACGCCCTCGGTCTGCCAGAACACGCGCTCCGCACCCCAGAAGCAGCCCATCCCGACCACCGCGGTGGCCAGGCCCTCCGGGAACGGCGGAACGATGCGGCGGTCCGGGAAGACCGCGTGGTGCTCGTCCACCGGCATCGGGGAGTCTCGGCCGGGCAGCGCCGACGACGGGTCGATCATCTTCAGCTTCGCACCGAACATGTTTCCAGAGTACGCCGTGGTCAACGCCGATCCAGCCGGTTGGGATCGCCGTAGCGGCCCGGGTCCGGCGGCAGCGGACGGCGTGCGTGCCTGCCCTGCGGCGGTTCGTCGATCTCACCGGACAACCGCCGCGACAGCGGTGACTCCTCGGGCGGCGACCAGCCAGGCGGCGGCCGGCGCTGACCCCTCCGGTCCGGCGGAAGTCCCTGGTCCGGCGGGGACACCCGGCCTCCGGGTCGCGGCGCACCGGCGCCCGGCGGGCGCGGGGGTGGCGGCCAGGCCCCGCGCGGCCGCTCGGGGAGCGGGCGGTCCGCACCTCGGTGCCCGGCGGATTCGGCCGTGGGAGCGACGGTGCCGGCCGGTTCCGGAACGCCGGGAGCGGCGGTGCCGGTTCGGGGGATCTCGGTGTCGGTCGGGACCTCCTCCGGCTCGGGCACCTTGTCGCCTCCCCGCTCCCCCTCCGGGGCCGGGGTGAGGAGGTGGCGCAAGCGCATCGTCGGGTCCTCGACGTACTTCCACGACAGCGTTCCCAGCACGTAGGCGGCGGGCGCGGCGCACAGCAGCATGAGCCACTGGTTGGCGATCCCGGCCATCGCCAGCAGCTGCTGGACCGGGAAGCCCCAGACGTAGACGCCGTAGCTGCCGTTGACCCACACGCCCGGCACGGTCAGCCGCGACGGCCAGAAGTGCCCGGTCACGATCACCGCGTAGCTCACCGCGAAGGGCATGACGGCCGAGGTCGTGATGCTGTTGGGCATCACGAACAACGCCACCAGACCGGCGCCGGCGGCCAGCGGGGACAGCGGGATCCGGTAGAGGTTGAGCAGCACGCCCAGCGCGAAGGCGACCAGGAACGCCACCAGCGATTCGACCGGAACGCTCAGCAGCGAACCCGCCGACTCCGAACCCGGGATCTCCTCCAGGTGCCGGTCCCAGACAACCAGGGCGATCAGCGCGACGACCGTCAGCCAGCGGAACCGCTGCTTGGCCGTGCCCAGCAGCAACAGCGCGAACAGGCCGCCGTAGGCCAGCAGTTCCATCGGCAGCGTCCACAGCGAACCGTTGACGGCGTCGGGCCACGGGTTGTTCTCGAAGACCCCCGGCAGGTCGTGGCGCAAGGTCAGCAATCCCGCGTTGTTGACGATGTAACCCCAGGTCTCGTGGGACCTGAAGTACTCGCCGACGGAGAGGCTGGTGATCATCGGGCCGACGATCAGGGCCATGCCGACCGACACCGTGAGCATCGGCGGCCACAACCGCAGCACCCGCTTGACCGCGAAGCGGAGCGCGTGCGGATCGCGCATCCAGCTCTCGGTGATCTGGAAACCGCTGAGCGCGAAGAAACCCATCAGCACGCCCTCGTCGGGCTGCACCGGCCACTCCGGCGGGAACAGCTCACCGCTGCCCACCAGCGGGGAGCTGTGACCGTAGATGACCAGCAGCGCACCGATCATGCGGATCCAGGCGAAGCCGTGGTTGGGACCGGCGAACAACTCAGGGCGAGCGTGCACAACACGCGCAGCACTCAACCCGGCTCACCCCATCGATTTGTGCCCGACCTGGACGTCAACGCTGCGTAGCCTAGCCAAGGGCTCAGCGGTTCGGGACCCTTTACAACCCAGACACCCGTCCGGACCAGACCGCAGACCGTATCGTTATTCGGCCGGTGCACCGCGAAGGTGTCGCCGAGTGCCAGAATGGCTTCGTTCGCAGCAGCGGCGTTCATGGAAATCCGGAAAGGGCGCTATCGGTGACCTGGCAAGACGAGTTGCAGAACCTCGACGCCGAACTCGCGGCAGGACGCATTTCCGCCGAGGAGTACCGACAGCGCAGGGACACCGTGCTGGGCCGGGCGCAGACCGGGCAGACCGGGCAGACGCCGTCGAACCCGGACGGTTTCCCGCAGCAGGAGCAGACACCACCGGCTGATCCCTCGTCCGGGGGGTTCCCGCAGCAGCAACCCGGCCAGCAGCAGTCGAGCCCGTTCCCGCCCGCGTTCAGCTGGGGCGACGCCGCCAAGCAGCAGCAACCCCAGCAGCAGGCGGGCAACAACGAGGCGACGCAGGTCGTGCAGAACCCGTTCCTCCAGCAGCAGCAACAGCAGCAGCAGCCGCCCGCTGATTCCGGCAGCACCCAGATCGTCAGCGTCCCGCAGCAGCCGCAGCAGCAGCAGTGGAACCAGTCGCAGCAGCAGTGGAACGGCCAGCAGCAGGGCTGGGGGCCGGTGGAGACGACCGGCACGCCCTGGGGCGACGACCTGCCGGGATCCGGCGACTCGGGCGAGGCGCCCTGGATGCGCCAGGGCCCGGAGGTCTTCGAGTCGGCGGGGAAGCCGGGCAAGGGCAAGCTGATCGCCGGCCTGTCCATCGGTGCCGTGCTGCTGGTCGTGGTGATCGTCGCCGTGATCTTCTACTTCGCCGGCGGTGAGAGCCGGCCCGAGCAGGAGACGGCCGCGCCTCCCGCGCCGCCCGCACCGACGACGACCGAGCTGCCGCAGCCGCCCGCCGCCAAGGCTCCGCCGGCGACGACGCAGGAGGTGCTGGTCGCCGCGAACGGCCCGGCGCACCCGTGGGCGGGACTGCTGGACCTGCCCAACCTGCAGGGCGCCAAGGGCGGGCTGCTCCAGCCCAAGGCCGTGCTCGACACGGCGTTCCAGAACGGCCTCGCCGAGGGCTGGTTCAACGGCACGGAGGGCGTGCAGCCCAAGACGACGCTGCTCGCGCTGAAGATGCCCGACGCCAACGCCGCCCAGACCGCGGCCGACAAGTACCTGGCCGCGCAGCAGGGCCTGTCCGAGGTCGAAGACCTGTCCTACCAGGGCGTTTCGGTGGTCTCCGCCGGCGCGACCTTCCGGACCGCCTACGTCGCGCACAACTACGCGGTGATCATCGACGTGAGCGGCCCGCCGGAGCAGAAGGACGCGGCAGCGCAGGCCTTCAAGGCCGTCCTCGACCAGCAGCTCACCCAGACCCCGCCCACGGTCCGCGACTGATCTCCGGACACCCGCGGCCGCTCCCTCGAACCCGAGGTGAGCGGCCGTTCTTCATCCCCGCACACCGCGCGGTGGTCAGCCCGCGGGGTCGAGCGTGGTGAGGAGGGACTTGAGGGCTTCGCGGGACGCCGCGGGGCCGAACTGGGCCTCGATGGCGGTGCGCCCCGACGAGGCGAGCGCGGTCCAGGTCTCGTCCTCGGTGAGCAGGCGCGTCACCGAGGACGCGAAGGCCCCTGGCTCGTCCGCCAACAGGACGTCCTGGCCCGGTTTGAGGTGCATGCCCTCGAACGCGACACCGGTGCCCACCACCGGAACTCCCACGGCGAGGCTCTCGCCGACCTTGCCCTTGACGCCCGCGCCGAAGCGCAGCGGGGCGATGGTGACCCTGGCCCGCGCGTAGTGCGGTTCGAGGGACTCGACCCAGCCGTGGACCTCGACGCCCGGCCCGGCCAGGGCTTCGACCTCGGCCGTCGGGTTGCTGCCGATGACGTGCAGGACGGCGTCCGGGCACTCCTCGCGGACCAGCGGCATGATCTCGCGGACCGCCCAGCGGGCAGCGTCGACGTTCGGCGGGTGGTCGAAGCTACCGACGAACAGCACGTCGCTGCGGCCTTCCGCGCGAACGGGGGCGCTGTCGATCACGTGCACGTTGGACAGCACGCGGACGTCGGCGTCCGGGACCAGCTCGTCCAGCAGCGCCCGCTCGGCCTCAGAGACCACCAGCGTCACGTCGCAGGCCCTGGCCAGCCCGAGCTCCATCTGCTTGGACGCGAAGGCCTTGCGGCGCAACGCCTTCGCGCGGTCGGCCTGGCCCTGCCGCTCGGCGAGCTCGGCTTCCCGCTCCAGGCGCAGGAAGTGCACGTCCACGGTGTCGTAGGCGATGACGGCCTGCGGTGCGCGCGTGCGCAGCTCCTCCACCAGGCTCCACGCGACCTGCGGGCGCGACAGCAGCGCCAGCGAGATCTCCGAGCCCGCTTCGTGCAGGAACGCCTGCTGCAGCTCCGGCTGCGGCAGGACCGTCACGCCGATCTGCTGGAGGTCGTCGGTGTAGGGCTGCAGGGCCGCGTGGTTGGCGGGGAAGAACACCACCCGGTAGCCGAGCTCGACCAGCTGCGCCAGCACCCGGAAGATGCGCACCGAACCGGAATCGAAGTCCGGACGCGGCACCTGGTGATCCTTGACCAGCACGATCGGGCCGTGGTGGCCACGGGCGCCGCGCTGCCGCGCGAGCCACAGGTTGCGCGGCGACGCCTCCGGGAGGTGTTCGGCGCGCAGCACCTCCGCCCACTTCTCGGCGAAGACCTGCCGGTTGAGCTCCTGGTGCTTCTTGACCCCGGAACCGGTGTCGGTGCCGTTGGAGACGCCTTCGTGGTGCACCACCACGGCCTTCGGCTGCACGACGGTGCGGTAACCGGCGGCGCGGATCGCGAACGCCAGGTCGGTGTCCTCGTAGTAGGCGGGGGCGAAGCGCGTGTCGAAGCCGCCGACCTGCCGGAACAGGGCTTCGCGCACCAGGATCGCCGCACCCGAGCAGTAGTCGACGTCGCGCAGCACGCTGAACTCCGCGCCGCTGCCGTCGGTCCCGCGACCGTAGTTCCAGCCGCTCCCGTCGGCCCAGACGATGCCGCCGCACTCCTGCAGCCGCCCGTCCGGGTACACCAGCTTGGCGCCGACCAGCCCGATCCGGGGATCCGAGGTGATCGTGTCGACCAGCACGTCCAGCCAGGACTCGGTGACCTCGGCGTCGTTGTTGAGGAAGAACAGGTGCTCGCCGCGCGCGTGCTCGGCTCCCAGGTTGCAGGCGCCGATGAAGCCGAGGTTGCGCTCGGCGCGCACCAGCCGGACGCCGTCGCAGGCGGCGAGCTTCTCGGCGCTGTCGTCCGGCGAGGCGTCGTCCACAACGATCACCTCGAACGGCACCGACACCAGGTGACCGGCGAGGAATCGCAGGCACTGGCGGGTGTAGGGCCACTTCCCGTGCACCGGCACGATCACGCTGACCAGCGGCTGGTCGCTGCACGGGACCGGCAGCGGCCCGGTGTCGTCTTCCGCGGCGACCTCCGGCACGCCGGGCTTGCGGCCCAGCGCGATCTCGTAGGCGTCGCGCCGGGTGGTGCCGCGCGGGGCGACCCGCTCGACGACCTTGCGGTACTTGCCGACGACGCGCTGCACCAGCGCCGAGTTCTGCGCGGCCAGCTCGGCGTTCTCGGCGGTGAGCCGCCCCGCGAGGCCCTCGGCGTCGGCGAGCCGGCCTTCGAGCCGGCCCGCGGTGTCGCGCAGCCACTCCACGCGGGCGGCGTCGCGCTGCGCTTGCAGGCCGCGTTCCCGCAGCTGCTCGCGGAGTTCGGCGAGCTCCTGGTGGTGGGTGTCGGCCCGCTGCTCCTCGGACTTGCGCAACTCCTCCAAGCGCCCGATGGCGGCCTTGAGCTCGTCGGCCTCGCCGCGGCTGCGCTGGTAGAGCTCGTTGAGCCTGGTGACGTCGGCGACCGCCTCGTCGCGCTGCGCGATCAGCTCCCCCGCGTCGCCCGCGCGGGCGAGGGTGAGCTGCGCGTCGGTGAGCAAGGCCGCCGCGGGCAGCTTCGGCAGGTGCTTGTCGGAGGCGACGCCCAGCAGGTACGTGTGCGGGACGCCCTGGCTGATCGCCCAGTCACCCGTCTCGCTGCGCTCGATGGTCTGCAGGCGGACGCCTTCGATCGCGGTGTCGCGGTCGCCGTGATCGGCGGGCACCACCATCGATCCGACGGTCACGTTCTGCTTGAGCACCGCCACGTGCCGGAAGGTGTCCTCCAGCATCGACTCGTACTCGCGGGCCGTGAGCTCCTTGACGTGGAACGGGTTGTCGTTGCCGTGCTCGTGGCTGTAGACGGCGGTGTCCGGGGTGCTGGACAGGAACAGCCCGCCCTGCTTCATCCGCGATCGGACCAGCTGGAGCACGGCGGCGTGGTCGGAGACGTGCTCGATGGCTTCGAAGCACACCACGACGTCGAAGGGCTTGGCGTCGGCGAGCAGCTCCGGGTCGGTGATCGAACCGACCTCGAAGCTCACGTCGCGGTTCGCGTAGTTGTGCCGGGCGTGGCCGATGGTCCGCTCGTCGATGTCCACGCCGACGACCTCGGCGCCCTCGGCGGCCAGCAGGGCGGCGCCGTAGCCCTCACCGCAGGCGAGGTCGAGGACCCGCTTGCCTCGCGCGAAGGGGGCCGCCAGCGCGTAGCGGTGGTAGTGCTCGTAAACCACCTGCACGTCTTCGGTCCAGGGCACGCAGCGCTCCCCGGTCCAGTCGATCAGCCGCTCGTCCATGGGCCCCTCACCGAGTTGTGAATCCGCTCGCAGGTTATCGCCCCTCCGCAGGCTGTCGTGGCCGGTTC
This sequence comes from Saccharopolyspora dendranthemae, assembly GCF_007829955.1. Taxonomy (GTDB): domain Bacteria; phylum Actinomycetota; class Actinomycetes; order Mycobacteriales; family Pseudonocardiaceae; genus Saccharopolyspora; species Saccharopolyspora dendranthemae. The sequence goes on from NZ_VIWX01000003.1 coordinate 234,419, forward strand.
CGGCGAGGAAGATGAGGAGGTTCTCATCGCGGTTTCACCTGCGGTTGCCCCCGAGACGCCAGAGTGGGTCCCATGCGTTCCGTTCCCCGGGGAGTCCTGCTGCTGGCGGCCCTGGCACTGCCCGTCGTCGCCGTGCTGATCAGCTTCGCGCTGACCGGCGGGGCCCGTGCTCCGGAGGTCCCGGAGACCGTGCGCGTCGGCAGCTCGCCCGGCCCGAGCAGCCCGGGCCCGGCCATCCCCGTCGTCCCCGGCCCGTCCGACCTGCCGCCGCCCGCGGAACTGCCACCGCCCGCGCCCAACGACGACGCGGACGATGACGACGACGCGACGGACGGCCATGACGACTGAGCAACCCACCCGTCCGCTGACCCGCCTCGCCGGTCGCCGCGGCACCCGCGTCCCGGCCCGCGCGCAGATCATGGGCTGGTTGCTGCTCGTGCTGGTCCTGGTGCTGCTGACGGTCATAGTGATCGTCCGCGAGTACCTGCACGACGAGGTCGGCCGCCGGGTCACCAACTCGCTGGAGCAGGAGGCGAAGGAGTTCGTCGCCTTCGCCGAGCGCGGCCAGGACCCGGTCAGCGGCCGGGTGCTCGGCGATCCGGGGACGCTGCTGCACAACTACCTCGGCCACCAGTACCCGGACACCGACGAGGCGCTGATCGGCGCGTGGCCCGTCGCGGGCGGTCTCGGCGTGGTCTCCCAGGAGCAGACCGAGCCGATCAAGGCCGTCGCGCAGGACCGGACCGTGCTGCGGCAGATCGTCGACGCCCCCAGCGCGCACGGCGTGCTCGACACCGCGGCGGGCCCGGTGCACTGGGTCAAGGTGCGCGCCGAAACGGCGAACGGCGGCAGCGCGTGGTTCGTCGTCGAGCGGCACACCGCCGCCGAGACCGCCGAGGTCGACGGCAGCGTCCGAATCCTGCTGCTGGTCAGCGCGCTGGGCGTGCTGCTGGCCGCGATGATCTCCTGGGTCGTGGCGGGTCTGATCCTGACCCCGGTGCGCGCCGTGCGCCAAGCCGCCGCCGAGATCACCGAGCACGACCTGACCCGGCGCATCCCGGTCGAGGGCCGCGACGACATCGCGGCGCTGGCCGATCAGTTCAACGCGATGCTGGACAGGCTGGAGGACGCGTTCCGCATCCAGCGGCAGTTCGTCGACGACGCCGGCCACGAGCTGCGCACGCCGATCACGATCGTGCGCGGGAACCTGGAGCTGCTCGGCGTCGACCCCGCCGAGCGCGACGAGGTGGTCAGGCTGTGCACCGACGAGCTGGACCGGATGACCCGGATCGTCAACGACCTGCTGGTGCTGGCCAAGGCCGACCGCCCGGACTTCGTCTCCCCCACCACCGTCTCGCTGGCGGAGCTGACCAGCGACATCGATGCGAAGGTGCGGACGCTGGGCGATCGGCGGTGGGTGCTGTCGGAGATCGGTGAGGGCGAGTTCGCGCTGGACGGGCAGCGGATCACCCAGGCGATGGTGCAGCTGGCGCAGAACGCGGTGCAGCACAGCCCCGCCGGATCGACGATCCGGATCGGCTCGGCCGTCGGCGACGGCGCGGTGGAGCTGTGGGTCACCGACGAGGGCCCGGGCATCGACCCCTCGGAGGCGGAGAAGATCTTCGAGCGGTTCACCCACGGCAGCGGCCGCAAGGGCGGTGCCGGTCTGGGACTGGCGATCGTCCGCGCGATCGCCGACGCCCACCACGGCCGGGTCCGAGTGCGCTCCGCGCCCGGCTCGGGCGCGACGTTCCGGCTGGAGCTGCCCGCGACGACCACGGGGGACGAGGCATGAGCAAGATCCTGATCGTCGAGGACGAGGAGCGCATCGCCGCGTTCATCGAGAAGGGGTTGCGCGCCAACGGCTTCAGCACCACGGTCGTGGCCGACGGCGACGCCGCGCTGCACCACCTGGTCGACGGCGAGTACGACCTGGCCGTGCTCGACCTCGGGCTGCCCGGCCGCGACGGGTTCGCGGTGCTGCGCGACGTGCGCGCGAAGCGGGTGACGTTGCCGGTGGTGATCCTCACCGCGCGGGACACCGTGCACGACACGGTCGCCGGGCTGGAGGGCGGCGCGGACGACTACATGACCAAGCCGTTCCGGTTCGAGGAACTGCTGGCCCGCATCCGGCTGCGGCTGCGCTCGGCCGACCGCGCCGAGGAGGTCACGGTGCTGCGCGACGGCGAGCTGTCGCTGGACCTGCGCACCCGCCGAGCCCAGGTGCCCAGCGGCACGGTGGACCTGACGGCGCGGGAGTTCGCGCTGCTGGAGCTGTTCCTGCGGCATCCGGGTCAGGTCCTGAGCCGCGAGCAGATCCTCTCCCACGTCTGGGGCTACGACTTCGACCCGGGCTCCAACGTCGTCGACGTCTACGTCCGCGCGCTGCGGCGCAAGATCGGCAACGGTCGCATCGGCACGGTCCGCGGCATGGGCTACCGCCTCGGCGGCTGACGCGACGTCCGCACGATCGAATCTTGGGCATGGGTTTCCCGGGTGGACCCCGGTGTGTGCACAGGTGTGGATAACTCTGTCCACAGCTGTGCATAACCACGCCTGAGCCACGGCGAATTCGCAGTTCGGAGACCTGTGGACAAGTTTGTCCACAGGCTGTGGAGAACCTGGATGAAGGTGCTCTCACCGGAGCTTCACGGGAGTCTCAGGCCGAGGCCGGAGAGTCCTTCTCGTGCAGGTCACCAGAGTGCGAGAAGACCCGGTCGCGGGCTGGGGGTGGGCGGTCGCGTTCACCCTCGCCGGCGTCGGCGTGTTCGGAGCCCTAGCCGTGCTCACCGTCCCGGACCAGGCGCTGGGCGAGGAGCTGAACCGCGACGCGCTGCTCACGCTGATCGTGTTCGGCGCGGCCGTCATCGGCTGGACGCGGGCCAGGATCGACGACACCTTCGTGGCGCTGCTGGCCGCGGCCGTGCTCGCGGTGCTGGGCGTGCTGGAGTCCGAGCGGTTGTTCGCCGCGCTCGGCGAGGACCAGATCTGGCTGCTGGTGGCCGCGTTCATGCTCGCCTCCGGGGTCAACCGGACCGGACTGCCCGCGCGGCTGGCCCTCGGGCTGGCGGCCCGGGCGAGAACTCCGCGGTCGCTGTGCCACCTGCTCGCGCTCGGGCTGGTCGGCACGGCGCTGCTGATTCCCAGCACCAGCGGCCGGGCGGCGATGGCCGTTCCGCTGCACCGGGCGCTGGCGTCCGCCCTGCCGGACCGGCTCGTCCGGACGGTCGGACTGCTGGTGCCGGTCGTGATCCTGCTGTCCGCCGTCGCCACCCTCACCGGCGCCGGAGCGCACCTGATCACCAGCCAGGTGCTCGCCGCGACCACCGGCGAGGGCATCGGATTCGGCTGGTGGCTGTGCTGGGGACTGCCGCTCGCGCTGGTCAGCTCGCACGTGGCCGCCGAGCTGGTGCTCCGCACCGGCGGAGCGGAGCGGCGGACACCGCTGCGCATCGAGGTGTCCGCACTGCGCGCCGAGCTGGAGGTTCCCGAACGCCTCCGCCCCGCCGAGGTCCGGGCCGGAGCGCTGCTGGGCGTCGTGGTCCTGCTGTGGAGCACCGAGCCCTGGCACGGGTTGCCGCCCGCGCTGGTCGCGCTGGGCGCGGCGCTGCTGGTCACCTCGCCCCGCGTCGGGACGGTGCCGATGAAGACGGCGGTCGGTGAGATCCCCTGGTCGCTGCTGCTGTTCATGGCGGCGACGGGCGCGCTCGGCACCGCGCTCACCGATTCCGGCGCGGCCGGGTGGATCGCCCGGCACGCGCTGGTCGGCGACAGCCCGGTGGCGCTGCTGGTCGCGGCCGTGGTGCTGAGCACCGCGCTGCACCTGCTGGTCACGTCCCGGTCAGCCCGGTCCGCGGTGCTGATCCCGCTGCTCGTTCCGGCCGCCGTGGCCGTCGGCGCGAACCCGGTGGCGGTGGCGTTCGCCTCGACCGCGGCGGCCGGGTTCTGCCACTCGCTGCCGGCTTCGGCGAAACCGCTCGCGATGTTCGCCGAGCACTACGAACCGCGCGAGCTGCGCAGGCTCGCGGTCGTCCTCGGGCCGGTCACGGCCGCGCTCGTGCTGCTGTTCTCGCTGCTCATCTGGCCCCTGCTGGGTTTGTCCCTGTGATCCACCGTGGAGGAAAGAATGTTCCGGATCGTCATCGCGCCGAGCGGGTTCAAGGAATGCCTGGACGCCGAGCAGGTCGCCGACGCCATCCAGGCGGGCGTCCGCCGGGTGATCCCCGGCGGCGTCGTCGACACCGTGCCGCTGATCGACGGTGGCGAGGGTTCGGCCAGGCTGCTGGCCCGCGCCACCGGCGGCACGCTCGTGCCGGTGACCGTCACCGGCCCGGTCGGCGATCCGGTCGCGGCGCACTTCGCGATGCTCGACGAGGACACCGCGTTCGTGGAGATGGCTGCCGCCGCGGGGTTATCCCTGGTCCCGCCCAGCAGACGCGACCCGTGCCGGACCACGAGCCGGGGTGTGGGCGAGCTGATCCGCGCGGCGCTGGGCACCGGTGCCCGGCGGATCGTGGTCGGCTGCGGCGATTCGGGGACCTGCGACGGCGGCGCCGGAGCGCTGCAGGCGCTGGGCGTGCGGATCTCCGACGAGCGCGGCCGGGAGATCGGGCCGGGCGGTGCTGCGCTGCTGCAGGCCCACCACGTCGACGTCTCCGGGGCCGACCCCCGTCTGTCCGATGTGGACATGACCGTCGCGGTGAACCCGCGCAACGCGCTCTGCGGACCGGACGGGGTCGCTCGCCGCTACGGCCCGCAGAAGGGCGCATCGGCGGAGACGGCGGACCTGCTGTCCTCCGCGATGTCGCACTGGGCGCGGCTGCTGGACGCGGGCCTGACCGAGATGGCGGGCGCCGGCGCGTCCGGCGGGCTGGCCGCCGGCCTGGCCGGAGCCCTGGGCGCGCGCCTCGAATCGCGCTTCGACGTGTTCCTCACCAGCACCGATCTGGATCAGCGGTTGCGGACCGCGGACCTGGTGATCACCGCGGAAGGCGCCATCGACGCGTCCACCGCGCTCGGCAAGATCCCCACCGAGGTCGCGCGGCGGGCCAAGCGGCACGGCAAACCCGTGATCGCGCTGTGCGGCACCATCGGGCCCGGCGCCGACACCAGCTACGAGCACGGGATCGACGCGATCACCGGCATCCTCACCGGACCGGTGGCGCTGTCCGACGCCATCACCAAGGCACCGGGCCTCATCACCGACGCGACCGCCCGGACGCTCCGGATGCTGCTGCTCGGGACCACCCTCACGGCCGCGTGAGCCCTACGAAGTCCTGATGAGATCGGGTTTGGTGGTGGGTTCCGTTGTGGGGTGGGGGAAGTTTTCATGAAAACTTCCCCCACCCCACAACGGAACCGAAATCGGGTTCCTAACGCCCCGCGGCGTAGCCCTGGGCGCCGCGCGGGTTGGCGGCGGCCTTGAGCAGCCCGGATTCGGGATCCCGGGAGACCGCCGAGAGCCGGCCCAGCGACCAGGGCCCGTGGTCGATCACCTCGTGCCCCCAGGATTCCAGCTCGGCGATGGTCTCGGCACCGAGCCGGGATTCCACCGCCACCGCACCAGGTTCCCACTCGCGCGGGTAGAACGAGCGCGGGAACGCGGTGGTGTGCCAGGCGGGAGCGTCGATCGCGGCCTGCAGGTCGAGGCCGCCGCGCACGTGCGCCAGCCAGAAGCACGACTGCCACTGGTCCTGCTGGTCACCGCCGGGAGTGCCGAAGGCGAGCGCGGGCACGCCTCCGCGCAGCGCGAGCGACGGGCTCAGCGTGATGCGCGGGCGCTTGCCCGGCACCAGCGAGTTCGGCAGGCCCTCCTCCAGCCAGAACATCTGAGCCCGGCTGCCCAGGCAGAACCCGAGCTCCGGGATCGTCGGCGAGGACTGCAGCCACCCGCCGGACGGCGTCGCCGAGATCATGTTGCCCCAGCGGTCCACGACGTCGACGTGCACGGTGTCGCCGCGGCTCTCGCCGTTGGGCAGCACGGTGGGCTCGCCGATCCCGACACCGCTCGGGTCGGACAACCCGCCCACACCGCGTCCTTCGGCCACGAACGCGGGCAACCGGCCCGCGCGACCGCCGGGCGACCCGGGCCGCAGGTCCAGCGAGGCCCTCGGGCCCAGCAGGTCCCGGCGCTGCGCCGAGTACTCGTCGGAGACGAGATCCGCCAGCACACCGGGGTCGGCCGAATCGCCGTAGTAGGACTCGCGGTCGGCGAACGCGAGCTTGGCGGCCTCCACGGCCGCGTGCACCACGTCGGCCGTCGCCACACCGTCCACGTAGGACACCGGGAGGTCTTCGAGCAGCTTGAGCTGCTGAGCGAGAGCCGGGCCCTGCGACCAGATGCCGAACTTCGCGAGCGTCCAGCCGCCGTCCAGGTCGACCGTCAGCGGCTCCTCGTAGGTGGTGGAGAACTCGGCCATGTCCTGCGCGGTGAGCACGCCCGCGTGATCGCGGCCGGAGTTGTCCCGGTGCGGGACCCGCACGAACTTCTCCACCTCCTCGGCCACGAACCCCTGCGACCAGGCCCGGCGGGCGACGTCGATCTGGGCTTCCCGGCCGGAGACCGACTCCGCTTCGGCGAGCAGCCGCTCCCAGGTGCCGGCGAGCACCGGGTTGCGCAGCACCGAGCCCGGTTCGGGCACCGAACCGCCCGGAGTCAGCCAGCACTCGGCCGAGCTCGGCCAGTGCCGGCGGAACATGTCGGCGACCAGCCCGATGGTCTCGCTGATGCGCGGCACGATCGGGTATCCGCCGCGCGCGTAGCCGATCGCGAAGGTCAGCACCTCGCGGAGCGTCTTGGTGCCGTGGTCGCGCAGCAGCGTCAGCCAGCCGTCCCAGGCCCCGGGCACCGTGGTGGCCAGGAAACCCGTGCCGGGCACCAGGTCGAGGCCGAGCTCGTCGCGGTAGTGCTCGACGGTCGCGGCGGCCGGGGCCGGGCCCTGCCCGCACAGCGCGCGCGGACGGGGATCGGCCCCGGTGGCGAACAACGCCGGAACCTCACCGCCCGGCCCGTTGAGGTGCGGTTCGACGACCTGCAGGACGAAACCGGCGGCGACGGCCGCGTCGAAGGCGTTCCCGTCGTCCTCCAGCACGGCCATCCCGGCCGCCGAGGCCAGCCAGTGCGTGGAGGCGACCATCCCGTGGGTGCCGGCGAGCTCGGGTCGAGTGGTGAACACCCGGCGAGCCTAGGCACCCGAAAACCCGCGGAGAAGACCCGCGCGCCACACCGCAGTTCTCGTGCGGAGACGGAGGTGGTGAGTCAGGCGGCGTTGACCGGGGTCCGGCCGACGCCGCGGCAGGACAGGCCCGCTCGGCGCAGGACGTCGGGGTCGAGGTGGTTGCGGGTGTCGACCACGACCAGGCCGCTGAGGGACTCCGCGACGAGGTTCCAGTCCAGCGCGCGGAACTCCTGCCACTCGGTCAGCAGCACCAGCGCCGCCGCCTCCTTCGCCGCCTGGTACGGGTCGTCGACGAGCGTCAACCCGGCGGGCAGCTCCGGTTCGTCACCGCGCAGGCCCGGGTCGTAGGCGATCAGCTCGGCGCCCTCCTGGGCGAGCAGGCAGGCCACCTCCAGGGCGGGGGAATCGCGCAGGTCGTCGGTGCCCGCCTTGAACGTCAGGCCCAGCAGGCCGATCCGCTCCCCCTCCAGCGAGCCGCCGCACGCCTCGCGGACCTTGCCGACCATCCGCTGCCGCTGGTGGCCGTTCGACGAGATGGTGGCCTGCAGCAGCGGGAAGTCGAAGTCGACCGCCTCGGCCACCTGCAGCAGGGCCGCGGTGTCCTTGGGCAGGCACGACCCTCCCCAGCCCGGCCCGGGCTGCAGGAACGACTGGCCGATCCGCCGGTCGTAGCCCATGCCCTCGGTGACGTCGGTGATGTCCGCACCCAGCTGCTCGCAGAGCTCCGCGATCGCGTTGACGTAGGAGAGCTTGGTGGCCAGGAAGCAGTTCGCCGCGTACTTCACCATCTCGGCGCTGGCGGCGTCGGTGAGCACCGTCGGAGCACCCAGCCGCGCGTAGAGGGCGGCGACGCGCTCGGCGGCGTCCTGCGTGTCGGAGCCGACGACGATGCGATCCGGGTTGAGGAAGTCGTGCACCGCAGACCCCTCGCGCAGGAACTCGGGGTTGCTGACCACGGCGACGTCCTCGCGACCGAGGTGCTCGGCGAGCCGCCGCGAGGTCCCCACCGGGACCGTCGACTTGGTGACCATCACGCACCCGGCGGGCAGCACCTCGCGGACCTCGCGGGCCACGGCTTCGACCACGGCCAGATCGGCGGCGCCGCCGGAACCCATCGGGGTCGGCACGCACAGGAACACGACCTCGGCGTCGGCGACCGCCCCGGCCGAGCCGACGACGAACTCGAGCCTCCCCGCGGCGATGCCCTCCTGCACCAGCTCGGCGAGACCGGGCTCGTGGATCCGGACCTCACCTCGGGAGAGCTCCGCGACCTTCTCCTCGTTGACGTCGCTGCAGACCACCCGGTGGCCGAGCGAAGCCAGACACGCACCGGTGGTCAATCCGACGTACCCGGTGCCGACAACGACGATGCGACGGGCGAACACAGGCCCCAACCCCTTCACCTCGAACGACCAGCCGGTCGCCTCTGCCCCCTCGAAAATTGATCGTGGCACATCTTCGAGCTGGGAAAACCCGCTTCGCCCAGAGTTCACGAGCTATATGACGCAGGTGACGAGTTGGGAACCTGCCGTTTAGGCTGCGCGCGTGGATCAGAGACGCTTGGGGGAATCGGGGCTCGCGGTGAGCGCGGTCGGCCTCGGCTGCAACAACCTCGGAAGACCCGGAACCGCCACCGAAACGCTGTCCGGAACGCGGTCCGTCGTGGACGCGGCGCTGGACTCCGGGATCACCTTCTTCGACGTGGCCGACACCTACGGGTCACCGCGGGGACGCAGCGAAGAACTGCTCGGGCAGGCGCTGTCGGGACGGCGGGACCTGGCGGTCATCGCCACCAAGTTCGGCATGGACATGCAGGGCTCCAACGGGCCCGACTTCGGCGCCCGAGGCTCCCGCCGGTACGTGCGGCGAGCCGTCGAGTCCTCGCTGCGACGGCTCGCGACCGACTGGATCGACCTGTACCAGCTGCACCGGCCGGACCCGCTGACGCCGCTGGAGGAAACCCTCTCGGTGCTCGACGACCTGGTCCGCGAAGGCAAGATCCGCTACGTCGGGCACTGCAACCTGGCGGGCTGGCAGGTCGCCGACGCCAGCTGGACCGCGACCTCCGCGGGACTGACCGCTCCGGTGTCGAGCCAGCACCACTACTCGCTGCTCTCCCGCGAGGTGGAGCGCGAGGTCGTGCCCGCCGCGCAGCGCTTCGGACTCGGCCTGCTGCCGTACTTCCCACTGGCCAACGGCCTGCTGACCGGCAAGTACCGGCGCGACCAGATCCCCCCGGCCGACAGCAGGCTGGCCGGGCGCGCGCAGCTGCTGACCGAAGCGCCGTGGGACCGGATCGAGAAGCTGCGGCTCTTCGCCGAGCAGCGCGGCATCACGATGAGCACCGTCGCGCTCGGCTGGCTCGCCGCCCGGAGCCCGGTCGCCTCGGTCATCGCCGGAGCAACCAGCCCGGAGCAGGTCCAGGCCAACGCGCAGGCCGCGAACTGGAGCCCGGACGACGCCGACCTCGCGACGCTCAACGCCCTCTGCCCGCAGGTCTGAGGCAGTTCCCGCCATCACCGATCACGAACCGAGTTCGAGAACAGGACGCACAACGATGCAGATCACCGACACCGCAGCGATCGTCACCGGCGGAGCCTCCGGGCTCGGCGCCGCCACCGCCCGGGCGCTGGCCGGGCGGGGCGCGAAGGTGTTCGCGGTGGACCTGCCGAGCGGGATCGAGAAGGCTCCGATCGTCGACGGCGTCACCTACACCGCGGCCGACGTCACCGACGCCGACCAGGTGCAGACCGCGGTCGAGCAGGCGTCCGGGTCGGGGAACCCGCTGCGGATCGTGGTGAACTGCGCCGGGATCGGCCCGTCCGCGCGCATCGCCGGCCGCAAGGGCGTCCACGACCTCGACCTCTTCCGCAAGGTGCTGGAGATCAACCTGCTCGGCACCTTCAACGTCATGCGGCTGGCCGCTGCGGCCGTCGGCGAAACCGAGGCCGACCAGCACGGACAGCGCGGCGTGGTGATCAACACGGCGTCGGTGGCCGCCTACGACGGTCAGATCGGGCAGGCCGCTTACGCCGCGTCCAAGGGCGGTGTCGCGAGCCTGACGCTGCCGGCCGCCCGCGACCTGTCGTCGAGCGGGATCCGGGTCATGACCATCGCCCCGGGCATCGTGGACACCCCGATGCTGGCGACCGTGAGCGACGAGTTCCGGCAGGGGCTGGCCGACGGGGTCCCGTTCCCCAAGCGCCTCGGCTCCCCGGAGGACTACGCGCAGCTGGCGCTGAGCATCGTCGAGCACGACTACCTCAACGGCGAGGTCATCCGGATGGACGGAGCCCTCCGCATGGCCCCCCGCTGACCACCCCGAAGCTCACCCCTGGGGAGCGCGAAGCCCTGGGATCTCCCAGTTTTAGTCATAACTGAGCCGACATTTCGGACATGATCATGGCTCGGTTTGGACTAAAACTGGGAGTGGTGGCGGTTCGCCGCAGGTGAGGACCCCGTCAGAGGTCTTCGGCGTAGGGGATTTCGTTGGCCGCTTCGGAGGTCATCCAGGTGCGGATGGTGAAGGTGGCGCGGACGTCGTCCTCGTTGTAGGTGAGGAGGCGTTCCCGCTGCGTGAGGTCTCGCTCCCCGCCGTCGAGGGCGACGGCGTCGCGGTACCAGCGCATGGAGTTCTCGCCGCTGGCCTCCGGGTCGCGCCAGCCGAACCCGGCGCTGGGAGCGATCACCTTGAGCCCCTTGCCGTTCGGGCACAGGAACTGGTCGCGGACCACCGCGAACAGGTCGACCCACTCCGCGGAGTGGATGAACTCCTTGACCTCGGACACCGGCGGAACGCCCGGCTTCCCGGCGAAGCGCTCGGCGGAGGCCAGCATCCAGCGGTTCTCCGCGAGCTCGTTGTAGCAGTAGGCGCGGAAGCTCAGGCCGCGCTCGAACGCCGTGCGGCGAACGCGGGTGAACCAGCCCCAGAACTCGGCGAAGGACCGCGCCTCGTCGTCGTCCGGGAGCGGCTCCCAGGTGACGAACGCCCGGTAGCCCTGCTCCTCGTCGATGTTGGTGCCCGACAGCCAGCAGCCCCACATGTAGGCGCCGGCGTCGGCGTAGCTCTCCATGTCGACGTCGATCTCGACGTCACCTCGCGGCACGTCGAGCTCGCGGACCCGGCGCACCAGCGGCATCTCCCGCAGCCACGCCTTGGCCAGCAGGATCGCGTCCGTGTTGCGCACGCCGGTGAGCTGCAGGTCCTCGGCGCTCTCCAGCGGCATCCCGGCCAGCTGATCGACGGTGGTGATGCCCCGCTCGCGCAGCACGGTGGCGTCCTCGCCGCGCACCACCAGGCTCACGTCGTTCGCCTCGCGCAGCTGGGACTCGCAGATCGGCCACCACGGGCAGCCGCGGCACTCGGTGATCCGGGACGGCTGCGCCAGCGGTTCGTCTCCGGTGGCGGCGGCGGTGGCGACCGCGAGCCGGTCGCCGAACCGGGCGTCGTACTCGGCGAGCGCGGTGCGACCACCGGGCCAGTTGGGGCTGCGCAGGTCGTGCCAGACGACCGCGTCGGCCTCGACGCCGATCGCGCCGCCGGTCCGGTCGCCCGCGTCGAACCCGCAGGCCTCCAGCAGCCGGATCGCGTGGACCAGCCGCAGCTGGTCGCGGGGTTGCGGCCGGACCTTCCGGGTCTGGTCGGCCTCCGCGGCCTCGGGCACCGGGTGCTCGATCGGCGAGGTCTTCGCGCCACGGCCGGGGTCGGTGATCTTGTGCCGGACGACCAGCACGGGGACGTAGCCGTTCCCGCTGCGCACCAGGAGGTCGATCGCACCTCGGCGACCGCCTTCGGCGTCGTCGGGCAGCTGCGCCCCGGAGATGTAGCCGACGCCCTCGCGCATCGCGTCGAGGGTGAGGGTCGCGCGCTCGGCGTAGGGCAGGCCGCGAGGGACCTCCGTCCGCTGAGCCCCGAGCAGGTCACCCAGCTGGGCGGCGACGGAGCGGCGGTGCTCGACCGCGTCGGCGATCCGCTGCTCGACTCCCAGGTCCAGCGGCGAGGTCGGCGCGTCGCGCATCGTCGGGTCGTTCTCCAGGTGCACGCGTCGACGGCACCGCGTCACCACGCCTGCGTCGAGCAGCACCTCATCCTTCACGGGTAAAAGGGTATGCGGTGGCCCTGACAGCCGCGCCCATCACCCCGGTGACATCCGGGGCCTGCGACGACCACGCCTGGTGCACACCCGATCGCGTTCTGCTTTCGTGCGCTCGTCCATCCGGACTTATGGTGATCGCGGTGCTGGGAGTACGCGGATCGGGGAGGTGTGCGCGGTGAGGAAACTCGCCAAGCGACGCGGGAAGACCACTCAGGGTGCACAGCGAGGGTGCCGGAAGTGCGCCGCCAAGAAGTCGAAGGCCGACAGGAGGACTCGTCGCCGAGTCGACAAATCGGCCAAGCGGGAAGCGGCCCAGAAGGCGTCCGAGCAGAAGGCGGCCCAGAAGGCGGCGAAGAAGGAGCAGCCCTCGACCGAGCAGCACGCCGACCCGGCGACCCCACCACCGCTGACCTCGGCGCCGGTGGGCAAGAAGGCGGCGAAGGCGCTGCTCAAGGCCGACAAGCAGACGGCCAAGGCGATCAAGAAGGGCGAGTTCGGGACGGTCACCCCGGGCAACGCCAAGAAGATCGTCGGCATCCTCAAGATCGTCGGCCCGCTGCTGGCCCCCTACGCGCTGCGCGCGATGAGCAAGGCGCGGGCGGGCTACGACAAGTCCCGCGCCCGCAAGCTGGGCGTCCCGGTCGACGACCTGGGCAAGTTCACCGGCCACGGCGCCTCGTTGCACGCGCGCATCGCCGGGGACTCGGCCGCCGTGCGCGATCTGCGCCAGCAGGCCAAGGGGGACGAACGAGGCCACGCCACGACCTACGCCGACCAGGCCGAGGCCCGGCTGGCTCAGCTGAGCAGCGCGGTCCGCGCCGCCGAGCGGATGCCCACGCACCGCCGCCGGTCCGCGCACCGGGCCGTGGACGGGGAGCTCTCCCGGATCGAGAGCGAGCTGCTCACCCGCTTCGGCGTGCCCACGGCGTGACGAGGGCGGGGCGCCTCCTCCTCGGAGACGCCCCGCCTTGTCGCGTGATCAGCCCTGACCGGGGATCTTGATCAGGCCCTGCTCTGCCATCCAGTCACGCGCGACGTCGGCCGGGTCCCGGCCCTCGACGTCGACCTGCGCGTTGAGCTTCATCAGCTCCTGGTTGGTCAGCCGTTCGGAGACCGGCGCGAAGACCTGCGTCAGCTGCGGGTAGCGCTTGAGCATCTCGTCGCGGAGCGTGACTCCGATGTTGTACCGCGGGAAGAACTGCTTGTCGTCGGCCAGCAGCTTCAGGTTCAGCGACTGGATCCGGCCGTCGGTGGTGAACACCTCGCCGAACGTGCAGGTCCCCTGGGCCGTGGCCTGGTAGATCGCACCTTCGGTGAGCACCTTGACCTTGCTCGGATCGGTCTTGAACCCGTAGGCCTGCTCGACGCCCGGCAGACCGTCGTTGCGGCTGGCGAACTCGGTGTCCACGCAGAACGTGGCGTCCTCCGGGTGCTCGGCCATGACCCTCGGGATGTCCGAGACCTTCTCCACGCCCAGCCGCTTGGCGGCGTCCTGGTTGACCGAGAACGTGTAGGTGTTGTCCACCTGGTAGTCGATCGCGGTCCAGGCCACCCCGTTGCGTTCGAGGTCCTGCTTCTTGACGGCCTCGAACTGGGCCCGGGCGTCCGGGATCGGGTTGTTGTTGCCGTTGTAGTTGACCCAGGACGTGCCCGTGTAGTCCCACAGGATGTCGATCTGGTTGCTGGTCAGCGCGTTGCGCGCGGTGGTGGACCCCTGGATGGAGCTCAGGTCCCGCACGTTGGCGCCGGCAGCGGCCAGAGCGAACTCGCCGAGGTAGCCCATGATGAGCTGCTCGGTGAAGTTCTTCGACCCGACCGTGATCGTCTGGCCCTCCAGCTCCGGAACGGGCTGGATGATGCCCGGTTCCACCGCCAGCGGGAGCGACGAACCGGAGCTGAGCCCGCAGCTCGACAGCAGCAACCCGGCCATCGCCAGCGAGGCCGCTTTGAGCGCGCGACTGCGCATGCGGAGATTCATCGCAACCCCCTCGGCGACAGGTAGGTCTCGGCCAGCGCGCCGAGCCAGTCGACCAGCAGCGCCAGGGCCATCGCCAGCACGGAACCGACGATCATGACCGTGTAGTCGTTGAGCTTGTACCCGGTGTCGATCAGCTCACCGAGGCCGCCCGCGCCGACGAACAGCGCCAGCGTCGCGGTTCCCACCGCCAGCACCAGCGAGGTCCGCAGACCGGCGAGGATGAACGGCACCGCCAGCGGCATCTCGATGCGCATCAGCACGCTCGAACCGGACATGCCGATGCCGCGACCCGCGTCGACCAGCGACGAATCCACCGACTGCAGCCCCACGATCGTGTTGCGCAGGACCGGCAGGAGCGCGTAGAAGGCGATCGGCAGCGCCGCGATCCAGAACCCGGTGGAACCACCGGTGAACAGGAAGAACAGCACGAGCAACCCCATCGAGGGGGCCGCCTGGCCGATGTTGGCGATGCCGATGACCACGGGTGCGACGCGACGTGCCCAGCTCCTGCTGAGCACCACGCCCAGCGGCACCGCGACCAGCACGACAATCAGCGCCACGGTGAGGCTGATCATGAAGTGCGTCCAGGTCAGGCCCAGGATCGTCGACGGGTTGAGGTTCCGGAGCGTCACCTCGTCGTTGTCCCGGGTGAACGCCCAGGTCAGCACCGCCGCGACCAGCACCACCACGGTCACGGGCTGCACCAGCAGCCGCAGCCGTTCGGCCCGCGTGGACCCGGAGTCGGAAGCGTAAGCGCTGCTCATGAGGCGTCAGCCCCAGACCCCGCGGTATCCGAACCAGCGGTTGCCGGCTCGTCGGCGTCGTCGGTGGCGTTCTCCTCGCGCAGCGCCTTGATCGTGTTCATCACGGTGTCGATGTCGACCACGCCGACGTACTCACCGCGCGAACCCGTCACCACGGCGACGCCGTCGTCGTCGGTCAGGATCGCCTCCAGGGCGTCCTGCAGCGTCGAGGCCCTCGAGACCGAGTCCTCGACCGGACGGCCGGCCCGCGCCAGGTCCGACACCGAGCCCGCCTCGCGAGCGGTCGCCCAGCGCAGCGGGCGGTTGCGCTTGTCGAGCACCACACCGATCGCGCCACGACGGGTGCCCAGACGTTCGCGCAGCACCGAAGGCGCTTCGTCGACCGTCGCGGTCGGCACCTGGCCGACCTCGATCTCGCGCACGCGGCGCAGCGTGAGCTGCTTGAGCGCCGCGCCCGCCCCGACGAATCCGGCGACCGTGTCGTCGGCCGGGTTGGTCAGGATCGCTTCCGGGGTGTCGTACTGCAAGATCTTCGAGCGCTCGCCCAGCACCGCGATCCGGTCGCCGAGCTTGACCGCCTCGTCGAAGTCGTGCGTGACGAACACGATCGTTTTTCCCAGGTCTGCCTGCAGGCGCATGAGTTCGTCCTGCAGCACACCGCGGGTGATCGGGTCCACCGCGCCGAAGGGCTCGTCCATCAGCAGCACCGGCGGGTTCGCCGCGAGCGCGCGGGCCACGCCGACGCGCTGCTGCTGCCCACCGGAGAGCTGCCGCGGGTAGCGGCCCCGGTACTCGGTCGGGTCGAGGTTGACCAGGTCGAGCATCTCGTCCACGCGCTCGGCGATGCGCTTGCGGTCCCAGCCGACCATGCCCGGGACCATGCCGACGTTGTCGCCGACGGTCATGTGCGGGAACAGCCCGGCCTGCTGGATCGAGTAGCCGATCTCGCGGCGCAGCTTGTCCGCGTCCAGGCTGAGCACGTCCTGCCCGCCGATGGTGATCTTGCCGGAGGTCGGCTCGATCAAGCGGTTGATCATGCGCATGGTGGTGGTCTTGCCCGAACCCGAAGGTCCGACCAGAACCACCGTCTCCCCTGCGGGGATCGTCATGGTCACCGAATCGACGGCCGCCTGCTTCTGCCCCGGGTAGCGCTTGGAGACCTCTTCGAGCTTGATCTCCACGCCATGCCCGGCGGTCTTCTTGTCGTCGTCAGCCACGGATACCTCTCGAAGTCGTCAACCGCCCGAACAGCACGAACAAGGCGTCGAGCAGGAGCGCCAGGATGACCACGCCGACGGTGCCGGAGACGGCCATGTTCAACGCGTTCGCGCCGCCCAGCTGGCCCAGCCCCTGGAACAGCAGGTTCCCGAGACCAGGGCCTTTCGCGTACGCGGCGATGGCGGCGATGCCCATCAACATCTGGGCGCTCACCCGCATGCCCGCGAGGATCGCCGGCCAGGCCAGGCGGAGTTCGACGCGGGTGAGAACGCTGAACCGGTTCATGCCGATTCCTCGCGCCGCGTCCAGAATCGGCTGATCGACGTTCGACAGGCCGACGATCGTGTTGCGCACGATCGGCAGCAGTGCGTAGAGCACGAGCGTCACCACCGACGGGGCCACGCCCAGGCCGAACACCGGGATCAGCAGCCCGAAGAGCGCGAAGGACGGGATCGTCAGGATCGCGCTGGAGAGAGCGGTGGCGATCGCCGCCCCGGCGGGGCTGCGGTACACCGCAACCCCGACGAGGACGCCGATGATCGTTGCCAGCAGGATGCACTGAACCACCATGCTGACGTGCTGGTACGAGTTCACCAGCAACGATTGCCACCTGGATGCTACGTAGTCCAGGAGATTCAATTATTTACTCTTTCTTGTCGGCATCCGCCGATTCGGTCTCCTCGTCGGAGGCCTCCGCTGGCGTCGTGACCAGCTGGAACTCACCGTCGTGCTCCTCGGTGCCCGCGATGACCGCTTGCTCCAGCACCTCGGCGCCCTTCTGGTCGCGAACCGTGATGTCGTCCGAGCGCAGGTCCTTGAGCATCGCCACGCACATGAAGATCATCACGATGGCGAAGGGCAGCGCACCCATGAACGTCAAGTTCTGGATGCCTTCCAACGCCTTGTCCTGCCCGATCACCAACATCACCGCGGCGACGGCACCGGTGGCCGCACCCCAGAAGATGACGACCCACTTGCTGGGTTCGATCGCGCCGCGCTGGGACAGCGTGCCCATGACGATCGACGCCGCGTCGGCACCCGACACGAAGAAGATCGCGACCAGGATCATCACCAGGACGGCGGTGACCAGGGCCAGCGGCAGGTGGTCGAGCACCGCGAAGGTCTGCGCCTCCGGACTGCCGTCCCCGTAGACGTTCGCGTGCTTCTGAGTGTCGATCGAGGCACCACCGAAGATCGCGAACCACACGAGGCTCACGGCGCTGGGCACCATCAGCACGCCACCGATGAACTGGCGGATCGTGCGGCCCCGGCTGATCCGGGCGATGAACATGCCGACGAAGGGCGTCCAGGAGATCCACCAGGCCCAGTAGAAGACGGTCCAGTCGCCCAGCCAGTCCTGCATCTCCGTGCCGCCGGTCGCACCGGCGCGCGACGCCATCTCACCGAAGTCGCTCAGGTAGGAGCCGACCGCGGTGGGCAGCAGGTCCAGGATGAACACCGTCGGACCGAGGACGAAGACGAACAACGCCAGGATGGCGGCCAGCACCATGTTGATGTTGGACAGCCACTGGATGCCCTTCTCCACGCCCGAGACGGCGGAGAGGATGAAGCAGAGCGTCAGCACGGCGATGATGGCGACCAGCACGCCGGTCCCGGCATCGCCCATCGGCCAGTTGGCTGCCTTCATGCCCGACTTGATCTGCAGGGCACCGAGACCCAGCGAGGCCGCGGAGCCGAACAGCGTCGCGAACAGCGCCAGGATGTCGATGACCTTGCCGAGCGGACCTTCGGCGGCCTTCTTGCCGATCAGCGGCGTGAAGACACCCGAGATGGTCTGCCTGCGCCCACGGCGGAAGCTGCTGTAGGCGATCGCCAGACCCGCCACCGCGTAGATCGCCCACGGGTGCAGGGTCCAGTGGAACAGCGAGGTCGACATGGCCGTCTTGATGGCCTCTTCGCTCTGGCTCGGGTCCATCCCGGGCGGCGGCGAGACGAAGTGGCTCAGCGGCTCGCTCACGCCGAAGAACATCAGACCGATGCCCATACCGGCGCTGAACATCATGGCGATCCAGGACACCGTGCGGAACTCGGGTCCTTCGTCGTCGCGGCCCAGCGGGATCCTGCCGTACTTACTGATGGCCAGGAACAGGGCGAAGATGACGAACCCGGTGGCCGCGAGCACGAAGCCCCAGCCGGTGTTCTCGATCAACCACGTCAGCGCTGCGCCGGAGGCGGTGCTGAGCGATTCGGTCGCCAAGGCGCCCCAGGCGACCACCAAGAACATGATGATCGCCGTGACGCCGAACACGACCCAGTCGGTTCTGGGTTTGCCGAGGAACTCGGCATCAGGTTCGGTGGATTGACCGCCCTTGGCGGGTCCACCGCTTTGTTCAGTTTCGGTCGACACAGGTATCGGCGCCGACTTTCGGCGACGCCCCCTCCTCTCCGTCGTCGGTTACGACGTTTTCCCCAACAATCGAACCGCTTAATCCGGTCGTTGGTGGCTCCAAATCGTCGTCAACCTATAAACCGTGACCCAATCGGGTTAACAAGGCAAGCTCACCTGCGGTCAGCGTGGCCGAACCGACACCTAGACTGACCAACCGTGAAGGCTGGTCTGACACCCACGCGGGGCGCTCTGCGCGTCCTGCGCGGTGCTGGTTTGGCCTGCACAGCGGCATCACTGTCCGTAGCCGCTCACGCGGCCGCGGGCGGGGCGCTCCCGGGGATGGGAACGACCGTCGTGATCACCGTTCTGCTGGCCGGTGCCGGGGTGGCTCTGGCTGATCGCAAGCGCGGGTCGTGGGGCATTCTAGGGGCACTGTCGGTCAGCCAGCTGGCGCTTCACTTCTTTCTCGAGCTCACGGCCCTCGGCCACCACGGGTCCGGGCACGTGCACGGGCCCGCCCCGATCCCGCTCTCGCCGGCGCTCATGACCCTCGGGCACGTGCTCGCGACCATGGCAACGGCCCTGCTCATGGCCCATGCCGAACAGGTACTGTTCGTAGTCACCCGGTTGTTGCAGGCGATCCTCCCCAGGAAGACGACCCCGTTACCGGTTGTGACTCCGCCGCCCGCGATCTGCGTGCCGGCGCCGGTTCCCCGGACTCTCGCCCAACTGATCTACCAGCGGATTCACGGGCGCCGCGGACCACCAGAATCTCCCGCAGAAAACAACGATCCGGTGTAAATCGCCGACTGATCATTGCTATTCCGCTGCTCTCGCGCCTATGCGCGCGTGAATAGCCGACTACTACGGGAGATTTCAAGAGAACATGTCGACAAATCGATTCCTCGCGAGGTCCGCGAGCTGGCTCGTCGTGAGCGGCGTCGCCGTCGCCCTGGGCACCGCCCCCGCGTTCGCGCACGTCTCCGCACAACCCGAGCAGGCCGAGAAGGGCGATCACGCCAAGATCGCCTTCCGCGTCCCCAACGAGGACCCTGTCGCCGGAACGGTGCAGGTCAAGGTGACGCTGCCGGAGCAGTACCCGCTGAGCTCGGTGCGCACCAAGCCGGTTCCCGGCTGGACCGCGCAGGTCGAGAAGGGACCGATCGCACCGGTGGAGGTGGACGGAGCGCAGGTCACCGAGGCGGTCCGCTCCATCACCTGGACCGCGCAGCCGGGCACCCGGATCGGCCCGAACGAGTTCAACGAGTTCGAGGCCACCCTCGGCACCCTGCCGGAGAACACCGACCAGCTGGTCCTGCCCACCACGCAGACCTACGACAACGGCAAGGTCGTCGACTGGAACGCCCCGCCGCCCGCACCGGGTGGCGAGGAGCCGGAGCACCCGGCCCCGTCGCTGAAGCTCGTCGAGGGCAGCGGTGAGGGCCACAGCCACGGAGCCGGCTCGCCCGAGCAGCACGGACAGGCCGCTGACCAGCACGGTTCGAGCGACGACACGGCCCGCTACCTCGGTGGTGCCGGACTGCTCGTGGGTGCGCTGGGCCTCGGCGTCGGCGCCGGTGCGCTGGTCCGCGGACGTCGTTCCGGTGGGGACGCGTCATGAGGCGGCTGCTGACCGTCGGCGCGTTCGCCCTGGTCGCCCTGGTCGGCGGCGCCGCTCCGGCCCTCGCGCACAACGTGCTGGTCGGTAGTGATCCCGCCGAGGGCGCGCAGCTGTCCGCCGGTCCGCGGGAGGTCCGGCTGACCTTCGACCAGCCGGTCCGCGCGGGCGAGTCCTACAACACCGTCAACGTCGTGGGTCCGGACGGCTCGTTCTGGGCGGACGGTCCGGCACGGGTCGAGGGCAACTCGGTCGTCGCTCCGGTCCGCGAGCTCGGACCGGCCGGCACCTACACCGTGGGTTACCGGATCCTCTCCAGCGACGGGCACCCGGTCCCGGGCAAGGTCACCTTCACGCTGACCGCCCCCGGCAAGGGCACCCCGGCACCTGGCCCGCAGGGCGGACAGAGCACCGGTCAGCCCTCTGACCAGGAAGAGCAGTCCGGTGGGATGCCGATCTGGCCGTGGATCGCCGGTGCGGTCCTGGTCGTGGTCCTCGGTCTCGTCCTGGCGCTGCGCCTGGGCAAGCCGAAGAGCTGATCCCCGCGGGGAGGGCGTCCGGGTTTCGCGCCCGGGCGCTCTCCCCATACCTCTTCGAATCTAGTGAAATCCACAGAACAGGCGCTCTCGGCATAACCCGGGACGCGCTATTTGTGGAATTGTTCGTTCCGCTATTCCGCGGAATTGCCGATCACTTCGTGCGGAGTTGGATCCCCGAGACGACCGACGGATCGAGGACGCCGTCGCGGACCAGGTTCGGCGGGACCACGACCCACGGCTGGGACCGGTCCTCAGGCCCCCAGACCGGGAGGTGGGCCTGGTCGATCAACGAGATCGCGAAGTCGGTCGAGACCTCGTTCCCCCTGCCCAGCGCCGCCGTCCCCTGCCACGGCATCACCGCCGAACCCCCCAGCGGCACGAACCGGAACCGGCCCGGCTCCGGACGCAGCGACAGGCTCATCCGGACCTTGTCGTGCCGCCACAGGGCGGCGTAGTCGAGCTCGGCGTCCACGTGCTTGTTGGCCAGGTACGTGACCGTCTCGTCCCAGGCCAGGGCGAGCAGTTCCCGCCGGGTGTCGCCCAGCTCGGGATCGGCCAGGTCGAACGGGGCGGTGTAGACGCGACGGGCGAACTCCACCGGATCGTCGCCGGCGTCCGGGACGTCGACCGCGTGCACGATCGAGCGGAACATCTCCGCGAACCTGGGCTGACCGGAGCAACCCGGATCGCGCTCGTCGGCCGCGGCCAGCGCGGCACGCGGATCACCGCGCACGTCCAGCCCGGCCAAGGCCGACTCGTAGCGGCCGCGGTGGTGCTCCAGCAGTTCCGCGCGCTCGGCCGCGTCCCCGCAGCCGAACTCCGCGGCCGCCTCGTCGATGTTGCGCACCGACACCACCCGGTCCGCTCCGGTCAGCTCGAGCATCCGCCGGAACTCCCGCTGGTAGTCGCGGTACCGGCTGGCGTCCCGGACCCGGAAGTGGCTCGGGTCCGCCAGCGCGGTCACCCGGATCCCCGGCGGATGGACCCGTCTCACCGCCGCGTCGAGCTGCAGCAACCGGGCGAGCATCGCGACCTCCGCCAGGTCCGGCAGGCCGCCCAGCGCCTTGAGCCGCGAACCGTCCTGCTTCGTCGGCGGCCCGAGCAGCACGAACTCCGCCGGCTCCCCGGCCGCCGTCGACCGCGAGAGGTCCGCTTCCGCCTGCTCCAGCGGGTACGCCTTCCGGGACGCGCCGAACAGCTTGGCCTGCACGACCTGCCAGATCGCCCGGGTCGTGCCCATCTCGATGGCCGCCACGCGGTCACCGAGGCGAACCCCGGTCTCCACCGCCCTCCGGCACAGCCCGTCCACGATCTCCGCCTGCTGCCGCTCGGTGAGCCGGACCCCGCGGCGCCACAACGTCGGCCGGGTGCGCATCTCGCCGAGCCGGAGCTGAGCGACGGAGGTGGCGTGCGACAGAGCGGGTTTCGCCAGGTGACCGCGGCCCAGCGGCACCGGTTGCGGCAGCGTCTCGAAGGTGGCGATGGCGTCGGGTTCGTCGACCCCGGTGAACCCGGGCGCGGCCACCGGCACGACCAGCGCCTGCGGGAACGCCGTGCGCAGGGCCAGCCGGTTGGCGGTCTTGTCGTCGAAGGCGGCCACCGGTTCCCAGCCGGTCGCAGCCCGCAGCGCCGCGACCTTCTGCTCCGCGACGTCCGCGCCCTCGTCGCAGGTGCGCAGTTCGAGGTGCCCGAGACCGTGCTCGGCGAGCGCCTCCTCGGTGGCCGCCCGCATCCGGTGCCGACGTCCGGTCAGCAGCACCACCCGTCCGCCAGCCTGCTCGACGTCGCCCGCGAACTGCCGCACGCCGGGCGCGAGCTCGTCGGTCAGCAGCGCCTCCCGGTCCCACGAGATCGCCCGCCGGAACTCCGCGTGCTCCTCGTCGTCCGGCAGACCGGCCAGGTCGCGGAACGGCCGCCAGCCCGGTTCGTACAACCCCGGCAGCACGGGCAGCGGGCCGGTCACGCCGAGGGCCTCCAACGCGGCACGCACCCGCGCGCGGGGGTGGAAGGCGCAGAAGTCCAGGTCGAGGGCCACGAGCGGCCGCGGCGCGGCGGGGTCCCGGCGGTGCGCGGCCGCCCGATCCTTGACCAGCAGCAGCACCCGCTGCACCAGCTCGTGCTGGGCGGACGGGACGTGGTGCCGGTGCCGGCCCCACGGGTGCTCACCGGTCAGCACCGACAGCAGCCCGGCCGAGCAGAACCGCAGCTCGGCGGCCAGCACCTCGTCCACGTGCGGACTGATCGCGGTCAGCCGGCGGTGCAGCCTGGTGATCACCTCGGCCACGCGGTCCGGATCGGCGGGCTCCAGGCGCCGCACCACCACCCGGTCGCTCGGGAGGTGCACGCCGAGCTCGCCGCTCGGGACCTTCCCGGCCGCCAGCAGGCCCCGAACGGTGATCACCACGGGTCGCACCACGCGCTCGATCAGCTCGTCCTCGGACAGGTCCAGCGGCTCGGTCAGTCCGACGGTGCCGTTCGGGGCGGGTCCGACCAGGCAGTACTTCGCGAGAAGGGGGTCGCGCGCGAGTTCTTCCAGCGCGCGTTCCGGCAGCGTGCCGGTTGCGTACACCGCGTCTCCTTAACGATTGCAGCGCTCATCAGGCCTTCCACGTGTGGCGGATGGCGGCTGCGCGAGGAGGCGCGACACTTCGGTTCGACCGAAACCGACGGGAACCGATCGGCGAACCCGCAGGTCACCGCGGGGGATTCGGTTCAGGGGCACGGCCCGGCAGACGACGACGCGCAAGTCTGCGAGCGGTCATTCACCGTCGACGAGTTGCACCGGAGCGAACCCGTTCGGCCCGTCCATCCCCCGGAGCGCGGCCCGGGCGCGTCGGTGGAGCTCACGACGCGAGATCCAGCCCGCCGCGTAGTGCCGGTACGCCTGGGCCACCAGCACCAGCTCGGCGAGGTGGTCGGCGTAGGGCTCGCGCAACTCGGGCGGCAGCTGCCGCATCGACTCGAGGTGGTCGTCCACGATCTCGTCCAGCAGCCGCGCGCTGGCGAGCGCGCGTTCGCGGCGCGATCGCGGAACCTGCTCACCCGGCGAGAACTCAGCGATCCTCATCGACAGCCCATCCGCTTAGCACCGACTCGATGCACCAGTTCGCTCGTATGGTCTACCCCTCCAGGTCGAATCCTGTGACCGCGAACGACCAGAAAGACGTCGCGAACCGGTCAAGATGGTCCGATCAGACGCATCGAGGTTGACCTGAACGGATCACCTGGAGCTTCCACCCGCGCGGGCGGTCAGCTGTACGGCGCCCACTGGGTGTCCAGATCACCTTCGCGGATCGTGCGCAGGCGCCAGCTCAGCTGCTCCCGCACGCCCGGGTTGGTGCGCAGGATCGGCAGCACCCCGGTGGTGATCTTGAGTTCGCGCAGTTCGCGCAGCACCGGGAAGCCCTCCCACGACGTGATGTCGAAGCCGTAGGCGTCGGCCAGTTCGCGGTGCCATTCGGCCGGGTAGCCCATTCTCAGGCTGCCCACCGCGATCGGCGTCAGATCCCACTCCGGTTGACCGATGCACAGCGAGTCGAGATCACACAGCAGCGGGCCGTCCGGACCACCGATCACGTTGCCCAGGTGCGCGTCCGCGTGGATCACCGCCGGCGACAGCGGGAATTCCAGCTCGTCGAGCTGTTCTTCCAGGTAGTCGCACCGCTGCTGGAGGAACGCGTGGTCCTCCGGGTCGATGTCCACCGCGTCGTTCAGCCTGCGCCGGATGTCGGCCATCGGCTTCCAGGGCTTGAAGGTCTCCTCGGCGAGCGGCTGGGAATGCATCTGCCGCAGCAGATTTCCCAGATCAGCGCTGCCGGGAACGCGGCCTTCCTCGGGCACGAACTGCCACAACGTCCCGCAGTGCGCACCCGAGTGGACCGGTTGCTCCACACCGGGGAGCAACCGGACCGCGGGCACCCCGTGCATCGCCAGCCAGTGCGCCGCCTCGACGGCGGTGCGGGCCCGGTGCGCGAACGACGAGGACAGCACGACGCGAACGATGACGGGTTCGTCCCGCAGCAGGAAAACCCCGTTGTTGATGAACCTGATCAGCCGAGCACCACGCGGGTTCAGGCCGACGGTTTCGCAGATCTCGGTCAGCGCCAGTTCGAGTTCCGGCGGGACGCTCTGATCCTGTTGAACCTGGTATGTCTTCATGCGCATGTTCTCAACACCGACGTCGCCGGCGGCCACCCGAATCCGGGGCGACCTCACGCCTGGCGGAACCGCCGGACTTCCTCGAAGAGGTCACGGGAATCCGAGTTGGCCCGGTGCTTGCCCGCTTCCAGCTCCAGTGGTTTGAGCCGGTCGGCGACACGGGCGGACTTCACGCGCTCACCGAACTGCAGCGCACGACGCCCGACCTTCAGGCCCTCCTGGAGGTCGCCTGCCCGGAAGTGGTTGGTTGCCTGCAGACTCAGCCCGAAAACGTGGGTTCGCTGCATGTCCGCGCCATAGGCCTCGTTGCACTTGATGGTCTCGGCGACCGCGATCGAGGCGTGCTTCTTGGGATCGAACACCGCCAGCGCGTCGTGCGCGGAGCCGATCATCCCGTGCAGGTCGTTCTCGGTGAAGAAGCGGACCCAGTCCGGAGCGTCGTCCACGTTGGCGCGGGCGAACTCGTCCTTGGTGCGGCCCACCATCTTCTGCACCTGGTCGGGCTTGTTGAGCATCCCGTAGGCCCACGCCTCGTTGGCGCAGAGCACCGCGACGGTCAGCGAAGAACCCGATTCCTGCGCGGCGATCTGGCCGAGCTGGAAGAGCTTCAGCGCCTCGTTGGGCTCCTGGTAGTGCAGGTAGACCCGGCCCATCCGGTACAGGACGCTGGCCACGAGGCTGTCGTCGTCGGCGCGCTTGGCGAACTCCAGCGCGCGGCCGAAGTGGCTGCGCGCCGGGTCCAGCAGGCCCACGTCGAACGAGGTCCAGCCGGCCAGGCTGTGCATGTCGGCCAGCGCCACGAACAGCTGCTTGCGGACGGGGTCGCTGGAGGTCGATTCCAGCAGCTGCTGGGCCCATGAAAGCTGGGCGACCACGGCGTCGCGGCAGGTGCCGCCGCCGTATCGGTAGTCGAGGTCACGCAGCGCCTTGGTGGCGGCCTGGATCTGCTGCACATCGGTCATGCCGATGCGTACCGGAGCCGGAGTCGCGGCGCTGGCGGGCGCCCACGCGCTGTCTTCGGTGCCGAACACCGCGGCGCCCATGGTCACCGCGGCCGCGTGGGACAGGAACTTCCGACGCTTCACCGATTCGTCCTCCTCAGCTTCCAGGGCGTTCGTCGCTTTCGCGACCCGCATCGCGGTCGCCCCGTCGTAGGCGAGGCCCATGTAGCCCCGCGGGATGCCGAGCCCGTCGGCTATTCGGGCCAACACGTCATACGCCATGACCTGCCGACCCTTGAGGATCTCGGACACCTCGGACTGGGACTGCCCCGTGGAGGCGGCGATCTGCCGCTGCGAGACCCCGTGCCGGCGTAATTGCCGGTAGACCTCGCTGACGTCTCTCCGGGCCAGCGCATCCCGCATGTCCCGCTCGTTCCAGACGTCGGGAGTAACGGGCGAGCCGCCAGATCCGATGATGTTCATTTGACCCCCTGACGCTCTCGAACGGGCGTTGATCGCAGAGTAAGCGCACTGCGGCAACTCGGTGAAGCCCGTATCGGTAGAGGTGATCGGTTGCGGTGAAGTCCGCTTACCGCTCGTCGCGGCCTTCGGTCCGGTCGTCGCCTGTCCTCTAGGCGAAGCGACCGCCAGGCACCAATGTAGTCATCAGCAAGCAGCGAGCACAGCCGGGAACCGAGCGGACGGACGGGATCGAGCAGATGGCCTCACGAGCGACGAACAGGCGGCAGGAGGGTGGCGGATCCCCGTACGTTCCGGCCCCCGCCAACCGCCGTCGCTGGTGGCACGTCGACTGCCGCGATGTCGCCAACGCGCACCGAAGCCTGGCCGTGCTCGTCAATGGGGACAAGGTGGTGCTCGTCGGACCGCCCGGTCACGCCGCGGAAGTTGAAAGCCGTGGTGCTGGCCAGTTGTCGATGGCGTTGCGGGATGCCGCAGCGCAGGCGAGAAAGTGACGGTGACGTCTCATGGATGAGGTCCTGGGGCAGGTGTTGCGCGGCGCGGTCCGTGAGCGGCTCGATGTTCTTTCCGAGCTCGCCGACCGCGCGGACGCCTCCTCCCTGCTCTCCGTGGCGCGCTCCGAGATCCCGCGCCTGACCGCGGGATGGCGAGCGCTGCTCACCGCGCACGAAGCCGACGAGAAGGGCAACTGCCCGGAGTGCTCCGGACGTCGACGCCCGATGAAAGCACCGTGCTCGGTGTGGGAGTCGGCGTACGAGCACCTGGTCGCAGGCGCCCTGGCACCCCGTCCCGCACGGCACCTGCGACCGGCGCACGCTTTGCAGCCGGCCACGCCGGTGCCGTAAGCCGGCGGACTCGGTCCCGGACAGCAGCACCTCCTCCCCGACCCGGGACCGAGAACCGCCAGGGTGGCGGCCGATGAGCGCTTAGTCGCGAATCCCCGACCCCGGCCAACGCAAGTCGGCCGCCACCAAGCTCCAACCGTCACCAACAGCAGACTTCCGCGGGCCGGTGCTGACGCACTCCCCTCCCCCCGACCGGTACCGGTCCGCGGACTCCAACCACTCCGGAACCCCGTTTCCCCGGACGGCCCGGAGGCGAAAAAGGCCCTGGACGCGATCTCCCCGACTCGCGCCCAGGGCCTTTCCACATACCCAGCCGAACCAGGCCAAGCTGACCAACCCACGTCAGGCAAGCACCGAAGGTGCTTTCGCAGTACCCCAGCAAGCAACCCACGTCAGGCAAGCGACGGAGTCGCTTTCTCAGTGCCCCACCAGAGCAACCGGCACCGCCGCGGGTTCTGAGCGGCTCTCTGGTGAGGACAGCCGTAGCGCCGCGTATCCGTTCATACTCAAGTCTCGGATCCCGGAGCCAGAGAGCCGCTCAGGTTCCGCTACCCGCACCGCGAAGCAACAAGACCACAGAGCAGTGTCAGTAGACGCAACCAAAAACGGAAACCTAAGCCGCTGCAGCGACCAGCCCGCGCTACTTCCGACGAAGCCGGGCCTTCTGGACGAACTCCTCGTCGAGCTTCAGCCCCACCCGAAGCGAATCCCGCCTAGGCACCGGAACCGGTGGCGGTTCGATCAGCTGGGTCCGGCCGGCGGGAACCATGGCCCACGGCTGGCGAGGCCCGAGCAGCGGTGAGTAGACGGGCACGAATCCCTGGTCGAGCAGCGAGATGGCGAAGTCGATGGCGACGTGTCCGCGCGGGTCGAGGACTCCGGTGCCCTGCCAGGGGAGCAGGCCGGAGCCGCCGAGGTAGGTGAAGCCGAGGCAGCCTTGGCGGACGGCGCTGAGGGTGAGCCGGACGCGGTGGGGGAACATCAGCTCGTAGCCGAACTCGTCGTCGACCTGCATGGTGGCCATGTAGCGGATCACGGTGTGCCACGCGCGGCGCAGCACCGCCCGGCGGCCTTGCAGGACTGCGGCGGTGGCGTTCTGGTCGGTGACGTTGTAGATGTCGGCGTAGAGCGCGGCTGACCATTCGAGCCGGTCGGTGCCTGCTGGGACGGTCACCGGTACCGAGTAGACCAGCGACATCAGGATTTCCCGGAACAGCCCGATGACGTGGGGGGCGAAGTCCGTTTCCGCGGTGGACCAATCGTGCACGGATTCCAGGGTGCGCAGCGGGTTGTCGGTGATGTCGAAGTCGCGCAGCCGGTCGCTGAGCAGCTTCCGGTAGTTGGCGATCCGGCGGGCGCGTTCGGCGGGCAGGCCGGGCCCGAGCCGCTGCTCGGCGACTTCGTCGATGTCGGCCACCAGAGTCCGGTCCCCGATGCCGACGAGTTCTCCGTACTCGCGCAGTTTCCGCTGGTAGGCGTCGGCGATCGCGGCCGGCCTGCTCCGGAAGTGCCTGCCGTCGGTGAGGATGTTGAAGCGCAGTCCCGGTGGGTACACGGCCGCGACGGCTCGTTGCATCTCCCGGAGTCGCGCCATCGCTCCCAGCTCGGCCAGGTCCGGCAGCGGGCCTGATGCTTTGAGCCGGTTGAGGCACTGCTTGACGGGGAAGCCGAGCAGGACGACGTCGATCGGCTCGCCCGCGCGCACCGGTGCTTCCGCGTCCCGCTTCAGGTCGTCGAGCCGGTAGTTGGCCCGCGATCCCTTGATGAACTGCTTGCGGGTGAGCACGTGGTGCAGCCCGGCCAGCACTCGTTCCACGTCGTCGGGGTGATCGTCCAGGCCGAACTTGGCGACCGCGCCGCGTCCGGTGCGCAGGGCCGCCCGGTCGGTGTCGGTGACGATCGAGTCCACGATGGCCTGGGTTTCGCCTTCGGTGAGGTGCACCGCCCAGCGGCGGACCAGCCGGTTGCGCCGCAGCGCGCCGATCTGCAGCTCTTCCAGCGAATGCGTGTTGGACAGCTTCGGCCCGCCGGGCGCGCTGGGGCGTGTCTCGAAGGTGGTGACGACGGCGGCGTCGTCGGCG
Source organism: Saccharopolyspora dendranthemae (assembly GCF_007829955.1). Classification (GTDB taxonomy): domain Bacteria; phylum Actinomycetota; class Actinomycetes; order Mycobacteriales; family Pseudonocardiaceae; genus Saccharopolyspora; species Saccharopolyspora dendranthemae. The sequence continues at coordinate 263,665 of NZ_VIWX01000003.1, forward strand.
ACGGGTTCGTCGGGCGACCGCTGCGCGGCCAGTCCGGGGATCTCCACCGCGACCGGGAGCACGTCGCCGAGCTCCGCGCGCACGGCGGTCCGGTTGGCGGGCTCGTCGTCGAAGATCGCGACGACGTCCAGGCCGCCGAGGGCGCTGATCCGCTCCGCTTTGACCTCGGCGATCGGCCGGGAGACGTCGCTCGGCACGACGAGCATCGTCGCGTCGGGCACGCCGGCTTCGGCCAGGACTTCTTCGGTGATCTCGCGGAACCGCTCCTTGCGGGCGGTGCAGAAGACCACGCGGCCGCCCGCGTCCTGCACGTCCCAGACGAATCGGGCCAGGCCCGCGTTGACCTCGTCGGTGCGGAGCCGTTCGCGCGGGCGGGATTGGAAGGCGCGGAGGAAGTCGCCGCGCAGCTCGTCCCAGTCCACCGCGGGGTAGCGCTCGCCGAGGCCGGATTCCCGGACGAACCTCTCCCAACTGCCGGGGAGGTGCGTGGGCAGCACCGGGAGTGCCGCCGGTCCGGCGAGTTCGAGGATTCCGCCGGGTGCCCCGGGACGTGGCCCGGAGACGCTGCGCGCGGCGTCGGTGATCCGCTGCAGCGGGATCAGCCCGCACAGGTCGACGTCGATGACGACGGCGGGGGTCCGGGCTCGCGGGTTCCACCTGCGTTCGCGGGTGCCTTGCTGGACGCGGTCCAGCACCGCCTTGAGCACGTTGTCCTGGCTCTCCGGGACGGTGTGCGCGTAGTTCTGCAGCGGCTGCTCGCCGGAGAGCAGGTCGGCGGTGTGCGGTGCGAGGTAGCGGAGTTCTTCCGCGATGACCCGCCACACCGCGTCGCGGACCTCGCGGCGGTGGTCGTCGGCGCGCAGCGCGGCGAATCCCTCGCCGAGCCGTTCCAGCGTGCTGACCAGCGCCCGCACCCCGGTGGTGACTTCGGAGCGGCTGGGCGCGGCGACGATCCGCTCGTGGTCGGTGACCACGATCCGGCCGGTGGCCTGCAGCTCGGGTGAGAGCTCGACCGCGAATCCCGTCTCGTCCAGCGCGAACATCCCGAGGTCGTGGGCGTCCAGCGCGAGGCGGAACACCCGCAGCAGCGGCCGGACGAAGTGCTCCAGGAAGTGGTCGAGCTCGTCTTCGCGTCGTGCGAACCGGTTGTCGAGCACAACGCGCAGCAGTTTCGGCGCACCGTCGGAGTCCCGGTGCAGCAGCGCGTCGAGGTCGGCGGCGATGGTGCCGCCGGGGTGCCTCGGGTGCGGGGGTGCGGGGTCGACGACGCGCAGGAGCGCGGTGGTGCCGGTCCCGGTGTCGATGACCGCGCCCGGCACGGGCTGGGTGGCGCAGTGCATTCGCAGGTCCGGGTCTCCTGCGACGACCGAGGCGAACCGCTCCCAGCCGCGGAGTTCCTGCATCGCGCGGTCCTGGGAGTCGATGGCCTGCACGCGCACGGCGCGTTCTCGTCGCCCCACGGTCACCCGGGCTTCCGGGAACGGCACCTTCGGACCGGTTCCGGGGCCGTGCAGGGAGGCCAGCACGCGGTGGGCCAGTTCGCGGTCAGCGCCGGGGAGGAGGTCGACGCGCTCGGCCGGGACCTCGGTGATCCGCGCGGTTCCGGGGTTCTGCGGGGCGAGCGAGCCGGCGAGCCGGTTCAGCCAGGCCGCGTCGAAAACCCGCCTGGTGCGGCGGAGCCGGACCAGCGCCCGGTACAGGTCGGCCCAGGTCGCGTCGGCGCGCAGCGGGATTCCGGTGCCGATGCCCGCGAGCAGCAGCCCTCCGTCGGCGCCCTGCTCCACCCACAGCTCGTAGCCGCCCGCGGTGAGCAGGTCGTTCGCCTCGGCGATGGTGAGCGACCGCCACGGGCCGGGGGCGGGGAACTCCTCGACCGGCCAGTCATCGCCTTCCGCCAGCAGCGGCAGGTCGGTGTCCACCTGTCGAGCCGTCATGGTGTCCCGGGCCGTCACGGGGTGGAGGCCGGGCGGACGGTCTCGGCACACCGGCGGGGGAATCCGGGTGCGGCGAGCAGACGTGAGGCAGCCGCGCAGTAACCCACAATGACCCTTCTGTCACGGAGAATGACGACTCACGTCACACTAGATAGCGACCCTCCGCGTTGACAACATGACTCAATGCATACCGATTTCCTGTAACGCTCACGGATCATCGGGCCGAATCAGCTTTTCACCCGCTTGGGATGTAACACTGGCCTCAGGTCAAGTAACGCCCATCGAATTCACCCTTTTGCCTGACGATGTCGGCGGCATGTCCGGGACGCACGGATGTCGGCCCAGCAGCAGACTGGTCGACACAACTCCAACCCAGGGAGTCGCATTGCCTGCAGAAATAGCACCGCTGCGGCGCAAGCCCGTGCAGCAGCGGAGTGCCCAGCGAGTGGAGAAGATGCTCGCCGCCACCGCCGGCCTGATCGACGAGGTGGGCTACGACGGATTAACAACCACCCTCATCGCGGAACGGGCCGGAGTCGCGGTGGGATCGCTCTACCAGTTCTTCCCGGACAAGCGCGCGGTCGTGCAAGAGCTGACGCTGCGCAACCTCGACCGCTTCGTGCGGACGGTCTCCAGCCGCTTCGAGCAGCTGGAGCTGGCGCACTGGTGGGATGCCGTGGACGCCGTCTTCGACACCTACCTGACCATGCACCGCGAGGTACCGGCGTTCAGCCGGCTGCACTTCGGTGACGTGGTCGACCTGCGGTTGCTCGACCCGGGCAAGGACAACAACGCGGTCATCGCGGAGAAGCTCACCGGGCTGATCGCCGAGGAGTTCCAGCTCGACCCGGCCGACCTGGCCCTGCCCCTGACCGTGGCCGTCGAAGCGGCGGACGCCGTGCTCCACATGGCGTTCCGGCGCGACCCCAACGGCGACCCGGCGATGCTGGCCGAGGCCAAGGACCTGGTTCGCGGGTACCTGTCCAACAGGATCACCGGAGAACAACGGGCGAACCCGACCGTCGTCGCGCAGACGATCATGCCGGGCTACCCGAACGACTTGCCCTCACCGCGGTAGGTCGGCACCTCCTCGACGGCCGAGCTCCCCACGCTCACCAGGCGGCCGTCGACCAGGTGGTACCCGTTGAACCGCTCCGCCAGCTCACCGGCCTTGGCGTGCCGGAACCAGACCCGATCACCGATGCGCAGGCCGCGCGCCGCCGCACCGGTCACCGGCGTCTGCACCTCACCGGCTCCCTCGGCGCCCAGCAGTCCGAGCCCCTTCGGCCAGTGCGGCGCCGGAACCCGGTCCGCCCCTGGCGGTCCCGAAGCGATGTAGCCACCGCCGAACAACGTCGCGATGCGCCCGGCCGGGCGGTGCACCACCGGCAGGGCGTAGAGCAGCGCCGGCCGCGGCTGGAAAGCGCGGTAGGCGTCGAACAAGGTCGGGCCGATCAGGCCGGAACCCGCCGCGACCTCGGTGATGATCCCGTCCTCCACCGCGGTCCGCTCCAGGCTGCCGGTACCACCGCCGTTGACGAACTCCAGGTCCGCCACCTCGCGCACCTGCCGGACGACCGCGGCGCGGCGCTGCGCGAGCTCGGCCGCGGAACGCCGCTGGATCGCGCGCAGCAGCGCCCCGCGCAGCGGCCTGCCTGGCGGGGCGTCGCCGAGCCCAGCGATCTGACCCTCGTAGGCCATCAGCCCCACCACCCGGAAACCCTCGCGGCGCTGCGCGGTTTCGGCGAAGCGCCGGACCTGCGCGGCCGAGTGCAGCGGGGAGCGCCGGGTGCCGATGTGCAGACCGGGCAGCGGCCGCCAGGAGGCGTCGACCTCGACGCAGAGCCGGATGTCCGGGCGGTCGCGTCCGACGGCGGCGTCGATGAGGTCGAGGTGACCGGTCGAGTCGACCATGAGGCTGATCGCCGCCGCGGCGGCCGGGTTCGCCGCGAGCTCCCGCAGCGCGGAGCGGTCTGCGGTCGGGTAGGCGACGAGGAGGTCGTCGCTGAGCCCTTCGGCGTGCAACCACAGCGCTTCGGCCAGGGAGTAGCACATCAGGCCCGAGTAGCCGTCGATCCGCAGCGCGCGGGTGATGAGCTCCCGGCACCGGACGGATTTCGTGGCGATCCGGATCGGCACACCGGCCGCTCGGCGCACCATGTCATGAGCGTTGTGGTCGAAGGCTGCCAAGTCCACCGCGACGAACGGTGGCTCGATTTCGCTGGTGATCTCGTCGATCCGGAGCACGAACATCACCGTATGCCCGGGGGCTTGTTATGTGAATTGGTTTCACATAACTTCAGCCCATCGCGCCGACCACCTCACCCATTGGAGGCCCGGCATGCAGCGTGATCCGGCCGCCGCGCAGACCTGGACGAACTGGAGCGGCACCACCACCGCGAACCCGGCACGGGTCGTGGCGCCCCGCGACACCGCCGAGGCGGCGGAGGCCGTCCGCGCCGCCACCCGGGAAGGCCTGCGCGTGCGGCCGATCGGGTCCGGCCACTCCTTCTCGGCCGTCGCCTCACCGGAATCCGGTGTGGCGCTGGACCTCCGGCACTGGTCGGGGATCGTCCACGCCGACCCGGCCACCGGTCTGGTCACCGCTCATGGCGGCACTCCGCTGCACGCGCTCAACGCCGAGCTCGACTCGCTGGGCCTGGCGATGGCCAACCTCGGCGACATCGATCAGCAGACCGTCGCCGGCGCCATCTCGACCGGAACGCACGGCACGGGCGCCGGTCTCGGCGGCCTGGCCACGCAGGTGGAAGCGGTGGAACTGCTGCTCGCCGACGGCTCCGAGGTGCGCTGCTCGGCGACGGAGAACCCGGAGCTGTTCGCAGCTGCGAGGATCGGGCTCGGCGCGCTCGGCGTCATCACCACCGTGACGCTGCGCTGCGTCCCGGCCTTCACGCTGGCGGCCGAGGAGCGCCCGGCGCCGCTGGAGGACGTGCTCGCCGACTTCGACCGGCTGGCCGACGACAACGACCACTTCGAGTTCCACTGGTTCCCGCACAGCCGGCAGGCCATGGTCAAGCGCAACAACCGGCACCCGGGACCGCCGCGCCCGCTGCACCCGGCGCGGCACTTCCTGGAGTACGAGGTGATGGAGAACCGCGTGTTCGGCGCGGTGTGCGGGATCGGGCGGAGGGCGCCGTCCCTGGTCCGGCCGCTGAACCGGCTGTGCGCGGCGACCTGGTCGGCCCGCTCGTACCAGGACCGATCGCACCGGGTGTTCGTCACGCCGCGCCGGATCCGCTTCGTGGAGACCGAGTACGCGTTCCCGCGCGAGCTGATCCCGGACGTGCTGCGCGAGCTGCGCGGCGTGGCCGGGCGGTTGGCCGATCCGGTGATGTTCCCGGTGGAGGTGCGGGTCGCCCAGGCCGACGACGTGTGGCTGTCCACCGCTCACGGCCGGGACACCGGCTACGTGGCGGTGCACCAGTACCGGGGCATGCCCTACCGGCACTTCTTCGACGCCTTCGAGTCGATCGCCCGGGACGCGGGCGGACGGCCGCACTGGGGGAAGATGCACCGCCTGGACGCCGAGGCGTTGTCCGGGCTTTACCCCCGGTTCAACCGGTTTCGGCAGGTCCGCGCCTCGGTCGATCCGGGCGGGATCTTCCACAACTCGTACCTGGATCGGGTCCTGGGGCCTGTGGATAACCCGAACTGATTACCCCGCCGCGGCGCGCACGGCATCGGCGATCTCCACGTCACCGCCGACCAGTTCCAGAGCCCGTCCGGCGGTCCCCGGTTCGTGCAGCAGGGCCGCCAGCACGGCGGCCACGTCGCGACGGGTGACGACGTCCCGGGCGACGTCCTCGGCCAGCCTGACCCGGCCGGTCGGCTCGTCGTCGGTGAGCCGCCCGGGGCGCAGGATCGTCCAGTCGAGATCGCGTCCGCGCAGGTCGTCCTCGGCGGCCCGCTTGGCGTCCAAATAGGCCCCGAACACGGGGTCCACGTCGGACGGGTTCGGGCCGCGGGTGCCCATCGAGCTCACCTGCACGAGACGTCGAATTCCGGCCCGCTGACAGGCATCCGCGAGCAGCGCGGAGGCGCCGCGGTCCACTGTGTCCTTGCGCGCGGCCCCGCTGCCCGGGCCCGCTCCGGCGAGGAAGACCGCGGCGTCCACTCCGGACAGCCGGTCGGCCAGCGCCGGGGCCTCGGCGCTCTCCAGGTCGAGCACGAGGGGCTCGACTCCGTCGGCTTCGAGGTCGGCCGCGTGGTCGGCGTTGCGGATGATTCCGAGGACTTGATCGCCCCGTTCGGAGAGCAGTCGGCCGAGCGGCCGGGCGATCTTCCCGTGGGCTCCTGCGATGACGATGCGCATGTCCCCACGGTATGCCCGGAGGCCCTGCTCAACCGTTCAAGCACGCCCTGTGGACAACTGCCGATTCCTGTGGACAACACACCTGTGGACAGAGCTGTGGACAACTCGGGATTGCCCGGTTCTCGGGCCGCCGGGTCCTCACCTGATCACAGATCTCTTCGTGCCGCAGCGGACGGAGTGCCCGCCCCACGCTGCGCGGTGCGTGGTTCGGGCGGGCCTCCGTCCGCTCCTCTCCCCCCTTCCGGCGAGCAACTCCCCCGCCCGCCGGTTTTGGAAAAGCGCAGTTCCAGTTGAAGCCCCCCGGTCCAACTGGAACTGCGGCCGAGGGGTCCTCAGCTGCGCGACGGCGTCGGGGCTTCGGCCGACAGCAGCTGCTGGTAGACGACCTCGTTCACCCACCGCGAGATCGCGGTGTGCTCCACGGGCGGTGCGTCGTCGAAGCTGTGCCCCGGGAGCTCCTCCCGGACGTCGTCACCGTCGGCGCTGAGCACCGCGATGCCGAACTGGCGGGCGCGGATCAGGCAGGTCTCGGCGAAGTCCGGGGCGACGGCCACGCTGCGCGGCACGACGATGGCCGCGTCGGCGAAGCGGGCGAACGGCACGGCTGCGGTCAGCGCGGTGCGCCAGTGCCGGGCCGGTGCCAGGACTCCGGTGATGCGGGCCGCCGGCGGCGGCACCCGGCCGTCCATCTCGGGCCAGACCCAGGTCGCGATCTCCGCTCGGTCCAGGACCGGGTCGCTGCCGAACACCAGGCGCTCGGCGTGCGCGTCCGGCACGACCTCCGCGGTGGCGATGATCTGACGCCCGAGCAGCTTGACCGGCGGCAGCACGCTGCCGGACCAGCCCATGGCGTCGACCGACCGCTGGGCGAGCCGGCCCATCGAGGCCGCTTGGCCCAGCGGCGACCGCACCTGCGTCGTCGAGCAGGCTCGGAGCTCGTCTTCGGACCAGGCATGTCCCGGCATTGCGGTCACAGCGTTCCGCCTCCCTCGCGCTTTCGTGCACTCGCTCCACGACTGTCAACTTCCCCCGGCCACCAGTGCGTGGCCAAGTTGACTAAAACAGCTCCGAGGCGGTTCTGCGCTGCTCATCGGGGGTCGCTGCGATCGGCGGCGGGCAGCTGTCGGTGACCGGTCGACGAATGACATGGGGGCTTCAGCCCAGCGATGCGGCCAAACAGGTGAGCGCTACCCGACACCCGGCCGACCACGCCTCCCACCCATCATTCGTGGCCACGGAAATCGCCGCATGATATCTGCACCGGTCATCCGACCTGCACAAATGTACAGCCGGACGATTATTCACCCGGTAAGCGGAAGATTATTCACCGTTGAAGCACGTCGAGGTTGACCCGTTCGCCGTCGGCCAGGCGCTGCCGGATGCCGTCGGCCGCGGGGAGCAGTGCGCGGACGAGCCGGGCGACGTCCGCGCGGACGCTGTGGGCGACCACGCCGAGGGCCGCGACGACGGTTCCGGAGGCGTCGTGGACGGGCACCGCCACCGAGCAGTTCCCGAGGGTCATCTCCTCGTTGGCCGAGGCGTAGCCGCGCGTCCGCACGCCTTGGAGCTCGCGACCGAGCCGGCCGGGCTCGGTGATGGTGTAGGCGGTGTGCCGGGTGAGCCCGCGCTCGCAGCAGGTGTGCAGCGCGGTGGCGGGCGCGTGGGCGAGCAGCACCTTGCCGACTCCGGTCGCGTGCAGCGGCAACCGCCCGCCGGTCCTGGAGATGATCGGCACGGCCCGGGGCGTGGTGAGCTTCTCCACGTAGACGGCGTCGAGCTCGTCGCGCACGGCCAGGTGCACGTTGTCGTGCGTCGTCTCGCACAGCTCCTGCATGTAGGGCAGCGCGGCTTCGCGCAGCCGCCCGTTCACCGGGGCCAGCAGGCCGATCTCCCACAGCCGCAGGCCGATGACGTACCGCCCGTCGGAGTCGCGCTGCAGCGCTCCCCAGAGCTCCAGCTCGCGCACGAGGCGATGCGCGGTGGCCAGCGGGATGTCGGCCCGCGTGGCGATCGCGGTCAACGTCAACCTGGGGTGATCCGCGTCGAAGGCCGTCAGCACGCTCAACGCGCGAGCGGTCACCGACCGACCGGGATCCCGACTGTTTCCCGCCACGAGGCCACCTCCGAGCACACACCCCCAGCCGGACACCCCCACCCCAGCACACCACCCACAGAACACCAAGAAAGATCACGAAAAGATTTCGCTCAACGCTGAACCCCACCCCCATGACAAACAGCACAAGCCCACATCAGGCCAAGAGGGCAGAAGGAGAACGGCACCGAACAACCGTCAGCGAAGAGGGCCGCAACCGGCGGAAGTGCTGGTCCGAGAGCAGGCCGAGAACCCGAAACCCAAGGGAGCAGGCCATAAGCGCTCAGCCGAACCGTGGGGGGCGTGGGGGGTTCGACCCCCCAAAATAGAGAAATCCCCTCCCGGCGAAGCATGAGCCGGGAGGGGATTTCTCGGTGGGCGAGGAGGGAGTTGAACCCTCACGTCCTTTCGGACACACGGACCTGAACCGTGCGCGTCTGCCATTCCGCCACTCGCCCGTGGCACGATGAAAGCTTAGCTTGCCGCTTCTCACCGTTGAGCAGCGGGGTTGGCCTCGGCTTTCCCTGCTGCCCTGTTGGCGAGAAGAAGATTAGCACGGCCCTGAGAGGGGTCTGCCCAGGGGGGTCAGGAAGTTGGGAACAGGGCGGTGTCTCGGGCCGCGGGCCCAGATACGATGGTCAGCAGGAGTCGTACGCGTGGAGGGATATTGCCGTGGGCCTCGTGCAGCGCTTTGAGCGCCGGATCGAAGGCGTGGTCGGCAATGGCTTTGCGCGCGTGTTCGGCGGGAAGGTCGTCCCCCAGGAAGTCGCCCAGGCGCTGCAGCGAGATGCCGAGCTGAAGGTCAGGGAGCTTGCCGGTGGACGGTTGCTCGCTTGTAACCACTACGTTGTGCAATTGAGCCCGTCGGACCATGATCGACTCTCGGGCGATGAGGACCGGGTCACGGACCTCCTCGCCGACTGCGTTCAAGAGCATCTCACCGAGCAAGCGTGGGACACATATGGTGACGTCGTAGTCTCCCTGGAGCGCTCTGAGACGCTGCACACGGGACAGTTTCGAATCAGTTCGACCGTTGACCCCGATGTAACTCGACGGCCGACACAACCGCGTACCGCAGGAGACCGACCCATGAGCCAGCCACCAGGCCACTACCCCCAGGGAGATCCGTACAACCAGCAGGGGCAGTACGGCTACGACCAGGGTTACGGCCAAGGCCAGGACCCCAACTACGGCTACGGCCAGCCACCGCAGCCCGGGTACGACCAGGGCTACGGACAGCCGCAGCAGGGTTACGACCAGCAGGGCTACGGCCAGCCGCCGCAGCCCGGGTACGACCAGGGCTACGGTCAGCCGCAGCCCGGGTACGACCAGGGTTACGGTCAGCCGCCCCAGCAGCCCGGTTTCGACCAGGGCTACGGACAGCCGCAGCAGGGCTTCGACCCCGGTTACGGTCAGCCGCAGCAGGGCTTCGACCCCGGTTACGGTCAGCCGCAGCAGGGTTATGACCAGGGTTACGGCCAGCCGCAGCCCGGGTACGACCAGGGCTACGGTCAGCCGCAGCAGGGCTTCGACCAGGGTTACCCGCAGCAGCCCGGTTTCGACCAGGGCTACGGACAGCCGGGTGGCGGTTACCCGCAGAGCGCCCCGGGCGGTTTCCCGGACCAGGGCGGCTTCGGCCAGCCCGGCGGTGGTTACCCGCAGAGCGCACCCGGCGGTTACCCGGCCGGTGGTCCGCGTGGTCAGATGACCGCCACGCTGCACCTCGACGACGGTTCGAACCGCTCGTACACGCTGCAGCACGGCTCGAACATCATCGGCCGCGGCCAGGAGGGCCAGTTCCGACTGCCCGACACGGGGGTCTCGCGCAAGCACATCGAGATCACCTGGGATGGTCAGAGCGCGATGCTGGCTGATCTCGGTTCGACAAACGGCACCACGGTGAACGGCACTCCGGTGCAGACTTGGCAGTTGGCAGATGGTGACGTGATCAGGGTCGGGCATTCGTCCCTGGTCTTCCGCGCCCAGCAGGGCTGAGCGCGGATCGCCGGTCCCCGGATACGAGTAGGAGCGTTCACAACAAGTGCCGGAGCTGGTTATTCAGCTGACCAGAGCAGGGTTTCTCGCCCTGCTCTGGTTGTTCGTGCTAGCTGCGCTTCGCGTGGTTCGTTCAGATCTCTACTCCGCGTCGGGGATGCGCGTCCCGATGCCAGGTGCGAGTCGAGCCCCGGGCAAGGCCCGGGGCAAGAGCAAGGTGCCCCGCCAGATGGTGGCCACGCACGGCGCTCTCGCCGGCACGCGCATTTCCCTGGACGGCCGGCCGATCCTGATCGGCCGAGCCGATGACTCCACGTTGGTGCTGGACGACGACTACGCGTCGACCCGGCACGCTCGGTTGTCGCTCCGCGGCTCCGACTGGTACGTGGAGGATCTAGGCTCCACTAACGGCACATACCTCGATCGGGCGAAGGTCACGGGACCGACAAAGGTTCCGCTCGGCGTTCCGATCAGAATCGGCAAGACGGTGATCGAGCTGCGCTCATGACCCTCGTCCTTCACTACGCAGCCCGCAGCGACCGCGGCCTGGTGCGCTCCAACAACCAGGACTCGGTCTATGCCGGCCCACGACTACTCGCCCTCGCGGACGGCATGGGTGGACATGCCGCCGGCGAGGTCGCCAGCAAGGTCGTCATCGCGGCGTTGGCGCCGTTGGACGACGACGAGCCGGGTGACGACCTGCTCGGACAGCTCCGCAACGCGGTGCTGGACGGCAACGGTGCGATCTCCGAGCTGGTGGCCAACGACCCGGAGCTCGACGGGATGGGCACCACACTCACCGCTGTTCTGTTCGCAGGCAGCAAGCTGGGTCTGGTGCACATCGGCGACTCCCGCGCGTACCTGGTCCGCGACGGCGAGCTGACCCAGATAACCCACGACGACACCTTCGTGCAGTCGCTGATCGACGAAGGCCGGATCACCGAGGAGGAGGCCGCCAACCACCCGCAGCGCTCGTTGCTGCTGCACGCGTTGACCGGCCACGAGGTGGAACCGAGCCTGGCGATCCGCGAAGCTCGCGCGGGCGACCGCTACCTGCTGTGCTCCGACGGCCTGACCGGCCCGGTGAGCACGGAGACGATGGCGGAAGCTCTGCGCATCCAGGATCCGCAGCAGTGCGCGGACCGGATGATCGAGCTCGCGCTGAAGGGCGGCGGTCCCGACAACGTGACCGTCATCATCGCCGACGTCGTCGACGTCGAGTTCGGCGACGACGCCCCCATAGTCGGGGGTGCGGCGGGAAATGGCGATGAGCATCCGCAACCCGATTCGTCGGCGGCGCGCGCTTCCGCGGTGACCATGCCGCGGCCGCAGCCGAAGCGTTTCGAGCCCACCTCACCTCCAGCGCAGCAGCCGCGCACACGGCGCTGGCTTTGGTCGCTGGTGGTGGCATGCGGCGTGCTCATCGTGCTGGCGGCTGTCGCGCTGGTTGGGCGTTGGTGGGTGCTCAACCAGTACTACATCGGCGTCAACCGCGCTGATGAGGTCGTGATCTACCAAGGCGTTCAGGGCAGCACTCTCGGTGTCGCGCTGAACTGGCAGGTCGAGACCTCGTGCGCGCCGGACTCGGCCAAGGACTGCCAGCCGATCAAGTTGAGCGACCTCCAGGAAGCTCAGCGGCCCGACGTGCGCAACGGCATCACCGAGGTCAACGGCCTCACGGAGGCGCGGGAGGCGATGCGGCGGCTGCGGATGACCGCTCTGCTGCCCGAGTGCCAGACGCCCGAGCCTTCGGTGCCGACGGTTCCGCCCGCTCCCGGCAGCACTCCCCCGGGAGCGCCGACACCTCCGGGTCAGCCACCGGTGCCGTCCACCCAGGGCGCACCGCCGCCTGGTCAGGCCCTGCCGCCGGAGTCCTCCGCGGCGGACGCGACGCCGCTGCTACCGGAGGAGCCGAAGCCGGGCGTGAACTGCCGGACGGTGAGTTGATGTCCGAACCGGCCGCTACGACCGGAGCAGTCAACGGGGCCCCCCGAGTCACCACTCGGCGGGGCACCGAACTGTTCATGCTCGTTTTCTCCGCGATCATCGTGACGGCGGCGCTGGTCGTCGTCGAGGTCTCGCAGGAGCAGACCGTCACCCGTGAGCTGCTGTTCTACGGTGTCGCGTTCCTGGTCCTCTACGGCGCCGCGCACTTCGCGGTGCGCTACTTCGCGCCGTACGCGGATCCGCTGATCCTGCCGCTGGTCTCGTTGATCAACGGGGTCGGTCTGGTGATGCTGCACCGGTTGGACCTGGCCCCCGTGGTCGGGGCGCCGTACACGCCGAAGCAGATCCTCTACACCACGGCGGGCGTGGCGATGTTCGCGCTGGTGCTGTGGCTGGTCAAGGATCACCGGACGCTCGCGCAGTACGGCTACACCTGCGGTTTCGTCGGGCTGGCGCTGCTGGCGCTGCCCGGTGTGCTGCCGGCGAGCATCTCGGAGGCCAACGGCGCGAAGCTGTGGGTCAACCTCGGCTTCATCTCGATCCAGCCGAGCGAGTTCGCCAAGATCCTGCTGCTGATCTTCTTCGCCTCGTTCCTGGTGGGCAAGCGCGAGCTGTTCACCACGGCGGGCAAGCGGTTCCTCGGCGTGGACTGGCCGCGCCCGCGCGACCTGGCCCCGGTGCTGGTCGCCTGGGTCCTGTCGATCGGCATCGTGGTGCTGGAGAAGGACCTGGGCACCTCGCTGCTGTTCTTCGGCATCGTGCTGGTGATGATCTACATCGCCACCGAGCGCGCGGTGTGGGTCGGCCTGGGCCTGTCCATGTTCGCGCTGGGCGCCGTGCTCGCGTTCAACCTGTTCTCGCACGTCCAGGTCCGGGTGAACACCTGGCTGGACCCGATGATGCAGGTCCCCGACGGCGATTCCGACCCCGGCTACCAGCTGCGCACCGGCCTGTTCGGGATGGCGCACGGCGGCATCCCGGGTTCGGGTCTGGGCAGCGGGATGCCGAACGTGACGCCGCTGTCGTTCAGCGACTTCATCGTCCCGGCGCTGGGCGAGGAGCTCGGCCTGGTCGGGCTGATGGCGGTGCTGCTGGTCTACGTGCTGCTGATGATGCGCGGGCTGCGCAGCGCCCTGGCGGTGCGCGACTCCTTCGGCAAGCTGTTCGCCGGCGGTCTCTCGTTCACCATCGCGCTGCAGCTGTTCGTGGTCGCGGGCGGCTCGACGGGCCTGATCCCGATGACGGGTCTGACGGCGCCGTTCCTGGCGGCCGGTGGTTCGTCGATGCTCGCCAACTACGTGTTGATCGCCCTGCTGCTGCGGGTGTCGGACGCGGCGCGCCGCCCGCAGGCCCCCGCGAAGCCGAAGCCGAAGCAGGCGCCGATCGCGGAAGCACATACGGAACTGGTGGAGCGTCCCCGATGAACAAGCCGTTGCGCCGGGTGGCGCTGGCCATGATGGCGATGGTCCTGCTGCTGATGGGCAACATGACCTACGTCCAGGTCATCAAGGCCGACGAGTACCGCGACGACTCCCGCAACACGCGCACCCAGCTGGAGGAGTTCTCCCGGGAGCGCGGCCAGATCATCGCGTCCGGCCAGTCGCTGGCGACTTCGCAGCCGATCGAGAACGACCGCTACAAGTTCCAGCGGAACTACCCGAACGGCCCGATGTACGCGCCGGTCACCGGGTTCTACTCGTTCTTCTACGGATCGAACGGCGTCGAGCGCGCGAACGACAAGATCCTCAACGGCACCGACGACAGCATGGCGTTCGGCCGGCTCTCGGACATGATCACCGGCAGCACGCCGCGCGGTGGCAGCGTCGAGCTGACGATCAACCCGGAGATGCAGCAGGTCGCCTACGAGCAGCTGACCAAGAAGGGCTACCAGGGTTCGGTCGTGGCGCTGAACCCGTCGACGGGCGAGATCCTGTCGATGGTCAACGCGCCGTCCTACGACCCGAACCTGCTCACCGGCCCGGACAACAACCAGGTCGCCGAGCAGTGGGAGGCGCTCAACAGCGCCGAGGGCAACCCGATGGCGAACCGCGCGGTCTCCGAGATCTACCCGCCCGGTTCGACGTTCAAGCTGATCACCACGGCGGCCGCGCTGGAGAGCGGGTACAACCCGAGCAGCAAGGTGCAGGACGCCGCCTCGATCACGCTGCCGAACTCGTCGACGCCGCTGCCGAACTACGGCGGCAAGAAGTGCTCGGGCAACACCCTGACCGAGGCGCTGGCGCACTCCTGCAACACCGCCTTCGCCGAGATCGCGGGCAAGGTCGGCGCGGACAAGCTGCGGGAGACCGCGGCGTCCTTCGGCTTCGGGCAGGACATCCAGATGCCGATGAGCGTGGCCAAGTCCGACCTCGGGCCGATGTCCGACCCCGCGGCGCTTTACCAGAGCGGCATCGGACAGCGCGACGTGCGCGTCACGCCGATGCAGAACGCGATGATGGCGGCGACGATCGCCAACGGCGGCAAGGTGATGAAGCCGCAGGTGGTGGCCTCGACCAAGGCACCGGACATGGAGGAGCTCGACAGCCTCCGGCCGGAGGAGCTCAGCCAGGCGGTCAGCCCGGACGTCGCGGGCAAGATCCGCGACATGATGATCAAGTCGGAGCAGAACACCAAGGGCTCCGGCAAGATCACCGGGATCGAGATCGCCTCCAAGACGGGCACGGCACAGCACGGCGACCCCGGTGACAAGCCGCACGGCTGGTACGTCGCGTTCGCCCCCGCCGCCAACCCCACGATCGCCGTCGCGGTGATCGTGGAGAACGGTGGCGACGAGGGCGACGAGGCCACCGGTGGCTCGCTGGCCGCGCCGATCGGCCGGGAGGTCATCCGGGCCGGTCTGCGGGGAGGTGGCTGATCCGTGCTGACCACCGGCCAGTTACTCGCCGAGCGCTACCGCCTCGGCCGCCGCATCGCGGTCGGCGGCATGGGCGAGGTGTGGGAGGCGGTGGACGTCCGGCTGGACCGGACGGTGGCGGTCAAGGTGCTCAAGGCCGAGCTGTGCGGGGACGCCGAGTTCCTGCACCGCTTCCGCACCGAGGCCCGCACCACGGCGTCGCTGAACCACCCGGGAATCGCAGCGGTCCACGACTACGGCGAGACCGCTGCCGTACCGGACGGTCCGGAGGACACCGCCTACCTGGTGATGGAGCTGGTCGAGGGAGAGCCGCTGGCGGCGATCCTGGCTCGTGAACGACGGATCAACACCGATCACGTGATGGACATGCTGGAGCAGGCCGGCCAGGCGCTCCAGGCCGCGCACGAGCGCGGTCTGGTGCACCGGGACGTCAAGCCCGGCAACATCCTGATCGCCCCCGAGGGCAAGGTGAAGCTGACCGACTTCGGCATCGCCAAGGCGGCCGACGCGGCACCGGTCACCCGCAACGGGATGGTGATGGGAACGGCGCACTACATCGCGCCGGAACAGGCCCTCGGCAGTGACGCGACACCGGCCAGCGACGTGTACTCGCTGGCCGTGGTCGGTTACGAGTGCCTGATGGGGCACCGCCCGTTTCTCTCCGAGAACGCGGTGACGGTCGCCATGATGCACATCCGCGACATCGCTCCGCCGCTCCCGCCGGACGTTCCGCCGGGAGTGCGAGCGCTGATCGAGGCGACCCTCGTGAAGGACCCCCGGCGGCGTTACGCCGACGGCGGGGAGTTCGCCGCCGCGGTCGCCGCGGTGCGCGCGGGTCGTCCGCTTCCAACACCGTCGGCGCTGGTCGCGCAACAGCAGCGACCGGTGAACGTGCACGGGCCGGGCACCGGCGTGCACCCGGTACCGCCGGGTCCGCCGCCGATGGGCAACACCTATCCGCCCGGCATCATCCCGCCCCAGCAACCCGTGCAGGCGGTGCAGCAACACCAGGTTTCACAGCAGCAGGCCCCGATGCCGGTTCCGGCCGGTAGCGCGGGAGTGGCAGGGGCCATGGGTGGCAATGCTCACCGGGATAGCGGCAACACCAGGGTCGTCGGTTGGATCCTGGTCGCGCTGCTGGCGGTAGTCTTGCTGGTCGCCATCGGTCTGCTGACCTATTGGGGGATCCACAGGCTCGACCTGGGCATGCCCGGACGCGGTCCGGTGGCCACCTCGAGCCTGGATTCCACGAACGGTTTGGGACAAACTTCGCAACGGCAGGGACCCATGATCGGAATGCCTCCAGCGGGTGAGATGGGACGATCGTTGACAAGGATCGGAACGACGATTCGATGAGTTCACCTCGACTGCTATCCGACCGCTACGAGCTCGGCGAGACACTCGGCTACGGCGGTATGTCGGAGGTGCACAAGGGCCGCGACACCCGTCTGAGCCGGGACGTCGCGGTCAAGATCCTGCGTGCCGACCTAGCCCGGGACCCCACCTTCCAGTTGCGCTTCCGCCGCGAGGCGCAGAACGCCGCAGCCCTGAACCACCCGGCGATCGTCGCTGTCTACGACACCGGTGAGACGGACTCCGAGAGCGGGCCGCTGCCCTACATCGTCATGGAGTACGTCGACGGCAGGACGCTGCGCGACATCGTCAAGACCGAGGGACCGCTGTCGCCTCGGCGGGCGATGGAGGTCATGGCGGACGGCTCGGCGGCGCTGGACTTCAGCCACCGGCACGGGATCGTGCACCGCGACGTGAAGCCGGCGAACATCATGATCACCCGCTCCGGCGCGGTGAAGGTGATGGACTTCGGCATCGCCCGCGCGCTGCACGACGGCCAGGCGGCGGTCACCCAGACCGCAGCGGTCATCGGCACCGCCCAGTACCTCTCCCCGGAGCAGGCGCGCGGCGAGGCGGTGGACGCGCGAAGCGACGTCTACGCCTCCGGCTGCGTGCTCTTCGAACTGCTCACCGGGGAGCCGCCGTTCACCGGTGACTCGCCGGTCGCGGTCGCCTACCAGCACGTCCGGGAGGAGCCCCGCAAGCCGTCCGACGTGGTTCCGGCGACGCCGGCCTCGCTGGACGCGGTGGTGCTCAAGGCGCTGAGCAAGAACCCGGCCAACCGCTACCAGTCCGCGGCGGAGATGCGCGCGGACCTGGTGCGGGTGCTGTCCGGTCAGCGCCCGAAGGCTCCGATGATCATGTCGGAGGAAGAGCACACCGCGATGCTCGGCCAGGGCGGCGGCGCCACCGAGATGATCGGCTCCGGCCGGCACCGCTCGGACGAGATCGAGGACTACCCGCCGGCCCAGCCGGAGCGCCGGCGCAGCAAGAACACCGTCGTAGCGCTGGTCACCCTGGCCTGCGTCGCCGTGTTCGCGCTGGCCGCCTGGCTGGTGACGATGCTGGTCGGAGCGGGGGATCCGGATCGCGTCCCGGTGCCGAACCTGGTCGGCATGACGGCCCCGGCCGCCTCCGAGAAGGCCAAGTCCGAAGGCTGGATGGTGCTCCCCCGCTCGTGCCCCTCTCCCGAGGACAAGCGCGGGAAGATCGTCAACCAGACCCCTCCGGCCGGGGCGCAGGGCACCAAGGAGGGCACCAAGATCGAGCTGTGCGCGGGCACCGGACCGGAGGCCACCCAGGTCCCGGACCTGTCCGGTCTCACGATGACCGAGGCGCAGCAGGAGCTCGAGAAGGCAGGCCTGAAGATCGGGCTGAACCCGGACCACAAGGAGACGTCGGACCCGAAGCTGGTCGACAAGATCCTGGACTGGGACAGCAAGGGCACCGAGGTCTCCAAGGGCACGACGATCAACGTCGTGGTCGGCCAGGCGATCCCGCAGACCGAGCTGCAGGACTTCCGCGGCCAGCAGCTGGAGACGGCGAAGGCGTTCCTGGTGGGCGCCGGGTTCAAGGTCAGCGTCGAGCAGCGCGACTCCGACCAGCCCACGAACACGGTCATCGACCAGTCCCCGTCGGGCGGCACCAAGGCACGGACCGGCTCGACCGTGACCCTGGTGGTCTCCAAGGGCAACCAGATCACCATGCCCAAGCTGGAGAACATGTCGAAGTCGCAGGCCGAGTCCGCGCTGAAGGCCGCCGGCTGGAACGGCGAGATCACCGAGACCAAGCAGTCCACCGGTGACATCACCAAGGACGACAAGGTCGTGGGCAGCTCGCCGCAGTCCGGGCAGAAGATCAGCAAGGACCAGTCGATCACCCTCTACATCGGTGACTACGACAGCTCCAGCACCAGCTCGCCCCCGGGCGACGGCGGCGGGATCTTCCCCTTCCCCTGATCGACGACCTGACGACAGTGGGGCGGTGGCCACTCGGCCACCGCCCCGTTTCGCGTCTGAGGAGTTGCGCGGGTCAGCGCGCTGCTGCCGCGACCTCGCGCATCTCGGCTTCCAGCTGGTCGACCAGGTGTCCGGCGACCGGGTGCCCGGCGGAGGCCATCCAGTTGGCGAGCATCCGGTGACCGCCGTCGGTGAGCACCGACTCGGGGTGGAACTGAACGCCCTCGACCGGCAGCTCGCGGTGGCGCATGCCCATCACGATGCCGGAATCGGTCTTGGCGGTGACCTCGAAGTCGTCCGGGATGGTGTCGGCGCGCACGATCAGCGAGTGGTACCGGGTGGCGATGAAGGGCTGCGGCAGTCCGGCGAACACGCCCGCACCGGAGTGCTCGATCTCGCTGACCTTGCCGTGCAGCAGCTCGGGAGCGCGCTCGACCGTCCCGCCCCACACCGCGCCGATGGCCTGGTGCCCGAGGCACACGCCGAAGACCGGCTTGCGCTCGGCGGCGCAGCGCTGGACCAGCTCCATCGTCCGGCCCGCGCGGTCCGGCGTACCGGGACCGGGGCTGAACAGCACGCCGTCGGCCGCGGCCACGTCCTCATCGGTGACCACGTCGTTGCGGCGCACCTCGCACTCGGCGCCGAGCTGGGCGAGGTACTGCACGAGGTTGTAGACGAAGCTGTCGTAGTTGTCGACCACGAGTACACGCACTCCGCCACCCTACGCGTCCGGTTCAACGCGATTTTCCGGCCGATCCCCGCTCTACCCGGTGGTGACGTCGTTGAACGGGAGCAGCGGTTCCAGCCAGGGGAAGACCACGAACAGCAGCAGCGCGACGACCGCGGCGACCAGCGCGAGCGCGAGGAGCGCCTTGGCCGGGAACGGGCCGGGCAGGTGCTGCCAGATCCAGGCGTACATCAGCGCTCCTCCAGTTCCGGGGGCCGCAGCTCGGGGTGGTCGGCGAGCTTGGGGTACTGCGTGGTGAGCACGCCGTGGACGATCAGCCGCTCGCGCGCGGAGAACTCCGGGTTGCAGGTGGTGAGGGTGATCAACCTGGTGAGCCGCTCGCGCGGGAGCGCCTCCGGCGGCAGGCCGGGCACCGGGAAGATCACCTCGCCCTGCTCGGGCCGCACCACGTGCCGTCCGACGACGTGGTCGTAGGGCGCCGGGATCGGCGCGACGCCCTGGCAGCGCGGGTCGCCGGTGCCGCCGTTCCAGCTCGCGGCCTCGCCCGGCATCGGCAGGACCCGGTAGACGTACCAGTGCGTCGCGGTCTCCACCACGATCGGCGCGCAGGAGGACAGCTCGTCCAGCTCGTTGAACGGCGCGCCCCGCCCGATCCGGTGGCCGGCGACCGCGAAGTTCCCCTGCTCCCCCGGCCAGGCGGTGCCGGAGTAGTGGCCCGGTCCGCCGCTGAGGGTCGTGAGGTCGGTGCCCTCCAGCACGGTGAAGCCGGAGTCCGGTCCCAGCGTCGGCAGGAACAGCTGCGCGAACCCGGTCCCCCGCGCGGGCGGCGGCGGTTCGGCGATCGGGTGCCGCTGCTGGTCGTGCCACTCGCTGCGCATCCGTCCCGTCGCGTCCGCCTGCTCCCGCGCGGTGAACAGGTCGGTCACGTAGACGACGTAGAAGACGAACAGCAGCAGCACCAGGCCGGCGGTGATCATCAGTTCACCGGAGATCCGGATCGCCGCTCGCGCGGTGCTCCTGGAGTCCCCCGGCGGCCGGGGCGGACTCTGAACGGACGAAACCACGACGTTCCTCTCCGGTCACGGCTTTGCGAGGGGTGCTGGATCAGCGCTGTGATTACGTTAACGTGGTAGGTGGAAATGGAGCCGTACCGCCGCCCTCGGCGCAGAACCCGGAGAGGCGCGGGACGGCGGTGCCGCATCACCTGGCGAGGACACCTATGCCGAAGTCCAAGGTCCGCAAGAAGGACGACTCCAACCCGGCTGTCGATCGCCGGACGCCGGTCAAGGCGAAGTCGGTCGGCCCGTCGCACCCGATCTACGTCGCCGTCATGCTCGGCCTGATGCTCATCGGGCTGCTCTGGCTGGTCACCAACTACATCGCGGGCGACAAGATCGGATTCATGAGCGACCTGGGCGGGTGGAATTTCGCCGTCGGTTTCTCATTCATGATCGTCGGGCTGCTGATGACCATGCGGTGGCGCTGACACCACCCCGCTGACCTGCGTAGACGTTCGGCTTTCGCATTGCCATAAAGCCGGACGGCGACGCTCGCAATTCGAGCGGATAGCACGACGACGCTTCGTGCACGAGCTCCGAAGGGGTCAACTCCTTCGGAGCTCACTCATCCCTTTGATGACTTGACAGACGGTCAGCGAAACACACATGTGTAACTAGTCCCCAGTGGGGATAAGTCCTGTGGATAACTCGTCGATATCGGGATGGGCATGAACACCGCGGAGGACTCGATGAGTTGGGCGCCCCCGGCCGCGCTGGTCGGCTGCGGCTGGGTCCTCACCGCGGGAGCCGCCGCCTGGGCCTGGCTCGCATCGACCCCGACCGACCGGGTGTTCGTGGCGGCGCTCGCCCTGGCGCTGCTCGCGGCGTCCGCGTTCGGCACGCTCTGCCGCCCGCGGCTGCACGCCGACGGCACCGGCATCACCGTGCGCGCCCTGACCGGCCGCAGGCACTACTCGTGGGACGAGATCACCATCCGCGTCCGGGAGACCCGCAGGCTGGGCCTGACCGGCACCAGCCTGGAACTCGACGCGAACCCGGATCTGACGATCCTCACCCGGCTCGACCTCGGCGAGGACCCCTACGACGCGGCCGATGCGCTGCACGCGCTGCGCAGGTGACTCAGCCGCAGCGGATGTACTGCCCGGAACCGATGCAGGACAGGTCACCGAAGGCGACGTCCCGGACCAGCAGGACGACGACCAGCACGACCAGCAGTCCGATCAGCGCGCTCGCCTGAATCGCGTTGCGTCGCTCGCGCGGCGCGTAGACCAGGGCGGCCGTCGACGCAGCCCCCAGGATCAGCCCGCCGACGTGCCCGAGCAGCGAGATGCCGGGGATGAGCACGCTCGCGACGATGTTCAGCGCGATCACGGTGATCACCGGCCGCATGCTGACCTTCAGACGCAGCGCGGCGACCGCGATACCGCCCATCAGGCCGTACACCGCGCCGGAAGCACCTGCCACCGGGTTCTCGGCCACGCCGAGCAAGAAGACCGCGGCGCTGCCACCGAGCAGCGACAACCCGTAGACGGCGGCGAAGCGCGCGCGACCGAGCAGCAGCTCCAGGTCCCGTCCGATCACCCACAGGGCGATCATGTTCATCACCAGGTGCACCACGCCGATGTGCAGGAACCCCGACGTGACGAGGCGCCACCACTGGCCGCCGGCCACCGTCATCGGCACGAGCGCGTAGTCCGCGAACAGATCGGAGCGGTAGTTCGCCCCGAAGTTGCCCGCCGTCACGGCGGTGAGGACGTACGCGGCGACGTTCGCCGCGATCAGCAGCGGCACCAGGATCGGCTTGTCGCGCAGCGTCGCACCGGCGACCGTCACGGGCCGCCGGACGGTCGCGCCGCCCTCGCGGACGCAATCGACGCACTGCTGCCCGACGGATGCGTCGCGCAGGCATTCCGGGCAGGCCGGACGTTCGCACCGGGTGCAACGCAGCCCGGTAGGCCGGTCGGGGTGCCGCGCGCAGCTGGGTAACTGCGGTGGCGCCCCGTCCGGTCCGGGCGTCGGTCCGGGTGGCACAGTCACAGGCGAGACCTGCTTTCCCGGGCGGTGTCAGCCGCGCTCGATCGAAACCTTCTCGATGACGATGTCGTTCACCGGGCGGTCGTTGCGACCGGTCGCGGTGCCGGCGATCGTGTCGACCACCTCGCGCGACTCCTTGTCGGCGACCTCACCGAAGATGGTGTGCTTGTAGTTCAGCCAGGACGTCGCCGCCACGGAGACGAAGAACTGCGAGCCGTTGGTGTTCGGCCCGGCGTTCGCCATGGCGAGCAGGTACGGCTTGGTGAACTGCAGCTCCGGGTGGAACTCGTCCCCGAACTGGTAACCGGGGCCGCCGCGGCCCGTGCCGGTCGGGTCACCGGTCTGGATCATGAAACCCTCGATCACCCGGTGGAAGATCACCCCGTCGTAGAACGGGCCGGAGCGTTCGCCCTTGGCGTTCGGCTCCGTGTATTCCTGGGTCCCCTCTGCGAGGCCCACGAAGTTTTTCACGGTCTTGGGCGCCTGGTCGGGGAACAAGTTGATCCGGATGTCGCCCTGATTGGTGTGCAGGGTCGCGGTCAACTTCGTCCCAACGAGCGATCCGTTGTCTTCAGCCACCTGACCATCCTGCCATCGAGCGGGCCGATTGCGGTGTCTGGGTGCAATATGGGCGGGTCCGCGCCCTTTACCCGGCTCCGCGGTGGAGGCGTGGTTGACATGTGCTCATACGCTATATCCGGGTTGGTGTGGGCAAGCCAGGCCAAGGAGGTCAACAGGCGATGGATGAAGTGAACGCGATGGCCAAGGCCGGCGAGACCGTGGGCAAGGCGGTCGGCACCGGCATGAAGCAGGCCCGCCACAGCGCGAAGCTCGCGAGCGAGCAGGGCATGGTGCTGTCCAAGCAAGCCGCGGCGAGGGCCGAGCGGGAGCTGGCCGACCGCGGTTACTCGACGGAGGAGCTGCAGGAGCTCATCGCGCAGCGCGCCACGGGCAAGTCCCGCAAGGAACTCGCCAAGCAGGCCAAGGCGAGGCGAGCGGAGTGGGAGAAGAGGACGACCGAGTCCCGCAAGCGGCTGGCCGCCCGGATCGACCCGACGCCGGTGAAGAAGCGACGCCGCTGGCCCTGGATGCTCCTGCTGCTGATGGTGCTGGGTCTCGCGGCGGCGGCGTTCGCGCTGACCCGTCGTCCGGAGGAGCTCCCGCTGGCGGTGGCGGACGACGAACCCTGGGACTCCCACACCCCCGGCACGAACCCGGCCCGCCACCGCGCCCCGGCGGAGGCGGACGGACACCTCCCCGAACCGCCCAAGGTGGAAACCCCCAGGCCAAACCCCCCGAAGCAGTGACCGAACGCTGAAGAGGCCGGGCCCGCTGGGCCCGGCCTCTTCTTGTGAGCTATTACTATTCACTGCGATCACTGAGTGGGAAACACTCAGAATTCAGCAACAACGGCAACGAACCGTGGCCCGAACGCACAAAACGCCCCGCACCGAGCGGGGCGTTCATGTCAGCGGAGTGGAGACGAGGGGAATCGAACCCCTAACCCCCGCCTTGCAAAGGCGGTGCTCTGCCAATTGAGCTACGTCCCCCAACGGCGGCGGAGGTCAGGGCCCCCGGCCTGAGGATCAGGCCTCCGCGGTGGCCTCGCGCCAGAGGTCGGCCTCGGCCTTGGCGGCCTTGTTGCGACGAACCACGAACAGCACGACTCCGGCAACTGCGGCGAGTGCGAGCAGCTTCTTCATTCCGGTCGCCTCCTAGAACACGGCACCTGTGCCGTTGGTGTTCGGGTCTGTCTGAGGGAGTGGGAAAGAACTTCCCGAGTGGGCCTAGAAGGACTTGAACCTTCGACCTCTTCGTTATCAGCGAAGCGCTCTAACCGCCTGAGCTATAGGCCCTCGTTCGTTGTGCTGCAAACATTACAGTACGGCGTACCACCACCGAGACGGGGGGTCATCCGGCCTGAGCCGGGCGCGGCGACGCTCTCCGACCTCGGAAAACGCCGCCGCAGCCCGGTCAACGACTCATTCGCGCTCGGACAGCGTGATCTCGATGCCGCCGGCGAAGTCGGCCGCCACGTTGTAGATGAACGCGGCCACCGTCGCCAGCGCCGTGATCAGCACGATGTTGATCGCGCCGATGATCGAGGCGACGCCGAACACCCGGCCCGCGCTGATCAGCGGCTCGTTCACCGCGTCGTCCGGCTGGGTCAGCTCGGTGAACGTCCCGTTGAGCTGCTCCCAGACGCCCATGCCGTCCAGCACGCCGTAGAGGACCGCCACGGCGATCATCCACACGAAGAACAACGCGACGCTGAGCACCAGCGCCAGCTTCAGCACCGACCACGGGTCGAACCGCTTGATCTGCAGGCTCGCCCGGCGCGGTCCCCGGCTGGGGCGCCGCGCGGAGGTCCCGGAGGCGCTGCGCGAGGCCGCCGAGCCGCTGCCGGAACCCGCGGCCGCACCCGCACCGGTGTAGGACACCTGGGTGCGCGCGGACTGCGGGATCTGCGTGCGGACCGTCTCCTGGTCGGACACGGTCTTCGGGATCGTCTGGGTGTCGTCGGTTTCGCGGCTGCCCGCCGCCGAATCGGTGGCACCGCCGGCCGCAGCGCCGCCGAGGGCACCCGCCGCCAGCGATCCCGAAAGACTGCCCGAATCCTGCTCGTCCTCGGAGGAGGAGTCCTCCGAGGACGCCGAACCGCGCTGCCACGGCGGCGGCGAGTCGGTGCCGTCGAGGGCCTCCCCGCCGCCGTCGCCGGCGGTCGAGCCGGACTCCTCGGTCCCGTTCGCAGAGGCAGCAGCCTCGGAATCGGTCGTGGAGACCTTGTCGTCGACTGTCTGGGTGCTGGCCGAAGAGCGGCCCGCATCCTGCTGCGGGTCCGAGGACTCCGGCTTCTCGGAACTTGTCACGAGCGATCCTTCGGTGATCGTCGGTGTCGGTGTGCCCCGTGGCGTACCACGGCGTGTTCAGTTCTCCGGCGCTGCGCTCACGCCTGCTTGGGCTCCGGTGCGGCGTCCGGATCCGCTGCCTCGTCGGCGTTGCGCGCCACGGCCAGCAGGGTCGAGCCCTCGTCGAGGTTCATCAGACGAACGCCCTTGGTCTGCCGACCGGCCTTGCGCACCTCCTTGGCGGTGGTCCGGATGACTCCGCCGGCGGAGGTGATCGCGTACAGCTCGTCCTCCAGCTCGACGATCTGCGCCCCTACAAGCCTGCCACGTTTGCGGTCGTACTGAAGAGTCAGCACTCCCTTCCCGCCACGGCCCTGGACCGGGTAGTCCTCGATCGGGGTCCGCTTCGCGTAGCCGCGCGACGTGGCGACCAGGACGTACCGGTCCTCCCGGCACACGCCCATCGCCAGCAGTTCGTCGCCCTCGTTGAACCGCATGCCCAGGACACCAGAGGTGGCGCGGCCCATCGGACGCAGCGCCTCGTCGGAGGCGTGGAACCTGATCGACTGCCCCTCCGCCGACACCAGCAGGAGGTCGTCGTCGGCCGAGCAGAGCACCGCGCCGACGAGCTCGTCCTCGTCCTTCAGGTTCACCCCGATGAGACCACCCGATCGGTTGGAATCGAAGTCGGTCAAACGGGACTTCTTGACCAGGCCGTTCTTGGTCGCCAGGACCAGGTACGGCGCAGCGGTGTAGTCCTTGATCTGCATGACCTGGGCGATCTGCTCGTCCGGCTGGAACGCCAGCAGGTTGGCCACGTGCTGACCGCGAGCGGTCCGGTTGGCCTCCGGCAGTTCGTAGGCCTTCGCGCGGTAGACCCGGCCCTTGTTGGTGAAGAACAGGATCCAGTCGTGCGTGGAGCAGACGAAGAAGTGCGACACGATGTCGTCCTGCTTCAGGGCTGCTCCCTGCACTCCCTTGCCGCCGCGCTTCTGGGCCCGGTACAGGTCGGTGCGGGTGCGCTTGGCGTAGCCGGTGCGGGTGATCGTGACGACCACGTCCTCGTCGGCGATGAGGTCTTCCATCGAGACCTCGCCCTCGAACGGGACGATCTTGGTGCGGCGGTCCTCGCCGTACTTGTCCACGATCGCCATCAGCTCGTCGCGGATGATCTGCCGCTGCCGCTCGGGCTTGTCGAGGATGTCCTTGAGGTCCTCGATCTCCCGCTCGATCTCGGCCAGCTGGTCGATGATCTTCTGGCGCTCCAGGGCGGCCAGTCGGCGCAGCTGCATCTCCAGGATCGCGTTCGCCTGGATCTCGTCGACCTCGAGCAGCTCGATCAGGCCGGTGCGCGCGTCGTCGACCGTCGGCGAGCGGCGGATCAGCGCGATGACCTCGTCGAGCATGTCCAGCGCCTTGACCAGACCGCGCAGGATGTGGGCGCGCTCCTCGGCCTTGCGCAGCCGGTACCTGGTCCGGCGGACGATGACCTCGATCTGGTGCTTGACGTAGTACCGGATCACCTGGTCGAGCCGGAGCGTGCGCGGCACGCCGTCGACCAGCGCCAGCATGTTGACGCCGAAGGTCGTCTGCAGCTGGGTGTGCTTGTAGAGGTTGTTGAGCACGACCTTCGGGATCGCGTCGCGCTTGAGCGTGACGACGATCCGCATGCCGCGCCTGCTGTTGGACTCGTCGGCGATGTCCGAGATGCCGGTGATCTTGCCTTCCCGGTGCATCGAGGCGATGTTCTCGATGAGGTTGTCCGGGTTCACCTGGTACGGCAGCTCGGTGACGACCAGCATGGTGCGTCCCTTGCTGTCCTCCTCCACCGAGACGACGGCCCGCATCTTGATGGAGCCGCGGCCGGTCCGGTAGGCGTCGGCGATCGCGTTGGTGCCGAGGACCAGACCGCGGGTCGGGAAGTCCGGCCCCTTGATCCGCTCCATCATCGCTTCGAGCAGCTCGTCGTCATCGCACTCGGGGTGCTCCAGCGCCCAGACGACGCCGTCGGCGACCTCGCGCAGGTTGTGCGGCGGGATGTTGGTCGCCATCCCGACCGCGATCCCGCCACCGCCGTTGACCAGCAGGTTCGGGAACCGCGCCGGCAACACGTCGGGCTCCTGCGTGCGCCCGTCGTAGTTGTCGGAGAAGTCGACGGTGTCCTCTTCGATGTCGGCGAGCATGTGCATCGCCAACGGCGCCAGCCGCGACTCGGTGTAGCGCATGGCGGCGGCCGGGTCGTTGCCCGGCGAGCCGAAGTTGCCCTGGCCGTCGATCAGCGGGTGGCGCATCGACCACGGCTGGGCGAGGCGGACCAGGGTGTCGTAGATCGCCGAGTCACCGTGCGGGTGGTAGTTGCCCATCACGTCGCCGACGACGCGCGAGCACTTCACGTAGCCGCGGTCGGGGCGGAAGCCCGAGTCGTACATCGCGTACAACACGCGCCGGTGCACCGGCTTGAGACCGTCGCGCACGTCCGGGAGCGCACGCGCGACGATCACGCTCATCGCGTAGTTGATGTAGGAGTTCTGCATCTCCTGCTGGAGTTCGACCGGTTCGACCCGACCGTGTTCCGGCGGCAGGATGTCCGTCATGCTCTTCCCTTGCTCGTTCGGAGAGTTCGGTGGTTGACCTGCGCGTGGATCACACGTCGAGGAAGCCCGCGTCCTTCGCGTTGCGGGTGATGAACGAGCGCCGCGCCTCGACGTCCTCGCCCATCAGCACGCTGAACAGCTCGTCCGCGGTGGCCGCGTCGTCCAGCGAGACCTGCAGCAGCAGCCGGGTCTCCGGGTTCATGGTGGTCTCCCAGAGCTCGTCGGCGTTCATCTCACCGAGACCCTTGTAGCGCTGGATGCCGTCGTCCTTGGGCAGCTTGCGCCCGGCGGCGGCGCCCGCCTCCAGCAGCGCGTCGCGCTCCTTGTCGCTGTAGGCGTACTCGGGCTCCGCGCGCGGCCACTTGACCTTGTACAGCGGCGGCTGCGCGAGGAACACGTGCCCGTTCTCGATCAGCGGGCGCATGAACCGGAACAGCAGGGTCAGCAGCAGGGTCCGGATGTGCTGGCCGTCGACGTCGGCGTCGGCCATCAGCACGATCTTGTGGTACCGCAGCTTCGACAGGTCGAACTCGTCGTGGATGCCGGTGCCCAGCGCGGTGATGATCGCCTGGACCTCGTTGTTCTTGAGGACCTTGTCGATCCGCGACTTCTCCACGTTGATGATCTTGCCTCGCAGCGGCAGGATCGCCTGGAAGCGCGACTCGCGGCCTTCCTTGGCCGAGCCACCCGCGGAGTCGCCCTCCACGATGTAGAGCTCGCACTCGTCCGGCTGGTTGGACTGGCAGTCCTTGAGCTTGCCGGGCAGGCCGCCGATGTCCATCGCGCTCTTGCGGCGGACCAGCTCCTTGGCCTTGCGCGCGGCCATCCGCGCCTGCGCCGAGGAGACCGCCTTGTTCACGATCGTTCGCGCGTCGGCGGGGTTGCGCTCGAACCAGTCGGTCAGCCACTCGAAGGCGGTGGTCTGCACGAAGGACTTGACCTCGGTGTTGCCCAGCTTGGTCTTGGTCTGACCCTCGAACTGCGGCTCGGAGACCTTGACCGACACGATCGCGGCCAGGCCCTCGCGGACGTCGTCGCCGGTGAGGCTGCCGTCCTTGTCCTTGAGCAGCTTCTTGTCCTTGGCGTAGGCGTTGACCACGCGGGTCAGCGCGGACCGGAAGCCCTCCTCGTGGGTGCCGCCCTCGTGCGTGTTGATCGTGTTGGCGAACGTGTAGACCGACTGGTTGAAGCCGGAGTTCCACTGCAGCGCGACTTCCAGCTCGTGCCCGTTGCCGGCGGCGTTGAAGGCGACGACCTTCTTGTGGATCGGCTCCTTCGTCGCGTTGATGTGCTTGACGAAGTCCTCGAGCCCGCCCGGGTAGTGGTAGGTCCGCTCGGTGGTCTTCGCCGTGCTGCCCTGGGCGTCCTCACCACCGTCTTCGTCCTCGGCGACGCGCTCGTCGCGCAGGACGATGGTCAGGCCCTTGTTCAGGAAGGCCATCTCCTGGAGGCGGCGGGCGATCGTCTCGATGTTGTACGTGGTGGTCTCGAAGATCTTGGGGTCGGCCCAGAAGGTGATCGAGGTGCCGGACCGGCTGGTCTTCTCGCCGCGCTCGACCTCGGCGACCGGCTTGGAGTCCTCGTAGCGCTGCCGCCACACGTTGCCGCCGACGTGGATCTCGGCCTCCAGCGCCGTG
Source organism: Saccharopolyspora dendranthemae (assembly GCF_007829955.1). Classification (GTDB taxonomy): domain Bacteria; phylum Actinomycetota; class Actinomycetes; order Mycobacteriales; family Pseudonocardiaceae; genus Saccharopolyspora; species Saccharopolyspora dendranthemae. The sequence goes on from NZ_VIWX01000003.1 coordinate 292,973, forward strand.
GAGAGCGCGTTGACCACGGAGACACCGACGCCGTGCAGACCACCGGACACGGCGTAGGAGTCGCCGCCGAACTTGCCGCCCGCGTGCAGGACCGTGAGCACGACCTCCAAGGTCGGCTTCTTCTCGACCGGGTGCATGTCGACGGGGATGCCGCGACCGTCGTCGACGACGCGCACGCCACCGTCGGCGAGCAGGGTGACCTCGACCTTGGACGCGTACCCGGCCATCGCCTCGTCGACCGAGTTGTCCACGACCTCCTGGACCAGGTGGTGCAGACCGCGCTCACCGGTGGAACCGATGTACATGCCGGGCCGCTTGCGGACGGCCTCAAGGCCCTCAAGAACGGTGATTGATGAAGCGTTGTATTCGCTCTTCTTCGGTGCCACGGGCCTCGATTTCTCCTTGAGCCGACTGTGCTGTCACGGTGATCGGTCGATGCCGGCGCGGTGACCGGCTCCGGCTCTACGACCACTTCGGGGCGACTCGGCTGCCGGCGCCGTACCCCGGTGCGGCCCGCCTGCGGACCCCTCGCCGTTCAACGAGCGGGGAGCGCGTCGGGTCACACCCACGTTGATTCTACTGGTCCCCCGCCGCAGAAGTGGGGCAAGGACGCCCCTAGCTTGCTCACAGAGTCGAGAACTCGGATCGATCCACCATCGAAGAGCCGCGAGCGCTTGCTCGGAATTCTCCGCGCCGATCGGCCGCCGGGCGACGCCGACCTGCGGGTGGACCCCCTGCGCGCACGCCCGTGGACCCCGCGCGGCCCGGAGTTCCCTAGCCGTAGGTGTCCCTCGGACCACGTCCGGAGATGTGCCGCGGGCCGTATCGCCAGCTCGGCGCGGCAGGCCCCTGCACCTTGATCCGCTTGACCACGTCGCGCCCCACCCCGTCGCTGATGCGCTTGAGGATCTGCCGCTGCAGCAACCGCAGCTGGGTGGCCCACGCCGTGGACTGCGCCTGGACCGTGAGCTCGCCGTCCTTGAGCTGCAACGGCTTCGTGTGCTCGGCGATCTCCTCGCCGACCAGCGATCCCCACTTGGCGAAGACCTGACCGCCGGAGAGGTGGTCCGTCCAGCCGTGCTCCTGGGCGATCCGCGCGGCGAGCCTGCCCAGCGGCTGCGGGTCCCGGTCGTCGGGCCCCGCACCTGCCCAGCCGCGACGCCTGCGCGTGCGCAGCTTGCCGGTTTTGCCCGGCTTGCCCATCGTCTTGCGCTTGGCGGCCGACTGCTCGCGCGCGGCCTGCAACGCCGCGCGAGCCAGGTCCGGACCGGCCAGCTCACTGCCGTCGATCGTCTGACCTGGTGTTTTGTCATCGGGCAGCGCGGCGCCGTCGGAGCCGCGCGAAGGCGCGGAGTTATCCACACCATCCACAGGGTTATCCCCAGATGTGGGTAGTTCCACGGATCCATCCGTGGTCGCGATCACTCTGCGTGAAACTTTTCGTCCGCTTCCGTCAGGCGGCACGGTGCACCTCACCTTCCCGGACGTCGAATCGGGCACCGGAGAGTTCCGGCGGGACGTCTTCCGCGACCGCAGCCGTCACCAGCACCTGCTCGGCGCCCGAGACCAGCTCGGCGAGCCGGGCGCGCCTGCGGCGGTCGAGCTCGGCGAAGACGTCGTCCAGGATCAACACCGGTTCGGCGCCATCCTCTGTGAGCAAGTGGTAAGAAGCCAGCCGCAACGCCAGGACGAGCGACCACGATTCGCCGTGACTCGCGTAGCCCTTCGCCGGCAGCTCGCCGAGCAGCAGATCCAGGTCGTCCCGGTGCGGGCCGACCAGCGACACGCCGCGCTCGATCTCCTGCGGCCGCGCTCGCTCCAGCTCCGCGAGCAGAGCGGCCTCCAGTTCCGGCACAGCCTCCTCCCACGGCACTTCCGGGGCCCCGGGTACCCCGTAGCGCTCCGGCAGAGATTCGCCCAGACTGCTGCGATAGCGCAGGTCAGCGACTCGTCCGGAGGGCGTCGAGGCCTCGTCCGTCGCGGCGACGTTGGCGTATCCGCTGGTCACGTGAGGGGCGAGGGACGACACCAGTGCGAGCCTCCCGGCCAGCAGCTCGGCGCCGTAGCGCGCGAGGTGGCCGTCCCAGGCGGCCAACGTGCTCAGATCCGCCTTGGCTCCGCCCCGCCGCGCGGCGCCCGCCGACTTCAGCAGCGCGCTGCGCTGCTTGAGCACCCGCTCGTAGTCGGAGCGGATCCCGGCGTAGCGCGGCTGGCGCGAGACGAGCAGCTCGTCCATGAACCGGCGGCGTTCGCCCGGGTCTCCCCGCACGATCGCGAGGTCTTCCGGCGCGAACAGCACGGTCCGCAGGATTCCCAGCACGTCGCGCGGTTTGCCCGCCGCTCCCCGGTTGATCCGGGCGCGGTTGGCCTTGCCCGGGGTGATCTCCAGTTCGACCAGCAGCTCCCGGCCGTGGTTGACCACGGCGGCCCGCACCACCGCCCGGGCCGCTCCGTAGCGGACCAGGGGCGCGTCGTTGGAAACGCGGTGCGAGCCGAGCGTGGCGACGTAGCCGATCGCCTCGACCAGGTTCGTCTTGCCCTGACCGTTCGACCCGACCAGCACGGTGATGCCGGGTTCGAGTTCGAGGTCGGCGAGCGGCCACGACCGGAAGTCGTTGACCTGCAAGTGGCGCACGTACACGACGATCCAACTTATCTGGGTTGTGGTGGTCGTTTGCGCGGCGGTGCGGGCGGCCGATCTTCGCCGGCTCCCCCGTCCCCGGGCGGCACGACTCGGCTGAGCGCGCCCTGGCCGCAGGACCTGCCGCCGGTCGCGGCTCGGCCGGACCGGCGGTCCGGACCGTGCCGGACGCCGCTGTCCGCGTGCCGCGACCAGCACGGACACCCGCGGCACGACATGTCGACAAATCGCCTCGTCGACGTTCCGCGGGGTCGCCGACGACCGGACGCGCGGGTGGCGGGGAAGCCTCAGCGGGAACTTCCCCGGACCACCACGTGCCGTTCGATCAGCTCTCGGACTTCTGCACCGCGTGGCCGCCGAACTGGTTGCGCAACGCCGCGACCGCCTTCATCGCGGGCGAGTCCTCCTGGCGCGAAGCGAAGCGGGCGTAGAGCGCGGCGGTCATGACCGGCGCCGGGACCGAGTTGTTGATCGCTTCCTCGATGGTCCACCGGCCCTCGCCCGAGTCCTGCACGTAGCCGCGCAGCTCGGCCAGCTCCGGGTCCTCCTCCAGCGCGTTGACCAGCAGGTCCAGCAACCAGGAACGCACGACGGTGCCCTTGCTCCAGGCCTTGATCGTGGCGGGCACGTCGGTGACGACATCGGAGGCGGCGAGCAGTTCGAAGCCCTCGGCGTAGGCCTGCATCAAGCCGTACTCGATGCCGTTGTGCACCATCTTCGCGTAGTGACCGGCACCGACCGGACCGGCGTGGGCGAAGCCCTCGTCGCGCGGCCCCTCCGGACGCAGCGCGTCGAAGATCGGCATCGCGCGCTCGACGTCCTCGGCGTCACCGCCGGCCATCAGGCCGTAGCCGTTCTTCGCGCCCCAGACACCACCGGACACCCCGACGTCGAGGTACTTGATCCCGTGCTCGGCGAGCAGCGCGGCGTTCGCCTGGTCATCGGTGAACTTGGAGTTCCCGCCCTCGATCACCAGGTCACCGGCGGACAGCAGGCCGGACAGCTCCTCGACGGTCTGCCGGGTGGGGTCGCCGTGCGGAACCATGATCCACACGACCCGCGGACCGGACAGCTTCTCGACCAACTCCGCCACGGACGCCGCGTCGGTGACGTCCGGGTTGCGGTCGTAGCCCACGACCTCGTGACCAGCGGCGCGCAGCCGCTCGCGCATGTTGAAACCCATTCGGCCGAGGCCGACAAGCCCGAGTTGCACTGGAACTCCCTATCCGAACTGTGTGTCGACTTGTGGAGGTCGGCGCGTGGCCGGCCGCGCAGCGGACATCGCCGCTGAATCGATCTGGCCGGAGCCTACGACCACGAACCGGGGCAGCGAGCCGGGTGGTGCGCAGGATGTGAGCCGCGCACCACCGCGGCCGTGCCGAACGTCAGCCGGGCAGGCGGACCGGCATCAACAGGTAGAGGTAGCCCTCCTGGACCTGGCCGTTGTCGTCGATCGGCTTGATCAACGCCGGGCGGTTGGAGGTGGTGAACTGCATCTGAGCGCGCTCGGACTTCAGGGCGCTGAGCCCGTCGAGCAGGTACGCCGGGTTGAACGCGATGGTCAGCTCCTCGCCGTCGAGCTCGATCGGGAGCTCTTCCTCGGCGCTGCCCTCGTCGTCACCGCCGGCGGACAGCCGCAGCAGCCGGTCGGAGAACTCGAGCCGGACCTGCGTGCCGCGCTCGGCCACCAGCGACACGCGCTTGATCGCCTCGGCCAGCGGCGAGACGTCGATGTTCGCGGTCACCGCGGTCTCGGCCGGGAGCAGCTGGCGGTACTTGGGGAACTCCGCGTCCAGCAGGCGGCTGGTGTTCCGGCGGGTCGTGCCGGACAGGCCGAGCAGTCCGTCACCCGAGGCCAGCGAGATCTCCACCTTGCTCGCGCCGGCGCCCAGCGTCTTGGCCGAGTCGGCGAGCGTCTTGGCCGGGACCAGCACCTGGGTGTCCTCGACGCCCGCGCCCGGCTCCCAGGTGATCTCGCGCATCGCGAGCCGGAACCGGTCGGTGGCGACCATGGTCAGCTTGTCGGCGTTGATCTCCATCCGGATGCCGGTGAGCATCGGGAGCGTGTCGTCCTTGCCCGCCGCGATGGCGACCTGGCCGACCGCCTCGCTGAACAGGTCGGTGGGCACGGACCCGGCGTGATCGGGCATGTCCGGCAGCGCCGGGTAGTCCTCGACCGGCATGGTCGGCAGGCTGAACCGGGAGCTGCCGCAGGTGATCGTCACCCGGGAGCCGTCGACGGTCAGCTCGACCGGGCGCGCCGGCAACGCCTTGGTGATGTCGGCCAGCAGACGCCCCGAGACCAGGGTCTTCCCGCTGGCATCGATCGAGGCCTCGATGGTGACCTGCGCCGAGACCTCGTAGTCGAAGCCGGAGATGGTCAGCGCTTCCCCGGAACTCGCATCGAGCAGCACCCCGCCCAGCACCGGAACCGGTGGCCGCGACGGCAAGCTGCGCGCGACCCAGGCGACGGCGTCGGCAAGACCGTCACGCTCCACGCGGATCTTCATGGGTGTCCTTTCGGTTTCAGCCGTGGCTCGGCTGCCGAGAACTGTGTCGAGCCGTGCGCGGCTGGAAGGTTCGGTGTGCTCCGCATCGAGGGCGAAGCGATCCCGCAGCGAGAACGCCGGAGAACTTCGCTCGGAGTTCGAGCCGGGGCGTCTCGGTGCGGGGAGTTCCACCGTAGAGCGTGCTCACCGATCTCCGCATCCGGGTCGGGGCACTTGGTCGAGGCGGGTTCGAGCTTCGCGGCGCCAGTTGTCCACTTATCCACCGCCCCTAGTTCTCTTTTCTTATTTTCTAAGAAGAGAAGAAATGTCCGCAGTAGTAGTAAGGCCTGTGAGTTGTGGGGACAACCGTCGTTTGGGCTGGTCGGGTGGCCTGCTCCGGTGTGGATGGCAACTGGAAGTAACCGGGGACTGCGACAGCCGTGTGGTGGACAACTTCTGACCGTCTTGAGTTGCTCCACAACCATCCCCAGTTGTCCACACTCCCATCCACAGTGAGACCCCGGGTTGTACCCATCCCGGGGTGGATGGGGAGTTCTCCACCGGTCGGGTTGTGGGCAGAGTTGTGGGAACTCTGTTGGCAACCCGCCCTCAGCATGTGAGCAGCTTGTGCACAGCATGTGGATGGGATGGGGAAAATTGCAGGTCACGCCTGGGGATTGAATTTCTGTGGACAGCTGGCGCCTTCGCGCGTTTTTTGTCGACGCGGTGAGGTGAGGCCCACTCGTCCGGCCAGAAAAGTTCTCGCCGTGAATGTTCCCGGTCGCACTGAGCGCGTCCGCACGAACACTGAAAGTGGTGATTTTCGGGCTCGGTCCTTGCGCTGAGGCGTTCCGCGGCCCTCGGTCACGCCCGGATCTGGCCCGAATCTTTCTGTTCGGGCCCGGGGATCGGAGCGGGCAGGCCGAACAGAAACCTCGCGAACCCGCCCGGGGACCGCTCCCCACCGGCACGCGCGCGGGGGTGAACCGGGGTCGGAACGGACGAAGGTTTCTGCCTGGGCGGGTGGATCGCGGCAGGCGGCACTACCAGAAAGATCGGTCGCTCGCGGCCTAGGGAATCACACCAGGGGACCCGCAAAAGCCCGTCAGCGGCCAAATGAGCGGCTGAGTTTCTGAACGTGCAGGTCAGGAGCTTGATCCGACCTGCTGATCAGGGCGGTGGCCGAAAAGAAGAGCCGAGAACAACTCGGACGGCGGTTGTTCTCGGCGGGGACCCGTCGGTCAGCGGGACTGCTGCTTGATGCGGGCGGTCAGCTCCTGGACGTGCTCGTACACGCGCCGGCGCTCCGCCATCTCCTTGCGGATCTTCTTGTCGGCGTACATGACCGTGGTGTGGTCGCGGCTGCCGAAGTACTGACCGATCTTGGGCAGCGACGAGTCCGTCAGCTCCCGGCACAGGTACATCGCGATCTGCCGCGCCTGGGCCAGCGCCTTCGTCTTGCCCGGGCCGCACAGGTCGTCCATGGTCACCCCGAAGTAGTCCGCGGTGACGGCCATGATCGTCGGAGCGGTGATCTCCGGTGTCTGCGAGTCGGGGATCAGGTCGCGCAGCACGATCTCGGCCAGCTGCAGGTCGACCGGCTGCCGGTTCAGCGACGCGAACGCGGTGACCCGGATCAGCGCGCCTTCCAGCTCGCGGATGTTGCGCTCGATGCGCGAGGCGATGAACTCCAGCACGTCGGCCGGCGCGTTCATCCGGTCCTGCGCGGCCTTCTTCCGGAGGATCGCGATCCGCGTCTCCAGCTCAGGCGGCTGGATGTCGGTGATCAGACCCCACTCGAACCGGGTGCGCAGCCGGTCTTCCAGCGTGCGCAGCCCCTTCGGCGGCCGGTCGGAGGACACCACGATCTGCTTGTTCGAGTTGTGCAGCGTGTTGAAGGTGTGGAAGAACTCCTCCTGGGTGCCTTCCTTGCCCTCCAAGAACTGGATGTCGTCGACCAGCAGCACGTCGACGTCGCGGTATCGGCGTTGGAACGCCACCTGCCGGTCGTCGCGCAGCGAGTTGATGAAGTCGTTGGTGAACTCTTCGGTCGAGACGTAGCGGACCCGCATGCCCGGGAACAGCCGCTGCGTGTAGTGCCCGACCGCGTGCAGCAGGTGCGTCTTGCCGAGACCCGACTCGCCCCAGATGAACAGCGGGTTGTACGCCCGCGCCGGTGCCTCGGCCGCGGCGACCGCGGCAGCGTGCGCGAACCGGTTCGACGAACCGATCACGAAGGTGTCGAAGGTGTACTTCGCGTTGAGCCTGGTCTGCGAGGTCGGCGGCGCGTGCTTGGGAGCCGTGAACGGCTGACCCTGCTGGGGCTCGGCCGACGGGATCGTCTGACCTGGGTTCTGCCCGCCCTGGCCGCGGCCGAAGGTCGGCCACACGCCCTCGTCGGCGGCGGGCTGACCGGCGTCGGAGTCGGAGGATTCCGGTTCGGCGGAGGTCTCCGCGACCGGTTCTTCCTCCTCCTCGGGCTCGGGTTCCGGGTCCGGCTTGGCGGACTGCGGCTTCGGGACCTCACCGTTGGGCCACTTGAACTCGGCCGTCGGGAAGTCGATGTTCGCGGCGGGCGTCGGCTGCGAATCCGGAGCCGCGTGCTTTCCCTGACCCTCTGAACTGGGAGAACCGGGTCCGGGCACGACGGGGATGGATCCCGTGTGGCCGATCGAACCGGTGTGAGCGGTGTGGCCGTACGGGCTGTCGCCGCCGAAACCGGGTACCGAGATGTAGGTGGGCGAGGACTGATCGTCCCCGCCGCGCGGGCTCCAGGTCTCAGGAGCGGGTGCGGGTGCCGGCGCGGCGACCGGACGGGTCGGCGCGGGCACCGCGGTGTCGACCTTCACGGCGAGCGAGATGTCGCGGCCCAGCCGGCGGGACAGGGCATCGGTGATGGGGTCGCGCAGCGCGCGTTCGATGGCTTCCTTCGCGAAGTCGCTCGGAGCGGCCAGCAGCGCGGTCCCGTCGAGCAGCCCGATGGGGCGGGTGACCCGCATCCACGCGCGTTGCTGCGGCGAGAGAGTGCCGGAGGACAGCTCCTGCACCACCTCGTCCCAAACTCGATCGAGATCGGCTTGGTGGTCGGACACCGCCTGCTCCCCTCCCCTCGCTTGATTGCTCCCCGGTTGCGGTCCCGGTCCCCAGCCCCCACAGTTGCACGGGTAGCGGGTACCGCGGCACTGGTGGGCGACTCGATGGACACACGTGTCCACAGAGTTGTCCACAACGTGTGTATGAAGGTACGGCAGACCGTTCCGGTGTTTCCCCCTGGGGCCGCCCTACCTCTGCGATCGAGGTCAGTCCCCCTGACTGCGAACCGATGCTCCCACCTACCGGTCCTGCGGCATCGCAGGGAGGCACGCTAACAAGCAGCGGCCTCAGCCACAAGCAGATCCCGGGGGCCTCGCGGAGATCGTGATGTGGCAGGCTCTCCGGTGTCGACGAGCGGTGTCGCGATCACCAGCGCGGACTCGCCGGAGAAGATCGATCACGCCTCGGCCTGGCCCAGCGCCCTTCGTTATGACGCCGATGCCGCCGGATGTCCACCCCCGGCTGTGCACCTGCTGTTGGCTCTGGCGTACCCTCGTACAGTCCCCCGCTTGTGCAGCGGGCATGTCGGCGCGCCGACATCACGCCCGGCCTTGCGGCTCTTGGCCCGCTCCCTGCGGGCCTGCGGGTTTCAAGAACCGGGGACACCAAGACCGAACCGTGGTCCGAAGGCGACCATCGGTGCCTGTAGTAACCGGGAGATCCGACCGTGAGCAAGGGCAAGCGCACTTTCCAGCCGAACAACCGCCGCCGTGCTAGGAAGCACGGGTTCCGGCTGCGCATGCGCACTCGCGCCGGCCGGGCCATCGTGGCCACGCGCCGTCGCCGGGGCCGCGCGCAGCTTTCTGCCTGATCGCGTCCGGCCGTGCTTCCCACGGCAGCCCGGCTGACCAGGAACCAGGATTTCCGACTGGTGGTCCGCCGTGGTCGTCGGGCAGGACGCCCCCGCTTGGTGGTCCACGTCCTGCGCCCGGACCAGGTCCGGGCTCGGATGAGTGGTGAGGCCGAGCCGGAGGCTCAAGCTAATACGGCACCCACCCGGGACTCGTCTGCTTCGACCCGGGTGGGTTTTGTCGTCAGCAAGGCCGTGGGCGTTGCGGTGGTCCGCCACCGGGTCGCTCGTCGTCTGCGTCACCTGATGCGAGACCGCATTCCGGACCTGCCCGCTGGCACACTGGTGGTGGTTCGAGCGCTGCCTCCAGCGGCGGGCGCGTCCAGCGGGGAACTCGGTGCGGACATCGACGGAGCGTTGAAGAAACTTCGCATCCGTTGCTCCGATGGCCCGGGCAGCAGTTGATGGCGGGGTTGTAGGAGATGGCACCGGATTGGCGGCATGACGATTCGCATGACGAAAGTCGTGCGGGACGCAAGGCCGACCTGTCCGCCTGGATCCTGCTCGGCCCCGTCCACGCGTACCGCAAGGTCATCTCCCCGCTGCTGCCGCCGATGTGCCGGTTCTACCCGAGCTGCAGCGCCTACGCTGTTGAGGCGCTGACCGTGCACGGGTTGTTCCGCGGCGGATGGCTCACCGTCCGCCGGCTCCTGCGCTGCGGCCCCTGGCACCCCGGAGGACTGGACCCGGTCCCACCACCCCGTGAGCGGCGAGCAGGCATTCGCCTTTCCGACAAACCCGCCGAGGAGTAGCCCGCGTGCTGGACTTCATCTACTACCCCGTGTCGGCCATCCTCTGGTTCTGGCACAAGGTCTTCGGTTACGTGCTCGAACCCTCGAGCGGGTTCGCCTGGGCGCTGTCGGTCATCTTCCTCGTCTTCACGCTGCGCGCGCTTCTGTTCAAGCCGTTCGTGCACCAGGTCCGCTCGATGAAGAAGATGCAGGACTTCGCTCCCCTGGTGCGAGAGCTGCAGGAGAAGCACGGCGACGACAAGCAGAAGCTCGCGACGGAGATGCAGAAGCTCCAGACCGAGCAGGGCTTCAACCCGCTGTCCGGCTGCCTGCCCATGCTCGTGCAGATCCCGGTGTTCATCGGTCTCTTCCACGTGCTCAACGGCTTCAAGCCCGGCGCCCCCGGGAACTTCGTCTTCAACGCCGCCGACGTCGCCTCCTTCGTCGAGGCCGACCTGTTCGGCGCGAAGCTGTCCAACACCCTCAGCCAGGCTCCCGACGTGCTCGCGGCCTTCGGGACGGATCGCCTGTCGATGATGGTGGTGGCCGTTCCGCTGATGATCGCGGCCGCGATCGCCACCCACTTCACCGCCCGGCACTCGTTGGAGCGGCAGAGCGCGCAGGCCGCCGCCAACCCGCAGGCGGCGATGACCAACAAACTGATGCTGTGGATCTTCCCGATGTTCGCTATCGTCGGTGGTCCGTTCCTCCCGCTGGCCATCTTGATCTACTGGCTCGCGAACAACTTCTGGACGCTGGGACAGCAACGAGTGGTGTACCGCCGGATCGACCGCGAGGAGGCTGCGTCAGCCGACGCGCCCGCGGTCGCGAACCCGGAAGGCACGATTTCGGCCACCGCTGATTCGGCCACCGCTGAGAAGGCGTCCGATGACCAACCCGGTGAGATCCCCGGGGTGATCGAAGACCGCGCTCGCGACACGGAGAAGCCTGGCGAGTCCCGCTGATCCCGTCGCGAACCCCTGGAGAGGAGACACCCAGTGTCTGAAACTGTGCAGGAGAGCCCGGCCGTCGCCGAGGGCTCCAACGCCCCCGCCAATACTGACGCCCCCGCCGAGTCCTCCCCCGAGGCGTCCAACACGGAGACACTGCTGGTGCAGGAGGGTGACGTCGCGGGCGATTACCTGGAGCGGCTGCTCGACCTGCTCGACTACGACGGGGACATCGACCTCGACGTGGAAGCCGGCCGCGCCGTGGTGAGCGTCGACGGCGGACCCGATCTCGAGAAGCTGGTCGGCGGTCGCGGCCAGGTGCTGGAGGCGCTGCAGGAGCTGACCCGGCTCGCGGTCCAGCAGGACACCGGAGTGCGCAGCCGCCTGATGCTCGACGTGTCCGGGTGGCGCGCCGGGCGGCGCGAGGAGCTCTCCGATCTCGGTCGCTCCACCGCCGAGGAGGTCCTCAAGACCGGGCAGGAGGCGCGGCTGCGTCCGATGACCCCGTTCGAGCGCAAGATCATCCACGACGCGGTCGCCGCGATCGAGGGGGTCTACAGCGAGAGCGAGGGCGAAGAGCCCAGCCGCAAGGTGGTCGTCTTCAAGAGCTGAGACCGCTCCCCCGCTTCACCGCCCCCGTCGGACTCCGGTCCGGCGGGGGCGTTTTGTCGACTTGGCCATAAGTGGTGCGAGCCCGGCCGCGGTTGGGTTGGGCATGTAGTCGGTCCGCAATGCTTCTGCAACTCTGCTCTGGCTGAATGAGTGATGCCGCCGTCGGCGTACTCGTTCGGCGCGGTTTCACGTGAAACAGCGGGTTGGTGCACGACCCCGGACATCGATCCGGCAGTCTAGACACGAAGTCTTTGGTTTCACGTGAAACAGCGGGGTGAATGTCTTGACCGGAGGTGTGCCCGAGGCGGCGCGGACCGTTTTCGGCGAGCGAGTGGAGTTGGCGGAGAGGTTCGCCGAGTTACTCCAGGAGCATGGAATCCGCCGCGGATTGATCGGTCCCCGCGAGTTGGACCGCCTCTGGGAAAGACATCTGCTGAACTCTGCTGTGATTGCGGAGTTGCTCCCCCCTCAAAGCCGGGTTGTGGACGTAGGCTCTGGGGCGGGGTTGCCGGGCATCCCGTTGGCGATCGCTCGCCCGGATCTCACCCTCACCTTGCTGGAGCCGATGGCTCGGCGGGTGACGTGGTTGCAGGAAGTCATCACCGAGTTGGCGCTCACCGTTGAGGTGGTGCGTGGTCGTGCCGAGGAGGGTCCGGTGCGTGAACGACTTGCCGATCAGGATGTCGTGACCGCTCGCGCCGTGGCGCCGATGGAACGGCTCGCGAAGTGGTCTCTCCCGCTGCTGCGGCAGGACGGCCTCCTCCTCGCCATGAAGGGCGAAAGCGCGGCTGAGGAACTCGAACGGGATGCGGCGGCGATCGCCGCGGTCGGTGGCGGCCGTGGCGAAGTCAAATCATGCGGTGTCGGCGTACTCGATGTGCCGACGACCGTTGTCGTGGTGGAGCGGGTCGCGGCGGCCCGAACCTCGTCCGGTCGGCGTCGTGAGACACGTCGAGCGAGAAAGGAACGTGGACGGTGAATCCGGAGGAAAACGGAGCGGGTCGGGTTTCACGTGAAACAAGGGGGCGCGCGATGGGCGCCATGCGATTCCCCTCCGGCCCGGAGAGCAACACCATGAGCTTCGGCCGTGACGACATCGGCTGGACTCCGATCATGGAGGAAGCGCAGCGCGCCACCCGCGTGCTGCACCCCGACGAGCTGGACCTCCCCCGCCCCAAGAACCGGCGCATCATCACCGTGGCCAACCAGAAGGGTGGCGTCGGCAAGACGACGAGCACGGTGAACCTGGCGGCCGGTCTGGCGCTGCACGGGCTCAAGGTCTTGGTGATCGACCTCGACCCCCAGGGGAACGCGAGCACCGCGCTCGGCGTCGAGCACCGGGGCGGAGTTCCGTCGGTCTACGAGGTCCTCCTCGGCGAGATCAGCGTTGCGGACGCGGCCGCCAAGAGCACCCAGTCCGACAACCTCTTCTGCGTTCCGGCCACGATCGACCTGGCCGGCTCGGAGATCGAGCTCGTGACGATGGTGGCGCGCGAAGGCCGTCTGAAGGAGGCCTTGAACTCGGAGGCGGTCGAGGCGCTCGACTTCGACTACGTCTTCGTGGACTGCCCGCCCTCGCTCGGCCTGCTCACGGTGAACGCGTTGGTCGCGGCTCACGAGGTGCTGATCCCGATCCAGTGCGAGTACTACGCGCTGGAAGGCCTGGGGCAGCTGCTCCGCAACATCGAGCTGGTGCAGTCGCACCTGAACCCCGCGCTGTGGGTCTCGACGATCCTGCTGACCATGTACGACGGTCGCACCAAGCTCGCCGATCAGGTCACCGCCGAGGTGCGTGGTCATTTCGGTGATCTGACCCTGCGGACGGTGATTCCGCGTAGCGTGAAGATTTCCGAGGCTCCGGGCTTTGGTCAGACGGTGCTGACCTACGATCCGGGTTCACGAGGCTCCATGAGCTACCTGGACGCGGCGCGAGAGATCGCGGAGCGGGGTGCCGAGAGGAAGACAGCATGACCGAGCGACGAGGTGGTCTGGGCCGCGGCATCGCCGCGTTGATCCCGAGCGCTCCCCCGGTGGGTGCCGATGGCGCCACGATGGGCGGAACGACTTCCGGGGTTCGCGGCGGGCCCGCCTACGGAAATTCCGAGCCGGAGTCCTCTGTTTCACGTGAAACAGAGGACTCGGCGCAGGGGTCCGTTGCGGGAGCGGTCTACAAAGAGATCGCCATCGCGTCGATCACTCCCAACCCGAAGCAGCCTCGTCAGGTCTTCGACGAGGAAGCGCTCAACGAGTTGGAGCACTCGATCCGCGAATTCGGGCTCATGCAGCCCATCGTGGTGCGCGAGATCGAGGGCGATGAGTATGAGCTGATCATGGGTGAGCGCCGGTGGCGCGCTTCCCAGCTGGCAGGCCTGGAGTACATCCCCGCGATCGTCCGGGAGACCAAGGACGACGCGCTCCTCCGGGACGCGCTGCTGGAGAACATCCACCGCGTGCAGCTGAACCCGCTGGAAGAGGCGGCGGCCTACCAGCAGCTGCTCGACGAGTTCGGAGTCACCCACGATGAACTCGCGGAGCGGATCGGCCGGAGCCGTCCGGTCATCACCAACACCATCCGGCTGCTGCGCCTCCCCCTCGAAGTGCAGCGCCGGGTCGCCGTCGGCGTGCTGTCGGCGGGCCACGCGCGGGCTCTGCTGAGCCTGGAGGACCTCGGGCATCAGGAGGACCTCGCGAAGCGGATCGTGGCGGAGGGGCTGTCCGTCCGCGCGACCGAGGAGCAGGTGACCCTCAAGAAGTCCGAGGCGCCGGCCAAGGAGAAGTCCTCGGCGAAGAAGCAGATCCAGGCCCCCGGCTTCGACCGGCTGGCCGACCGGCTCGCCAACCACTTCGACACCAAGGTGAAGGTGTCCCGTGGAAGCCGGAAGGGCAAGATCGTCATCGAGTACGGGTCGATCGACGATCTCGAGCGCATTGCAGAGATGATCTTGGGCAAAGAAGCCCGCGGAATCAACGAGGAATGACACCGGGACCTTACGTCACGGTGACGATGACCGTGAGTGACTGAACATCACTGATCGCGATCAGGCGGCATCGCCGCTAGCGCGACAACAAGAGCGGCGGACTCCACGGAGTCCGCCGCTCTTGTTTCACGTGAAACCTGCGCGAGTCAGTTCCCGCGCTCGATGGCCCGCTCGACGAGTCCGGCGTAGGTCTCCCCCAGCGAGCGCCCGGCGGCCTCGACCGCCATCGGCAGCAGCGAGGTCTCGGTCAGCCCGGGCGACACCTTCGCGTCGAGGAAGTGCGGAACGCCGTCGGTGTCGATGATCGCGTCCGTGCGAGAGATGTCGCGGAGGCCGAGCAGCTTGTGCGCGGCGATCGCCAGCTCGCCCGCTGCCGCGGCCGTCTCCGCGGAGATGTCCGCCGGAGAGCGGTAGTTCGTCAGCCCGGCGGTGTAGCGGGCGGTGTAGTCGTAGACGCCGTCTGCCGGTTCGATCTCCACCGCCGGAAGCGCCTCCGGGCCGTCCTCACCCTCGACGACCGTGATCGCGACCTCGGTCCCCTCGATGAAGCGCTCGACGAGGACCGCGTCGCCGTAGGACAGCGCGCCCACCATCGCCGAGGGGAGGTTCGCCGTGTCGCGCACGACCTGGGCGCCGAGCCCCGAGCCGCCCTGGTCGGGCTTGAGCATCAGGGGAAGACCGAGCTTGTTCACGAGCGCGTCCAGCACTGCTTGCGCTCCCAGCTCGCGGAAGGTCGCGTGCGGGAGTGCGACCCAGTCCGGGGTCGTCAGCCCGGCACGGGCCACCTCAGCCTTGGCATTGGGCTTGTCCCAGGTGCGGCGGGACGCGTGCGGGCCGGTGCCGACGTAGGGGATGCCGAGCATCTCCAGCACCGCCTGGACGGAACCGTTCTCCCCTTCCCCGCCGTGCAGGGCGACGACGACCGCGTCCGGCCGCTCCTCGGTGAGGCGGGACAGCAGACGCGAGTCCGCATCCCACTCGGCAACGGTCATGCCGGCCGAGCGCAGCGCGGCGGACAACCTGCGGCCGGAACGCAGCGACACATCGCGCTCGTGCGAAAGCCCACCGGCGAGCACGGCAACCCAGCGATCAGACACTCTCTTCAGCACCTCGGAAAAGTAGCGGTCCACTGCACCGGATGAGGCGCAGTGGACCGGTCGTGTGGATGAGTCAAACTCACGCGGTGTCGGGCGACGGCGCCTGCGGGCCCGGCACGCTCCTGGGCGGCACGGTACCGAAGGTGCGGACCAGCTCCATCTCCTCGGACAGCGTGTTGGCGAGCCTGCGCACGCCCTCGCGGATGCGCTCCGGCGTCGGGTAGCAGTACGAGAGCCGCATCTGCCGGCTGCCGAAGCCGTCCCGGTAGAAGCCGGTGCCCGACACGTAGGCCACGCGTTGCGTGACCGCGCGGGGCAGCATCGCCTTCGTGTCCACGCCCTCCGGCACGGTCAGCCAGACGAAGAAGCCGCCATCGGGCTTCGTCCACGTGCACCCCGCCGGCATGTACTGCTCCAGCGCGGCCATCATCGCGTCCCGGCGCTCGCGGTACTGCTCCTGGAAGATCTTGATCTGACCTTGCCAGTCGTGCGTCGAGAGGTAGCGGGAGACGATCATCTGGTTCAACGTGGGAGGGCACAGCGTGGCGGACTCGGCCGTCAGCACCAGCTTCTCCCGGATGGCCAGCGGGGCCAGCACCCAGCCCACCCGCAGCCCCGAGGCGAAGGTCTTCGAGAACGAACCCAGGTACACCACGTTGTCCGGGTCCATGCTGCGCAGCGCCGGGTACGGCTTGCCGTCGAAGCCCAGCAGCCCGTACGGGTTGTCCTCGACCACGAGGATGTCGGCCTGGCGGCAGATCTCCAGGACCTCAGCCCGCCTGTTCACCGCCAGGGTGATGCCGCCGGGGTTGTGGAAGTTGGGGATCGTGTAGAGGAACTTGATCCGCTTGTTCTGCTTCTCCAGGTCGGCGATCGCCTGGCGGAGCGCCTCCGGCTGCAGGCCGTCCTCGTCCATCGCCACGTGGACGACCTCGGCCTGGTAGGCGCCGAACGAGCCCAGCGCGCCGACGTAGGACGGGCCTTCGGCCAGGATCACGTCGCCCGGGTCGCAGAAGATGCGGGTGACCATGTCCAGGCCCATCTGGGAGCCGGCGGTCACGACGACGTCGTCCGGGTGCGCGCTGATGCCCTCGAGGGCCATCACCTCGCAGATCTGCTCGCGCAGCTCCGGAACCCCGTGCGCGGAGCCGTACTGCAGCGCCACCTGCCCGTCCTCGGACACGAGGCGGGCCACCTCGGTGGCCAGCGAGTCCAGCGGCAGCGCGGCGAGGTTGGGCATGCCCCCGGCCAGCGAGACCACCTCGGGGCGGCTGGCGACGGCGAAGAGAGCTCGGATCTCGGAGGCGGTCATTCCGGCCGTCCGCTCGGCGTAGCGCGCCCGGTACGCGTCCAGGTTGCGGGCGGCCTTGTCCACCGAGTGGTCAGGCTGGTCCGGTTGGCTTCCTTGATCCGACATAATCGCGCTCCCGTTTCGGTTAGGCGCACCAGCGTGTTTGTACCTCGTACAAACGATCGGGCGATTCTATAGGCCCTATCGTCGATGAGTACCCCTCGTGTAACAGGCCTCTCCCGTGACCCCCGCGATCCGCTGGTCCGGGAGAGGTGCGAGCCGTGCCGGCGGGGCCGCGGACGTTGTTATTCGTGAGTGGTCGTGCCGGATGTTTCACGTGGAACAACAGGCTGGCGCTGGTCCGCGGAGTTCGCCCGTTGGATCTTGTTCGCGCACGTGGTTAGGGACGTCACCCCTTCGAGGCGGTTCCCGTGAGTAGCGGTGCTTCCCGTCCGGCAGGCGAGCGGCCTATTCTGGCGATACTCCCGCCGTTGTGGTGCGCGGGTTCTGCTTGGTTTTCCGGGAGGTCAGGTGTCGCGACGTGTGGTCGGCGTCACGTTGGACAACCTCGACCACCTGCCCCCGCGGTGTCGCCGGTGCGTCTACTGGGAACTGGCGCCGCACATCAGGGAGCAGGCGGAGGAGTTCGGCGAGACCGAGCTGGAGAAGGAAGCCTGGGTCTCCAGCGTGCTGCTGGAGTGGGGTTCCTGCGGTCGCATCATCTACGTCGACGGCGTACCCGCCGGGTATGCGATCTACGCGCCGCCGGCCGCCGTGCCGCGAGCGGCGTCCTTCCCCACCGCGCCGGTGAGCGCGGATGCCGTGCTGCTCACCGCGCTCAAGGTGACCTCCGAGTTCGAGGAGGGCGGTCTCGGGCGCGTGCTGGTCCAGAACGTCGCCAAGGACCTGACCAGGCGCGGGGTGAAGGCCGTGGAGGCCTTCGGCGATCTCAGCGGCGAAGCCGAGGGCTGCGTGATCCCGGCCGGGTTCCTCCAGCAGGTCGGCTTCAAGACCGTTCGCCAGCACCCGAAGTGGCCGCGCATGCGCCTGGAGCTGCGCACGGCCATCAGCTGGAAGGAAGACGTCGAGGCCGCCCTGGAGCGCTTGCTGACCTCGGTCACGATCACCACGGCGGAGCCGGCGGTCGGACGCGCCTAGGACCGCGACGCGCGCTCGTCAGCGGTTCTCCGACGGCCGGAAACGGGCTCGCGCGGGGAAGGTCCGGTGGAAGCGGGTGCAGGAGTTCTCAGGCGCCCTCGGCGCGCGCCAGCTCGTGGCGCAGCAGATCGTCGAAGGTGAACGTGCCCGTCGGCTGGTCGTCCTTGCCGAGCAGGTAGAGGCGCTTGACCGCGACCAGCAGGCCTTCGGCCACCACGTCGCGGAACGCCGGGTCGAGCAGCCGGTTGCGGTCGCCGTCGTTGGTCAGGTAACCGATCTCCATCCGCACCGCGGGCATCCGGGTCAGCCGCAGGACGTCCCAGGTCTTCGGGTGGGTGCGGCAGTCGCGCATGCCGGTGCGGGCCACGATCTCGCGCTGCAGGAACCCGGCGAGCGCCTCCCCCACCGTCGAGGTGGTGCCGTTGCCGGTGCCGAAGTGGAAGCTCGCGACGCCCTCGGCCAGCGAGGACGGGTTGGCGTCCGCGTGCAGCGACAGGAACATGTCGGCACCGGCCTCGTTGGCGAACTTGGCGCGGTCGGCGTCCGGCGGGCAGGCGTTGGGGCCGCGCGTGATCAGCGCTTCCATGCCGGTGGCCACCATCCGGCCTTCGAGCCGGCGGGCCAGGTCCCAGGTCAGGTCGGCCTCGGAGACGTCGCCCGAGGTGACGCCGCGGTCGCCGCCCCCGTGGCCGGGGTCGATCACGATGCGCTTGCCGCGCAGCCGCGGTCCGGCCCGGCGCACCTTCTCCTGCTCGCGGAGGAACACCGGCCGGCCACCGCGGACCTTGGGGGCGAGCTGCTTGAGCGCGCGCAACGTGCCGGGACCGCAGATGCCGTCCGGGGTGAGCCCGTAGTCGCGCTGGAAGCTGCGCAGCGCCTGCTCCGTCTCCGCGCTGAAGATCCCGTCGGGGCGGCCCGCGTCGTAGCCCAGCTCCAGCAGGCGCTCCTGCAGGGCGAACACGTCGTCACCGCTGATCGGCTTGGACACCAGGAACGCCAGCGAGCGGTCGCCGAGGCGCCAGCGGGCGTCGGTGAGTGCGCGATAGGTGGCCGAGCCGACGACGCCGTCGGTGATCAGGCCGCGCTGCTGCTGAAAACCGCGTACCGCTTGTTCCACCGCTTCGTCGAAGAGCGCGGGCCCCGGCCGGCCGTTGGCCGGCAGCAGTCCCAGCGACGCAAGGGTGTTCTTGATCTCGGCAACGGCCGGACCGACGTCACCGCGGTGGAGCAGCTGCATGCACTCCTCGCTCGATTCAGGCGTCGGCGCGACACCGACGCGGAGGATGATCGGGGTTGTCCCGAGTCTTTCGCGTTGCGGAGCGGGCCCGCGGGCTGTCGGACCCGTCGGGTCATTGTGCCTTGCGTGCCGTACCCCGGCGCTGCGGCCTACGAGCACCGGGCCGGACGTGCGACAACGGACCGTACACGAGTGATCCCTCGCTGCGGTGGAACGCGTTGCCGCAGTGGGAGCAGCCATCGTGAAAGCACGAACCCGCCGTCACTGTCCTATCGACAAGACGGCGGGTGCGCGTTATTCGGTTGCCTCGAAACGAGGCGGACTTCACAGCGACATCACACGAGCGACATCACAGGTAGTCGGAGAGGTCCGACAGCAGAGCGGCCTTCGGCTTGGCGCCGACGATCTGCTTGACCGGCTCGCCGTTCTGGAAGACCAGCAGGGTCGGGACCGACATCACCTGGTAGTCGCGGGACACGCTGGGGTTCTGGTCGATGTCGAGCTTGGCGACGGTGATCTTGTCGGCGTGCTCGTCGGCGATCTCCTCCAGCACCGGGGCGACCATCTTGCATGGGCCGCACCAGGTCGCCCAGAAGTCGACCAGCACGGGCTTGTCGCTGTCCAGGACGGTGCTCTTGAAGGAATCGGCGTCCACGGTCACGGTGTTGCCGGCCATGTTCATCTCCCTGTTTCTGCTTCGGTTGAAGTGGTCTGGGTGTCGAACGGTGAGCTCGGGGTCAGGCCCCGTAGCCGCCGCCGACCAGCTCGGAGGCGACCTCGGCCTGCGGGGTCTCGTGCTCGGCGAGCCAGCGCTCGGCGTCGATCGCGGCGGAGCAACCGGAACCGGCGGCGGTGATGGCCTGCCGGTAGGTGTGGTCCACCAGGTCGCCGCAGGCGAACACGCCGGGGATGCCGGTGTGCGTGCCGGGCTGCTCGACCTGCACGTAGCCCTCGTCGTCGAGGGTGACCTGGCCGCGGACCAGCTGGCTGCGCGGGTCGTGGCCGATGGCCACGAACATCCCGCTGACCGCCAGCTCGGAGGTCTCACCGGTGGCGGTGTCGCGCAGCTTCAGCCCGGCGACCTTGCCCTCGCCCTGGACCTCGTCGACGGCCTTGTTGGTCAGCCACTTGATCTTCTCGTTGGCCCGCGCGCGCTCCAGCATGATCTTGGAGGAGCGGAACTCGTCGCGGCGGTGGATGATGGTCACCGACTTCGCGAAGCGGGTCAGGAAGGTGGCCTCCTCCATCGCCGAGTCACCGCCGCCGATGACGGCGATGTCCTGGTCGCGGAAGAAGAACCCGTCGCAGGTGGCGCAGGCGGACACGCCGCGGCCGAGCAGGGTTTCCTCGCCCGGGACGTCGAGGTAGCGGGCCGCGGCACCCATCGCGAGGATGACGGCGCGGGCCTTGTGCTCCACCCCGTTGGCGACGACGGTCTTGACGTCACCGGAGAGGTCGATGCGCTCGACGTCCTCGGTGCGCAGCTCGGCGCCGAAGCGCTGGGCCTGGGAGCGCATCTGCTCCATCAGGTCGGGACCCATGATCCCGTCGGAGAACCCGGGGTAGTTCTCCACGTCGGTGGTGGTCATCAGTGCGCCACCGAACTGGGTTCCCTCGAAGATCACCGGCTCCAGCTCTGCCCGTGCCGCGTACACCGCAGCGGTGTAGCCGGCAGGACCGGAACCGACGATGATCACGTTGCGGACGTCGCTGGTCACCGTGCCCCTTCCCTTCGTCGCGTCTCCGCCGCGCGAGGAGCGTGACGGTATTGGCATCAACGCGATCCTATTCGGCGATGTTCCCGATCTCAGGGACCCGGTGCCGCAGAGCACACCGCGCCTGGATCTCGTCGCGACGACGGTCCCGGCACGCGCGGGCAGCGCCTGCCGGGACCGGGTCGAGCGCGGGTGGACGGGAGTCGCGGAACGGCCTCGCGACCTGCGGTTCCTCCGGGAGGGAGCGGGGACGCCGATGAGCGTCCGCCAGGCGCGGCTCCCGGCCCCGGAGGACCCGCTCGTCGTCCGGCGAGCGGAACGAGCGCGAGATCAGGTCTCAGCCGCCACCGAAGGTGCTGTCGGAGATCGTCGAGGGGTGTCCCGTGCCGCAGTCGGGACCGACCGCCAGGAGGCGGAACTTGCCGATGCCGCCGCCCGGCAGGATCAGCAGCTGACCCGGTCGGCCGTCGAGGGTGATCTCGCGGGCCCCCATCGGTTTTCCGCCCCGGACGCCGTTGGCCTGCAGGCAGCCGATCAGCTGCTGCGGGTCTGCGAGCGTCGAGATGTACTGGTCCGAGGACATGACCTGCGAGAACTGCTGCCCGTCGAGGGTGACCTGGTCGCCGCTCAGGGCCAGCGGAGCCCCCTGACCACCGCCTGGCTGGGTGTTCGGGACGGGTGGCTGGGCGGTGTTGCTGTCCTCGCCGGTTCCCGGCAGCACCGCGACGATCACGGCCGCGGCCGCGGCGGCGACGCCCACCAGACCGGCCCCGATGGTGGTCCTGCGACGTCGGCGGGCCTTGGCCGCGGCGAAGTCGACGACCTGGGCCTCACCGGCAGCGGGTGCCGGCGGCGCGGGCGACTGCTGCGGGGCGTGGTCCCAGTTGCGGACCTCGTCCTGCAGGGCGGCGTCGATGCGCGCGGAGACGTCGTCGGGAATGGTCAGCGGCGGCAGGTCGGCGAGATCGGTGCTGGTGGCGTCCAGCGCCGCCATGATCTCCCGGGCCTCCGGGTCCGCTTCGACCTGACGACGCAGTTCGTCGGCGGTCGGGCCATCCAGCACTCCCGCGTGCAGATCGGCCAGGAGGTCAAGGGACCAGGGTGGTCCCTGCGGCGCTTCCGCGCGCCGGCTCTCCCCACTCATCGTCCCTCCCGTCGACGCATTGCCATAGCGTCATCTGGGACGTTCGCATCTGCACTTGGGTTCCGCAGGTGCCCCAGAAGTTTCGCGAGTCTTGCCCGCCCGCGTGCGCAGCGGCTCTTGACGGTGCCGTCGGCGACGCCGAGCATCGCGGCGGCCTCGGCCACCGAATACCCCTCGACGTCGACCAGGACGATCGCCGCTCGCTGGTCCTCGGGGAGCTGGGACAGCGCTTCCTGCACGACCATGCTGGTGTCCCGATCGGCGATCGCGTCGCGCGGGACCGCCGGTTCGGGGCCCGTTTCGGGCAGCGGAACCGTGGGCCTCGCCTGACGGCGCCGGATCCGGTCCAGGCACGCGTTCACCACGATCCGGTGCAGCCAGGTGGTGACCCGCGATTCGGCGCGGAACGACGCGGCGTTGCGGAAGGCCGAGATCATGGCGTCCTGCAGCGCGTCGGCCGCTTCGTCGGGATCGCGCATGGTCCGCAGCGCCACGGCCCACAGCCGGTCCCGATGTCGGCGGAAGAGTTCGGAGAACGCATGTGGATCCCCGTGTGCGTGCGCCGCTATGAGTTCGGCGTCTGAGGGGGCAGGGACAGACACGGGTCATGACAATACTGATCGTGAGAAGGCCCCAGGGCGCGTGCGTCGAACGCGACCGGATTTCCCTGGTCAGCAACGAGAGGAGCGGACGTGATCACGCTGGTGATCACGTCCGCTCGTCGTGTCGCCGGGTCAGGCGGCCGATCCGGTCAGCGCGATCTCGTTGATCTGCGAGGTGAACTGCCCGCCGTTCTGCGCCAGCTCGGTGACCACGACCAGGATCTTGCTGCTGGGCGCGGCCGCCTCCAGCTGGATCGGCGTGTCACCGGCGGCGAGGACTCCGCCGCCGAGCAGCTTGGAGTCCATGCTCGGCGAACCGTCGACCTGGCGGATCTCCACCTTCGTCCCCGCGCTGGGCGAGTTGATGACGATCTGCTGCAGCACCGCAGGACGTTCCAGGGTCAGCACGGCACCGGTCGCGGTGTTGATGCCGCCGGGACCGAGCTGCTGGAAGTAGCCGAAGGTCGACCAGTGCGTGCTCGGATCGCCGTCGAACAGGTTGTTGATCCGGTTCGGCGCGTCGGGCTCGCCCTTCGCCGTGTAGGACGTGCCCTCCGAGATCCGCACCGGTGCCGCCGGCCGCGGTTGTTGCGCGGCGGTGCCCGGGTTGTTGCCCTGGATCACCTGGCCGGTGCCGCTCTGCTGGTTCGACTCGGTGAAGATGCCGATCACGCCGACGGCGATCCAGCCGATCACCAGGATCGTCGCGACGGCCAGCACTCCCACGCTGATCGCGAGCTTGCGGCGCTTCGCGTGGTCCGGCTTCGGATCGTCGCGACGCCACACCTCGTTCGACTCGGCCGGCGGTGTGCCGCCGGCGAGCGTGTTGGCGGGTTCGTACGTCGCGTACTGCTCCAGCACGCGCAGCACCGCGGCACCCGTGCGGACTCCACCGGTGGTGCCGGTCGAATCCGGGTTGCCCAGCGCCCGGACCGCGACGGTGGACAGCTCCATCGGCACGGTCGGGCGGAGAGTGCGTGGTGCGACGAGGTTTCCGTCCGGTCCGGTCGGTGCCGGCGGCAGGGCCTCGGGCGCGTCGCCCAGCGCCCAGCGACCGGTCAGCAGCAGGTACAGCGCGGCGCCGAGGCCCCGCACGTCGTCGCTGGAGGTCGCGTGCGAGAGCGGCCCGGGGAACGCCATCCGCACTTCGCCTTCCGGTGTGACCCGGATGCGCTGGGGGTGATCGGCGCCCAGGACCAGGCCCGCGTGGTGCGCCGACTCGACGGCGGCCGCCAGCGGCTGCATCAGCCGAGCAGCGGTGCCGGGAGGCAGCGGTCCTTCGGCGACCAGGTCCAGGAGGTCCGTGCCGTGCGTCCACTCGGCGATGACCAGGCCGAGAACGCCGGGGGGATCACCTGCGGACTGGGTGACGACGTCGAGCACCCGCGCGACGCCGACGTGGTTGAAGGTGCTGGCGTGCATCGCGCGTTCCAGGGTGCGTCGCGCGTTGGTGGCGGCCTCGGCGTCGGCGCGATCCCCGATCAGGATCGTCAGCGCGACGTCGCGGCCCAGGACTCCGTCCTTGGCACGCCACAGTTCGGCGTTGCAGCGCTCGTCGGTGCCGACTTTGGAGAGCAGCCGGTACCGGCCGTGATCCAAAACCCGGCCGGGTGTGAGCTGCTCCGTCGAAGCATCGGCTTCCGGTTCTTCGCTGTCCGCCGCGATCCGCTCGGTCGGTTTGCTGGTCACCTTCCCTCTCCCGCTCCCTCCGGTCCGCCTACGGGTTGCCCTCACGGAAGGAGACTTCCTACATGAGGGTACGTGACGGGAATGTCAGCGACGACGCAGCAAACCGGCGAGGCGCCCGATGGCGGGTTGAAGTTCGGCCACCCGAAGCATCGACATGATCCCGAAGATCACCGCGAAGCCGACCGCGCTGCCGATGAGCAGCTGCAGCCAGCCGGTTCCGGCTCCGGCCGATCCCGGTACCAGCGCGTCGATGCCGAGGGCGACACCCCAGGCGGCGAGTCCGCCGATCACCGACGCGATGAGCGATTTGCCCAATGTGACCAGGAATCGGCGACTTCCGAGCGGTCCGAGCCGATGCCGCAGCCACGCCTCGCCGACCAGCCAGCCCACGATGAAGGTGAACGAGTTGACGAAGGTCAGGCCGAACACGATCTGGTCCGGCGGCAGCATCGCGGCGACCAGGATCGCCAGCAGCACCTTCGCGACCGTCATCACGACCATGATCAGCGTCGGCGTGCGGGCGTCGTTGAGCGAGTTGAACGTCCGCATCTGCATCATCGTCAGCGCGTACGGCAGCACGCCGAAGGCGGAAATCGCCAGTGCCAGACCGAGCGTCGTGGCCGATCCGGTCTCGCCGCGCAGCGCGAACAGCGACAGCGCCAGCGGCACGCCGAGCGCGGTCATGATGGCGCTGACCGGCATCAGCGTCACCGTCGAGAGCCGGTTGCCCAGCGACAGGTCGTCGATCACCTTGGCGTAGTCGCCGTCCGCGGCCGCCGCCGACATGCGGGGCAGGATCGCGGTCATGATCGAGAAGCCGATGACGCCGTAGGGCAGCTGCAGCAGCATCCAGACGTAGTTGTAGGTCGACCAGCCGCCCGCGTCGCCGGTGAAGGCCACCCGGCTCAGCGCGATCAGGCCGACCTGGCTGACCGCGACGTAGGCCAGCATCCACAGCGCCAGCCCGCCGAACTCCGAGAGCCGCGAGTCCCAGCCCCAGCGCCAGCGGAAGGTGAACCCGGTGGCGCGCAGCGCGGGCACCTGGATGGCGGCCTGGCTGACCACGCCGAGCGTGACGCCGAGGCCCAGCACCAGGACGTGCGCGTCGGTCATCGAGACGGGGTCCAGCGACATCTCGCCGGGCAGCAGCATGTAGACGCCGATCGTGACGATCACGACCAGGTTGTTGACCACCGGCGCCCAGGCCGGCGGGCTGAAGATCTGCTTCGACTGCAGGATCGCGCCGGCCAGCGCGGACAGGCCGTAGAAGAAGATCTGCGGCAGCAGCAGGTAGGCCAGGACGTTGACCAGATCGGTGTTGGACGTGTCCGACTCGGTGACGAAGATCCAGGTCAGCAGCGGGGCGCAGACCACGGCGATGATCGTGCCGATGCCCAGCACCACCACGGCCAGCGTCATCATCTGCTGCACGAACCGCTGACCGCCGTCGGCGTCGGCCTTCTGCGAGCGCACCAGCACCGGCACCACGACGCTGGTCAGCACGCCGCCGATGAGCAGCTCGAAGATGCTGTTGGGCAGCGTGTTGGAGACGTTGAACGAGTCGTTGACGACGCTGAAGCCGACGGCGAAGGCCAGCAGCAGCTTCCACAGGAATCCGGTGATCCGGCTGATCAGCGTCGCGATGGCCATCGAACCGCTCGCCTTGAGCAGCGACGGCTTGCCGGGCGAGACCGGTCGGATGATCTGCGTCTGCTCCGCGGCCTGCTCGAAGGCCTGGTCCGGCCCGGGTTCGGCGGGGATCGCGGAGATCGGCTGCGTCTCGGCGACGTGCCAGCCCTGCCTGCCGTTGGCTCCCGGCACGGGGGTGCGGTGGATCGGCATGGTCGGGCCGTCGGGCCGCCCGCTCGTCCGCCGTGGATCTTGTCGGTTCACTGCGTCAATCCTTATCCGCGCCTGCGCCACCCGGGAGACCGGGACGTTCGCACCAGGATCTCAGAGGCGGTCGTGCCACTCGTTCGGGTCCACGACCCGGTTGCTCGGACCTCGCCGTGTTGCTCAGACCTCGCCGTGTTGCTCAGACTTCGCCGTCGGCGTCCCGCTGCGGCCAGGCGACGGTCGAGGCGTGCGCCAGCGGCTGGGTCTCGGCGGCGTCCGCCGACGGCTGGGAACCGGCCTTGCGCTCCCTGCGGCCCTTGGCCTTCTTCACGATCCGGCGGATCGACATCAGCACCAGCACGGCTCCCGCGATGCCGGTCAGCCACGGGATCATGGCGCCGTACTCGGTGGACTCCATCGGCAGCCGCTTGGTCGTCCCGAGCGGGGTGCCGGACTCGGCCGTCACGCTGATGTCGACCATGAACCGGCCCGCGCGCTGCGCGGACGCCTCCAGCATGAACTGGCGCCTGCCGTTGGCGGGGACGGTGGCCAGACCACCGCCGAAGTCGTGCTGCACCTCGACGCCGGGAACCGTGGGGATCTTGAACCGGATGCCGACGGTGAACGGCAGGTCGTTGACCACGGTGACCGGGATCGGGCTGTCGGAGGACAACCGGTTGGTCGTGCCCGGGTACTCCTCGATGCGGACCTTGCCGAGCATGTCGTTGATCGGGCCGGTGGAACGCCGGACCCAGTCCTCGGCCGCGCCGGAGTTGCCGCGCCAGGCGCTGGAGACGCCGTGCAGCAGGCCGTTCCGCAGCGGGGTGGTCACCCGGCCCGGCGAGACGGTCTGGGCCCGGTCCGCGTCGGAGGAGCGGGCGAGGTCGCCGACCTTGAAGTTCTGCGCCGCCAGCGCGTCGACCACCTCGCGCGGGATCTCCGAGCCCCCGGCCTGCACCGGGTAGGTCAGCTCGGCTTCCTCCAGCGTCGCCGGGTTCGGCGAGGGCAGGGCGGTGAGCCGGATCAGTCCGTCGGCGTCCAGCTTCGACAGGCCGGTGAGCAGTCCGCGCAGGTCATCGGCTCGCATGTTCCAGCGGCGCGGCGGCACCATCACCGAGGTCCCGTTCGGCACGAAGGCGTTGGTGGCCCGGAAGGCCAGCGCGCCGAGCGCGTTCTGCGCGCTCAGCCCGCTGCCGTGCGGCGGTGAGGGCTCGGTGACCTCTTGCTTGGTGTCGCGGTTGGGGTCCAGCGCCGACGCCAGCAGCGGGTCGATGGGGATGGCGGTCCGGTTCTGCCCGCGCAGCTTGACCGGTGACAGCGATCCGGCCGGGATGTTCATCGACCGGGTGTCGAGCAGCATCGTCGAGGGCAGGTCGCCGACCGGCGGGTCGGGCAGGGCGCCCTCGATCGGCCACATGACGTCCCGCGGTTCCACACCGAGCCCGTCCTGGGCGCTGATCAGCTGGGAGCCGTCCATCGCTCCGTCGACCAGGTCGCTGAGCCCGGCGCGACCCAGCGCGACGACGTCGGCGTCGGCGTAGGGCAGCGAGATCACGCAGCGGCCGGTGGTGGCCTGGCGCAGCTTGGTCAGCCACAGGTCCGCCGCGGAGCGGCCGATGCCCTCGACGAGGGTGCCGTTGGGCTGGCGGACCTGGTAGCCGCCCTGCATGGCCTTGGCGGTGATCAGCAGGTCGGGGTCGATGGCGAAGCACATCGCGTTGCCCAGCGAGGAACCGGCCCGCGCGCTGTCGCTGATGGCCTCCACGAGGTCGTAGAGCCGTCCGCCGGGGGCCAGCGACGTGGACAGCTGGTCGTCGACCAGCACCGCGCGCCCGCCGGGCAGCGCTTCGCGCTCCAGCCGCGGGGTGTCGACGATCGGCACCACCAGGGACGTCGGAGTCGGTTGCGCGGGACGCTGCGGCGGCTGGCCGGGCAGCGCGCTGACCGGCAGCAGGAACTGGGCTTCGGCGGCCTGCCCGCGTCCCGACTGGATGTCGACCACCAGCGGGTAGACGCCGGGCTCGGTGAGCTGGAGCGAGTTCGCGCCGGTCAGCGGGACCCGGATCTGGATCGGCATCGACTGGCCGGGTTCGAGCCGGTCGGTGACCGGCGAGGAGGCGGGCTGGGTGATGCCGTCGGTCTCTTCGCTCATGGCCCGCTGCAGCGCGGGCTCGCTGCTCGGCGGTGCGCCGCGCTCGATGCGGGCCTGGACGCCGGTGAGCGCGCGCGAGCCCGAGTTGGTCAGCCGGCCGCTGACGACGACTTCACCCGGAGATCCCTCACCCACCACCGAGGGCGTGACCTTGGTCACGTCGAAGTCGGCTGAACTGCCGCTCTGCGCGGTCGCCGGCATCACCGGCAGCATCGCGAACAACAGCACCGCGCTCAGCGCGGCCAGCAGGAACCTCACGTCTGCTCCGTCCCGCTCCCTCTTGTCGGTCGTGCCCCGAGGCGCTCGCTTCCCGCGAGACCGGCGCCGCCGTGATCGCCACCGTCGCGCAGGCTCAGGGCCCGGCGCACCAGCCGGCGTTCGTCGGCGTAGGCCAACACCTCGTCCAGCTCACCGAGCGGCACCCATGCCACCTCGGTGACCTCCACGTCCTCGTCGGACAGCTCTCCGCCCACCGCGTCCATCAGGAAGTGGTGAACGGTCTTGTGGATTCGCCGATTTCCCGCGACGAACCAGTAATCGATGGTGCCGATCGCGGTGACGACACGGCCGATGATGCCGGTTTCCTCGGTGACTTCCCGCACCGCGGTCTGCTCCGGCGTCTCACCAGGCTCGATGTGCCCCTTCGGCAGCGACCACAACAGCCGCCCCCTGCGATCCAACCTCCCGATGATCGCAGCCAGCTCGTGAGCGCTGTCGATCACCAGTCCACCGGCCGAGGTTTCGTCGACCGTCCGCAGCCGACGCCGTCGGCGCCGGTTTCGACGCCCCGGCTGGGAACCGCCGGAGCGGCCGGGCGACGGGGGCATGCCCTGATGGTAGTGGTTTCGCGATCGCGGGTCGTCTCGCTGGAGCGGCGCGGGCGGTGGAACGCCGGCGCTGTTGCGAGCGCGCGTCGTGGGCGCGGTTCAGCGGGCTATACCCTGGTTAATCGTGTCGAACGAGCAGCCCTCCGGTTCCGATCAGACGTCCTTGGAGCGGGACGCGCAGCGCAACGCGGTCGTCGAGCTGATCAAGGTCGCACCGGTCGCCGAAGAGCTGGGCAAGCGGTTCGCCGCGGCCGGGCACCGGTTGTACCTGGTGGGCGGCAGCGTGCGGGACGCGCTGCTGGGGCGCCTGGGCACCGATCTGGACTTCACCACCGACGCGCGGCCCGAGCAGGTCCGCGAGCTGCTGAGCGGGTGGGCGGAGACGATCTGGGACACCGGGATCCAGTTCGGCACGCTCGGCGCCTTCCGGCACGGCACCGCGGTCGAGATCACCACCTTCCGCGCCGACAGCTACGACCGCGTCGGCCGCAACCCCGAGGTGGACTTCGGCGACAGCATCGAAGGCGATCTGCTGCGCCGGGACTTCACCGTCAACGCGATGGCCATCGAGCTGCCCGAGCGCACCTTCGTGGACCTGCACGGCGGCATGACCGACCTGGTCGCCGAACGGCTCGACACCCCGGCGACGCCCGAGGAGTCCTTCGCCGACGACCCGCTGCGGATGCTGCGCGCGGCCCGCTTCGTCGCTCAGCTGGGCTTCGAGCCCAGCGACCGGGTGGTGGCGGCGATGACCGAGATGTCCGGCGAGATCGCCCGGATCACCCCGGAGCGGGTGCAGGTGGAGCTGTCGAAGCTGCTGTGCGGACAGCACCCGCGGCGCGGCGTGGAGCTGCTGGTGGACTCCGGCCTGGCCGAGCACGTGCTTCCCGAGCTGCCCGCGATGAAGCTGGAGATCGACGAGCACCACCAGCACAAGGACGTCTACCGCCACTCGCTGACCGTGCTCGACCAGGCGATCGACCTGGAGAAGGCCGCGGACCCGGACGCCGAACCGGACCTGGTGCTGCGGCTGGCGGCTCTGCTGCACGACATCGGCAAGCCCGCCACCAGGCGATTCGAGTCCGGCGGCGGGGTCAGCTTCCACCACCACGAGGTGGTCGGGGCGAAGATGACCCGCAAGCGGCTGCGGGCGCTGCGCTACCCCAAGGACGTCATCAACCGGGTCTCCGACCTGGTGTTCCTGCACCTGCGGTTCCACGGCTACAGCGACGGGCAGTGGACCGATTCGGCGGTCCGCCGCTACGTCAGCGACGCGGGTCCGCTGCTGCCCCGGCTGCACAAGCTGGTTCGCGCCGACTGCACGACCCGCAACAAGCGCAAGGCCGGCGCGCTGCAGCGCGCGTACGACGACCTCGAGGAGCGGATCGACCGGATCGCCGCCGAGGAGGACTTGGCGAAGGTTCGCCCGGACCTCGACGGCAACGAGATCATGGGGCTGCTCGGGGTGGATCCGGGGCCGGTCGTGGGCAAGGCGTGGAAGCACCTCAAGGAACTCCGGCTCGATCGCGGACCGATGTCCCGCGAGGAGGCCATCGAGGAACTCCACCGCTGGGCCCGCGAGCAGGGCATCGAAACGCCTGGTCAGTGACCTTCCGCTGGGTCGGTATTAATACTGAACGATGACCATTGAGTATTAGTTCTCGATGGTCATCGCTGATTCGTATCGATTTCCGGCTTTCCGCCCATCTTGTTGCGCCGGGAAGGGGTCAGCTCCGGTCATCCGGTGAGATCATGCGGAGGTGGGATCGGACGCTGAGGTGGAGCCGGGGACGCTGCTGGTCGCTGCTCCGCAGCTGATGGACAAGAACTTCCGGCGCACCGTCGTCTACGTCATCCACCACCGGTCGGAGGGCACCCTCGGCGTCGTGCTGAACCGGCCGAGCGAGGTCGCGGTCAACGACGTGCTCCCGAAGTGGGGTGACCACGCGACCCTCCCCCCGTCGTTGTTCGTGGGCGGGCCCGTCGAGCAGAGCACGGCCATCTGCCTGGCCGCGCTGCGGGCAGGCGAGGACGTCGCGGCCATCGACGGCGTGGTCGGGGTGCGCGGCCCGGTGGGACTGGTCGACCTCGACGGTGATCCGGAGGCGCTCGCGCCCAGGGCCCGGGGACTGCGCTTCTTCGCGGGCTACGCGGGCTGGGACGCGGGACAGCTGGCGGGCGAGCTCGACCGGGGTGACTGGCTGGTCGTCCCCGCGCTGCCGGACGACGTCATCGCCGATCCGGACACCGAGCTGTGGTCGAGGGTGCTGCGCAGGCAGGGGCCGCCGCTGGCGTTCCTGGCCACCCATCCCGGAGACGTCAAGCTGAACTGACCAGGACCTGTTCGGCAGGTGGGGAAGTTCTCATGAAAACTTCCCCACGACCACTTCTCCACAGCCTGTGGACAACTGCCTGTGGATAGCTTGGGGACAAGCGCGAACGCACTGGTCAGCCGCCGCAGCAGCCGCCCGCGCAACCGCCGCAGCCACCTGCCTGTGCAGGGGCGGGCACGGTCTCGGCGGCGCGGTTGCCCACAACCCCGCCCAGGGTCATCAGCACGAACGCGCCGACCAGGCCGAGCACCGCGACCATCGCGACGCTGAACCCGCTCGCCAGCGCCGGCATCGAGATCCCGGCCAGCGCGGCGATCGCACCGGCGGCGAGCATCGCCGGACCGGCGGCCCGGTTGGCGAGCTCGAAGGCCTCTTCGCTGCGCATCGCGGCGGGGGTCCGCACGCCGACGTAGGTGTTGAGGGGCAGCGAACCCCGGAAGCCCCGGAACCCGAGCAGCAGCAGGGCCGCTCCGCCGAGGATCAGAACCGCGCAAAGGACCACCTGAACAGCGAGCACCCCAGCAGCCTAAACCTCCGCCCGGGGGCGATCTGCCGGACATCGCCTCGAGGTGCCTTGCCCCACACGTCCCGCCGAACGGCTGGCCGGAAAAGGTTTCGCCTGGTCCGATACGCTGGAGGTATGAGCGCGAGGCTGCTTCTTGCGAGGCCGCGTTGAGCCGATGAGACCGGTTCAGCGCGGCGACCCCTCATGCCCGACCAGGGCCTGGGGGGTTTTCCGTTTTCGGGGGGCGGCACACTGGTGCGCACGAACGCGCGCGTTCCGGCGGAGCAGGGAAGGACGCAGAACATGACTGGCCAGCCAGAAGGGGCCAACACGGCCGGGTCGGCGGCTTCTTCAGCAGAGGAAGTCCCGCCGTTCCGGTACACGGCGGGTACCGCCACCGAGATCGAGCAGCGCTGGCAGCGGGAGTGGACCGAGCGCGGCACGTTCCACGCGCCGAACCCGACGGGCCCGCTCGCCGACGGCGCGGTGCCCGAGGACAAGCTGTTCGTCCAGGACATGTTCCCGTACCCGTCCGGTTCCGGCCTGCACGTCGGCCACCCGCTGGGCTACATCGGCAGCGACGTCTACGCCCGCTTCCACCGGATGCAGGGCCGCAACGTGCTGCACACGATGGGCTTCGACTCCTTCGGCCTGCCCGCCGAGCAGTACGCGGTGCAGACGGGCACGCACCCGCGCACCACGACCGAGGCCAACATCCAGCGCTTCCTGGGCCAGATCCGCCGGCTGGGCCTGGGGCACGACGAGCGCCGCCGCATCGCCACCACCGACATCGAGTTCTACCGGTGGACGCAGTGGATCTTCCTGCAGATCTTCAACGCCTGGTACGACCCGGACGCCGACGGCGGCAAGGGCCGCGCGCGGCGGATCAGCGAGCTGGAGACCGAGTTCGCCGCCGGCGAGCGCGCGACGCCGGACGGCCGCCCGTGGGCGGAGCTGTCCGAGGCCGAGCGCACCGAGGTCGTCGATGCGCACCGGCTGGCCTACCTGTCCGAGGCACCGGTCAACTGGGCACCCGGCCTGGGCACCGTGGTGGCCAACGAGGAGGTGACCGCGGACGGGCTGACCGAGCGCGGCAACTTCCCGGTGTTCCGCCGGAACCTGAAGCAGTGGATGATGCGGATCACCGCCTACGCGGACCGCCTGGTCGACGATCTGGACCGGCTGGACTGGCCGGACAAGGTCAAGACGATGCAGCGGAACTGGATCGGCCGCTCGCAGGGCGCCAACGTCGAGTTCCCGATCGGCGAGTCCGGTCGTTCCGTCGAGGTCTTCACGACCCGTCCGGACACCCTCTTCGGCGCCACCTACATGGTGCTGGCGCCGGAACACCCGCTGGTCGACGAGCTGGTCACCGCCTCGTGGCCGGACGGCGCGGACGAGCGCTGGACCGGCGGCGCGGCCACCCCGGCGGACGCCGTGGCCGCCTACCGGCGGGCCGCGTCGATGAAGTCGGACCTGGACCGGCAGGAGAACAAGGAGAAGACCGGCGTCTTCATCGGTGCTCACGCCACGAACCCGGTCAACGGCGCCCGCATCCCGGTCTTCATCGCCGACTACGTGCTGATGGGCTACGGCACCGGCGCGATCATGGCCGTCCCCGGCCAGGACCAGCGCGACTGGGACTTCGCCACGACGCTGGGCCTGCCGATCATCCGCACCGTGCAGCCGGCCGAAGGCTTCGACGGCGACGCCTACACCGGTGACGGACCGGCCATCAACTCCGCATCGGAGACCACCGGCCTGAGCCTGAACGGCTTGGACATCGCGGACGCGAAGAAGACGGTCATCGCGTGGCTGGAGGAGCACGGCCACGGTCGCGGCACGGTCCAGTACAAGCTGCGCGACTGGCTGTTCGCACGGCAGCGGTACTGGGGAGAGCCGTTCCCGATCGTCTACGGCTCCGACGGCGTGCCGCGCGCGCTGCCGGAGGACCAGCTGCCGGTCGAGCTGCCGGAGGTCGAGGACTACTCGCCGCGCACCTTCGACCCGGAGGACGCGAACTCCAGCCCGGAGCCGCCGCTGGCGAAGGCCGAGGCCTGGCGCCACGTCGAGCTGGACCTGGGCGACGGGCTCCGGCACTACGAGCGCGACACCAACGTCATGCCGCAGTGGGCGGGTTCCTGCTGGTACCAGCTGCGCTACATCGACCCGGACAACTCCGAGCGGTTCGTCGACCCGGCCAACGAGCAGTACTGGATGGGCAAGAACCCGCAGGCCCACGGTGGCAACGACCCGGGCGGCGTCGACCTGTACGTCGGCGGCGTGGAGCACGCGGTGCTGCACCTGCTGTACTCCCGCTTCTGGCACAAGGTGCTGCACGACCTGGGCCACGTGTCCTCGGAGGAGCCCTACCGGCGGCTGTACAACCAGGGCTACATCCAGGCCTTCGCCTTCACCGACGCGCGGGGCGTCTACGTCCCGGCCGAGGAGGTCACCGAGTCCGGCGGGAAGTTCTCCTACCAGGGCGAAGAGGTCTTCCGCGAGTACGGGAAGATGGGCAAGAGCCTGAAGAACTCGGTGTCGCCGGACGAGATGGCCGACGCCTACGGCGTGGACACGCTGCGGCTCTACGAGATGTCGATGGGCCCGCTGGAGGCCTCGCGTCCGTGGGTGACCAAGGACGTCGTCGGCTCGCACCGGTTCCTGCAGCGGCTGTGGCGCAACGTCGTCGACGAGAGCAGCGGCGAGCTGCGGGTGACCGACGCCGAGCCGGACACCGAGATGCTGCGCGCCCTGCACAAGACGATCGCGGGCGTCCGGGAGGACTTCGCCGAGCTGCGGTTCAACACGGCCGTGGCGAAGCTGATCGAGTTCAACAACCGGATCACCAAGACCTACGCGTCGACCGCGGGCACGCCGCGTTCGGTGGTCGAGCCGCTGGTGCTGATGGTGGCGCCGCTGACCCCGCACCTGGCCGAGGAGCTGTGGACCCGCTTGGGCCGCACCGAGAGCCTGGCGCACGGGCCGTTCCCGGTCGCCGACGAGCAATACCTGGTCGAGGACTCGATCGAGTACCCGATCCAGGTCAACGGCAAGGTGCGCTCTCGAATCCAGGTCCCGGCCTCGGCCGACCAGGACGCCGTCAAGGCGGCGGCCCTGGCCGACGAGAAGATCGCGGCGGCCCTGGACGGCAACGACCCGCGCAAGGTCATCGTCGTCCCCAACCGCCTGGTCAACATCGTCGCCTGACGGTTCCCGACCACCACGATCCCGAACCGAACACCCCCACCACCCGATCTCCCTCGGCCTCCCCGGAGGCCGGGGGAGATCGTCGTCTCCGCCCCGGGTGGTGCGGTCGTGTCTGAGCGGCTGACGGGCGGTACCGCACTACGCTGCGTGGTGAGCCACGTCGCATAGCGAGGTTACTCGCCGGTAACTACGGTGGCGGCATCGGACGAGATACTGGAGGTCTCGATGACCAACCCGGCATTCGACGCGAGCGAGCTCCGCACCCTGCTCGACGGGCGGTGGGCCTCGGTCCGCGAGACCGTCCGCGCGGCGCTGCGTGAGAGCGACCTGGGCGACGCCGACGGGCTCGACACCGAGAGCCACCGCGCGCGCACCCTGGAGCAGCTGCGCCTGCTGGCCAAGTCCGGTGTTCCCGAGCTCGGGTTCCCGTCGGCCCAG
This sequence comes from Saccharopolyspora dendranthemae, assembly GCF_007829955.1. Lineage (GTDB taxonomy): Bacteria > Actinomycetota > Actinomycetes > Mycobacteriales > Pseudonocardiaceae > Saccharopolyspora > Saccharopolyspora dendranthemae. The sequence goes on from NZ_VIWX01000003.1 coordinate 328,551, forward strand.
GGCGGCGGGAACGACCAGGGCGGTTCGGTGGTCTCGCTGGAGATGCTGTGCGGCAACCTGTCGCTGATGGTCAAGTCCGGCGTCCAGTGGGGCCTGTTCGGCGGGGCCGTCGTCGCGCTGGGCACCGAGCGCCACCACGAGCGCTACCTGCGCGACATCATGAGCGTCGAACTGCCCGGCTGCTTCGCGATGACCGAGACCGGCCACGGTTCCGACGTCCAGAGCCTGCGCACCACCGCCACCTACGACGCGGCCACGCAGGAGTTCGTGGTCCACACCCCGCACGAGGCCGCCCGCAAGGAGTACATCGGCAACGCGGCCCGCGACGGCCGGATGGCCGTGGTGTTTGCACAGCTCATCACCGAGGGCGAGAGCCACGGCGTGCACGCGCTGATGGTCCCCCTCCGCGACGAGGCCGGGAACACCTGCGAGGGCGTGCGGATCGAGGACTGCGGTCGCAAGGCCGGGCTCAACGGGGTCGACAACGGCCGCATCTACTTCGACCAGGTGCGGGTGCCTCGCGCGAACCTGCTCAACCGCTACGGCGACGTCGCCGCGGACGGCACCTACAGCAGCCCGATCGACAGCCAGGGCAAGCGGTTCTTCACCATGCTCGGCACCTTGATCCGCGGACGGATCTCGGTCGCGGGCACCTCGGGCGCGGCGGCGAAGCTGGCACTGGAGATCGCGCTGCGCTACGGCGAGACCCGCCGCCAGTTCGACCGGCCGGACGCGGACCACGAGGTCGTCGTCCTCGACTACCTGGCGCACCAGCGGAAACTCCTTCCCGCCCTGGCGAAGTCGTTCGCCCTGCACTTCGCGCAGGAGGAGCTGGTGCAGGCGCTCGACGAGGTGCAGCGCGGTGGTGACGAGCGCGCCCAGCGCGAGCTGGAATCCCGAGCCGCCGGGCTGAAGGCGGTCACCACCTGGCACGCCACGCACACCATCCAGACCTGCCGCGAGGCCTGCGGCGGCGCCGGCTACCTCACCGAGAACCAGCTCGCCGGGCTCAAGGCCGACACCGACGTGTTCACCACGTTCGAGGGCGACAACACGGTCCTGCTGCAGCTGGTCGCGAAGGGGCTGCTGACCAACTACAAGGACCAGTTCGACGGGATCGGCACGCTGGGCCTCGCGAAGTTCGTCGCGGACCAGTTCGTCGGCGCGGTCATCGAGCGCTCCGCGGCGAACTCGATCGTGCAGCGCATCATCGACGCCTCGAACAAGGACGACATCCTCGACCGCGGCTGGCAGCTGAAGATCTTCGACGACCGCGAGGAGCACGTCCTCGACGGGCTGGGCCGCCGACTGCGGAAGGCCAACAAGGACAACGCCTTCGAGGTGTTCAACAACGCTCAGGACCACGTGCTGCGCGCGGCTCGGGTGCACATCGACAGGCTGGTGCTGGACGCGTTCGTCGCCGCCGTCGACCGCTGCGAGGACCCGCGCAACGCCGAGATCCTCGACAAGCTCTGCGACCTCTACGCCCTGTCCATCATCGAGGAGGACAAGGCGTGGTTCCTGGAGCACGAGCGGATCAGCCCGCGCCGTGCCAAGTCCATCACGCAGGCGATCAACAAGCTCTGCGGCGAACTCCGCCCGCACGCCGTCGACCTGGTCGAGGCCTTCGGCCTCCCGCGGCAGTGGCTCACCGCGCCGATCGCCACCGGAGCCGAATCTTCCCGCCAGGACACGATGATCGCCCACGACAAGGCGAACCCACTCCCCTGATCTCGTTCTCTCGACGAGGTGATCTCGTGGGTGGGGGAAGTTCTCATGAAAACTTCCCCCACCCACGGGAACCAGGATCACCGGGGGTGGGGAGGTGGGAAGTTTTCATGAAAACTTCCCAATCCTGGGAAAGGGGAACCGAAACGTCCCGGGTGCGTCTCAGTGGGCAGATGTCGAACGCCACTGAGGGAGAAACGATGAGAGCGCTGGTCCGGAAATCCGTTGTCGCCGCGGTGAGCGGCGCTTTGCTGTTCGGCGTGCCCGCGACCGGTGCTGCCGCTGAGACCGGTGCTGCCGCCGAGGCCGCGGCGATCGCCTGCGATGACGACTCCAGCGGTCAGGACGCTTCCTTCTACCCCGGTGAGTCGGCGGGCTACACCTACGACGAGAAGTTCAGCGCGGGCCCGAAGATCCCGGGACTGCCGGAGCACACCCCGCAGGGCCTGGCGGCGTGGAAGGACTGGGACGGCGCGGGCAACGGCCTGCTGCTGATGAGCGCCTACGGCAAGGACGGTTCGAACGCCAAGATCTACGGCGTCGACCCCTCCTCCGGCAAGACCGTCGGTGACGTCGAGATCGCCGAAACCCACGCCAGCGGCATCGCGATCGCCCGCGGCTGGGCGTTCGTGACCGGCAGGAACAACGCCGAGGGCCACTACACCGTCCGCAAGTACAAGCTCAGCGAGCTCGCCGACGCCCTGAAGGCCGAAGGCAGTCCCTACGTCAAGCAGACCGGCGAGGCCCGCGAGGTCTACGGCGCGTCGTTCCTGTCCGGCGACGGGAACACGCTCTACGCGGGCAAGTACAGCCGCGACGGCCGCGAGAAGATGTACGCCTACGACGTCGCCGCCGACGGCACGCTCACCACCGGCAAGTCCTTCGAGATCCCGAAGGGCACGCAAGGCCTGATGGTCACCGGCGACAAGTTCGTCTACAGCACCTCGCTCTCCCGCGACGTGCGCAGCAACCTGTACGTGATCGACAAGGGCGCCACCGACATCGACATCCCGTCGACGCGCTGCTTCCGCTCGCCGAGCATGTCCGAGGGCATCGACGACCTGGGTGGAAAGGCCTACGTGCTCTACGAATCCGGTTCCTACCAGTACCCGGACGCCCGCAACGTCATCGAGAACCTGCACGAGGCCTCGGTCTCGGGCCTGTGATCAACCGCCGCGCAGCCACCTGCTGAGCGCCGCCCACCGCCCGGTCTCCTCGCGGGGGCCGGGCAGGCGCCGGGCGAGGGGCGCGGGCGGGCCGAGCCAGGGCTGGATCTGCTTGGGCGGTGGTGGGAAGAGCACCGGCAGCGAGGCCGGGGCCCGGTGGAACGGGCCGGACTTCCACTCCAGCGCGTCGGCGGGGACGGCGGTCTCCAGGTCGGGTAACCGGTCCAGGACGCGCTCGACGGCGACGGTGCCGGTCATCCGCGCGATGCGCTGCGCGGGCGTCGGGCACGCGTGCCTGCCCGCGCCGAAGGCGACGTGCGCGCGGTTGCCCACGCGTCCTCCCGCGGACACGGCGGGATCGGTGTTGGCGCCGGCGAAGCTGATCAGCAGCGGCTGGTCCGCGGGCACCGGGTTGCCGCCGACCTGAACCTCGCGGGGTGGGAAGACGGTGCCGCGGTTGGCGATCGGCGGGTCCGACCACAGCACCTCGTCGAGCGCGTCGGCCACCGGGAGGCTGCCACCGGAGAGGTCGCCCGCGAAGCGCTCGTCGATCAGCAGCAACCGCAACGTGTTGGCGATGAGGTTCTGCAGCGGTTCGCTCCCGGCGCTGCACAGCAGAACCACCTGGTGCACGGCCTCGTCATCGGTCAGGCCGGCCTGGTGCGCCAGCAGCCAGGACACGACGTCGGGGCCCGGATCGCTCCGCTTGCTGGCGACGAGCTCGGCGACGGCGGTGTCGATCCCCCGCCCGCCGTCGACCCCGTCGAACAGGGCCAGCGCACCGGAGACGATCTTCTCCGAGATCACCGGGGGTGCACCGCAGATGCGGGTGACCATCAGCAGCGGCAGCACCCGCGCGTACTGCTCCACGAGATCGGCCTTGCCGTCGGAGGCGAAGCGGTCGATCAGCGCGTCCGCGGTCTCCTCCAGGTGCGTGCGCAGTTCCCGGGTGTCGATGCGCGCGAGCGCGTCGGTCACCGCTCCGCGCAGCCGGGTGTGCGCCGGCCCGTCGAGGAACGTGCAGTTCGGCCGGTAGCTCATCCGCGGCAGCACCGGGCAGTTCTGCGGCACGCCTCCCTGCCAGGCGCGGGGGTCCTTGGGGAAGTTCGCGGGATCCCGCAGCACCTGGAGGGCTTCGGCGTAGCCGAGCACCAGCGTCGCGGGCACGTCGGGCGCGATCTCCACCGGCGCGGTCGGGCCCGCCTGTCGCAACCGCTGGTAGACGGCGTGCGGGTCGGCGGCGAATTCCGGCCCGTGCAGCCGGGTTCGATCCTCGGTCACGAAGTCTCCTGCTCTCTACAAGCTGGCTCGAAGCCCGTCCAGGACGTTCTGCAGCAGGTCGAGGTCCGGTGCCTGCAGGTCGTGCTGGGCGCTGCGCGTGACGATGTGCCCGCTGTCCAGCAGGTCGCCGAGCAGCACCTTCGTGACGCTCATCGGCAACCTGAGATGCCCGGCGACCTCGGCGACCGACATCGCCCCGTCGCGGCAGAGCCGGAGCACGCGCCGCATCTCGGGCCCGGCCGCGCCGGGTGAGGCCTCGCGCACCGCGTAGATCTGGGTGTCCATCTCGAAGGTGTTGCGCGTCGGCCGGGCCCGGCCGCGGGTGACGACGTGCGGACGGACCAACGCGCGCTCGCGCTTCACGCGAACTCACCGATGCGCTGACCGGTGCTGAGTTCCTTCCCGAGCCGCTGGACGAGTTCCATCAGCCGGTGGGACATCGTCTCGACGTCCACGCCGTGGCCGGCGGAGGCGGCGACGTAGGCGCGCGGGCCCGCGGCGACGAGGAAGACGTAGCCGTGGTCGTACTCGGTGATGGTCTGCTGCCAGGACTTCTCGGTGGCTCCGCAGAACGCGGCGTTGGCCCGGGCCAACGACTGCAGGCCGGACATGGCCGCGGCGTGCCTGTCGGCCTCGTCGGAGGTGATGTCCGCGGAGTGGGCCATCAGCAGGCCGTCGGAGGACAGCAGGATCGCGTGCCTCGCCTCCGGGATCCGCAGTGCCTCGTCGAGCATCCACCCCAGGTCGTGCTGCCGATTGCTGTTCATGGCTCGGAGGTTCCCTTTTCGTCGTCCGGTTTCTCCTCGGACCCGCGACCGGTGAGGCTGCCGCGTTGCCACGCGCCCATCACCGATGGCTTGCCCGTTCCCCAGTTGTCGTGCTCGGCGGTCTGCGCGGGCACGGAGTGGCTCCGGCGCTGCCGCTGGGGCAGTCCGGTGCTGGTCTGCTGCTGAGCCGCCGGTTCGCTCATCGCCGGAGCGGGTGCTGATGTTTCGGTCTTGGCGAGCAGTTCGTTGGGCAGGAACAGCACCGCGCGCATTCCCCCGTAGGGCGAGGCGGTTTCCACGAAGACCTTGAACCCGTAGCGGGCGGCGAGCACCCCGGCGAGCGCGAAGCCGATCTGCGGCGGGTCGCCGAGCTTGTTGATGTCGACGACCTCCCGCCCGGTGAGCAGGGCTTTCGCGCGTTCCCGAGCTTCGGGGTTCATGCCGACCCCGGCGTCGTCGACGACGACCGACAGCCCGTTGTGGGCGGGCTGGAAGTGCACCTGGACCTGCGTGGCGGGCTGCGAGTAGCGCGCAGCGTTGTCGAGCAGCTCCGCGAGCGCGAGCACGACGGGTTCCACGGCCCGGCTGGAGACCGCGAGCTCGCTCTCGGAGTGCACCTCGATCCGCAGGTAGTCGCGGATGCGGGAGGTCGCGCCGCGCACCACGTCGAGCACCGGCGCCGCGGAGCGCTGCTGACCGGGCCAGGTCCCGCACAGCACGGCGGTGGCCTGGGCCCTCCGCACGAGCTGCGAGTTCGCGTGGTCGATCTTCATCAGGCCGGCGAGCACGGCGGGATCGTCGTGCTCGTGCTGCATCTCGCTGATCGCGAGCTGCTGCTCGTTGGCGAGGCTCTGCACGCCGCGCATCGTGGAGATCAGGGTCGCTTTCGCGGCCCTGTCGGCGCGTTGGCGGGTCTCGTCGGCGAAACCCGCGAACTGGCCGATGGCGGTCTGCATCTCCTGGTGGAAGGGCGTGTCGGCGAGGTGGGACCGCAGCGGTCCGGGCACGTCGATGGGCAGGCCGCGCTCGGCGTCCATCAGCGCGGGAAGCCGTCGAGTGACCAAGTGGTGCGCTTCTTCATCGCGCAGCCGGATCTGGAACTTGAGGCGCTGCAAGGAAACGAGGAAGGCCAGCAGAATCACTACGATTGCCGCGAGGGCAACCCACAATGCCACGTCCACTTGGGAGTGCTCCGTCGTTAGCGTGCGTGAAGGAATTCGGAATCGCTGGGATCGTCGAAGTTACCACGCTGATGGGGCGACAATCGAAAATGCTTTACTCCGCAAACAAGCACTGATCGTGACGTGTTGAGCCGCGTGACCTGCTCGCTTGCCGAGTGAGTAGCGTGCCATTGCGACACACGCGTGATCGTTCGGACCCGTTTGATCAGCATTCGGATGCGCTCAGTGACAACCAGGGGGCGACCCGCCGGTACTGCGCCGAACGACGGAAATCCGCGAACTCGGACAACCGAATTCGGCGTCGCATTCATGATCCCGCTGCAGAATACCCAATGCGGTGAATCACGCCCGGAACTCTTGCTGATCGCTACAATGCCCCGCGCGATTGGTGATCATTCTTCCGTCGATGTCGGTGCGCGCGGCTAGCTTCCGGGCGTGGAACTCGATCTGACGGTCCCGGCGCGCGCCCTGGCGGCGGTCGCCGCCGACCTGGTCAAGCTGTTGCCCGGCCGGAACCCGAACCCCGTGCTGGACGGCGTCGTGCTCACCGCGCGAGCCGACCGGATCGAGCTCGCGGGAACCGACCGGGAACGCGATGTCCGGCTGGGCTGCCAGTGCCAGGCGCACGCCGAAGGTCAGGTGCTCGTCCCGGCCCGCCCGCTGGCCGAAACCCTGCGCAACCTCGACGCTCCCAGCGTCCGGCTCGTGGTGGAGGGCACCAGGCTCGCCGTGCGCACACCGACCGCGCGGTTCGCGATCCCGCTGCTGGACATCAGCTCGCACCCGGGGGTTCGTCAGGCACCGCCCGAGGTGGGCAGGTTGCCCACCGGTCGGCTGCGGCTGGCCGCCGTGGCGGCGTCGTCGGCGTCGCGGGACGACGCGCTGCCGGTGTTCACCGGCGTGCACCTGCGGGTCCGCAGCGACCGGCTGACCCTGGTGGGCACCGACCGGTTCCGGATGGCGGTGGCCCGCTTGCCCTGGTGCGGCGAGGTCGACGAGCTGGACGTCCTGGTGCCGGCCGGTCTGCTGAGCGAGGTGGCGAAACAGGCGCGCGGCGACGAGGTCTCGCTGCGCGCGGACTCCGACCGGGTCGGTTTCGGCTGGGACGGCGCCGAGGTGACGAGCGCGGTGCTGGACGCGTCGTTCCCGGACGAAGGGCGCCACCTCGCTGAGGACTTCGACGGGGAGGCCAGGTTTCCCGCTGCCGACTTCGCGGACGCGGTCCGCCGGCTCACCCCGTTCGTCGGGCACCAGGCCGGTCTGGTCGTGGAGTCCGGCGACGGCGAGCTCCGGCTCCGCGCGACGAATCCGCAGTTCGGCGATGCCGAGGAAACCCTCAAGGCCACCACCGGAGGCGACCGGATCGTCACGGCCTACCACCCGCGCTACCTCGCCGACGCGCTCCGGCCCTTCGGTGAGGCCGAAGTCCGCCTCCGGCTTCGCAACGGCGCGCGCCGGGCCACCGTCATCACCACGCCCGAATCTCCCGAGCTGCACTACGTCCTCATGCCCCGGCGGCTCTGAGGAGATCCGCATCGGGGCAGGGCGCGGGTCGCCTCCCGCATCCCTGTCCCGACGCACCCCCAGTTTCCAGCCCCCAGCGATGATTCCACGATAGTGGAATCGTGGACAGACATTAGTATCGAATGCGAGAATTCGTCAAACACGGCCACGGGCGTGGGGGCGCGCCGGCGAAGTGCGGGGAGTGCGATGAACGAGCAAGGGGACGCGCTGGCCGAGAGGCTGGCCTGGCTGCGTGAGAACTTCCCCGACCCCGACACCGGAAAGCCGCGCGAGGTCAGGGAAATCTCCGCGGCCACCGGGATCAGCCTGTCGCAGCTCTACAAGATCTTGTCGGGCGAGTCGCCGAACCCGGGGTGGCAGCACCTGCGGGCGCTCGCCGAGTTCTTCGGCGTGCCGCTCGACGCGTTCAACTCCGGCGACCACGGCGACGAGGTGCGCGCGCAGCTGGCGACCCTGGTGGAGCTCCGGGAGCTGCGCGACAGCGGCGTGGAGTCGATCTCGTTGCGCGGGCTGACCCAGGCGCAGGCCGACCGCATCCGGGGCGTGGTGGAGGACCTGCGCGCCAGCAACACGGTGAGGCGCGATGAGCCATGATCATGATCCCGACCCGATGCCCACGTCGTTCCGCTGCGCGCGCCTGGTGATCGACGTGCGCCCTGGTCACGACGACACCCCTGACGATCGCTCGCAACGCGACATGACCGCGCGGTGCCACGAGCTGGCAGGCGCGCTCCCGCTGCCGACGCCGTGGGACCTGCGCACCTTCATCGCCGAGCTGTCGGAGGCCCGCGGACGCCCGATCGAGCTGCGCCAGGTGTCCACAGTGGAGTCCGAAAGTCCGTGCGGTGCGCTGATCTCGCTCTCGGACCGGGACGTGATCGGCTACGTGCCCAGCACCCCGCTGCACGAGGAGCACATCATCCTGCACGAGGTGGGGCACCTGGTGTGCGGGCACTCCGACACCAAGCTGGCGGATTCCCCGATGGTCGCCGCCCTGGTCCCGGACCTCTCGCCGGAACTCATCCGCAGCGTCCTGGGACGGTCGCCGAGCGCGTTCGACGCCGCGGCCGAGCAGCAGGCCGAACTGGTCGCGAGCCTGTACCTGTACCGCGCGGGCCGCGCTCCGGCTCCGCCGCGGCGCGTGCGCAAGCAGGCCGCGCCCGGCCGCACCCTGCGCGAGATCCAGGCGACCTTCGACAGCGCCCGCCGGCGGGGGCCCGAGAAGCGATGACCAGCGTCGTCCTGCAGTGCGCCGGGATCATCGCCGTGCTGGCCGCGCTCAGCAAGGCCGCTCAGGTCCAGCTCCGCCGCGAGACCCGGCCCAGCGTGCTCTACCTGTGCGGTGCGATCGGCAGCGTCGGGCTGTCCGCGGCGCTGGTCGCTCCGGCTTCCCTGGCCCTGGTGTCGGAGTGGGAGCCGATCGCCAACGTCGGTCGCCTGGTCGCCAACGTCCTGGCCATGGTCGCGGCGGTGTGCGTGCACGGCCTGCTGGCGCACCTGCTGCACGAGTCCGCCCGCGCCCGCCGCGTGATGAAGGTCCAAGTGCCGGTGATGCTCACCGCGGCGGCGCTGATGGCGGTGCTGCTGCTCGGGGCCGGGGTCCCGTCCCACCCGTCCTTCTTGGGCGCCTACGCCGACCATCCGCGCGTGGCGGCCTACCTCCTCGTGTTCGCCCTCTACATCGGGTGGGCCACCACGGTGTTCGCCCTGTTCGTCGGCCGCTACGTCGTGCAGACCACGGGTCTGTGGCTGCGCGCGGGGCTGCGGACGATCCAGGCGGGGTGCGTCGCTTCTGCGGCCTGGGCGGTGGCCAAGATCGGTGCTGCGCTCTCGGTGGTCGGCGGCCGCGACCCCGGCGTGCTGGTCCCGGTGGCGGGGACGTGCGCCGCGGTGTGCGTGGTGCTGGTGGCCCTCGGCGCGACCATGCCGGTCTGGGGGCCGCGCTGCGCGGTCCTCGCGTCCTGGGTGCGCGCGGCGCACCAGGTCCGGAGGCTGCACCCGCTGTGGCACCGGCTCGCCACCGAACTGCCGCAGATCACGCTGCCGTCCGAGATGTACGCGCGGGCCGACGCCCGCTTCGCGCTGTACCGGCGGGTGGTGGAGATCCGGGACGCGCAGCTCGTGCTGCGCTCCCACGTCCACCCGGACGCGGCTTCCTGGGCGCAGCAGGAAGCGGAGCGGGCCGGGCTCGGCGAGCGGCGCGCGCACCAGGTCGTCGAGGCCGCATCGCTCGCGGTCGCGCTGGACTCCCACGCCGCGGGGCGTCCGCACCGGTCCCGGCCGGGCGAGAGCGCGGTGCCCTACCGCGGGGTGGCCTCCGACCCGCACACCGAGGCGGCGTGGCTGATCGGGCTCGGCCGGCTCGTGGACCGCTCACCGATCGTGGCGAACGCTCGCGCCCGGGCCGAAGCGGATCAGACGGCGTAGAGCAGGGTCGTGAACAGGCCGCCTCCGACGACGGCTCCGACGATCGCGCCCGCGGTGACCTGCGCGGTGGTGTGGTCGCGGATCTGCACGCGGGACCACGAGATCGCCGCCACGAGCACCATCAGGGCCCACCACGCCGGGTGGTAGATCACCGCGAGGATCACCACCGCTCCCGAGGCCACCGCCGAGTGCATGGACACCTTCCACCAGGCCGTGATCGCGCCCGTGACGAACAGGGAGCCGATCATGGAGATGTCGAGCGCGATCAGCGGCCACGGAGCGCCCAGGGCCACGAGCAGGCCGAGCCCGACCAGGCTCATGACGATCAGCGCGAGGAACGGCACGGCTCGCCCGGCCCGGTCGCGCACGTGGTGGCTGTCCCACCGCCCGGTGCGAGCGCCCCAGACGATCACACCCATCGGCAGGATGCTGCTGGTGGCGGCCACCAGCAGGCCCCAGCCGAGCGCGGGCAGCAGCCGGTGGGTGGCCTGCCACGCCACGGCCAGCGGCAGCAGCACCACGATCACCCACGGCGCGAACACCTCGGTGAGGACGTGCGCGGCGCGCGCCCTCGCTCCGCGAGCAGGGCTGACGTCGGTGGAGTCGGTCATGGTGTCCTCGGTCATCGGGCGGGCGTCCACAGGCAGAGTTTCACATGCCCGGCGCGCGGGGCCGGGAGCAGCTCACCCGTTGCCTCGGGCGGACCGCAGCCCCGGCCCGCGAGGAGTTCTGGACCCGCGCTCGTGACGAGTCGTGTTGGGATCGCTACGGTTTCCACATCGGACTGATGAAAAAGGAGATGTGACAACATGACTGAAACCATCATGCTTCTGGTGCACTCGCCGGGAGGTATCGCTTCCGGGGGAACACTCTTGGTGACGGCCCTCTTCCTGCTGGTCTTCCCGCTGCGGGGTGGGCACGGCAAGCACGCGGGGGCCGGTCCCGGCGCCCTCGACGTGTGGCAGGTGCAGCGGAACGCCACCCAGCCGATCGCCAAGTTCACTGAATTCACAACGCTTCTCATGGAGATGATGCGCGAGGAGCGGGAGCTCGAACCGGGGGTCCGGGTGCGCGCGAGGACGGAACCGCCGCCCTACGTCGGCAAGCACCGCCTGGTCGTTCCGTTCGTAGTTGAGACCTTTCACCCCAGGGTGAAGGTTCTTCTAGGCCCTGGGGTGACGCGACCACACTGAGTCAGGTCAGGCCGCTTTCCTCCGCCAGCTCGTGCAAGGTCGAGTCGAAGAGCTGATCGGCGTGGAACAGGTCGAACGGGAAGCGGCCGAAGACCTCCAGCGCGATGTGCCCGTACAAGCGCACCCACCAGCGCATCAGGAAGTAGACCGCCTCGGCGTCCAGCGCTTCCGGGGGCATCTCGATGCCCTCGCTGGAGAAGGCGTCGGCCAGGGACTTCTGCTGGGCCGACAGGTCCGGCAGGTCCACCGGCTCCTTGACCTTGTCCTCGACGTTGGGGTTCTCCCACAACATCGGGGCGACGATGCTCAGGAACACCCCGGCGAAGCGATCCGGTTGCTGGGCGCGGTCCTTCGGCGTGGCGAAGACCAGCGCGAACTCCTTGGGGTGGGCCAGCGCCCACGACCGGAACCGGCGGCAGACCGCGAAGGTGCGGTCCAGGAAGCTCTCGCTGGCCGGGTCGAACGCGGCCGACAGGTCCTCGGAGAGCTCGGCGCAGATGTCGTCGCACAGCTGCCCCAGCAGGTCTTCGCGGGAGGAGTAGTAGCGGTAGAGGGCGGGAGCGGTGATGCCCAGCTCGCGGGCGATCGCTCGGAGCGTCACCGCGTCGCTGCCGTGCTCGGCGAGCAGCATCCGGGCGCGTCGCCGGATGTCGTGCTCGGTGGCCGCCCGCGCGCGCTCGCGCGGAGACAGCTCGGTCATGTCCCCTACCCCTCGGTCCAGGATTGGCGTCCGGCTCGTGGGACGTCGAGTCAGACCGTAACGGGCGTCACCATCGGGCTCCAAGACGTCCTGTGTGGACGACATGAGCTGCGTCTCGTGCGAATGATTTCGCCGTTTCGATTGTTCAAGCTCGAAGACTGCAAGTCGTGGCCGAACCTGGAGGTCGGATGTCCGCCGAACAAGTCACCGTGTACAGCAGGCCGGGCTGCCCGTTCTGCATGGCTCTGCGCTCCGGGCTCAAGCGCTCGGGCCTGGCCTACGACGAGGTCGACATCTGGCAGGACCCGGAAGCGGCGAGCGTCGTGCGCTCCATCGCCGATGGCAACGAGACCGTGCCGACCGTGGTGATCGGGGACTGGAAGGCGGTCAACCCCTCGGCCCGCGAGGTGATCGCGGCCGTGACCGAGCACGCCCCGCACCTGCTCCCCGCCTGAGGTGCTGCGCTGAGGGCCGACCGCACGGGGGGCGTTGCGGCCGGCCCACAGCAGGTTGCGATCGTCGATGGCGCGAATACCGACGAGCGACAACCTGTTCAGTTTGACGGCAACTCCCCTGGAAAAGATCCACCTTGACGCCTGAATTCGCTCGAACGGTGGATCAATGGCGGAATAATCATTTGTGTCCGAGAGCACATGAATATCGCGATTCACTGCGTTTCGCCTGCTCAAAAGCCTATTCGTGCCTTTTGCTCGATCTTTTCCGGGATTCGGCCGGATCGTGTTTGCCGGGTGCGTCCGACGACGCGACCGGATAGTGGGATTCGCCGTGATGGCTGGTGTCGACGGGCTCTCCTGGAACAGGATCCACCCGCGCGGGAATTTCGGATCGGGGTTCGGTCGTCCGGTCGTCGTCCGCCGGCTTGGGTTGGGCGGCGAAGAAGGTCGCGACGGTGTTGAGCCGGTCCGCGAACCAATCCGCGTCGATCTTCGGTTCGATGAGCGCTGCGGTGATTGCCATGGCTCCAGCCTGCGATTTCAGGGGTGCGGACCGGATCCGTACGGCTACTCAGTTGTTACCTATGAGTAACGTCACGGGCTGCTGCAGACGGGTGACGTAGGAACCCGCTGTGGCACTGCGCGTGTGCCCCCTGGCTCACACGATCAAGCCAAACGGGGATCGCGTCCTTACGCTGGTGATGAGCAGGGTGTTGCGGTGCGTGTCGTATCCGCGCCGGATGCTTCTGCTGCGCAACTCGGAAAGGTATGGTCTAGACCATGTCGCGTTTGACTGGTGTCGGAGTCAGCTCCGGCCGCGCCGCCGGGCCGATCGCCCGGGTGGCCGACCCGTTGCCCGAGCCCGCCGCCACCCCCGCCCCGACCGACCAGGTCGCCGAGGCCGCACGGATCCGCCCCGCCGCCGACGCGGTCGCCGACGGGTTGTTCCAGCGCGCAGGCAGGGTCGGCGGGGACGCCAAGGCCGTGCTGGAGACCACCGCGGCGATGGCCATGGACCCGGCCCTGATCTCGCAGGCCGAGCAGCTCGTCGCCACCCGGTCGGTGCCCGCCGCCCGCGCCGTCCACGAGGCCGCCAACGGTTTCGCCGACGCGCTGCGCGCCGCCGGTGGGTACATGGCCGAGCGCGCCCGCGACGTCCACGACGTGCGGGACCGGATCATCGCCGAGCTCGCAGGCGTGACACCGCCCGGCGTCCCCGAGCTCTCCGCCCCGAGCGTTCTCGTGGCGCGCGACCTCGCGCCCGCCGACACCGCCGACCTCGATCCGAAGCTGGTTCTCGCGCTGGTCACCGAGGAAGGCGGACCCACCAGCCACACCGCGATCCTCGCGCGTGCGCTGGGGATCCCGGCCGTCGTCGCGGTTCGCGGCGTGCTCGACGCGATCGCCGCCGGCGCCACCGTCGACGGCGACGAGGGCGACGTCGAGCTCTCCGAGACCGCGGTGGAGGTGCGCGCCGCCCAGCCGCCCGCGCACGCCGAATGGGACGGCGTCGGGCAGACCGCCGACGGGGTGCCGGTCAAGGTACTCGCCAACGTCGGGTCGGCCACCGACTCCACCGGTGCGGTCGCGGCAGGGGCGCAAGGCGTCGGGCTGTTCCGCACCGAGTTCTGCTACCTCGGCGCCGATGCCGAACCCGACGTGGCCACCCAGCGCGCCGCCTACGCCGAGGTGCTCACCCCGTTCGCGGGCAAGCCCGTGATCGTGAGGACCCTCGACGCGGGCGCCGACAAACCGCTGTCGTTCCTGGACATGGGGACCGAGCCGAACCCGGCGCTGGGCGTGCGCGGGCTGCGGGTCGCCTTCGACCAGCCCGACCTGCTCGACAAGCAGCTCGAAGCCATCGCCGGTGCCGCCCAGGACACCGGAGCCGAGGTGTCGGTGATGGCGCCGATGGTCGCCACCGCCGACGAGGCCGGCTGGTTCGCCGAACGCGCCCGCGCAGGCGGTCTCGACCGGGCGGGCGTGATGATCGAGGTGCCCGCGGCAGCGCTCTCGGCGTCGGAGATCCTGCAGGCGGTGGACTTCGTCAGCATCGGCACCAACGACCTGGCGCAGTACGTCTTCGCCGCCGACCGGATGGCCGGCGCGCTCGCCGGCCTCAACGACCCGTGGCAGCCCGCGCTGCTGCGGCTCATCGCGATGATCGGCCAGGCGGGTCGACAGGTCGACAAATCGGTAGGTGTCTGCGGCGAGGCCGCCTCCGACCCGCACCTGGCCGGAGTGCTGGCGGGACTGGGCGTCACGAGCGTGTCGATGAACGCCTCGGCCGTCCGAGCCGTCGGCGCCGCTCTCGCGCAGCACCCGCACGCCACGTTCCGCAAGGCGGCGGAGGCCGCGCTGGAGGCGCCCAGCGCGGCGGCGGCGCGGCAGACCACGAAGACGACCCTGGCCTGACCCCGGCGGGGAGCGCCGAGCGGATCACTCCTGCTCTTCGGACTCCCCGTCCTGGTCGAGGCCGTGCTCGATGGCGTAGCGGGCCAGCTCGACGCGGTTGTGCAGCTGCAGCTTGCGCAAGGTCGACTGCACGTGGTTCTCCACCGTGCGGTGGGAGATCACCAGCTTGGTCGCGATCTGCCGGGCCGTCATGCCCTTGGCGACCAGGCGCAGCACGTCGGTCTCGCGCTCGGTCAGCTGCGGGGCCTGGTGCTCGGAATCCGGCGTGATCGCCATCCGGCGGTACTCGCCCAACACCAGCCCGGCCAGCCCCGCGGTGAACACCGCGTCTCCGGCGGCCGTGCGGCGGACCGCGTCCACCAGCTCCTCCGCCGACGCGGACTTGACCAGGTAGCCCGAAGCACCGGCCTTCACCGCCTCCAGCACGTCGGCGTGCTCGCCGCTGGCCGACAGCACCAGCACCCGCGTGCCGGGGATCTCCTGGGTGATCTGCAGCGTGGCCTCAACACCCGAGGTGTCCCCGAGGTTGAGGTCCATCAGCACCACGTCGGGCGTCACCGTCCGCGCGATCCGCAGCGCCGACGTGGCGTCGCTCGCGGTGGCGCGGACCTCGAAACCGCGCTCGCTCAAATCGCGCGCGACGCCGTCCCGCCACATCGGGTGGTCGTCGACGACCATCACGGTGACCGGCGGTTCGCTCATCGCTGTCCTCCTCGGCGGCGTTTCGGCTCCGCGGTGCGCGGGACCCGGACCTCCCACTCGGTCCCCTCGCCCGGCGCCGTGTCGAGAGTGATCATCCCACCCAAGGCGGTGACCCGTCCCTTGATGGACTTCGCGATCCCCATCCGCCCCTCGGCCGCGGCCTCGTCCAACCGCCCCTCGGGAATTCCCGGTCCGTCGTCGCGGACGCTGAGCACGATCTCGTCGGGCAGCTCCTCCAGCAGCACCCACGCCTGGGTCTGCTCGCCCGCGTGCTTGTCGACGTTGGCCAGCGCCTCCCGGACCACCGCCGCGAGATCCGCGCTGAGCTGCTCGCTCAGCAGAACCGGGTTGCCCGGTACCGAGACGTGCACCCGCGCGGTGCGCAGGACCTGCAGCCGGGCCGCCAGATCGGTCTCACCGTCCTCTGTGGTCTCCGGCTTGGTGGCGATCAGCGAGCGCAGCTTGATCTCCTGCTCCCCGGCCAGTTCCGCGAGCTCGGCCGCTTCCCCGCCGAGCTCCGCGCCGCGCCGGCGAACCCTGGCCAGCACCTGCAGAACGCTGTCGTGGATGGACCGCGCCAGCCGTTCCCGTTCCGCCGTGGCGGCTTCGGTGCGCAGCGCGTGCGCGAGTCGCTCGGTGGACCGGCGCGCGTGGTCGGAGTTCAAGCCGATCACCAGCCCCACCCCGATGAGCAGCACCGTGTCCAGCGCCATGTCCGAGCCGATCCGGCCCCGCACCAGCAGGTTTCCCGCCGCCTCGATGATCCCGGTGGCGAGACCGCCCGTCATCCCCCACTGCACGGCCGCCGCGGTGACCCCGGTGGAGTGCCAGACCGTCACCACCGACGGGTCCGGCGAGTTCATCTGCGTCTCGGTCAGGATGAGCTCGTTGAGCAGGAACAGCGCGTTGACCACCACGACGTCGGCGGCCACCAGGCGGTTGGTGCGACCGGCCCTGGTCCGGTACTTCCAGACGGTGAACGCGGTCCACACGGCCATGCAGGCCAAGCAGGCCGCCGCCAGCCGCGGCCGCTCGTACTTGTCGTACAACATGACGAACCAGGACGCGGCGTAGAAGAACGCCACGATGCGAAAGACGTTGTGCCCTCGCCACAGCGGCGTTCGACCGTCGGCCACGTGCGGTGGCACCGGCGATGCGTGCGAACCCGTCAACTCGAACCCCTTCCCCGGCGACCATCCTGCCCCACGCGGGCTCCGTTGTGGAATCGCGTGGGCGGGAATGCGAAATGCCCCGCACTCGTCCGATCCGCCGATCGGCAACGCCCGGTCGGGGGTGTTCACCGCGAAACGCCGTTCGCGGTTTTCCCGTTGTGCTTCGGTGTGCTCATTCGCTGTGCCAGGCTCCGGGCCGGAGGTGGCAATGCGGGACTGGTTGTTGTGGCGGATGCGCCCTGCTGCGATCGGCTACGTCCTGCTGGTCCAAGCGCTGGCGCTCGCGTTGGTCGTCCTCGTGTTCGTGACCGGTCGGCAACCGGGCGCCGACGACCTGATGAACTTCGCCGCGCTCGCCTCGACCGCGGGCGCGACCATCGTGATCACCTCGGTGTCGATCAACATCCGGCGGCAGATCCGTCGCGACCCGTGGACCCTGCACATCGTCTACCTCGCAGCCGGAATCCTGCTGCTGCCACCGAATCTTCTCGTGCTCCTGCTGCTCGGGCCCACGCTGCACGGAGTTCTGCACGACCGGCCCGAAGCGCACCGCTGGCTGTTCACCACCGCCGCCACCACCGTCGCCACGTTCGCCGCGCGGTTGGTCGCCGGCTGGGACGAACCGGTGTGGACGGGATCGAGCTTCTTCGCCGTCGGCGTGGTGCTGCTCGTCGTGCGGGCAGTGGTGGTCGCGGGCGGACTCCAGCTGCGCGAGCCCGGAGCTGCGCGCACGACCGTGCTCGGCGAACCCATCGACGTGCTGCTGGGCATCGTCGGAGCGAGCCTCGGCGGGCTGATGGCCGTCGCGATGGTGGCCGCTCCGCTCGCCGCGCTGCTCGCCGGGCCTCCGATGATCCTGCTCGACCTCGCCAGCCAGCTCCCGCAGTGGCGGCGGAGCGCCCAGCACGACGGCAAGACCGGGCTGGCCAACTCCACGCACTGGGAACGCCTCGCCCGGGTCGAGCTGATGCGCGCCCGCCAGCGGCAGCAACCGGCCGCGCTGCTGCTCCTGGACCTCGACCGCTTCAAGCGGGTCAACGACGAGCTCGGCCACCTGGCCGGCGACACCGTGCTGGCCGAGTTCGCGCGGATGCTCCAGAAGAACGTCCGCCGCGACGACCTGGTGGGTCGCTTCGGCGGTGAGGAGTTCGTCGTGCTGCTGCCCGGCACCCAGGACGAGACCGCCTACCGGGTCGCGGACCGGATCCGGGCGTCCACCACGACCTTGTCGGTGCGCGCCCGCGACATCCACGGCGAGAACCGGGAACTCACCGGGCTGACCGTCAGCATCGGGGTGGCGACCACGGGCCGGTTCGACTACGAGCTGACCGACCTGCTGGTGGCCGCGGACGCCGCGATGCTCGCAGCCAAAGCAGCAGGCCGAAACGCAGTCACAGTGGCTTGAGTTCTCTTTTATCCGGCTTGCGTGGCGGTGCGGGTGGCGGAACCTGACACGTCTTCTGGACTCCGTGCGCCACTCCTGATGTATGCCAATACACGGCGTCGCGGCGTACTCGCCAGAAGACGTGTCAGAACCCGCGGCGGTGCGGGCTGAGTCCCACACTTGAAACAACGGCACCCGCCGCGGCGGTGCCGGCTGAGTCCCACACCTGACACAGCGGCTACCGCCGCATTTGACATGACCCTCAGCGGGCCGGGTGTCTAGTTCTTCTTCTCGTCGTCGGGTTCGTCCGCGTCGGCCTTCTTGTCCACGACGTCGTCGTCGGACTCGTCGTCCGCGGGCTTCGTGGAGTCACCGGGTTTCGGTTCTCCGGCGGAGGGGGCGTTCAGGAACTCCTCCTCGTCGGCGAGCAGCGCGCGGATCGCCGAGTTGAGCACCGCGACCATGGGGATCGCCAGCAGCGCGCCGACGATGCCGTTGATGACCACGCCGATGCTGATCGCCAGCACGACGCCCAGCGCGTGGATCCGCACCGCGCGACCGAGGATCAGCGGCTGGAGCACGTTGCCCTCCAGCTGCTGCACGGCCAGCACGATGCCGACCAGGATCACCGCGACGACCCAGCCCTTGGTCACCAGCGCGATCAGCACCGCGACAGCCCCCGAGGCGACGGCACCGATGATCGGCACGAAGCCGCCGAGGAACACCAGTGCGGCCAGCGGGATCGCCAGCGGAACGCCCAGCAGGACCAGTCCGAGCCCGATGCCCAGCGCGTCCACCACGGCGACCAGCACGGTCGCGCGCACGAACCCGACCAGCGAGGTGAACCCGGCGATGCCCGCGTGGTCCACCCGGTCGCGCACCTGGCGCGGTGCCAACCGGACCAGGAACAGCCAGACGCGGCGACCGTCGTAGAGGAAGTAGATGAGCGTGAACAGCGCGAGCACCAGTCCGGTCAGGAAGTTGCCGAACGTGGAGGCCGTGGACAGCGCGCCGCTGGTCAGCGCGGCCTGGTTGGTCTGCAGCCACTCGCGCGCCTGCTCCAGGTACTGGCCGATCTGCGCCTCGTTGATGTGCAGCGGGGAGATCGCCAACCAGGACTTCAGCGCGTCGAGGCTCGCCAGCACCTGGCGCTGCAGGTCGGGGAACCCGTTGATGAACGCGTTGATGACGAAGCTGAACACCCCGCCGACCACCGCGAGACCGCCGATCAGCACGAGTGCCGTCGCCAGCGCCTGGGGAACCCTGCGGTGCGCCAGCCACGACACCAGCGGCGCCAGCAGTGCCGCCAGCAGCAGCGCGATGGCCACCGGGATCACCACGACGTAGATCCGCCCGATGATCATGCCCAGCACGTACAGGCTGGCGGCGATCACCAGCAATCGCCAGCTCACCGCCGCGGACACCCGGAGCACCCGGGGGATCGCCGTCGAAGCGTCTTCCGGCCTGCTGATCTTGAGCTCGCTCACCCCGTCACCGTAGCGCCGATCACCGGGCGCCAACCGCACAACGTCCTTCCTGATCCACAACCGCACGTGAACACCGATCCGGCCCGGTTCCTCCCGCGGGTCCGGGCTTGCGGGAACCGCGGTTCCCGCGCGGGTGGGCGTGGGGTGGATGTCCGGTTCGGGCGGATCGGCAAGTCGAGGTGTGTAACACGATGTAGCGAACCGGCTTCTCTGCGCTTACGGAAGACGACCTTGTTTTGACAGAGTTCCCGTCGCGAGGGAGGACGAAGCTCCGTGGGGGAGCCACAGCAGGCCGAGGAGGTTCTGGCACCGCGATGTCCGTCCGTGACCGTACGACGCAGACCGCCGCACGGCGGTTCCTGGGCCGTGCCCTGGTCCTGGCGGGCACGGCGGCAGCCGGAACCTCCGCGGCCTTGCTGTTCGGCCAGCCCGCGGAAGCGGAGCCCGACGAACCCGTCGGGGAGCTCGTCGAGCCTCCTCCGCTGACCGGAGCTCCGGTGCTGTCCGAGGCCGCCGCGCTCACCGGCGATGCCGCGGACCTCCCGGAGGCCGCGCTGGAGAAGGTGCAGCAGGCCGGACCCGCTTCGTTCCCGCTCGAGCAGTTGGACCCGCTCGAGCTCGTGCCCGGCGAACCGGTCGGGCACCTGGTCGGCGGTCTCGACGAGGAGACCGCCGAGACACCCGAGACGTCCGAGGAGACCGGACCTCCCACTGCGCCGGTGGAACCCGTCGCAGGGCCGGACCGGCAGGCGGACAGCCCGCTGCCGGAACCGGTCGTGAGCATCCCCGAACCCGAGCAGCCCGCGGCACATCCGCAGGTGAACAGCCTTGTCCGGGCGACCGGACACCCCGTACCGGCCGTTCCGCCCGTCCCCGAGCACGAGTACCCGGGCGGAATCTCGGCGTTGCCCGCTTCATCCGGCTGCGCCACGACGTCGGACGGCCACCAGCAGGGATCCGGTCTGCCCGGCTGGTACCCGGCGGCGCCGCGCGCCGACGACGTCCGCCCGGACGCGTGCGCGGACGACCGCGACGAGGTGCTGCGCGGGGTGCCGTCGCCGCGCCCCGGCGCGACGCCCGACTGACCCGCTGACCGGCCGTGATTCGCAGTGTGGCGAACCAGCGTGCCGGCGACTTCGCGATCTGAGTCCACCGCCGCCCGCCCATGATCAAGTTCTGATGACGGTGCGGCGCTCGAAGTTGATTTCCCCCCGGAACGCGGGGAGCCTTGTGAAGGAGAAGATCCATGCAGACTTGGGCGAAGCGCGGCGTGCAGACCGCGCTGGTCACTGGTGGCATGCTGGCCGTCGGAACGGGGGTCGCTTCCGCCGGGGATGCCTGTCAGCAGCGTCCGATGCCGTTGGGAGAGTCGGTGTTCCCGCCCGCGCTCGACGAGACTGCGCCGCTGGGCCGTTGCCTGGCCGGAGACCTGTTCGCAGACGGTGCGCAGCACACCAGGCCGGTGGTGGAAACCCGCCGCGGTCAGCTCGACGAGTCCGCTGCCGAGCTGACCCGCGAGATCCCCGCGATCCGGTTCCAGGAGTCGCCGCTCAAGCTCGCGGGCTGGGCGGCTGATCCCTCCGAGGCCAAGCCGCTCGACCTGCGCCGTTCGCCGCAGGGCCAGGCCCCGGTCACCCCGGCCGAGGGTTTCCACCGCTCGCTGAGCTGGTCCGCGTCGATCGGCGACGTCGTGCGCGAGCGCGCCGCGGACCGCGGTCCGCAGACGGCCGAGCTGGTCATCCCGCACGACGACCTCGTCTACTTCGACGGTTTCGGCCCGGCCAACGGGATCATCGAGCTCTACGAGGGCGCGCTGTCCGCTCGCGAGGAGGTCCCGGTCGAGACCGGTGGGCTGCTGGCCACCGACTCGGTCGACCTGACCTCCGCCGACGTGGGCGGTCTGCGCAGCGACCTGCGCACCGTGCCGCCGCTCGTGCTGTCCGCGGCACTGGCCGAGCCCCCGGCTCCCCCGGCCGCCCCGGTGGACTTCGTGCCGCTGGACGTGCCGGGCGAGCGCCAGGCCCCGGCCACCGAGGTGCCCCCGCTGTCCGGCCTCTCGCTGCTGGAGCTGTCGAAGGTGCCGGGCGCGGTCGAGCGCGGCGGACCGGGCCTATCCGCGCCGATCCCGGGCTTCGGGAAGCTCAACGCCCTGCAGGACGGGCAGACCTCCGGACCGGCGCCGAGCCGGATCACCGCCGCGCTGGAGGACACCGTGCTCTCCGCGCGGACGATGGTCGCGCCCCGATCCGAGCTGCCGCTGCTGTCCGGCATGACCGGTGCTCCCGACGTCACCCTGCCGATGCCGGCCATCAGCCCCGAGATGATGCACCGCTTCGACAACGCCGAGACCGTCGTGATGAACCGCATCTGATCGACCTCGACGAACGAGGCCCCGTCCAGCCGGACGGGGCCTCGTTCGCGTCAGGGGGTCACAGCGGTTCGGGCGTGACCGGCGGCTTCTCCGCCCGGGGGATGTCCACCGGCGTCCGGTCCCGCTCGCGCCACCACAGGTAGCCGTTGTAGGCCAGGTAAGCGACGCCGAAGTAGACGTAGGAGTTGCCGACGAACTGCTCGAAGAAGCTCCAGGTCAGCTCGAGGCCCTTGCCCTGCGGCATCTTCCAGTGCGGGCCCATCATGAAGAACGAGCCGATCAGCGTCGTCATCAGCAGCATCGCCCAGTCGCGCCGCACGTAGGCCGCACCGGCCAGCAGCACGAGCCCGGGGATGGCCCAGACCCAGTGGTGCGACCAGGAGATCGGCGAGAGCAGCAGCCCGAGCACGCCGTTGAGCACCACGGCTGTCGGCAGGTCCCGCTGGCGGATGGCGTTGATCATCCCCAGCACGGCCAGCCCCAGCACGAGCAGCGCGATCACGGCCAGCACGAGCGTCAGGTTCGGCGCGCTGAGCTTCGACAGCAGCGACTTCAGCGACTGGTTGCCCGCGTAGGTCGATGCGTCACCGGTGAACTTCGGCCCGAAGTTGACGTGGCTGTTGGCGAACATCTCCTGGAGCCAGAACCGGCGGGCGTTGTCGAAGGTGATCAGCAACCCGACCAGCGCGGTCGCCACGAAGGTCAGCAACGAGACCGCGATGGTCCTGAAGTCCTTGCGCAGCAGCGGGAGGAGCAGGAACACCAGCGGCGTGAGCTTGATGCCCGCGGCGATGCCGATCAGCAGCCCGCGCGGGTAGGGCAGCTTCTTGGTGCCCTCCACCCGCCACAGCAGGTCCACCACGACCAGCGCCATCAGCACGATGTTGATCTGCGCGTAGGTGATGGTCTCCATCACCGGCTCGCTGATCGTGGCGAACGGCAGCACGACGGCGGTCACCAGCAGCACCCTGTCCCGGTGCGCCTGCAGGAACGTCGACTCTCGCAGCACCACGTACAGCGTGGTCAGCAGCGCGAGGTGGCTGACCAGCATGATCACCGCGGTGGACAGCACCTTGGGCACCAGCGCCAGCGGCGCGAACACGATGGCGGCGAACGGCGGGTAGATGAACGGCAGCA
The DNA here is from genome assembly GCF_007829955.1 of Saccharopolyspora dendranthemae. Lineage (GTDB taxonomy): Bacteria > Actinomycetota > Actinomycetes > Mycobacteriales > Pseudonocardiaceae > Saccharopolyspora > Saccharopolyspora dendranthemae. Next base: position 351,641 of record NZ_VIWX01000003.1, read on the forward strand.
GCAGGCCGGACTCGGTGGGCGGCAGGTTGTGGTAGAGGTCGCGGCCCGCCAGCAGCGCCTGGGCGCCCTGCCGGTAGACCTCTCCGTCGATGTGGTCGTGGGTGTTGACGGTCGAGACCACCACGATGGCGATCAGTTCAGCGATCGCGATGACGGTCAACAGCGACCGGTGACCACGCATTCGCTCGGCCAGCGGAACCAGATCCGCGGTTCCGGGCATTGGCATGCACCATCCTCTCGGTACCACTGCCGCTCAAGGGTAGAGATGGCCTCGGCGCAGTCGGACGTGCGGGATCGGGCGGGAACCCGTTCGTCACGCACTCTCTATCGATAGCGGTTCCGAGATGTTTCGCGGGGCTTTCTCGATCGTGTTTCACCTGCATGAATGATCAAAATCCGGTCTTCGAGGTGACGCGTGGGGAAGGTGGTGCAGAAGCCTTGACGCAGCGTTATAAGCGGAGCGTGAAACCACCATTACGGGTGGTCGCTTTGCTCTTGAAAAGCTCCTACCAACAAGGGGAGGCTCGGACGGACTGCTCCGTTTGGTGGGGAGGGAGGGGGCCGAATGAGTGTCCTTGACGTGGCTGCAGCCCAGCTGGCACCGATGTGGGACGAACTCGTCAGCGGGCTGAACGTCGGGGTGCTGCTGACCGATGAGCGCGGCCAGGTGCTGGCCACGAACGACGTCGCCGCCGAGCTGATGCAGCTGGACCGCGCCGACCTGCTGACCGGAACCCGTCCCCACGACTGGCAGGTCCGCGACGACACCGGTTCGCCGATGCCCGACTGGGCAGACCTGGCCGGTCAGGTGCTGCGCGCCGGCTGCCCGCTGTCCATCCCGCTCGTCATCATCAACGGTCGCACCGAGAGCCGCATCTGGGCCGACTACCACGCCGTGACGGTGCAGGGGCGCAGGCGAGTCCTGGTCCTGCTGCAGTCCGTCGAGACCGACGTCTCGCACTCCTCCGGGCTGCTCGACCCGCTGACCGGTCTGCCCGGCCGCGTGCTGCTGCTGGACCGCCTCGAGCAGTCGCTGGTCCGCTCCCGCATGCGCGGGACGCTCTCGACCCTGGTGCTCATCGACGTCCAGCAGCTGGCCGAGTTCAACGCCACGCACGGCTTCGAGCGCGGCGACGAGATGCTCTCGATGCTGGCCGGTCGGCTTCGAGAAGGGCTCAGCGACGAGCACACCGTCGCGCGCTACGGCGGGGACGAGTTCGCCGTGGTCGCCGAACACCCCAGCGGAACGGGCGAGCGCATCGCCGCCCACGCGCGCGAGGTGGCCGGCTGGCCGATGCGCGTCGGCCGCAAGCGGGTCCGCCCGGGCCTGCGCGTTTCCTGGGTGACCACCGACGGCCTGGCCTCGGTGCACTCGGTGCTGGCCCGCGCGGAGCAGCAGCTCGCGTCGCGGGTCGGTTCCTAGAAGGACCTGGTCGCCGACTAGGAGGGAGGTACTGCGTGGGTCGAACAACCCCTGCTGAACGAAGCGGGGCACCCACGGTGAGGTGGGTGCCCCGCTTCTGCTCGGCGAAGGTCAGCTGTCGGTCTCGCCCGCGATGAAGTCCTCGACGGCCTGGTAGGCGTCGGAGTCGGAGTACTGCTCCGGAGGCGACTTCATGAAGTACGAGGACGCCGACAGGATCGGTCCCCCGACACCGCGGTCCTTGGCGATCTTGGCGGCGCGGATCGCGTCGATGATGATGCCCGCCGAGTTCGGCGAGTCCCACACCTCGAGCTTGTACTCCAGGTTCAGCGGCACGTCGCCGAAGGCGCGACCCTCGAGCCGGATGTAGGCCCACTTGCGGTCGTCCAGCCACGGCACGTAGTCCGACGGACCGATGTGCACGTTGCGCTTGCCCAGGTCGCGGTCGACCTGCGACGTCACCGACTGCGTCTTGGAGGTCTTCTTGGACTCCAGCCGCTCCAGCTCCTTCATGTTCATGAAGTCCATGTTGCCGCCGACGTTGAGCTGCATCGTGCGGTCCAGGTGCACGCCCCGGTCCTCGAACAGCTTGGCCAGCACGCGGTGCGTGATGGTGGCGCCGACCTGCGACTTGATGTCGTCGCCGACGATCGGCACGCCGGCCTCGGTGAACTTCGCCGCCCACTCCGGGTCGGAGGCGATGAACACCGGTAGCGCGTTGACGAAGGCCACGCCCGCGTCGATCGCGCACTGCGCGTAGAACTTGTCGGCGTCCTCGGACCCGACCGGCAGGTAGGACACCAGGACGTCGACCTCGGCGTCGCGCAGCGCCTGGACCACGTCGACCGGCTGCTCGTCGGACTCCTCGATGGTCTCCCGGTAGAACCGGCCGAGACCGTCGTGGGTGTGGCCGCGCTGCACGGTGACGCCCAGCGGGGGGACGTCGGCGATCTTGATGGTGTTGTTCTCGCTGGCGACGATGGCCTCGGAGAGGTCCCGACCCACCTTCTTGGCGTCCACGTCGAACGCGGCGACGAACTTCACGTCGCTGACGTGGTAGTCGCCGAAGGCGACGTGCATCAACCCGGGCACCCTGGTGCCCGGATCGGCGTCGGAGTAGTAGTGCACGCCCTGCACCAGCGATGCAGCGCAGTTCCCAACGCCGACGATCGCCACTCGCACCGCGCGACCGGGACGATCTCCGCCCATGGCAGGGCCCTCCTTCTTGGTCATCTGTCGTGTCCTTGCGTGATTTGAGCCGGTGGCTGGTGACCCGCATCCGGGTTCCCACCGGCATCGGGTCGCCCGGTCGCCGAGGCAGCTGCCTGCTCGACTCGTTCGGCCTCGATGATCTCGTCCAGCCAGCGAACCTCGCGTTCGCTGTGGTCCAGCCGGAGCCGGTGCAGTTCCCGCGTGTAGCGGTCCAGGCAGTCCCCGGAACGGGCCAGCGCGCTGCGCAGACCCTCCTGCCGCTCCTCCACTCGACGGCGCCGGGCCAGCAGGATGCGCATCCGCGCCTCGGCCGGCGTGCGGGAGAAGAACACCACGTGCACGCCGAAGGCGTTGTCCTCGCAGGCTCGGGGACCGCTGTCGGTGACGAGCTCGTCGAAGCGCTGCTCACCGGCGGTGGTGATGCGGTACACGCGGCGGGCGCGGCGGCCCCAGGCCTTCGACTCCTCGGTGTCCGATTCCTCCTCGATCAGCCCGGACCGGCACAGCCTGCGCAACGTCGGGTAGAGCGAACCGCAGGACAGCGCGCGGAACACGCCGAGAGTGTCGTTGAGCTGCTTGCGCAGCTCGTAGCCGTGCATCGAGGTGTTGTGCAGCAGCCCGAGCACCGCGAGTTCGAGCATCTGCACCTCCTACGAGCGTCTAATAGGCGCCGCGAATAATGACGAGTGTCAACGCTGACCCGGGCACCGCGCTGGAGTATATCGCGCCGATATATCGGGCTTCACCATCGAGCGGTGCCGGGGGTGTTCGGCGTCACCGCACGTGACAGCGGAGATACCCGCCTGCCCTGAACGGCGCATGGAGCGGACCGAGGCGGCACGTACCCTGTGGTCGTGCGGACCCAAAGGCAAGTGGTCGACTACGCGTTGCAGCGCCGGGCGCTGCTCGCGCAGTTGCACGCTGGCCGCGTCGGGGTGATGGAGGTCTGCGACGCCGACCCGTACCTTCTTCAGGCGGCGAAGTTCCACGGTGAACCCAGCGACACCACCTGCCCCGTGTGCAGGAAGGAAGAGCTGACCCAGGTCTCCTGGGTGTTCGGCGACGCTCTCAAGCACGCGTCCGGATCGGCGCGCAAGCCCGAAGAGCTGGACCGGATGGCCAACCTGTTCGAGGAGTTCAACGTCTACGTCGTTGAGGTGTGCCGCACATGTAACTGGAACCACCTGGTGCTGTCCTACGTGCTCGGGACCGACGGCTTGAACAACGGCCGATCCGGGCGCAAGACTGCAGCGGAGTGAGATCGGTCGTGCACCCGGCACGCCCAACCGCGCCGATGCGGCGCACCCCCGACGTGAACGCATCACCGGCGTCGCCCCGACGCCTGTCCTGGAGGCCAACTCGTGAACGACGAGCGTGACGACCATGGCAAGGGCCGCCACTCCCGGCATCCGAACCCCGACGGTCGCCCCACGCCACCCCCACCGCAGCACCCGGGCCAGCAGCCGGGCGGTCAGCAAGGACCGCCGCAGCGCCCGGCCGGTGGGCCCCCGCCGCCGAACGGTGGTCCGGCGTGGCCGGGAGAGCAGCCCGGTGGTCGTCCGGGAGCCGGTGGTCAGCAGCCCCCGCCCCCACCGGGACGTCCCGGTCAGGCAGGCGGGCAGCCGCCGCAGTGGCCCGGGGCCGAGACCCCGGAGGAGTCGACCGGTGCCTGGACGCCGTCGTTCGACGACGACTCCGCGCCGGGTTCGAGCTCGCTGAGCAGCCGGTTAAGCGGAGAGGACGACGCGACGAGCTACTCGCCGTCGCCGCCTCCCCCGCCTCCCGGCCGTCCGGGACAGCAGCCCGCCGGGCAGCAGCCTCCGCCGGGCCGTCCCCCGCAACCGCCGGGCGAAGCGCCGACGCAGAACCTCCCGCAGGCCCCGAGCAGCGGTGACCGGGGAGGTTCCGGTGCGTCCGGAGCCGCCGCGGCCGGAGCTGCCGGCGCGGCAGGAGCCGCAGGAGCCGCTGCCGCTGGTGGAGCCGCAGCCGCCGGCGGGGCCGGTGCTGGTGCGGCCGGTGCCGCTTCGGGGAGCCCCGGTTTCTCCCGCGAGCCGAACCTGCTGACGCACTCGGACCAGGCGACGTACAACTACTACGCTGATGATCTTGATGACGACCCGTACGGCGACGACCAGCTCGGCGACCGCAGCAGCACCGGCGCCGCGGACGTCGGCGGTGCCGGGTACCCGGGCAGAGATGACAGCGAGGATCCGGACGACGAAATGAGTGCCGCCCAAGCCAAGCGCGCCGTCATGTGGCGGCGGATCCGCCGGACCTGCTACGTGGGTGCGGCAGCGGCAGTGATCATCCCGACGCTGGTGTTCATCTACGGCTACCTCTTCTGGGAGGCGCCGGACGAGCAGAAGCTGCTCAACATGAAGCAGCCGATCACCATCACCTACGCGGACGACTCGCCGCTGGCGACGGTGAGCTCGGACGGTTCGCGCGAGGTGATCCGCGACCTCAACGACGTGTCCAAGCCGCTGCGCGACGCGACGATCTCCGCCGAGGACGCGAGCTTCTACACCAACCCCGGCTTCGACTTCCAGGGCATCGCCCGGTCGGTGTTCTTCATGTTCACCGGCTCCGGCGTCGGCGGTGGCTCCACCATCACCCAGCAGTTCATCAAGCTGGACCTGGAGCTCAACAAGTCGGACCCGACCTACGTCCGCAAGATCAAGGAGATCGTGCTGGCGTTCAAGATCACCAACGAGCGGACGAAGGACGACATCCTGCTGTCGTACCTCAACACCGCTTACTACGGCCGAGGCGCCAACGGCATCACCGCGGCGGCCAACGCCTACTTCGGCAAGAAGCCCAGCGAGATCACGCCGGCCGAGGCCTCGGTGCTGGCGGGCATGGTGCAGCGCCCGAAGGGCAACGACCCGCGCGAGGACCTGGAGCAGGCCGACACGCGGTTCAACTACGTCCTCGACCAGATGGTCAAGAACGGGCTCCTGCCCGCGTCCGAGCGCCAGGGCCTGCAGCTCCCGGAGACCCGGGGTCAGAACGACTGGCGGATCGACCGGCGGCTGACACCGGACCAGTTCAAGATCAAGGACCAGGTGCTCCGCGAGCTGGAGGAGACCGGCTACGACGAGGACACGCTGGCCCGCGAGGGTTACAAGATCAAGACGACGATCGACCCGCGAGCGCAGAAGGCGGCGGTCGACGCGGCCACCACCCAGGCGGAGAACACGCTGCCGGACAACATCAAGACGTCGCTGGTGGCGATCGAGCCGAAGACCGGTGAGGTCAAGGCCTACTACGGCGGCGGCGGTGACGTCGGCGGGTACGACTGGGCGGTCGCGCCCACCGAACCCGGGTCGTCGTTCAAGCCGTTCGCGGTGCTGGCGGGGCTGCACAAGGGCCTGGGCATCGGTGAGTTCTACGACGGCAGCAGCCCGCAGAAGATCGCGGGAACCGACTTCGCCAACGCCCCGAACGTGGCCTGCGACGTGCCGACCCATTGCGGTGTTCGCGAGGCGATGACGAAGTCGGTGAACACCGTGTTCGTCAACATCGCGACCCGGACCGGACCACCGGCCATCGCCGAGGCCGCGCACGCCGCCGGCATTCCCGAGGAGTACAAGTCGGGCAAGGGCTCCACCAAGACCTTGCAGAACTCCAACGGCGACACCCAGTCCGGTGTCGCGCTGGGCATGTACCCGGTCAAGCCGATCGACATGGCCAACGCGTACGCGACGCTGGCGAACCAGGGGAAGTCCCACACCCCGCACCTGGTCAGCGAGATCACGCCGCGCGAAGGGCCGCCGGTCAAGGTCCACAACGAGCCGGTCAAGACGCTCTACGACGAGTCGGAGTCGGAAGCCGCGAAGCTGGCCTACAACACCATCGCGTCGATGTTCGAGGTCGCCGACCACGCCAAGCGCGGCCTGGACGGCAACCGGCCGGTGATGTCCAAGACCGGTACGCACCAGTACCTGGACACCAAGGACAACGCCACCGCGTGGATGATCGGTGCCACGCCGCAGCTGTCCGCGTCGGTGTCGATGCTGGCCAGCGAGAACGGCCGCAACGTCCCGCTGGAGGACAACTCGGGCACCAGCTTCTACGGCGGCAAGTACCCGGCGATGGTGTGGCAGCAGTTCATGAACAACTACCACAAGGGCCTCAAGGTCGAGCAGTTCAAGAAGGCCGACACCATCGGTCAGTTCCAGGACATCCCGCTGCCGCCGCCTCCGACATCGTCGGAGCCGCCGTCCTCGTCGGAACCGCCGCCCACGATGCCGAGCGATTCGCAGGACCAGGACCCGACCACCAGCAAGACCAAGCCCGGTGACGACGAAGGCTGCGGTGGCTTCTTCGAGCCGCCGTGCCCGTCGGACACGAGCAGTCCCGACGAGCCCGGTGACGTCGCACCGACGCGTCGGTTCGGCGAGTAGCCGGAGCTGATCCGAGAGGGGCATCCGCCGACCCGGCGGGTGCCCCTCCGGCTTTTCCGGGCCAAGTAGCATCCGGGCGTGTCCACCAACGAAACCGCCGATCGGGCAACAGCGGCGTCCTCGGGCAACGAGTTAGCGGCGGCGGTGGACAGCTCGTCCCTCTCACCTGCGGACCGCATCCCGCCGACCTGGACCGAACCGCTCCCCCGCAAGGTCAGCCGCCTCTTCGGCGGACCGCTGGGCAGGCACGCGCAGGTCGGGCGGCAGTGGTTCTGGACCCCGCTGCGGGTGATCCTGCTGCTCGCGGTGCTGACGCTGGCGGCGGCGTGGCTGTTCAAGGCCCCCTGCCAGATCACCTACGACACCAGCAGCGGGCCGCAGCTGGACTGGCGGAACAGCAAGCAGTACACCGCCATGTGCTACACCGACATCATCCCGCGCTACGGCGTGGGAGATCTCGCTCCCGACGACGCGTTCCCGTACAAGACGGGGTGGGTGGAGAACCAGGGCACGCCCAAGGAGCAGGTCCGGTACATGGAATACCCGGTGCTGACCGGGATCTTCCAGTGGATCAACGCCCGCGCCGCCGACGGCTGGGCCACCCTGGCCGGTTTCGGCTGGCTGCCCGGCGGGCTGGCCAGCGTGCTGTACTTCAACGTCACCGCGTTCTGGCTCGCCGCGGCCTGGCTGGTGACGATCTGGGCGCTGGTGCTGCTGGCTCGCCGCCGCGTCTGGGACGTCGCGCTCGCCGCGGTCTCACCGCTGGTCGTGGCGCACGCCTTCACCAACTTCGACGCGCTGGCCGCGGCGCTGGGCACCGCTGGGCTGCTCGCGTGGTCGCGACGACGACCCGTGCTGGCCGGGGTGCTGATCGGCATCGGTGGAGCCGCCAAGCTCTACCCTCTGTTCTTGCTCGGACCGCTGCTGATCCTCGCCTGGCGCGCGGGGAAGCTGCCCGACGCCGTGCGGGCGGTGCTGGCCGCCGCACTGGCGTGGCTGGCGGTGAACGTCCCGATCCTGCTGGCGTACCCGGCGGGCTGGGGCGAGTTCTTCCGGTTGAACAGCCAGCGCTCGGCCGACCCGGACTCGCTCTACAACGTGCTGATGCACTTCACCGGCTGGGGCGGGTTCGACGGTCAGCTGCCGCCGGGCGCGACACCGGTGGTGCTCAACGCCGTCAGCCTCGGGCTGTTCCTGCTGGCGTGCCTGGCGATCGGGTGGCTGGCGCTGGCGGCGCCGACCCGACCGCGGGTCGCGCAGCTGTGCTTCCTGGTGGTGGCGGCGTTCCTGCTGACCAACAAGGTGTGGAGCCCGCAGTACTCGCTGTGGCTGGTGCCGCTGGCGGTGCTGGCGTTGCCGCGCTGGCGGCTGCTGCTGAGCTGGATGATCATCGACGCGGCGGTGTGGGCTCCGCGCATGTACTACTACCTGGGCACGGCGAACAAGGGCTTGCCCGAGGGCTGGTTCCTGGGCGCGGTTCTGGTCCGGGACGCGATGGTCGTGGCGCTGTGCGTGCTGATCATCCGCGAGATCCTCGACCCGGCCCGCGACAAGGTGCGCACCGCGCTGACCGTGCGGGGCGATCACCCCGGCGGCATCGACGATCCGTGCGGCGGCCCGCTCGACGGTTCCCGCGACCGGTTCGTGTTACCCGGTGTCGCTCGTTGGGGGCAGCGGGCTCTCACGCTCACCCGGGGGGCTCTAGCTTCGAAGCGCTGATCCGATCTCTTCGTGGAGGTGCTTCGCAGATGCCAGGTCGCATGCTGACCGTCGTTCTCGCCGCCGTCGCGGTGGCCATCCCCGCCGCGGCCACGGCCGGTGCGGCCGCGCCGCCGGCCCCGGTCCAGGTCCAGCTCGGCGAGGCCCGGTGCCAGGACATGTCGGCCATGGTCGCCGCGATGCCGATGCTGGCGCCCGCGTTCCCCGACCCGGCCCGCACCCCGGTCGTCGAATACCGCATCTCCGCAGGTCCGGACGCGCCGATGACCCCCTTCGAGGTCAAGGTCAACGGTGAGCGCAAGGGTTCCGGTTCGGTGGGGGCCAAGGGCCTGGTCGTTTCCAGCACCTCGCTGCCCAACAACACCCGCACGACGATCCAGGTCACCTCCGGAGACCAGGTCCTAGCAACCCGCACGTACACCCCGGCCTGCTGAGGATCGTCGCCAGATCCCAGTTTTAGTCCAAACTGAGCAGACATTTCGGGCACGAATGCTCCCGCGGGTTCAAGCGGTCGTTGCAACTCCTGTTGTGTTGTAGGGAGTGTGCGCTGGTGGGTCGTCCGGTGGAGCCGCGTGAGGTGCGGGTGGTGTTTTGGGCTGGGGTGCGTGGTGGGTTGTCGTTGGGGGCGGCCAGTGCTGTGGCGGGTGTGTCGTTGACGTCGGGTAAGCGGTGGTTCACCCAGGCTGGCGGGGTGGTGGGTAATGGTGTGGGTGAGTGTTCGGGTCGGTTTTTGTCGTGTGCCGAGCGGGAGGAGATTGCCGTCCTGCGTGCGCAGGGGCATAGCCGGGCCGAGATCGCTCGCCGGTTGGGGCGGCATCGGTCCACGATCGGTCGTGAGCTGGACCGCAACACCACTGGTGAGCGTGGGTATCGGGCCAGTACCGCCCAGAGCGCGAGTCAGCGGCGTGCGCGGCGTCCGAAGACCGCGAAACTGGCTGCCGACACCGAGTTACGCGACCACGTTCAGCAGCGGCTGCGGCAGTGTTGGTCTCCGGAACAGATCAGTGCCAGGCTCGCCGAGGAGTTTCCCGACCGACCGGAGAAGCGGGTGTCGCACGAGTCGATCTATCAGTCTCTGTATGTGCAGGGCAGGGGCGCATTGCGCCGGGAGTTGGCCACGTGTCTGCGGACCGGCCGGGCGTTGCGCCGGCCACGGCGGATGCCCGATGCCCGGCGGGAACGCGTCGGCCGCATCCCCGACATGATCAGTATTTCCGAGCGGCCCGCGGAGGCCACCGACCGCGCGGTGCCCGGACATTGGGAAGGCGACCTGATCGCCGGTCAGGACAACGGCTCGGTGATCGGCACCCTGGTTGAGCGCTCCACCCGGTTCTGCATGCTGCTACACCTGCCCGAAGGCAAGGACGCTGAGCACGTCAAAAACCAGATGATCACCGCCATCCACACCCTGCCCACCCACTTGCGCAGGTCTCTGACCTGGGACCAGGGCAGCGAAATGGCCAGGCACACCGACATCACCCTGGCCACAGACCTCGATATCTACTTCTGCGACCCCCACAGCCCCTGGCAACGCGGCACCAACGAAAACACCAACGGCCTGCTCCGCCAGTACTTCCCCAAAGGCACCGACCTCTCCCGGCACAGCCCCGAACACCTCGCCGACGTCGCCACCGAACTCAACGGCCGCCCCCGCAAAACACTCGCCTGGCGCACCCCCGCCGAAGCACTCCACCAACTACTGTCCACACCAAACCAAGTTGCAACCACCGGTTGAAACCGCCTCCTCGGTTTGGACTAAAACTGGGTGCTGTCGGCCACCCGCTCCACGCGACGGTCCCGGAACGCCTCCGACGTGCCCCTCGCCGGGGGCGAGCTCGGGGGTTGGTCAGGGCTCTTCCCTGAGGTTCCGCAGCCGCCGGCGACGCATCCTTGGTGCATGACGACCTACCAGAAGACTTCTCTGCAACGTCCCCACGACCAGGCGATGATCGCCGGGGTCTGCGCCGGGCTGGCGCGGCGCTTCGGCATGGGGCCGAACACCGTGCGGGCCTTGTTCCTGCTGTCCTGCCTGCTTCCCGGACCGCAGTTCGTGGTCTACCTCGTGCTCTGGGTCCTCATCCCGAAGTCCTGACGCCACGCGGTGAACGCCGTGGTCAGGACCAGCAGCAGCACTGCCGTGAGAGCGGCCTGCGCGAGCACCGCAGGGGGTGCGGTGTCGGTGCCGAGGGCGAACAGCAGCGGGAACGCGAGGGGAACCCACTTCGCCAGCAGCGCCACCGTCAGCAGGACCACCGCCGCGACCAGGGTGTATCCGATGCGGGGGATCACCAGCGGCGAGCACGGCAGCGCCACGGCGATGCCGAAGGCCGAGCAGATCAGGTGGACGAGGACTCCCAGGGCGAGCGTGCCCGGTGGGACGTGGGCGCCGTGCGTGACGGCGCCCCAGCCCACCGCCAGCACCGCGAGCCCCGCCGAGCAGGCCAGGACGGTCAGCACCATGCTGATCAGCACGCGGGTGAACGAGCCCGCGTGCGCGGCCACGACCGCGCGCTGCTCCGGGCCGGAGATCCCGGCCAGCGCGATGATCAACCAACCGGACACCAGCAGCGAGGACGCGGCCGTCACCGCGTATCCGGGGAGCACGGGTCCTGGGTTCGCTCTGCTCAGCACGGCCAGCACTCCCAGGTGGACGAGCACCGGCGGCAGGTATCGCTGGGAGTGGCCGAGCTCGGCGAACTGGTAGCGGACCAGCGCGATCATCGGGGCCCGCCGGCCGAATCCACCGCGAGCACCGCGCAGCCCGACCGGATCGCCTCGGCCAGCACGGCCTCCCGTCGCGCCAGGTCCACGTCGAGCTCCACGTTCCGGCCGTGCCGGACGCCGACCACGCCGTCGTGCGCCGCCCAGTCCGCGTCCCGTCCGCCGCGCAGCACGATCCGGCAGAGCGCGAGCCCCGCTTCGAGCTCGGCGAGCCGTCCGCCGGTCAACCGGTAGGACCGGGTCGCGGTGGCGCGGACGAACTCCGGCCGGTGGTCGGTGAACACGACGGCCGCGCCGTCGGCCGCCACCTCGTCGATGACCTCGGAGAGCACCGGGCGGGTCTCGGCGTCCAGCCCCGACCACGGTTCGTCGAGCACGAGCAGCTCCGGTTCGGCCAGCAGCGCCTGGGCGAGCGCCACCTTCTGCGCGTTGCCCTTGGACAGGTCCCGCAGCGGGGTGTCCGGACCACCGGCCAGCGCGAACCGCGCCAACCAGCGAGCAGCCCGATCATCGGCGTCACTCCTGGTCAGGCCGCTGATCCTGCCGAGGTGCCGGAGGTAGGCGCGAGCGCTCATCCGCTGCTGGGCCGGGAACCTGTCTGGCACGTGACCCACCCGCGGCACGGTCCGGACAGCACCGGCGGACGGCCGGGACACCCCGGCCAGGATCCGCAGCAAGGTCGACTTCCCGGTCCCGTTGGCGCCCAGGACGCCGACGATCTCACCGGGGCGGACCACCAGGTCGACGCCGCGCAGCACCGCCCGCTCGCCGTGCCGCTTGGCCACGCCGGACGCGGCCACGACGGGCTGGGCGGAGACGGGCTGCGCCGCGTCGACGGTCACCGGGTCGCGTGCGCGTCGAGGACGTAGGCGATGGCGCTGGTGATCTTCGCGGCGAAGGCGAGGTCGAGGCTCTCGTCCGGGACGTGCGCGTTGCTGTCCGGGCCGAGCGCGCCGGTGACCACGAACTGGGCGTCCGGGTAGGCCTCGTGCAGCAGGCCCATGAACGGGATCGATCCGCCCAGACCCATCGTCCGCCACTCGGCCCCGAAGATCTCCTCACCTGCGGTGTTGAGGGCGTCCGAGAGCCAGGACGCCGGGTCCGGGGCGTTCCAGCCGAGGCCGGCCTCCGCGTGCCCGAAGCTGACCTGGGCGCCGTAGGGGACGTCCTCGGACAGGCGCCGCTGCACGGCTTCCAGCGCGGTCTCGGGGTCGGCGGTGGGCGGCAACCGGAAGCTCAGCTGCAGCGTCGTCGACGGCCGCAGCACGTTGCCCGCGTCGGCGGGCTTGGGCAGGCCGTCCGCGCCGATCACCGACAGCGTCGGACGCCAGAAGTTGTTCAGCGCCAGCTCGACCTCGTCCTCGTCGACCGGCCGCAGTCCCTCGGGCCACGGCACGGAGTCGCGGACCATGCCGGGAACGGCGGCGACGGCGGCCCGGGTCTCGGCGACCCGGTTCGCGGGGATGTCCACGTTGAGCTCGGGCAGCAGGATCTCGCCGGTCCGCGAGTCCTCGATGCGGTCCAGCAGCTGCCGGATGATCCGGAACGAGCTGGGCACGATGCCGCTGGCGATGCCCGAGTGCAGCCCGGAGTCGAGCACCTGCACCTCGACCTCCAGCTGCACCATCCCGCGCAGCGAGTTGGTCAGCCACATCCGCTGGTAGTCGCCCGCGCCGGAGTCCAGGCACACCACCAGCGACACGGCGCCGAGCCGGTCGCGCAGGTGCTCCAGGTAGGCGGGCAGGTCGGGGCTGCCGGACTCCTCGCCGGTCTCCAGCAGCACGACGCAGCGCGCGTGCGCGCCGCCGTTCGCGCGGACGGCTTCGATCGCGGTGACCGCCGCGTACCCGGCGTAGCCGTCGTCGGCGGCGCCGCGGCCGTAGAGCTTGCCGTCGCGGACCACCGGCGTCCACGGGCCAAGGCCCTCGGACCAGCCGCCGACCGGCGGCTGCTTGTCGAGGTGGCCGTAGAGCAGCACCGACTCGTCCGGCGCGCCGGACGAGCCCGGCACGTCCACCAGCAGCAGCGGGGTTCGCCCGGGGAGTCTCACGACGTCGATCTCGGCGCCTTCGATCCCGCGGCCGTCGATCCAGGCCCGCACGTGCTCGATGGCGGCGTCGAGGTATCCGGTGTTCTCCCAGTCGGCGTCGAACGACGGCGACACCGCGGGAATCCTCACCAGATCGGAGAGGCTCGGCAGAATCGCCTCGTCCCACGCCTGGTCAACGGTCTTGGCAGCAGCAGCTCGATCCACGGGCGCGATCCTATGCCGGGTTCCGGGAGTTGTCCGGACCTCCTGGGGCGAGTGGCGTGATGCCGTCAGCTGCCCGCGGCGCCCGCGCTGGCCGCGGCCGCGGTGGTCACGGCGATGGCGGCGGTGGTCTGCGCGATCACGTCGCGGACGGCCTCGCCGAGCTGCTCGCCCTTGCTGATCTCCTTGAGCCGCTTGCGCTCGGCCCGGTCCAGGCCGAAGTGCGAGTGCAGCCCGGTGGCGTGCACCAGCGCCGCCAGCAGCGCGAGGCGTTCGTCGAGCGCGACCTCGTTGCGCGCGGCGGCGCGCACGCGGGCGATCAGCACGTCCCGCGTGCCCGGGTCGGGCGTGAAGGAGTTGCTGGTGAACATCAGCCACTTGGTGCGCTCGTGCCGCACCAGCCCGCGTGCGGCGAGCGCCTCGGCGTGCTGCTTGCGGGCCGGGCCTCGGCTCTGGATGTAGGTCGTCGCGGCCACGGGTTTGTTCTTGGCCCCGGCCTTGCGGTTGATCAGCGCGATGCTCTCGTCGATCCAGGCGGTGCCGCTGGGCTCGGCGTCGAGCACGCGCAGCTTCTTGTTCTCGATGCCGACGCGACCGGTGAGCACCAGCTCGCCCAGCTCGGCGGCGCCGACGTGGTTGGAGGAGGCGTAGTACGAGCCGTTCGGCTTGTGCAGGAGCAGCACGAACTCCTCGGGCAGGCTCAAGGTGGTCATGCCAGGAGTCTGGCAGCGAACCGGAGGCCAGTGCGCGGATTCGTCGCAGCTCGTGACGTTTGTCAGGTCAACTCGTGCGCCTGCCGCTGGTCTGTTCGGGTCAGCCATCACCGGGGTGGGTGTTGTCGTATTTGCGCAACCCACCGCCCCGCCTCCCCAATATCGGTACCGCAATGGTCCGTAAGTCGTTAGTCGGGCGTCCATTAATTCGATGACCTGCGAATTCACTCCGTCCACAGAAGAACTAACGTGATCTCACGGGAGCGGACCGCTCGCTGCTGAACCGATCCACTCCCTGTGGCAGGGCTCACGGACCACGTGGTTTTCGTGCCAGGATGACGAGGAGCGATCCACCGCTCCGCTGGGCTGACCGGGTGACCCACCAGGTCCGAGGCAGGCTAGCGGGGCAAGCCGGTCACCACCGCCACAAGCGGTGGCCGTCGGCGCGAGACGAGGAGATCACACATGTCCCCCGAGAAATGGACGTCCTCTTCAGACAATCCGCCCGCGAACCCCACCGACCTCCCTGCCGCAACCGCAGCCAAGCCCACACGGGAACAGGTGATCGCCGGTTTGCGCGCGACGAGTGAAGGCGGGGCTGATCTCGTTCAGCTCCTCACCCCAGAAGGCCAGCGGGTCCAGCACCCGGAATTCGACATCGACATCTCCCCCGAGCAGCTGCGCGGCCTGTACCGCGACATGGTGCTGGTTCGCCGCGCCGACCGGGAGGGGAACGCGCTGCAGCGCCAGGGCCAGCTCGGCATCTGGGTACCGCTGCTCGGCCAGGAAGCCGCCCAGATCGGGGCGGGCAGGGCGCTGAAGCCCCAGGACATGGCTTTCCCGAGCTATCGGGAGCACGGCGTGGCCTGGACTCGCGGCATCGACCCCACCGAACTGCTGGGGATCTTCCGTGGGACCGACCACGGCAGCTGGGACCCCGCGAGCACCGGGTTCCACCTGTACACGATCGTCATCGGCAACCAATGCCTCAACGCCACCGGCTACGCGATGGGCCAGCGCTTCGACGGCAAGGTCGGCGACCCCGACGGCGAAGCCACCATGGTGTTCTTCGGCGACGGCGCCACCAGCCAGGGCGACGTCCACGAGGCCATGGTGTGGTCGGCCGTCTACGACTCGCCGGTCGTCTTCTTCTGCCAGAACAACCAGTGGGCGATCTCCGAGCCCCTGGAGCGCCAGACCCGAGTGCCGCTCTACCAGCGCGCCAGCGGGTACGGCTTCCCCGGCATCCGGGTGGACGGCAACGACGTGCTGGCCAGCCTCGCGGTCTCGAAGTGGGCGCTGGAGGAGTGCCGCACCGGCAACGGGCCGGTGCTCATCGAGGCGTTCACCTACCGGATGGACGCCCACACCACCTCCGACGACCCGACCCGCTACCGGATGTCGGACGAGCACGAAGCGTGGAAGCTCAAGGACCCGATCGAGCGCCTGCGGGTGCACCTGATCCGGGAGCACGCCGCTGACCAGGAGTTCTTCGACTCCATCGACGCCGAGGCCGACGAGCTCGCGGCGAGGTTCCGAGACTTCTGCTTCTCCATGCCCGAACCGCCACCGGAGCGGATGTTCTCGCAGGTGTACGCCGAGGAGACCCCGCAGATCGCCGCGCAGCGCGAGGACCACCTGCGCTACCTGGCCGGATTCGCCGACGAGACCGCCGGCGCGGACGCGATGGCAGGAGGTGCGCACTGATGGCCGCGCCCGCTCTCGAACGCCCGACCACCGCGCCGGGAACCCAGACCGTCACCATCGCCAAGGCGCTGAACATGGGGCTGCGCGCGTCGCTGGAGCGCGACCCGAAGGTGCTGGTGATGGGTGAGGACGTCGGCAAGCTCGGCGGTGTCTTCCGGATCACCGACGGCCTGCAGAAGGACTTCGGCGAGCACCGGGTGCTCGACACCCCGCTGGCCGAGTCCGGGATCATCGGCACCGCGATCGGCCTGGCCATTCGCGGCTACCGGCCGGTGTGCGAGATCCAGTTCGACGGATTCATCTTCCCCGGCTTCGACCAGATCATCAGCCAGCTCGCGAAGCTGCACTTCCGCAGCCAGGGCAAGGTCAAGGTGCCGATCGTCATCCGGGTCCCCTACGGCGGCGGCATCGGCGCGGTCGAGCACCACTCGGAGTCGCCGGAATCGCTGTTCGCGCACATCGCGGGCCTGAAGGTGGTGTCCTGCTCGAACCCGGTGGACGCCTACTGGATGTTGCAGCAGGCCATCGAGTCCGACGACCCGGTGCTGTTCTTCGAGCCCAAGCGCCGCTACTACGAGAAGGCCGAGCTCGACACCACGATCGATCCGCTGCCGCTGCTGAGCTCCCGGGTCGTGCGGCCCGGCTCGGCGGTGACCGTCGCGGCCTACGGCCCGATGGTGCGCACCTGCCTCGACGCGGCGGTCGCGGCCGCCGAGGACGGGCTGGACCTGGAGGTCATCGACCTGCGCGCGCTGTCCCCGCTGGACCTGGGTCCGGTGTGCGAGTCGGTGCGGCGCACCGGCCGGTTGGTGCTGGTCAGCGAGGCGCCGTCGGAATCGTCGGTCACCTCGGAGATCGCCGGCCGGGTGCAGCAGGAGTGCTTCTACTCGCTGGAGGCCCCGGTGCTGCGGGCGACCGGGTTCGACGCGCCCTACCCGCCGTCGAAGTTGGAGGAGGGCTTCCTGCCCGACCTCGACCGGGTGCTGGACGTCGTCGACCGTTCGCTGGCGTACTGAGGGGAGTTCATCGATGGCGCTCAAGAGTTTCCCCCTGCCCGACGTCGGCGAGGGGTTGACCGAGGCGGAGATCGTCGGCTGGAAGGTGCAGCCCGGCGAGAACGTCACGGTCAACCAGGTGATCGTGGAGATCGAGACGGCCAAGGCCTCCGTGGAGCTGCCCTGCCCGTGGGCGGGCACGATCCGCGAACTGCTGGTGGAGCCCGGTCAGACCGTCGAGGTCGGCACGCCGATCATCAGCATCGAGATGGCCGGTGCCGCCGAACCGGAACCGGAGCCGGACGCGAGCTCCGGCAAGATCGGCGAGGAGTCCAACGGCCGGATCGCCACGCTGGTCGGCTACGGCCCGCGGACGTCCTCGGCCAAGCGGCGTCCGCGCAAGGACCGGCACGCGGCCACCAACGGCACGGAGTCCAACGGCACGGCCGTGGCCACCGTCGCCGCACCGCCGGAACCGCGGAAACCGCAGGTCCAGGAGGCCGTCGGGCACGTCCCGCTGGCCAAGCCGCCGGTCCGGAAGCTCGCCAAGGGGCTCGGCGTGGACCTGCGCTCCCTCGCGGGCTCGGGCACGGGCGGGGTGATCACCCGCGAGGACGTGGAATCCGCGGCAGCACCGGCCGGGTCCCGGACCGACGCTCCCGCGGCCGTTCCGGCCGGTGACCGCGAGCGGCGGGTCCCGATCAAGGGCGTCCGGAAGGCGACCGCGCAGGCCATGGTGGAGAGCGCGTTCACCGCGCCGCACGTCACCGAGTTCCTGACGGTCGACGTCACGCCGATGATGGAGCTGCGCGAGCAGCTCAAGTCGGACCCGGCGCTGCGCGGGGTGAAGATCACGCCGCTGGCGTTCGCGGCCAAGGCCATGTGCCTGGCCGCCCGCCGGACCCCGGACGTCAACGCGACCTGGGACGAGGCGGCCGGCGAGATCGTCTACAAGGACTACGTGCACCTCGGGGTCGCGGCGGCCACGCCGCGCGGCCTGGTGGTGCCCAAGGTCCGCGACGCCGACCGGATGTCCCTGCGGGAGCTGGCCGAGGCGCTGGAGCAGCTGACCACCACCGCCAGGGACGGCAAGACGGCCCCGGCGGACATGGTCGGCGGCACGATCACCATCACCAACGTCGGCGTCTTCGGCGTCGACACCGGCACGCCGATCATCAACCCCGGTGAGTCCGCGATCCTCGCGTTCGGCGCGATCCGCGACATGCCGTGGGTGGTCGACGGACAGGTGGTGCCGCGCAAGGTCTGCCAGCTGGCGCTGAGCTTCGACCACCGCGTGGTCGACGGGCAGCAGGGTTCCCAGTACCTCGCCGACGTCGGCGCGCTGCTGGCGAACCCGAGCATGGCGTTCACCTACTGAGGCACGGCGGAGGGGCGCTCCCGGATCCCGGGGGCGCCCCTCACGTGCGCTTGAAGACTCGAACTCCCAGTTCAGGGGTCCACGAGGTGATCACCAGGTGGGTCTGGTCGTCGGAGACCTTCGTCGTGACCACCTCGGTGATCGCGCAGCGGAAGAGGTGCGCGTCGGACTGCGGCGCCTGGACCTCGGCCACCCACGTGCTCTGCTCGTCGCCGGTGACCTCGGTCGCGACGCCGGCGATCTTGACGTCGGGATCGGCCATCGTGCCGTCGCCGGGGTTGGTGTGCAGCGCGAATCGCCCGTCGCGCTGCAGGTCGCGGGCCTTGCGGGCACCGGGCATCGAACCGAAGGTCAGCTCACCGTCGTACCAGCTGACCTCCGTGCCGCTGACCCGCGGAGCGCCGTCCCCGCGCAGCGTCGCCAGCACGTGGTGCCGGGCCGATTCCAGCCGTGCCCGGGCCGCGGCGGCCAGCTCGGGTTCCTGATCAGCGAATTCCTGCCATCCGGTCATGCCGGTCAGAGTGGCAGAGGGCACCGACGGAAGCGTCCGGACAGACGAACGGCCCGCACCGCGATCCCCCCGGATGCGGTGCGGGCCGTTCGGCCAAGTCTGCTCAGTTCCCCTTGCGGCGGCGTCCGCCGCGGCGGGATCCGGAAGTACCGGAGCTCGAAGAGCCTGATCCCGAAGCTGCGGAGCCTGCCGACACGGCGACGGGTTCCGCCGCCTCCGCCGGGGCGTCCTGCTCGGGCTCCTGGGACTTCTGCTCGTCGTACTCGCGGAGAAAGTCGAACGCGTGCTTGTCGAAGTCGTGGATGTCGATCTCCGGCAGTTCGCCGAGCTCCTTGTTGAGCTCCCGGAAGATCGGTGTCTCCACCTCTGGGGTCGTCAACTTCTTCACCGCTTCGCCCTCCCGTTCGTCATCGAAGCGTTGGCCGAGCCGAGCTCTCCCCGCGGAGCTCGTCGATGGGCCGAAGGGACCAGGCCCTTCGCTCATCGGTGGGACGCGTGCCGCCGCTCATCCTGACGCGGCGACCCGCCGTTCATCCAATCGGACCAGGCTGTTGCGCCCTGCCCACGCACATGGTGCAACAACGATCACGATCCGGCTCGATGAATCGATCTCACACATCCGCCAGGCCGCATACTGCCCTCTGTGGAATCAACACCGGTACCCGTTGTGCAATTCCGCACCGTGTCATATGCCACTGACCTGCGGTTAACCCGGGGATCACGTTGATCTGCTACTGGGAAGACCGCGAACGGACCGGCTCCGCTGGATTCGCCGAGCGCGGTCCGTTCGCCTGGGCCCGGGTCGTCGTGGGGGGCTTTCCGGCGACCCGGTGTCCGGTGGTGCGATTCAGGCCTTGGGGATCTGGAAGAGCTTGGGCAGGTTGACCGCGAACCCGATGTCGCCTGCGAGCCTGACCCGCCGTGCCATGACCAGCTTCGGAGCGGTGGTGTTCCCCGAGGTCAGCTGCACGAAGTCGAGCGGGGTCATGGTGATCGTGACCGTCCCGGCGTCGCTCTGGGAACCCTTGGTCACCTGGCAGCCGCGCTGGTCGAGCTCGCACTCGTAGTGCAGCAGGTCGTCGTCCTTGCCGATCCGCCAGTTCACCACCGCGTGGCTGCGCTTGGCGTTCTCTGGCTGGTAGTGCCGGCTCATGCGGCGGAAGATCTCGTCGACGATGCTCTCGCTCAGCTCCGGCCGGGAGAGGACGGCCTTGAGCTGTTCGGTCGACGCGCGTGAGATCAGTTGTGCGAAACGCTCAGCGCTCAGGGAGCTGAGGTCCAGCCCCTCGTTGGCGGCGTGGGAGGCGGCGTGCAGCATCTCGACCAGCTCGGCCTTGTCGATCTGCCGGGGGTCGACCTCGGCGAGCGCGCTGATCGGGTCGATCGGGGATTGAGGCAACGCTGCCACCTCCATTACCTACTGGGGAGTAAGACTACGGGCGAGTAGGTTGGCGGGCAAGCCTCCGGACCCGGGTCCCTCTCCACTAGCCTGAGGCGAATTACCAGCGTATGAGGTGAGATGGAAGATCAACGGGCCAGCGAGCGCCCCCGATCCCGGCGTTTGCCCAGGGCTGTGCGTGAACGACAGATCCTCGACGCCGCCGTGGAGGTGTTCGCCAAGCACGGCTTCCACAACGCGTCGATGGACGAGATCGCGGAGACGGCGAGCATTTCCAAGCCGATGCTCTACGCCTACCTCGGCGCCAAGGACGAGCTGTTCATCGCCTGCGTTCGTCGCGAAGCCGCCAAGCTCGTGGACGCCATCGGCGCCGACATCGGGACCGACCTGACCCCGGCCGACCAGCTCTGGCACCGGCTGCACATGTTCTTCGAGTACGTGCACGACAACAAGGCGGGCTGGCAACTGCTGCACCGCCAGGGCGATGTGCCCGGCGAGCCCTACGTCCAGGAGCTCTCCGAGTGGCGGGTGCGCGCCACCGAGCTGATCGCGGCGCTGCTCGCCGAGGCCACCACGAACCAGCCGCAGCCCATGCAGTCCGAGCAGACCGAGCCCTTCGCGGCGGCCCTGGTCGGAGCAGGCGAAGCGCTCGTCGAGTGGTGGTTCCAGCATCCCGAGTTCACCGCCGAGGGCATGGCCATGCGCCTGATGAACATGCTCTGGCTCGGCTTCGGCGAGCTCGTCGAGGGCCGCTCCTGGTTCCCCTCCTCGACGATCCCCCAGTCCGAGGACCCCACGGGCTCCTGACCGGCAGAACGACGAAGACCGCGGTTCTCGCACCTGCGCGAACCGCGGTCTTCGTGTTCCGGTGAGCCGCGTCAGGCCGTGACGGAGCCCGTGAGGTGGGGTTTCCCGGACCGGGAGTGCAGTGCGAAGTCCCAGCCGGAGCCCGCCGGACGCATCGTGAAGTCGGCCTTCGACGGCAGCAGCAAGGGCTTGGCGAAGTCGACGTCGACGGTGAACGCGTCCGGCAGCCGTCCCTCGAGGGCCGCGAGGCAGCGGGCCTTGGACCACATGCCGTGCGCGATCGCCTTCGGGAAGCCGAAGGCCTTGGCCGTCAGCGGGTGCAGGTGGATCGGGTTGCGGTCGCCGGACACCGCCGCGTACTCACGGCCGATGTCGGCGGGGACCCGCCAGGTCCCGGACGCGGAACCCGGTTCGATCTCCCGGCGCTCCTTCTGCGGCGCGTTCTCGTCCCGCTTGCCCACCCG
This sequence comes from Saccharopolyspora dendranthemae, assembly GCF_007829955.1. Taxonomy (GTDB): domain Bacteria; phylum Actinomycetota; class Actinomycetes; order Mycobacteriales; family Pseudonocardiaceae; genus Saccharopolyspora; species Saccharopolyspora dendranthemae. Next base: position 373,347 of record NZ_VIWX01000003.1, read on the forward strand.
CAGGTAGGTGCTGGTCTCGCGCCACACCACCTCGCCACCCGCGCTGGTCTCGGTGACCACGTCGAACTGCTTGCCCTTCGGGTGCGGGCGGAGGTCGGCGACCCGGACCGACTGCGTCAGCACGTCGGTCACCAGCAGCGGCCGGTCCTGCTGGATCCGGTTGGCCACGTGCACCAGGCCGACCAGCGGGAACGGGAACCCCTTGTCGGTCATCAACTGCACCGACGCGGGGAACGACAGGATGTGCGGGTAGGTGATCGGCAGCTCGTCGCGCAGCCGGAACCCGCAGACCCGGTTGTACTCGGCGAGCTCCACCGGATCGACGGCGATGTCGCGACGCACGTACTCGGTGCCGGGCAGCTCGCCGCCGCGCCGGGTCGGGCCGGTCGCGGCCGCCTTGAGGTACAGCGGCCCCAGGCTCGGAGCGGTGGAAAGTTCGGGCATGTCCTCTCCTGACCTCAGGCGCCGAGCAGGCTCTGGCCGCAGACGCGGACCACGTTGCCGTTGACGCCGGCCGAAGCGGGGTTGGCGTACCAGGCGATGGTCTCGGCGACGTCGACCGGCAGCCCGCCCTGCGACATGCTGTTCATCCGACGGCCGGCCTCCCGCACGAACAGCGGGATCGCGGCGGTCATCTTGGTCTCGATGAAGCCCGGCGCGACCGCGTTGATCGTGGCGCCCTTCTTCGCGGCCAGCGGCGCGATGGACTGCACGTGGCCGATCACGCCCGCCTTCGACGCGGCGTAGTTGCTCTGGCCGACGTTGCCCGCGATGCCGCTCATCGACGACACGCAGATGATCCGGCCACCGGCGCGCAGCGGGGAGTCCTTGCCGAGGAGCTTGTCGTTGATCCGCTCCTGCGAGGACAGGTTCACCGCGAGCACCGAGTCCCACTGGGCCTCGCTCATCCGGCCGATCGTCTTGTCGCGGGTGATGCCCGCGTTGTGCACCACGACGTCCAGGCCGTCGAAGCGCTCGGTGAAGTGCTCGGCGAGCTTGTCAGGCGCGTCCTCGGCGGTGATGTCGAGCTGCAGCGTCGAGCCGCCGATGCGGTTGGCGACCTCGCTGAGCTCGCCGCCCTGCGCGGGCACGTCCAGGCACACGACGTGCGCACCGTCGCGGGCGAGGGTCTCGGCGATGGCCGCACCGATGCCGCGGGACGCGCCGGTGACCAGCGCGATCTTGTCCTGCAGCGGGCGGGCCTGGGCGATCTCCGGCACGTCGGCCTTGCCGATGCGGACGACCTGGCCGGACACGTAGGCCGACTTGCCGGACAGCAGGAAGCGGAGCGTGGAGTCGGTGGCCTTCTCGGCACCGTCGGCGACGTAGACCAGCTGGGCGGTGGCACCGCGCTTGAGCTCCTTGCCCGCGGTGCGGGTGAAGCCCTCCAGGGCCCGCTGCGCGGTCGCCGCGCGCGGGTCGGACAGGCTCTCCGGCTGAGTGCCCAGGACGATCAGCCGACCGCTGCCCTCGATCTGCCGGATCGCGGGCGCGAAGAAGTCGTACAGCGCGCGCAGGCCCTCGCTGGAGGTGATGCCGGTGGCGTCGAAGACCAGCGCGGCGTAGCGCTCGCCGTCGGCGCGCTCCTTGCGGACGTCGGCACCGACCTCCTGCAAGGTCGCGTTCAGGGAGTCGGTGAGCCGGCCCGAACCGCCGAGCAGCACCGGCCCGGTGATCAGCGGCTCGCCGGGCTTGAAGCGGCGCAGCGGGGTCGGGTCGGGCAGCCCCAGCTTCTTGACGAACTGGCGCCCGAACGCGGACTGGGTGAACTGCTGGTATCGATCGGACATCTTCAGATACTCCCGAGGAGGCGGTTCATGAGGGTTCGGACACGAAGTCGCGCGGTCACTCGACGGCTAACCTACCCACGGGTAGGTTAGATTGGCCAGGAACGAACCAGCAACGAGGGAGTAGTCATGGCCACCGCTCGGCGAGTCGCGATCCTCGGCGGCAATCGGATCCCGTTCGCGCGATCCGGCGGCCCCTTCGCTCGCGCGTCCAACCAAGACATGCTGACCGCAGCGCTCGACGGACTCGTCGCCCGCTTCGGTCTCTCGGACAAGACGGTAGACGAGTTCGTCGCCGGCGCCGTGCTCAAGCACAGCCGCGACTTCAACCTCGCGCGCGAGACCGTGCTGGGTTCCAAGCTCGACCCGCGGACCCCCGCTCACGACGTGCAGATGGCGTGCGCGACCGGGCTCGAAGCCATCGTCTCCGTCGCGAACAAGATCGCGCTCGGGCAGATCGAGGTCGGCATCGGCGGCGGCGTCGACTCCGCCAGCGACGCGCCCATCGCGGTCAACGACGACTTCCGCCGGGTGCTGCTCAAGGCCAACCACGCCAAGAGCACCGGCGCCAAGATCAAGGCTCTGGCCGGTGCTCGGCCGCAGCACGTGGTGCCGGAGATCCCGCAGAACTCCGAGCCGCGCACCGGGCTGTCCATGGGCGAGCACGCGGCCAAGACGGCCCTGGACTGGGAGATCACCCGCGAAGCGCAGGACGAGCTCGCCGCGCGCAGCCACCACCGGCTGGCCGCCGCGTACGACCGCGGCTTCTTCGACGACCTGCTCACCTCGTTCCAGGGCGTGGCCAAGGACCAGAACCTGCGTCCCGGCAGCTCCGTGGAGAAGCTCGCGAAGCTCCAGCCGGTCTTCGGCAAGGGCGAGGGCGCCACGATGACCGCGGGCAACTCGACCCCGCTGACCGACGGCGCCTCCACGGTGCTGCTGGCCAGCGAGGAGTGGGCCAAGGCCAACAACGTCCCGGTTCTCGCCTACCTGTCGGACATCGCGCCTGCCGCCGTCGACCACGTCAGCGGCGACGAGGGCCTGCTGATGGCCCCCGCCTACGCGGTGCCGAAGCTGCTGGACCGCAACAAGCTGCAGCTCGGCGACTTCGACTTCTACGAGATCCACGAGGCGTTCGCCTCGCAGGTGCTCTCGACGCTGAAGGCCTGGGAAGACCCGGACTTCTGCAAGAACCGCCTGGGCCGGGACAAGGTCCTGGGCGAGATCGACACCGCGAAGCTCAACGTCAACGGCTCGTCGCTGGCCGCGGGCCACCCGTTCGCCGCGACCGGCGGTCGCATCGTGGCCACCCTCGCCAAGCTCCTCGCGGAGAAGGGCAAGGGCAAGGGCCTGATCTCGATCTGCGCCGCAGGTGGTCAGGGCCTCACCGCCGTCGTCGAGCGCTGACGCGCGGTCTGATTCAAAAGCCCCGGTGCCCCCGTCACCGGGGCTTTTGCATGCGCATCGTGCCGCATACGTTCATCTAGCAATATCGCTATACGACGGGATACGTCGCGAGGAACCGGATCTCGGCGGAAGCCGGGACCCGGTCGCGGCACGGGCGGAGGCGAAACGCCGCTACCGGAATCTCGCCAAGTATCGAATCTGAGCTAGAAACGCGGATACAGTCCGACGGTTATGGACCCGGTTCGCAACCCCTTCGCCCCCGGCGCCGGACAGCGACCGCCCGAGCTGGCCGGACGCACCCGCGAACTGGACGCCTTCGAGGTCGTGCTGGAACGCGTCTCCCGAGGCCGTCCGGAACGGAGCCTGGTGCTGACCGGACTGCGCGGCGTCGGCAAGACGGTGCTGCTCGGCGAGCTGCGCTCGATGGCGGTCCGGCGCGGCTGGGGCGCGGGCAAGGTCGAGGCGCGCCCGGAGGCGGGCCTGCGCCGGCCGCTGTCCGCCGCCCTGCACCGCGCGATCCGCGACCTGGCCGTCCGCCACCGCGCACCGGACCGGGTCGAGGAGGTCCTGGCCGTGCTGAAGGCCTTCGCCTTGAAGGCCAACCCGAACGACGCGAAGCTGCGCGACCGCTGGCAACCGGGCATCGACGTGCCCGCGGCCGTGGGGCGAGCCGACTCCGGCGACATCGAGATCGACCTCGTCGAGCTGTTCACGGAGGTCGCGGACCTGGCGGCCGACGTCGGGACCGGCATCGCGCTGCTGCTCGACGAGATGCAGGACGTGCAGGCGGAGGACGTCTCCGCGCTGTGCGCCGCGTGCCACGAGCTCTCCCAGTCGGGCGCGCCGCTGGTGGTCGTCGGCGCGGGCCTGCCGCACGTGCCCGCGGTCCTGTCGGCCAGCAAGTCCTACTCGGAGCGGTTGTTCCGCTACGTCCGGATCGACCGGCTGGACCGCTCCGACGCCGATCGCGCGGTGATCGCTCCGATAGAGCGGGAGGAAGCCGAGATCACCCCGGCTGCGCTCGACACGCTGTTCACGGTTTCCGGTGGTTACCCGTACTTCGTGCAGGCCTACGGGAAGGCGACCTGGGACGCGGCCGTGCGCACCGAGATCGCCGAGGAGGACGTCCGGCTCGCCGCCCCGGAGGCCGAGTCGGAGCTGGCGGTCGGCTTCTTTGGATCGCGCTACGAACGAGCGACCCCCGCCGAGCGCGAGTACCTGCGCGCGATGGCCGAGCTCGTCGAGGGCAAGGACGAACCGGCGCCCACGGCCAGGATCGCGGAGTACCTGGAGCGACGTCCGTCCTCGTTGTCGCCCGCCCGCGACGCGCTGATCAAGAAGGGGCTCGTCTACTCCGGCGAGCGAGGGCAGATCGCCTTCACGGTCCCCCACTTCGGCCGCTACCTCCTCACCCAGGACTGAGGCGGGGCAGTTTTTGGTCCGAACTGGCCGGACGGATATCGATCGTGGGCGGTTCGGACCAAAACCGCCCGCTGCCGAGGCGCGCACCCTTCATCGAGCATTCTAAGTCCGTATTCCCCTGACGCTAGATTCCCGAATACGCGGTTAGGGAGCCCGGTGATCGGTACCCCGCGTGCGGGATCGGTCGCCTGGTGTCGCCAGTACAGGTGATGTCGAGTGATCTGAAACACAACAACCGGCATGTGTAACGAACTCAGGGTGGGTGTCGATATTCATGATGACCCCGCGGTGCTGTCGGACCCCCGACCTGGCAGCATCGCGGGGCTTTCCAATTTCCGGGGCCGTTCCGCCCCGCTCCCCAGCCCGCGCCACTGCGCCGCCGCGCTCGGGAAACCCCTGATCAACCCTGCATTTCGTCGAGGACGAGGACCCGGTCGTCCCAGTAGGTCCGCTGCACCTCGGCGGGGTCGTTCTGGTCGAGGTACTCGGCCCAGAGCATGAAGTACGACCAGTCCGGCTGGGCGTCGAGGAGCTCGGGCGCGGGGACGGTGCCCACCTCGCCCAGCGCGATCGGGCGGCCGGCCGCGACCTGCTTCATCGCCTCGTAGTCGGCCTGGGACGGCGTGGCCTTCTCCCAGACGTCGATGCTGGCGACGTCGACCCGGTCGTCGGTGGGCCAGTAGTCCTGCAGCCCGGTGATGCTGGAGTCCTTGACGTTCCAGTTCCACACCAGGTTCGTCAGCCCCTGCTGGTCCAGGTGCTCGTGGGTGATCCGGTACAGCGCGGCGCTGCCGTCGGGGCCCGGGCGCCCGCCCCACCAGGACCAGCCGTCGTTGATCTCGTGCAGCGGCCGCCACAGCACCCGCACCCCGGCGTCTTGGAGTTGTCGCAGGTAGGGCACGGCCTCGTCGAGTCGCGACTTCCACGCGCGGTTGAGCTCGCTGCCGTCGGTGATCAGCTGCGCCCACTGGTCGTCGGACAGCTCGCTCATGACGCCGTCCTCCCAGCCGCACGACGATCCCTGCGTCGGCGGGCAGACGTGCCAGGTCAGCGTCACGAGGGCACCGTTGTTCCACTGGTTGATCGCCTCGTCGACGAGGTTCTGGCGCTGCTGCACGTCGGACTCGGCGAACAGGAAGTCGCCGCCCCACAGGCCCGGGTAGTCCCCGGTGATGTCGTGGATCTTCTGCGTCCACCGCGTCGGGTCCGACAGCGGTTCCTTGTTGTGCTGGCCGGAGAGCACGGAGCTGCCGGTGATCGACTTCAGGAACTCCAGCGGATCCGCCGGAGGTGCGGCGTGCGCCGGTGCGGAGAAGGCCGCCAGGCATGCGGTGGATGCGAGCAGGGCGAGGGCACGACGGCGCATGGCGCCTCCTGATCGTCTCGGAGGATCAGGAGTCTCCGGAACAGGTGCACCTCTGGGAACACCGTTGACGGGTATTCGCCGCGCGCTGCTCCGATCGCCGCGCCGGGAGGATCACCAGGCTCAGCCGCTCAGACCTCCGGTGAAGGGCGTGGCCCGCCACTCGTCGATGGCCGGTTTGATCGCCTCGGCCAACATGGGCAGCTGCGGTACGAGCGCCAAGCACGCCACGGACCGCAGCTCGCCGACGGCGTTGACGAAGCGCAGCACCCGCTCGTCCAGCTCGCGCAGTCCGAGGGAGCGGGCGCGGGTGTCGTAGGACGCCTCGCACTCCGGGCCGAAAGCCGCCAGGTCCCACTCGACCGGACCGATCGTGACCAGCTCGAAGTCGGCGTAGAGCGCGCCGTCCGGGGTCGGAACGATGTTGAACGGCGCCGCATCGCCGTGCACCGGCTGCAGGTCGACCTGGAACTCGGCCTCGAACGCCGCGCGGGAGGTCACCAGCGGTTCCAGCACCTGCCACTGCTGCCGGGCCCGGTCGAGATCGGCGGGATCCAGCAGGTCGGGCCGGGCTTCGAGGTCGTCGAGGGAGTCGGTGATCATCTGCGGTTCGGCGGCCGAGAGGAACGGCAGCTCACCCGGGTAGTCGCGCAGCGCTCGGTGCAGGTCGGCGACCAGGCCCGCGTTGCGCACGTAGTCGGGCTCGACGTCCTCGACGATCTCGGTGAACTGCCAGAAGGTCATCGAGAACCCGTCGCGCTGGACGGGTTCCCGAGGGACCAGCGGGCTAGGCGGGATCACCGGGTGTCCCTGTTCGGCCAGCCACGCCACCACGTCGAGCTCGTTGCGCTGCCTCGCCGCCTGAGCTGCGAGTTCGTTGCACCGGGGCAGGACCACCGGCACTCGCACGACCACCGGCGCCGGGGCGAGGTGAACGACGACCGAGAACAGGTCGTGCAGCACGCGGGGCTCGGTCACGTCGAGACCCAGCTCCCGGCCCGCGGCCACCGCCGCGTTCAGCGCTCGTGAAGTGCGTTCTCCGTCGTTCGTCGGCATTCCGCTGATGTTGCCGTGCCGGAACGTCCGGTGCGACCGATTTTCCGCACATCGCGGTCAGCAGCACGAGCGCGGCGGCCACGGCCGCGACCCACGAGGTCGCCGTGGCCAGCTCGTGCCCGAGGCTGATCAGCCCGACCGCGATCGCGGGGCAGCCGGCTCCGAGGTAGAAGGCGAGGTAGAGCGCTCCGGTGATCGAGCCGCGTTGGCCCGGGGGTGCTGCGGCCTCCACGGCGGCGGTGGCACCGCCGTAGGCCAGCCCGTTGCCCGCACCGGCCGTGATGGCGGCGATCAGCGTGACCAACGCCGAATCGCCGCTGGTCAGGGCCAGCATTACGAGCCCGGCGAACAGCGCGGTGAGCCCGAGCGACTGCGCCCGCCGCGGGCCGAAGCGGCCCACCAGCGGCTGGGTCAGCAGCGAGCAGATCAGGACCGCGCCGAGCACGCACCCGGACAGCGCCAGGTCGGTGTGTCCCGCGCGGTCGAGCAGCGCCGGGATCAGCGCGAGGAACAGGCCGACCACGGTCCAGGCGAGGAAACCGGTCGCCGCCGAGAAGCCGAACACCGACCGCATCCCGGCCGGGATCCGCGGCGGGGCGGGCCGCCATCGGCCGACCGGTGCGGTGGGCCTGGGCAGGGACGAGGCGAGGAACCAGCCGTAGCCCAGCGCGACCAGGTGCAGGACGTAGGGCAGCGTGAACGGCGCCGGTGCGTACTGGGCGAGGGCGCCGCCCACGACGGGCCCGGCCGCGGTGCCCGCCACGAACGCGGTGCCGGCCAGCAGCGGACCGCGCGCTCGTGCGTTCGCGCTGATCAGCACGGTCGCCGCACTGGTCGCCGCGCCCAGCGCGATGCCCTGCGCGGCGCGGCCGGCCACCAGCCACATCGGGCCGGAGGCGAGCGCGAAGCAGAGCGAGGCGACGGCGCCCGCGACCAGGCTGACGCGCAGCACCCCGCGCGGGCCCACGACGTCGGTGGCCGGTCCGATGAGCAGCAGAGCAGGTGCGCTGACCAGTGCGAACGTGGCGTAGATCAGGGTCATGGACAGGTCGCTGAAGCCGAACGCGTGCTGGTAGCCGGGCAGCAGCGGGCTCGGGAGGTAAGCGCCGACGGTCAGCAGGACGAGGACGTAGAGACCGGTGTGCAGCGAGCGGGAGCGGACGGGGGTTGGCGGGGGCGCTGTGGGCATCACGGGACCCAGCCTGCCGATGCAGAACGCTGAGGAAAATCAAACGTTTCTCATGATGACCGTGCACAATGTTCGCATGATCGACCCTCGGCTCAAGGTGCTGCAGATGGTGTCGCACCACGGGACCGTCACCGCCGCCGCGGCTGCTCTCAACTACACGCCTTCGGCGGTGTCGTACCAGCTGAGGCAGCTGGCCGAGGAGCTCGGAACGGAGCTGGTCGTCCAATCCGGCCGCGGCATCAAGCTCACCGCCGCGGCCAGGACCGTGCTGCGCCACGCGGAGGTGCTGCACGCCCAGGTCGAGCGCGCCTACGCGGAGCTCGCGGCGACCACCGACGAGCTCAGCGGGTCGTTCACGCTGTGCGGGTTCTCGACCGCCGCCACCCGCCTGCTGCCGCCTGCCGCGTCGGCGCTGCGGGAGCACTACCCGCACGCCCGGGTCCGGGTGATCGAGGCGGAACCGGAGCGCTGCTTCGACCTGCTGCTCTCCGGCGACGCCGATCTGGCGCTGGTCATCAACACCGCTGACCTGCCGCCGTCCGCCGACGAGCGCTTCGACCAGCGGCCGCTCGTCGACGACCCGCTGGACCTGGTGGTGCCCCGCGGTCACCGGTTGGCCGACCGCACCCGGGTGAGGCTGGCGGACGCGGCCGACGAGCAGTGGATCGTCGGCCGCCCGGACAGCAGCTACCACCAGCTGATGCGCGCGGCCTGCATGTCAGCCGGGTTCAGCCCGAACATCGCGCACTACGCCGACGAGTGGGAGACCGGAACGGCGCTGGTCGCGCACCACTTCGGCGTCATCCTGGTCTCCCGGCTCGCGCGCCTGCACGACTGGCCCGTCGTCCGCATCCCGCTGCACGGCGAACCGGCCCCGGCCCGCCGGATCCTCGCCGCCACCCGGCTCGGCGGCAGCACCCACCCGATGGCCAGAACAGCCCTCACCACCATCACCACCACGGCGAAAACCCTCCTCCCCCCACCCTGAGCCGATGGGCGGATTCCTCTCCTCAGCTACGGGTGATCGAGTTCTTGAAACCGCACGCCGCCGCCCCTGGACGCTCTCGGCCATCGCCGCATGCCTGGTCCTGACCCTCGTAGGCATCCTCAGCGGCCTCGAAGTCCTCAACACCTTCCGCCTCGGTTGATCCACCCCGCTGACCCGGCACCCCACCCCGCTGACCCGGCGCCCGCCAATGCGCCTCTCGCGTTGGGCGCGGTGTGGGCGCGTCGTCCGATCGGGGAGACATTTCCCAGTTTTAGTCCAAACTAGGTGGGCAAAACGGACATGATCATGGCTCGGTTTGGACTAAAACTGGGAGATGCCCAGGTCGCGGGTCCGCAGGCGCGTGGTGTCCAGGAGCGGGCTGCCGGGTCGCGTGACGTTCGGCTCGATCGGGTCGGGCTGGGAACAGGACGCGCGGGCGGTGTTGTTGACTCCCGATGTGACTGAGCAGCAGAAACGTCGAGGCCGGGTGCGGGCCGCCGAGCTCGTGGGACGGCAGTGGTTGAACACCGGAGGCGCCGAGCTCCGGCTCGCCGACTTCCGCGGCAAGGTCGTGGTCCTGGACTTCTGGACCTTCTGCTGCATCAACTGCCTGCACGTGATCGACGAGCTCCGCCCGCTGGAAGCCGAGTTCGCCGAGGAGCTCGTGACCGTCGGCGTGCACTCGCCGAAGTTCGAGCACGAAGCCGACCCGGACGCGCTGATCGCGGCCGTCGAGCGCTACGCCGTGCACCACCCGGTGCTCGACGACCCCGAGCTGACCACCTGGCAGAACTACGCCGTGAAGGCGTGGCCGACCCTCGTCGTGATCGACCCCGAGGGCTACGTCGTGCACGTCGCCGCAGGTGAGGGGCACGTCGAGGCCTTGCGCAGCGTGATCGCCGAGGTCGTGGCCGAGCACGACGCCAAGGGGACGCTGCACCGCGGCGACGGCCCGTACGTGCCGCCGCCCGCGCCCGCGACGACGCTGCGCTTCCCGGGCAAGGTGATCGCGCTCAGCAGCGGGAACCTGCTGGTCTCGGACTCGGCGAACCACTCGCTCGTGGAGTTCGAGGCCGACGGCGAGACCGTCGTGCGGCGCATCGGCACCGGTGAGCGCGGGCGCGCCGACGGCGTCGAGCCGACGTTCGCCGAGCCCGCCGGGCTCGCGGCGCTGCCCGCGGAGGTGGCCGCGGAGGCCGGCTACGACGTGATCGTCGCCGACACCGTGAACCACCTGCTGCGCGGACTGCGGCTCTCCGACGGCGAGGTGACGACTCTGGCGGGCACCGGTGAGCAGTGGCGGGACGGATCCGACGGCGGCCCCGCGCTGGAGACGCCGCTGACCAGCCCGTGGGACGTCGCGTGGTGGGAGCCCGCCGGCGGTGTGGTGATCGCGATGGCCGGGAATCACACCCTCGGTCTGTTCGACCCGCGCACCGGCGAGGTCCGCCGCTTCGCGGGCACCACGGTGGAAGGACTGCGCGACGGTGCGGCCGAGGAGGCCTTCTTCGCGCAGCCCTCGGGCCTCGCCGACGGGGGCGACAAGCTGTGGCTGGCCGATTCGGAGACCTCCGCGCTGCGCTGGGTGGAAGCCGCCGACGACGGGTTCGCGATCCGCACGGCCGTGGGCACCGGCCTGTTCGACTTCGGGCACGCCGACGGACCTGCGGACGAGGCGCTGCTCCAGCACCCGCTCGGGGTCACCGTGCTGCCGGACGGTTCGGTCGCGGTCTGCGACACCTACAACGGTGCGATCCGCCGCTACGAACCCGCTGCCGACGAGGTGTCCACGCTGGCCACGGACGTCGCAGAGCCTTCTGGTGCGACCGTCGTCGACGGAGAGCTGGTCGTGGTGGCCTCCGCCGCGCACCGGCTGGAGCGCCCGGTGCCGCCCGGTCTGGCGGCGAAGCTGATCGACGGTGCGTCGCAGCAGGTCAAGCGGCCCGCCACCGAGATCGGATCGGGTGAGGTGGAGCTCGCGGTGGTGTTCACTCCGCCGCCGGGCACCAAGCTCGACGAGCGGTACGGGCCCTCCACCCGGTTGGAGATCACCTCGACGCCCGAGGGCCTGCTGGTCGAGGGCGCGGGCGTGGGCACCGACCTGACGCGTCGCCTGGTGCTGGCCGAGGGCGTGGAGCACGGCGTCCTGCACGTGGTCGCCCAGGCCGCGAGCTGCGACGACGACGATGAGATCGAGCACCCCGCGTGCCGGCTCACCCGCCAGGACTGGGGCGTGCCGATCACCCTCTCGCCCGGCGGACCGGGCCGGCTCCCGCTGGTGATGGGCGGTCTGGACGCCTGACCAGCGCGGCGGGTGAATTGAGACCGTTCTGGTACTCACTCCAAAACCCCAGGTCGTGAGCGTGCGGAAGGGGCCGGTCCCACCAGGGGCCGGCCCCTTCGACGCGCATTGCCCTGCGCGATCGCGAATTGCGTGGTCAACGCGGTGTTTCGAGGGGCCCCTGGTCCTCGGGTCACCCGGTGGGGGCACGTAAACTCTTCGGGTGACCGATGCCAAGCTCGAAATCCAGATGCTGCACGACAGGGTCATGGTGCGCATCGCCGCCGAATCCGGGGAACGCCGCAGCAGCGGCGGGATCGTGATTCCGGCGACCGCGCAGATGGCCAAGCGGCTGATCTGGGGAGAGGTCTTCGGCGTGGGAAGTCACGTGCGGACCGTCAAGGTCGGTGACCAGGTCCTGTTCAACCCCGATGAGCAGTACGAGGTCGAGGTCCAGGGCCAGGCCTACTTGGTGATGCGGGAGCGGGATCTGCACGCCGTGGCCACGGAGCAGACCGAGCAGGGCACGGGCCTGTACCTGTAGTCGGCGCCCCCTGGCCGGGCTCCCGGCGAGAGCGGGCGAGCACTTCCAACGCCCCCACCGCACGACCGACAGGAGAAGGGGAAGCGGTGCCGGAAAACCACGACAACCGCAACGGTGCGGATCCGTCCACCGAACGGCTGCGCACCGACTCGGACCAGCAGAACGCGTCCGACGCCGAGACAACGCAGCAGGCCTGGCCCGTTCAGGACCCCCACGGTCAGAGCGGACCGCCCACGTCCGAGTCGGACAGCGAGCGCACCCAGCAGATCGCCGCGCTGCCCGCTGACTTCAGCGGTTTCCCCCTCGGCGCCACGCAGACCATCAACGCCGTCGGCTCGGATCAGCCCACGGCGTACCACGGCTCCGACCAGCCCACCGCCTACCGCGATGTCGAGCAGACCAACCCCGGTGGCGCGCGTGGCGGGTACGGGGGCGTTGCGGGCACCCAGCTCGGCTGGAACGCGCATGACGACGAGCCGAGGCCCGCCGACGAGAAGCGGCAGAAGCTCCTCAAGGGCGGCCTGATCGCCGGTGCCGCCGCCGCGGCGCTGGTCCTCCTCTACGTCGGTGACCTGCTGTTCACCAGCGGCTCGCTGCCGCGCGGCACCGTCGTCGCCGGTGTGGACGTGGGGACGCTCGACCCCGCCGCCGCCGAGACCAAGCTCCGCGACGAGCTCGAACCGGGCCTGAACAAGCCGGTGCGCCTGCAGGTCGGTGACCGCGGCGCCACGGTCAAGCCCGCCGACGTCGGCCTGCAGATGGACTGGGCCGAGACCGTCAAGAAGGCCGATGACCAGCCGCTGAACCCCTTCACCCGGATCGGCTCGCTGTTCAGCACCCACGACGTCGTCCCGGTCAGCAACAGCGACCGGGAGCAGTTGGTGGCCGCGTTGCAGGAGGTCAGCCCCCAGCTGGGCCTGGAGCCCACGGACGGCAACATCCGCTTCGAGGGCACCAAGCCGATCCCGGTGAACCCGGTGCCCGGCCAGAACCTCGACATCCAGCACGCGGCGGACGCGGTGCAGGCGAAGTGGGCCGAGGGCAAGACGATCCCGCTGCCGGTCACGCAGCTTCCGGTGAGCACGACCCGCGAGGGCGTGCAGAAGGCGCTGCACCAGATCGCCGAGCCCGCGGTGTCCGCTCCGGTGACGGTGCGCGGGCAGGGCAAGAACGCGACGCTGGAGCCGGAGGCGATCGCCCAGGCGCTGCGCTTCACCCCCGACGGCCAGGGCGGGCTGAAGGCCGACCTCGACGGCGCGGCGCTGGTCGGGGCGCTCGAACCGCAGCTGCGCGACACCATGAAGCCGGGCAAGAACGCCGAGATCAAGGTCGAGGGCGGCGCCCCGGTCGTGCACCCGTCGGAGGACGGCGTCGGCGTGGACTGGGAGAAGTCCCTGGCGCCGATGCTCGACACCGTCACCAAGCCGCAGGACCGCGCGGTGCAGGCGGTCTACGTGCCCGCGCCGGCGCAGTTCACCACTGACCAGGCCAACCAGCTGGGCATCCGCGAGGTCGTCGGCGAGTTCGAGACCGGCGGTTTCGAACCGGCTTCGGGCGTGAACATCCGCCGGGTCGCCGAGCAGGTCAACGGCGCGCTGCTGCGTCCGGGCGAGACGTTCAGCCTCAACGGCTACACGGGTCCGCGCGGTGTCCCGCAGGGCTACGTGGAGTCGGGGATCATCGAGGACGGCCACCCGGGCAAGGCCGTGGGCGGCGGCATCTCGCAGTTCGCGACCACGATCTTCAACGCCTCGTACTTCGCGGGCATGAAGGACATCGAGCACAAGCCGCACAGCTACTACATCAGCCGCTACCCGGCCGGTCGCGAGGCGACGGTGTTCCAGTCGCCGAGCGGTGCGAGCATCATCGACGTGAAGTTCAAGAACGTCGCCAAGAGCGGCATCTTGATCACCACCGAGTGGACGCCGTCGTCGATCAAGGTGAAGCTCTGGGGCACCAAGCAGTTCGACGTGCAGTCGTCGACGGGCCCGCGCACCGAACCGACGCCGCCGGTGGAGAAGCCGGGGCCGACGAACGGTCCGTGCAGCCCGAGCAAGGGCGCGCCCGGCTTCACCGTCGTCGACACCCGGACCATCCGGGACATCACGACCGGCGAGGTCCGCACCGAGAACAAGAAGGTCAAGTACAACCCGCAGCCGATCATCCACTGCCCACCAGCAGCACCGCGCTGATCAGCTGAAACACCCACGAAGAGGGCCCTTCCCGGATCCGGGAAGGGCCCTTTCGTCGTCTTGGGGACTTGTCGACACCCCCGGCGCGGGGACTTGTCGACATGGCGACGAACGGCACCCTCGCGACGTGGCCTCCGGGCGGGTCCCTCCCCGCGGTGGGCGCGAGGCGGGTCCGACGTGTTCCCGAGGGCGGTGTCGGGTTGGCGAGATGTCGACATGTCGGTGTTCGGGGGAGCGTCGGCCACTGTGCGTGGTGGAGGGTCGGGGTGGGAGTCGTGGTGGTGGACACAGATCGGCGAGGTCAGAGCGGTGGGGAGGGCGTGGTTCCGGTGTGGAAGACGTGTGAGCGCCGGAAATTATCTCGCTCGACCGGTCCTGGTGAGGCAGGTTTGCCGTGCGGTGGCTGATGGGTGGATCGCGGTTTTCGGCGAACTTGATGGATTCGCAACACGAGGTATTGGGTTTACGTCCGATCGAGTGGCACCATTCGAGCACCCGCGTTCTCACCTACTAGGAGTTACATCGTGGCGCGTCGCAGAACCCTCCGTGCGCTGGCAGTGCTGCCCGCGCTGAGCCTGGCTGTGGCAGTGACAGGTTGTGTCGAATCCACGGGCGGCGGTGGCCAGGGCGGCGAGCTCAGCCTCATCGCTCCGGGGTCGCTGACCACCTGCACCCACCTGCCCTACGAGCCGTTCCAGTTCCCCGGCGAGGGCGGCAAGATCGTCGGCTTCGACGTCGATCTGGTCGACCTGGTCGCGCGCGACCTCGGTGTGCAGCAGAAGATCGTCGACGCTCCCTTCGACGAAGGCATCCAGTCGGGCGAGTCGCTCAACAGCGGTCAGTGCGACGTGGCCGCCGCCGCGATGACCATCACCGACTCCCGCAAGCAGAACCTGGACTTCTCCGACCCGTACTTCGATGCCGAGCAGGCGCTGATGGTCAAGAAGGGCTCGGGCATCACCGACCTCTCCCAGCTGCGCGGCAAGAAGCTGGGCGTGCAGGTCGGCACCACCGGCAAGGACTACGCCGAGGCGCACAAGGCCGAGTTCGGTTACGAGGTCGTGGACTTCGACGACCTGGCCCTGCAGCAGAACGGCGTGCAGATCAACCGCGTCGACGCCGCGATCAACGACAACGGCGTGCTCTACAGCTTCGCCAAGAACAACCAGGACGTCGAGGTCACCAAGGAGTTCGTGACCGGCGACAAGTACGGCATCGGCGTCCGCAAGGGCAACACCGCGCTGCAGACCAAGGTCAACGAAGCGCTGGCCAAGGCCAAGCAGTCCGGTGAGTACGACCGCATCTACGAGAAGTGGTTCGGCAAGAAGCCGGAGTGACCCGCTGATTCGTGCCTGATCGGGGCCGGCGTCGATCACGCCGGCCCCGAACGGTGCTGCGGGGCCGTGAACACCGTCGCGGTGCCCGCCGGATACATGGAGAGAAGTCGATGACAACCGAGATCGAGCGGCCCAAGGCAGGCATGGGCCGACGACAGCGGGCACGGCTCAACCTCGGCATCCAGTACGCGGTGCTGATCGTGGCCGTCGCGGCGCTGGTCTTCGTCGCGGACTGGGGTTCGATCGGCCGGGCGTTCTTCAACGTCGAGGTCGCGAAGGCCCAGTTCCCCGACGTGATCACCACCGCGCTGCTCAACACCGTCCTCTACACCGCGGTGGGCTTCGCGTTCGGCCTCGCGCTGGCGGTCCTGCTGGCGCTGATGAAGATGTCGCCGGTCGCCCCCTACCGGTGGATCGCCACCGGCTACATCGAGTTGTTCCGCGGACTTCCCGCGCTGCTGGTGTTCATCGCGTTCGGCTACGGCCTGCCGATCGCGTTCGGCGTCAAGTTCACCAACCTCTCGACCGTGATGCTGAGCCTCGGCCTGGTCGGCGCGGCCTACATGGCCGAGACGATCCGCGCGGGTATCCAGGCCGTGCCGAAGGGGCAGGTCGAGGCGGCCCGCTCGCTGGGCATGTCGTCGAGCCGCACGATGGTGACCGTGGTGCTGCCGCAGGCGTTCCGGATCATCCTCCCGCCGCTGACCAACGAGCTGATCCTGCTGACCAAGGACTCCTCGCTGATCTACCTGCTGGGGCTGTCCGTCAGCCAGTACGAGCTGGCGAAGTTCGGGCGCGGGGCGCTGAACCAGTACCAGTCGCTGACGCCGATCCTGATCGCCGGTCTGTGCTATCTGATCATCACGATTCCGCTGTCCCGCGTCTCCGACCTGCTGGAGCGCAAATTCGGCGGCGTCCGGACCAAGGGGGCCACCAAGTGAGCGACGTGATGATCGAGCTCTCCGGGCTGAGCAAGTCCTTCGGCTCGCTGGAAGTGCTGCGCGACATCGACGTGCAGGTCGAGCGCGGTGAGGTCGTGTGCGTCATCGGGCCCTCCGGCTCCGGCAAGTCGACCCTGCTGCGCTGCGTGAACCTGCTGGAAGAGCCTTCCGCGGGCAAGGTTTCGGTGGACGGCACCGAGCTGACCGACCCGGAAACCGACCTCGATGGCGCGCGCCGCCACGTCGGCATGGTCTTCCAGCAGTTCAACCTCTTCTCCCACCTGTCGGTGCTGGAGAACCTGACGGTGGCGCAGCGCAAGGTGCTGGGCCGTTCGAAGGAGGAGTCGGAGAAGGTCGCGAAGGAGAACCTGGCGAAGGTCGGGCTCTCCGAGAAGGCCGACTCGATGCCGGCGCAGCTCTCCGGCGGTCAGCAGCAGCGGGTCGCGATCGCGCGGGCGCTGTCGATGAACCCGCACGTGATGCTCTTCGACGAACCGACGTCCGCGCTGGACCCGGAGCTGGTCGGCGACGTGCTCGGCGTGATGCGGCAGCTCGCCGACGAGGGCATGACGATGCTGGTGGTGACCCACGAGATGCAGTTCGCCCGCGAGGTCGCCGACCGCGTGCTGTTCATGGACGGCGGCGGCATCGTCGAGCAGGGGCCCGCGGCGGAGGTCATCAGCGACCCCAAGGAAGAGCGCACCCAGGCCTTCCTCGCCCGAGTCCTCAACCCGGTCCAGACGGACTGAGGCTTCATGAATTGAGTTGCGTGGCGGTGCGGGTGGCGGAACCTGACACGCCTTCTGGGTCCGGGATCCGCGACTTGAGTATGAGCGGATACGCGGCGCTACGGCTGTCCTCCCCAGAAGACGTGTCAGAACCCGCGGCGGTGCGGGCTGAGTCCCACACCTGAAGCAGCGGCTCCGCCCCGTTGAACAACCCCGAACGGCCCCGGCGTGTCGGTTTGCGACACGCCGGGGCCGTTTCACGTGGAACGGCAGGGGAAATACGCCATCCCGGTGTTTTCTGGCGTGGGGCGAAACCTCAAGCGGTGGTCAGACGTCCTAATAGGTAGATGATCGACAACGTTTCGCGGGGTTTCGGGGGCTGCTGTGCCTAGCGGCAAGGTGAGGGAGAACGGCAACGGTCCGCTGACCGCGGCCGAGCGGCGGGTGGACGAGCTGCTGCGGCAGGGCAGGCAGGAGACGCCCGAGGGCGAGCAGCTCGACGTGCAGGCCGAGGACCACGATCCGGAGCAGGAGATCCGCGGCGATTTCCTCTCCCGGCGGCTGATCGAGTCCCCGGACGAATCGAGCTGGCGTCCGTTCCAGCGGCGAGCCCGGCAGCAGCCGGTGATCCTCATCCAGGACGCGGTGATCAGCGGCCGCCTGAACCTGCGCGCCGCCGAACTGCCGTACCTGCTGGAGTTCGTCCGCTGCCGGTTCGTGGAAGCGCCCGACGTCCGGCAGGCGTCGATGGCCGGTCTGGTCCTGCGGGAGTGCCTGCTGCCCGGGATGCAGGGGCGAAACCTCCGCACCACCAGCGACACCCACCTGCTGCACTGCACCAGCCGCGACGGGGTCATCGACCTCGCCGACGCCGAGCTCGGCGGATCGCTGCTGCTCAACGGCAGCGACCTGAACAACCCCGGCCGCCGCGCCATCTACGCCGACCGGCTGACCGTGGCCGGGGCGATGCTGGCCATGCGGATCACCGTCGCGGGCGAGATCCGCATCCCCGGCGCCAAGATCGGCGGCAACCTCACGCTGGCGGGAGCGACGCTGCGCAACCGAGGCCGGTTGGCGCTCAACGCCAACGGGATCCAGCTCGGCGGGTCGCTGCGCTGCGACGCCGACCCGAGCACCGGCAAGTCCTTCACGGTGGCCGGGCTGATCTTCATCCCGAGCGCGACCATCGCCGGCGACCTGCGGATGCGCGATGCCGTCCTGGAACCCGGGATGAGCCCGCCGAGGCGCGGTGAGTCGCCCTACGACGACCCGACCAGCACGCTCATCGCCGACCGCAGCCACGTCGCCGGTGACGTCGAGATGGACGAGAACTTCCGCAGCGGCGGCACGATTCGCATGGTCAGCGCCCGGATAGAGGGAGATCTCCGGCTCTCCGGCGCGCAGATCGACCTCACCTGGGCGCAGTCGGCCCGGGCCGCGGTGGACCGCTCGCTGCGCGCGCTGCACATCGACGGGACCGAGATCCGCGGCAACCTCGCCGCCGGGCGGGTCGACGTCTGGGGCGAGTGGCGGATGACGGACGTGCAGGTGCACGGCAGCTTCCAGCTCAACCGGGCGCGCTTGACCGGCGCGCGGACCGACGTGCTGCAGGCGTCCCGGGTGATCGTCGGCAGCAACTTCGACTGCCGGGAAGCCGATGTGAGCGGGTCGATCCAGCTGCAGGGCGCCTCGATCGGCGCGAACGTCGACTTCCGCGCCACCGAGCTCACGAAACCCGCCTGGCACCGGCACAAGCTCGCCTACAAGCCCTCGGTCGACCTGCGCGGAGCGCGGATCGCGCGAGACCTGGTGTGCGCGTCGGGAGTCCGGGCGTTCGTGTCCGAGGGCGAGGTGCAGCTGCGCAGGGCCGAGATCGGCAGGCAGGCCAACTTCTGGGGCGCCCGGCTCGGGGACGGGTTGAGCCGCAACGCGATCAATGGGTTCGGCATGGTGGTGCAGGAGCTGACGCTCAGCGTCGACGACCCGCCGAGGGGCCGGATCCTGCTGCGGCAGGCCCAGTGCGAGCTGCTCGCGGACAACGCCCGGCTGTGGGAGGCCAGCGGCGGCGTCGACGTCGAGGACTTCAGCTACGACAACTTCACCGACAGCGTCGAACCCACCGACGTGCGCAAGGTCCAGGAGCGGCTTGCCTGGCTCCGGGCCAACTCCGGTGATCGCTACCAGCCGGGTTCCTACGACCAGCTCGCGCGGGTCTTCAGCGGCAACGGCAACGAGGAGCACGCGGTCACGGTCCTGATCGAGAAGCAGCGGCACCGCTACAAGTCGATCGCGGCCTCCAGCCGCGCGGTGTTCCGGCCGCCGGTCCGGTTGTGGAGCCTGCTGCAGCTGGTGACCGTCAGCTACGGCTACCGGCCGTTGCGCGCGCTGATCTGGCTGGTGCTGCTCACGGCGGCGGGCACCACCTGGTTCTCGTCGCACGGCCCGCTGACGCCGATCAACGCCGAGGATCACCCGCACTGGAGCCCGCTGCTCTACACCGTCGACCAGCTGGTTCCGATCATCAACCTGGGCCACGACGTCATGTGGAAGACCCAGGGCACCTCGCAGTGGATCACCGTCGCGCTCATCGCGGCGGGCTGGATCCTGGCGACCACGGTCGCGGCGGGCATCACCCGGGCGCTGCGCCGCGACATCCAGTGATCCCGGGTTCGCGACGCCACCTCGGGTGATGCGCATGTCGCGCGGAGTTTCGAGTCCGAAATCGGGCAGTCGAACGTCGCGCGACGTTCGAAAAGACCCCTCCCTTCGGGGGATTCCTGCTCGCGAGCGGGTGTTCTCCAGGGGCCGGGGGCGGATTTCGTGCTCAGATCGAGGAGTTGTTGCCTTGATCGGCTCGGGAGGTCTGCGTGGTCGGAATCCGGTCGTCCGTCGTTGCCGGTGTCGGTGTTGTGGCGTTGCTGGGTTCGGGCGCTCCCGCAGGAGCTGAGCGGGACGGGTTCGAGTACGTGGCGATGGGGGATTCGGCGGCGGCTGGCCCGCTGGTCCCGAGCCCGGACCCGAACCTGCTGTGCTTCCGCTCGACGAAGAACTACCCGCAGGTCGCGGCGGCGAGGCTGGGCGCCGAGCTCAAGGACGTGACGTGCTCCGGCGCCAAGACCGAGGACTTCGCGGGCAGGCAGCACGCGGTTCTCCCCCCGCAGTACGAGGCGCTGAGCGACAGCACCGACCTGGTCACGGTGACCATCGGCGGCAACGACGTCGGACTGGTCCAGGCCGCGATCTCGTGCTTGAACGCCTTCCCCGAGCCGGTCGGGAAGTCCTGCGCGGACAGCTTCACCGCCAACGGCGACGAGCTCGCCGAGCGCATCGACGAGCTCACCCCGGACTTCGACGAGGCGCTGGAGGAGATCACCGACCGAGCGCCGAACGCCGAGGTCGTGGTGGTCGGCTACGGCACCTACCTGCCGCCGGGGGGCTGCTACCCGAAGCAGCCGATGTGGGCGCGCGACGCCGACTACATCCAGTCCAGCGTGGACGACCTCAGCGCCCGGCTCGGTGAGCGGGCTCGTGCGCACGGCGCGACCTTCGTCGACCTCGGACCGGTCAGCGAGGGCCACGACGTCTGCCAGGCGCCGGAGCAGAAGTACTTCGAGGGCGTCGTCCCGACCTCCTGGGCCGCTCCCCTGCACCCGAACGCCCTCGGCATGACGGCCTTCGGCAACGCCGTCGCGGACGCCGTGTCAGGAACCCAGCAGCGTGTTCAGGCGGGGTGAGTAGGCGTGGTCGAACACCAGTGACGCCGCGCCGACCGCCGCGGCGTCCTCGCCGATCAGCGCGTTCTCCACGCGCACCGGGCGGACCTGGGGTGCCCACACCTGCGCGGTGATCACCTTCGACACCCGGTTGCGCACCAGCTCGGAGACCTGCCGCAGCGCGGGTCCGCCGAGCACCACGCGGTCCACGTCCAGCACGCTGACCACCGACGCGAGGGCCTGGCCGAGCCGGGTCGCGGTCTGCCGCAGCACCTTGCGGGCCGCGGGCTCGCCGGCCACCGCGTCGCGGCACAGCTGGTCGTAGGCGGCGGCCACCGAGGTGGGTGCCGGGCGGCCGATGGCGGTGCGCCAGTCGGCCACGATGGACCGCATCGAGCAGTAGGCCTCCAGGCAGCCCCGCCTGCCGCAGTGGCACTCCCGCGCGCCGCCGCTGTGCACGTGCCCGATCTCGCCCGCGTTGTTGCTGACCCCGCGGTGCACCTGATCGCCGAGCACGACGCCGATGCCCACGCCGGTTCCCAGGTAGACGTAGACGAACGAGCCGGAGCGCTGCGCGCAGCCGGACCAGCGCTCGCCGATCGCGGCGGCGGTCGCGTCGTTGTCCATCACCACCGGCAGTCCGAAGCGCTCTTCGACGAGGTCGGCGAGCGGGACCTCGGTCCAGCCGTCGAGGTTGGGCGGGTCGAGGACCGTGCGGTGCGCGGGATCCAGCGGTCCCGGCACGGCGAGGCCGACGCCGAGCACGCGTTCGGCTTCGAGTCCCGAGCGGCGCACCAGCTGCTGCCCGATGCGGGTCAGCGCGGCCGCGATGGAGGCGGGCGTGGCGTCGGCGGGGAGGCGCCGGGTGGCGCGCAGCCGGACGCCGCCGGCGAGGTCGACGAGCACGCCGGTGATGCGCTCCGGATCGAGGTGCAGTCCGACGGCGGTGTACGCGTCGGGCACGACCTTCAGCAGCACCCGGCGCTTGCCGCCGGTGGAGGGCGCGTGCCCGTTCTCGGTGACCAGGCCGTCGTCCATCAGCGCCCGCACGATGTTGGACATCGTCTGCGCGGTCAGCCCGGTCCGCTGCGCCAGTTCGACGCGGCTGATCTCGCCGTGGCGGCGGATCGTGTCGAGCACGACCGCGCGGTTGAACCCACCGACTCGGGGCAGGTTGGTGCCTTGCCACGACGGATTGGTCATGCAGCGCTCCTCGTTGAGACCCGCAAGATCATTGACTTGTGCAAACGTTTGGACTTATGTTGCCCACGAGTGTGATCCGGATCTCAGGTTAGCCGCAAGCGTCACAGGCCGGAGGAGCCAGATGCGCCGGAGAACTGCGTTAGCCGCCATCCTCACCGCTGCCCTGGGCCTGTCCGCCTGCGGCGGATCCGCCGAGGACCCGAACACGATCACCGTCGCCTACCACCGCTACGGCAACACGCTGCAGGTGGACGTGCTGATGCAGCGCGTCAAGCAGCAGTACGAGCAGGCGCACCCCGGCAAGCACGTCAAGCTCGACCCGGTCGTGGCGCCCGAGAGCGAGTACCTGTCCAAGCTCCAGCTGCGGATGCGCTCGAAGTCCACCGCGCCGGACGTGCTCTACGAGGACAGCTTCCAGGTCAACTCCGACGTCGACGCCGGCTACCTGCTGCCGCTGGACGACCGGCTCGCGCGGTGGCCGGACTGGAACTCCTCCTACATCGGCACGACCAAGCAGGCGGGCAAGGCCGCCGACGGCCGCATCTACGGCGTTCCGCTCGACACCGACACCCGAGGGCTCTGGTACAACCGGCAGCTGTTCGCCGAGGTCGGGCTGCCGGAGGAGTGGACGCCGCGCAACTGGGAGGACGTCCTGGCCGCGGCCCGCCAGATCAAGCAGAAGCGTCCCGACGTGATCGGCATCGACATGCCGCTGGGCAAGGCCGAAGGCGAGTCGGTGAGCATGCAGACCGTCGAAATGCTGCTCTACGGAACCGAAACCGGGACCCTCCACGACGAGCAGCAGCGCAAGTGGATCGCGCCCAGCAAGGGGTTCACCGACGCGATGAGCTTCCTGTCCACGGCGGTCGGCGAGAACCTGACGCAGAGCAAGCCGCAGATCGCCGACGCCCAGTACGACAAGAACCAGCGCGACCAGCTCGCCCAGGAGGGCAAGGTCGGCATCCGGCTCGACGGCAGCTTCGCCTCCGGCAACTGGCAGGACGCGGGCTGGACGGACTGGGCCCAGACCATGTCCGCCACACCGATGCCCACCCAGTTCGGCCAGGCGCCCGGGACCGTGACGCTCTCCGGCGGCTGGACGCTGGCGATCAGCGCGGAGACCGACAAGCCCGACGACTCCTTCGAGTTCATCAAGCAGGCGCTGAGCAAGGACAACGTGGTGCAGTACTCGGCGGCCACCGGGAACCTCCCGGCGCGGGCCGATGCCGCCGCCGACCCGCGGGTGACCGGGGCCAACCCGCTCAACCCGTTCTGGATCGGCCTGCTGGACAACACCCACTACCGCCCTGCGCTGCCCGAGTACCCGAAGGTCTCCGAGGAGATCCAGTCCTCGGTGCTCGACGTCGTGGCCGGACGGCCGCCCGCCGAGGTGTCCGAGCAGTGGTCGCAGCAGGTCTCGCGGATCGTCGAACCGGCCAACACGCGGGCGGGCTGACGGTGACGGCGGTGCGGCGGTGGCTGGCGCCGATGGCGCCGGCCGTGCTGCTGCTCGGGCTGTTCGTGATCGGCCCGATCCTGTGGAGCGGCTACGTCTCGTTCACCGACGCCGCGCTGACCGGGACCTCGGCCAGCGAACCGGAGTTCGTCGGGCTGGAGAACTACCGGCGGATGTTCTCCGATCCGGCGCTGTGGCACGCGGTGTGGATGACGGTGGTGTTCACCGCGGCCTCGGCGGTGATCGGGCAGAACTGCCTCGGCATGTTCATCGCCCTGCTGACCCGGCACCGCAACCGCGTGCTGCGCAACGTCGTCGGCATCGCGGTCGTCTCCGCCTGGGTGCTGCCGGAACTCGTCGCCGCGTTCGCGATCTACGCGTTCCTCAACTCCGAAGGCACCCTGAACAACCTGCTCGTGGCGCTGGGAGCGGACGGCGTCGACTGGCTCTACCACGCGCCGATGCTCGCGGTCGTGCTCGGAAACGTCTGGCGGGGAACGGCTTTCTCGATGCTGGTCTACCAGGCCGCGCTCGCCGAGGTGCCCAGCGATCTCACCGAGGCCGCCGAGGTCGACGGTGCCGGGGTGCTGCGCAGGTTCTGGCACGTGACGCTGCCCGTGATCCGCCGGACCATCACCACCAACCTGATGCTCATCACCTTGCAGACCATCGGCGTGTTCACGCTGATCTACGTGCTCACCGCGGGCGGACCGAACGCGGCGACCCAGACGTTGCCGCTGCTGATGTACGACTCGGCGTTCGAGTTCGACGAGATCGGTTACGGCGCCACGATCTCGCTGGTCCTGCTGGCGATCGGCGGGCTGTTCGCGGTGCTCTACGCCGCCAGCATCGGCGATCCGGACGAGGGCGGGACGTGATGGCCGGAGTCACCCTCGCGAAGCGGCGTTCGGTGTCGGTGGTGGTCCACCTGGTGCTGGGCGTGGTCGCCCTCGCCTTCCTCGCGCCCCTGCTGTGGCTGCTCACCGCGTCCGTCGACGCGGAAGCACCGCTGTCGGCGCAACTCCCGAGCGCCTTCACCCTGGACAACTTCGCGCAGGTGCTCAGCTGGGAGACCAGCGGCCGCCCGCTGTGGAACGGCGTGCTGATGTGCGGGGGTGCCTCAGCGATCTCGGTGGTCTCGGCCGTGCTGTGCGCCTACCCGCTGTCGCGCTACCAGCTGCGGTTCCGGCGGCCGTTCCTGTACCTCGTGCTGTTCGCCTCCGGCCTGCCCATGACCGCCGTGATGGTCCCGGTCTACAGCATGTTCGTGCAGGTGGAGCTCGTGGACTCGATGTTCGGCACGACGCTGTTCCTGGCCGCGACCTCGCTGCCGATCGCGATCTGGATGACCAAGAACTTCATGGACGGCGTCCCGATCAGCCTCGAAGAGGCCGCGTGGGTCGACGGCGCGTCGGCGATGCAGGCCCTGCGCGCCGTGGTGCTGCCGCTGATCGTCCCGGGAGTCGGCGTCGTCGCGATCTTCACCTTCATCAACGCCTGGGGGAACTTCTTCGTCCCCTTCGTGCTCCTGCTGGACCAGGCGAAACAACCTGCGTCCGTGGGCGTCTTCGCCTTCTTCGGCCAGGGCGGCCTGATCGCCTACGGTCAGCTCGCCGCCTACTCGATCCTCTACACGGCACCGGTCATCGCGCTCTACCTGGTCGTCTCGCGCTACCTGGGCGGAGCGTTCAACCTGGCCGGAGCCATCAAGAACTAGCGTCGCGGGGGCGGAAGTTCCGGCTGGAACCTCCGCCCCCGCACCGGGAGCAGAGGCCTCAAC
This sequence comes from Saccharopolyspora dendranthemae, assembly GCF_007829955.1. GTDB lineage: Bacteria > Actinomycetota > Actinomycetes > Mycobacteriales > Pseudonocardiaceae > Saccharopolyspora > Saccharopolyspora dendranthemae. Next base: position 398,734 of record NZ_VIWX01000003.1, read on the forward strand.
GGGAACCTCCGCCCTCGCGACGGGTCTGCGCTTCGTCGGACGAAGCGCCGGTCTTCTCGTTCGACCCGACGGTCGCGCTGCGCGGCACGAGGAGCACCGCTGCGGTCGCGACCAGGGACAACGCCAGCATCGCCAGGTTGGCCATCGGACACACCCCCTTGGTCCGGACTGCCGCCTCGTCGTCTTCGCGAAGCGGATGTCCGTAGGACGCGCGGAGTGCCCGCTCGGTTGCTGATCGTCATCGACCGAGTTCGGGGACATGCGAAAGCGGCGCCTCCCCTCCGCAGAGGGGAGACGCCGCTTCGGGTACGCGCACGTTCGACGTCCGCGTCAGGCGGGTGCGGGACCGGAGCTTCCCACGACGATCCGGTACCGCCGCCCGCCCTGGTTTCAGCCCAGGCGCTGCTTGAGGGCTTCGAACTCGTCGCGCATCGAGGTGGGCAGGTCGTCACCGATGGTGTCGAACCACTCCTGGATCAGCGGCAGCTCCGCCTTCCACTCGTCGACGTCGACGTTCAGCGCGATCTCGACGTCCTCGACCGCGGTGTCCAGGCCGGACATGTCGATCTCGTCGGCGGAGGGAACGCGGCCGATCGGGGTGTCCACGGCGGCGGCGTTGCCCTCGATCCGGTCGACGATCCACTTGAGCACGCGCGAGTTCTCGCCGAAGCCCGGCCACACGATCTTCTTGCCGGACTCGTCGCGGCGGAACCAGTTCACGTAGTAGATCTTCGGCAGCTTGGAGGCGTCAGCGTCCTTGCCGGTGTTGACCCAGTGCTGCAGGTAGTCGCCGACGTTGTAGCCGATGAAGGGCAGCATCGCCATCGGGTCGCGACGCACGACGCCGACCTGGCCGGCCGCCGCAGCGGTCGTCTCGGAGGACATCGTGGAGCCCATGAACACGCCGTGCTGCCAGTTGAACGACTCGTTGACCAGCGGAACCGTGGTCTTGCGGCGCCCGCCGAACAGGATCGCCGAGATCGGCACGCCCTGCGGGTCGTCCCACTCCGGCGCCAGGATCGGGCACTGCGACATCGGCGTGCAGTAGCGGGAGTTCGGGTGCGCGGCCTTGACGTCGCTGTCCGGGGTCCAGTCGTTGCCCTTCCAGTCGGTCAGGTGCGCGGGCGTCTCGCCGCCCATGCCCTCCCACCAGACGTCACCGTCGTCGGTCAGCGCGACGTTGGTGAACAGCGAGTTGCCCTTCTCGATGGTGCGCATCGCGTTCGGGTTGGTGTGCTCGTCGGTGCCCGGTGCGACGCCGAAGAAGCCGGCCTCGGGGTTGACCGCGTACAGGCGGCCGTCCTCGCCGAAGCGCATCCAGGCGATGTCGTCACCGAGGGTCTCGACCTTCCAGCCCGGGATCGTCGGCTGGAGCATCGCCAGGTTGGTCTTGCCGCAGGAGGAGGGGAACGCGGCCGCGATGTAGTGGACCTTGTTCTCCGGGGAGATCAGCTTGAGGATCAGCATGTGCTCGGCGAGCCAGCCCTCGTCGCGCGCCATCGCCGAGGCGATGCGCAGCGAGTAGCACTTCTTGCCCAGCAGCGCGTTGCCGCCGTAGCCGGAGCCGTAGCTCCAGATCATCCGCTCCTCGGGGAAGTGGGTGATGTACTTGGTGTCGTTGCACGGCCACGGCACGTCTTCCTGGCCGGGCTCCAGCGGCGCGCCCACGGAGTGCAGAGCCGGGACGAACTCGGCGTCGGTGCCCAAGCGCTCGAGCACCTTCGCGCCCATCCGGGTCATGATGTGCATCGAGACGACGACGTACTCGGAGTCGGTGATCTCCACGCCCAGCTTCGGCTCTTCGGCGCCCAGCGGGCCCATGCAGAACGGGATGACGTACATCGTGCGGCCACGCATGGAGCCCCGGTAGAGCTCGGTCATGGTGGCCTTCATCTTGGCCGGGTCCATCCAGTTGTTGGTGACCCCGGAGTCCTTCTCCTCGACGGAGCAGATGTAGGTCCGCTCCTCGACGCGCGCTACGTCGGACGGGTCCGAAGCCGCGTAGAACGAGTTCGGCTTCTTGTCGAGACGCGTGAAGGTGCCGGCCTCCACGAGGCGGTCCGTCAGCCGCGTCCATTCGTCCTGCGAACCGTCACACCACACCACGCGGTCGGGTGTGGTCAGCTCCGCGACCTCACGCACCCACGACAACAGGCGCTCGTGCTTGGTCGGGGCCTGGTCGAGACCGGGAATGGTCAATGCGGTCATCGCGACGTGTCTCCTGACTGGGCGCCACAGCCCGGACTGGTCGTCGGCGGGTGCACCCGCTGACGTTTGCAGGGAACGCTTCGCCCGGCCCGGAGAGCCGGGCGAAGTCAAAAAAGGGATGCAACGAGGCTAACGGGGATAACGGCGCGCAATGAAGATCGGGGTTGTCGGTTCTCTCACAGGAACGATAAGGGAATCGATTCAGTTGGCATTTCCGCTTCGGCTCTCGCGGAAATCTCGTCGCAGGACGTGCCTGGGGTGCCAGATTTTCCGGCGAAGCGGACATGAGTGCGAACGACCGGTGAACCCGCGATAGCCGCCGAATGGCGGTTGCTGCTTGCGAAGGCAAAATGCGCCAAAACCGCTCGATGGCTTGAGAATTGAGCCACGAGCGGGTGGCGGAATCACATTCCGTCGAGAAAGACGCGACCGGGCGTCACACCCAGGTGCTGTCCTTCGCAGACGTCGCCGGTTCACCCGTGCAGAGATCCCCAGGTCCGGCCTCCGGGGCCGGGGGCTTCGGCTGGAACTCGGGCTCGTCGAAGGTCCAGGTCGCGTCGTCGGTCGCGGAGGCGACCTGGTTCGGCGCGTACTGGCCGTTGTCGCCGATCTGGCCCTGCTCGACGACGGTCCACTGCCCGTCGCCGGTGTGGTGCGAGATGGTCACGTCGCCGGTCTGGGTGATCTCGACGACCTGGTCCGCGGAACCGTCCCCGTCCACGTCGGTGACCATCACGGTGTTGCCGTTCTCCGACTGCACGACCGCCGTGTCGGCGATCCCGTCGGAGTTGGTGTCCTCGGTCGCCGGGCCGACCTGGACGTCGCCCTGCGGGGTGTCCATGACCATCTGCTTGCCCTCGTCGGGGTGCCCGTCCGGGGCGCCGCCGGGGTTCTGGTGCGGGGTCTCGGCCGTCCACTCACCGGTGTCGGCGTGGAAGCGCGCCTGGTCGACGACCTGCCCGTCCTTGGTGATCGTCTGCATGAGGTCGGCCTGGCCGTCGGCGTTGTCGTCGACGTAAGCGACGTAGCCGTCGTCGGTCATCACCGAGACGGTCTCGTCCAAGCCGTCGCCGTCGAGGTCGTAGTTGGCCTCGGCGGTGTACTCCTCGCCGTCGACGGTGACCTTGATGTCCCCGTCGCCCGCGCCGGTCTCCTCGATGTACACGTCGGCACCCTCCGCCGCCTTCACCTGCAAGCCTTGGACGCAGCGTAGAGGTCAGGGGTTCCACCCCGGAACCAGATGGCCCACAACCCACCGATTTCACCAGGACGGACGCCGGAGTCCGTTCCCAGTTTTAGGGGTCTTTGCAGTATCACCTTGCTTGGCGGTGCGGGTGGCGGAACCTCACACGCCGTCTGGACTCCGTGCGCCACTCCTGATGTATGCCAATACACGGCGTCGCGGCGTACTCGCCAGACAGCGTGTGAGAACCCGCGGCGGTGCGGGCTGAGTCCCACACCTGAAGACAACGGCACCCGCCGCACCGAGTCCCAGTTTTAGTCCAAACCGAGCCATGATCATGTCCGAAATGTCGGCTCAGTTAGGACTAAAACTGGGAATTGCCTCGTTAGGGTGCTGTGTCTCGGAGGTTCCTGATCCCGGCCAGCAGGTGCTCGGCGCGCTCTCGTCCGGTGGTGGCCTCGGTGAGGCGGCGGTCGACGGTCTGGAGACGGCGGCTGCGCTCGGCGGCGTCCATCTTCAGCGCCTTGTCGACGTCGCGGAGCTCTCCCTCGATCGCCTCGATCCGCCTGGTCAGCGCATCGTCGAGAGCCAGCGAGAGCTGCTGCTCGGCCTCGATGAGCTGCTCCGCGACGAGCTGGTCCAAGGCGGAGCGGGCGTCGGCGATCGCATCGGTGAGCCATTGCTTGAGGTGCTGCTTGTCGGCGGCGTGCTTGCGGGTGCGGGCCATCCACCACCCCGCGCCCAGCCCCAGCACGATCGTCACCGGCAGCACCACCGGGTTCAGCGCCGCCACGCCCAGCCCGGCGAGCGGCATCGCGGCCGCGCGGCCGACGCCGAGCCCACCGGACACGCCCATGAACACCAGCAGCTTGTCCTCGGCGGTCGGCGGTCGCTTGTCCGGCGGGCGCAGCACGATCGGAGCTTGCGCGCCCCGCGCGAACTGGGAGCGGATCACGTCGAGCTCCTCGGCGGAGAACAGGTCGTTGAGCGCCTGCTCGGCGACGGCCGCGAGCCGGGCCGAGAGCATCGTGGCGATGCGGGTCGAGGCCATCTGCAACGCGATGTCGACCTGCCGCGGCAGGTCGCCGATGTCCTTGCGCCCGGCGCCGTCGATGGACCGGCGGAACCAGTTCTGCACGTCGCGGACCTGACGGCTGACCTCGTGGCTGGTCTCCACCCGCGTGCGCTGGATCTCGCCGCGCAGCTTGACCTGCCAGCCGCGGGTCGACGAGCGGCGGGCGGTGGCGAGCTCGTCCCGGCGCGCGCGCAGCGATTCGGCTTCGTCCTCGCCGACGGTCAGCGCGCGCTTCTCGGATTCCAGGTTCGCGGTCAGCTCGCCCAGCACGGTCGACAGCGCGCGCATCGTGTTGGCCTCGCCGAGCATCGCCGAGCGGCCGGCGATCAGCCGTTCCAGCTCGTCTCGGAGCTCGACCACGCCGGACTTCTCGCGCAGCAGCGCCGCGTTGGCGGACTCGGGAGCCTGCGCCGCGCGCAGGTGCATGCGGGCCGAGACCGGGAAGATCGGGACCTCGGCGAACCGGGGCGCGTGCTCGGCCAGCAGCCTGCGGTCCTCGGCCAGCACCTGCCGCCAGCCGCGGTGCTGATCCGTCTTGGCCAGCGCGAACACCACGGTTTCCACGCGGTCGCCGACCTGCTGCAGGAACTCCAGCTCGCCCCGGGTGAACGGGGATGAGGCGTCGACGACGAACAGCAGCGCGGTGGCCGACGCGGCGGCTTCGCGGGCGAGTTCGCCGTGCAGCTCCTCCAGCCCGCCGACGCCCGGCGTGTCGACGACGGTCAGCCGGGTCAGCGCGTCCAGGGGTGCGGTGACGCGCACGTAGCGCGGCGGCAGCTGTCCCTCGGGCAGCTCGCGACCCGCGGTGGTCCAGTTCGGCAGCTCGTCGAGGTCGAAGGGAACGGGGTCCTGCTGCCCCGGGTAGCAGGCGTGCGCCTCCCACTGCTCCCCCCGCTCGAACCGCAGGTAGGTGGCGGTGGCGACATCGGCGTCCACCGGCGACAGCTCCGGGTGCTCCAGCAGGGCGTTGACCAGCGAGCTCTTGCCGCGGTTGGTCTCGCCGACCACCGCCGCGCTCGGTGTGGCGGGACGGCTGCGACGGACCTGCTCGACCCACTCCCACGCCTCGGGGTCGGCTTCGCGCAGGAAGCCGAGCAGCTTGTCGCGGGTCTGCTTGACCTGCTGCGGGAGCGCAGCAGCAACAGCAACCCCAGGAGTCGTCATCTCCTACCTCCTGGCTGTTGATCCTGCGTGCGCGACGGAGCGGCTTCCGCCGGGCTCCTCAAGCGCTCCGAACGTACCGGTTCACCTGCGGAGCTGGTAGATGGTGACCACCGGGGTGCGGAGGACCCTGTCCCGGTCCGCGAAGCCGAGGAGTTCCGTCTCGGCGATGACGCCGTCCAGTGCCGGGTCGTCGGTGGGCACGGTGCCGCCGGCTTCGTGGAGGGCGGGATCGAAGCGCTCGCCCTCGGGTCGCAGCGCGAACACCCCGACTCGGGTGAGCCCCTCGGCGAGGCGTTCGGCGACGGCCGCGCTGCGGGCGCGATCCACCGCGTACACGCACAGCTGGATGAGCGCGGTCCGGTCCGTCACCGCCTGGTCGAGCGGGTCGATGACGGTTTCGCTGGTCACGGCGGTCATGTCTGTCCCCTGATCGGCGTCTGCGTCGGAGGCCGGGTCGCCGGCGTCTTCCAGAGCAGACGAACCCGAAAGGTGCTCGGTTCCGCTTTCGGGTGACTTCTTCCGCCGCCGCCAGCTCCGCACCGTGATCACCTGGTCCGCAGCTGCTGCCAGAGCAGGAAGTACGCCCGGTGCACCACGTGCGCGACCCGGCTCTGCGCGGGCGTGGCGCCGAACGAGGAGAAGGACCGCCACCAGTTGGCGCGCTCCAGCGCGAGGTCGGTCAGCTCGGCGGGCGAGAGTCCCGGGCCGCCGAGCTGCTCGGCCGGGGCGGTGCTGCCGCCCACCCTCATCACCTCGTCGGCCAGGTCCGGCGGCATCTCCACCGAACCGGCCGCGACCAGCGTTAGCGCCTCCAGGACGCGGAGCTGGTGAGCTTCCGGCCTGGCCAGCAGTCCCTCGATCGCGTCGTGCACCTTCCGGTGCTCCTCGCGCTCGCCGGAGGAGTGCGCGAGCGCGGTGATCGACGCCAGCGCCGCCGCCGCCTTGATGCCGTCGGCGCGCACCCGGAACACGGAGTCCAGCCGGTCGAGCACCGATGCCAGCCCGGAGGCGTCGCGGACCCGGCGCCGCAGCTCACCGGCGGTGATGTCGGGTTCGCCGTCCAGCGCGTCCAAGGCCCGGCGCACGCCGTGCAGGTCCATCCGCTCCAGCAGGTGGGTGCGGGTGCCCGCCGGGACGTCGCACTCCCAGCTGGTGAACAGGTCCGCCGACAGCAGCAGGGTTTCCCGCGTCGAGGAGTCGAGCTTGGCCAGCGAGCGCAACGCCTCGGCGTCGTGGGCCGTGAAACCACCGGTCTCGGCGGTCTCGGCGAGCAGTCCGATCACCGGGATCACGTCGGCGACCTTGGGCTTGAGCAGCTGCGACTGCTTGGCGGCCAGGATCTCGGCGGCCTTCCAGAGATCGTCGTCGGCCCCCTCGACGGTGTCCGCCTCGATCATGTCGGCCTTGTTGAGCACCGCGATCGCGTTCACCGGGCCGGCCTCGCGGCTCGCCGTCGCGGCGGTGAAGGCGGCCAGCGCCTGCTCGTCGTCGGCCCGGACGCCCTGGGTGACGACGTAGACGACCGCCTCCGCGCCGATCACGGCGTCGCGGGAGACGGGGTCGAGCTGCTGGGTGCCCAGCGCCTGCTCCGTGCGGGCGACCGAGGCCGAGTCCAGCGAACCCAGCCCGGGGGTGTCGATCACGGTGAGGTCCCGCAGCACCGCGTTGGTCAGGTAGGCCTCCAGGTGCGAGACCTCCTCGAAGTCCACGCCCAGGTCGGCCGGGATGCCGCCGCCCTGGTCGAAGGGCACCGCCTGCTTGCGGCCGTCGTGGAAGACGACCTCGACGCGGTCGACCGTGCCGTACTGGAAGCGCGTCACCAGCCGCGTGCACTCGCCGACGTCGGTAGGTGCCACCCGGCGCCCGATCAGCGCGTTGACCAGGGTGGACTTTCCGGACTTGATCCGTCCGGCGACGGCGACCTGCAGCGGGGCGCCGAGCCGGTCGAGCACCTCGGCGAAGCCCTCGGCGGTCCTCTCCGAGACCTCCGGCTGCAGTCCCGCGCACAGCCGGGCGACCGAGGCCGACAACGGGCCTGGCCAGCTCTGCTGCTCGGGTGCCGTGCTCACGCGCTAGATGCCCTTCCGGCGGTTCGGACGATCCGGACTTCCCGGGAACTCGCCCGCCCCATCCTGCCACGCCGCACCCACGCCACGGCCTCAGTCCACAAAGGACCGATGAGCGATCGCCGCCCAGCCGCCTAGGAGCTGTTGAGGAATGCGGCAGAGCCGCTGTTTCAGGTGTGGGACTCAGCTGGCACCGCCGCGGGTTCTGATCGCCTTCGTGGCGAGTACGCCGCGATGCCGATGTCCACCCCGGGGTAAGCGGAAGACATCAGGAGTGGCGCACGGAGTCCAGGCGGCGTGTGAGGTTCCGCTACCCGCACCGCTACGCAAGGCAAGTCACGAACAAGCTCTAGCCTGCGGAGGTGAGCGTTGACCTCAAGCCCGAACTCGTCGCCCTCGACATCGACGGAACCCTGCTGAACCCGGACACCGACACCATCTCCGATGCGGTCAAGGCAGCCGTGCGGCGCGTGGTGGACTCAGGCGCGCAGCTGGTCCTCGCGACCGGCCGCACCTTCCTGGGCGTCACCCCCGTGCTCGACGAGCTGTCGCTGACCAGCGGATTCGCGCTGTGCTCCAACGGTGCCGTGCTGGTGGACGTGGCTCGCCGCGAGCCGGTGTCGGTGGCCTCGTTCGACGCGACCCCGACGCTGCGCGTGCTCCAGGAGCACCTGCCCGGCGCGATCTTCGCGGCGGAGGACGTCGGCATCGGCAACCTCGTCTCCGCCCCGTTCGACCCGGAGAAGCTGCACGGGCCGCAGCGGCTCACACCGGTCGACGAGCTGACCGCCGAGCCGGTGCCGCGCCTGATCGCCGAGTGGACCGGGCACGACCCGGCCGAGCTCGCGGAGACCGTGGCCGGTGTCCGGCTGCCGCACTGCACGATCACCGTCGACACCTACGAGCCGTGGGTCACCGTGGTCCCCGAGGGGCTGTCCAAGGGCGCCGCGCTGGAGAAGCTGCGCACCGAACTCGGCATCGCCGAAGGACGCACCTTCGCGGCAGGTGACGGCACCAACGACTTCGAGATGCTGAGCTGGGCCGCTCGCGGCGTCGCGATGGGCCAGGCACCCCTGGAGCTGCGCGCCACGGCCGACGCCACCATCGGCACCGTCGCCGAGGACGGCCTGGCCGCCGAGCTGGACCGCTTCTTCCGCTGAGAGGTCCACCGCGGGCCCCCTCTGCGGGTCGGGTCCCGGGGACAGGGGTGCCGCTCGGGGACAACCCTGAGGTGCGTCATCCTCGGAGCCGATTCACTACTTCCGGAACAGCTCCGCGTCCCAGCAACAGGAGTGATCATGATCGAGGCGAGAGGCCTCACCAAGCGATACGGCCAGAAGGTGGCGGTCGACGACCTGTCGTTCACCGTCAAACCCGGTCACGTCACCGGGTTCCTCGGCCCCAACGGCGCGGGCAAGTCCACCACGATGCGGATGATGCTCGGCCTGGACAACCCCACCGCAGGCGAAGTGCACATCAACGGCAAGCGGTACAGCGATCTCCGCAACCCGCTGCGCACCGTCGGAGCGCTGCTGGACGCCAAGTGGGTGCACCCGAACCGCTCCGCCCGCGCTCACCTGCGGTGGATGGCGCGCTCCAACGGCATCTCGATGCAGCGCGTCGACGAGGTCCTGGAGCAGGTCGGCCTCACCGAGGTCGCGCGGCGCAACGCCGGCGGGTTCTCGCTGGGCATGTCGCAGCGCCTGGGCATCGCGACCGCGCTGCTCGGCGACCCCGAGGTGCTGCTCTTCGACGAGCCCGTCAACGGCCTCGACCCGGAGGGCATCCACTGGATCCGCCGGTTCATGCAGGGCCTCGCCGCCGAAGGGCGCACGGTCTTCGTCTCCAGCCACCTGCTGTCGGAAATGGCGCTGACAGCGGAAGAACTCGTCGTCATCGGACGCGGCAAGCTGATCGCCCAGTGCAGCACCGCCGAGTTCGTCGACAGCGCGGGCAGCACCTCGGTGCTCGTCCGCTCGCCCGGAGCCCAGCAGCTCCAGCAGCTGCTCGGCGAACAGGAGTGCACCGTCCGCACCTCCGAGGCGGACCGGCTCGTCGTCGACGGAGCCACCACCGAGCAGATCGGCGAACTCGCCGCACAGCACCAGATCGTGCTGCACGAGCTCACCGCCCAGCGCGGCTCGCTCGAGGACGCCTTCATGCAGATGACCAGCGACGCCGTCGAATACCAGACCTCGCTCGGCCAGGCGACCGAGCTGACCGCCCAGGGGGTGGCCCGATGACCCTGCTCGCCGTCGAGCGGATGAAGCTCTTCTCCACCCGCTCCCCGTGGTGGTGCATGATCCTCGCGCTCGCGCTGCCCATCGGGTTCACCGCGCTCATCGCCGCCTACTCCGACGGAATCGCGCTGAGCACCACGCAGTTCGGCCACCAGTTCGGGCTGATGGTGACGCTCGTGCTGGCCGCGCTCGCGATCACCACCGAGTACCGGTTCGGCACCATCCGCGCGACCTTCCAGGCCGTGCCCAACCGAACCGCGGTGCTGCTGGCCAAGACCGGAGTCGTCGGCGTGCTCGCGCTGATCATCGGCGAGGTCGGCGCGTTCGGTTCCTGGGGCATCTCCAAGCTCCTGCACCCCGAGTCGGCCGAACTCGCGATCACCACCGCCGAGCAGTGGCGCCAGGTCGCCGGAGTCGGGCCGGTGTTCGCCCTCTCCGCCGTGCTCGCCGTCGGCGTCGGCATGCTGCTGCGGCAGACCGCCGGCGCGGTGACCCTGCTCCTGCTGTGGTCGCTGCTCGTCGAGAGCCTCGTCGCGCTGATCCCCGAAATCGGCCCGGACCTCCAGCAGTGGATGCCCTTCGTGATGGCCGACCACTTCCTGTCGGGCGGCGGGAGCATGGCCATCGAGATGCCCCTGGGGCCCTGGGGAGCGCTCGCGTACTTCGCGGCGGTCACGGTGGGTGTCTGGGTGATCGGATTGGTCGTGACGCACCGGCGCGATGCCTGACCAGCGGATTTGATCATGAGTCCCGAAAACCTTGATCAAAACGGGGAATCCCCAGCTGGGCCTGGGATCGCAAAACGTTACCGAGCCCGGCCGAGAGTCTGATCACCCCGACCGATAGGATCACCTGCAAGATCGAGCGGTCGCCATCGGCACCCCGATCGCACCGGGTCACATCGGACACGGTGGGTCAGCGACGGATCACCCGGTGATTCGAGAACGCTGAAGCACAACCAAAGACGACCGACTGCAGTAGCGCTCGGGGGCGCCGGCGGTCGGGACGGGGGAGGGCCCGGGCTGTCATTCGGGGGATGGCCCGGGCCCTGTGCTTTCTTCTTTTTATGTTTCGTCGGGGACGTTGCTCGGCTCGTCTTCTGTCCTGGACGTGGTTGTTTTCTACGGACACGACTCCGTGGTCATCTTGCTTGGCGGTGCGGGTAGGGGAACCTGAGCGGCTCCGTGGACTCCGCGCGCCACTCCTGATGTATGCCAATACACGGCGTCGCGGCGTGCTCGCCACGAAGCCGCTCAGAACCCCCGGCGGTGCCAGGTGCTTTGGTGGGGTAGTGCGAAAGCACCTGCGGTGCTTGCCTGACGGTGCCTCGGTTGCCTCGGTTGTCGCCCTTGCTGCTGTTCTCCTCAGACCTGTGGGCGTACTACCAGGACTGGGCAGGCTGCGTGGCGGACGCATTGTTCTGCTACTGAGCCGAGCATGAGGCCTGCGAAGCCTCCTCTGCCCCTGTGGCCCACGACCAGGAGGTCTGCGCCTCTGGACGCGGCCAGGAGGGACTGGGGCGAGGGCGAGTGGACGACGTGGATCTCGGCGGTCACCTTCGGCGGGTCGCCGACCTTGCTCGCAACCAGGTTCGCCGTTTCCCGCTCCACCTCCCGCTGGAAGGCCTCGGTGCTGGGGACCGCGTTCGGCGGGCAGTCGGCGGGGCGGGGGGCCGTGCGCATGCTCCAGGCCCGCACGACGTGCAGCACGGCGTTGCGCCGCTCGGCCTCCTCGCAGGCCACGGTCAGGGCTCGCAGCGACGAGGCGGAGGTGTCGACACCCACCACGACCCCGCCGTTGATCTCCACGCGTTGGAATGTCTGGTCCGGCACGCCTCTACTCCAACCGCCTGGGCTCGTGTTGTCGAGCCAACGTCCACTAGGTCAACCGAACGAGTTTTGTCTGTGATTGCCATCACATTTTACATGGATGCCTCATTCATCGTATTGGCTGTGGTAAGGCATAAGGAGAAGTTGTCCCGCAACCAGCGTCGCTTGGGGGCATGCGCTGGCCGTGGGCGAGTAGTTCGGCTCGCGTCTTTCTCCACACAATGAGGAGTGGGCCACATGCTGTCTTCACAAGAGCCTGCACTGGTCGAAGCAACGCGCGGAGGGAACATCCGACCCAAGCGCATCGGCAACGACGTCCAGCTGGAACCGGTCCCGCGACTGGAGTGGTCGCTGGCGACCGAAGCCCATCCACCCGCCACGGAGGCGGCGTCACCCGCGTCGCTCCGCGGCAGCTGGATCCACACCGCTTCCGAGCGCCAGGTCCTGGAGCTGTTCCGCAAGCTCAACGGGGCGAAGCGCCGGTTGCCCGCTCCGTGGTGGCTGCGCGCGCTCGACCGGGGTGACATCGCTTCGCGCGCTGCGGCTTTCGAGGTCGAGGACGAGGTGCACGCGGTCCTCTCCGCCCGGCCGGGATGGGTCTTCGTGCCCTGGGTCGGCATCAGCGAAGCCGGTTACTGGGAATACGCGCCGTCCGACCACGGCACGGTCAAGATGCCCACCGCGGTCGTCCTGACCGACGAGCACGAGGGCTACCTGAACGTCGTGCCCGCCTATCGGGAGGCGGAACCGCTGCCCGTGCCGACCAGCACCGCCACGCTGCTGTCCCTGCTCCCGCAGGTCGAGGCCTGGTGACCTGAGCCATCGCCGGGCCCGCGGCAGCGGGCCTGCACGCGGGCGCCGTCGCCGGTTTGCGATAATTCTTCCTCGTGAATTCCTCTGACCAGCAGGTTCCGTTCCGCCGCACCGTCGTCAGCTACGTCCAGCGAGGCGAGCGGATGACCGTCGGGCAACAGCGGGCCTGGGACCGCTACTGGCCCGAGCTCGGTTCTGACGTCACCGAGCTGCCCGAGGGGCCGCTGGCCGTCGAGTCCTGGTTCGGCCGCAGCGCTCCGGTGGTGCTGGAGATCGGCTCGGGCATGGGCGAGACGACCGCCCAGCTCGCCGCCTCGCAGCCGGACGTCAACTACCTGGCGGTCGAGGTCTACAAGCCCGGTCTGGCCCAGCTGATGCTGCGCGCCGAGAAGTTCGAGGCCGCCAACCTCCGGCTGCTGCGCGGTGACGCCGTCGTGCTGCTGCGCGACCACGTCGAGCCGGGCTCGCTGGACGAGGTGCGGATCTACTTCCCGGACCCGTGGCCGAAGAAGCGCCACCACAAGCGCCGCCTGGTGCAGCCCCAGTCGGTCGAGCTGATCACCTCGCGGTTGCGCCCCGGCGGTGTGCTGCACCTGGCCACCGACTGGGAGAACTACGCCGAGCAGATGCTCGCGGTGTGCGAGGCCGAGCCGCAGCTGCGCAACCGCTACGCCGACGAGCCCGGTGGTTGGGCTCCGCGGCCCGAGTGGCGTCCGGTCACGAAGTTCGAGAACCGCGCGCACGACGAGGGTCGCGAGATCCACGACCTCATCTACGAACGGGTCTGACTCCACCTGGGCGAACCTTGATCGACCTAGATGTTCACTCGAATGGTCGATCAAGGGATCCGTCAATCGCGTCGAAACTAGTTACATCACGTCATCGACCACTCATTAGTGGCCAGTCAAGATCACCGGAAAGAGAACGGATCAGGGCTGCCGTGTGAGCAGGTTTCACGACTACGTTTTCGCGGCGTGACGGCTATTCGCGAGGAACTCATCCCGAGCCAGACGACCCCGTCGGAAACGGCCGCCGAGGACTTCCTGCGCTCGTTCCACTCCGCCCACCCCGGAGCCGGCTCGCTGCGCGATCGGCTCGCCGAGGTCCGGCGCAGCATCGCCGAGACCGGGACCTACCGGCACACCACCGCCGAGCTCACCTACGGCGCTCGCGTCGCTCTCCGGGACAGCGGCTGGTGCACCAGCGGCCTGCCCTGGCGGCGCCTGAAGGTCCGCGACCTGCGCGGGCTGCGCAACGCCTCGGCCATCGCCAGCGAGTGCTTCGAGCACCTCCGGCTGGCCACCCACTCCGGCCGCATCCAGCCCCTGGTCACCGTCTTCGCCCCCGACTCCCCCGACGCCCCCGGACCGCAGATCTGGAACGAGCAGGTCGTCCGCTACGCCGGCTACGCGCTGGCCGACGGCGGAGTGCTCGGCGACGCCCGCTACCAGGGCTTCACCTCGCAGGTGCAGCGCCTCGGGTGGAAACCCCCGGCCGAGCGCGGGCGCTTCGACCACCTGCCGCTGGTCGTCGAGACCGAGCACGAGGGCGTCAAGCTCGCCCCGGTGCCGCGCGACGTCGTCCAGGAAGTGCCGCTGGAGCACCCCGACTACCGCTGGTTCGGCGAGCTCGGACTGCGCTGGCACAGCGTCCCGCTGATCAGCAACATGCAGCTGACCATCGGCGGGATCCGCTACCCGGCAGCACCGTTCAACACCTGGTTCGTGGGAACCGAGATCGGCACCCGCGGCCTGGCGGACGACAACGCCTACGGACAGACCCCGCAGGTCGCCGAACGACTCGGCATGGACACCTCGACCGAACGCAGCCTGTGGCGGGACCGGGCGATCGTCGAGATCAACCGGGCCGTCCTGCACTCCTTCGACGCCGCCCGCGTGACCATCACCGATCACCACAGCGAAGCCCTGCACCGGCTCGAGTGGCTGCGCGCGGGACGGCGTCCCAGCGGTTCGGCGCCCGCGTTCACGGTGAGCAGGACCGCGGCCCGCCGGGCCAGAAGCGGAGCGGACGATCCACCAGCGCAGGAGGTGCGGGTAACCGGGCACCGAGCGTCGGTCGCGCCTGAGCGGGCCGCGTCTCCAGAAGAGCGAAATCGGCCCCGCTACGACGTTCTGGCCCGGATGAGCCGCCGGTGTCTGGGCACGGACCTGCCCCAGGACTGAAGCGGCCGGTGCTCTCGCCGTGATTGCCGTTCTCCAGCAGATCCGGCAGCACCGAGCTCAGCGCCATCAGCAGCAACGCCAGCATGGCGATCGCGGCGGCAATTGCGGTCATCGTCGTTTCGAACATGGTGAACCTCCCCGACTCGGGTTCGTCATTCCCAGCGTGGCTGCTGCCAGGGCCTGCGCGGATCGGCCAGCCGGGGATGTTTTCCCTGATCATTCGGTTGGCCCATCGGGGTCCAGCCCCTAGGGGCGGGGCCTCGCTCCGGCCTGATTCCAGGTTCGTCCACCACGCCGGAAACCGGTATCGGCCCGCAGGCCAGCAATCGGGGCGCGGAGATCAGCCGATAGGCCAGCGCGCCGTCGGCCTTTCGGTCAACCCGCTGATCAGGACGTCGTCCCTCGTGAAGGAGATCGGAGCGAACCGCATGAGCGATCCCAGAGTCACCAACGGAGCTGAGCGCGCCATCCTCGAGAACGTGCTCGACCGCAACCGCGGAGCCCTCGTCGCCACCGCGGACGGCCTCTCCGACGCGGACGCCCGGCGGCGACTCGTCACCTCGTTGACGACGCCCCTCTCGTTGCTGAAGCACGCAGCCGCCGCGGAACGGATCTGGTTCCAACGCTTCTGGGGCGGACTCGACGCGAGCGAGTGCGACGGGTACTCGGAACGCGACGAAGGCACGTTCGCCGTCGGCGACGGCGAGTCCCTCGCCGACGTCATCGCCGAGTTCGAGCGGGCCAGCCGGCGATCGCGGGAGATCGCGGCACGCTTCGACCTGGACGAGGTCAAGGAGAACCCCCGCGAGGGCGCGGTCAGCATGCGGTGGACCCTCGTCGCCATGATCGAGGAGTTCGCCAGGCACGCCGGTCACGGCGACATCTTGCGCGAGCAGATCGTCGCCGCCCGCTCCTGAGGACCGCAGCGGACGGCGTCCGCGCACCGAGGCCGTCCGGGTGCGGAAAGCCGTGCGGCAGAATGCCGTCATGCCGACCGCACTCCGCCTGCACGCACCGATGGCCCTGCCCTGCGACCCGGCCTGCTCGGTCATCCGGGACGCCGTGGTGGACGTCGACGACACCGGCCGCATCAGCTACTGCGGCCCCAGACCGGGCGCGCCGGAACGGCCGAACGACGTCGTCGTCCGGGAGTGCGTCGGGATCCTGCTGCCCGGTCTGATCAACGCGCACGCCCACAGCCCGATGACGCTGCTGCGCGGGATGGGAGCGGACCTCCCGCTGCTGCGCTGGCTCAACGAGGTGATCTTCCCGGCCGAGGCCAGGCTCCGGCCGTCCGACGTGCGGGCCGGGATGGAGCTGGGCTGCGTGGAGATGCTGCGCGCCGGCATCACGACCAGCGCCGAGATGTACTTCATCGCCGAATCCATGGTCGAGGCGACGCTGGCGGTGGGGTCCCGCGCGGTTCTGGCCTCCGCCGTGATCGACACCCCGGCGCTGGAAGCGCTCGGCGGCTGGCGCGGCGCCGTCGAGGCCATCGACCGCTGGATCGACGCCGACGGCCTGCGCTTCGGTCCCGGCGAGCGCATCGAGCTCGCCTACGGCCCGCACTCGGCCTACCTGCTGCCCACCGAGGCCCTGCAGACCATCGGCGAGTCGGCGCAGCAGCGCAACGCCCTCGTGCACACCCACGTCGCCGAGACCCGCACCGAGGACGCCGTTCAACGCGAGGAGCACGGCTCGGTCCCGGCACTGCTGGACAAGCTCGGCGTGCTGGACGGACGGGTCACGGCGGCGCACGGCGTGCACCTCAGCGACGAGGACATCGCGCTCTTCGCGAGTCGCGGCGTCGGCGTGGCGCACTGCCCGGGATCCAACGCCAAGCTCGCCTCCGGCACCGCGCGACTGGTCGAGCTGCTCAACGCCGGAGTCCCGGTGGGGCTGGGCACCGACGGCCCGTCCAGCAACGACGACCTCGACCTGTGGGAAGAGGTGCAGCTCGCGGGCCTGCTCGCGCGCACCGTGACCGGTGACGCGACCGCGCTGAGCGCCCGGGCGGCGCTGCTGGCCGCGACCCGAGGTGGGGCGGAGGCGCTGCACAGGGACGACATCGGTGCCCTGGAACCGGGCCGGTGGGCGGACATCGTGCACCTCGACGTCGACAACCCCGCGTTCGCAACGGGTCTCGACGCGCCGGACGAGCAGGTGCTGTCCAACGTGGTGTGGGCGGCGGGCTCTCGCAGCGTGCGGGACGCGTGGGTGGCCGGCGAGGAGGTCCTCAACGACCGGGAACCCACCCGCGTGGACCGGCGCACGGTGCAGGCCGCAGCCCGCACCGCAGCCCAACACGTCCGGGGGTAGGTCAGTTTCGGGGCTGGTTTGCGTGGCGGTGCGGGTGGCGGAACCTGACACGTCTTCTGGCCTCCGTGCGCCACTCCTGATGTATGCCAATACACGGCGTCGCGGCGTACTCAGCCAGAAGACGTGTCAGAACCCGCGGCGGTGCCGGCTGAGTCCCACACCTGAAACGGCGGCTACCGCCGCGTTCAACGGTTCCTGGATGACGAGAGCCCCGGACCGTGGGTCCGGGGCTCTGTGAGTGCGGGAGATCAGGCCGCTGCGGGGCGGACGATGATCTCCGTGAGGTGCGAGTCCGGGGTGGCGTGCACGGCCGAGATGATCGGCCGGGCGACGGACTCGGGGCGCAGGTAGCGGTCGGCGTCGAAGGCTCCGCCTTCCTGCTCGCGGACGGTGCGCTGCATGTCCGTCGCGGTCCGGCCGGGGAACACCGAGGTCACGCGCACGCTGTTGGCGGCTTCCTCGGCCCGCAGGACGTCGGCGAACGCGCGCAGCGCGAACTTGCTGGCCGAGTAGGCACCCCAGTTCGGCTTGGGGTTCAGGCCGGAACCGGAGTTCACCAGCACCACGTGCCCCTTCGAGGCGCGCAGCTGCGGCAGCAGCAGGCGGGTGAGCTCGGTGACGGCGAAGAGGTTCACCTCGAAGGTGCGCCGCCAGGAATCGCCGGTGGCGTCGGCGATGGTGCCGAGCTCGACGAGTCCGGCGCAGTGCACCAGGACGTCGACGCGCTCGATGTCGGTCGTGGCGTCGGCCAGCGCGGACTGGTCGGTCAGTTCGACCGGCCACGCGCGGGCGGCACCGGGTAGTTCGTCGATGAGGGACTGGATGGCGTCGGTGTCGCGGCCGCCCAACAACAGGTCATGTGTGTCGGACAGCTCACGCGCGACCGCGGCCCCGATGCCTCGTGAGGCGCCGGTGACCAGGGCAATCGGGCGTTCGGGCATGTCTTTAACGCTACAGGTGGCGCAATTCACCCAGGTCACCGGCCGTCCCCTCGCCCGGTCCGGTCTTGACCGGGTGGGTCGCGGGCGCGTATGCCCTTCCGGTGAGCAGCCCCAACGTCTCCGCTGAGATGCAGAACCGGATCCTGCGCAAGGTCGCGGTCCGGTTGATGCCCTTCCTGTGCCTCCTGTACTTCGTCAACTACCTGGACCGCGTGAACATCGGTTTCGCCGGGCCGAACGGGATGAACGACGAACTGGGCATGACCGCAACGGTCTTCGGCTTCGCCTCGGGGATCTTCTTCCTCGGCTACCTGGTGCTGGAGGTGCCGAGCAACCTCGCCCTGCACCGCTTCGGCGCCCGCAAGTGGCTGGCCCGGATCATGATCACCTGGGGGATCGTCGCCACCGTCATGGCGTTCGTGCCCAACGCGACGACGCTGGTGGCGCTGCGATTCCTGCTGGGCATCGCCGAAGCCGGGTTCTTCCCGGGCATCATCCTGTACCTGACGTACTGGTTCCCCGCCGTGCAGCGGGCGAAAGCGGTCGCGCTGTTCATGGCCGCCGTTCCCGTCTCCAGCGCCATCGGCGCGACGGTGTCCAGCGCGTTGATCAGCAGCGGTCACGGCCTCTTCGGCCTGTCCGGCTGGCGGTTCATGTTCCTGGTCGAAGGCGTGCCGGCGATGCTGCTGGCGGTGGTCACCTGGTTCTACCTGACCGACCGGCCGGAGCAGGCGACGTGGCTCAAGGCCGAGGAGCGCGAGTGGCTGTCCGGTCAGCTGGAAGCCGAGCGGGCCGAGACGGAGTCCGCGCACGCGTGGCCGCTGCGCAAGGCGTTGACGCACCCGCGGATCCTGGCGCTGGCGTTCGTCTACTTCGGCATCGCCTACGGGCTGTACGCGCTGGGCTTCTTCCTGCCCACGATCGTCAAGGGCTTCGAGCAGCAGTACGGGACCGAGCTGTCGACGATGGAAACCGGTCTGGTCACGGCGGTTCCGTACGTGATCGGTGCGGTGACGATGGTGATCTGGGCGGCGCACGGCGACCGCACCCGGGAGCGGGTGTGGCACGTGGCGCTGCCGATGCTGCTCGGCGGCGTGTCCATCCCGATCGCGCTCTACCTGGGCAACCCGTTCATGGCGATGGTGGCGGTGACGATCTGCGCGGTCGGCGTGTGCGCCGCGCTGCCGACGTTCTGGGCGCTGCCGAGCAACTTCCTCGCCGGCGCCGCGGCGGCGGGCGGCATCGCTCTGATCAACTCGCTGGGCAACATCAGCGGTTTCGCCGCCCCGTACATCACCGGAGCCCTGGCCGACGTCACCGGCTCGCAGCGCACCGGCCTCTGGGTCGTCGGCATCGTCATGGTCGCCGCAGCCCTCACGGTCATCGCCCTCCGAGCTGCCCCAGCGCAGCGCCAGGACTGACCTCCGCCCCCGTCTCCCCGGGTGCGGGGCCGAGAACGCAACGAGGGTCCCTGGCCGTGTGGCCGGGGACCCCCGCGCTCGCAAGGTGAGATCAGCCGCGGCCGATCTCACCGCCGTCCTCACGCCAGATCGCCACGACCGACGGGCGCGGCTGCGAGGTGCCGCCGTCCGGCCAGTGCGATCCGGGGTTCTCCGCGCTGTGCCCGTCGATCTCGCCCGGGTGCTGCACCGACACGGTCACCAGCTTGTCGCGCACCACGGGCCCGCAGGTCTCGGCGCCCTTGGGCACGGTCAGGAACTGCTTCACGAAACCGCGCTCCGGCCCGTCGACCGGCACCGCGAACAGTCCGTCGTTGGAGTCCAGCTCGTTGCCGTCGGTGGAGATCCACAGGTTCCCGTGGCGGTCGAAGGCCACGTTGTCCGGGCACGAGATCGGGCTGACCTGGGTCTTGTCGAACCCGCCGAAGTAGGTGCCCGCGTCGTTCGGATCACCGCACACCAGCAGCAGCTTCCAGCCGAAGCGGGTGCCCGTGGTGTCGTCGTCGACCTCGAGCACGTGACCGTGCTTGTTGCCGACGCGCGGGTTCGCCTCGTCCGGAGCGGCGTTGCCCTCGCTGCCGCGGTTGGTGTTGTTGGTCAGCGCGCAGTAGACCTTGCCGTTGACCGGGTTGGGCTGGATGTCCTCGGGCCGGTCCATCTTCGTCGCGCCCACCGCGTCGGCGGCCAGCCGCGTGAAGACGTAGACCTCCTCGGCGGTGAAGCCCGGGACGAACGACTCCTTCCCGCTGGCCAGCGGGATCCACTCGCCGATGCCGTCGAACTCGCCGTCGGCGGGCAGCTTCCCGGTCCCGTCGATCTCGCTCGCCGGGCTGTTGCCGGTGAACTTCGCGACGTAGAGCGTGCCGTCGTCGAGCAGGGTCATGTTGTGCCTGCGCGCCAAAGCGCTGGTGCCCTGCTTGACCTTGCCGTGGGAGACGAACTTGTAGATGTAGTCGAAGCGCTCGTCGTCACCGGTGTAGGCCACCGCGCGGCCGTCGTCGGCGATCTGGATCGCCGCGCCCTCGTGCTTGAAGCGGCCGAGGCCGGTGTGCTTGACCGGGGTGGAGGACGGGTCGTGCGGGTCGATCTCGACGATCCAGCCGAACCGGTTGACCTCGTTGGGCTCCTGCGCGATGTCCCAGCGCTTGTCGAAGCGCTCCCACTTGCGGGTGCTGGCCTTGCCTTCGATGCCGTAGCGGCCGAGGCGCTCCTTGGCGACCGGGTCGGTGATCGCGTCGGCGTTGGCGAAGTACTGGTTGAAGTTCTCCTCGCCGGACAGGATCGTGCCCCACGGCGTCAGGCTGCCCGCGCAGTTGTTCTGGGTGCCGAAGGCGGTCGTGCCGGTCGGGTCGACCGAGGTCTTCAGCAGGTCGCTGCCCGCGGCGGGCCCGCGCAGCTCGAACGGCGTGTTGAGGCTGATGCGCCGGTTGTAGCGGCTGGGCGCCGGGGTGAGGCTGCCGTCGTCCTGGCGCTTGACGAGCACCACCGACAGACCGTGCGCGGCCCAGGCGATGCGGGCCTGCTCCTCGGTGGGGTTGTTCTCGTCGTAGCCGAGGAACATGTGCTCCTCGGTGGTGTACTCGTGGTTGCACACCAGCAGGTGCTCGGAACCGGTGCGGTCCAGCGCGATGAGCTCGGCGAAGTCGTTGTTGTAGCCGAACTGCTTCTCCTGCGCGGCCGCGCTCTGGTGGGCGAAGTCGAATTCGGGCGCGCCTTCGACGACCGGATCGCCCCAGCGGATCACCACGCCCTGCCGGTAGCCGTCGGCGATGACCACGGCGTCCTCGGTGTTGGGCGCGACGGGCGCGAAGTCGGTGCCGGGTACGGCGCCTCGGGCCGGCGCGGGCCCGGGTGCGGCAGCGGCGGTGCCGTTGAGCACGGCGGCGCCGCCGACGGTCAGCGCGAGCGCGCCGGTGGCCTTGAGCGCGCCTCGGCGGCTGAGCACGGACTCGACGATGTCACCGAAGTAGGCGTTGCCGGAGGTGTTCGGCGCCTCGTGCTGGCAGGCGTTGCCGCAGCGGTACTTGCAGGTGATCGAGGAACGGCCGGCGCTGTGGTGGGATGCGAGAGGGAGCGGGATGACCCGCCCGCTGTCCGGTCGGGAAGACAAGCGGACCTCCATGGGATTGGTCGGAACACTCGAACGCTAGTCAGATCGGGCGATGTCCCCGGTACATCCGGGTGAACAAGAACCGAACAAGCAACGCAGAGTCGTCTACACCCCGCCGGGAGTCCGTGCTGCCAGCCCTCGGCGCGGGCACCCGCCGCACCAAGTCCCAGTTTTAGTCATAACTGAGCCATGATCATGTCCGAAATGTCGGCTCAGTTTGGACTAAAACTGGGACCGGGTGACGTCCGGGTCCTCGTCACCAGCCGCTGAGTCACGGGGATTCGGGACGTCGAGAACCGCGAGACCGGCACGTGGCCGTGCCGGTCTCGCGGTGCCGGGATGTCGTCGTGGTGGGCTCTGCGATCAGCGCCAGACCGCGACCACCGAGGGGCGGGGTTGGGTGGTTCCTCCGTCGGGCCAGTGGCTGGCGGGGTTGTCGGCGTTGGCGCCGTCCAGCTCGCCCGGGTGTTGCGCGGATACCAGGACCAGGTCGTCCTCGATCACCGGGCCGCAGGCCTCGGCGCCTCGGGGGACGCTCAGGAACTGCTTGACGTGCCCGCGTTCCGGACCTTCCAGCGGGACGGCGTAGAGGCCGTCGTTGAAGCCGAGCGCGGCGCTGGAGTCGGTGGTGATCCAGAGGTTGCCCTGGCTGTCGAAGGCGACGTTGTCCGGGCAGGTGATCGGGCTGACCTGCGACTTGTCGTACCCGCCGAAGTAGGTCGACGGGTCGGCGGGATCACCGCAGACCAGCAGCAGCCGCCAGCTGAACCGCACGCCTGCCGGGTCGTCGTCGAGCTCCAGGACCTGGCCGTGCTTGTTGGTGTTGCGCGGGTTCGGTTCGTCGGCGGGCGTTTCGCCTTCGGTGCCGCGATCGGAGTTGTTGGTCAGCGCCGCGTAGACGCGCCCGGTCGTGGGGTGCGGTTGCACGTCCTCGGGCCGGTCCATCTTGGTGGCGCCGGCCTCGTCGGCGGCCAGGCGGGCGAAGACGTAGACCTCTTCGGCGCTCATCCCCTCGACGAAGCTGGTGTCGTTGTGGGCCAGCGGGATCCACTCGCCGACGCCGTCGAACTCGCCGTCGGAGGGCAGTTTTCCGGTCCCGTCGATCTCGGTCGGGTTGTCACCGGTGAACTTCGCGACGAAGAGGGTCCCGGAGTCCAGCAGCGACATGTTGTGCCTGCGGGCGAGTCCGGTGCTGCCGGGCTTCATCTTCTCGTCGGAGACGAACCGGTACAGGTACTCGAACTTCTCGTCGTCGCCCATGTACGCCGCGACGCGGCCGTCGTCGAGGAGCCGGATGTTGGCGCCCTCGTGCTTGAAGCGGCCGAGCGCGGTGTGCTTGACCGGGGTGGAGGACGGATCGTGCGGGTCGACCTCGACGATCCAGCCGAACCTGTTGGGCTCGTTGACCTGCTGGGCCAGGTCCCAGCGCGAGTCGAACCGCTCCCACTTGCGGTCGGTCGCACCACCGGAGACCCCGTAGCGCGCCAGGCGTTGCCGGGTGGCGGGATCGGTGACGCCGTCGGCGTGGGCGAAGTACTGGTGGAAGTTCTCCTCGCCGGACAGGATCGTGCCCCACGGAGTGACACCGCCGGAGCAGTTGTTCATGGTGCCCAGCGACCGCGTTCCGGTGGCGTCCGCGGGGGTTTTCAGCAGGTCGCTCCCGGCAGCGGGTCCGCGCAGCTCGAACGGGGTGTTGAGGGTGATCCGCCGGTTCAGCGGGTCGATCACCGGTTTCCGGTCCTCCAGCACTACGACTGAAAGCCCGTGCGCGGCCCAGGAGATCTTCGCCTGCTGCTCGGTCGGGTTCTCCGGGTCGTAGCCGCGGAAGACGAACTCCTCGGTCACGTACTCGTGGTTGTTGACCATCAGCCTGCGCCCGTCGGGCAGCGGCAGCAGCGCGCAGAAGTCGTTGTTGTAGCCGAACTGGCGCTCCTGCGCTTCCGGGGTCTGGGCGTCGAAGTCGAATTCCGGGGCCCCGGGCAGGATCGGGTCGCCCCAGCGGATCACGATCTCCTGCTGGAACCCCTCCGGGATCACCACGGCGTCCTCGGTGTTGGGCTGGATCGGGACGAAGTCCAGACCCGGTGCGGCAGCGGCTTCGCGGGAGGCGAGCGCTGGGACGGCGAGCGCGGCGGAGGCCACCGCGCCGGCCTTCAGCAGGCCGCGGCGGCTGAGGACCTGACCCAGGACCTGCCCGAAGTAGGCGTTGTCCGAGTTGTTCGGGGGATGTTCGGCGCATTGGTCACCGCACCGGTACCGGCAGGTAACGCGGGCACGTCCGCCGGCGTTGAGCAGCGGCAGGAATCGACGTTCGGGAGACACGGGGACCTCCAGGCTGTTCGAGAACGGCTTGGAGCGTAAGCGAAAGTGACCAGCGCGCAACCTCTTGGCGAACAATGGGCGAACGCGAGGAGGGGCGTGCGGATTTCAGATCCGCACGCCCCTCCGCTCCGTCCGATCAGACCTCTTCGCCCACCACGGCGGCTTCGGCCGGGACCTGGTGCCGGTCGGCCTTGGTGCGGAGGTCGGTGACCAGCAGCAGCGCGGCGATCACGCACAGGGCCGCGCCGACGCCGAACGGCGCGTGGTCGGAGCCGAACCAGGTGGCGACGTGGCCGACCAGGGTGGCGGCCGCGGCGCCGCCGAGCCAGCGGCAGAAGTTGTACCCGGCGCTGGCGACCGGCCGCGGCGCGTCGCTGACGCTCATCGCCGAGCCGGTGAACAGCGTGTTGAGCAGGCCCGAGGCCAGGCCGCTGAGGATCACGCCGACGACCACGACGGGCTTCGTGCCGAACGCCATGACGCCGAGGATCACCGCGTAGAGCAGCACGGCGATGATGGTGCCGCCGACCTCGCCGAAGCGGGCCGCGAGCTTCGGCGCGAGCGTCACGCCCGCGACCGCGACGCACAGGCCCCAGCCGAAGAACACCAGACCGACGGCGATCGCGCCGAATTCCAGCACGAACGGCGACCAGGCCAGCACGATGAAGAAGCTGGCGGTGTAGAACGCCGAGCCCAGCGAGGTGCGCAGCAGTCCGCCGTGCTTGAGCGCCTTGATCGGATCGAGGATGCCGATCTTGGCGCGGGTCGAGCGGTCGCCGTCCTTGGGCAGGAAACCGGCGGAGAGGATCAGCGCGACGGCCATCAGCGCGGCGGTGCCCGCGAACGGGCCGCGCCAGGAGATGTCGCCGAGCAGCGCCCCGAGCAGCGGGCCGGTCGACAGGCCGATGCCCAGCGCCGCCTCGTACAGCAGGACCGCGGCCTGCTGACCGCCCGAGGCGGCGCCGACGATCACCGACAGCGCGGTGGCGATGAAGAACGCGTTGCCCAGGCCCCACACCGCGCGCAGCGCGACGAGCTGGCCGATGGAACCGGCCAGCGCGCACGCGATGGTCGCCAGCACGATCAGCACGAGGCCGGTGACCACCGTGCGCTTCGGCCCGTAGCGGGCGCTGAAGGCGCCGGTGACCAGCATCGCCACGACCTGAACGCCCAGGTAGGACGAGAACAGCAAGGTGACCTGCTCCGGTCCTGCGTTCATCGCCTGGGCGATGGACAGCAGGATCGGATCGACCAGGCCGATGCCCATGAAGGCGATGACCGCCGCGAACGCGGTGATCCACACCGCCTTCGGTTGTCCCTTGAAGACGTCGAGTAACCGAACTTCGTGCCCGGTGCTCATCGCCACGCCACCCCTCATCCACGGCGTCGGCAGCTGCGGTTGCGGCTGCTCCAAGTCAATTCGTTCGCAATGCTAAACAATTCTCTTTAGCAGAACAAACGGACATGAGCAGCGTCACCGCGAATCAGGCATCCTGCGCGTTCCTCGCGGCGGCCGAGACCTCCTCGACCTCGTGGTGCTCCGCGATCGCCGCCAGCAGCACGTTCGCGTACGCGTGCTCGCTGGAGGCCAGGTCGCCGACCATGCGCAGCTGCTCGTCCTGCGGCTGGTCCGCGAAGTCGCCCATGAACAGCCCCACGTCCGTCTCCAGGACCACCGCCATCGCGTCCACGCCGACCAACAGCTGGTCGCCCTCGCGCGCCACCTGCTCGCCGGTGGCCGACTCCAGCCACATCCGCACCGCCGGACCGCACACCGAGTCGTCGGCGACCGCGCGCGCAGCGGTGACGCCGTCCTCGCCGGTCTGCTCCAGCAGCGCCAGCGCGGGCAGCCGGACCACCGGGTCGTCCACCAGCTCCAGCAGCGCGGTCAGCTCCTCGGCCGCCTGCTGCGCACCCCGGTCGCCGATCCAGCTCGCCGCCAGCGCCTCCTGAGCCGGCGGTGGGGAAGCGGCGAACAGCAGCACCGCCAGCTCCGCCGGGGCCAGGCGCAGCGAATCCATGGTCGGCACGTGGAATCCGAACGCCCGCAACGACTCCCGCGCGGCCCACACGCCCGCGGGCAGCAGCTCCACGTAGGTCGTGAACGGGATCTCGGCGCGCTCCTCCTCGGTCGCGGGCCTGGTGCGCAGCGCGTTCATCGACTCCCACTGCTCGACGATCCGGCCCACCAGCTCGTTCACCGGGTTCTGGTCGTCGGCGTCCAGCACGTCGGCGGCCGTGAACGCCACGATCTCCAGCGGGATCGGCTCGCCGGCCCCGTAGAGCACGCTCAGCACCGACTGGACCAGGTCGGGCAGCTTGTCCTCGTCGTCGTCCTCGTCCCCGGCGATCGCGTCGAGCCCCTCGCGGAAGGCGTCGTCGAGCAGCACGAAGCTCTGCCACAGCTTCGTCCACACCAGCTCCGGCTGGGCCAGCAGCGGCGCGGCGATCAGCGTCGGGACCAGCTGGTCGCCGTGGCTCCGCAGCAGCCCGGCGCGCTGCGCCCACTCCAGCAGCAGCCCGGCCGTGCCGGTGTCGCTGCCCAGGGTCGCGGCCAGCTTCTCGGCGTCGCCCTCGCCGGCGTGCTCCACGACCGAGCGGATGCGGTCGATGATCGGAGCGCCCGCCGCGATCTCGCGGTGCGGCTCGTCCTCGGCCAGCTCCACCGGGCTCAGCCACACCTTCGGCTCCGGGGTCGGCTCGGCGGCCTCGCGCGAGGTGATCTCGTCGGCGGTGTCCTGGTCGACGTCGAGCTCACCGGCGTCGACGGCATCGTGGAACGCCTCCACCGCGGCGTCGTCGGAGTCGTCGACTCCCAGCTCCCGCATGGTGATCGTCCAGAACTTGTCCGAACCCCACTCGCTCGGATCGGCCATCGCCCGCAAGTAGGCGGGAGTGGCCGCGTCGACCGCCTCGTGCAGTGCCGACACCGCATCGTTCGAGGTCAGAAGGCGCTCATCGGCGAGGAAATCGAGCCAGCGGTGCAGCAGTTCCGGGGCTGCCGACCAGTCGTCGGTCAGCACCGCCCGCCGTGGCACCACCTCGGTCAGGACTCGCACGAGGTCGTCCTCGCACCAGTGCGCGAGCATCCCGTCCGCGAGGACCTTGTCGTCGAGCAGCAGCTCGAGCAGCTCCGCCGAGCCGAGCTCGGGGTGGCGGCGGGTGAAGCGGTCGATCAGTTCGGCGCAGGCCTCGTCGAAGCGTTCCTGCTCGCCGTGGATGAAGACGGTGCGCATGGCGACCCCATTCGCTCACGTGTGCGGATCTCGTGCCTCAAGGTTAGAGACAACCCGAACCGCATCCGCGGAGCGCGGGCGGGGTCGTGCACTCGTGTCGTGACTCCCCGATCGGGTGATGGCAGCGCGAACCTCGCGGCACGCGCAGGAGCGGGGCGGCCGATCGTGCTCCGGCCGCCCCGCTCCTGGGACCTGCTACTGGACCTTGACCTCGACCTTCCGGGAGGCGGCCGGGTCGCCGCCGGCGTCGCCCTCGCCGTTGACCTGCAGGCGCTCGGCCGGGATCCCGGCCTGCGCGAGCTGGTCGGCGACCGCCTGGGCGCGCGCCTGCGACAGCTCCTTGCTGTCCTTGTCGGAGGTCGTCCCGGACGCGGTGAAGCCCGAGACCTGGAACTTCAGCTCCTGCGGAGCGGTCTTGAGCATCTCGGCGACCTTGGTCACCGTCTGCTTGCCCTGCTCGTTGAGCTCGCTGCTGTCCGGGTCGAACGTGATCGGCGCGCTCTGGTTGAGCTGGTCGAGCTGCCCCTGCAGCTGGGCCTTGGCCTGGTCACCGCCCTGCTCGCCTTCACCCATCCCGCCGGGGGGCTGCTGCTCGCCACCACCGGGCGGCGGCTGCTCGCCGCCTCCGGGCTGCTGCTCGCCACCCGGAGGTGCCGGAGGAGCGGGCATCCCGCCTTCTGGGCCGCCACCGCACCCGGCGAGCAATGCCGACGTGCAAGCGATCACTGCTGCTGCGTATTTGACGTTGGTTCGGCGCATTACCCACCTCGCGGTCCGTGGTGCGTTTCTCGGAGACGGGCCAGATAGTGCGGGTCGATCGGCCCGAATTCGCTCAACCAACGGGCGAGTCCGGGCTCTTTTCACACCATGGAGTTACCACCGTGGTGTGTTCCATCAGGGAAAACGTGGTATTTCTCCGGTCTTCTGGCTGTCCCCTGTGGACAGCTTGACGGACTGGTCACCGACTCGCCACGCGGCGGTAGCGAGCCACCGCGAGCGGGA
Organism: Saccharopolyspora dendranthemae; assembly: GCF_007829955.1. Taxonomy (GTDB): domain Bacteria; phylum Actinomycetota; class Actinomycetes; order Mycobacteriales; family Pseudonocardiaceae; genus Saccharopolyspora; species Saccharopolyspora dendranthemae. The sequence goes on from NZ_VIWX01000003.1 coordinate 426,885, forward strand.
TGAAGACCGCCAGGATCACCAGCGCCGAGAGGATCGAGTACAGCACCGCGTGCTGAGCGGGCCAGCTGTCCGGAGGAGGACCGGTCACCCGCACCGGGTTGCCGTAGAGCTGCCGCAACGCGTCCGAGTACACCGTGATCGGGTTCCACTCGGCGAACGTCCGCAGGGGGCCGGGCATCGACTCCGCGGGGACGAAGGCCGAAGAAACGAACGTCACCGGGAACATCCACAGCAGACCGGCGCTCTGCGCGACCTCGACGCTGCGCGCCACCAGCCCGATGTAGGCCCCGACCCACGACATCGCGAACGAGAACAGCAGCAGGAGACCGAAGGCCAGCATCGCGTCGAGCGCGCTCCCGCGGATCCGCCAGCCGACGATCAGCCCGCACAGCGACATGATGACCACGGTCAGCACGCTGACCAGCAAGTCCGACGTGGTGCGTCCGAGCAGCACCGCCACCCGCGACATCGGCAGTGACCGGAAGCGGTCCATCATCCCCTTCTGCAGGTCGTTGGCCAGGCCGATCACGGTGAAGGCGCTGTTGAACGCCACGGTCTGGACGAAGATCCCGGCGATCAGGAACTCCCGGTACGCCTCGCCGCCGAGGCTGCCGCCGAAGACGTAGGCGAACATCAGCACGAACATGATCGGCTGCGCGGTGCCCGCCAGCAGCAGGTCGGGGTTGCGCTTGATGTTCATCAGGTTCCGCCAGGCCACGACGTTGCTGTCGCGGATGCTCACCGCCAGCGCGTTCATGCCTGCTCCTCCTCGGCGTGCCTGCCCGTCAGTCCCAGGAACACGTCGTCCAGCGTCGGCCGGTGCAGGCCGACGTCGTTGACCGCGACGTTGTCGAGGTCGAGCCGCCGCAAGGCCTCGATGAGCGCCTTCGACCCGGCTTCGACGGCCACCGTGACCCGCCGCAGGGGTTCCTCGACCTGCGGTTCGCCCACGCCGACCTCGCTCAGCACCCGGGTCACCACCGGCAGGTCGTCCGCGTCGTGCACGACCAGCTGCAGGCGCTCGCCGCCGACGCGGGATTTGAGCTGGTCGGCGGTGCCGCTGGCGATGACCTGACCCTGGTCGATGACGGCGATGGAGTCGGCCAGCTGGTCGGCCTCCTCCAGGTACTGGGTGGTCAGCAGCACGGTGGTGCCGTCGGCGACGAGTTCGCCGATGACCTCCCAGGTGTCGAGCCGGCCCCGCGGATCGAGTCCGGTGGTGGGTTCGTCGAGGACGACCACGGCGGGCGAGGCGACCAGCGCGCCCGCCAGGTCCAGCCGGCGGCGCATGCCGCCGGAGTAGCCCTTCGAGGGCCTGTCGGCCGCGTCGGCGAGGTTGAAGCGGTCGATGAGCTGCCGGGCCCGGGCGGAGGCGTTCGAGCGGGACATGCCGTAGAGGCGGCCGACCATGTGGAGGTTCTCGTAGCCGGTGAGGTTCTCGTCGACGGCCGCGTACTGCCCGGAGAGCCCGATCGAGCGGCGCACGGCGTGCGGGTCGGCGAGCACGTCGTGCCCGGCGACGAACGCGCGGCCGGAATCGGGCCGCAGCAGCGTGGTCAGGATCCGGACGGTGGTCGTCTTCCCCGCGCCGTTGGGGCCGAGGAGCCCGAGGACCTCACCGCTGGGGACTTCCAGGTCGATGCCGTTGAGGGCGCGGGTGCGGCCGAAGCTCTTGACCAGTGATTCCGCACGTACTGCGGTCATCTCATCCCCCAGCGTGATATCCGGTTCGCGCCACTGTAGGTCGGCGGGGTGACACAGCGCTCCCGAATTTCCGACAGGGGGATTTTTGCGGACGGGAACGCAGGTCAGGCGGGGTGCGGGGGGAGGGTGGCACGGGTCGCCTCGACAGAAGTTACCGCCAGGTAATACCCTCTTGTTACCGACGAGTAAGGGCTCGTAGCCGGGCCCACCCGCAGCAGCGCGCAAGAGGGAGCCTTCGATGGGCCACTACAAGAGCAACGTCCGAGACCTCGAGTTCAACCTCTTCGAGGTCCTCAAGGTGCAGGAGCGACTGGGCAAGGGCGCTTTCGAGCAGTCCGACCAGGACACCGTCCGCGGCGTGCTTACCGAACTCAACGACCTGGCCACCGGCCCGCTCGCCGAGTCCTTCGTCGAAGGTGACCGCACCCCCGCGCACTTCGACCCGGCCACCCACTCGGTGACCCTGCCCGAGGCTTTCAAGAAGTCCTACCAGCAGGTCATGGACGGTGAGTGGTACCGCCTCGGCCTGCCGGACGAGCTCGGTGGCTACGGCATCCCGCCGACCGTCAACTGGGCCGCAGGTGAGCTGATCCTCGGCGCCAACCCGGCCGTGTACATGTACATGGCGGGCCCGAACTTCGCGACGATCCTCTGGAAGAACGGCACCCCGGAGCAGCAGAAGTGGGCCGAGCTCATGATCGACCGCGGCTGGGGCGCCACCATGGTCCTCACCGAGCCCGACGCGGGCTCCGACGTCGGCGCCGGCCGCACCAAGGCCGTGCAGCAGGAGGACGGCACCTGGCACCTGGACGGCGTGAAGCGCTTCATCACCTCCGCCGACCAGGACATGACCGAGAACATCATGCACCTGGTGCTCGCCCGCCCCGAAGGACCGGGCATCGAGTCCAAGCCCGGCACCAAGGGCCTGAGCCTGTTCCTGCTGCCGAAGTACCACTTCGACGGCGAGACCGGTGAGCCCGGCGAGCGCAACGGCGTCTACGTCACCAACGTCGAGCACAAGATGGGCCTCAACGCCTCCGCCACCTGCGAGGTCACCTTCGGCCAGCACGGCACCCCCGCCAAGGGCTGGCTGCTCGGCGAGGTCCACGACGGCATCGCGCAGATGTTCCAGGTCATCGAGTACGCGCGGATGATGGTCGGCACCAAGGCCATCGCCACCCTCTCGACCGGTTACCTCAACGCCCTCGACTACGCCAAGGAGCGCGTGCAGGGCGCGGACCTGACCCGCAGCACCGACAAGACCGCCCCGCGCGTCACCGTCACCAACCACCCCGACGTGCGCCGCGCGCTGATGCTGCAGAAGTCCTACGCGGAGGGCCTGCGCGCCGTGTACCTCTACACGGCCGACTACCAGGACCAGATCGCCCAGGGCAAGCAGGACGGCACCGACGTCACCCTCGCCGAGGCCGTCAACGACCTGCTGCTGCCCATCGTCAAGGGCGTCGGATCCGAGCGGGCCTACGAGATGCTCACGCACTCGCTGCAGACCCTCGGTGGCTCCGGCTACCTGCAGGACTACCCGATCGAGCAGTACATCCGCGACGCCAAGATCGACAGCCTCTACGAGGGCACCACCGCGATCCAGGCGCAGGACTTCTTCTTCCGCAAGATCGTCCGCAACCAGGGCGCGGCCATCGGCCACATCGCGGGTGAGATCCAGAAGACGCTCGAGGCCACCGACGCCGACGAGCGCCTCAAGGAAGAGCGGGCGCTGGTCACCCGGGCCCTGCAGGACACCCAGGGCCAGCTCGGCACCCTGTTCGAGTTCCTGACCTCCGCCCAGGAGGACATCAAGAACATCTACAAGGTCGGCCAGCACGCCGTGTCGTTCCTGATGTCGGTCGGCGACCTGCTCATCGGCTGGAAGCTGCTGCAGCAGGCCGAGATCGCGCTCGCCGCGCTCGACGCCGGCGCCGGCAAGGACGAGTCGTTCTACCAGGGCAAGGTCGCGGTCGCCCGCTTCTTCGCCAAGAACGTCCTGCCGGAGCTCACCGGCCGTCGCAAGACCATCGAGAACGCCGACAACTCCCTCATGGAGCTCGACGAGTCCGTCTTCTGATCCGGACCCCTCAGAAGAACGCGGGACCCGCGGCGCGCAGCCGCGGGTCCCGCTTCATCTCCAGGCCTGCTCAGCTGAGGCTCCCGTTCCTGGCGGGAGTCGGCGAGGGCGCGGCCGGGACCTCCGCCACCGGCTCCTCGCGGTGGATCGTGGTGCGGGCCGACAGGAACGCCGCGAACAGACCCACCAGCAGGGCCGCCCGGCCCCAGACGCCGATCATCAGCGCCTGCGCCGTGAAACCGTCGTGGATGCCGCTGGGGATGCCCTCGTTGTTCAGGTACAGCCAGCGGAAGACCCCGGTGCACATCGCGAAGTCCGCCAGCAGGTACGCCGCGATCCAGCCCCAGCGCACCTGGACCAGCACGAAGAACGGCAGCAACCACAACGTGTACTGCGGCGAGTGGACCTTGTGCAGCAGCAGGAACCCGCACAGCATCGCCGCCGACACCTGCACCCACGGGTACGTTCCGGTCCGCTCGTACCGCAACCAGCCGATCCAGCACGCCAGCGCGAACGACACCAGCATCAGTCCCGGCGAGACGACGTCTATCGCGTTCTGGAAGCCGTCGTCACCGGTCCAGTTCCGGAAACCCCAGTACCACACCGAGTTCGTGCTGATGTCGACCTGACGCCGGGACTGGAACTCGAACGACGCCGCCCAGCCCTGGAAACCCGCCAGCGCGAACGGGACGTTCACCAGCAGGCCCGTTCCCGCCGCTGAACCGGCCACCCGCAAGGCGCCCCGCCAGTCCTTGCCTCCCTCGGTGAAGACGTACAACATCAGCGGCAGCACGAAGATCGCCGGATACAGCTTCAACGCGAACCCGAGCCCCAGCAGCACCGCGGCCACCGTCGAACGACGCGCCAGCGACTCCCGCCAGCGATGCATCACGAACACCGCCGCCACCGCGCTCGCCACCACCGGCAGATCCCAGTTGTGGAACGCGTAGAGGACCACCGGCGGGCCGATCGCCCACAGCAACGCCCGCCAGCGGCTCAACCGCCCCAGCCACCAGGCCACCGCCAACCCGAACGGCGCCATCAGCAGCGCCGACGAGAGCAGGAACCCGGCGTCGGTGTTCACCAGCAGCGCGCCCGCCCAGATCAGCACGCCGGTCAGCACCGGGTACTCCACGACACCGCCCCACAACGACCCGTCCGAGTCGATGCCCCCGTGCACGTAGGGGAAGACGTGACGATCGATGTCGCGGCCGACCCACAGGTTCTGCACGTCGGAGTAGCAGACGTCGCGATACGAGCGCGACTGGTAGTCCGGGCCGGACCGGCCCCACTCGTTGAACTCCGGCCCGGTGCAACGCGCCTTGTTCGCGTACCCCAACGCCAGAGTCACCGCTGTCAGCAGGCACAGCACCGCCAACGCCGACACAGTCAAGCCCCGCGCGACCTTGATACCGGGCTCCTCTCACCCGGTCATGCCGGGAAACCGCCGTTCAGCTCGCCTTCGAGCGGAGGAATTCGATGTCGGCGGCCTGCCCCTCGCCCGGGGTCTCGACCACCACCGGCGCACCCGCCTTCGACACCACGCCCACCAGGAGCTCAGGATCGATGTTGCCCGAACCGATGTTCGCGTGCCGGTCCCTCGACGAACCGAACGCGTCGCGCGAGTCGTTGAGGTGCACCAGGTCGATCCTGCCGGTGATCGCCTTGACCCGGTCCACCACGTCCAGCAGGTCCTCGCCCGCGGCGTGCGCGTGGCAGGTGTCCAGGCAGAACCCCGCGCCGAACTCGCCCACCGCTTCCCACAACCGGTCGAGCACGTCGAACCGCCGGGCCATCGCGTTCGCGCCGCCCGCGGTGTTCTCGATCAGGATCGGCACCTCGAAACCGCCCTCGGCCGCCTGCCGCTCGAACAGCTTGCGCCAGTTCGCGATGCCCTCGGCCGGGTCGTCGTCCTTGGTGACGTGCCCGCCGTGCACGATCAGCCCCTGCGCGCCGACCTCAGCGGCGGCCTTCGCCTGCTGCGCGACGGACTTCCGCGATGGGATGCGGATCCTGTTGTTCAACGAGGCCACGTTGATCACGTACGGAGCGTGGATGAAGACGGCGACGTCGCTGCCCCGCAGCTGCTCAGCCTGAGGATGCGGCTTCGGCGCCTTCCACCCCTGCGGGTCGGACAGGAAGAACTGCACCACCTCCGCGCCGCGCTCAGCGGCAGCGGTCAGCGGGTCGTCATCGCGAACGTGGGCGCCGATACGCATGGTCCGCAGTCTATTCGTCCGAGTCGTCCGGGCCCGGGATCCGGGGCGAACCGGGCTGTTCCACACTGTGGAACATCAACGGATTTGCCGGATGGCCGCAACCAAAGGCGGTATTCACGCGTTAGGAGCTTTGAGACAGTGTCTCTCGATTCGGAGTCGATCGCGGGAGGGCGAACCATGGGTGCCAGGGGAAACCCCAACCCACTGATCAAACCGAGCGCGCTCCGTCGCACCGTTTCGGCAGGTGTCGCGGGTCTGGCGATCTTCGCGGGCAGCTGCCTGGGAATGGGAACGGCCGCCGCGTCCGAGCCGCTGGTCGTCGATCACCCCATCGCCATCGTCTCCGGCGAGGTCGGCCAGCAGATCTCGGTGCTGCCCAAGACGCTCGACTTCAAGGTCAACCAGGCGGTCCTGCTGGCGATGCCGCTGGCGTTCGGGCCCGCCTCCGACGCCGCCGAGCAGTTCGCCGCCAGCGGCCCCATCGCGCTCGGCACCGCCGAGCCCGGTGCCAACTCCTTCTCCGGCCGCGAGATCGCCAAGGCCGCCACGTCGCGCCTGAGCTCCCTCGGCCTGCCCGAGGACAAGGTGGAATCGGTCCGCTTCCACTTCACCAACCTGGTCAGCCTCGGCAACTCGCTCACGGTCAACGCCCCGGAGCCGGACGAGGAGGAGCCCGCTCCGCCGCCGTCCCAGGAGCAGCCGCCGCCGGAGCAGCCCTCGCAGACCCCGCAGCCGCAGCCGGCCCCCGCGCCGGTCGAACCGCCGCCGTCCGCACCCGCCACCAGCCCGGTGCCCACCATGCCCACCGCCAGCGGTGCTCCGGCCGCGGTCAGCATGCTGCCGCCGAGCCTGCGCGGGGCCTCGCTGCCGTGGGCCCAGGCCCGCTACGGCCAGGTGCCCGGCACGGCGCCCGGTATGGCGCCCAACGTCGGTGACCTGGCTCGCCAGGCCCAGGAGCGCCAGCGCGTGCAGGACGAGCAGGACGAGATCCGCGCCGCCGGCCAGGCAGAAGCCCTCCCGACCGAGGTCTCCGAGCGAGTGGCCCTCCCGGTCCTCATCGCCGCTGTCTCGTTGGCGGTAGTCACGGCAGCCCTAGTCCGCACCTGGGTTCTTCGTCGTCATTGACCTCGGGTTTTACAGCTCCGTGGTCGCTTTGCGGGGCGGTGCGGGTAGCGGAACCTGAGCGGCTCTCTGGCTCCGGGATCCGCGACTTGAGTATGAGTGGATACGCGGCGCTGCGGCTGTCCTCACCAGAGAGCCGCTCAGAACCCGCGGCGGTGCCGGTTGCTTGCTCGGGGTACTGAGAAAGCACCTTCGGTGCTTGCCTGACGTGGGTTGGTCGCCGGGTGGCGAGCAACCGGCTTCGCCGGTTGCTCGGGGCTTTTGTACCGCTGAGTGGGCCAATCGTTGGAGTGTCGGACCCGCTTGCTAGCCTTGCTGGGTTCGTTGACGCGAACGACCCTCCTGCCACGGAAAGTCCGTGGCCGTGAGTCCACAGGAGGTGAATGGTCTTCATGCGTCACTATGAGCTCATGGTCATCCTGGACCCGAGCCAGGACGAGCGCACCGTCGCTCCGTCCTTGGAGAACTTCCTCAACGTCGTCCGCAACGACGGTGGCACCGTCGAGAAGGTCGATGTCTGGGGCCGTCGTCGGCTGTCCTTCGAGATCAACAAGAACTCCGAGGGCATCTACGTCGTCCTGGACCTCAACGCTGAGCCGGCCACCGTCAAGGAGATGGACCGTCAGCTGAACCTCAACGAGTCGATCCTGCGGACCAAGGTCCAGCGGAAGATCGTTGAGCCCCGCAAGGTCGCGCGCGCCGCCAAGGCCCGTGCCGCCAAGGCGTCTGCCTGATCCAGGTCCGTACCCGCTAACGACCAGACTGGAGTCCCCAGGTCATGGCTGGTGAAACGGTAATCACGGTGGTCGGCAACCTGACCGCCGATCCGGAGCTGCGCTTCACCCCGTCCGGTGCTGCGGTCGCGAACTTCACGATCGCGTCCACGCCGCGGACCTTCGACCGCCAGAGCGGCGAGTGGAAGGACGGCGAAGCGCTGTTCTTGCGCTGCAACATCTGGCGGCAGGCTGCGGAGAACGTGGCCGAGACGCTGACCCGGGGCATGCGGGTGATCGCACAGGGTCGGTTGCGCCAGCGGTCCTTCGAGACCAAGGAAGGCGAGAAGCGCACGGTCGTCGAGCTCGAGGTCGATGACATCGGCCCGGCGCTGCGCTACGCCACCGCCAAGGTCAACAAGGTCAGCCGCGGTGGCGGTGGCGGCGGTTTCGGCGGCGGCAGCAGCGCCCCGTCCGGTCCGCCTGCCGACGACCCGTGGGGTTCGGCCCCGCCGGCGGGATCCGGTGGCGGCTTCAGCGACGAACCGCCGTTCTGACGCTTCGTCGCAGCTAACGCTTAGGAAGTTTTTCGTTCAGGAGGAAGACCCATGGCCAAGGCGCCTGTGCGCAAGCCGAAGAAGAAGGTCTGCGTGTTCTGCAAGGACAAGGCCACGCTGATTGACTACAAGGACACGACGCTGCTGCGGAAGTACATCTCCGACCGCGGCAAGATCCGTGCCCGCCGGGTTACCGGCAACTGCAGCCAGCACCAGCGCGACGTCGCCATCGCGGTGAAGAACGCGCGTGAGATGGCTCTGCTGCCCTACACCTCGACTGCTCGCTGATCAAGAGAAAGGAATCACGTCGTGAAGATCATCCTCACTGCTGACGTGTCCGGTCTCGGCGAGTCCGGCGACATCGTCGAGGTCAAGGACGGTTACGCGCGGAACTACCTGCTGCCCCGCAACGTGGCCATCGTGGCCACCAAGGGTGCGCAGAAGCAGGTGGAGACCATCCGCCGCGTCCAGGAGAACCGCCGCGTGCGGAACCTGGAGCACGCCCACGAGCTCAAGCAGCAGCTGCAGAACCTGGACGCGGTCACGCTGACCGCCAAGGTCTCCCCGCAGGGCAAGCTGTTCGGCTCGATCACCAGCGGCGACGTCGTCGCGGCTGTTCGCAAGGCCGGTGGCCCGAACATCGACAAGCGTTCGGTCTCGCTGCGCGGCCACATCAAGTCGCTGGGCAAGCACATCGTCGATGTGCAGCTGCACCCTGACGTGACGGCCAACGTCAACGTCCAGGTCACCGGCGACAAGTGACCCGGTAGTACCGGACTTCTCACAACGGCATCGCCCGCTCCGGCATTCGTGTGACGGGGTGGGCGATGCCGTGTCCCGGCCGCGCACTGGCGGTCACGATGATCTCTCGCTGATCACGCACCGCTGTTGATTGCGACACGCCGATGGTGGCGACACGCCGGGAGTTTTCCACGGATTTCTTCCACAGCTTATCCGCAGGCTCTGAACTGGGGTTTCTAGTCGATCAAGGCTACTTGTCCCCAAGTTGTCCCCAGTGGCCCGAAACGCTGTCCGGAGTTATCCCCACCTCGGATCAAGCTATCCACAGGTTGTCCCGAGGTTTATCCACAACTTGAGTTGCCTGCTCTATGCGGGCGATCTAACTTCGCGCGCGGACGCCCATGCCTACGGTGAGTCTCAGTACGCACGTGGCGTGGACGCGGGAGGACTAGAAGGTTCGGCCACGTGGGTTGCACGGGCGAGAAGGCTGCTGGCGGAGGAGGTGACGGGGTCCGGTGACGGTTCCCGACGATCGGGAGGACGACCCGTACTTCACCGACAGCGGTGGAGCCCCTGGCGCTGCGAGCACGTTCGAGCGCCAGCCCCCGCAGGATCTGGCGGCCGAGCAGTCCGTGCTCGGCGGCATGATGCTGAGCAAGGACGCGATCGCCGACGTGGTCGAGGCGCTGAGTCCGAGCGACTTCTACCGGCCCGCGCACCAGGCGATCTACGACTGCGTCCTGGACCTCTACGGCCGTGGTGAACCGGCCGACGCGATCACGGTCTCCGCCGAGCTGGAGCGCCGCCAGGAACTGGTCAAGGTCGGCGGTGCTCCCTACCTGCACACGCTGATCTCCACGGTTCCCACGGCCGCGAACGCCGGCTACTACGCGGAGATCGTCTCGGAGAAGGCGATCCTGCGCCGCCTGGTGGAGGCGGGCACCCGCATCGTGCAGCTGGGCTACCACGGCTCGGAGGGCGCGGCGATCGAAGAGGTCGTGGACCGCGCACAGGCGTCGATCTACGACGTCACCGAGCGCAAGGCCAGCGAGGACTACCACGCCCTGGAGGAGCTCCTCCAGCCCACGATGGACGAGATCGACGCGATCGCGTCCCGGGGCGGCGAGTCCCAGGGCATCCCCACCGGCTTCGCGGACCTCGACGCCTTGACCAACGGCCTCCACGCAGGCCAGATGATCATCGTCGCGGCGAGGCCAGGTGTGGGCAAGAGCACACTAGGACTGGATTTTGCCAGGTCAGCGTCCGTGAAGCACGGCATGGCGAGCGTCATCTTCTCGCTGGAGATGGGGCGCACGGAGATCGTGATGCGCATGCTCTCCGCCGAGGCGCGCATCCGCTTGGGCGACATGCGCGGTGGCCGCATGACCGACGACGACTGGACCCGGCTGGCCCGCCGGATGAGCGAGATCAGCGAAGCGCCGATCTACGTCGACGACTCGCCGAACCTGACGATGATGGAGATCCGCGCGAAGGCCCGGCGTCTCAAGCAGCGTCACGACATCCAGCTCATCGTCGTGGACTACATGCAGCTGATGACCTCGGGCAAGCGCGTCGAGTCCCGTCAGCAGGAGGTCTCGGAGTTCTCCCGAAACCTCAAGCTGCTGGCCAAGGAGCTCGAAGTGCCGCTGGTCGCGATCTCCCAGCTCAACCGAGGTCCGGAACAGCGAACGGACAAGAAGCCGCAGCTCTCCGACCTGCGCGAATCCGGTTCGCTGGAGCAGGACGCGGACATGGTGATCCTGATCCACCGCCCCGACGCCTTCGAACGCGATGACCCGCGCATGGGCGAGGCGGACCTGATGGTCGCCAAGCACCGTGCCGGCCCCACGGCCACGATCACGGTCGCCCACCAGCTCCACTACAGCCGTTTCGTCGACATGGCCCAGGAGTAGTCACCGGCCAGTGGGTTCTCGAAGTGGGGCAGCGTGAGCACTACCTGACCGTCAAACCCCCGTCGACCTGCAGCACTGTGCCGGTCACCCAGCGGGCGTCGTCTGAGGCGAGGTAGACGGCGGCTTCGGCCACGTCCTCGGGTTCGCCGATCCGCTGGGCCGGATACGCGTCGTGGACGTAGTGCTCGTATTCCGCTCGCTGGTCCGCAGTCATCTGCGCGAGATGCGCGCGTTCGAACGTCGGCGTGTGGATTGAGCCGGGTGCGATGGCGTTGACTCGGACGTGCGGAGCGAGCTCGTTGGCCAGCGCCTTGGTGAGCGAGTTGAGCGAGCCGCGGGTGGCCGAATAGACCGAGGACGGGCGGCCGGCGACCATTTTGTCCGCCCAGTAGCTGGAGATGTTCACGATCGCGGTCAGCCGCTCGTGCAACAGCTGAGTCAGCAGCACCGGCACGCGCAGGTTGAGGTGCACCATCGCGTCGAACTGGGACTTGGTGAGTTCGGCCAGCGGCGGCATCTGCGCGAGGCCGACGTTGTTCACGAGCACGTCGACGTCCAGGGATTCGACAGCGGTGACGAGTGCGTCCTCGTCGTTGAGGTCGACGGCGACGGTGCGCGTGTTCGTCAACGTCAAGGCGTCGAGCTTCTGCCTGTCGCGGGCGAGGACCACGAGGTTCGCCCCCTCTCGCGCGAACGCAGTGGCGATGGCAAGGCCAATTCCCTCACTGCCGCCGGTGATCAACGCGGTCTTTCCGGTCAGACGATCCATCGGGTCTCCAAGTCGGCCAGCTGGCGGGCACGGGCGGCGACGACCTGTCGAACCTGCACAGGGTGTTCCCTGGATTTCCGGCTGATCGGCACCACTTCGTCCCTGGGCGTCGAGGCCGCTCGCGCTAGCGCCGCGCCGGGGCCGCCGGACGCACCGGTGAGCAGCCGCACCCGTCTTCTCATGCGGTCGACGCTAGACGGAGAACCATTCTCCGTCTAGCGTGAAGTGCATGGCAGGACTGCGGGCGGACGCCCGGCGAAGTGAGGTGGCACTGGTCGCGGCGGCGCGGGAGGCCATCGCGGAAGTCGGACTTGAGGTGTCGACCAACGAGATCGTCAAACGGGCCAGTGTCGGTCCGGGCACGTTCTACCGGCGCTTCCCGTCCCGGCAGGCGTTGCTCGAGACGATCCTGCTGGAGGTCATCGGCGAACTGGAGGACGAGGCGCGGGCTGCGCTCGAGGATCCCGATCCGGGTCGGGGTTTCGCCGCGCTGTTGCGGGCGTTCACGCTGTCCCAGGTGGAGAACAAGGGGCTGTCGGACGCGCTGACCGCGCAGGGCGGGAGTCTCGAGGCCGACCAGGCGCGCGAACGATTGCGCGATCTCGTTCGCCGGGCGACTGAACGAGCACAACAGGCCGGTGCCGTGCGCCCGGACCTGTCATGGACCGATGTGCCGTTCCTCGCCACCGCCGCAGCCGGGATGACGCAGAACTGTCTGGACCTCCACGCCGGCACCGGCCAGCGAGACCGGGTGCTCGCCATCCTTCTCGCCGGAACCGCGAAGTCCGGGCCCGAACTCCCCGGGAAACCCGCCACCTTCACAGAGTGACGGAAGAGGTTCCCGTCCGGCCCGATTCAGCGCCGTGTCTGGGGATGTGCAGAATCGCGCGCTCCTCCCCGGACGAGGCTGTCGCGTGGCCCGGGACGAGATGGGAACTGGGCACTTTCTACGAACGTCTCGGGTGGAAGGAGATCGGCCGGTGGCCGGGCGCGCTCCGACTCTCCCCCGATGACACGCGCGACGAGATCCTGATGTTCCTCGAACTCTGATCTCGGGCACGCGCGGGAATCGGGGATCAGCGCGTCGTGTCGGCGATGAGGACGGCTGCCAGTGCTCCGTAAACCGTAGCCGCGAAGCGCTCGAGGAGCTTTCGGACGTTGTCTCGTTCGAGCACTCGGGTGCGGAACGTGCCTGCGGCGAAGCCGATTGCGAGATCCACGGCGAGGCCGAGGATTTGCAGCAGCAAGCCGAGCATCAGCAATTGGAGGACCGGATTTCCAGTCGCCTCGCCGAGGAACTGCGGGAGGAACGCCGTGAAGAAGAGCATGATCTTCGGGTTGGAGATGTTCACGATGAAGCCCCGGCGGAACACCCCGGTGTGTTGCGCGGTGGTCACCTCCAAGGGCTCACCGCTGCTCCGCCAGGTCGTCCAGGCGAGATAGGCGAGATAGGCGGCGCCGATCAGCTGGATCGTGTCGATGACTCCGGGTGCTGTGGCGAGGAACGCGCCGAGACCGAGCGCGGTGAGCACCACGTAGACGCTGACTCCGGCGGTGATGCCCACAGCTGCGCGCGCCGCTCCGGTCCGACCGTCGCGGAGCCCGGTGGCGACCATGAACGCCATGTCGGGTCCGGGTGCGAGCAGCAGGACGAGGACGGCAGCGACGAACGGGGGCAGGACGCTCACGTCGATCCAGGCATCACTGGCATTCACGGTCACGCAGGCTACTCGGCGGGGAACCAGCGGGCGGTCAGGTTTCGGCGTGGTTGGCGAGGTTGTCCAGTGAGGACCTGAGGTTCTCCGGCGTGGTGGCGCGGGCGCGGACCAGGCGCTTCTCGTCCTTCAGCTGGGACCAGTCGTAGGTGTGGGTGACCAGGGTGCGCCCCTCGCCGATCGGTTCCAGCTCCCAGCGCCAGAGGTGACCGGCGGGGGGTTGACCGGCGTCCGAGGGGAGCCAGGCGATCAGGCGTCCTTCTTCGAACTCCACGACGCGGTTCTCCCGGATGCCTCCGTTGGTGAGCGTCATGGTGAACACCTCGCCGGTGGCGCGGACGCGCTGACCTGCCGGGGCCTGGGAGAGGTTGTTGTTGCCGTCCCAGTGCGGCTGGTGCGACGGATCGGCGATCAGGTCGAAGATCCGCTCGGCGTCGGCGGCGATCTCGCGTTGACTGCTCACGGTGTAGTCGTTCACGGCATGATTCAAGCAGCCGATCTGCGCGGCCGGAAGCCGTCAGCTGTGGGCGTAGAGGTCGCGGATGAGGCAGACCTCGGACATGTGGTGGATCAGTTCGCGGTGGATGTGCAGGACGAGCTCGGCCAAGGGGGCGTCGGGGTAGGGCTCCTTGTCGCCGACCGGTTCGCGGAGCTGGGCTTCGCTGAGGCCGCTGACTCCCGTGAGCCAGACGTCGAGCTGGGATTCGAGCTGGTGGAGCGCGGTGGCGGCATCGCCCGCGTACTCCCAGGAGTCGTAGTCGGTTTCCGGGGCGCCGAAGTGCGCGGCGTTGCGCATGGCGAGCACGCCGACGATGACGTGCCCGAGCCGCCAGGCGATGGTGGTGAACGGTGCCGGGTCCGGTGCGGGGAAGCCGTAGTCGATCGTGAGGTCGCCGGCCCCTGCCTGGATCTGCGCGTTCGAGGTGCCGCGCGGCCGGACGCTCCAGCTGTTCGGGACCGGCGACCAGAAGTACTCCTCATCGGTGAGTCCTTCGATGCGCGGCCGGATCAGGTTGGTCCAGTGCCACTCCCACTGCTCGCGCAGAGCCTGGGGCCAGTTGAATTCCTTCGCGTCCATGTTCGCCAGCCTGGCACCTGCGGCGGACAACGGCAGCCGTTCGGGCGGTGACCGACCGCGATCGTCGAAGTTGCCGGTGCCGAGCACGCGGATTTCAATGGAAATCATCCAGTCGATTTCCGCGGGAATCGGCGGACGAAGTGACTGGTCCTCAGTAGACGTGATTACTACTCGTGCGTGAAGCACGTTGGGGCGTCCCCGGTTTGGGTGACACGGGGTTCACCGCGGGTAGTGCAGTAGCGTGTGTCGCACCGGTGTGGCGGGTACGTCGATCGGGTCCAGAACTCGCGGGAAACCGTTGGCGCGCAGAAGGTTTCTCGTGCTCAATCCCAGCTGAACCGACATCCCAACAGGAGAGTTGAGGAACGGTGTTTGCGAAACTGACTCGCCGAGTGCTTCTCGCATCGGCCATCATCGCCGGAACCGCCATCGTCCCCGGGGTCGCCAGCGCGGCGCCCGCCGAGAGCACGATGCGCCTGACAGTCCAGGGCCAGGACATCACCGCCACCCAGTTCGGTGAGCTCAAGTGTCACCCGGCCGGGGGCACGCACCAGCACGCCGCGAAGGCCTGCGAGGAGCTGGAGAAGGTCAACGGCGACTTCACCGCCATGCAGGCGAACGTCTCGAAGGTCTGCACCATGCAGTACCAGCCCGTCACCGCGAAGATCGAGGGCAAGTGGCGCGGCAAGGAGATCAACTACACGCAGACGTTCTCCAACAGCTGCACGATGCAGGTCAAGACCGGCGTCGTCTTCGAACTCTGAGGTCCCTGCTCGGCGGGCTCGCGCGAGAGCCCGCCGAGCAGTGCTCTAACGGGTGAAGGTCGCGAGCCAGGAGCGCACGTCCGGGTTCGCCGGGAGCGGCTCCTGCTCGATCCGCTTCGGCTGCAGGCCGCCGGTGGCGAAGGCATCGATCTCGCTGCGGGTCAGCGGCCACGGCGGGCCGTCCACCTCGTCGCCCTCGGCGCGGATTCCCGAGATCACCAGCAGCTCCCCGCCCGGCGCGACCATCGCCGAGACCCGCTCGGTCGCCTCCGCGCGCAACGACAGCGGCATCGACTGCACCGTGATCGACTCCATCACCAGGTCGAAACCGCCGATCCACGCCGCGGGCGGATCGAGCAGATCAGCCGTCACGTAGTCGACGGTGGAACCGGCGTGGCGCGCGCGAGCGTCGCGGATCGCGGTCTCGGAGATGTCGAACGCCGTGGTCCGGAATCCCAGGGAAGCGAGGTACTCGGCGTCCCGCCCGTACCCGCACCCGACCACCAGCGCGGAGCGCCCGGAGCCGTCCACATCTCGTCCCCACCCGGGCAGCAGTCCGTGCGGCGCCTCCAGATCCCAAGGCACCACGGCACTTCCGCCGGAAGCGGCCGCGTAGAGCGGCTCGAACCAGCCCGTGGGCTCGCCTCGGGACAGCGCCTCCCCGGCGAACCTGCTGGCGTCGGCGTCCTTCGGATCCATCGTTCCCCCACTTTCCGCGAACATCAGAACCGCAACATCGTCCCAGACACGTCCACCGAAATACGGGCATCCTGGAGGGCATGCGAACCGTCACCGTGCTCGGCAGCTGCGCGGCCTTCCCGGAGCCGGGCAGGGCCTGCAGCGGGTTCGCGTTGGACTGGAACGGCTTTCGGGTGGTCCTCGACCTGGGCTACGCAACGCTGCCGAGGCTCCTCGATCACTGGCCGGACGGCCGCGTCGACGCCGTGGTGATCACCCACGAGCACCCGGATCACTGCATCGACCTGCACGGGCTGTTCCGGGCGAGGTTCTACGGCGGCGGAGCGAAGCTGCCGTTGTACTGCCCGCCCGGAGTGCTCGACCGGCTCGCGGGGCTGGAACCCGACGTCGACCTGCGAGCGGTCTTCGACGAGCAGCCGCTTCCCGGGGCCTACCGGGTCGGGCCGTTCGAACTGACCGGTCTCGACCTGCCGCACTTCGTGCCCAACGCGGGAATCCGGTTGCAGGACGGCGACTTCGCGGTGGCCTACACCGGTGACACCGGGCCGGACCCGAGCCTCGCCGAACTGGGCCGAGACGCCGACCTGTTCATCGTCGAGGCCACCGAACGTCCAGGTGAGACAGATCTTCCGCAACGCAACCTGCTGACCGCGGCAGAAGCCGGGAGGTGGGCCGAGCTCGCGCACGCGAAAAGGCTGATGCTCACCCACTTCTGGCCGGGCAACGACCGCGGGACAGCCGTGGCCGCAGCACGATCGCAGTTCGGCGGAGAAGTGCTCGCGGCAGAGGAAGGCCTCGCGGTCCCGATCGGTGTCGATCAGTAGGCGCGGCCGGAACCCGCCCGGCGTGCGCGACGGTCAGCTCCGGGAGGGCATCAGGTGGCGACTGAGCGGTCGTGCTGTCTGACGAGCGCTGGTCTGTCCGAGTGACGCCGAACCCAAGGTTCCCACAAAGATCGACACGTCGTGTGATCCTTTGACACCTCGAACTCCAACACGAGTTGAGTCACGTGTTGCCCGACGACATCCTTTGTGGAGTGATGATGCGTTCCAGTCTTGCTGCCCTGCTCGCCGCCGGTGCCCTACTCGCGCTTTCCGGCTCGGCACAAGCAGGCGAGACGGCCGAAGGCGTCCAGCCGAAGCGAAACAATCCCATCTGCGCGAACGATCAGTACGGGACCGCTGCCATTCGCGCTGAGCCGACGACGGGGAGCGCCGCGCTCGGCGCTGTGAACCTCGATTGCAAGCTCGCTTCCAACCCCGAGGTCACGATCTACGCGACGAACGAGGTCGTTGTCGGCGGGACGTACGACTGCGGCGACGGCGTCGTCGGCTCTCGCTGGGTGCACGTGTACGACAGCGCCGATCACCCCACCGCGTTCGCGTGGGTTGCGCGGGAGTGCAGTCACAACCTCCGGCCCTGATCTGACGCGACGAGTGGTGGCTCGGCGCAATGCGGGCCACTACTCGTTCGCCGGCGGCGTGCTCGCATTTCCCGAGGCGTTCCTCGGAACCTGGTGTGGTCAGAGCACCTGGGCGTGAGGCTCGTGGTGGATGGGGAAGTTCACCGATCGGGCGATGAAGCAGACCTCGTGGATCTTCCCGTGCAGCGCGTTCGCCGTCTCGATCATCGAGGTGTCGGTGACGGTCACCTGGGGGCGGAGCGTGACCTCGGTGAGCTGGCCACCGCCTCCGCGCTCGTCCATGGTCATCACGCCGTGGGCGTCGTCGGAGTAGTCGACGACGATGACCCCGGCGTTCGCGGACAGGTGCAGGAACCAGAGCATGTGGCACTGGGCGACCGTCGCGACCAGCAGCTCCTCCGGGTTCCAGCGGGCCGGGTCGCCCCGGAACGCGGGGTCGGCGGAGGCGGCGATCGGTTGCTTCCCGCCGGCCAGGATCTCGTGCGCTCGGCTGAAGGTCCGGTAGGTGTCGGTCCCGGTCCCGAGGTTGCCGGTCCAGTCGATCGAAACGTCGTACCCGTGCGATTCCGCCATGCGGCGAGTCTAGGCAGCGGTCCGGGCGGAAGGCGCTGATGCGAGCTGCGACGGCGCTGCTACGGTCGCTCCGTTCGAGCTGTGACCTGGGGGGACGAGTGGTTTCCAACGCAGCGGACGCGCCTCGGGAGACGAACCGCGCGGGGTTCTTCTCGCAGGCCTTCCGGTTCGGGATCGTCGGCCTCGGCGGGGCGGTCGTCGACTTCAGCAGTCTTCAGCTGATCCTCGTGCTCGGCGTCGTGCCGGAGCTGGCGCGCGTGCTGAGCTTCAGCATCGGCAGCACCGCCGTCTACCTGGTGAACCGCCGCTGGACCTTCACCTCGCGCCGCAACTCGCGCGAGGTGATCACCCTGGCGATCGTGCTGGCGGTGACGTTCGCGCTGGTCGGCGTGGTCAACGCGCTGTCGCTGCAGCTGCTCCCGGAACCCGTCTGGCGGATCACCCTGGCCTGGGCGATTTCTCAAGCCGTGGGGACGGCGTTCAACTTCCTGGCCCAGCGAACTTTCGTCTTCCGCGGATGAGCTGAGCGCTCTCCACCTCGGCGCGGAGGAGGCGGTCTCCGCCGCCTTCGACGACAACGTCGCGTCCCACGCGGTGTCCACCAAGCTCGGCTACCAACCCGACGGCTACCAGCGCCGGGCCGTCAGAGGCCGGCTGACCATCGAGCGGCGGCTGCGCCTGGATCGCGCGCAGTGGGAGCGCCACCGCACCGTCCAGGTCGAGGTCGAAGGCCTCGCCCCCTGCCTACCGCTGATGGGGCTCGGCTCCGGGTGACCCGCGAGAAATGCCGAAAAAGAAAGACCCAGGTGAGGCGGAATGCCTCTGACCTGGGTCTTTGCTCTGAAGAGCGGATGACGGGAATCGAACCCGCGTTCTCAGCTTGGGAAGCTGATGTTCTACCATTGAACTACATCCGCATCGCCGCAACGACTGTCGTTGAAAGCCGACTGCCGTTCGACGCTGCGTAGATTAGCACGGTGGGCGATCAAGATCGACTCAGGCTCCCGATACCCTTGTGGTGTGCTGCTGAGTGATCGGGACCTGCGTAAAGAGCTGGACGAGGGACGTCTCGAACTGGATCCGTTCGACTCGTCGATGATCCAGCCGTCGAGCATCGACGTGCGGCTGGACCGCTACTTCCGGGTCTTCGACAACACCCGGTACACCCACATCGACCCGTCGAAGCAGCAGGACGAGCTGACGTCGCTCGTCGAGGCCGCTGAGGACGAGCCGTTCGTGCTGCACCCGGGCGAGTTCGTGCTCGGCTCGACCTACGAGTCGGTGAAGCTGCCCGACGATCTGGCGAGCCGGTTGGAGGGCAAGTCGTCGCTGGGCCGGTTGGGTCTGCTGACGCACTCCACCGCCGGGTTCATCGACCCGGGCTTCAACGGGCACATCACGCTGGAGCTGTCCAACGTCGCGAACCTGCCGATCACCCTCTGGCCGGGCATGAAGATCGGGCAGCTGTGCCTGCTGCGCCTGTCGAGCCCCGCGGACTTCCCGTACGGCTCGAAGCAGGCGGGTTCGCGCTACCAGGGGCAGCGCGGCCCGACGCCGTCTCGCGCGCACCTCAACTTCCAGGTCACCGACACCCGCCGCTGAGCCGTGGGCGCCGGCACCCGCCGCTGAGCCGTGGCCCGGTTGGGTGGTTCTGTCGCCCGCTCCCAGTTTTAGTCCAAACCGAGCCATGATCATGTCCGAAATGTCTGCTCAGTTATGACTAAAACTGGGAGAGGGTGCGGTGCGGGGTCGGGCGGTGACTGGGTGCGTTCCCAGGGAATGTGACGTTTTGCCAGGTAAGGGTTGTTGCCTGGGGGTTTGAGCCGGGGTGAAACAAATCACCCTGAATCGAGCAAGGCAAGTACGGGGTTCAGAACTTACGATCCCCTGCGCCCGGCGCTCTGGAACGATCCCGCAACGGGGCGGATCGGCGTGTGGGCAAGCGGGAGATTCGATGTCCGCATTGCAGTCGCGTGCCCAGAGCGGAGGCGCCAAGCACCTCGGGCACGTGGTGATGATCGCCGGGGCTGCGGCTCTCGGCGGCTTCTTGTTCGGCTACGACACCTCGGTGATCAACGGTGGTGTCGACGCGATCCAGGAGCACTTCGGCGTCGGTTCGGCGCTGACCGGACTGACCGTGTCCTCGGCGCTGCTGGGTTCGGCCGTCGGTGCCGGCATCGCCGGTGGCCTGGCCGACCGGATCGGCCGGATCCGGGTCATGCAGCTGGCCGCGGTGCTGTTCATCATCAGCGCCATCGGGTCGGCCGTTCCCTTCGCGATCTGGGACCTGGCGATCTGGCGCGTGGTCGGCGGTATCGCCATCGGCATCGCCTCGGTGATCGCCCCTGCCTACATCGCCGAAGTGGCTCCGGCCGAGTACCGGGGCAGGCTCGCCTCGTTGCAGCAGTTGGCGATCGTGCTGGGCATCGCCCTTTCTCAGCTGGTCAACTACGCCCTCGCGGCGTTCGCGGGCGGCAGCGCGTCCGGGATGCTCGGGCCGATCCAGGCCTGGCAGTGGATGCTGGGCGTGGCCGCGGTCCCGGCCGTGGTCTACCTCGTGGTCGCTTCGGCGATCCCGGAGTCGCCGCGTTACCTGGTGGCCGCGGGCAAGATCGACCAGGCGCGGGACGTGCTGGCCAAGATCGAGTCGGGTGACGCCGACGCCAAGATCGCCGAGATCCAGGAAGCCCTGGGCGGCGAGCGCAAGCCCCGGCTCAGCGACCTGCGCGGCAAGGTCGGCCTGCTGCCGATCGTGTGGGTCGGCATGGCCATCGCCGCGCTGCAGCAGTTCGTCGGCATCAACGTGATCTTCTACTACTCGTCGTCGCTGTGGCACTCCGTCGGCATCGACGAGGAGAGCTCGCTTCTGCTGAGCCTGTTCACCTCGATCGTGAACATCATCGGCACGCTCGTGGCCATCGCGCTGGTCGACAAGATCGGCCGCAAGCCGCTGCTGGTGATCGGCTCGGTCGGCATGACCGTGTCGCTGGCGGTGACCGGCTGGGCGTTCAGCTTCGCGCAGGTCGTCGGCGAGGACGCGGTGCTGCCGCCCCAGTGGGGCGTCGTCGCGCTGATCTCGGCGAGCGCGTTCGTGCTGTTCTTCGCCGCCTCCTGGGGCGTCGTGATGTGGGTGCTGCTGGGCGAGATGTTCCCGGCTCGCATCCGCGCCGCCGCGCTGGCCCTGGGCACGGCGACGAACTGGATCGCGAACTGGCTGGTGACGGTGAGCTTCCCGAGCATGCGGGACTGGAACCTGCCGGTCACGTACTTCATCTACGCGGCGTTCGCGGCGCTGTCGGTGGTGTTCGTGGTCAAGTACCTGAAGGAGACCAACGGCCGCTCCCTGGAGGAGATGGGCAGCTGATCCCCTTCCCCGGATCGAGGGCGTCCCCGGCGCAGGGGGACGCCCTCGATCGCGTCTAGGGGAAGTACAGCGCGAGGTCGAAGATCCGGCCGAAGCGCTCGTCGGCGCTCTCGGCGGTGTCGAAGACCGCGAACTGGCTGATGCCGTCCTCCAGCCAGTAGAGGACCGCTCTGCCGTCCAGCTCCATCCCCCAGATCTGGACGTTGCCCGGGTCGGGTGTTCCGTCGATGTTCTTCTCGGCCAAGCCGAAGAGCCTCGGTGTCATGGCGTGGAGCATCCGGGCGGGATCACCCCACCGGGATCACCGCAATCGGGAATCCCGATCCCGGGATCCCGCTGCGATCATGGAAATCGTGCGCACCAGCCCCACGTTCCGGCGACGTCGGCTCGCGCGGCGGATCCGGCGGTTGCGCGAGAGCGCGGGGATCACGCAGGAGCATGCCGCCGCCTCGCTCGACATGTCGACAAGTGCTCTCAGCCGCAAGGAGACCGGCGAGGTCGGCACGTCCGTGCACGAGGTGCGCTCGATGATGGACCTCTACGACGTCTACGACCCGGGCCTGGTCGATCTGGCCAGGTCAGCGAAGGCGAAGCCGTGGTGGCACGCGTACGGCATTACCAGTCGCGGGTATTACGACTTGGAAGAAGAGGCTGTTTCGGTCCGCGATTGGCAGCCGTCGTTCGTGCCGGGATTGCTCCAGACCGAGGACTACGCGCGCGGAGTGTTCGAGGGCGTGAGCGTGCTGGAAGCCGAGGAGATCGACAGAGCGGTGGCCGCGCGGATGCGCCGGCGGCATCGTCTGCACGATTCGGACGCTCCGCTGCACCTCTCGGCGCTGGTCGATGAGTCAGTGCTGCGGCGACCGGTAGGTGGGCCCGCGGTGATGCGCGGGCAGCTCGTCGCGCTCCTGGGATTCATCGACCTCCCGACCGTGGAGCTGCGTGTCTTGCCCGTGGTGGCAGGTGCTCATCGCGGGTTGGAGGGCTCGTTCACCTTGCTCAGCTATGCGGACGTGGACGAGGACGACGTCCTCTTCCTGGAGCACGCGGCCGGTTCGCTGCACATCGACAAGCCAGATGCTGTCTCGACGGCGGCCTCGACCTTCGAGCAGATGCGGGTCAGCGCCTTGAACGACGAGGATTCGGCCGCGCTCATCAGTCGGCTAGTGTCCGACTGCTAACACGAGTGAAGGCGCGGAACCATGGATCTTTCGGATGCCCAGTGGCGCAAGAGCAGTCGTAGCGGCGGCGGTGGCGATGGGAACTGCGTTGAAGTCGCGTTCGTCAGCGAAGCCGTGGCGGTGCGGGATTCCAAGGACCCGGACGGCCCGGCGCTGGCGTTCCCCGCTGATTCCTGGCGGCGGTTCCTGAGCTCCCTCACCGGCCGCTGAACGCGAAGAAGGGCACCTCCCGCGCGGGAGGTGCCCTTCTTCGCGTTTCAGACCGATCAGCTGCTGGCGGGCTCCGCCTCAGCTGCGTCGTCCTGCTTGCCATCGCCGCGCTTGACGGCGTTGAGCAGGAGCTGGGCGACGTCGAGGACCTCGACGGACTCGTCGGCGGCCTGCTCGCTCTTCCGGGTCGTGACGCCGTCGGAGAGCATCACCTTGCAGAACGGGCAGCCCGTGGCGATCTTCGAGGGGGCGGTGCCCAGGGCCTCGTCGACGCGCTCCAGGTTGATCCGCTTGCCGATGCGCTCCTCCATCCACATGCGGGCGCCGCCGGCACCGCAGCACATGGAGCGCTCCTGGTGCCGCGGCATCTCGCGGAAGGTCGCGCCCGCGGCGCCGACCAGGTCGCGCGGCGGCGTGTAGACCTTGTTGTGCCGTCCCAGGAAGCAGGGGTCGTGGTAGGTCACGTCCTCGGCGACCGGGGCGACCGGGGTCAGGCGCTTCTCGCGGACCAGCTTGTTCAGCAGCTGGGTGTGGTGCACGACCTCGTAGTCGCCGCCGAGCTCGGAGTACTCGTTGGCGAGGCTGTTGAAGCAGTGCGCGCAGGTCGCGACGATCTTGCGCTTGCCCGGCTCGCGGCCCTCGAAGACTCCGTTGAGGACCTCGACGTTCTGCTGGGCCATCATCTGGAAGATGAACTCGTTGCCCGCGCGGCGAGCGGGGTCACCGGTGCAGGTCTCCTCCGGGCCCAGCACCTTGTACTTCACGCCCGCCATGTGCAGCAGCTCGGCGACGGCCTGGGTGGTCTTCTTCGCGCGGTCCTCGAAGGCACCGGCGCAGCCGACCCAGAACAGGTACTCGTCGTCGTCGGCGAGCTCACCGTCGAAGACCGGGACCTCGAAGTCCAGGTCCTCGGTCCAGGCCAGCCGGTCCTTGGCGTTCTGGCCCCACGGGTTGCCCTTGTTCTCCAGGTTCTTGAACATCCCGCCGAGCTCGGTCGGGAAGTTCGACTCGATCATGACCTGGTAGCGGCGCATGTCGACGATGTGGTCGACGTGCTCGATGTCGACCGGGCACTGCTCGACGCAGGCACCGCAGGAGGTGCAGGACCACAGCACCTCGGGGTCGATGACGCCCATCTCCTCCGGGCCGCCGACCAGCGGGCGCTCGGCCTCGGCCAGCGCCAGCGCGTTGATCCCGGCCAGCTTCTCCTCGGCGCCGTCACCGGTGATGCCGACCTCGTCGCCTGCCATGTCCTTGCTGCCACCGGCCAGCAGGTACGGGGCCTTCGCGTAGGCGTGGTCCCGCAGCTGGGTGATCATCATCTTCGGCGACAGCGGCTTGCCGGTGTTCCAGGCGGGGCACTGCGACTGGCAACGACCGCACTCGGTGCAGGTCGTGAAGTCCAGCCAGCCCTTCCAGGAGAAGTCCTCGATCTTGCCGGCGCCGAACACGTCCTCGTCCGGGTCGGCCTCCTCGAAGTCCAGCGGCTTGCCGCCCGACATCATCGGCTTGACCGCGCCCAGGGCGACGTCGCCGTCGTCCTCGCGCTTGAAGTAGATGTTGAAGAACGCGGAGAAGCGGTGCCAGGCCACACCCATCGTCATGGTGCGGGCGACGACGATCAGCCAGATGGTGGCGCTCATCAGCTTGATGAAGGCGAACACCGAGACCAGGTTCTCGCTGGCGGGCAGCAGCTGCCCGATCGGGCCCGAGGCGAACTCGGCCCACAGCGGCATCTCGTGCACGCCCAGCGCGGCCTTGGCGGCGCGGACACCGATGATGCCGATGCCCTCGACGAGCACCACGGCCTCGATGAAGTAGGCCCACTTGAAGTTGGAGCCCTGGAAGCGCGAGACGCGCCCGGCCTTGCGCGGGTGGTTGGCCTGGCGGATCGCCATCAGCACCAGGATGCCGACGATCGTGCCGACGCCCAGGAACTCCATCACGAAGTGGAAGATCGCCAGGTCGTCGAGGATCGGCCAGCCCCAGGTGGGGACGAAGACCTCGCCGTAGGCCTCGAACAGGGCAAGGGAGCCGAGCAGGAAGCCCCACATGACCAGCCAGTGCCACACACCGACGTTGCGGAACTTGTTCATCCGGGTGTGCGCGGCGAACTCCTTGACCAGCGTGGCCAGACGCGCGAGAGCCGGAGCGTTCCGGGTGCCGTCGGGTTGCCCGAGGCGGATGATCCGCACGAATCGGGCGATGGTCATGGCGAACATGCTCCACGCGACGACGCCGAGCGCGACTGAGATCGCGCCAAGCGTGATCTGCACAGCACCCATGCTCGTGGCCTCCTGTTTCGGGGGTTGTCCGTTTGGGGAGCGTACGCCCTGTTACCCGCTGGTAACCACGGGGGCCTGGGCGCGAATTTCGGGAACAGTCGGTGATTCTGCGAGACCCCGGGTCGAAAAACTACTTGGGCATTCGTTCAGGTTTCTGCTATTTTCGCTGCAGCGGCGACCGGAGCGCGGTCATCCGGGGTGCCGGGTGTTTCTGGAGTTGTCGCTGTTGAACGCCCGGGGCGACCAGGGGCGCGATCGCGGTTCCACCACCGCGGCGGTGCCGATCAAGGCAAACTGATGAGACGATGTGCGATTTTCGCCACGTCATTGATCGGGTGAACGTGACGGCCGGTCAATCGACACCTGGGGGTGAGGGCATGGTCGAGCCGAACGACGGGGGCATGCGGGCGTCCGACTCCGACCGCGACGAGGTCGCCGGGCGGCTGCGAGCCGGGCTGGACGAGGGACGTCTGACCGTCACCGAGTACGACGAGCGGCTCCAGCGCGCCTACGCGGCGGCCACGCTCGGCGAGCTGCGGCCGCTGACCAGCGATCTCCCCGTTCCCCAGCCGTCCGCCGAGGTCGTCGCCCGCGACGAGCACAAGGCGAAGGTGTCCAAGGAGTGGCGGGATTGGGCGGGCGGAGCGGTCGTCATGATCGCGATCTGGGGTGTGACCTCGGCCGTGTCCGGTGACCTCAAGTTCTTCTGGCCGGCGATCCCGATCGTCATCTGGGCGGCCTTCTCCGTGGCCATGACGATCGAAGGTCCGGGCAAGAGGCACGACGACGACTGACCCCCGCTCTCCCGGGGCGGGGCACCCGTGCGTTCAAGAAGTTGGGCGATCGCCCATGTTTCTCGGAGGAGGGTCCGTGGCGTACCTGCTGCTGGTGCTGGCCATTTGCAGCGAAGTCGTGGGGACGGTGTCGCTGAAGCTGTCCGAAGGCTTCAGCAAGCTCGTCCCGTCGGTGGCGGTCGTGATCGGGTACGCGATCGCGTTCACCGCCATGAGCGCCGTGCTGAAGCTCGGACTGCCCGTCGGCGTCGTCTACGCGATCTGGGCGGGAGCGGGGGTCGCGCTGGTGGCCATCATCGGCGTGGTCTTCTTGGGCGAGTCCATCACTGCGGTGCAGGTCGCCGGCATCGCGTTGATCATCGGAGGTGTCATCGCACTGGAACTGGGAGGCGCGCATTGACGGAGGTGACCGACGGACGGCGGCTCAAGGGCGAACGCCGCCGCCGCGCGATCGTGGACGCGGCCCTGCGGATCGTGGCCCGCGAGGGCGTCGGCGCGGTCACGCACCGCAACGTCGCACGTGAGGCGGGCGTCCCGCCGGCGTCGATCGCGTACTACTTCGACGGCATCGACGACCTGCTGGTCGCCAGCCTCCTGGACAGCTGCAACGGGCTCGTCGAGCAGATCATGGCCGTGCGCGAGGAGGTCACCGACAACGCCCAGTGGCCGCGCGCCGTCGCCGAACTGCTCGTCCGCATGATCCGGGATCACCGCGAGCGCACGCTCGGCGAGTACGAGCTCTACCTGCTCGCCGCTCGCAGGCCCGCGCTGCGCCCCGCCGCTCGTCGCTGGATCGAGCTCATCCGGGGCAGCATCAACAACGGCCAGGGCGGCGACGACCCGGTCATCACCGCCTTCATCGCGGGCATGGACGGACTCCTCCTCCAGGCCCTCATCGCCGACGAATCCCCCGAGGTCGACGACCTCGAACCGGTGCTCCGCTTCCTCATGCACCCGTACGACTACCTCGGCGCCCAGCCCTCGGCCTGAAGTCCGGGCCCCGGCCCGGGGGATCTTCCGGCGTGTCGGCTGGGTCACGCGGCAGCTGCTTCGGGAACTGATCCTGCTGGTCAGGCGTTGTCCTGGCAGAAAGCTTGAGCGGCACTTGCTCAACCCCGTTTGACGGTGCGCAAGTGTTCTGGGTAAAACTTGAGCGAGCAAGGCTCAAGAGATCGAAGCGGCTCTTGAGCGCACTGACTAGGTACTGGAGGAACACCCATGGCGCGAGCGGTCGGCATCGACCTGGGGACGACCAACTCCGTCGTTTCCGTCCTGGAGGGCGGTGAAGCGACGGTGATCGCCAACTCCGAGGGCTCGCGGACCACGCCGTCCATCGTGGCCTTCGCGAAGAACGGCGAGATCCTCACCGGTCAGCCCGCGAAGAACCAGGCGGTCACCAACGTTGACCGCACCATCCGGTCGGTCAAGCGCCACATGGGCACCGACTGGAAGGTCGGCATCGACGAGAAGGACTACACGCCGCAGGAGATCTCCGCGCGGGTCCTGATGAAGCTCAAGCGCGATGCCGAGGCCTACCTGGGCGAAGAGGTGACCGACGCGGTCATCACCGTCCCCGCCTACTTCGAGGACGCGCAGCGGCAGGCCACCAAGGAAGCCGGCCAGATCGCCGGGCTCGACGTGCTGCGGATCGTCAACGAGCCGACCGCGGCAGCGCTGGCCTACGGCCTGGACAAGGGCGAGTCCGACCAGACGATCCTGGTCTTCGACCTCGGTGGCGGCACCTTCGACGTGTCGCTGCTGGAGATCGGCGAGGGCGTCGTCGAGGTCCGCGCCACCTCCGGTGACAACCACCTCGGTGGCGACGACTGGGACGAGCGCATCGTCGAGTGGCTGGTCGAGAAGTTCAAGTCGTCCAACGGGATCGACCTGACCAAGGACCGCATGGCCATGCAGCGGATCAAGGAAGCCGCGGAGAAGGCCAAGATCGAGCTGTCCTCCTCGTCGACCGCGGGCATCAACCTGCCCTACATCACCGTCGACGGTGACAAGAACCCGCTGTTCCTGGACGAGACGCTGTCCCGCGCCGAGTTCCAGCGGATCACCTCCGACCTGCTCGAGCGCTGCCGCAAGCCGTTCGAGGCCGTCATCCGCGACGCGGGCATCAAGCTCTCCGAGATGGACCACGTCGTGCTCGTCGGTGGTTCCACCCGCATGCCCGCCGTGTCCGAGCTGGTCAAGGACCTGACCGGCGGCCGCGAGGCGAACAAGGGCGTCAACCCGGACGAGGTCGTCGCGGTCGGCGCCAGCCTGCAGGCCGGTGTGCTGCGCGGTGAGGTCAAGGACGTCCTGCTGCTCGACGTCACCCCGCTGTCCCTGGGCATCGAGACCAAGGGCGGCATCATGACCAAGCTGATCGAGCGCAACACCACGATCCCGACCAAGCGCTCCGAGACCTTCACGACCGCGGACGACAACCAGCCGTCGGTGCAGATCCAGGTCTTCCAGGGCGAGCGCGAGATCGCCGCGCACAACAAGAAGCTCGGCATGTTCGAGCTGACCGGCCTGCCGCCGGCGCCGCGCGGTGTGCCGCAGATCGAGGTCGCCTTCGACATCGACGCCAACGGCATCGTGCACGTCTCCGCCAAGGACCACGGCACCGGCAAGGAGCAGTCGATGACGATCACCGGCGGCTCCGCGCTGCCGAAGGACGACATCGAGCGCATGGTCTCCGACGCCGAGGCCCACGCCGAGGAGGACAAGAAGCGTCGCGAGGAGGCCGAGGCCCGCAACCAGGCCGAGACGCTGGTCTACCAGACCGAGAAGGTCCTCAAGGAGAACGACGAGAAGCTGCCCGAGGAGACCAAGACCAAGGTCCAGGGCGCGATCGACGAGGTCAACGAGGCGCTCAAGGGCGAGGACGTCGACGCCATCTCCGGCGCCGTGGAGAAGCTCGCCACCGAGTCGCAGGCGCTGGGCCAGGCCCTCTACGCCGACGCCGGTGCCGACGCCGCGGGTGCCGCGGGTGCGGGTGCTGGTGACGCCGCTGGTGAGGCCGGTGCCGGTTCCGCCAGCTCGTCGGCCAAGGACGACGACGTCGTGGACGCCGAGATCGTCGACGACGAGGACGAGAAGAAGAAGTGACTTCGGACAGGCCCGAAATGTCGCGCAACGAAGGCGAGGAGCAGGAGCCGGTGGTCGTCCGGGATCGGCGTCGCATCGATCCCGAGACGGGCGAGCGCCGGACCCCTGCTCCGAGCGGAGACGAGGCTCAGGTGTCCGAAAGCATCTCCGGAACTCTCGACGACGAGGTCGTCCAGGCCGACGAGTCGGCGGACCAGCCCGCTGCGGACGGTTCCGCTGAGAAAGGCGAGCCCACCGGTCTGCAGAAGCAGGTCGACGAGCTCACCGCCGACCTCAAGCGGGTCACCGCGGAGTACGCGAACTACCGCAAGCGCGTCGAGCGCGACCGCGAGTCGGTGATCGCGGCGGCGAAGGCGTCCGTCGCCGGTGACCTGCTGACCGTGCTCGACGACCTGGAGCGGGCCGAAGCGCACGGCGACCTCAACGGTGCGTTCAAGGCGGTCGCCGACAAGCTCGTCGGCACGCTGAGCTCCGCGGGCCTGGAGGGCTTCGGTGCCGAGGGCGACGAGTTCGACCCGTCGGTCCACGAAGCCGTCCAGCACACCACCTCGCCGGAGGTCTCGGGGCCCACGGTCACCACCGTGATGCGCCGCGGCTACCGGTTCGGCGAGCGGGTGCTGCGCCCGGCCATGGTCGCGGTGACCGACTACGAGGCCGACGACACGGCTGCGGGCGCCGCGCCCGAGTCCGGGGCGGAGTCCGCCGAGTCCACCGAACAAGAGTGATCAGGAGCGGGAGGGGGAGCGTCCGGTGAGTGCCAGGGAATGGCTCGACAAGGATTTCTACGCTGAGCTGGGCGTCTCCTCCGATGCTTCGTCCGAGGACATCAAGAAGGCGTACCGGAAGCTGGCGCGGGAGAACCACCCCGACGCCAACCCCGGCAACGCCCAAGCCGAGTCGAAGTTCAAGGCGGTCTCCGAGGCCTACGGAGTGCTGTCCGACCCCGACAAGCGCAAGCAGTACGACGAGGCCCGGCGGCTCTTCGGAGCCGGCGGGCTCGGCGGTGCGGGCGGTGGTTTCGGGGGCCCGGGCGGCGGCTTCGGCGGTCCCGGTGGTGCCGGCGGCGGCTTCGACCTCGGCGATCTCTTCGGCGGACAGCAGGGGGCCGGTGGCCTGGGCGACCTGTTCGGCGGGTTGTTCGGCAACCGGCGACCCGGCGGCGGTGCCGGTGCGGGCGCCGGCCCGAGCACGGCCAGTCGGCCGCGGCGCGGAGCCGACGTCGAGACCGAGGTGCGCATCGACTTCTACGAGGCGGTGCGCGGAGCAACGGTCCCGCTGCGGCTGTCCAGCCCGGCGACCTGCCAGACCTGCCGGGGTTCGGGCGCCAAGCCCGGCACCCGCCCGCGCGGCTGCTCGACCTGCGGTGGATCCGGCCTGGTCACCCGCAACCAGGGTGCGTTCGCGTTCAGCGAGCCGTGCCCGGACTGCCGGGGACGCGGTCAGATCATCGACACCCCGTGCGAGGACTGCTCGGGCGAGGGGATCAGCAGCCGCACCCGGACGCTGACCGTGCGCATCCCGCCAGGGGTGGAGGACGGGCAGCGGATCCGGCTGGCCGGACAGGGCGAACCGGGGCGGCAGGGCGCCACCGCGGGCGATCTGTTCGTCGTGGTGCACGTCGGCGGCAACAAGGTGTTCGGACGATCCGGTGATGATCTGACGATCACGGTGCCGGTCACCTTCCCGGAGCTCGCGCTGGGCACTACGTTGACCGTGCCGACCCTGGACGGGAAGGTCTCGCTGAAGGTTCCCGCCGGAACCAGCAGCGGACGGACCTTCCGGGTGCGTGGCAAGGGCGTGGGCAGGAAGGCCGGTGGCAACGGGGATCTCCTGGTGACGCTGCAGGTCGCGGTGCCGTCGAAGCTCGACGACAAAGCGACCGAGGCGCTCGCCGAGTACGCCGAGGCCACGGCTGACCACGACCCGCGCAGCGAGCTGAACGAGTTGCTCGGGAGGTAAGCATGGCCGGCCGCATGACGGGTCCTGGGGGGATCGGACCGGAGATGGGATTCGCGTTCCCACCCGGTTCCAACGAGGACACCCCGATGTTCGTGATCTCGGTGGCCGCGCAGCTGTCCGGTCTGCACGCGCAGACGCTGCGCAGCTACGACCGACTCGGACTGGTCTCACCCGGACGCACCGCGGCCGGCGGCCGACGCTACTCGCTGCGCGACATCGCGCTGCTGCGCGAGGTCCAGCGCCTCTCCCAGGAGGAGGGCGTCAACCTCGCGGGGATCAAGCGCATCATCGACCTGGAGAACCAGGTCGACGCGCTGCAGGCCAAGGTCCAGGAGCTCACGGAAGAGGTCTCCGCGGCCTACGCGGCGGCCGATTCAGCGGCAGCCCAGATCCACGCCTCCTACCGCAGGGACCTGGTCCCGGTGCGTCAGGAAACCGCGCTGGTCGTCTGGAAGCCCAACCGCAAGCGGTAGAACGAGCGAACGAGAAGAAGGGCGTCTCCCCTGCTGGGAGGCGCCCTTCTTGCGTGCGGCCCAGTTTTAGTCCAAACCGAGCCATGATCATGTCCGAAATGTCGGCTCAGTTTGGACTAAAACTGGGACCTGGTGCGGCGCACCGCCACGCAACGCGATTGTGCGAGCGCCCTGGAACCGGGTCAGTCCAGGGTGAACGGGTCGTAGCGGATGCGGTCGAGGGCCGTGCCCGCTACCAGCATCTTCGAGACCGTCGCGCGGATCATGGCCGGGGAGCCGGAGACGAGGACGTCCCAGTCCTCCCAGGCGCCGTAGCGGGAGACGACGTCGGCGATGGTGCCGTGCTCGACGCCGTCGACGTCCGGGTCGTTCTCCAGCACCGCCGTGATCGTCAGCCACGGGTTGTGCATGGCGATGCGCCGGAGGTTCTCCAGGTCGTAGAGGTCGTCGCGGGTGCGACCGCCGTAGAAGAGCTGCACGCGCGGGTTCTCGCCGTACTGGGCGAGGTCGTCGATGATCGCGCGCAGCGGCGTGATGCCGGTGCCGCCGGCGATCATCAGGATGTCCGGCGAGTTCTCCCGGTCGACGGTCAACCGGCCCATCGGCGAACCGATCCGCCACTGGTCACCCGGCTTGGCGTGGCCCACGAGCGCACGGCTGACCCACCCGGAGTCCACGGCGCGGACGTGGAACTCCATCACGCCGTCTTCGCTGGGCGCGTTCGCCGGCGAGAGGTAGCGCCACATCCGGGGCCGCTGCGGGACCTCGACGCTGACGTACTGGCCGGGCAGGTAGGGCACCGGGTGGTCCGTCTGCACGCGGATCACGGCGAGCTCCCAGCTCAGCCGCTCGTGGTGCAGGACCTGGCCGGTGTACCAGGCGGGACCGTCGTCGGCGGCCGCCGCCTCGGTCATCGCCGAAGCCATGACCGTGTAGGCCTCCGCCCAGGCGCGTTCGACCTGGTCGGTCCAGGCGTCGCCGGCGTAGCGCTTGATGGCCGCGAGCAGAGCGGTGCCGACCGCCTCGTAGTGCTGGGTGATGACACCGAACTTCCGGTGGTCGCGCCCGAGCTGCTGCAGGAACGGCAGCAGCTCGTCGGGCTTGTCGACCATCTGGATGAAGTGCACGAGCGCCCGAAGCAGGCGGCTGCGCTGCACCTCCATGTTGGCGGCGAACAGCTCGCGGGTGTGCGGCGCGATGCTGAACAGGGTTCCGTAGAAGAACTTCGCCACCTCGTCGGAGTGCGGTTCGACCACCGCGTAGCTCTCGCGGATGAGTCGAACCATCTTGCTCACACCGGAGTTGGACGGCTCGTTGTTCGGGGGTGGACCGGGGCTCAGTACGGCGTTCGTCATCGTTTCGGGCGCAGTCTTCTCCACGTTGGCGGCAGGCACCTGGGTGAGGCGCAACCGCTACCTGCAAACGTCCCCCGACATCAGGAGCGACCCTAACCCCTGATCGGAGGCACGTCTGCCTTGATGGCACTTTCGAGTGCTTTGCAACTACTTCACGTAGATAATCCATCAATCGGTCGGGGGAAAGCTAGTGGGGAAGCTGTGACCGGACGGGTTGACGTGACACTGTGGTTCGC
Source organism: Saccharopolyspora dendranthemae (assembly GCF_007829955.1). GTDB lineage: Bacteria > Actinomycetota > Actinomycetes > Mycobacteriales > Pseudonocardiaceae > Saccharopolyspora > Saccharopolyspora dendranthemae. The sequence continues at coordinate 459,914 of NZ_VIWX01000003.1, forward strand.
CGTGACCCCCGATCACAGCAATCCGGCAGGCGTGGCCTCCGCGGCCATGCTGGACCTCGAGTTATCCGACACCGTCCCGACCCCCGTCCCGATGCCCACCCGCTACCCCGAGCCGCAGCTCACCGACCCGTTCGAGCAGGAAACCCCGACCCTGCCCGGATCCGCGGGTGAGCACCTGCTCCAGAGCGCCTACGGCAGCCAGAAGCGGGCCCGCCGCTTCTACGACGACCAGGTGCTCGACCGGCTCAACGACGAGATGAAGCAGTTCATCGGCCGCATGGAGCTCGCCTTCGTCGCCACCTCCGACTCCCGAGGCGAGTGCGACTCCAGCCTGCGAGCAGGGCCGCCCGGATTCATCGAAGTCCTCGACGACCAGCACGTCTGCTACCCCGAGTACCGGGGCAACGGAGTGCTCGCCAGCCTCGGCAACATCAGCGAGAACCCGCACGTCGGCATCTTGCTGGTCGACTTCGTCACCGACCTGATCGGCCTGCACATCAACGGCAAGGCCCGCATCGTCGAGGACGCCGACCTGCGCGGCATCTACCCCGCGCTGCCCTCCCAGTTCGACCGCGGCCGCACGCCCGAGCGGTGGGTGGTCGTCCAGGTCGAGGAGGCCTACATCCACTGCCGCAAGCACATCCCCCGGATGATGCCGGTCCTGCGAGAGCGGACCTGGGGGACGGATGACGTCAAGCGCAAGGGTGGGGACTACTTCGGAGCCAAGGGCACACCTCGCCCGTGGCACGAAGTTTCTGCGTAATCCCTGAGTACGGCTCTGGGGCCGCTTGGCGGTGCGGGTGGCGTCTACTGAAACTACTCAGTGGTCTTGCTGCTGGGCGGTGCCGGATGCGGAACCTCAGACGCCTTCTGGGTCCGGGATCCGAGACTTGAGTATGAACGGATACGCGGCGCTACGGCTGTCCTCCCCAGAAGGCGTCTGAGAACCCGCGGCGGTGCCGGTTGCTCAGGTGGGGCACTGAGAAACCGGCTTCGCCGGTTGGCTGACGTGGGTTGCTCTGGTGGGGCAGTGAGGAAGCACCTTCGGCGCTTGCCTGGCGTGGGTTGGTTTGTTGGGTTCTTCTGCTGGTTCTTGGTGTTGTTCTGCTGTTGGGTTGACTGATGTCCGGGCTGGTGCTCTCGGGGTTCGTCTTGCTCCCTAGAGTGGGGCGAAACGGTCGCGAGGTGCGGGGAGTGACGTGAGCGAGCAGGACGGCGAGATCGCTGAGGACCCCGCGCGCCGCGAAGCGGCCGAGGAGATCGAACGCGAGCTGGTGATGATGTTCCGCAACGCGCGGAACCTCTCCACCCACGTCGCCGCGCTGGTGCACCCCGACCTCGACCCGGCGTCGTACACGATGCTGCTGATGGTCGCCAACGAAGGCCCGCTGCGGGGCATGGACCTGGCCGGCCGCACCGGCCTGGACAAGTCCACGGTCTCCCGGCAGATCGCCACCCTCGTCGACCTGGGACTGCTGGAGCGCGCCCCGGACCCCGACGACGGCCGCGCCCGCCGGATCCAGCTCTCCGACCTGGGGCAGGAGCGCCTGGAACGCGTGCGCGCCGAACGGCGCAAGCACCTCCACGGCCAGTTCGCCAGCTGGAGCACCCAGGACCTCGCGGATCTCGCGCGCCTGCTGGGCAAGCTCAACGAGACCAGCTGAAACATCACTGATCAGGCAAAACGGCCAAAATCGGCCGTGGTGCGAGTCACCCGAATATCAGTTGCGTGCTGCAACCAAGTGGTCCTATGGTTGCCTTGAGCAACTAAAAGGATGGGCTCGCATGGGACCGACACCAGAGACCTGCGGTGAGCTGCTCCGCCCACTCCGCGCCTTGATGGGCCTCAAGCAGGTCGCGCTGCAACGGGGGTTGCAGCTCTCCGACCAAGTGCCCTACGCGGCGGCCGGACTGCTCACCGAGCTCGTGCACCGCGGCGAATGCCGGGTCTCCGACCTGGCGCACCACCGCATCGTCGATGCGTCCGTGGTGAGCCGGCAGGTGAACCAGCTCGAACAAGCCGGACTGATCACGCGCCGGCCAGATCCCGCGGACCGCCGCGTCTCGCTGCTGCGGACCACCGAGGTCGGCGATCAGGTCGTGGCCGACCTGGAGCAGAAGAAGGCGGAGTGGATCGGCGAAGCGCTCGGCGACTGGGAGGACACCCAGGTCCGCGAACTGGCCCGGTTGCTCGGCGACGCGATGTCGGACATCCGCCGCCACACGATCGAAGACGGAGATCACGCAGACTCCGGAATGAGGGAAGGAACTCGATGACCAGCTCGACGGAGACGGCGCCCAAGGTGTCGACTCAACCGAGCGCGCCGCACGAGCCGGCCCAGGACCAGGCGATGTCGCACCGCCAGATCCTGGAGGCCATGTCGGGCCTGATGTTGGCGCTGTTGGTCGCCATCCTCAGCTCGACCATCGTGTCCAATGCGCTGCCGAGGATCATCGCCGACCTGCACGGAACCCAGGGGCAGTACACCTGGGTCGTCACGGCGATGCTGCTGACCTCCACGGCCTCCACCCCGCTCTGGGGCAAGCTCTCCGACCTGTTCAGCAAGAAGCTGCTGTACCAGATCGCGATCACCATCTTCACCGTCGGCTCGGTGGCCGGCGGGTTCGCGCAGTCGATGGAGACCCTGATCGGTTTCCGCGCGCTGCAGGGCATCGGCATGGGCGGTCTGCAGGCGCTGATCCAGGTCGTGATCGCGGCGATGGTCCCGCCGCGCGAGCGCGGTCGCTACAGCGGCTACATCGGCGCCACCTTCGCGGTGGCCACCGTCAGCGGCCCGCTGGTCGGCGGCGTCATCGTCGACACCCCGTGGCTGGGATGGCGCTGGTGCTTCTGGGTCACCGTGCCGATCGCCGTCATCGCCTTCATCGTGCTCGGCCGGGTGCTCAAGCTGCCGGTGATCAAGCGCGACGTGAAGATCGACTGGTTCGGCGCGCTGTTCCTGGTCGGCGGCGTCTCGCTGCTGCTGATCTGGGTCTCGCTGGCCGGCAAGAACTTCGACTGGCTCTCGCCGGAGACCGGCTACTTCGTCGGCGGCGGCATAGTCGCGCTGATCATCGCGGTCATCATCGAGTCCAAGCACAGCGAGCCGATCGTGCCGCTGAAGATGTTCCGCAACCCCACGGTCACGATGGCCACCCTCGGCACCGTCGCGGTCGGCACCGCCATGTTCGGCGGCGCGGTGTTCCTGGGGCAGTACTTCCAGATCGCGCGCAGCTTCAGCCCCACCACCGCGGGCCTGATGACGCTGCCGATGGTCGGCGGCCTGTTCATCTCGTCCACGGTCAGCGGTCAGGTCATCTCCCGGTACACCGGCAAGACCAAACCGTTCCTCGTGGGCGGCTCGATCGTGATGATCATTGCGATGGGGCTACTGAGCACCGTCAATCACGAAACGAACCTGGTGCTCATGGGGGTCTTCCTCTTCCTGATGGGCACCGGAGTGGGCATGCTCATGCAGAACCTGGTGCTGGCGGTGCAGAACGCCACCAGCGCCAAGGACATGGGCTCGACGACCTCCGTCGTCACCTTCTTCCGCACCTTGGGAGGTTCGGCTGGTGTGTCGGTGCTAGGAGCTGTGCTGGCCACCCGCGTTCAGGACTACATCATGGAAGGCCTGGCGAAGATCCCCGGCGCGGCCCAGGCCGCGGCCGCAGGTGGCGGTACCGGATCACTGGACGTGGGACACCTTCCCGGGCCGATCCAGACCATCGTCCGCGCGGCGTACGGGGATGCCATCGGCGACATCTTCCTCATCTCGGCGTGCATCTCCGTGGTCACCTTCGTCGCGGTGCTGTTCATCCGCGAGAAGCCCTTGCGGACGACGATCGAGAGCAACGAGGAAAGGGAGACGGCTTCAGTGGCCGCAGAAGAAGAGGGCCGGGAGAACGGCAGGCACAACGGCGCGCACGTGAACTCCGCGCAGGCCAGCCCGTGGACCGAGCCGTCGATCCCGTCGTTCGCCTCCAACGGGGCGGCGCTGACCGGCCGGTTCATGGACGGTCACGAGCAGGCTCAGCGCGTCGTGCACGGGGTCGTCCACGACTCCATCGGCACCCCGGTCTCGGGCGTGGTGCTGACGCTCACCGACGCCAACGGGCGCCAGGTGGAGAGGGCTCGCACTGACAACGACGGCGCGTTCCACTTCAGCGTCGACAACGGCGGGACCTACGTGCTGATCGCCTCCGGCGGCAGCTACCAGCCGACCGCGTCGATGGTGGTCGTCTCCGACCGCCCGGTGCGGCACGACGTGCAGCTGCTGGGCGCAGGTGAGCTCAGCGGCCTGGTGCACGTCGGCGGAGTCGGCGTCCCCGGCGCGATGGCGGTGCTCACCGACGTGCGCGGTGAGGTCGTGGCCACCAACGCCACCGACGCCGACGGCGACTACGGCTTCTCCGACCTCGTCGGCGGCTCCTACGCCCTGACGGTCACCGCCGACGGATACCGCCCGGTGGCCCACCCGATCGTGGTCACCGACGGGGAGCGGGTGCGGCTCGACGTCGCGCTGCAGACCGGCGCGCAGCTCAGCGGCGTGATCCGGTCGGCCAACCTCGGCGTGCCCGTGCCGGACGCGCGAGTGACGTTGCTGGACGGATCGGGCGCGGTGGTCGCCGCGGGCACCACCGACATCGACGGCAACTACCACTTCACCGACCTGCCCGACGGCGAGTACACGGTGATCGCCAGCGGCTACCCGCCGGTCGCGGGTTCGCTGCGGCTGACGGGCCAGGAGACGTCGCACGACGTCGACCTGGGCTACCCCGAAGGCTGATCGCGCTCGCACCACCCGTAGGTCACGGTCGCGCTGCGGCGGGCGGGAACGACTGGACGTCGGCCCGCCCGCCGAGCAAGATCATGACCAGCTCTGCTTCAAAGGAGTGTTCTCAGATGGATCTCGGCCAACCGCAGGCCGCGGCTGACAACGGCCAGACCGGGTCAGCTCGGGGCTCTGGAGCGGTGACCGCGTCGGTGCGCGGCAGCGACGGATGGCCGGTGCCGGAGGCGGTGCTCACCGTCATCGACGGTGGCGGTGCGCAGGTCGCGCGGGCGCAGGGCGACGCGCAGGGCTCGGTGGTGGTCACCGGCCTCCCCGCGGGCGCCTACACCGCGATCGTCACCGCCATCGGTCACGAGCCCGTCGCCCGCACCACCCTGGTGCACGAGGGCGCCACGGCCGGCCTCGGCGACGTGGAGGTCCGCCGCGTCGGCGGCGCGGACCTGCCCGCGCCCGGGCTGTGGCGGATCGACCCGATCCACTCCTCGATCCAGGTCACCGCCAAGCACCTGGGGCTGAGCAGCATCCACGGCCGCTTCAACGAGTTCTCCGGCGAGGTGCGGATCGGCAACCCGATCGAGAACTCGCTGGTCGAAGCTCGCATCACGGCCGACACGATCGATACCGGCAACACCATGCGCGACGACCACCTGCGCTCCGGGGACTTCCTCAACGTCGATGAGCACCCGGAGATCAGCTTCCGCTCCACCGGGCTTCGCCCGCGCGGGGGTGACAAGTGGGACCTGGCGGGTGAGCTCACCATGCTCGGCGTCAGCAAGCCGGTCATGCTGGACACCCGGTTCGACGGCGTCGGCGCCGACATGTGGGGCGGCACCCGCGCTTCGGCGTCGGCGGTCGCGCAGCTCCGCCGCGACGACTTCGCGGTCCGCTTCAGCCAGTCGCTCAAGAGCGGCATCGCGGCCGTCGGAACCACACTCCGCGTGCAGATCGACATCCAGGCGGTGCACGAGGAGGGATGAGCGAGGAGCGGTCTGCTGTGGCTGGCTCGACCGCTCCACGAAGGAGGAGCCGTGCGCACGTCGGGGGTGCGCACGGCTCCTTCGCGTTCGGTCCGGGATCAGACTCCGGACTTCTCGTCGACCTTGCGCACCTCGCCGGAGCGGATCTTGGCCTTGTAGGCGGCCAGCTCCTTCTTGACCACCGGGATCATGATGTAGAGCCCGATGATGTTGAACAGGGCGAGCAGGAACAGGACGGCGTCGGTGAAGTCCATGACGCTGCCCAGGCTCAGCACCGAACCGATGACCACGAACAGGCAGAACACCACGTTGTAGAGGTTGCGGCTCACCGAGTTGTTGCCGAACAGGAACAGCCACGCGCGCTGGCCGTAGTAGCCCCAGGTGATGATCGTGGAGATGGCGAAGAGCACGACCGCCACGGTCAGCACGTACGGGAACCAGGGCAGGACGCTGGCGAACGCCTCGGAGGTCACCGTGACGCCGTCCGGCTCCTCACCGCCGGCCAGCACCGCCTTCTGCCCCTCGACCCACAGCTGCGGCTGCGCGATGACGATGGTCAGCGCGGTCATGGTGCAGATGATGACGGTGTCGATGAAGGGCTCCAGCAGCGCGACCAGGCCCTCGGTGGCGGGGTGCTGGGTGCGGACCGCGGAGTGCGCGATCGGCGCCGAGCCGATACCGGCCTCGTTGGAGAACGCGGCGCGCTGGAAGCCGACGATCAGCACACCGATGAGACCGCCGAAGCCGGCCTCCGGGGTGAACGCGCCCTGGACGATCGTGACCACCGCGTCCGGCACCGCGGTGATGTTGACGCCGATGACCGTCAGCGAGGCCAGGACGTAGATGATCGCCATCGCCGGGACCAGCTTGCTGGTCACCGCGCCGATGGACTTGATGCCGCCGACCACGACCGAGCCGACGATGATCGCCAGGACGATGCCGAAGATCAGCGCGGCACCGTCCGAGCCGAGCAGGCCGTCATCGCCACCGGTGATGTCGCGCACCTGGGCGAAGGTCTGGTTGGCCTGGAACATGTTGCCGCCGCCGATGCCGAAGGCCAGGATCATGATCGCCGCCAGCACGGCGAGCACCTTGCCCAGACCGCGGCCGAAGGCGTTGGGGATCTGCTCGGCGAGGCCCTTGCGCAGGTAGTGCATCGGACCGCCGTGCACCACGCCGTTCGAGTCGATCTCGCGGTACTTCACGCCGAGGGTGCACTCGACGAACTTGGTCGCCATGCCGAGCAGACCGCAGAGGATCATCCAGAAGGTCGCACCGGCGCCACCAACCGTCACGGCGACACCGACACCGGCGATGTTGCCGAGACCGACGGTTCCGGACAACGCCGAGGCCAGCGCTTGGAAGTGGTTGATCTCGCCCGGTTCGTCCTTGCTGGTGTACTTGCCGCGCACCAGGTCGACGGCGAGCTTGAAGTTCCGGATCTGGACGAAGCCGAAGGCCAGCGTGAACACCGTCGCGGCGATCACCAGCCAGGCCACGATCCACGGGAAGGTCACGCCTAGGACGGTGATCTCGCCGAACACGAACCCGGAGAAACCCTCCGAGATCGGCGTGAAGACGTTGTTGATGGTGTCCTCGATGCGGGCGAGTGGGCCGGCGTCGGCCGCGAGGATGAGTTCGCCATCCGGTGGCGGTGCCGCCAAGGTGTATGTCATGGCGCATCAGCCAAGCGAGTGACGTGATCCAAAGCAAGTACGTAGCGTAACAATATGTCGACTTTTCGCCCGATTGGTCGCACCTTTCGCTGACACGTCGTGAAAAACGAAAAATCGCGCGAACGAGGCTTGAGCGGAACCGGCTCAACTTTTGTTACGTTGGACGTGTGGAGTCTGGCGCCGACAAGTGGGATGACCAGGCGCAAAACCGGCAGAGGTGAGGAATGGACGCGTTCAACCCCACGACGAAGACCCAGCAGGCGATCTCCTCCGCGGTCCAGGCCGCCACGGTGGCGGGCAACCCGGACGTCGCTCCGGCCCACCTGCTCGGCTCCCTGCTGGCCCAGGGGGACGGGCTGACCGCGCCCCTGCTCGCCGCCGTCGGGGCCGAGGTCGCCGACGTGCGGCGCGAGCTCGAATCGCTGATGAACTCGCTGCCCGCCGCGACCGGCAGCACCGTCGGCGCCCCGCAGCTGTCCGGCGAGTCCGTCAAAGCGCTCACCCACGCGCAGCGCCTCGCCACCGAGATGGGTGACGAGTACGTCTCCACCGAGCACCTGCTGGTCGGGCTCGCCGCCGAGGGCGGTCGCGTCGCCGACCTGCTGCGCAAGCACGGCGCCACTCCCGACGCCCTGCGGGAGGCCTTCACCGAGGTGCGCGGCTCCGCGCGCGTGACCAGCCCGGACCCGGAAGGCACCTACCAGGCGCTGGCGAAGTACGGCCAGGACCTCACCGAGCGGGCCCGCGCCGGCGAGCTCGACCCGGTGATCGGCCGGGACGCCGAGATCCGCCGCGTCGTGCAGGTGCTGTCCCGGCGGACCAAGAACAACCCGGTGCTCATCGGCGAACCCGGCGTCGGCAAGACGGCCATCGTCGAAGGGCTCGCCCAGCGGGTCATCGCAGGCGACGTGCCCGAATCGCTGCGCGGCAAGCGGGTCATCTCGCTCGACCTCGGTTCGATGGTGGCGGGCGCCAAGTATCGCGGCGAGTTCGAGGAGCGGCTCAAGGCGGTGCTCAAGGAGATCACCGACTCCGCCGGGCAGGTGATCACCTTCATCGACGAGCTGCACACCATCGTCGGCGCCGGTGCTTCCGGCGAGGGCGCGATGGACGCGGGCAACATGATCAAGCCGATGCTGGCGCGCGGTGAACTGCGCATGGTCGGCGCGACCACGCTCGACGAATACCGCGAGCACATCGAGACCGACGCCGCCCTGGAACGGCGCTTCCAGCAGGTGCTCGTCGGCGAGCCGAGCCCGGAGGACGCGGTCGCGATCCTGCGCGGGCTCAAGGAGCGCTACGAGGTCCACCACGGCGTCCGGATCACCGACGGCGCCCTGGTGGCCGCCGCGACGCTGTCCGATCGCTACATCACCGCGCGATTCCTGCCGGACAAGGCCATCGACCTGGTCGACGAGGCCGCGTCCCGGCTGCGGATGGAGATCGACTCGCGGCCGGTGGAGATCGACGAGGTCGAGCGCGCCGTGCGGCGGCTGGAGATCGAGGAGATGGCGCTGGCCAAGGAATCCGACCCGGCCTCGGTCGAGCGGCTCGCCTCGCTGCGCGCCGAACTCGCCGACCGGCGCGAGAAGCTCTCCGGGCTCACCGCGCGCTGGCAGCAGGAGAAGGAGTCCATCGACAAGGTCCGGGACCTCAAGACCCAGCTGGAGCAGCTGCGCGGCGAGTCCGAGCGCGCCGAGCGCGACGGCGACCTCGGCAAGGCCGCCGAACTCCGCTACGGGCGCATCCCGGCGCTGGAGAAGGACCTGGAGTCGGCCACCCGAGCGCAGACCGAGCGCAAGGCGATGCTGCAGGAGGAGGTCACCGCCGACGACGTCGCCGACGTGGTCAGCGCCTGGACCGGTATCCCCGCCGGGCGCCTGATGGAGGGCGAGACCACCAAGCTGCTGCGGATGGAGGACGCCCTCGGTGCCCACGTCGTCGGTCAGGACGAGGCGGTGCGCGCGGTCTCCGACGCCGTCCGGCGCACCCGCGCCGGTGTCGCCGACCCCGACCGGCCGACCGGATCGTTCCTGTTCCTGGGCCCGACCGGCGTCGGCAAGACCGAGCTCGCCAAGGCGCTGGCCGGATTCCTGTTCGACGACGAGCGGTCGATGATCCGCATCGACATGAGCGAGTACTCCGAGAAGCACTCGGTGGCGCGCCTGGTCGGTGCCCCGCCCGGCTACGTCGGGCACGACCAGGGCGGTCAGCTCACCGAATCGGTCCGTCGCAGGCCCTACTCGGTGGTGCTGTTCGACGAGGTGGAGAAGGCCCACTCCGACGTCTTCGACGTGCTCCTGCAGGTCCTCGACGACGGGCGGCTCACCGACGGGCAGGGCCGCACGGTCGACTTCCGCAACACGATCCTGGTGCTGACCTCCAACCTCGGCTCGCAGGTCATGGCCGACCCCAACCTGAGCGATCGGGACCGCGACGACGCCGTGATGTCGGCGGTGCGCGGGCACTTCAAGCCCGAGTTCCTCAACCGGCTCGACGACGTCGTGGTGTTCCACCAGCTCAACACCGAGGAGCTCACGTCCATCGTGGACATCCAGGTGGACCGGTTGGCCAAGCGGCTCGCGCAGCGGCGGCTGACCCTCGACGTCCAGCCGGCGGCCCGGGATTGGCTCGCGCTCAACGGTTTCGACCCGGTGTACGGCGCTCGTCCGCTGCGCCGCCTGGTGCAGTCCGCCATCGGCGACCAGCTCGCCCGCAAGCTCCTGGCGGGCGACATCCGGGAAGGCGACAAGGTCCGCATCGACGTCACCGACGACAACGACTCCCTCACCGTCGACGCCACCGGCTGACGACACGCGCGCGAGTCGACGACGACCTGGGCAAATCCCAGTTTTAGTCCAAACCGAGCCATGATCATGTCCGAAATGTCGGCTCAGTTATGACTAAAACTGGGATTTGCCCGGGAGGTTCAGCGACGGTAGGTGGACATCGCGGCGAGGGCGGCGAAGAGCGCGGCTGCGGCGGTGAAGACGAGCGCCGCTGTGGTCAGGCTGGTGACCGTGCTGATGTAGCCGAGCACGACGGCGGGGACCGTGGCGGAGAGGTAGGCGACGACGTAGATCATCGCCGCGGTGCCCGCCCGCTGGTGCGGCGCTGCCAGTCCGGTGAGCATCCGGAAGGCACCCATGAACATCAGCCCCCAGCCGATGCCGAGCACGGCGGCGGCCGCGAAGAACAGGTCGGCGTGACTGGAGACGACCGCGGCCGCGACCCCGGCGAGCGCGATGATCATCAGCGCCGCGCCGACGCGCACCGCCCGCGCGGCGGGCCAGCGCGCCAGCAGCAGCTGGGTGAGCCCGCCGACACCCGCCAGCACCGCCACCGGCAGTCCGCTGATCAGGCTCGGGTTGTCGTGCACCATGCCCTTGGCCACCGACGGGGCCAGCGACATGAACATCCCGCCGACGGTCCACGAGGCCAGCACCATGGTCGACATCAGCGCGAACCGGCCGCCCTGCCCGGCGGGCACGACGGGCCTGCGGGGCCGCAGCGCCTCGCGCAGCGAGCTGATCTCCAGCACCGGTTCCGGCATCGCCAGCACGAGCGGGACCGCCACCGCGAAACCGAACGCGAGCAGCAGGTACGTGGTCACCATCGGTCCCGGGGCGAACTGCACCAGGACACCGGACAGCAGCGACCCGCCTGCCATGCCGAGCGCGGCGGCGACGCCGTTGAGCAGCGAACCCCTGCTGGTCCCCGGCCGCTGGAAGTCCAGCAGCGCACCGCTGATCGCGCTCGTCGCCGCACCGGTCGCCAAGCCCTGCAGGACGCGACCGGCGAACAGCCAGCCGACCCCGGACGCCAGCGCCAGCACCAGCACCGCGGCGATCTCCACGAGCAGCGCGCCCACCAGCACCGGGCGCCGCCCGATGTGGTCCGACAGCGATCCGCACAGCAGCAGCGCCACCAGGATCGCCACCGAGTAGGAGGCGAAGACCTCCGTCAGCACGGTGTTGGTGAAGCCCCATCGCTGCTGGTAGAGCGAGTACATCGGGGACGGCGCGGTGGAGGCCATCAGGAACAGGGCGTAGACGGCACCGATGAGCCAGAACGAGCCGGAACGTGAAAGTCCTCGCTCGCGCTGGAGGCGGGGGCGAACCAGTTCGGTCGTCATGGGGTTCCTCTGCGCTCGATCGGGTCCGATGGGCTCCGGAGAACGACAACCTCTTAGCGGAACGAACCATTCCGCGCGGCGTAGCCTTGTGGCTATGGCCACAGCAGCGATCGGGCGCGACGACGCGGTCATCCGAGCCGCGCGAGAGGTGTTCGCCGAGCACGGGATGTCGGCCCCGATCACCGAGGTCGCCCAGCGCGCCGGGGTCGGCGTGGCCAGCATCTACCGCCGCTACCCGAGCAAGAACGAACTCGTCGAGCAGGTGCGCATCGCCGCGTTCCGCCTGGTGATCGCCGAAGCGGAGGCGGCACGCGCCGAGGAAGGTGATCCGTGGCGGGCGCTGAGCCGGTTCATGCACCGCTGCATGCGGGAGGGCTCGGGCATCGGCACCGTGCTGCCGCAGCTGGAGCAGCGGTACGCCTTCTCGGCCGAGTTCCGCGGCCTGCAGCAGCAGGTCGCGGAACTGATCGAAGTCCTCGTCGAGGACGCCCAGCGCGCCGGTGAGCTCCGCTCCGACGTCGACTGGACCGACATCCTGCTGCTGTTCAAGCACCTCAACCCGTCGCTGCCGACCAGCGAATCGCGACGTGCCGAACTGCGCACCCGCTACCTCGGCCTCGTCCTGGAAGGGCTGCGATCGGAAGGGGCGGCGCTGCGCGGTCCCGCTCCCGGCGCCGCCGAGTGGCGCGCGTTGTGCGACAACCGCGCCGAGTGATCTCGCCGCGATCCGGTTTTCGCACGTCAAGGTCAACCGAACGAGCGGTTCGCATTCGGATGCCCAGGTGATCTTCGAGTTCCGCGATGTTCGGACTACCCTGCCCCGTGTGGGCATACCTGCGTGGCTCTGGTTCCTCGTCGCCGTCGTCGCGATCGTCGCCGGCGTGGCGCTGCTGATCTCCAACCGGTCGCAGCGCACGTCGAACAACCGGGAGCGGCGCCGCTGGGCGGCGCTGCGCGGTTGGCAGTTCGCCGAAGTCGACCGCGTCCTGCCGACGCGGTGGGAGCGCGGCGTGCTCGCCCAGTACGGGACGAGCAGCGCGACCGACGTCGTCGCCGGCTCGACGTTCACCGCTGACGGGCGTCGTCAGGTCTACGTGCTGGACCTGGAGGCCGGCGGCAAGAACGTCGCGGTCCTGGTGGGCGTCCGCTGCCGCCGCACCACACCGGCGACCATCGAGCTGTGGCTCCCGGACGTGCCGGTCCCCCAGGACACCGGGCTGGACCTGCTGGGCCCGGTCGGTTCGCGCTACGCCTTCGTCACCGAGGTCGCGGCGGCCCGCCCGCTGGTCACCGCCGACCTGGTCGACGCCACCGAGGAGATCGGCCAGGACGTCACCGTGGTGTGGCTGGAGAACGACTGGGTGCTGGCCGCGATGCACCCCGCCGACGCGGACCCGGCACGCCTGGAACGCCTGCTGCGCGACCTCGGCGATCTCGCCGACCTCGTCGACCCGTTCGACAGCGATCCCAACGAGGCGAAGGCGCAGGACGAGGCCGAGGAGCCCTCCGAGCACATCCAGTAGGAGCCTGGTCACCACGCGTCCCGCTCCGCTGACGAGACCGGGTAGGTTCGGCTCATGCCTACCGCACTCGTCACCGGTGCCACCGCGGGCATCGGCCGCGCCTACTCCCGTCGGCTGGCCGCCGAGGGCCACGACATGGTCCTGGTCGCGCGTGACGCCGAACGGCTCGAAGAGCTCGCGGACCGACTGCAGACCAGGCACAACGTGCGGGTCGAGGTCCTGGCCGCCGACCTGTCCGACGCAGCGCAGCGCGCCGCCGTCGCGAAGCGCCTCGCGGATCCGGCCAAGCCGGTCGACGTGCTGATCAACAACGCCGGGTTCGGCACCAACGGCGCGTTCTGGGACCTGACGCCCGACGTGCTGCAGCGGCAGCTGGACGTCAACGTCGCGGCCGTGCTGGAGCTGACCCACGCGGCGGTCGGGGCGATGCGCGAGCGCGGGCGAGGCGACGTGGTCAACGTGGCCAGCGTGGCCGGCTTCTTCACCGTCTCCGGCTCCACCTACGCCGCCACCAAGGCCTACGTGATCGCGCTCTCCGAGGGGCTGGCGACGTCGCTGACCGGCACCGGCGTGCGGGTCATGGCGCTGTGCCCCGGCTTCACCCAGACCGAGTTCCACGAGCGCGCGGGCCTGGAGATGAGCAAGCTGCCGCGCGCGTTCTGGCTGCAGGCCGACCAGGTGGTGCACGAATCGCTCGCCGATCTGCGCGCGGGCAAACCGGTGTCGGTCCCGGGCGCCCAGTACAAGGCGCTCGTCGCGGTCGGGCGGCTGCTCCCGAAGAAGCTGCAGCGCATGGTGGTCACCCGCACCGTCCCCGGCCGGACCTGAGAACTATCCTCAAGCCTCGTGGTGAACGAGAAGCAGCGCTCCGAACTGGCCCGTCTGGTCAAGGAACTCGCGGTGGTGCACGGCAAGGTGACGTTGTCCTCCGGCAAGGAGGCCGACTACTACGTGGACCTGCGCCGGGCGACCCTGCAGCACCAGGCGGCCCCGCTGATCGGGAGTCTGCTCCGGCAGATCACCGCTGACTGGGACTACACCGCCGTCGGCGGCCTCACCCTGGGCGCCGACCCGGTCGCCGCCGCCATGATGCACGCCGACGGACCCGGCCTGGACTGCTTCGTCGTGCGCAAGGCCGCGAAGGCCCACGGGATGCAGCGCCAGATCGAAGGACCGGACGTCACCGGCAGACGGGTGCTGGCGGTGGAGGACACCTCGACCACCGGGGGCAGCGTGCTCACCGCCGTCGAGGCGCTGCGCGAAGGCGGTGCCGAGGTGGTCGGTGTGGCGACCGTCGTCGACCGGGACACCGGTGCGCGCGAGGCGATCGAGGAAGCGGGCCTGCCCTACCGCACTCTGCTGGGGCTGTCCGACCTCGGACTGGCGTGAGCGAGGACGTCGGGCCCACCGAGTGGGGCACCAGCGTCGGCGTCGGGCCGTGGGAGGGCGCCTGGCCGGACGATGAGCGCTACGACCCGGAGCTGCTGGAGCACGGCGATCGGCGCAACGTCGTCGACCACTACCGCTACTGGAAGCGCGAGGCGGTCGTGGCCGACCTCGACCGCAGGCGGCACGAGTTCCACGTGGCCATCGAGAACTTCCAGCACGACCACAACATCGGCACCGTGGTGCGCACCGCCAACGCGTTCCTGGCCAGAGCCGTGCACATCGTGGGCCGTCGCCGGTGGAACCGGCGCGGTGCGATGGTCACCGACCGGTACCAGCACGTCCACCACCACCCGGACGTCGAGTCGCTGAGCGCGTGGGCGCGGGACGAGGGGCTGGCCGTGGTGGCGGTGGACAACGCACCGGGCGCGATCCCGGTGGAGCGTGCCGAGCTGCCGCGCCGCTGCGTGCTGCTGTTCGGGCAGGAGGGGCCGGGCCTGCACGAGGAGTCCCGCCGCGAGGCGGACCTGGTCGTGTCCATCGCCCAGTTCGGCTCCACCCGCTCGATCAACGCGGGCGTCGCCGCAGGCGTCGTCATGCACACCTGGATCCAGCAACACGCCGACCTCACCCAGTCCTGGTGAGGCAGTCCCCAGTTTTAGTCCTAACTGAGCGGACATTTCGGGCGCGAAGGGTCCTCGGTTTGGACTAAAACTGGGATTTCACGCGAAAGAGCCGGGCATCCTCGTGGGGTGCCCGGCTCTTCTGGAAGGGTGCGTCAGGCTGCTTCGCGGGCCTTCTCGCGGCGTCCCTTGATGTACTCGATGATGATCGGGACGATCGAGATCACGACGATGATGATCGCCATCGACTCGATGTTGTTCCGGATCCACGGGATGTTGCCCAGGAAGAACCCGAGCAGCGTCATGCTCAGCGTCCAGGCCACGCCGCCGATGGCCGAGAAGCTGAAGAACTTCTTCTGGTCCATCTGACCGATGCCGGCCACGGCCGTGATGAACGTGCGGACGATCGGCACGAAGCGGGCCAGGATGATCGCGCGTGCGCCGTACTTCTCGAAGAAGGCGTGCGTCTTGTCCACGTGCTCGCGCTTGAACAGCTTCGAGTCGGGTTTGTTGAACATCGCCGGGCCGACCTTGCGCCCGATCCAGTACCCGGTCACGTTCCCGACGAACGCGCACACCGCGAGCAGCACGCAGACCAGCCAGATCGGCGTGTTGATCGAACCGGTGGCGACGAACAGGCCGGTCACGAACAGCAGCGAGTCACCCGGCAGGAAGAACCCGATGAGCAGGCCGCACTCGGCGAAGATGATCAGGCAGACGCCGATCAGCGCGAACGGGCCCAGACCAGAGACGATGTTCTCCGGATTCAGCCAATCCGGAAGCAGAGCGAGCGCGGGCTGTGCCGCGGCGGCGAATTCGGTCGTCACGCTTGCCAACGGTACCGTGACGCCGGTGTGCCCGGACTTCGGGAGAGCAATCGGACATCAACCCAGCGCACACCTGTGATCACCCGATGGGGTAGACGATCGTGATGCTCGCCGCGATGAGTCCGGCCAGAAGTCCCAGAACGATCACGAAGAGCAGCGCCGGCACGGGATTCGGACGTCGCGCGCGCTGCGACGACGAGGGACTGCCGCTCGCCCGCGCCCGCAGTGCGGCGGACAGCGTGTCCTCGGTATCCCGGCCGGTCATCCCCCGACCCTAACCAGGCGTCGGCAACAATCACCGGAAATCGGTGAACCGCCAGGTCAGGCGGGCGAGGTGAGCCACTGGCCGCGTTGCATGACGCCCTGCAGGTCCAGGTCGTCGCCGAGCACCACCAGGTCCGCGTCCGCTCCCTCGCGGATCTCGCCCACGTCGGTCAGACCGAGCCGCCGAGCCGGGTTGGTCGCGGTGGCCGCGACGGCGGCGGGCACGGACAGGCCGCAGTCGCGCACCAGGTTGCGGAAGGCCGCGTCCATGGTCAGCGTGCTGCCCGCCAGCGATCCGTCGGCCAGCCGCGGCTCGCCGTCGACGACGGTCACCGGCAACGCGCCCAGCTCGTAGGTGCCGTCCCCTGCTCCGGTGGCGCTGATGGCGTCGGTGACCAGGATCGTGCGGTCCGCGCCGGCGTGGGTCGCGGCCAGCCGCGCCACCGTCGGGTGCAGGTGCACGAGGTCGCAGATCAGCTCGACGCTGACCCGCTCGTCGTCGAGCAGCGCGCCGACGGGTCCTGGTTCGCGGTGGTGCAGCGGGCGCATGCCGTTGAACAGGTGGGTCGCCACGGTCGCGCCCGCGTCGACGGCCTCCAGGACCTGCTCGGCGACGGCGTCGGTGTGCCCGACGGCTGCGATCGCGCCTCCGTCGACGAGCTGCCGGACCGCCTCCACCGAGCCGGGGAGCTCCGGGGCGAGGGTGACCATCCGGACCGTGCCGCGGCCGGCGTCGAGCAGCTGGCGCACGTCGTCGGGCTCGGGCGAGCGGAGCGCCTCGGGTGCGTGCGCGCCGCAGCGGGCGTGCGAGAGGAACGGTCCTTCGAGGTGAACACCGGCGACGATGCCCGAGGCGGTCAGCTCGGCCAGGGTGGCGATCTGCTTGACCAGTTCCGGGATCGGCGCGGACACCAGGCTGGCCAGCATCGTCGTGGTGCCGTGCGCCCGGTGGTGGGCCACCGCCGTCTCGGTCTGCTCGGGTTCGAGCGAGGTGAACGAGCCCCCGCCGCCACCGTGGCAGTGGACGTCGACGAAGCCGGGCACCAGCCACCGCCCGGAGAGCTCGATCGCCGGGCCTTGTGGGACGGCGCCGTCGCCGACGGCGGCGATCTTGCCCGCGGACACCCGCACCCAGCCCGGTCGTGCGACTCCGCCCGGGGTGACGACTCGCGCGCCGGTGAGGATCAGTTCGGCAGTGTTCACACCTACGATCCTCCGCCACGCGCGAGCATTGGTCTACACCAAAATCGGTGTTGTGCGGCTCATCCGCAACTTCTCACCCCGTCGCGGCAGCACCGCGCGGTTTCGGGTCAGCCGCCGATGTGCTTCTGCAACGCCTCCAGCGCGCGGCTGGCGGTCGACTTGACCGTCCCCTTGGAAACCCCCGTGGACTCGGCGATCTCCGCTTCCGACAGGTTCCCGTAGTAGCGCAGCACCAGCACCTCGCGCTGCCTGCGCGGCAGCTTGCCCAGCGCGTCGACGACCGCCTGGTGCTCGGCGGTGAGCATCGCCAGCGACTCCGCGGAGCGCGCGTTGGCCTGGTGCGGCGGTTGGTACTCGCGGGCGGTCTTGCGCCGTCGCAGCATCGAGCGGGAACCGTTGACGACCGCCGTGCGCAGGTAGGCGATCGCGGCGTTGGCGTCGCGCAGCCCGGACCAGTTCCGGTACAGCCCGGTGAAGGCCTCCTGGACCACGTCCTCGGCGCTGCTGATGTCGTCCACCAGCAGGATCGCCAGCCGGACCATGCGCATCCGCTGCTGCTTGTAGATGTCCTCCAGGGACAGCGGTTGCTGGGTCTCCCGGTGGACGCCGTCCAGCTTCCGCAGCGTGCCGAAGGTCTTCTCGACGCTGCGCTCGATCCCTTCCGATTCACCGCCCATGATCCGAGAACCTACCGGGCGAGGATGGGGGCGCGTGCCGGGTTCGGGTTAGCGTCGGTGCTGATCGTTGAAAACGCCACCACGGAGGCACACATGGCGAGGTTCGTCGTCGAGCTGGTCTACGGCCCGGACGAGGACAAGCGGCTGGAAGTCCGGCCGGAGCACCGCGAGTACTCGAAGGGCTTGGCGGCGAAGGGCACGCTGCTGGCCGGTGGCCCCTACACCGACGGCGCGGGCGCGCAGATCGTCTACGAGGTGGCCGACGAGACCGAGCTGCGGGAGATCCTCGCGGCCGACCCGTACGCGAAGGCGGGAGTGCTGGCCTCGACCACCATCCGCCAGTGGGAGATCGTCACCGGCGCGTGGCTGTAGAAGCGGGCGCTCGGTCGTGTGAGTATGTGCACAGGATCGTTTTCTGAATCCTTGCACCAACTTTTCAAAACAACACCGCTGGGGCACTGTGACGCGCGAAAGAGTGGTACCTGCCCCGCCGCGCCGCCAACGGTGCGCAGGGGTTTCTAGGATGCTGCGCGATCTCGTGTCTTCACGACCGAACTCCATCTGAGGAGGATGACCGATGCCCATCGCGACCCCCGAGGTCTACACGGAGATGCTGGACCGGGCGAAGACCGGTGAGTTCGCCTACCCAGCGATCAACGTGACCTCGTCGGAGACGCTCAACGCGGCGCTGCGCGGGTTCGCCGAGGCCGAGAGTGACGGCATCATCCAGGTGTCGACCGGTGGCGCGGAGTTCGCCTCCGGCACCAAGGTCAAGGACATGGTCACGGGTGCCACCGCGCTCGCCGAGTACGCGCACGTCGTCGCCGACAAGTACCCGGTGAACATCGCGCTGCACACCGACCACTGCCCGAAGGACAAGCTCGACGGCTTCGTCCGGCCGCTGATCCAGATCAGCCAGGAGCGGGTCAACCGCGGCGAGAACCCGCTGTTCCAGTCGCACATGTGGGACGGCTCGGCGATCGACCTCGACGAGAACCTGCAGATCGCGCAGGAGCTCCTGGAGCAGTCGGCCAAGGCCAAGATCGTCTTGGAGCTGGAGGTCGGCGTCGTCGGTGGCGAGGAGGACGGCGTCGCCAACGACATCAACGAGAAGCTCTACACCGCCGCCGGTGACTACATCAAGACCGTCGAGGCCCTGGGCAGCGGCGAGAAGGGCCGGTACCTGCTGGCCGCGACCTTCGGCAACGTGCACGGCGTCTACAAGCCGGGCAACGTCAAGCTGCGCCCGGAGATCCTCAAGCAGGGTCAGGACGTGGTGTCGGAGAAGCTGGGCCTGGCCGCCGGTTCCAAGCCGTTCGACCTGGTCTTCCACGGCGGTTCCGGTTCGCTGCTGGAGGAGATCCACGAGGCGCTCACCTACGGCGTCATCAAGATGAACATCGACACCGACACCCAGTACGCCTTCACCCGGCCCATCGCGGACCACATGATGAAGAACTACGACGGTGTGCTGAAGATCGACGGCGAGGTCGGCAACAAGAAGACCTACGACCCGCGCAGCTACCTCAAGGTCGCCGAGCAGGCCATGGCCGCTCGCGTCGCCCAGGGCTGCGAGGTCCTCAAGTCCGCAGGCCGCATGATCGCCGGCTGATCCTCCGGTTCCGCTAGCAACGACGATGGTCCGTCCGCCCGGTGGGTGGACGGACCATCGTCATCGCAGCTCCTAGTGCGAGGATTGGGTCATGACGAGGAATCTGTTGGAGCCGCCGGAGACGCTGCTGCCGGAGAGCCCGGAGGCGCAGGGTGCCCTGGACGCAGGCACCGACCCCGCTGAGGTCGCGGCGCAGCACCCGGCGTTCAGCGCCGCCTGGGCGACGCTCGCCGAGAACGCCCTGGGCAGGGACGAGCACATCGCCGCCTACGCGTACGCGCGCACCGGCTACCACCGCGGCCTGGACGCCCTGCGCCGCGCGGGCTGGAAGGGCTTCGGACCGGTCCCGTGGCGCCACGAGCCCAACCGCGGCGTCCTCCGCTCGGTCGCGGCCCTGGCCAAGGCCGCCCGCGCCATCGGCGAGACCGAGGAGTTCGACCGCTGCCGCCAGCTCCTGGAGGACAGCGACCCGGCCTCCCTCGAGGCCACCGATCTCGCCTGACCCACCCGCTCGACCTCGGGGTTCACCCCCGGCCTCGCCGCCGGGGCCCGACAACCGCAGGCATCGCCCGCGCGATCCGGCGGTTGTCGAGTCACTCGGTGGTGGGGTCGGGGCGTGCGGGTTCTTCTGTGGCGGAGGATGGGGTCGTGCACCGCTTGCGTGAGGAGTTGAGCCGGAGGCTGCGCCGGCTGCTGCGCTCCGGAACCCCGATCGTGCAGTGCGCGGTGGCGGCCGGGCTGGCCTGGTTCCTCGCGCACGACATCGTTGGCCACGTCGCGCCGTTCTTCGCCCCGATCGCCGCGGTGATCTCGCTGGGCGTCTCGCTCGGGCAGCGGATGCGACGGGCCCTGGAACTGGTCGTCGGAGTGAGCATCGGCATCGGGGTCGGCGACGTGCTGATCTCGGTGATCGGCACCGGTGCCTGGCAGATCGCGCTGGTCGTGGCGCTGGCGATGTCCACAGCGGTGCTGCTGGACAGCGGCGGCGTGATCGTGCTGCAGGCGGCGTCCTCATCGGTTCTGGTCGCGACCCTGCTGCCGCCGGCGACGAGTGGTGGGCCGACCCGGATGATCGACGCCGCCGTCGGCGGGCTCGTCGGCTTCGTCGTGGCCGCGCTGCTGCCCGCCAACCCGCTCGCCGTCGCCCATCGACACGGGCGCGTGGTGCTCGGCGCGCTCACCGACGCGCTGCGCGGGATCGCGACCGCCATCGCGCACCAGGACGTGTCGATGGCCTCGGACGTGCTGGCCGACGCGCGCAAGAGCCAGAAGGCCGTCGAGGAGTTCCGCACCGCGCTGGAGGGCGGGGCCGAGATCGCCAGGTTCGCGCCGATCCGCTGGCGCAGGCGCCGCGACCTCGACCGCTACGAAACCGCGTCCACGCCGATCGATCGCGCGCTGCGCAACACCCGCGTGCTGGCCCGGCGGGCGCTGGCCGCGCTGCGCGACGGTGAACCCGTGCCGCGGCCGCTGCCCGGGATGCTGGAGGAGCTCGCGGGCACCGTCGTGCTGCTGCGCGACGAGCTGGCCAGCGGCAAGGATCCGCTGCAGGCCAGGGAAGCCGCCCGCTCGGTCGCCACGAAGTCCACAGTGGAGCTCCTCGGCGAAGGTGACTTCTCGATGCAGGTCGTGGTGCTGCAGGTCCGCTCGATCGCGGTCGATCTGCTGCAGGCGTCAGGCCTCACCCGCGCCGAGGCCGTCGCGGTCCTACCGCCGCTGCACCCGGCAGAGGACTAGCTAGGAAGTGTTGATGAATTGCTTTGCGTGGCGGTGCGGGTAGCGGAACCTGATCGCCTTCGTGGACTCCGTGCGCCGCTCCTGATGTATGCCAATACACGGCGTCCCGGCGTACTCGCCACGAAGGCGATCAGAACCCGCGGCGGTGCCAGCTGAGTCCCACACCTGAGGCAGCGGCTCCCGTCGCGTTCCGCAACACGGCTTCCGAGGGTCCGGCGGGCGCCGGAAGGCGGACTACGGCCGGTTCAGCACCGCGGCGAGCGACGCGTGCAGCGGTTCGTGGTCGCGCGGGTCGTGCAGCGCGCAGTCGGCGGCCGAGAGCCGGTACCACTCCTCGGCGCCGGAGTAGCGGATCCACACCCGCACGGTGCCGTCCTCGCACGCGGTCGCCAGTTCCAGGTCACCGGTGATCACGCCGACCTCGTCGGTCATCACCCCGCCAGGCGGTGCGGTCAGCGTCGTGCGCAAGTCGCCCATGCCCGCAGTATGCCTTCCCCCGCAACGAAGAACGGGCATCTCCACGCCGGGAGACGCCCGTTCTCGCAGGAACCCGTCAGCAGCCGTCGAGGGCCGTCTGCAGGGCGCCCTTCTCGGCTTCGGTGACGGTCAGCTCGTACTTGTGCTTGCTGCCGACCCACATCGAGGCGTAGGTGCAGTGGTAGTCGGCGGCCGGCGGCATCCAGGTCTCCGGGGTCTGGTCGCCCTTCTCCTGGTTGACGTTGTCGGTGACCGCGATGAGCTGCGGTCCCTCCAGGTCGTTGGCGAAGGCCTGGCGCTGCTCCTGCGTCCACTCGGCGGCACCGGAGCGCCACGCGGCGGCCAGCGGCACGACGTGGTCGATGTCCAGGTCGGAGGGCTGGGTCCAGGTCTCGCCGTCGTAGGTGCTCAACCAGCTGCCCGAGGTCGGGTAGCAGTCGGAGCCGACCTCGACGTCGTCGCCGTCCCGCTTGAGAACCGCTTCACGGGTGCTGCAGCCGTCCGAACCTTCGTTCCAGTGCGGGAACTTCTCCCGGTCGTAGCCGTCCATCGAGCCCTCGGCGGCGACGGTCAGCTCACCGAGCTGGGTCTTGGCGGTGGCCGGGTCGGGGATTCCCGGCGGCTCGGCGCCTGCCGGCACGGCCAGTCCGAGCCCGATCAGTCCGGCCAGCGGCAGCGCGGCGAGGGTGGTGCGCAACGAACGTGTCATGGCTTCCTCCGCGGTGGGCTTGATCGCGTGCTTGAGAACGACGATTGCCCACGCGGGTGGCCGATTCAATGCCGCGGAGTGGCCGGAAGGTGACATGGCGTGAAGTCGCCACCGATAGAGGTAGGTGAAATGTGAATTCCACACACTCGGTGATCAGCGAGCCAGGTTGAGGTCCTCGGTGTGCCGGTACCAGACCCACTTCTCCATCGGCCGCGGGTGATCGGTCCCGTCGTGCCGCACGGTGGTGGACCGGAACGACGCCTGGAACGCCCTGCCGCGCGCCACGCCGGTCCGGCGGCGGAGCAGGCCGCGGCGGGTCGTGGTGACCCGCAGACCGTCCATCGCGGGCTCGATCGTGTGGTTCAGCGGGTCGGCCGTCGGGTCCGGCAGCGGCGCGGCGTCCGGGTCGGGCGAGACCACGAGGCTCTGCGCGGCGCCGTTGAGGACCTGCTCGTCGTCGCAGTAGGCCTGCCCGGTGATGGGCGCGATCACGCCCTCTCCCAGCAGGATTCCGCCCGAGTCGTCCCTGATCAGCGGCACGGGTCGCGGCGAAGCGCTCAGCGCCCGCTCGAAATCGCCGGCGCGCAGCCCCCACAGCCGCGCCACCGGGGAGTCGGCCACCGGGACGTACCCGACCGCCAGCTCGGTCAGCCGCTCCTTGCGCAGCAGCCGCAGCACGACCGCTGCGAGGTCCATGTCCGTGCCGTGCACGACCACCCGATCGGTTGCTTCTGCCAGCAGCGGATCGACCTCGTGACGACCCGGTGCGGCGGACACTTCGTGCCATTGCGCACGGTCACCGGCCGGACGCGCTGCGCCATCAACGTTTCCGCAGGACAATGCGGTGGTACTCACGTTTTGCTCCTGGTTTACCCTGATCGACCGGCATACCCCGTGGTGGGCGCGGGCGAAGCGTGCGGTCACGCTGGCGACCACCCAGTCCAGGTTGGAGTTTCACATGCCGGCGATCGTGCTGATCGGCGCCCAGTGGGGCGACGAAGGCAAGGGTAAGGCGACAGACCTGCTCGGCGAGCAGGCGCAGTGGGTCGTGCGTTACCAGGGCGGCAACAACGCGGGACACACCGTCGTGCTCCCGGACGGGCAGGACTTCGCGCTGCACCTCATCCCGTCGGGGATCCTCACCCCCGGTGTGACGAACGTGATCGGCAACGGCGTCGTCGTCGACCCGGGCGTCCTGCTCGAGGAGCTCGCCGGGCTGGAGGAGCGCGGGGTCGACACCTCGCGGCTGCTGCTGTCCGCCGACGCGCACCTGATCATGCCGTACCACGTGGCCATCGACCGCGTGACCGAGCGGTACCTGGGCAAGAAGCAGATCGGCACCACCGGCCGCGGCATCGGCCCCTGCTACCAGGACAAGATCGCCCGCGTCGGCGTGCGGATGCAGGACCTGCTCGACGAGAAGATCCTGCGCCAGAAGGTCGAGGCCGCCCTCGACATCAAGAACCAGATCCTGGTCAAGGTCTACAACCGCCGCGCCATCGACGCGGAAGAGGTCGTGGACACCGTGCTGGGGCAGGCGGAGAAGTTCGCCGGTCGCATCGCCGACACCAAGCTGCTGATCAACAAGGCGCTGGAGCGCGACGAGACGGTGCTGCTGGAGGGCTCGCAGGGCACCCTGCTCGACGTCGATCACGGCACCTACCCGTTCGTCACCTCGTCGAACCCGACCGCCGGTGGTGCTTCGGCCGGTTCCGGCGTCGGCCCGACGAAGATCAACGCGGTGATCGGCATCCTCAAGGCCTACACCACGCGCGTCGGAGCCGGTCCGTTCCCGACCGAGCTGACCGACGAGGCCGGCGAGGCCCTGCGCAAGCAGGGCGGCGAGTTCGGCGTGACCACCGGCCGCTCGCGGCGCACCGGCTGGTTCGACGCGGTGATCGCCCGCTACGCGACCCGCGTCAACGGCATCACCGACTACTTCCTGACCAAGCTCGACGTGCTCTCCGGCCTGGAGAGCATCCCGATCTGCGTCGGCTACGACGTCGACGGCGAGCGGGTCGAGGACATGCCGATGACCCAGACCGGCGTGCACCACGCGGTTCCGGTGTACGAGGAGATGCCGGGCTGGTGGGAGGACCTCAGCGACTGCCGCACCTTCGAGGACCTGCCCGCCAACGCCCGGGCCTACATCGAGCGCATCGAGGAGCTCTCCGGTGCCCGGGTGTCGGCGGTCGGCGTGGGCCCGGGGCGCGATCAGACGATCGTGCGCCACACGATGGCCTGACCCGTGCGAAAGAGGGGGAAGTTCTCATGAGAACTTCCCTCACCCCACGGGTACGGAAGTTCCCGTGAGAACTCCCACCACTCACGAGGGTGGAAGTTTTCATGAGAACTTCCCTCACCGGTTCCGCCAGGAGCCTTCCAAGGCCGCTTCCTGCAGGTCGAGCTCGCGGAGAACGCGGCGCAGCACCTCGTCGTCGAGGTTGCCCGCGTCGCGTTCGTCCGCGATCGCCGAGCGCTGCACCTCGATGATGTCGCGCCGCAGTTCGGAGAACGTCCTCGTCGAGGTGTCGGCGCGCTCGGCAGGGGTGCGCCCCACCTGCTCGGCGGCGGCCAGGCCCTGGTGCTCGACCAGGTCCCGGATCCGGGAGACCATCCGGTCCAGGGCGGGGCGCTCGCACCCGGCTTCCGCCGGCGTCAGCCCGTCCAGGTAGGCCAGAGCCGCGTTCGTGGCGGTCCTGCGCGCCTCGGCCTCCGCTTGGTCGTCGCTGCGCGCCTCCTCCGGGTCGGTGACCCCCAGGAGGCGGATCAGCGGCGGCAGCGTGGTGCCCTGCAGCAGGATCGTGCCGACGGTGACCAGTGCGGCGACGAACTGGATGACCTCGCGGCCGGGCAGCGGAGCGCCGCTCTCCGTCGTGAACGGGATGGCGCCCGCCGCCGCCAGGGTCACCACGCCGCGCATCCCCGCCCAGCCGAGCACCGTCGTGCGCCGCCACCTGCTGCCGGGTCGCAGTGCACTCGCGAGCAGGTGGGACACGCCGGGCAGGTAGTTCGAGGCGAACATCCACAGCACCCGGAACGCGATCGCGGACAGCAGGATCAGCAGGGTGGCCAGCAGGATCCCGCCCGCCGGTCGGCCGGAGTCCAGCACCTCGGAGACCACCGACTTCAGCTGCAGGCCGATGTAGGCGAACACCAGGCTCTCCAGCAGCAGGTTGATCGCCGCCCACACGGTGTGCTCCTGCAGCCGTCCCGCAGCGCGCGCCCGGGGCAGGTTGTGGCCCACGTACAGGCCGGCGGTGACGACCGCGAGCACTCCCGAGCCGTTGAGCTCCTCGGCGGTCAGGTAGGCGATGAACGGGACGAGCACGCCCAGCAGCGTCGCGACCTGCACGTCCGGGATGTGCTGACGGGCCAGCTGGGCGAGCATCCCGAAGCCCAGGCCCAGCACGACCCCGACCACCACGGCCAGCGCGAACACCCAGATGCCCTGGCCGAGCGTCGGGGTGGTGCCCGCCGCGGCGGTGACCGCCATCCGGTAGATCGTCAGCGCCGCCGCGTCGTTGATCAGGCTCTCGCCGCCCAGCACCGTCATCACCCGGCGCGGCAGCTTGAGCTGGCGCCCGATCGCCGCCGCCGTCACCGCGTCCGGCGGTGCGATCACCGCGCCGAGCACGATCGCCGAGGCCAGCGGCAGGTCCGGGATCAGCATGAACGCGATCCAGCCCAGCACGAACGAGGTGGCGATCACCTGCAGCACGCCGTGGTGCACGATCGGGCGGATCCGGGCCCGGAAGTTGGTGAACGAGCTGTCCAGCGCCGCCGCGTACAGCAGCGGTGGCAGCACGACGGTCAGCAGCAGTTCCGGCTCGATGCGCAGCTCGTCGAGCCCGGGCACCAGCGACACGGCCATCCCGACCGCCACCAGCAGCAGCGGCGCCGCGATCTCCCGGCTCCGCGCCAAGGCCGTGACCAGCAGCGCCCCGATCAGAACCAGGATCAGCTGAACCACTCCGCACCTCCGTCCACGGTGGACACCTTAGGTGCGCAGCGGCGCCATCACCGGGAACGAAGGGTCTCCCCGACGCGCCCACCAGAACCCGGGTCTCCCTTGAGGTCCGGTGCGGGGAGAGCGGATCAGCGCTGGTCGCGGGCGGTGATGGCGAGGTCCGGCATGTCGCTGAAGACGCCGTCCACGCCCTGGTCGTACAGCGCGTGGAAGTAGCCGAGGACGTCGCCCCACTGCGCCGGGTCCTGCGAGGACCGGAAGTCGGCGGGCAGGAAGGTGTTCTCCGCGCGAACCGTGTAGGGGACGACCTTCAAGCCCGCCGCGTGGGCGTCGGCGACGACCGCCGTCGGTCCGGTGAGGTGGTCGCTCTCGTCGACCGGCAGGATCACCTGGTTGTCGGGGCCGATCACGTCCGCGTAGGTCGCGATCTCCTTCAAGCCCTCCGGCGTGACCAGGTCGGCGTAGGTGCGCGGATCGCCGGCCTCGATGAAGTCCTGCGGCGCTCCGCTGTTGCTGATCAGCTGCACCAGCTCCACCCGCAGCTGCTCGCGCAGCTCCTTGAGGTTGCCGACCTCGAAGGACTGCACGACGACCTTCGCGCCCCGCTCGTTGAGGCCGTCGGCGTCCAGCGCCTCGACCACGCCGGGCTCCAGCGGGTGGCCGATCTTGCGGAAGTAGCTGGGGTGCTTGGTCTCCGGCGCGACGCCGATCTCGCGGCCGAGCTCCTTCGACAGCCGCTCCCGCAGGTCCAGGACCTCCTGGAACGTCGGCACCTCGAAGAGGCCGTCGTAGACCGTGTTGTGCTGGCGGACGTCCGGGATGCGCTCCTTCGCGCGCAGCGTCTTGAGCTCGGCGAGCGTGAAGTCCTCGGTGAACCAGCCGGTCATCTCGGTGCCGTCGATGACCTTGGTGGCCTTGCGAGAGGCGAACTCCGGGTGCTCGGCGACGTCGGTGGTGCCGCCGATCTCGTTCTCGTGCCGAGCGACCAGCGCGCCGTCCTTCGTGGGAACCAGGTCCGGCTCGATGTAGTCGGCGCCCATCCGCGCGGCCAGCTCGTAGGAGGCGAGCGTGTGCTCCGGGCGGTAGCCGGAAGCGCCGCGGTGACCGAACACCTCGACCCGCTCGGTGTCCGGGGCCGGTGCGGCGGCCGCGGAATCCGGCCCGGCCGAGGTGATCACCCCGAGCGCGGCGGTGCCCGCAACGGACAAAGCGATCAACCGTCCCCGAATCGTCATGTCATCTCCCTGCTGTGACTGTGGCGGGTTCACCCAACTCCCCGCAACCGACGTCCGGGGCACGCGGGTGCGTCGCGCGGCCGACCGCCGGGTGAACGCCGCGCGACCTGGGATGCGCCATGTGGCGGAACCAGTTGCCGGGGGCAGCGATCGCGTGGCCCACCGCACGCTCTACGCTGCGTTTTGTGCGAATCCTCGTGATCGGTGGCGGCGGTCGAGAGCACGCGATCGTGTTGGCGCTGTCCCATGATCCGTCCGTGACGGCACTCGCCTGCGCGCCCGGCAACGCCGGTACCGCTGCGCTCGCCGAGTCCTACGGCGTCGACGTCGCCAAGCCCGACGAGGTGGCCGGGCTGGCCACCCGCTGGCAGGCCGACCTGGTCGTCTTCGGTCCGGAAACACCGCTGGTCGCGGGTGCCTCCGACGCCGTGCGCGCGGCGGGAATCCCGTGCTTCGGCCCGTCCAAGGCGGCAGCTCGGATCGAGGGCTCCAAGGCCTTCGCGAAGGACGTCATGGTCACCGCGGGCGTGCCGACCGCACGCAGCGAGATCGTGGACAACCCCGCCAAGCTCGACGCCGCGCTGGCCGGTTTCGGCCCGACCTGGGTGGTCAAGGACGACGGCCTCGCCGCGGGCAAGGGCGTGCTGGTGACCGGCGACTTCGACGCGGCCCGCGCGCATGCGATGAAGCTGCTCGATGGCGGCCACCCGGTGCTGCTGGAGTCCTTCCTGGACGGTCCGGAAGCCTCGCTGTTCTGCTTGGTCGACGGCACCACCGTCGTTCCTCTGCTGCCCGCGCAGGACTTCAAGCGGGTCGGCGACGAGGACGCGGGCCCGAACACCGGCGGCATGGGTGCCTACGCCCCGCTGCCGTGGGCCCCGGACGGCCTGGTCGACGAGGTGGTCCGCGCGGTCGTGCAGCCCACCGTCGACGAGCTCGATCGGCGCGGCACGCCGTTCTCCGGACTGCTCTACGCGGGACTGGCGCTGACCTCGAACGGCCCGCAGGTCATCGAGTTCAACTGCCGGTTCGGCGACCCCGAGACCCAGGCCGTTCTCGCCCTGCTGCACACGCCGCTGGCCCGGCTGTTCGACGCCGTGGCGCGCGAGCAGCTCGCCGACCAGCCCGCGCTGGAGTGGGAGGAGGGCTCGGCGGTGACCGTCGTGCTGGCCGCCGAGGGCTACCCCGGCCGACCGCGCGTCGACGACGTCATCCAGGGCTCCGACCTGCAAGGCGTGCTGCACTCCGGCACGCGCCGCCGCGAGGACGGTGCCGTGATGTCCGCGGGCGGACGCGTCCTGTCGGTGGTGGCGACCGGCTCCGACCTGGGCGCGGCCCGCGACGAGGTCTACCAGCGCGTCGACCGGGTGCACCTGCCCGGCGCGCACTGGCGCACCGACATCGCCCGCCGCGCGGTCGACGGCGAGATCAGCGTCCCGAAGTCCTGACCGCGCCGCCTTCGTGACCGAGCGCTGACGCCTCGGCCGACGATGGAGGCGAGACGGCCGGTCTGGCACGCTGCACCGCATGGTGCCGAATGCTGCGCTCGCCGTCGCGACGCGAGCCGATGTTGCTCCGTTCCAGGTCATGGAGGTCCTGTCCGCCGCTGCGCAGCGGCAGCGGGAACTCGGTGACGTCGTGTCGCTGGCCGCGGGACAGCCCTCCACACCCGCTCCGAAGGCCGTGCGGGAAGCCGCCGCGAGAGCGTTGGAGGGCAACGCCCTCGGTTACACGGAGCAGCTGGGGATCCTGGAGCTGCGGGAAGGCATCGCAGGCCACTACGAGAAGGCCCACGGCCACTCGGTGCCGGTGGACGAGGTCGTGGTCACCACGGGTGCCTCGGGTGCGTTCCTGCTGGCGTTCCTCAGCGCGTTCGACGCCGGTGACCGGGTGGCCCTGGCCAGCCCCGGCTACCCCGCCTACCGCAACATCCTGTCCGCGCTGGGCTGCGAGGTCGTGGAGCTGCCCTGCGACGCCTCCACCCGGTTCCAGCCGACCGTCGAGATGCTGGAGGCGCTCGACGAACCCGTGCGCGGGCTCATCGTCGCCAGCCCGGCGAACCCCACCGGCACCGTGCTGTCCCGCGACGAGCTCGCGAGGCTCGCCGGCTGGTGCGAGGACAACGGGGTCCAGCTGATCAGCGACGAGATCTACCACGGGCTCAGCTACGGCGAGCCGCTGCACACCGCGCGGGAGTTCTCCGCCGAGGCGATCGTGGTCAACAGCTTCTCCAAGTTCTGGTCGATGACCGGCTGGCGGCTCGGCTGGATGCTGGTGCCGCCGCGCCTGCTGCGCGCCGTCGACTCGCTGACCGGCAACTTCACGCTCTGCCCACCTGCGCTCTCGCAGCAGGCGGCGGTCGCGGCGTTCTCCCCGGAGGCCTACGACGAGGTCGAGGGGCACGTCGAGCGCTACCGGCAGAACCGGACGTTGCTGCTCGACGGCCTGGCGGACGCGGGCATCACCGACGTCGCCCCGGCCGACGGCGCGTTCTACGCCTGGGTGGACATCAGCGATCGCACCGACGACGCGGCGTCGTTCTGCCGCCGCCTCCTCGACGACACCGGAGTCGCGCTCGTCCCCGGCGTCGACTTCGACCCGAGCCGGGGCCACCACTACCTCCGCCTCTCCTTCGCCGGCGACCCCGGCGACATCACCGAGGCGGTCCAGCGGCTGAGGGCCTGGCTGTAGGTGGGGCTCAGGGGCACCCTGATGTTTCCCGGAACCGGGCCTTCGGCCCGCTGATCTGCGCGTTCCTTCTGGCACGCTGGACGTGCGGGACGCTCCGCGGTGAAGAGGTGGTCGCGATGTTGTGGAAGGTGATCGGCGGTCTGCTGGTCCTGTGGCTTGTGGTCTCCGTCGCCGGAGTGCTGATCAAGGGCCTGTTCTGGTTGGCCGTGATCGGCGGGCTCCTGTTCGTCGCCACAGCTGCTCTCGGCTGGGCCAAGGACAAAAAGGAGATCAAGTCCTAGGCGGTGGGTGGGTGGGGAAGTTTTCATGAAAACTTCCCCACCCACCCACATGACGACTTCCCCCACACGAGGAGGAAGGGCCTTCGGTGGTCAGGCGGCGAGCTGTTCTTGGATGACGGTTCGGGCGCGGGATGCTGAGCTCCAGAGCTCGGCGTGCAGGCCCGCTTCGCGCGCGCCCTCGATGTTCTCCGCGCGGTCGTCGAAGAACAGGCACTCCGAGGGCTTCGCGCCGAGGGTGTCGAGCAGGATCCGCCAGATCTCCGGGTCCGGTTTGGTGACGCGCAGGTCGCCGGAGAACAGCAGGTGCTGGAAGAAGCGCGCCCACGGCTTGCTCTCGCCCGCGCGGGCGAACGTCGTGGACGCGTTGGACAACAGCGCCAGCGGGACGCCGCGCCGGTGCAGGTCTTCCAGCAGAGCCAGCGAATCCGGTTCGGTGGACATCCAGCCGTCGACGTCGACGCTGGTGAGGCGCTGGACCAGCGAGTCGTCGACCTCGCGGCCGAGCCGTCCGGCCACGGCCCGCCAGTACTCGGTGTCGGAGGCCCCCGCGTCGTAGTCGCGCCGGTCGGCCCAGTAGGCCTTCTCGAACTCCGCCGCGTCGGTCTCCAGCAGGGCGGCCATCTCGGGCAGCGCCCTGATGCGGCGGCTGATGACCTCGCCGTAGTCGAAGACGATCCAACGCAGCACTGCGACCTCCGCTCCCGGTGCGCTAGATCCCGGCCTGGCCGATCCGGCGCAACGCTTCTTCCACGTCCGACTTGCTCACGTCCCGGTGCGTGACGAACCGGACCTGACCGTTCATGGGAACCGCCAGGACACCCACCGAACGCAGCCGCTGCAACGTCAGCTGCACGTCCGGAACCGCCGCCAGCAGCATGTTCGTCTGCGGAGCCGTCACCTGCCAGCCCCGCTCGGTGAGGCCGTCGGCGAGCACCCGGGCGTTGTCGTGATCGTCCCCGAGCGCGTCGACGCGGTCCAGCGCGACCAGGCCGGCCGCGGCCAGCACGCCGCCCTGGCGGACGCCGCCGCCGAGCATCTTGCGGATCCGCCGCCCGGCCTTGATGAACTCCGCCTCTCCCGCGAGGATCGATCCGACCGGTGCGCCGAGCGCCTTGCTCAGGCACACCTGGACGCTGTCCACGCCGACGGTCAGCGCCGCGGGCGGCACGCCGAGCGCGACCGAGGCGTTCCACAGGCGCGCGCCGTCGAGGTGGACCTTGAGCCCGAGTTCCTTCGCCGCTGCCGCCAACCGCGCGTGCTCGTGCGGCGGAACCACCGCACCACCTGCGCCGTTGTGCGTGTTCTCCAGGCACAGCAGGGTGGTGTGCAGGGAGTCGTAGGCCAGGCTCAGGTGGGCCTGCGAGCGCACCGACTCGGCGCTGGGCCTGCCCGGCCCTGCGTCCCACTCCAGCGGGTCCGGCATGCCGCCGGCCAGCCATGCCGCCGATCCGAGCTCGTGGTTGAGCACGTGCGCCCCGCGCGGTGCGAGGAACCGGTCGCCGCGCTGGAGGTGCAGCATCAGCGCGATCAGGTTGCCCATCGTGCCGCTCGGCACCCACAGCGCGGACGCGGTGCCCAGCAACTGGGCCACCCGCTCCTCGAGCGCGCGCATGGTGGGATCGTGGTCGAGCACGTCATCGCCGACTTCGGCGGCGGCCATCGCGGCGAGCATCTGCTCGTCGGGGCGGGTCACCGTGTCGGAGCGGAGGTCGATGGGCGCCGGAGTGGTCACGAACAGATCACATCACACCTGCACGGGGTTGAGGCAATGGCCCGGTGGAACGTGATCTCGCCGCTGCGGTATCAATCACAGGTGGATCGGCTCGAAACAGCGTGCAACGGTTCGGGCACGCGATCCCGTCATAGCAGTGCAGGCAACGAACGAGCGGAGAGTTCCGCGTGGACCAGCGCGAAGAGCAGGAGTTCGCGGAGTACTTCGTGGCTCGGCGGGAGGCGGTGCGTCGGATGGCGTACATGATGTGCGGTGATTGGCACCGCGCGGACGATCTCGCCCAGACCGCGTTCATCAACCTGCACCGCCACTGGCGGAAGGTACGGGACAAGGGCGCCCTGGACGCCTACGTGCGCCGGACCCTGACCCGAGCGGTGATCGACGAGTCGAGGCGGCCCTGGCGACGGGAGAGGGCCGCCGAGACCCTGCCGGACAGTCCGGTCGACGACCCGGACGTGGATGACTCGGTGTCCACCAGGCAGACGCTCATCGCGGGGTTGCGCAAGGTGCCGCCGAAGCAGCGCGCCGTGCTGGTCCTCCGCTTCCTGGAAGGGCTGGACGTGTCGGGAGTCGCTGCGGTGATGCGGTGCAGCGAAGGAACCGTGAAGAGCCAGTGCGCCCGGGGGCTGGCGACGTTGCGAGAGGCGCTGGGCGACGAGCTCGGGGATCTGAGGTCCGCGTGAAGGGGGTGCGGGTTGGACGAGCGCAAGCTCGAAGAGCTTTTCCGTGACTCGGTGCGAGCCGTTCCGCCGGCGTCGTTCGACGAAGGTGACGTCTCGACGGCGTCGCGGAGGATCACGGCCCGGCGCCGGATGACGGCGACGGCCGGGGGGACCGTCGTCGCGGCGGCGGTGCTGGTCGGCGGTATCGGCGTGGGAGCCGGCTGGTTCTCGCCGTCGAGCGACACGGTGGCGAGCCCGCCACCGGCGGTGCCGCTGACGGCGGCACCGGGCCCGCGGATCGAGTCCACCGGTGGCACACCGCGCTCGACGGGCTGCCAGCCCGATGCGGCGGTGGTCGCGGCGGTCGCGAGCGCGCTCCCGGAGGCCGGCAGCTCCACGCCGACCTCGGTGCGCAGCTGCCCGACCGGCGCCAAGGCAGCGGCCTTCTCGCTGCGCGACGGCGCGACGGCGGGCCGGGTGACCGTGGTGATCAGCCCGGCGGGCGCGGCCCAGGCGGGCCAGTCGACACCGGGTGACGTGCAGCGTCCCGACGGCGCCCAGCAGTCGGTGCGCAAGGCGCGCAGCGGCAAGCTCGTGGTGGTGCTCAGCGAGCCGGAGAGCGGTTCGCCCGGCGCTCCGTTCGTCTCTCGCGTGGCCAACGTCGCGGGAGACCTCGCCACCCGGTTCTGACCGGTGAAGCCCTGGTCGATCGCGCCGCGGGATCCGGTCCGCAGCGGCGATCAACGGGATCTTCCGGACACGGCATAGGATCGCGGGTCATGACAGCGGCCAGCACACCCAAGGGCGAGCGGCGGCGGCAGGCGTTGGTGACGGCTGCGGCGCAGCTGCTCGTCGAGGGCGGTTTCGACGCGGTGCGGCACCGCGCCGTGGCCGAACGCGCAGGACTTCCGCTGGCGTCGACCACCTACTACTTCTCCTCGCTGGAAGACCTGATCAGCGCGGCGGTGGAGCACAACGCCAGGGAGGAGCTCACCGCCGGGCGCGCCCGCCTCGCCGACCTGTCCGAGCAGCCGCGCAGCACCGAAGCGGTGATCGAGCTGCTGCTGGACCTGCTGCTCGGCGTCGACTCCCGGCACGGCGGTGTCGAGCCGGTGCTGCTGCGCTACGAGCGGCTGGTCGGTTCGCCTCGCCGCCCGTACCTGGCCCCGCTGATGCGGGAGATGGCGGTCGAGCTGCAGAAGCTCCTCGCGGAGATCTTCTCCCGCAGCGGCATGGACCTCGACTCGGAGCAGCTGACCGATCTGGTCGCGCTGGTCGACGGAGCGGTGGTCAACGCGTTGATCGAGTCCGACCCCGATCCGCGCGCGGCTGCCCGTCGAACCTTGCGGAAGTGGCTTTCCTGATTCGCGTGCAAGAACGCATGACGGTCATCTGGCGAACCGAGAGCGTTCTTTCACATTAAAAGTCCCAATTGGTTTCCGCGTAATTGTTTTCCTCGGCGATTCCCTCGCACGCTGGGCACTTTCTTGAGACTTTCTTCGTCAGCGGATCGCGTCCCAGAGGGGTTGACTGCGGAATCTTGATCTGAACGTCGCAGAGCGCCGCTACGCATTGCCCGGCATATACCGCCCCTGGTCGCATGGTCGTCGCGTGGCGTTCCACCTGACCTGTGCCCACGATCCAGAACACGTCCTGCCGATCCTCGGCGAACCTGGTGATGTTCATCCGCTCCCGTTCCTGTGCACAGCCGCGAATGCGTCGGCCAACGATAAGTTCGCGCCGTTGTATTAGTCCAGAATCCCACACCTGATCGAGCGGAAATGGGGATTTCGCCGAACAAGCGATTGACGATTCACCCGTGATCGAGGTGAGCCGCCCGGTACAGGCGTGCGTAAGAACCGCCGGAAGCCATCAACTCGTCGTGCGCGCCCAGCTCCACGATTCGGCCCTCGGACATCACCGCGATCCGCTCGGCCGCGCGCGCCGTGTGCAGGCGGTGCGCGATGGCGATCACCGTGCGTCCGGCCAGCAACGTCGCCAACGCGCCTTCCAGGTCGCGGGAGGTCGTGTTGTCGAGCAGTGACGTCGCCTCGTCCAGCACGACGGTGTGCGGGTCGACGAGCAGGACGCGGGCCAGCGCCAGCTGCTGCGCGCGGGCCGCGGGGACCGCGACTCCACCTGCGCCCAAGATCGTGTCCAGGCCCTCGTCGAGCCCGCGCACCCAGTCCAGCAGACCGACCGACTTGAGCGCGTCGAGCAGTTCCTCGTCACCGGTCTCCCGGTCCAGGAGCCCGAGGTTGTCGCGCAGCGAGCACGCGAAGACGTGCTGCTCCTGGGTCAGCAGCACCACCTCGCGGCGCAGCGACTCGGTCGGCATCGCCGAGACCTCGACGCCGCCGACGGACACCGATCCCGAGCTGGGACGTCCGGTCCCGGCGATCAGCCGGCCCAGCGTGGACTTGCCCGCGCCGGACGGGCCGACGATCGCCAGGCGCTGTCCCTCGGGCACGACCAGGTCGATGCCGTGCAGCACCTCCCGCTCGGGCCGGTAGGCGAACCGCAGGTCGCGGACCACGAGATCGCGCGAGTCGGCAGGCGCGGCGGGGTGGCGCGGCTCGTCGAGCGGAACCTGCGAGACGCCCAGGACCCGCTGCAGCGCGGTACCGCCCACCTGCAGCTCTTCGAGCCACATGAACAGCTCGTCCAAGGGCGCCGACAACGACTGGGCGTAGAGCACGACCGCGACGATCGTGCCCAGCTGAGCCGCACCGGAGCCGTGCGCCCAGCCCGCGATGAGCAGGATCGCGGCCACCGGCAGCACGTAGGACAGCTCGAGGCACGGCAACCACACCGTCAGCAGCGAGCGGTGCCGCTGCTCGGCGTCGACCGCGCGGCCCAGGAGGTGCTCGTTGCGCGCGGTTCGCCGGCCGCCCAGCCGCAGCGCGGCGATGGTGCGCGCGCCTTCGACCGACTCGTGCGTGCCCGCCTGCACGTCCGACCAGCGCTCCATGAGTCGCTGCACCACCGGCAGCGAACGCGGGTAGTACCAGCGGGTGCTGAGCACCAGCAACGGCACCGCCACGAGCATTCCGCAGGCCAGCAGCGGTGAGGCCAGCAGCATCGCGCCCGCGGTGAGCCCGATCGAGATCAGCGCGGCCGAGATCTCCGGCAGAGCGTTGCGGACCGTGTGGTCGAGCCGGTCGATGTCCGTGGTGGCCCTGCTGAGCAGGTCGCCGGTGCCCGCCGACTCCACCGTGCCCAGCGGCAGGGCCAGCGCGTGCTCGACCATCTCCTCGCGCGCCTTGAGCAGCAGCTCCTCGCCGAGCAGCATCGCGCGCAGCCGCGCGGCGCGGGCCAGCAGCGCCTGGGTGATCAGGACGAGCAGGAAGAACCCGGCCAGCAGGTCGACCCGGTCGACCGAAGTCCCGGCCTGCACGGATTCGACCAGCACGCCGAGCAGCTGGGGGCCGATCAGCCCGACCGCGGTGGCCAGCACGTAGAGGGCGGTGGTGGACAGGAACCGGCCCCGGCAGGTGCGCAGGACCTCGCGCAGCCAGCCGCGCAGCGCGGCGGCGTCGGCGAGCGGCAGCTTCACGGTTCCTCCACCTGGACGTGCCGGTCGGCCACGGCCTCCCACAGCGGGCTCTGGCTGAGCACGACCGTGGTCCGCCCGGCCCGCAGCGCGCGCACCCGCTCGGTGATCCGCTCCTCGGTGTGCGCGTCGACCGCCGAGGTCGGGTCGTCGAGGACCAGCACGTCGGCGTCGGTGCTCAGCGCGCGGGCCAGCAGCAGCCGCTGCCGTTGACCACCGGAGAGCAGCCGGGCGCGCTCGTCGAGCAACCCGTCCGGCGGCAGCGCGGCGAGCACGTCCTCGGCGTCGGCGGCGCGCACGACGGTCGCGAAGTCGACCTCGGTGCCCAGGTCGATGGCCTCCCGCGCGCTTCCGGCGAACAGGAGGTCCTGGTTGTGCGCGAGCACGACGCGGCGGTGCCGCTCGTCCGGATCGACGTCGGGCAGCCGCACCCCGCCGGCCAGCGACGACCCGGCCAGCCGCTCGGCGACGGCTTCGCCGCGGTGCCCGGCGTCGATCACCACCAGCTCCCCGGCAGGAACCTCGACGTCGTCGCCGACCAGACCCAACGGGCCCGCCGGGAGCGGGAGCGGGTTCACCGGTGGCGCGGGATCGACCTCGACCTGCTGCAGGGCGGCGGCGCGCCCGGCGGCGATGCGCGCCGAGGCGAACGCGTAGGCGGTCTCCGTCGCGGTGCGCACCGGGATCACCAGGAACGCCGAAACCCCGTAGAACGTCACCAGTTCTCCGACGGTGATCGATCCGGCCAGGGCCATCCGGGCGCCCAGCCAGGTCACCAGGACCGTCACCAGCCCGGGCAGCAGCACCTCCGCGCCGCTGAGCCAGGCGTCAATCCGGCCGGTCGCGATGCCGGCTTCCCGGACCTGTCGTCCGGTCGCGGCGAAGCGCGAGAAGAACCGCCGCTCGCCGCCGATGCCGCGCAGGATGCGCAGGCCGGAGACGATGTCGGCCGCTTGAGCACCGAGCTTTCCCAGCTCGTCGCGCTGGATCTCCTCGCGCCGGTGCAGCGGTCGCAGCAGCGGCCCGATGCCGAGCATCGCGAGCGGCACACCGATCAGAACCACCAGCGCCAGCGGCGGCGAGATCCACAGCAGCAGCGCGACGGCTGCGACGAAGGCGAGCAGCGAACCGAAGGCGCGGCCGAGGGTTTCGAAGAGGTCGCCGATCTTGAACACGTCCGAGGCGCTCATCGTGACCACCTCACCCGCCTTGACCTCGCGGGTCAGCGTGCCGCCGAGGCGGATCACCTGCCGCAGCACGATGCGCTGGGCGCTCGCCGTGCCGTGGATCCACAGCGTGTGAGCCGCCCAGTTCAGCGCGGCGGCGGCCACCATCTGCAGTACGCCGAGCGCCACCACCGCCAGCACCCAGCGCAGCAGGACCGCGGTGTCACCGGCCCGGATCCCGCCGTCGATCGCGCGGCCGACCACCATCGGCAGCACCGCGGTCGGCGCCATCCAGAGCGCTCCGGACAGGGCGGCCAGCACCACCAGCCCGGGTCGCTGGGCGAGCAGGGCGAAGAGGAACCGCAGCGAACCGTTTCGGGCCACGAGCACCGACGTTATCCACGGCGGGTTCGGACGGCGACCGAATTTCCCGGCCGGTACCAGCGGGTGAGCGGGGCTGGACCGGGCCGGTGCGACGGGTCAGGATGCGATCATGGCGCACCCCACCGGCAGCACCCTCAGCCACCTCGAATGCACCGCGTGCGGACGGACCTTCGACGCCGACGCGCCGCACCGGCTGTGCGAGGAGTGCGGGAAAGTCCTCTACCCGCGCTACGACCTGGCGAAGGTCGCCCTGCGCCCGTCGGACCTGGTGACGCGGGAGCCGTCGATGTGGCGGTACCGGGAGCTGCTGCCGGTCCGCGACGCCGAGAACGTCATCAGCCTCGGCGAGGGCTTCACGCCGCTGCTGAGCGCGCCCCGGTTGTCGGCGCGGCTGGGCATCGCCGACGTGCGGATCAAGGACGAGGGCCAGAACCCGACCGGCAGCTTCAAGGCGCGCGGGATGTCGGCGGCCGTGTCGCGCGCCCGGGAACTCGGGGCGCAGGTCGTCGCGGCGCCTTCGGCGGGCAACGCCGGTGGTGCGCTCGCCGCCTACGCGGCCCGGGCCGGGTTGGCCGCCGGAGTCGTGATGCCCGAGGACTGCCCGCGCATCAACCAGGTCGAAGCCGTCGTCGCCGGTGCCGACACCTGGCTCGTCGACGGGCTCATCGACGACGCGGGACGTCTGGTGCGCACCACCTCGGAGGCGCGCGGCTGGTTCGACGTCTCCACCCTCAAGGAGCCCTACCGGGTCGAGGGCAAGAAGACCCTCGGCTACGAGCTGGCCGAGCAGCTCGGCTGGCAGCTGCCGGACGTGGTGATCTACCCGACCGGCGGCGGAACCGGGCTGGTCGGCATGTGGAAGGCGTTCGCCGAGATGACCGAGCTCGGCTGGATCGGCGAGCAGCGGCCGCGCATGGTCGTCGTCCAGGCCGAAGGCTGCGCCCCGATCGTCCGGGCCCACGACCAGGGAGAACGGCACGCGCCGCGGTGGGAGGACGCCGCCACTGACGCCAGCGGCCTGCGGGTCCCGGTCGCCGTCGGCGACTACCTGATCCTCGACGCGGTCCGCGACTCCGGCGGCACGGCGGTGTCGGTGAGCGAGGACGACATGCGCGACGCCACCCGGGAGCTCGCCTCGTCGGAGGGCATCCACCCGGCACCGGAAGGGGCCGCGACGCTGGCCGCGCTCCGCAGGCTCCGCGATTCCGGCGAGATCACCGGGACCAACCGCGTCGTGCTGTTCAACACCGGTGCCGGTCAGAAGTACCCGGATTTCGTCCCCGCCTCACCGGAAGTGGTCCCGGCGGACTCCCCCGCCTGGGGATCGGGTCTGTGACCATCAGTGGTTCCGAGGCGAGCACGTCCTGACGTCGTGTGGTGGGTGTGGGGAAGTTTTCATGAAAACTTCCCCACACCCACCACACGACATGCACGCGGGACGGGGGACAACGTCCGTCACTTATCCTGGGCGCGTGAGTGACAAGCCCAGCATTCCGAATGTTCTCGCCGGTCGTTACGCCTCTCCGGAGCTGGTCGAGCTGTGGTCTCCGCAGCACAAGATCGTTCTCGAGCGGCGCCTCTGGCTGGCCGTGCTGCGCGCCCAGGCCGACCTCGGCATCGAGGTTCCCGAGCAGGCCGTGGCCGACTACGAGCGGGTGCTGGAGCAGGTCGACCTCGACTCCATCGCCGCGCGCGAGCGCGTGACCAGGCACGACGTGAAGGCCCGGATCGAGGAGTTCAACGCTCTCGCCGGTCACGAGCAGATCCACAAGGGCATGACGTCGCGGGATCTGACCGAGAACGTGGAACAGCTGCAGGTCCGCCGCAGCCTGGAGCACGTGCGCGACCGCACCGTCGCGGTGCTCGCCCGGCTGGCGAAGCTCGCGGGGCAGAACGCCGAGCTGGTCATGGCCGGTCGCTCGCACAACGTCGCCGCCCAGGCCACGACGCTGGGCAAGCGCTTCGCCACCGCCGCCGACGAGCTGCTGGTGGCCTTCCACCGCCTCGAAGAGCTGCTCGACCGCTACCCGCTGCGCGGCATCAAGGGCCCGGTCGGCACCGCGCAGGACATGCTCGACCTGCTCGGCGGCGATGCCGGCAAGCTCACCGAGCTGGAGCGCCGCGTCGCCGGTCACCTCGGCTTCGGCAGCACGCTCACCAGCGTCGGCCAGGTCTACCCGCGGTCGCTGGACTTCGAGGTGCTGAGCCTGCTCTCGCAGCTGGCGGCCGCGCCCTCCAGCGTGGCGAAGACGATCCGGCTGATGGCCGGGCACGAGCTGGTCACCGAGGGCTTCAAGCCCGGCCAGGTCGGGTCCAGCGCCATGCCGCACAAGATGAACACCCGCTCCTGCGAGCGCGTCAACGGGCTCGCCGTGATCGTGCGCGGGTACGTCTCGATGAGCGCGGAGCTGGCCGGCGACCAGTGGAACGAGGGCGACGTGTCCTGCTCGGTGGTGCGCCGGGTCGCGCTGCCGGACGCGTTCTTCGCCTTCGACGGACTGCTGGAGACGTTCCTGACCGTGCTCGACGAGTTCGGCGCGTTCCCGGCCGTCGTCGCTCGCGAGCTCGACCGCTACCTGCCCTTCCTGGCCACCACGAAGGTGCTGATGGGCGCGGTCCGCGCGGGGGTCGGCCGGGAGGTCGCGCACGAGGCGATCAAGGAGAACGCCGTCGCGGTCGCGCTCGACATGCGCGAGCGCGGTGCTGAGCGCAACGACCTCCTCGACCGCCTCGCCGCCGACGAGCGGCTGCCGCTCGACCGCGAGCAGCTGGAAGCCCTGCTGGCCGACAGGCTCGCCTTCACCGGAGCCGCGTCCTCGCAGGTCGGCGATGTCGTCGCGGCCGTCGAGAAGGTCGCCACCCAGTACCCGCAGGCCGCCGCCTACGCCCCGACCGACATCCTCTGACGACCGTCTGAGGCGTGCGGTCAACTCGTTGTCGGGGTGGGGGAAGTTTTCATGAGAACTTCCCCCACCCACAACGAGCAAAGCTCCACCGAAAGCTTTCAGTCCCAGTGGGCGTGGAAGAAGTCGACCTCGCACTTCGTCGCCTGCTGGAACAGGCGCAGGCAGCGGGCGCGCTCGCGCTCGTCGAGGTCGGCGCCCACGCGGTCGAGCTCCGAGCGCAGCCAGGTCACCCAGGACTCGAAGTCCGGGTTGGCGTGCAGGTCGATCCACTCGGCGTGCACGAAGCTCTCCGGCTTCGCCGGGGCGCGCTGCGCCCACTCCAGGTAGGTCCACTCGGCGACGGTGAGCACCGCGAGGATCTCGGCGTACCCGCCGTTGTCCTTGGTGTCGCGCATCAGGTCGCGGAACGCCTCGGTCGCCGGGTCGAGCTCCGGGTCGACCCGGTCGCTCTCGACGATGCCGAGCGCGTCGAAGGACCGCTGGAAGTAGGTGTTCTCCTCGCTGGTGACGACTCCGATGCTGCCCGCGAGCGCCAGCCGCGAGTCGTACCGGTCGGCCTTGGCCACGGCGGCGCCGAGCAGGGCGAGGAAGTCGTCCACGAACTGGTAGTCCTGCACCAGGTACGAGCTCATGTACTCGTCGGGCATCGACCCGTCGAAGAGCGCGTCGGTGAACGGGTGCTCCACGACCGAGGTCCAGTCGGGTTCGCTGCGCTCGCGCAGCCAGTCGGTGAACGTCGTTTCCGGGGGCGTCGCTGTCAAGATCTCCTCCTCGTGCTCGACGTCATCCCACCACGTGCGAGCGGTCCACCTGCGGTGGGAGAGAATCGCGGCGTGGTTGCACTCGCGGATTACCCCCAGATCGCGGCAGGCAAGGTCCGCCAGCTGCACGCCGTGGACGACGAACGCCTGCTGCTGGTCGCCTCCGACCGCATCTCGGCCTACGACCACGTGCTGGACACGCCGATCCCGGACAAGGGCGCCGTGCTCACGGCGATGAGCGTGTTCTGGTTCGAGCTGCTGGCGGACGAGCTGCCGAACCACCTCGTCGCGCACGACGACCCGCGCATCCCCGCCGAGGTGCGCGGCCGCGCGCTGCTGGTGGACCGGCTGACGATGGTGCCGGTGGAGTGCGTCGCCCGCGGTTACCTGACCGGCTCGGGGCTGATCGATTACCAGCGCACCGGTTCGGTCTGCGGCGTCTCGCTGCCGGACGGGCTCGTCGAGTCGTCCCGGCTGCCGGAGCCGATCTTCACGCCGGCCACCAAGGCCGAGATCGGTGAGCACGACGAGAACGTGAGCTTCGAGGCCGTCGCCGCGCAGGAGGGTGCCGAGCTCGCCGCCGAGCTGCGCGACCTGACGCTGCGGGTCTACGCCCGGGCCGCTGAGCACGCGCGCGAGTGCGGGGTGATCCTCGCCGACACGAAGTTCGAGTTCGGCCGCAACGCCGCCGGTGACCTGGTGCTCGGCGACGAGGTGCTCACCCCGGACTCGTCGCGCTACTGGCCCGCCGACGGCTACGAGGCGGGCGAGGTCCAGCCGTCCTTCGACAAGCAGTTCGTCCGCAACTGGCTGACCTCGGAGGAGTCCGGCTGGGACCGGCACTCCGACACCCCGCCGCCCGCCCTGCCCGACCACATCGTCGAGGCCACCCGCGCCCGCTACGTCGAGGCCTACGAGCGCATCACCGGCCGCTCCTTCGCGGACTGGCCCACAGCCGCCTGATCCCGGCCTCCTGACCTGGTCTTCTCGAATTTCGCGCGACATTCGACCCCGAACTTCGGGACTCGAATTTCGCGCGAAATTCGAATGCTTCACCCGGTCGCGGGATTCGGCGGCGTGTCGGGAGGTGGGCCTGGCCTGCGCGTTTGATTGTTGCGAGGTGGAGGTTCGCCGGATTTGCGCCGGGGCGACACCTGGCTTTCAGGTAACGGTCACCCGCGCCAGGCCGAATGGGTGTTTGTGAGCACGCCGCTCGTGGTGTCGTTGTCGGGACTGGAACTCCGGTCGCTGGACAGCTGCGCGGATTTCGCCGCGGAGCTGGACCGCCGGAGCGTCCCGCTGTCCCTGCTGATCTCCCCGAAACCGACCGATCTCGACTCCCGCGACCGCAGGTCACCGGTGCTGGGCTGGGTGGCCGACCGGCTCATGCGCCGGGACACGGTCAGCCTGCACGGGTTCGCCCGGGTCTCGCCCGGTCTGCGCTCGCGGCTGGCCCCGGCCGCGCGGCTCCCGGCGCACGAGGCCGGGCTGCGGCTGGTGGCCGCCTCGGCCGTGCTGGAGCAGGCCGGTCTGCGCACGCACACGTTCATCCCGCCGCGCTGGTTGGCGTCGCCGGGCACGGTCCTGGCCGCTCAGCGACGTGGTTTCGCGGTGTGCGCGGATGCGATGGGAGTGCGCGACCTCGGCACCGGCAGCGTGCTGCGGTCCCGCATCAGGCTGCTCGGCCCGGGCGAGGTCGCCGAGCCGTGGTGGTGCCGGGCGCTCGTGCTGGGTGCCGGGCGTGCCGCCCGCCGGGGACGCGCCGTCCGCCTGGCGGTGGACGCGCAGACCTTGGTGAAGCCGG
The DNA here is from genome assembly GCF_007829955.1 of Saccharopolyspora dendranthemae. GTDB lineage: Bacteria > Actinomycetota > Actinomycetes > Mycobacteriales > Pseudonocardiaceae > Saccharopolyspora > Saccharopolyspora dendranthemae. The sequence goes on from NZ_VIWX01000003.1 coordinate 503,681, forward strand.
CCGTGCGGCACGCGATCCTGGACGCGGTGGACCTGGCGCTGCACCACGGCGCGAACCCGGTCACCTACGCCTCGTTCGCGAGGGCCACCTCGGAGGTGGCCCGGATCCCGAAGCCGCGGATTCCCCACGAAGCCTGGTGAACCACCGGTCTCGAGCGGCGACCGCCACAGCATTTCCCAGTTTTAGTCCAAACTGAGCGGACATTTCGGGCATCGAAGGTCCTCGGTTTGGACTAAAACTGGGAAATGGTCACACCTTCGTGGCTGAGCCCTGGGGGAGCACGTCGACCGTGGTCTCCGAGGGGGCCAGCGCCTCGAACTGCCGGTAGTGCATCGCGGGCATCGCCAGGACCGCTTCGTGGATCGGGACCGCTGCGCGCGGGGCGACCGCGCGCAGGAAGTCCACGGCCTCGGAGAGCTTGAGCCAGGGCGCGCCGGTCGGCAGGCCCAGCACGTCGACCCGCTGCTCGGGAACGTGGAAGGCGTCGCCCGGGTGGTAGAAGGCGCCGTGATCGACCAGGTAGCCGATGTTGTCGATGTTCGGGATGTCCGGGTGGATCACCGCGTGCTGCCCGCCGACGACGCCGATCGAGGATCCGCCCAGGTCGAGAGCGTCACCGGGCGAGGCCGTGGTCGCGGTCAGCCCCTTCTCGGAAACGGCGGCGGCGCTGCCCGGGTCGACGACCAGGCGGGCGCCGGGGTTCGCCTCCAGCAGTGCCGGCAGCCGGTCGAGGTCGAGGTGGTCCGCGTGCTGGTGGGTGATCAGCACTGCGTCCAGGTCGCGCAGGTCCTCGAAGTCGGTCGAGAACGCGCCCGGGTCGAGCAGCAGCCGGGCGGACCCGGTCTCCAGCAGCACGCACGCATGTCCGAAGTGGGTGATGTGCACGCGAATCCTCCTCAGCGGCAGGCGAAATCCGAGTCCCACTCTGCCACTGCCGGCTGGCGCGCGAAGACCGGCGGGCCCCCGATCCCGCCGGTCCTCGCCTCAGTTCACCGGACGGTGATGGTGACGCCCGGAACGGAGCCGCCGCCCACGCGGGCGTGCACCACGTACTGACCGGGCGGGACGTCGCCGATGGTGGCGACCGCGTCGGCGCTGCCGCCGGAGTCGCGGACCACGTGGGCGACGCCCTCGTCGGCGCCCATCGGGTGCTCGGAGTCGCGGACGAACGAGCCCGAGGAGATCCAGCTCAGCATCTCCGGTCCGTGGTCGAGGTGGATGGTCAGCTGCTCGCCGGGCCGGACCACGGTGTCGTCGACGGTCAGCCCGCCGCCCTGGGTGGCGGAGACGGGCGCCGGCTGGGCGGCGGCGGTGGCGATGGGGGCCGCGGCGGTCAGCGCGAGGCAGGCGAGCGTGGCTCCGGCGAAGGCGGTCTTGAGCTTGCGCATGGTGAAATCCCCTCAGTTCAAGCGATGTTCTTGATGTCCTGAAGACGCCTCAGGTTCGGAGAGGTTCAGACAACCGACCCCATATGTGATGCAGGACACGAGGGACAGGTGAGCTGCGACGCACGTCAGGCCCCTGCTCGGCGGGCCGAACTCCCAGCTCAGTTACGCTGCGGACGTACTGCTGGCCATCCGCCGGGACCGGCGGATCTGCACGGAAACCGGGAGCAGCACCCGTGGCCCGAGTCGTTGTCGACGTCATGCCGAAGCAGGAGATCCTCGACCCGCAGGGACAGGCGGTGGCCAACGCGCTGCCCCGTCTCGGGTTCGACGGCATCACCGAAGTCCGCCAGGGAAAGCGGTTCGAGCTGGAGGTCGCCGACGACGTCGACGACGCCACGCTCGCCAACATCGCCGAGACGTTGCTGGCCAACCCCGTCATCGAGGACTTCGTGGTCCGCCGGGTGGAATCATGAGCGCGAAGATCGGCGTCATCACCTTCCCCGGCACCCTCGACGACGTCGACGCCGCCCGCGCGGTGCGCCGCGCCGGTGGTGAGGCCGTCGCCCTGTGGCACGCCGACCACGACCTCAAGGGCGTGGACGCCGTGGTCGTGCCCGGTGGCTTCTCCTACGGCGACTACCTGCGCTGCGGCGCGATCGCCAAGTTCGCCCCGGTGATGACCGAGGTCATCATCGCCGCGGGCAAGGGGATGCCCGTCCTCGGCGTGTGCAACGGCTTCCAGATCCTGTGCGAGTCCGGGCTGCTGCCCGGCGTGCTGACCCGCAACGCGGGCCTGCACTACGTCTGCCGGGACCAGTGGCTGAAGGTCGAGAACAACTCCAGCGCCTGGACCACCCGCTTCGACGCGGGCGCCGAGCTGCTCATCCCGATCAAGCACGGCGAGGGCAACTACGTGGCCGACGAGGCCGTCCTCGACCAGCTCGAAGGCGAGGGCCGCGTGCTGTTCCGCTACGCCGGGGAGAACCCGAACGGCTCCCGGCGCGACATCGCGGGCATCACCGACGCGCGCGGGCGAGTCGCGGGCATGATGCCGCACCCCGAGCACGCGATCGACCCGCTGACCGGGCCCACCGACGACGGCCTCGGCATGTTCCTGTCCGTTCTGGATTCCTTGGTGGCAGCATGACCGACACGATCGAACCCGCCGGCGCGGCCGGTCACGTTGACACGGTCGACACGGCGAAGAACTCCCCGGACACCGAGCAGCCGTTCCGCGAGCTCGGCCTGAAGGACGACGAGTACCAGCGGATCCGCGAGATCCTCGGCCGCAGGCCCACCGAGGCCGAGCTGGCGATGTACTCGGTGATGTGGAGCGAGCACTGCTCCTACAAGTCCTCGAAGGTCCACCTGAAGTACTTCGGCGAGACCACCACCGACGAGATGCGCTCCAAGATGCTCGCCGGCATCGGTGAGAACGCCGGCGTGGTGGACATCGGCGACGGCTGGGCGGTCACCTTCAAGCTGGAGAGCCACAACCACCCGTCCTACGTCGAGCCCTACCAGGGCGCGGCCACGGGTGTCGGCGGCATCGTCCGCGACATCATGGCGATGGGCGCCCGCCCGGTCGCGGTCGCCGACCCGCTGCGCTTCGGCCCGGCCGAGGCCGAGGACACCAAGCGCGTCCTGCCCGGCGTGGTCGCCGGCGTCGGCGGCTACGGCAACTGCCTGGGCCTGCCCAACATCGGCGGCGAGGTCGTCTTCGACGAGACCTACGCGGGGAACCCGCTGGTCAACGCCATGTGCGTGGGCGTGATGAAGACCGAGGACCTGCACCTCGCGCACGCCTCCGGCACGGGCAACCAGATCATCCTCTTCGGTGCGCGCACCGGTCTCGACGGCATCGGCGGCGTGTCCGTGCTGGCCTCGGAGACCTTCGACGACGAGGAGGGCTCCGGCGGTCGCAAGAAGCTGCCGAGCGTGCAGGTCGGCGACCCGTTCGCGGAGAAGGTGCTCATCGAGTGCTGCCTGGACCTGTACCACTCGGGCCTGGTCGTGGGCATCCAGGACCTCGGCGGAGCCGGGCTGTCCTGCGCCACCTCCGAGCTCGCGGCCGCCGGTGACGGCGGCATGCGCGTGGACCTGGACCAGGTCCCGCTGCGCGCGACCGGCATGAACGCCGCGGAGATCCTCTCCAGCGAGTCCCAGGAGCGGATGTGCGCCGTCGTGGACCCGTCCAAGGTGGACGAGTTCATGAAGGTCTGCCAGAAGTGGGACGTGCAGGCCAACGTGATCGGTGAGGTCACCGACGGCGAGAACCTGGAGATCCTCTGGGGCGGCGAGCTCGTCGTCGACGTGCCGCCGCGCACCGTCGCCCACCACGGGCCGGTCTACGAGCGTCCCGTCGAGCGCCCGGGCGAGCAGGACCTCATCGCCGCGGACAACGCGAACACCCTGGCCCGTCCGTCGACCCCGGACGAGTTGCGGCAGACCGTCCTGACGATGGCCGCTTCGCCGAACCTGTGCTCGCGGGCGTGGGTCACCGACCAGTACGACCGCTACGTGCGGGGCAACACCGTGCTGGCCCAGCCCTCCGACGGCGGCGTGCTGCGCATCGACGAGGAGACCGGTCGCGGCGTCGCGGTCGCCACCGACTGCAACGCGCGCTACACCCGGCTCGACCCGTACACCGGCGCGCAGCTGGCGCTGGCCGAGGCCTACCGCAACGTGGCCACCACCGGCGCCACGCCGATGGCCGTCACCAACTGCCTGAACTTCGGTTCGCCGGAGGACCCGGGCGTGATGTGGCAGTTCCAGCAGGCGGTGCGCGGTCTGGCCGACGCCTGCGCCGAGCTGGGCATCCCGGTCACCGGCGGCAACGTCAGCTTCTACAACCAGACCGGCCGTCAGGCGATCCTGCCGACCCCGGTGGTCGGCGTGCTCGGCACGATCGACGACGTCACCCGCCGCATCCCCACCGGCATCGGCGGTGAGGAAGGCGAGACGCTGATCCTGCTCGGCGACACGCGCGAGGAGTTCGGCGGCTCGGAGTGGGCGCGCGTGGCGCACGACCACCTGGGCGGCACGCCCCCGGTGGTCGACCTCGCGCGCGAGAAGCTGCTGGCGGACGTCCTGCTGGCGGGTTCGCGCGACGGGATGATCTCCGCCGCGCACGACCTCTCCGAGGGCGGCCTGGCGCAGGCGCTGGTCGAGACGGCGCTGGTCGGCGAGTGCGGTGCCCGCGTGGTGCTGCCGGAGGGCGTGGACCCGTTCGTCCAGCTGTTCTCCGAATCCGCCGGTCGCGTCCTGGTCGCGGTCCCGCGCTCGGAGGAGCTGCGCTTCACCGACATGTGCACTGCCCGCGGCCTGCCGTGGGCCAAGGTCGGCGTCGCCGACGCGGGCTCGAACTCCCTGGACATCCAGGACGTCACCGAGATCCCGCTGCCGGAGCTGCGCGAGGCGTGGGAAGGGACCCTGCCGAAGCTCTTCGGCTGAGGTCGGTCAGCTCTGCTGCGGGGCGGGGGAGGTTCCGGTCGGGACCTCCCCCGCCCCGCTCGTTCCGTCGAGGTTCGGGGCCTGCTGGAAGAGGACGCCGTCGAAGTCCGCCAGGTCCTCGAAGGCCGACCCGGCCAGCGTCACCTCGTCGGTGAAGGTGCTGTCGGCGAACTTCGCGGGTCCGCGGAAGGTGCTGCGCTGGCAGCGAACCGGGCCGCCGAAGTGCACCCCGGGGAACCACGCCCTGCGGTGGAACACCGCGTCGTCGCAGCGGAACCGGCCGCTGAGCCGGCCGGTTCCGAAGGTGCTCCTGCTGAAGTAGACGTGGCCGTGGAAGACGCTGCGGCTGAGGTTGTTGCTGCTGAACAGGTGCGCGTAGCGCAGCAGCACGGTGCCGACCTTGCGGTCGGAGAGCTCGAAGTACTCCAGCGTCGCCCCGGTGAGGTCCAGGTCGTAGACCGGCGCGTCGATGTCGTCCGCGCCGGGCAGCAGGTCGGCGATCAGGCGCTGCGCGGTCAGCCGCACCTGCAGCTGCCGCTCAGCCTCGTCGGACTGCTCCGGCGTCCAGCCCGTCGACGACGACGAGTAGCGCGGGTGCTGGAACGGGCGGCGCAGGTAGGAGCAGAGCACGTCGAGGACGGTCTGGACCTGCCCCGGGTTGCTGTGCGCCAGCCCGGCCAGCGCGTGCAGCGCACCCACCCTGACCTGGTCGGTCTCGTGCCCCAGCAGCTCGATCGCTCGCGCGAAGCGCTCGTCGGCGACGCGGTCGCGCTCCAGGTCGGTCCGCCTGCGCTCCAGCGTCTGCCGCTCCTCCTCGACCCGGCGGCGCCGGTCGTTGAGCCACAGCGCGTAGAGCGCCACGACCGATCCGGCCGCGAGACCTCCGGTGCGCAGCGCGTCGGCGCCGGTGGTCCGCGGGTCGAAGAGCAACAGCGCTGCGCTGACCCCGCACAGCACGACGACCGCGAGCGCGATCGTCAGCACCAACCCGATCTTCCGCTCACCCATGACGGTGATTGTCGATGACGAGATCGACTGCTCGCACCCCCTCCCACCCGACGGCGAGTAGTCAGCCGCGGGCGAGGGCCTGGAGGGAGGTGATGGGTCCGTTGAAGTGGTTCTGGTCGAGCGGGTCCGAGGTGTGCTGCCAGAAGGACCACGCGAGCCAGCCCGTGGGGAGCTCGCCCGGGGCGTCGGCGTAGCGGGCGACCCACAGCGGGTTGGTGGTGCCGAAGTACCCGGCGACGCACTGGTTCCACCAGTTGGTGCTGGTGTAGATGACGGGGAACCGGCCGGTGCGCGCGCGGTAGGTGTCGCTGAAGTCCTTGACCCACGCGGTGAGCGCTTCCCTGCTCATGTCGTAGCAGGTCTCGCCGTAGGGGTTGTACTCCACGTCGAGGGCGCCGGGAAGCGTCCGGCCGTCGCCGGTCCAGCCACCGCCGTTGTCGACGAAGTAGTTCGCCTGGTCGGCTCCGGTGGAGGCGTTGGGGATCGCGAAGTGGTAGGCGCCGCGGATCATGCCGACGTCGTAGGACCCGGTGTACTGCTGCGGGAAGTACGGGTTGGTGTAGCTGGTGGCCTCGGTCGCCTTGACGAAGGCGAACCGCTTGCCCTGCCCGTACCAGGCGGGCCAGTCGACGTTGCCCTGGTAGCTGGCGACGTCCATGCCCGCGACCGTGGCCAGCGGGTCCAGGTCCAGGTGCGGGAGCAGGTCCACCGGCTCGAACTTGCGGATCTGCGAACCCAGCGTGGCGTTGTCGTCATCGGTGATCGCCGGGCCCGCGTGCGCCGGGATCGGCAGAGCCGCGCACGCCAGCGCGACCATCGTTGCCAGGGCTGAACGACCGCGTCGCGTCATCGAGACCTCGCATTACGGATAGTCGTGGGCCATGTCGGCCGGCTACGCATCGTGCCCCGAAAGTGTGGCGAACGCTTTCTGATGGCGGAAGATGCTGTGTTAGTTTTTGACCGGATCGGCTCAATCCGTACAGCTGCGGGGCACCCGAACAGGCGTTTTGGCGAGGAGTTGCCAACGCAACCTCTTATGGTGGGTTGAGCGTCTACTAGTGGGGGACCGAACTCCGTCGCCGTTCATCGATGAACTGATCGCGGACGGTAGCGGTGATGTGAACGTAGGCCACCCAGATGGCCGCCAGACACAGGTGTCACGGCTGCTCCGGGTGCCGCACACGATGTTCGACCGCCATGCTGGACCGGTCGTACGCTTCGACGGGGTACGGCCCAGGTAGGACGACGAGTGGAGGGCGCCCAGGCATGACTGGCTGGACCGCGCCGGTGCCCAGCGCTCATGAGGTGGCCGCCAAGGTGAATCGAACCGATCGACGACGTTTCGCCGCGGTTTGGGCGCAGGCGCTGATCGGGACCAGCTACGTGCCCATGACCAGCGCCGAGGTCGAAGGCCGTCTGCACGGCTTCACCGACCGCCTGGTCGACGCGCTGGTCGGCGAGCCCTTCGACGCGTCGCCGGCCCGCGAGGTGGGCGTCGACCTCGTCGGTCTGCACTTCACCGGCTCCGAATCGCTCGCGTGCACCGTGGAGCTCATCGGTGCCGAACTCCTCGACGTCCTCCGGCTCGGCGACGACCCCGTGTGGCGCGGCCGGATCGCGGCCCTGCAGTCCGCGCTGTGCTCCGGATTCGTGCAGGCGGCGCGCAAGCGCACGCTCGACGAGCAGGAAGCCATCCGGCAGGCCGTGCTCGACGCGCGCGACTCCGTCGAGCTGGCGCTGCGCACCAGCGAAGCCCGCTTCCGCGCGATCTTCTCCGAGGCGGCCATTGGCATCGGCATCGCCGACATCGAGGGCCGCATCCTGGAGATCAACGCGTCGCTGGCGCGGATCCTCGGGCGCCCGACCGACGACCTCCGCCGGATGCAGGTCGAGGACATGGTTCACCCCGCCGATCCGGAGCGGGTCTGGCGGCTCTACGACGAGCTCATGCGCGGCGAGCGCGAGCAGTTCCGGGTCGAGAAGCAGTTCTCGCGGCCCAGCGGCAAGACCGTGTGGACCGAGCTGTTCGTGTCCCTGATCCGCGACGACGACGGCAAGCCGCTGTACCAGGTCGCGCTGATCGAAGACGTCACCGACCGCCGTGAGCTGCAGGAACGGCTCCGCTACCAGGCGATGCACGATCCGCTGACGACGTTGCCGAACCGGGCGCTGTTCCTCGACCGGCTCGAAACCGTGCTCAAGCGCAACGATCCGGAGGACCGGATCGCGCTGTGCTACATGGACCTCGACGGGTTCAAGGTCATCAACGACAGCCTCGGCCACCACGTCGGCGACGACCTGCTGGTGACCGTCGCCGAGCGGCTCGCCGCCACCGTGCAGGGCGACGACCGGCTCGTCGCGCGGATGGGTGGGGACGAGTTCGTCATCCTGCTGCAGAACTCCCGCGGGACGGAGCAGGCCCTCGAGATCGCCGAGCGGGTGCTGGCGGCCGTCGACGAGCCGATCCACATCGACGGCCACGAGCTGACCGTCTCGGCCAGCGTCGGGATCGTCGAGCGCGAGGTCGCCGAGCAGACCGCGGCCGAGCTGATGCGCGATGCCGACGTCACGCTGTACTGGGCGAAGTCCGAGGGCAAGGGCCGCTGGGCGCAGTTCGACCCGGAGCGCAACGCCACCGAGGTCGCCCGGCTCCGCCTGGCCGCCTCGATGCCCGCAGCCCTGGAGCGCGAGGAGTTCTACGTCGACTACCAGCCGCTGATCGGGTTGCGGGACCGCTCGGTCGTGGGCGTCGAAGCCCTGGTGCGCTGGGGACATCCGGATCTCGGCAGGCTCGGACCGGACAAGTTCATCGGGCTCGCCGAGGAGACCGGGCTGATCGTCCCGCTCGGGCGGTGGGTGTTGCGCGAGGCCTGCAAGCAGGCCAAGCGGTGGCAGGACCGCTTCGGCGACGGAGCGCCGTTCGTCAGCGTGAACCTCGCGGTCCGGCAGTCGCGCGACCCGAACCTGGTCCACGACGTCGCCGCGATCCTGGAGGAGACCGGCCTCGCCCCGCACCGGCTGCAGCTGGAGCTGACCGAGAGCACGATCATGTCCACTGCGGACGAACCGCTGGACAAGCTGCGGGCGCTGTCGCGGATGGGCGTGCGGATCGCCATCGACGACTTCGGCACCGGCTACTCCAACCTCGCCTACCTGCGGCACCTCCCGGTGCACGAGCTCAAGATCGCTGGGTCCTTCATGGAGGGCCTGCGCGACGCGGAGCGAGCCGATCCGGTCGACGCCCGCATCGTCGGCACCCTCGTCGACCTGGCGCACACGCTGGGCCTGACCGTCACCGCCGAAGGCGTGGAGACCCAGGCCCAGGCCCGCCGGATGGCCGAGATCGGCTGCGAAACCGGTCAGGGCTACCTCTTCGCGAAACCCGGCGATCCCCGAACGGTCACCGACTACATCTCGTCCCACCTGGACTGAGCGGCGGCGGTGCCGTTGCGCCGGGACTTCTGCTCGCGGGTCCGGCCGCCGTAGAGGACCGCGGCCGAGTTGACCAAGGCGAGGTGGCTGAACGCCTGCGGGAAGTTGCCGGTGAAGCACCCGCTCTCGACGTCGAACTCCTCGGCGTAGAGGCCGACGTCGTTGGCCATGGCGATGAGCTCGTCGAACATCCGCACCGCCTCGTCGCGGCGACCGCAGTAGGCCAGCGCGTCGACCATCCAGAACGAGCAGGCGAGGAACGATCCCTCGCGCCCGGCGAGCCCGTCGACCTCGTTCGGCTGGTCGGTGGTGGTGTAGCGGTCGACCAGCACCCCGCGCTGGAGCTCGCGCTGAATGGCGTCGACGGTGCTGCGCATCCGCTCGTCCTCGCCGGAGATGAAGCCGACCGACGGCAGCAGCAGGACCGACGCGTCCAGCTCCGTCCCGCCGTAGAACTGGGTGAACGCGCCGAGATCCGGGTTCCACGCCCGGCTCAGCACCTCGTCGCGGACCTCGTCGCGCAGCGCTCGCCAGTGCTCGACCGGGCCGGGCAGCCCGTCCTCCTCGGCGGCGCGCACCGCGCGGTCGAACGCGACCCACACCATCACCCGGGAGTGCGTGAAGTGCCGGTCCGGTCCGCGCACCTCCCACAGGCCGCGATCGGGCTCCCGCCAGATCCGTGCGAGGTGGTGGAGCATGCCGCGCTGCACCGCCCACGAGTCCGCGCTCTCCACCAGCCCGCGTTCGCGGGCGAGGTGCAGGGCGTCCATCACCTCGCCGTAGACGTCCAGCTGCGTCTGCCGGTAGGCGGCGTTGCCGACCCGGACCGGGCCGTTGCCCCGGTAACCGGGCAGCCAGTCGGCCTCCCACTCGATCAGGTGCCGCTCGCCGCCGACGCCGTACATGATCTGCAGGTCGGCGGGGTCGCCCGCCACGGCGCGGACCAGCCAGCGCCGCCACGCCTCGGCCTCAGCGGTGCAGCCCAGGTCGTCCAGCGCGAGCAGCACCAGCGTGGCGTCGCGCAGCCAGCAGTAGCGGTAGTCCCAGTTGCGGTTGCCGGGAACGGCTTCCGGCAGCGACGTGGTGGGTGCGGCGATGATGCCGCCGGTCGGCGAGTACGTGAGGGCCTTGAGGGTGGCCAGCGAGCGGCGCACCGCCGTCCCGTGCGGACCGCTGTAGACGATCTTGGCGGACCACTGCCGCCAGTAGTCCTCGCACTCCTGCAGTTCCTGCTCGGGGTTCATCGGTGCGGGCATCACGTCGGGGTCCGAGGCCCACTGCAGCACCCAGGCCATGTGCTGACCTGCGGAGATCGTTCCGCGGTAGCGGTGCGCGCGCACGTCGTCGACACGAGTGGGCAGCTCCTCGCCGCGCAGCACGACGGTGTGCGGACCCGCGATGCCCAGGACGTACTCGTCGAGCACCGGATCGGTCTCGCGGACCCGACGCACCCACGGCACCGAGTCGCCGTAGTCGAACCGCAGCACCCAGTCGAGCTGGAAGTCGACCTCGCCGGACACGCCCTCGACGATCCGCACCACGCACGGTTCGTCGTGCTGGTTCACCTCGTGCGGCGGCATGAAGTCGATCAGCCGCAGCACCCCGGTGTCGGTCTGGAACTCCGTCTCCAGCACCAGGGAGTTGTCCCGGTACCGGCGGCGGACCTCCTGCACCGACCCGGTCGGGGCGATCGACCAGTGCCCGTCGCGCTCGCCGCCCAGCAGCCGGGTGAAGCAGGAAGGAGCGTCGAACCGGGGCAGGCACAACCAGTCGATGGAGCCGTCCTTGCCGACGAGCGCGGCCGTGCGCAGGTCGGAGAGCAACGCGTAGTCCTCGATGAGGCCCGGGCCTGTCATCCTGCCGACCCTAGGGTCATCCGGAGCGCGACGGTAGCCGCTGAGATTCCGCCACGCGACCCGGGAGCGGCACCTCGGGTTTCGCCGCTCGCCCCGCCGAGCGAGACGAGCGGTCTCCGCCGGTGCTCAGCCCTGATCTTCGGCGAACTGGACGAGGACGCCGTTGGGGATCACGGCCTGGACGGCTTCGTGCAGGTTGAGCCCGAGGTCGTAGCCGCCGAGGACGTCGGGGAGCCAGGAACCCGGAACCGTGCGGAAGCCCGGCCAGTCCTCGGGCACCCGCGAGGCCGACGTGCAGGCGGGCACCAGCGTGGTGCCGTCGGACATCTCAGCGGTGTAGACGTTGCGGTCCTCGGCCGAGGGCGCGTAGAGCATCACCTCGCCGTCCAGGACGGCCTGGGGCAGGTCATCCTCGGGGCGTTCGCCGTCGGCGATCTCGTCGAGCACGCGCTCCAGGTCGTTGCTCGGTTCCGGCCGGTGCAGCATCAGGTCCGAGGGGACGTACTGCTCGTTGAACTGGAACTCCTCGTCGATCACGCCGTTCTCGTCGATGCGGTACGCGCCGACGACGCCCTCCGGAGGCATGTCGCCTTCCTCGTCCTGCGCGTAACCGGGGTCGGCGATGTACAGCCAGGTACTGGGGTTCTCCTGGGCGTGCGCACGCATCTCGTCGGTGATCGGCGGGGTGGGTTCGGTCATGGGGTTGGCGACTCCATCAGCTCGGCTGGACAGGAGAACGCCCGCGAGTGGTGGGCGTTCCCGTTGAAGGGTCCCATTCTTCGCCCGGAGTGGTCCGAAGAGGTCAGTCCGCCGTTTTGAGGTGCCGTCTCGCGCGATGGCGGGGGAGACTTGGTCTCCGGGGTTCTCGGGGAGGGGCGTTCGATGATCGGTCAGCGGGAAGCGTTGCGCATGTTCGGGTGCGAGGTCTTCGACCCGGCAGGACAGCGAATCGGCATCGTGGGACAGCTGTTCATCGACGACGACACCGAGCAACCCGCGTGGATCACGGTCCAAACCGGTCTGTTCGGCACCAACGAGAGCTTCGTGCCGCTCGACGGCGCCGCCTTCGACGGCGACACGCTGACGGTCTCGGTCGGCAAGGACGCGGTGCGCCAGGCGCCGCGGGTCGACCTGGAGAAGGGCGACCTGCCGCTGGCGACGGAGCGAGCGCTGTTCCTCTACTACGGGATGACCTACGGCGTGGAGCCCCAGCCCGGGGAGGGCGAGACCGCGCAGTCCGGCGACGAGTACGTCGAGTCGGTCCGGCTGCGGTTGCGGCGCTGGGTAGCCGCTACCCGGTAGGGCGTCCACCCCCTCAGTTATATTGAGTACGGACTGTTACCTCTACTTGCGGGTAACAACTGGGAAATCCGGCGATCGCCGTGCCGTTCGGCCCCTTGTGCTAGCCACGGTTTCAGCTGCTCATTCCCGGTAGGAAGCGCCCGATTGGGAAAGCGTTAACCCCAACGTCCGATTGTTTGGCGCAAATTCGCCAACGTCGCCCATACGAGTGGGCTCGCTGGTTACGTTCCGCCTTGAAACACCTCCGCTCGGCCCCACCCGAGCGGAACCGTTTGAAGGAGGGGAACGCATGAAGAAGCTGCTCTTCGGCACCGGGGCAGGGGTTGCCGCAGCGGCACTCGTGTTCGCCGGAGCTCCCGCCGGCGCGGAACCGCAGGCCGACCTGGCACCGCTGACCCTGCACCCGCAGGCTCAGACGAAGGACACCGCGGACGTCTACATCGTCAACCTCAAGGACGGCATCGCCCCGCAGGGCATCGCCGAGGAGCTGGGCGTTCAGGCCCGGCACACCTACACCAGCTCGATCAACGGCTTCTCCGCCAAGCTCACGCCCGAGCAGCTGCAGGAAGTTCGCGCCAACGACAAGGTGCAGAACATCTCGCAGAGCTACCGCATGGCGGTCGAGCCGAACGTCAAGCCGGCCGCTGCCGGGTCGTGGGGCCTGGACCGCATCGACCAGCCCCAGCTGCCGCTGGACGACAGCTACACGCCCAACGGCAAGGGCGAGGGCGTGACCGCCTACATCATCGACACCGGCATCGCGCCCGACCACCCCGAGTTCGGCGGTCGCGCCTCGGTCGGCTTCGACGCCACCGGCGGCGACGGCCTCGACAAGCAGGGTCACGGCACGCACGTCGCCGGCACCATCGGTGGCAACACCGTCGGTGTCGCCCCGGCCGCCAAGCTCGTCGGCGTCCGCGTCCTGGACGACCAGGGCCAGGGCACCACCGAGTCCGTCGTCGGCGGCATCGACTGGGTCGCGCAGAACCACGACGAGAACTCCGTCGCCAACATGTCGCTGGGCGGTCCGAAGGACCCGGCCCTCGACGAGGCGGCCACCAACCTCGTCAACAGCGGTGTGTTCCTCGCCGTCGCCGCGGGCAACGAGTCGCAGGACGCCGAGCAGGTGTCCCCGGCCAGCGCCGAGGGCGTGTACACCACTGCCGCGTCGGACAACACCGACACCTCCGCCGAGTTCACCAACTTCGGCGCCACGGTCGAGGGCTACGCCCCCGGCGTGGACATCGTCTCCTCCGTCCCCGGTGGCGGCACCGAGGCGATGAGCGGCACCTCGATGGCCAGCCCGCACGTGGCCGGCGTCGGCGCGCTGTTCCTGGGCGCCAACCCGGGCACCGCTCCGGCCGACGTCATCAAGGGCCTGCAGGGCCAGGCCTCCGCGGGTGTCGTCCAGGGCGCCCCGCAGGGCACCCTCACCGACCTGCTGCAGATCGGCGAGCTGTGATCGCCTGACGCGATAGAGCGCCGTCGCGGGCCCTTCCTGAGCGCTTCAGGGAGGGCCCGCGTTGCGTGAGAGGCGCTGCTTTTCGGGGGTATCGGGACTCCGCTGATCGGGCGTAAACACGTTCGTCGCCCCACTTGTCCGGCGAAAGTCGGTTCCGGCGGTTGCTCCCGGTGGATACGTTGCCCAATAACAGGGGGAGCTCAGTGTCCATTGCGATTCCCGCGCCTGATCGGGGCGGGTTTCGCCGGGGCACATCGAGGAGGGATGTGCCGTGTTACCCGGATACACAGAGGAACTGACCAAGGCGTCGACCGAGGTCGCCGAGCCGGGCGGGCCGGTCGCGCCGGAGCAGCTCAGCCAGCGCACCGTGCAGGCGCAGGTCGCTTCGGTCACCCGAGCGGCTCGCGCGCAGGCGGGCAGCGGTGGAGTGCTGCAGGTCGTGCACGGGGCCAAGCGGGTCGGCTGGGCCGCCTACGAGTTGCAGGCGAGCGCCACGCACCTGGTCCAGGGCGTCGCCAAGCCGCCCTACGCGCAGACCGGGACGTTGGACTCCCTGGAATCGCGCAAGCTCGCCGAAGGCGTCCGGTACCAGGTCCTCTACGACCGCTCGGCGCTCGCACGCCCGCCGCAGCTGGACATCACCACCAAGCTCGTCGCGCTGGGCGAGCAGGCGCGGGTGATCCACGTGGCGCCCACCAAGCTGATCATGGTGGACAACGAGATCGCGCTGCTGCCGCTGACCGTCACTGAGACCTCGGTGGAGAGCGCGGTCGTGGTGCGCAGCTCGGCGATGCTGGCGGCGATCGCCCGCATCTTCGAGGACCTGTGGCGCTACGCGGCGCCGTTCACCGCCAACCAGGACCTCGACGGCAACGAGCTGCGGCCCACGGAGGAGGAGCGGTGGATCCTGTCGCTGCTCGCCTCGGGTGCCACCGATGACACCATCGGCCGGTTGATGGGCTTCAGCGCTCGCACGGCGCACCGCCGGGTGCGCGAGCTGATCTCCCGGTTGGGCGTCGAGACCCGGTTCCAAGCGGGGATGCAGGCGGTCAAGCTCGGCTGGCTGTGAATCGATCAGGCGCCTCGGCACCGGTTCTGCACATCTGAGCACCGGCACCGGGGCGCACGGTCGCTGCTTAGCCGCCTCACCTGCGAAGTCGCACGGCCGGTCCCAGTTTTAGTCCAAACCGAGGACCCTTCGCGCCCGAAATGTCGGCTCAGTTATGACTAAAACTGGGACCACTAGACTCCGGGGCATGCCGAAGCGCGGTGCTGTGGATCCCGGGGAGGTGCGCGAGGCGGTGACCGCCGTGCGCGAGTGGCTCGACGACGCGCAGCACCGCCCCGCCAGGCCCGAGATGGCCAAGGCCGTGCGGCTGAGCCTGCGCACGCTGGAGCAGGTCGCCCCGGGCAACACGGTCGAGGTGCGGGTCCCGCCGTTCGCGGCCGTGCAGTGCGTCGAAGGCCCCCGGCACACCCGAGGCACCCCGCCGAACGTCGTCGAGACCGACGCGCGAACCTGGCTGCTGCTCGCGACCGGCCGTCTGACCTGGTCGGAGGCCGTCGCTGACGGCCTGCTGACGGCCTCCGGTTCCCGCTCCGACGTCTCCCGATGGCTCCCGATCGTCCGCGTGGAGAGCAGCTGAAGGGCTCCGAGCTGCTACGTGTTGTGATGAGATGGCTGACACGCTTCGGGTGGGGTTCCCCCAGGTTTCGAGGGTCTTACACTGAGGTGTAACTCCGACTCCGTCATCCAGGGAGTTTTCGGTGGTCACCGACCGTCCGGCTAACGCCAGCACGACAACGGACCTGCCCTTTCCGACCTTCGACACCTCGCCCGAGGCCTTGGAGCGGGACATCCCGCGCGAGGAATGCGGCGTTTTCGGCGTCTGGGCCCCTGGAGAGGAAGTCGCCAAGCTCTCGTTCTACGGGCTCTACGCCCTCCAGCACCGGGGTCAGGAAGCCGCCGGCATCGCCGTCGGAGACGGCTCCCAGGTGGTCGTCTACAAGGACCTGGGCCTGGTCAGCCAGGTGTTCACCGAGCAGACCCTCGCCTCGCTGCACGGGCACGTCGCGGTCGGGCACTGCCGGTACTCCACCACCGGAGGGGGCTCCTGGGAGAACGCGCAGCCGACCTTCCGCGCCACCGGTGCGGGCAGCGGCCTCGCGCTCGGCCACAACGGCAACCTGGTCAACACCGCTGAGCTGCTGGACCGCGCCCGCGAGTTCGGCCGGGTCGACGGCGGCAACCTGTCGTCCCCCGCCAACGGCTGCGAGCGCGCGAGCAGCGATTCCGACCTGGTCACCGGCATGCTCGCCGCCAAGGCCGCGGACATCGGCCTGGAGCAGGCCGCGATGGAGCTGTTCCCGACCGTCTCGGGCGCGTTCTCGATGGTCTTCTGCGACGAGGGCACGCTGTACGCGGTCCGCGACCCGCAGGGCGTTCGCCCGCTGGTGCTCGGCCGCCTCGAGCGCGGCTGGGTGGTGGCCAGCGAGACCGCCGCGCTGGACATCGTGGGGGCGTCCTTCGTCCGCGAGGTCGAGCCGGGCGAGCTGCTGGCAATCGACGCCGAGGGTCTGCGGTCGCAGTCCTTCGCCAGCCCCAAGCCCAAGGGCTGCGTGTTCGAGTACGTCTACCTGGCGCGCCCGGACACCACGATCTCCGGCCGGACGGTGCACGGCACCCGCGTGGAGATCGGCCGCAAGCTGGCCAAGGAACACCCGGTGGACGCCGATCTGGTCATCCCCGTCCCGGAGTCGGGCACCCCGGCTGCGGTCGGCTACGCCCAGGCCTCCGGCATCCCCTACGGCAACGGCCTGGTGAAGAACTCCTACGTGGGCCGGACGTTCATCCAGCCCTCGCAGACGATCCGCCAGCTCGGCATCCGGCTGAAGCTCAACCCGCTGCGCGAGGTCATCCGGGGCAAGCGGCTGGTCGTGGTCGACGACTCCATCGTTCGCGGCAACACCCAGCGCGCGCTGGTGCGGATGCTGCGCGAGGCCGGGGCCGTCGAGGTGCACGTGCGGATCGCTTCACCGCCGGTGAAGTGGCCCTGCTTCTACGGCATCGACTTCGCCTCCCGCGCCGAGCTGGTGGCCAACGGCGTCGACGACGACGGCGTGCGGCGCTCGATCGGCGCCGACAGCCTGGGCTACGTCTCGCTGGACAACCTGATCGGCGCCACGGAGCAGCCGCGCAACCGGTTGTGCGCTGCGTGCTTCGACGGCGAGTACCCGATCCCGCTGCCCGACGACGCGCGCATCGGCAAGTACCTGCTGGAGGGACTCAGCACCGAGCGCGGTGTGGCTGGTCCGGCCACGCCCGTGTTGCCCAGCGGTTACGGGGCGGAAGACGCGCTGCAACGGCCTTGACCTGACCGTCGCCGCGTAGCGTTGGCCGTGCCAGGATTGCGCGTCCGGCGAATCGCAAATCGCACTAGATGTGGAGCCAGTCGTGTCCGAAGACCTGATCGCAGGGTCTGCCCAATCCGAAACCCCGAAGGCCACCTACGCCGCGGCGGGAGTGAGCATCGAGGCCGGAGACGAGGCGGTGGAGAAGATCCGCCCCTGGGCGGAGCGCGCGACCCGGCCGGAGGTGCTCGGTTCCCTCGGTGGGTTCGCGGGCCTGTTCCAGCTCAAGCTCGACCGCTGGAAGGAACCGGTGCTCGCCTCCTCCACCGATGGCGTGGGCACCAAGCTGGCCGTGGCGCAGGCGGTGGACAAGCACGACACGGTCGGCATCGACCTGGTGGCCATGGTCGTCGACGACCTGGTGGTCGCCGGTGCCGAGCCGCTGTTCCTGCAGGACTACATCGCCGTCGGCCAGGTCGTCCCGGACCGGATCGCGGACCTGGTCAAGGGCATCTCCGAGGGCTGCGTGCAGGCCGGCTGCGCGCTGCTGGGCGGTGAGACCGCCGAGCACCCGGGTCTGAT
Organism: Saccharopolyspora dendranthemae; assembly: GCF_007829955.1. Taxonomy (GTDB): domain Bacteria; phylum Actinomycetota; class Actinomycetes; order Mycobacteriales; family Pseudonocardiaceae; genus Saccharopolyspora; species Saccharopolyspora dendranthemae. The sequence continues at coordinate 521,515 of NZ_VIWX01000003.1, forward strand.
GGCCCCCGGCGAGTACGACATCTCCGCCACCGGCGTGGGCGTCGTGGAGGCCGACGGGATGCTGGGGCCGGACAAGGTCCGCCCGGGCGACGTGGTCATCGCGATGGGCTCGTCCGGTCTGCACTCCAACGGCTACTCGCTGGCCCGGCACGTGCTGCTGGACCTGGCGCGGGTGCCGCTGGAAGGCCACGTGGAGGAGTTCGGCCGCACCCTCGGCGAGGAGATGCTGGAGCCGACCCGGATCTACGCCAAGGACTGCCTGGCGCTGGCCGCCGAGGCCGAGGTGCGGACGTTCGCGCACGTCACCGGCGGTGGCCTCGCGGAGAACCTGGCGCGCGTCATCCCGTCGGGCCTGACCGCGACGCTGGACCGCGGCACCTGGACACCGGCTCCGGTGTTCCGGATGATCGCCCAGCGCGGCCGGGTCGAGGCCGAGGAGATGGAGCGCACCTTCAACATGGGCATCGGCATGGTCGCCGTGGTCACGGCCGAGGACGTCGACCGCGCCCTGGCCGTCCTCACCGCCCGCCACGTGCCCGCGTGGGTCCTCGGCGAGGTCGCCAAGCAGCCCACGGTGGAAGGCACCACCGAGGACGACCGGGTGATCCTCAGGGGAAACCACCCCCGCTTCTGACCAACACCAAGAAGGGCCGTGACTCCGAGAGAGTCACGGCCCTTCTTTGCGCAACGTATGGACGTCAGGCAAGCGACGGAGTCGCTTTCTCCTTGCCCCACCTGAGCAACTGGCACCGCCGGGGGTTCTGAGCGGCTTCGTGGCGAGCACGCCGCGACGCCGTGTATTGGCATACATCAGGAGTGGCGCGCGGAGTCCACGGAGCCGCTCAGGTTTCCCCTACTCGCACCGCCAAGCAACCCAGCCATGGAGAGAGGACAAGATAGGGCCGGCGCGTGCGGGCCGCCTCTCGGCGGATGGCACTGCAAGGCTCCAGCCGAACGGTATTCCAAGCAGGCGATAGTTGGAGCCCGGGGGCACGCGCACGACGCCGGCACCCCGTACAACGAGCGAGGGCCCCTGAGGATTCCCGGCATGGTGCCGATCACCCGTTGGAGGGGTCCGCTGGGCGCGCAGCACGTGGGGCGGTGCGGGAGTTGATCCCGCACCGCCCCACGTGTCCTGCGTGTTCAGCCCCGTCCCCGGGTGTCTCGCAGACGTGAGTGGCGCCGCCGGTCGCGACCGGCGGCGCCATCCACGTCTTGATCCTCTTGTTGGTCCTGCGAGCTAAGCGACGCGCTCCGCCATCGGGCGAACAGCGTTCAACCGCTGTTCTAGCTGGAGGAATGCGTCAACGTCGACCGTAGTCGTAGTCGTCGTACCCGTCGTCGTGCGAGTCATCGCGGTCTTCGCTGGACCACTCGCCGGACTCCGAGGTCGACAGCTCGCGCTGCAACGCCTCTATGTCCATGGACGGGGAACTGTACTTAAGCTCGCGGGCCACCTTCGTCTGCTTGGCCTTAGCCCGGCCGCGCCCCATGGCTCGACCCCCTCGCACAGGGTGTGCGGGGCGGACAGGGGAAAGCCGGCCCCGCATGATCTCGACAACTTTTCCTGTAACTACCGTACCGTGTCGAGGCGGTTCAACGCGACGTGGTGCCAGGAGTTGGCCCCCGTGTCTTGGGTGACGTCGCCCTCGCCCGATTCGATCAACCCGATGGTGCAGTTCGCGCGGGGGTGCCAGTCGCGCGGAGCGGCTCGTCGGGGGCATGACACGATGCTCGCTGTGCCAGAGCCGTTCGTCGCCTACCTCAGGGTTTACGAACCCCTGTCGTCGTTCGAGTCACCGCTGCGCGAGGAAGTCGAAGCAGCCGTGGATCGCGGGTCCGTGGACCCGTTCGACGCGGGGTTGTGGGAGCAGCGCCAGTGGCTGCGCAGTCAGCTGGCCGCACCGCCGCGCTTGTTGCCCGGTGAGAACGCCGACGGCGAGGTCCAGGGCGTGGGCGGCGTTCTCGTGCTGGATCCGGAGGACGTGCCGACCGCACCGTCCGCGACGGTGGGGCCGGGGCCGCTGGCGTGTCCGCTGGACGTGCGCGGCCGAGCCGCGGCGGCGCTGGTGGGTTTCCTGGGTGATGCTGAGATCCCGCTGCGCACGGCGGCTTTGCCGGAGTCGGTGGACAAGGCGCGCACGCGCGCGGGTGCGGTGGTCAGCGAGCTCTCCGGCGGCGCGGTGCACGTGCTGTCGTCGACGTGGACGGTTCCGCTGCCCTGGTTCGTCGTGGTGGACCCGACGGAGCGCTGCGTGTTCACCGAGCCCGATCGCCGCCGCGTGTGCTGGCGGGTCGCGATGGCCGACGCCCGCAGGCGGGTGGCCCGCGCCCACTCGGTCTCCCAGCAGTCGATCGGTGACGACGGCCCGACCCGCATCCTCAAGGAGACCGGGCGCTGGCTGGAGCGCTTCCACCCGCACAGCGCCGTCGAGCTCGACTACGGCGGCCTGGTCCAGCTGATGACCGAGTCGGATCTCGACGCCGACACCTCGGCCGAGGACGTGCACGCCATCGTCGACGCGATGGAGAGCGACGACGCCGACGAGGTGGCCACGCGGTACGAGCAGCTGCGCGACTTCTGGGCCGAGTTCGCCGCCCGCGAACACCACAACTGATCTGCGCGAGCGCGCCCCGTGCGGAGCGCCGGACTCAGGGGCGGCAGCGGATCTCGGCGTTGAGGACCGCGAACCAGCCGTCGTCGGAATCCCGCCAGGTGTGCCAGGCCCCGGCGAGCTCTTCGAGCTCTTCCCGGGTCGTCAGGCCGTAGGAGAGGGCCTGGGTGGCGAAGGCCGACTGCCGGATGCGGTCGGCCCAGAGGTTCCCCCACCAGGCGCGTTCTTCGGGCGTGGCGAAGCACCAGGCCGAGGCGGTGCAGGTGACGTCCGAGAAACCGGCTCGCAGGGCCCAGCTCTTGAGGTGCTTGCCGCCGTCGGGGTGGGCGTTGTTGCGCTGGGCGACCGAGCGGTAGAGCTCCAGCCAGCGGTCCATCCCGGGGTGGTCCGGCGACCAGCGCATGCCGCCGTAGTCGGCGTCGCGGACGGCGACGATCCCGCCGGGCCGGCAGACGCGGCGCATCTCGCGGAGCGCGGCGACCGGGTCGGTGAGGTGCTGCAGCACCTGGTGCGCGTGCACGACGTCGAAGGTGTCGTCGGCGTGCGGCAGCCGGTAGACGTCGGCGGTCTCGAACTCGGCGTTGTCGAGGCCTCGCGCGGCCGCTGCCGAGCGGGAGGACGTCAGCAGGTTCTCGGCGTTGTCGATGCCCAGCACCCGGCCGGGCTCGACCCGCTCGGCGAAATCGAGGGTGATGGTTCCCGGCCCGCATCCCACGTCCAGCACCTCGGTGCCGGGCTGGAGGTCGTCGAGCAGGTAGCCCGCCGAGTTCTCGGCGGTTCGCCACTGGTGCGACCGCAGGACGCTCTCGTGGTGGCCGTGGGTGTAGACGTCCGAGGATCCCAAGATTCCTCCCAAAGCATGGGAAATCTGTTCCGGAATATGAGCATATCCGGGACGACGTCCAGGTGGGAAGCCTTCGGGGTGCGGATTCAGCGAAGATCGAGGGTGCGCGTCAGCGCACTGCGCCTGCGATGAGGCGGATCGTCCCCACGGGGGCGCCGCCGCCGAGGACGGGCGCTTCGGCCAGGTCGTCCAGGCCCTCGATGCCGAGGGTGGCGAGGAGGGCGGTGGCCACGGGCAGGCGGGCGCGGTCCGCGCCGTCGGCGATCTTGATCGCGGCCGCGCGACCGTCCGGGAGCGCGAAGGCGAAGACGCCCTCGGCGCCGATCTTGCTGATCAGGCCCGGGACCGCCGACATGAGGCGGGTGTCCTCGCGGTCGGTGCCCGCGACGAGCCAAGGGTGCTCCCGCATCGCGTCCCCGATCGGGGTGGTGACCAGCCGCTGGAAGATCCGGGCCAGGCCGGTCAGCGGGAGCGCGAACAGCGGGGCGCCGCAGCCGTCGATCGACGTGCGCGCGATCGGTTCGTCCGCCAGATCGACCACGGCCTCGGAGATCGCCACCTGCAGCGGGTGCTTCGGATCGAGGTAGTCGGCGGTCGGCCAGCCGTTGATGGCGCAGGTGGCCAGCATCGCCGCGTGCTTGCCGGAGCAGTTCATGGTGATCCGGCGCTCGACCGACACGCCACGACGTGCGGCCTCCCCCATCGGCAGCTCGGGCGGGCACTGGAGGTCGTCCTCGTTCAGCGAGTACCGCCGCAGCAGCGCGTCGACGCGGGAGACGTGCTCCGGTTCGCCGCTGTGCGAGGCCGCGGCCAGCGCCAGGTCGGCGGCGGGGAGGTCCAGCCCGCAGCGCAGCATCCCGGCCGCCTGGGCGGGCTTGAGCGAGGAGCGCGGGTACATCGGCGACGACACCTCGCCCAGCGAGAGCCTGGTCGCGCCGTCCGGGTCGATCAGCACCGCGGAGCCGTGGTGCAGTCCTTCCCTGAGTCCACTTCGGACGATCTCGACGAGTGGAACGGGGTGGTTCAACGCCGGTCTCGTTCTTCCGCGAGCAGTTCGTCCACCGAAGCGGCACCTTCTCGGTAGCGGCGGGCGATCTCCGCGTTGAGCCGGTCCACGACCTGCTGCACCTCGCGGCGGCGCTGCGAGACCGAGTCCTCCTCGGAGGTGTAGGCGTTCAGCGCCCGGTCCAGCTGCTCGTCGGACAGCGACATCACGTCGGACAGGTCCACGTCCGACACCAGGGCTTCGACGTGCCTGCGGTGCGCCTCGGCGCGCGAGGGCTCGGTGGTCTGGTACCGGCCGGAACCGGCGGCCGGACCGACCGCGTTGTCGGCGAGGATGTTGACCAGCTGCTCGACCACCGAGCGCGACCCGTCCTCCCGGCGCCTGCGCTGCTCGGCGCGCACGATGTCGATGCGCGCGTGCAGCACCCTGCGCAGGTAGGACAGGTCGGTCTCCTCCTGGGCGGCCTCGTCCCGCAACGCGCGCACATCACCGAGCGCGTGTTGTTCGATGCCACTGGTGTAGTCCGGGGACAGGACCCTGTCGATACGGCGCCGTCCACCCGGGCGGACTTCGATCACGTGGCCATCCTCCGGCAATTCGGTCGAGCTCGCCAACACTTCGGGTGATGTCGTTACGACAACAGTGTGACGCCGAGCGTTCGATCAGCGGTTCCTGCACGTTCGAAATGACCCTGATCGGGCGGTCGGCACGCCCTAAGGCATACCGGCCCTGTCAAATGCCGACGTCACGCGACGCGGAGAACTTGAGGATCGTTACCCGAACTAACGAATCACCGGCCGCGAAGCCGGTCCGCGGCCACCCGGCCGGGCGGCTCACCGGAATCCGGAGCCACCGAGTCCGGGTCGACCGCCGCGGCCACCGCGCGCTCCTCCGCCGGATCACCGGCCATCAGCTCGGCGTCGATCGGAGCCGAGCGCTTGAGCAGCGCCAACGCCACCGGGCCGAGTTCGTGGTGCTGGACCACGCTGCCGACCCGGCCGATCTTGCGGTCGCCGTGCATCACGGGGTCGCCGACCTCCGGCGAGACCTCCACCGAGCCGTCGAGGTGCAGCAGCACCATCCGGCGCGGTGGTTTGCCCACGTTGTGGACCTTCGCGACCGTCTCCTGACCCCGGTAGCAGCCCTTGGCCACGTGCGCGGCGAGGTGGATCCAGCCGAGCTCGTGCGGGATCGCGCGGTCGTCGGTGTCCAGGCCCGGCCGCGGGCGGAGCGCTTCCACGCGCAGCGCCTCGAACGCCATCGTCCCGGACGGGCGGATGCCCGCGTCGGTGAGCTTGAGCCACCAGTCCGCCAGCGACTCGCGCGGAACCAGCAGGTCATAGGTCTGCAGAGCCCGGTACGGCACGTTGCGGACGAAGCCGCCGCCGGGCAGGCCGCGCACCTCGTAAGGCGCGGACGGGACCTCGGTGAACCCGGCAAGGACCCCGCCGGCGTCCGGGCCGATCGCGGTCAGCACCGCGAGCTCGGAGGTGGCGTCGCGCGGCTCCACCTTCGACCAGAACCGCATCGCGTCGAGGTACTGCACGAGCGTCTGCCTGCCGTTCACGCCGATCGTCGGCAGCGCGCTGGTGGCCTCCGCGCCCGCGTCGGTGTCCAGGTACACGACGCCCTCGTGGTGAGCGACCATCATGTGGCTGTCCACCCGGCCGTGGGTGTCGAGCACCAGCGCCTCGGTGCCCTGCCCGTCCTGCAGCTCCGTGAGGTGCTGCGAGAGCACCAGGTGCAGCCAGCTCAGCCGCTCCTCGCCGGGAACGGCGATGACCTCGCGGTGCGAGCGGTCGACCAGCACCGCCGAGCGCGCTGCCGAGCGCTGCTCGGCGAAGGGGTCGCCGAAGTGCCAGGGAACGCCGCTGTCCACCGATTCGTCAGGCGCGGGAACCGCGCCCGGCAGATCCAGCAGGGGTGACCTCATTCAAGCGCTCCTAGGGTGGTCGTGCTCGTGCCTCACCGGTGTCAGCCGATGTTGGCGGCCTGGCATTCCCGGCAGGTGCCGGACAGCGCCAGGTGCGTGGCGTCCAGGGCGAAGCCGCGCTCGCCGCGCAGCTTGTCGGCCAGCTCGTCCATCGTCTCGATGGCCACCTCGTCGATCCGGCCGCAGCGGTGGCAGGCGAGGTGGACGTGCCCGTGCTCCTCGGCGGAGTAGGTGGGGGCTCCGTGGCCGAGATGCGTGTGTCGCACCAGATCGAGCTCTTCGAGCAGGTCGAGCGCCCGGTAGATGGTGGTGATGTTGATCGTCGGCGCCGTTTCCTGCACCTTCTTGCAGACCTGCTCGGGCGTGGCGTGCCCCAGTTCGCGCACGGTGTCCAGCACCAACTGGCGCTGCAGCGTCATGCGCATGCCACGTTGGTGCAAGGTGCTGCGCAGCGATCCCTGGTCGCTCAATGCCCGCTCCTGTGCTCGGCGCGCTCGGACGGAAACCCACCCTCGATCGTAACCTCCGGGCCCACCCCCGGAACTGGAAGCTCTACCCTTCCGGCATGCGCGTACTGGCACTTTTGGACGGGACCCTGGCCGACCCCGAAGCCCCGCTGTTCCGCGCCGACGACCTCGGCGTGATGCGTGGCGACGGCTGCTTCGAGACGATCCTGGTGGTCGACCGGAAGCCGCGCGAGCTCGGGCCGCACCTCGACCGGATGGAGCGGTCGGCGCGGCTGATGCAGATGGAGCTGCCGGACCGCGAGTCCTGGGAGCGTGCCGGTCAGGCCGTCATCGACGCGTGGCCGTGGGAGTCCGAGCCGGAGATGGGGCTCAAGTTCGTGTGCACCCGGGGCATCGACGGCGGCGACGGCACACCGCACGGTTTCGCGATGGGCATGGACGTCGGCCAGGAGACCAAGCGCAAGCGCGACGGCGGAGTCGACGTCGTCACCCTGGACCGCGGCTACTCGCCCGGCCTGATGGAGCGCGCCCCGTGGCTGCTGCTGTCGGCCAAGACGCTGTCGTACGCGGTGAACATGGCCGCGCTCCGGGAGGCCGAATCGCGCGGTGCCGACGAGGTCGTCTTCACCGCCGAGGACGGCACGGTGCTCGAGGGCCCGACCTCGACGGTCGTGCTCGCCCAGGGGCGCACGCTGCTGACCACGCCGCCCGCTTCCGGAGTCCTGCCCGGCACGACCCAGGGCGCGCTGTTTCGCGCTGCCGAGCGGGCCGGCTGGGAGACCGAGGTCGCCGACTTCCCCACCTCGGCGCTGTTCGAGTCCGACGGGGTGTGGCTGGCCTCCAGCATTCGCCGGGTGACGCAGGTGCGGGCGATCGACGGGACGCCGATCAAGGCGGATGACTCCTTGCACACCGAGATCGTCGACCTCTACGAGTCGAACTACTGAACCTCGCTCGACCTGCTCAGCGGTGCGGGTGGCGGAACCTCAGACGTCTTCTGGCTCCGGGATCCGAGACTGATGTACGACCACCAGTACACGGCGCTACGGCTGTCCTCCCCAGAAGACGTCTGAGAACCCGCGGCGGTGCGAGTTGCTCAGGTGGGGCACTGAGAAAGCGACTTCGTCGCTTGCCTGACGTCCCTCAGCCCGCGACTCGGTCCAGCTTGGCGGAGAGCCTGGGCTGCAGCTCGTGCTCCGACGTCGCGCGCTCCTCGACGTAGGCGAGGGCTCCGTCGACCACGCCGTAGAGGCGGCTGGCGGCGGTGACGTCCTCGCCGGTCGGGGTGCGCAGCACCGCGTCGGTGCCGAACTCCCAGGTGGTGGTGTTGCGCGGCTGCCCGATGAACAGCTCGGTGACGCCGGTCGAGTGCATCAGCATCAGCTCGATCGTGTCGTCCGGCTGCGGGCGCAGGAAGCCCTGCTCGCGGAACTCGGGACCGACGACGTTGCCGCCTTCGCCGTCCAGCCGCCACGCGCGGCTGGCGTAGATCAGGAACGGGCGGCCGTCGTGGGAGATCGTCACCTGCTGGAAGAACCGGTAGGACTCCTCCAGCGACGGGTGCGAGGCCTCGCCCTCGCCGCGCCACACGCCGACCAGCGGCAGCAGCGACAGGCAGGCGTCATCCAGCGAAGGGCCTTCCCGCAGGTTCGCGGTGTCGCCCTCGCCGGGGAGGTCGTCGAAATCCGGGACGTTGATGTCCCGGGTGGTCTTGGCGCGTTCCGCGGCCGCGGCTACTGCGGCGTCGCCGCTGCCCGGCTGCGGTTCGTTCGGCGTTGCAGTCATCGCTTCGAGGCTACAACGAGGCCGTGATCAGTCGTTGTACAGGCGGTACACCACGTAGAAGGCGAACCAGACGGTCGCGATCGCAGCGAGTCCGACGAGCGTGACGAGGCCGTAGTGCAGAAAGTCGAGGAGTTCCACGCGGAAAGGATAACCACCGCAACGCCCCGGTGAACTGTGGCGTGCGGCATGATCTGCGTGGTGAGCGGCGGGGACAGGCCGCTGAACACCACGAACGTCAGAGCCGGGACGAGGATCACAATGGACTTCGAGACGCTGCGCGAGCGCGCGCTGGCCTACCGCGAGCAGCTGCTGGCTCGCAAGGACAAGATCGCGCCGGCCGACTTCGGTTGGTACCCGTACGACACGATGGCCAACATCTTCCACCTGGACGCCCTGCTCAGCGGTCCGCAGCGGCAGGTGTTCGACAGCATCGCGGGCACCCGCATCGCCGACATCGGTGCCGCGGACGGCGACTTCGGGTTCTTCCTGGAGGACGAGCTGGGCTGCGAGGTCGACCTGATCGACAACGTGCCCACCAACTTCAACGGCCTGCGCGGCGCCCGGCGCCTCGTCGAGGAGCTGCCCTCGCGCGCGCAGGTGCACGAGATCGACCTCGACGCGCAGTTCCGGATGCCCGCCGAGCACTACGGCGCGGTGTTCTTCCTCGGGCTGCTCTACCACCTGAAGAACCCGTTCCTGGTGCTGGAGAGGCTGGCCGAGCGCGCCGAGCTGTGCTTCGTCTCGACGCGCGTCGCCCAGGTCGCGCCGGGCGGCACCCGCATCGCCGACCAGCCCGTCGCGTACCTGCTGGACCCGGCCGAGGCCAACGACGACGCGACGAACTTCTGGATCTTCAGCGAGACCGGCCTCCGCCGCATCTTCGACCGCACCGGCTGGGACGTCGTCGACTTCACCACCGTCGGCTGCCAGGAGGACTCCGACCCCCGGACCCCGGACCGCGACGAGCGGGCCTTCGCCCTGCTGCGGTCCCGCAAGGTCTGAAACGACGAAGGGCCGGCACCCCGAGAGGTGCCGGCCCTTCGAACGTGCAGGTCAGGCGACGGCGATGTCCACCGGGTGAACACCGGTGCCCGCCGGGGAGACCTGGGACTCGCCCTTGCCGCTGCGGTGCAGCGCGCGGACGGTCCAGTCGCCCGGAGCGGCGTAGAACCGGAAGTCGCCCTCGTCGGAGGTGACGACCTCGGCGGTGAACTCGCCGGAGGAGTCCAGCAGGCGGACGAAAGCCCCGCCGACGGGCGAGTCCCCGGACCGGACCTTGCCGGACACCACGACCTGGTCAGTGGCCTCGTCGACCGCGGTTGCCGACTGCTGCGGCGCTCCGCATCCACTCATGTCACAAACTCCTTGCTCGGTGTTACCGGGTGATCAGGCGCCGGACGGGTTCTCGATCGGCACGCCGATCAGCGAGCCGTACTCGGTCCAGGAGCCGTCGTAGTTCTTGACGTTCTTGTTGCCCAGCAGCTCGCGCAGCACGAACCAGGTGTGCGAGGAGCGCTCGCCGATGCGGCAGTAGGCGATGGTGTCCTTGCCGGTGTCCAGCCCGGCTTCGCCGTAGATTTCCTTGAGCTCCTCGTCGGAGCGGAAGGTGCCGTCCTCGTTCGCGGCCTTGCTCCACGGCACGTTGATCGCGCTGGGGATGTGGCCACCGCGCTGCGCGGCTTCCTGCGGCAGGTGCGCCGGCGCCAGCAGCTTGCCCGAGAACTCGTCGGGGGACCGCACGTCGACCAGGTTCTTCGTGCCGATGGCGTCCACGACCTCGTCCCGGAAGGCGCGGATCGAGGTGTCCGGCTCCTGGGCCTTGTAGGTGGTGGCGGCCTTGTTCGGCTCGTCCTTGGTCAGCTCGCGACCGTCGAGCTCCCACTTCTTGCGGCCGCCGTCGACCAGCTTGACGTCACCGTGCCCGTAGAGTTTGAAGTACCAGTAGGCGTAGGCGGCGAACCAGTTGTTGTTGCCGCCGTAGAGCACGACGGTGTCGTCGTTGCCGATGCCCTTGGCCGACAGCAGCTTCTCGAAGCCCTCGCGGTCGACGAAGTCACGGCGGACCTGGTCCTGGAGGTCGTGCTTCCAGTCCAGCTTGATGGCGCCCGGGATGTGGCCGCCGTCGTAAGCGGTGGTGTCCTCGTCCACCTCGGCGAACACCACTCCGGGGGTGTTCAGGTTCTCTTCGGCCCACTCGGTGGAGACCAGGACCTCTGCGCGGCTCATCGAGCGACTCCTTCGTTGATCTTCGAAACGGGTCAGTCTGTCGTGGACGCCCCGGCCGGCGCGAACCGGCGGAGCACCAGGTACATCTGGCAGCCGAGGCAGTAGCCGAACACCGCGTTGAGCAGTGCCGCTACCAGGGCTAAGGCGTTCGCCACGACGCCGAGAGCGGTCAGGTCCGCCGCGTAGCCGATCGTGGCCACGAGGGTGAAGACGAAGCCGACTCCCTGCGAGAAGCGAACGGGTGCGGGGTCTTCGCGCTCTTCCGGTGCGATCGGCGCCAGCTTGGGCTGCACGGTGCTCCGGTACAGCGCGCCCCACGGGTTGAGCTGCATTCCGATGAACGCGCACAGACCGAACAGAACCATCTGGGCCGCCAAGACACGCCAGCTCGTGGTGACCAGGCCGAGCGCGAGGATCACGCTGGTGATCGCCGCCGTGAACCTGACCCCACGTGGATCGAGCGTCGTGACTGACATCTGGGAAGGCCTCCTGACGATGTGGACTGGGTCTGCCGAGTCCGTCAGGCGGTGGGGCGCGCGCCGGCGAAGGTCATGAGGGCATGACGAGGCCGTGCTGTGAGCGCGTACTACCGCCCGGTCAGTGCCTTCAACACAGGCTGCTACCCACGCGGCAGAGATCAACCGCGCGCCTTCGGGTCAGCAGTACATGCACGCCTGGGAGGTTACCCGGACCGACCGATCGCCGGGAAGAATGTTCACACAGTGGGACGGCGTGTGATGGGCAACTGCTCGCCCGGCGCAGTCGCCTCACAGGTGGGTCTGGATGGCTTCCGCGAGCGCCTGCGGGCGCGGGACGCCCCCGACGCGGAAGAGCTCGCGGCCCGCGCGGTCCAGGACCAGCGTCGTCGGGGTGCTGTGGACGCGCAGCGGCGTCGACCACTCGGGGTGGTCGGTGAGGTCGACCTCCACGTGGCGGACGTCGCCGGTCTTGCCCGCGAAGTCGGCGAGCAGGATCCGAGCGTGCCTGCACGGCTGGCAGAACGTGGTCGACAGCTGCAGCAACGTCACCTTCGCGTCCGGTTCCGGGGCGTCGGCGAGCCGCTGCCTGAGACCGTCCGGGAAGTGGTCGGTCACGATCTCCTCACCTCCTCCTTCGCGCACCTTGCCCTGCCTCGCCTGCCACACCAGGCCCAGCACCAGCGCCACCGGCACGGCGATCAGCAGCGCGATCACACCCGGGCTCATCCCGTGGTCACCCCGTTGCCGCTGATCGTCACGTTCTCGGCGGTGCCCTCGACGACCAGCGCGCCGCGCTCGGCGCGCACCGCCGTGGGCTGCACCTCGAAGGGCAGCATCCCCGGGTCGAGGGTGGTGTTGAACTGCTTGAGCACCGACTGCTCGAAGATGGGCGGCAGGTCGATCGGGCCCAGCGCGCTGTTGTTCAGCTCCAGCTCGCGCGGCTCGATCTCCATCTTGCCGTTGACCAGCGACAGCACCGCGATCACGCGGACCTTGTTCTCCGAGCCCGCGATGTTGACCGTGCCGTCGAGCTGCACCGGTGCGCGCTGGTCGTCGCCGCCCTCGGCCAGCCGCTTGTCGGACTCGCTGATGTTGCCGTCGTCGTCGGCGAGGGCGTTCGGGGCGGCAGGCTCGATCGTGAGGTCCTGGATGCCGATCAGCCGGGCCACGTCGGAGGCCTTCAGCTTCACCCGGCCGACCAGCTGATCGACCGTCAGCTCCTGGGCCGTTCCCGCGATGACCTGCGAGGTCGCGACCTTCGCGCCGTGCAGGTCGGCTTCGATGTCCACCTCGTTGAACGGCTCGACCGGCACCGAGTTCGCCACCAGCTGCACGTCGCGGTAGTTGCCCGCGGCGGCCTGGGTCAGGAACGGGAACCCGTTGATCGAGACTTCGGGCTGCTCCGGCAGCTTGAGCTGCTGGGCGACCTTCTTCGACACCTGGTACTCGGCGAACGCGGCCGAGCCGAAGTCGGCGGCGACCAGGAGGCCGATGACGATGACGAGGGTGATCGCGAGCTTCTTCACTCCGAGCGGTCCGTTCTGTCGGGGCGCCGGGGGCCCGACCGGGCCCGATCGGGTGGCCCCACTGTATCGAGAGCCCAGGCCGCGATCCTGTCCACCAGCCCCGGAGTGGTGGAGCTCTCCGCGTGTCGCATGCCCTCGACCAGCCAGAACTCGCCTCCTCCCGCCTCGCTGAGGGCGAGCGCGTCGCTCGGTGGGAAGTAGTGATCCTCCGCACCGTGGACGATCAGCTGCGGCACGTCGATGCGGGTGGCGAGTTCGATCGGGGAGATCGGGACGCGGGGCCACCGACCCGCCAGCCGCACGCCCAGCAGGCGTGCGCTCAGCCGGCCGTGGGGTTGTTCGAGCAGCCAGTGCACCCTGCGCATCGCGGGTGTGTCGCGCACGAACCAGCGGGCCGGACTGCTCACCGAGATCACGGCGTCCGGTGGCGTCCCCAGCGCGGCCTGCCGCAGCACGACAGAGCCGCCCAGCGAGAACCCGACGGTGACCACCTGCGCGCACCCGAGCGCGCGCAGGTGCGCGACGGCGACGTCGATGTCCATCGCCTCGTTCGGCCCGACGGTGGTCCGGCCGCCGGAGCGGCCGTGGCCGCGGAAGTCCGTCGCCAGCACCGGTCCGTGCGCGGACAGCCGTTCCAGGACCTCGCGCACGGCGGGTTTGCGGATGTGCTGGGTGAAGCCGTGCCCCACCACGAAACCGAGGGGCGCGGGCAGTCCCGGGCCGGGGTGCAGAACGCCGCGGAGCCGCGTCCCGTCTTCTGCGCGCAACGTGACGGAACGGTCCCGAAACACTCCGGAAACACGGCGTCCCGCTCCGTTCACAAATGTGACGCCCTCGGTTGGACCTGGGTTTTTCCACCGCATGTCGGTTATTCTCCTTGGCATCCACAGGCAACGACGCCGAGTCATCGGACGACCACGTCCATGACCGCCGGTCGTTCTCGCCTGGAGATGGAGGCCCCCCATGAGCTCCGAATTGCTCCTGCTGACCAGCGAATCGGACTGCGATGCGGTCCTGCCCTCGCTGGCACTGCTGCCCCACCGCGTCCGGGTCCTGCCCGCCGATCCCGGCGCCATCCTGTCCGGCGGTGCCCACGACGTCGTGATCGTCGACGCCCGCTCCGACCTCGCCGGTGCGCGAGACCTGTGCCGCCTGCTGGCCGCCGGTGACGCCCCGGTGATCGCCCTGGTCAACGAGGGCGGTCTGGTGACCGTCAACGCCGAGTGGGGCGTCGACGACATCCTGCTCCCGGCCACCGGTCCGGCCGAGGTCGACGCCCGGCTGCGCTTGCTCGTCGCCCGCCACAACAACGCCTCCGCCGGTGGCGAGGGCTTGCTGAGCGTCGGTGACCTGGTCATCGAGGAAGCCACCTACACCGCGCGGCTTCGCGGCCGCGCTCTCGAACTGACCTACAAGGAGTTCGAGCTGCTGAAGTACCTCGCCGGGCACGAGGGCCGCGTGTTCACGCGCGCTCAGCTGCTGCAGGAGGTCTGGGGCTACGACTTCTTCGGCGGCACCCGGACCGTGGACGTGCACGTCCGGCGGCTGCGCGCCAAGCTCGGCCCCGAGCACGACTCGATGATCGGCACCGTGCGCAACGTGGGCTACAAGTTCGTCCGCCCGAACCGCGGTGGCGCCGCGACGCCGCCCTCCCCGCTCGCGGCCGAGGTCGCCGCAGACGCAGCGGCCGCCGAGTCCGCAGCGACGGAGTCCCCCGAAACCCCAGCAGACTTCCGCATCAACGCCTGACCACAACACCGCATTACTGCCTGACCGCGACACCGCATCACCGCGGGTCCGGCGGAGCGGTTGCGGGAGCAGCCCAGTTTTAGTCATAACCGAGCCATGATCATGCCCGAAATGTCGGCTCAGTTATGACTAAAACTGGGACCTCCCGCTCCCCGCAGCGCTGGGAGAGGTCTCCGGCGGAGCCCCCGGTCGTTCTCGGCCGGGGGCTTCGTCGTGCGCGCATGGGTAGGGTCGTGGACGTGCAGCTGACTTGGCGCAACGGACTGAACGACAGCGAGACGGCCGAAGTGATGGCCCTGCTCGACGAGACGGAGAAGGCCGACGGTGTCGCCCCGGTCGGTGAGCACGTGATCTTGCGGCTCAAGGCCCACCGCGACGTCGTCCACCAGATCGAGCCGGTGCAGGCAGACGTCCGCTCCGAGCACTTCATCGTCCGCGACTCGGGCGGAGCGCTCGCCGGTTATGCGCACCTGGACACCGAGCACGAGTCCGCGGCGGGCCAGCTGGTCGCCGAACTCGCCGTTCACCCGGAGCACCGCCGCCTCGGCGCGGGCACCCGGCTCGTCGAAGCACTGCTGGAGCGCGCCGAGCTGGGAACCGACCCGAGCTCCGACACCGGCAGGCTGCGGATCTGGTCGCACGGCGAGCACCCGGGCGCGCTGCGGCTGTCCGAGCGCTACGGCTTCCAGCGCCCCCGCGAGCTGTGGCGGATGGGTCGTGAGCTGACCGGGGCCGAGCTGCCGGAGGCGCAGCCGCCCGAGGGGGTCGCGCTCCGCACCTTCCGGCCGGGCGAGGACGAGGCAGAGGTCGTGCGGGTCAACCACCGCGCGTTCGTCTGGCACCCCGAGCAGGGCGACATGACCGATCAGGACGTGCGGGCCAAGGAGCAGGAGGACTGGTTCGACCCGGAGGGCTTCTTCCTGGCGGTGGACGGGTCGGGCACGTTGCTGGGCTTCCACTGGACGAAGGTGCACCCCGACGGCACGGGCGAGGTCTACGTGGTCGGCGTCGATCCGCACGCGCAGGGCGGTGGCCTGGGAAGGTCACTGACGGTGGTCGGTCTGCGTCACCTTCGGGATACCGGGCGTAGTCGCGTGATCCTCTACGTCGAGGCCGACAACGTCCCCGCTGTGAAGGTCTACCAGCGGTTGGGCTTCGCGAAGCTGGACAGCGACGTTCAATTCGGGCGCTGACCCGAGAACGCTCTGAGTCACGGCAGGACCGGAAGATCCGCATCCCTCTCAGCCATTGGTGTGTGGCCCTGCTTACTTAGCGTGCCTTGTTCACTTCGCGTTCACTTGAATGGCGAGGAGCGTCCACCCACGCTGCTTAGCGTCTGTCCCAGCGGCAAGAAGCACGGGCCTGCGCGGCTCAGCCGCGCCCCGCAAGTGTCCCCTTGGGTGGAGGAACGAAGTGAGAATCAAGCGGCACAGTGCTGCGTTGGCCGTCTTCGCCGCGGGCGCGCTCGTGCTCGCCGGCTGCGGCTCGGACCAGAACGTCCCGCAGGGCGGCGGCAACCCGGCTCTCGACGGCCTGCAGGTCGAGTGCGGGACCAAGCCGATCTCCGGTGAGGGCTCCTCGGCGCAGAAGAACGCGGTCGACGTGTTCGCCCGGGACTACGGCCTCAAGTGCCCGGAGCAGACCGTCAACTACACCAAGTCCGGTTCCGGCAAGGGCGTTGCCGCCTTCACCGCCGGCCAGATCGACTTCGGTGGCTCCGACTCCCCGCTGAAGGAGGAGAAGGGCGAGGTCGCCAAGGCCGCCGAGCGCTGCCAGGGCAACCCGGCCTGGAACCTGCCGATGGTGTTCGGCCCGGTCGCGATGTCCTACAACATCCCCGGCGTCTCCGACTTGACCCTCAACCCCGACGTGATCAGCAAGATCTTCAAGGGCGAGATCAAGAAGTGGGACGACCCGGCGGTCAAGGCGCTGAACCCCGGTGCTCAGCTGCCGTCGATCGAGATCGTCCCGTTCTTCCGCTCGGACGAGTCCGGCACCACCGAGAACTTCCAGAAGTACCTCAAGACCGCCACCGGTGGCGCGTTCTCCGGTGAGGGCAAGACCTTCCAGGGCGGCCCGGGCGTCGGCCAGGGCCGTGACGGCTCCGACCAGGTCGCGCAGTCGGTCAAGGCCACCGAGGGCGGCTTCACCTACGTCGAGTGGTCCTTCCCGAAGAACCTCGGCCTGGGCATCGCCAAGATCGACAGCGGTGCGGGCCCGGTGGAGCTCAACACCGCCAACGTCGGCAAGGCCATCGAGGGCGCCAAGATCGAGGGCCAGGGGCACGACCTGCGCGTCGACCTCAAGTCGATCTACGGCAACAAGGACGCGGGCGTCTACCCGATCGTGCTGAACACCTACGAGATCGTCTGCTCGAAGGGCTACGACCCGGAGACGGCCAAGGCGGTCAAGGCGTTCCTGAAGGTCGCCGCCAACGCCAACCCGGAGCAGCTGGAGAAGTCCGGCTACGTCCAGCTCCCCGAAGGCTTCAAGACCAAGGTCTTGGACGCCGTCAACGCCATCTCGTGAGAGTGACCGGGCCCGCCCTCACCTCGGGCGGGCCCCTGGTCCAACGGACAAGATGAGAGGCTGCAAACAGCAGTGACCGACTCAACGAGAGCCGTTACGCGCCCCGCGGACACCACCGGTGCCCGGCGGGGCTCTTCGGCGCCCAGTTCCGGACCGGAGGCTCCCATTTCCGCTCCACAGACGTCAGCGGGCAAGCGCTCCCGCGTCGGCGACAAGGTGTTCTCCTCGCTCGCCACCGCGTCCGGGGCCTTCGTGGTGGCGGTGATCGCCGCGATCGCGATCTTCCTGCTCATCCGGGCCGTCCCCGCCCTCCAGGTGAACCAGGTGAACTTCCTGTTCAGCCGGGAGTGGGACACCAAGGACCCGAACAACATGAGCTTCGGGATCTTCGACCTCGCGTGGATCACCGTGGCCAGCTCCGTGGTCGCGCTGGTGATCGCGATGCCGCTGTCCGGCGGGATCGCCCTGTTCCTCACGCGCTACGCGCCGAAGACCCTCGCCCGCCCCTTCGCCTACATCGTCGACCTGCTGGCCGCCGTGCCCTCGGTCGTGTACGGCCTGTGGGGTTTCCTGGTCCTCGGACCGTTCCTCAAGCCCGTGTCGAACTGGCTGAACGGGACGCTGGGCTGGATCCCGATCTTCGGCCAGGGCAACATCTCCCAGGTCGACTCCGGCGCGAACGTGTTCACCGCCGGGATCGTGCTAGCGGTGATGATCATCCCGACGATCACCGGTGTGACCCGCGAGGTCTTCGCCCGCACCCCGGACTCCCAGATCGAGGGCGCGCTGGCGCTCGGCGCCACCCGCTGGGAAGTCATCAAGACCACCGTGTGGCCCTTCGGCCGCAACGGCTTCGTGGGCGGCTCGATGCTCGGCCTCGGCCGTGCGCTCGGCGAGACGATGGCGCTGACCATCATCCTGAGCTGGACCGCCGCACCGCCCGGGTACAGCATCTTCGACAGCGGAGCGACCTTCGCCTCCAAGATCGCCCTCGGGTCCGCGGAGTTCAACAACAACCTGCAGGTCGGGGCCTACATCTCGGCCGGTCTGGTGCTGTTCATCATCACCTTCGCAGTGAACGCGATCGCGCGCTGGGTCGAGAGTGCGGCCGGCGCTAAGGGGAAGTCATGAGGACCGACGCTGCCGACGTGGAGCAGCTCGCAACCGCGCCGGCCTTCCAGAGCATCGGCTTCGGCCGGAAGTTCAAGGACAACCTGGCGACCGTCCTGTTCGTGGCGTCGTTCGCGCTCGCCGTCATCCCGCTGCTGTGGGTCCTGTGGACGCTGCTGGAACGCGGCCTCAGGCCCGTCCTCAGTGCCGACTGGTGGTCGCACTCGTTCAAGGGCCTGCTGCCCACCGACTTCGGCGGCGGCGTCTACCACGCCCTGGTCGGCACGGTCTTCGAAGGCCTGGTCTGCCTGGTCATCGCGGTCCCGCTGGGCGTGATGGTCGCCGTCTACCTGGTCGAGTACGGGCAGAGCTCCAAGCTGGCCAAGACCGCGACCTTCATGGTCGACATCCTCAGCGGTCTGCCCTCGATCGTGGCCGGCCTGTTCATCTACGCGCTGTGGATCACCACCTTCGGCTTCACCCGCAGCGGCTTCGCGGTCGCGCTGGCCCTGCTGCTGCTGATGCTGCCGGTCGTCGTCCGGGTCACCGAGACGATGCTGCTGATCGTGCCGAACGAGCTGCGCGAGGCGGCCTACGCGCTGGGCCTGCCGAAGTGGAAGACCATCGTGCGGATCGTGCTGCCGACCGCGCTGTCGGGCATCGTCACCGGCGTCATGCTCGGTCTGGCGCGCGTGCTCGGTGAGACCGCACCGCTGCTGATCCTGGTCGGGTACTCCTCGGCGATCAACTTCGATCTCTTCGGCGGCGAGATGGCGTCGCTGCCGCTGACCATCTTCATGGAGCGCAGCACCGGAACCGATGCCGGTTTGGACCGGATGTGGGGAGCGGCGCTGACCCTCGTGATCGTCATCATGCTGATCAACCTTGCCGCGACGGGTCTGTCCAAGATCTTCGCGATCAAGACCAAGTAGGGACATTCGAAATGGCCAAGCGTCTCGACATCAAAGACCTGAACCTCCACTACGGGAAGTTCCACGCCGTGCAGGACGTGACCCTGCAGGTCCCCGCCCGCAGCGTCACCGCGTTCATCGGTCCCTCGGGTTGCGGGAAGTCCACCGTGCTGCGGTCGCTGAACCGCATGCACGAGGTCATCCCGGGCGCCCGCGTCGAGGGCAAGGTGATGCTCGACGGCGAGGATGTCTACGCCAACGACGTCGACCCGGTGCAGGTCCGCAAGACCATCGGCATGGTCTTCCAGCGCGCCAACCCGTTCCCCACCATGTCCATCCGGGACAACGTGGTGGCCGGTCTCAAGCTCGCGGGCGACAAGAACAAGTCGCACCTCGACGAGGTCGCCGAGCAGGCGCTGCGCGGCGCGAACCTGTGGGAAGAGGTCAAGGACCGGCTCAACAAGCCCGGCGGCGGTCTCTCCGGCGGTCAGCAGCAGCGCCTGTGCATCGCCCGCGCCATCGCGGTGCGGCCCGACGTGCTGCTGATGGACGAGCCCTGCTCCGCGCTCGACCCGATCTCGACCCTGGCGATCGAAGACCTGATCTCGCACCTCAAGCAGGACTACACGATCGTCATCGTCACCCACAACATGCAGCAGGCCGCTCGCGTCAGCGACCAGACCGCGTTCTTCAACCTGCGCGCAGTCGGCGAGCCCGGCCAGCTCGTCGAGATCGACGAGACCGGCAAGATCTTCTCCAACCCGACCCAGAAGGCCACAGAGGACTACATCTCAGGCCGCTTCGGCTGATCTTGCCGCTGTCCAACTGAAAACTACTCCGTGGTCCTTCTGCTTCGCGGTGCCGGAAGCGGAACCTCAGACGCCTTCTGGGTCCGGGATCCGAGACTTGAGTATGAACGGATACGCGGCGCTACGGCTGTCCTCCCCAGAAGGCGTCTGAGAACCCGCGGCGGTGCGAGTTGCTTTGGTGGGGTAGTGAGAAAGCGACTCCGTCGCTTGCCTGACGTGCGTTGGGTCTACAAAAGCGGGGCTTCCCTGGGGAGCCCCGCTTTTCTGACTTTGTCAGGTGGGTAGTTCGTCCGCTACCGAGGAGATGAAGGCGCTGGAGTCCTTCGGGCTCAGCGCTGTCGTGCAGACCTGCTCGAAGGCTTTGAGGTAGTCGGCCGTGTCGGCGGACTTGTCCAGGAAGCGGGAGTTGGCGGAGTCTCCCAGGTGCACGACCTGGGGGTCGGCTTCGTCGGTGAAGGAGAACACCGCTGCTCGGTCGCCCATCAGGGGGTGGCCGCCCACGCGGAACGGCAGGACCTGGATGGTGACGTTGCGGCGATATCCCAGCAGCACCAGGTGCTCCAGCTGCTGCCGCATCACGCCCGGACCGCCCACGCAGCGCCGCAGCGCCGACTCGTCGAGGACCGCCCACAGCTCCAGGGGCTGGTCGCCCAGCAGGCGCTGCTGGCGGGTGGTCACGACCTTCAGGCGTTCGGCGATCTCGTCGTCGGTGAACACCTGCGAGTCCGAGGTCAGCAGAGCCCGCGTGTAGTCGGTGGTCTGCAGGAGCTCGGGCAGCGGGTCGCTGCCGAAGCAGCTGACGGCTTTCGCCGAGGTCTCCAGTCCCAGGTAGGTCTGCAGGCCGGGTCGCAGCGCGGTGCTCGGGTACTGCTGCCACCAGCCGCGCTGCTTGGAGTCCTGGGCCAGGTCGATCAGCGAGTCGAGCTGAGCGCCCGCACCGTAGAACTCGGCCATCAGCCGCACGTCGGAGGTGCGCACGGGCACCCTGCCCAGCTCGATCTGGCTGATCTTGCCCTGCGAGCAGTCCAGGTGGGCGGCGACCTCGCGGTGCGTGCGCCCGGCGACCTCGCGGAGTCGGCGCAGTTCACTTCCCAGGCGACGTCGGTGCACGGTCGGACTCTTACCCACCGAGCACCTCATCGGTACGAGTTCGGTCGCATCTCACTCGAAAGAGGATGGCACACGATGATCACAACATCGAGTGCTGAGACCGACTATTAATACTTCCCGGGCGAGATCGCCGCTGACCAGCGGAAACGGATCAACGGGAAGGCATCTTTCCGGTCACGATGAACTCGACCCGGCGTGCCACCGCGACAGCGTGGTCGGCGAAGCGCTCGTAGAAGCGGCCGAGCAGCGTGACGTCGACGGCCGTGGCGACCCCGTGCTCCCAGTCAGGGCTCATCAGCACGGTGAACAGGTGCCGGTGCAGGTCGTCCATCTCGTCGTCGACCTCGTCCAGCAGCCGCGCGGCCTCGACGTCCTGGGTGCGGATCACCGTGCTGACCTGGTGGGCCAACTTCACGGCGATGCGGCCCATCTCGGCGAAGTAGGCGGCCACGTCGGCCGGGAGCACCGCGTTCGGGTGGCGGCGCCGGGCGGCCTTGGCCACGTGCAGGGCGAGGTCGCCCATCCGCTCCATGTCCTCGGCGGCGTGGATGGTGGCGATGACGCTGCGCAGATCGCCGGCCACGGGAGCCTGCAGCGCCAACAGGCCGAAGGCGTACTCCTCGGCCCGGGACCGCGACTCGTCGACGAGCGAGTCCTCGTCGATGACCTGCTCGGCCAGGCTCAGATCGGTCTCCAGGAGCGACTTCGTGGCGCGTTCCATCGCCGTGCCGACCATCGCCGACATCGAGGCGAGAACGTCGGTGAGCATGCCTAGTTGTTCCTGGTAGACCTCGCGCATGTCACCCAGCGTACTGCTCCGCGGAATCGGACAGAATGACCTGTGGTGAACCAGAGGTGAAATCGTCGTGATCGGCCAGCGGAAGAAGACCGATCACCGCAGGTCACACCCTGTTCCCGGTTCTCGCGTTAACGGTTGAGAGATGACCGGTCGGCGGACCTCCGGTGCAGCGCCGGACGGGCCTTCAGGGACCGCCCGGTCCGCCGCTCGGCGTGGACTGCGCGGCCTTCTGCGGAGTGGCGTCGGTGGTCACCGGACGGCCGTCGATCATCGACTGGAACAGCGACTTCGTCGCGTCCTCCCGCAGGACCTCCATGCCCTCGTCGTTGGCGTAGCCGGTGGTCGGGACCGTCATGAAGGAGACCTTGTTCGGGTCCAGGCCCTGCAGCTGCTGTCCGAGGCCCATCAACCGGTCGGCGCCGACGTTGTCGCCGAAGGTGTTGGCGCCGACGGCCTTGACGAAGTCGCTGAGCTTGCGCGGGTCCAGCAGCACCTGGCTGGACATGGTCTTGTGCAGCAGCGACGACAGGAACGTCTGCTGACGCTCCATGCGGCCGTAGTCCGAGGTCGGGTCGCCCTTGACGTGCCGCGCGCGGACGTAGGTGAGGGCCTGGTCACCGGTCAGGGTGTGCTGCCCGGCCTCGGGGATGACCGTGCCGAGCGTCTCGTCGACGATCGGCTTGTCGGTGCTGATCTCGACGCCGTGCACGGCGTCGACCATGGACTTGAAGCCGTTGAAGTCGATGCCCAGGAAGCTGTCCATCCGCAGTCCGGAGACCTGCTGGATGACCTTGGTGGTGCACAGCGGGCCGCCGACCGCGTAGGCCTCGTTGAGCCGCGCGCCCTTCTTGGCCGGGACGACCTCGTTGCTGTACTTGCCGGTGGTCGAGTCCCAGCGCTGGCAGGAGGGCCTGTCCACCTGCAGGTCGCGCGGGAAGGACACCATCACCACGCGGCTCCGGTCGGCCGGGATGTGGGCGATCATCGTGGTGTCGGAGCGCGCCCCGGGCTCGTCGGCCTCGGAGCCGACACCGTCGGCGGCGCTGGCCCCCGCGCGCGTGTCGGAGCCGATCATCAGGAAGTTCTGGTCGCCCGCCTGCCCGGCGACGTCCTTGATGTCGGAGGAGTTCGGGTCCAGGGCGAGCACCGCGGGAGGCCCGAACAGCGTGGTCGCGCCCCAGGCGAAGCCCAGCGACAGGAACACGGTCAGGGACGCGGCGACCGCCACGGCCATCACGATCAGGTGCGTGCGGCGCTTGCGCTGCTTCTTCTTCCACTCCATCCGCGACGCCCCGCCGCGGTCGTCGTGGAAGTCGAACGGCATGTCGCTGCCGAGCTCGGGTTCCTTCTTGTTGCCGGGCAGCCACGCGTAGCGCTTGCGGCGCTTGGCCTCCTCGGCGGCGATCTCGTCGTGCACCGCGGAGAAGCGGGCGAGCGTGAGGTCGATCTGCTCGATGTCGTTCTGACGCTCGCCGTCGTCGACGGCCTGGCCGCCGACCTCCACCTCGTCGTCGAACTCGTCGAGCTCGGAGTAGCCGTCGGCGGGCGCCACGATCGCCGTCTCCTCGGCCCGCTCGACGGGCGGAGGCGTGGGCTTGGCGGGCTGCGCCGGTGCGGCGGCCGCGGGCTTGGCCGGTCGCGCGGGCTGTTCCGGCCGCGGAGCGGCGGGCACGCGCGGGTGCTGGGTGGTGGCGTCCATGTCCGCCGGTGGGCGGGACGGGGACGGAGACGGGTTCGGACGCGGGTTGCGGCCCGACGGGGGTGAGACCCGCTGCGGGGTGTCGGCGCCCAGCGCCTGGCTGATCCGGGTCGCCTCCTCGCCGGGCGGCTCGGGGTTGCGCCGTGCGGGACGCGCGGCGGCGCCACCGGCGAACGCGGCGGCGGCACCCGGAGCCGCGGGCGGCGGCGTCGGGCGCTGGTTGCGTCCGGACGGCGGTGACACCGGCCGTGCCGGGGGCTGCTGGGTCGGCCGGGGACCGGTGCCGGGCGCGGTCCAGCCCGCCGGGGGCGCCGGGTTGTTCGGCGGAGCCGGCGGCGTGGGCATCGGGCGGCTCGGCGGCGCCTGCCGGGGGCGGCGGCCGGACGGTTCGGGGGACGTCCACGCCTGCGGCGGTTCCGGCGGTGCGGGCGGAGCGGCCCTGCGCGGGCCGGTCTGCGGAGGTTTCTGCGGGGATTGCGGTGCCGATGGCTGCTCGGGCTCAGCGGCGCGGCGGTGGCCGGAGGTGTTCGGGCCCTTGCCGTGCTTGGACAGCAGGTCGATCACTCGGGTGCCACCGGTGCCGTCCTCGGACAGCGCTCGTCGGCGACGTCCGGAACCACTTGCCGAACCGTTGGCATCGGCGTCCTCGTCGGGGCGGGTACGCCGGTGCCCGAAGTCGCCATGCCGGGGGTCTTGCGGCACGCGTGTTCCCTCCCAACCTGCCTCAGTCATCGTTCTGCGAATCGTGCTGACGCGCTCGATACTCCCCGACATGTATCGCGTGGCGCCTCGAAGATAGTACGGCTGATCGCCCGAACTGACGATAGCGCCGACAATTTCTTCACAATCAGTGCACGATCCTACCGCGCGGCTCGTCTATTGCGACTAGCCGTGCTAAGCCAGATGACCGGTATGCGCGGAAATTGAATACACCCTGTGCTCTCGTTCAGTTGCGATCAGTAACCGGCGGCCCGTCTTCCGGTTTCGGTGACGCGCTCAGCCGCGGCCCCGGCCAGCCGGACCTCCGCGCCCTTGCGGTATGCGACGGCGTTCCGGCCGGCCCGCTTTGCCGCGTACAGGAGCGCGTCGGCCGAGATCAGCTGCTGCTCGCCCGACACGTGGCCACCGGTGCCCTGCTCGTGCGCGACGCCGATGCTGATCGTCACGCCGAGCCCTCGGGCCATGGTCTCCCACCGGAAGTGCTCGACCCGCTGCCGGGCCGCTTCGCACACCTGCACCGCGGAGTTGGGCAGGATGTGCGGGAGCACGAGCACGAACTCCTCGCCGCCGTAGCGGGCGCAGAACGCGCCGTCCGGCAGCGCTTCCTGCAGCAGGTCCACGACGCGCTGCAGCACCCGGTCCCCGAACAGGTGGCCGTAGGTGTCGTTGACGAGCTTGAACCAGTCCAGGTCGATCAGCGCCACCGCCAGGCCCTCGCCGGTCATGGCGTTCTCCGCGACCAGGTCTGCGAGCCGTTCGTCCAGGTACCGGCGGTTGTAGCTGGCGGTGAGGCTGTCCCGGAGGCTCTCCTCGCGGGCCTTGGCGTGCTCCCTGCGCAGCAGCTCGACCTCGCTGCGCAGCTGCTCGGGCACGGCCGGCTTGTCCGAGGACATCATGTCCAGCGCGGAGCGCAGGTGGTGGTACGCCTGACGCCACTGGCCGCGGGAGGCCAGCAGCCGCGCGATGGACTCGTGCAGCTCCGCCATGCCCGTGCCGCTGGCCACTTCCTCACGGCTGCGGGGCGTGGGCGGTTGCGGCACTTCGCCGCTGCCGGAGTGCGGATCTTGCCCGGCGAACCCGTTGCGGATCATGTCGACCACCTCCCGTCCGCGCTGTCGTCGGTTTGACGCAAACGATCATGCCGTTGGACTCGCCCCACGTCTCGATTCGCGCGATCGGGTGATGCTTTCGGCGAACGGAGACCGAGTCTCGGCTCCTAGGTGTGTACCGGTCGGAGGCCCTGGTGTGGAGGCGAATCGGTTCGGACCCACCCGCACGGACGAGCAGACCAGTGTCGGTTTCACATCACCGCCCTGCAACCGTACCGAGGTGATCTTGGCCGCACGGCGCGCCTTTCGGACGTGCCGGGCAGTTCTTCGATTATCGGGGACAGGGTGCGAACGCGAACGTCCGTCCGTCGAGGACCACGAGGTGTTGTGACCCGATTTGATGACCGGTGGCGCTGCCGTTCGCGCGGGTGGTGACTTCGACTCCGATCGCCCAGATCTCGCCGCGCGGGACCACGCCGTCGGTGGCGAACCCGGGATCGGGCCGCAGCGTGCTCCAGGCGGGGTCCAGCCGGACGGTGAGATCGTCGAGTTCGCACGTGTTGTCGGTGAAATCGGGGTGCTGCGTGCGGCGGAAGAACTCCTGCTGCGCCTGCGGACCCGCGGCCGCGGCGGCGTTGTTGTCCGCGAAGTAGCCGCGGAAGTCCGGAGGCTGCGGTGCCGCGGTGCAGCCGGACACGCAGAGTGCGGCGATCAGCGGCCAGACCACTCGCACGGGTCAGCCGCCGCTGGAGTCGATCTCCGCGCCGGTGGGCACGGTGGCGTCCTCGGGGTCGTCGAGCCAGCCCTCCGGCAGCACGACCTTGCCCGCTGATCCCTGCCGTCCGCGCGGGCCTTCGGCGTCGACCGGGAACGGCACGTCCGGGTCGAGCTGCGCCAGCAGGTCGTCGAGCTGCGCGAGGCTGGAGACGAGTCCGAAGCCCTGCCGCAGGTCCGATCCGATCGGGAAACCCCGCAGGTACTGCGACATGTGCTTGCGCAGGTCCCGAAGGCCCTTCTCCTCGCCCATGTGGTCGGCGAGCAGTTCGGCGTGACGCCGCAGCACTCGCGAGACCTCGCCCAGATGGGGGCCTTCCGGAACGGGCTGCCCGGTGAACGCGGCCTGCAGGTCGCGGAAGAGCCAGGGGCGTCCGAGGCAGCCGCGGCCGACGACCACGCCGTCGCAACCGGTTTCGGCGACCATCCGCAGCGCGTCGTCGGCGCTGAAGATGTCGCCGTTGCCGAGCACCGGGATGGAGGTGACGTGCTCCTTGAGCGTCCGGATCGCCGACCAGTCGGCGGTCCCGGAGTAGCGCTGCGACGCGGTCCGGCCGTGCAGCGCGACCGCGGCCGCGCCGTTCTCCTCGGCGAGGCGTCCGGCGTCGAGGTAGGTGAGGTGTTCGTCGTCGATGCCGATGCGGAACTTCACGGTGACCGGCACGCCGGCGGGCTCGGCTGCCTCGACGGCGGCGCGCACGATGTCGGCGAATAGCCGCCGCTTGTACGGCAGCGCCGACCCACCACCCTTGCGGGTCACCTTGGGCACCGGGCAGCCGAAGTTCATGTCGACGTGGTCGGCGAGGTCCTCGTCGACGATCATGCGCACGGCCTTGCCCATGGTCACCGGGTCGACGCCGTAGAGCTGCATCGAGCGGGGGCGCTCGTCCGCGTCGAAGGTGATCATCTCCAGCGTCTTCGGGTGCCGCTCGACCAGCGCCCGGCTGGTGATCATCTCGCACACGTACAGCCCGGCGCCGTACTCCCGGCACAGCCGCCGGAACGCGACGTTGGTGATGCCGGCCATGGGTGCGAGCACCACCGGCGGATCGACCTCGTGGGGCCCGATCCGCAGCGTCTTGGCGCCCGTCGCGGCGGGCAGGTCCAGAGCGGTCATCGTGCCCATTGTCCCTGACGCCGGACCCCGATCACCGGTGACCTGCGTCGCGGGCGCGACGACGAAGACGAGGAGGGCACCCGCCCTGTCGGCGAGTGCCCTCCTCGTGAGCGCGTGCGGCTCAGAAGTCCGCGGTGATGCAGGCCAGACGCCCGCCGGCCGTGCCCGCCTTGCCGGCCTCGGTGTGGGTGTGGGTCTCGTGGATGACCACGGACTGGGCGTCCTCGCGCGTGGCCAGGGCCCAGGTGCCCTCGGCGGTGGTGCTGGCGTTGCCCTGGGCGTCGGTGTGGAAGTCCAGCCAGACCTCGTTCTGCGGGTTGGCGAAGGCCGGGTCGACCGACGGCTTCACCGGGTCGGCCTTCTCCTGGTAGTGCGACCCGGCGTCCTCGCCGGTCGCGCCGCAGGGCTTGACGTGCACGTGCCCGCCGTAGGCGCGGTTCGGCTGCAGTCCCTTGACCTCGACGGTCACCTTGTTCTTGCCGTCGGCGCTGGAGGAGGCCACGTTGATCTGGCCACCGACCGGCACCTGGTCCGGCTTGTAGGTGATGGCCTTGGCGGTCGGCGAGAAGTTCTCGAACGAGCCGGAGGTCTGCTTGCCCGCAGCGGACTGACCCTGGGCGGGAGCCTGCGGGGCGTTCTCGTGCTGCGCGTGCTCGGCCGAGTCGCCTCCGCCGCAACCGGCGACCAAGGCGCCGGCGGTGCACAGGCTCAGGATCGAACCGAGCAGTCGCGTCCGCTGCTGAAGCATGAGTATCTGTCCTTAGTGGTTGCCGACGGATCGGCGCCGTTTCTGCCCGCACGAGGGGTCCAGGACCGTGCCTGTTCACCGGCTGCGCGGGCAATGCCTTCCCTGGGAATTTGATCCTATGTGCCCAAGGTTGCGTTCCAGCATCGCAGGGGCCACGCGGAAGTTGTCCTTCCGGTTGCACCGGAATCGGATCGCAGCTCGACACGATCAAGCGGCCCGCGGAGAGGTTTTCGTCACCCGTCGGAACACTGAGTCCACAGTGGATGGATATGGCCGGACCGTTCGAGCGAGTGGTCGATCGCGCTGGTCCGGACGGTCCATCGGGGGCAGGGGCGTTGCGGATGGCCCGCGATCTCCCTAACCTGTTACTCGAAGTAACATGTGTGTGCTCGGTGTCCCCTGAGGAGGTCGCGATGCCGGTCCCCGAGGCGTTCTCGAAGCTGGTCGACAGCACGGTCGCGCAGACGGCGAAGTTCTACGAGCAGGTTCGCGGCGACGCGTCCGAGCACGTCGCGCGGTTCTCCGGACGAGCCGCGGGCTGGACGGATCACGCGGGCGCGGTGGCGGTCGAGTTCACCGAGGACGCCGCGATCAAGGCGGCTGCCGTGAGTCGGTCCGCGGCGGACAAGGTCGCCGGCGCCACCAGCGGACTCGCCGAGAACGTCGGCGAGCGCATCATCCGCGTCGGCGAACGCCTCACCCGCCGCGACTGACCCAGGGATCCGAGCCGAACCCCGTCGAGGACAGCGGTTCTCAGCGGGATGAGGTGCGCGCGATCAGGCGTTCTTCTCGGCGTCGATCACGCGGCTCACCGATTCCGCGTCGCGGCCGACGACGGTCGTGCCCTCGGACGCGGTGATGATCGGCCGCTGGATCAGCTTCGGGTTCTCGCTCATCAACCGCAGCCAGTCGGCCCGGTGCGCGGAATCCTTCGGCAGCTCGCGGAGTCCCAGCTCCTTCGCGACGGCCTCGCCGGTGCGCGCGATGTCCCAGGGTTCCAGCCCCAGCCGCTCCAGCACCGCTTCGAGCTCGGCGACGGACGGAGGGTCCTCCAGGTATCGCCGCACGGTGTACCCGGCTCCGACGGCGTCGAGCTCACCGACGGCGGAACGGCACTTCGAGCACTGCGGATTGACCCAGATCTCCATCACACCACCCAGCCTAGGACGCGCCGCGTTCCCGGACGCGGCCCAGGTGATCGGGTGCCCCTTGTAGGCGGCGAGCACGTCGCGCACGTCGCCGGTCATCCGGATCGAGCCCTCGTCCATCCAGATCGCCTTCGTGCACAGCTCCAGCAGGAGTTCGTCGGAGTGCGAGGCGAACACCAGCATTCCGGAGCGCTCGACCAGGTCCACCATGCGCTGCCGCGCTTTCGCGATGAAGGCCGCGTCGACGGCGCCCAGCCCCTCGTCGAGGATCAGGATCTCCGGGTCGATGGTGGTGACCACGCCGAGGGCCAGCCGCACGCGCATGCCCGCGGAGTAGGTCCGCAGCGGCATGTGCAGGTAGTCGCCCAGCTCGGTGAAGTCCGCGATGTCGTCGGCGCGTTCCTGCATCTGCTTGCGGGTCATCCCGAGGAACAGGCCGCGGATGACGATGTTCTCGTGGCCCGAGACCTCGGGGTCCATCCCGACGCCGAGGTCGAAGACCGGCGCGACCTTGCCCCGGATCCGGGCGGTTCCGCGGGTGGGTTCGTAGATGCCGGACAGCAGGCGCAGCAGCGTCGACTTACCCGCTCCGTTGTGCCCGACGAGCGCGACGCGGTCGCCGTCGCGCAGTGAGAGCGTGACGCCGCGCAGCGCCTCGATGACGGGCACCTTGGCGTCGGTCCCGATCTTGCCGCCGACCTTCCCGAAGACCTTCTTCTTCAGCGAGCGCGTCTTCGCGTCGAAGATCGGGAAATCGACGTAGGCGTCGCGCACCTCGATGTTCACCACGGCGTGACCTCTCTCCCAAATGAGAATGGAAATTATCATTCCCATATCGTCGGTGAGAAGGCGGGCGGTAGCGTCAGGGCGATGAGCGCCCCGCACTTCCGGCCTCCGCAGCAGGCCCGCAGCCGAGAGACCTTGCAGAAGGTGCTGACCTCGGCCGAGCACGTCCTCGCCGTCGGCGGCATCGAGGACTTCACCGTCGCGGCCGTCGCGGAGCGGTCGGGGATGTCGGTGGGCGCCATCTACCGCCGCTTCAGCGGCAAGGAGCAGCTCCTCGAAGCCGTGAAGGACCAGCTCCTCGAACAGCTGGAAACCGATGTGTCGCAGGCTCTCCGGTCAGCGGAACCGGGACTCGGCAGCGTGATCGGCGCCTTCACCGCCGCGATGGCCGGGGCCTTCTCCGGTCACACCCGGACCTTCCCCGCACTGCTCAGCGTCCAGTCGGTGGGAGGGGCCGAGCGCGGGTTGCAGGCGCTCGACGCTGTTCAGCGCGCACTCGTCGACGCCGTCGAACCGCACCTGGCCGAGGTCGTTCGGACCGAACCGCGTGCGGCCGTGCGCTTTTCCGCGCGCACCATCATCGGCTCCTGCGTGCACCGGGCCGCCAGCTGCGACACCTGGCCGGACGGTCTGACCTGGACCGACTGGGCGTCCCGGAGCGCGGAGATGGCCTTGGCGGACTTGACCTCTCGCGATTGAGGGGCTCAGGCGCGGGACCAGAGGTCCAGCAGCGCGCGGTTGACCTGGTCCGGTTCCTGGACGTGCGGGTAGAAGCCGGGGACCGTCAGCAGGTCCGCGCCGATGCGCTCGGCGAGGACCTGGGCGGCGATGGTGAGCGGTTCGCCCGCGAGGCGCCGGTACGCCTCCGGTGCGCTCGCCCAGTCGCCGACGACCACGAGCGAGGGCCAGTCGGCGTCGGCGATCGGCCCGAGCTCGACGGCGGCGTCCCAGCAGGGCCGTTCGCCCATGCTCGTGCGTGCTGCGCGGAGGCGCTCGGGCGTCGCTTCCGGCGATGGCATGCCGACGCTGCTGGTGGCGAGGGCCAAGTAGTCCTCCGCGCTCATGTCCGCAGGCAGCGAGCCGGTGGCCGCGCGGTTGCGGGCGAGGCATTCCGCGATCACCGGGTGCTCCTCGGCGACGCGCAGCGATCCCGGCTGGATGAGGCACAGCGAGCGGACGAGGTCGGGGCGCCGGGAAGCGGCCAGCAGCGCGGCCACACCGCCGTAGGAGTGCCCGACCAGGTGCGCCCCCTCGCCCAGCAGCGAGACGACGTCGGCGGCGTCGACCTCGTAGTCGGTCCGGTGCGGGCCGTCGAGATCCGGGCTGCCGCCGTGACCGCGCCGGTCCACCAGCAGGAGCCGGCGGCTCGCGGCCAGCGCCCGCTGGCGGCCGAAGCCGTAGAGGTCGTCGTCGCCCCAGGCGAGCACGCCGTGGACGAACACCGCGGGCGGTTCGGCGGCACCGGGATCGGCCAGGACCGTCACGTTCAGCTCGGTCATGCGCCTGATCGAAGCAGGATCGACGCCGGGCGCGCACCGTCATCGGCTCAGATCAGGCCGATTCGGTTCGGTAGGCTCGGCGACCTCGCGGAGTTTTCCCAGTTAGGGGGCCGGATGCCTGAGTTGGCCTTTCGAGGTCGTGCGGTGGTCAGCGACCGGGCGCTGATCATGGCGATCGTCAACCGCACGCCGGATTCGTTCTACGACCACGGCGCGACCTTCGAGGAGGGCCGGGCGCGGACGGCGATCGCGAGCGCGGTCGCCGAGGGCGCCGATGTCCTGGACATCGGGGGGATCCCGGCGAGCCCGGGACCCGAGGTGACGGTCGAGGAGGAGATCCGCCGGGTGCTGCCGACCCTGGAGTGGGCGCGCGCGGAGTTCCCGGACCTGATCATCAGCATCGACACCTACCGGCACGAGGTCGCCGACCGGGTCTGCCAGGCCGGGGCGGACCTGCTCAACGACACCTGGCAGGGCGCCGACCCCGAGATGCTCGACGTGGCCGCGCAGTACGGCGCCGGCTACGTCTGCTCGCACACCGGTGGGCTGGAGCCGCGAACGGATCCCTCGCGCCCGCACTACGAGGACGTCGTCGCCGACGTCATCGACCAGACGACGAAGCTCGCCGAGCGGGCGGTGTCCCTCGGCGTTCCGCGCGAGGGCGTGCTGATCGACCCGGCGATCGACTTCGGCAAGAACACCTACCAGTCCCTGGAGATCCTCCGCAGGCTGCCGGAGCTGGTGGACACCGGCTGGCCGGTGCTCATGGCGATGAGCAACAAGAACGTGGTGGGCGAGTCGCTGGCCGTGGAGCTGGACGACCGTGTGACCGGCACGCTCGCCGCGACCGCGCTGGCAGCTCAGCAGGGCGCGGTCATGTTCCGGGCCCACCAGGTCCGCGAAACCCGCCACACCCTGGAAATGGTCGCGACCATCGACGGCCGACGAGCACCCGCGCGCGTGGAGAGGTACGTGGACTGATGCATCGCTTGTGGCCCGCGGACGAAGCGGGAAGCGTCGACCGTCCGGAACTCGAACGCCTCTACGGCTACCCGGACGGCGATTCCCCGTGGCTGGCCGTGAACTTCGTGTCGAGCGTGGACGGCGCGGTCGAGATCGCCGGTCGCTCCGGCGGTCTGACGAACGCGGCGGACCGCGAGGTGTACCCGCTGGGCAGCCGGCTTTCGGACGTCATCCTCGTCGGCGCGAACACCGCCGTCATCGAGGAGTTCCGCGGCTTCGACCCCGACGCGGACGAGATCGCGTTCCGCGAGCGCCACGGGCTCGACCCGATCACCCGCATCGCGGTCGTGACCTCCGGCGGGACGCTCCCGGCGGACGCACCGGTCATCACCGACGCCAAGGTCCCGACGATCGTGATCACCTGCCGCGCAGCGCCTCTCGAACTGCGCGAGCAGTGGCGGGCGGCCGGTGCCGAGGTGCTGGTCGCCGGGGAGTCCGAAGTGGACCTCGCGGCGGCGACGGCGGCCCTGGCCGAACGCGGTCTCCGCCGGATCCACTGCGACGGTGGGCCGCACCTGTTCGGCGCGCTGATCGAGGCGGGCGTGGTCGACGAGCTCCGGCTGACGCTCTCGCCGCTGCTGGTCTCCGGAGCGGCGGGGCGGATCGCGACGGGCACGGGCATCGACCCGGCAGCGCTGACCCTCGACTCGGTGCTGCTCCAGGACGACACGCTGCTCCTGCGCTATCTGATCAAGCGCTGACCTGGCCCCGCGTCCACCGATCGGCGAGGTGATCGACATCGCGTGGTCGCCCGGGGTGTGGTTCATCGGACCGGGTGACACTCGATCGGCCTGCAGGGTCTCCTTCAGGTTGCTGTTGTCCGTGCCGCTCCTAGGCTCCCAATCAGTCCGCTGGACCGAGACTTTGGAGGGCGACTCGCATGGGAGACCTCGCTAGCAAGGTGGTCAAGGCCTACGAGGGCAAGAGCTTGGCGGAACTGGCAGACGCACCGGTGGGAGCGTTGCAGGGCGTCAGCGAATCCGACGCGGAGCAGCTCAATTCCGCCTTCGGCATCAAGACCGTCCGCGACCTCGGCACCAACAAGTACTTCCTCTGGGCGCAGTCGATCACCAAGCTCGCCGAGTAGCACCACCACCCGCCAGGCGAACGGCCCCAGGTCTTCCGAGACCTGGGGTTCTTCGTGGGCGCACCCGCTGCGGGGGTGCCAGGCCGGGGTGGGCATCCTGATCGCGGGAGCGGTGCGGTGTCGGCGCTGCACGTGACGGAGGGTCTGCCGTGGGTTGGTTCGAAGCGGTCGTGCTGGGTTTGGTGCAGGGGCTGACCGAGTTCCTGCCGGTCTCCTCCAGCGCGCACGTGCGCGTCGTGGCTGCGTTCGCCGGGTGGGACGACCCGGGCGCGGCGTTCACCGCGGTGATCCAGATCGGGACGGAGCTGGCGATCCTCGCGTACTTCGCGAAGAAGATCGGCTCGATCCTGCGGAACTGGTTCCGGTCGTTCTACCGCCCTGAGCTCCGCCGCGATCCCGACGCCAGGATGGGGTGGCTGATCATCGTCGGCACGATCCCCGTGGTCGTGCTCGGTGTCCTGTTCGAGGACGCGATCGACTCCGCGTTCCGCGATCTCCGGTTGACCGCCCTGGTGCTGATCGGCTTCGGGCTGCTGCTCGGATGGGCCGACCGGTACGGCAGGAAGGAACGCACCCTCGACGACCTGAACGTTCCGCGCGGTCTCGCCTACGGCCTGGCTCAGGCGCTCGCCCTGATCCCCGGTGTGTCGCGCTCGGGCGGTACGACGACGGCGGGCCTGCTCATGGGCTACCGGCGCGCGGACGCCGCCGAGTACTCGTTCCTGCTGGCAGCACCGGCCGTGTTCGGGTCCGGGCTGTATAAGCTGACCGACATCGGCGCGGGCAACGCCCCGGCCTGGGGACCCACGCTCGTGGCGACGCTGGTGTCCTTCGTGGTCGGGTACGCGGTCGTCGCCTGGCTCATGGCCTACATCAAGCGCGGCACCTTCGTGCCGTTCGTCGTCTACCGCGTCATCCTCGGCCTGGTGATCCTGGCCCTGGTCTTCACGGGCGTCCTCGACCCCGCATCAGGTCCTGCCACCTGATCTCTAGAGCGGCGGCAGCGGTGCCCAGGCACCGATGGTGAACCCGCTCTCGTCCTGCGGGGTGATCGTCATCGCGCCCTGGCCCGCGTAGTGGGCGGGGAAGATCGTGGCCCCGGTTCGAGCGGCCCGTCCGAGGACGTCGTGCCGGGCGCGGCGCGCTTCGTCCCGGTCGAGATCGAAGGCGCAGGCGTCATCCGTGCGCGGGACCTGCACCGGGCTGTGGGTCAGGTCGCCGACGAACACGGCACCGTCGCCGGCTTCGAGCCAGAGGACGGACGATCCGGGCGTGTGCCCGGACGCGCGTTCGAGCCGGAGGGCGGGGGCGAGCCGCAGCTCGTCGTCCCAGGTCTCCAGCTGAC
Source organism: Saccharopolyspora dendranthemae (assembly GCF_007829955.1). GTDB lineage: Bacteria > Actinomycetota > Actinomycetes > Mycobacteriales > Pseudonocardiaceae > Saccharopolyspora > Saccharopolyspora dendranthemae. Next base: position 556,408 of record NZ_VIWX01000003.1, read on the forward strand.
CGGCCTCGTCGATGGGCGCCACGCTGTCGGCGTACACGAGCCGGCTGCCCTCGAAGCGGCGCCGCTCGTCCTCGGTCGTCGGCGCCCGCATCCGGTCGGCGTTCTCCGGGCGGAAGTGCTCCCGGTCGCGCGCGGGAACGACGTAGCGGGCGTTCGGGAAGGTCGGCACCCACGCGCCGTCGGCCAGCGTGGTGTTCCAGCCGACGTGGTCGTAGTGGATGTGGGTGTTGACGACGCACGTGACCGCGTTCCGGTCGATGCCCGCGCTGTCGAGGCGCGCGAGGAAGTCGGTCTGGAGGTGCGAGAAGACCGGGATCTGCGGGCGATCGCGATCGTTGCCCACACCCGTGTCCACGAGGATCGTCTCGCCGGCGCCCTCGATCACCCAGGTCTGGATCGCCGCCCGGTAGCTCTCCCCGTCGAGGTGGGACGGGACGAGCCAGTCCTCGTTCTCCGCCCAGTACGACGCGGGCGTGTCGGGCAGCACCTTGCTCACCGGCGCGATCGGCCCGACCCACTCGACGACGCGCCGCACCTCGTACGGGCCGAACCTCAACGCAGAACTCACACGAGGACCAACCGGCGCCCGCCGATCGGTATTCCCGCCACGGCGGGGATTGTCCATTGTGGACTTGCTTCCGGGCAGGAGCGAACGGGAAGCGGCGTTCGCGCACGTCGGATCGGTAGTGTGGGCGTTGGCGCACAGGTCTGTGGAAGGCGTGGGTCACCGGCGGGAAGGGGTGTCGAGATGGCCGAGAAGCAGGGCCCGCGACCGCTGGTCGTGACGATCGGCAACAAGGAGCTGATGCTCCGCAGGCGCTACGAGGTGCTGAGCATCAGCAACGACATCCTGGTCGCGGTCTGGTTCGTCGTCGGCAGCATCTTGTTCTTCTCCCCGGAGACCGCCGAGGCCGGCACGTGGTTCTTCCTGTTGGGAAGTATCGAGCTGCTGATCCGCCCCGCGATCCGGCTCAGCAGGAACGTGCACATGGGCCGTGTCCGCTCCGCCGACCTCCACGCCCCAGGCGCCGAAGTCCAGGAGTTCTGACCGAAAGCCCCCGATGAGCTCGATCTTCACAACGCTCATGTCGGAACTCACGTGCGAATGATCGCCAGTCGTGCAAGGTCGGCGCGCTTTGGACGTCCTGCGGCCCGGCCTCTCCTGATGGTGGCCGGACCGCGATCGAGGGTGAGTTATGCGCTGACGGCTTCATCGGTGGTGCAACAGGGTGTGGCGCCTTCCTCGGTGGGTGAGGCGCCGAAGTTTTGGGCGTCGGCCTTGACCACGTAGACCTCCCAGGGCTCCCGTCCGGGGCCGTGGACCCAGACCTTGTCCTGGCGGGCGTAGCAGCAGGTGGTGTCCTCCTCGACTTCGGTGAACAGCCCGAGGGCCTTGAGCCGGTCGGTGGCGTTGCTGACCTGCTCGGTGCTTCCGACCTCCACGCCCAGGTGGTCGATGGCGGTGTCCTGCCCGGATTCGCCTTCGAGGAGTACGAGCTTGAGCGGTGGTTCGGCGATGGCGAAGTTGGCGTAGCCGGGCCGGAGCTTGGCCGGTTCGGCACCGAAGAGCTTCGAGTAGAACGCGATCGAGCCCTCCAGGTCGCCCACGCGGAGAGCCAGTTGCATGCGAGACATCTCAACCCCTTAATTCGATGCCCATCGAATCAGATGGATGCTCGAAGCTTGCGCCCTTGATTTGACGGATGTCAAGATAGAAGCATGTCGAATCAGGAGTCGCCCGTCGATGACGGGGCGCTGTGCTGCTCGCCGGTGATGCGGGAGCCGCTCGATGCCGAGAAGGCGGGGACGCTCTCACGGGTGTTCAAGGCCCTCGGCGAGCCGGTGCGGCTGCGGCTGCTGTCCCTGATCGCCTCGCACGCCGGTGGTGAGGCTTGCGTCTGCGACCTGACGGGAGCGTTCGAGTTGTCGGGGCCGACGATCTCGCACCACCTCAAGGTGTTGCGCGAGGCCGGGGTGATCGAGGGCGAGCGGCGCGGGACCTGGATCTACTACCGCGTCCGCCCGGACACCCTGCGCCTGCTGTCGGACTCGCTGGTTCCCGCTCAGGACGTGGCGGTGACGGCATGACGCAGACCCAGGGCAACGCCGTCGTGGCGAAGCTGTCCGCCTTGGACCGGTTGTTGCCGGTGTGGATCGGTGCCGCGATGGTCCTCGGGCTCCTGGCCGGCCGATGGATCCCCGGGCTGGGCTCTGCGCTGGATGCCGTGCAGATCGACGGGGTTTCGCTGCCCATCGCCCTGGGCCTGCTGGTCATGATGTACCCGGTGCTGGCCAAGGTCCGCTACGACCGGCTCGACACCGTCACCGGCGACAAGCGGCTGATGGTCTCCTCGATCGTGCTCAACTGGGTGCTCGGCCCGGCGCTGATGTTCGCGCTGGCCTGGATGTTCCTGCCGGACCTGCCCGAGTACCGGACCGGGCTGATCATCGTCGGCTTGGCGCGCTGCATCGCGATGGTCATCATCTGGAACGACCTGGCCTGCGGGGACCGTGAGGCTGCGGCCGTGCTGGTCGCGCTCAACTCGGTGTTCCAGGTCATCGCCTTCGCCGGGCTCGGCTGGTTCTACCTCTCCGCGCTGCCCGGGTGGCTGGGTCTGCCGGTCGCGGGACTGGAGGTCTCGGCCTGGGAGATCGCCAAGAACGTGCTGATCTTCCTCGGCATCCCGCTGCTGGCCGGATACCTCACCCGCCGCTTCGGCGAGCGCGTGAAGGGCCGCGAGTGGTACGAGTCGCGGTTCCTGCCCCGCATCGGCCCGATCGCCCTCTACGGGCTGCTGTTCACCATCGTGATCCTCTTCGCGCTGCAGGGAGAGGCGATCACATCGAGCCCGCTGGACGTCGCGCGCATCGCGCTGCCGCTGCTCGTCTACTTCGCGGTGATGTGGGCCGGATCGTTCGCGCTCGGCAAGGCCATCGGCCTGAACTACGAACGTTCGGCGACCTTGTCGTTCACCGCTGCGGGCAACAACTTCGAACTGGCCATCGCGGTGGCGATCGCGACCTTCGGCGTCACCAGCGGCCAGGCTCTGGCCGGGGTCGTCGGCCCGCTGATCGAGGTGCCCGTGCTGGTCGCGCTCGTCTACGTCTCACTCGCCGCACGACGCTGGTTCACGCCCTCCGAGGCCGACCGCGTCGGGGCCAGCGCCTAGCCACCACGACGACATCGCCGAGAACCAGGGAGCCATCGTGTCCGCCATCCCCGAGGTCCTGTTCGTCTGCGTGCACAACGCTGGCCGATCCCAGATGGCTGCTGCCCTGCTGCACCACCACGCACAGGGCAAGATCGCCGTGCGCTCCGCCGGATCCGCGCCGGCCGACACGATCAACCCCGCCGTGCTCGAGGTCATGAACGAACTCGACCTCGACCTCTCGCAGGAGTTCCCGAAGAAGCTCACCACCGACGCGGTCGAAGCCGCCGACGTGGTCATCACCATGGGCTGCGGCGATGCGTGCCCCGTCTTCCCCGGCAAGCGCTACCTCGACTGGGAACTCATCGATCCCGCGGGGAAGGGCGTCGACGACGTCCGCGAGGTCCGAGACGACATCGACCGGCGCGTCCGAGGTCTCCTGGCCGAACTCATCCCCGGCGCCTGATCCCGCGAGTTCTGAGGCGACGTGTCCGGTCGTCCCACCGATGAGGACCGTTGGTGATGGACGTTTCCTGTTGTTTCGGACGGGAAAGCCAGAAGCGCGAGGTCAAAGGTTGCAGCCGTGTGCAGTTGATCACTGTTCGTGGTGAGCATGCGCCCCCTCCAAGGGGGGCTTGGTTGTGGGGCCGCGTGTGATGGATACCGCCTCGGCTGCCTGGGGACGCTACGGCGCGTTTCCCTCGCCCGTGATCAGCCGTTCGCCAGCGGCGGTCTCTCAGTGGAGTCGTTCTCCATGGCAAAAGCATGGCGGCGATCTTGAAAGCAAAAAACCCCAGGCCGTTGACCTGGGGTTTTGGTGGGGCGCCAGGGGATCGAACCCTGAACCCGCGGATTAAAAGTCCGCTGCTCTGCCAGTTGAGCTAACGCCCCGCGAGCCCAAGGTTACAAGGTCCGGATGATCTTCGTGGCTCGTGGTGGCGGCATTTCCCGTCGAGATCACGTCCTGGCACGCTTCGCCGTGCTGCGCGACAGCGCGGGCTTCCGGTCGAACCCGAAGGGCGGACGTGGTCATGACCTACGCGCATCGGCTCGCCACGCGTGCGGATCTCCCCGCGATCGTGGACATCTACAACTCGGTGATCCCGGAACGGTCGGCGACCTGCGATTGGGAGCCGATCACGGTCGCTTCGCGGGAGGCGTGGTTCGCCGAATCCGATCCGGATCGCTACCCGGTGTGGGTCGGCCACGAGCCGGGTTCGCCGACCGTCGTGACCGGCTACGTGTCGTTGGAACCGTTCCTCAACGGACGGCGCGGGTATGACATCACCGCTGATCTGGCGCTGTACCTGCATCCCGAGCACCGGGGTCGGGGGCAGGGCGAGCACCTGCTGGGCCAGGCCGTCGCGCGGGCTCCCGAGCTGGGCTTCCAAACCATCGCGACCACGATCTTCGCCTCGAACGAGCGGAGTCTCCGCCTCTTCCGGGCCCGCGGTTTCCAGGAGTGGGGGCGTCTGCCCGCGGTCGCTGATCTCGGTGATCGTCTCGAAGACGTCGTGTTCGTGGGGCTCCCGCTCTGAGGTCGTCGCGAGTGGGACCGGTTGGGGCAGGGCGTTCGGGTCGTGCGGGTGTTGACCGCGGGTGCCGGGCGGAGAAGGGTTCGGGGTGCGGTCATGGGGGCCGCGTTCTTCAGGTCGTCGGCATGAGGAGAGCTGTGAGCAGGATCCTTGCGACGCACACCGGAAGCCTGATCCGTCCTACCGAGCTCCTGTCGTTCCTGTCCGCGAAGGCCGGCGGTGCCGCTGTGGACGACGCCGCCTACCAGACCTGCCTGACCGCATCCGTGGACGACGTGGTCCGAAAGCAGGTCGAGGCCGGCGTCGACGTGGTCGACGACGGCGAGATGGGCAAGGTCAGCTGGATCACCTACCTCTACGAACGGGTCAGCGGCCTGGGGTCGCGGTCGATCGAACTCGAAGGATCGAGCGTGCTTCCGCCGAGCCGCGACCGGCAGTCGTTCCCCGGTGCCTACGCCGAACTCGACGCGCTCGACGAGGCCGCCACCCGCAAGAGCAACGCCCAGACCGCCGACCAACCGCCGTCGGCCTGGTACTGCACCGGCCCGCTGCGCTACGACCGGACCGCGATCGACCGCGACATCGCGAACGTGAAAACCGCTGTGGCGCAGCACGAAGGCGTCGAAGCGTTCCTGCCCGTGGTCGCGCCGGCGAGCGCCTACTGGCTGACCAACGAGCACTACGACTCCGAGGAGGAGTTCGTGTTCGCGTTGGCCGACGTGCTCAAGCAGGAGTACCGGGCGATCGTCGACAGCGGTCTGCTGCTGCAGGTCGACGACGCCGTGCTGATGCACGAGTGCGACACGATCCTGGCCGGCGGCGGCTCCTTCGACGACTACCGGCGCTGGGCGGAACTGCGCGTGCGCGCGCTCAACCACGCGCTGGAAGGGCTGCCGGAGGATCGCGTCCGGTACCACGTGTGCTTCGGCAGCTGGCACGGTCCGCACGCGTTCGACCCACCGCTGCGCGACGTCATCGACCTGATCCTGCAGGTCAACGCCGGTGCTTATGCGATGGAGCAGGCGAATCCGCGGCACGAGCACGAGTGGCGCGTGTGGGAGGACGTGAAGCTGCCGGACGGCAAGAAGCTCATCCCCGGCGTGGTCACCCACCACACCAACGTCGTCGAGCACCCGCAGCTGGTCGCGCAGCGGCTGGTGCGGCTGGCGGGCGTCGTCGGGCGGGACAACGTGCTCGCCGGGACCGACTGCGGGTTCGCGCAGGGCGCGTTCATCAAGCGGGTGCACGAGGAGATCCAGTGGGCGAAGCTCTCCGCCCTCGCCGAAGGCGCGAAGCTGGCTTCGCAGCACCTCTGGAGCCGATGACAGGAGGGCGCGCCGGGGTTAGATCCCGGTGCGCTGCTTCGGGTTTCGAATAGGCTGACGAGATCGGTGCGCGACGTGGGCGGTCTCCCCTCCCCTGAGTCGTTCTGGGACCACCTCCAGTTGGTCTGTTCCGGTGGCGATGAGTTCCGGAGCGCCGTCGAGTCAGAACAGCCGGGACGAGGAGGAGGACCACGTGGGATTCGATCAGGCCAGGCTCGCGCGGATGCGCGAGGTGATGGGCGGCTACATCGCCGACGGCACCCTTCCGGGGGCGGTGACCGCGGTCAGCCGCGGCGGTGAAACGCACATCGACGCGTTCGGATCGTTGTCGATCGGCGGGGAGCCGATGCGCCGCGACACGATCTTCCGCATCGCCTCGATGACCAAGCCGATCACCGCCGCGGCCGTGATGACGCTGGTGGAGGAGTGCGTGCTCCGGCTGGACGACCCGGTCGATCCGCTGCTGCCCGAACTGGCCGATCGCCGCGTGCTGGTCAGCCCGGACGCCCCGCTGTCCGACACCGTTCCCGCTGCTCGGCCGATCACCGCGCGAGACCTGCTGACCTTCACCTTCGGGCTCGGCGCCGTGCCCGGTGACGTGCCGATCGCGAAGGCGATGCACGAAGCGGGTCTGTCGCCGTCACCGGTCGACCCGGGCATCGCACCCGACGAGTGGATGCGGCGGCTCGGTGAGCTGCCGCTCGCGCACCAGCCCGGCGAGCAGTGGCTCTACCACACCGGATCGGACGCGCTCGGGGTTCTGATGGCCCGCGCGACCGGCCGCGAACTCGGAGACGTCCTGCGCGAGCGGATCTTCGAGCCGCTCGGGATGCGCGAGACCGGCTTCTGCACCGCCGCCGAGGACCGCGTCGCCTCCGTCTACATGCCCGACGACGGCGTCCTCCTCCCGTACCCCGTATCGCCTTCCGCGCCACCGGATTTCGGATCCGGTGCCGGTGGATTGCTGTCCACGGCTGATGATTTCCTGACGTTCTACCGGATGCTGCTGGCCGGCGGGACGCACGAGGGCACCCGGATCCTGTCCCGCGCGTCGGTCGAACTGCTCACCACCGACCGCCTCATCGAGACGCAGAAGCCTTCCGCCGCAGGAGCTCTGCCCGACAACATGGGATGGGCGTTCGGCCAGGGCGTGGTGACACGGCGGATCGGGATGCCCGGAGTCGGACAGTTCAGCTGGAGCGGCGGATTCGGGACCACGGCGTTCGCCGAACCCGCCGAGGACCTGATCGCGATCCTGCTCACCCAGCGCGCGCTGACCGGTGGGGCACCGCACTTCCAGGACTTCGAGACCACGACCTACCAGGCCCTGGACTGAGTCGAGGTCAGGAGCAGATCGACGGGATGGCGCGGCCGAGCCCGGCCTGGTGCAGGACGCCGAGACCGGACGCGGTGTGCGCGTAGGCGCCGAGCAGGTCGCCGGGGCACGAGGGCCCGTCGCGCAGCTCGTCGGTGTCGCGGAGCGCCAGGAGGATCTCGTCGCCGAGGCGGTCCAGCTCGGGGCGGATCTCGCCGAGGTCGGGACGTTCGGTCGGCTGCTGGTCGGGGTGCGCGGTCCAGTAGGCGTGCAGCCCGCGCTGCACGAGCTTGCTCGCCTCGATCTGGTCGCGGAAGACCCGCTTCGCCTCCTCGGGATCGAGCCCGAGCTCCGCCGCGTCGGCGGCGACCCCGTCGAGCACCTGCTGCTCGCGCTCCGGGTCTTCGATCGGTGAGTCCGTTCCCCACTTGGCAGCCGCCACCTGGTCGGACAGCACGACGCGCTGCGCGGCCGAACCCACCAGCGGGTCCAGCGCGCCTTCGGCCTGAGCCGGAGCGCCGAGTCCCAGAACAGCCGCCAGCGCAGCACCACCGACGATCAACGGACGCATCGCAGACCCCTCCTGGAAGATCATTCCTCCCCACTCAACACCCGAATGCCCCGCACGGCAACCAACTTCTCCCGGCCGCACGGGATCGTCATGCCGAGGTCGTGAGGGTGGGTGGCCGGTGCCGCATGTCCGGTTAGTGTGGGTGTGGTGGATTACAGCGCCGATCTCTACCGGATCATCGCCGGATGGGGCGACCTCTCGCCGGCCTGGGTGAAGGCCGGTGCGCTGGTCGTCACCGACGTGCTGCTGCTCGCGTTCATCCCGGTCGCCGCGTTCGTCTGGTGGCGAGTCGACCGGAGGTTGCGCGCGATGCTGGCGATCCTGCTCTCGGGCGGGACGACCTGGGTGCTCAACGGTCTGGTCAAGGGCATCTTCGAGCAGCCCCGGCCGTGCAACGTGCTTCCGGTGCGCACAGTCGAGCACTGCAGCGAGGTCGGGATCTGGTCGCTGCCCAGCGGTCACGCGGCCACAGCAGCGGCGTTCGCGATGACCGTGGCCGTGCTGTGGCGCAAGAGCATCGCGGTGGTCGCGATCGCGGCGTTGCTGGAGGCGTTCCTGCGGGTGTTCATCGGCGTGCACTACCCGCACGACGTGCTCTTCGGCCTGCTCTTCGGCTCGCTCATCGGCCTGATCGCCGCCATCGCCGCCAAACCCGGCGCTCGACGGCCGCCTGCGGAAGCGATCGGTGCGGACGTGGAACCCACGTCAGCCACGTCCTGAACTGCATCTCGGCTTGGACGAGGAGGACCGTCGCTCGCGCGGTCGAGATCGGACTGGCGGCTCTCGCCGCAGGGGCAGGTCAGCCGCGCCGTGTGATCGCGCGAGCGTGGTCGACGACGTCTTGGCACTGCTCGTTCCACTCCGGTGGCAGCCCTTGCCCGTCGCAGCAGGGCGGCTTGGTTCGTTTGCTGCCGGGAGGCTCGACGCCGGCCAGTGCGTACAACCTCGCGTAGACGTCGAGTGCGGGGGCGTGATCGAGGTGCTGGCCGATGAGAAGGACGGTGGCGCGCCGCGGGCTGTGAAAGCTCGCGATCACGCGCCAGTTGTCGCGGAGGTGCTGGACGCAGAGGTGCTCGACTATCGCGCCGGTCATCCGGTATCCCATGGCTCGGCACCCATCGTTGCGGATCCGCTCGAGCCAACTGGTGTACGACTTCTCCACGCTGCCGCGCAGACGCTTTCGCTGCTGCTCTGCCTCACGGGTCATCATCACGACAACGGGCATTCGAGCAGAGTGCCACAGGGCACCGACCGAGCGATCAGTACGCCTCGACGACGTCGCCGTCGCGCAGCTGCTGCAGGCTGCGCGCGAGGTCCTCGCGATCGAGCACGGCCTGGTCCTCGAGGCGGAACCAGATCGCATCGAGCAGGTTGCGGGATTGCCCAGCACTGCGGAGTTGACGCACCACGTGCCGGACCTGGTGCAAGCGCAACGGGTCGAACCGCCGACGGTGTGAAGTGCCCTCGTCGACCTCGACCAGCAGTCCTTGGTCTGCCCAGTGAGCGACGGTCTTGCGGTCGACCTCGAGCAGCCTGCTGGCCAGCACCGTCCCCAGCGGGGGCACCTGGCTCAGCATGGAGCTCATGACCGACTGGATCTCACGGGCTTGTTCGGGCAACGTCTGCTCGATCACGACGACCTGTTCATCGAGCTTGTCGACGGCGTCGAACGTTGCCTCGACCTTCCGATCGAGATCCTCGCGGCTGAGCGTGGACGCCATGACGCACCTCCTCACGTCGCGATTTCCGACATGCCGACTCCCCCAAAATAGCCCATAACCGGGTAGTTGGACAGCTGCGTTTGCCGCCTCTGCCCAGTCGCAGCCTCCTGCCGAGCTGCGCGAATCTGCGGAAGAGCGCCGGAGCCGCACGCGTGGTCGATCCATCGAGGAGTGGCGCACGGGTCCACGGAGCCGCTCAGGTCCCGCCCGCACCGCTCTCGGACCAGCGTTAGAGGCTCAGCTCGGCGTGGATCAGTGGTCCCTCGGAGGGCTCGGCCGCGCCCGCGGTGGTGGCGGCCAGCCAGGTCCGGAACTCCTCGACGGGCACGTTGACCTGGAAGCGAACCGACGCGTCGTAGGAGGTGTCGGCGACCTGGTAACCGGCCGAACGCAGATCGTTGTCCACTCTTCCGGCCAGCAGGTAGTCCCTCCGGCCGCCCCTGCCAACGCCGACGAGACCGCCGCTGCGGCGACGTCCTGAAGCCGTCGACGGGACGGTGGAGCGGCAGCCTCAGCGCTGGGGCAGCAGGTAGGCCCAGTGCCAGACCGCCTCCAACGGACCCCGCTGGTGGTGACGCAGCCACCACGTCGACAGCGTCATGAACGTCGCGCAGATCCCCGCCCAGGCCGCGATCGTCCACCACGGCCGCGCCCAGTCCAGCTCTGCGGCCAAGCCCAGTCCCCATCCGTAGCAGAGCACGCACGCCACCAGGTTCTGGAAGACGTAGCAGGACAGCGCGGTCCGGCCCACCGAGGTCAAACCGAGCCCGATCAGTCCGGTGCCGCGCAGCACCGACGGGATCAGCCCGAGCAGCCCGAGCGCGACCAGCGACGGCAGCACGTAGCGGTCGACCATGAACCACCCCGGTCCGGCGAACGCGGTGAGCAGGTTCAGCGGCACGCCGAGGCCGAGACCGGCGATCATCAACCGGTTCCGCAGCCGCTGGCCGTCGGCGGCGAACACGCCCGCCCGCTGCAGTCGGGCGCCGACGAGGAACAGCGCGACCGACATCGGGATGATGAAGATCGCTTCCAGCCGGTAGGTCGGCCAGTCCGCCAGTCGTGCCGCGATCTGCTGGGGCCAGCTGCCGCGGGTGTAGAGGTCGGTGGGCTGCCCGCTCATGGACGCCGTGCCGCTGAGCAGCGCCGCCGTGACCAGGCCGATGAACGCCACGTGCAGCGCGCCCATCACGCCGATCCACCATCCGGTGGCCCGGTCGCTGCGGCCGATCAGGTAGGCCACCAGCATCGAGGTCACCGCGTAGCTCATCAGCACGTCGAACTCGAAGATCAGCAGGTAGTGCAGGAGTCCTTCGGTGAACAGCAGCGCGGCGCGCCACAGGTACCAGCCGGGCCAGCGTCCGCTGCGTCGCAGCGCCGAGCGGTACTGGAGTTCGAGACCGACGCCGAACAGCAGCGTGAGCAGTGCGAGGAACTTGCCGTTGGCCAGCGTGCGCAGCGCGGTCTCGACGGCGCCGGAGAACGTGTCCGGGTTCGCGGTGCTGAGCAGATCGGCCGGTCCGTTCGGGGTGGTGAAGATCCAGATGTTGGTGCCGAGCGTGCCTAGGATGGCCACGCCGCGCACCAGGTCGATCGCGGTCAACCGCGACGGTGGCGCGTGCAGCTGAGTCAATGTCGTCCCCCAGGTCGGATCCTCCGCTGGATACGGAAGGTTACAATGCGACTGCATGGTAAACAGCCTCGGCAGCTGTTTGCAATGCGATTGCATTGGAAAGGTTGTGGAGCGTGCCGAAACGGGTGGACCACGAGGCCCGGCGCAGCGAGATCGCCGAGGCGTTGATGCGGCTGGCCAGCAAGGGCGGGCTGGAGGCGGTGAGCCTCCGCGACGTCGCCGCGGAGGCAGGCGTGTCGATGGGCGCGGTGCAGCACTACTTCCGCTCCAAGGACGACATGCTCGCCCACGCGATGGAGCACGTGAACAGCCGCGCCGAGCAGCGGATCAAGGCGCAGTTCGACGTCGCGGTGACGATTCCGCGCCCGCGCGAGGTCCTGCGTGTGCTGATGATCGAGATGCTCGCGCTGTCCGAGGAGAGCCGCACCGAGTTCCTCACCGCGGTCTCGTTCTTCGTCCGCGCGCTGGGCTCACCTAGGTTGGCCGAGCTCTACCGCCAGTCCTGGCCGCAGCTGGAGGACTGGGTGGCCGCAGAGCTGCGACGAGCTCAGGACGAAGGCGAGTTGCCCGCCGACCGCGATCCGAAGCGCGAGGCGGAGCTGCTGGTGGTGGTCCCCGACGGCCTGTCCTTCGGGCTCCTGCTGGGACACCGCACGCCGGCGGAGGCGGTCGCGGCCGTGGACCACTACCTGGACCGGCTGTTCTCCTGAACTGGTTCGGGGATTGCTTCGGGTGGTGGAACCTGATGCCTGTCGTGTGTGTGGTGGGGAAGTTTTCATGAAAACCTCCCCACCCCACCCACACGACCCACGACGAGCCGAACGCGTTGGTGCGAGCCGCAGAACTAGAGGCTCAGCTCGGCGTGGATCAGCGGTCCCTCGGAGGGTTCAGCCGCGCCCGCGGTGGTGGCCGCCAGCCAGGTCCGGAACTCCTCGACGTCCTCGACGGGCACGTTGACCTGGAAGCGAACCGACGCGTCGTAGGAGGTGTCGGCGACCTGGTAACCGGCCGAACGCAGGTCGTTGTCCAATCTTCCGGCCAGCAGGTAGTCCGCCTCGACCGACACGACCCGGACCGGCCGCCGCCACAGCAGGCCGACGTGCTCGATCGCCGCCGACACCGCGCCGCCGTAGGCGCGGACCAGCCCGCCCGCGCCCAGCAGCACCCCGCCGAAGTAGCGGGTCACCACGGCGACGGTGTTGGTGATCTCGTTGCGGCGCAGCACTTCCAGCATCGGCACCCCGGCCGTGCCCGCGGGTTCGCCGTCATCGCTGGACTTCTGGATCTCGCCGGAGTCGCCGAGCACGAACGCGGAGCAGTGATGCCGGGCGTCGTGATGCGTCTTGCGCTGGAGCTGGATGAACTCCCGCGCCTCGGATTCCTCGGTCACCCGCGCCAGCGAGCAGAGGAACCGGGATTTCCGCACCTCGATCTCGTGCTCGCCCGGCCGCTTGATCGTCCGCATCAACCCTCCCCGCGGTCATCCTCCCACCCGGGTTCACTCGCGGACGTGTGGTGATTTCCATAGAAGGGGCGGGCGATTTCCGCGTTGTCGGTGCGGCCACGTACCGTCCACCCTCATGGAGCAATCATCGAGCCCGTTTGAACCAGGCGTGCGGGTGCGTGCCACGTTCGGCCGGTTCCGTGATCAGGAGGGCACGGTGGTGGAGGCGGCCACCGGTCTCCCGCAGGTCTTCGAAGGCCCCGTTCTCTGGGTGAGATTCGACGGAGCCGAAGCACCGGGCTTGGTGGCGGGCCGCTTCCTGGAAGAAGCGGCCTGAGCCGCGGGCGGCTGCCCTGCGCAACCGCCCGCGAACGATCAGCCCCACACCTCCTGCGCCGTTTCCACGACCAGGCGGAGCTTGGCGACCTCTTCCTCGTAGGTCAGCGCGTTGCCGTCCTTGGTCGAGGCGAAACCGCACTGCGGGGACAGGCACAGCTGGTCGAGGTCCACGTACTTGGCCGCCTCGTCGATGCGGCGCTTGAGCTCGTCCTTGGACTCCAGCTCGCCGCGCTTGGTCGTCACCAGGCCCAGCACCACGTGCTTGCCCTGGGGGACGTAGCGAAGCGGGGCGAAGGAGCCCGAGCGCTCGTCGTCGAACTCCATGAAGAAGCCGTCGACCTCGAGCTGGCCGAACAGCGCCTCGGCGACGAAGTCGTAGCCGCCCTCGGCCACCCACGACGACCGGAAGTTGCCCCGGCACATGTGCGTGGTCACCGTCAGCGTGTCCGGACGCCCGCGCAGCGACTCGTTGATCAGCTCGATGTCCCTGACGTGCGCGTTCTCGCCGTCCTCGCCGCGGGCGTTGAGCATCTCCCGCTGCTTGGGGTCGTTGAGGTAGGCGAGGCTGGTGTCGTCGAGCTGCAGGTAGTGGCAGCCCATGTCGGCCAGCGCGCGGACCTCGGCGCGGTACGCGGCGGCCAGGTCGGAGCGGAGCTCCGCCATGTCCGGGTAGACGTCGGAGTCGACGGCCGCGGGACCGCCGCGGTAGGTGAGCATTCCCGGGGAGGGGATGGTCAGCTTCGGCGTGTTCCTGGTGGTCTTCGACGCCAGGAAGCGGAAGGCATCGGCGAAGATCGTGCCGGCGAGGTCGATCTTGCCGGCGACCTTCAGATCGGGGGTGATGAACTCGATGTCACCCTGGGCGTTGTGGAACTGGACCTTGAGGCTGTTGTCGTCGACGCGCTCGACGCCCTGCAGCTGGTAGAGGAAGTCCATGTGCCATGAGCTGCGGCGGAACTCCCCGTCGGTGGCGCTCTGGAGACCGACGTCCTCCTGCATCTTGACGACCTGGGTGATCGCCTCGTCCTCGATCCCGCGCAGCTCGGCGTCGTCGATCCGGCCGGCCGCGTGCGACTCCCGGGCTTCCAACAGGTGCTCGGGGCGGAGCAGGCTGCCGACGTGGTCGGCCCGGAACGGAGGTGCAACACGTGGGCTCATGGCACGCAACATAGTTCTCGGGTACCCGTGTGCCTAGCCGAGTTTTCATTTTCCGAAAACAGATCCCGGTCGGGTGCGGCACAGTCGTTCACGGCGTGTGACCAAGGACAATTCGGTACATACGGTCGAGTGGATAAAATTGTAGCGGCAGCTATGTCGGGGATGACGGATGGAGACGATGCGAGTTCTCGTGATCGGGGCCGGAGTCGGGGGACTCGCAGTCGCCAACGGATTGCTCGGCAAAGGCCATGACGTGCAAGTTTACGAACACCACGACGCCTTGAGGACGTCCGGCGCGGGCATCACGGTGTGGAGCAACGGCACTGCGGCGCTGCGCGAGCTGGGCGTCGACATCACCGACCGCGGGCACCAGTTGCACAGCCTGCGGTCACTCACCGAATCCGGACGGTTGCTCTGGGAAGCCGATCTGGACGAGGTCACCGAGCGGCTGGGGTCGCCGACGGTCCAGATCCCGCGCCGCGAGCTGATCGCCGAGATGGCCACCTCGCTGCCCGCGGGCGCGCTGCAGTTCGGCCGCCGCTGCGTCTCCGTCACCGAGCACCCGGACCACGTGCGCGTCGAGTTCTCCGACGGGTCCAGCGCGGTCGGTGACGTGCTCATCGGTGCCGACGGGCAGCGCTCGGTGGTGCGGCAGCAGGTCCTGGGCGGCGATCCGGCCAAGCCCACCGGGTGGGCCAGCTGGCAGGGCCTGACCCGCAGCGACCTGCCGGTCGCCGGAGGACGGCAGACGCTCAACATCGCGGGCCGCAACGCCCACTGCGGGCTCATCCCGACCGGCGACGGACTCCTGCACTGGTGGTTCGACATGCCGTGGAAGGAAGGCGACCAGGTCCACACCGTCGCGGACCTGCGCGACCTGTTCCGCGGCTGGCCGGGGCCGGTCGAGGCGGTGCTCGCCTCGGTCACCGATGACGACCTGGGCTTCTTCCCGCACATCCGGCACAAGGTCCCGCACATCTGGGGCGGGCCGCGCAGCACGCTGCTCGGCGACGCCGTGCACGCCATGCCGCCCGCGGTCGCCCAGGCCGCCAACCAGACCCTCGAAGACGCCTGGCTGCTCACCCAGTGCCTGGCCGACGCCGAGGGGTCGCCCGCCGAGCAGCTGCGCGCCTACGAGTACGAACGCCGTCCCAGGGTTCTGAAGGTCTCCCGCACGGCGGCGCTGACCACCGCTCAGCGCAGGACCCCCATCCAGCGCATCGCCCGCTTCCCGGGGTGGCTGGCCACCCGCAGCCAGGTCGCCTCGCTGCGCTCCGGCAGCAACGTCCTGCGCTCGCTGTCCCCCAAGCCGCGCCTCCGCGTCGCCTGACCGGCGAACGACGAAGCCCCCCGGCCGGTTGATCCGGCGGGGGGGCTTCGCAGCGAGAGCGGCGACTCACATCTCGTCGGGGTCCGGGCCGACGCGCACGCCCGTTTCCAGGGCGGTGATGGACTTGATGTCGTCCTGGGCGAGCTCGAAGTCGAAGATCTCGATGTTCTCCTTGATGCGCGAGGGCGTGACCGACTTCGGGATGGTCACGTTGCCCAGCTCGATGTGCCAGCGCAGCACGATCTGGGCCGGGGTCTTGCCGTACTTCTCCGACAGGTTGGCCACGGTGGCGCTGTCCAGCAGGCCGTTGTTGCGACCCAGCGGGCTCCACGCCTCGGTGGCGATGCCGTGCTCGGTGTGGAAGGCACGCAGGTCGGCCTGCGGGAGGTTCGGGTGCAGCTCGATCTGGTTGAGCGCGGGCACGATGCTGGTCTCGTCGAACAGGCGGCGCAGGTGCGGGATCTGGAAGTTCGACACGCCGATCGCCTTGGCGCGACCGCTGTTGTAGATCTTCTCGAACGCCTTCCAGGTGTCGACGTAGTTGTCCTGGCTCGGGACCGGCCAGTGGATCAGGTAGAGGTCCACGTAGTCCAGGCCCAGCCGGGACAGGCTGTCGTCGAAGGCCTTCATCGTGCTGTCGTAGCCCTGGTCGTCGTTCCACAGCTTGGTGGTGACGAACAGGTCGTCGCGCTTGACGCCCGAGTCGGCGATGGCCTTGCCCACGCCTTCTTCGTTGCCGTACACCTTCGCGGTGTCGATGCTGCGGTACCCGGCGTCGATCGCTGCCCGGACCGGAGCGATGACCTCGTCGGCCGGAACCAGGAAGACGCCGTAGCCCAGCTGCGGCATCGAAGCACCGGTGTTCAGCGTGACGTTCGGAACCTGAGTCATGTGGGTGTTTCCTCCACCGATTTCGGGATTGGTCTGGCCCAACGGCCTCCGTCCGGCTGGAACCGATTCAGGGCCTCTTGCATTCCAAAGCACTCCTGTGGCCTGAGCAACCGCAGATCAGGCGGTCAACTCGGATTCGCTCGCGGGCGATGCCTGGTGCGAGGCCACGACGCCGCCCCGCTTCGGGCGGCTGCCCAGCCGGCCCGACAGGACCGCGAAGCCCAGTCCGACCAGCGCCAGCAGCGCGCCGATCCAGCTCGGCGAGACCAGCCCGAAGCCGGCGGCGATCACCACGCCGCCCAGGTAGGCGCCCAGCGAGTTGGCGATGTTGAAGGTGGACTGGATGCTCGCCGAACCCAGCGCCGGGGCTTCCTTGGCCTCGTCGAGGATGCGGGCCTGGATGCTCGGGATCGCGGTGAACCCGGTCGCACCGATCAGGAAGACCATGATCGGAGCCATGATCGGGTTCTGCGCGGTCAGCGCGAACACCACCAGCGACACCGCCAGCGCGGAGATGCCCGCGCACAGCGTCTTCAGCGGCGAGCGGTCGGCGAGCCGTCCGCCCACCGCGGTGCCGACGGTCATGCCGACGCCGAACACGGCCAGCAGCGGGGTGACGGCGGTGGCGCTGAAGCCGGACACGTCGGTGAGCACGGGCTTGATGTAGCTGTAGAAGGAGAAGATCGCGGCGAAGCCGAACACGACGACGGCGAACGCGATCCACACCTGCGGGTTGCGGAACGCCCGCAGCTCACCGCGGAGGCTGACCTCGGTGGGCTTGGGCTGCTTGGGCACCAGCACCGCCACGGCGGCCAGCGCGATCACGCCGATCACGGCGACCAGGCCGAACGCCCAGCGCCACCCGAGGGCGTGCCCGAGCAGGGTGCCGATCGGCACGCCGACGATGTTGGCGACGGTGAGGCCGATGAACATCATCGAGATCGCCTGCCCGCGCCGGTCGGCGGCGACCAGACCGGCGGCCACGACCGCGCCGACGCCGAAGAAGGCGCCGTGCGGCAGACCGGAGATGAACCGCGCGACCAGCAGCGTCTCGTGGTTCACCGCGAACGCGGAGAACAGGTTGCCCGCCGTGAACAGCACCAGCATGTTCAGCAGCATCGTCTTGCGGCGGGAACGCAGCCCGATCATGGTCAGCACGGGTGCGCCGATCACGACGCCCAGCGCGTACAGCGAGATGTAGCCACCCGCATCGGGGATCGACACCTGCAGGTCGGTGGCCACTTCAGGCAGCAGCCCCATCATCACGAACTCGGTCGTTCCGATCCCGAATGCGGCGATGGCCAGGGCCAACAGGGCAATGGGCAAGGAATTCTCCCGTGTGGTGAAGGTGGTGGTCTCTTCTCTTCCGCGCGCGCTGCACTGCACGGCGTTCTCAGGCGGTCATCGCCTTGCTGGTGCGCGATCTGCGGAAACGATTCAGGAAGACGCCGACGATGGCGCTTCGCACATGTTCAACAGTAGTCGCGCCCGAGCTCTTCCTCGTTCGACTATGAACCGCACCACTGCCCGCGCCGCCCGTTCGGCCCAGCGCACGCGCGCTCAGCGCGGGAGGCGTCGTCGCTTCATCACGTGGGCCTCGGACTCCAGCCGGTCGGACATGTGCGGGTAGTGGAGTTCGAACGCCGGGCGGGTGGAGCGGATGCGGGGCAGCTCGGTGAAGTTGTGGCGCGGCGGCGGGCAGGACGTCGCCCACTCCAGGGAGTTGCCGTGGCCCCAGGGGTCGTCCACGTCGACCTGCGCGCCGAACCGGTAGCTGATGAAGACGTTGTAGAGGAACGGCAGCATCGAGGCGCCGAGCACGATCGCCCCGGCTGTGGAGACGAGGTTCAGCGTCGTGAAGCCGTCGGTGACCAGGTAGTCGGCGTAGCGGCGCGGCATCCCCTCGTCGCCGAGCCAGTGCTGCACCAGGAACGTCAGGTGGAACCCGATGAAGGTGAGCCAAAAGTGCACCTTGCCCAGCCGCTCGTCCATCATCCGGCCGGTCATCTTCGGGAACCAGTAGTAGACGCCGGCAAACACCGCGAACACGATCGTCCCGAACAGCACGTAGTGGAAGTGCGCCACCACGAAGTAGGTGTCGGTGACGTGGAAGTTCAGCGGCGGTGACGCCAGCAGGACGCCGGTCAGCCCGCCGAGCAGGAACGTCGCGAGGAACCCGAGGGAGAACAGCATCGGGGCCTCGAACGTCAGGTGCCCGTGCCACATCGTGCCGATCCAGTTGAAGAACTTGATGCCGGTCGGCACCGCGATCAGGAACGTCGCGAAGGAGAAGAACGGCAGCAGCACGGCACCCGTCGCGAACATGTGGTGCGCCCACACCACCGCGGACAGGCCCATGATCACCATGGTCGCCAGCACGAGCCCGGTGTAGCCGAACAGCGGTTTGCGGCTGAACACCGGCAGGATCTCGGTGACGATCCCGAAGAACGGCAGCGCCACGATGTAGACCTCGGGATGGCCGAAGAACCAGAAGAGGTGCTGGTAGAGGATCGTCCCGCCGTTGGCCGGGTCGAACACGTGGCCACCGAGGTGCCGGTCGACCAGCAGTCCGAACAGCGCCGCCGTCAGGATCGGGAACGCCATCAGCACCAGGATGCTGGTCGCCAGGATGTTCCAGGTGAAGATCGGCATCCGCCACATCGTCATGCCGGGGCAGCGCAGGCAGACGACGGTGGTGATCATGTTGACCGCGCCCAGGATGGTGCCCAGGCCGCTGACGATCAGGCCGGCCGCCCACAGGTCGCCGCCCGGCCCGACGGTGAAGACGCTGCGCGACAGCGGCGCGTAGGCGGTCCAGCCGAAGTCCGCCGCGCCACCCGGCATCAGGAGTCCGCTGATCACGATCAGCCCGCCGAACAGGAACAGCCAGTAGGAGAAGGCGTTGAGCCGGGGGAACGCCACGTCCGGTGCGCCGATCTGCAGCGGCAGGATCACGTTGGCGAAGCCGAACACGATCGGTGTCGCGAACAGCAGCAGCATGATCGTGCCGTGCATGGTGAACAGCTGGTTGTACTGCTCCTGGGACAGGAATTGCAGCCCGGGAGCCGCCAGTTCGCCCCTGATCAGCAACGCCATCGCTCCGCCGGTGATGAAGAAGGCGAACGAGGTGATCAGGTAGAGGATCCCGATGTCCTTGGGATCGGTGGTGCGCAGCCACGGGACCAGCCGCGCGCCCTTGCGCGGGCGGCGTCCGGTCGACCTCTGGCTGGGTACGGCGGTCGGTGGCATGTCGGTGGTGGCCATGTCCCCTCCGGCTGGGCGGACGACCTCTCCGGCCTGGCCCCAGTCTTGCCCCCGTCCCACCACCCCGCAATCGCCCGCGTCCCTCCCCGCCACCAGGTCCCGGTTCTGGGGTCACCGCAGAATCGCCTTGCGTGGGGGTCCGGCCTGAACCCCACACCTGAAGCAACGCCGGTGACCTCGGCAATCCCCAGTTTTAGTCCAAACCGAGGACCCTTCGTGCCCGAAATGTCCACTCAGTTATGACTAAAACTGGGATCGCGCGAGGCTCAGATCGCCGTGACTGCTCCGTGGGCCATGTTGCGGAGGAGCCGGGACATCGCCGAGGTGTCCAGGTGGGCGCTGAACGGGGTCGAGTTGATCAGGCCGAACACCGCGTGGACCGCTGCGCGTGCGCGCGGGCGGTCGAGTTCCGGGCGGGCGTGGCGCAGCACCTCGACCCACACTTCGACGTAGTGGCGCTGGGACTCCCTGACCCTGCGGCGGTCGCGGTCCGAGAGGCTGTCCAGATCGCGCATGTGCACGGTGATCAGAGCCGGGTTGTGCAGCGCGAACTCGACGTGCCAGCGCACCAGCTTGTCGAGGGCGTCCTGCGGGCCGGACGCGGCGTCGACGCGGTGCTTGCCGCCGAACAGCAGCCTGTCGCTGATGCCGGTCAGCAGCTCCGCCAGCATCGCGTCCTTGCTGCGGAAGTGCCGGTAGAGCGCGGGGCCGGAGATGCCGACCGCGGCCCCGATGTCGTCGATGCCGACGCCGTGGAAGCCCGCCCGCGCGAACTTCTCGGCGGCCGCGGTCAGGATCTGCTCGCGCCGGCTCGGCTTCGCCGCATCGGTGGACATGCCCCCGGATACTAGACGAAGAAGTTAACCACCGTTAACATGGCTCCAAGTTAACGATGACTAACACGAGCCACTGCGGAAGGTGTGCCTCATGGATGCGCCCGTTCTGCGCACTTCGGTGGACCCGGACTCGCCGGAGTTCGCGCACAACGCCGAGCAGCACGCCACGCTCGTCGACGACCTCAACGCGCAGCTCGACAAGGCCCGTCTCGGCGGGCCGGAGAAGGCGCGCGCCCGGCACGTCGAGCGCGGCAAGCTGCTTCCCCGCGACCGGGTCGACGCGCTGCTGGACAGGGGGTCGCCGTTCCTCGAGCTGTCGCCGATGGCCGGGCACGGCCTCTACGACGACGAGGCCCCTTCGGCGGGCATCATCACCGGGGTCGGGCGGGTGTCCGGCCGCGAGTGCGTGATCGTGGCCAACGACGCGACCGTCAAGGGCGGCACCTACTACCCGGTCACGGTCAAGAAGCACCTGCGCGCGCAGGAAGTCGCGCTGCACAACAACCTGCCGTGCCTGTACCTGGTCGACTCGGGCGGCGCGTTCCTGCCCAGGCAGGACGAGGTGTTCCCGGACCGCGAGCACTTCGGCCGGATCTTCTACAACCAGGCCACCATGTCCGCGCGCGGCATCCCGCAGATCGCGGCCGTCCTCGGCTCCTGCACGGCGGGCGGTGCGTACGTGCCCGCGATGAGCGACGAGGCGGTCATCGTGCGCGAGCAGGGCACGATCTTCCTCGGCGGTCCTCCGCTGGTGAAGGCGGCCACGGGCGCCGAGGTGACCGCCGAGGAGCTGGGGGGCGGCGAGCTGCACTCGCGCACCTCGGGCGTCACCGACCACCTGGCCGCCGACGACGCCGACGCGCTGCGCATCGTCCGCTCCATCGTGAGCACGCTCGGCCCGCGGGAGCCGTTGCCGTGGGAGGCCGCGCCCAGCGAGGAACCGGCGGTCGACCCGGGTGAGCTCTACGGGGCCGTCCCCACCGACTCGCGCACCCCTTACGACGTGCGCGAGGTGATCGCGCGGATCGTCGACGGCAGCCGCTTCCAGGAGTTCAAGCACGACTACGGCCAGACGCTGGTCACCGGGTTCGCCCGCATCCACGGTCAGCCGGTCGGGATCGTCGCCAACAACGGGATCCTGTTCAGCGAGTCCGCGCAGAAGGGCGCGCACTTCATCGAGCTGTGCGACAAGCGCTCGATCCCGCTGGTGTTCCTGCAGAACATCTCGGGATTCATGGTCGGCAAGGAGTACGAGGCCGGCGGCATCGCCAAGCACGGCGCGAAGATGGTCACCGCCGTCGCCTGCGCCCGGGTCCCCAAGTTCACCGTGGTCATCGGCGGATCGTTCGGCGCGGGCAACTACTCGATGTGCGGCCGCGCGTACTCGCCCCGGTTCATGTGGATGTGGCCCAACGCCCGGATCTCGGTGATGGGCGGCGAGCAGGCGGCATCGGTGCTGGCCACCGTCCGGCGCGACCAGAAGGACGCGCGCGGCGAGGAGTGGCCGGCCGAGGACGAGGACGCCTTCAAGCAGCCGATCCGCGATCAGTACGAGAACCAAGGTCACCCGTACTACGCGACGGCACGGCTCTGGGACGACGGCGTGATCGACCCCGCGCAGACCCGGGATGTGCTGGGCCTGGCCATCTCCGCGGCGGGCAACGCGCCGCTGGAACCCATCTCCTACGGCGTTTTCCGGATGTGAGGGTTGAGCATGTTCGACACAGTGCTGGTCGCCAACCGCGGGGAGATCGCGGTACGCGTCATCCGCACCCTCCGTGAGCTGGGCATCCGCTCGGTCGCGGTGTTCAGCGACGCCGACCGCGAAGCCCGGCACGTCGCCGAGGCCGACACGTCCGTCCACATCGGACCTGCGCTGGCCTCCGAGAGCTACCTCAACGGCAAGCGGATCCTCGACGCGGCCCGGGAGACCGGGGCGCAGGCGATCCACCCCGGGTACGGGTTCCTCGCCGAGAACGCGGACTTCGCGCGGGCCTGCGAGCAGGCCGGCGTGGTGTTCATCGGACCGCCCCCCGGCGCGATCGAGTCGATGGGCGACAAGATCCGCGCCAAGCAGACGGTCTCGGGCGCGGGCGTCCCCGTGGTTCCGGGGCGCAGCGACCCCGGCATGACCGACGCCGACCTGCACCGGGCCGCGGTGGACGTCGGGTTCCCCGTCCTGCTCAAGCCCTCGGCGGGCGGCGGCGGCAAGGGAATGCGGCTGGTGCACGCCGAATCCGAGCTCGACGACCAGATCGCCTCCGCGCGCCGCGAGGCCGGTGCCTCCTTCGGCGACGACACGCTGTTCGTGGAGCGGTTCGTCTCGCGTCCCCGGCACATCGAGGTCCAGGTCCTCGCCGACGCGCACGGCACCGTCGTGCACCTCGGGGAGCGCGAGTGCAGCCTCCAGCGGCGGCACCAGAAGATCATCGAAGAGGCGCCGTCACCGCTGCTCGACGCCGGAACCCGCGCCCGGATCGGTGCTTCCGCCGCCGACGCCGCCCGCGCGGTGGGCTACACGGGCGCCGGAACGGTGGAGTTCATCGTGTCCTCCGACCGGCCGGACGAGTTCTTCTTCATGGAGATGAACACCCGCCTGCAGGTGGAGCACCCGGTGACGGAGCTGGTCACGGCGGTGCGCGGCGAGCGCGGGGTGGACCTGGTCGAGCAGCAGGTCCGGGTCGCCTCCGGTGAGCGCCTGGACTGGGCCCAGCAGGACCTGACCATCGAGGGTCACGCCGCCGAGGCCCGCGTCTACGCCGAGGACCCGTCCCGAGGATTCCTGCCCACCGGTGGCCGGCTCCTCGCCGTCCACGAACCGACCGGACCGGGGATCCGGGTCGACTCCGGGATCAGGATGGGCGGCAGCGTCGGCTCCGACTACGACCCGATGCTGGCCAAGGTGATCGCCTGGGCTCCCGGTCGCGGGGACGCCCTGCGCCGCCTGGACAAGGCCCTCGCCGACACCACCGTTCTCGGCCTCAGCACCAACGTCGCCTTCCTGCGCGGTTTGTTGCAGCACCCGGACGTCCTCGCCGGGAAGCTCGACACCGGTCTGGTCGAACGCGACCTCGAAGTCCTGGTCGAGGCCGAGGTTCCCGAGCACGCCTACGTCGCCGCGGCTCTGGAACGCCTCATCGCCGGTCAGCCGAGCAGCGGCTCCGACCTCTGGGGCGTCCCCAGCGGTTGGCGCCTCGGACGCCCGGCCTGGAGCACCTGGCGCTTCTCCGGTGATCTCAAGGTCCACCTCCGGGGGTCGCCGGACCGCGCGGAGGTGGCGGTCGAGACCGGGACGACGACCGAGTCGGCCGAGGCCGCGGCCCGCGCGGACGGCGACCTGCTCACCGTCACCTTCCGCGGCCGGACCCGCCGCTACCGGTGCGCGCACGTCGACGGCACCACCTGGCTGGCCGCCGACGGTCAAGCGTGGGCGCTCACCGAGCACCGGCTGCTGGCCGAGCGCGACGACGCCGCCGGCCGCTCCGACGGCGTCGTCACCGCCCCGATGCCCGGGACGGTGCTGGTCGCCGACGTCACCCAGGGCCAGCAGGTGCGCAGCGGGCAACGCCTCTTCGTCGTCGAGGCGATGAAGATGGAGCACACCGTGACCGCCCAGATCGACGGAACCGTCACCGAAGTTCACGCGAGGAGAGGGCAGTCGGTCGGGCTGGACCAGCCGCTCGCCGTCCTCACCGCAGAAGGGGAGGGATGACGCGATGGTGGATCACCGTCTCAGCGAGGAGCACGAAGCGCTGCGGGAGAGCGTGCAGGAATTCGCGCGCAAGGAAGTAGCTCCTGTGATCGCGGACTACTACGAGCGGGAGGAGTTCCCGTACCCGCTGATCCGCAAGATGGGCGAGATGGGGCTGTTCGGCCTGCCCGTCCCGGAGGAGCACGGCGGCATGGGTGGCGACTACTTCGCGCTGTGCCTGGCCCTGGAGGAGCTGGGCCGCGTCGACCAGTCGGTGGCCATCACCCTCGAAGCCGGGGTGTCGCTGGGCATCATGCCGCTGCTGCGCTTCGGCTCGGACGAGCAGAAGCGGACCTGGTTGCCCAAGCTCGCCTCAGGCGAGGTGCTGGGCGCGTTCGGCCTCACCGAGCCCGACGGCGGTTCCGACGCGGGCGCGACGCGCACCACGGCCGTCCTCGACGGCGACGAGTGGGTGATCAACGGTTCGAAGGCCTTCATCACCAACTCCGGCACCGACATGACCGGGTTCGTCACGGTCACGGCGGTCACCGGCGAGCGCCCGGACGGCCGCAAGGAGATCTCGGCGATCCAGGTGCCCTCCGGCACGCCGGGGTTCACCGTGGCCAAGAAGTACTCGAAGGTCGGTTGGAACGCCTCCGACACGCACGCCCTGTCCTTCGACGACTGCCGGGTCCCGGCGGAGAACCTCGTCGGAGAACGCGGCCGCGGCTACGCGCAGTTCCTGGCCACGCTCACCGAGGGGCGGGTGGCCATCGCCGCTCTCGGCGTCGGCACGGCTCAGGGCTGCGTCGACGAGTGCGTGCGCTACCTCGGGGAGCGTGAGGCGTTCGGGCACAAGATCGGCGAGTACCAGGCGATGCAGTTCAAGGTCGCCCAGATGGAGCTGCGGGCGCACACCGCTCGGCTCGCCTACTACGACGCGGCCGCGCGGATGCTGCGCGGCGAGCCGTACAAGAAGCAGGCCGCCATCGCCAAGCTGGCGTCCTCGAACGCGGCGATGGACAACGCCCGCGACGCCACCCAGGTCTTCGGCGGCTACGGCTTCATGAACGAGACGCTCGTGGGCCGCTTCTACCGGGATTCCAAGATCCTCGAGATCGGGGAGGGGACCAGCGAGGTCCAGCTCATGCTCATCGCAAGGGAGCTCGGCCTCCCCGCCTGATCCAAGACGAGAGGTCGTGGTCGCGAATCGGGTTCGCGGCCACGACCTCGTTGTTCCCGCCTCACATCGGTCGGTAGCGATCGACCGGGACGGTCATTTCTTCGGTTCGCTCTACGTCGGGTATTCCGCCGGTGAGCTGCGTGTGCATCGGGTCGGGGGTGTTGTCGGGGTATGAGCCGTCCTGGCCGGGCCAGGCGGGCGCCTGAGCCGTCGGCTGCTGCGCCTGCGGCTGGGCCGCGTGTTCCTGTTCGGCGATCTCGAGGTGCTGCATCACCCAGTCGCGCGCGAGCGCGGCCGGGGATGTGCCCTGCTTGAAGGCGAGCTCGCGGAGACGCTCGTTGGCCAGCAGCGGCAGGCGCAGCTGGTACACCTGAGCGGCACCGAAGCGACGCCCTGATCCGGTGGATTCGAGGTTTTCCTCCGGGTCCAGCGCAGCCAGGTACGACTCGAATTCGGGGTCCGGTTCGGCTTCCTCGGCAGGCTTGCGCTGCCGATTCGCCTTGGTTCGTCCTAGAGCCACGCGGACACGATAACGGTTGTGTTGCGGCATGCCTATCGCGGCGAGCGTGCAGTTCGCCTCGCGCGCGGGCGCGCGAGGCGCCCACCAGCGGGTGTCGCGGCAACGCGGGCGAATGGCGAAAACCCGCCCTGACGTGGAAGGCCCCCGCGCCAGGGGGAGGAGCACGGGGGCCGGAGGGGATCTCCACAGATGCTGACAGGGGGTGTGTCAGCGCCGCCGATTGTGGCATGCGCCTCCTTCGCGTGGGGAGCGCTGCGACCACGATTCGTGCATCTGGCAGCCCCGCGACGTCCGGTCGGCGGCTCCGGTCGCCGCTACGAGCTGTGAGCTCCTCAAGATCCGGAATGCGCGCGCTGTCCGTTTCGTTGTCCGGGGTGGACGCAGGGTGTGACGCAGGCAATATCCGAAGTGGATCGACGCACGCACGCGATTACTCTCAGTGCACTCCGAATCACTCTCTGGGGGGCTGCGGCTGTTGACAACCTGTGGATAACCTGCGGCCGGAACCCGAGGCCTGGGAGGCGTCATGTACGGGTCGCTGGACGTACGAAAGTTCTTGTGGCAGCAGGATGACGGGCAGTCGCGGCAGGCGGGCGCGGTGCCTGGGCAGCGCGTCGGCGAGCCCTCGCGCATCTCGGAGGAGCAGGTCCACCGAGCCAGGATCGCCGTCGCTCGCAGTGCGGAGAGCGCGGAGGACTGCAGACTGCTGCTGGACATGCTGGGCCTGGTTCCCGACGAGGACGGGCAACCGCCGGTGGCGCGCTGACCTGGTCCGCGCCGATGGCCGTACCGGGTGCGGGCCGGTCACGAGGCATGTCGGGATCGCAGTCGACCTCACCGTCGGCACGCGTTCTCCGAACGTGTGACAGCCAGGTGTTCCGCTGGGCGAAAGGCTTGGTTCCGGGGTAACTTCCGGTGGCATATTTGATCATCCGTTCGGGCGGGCATCGCCCGCACGGGGCGGGTCACGCATTGCCATCGGGGGCCGGAGTCGAGCAATGGCACAGCAGCACCGGGCGCAGCTCACGCGCCACTCGATCTTGGTCGCCGCGGCGGCGGAGATCGATGAGGTCGGGTACGAGGCCGCGAGGCTGAGCGCGATCTTGCGTCGCTGTGGAATCACCAAGGGTGCGTTCTACTTCCACTTCAGCGGTAAGCACGAGGTCGCGCACGCCCTGGTCGAGCGCTATCGCGAGAACCTCGACGAGCTGAGCAACCGGTGGTACCAGCGAGCGCAGAACCCGCTGGCAACCATGGTCGGCCTCACCTGCGATGCGGCCCGTCGTCTTGAGGACGACGTGCTGCTGCGAGCCGGCCTGTTCCTCGCCTGCAACCACGTCGGCACCGACACCGACGGCTGGGAGTTCCTGTTCGACGACCTGGTCCGCCGCGCAGCGGATCGGGGCCTGCTGCGTCCCGGCTTGGATCCGGCCGCGGCCGCCCGCGTCTGCTACGCGATGGTCGTCGGGACGAACCTGCTGGTGGGTGGTGACCTCCAGCGCTTGGGCGTCCGCTTGGAGGAGGCGTGGCAGGTCCTGCTGCCCGGCCTCATGGTCGGTGGCGCGAGGGAAGCCGTCGCAGCCGGATGATCATGAGGTGTGGATCACACAACCTCGCGAAGGCCCGTTCCGGGCGCTTCCGCGCCCTGCGGAGCCCGAAAACCGGATCGGACCGCGTCCCCAGGGGTTCCAGTCGACCGTGGCGAACAGCCAGGTCAGGTCACTAGTATCGACCCCGGGCGCGGGACGCTGGGGCGGTCCGCGGCGGAGCTGTGCGGCTCAAGGGACCCCCCGTTTGGGAGGCCCGGAACGTGTGTCGTAAGCTTTCATCACTGCCAACGGGGCGCCCCGAAAGGGAAAGCCGGTTGGAGGCGAAGGCCGGACCGGTTTCGGATCGGTCAAGCCCCCATCGTCTAGCGGCCTAGGACGCCGCCCTTTCAAGGCGGTAGCGCGGGTTCGAATCCCGTTGGGGGTACGAACAACTGAAGAGTGAAGCATGGCCCAGTGGCGCAGTTGGTTAGCGCGCCGCCCTGTCACGGCGGAGGTCGCGGGTTCGAGTCCCGTCTGGGTCGCCAAGGCGAACGGCATCAAGCCGGACGCTATCGGCCAGGTAGCTCAGTTGGTACGAGCGTCCGCCTGAAAAGCGGAAGGTCGGCGGTTCGACCCCGCCCCTGGCCACCGCTCTTACCTGCGAAGAAGCCCCTCCGGATCCCGGAGGGGCTTTTTTGGGTCTCGGTTCGCTGCGTGGATGTGTCCGCTGCACGGTCAGATCCGGCGCCTGGTCTTGCGTCTTCCCCCGATCTCGGCCGGACGCGGTGCTACCTGCTTGGGGTGAGCAGCAGCTAGAGGCATATTTGAGCACAAACCCGCCGTTCGAGAGGAATGTGCGATGTCTGATCATGCCGCCTACATCGCCGAGGCTGCCGAGAGCCTCAGGCCACTTCTGGAGCAGGTGCGGGCGCAGCTTTCCGCTTCGCTTCCGGATGCGGATGAAGTCATGAAGTACAACATGCCCGGGTTTCAGGTAAGAGGCTCCATCGTCGCCGGGTACGCGGCGTTCAGCCGACAGTGCGGTCTCTACCTGTCGCCCGGTGCGATCACGGCGCTCGCCGACGACATCGCCGCCGCCGGTCTCAAGGCGAGCAAGACCGGCGTCACCTTCTCGGCGCGCAAGCCCATTCCTGACGATCTCGTGCGACAGCTGGCCCAGGCATCTCGGACGGACCTCGGAGTGTGAGTGCGGAGTTCGGGGCCGCGCGTCCAAGCAGATTTCCTGGTCGTTTTCGATTGCGATGAGAGACTTCCTCCGGTGCTGCAATGAGGCGACTCTCGAGGCTCGTTCGAGAATGCGAAATCACCGGCGAGTGGTCAAATCGGCATCCGGCGCTAGTGCCCGGCCGTGCACACCGACACCGTGCTGGGCGGAGTCATTCCCAGGTGAGGAAGCGGTAGTGGAGGCCGGTGGTGGATTCCTGCCAGTCTCCGGTGGTGTCGGCTGGGCGGGCCACTTCGGGGGCGTAGGTGTCGCCGTCGAAGGGTTCGCGGATCTCGGTGACCACGATCCGGTCGGCCAGCGGGAGGGCTGCCCGGTAGACGGCGGCGCCGCCGATCACCCACACGTCGCCGGACGCCGAGGCGAGCGCCTGCGTCAGGTCCGGGAAGGTGTCGGCGCCGTCCTGCGGGGTGCGGGAGAGCACGAGGTTGCGCCTGCCCGGCAGGGGGCGGAAGCGGGGCGGGAGGGATTCCCAGGTGCGGCGGCCCATGAGCACCGTGGCGCCCGCGGTGGTGGTGCGGAAGTGCTTGAGGTCTTCAGGCAGGTGCCACGGCATGGTGCCGTCGCGACCGATGACACCCGTCGACGACTGCGCCCAGACGAGCCCGATCACACCGCCACCGGAGCCTTGATCCCCGGGTGCGGGTCGTAGCCGTTGATCTCGAAGTGCTCGTAGGTGTAGTCGAACAGGCTGTCCGCCGGCTTGAGGTTCAACGTGGGGAACGGCCGGGCGTCGCGGGCGAGCTGCTTGTGGACCTGCTCTTCGTGGTTGTCGTAGATGTGGCAGTCGCCGCCGGTCCAGATGAAGTCGCCGACGCCGAGACCCACCTGCTCCGCGATCATGTGCGTGAGCAGCGCGTAGCTGGCGATGTTGAACGGCACGCCCAGGAACAGGTCGGCGCTGCGCTGGTACAGCTGGCACGACAGCTTGCCGTCGGCGACGTGGAACTGGAAGAACGCGTGGCAGGGCGGCAGCGCCATCCGCGGGATGTCGGCGACGTTCCACGCGGAGACGATGATCCGCCGCGAGTCCGGGTTCTCGCGCAGCGTGCGCAGGACCTCGCTGAGCTGGTCGATGTGCCCGCCGTCCGGCGTCGGCCAGGAGCGCCACTGCACCCCGTAGATCGGGCCGAGGTCGCCGTCCGGTCCTGCCCACTCGTTCCAGATCGTGACGCCGTTGTCCTGCAGCCACTGCGCGTTCGAGTCGCCGCGCAGGAACCACAGCAGCTCGTAGGCGACCGAGCGGAAGTGGACCTTTTTCGTCGTGATCAGCGGGAATCCGTCGGCGAGCCGGTAGCGCAGCTGGTGGCCGAAGATCGACCGCGTGCCGGTCCCGGTGCGGTCGTTCTTCCGGGCTCCCGTGTCCAGCACGTGGCGGAGCAGGTCTTCGTACTGCGTGTCGGGCATGCCAGCGAGCCTACAAGCGGCCCGCCCCGGGCGGGCTACCACGGTGAACGCGGCGCTGAAGGTCCCATCGGCGGGAGCGGCGAAGCCCGGACCGGTCGTGCGGACCGTCCGGCGCGAGGGACGACCGTGGGGGCAGCCCGAATGTCACAGGTGCTTCGAGAAGAACGTCGCGAGCCGATCCGCGGCCGGGTCGACGTAGCGAGGGTCGTCGTAGAGCTCGTAGTGGCCCGCGCCGTCGATCACCATCAGGTCGACCGGGTTGGGGGCGAGCTCCCACAACCGCGTGCCCGCCTCGTAGCTGCCGGTGTTGCCGCGGCGCCCGGCGAGCACGACCTGCAACGGCTGCGTCAGCAGCGTCTCGACCATGTGGAACGCGTCGTAGCCGAGCAGCAGCGCGTCGCCGCGGGACAGCCTGCGGTTCGTCGAGTGCTCGTTCCTGCCGCGCTCGGTGCGGTAGTAGGTGATCGCCTGGGTCGTGTCGATGTCGGTGAGCCCGGCCGCAGCGGCCTCGTCGAGGGAATCGGGCAGCCAGTTCACGCGGGTCAGCGCACCGCTCCGGTTCTCCTCGGTGCGCCCGGCGGCCATGTCGTCGAGCGCCGACGCAGGGTCGGAAGGGTGGAAGCTCCGGAACGAGGTGCCCATGTTGACGGGCACGACCGTGCCGACCGCCTTGATCCGGTGATCGGTGCGGGCGGTGTGCACCGCGTAGCCTCCGCCGGCGCAGATGCCGAGGACCCCGATCCGCTCCGCGTCGATGCCGTCGATCGTGCTGAGCGCGTCGATCGCGTACGAGAGGTCCTCGCCCCGGCGGTACGGGTCTTCGAGATCGCGTGGCTCGCCACCGCTCCGGCCCTGGTGGGCGGGGTCGAACGTGAGCGCCGTGATGCCTCGGGCGGCGAGGCGGGACGCGTAGTTCGCGCCGATCTGCTCCTTGACGCTGCTGCCGGGCGTGGAGAGGACCACGGTACGCGGTGGAGCGTCGTTGTCCGGGCGGTGCAGGTCGGCCGCGAGCTCGAAGGGCCCGCGCGGAATCGTGAGGTGCTGAATCATGCGAGGCGCCCTTCCGCTGATGATTCCCCTGTTCTCAGGGTACTGACTTCCCCGCCGACCAGCCCTTTTCACCTGTCCCTGGAAGGAGACGCTGTGCCTCGTTACGTCCTCACCGGTGCACCCGGTGCCGGGAAGACCGCGATCCTGCGGCAGCTGGAGCTCGACGGTCACGTCGTCGTTGAAGAATCCGCGACGGACGTCATCGCGCTCCAGCAGGCCCGTGGAGTGGGAAAACCTTGGGAGGAGGAGGGTTTCATCGACGAGGTGATCCGGCTGCAGCAGCGGAGGCAGGGTGCTGTCCGCTCGGCCACGGCGTTCTTCGACCGCTCGCCGGTGTGCACCCTGGCTCTCAGCCGCTACCTGGGGTTCGCACCCACTCCTCTGCTCGCCGACGAGGTCGAGCGCGTCGTGACCGCGAACGCCTACGCCTCGACCGTCTTCTTCGTGC
Organism: Saccharopolyspora dendranthemae; assembly: GCF_007829955.1. Lineage (GTDB taxonomy): Bacteria > Actinomycetota > Actinomycetes > Mycobacteriales > Pseudonocardiaceae > Saccharopolyspora > Saccharopolyspora dendranthemae. The sequence continues at coordinate 587,990 of NZ_VIWX01000003.1, forward strand.
GCAACCGGGGTTTCGTCGAGCCCACGGCCGCGAGGCAGATCAGCTACGAGGACTCGCTGGTCTTCGAGCAGCTGCACGAGCAGACCTACCGCGAACTCGGCTTCCGGCTCGTCGAGGTGCCCGCGGCGCGGCTCGACGAGCGGGTGGCCCTGGTCCGGCACGCCGCCGAGCGGCACATCGCCTGATTCCGGTGCGGACCGGATCGAGAACGTCTGGCCCGCACCGGTTCTCAGCAGATCGTCAGGAGACGAAGGTGCGCACGTCTTGGGACACACCGTCATCGGTCAGGAAACCCAGGTGGCTGATGCACCCGGTCTGGGTGTTCCGGGCGCCCGAGACGATGGTGCTGTCAGCGGGATTGATGGTCCCGTCGCAGGTCGACCACCACGTCCCGTAGTTGGTCGCGCCCGGTGATTCATCCCCGTCGTTGAGCGTGGTGAGGAATTCCGATCCCGCGCGCATGTCGGTGCAGGACGCGTCGAAGCAGGCGTCCGCGCTGGTGGTTCCGTGGTTCGGGCCGGCGAGCGAGACCCAGTCGTCGACCTTGTCGGCCCCGCCCAGGAACTTGAGGTACCAGCGGCTGTTGAGCCCGCCCATCGAGTGCGTGACGATGTCGACCTTGGCCGCACCCGTCTTGGCGAGCACGTCGTCGACCACAGCCGAAAGCTCTTCTGCTGTGGTCTTGTTCGACTGCGCGGTGTTGTAGTTCCAGGCGGTGAGCTCGTCGTCCGTGTAGCCGTCGGCCTTGAAATCGCCGATCATGTCGTTCCAGTTGGAGGCACTGCCGTTCCAGCCGTGCACGAAGATCACCGGGTCGTGCGCTGCTGCTGTTGCGGGGGCGGCGGTGAGGGGAAGAGCGGTTGCTGCCGTTAAGGCGGCGGTCACGAACAGACGTTTTCCACGCATGGGCGTCCTTTCGTTGGAAGGCATCTTCGCCAGGTGGATGTACCAACGGTCGGCCCATCGCGGAGGTGCGCTTGCACGGTCTGCTTCACCCCAATGGCCGCCAGGCTCTTTTCGTAGTTCCCCGTGCGAGGAACGGCATCAGCGCTGGCCAGAGGGTGATGGGCGACGAAAATCGCGCGCCGGGTTGACATGGTTGCCTGCCGCGTCGCGCACGCCGCTAGCGGAGCGCATCCGCAGGATCGGATCGCCAGGGGCCTGCTCGGTGAACTGGCCGTGAACAAAGGACTTCGCGCGGCCTGCGCGACGGGGCCCGCTCATACGCTGTGGCGAACGAGAGCCGCATGGGAGAGCGAATGGGCACTGTGTGGACCGGTTTGGTCGGCATCTTCGCCGAACTCGGCACTCCGGGGTGGATCGCGTTCGCCGCGCTGCTCATGCTCGCCGCGCCACTCGTCGACCGGTTGGTGATCCGGCGCAAGCGCATCGACTACCGGGTTCTGTACAACTCGAAGATCGGTCTCGACCCGCTCTCCAAGCACGACAAGGACGACGAGCTCTCCTCGGACGCCGACCCGAGGCTCCGGCACCTCACGAGCATGGCGGGCCGGATGAGCGTGGTCATCATCCGCATCCGCAACGTCGGCAACTACGACATCGAGAAGAAGGACTTCGACGAGCCGATCTCGTTCACGTTCGGCAAGCGCGTCGTCTGGGACGCGCGGATCTCGGAGGCGAGCACACCGGAACTGCGCTCGGCGTGCCGCGAGCACATGGCGTTCTTCACCGAGGACCACGCGCCGCGGCGCAAGCCCCCGAACGGTGATGCAGGCGATCTCGGTGCCGTGCGCAAGTGGCTCAAGAGCCGCATGTTCACCACGATCGAAGCCGGTCAGACCGAGCTCGGCCCGCAGTGGCACGGGGTGCGGCTGGGTCGCCTGGCGCTGAAGCGCAACGAGAAGTTCAAGCTCGTGGTGGTCCTTCAGGAACCCGACGAGCACACCGGCCACGAGCTCACCAAGACCGTGGACGTCGAGGGCCGGATCGAGAACGGCTGGATCCGGGACGAGAAGAAGAAGCCGCGCCTGACCTGGGCCGGAGCCATGATGGGTGTGAGCGTCCTGCTCGCGGGCGCGCTGGTCGCGACCTCGATCAACTCGGTCGCCGCCACCGAGCCCGCCTACTGCGCGACGGGCACGATCCACGTCGAGGGTTCGAGCGCGTTCATGCCGGTCGTCGATCGCGCAGTTCAGAAGTACGAGCAGGAGTGCCGCGCGGCGGAGATCAGCACGTCGGCTTCCGGCAGCATCGACGGTCTGGAAATGCTCGGCCAGGAGACGGGTTCTTCTTCGGTGGACGCGGTCTTCTCGGACGCTCCCGCCGTTGACGGGAACTTCCACCGGACGCCGATCGCGGTCGTCAACTTCGCGGTCGTCATCAACGAGCAGGCCGATGTTCCGGGGCTTACCTCGGAGCAGCTCCGGAGCATCTTCTCCGGACAGGTGACCGATTGGCAGGAAGTCGGCGGCACACCGGGGCCGATCAAGATCGTCGACCGTCGCGATCTCTCCGGCACCCGGAAGGTGTTCGAGTCGGAGATCATCAAGGGCACCATCGAGTCGCCGGAGGATCCCTGCGACAGCAAGATGCTTGCCCCGGCCGCACCGGTGCATTGCTGGTCCTCCGACACCCGGGCTGTTCTCAACCGGGTGGAGACCACACCTGGCGCGATCGGGTTCGCCGACGCCAACGCCGCCCTCGACCCCGCGCAGGCCCCGAACCTGAAGGTCATCCCCATCGACGGGAAGGAGCCCGGGGAGGAGGGCTACGAGTTCCGGGCGGTGGAGAGCCTCTACACCAGGAGCACGGGGCAGGCGAACCCCCTGCTGACCAAGTTCCGGGAGTACATCACCGGCGACGACGTCCGCGACATCCTGACCGGCAGCGGCAACAAGCCGTGCGGCAACCCGCGTCAGGAGCCCTGCCCGACCGAGTAGGAGTCACCTCTGGCCCGAGCGCTCTCGGGAGCGTCAGCCGCCGACGTAGTCCGCGAGGTGCTTCGCGGTGAGCGTCTCGCCGGACTCGACCAGGTCGGCCGGTGTTCCTTCGAAGACGACCTCGCCGCCGTCGTGGCCGGCGCCGGGGCCGAGATCGATGATCCAGTCCGCGTGGGCCATGACCGCCTGGTGGTGCTCGATGACGATCACGGACTTGCCGGAGTCCACGAGCCGGTCCAGCAGGCCGAGCAGCTGCTCCACGTCGGCCAGGTGAAGACCGGTGGTCGGCTCGTCGAGCACGTAGATCCCGCCCTTGTCGCCCATGTGCGTGGCGAGCTTGAGGCGCTGCCGCTCACCGCCGGAGAGCGTGGTCAGCGGCTGGCCGAGACGCAGGTAGCCGAGTCCGACCTGGTCCATGCGCTGCAGGATCTTGTGCGCGGCGGGCGTGCGGGCGTCACCGGAGCCGAAGAACTCCTCCGCCTGGGCGACCGAGAAGTCCAGCACCTCGCTGATGTCGCGCCCGCCGAACCGGTACTCCAGCACCGAGGCGCTGAACCGCTTGCCCTCGCACTCCTCGCAGGTGGTGGCGACGGTGTCCATGATCCCCAGGTCGGTGTAGACGACCCCGGCGCCGTTGCAGTTCGGGCACGCGCCCTCGGAATTCGCGCTGAACAGAGCGGGTTTCACGCCGTTGGCCTTGGCGAACGCCTTGCGGATCGGGTCGAGCAAGCCGGTGTAGGTCGCGGGATTGCTGCGCCGCGAACCGCGGATGCCGCTCTGATCGATCGACACCACCGCCTCGCCGGTCGGGAGCGATCCGTGGATCAGCGAGCTCTTGCCGGAACCCGCGACACCGGTGATCACGCACAGCACGCCGAGCGGGACGTCGACGTCCACGTCGCGCAGGTTGTTCTCGGTCGCACCGCGGATCTCCATCGCGCCGGTGGCCTCGCGAACCTCCGGCTTCAGCGAAGCCCGGTCGTCGAAGTGCGTGCCGGTCGCGGTGTCGCTGGTGCGCAGCGCCGCCACGTCGCCCTCGAAGCACACCGCGCCGCCGTCGGTTCCGGCTCCCGGACCGAGGTCCACGACGTGATCGGCGATGGCGATGGTCTCCGGTTTGTGCTCGACGACCAGCACCGTGTTGCCCTTGTCGCGCAGCCGCAGCAGCAGGTCGTTCATCCGCTGGATGTCGTGCGGGTGCAGCCCGATGGTCGGCTCGTCGAAGACGTAGGTCACGTCGGTCAGCGACGACCCGAGGTGCCGGATCATCTTCGTGCGCTGAGCTTCACCGCCGGAGAGCGTTCCGGCGGGCCGGTCCAGCGAGAGGTAGCCGAGTCCGATCTCGACGAACGAGTGCAAGGTGTGCCGGAGCTTGGCCAGCAGCGGTTTCGCCGACGGCTCGTCCAGCCCGCTGACCCACTCGGCCAGATCGCTGATCTGCATGCGGCAGGCGTCGGCGATGTTGATGCCCGCGATCTTCGAGGACCGGGCGCCCTCGTTGAGCCGCGTGCCGTCGCACTCCGGGCACGTCGCGAAGGTGATCGCGCGGTCCACGAACGCGCGGATGTGCGGCTGCATCCCCTCGCGGTCCTTGGACAGCATCGACTTCTGGATCCTCGGAATCAGGCCCTCGTAGGTGACGTTGACGCCCTCGACCTTGATCCGCGTGGCCTCCTTGTGGAGCAGGTCGTGCCGCTCCTTCTTGGTGTAGGAGCGGATCGGCTTGTCCGGGTCGAGGAAACCCGAGCCCATGTAGATGCGGCCGTACCAGCCGTCCATGGTGTAGCCGGGAATGGTCAGCGCACCCTCGCGCAGCGATTTCGAGTCGTCGTAGAGCTGCGTCAGGTCGAAGTCGGACACGGCGCCGCGCCCGTCGCACCTCGGGCACATGCCGCCGGTGACGCTGAACTCGCGGCGCTCCTTCACCTTCGTCCCGCCGCGCTCGGTCGTGATGGCACCCGCGCCGCTGATCGAGGCGACGTTGAACGAGAAGGCCTGCTGCGAGCCGATGTGCGGTTGGCCGAGCCTGCTGAACAGGATCCGCAGCATCGCGTTGGCGTCGGTCGCGGTGCCGACCGTGGAGCGCGGGTCCGCGCCCATCCGCTCCTGGTCGACGATGATCGCGGTGGTCAGCCCGTCGAGGACGTCGACGTCGGGCCGGGCCAGCGTCGGCATGAAGCCTTGCAGGAAGGCGCTGTAGGTCTCGTTGATCATCCGCTGCGATTCGGAGGCGATCGTGCCGAAGACCAGCGAGCTCTTGCCCGATCCCGAGACGCCGGTGAACACGGTCAACCGGCGCTTGGGGATCTCGACGCTCACGTCCTGGAGGTTGTTGACCCGCGCACCGTGGATCCGGATCAGGTCGTGGCTGTCGGCGACGTGCATCGGGGCTCCGTTCACTGCACTTCCTGGATTCTGATCATGTTCCCGGCGGGGTCGCGGACCGCGCAGTCGCGGATCCCGTAGGGCTGGTCGGTCGGTTCCTGGACGATCTCGACGTCCCCCGCCTGCAGCTCGTCGAACGTGGCGGTGAGATCGGGTGTGGCCAGCAGGATTCCAGCGTAGGTCCCCTTGGCCATCATCTCGCTGATCATCCGCCGCTCGTCCTCGGTGATCCCCGGGTCGACGGCCGGCGGGTGCAGCACGATCGAGGTGCCGGGTTGTCCGGGCGGGCCGACGGTCAGCCAGCGCATCCCGTCGTAGCCGACGTCCTTGCGGAGTTCGAAGCCGAGCAGGTCGCGGTAGAAGGCGAGGGCGGCCTCCGGGTCGTCCTGCGGGAGGAAGCTCGCGTTGATGCTGATGTCCATGGCCATCACGCTAGGAGCTGCCCGCGCCGGGTGCTTCTCGATTTCTGACCGGTCTGGTGACCTGCTTGGCCAGGCACGGCACGATCGCCACCGTTCCGGCCGCCTCGCGCCGGTACGCGCTCGGCGGCATCCCGACGAGTTCGGCGAACCGGGTGCTGAAGGTGCCCAGCGACGAGCAGCCCACCTCGAAGCAGACCTCGGTGACGCTCAGATCACCGCGGCGGAGCAGCGCCATCGCGCGCTCGATCCGACGCGTCATCAGGTACGAGTAGACGGACTCGCCGTAGGCGGCTCGGAACCGCCTGCTGAGGTGACCTGCGGACATGTTCACCCCGCGGGCCAGCGCCTCGACGTCCAGCGGCTGCGCGTGCTCGCGGTCGATCCGGTCCCGGACCTGCCGCAGCAAGGCCAGGTCCCGCAACCGCGCCGCACCACCGGATGACCTGCTCACCTGGAAAATCCTGCCACGCCACCCCGACGGCCGCGCCCGTTTCGTCCCGAGGGACGGCTTTGATCACGGGTGACGCCCGGTGAAGGCCAGCAGCGCCCTCGCGCCGGCCCCTTCCCAGCTGCCCGGATAGATCCACCCGCAGGACCGGCAGATCACCGTCACGGGACCAGCCGGCCAGTCAGGGTGGTGCGGGCGGCTTCGAGATCTCCGCACCAGGTGACCGCTGGATCATTCGGGGCGAGACGGTTCCAGAGGAGGAGGTAGAGGGTTTCCGACGGTGCCGTGCAGTCGGCGACCGCCGAACCGGGGCCGTAGGTCCAGGCCGAGCCGGTGTCGCTGGCGTTGAAGCGGATCGCATGCTGCGGAGCCGGGGACCGTCGCAGGGCGACCTGGCGCGGGGCCATCGTGTCGAAGACCTCGGCGACGCCGTCGGTAGCGAGGTCCGGATCGATCGGAGTGATTCGGCCCAGCGAGTTCTCGGCGTCCCAGCGGTGGATCACGGTCTCGTGGCAACGTCGACGGTGCCAGAACCCGACGGTGTTCGGCGGCGCGATCGTCCACGCCGGTTCGTCCGGGTCCGTCGTCAGCTCCGCCAGCATCTCCGCGCAGGTCTCCTCGAACCAGGGGATCAGCGCGTGATCGGGCGCCGGAGCGCGCACGTGGTCGCCGTGCCCGTCGCGAACCGCGGTGGCCACCCAGCGGTTCTCGTTGCCCAGGTGATCGGCCAGGTCGCGCAGCGTCCAGCCGGGGCAGTGCTCGATCGGGACGGACAGGTCCCCGTGCAGCAGATCGCGAAAGGCACCGAGCTGCCGGGTCAGCTCCCCCAGGAAGTCCATGGCGGTGACGATAGGTCGACCGGACGACATCGGAGTGGGGATTGCAAGATCTCCTCGGTGCGGGGACGGCGTCTCGGCGGAAGGGTGTCGGTGGCGGGCGGTAGCTTCACCGCGACCGGAAGTGGGGAGGCCTTCGTGGTGCGGGACGCTTATCTGAAGGCGGCCGAGATCGCCGTCGAGCTGATGCGCGAGCCTTCGGTCGCCGAAGCTTGGGAACGCGACAGCGCCTTGGCCGAGTTCCGGGTGTCCGGGCTGGTGGGGCATCTGGGCGCGCAGGTGTTGCGCTTGCCCGGCTTGCTCGCTGCCGACGGCCCGGCCGGTGAGCCGATCTCGTTGCTCGACTACTACACCGGGATGCCTTGGGTCGGCGCGGATGTGCACGCCGAGATCAACGTGAAGCTGCGGGAATTGGGCGAGGACGTCGCGGCCGAGGGACACGCGGCGTTGTTGGGCAGGCTCGACGCCGCGGTCGACGAGTCGCGCACAGCGCTTTCCGCCGCTCCGGCAGGCAAGCTCGTCGAGCACGCCCGTCGGGCCATCAGGCTGGACGACTACCTGGTCACGCGCATGATGGAGATCGCAGTGCACAACGATGACCTCGCGGTCAGCGTTGGGCTCGCGACACCGGAACTGCCGTCTGATGTGTTGGAGCCGGTGTTGGCGCTGTTGTCCAGGTTGGCCGTCGGGAGGCACGGGCAGACCGCGGTGCTGCGCGCGCTGAGCCGGGTCGAGCGGGCGCCGTCCACAATCAACGCCCTCTAGACGTAACGACGCCCCCGCGCTCGACCGGCCTGGGGGTTACCGGGAGTGCGGGGGCGTCAAGGTCCACCCCTGGGGGTCAGGTGGACGGCGTCAATGCTACTGCGTGGTATCCAAGATGTCTCTAGGGGCAGAGATCTTTTTTCACTCGCACGGCGGTGAACGGCAGGCATGCTTGTGTGAGCGGTCCGATCGCCACCGCGTAGAGAACGGTCCCCAGGCCCGCGGTGCCGCCGAGCGACCATCCCACCGCGAGAACGCAGACCTCGATGGACGTCCGCACCAGACGGACCGACGTGCCGGTCCGCGCGTGGAGCCCGGTCATCAACCCGTCGCGCGGACCTGGGCCGAGGCGGGCGCCGACGTAGGTCGAGGTCGCCAGCGCGTTGAGCGCGATCCCGGCGACCAGCAGCGGGACCTGGAGCGCCAGGCCCTCCACCGGGGGCAGCAGGGCGAGGGTCGCGTCGACGGAGATCGCGATCAGCAGCACGTTGGCGACGGTGCCCACGCCCGGACGTTGCCGCAGCGGCAGCCAGGCGAGCAGCACCGCGACACCGACCAGCGCGCTCGCCGCGCCCATGCTCACCCCGAAGCGTTCGGAGATGCCCTGGTCGAGAACGCTCCACGGCGACAGGCCGAGATCGGCGCGCACCATCAGCGCCAGGCTCGCGCCGTAGAGCAGGAGACCGCCGACCAACTGCGGAAACCGAGCCAGCGGGCGGAATCGCATCGACAGCAGTGAGAGATCCACTTGGACCTGTGTTGAGGCCATGAACCCTTCATACGGTTCGATTGGACTTCATATCGATATCCAATTTCGCTAATCTGGACTCATGTTGCCGACGCCAGGCGCGCACATCCACGCCCACAAGCTCGTCGACCTGCTCGGAGCCTGGCGCGGCGGATCCCGGCCCTCCTCGCAGCTGCTGGCCGAGAGCGTGCGCCAGCTGGTGCTCGACGGACGGCTGCCGCCGGGAACCCGGTTGCCCGCGGAGCGAGAGCTCGCCGCCGCTCTCGACGTGAGCCGGACCCTGGTCGCCAGGGCTCTGGAACGCCTGCGCGAGGACGACTTCGCGGCCAGCCGCCGAGGCGCGGGGTCGTGGGTGACGCTGCCGGATTCGCGGCGGGCCAACGAGATGCACGGCGGCTGGTTCCCCTCCGGCGACCCGGGAGTGCTCAACCTCGCCCAGGCCACGCCCGCGGCTCCGCCCGAGCTGCGCGTGGCCGTCGAACGCGCGCAGGTGCGGCTCGTCGAGCAGCTCGGCGACCACGGCTACCAGCCGCACGGGCTGCCCTCGCTGCGCGCTCGCATCGCCGAGCGCTACACCGCGCGAGGCGTGCCCACCAACCCCGAGCAGATCTTGGTCACCAACGGTGCGCAGCACGCGTTCGCCCTGGTCCTGCGCACTCTGGTCGCTCCCGGCGAGCGCGTGCTCGTTGAGCACCCCACCTACCCCAACGCCCTCGAAGCGCTGCGCGGCCACGGCGTGATGCCGGTGGCCGTTCCGATGACCGACGAGGGCTGGGACCTGGAGCTGCTCACCGCGACGCTGCGCCAGACCGCGCCCCGGCTCGCCTACCTGATCCCCGACTTCCACAACCCCACCGGCGTGCGGCTGGACGCCGAGGGCAGGTCGCGGCTAGCGACGGCGCTGGCCCGCAACTGCACCAACGCGGTCATCGACGAGACGCTGATCGACATCGACCTCACAGGGCAGGAGCCACCACCGCCGATGGCGAGCTTCACCGAGCGCGCCATCACGATCGGCTCGGCGGGCAAGTCGTTCTGGGGCGGGCTGCGTCTCGGCTGGGTCCGCGCGAGCGAGGAGTTCGTGCAGCGCCTGATCCTCGGGCGCGCGGCCACGGACCTGGGAACACCGGTGCTCGAGCAGTTGCTGCTCGCCGAACTGCTCGACCACGCCGAACCGCTGCTCGCCCGGAGGCGGGAGGAAGCCCGGGAGCGACTGGAGGTCCTGGCCGCGGCGTTGCGGGAACACCTGCCGGAGTGGCGTTTCCGGATGCCCGACGGCGGGCTGTCGCTGTGGTGCGACGTCGGCGCCCCCATCGCCAGCAGGCTGGCCGTCGCGGCCGAGGCGCACGCGGTACGGCTGGCGCCGGGCGCCCGCTTCTCGGTCAACGGGTCGCTGGAGCGCTGGATCCGGGTTCCCTACACGCTTCCGGGCGAGCGGCTGGTCGAAGCCATCCAGCGGCTGGCTGCGGCAGCGGGTTCGGTGCGGCCTGGACCAGCACCGAACCCGCTCACCGTTCCCATCGCCTGAAGCTCACACCCCTCGTAGAGAACTTCAGGCCCCGCGCCAGGTGGAATCCGCGCGAGATCTCGTGCGGATACCGCACGGACTTCACCCAGGAGTGGTTGTCGGCCGTCCGTCGGCACGGCCCCTCGACGTGCCGACGGACGGTTCGACTGAAGGACGCCACCCCGGTGCCGCAGGGGCAATTGCGGCACCGGGGCCAGGGCCCAGTCCCGAGTATCGGCAGGTCAGAAACGCTTGATCAGCGATCGTTCACAGCGACTCCGCCGGATGGGCTGGTGGCGCCCCGTTCCGATCCGGTCGGGCGCAGACGTCCGGATCGGAGTTCATCGGGTGTGTTGGCACAAGCGTCGCCGCAGAAGCGGTTCGACGCAGGTCGGCCTGCCGTGATTAGTCAGGCGATGCGGTGGTTTCGGCCGATCGGGTGCTGATGTCCGGACCGATGTCGCGCTGAGCCACGAAGAAGGCGGCGCTGTCCGAGAGATCAGGTGCGCTGGGCAGGATCGCGTGCGCGTTGCGCAGGCCTCCGATGCCGCCGACGTTCGCAGCGGTCAACGAGCTCGCGGGAGGCGAGCAGGGAGAAGGCGCAGCGGGACTCGAGCTGCCCGGCGGTTCGGCGTCCGGCGCTCGACCGTCGTCGGGCGCTCGCGGCTGCGCGTCGTCGCGGGCGGTGCTGGTGCTCGTCGCCTTCGCCGACTGACGCGTCGCCGGCCCGCTGAACAGGGCGGGGTCCGGGTCGTTCGGCTGAGCGTGGGCGATGGCCTGGGGGTTGACGTAGCGCGGCTGGCCCGCCTTCGCGGGTGAACCGGGCTTGCCCTGGGAGGCGGACTTGCCTTCGGACGAGTTCCCGTTCGACGAGGAATTGCTCTCGGAAGCGGAGTTCGCGTTCGACGAGGAATTGCCGTTCGAGGCGGAGCTCGCGTTCGACGCGGAGTCCGCTTGCCCCTGAGCCGATGCGGTGGTGCCGGTCTCGGGTTCCGCCGGAGCTTGAACGTCGGGCTCGGCGGGAGCGGGCACCGCGGGGGTCGCCGGTTCGGCTTCCCGGGGCGCTTCCGGCTCGGCCTTCGCAGGTTCGGCCTTCTCGGGCTTGGCCTTCGCGGGCTTGGTCTTCGCCGGCTTGGCCGGTGTTGCCGGTTTCCGGGGCTTCCCCTGCCCGGCGGATTCGCCGGTGGTCTTCGATTCGGAGGCCTTCGCCGCGGGCTTGGCCGATCCGGCGGAGTCCGACCCCTTCGTCTTCGGGCCGGAGTCCGGCTCGCTCGACGCGTGCGCGGAGACGGAGTGCGAGGCGCTCGGCTTGTCGGCGTGCGCGTTCTCGGCAGCGGACGCTGCTGAAGCGCCGCCGACCATCACACCCAGGCACAGGAAGCTGAAGACCGATGTCCGGACGAGGAACGCGGCGGTGCGCGACCGGGGACCGCGCATTGCGCGAATTCCCTTCACGGTCACCACCGCCAATTCGGTCCAGTCCGCGCTGCTCGGCGCGGTGGGGCAACGATTGCGCCGCGAACGGCGCCTCCGGCTGACATTCAACCACTCCAGGGGGCGATTTCGGACCACCTGGAGCGACGATCACGACAGTTGGGCCAGCATTCTCCATGCATTCGGGGGACCCGGGAAGGGCCAAATGTTGCCGGACGGACTAGTCCCCTTTCCTCGAAGGAGTCTCGTCCGCTGTGGACTTGGCCCGAAACATGCAGAGTGTCCGCTGTGGATCAGGAACAAATTCAGGAACGACTGGGTCTCGATGACCTTCATCGCATCTGGGCCTCCTACGGCCACGAGATGCTGTTGCACGATCCAGGCGGGAATGGGGAATGCCTGGTCAGGCGGGGTGAGCTGCTCGCCCCGGCGGATTCGCTGGACCCCGTTCTCGACAGATACCGCAGGTGGATAGATCGGGTGCACCACGACGAAGACTTGTTGCTCGCCCGAATTCGACTCCGCGATGCGGAACGCGACCACTGCGTCGATCTGGCGAGGGAAGGCACGGGAGTGTCGGTGAACAACGTTCACGTCGGCAGCCCGGTCATGTTCGGAACGCCCGTGATGTTCGGCACCGGAAAGGAAGCGGAATTCACCCGTCCGGTCGCCGAGCCGCCCTGGGTTGAATGGGAACCGCGGATATTCGTCGGCGTGCTCGACACCGGTTGCGATCCGCATCCCTGGTTCGCCGGCCGCTCCGGATTCGAGGCCGTTCCGGAAGAGCTGGACGCCGACGACGACTCCGGTCAGGACCGGCAGGCGGGACACGGCACGTTCGTCAGCGGTGTCGTGCTGCAGCACGCCCCTGGGGCGATCGTCAGGCCGCGACGAGTGCTGTCCTCGCTGGGCTTCACCGACGACTACACCGTCGCCGCCGGGCTGCGCGCCCTGCGCCGAGCGGCCCAGCGCCGCGGCGAGCCGGTCGACGTGGTGGTGCTGTCCTCCGGGTGCCGCACGATCGACGACCGCTGCCCGGACGTGCTGACCGCGGCGCTGGAGGCGATGTCCCCGGCCGTCGTCGTGGCGGCCGCCGGGAACCACGGCAGCACCAGGCCTTTCTGGCCGGCAGCCGCGCCGGAGGTGCTGGCGGTGGCCGCCACCGGCCCCGACGGCAAGGTCGCGCCCTTCTCCAACACGGGCGACTGGGTCGACGCCGCGGCACCCGGTGTCGACGTGCGCAGCAGCTTCGTCCGCCTGACGTCCGGCGGCGGTCGCCGCTACGGCTACGCGCGCTGGAGCGGGACGTCCTTCGCCGCGCCCCGGGTCGCCGCGGTGGTCGCCACCGCCTTGCAGGCGGACCGGGATCCCGCGCGGGCCCGCGAACTCGTCGAGCACTTCTACCCGTACGCGACGGCGTTGCCGGAGCCCGTCGCCGCGGAGTGATCAGCTTTACCCGATCGTGCGGTATCCGCCGCCAACTGAATCTTTGAGGCCCCCTTCGTCCTCTTACTCGGTGGGAAGGAAGAGAGATCACCGAGCTCCGGAGGTGCTGGTCGTGTACGAGGTCGGGGAAGCCGGTCCGGCTGCGGTGCTGCTGAATCGGGCGGCGTCAGGGGACGAACAGGCGTGGCGGGAACTGGTGGACGTGTACACGCCGGTGATCTGGGGTGTCTCGCGAGCGTTCGCCGGCAGCACCGCCGATGCCGAGGACGTCTGCCAGGCGACCTGGCTGTCGCTGGCGGAGAACCTCGAGCGCCTCCGCCATCCCGAGGCGCTGCCCGGCTGGCTGGTCACCACCGCCAGGCGCGAGGCGATCAGATTGCGCCGCGCCCGTGCGAGAGAGGCGCCGGTCGGGCTCGACACCGACCACCTGGGCGCGACCGAGCACTCCGAGGCCGCCGAGAAGCTGGCGCTGCGCATGGTGTCCGGCACGCGCCTGGCGAAGGCGTTCGGAGCGCTGCCGCAGCGCTGCCAGCAGCTCCTGCGGGTCTTGGCGGTCACGCCAGAGGCGAGCTACGCCCAGGTCAGCGAGGCGTTGGGAATACCCAGAGGAACGATCGGCCCGAAGAAGGGCCGGTGCCTGGCCGAGCTGCGCAGGCGGCTCGTCGGCACCGATCTGCCCGAGGAGGTGGCGGGATGAAGCAGTCGATCCCGGCGGAACTGCGCCGGTTGCGCGAGATGTTCCAGACCCAGGACCCGGTCCCGGACCGAGTGCTGGCCGACTCGTACGCGGCGGTCGCTCTGCGCGCGGCCGGCCGAGACCGGGGGGAGCTCAAGCTCGTCGGCGATTCCGCTGACGAACTCGTCGGAGTGCGTTCCGGGAGACCGCGGCCGCGCGTGCTGACGTTCGCGATGCCCGGACGGGTGCTCGAGATGGACCTGGTGCCCACGGCCGCCGGTCTGGTCACGGTGTCCGGGCTGGTGCTCAACCGGGCCGGACAGGCGACGCCGACCGGGGAGGTCGTGCTGCGCCACCCGGACGGTGAGCGCATCGGCGAACTGGACCGGCACGGCGCGTTCGAGGTGACCGAGGTTCCGCGCGGGCCGCTGAGCGTCGGCTTCCGCCCCGCGCGGGCAGAGGCCGCCATCGCCGATTGGCTGGTCTGTTGAGCGCCGCGACGGCGGTGGCACCGCCGGGCGCCATCGCAGCAGCGCTGCGCTGGCGCGACGAGGCGACCGCAGCACCGAGGGCCGCGCTGGTCGAGGCCGAGCGGCTGCTGTCCGGCGCGGCTCCGGAAGGCGAGTTGCGGGTGCTGGCCCGGCACATCGCCGCGCTCGCGGCGGTCGAGCTCGGACGGGTCGACGAGGCCCGCAGGCACGTGCGGCTCGGGCTCTCCACCGCGCAGCGCGGCGGATGGCCGAAGCGGGCGGCGCAGCTCCAGCTGACCTTGGCGTGGATCGAGCTGGAACGCGGGGCCACCGGCGCGAGCTGGGCCAACCTCGCCGCCGCCGAACCGCACCTGCCGGCCGAGGACCGGCCGCGGGCGACCTGCTTGCGCGGGCTGCTGCACTGCCAGCGCGGTCATCACCGCGACGCGCGGATGCGCCTGACCAGCGCGCTGGTGCACCTAGAGGGAGACCGGCACTGGAGCGCCAACGCGCTGCTCGGCCGCGGTCTGGCCAACCTCTACACCAACCGGTTGACCGAAGCCGAGCAGGACCTGGCCGCCGCCGAGCGGATCTTCGCCGCCGATGGCCGGGGAATGCGAGCAGCGGCCTGCACGCACAACCGTGGCTGCGTGGCGTTCCGGGCAGGCGATCTGCCTCTGGCGCTGCGGCTCTTCGAGGAGGCTGCGGCTGCTGGGCTCGACGGCACCGCGAACCCGGAGGCGCTCGTCGACCGGGGCGAAGCGCTCGCCGCGGCGGGACTGACCAGGCAGGCCCGCTCGGTCATGGAACAGGCCGCGCAGCGGTTGGCCGCCACCGGGAGGCAGGGCAGGCTCGCGGAAACCCGGCTGGCGCTGGCCGGATGCGCGCTGCGCGACGGCGATCCGGCCGCAGCGGCCGAGGCGGCGAGCGCGGCGCGACGGTTGTTCCGGGGGCAGAAGCGCCCGGCGTGGGCCGCTCTGGCGTCGGCGATCGTGTGGCAGGCCAAGCTGGCCTCAGGGCAGAACACCCGCTACGCGCTGACGGCGGCGCGCCGGGCGGCCGCTGCGTGCGAGGAGTTCGGGTGGCGTGCCACCGCTGCCGAGCTCCGTCTCGCGGCCGGGCGGACCGCGCAGCTGGCGGGGCTGAACTCGGTGGCGCGCAAGCTGCTCGGGCGCTGCGCCCAGCTCCGTGAGCGCGCCATGCCACCGCAGTTGCGAGCTCTGAGGTGGCTGGCCGAGGCGCTGCTCGCCGAGCAGGAGGGCAGCACCTCGCGGCTGTTGCGGGCATGCCGCGCCGGGCTCGAGGCCGTCGACGGTCAGGCCGCGGGCATGGCTCCGTTCGAACTGCGGGTGCACGCGCTCGGGTTGATCGACGAGCTCGGCGAGGTCGCCTTGCGCGCCGCGTTGCGCATCGGCGATCCCCAACTGGTGCTGCGCTGGACCGAGCGGTCCCGGGCCGGCGCGTTGCACCGGCGAGCGCTGCGCCCGCCGTCAGATCCGCGGCTCAACGCCGCCCTGGTCCGGTTGCGCGGGGCGGTGCTCGACGCTCAGCGCGCGGCAGATGTGCCGAGCGCGATGAGCACCGTTGCCGAGCTCGAAGAACGGGTGCGGCACCAGGCGGTTCTGGTGGAGGGCCGCACCGACCGGCTGCGCGCACCCGCCGAGCTCGGTGAGATCAGCGCGGAGCTCGGGGACGCCGTGCTGCTGAGCCTGTTCTCGGAACGGGGCCGGCTGTTCGCGGTGTCCATCGTGGACGGTGAGGTCGAACTGCACGTGCTCGGCCCCGAAGCCGCCGCGGAGAGCCAGGCGGTTCGGCTCCGGCACCTGCTCGCACGCCAGGCCTGCGGCATCGCCTCGCGAGCGGCACCGATGTTCGAGCACGGCGTCGAGCTGGCGGCCACCGAGCTCCAGGCGCAGCTGCTGGCGCCGGTGCTGCCCGCGCTCGATCAGGGACGTGAACTCGTCGTGGTGCCCACCGGTCGGCTGCACCTGCTGCCGTGGGCGGTGCTGCCCGCGTGCCGGGGCACCGCGGTCACGGTCAGCCCGTCGATCCGCTGCTGGCTGGGCGGAGCGGCGCGTGCTCGCGCGGCCGATCCGGCCGGGGCCAAGGTGTGGGTGGCGGGCCCGCATCTCGACCACGCCGAAACCGAGGTCGCCGCGCTGCAGCGGCGCAACGGAGGACGCGTGCTCACCGGGGCGAGGGCGAGAACCGATCTCGTCCTGTCCGAACTGGACGGAGCCCGCGTCGCGCACTTGGCCGCTCACGGTCACTTCCGCGATGACCAGCCGCTGCTGTCGTGCCTCGATCTCGACGACGGGCCGCTCTACGCGCACGACCTCGACGGCCTGCGCCGCAGCCCCACCACGGTCGTGCTCTCGGCCTGCGACGTGGGGAAGTCCGCGATCAGCAAGGGCGATCAGCTCAGCGGGCTGACCGCGACCCTGCTCGATCGCGGAACGGCGACGGTGATCGCGAGCGTCGTCCCGGTCCCCGACGAGCGGACGGCGGAGGTGATGCTGGCGCTGCACGACGCGCTCGACGAGGGCCTGCCACCGGCGGCAGCGCTCGCGGAAGCCCAAGCGCGGCACGGAGAAACCGGGTTCATCTGCATCGGCTACGGAGGTGGTTGAGCGACCGGACTACCGCAGCTTGTGGAGGCGGCGGATGCCCTCGTCGAGGACCTCGTCCTTCTTGCAGAACGCGAAGCGGACCAGGTGCCTGAAGTCGTCGGGGTTGTCGCAGAACACCTGAACCGGGATGGCCGCGACCCCGGCGCGCTCCGGCAGCGACCGGCAGAAGTCGGCGCCGTCGGTGAAACCGAGCGGCCGCACGTCGGCGCAGATGAAGTAGGTGCCCTCGCTGTCGAGCACGTCGAACCCGGCCTCGGTGAGGCCCTGCGACAACCGGTCCCGCTTGCCCTGCAGGTCGGAGCGGAGCCGATCCACCCAGGCAAGCTCGGTGCGCAGCGCGTGCGCGACGGCCGGTTGGAACGGTGCGCCGCCGACGAAGGTCATGAACTGCTTGGCGGCGCGCACGGCTCCGACCAGCTCGGCCGGACCGCACACCCAGCCGATCTTCCAGCCGGTGGCGCTGAAGCTCTTGCCGACGCTGGAGATCGACACGGTCCGGTCGGCCATGCCGGGCAGCCCGGCCAGCGGGTGGTGCTCGCGGCCGTCGAAGAGCAGGTGCTCGTAGACCTCGTCGGTGACCGCGACGACGTCGTTGTCCCGGCAGACCTCGGCGATCGCGGCCAGCTCGTCGTCGGTGAACACGGTGCCGGTCGGGTTGTGCGGCGAGTTGAGCACCAGCGCGCGCGTCTGCGGGCCGACGACCGACCGCAGCTGGTCGAGGTCGAGCTCGAACCGGTGGTCGGGCCCCTGGCGGAGACCGACCGTCTTGCGGACCCCGCCGGCCATGGCGACCGCGACCGGGTACGAGTCGTAGTACGGCTCGATGAGCACGACTTCATCACCGGGCTCGACCAGCGCGATCATCGTCGCCGTCAACGCTTCGGTGGCTCCGACGGTGACCAGCACCTGATCTTCCGGGGAGTGCTCGATGCCGTAGCGAGCGGCGCGGTGCTCGCTGATGGCCGCGCGCAGCTCGGGCTCACCCGCGCCGGGCGGGTACTGGTTCACGCCGTTGGCGATGGCCTCCTGCGCGACGCGCAGCATGCTCTCCGGGCCGTCGGTGTCGGGAAATCCCTGGCCGAGGTTGACCGCGCCGGTCCGGCGGGCCAGCTCGGTGATCTCCGCGAAGATCGTGGACGTGAAGGGCCGGAGGCGGGAGGTCAGAGCAGGAGTGCGCACGCCTGCGGAGCCTAATGCATCGGACGAAGCCCGTGACCAGCGTTTTGTTCCCGCCTCAGGAGCTTCGGCGGCGGCGCGGACACGGGTATGAGGAAGGCCACGCCACCACGTTCGCCCCGTTTCGTCCGGAAACGCTGCAACAATCGATGTGTGCACCCCACATCGGTTCCCGATACGGAAAAGCGCCGGAGTCTTCGGCGGATGAAGGCCGTTGCCACCGGATTCCTGCTGGTGGCGGTCGTGGTCTACTTCTTCGCCCGCTGGCAGGAGAACGCCGGGGCCGGCGCCTGGGTGGGCTACGTCCGAGCCGCTGCCGAAGCGGGCATGGTCGGCGCGCTCGCCGACTGGTTCGCGGTGACCGCGCTGTTCCGCCGCCCGCTGGGGCTGCCGATCCCGCACACCGCGATCATCCCGACCCGCAAGGACACCATCGGCCGCAGCCTCGGTGACTTCGTCGGCACCAACTTCCTCGCCGAGGACGTGGTGCGGGACAAGCTGCGCAGCGCGGAGATCAGCCGCCGGATCGGGCTCTGGCTCGACGCCGACGATCACGCCGAGCGGGTCACCTCCGAGCTGGCCACGGCCGTGCGCGGTGCCGTGCAGGTGCTCCGCGACGACGACGTGCAGGCGATCATCGAGCACGGCGTGGTCCGCAAGCTCGTCGACCAGCAGTGGGGGCCGCCGCTGGGCCGCATCCTGGGCCAGGTGTTCAGCGACGGCTCGCACCACAAGCTGGTCGACCTGGTCTGCGACCGCGCCTACGACTGGGTGCGCGACAACCACGAGACCGTGCTGCGGGTGGTGAGCCAGCGGGCGCCGTCCTGGTCGCCGAAGTTCGTCGACGCGATGCTGGCGGACAAGATCTACGCCGAGGTCCTCTCCTTCGCCTGGGCGGTGCGGACCGACTCGGAGCACCCGATGCGGCAGGCGGTGGACCGCTTCCTGGTCGAGTTCGCCGAGGACCTGCAGCACGACGAGAAGACGATGGCCAGGGCCGAGCAGATCAAGCACCAGGTGCTCGAGCACCCCGAGGTGCAGAACCTGGTGTCCTCGGCCTGGGGCACCGCGAAGAAGATGCTGCTCAACGCCGCCGAAGACTCCTCCAGCGAGTTGCGCGTGCGGGTCAGGGACGGTCTCCGCTCGCTCGGCGCCCGGCTTCACGCCGAACCCGAGCTGCGCGCCAAGGTGGACGGCTGGCTGGAGGGCGCCGCGACCTACGTCGTGGCCAACTACCGGGACGAGCTGACCACGCTGATCACCGACACGGTGGAGCGCTGGGACGCCCAGGACACCTCGCGCAAGATCGAGCTCCAGGTCGGCCGCGACCTGCAGTTCATCCGCATCAACGGCACCGTGGTCGGCGCCCTGGCCGGCCTCGCGATCTACACGATCTCGGAGCTGCTGTTCTGAGGTTGGGCGACGGGCACCCGATCTCTGCGAGCGCCTAAGCCGTGGTGTGCCTCTCGCGCCAGGAGCGGGCCTTCTCCCTGTTGCCGCAGACGCGCATCGAGCACCAGGTGCGGGATCGGTTGCGGGAGCGGTCGTAGAAGGCCCACAGGCAGTCCTCGGCCGGGCAGATCTTGATCCGATCCCAGTGCTCGGTGTGCACCAGGCGCGCGGCGGCCACGAGGACGCTGCCGAGCGCGTCCACACCGACCAGCGACGGGACGCCGTTGCGCAGCTGGACCTGCACCGGCCACGTCGTGTTCGCGAAGCCTGCGGGACGCATCCCGCAGGAGACCGCCGAGCGCATCGTGTCGCGCATTTCGCGGGCGGCTTCGACCTCGGGAACCACGACCAGTCCGCGTTCGGTGCACCACCGCTGCCAGTCGGCGTGATCGCCGAGGGCTTCGGTGCCCTTCTCCGCGTCGCAGGTGTTGAGGAAGGCCAGGACTAGCTCGATGTCGTGGTCGAAGTCGAGTCCGACCGCCTCCAGCACGGACGCGCGGTCCACTTCCGGAGCGACAGCTCTGCTGTTCACGGACACCATCGTAAGCCAGTAGGGGGTTGCGGCCGACCCCGCTAACCAGCATCCTGCCTCTTGACGGTTAGTAACCGTCGTCACACGTTCATCGGTTAGGGAGGAGATGAGGATGACCGCGCTGAAGCTCGCCGCGTACGCGATCGACTGCACCGACCCGCGACGACTCGCCGAGTTCTACGGGCGCTTGCTCGGCTGGGAGATCGACGAGCCGGAGTCCGAGGATCACTGGGTGGAGCTCGCCGATCCGTCGGGTGGGGCCCCGCTCGCCTTCCAACTGGCCCCGGACCACCGGCCTTCCAGCTGGCCGAGCCCGGAGGTTCCGCAGATGGCGCACCTCGACGTCCGGGTGCGCACGCTCGACGAGGGGCACGAGCGAGCGCTGGCCGCGGGAGCGGTCCAGCTGCCGCAACCGGCTGATCGGCTCGACGCGGACTTCCGCGTCTACGCCGATCCAGAAGGTCATCCCTTCTGCATGTGCGCAGCTCAGTAGGGTTGTTCGCGGAGTGGGAGCAAGGTGTTAGCTGGGTGCTTGCAATAGTTAGCACTCGGCGTTATCGTGGGTCTTGAGCCGGAGAGGTGCCCGATGGAGCGGATGGACAAAGCCGTCCCCAAAGCTGTGAACCAGGCGGTCAGCGACCTCGGGAGCTACATCCGGACCCAACGCAACAACGCGCAGATCTCGTTGCGGCAGCTGGCGAAGCTCGCCGGAGTGTCCAACCCGTATCTGAGCCAGGTCGAACGCGGCCTGCGCAAGCCGAGCGCGGAGATCCTGCAGCAGATCGCCAAGGGTCTGCGGATCTCCGCCGAGGCGCTCTACGTGCAGGCCGGGATCCTGGAAAGCCGCGAGTCAGGGCCCGTGGTCGACGCGGTCCTCGCCGACCCGGAGCTCAACGAGCGGCAGAAACAAGTGCTTCTGGACATCTACTCCTCGTTCCGGCGCGAGCAGGACGCCGCGGAGGACGGGGACACCGACGGGAACACCCACCAACCCGAGGAGTGAACCGCGATGCCGGCTTTCCCCAAGACCGACGACGTCAACAAGGCCTTCAAGGACGGCGTCGACCAGGCGCGCACCCCGCTGCTGGCGGCGCTGGGCGCCGGTGACCTGGCCGCTCAGGCCGTGCTCGACGCCGTGAACAAGTTCCGCACGCAGGTCAACGAGCGCACCGAGTCCGCCCGCTCCGAGCTGCCCAAGGACTTCACCGAGTTCAAGGCGAAGCTGGACCCGTCCGAGGTCCGCAAGCAGCTGGAGACCTACGGCGAGTCGGCCCGCAAGATCTACGACCAGCTCACCGAGCACGGTGAGGAGACCTTCAAGAAGCTGCAGGACTCCTCGCAGGTGAAGAAGGTCCGCGAGCAGGTGGGCACCGCACAGGGCCGGGTCGAGGACACCGTCGGCGACGTGCGCGGCCTGGCCGACGACGTGCTGGGCCGGGTCACCCGGACCTTCACCAACGAGGAGACCGGCGCTTCGGAGCCGGAGACCGCCCAGTCGACCCCGGCCGAGCCCGCCACCACGCCGGCCGCGAAGCCGGCCGAGGCCAAGGCGACCGCGAAGCCCGCTGAGCCCAAGCCCGCTCAGGCGAAGCCCGCCGAGGCCAAGCCGGCTGCGGCCAAGGCCACACCGGCGGCCAAGCCGGCCGCCCCCAAGGCGACCACCGCCAAGAAGTCGACCAGCCCCAAGACCAGCGGCAACTGATCACCGCGAGCGCCGGTCCCGGTACCCGAGGGGTGCCGGGACCGACCGCTGTGAAGGCGGGTGCCTTCCGCTGAGCCCGACACGTAAGGTGGAGCCGTGGGTTTTTCGAGCGGAATGCCGCTGTACTGGTGGATCCTGTCGGTCATCTGGATCGCGGGCGTCCCGGTCGGTGTTTTCGCGTTCGTGCACGCCGCGCTGCAGCGCGCGGATGCCTTCACGGCCGCGGACAAGCTGAACAAACTGGCCTGGATGGGGATCACCGGCGCCGCCGCGGTCCTGCTGATCCTCGACATGCGCGGTCCGTACGGGATCATCTGGATCGCCGGTCTGGTCGCCGCGCTCGTCTACATCGTCGACGTGCGGCCCAAGGTCAAGGAAGTCCAGGGACGGTCCTGGTAGTGCGCGCCCGCTCGCGGGTGCTCGGGACCGGCGCCCCGGTGACGCTGGTCGTGCACGGACTCGGCGCGACCGAGGGCGAAGCACGGATCCCCGCATCCGGATTGCGCGGCACCCGGGTCGTGGTGACCCTGCCCGGCCACGGATCGGCTCCGGACGCTCCGGCGGGCTACTGGAACTACGGTTCGGTCGCCGCCGACGTGCTCGCGGTCGCCGACGAGGCCGGTGCGACGCAAGCGGTCGGCGTCTCGCTCGGATCCGGCGCGCTGACCCGCATCGCCGCCGAACGTCCCGACCGCTTCCAGCGGCTCGCGCTGCTGCTCCCCGCGGCCTTGGACCGTCCTCGTGAGCCCGCCGCGGCCTGGGCTTACGAGCGCCTGGCCGATGCCGTTGCCGCCGACGACGGCGGTGCGAGCCTGCGCGAGGTCCTGGCCGCCGAGATCCCGCCCGGTGTCGAGGTCGGCGATCACCTCGACCAGCGGGCCCACGCCCTCTCCCGGCTCTCCGAAGCGCTGCGCGACCTGCCCGAGCAGGTCCCCGTCCCGGACGCGGGCGCCTTGGCCGAGGCCACCGCGGAGGTGCTGGTCATCGGTGCGACCGACGATCCCCTGCACCCGGCGTCGGCCGCGAAGGCGACGGCTGCCGCGTTCCGCGAGGCGCGGCTGGAGCTCCTGGAGTCGCAGGCCCCGATGCTCACCCACCGCAGGCAGCTCCGGGACCTGCTGACGAACTTCCTGCGCTGAAGCCTCTATCGTTCGGGCCATGGGATTCGACTGGTCCGAAGCGGCGGGAAAGCTGGACGTCACCACTGCGCTCGAACGGCTCGACCTGCTGGCCGATCCGGTCGCCGAGTCCGTGCGCGGCATCGGTGACGACCGGGTGGGTGCCACCGAGATCGACCCCGAACTCGCCGACACCGCCGCGTTCTGCGAGGAGTACGGCTCGCCGCTGGAGCGGTCGGCGAACTGCGTGGTGGTCGCGGGCAAGCGGTCCGGCGAGGTCCGCCACGCGGCGTGCGTCGTGCTGGCCACCACCCGGGCCGACGTCAACGGCGTGGTCAAGCGCCGGCTCGACGTCCGCAAGGCGTCCTTCGCCGCGATGGACGAGGCCGTGTCGCTGACCGGCATGGAGTACGGCGGGATCACCCCGTTCGGGCTCCCCGACTCGTGGCCGGTCCTGATCGATCCGAGGGTCGTCGAGGCGGGCGTGGTGGTCGTGGGGAGCGGCCTCCGCCGCAGCAAGCTCATCACCCCGGCGGAAGTCCTCGCAGCACTCCCCACCGCAGAGATCGTCGAAGACCTCGCCCGCTGATCCCGTCCCAGTTTTAGTCATAACTGAGCCGACATTTCGGGCGCGGAGGGTCCTCGGTTTGGACTAAAACTGGGACCTGGTGCGGCGCGCCTTCCCGGAACGGCTCCGAGATCGGGCGCTCAGAAGACGACTGTGCGCTTGGCGTGGACCAGGACTCTGTCCTCGACGTGGGCTCGGAGGCCCTTGGCCAGGACCATCTTCTCGATGTCGCGGCCCTTGCGGACCATGTCGGCCACGTCGTCGGTGTGATCCACCCGGATCACGCCCTGCTCGATGATCGGTCCCGCGTCGAGCTCCGCCGTCACGTAGTGGCAGGTCGCGCCGATCAGCTTCACCCCGCGCTCGTAGGCCTGGTGGTACGGCCGGGCACCGGCGAACGACGGCAGGAAGCTGTGGTGGATGTTGATCGCCTTCCCGGTCCACCGCTCGCACAGCTCCGGCGGCAGCACCTGCATGAAGCGGGCCAGCACGATCGCGTGCGGGTCGTGCTCCTCCGCCAGTGCCCTGACCTGGTCGAACGCAGCCGCCTTGGCGTCGGGGTCGGTGCTGAAGGGCACGTGGTGGAACGGGATCCCGTGCGCCTCGGTGATCGGGCCGAGCTCGGGGTGGTTCCCGATCACCGCGCACAGCTCGACGTCCAGCTCGCCCGAAGCGACCCGGCCGAGGAGGTCGTGCAGGCAGTGCGCTTCCTTGGAGACCAGGACGACGACTCGGCGACGTTCGGCGGTGTCCCAGATCCGCCACTCGGCGCGCTCGCTGAGCTCCTCGGCGACGGAGGCGAAGCGTGCGCGCAGCTCGTCGACGCCGAAGGGCAGGGAGTCCGCGCGCACCTCCTGCCGGGTGAAGAACCAGCCGGTCGCCGTGTCGGTGTGGTGACCGGCCTCCACGATCCAGCCGCCGTGCTCGGCGAGGAAACCGGAGACGCGGGCGACGATCCCGGTGCGGTCGGGGCAGCCGAGGCTGATGACGAAACGGCGTTCGGAAGAGCTCACGAAGATGATTGTTGCAGGTGGGGTGGGTTCTCTCAGCGTCCGGCGGCCACGTCGGCGAGTGCGGTGTCGCCGGTGACCACAGCGGAACTCGGTCGTCCCCACACGCGGCGGTAGAGGGCGTCGGCGGTCCCGGCGACGGTCGCGCCGGTCTCCAGCCCGGCGTCGGACGGAGCCCCGGTCGCAGGCGGTTCGCCCGCCCGGTAGGTCACCAGCCAGGCCCGGCCGGCGTCCGCCGCGTGGTAGAGCACCGTGCCCTCGTGCTGCCGGGTCGTCCAGTCGCCCAGCGGCAGCAGCCTGGTCAGCATCTCGTCGATGCCGTCGGCCGCCAGCTCGGGATCGAAGAACAGGTCACCGCCCTGCCCGAGGGCGAGTTCGACGTCGAGGCGGTGGATCGCGGTCTCGTGCGCGACCCGCCGGGCCCAGTCCTCCGGGGTGGCGCTCGCGGAGAACCACCACACCTCGCGGTCGAGGTCCATCGTGGACAGCCGGGTTCGCAGGTCCTCGCGGAGCTCGTCCCACCAGGACAGCGCGGCGTCGAAATCCGCTGGCGCCTCGGCGATTTCCGGCCTGGTGCCGCCGGGCTCGACCGTCAGCGACGTCCGAGCGCGCGCGTAGGCGCGGGCGACGTGCCCGGTGAGCCGCCGGATGTCCCAGCCGGGGCAGGTGGGCACGACGGTGTCCGGGTCCGCCTGCAGCACCGCGCGCCGGAAGGACTCCGCTTGCTCCTGGAACGCCCTGAGGTGGAAGTCGAGAGCCATGCCCCCATTAAAGTCGCTTCGCCCCGCACGCGAAAAGGAACGACTCCCGCGGGTCGTCGCGGTCCCCGCGGAAACCCTGTGCCGGAAGGCGGCTCAGATCTCCGGGGCGACCGTCGTCCAGGGGACGGTGAGCTCTCCGAGGCGCCAGCGGCGGCGCCGGTCGAGCACCGGCCAGCCCCGCTCGGCGAACAGGCCGACGGCGTGCGCCCAGCGCGCCCGGGGACCGAAGGGGGCCAGCGGAGCGGCCTTGGCCCAGCACACGTCGAGCTCGGTGAGCAGCGCGTGGATCCGCTCACCCGGAACGTTGCGGTGGATCAGCGTCTTGGGCAGGCGTTCGGCGAGGTCGGAGGGCTTCTCGATGTCCGAGGGCAGGCAGGCGAAGGTGAGCGTGCGCGGCCCTTCCCGGGTGAGGGTCACCCAGCAGCAGCGGCGGCCGATCTCGTCGCAGGTCCCCTCGACCAGCAGTCCTTCGGGCGCGAGGCGGGAGCACAGCTCGTCCCAGGCCTTCCACGCTTCCGGTTCGGTGTACTGCCGCAGCACGTTGAGCGCTCGGATCAGCGCGGGACCGGAGGCGCCGCGAATCCCCGCGGCGAGCCCGGCGAGTTCGAAGCCGCCGCGGCGGAACTCCAGCCGGGGAGGGTCGGCGACGGCCTTGCCCGCTGCCACCCGGTCGGGGTCGATCTCCAGGCCGACCACCCGCAGCCGCGGGTGCAGCCCGGACAGCCGCTGCGCGAGTTCGACCGTGGTCGTCGGGGTGGCACCGTAGCCGAGGTCGATGACCACCGGCTCGTCCGAGCTGCGCACGGCCCGCGCCACCTGCGGCGTTCCCGCGATCCAGCGGTCGATGCGGCGCAGCCGGTTGGGGTTCGTGGTGCCCCGGGTCGGCATGCCCATCGCCCTGGCGCGGCCGGCGGCGAGCCGTGGGTTGCGCTTCTTCGGAACGTTCATCGCGGCTCAGCCGCGCTGGGCCAGCCAGGCGGCGGTGAAGTTGTCCTCGTCCACCAGCATCTTCTGCACCTGGTCGACGACGAGGTCTTCGAGCTTGCCGGAGACGAAGGGGACGGTGACCTTGACCGTGCCCTCCACGACGAGCTCGCTGACGGCGGTGCCGGTCGGCGACACGAGGTCGCGCAACCACATCGATCCGGTGACCGAGCACGGCGCGCCGGCGATCTCCGCGGCGATCTCGCCGGTGTAGTGGCCGTCCTCCTCGCGTCGCCACGACTCGCTGCGGTCGATGAGGAGATCGCCGCCGACGACCGTTCGGGCCACCGACGGGAGCTTGTCGGCGGGGATGCCCTGCCGGGTCTGGAAGCGAGCGCCGTCGTCGGTGTCCACGTGCTTCACCAGCGACGCCGTGGATCCGCCGAGCTCCTCGAGGCGTGCTGCGAGGTAATCGGAATCGATCAGCGCCCGGTACACCTCGACGGCGGACCGTTCGGAGGTGCTGCGGTGCTCGATGCGGCGTGCCATGCAGCGGAGGTTACCTTTGGCAATCGTGAGTGCCTCTATGTCCGGTGCCGAAGAAGTGCGCGACGACACTGCCCTGCCCGGCGAGCGGCCGGGCCGCGGCTCGCCGCTCGCCGAGCACACGACCCTGCGGCTCGGCGGTCCCGCGACCGGCGCTGTGGTCGCCACCAGCGACGACGAGCTGATCGACGCGGTCAGGGCGGCCGACGACGGTGGACACCGGCTGCTGGTGCTCGGCGGCGGTTCGAACCTGGTCATCAGCGATGAGGGGTTCGCCGGTCACGTCGTGCGCATCGTCACGAAGGGCCGCGAGTACGACAACGTCGGTGACGGCGTGGTCCAGCTCACCGCCGAGGCGGGCGAGGACTGGGACGAGGTGGTCGCCGACTCGGTCGAGCAGGGCCTGGGCGGGCTCGAATGCCTGTCGGGCATCCCCGGTCTGGCCGGTGCGACCCCGGTGCAGAACGTCGGCGCCTACGGCGTGGAGATCTCGGAGCTGCTGGTCTCGGTGGACCTGCTGGACCGCCGCACCGGTCGGGTGCGCACCGTGCAGGCCGCTGATCTGGGCCTGACCTACCGCAACAGCGTCCTCAAGCACAGCGACGCCGCGGTGGTGCTGCGCGCGCGGTTCTCGCTCCGCGACAGCGGGCTGTCGGCGCCGATCCGCTACGCGGAGCTCGCCCGAACGCTGGGTGTCGAACCGGGCGAGCGGGTCGAGGCGGCGAAGGCGCGTCAGGCGGTGCTGGAGTTGAGGCGCGGCAAGGGCATGGTGCTCGATCCCGACGATCACGACACCTGGAGCGCGGGCTCGTTCTTCACCAACCCGATCATCGCCGAGGCGGACCTGCCCGAGGTGATCGCGGGCATCGCCGCGAAGGTCGGTGCCGACCAGCGGATTCCGCAGTACCCGGCCGAGGGCGGCGGCAAGCTGTCCGCGGCGTGGCTGATCGAGCGCGCCGGTTTCGCCAAGGGGCACCAGGGGCCGGGCGGGCGCGTGGCGCTGTCGAGCAAGCACACCCTCGCGCTGACCAACCGAGGTGGGGCCACCACCGCTGATCTGCTGGAACTCGCGCGCGAGGTCCGGGACGGCGTGCGTGCGGCCTTCGGGGTCACCCTCGTGCCGGAGCCGGTCATGGTCGACTGCGAGGTCTGACTAGCGACCGTAAGGGTGACTCTTAGTGACTGATTGATAACACTGCGTGTTAAATGGTGTGGGTGGAGGGGCCCACATGCTGAGCATCAGGGAACTGAGGGACCGGGCGGTGATCCGCCCCATCAAGCGCGCCGTCGAGGATCAGCTGCTGGATCTGCCCGGCGTGACCGGCGTGGACATCGGCAGCAGGACGCGCGCGGGAAGCCGCCTCCGGGAGCAGGCGATCGTCGTGTCGGTGGTGGGCAAGCGTCCGCGCGAGTCACTCGCTCGTGCCGCTTGCGTGCCCACCGAGGTGTTCGGCATCCCGACGGACGTCGTCGAGGAGCAACCGGTCCTCCAGCACATCCACCGCGCGTGCGACGAGCAGCTGCCGTGGCCGAGGCGGGCGATCGGGTCCGACGACGGCCGCGCCGGCTGCCCGATCCGAGCGGTGCGCGGCGGCAGCGGCCTCGCGCCGTGCCGGTCGGTCCGGCTGGGTGTGCGCGACTACCACCGCATCGGCACCCTCGGGGTGATCGTGACCAGTGATTCCGCCGAACCGATGGGGCTCACGACCTTCGACGTGGGCTGCCTGGACGACGCGTGGTCGGTGGGTGACCGGATGGCCGACGCGGACAGCGGCAGGGTCCACGCCGAGCTCGCGCGGGCGGCGCTGTCCGGCAGGGTCGATGCGGCCGCCGTCAGCCTGGTCCCCGGGCTCGCGGCCTCCTGCGAGATCGGCGCTCTGGGGCAGGTGACCGGCCACGCCCGGGCCTATCCCGGCGAGCTGGTCCGCAAGCACGGGTTCGGCACCGGTCTCACCGACGGATTCGTGACGTCGGTGGACGCCACCATCCGGGTGGATCACGGGGCGGCGCTGGGGGTTCGGGTGCTGCGCGAGCAGATCCGGATCACCACCGACCAGCCGCGGTTCTGCGGCCAGGGCGATGCGGGAGCGGCCGTGGTCGATCCGGCGGGCCGGCTGGTGGGTCTGCACGTGGCCGGTGCGGGGGATGGCACGATCGGTTATGCGACTCCGATCGGGGACGTGCTCGCGGAGCTGGACGTCCGGCTCAACCCGCAATCGCAACCGCTCGGAGTCTGAGGGCGTTTCGCGCGCATCGTCCCGAAATATTCGCTGAAAGCCCTTTTCGGCGGAATGCACGTCTCGCGAGCCGGTTGACGTGCTCTTCGACGTTTGTGATGCGATGCACAGCGACGTTCGGACATCTTTTCGGGTCGCCACACGTCTTTCTTGGTGGGGGCGAGGAAATCCGTCGGCCGGGGAGAAGCGGGAAAGCGACCGCCTTTTCGGTGATGTCCTTTTTGTTCAGTTATGAACTCAATTTCAGAGAGGATTTTTCAAAGTGAGTGGTGTGATGCGGCTGCCGTGGCGCGTGTTGTTGGGGGCGCTGGCGGCCGTCCTGCTGATCTCGAGCTGTTCCGGGCAGCCTCAGGGACAGCCCGAGCCCGCTCCGCCGGTCGCCGCGGTCCACTTCGAGCCGGGTGCCGGTGCGGGTGAGGTCAGTCCGACCGCTCCGATCAAGGCCACGGTCGACCAGGGCCGCTTCGAGTCCGTCCAGCTGACCAACGCCGACGGCAAGGCCGTCGCCGGGCAGCTGTCGCCCGACGGCAAGAGCTGGCAGGCCACCGAGGCGTTGGGCTACGGCAAGGACTACACCTGGTCCGGGCAGGCCTCGGGTGCTGATGGGAAGAAGGCGCCGGTGCAGGGCTCCTTCAGAACGGTGCAGCCGAAGAAGACCGTCCGCGCCACGGTCAACCCGACCGACGACGCGCAGGTCGGCGTCGCGATGCCGATCAGCGTCAAGTTCGACGAGCCCGTCAAAGACAAGGCCGCCGCGG
The DNA here is from genome assembly GCF_007829955.1 of Saccharopolyspora dendranthemae. Lineage (GTDB taxonomy): Bacteria > Actinomycetota > Actinomycetes > Mycobacteriales > Pseudonocardiaceae > Saccharopolyspora > Saccharopolyspora dendranthemae. Next base: position 617,441 of record NZ_VIWX01000003.1, read on the forward strand.
AGCGCGCGCTGAGCGTGCAGGCCTCCACACCGGTGGAGGGCTCGTGGGCGTGGTTGTCGGACAAGCAGGTCGACTACCGGCCCAAGGAGTACTGGCCGGCCAACACGCACGTCACGGTCAAGGCCGATCTCTACGGCGTGTCCTACGGCAACGGGTCCTACGGCCTGGCCGATCTGACCAGCGATTTCGACATCGGTCGCGCGCAGATCGTCAAGGCCGCGGTGGGCACCCACCAGATGGTCGTGATGCGCGACGGCAAGCAGGTCGCCAGTTACCCGGCCAGCTACGGCGAGGAGTACGACCCCGGGCGCAACACCCCGAACGGCACGTACATCGTGATGCAGAAGAACCCGGTCGAGATCATGGACAACCCGCGCTACGGCTACCACGACGTGCGCAAGACGTTCGCGGCCCGCTTCTCCAACCACGGTGAGTTCATCCACGAGAACCAGGAGAACGCCGCAGCGCTGGGCAAGGTCAACAACTCGCACGGCTGCGTCAACCTCAGCGCCGCCGACGCGAAGGCCTACTACGACAGCGCCCTGCTGGGAGATCCCGTCGAGGTGACCGGCTCGGCCAGTGCGATGGAGCCGCGCTACGACGTCTACGACTGGATCCTCACGTGGGACCAGTGGAAGGCCAAGTCGGCGCTGTGATCGATGTTGGGGGTGGGGAGGTTTTCATGAAAACTTCCCCACCCCCGGCACCACGCCGCGTGGGAGTGCGGACGGTCTGTGACGGAAGCCACCGAGGGGCTGCGGAGCGGAGGTTTCGCCGCCTCTCGGGGGTAGCGTCGTGGGTTGGCTCCGAGGTTTCGACGTGTCGACGGGAATGTTTCGGCGGCGTGCGGTGTCGGGGTTGATCGGGTCCGAACAACTCGGGCCGACCGGCTTGCGATGGGCAGCAGATGACTTCCAGGACATTACGCATGCGGCCTCGCCGCGCCGCCGTCTTCTCGTTGCACACCTCGCCGCTGGAGCAGCCCGGCACCGGTGACGCGGGCGGCATGAACGTCTACATCGCCCAGACGTCCCGCCGGCTGGCCGAATTGGGCACCGAGGTGGAGATCTTCACCCGTGCCACCTCGTCGGACGTCCCGCCGATCGCGGAACTGGCACCCGGCGTGCTGGTCCGCAACGTCGTCGCGGGCCCGTTCGAGGGCCTGGACAAGAACGAACTCCCCTCGCAGCTGTGCGCGTTCGCCGCCGGCGCGCTGCGGGTGGAGGCACGGCACGAACCGGGCTACTACGACCTCGTGCACTCGCACTACTGGTTGTCGGGTCAGGTCGGCTGGCTGGCGCGGGAGCGCTGGGGCGTGCCGCTGGTGCACACCGCGCACACCCTGGCGAAGGTCAAGAACGCGAGCCTGGCCGAGGGGGATTCGCCGGAACCGCGGGTCCGCGTTCTCGGCGAGGAGCAGGTGGTCGACCAGGCCGACATGCTCGTGGCCAACACCGATTTCGAGGCCACCGACCTCGTCGACCGCTACGGTGCCGATCCGGACGCGGTGGCCACCATCCCGCCCGGCGTGGACGTGGACGTCTTCACGCCCGGCGACGCGCAGGCCGCGCGCGATCGGCTGGGCGTTCCGGCCGGGGCGCTGGTGCTGGCGTTCATCGGGCGGATCCAGCCGCTGAAGGCCCCCGACGTGCTGCTGCGCGCCGCGGCTGAACTGCTGCGGCGCCGTCCCGAACTGCGCGAGCGGCTGGTCGTGCTGATCGTGGGCGGTCCGTCCGGCAGCGGGCTGGAGCGCCCCCGCGCCTTGCAGCAGCTGGCGGTGGATCTGGGGATCGACGACGTGGTGCGCTTCTTGCCGCCGCGCGGTGGTGCGGAGCTGGCGCAGGTGTACCGGGCGGCCGACGTGGTCGCGGTGCCCAGCCACAACGAGTCGTTCGGCCTGGTCGCGCTGGAGGCGCAGGCGTGCGGCACGCCGGTGGTGGCAGCTGCGGTCGGCGGTCTGCCGGTCGCGGTCCGCGACGGCGTGTCGGGGCTGCTCGTCGACGGTCACCGGACCGAGCAGTGGGCCGAGGCGCTCGGGTCGCTGGTGCTCGACGCCGGCTTGCGCGCGCGGCTGGCGAGCAACGCGCGTCCGCACGCGACGGCGTTCTCGTGGGCGCGGACCACCGAGTCGCTGCTCGACGCCTACGCGCAGGCCAAACTGGCCTTCCACCGGAATCTGCCGATCGAGGAGGTGACGGCGTGAGCCCCGAGCAGGTGATCGCGTCCACGCTGGAGGCCAACGAACTCGCCTACCAGGACAAGGGCGGCGGCCGGTACTTCGTGACGCTGCCGGGGACGAAGAAGCTGCAGACCAACTGCTGGCTGATCGTCGCCGAGCACGCGCTGCTCGTCGAGGCGTTCGTCTGCAGGCAGCCGGACGAGGCCCACGAGAACGTCTACCGCTACCTGCTGCGCCGGAACGCGAAGCTCTACGGCGTCCACTACACGATCGACAAGACCGGCGACATCTACTTGGTGGGCCGGATCGGTCTCCACGCGGTCACCGCGGAGGAGCTGGACAGGATTCTCGGCCAGGTCCTGGAAGCGGCCGACGGAGACTTCAACACCCTCCTGGAACTCGGCTTCGCCACGGCCATCCGCAGGGAATGGGCCTGGCGCGAGTCCCGAGGGGAGTCCCTCGCCAACCTCCAACCCTTCAAACAACTCGTGGACCAAGAAGACTGAAGGCAAAAGCCACAAAAGAGCACGTCAGGCAAGCGCCGAAGGTGCTTTCTCCTTGCCCCACCTGAGCAGCTTGCACCGCCGCGGGTTCTGAGACGTCGTCTGGCGAGTACGCCGCGACGCCGCGTATTCACATACTCAAGGAGTGGCGCGCGGAGTCCAGGCGGCGTCTCAGGTTCCGCTACTCGCACCGCTGAGCAAGGTGACCCCGAATAGAGAGCCCCCACGAGGGGGGCGGCTCGGGAGAGAGGGGGAGTCACGAGCTCGAGCCGCCCCACCACGGTGGTCCCGCCTGAAGGGCCGTAGGGCGGGGGGCACCCTGAGGCCAGGCGGGTGCGGTTCGTTGGGGGAGCTGAACCGCGTTTCTCGCTCTCGCAGGATCGGGGAGTGCGTGGGAGCCGATCAAGGAGAGCATTGTCAACTTCGCAGAGTTACGTAGCCGCCACAAGGCCGCCGCATTACTCCATTCGTGTGATGTTGTGAAAGAAATCTAAGGCACCTGCCCTGGAGAGGCCCATATCTTCGACGGAAAGTGACGATCGCCACTGTCGTGTCACATCCGTGCGGTGATCCCGTAACTCTCGGGTGAACCTCACAACCCCGCTGCCTCGGGAATCGGTGCGGATAGCCTGGGGCCATGACTTCGACTTTGGTGCTGCTGCGGCACGGTGAGAGCACGTGGAACGCCGAGAACCTGTTCACCGGCTGGGTGGACGTCCCGCTGTCGGACAAGGGCCAGGCCGAGGCCAAGCGCGGCGGTGATCTGCTGCGCGAGGCGGGGGCGCTGCCGGACGTGCTGCACACCTCGCTGCTGCGCCGCGCGATCTCCACCGCCAACATCGCCCTGGACGGCGCGGACCGGCACTGGATCCCGGTCAAGCGCGACTGGCGGCTCAACGAGCGCCACTACGGCGCCCTGCAGGGCAAGAACAAGAAGCAGACGTTGGAGTCCTACGGCGAAGAGCAGTTCATGCTCTGGCGCCGCTCCTACGACACCCCGCCGCCGGAGATCGAGCTCGGCGACGAGTTCAGCCAGGACGCGGAACCGCGCTACGCCGATCTCGGTGCCGAGATGCCGCGCACCGAATGCCTCAAAGACGTGGTGGCCCGGCTGCTGCCCTACTGGGAGTCGGCGATCGTGCCCGACCTGAAGGCCGGCAAGGTCGTGCTGGTCGCGGCCCACGGCAACTCGCTGCGCGCGCTGGTCAAGCACCTGGACGGGATCTCGGACGAGAGCATCGCCGGGCTGAACATCCCCACGGGCATCCCGCTGCGCTACGACCTCGACGAGAACTTCAAGCCCACCAACCCGGGTGGCACCTACCTGGACCCGGAGGCCGCTGCCCAGGCCGCCGCGGCCGTGGCCAACCAGGGTCGCTGAACCCGAGCCGTCGACTGGAGGGCATCTCGGAGCACGAATCCGAGGTGCCCTCCAGTCGTCACTCACGTGGGTGATGGGTGGCGAGAATTCGCCCACTTGCCCAACGGAGCGCTACGGCAGCCCGGTCGGTAGCTGAACCAGCTCCGATCAGGGGGTGAACCACAGGTGAAGAAGCTCCCGATTCGTGTCATGGGCGTCACTGAACGCCCTTGTGGACTGGCCTTTCCCCACCACCGCTTGCTTACGATGCAGATGTGACCGCTTTGGGCTACACCGCCCTGATCATCGCCGCGCTCCTGCTGGGCGCGGCCGGCGGATTCGTGGCAGCCGGAGGACCCCGGCCCTACCGCAAGTCCCAGCCGCAGGGCCCCACCGTCGCCGAGCTCCTGCAGCGCCAGGTGCACACCAGCACCAGCGGGGTCGTGCTCCTCAACCGCTTCGGCGACGTGGTCCTGCACAACCCGCGTGCCGTGGAGCTGGGCGTCATCCACGACTACCGGGCCGATCCCCGCGCGCAGAAGGCCGCTGAGCAAGCGCGCGAGACCGGCGAGACGGTGACCGTCGACCTCGGCCCGCTGGACGGACGAGCCTCGCTGTCCGGTCGCGCCCCGAGCGCCGTGCTCGGTGACGTCCGGTCGCTCGGCGACGGCTTCACCGTCGTCGACGCGGCGGACCAGTCCGACTCGGTGCGCCTGGAGGCGACCCGGCGCGATTTCGTCGCCAACGTCAGCCACGAGCTCAAGACCCCGGTGGGGGCGCTGGCGCTGCTGGCCGAGGCGCTGCTGGACAGCGCGGACGACCCGGACGAGGTGCGGCGCTTCTCCACCAAGATCCTGCACGAGTCGACCCGCTTGGGAACGCTCGTGTCCGAGCTGATCGCGCTGTCCCGCCTGCAGGGCGCTGAGCGGTTGCCGGAGCTCACCACGATCGACGTCGACGAGGTGGTCGAGGAGGCGCTGGGGCGCTCCCGGCTGCCCGCCGAGTCCGCGGGCATCGAGATCGCGGTCGACGGATCGTCCGGTTACCTGCTGGAAGGCGACCGGGCACTGCTGGTCACCGCGCTGACCAACCTGGTCACCAACGCGATCAACTACTCGTCCCACGGGAGCCCGGTGTCGATCTCGCGCCGGTTGTCCGAGGACTACGTCGAGATCGCGGTCACCGACCGCGGTATCGGGATCGAAGCCGAGCACCACGAAAGGGTGTTCGAGCGGTTCTTCCGGGTGGATCCCGCTCGTTCGCGGGCCACCGGCGGTACCGGTTTGGGGTTGGCCATCGTCAAGCACGTCGCCGCGAACCACGGAGGCGAGGTGAAGCTGTGGAGCAGGCCGGGGACGGGCTCCACCTTCACGATCCGGGTGCCCAGGCACAGCGCGGGCGAGGTCGAGGGCGAGGAGCCGGCCACCGAGCCCGATCGGGCGGCACCTGCCGCGCGGTCCACCACCGAAAGTGCGGACGGCGTGACAACCGTCGAAACGGGAGGAGTCCGGTGACCAGAGTGTTGATCGTGGAGGACGAGGAGTCCTTCGCCGACCCACTTGCCTTCCTGCTGCGCAAGGAGGGCTTCACGGCCGCCGTAGCGACCAACGGCACCGATGCCCTGGACGAGTTCGACCGCAACGGCGCGGACATCGTGCTGCTGGACCTGATGCTGCCCGGGATGAGCGGCACCGACGTGTGCAAGCAGTTGCGGCAGCGCTCCGCGGTCCCGGTGATCATGGTGACCGCCCGCGACAGCGAGATCGACAAGGTCGTGGGCCTGGAGCTCGGCGCCGACGACTACGTCACCAAGCCCTACTCGGCGCGCGAGCTGATCGCCCGGGTGCGCGCGGTGCTGCGCCGCCGCGGCGAGGCGGAGGAGCTGCAGCCGCAGGTCCTCGCGGCCGGTCCGGTGCGGCTGGACGTCGAGCGGCACGTGGTGACCGTGGAGGGCGAGGACGTGAGCCTGCCGCTCAAGGAGTTCGACCTGCTGGAGTACCTGCTGCGCAACGTCGGCCGGGTGCTCACTCGCGGTCAGCTCATCGACCGGGTGTGGGGCGCGGACTACGTCGGCGACACCAAGACCCTCGACGTGCACGTCAAGCGACTTCGCTCGAAGGTCGAGCCGGACCCGGCGGACCCGCGCTACCTGATCACTGTCCGTGGTCTCGGCTACAAGTTCGAGGCCTGAGCCGGCCGGGTGTGATTCGTCGCATCCCCGGGGGCCTGCTGACCTGGTGGCGGGCGTGGCAGGAGTGTTCCGGAACGCAGTTTCCCGCCCACCTGCCGCCCCGCCACGTGCGCAGCCGGTAATTTGTTGGTCATGCGCCTAGGGGTCCTCGACGTCGGATCCAACACCGTCCACCTGCTCGTGGTGGACGCGCACCGCGGTGCGCATCCGACTCCGATGACATCGGACAAGACCGTGCTGCGGCTCGCCGAGCGGATCGGCGCGCACGACGGACGGATCTCCGACGACGATGCCGACGAGCTGATCAGGACGATCAGCGAGTCGCAGAAAGCCGCCGCGGCGGCCGGGTGCGACGAGGTGATGGCCTTCGCGACCTCGGCGATCCGCGACGCGGACAACTCCCCGGAGGTCCTGGACCGGCTGCGCGCCGAGACCGGGATCGAGCTGGAGGTGCTGCCGGGCGAGGACGAGGCCCGCTACACCTTCCTCGCGGCCCGCCGCTGGTACGGCTGGTCGGCGGGCAACCTGCTGCTGCTCGACATCGGCGGTGGCTCGCTGGAGATGGCTCTGGGCATCGACGAGCAGCCGGACCTGGCCGTCTCGCTGCCGCTGGGCGCGGGCCGGATGAGCCGCACGATGCTCAAGGACCCGCCGAAGCAGGACGAGATCAAGAAGCTGCGGGACTGGCTCGAGGGCCAGCTCGCGCCCACGGCCAAGCAGTTCCGCAAGCTGGCCAAGCCGGACCGCGTGGTGGCGACGTCGAAGACGTTCCGCTCCCTGGCCAGGCTGACCGGGTCCGCACCGTCCTCGGCGGGGCAGCGCGTGTCGCGCAAGCTGACCGACACCGGCCTGCGGCAGCTGTTGGCGTTCATCACCAGGATGTCCTCCAACGACCTGGCCGCGCTCGACGGCGTGAGCTCGGCGCGGTCGCACCAGCTCGTCGGCGGTGCGCTGGTCGCCGAGGCCGCGATGAAGGCGCTGGGCGTCACGGAGCTCGACATCTGCCCGTGGGCGCTGCGCGAGGGAGTCATCCTTCGGCGGCTGGACCACACCAACGGAGATAGTCACACTGCGTTCAAGAGCGGCGTTCCGGTGCGTGCGGGGGGCACGGACGGGCTCGTGCCGGCGCAGGAGAATGCGCCCGGCCCGACACGGGATGAAACCGAGGCACCGGTGGACGGAACTGGACTGCGAACGCGGCACGGGGCACGGTGGGAACGATGAGTCGGGACAGCGGGGCGGATCAGCCCACCCAGCGCACCGTTGCGGAGCTGCTCGCCGAGTACGGCGGCAGCTCGGAGAAGGGCTCCCGGCGTCGGCGCAGGAAGCCCGAGGACCCGTCGGAGACGGCGCCGCAGGAGATCATCAACCGGGTGCTGTCGGACAGCGGCAAGATGCGCCCGGTCAAGCCCGACGAGGAACCGCCGAGCAGCCGCAGGAACCCCGGTCCGGCGAACGGTCAGCCACCGGCGGCTCCAGCAGGCCCGCCCCCGGCCCAGCCTCCCGCGGCCCAGCCTCCTGCCGCGCAACCCGCGGCTGCCCAGCAGCCCGCGACTCAGCAGCCCGCGACCCAGCAGCCCGCACAACCGCCCGCTGGACCACCGCCCGCCGCACAGCCTCAGCAGCAGGCGCAGGCCGCCGGGCCCGCTTCACCGGCCAAGCCTCAGCCCGCGAGCGAACCTCCCGCCGAGTCCGGTCCGCAGCCGGGCAGCGCCGGGTACTGGGCACAGCGCTTCAGCGGCGCTGGTGGTGCTGCCGCCACTCCACCGGCGCCCTCCGCGCCCAGCAACGACGCCGAGGCGACGGTCCGGCAGCCCGCGCTGCCGCCCGCTCGATCGAGGCCGCCGATCGCGCCCGCCGGTCCGCCGCAGCTGCCGGAGAACCTGACCGAGCAGTTGCCGCGCATAGACGGTGGTGCTGAACAGGCGTACCCGGCTCAGGCGGAGCCGGACGCCGATCCCTACGACTACGACTCCTTCGGCGATTCCGGGCAGGTCTTCGCCGACGACGTCGGCTACCAGCAGTCCTACGACGAGGACTACGACAACTCCGCGCCCGCGGGCCTGGACGAGGACTACGACCCCGACGAGGGCGATCGGCCTCCGTCGGCGGGCAAGGAGTGGGGCACCCTCGCCCTGCAGGGCATCGCCGGCCTCGTCGGTGGCGGTGCCGTGTGGGTCGGTTTCCGCTGGCTGTGGATCAACGCGACGATCGCCGCGTTCGGCGCGGCGCTGGTGTTCACCGGTCTCCTGGTGCTCGTCGCGTGGAAGTTCTTCCGCACCAACGACCTGCAGACCATCCTGCTCTCGGTGCTGGTCGGCCTGTTCTGCACGGTGTCGCCCGCCGCGTTGCTGTTGATCAACCAGTGAGAGGTCGTGGAAGTGGCCGGACAGGTGACAGCCGGCCCGCCCACCGCCGCGCAACCTCCTACGAGTCGTAGGTCATGCTTGGTTCGAGATGACGGGACAATCGCAGCCGCCTGAGCGCCAGGGCACCGCCGGTCGCGCACCGGTGGGGCTGTCCAGCGCTTCGGTGTGGCCGCAGCCCGCTCGGGCGGCCTTCGAGATGTCCGCGGACCTCGGCTTCGACGGGGTCGAGGTGATGGTGTGGGCCGATGCGGTCAGCCAGGACGTCGAGGCGCTGAGCCGGTTGTCGCAGCAGCACGGGGTTCCGGTGCTCGCGGTGCACGCGCCCTGCCTGCTGATCACCCAGCGGGTCTGGTCGCCGGAACCTGAGGAGCGGCTGCGCAAGGCGGTGGTCGTGGCGGAGGAGCTGGGCGCTTCGACGGTCGTGGTGCACCCGCCGTTCCGCTGGCAGCGCCGCTACGCGGACGCGTTCTCCGAGCTGGTCGAGGAGCTGGAGGAGACGAGCGGCATCAAGGTTGCGGTGGAGAACATGTTCCCGCTGCGCCCGCCGAACTCGTTGAACCGGCTCCGCAACGGACGCGTTCCGGGCGGCAGGACCAACAGCGGGCTCTCGGCGTTCAAGCCGTCCCCCGACCCCACCGACGTGGGATTCCGCAACTACACGCTGGACCTCTCGCACGCCGCCGCCGCGCACGTGGACGCCATCGAACTGCTGAAGCGGATGCGGGACGGGCTGGCGCACGTGCACCTCGCGGACGGCACGGGAGCGGCCCGCGACGAGCACCTCCTGCCGGGGCAGGGGAACCAGCCGTGCGCGGAGGTCTGCGAGGCGCTGGCGGCCGACGGCTACGACGGCTCGGTGGTGCTCGAGGTGAACACTCGGAAGGCCCGGAATCCCCAGCAACGAGCGGACATGCTCGCCGAAGCGCTGCTCTTCGCCCGCCTCCACCTGGAGCCTCTCGGGGCTTAGCAGCCGGTGCGGGGTGCCTCGCTCGGCGGTGCCCGCGGAGGCCGGACCTGGAGCGGCGTCCCTCGCCGCGATCGGAAACGACCGCTTAGGGTCGCTAACCGACGCCTGATGATCAACTTCGGTGAAGGTCATTAGAATCTTCGACCATGAACTCGTTGCGCGTAGTGGGCGTTCGACCGGTGGATCGCACGTGACCGAGGTCCAGGATCCGTTCTCCGCGGCCACTTCGGTGCGTTCGCTCGGCGACGGCAGTTACGTCGCGAACCTCCACCCGGACTGGGCCGTCGGGGACAACCCGCACGGCGGGTACCTGCTGGCGCTGCTCACCAGAGCCGTCTCCGAGGGAACCGGGCTCGAACCGCTGTCGATCAGCGCGCAGTACCTGCGTCCCCCTCGCGTCGGGCCCGTGATGGTCCGCGTGCAGGCGCTCAAGACCGGCAAGACCGTCACGGTCGTGCGCGCGGTGCTGGAGCAGCGGGGGCAGGTGTGCGTCGACTCGACGGTGACGGCGGGCAGGATGCCGGCCGCCGAGCCGGAGTGGTCGGATCTGCCGTCCATGCCGGTCAACCCGCCGCCGGACGCCATCGATCTCAGCCAGTCGACGAGGTTCTTCCACCTCGCGGACGTCTGCGACATGCGCTTGGACCCGGACACCGCGGAGTTCCTCAACGGCGGGACCGGCGAGCCCCGCTACCGGATGTGGGTCAAGCCCCGCGAAGGTCAGCCCGACCTGCTGTTCGGGCTGGTCGCGGGAGACCTCACGGTTCCGGTGACGCTGAACATGGGGCGCTTCGGCTGGGCCCCGACGGTTCAGCTGACCGCTTACCTGCGCGCCCACCCCGCCAACGGCTGGCTGCGCATGCACGTGGACTGCCGGGCCGTGCACGGCCAGTGGTTCGACGAGGACGTCCAGGTCGTCGACTCCGTGGGCCGCCTCATCTGCCAATCCCGCCAGCTCGCCCTGTCGCCGTCCTGACCAGCGCGATTCGAATGTCGTGCGGGTGGGGTGGGGAAGTTCTCATGAAAACTTCCCCACCCCACGTCACGTCAGGTGGACGACGTCGAGTGCGCCTTCGGCGTGCTGCGTGCGGAGGCGCTTCTTGTCGAACTTGCCGACGCTGGTCTTCGGGGCCTCGGTGAGGAAGGTCCAGTACTCGGGCAGCTGCCAGCGGGCGACCGAGCCGGAGAGGAATTCCCGCAGTTCCGCGGCGTCGGCGATCTGCCCCTCGCGGAGCACCACCGCCACCAGCGGTCGCTCCGACCACTTCTCGTCCGGAACCCCGATGACCATCGCCTCGGCCACCGCGGGGTGGGCCATCACCTGGTTCTCCAGCTCCACCGACGAGATCCACTCGCCGCCGGACTTGATCACGTCCTTGGCCCGGTCGGTCAGGTGCAGGAAGCCCTCGGGCGTCAGGTACCCGACGTCGCCGGTGCGCAGCCAGCCGTCGTGGAACCGCTCCGGGTCGTCGTCGCCGTAGTAGGCCTTGGCGACCCACGGGCCGCGGACCTCCAGCTCACCGACGCTCTGCCCGTCCCGCTGGAGCGCCTGGCCGTCGTCGCCGACCAGCCTTCCCTCGACCGACGCGGGAAGCCGGCCCTGGCTCGCCCGGTAGGCCCACTGCTCCTCGCCGGTGACCCCGGCCGGTGGCCGGGCGAGGCTGCCCAGCGGGGAGGTCTCGGTCATGCCCCAGGCGTGCACCACGGTGATGCCGTAGTCCTCCTCGAAGGTCCGCATCATCGCCGGCGGGCACGCCGAACCGCCCACCACCACGTCGTCGAGCGAGGAGATGTCGCGGGGTGAGGACTCGAGCTCCGCGAGCACGCCCTGCCAGATCGTCGGCACCGCGGCCGCCATCGTCGGGCGTTCGGCGGCCATCATCTCCACCAGCGGTTCGGGCTGGAGGAACCGGTCCGGCATGATCATCGAGGCGCCGACCATGAACGCCGCGTAGGGCAGGCCCCACGACATCGCGTGGAACATCGGCACCACCGCCAGGCCCCGGTCGCCTTGAGCGAGGCTCATCCCGTCGGTCATGCACACCTGCATCGAGTGCAGGTAGATCGAGCGGTGCGAGTAGACGACGCCCTTGGGGTTGGCCGTGGTCCCGGACGTGTAGCACATGGCGGCGGCGGATCGCTCGTCTAGCACGGGCCAGTCGAACTCCTCCGGCTGACCGACCAGCAGGTCCGCGTAGCCGTGCACCTCGACCCCGGGAGGGGCCTCCAGCGCGCTCGCGTCGCCGCCGACGACCACGGCGTGCCGGACGGTCTTCATCTCCGGCAGGAGCTTCGCGAACAGCGGCAGCAGCGTGTGATCGACCAGCACCACGTGGTCCTCGGCGTGGTTGGCGACGTAGATCACCTGCTCGGGGAACAGGCGGATGTTGAGGGTGTGCAGCACCGCGCCCATCGAGGGAACCGCGAGGTAGGCGGCCAGGTGCTCCGCGTTGTTCCACATGAAGGTGCCGACGCGCTGGTCACCGGTGACCCCGAGCGCGCGCAGCGCGTGCGCCAGCCGAGCGGCTTCCCGGCCCACCTCGGAGAAGGAGCTGCGCCGGGGTTCGGCACCGGTCCAGGTCACCACCTCGGCGGAGGAGCCGTGCGGACCGGATCCCTGCTGCAGGATCCGGGCGATCGAGAGGGGACCGTCGTTCATCGTGCTCAACATGGTCGAAGCTCCTTCGCTGCTTCCGTGGGGAGATCGCTCGGCTGCGACGGGATGAAAGACCTTCGTTTTTGTGGTGCGAAACACAGTAGCCGGAGCTGCGGGACAACGGGAGGGGTCGACACGCAGCGTGGTCTGGCACCCTGAGCTCCATGACGACCATCGCCGTGCTCGGAGCCGGAAAGATCGGAGAAGCCCTGCTCTCGGGCCTGATCAAGGCCGGACGGGCCCCGTCCGATCTGCTGTTCACCGAGCGCTTCCCGACCCGTGCCGAGGAGCTGACCAAGACCTACGGCATCTCGCACGTGGACGTGCCCGCGGCGGTGCAGCGCGCGGACGTGATCGTGGTGGCGGTCAAGCCGCAGGACATCGAGCCGCTGCTGGACGAGGTGGCGCCGAAGCTCCCGAGCGGCAAGCTGATCGTCTCGTTGTGCGCGGGCCTGCCGACGAAGCTGTTCGAGCGGCGCCTGCCCGAGGGGACGGCGGTCGTCCGGGTCATGCCCAACACTCCGATGCTGGTCGGCGAGGCCATGGCCGCCATCTCCGGCGGTGCGCACGCCGAGGGCCGAGACCTGGACCTGGTCGAGGAGCTGCTGGGCAGCGTCGGCAAGGTCGCCAGGGTTCCGGAGAGCCAGCAGGACGCGGTCACCGCGCTGTCCGGATCGGGCCCGGCCTACTTCTTCTACCTGGTCGAGGCCATGATCGACGCCGGGATCCTGCTGGGCATCCCGCGCGCGACCGCCGCCGACCTCATCGTCCAGTCCGCGGTCGGCGCGGCAGCCATGCTCCGCGAGGGCGGCGGCCACCCCGTGATGCTCCGCGAAGCGGTCACCTCGCCGGCGGGCACCACCATCGCGGGCATCAGGGAGCTGGAGAAGCACGGAGTCCGCGCGGCCCTCATCGACGCCATAGAAGCAGCGCGAGACCGCTCGGTAGAGCTCGGCAGCGCCCACGACGAAGACGAAGCCTGACCAGGCAGCCGGCCCCACCGTCAGGCAACCGGCGAAGCCGGTTTAGCAGTACCCCACCTGAGCACCTGGCACCGCCGGGGGTTCTGAGCGGCTTCGTGGCGAGCACGCCGCGACGACGTGTATTGGCATACATCAGGAGTGGCGCGCGGAGTCCACAGCGCCGCTCAGGTTCCCCCACCCGCACCGCTAAGCAAGGTGACCCACGGACCCCCAAGGGACAAAAGTCAACTCAACAATTGTTGTTTGTCCCGTTAGTCTCGGTAGAGCACGTGCGTGAGGTTTCCGGCGGAAGGGGAAGCCGCCGGGGGCGACACGTGTGGAGGGCACGGTGAAGCATGTCTTCGAACTCCGAACCCGGCCAGCAGGCACCGCCCAGCATGGGGCAGGTGCGGTTCCTCACCGTCGCCGAGGTGGCCAAGCTGATGCGGGTGTCGAAGATGACGGTCTACCGCCTCGTGCACGCAGGTGAGCTGCCGGCCGCCAGGGTGGGCCGCTCCTTCCGCGTGGCTGAGAAGGACGTTCACGCCTACCTCGAACACGCCTACTACGACGCGGGCTGAGCCGTCTCGAAGATCGCTCCCGGGGTCTCCCGGGGGCGATTCGAGGGCGCTTGCCGGACCACGGCGGCAGGGCCGAGACCAGGGCAGGTAAAGTTTTGGGTTGGTCGTGCCTGATGCGCTCCTGGCAGCTGCTCCGGCACGGAAGACGTTCGAACCGCCGTCAAGAGTGAAGGAGTCCGCATGGGCTCGGTCATCAAGAAGCGCCGCAAGCGTATGTCCAAGAAGAAGCACCGCAAGCTGCTTCGCAAGACGCGCGTCCAGCGTCGCAAGTTGGGCAAGTGATCTACCGGGGGCCGTTCCGGGGCCGGTTCGCGTAGTCCAGCGGCTACCGCCTCGTTCCGGGCAACTCCCACGAACCGCCGTCGACCATCGGATGTCGACGGCGGTTTTTGCTGTTTCGACCCCGTTCGGTAACGCCGGGTCGGCCGGTCGTCCGCAGGTGCGCCTGTAGCATCGATCTCGGTCAGCGCTCCTTCGACTGCGCGGGGTGAACATGGGGCCGAACGTCGTGCTCGTGACGGGTGTGAGCCGTTTCCTGGGCGGTCACCTGGCGGCGCGGCTGGCGGCGGACCCCTCGATCGACCGGGTGCTGGGCGTGGACACGGTCCAGCCCGGCCGCGACCTCCTGCGGCGGATGGGGCGCACCGAGTTCGTGCGCGCCGACATCCGCAATCCGCTGATCGGCAAGGTGATCAGCAACGCCGGGGTCGACACCGTGGTGCACGCGGCGATCAACACGCACACGGGGCCCGGTGGCCGGGCGACGCTCAAGGAGATGAACGTCATCGGCACCATGCAGCTGCTGGCCGCCTGCCAGCAGTCGCCGCGGGTCCGCAAGGTCGTGGTGCGCTCCACCTGCGCCGTCTACGGGTCGAGCTCGCGGGATCCCGCGGTGTTCACCGAGGACATCGAGCCCAAGGATCTGCCGTCGTCCGGTTACGCCAAGGACGCGGTGGAGATCGAGGGCTACGTGCGCGGTTTCGGCCGCCGCAGGCCCGACGTGGACGTCACGACGCTGCGCTTCTCCAACCTGATCGGTCCGCGCATCGACGCGATGCTGGCCCGCTACTTCATGCTGCCGGTGGTTCCCACCGTGCTCGGCTTCGACGCGCGCTTCCAGCTGCTGCACTCCGAGGACGCGCTGGCGGTGCTGGAGCGCGCGACCTTCGGGGACAAGACGGGTGTCTACAACGTCGCGGGCGATGGCGTGCTGATGCTGTCGCAGGCGATCCGGCGGGCGGGCCGGGTGGCGCTGCCGCTGCCGAGCCCGTCGGTGCCCGCCGTGACCCAGCTGTTCCGGAGCGCCCGGTTGGTGGACTTCTCGCCGGAGCAGCTGCGGTTCCTCAACTTCGGCCGGGTGCTGGACACCACGCGGCTTCGTGAGACGTTCGGGTTCACCCCGCGCTGGACCACGCAGCAGGCCTTCGACGACTTCGTGCGCGGCCGAGGGCTGCGCCCCGTGGTGACGCCGGAGAACATCGTGGGGTTGGAACAGCGCGCCGGGGACCTGCTTTCGAGGCTGCGGTGAGTGCAAGGCGAGAGGGAGGCGCGATGGCCGATGCGCAGGTGATCCCGCTGCGACCCGAGAACGGCGACCAGGTCCCGCCCCAGCCGGGGGAACCCGGGTGGGAGGAAGCCGTCATCGACGTGCTCGCCTTCGCCCGTCGCAGGCTGCTCGGCGACTACCGGGTCGACGAGTTCGGCTTCGACGAGGAGCTCACCGACGAAGTCCTGCTGCGGCTGATCCGCCCGTTCTACGAGAAGTGGTTCCGGGTCGAGACGATCGGCGCCCACAACGTGCCCGACAGCGGCGCTCTGGTGGTGGCCAACCACTCCGGGACCTTGCCGTGGGACGCGCTGATGACCACGGTCGCGCTGCACGACCACCACCCCGCCGAGCGGCACCTGCGGATGCTGGGCGCGGACCTGGTGTTCCGGATGCCGATGCTGGGTCCGCTGGCCCGGAAGGCCGGGCACACGCTGGCCTGCAGCCCGGACGCCGAGCGGCTGCTGACCGGCGGCGAGCTCGTCGGGGTGTGGCCGGAGGGCTTCAAGGGCATCGGCAAACCGTTCAAGGACCGCTACAAGCTGCAGCGCTTCGGCCGCGGCGGTTTCGTCTCGGCCGCGCTGCGCACCGGCGCGCCGATCATCCCGTGCGCGATCGTCGGCGCCGAGGAGATCTACCCGAAGCTGGCCGACCTGAAGCCGATCGCACGGTTGCTCGGGCTGCCCTACTTCCCGGTGACGCCGCTGTTCCCGCACTTCGGGCCGCTGGGTGCGGTTCCGCTGCCCTCCAAGTGGTACATCGAGTTCGGCGAACCGATCGAGACCAGCGGTTACCCGGAGGGTGCCGCGGACGATCCGATGCTGGTCTTCAGCCTCTCCGACCAGGTCCGGGAGAACATCCAGCAGATGCTCTACCGGTTGCTGTCCCAGCGCACGAGCGTTTTCCTCGGCTGATATCCACCCGGACTGATGATGCGCGGCCGTCGGGCGTGCGTGCCGAGCCGCCGCGTGACGAGGATGTAGCGGGTCGGCGCGGCGGGCGGGGATGGCGCCGCGCCGACCCGACCGCATCCCGACGATCGGAGGCGATGTCCGATGACGGCGAAGCTCAACCCGTACTTGCAGTTCAACGGCGACGCCAAGCAGGCGTTGGAGTTCTACCACTCGGTGCTCGGCGGCGAGACCGCGCTGAACACCTACGGCCAGTTCGGCCAGGCCGACGGGCCGCTCGCGGACAAGATCATGCACGGGAGCCTGACGTCCCAGCTCGGTTTCACGCTGATGGTCGCCGACGCCCCGCCGGACATGACCCCGCAGCCGGGCAACAACTTCTCGATCAGCATCAGCGGCGACGCGGCGGACGCGGAAGCGCTGCGCGGTTACTTCGTCGCGCTGTCCGAGGGCGGCCAGGTCCACGTGCCCATCGAGAAGCAGATGTGGGGCGACGAGTTCGGCATGTGCACCGACAAGTTCGGCATCAACTGGATGGTCGACATTTCCGCTTGACGGTCGTCGGCTTGCTAAGCGGTGCGGGTGGGGGAACCTCAGACCCTTCGGCGCTGGTCAGGAGCGGTCGCGCCTGCGGTAGGCCATTCCCGCTGCGACCGCGCCTGCTGCGGCGCCCGCGCCGAGCATGGAGTTGAACCCGATCCGGACGGCTTTGCGACCGGTCCGGAAGTCGCGGACCTCCCAGCTCCGGGCGCGGGCGATCTCGCGCAGCCGCTGGTCCGGGTTGACCGCCACCGCTGTGCCGACCACCGACAGCATCGGGATGTCGTTGGCCGAATCCGAGTAGGCCGTGCACCGCCGCAGGTCCAGGCCTTCACTGGCGGCGATCGCGCGCACCGCGTGCGCCTTGGCGCGGCCGTGCAGCATCTCGCCGACGAGGCGTCCGGTGTAGATGCCGTCCTCGCTCTCGGAGACGGTGCCCAGCGCGCCGGTCAGCCCCAGCCGCCGGGCGATGATCGAGGCGAGCTCGACCGGGGTCGCGGTCACCAGCCACACGCGCTGCCCTGCGTCGAGGTGCATCTGCGCGAGCGCGCGGGTGCCTGCCCAGATCCGGTCGGCCATCAGCTCGTCGTAGATCTCCTCGCTGAGGTTGACCAGCTCCTCGACGCTGCGCCCGGCGACGAAGGACAGCGCCTGCTCGCGGCTGGCCTGGATGTCCTGCGGGTTCTCCCGGCCACCGATCCGGAACTTCAGCTGCTGCCAGGCGAACCCGGCCAGGTCACCCGGGTTGAAGAACTTCCGGGCGGCCAGTCCGCGCGCGAAGTGGAACAGCGAGGCGCCCATCATCATCGTGTTGTCGACGTCGAAGAACGCCGCCGCGGTCAAGTCCGGCGGTGTCGTCAGCGTGCCGTCCTGGACCGAGGCAGCGGCGACCGCTGCCTCGGCCGAGGCTCGACCCGCTACTTTCGCGCTGTCGATCTGATCTGTGCTGGACGTGCGCATGCCGTTGTGGTCCGCGTCATCGGCCGAGCCCTGCCGTGTCGGCACCGCCGCGCCTCCCAGGGTCCTCCGGAGTGGTGTGCGAGATCCGTGGTCCGAGCCGACCCCGAGCAGGGCCGGCTACCTCATAGCTTAAGACCTCGTCCGCGCCACGATTGCGCACCTCCGCCGGGATCGGCAACCGACTACCGGAGATCGTCGGGAAGCAGTTGTGCCAGCCGGCGGACGGCGCGGTGCTGGAGCGCCTTCACCGCGCCTTCGTTGCGCTGCATGGCGATGGCGGTCTCGGTGACCGACATGTCCTTCAGGAACCGCAGCCGGATGCATTCCCGCTGGTCGGGGTTGAGCTGGCGGATGCACTGCAGGAGTTCGTCGTTGGTGGCGTCGAGCAGCACCTGGTGCTCGGGCCCGGCGTGCGAGCCCTTGGCGGGCAGGTGGTCGGTGACCTCGGAGGTCGGGACCTCCAGCCGGTTCCTGCTCGACTTGATGTGGTCGAGTATGAGGTTCTTGGCGATCGTGATGAACCAGGCGGCCACGTCGCGGCCCTGGTAGCTGATGGAGGCGATGCGCCGGAGCGCCCGCAGGAACGTCTCGCTGGTGATGTCCTCGGCCAGGCAGTGATCGCTGACCCGGAACAGCACGTAGCGGTAGACGGTCTGGGAGTACTCGTCGTAGAGCCTGCCGAAGGCGTCGTTGTCGCCCTGCTGCGCAGCGCTGACGTAGGCCCAGTTGTCGGGGGCGGCCCAGGGTTCCGGGGTGATCGTCTCGCAGGTCCAGCTGTCCGGGAGGGACACGTTCGTCGTCGTCGTCGTTGAACTCACCGGCCGGGGCGAGACGTGATGAATGCGGCCTGCGGTGTCGGGGGCGGGGGGTGTGAGCGTCTTGGAACTGCTCATCTCCGGCGACCTCCTGCCTTCGTTGGCTTCACCGGCTCGGTGGTGTTGGGACTCACCGGGTCGGCAACCATGTCGTCGTGCCCGTGGCGGACACCTGATCCGGGGACCGATCAGGCCGACGGGTCGCGCCGGTACCGCTCGATCGGGCCTTCACTCGACTGGCCGTTTCCCACTCGCGTGGGCGTTGGAGCAGCAGCATACGTGTTGTTACTCAGAAGTAGGTAGGGCAATGCGGTGACGGTCCGGTCGCTTTCCGTGTCGTTCGGGCGGAATGAGCCTGATCACTCCGCGTGATTTTGCACACGTGAGCAGGACGATCGGGCTGGTGAGCCAGCTCTCCGCGCGGTCGCGGGCTGAGTACGTTGGAGCCGTCGAAATTTTTTCGAACCGACGCGCCGAGGAGCCGCCGTGCACGAGGTGACCGTGATGTCCCGCGAGGGCTGCCACGCCTGCGATGACGCGATCGTCGAGGTGCGCCGGATCTGCGATGAGCTGGGCGTGCCCTGGTCGGTGAGCGATGTCGACGCCGACGCGGAGCTGCGCGCCGAGTACGGAGACCAGGTTCCGGTGATCTTGATCGATGGAGTCGAGCACGGCTTCTGGAAGGTCGAGGAAGAACGCCTCCGCCGAGCGCTCCGGAACTGACCTCGTTGTCGGCCGGGCTGAGCGGCCAACGTGCCCTGTACCACCCGTTTTGGCACTTCAGGGGGGTATCCGGAATGATGGCGGAGAAGGTTTGCGCCTCCGGTGCGCTCGCCCCGCCGACTTTGTGCATGCATTCACAAATGGCTACGGTGTAAGGGTCGTGCCGCCGGAACTCCCCGCCGGATTTTCCGGCGCGGATCAGCGGATCGGGTGGCCCCGACTCACCGTTTCCCCGGTGTTCGCGCCACTCCGATGCCGCCCGAGGGGCAGACCACCAGCAGGCGAGGGAGATCCAGCGTGACGGCCCAAGGAGCGGACGTGCCAGAAGGAGACGGGCGAACCACTGCCCGGACCGCTGCGTCTCCGCGCACCCCGGACGCCAACACGACCGACGCCAGCGGAACCGGGGCGAACGGGACCGACGCCAACGGGGCCGCCATCGCGGTGCCCGCCGCCCGCGAGCGCGCCCGAGCCATCCCGGAAGCCGCCGTCGCCCGGCTCGCGGTCTACCTGCGGACCCTGTCCGCGCTCGCCGAGCAGGGCACCACCACGGTCTCCAGCGAGGAGCTCGCCACCGCGGCGGGCGTCAACTCCGCCAAGCTGCGCAAGGACCTCTCCTACATCGGTTCCTACGGCACCCGCGGCGTCGGCTACGAGGTCGAGGTGCTGGTCGGTCAGATCGAGCGGACGCTCGGCCTGACCCGCAAGCACAGCGTCGCCGTGGCCGGGATCGGCAACCTCGGTCACGCGCTGGCCAACTACGGCGGTTTCCCGAGCCGCGGCTTCCCGGTCTCGGCGCTGTTCGACCTCGACGACGACCTGGTCGGCGTGCCGGTCGGCGGCATCCCGGTCAGCCACGTCGACGACATCGTCGAGGTGTGCTCCACGCGCGAGGTCACCATCGGCGTCATCGCCACCCCGACCAAGGGCGCTCAGGAGGTCTGCGACCGCTTGGTCGCCGGCGGCGTCACGTGCATCCTGAACTTCGCACCTGTCGTGCTGCAGGTCCCCGAGCACGTCGAGGTGCGCAAGGTCGACCTGGCGGTGGAGATGCAGATCCTGTCCTTCCACGTGGCCCGACGGCAGCAGGAAGCCGCTGCCGCAGGCGAAGCCGACGGCGCTGGACCGCCGGGCGGCGGCGCGGGCCTCCCGGGAGAGATCGATTCGGCGAACAGGATGGTGGAACGGCTGTGAACCTGCTCACCGTCGGGATTTCCCACCACAGCGCCCCGGTCCGCGTCCTGGAGCGGGTCGCCATCAGTGGCGGTGACATCAACAAGATCCTCGACGAGCTCGTCCTGCGCGAGCACATCGCCGAGGCGTTCGTGATCTCCACCTGCAACAGGGTCGAGATCTACGCGCTGGCGGAGACCTTCCACGGCGGCCTCGACGACGTGACGGCCGTGCTGTCCCGCCACTCGGGCACCGAGGTCGGCGAGCTCGCCGACCACCTCTACGTCTACTACGCGGGCGCCGCCGTCGAGCACCTGTTCTCGGTCTCGGCCGGGCTGGACTCGATGGTCGTGGGCGAGGCCCAGATCCTCGGGCAGCTGCGCCAGGCCTACGGCACCGCCGACGAGCGCGGCACGGTCGGCAAGACGCTGCACGAGCTGGCCCAGCAGGCGCTCCGCGTCGGCAAGCGCGTGCACAGCGAGACGGGCATCGACAACGAGGGCGCCTCGGTGGTCTCCGAGGCCCTGGCCGACGCCGAAGCGGCGCTCGGTGGCCTCGAGGGCAAGAACGCGCTGCTGGTGGGTGCCGGCTCGATGGGCGGGCTGACGGCCGCGCAGCTCAAGCGCGCCGGCATCGGTCGCATCGTGATCGCCAACCGCACCGCCGCGAACGGCGAGCGGCTCGCGGAGTCGCTGCGCGCCGACGACGTCGATGCGGGCACCGCGGACCTCTCCGGCCTGGCCGAGGCGATCGCCGAGGCCGACCTGGTCGTCGCCTGCACCGGCGCGATCGGTGCCGTGGTGACCGAAGAAGTGGTGTCCGCCGCCGCGTCGATGCGCCGGGAGATGGCCCGCGACGACAAGCCCCTGCTGTGCTGCGACCTCGGTCTGCCGCGCGACATCGCCGCCGAGGTCGGCGACCTGCCCGGTGTCACCGTCGTGGACCTGGCGAGCCTGCAGCAGCGGCTCTCGGCCAAGCAGGGCGGCAACGAGTCCGAGCGCGCAGCCGGGATCGTCGCCGAGGAGGTGCGCGGCTACCTCGCCGCGCAGCGCTCCGCGGAGGTCACCCCCACGGTGACCGCGCTGCGCAAGCGGGCCGCCGAGGTCGTCGACAGCGAACTGCTGCGGCTGGACTCGCGGTTGCCCGACATCGACGAGCCGACGCGCGAGGAGCTGAGCCGCACGGTGCGCCGCGTGGTGGACAAGCTGCTGCACGCGCCGACCGTCCGCGTCAAACAACTGGCGTCGCAGCCGGGTGGCTCCGGTTACGCCGACGCACTACGTGAGCTTTTCGAGCTCGACCCGCAGACCGCTGCGGTGATCGGCACCCCGCAGGCCGAGGAGAACCTCCCCGGCGGGGTCACGGTCGCCCAGGCGCTGCTGCGCGGCCGGGCGGAACAGGACGGTGAGGACCGTTGAACAAGACTCTCCGGATCGGTACCCGCGGCAGCGCGCTGGCGATGGCGCAGAGCACGTGGGTCGCCGAGCAGCTGGAGGCCGCCGGGTACCCGACTCAGCTGGTGGCGGTCGAGACCCCTGGTGACCGGTCGTCGGCCCCGATCGCCGAGATCGGCGTCGGCGTGTTCACCTCCGCCGTGCGCGAGGCGCTGGTGGCCGACGAGGTCGACGTCGCCATCCACTCCTGCAAAGATCTGCCGACCGAACCGGACCCCCGGTTGTCGCTGGCCGCAGTCCCGGTCCGGGAGGACCCGAGGGACGCGCTGGTGGCACGGGACGGTCTGACGCTCGGCGAACTGCCCCCGGGGTCCGTTGTGGGCACCGGTTCGCCGCGCCGCGCCAGCCAGCTCCGGGCCTCCGGCCTGGGACTGGAGGTGCGCGGCATCCGCGGCAACGTGGACACTCGAATGCGCAAGGTGACCGACGGTGAGCTGGACGCCGTCGTCCTCGCCCGCGCCGGGCTGGCCCGGGTGGGCCGGCTTTCGGTGATCACGGAAACGCTCGATCCGCTGCAGATGCTGCCCGCGCCCGCTCAGGGCGCGCTCGCAGTGGAATGTCGCGTCGATGACGTCGACACCGAGCACTTGCTGCAGTCCGTTTTGGACGATCAGGCCAGCCGCGCCGCGGTTGCCGCCGAACGCGCTGTGCTGGCCCGGCTTGAAGCCGGCTGCCACGCGCCGGTCGGCGCGCTGGCCGAAGTGGTGGAGGACCTCGACGATGACGGGCGCGTGGCGCTGCGCCTGTCCCTGCGTGGAGTGGTAGCGACCGACGACGATGTCCTGGTCCGCGCTTCCGCCACTGGTGAGACGACCGCCGCAGAGCAGCTCGGCCTGGAACTGGCCGATGAGCTGCTCGAAGCCAGGGCCGCTTTGCTCAGCGGTCCCGGCAGTAGTTGATGGGGAGTGCCCTGATGACCCGAGCACGTAAGACCCCCGGACGGATTGCTTTCGTGGGTTCCGGTCCTGGTGATGCGGGACTGCTCACCGTTCGGGGCCGGGATGTGATCGCCCGCGCTTCGCTGCTGGTGACCGACCCGGACGTACCCGCCGACATCGTCGCGCTGGCAGCCGAGGGGGCGGAGGTCCGCCCCGCCGTCGGCGACCCGGCCGACGTGGCCAAGGACCTGGCGAACGAGGCCGACACCGGCCGCAACGTGGTGCGTCTGGTCGCCGGTGACCCGCTGACCGCCGACGCGGTGGTCCGCGAGGCGCAGGAGGTCGCCAAGACCGAGGCGCCGTTCGACGTGATCCCCGGTGTTGCCGGCGGCAGCGCGGTTCCGGCCTACGCCGGCATCGCGCTGGGCGCGGTGCACACCGAGGTCGACGTCCGCGGTGACGCCGACTGGCCGGCGCTGGCCGGTGTGCCCGGCGCGCTGGTGCTGCACACCACCGGAAGCCACCTCGCCGAAGCCGCCTCGCGGCTGGTCGAGCACGGCCGTCCGGCGACCGCCCCGGTCGCGGTGACCGCGTCCGGCACCACGGTGCAGCAGCGCACGATCGACACCACGCTGGCTTCCCTGGCCGCCGATGCCGGCGAGCTCCAGGGACACCTGGTGGTGACGATCGGCGACGTCGTCTCCGAGCGGAACAAGCTGTCCTGGTGGGAGTCCCGAGCCCTGTACGGCTGGAAGATCCTGGTGCCGCGCACCAAGGAGCAGGCCGGAGTGATGAGCGAGCGCCTGTGGTCGCACGGTGCGGTCTCGCACGAGGTGCCGACCATCTCCGTGGAGCCGCCGCGCAGCCCCGCGCAGATGGAGCGCGCGGTCAAGGGCCTGGTCGACGGCCGCTACCAGTGGGTCGTGTTCACCTCGGCGAACGCGGTCCGCGCGGTGTGGGAGAAGTTCGCGGAGTTCGGTCTGGACGCCCGCGCGTTCTCCGGCGTGAAGATCGCCTGCGTCGGTGAGGCCACCGCGGAGAAGGTGCGCGAGTTCGGCATCATCCCGGAGCTGCTGCCCTCGGGTGACCAGTCGAGCGAGGGCTTGCTGCAGGAGTTCCCGCCGCACGACGACATACTGGATCCGGTTGACCGGGTGCTGCTGCCGCGCGCCGACATCGCCACGGAGACGCTGTCGGCGGGTCTGCAGGAGCGCGGCTGGGAGGTCGACGACGTCACGGCCTACCGGACCGTGCGCGCCGCGCCGCCGCCGGCCGACACCCGCGAGATGATCAAGACCGGTGGTTTCGACGCCGTCTGCTTCACCTCGTCCTCCACGGTCCGCAACCTCGTCGGCATCGCGGGCAAGCCGCACGCCCGCACGCTGGTCGCCTGCATCGGCCCGAACACGGCCGAGACGGCGAAGGAGTTCGGCCTGCGGGTCGACGTCCAGCCGGAGGCCCCCCGGGTCGAGGAGCTGGTCGACGCCCTCGCGGACCACGCCGCACGCCTCCGCGCGGAAGGCGCTCTGCCGCCCCCGCGCAAGGCCAAGCGAGCTCGCCGCAGCTGATCGTTGAGCGAAGAAGGGCGCCTCCCGTCCCCAGGACGGAAGGCGCCCTTCGGCGTCACGCGGCAGGACCCGCGGGTTCCCGCCCGGCCAGCACGATCGCGGCCAGGTGACCGTCCTCGCGACGGTGGCACGCCTGCAGCACGTAGCGACCGTCCTCGGGCGAGTTGTCCTGCGCCCACGCGATCGCGTCGTGCACGTCGCACTCGCGGAGCTCGTAGGAGTCGTTCCACCAGCCGATCCGTTCGGGAGGGACCTGCGCGGCGGGAGCGGTCGGGGACCACAGGTGCACCCGGAAGACGGGGTGATCGTCCTCGACGCTCACATCCCGCTCGTCGACGGGCCTGATTCTCACGTGCGGTGTCCCTTCGCCTTGTTTCCGGCGTTCCAGCTTGTCAGGGCGTGCGGCCTCGCGCGGCGATGTCGGCGAGCCGACCGGGTTCGGCATTCGGGCGCTGAGGATTCGCTCACGCCCGGTAGAGGTCAGCGGAGTCCGATTTTCCGGTGTCGTTACGCTCGGGGGGTCACCCCGCCTAGTCAGCTTGGGGAGCCGCAGTTATGTATCCGACGAGCCGTCCCCGTCGACTCCGCCGCAACCCGGCGGTGCGTCGGCTGGTTTCCGAGACCTCCGTAGAACCGCGGCACCTCGTGCTGCCGATGTTCGTCCGCGAGGGTGCCTCCGAACCGGTGCCGATCACGTCGATGCCCGGGGTCGTGCAGCACACCCGCGACTCGCTGAAGAAGGCGGCGGCGGAGGCGGTCAGCGCGGGTGTCGGCGGGTTGATGCTCTTCGGCGTGCCGCAGGAGCACGACGCGTCCGGCTCGGGCGCGGTCGATCCCTACGGCATCCTCAACGTCGCCCTGCGCGACCTGCGCTCCGAGGTCGGCGACAGCACGGTGCTGATGGCCGACCTGTGCCTCGACGAGTTCACCGATCACGGCCACTGCGGCGTCCTGGACGAGGACGGCAACGTC
The DNA here is from genome assembly GCF_007829955.1 of Saccharopolyspora dendranthemae. Lineage (GTDB taxonomy): Bacteria > Actinomycetota > Actinomycetes > Mycobacteriales > Pseudonocardiaceae > Saccharopolyspora > Saccharopolyspora dendranthemae. The sequence continues at coordinate 642,749 of NZ_VIWX01000003.1, forward strand.
GACAACGACCGCACGCTGCAGATCTACGGCGAGATGGCCGTGGTGCAGGCGCAGTCCGGGGCTCACATGGTCGGCCCGAGCGGCATGATGGACGGCCAGGTCGGCGTGATCCGCGATTCGCTGGACGCCACCGGCTACGACGACGTGTCGATCATGGCCTACTCGGCGAAGTACGCCTCCGCGTTCTTCGGCCCGTTCCGCGAGGCGGTGGACTCGCAGCTCAAGGGCGACCGCAAGACCTACCAGCAGGATCCGGCCAACGGCCGCGAGGCGTTGCGCGAAGCCGACCTCGACCTGGCCGAGGGTGCGGACATGGTGATGGTCAAGCCCGCCATGTCCTACCTGGACGTCCTGCGGGACATCGCCGGTGTGGCCGACGTCCCCGTCGCCGCCTACCAGGTGTCGGGCGAGTACGCGATGGTCGAGGCCGCGGTGGCCAACGGCTGGCTGGAGCGCCGTCGCACCGTCCTGGAGACGCTGACCTCGATCCGCCGCGCGGGCGCGGACGTCGTGCTCACCTACTGGGCCACCGAAGCCGCGCAGTGGCTGCAGGACGCGCGCGCATGACCGACTTGGAGCAGCGGGTGGACGCGTTCGGCCGACCGGTTCAGCCGCCGGAACCTCCGCAGCCGCCGAAGGCGCTGCAGATCGCGCGGTGGCTGTGGGTCGGAGCGGTGCTCGTCGGAGTGGTGCAGGCGTTCATCGAGCTGCTCGACCGCGAGCGGTTGATCCGCGAGCTGCGACAGCTGCAACCGGAGATGACCCAGACCGACCTCGACGCGGCGGCCAACAGCGGCATCCTGTTCACCTTCATGTTCAAGGCGCTCACGCTGATGGTGTACGTGCTGCTGAGCAGGCGGATGCTGGAGGGGCGCAACTGGGCCCGGGTGACGCTGACGGTGTTCGGCGGATTCGGCGTGTTCAACGCGGTGATCACGGTGCTCACGGTGTCGCTGGTCGGCCAGGAGCTGATCAAGCGGCTGACCGGGACGACCGTGAGCGCGCTGGACGTGGTGTTCGCCGTGCTGGTGGCAGCGGTCGAGATCGTGGCGATCGTGTTCCTGTACCGCCCGGAGGCCAACCGCTTCCTCCGCGAGATGCGCGGTGCCGCTCCGCGACGTCCTCGCACCGTGTGGTGACGTTTCGGTGGACACGTCCCGGTTTCGTTCATAGCCTGACCTGGTGACGCCGCCAGACGCAGCCAACCCGTACGGTTCCGCCCCGCCTCCGCCGGAACGATCGTCCGGGCCGCAGCGTCCGCGCACGATCGACTTCGCGTTCTGGGCCGGGATCGCCAGTCCCGTGATCGGATTCGTGTTGATCGCGCTGTCGTTCGCGACGATCAACGACGCCGAGCTGCAGATGGTGCTCAGCCAGGCAGGCGCGGCCGGTCAGCCGGCGCTCGACATCGACCAGGTGCGTGCGCTGTTCCGCGTCACCATCGCGATCGTGGTCGTCTTCTGCCTGGTGCTGGCGGGGTTGTGGATCATGTTCCTGATCTTCATGCGCAACGGCCGCAACTGGGCCCGCGTCGTGATCACGGTGATCGGCGCGCTGTGGTTCCTGCTGTCGATCCCCACCGTCCTCGGAGGCGCGGCAGGCGGGATCGGCACGGCCCTGGTCGCCGTCCTCCAGATGGTCGCCGTCGGCGCCACGATCGTCTACGCCTACCTCGCCCCCTCCAACCACTACCTCCAACCCCGCTGAGGTCAGGCTCCTCGGTCAGGCGTGCAGAGCCGCCGCTGATTCGACCAAGCCGAGGTCTTCGAGGCGCCCGAGCACGTCTTGGATCGTGCGTGGCGGCTTGGTGCAGGAATCCGCGATGCGTTGGACACCCGCGTAAACTGCCGCCCGGTCGAGGTGAATCTGATCGAGGATGAATGCATCTGGGTGCTTGGCCTCGACATCCCACACGGCAAGTGACTCGCGGGGAAAGTCGCGGAGGTTCGTGGTCACGATGACTTGGGCGCGGGCTTTGATCGCAGCAGCCAACACGTGCCGGTCCCCAGGGTCGGGAAGTGTGATGGATTCGATCAGCGGTTCGTGCCCTTGGACCAGGCAGTCGCGAATCGCTCGAATCATCAGCTCGCGAGTGCGGTCGAGCTTCGCAGGGTCGAGATCGGGCCGGTTCTCTTTGAGATTCCGGAAAGTCTCGTCGAGGATCTGATTCGTCCATTTGGCCTGCACGAGCCCGGCCTGCGCGACCCTGATGAGCAGGTCGCGCAGGACGCTCGGGTAGAGGACGTTGGCGTCGTAGATGACGGTGAAGGCCATCTAGAGGTCCATGTCTTGGGTGAGCCGGGTGAGTTCTTCGGCGGCTTCGCGACGGCGGTGGTCGTCGTTGCGCAGGTACTCCAGCACGGATTCGATCTTGACCCTGCGGTGCGTGCCGACCATGCGGTATTCGATCTCGCCCGCTTCGAGCAGGCCGATCAGGTACGGCCGCGAGACGTTGAGCAAGTTGGCGGCCTGTTGCGTCGTCAGGTCCGCACCTGCTGGGACGACCGATACTCCCTTGCCGGCTGCCATGTGCGCCAAGATGCGAGCGAAGAGTTCGACCGCGCCCCGCGGTACGACGAGTTGATCACCATCCTCGTCCGCCAGACGCACGCCGCTCTCGTGGTGCCTGTCGAGGTAGTCCCGGATGTGCGGAAGTGCTTTGACCGCGGTGGCCGAGTCGGTCTTGCTCGGTTGGATCGAGTCGAGGGCGAGGTGAGCCATGACGACCTCCCGTTCGGGCTGCTATTCGCAGTATCCGAAACAAACGAAATATTCGCAACGCGCGCGCGTCGTCTGCGGGGGACTTGACCCGAACCGGTGGACAGGGGTATCGGGTGGTTTCTAGGGTTCGTGCGTGAACTTCCCGCAGAATCCTTGGCAGCAGGGTGGATACCCGCAGTCGGGGACTCCCTCCGGCGGTTTTCCGCAGCAGCCGCAGCAGCAGCCCGGCGGATACCAGCCCTACTCGCAGAACCCGTTCAGCGCGCCGCCGGTGCCGATGCACGAGATGGCGGTGCCGCAGCGGCCCGCGCAGGTGGAGACCGCGTTCTGGATCGCCGTGGTGCTCCCGCTCCTGGTGACGGTGCTCAACGTGGTCAGCTACCTCGTGCTGCAGGGCCACGTGCGCGAGTCGATCGGCGGAGGCACGGACGACGTCGAGCGGGAAGTCGCCTCCGCGGTCAACGGCGTGATGCTGGTCTTCTTCATCATCCTGACGATCTTCTACCTGATCCTGACCGGCCTGTGGATCACCTTCGGCTTCAAGCTGCGGGCAGGGCGCAACTGGGCGCGGATCACCCTGACGATCCTCGCCGGGTTCTGGGCGATGTCGAGCCTCGGCACCATCGGATCGGGCGGCATGGCGGGTCTCAGCGACACCGAGGCGCTTCCCGGTTCCTACTACGCGCTGAGCTACGCGCAGGGCGGGCTCGGGATCATCGGCACGGTCGCGTTCGTCGCGCTGGTCTTCCTGCCCAAGTCCAACGCCTTCTTCGACGCGGCGAGTCGTCGGTACTGATGCCGCCGCCGAAACCGCTGCGCATCGCGGTCGTCCTGTGGTGGACCGTCGCCCTGCTGCTCCTGCTGGAGACCGCACTGACCTGGTTCGATCCCACCGTCGACGGACGGTTGATGCTGGTCAACACCGTTGTCGGGACCGTCATGGCCGCCATCTACCTCGCCTTGGGCGCGCTGGTCTTCCGCCGCGTGGCGTGGGCCCGGCTCGTGCTCACGGTGTTCGCCGCCGTGCACCTGGTGCTGATGATCGTTTCGGGTGCGGGCTTCGGGATTCCGGTCCTGCTGCTTGTGCTGGGCGCGGCTGGAACCGTATTGATGTGGGCGCAGCAGAGCTCCGACTTCCTGACAGGTGAGCGATGAGCGATCCGGTGTTGTACTCCGAACGCGGCAGCAGCTGGTGGCCCGTGCTGTGGGGCCCGGCGTTCGCGGTCCTGGGGATCCTGGCCGAGCAGGTGACGCTCGGCCCGGAGCACGTCGCGATGTGGATCCTGGTCGGCCTCGGGCTCGCCATCGCCGCCGCCGTCTGGGCCTACGGCAGGCGGCGGCTGCTCGCGGTCAGCCTCACCCCGTCCGAACTGGTGCTCGGCAGGGAGACGATCGAGGTCAAGCGCATCGCGCAGGTCAGCGACGTGGGCGCGCCCGTCGGCGCCAGGGTGCTGGGCGGCAGCTGGACCGTGCCGAAGGGCGCAGGCGAGATCCCGCTGCGGCTGGACGACGACACCGTCGTGCTGGCCTGGGCCAAGGACTCCGAGACGCTGTCCGCGGAACTGGTGAAGCTCGTCGACAAGCGGGCTTCCGAGCTCTGAACAGCTCCGAGCTCTGAACAGCTCCGAGCTCTGAACAGCTCCGAAGTCTGAACAGCAAAGTGCCCCGGGTGGCATGCCTGAGCAGAGGCGGACCCGGGGCCTACGCCGTCCACTCTAGCAGGAGATCCACAGCGGTCGAAAGGAAATCCCCTTGACCAGGGACAACGCCGAACTCCCCGCGTGGGTTCGGGAACTGCTGTCGGAATCCCGCTTCGACCGGTACCTCAAGAAGGCCGGTGGTGAGGTCGACGTCGCGGTCCGGCTCTACGACTGGAACCTGCAGGCTTCGGCGGCCTTCTACGGCCCGCTGCACTGGCTCGAGGTCGCGCTGCGCAACGCCCTGCACCACCGGCTGCGGGAGCGCTTCGGCAGGGAGGACTGGTGGAAGGCCGCGCAGCTGGCCGACAACGCCAAGTTCAAGATCGGCCGCGCTCGCCGCAAGATCGAACGCCGCCAGGACCACACCCCCGACGACGTGGTGGCCGAGCTGACCTTCGGGTTCTGGGTCTCGCTGCTCAGCCGCACCCACGACCGGCAGATCTGGGTGCCCGCAGCGCATCGCGCCTTCCCCCACTACAGCGGACCGCGCAGCGCGCTGCACGAGGACTTCATGGGCATCCTCGACTTCCGCAACCGGGTCATGCACCACGAGCCGATCTTCTACCTCGACCTGCCCGAGTACCACGAGCGCATCTACCGCCTGCTCGGCTACCTCTCGCAGGACGCGGCCCGGCACGCCGAGCGGACCGACGAGATCAGCGCGGCCCTCGACGCCCGCGACGTGTGAGACGCTTTCCGCCGTGACAACTGCCGAACCGTGGCCCGCCAGCGGCCCGAAGCTCGACGGCGACGCGGAACCGGAGCGCTCCGGCGGCCGGCTGAACCAGCCGTGGCGCGCGGCCGTGGCCGGACTCGAACTGGTCGCCGCCGTCGCGCTGGCCCTGCTCGCGTGGTGGGCCTGGGACCAGGGCACGGTGACCATCTACCTGCCCGGACCGGGCGGCGCCGCGGACGTGGTCACCCGCACCCTCGGCAACTGGCTGTCCGGTGCCGTCGTCGCCGCCACGTTCGCCGGACTGCTGCTCATCGACGTCCTCCGCCAGGCCGCCCTCGCCATCCGAGCGGGTGGTGACCGAGCGTGAAGCCGGGCCGGGACCACTTCCCCGAACGGCAGGGCGCGGGCAGGACCTGACCCGCCGCGGACGACCGGCGCCACCGCGTGCGCGCTGCGAACCCGTGCAGCGCTCCCGCGGGCGAAGGATTCGCCGAACGGATGAAGCGGCGGCACCCGCGTCGAGGGCGACCCCGGGTCGGGGTGCGCCCGGCCACACCGCCAGGAGTGTCAAACTGGTGACGTGACAGCTTCTGCGAACTCCGCTTCGACCCGGCACGACGATCCGGCTCCGCAGTCGCGGCAGCTGTTCGATCGCGCGCAGGCGGTGACGCCCGGCGGCGTCAACTCCCCGGTCCGCGCCTTCCAGTCCGTCGGCGGCACGCCGCGGTTCATGGTGCGCGGCGAAGGACCCCACATTTGGGACGCCGACGACAACCGGTACGTGGACCTGGTGTCGTCGTGGGGCCCGATGATCAACGGGCACGCGCACCCCGACGTCGTCGCCGCGGTGCGGGACACCGCCGTGCACGGCACGTCCTTCGGCACGCCCGGCGTCGGTGAGATCGACCTGGCGCAGGAGATCATCGACCGCGTCGAACCCGTCGAGCAGGTTCGCCTCGTCAACTCCGGCACCGAAGCGACCATGACCGCCGTGCGGCTCGCCCGCGCCTTCACCGGCAAGCAGAAGATCGTCAAGTTCGAGGGCTGCTACCACGGTCACGTCGACGCGCTGCTGGCCGGCGCCGGATCGGGCGTCGCGACCCTCGGTCTGCCGACCTCGCCGGGCGTCACCGGCGCCCAGGCCGCCGACACCATCGTGCTGCCCTACAACGACCTCGACGCCGTGCGGCAGGTCTTCGCCGAACTCGGCGACGAGATCGCCTGCGTCATCACCGAGGCCGCCGCGGGCAACATGGGCACCGTCGCCCCCGTCCCCGGCTTCAACGCCGGGCTCAAGGAGCTCACCGCCGCCCACGGCGCGCTGCTGATCATGGACGAGGTCATGACCGGCTTCCGCGTCTCCGCAGCGGGCTGGTTCGGCATCGACGGCGTCGCCGGCGACCTCTACACCTTCGGCAAGGTCATGTCCGGCGGGCTTCCCGCCGCCGCCTTCGGCGGACGCGCCGACGTGATGTCCCGCCTCGCACCGACCGGACCCGTCTACCAGGCGGGCACCCTGGCCGGGAACCCGATCGCCGTCGCCGCCGGCCTCGCCAACCTCCGCGCCGCCGACGCCTCCATCTACGCGACGCTCGACCGCAACGCCGACCGGCTGCGCGAGCTCATCGGCTCCGCGCTCAACGCCGAAGGCGTCGTCCACCAGATCGCATCCGCGGGCAACATGCTCAGCATCTTCTTCAGCGAGACGCCGGTGCACGACTACGAGCAGGCCCGCGCCCAGCAGACCTGGCGCTTCCCGGCGTTCTTCCACGAACTGCTCGCCCGCGGCATCTACCCGCCGCCCAGCGCCTTCGAGAGCTGGTTCGTCAACGCCGCCATGGACGACGCGGCGTTCGAGCAGATCGCCGACGCCCTGCCGCACGCCGCGCGCGCCGCCGCTGCGGCGACCGCTCCGGAGGCGGCGAAATGAGCGAACCGCAAGGAGAGAAGACCCTCGTGCACTTCCTCCGCCACGGCGAGGTGCACAACCCGGAAGGCGTCCTCTACGGACGTCTCCCCGGCTACCGGCTGTCCGACAACGGCGAGCGGCAGGCCAAGCTCGTCGCCGAATTCCTCTCCGGGCACGACATCGCCCGCGTGATCGCCTCGCCCCTGCAACGCGCGCAGGAGACCGCCCGCCCGCTGGGCGCGATGTTCCAAGCCGACGTGGCCACCGACGAGCGCCTCATCGAAGCCGACAACCGCTTCGAAGGGCTGAAGGTCTCCGTCGGTGACGGCGCGCTGCGCTCCCCCCGGCACTGGCCGAAGCTGTGGAACCCGTTCGAACCCTCCTGGGGCGAGCCCTACCTGGAGATCGCGCACCGGATGCTCGGCGCCGCGCACCGCGCGCGTGCCGCCGTCGCCGGACGAGAAGCGGTGTGCGTCTCGCACCAGCTGCCGATCTGGACGCTTCGGCGCTACGTCGAAGGCAAACCCATGTGGCACGACCCCAGGCGCAGGCAGTGCTCGCTGGCGTCCCTGACGACGCTGGTGTTCCGCGGCGAACAACTGGTGCGGGTGGCCTACGTCGAACCCGCAGGTGGCACCGATCCGAGAGTGACGGGCGCATGAGGAAGCTTCTGGTACGGCTCGGCCTGATCACGGCCGTGCTGGCGATGGTCGGTGGCTGCGCCACCCAAGGCGACGACCCCCAGGCCGGCGGCGAGTTCACCTTCGTCTCGCCCGGCGGCCAAACCCGCATCTTCTACCCGGCCGCCGAGCGCGGCCGGATCAGCAAGCTCTCCGGGGACGACCTGCTCACCCCCGGCAAGCAGCTGGGAATCCAGGACTTCCCCGGCCAGGTCGTGGTGCTCAACATCTGGGGCTCCTGGTGCGGACCCTGCCGCTCCGAAGCCGACGACCTGCAAGCCGTGCAGGACAAGCTCGGCCCGCAAGGCGTGCAGGTGCTCGGCATCGACGTGCGCGACACCCAGAGCGCGGCAGCCGACTTCCACCGCGATCGCGGACTCACCTACCCGTCGATCTTCGACCCGGCCGGGCGGACACTGCTGTCGCTCCGGCAGTTCCCGCGCAGCACAGTGCCGGCCACCATCGTGCTCGACCGGCAGCACCGGGTGGCGGCCGTGTTTTTGACCGAGATGCTCGAGAGTGAGCTGCTTCCAGAGGTGCAGAAGATCGCTTCTGAGCCGGCTTGATCCGTGTTCGGGTCTAGCGGTGGTGTCGTGTGGAGTGACTGCGCCGGGTTCTGGTTCGGGTCGGTTCTACTGACACTGCTCTGTGGTCTTGTTGCTTCGCGGTGCCGGAAGCGGAACCTGAGCGGCTCTCTGGCTCCGGGATCCGAGACTTGAGTATGAACGGATACGCGGCGCTACGGCTGTCCTCACCAGAGAGCCGCTCAGAACCCGCGGCGGTGCCGGTTGCTTGCTGGGGGGTATTGAGAAAGCACCTTCGGTGCTTGCCTGACGTGGGTTGCTTGCTGGGGTAGGGCGAAAGCACCTTCGGCGCTTCTGACGTGGGTTGGGCTTCTTCTCCTTCCTCTCTTTTCCCTGTGACTTGTGCCTCTTGTTCTTGGGCTTTGGTCCTGTTGTTGTGGGGACCTTGGTCCTCCGGGGGTGTGGTTCGTGCCTGGGCATCGCTTTCACCTGGGCGTTTGTGGGGTCGTTCACCTAGCCCGGTGCGTGAGGGCGACGTCGGCTTTCCTACCCTCGAAGCGTGAACCCCACCGAGCTCGCCGCGTCCGGACCGCTGCTGTTCGCGGCGGTCATCGCGGCTCTCGCGGGGGCGATCAGCTTCGCCTCCCCCTGCGTGGTGCCGCTGGTGCCCGGCTACCTGGCGTACCTCGCCGGAGTCGTGGGAGCCGATGCGCCGCCCGTCGACGAGGCTGAATCCCGGGAGAACCGGCGCGGTCGCTGGCGGGTCGCCGGTGCTGCGCTGCTGTTCGTGGCCGGTTTCAGCGTCGTGTTCGCGGCCGGAGCGCTGCTGCTGCTCGGGGTCTCCGACGCCCTGATCGCCAACGAACCGCTCCTGCAGCGCATCGGTGGCGTCGTCACGGTCGCCATGGGCCTGGTGTTCCTGGGCCTGATCCCCGCCCTGCAGCGCGACGTCCGGGTGCACCGCGTGCCCCGGGCCGGGATGTGGGGCGCGCCGCTGCTCGGCGCGGTGTTCGGCCTCGGCTGGACCCCGTGCCTGGGGCCGACCCTGGTCGGCGTCATCTCGGTCGCCGCGGGCACCGATGTCGACACCGGGACCGCGCTGCGCGGAATCCTGCTGGTGCTCGCCTACTGCGTGGGCCTCGGCGTTCCGTTCGTGGTGCTGGCGCTCGGCGCTCGCTGGGCCGTGCGCAGCGCCGGCTGGCTGCGACGACGCGGACGCGCGATCCAGATCGCGGGAGGAGTGCTGCTCGTGGTGGTGGGCCTGCTGCTCGTCACCGGTCTGTGGGGAGAATTGATCTCGATGCTTCGTGGCCCGATCAACGGTTTCGAGACGCCGATCTGATGCGCGAGCACCTCAAGACCGCATTCGCCTTCCTGCGCAACACCTGGCGCGGGCTGACGTCCATGCGCACCGCCCTGGTGCTGCTGTTCCTGCTCGCCATGGCCGCGCTGCCGGGCGCCCTGATCCCGCAGCGCTCGCTGAACCAGACCGAAGTGGACAAGTACTTCCAGGAGTACCCGGACCTCGCGCCGTTCCTGGACAAGATCGGCATGTTCGAGGTGTTCAGCTCCGTCTGGTTCGCCTCCATCTACGTGCTGCTGTTCATCTCGCTGATCGGCTGCCTGCTGCCGCGCTGCTGGGACCACTACAAGCAGTGGCGCAGCAAGCCGGTCCGCACCCCGCGCAACCTCGGCCGGTTGCCGCACCACGCCGAGAAGACGTTCCAGGACTCCTCCGTCGACGAGGCGATCTCCGCGGCCAAGAAGCGGCTGCGCGGCTGGCGGATGGTCGAGCACGAGGAAGCCGACGGCGCCCGATCCATCAGCGCCGAGCGCGGATACCTCCGCGAGGCAGGCAACCTCGTGTTCCACTTCGCGCTCGTCGGCCTGCTGATCGGTCTCGCCGGAGGCAAGCTCTACGGCTACGAGGGCCAGGTCATCGTGGTCGCCGACGGCTCGGAGTTCTGCAACTCCGGCACCTACAACTACGACTCGTTCCGCGCGGGACTGTCGGTCGACGGCACCCAGCTGTCCCCGTTCTGCGTCAAGGTCGACGACTTCGACATCAAGTACCAGCCCAGCGGCCAGGTCGCCAGCTACCACGTGGGCATGCAGTACCAGTCCGAGGAAGACCTGGAGAACAACGCCTGGAAGCCGTACGTGCTCCAGGTCAACCACCCGCTGCGCACCGCAGGCGACCGGGTGTACCTGACCGGCAACGGCTACGCGCCCCAGTTCACCGTCACCTGGCCGGACGGCCAGAAGCGCACCAGTCTCGTGCAGTGGCAGCCGATGTCGCCGCAGACGATGCTCTCGCAGGGCGCCACCAAGTTCGACCAGCCCGGAGTCACCGACGAGGTGCAGCGCAGGCAGAGCCAGATGGCCATCACCGGCCTGTTCGCGCCGACCGCCTCCTACGACGGCAAGATCCTCAGCTCCGGGTATCCCGACCTGCTGGACCCGACCGCGGCCATCGACGTGATGCGCGGCGACCTGGGCCTGGACTCCGGACGCGGGCAGTCGATCTTCGGCGTGGACCAGTCGATGGTCGAGCAGGGCAGGCTCAAGCGGGTCGCGCGCGAGAACGTCCGCATCGGCGAGGAGATCCGCCTCGACGACGGCACCACCGTCCGCTTCGACGGCGTGGAGCGCTGGGCGAACCTGCAGGTCTCGCACGACCCGTTCCAGACCTCCGTGCTGGTCTTCGCGGTGCTCATCATCTTCGGACTCGGCACCTCGCTCATCGTCAAGCGCCGACGCATCTGGGTGCGGGCCGCCCCGCACCCGGAACCTGGTGAAACCCCCGCCGCGCGTACCGTTGTCGAGGTCGGCGGGCTCGCCCGCACCGACCAGGCGGGATACGGCGAGGAGTTCGCCCGGATCGCCGACGACCTGCTCGGCGCGGATGTCGACCACTCGCCCCAGCCCCGCGCGGACGCAGGGACCGCGCGCGAAAGGAAGAGCTGATGCCGGTCAACGAGACGCTGTCGAACTACAGCGACATGGCCTACGCCACCTCCGTGGTGATCTACATCGCCGCGATGCTGCTGTACTTCGGCGAGTTCGCCCTCGGCCGGGTCGCCACCGGCACCGCCGCTCGCGAAGCCGCCCTGGTGGGGTCCTCCAACTCCTCGACGGTGACGACGGCGGATTCCCGGGACGTCGTCGGCCACGTCCCGGCCAAGCCCAAGCGGCCGCTCGCCGAGAAGCTCGGCGGCATGGCCGTGTCGATGACCGTGCTCGGCGCGCTCGTGCACTTCGGATCCCTGCTCACCCGCGGACTGGCCACCGACCGCGTGCCGTGGGGCAACATGTACGAGTTCGGCTCGGCGATCTGCCTCGCCGCGGTGGTGGCCTGGTTGATCGTGCTGTTCCGGCAGCTGCGCAATTCCCGGCGCGAGGCGACCCCGGCCCAGCTGCGCGGCCTCGGCGGCTTCCTGATGCTGCCGGTCGTGGTGCTGCTGTTCCTGTCCGGAACCGTGCTCTACGCGCAGGCCGCGCCGCTGCAGCCCGCGCTGCAGTCGTACTGGATCGTCATCCACGTCGCCGCCGCGATCGTCTCCAGCGGCGCGCTGCTGTTCGCCGGTACCGCCAGCGTCCTCTACCTGCTGCGCAGCCGGTACGAGAACAACCCGCTGAAGATGTCCAAGTTCGGTTCGCGGCTGCCCACCAGCCAGGCGCTGGACCGGATGGCCTACCGCGCCACCGTGATCATCTTCCCGGTGTGGACGTTCGCGATCGTCGCCGGTGCCATCTGGGCGGAGGCCGCGTGGGGTCGCTTCTGGGGCTGGGACCCCAAGGAGACCTGCGCTTTCATCGCCTGGATCGTCTACGCCGCCTACCTGCACGCCCGGGCGACCGCGGGCTGGCGCGGGGTGCGCTCGGCCTGGATCAACGTCCTCGGCCTGGCAGTGATGATCTTCAACCTGTTCTTCGTCAACCTCGTCGTCTCGGGTCTGCACTCCTACGCCGGGCTGTGAGCGGCACTCGATCCGGCGTTCGCAGGAGCGCCGCGGCGCGTTCGGCTCGCAGCCGTGGCGTGCATCGCGTTTGGTGTCGGTGAGAAACCCGCGGCGCCTACCAGCCACCTATGGTGACTAGGGGGTATTGGTGGGTTTAGGTTGCTTCGCGGGAAGCGCGGCACAGCTCGACTCGAACGTGGAGGGACGGCAACGGTGACGGGACAGTACGAGGAGCCCGAGACGCGGCGGGATGTCGGTGCCGTGTCGCCGCAGGCCGACGGCCCAACCGGCACCGAGACCGGGAACAAGGGCGGGAACAGCTCCTACACCGAACCGGAGACGCGGCCTCAGCAGCCCAAACCGGTTCCGGAGCACCCGGAACCGTCGTACGTGGACCCGTCGCAGCCCGACGCGTCCGGCCCCTTCCCGGTCGCGGACAACCCGCAGCCGTACTACCCGAACCCGAGCGGAGCGCCGGTGTACCCCGACCCGTCCCAGTCCGGACCGCACCCGCAGCAGCAGTGGCCCGGGCACCCCGGGAACCCGTCCGGGCCTCACCAGGTCTCGGGACCGCACCAGGTTTCCGGACCGCACCAGGTGGCCGACGGCGGTTCCGGTCCGGCACCGGTCAGCCCGTACGCGCCGGTCGCCGGCGGGCCCTCCGGGCCGTACCCGACCGGTCAGCAGTACCCGACCGGTCAGCAGTACCCGCAGCAGCCGCCGAACCAGCAGCCCGGACCGCAGCAGCAAGGACCCCAGCAACCGGGTCAGCAGCAGCCCGGTTTCCAGCAGCAGGGCCAGCCGCCGAACACCGACCTGTCGTCCGCGCAGCTGCTGCGGCAGACCAAGCGGCCGCCGCAGTCCGGCTGGCGCAAGGCCGTCTACATGGCCAGCGGCAAGAAGGTCAACTTCGGTGAAGGTCCCACCGACCAGCGACGTCGCGAGCTGATCACCCGCATCAACCAGCCGTTGCAGGGCTGCTACAAGATCGCGATGCTCAGCCTCAAGGGCGGCGTCGGCAAGACCACCGCGACCGCCACGCTCGGCGCCACCTTCGCCTCGCTGCGCGGCGACCGCGTCATCGCCGTCGACGCCAACCCGGACCGCGGCACGCTCAGCCAGAAGATCCCGCTGGAGACCACCGCCACCGTCCGGCACCTGCTGCGCGACGCCCACCGCATCCGCCGCTACAGCGACGTGCGCTCCTACACCTCGCAAGGCCCCAGCCGGCTGGAGATCCTCGCCAGCGAGCAGGACCCCGCCGTGTCCGAAGCGTTCAGCGAAGACGACTACCGGCGCACCGTGACCCTGCTCGAGCACTTCTACAACGTGGTGCTCACCGACTGCGGCACCGGACTCATGCACTCCGCGATGAAGGGCGTGCTCGACGTCGCGGACTCGCTCGTGATCGTCTCCTCCAGCTCCATCGACGGCGCCCGGAGCGCCTCGGCCACCCTGGACTGGCTGGACGCCCACGGCTACGGCGGCCTCGTCTCCCGCTCCGTAGCGGTGATCAACTCCGTCCGGCCCGCCTCCGGCAAGGTCGACGTCGACAAGCTCGGAGCCCACTTCGCGTCCCGCTGCCGCGCGGTGTCGCGGATTCCCTTCGACCCGCACCTCGAAGAGGGAGCCGAAGTCGAACTCGACCAGCTGGCCGCGCCCACGCGGATGGCGTTGCTGGAGCTGGCGGCGATGGTCGCCGACGACTTCCCCCACGCCCCAGGCCGCCAGCAGCAGGGCTGATCAAGTCCACCCCGCCCACCGCGGCGCTCCAGGTGGGCAGAGCGCGGCAATTCCCAGTTTTAGTCCAAACTGAGCGGACATTCCGGGCGCGGAGGCTCCTCGGTTTGGACTAAAACTGGGAACCGTTCTCGCTGAGCTGAACCCGAGCTCGTGGGCGTTGCTGGGTTTTCGCTGATCATCGCGCGCGTGACGGCATGGGCGTGAGAAGGGGCCGCGACCACGGCGCGGCTGTCCTCGCCAGAAGGCGTCTGAGAACCCGCGGCGGTGCCGGTTGCTTGCGTGGGCACTGAGAAACCGGCTTCGCCGGTTGCCTGACGGGCTTGGGTGCGCGCTCTTGGTTTCTCGGGCCCTCTTGGTTTTCTCAGTCTTCTTCTGCGGGGTTGTGGTTCTTGCGCTGCTGTTCCGCGATCTTGCGGAGGAATTCCGGGTCGTCGTCCGGGGCGACCGGGGCTTGGCGCGGGCGCGTCGTGGCCTGCTGCGGGCCGAACGCCTTCCACATCAGCACAGCGATGGTGAGCGCGCCGATGGCGGCGAGGGCGTAGATCATCGTGGGCCACCTCCAAACCGTTCCGCTTACGACAGTAGCCAATCAGAGCGGCTGGTGTCTTTGTCCGGAGGTGTCCGATTTACGAGCGGGCCTCTGGTGACGCCTCGCAGGGACGCGAGGCGTCACCAGAGGCGGCGGTCGTCATCGGCCGGCCGCCCAGGCGATCTTCGACTTCGTGCAGTGATTCACGGCTGTTGCGACTGCTTCTCCGGCGCCGGCTGCGGTGCGCCGAGGGCACTCGTCACGAGGGGTCTGACAAGTGATCTCGATGCCGCAGCCTTGACTTCCGCGCCGCTTCTCCGACGTTCTCCGCTGCCGGACCTGTGGTCAGGCGGTGCGGTTCACGTCGTTGGTCAGCTCGGCCAGCAGGGTGCGGACCTCAGACTCGCGGAAGCGACGGTGGCCACCGGGGGTGCGGATCGAACCGATCCGCCCGGCGGTCGCCCATCGGGTCACGGTCTTGGGGTCGACCCGGAAGAGCGCCGCGACCTCACCCGGGGTGAGGAGCTGCTCCTGACCGTTCTGGCGAGGCTGCTGAGTCGACGCGGTCACAGGTGACCTCCACTTTTGCGATAACTGGTATTCGGGCATTCCGGTCGCATCGTGGCACCTGGAGGGCCAGGTACTCGAACGTTTGGGTTTAGGTAAAGGGAAGGTAAGGGACGAAAACGGCGCTTCGGGCGCGTGACCTCGGGCGATGCGGCCGCCGGTCAATCCGGTGCGCGGGGTGCTCTACCCTGGATGACGTGCGGGAACAGCAGGAGACGAGAACGGACGAGTCCGAAGCCCCGGCCGTCGCCGCCCCCGGAGCGGGTGCGCAGCAGGCGACCGGTGAGACGTCCGAGGTCAAGCCCAACCTTGCTCTCGACATCGCGCTCTACACCGCTGCCCGGTTCGGCCTGGTCGCGGTCGTCGCCGTGCTGCTGATGCTGGCTCAGGTGCCGGTGCTGGTCGCGCTCGCCGTGTCCGTCGTCGTGGTCATGCCGTTGTCGCTGCTGGTCTTCGGGCGGTTGCGGCGCCGGGTCGCGGTCGGCATGGCCGAGCACACCCAGGACCGCCGCGAACGCCGCGAGCGGCTGCGCGCGCAACTGCGCGGCGACGCCCCGGCGGACGCCGAATGACCAGCGACGTCGACCGCTCCTGCGAGCGCACGCGAGCCTGGACCAGCGAGGCCGTCCGGATCATCGAGGCCGACGCCAACCGCAGCGCCGACACCCACTTGCTGCGGTATCCGCTGCCCGCGGAGTGGGGAATCGACCTCTACCTCAAGGACGAGTCAACACATCCGACCGGTTCGCTCAAGCACCGGTTGGCCCGTTCGCTGTTCCTCTACGCCATCTGCAACGGGTGGGTGACCGAAAACACACCCGTGATCGAGGCGTCGTCCGGATCGACCGCGGTCTCGGAGGCGTACTTCGCCCGGCTGCTGGGGCTCCCCTTCATCGCCGTCATGCCCCGCTCCACCAGCGGCGAGAAGGTCGCGCTGATCGAGTGGCAGGGAGGGCGCTGCCACTTCGTCGACGAGCCCGGCGCGATCTACACCGAGTCCCGCCGGCTGGCGGCGGAGCTCGGCGGCCACTTCATGGACCAGTTCACCAACGCCGAGCGGGCCACCGACTGGCGCGGCAACAACAACATCGCCGAGTCGATCTTCGAGCAGCTCGCGCTCGAACCGCACCCGGAACCGGCGTGGATCGTCGTCGGCGCCGGAACCGGCGGGACCAGCGCCACCATCGGCCGCTACGTGCGCTACCGCAGGCTCGGCACCCGGCTGGCCGTGGTCGACCCGCAGCGCTCCGTCTTCTTCGAAGCCTGGCGGGATCACGACCTCTCGCTGACCAGCGGATCGGGCTCGCTCATCGAGGGCATCGGCAGGCCGCGGGTGGAGCCGTCCTTCATCGGGGAGGCCATCGACCGGATGATCAAGGTCCCGGACGCCGCCTCGATCGCCACCATCCGCTGCACCGAGCAGGTCCTCGGTCGCCGCGTCGGCGGTTCCACCGGGACCAACCTGTGGGGCGTGTTCGAGCTGGTCTCCCAGATGCTCGCCGAGGGCCGCACGGGCAGCATCGTCACGCTGCTCTGCGACGGCGGTGAGCGCTACACCAACACCTACTTCGACGACCGCTGGGTCCGCGAGCAGGGCATGGACCTCGACGCTCCGCTCAAGGTGCTGGACCACTTCCACGCCACCGGCGAGTTCCAGGCGGGTTGAGGTCGCAGCACGAGCTGAGCGATCCCCGCCGCGCTCCGAAACACCCCTGATCCGCACATCGACGAATTCGCCCGGAGGATGATCTGGTGGTCGCCAAGCGCGTGCTGGTCGGCGTGGTGCTCGCGAGCGCCGGACTCACCTCCTGCACCGCGGTGCAGGAGGTCGTGCCGGGGCCGCCCTCAGCGCAGCCCAGCACGTCCGAGGAGTCCGCGGAGACCAGCACGGCCCCGTCGATCACGCGCGAGGTCCCGCCGGAGCAGCGGCGGATGCTCGGAGCGCTCCCGGCGGCGGACCTGTGCGGGCTGATCCGGCCCGAGGAGATCGCGGCGATGGCCTTCGACGTCGAGCCCGGCGTGCCGCGGGAAGTGGGGATCGAGCCCCCGGTGCGCGGATGCGGGTTCCACGCTCGCAGCGGGAACCGGGAAGTCCTCGTCGGAGCCCAGCCCGCGGGTTTCGCCGATCTCGGGACCGAGGAGGTCGAGCTCGGTGCGGTCCGCGGGACCCAGGTGATGCGGACCGGGGGATGCACCGTCTACGCCCCCGTCGCCGACGCCACGCTGCAGATCTCGGTGATCACCGGCGAGACCGACGCCGACCAGTGCACCACCGCCTCGGACATCGCCCAGTACGCGATGGCCGCCGTGGTTCGCTGACGCAGTGGATCTCGAACTCGTAACGTTGCCCGTGAACCTTCCGCGCTGATCAACCCGATCAGGTCGAATCCTGGCGATCGGGAAGATCGCATCTGGGGGGCAATTCCCACGCCGCGATTCCTTCGGGCGGCGTCGCCGGGAAGGTCATCGCGCCAGCACCGGCCGGGTTCATCGTGCCAGGTGATGCCAGTGCGATCCCCGAACTGTGCAGAGATGGGGGATGTGATGGCGGAGAACCTGCGCGCGATTCCGGAGGAGCTGAACGGATTCGGCGAGCTCCTCGACCGGAATGCCGGACATTTCCGGAAAATTGGCGAATGGGCGGAAAGCACCGCGTCGGACACCAGCGGATTCACCGGCCTGATGGTGGTGCTGGTCCCGGTCGTGGAGGTGGTCACCGCGCTCTACGGCGAAACGTTGGATCTGGCGAATTCCGCGCTGATGAAGATCAAGGAAGACCTCGCCGAAACGGTCTCGGACTACGAGGAGACCGAACGCAAGATCGCGGTGATGTTCCAGAAGATCCAGTCCGACCTCGACGAGATCAAGGTCTGAGGGAGGAGCGGACATGGCTTCCTACGAAGACGCCGAGGACCCGATCGCCCTCCTCGAAGCGGATCCGAGCCAGAGCAACCAGGACTCGCTGCAGCAGGCCATCGAGGACGCGGGCTGGCAGGTCCAGACCGTCAACTGGGTCTACGAGCAGGTCACCGGCGAGAACCTCATCGAGCAGCTCATCTCGCCGATCACGGGTGACTTCTCGAAGATCGAGACCAACGCCGAGGCGTGGAACCAGATCGGTGAAGCGCTGCGCGCGGTGCGCAAGAACCTCAACCAGGGCATCAGCGATCTCCGGGAGAGCTGGGACGGCGACGGCGCGATCGCCTTCGAAACCCTGCTGGTGAGCACCTGGACCGTCGCCCTCGAAGGCGATGCGATGCTGGCGCAGCTCGTCGGCAAGGGCTTCACCAAGGCCGCCGAGATGTCGCGCAAGATGACCGACAAGGCGCTCGAGCTGATCAAGAAGCTCGTCGACCGGCTCATCGAAACGGCCGCCACCGGCTGGATCCCGGTGGCCGGCTGGGCGAACGTCGTGCGCAACGTCGAGAAGTGCGTCGAGATCGTGATCGCGGTGCTGGAGCTCTTCGAAGCGCTGCAGCAGATGTACGAATCCGTGGTGCAGCTGGTCAATGCCATCAAGGGCGCGGGCACCAACCTCGCGCAGATCAAGGACGCGAACAGCCTCGGCGACGTGGTCAACGTCGGCATCCAGGCCAAGGACGACGCCACCGCCGTGTCCGAGGCGGCCACGGGCGCGCGCGGTGCCGCGACGGGCGTGCGCAACTCCGCCCAGGGCGTGCGTTCCGCGACGTCGGGCGGTTCCGGAACGGGCTCGGGCGGCTTCCAGACGCTGTCGTCCGGCAGCATTTGATCGGGGGATCCGCGATGAGCGCAGACGGCAAGACACCGGAGATCCGCGCGGCCGAGGACATGGTCGAGGAGCGGATGACCCAGGCCGAGGAGGCGCTGGCGAAGGCGACCCTGTTCGAGTCCGAGTTGCCCGAGGTGAAGCTCACCGACGAGCGGATCGAGGAGATCGAGCAGCAGATCCGCAACGGCAACGCACCACCGGAGATCGTCGCTTTCCAGCGCCGCGTCGACGAGGGTGAGTTCAGCTGGCAGGACGTGGCCGACGGCACCGCTTTCCGCGACGAGTCGGTGCGGTCGGCGTTCTCCGCGAGCGTGCAGAACATGCAGCAAGCGAAGGACATGCTCGACGCGGGCTACGATCCGGCGACCGTCATCAACAACGATCCGAACCGGTCGGCCGGGGCTGATTACGACGACGAACCGCCGGATTCGTTCCTGCGGTGAGGGGTGGACTGAACAACGATGAACCGCAAGACGTTACTCGGCATCACCATCGGGTGGGCGGTGCTGATCGGCCTGATCGCGGCCGTGCTCCTCGGAACGGCCATGTTCAGCGGCACTTCGCTGGCCAAGTCCTCCACGGCATCGGGTTCGTCCGGCCCGGTCTACCAGTGGGACGGCAAGCCGATGATGATCGTCAGCTCGGACAAGAAGAAGACCGCCGTCTGCCACGTCGTGCCCGCTCAGGGTGAGGCGCGCGACGTGACCAGCTACCGCAACGAGAGCCGGTACCGGGTCAACCGGATCACGCCCTGGTTCTCCGGTTCGGCGGACATGACCTGCACGACGCCGGTTCGGATCCGCACCGGCTCGCAGGTGACCATCTACGAGCTGGCCACCAAGAACCGCATCGCGCAGTTCGGGACCGTCATCGTCGCCGTCGCGCCGTTCCTCGCGGTCAGCGTGTTCGGAGTCGGAAGGCGCAAGACCCACGCGTGATCGAGCGGTGTCCCGCGAGCGGTTCGTCCGCTCGCGGGACACCCCTCTCAGCCGAAGGCCAGGGCGAGACCGGTGATGGTGCCCCAGCCGAGCATGGCGAATCCCGTGTCCCGGACGGCGGGGATCAGGTACCGGCCGGTCGCTCCCCGGACCACGGCGCGCAGCGGCGTCAGCAGCAGCGGCAGGGCCAGGAAGCCCAGCAGCACCCAGGAGTTGCGCAGGCCGATCAGGACCGTGATGACGAACGGGACCAGGGCCAGCGCCGTGTAGAGCGTGCGGGTGTCGCGGTCGCCGAGCATGACCGCCAGGGTTCGCTTGCCCGAGACCTGGTCGGAGGGGATGTCGCGGAGGTTGTTGGCCACCAGCACCGCGCACGACAGCGCGCCCACTCCCACGGCGGCACCGATGCCGAACCCGGAGACCTGCCCGGCCTGCACGAACATCGTGCCCAGCACGGCGATCAGGCCGAAGAACAGGAACACCGCGACCTCGCCGAAGCCCGCGTAGCCGTAGGGCTTGCTGCCGCCGGTGTAGAACCAGGCGCCCGCGATGCACAGCGCGCCGATCGCGAGCATCCACCACTGGCCGCTCAGCGCGACCACGCCGAGTCCCGCCAGCGCTGCGATCCCGAAGCAGGCGAAGGCCGCGTTGCGCACCGCACCCGGTGCGGCCGATCGCGATCCGACCAGGCGGAACGGGCCCACGCGGGAGTCATCGGTGCCGCGGATGCCGTCCGAGTAGTCGTTGGCGAAGTTCACCCCGATGATCAGGCTCAGCGAGACGACCAGCGCCAGCAGTGCGATCAGCGGGTCGAACCCGTCCATCCCCGCGGCGGCGCCGGACCCGGCCAGCACCGGTGTGATCGCATTCGGGAAGGTGCGCAGACGGGCACCTTCGATCCATTGCGCGACAGTCGCCATGAGCAACATCTTCGCTCACCCGGCAAGCCCGTCGGCTAGCAGGTCAGCTGCTCGGCCAACGCCCGCCGATCCGGTTTGCCCGGCCCGCGCAGCGGGAGCTCGTCCACCAGCGCGATCCGCTTCGGGGCGGCCGCGGCTCCCAGCCGCCCGCGCACGGCCTCCCGGAGGGCGTCCTCGTCGGGTCGCGCGGCGGGGTCGGCGACGACGGCGGCCACCACCGCCTGCCCCCACTCGGGGTCGGGAACGCCCAGCACGCAGGCCTCGCGCACGCCCGGCTGCTCGGTCAGCACCCGCTCGACCGGCAGCGGCGCGACCTTCTCGCCACCGGTGATGATCACGTCGTCGGCCCGTCCGAGGACCTCCAGCCTGCCGTCGGCGAACCGCCCGAGATCGCCGGTGCGGAACCAGCCGCCGGCGAACGCGGGCGCGTCCGGCTGGTTGCGGTAGCCCCTGGCCAGCATGGGCCCGGCGAGCCGGATCGGTCCGAGCTCGCCATCGACGTCGACCTCCGCGACGTCCAGCGGGACCCCGTCGTACACGCAGCCGCCTGCGGTCTCGCTCATGCCGTAGGTGGTGGTCACCCGCACGCCGCTGTCCCTCGCGCGGGCCAGCAGGGCAGGTGGGGTCGCGGCGCCGCCGAGCAGCACCGCGTCGAACCCGCGCAGCGCGGCCAGGCCTTCGCCGCCGTCGTTGATCAGGCGGGAGAGCTGGGTCGGCACCAGGGCCGTGTAGTGCGGCCGGCCGGAGGACGGCAGCTCGCGCGCAGCGGCGGCGAAGACGTCGGGGCGGAACCCGCCCGAGGTGTCGACGGCGTGCGGAGCGGTGCCTGCCAGCAGCGCGCGGATCAGGACCTGGATCCCGGCGACGTGGTGCGCGGGCATCGCCAGCAGCCAGTGCCCGGGACCGCCGAGCCTGCGGTGGGTGGACTCCGCCGACGCGCGCAGCGAGCTCGCGGGCAGCAGCACGCCCTTGGGGACGCCGGTCGAGCCCGAGGTGGCGATGACCAGGGCTGTCGGGTCGTGCTCGGCGTCCTCTCCAGGACCCAGCGGCCCGCTGAGCGCGGTGATCAGGGTTTGCGCCTCGTCGGGGGCATCGGCCGCGACCGGCAGCAGCGCGGGGCCCTCGCCGTCCAGCGCGCGGCGCAGCGCGGGCAGCACCTCCAACGCTCCGGTGCCCGAAGGCACTTCCAGCGGCTCCAGGTCCCGGGCGTTCGGCATGGCACCCATTCTCGGCGTCGCCGCGCCTCCGGGCGGAGCCGGGCGCCCGAGACCTCCGGCACTAGCTCACCTGTTCGAGCGATCAAGTGTTCGAATGGCGCGGCCGATGTTCTGGGTACGAGCGGAAGGAGAAGGCGATGTTCCTCGTTTTCGTGGTGGTCGTCCCGGTCTTCACCGGAACGCCCCCGTCATCTCAGTCGCCCCAGTCATCCCAGGCATCGCAACAGCGGTCTTCGTGGTCGCGACGAGACAGGTCGGGAGTCGGCGATGCCACCGGCCCGGTCGACCCCGGGTGGGGGACGCCGGACGAGGAGCGCCCTGCCGGGCTGTTCCTGTCCGGCGTCCTGCCCGAAGGCGAGTGGGAGGTCTCAGTAGTACCAGGGGAAGGAGGACCAGTCGGGGTCCCGCTTCTCCAGGAACGCGTCCCTGCCCTCGACGGCCTCATCGGTCATGTAGGCGAGCCGGGTGGTTTCACCGGCGAAGAGCTGCTGACCGACGAGCCCATCGTCGATGGCGTTGAACGCGTACTTGAGCATGCGCTGCGCCGTCGGGGACTTGCCGTTGATCTCCCTGGACCACTGGAGCGCGGTGGCCTCCAGTTCGGCGTGCGGGACGACCTCGTTGACCGCGCCCATCTGGTGAGCCTGCTCGGCGGTGTAGGGACGCCCGAGGAAGAAGATCTCGCGAGCGAACTTCTGCCCCACCTGGCGCGCGAGGTACGCCGACCCGAAGCCTCCGTCGAAGCTGCCGACGTCGGCGTCGGTCTGCTTGAACATGGCGTGCTCGGCGCTGGCGAGGGTGAGATCGCACACCACGTGGAGGCTGTGCCCGCCACCCGCGGCCCAGCCCGGGACCACCGCGATGACGACCTTGGGCATGAAGCGGATCAGGCGCTGCACTTCCAGGATGTGCAGTCGGCCGGCACGCGCCGGGTCGACCGTCTCGGCGGTCTCGCCTCCGGCGTACTGGTACCCGGAACGGCCCCGGATGCGCTGGTCGCCACCGGAGCAGAAGGCCCAGCCGCCGTCCTTGGCGGACGGGCCGTTGCCGGTGATCAGCACGCATCCGACGCCGCTGCTCATGCGCGCGTGGTCCAGGGCGCGGTAGAGCTCGTCGACGGTGTGCGGCCGGAAGGCGTTGCGGACCTCGGGGCGATCGAAGGCGATGCGCACCGTGCCCTTGCCGGGGCCGTCCTCGACGCAGCGGTGATAGGTGATGTCGGTGAAGTCGAAGCCCTCGACCGGCTCCCACAACTTCGGGTCAAACAGCTCAGACACAACGGGATTCTGCACACCTGGGACAATAGGCGTAGCAAGTGCTCGGTGCGGGGTCCTCCCCGTGACCGTCCGGTGCTTGCGTGGACGTCGGCGTGGGATACCGCGGATCCTTCGCCGTTGTCCGCCAGGCGATTTCAGAGGTGATCGGTTGAACCCGTCCACAGCCCAGGCTGAGGTCATCGTCGACGAGCTCGTCCGAAACGGGGTGCGGCACGCGGTGCTCGCCCCGGGGTCGCGCAACGCACCTCTCGCTTACGCTCTGCACCGGGCCGCGCACTCTGCGCGATTGCGGCTGCACGTTCGGATCGACGAGCGCAGCGCCGGATTCCTGGCCCTGGGCATCGCGGCCCGCACGGGCCGACCGGTACCGGTGTTCTGCACCTCTGGCACCGCCGCGAGCAACCTGCACCCGGCGGTCAGCGAGGCGTACCACGCAGGTGTTCCGCTGCTGGTCATCACGGCCGACCGGCCGCCGGAGCTGCGCGCGGCGGGTGCGAACCAGACCATCGACCAGCACCGGCTGTACGGCAGCGAGGTGCGGCTGTTCGACGAGCTCGGCGTCGCCGAGGCGCGAGCGGGTCAGAACGCCTACTGGCGCAGTCAGGTGTGCCGGGTCTGGGCCGCCGCCGACTGCGGGATGCGCGGCGGTCCGGTGCACCTCAACGTGCCGTTCCGCGAGCCGTTGGTGCCCGATGGCGATACCGAGTGGTTCGAGTCGCTGGAAGGGCGCCCGGACGGACATCCGTGGACGGAGGTCGCCGACCGCGGTGTGGCGCCGAGCTCCCTCTCGCGGTTGCGGTCCGGTCGTGGACTGGTGCTCGTGGGCGACTGGGGTTCCGAGGCGGCCAGCGCCTGGGGCGAGCGCTGCGGCTGGCCGGTGCTGTCGGAGGTCGGCGGCGTCGGGGTGTCCGGCCCGGCTGCGATCAGCACGGGCATGTGGCTGCTCAACCTGCCGGAGTTCATCCGCGAGCACCGGCCCGAGCAGGTGCTGTGCGTGGGTCGGCCGACGGTCTTCCGTCAAGTCCAGCAGCTGCTGGCCGACACCGGGGTGGAGGTGCTGCTGGCGCACGGCGGGGTCGACTGGCCGGCCCCTGCGCACAACGTCAGGGAGGTGGCCGAGGGGTTCGGAGCCGGACCCGACAGCGCCGTGGACCCGCAGTGGCTCACGGCCTGGCAGCAGGCCGACCAGAAGGCCTCCGCCGCACTGCACGCCGCCCTCGACCTGGAGCGGTGGCCGAACGGTCCCGCTGTGGCGCGCGAGTTGGTCGGAGCGCTTCCGGAGGATTCCCTGCTCGTGCTCGGGTCGTCCAACCCGAGCCGGGACGTCGCGCTCGCCGCGCGGCAGCGACCCGACGTGCTGGTGCACCGCAACCGCGGGGCCGCCGGCATCGACGGGACGATCTCGACCGCCATCGGCGCGGCCACCGGGCACGACGGCCCGGCGTACGCGCTGCTGGGCGATCTGACGTTCCTGCACGACAGCAACGGCCTGATGCTCGGCCCGTACGAGCAGCGGCCCGACCTGACGATCGTGGTGTTCAACGACGACGGCGGCGGCATCTTCAGCCTCCTCGAACAGGGCGGCCCCGAGCACAACGACTCCTTCGACCGCGTCTTCGGGACGCCGCACGGCACCGACCTGGGGCAGTTGTGCGCGGCGCACGGTGTCGAGCACGTCCAGGTGCCGGGTCACTCCGAACTGCGCGAGGCCCTGCGTCCCGCGTCCGGTCTGCGCGTGGTCGAGGTGCGGGCGAGCAGGGACGAGCTGCGCGCGGTTCACCAGCGGTTGCACGCGGCGGTCCGCTCGGCTCTTCTCGGGTGATCCACCACCGGACGTGAGAACTCTTGCGTGAAGCCCGGTTCGTGCTGCCCGGACGTGACGGGACGGTTTCCTCGTCAGGTGGAGTCCGGGTCGACCGGCCACTGTGGTCGCATCACCGCGTTGCCCCATTGGTGTGCATTCGCGTTTTTCCGCGTGATGATGGGAAAAACTCGGTGCGAAAAGCGCACCGAGTGTGAACGTGGTTGCCTAGTCTCCTGATCGGAACCAGTTTTTCGAGGAGGTGGCAGGGTGATTCGACGACAGGGCCTGCGCGCGGTGATCGCGGCCTGCTGCGCGAGCGCGGTGTTCGCCGCACCGGCGCTCGCGGGTGCCGAAGGGCCGGGTGCGCCCGGAGCCGGCGACGACTACTTCCCCGGGTACGGCAACGGCGGCTACGACGTCTCGCACTACGACCTGCAGCTTCGCTACCAACCCGCGGACGACCACCTGCAGGGCACCGCGACGATCGTCGCGAACGCGACGCAGGACCTGACGGCCTTCAACCTGGACTTCGCGCTCACCGCGAAGTCGGTGCGGGTCAACGGCATGCCGGCGCAGTTCAGCCAGAACGGCCTGGAGCTCACCGTGACCCCGTCGGCGACCCTGCCGCAGGGCGAGATGGCGACCTTCGTCGTGGAGTACGAGGGCACTCCCTCCGCCGCCGACGTCGGCCCCGTCAACCCGTGGGTGCGCACCTCCGACGGAGCGCTCGCGGTCGGCCAGCCGGAGATCTCCGCCTGGTGGTTCCCCGGCAACGACCACCCGAGGGACAAGGCCACCTACGACGTCGCCATCTCCGTTCCCGACGGGACCGAGGCCATCTCCAACGGGGTGAACACCCGCAACAGCAGCCTGGCCGGGTGGACCACCTGGAACTGGCGCAACACCGAACCGACCGCCACGTACCTGGCGTTCATGGCCATCGGCCAGTACGAGATCAGCAGCAAGACCGGCGCGTTCGGCCAGCCGTTCGTCACCGCCTACTCCGACAAGCTCGGCCCGCTGGCCGGACCGGCGAAGGCCAGCGTCGAACGCACCCCGGAGGTCCTGGACTTCCTGAGCCAGCTGTTCGGCGAGTACCCGTTCAGCGCGCAGGGCGGTGTCGTCCCGTCCGAGGGACTCGGCTTCGCGCTGGAGAACCAGACCCGCCCGACCTACAGCCACCTGTTCTTCCAGCGCGCGGCGAACGTCTCGGTGGTCGTGCACGAGAACGCGCACCAGTGGTTCGGCGACTCGGTGTCGGTGGACACCTGGCGCAACATCTGGGTCAACGAGGGCTTCGCGTCCTACGCGGAGTGGCTGTGGTCGGAGGCCCACGGCACCGGCACCACGCAGGAGCTGTTCGACCACTACTACAACTCCTACCCGGCCGACGACCCGTTCTGGCAGGTCCCGCCGGGAGACCCCGGCGCCGAGGACGTCTTCCACACCGCGGTCTACGACCGGGGCGCGATGGCGCTGCACGCGTTGCGCACCGCCGTCGGTGACGAGGCGATGCTGGACATCACCCGCACCTGGGTCGCCGAGCACCGGAACTCGACCGGCACCGTCGAGCAGTTCATCGAGCTGGCGGAGCAGAAGTCCGGCAAGCAGCTCGACGAGCTGTTCAACGCCTGGCTGTTCACCAAGGGCAAGCCGGCCGTGAGCCCGGCGACCGGCGTCGCCGCCAGCGCCGCCCGGGAGAACGTGCCCGAACCTGCCGCGGTCGCCGAGATCGATCGCGCGCACGAACTGCTGCACGACCACGGCTGAGCCAGTTCGGCACAGCGATTCTGAAAGGACGCGGGGGTCAGCGAACTCCTTCCAGCGCTTCCCGCACCGGGAGGAGTTTCGCCTCGGCCTCAGCCACTTCCTGATCAGGGTCGGAGTCGGGAACGATCCCGCCTCCGGCGAACAACCGAACCCTGCCACCGCGAGCACCGCCGGACCCAGCGCCGGCGGTGCTCTGCTGTTCGACCTGCCCGCAGCGCAGGGCGATCCCGAACTCGCCGTTGCCGGAACCGTCGATCCAGCCGACCGGACCCGCGTAGCGGCCCCGGTCCATGCCCTCCAGCTCGGCGATCAACGGGACCGCGTTGGCCGTGGGCGTGCCACCGACGGCGGCTGTGGGGTGCACGGCTTCGACGACGCTCAGCAGTCCCGGACCTTCAGGGGTGTCGGCCAGCTTCCCCTCGACGTCGGTGGCCAGGTGCAGCACGTTGCGCAGCCGCAGAACCGAGGGCGAGGCCGGGACGGACAGCTCGCTGCAGAAGGGCCGCAGCCGCTCCGCCAGCGACTCCGAGGCGTACTGGTGCTCGCTGCGGTTCTTGGCCGACGCCAGCAGCTCCGCGGCGATCTCGTCGTCGGTGCGGCCCGGGTGCGGCCAAGCCGTGCCCGCCAGCACCCGCGAGCGGACCTCGTAGCCGCGTCGCTCCAGCAGCAGTTCGGGGGTGGCGCCGACCAAGCCGTCCACCGCGAAGGTCCAGCAGTTCGAGTAGCGCGAGGCCAGGTTGTGCAGCAGGAACCGCTCGTCGAGCGGCTCGGAGGTGTTGGCGACGAGGTCGTGCGCGAGGACGACCTTGAGCAGGTCCCCGCCGGAGTCGCGCATCCGATCGACCGCTGCGGTCACCGCCTGCCGGTAGCCCGTTGAGGACAACCGGCCGTCGCTGTAGGACACCGTCCCGGGCTGGCGGACCGGCTCGACCACGGGCTCCGGCGCGTCGCCGATCGTGGTGATCCAGCGGACCCCGTCGCGCTCACCGACCACGACCTCGGGCAGCACCAGCACCGAGTCCCCCGGCTGGTCGGCGAAGGCGAGGCTGGTGAAGGCGACCGGTCCGCAGCCCGGCAGCCCCACCTCGTCCTCGACGTCGATGTGCCCGCACAGCTGCCGCCACCAGGAGTCGGCGTCGGTGAAGCGCGCCGTGCCGGACGTGTCCAGCCGCGCTGCGCAACCCCAACCGACCAAGCCCTCGCCCTCCCGGACCCAGCTCAGCGACTCGCCACCGGGCAGCAGCTCCAGCAGCGGTCGGCCGTGCCGTGGGTCGGCTGGATCGAGCCTGCGGGTGCGCGCCGTCAGCCGCCTGGAAGTAATCGCCACGCTTGGAGCGTATTCGGAGTGCGGATTCCGGTGGGCTCAGCGGCCGCGTGGCCCTGGACACGACCGCTGGCCCCTACAATCGGTCACCGTGGCAGGCGACGCGGTGACCCAGGACGCGGCCGACTCGGTGACCGGCTCAGACACGGACGGTGACCGGTCGGTGTCGACACCCTCGCCTGGGCGGGTTCGCCGCAGGGTGGCGCGCGGCGTGCTCATCACCGGTGCGTTGCTGACGGTCATGGGTTTGTCGATCATCGGTGCCTGTTTCATCAACGACGTCACCATCACCGAATCGCGAGGTCAGGCGGTCGCCGAGGTCGTGGACACCTCGCTGACCCGGACCGTGGTGCGCTTCAACACCGAGGACGGGCGCGTCTACATCCCGCCGAACGGCGTGCTCTACCCGACGGACCTGCAGGTCGGGCAGCTGGTGCGGGTCGAGTACGACTCCCGCAACCCCGACCTGGTGCGCGCCGAGGGCCGCACCGCGCTGATCTCGCTGCTGCCCGTCTTCAGCGCGCTGGCCATCCTGTGGGCGGTCCTGCTTCCGACGTATTGGCTGCTCAGACGATCTAACAGAGGCTGAGGGCCCTTCCTAGAACCCTCGCCCGGTGCCAGACTTGGGCATCCGCCGAAAGGGGGTCGGTGGAACCCAGGTCGATGTGCCGACCCCGCGTCTGCGAGGTCGTTGCCCATGAACACGCCAGGAGCGTTGTCCAGCTCGTCGCAGGACCAGCAGCAGTGGGTGCTCGGATCCCCGGTGCTGTCCACCGTCGATCGATCGGTGCCCGACGGGGTGGATCCCGCCGAGTTGGCGCTCTACTGCACGATGCTCGGCGACGACGCCCTGGTGCTCGCCCACCGCCTGTCGGAGTGGGGGATGCGCGCGGGCCTGGAGGAATCCGCCGCCCTCGGCGGGATCGCGCACGACCTGCTCGGGCAGGCGCGTGTCCTGCTCGGCCGGGCCGCCGAGGTGCGCGGCGCGGAGGACGAGGAGCAGCTCGCCTACCTGCGCGAACCCGCCGAGTTCCGGAACGTCCGACTGGTCGAGGTCGACTGCGGACCGGGGCCGGGTGGCGACTTCCCGACCACCGTCGCCCGGTTGCTGCTGTTCAGCACCTGGCGGCTCGCGGTCTTCGAGGAGCTTGCCACCAGCCGGGACGCGGTTCTGGGGACGCTGGCGGCGCGGTCGCTGCA
Source organism: Saccharopolyspora dendranthemae (assembly GCF_007829955.1). Lineage (GTDB taxonomy): Bacteria > Actinomycetota > Actinomycetes > Mycobacteriales > Pseudonocardiaceae > Saccharopolyspora > Saccharopolyspora dendranthemae. The sequence continues at coordinate 671,961 of NZ_VIWX01000003.1, forward strand.
GCTGCTCGAACAGCACCGGGACCACGCCGCGCAGTGGCTGATCAAGCTCGGCGACTCCGGACCGGGCGGGCCGCGACTGATGAGCTCTGGTTTGCACCGCGTGTGGCCGCTGGCCGCCGAGCTGTTCGTCGCGCACCCGGTCGAGACGCGGCTGGCCGACGCGCGTTGCGGGGTGGACCCCGCGAGCGTGCGAGTGCGCGCCGGGCAGGCGCTCGACGAGGTGTTCTCCATCGCACGCCTGGACGCTCCGGCCCCTGGCGCGTTCGGCGAGTTCGCGCCGCCCGGCGGCCGCGACGGCGCGCACACCGAATCCATGGAGTTCCTGCTGGCGGACCTGCAGTACTTGGTCCGGGCCGGCCTGGCCAGCGGCCGGGTCCCGCAGAAGCCGGTGGACGAGCGAGGACCGGGAAGTGTCGGAAACGAAATGCAAGATGAGTAGTTCCCCGCAAGCCGATGAGCCCTGGCCGGGCGCACCCTGATCGAGGGGGATCGGAACCGCGGGAGGCGTTGCTGGGGGCTTCCCGCGTTCCTCGGTCGGGGTCTAGTGGAAGGGCGCAACGCGGATGGACCAGATCTGGTTGCAGGTGCTCGTGGCGTTGATGGCCGGATGTGCGGGAGCGGGCGTGGTGCTCGCGCTGCGCCGACGTCCCGAGGAGCAGGTCGCGGCGGAGGAGCCCGACCCGCTGCCCCGGATGCCACCGGACGTGTGGGAGCCGCACGTGCAGCACTGCGAGCAGGCGGTGCTGCGGGCGAGCCGGTCGGTGGAGGCCATGTCCTCGCAGCAGGCCCGCAACCGCCTGCGGACCGTCGTGCGCCGGATGGATGCCGAGCTGCCGAACCTGCGCGTGCTCGCCGAACTCGGCCGTGGTCTGGGCAGCAGCTCGCGCGACGCCGAGATAGCCGGGCGGGTGCGCGCCGAGCTCACCGAGGCGGAGAAGCGCTTCGGCGCGGTCACCGGCGAGGTGCTGGAACTCGTCGAGGACCCCGACGCCGAACGGGTGCGCGAGCTGCGCGCGCGGTTCCCGCTTCTGCGCCCGATCTCGGCGGTCCTGCCCGAACCCGTCAGCTAGCCGGTACCTCCGCTGCCTGCGTCCACCACTCGTGCACCTCGGCTGCCGCACCGGGTGCTGCGACGAGCAGGCCGTCGCGGGGAAGCGGGTCGGGCCGGCCCCGGCGGTCGAGGACCGTCGCACCGGATTCGGTGGCCAGCGCGAGCGCGCCCGCCACGTCCCACTCCTCGTAGTGGTCGAGCACCGCGGCGATGCTGTGGCCGAGCGCGACCTGGGCGATGGCCAGCGCCGGTGAACCCAGCAAGCGCACGCCGACCTGCGCGCTCGCCGCGTTGGTGATGAACCGGTCCATGCCCGGCCACGGCCCGTTCTTGGTGAGCTCGGTGCACACGATGCCGCCGCGGATCTCGGACCGGTCGGGCAGGCGCACCGGCGTGCCGTTGGCCCGCATGCCCCGGCCGCGGGCGGCCGCGTAGATCTGCGTCCGGTACGGATCGGCGACCACGCCGACGACCGGCCCGTACCCGTCGAGCATCGCCAGGCTGTAGGCGCACCACGGCAGTCCGGCCACGTAGTTGGCGGTCCCGTCGACCGGGTCGACGGACCAGCGGAAGTGCGAGACGCCTTGCTGCGGTGGCACGCTCGGTTCCGCGCCGAACTCCTCGCCGAACACCGGTGTGCCGGGGAACTCGTCGGCGAGGATGCGGCGAGTGTGCCGTTCCAGCGTGCGCCCGGTGTCGGTGACCCAGTCGAACGGCGACTCGCTCGGCGCGGGCCGGGCGCCCCTGCCCGCGGTCGCGATGATCACGTCAGCGGCGTCGTTGGCCAGTCGACCGGCGACCTCGAAAGCCCGCGACACCAGGGCCGGTTCGATCTGGGCGGGTGGGGAAGGCAGGGCCGTCATGCGTCCCCAGCCTCCGCGTGGCGGGTGACCGCTCAGCAAAGCCGAGGTGACCGGCCATCGGCCCGCAAGCCACGTTTGCGGGCCGATGACCGAGTTGGGGTGCTCTTCGGTTGTCGTTGGCGGCCGCGTCACATTGCCTTCGGCTGCTCGCCGGAAGCGGCGGCGACCGTGATGTGCGTGCGCATCGCGATCGTGACCGAGAGCTTCCTGCCGCAGATCAACGGAGTGACGAACTCGGTGTTGCGGGTGCTGGAGCACTTGCGTCGTCGAGGCGACCAGGCCCTGGTCATCGCGCCCGGACCCGGCCCGAACGAGTACGCGGGCTTCCCCGTCATCAGGCTGCCCGCGGTGGACCTGCCGGTGGTGTCCTCGCTGCCCATCGGGTTCCCGAGCCGCCGCGTGCTGCGCGGTCTCCAGGAGTTCGGACCCGACGTGGTGCACCTGGCCTCACCGTTCGTGGTGGGGGCGCGGGGGCTCAACGCGGCTCGCCGGCTGGGCGTTCCGACGGTCGCCGTTTACCAGACCGACGTGGCGGGATTCGCCGAGTCCTACGGGCTCGGGCTGACCGCGAAGGCGGCGTGGAAGTGGATCCGTCGCCTGCACTGCCACGCCGACCGCACGCTCGCCCCCTCGACGTGGGCGGTGGAGACGCTGCGGGAGCACGGCATTCCGCGCGTGCACCGCTGGGGCCGCGGCGTGGACACCGACCGGTTCACCCCGGGCAAGCGCGATGCCGGGCTGCGCTCGGAGCTGGCCCCGAACGGCGAGCTGCTGGTGGGTTACGTCGGCCGGTTGGCGCCGGAGAAGCGCATCGAGCGGCTCGCCGAGCTGGACGGCACGCCGGGCGTGCGGGTGGTCGTGGTCGGCGACGGGCCGGAGCGTGAGCGGCTGCGCGAGGAGCTGCCGAACGCGGCGTTCCTCGGCCAGCGCACCGGTGACGAGCTGGCACGCCTCTACGCGAGTTTCGACGTGTTCGTGCACACCGGTCCGCACGAGACGTTCTGCCAGGCCGTGCAGGAGGCGATGGCCTCCGGCGTCCCGGTCGTCGCGCCCGATGCCGGCGGGCCTCGCGACCTCGTCGACGTGGGCCGCACCGGATACCTGCTGCCCGCGCACGACGACGCCGAGCACGCGGCTGCGCTGCGCAGGGCCATCTCCGAGCTGCGCGACCCGGCGCTGCGCGAGCGCTTCGGCATCCACGCCCGCAACGCCGTCGCGGGTCGCACCTGGCCCGCGCTGTGCCGCCAGCTGGTGGATCACTACGCGGCGGTCAGCGGGTACGTCGAGTCGGCAGCTGCCTGAACCTGCTCCGGATCGGGCCACGTACGCTTCGGGTGTGTCTCGGGCAGGCTTGGACAAGAACCCTCGCGAAGTCGCGGCGATGTTCGACGGCGTCGCGCGTCGGTACGACCTGACCAACACCGTGCTGTCCTTCGGGCAGGACCGGCGCTGGCGGAAGGTGACCCGGCAGCTGCTCGCGCCCCAGAAGGACGAGCGGATCCTGGACCTCGCTGCGGGCAGCGGTGTTTCGACCGTGGAGTTCGCCAGGGCCGGTGCCTACTGCGTCGCGGCGGACTTCTCGCTGGGCATGCTCTCGGTCGGCAAGGACCGCGGCGTGCCCCTGGTGGCCGCCGACGCCCTGAACCTGCCGTTCGCCGACGACGCGTTCGACGCGGCGACGATCTCCTTCGGCCTGCGCAACCTCGCCGACACGGTCGCCGGGTTGCAGGAGATGCGGCGCGTGGTCCGGCCCGGCGGGCGACTGGTCGTGTGCGAGTTCTCCACCCCGACCTGGCAGCCCTTCCGCGGCGTCTACATGAACTACCTGATGCGCGCGCTGCCCCCGATCGCCCGCGCGGTGTCCTCCAACCCGGACGCCTACGTCTACCTGGCCGAGTCGATCCGATCCTGGCCTGACCAGCGCGCCCTCGCCGAGCTCATCGGCGAAGCCGGCTGGACCGACACCACCTGGAAGAACCTCACCAGCGGTGTCGTCACCATCCACCACGCCAAGAACCCCGCCTAGGGGCTGTTGCGGGCTGAGTCCCACACCTGAAACAGCGGCTCCGCCGCACTCCTCACAAGCTCTTAGGAACCGCTCCGAAGACTCTAGGCCCAGGTCGTTTCGGGGGTGTTCGGTCGCGTCTGGGTGAGCGCCGCGATGAACGCCCGGGTGGCCGGGGGCAGCGGGTGGTCCGGGGCGCGGATCACCGCGATGCGGCGGTGCGTTTCGGGCGCGGCGAGGGGGACGTGCGCGAGTGCCGCGAAGGCGACCAGGGGCAGGACCATCCCGGGCATCGCCGCGGCACCCAGGCCCGCTGCCACGAGGCCGGCGACGGCGGTGATGTTGCCGGATTCCAGGACCACGTCGGGATGCGCTCGCGCAGCGGTGAAGGCGCGGTCGGCGTGCTGCCGGATGCTGGAGTTCGACGCGAACGCGATGTGCGGTTCGGTCGCCAGCTCCGCCCAGGTCAGCGACTCGCGTGAGGCGAAGCGGTGCTCCGGCGGGAACACCGCGCACATCCGGTCGGTCGCGATGGGGTGCACCGCCAGATCGGGCGGTTCGTCGGCGACGACGGTGACGCCGAGGTCGGCTGTGCCGGCCCTGATCTTCGCCAGCACCTCGTCGGACATGCCGTCCTCGATCGACAGCTCCACGTCGGGATGCTCCGAGTGGTAGGCGGAGACGGCCGAGGGCAGCAGGACGGCCGCCATCGACGGCAGCGCCGCGACCCGGACCCGTCCGCGGGTACCGGCGAGGAAGCCGCGGAAGTGGTTGATCCCGGAGTCGAAGGAATCCACGACCCGCCGCGCGACCAGGCAGAACTCGGCGCCTTCCGGGGTCGTGACCAAGTGGCGCGTGGTGCGCTGGAACAGCGTGATGCCGAGTCGTCGCTCCACGTCGCGCACCGCGCGGCTGATCGAGGACTGCGCCAGGTGCAGCTGCTCGGCGGCCGGGGTGAACCCGCCGGTGTCGTGCACCGCGAGAACCAGCCGGAGCTGCTGCACCGTCAGATCCATGCCCATGACGCATGAATTTATCAATTATTCGTGCTTGACCGGCATGAGCGAGGTGGATCACAGTTCTCCCGTCCGGCCCAACGGCGGTGTTCGGAGGTAGCCCATGCTCGCCGCGAGCGGATTCCTGACGATCGGCGTGTTCCTCGCCCTGGTGCTCTCGCGCCGGGTGTCGGTGCTCTTCGCGCTCACCCTGGTGCCGATCGCCGCCGCGCTGATCAGCGGTCGCGGCGCCGAGCTCGGCGAGCTGGTGGCCGATGGCCTGGTCACCGTCGCCCCGGTGGCCATCATGATCACCTTCGCGGTGCTCTACTTCAGCCTGATGATCGACGCGGGGCTCTTCGATCCCGCAGTCACCCGCATCCTGCGCTGGGCGAAGGGCGATCCGCTCAAGATCACCGTCGGCACCGCGCTGCTGACGCTGCTGGTCGCACTGGACGGCGACGGAGCCTCCACCTTCCTGATCACCGTCTCCGCGCTGCTGCCGATCTACCAGCGGCTCGGCATGCGGCGGATCGTGCTCGCCGGCGTGGTCTGCCTCGGCGCCGGGGTCATGAACATGGTTCCGTGGGGCGGTCCGACCGCCCGGGCGATGGCCGCGCTCAAGCTCGACTCGGCGCAGCTGTTCCTGCCGGTGCTGCCGGCGATGATCGCCGGGATCTGCTGGGTGCTGCTCGCCGCGTACCTGATCGGCCGGTCCGAGCGGAAGCGGCTCGGCGTGGTCAGCGTCGAAGCGGGCGAGCGGGTCAAGCTCACCGGTGCGGACCGGGTGCGGTTCTGGATCAACGCGCTGCTGACGCTGGCGCTGGTCGGCTGCCTGCTCGCCCAGATCGCCGACCTGGAAGTGCTGTTCCTGATCGCCTTCCTGGTCGCGCTGCTGGTCAACCGCCCTTCCTGGCAGGGTCAGCAGGAGCTGTTCGCCAAGCACGCCTACAACGTGGTGCTGGTCGTCGTGGTGATCTTCGCGGCGGGCGTGTTCACCGGGATCCTCACCGGGACCGGCATGATCAAGGCGATGGCCGAGGGCCTGGTCGCGGTCATCCCGGACGCCGGTGGCGCCCTCCTCCCGCTGATCACGGCCGTCGCAGGGATGCCGTTGAGCCTGGTCTTCACGCCGGACGCCTTCTACTACGGAGTGGTGCCCGTGCTGGCGGAGACCAGCGCGGCGCTCGGCGGCGACCCCGCCGCGATCGGGCGGGCGGCGATCCTCGGCCAGATGACCACCGGGTTCCCGTTGAGCCCGCTGACCGCCTCCACCTTCATCCTGCTCGGCATGTCCAAGGTCGATCTCGGCGACCACCAGCGGTTCATCTTCGGCTGGGCCTTCGGCACCACGCTGGTGATGACGCTGGTCGCGCTGGTGACGGGGGTGTTGTGAGTGCGCATCGGCAGTGGAGCGGGTTTCGCCGGGGACCGCCTGGAGCCGGCGCTGGAGCTCGCGCGGGCCGGAGTGGACGACCTCGTGCTGGAGTGCCTGGCCGAACGCACCATCGCCCTCGGGCAGCAGCGCAGGCTGGGCGATCCGGATCAGGGGTACGACCCGTTGCTGCGTGCTCGCTTCGAGCGGTTGCTGCCGGTCGCGGTGCCGAACGGAGCACGGGTGATCACCAACATGGGCGCCGCCCATCCGCTGCGGGCGGGCGAGGTCACGCGGGAGGTGATGACGGCGGCTGGGCTGATCGGCCGCATCGCGGTGGTCACCGGGGACGACGTGCTGGACCGCCTCGACCTGGAGGCGCCCGCGCTGGAGGACGGGGTCCCGCTGTCCGGGCACGGCGAGATCGTCTCGGCCAACGCCTACCTCGGCGCCGAGGCGCTGCTGCCCGCTCTGGACGCGGACGTGGTGATCACCGGCCGGGTGGCCGACCCGTCGCTGTTCGTGGCGCCGATCGCGCAGCGCATGGGCTGGGATCTCGACGACGTCCCGCGCGCGGCCGCCGCGACGCTGGTCGGGCACGTCCTGGAGTGCGCGGGACAGGTCACCGGCGGCTACTTCGCCGACCCGGGCCGCAAGGAGGTCCCGGGTCTGGCCGAGCTCGGCTTCCCGTTCGCCGACATCGAGGCCGACGGCACCGCGACCATCGGAAAACCCGACGGGACCGGTGGCGTGGTGACGGTCGGGACGGTCCGGGAGCAGCTGCTCTACGAGGTCACCGATCCGGCGGCCTATCGCACGCCCGACGTGGTCCTGGACTTCCGCGAGGTCCGGGCGGAGCGGGCCGGGGCCGATCGGGTGCGCATCAGCGGGGCGCAGGGGCGGGCCAGGCCGGAGGAGCTGAAGGTCAGCGTCGGATACCGCGCGGGCCACCGAGCCGAATGCGGTATCAGCTACGCCGGACCGGGGGCGGCCGATCGGGCGAAGCTGGCCGCCGACGTGGTGACCGAGCGGGTGCGCCGCACCGGGCTGCGCGTGCGCGCCGACGTGCTGGGGGCGATGGGCGATCCGGACGGCGAGTGCCGACTGCGAGTGGCTGCCCTCGCGGAGGACCGGACGGCGGCGCTGCACGTCTGCCACGAGGTCGAATCGCTCTACACCAACGGCCCCGCCGGAGGTGGGGGCGTGCGCACCGACGTGCGCGAGGTGATCGGGATCGTCTCCGCCCTGATGCCCAGATCGGACGTGGAATCGCAGGTCACGACCCTGGAGGTGAACGATGCGACTGCATGAGATCGCGCATTGCCGCGCCGGGGACAAGGGCGATACGTCGATCCTCTCGGTGTTCCCCCTCGACGACGCCGACTACGAGCGGCTGCGCCGGGAGCTCACTGTCGAGCGTGTCCGCGCCCACCTCGCCGGACAGGTCCGGGGCGAGGTCGTCCGCTGCGAGCTCCCGCTCCTCAAGGCCCTGCAGTTCACCTGCCACCGAGCGCTCGGTGGTGGCGTGACCACGTCCCTGTCCCTGGACGCCCACGGAAAGACCCTCAGCTCCCGCCTCCTCGCCCTGGACCTCTGAGCCGCGCGGGGCCGTGCCTCGCCCGGTCCCAGTTTTAGTCCAAACTGAGCCGACATTTCGGGCACGAAGGCTCCTCGGTTTGGACTAAAACTGGGCTGGGGTGACCCTCGGCGAGGCCCGCGGCGTGGCACCGGAGGGCGGGTTTCCTCACTCGGGTGGCCTACGGGAAAGGGTCGATCGCGCTGGTGCAGCGGCTTAGACTCGGAGTTAGTGAACTCGTTCACAAGCGGGTTCGCACCGAGCACTGCACTAGTTCGAGGAGTGTCATGACCAGCGCCACCAGCCGCCGCACACCGGACGATGACGCCGACGTGATCGTCGTCGGAGCCGGACCGGCCGGCTCGACGGCTGCGACGTACCTGGCCAGGGCGGGACTGGACGTCCTGCTGCTGGAGAAGAGCGTCTTCCCGCGGGAGAAGGTCTGCGGCGACGGGATCACGCCGAGGGGCGTCAAGCAGCTCATCGACCTGGGCATCGACACCAGGGAAGAAGCCGGCTGGCTGCACAACAGGGGTCTGCGGGTCGTCGGCGGCGGGATCAGCCTGGAGCTCGACTGGCCCAGCCTGTCCGACTTCCCGCCGTACGGCGTGGTCCGCCCGCGCAACGACTTCGACGACCTGCTGGCCAAGGCGGCCCAGCGCGCAGGGGCGCGCCTGTTCCAGCAGACGTCGGTCAGCGCCGCCATCACCGACGACCGCACCGGCCGGGTCGTGGGCGTGGAGGCCAAGACCGGTCCCGAGCGCAAGCCCGTGACCTACCGGGCCCCGCTCGTCGTGGCCTGCGACGGGGTGTCGGCGCGGCTGGCGCTGTCGGTGGGCATCCAGAAGCGCGACGACCGTCCGATGGGCGTGGCCGTGCGCCGGTACTACACCAGCCCGCGCACCAAGGACGACTTCCTGGAGTCGCACCTGGAGCTGTGGGACAAGTCCAACCCCGCCGATCCGCAGTTGATGCCCGGCTACGGGTGGCTGTTCGGCATGGGCGACGGAACGGTCAACGCGGGGCTGGGCATCCTGTCCACCTCGTCGGCCTACGGCAAGACCGACTACCGCCAGCTGATGCGGTCCTGGTTGGACGGGACTCCCGAGGAGTGGGGATTCCGCGAGGAGAACGCCACCGGCAAGATCGGCGGAGCCGCGCTGCCGATGGGCTTCAACCGCACCCCGCACTACCGCAACGGCCTGCTGCTGGTGGGCGACGCGGGCGGCATGGTCAACCCGTTCAACGGCGAGGGCATCGCGTACGCGATGGAGTCGGCGCGGCTGGCCGCCGAGTGCGTGGTGCACGCGATGGCGCGTCCGACCGAGGCCTCCCGCGAACAAGCCCTCGCCCGGTACCCGATCGCCGTCCAGCAAGCGATGGGCGGCTACTTCCGGCTCGGCAATATCTTCAGCAAGTTGATTGGCAATCCCACGGTCATGCGGATGGCCACCAAGCACGGTCTGCCGCGCCGGACGTTGATGCGTTTCGTGTTGAAGCTGCTGGCAAATCTCTACGACGAGAAGGGTGGGGACGCCATGGATCGTGTGATCAGCACCACTACTCGCGTCACCCCTAGCGCGTGACGCCGAGTGTCTGGTCAGATGTCCCGGCAAGGGTGAGACAAGTCATAAAGTTAGGTACGCCTCACTACGGAGCCGATTCGGGCGACCGCATAGAGTGCGGACCTGATGCCTGAGGCGTGACCTGCGTCTCGGCGGGGACTGGCGATGTGTGTTCCGGGTCACGAACCCGGAACCGGTTGGAGGGGAGCAAAGGTGCTCGACCCGTACATCCCGTTGGTGCTGTTGTTCGCGCTGGCACTGGGTTTCGCGGTGTTCTCGGTCGCGATCGCGCCGCTCGTCGGTCCCCGTCGCTACAACAAGGCGAAGCTCGATGCCTACGAGTGCGGCATCGAGCCCTCGCCGCAGCCCGTCATCGGCGGCGGCCGGATGCCGGTCGCCTACTACCTGACCGCGATGTTGTTCATCCTCTTCGACATCGAGATGGTCTTCCTCTACCCGTTCGCGGTCTCCGCAGACGCCCTGGGGATGTTCGGCGTCATCGAGATCGTGCTGTTCATCGCGACCGTCGGCTTCGCCTACATCTACGTCTGGCGGAGAGGCGGCCTGGACTGGAACTGACCGGAGCGCGACCGCCCGGTCCTCCGGGCGCCTGAGACGAACTACAGGTACTAGCCGCAAGGACGCGGGAAGGAGTGCCGGCGATGGGGCTCGAAGAGCAGCTGCCCAACGGCATCCTGTTGGCCAACGTGGAGAAGCTCGTCAACTGGACCCGGAAGACGTCGATGTGGCCGGCGACGTTCGGGCTGGCCTGCTGCGCCATCGAGATGATGACCGTCGGCGGTTCCCGCTACGACATCTCGCGGTTCGGCATGGAGCGCTTCTCCGCCACCCCGAGACAGGCCGATCTGATGATCGTGGCCGGACGGGTGACCAACAAGATGGCGCCGGTGTTGCGCCAGATCTACGACCAGATGCCCGAGCCGCGCTGGGTGTTGGCGATGGGCGTGTGCGCCTCCAGCGGAGGCATGTTCAACAACTACGCGGTCGTGCAGGGCGTCGACCACGTGGTGCCGGTGGACATGTACTTGCCGGGCTGCCCGCCGCGCCCCGAGATGCTGCTCGACGCGATCCTCAAGCTGCACGCCAAGATCATGGACGAGCCGATCAACGGCAAGCGCGCGCAGGAGAAGCTCGAGCGCGGCGACCGCACGCCGATGATCCCGTCCTCCGAACGGTTCGCGCCGAAGAACGCCGCGCAGCGCAAGCGCGCCGAGCGGCAGCAGGCCGCGCAGCGCCGCGAGATGGGCGGATCCGAAGAGCTCGGCGCGTTCGAGAGCGCTCCGCAGCGCCCGGAACTCAAGTCGGGTAGGTGAGTTCGATGGCAGACGAGGAAACCACCCCGGCCCCCGGCGAGCCCGGTTCCAGCGCTGAGCGCGCGACGGACCTCTCGCCCGCAGGCCGGGAGCCGGCCCGCTCCGGAGCCCCGGCCGCGGGTCGCGAGCGCCAGGGCATGTTCGGCGTGCGCGGTACCGGTGACACCTCCGGTTTCGGCGGCCTGCGCCTCCCGGCCCACGTGCCGCACGCCAGCGAGCGGCCCTACGGGGGCTGGTTCGACGAGGTCACCGACGCGTTGTTCGAAGGCTTGCGGGCCAAGGGAATTCCGGTCGAGACCGTGCAGCAGGTGACCGTCGACCGCGGCGAGATCACCTACTACCTGCGCCGCGACGAGCTCCTCGAGGTCTGCCGCGTCCTGCGCGACGACCCGGCGCTGCGCTTCGAGCTGTGCAGTTCGGTGTCCGGTGTGGACTACGGGACCGAGGCGCCGCAGCGGCTGCACTCGGTCTACCACTTGACGTCGATGACCTACCGGCGTCGCATCCGGCTCGAAGTCGCGGTGGACGTGGAGGACCCGCACCTCCCGTCGGTCGTGCCGGTCTACCCGACCGCTGACTTCCAGGAGCGCGAGACCTGGGACATGTTCGGGCTGGTCTACGACGGGCACCCGGCGCTCACCCGGATCCTCATGCCCGACGACTGGGACGGCCACCCGCAGCGCAAGGACTACCCGCTCGGCGGAATCCCGGTGGAGTACAAGGGCGCCGAGATCCCGCCGCCGGACCAGCGCAGGGCCTACTCGTGATCGCGGAGAGGTGTGGGCAATGACCACCGAATCACTCACCGGCGCGTACCCCGCCGAGTCGAGAGACACCACCGAGGGCCGCATCTTCACCGTCACCGGCGGCGACTGGGACGAGTTCCTGGACGAAACCGGTGGCGAGGAGCGGGTCGTCATCAACCTCGGCCCGCAGCACCCGTCCACGCACGGTGTTCTGCGGCTGGTGCTGGAGCTGGAAGGCGAGACGGTCACCAAGGCCCGCTCGGTCATCGGCTACCTGCACACCGGCATCGAGAAGAACACCGAGTACCGGACGTGGACCCAGGGCGTCACGTTCGTGACGCGCATGGACTACCTGGCGCCGCTGTTCACCGAGACCGCCTACTGCCTGGGCATCGAGAAGCTGCTGGGCATCGAGGCGCCGGAGCGCGCCCAGACGATGCGCGTGATGCTCATGGAGCTCAACCGGATCTCCTCGCACCTGGTCTTCCTGGCCACCGGCGCGATGGAGCTGGGTGCGACCACCGGCATGACCTACGGCTTCCGCGAGCGCGAAGAGGTGCTCCACCTGCTGGAGTTCCTGACCGGTCTGCGGATGAACCACGCGTTCGTCCGCCCCGGCGGCGTCGCGCAGGACCTGCCGGCGGGCTGGCAGGACAAGGTCCGCGAGTTCATCAAGGTCATGGACACCCGCCTGCCGGACTACGACAAGCTGTTCAGCGGTCAGCCGATCTGGAAGCAGCGGTTGAAGGACGTCGGCCACCTGCCGCTGGACGGCGCGCTGCAGCTGGGCGTGACCGGACCGCTGCTGCGCGCGGCGGGACTGCCGTGGGACCTGCGCAAGGTCGAACCGTACTGCGGTTACGAGGACTACGACTTCGAGGTGCCCACCAGCAACGACGGTGACTGCTACGCCCGCTACATGCTGCGGGTGCAGGAGATGCACGAGTCGCTGAAGATCATCCGGCAGTGCGTGGACAAGATGGAGTCCGGGCCGCACATGGTGGAGGACGCCAAGATCGCCTGGCCGTCGAAGCTGAGCATCGGCGCCGACGGCATGGGCAACTCCCTGGAGCACGTCCGCAAGATCATGGGCCAGTCCATGGAGTCGCTGATCCACCACTTCAAGCTGGTGACCGAGGGCTTCGACGTGCCGCCCGGCCAGGCCTACGCGCCGGTCGAGTCGCCGCGCGGCGAGCTGGGCGTCCACCTGGTCTCCGACGGCGGCACCCGGCCGATGCGGGTGCACGTGCGCGAACCCAGTTTCGTGAATCTGCAGGCGATGCCGGCGATGGCCGAAGGCGGGCTGGTGGCCGACGTGATCGCGGCCGTCGCCTCCATCGACCCGGTGATGGGCGGGGTGGACCGATGACCGAGCAGTTCGACTTCACCACCACCGAGGAGCAGACCGACGCGGTCGACACCTCGGTGTTCGGCGAGGACACCAGGACCGAGGCGAAGCAGATCATCGCCCGGTACCCGGAATCGCGTTCGGCGCTGCTGCCGATGCTGCACCTCGTGCAGTCCGTGCAGGGGCACGTCAGCCCGGCGGGCATGAAGTTCTGCGCCGAGGAGCTGGCGCTGTCGGTCGCCGAGGTCAGCGCCGTGGCGACCTTCTACACGATGTACAAGCGCAAGCCGTGCGGTCAGCACCTGGTCAGCGTGTGCACCAACACGATGTGCGCGGCGCTGGGCGGCGACGCGATCTACAAGGCGCTGGGCGATCACCTGGGCGTCGGGCACGAGGGCACCGCGGGGGAACCCGGCACCGAGGGCTCGATCACGATCGAGCACGCCGAGTGCCTGGCGGCCTGCGACCTCGCCCCGGTGCTGCAGGTCAACTACGAGTACTACGACAACCAGACGCCGGAACAGGCGCTGGACCTGGTCAAGAGCCTGCAGCGAGGCGAGAAGCCCGCACCGACGCGCGGCCCCGCCCTGTCGGACTTCCGCGGGGCCGAACGCCAGCTCGCCGGCTTCTTCGACGACCTCGACGAGACCGTGACCGGCCCGTCGCTGGCGACCGAGACGGTGCGCGGCGCGGAACTGGCCCGGGACCGCGGCTGGACCGCGCCGAGCATGCCCGATGACGCGGAACTCCCGCCCCTGCCGGAGAAGAAGTGAGGGTGGCCATGACCGAACCGACTCCCAGCCCGGTGACCCCGGTGCTGACCAAGCGGTGGCTGTCGCCGGACTCCTGGACGCTGCACACCTACGAGCAGCTGGAGGGCTACACCGCGCTGCGCACGGCGCTGCAGGCCCACCCGGACCAGCTGATCGAGCTGGTCAAGGCGTCCGGCCTGCGCGGTCGCGGGGGTGCGGGCTTCCCGGCCGGCGTGAAGTGGGGCTTCATGCCCAAGGACCCGGTCAAGCCGCACTACCTGGTCATCAACGCCGACGAGGGCGAACCGGGGACCTGCAAGGACATCCCGCTGATGATGGCCGATCCGCACTCGCTGATCGAGGGCTGCATCATCGCCAGCTACGCGATGCGGGCCCACCACTGCATGATCTACGTGCGCGGTGAAGCCCTGCACCCGTTGCGGCGGCTCCACCACGCCGTCCGCGAGGCCTACGCCGCCGGATACCTGGGCAAGAACATCCTCGATTCCGGGTTCGACCTGGACATCGTCGTGCACGCGGGTGCGGGCGCCTACATCTGCGGCGAGGAGACGGCGCTGCTGGACTCCTTGGAGGGCAAGCGCGGTCAGCCGCGGCTCAAGCCCCCGTTCCCCGCCGCAGCCGGGCTCTACGCCTGCCCGACGACGGTGAACAACGTGGAGACCATCGCCTCGGTGCCGTTCATCGTCAACGGCGGTTCGGACTGGTTCCGCGAGATGGGCAGCGAGAAGTCGCCGGGCCCGAAGATCTACTCGATCTCCGGTCACGTCGAGAAGCCCGGCCAGTACGAGGCCCCGATGGGCACCACGCTGCGGCAGCTCCTGGAACTCGCGGGCGGCATGAAGGACGGCGTCCCGCTGAAGTTCTGGACCCCGGGAGGGTCCTCCACGCCGCTGTTCACCGCCGAGCACCTGGACGTCCCGCTGGACTTCGAGGGCGCCGCCGAGGCCGGATCGATGCTGGGCACCACGGCCGTGCAGGTCTTCAACGAGACCGTGTCGGTGCCGTGGGCCGTGATGAAGTGGACACAGTTCTACGAGCACGAGTCCTGCGGCAAGTGCACTCCCTGCCGGGAGGGCACCTACTGGCTCGCCCAGGTGCTGGAGCGGATGGTCGACGGGCACGGCACCGAGGAGGACATCGACACCCTCCTGGACGTCTGCGACAACATCTTCGGCCGTTCGTTCTGCGCCCTCGGTGACGGTGCGGTCAGCCCGATCACCAGCGGTATCAAGTACTTCCGCGAGGAATTCCTCGCGCTCTGCGACACGAACAAGTCCGCCGCGGAACTCGTAGGAGCGGCCCGATGACCCTGGCACCCGAATCCGAAGCGCGTCCCGTTCCGGACGGGCACGTCCGGCTGACCATCGACGGGATCGAGGTCGACGCCCCCAAGGGCGAGCTGCTGATCCGGACCGCCGAGCGGATGGGGATCACCATCCCGCGGTTCTGCGACCACCCGCTGCTGGATCCGGCGGGCGCCTGCCGGCAGTGCCTGGTCGAGGTCGAGATGAACGGCCGGCCGATGCCGAAGCCGCAGGCCTCCTGCACCATGACGGTCGCCGACGGGATGGTCGTCAAGACGCAGAACTCGTCGCCTGTCGCGGACAAGGCGCAGCAGGGCGTGATGGAGCTGCTGCTCATCAACCACCCGCTGGACTGCCCGGTCTGCGACAAGGGCGGCGAGTGCCCGCTGCAGAACCAGGCGCTCAAGCACGGTCGCGCGGAGTCCCGATTCCACGACACCAAGCGGACCTTCGCCAAGCCGGTCCCGATCTCCTCGCAGGTCCTGCTGGACCGCGAGCGCTGCGTGCTGTGCCAGCGCTGCACCCGCTTCTCCAAGCAGATCGCCGGTGACCCGTTCATCGAGCTGCTGGAACGCGGTGCGCTGCAGCAGATCGGCATCGGCGAGCAGCAGCCGTTCCAGTCCTACTTCTCCGGCAACACCATCCAGATCTGCCCGGTCGGAGCGCTGACCAGCGCTGCCTACCGGTTCCGGTCGCGCCCCTTCGACCTGGTCTCCACCCCGGGGCAGTGCGAGCACTGCGCATCGGGCTGCGCGACCCGGACGGACTGGCGGCGCGGCAAGGTGATGCGCAGGCTCGCCGGGGACGACCCGGAGGTCAACGAGGAGTGGATCTGCGACAAGGGCCGCTTCGCCTTCCGCTACGCCAACGCCGCCGACCGCATCACCCGGCCGCAGGTCCGGGTGAACGGCGAGCTGCGCGAGGCGTCCTGGACCGAGGCGCTGCAGGCGGCCGCCGAGGGCCTGGCGACCGCGCGTGACGCGGGCGGCGTCGGCGTCCTGCCCGGCGGCCGGCTGACCGTCGAGGACGCCTACGCCTACGCGAAGTTCGCGCGGGTCGCGTTGCGCACCAACGACATCGACCACCGCGCCCGGCCGCACTCCACCGAGGAACTGCGGTTCCTGGAGTCCACGGTGGTCGGCGTGACGCCGGAAACCGGGGTCACCTACCAGGACCTGGAGTCCGCCCCGGCCGTGCTGTGCGTGGCGTTCGAGCCGGAGGAGGAGTCGCCGATCGTCTTCCTGCGGCTGCGCAAGGCCGCGCGCGCCGGTGGGACGCAGGTCTTCCACGTCGCTCCGCGCAACTCGCCGGGTGTCGAGAAGACGACCGTCATCACGCACGCCGGCGGGCCGGTGCGCACCGGGTCGCTCGTGCAGTGCACTCCCGGTGGCGAGGCCGCCGCGCTGGAGTCGTTGCCGTCCGACGTGGACGAGGCGATGCGCCAGCAGGGCGCGGTGCTCATCGTCGGCGAACGCGCCGCCGAGGTGCCTGGCCTGCTCTCCGAGGTGCTGCGAACCGCTCAGCGCACGGGAGCCCAGGTCGCCTGGATCCCCCGCCGGGCCGGGGAGCGCGGTGCCGTCGAAGCGGGCGCGCTGCCGACGCTGCTGCCCGGTGCCCGTCCGGTCGTGGACGACCACGCCCGCTCCGAGGTCGAGCGGACCTGGGGCATGGCGCCCGGTTCGCTGCCCGCCGCCGCGGGTCGCGACCTCACCGAGATCCTCACCGCCGCCGCTTCCGGTGAGCTGCCGGGCCTGGTGCTCGGCGGTGTCGACCCGGACGACCTGCCCGACCCGGCGCTGGCGCGGAAGGCGCTGGACGAGGCCGATTTCGTGGTCAGCCTGGAACTCCGGCCGAGCGCGGTGACCGAGCGGGCCGACGTGGTGCTGCCGATCGCGCCCAGCGCCGAGAAGAACGGCAGCTACCTCAACTGGGAGGGCCGCCGCCGCGAGTTCGCCACCACCATCGACGGGACCGGCGCGCTGCCGGACTGCCGGGTGCTGGACACCCTCGCGGTGGAGATGGACGCCGACCTGTTCACGCAGAGCCCGGCCGCAGCGGGCGCCGAGCTCCAGCGGCTCGGCACGCACACCGGCGGGCGCACCGCCGCCCCGGACGAACCCGTCGCGCACGCGCCCCGGCCGGGCCCCGGCCAGGCCGTGCTCGGCACGTGGCGCCAGCTGCTGGACAACGGTTCGCTGCAAGCCGAGGAGCCGAGCCTCGCGGGCACCGCCCGCAACCGGGTCGCGATCCTCTCGCCGGAGACCGCCAAGCGGATCGAGATCAGCTCCGGACAGCGGCTGGAGGTCCGCACCGAGCAGGGCGAGATCGTGCTGCCGGTCGAGATCGCCGACATGCCCGACGACGTCGTGTGGGTGCCGACCGACTCCGGGAGCGCCCGGGTCCACGAGGCGCTCGGCGTCGGTCACGGAGCCCTGGTCGACCTCGCTCCGCGCAGCGGAAGTCTCGACGGCAACGGCGCTTCGCCGAACGGCAACGGCCGTTCCCCGGCCCACCACAACGGGGGGAAGGCATGACCAGAACCGCCGAACTGCTCGCCGACGACCCGATCTGGTTGATCCTGATCAAGGTCGTGGCGATCTTCGCCTTCCTGGTGCTGATGACGCTGCTGACTATCTGGGCGGAACGCCGGGTCATCGGCCGGATGCAGCACCGGCCGGGCCCGAACCGCGCGGGGCCGTTCGGCATCCTCC
Source organism: Saccharopolyspora dendranthemae (assembly GCF_007829955.1). GTDB lineage: Bacteria > Actinomycetota > Actinomycetes > Mycobacteriales > Pseudonocardiaceae > Saccharopolyspora > Saccharopolyspora dendranthemae. The sequence continues at coordinate 689,607 of NZ_VIWX01000003.1, forward strand.
AGTCGCTGGCCGACGGTCTGAAGCTGGCGTTCAAGGAGGACATCCGGCCGGTCATGGCCGACAAGTGGGTGTACTTCCTGGCCCCGGTGATCTCCGCGACGCCCGCGCTGGTGTCGTTCGCGGTGATCCCGATCGGGCCCGAGGTCACGATCTTCGGCGAGCGCACCGCGCTGCAGCTGGTGGACCTGCCGGTCGGCCTGCTGGTGGTGCTGGCCTGCGCCTCGGTGGGCGTCTACGGCATCGTGCTCGCCGGGTGGTCCTCCGGTTCCCCCTACCCGCTGCTGGGTTCGCTGCGGTCGGCGGCGCAGGTGATCTCCTACGAGATCGCGATGGGCCTGTCGTTCGTCGCGGTCATCATGTACTCGGGCACGCTGTCGACCTCCGGCATCGTCGCGGCGCAGGAGAACGGCTGGTTCTTCGCGCTGCTGCCGGTGAGCTTCCTGGTCTACGTGGTGTCGATGGTCGGTGAGACCAACCGGGCCCCGTTCGACCTCCCCGAGGCCGAGTCCGAGCTCGTCGGTGGATTCCACACCGAGTACTCGTCGCTGAAGTTCGCGCTGTTCTTCCTCGCCGAGTACATCAACATGGTCACCGTCTCCGCGCTGGCGACGACGTTGTTCCTCGGCGGCTGGCACGCGCCGTGGCCGCTGTCGCTGATCGGCGACGGGGTGCTCAACACCGGCTGGTGGCCGGTGCTGTGGTTCCTCGGCAAGACGATCGCGTTCCTGTTCTTCTTCGTGTGGCTGCGCGGCACCCTGCCCCGCCTGCGCTACGACCAGTTCATGGACCTCGGCTGGAAGCTGCTGGTCCCGGTCAGCCTGGTGTGGATCGTGGCGGTGACGGTGATCCGCGCGCTGCGCAACTCCGAGACGGTCAGCACCCAGCAGTTCATGATCGGCGGAGCGGTCGTGGTGGTGATCCTGGTCGCGGCCACGTTCCTCATCCCGGACCGCAAGCCCGAGAAGGACTCCGACGAGGTGCCGCTGGCGGGCAGCGGGTTCCCGGTGCCGCCGCTCGACCTGGAAGTCCCCAAGACCCCGCCGCGACGCACCCCGGTGCGCAGCGGCACCGGTTCCGGCGAACTCGCGGGTCCGGAAGGCGAGGAGGCACCTCATGGGAATGTTTGATCCGATCAAGGGATTCGGCGTCACCTTCTCGACGATGTTCAAGAAGGTCGTCACCGAGGAGTACCCCGAGGTCAAGAAGGTCGCCGCGCCCCGGTTCCACGGACGTCACCAGCTCAACCGGCACCCGGACGGGCTGGAGAAGTGCGTGGGCTGCGAACTGTGCGCGTGGGCCTGCCCGGCCGACGCGATCTTCGTGGAAGGCGGGGACAACACCGACGAGGCCCGCTTCTCGCCAGGTGAGCGCTACGGCAAGGACTACCAGATCAACTACCTGCGCTGCATCGGCTGCGGGTTGTGCATCGAGGCGTGCCCGACGCGGGCGCTGACGATGACCAACGAGTACGAGACGGCCGATGACAACCGCCAGGACCTGATCTACACGAAGGCCGACATGCTGGCGCCGCTGCTGCCCGGGATGGAGCAGCCGCCGCACGAGATGCGCCTCGGCGAGGACGAGCAGGACTACTACGTCAACGGTCCTCAGCTCGCCAAGCAGCGGGGCGTCCCGGCGGGCGCGACGGTCGAGTCCGGCCCTGAGGAGGACGCGCGATGAGCACCGGAGTAGTGCTGGCGCAGGCCGGCGACGTGGTCGGCACCGGTGAGACGGTGCTGTTCTGGATCCTCGGTCCGCTGTCGCTGCTGGGCGCGCTCGGCATGGTCTTCGCCCGCAACGCGGTGCACTCCGCGCTGTGGCTGGTGCTGACGATGCTGAGCCTGGGCGTGCTCTACATGGGGCAGAGCGCGTCGTTCCTGGGGTTCACCCAGATCATCGTCTACACCGGCGCGATCATGATGCTGTTCCTGTTCGTGCTGATGATGGTCGGTCGCGACTCCTCGGACTCGGTGGTGGAAGTCCTTCGCGGGCAACGGCTCTGGGCGGGCATCGGCGGGATCGGCCTGGCGCTGCTGCTGGTCTCGGGCCTGGCCCGGTCGCTGACCTCGGTGCAGGCGGCCCCGCCGCTGGACGCCTGGAAGCCGTCGGGCGGTGGCGCGGGCGGTCTCGGCCGGCTGATCTTCACCGACTACCTGTTCCCGTTCGAGCTGACCTCCGCGCTGCTGATCACCGCCGCGGTCGCCGCGATGGTGCTGGCCTACGGCGGCAAGGGCCGCGGGCCGCGCCTGAGCCAGCGCGAGCAGGCCAACGCGCGGTTCCGCGGTGAGCGCCCGTCGCCGCTGCCCGGCCCGGGCGTGTACGCCACGGCCAACTCCGTGGCCGTTCCCGCGCTGCTGCCGGACGGTTCGGTCGCGCCGGAATCGCTGTCGGAGCTCCTGGAGAACCTGCCCGCCGACGCGCTCGACGACGAGCGCCGCGCGGTCGCCGGGGACGAACCCGAACCCGACGCCCGCGCGCTGACCGACGAGCCGGACCCGCCGGGCGCCACCGGTTCCGGGAAGTCCGGTGAGCCGGTCATCGACTCCGGCCCCGAGATCCCGGCGCCCCAGGCCAACGGCAACGGGCACTCGGACCAGCGAGCCGAGCACGCCACCGAGGAGGTTCACCAGTGACCCCCACGTACTACCTGCTGCTGTCCGCGCTGCTGTTCTCGATCGGCGCGGTCGGAGTCCTGGTGCGGCGCAACGCCATCGTGGTGTTCATGTGCGTCGAGCTGATGCTCAACGCGGTCAACCTGACGCTGGTCACCTTCGCCCGCATCGAGGGAACGGTGCACGGGCAGGTCATGGCGTTCTTCGTGATGGTCGTCGCGGCCGCCGAAGTGGTGGTCGGCCTGGCCATCATCATGTCGATCTTCAGGACGCGTCGCTCGGCCTCGGTCGATGACGCCAACCTGCTCAAGTACTGAGAGGGCGCGTGGTGACGGCAAAGATGCTTGAAACCGCAGCGGGGGTCGCCGAGGCGGCCGGGCCCGCGCAGTCCTACGCCTGGTTGCTGGTCGCGTTCCCGCTGCTGGGTGCCGCGATCTTGCTGATCGCGGGACGGCGGGCCAACGGCTGGGGACATCTGCTGGGAACGGCGACGGTGGTCGCCTCGTTCGTCTACGGGCTCTGGCTGTTCACCTCCGTGTCCGGGGCACCGCAGGGCGAGCAGGTCCGCGAACTGCACCTGTTCTCCTGGATCCCGGTCAACGCGCTGCAGGTCGACTTCGGGCTCCGCCTGGACCCGCTGGCGATGGTGTTCCTGCTGCTGATCACGGGTGTGGGATCGCTGATCCACCTGTACTCGATCGGCTACATGAGCCACGACCAGGAGGGGCGCACCGGCGCGGCCAACACCGAGCGCCGCCGGTTCTTCGCCTACCTGAACCTGTTCGTCGCCTCGATGCTGATCCTGGTGCTGGGCAACGGCTTCGTGACCCTCTACCTCGGTTGGGAGGGCGTCGGTCTGGCGTCCTACCTGCTGATCGGGTTCTGGCAGCACCGGCCCTCGGCGGCCGCGGCGGCGACCAAGGCGTTCGTGATGAACCGCGTCGGCGACGTCGGGCTGGCGCTGGCGATCTTCCTGCTGTTCGCCAACCTCGGGACCACCCAGTACGCGGAGGTCTTCGCTCGCGCCGGTGAGCTCTCGCCGGGCGTGCTGCTGGCGATCACGCTCCTGCTGCTGCTCGGTGCCTGCGGCAAGTCCGGCCAGGTCCCGCTGCAGGCGTGGTTGCCGGACGCCATGGAGGGCCCGACCCCGGTTTCGGCGCTGATCCACGCCGCCACGATGGTCACCGCGGGCGTCTACCTCGTCGCCCGCTCCAACCCGCTGTTCTCGCTCTCGCCGGGCGGTCAGCTGGCCGTCACCATCGTCGGCGCGGTGACGCTGCTGGTCGGGTGCGTCATCGGCTGCGCCTACGACGACATCAAGAAGGTCCTCGCGTACTCCACGGTCAGCCAGATCGGCTACATGATGCTGGCGGTCGGGCTCGGCCCGGCCGGGTACGCGCTGGGCATCATGCACCTGCTCACCCACGGCTTCTTCAAGGCCGGGCTGTTCCTCGGCGCCGGTTCGGTGATGCACGGCATGAACGACGAGGTCGACATGCGCAAGTTCGGCGGCCTCGCGCGGTACATGCCGATCACCGCGGGCACCTTCGGACTCGGCTACCTCGCGCTGATCGGGTTCCCGTTCCTGTCCGGCTTCTACTCCAAGGACGCCATCATCGAGGCGGCCTTCGGTCAGGAGGGCTGGCGCGGCTGGATCTTCGGCGGAGCCGCGATGCTGGGCGCCGGGATCACCGCCTTCTACATGACGCGCCTGGTGCTGATGACGTTCTTCGGCGAGAAGCGCTGGAAGGACCTGAAGGCCGGCAACGGCAAGGACTTCCACCCGCACGAGTCCCCGGCGATCATGACCGCGCCGATGATCGTGCTCGCGGTCGGTTCGATTGGGGCCGGCATGTTCCTGGCGGGTGGCGACCGGCTGGTGACGTTCCTGTCGCCCTCGCTGGGCGAGCTGCAAGAAGCCCCCCACACCGCGATCCCGCACGCGATGATCCCCGTGCTGACGGTGGCCATCTCCGCGCTGGGTGCGGTGATCGCGTGGCTGGTCGTGGGCCGCAAACCGGTTCCGGTCGAGCGCCCGGCGAAGGTCTCGCCGGTCGTGCGCGCAGCCCGCGCGGACCTCGGTGGCAACGCCGTCAACGACCTCCTCGCGGTGCGCCCGACCTTCGGTCTCACCAAGGGGTTGCTCGCGGTCGACCGCAAGGGCGTCGACGGCACGGTCTCCGGCATCGCCTCGGTGCTGACCTTCAGCTCCAGCCGGATGCGCCGCTGGCAGACCGGTTTCGTCCGGTCCTACGCCCTGTCCATGCTCTTCGGCGGTGTCGTGGTGATCGCCGCCCTGATGGCAGTGGGGTTCCCGTCATGACGACCTCGCACGGACCCGTTCTGCCCAGTTCGTATCGACACGGTGAGCTCCGGGAGGAGATCCGATGACCCTGCTGCTCGCCCTGGTGCTGCTGCCGATCGCCGGGTCGGTGGTGGTGGCGCTGCTGCGCGGCAACGCCGGTGCGGCGAAGTGGACCGCGCTGGGCTTCTCCCTCGCCGAGCTCGTCATCGCCGTCGCCGCGTGGTTCGCCTACGACCCGGCCGGTCCGCGGATGCAGCTGACCAGCTCGATCTCGTGGATCCCGTCGTTCGACATCAACCTCTCGTTCGGCGTCGACGGCATCGCCCTGGTGATGGTCCTGGTCATCGCCGTGCTGATGCCGCTGGTGCTGGGCTACAGCTGGGGAGAGCGGCTGCCGGAGGGACGTACGCACGGCGGGTTCTTCTCGCTGCTGCTGCTCGAACAGGCGCTGACGGTCGCGGTCTTCGCCGCCACCGACGTGTTCCTCTTCTACGTGCTCTTCGAGATCATGCTGATCCCGATGTACTTCCTCATCGGCGGCTACGGCGGTGAGAACCGGGCCTACGCCGCGGTGAAGTTCTTCCTCTACTCGTTCCTCGGCGGCCTGATCATGCTGGCGTCGGCGATCGGCGCCTACAGCTACAGCGCGCAGGTCACCGGTGAGGGCACGTTCGACTGGGCCAAGCTCGTCCCGATCCTGTCGGACGCCCCGGCGAACGTGCAGATCTGGCTGTTCCTGGGCTTCTTCGCCGCGTTCGCGATCAAGGCTCCGCTGTTCCCGTTCCACACCTGGCTCCCGGACGCCGCGCAGCAGGCGCCGATCGGCGTCGCGGTGATCGTGGTCGGCGTGCTGGACAAGGTCGGCACCTTCGGCTTCCTGCGCTACAGCCTGCCGCTAACCCCGGTGGCCGCGCAGCAGCTGGCACCGGTGGTGCTGGTGCTCGCGGTGATCGGCGTGCTCTACGGCTCGCTGCAGGCGTTCGGTCAGACCGACCTCAAGCGGTTCATCGCCTACGTCTCGATCGCGCACTTCGGGTTCATCGCGTTGGGGATCTTCGCGTTCACCTCGCAGGCGCACGTCGGCGCGGTGTCGTACATGATCAACCACAGCATCGCCACGGGCATGCTGATCCTGGTCATCGGCATGATCATCGTGCGAGGCGGCTCGACCCGGATCGCCGACTACGGCGGCATGGCGAAGGTGACTCCGCTGCTGGCGGGCTCGCTGCTGATCGCCGGGCTGAGCACGCTGTCGCTGCCCGGCACCAACTCCTTCGTCAGCGAATTCCTCGTGCTGGTCGGGTCTTTCGCGACCCGCCCGGTCTTCACGACGCTGGCCACGATCGGCATGGTGCTGGCGGCGGTCTACGTGCTGTGGCTCTACCAGCGCACCATGCAGGGCCCGGTGCGCGGCGACGCGCTGCTGGGCACCGCGGGCGGCCCGGGCGCGGTGATCGACCCGAGTCGCGAGGGCGCGCACCGGCTCCGGTTCACCGACCTGGGAGCCCGGGAGATCGCCGTGCTGGCCCCGCTGATCGTGCTGATCATCGGGCTCGGCGTGTACCCCAAGCCGGTCCTGGACGTGATCAACCCGTCGGTCGCGGCAACCATGAGCGAGGTCGGCGTCACCGACCCCGTGACCTCGCAGGGAGGTAACTGACAGTGGTCAAGGGATTCCCGAGCCAGCTGGGTACCGTCGAGATTCCGCCGATCGACTACGCGGCGATCGCGCCGGTGCTGGTGATCCTCGGTGCCGCTTGCCTGGCGATCTTGGTCGAGGCGTTCCTGCCCCGGCACCAGCGCTGGTCGGTGCAGGTCGGCCTGAGCCTGGCGTCGGTCGTGATCGCAGGCATCGCGCTGGCCACCTTCGCGCGGTCGGCGGGCACCGGCGTGACGACGCTGTCGGACTCGCTGGCCGTCGACCCGCCGACGCTGTTCCTGTGGGGCACGTTGCTGGCGCTCGGCCTGGGCTCGCTGCTGCTGATCGCCGACCGCTCGGTGGAGCCGGGCGGGGCGTTCGTCGCGGAGTCGATGCCGGCCGAGGGGCCGGGGACGATGAGCCGCGCCGCCGCGTCGGCCGCCGGGATGCGCACCGAGGTGTTCCCGCTGGCCCTGTTCTCGCTCGGCGGGATGATGGTGTTCTGCGCGGCCAACGACCTGCTGACGATGTTCATCGCGCTGGAGGTGCTGAGCCTCCCGCTGTACCTGATGTGCGGTCTGGCCAAGCGTCGCAGGCTGCTGTCGCAGGAATCCGCGGTGAAGTACTTCCTGCTGGGAGCGTTCGCCTCCGCGTTCTTCCTCTACGGCCTGGCGCTGCTCTACGGCTACGCGGGTTCGGTGAAGCTGCAGGCGATCGCCGACGCCACCGCCGGCTCGGAGCGCTCCGACACGCTGCTGTTCGCCGGACTCGGCTTGCTGCTGGTGGGTCTGCTGTTCAAGGCCTCGGTGGGCCCGTTCCACACCTGGACGCCGGACGTCTACCAGGGCGCCCCGACCGCGGTGACCGGTTTCATGGCCGCCTGCACCAAGGTCGCGGCCTTCGGCGGGATCCTCCGCGTGCTGCAGGTCGCGTTCGAGGCCTCCAGCTGGGAGTGGCGCGGCGTGGTCTGGACGATCGCCGTCGTGTCGATGGTGATCGGCGTGGTGCTCGGCCTGACCCAGCGCGACATCAAGCGGATGATCGCCTACTCCTCGGTGGCGCACGCCGGTTTCATGCTGCTGGGCACGCTCGCGCTGTCCGATCGCGGTGTCGCCGCGACGCTCTTCTACCTGCTGGCCTACGGGTTCACCACGATCGCCGTGTTCGGTGTGATCAGTCTCGTGCGCCGCTCCGACGGTGAGGCAACTCACCTTTCGGACTGGGCGGGTCTGGCGAAGCGTTCACCGCTGGTCGCCTGGGTGTTCACCTTCCTGCTGCTCGCCCTCGCCGGTATCCCCATGACCAGCGGATTCGTCGGGAAGTTCGTGGTGTTCGAGGCCGCTCTGACCGATGGCATGGCACCGCTGGTGGTGGTGGCCCTGGTGGCGAGTGCGGTTGCGGCCTTCTTCTACCTTCGTGTCATCGTGCTGATGCACTTCCAAGAACCGGCTGCTGACGGCCCCACCGTGAGCGTGCCGGGTGCGTTCACGACGGCGGCGATCACGCTGGGCGTGGTCGTGACGCTGTTGCTGGGCGTGTTGCCGACCTTGGCTCTGGACTGGGCGAACGTCGGTGGCTTCGTGTCGTAGAGTGCTCGCCCGTAGGGCGATCGTGGGGGAGCGAAGGCGACGGTGACGTGAGCAGGCCAGCGGATGACCCGATCAGTGAACTGAGCGCAGCCGGGCCGGGTGGTTTCCAGATCACCGACGCCGGGCTGGCCGACTCGGTCAAGCAGGGCATGGCACGCGTCGAGCAGCTGCTGCACGACGAGGTGCAAAGCGACCTCGACTTCGCCACGCGTACTTCGCTGCACCTGGTGGACGCGGGCGGCAAGCGGTTCCGGCCGCTGTTCGTGCTCCTCGCCGCGCAGTTCGGCGACCCCACGACGGACGAGGTCGTCAAGTCCGGCGCTGTGGTGGAGATGATCCACCTCGCCACCCTGTACCACGACGACGTGATGGACGAGGCCACCATGCGGCGGGGCGCGACCAGCGCGAACGCCCGCTGGGACAACTCGGTGGCCATCCTCACCGGCGACTTCCTGTTCGCCAAGGCCTCCCAGCTGATCGCCGATCTCGGCGCCGAAGCGGTCCGCCGGATGGCGGCGACCTTCGAAGCTCTGGTCACCGGCCAGATGCGCGAGACCGAAGGGGTTGGCGAGGGCGAGGACGCCGTCGACTTCTACCTCAAGGTGATCTACGAGAAGACCGGGTCGCTGATCGCGACCGCGGGCCGGTTCGGCGCCTGGTTCTCCGGTGCGGACGAGGCGACCATCGAGTCGCTGGAACGCATCGGCAAGCTGATCGGCACCGGGTTCCAGATCTCCGACGACATCATCGACATCGCCTCGCAGTCCAAGGAGTCCGGCAAGACCCCGGGCACCGACCTGCGGGAGGGCGTCAAGACGCTGCCGATGCTCTACGCGCTGGCCGACGAGCAGTGCCCGGCACGGCTCCGGGATCTGCTGGGTCGCCCGCTGACGACCGACGCCGAGGTCGAGGAAGCCCTGGACCTGCTGCGCGATTCCCGCGGTCTGGAGCGAACCCGCAGCACGCTGCAGGAGTTCGCCGACGACGCCCGCAAGGAGCTCGCCTCGCTGCCCGACGTGCCGGCCAGTGAGGCGCTGTCCTCGCTCGTCGACTACGTGGTCGCCCGGACCTGGTGATGTGCCGCTGCCGCCCGGCGAGCACCGCGTGCCTGTCTTGAACTCGCCGGATCCGTCACATGCCGGTGAAAGCGGTACCGGGCGACGTCGCACGCGTGGTAGGAAACCCGGTGTGACCGGCGGTGCTTCTGAAGCCCCGGAGGAGGGACATCTCTCGTGATCACCTGGCTGTTCACCCAGGTGTGGCTGTGGAGCCTCGCCGCTTTCCTGGTGGGAGCGTTCGTCACCTGGGCGCTGTTCGTCCGGCCGTTGCGGCGCAGGCTCAAGCAGGAGCTGAACCGGCCGCACTACGACGAGCCCCTCTACGACCAGCCCGTCTACGACGAAACGGTCTACGACGAGCCGGTGTACGAACGGGCTCACGAGGTCTACGAGGACGAGCCGGTCACCGAGCACCGGGCCGCTCCGCTGGACCTGCTCGACCAGCACCCGGGGCAGCGGGAGCATTCCGAGGACCAGTTCGGCGAGTGGGACCGCAGGCCCCGCCCGTGGGTCGCGCCCGGGGCGACGACGCGGTCGGACCTGGTGGAGACGCAGCACGTGCCCGAACCGGAGCCCGAACCAGCACCGGTGCCGGAACCCGAGCCGGAACCCGCGGCCGGTGACAACACGTGGTTCCGCAACCCGGAGTTCGAGGAGACGAGGAACGAGCAGCGCCCGTCGCAGTTCCCACCGGGAGCCGACGAGGAACCCGACCAGCTCTCGGGTCAGCTCCGCTCGCTGTTCGAACCGGAGTCGGCGGCTGCCTCCGAGGAGCCCTACACACCTCCGGTCGGCGCGGACGCCACGCAGGTCATCCCGGCCGTCCCCGCGGAGCAGAAGGGCAAGTCATCCCAGCTCAGCGGTAGCCTCGGTGGCGACGGCGCGGCGTCCGAGCCGCTCCCGAAGCGCACCCCGCAGCCGCGCGGCGACGCCGCCCAGGCCGACCGTCCGCACATCCCGGACTCGTTGCGGCAACGCGTGGAGCACGCGGAGCCGCTCTCCCCGGAGCAGGCCGACGAGGACCCGGCCGGGATCAGGCTCGTCGACAACCCGGACGACTCGGCTCCGCTGCCCCGCCGCACGCCGGGCGCGGGACCGCACCCCGGCCGCGACGGCAAGTGGGAGAAGGCTTCTGAAGCGCCCGAGGCCGCAGCGGAGACCCGTCAGGTGCCCGCGGCCCAGCAGGCTCAGAGCGCCGGTTCGACCGGTCCGATGATCAAGGGCCACTCGGCCTCCCGGCAGTACCACACGCCGGACTCCCCGCACTACGACCAGATCACCGCCGACGTTTGGTTCCGCAACCCGTCGGACGCCGAGACCGCCGGCTTCGAGCCCTGGAACCGCACCCGCCGCTGACCCACCGACTGCGAGGACCGCGGGAATCGTCTGCGCGATTCCCGCGGTCTCCTCTTGTGCGTCAGTCGGGCTGCGGTTGGCGTTCCAGGAGGCGGGAGAGCACGACGGTCGACACCGTGCGCGAGACGAAGTCGACCTCGCGGAGCCGTTCCATCGCCTCTTCCAAGTGGTGGATGTCGGCGGCGCGCAGGTGCACGATGGCGTCCGCCTGCCCGGAGACGGTGTAGGCGGCGACGACTTCCGGCAGCGGCTCCAGGCCGGACCGGATCCGGCGAGCGGGCACGTTGCCGTGGCAGTGGACCTCCACGAACGCCTCGGTGCCCCAGCCGAGCGCCTCGGGGTCGACCACCGCCGTGAATCCCTGCAGAACGCCCTGGTCGAGCAATTTGTCGACTCGTCGCTTCACCGCCGGAGCCGACAGCCCCACGTCCGAACCGATCTCCGCGTAGCTCGCGCGAGCGTCGGTGACCAGGTGCGAAATGATTCGTTGGTCCAAGGCGTCCATACGCAACATTCTGCCGCAAACGACGAACGGAGCAGCGTTGATGGCGGGTATCCGTAGAGCTTAGATTTCGATTCATGACGGCAACAGCGGCGCGACCCGCCGACACGCTCGTGGCCAGGCAGGCCACCACCCGCCACTTCCTGATGTGCCCGCCCGAGTACTTCACCGTCGAGTACGCGATCAACCCGTGGATGAACCCGGACCAGCCGGTCGACACGGCGCTGGCGATGGCGCAGTGGCAGGAGCTCAAGGACACCTACGTCAGGCTCGGGCACGCGGTGGACACCATCGAGCCGCAGCCCGGATTGCCGGACATGGTCTTCGCCGCCAACTCCGGCACGGTGATCGAGGGCCGCGTGCTCGGCTCGAAGTTCCGCGCGCCCGAGCGCGCCGCGGAGGCCGAGCACTTCCGCCGCTGGTTCGTCACCCGCGGCCACCGCGACCTGGTGATGCCGACGCGGATCAACGAGGCGGAGGGCGACTTCGCCTGGACCGGCGAGGTGCTGCTGGCCGGGACGGGGTTCCGGACGGACCCCGCCGCGCACGCCGAGGCGCAGGAGGCGCTGGGGGTCCCGGTCGTCTCCCTCAACCTGGTCGACGCCCGCTACTACCACCTCGACACCGCCCTGTTCGTGCTGGACAAGGGGCCGAACGCGCAGATCGCCTACTACCCGGACGCCTTCTCCGCGGGCTCGCGCAGGGTGCTGGCGCGGATGTTCCCGGACGCGGTGATCGCCGACGAGGCCGACGCGTCCTGCCTCGGGCTCAACGGCGTCTCCGACGGTCACCACGTGGTGCTCCCCGCCGAGGCGACCGGCCTGGCGAAGCAGCTGGAGGACCGCGGCTACGAGGTGATCGGCCTGGACATCTCCGAGCTCCGCAAGTCCGGCGGTGGCCCCAAGTGCTGCACGATGGAGCTGCACGCCTGAAACGCACGAGAGCGGCTGCACAACCCGGTTGTGCAGCCGCTCTCGTGTCGGATCACTCCATGACGGCCTGGACGCCCAGCTCGATGCTGATCGTGGGGCCGACGACCGCGATGCCCTTGGCGAGCGTGGCCTGCCAGTTCACCGAGTAGTCCTCGCGCCGCAGGGTCGCCTTCGCGTCGCACGCGACCCGCAGGTCACCGTCGAAACCCGGGCCCTGGAACTGGCGCTGGCCCAGGTAGACCGACTCCAGCTCCACCGGGCTCGTGGTGCCGCGCAAGGTGAGCCGTCCGCTGACGTTCCAGCGGTCCGCGCGCACGTGGGTGAGCCGCTCGCTGCGGAAGAGGACCCTCGGGTGCGACTCGACGTCGAGGAAGTCCGCCGAGCGCAGGTGGTCGTCGCGCATCTGCACGCCGGTGTCGATGGAGGCGGCCTCCATCACGACCTCGATCTGCGAGTCCTCGAACCGAGGCGCCACGTCGATGACGCCGTCGAAGCGGCGGAACTCGCCGTGGATCTTGGAGAGTCCGATGTGCTGGGCCACGAACCGGATCTCGGTGTGGTACGGGTCGAACCGGTAGCGACCGGGCTGCGGCATCTGCAGCGAGTCGTCCGACTGCATCCCGATGCTGCCGAGCGGGGAGTGCTGGTTGACCTGCACCTGAACCCTGGTGCTGAACCGGCGGTAGCCGCCGGCGCTGAGGGACAGCCGGTGCGTGCCGGGCGCGACCGAGAGAACGAAGCCGCCGTAGGCGTCGGTCTTCGTCTCGCCGATGGTCTGGTTCAAGCGGTCGACGATCGTGACGCTCGCGCCGGGGAGGAGCGTGCCGCGCTCGTCGTGCACCTGGCCGCTCACCAGACCGCTGTCCAGAGGCGTGGGGTGCAAGGAGAACCCGCCGCGGGGGGAGGGCGACGGGGTGCCGGGGCTGGCCGACCATCGTCGGCGCAGCTTGGCGAGGACCATTGAGAATCCCTTCTGAGCATCCTCCGGTGGGGGGAACCGGAAGATGAAATTCGGTTTCAGCTGCTAGACCTTTCAGCCTAGATCGAAATCTGATTTCATCCGATCGGACGTCGTAGTTGCATTCCGCACATCCGGTCAGCGGAACCAGTCGCCATCGCCAAGCGTTTTCCAGTTGAATCACGGGCGGAGGCAGAGGTGCACAGTCAGTTCAACGGTCTGAAAACCGCGGTGCTGCTCGGCGGCATGAGCGCGCTGGTGCTGATGGTCGGTGCGATCTTCGGTCGGGCCGGTCTGGTCATCGCGCTCGTCGTGGCGCTGGGCATGAACGGGTACGCGTACTTCAACTCGGCGAAGATGGCGTTGCGCTCGATGCGCGCCCGTCCGGTGTCGGAGGCCGAGCAGCCGGCGATGTACCGGATCGTGCGCGAGCTCGCGACGTCGGCGCGGCAGCCCATGCCCGCCCTGTACATCAGCCCGACCCGCGCGCCGAACGCGTTCGCGACGGGCCGCAACCCGCGCAACGCAGCGGTGTGCTGCACGACCGGGATCTTGGAGCTGCTCGACGAGCGCGAGCTGCGCGCCGTGCTCGGCCACGAGCTCTCCCACGTGTACAACCGGGACATCCTGATCTCCAGCGTCGCCGGCGCGCTGGCCAGCGTGGTGACGTTCCTGGCGAACTTCGGGATGTTCTTCGGCATGTTCGGCGGCAGCGACGAGGACCGCCCCAACCCGTTCGCGATGCTGCTGGTGGCCCTGGTCGGCCCGATCGCGGCAGCCGTGGTGCAGATGGCGGTGAGCCGGTCCCGCGAGTACCAGGCCGACGCCTCGGGTGCTCAGCTCACCGGCGACCCGCTGTCGTTGGCCTCGGCGCTGCGCAAGCTGCAGAGGGGCACTCAGGCGGCTCCGCTGGCTCCCGAACCGCAGCTGGTGTCGCAGTCGCACCTGATGATCGCCAACCCGTTCCGGCCGGGTGAGCGGCTGACCAAGCTGTTCTCCACGCACCCGCCGATGGAGGAGCGCATCTCGCGGCTCGAGGGCATGGCGGGCAAGCAGCTGCCGCCGATCCACTGACCCTCGTTCAGGCGCCCGCCTTGCGGGCGACCTCCATCACGTACTCGCCGTACCCGGACTTGGCCTGCTTGGCGCCGAGCTCGTAGCAGGCCTCGGCGGAGATGAAGCCCATCTTCAGGGCGATCTCCTCGAGGCAGGCGATGCGGACCCCGGTGCGGTGCTCGAGCACCTGCACGAACTGTCCGGCCTCCAGCAGCGAGTCGTGCGTGCCGGTGTCCAGCCACGCGAACCCGCGTCCCAGCTCGGACAGGTGAGCTCGGCCTTCTCGCAGGTAGGCGAGGTTGACGTCGGTGATCTCCAGCTCGCCGCGGGGTGAGGGCGAGAGGCCCTTGGCGATGTCGACGACCGCGTTGTCGTAGAAGTACAGCCCGGTGATCGCCATGTTCGACCGGGGTTCGGTGGGCTTCTCCACGATCGACAGCAGTTTGCCGTCGGCGTCGACCTCACCGACCCCGTACCGCTGCGGGTCCCGGACGGGGTATCCGAACAGCGTGCACCCCTTCAGGTCGCGGGCGCTGTTGCGGAGGATGCCGGAGAAGCCCTGGCCGTAGAAGATGTTGTCGCCGAGCACCAGGGCGACGGGCTCGTCGGCGACGAAGTCCGCCCCGATGACGAAGGCTTCGGCGAGCCCGTTGGGCTGCGGCTGCTCGGCGTAGGAGATGTTCAGGCCGAACTGCGATCCGTCGCCCAGCACGCGCTGGAAGAGCGGCAGGTCGGACGGCGTGGAGATCAGCAGCACTTCGCGGATCCCGGCCAGCATCAGCACCGAGATCGGGTAGTAGATCATCGGCTTGTCGTAGACCGGGAGCAGCTGCTTCGACACGGCCTGGGTGAGCGGGTGCAACCGAGTCCCGCTGCCGCCTGCCAGCACGATCCCCTTCACAAAGCACCTTCCCGATCGACCGGCGCGGCACGCCCGCCCCGGGCACGAGGACGAGCGTATCCGGGTGACACCCGATCCGGGCATCCACGCAGCTCTCAGTCGGGTTCCCGCCAGGACGGCGAGACCGGTCCCAGTTTTAGTCCAAACCGAGGACCCTTCGTGCCCGAAATGTCCGCTCAGTTTGGACTAAAACTGGGACCGGCCCCAGGACGCCCGGCCGGCGCCGAAATGCCGGCGCGAGTCCGGCTCGACTACCGGTAGTTCTCGAACTGGAGGGCCACGTCGAAGTCAGAGGACTTCAGCAGCGAGATGACGGCCTGCAGGTCGTCCTTCTTCTTCCCGGACACGCGCAGCGCGTCGCCCTGGATCTGCGCCTGGACGCCCTTGGGGGCCTCGTCGCGCACCTTCTTGGAGATCTTCTTCGCGATCTCCTGCGAGATGCCCTGCACGATCTTGCCGCTGACCTTGTAGATCTGGCCGGAACTCGCCGGTTCGCCCATGTCCAGGGCCTTCAGCGAGATGTTCCGCTTGATCAGCTTCTCCTTGAAGACGTCGATCGCGGCCTTGCAGCGCTCCTCGGTCTCCGACTCCAGGACCACGGCGTCCTCTCCGGACCAGGCGATCTTGGTCCCGGTGCCGCGGAAGTCGAACCGGTTGGCGAGCTCCTTGGCCGCCTGGTTCAGCGCGTTGTCCACCTCCTGGTGATCCACCTTGCTGACCACGTCGAAGGACGGGTTTGCCACCTTCACTACCTCCCGGTTGAGCCGCTGTTCAGGTCTGCCAGAACACGCTACCGGGGGCCGAGCAGATCCCACTTGTTACCCGCGATGTCGCGGAACACGACCACCCGCCCGTAGGGCTCGCTGCGGGGTTCCCCCAGGAACTCGACCCCGGCCTCGACCATCCGCCGGTACTGCGCGTCGAAGTCGTCGACCTGCAGGAAGAAACCCACGCGCCCCCCGGTCTGGTTCCCGACGGCCGCCGCCTGCTCGTCCCCGTCGGCCTTCGCCAGCAGCAACCCCGTCCCGGCCCCACCAGGCCGCACCACGACCCACCGCTTCTCCCGCCCGTCGTTGGTCAACGAAGGCGAGTCCTCCACCAGCTCGAACCCCAGAACGCCCACGAAGAACGCGATCGCCCGGTCGTAGTCATCCACCACGAGAGAAACCAACGAGATGTTCATCCGGTCATGGTGCTTCGTCGGCCGCGACTTTCCTGCCGATCACTGGTGGCGAGGTCGGGTGTCGTGGCGACGGATTCGCGTCTCGGGCACGGCGTCGGGGTCCCGCACGTCCTGGGCAGATCGCGCGGACTGCGCGAAGTCGTACCCGCAATGCTTGCACTGCGTCTGGCCACGCTTGACCGTGCGACCGCACGCCGGGCAATCACGGGTCTTGGGCTTCGTGATCAGCCACAGGACGCCGAGGATGACATCGGAAGCGACCCACAGTCCGATGACGAGCCCGGCACCGATGGCCGTGCCCACGTTGGCCGCGGCATCCGTCGGATTGGTTCGTGTGGAGATGCCCTCGATGATCCAGATGAGGAAGATCGCGTTGATGGCGAGGATGACCCAAGTGAAGATGCGGAAACGCGGAAATCGCATAGCGCACTCCTTCCGAAAGGCGTTCCTGCTCACAAACTGCGGAAGAGCTGCAGCGGTCACTTGCGCGCTCTGACGGCCCCAGCGCTTGGGTGCGCTTCCGCAGCGACGGCTGCGGAGGCTGACGTTCCTAGCGTCGATCGCGCGTTCCGCAGCGGGCAGAGGCGAACTGCCCTGGTCCAACGGCGCTCATGCGCAGGAGTTGAAAGCCTCAGCTGCGACCAGACATCGTCCAGAAGCCGTTCCCCGGCCCCGCCCGCACAACGCGAAACGGCCCCCTGGCCTGATGGTCAGGGGGCCGTTTTGACTGGGTGCCGGGTAGAGGATTCGAACCTCTGAAGGCAATGCCGGCTGATTTACAGGCTCTCATCCGGGTGCATCCTGACCTGGCCTTTTGCTGCCCTGTTTGGCCGTTTGGGTGCGCATTTGCCGCGCACGGTCAGCATGCCCTCTCACGTCCTCTCTGAGGCTGAGGCGTCTCGCTGTTGAGCAGCGTGACGTGAGTGCCCCATTCGGGTCTCGGCTGATCACAGCGCGTCCTTCTGTTCAGCCGTGGGGGGAAGGCTGAGGGATTCGCGCACCACGGCGATGTCGTCTTCGCTGACCTGGCGCCGGGCGGTCGCGTAGGAAAGGTCTGCGGCGTTGGCCAGAGTTTGCCAGCTGTAGCCGGGCTGAGTGCCGCCGGTGAAGTGTCGTCCGTAGGTCAACAGCTTGCGGATGAGCTGCTCGGCTTGTTTGCGCTGGCCGGCCGCAGCGCTCAGCGCAGCAAGCAGCTCGTCGTCGTCGGTGGCGTCGACCACGACCTGCAGGTTCTCGGCGTAGTCCTCGCGGCGTTCCTGGGCCTCGACGACGGCGTCGTCGAAGAACTCTGCGGGCTTGACCTCGCCTTCCCGGGGGTGCGGGTGGGCGATGCGGGCGATGTCGTTGATCCGATTCGGCATACGTTCATTATGAACGAAATTATCCAAAATGAACAGAGGTATGCGAAAAGAGCGGCTTGCTTGCGTGCGGTGCGCCTCATGGATGCGGATTGCGGCTGCAGATCTAGCATCACTTTCTGCCGTTCCGCGTTAGGATGGGGACATGGAAAGCACCACGATCACCGTCCGGGACCTCGATCCTGACGACGTCGCGGTCCTGAAGGCCGAGGCCGCCGCGCGGGACACGTCGTTGAACCGGCTCGTCGGTGAGCTGGTGCACCGGCGAGCGCGCACCGCCCGCAACCGGGCGCTGCTGCGGGCGGTCGGCTCCGCCGGCCACGCCTCCCCCGAGGTTGACGCCGTGGCCGAGATCCGCGCGCTGCGTGGCGCTCATGACGAGCTCGACTCCCGTCGGGCCGCTGAGCACGAGCGGGAGGTCGATCGGTGAGCACCGTCGTCGTCGACGCCTCCGTGCTCATCGACGCTCTGCTGCCCGGGCCCCGCCAGCAACCCGCCCTGACCGCCCTGGCTGACGCCGAGGTCCTGGCCGGCCCGCAGCACCTGCCCATCGAGGTGCTTTCGGTGCTGCGCAAGATCTCGTTGCGCGAGGACTCCCCGGCGCTGCTCACCGCCCGGCGCACCCTCGCCGAGCTCGATCTCGACCTAGTGGCCCTGACCGAGATCGGCGAGCGGGTGTGGGAGTTGCGGCACGCCCTGAGCGCCTACGACGCGGCGTATTTCGCGGCTGCTGAACACCTCGGCGCCACGCTGCTGTCGGCCGACACCGCACTGCTGGAGCACCCCGATCGGCGCTGCGCCGTGCACAACCCGCGTGCGGGAACGCAGTCCTGAAATAGGGCAACGACGGAGCGCGCAATCATGACGTGGTCGACCGCAGGCCCGTTGTGCTTCGGCGTGTGCACGGCTGGGTAGCGCCGGATATAGCTGGACTGCAAAGCAAAGACCCCGTGACCGCTCAATCGCTGGTCACGGGGTCCTTTTCCTGCTTGTGCCGGGTAGAGGATTCGAACCTCTGAAGGCAATGCCGGCTGATTTACAGTCAGCTCCCTTTGGCCGCTCGGGCAACCCGGCGTGCGCACCAGCTGCGCTGGCTTGCGGGAAAAAGCATACAGTCCGCTCGGCGGGGATCTTCTGTGGGGTCGGGGTCAGGCTTCCTCTGGGCGGAACACCAGGTCGTTGGCCTGGGCCTTGCCCGCGTTCAGCGTTTCGAGGCCGTCTGCGGCGAGGGTGCCGGGGAAGTCCGGGCCTGCGGCCTTGATCAACACCATGAGGCGTTTCGCGAGGCCCCGGGCTTGGGTGAGGCGGATCTGCGGTGCGGCGAGTTGGTCGCGGGACTCGGCGAGCATCTTGCGGTAGCGGTCGTTGAGCGGTGCTTCGGCGTCCAGCAGTTCGAGGGCTCGCGTGAGATCCGCGAGCTCCGCCGTGTCCACCTGCACGAAGTACGGATCTTGCACGGGCCCGACCTTAGCCGGGACCGATTGACGGTGCTGCCGGCTGCTTCGCCGGGTTAGCGTGGTTCATGGCCATCGACCGGGTGGGGCGTGCGAGGCGCAGGCAAGCGCTGCGGGACTCCGAGCGCTCCCGCCCGCCCGAGCGCGCCACGGTCGGTGCGTCAGCGCTGGGCGTCGAGGGTCTGTTCAACCCGGGGGCGAGGCACCAGCTGGAGCAGCTCGCGCACCACGCCGTGGTCAAGGAGGACGACCGCGAGTCGGGGGGCCGCGGGTCGCTGGACCTGGACGGCCAGATCGTCCGGATCAAGCTCCGGGGTTCGTAGTCGATCGTGGCGCGTGCCCGTCTGATGCGCGCGGTCGCTCCGACTACGTATGTTCGGGGTGTGCCTTCGAGCGCTCCATCGACTCCAGGGTCGGGCACCGACGTCGACCCCGGTTACCACGACCACCTGCACTGGCAGCGGTACCAGGCGTTCTTCCCGGGCGCGCTGCGGCTGAGCGCCGCCAACGCTCCCGAGGAGCAGCGGTGGCGGTGGCGCGGGCTCGACGTGCACGTCGACCGCGTGGAGCGTCCTGATGCACCTGCCAAGGTCATCGCGCTGCACGGAGTCGGGACCTACGGGCGGATGCTCGCGCCCTACGGCAGGCTGCCCGCGCTGGCGGACCTCGAGTACATCGCCCCTGACCTGCCCGGATTCGGTCTCACCGGCACGGCGCTGCTCGGCGCGAAGTACTCGGACTGGGTGGCCTGCGCCCGAGACCTCGTCCGGAGGGAGCGGGCGCGCGACTCGCGGCCGATCGTGCTGCTCGGGGTGAGCACAGGGGGCCGCCTCGCCTACGACGTCGCAGCGACCACCCGGGTAGACGGCGTCATCGCGACCTGCCTCGCGGACCCGAGCCGCGACGAGGTCCGGCGGGTGCTGGCCGCGCGTCCCGAGATGGCTCGCTGGGCCGGGCTGCTGTCCCTGGTGCGGGAACCGCTGTCGGCCGTGCGCGTCCCCGTGCACTGGATGGTCAACATCGCGGCGGCCGCCAACCAGAGCCAGTTCGCCAACCTCGTCTGGGGCGACGAGCTCGCCGGTGGCGGCTGGATCTCGCTGCGCTTCGCCCGCAGCTGCCTGGCGACCGCTCCCGCGGTCCCGCCCGAGCGCTTCGCGAACACGCCGCTGCTGCTCGCCCACCCCGCCGAGGACCACTGGACGCCCCCGCTGCTGTCCGAGGAGTTCTTCAACCGGATCGAGGCGCCCAGGAGGTACGCAACGCTGCGCGGGGCCGGTCACCTGCCCGTCGAGGAGTCCGGTCTGGCCGACCTGGACCGTGCGGTGCGTGACTTCCTCGACGAGTTCGATCTCCAATGACTACTTCGTGTGGAGGAGTCGAACACGTACCGTGAGGTCGATGTGATGTTGCTGCGGTGATACTCACAAAGTTGCGAGTCAGCAGTCAGAAGCGCAAGCAATTCTGTTGCTCCGCTGGCCTGGCGAAAACACCGCAGGTCAGCGAGGCCGTTGAGAAAAGAGGGTCCGCGCCACCCGCCGGTTGAACTCATCTGATGCGTGCATCCGGAGTGGGTTCGGAGGTCCATTCGACCCTGGCCAACCGTGCTCTTGTGAGTCACGATCGGCGTACGGACATATGTGGTACGGCCGTATCGCCAGCGGGAGGAGCGTGGATGATCGAGCGTCACCGCTCCCTTGGTCCGCAGCCCGGTCTTGAAGCCACCAGGCCGCCGGTCAGAGCAGAAGTCGATCCGGTGCGCCGGCGGACGTTCGGCATCTTCTCCTTCGTGGTGCTCGCCGCGGGCGTGTGCGTCTCGGTGCTCACCTCGGGTGGCCTGCACGAGCGCTACACCCCTGAGCTGCTGTTCATCGGTCCGCTGCTGGCCGTCGGTTTCCTGCTCGCCGAGCAGCTGACCATCGACGTGGACGTCAAGCGCGTTGGCTGGACCATCTCCTTCACCGAGATCCCGCTGCTGCTCGGACTGCTCACAGCGCCGTTCGAGGTGGTGCTCGCCGCGAACCTGCTGGCCGGACTCGGCGCCCAGGTGGGCAGGCGCGCGGCCACCCACGTCGTCTACAACGCGGGCGTGCTGTGCCTGGAGATCGCGGTCCCCTTCGCGGTCGCCAACATGGTCAACCAGGCCCTCGCCGGCGTCGCCCCGGACTGGTTCGGTCCCGTCCTCGGCACCTTGACCTCGCCGCTGATCAGCTGCGGTTTCGCGCTGGCGGCGCTGACCGTGCTCGGCGGTGCGATGAAGGTCGCCGCGGGAGCGCGACTGGCCGCGCGGACCCTGGCGGTCGGTCTGCTCAACACCTCGGTCGGCTTGATCGCCTACGAGGTCGCCATCGGCACCCCGTGGGGTTGGTTGCTGGTCGGGCTCGTCGCGGTCGCCGTGATCGGTCTCTACCGCGCCTACTCCGACCTGCTGCGCGAGCAGCGCGACCTGGAAGCACTCAGCGACGTCAGCCTCAGCGTGGCCCGCTCCGGGCAGGGCGCTCCGACCGCGCCGGATCCCGTGGGCGAGCAGGCCGTTCCGGTCGGTGAGTGGGAGCCCGTCGCGGAGCGGATCCGCGAGCAGCTCAACGCGACCCGGGTCGTGCTGCGGCTGCGCCTGGACCCGCGAGGAGAGGTCACCACGCTCGTCGCAGGTGAAGGTCTCCCGGACGCCGCGATCGAGGCGGCACCGGACGCGCTGCGCGATGACCCGCTGCTGCAGCTCCCGGGCAGCCACGTCCGTTCCTTCCGGACTCTCGAAGCGCCGGAGGAAGTTCGCCGCGTGCTCCGGCAACGCGGTGCTTACGAGGCGCTGGTCGTCCCGCTGCGCGGGGCCAGCCAGCTGCTCGGCGCCGTTGAGGTGCACGACCGCGTCAGCCGCTGGCGCGGGTTCGGCCGCGCCGACGTGCGGCTGCTGCACACGCTCGCGAGCCACCTGGCCACCGCGATGGACAACCGCAGGTTGCTGGCCAGGTTGCGCCACGACGCCTACCACGATCCGCTGACCGGTCTGCTCAACCGCACCGGCTTCCGCGAGATCTCCGGTGATGAGCTCCGCAGCGGCCGCGCCGCGGTGGTGCTGCGGGTCGATCTCGACCTGCTCACCACGGTCAGCGAGGCCCTCGGCTACACCTGGGGCGACCGCATGGTGGTCGCCGCCGGGCAGCGGATGCGGGAAGCCCTCGGCGACGCGCCGCTCGCCCGGTTGGAGGCCAACTCCTTCGCGGTGCTGCTGCTCGATCACACCGAGGAGCAGGCGCACCAGGTGGCGTTGCGGCTGTGCGAAGTGATCGCCATGTCCTACCCGCTGGACCGGATCGTCGTCGAAGCGGCCGGAGTCGCCGGTTACGCCTCCTCGGCGCCCGCCGACGGTGAGGCCGAGACCGACGTCGACACGCTGCTGCAGCACGCCGACGTGGCGGTGCGGGCCGCGCGCAACGGCGAGGACGGGGTGCGCTGCTACGCCCCGGCCATGGGCCAGGTGTTCCTGCGCCGCTTCCAGCTGGTCACCCAGTTCCGGCAGGCGCTGGACACCGGGCAGGTCGAGGTGCACTACCAGCCCAAGGTGTCGCTCCCGGAGCGCCACGTCGTGGGCGCGGAGGCGCTGGTGCGCTGGTCGCACCCGGAGTACGGGCGGTTGGACCCCGACGAGTTCGTGCCGCTGGTGGAGGCCACCGGCCTGGTCGACGCGCTCACGGCGTTCGTGATGGAGTGCGCGCTGATCAAGATCCGGCAGTGGCTGGACCGCGGGCTGCGGATGTCGGTGGCGGTGAACCTGTCGGTCCGCAACCTCGCGGACGAGACCTTCCCGGACCGGGTCGCCGAAGCGCTCGATCGCCACGACATCCCGCCCGAGCTGCTGACCCTGGAGCTGACCGAGTCCAGCGTGATGGCCGACAAGGAGCGGTCGCTGCCGGTCCTGCGCCGGCTGCACGCGATGGGCGTGGTGCTCGCGGTGGACGACTTCGGCACCGGCTACTCGTCGCTGGCCTACCTGCGGCAGCTGCCCGTGGACGAGGTCAAGATCGACAAGAGCTTCGTGCTGGGCATGGGGACCGATCTCAGCGACCTCGCGGTGGTCCGCACGATCGTCGAGCTCGGCCACTCCCTGGACCTCGCCGTGGTCGCCGAGGGCGTCGAGGACGACGCCGCGCGCGATCAGCTGGTGGGGATGGGCTGCGACGTGGCCCAGGGCTACCTGATCTCCCGCCCGCTGTCCGAGGACCGCTTCGAGGCCTGGCTGCAGGCCCGCACGAAGCGCGATCGGGGCAGTCGCGAGGAGACCGTGCTCACACTCCTGCACTGATGTCCGAATTCGCCCGATCCGGTGTACGGTGGTGCGAAAAGGCGGCCGTGACCTGCGTTTTCGCGAAACCGCACCCCCCGTTCCGAGGGGGTTCTGCGGGTGTGTAAAGTTCTAATCGCTCCGCAAGGGCACGCCCCAATAGCTCAGTCGGCAGAGCGTCGCCATGGTAAGGCGAAGGTCTACGGTTCGATTCCGTATTGGGGCTCGAAAGGCAGCCGCGGTGCTCGGTAAACTGGGTGCTGTGGCTGTTTTGCGTGGGATATCCTGCGTCGCTTGAGGCAACCGGTGCACACCGCGGCCTCGGCATGGCGGTGTAGCTCAGTCGGTAGAGCAAGCGGCTCATAATCGCTGTGTCGCCGGTTCAAGTCCGGCCACCGCTACCAGTCACGGGTTCGCAAGGATCTCTCCAGCGAACCGACCTGTTACGACCGAGAGAAAGGCACCCCCGTGGCCGCCACCGACGTTCGACCCAAGATCACGCTGGCGTGCGAGGAGTGCAAGAACCGCAACTACATCACCAACAAGAACCGGCGCAACAACCCGGACCGTTTGGAGATGAAGAAGTTCTGCATGAACTGCGGCACGCACAAGCTCCACAAGGAGACCCGCTGATCCCAGCGGTTCCTTCGCGAACGCCTTCAAGAGCCCGTCCCCGGCAGGGGGCGGGCTCTTCTCGTTGCTGCGGAACGGCCTCGGGCGGGGCGGGGAAAGCGGCCGGCGCCGATCGCGCTCGGACCTAGTAGCCTTCGCCCGTGCCGCTCGACCAGTCATTCATCGGACGTGAATATCCGCCTACCGAGCCCTACGAGGTGGGCCGGGAGAAGATCCGCGAGTTCGCCCGCGCGATCAAGGGCGACTCCCCGCTGCACCACGACGTCGAGGCGGCCAAGGCCGCCGGCTACCCGGACGTGATCGCGCCGCCGACCTTCGCGGTGATCCTCTCGATGGCCGCGCAGGACCAGATCGTGGGCGACGAGCAGCTCGGCCTGGACTACAGCAGGGTGGTGCACGGCCAGCAGGACTTCGTCCACCACCGGCCGATCCGCGCGGGCGACCGGCTGGTGACGGTTGCGCACGTCGATGACATCAGGGCTCGTGCGGGCAACGACTTCCTGACCGTGCGAGCGGAGATCGCGACGACGGACGGCGAGAGCGTGTGCACCGCGACGTCGATGCTCGTGGTGAGGGGGGCCGAGGCGTGAACGTGAAGCTTTCGGAGATCGCGGTCGGGGACCAGCTGCCGCCGCTGAGCGTGCCGCTGGAGCGCTCCGATCTGGTCCGCTACGCGGGGGCCTCGGGCGACTTCAACCCGATCCACTGGAACCAGCGGTTCGCCGAGGACGTCGGGCTCCCGGACGTGATCGCCCACGGGATGCTCACGATGGCCGTGGCCGGGCGCCTGGTGAGCGAGTGGACCGGGGACCCGGGCGCGATCGTGCGCTACGGCGTGCGATTCACGCGGCCGGTGGTCGTCCCGGACGACGCCGACGGTGCCCTGGTGACGCTCAGCGGCAAGGTCGCGAAGATCAACGACGACGGCACGGTGAAGATCAGCATCACCGCCTCCGCGGCCGATCAGAGCGTGCTGGGCGGCGCTTCGGCGACCGTCCGCCTGCCCGAGTGACCTGCGGAAGCGCTCGGCTCACCAGCGGCGAAGTCGTCTTCTCGCCAACACGGGGGGTGCCGTTGGAAGAGCGTTCTCCGCGTGCCGTACACTTTCGAACTTGGGATGCCTGAGCACCTTGGAACCTGAGTTTCAGGGCTGGTGAAAGGCGTCCCGACTTTGCGGTCGGGCTTCACGGGCCGCAGAGGGGTGTAGCTCAATTGGCAGAGCAGCGGTCTCCAAAACCGCAGGTTGCAGGTTCAAGTCCTGTCACCCCTGCGTCGATGCGACGGTGAGCGGAGGATGGTCGTGAGCGAGGACCGCGAGCAGGGCCAGGACGGTGCGCGCGAGAACGCACGCCCGTCCAGCGCCGCGGCGCGGCGCGAGCGTCGTGCCTCCGCCCGTTCCGAATCGGGCTCCGATTCGGCGCGCACAACTGAGTCGAAGGGTCGGCCGACTCCCTCGCGGGACGGTCGGCAAGGTCGGGTTTCGCCGTTCCGGAAGATCGGGCGCTTCCTGCGCGAGGTCGTCGCCGAGCTGCGTAAGGTCATCTGGCCGACGCGCAAGCTGCTGATGACCTACACGCTCGTGGTGCTGGTGTTCGTCAGCATCATGGTGGCGTTCGTCGCCGGTGTGGACGTGCTCTTCGCGAAGGGCGTGGGCTGGCTGTTCGGCGCTGGCTGAACCTCCGGTCCCGCCCAAGTGGTGCCGGCGGCGGAACAACGAACCCGGCACGCAACGCACGAGAGGAAGCGAGACCGACTGTGACCTCGCACGAGGAGACCTCCCAGGAAGCCACCGGCCTCACCGATGAGCAGGTGCAGCCCGAGGCTGCCGAAGCCGAGGCCGTGACCGTCGAGGCTGAAGAGGCCGGCGCAGTCGATTCCCCGGAGACCGACTCCGCCGAGGAGAACGCCGACGACGCCGAGCAGCCCGCTGACGGCGAGGCCGCGTCCGAAGAGGCGGAAGCCGACGACGCCGAGGCCGAAGACGCGGAAGCCGACGAGGCGGACCCGGTCGAGGAGCTGCGCGCCGCGCTGCGCCGCGCCCCCGGCGAGTGGTACGTGATCCACTCCTACGCGGGCTACGAGAACAAGGTCAAGACCAACCTCGAGACCCGTGCTCAGACGCTCGACGTCGAGGACTACATCTTCCAGGTCGAGGTGCCGACCGAAGAGGTCACCGAGATCAAGAACGGCCAGCGTAAGATGGTGCAGCGCAAGGTGCTGCCCGGCTACATCCTGGTCCGCATGGATCTCAACGACCAGTCGTGGAGCGCCGTGCGCAACACGCCAGGCGTGACCGGATTCGTCGGTGCCACCTCCAAACCGTCCGCGTTGACCATCAACGACGTGCTGAAGTTCCTCGCACCTCAGGTCGAGGAGAAGAAGCCGGAGGCGGGCAAGAAGGCCGCTGCGGGTCAGACCGCCACGGCCACCAAGTCCGCGGTCGAGGTCGACTTCGAGGTCGGCGAGTCCGTCACGGTGATGGACGGCCCGTTCGCAACGCTGCCGGCCACCATCAACGAGGTCAACGCCGACGCCCAGAAGCTCAAGGTGCTGGTGTCGATCTTCGGCCGCGAGACCCCGGTCGAGCTCTCGTTCGACCAGGTCTCCAAGCTCTGACCGCTCTCCCGGCTGCGGGAGCGCGGCGGGCTGCGCGTGGATCTGGCAGGACCCGCGCAGCAGGGGCGATTCCACCGTCTCGTGGTCTCGCCAGATTCGGTGCCGCCTTCCGGCGGTGCCGAGCAACCGGATAGCGAAGACACAGGAAGCAAACATGCCGCCCAAGAAGAAGAAGCTGGCAGGGATCATCAAGCTGCAGATCTCGGCCGGCCAAGCCAACCCGGCTCCGCCGGTCGGCCCTGCGCTGGGTCAGCACGGCGTCAACATCATGGAGTTCTGCAAGGCGTACAACGCGGCCACTGAGGCTCAGCGTGGCAACGTCGTGCCGGTTGAGATCTCCGTGTACGAAGACCGGTCCTTCGACTTCAAGCTGAAGACCCCGCCGGCCGCGAAGCTGCTGCTCAAGGCCGCTGGTGTGCAGAAGGGCTCCGGCGAGCCGCACAAGTCCAAGGTCGGCAAGGTCTCCATGGAGCAGGTCAAGGAGATCGCGCAGACCAAGATGGAAGACCTCAACGCCAACGACATCGACCAGGCCGCGAAGATCATCGCCGGCACTGCTCGTTCGATGGGCCTGACGGTCGAAGCCTGAGCCGCTGCCGGTTCGACCGGCGCGAACAGGTCGTGGGAGGGCTCGTGCGCAGCCTGACCAACCACAACTGATCCAACCTGAACTTAGGACAGACATGGCACAGCGCAGCAAGGCATACCAGCAGGCGGCCGAGCTGATCGACCGGGAGCGTCTCTACACCCCGTCGGAAGCCGCCGAGCTGGCCCAGAAGACCACCAAGGTCAACTACGACGCCACCGTCGAGGTCGCTCTGCGGCTGGGCGTCGACCCCCGCAAGGCAGACCAGATGGTCCGCGGCACCGTGAACCTGCCGCACGGCACTGGTAAGACTGCCCGCGTCATCGTGTTCGCCACCGGCGACAAGGCCGCTGAGGCCGAGGCCGCCGGCGCGGACGCGGTTGGTTCCGAGGACCTGATCGAGCGCATTCAGGGCGGCTGGCTCGATTTCGACGCGGCGATCGCCACCCCGGACCAGATGGCCAAGGTCGGCAAGATCGCTCGGGTTCTCGGCCCGCGCGGTCTGATGCCGAACCCGAAGACCGGCACCGTCACTCCGAACGTCACCAAGGCGATCACGGAGATCAAGGGCGGCAAGATCAACTTCC
The DNA here is from genome assembly GCF_007829955.1 of Saccharopolyspora dendranthemae. Classification (GTDB taxonomy): domain Bacteria; phylum Actinomycetota; class Actinomycetes; order Mycobacteriales; family Pseudonocardiaceae; genus Saccharopolyspora; species Saccharopolyspora dendranthemae. Next base: position 717,211 of record NZ_VIWX01000003.1, read on the forward strand.
GCGTCGACAAGCAGGCCAACCTGCACTTCATCATCGGCAAGGCGTCGTTCGACACCCAGAAGCTGGTGGAGAACTACGTGGCCGCGCTGGACGAGATCCTGCGCGCCAAGCCGTCGGCGTCGAAGGGCCGGTACCTGAAGAAGGTCACCTTCACGACCACGATGGGCCCGGGCATCCCGGTGGACCCGGCCGTCACGCGCGCGCCGGCCGCCGCCTGACCCGAGATCCCTTCGAAAGAGGGCGAACGCTCAACGAGCGTTCGCCCTCTTTCGCATTCACAGGTCCGGTGACGTGAGATCAGGTCATGATCGATATCCCATTTGCCCGATCGGTTCTGGCCAGAACTCGCCACTCGCCGAAATGTGACGGCGAGTGGCGGGCCGGTTACCGCTGAGAGGCAATTCCCGGTTTCTCAGGAATTGAGGTCCGGTCAGGGACAGGCGGAAGACGTCAGGGCGTAGGCGGAGATGGTCCAGCCGCCTTGCGGAGTTCGGGTGAGTTTGAAAGTTCCGAGTTCCGGTCCGCCCCGGACCTGGATTCGGCAACCCGGAACCTGGGCGTCCGGTCCGCTCTCGACGATGGCGTCGTGGGCGAATTTGGGATTCGCGTAAGCGTTGGGGTCGGTGATCTTCGCGTTCAGACCCCGAGCCGCGGTTTCGCAGTCCGGTGCCCCGTAGGCGGTGGCGAAACCGTTCCTGCCGTCCGCGTCGAACAGCGCGCACGCCTGCTCCGGCGGTTCCGCTCGCAGGTAGTTGAGAACGCTGCGAATCGCCTGCTGCGGGTTCTGCGCCGTCATGGGCAGCGTGTCGGCCGGGGCGCCTCCGCCGGTGCCGCTGCCGGACGACCCGCCGCGGTCGCCGAAGTAGTGGTCGTAGGCCAGGTTCAGCAGGAGCAGGGCGATGAGGACGTAGAGGATCCTCCTGACCCACTTGTAGCGGAGCAGGCCGAGAGCCTTCTTCCACCACGGCTTCTCCGGTTCGGGCGCGGGTGCGCCCGTGCTGCCGCCCTGGGAGGCCTGCCACTCCTTGAACCGCTTGAACTCCAAGAACTCCTGGTACTCCGCGTCCGCTGAGCTCGGGTCGGCGGACGCCTTCGGAGCGTCGCCGCGCGGAGCCGGTTCCGGCGACCGGTCGCGCTCGGCCACCTCGACGACTTCGGCGTCGACGATCTCGGGCAGGTTGTCGGAACGCGGTTCCCGCTGATCAGCCACGCACACATGATGCCGGGAGACGGGGGCCGGTGGAAGCGCCCCTCCGGGGTCGAGTATTCTAATCGAGGTTCCACCCAAGACCGCTGGTCTTCCTCACCGCTCGGCTACGGGCGAGGAGGAACTAAGGTCCCGTGAGATGCGGGCGGCCTGCGCAGGAGGGACGAGGCTGGTCACGCGTGTCTTGTCGCGCGTGCACCGATTTTCACGCCCCGTGCTGCCCTGCGCCGGGGCGTTTTGTCGTCTCAGGACCGACTGGATGGGTCAAGCCACAGTCGGAAACAGAGAGGAGGCGACATGGCGAAGTCCGACAAGGTCGATGCGGTCAGCGAGATCTCGGAGAAGTTCAACAACTCCACCGCTGCCGTTGTGACCGAGTACCGCGGGCTCTCGATGGCTCAGCTGTCTGAGCTGCGCCGCGCACTCGGTTCGAACGTGAGCTACCGTGTCGCGAAGAACACGCTGGTCAAGCGTGCCGCCGAGCAGTCGGGCGTCGAGGGCCTCGACGACCTGTTCGTCGGCCCGACCGCGATCGCCTTCGTTGAAGGCGAGCCGGTCGATGCAGCCAAGGCGATCAAGGAATTCGCCAAGGGCAACCAGAACCTGGTGGTCAAGGGCGGGTACATGGACGGCCGCGCGCTGTCCGTGTCCGAGGTCGACAGCATCGCTGACCTCGACTCGCGCGAAGTCACGCTGGGCAGGCTGGCCGGTGCCATGAAGGCCAAGATGAACGAGACCGCCGCGCTGTTCGTCGCGCCGGCGTCTCAGGTGGCTCGCATGGCCGCCGCCCTTCAGGAGAAGAAGGGCGAGTAAGGCTCCCGCAGTCCGCAGTGGACGGTGCGTGGAGCGCGCGCCGTTGCGGGCCCGTGGAACGTCTTTCGCGCGAAACCCCCTTACCCGGATACCGACGGTGCCCGGGCACTGAGCAGAAAGGAACGCCGACATGGCGAAGCTGAGCAACGACGAGCTGCTGGACGTCTTCAAGGAGATGACCCTCCTGGAGCTGTCGGAGTTCGTGAAGCAGTTCGAGGACACCTTCGACGTCACCGCCGCCGCCCCGGCCGCGGTCGCCGTTGCCCCCGCCGCCGGTGGCGAGGCCGCCGAGGCTGAGGAGCAGGACGAGTTCGACGTCGTGCTCGAGAGCGCCGGCGACAAGAAGATCCAGGTCATTAAGGTCGTTCGCGAGATCGTCACCGGCCTGGGCCTGAAGGAGGCCAAGGAGCTCGTCGAGGGCACCCCGAAGGCCATCCTGGAGAAGGTCGACAAGGAGAAGGCCGAAGAGGCCAAGGGCAAGCTGGAAGAGTCCGGCGCCTCCGTCTCCGTCAAGTGATTCACCACCCGGCCGCTGGGCGCTTCGTCCGGCGGTCCGGGTAGCGGAACCTGACACGCCGCTCCACGACTCGCGGCTGCGCCGCACGCGTCGGGTTCGAAAACCAGGTTCCGGAGTCGCTGAGTCTTTGACTCGCTGTGAGAGAACGGGCACTCGCTGTTGCGGGTGCCCGTTCTCTTTTCCTTTGCGCGGAAACGAGGACCTTTTTTCGGACGTATCCGAGAAGGGTCCTTGATTTGTAGTGAACTCATGAGTAACCCTGCTGCGTCGAGCTCGTTGCATAGGTGTGACGCCAACTACCTTCGTTAGGCGCGTCACGTGTGCGAGGGTGCTTCTCCGGGGATGGATTACGTCCCCGGAATCGGTGTAATCGAGGACGCGGAGGTTCGGATGGGCGTCGAGGTGGTTGTCGAAGGGCTCTCGAAGTCCTTCGGCCCGCAGACCATCTGGCGGGACGTCTCGCTGAATCTGCCCCAGGGCGAGATCAGCGTGCTGCTCGGGCCTTCCGGCACCGGCAAGTCGGTGTTCCTGAAGTCGCTGGTGGGTCTGCTCAAGCCGGATGAGGGCAAGGTCGTCATCAACGGGACGGACATCTGCACTTGCTCGGAAAAGGATCTTTACGAGGTTCGGAAGCTTTTCGGCGTGCTGTTCCAGGACGGCGCGCTGTTCGGCTCGATGAACCTCTACGACAACATCGCCTTCCCGCTCCGCGAGCACACCCGCAAGAGCGAGACCGAGGTCCGAAACGTGGTCCTCGAGAAGATGGAGATGGTCGGTCTCATCGGTGCGGAGGACAAGCTCCCAGGTGAGATCTCGGGCGGCATGAAGAAGCGCGCGGGTCTGGCCCGCGCCCTCGTGCTCGACCCGGAGATCCTCCTGTTCGACGAGCCGGACTCCGGTCTGGACCCGGTCCGGACCGCGGTGCAGAACCAGCTGATCGTCGACCTCAACGCGCAGATCGACGCGACGTTCCTGATCGTCACGCACGACATCAACACCGCTCGGACCGTGCCGGACAACATCGGCATGCTCTACCGCCGCAACCTGGTGATGTTCGGGCCGCGCGAGGTCCTGCTGACCTCCGACGAGCCCGTGGTCGTGCAGTTCCTCAACGGCCGGCCCGACGGGCCGATCGGCATGAGCGAGGAGAAGGACACCGCGCTGGTGGAGGCCGAGCTGGCCAAGCACGGCCGACCGCAGGTCCCCGCGATGATGCCGCAGCTGGAGGTCAGCCCCGGCCTGCCGGACCGCTCCGCCGTGCACCGCCGCAAGGAGCGCGTGCTGCGCCAGCTGCGCTCGCTGAACCCCACCGCGCAGGAGGAGATCCTCAAGAGCCTGACTCCGGAGGAGTTGGCGCTCTACGGGTTCAAGTCCCCCGCGACCGGTTCCTGGCCCCAGCAGCAGGCGGCACCGCAGCAGCAGGCGGCACCGCAGCAGCAGGCGGCACCCCAGCAGTTCGCCAACCCGCAGCAGCCGCCGCAGCAGTTCGCTCAGCAGCCGCAGCAGGCCGCACCCCAGCAGCCCGCGCCGCAGCAGTTCGCCCAGCAGCAGGCGCAGCCCCAGCAGGCGCAGCAGCAGCGGCCCTCGCCGCACCCGCGCCAGCAGGAGCAGGAACCGGTGTGGCCCGGCGGGTTGCAGGCGGACGAAGAGCCCGCGGGCGGTCGCCGCCGCTGGTTCGGACGCAAGCGAGGTGAGCAGTGAGCGCGTCCCGGGTGCAGTTCCCCGGTGCCGGTGGTCTGCGCCAGACGGGCAAGCTGTTCGCGCTGGGGATGGACATCGTGCGGGCCATGCCCTCGCGTCCGTTCCAGATCCGTGAGTTCATCCAGCAGTGCTGGTTCATCGCCAGCGTCACGATCCTGCCGACCGCACTGGTCTCGATCCCCTTCGGCGCGGTCATCGCGCTCCAGCTCGGATCGCTGACCAGGCAGATCGGCGCCCAGTCGTTCACCGGTGCCGCCAGCGTGCTGGCGATCATCCAGCAGGCCAGTCCGATCGTGACGGCGCTGCTGATCGCCGGTGCGGGTGGTTCGGCGATCTGCGCCGACCTCGGGTCGCGCAAGATCCGCGACGAGATCGACGCGATGGAGGTGCTGGGCGTCTCGCCGATCCAGCGCCTCGTGGTGCCCAGGGTTCTGGCCGCGATGCTGGTGGCAGTGCTGCTCAACGGCATGGTCAGCGTCGTCGGCGTGGTCGGTGGCTACACCTTCAACGTGATCATGCAGGACGGGACGCCGGGCGCGTACATGGCCAGCTTCAACGCGCTGGCCCAGCTGCCGGACCTGTGGATCAGTGAGCTCAAGGCCCTGATCTTCGGCTTCTTGGCGGGTGTGGTGGCCGCTTTCCGCGGCCTCAACCCACCACCGGGTCCGAAGGGCGTCGGGGACGCCGTGAACCAGTCGGTCGTGATCACCTTCCTGCTGCTGTTCGCGGTGAACTTCATCCTCACGACGCTGTACATGCAGTTGGTCCCGCCAAAGGGAATGTGATGGCCGCCAGGGGAATGGGAACATGGTGACGATCTCGCAGCGCGCCAAGCGCGCGGCCCGACGGCCGGTGGAGATGCTGGACGACCTGGGTGACCAGATGTCGTTCTACATGCGCTCGCTGGCGTGGATTCCGAGGGCCATCACCCGCTACGCCAAGGAAACGCTGCGCCTGCTGGCCGAGGTCAGCTTCGGCAGCGGCGCCCTGGCCGTCATCGGCGGCACGGTCGGCGTGATGATCGGCCTGACGCTGTTCACCGGCACGGTCGTCGGGCTGCAGGGCTTCGCGGCCCTCGACCAGCTCGGCACCTCGGCCTTCGCCGGCTTCATCTCGGCCTACTTCAACACCCGCGAGATCGCGCCGCTGGTGGCCGGTCTGGCCCTGTCGGCGACGGTGGGTTCGGGCTTCACGGCGCAGCTGGGCGCGATGCGGATCTCCGATGAGATCGACGCGCTGGAAGTCATGGGCGTGCCGAGCCTTCCGTACCTGGTGACCACCCGCGTGATGGCCGGCTTCGTCGCCGTCGTCCCGCTCTACGTGCTGGGCCTGCTGACGTCCTACGTCGCGGCCAGAGGCGTCACCGTCTACCTCTACGGGCAGTCGGCGGGCACCTACGACCACTACTTCAACCTGTTCCTGCCTCCCGAGGACGTCCTGTGGTCCTTCGGGAAGGTCCTGATCTTCAGCGTGGTGGTGATCATGACGCACTGCTACTACGGCTACCGGGCCAGCGGCGGCCCCGCCGGGGTCGGCGTCGCGGTGGGACGCGCGGTGCGGACCGCGATCGTGACCACCGCCCTGCTGGACTTCTTCCTGAGCCTCGCGATCTGGGGCACCACCACGACCGTTCGGATCACGGGATGAGCGGGCGCGGAGCGGTCACCACGGTCAAGCGCAGGGTCATGGGTCTGGCGCTGCTGATGAGCATGGTCATGTTCGTCGTGCTGTGCCTGGCGTTCTACAACAAGGCGTTCACGGCCTCCTCGGACGTGATCCTCAAGGCGGCTTCCACCGGCAACCAGCTGCTTCCGGACTCCGATGTCAAGGTCCGCGGCATGATCGTCGGTCGCGTCGTCGAGGTGAAGTCGACGGGCAAGGGAGCGGAGCTGCACCTGGCGCTGCAGCCGGACATGGCGGAGAAGATCCCGTCCAACGTCTCGGCGCAGCTGCTGCCGCGCACCCTGTTCGGCGAGCGCTACGTGTCGCTGGACATGCCCAAGGAGCCGTCGTCCAAGACGCTCGCCTCGGGCGGGGTGATCGAGCAGGACCGGACCCGCGCGGGCCTGGAGCTGGAAACGGTTCTGGCCGACACGATGCCGGTGCTGCAGGCGGTGAACCCCGAAGACCTGGCGTCCACGCTCAACGCGCTGGACCACGCGCTGTCCGGGCGCGGCGACCAGGTCGGAGACACGCTGTCGCAGCTCAACACCTACCTGGACGGTCTCAACCCGTCGGTGCCGGACCTGCGGGACAACCTGCGGGAGCTGGTCGGGGTCGCGCAGACCTACGAGCAGGCCGCACCGGACATCATCTCCGCGCTGGACAACTTCTCCACCACGGCGCGAACCCTGGTGGACCAGAAGCAGAACCTGCAGAAGATGACCGGGCAGCTGACCACGACGTCCGGCGACCTGACGACGTTCTTCAACGCCAACGGCAAGAACATCATCCAGCTCGCCGATGCCCAGCGGCCGACCTTGGACGTGCTGTCGAAGTACTCGTCGTCCTTCCCGTGCTTCCTGGGCGAGATGGCGGAGTACGTCCCGCGCATCCGCAAGGCGTTCGGCGAGGGCACCAACGAGCCGGGTCTGCACGTGACGCTCGAAGTCGCCGCGCACCGCGGCAAGTACGAGCCGAACCAGGACGAGCCGGAGTTCGCCGACAAGCGCGGACCGCGTTGCTACAACTTCATGGAGCACCTGGACCCGATGCCGGAATACCCGCCGGACGGCCCGTTCAAGGACGGCTCGGTGCCGCCGCCGGCATCCCGCCCGGCGACCGGTGGCCTGAACCCGGCAGCGGGCACCAGCCCGCAATCAGCACCGGCCGGTACCGCGACGCAGTGGGTCAACTCGCCCGCTGAGCAGGACATGGTGGCCACCGTGCTGGCTCCGGCCCTGGGACGTCCTTCCTCGGAGGTTCCCGACTGGGGCGGGTTGCTGGTCGGACCGGTGCTGCGAGGTGCGGAGGTGAGCTACCGATGAACGGGATCAGCATTCGCGGACCGCTCTTCAAGTTCATGATCTTCGTCGTCGTCACGTTGCTGGCCTCCGGTCTGCTGATCATGACGATCGCGAACCAGGACCTGCGGTCGGCGACCTCGTACTCCGCGCGGTTCACCGACGCCACCGCCCTCAACGAGGGCGACGAGGTGCGGATCTCCGGGGTCAAGGTCGGTGAGGTCGAGGACGTCGAGCTCGTCGACAACAAGATCGCGCAGGTGACGTTCAACGTCGCCGACCGGAAGCTCCCGTCGTCGGTGACCGCGACCATCAAGTACCGGAACCTGGTGGGACAGCGCTACATCGCGCTGGAGCAGGGGGCCACGCCCGCCGGCTCCGGCGGTGCCGCCGGCCGGACCGCGCAGGGCGGATTCCTGCCCGAGGGCGGCATGATCCCGCAGGAGCGCACCAAGTCCGCGCTGGACCTGACCGTGCTGCTGGGCGGCTTCAAGCCGCTGTTCCAGGCGCTGTCACCGGAGGACGTCAACAAGCTGTCCTACGAGATCATCCAGGTCCTGCAGGGCGAGGGCGGCACGGTCGAGAGCCTGCTGTCGCACACCGCTTCGCTGACGACCACCATCGCCTCCCGCGACAAGGTGATCGGCGAGGTCATCACCAACCTCAACGGCGTGCTGGACACCGTCAACGCGCGTGATCAGCGGCTCTCCGAGCTGGTCGGTCAGCTGCGGCAGGTGGTGTCCGGACTCGCCGAGGACCGCGACTCCATCGGCAGCGCGATCACCTCCTTGGACGGCCTGACCAACACCACGGCGGGGCTGCTGGAGGACGCCAGGCCGGGTCTGCAGCAGGACATCGCCGGTCTCGGTGACCTGTCGAAGAACCTCAACGACAACGAGCAAATCGTGGACCGGGTGCTGCACAACATGCCGAACAAGCTGGAGAGCTTGAGCCGCACCGCTTCCCACGGGTCGTGGTTCAACTTCTACATGTGCAGTGCCTCCGGCAACGTCGGCGTCGGCAACATTAACCTGCCGCTGCCGCTCGCGCCGGTGACCCAGCCGAGGTGCCAGCGATGACTTCCTACTCCCAGCGCGACCCGCTCAAGATCGGCATCGCCGGCATCCTGGTGCTGGTGGTGGCGTTCCTGCTGGTGGCCAACTACGAGCGGCTGCCGCTGATCAGCGGCACCAAGTACACCGCCGAGTTCAGCGAGGCGGCGGGGCTGCGGGCCGACAACGAGGTCCGGGTCGCAGGCGTCAAGGTCGGCACGGTCTCCGACGTCGAGCTGGAAGGCGACCGCGTGCTGGTCAGCTTCCGGATCAACGACGCCGAGATCGGTGACCACACCACCGCGGCGATCAAGGTCAAGACGCTGCTCGGCCAGAAGTACCTGGCGCTGGACCCGCAGGGTTCCAAGGAGCTCGACAACGACCAGCCGATCCCGCTGAACCGGACCATGTCGCCGTACGACGTCATCGAAGCGTTCAGCGACCTGTCCAAGAACGTCGACCAGATCGACACGGCGCAGCTGGCCAAGAGCTTCGAAACCCTCTCCAGCACGTTCAAGGACACGCCCGGTGAAGTCGGCGGTGCCCTCAACGGGCTCTCGCAGCTCTCGAAGACGATCTCGTCGCGGGACGAGGAGATCGAGCACCTGCTGAACAACACCACGCAGGTCTCCCAGCAGCTCGCCGACCGCAACGAGGACTTCGAGAAGCTGCTCTCCGACGGCAACCTGCTGCTCCAGGAGCTCCGGGCCCGCCGGGAATCGATCTCGTCGCTGCTCACCGGAACCCAGGAGCTGTCGCAGCAGCTGACCGGGCTGGTCGACGACAACCAGGCGCAGCTGGGGCCGACGCTGGAACAGCTGGACAAGGTGACCAAGATGCTGCAGCGCAACCAGCAGAACCTGGACCGGAGCCTGAACACCTTCGCCCCGTTCACCAGGCTGTTCTCCAACGTCCTCGGCAACGGCCGCTGGTTCGACACCTACATCTGCGGTCTGCTCCCGCCCGCCGTCGGGCCGATCAACCAGGAGGGTTGCAAGCAATGACGAACGCACCCTCGAAGACCTCGACGCTGGCCAAGGTCCTCACCGTCGGGATCGTGGTCGTGCTGCTCGGCGCCGTCGGCGGCTGGTGGCTGTTCTACGGCGCGGCCGAGCGCAAGGTCACCGCCTACTTCGACGCGGCCGTGGGCCTGTACCCGGGCGGTGACGTGCGCATCCTCGGCGTCCCGGTCGGCACCATCGACGAGGTGACGCCGCAGGGCAAGCAGGTCAAGGTCACGCTGAGCGTGGACCGCGACACCGCGATCCCCGCCAGCGCCAACCTGGTCGCCGTCTCGCCCAGCGTCGTCTCCGACCGGTACGTGCAGTTCGCGCCGGTCTACAAGGGAGGCCCGAAGCTCGGCGACGACGCGGTGATCCCCGCCGATCGCACCGCGACGCCCGTCGAGCTGGACAACATCTACCGGAGCCTCAACGACCTCACCAACGCGCTGGGTCCCAACGGGGCCAACAAGAACGGCGCGCTGACCGACCTGCTCAACACCGGTGCCGCCAACCTGGAGGGCAACGGCAAGGCGCTGTCGGAAACCCTGCGCAACCTCGGCGAAGCGGGCACGACGCTGTCGGGCAACAGCGACGAGCTGTTCAAGACGGTCGACAACCTGCAGCGGTTCACCGGGATGCTCGCCGACAACGACGGCCAGATGCGCCGGTTCAACTCGCAGATGGAAGAGGTCAGCAGCCATCTCGCCGGTGAGCGCAACGACATGAGCGCGGCGCTGGCCGAGCTGTCGGTGGCGCTGGGTAAGGTGGAGACCTTTGTGCGGGACAACCGCTCTCAGGTGCAGTCCAACGTCAGCCAGCTGCACGACGTGGCCGCCGTGCTGGTCAAGCAGAAGGCGGCGCTCAACGAATCGCTGACCAACGCGCCACTGGCCATGAGCAACCTGAACAACACCTACAACGGTGCCTCCGGAACGCTGGACCAGCGCGCCATGTTCAACGAGCTCAACCAACCCCCGCTGGTCTCCGTCTGCAAGCTGCTCGACCAGAGCACGCCGAAGGAGGTCCCGCTGGAGGTCAGCACGGCTTGTGACGCGCTGCGACCGGTCCTGGGCGGCGCCGAGAAGCTGCCGACGCTGGCCGAAACCCTCAACGCGGTGCAGAACGGCAAGCTCCCGCCGTTGCCGCTGCCGCTGACCAACGGACTTCAGCCCGCTGGAGGTGGCCAGTGATGCGGCCCGGTTCGATGACCCGGCTCGTGCGATCCGTCCTCAACCGCAAGTCGCCGTCAAGGTCGGTGCGGTCGCGGCGGTCGGCTTGCTGGCGCTGTCGGGTTGCTCCTCGCGCGGCGTCTACGACATGCCGCTGCCGGGCGGAGCCGACGTCGGCAGCGACCCCCTACGACGTGAAGGTCCGCTTCACCGACGTGCTCGACCTCGTGCCCAACGCGGGTGTCCGGGTCAACGACGTGGCGGTCGGACGGGTCTCCAACATCGTCCTGGCACCCGGGACGTGGGACGCCGAGGTGACGGTGACCCTCAACGGAGACGTCAAGCTGCCCGCCAACTCCGTCGCCCGGCTGCGCCAGTCCAGCCTGCTGGGTGAGAAGTACGTCGAGCTGGCCGCGCCCCCGCAGGCTGCCTCCGGGCGGCTGACCGAAGGCGCGACCATCGGCCTGAACCGCTCGAACCGCAACCCCGAGGTCGAAGAGGTCCTCGGCGCGCTGTCGCTGCTGCTCAACGGTGGTGGTGTCGCGCAGCTGCAGGACATCACCAAGGAGCTCAACAAGGCGATGAGCGGGCGTGAGTCCGACATCCGCGGCTTGCTCAACAACCTCGACGAACTGGTCTCTGGGCTGGACGCGCAGCGCAACGACATCGTGCGCGCCTGGGACAGCGTCAACCGGCCTCTCGGCCAAGCTCAACGAGCAGCGCGGCAGCATCGACACCGCGCTGCGCGACCTCGGCCCCGGGCTGCAGGTGCTCCACGAGCAGCGCGGCCAGCTGGTGACCATGCTGCAGTCGCTGGACAAGCTCTCGGGCCGTGGCGACCAACGTCGTCGACAAGTCGCACGAGGACCTCGTTCACGACCTCAACCAGCTCGCGCCGACGCTGCACCAGCTCGCAGCGGCCGGTGACGCGCTGCCGAAGTCGCTGGAAACCCTCGTCACCTTCCCGTTTCCCGGACAACGCGGGTCGAAGGCATCGGGAATGAGCGACTACACCAACCTGTACCTCAAGGTCGACCTGAACCTGAGCACGATCGTCGACAACCTCGGGCGGTCGCGTCAGCCGCTGTTGCCGGTGCCCGACGGCCTTCCGCTCCCGTTGAACGGCCAGACGCAACAGCCCCAGAAACCCG
>NZ_VIWX01000004.1 GCF_007829955.1 Saccharopolyspora dendranthemae
GGAGTAGAGGTCGGGGTCGGTGAAGTCGAAGCCTTCCGGAAGGCTCGGTGCTACCACGGCTTACCTCCTGCGCTGCACGAACTGAAACGAGTTCTATGTGAAGCGAACCACATGGAGCGCGTTCGGTAAACCCCTTTAACTACAGATGAATCGTGCAAGCCAAGGCAAAGATCGTTCCGCCTCCCCTCCGGTCATGGCGCATGGGGATAACATGTTCTAGATTCGTGGCGGTAGCGATTGCGGTGAGAGGAGATTCAGGTGGGCACTCCGGTGATCGTGGAGGCGGTGCGGACGCCGATCGGCAAGCGCAAGGGCTGGCTGTCCGGGCTGCACGCCTCGGAGATCCTCGGCGCGGCGCAGCGCGGCCTGGTGGAACGCGCGGGCATCGACCCCGCAGTGGTGGAACAGGTCATCGGCGGCTGCGTCACCCAGGCCGGCGAGCAGTCCGGCAACGTCGCCCGCACCGCGTGGCTGCACTCCGGGCTCCCCGAGGAGACGGGCAGCACTTCGATCGACGCCCAGTGCGGATCGGCGCAACAGGCCACCCACCTCATCGCCGGTCTCATCGCGACCGACGCCATCGAGGTCGGCATCTCCTGCGGCGTCGAGGCCATGACCCGGGTGCCGCTGGGCAGCAACATCGGCACCGACGTGGGCCGGCCCAAGCCCGATTCCTGGGACATCGACATGCCCAACCAGTTCCTGGCCGCGGACCGCATCGCGGGCCGCCGGGGCATCACCCGCGAGGACCTCGACCGCTTCGGGGTGCGTTCGCAGGAACGCGCGCAGCTGGCGTGGGACGAAGGCCGCTTCGACCGCGAGATCGTCCCGGTCAGCACCGCCGACGGCGAGGTCACCCGCGACCAGGGACTGCGCGAGACGAGCGTGGAGACCCTCGGCGGGCTCAAGGCCGGTCCTCCCGACGGGCTGCACACCGCGGGCAGCTCCTCGCAGATCTCCGACGGCGCGGCGGCCCTCCTGCTGATGGACTCCGACCGCGCCCAGGCCCTGGGACTGCGTCCCGCGCGCCCGGATCGTCTCCCAGTGCCTGGTGGGCGCCGAGCCCTACTACCACTTGGACGGGCCGGTGCAGGCCACCGAGCGGGTGCTCGCGCGCAGCGGGATGAAGATCGGCGACATCGACGTCTTCGAGGTCAACGAGGCCTTCGCCCTCGGTCGTGCTGTCCTGGGCCGACGTCCACGGCCCCGACCTGGACCGGGTCAACGTCAACGGCGGCGCCATCGCCCTCGGCCACCCGGTCGGCAGCACCGGCGCCCGCCTGCTCACCTCGGCGCTGCACGAACTCGAACGCCGCGACGGCCAGCACGGCCCTGGTCACCATGTGCGCCGGTGGCGCGCTGTCCACGGGCACCATCATCGAACGGCTCTGATCCGCCGCTCCCAAGACGACGCGCGCCGCCCCAGCACTCCGGGGCGGCGCGCGTTTCCCATTCCCGACCCCCTGGCCCGCGAACGAACGTCGCGCGAACTTCGAGCCCGGAGTTCCAGACCCGGAGTTCGCGCGACGTTTCGCACTCGCACCCCACCAGGTGGTGAGGCGGACGTCAGAGCCAGTCGTCCGGCGTGCCCGTCAGGAAGTCCTCCGGCCAGTACTGGGCGGGGGTCGTCGGACGGGTGATGCCCGTGTAGGCGCCCTTGTAGAACAGCAGCGGGTCTTCCTCCGTCGTCTCGCCGAGCGTCTGCACCCGGCCGATGACGATGTGGTGATCACCGCCGTCGAGCACCGATTCGACCGCGCAGTCGAGCCAGGTGAGCGTGCCGTCCAGGAGCGGAGATCCCGACGGAGCCGGGCTCCAGCTCAGGCCGGCGAACTTGTCCTCGCCCTTGCGCCCGAAGACCGACGAGACGTCGCGCTGACCGGCCGCCAGCACGTTGACGCAGAAGTGCCCGGAACGCTCGATCAGCGGCCACGCCCGGGAGTTCTTCCCCGGGCAGAACAGCACCAGGGCCGGGTCGAGGGACAGCGCCGAGAACGACTGGCACGCGAAAACCCACCGGCTGACCGTCGCAGCTGCCGGTCACCACCGTCACACCGGTGCAGAAGTGCCCGAGCGTGCGCCGGAACGTCGCACCGTCGATCTCCGAGACCACCGCTTCCATCGCCCCTCCCATCACTGAGGCCTGTTGCCGAGGCTGAAGTCGTGGCCCCACAGGCTGACCGCCGTGCTCTCGCGCGCGATCCAGTCGTCGTCGTCGACCTGCCTTCCCTCGCAGCCGAATTCGACGTCGAAGCCACCAGGGGTCTTCATGTAGAACGACAGCATCAGGTCGTTGACGTGCCTCCCCAGGGTCGCCGACATCGGCACCTTGCGCCGGTAGGCGCGGTCCAGGGTCAGCCCGACGTCGTCGACGTCGGCTACCTCGACCATCAGGTGCACGATGCCGCTGGGCGTGGGCATCGGCAGGAACGCCAGGCTGTGGTGCCGCGGGTTGCAGCCGAAGAACCGCAGCCACGCCGGTTCCCCGTCGGAGGGCCTGCCGACCAGCTCGGGCGCCATGCGCATCGAGTCGCGCAGCTTGAACCCGAGCACGTCGCGGTAGAACCGCAGCGCCGCCTCGTCGTCGTGGGTGGACAGCACCACGTGCCCGAGCCCTTGCTCCTCGGTGACGAACGTGTGCCCGTACGGGCTCACCACCCGCCGGTGCTGCAGCGCGGCACCGTGGAAGACCTCCAGCTCGTTGCCCGACGGGTCGCTGAAGCGGATCAGCTCCATCACCCGCCGGTCCGCGAGCTCCTCGGCCGTGCCCTCCTTGAACGGAACCCCGTTGGCGCTCAACGAGTCCCGGATCTCCTGCAGGCCCGCCGCGTGCTCGGCTTCCCATCCGGCCTGCAGCAGCCGGTCCTGCGAACCGGGCACGATGACCAGCCGGGCCGGGAAGTCGTCCATGCGCAGGTACAGCGCGTCCGGATCGTTCCCGCTGCCCTCGACCATGCCGAGGACCTTCAAGCCGTACACCCGCCACGCCTCGATGTCGGTGGCCTCGATGCGCAGGTACCCGAGCGAGCGAATACCCATGGGACTACCTCTCCTTCGCCTTGTGGAGCGTGCTGTGGTCGTGTCGCGGCGGGCCCGGCGACAGCGGTTCCGCCGCCGGCAGATCGGCACTAGCCGTCCAGGAAGTCCTTGGTGATGCTGTTGAACTCCTCGAACTTCTCCAGCTGCGCCCAGTGCCCGCAACGACCGAAGACGTGCAGCTGCGCGCGCGGGATCAGCTTCAGCGCCACCAGCGCCCCGTCCAGCGGGTTGACCCGGTCCTCGCGGCCCCAGATCAGCAGCACCCGCTGCCGCAGCTTGTAGGCCTCCCGCCACAGCAGGCCCTCTTCGAAGCTCTCGGGCTGGGAGAAGGACTTGCCCATCGCCTTCATGGCGGCCATCGACTCCGGCGCGCTGGCCGCCGCGAAGCGCTCCTCGAGCAGCTCCTCGGTGATCAGCGACTGGTCGTAGACCATCGTCCGCAGGAAGGCTTCGAGCTTCTCCTTGGTCGGGCCGGGCGGCGCTCCGAACTGGCCCAGCTTCTGGACCCCTTCGGTCGGGTCCGGCGCGAACACGTTGAGGCTCAAGCCGCCCGGCCCCATCAGCACCAGCCGACCCGCGCGCTCGGGGAAGTTCAGCGCGAAGCGCACCGCCGTCCCGCCACCGAGCGAGTTGCCGAGCAGGTGCGCCTTGTCGACGCCCAGGACGTCGAACAGCTCGTGCAGAGCGCCCGCGCTGTGGGTGAAGTACTGGCCGTGCTCGGTCGGTTTCGAGGACTTGCCGAATCCGGGCTGGTCCACGGCGATGACGTGGAAGTCATCGGCGAACGCCTCGATGTTGCGGCTGAAGTTGCTCCACGCCGACGCCCCTGGCCCGCCGCCGTGCAGCATGACCACGGTGTTGTCGTTGCCGACGCCGGCTTCGTGGTAGTGCAGCGTCAGCCCGGAGGGCAGTGTCGCGTCCTGGCTCTTGATCTCCACCATCAGACCATCGAATCCTTCACCGGTAGACCGAATTCTCCGCTGCCGAACATCGTGTAGGCGCGCTCGGCGTCATTGGCCGCGTGCACCCGGCCGGCGTGCGCGTCCCGCCAGAACCGCTGGATCGGGGTGCCCGCCTGCAGCGCCCGCCCACCGGAGTTCTCGAAGAGCCGGTCGACCGCGGAGATCGCCCGCGCGGTACCGCGCACCTGGTCACGACGTGCCTTGAGCCGCAACGACATCGGCACTTCCTCGCCCGCCTGCAGCAGAGCCAGCTCGTCGGCGATGTTGGTCGACAGCTGCAGCCACGCGGCGTCGATCTCGCTGGCGGCCTCGGCGATGCGGACCTTGGCGAACGGGTCGTCCTTGGCCTGCTCACCGGCGTAGGCGGCGCGAACCCGCTTGGCCTGGTGCTCGACGTGCGCGTCGTAGGCACCCTGCGCCATGCCGATGATCGGCGCGGTGATCGTCGAGGGGTGCACGGTGCCCCACGGAAGCCGGTACAGCGGCGCCGTGTTGACCTCGTGGCCGGGGCACTGGGTCTTCGACATGGACATGAAGCTCAGCGCCCGGTGCTCGGGGATGAACACGTCCTCGACGACGATGTCGTTGCTGCCGGTGCCGCGCAGCCCGACGGTGTCCCACACGTCGTTGATCGTGTAGTCGTCGAGCGGCAGGAGGTAGGTGCAGAAGTCGACCATGTTGCCCTCGCCGTCCAGCGCGGGGCCGCCGACGAACACCCAGCTCGCGTGATCGCAGCCGGAGGAGAAGCTCCACTTACCCGTCAGCCGGTAGCCGCCCTCGACGACCTTCGCCTTGCCCATCGGCGCGTAGGAGGACGAGATCCGCGTGTTCTGGTCCTTGCCCCAGACGTCCTCCTGGGCCTGCTGCGGGAACAGGGCCAGGTGCCACGGGTGGACGCCGAGGATGGAGGCGACCCAGCCGGTCGAGCCGCACGCGCTGGCGATGAGCTTCACCGCGGTGTAGAACTCCACCGGGTCGGCCTCGTAGCCGCCGTAGCGCTGGGGCTGCAGCAGCTTGAAGAATCCCGCGTCCTGCAGCTCGCCGATGGATTCCGCCGGGATCTTGCGGCCGTCCTCGGCCTGCTGGGCGCGATCCCGCAGCGAAGGAAGCAGCTTGCGCACCGCTTCGAGAACTTCTGTGCTGTCCCGGTCACTCATGCAGTGCTCCGTTCGAAAGTTCCGGTGTGGTCACTTGGCCTGTTCGCGCTGCAGTTCCAGCGCGATGTCGATCAGCTGGTCCTCCTGGCCGCCGACGAGCTTGCGCTCACCGGCGCGAACCAGGAGCTGCGCCTGGCTGACGCCGTAGCGCTCAGCCTGGTTGGCGGCGTGCTTGAGGAAGCTGGAGTACACCCCGGCGTAACCCATCATCAGCGCGGAGCGGTCCAGCAGGCATTCCTCCGGCATCGCCGGGCGCACCACGTCCTCGGCGGCGTCGGCGATGGCGAAGAAGTCCACGCCGGTCCGGAATCCGAGCTTGTCGCACACGCCGACGAACGCTTCGACCGGCGTGTTGCCCGCGCCGGCACCGAATCGCCGCGTGCTGCCGTCGATCTGGACGGCACCGGCACGGGCCGCGGCGACCGAGTTCGCCACCGCGACACCGAGGTTCTCGTGCCCGTGGAAGCCGATCTGCGCGTCGCCGCCGATCTCGGCGTCCAGAGCCGAGACGCGCTCGGCGACCTGCTCCAGCACCAACCCACCGGCGGAGTCGACGACGTAGACGCACTGGCATCCGGCGTCGACCATGATCCGGGCCTGCTTGGCCAGCACCTCCGGTGGCTGGGAGTGGGCCATCATGAGGAACCCGACGGTTTCCATGCCCTGCTCGCGCGCGAGCCCGAAGTGCTGCACCGACACGTCGGCCTCGGTGCAGTGGGTGGCGATCCGGCACACCGAGGCACCGTTGTCGCGCGAGATGAGGATGTCGTCGGTGACGCCCACCCCGGGCAGCATCAGCACGGCGATCTTGGCGTTGCGCGCGGTCTCCGCGGCCAGCGTGATGAGCTCCTGCTCGGGAGTGCGCGAGAACCCGTAGTTGAACGAGGATCCGCCCAGGCCGTCGCCGTGGGTCACCTCGATCACCGGCACCCCGGACCCGTCGAGCGCGGTGACGATGTCGCGCACCTCGTCGGCGGTGAACTGGTGCCGCTTGTGGTGCGAGCCGTCGCGCAGCGAGGTGTCGGTGATGCGCAGGTCCAGCTCGTCGCTGTAAGTCTTGGGCAGATGGGTCTTGGGCAGTCCGGTCACCGCGCGGCCTCCTTCTGCAACGCCCCGGTGCCGGCGAGCTCTTCGCCGACCCGCACCGCGGCGGCGGTCATGATGTCGAGATTGCCGGAGTAGTTCGGCAGGAAGTCGCCCGCGCCTTCGACTTCGACGAACACCGCGACGCGCGCCTGCCCGCCGGTGAGCGCCGACGGCGGGTCGAACTGCGGCTCGGACAGCAGCCGGTAGCCGGGGACGTACTCGGCGATGTCGGCGGCCATGCGGGTGATCGACTCGCCGATGGCGTCGGTGTCGGCGTCGGCCGGGATGGCGCAGAAGATGGTGTCGCGCATGATCATCGGCGGGTCGGCCGGGTTGAGCACGATGATCGCCTTGCCGCGCTCGGCTCCCCCGATGACCTCGATCCCCTTGGAGGTGGTGCGGGTGAACTCGTCGATGTTCGACCGCGTTCCGGGTCCCGCCGACACGGAGGCGACCGAGGCGACGATCTCGGCGTAGGCCACCGGAACGACCCGGGACACCGCGTGCACCATCGGGATGGTGGCCTGACCGCCGCAGGTGATGAGGTTGATGTTCGGGGCGCCGAGGTGCTCGTCGATGTTGACGGGCGGGACGACGTAGGGTCCGACGGCGGCCGGGGTGAGGTCGATCGCCCGGATGCCGCGCTCGGCGTAGCGCGGGGCGTTGGCCCGGTGCACGTAGGCCGAGGTCGCCTCGAAGACGATGTCCGGGCTCTCGTTCTCCAGCAGCCAGTCCACGCCCCCGGCGCTGGTGGCCACGCCGAGGTCCGCAGCGCGGCGGAGGCCGTCGCTGTCGGCGTCGATGCCGATCATCCAGGCGGGCTCGACGTGCTTCGCCCGGCTGAGCTTGTAGAGCAGGTCGGTACCGATGTTGCCCGACCCGACGATGGCCGCCTTGGCCGTCATGGCGCCCCTCCTGAGGTGTGTTGAGGTCTCTAGGGTTTCGCGGTGAGGCCGACCGTGCCGAGACCGGTGAACTCGGCCCGGAAGACATCCCCTGGCCGCACGTCGATGGCGCGGGTGCAGGAACCGGGCAGCACGACGTTCCCGGCCCGCAACCGGACCCCGAACCCGGCGACCTTCTTCGCCAGCCAGGCCACGGCGGTGGCGGGGTTGCCCAGCACCGCGTCGGAGCGGCCCTCCGCGACGACCTCGCCGTTGCGGTGCAGCACGGCGTCGATGCCGCGCGGGTCGAGCGCCCCCGGTGCCACTCGCTGCGCTCCCAGCACGTAGCCGGCCGAGGAGGCGTTGTCGGCGATGGTGTCGGCGATGCCGATCCGCCAGTCGCGGATGCGGCTGTCGATCAGCTCGATCGAGGGGATCAGCGCTTCGGTGCGGTCGAGCACGCCCTGCTCGTCGCAGTCCGGCGGGATGTCCTCGGACAGCAGGAAGCCGACCTCGACCTCCACGCGCGGGTAGCAGTAGGCACGGGCGTCGAGCGGAACGTCCTCGGACAGCTGCATGTCGCTGAGCAGGTGCCCGTAATCCGGTTCGTCGACGCCCATCATCTGCTGCATCGCCGGCGAGGACAGCCCGACCTTGTGCCCGGCGGTCGGGACGTCCCGGCGGCGGATGTTGATCAGCTGGATCTCGTAGGCGTCGACCACGTCGATGTCCGGGTGCGATTCGATCAGCGGCGGGATCGGCTCCCGTTCGCGCTCGGCCCGCCACAACCGCTCGGCGAGCCCTTCGCGGGTCTCGGCACTGAGCATTCGTCCTCCCCGGCACCCCTGGTGACTGGAACAGGTTCCGAACGATGCGGAACCCCTTTCACGTGCTGTTCCGGCTACATCATAGCGCCAACAGCGCCAAAATCTATAACATGTTTCAGTTTGCTGCGAGCACCAGTCCGCTGGTGGGGACCCCGGTGCCCGCCGTCACCAGGACGTTGCCGACAGCATCGACCTGGTTGACCGCCGTCCCGCGGATCTGCCGCACCCCTTCGGCGATGCCGTTCATCCCGTGGATGTAGGCCTCGCCCAGCTGGCCGCCGTGGGTGTTGAGCGGGAGCCGACCACCGTGCTCGATGGCTCCGTCGGCGATGAAGTCCTTGGCCTCACCCCGGCCGCAGAATCCGAGCTCTTCGAGCTGGACCAGCACGAACGGCGTGAAGTGGTCGTAGAGGATGCCGACCTGCACGTCCTGCGGGCCGATCCCGGACTGCTCCCACAGCTGGCGCGCCACCAGGCCCATCTCAGGCAGGCCGGTGATGTCGTCCCGGTAGTAGCTGGTCATGGTGAACTGGTCCGGCCCGCTGCCCTGGGCGGCTCCGGCCACCACCGCGGGCGGGTTCGGCAGGTCGCGGGCGCGATCCAGGCTGGTGATCACCAGCGCCACCCCGCCGTCGCTCTCCTGGCAGCAGTCCAGCAGCCGCAGCGGCTCGGTGATCCACCGGGAGTTCTGGTGGTCCTCCAGGGTGATCGGACGCTCGTAGAACCACGCGTTCGGATTCGCCGCGGCGTGCTTGCGGTCGGCGACCGCGATGCGCCCGAAATCCTCGCTCGTCGCGCCGTAGGCGTGCATGTAGCGGCGGGCGAACATGGCCACCTGCGCACCCGGAGTGCCCAGGCCCATCGGGTAGGACCAGCTGTTGTCCACGCCGGTGGAGGTGGCCTGACCCGACAACCCGGCGTTGAACTGACCGAACCGCTGCCCGGAGCGCTCGTTGAAGGCGCGGTAGCAGACCACGACCTCGGCCATCCCGGTCGCCACCGCCATCGCCGCCTGCTGCACCGTGGCGCAGGCCGCGCCGCCCCCGTAGTGGATGCGGCTGAAGTAGCTCAGGTTCGGGATGCCGACCTCGCGGGCCACCGCGACCTCGGTGTTGGTGTCCATCGTGAAGGTGACCAGACCATCCACATCGGACGGTTCGAGCCCCGCGTCGGTGATCGCGCCGCGCACGCACTCGGCGGCCAGCTGCAGTTCGCTGCGCCCGGAGTCCTTGGAGAACTCGGTCGCACCGATCCCCGCGATCGCGGTCTTCCCTGAGATCATCGGGCCACCTCCGGCAGCTCCAGCCGAACCCGGCCGGTCACGTGGGTGCCGAGCTGGTTGCGGCCCAGCACCTCGACGACGAACACTCCCTCGCCCTGCTCCAGGACCTGGCCGTGCATGGTCAGCGTGTCGTAGGCGTAGCAGGGCACGCCGAGCTTGATCGACACCCCGCGCACCAGCGCTTCCGGACCCGCCCAGTCGGTGACGTAGCGCTGCACCAGACCGGTCGAGGTCAGGATGTTGAGGAAGATGTCGTCGGAACCCTTGGCCTGCGCCAGGTCCCGGTCGTGGTGCACGTCCTGGAAGTCGCGGGTCGCGATGGCCGTGCTCACGATGAAGGTCGGAGTGGCGTTGATGCGTTCCTCCGGCAGGGCGTCGCCGATCGCGACCTCACCCGCCGAACGTGTGCGCGCCAGTGTCATGCGTCCTCCCCTGTTCTGCGGGACACCCGCACCCGGTCGGACGCATGAGCGCGCGAGCCGAAATCGTCGCTCATGCGTCCTCCGACGGTTTCCAGTACGGCAGCGTGAGTTCGTCGTCGACGCGCTGGTAGGCGACCTGGACGCGCTGCCCGATGGTCACCTCTTCCGGGTCGACGTCGTGCAGTTCCCCGAGGATCCGGACGCCCTCGTCGAGCGCGACCAGCGCGATCACCAGCGGCAGCTTCTTGCCCGGGATCGCGGGACGGTGGTGCACGACGTAGCTGTAGACCTCGCCGAGCCCTTCGGACACCAGGTGGGTGCGCTGGGTGGCACCGCACTCCGGGCACATCGGCCCCGGCGGGTGCCGCAGCAGTCCGCAGCCGCCGCAGCGCTGGATGCGCAGCTCGCCTGCGGCCGTGCCCTCCCAGAAGTAGGCGGTGTCCTGGTTGATCGCGGGCCGGATGACCTCGGCCGGCGGCTCCGGTTCCGACTGGGGCTCAGCGGTCTTCGCTTCCGCAGGCTTGAACTTCAGGACGCGGAACATCATCTCGGCCACCGGCTCATCGCCGACGTACCAGGTGTTGCGGGTGGTGACGAACCAGCCCTCGCCGAGGCCGGTGGTCTTCGGCCCGACCACCGAGTCGAGCTTGGTGGTGACCGCGAGCTGCTCGCCGTGCCGGAGGTAGCGGTGGTAGGTCTGCTCGCAGTTGGTCGCGACCACCGAGGTGTACCCGGCTTCGTCGAGCGCACCCATCATCGAGTAGAGCGGGTCGTCGGGATCGCGCTCGGGGTTGAGCCCGCCCATGGTCCACACCTGCGCCATCGCCGGCGGGGCGACGAGCCCGCCGTGGACGGACTTCTCGGCGACCTCAGCCGAGGTGTAGACCGGGTTGGCGTCGCCCATCGCCTCGACCCAGTTGTTGATCATCGGCAGGTTCACCGGATCGCGGGCCGGCCTCGGTGCGCTGGAACCGCGCTCGGCGATCCGGTTGGCCGCCGCGCGGATCTCCTCTGCCTCAGTGGTCGTACTGGTCATGATGCTCCATTCCTCAGCGCGGCACCCGCGGCAGTCCCAGCCCGGCGGTGGCGATCAGCTCGCGCTGGACCTCGCTGACCCCTCCGCCGAAGGTCAGCACGATGTTCCGCTTGGCCTGAACGTCCAGCCAGTGCAGCAGTTCCGCGGTGTCCTCTTCGGACGGATCGCCGTGCCTGCCGACGATCTCCTCCAGCTCGCGACCCAGCGTCTGCACGGTCTCGGAGGAGAACACCTTGGTCGCCGAGGCGTCGGCGACCTCCACCGGGCCGAGCGACGCCGACGCGGCGACCTGCCAGTTCAGCAGCTCGTTGACCCGCTCGAAGGCCCGCACCCGCGCGAGAACCCGCTTCACGTCGGGGAGTTCGAGCAGATCGCGCTCGGCCGCCCAATCACGCACCCGCTCGCGCAACCCACCGGTGCGGCCCGACGGGCCGAGCATGACGCGCTCGTGGTTGAGCTGGGTCGTGATCAGCTTCCAGCCGCGGTCCTGCTCCCCCACCAGCATCGAGGCCGGAACCCGCACGTCGTTGAAGTAGGTCGCGTTGACGTGGTGTGACCCGTCGGCGGTGATGATCGGCGTCCACGAGTAGCCCTCATCGCGGGTGTCGACGATCAGGATCGAGATGCCCTTGTGCTTGGGCGCATCGGGATTCGTGCGGCAGGCCAGCCAGATGTAGTCCGCGTCGTGCCCCCCGGTGGTGAAGATCTTCTGGCCGTTGACGACGTAGTCGTCGCCGTCGCGCACCGCGGTGGTGCGCAACGAGGCGAGGTCGGTGCCCGCGTCCGGTTCGGTGTAGCCGATAGCGAAGTGCACGTCCCCGGCGAGGATCTTGGGCAGGAAGAAGGCCTTCTGCTCTTCCGTGCCGTAGGTCTGCAGCGTCGGCCCGACGGTCTGCAGCGTCACCGACGGCAGCTGCACGTCGGCCCTCGACGCCTCGTTGGCGAAGATGTAGTTCTCGACGTCGCCGAAACCGCGCCCGCCGTACTCCTCGGGCCAGCCCACGCCCATCCAGCCGTCGCGGCCCATCCGGCGGACCACCGCGCGGTGGGCCTCGTCGTGCCGGTCCAGGGCGAGCGCTTCGCGCTCTTCGGGGGTGACGAGGTTGCTGAAGTACTCGCGCAGCTCGGCCTGCAGCGCCCGCTGCTCCTCGGTGAGTTCGATGAACACGGCTTCTCCTCAGGCGTGTCGGGCGAGGACGTCGACGCGGTGCGCGGCGCCGCCCGCGAGCCGCGCCAGGTCCTTGACCTGCGAGTAGTAGCGGTGCATGGGGTAGGTGATGTCCACGCCGAGCCCGCCGTGCAGGTGGTGGCAGGTGTGCATCGCGGCAGGTGCCTGGTCGGTGAGCCAGAAGGCGGCGACGTCGAGGTCTTCACCCGCGTCGCGCCCGGTGCCCAAACGCCAGGACGCCGACAGCGCCGCCAGGTGCAGGGTCCGGTTGACGACGTAGACGTCGGCGATCTGCTGCGCGACGGCCTGGAAGGCCGCCAGCGGCTTGCCGAACTGGTGCCGCGTGCGCAGGTGCTCGGCGGTGAGCTCCAGCGCCGCGGCCACTGCTCCGTCTCCCAGCGCGCACATCCCCGCGAGAGCGCAGGAGTGCACGTCGTCGAGGACCGCTTCGCTCGGCGAGCCGAGGACTTCGCCTTCGACGTCGTCGAGGTCCACGACCCACTCCACGCCGACCGAGGAGCGCACCGAGCGCAGCGTCACGCCGTCGGCGTGCGGGTCGACCAGCAGGATCGCGGGCCCCTGCTCGGTGCTGGCGGACACCAGCAGGCGGTGCGCGGTGTCGGCGTGCAGCACGCCGGTCTTGCGCCCGGTGACGCGTGATTTCTCCGACACCGTGCGGGGTTTCGTCGGCAGCGGGGCGGAGGCCTCGTTGAGCGCCGCGCTGAACACGCGTCCGGGCTCGGCGAGCAACCGCTCCTGCTGGGACTCGTCGGCGTGCCGCGCGATCGGCAGGACGCCGAAGGCCAGCGTCGCCAGCGCCGGGACGCCGACCCCGGCCTTGCCCACCTCGGCGAGCACCAGACCGACCTCGAGCGGGCCGAGTCCGGCCCCGCCCAGGCGCTCGGGGACCGGCAGCGAGAGCAAGCCCGACTCCCCCAGCGCCTTCCACACCGACTCATCGAAACCGATTCCAGTTGAGGCGGCGGCTCGCTCGGTCTCCTTGGCCAGAACTTCAGCCGCCAGATCCCTCACTGCCTGCTGCGTCTCCCCGAGCGTGAACTCCATCCCGCCCCCTCGACCAACCCTGGCCACGTTGTGAAACTTGTTCTACTACTACCGTCCCAGCGACCCCTTGCGCAAGCCTCGGGAACCGCGCGCGAGGCGCTCCGCTCCCGTCGCGCGAAAGGCGACGGGAGCGAGCACCGGAAGCCGTCGAGCCGTGCCGCGCACGAACCCGGCGGAGGCCGCGCTCAGCCCGCACCGGTGAGCTCGGGGAGTCGCTCGACACCCCTAGCGCGGCAGCCCGAGGATCCGCTCGGCGATCACGTTGAGCAGGATCTGCGTGGTGCCGCCCGCGATCGACAGCGCACGAGTGAGCAGCACCTCGTGCACCGGTTCCGCCTCCATCACGAGCGCTTCGGCACCGAGCACCTCGACGCCGAGCTCCGCGACGTTCTGGCGGTGCCAGACGCCCAGCAACTTCTCCACGCTGGACTCGGCGCCCGGCCCCTTCCCCTGCAAGCTGCGCAGCGTCGCCCGCAACCGCAGCAACGATCCGGCCAGTCCTTCGACGACGGCGGCGCCCAGGCGTTCTCGCACCGACGGGTCGGTGTCCGCGGTATCGGCCAGCAGCCGCTCGACCTCCTGGCCGAGGCTCGAGCCGCCGCCGAGCGCGACGCGCTCGTTGGCCAGCGTGGTGCGCGCGAGCTTCCAGCCCTGGCCCGGTTCGGCGACCAGGCACTCGTCCGGGACGAAGACGTCGTCGAGGAACACCTCGTTGAACCGCTCGACACCGGTGATCTCGCGCAGCGGGCGGACCGTGACGCCCTCGGAGCGCATGTCGACCACGAAGTAGCTGATGCCGCGGTGCTTCGGCGCGTCCGGGTCGGTGCGGGCCAGGCAGATCCCCCAGTCCGCTTCCTGGGCCAGGGAGGTCCACACCTTCTGCCCGGTCAGCTTCCACCCGCCGTCGACGCGTTCGGCCTTGGTGCGCAGACCGGCGAGGTCGGAGCCGGCGCCCGGTTCGGAGAACAGCTGGCACCAGACGATCTCGCCGCGCAGGGTCGGCCAGACGAACCGCTCCCGCTGGGCGTCGGTCCCGTGCTCGACGATCGTCGGCACGGCCCAGTTGCCCACGACCATGTCCGGGCGCTGCACGCCCGCCCGGTCCAGTTCCTCGTCGATGAGCAGCTGCTCGTGCGGGGTCGCGCCGCAGCCGTAGGGCTTCGGCCAGTGCGGGGCGAGGTAACCGGTCTCGGCGAGCCGGATTCGCTGCTGCTGCGGGGAGAGCCCGGCGATCTCCTCGACCGCGCCGCGGATCTCACCGCGCCGCTCCTCGGGGAGTTCGGTGGACAGGCTCAGCGTCCTGCGCGCTCCGGACGCGGAGAGGTCCGCGACCCGGCGGCGCCAGACGGCGGAACCTCCGACGGTCTGCCGCAGCGCCAGCGCTCGCCGCAGGTAGAGGTGCGCGTCGTGCTCCCAGGTGAAGCCGATGCCGCCGAGCACCTGGATGCAGTCCTTGGCGACCTCCACCGCTGCGTCGAAGACCGCCGCTCCCGCCACCGCCGCCGCCAGCGGGTGCTCGTCGGGTGCGTCCTCGGCCGCGCGCGCGGCGT
Organism: Saccharopolyspora dendranthemae; assembly: GCF_007829955.1. Taxonomy (GTDB): domain Bacteria; phylum Actinomycetota; class Actinomycetes; order Mycobacteriales; family Pseudonocardiaceae; genus Saccharopolyspora; species Saccharopolyspora dendranthemae. The sequence continues at coordinate 14,479 of NZ_VIWX01000004.1, forward strand.
CCCAGGCCAGGGCGGTGGCCTTCTCGACCTTGCACAGCATCTGGGCGCAGAGGTGCTTGATCGCCTGGAACGACCCGATGACCTGGCCGAACTGCTCGCGGGTGCGGGCGTAGTCGACCGCGGTGCGCAGGCACCACCCGGCGATCCCGGCGGCCTCGGCGGCGGCGAGCGTGACCGCGAGGTCGCGCACGTCACGGCCGGCCAGGACGTTCTCCGCAGGAACCGCGACGTCGTGCAGCACGACCTCGGCGACGGGCCGGGACGGGTCGAGCGAGGGGCGGGCCGTTCGCTCGACCTGCTCCGCGCCGACCAGGAACCAGACGTCCTGCTCGTCCACCCGGGCGCACAGCAGCAGGTGGGTCACGCCCATGGCACCGGGAACGGCGCCGATGCGGCCGGACACCACGAGCTCGTCGCCTGATCGGGTCCCGACCAGCTCGCCGGGTTCCAGGGCGAGGGCCGCGGTGGCCCTGCCTTCGGCGAAGTCCGCCCCGCCGAGCAGCCCGACCGCCACGGCGGTCGACCACACCGGTCCGGGCACCAGCGCGTCGGCGGCCTGCTCCAGCCCGGCCGCGAGATCGGCCAGGGTGCCGATCTGCTCGGTGATCAAGGAGAAGACGCCGATCTCGGTCAGGCCGGTCCAGGTCTCCTCCTCGTGCCAGACCGGGGCATCGGCGTTCTCCAGCTTGCGCACCGGGTCGGTGCCCAAGCCCTCGGCCCAGGACCGGATGGATTCCTGCAGCCCTCGCTGCTCCTCGGTGATCGCGATCGGCACAACGCCTCCTCGTCCGCGCCCGCACTGCGAGAATTAGAACATGTTCTAACAAGCTAGCGGGTGGACCGGGTACCCTGCAATGCGCACCAGCAGCTAGTCGAAAGAGGCACCACGTGACGCAGGGATCGACCACCGAACGCGAGCACCACCCGTCGATGCCTGCGGAACTGCTCGACCTCGCCGAGCGAGCGACCGGGTTCATGCCCACCGACGAGGGTCTGGCACTGCACGAGACCGCCACCGCCTACCTGGGGACGGGCGTGGGCGTCGAGATCGGCACCTACTGCGGGAAGTCCACGATCTTCCTGGGTGCTGCCGCGCGCAGCACCGGCGGCCGGATCGTCACGGTCGACCACCACCGCGGCTCCGAGGAGCACCAGCCCGGCTGGGAGTACCACGACCCGGGCCTGGTCGACGCCACCGTCGGCAAGCTCGACACCCTCGGCGAGTTCCGCCGCACCCTCGCCCGGGCGGGGCTGGAGGACGAGGTCACGGCCGTCGTCGGCCGCTCCGGCACGATCGCCGGCTTCTGGCGGACCCCGCTGACCTTCCTGTTCATCGACGGCGGCCACACCGAGGAGGCCGCCATCACCGACTACGAGGGCTGGGCGCACTGGCTCGCACCGGGCGGCGCGCTGGTCATCCACGACGTCTTCCCGAACCCCGAGGACGGCGGCCAGGCCCCGTACAACATCTACCGGCGCGCGCTGGACACGGGAGCCTTCACCGAAACGCGGGTCACCGGCTCGATGCGCGTCCTCGAACGCACCGCAGGAGAGCCCGGCGCCCTCCCCTGACAGTTCGTGGGGTGGGGGAAGTTTTCATGAAAACTTCCCCCACCCCACGACTTCACCGCCTCCGGCCGCGGTGGCGGTATCAGCGGGTGTGTTCGTACTCGCAGCAGGAGGCGTTCTCGACCGGGAGGCCTTGCGGGAGCCCCTCGCCGCGGAAGATGCCGTTGCCCAAGGAAGTCCGGGTGAGGGCGTCGGCGGCGAGGACGACGGCCGCCGCGGTCCAGGAGGACTGCTCCTCCGGCCAGCGCTTGTCGTCGGCGAAGACGTAGCCGGTCCAGTAGGAACCGTCCGGATCGCGCAGGTGCTGCATCGCGGCGAGCTGGGCCACCGCGCGGTCGTGCTCGCCCAGGGCGTCCAGAGCCAGGACCAGCTCGCACGTTTCGGCACCCGTGACCCACGGGTTGTCGTCGACGCAGCGGATTCCGAGGCCGTCCACGACGAAGTCGTTCCAGCGCTCGTCGATTCGCCGGCGCCCGGCCTCGCCCCGGACCGCTCCACCGAGGATCGGGTAGTACCAGTCCATCGAGTACCGGGTCTTCGGAGTGAACGCCTCCGGATGCCTGCGCAGCGCGTGGCCGAGGCGGCCGACGGCCACCTCCCAGCTCGGCTGCTGCTCACCGACGCGATCCGCCAGCGCCAGCGCGCACCGCAGGCTCTGGTGGATGCTGGAGCTGCCGGCCAGCAAGGCCTCACCGGTCGGGCCTGCTTCCCCGATGCCCCAGTCGATCTCGCCACGCTGGTGCTGCGCGGTGAGCACGAAGTCGATCGCGTCGCGCACCATCGGCCACATCCGCTCGGCGAACTCCTCGTCGCCGGTGATCAGCACGTGGTGCCAGACGCCGACGGCCGGGTAGGCGCAGTAGTTGGTGTCGGCGCCCGCGTCCTCCACCACACCGTCGCGCACCTGGAGCGGCCAGGAACCGTCAGCGCCCTGGGTCGTGCGCAGCCACTCGTAGGCGCGCTCGGCCTCCGCGACCTGCCCGACGACCGTCAGCGCCATCGCGCACTCCACGTGGTCCCACGGGTCGGTGTGACCGCCCGGGAACCACGGGATCTCCCCCGACGGGAGCTGAACGGACGCGATGGCCTTGCCGGTCTGGACGAGAGCCTCCGCGGAGACGACGCCCGGCAGCTCAGGCGCCGGCACGCGCCGCCCCCGGTTTGCCCAGGTAGACCGCGATGCTCTTGCCCGCGACCGGGTTCAGCAGCTTCTCGGCGGTGCGCGAGATCCACGGTGCCTTCATCATGTCCCACACCAGGAACGCGTGGTACGCCTTGGCCAGCGGGTGATCGTTGTTGTCGGTGCCCACCGCGCACTTGATCCACCAGTACGGCGCGTGCAGCGCGTGCTGGTGGTCGCGGAACGCGTAGCGCAGCCCGGCGTCGGTGAGCTTGCCGATCAGCTCCCCGGCGGAGTAGATCCGCACGTGCCCGCCCTCGACCTGGTGGTACTCGTCGGACAGAGCCCAGCAGATCCGCTCCGGCCACGCGCGCGGGACGGTCACGACGACGCGTCCGCCCGGCTTGACCACGCGGACGAGCTCGCGCATCGCCTTCTCGTCCTCGGGGATGTGCTCCATGATCTCCGAGGCGATGACGACGTCGAACTCCCCGTCGGCGAACGGCAGCGCGAGCGCGTCACCGGAGACGGTCTGGGCCTTGGCGCCCTCCGGCACCTCGCCCTCGGCCTCCATCGCGGCGAACATCGCGGACACGTTCTCCAGCTCTTCGACGTCCTGGTCGAAGGCGGTCACGTCGGTGCCGCGCCGGTACAGCTCGAAAGCGTGCCGGCCACCGCCGCAGCCCAGGTCCAGCACTCGCTGTCCCGGCCGCACGCCGAGCCTGTCGAAGTCCACCGTCAGCAACGCGTTGCTCCCTTCCCACCGCGCGGGCTGCGCGCGATCGCTTCGGCGTAGCAGTCGACGGTCGCCGCTGCCACGGATTTCCAGCTGTAGCGGGCCAGCACCCGTTCGCGTCCGTTGGCGCCGAGGCGACCTCGGCGCTCCGGCGAATCGAGCAGCCCTTCGAGCGCCTTGGCCAGGGCTTCGGCATCGCCCGGCGGCACCAGGTCGGCGCACTCGCCGTCCGGGCCCGCCACCTCGGGGATCGCGCCCGCGCGGCTGGCGACCAGCGGCGTGCCGCAGGCCATCGCCTCCACCGTGGGCAGCGAGAACCCCTCGTAGAGCGACGGAACGCTCACCACCTCCGCGGAACCCAGCAGCTCGGCGAGCTCCTGGTCGCTGATGCCCTTGACGGTGCGGACCACATCGCCGATCGCGAGCTCCTCGATGCGCTGCTCCGTCGGCCCACCGGGCGTCAGCTTGCTGACCAGCACCAGCTCCACCTCGCGCTCGGTGCGCAGCTTCGCGACGGCCTCCAGCAACGTGCCGACGCCCTTCATCGGGGTGTCGGCGCTCGCCATGGCCACGATGCGGCCCGGCACGCGCGGTGCTGTCGGCGGCGTGAACACGTCGGCGTCGACGCCCAGCGGCACGACCCGCAGTTGCTCCTGGCCGACGCCGAAGTCCGCGCGGATGTCGTCCGCGGAGTTCTGCGACACGGTCAGCAGCTGCGGGATCCGACGGGCGACGCGCGCCTGCATCTTGGTGAAGCCGTACCAGCGGTGCACGGTGGGCTTCTTCCAGAGCTTCGCCGCGGCGAGGTCCACCCGGCGGTCGTGGGTGATCGGGTGGTGCACGGTGGCGACCAGCGGAATCCCGGCCCGCTGCAACGAGAGCAGACCCGAGCCCAGGCACTGGTTGTCGTGCACGACGTCGAACTCGTGCGCGCGGGCCGCGAGCAGGCGGGCGGCGCGCATGCTGAAGGTCATCGGCTCGGGGAAACCCGCGGTCCACATCGTGGCGACCTCGAGCAGGTCGATGTGATCGCGCAGCTCACGCCAGTGCGGAGTCCGGAACGGGTCGTCGTCGTTGTAGAGGTCAAGACTGTCCACGGGGGTGAGATCGACACCCGGGTCCAGCTCCGGGTAGGGCTGCCCGGAGAACACCTCGACGTGATGCCCCAGCTCGGCCAGGCCGCGGCTGAGGTAGCGGACGTAGACGCCCTGCCCACCGCAATGCGGCTTGCTCCGATAGGAAAGCAACGCGATCCGCACGATTCACCTCACACTGCCCGGGGGCCGCGGGCTGGGTAGACTGGAACATGTTTCGGTCGAGGTAACCCGCTTACCTTAACCCGTTGGTAGCCCCGGACGATGATTCGCGTGGCGACGAACACGCTCCGCCGTCACCCGATGTCCGTCGAATGTTCAAGGAGAGCCCGAACCATGGAAAGCTCGCAGAACGTGCTGGAGGCACTCCGGGGCGGCGCCACCGGCACCACGGCGCAGGCCGAGCGGCGCAAACGCATCATCGACGCCACCATCGCGCTCGCGAACAAGGGCGGCTACGACGCTGTGCAGATGCGCGCGGTGGCCGAGAAGGCCGATGTCGCGCTCGGCACCCTCTACCGGTACTTCCCGTCGAAGATCCACCTGCTGGTCGTCGGCCTGGCGCGGGAGTTCGCCCGCGAGCAGGAGAAGATGGACCGCTCGAAGATCCCGGGCGACACCGCCTACGACCGGGTCCTGCACGTGCTCAGCCGCACCACTCGCCAGCTGCAGCGCAATCCCGAGCTCACCGAGGCGATGACCAGGGCGTTCATGTTCGCCGACACCTCGGTCGCCAACGAGGTCGACACCGTGGCGCTGCTGATGGAGCAGCTGTTCACCCAGGCCATGACCCCCGACGAGCCCACCGAGGAGCAGCGGGCCATCGCGCGGGTGATCGGCGACGTGTGGCTGTCGAACCTGGTCGCCTGGGTGACCCGCCGTGCCTCGGCCTCCGACGTGTCCAGCCGGCTCGAGCTGACCGTCCGGCTACTGCTGGCCTGAGTACTCCACCGCGTCACCGTTCTCGACGGCGCTCAGCTCGCCGCGCTCGACCAGCAGGTCCAGGTGCGCGCTGGTCTCGCCGACGGCGAGCACCTGGTTGAACAGGTCGAGCTCGGAGAAGTCCTTGTTGCGCCGGGTCCAGCCGAGCTTCCGCGCCGCCTCGTAGGCGGTCCCGGCTCCACCGCTGACGACCTCGGCGGTCTGCTGCAGGCGCTCGTCGTGGTGCTGCAGCAGCTCATCGACCCGCTGGTGCGAACTGCCGCCGACCGGGCCGTGCGCGGGCAGCAGCCGCAGGTCCGGGTACGTCCGCATGAGCCGCAGCGAATCCAGGAAGTCGCCGAGCGGCAGCTCCGGGCGGGCCGATTCCACGCCGATGGACGGCGTGATGTGCGGCAGGATGTGGTCCCCGGAGAACATCGTCGACGAGTCGGCGTCGAGGAAGACGACGTGTCCCCGGGTGTGGCCGGGAGTGGGCACGGCGAGCAGGGTGCGGGAGCCCAGCGGGATCTCGACCTTGCCGTGCAGCCATTCGTCCGGCTGCTCGTAGGGGTTCTTCTCCTTGCGCTCCGGCGGTGTGCCGCCGTAGGCCTCGGCGAGCTTGCCGATCAGCTCGTTGGCGCCCCAGCGCTGCAGCCGACGCAGCTCGGCGAGTTCGGTGCCGCCGGCGAGGATCGCGTCCATCGTCGGCTGCTCGCCCGCTCCGAGGCTGATCTTCGACCCGAACGTGCGGCGCAGCTGCACCGCGAGCGTGTAGTGGTCCCGGTGCACGTGGGTGACCAGGAACCGCTGCACGTCGGCGAAGTCGTAGCCGATCTCGCCGAGCCCCTTCTCCAGCTGGGTGCGCGCCTCTTCCAGCGCCCAACCCGAGTCGATGAGCACCAGCCCGTCGGAGTCCTCGATGGCGTAGACGTTGACCGCGCGCAGGCCGTCGTTCGGCAGCGGCAGCGGAATCCGGTGCACGCCGGGCCCGACCTCTTCCACGCCGGGCTCGATCCATGCGTGCCGCGATTCGCTCACCCTGTCCTCCACCCCGTCGTCCGGCGAACTTGCTCAAAAGAGATGTACCACCCCTGCTGCTCAGGTGCCGTAGACGGGGTCCGGAACGGGAGCCTTGGCGAGCAGTTCTCCCACCACCGGACCGAGTTCGTCGGCCTTCCAGCGGCGTCCGGCATCGCGCGAGGGGCCGCGCGTCCAGCCGGTCGCGACGTTGATGTCGCCACCGGAGACCTCGAAGACCCGGCCGGTGACCTCGTCGGACTCGACGCTGCCCAACCAGGCCACGAGCGGCGAGACGTTCTCCGGGGCCATCTCGTCGAATCCCTGGCCGGGCTGGGCCATCATGTCGGCGAAGACGGTCTCGGTCATCCGGGTGCGGGCCGAGGGCGCGATGGCGTTGACCGTGACGCCGTAGCGGGTGAGCTCGGCCGCGGTGTTGAGGGTCAGCGCGATGATCCCCGCCTTGGCCGCGGCGTAGTTCGACTGCCCGACGCTGCCGAGAAGGCCTGCGCCGGAGGTGGTGTTGACGATCCGCCCCCGCACGGTCTCGCCGGCCTTGGCCCGATCGCGCCAGTGCTGCGCGGCGTGGCGCATGGTCGCGGCGTGCCCCTTGAGGTGAACGCGGATGACCTGGTCCCACTCGTCCTCGGCGAGGTTGACGAACATCCGGTCGCGGACGAAACCGGCGTTGTTGACCAGCACGTCCAGCCGGCCGAACCGCTCGACCGCGAACTCCACGAGCTCCCGCGCCTGATCCCAGTCGGCCACGTCGGCGCCGTGCACCTCGGCCTGACCGCCCAGCGCGCGGATCTCCTCGGCCACCTCCGCCGCGGCCGACCCGTCACCACCGGATCCGTCCAGCTGCACGCCGATGTCGTTGACGACGACCTTCGCGCCCTGCCGCGCGAACTCCAGCGCGTGCGCCCGGCCCAACCCGCGCGCACCCCCGGTCACGATGACGACCCTGTCCTCGCAGATCACGTGCTACCTCCTAGAAACCGTTGCGAACGAGAAAGTTCCCCAGAACCACGGAACCCGCCCGGAATCCCGGCGGGGTGGGACGGTCGGGCGTGCGGGTGGTCAGGTGCGAACCGCGTTGAGGTAGGCGGTCCTCTCGCCTCCGCCGTCGACCGCGAGGGTGGAACCGCTGATGTAGGAGGCCAGCGGTGAGGCGAGGAAGAGGCAGGCGTTGCCCACGTCCGACGGCTCCGCGAGGCGTCCGAGGGGGACGATCGAGGTCAGGTCGGACTGGCCGTAGTGATCGGCCTGGTCCTCCGACCGCACCAGGCCGACCACCACGCCGTTGACCCGGACGTCGGGGGCGAGCTCCTGGGCGAGGCTGCCGGTGAGGTTGTCCAGCCCGGCCTTGGCCGCGCCGTAGGCGGCCGTTCCCGGCGACGGGCGCCGGCCCGAGACGCTGCTGATGTTGATGATCGAGCCGTGGGTCTCCGCGAGCGCGTCGCGCGCGTGCTGCGCGAGCAGCAGCGGTGCGATCAGGTTCAGCTCGACGACCTTGCGGTGCAAGCGGATCGACGCGGTGACGGTGTCGGCGACGGGAGTTCCCCCGGCGTTGTTCACCACCACGTCCAGCCGCCCGGAACGCCGCTGGATCTCCTCGACGAGCTGCGCGACCTGCTCTCCCTCGCGCACGTCGACCTCGATGAACCGCGCTTCGTTCGATCCGGACGCGGGCAGCTGCTCGACCGGCTTGCGCGCGCAGACGTAGACCTCCGCCCCGGCTCGCAGGAACGTCTCGGCGATCCCTGCGCCGATCCCGCGCGTTCCGCCCGTGACCAGCACGACCCGGCCGGTCAGGTCGATCTCGATGCCCATCCGCCGCTCCCTGATCCTTCGCCCCTGGCGGGGTGTCCTGCGATGTTGCTACGGTAACAACCCAACCAAACAAGTGCTAGGTTTGGCAGGTGGCATGGGCACGCAAATCGAACGGCGGGACGGCGGAATCGTGGTCCTCACCGTCGACCACCCCCCGGTGAACGCTCTGCCGGTCAAGGGCTGGTTCGACCTCGCCGAGGCGCTGCGCGACAGCGGCGCCCAGGAGCAGACCCGGGTCGTGGTGCTGCGGGCCGAGGGACGCGGCTTCAACGCGGGTGTGGACATCAAGGAACTGGCCGCCGACCCCGGCCACGAGAAGCTGGTCGCCGTGAACAACGGCTGCTACGAGGCGTTCAAAGCCGTCTACGAGTGCCCGGTTCCGGTGATCAGCGCCGTGCAGGGCTTCTGCGTGGGCGGCGGCATCGGCCTGGTCGGCAACTCCGACGTGATCGTCGCCAGCGACGACGCGACCTTCGGCCTGCCGGAGGTGGACCGCGGCGCGCTCGGCGCCGCCACGCACCTCTCCCGCCTGGTGCCGCAGCACATGATGCGCGCGATGTTCTACACAGGACAGACGGCGACCGCGCAGCAGCTCGCCGAGTTCGGATCCGTGCACAAGGTCGTTGCGCGCGAGGCACTCCTGGACGCAGCGCTGGAGGTGGCGTCCGACATCGCCGCGAAGGACCCGCTGGTGATCCGCAAGGCCAAGGCCGCGCTCAACGGGATCGACCCGGTGGACGTCAACCGCAGCTACCGGTTCGAGCAGGGTTTCACCTTCGAGCTCAACCTCACCGGGGTGTCGGACAAGATCCGCGCCGAGTTCGGCCGCGAGAAGGAGGCGTAGGTGCAGGACAAACAACTGGCCGCTGACGAGGTGGTCGCCCAGCTCCGCGACGGCATGACGATCGGCATCGGCGGCTGGGGTTCGCGGCGCAAGCCGATGGCCCTGGTGCGCGCGATCCTGCGCTCCGACCTCAAGGACCTGACGCTGGTCTCCTACGGCGGGCCGGACGTCGGTCTGCTCTGCGCCGCGGGCAAGCTCCGCAAGGTCGTCTACGGCTTCGTCTCGCTGGACTCGATCCCGCTCGACCCGCACTTCCGGGCGGCCCGCCAGCGCGGCGAGCTCGACGTGGCCGAGTACGACGAGGGCATGGTGCTGGCCGGGCTCCGCGCGGCAGCGGCGCGCCTGCCGTTCCTGCCCACGCGAGCCGGACTCGGTTCCGACGTGATGGCGCTGAACCCGGACCTGCGCACCGTCCGCTCCCCCTACGCCGACGGCGAGGAGCTGGTCGCGATGCCGGCGCTGAACCTGGACGTCGCGCTGGTGCACATGAACCGCGCCGACCGCTACGGCAACGGCCAGTACCTCGGCCCCGACCCGTACTTCGACGACCTGATGTGCGCGGCCGCCGAACGCAGCTTCCTCAGCTGCGAGCGGATCGTGGAGACCGAGGAGCTCACCGAGACCGCTCCGCCGCAGACGCTGCTGATCAACCGGCTCTACCCGCACGGCGTGGTGGAGACGCCCCACGGCGCGCACTTCACCAGCTGCGTGCCGGACTACGGCCGCGACGAGGCGTTCCAGCGGCATTACGTCGCCAGCGCGAAACCCGGCCAGTGGGAGGCGTTCCGCGCGGAGTTCCTGGACGGCGACGAGGAGCAGTACCAGGCAGCGGTCCAGAAGTTCCACGCGCGCGCGGAGGTACCGGCATGACGATCACCCGAGCCGAGATCTGCGCGGTCGCCTGCGCCGACAGCTTCGCCGACGCGGGGGCGGCCATCGCCTCGCCGTTCGGCACGATCCCCTCGATCGGGGCGCGACTCGCACGGCTGACCACCGCACCGGACCTGCTGATGTCCGACGGCGAGGCGATGCTGCTGTCCGAAACGCCCGCGCTGGGCGAGGAATCCACCGGGACGGTCGAGGGATGGCTGCCCTACAACAAGGTCCTCGACCTGCTCACCGGCGGGAAGCGCCGGGTGATGATGGGCGCCTCGCAGGTCGACCGGTTCGGCAACCAGAACATCTCCCGCATCGGCGACTGGGCGCAGCCCAAGGTGCAGCTGATCGGTGTGCGCGGAGCGCCGGGCAACTCGGTCAACCACACCACCAACTACTGGATCCCCAACCACAGCACCAAGATCTTCGTCGAGTCGGTGGACCTGGTGGCCGGTGTCGGGCACGACCGGGCGAAGCAGGTCGGCGCGAAGTACCACGACGTGCAGGTCGTGGTGACCGACCTCGCGGTGCTGGACTTCCAGGGCCCGGACGGCTCGATGCGGCTGCGTTCGGTGCACCCGGGCGTGAGCGTGGACGAGGTGCGCGAGAAGACCGGTTTCGAGCTCGCCGCGGGCGACGTCGCCGAGACCCGATCGCCCACGGACGAGGAGCTCTCGCTCATCCGCGACCGCATCGATCCGAAGGGGCTGCGCGACAAGGAGGTTCCGTCGTGATCGAGCAGCTGGTGCGCACACCGCTGTGCGATCTGACCGGCGTCCGCCACCCGATCGTGCAGACCGGTATGGGCTGGGTGGCGGGCCCGAGCCTGGTCTCGGCGACCGCCAACGCGGGCGGCCTCGGCGTCCTGGCCTCGGCGACGATGACGTTGCCGCAGCTCACCGACGCGGTCCGGGAGGTCAAGGAGCGCACCGGCGAGCCGTTCGGGGTGAACCTGCGCGCCGACGCCGGCGACGCCGAGGAGCGCGTCGACCTGCTGATCCGGGAGGGCGTCAAGGTCGCTTCCTTCGCCCTCGCGCCCTCGCAGCGGCTGATCGGCAAGCTCAAGGACGCCGGGGTCGTGGTGGTCCCGTCCATCGGCGCCCGCAGGCACGCCGAGAAGGTCGCCGCCTGGGGCGCCGACGCGGTGCTGGTGCAGGGCGGTGAGGGCGGCGGGCACACCGGTGCGGTCGCCACGACGCTGCTGCTGCCGCAGGTCGTGGACGCGGTGGACATCCCGGTCATCGCCGCGGGCGGGTTCTTCGACGGCCGCGGCCTGGCCGCCGCGCTGAGCTACGGGGCGGCCGGAGTGGCGATGGGAACCCGCTTCCTGCTCAGCACTGACAGCAGGGTCCCCGACGAGGTCAAGCGGTCCTACTTGGACGCTCAGGTCGGCGACACCGTCGTCACGTCCAAGGTCGACGGCCTCCCGCACCGGATGCTGCGCACCGACCTCACTGACTCGGCCGAGTCCAGCAGCCTCGTCCGGAGACTTCCCGACGCGCTGCGGCAGGCGGTCGCGTTCAAGTCGCTGACCGGGATGAGCTGGAAGCAGCTGATCACCGACGGGCTGGCGATGCGCAAGGCCCAGAAGCTCCCGCTCAGCCGGGTCCTGCTCGCCGCCAACACGCCGATGCTGATCAAGTCGGCGCTGGTGGACGGCCGTCCGAACGCCGGAGTCCTGCCGGCGGGCCAGGTCGCAGGCATGATCGACGAGCTCCCCAGCTGCGAGGAGCTCATCGACGGCATCGTCACCGACGCGGCCGAAACGCTGCGCCGTACGGCCAAGCTCATCACCTGACCCCCGAAGCGAACGTGGGCGTCACCCCTGGGGTGGCGCCCACGTTCGCTTCGCTGGTTCTTTCAGAACGTTCCGCTACCTGCTCCGCCGAGCAACCAACCACGGAAGAACCTCAGCGAGTGACGATGCCGTCGCAGAGGATGGTGATGTACTGGTCCGCGATGGACTTGATGCTGAGCTTGCCGCTCGGCTTGAACCAGTGGACCGTCGTCCAGACGGTGTCGCGGATGAACCGGTAGGTGAGCTTGGGGTTGAGGTCCTCGCGGAAGACACCGGTCTTCTGGCCCTCCTGGAGGACTCGCAGCCAGGTCTTCTCGAACTCGTCGGCCACGCCCGGCAGGTAGTCGAAGCGCTCGAACTCGGCCAGGTAGTTGGCCTCGTTCTGGAAGATCGCGATCGCCGCCGGGTGCTTGCGCAGCGCCGAGTACGACTGCTTGATCAGCTCCGTCAGGGCCGTCCGGGGGTCCGACGCCTCCTCGATGACCTTGGCGTTGGCCTGGCGCTGGTCGTCCAGGAACTCCCGGAGGATCTCGTCCACCATCGCCTCTTTGGAGTCGAAGTGGTGGTAGAGGCTGCCGGAGAGGATGCCCGCCGCGTCGGCGATGTCGCGTACCGTCGTCGCGAGGAAGCCGCGGGTGGCGAACAGCTCACCGGCGATCGAGAGCAGTTCCGCGCGACGTTCGGAACCGTTCTCGCGCCCCGGACGGTTGCGGGCGGACAAGCGCTTGGTCGAGACCACCTAGCCATCCTCTCAAAGACCTCGGGGCGCTGCGCGGCCGAGGTGTTGTCACGGGTGTTGGTTGGACACGGAGATGACCTCACCGGTGAGGTACGTCGAGTAGTCCGACGCCAGGAAGACGATCACGTTGGCGATCTCCCACGGCTCGGCCGACCGGCCGAAGGCCTCCCGCTCGGTGAGCGTGGCCAGCAGGTCGTCGGAGGTGACCTTGGCCAGGTTCTCGTGCATCACCAGGCTCGGCGCCACGGCGTTGATCCGGACTCCCAGATCCGCGGCGTCCACCGCGGCGCACCTGGTCAACGCCATCACGCCCGCCTTGGCGGCGGCGTAGTGCGCCTGACCCGCCTGAGCCCGCCAGCCCACGACGGAGGCGTTGTTGACCACGACGCCCGGATTGCCCTGCTCGCGGAAGAGCCGGGTCGCGGCGCGGGTGCAGCGGAAGGTGCCGCCGAGGGTGACGTCGACGACCTTGTCCCACTGCTCGTCGGTCATCTCCAGGATCGAGGCCGTGCCGCCCAGCCCGGCGTTGTTGACCACCACGTCGACCTGGCCGAACGTGCTGGTCGCGGTGTCGAACATGCGCTGCACCTGCGACTCGTCGGTGACGTCGCAGGCAACGGAGGCGACCTTGGCGCCCGGCAGCTCGGCGAGTTCGGCGTGGGTCTCGGCGAGCCGGCGCTCGTGCCGGTCGCTGATGAGCACCTGCGCTCCCTCTTCGAGCATCCGGCGCGCGACCGCCGAGCCGATTCCGGTGCCGGCCGCGGCCGTGACCACCGCGGTCCTTCCGTTGAGCAGGCCGTGCGGGGGCGGTGCCTGGGTCATCGGGAGCCCTCCTGGGGTCGGGGTTCGCGCGGCAGGCCGAGCACCCGCTCGGCGATGATGTTGCGCTGGATCTCGTTGGAGCCGCCGTAGATCGTGTCGGCGCGGGTGAACAGGAACAGCCGCTGACGGCTGTCGAGGTCGTAGGGCTGGGCCTGCGCCGTGAGCCCGCTGGGCCCGGCCACCGCCATGGCGAGTTCCCCCAGCTCGCGGTGGAAGTTCGACCACAGGAGCTTGACCACCGAGGACTCCGGCCCCGGTGGGCCGTCCGCCCCCAGGAGGCGGAAGACGCTGCAGCGCAGGGCTTCCAGGTCGGTCCAGGCGCGGGCGAGGCGATCGCGCAGCAGCGGGTCCTCGACGGCTCCGCAGGCGCGGGCCTGCTCGGTGATCTCGGCGAGTTCGCGGCGGAAGACGACCTGCTGGTCGACGGTGCCGATGCCGCGCTCGAAGCCGAGCGTGCCCATCGCCACCTTCCAGCCCTCCCCGACCTCGCCCACGACGTGGCCCGCGGCGGTGCGGGCGTCGTCGAAGAACACCTCGTTGAACTCGGAGGTTCCGGTGAGCTGCATGATCGGCCGCACCCGGATTCCCGGCTGGTCCATGGGCACCAGGAAGTACGAGAGTCCCTTGTGGCGACTGAGTTCCGGGTCGGTGCGCGCGATGACGAAGCACCAGTCGGCGACGTGCGCCATCGACGTCCAGACCTTCTGCCCGTTGAGCACCCACTCGTCGCCCTCCAGGCGAGCGGTGGTGGAGACGTTGGCGAGGTCCGATCCCGCTCCGGGCTCGGAGTAGCCCTGGCACCACAGCTCCCGGCTGCCGACGATCTCAGGCAGGAAGCGCTCCTGCTGCTCCGGGCTGCCGAAGGCCATCAGGGTGGGTCCGAGCAGTTCCTCACCGATGTGCCCGACGCGCACCGGAGCCTGAGCCCGGGCGTACTCCTCGTGGAAGATCACCTGCTCCCCCACGGTCGCTTCGCGTCCGCCGAACTCCTTCGGCCAGCCCAGGCACGTCCAGCCGTGCTCGGCCAGCAACCGGTCCCAGGCGAGCCGCACGTCGAACCCCTCGTGCTCGCGCCCGGGCCCGCCGAGACCCCGCGCCTCGGCGAACTCGCCGGTCAGGTTCTCGGACAACCACTGCCGGACTTCGCGGCGGAACGCCGCTTCGCCGGCACTGTCGGTGAGGTCCACGACCGCCTCCTCGGCGTCTCCACGGCGGCTCCGAGCGGAACCGCCACACCCCCGCTGGGGCGACGCTTTCAGCGCGAACGCCGCCCTCCCTGGATCGTCACTCTACCAAGCACTTGCTTGTTCGGCTAACCTCGACGTGCCGCAATCGCAAGGCCGAGCTAGGAGCGCCCGATGGCAGCAGAACAAGCGGTCGTCAACTACGAGGTTCGCGACCAGGTCGCCGTGGTGACGATGAACCGGCCCACCTACCGCAACGCGCAGAACTCGGTGATGACCTACGCGCTCGACGACGCGTTCTACCAGGCGTGCGAGGACGACCAGGTCAAGGTCATCGTCCTGGCGGGTGAGGGCAAGCACTTCTCAGCCGGTCACGACATCGGCTCGCCGGAGCGCGACATCGACGTCAGCTACCCGCGTCGGGCGGGCCTGTGGTGGGACCACACCAAGCACTCCGGCGGCGAGTCGCGCTTCGCCCGCGAGCAGGAGGTCTACCTGGGCATGTGCCGCCGCTGGCGCGAGATGCCCAAGCCCGTGATCGCCTCGGTGCAGGGCGCCTGCGTGGCGGGTGGGCTGATGCTGGCGTGGGTGTGCGACCTGATCGTGGCCAGCGAGGACGCCTTCTTCGCGGATCCCGTGGTGAAGATGGGCATCCCGGGCGTGGAATACTTCGCCCACCCGTGGATGCTCGGCCCCAGGATCGCCAAGGAGTTCCTGTTCACCGGCAAGCGGATGAGCGCCCAGCGCGCCTACGAGATCGGCATGGTCAACCAGGTCGTGCCGCGCGAGGAGCTCTCCGGCGCGACGATGGAGTTGGCGGGCACCGTCGCGGAGATGCCCCTGTTCGGGCTGTCGCTGACCAAGAAGGCCGTCAACCAGGCCGAGGACCTGATGGGCATGCAGAGCGGCATGGACTCGGTGTTCGGGCTCCACCACTTCGCCCACGCGCACAACGCCGAGGTCGGCAAGGACTCCCTGGCGGGCATGGACGCGCGCAGCATGAAGAAGTCCAACGAGGAGCGTGGGTGAGCCGTGGACCTGTCGTTCTCCAACACCGATCTGGCCTTCCGCGACGAGGTGCGAACGTGGCTGGCCGAGCACGTGCCCGCCGAACCGCTGCCGTCGCTGGAGACCGCCGAGGGGTTCGCCGCGCACCGCGAGTGGGAGAAGGTGCTGCACTCGGCGGGCTTGTCGGTGGTGTCGTGGCCCGAGGAGTTCGGCGGCCGCGGCGCGTCGCTGCTGCAGTGGGTGATCTTCGAGGAGGAGTACTACGCCGCCGGAGCCCCCGGCCGGGTCAGCCAGAACGGGATCTTCCTGCTCGCCCCCACGCTCTTCGAGCACGGGACAGCTGAGCAGAAGCAGCGCTACCTGCCCAGGATGGCCGCCGGGCAGGACATCTGGGCGCAGGCGTGGTCCGAGCCCGAGGCCGGCAGCGACCTGGCCGGTATCCGCTCGACCGCGCGCCGCGTCGACGGCGGCTGGCTGCTCAGCGGGAACAAGACGTGGAGCTCTCGCGCGGCCTTCGCCGACATCGCCTTCGGCCTGTTCCGCAGCGATCCGGACGCACCCCGGCACAAGGGACTGACCTACTTCCTGTTCCCGCTGGACGCCCCCGGTGTCACCGTGCGGCCGATCCAGCGGATCGACGGCAAACCCGCGTTCGCCGAGCTGTTCCTCGACGACGTCTTCGTGCCCGACGCGGACGTGCTCGGCGGGGTCGGCGACGGCTGGCGGGTCGCGATGAGCACCGCCAGCAACGAGCGCGGGCTCACGCTGCGCAGTCCCGGCCGGTTCCTGGCCACCGCCCGACGGCTCACCGAGGTCCCCGACGCGCTCGACGACGACCGGGTCGTCGACGCGTGGATGTCGGCGCAGGCCTACCGGCTGGCGACGTTCGAGACGGTGACCAAGGTCCTCGACGGAGCCGGACTGGGAGCCGAAGCGAGCCTGAACAAGGTCTTCTGGTCCGAATTGGACACCTCCATGCACGAAACCGCCTGGGACCTGCTGGGGCCGGAGGCGGAAACCGGTTCCTGGGTCGAGGGTTACCTGTTCTCGCTGGCGGGCCCCATCTACGCGGGGACCAACGAGATCCAGCGCAACATCGCCGCCGAGCGGGTGCTCGGCCTGCCGAGGGGGTCGCGATGAGGTTCGTGCTCGAACCCGAACAGCAGGACATGGCCGACACCCTGCGCTCGATGTTCGCCGCGGCCGACGTGCCGGACATCGCCCGCGCCTGGGCCGCCGGCGACGGCGAGGGCTGGCGCAAGCTGTGGCAGCGCATCGCCGACCTCGGGGTCACCGGCATCACGCTGCCCGAGGAGCGCGGCGGACTGGGCCTCGGCCCCATCGAATTGACCCTCTGCCTGCAGGAATGCGGCTACGCCGGACTGCCGGGACCGGTGATCGAGTCGCTGGCGCTGCTGCCGTCACTGCTGCCGGACCTCACCGCCGACGCCACCGCGCGTACGGCGGTCGTCGACCGGCACGTCCCCTACGCCCTCGACGCCGACCTCGCCGACGAGGTCTACGCCGTCGGTCCGACCTCGAGCCGCCTGCTGACCGGGATCTCGTTGCAGCGCCGGGAATCCTTCGACGCCACCCGGCGGCTGTTCGAGGTCTCCTCCAGCGGTGACGAGGAGATCGCGGGGGCCGACTTCGACCGGGCCTTCGACCTGGCCGTGCTGGGGTGCGCCGCCTACGCCCTCGGGCTGGGCAACCGGATGCTGGACCTGGCCACCGAGCACGTCAAGCAGCGGCAGCAATTCGGCCGCCCGGTAGGCGAGTTCCAGGCCGTCAAGCACCACCTGGCCAACGCGCTGCTGAAGCTGGAGTTCGCCCGCCCGCTCATCCGGGGAGCGGCGCTGTCGGCGGGAACCCCGCACGGGGGTCGCGACGCCTCGGCGGCCAAGGTCGCCGCTGCGGACGCCGCACACCTGGCCGCCCGGGTCGCGCTGCAGGTGCACGGCGCCATCGGCTACACCGCCGAGCACGACCTGCACCGCTACCTCACCAAGGCCACCGCCCTGCGGCAGTCGTGGGGAACCCCCGCGTGGCACCGGCGGCGCATCGCCACCTCCCTCTCCACCGACCCGGACACCCCCATCGGAAGCCCCTGACCACCACGCGCCCGGCCTTCGTGTGAAGTCGGGAAGTTTCGTCGACAGCGGCGCGGACGTGGATTCGCCCGAACTTGGAGGTTGTTGTGCGGTTCGCCTGGACCGAGGAGCAGGAGGAGCTCCGGGCAGTGGTGCGCCGGTTGCTGGATCGCCGGGGCGGGCCCGCGGCTGGAGAACCCGACGTCCTGGCGGACGGGTTCGACCGCGAGGTCTGGAAGCAGCTGGCCGAGCAGGTCGGGGCCCACTCGCTGGGAATCCCCGAGGAGTACGGCGGCGGCGGTTTCAGCCTGCTGGAGACGTTGATCGTCGTGGAGGAGCTCGGGCGCAGGCTCTCCGACATCCCGTTCCTGAGCAGCGTCGTGCTCGGCGCCGAGGCACTGCTGGCCGCAGGCGACCCCGAGGCGTGCGGCCGGCTGCTCCCGGGCATCGCCTCCGGTGAGGAGATCGTCGCGCTGGCCTGGGCAGAACCGGATTCCGGTTGGCAGGAGTCGGGTTTCGCCACCACCGCGCGACGCTCCGGCGACGGGTGGGTGCTGGACGGCCGCAAGGTCGACGTCCTCGACGGGGCGCAGGCCGACACGGTCCTGGTGCTGGCGGACTGCGAAGGTCGACCGGCGCTGTTCGAAACCGGATCTGCCACCGCGGTCGCCACCGCTCCTCTGGACCTGACCCGCCGGATGGCCGAGATCCACCTCTCCGCCACTCCGGCACGCCTGCTCGGACGGCCACCGGTGCGGCGCATCCTCGACGTCGCCGCCGCCGGTGTGGCGGCCGAGTCGGTGGGAGCGGCGCAGCGGTGGCTGCACGAGACGGTGGAGTACACCAAGATGCGCACCCAGTTCGGCCGTCCGATCGGCTCGTTCCAGGCGCTCAAGCACCGGATGGCCGACTGCTACGTGGCGGTGGAATCGGCGCGATCGCTGTCCTACGCCGCGTCCTGGGCGGTGTCCACTCAGGACGAGAGGGCGAGCGAACTGGCGGCCATGGCGAAGTCGTCCTGCACCGAGGCGCACTACGCGATCGCGGCCGAAGGGGTGCAGCTGCACGGGGGCATCGGGATCACCTGGGAGCACGAAGCGCACCTCCAGCTCAAGCGCGCCCACTCCGCGACCCAACTCTTCGGGACCCCGAGCGCCCACCGCGCCACCCTGCTGACCGGTTAGCGCACCACGTGAAGGCCGCAGGAATCCTGATGACGATTCCTGCGGCCTCGCGTTGTGCTCGCCTCAGGCGAGGCGGACGACGGCGCGGGCCTGGGCCAGCACCTCCTCGCCACCGGACGTGGCCGAGAGCTCCACCACCGCGCGGTTGCCGTCGAGCTTCTCGGTTACCTGACCGGCGACCTCGACCTCGACGCCCGCGTCGTCATCGGGCACGACGACGGGCTTGGCGAAGCGCACGCCGTACTCCTCGACGGCACCGGGGTCGCCGACCCAGTCGGTGACCAGCCGGGCGGCTTCGGCCATGGTCAGCATCCCGTGCGCGATGACGTCCGGGAGCCCGGCGGACTTGGCGATCCGCTCGTTCCAGTGAATGGTGTTGAAGTCACCGGAAGCACCGCAGTAGCGCACCAGCGTCAAGCGCTGGAGGGGATAGCGCTGCGCGGGGATCTCGGTGCCGACCTCGACCTGATCGAATGCCACGCTCGCAGCCACGTTCACTGCCCTCCCTCTGCGGTTCCGCGCGAGATGATCGTGTTGACCGCGGTTCCGACCAGGTCACCGTCGACGTCGACGATGTCGGTCTCGATGCGGATCAGCTCGTTGCGCCCGGCGTCGCGGATCTCCACGATCCGGCCCCTGGTGCTGAGCACGTCGCCGGCGCGGATCGGGCGCCGGTAGCTGAACTTCTGCTCGCCGTGCACGACCATCCGGTAGTTCAGCCCGAAGTCCGGGCGCAGGATCGGGTTCTTCTCCGACGCCGCACCGGTCGCCACGATCCCGAAGGTCGGCGGTGCGATCACGTCCGGATGCCCGAGCGCCCGCGCCGCGGCCCGGTCCCGGTACGCGGGGTTCGGATCGCCGACGGCATCGGCGAACTCCCGGATCTTCCCCCGAGTGACCTCGTACGCCTCGTCCGAGGAGAACTCGAACCCGATGTAATCCCTGTTAATAGCCACAATTCCTCCGCCGAGCAAAAAACCAACAGCCCGAACCAAAAAACCGATACCGAGAACCGTCAGGCAAGCACCGCAGGTGCTTTCGCACCACCCCACCTGAGCAACCGGCACCGCCGGGGGTTCTGAGCGGCTTCGTGGCGAGCACGCCGCGACGACGTGTATTGGACATACACGAGGAGTGGCGCGCGGAGTCCACGAAGCCGCTGTGCTTTCCCTCCGGGGTTTCCCCTACCCGCACCGCCACGCAAAAGGGTCCACTGGAAAGGCTCAGAGACGTTCCAAGATCGTCACGTTGGCTGTGCCTCCTCCTTCGCACATGGTCTGCAAGCCGTAGCGACCGCCGGTGCGCTCGAGCTCGTTGAGCATGGTGGTCATCAGCTTGGCGCCGGTGGCGCCGAGCGGGTGGCCGAGGGCGATCGCCCCACCGTTGGGGTTCACCTTGGCCGGGTCGATGTCGATCTCCTTCTGCCACGCGAGCACGACGCTCGCGAAGGCTTCGTTGATCTCGACGACATCGATCTCGGACGCCGCGATCCCGGCCTTCTCCAGCGCGTGCTTGGTCGCCGGGATCGGTGCGGTCAGCATCTTCACCGGGTCGTCACCGCGCACGCTCATGTGCCGGATGCGGGCTCGCGGGGTCAGTCCGTGCTCGCGGACCGCCTGCTCGGAGGCCACCAGGATCGCGGCCGATCCGTCCGAGATCTGGCTGGCGACGCCCGCGGTGAGACGTCCGCCCTCGGTGAGGGTCTTCAGCCCAGCGAGCTTGTCCTTGTCGGTGTCGCGCCGCGGCCCTTCATCGCGCTCGACACCGGCCAGCGGCGCGGTTTCGCCGTCGAAGTGCCCGCCGTCGATGGCGGCGATCGCGCGCAGGTGGCTGCGCAGCGCGAATTCCTCCATCGCCTCGCGCGAGAGGTCCCACTGCTCGGCGATGAGCTCGGCGCCGCGGAACTGGGTGACGACCTCGTCGCCGTAGCGCTTGGCCCAGCCTTCCGATCCGCAGTCGGGCCCGTAGGCGCGGGGGAACCCGAGCTGGTCGGATCCGCGCAGGGAGCTGCCGATCGGGATCGCGCTCATGTTCTGCACGCCGCCCGCGACGACCAGGTCGCTGACCCCCGACATCACGGCTTGTCCGGCGAAGTGCACCGCCTGCTGCGACGAGCCGCACTGGCGGTCGACCGTGACGCCGGGAACGTGCTCGGGGTAGCCGGCCGCGAGCCAGCCGGTGCGGCCGATGTTCCCGGCCTGCGCGCCGACGGTGTCGACGCAGCCCCAGATCACGTCCTCGACCGCCGCCGGGTCGATTCCGGTGCGGTCAACCAGGTTCTGCAGCACGTGGGCGGACAGGTCCGCCGGGTGGATCCCGCTGAGTCCGCCGCCGCGCTTACCGACCGGCGTGCGAACCGCGTCGATGATGTAAGCCTCCGCCATGAGGAGTCCCTTCCGTCGCCACCAGTGGCCAGCTTGAGAGTAGTCCCGGCAGGACCTTGAAAACAAGCAAGCGTTTGGTTGCACCGATGGATATCGCGTTCGCCCTGCGAACGGGCCATGCAATCACTTTCCGTGATCGACTGGTAGCTCTCCGCTGTGTTAAAGTCTGGCGAATCGCGTGCACGTGCAGATGAGCTGCGACGAAAGATCTGGGGGAAGCAGATGCTCTCGTCCGAACAGGTGGGCGGCCAACCCGACCCGAGCATGTGGTTGCGCCAGCTCGTGCTGCGCGGCTTTCAACTCATGCCACCGGTGCGCGATGGCACCGGCGAACTGGAGGCGCTGATCTACGTGCGCCCCCACGGGGACGTCATCGACATCGTGGAAGTGCTGGCCGAGGACCACGTCCGCGCCGCGAGGGTTCCACGACGCGGCGAGATCCGCACCGACGACAACGCAGCCTACTGGCGCACCAGCGGTGCTGTCATCGACGTCGTCGACCAGGTCCTCGCCCTGCCCGAAACGCTCATCCGGGCCTGAGCTCGAATCTCCTCCGGCGAATTCATCAACAGCCTCTAGCGCGCTTCCCTGCTTCCGACGGGAGTTTCGTCCGCCCGCAGCTCGTTGAGCCGGAAGTTCGCCTGCGCTGCCAGGTGCTCGTCCGCACCCAGCACCCGCTCGTACGCCTGGCGGGCGCCGGCGAGATCGCCTCGCCGGTGCAACGCCTCCCCCAGCGTCAGGACGGTCTCCGGTGCCGGGTCCGGGGCACCGATCTCCACCGCGCAGCGCAAGTAGACGAGCGCGGAATCCGCGTCGTCGTCCGCCAGCAGAGCCGAACCGGTTTCCTGCGCCCACTCCGCGACGTGCGCCTCCGGCACCACGGCCGTCATCCGGCGCAGGGTGTCGGCGGCCTCCACGTGGTCGCCGTGGCCGCGCTGCTCGTCGAGGACGACCCGCACGTTGTTCAGCGCGTCCTCCCCCAGCTCGGCCTCCGGTACGTGCCCGGCCGCCTTGACGAAGGCGTTCACCGCGCCCGGCAGGTCACCCGACTCGTAGCGGATCAGCCCGATGCCGAACTCACCGCGAGCGGCGACCTCAGGCACGTCGCAGTGGCTCACCCGCGCGAAGTGGCGCTCGGCCTCGCCCTTCTCGCCCTCGTCCAGCAGCAGTTCGCCGAGCCGGCCGCGGGCGGAGTCGGACTGCACCGGCACGCCCAGCGCCACGGCGCGCTCCAGCCAGCGGATCGCTTCGGCCTGCTGCTCGGCGCGGTCGGCGAGCAGCAGGTGCGCCTGAACCGCGGTGGGCGCGTCGTCGGATTCGGCCGCGCGCAACAACATCTCCGCTGATTCAGGCGCGGTTTCGCCGACGGCCCGGATGCGTCGCTGCAACGCCGTGCCGAAGATCTCCGACGATTCGGCTGCGCGTTCGGCCTCGTCCCAGGTCTGCTCGGCCGCAGCGGGCTCACCGGCCCGGTGCTGCAGGTGCCCCAGCAGCACACCGGCTTCCACCGCGGCGCTCCCGGCACCCTCCGTCCGGGCGTGGCGGGCGACGGCGATCGCGCCGTTGAGGTCGTGCACGCGGACGAGCAGCTGCGCCAGGAGGACTCCCGCGCGCGCCACGGCCACGGGTTCACCGGTGCGGATCGCGCGGCGGTACCAGCTCAGCGCGATCGCGTTCTCACCCCGCTCGTCCGCGAGCTTGCCCAGCGCTATCTGCGCCTTCGGACGCGTGGCGCGGTGACCGTGGTCGGCGACCAGCCGGAAGAACGCGCGAGCCTCCGGATCACCGGCCGACCGCGCCCGACGACCCCGGTCCAAGGCCAGCTCGGAGCAGACGTGCGACTCCTCGTCATCGGATTCGGCGAGAATGCGGGCGGCAGCGGCGAGATCGGTCCGGACCGCGCACCAGAAGCCGCCGACCTGGCCGGATCCGTGGTGCTCGGCCATCAGAGCGCGAGCGCCGTCCGCATCGCCTTGGCGCAGCAGGCGATGCGCGCGCTCCTCGACGGATTCTTCTCGCTCCTCAGTGGTTTCCGGCTCAGGTTCGGCGGGACGGATCTCGGCGAGACGGGCGGCGGCCTCCTCGGACCTGCCCACCCCGGCCCCCGCGACCTCGGCGAGCAGCTCGGCCGCGTGCTCGGTTCGCCCACCGCGGTGCAGCGAATCGGCCATGCTGATCTTCGCGACGGCGGCTTCCTCCGGGTCCACCCCTTCCGCGGCCCGCTGCCAGGCTTCCAGCGCACCGCCGACGTCGCCGTTCTCCTCGCGCAACGCGCCGAGCAGCAGCAGGCCCCGCTGCCGCAGTTCGCCGTGACCGGACTCGGCGACCAGGCGCAGCGCCCAGTCGGTGAACTCCGGGACGCCGCGGCGCAGGTAGCGCTGCGCGAGGTCGAGGCACAGCCTGCTGGCGGTGTAGTGCGGTTCGTCCTCGTCCGCGAGCAGCAGGAAGCTGGCGCGCGCCGGTTCCAGCTCCTGGCGCAGCGCGCGCATCGCGAACACCGACTCGGACGCCGCCGTCGACGACGACCCCGCGGCGCGGGTGAACATGTCCAGCGCCTGGTCCAGCCGGTCGTTGTCGACGTGGTGCTCACCGAGCAGGAACGCGGCGCGCGGCCCGTACTCGGGATGTCCGCTGACGGCCGTGCGCTGGTAGAGGTCGACCAACGCCTCGTCGCGCTCCAGCGTCCGGTAGATCAACACCAGCTTGCCGAACACGTCACCGAGGATCACCGGGTGCCCGGTGGCCAGCGCGGTCTCGAACGCGGCGATGGTGCCGTCCGGATCTCCCTGCTCCATGAGCAGCTCGCCCAGCCTGCTGGCGGTCCACGGCCGCAACGCGGGATGTCCCTCGTCGACCACGCGTTGCAGCAGCCCGATCGCTCGCGCCTGCTCGTCGCCGAGCAGCAGGTTCTCGGCCAGCGCGTTGCGCGCTGCGGTGGCGACCAGAGCGTTCGGCGACTCGGAGAGCCGCGCGAGGTCCTCCACCGGTGCCCCACCGCCGCGTTCGGCGCGGGCCGCCTCGGCGAGCTCGCGCACGTGCGGTTCGGCCGCGGCCAGCAGGGCGTCCACTTCGGACTCTTCGTCGCGCTCGACGCGCAGCAGCACGGGAAGCACGTCGCGGGCTGCGGGCTCGTCGAACAGCGCGTGGACGAACGCGGCGTGCCGCGCATCTGCTCCGGCATCGCTGACGGCGACCCTGCGCAGCAGGTGCCGGGCACGCCCCGGGTCCCCCAACGCGGCTTCCGCGATGGCGAGGGAAACCCGCGCGCGGTCGGCGTTCTCGGGATCACCGTCGATGAGCGACTCGTACGACTCGCGCGCGGCGCCGATGTCGCCGGAGGCGGCAGCCTGCCGCGCGCGCCGCTCCAGTTCGGCGGGGGCGACCGGTTCCTCGGGCTCGGGCGCGGGCTCCGGATCGATCGGCGGGATCACCAGCTGCGCGGTGTCCTCCACGCCCGGCTCCGGTTCATCGCTGTCCATCATGGACAGAGCGAGGGCGGCCTCGTGCGCCACGTTGGCGTCCTCGGCGTCCGCGGCGAGCCGGAACGCCTCCGCGGCAGCGTCCTCGTCGCCGAGGTCGTAGCGCAACACGCCGACGTGGTAGGCAGCCCGCGGAGCCTTGTCCGGATGCCCGGACGCCACCACCATGCCGAATGTCTCGATCGCGGCCTCGATCTCGCCGGTGTCGCGCTGCAGCTCGGCCAGCACGCCCAGCGCCTCCAAGCCGAATCGCGGGTGCCGGCTGTCGATGACCCGCTGCAGCGCCTCGCGCGCCTGCGGAACGCGATCCAACCGGCGCAGCTGGAGGCTCAGCTGGATCAGCGCCCGCAGCCGCACGCTCGGGCGCGGGTCCCGGGCGGCGCGCTCGTAGGCACGCGCGGCACCGGCCGGGTCGTCCAGGGCCACCAGCACGCCGCCGCGCAGCACGTGGCCCCACGCGAGGTGCTCGGGATGACCGAGCTCGATGATCTGCTCGGCCAGCTGCTTGGTGATGCCGGTGTCCCCGACGTGCAGGGCGTAGAGCTTGCCCGCGCCGAGCGAGCCGTAGTGCGGATGACCGCTGTCGAGGAGCTTGCGCAGCAGCGGTTCGGCGTCGTGGTCGCGTCCCTGCTCCAGCATCGCCAGAGCGCGCTGGTAGGCGATCTGCAGGAACTCGGTTCCCTCGGTGCGCTCGGGCGGCAGGTTGAGGTGCTGGGCGGCTTCGACCACGGCGGGATCGCCGCAGGACAGCGCCCGGGTCCGGGCCTCACGCGCACCGGCGACGTCGCCGAGCTGCTGGAGCACCTGCGCCAGCAGGACGTCGGCCCGGCCGGCGTCGTCGGGCTCGGCCCCTTCGGTGGCGAAGCGAAGCAGCACCTGGGCGGTGGGCAGTTCCCCGGTGTTGAGCAGCAGGTGGCCGAGTGCGATGGCGGCGGCTTGGGCGTGCACGGGGTGACCGGAGTCGATCACGCGCTGGTATACGTCGCGAGCGGCGACGAGGTCGTCGTCCTCGGTGAGGATCGCGCCGAGCATCAGCCCGGCTTGGGCGGCGGCTTCGTAGTCACCTTCCTCCAGCACGGTGCCTAACGCCTGCGCAGCGGCGTCGTGATCACTGTCGAGCAGCAGCTGCTTCGCTCGAGTGACCTCTTGCTCCCACCGTGACATTCCGCCGCGCCCTCCGATCGGGTGATCGCCGCTGACGAGAATATCGCCCTTCGGGCGTTCGCAAACCGGCCGCGGCCACCTTTCCCCCGCACGCGCGAAAGAGCGGGCCGCCCATGTGATGGACGACCCGCTCTCCGGGATTCAGCACTCGGTCAGCCGGCGAGCTCCTTGAGGCGCTCGATGCCTTCCTTGTACTGGTTGATGTCGGTGTTGCCGCCGACGCCGGCGACGTTGCCCTTGTCGGTGTACTGCCAGAAGTCCCAGTCCTGGAAGCCCTTGGGCACCGTGGGGCTGTCGACCTCGTAAGCAGCCAGCCACAGGTTGTGGTTGCTGAAGGTGTCGGTGCTTCCCATGCACTGCTTCCAGAAGGACGGGTTCGCGTAGATGATCGGGTCCTTGCCGGTGCGCTGCTTGACCGTGTCGTTGAACGCCTTGGTCCACTGGTGCATCTGGTCGACGCTCATGTCGTAGCAGCTGCCGCCGTTCGGGTCGACCTCGAGGTCGAGCACCGGAGGCAGGGTCTTGCCGTCGTTCTGGTAGTCCATGATGTCCAGGAACCGGTTCGCCTGGGTCGCACCGTCGGAGTCGTCCGGCCGCGCGAAGTGGTAGGCACCTGCGATCAGGCCCGCGTCCTTGGCGCCGTGGTACTGCTCGGAGTACTTCGGGTTGGCGAAGTCGGTGCCGTCACTGGCGAGCACGAAGGTGAACTTCTTGTTGTCGCCGGCGACCTTCTTCCAGTCGATGTTCCCGTTGTGGTTGGAAACGTCGATGCCTTCGACCGGCGGGCCCAGCGGGGCGTCCTGCGTGTTGTCGCCGGACGTGGTCTCCGCGCGGGTCTGCGGGTTCTCGGCCTTCTTCTGCTCCATGGGGGAGGCCATCGCGGCTTCCTCGACGTCGCGGTCGTCACCGCCGGCGAGGCCGCCGATGATCAGGCCGACGATGCCGACGGCTGCGATGCCGGCTCCCACCTGCATGGAGCGCAGTCGGGGGGCGTTCTTGACGGAGTCGGGGACGTGCGGCGCAACCCTCTCCCGGAGGCGCCGCACAGCGGGGGCGTCTTGCACGCGCTGCAGCAGCGGGGTCAGCCACTGCATCAGGCGCTGGATCAGCGGCGCGAGCCACTGGCCGACGCGGTGCGCCGCCGGCCGCACGCGATCCACTGCCGTGCGCAGGGCGTCGTCGACGCCAGTCGCCTTGGCCTGCCAGCCGCGCTCGTTCGCCTCGTGCTTCGGGGTCGAGACGTGGTCGTTGCTTTCGGGGGATCTGCTGTGGTCGGGGGTCTCGGGTTTCACGAGCCCCACACTCCGCGACGGAGAGTGTCCTGCCATCGAGGTTTATACCTAGGCGACTACCTAGGTTCACCCCATTGGGTATCACTGCCCACATATCCGGCTACTCGCCGTGAGTCGCCCCCAGGGCTGGCCGAATCCTAACCACATCACGACCCCGCCCGGTCACCGCCCCACGCGAACGCTCCACCGGCCTCCGCCTGGGGCGAGCCGCGGGCGGGAGGCAGTTCTGGTCCGAACCGTCCATGATCAATGTCCGTTTCGTCGGGACAGTTCGGACCACAACCACCCCGTGCCCGTCACCGCCCGTCGTCGGTCACCGCCCGTCACCGGCTACCGCCCGTCAGGGTGCGGCGCAGTGGAGCGGCGATCGCGATGAGCAGGGCCAGGGCGGCCACGGCCCAGAGGGCGAGGGCGATGGGGCCCGAGAACAGGATCGAGAGGTCGCCCTCGGAGATGGTCAGCGCGCGGCGGAGCTGCTGCTCGGCGATGGGCCCCAGGATCAGGCCGACCACCGCAGGAGCGACCGGGACGTCCGCCAGCCGCATCACCAGGCCCAGCAGCCCCAGCACGCACAGCACCACGAGGTCGACCGTCGTCCCACCGGCGGCGTAGGTGCCGAGCGTGGCGAAGACCAGCACCCCGGCGTAGATGCCGTAGGCGGGGATCGTCAGCAGCGTGGCCCACAGCCGCACCAGCGGGAGGTTGAGCACCAGCAGCATCAGGTTGCCGATGTAGAGGCTGGCGATGAGCGTCCACACCAGCGGCCCGGACTCCTCGAAGAGCTCCGGCCCGGGTTGCAGCCCGTAGGACTGGAAGGCGGTGAGGATGACGGCCGCCGTCGCCGAGGTCGGCAGCCCGATCGTCAGCAGCGGGACCAGCACGCCCGCCGACGCGGCGTTGTTGGCGGCTTCTGGCCCGGCCACGCCTTCGATGGCGCCGTGCCCGAACTCCTCGGGGTGCTTGGTCAGCTTCCGCTCGACGCTGTAGCTCAGGAACGTCGGCACCTCCGCGCCGCCCGCGGGCAGGCTCCCGATCGGGAAGCCCAGCGCGGTCCCGCGCAGCCACGCCGGCCAGGAACGGCGGAGGTCGGAGCGGGACAGCACGACGCGCTCGCGCAGCGGTTGCACGGTCGAGGCCCCGGTCCCGCTGAGCAGGTGCCCGAAGGACTCGCTGAGCGCGAACAACGCGATCACCACGATGACCACGTCGACGCCGTCCAGCAGCGAGTCCACGCCGAACGTCAGCCGGGGCTGACCTGTCTGCGAATCGATGCCCACCAGACCGACCGCTACCCCGACCAGCAGGCTCGCGACGCCCTTGAGCAGGTCCGGGCCGAGCAGCGCGCTGACCGTCACGAACGCCACCGCCATCAGCGCCACGTACTCGGGCGGCCCGAAGCTGGTGGCGAACCCGGCAACCACCGGCGCGAGGAAGGTCAGGCCGAGGGTCCCGATGGTCCCGGCGACGAAGCTGCCGAGCGCTGCGGTGGCCAGCGCCGCTGCGGCGCGTCC
The DNA here is from genome assembly GCF_007829955.1 of Saccharopolyspora dendranthemae. Taxonomy (GTDB): domain Bacteria; phylum Actinomycetota; class Actinomycetes; order Mycobacteriales; family Pseudonocardiaceae; genus Saccharopolyspora; species Saccharopolyspora dendranthemae. Next base: position 43,144 of record NZ_VIWX01000004.1, read on the forward strand.
GGACCGCGCCATCTTGTTGCCCTCCAGCGCGGAGACCATCGAGGCGCTCTCACCGGGAGTGTTGAGCAGGATCGAGGTGGTCGACCCGCCGTACATCCCGCCGTAGTAGATGCCGGAGAACAGGATGAGCGCGCTGGAGGCTTCGAGCCGGAAGGTGATGGGCAGCAGCAGCGCCACGGTCAGCGCGGGCCCGATGCCGGGAAGCACACCCACGGCCGTGCCGATGGTCACGCCCACCAGCGCCCACAGCAGGTGCCCGGGCGTGAGGGCGTTGCCGAACCCCTCGAGCAGCAGTCCGATCTGTTCCACCTAGAAACCCCAAGGTCCGCTGGGCAGGCTCAATCCGATGAGCCGGTCGAAGACGAGGAACACCGCCGCGGCGAGCGCCCACCCGTAGGCCAGCACGACCCAGCGGCGAGGAGCTCCGAGCAGCAGTGCTGCGGCCACGAACAGCCCGGTCGCCGCGAGCACGTACCCGACCACCGGCAGCAGTGCGGCAAACGCCAGCAGCGCGGCCACCAGGCCGACCACCCGCCACCAGGCGCCGGTGCGCTCGTCCCGCTCGGCTCGGGGCAGCTGCCTCCCGGACCGCACCGCCAGACCGATCCCGACCGCGGCCAGCAGCACGGCGACGATGACCGGCATCACCGCGGGCCCCATCGCCGAGCCCTGGTCGGGCAACCGCATCGCGTCGACGACCAGCACCACCGCTGCGAGCAGCATCAGGACCCCGAAGAGCCCGGTGGCGAGCGCGGTTCGCCGGTCCTGCACGGCCATCACCCCAACCCGATCTTGGAGAGCACGTCGGCAACCCGGTCCTGTTCGGCGCGCAGGAAGGTCTCGAACTCGGGGCCTCCCAGGGTCGCGTCGCCCCACCCCTGCTCGGCGAGCGTCTCGCGCCACTTCGGCGACCGGGTCATCTCCAGCAGCGCCTGCTCCAGAGCCCGCTCCTGCTCGGCGGAGATGCCCTTCGGGGCGACGACTCCGCGCCAGTTGTCCAGTTGCACGTCCAGCCCGCTCTCCTGGAGCGTCGGCACGTCGGGCAACGTGGGTGCGCGTTGCGCGCTGGAGACCGCCAGCGCCCGCATCTGCCCGGATGTGATCTGCGGTTCGAGCTCGGAGACGCCGGAGATCGCGATGGTCGCCCGCCCGGACAGCGCGGTGCTGAGCAGTTCGCCGCCGCCGGAGTGCGCGACGTAGGAGAGCTGCGCGGGGTCGGCGCCGGTGGCCTGGGCGAGCAGGCCGGCCAGGATGTGCTCGGCGCCGCCGGCCGAGCCTCCCGCGATGGACACCGCTCGGAGGTCGCCGCGCATCCGAGCCGTGAGGTCCGACAGCGAGCGGATCGGCGAGTCCTGCGGCACCGCGATGACTTCGGCGTCGGTGGTCAGCCGGATCAGAGGAGTGGTGTTCTCGAGCGAGACCGGTGAGTCGTTGGCCTTGACGGCGCCGACCATGATCAGCCCGGTCACCAGCAGCTGGGCCGGATCTGCCTGGTAGCGGACGAACTGGCTGAGCCCGATCGTCCCGCCCGCGCCGTTGACGTTGTAGACCTCGGTGCGCCCGACGAGGTCCTGCAGGGAGTTCTGCATCTCGCGCGCGGTCTGGTCCCATCCGCCGCCGGGCGCGGCCGGTGCCATCAGCCGCAGCTGCCGGTCGCCGAGCACCTGAGCGACGGGGCTCCCCTGCCGCTGCTCGGCGGGTGCGGTGGCCACGACGGCGCAGGTGAGCAGCACCGCCACCGCCCAGGGGATCACTGTCGCCGGAGAGTGCCGCATCGTTCGCCTCGTTCACCGTCGAACGGACTGTCCACAACTGTATACAGTCGCGATCTCCGTGGGACAAGGGTCACAGAGGCTCGAAATCGGTACGGTCCAACGGATCGCGAACGACCCCGGCCGAACCGACACGCCGGGCCGAGTGGCACGGTTGCGCTGGACTCCCGTCGGGCACAATGCTCGATCGGATCTGGCGAAGATCGCAGAGAAGGCGGAACCAGGAAACGTGACGACTGTTCATCAGAAGATCGCCGAGGAACTCGGAGCCCGCGAAGGCCAGGTGGCCTCTGCTGTCGAGTTGCTCGACGGCGGGTCGACCGTGCCCTTCATCGCGCGCTACCGGAAGGAAGTGACCGGGGCACTCGACGACGCCCAGCTGCGCACGCTCGAAGAACGGTTGCGCTACCTGCGCGAACTCGAAGAGCGGCGCGCCACGGTGCTGGAGTCGATCCGCTCGCAGGACAAGCTCACCGACGAGCTCGAAACCCAGATCAACGCCGCCGATTCGAAGGCGCGCCTGGAGGACATCTACCTCCCCTACAAGCCCAAGCGGCGCACCAAGGCCCAGATCGCCATCGAGGCCGGTCTGGAACCCCTTGCCGACCAGCTGCTCTCGGATCCGAGCAACGATCCGCAGACCACCGCAGAGGGTTTCGTCGATGCCGAGAAGGGCGTCGCCGACACCCAGGGCGCGCTGGACGGCGCCCGCTCGATCCTCGTGGAGCGCTTCTCCGAGGACGCCGACCTGATCGGTGAGCTGCGCGAACAGGTCTGGACGCGCGGCCGGATCGTCTCCAAGGTCCGCGAGGGCAAGCAGGAGGAGGGCGCGAAGTTCGCCGACTACTTCGAGTTCGACGAGGCGTTCACCGACCTGCCCTCGCACCGCATCCTCGCGCTGTTCCGCGGTGAGAACGAGGAGGCGCTGGAGCTCTCGCTGGAACCCGACGACGGCACCCCGGTGGAAGGCCCGACGCCCTACGAGCTGCGGATCGCCCAGCAGTTCGGGATCTCCGCGCAGGGCCGTCCGGCCGACAAGTGGCTCTCGGACGTGGTCCGCTGGGCCTGGCGCACCCGGGTGCTGACCCGGCTGAGCGTCGACCTGCGACTGCGGATGCGCCAGCACGCCGAGGACGAGGCCGTCCGGGTGTTCGCCGCGAACCTCCGCGACCTGCTGCTGGCCGCGCCCGCGGGTTCGCGCGCCACCATGGGTCTCGACCCGGGCTACCGCACCGGTGTCAAGGTCGCGATCGTCGACGGCACCGGCAAGGTGGTGACCACCGACACGATCTTCCCGCACCAGCCGCAGCGGCAGTGGGACCAGGCGCTGGCCAAGCTGGCCGCGCTCGCCCAGCAGCACGACGTGGACCTGATCGCCATCGGCAACGGCACGGCCTCGCGGGAGACCGACAAGCTGGCCGGCGAGCTGATCACCAAGCACCCCGAGCTCAAGCTCAGCAAGGTCTCGGTCTCCGAGGCCGGTGCGTCGGTCTACTCCGCGTCCGCCTACGCCTCGCGCGAGCTGCCGGACATGGACGTGTCGCTGCGCGGCGCGGTCTCGATCGCCCGCAGGCTCCAGGACCCGCTGGCCGAGCTGGTCAAGATCGACCCGAAGTCCATCGGCGTCGGCCAGTACCAGCACGACGTCTCCGAGTCGAAGCTGTCGCGCTCGCTGGACGCGGTGGTCGAGGACTGCGTGAACGCCGTCGGCGTGGACGTCAACACCGCGTCCGCGCCGCTGCTGACCCGGGTGTCGGGCATCAGCGACACGCTCGCGGCCAACATCGTGGGACACCGGGACGGCAACGGTCCGTTCCGCGACCGCAAGGCGCTCAAGGACGTGGCGCGGCTGGGCCCGAAGGCGTTCGAGCAGTGCGCGGGCTTCCTGCGGATTCCCGACGGCGACGACCCGCTGGACTCCTCCGCCGTGCACCCCGAGGCTTACCCGGTGGTGCACCGCATCCTGTCCAGCACCAGCAGCGAGATCGGATCGCTGATCGGCAACGCGACGCTGCTCAAGCAGTTGAGCCCGCAGGACTTCGTGGACGAGCAGTTCGGTCTGCCGACGGTCACCGACATCCTCGCCGAGCTCGACAAGCCGGGCCGCGACCCGCGTCCGGAGTTCAAGACCGCGACGTTCGCGGAGGGCGTGGAGAAGATCGCCGATCTCCAGCAGGGCATGACGCTGGAGGGCGTGGTCACCAACGTCGCCGCGTTCGGCGCGTTCGTCGACGTGGGCGTCCACCAGGACGGCTTGGTGCACGTCTCCGCCATGTCGAAGAACTTCGTCAACGACCCGCACGACGTGGTCAAGTCCGGTGACATCGTCCGCGTGAAGGTCCTCGACGTCGACATCCCGCGCAAGCGGATCTCGTTGACGCTGCGGCTGGACGACGAGCCGGGCAAGGGCGTCAAGCCGGAACGAGCCGAGCAGGGCTCCCGAGCGGGCGGCGGCAGGGGCAACGCCCCGCGCGGCGGCAACGGCGGCGGCAACCGCAACGACGGTGGTCCCCGCGGCGGCAACGGCGGGGGCAAGCAGAACCGCGGCGGTGGTCGTCAGCGCAACGACGCCCCGAGCGGCTCCATGGCCGACGCCCTCCGCAGGGCGGGTTTCGGCAAGAACTGAGGCAGAACGTGCGAAGGGGCTCCTCCGATTCGATCGGGAGGAGCCCCTTCGCACGTCATCGGTCGAAACGCCCGGTCTTGACCGCGGTGAGGAACGACCTCCACTGCTCCGCTGAAGTCGTCAGGTACACACCGTCCTGGTGCCTCGAATTCCGCACGGCAACACCGGGTCTCAACGGGCCTACCTCGACGCGGGAACTCACGTTCTGAGACCGCGACGAAGCTCGCCACCCGGCCGGGTTCGCTGTCATGTTCTCGCGCCTTCCAGCTCATCGAGGATGGCGACCGGACCCGCGTCCGCACGGACCGTCCGCCAGTCCTTGCAGGGTAATGATGGCATCCGGGCCGAACGCCCCTTCCTGGCGGCGACGACGACCAGAACCAGGAAATCGGCGGCATTCGCGGGCTGAACTCCGCTGAAACCCCGTCACACCAGCCGGATGGGCACTTCGACCTGAGGCTCTGACCGCACTCTCCGCCGAGCTGAACCGATCAGGACGACATCGGTCCACACTGGACCAGGGAGCGGTGGAACGGGTCGATTCGAGCGGGGCGCGGACGGCTCAGCCCCGGGAAGGTTCCTGGCTTCCCTCCGGAACGCGCGTCTGAGCCATGACGTCGGCCATGCGCTCCCCGACCACCGCCGGGATGAGCCGTTCGGCGGAGCGGATGGCCGCCGCTTGCAGCGCGTTGAACACCAGCGGGCGCAGCCGGTCCATGACGTCGCCGTAGAACGGAGCGGCTTCCTCGACGGTCGCCACGCGCGTCACGACGTGCTCCTTGACCAGGCCGGCGAGGTCGTCACCGAGCTCGCCGACCTTGCTGAGCATGTCCTCGGCGATCGTCAGCGTCTCGCCGAGCGGAATGCCGAGGGCGACCATGTCCACGGCCGCGTCGTAGAGCAGGGGGCTCGTGGTGACGAATCCGCGTCCACGACGCTCCAGGATCCCGAGGTCGATGACCCGCTTGACCACGCTCGGGGTGATCTGCGAACCGAAGTTCCTGCGCAACTCGCCGAGCGTCACCGAGCGCGGCTTCTCCACGGCCCAGGTCCGGTCCGCGACTACCTCTTCCAGGCCGAGCACCTCACCCAGGCTGCGGCCCGACTCCCAGGCGCCGATCATCTCCTTGATCTGGGCGAACGCGTATCCCCGCTCCAGCATGCTGATGATCAGCTTGAGCCGGGTCAGGTGCGCGTCGGAGTAGATCGCCGTGCGGCCTTCCTTGCGAGGTGGCGGCAGGAGGTCGCGGTCCTGGTAGACGCGCACGTTGCGCACCGTTGTTCCCGCAGTGCGAGCGAGGTCGTCGATCCGATAGTCCACCACCTCGATCAGTGTAGTAACTCCGCGCAACCCGCGCTGATCCCCGTGCCCTGCGGACATTCACCGGTCGCGCCGGGAAACCCCGGATCCGCCGCCGGGACTTTTTCCGGGTTTCCGGCCAAATTGGATTCGAGGTCGTGCCACGTCGTTCGGGCGCGCGCTCGATCTTGCCCGCCAGCAGCGGAAACCGCGAGGTGACCCGGTCGGACGGGGGGAGTTCGACCGGGCCACCGGAGGGAGACGCCTCGGGGGTCAGGCGTCGACCCTCTCCCCCTCTTGGGGTTCTTGCGGCTTCGCCTCGCGCCGGGGCAGGAGACGAGCGAGCAAGGGCCAGACGAGGATCAGCGCGACGATGCAGTAGACCGTGATCGCGAACGGGGTGTTGACCAATCCGCTGAGGCTGCCATCGCTGATCTGCAGCGCCCGCCGCATCTGCTGCTCCGAGGTCGGTCCGAGGATCACCGCGATGATCGCCGGCAGGACCGGCAGGCCGTACCGGCGCATGGCGAAGCCGATCAGCCCGATCACGAACAGCAGCACCAGGTCGAGCGGCTCACCGCCGATCGCGTAGGCACCGACGCTGGCGAAGAACAGGATGCCCGCGTACAGGTACGGCCTCGGGATCTGCAGCAGCTTCGCCCAGACCGGCGCCAGCGGCAGGTTCAGCACCAGCAGCAGCACGGAGCCGATGAACATGCTCGCGATCAGCGCCCAGACCAGTTCCGACTCGCGCGCGAACAGCAGCGGACCCGGCTGGATGCCGTACTGCTGGAACGCGGCCAGCATCACCGCCGCCACCGCCGTGGTCGGCAGACCCAGCGTCAGCATCGACACCATGGTGCCGGCAGCGGACGCGCTCGCCGCCGCCTCAGGTCCGGCCACGCCCTCGATGGCGCCCTTGCCGAACTCGTCGCGGTGCTTGGACAGACGACGTTCGGCCACATAGGACAGGAACGTCGGGATCTCCGCTCCACCAGCGGGAATCGCGCCGAACGGGAACCCGATGAACGGGCCGCGCAGCCACGGCTTCCAGGTGCGCCGCACGTCGGAACCCGTCAGCAGCGCGCGCCCGACCGGGATCGGTGCCGCGTTGCTGCGCCGCAGGTGCGCGGCGACCCACAGCGACTCGCCGATGGCGAACAGCCCCACCGCGACGAGGACGACGTCGATGCCGTCGGCCAGGTGCAGCATGCCGAAGGTCAACCGCTGCTGACCGGTCATCTCGTCGAGGCCGATGATCCCGATCGTCAAACCGATGAGCAGCGAGGCGAATCCGCGGATCCGGGACTTGCCGAGCACCGAGGTGATGGCGATGAACGCCAGGACCGTGATCGCCAGGTAATCGGGCGCGCCGATGTCCACCGCGAGCGACGCCACGGTCGGGGCCAGCAGCACCAGCAGGGTCAGGCCGACGATCGCGCCGATGAAGTGCCCGACCGCCGCCGTCGCGAGCGCCTGAGCGCCACGCCCCTTGCGGGCCATCGGGTTTCCCTCGAGCGCGGCGATCACCGAGAAGCTCTCCCCCGGCGTGTTCAGCAGGATCGACGTCGTCGACCCGCCGAACATGCCGCCGAAGTAGATGCCGGCGAACATGATGAAGGCGCTCGTCGGTTCCAGCGCGTAGGTGACGGGCAGCAGCAGCGCGACCGCCATCGCCGGCCCGATCCCGGGAAGCACGCCGATGGCGGTGCCCAGCAGCACGCCGAGCGCCGCCCACACCAGGTTCATCGGGGTCAGCGCGGTGGCGAAACCGTCGAGGAGAAGGTTCAGCGATTCCATCTGTTACAGCACCCCCATCAGCGGGCCGCCGGGCAGGGGGACACCGAGCAGGTTGTTGAACACGAAGTACGTCGCCACCGAGAGCACCGCCGCCAGCAGCGGATCCCGCACGGCGTTGCGGCTTCCCAGCGCGTAGGAGCAGCCCCAGAACAGGATCATCCCGGACAGCGGGAACCCGATGACGTTGATCAGCACCGCGTTCGCCAGGAACGACGCAGACAGCAGCAGCACCGTCCGCCAGTCGCTGGGCGCCGACAGGTCGACGTCCTCGCCGGTCTCGGACTCACCTCGCCCGCCGCGCAGCACGTCGCGCGCCAGCAGCACCGAGACGACCAGCAGCAGACCGCCGATGAGGAACGGCACGGTCTTCGGTCCGACCGGGCCGCGCTGGGTGAAGTCGGCCGAGATCGACGCGGCGTCGGCGAGCACCAGAACGCCCAGCAGCGCCAGCAGCACGCAGATGCCCAGCTCGGAGTGCTCCCGCAGCCAGTTCCGCTTCGGCGACTCGGGGGTTTCCGGGGTCGTGGTCGCGGTTTCGGTCATGCCAGTCCCAACTCCTTGAGCACCGTGGCCACCCGGTCGTTCTCCTGCGCCAGGAACTCACCGAACTGCGGTCCCGGCTGGAACGCCTCGGTCCAGCCGTTGCGCTGCATGGCTTCCTTCCACTCCGGGGTCCCGTTGAGGCGCTCGAACAGCGACACGAGCTTGGCCCGGTCCCGCTCGTTCATCTCGGGCGGAGCGACGATGCCGCGCCAGTTGGTGAAGTTGACGTCCACACCGGACTCGAGCAGCGTCGGCGCGTTCACACCGGGCAGCCGCTCCGGGCCGGTCACCGCCAGCACGCGCAGTTCACCGGCTTCGATCTGGTCGCGGTACTCACCGATGCCGGAGACGCCGAAGGCGACCTTGCCGCCGAGCACCGAGGCGAGCAGCTCACCGCCACCGTCGAAGGGCACGTAGTTGACCTGCTTGGGCTGCAGGCCGATGGCCTTGGCCATGAGCATCGGCGCCAGGTGGTCGGGTCCGCCCGGGGACGAACCACCACCGACCGGGACCTCACCCGGGTGGGCCTTCCAATCGTTGATGAGCTGGTCGAGGCTCCGGTAGGGCGAGTCCTTGCCGACCACGATCACGTTGGATTCCTCGACGAGCTTCGCGATCGGCGTGATGTCCGCCAACGACACCGGGGAGTGGTTGGTGTAGACGCTGCCGACCACGCCCAGTCCCATCGACATGGCGAGCTTGCCGTTGCCGCGCTCGTTGACCACGCGCCCCAGCCCGACGGTGCCGCCGGCGCCGGGGAGGTTGAACACCTCGGTGTTGTCCTGCAGCCCGGCGTCCTCCATCGCCTTGACCGCGGTCCGGGCTGTGATGTCGTACCCGCCGCCGGGCGAGTTGGGGACGAGCATCCGCAGTCCCCGGATTTGCGCTTCGGCGCTGCTGTCACCGCTGGTGCTGATCAGTGGTGGCACCAGGAGCACCAGCAGCACGGCTGCGATCACAGCCAGCGCGCTGCGTAGCCGCACGGGCGATCCCGCCTCTCCATTGTGGTCGGAACGTGAGCCGGCTCATGCTGCACGCCCGCACGACGCCGTGTCTCCCTTAATCACCTAACGACACTTCCGAAACTTGTGTAAGCAGTCGTTTCATCAGAATCACCTTGCGTGGCGGTGCGGGTAGCGGAACCTGACACGCCGTCTGGACTCCGTGCGCCACTCCTGATGTATGCCAATACACGGCGTCGCGGCGTACTCGCCAGACGACGTGTCAGAACCCGCGGCGGTGCCGGCTGAGTCCCACACCTGAAACAGCGGCTCCGCCGCACTCTGAAACGACCCCTAGCCCACGGTGGCGACGAAGGCGGAATTCGCGCGCAAGCAGCGGAACCCGGATCGCCTGGTAGCGGCGCTGTCCGTTTTGAGCAGGTGCTTTGCGGCGGCCGGGCCGCGAGCGGTTACCGTTCCCGGCTAGGAGGTGCGCGGTGCTGCGTGTGCAGGGGAGCTTGTCGCGGCAGCTGCTGAGCTGGCAGCTGCTGATCATCCTGGTGCTGCTCGGCACCGTCGCCGTCTACTCCGTGTCGCAGAGCGACGCCGCGTTCCGGGCGAGCGAGGGTCGCAAGATGCTGTCGGTCGCCGAGGACGTGGCCGCGACCGAGACCGTCCGGGCGAGCCTGGGAGACCCCTACCGGCGCGACGCGCTGCCGATCCTCGCCGAGAGCGCGCGCAGCCTCTCCGGTGCCGATCAGGTGATCATCGCCGACGCCCGCGGCATCGTGCTGACCTCGCCCGATCCGGGTCAGCGCGGGCAACCGCTGCCGCTGGGCGAGTCGAGCGTGCTCGACGGTTCGGCCTGGGTGGGCGAGGTCTCGGCGGACGGCACGGACACGCTCGTGGCCCAGGTTCCGGTCGTCTCCACCAACGCGCGCATCATCGGGATCGTCGCGGCCGGCCGCAACACGCCCGACCTCCTGCAAGGCCTGCGCCAAGCACCCGAGAACCCGCTCGCGCTGCTGTCGTTCGCCGCGTTCCTGGGCATCGCGGGTTCGGTGCTGCTGGCACGCCGGGTCAAGCGGCAAACCCTGGGCCTGGAACCGCAGGAGATCACCCGGCTGGTCGAGCACCGCGAAGCGCTCCTGCACGGCGTGCGCGAGGGCGTCGTCGGCGTGGACGAGCAGAACCGGATCACGCTGGTCAACGACCAGGCGCTGCGGCTGCTGGCGCTGCCGCAGGACTGCCTCGGCCGCGACATCGACGACCTGGCACTGGGGGATCGCGCCCGGGACGTGCTCACCGGGCGCTCCGACGGCGTCGACCAGATCGTGCTGCGACGAGGACGGGTCGTGGTGCTCAACCGGATGCCGATCTCCTCGGTCGGCGCGGTGGTGACCATGCGAGACCGCACCGAACTCGTCGACCTGCAGCGCGAGCTGGCGGTGCACCGCGACACCACGGACACGCTGCGCGCCCAGACCCACGAGTTCTCCAACCGCCTGCACACCATCTCCGGGCTGGTGGAGCTCGGCGAGTACGACGAGCTGCAGCGCTACGTGCAGCGCATCAGCCACCACAGCGAGCAGTGGCACACCGAGGTCACCTCGCGCGTACGCGATCCCGCCACCGCCGCGCTGCTGATCGCCAAGGCGAGCCTCGCCGCCGAGCGAGGTGTGGGCCTGCGGCTGGACGAGGGCGGCTTCCTCGGCGAGATCGACGAGCAGCTCTCCGCCGACGTGGTGACCGTGCTGGGCAACCTCATCGACAACGCGCTCGACGCGCTGGAGTCCACGAAGGACGCGTGGATCGAGGTGGAGCTGCGGCAGAGCGACGAGATCACCGTCGTGGTGCGCGATTCCGGTCCTGGCGTGGCTCCGGAGATCGTCGAGGAGGTGTTCCGGCACGGGTTCACCACCAAGGCCGCCCGTGGCGGCGAGCGCGGGCTGGGTCTCGCGCTGACCAGGCAGATCTGCCGCGAGCGCGGTGGATCGGTCGAGGTGCACAACGCCGACGGCGCGGTGTTCACCGCGCGGCTGCCGTGGGAGGGAGCATGATCAGAGTTCTGGTCGTCGACGACGACTTCATGGTCGCCAAGGTGCACAGCGGGTACGTCTCGCGGGTCGAGGGATTCGAGGTCGTCGGCGTCGCGCACACCGGGGCCGACGCGGTGGTCGCCGTCGACGAACTGCGCCCCGACCTGGTGCTGCTGGACATCTACCTGCCCGACATCGACGGCATGTCCGTGCTGCGCCAGCTGCGCGGTCGCTCCTCCGCCGATCCCGACGTCATCGTGATCACCGCGGCCCGCGACCTCGACACCGTGCGCGGCGCGATCCACGGCGGAGCGCTGCACTACCTGATCAAGCCGTTCAGCTACGAGGCGCTGCGGGAGCGGCTGGAGAGCTTCCGGTCGGTCCACCGCGCGCTCGGCGAGCTGCCCGGCGACTCCCCCGCGGCGCAGCAGGACGTCGACCGCCTCTTCGGCACGCGGGCCCGCGGCGTCACGCCGCCGAAGGGGCTCTCGCCCGAAACCGCGCGCATCGTCGAGGAAATCCTCCGCGATCAGTCCGCGGACGGCGGTGACCTGTCGGCGACCGAGTGCGCCGACACCACCGAGCTGTCCCGGGTCAGCGCCCGGAAGTACCTGGAGCACTTCGTCGAGACCGGCCGGGCGGAGGTTCGCCTCCGCTACGGAGGAACCGGCCGCCCGGAACGCCGCTACCGCTGGCTCTGACCTCCGTCGCCGCCACTCCCCTTCTTCTGCGGACGGGGTCAGTGGGCGGAGAAGGTGACCGGGAGGGAGGTGAGACCTCTCATGAGGACCGAGGGCCGCCAGGTGAGGTCGTCCGGGTGGACTCCGAGCTCGGTGTCCGGCAGGCGGTCGAGGAGGACTTCGATCCCCGTGGTCGTGATGGTCCTGGCGATCTCCTGAGCCGCGTAGGGGCAGCCGTACTCCCCGTGGCTGAAGGACAGGTGCGCGTGGTTGCCGATCGCGCCCTCGTGGCCGTGGGGCCGGACCTGCGGATCGGCGTTGGCCGCCGCCAGCCCCAGGACCAGCAGATCCCCTTGCCTGATGGGTTTTCCGCCGAGCTGGATGTCCTGGGTCGCCCACCGGCCCACCTGGTTCTGGGTCGGGGTGTCCTCCCAGAGGACCTCGTTGAGCGCGTGACCGACGCTGCTGCGCCCGCCCGCCAGGTCCATCGCGAAGCGGGGTTCGGTGAGCATCAACCGCAGCGCGTTGCCCATCCAGTCCGATGTGGTCAGATGCGCCTTGCCCAGGGTGATGAACAGGTCGGCGGCGACCTCGTCCTCGGAGAAGCCGATCGGGTGCTTCACCAGGTGCGAGACCAGGTCGCCGGACGGCCTCGCCCGGCGCTCGCGGACCAGTCGCAGCATCCGGCCGACGGTGCGCTCGTGCGCGCGGACCGCCTCCTCGCCCTCCTGCCCGGACAGCGCGACGTCGTGGGTGAGCATCGGGGCTTCGTCGTCGGGGATCCCGTAGATCTTGGCCATCGCCAGCAGCGGGATCTGATGGGTGTACTCCACGACCAGATCGGCGAAGCCGCGACCGGCGAAGCGGTCGATCAGGGTGTCGCAGATGCGCTCCACCTCCGAGTCCAGCTCGACGGAGTCCACAGTGGCCAGCGCCTCGTGCACGCCCTTCCCTCGGGTGCGGTGCTCGGCGAGGTCGGCCAGCAGCGCCGACGGCCGGGGCTCGACGTAGGCGCGCAGCGACCAGTTCTCCGGGACGCGGTTCCAGCGATTCCAGCGCCTCGGATCGCGGCTGAAGGTCTCGGGATTGCCCACCACGTAGTGCACTTCGCGATATCCCAGCACGCACCAGGCCGGTACGCCGCCCTCCAGCTGGATCGGCGCCACCGGGCCGTGCTCGTGACGCAGCCGCCGGTACACCGCGGCCGGGTCGCGGTGGAACCGCGCGCCGAAGAACGGGGTCGCGCCCACGTGCGGGTCCATCACCGGCTCCGGGCCAGCGACATCTCGTGCAGGTGCTGCACCAACCGCACGAGCACCTCCTTGCTGCACTCCCGGTCCCGGGCGTCGCAGTCGATCATGGGTACCTCGTCGGGCAGGTCCAGCGCCTCGCGCACCTGCTGCAGGTCGTGCCTGGGGACGCCGAAGACGTTGCGCGCCACCACGAACGGCGTGCCCTGCTCCTCCAGCCGGTCGATGGCGTACCAGCAGTCCTCGATGCGGCGGGAGTCCACCAGCACGATCGCACCGAGGCAGCCGCTGAACAACTGGTCCCAGATGAACCAGAACCGCTCCTGCCCCGGCGCTCCGAACAGGTAGAGCACCATCCGCTCGTTGAGCGTGAGCCGACCGAAGTCGAAGGCCACCGTGGTCGTGGTCTTGCCGCCCACACCTGCGGTGGAGTCCACGCCGATGCCGGCGGTGGTCATGGTCTCCTCGGTGTTCAACGGCCGGATCTCGCTGACCGAGCGAACCATGGTCGTCTTGCCGACCGCGAAACCGCCGATGATGACGATCTTCAACCCGTCGGAGGCGGTGTGCCGCAACGGGGTCCGGTCAGATGTTGCGAAGTCCAACGAGCACCTGCTTGAGGAAGTCGGGCGTCGGGATCTCCGACGGGTCGCGACGGGTCGTGGGGTGCCGGGCGGTGATCTTGCCCATCGCCTGGAGATCACCGAGCAGGATGCGCACCACGCTCACCGGGAGCCGCAGCTCGGCGGAGAGCTCGACCACCGAGATCGGCCGGCGTCCCAGGCGCAGGATGGTGGCGTGCTCGGACTGCATCCCCGGGGTCGGTTCGCCCTCGGCGACGACCAAGGTCACCGAGTCGAAACCCTCGTCGGCGGGGCGGGTGCGGCCGCCGGTGACGATGTAGAGCCGGTCCGGGTTCTCGTCGTCGAGCAGCCGCCTGGTCATGACACCTCGACCCGGTTCGGACTCCGCAGGTGCTCGCCGATCTGCTCGACGAGCTCGTTCATGTTGTGGCCGACGATCCCGACGTCGGCCTCGTCGGACGCCAGCACCGCCAGGTGCGCCCCGAATCCGGCCTCGACGATGCACAGCACACCGCCGTAGAACTCGGTCATGGACTGCCGCACTCCGCCGGTGCCGTCGCCGAACTCGACGGACGCGCCGTAGGAGAGGCTCTGGATCCCGGAGGCGATGGCCGAGAGCTGATCGGCCTGATCCGCGCCGAGACCTGCCGTGTGGCAGAGCTTCAGACCGTCCTTGGACAGCACGAGCGCATGTCTGCTGCCGGGGGTGTTCTGCAGCAGGTTCTCAAGCATCCAGTCGAGTTCACGGGTGTCGATGGTCATCGCGGTTGCGGGACGACGAGCGGGGCGACCCGTGTCCCACACCTCCAATCGGGGGAATCGGGGGCGTCATCGGGGTTCTTCGTCCGATGTGGACGATTCGTCGCGACGGGACTGGGAGAACGCGCCGAAGCGCGATCCCGCGTCCGGCCGCTTGTCCTCGGTCTGCCGCGGGGTGGGCGCCGAGCGGACTGCGGTGAGGGTTCGGCCCCGGCGGCGCTTGGGGAGTTCGCCGGGGTCGGTGGATTCGTTCTCGGTTTCGACGCGGGGGTCCAGCGTCGGCTTCGACTTTGCCGGCTCGTCCTCAGCGGGACGTTCGGGTTCCGAGCGCGGCTGGGTGATCAGCTTCTGCGGGATCATCATCACCACGCCGGTCCCGCCGCGCGCCGATGCGCGGAAGGACACCGACAGCTCGTGCTTGCGTGCCAGGCACCCGACCACGGCGAGCCCGAGGCGGCTGCCGGAGACCTCGGCGAGGTCCAGCGGAGTCTCGGACACCGCCTGCTCGGCGTGGGCCAGCGCGGCATCGCTCATGGCCAGTCCGCTGTCCTCGACGGTGACCACGACGCCGCTGTGCACCTCCTCGACGTAGACGTGCACTTCCTCGGTGGGCGGGGAGAACTTGGTGGCGTTGTCCATGATCTCGGCCAGCGCGTGCATCACGCCCTCGGCCGCGTAGCCCACGACCGCGATGGTGCTGGTGGAGTGCAACCGGATCCGCTGGTAGGAGCTGATCCGGCCCATCGATCCGCGCAGGACGCTCTCCATCACGATCGGCTTGGTCCAGCGCCTGCCGCTGCGGGCTCCGGTGAGCACGGCGATGCTGTCGGCGAGCCGACCGGCCTGCGCGGTGCTGTGGTCGAGCTTGAGCAAGTCGGCGAGGACGTCCTCCGACTCGTGCTTGCCCTCCATCTCGCGCAGGTCGGCGAGCATGCCGGTGGCCAGCGCCTGCACGCGACCCGCGGCGCTGGAACAGGTGGACAGCGCGGCGGCGCGCACCTTCTCGCTGGCGGCCAGCTCCTTGGACATCGCCTTGATCACGCGCCGGTGCGGCACGCTGAAGTCGTTCTTGCGCGCCTTGACGGCTTCGTCGGGGGTCGCTCCGGTGCGCAGCTCCCGGGCCATCTCGGGCAGGACGTCCTCGGCCAGCCGCACCATGTCGCCGTTCATGCTGGCCGTGGCCACCCGGTAGTGCCGGGTCATCTGCACGCCGCGCACGAGGCCGCCCACGGCCGTCGAGAGCGCGAGGACGAGCAGGCCACCGACGACGGTGATCGGCGATCCGGCTGCGGGCGTCTGGAGCACGGCCCAGAGCAGGAGCGCGCCGGAGAGGCCGAAGGTGAGCGCGAACCCGACGACCACCGGAAACCGGTAAGGGAACTCTCCTCGCGGCTGCACGTGGCTGTCGGTCGACATCAACGGTTCCTCATCGCCGGATGCGGGGTCGGGCTGCCTTTGGGCACACTGGTACGCGACGCAGATAGTAACGGAGAGCATACAGCTGATGACTCTCTTTTGGGTGATACTCGCCTCACTGCGCCAACCCACTTGCCATTCGATCTTCATCCGGAGCCGGATCCGCCGGTTGGGCCCGCAGTTTTTTCGGATTTTTCACAAATCCGGAAACGCATTTTCGCGTCTCTCCCAGAGGCGGCCGAGCGCTTCGCAGATCTTTCGGGCTACTCCAACGAGGTGACGCTGCGTCACTGCGCTGCGGATTTTTCACCTGATCAGGACGGGCGCTGATCACTACGCTACGCAGCAGGAAAGTCACTCGCAGACACATTGGCGGATCGACCGATGATCACCAGGACCCTCGACCTGGACCGTCCGAGCGACGCTCGTGTGCACGACTACATGCTCGGCGGCGGCAGCAACTTCGCGGCGGACCGCGCCCTGGCCCGGCGCATCCTCGCGCTGGCCCCCTACGTCCGGTTGGAAGCTCTGGCCGCCCGCAACTGCCTGCGGCGCATGATCCGCACCTGCCTGGACCAGGGCGTTCGGCAGTTCCTCGACCTGGGCTCCGGCATCCCCGCCGCGGGCAGTCCGCACGAGATCGCCACCGCGGTGGACCCCGCCGCGCGCGTGGTCTACGTCGACAACGAGCAGATCGCCGCCACGCAGGGCCAGCTGCTGCTCGGCGGGACCGGGTCGGCCGCCATGGTCCACGCCGACGTCCGCGATCCGGAATCCGTCCTCGGCGCCGAGGAGACGCGGCGGCTGCTGGACTTCGAGCAGCCGGTGGCCGTGCTGATGTTCGGCGTGCTGCACATGTTCGGTGAGCACCACCACCCCGGGGAGGTCATCCAGCACTACACCGGCGCCATGGCCCCGGGCTCGTTCCTGGCGCTGTCGCAGTTCACCGAGGAGTTCGCCCCGAAGCCCGCGCAGGAGCTGCGCACGAAGCTGCAGGGCTGCCCGCAGGCCGCCAGCCGCGACCGCGAGACCGTGCTCTCCTACCTCGACGGTCTCGAACCGCTGGACCCCGGCGCGGTGCCCGTAGCGGACTGGCGTCCCGAACCCGACGACGTCGAGCTCCGCACGCCCGAGCCGTTGAGCTTCGCGCTGCTGGCGCGCAGGTCACCTGTGCCCCCGCCTCGGCTGAACAGCGCACGTGTCTAGACTGTTCGCCCAGAATCCCTCTTCTACCAGGACAGATTCCGGACACACCGATACTCGAGGTAGCGAGCGTGCACGAACTGACCGCCACGCGCGCCGGCCGCGTCTCAGCACGGAGCAACCGGAAGGTCAGCTGGGACATCGTGCGCACCGGCTGCGTGGTCCTGGTGATGCTCTACCACGCGACCCACATGAGCCGCGTGACGCACCCGGAGCTCTCCCCGCGAGGGCTCGTCTTCCCGTACCAGGTCGGCGCGAGCATGCTGCTGGTGATCTCCGCTTACTTCGCTGCGGCCACGATCGGGCGGGGCAGCGTGTGGCGGTACTGGTGGAAGCGGATGGCCCGGCTCGTGCCGCCGTTCGTCGGCGCGGTGCTGGTGATCTGGCTCGTCCTCCGGTTCCTGCGGCCGCCCAGCTGGGTGGAGCCGAGCGGCCGGGACCTGGCCGACCACCTGCTGATGCTGTGGAACTGGAAGCCGTTGGACTACGCCTTCCTCGACGGTTCACATTGGACGGTCCCGCTGCAGCTGATGGGCTTCTCCTTCGCCGCGGCGCTCTACTCGACCAGGTGGGGCCACGGCACCAAGCTCCCGTGGGTGTTGTGGGCGGCCGTGCTGCTGCCGCTCGCGCAGTGGCACCTGCGCATCTCGGGAGCGCCCGAGACCTACCGGATGCTCGTGGACGGTTTCGGCGCGCACCGCTGGCACCTGTTCGTCGCCGGGGTGGCGATCTGGATGGTCGCCACCGGGCGCCTCTCGCGCGCGCACTTCGCGCTGCTGCTGGCGAGCTGCATGTTCGCCCAGGTCATGCACAACTTCGTCCGCACCCCCGAGGGCGTGCTGGATTGCGACTGGGGCTCCACCGCCGGCGTCTGCCTCGGACTGCTGGTGCTGACCCTGGTCGCCTGCGGTCCGGACTGGAAGCTGCCGCCGCAGCTCGCCCGGGGCGTGACCTGGTTCGCCGGGATCTCCTACGGTGTGTTCCTCAGTCACCAGACCATCGGCTACATCCTGCTGCACTACTTGGACACCAACGGGGTGCCGCCGCTGCTGCAGACCACGGCGATGCTGGTGACCGGCACCGCCGTGGGCTGGGCGCTGACCAAGGTGGTCGAACGCCCCGCCCACGACTTCCTGCTGCGCCTCTACGACCGGCTGGCCGCGCGTCAGCGGGGGTGACGTTCCAGCGGCTGGTGGTCGATCCGCGTGCTGCGCAGCGCCGGGACGTCCACGCCCGCCCACCGGCGGACCGTGGCCTCGGCCTCGCTGCGCTGCTCGGCGGGCAACCCCGCGATCTTGGCTCCGTGGTTGGCACCCGGGACCAGGTAGCCGTGCGAGTCGTGGCGTCCCGGCTCGAAGGGCTCCGCGCTCCACGGGTCGTTCTGCCCGTTGACGAACATGAGCTGCGACCCCTGGCTCCGCACCCAGGTGTCCACCTCGCGCATGACGCCCGGCTCGAACTCCATCGGGATCTCGCGCGGGACCAGGTTGCGCGGCTGGCTGAGGTCGCGGTGGTGCAGCAGGTCCGCCAGCGGTTCGTCGGAGACTCCGGGCCAGCCCAGCTGGGTTCCCGCCTGGTAGTAGTAGGGCGCGTAGGGCTCCATGCCCTGATCGGTGTAGAAGGCGAACTCGACGGTCTCGTCGAGGAACCGGTAGATCTCGTCGGTGCTCGCCGCAGGTGCCGGGACCTGCCCGCAGTCCTGCTGACCGCGGTACTGCCAGAAGCTCCACGGGGCGTCGAGCACGACCAGTTCCAGGCCGCGATCGATGTCGCCGATGATCCGGTCGAAGGTCATCCCCTGCGCGTCGGCGAACGCCTGGAACCTGGCGATCATCTCCGGTCTGCGGATCAACGCCTCGCGCTGCAGGGCGGTCAGAGCCTCGCGGCAGGCTTGATCGGTACCGACTGAAGAGAGGAACCGGTCGTAGGCGTCGCGATCGTTGTCCACATCGTTCGGTGCGACGTACGCAACGGTTCCGTCCACGTCGTCCGGGTAGAAGTGGCGGTGGTAGACCGCAGTCATGCCGCCCTTGCTCGCGCCGGTGGTGATCCACTGCCTCTCGTAGACACCGCGCAACGCCGAGATCACCTCGTGCTCGTCGGTGGCGGCCTGCCAGATGTCGAGATCGTTCCAGTCGGCCGGTTCCGGGCGCGACGGCGTGAAGAAGCGATGTTCCAGGTTCACCTGGTTGCCGTCGACCAGCTGCGTCGGTTCGGTGCGGTTAGCGCTGGCGGGCAGCTCGTAACCGGTGGTGTAGAGGACCGACGGCCGGGAGAGGTCGCGGTGCAGCAGGGTGAGGCGCTGCTGGAAGGAGCCCGCTTCCGGGTGCCGGTGGTCGGCTGGCTGGGTGAAGGTCAGGTCGAACAACCGGAAGCCCGGTTCGGTGGGCCGCTCGCCCACCACCGTCAGGCCCGGCACGTCTTCCAGCCGCTGCGCGACGTCGTCCGGCGGAGCCGCGCCCGCGGGCATCCCGACGAGCAGCATCGCGCAGGTCACGGCGGTGGTTCCCCATCCGCGCCAGTTCATCCGACCTCCCGGTGAGCACAACGATCGGAGCAATCTAGCCACCCGAGCGAACCACCGGGAAGCGCGCGGCGAGTTCTCGACACCGTCCTCCGCGCGCAGCAATCGGCCGCCCGCCGAACGCGCGGCGAGCGGCCTCCACCCGGGGCGAGCCGCCCCGGGTGGTGCTGGAACTCGTCAGACGGTCGCCTCGGCCTCCTGCGGCAGCGGCTCCTCGTCGCGCTGCTTGGGCACCTCGACGTCCGATTCTCCATTGTGGACGGTGTTGGCCACGTAGGCGTCCGAACCCTCGGTGTCCGAACCGGTCTCGGTGGCCACCAGGAACGGCTCGGCGTTGCCGAGGATCTGCTGCGCGGCGCGCACCTGCTCGGCGAGCTGCTGCCTGGTCTGGTGCATCGTCGCCGAGTACTCGTCGGCGCGCAGCACGCGGCGCTCTCCCTCGGCCGTGGCCTCGCGGACGCGGCGCTGCGCCTCGTCCCGGCTGGCCTGCTCGCGCTCGGCGAGGATGCGCATGGCTTCCTCGCGGCGGGCCGACATGGAGACCTCGAAGTCGTGCTCCACCTGGACGCGGCGGTCCTCGGCCTCGTTGTCGAGCTGCCTGCGCTGCTGCTCGGCCTGCTTGGCCATGTCCTGAACCTCGGAGCGGGTGCGCGCGATCATCTCGTTGCGCTGCTCCTCGGACTGGCGACGCCACTCATCGGCCTCTGCGACGAGCTTCTCGTAGCGGTTGCGCAGCTCGGCAGCGGCCTGCTCGGAACGGGCCCACTCGTGCTCGGACGCCGCCTGAGCGCTGGCCACGATCTCCTTGGCCTCGTCCTGAGCGAGACGGACCATGCGACGCATCCGGTCGGACAGGGCTTCGGTCGAGATGGGCTCCTGCGCCTGCGCGTCGAGCTCCGCCTTGAGCTCCTCGACCTGCGCGCGAGCCTGGTCGAGCTGCGTGGACAGTTCGTTGACCTGGCTTAACGCCGAGTCCCTGTCCTCGGTGACCAGCCGCAGCTCGGCTTCGGTCTGCTGGATGTAGAACTTCACCTGCGAACGGCGGTATCCGTACCAAACGGTGTCGAAATCGGCCTTCAGCGGTACCAGTTCGCGGTCTTCGATGTGCCCCACGGTCTCACCCCACCTGAGTTGATCAATTGTGCTGGGAGCGAGCCACGCCCCGACGCGGCAAGTCCGCGCTCGCACCGGAGATTCATCCGCTGATGCGTCTCGCCGGGCCGAAAACCGACAACTGCGACGACATCACCGACACCGATGCCACACGGATCGCTATGCCTACATCTTCCTCGCCGAGACCATTGAGATCAACTGCCCTGATTCCAGTGCAATCCAACGGACATCGGATGTTGACCATCCGGACACCGACCCTGAAAAGCCTGTTGGAATCAGGTTTTCGCACCCGGTTGCAGCATCCGCCGAAAAGTCATCTCGATTTCGTCTCGGCTCGGCACCGATTCCCGGACGATCCCCTGCAGCTGCCAACCGCAGAACAGCACCGACAGGGCGCGGCCGGTCGACTCGTCGGTGTAGGAGGCGAACAGCTCGGCCAGCCAGGTGTCCCACTCCTGGCTCACCTGCCGCAACGCCGGCTTGTGCAGCGCGGCGATGTAGAGCTGGTGCTCGACCGCGGTCTGCGCCCGAGCCGGCCCCAGGTAGTGCAGCACCAGGTCGGTCAGCGCCTCGGCGAGGTCCTGGCCGGACTCCAGGTCGGCAGCCCACTGGCGCATGTGCTCGACGTCGTCCTCGGCAGCCTGGCGCAGAGCGCTGGCGAGCAGGTCATCGAGGGTCGCGAAATAGTAGGTGGTGGACCCGAGCGGGACCCCCGCGGCCGCTGCCACGCTGCGGTGCGTGAGCTTCTCGACGCCGCGGTCGGCCACCACCTCGATCGCGGCGCGAGCGATGCGCTCGCGGCGATCGGGATCCTTGCGTCGAGCGGGCGGCGCGGGCTGGGTGGTCGACATGCGCTCGGTGTTCCTCCCCTGTCACAGCGCGTGAACGAGTTCCGGCATCCGGGTGGCGAGCGATTCGGCCGTGCGGTGATCGGCCCGCGTCCAGGAGATCCAGCTTGCCACGTCCGCTCCGATCCCGATGCGGTCCACGTCACCGACACCGCGTTTGGCCAGTTCATCGCGCATTTTTCCAGCCGCTCGACAGATCCTCCACGCCCGATGATGTACAGATGTACATGCCTGGTGCTAGTGTCCTCTCCCGGCACCGCGGCCAATCGTTTCCGCGCGGCAGAAATGCGTCGCGCGGAATGCGGAAGAAAACGCGCCGGATAGCCACCGAATGGACCGCCAGGAGGTGAATTCGCGGACCGAATAGTGCCGATGAAGCGCACCATTCGGCGAATTGCTCCGCATCACCCGGTGCGGATTTCGTGTGGCGACGAATCGGCGCCCGCCGCATTGTGAACCAGGCGCCTCTCGCGAGGCGTGTTCATGATGGCCGCCAAAGCGGACAAACGAGCGACAAACGGGGAAAGTCATGCCGCAAGCAGACAATTCGGGGCCCACGCTGTTCATCGACGGCAAGTGGGTCCCGGCCGCCGACGGCCGCACCCGGCAGATCCACTGCCCCGCCGACGGACGGCTGGTCGCCACCGTCTCCGAAGGCGGCCGGACCGAGGCCGAGCAGGCCATCGCCGCCGCTCGCCGGGTCTTCGACGAGGGCTCGTGGCCGACCAGCTCGGCCTGGGACCGAGGCGACCTGCTGCTGCGCGTCGCCGACCTCCTCGTCCGCGACAAGGACGAGTTCGCCCGCGCCGAATCGCTCGACACCGGCAAGCGCCTGGTGGAGAGCGAGTACGACATGGACGACATCGCCGCCTGCTTCCGCTACTTCGGCAAGATCGCCGGGACCGACGCGGGCAGCCTCGTCGACACCGGCACCCCGGACGCGATCAGTCGCGTGCAGTACGAGCCGGTCGGCGTCTGCGGCATGATCACGCCCTGGAACTTCCCGCTGCTGCAGGTGGCCTGGAAGGTCGCGCCGGCCATCGCCGCGGGCGACACCTTCATCCTCAAGCCCAGCGAGCTGACCCCCGCCACCGCGATCCTGCTGATGCGCGTGCTGGAGGAAGCCGGACTGCCCGCAGGTGTCGGGAACCTGGTGCTGGGCGCCGGAGCCGAGGTCGGCTCGGTGCTGGCCGAACACCCCGACGTCGACCTGATCTCGTTCACCGGTGGTCTGCACACCGGCCGGAAGATCTCGGCGATGGCCGCGCCGACCGTCAAGAAGGTCGCGCTCGAGCTGGGCGGCAAGAACCCCAACGTGGTCTTCGCCGACTCCGACTTCGACACCGCCGTGGACTTCGCGCTGACCGCGATCTTCCTGCACTCCGGTCAGGTCTGCTCCGCGGGTGCCCGCCTGATCGTGCAGGACGAGATCCACGACGCGCTGGTCGACGAGATCGTCCGCCGCGCCGAGCAGATCCGCATCGGCGGCCCGTTCGACGAGGACGCCGAGACCGGCCCGCTGATCTCCGCCGCGCACCTGGAGAAGGTCGACGACTACGTCGCCAAATCCGTTGCCGAGGGCGCGGTCCTGCGCACCGGCGGCAAGCGCCCCGAGGGCGACCGCTACGCGGACGGCCACTACTACCTGCCCACCGTTCTCGACGAGGTGCAGCAGCGGACCTACGCGGTGAACGAGGAATCCTTCGGTCCCGTGCTGACCGTCGAGCGCTTCACCGACGAGGACGACGCGGTGCGCATCGCCAACGACACGCACTACGGCCTGGCCGGTGCGGTGTTCACCGGTGACCCGGCCAAGGCCCAGCGGGTCGCCAACCGGCTGCGCCACGGAACCGTCTGGATCAACGACTTCCACCCCTACCTCCCGCAAGCCGAGTGGGGTGGCTTCAAGCAGTCCGGCATCGGACGCGAGCTCGGCCGGGGCGGACTCGGCGAGTACCAGGAGGCCAAGCACGTCTACCAGAACCTGCGGCCCGGTCCGCAGAACTGGTTCTCCTCGAAGTAAGGAAGGAATCTTGTGCCGGTGCGGTGGCCGGACGTGCCACCGCACCTCCCGCAACGAGCTTGCGGGAAGCGGGATTTCGCGCTACGCAAACAAACCAACCCGCGTCGCCCCGTCTGCCGTCCCCGGCGGGTGTGGTCGGCCGGGGAAGGAGTTCGGGGCATGAGCGCGCCCACCAGTCACGACGCCGGGCTCAACGAGTTCGGTTACACCAACAAGTTGAAGAGAAGCCTGGGCAGTTTCCACACCTTCGCCGCGGGCATCAGCTACATCTCGGTGCTCACCGGCACCTTCCAACTGTCCTACTTCGGGATCGGTTTCGGCGGACCCGCCTACGTGTGGTCCTGGCCGATCGTGTTCCTGGGGCAGTTGCTGGTGGCGTTGAGCTTCGCCGAGCTGGCGTCCCGCTACCCGATCGCCGGTTCCGTCTACAACTGGGCGAAGAAGCTCGGCGGTCCCCACGTCGGCTGGCTGGCCGGCTGGATGATGCTGCTGGCCTCGATCGTGTCGATCTCGGCGACGGCGCTGGCCTACCAGAACACGCTGCCGCAGATCTGGGCCGGGTTCCAGGTGATCGGTGATGGCGCCGACGCCACCGACTCCGCTGTCAACGCGGTGCTGCTGGCGCTGGTGCTGATCCTGTTCACCACGATGGTCAACGCCTACGGCGTGAAGCTCATGGCGCAGATCAACTCCACGGGTGTGTTCATCGAGCTGGCCGCCGCGGTCCTGCTGATCATCGCGCTGGCGCTGGTCGTGGTGAACCCGCCGACGATCGTCCTCGACACCAACGGCACCGAGGCCGCCTACGGCGGCAGCTACATGAGCGCCTTCCTCGTCGCCGGAATCGCCTCCTCCTACGTGATGTACGGCTTCGACACCGCCGCCTCGCTGGGCGAGGAATCGATCGACCCGCACAAGAACGCCCCTCGGGCGATCCTGCGGGCGTTGATCGCCTCGTTCGTGCTCGGCGGTCTCATCCTGCTGTTCGGCATGATGGCCACCCGCGACTTCAACGCCCCGGAGCTGGCGGAGTCCGGCCTGCAGTTCGTGCTCAGCGACGCGCTCGGCCCGTTCGTGGGCAGGCTCTTCCTGCTCGCGATCTTCGTGGCGATCACCGTCTGCGTGCTGGCCGTGCACACCGCCGCGATCCGCATCATGTTCGCGATGGCCCGCGACAACGCGCTGCCCGCGGGCAAGCTGCTGGCCCGGGTGAGCCCGCGGTTCCAGACCCCGGTCGCCCCTGCGGTGTTCATCGGCGTGGTCGCGATCGTGCTGCTGCTGGTCAACATCGGTCAGCCGCAGATCTTCACCGCGATCACCTCGCTGGCCATCATCCTGATCTACATCTCCTACCTGCTGGTGACGATCCCGATGCTCGTCGCGCGACTGCGCGGCAAGTGGAAGCCGGTCAAGGAGGAGGGCCGCTTCAGCCTCGGCAAGTGGGGCCTGCCGATCAACGTCCTGGCCGTGCTGTGGGGCCTGGGCATGTCGACCAACCTCGCGTGGCCGCGCAAGGACGTCTACAACGCCGAACCGCCGTTCCACTGGTACCTGCAGTACAGCTCGGTCCTGTTCGTCGGCATCGCGGCGGTGGGCGGATTCGCCTACTACTGGTTCGTCCAGCGGCACAAGGTGGGCGTGCTCGCCGACCACGCCGTGGCCGAGAAGGACGCCGAAGGCGACGAGAACACCTCCCTCGTCTGAGTTCTGAAAGGAATGACCATGACCGATCAGTTCGACTACGTCGTGGTGGGTGGCGGTAGCGCAGGCGCGGCTGTCGCGGCCCGGCTGTCGGAGGACCCCGGCACGACCGTGTGCCTGATCGAAGCCGGACCGTCCGACGTCGGCGACAGCAACGTCCTCGAGCTCAAGAAGTGGATGGCGCTGCTGGAGTCCGGTTACGACTGGGACTACCTCATCGAGCCGCAGGAGAACGGCAACTCGTTCATGCGGCACGCCCGTGCCCGCGTCCTGGGCGGCTGCTCCTCGCACAACTCCTGCATCGCGTTCTGGGCACCGGCCGAGGACCTCGACGAGTGGGAGTCGATGGGCCTGCCCGGCTGGAGCTCGGCGGACATGTTCCCGCTGTACAAGCGGCTGGAGACCAACGACGGGCCGGGCGAGCACCACGGTCGCGGCGGGCCGGTGACCATCCGCTCGGTCCCGCCGAAGGACCCGACCGGTGTCGCGCTGCTGGAAGCCTGCGAGCAGCAGGGCATTCCGACCACGGAGTTCAACTCCGGCACGACCGTCACGCACGGCGCCAACTGGT
Organism: Saccharopolyspora dendranthemae; assembly: GCF_007829955.1. GTDB lineage: Bacteria > Actinomycetota > Actinomycetes > Mycobacteriales > Pseudonocardiaceae > Saccharopolyspora > Saccharopolyspora dendranthemae. The sequence goes on from NZ_VIWX01000004.1 coordinate 68,837, forward strand.
TCCAGATCAACGCCAAGCAGGACGGCACCCGCTCCTCGTCGTCGGTGTCCTACCTGCACCCGATCATGGACCGGCCGAACCTGGAGATCCGCACCAACGCCTGGGCCAAGAAGGTCACCTTCGACGGCACGCGCGCCACCGGCGTGGAGTACCTCAGCGACGACCTGATCCACTCGAAGACGATCTCCGCCCGCAAGGAGGTCGTGCTGTCCACCGGCGCGATCGACACGCCGAAGCTGCTGATGCTCTCGGGCATCGGTCCGGCCGAGCACCTGCGCGAGTTCGGCATCGACGTGCTGGTCGACTCCCCCGGCGTCGGCTCCACCCTGGAGGACCACCCCGAGGGCGTGATCAGCTGGGAGGCCAAGAAGCCGATGGTGGAGGACTCCACCCAGTGGTGGGAGATCGGCATCTTCACCCGGACCGAGGACGACCTGGACCGGCCGGACCTGATGTTCCACTACGGTTCGGTGCCGTTCGACATGCACACCGTGCGGCAGGGCTACCCGTCGTCGGAGAACGCCTTCTGCCTGACCCCGAACGTCACCCGTGCGCGCTCCACCGGCACGGTCCGGTTGCGCAGCAAGGACTTCCGGGACAAGGCCAAGGTCGACCCGCGCTACTTCACCGACCCGGAAGGTCACGACATCCGCGTCATGACCGAGGGCATCAAGCTGGCCCGCAAGATCGTCGCGCAGTCGGCGATGCAGGAGTGGGCCGGCGAGGAGCTCTTCCCCGGCGAGGCAGTGCAGACAGACGACGAGATCGCCGACTACATCAAGCGCACCCACAACACCGTCTACCACCCCGCGGGGTCGGTGAAGATGGGTGCGGCCGAGGACGTTTCGAAGCCGATCGACCCGCGCTTGCGGGTCAAGGGCGTGGACGGCCTGCGCGTCGCGGACGCCTCGGTGATGCCGTTCCTGGTGGCGGTGAACCCCAACATCACCACCATGGCCATCGGCGAGAAGTGCTCCGACATGCTCAAGCAGGACAACGCCTGAGCAGTCACGAGGCGGGTGTCCTCGCATCCCCGAGGACACCCGCACCGAGCCCCTGAACCGCCCCGAAACGGCCAGGTGCTCACCCCCAGGAAGTCCCTCCGGTCCCCCGTCCCGGAGGGACTTTCGCTTTCCGTCGTGGGGTGGGGAAGTTTTCATGAAAACGTCCCCACCCCACCACCCGGTCGTGCGGTTGCTGGGTGTTCAGTCCGGGTAGCGCATGACGAGGGTGGCCGTGGTGGCGGCGTCGGGGGCTTCGTAGACGTGGGGGACCGTGGCGTCGAAGCGGATGTAGTCGCCGGGGCCGAGGGTCTGCGGGTCCGATTCCGGCCCGGTGACGAGGGTTCCGGTGTGGACGTGGAGTTGCTCGATGACCCTGGGGTGGTGCGCCGGAGAGGTGTAGCTCGTGCCCGCGCGGATGTGCAGGCGGTAGATCTCCAGGCGGGTCCGGCCGTCGTCGACGCTGTCCAGCAGCTCGACGTCGGCGGCACGGCCGGAGATCTCGGGGCCGGCGGCGCGGTGGACGCGGAGGGGCTCCTCGGCTCGCGCCTCGGGTTCGGCCGCCAGGAGCCGTCCGAGGGGCAGGCCGAGCACCGTGGCGAGCGCGTAGAGCGTTTCCAGGGTGGGGTTCCGGTTCCCGGATTCGAGTTCGGAGAGCGTGCCCTTGCCGATGCCCGCCTGCCTGGCCACCTCCGACAGCGACAGGCCGCGCCGGGTGCGGGCCGCACGCAGGTTCTCCCCGACGAGCTTGACCGGTTCCACGGGCACCTCCTAGCATCACCATCGTTCCATATACAGAACGGATGGGCTCGTGCAGTTGCGTCAGCGGTTACCCGCCGCTCCGGTGTCCACCTTGGCCGCCGGAGCCATCACCACCCTGGTCGGGGTGGTGAGCTCCGCCGCCATCGTCTTCGAAGCCGCGCGAACGCTGGGAGCCACGCCTGCCGAGATCTCCTCCTGGATCCTCGCACTCGGCCTGGGCATCGGCGTCACCTCGATCGCGCTGTCGCTGCGGACCCGCGCGCCGATCGTGCTCGCCTGGTCGACGCCGGGCGCGGCGCTGCTCGCGGCGAGCGGGCACGGCCTGACCATGCCGGAGGCGATCGGCGCGTTCCTGCTGGCCGCACTGCTGTCACTGCTGGTGGGCGTGACCGGGCTGTTCGAGCGGGCGGTGAACCTGATCCCGCCCGCGATCGCCGCAGCACTGCTCGGCGGCGTGCTGCTGCGATTCGGCATCGACCTGTTCACCACGATGCGGGAGGAGTTCGCGCTGGTCGCGGCGATGCTGGCGGGCTACCTGCTGGGCAAGCGCTTCCTGACCCGGTACGCGGTGCTGATCAGCCTGATCATCGGCCTGGCCGGGACCGCCTTCGCAGGCACCCTGCGGGCCGGCGACATCGACCTGGCCGCGGCGACGCCCGCGTGGACGTGGCCGGACTTCTCGGTGCACTCGGTGGTGGGCATCGCGATCCCGCTGTTCGTGATCACCACGACCTCGCAGAACCTGCCCGGCGTCGTGACGTTGCGCGCGCACGGCTACACCACGCCGATCTCACCGGTGCTGTCCTGGACCGGTGCGGTGAACGTGCTGCTGGCTCCGCTGGGCTGCTTCGGCATCAACCTCGCGGCCATCACGGCGGCGCTGGCGATGGGACCCGAAGCCCACGAGGAACCCGCCCAGCGCTACAAGGCGGCGATCACCTCGGGTGCGCTGTACCTCGTCATCGGGATCTTCGGCGCGACGCTGGCGAGCCTGATCGCGGCGTTCCCGGGGGTGTTGATCGCCGCTCTCGCCGGGATCGGCCTGCTCGACACGATCGGCGGCACGCTGGCCAAGGCCACCTCCGACGCCGGCAGCCGGACCGGTGCGCTGATCGCCTTCCTGGTCACCGCGTCCGGAATCACGGCGTTCGGGATCGCCTCGGTCTTCTGGGGCCTGGTCGCCGGGATCGCCGCGCACCTGATCACGCGCGAGTGAGCGGCGGGGACGCGATGCGCCCCCGCCGCGGAAAGCTCCTGCGTCAGCCGATGGTCGTGGTGGTCAGCGTGGGGTTGGGGTTCGGGAAGCACGCCGACGGGACGTCGACGTCACCGATGATCGAGGACACGACCGCCGTGAAGGTCAGCCCCGGGTCTTCGTAGCTGGTCCCCGCCAGCTTGGTCTCGATCGTGCCGGCCTCGCCCGCGGTGAGGTGCACGGTGATGGTGGGCAGCTCGAACTCGCTGCCACCGGCGATCGGGCCGTCGAGGTGCACCGTGGCGACGCCGTTCTCGACGTTGATGGTCGGCGGGTTCGGGCCCAGGTTGGAGCCACCGGCCAGGTCGGCCGAGACGTAGGTGGAGTTCGCCGGGATCGGGAGCCTCAGGTCGAAACCGCCGACCTCCTTGACGGTGTTGCCGTTGACCTCGCCCGGGATGGTGTTCACGGCCGGGTCGACGACGACGTCGAAAGCCGCTCCGGGAGCGACGGTCTCGGGAGCTGAGACATCGGTGCTCTGCGCCAGGGTGAACTGCTGAGCACCCGTCGGCGCATCACCTTGGCAGTCGAAGTTGATGTCGAAGGGAGCAGCCATGGCCTGCGGAGTCATGGTGAGGGCTGCGGTTGCGGCGAAGGCGGCCGCGATGGCGGCGCGCTTTCCACTGAGGACGGACTTCATTGGCCTCTCCTGCACACTCGGTGGAGTTCGAAAGGTGCTGTCCGCGCGGTGAATTCGTAACCTACCGACGAGTAGAAATCTGGTCAACGAGGGTGATTTTGCCGGAGTTACCACCTTTGACGCAGCGTGAGCGGATCGCGCGGGAGGCGCGTGCGCAACCGCCGACCCGATGAACACCGGCCACCCGGGTGGACCCGCGACCCGGACGGGAACCGTGCGTACGCAGACGCGGTGTGATCGCCTGCTCCATCCGTGCTCGCGCACATCACCCCTCAGCGCAGGCACGACGGAGTCCGCGAACTGGGGCTAGCGCGACATACCGTCTAGTCGGTACGGTCCTGTTCATGGGTTCCAGTGCTGCCAGCCCGGCCGTGCGCGCGGTCGTCTTCGACTACGGAGGCGTGCTGACCACACCCACGCGCGACTCGATCAACGCCTGGCTGACCGAAGAGCGGATCCGGCCGGAGCTGTTCTCCGCCGCGCTCAAGCAGTGGCTCTCCCGCGATGCGCCCGCCGGCACGCCCGTGCACCTGCTGGAAACCGGCGAACTCGACGCGGACGGCTTCAACGAAGCGATGGCCGCCCGGCTGCGCACCCTCGACGATCAGCCCGTGGCACCCGATGACCTGCTCGGACGACTCTTCGCGCGGATGCGTCCCGAACCGGCCATGCTGACCCTCGTGCGCGACCTGCGGGAACGCGGGATCCGCACCGCACTGCTGTCCAACAGCTGGGGAAACATCGACGCCTACCCGTGGGAGCAGCTGACGGGACTCTTCGAATCCACCGTCCTGTCCGGCCGGGTGGGGCTTCGCAAGCCCGACCCGCGCATCTACCGGATGAGCCTGGACGAGCTCGGCCTGCCCGCCGAGCAGACAGCCTTCGTCGACGACGGCGCCCCCAACGTCGACTCCGCCCGCCACCTGGGCATGCACGCCGTGCTGCACACCGGCCCGGCGGAGACCCGAACCCGGCTGGCCGCGCTGCTGCCCGCCGGATCCGCACCACTGGACGAGGAGATCAGGTGAACGCACCAGAGCCCGACGAGCTGCCCGGCCTCGACCTGCACCGGCTGCGGGCGTACCTCGACGTCGAGACACCCGGCCTGGTGGCCGGCGAGCTCACCGGCGAGCTGGTGCAGGGCGGCCGCTCGAACCTGACCTACATCGTCAGCGACGGCACCGGGCAGTGGGTCGTGCGGCGCCCACCGCTGGGCCACGTGCTGGCGACCGCGCACGACATGAGCCGCGAGCACCGGATGCTCACCGCCCTCGCCGGAACTCGCGTACCGGTACCGCGCACCGACGTGCTGTGCCAGGACGACTCCGTTCTCGGCGCCCCGTTCTACGTGATGGAGTACGTGCCGGGCACCGTCTTCCGCGCCCCCGAGCAGACCGACCGACTGAGCACGCAGCAGCGCAGCGACCTGTCGTTCCAGCTCATGGACGTGCTCGCCGACCTGCACTCGATCGACCCGGCCTCGGTGGGCCTGGCCGAGTTCGGCCGTCCGGAGGGCTTCCTGGAACGCCAGGTCCGCCGGTGGACCAAGCAGCTCAAGGCCTCCCACAGCCGCGAGGTCGACGGCATCGACGAACTCTCCCAACGGCTCGCCGACCAGGTCCCGACCACCGGCCGGGTCGGCATCGTGCACGGCGACTACCGGCTCGACAACGTCATCGTCGGTGACGACCAGCAGATCAAGGCCGTGCTCGACTGGGAGATGGCCACCATCGGCGACCCGCTCACCGACCTCGGCCTGCTGGCGGTCTACTGGGAGGGCTTCAGCGGCCTGGAGAACAACCCGATCGCCAAGGGAATCGGCCCGGAGTACGGATTCCCCAGCGCCGAACAGCTCTTCACCCGCTACGCCGAGCGCAGCGAGCTGGATCTGTCCGATGTGAACTGGTACCTGGCGTTCGGCTTCTTCAAGATCGCGGTGATCCTCGAAGGGATCCACTACCGCTTCATCCACGACCAGACCGTAGGCGAGGGCTTCGAGCACGTCGGCGGTCTGGTCGCTCCGCTCGTCGCGCAAGGCCTGGCGACCCTCAAGGAGGCATGAGAGATGGATTTCGCGTTCGACGCACGGACCGAGGAGCTGCGCGGTCAGCTGCTGGAGTTCATGGACTCGCACATCTACCCCGCCGAACCGGTGTTCGCCGAGCAGCTGGGCGAGGCCTCCGACCGCTGGGCCGCGCACCCGCCGGTCATGGAGGAGCTCAAGGCTGAAGCGCGAAAGCGCGGTCTGTGGAACCTCTTCCTGCCCGGCGAGCACGGCGCTGGGCTGACCAACCTGCAGTACGCCCCGCTCGCCGAGATCATGGGACGCTCCGGTCACCTGGCCCCGGAAGCCACCAACTGCGCGGCGCCGGACACCGGGAACATGGAGGTGCTCACGCAGTTCGGCACCGCGGCGCAGCAGAAGCAGTGGCTGCAGCCGCTCCTGGACGGTGAGATCCGGTCGGCGTTCTGCATGACCGAACCCGACGTCGCCTCCTCCGACGCGACCAACATCGGCACCCGCATCACCCGCGACGGCGACCACTACGTCATCAACGGCCGGAAGTGGTTCTCCTCCGGAGCGATGAGCCCGCGGTGCAAGATCCTGATCGTGATGGGCAAGACCGACCCGGAGGCCGAGCGGCACCGCCAGCAGAGCCAGGTTCTCGTGCCCAAGGACACCCCGGGCGTCGAGATCCAGCGCAGCATGAACGTCTTCGGCTACGACGACGCCGACCACGGCGGTCACGCCGAGATCGTGTTCAACGATGTGCGGGTACCGGTGGAGAACGTCATCTCCGGTGAGGGTGAGGGATTCGCGATCGCCCAGGCGCGGCTCGGCCCCGGCCGCATCCACCACTGCATGCGCGCCATCGGCATGGCCGAGCGGGCGCTGGAGCTGATGTGCCAGCGCACCTCCGAGCGAGTCGCGTTCGGCAAGCCTCTGGCCGACCAGGGCGTGGTCCAGCACTGGATCGCCGAGTCCCGGGTGAAGATCGAGCTGTGCCGGCTGCTGGTGCTCAAGACCGCGTGGCTGATGGACACGGTCGGCAACCAGGGCGCGCACACCGAGATCCAGTCGATCAAGGTCGCGGTCCCGGAGATGACCACCTGGGTCATCGACCGCGCCATCCAGGCGCACGGCGGAGGCGGCGTCTCGCAGGCGTTCCCCCTCGCCGCCCTCTACGCTCACGCACGCACCCTGCACCTGGTCGACGGCCCCGACGAGGTCCACCGCCGCTCCCTGGCGCGCCGGGAACTGCGCAAGTACAAGAAGTAACCCACCACCCCTCTCCCCCGTTACCCCAACGAACCCCGGCCCCGCGGCACCCGGATTTCCGGAGAGCCCCGCACCGGCCGGGCAACGTGAACCGCACAGAGCAACGAGGAGTTGTCCATGGTTGAGAGTCGTGTCGCGATCGTCACCGGTGCCGCTCGCGGGATCGGTGCCGCCACCGCGAAGAGGCTTGCCGAGGACGGGTTCGCCGTCGGCGTCATCGACCTCGACGAGAACCAGTGCGCCGACACCGTTTCGGCGATCGAGTCCGGCGGTGGCAAGGCGCTGGCAGTGGGCTGCGACGTCGCCGACGCCGAGAAGGTGCAGACCGCCGTCGACCGGATCGCCTCCGAGCTGGGCTCGCCGACGGTGCTGGTGAACAACGCCGGCGTGCTGCGCGACAACATGCTGTTCAAGATGTCCGAGGACGACTGGGACATCGTGATGAACGTGCACCTGCGAGGCTCGTTCCTGATGGCCCGAGCGGTGCAGAAGCACATGGTCGAGGCCAAGTGGGGCCGGATCGTGAACCTCTCGTCGACCTCGGCGCTGGGCAACCGCGGTCAGGCCAACTACTCCACCGCCAAGGCCGGCCTGCAGGGCCTGACCAAGACGCTGGCCATCGAGCTGGGCAAGTTCGGCATCACCGCGAACGCGATCGCACCGGGCTTCATCGCCACCGACATGACCAAGGCGACCGCCGAGCGCGTCGGGGTCTCCTTCGAGGACTTCACCACCGCCGCGATCTCGCAGATCCCGGTCGCGCGCGCGGGCAAGCCGGAGGACATCGCCAACACGGTGTCCTTCTTCGCCGACGAGCGCTCGGGCTTCGTCTCCGGCCAGGTCATCTACGTCGCCGGCGGACCGAAGGCGTGAGCGACGTGGACGCCACCGAACTGCGCGGCCGGGTCCAGGAGTTCCTGGCCGCGCACTCCCCGGAGACCACGGACCGGCTGGAGTTCCTGCGGGCCCGGTTCGACGCCGGGCTGGCCTGGGTGCACTTTCCGGCGGGCCTGGGCGGTCTGGGCGCGGCCCGCGAGTTGCAGGCCGACGTCGACGCCGCGTTCGCCGAGGCGGGAGCGCCGGACAACTCCCCGCACATGAACGTCATCGGGCTGGGCATGGCCGCCCCGACGATCCTGAAGTTCGGCAACGCCGAGCAGCACGCGCGCTACCTGCGTCCGCTGTGGACCGGCGAGGAGATCTGGTGCCAGCTGTTCAGCGAGCCGGGCGCGGGCTCGGACCTCGCGGCGCTGTCGACCAAGGCCGTTCGCGACGGCGATGACTGGGTCGTCGACGGCCAGAAGGTGTGGACGTCGCTGGCGCACGAGGCGCGCTGGGCGATCCTGGTGACCCGGTCCGACCCCGACCAGCCCAAGCACAAGGGCCTGACCTACTTCATCTGCGACATGACCGCGCCGGGCGTGGAAGTCCGCCCGCTGCGGCAGATCACCGGCGAGGCCGAGTTCAACGAGGTCTTCCTCTCCGGCGTGCGCATCCCCGACTCGCAGCGGCTCGGCGACGTCGGCCAGGGCTGGTCGGTGGCGCTGGGCACGCTGATGAACGAGCGCGTCGCCATCGGCGGTCGCACGCCACCCCGCGAGAGCGGCCTGATCGGCGCGGCCGCCGAGCAGTGGCGGGAGCACCCCGAGAAGCGCACGCCCGGTCTGCACGACCGACTGCTGGAGCTGTGGGTGGAGGCCGAGGCCATGCGGCTCGCCAGCATCCGGCTCCGCCAGCAGATGGCCGTCGGAGAGCCGGGACCGGAAGGTTCGGCGATCAAGTCGGCCTTCGCCGAGCTCAACCAGCGGCTCACCGGCTACCAGCTGGAGCTGCTGGGCGAGGAGGGCCTGGAGTACGACGACTGGACGTTCCGCCAGCCCGAGTTCGCCGACTTCACCAAGCGCGGGCCCGGTTTCCGCTACCTGCGCGCGAAGGGCAACACGATCGAGGGCGGCACGTCCGAGATCCTGCGCAACGTCATCGCAGAGCGGGTCCTGGGCTTGCCGCCGGAGATCCGCACCGACAAGGACAAGCCGTGGAAGGAGCTGCCGCGATGACGGATCTGCTCTACACCGAGGTCGAGGAGGACCTGCGCTCCGGAGTGCGCCGGGTGCTGCGAGACCGCTGCGACTGGACGGCTGTCCTGGCCCGCGTCGAGAGCGACGAGCCGTACGACCTGGCCCTGTGGCGGTCGCTGGCCGGTGAGATGGGCCTGGCGGGACTGCTGGTGCCCGAGGAGCTCGGCGGCGCCGGTGCCACGGCCCGGGAGCTGTCCGTGGTGGCCGAGGAGATCGGCCGCGCGGTCGCGCCCGTCCCCTTCCTCGGCGCGGTGCTGGCCACCACGACGCTGGTGGGCTGCGCGGAGCAGGACGTGCTGCCGCAGCTGGTGGACGGTTCGAAGGTGGGCACGGTCGCGGTCGGCCTGACCACCCTGCCGCACGCACCGTTCCCGCAGTCGGTGAAGGCCACCGACTCGACGCTGACCGGCACGGTGTCGGCCGTGGTCGACCTCGAGGTGGCCGACCACGTCGTGGTCCCGGCAGTCGACGCCGACGGTTCGGCGCTGTACCTGGTGGACACCTCGGCCGCGACGAGCACGCCGACCACGCCGCTGGACCTGACCCGCCGCTTCGGGACGCTCGTCCTGGACGGCACCGCGGGCGTGCGCATCGCCTCCGGCACCGACGCGGAGCGGATCCTGCGCCAGGCGCTGGTCACGGCGGCGGGAACGCTGGCGGCCGAGCAGGTCGGCCTCGCGCAGCACTGCCTGGACGCCACCGTCGAGTACGGCAAGACCCGCTACCAGTTCGGCAGGCAGATCGGGTCGTTCCAGGCCGTGAAGCACCGGCTCGCCGACCTGTGGACCCAGATCAGCATGGCACGCGCGGTGTCCCGCAACGCCTCCGATGCCCTGGCCTCAGGCACCGAGACCGAACTGGCGGTGGCGATGGCCCAGGCCTACGTCTCGGACCTGGTGGTCCGCGCCGCCGAGGAGCACCTGCAGCTGCACGGTGGCATCGGCATGACCTGGGAGCACCCCGCGCACCTGTACCTGGGCCGCGCCAAGAGCTCCCAGCTCACGTTCGGCATCGCCGAAGCGCACCGCGCCCGGATCGCCGAACTCGTCGACCTTCCCGGAGGAAGCGCATGAAGGTTTTCACCAGCAAGGACGAGATCCTCGCCGCCAAGGGCGAGAAGCTGGGCACCAGCGAGTGGTTGACCATCACCCAGGAGCAGGTCAACACGTTCGCCGACGCGACCCACGACCACCAGTGGATCCACGTCGACGTCGAGAAGGCCGAGCAGGGACCGTTCGGCACGCCGATCGCGCACGGCTTCCTCACGCTGAGCCTGCTGCCGAAGCTGAACTCGGAGACCTTCCGGGTCGACAACGTCAAGATGGGGATCAACTACGGGCTCAACAAGGTCCGCTTCCCCTCCCCCGTCCCGGTCGGCGCCCGGGTGCGCTCCACGACCGAGCTGATCGACGTCACCGAGATCGACGGCGGTCTCCAGCTCGCGGTCAAGGCCACGGTCGAGATCGAGGGAGCCGACAAGCCCGCCTGCGTGGCGGAGTTCCTCTCGCGAGTCCTCCTGTAGCAACGGCTTTCGAGGTGGGGCGGTCTCGGTCGAGGCCGCCCCACCTCTGGTCAGGGCTGGATGTGGATGCCCATGCCCGGCCCGAGCGGGAGGTCGGCGAAGTAGAAGACGGTCATGACCAGCGCCCACAGCAGCCAGAACGGGACCACGAAGGGCACCATGCGGGCGACCAGGGTGCCGATTCCCGCGCTGGGTTCGTAGCGGCGCAGGTATCCCAGGATGATGATCATGTACGGGTTCAGCGGCGTCATGATCTGCGTGGCGGAATCGCCGACGCGGAACGCCGCCTGGGCGAAGCCCGGCTCGAATCCCAGCAGCGCGAACATCGGCACGAAGACCGCTGCCATCAGCGTCCACAGGCTGGATCCGGAGATGATGAACAGGTTCAGCACCGAGGCCAGCAGCATGAACCCGAGGAAGGCCGGATAGCCGTCGAGATGCATGCCCTGCAGCAGGTCCGCTCCCGAAACGGCCACCAGCGAACCGAGGTTCGTCCAGTTGAACAGGGCGATGAACTGGCCGAGCATGAAGGCCAGCACCAGGAATCCGGACAGGTCGCGCAGCGCGAGCGCCATCAGCCGGGGCACGTCGGCGGCGCGGCTGATGGAACCGGCTTTGGCGCCGTAGGCGATGGCCGGGATGGCGAACCCGAAGAAGATCAGTGTCGTCACCGAGTCCAGCAGGGGCGAGTCCGGCAGGAACCCGCCATCGGAGTTGGCCAGCGGTGAGTTCGGCCAGAGCACCAGCAGCAGCACCAGCGCGGCGGTGACCAGGAACGCCGCCCCGGCCCACAGCAGGCCCCGCCGCTCCGGGGTTCCGAGCTCGACCTTCAGGTCCTCGTCCTGCTCGCCGTCGGCGGCCTCGCGCGGGACCCCGGTGCGGACCAGGCGAGGCTCGATGAGCCGGTCGACGAGGAACCCGGCCAGCAGTCCCAGCAGGACCGCCGAGACGGCGTTGAAGTAGTAGTTCGACACCGGGGTCACCAGCGTGCCCGGGTTCGGCAGGGTCTCGGCGACCTTGTTGCTGACCCCGGAGAACAGCGCGTCCAGGCTGGTCACGAGCACGGACGTCGAGTACCCGGCGCCGGTCGCGGCGAATCCGCCCAGCAGGCCGGCGACGGGGTGGCGGCCCGCCGCCTTGAACACGAGCGCCGCCAGCGGCGGAACGATGATCATCGAGGAGTCGGCCATGACGCTCGCGCTCACCCCGACCAGGCCGACCGCGTAAGGCAGCACCGAACGTCGGGCATTGCCGAAGGACGCCCTGATCAGCGCGGTGAGCATGCCGGTGCGTTCGGCCAGGCCGACCGCGAGCATGATCGTGACGACGGTTTCCAGCGGCGGGAAGCCGATGAAGTTCTCCGCCATCTTCGTGAACAGGAATTCCAGGCCCTCGCCGGTGAAGGCGCCGCGGACCGGCGTCGCCTTCTCGGCACCTGGGATGGTGACCGTGACGCCGAACGCCGATATCGCCGTCGACACGATGGCGACCAGCAGGAACAGCAGTCCGAACAGGATGAACGGTTCGGGGAGCCTGTTGCCGATCCGCTCGATCAGGTTGAGCGCCCGGTCCAGGCGCGGTGAGCGCGTCGCGTCGGTCTCGGTCATCGTCGCCTCCAGCAGCCTCGCAGGACCACTGCGGCAGCCAACACGCCCGCATGCTCACCGCACAAGACCCGAAACCGGAAGACACCCGAACTCGGAAGACACCGCGCCTCAACACCCGATCCGGCGCGACCGTCACCGGAGAATCCCAGTTTTAGTCCAAACTGAGCCGACATTTCGGACATGATCATGGCTCGGTTTGGACTAAAACTGGGAATTGCCACGCCCGACACGCCCGCTGGGCGCCGAAGTGCTAGGGGCGGAGGGAATCGAGGAGGAGGTCGGCGAACTGCTCGCCCACCTCCTTGCCGGTGAGCTTGCCGTCCTCCCGGAACCAGGTCCCGAGGTGGTGCACGGCGCCGAAGAAGTAGTCCACCACCAGGTCCGCCGACTTGTCGGTGCGGAACACCCCGGTGGTCTGGCCTTCCTCGATCAGCCCGCGCACCCGCTCGTGGTAGCGGCGACGCTCGGCGCGCACCTCGGCCTGCTTGTCGGCGTGCAGCAGGTGCATCGATCTGAAGAAGATGATCGTGTCCTCCAGGTTGGCCGCCGTGGTGGCCACGACGTCCGAGGCCGCCGAGTGCAGCCGCTCCCGGACCGGGGAGTCGCTGTCGGCCGCGACGTCCAGCCGCGCTTGCTGGTCGCGCAGCACCCGGGCGTAGATCTCGTAGAGCAGGTCGTCCTTGGAGCCGAAGTAGTGGTACATCGCGCCCTTGGTGACGCCCGCGGCGTCGACGATCTGCTGCACCGAAGTCGCTTCGAAGCCCTGCTCCGCGAACAACCGGGTGGCCACGGCCAGCAACCGCTGCGGTACGGGTTCGGTTCCCGCCTCCGCCGCGTTGGACGTACGTGCGTTGGCCGACCGCGCCATCGTTCCTCCCCTTGTCGATGCCTCCTGCAAGCCTAGACGGGCCGCTACTCGACCTTGCGCTGCAGCTTGCGCATGCCCGCCTGCCACCGCTCCGGCTGGGCCGCGCGCAACGCGTAGTAGTCGGCGACCTCCGGGTGGGGCAGGATCAGGAACTCGTCACCACCCAGCTTCTCCGCCACGATCTCGGCGACGTCGACGGCCTCGATGGCGGTGGCGCCCATCAGGATCCGGCCGGTCTCGCCGGTCGCCTCCAGCAGCTGGGTGCGCACGCCCTGCGGGCACAGCGCCTGCGCCGTGATGCCCTTGTCCGCGTAGGTGATGTTGAGGTACTCGGCGAAGGCGACGGCGGCGTGCTTGGTCACCGAGTACGGCGCGGATCCGAGCATGGTGAGCAGCCCGGCCGCCGAAGCGGTGCCCAGGAAGTGGCCCTCGCCGCGCTCCAGCCAGTGCGGCAGCACCGCCCGTGCCGCGCGCACGTGGGACATCACGTTGACCTCCCAGGAGGCCGCCCAGGCGTCCTCGTCGGCCTCCGGTCCGCCGTTGCGCCCGATGCCGGCGTTCGCGCAGAACACGTCGATCCGGCCGTGCTCGGCCATCGCCGCCGCGACCAGATCCGCCACGCCCTGCTCGCTCGCGGCATCGCCGGCCACGGCGATGCCGCCGACCTCGGCCGCGACCGCGGCGACCGCGTCCGAATCGAGGTCCCCGAGAACCGGTTTCGCGCCGAGCGCGGCGAACTTGTGCGCCATGGCCGCACCGATGCCGTTGCCGGCACCGGTGATCACCACGACCGAATCGGACAGGTCCACCTCACATACCGCCCTTCAGGGTCGATCCGCCGTCGAGCACCAGGATCTGCCCGGTGACCCAGGACGCCTCGTCGGAGAGCAGGAACGCCGCGGCACCGGAGATGTCCGAGGGAATTCCCAAGCGCCCCAACGGGTAACCGCTGGCGACCTCCGCCTCGTTGTCGGCGTAGAGGGCGGTGGCGAACTTCGTCTTGACCACGGCCGGCGCGATCGCGTTGACCCGCACCTTCGGGGCGAGCTCCACGGCCAGCTCCTGGGTCATGTGGGCCAGCATCGCCTTGGTCGCACCGTAGAAGCCGATGCCGGGCGCGGGATTGAGACCGGCCACAGAGGACACGTTGAGCACCGAACCGCCGTGCTCGGCCATCCCGGCGCGGAAGACCTGCTGGGTCCACGACAGCGCGGCGAGCACGTTGACCTGGAAGGTCTTCTGCGCGACGGCGTGGTCGAGGTCCATCATCGGGCCGTAGGCGGGGTTGATGCCGGTGTTGTTGACCAGCAGGTCGACCCGGCCGAATGCCTCAACGGTCTTGGCGACGGTCTCGGCCTGGTGCTCCAGGTCGTCGGCCTTGCCCGCGATGCCCAGCGCGTTGCCCTCGCCGAGGCCCGCGACGGCTTCGGCCAACGGCTCCGGCTTGCGCGCCGTGATGGTGACCTTGGCGCCTTCGGCGACCAGCCGCTCGGCGATGGCCAGTCCGATTCCCCGGCTGGCACCGGTCACGATCGCCACTCGCCCGTCGAAACGCTTGCTCAATGTTCTTCCTTCCGTGTCACTCGCCCGCTGGCGTCGTGTCGCGCAGTTGTCGGCGCAGGATCTTCCCGGTTGCGGTTTTCGGGAGTTCGTCGATGATCTCGACGCTCCGCGGGTACTTGTAGGCGGCCAGCTGCCGCTTGCAGTGCTCGACGAGCTCCTCGCCGGTGACGGTGCTGCCGTGGGCGAGGCTGATGAACGCCTTGACGGTCTCGCCGCGGTAGTCGTCGGGAACGCCGACGACGGCGGCTTCGCGCACAGCGGGGTGTCCGTAGAGGACGTCCTCGATCTCGCGCGGCCACACCTTGAAGCCGGAGGCGTTGATCATGTCCTTCTTCCGGTCCACCACGTAGAACCAGCCGTGCTCGTCCATGAACCCGACGTCGCCGGTGCGCAGCCTGCCGTCCCGGATGCCGGCGGCGGTCTCCTCCGGCTTGTTCCAGTAGGCGGGGACCACCATCGGCCCCTCGATGACGATCTCACCGACATCCCCGGCGGGCAGGTCGGACCCGTCCTCGTCGATCACCCGCAACACCGCGTTGTAGGTGGGGATCCCGACCGCGAGCGTGCCCGAGGCGGCGTCGACCGGGGCTTCCAGGCCCAGCGGCACGGAGGTCGCGGTCGCGGTGGTCTCGGTGAGCCCGTAGCCGTTGCGGATGTAGAGGCCGAAGCGCTTCCGGAACGCCTCGACCACCGCCGAGGGCAGCGGCGCTCCGCCGGAGTGGACCATCTTCAGCGAGGCGAAGTGCTCGGCCGAGACCTCGGGGTGGTTCATCAGCGCCATGTAGGCCGTGGACGGCCCCACCATGAACGCGGCCCCGTGCTCGGCGAGGGCGTCGAGCACGACTCCGGGCTCGAAGCGGTAGGCCAGGTCCAGCTGCCGACCGGCGGCCAGCGCGGCGGCGAACTGCACGACCAGGCCGGTGATGTGGAACAGCGGCGCGAGCGCGAAGATCCCGCCGGGGGTCTCCTCGTCGAGCCGCAGGGCCGTGCCCTCGGCGTTGAACACGACGTTGCCGTGGGTGTTGGTGGCGCCCTTGGGGACGCCGCTGGTGCCGGAGGTGTAGACGAGCAGCGCGATGTCCGATGCGGACGGCGAGACCGCGGGCGGTCGCTGCCCGGCGTGCGCGCGGGCGGCGGCCAGCAGATCGGTGCAGCCGGCGGCGGGCCTGCGCTCGGCCCGGGCGAACAGCCGCTGGTCGTCGCGGGTCTGGAGGTCGAGTTCGCTGGTGGTGACGGCGATGTCGATGCCCAGCGCGGTCGCGACGCCGCTGACCACGTCGTGCCAGCCCCGCTCGGAGGAGATCACGGCGGTCGGCCCGGCGTCGCCGAGGATCCTCGTGAGCTCGTGCGTCCGGTACATCGGGTTGAGCGGGACGACGATGGCCCCCGCCTTCCACCCGGCGAGCACGGCGATGGCGAACTGCGGCACGTTCTGCAGGTAGACCGCGACCCGGTCGCCCTGGGCGACGCCGCGCTCGGCCAGGTGGCAGGCCAGCCCGTCGCTGAGGTCGTCGAGCTCGGTGAAGGTCAGCCGCCCGTCGAAGTAGGTGAGCGCGACGTCGTCGGGGTGGGCCCGGACGGTGTCGGCCAGCACATCGAGCATCGTGGCGTGCTCGGGCTCGATCTCGGCGGGCAGATCGCCGTCGTAGAGCTTCAGCCACGGTCGTTCGTCGTACACGCTGCCCAACGCGCCACCTCCACTGTGAGACCGACCAGTCGGTACGGCCAAGTCAACGATCGATCGGCGCTCCCGTCAAGAGGCGATTCGCCGACGATCCGCTAGCAGGGCCCCCTCCTGCCGGGTGATCAAGCACTCGGACGTCGCAGCAGCAAGAATCCGGTCAGAGCAACCACATCGTCACCATCTGCAACATCATCAGCACCGCAGGTGACATCGGGTGGGTCCGCGCACGATCGCGCACGCATTTCGTGCGCTCTGCGGTACCCTCGGCATATGTCAGCCGCGCTGGAGACCGTGTTGGCCCGGGCCGGTTTGAAGGTCACGGCCAACGAGTTCCTCAACCTCGTCGAGGACGCTGCCAAGAAGCTCACCTCGCCGCAGGTCGACCCAGCCGCGCACTTCACCGAAGCGGAGCGCACCGCGCTGGCCGCGACCGGGCTGGACCTCTCCCCGCTGGGCGAGTCCGAGGTCGACCCGCGCGCCCGCACCGTCGCCGAGCAGACCGTGCTGCGCGACACCGCGCTGTCGGTCGGCCAGGCCGCCGCGCGCATCGGGGTCGACACGAGCCGGATCCGCCACCGCATCGGCGAACGCCGCCTGATCGGCTGGAAGGACCGCGGCGGCTGGCGGCTGCCCGCGTGGCAGTTCAGCGATTCCGACGCGCTGCCCGGGCTGGACGTCGTGCTCACGTGGATGCCCGCCGACCAGCCCGCGCTCGTGCTGGCGAACTTCATGACCACACCCCAGGAAGAACTGGAGATCCACGACAGACCCGTGAGTCCGCGAGAGTGGCTGCTGGCCGGCGGCGAACCACAACGAGTCGCCGAGCTCGCCGCAGCCATCGGCACCCCCGCCTGACCAGCCCCATCGCGACCACCACCGGGACCACAATTGGCACGGCTTCCTCAGCCGCCTGCTCCTGCAGCGCTGCAGGCGATCCTCCGCCGAACAGAGGACGTGATCGCGGTGCCGTCGAGCACCAGGCTCGCGCGCGTGTTCACCTCAGGCGGCAATCACCCGCAGCAGTGGAACAGCTTCCGCTACGCCGGCCCCCTGCCGCACGCGCGGTTCGACCCGCACCTGCCCAACTCGCAGGGCGGACCCACGATCACCCGCGAGCACGGCGTCCTGTACTTCTCGCTGTCGGTGCAGACCTGCATCGCCGAGGTGTACCAGGCGACCTCCACAGTGGACCGTCGCACGCGCAGTCCGCACCTGGTGCTGTTCCACCCGCGACGGACGCTGCGACTGCTGGACCTCACCGGCCTCTGGCCCACCAGGGCCGGCGCTTCTCAGGCGATCAGCAGCGGGCCGAAATCCCGCACCCAGGCGTGGGCCCGGGCGATCCGCGCGTCCTACCCGGAGCTCGACGGGCTCTGGTACCGGTCCGCCATGGACTCGGGAAAACCCTCGGTGTGCCTCTGGGATCCCCCTGCGGACACGGCGCTGCCTGACACCCCGGACGTCCTGCTGCCGCTGAGCCATCCCGGCCTGGACGTCCCGCTCGGACGCGTCTGCCAGGAACTCAGCTACACGCTCCTGGACTGAGGAGTCGTTCCGCGCGCAAGAGAAATCCCCTCCGGATCTGGTCCGGAGGGGATTTCCCGGTAGTGCTGCGGAGCCTCAGCCCTGGTTGGCCTCGGCCTCCGAGGAGTTCCGCTTGGACTTCGCGAGGCTGGCCCAGGTCGTGATGGCCAGCGTCAGCACGATGAAGCCCAACGACATCCAGTTGTTGATCTCCGCCCACTCCGGCACCAGGTGGTACTCGTGGAAGGCGT
Organism: Saccharopolyspora dendranthemae; assembly: GCF_007829955.1. GTDB lineage: Bacteria > Actinomycetota > Actinomycetes > Mycobacteriales > Pseudonocardiaceae > Saccharopolyspora > Saccharopolyspora dendranthemae. The sequence continues at coordinate 86,872 of NZ_VIWX01000004.1, forward strand.
GCAGGATCAGCTTCAGGCCGATGAAGCCGAGGATGACCGCGAGCCCGACCGACAGGTAGACCAGCTTGTCCACCAGGCCGCCGAGCAGGAAGTACAGCTGCCGCAGGCCCATCAGCGCGAACGCGTTGGCGGTGAACACCAGGAACGGGTCCTGGGTGATGCCGAAGATCGCCGGGATCGAGTCGACCGCGAACAGCAGGTCGGCGCTGCCGATGGCCACGATCACCACGAACATCGGCGTCAGGTACCGCTTGCCGTCGATCTTCACGGTCTGCTTGGACTCGTGGTAGTCGTCGGTCACCGGGAACACCTTGCGGACCCAGCGGACGAGCGCGTTCTCCTTGTACTCCTCTTCCTCGTCCTTCTTGCGGACCATGCTGAACGCGGTCCAGATGAGGAAGGCGCCGAAGATGAAGAAGATCCACACGAACTGGGCGATCAGAGCCGCACCGACGGCGATGAAGATGCCGCGCATGAACAGCGCGAGCAGGATGCCGATCAGCAGCACCTTGTGCTGGTGGATCGACGGCACCGCGAAGCTGGACATGATCACCATGAAGATGAACAGGTTGTCCACGCTCAGCGAGTACTCGGTGATGTAACCGGTGAAGAACTCGATGGCGAAGTGCTGATCACCGAAGATCCACACACCGATGCCGAACACGATCGCGCAAGCGATGTAGAAGGTGACCCACTTCGCCGCTTCGGCGGTGGTCACCTCGTGCGGCTTGCGGTCAACGATCACGAGGTCGAGCAGCAACAGCAGGGCGAGTCCGCCGAGCGTGGCTGCCCACACCCACCAGTGCACGTGCATCGTGTCGACTGCGGCTTGCTGCGCAGGTGCAGCGCGCAACATCAGGTCGGCACCCATCAATCACCTCCGGTTCAGGGCGAACACGTCCGGGACCGGAGGTCTCTTCCACCGATCTGTTGTATCGGCCGACGGCACCGGGCTTGACCAGGCAAGTTCCGTGATGACGACACCGTCGCGAAGGAATACTCCCCTCCACCACTTGCCAAGATTGTCACGTATGCCGGGGTCTCCGCACCAGGCGGGGTGACCACTCGCACTGCAAGTCACCGAACGAACCTATGCGGGACCGCTGAACGGGGCAATGCGGTTCACTCCCGCTGGGCGATCTGGAGGCGTTGCGTTCACACCGTAGATCGATACGATCACGTCGGCCCGATCACTCGGGCACCGCACGCGGGGATGCGGCGAAGACCACACGAGAACGGGCACGACGAGGTGTCCGATTGCGCTTTGGTCTCTGGTTCATAGCGTCTTGCACTCCCCCCGCGTCTGGATGAAACTGGTGCCGCTCAGTTCACCTACTGTCGATGGCGTGTCCGCCTCCCCTCGTCGCCGCACCGGCCTGGCCCTGCTCGCCGTGCCTTGCGTCCTCTTAGTGGTGCTGGGTGCGTTCCTGTGGTCCGGCCAGGTGCAACCGCTGCAACCTGCGGCGCAGCCCCCGCAGCCCCGAGAGGCCATGGTCGACGTGCTCGACGGCCCCGGGGGAACCGAACGCGTGCAGATCGACGTCACGCTCTACTCCCCCGTCGACACCCCTGCTCCCGCGATCCTGCTCGCGCACGGCTTCGGCGGCAGCAAGGACGACACCGCCGAACAGGCCCGGGAGCTGGTCGGACGCGGCTTCACCGTGCTGACCTACTCGGCGCGCGGATTCGGCCGCAGCACCGGGCAGATCGCGCTGAACTCCCCTGATTACGAGGTCACCGACGCCCGGCAGCTGCTGGACTGGATGGCCCGTCAGCCCGAGGTGCTGCGCGACCGCGACGGCGATCCGCGCGTCGGCGTCACCGGCGGTTCCTACGGCGGCGCGCTGGCGCTGATGCTGGCGGGCACCGATCCCCGCGTCGACGCCGTGTCACCGGTGATGACCTACAACGATCTCGGGCAGGCGCTGCTGCCCAACAACGCCAGCCAGGCGCGCATCGACGGATCCACCCCCGCAGGTGGCTCCTTCAACCCCGACGGCGTCTTCAAGCAGGCGTGGACCGGACTCCTGTTCTCCGCGGGCGGCGCGCCCCGCCCCACCCCGGGAGCGTCGCTGACGTGCGGGAACTTCGTTCCCGCGGTGTGCGCGGCCTACTCCGAGGTCGCGCAGCGCGGCCGTGCGAGCCAGCCGACCCTGGACCTGCTGGCGAAATCCTCGCCCAAGTCCACCAACTCGCGGGTCACCCAGCCGACGCTGCTGGTGCAGGGCGAGCGCGACACCCTGTTCGGCCTGGACCAGGCGGATGCCAACGCGCGGCAGATCACCGCAGCAGGCGGCGCGGTCAAGACGATCTGGTTCGCCGGCGGCCACGACGGCAACCCGCCCGGCCCGGAGGTGCGCGGGCGCATCGCCGACTGGTTCGCCTTCCACCTCGGCGGCGTGGAACCGGTTCCGGATCCCGGCACGGGCTTCCAGTTCGACATCGCGGGACGGCCGCAGCGCGATGGCGACATCCCGGTGCGCACGATGACCGCACCGGCCTACCCCGGTCTGCGCGATTCGCGCACGCCCCGCTACTCGCTCCCGCTGGAGGGGCCGGCCACCCCGGTGATCAACCCGCCGGGCGGATCGCCGGCCGCCACGACCGCACTTCCCGGCGCGGGCCAGGTCCTCGACGCTGCCGGCAGCCTCGGTCAGTCCTTGGCCCGGGACCTGCCCGGGCAGGTCGCGGTGTTCCGCACGCAGCCGTTGCAGGAGCAGACGCTGATCTCCGGCACCCCGCGCACCCGGCTGGCGGTCGCCGCGGTCCCGGGACAGCCGCAGCCCACCGATGCCGTGCTGTTCGCCAAGCTCTACGACGTCGGCCCGGACGGGCAGCGCCAGCTCCTGGGCAACGCCGTGTCCCCGCTGCACATCGCAGGCGTTCCCCCGGACGGCAGGCCCGTCGAGTTCGACGTCGCGCTGCCCGGTGTCGTGCACCCGGTGGAGACCGGTCACCGGATCGAGCTCGCGGTGGCCACCACCGATCAGGCCTACGCGTTGCCGAGGGAACCGTCGGTGCACCTGGTGGCCCTGGCCGGCGACGGCGCCGTGTCGATCCCGTCGGTGCGAGCGACCTCCTCCAGCGCCGGAACGGTCCCGGTCGGCCCCCTGGTGGGCATCGGCCTGGTCTTCACGGTGGCGCTGCTGCTGTGGGCCCTCTCCGCGGTCCGGCGCAAGTTCAACGACGCCCCGGACTCGCGCCAGGCCGAGACGCCGCTCATGATCTCCGGGCTGACCAAGTCGTACCCGGGCAAGAAGGCCGCCGTCGACGACCTCACGATCCAGGTCGAACGCGGCCAGATCGTCGGCCTCCTCGGCCCCAACGGCGCAGGCAAGACCACCACGCTGCGGATGCTGCTGGGACTGCTGCGGCCGACCCGAGGCGAGGTCCGAATCTTCGGGCACCGGCTGCACGCCGGCGCTCCGGTCCTGTCCCGGGTGGGTGCTCTGGTGGAGGCACCGGGCTTCCTGCCCCACCTGTCCGGCGTGGACAACCTGCGGCACTACTGGGCGGCGACCGGTCGTCCGATGCTGCGCGCGCACCTGGACGAGGTGCTGCAGATCGCCGGTCTGGAGAACTCCGCCAAGCGCAAGGTCCGCACCTACAGCCAGGGCATGAAGCAGCGGCTGGCGATCGCGCAGGCCATGCTCGGCTTGCCGGAACTGCTGCTGCTCGACGAGCCGACCAACGGTCTCGACCCGCCGCAGATCCACCAGATGCGCGAGATCCTGCGCCGCTACGCCGCCACCGGCCGTGCGGTGCTGGTCTCCAGCCACCTGCTCGCCGAGGTCGAGCAGACCTGCACGCACGTCGTGGTCATGCAGTCGGGCAAGCTCGTCGCCGAGGGCAGCGTCACCGAGATCATGGCCGTCAACGGGGAGGCGACCTTCCGCGTCGACGATCCGGAGCTGGCGGCCGAATCCCTGCGGACCATCGAAGGGCTGGGCCTGGTCGAGATCGAGGACGACCTGGTGCACGCCGACCTCGCAGGGCACCAAGCGGCGGTGGCGGTGAACGTGCTGGTCGCCTCCGGTGTGTCGGTGCACCAGGTCGGCCCGCGGCGCCGTCTGGAGGACGCCTTCCTGCAGCTCGTCGGAGAGGATCAGCGGTGAGCGACGACGAAACGACCACGTCCACCGAGGTGGCCCTGCCGGAGCCGGAGACTGCGCTGGTGCGCGCCCCGCGGCTCGGTGTGCCGCAGACCGACGGTGCCGCCGAGGGCTACTCGGCCAAGCGCACGCTGCCGATGCGGGTGGAGCTCGCGCGCCAGCTGCGCCGGGTGCGCACGCGGCTGACCCTGGCGTTCCTGGTCCTGCTGCCGCTGGTGCTGCTCGCCGCCTTCGAGCTCGGTGAGGACGACCCGCGCGGCGGGCGGAGCTTCGCCGACATGGCGACCGCCAGCGGGCTGAACTTCGCCGTGTTCACCCTGTTCGTCTCCACCGGGTTCCTGCTGGTCGTGGTGGTGGCGCTGTTCTTCGGCGACACCGTGGCGAGCGAAGCGTCCTGGTCGAGCCTGAAGTACCTGCTCGCCGCGCCGGTCCCCCGGACGCGGTTGCTGCGGCAGAAGGCGAAGGTCGCGGCGGTGCTGTCGGTGCTCGGCGTGGTCCTGCTGGTCGGGGTCGCGCTGGCGGTGGGCGTGTTCTGGTTCGGCACCGGTGATCTGATCAGCACCACCGGGGAGGCCCTGACGTTCCCGCGCGGTGCCCTCAGCCTCGCGGCCGCGACGGCCTACGTGGTGATCCACCTCAGCTGGATCGCGGGTCTCGCGCTGTTCCTCAGCGTCAACACCGACGCACCGCTGGGCGCGGTGGGCGGCGCGGTGCTCATCTCGATCCTGTCGGAGATCATCGATCAGATCTCCGCGCTGGGCGATCTCCGCAACTACCTGCCCACGCACTTCTCCACGGCGTACTCGGACCTGCTCAGCGAGGACGTCGACCTCTCCTCGATGATCACCGGCTCGTTCTCCGCCCTCTCCTACGCGGCGGTGTTCCTCACCCTCGCCATCTGGCGCTTCAACCGCAAGGACATCACCAGCTGAACCACCTACCGGTGACGCCCTGGCGCCTGACCTGGTGGTTCGGTGGTGTGGGCGTACTGTTGGCAGGCGATGGAGATCTTTCATCTTCGATACTTCGTGGCCGTGGCGGAGAAGCTGAGCTTCTCGGGTGCCGCGCGGTCGCTGCACATGGCCACCTCTCCGCTGAGCCAGCGGATCCGGGACCTGGAACGCGAGCTGGGGACGGTCCTGTTCGAGCGCGACTCGCACCACGTGCGGCTGACCGGGTCGGGCACGGCCCTGCTGCCGATCGCCCGCGATGCGCTGAGCCGGTTCGACGACGTGCCGTGGCGGCTGCGCGAGGCCACCGGGCGGCACCGCCCGGTGGTGCACCTCGGCGTACCACCGGGTCTGCACTCGGCCTTGCGGGAGCGCCTGACCGGCTTCACCCGCGGCTGCGCCGAGGAGTGCGAGCTGAAGCGGTGGCCCGGCGGTAGCCGTGAACTGCTGCTCGGGGTCCAGCGTGGCGAGCTGGCGATGGCCATCGTGCACCTGCCCGTGCACGCCGAGGGCATCGAGGTGTTCGAGCTGATGAGCGAGCCGCTGGGCGCGGTGCTGCCTGCCGCGGACTTCGCCGACCGCGCGGCGGTGTCGCTGCACGAGCTCGCGGGGCTGACCTACGTGCGTCCCGCGTCGCGGATGCTGCCGGACTACTGGGACGAGATCGAGGCGCGGCTCTCCGCGGCCGGGATCCACCACCGCATGACGCTGGACACGGGTGATTACGGCAGCACGGCGGAGATCATCGCCAATGGTGGAGCATTCGCCATTTCCATGCTGGACCCGCAGAGCGGAATGCAGAAATTGCGTGACGAGAACATCACCGTGCTTCCCGTCGACGACTTCTCCCCCAGTCTCGCGACCGGTTTGATCTGGCGCCAGGATCGCACTCAGGAGCAGCCTGAGCTGCGCTCACTCATCGAGCACGCGCAGGAATCGCTGTCGGTCCGCGCGGCGTGACCGCTGCGGTCACGCCATTGTTCGCAATACGGTTCCACTGATCAATTGAACACCTCTCCATTGCGGGCCTAACGTAGTTAGCGAAGCAAATGAGTCGTTTCGGGACGTTTTCCCGACGCACTAGGAGTGGTGATGGCAACCCCCGCTGACAACGCCTCCGGTCCGCTGGCCGGTGTGCGCGTCATCGACATGGCGACCGTGGTCATGGGCCCGTACGCGGCCCAGATCCTCGGCGATCTCGGTGCCGACGTGATCAAGATCGAATCGCCGAAGGACACCGTCCGCCTCGGCACCGTGCACCGCACCCCCGGCATGACGCCGCTGGCGATGAACGTCAACCGCAACAAGCGCAGCGTCGCGCTCGACCTCAAGGACGCCGACGACGCCCAGCGCGCCAAGGATCTCATCAGCAGCGCCGACATCGTGATCACCAACATGCGGATCAACGCGCTGCGCCGCCTGGGCATGGACTACGAGAGCCTCGCCGCCGCCAACCCGCACCTGATCTACGCACACGCCCAGGGCTTCCGCCCCGACTCCGACCGCGCCGAGCTCGCCGCCTACGACGAGACCGTGCAGGCCGCGTCCGGGCTGCTCGACCTCGCCCAGCGGGCGGGCGACATCGGCGAACCCGTCGTGCTCCCGAGCATCTTCGGGGACAAGGTCGCCGCGCTGACCATCGCCTACTCGGCGCTGGCCGCCCTGGTCCACCAGCGCGCGACCGGGCAGGGACAGCTGGTCGAGGTGCCGATGACCGACACGATGCTGGCGTTCAACCTGGTCGAGCACCTGCAGGGCCGGATCTACGAACCACCGGAGACCGACACCGGGTTCCCGCTGTCGATGAACACCGGCCACCGCGCCCGTCCCACCCAGGACGGCTACGCGATGATCATGCCGTACTCGCCGAAGAACTTCCGCGACCTGTTCACCGCCGCCGGGCGCCCCGACCTCGCAGCCGATCCGCGCCTGTCCGGTGACTACATCGACGCCCGGGAGCACGGGACGGCGCTGGTCGAGCTCATGGAATCGGTGACGCCGAACCTGACCACCGACGAGTGGATCCAGGTGTGCACCGAGTGCAGCATCCCGGTCGGCCCGGTGCTGCGGCTCGACGAGGCCGCCGACGACCCCTACGTCCAGCAAGGCCACCTCCTCGACCTGGCCGAGCACCCCACCGAGGGCAGCTACCGCCAGGTGGGCGTCCCGATGCAGTTCTCCGCCACCCCGGCCTCGATCCGCCTGCACCCGCCCATCCCGGGCCAGGACACCGACGCGGTCATGTCCGAGCTCGACGACGACAACGAGGGGAACGCCGCATGAGCACTCCGAACACCACCGTGCTCACCGAGAACCGCGGTGACGTCCTGGTGATCACCCTCAACCGGCCGGAGGCCCGCAACGCGGTCGACGCCGACGTCGCTCACGGCATCGCCGCGGCCGTCGACGAGCTCGACTCCGACCCGCAGCTGCGAGTGGGAGTGCTGACCGGCTCGGCAGGCACGTTCAGCGCGGGCATGGATCTCAAGGCCGCCGCGCGCGGGGAATCCCCCAGCGTCGACGGCCGAGGCTTCGCCGGGCTCACCGAGTTCGACAACGCCAAGCCCCTGGTCGCTGCGGTCGAGGGATTCGCGATGGGCGGCGGGTTCGAGCTGGCGCTGGCGTGCGACCTGGTGGTCGCCTCGGCCGGTGCGCGGTTCGCGCTGCCGGAGGTCAAGCGCGGGCTGATCGCCGGAGGCGGCGGCGCGATCCGCCTGCCCAAGCGCATCCCGCACCACCTCGCCCTGGAGCTGCTGCTGACCGGCCGCGCCATCGGCGCCGACCGCGCGGCGGAGCTGGGCCTGGTCAACCGGGTCACCTCCGACGGCGGCGCGCTCGACGCCGCGCTGGAGTTGGCGGCCGAGCTGAGCGCCAACGCGCCGCTGGCGCTGGCCGCGGTCAAGCAGGTCGTCCGGCACTCCGACCGGTTGGCCGAACCGGAGGCCTTCACCGCGCAGCGAGGCGAGATCCGCAGGCTCCACGAGTCCGCCGACTTCGCCGAGGGCGTCCGGGCCTTCACCGAGAAGCGCGCACCGAAGTGGACGGGACGATGAATCGCGAACGAATCCTGCAGCACGTGGCGACACCGCTGAACGCGCCGGCCTACGCCCCGGCCGTCGCGCGGTTCACCGACCGCGAGTACCTCAACGTCGTCTACCGGACCGATCCGGAGGCGTTGCGCGCGGTGGTCCCCGAACCGCTCGAGTTCGACGAACCGCTGGTGCGCTTCGAGATCATGAACATGGGCGAGGTCACCTCCTTCGGCCCGTACGTCGAAGCGGGCCAGGCGATTCCGGTGCGCCTCGGCGAGGAGCGCGGCGAGTACCTGCACGCGATGTACCTGAACAACTTCCCCGCCACCGTCGCGGGCCGGGAGGCCAGCGCCTACCCGAAGGTGATGGGCCATCCCGCGCTGAAGGTCGACGACTCCGCGCTGGTGGGGACGCTGGACTACGGCTCGGAACGGGTCGCCACGGCGACGATGGGCTACAAGTGGTTCCCGATGGATCTCGCCACCGCCGAAGCCGAGATCACCGTGCCGACCTACATGCTCAAGCTCGTCCCGGGCTACGACCACCGGCCGCGGATCGCCGAGCTGGTGCGCACCCGCATCACCGACATCACCGTCAAGCAGGCGTTCACCGGTCCTGCGCGGTTGCAGCTGTTCGAGCACGCGCTGGCACCGCTGGCCGACCTGCCGGTCCGCGAGGTCGTCTCGGCCAGCCACATCATCACCGATCTGACGCTGTCCGGAGTCGCCCCGGTCCACGACTACCTGGCGGAGGAAGGGGTTCAGGCATGAGAACCGAGTGGACGAACGTGGCGGTGGTCGGCGCCGGGACCATCGGGCTGGCGTGGGCCGCGCTGTTCGCGCACGCCGGCCTGGAGGTGCGGGTCACCGATCCGCGCGAGGACCTCGACGAGGCCATCGACGACGCGCTGCCGATGCTCGCCGACAGCATGCCCGGCGCCCAGGTCGCGTCGCTGCGCGAACGCATCAGCGCCACCGACGACCTGGCCAAGGCGGTGGAGAACGCACAGCTGGTGCAGGAGAACGGCCCGGAGCGGCTGGAGTTCAAGCAGCGGCTGTTCGCCGAGATCGCCCGGCACGCCCCGGCCGATGCGGTGCTGGCCTCCTCCAGCTCCGGGATCGTGGCCTCCGCGATCGCCGCCGAGCTGCCCGAGGACGTGGCCGCGCGGCTGCTGATCGCCCACCCGTTCAACCCGCCGCAGGTCGTGCCGCTGGTGGAGATCGTGCCCGGCACGACCGAGGAGGAGGTCGTGCAACGGACGATCGGGTTCTACCGAGACCTGGGCAAGACACCGGTGCGGGTGCACAAGGAGGTTCCCGGCTTCGTCGCCAACCGGCTGCAGAGCGCGGTCATGCGCGAGTCGGTGTCGCTGGTGCAGCAGGGCGTCGTGTCCGCGGCGGAACTCGACACCGTGATGAAGGCGTCGCTGGGCGGTCGCTACGCGACCATCGGCCCGTTCGAGAGCTTCCACCTGGGAGGCGGGCCCGGCGGGATCCGCCACATGATGGCGCACCTCGGGGTCGGCATGGCCGACCGCTGGGCCGAGCTGGGCCGCCCGGAGCTCGACGAATCCACCACCACCTCGCTCGTCGAGCAGACCGAGGCCGCCTACGGCTCGGGACCCGACGCCTACCGCGCACGCGCCCGCATCCGCGACCGCAAGCACAACGCGATCAACGCCGCCCTGTTCGGAATCGACACAGGCGCGGACGACACAGTCTGACGAGGAAGAAGAAGATGCCCAAGCCCGCGATCACCAACCCCGATTTCTTCGGCTTCTACGAGCTGCTCGGCGAGTCCGAGCGCGCCGAGCTCGCCGATATCCGCGAGTACCTGGAACGCGAGGTCAAGCCGCTGACCAACCACGCGTGGGACACCTCGGAGTTCCCGTTCGAGGTCGTCGAGAAGTTCGCCAAGCTGCGGCTGGCGGGCTACCAGTTCACCGAGTACGGGGACGGCAGGCAGCGGAGCCCGCTGTTCACCGGGTTCCTGAGCCTGGAGCTCAACCGGATCGACCCGTCCATGGCCGTGTTCTCCGGTGTCCACACCGGATTGGCGATGGGCAGCATCTACCACGGCGGTGACCAGCAGCAGCGCGATCGCTGGATCCCGGACATGGTGGAGATGGAGCGGATCGGCGCGTTCGCGCTGACCGAACCCGATGGCGGCTCCGACGTCGCCGGCGGCATGCGCACCACCGCCCGCAAGGAGGGCGACGAGTGGGTGCTCAACGGCGCCAAGCGCTGGATCGGCAACGGCACGTTCGCCGACCTGATCGTCGTGTGGGCCAAGGACGAGGCGGACGGCAACGTCAAGGGCTTCGTGGTGGAGAAGGGCACTCCCGGCTTCACGACCAGCAAGATCGAGGGCAAGATCGCGCTGCGGGCCGTGCAGAACGCCGACATCGCCCTCACCGACGTCCGCGTTCCGGAAGCGAACCGGCTGCAGCAGGTCAACAGCTTCCGCGACACCGCGAAGGTGCTGGCCATGACCCGCGGCGGCGTGGCGTGGCAGGCGCTGGGCGTGGCGGTGCGCGCCTACGAGCTGGCCCGCGAGTACGCGGTCCACCGCGAGCAGTTCGGGAAGCCGATCGGGGGCTTCCAGATGATCCAGGACCTGCTGGTCAAGATGCTGGGCAACATCACCGCCATGTTCGGCGTCGTGGTGCGGCTCAACCAGCTGGTGGCTCAGGGTTCGGGGAGCGCCGAGCAGGCCGCCCTGGCCAAGGCGTTCACCACCACCAAGATGCGCGAGGTCGTGTCCTGGGCACGGGAGTTGTTCGGCGGCAACGGAATCGTTCTGGATCACGAGGTCGCGAAGTTCTTCGCCGACGCCGAAGCGGTCTACTCCTTCGAAGGCTCCCGCGAGATGAACACGCTCATCGTCGGCAAGTCGATCACCGGCCTGAGCGCGTTCGCCTAGAACCTCCATCGAAATGTGACCCGATCGGGTACTTGCACTCCAATCCTCCCAGTTTCAACGAAAATTTGATGACAGCGACGAGAATCGGCCGTCCGCCTCGATTTCCGAGGTGGGCGGCCTTCTCGTCGACCTCCGCGGACGCCGTCCATCCGCTCAATGGCGGCATCGTTGGGCGGAAAGGTCCAATTCAGCGGCCGAGCGCACTATCATCACGCCGAGTGATACTTTTGATCATTAGTGGAGCACCAGTAGTCCCCGGTGACGCCCCCGACTTCTCGGCACTGCGGTGCCCGTCACCGAAACCCCCGTACCAAGGACGCTGATGTCTGAAAGCCCCTTACCCGCGATCCGAACCGACCGAGCCCCCGAAGCACCTCCCCACAACGATCTTCGGGCGAAGCTCCAGCGGCTGGTCGTGGTGTCCCTGGCAGTGACGGCGCTGATCGGGATCGCCACGGCGGTCGCCCTGGTCTTCGTCCCGCCACCTGAACTGCGCTACACCGTGCTGGCCGTCGGCATCGTCGCCAGCATCGCCGTCGTCGTCGGCGGATACCTGCGCACGAACGCGCTGGCCGAGACGGTCGACGCCCGGATCCACGAAGCCGGCAACGAGGCCCAGGCCAGGCTGCAGGAGTCGCTGCGCAACTCCCACCAGTGGATCGAGTCCCTGCGAGGCACCGTCGCCCAGGGCACCCGCGAACTCCCCCACCTGGTCGAGCAGATCCAGGCCGGCCAGCAGCCCGCGCCCAAGTGGCCCACCGGCGAGCCCGTCACCGGCAGCCCCTACGAGCAGCTCGCCCACGAACTCCGGCAGGCCCAGATGGCCGTCGAGTTCGCGCTGGTGCGCATGCAGAGCGAGCCGGCCCAGACCAACGTCGATCCCGGTGTCGCGGTCTTCGCCAACCTCGCGCGGCGCGTGCAGTCCCTCGCCCACCGAGCCATCCAGCGGCTCGACGAGCTGGAGCAGCAGGTCGAGGACCCGGACCTGCTCAAGGGCCTGTTCGCGGTGGACCACCTGGTCACCGGCGTGCGCAGGCAGGCGGAATCGCTCGCGGTGCTCGGTGGTTCGATGCCGCGGCGGCAGTGGAGCAAGCCGGTCGCGATGTACACCGTGCTGCGCTCCGCGGTCGCCGAGGTCGAGCACTACGCCCGCGTCAAGGTGATCCCGCCGGTGGACGGCACGCTGCACGGGCACGCCGTCGCCGACGTCATCCACCTCATCGCCGAGCTGGTGGAGAACGCCACCGCCTTCTCCGAGCCCGACACGCAGGTCAGCATCAACAGCCAGATCGTCACCGCAGGCCTGGCCATCGACATCCGCGACCGCGGTCTGGGCATCGACCAGCGCAACCGGATCACGCTCAACGGGCTGCTCAACAACCCCGACGAGGTCGACCGGGACGCCCAGCTGCGCGACGGCCGCATCGGCCTCTACGTGGTGGCGCAGCTGGCTCACCGCCACCACATCGGCGTGGAGCTGGAGAACAACATGTACGGCGGCACCGACGCGCACGTGGTCATCCCCAACAACCTGCTGGGCGAGACCGACGACGAGCCGGACGACACCGCCGCGCAGAGCTCCAGCAGCGTGCTGTCGACCTTCGAACCGCAGGTCAACGGCCACAATTCGGCCACGTCGATGATCCCCGCCCCGCAGACGTTCAACAACGGTCGCCACACCGGCCAGCAGCCGGTCTACGCGACCGGACCGCAGCCCGCGGTCCGCGAGGAGCTCCCCACCCGGCAGCCGCAGAACCCCTACGGCCGTCACTCCGGCGCTGTGCCGGAGGCTCCGCCCATCACGACGTCCGGCCCCAGCAACGCCGACAACGCTGAACGGCCCGCGCTCCCCAGGCGCGACCGCACCCGCAGCTACCTGGTTCCGCAGCTCGCGGAAGGGTCCTCCGCACCCGAGCCCGAGGAGAAGCCGCAGGGCGGGCCCAGCCCGAGCCTGTACGCGTCCTTCCGCTCGGGTGTCGAAGGCGGCGCGTCGGACGACAGACCGGGCCAGGGCTGACCCGCACCGCCACACCCCTCCCCCGCACAAGATCTGCCCCGCGCAGTGAGAAGAGTCAGGAGACGTTTTCCACAATGGCCAATGACGCAGCGGGCTCGTCGTCCGACCTGAGTTGGCTACTCGCCGACCTGCTCCGACGAGTCCCGCACACCCGCTGTGCCCTGCTCGCCTCCACGGACGGAATCAAGCGGTACTACAGAGGCCTGGACAACGACGAGGCCGACGCCCTCGCCGCGTGGGCCGCCGCGCAGTGCTCGCTGGCCCGCAACGGCGGTCGCCGGTTCGGCATGAACGGCGGCGGTGTCCGCCAGGTCGTGGTCGAGTTCAACGACCTGGTGGTGTTCGTCTCCGCCGCCGGTAGCGGAGCCGTCCTCGTCGTGCTGGCCACCCCGGAAGCCGACGCGGCCGTGCTCGGCTACGAGATCGCCCAGCTCGTCAAGCGAGTCCCGAACCACCTGGCTACCCCCATGCGGCAGCCCACCGCCGCGCGGAGCGCCGGTGAGATGGGCAGGTGAGCATGCCCGGCCCCACGGACAAACCTTGGCTGGACAACGAAGCCGGCCCGCTGCTGCGCCCGTACTCGCTGACCAACGGACGGACGGAGCCCAGCGAGCCGCTGTCCCTGCAGTCGCTGGTGCGTTCCACCGGGCGGTTCTCGCCGGACCGGATCGAACCCGTCCACGCCAAGATGCTGAACCTGTGCCGGCACGCCACCTCCGTCGCCGAGGTGGCCGCTCACCTGCGGCAACCTGCCGTAGTCACCAAAGTGCTGCTCTCCGACCTCATCGACTGGGGAGCGCTCACCACCCACGCACCCGCCGACGTGCCGCAGCGCGATCAACTGGAGGCTTTGCTGAATGGGCTCCAACAGCTCTGAGCCATTCCCGACCTCGTTCAAGTTCCTCATAGCGGGTGGGTTCGGAGTCGGAAAGACCACGTTCATCCATTCGGTCAGCGAGATCGAGCCGCTGACCACGGAGGAGACGCTCACCGTCGCCAGCGTCGGACACGATGACCTGACCGGCGTGGGAGACAAGACCACGACCACCGTGGCGATGGACTTCGGTCGAATCACGTTCAACCCGCAGAACATCGTCCTGTTCCTGTTCGGCACTCCAGGGCAGGACCGCTTCTGGTTCATGTGGGACGACCTGGTCGACGGCGCCCTGGGCGCGGTCGTGCTCGCCGACACGCGCCGGTTGGAGGACTGCTTCGCCGCCGTGGAGTTCTTCGAACGGCGCGGCATCGACTTCCTCGTGGCGGTCAACCAGTTCGAGAACGGCTTCCGCTACCAACCCGAGGAGGTACGGCAAGCACTGGACATCAAACCCCACATCCCGGTCGTGCTCTGCGACGCGCGCGATCGCCGTTCCGCGGCCTCGGTGCTGGTTCAGCTGATCGAGCACGTGATGGTGGCCCGCGCCCTGTAACCCCCGAATCCCCCACCGAAATCGGAGCCTCTCGTGACGACTTTCGATGCTGCCGGACACCGGCACCTCAGTCCCGTCGACTCGCACGCGCACGAGCGCGCGGCGCGGCTGCGTCAGCTCGGTCTGGGCGACGCCGCCGATCCGGAGTTCGACGCCTTCGCGCAGCGGGTCGCGCAGTCCCTCGGCGTGCCCAACGCGATGGTCAACTTCATCAGCGACACCCACCAGTACCTGGGTGGCCTGTTCACCAAGGCTTCGGGGATGGAGGAGCCGAAGTCCGACATCGACCCGCGTTCGGCCCCGATGGAGACGGGCTACTGCCCGCACGTCATCGCCCGTCGGATGGCGCTGGTCCTCGAGGACGTCTGCGACTACCCGCGCTTCGCGGGAAACGACGTCGTGGACAAGATGAACGTCCGCTCCTACCTGGGTGCTCCGCTGATCGACCGGACCGGCATGGCGCTGGGAACGGTCTGCGTCATCGACAGCGAGGTGCGCCCGTGGGGCCGCGACGGCCTCAACGCCATCAAGGCGCTGGCCGGCGAGGGCGTCGAGCTGGTGCACCGGCGCGAACGCGACCTGCAGGCCGGCTGAACACCACAGGCGAGCACGAGGGCGGGACCGGCACGGCGGTCCCGCCCTCGTGCGCTCTGCCGGGGTCCGCTACCCGCAACGCCGAGCGGAGCGGGTAGCGGAACGGACGCTCAGCCGCGCCGCAGGAGCAGGTCCAGGTCGTGCTGGATGCCGGGCCTGCGTTGCTCGACGTTGCCGATGGACTCCTCGAAATCGCCGATGTAGCGCGCGAGCTCGTCCGCGGTGGGGAGTTCCACGAACGGCCTGCTGTCCTCCGCGGCCTGCAGCTTGCCGAGCAGCTGCTGCTCGGTCCAGGACGCCGTGTGGGCGAACATCGAGGAGCGGTGGCGCCCGTCGGCGGAGAGCACCGCGACGATCGCCCAGCAGGCCAGCTCACCGATCTGGTTGGCCAGGATGTGGCGTTGCCGGCCGGTGGTGGTCGTGGTGGTCGCCAGCTTGTCGATCCGGGAGATGTACTCGCCGAGCGTGTGGTCCACGTCGAAGTCGTCGAAGACCGAGAAGAACTGCTGCGGGTGCTTGAGGATCATCGAACCCAGGTAGACCGTGATGGCCTCGGTGGTTCCTTCGAAGATCCGGAACAGCCGGTAGTCCCGGAAGAACTGCCCGACCACGTTGGTGTCGACGAACCCGCGAGCGCCGAGCAGCTGCACGCAGCGGTCGACCACCTGCCACATCAGCTCGCAGCCCAGGATCTTCGCCGCGAAGTAGAACGGTTCCGGGACCTCGCGGCCCGAGTCCAGCCGATCGACGATGTGCTCGGTCAAGGTCTCCACTGCTTGGATCGCAGCCACGGATTCGGCGATGATCTGCTGGATGCGGCCGTTCTCGGCGAGGTTGCCGGTGGCCACCTCGCGACGCCGGGCGAAGCGCTGCGTCAGCTCCAGCGCCCGCATCGCGGCGCCGACCGAGCCGGCGGCCAGCATGAGCCTGCCGTGGGTGAACGCGGTCTTGGCCGCGAGCAGGCCCTTGCCCTCCTCGCCGAGCAGGCGCTCGGCCGGGACGTGCAGGTTCTCCAGGCTGAGGCTGTTCTGCGGAACGGCCTTGAGGCCGAGCGTGATGACCTCCGGCCCGCGCACGAAACCGGGCGAGGAGGCGTCGACCAGGAAGCCGGTGATCCCGGCGTCCTGCCCGTTCTCATCGGTCAGACGCGCGAATACGTTGACGTAGCTGGCATCCGCGCCCAACGAGATCCACTGCTTGCCACCGTTGAGCACGTAGGAGCCGTCCGGCCGCTTCGTCGCGCCGGCGGAGATCGACCGCACGTGCGAACCCATGCCGTGCTCGCTGATCGCGCTGGTCACCAGCCTGCGGCCTTGCGCGAGTTCGGGCAGCACCGCCGAGCGCACGTCCTCCGAGGCGAAGTCCTGGATCGGCGGGACCCCGAGCGTGTTGTGCACGGCGAGCAGGATCAGCAGGTTGCAGTCGATCGCACCGGACTGCCGCCACACTTTGACGGTGTCGGAATGCGAGAGCTCCTGACCGTGATAGCGCTGGGGGATCTGAAGGCCGAGCAGGCCCGCGTGAGCGAGGTCGGGAATCAGGGACAGGTGAAAACCTCGACGTTCGTCCGCGCGACGGGAGTCGAGTTGCTCCCTGCTGTATCTGCGCAGGAAGTCGAGCATCTCCGACGCCGGGCCGGGGTCCGGGGAACCGCTTTCGGTCGACTCCATTTCCGACAGGTCCTTCCTGGAAAAGCACTCGCGAGGGGGACAGTTCGCGAAGAGGGGGTTGTTTTCGCAGGCGCGTTCGATCCGACGAACCCGGTCGCACCGGTATTTCGGCACGCGTTGATTTCCGCGTTCGTCATCTCATGTGCGTTCCGCTGATGTGAAAGGCGACCCCGGCTTCAGACGTGCGCAGTACCGGTCCGGGCAGTGGGGGTGCCCGGAGCGCGACGACAACGTCGCTCTACCGGCGAGTGGGGGGTGGCACGCCGTCGGCTGTGGGGAGGCCAGGTTGCCGGGTCCTGCTGAGTTCACGCCGTGCAGGCCGGATCCCGGACCGGATCGGCGAAGGACCTCGGAGGGAACGAGTCCTTGGCGACCGACCGGGATCCATCTCGAAAACTCCGTTTCCTGGCGCGTCCAGCAGCATCCACGTGAGCACAGCAGGAGAGCGAAATTACCTCACCTCACCAATGCGGGGTACCCCCTTCTCGGTGAGCTGAACAACGGAAAGTAATCGCTGCTGGTGGACGGAGTCTGAGAATTCTGTGAGCAAATCGACCCCGCTCGCGAGCAGTTTCCACAAAGGCGAATCCACTGTGGACCAGAACGCGAATACTGCGAGGTCATGCCCATAACTCGCCAGTAATCGAGGTGACGCTTCCGCTTCTCGGCAACGCGGAGAGGACCCGTGCGCGGAGAGCGAGAGCTTGATCACCTTCCGCGCACGGTTCATTCGATGCCCGCGGCGTCCATCCCCCGGATCTCCTTCTTCAGATCGGCGATCTCGTCGCGCAACCTGGCCGCCAGCTCGAACTGCAACTCCCGCGCGGCGTTCATCATCTGGTCGTTGAGCTGCTGCACCAGGTCGGCCATCTCGGCGCGCGGCATCGCCGAGATGTCGCGGTCCTCCAGCAGGCCGGCACTGGACACCGCCTCGCCGGAGGGCTTCTTGCCGCGCGAGGTGTTGCGGCCCGAGCCGCCCACCGCCACCGACTCCTCGGTGTCCTCCGCCTCGCTGTAGACGCGGTCGAGGATGTCGGCGATCTTCTTGCGCAACGGCTGCGGGTCGAGACCGCGCTCCTCGTTGTAGGCGGTCTGCTTGGCGCGGCGCCGGTTGGTCTCGTCGATCGCGTGCTGCATCGAGTCGGTGACGCGGTCGGCGTACATGTGCACCTGACCGGACACGTTGCGCGCGGCACGACCGATGGTCTGCACCAAGGAGGTTCCGGAGCGCAGGAAGCCCTCCTTGTCGGCATCCAGGATGGACACCAGCGAGACCTCCGGGAGGTCCAGGCCCTCGCGCAGCAGGTTGATGCCGATCAGCACGTCGTACTCGCCGAGCCGCAGCTGCCGCAGCAGCTCCACGCGCCGCAGCGTGTCCACCTCGGAGTGCAGGTAGCGCACCCGGATCCCCAGCTCCAGCAGGTAGTCGGTGAGGTCCTCGGCCATCTTCTTGGTCAGCGTGGTCACCAGGACGCGCTCGTCGCGGTCCGCGCGCTCGCGGATCTCGTGCACCAGGTCGTCGATCTGCCCCTCGGTGGGCTTGACGACGACCTCCGGGTCGATCAGACCCGTCGGGCGGATGACCTGCTCGACGAACTCGCCGCCCGCCTGAGCCATCTCGTACGGCCCGGGCGTGGCCGACAGGTAGACGCTCTGACCGATGCGGTCGGAGAACTCCTCGAAGGTCAGCGGCCGGTTGTCCAGCGCGCTGGGCAGGCGGAAGCCGTGCTCGACCAGCGTCCGCTTCCGGGACGCGTCCCCCTCGAACATGCCGCCGATCTGCGGGACGGTCTGGTGCGACTCGTCGATGACCAGCAGGAAGTCGTCCGGGAAGTAGTCGATCAAGGTCGCCGGGGCCGAACCCGCCTCACGGCCGTCGATGTGCCGCGAGTAGTTCTCGATGCCCGAGCAGAACCCGACCTGGCGCATCATCTCGATGTCGTACTGGGTGCGCATCCGCAGCCGCTGGGCCTCCAACAGCTTGTTCTGCTTCTCCATGCGTTCCAGCTGCTCTTCCAGCTCGCCCTCGATGGCGCGGATCGCCTTGTCCATCCGCTCCGGGCCCGCGACGTAGTGGGTCGCGGGGAAGATCCGCAGGTCCTTCACCTCGCGGACGATCTCGCCGGTGAGCGGGTGCAGGTAGTGCAGCCGGTCGATCTCGTCGCCGAAGAACTCGACCCGCACGGCCAGCTCCTCGTAGGCGGGGATGATCTCGACGGTGTCGCCGCGCACCCGGAAGGTCCCGCGGGCGAAGGCGATGTCGTTGCGGCTGTACTGCACGTCGACCAGCGCCCGCAGGAAGACGTCGCGATCGATCTCGCCGCCGACCTCCAGCGGGATCGCGCGGTCCAGGTACGACTGCGGCGTGCCCAGGCCGTAGATGCAGGAGACCGACGAGACCACCACGCAGTCGCGGCGGGAGAGCAGGTTCGAGGTGGCGGAGTGGCGCAGCCGCTCGACGTCCTCGTTGATCGAGGAGTCCTTCTCGATGTAGGTGTCGGTCTGCGGGACGTAGGCCTCGGGCTGGTAGTAGTCGTAGTAGCTGACGAAGTACTCCACGGCGTTGTCCGGGAAGAACCCGCGCAGCTCGTTGGCCATCTGGGCGGCCAGGGTCTTGTTCGGCTCCAGCACCAGCGTCGGCCGCTGCACCCGCTCCACCAGCCACGCGGTGGTGGCTGACTTGCCGGTACCGGTGGCACCGAGCAGGACCACGTCCTTCTCACCGGAGTTGATCCGCCGCTCCAGGTCCTCGATCGCCTGGGGCTGGTCACCGGCGGGCTCGTAATCGCTGACCATGCGGAACCGGCCGTCGGACCGTGGGATGTCGCCGACCGGCCGGAACTCGGAGTGCGCCCGCACGGAGTCGGCGTCGTCGTCTTCCGGGGTTCGCTCAGTCGCAAAAGCCACGGCCCCAGCGTACGAGCACCCACCGACATCATGTTGCGTCACGG
Source organism: Saccharopolyspora dendranthemae (assembly GCF_007829955.1). GTDB lineage: Bacteria > Actinomycetota > Actinomycetes > Mycobacteriales > Pseudonocardiaceae > Saccharopolyspora > Saccharopolyspora dendranthemae. Next base: position 106,550 of record NZ_VIWX01000004.1, read on the forward strand.
GGTGCTTTCGCGGCGATGAGGGCGGACAATGGTTTACGTCACCGGCCCCGACCGATGGGAGGTGACCTGCGAACAGTGGCAGAGAGAGAGCGGGCGCGACGGGATTCGAACGTCGCGCCCGTCTCGTGCGAACGCCTAGAGTGTGCGTGTGACCACTCAGCGGGAGATCGCCGAGCGTCTGGGACTGCCCGTGCATCCGCCGAAGACCGAGGTGTTCGACCTCGCGGCGGGCACCAACACCGACCCCAAGGGCCACGTGCGCACCGTGAGCCGCTTCCGCCGCGAGCCCTTCGGGCTGTACCTGGCCAGGCCGCTGCCGGGCCACCCGAGGCTCGCCGCCCTGGAATCGTGGCTGCTGCCCGCGCTCGGACTGCGGGTGACGCGCTGGTACTGGCGGCCCGGCCACGAACGCGACATCGATCTCTACCTCGATCTCGTGGACGTCGAATCGGGTGACGGCGAGTGGCGGACCGTCGACCACTACCTGGATCTGGAAGTGCGCCAGGGCCGGGGACTGGAACTGCTCGACGTGGATGAATTCGTGCTCGCGGTTCAGTCCGGACTGCTCGACCCGACGACCGCCGAGCGTGCGATGCGGCGGTCGTGCGCGGCCATCGAGGGCATCACCCGCTGCGGCTACGACCTGCCGAAGTGGTTGCGCGACAACGACATCGAGCTGTCGTGGGGCGGACAACCCACCCAAGATCCCGTACCCGAGCCGCGTTCGCTACCGCCATCGGAGTGATCATGAGCGGGGCTTGCCGGCGCCGGTCGACCATTGCAGAAAAGTTATGTTAAAACCCGGTACTGATGATCACGTTGCCGGTTTTCGCGGCTACTCTCTGATTCTGTGAGCGCTGCGATTTCCCCCAAACTGATGGAAGTCATCGACCTCTTCAGCTCGCAGCGCAGATATCCGTCCGGCCACGTGCACCGGCTGGAGGCCTGCCACGTCGAGCGGTGGGGGCTGGCCGTGGAGTGCCCGACTCCACAGGCCCCGGAGCACGACGTGGAGATCACCTGGTTGCTGGCCGACCTGGGCCTGCGACTGACGAAGTTCCGGCCGCGCAACCGGCACTCCCGTCCGAGCCCGAGCACGCTCACTGCGGTCACCATCAGCCACGACACCCGGTCCTGGGCCACCACCAACCTGCTCCTCGGGCTGGAGATCCCGGACGAGGGCCGCCCGCGCATCACCAGGGCGGCCGAGTTCGCCTCCGCGGTGGCCACCGGAACCATCCGGCAGAGCGAGGCCGACTACGCGTTCCAGACGGTCCACCGCACCCTCGACGAGGTCAGCCTTCACCGGTCGATCAACCAGTGGCTCGCCTACCGAGGCATCTTCGACCCCTGGTGAACCGCCCCGCTCCCGCCGGGGTCAGGGGGTCCAGTGCGTGGCGTCCGCCCAGGTCATGGCCCTGGGGAGGTTGGCGATGAACCACGGCTCCTTCGCCTCGGCGTAGCCCTGGTGGTCCGGGTCGTCGGCGTGGGCTTCGGCGACCTGACGTTTGGTGGCGAGGTAATCCTCGCGGGCCTGGGGGTCGGCTCGCAGCCACGCCGGGAAGAGCAAGGCCACCCGCCAGGCCGCCGTACCTTCGACTCGGATGTGCAGGTTCACGTATCGACCGGGGTCCGCTGCGGCGTGGATCCGCTTGGACCACTGCTCGGGTTCCGGGGCGAAATCGTGCGCCGGGTCGCTGTCGAGGCCCTGCAGCAGCGGGAAGCCCGCCTCGTCCAGCGGTTCCGCCAGCGCGTCGGCGTCGGCGAGAGTCCGGACGGTGAGTTGGAGGTCGATCACGTCCTTGGCGGGGATCGGCACCGAGGTCGAGCCGACGTGGTCGACGCGCACCGCGCGCTGCCCCGCCGCCCGCTCCACGCGGGCGATCAGCCGCCGGGCCTGAGCCGCCCACTCCGGATCCGGGTCGACGAGGGTCGGTGGCTTCTGCGCGTTGCGCTGGTGCAGCCTCAGGTTCCGCTCGAACGGCACCAGGCGTTCCTTCCACAGCTCGTCGACTCGCGCGAGGAGGTCCTCGACCTCGCCACCGTTGTCCAGCCACACGTCGGCGACCTCGCGGCGCTGCTCCTCGGTGGCCTGCGCGGCGATGCGCGCGCGTGCGTCCTGCTCGGCGAGCCCGCGGCCGACCAGCCGCTGCACCCGGACGTCCTCGGCGGCGTCGACGATGAGCACCAGGTGGTAGTTGGGGGCGTATCCCGCCTCCACCAGCAACGGGATGTCGTGCACCAGCACGGAATCAGCGGGAGCCTCGGCCATCCGGCGCGCGGTGAGCTCGGCGACCCTGGGGTGCACGATCGCGTTCAGGTCGAGCCGGGACTGCTCGTCGGCGAACGCCTTGGCCGCCAGCGCGGGCCTGTCCAGGGCGCCCGAGGAGTCCAGGACGTCCTCGCCGAACCGCTCGATCAGTTCGGCCAGCCCCGCGCTGCCGGGCTCGACCGCTTCCCTCGAGAGCTGGTCGGCGTCGATCACCACCGCGCCCAGCTCGGCCAGCCGCCGAGCCACCGTCGACTTGCCCGATCCGATGCCTCCGGTCAAACCCACGCGCAACATGCGCTACATCCTGCCAGGTGATCATCGCTCTGTGAGGGGGCAGTTCCGGTCCGAATTGACCGGGGCGAAGAGGACATCGATCATGGGCGGTTCGGACCAGAACCGCCCCTGGACGCGAATCGGCCCCGCATCCACGGGGGATGCGGGGCCGATTCAGGCCTCAGCCTTCAGGCTTCAGTGCTCACGCACCACCGGAGAGCTTCTCGCGGAGGGCGGCCAGCTGGGCGTCGCTCGCGAGCGAGCCGCTGTCCTGCTGCTCCTCGTTCGACGAGGAAGCCGAGGAGTAGTTGCCGCCACCGGTCGGAGCCGGCTGCTCCTCGCCGCCACCGGCGGCCGCGGCAGCCGCGGCCTCGGCGTCGGCCTGGCGAGCCTTGGTGATCTGCGCGATGTGCTTCTCGAAGCGGGTGTGCGCCTCGGCGTACTGGCGCTCCCACTCCTCGCGCTGCGTGTCGAAGCCTTCCTGCCACTCCGCGGTCTCCGGGTCGAAGCCCTCGGGGTAGATGTAGTTGCCTTCGTTGTCGTACTCGGCAGCCATGCCGTACTGGGTCGGGTCGAACTCCGAGTCGGGGCTGAAGCCCTCGTTGGCCTGCTTCAGCGACAGGGAGATCCGGCGACGCTCGAGGTCGATGTCGATGACCTTGATCATCACCTCGTCGCCGACCTGGACGACCTGCTCCGGGATCTCCACGTGGCGCTCGGCCAGCTCGGAGATGTGGACCAGGCCCTCGATGCCCTCGTCGACGCGGACGAACGCACCGAACGGCACCAGCTTGGTGACCTTGCCCGGCACGATCTGGCCGATCGCGTGGGTGCGGGCGAACTGACGCCACGGGTCTTCCTGGGTCGCCTTGAGCGACAGGGAGACGCGCTCGCGGTCCATGTCGACGTCGAGGACCTCGACCGTGACCTCCTGGCCGACCTCGACGACCTCGGACGGGTGGTCGATGTGCTTCCAGGACAGCTCGGAGACGTGCACCAGACCGTCGACTCCACCGAGGTCGACGAACGCACCGAAGTTGACGATGGAGGACACGACGCCCTTGCGGACCTGGCCCTTCTGCAGCTGGTTGAGGAACTCGCTGCGGACCTCGGACTGGGTCTGCTCCAGCCAGGCGCGGCGGGACAGGACCACGTTGTTGCGGTTCTTGTCCAGCTCGATGATCTTGGCTTCGAGCTCGCGGCCGACGTAGGGCTGCAGGTCGCGGACGCGGCGCATCTCGACGAGGGAGGCCGGCAGGAAGCCGCGCAGGCCGATGTCGAGGATGAGGCCGCCCTTGACGACCTCGATGACCGTGCCCTTGACGGGCTCGTCCTTCTCCTTGAGCTCCTCGATGGTGCCCCAGGCACGCTCGTACTGGGCGCGCTTCTTGGAGAGGATCAGTCGGCCTTCCTTGTCCTCCTTCTGGAGAACAAGGGCCTCGACGAAGTCACCAACGGTGACGACCTCGGCGGGGTCGACGTCGTGCTTGATCGACAGTTCCCGGGACGGGATGACGCCCTCGGTCTTGTAGCCGATGTCAAGCAGCACCTCGTCACGGTCGACCTTGACGATGGTGCCCTCAACAATGTCCCCATCGTTGAAGTACTTGATGGTCTGGTCGACGGCGGCGAGGAAGTCCTCCTCCGTCCCGACGTCGTTCACTGCGACCTGCGGCTTGGTGGCGGCTGCAGTCGGGACGGTGGTGGTGTCGGTGGACATCAGGTGGGTTGCTCCGGTACGGATAGGCTGGTCGTTGGTTCTACGTTTGTTCCGCGTCGTGGCCGGTTCCGTCAAGCCCGACTAGTAGCCGGACCTGCGGATTCCGCTTTGCCGACCGGCCTTCGCCACCCGGCGCGAACCGGGACGCGGAAGCCGATGAGAAAAAGACCCACGGCGCGGGCGGTATCGTACGCGCTTTCTCGATCGCCAGGCAAACTGCGGTACCCCTGGACGGCAGACGGGCTTCGGACGCACGACACAATCTCTTCACGTCCGAACCACGACGACCATCCCGGGGGAATCCATGACACGTCTCGACGAGCCGGAAAACGCCAGCTCCCACAATAGCTCGGCGGAGCAGCGGCTGGGGACGGTCGGTGTGCGCAAGCGCGGCGTGGATGCCACCGAGTCACGTTCGGCGAACCGGCTGTGGTGGGACGCCGACGCCGACGACTACCAGGCCGAGCACGGCGGCTTCCTGGGCGACGACGACTTCGTGTGGTGCCCGGAGGGCCTGCGCGAGGAGCACGCTCGACTGCTCGGCGACGTGCGCGGCAAGAAGGTCCTGGAGGTCGGCTGCGGCGCGGCGTCGTGCGCGCGCTGGCTGGTCGGGCACGGCGCCGAGGCGGTCGGTCTGGACATCTCCGCCGGGATGCTGCGCCACGCGAGGGACGCCTCCCGGCGCAGCGGCACGCCGGTTCCGCTGGTCCAGGCCAGCGCTGATGTGCTGCCCTTCGCCACCGACAGCTTCGACCTGGCCTGCTCCGCCTTCGGCGGCATCCCGTTCGTGGCCGACGTGGGCGCGGCGTTCCGCGAGGTGGCCCGGGTCGTGCGACCGGGAGGCAGGTGGGTGTTCGCCGTCACGCACCCGATGCGGTGGGTCTTCCCGGACGATCCGGGACCGACCGGCCTGACCGCCACGAACTCCTACTTCGACCGGACCCCCTACCTGGAGATCGACGGCGACGACCGCGCGACCTACGTCGAGCACCACCGCACGCTGGGCGACTTCGTGCGGGAGCTGTCGGAGGCCGGGATGCGGTTGACCGATCTGATCGAACCGGAGTGGCCGAGCGGGCACACTCAGATCTGGGGTCAGTGGAGCCCGCTCCGCGGGAGGCTGTTCCCCGGCACCGCGATCTTCGTCTGCACGCTCGAGTGAACTGGTCCCCGGCTCGGCCCCTCCAGCCGCGCGGGTGGCGCGGCCGGGTGATCACGTGGCGGAAGAGGAGCGGCTTCGTCGTTCGATCAAGGTCCACGCCCGCGCTGCCGATGCGCGGGCCGCAGAGGTGAGGAGCCCGGGGTGGCGACCGCGCAGGATTTGATGAAGGCCCAATTCGCGCGGTTCGCCGCTCTCGATCCGCAGCTGCCGCAGGACCAGTTCGTGCCTTCCGACGCCGAGCCGGTGGCGGCGCGCACCGCCGACGGGCACGCGGTGGCCGGGTTGGTGACCCGCACGACGAACGCGGACGGTTCGGCGCGCGGTCTGTGGCAGGCGGGCGAGGCCTTCGAGCTGTTCCCGATCGTCGGCGAGCACCCGCGCGGCGGGATGGATTCGCTGCTGGACGCGTGGCGCGCGTGGCTGGGCGAGCAGGACGACCCGGGGCCGAACTCGTCGGCGATGGTGGTCTGGCCGAGCCGGGACGTGCAGGCCACGAGGGCGTTGCTGGATCACGGCTTCCTCCCGCTGTCGGTGCTCGCGGTTCGATCTCCCACCCCGGTAGCAGATACGGAACTATCTGGTACCGTAATAGTGCGTCGCGCCGGACCGGCCGACCTGGACGCCGTCGTCGAGCTCACGCTCGCCGAGCTCGAGTACGCCGCCCTCGTCGGAACCGCCACGTACCGCTCCGATGCCGCGCAGCTGAAGCGGACCGCCGCTCGAGTGCGTCTGCACTCCGACGATCCGGTCTGGCTCGCGGAGCAGGACGGCACGCCCGTCGCGGTCGCGGAATGCGGCTGGGTCGACACCGGCAAGCCCCCGCGGGCTTACCGGCTGCGCCCCGGCTCGTGGGCGTACGTCAACTGCGTGTCCGTGCACGAGAAGGCGCGCGGCACCGGCGTCGGCCAACAGCTGATGGCGGTGGCGCACAACGAGTTCGTGCGTCGGGGAGCCGAAGGCAGCTTCCTGTACTACAACCCGCCCAACCCGCTCTCCTCGGTGTTCTGGCCCCGGCAGGGATACCGGCCACTGTGGACGATGTGGGAGATGCGCCCGGCAACCGCACTGCGCTGACCCCGTCCCGGGGCCGCGCGGCAGGCTCCGAGAATCGAGGAGAAGGCGTGGAGATCGTCGCCACCGGCGTCGAAGTCGTCGGCGCGCACGGGCCGCTGCTGGCCCCGACGTCGCTGCGCGTCACCGACGGGCAAACCCTCCTGGTCACCGGCGAAGCCGGAACGGGCAAGACCGCGCTCGCGCTCGCCCTGTCCGGGCGGCTTAAGCCCAGCAGCGGAAGCGTCCGCCTCGACGGCTCGGCGAGCGCCGACGCGCTGCGGCGCGCCGTCGCCGTCGTCGACGCGCCGCAGATCACCGAACCTGACGACGCGCTGCAGGTCACCAACGTCGTCGCCGAAGGGCTTTCGCTCGCCCGGCGCCGATCGACCCGCCGCAGGGTCCGCAACTGGCTGGCCGAACGCGAACTGCCCGGTGACGTGCGCTTCGAGAACCTCACCGCGCACCAGCGCACCCGACTGCTGATCGACCTCGCCTGCGAGTCCCGCACCGCCCGCGCGCTGGTGCTGGACTGCCCCGACCGGCACGGTCACGACCCGCAGCACTGGTACGCCGCAGCCACCGCCCGCGCCGAGGCGGGCATGGCCGTGGTCGTCCTGTGCTCCACGCACTCCGCCGACAAGCTCGGCGCACCCGCCGTCCGCATCGGCGCGGACGAAACCCAGAAGTCCACTTCGGCCGGTTGATACCTGAAGGTCCGTGATGACTACTTTCCGGCTCGCCGCAACGGAATTGCGACGACTCACCTCGGGCAAGCTGCCCAAGCTCGCGCTGCTCGCGGTCACCCTGGTGCCGCTGCTCTACGGCGCGATGTACATCTACGCCAACTGGGACCCCTACGGGAAGCTGGACTCGGTTCCCGCGGCGGTCGTCATCGACGACACCGGTGCCGAGAAGGACGACGGCCAGCCGCTCCGGGCCGGCGAGGACGTCTACGACGAACTGCTGGACTCCGGCACGTTCTCCTGGACGCGCACCGACCTCCAGCACGCCCAGGAGGGCGTGGCCAACGGCGACTACACCTTCGCGCTCGTGGTGCCCCGGGACTTCTCCGGCGCCCTGGTCTCCCCCGCCGATTTCGAGCCGCGGCAGGCGAAGCTGCAGCTGGTCACCAACGACGCGAACAACTACCTCGTAGGCACCATCGCCGACAAGCTCGCCGGTGAGGTCCGCAAGGGCGTGGCGGCCAACGCCGGGTCGACCGCCGCCGAGCAGTTCCTGCTGGGCTTCTCGACGGTGCACGACAAAACCGTCGAAGCCGCCAACGGCGCGGGGCAGCTCGCCGACGGCGCCGGACGGCTGCGCGACGGGCTCGGCCAAGCCGAGCAGGGTGGCACGCAGCTGTCCGACGGCGCGCACCAGCTGCTCTCCGGACAGCAGCAGCTGGCCTCGGGAGCCGACCGGCTCGCCGACGGAACCGGCCGGCTGCACACCGGACTGCAGACGCTGCAGTCCTCCACCGCCCAGCTGCCCGAGCAGACCGCGAAGCTGGCCGACGGCGCCGAGAAGGTCGCTCAGGGAAACGAGCAGCTCGCGCAGAAGGCCGACGTCGTCGGCAACGCCGCCCAGAGCGTCGTCGACAACCTGGAGCAGACCAAGGCGCAGACCGCTGCGCAGCTGCGCCAGGCCGGCGTCGACGAGGCCACCGTGCAGCGGATCGTCAACGGGTTGGACGAGCTCGGCAGCCCGGCCACCGATGCCAACGACAAGCTGCAGACGCAGGTCGGGCAGATCAACATGCTGTCCGACGGCGCCCGCCAGGTCGCCGACGGCAACCGCGCGCTGGCCAACGCCACGCCGCAGCTGAGCAACGGCATCCAGCAGCTCACCAGCGGCGCTGGGCAGGTCGACGACGGCGCGGTGCAACTGCGCGACGGCCAGCAGCAGGCGCTGTCCGGCACCAGCAGGCTCGCCGACGGCGCGGACCAGCTCGTCGGCGGTGCCCAGCAGCTCCACGACGGGTCCGGCCAGCTCGCCGACGGGTCGAACACGCTGGCCAGCGAACTCGGCAAGGGTGCCGGCGACATCCCGAACCCGGACGACAAGACCCGGCAGGCCACCGCCGACACCATCGGCGACCCGGTCGCCGTCGACACCCAGGCGCAGGTCAAGGCCGACACCTACGGTGCCGGGCTGGCGCCCTACTTCATGGGGCTGGCCCTGTGGGTCGGCGGGTTCGTGCTGTTCCTGCTGATGCGGCCGATGTCCAACCGCGCGCTCGCCGCCGGCGTCGCGCCGTGGCGCGTCGCGCTGGGAGGCTGGCTGCCCGCCGCGCTGGTGGGCCTGGTGCAGGCGGTCCTGCTGCACGTCGTCGTCGTGTTCGCCATCGGCGTGCACCCGGCGCACCCCTGGTCGACGCTCGGATTCCTGATCCTGACCTCGCTCGCCTTCACCGCCGTGGTGCACTCGCTGAACGCGGCGTTCGGCCCGAAGGGCAAGTTCATCGCGCTGGTGATCCTGGTCCTGCAGCTGGTCACCGCGGGCGGCACGTTCCCGTGGCAGACCATCCCCGAGCCGCTGCACCCGCTGCACCAGGTCCTTCCGCTGGGTTACGTGGTGACCGGCTTGCGGCACCTCATCTACGGCGGCGCGGAGGGTTCGGTCGCGCAGGCGGTGGCAGTGCTGCTCTGCTACCTCGTCGCGTCCCTGCTGCTCACCACGATCGCGGCCTGGCGCCAGCGCGTCTGGACGCCGAGCAGGCTCAAGCCGGAACTGTCCCTGTAGGAGACGACGAACGCCCCGGAGCCGCGAAGCTCCGGGGCGTTCTCGCGCACGACGGCGAGCGGGTCACTCCTCGTCGTAGCGGGCGATCTCGATGAGGTTGCCGTCGGGGTCGCGCAGGTACAGCGAGGTGATCGGGCCCTGGGAGCCGGTGCGGCCGACCGGGCCCTCCTCGATGCGGACCTCGTTGTTGCGCAGGTGCTCCTGCACGTCGGCGAGAGCCTGGCTGGTGATGAAGCACAGGTTCGCCGAGCCCGGGACCGGGTGAGTCGCGGTCGGTTCGACCAGCTCGGACGCCGCGTGCAGCTTGATGGTCTGCTCGCCGAAGCGCACCGCGCGCCGATCACCGGGGAACTCCACCGGCTCCATGCCGAGGACGTCCCGGTAGAACTCAACCGCCGTGTCCACATCGGCGACGGTGAGGACCAGGTGGTCGACTCGGTCGATGCTGATCATGCTCCTCCTCGGGGTCGGCGCGGTTCGCGTTCGGGGCGCACCGCGCCCTGGTGACGCCCCGCCGGCCACAACGCCGCAGCAGCCGAACCTGGCCGGAGCGTGTAGCGCAGGTTATCCGCACCGGTGTTCGGCACCCGCTGTCGGGCCCCACCGGCGGTGATGTCCGCCATTGCACAACACCGCAGCGCTGCGTCAACCCCGGAATGAACGTTCCGTGATCGAGTCGAAATCACCTTCGATCAGTGCGCGGCGGAATCCCACGACCGGCCGAAGCCCACCGAGACCTCCAGCGGCACGTCCAGCGGGTACGCCGAGCCCATCTGCTCGCGCACCAGCTTCTCCACCACGTCCCGCTCGCCGTCGGCGACCTCGATGATCAGTTCGTCGTGCACCTGCAGCAGGGTCCGCGAACGCAGCCCTTCGGAGGACATCGCGGAGTGCACGCCGAGCATGGCGACCTTGATGATGTCGGCGGCGCTGCCCTGGATCGGGGCGTTGAGCGCCATCCGCTCGGCCATCTCGCGGCGCTGGCGGTTGTCGCTGAGCAGGTCGGGCAGGTAGCGGCGGCGGCCCATGATGGTGGAGGTGTAGCCGTCCTTGCGGGCCTGGTCGACGACCTCGCGCAGGTAGTCGCGGACCCGGCCGAAGCGCGCGAAGTAGGCGTCCATCTGCGCCTTGGCGTCCTCGGCGGAGATCCGCAGCTGCTGCGCCAGCCCGTAGGCCGACAACCCGTAGGCCAGGCCGTAGGACATCGCCTTGACCCGGCGGCGCAGCTCCTGGTCGACCTCCCCGATCGGCACGTCGAATGCCTGCGAGGCCACGTAGTTGTGCAGGTCCTCGCCGGTCTTGAACGCCTCGATGAGCCCCGCGTCACCGGACAGGTGCGCCATGATGCGCATCTCGATCTGGCTGTAGTCGGCGGTCATCAGCTCGGTGTACTCACCGCCGACGACGAACACCTCGCGGATCCGGCGGCCCTCTTCGGTGCGGATCGGGATGTTCTGCAGGTTCGGCTCGGTCGACGACAGCCTGCCGGTGGCCGCGATCGTCTGGTTGAAGGTGGTGTGGATCCGGCCGTCGTCCGCGATGGACTTCGCCAGACCCTCCACTGTGGTCTTGAGCCGGGTGGCGTCGCGGTGTTCCAGCATGTGCTGCAGGAACGGGTGCTCGGTCTTCTCGAACAGCGTCTGCAGCGCCTCGGCGTCGGTGGTGTAGCCGGTCTTGGTGCGCTTGGTCTTCGGCATGTTCAGCTCGTCGAACAGCACCACCTGCAGCTGCTTCGGCGAACCGAGGTTGATCTCCTTGCCGATGACGGCGTAGGCCTCCTGAGCGGCCTGCTTGACCCGCGCCGCGAAGCGCTCGCCCAGCTCGGCGAGCTGCTCGGCGTCCACCGCGATGCCCGCGCCCTCGAGCTCCGCGAGCACCAGCAGCAGCGGCAGTTCGAGGTCGGTGAGCAGCTTCGTGCTGTCGATGCCGGCGAGCTCGGTGTCCAGCGCGTCCGCGAGCTCGGCGACGGCGCGAGCCCGCAGCAGTTCGCCCGCGGCGGCCTTCTCCTTGCTCTCCGCCTCGTCCTCCAGCAGCGACAGCTGGCCGTCGTCGGAACCGCTGTCGGCGCGCAGCTCGCGCTGCAGGTAGCGCACGACCAGGTCGGGCAGCTCGAAGGAGCGCTGACCGGGGCGCACCAGGTAGGCCGCCAGCGCGGTGTCGCTGGTGAGCCCGGCGAGGGTCCAGCCGCGGTCGCGGACGGCGTGCAGCGGGCCCTTCACGTCGTGGGCGGCCTTGGGCAGCTCGGCGTCGGCCAGCCAGGAGGCCAGCGCCTGCTCGTCCTCACCGGTCAGCGAGGTGACGTCGACGAACGCGCCCGCTCCGTCGGCGGTGGCCAGCGCGAGACCGGTCAGGTCGCCGTGGCCGCGCGCCCAGGTTCCGGTGAACGAGAGGCCGACCCGGTTGCCGCCGCGCGCGTGCTCGCCGAGCCAGGCGGCCAGCTTACCGGGCTGGACGACGCCGCCGGTGATCTCGAAGCCCTCTTCGACCTCGGGTTCGGCGCTGGAGAGCGTGGCGAAGAGGCGGTCGCGCAGGACCCGGAACTCCAGGTCGTCGAACAACCGGTGCACCGCGTCGCGGTCCCAGGCGCGGACCTCCAGCTCGTCCGGCCCGGCCTCCAGCTCGACGTCGCGGACCAGCTCGGTGAGCTGGCGGTTGAGCAGCACCGACGACAGGTGCTCGCGCAGGTTGTCGCCCGCCTTGCCCTTGACCTCGTCGACCCGGTCCACGAGGCCGGCGAGGGACCCGAACTGCTGGATCCACTTGGTGACGGTCTTCTCCCCCACCCCCGGGATCTTGGGCAGGTTGTCCGACGGGTCGCCGCGCAACGCCGCGAAGTCGGGGTACTGCTCGGGCGTGAGGCCGTACTTGGCCTCCACGGCCTCGGGCGTGAACCGGGTCAGCTCGGACACGCCCTTGGTCGGGTACAGGACGGTGACGGCGTCGGTGACCAGCTGCAGCGCGTCGCGGTCGCCGGTGCAGATGGCGACCTGGAACTCGCCGTCGGTGGCCTGGGTGGTCAGCGTGGCGATGACGTCGTCGGCCTCGTAGTTGTCCTTGCTCAGCACCGGGATGTTCAGCGCGCCCAGGATGTCCTGGATGAGGCTGACCTGACCCTTGAACTCGTCGGGGCTGGCGCTGCGGTTGGCCTTGTACTCGGTGAAGGTCTCGCTGCGGAAGGTCTTGCGGGACACGTCGAAGGCGACCGCGAGGTGGGTGGGCTGCTCATCGCGCAGCAAGTTGATCAGCATCGAGGTGAACCCGTACACCGCGTTGGTGTGCTGCCCCGTCGCCGTCTGGAAGTTCTCCTTCGGCAGGGCGTAGAAGGCGCGGTAGGCCATCGAGTGGCCATCGATCAACAGCAGGCGTCGGTCCTCGGAATGCGTCACGGCCGCGAGTTTAGGCTGAAGCTCTGACAGCCAGTACCGCAGGCGACGGGGAGGACCGACGGTGCCCGATTCCACCCATGACGAGGCCGTGACCAGCGAGATCGCTGAGTTGATCAAGACGGTGAACTCCGGCGAGGAACAGCTCAGCGCCCGGATGGGCATCGAGATCGTCGAATACACGCCCGATCGAGTGGTCGCGACCATGCCGGTGGCGGGCAACCGCCAGCCCTATGGCCTGCTGCACGGCGGCGCGAACGCGGTGCTCGCCGAGCAGGTCGCCTCGATCGCTGCCGCGCTGGGCGCGGGCCAGGACCGCATCGCACTGGGCCTGGAGCTGATCTGCACCCACCACCGCCCGGCCACCGAGGGCCTGGTCACCGCGGTGAGCACGCGGCTGCACCAAGGGCGCACGACCGCGACCTACGACGTGGAGATCACCGACGAGCAGGGCCGCCGCACTTGTTCGGCCCGCCTGACCTGTTCGATCCGCGACAAGGCGTGAAAAAAGCGGGGTGCCGGTGGCACCCCGCTCTTCCGTCGTCGATCAGGACAGGTTCTCCAGAACCGCCTGGGCGACCGCCTTCATCGTGGTGCGGCGATCCATCGCCGTTCGCTGCAGCCAGCGGAAGGACTCGGGTTCGGAGAGGTTGTGCTTGCTCATCAGCAGGCCCTTGGCCTTCTCGATGGTCTTGCGCGCCTCAAGCCGCTCGTTGAGGTCGTTGACCTCGGACTCCAGCGCCTGCACCTCGGTGAACCGGGACACCGCCAGCTCGATGGCCGGCACCAGGTCGCGCTTGGCGAAGGGCTTGACCAGGTAGGCCATGGCCCCGGCGTCGCGCGCCCGCTCCACCAGATCGCGCTGGCTGAAGGCGGTCAGGATGACCACCGGCGCGATCCGGTCCCCAGCGATGTTGGAAGCGGCCTCGATGCCGTCCATCTTCGGCATCTTGATGTCCAGGATCACCAGATCGGGTCGGAGTTCCTCGGCGAGCCGAACGGCTTCCTGTCCGTCACCAGCCTCGCCGACGACCTGGTAGCCCTCTTCTCGGAGCATCTCCACCAGGTCAAGCCTGATCAACGCCTCGTCCTCGGCCACGAGTACGCGACGTTCGACGGGCTTGGCCTCGCGTGTGTCCTCGGCAGCCGGCGTCGTCACCGGGATCCTCCAGTAGAACTCGGGTCCGCCGATGCGGTTTGCATCGGAAACCGCAGCTTACCGGTAGTGACTTGACGCCGAGGTTACGAGGCGGCGTGACCATTGCGACATCCCTGGGCTCACGCGTTCGAAGCCTTCCGCCGCACGAACACGAGGTAGATCAGCAGGATCGCGGCGACGCTGATGAGGCTCAGCACGAGCTGCGATCGGATGTCCGGGACGAAGGCCATGGTGACGATCACGGTGGCGATCAGCGCGAGGGTGATCCACGTGAGGTACGGGAACAGCCACATCTTCAGCTTCAACGACTCCGGCGCTTCGAGCTCCAGGCGGCGGCGCATCCGCAGCTGCGAGAGCGCGATCATGCCGTAGATGAACAGCGCCACCGCCCCGGCGCTGTTGATGATGAAGTAGAAGATCGTGTCCGGAGCGACGTAGCTGGCCGCAACGGCGACGTAACCGACCAGTGTGGACAGCACGATCGCCTTCCACGGCACCCCGCGGCCGTTGAGATCCCGCACCCACGAAGGGGCGAACGAGCGCCGCTGCAACGCGAACAGCATCCGGGAAGCCGTGTAGAGGCCGGAGTTGAGCACCGAGATCACCGCGGTGAAGACCACGACGTCGACGACCACTTCGGCCGCCGGGAGCCCGAACCGGGTGAACGCCGCCGCGTACGGGCTTCCCTCGGTGGGAATCTGGTCCCAGGGAGTGATCATCACCAGCAGCGCCACGGATCCCACGTAGAACATCAGCACCCGCCACACCACGGCCTTGGTCGCCTTGGCCACCGAGCGCTCCGGCTCGTCGGACTCAGCGGAGACGATGGTGACGATCTCGGTCCCGAAGTAGGAGAAGATCACGATCACAACGCCGTGCAGCACGGAGAAGCCGCCGTGCGCGAAGAACCCGTCCTTGCCGATGTTGCTCACCGACATCTCGGCGCCGGGCCACAGTCCGAACACGAACAAGGCCCCGCACACCAGGAAGATCACGATCGTGATGACCTTGATGGAGGCCAGCCAGAACTCCGTCTCGCCGAACGAGCGCACGGACACGAGGTTGGTGCCCGTCAGCACCATCATGAGCACCAGCGAGATGACCCACTGCGGCACCATCGGGAGCAACGGGTTGATCAGCTCAGCCCCGGCGACGGCCTCGAAGGCCACCACGCCGACCCAGTAGTACCAGTACAGCCAGCCGAGGGTGAATCCCGCCCACTCCCCCAGCGACGTCCGCGCGTACTCCATGAAGGAGCCCAAAGTGGGTGCCGCGGTGGCCATCTCGCCGAGCATCCGCATGACCAGGACGACGATCAGCCCACCGATCGCGTAGGACACCACGGCCGCCGGCCCCACGGTGGAGATCACCGCACCGCTGCCGATGAACAGGCTCGCCCCGATGATCCCGCCGAGCGCGATCATCTGCAGATGCCGGTTCTTCAGGCTCTGCCGCAACCCCGACGGCGTCGGCTCCACCTGAGTTCTCTCATCGACCAACACGGCCTCCGCGCGTTCGACCCGCCACACACTGCACGACCCCGCGAACCTAAACCCCCGTGATCGCCACCACCAGACCCCAGAGCCAATCCATCCCGAAAAGCTCTGACCAGGAGTAACGCACCGGCCACCCTCCCGGAAGACGCTGATCGGCCGTCCCGTATGCTGACGACAAGACCAGCCCCCGTAGCCCAACGGCAGAGGCAGCGGACTCAAAATCCGTACAGTGTGAGTTCGAATCTCACCGGGGGCACATATCGCATCCTCACAACATTGTTCCGGTCGTGAGCTGGGAAAACGGACGTGAGCTTCAATTGGTGTGCCACTATTGAGTGCGAACGTCTCGCCCCAACCCGTGGCTTCGAAGCACCCTGTTCTCGCGGCTGGACAGCTAGACTTGCACCGTCAAGAATCTCAGCCGGAAGGAGTCGCTGGTGAGCATCGAAACACCCGAGATGGTCACAGTCCCCCGCGCTGAATGGGAGTCGTTGCGCGCCGAGGTCCGGCGACTGCGACGCGAGGTTGGTCAGCAAGAGGCAGTTTCTCGCATCCAGGCCGATCCCGGACCAGGCGATGACGTGCCCACCTTCTCGCGAGACCAACTCGCCGAGGCATGGGGAATCACGGAGTGAGCGACCGCCTTATTCGCTTCCCCGGACGATCATGGGCCGAAATCGAAGCGCTGCCTGAAGCAGTCCGGTGGGCAGCCCAACGCACGATCTTCCACCTACTCGATGAGCCGGTTCCCACCCTTGCCGATCCATTTCCTCAAGGTGACCCGATTCCAGGTGCCTACGAACTTCACCTGTCCTCGAACAACGTGACCATCTGGTACACGGTCACTCCGCACGAGGGGCAGGAAATCATCAGCGTCCAGCACGTCAAGATCGACACCTGACACCGGCACCTCGGGCGCGAAGCCCGAGTGAGCACGAGCCGCTCGCAATAGGACCGCGACTTTCTGGGACATCGTCTTCAACGGGATGAATCGGACATCGTCGGCGGAGCCGCGACCAACGTGATGGTGCACCGCGCCCTGCGGGTCCCCGACCGAATCCAGTGGACCACCCGAATTCGAAAGCCCGCCAGCGCACTATGCGCGATCCTTCATAGTCGCGGGCCAACGGCGTGATCACGGCGGCGAGAACAGGACAGCAACCGAGGCCGCACCGTCGAGGAGCTCATCCGACGGCCGACCTAGTATCGGCTCGGTCTCGGCAATGGCGAGTGTGGAGCCTTTCGTGTCGGAGTCGTAGTGCCGACCGGTGAAACGGAAGCCACCGAACCCCAGGAGCTGGCTATCGATGGGGACCACGTCGCCCGTCCCGTACTCGTCCTCCACTCGTTGCAACCCCGCCACGTCAGACCGCGACCGCATGCTCACTCACATCAAGTACACGACGAGCACGTTGCCCTCGGTATCAGCGACCGGGATCAACCGCTGCTTCAGCCCCTTGCACGGATGCCGCAGGAAGTACCGCTGCACCTCACCAAAAGACTGCACAGCGCAATTGAGATCGCGCCGGTGAGAAATACTGATCACCAAGATCCGTGATCGTGTCGATGTGATCGGCCATCTTGTCCTCGAACACGTCGTCGAAGACTGCGCCGAATTTCTTCTCCTCGTTGGCGACGGCCGCCGCACCTTCTCGTCATCGACAGCCCCCTGGAACGGCCGGGCCACGGGCTCGGTGACCCCTTTCCGGGCCGTGCGAGGGCGGGGTGCCCTCGACGCGGTTTCCCGTGGTGTCGGTGAAGGCGATGACCGGAGCCCCTCTGGGCGGAGCCACCGGAGGCGAGAGGTTCTGCGAACAGCGTCGATCAGCAGCGCGGGTGGGCACGGAGGTCTCCTCTTCGCGGTCGAAGTGGAAGGCACATTACCGAGCAACACGGTCCCGAAATTTTCGGAACTATCTATGACCTTTCAGGATAATAGCGCACGAAACTGATCCTGAGTCAACAGGATTGAACTAGCGACGAGTGCGAACTCGGTCGATCTGCAGAAGAAAGTTTCGGGCGATCCGAGTCGATCACTGCAGTTCCGGCGATGAGAGATCCGAATACGCATCCATGCGACGGAATTCGGGTCATGAGCCGTTGACAACGGGACATGGAGCCGTAACATGCGAAACCAACACGGCCCGAACACTGTCCGACCAGGCGAACGTCCCGTTCAGGACGTCGCTGTGCGCGGTATCCCCTTGTCAGCAGGCTCTTCCTTGCTTCACCGGGATGGTGTTCTCATGTTCTGGCCCAGTCATTCCTACAGCCGCCGGAGAGCTCTGACCGCGCTGCGGATCTTGCCACCGCGGCGATGAACGCCGACTGGCAGTTCTTCATGGGCTACCGGTTCGGCATCTTCAACTACGCCACGAGACAGCTCGAGCCGTAACGAACCGGCGCGACAGGTGCGTTGGCTCCGCGTTCCGCAGACCCGATGTCCGCGCGGTGCTGCGGCACGTCCGGAAACATCTCCGCGCCAGGTGTTTCGCCGCAAGTAGCCGTGTTGGCGGCGTTTTCGCGTTACGAAGAAAGAGATTTCCGTGTGAAACAAGAAGGAGTTCTCGTGAAGAACAGTTCGAGCGTTCGGCCCCGAAGTCGGACGGCGTTGGCGCTGTTGACCTCCGGTGTTCTCGCCGCCAGCGGCGTCGCACTCCTCACCGGTACTGCCCACGCCGCTGAGACGCTGGGTGATTCGGCTGCCCAGAGCGGGCGGTACTTCGGCACCGCGATCGAACCCGGCTATTTCGGCGAGCAGCCCTACGTCAACACGCTGAACCAGGAGTTCAACAGCGTCGTCGCCGAGAACAACATGAAGTGGGAGACCACCGAGCCCGCTCAGGGCCAGTTCGACTTCAGCGGCGGTGACCAGGTCGTCGGCCACGCCGAGAACCAGGGCATGCAGGTGCGCGGTCACACCCTGGTGTGGCACTCGCAGCTGGCGCAGTGGGCCCAACAACTCACCGGGGACGCGCTCAACCAGGCGATGGTCGACCACATCAACGGGGTCGCCGGCCATTACCAGGGCCAGATCGCTTCCTGGGACGTGGTGAACGAGGCGTTCGACGAGGACGGCACCCGCCGCGACGACTCCCACTTCCAGCAGCAGCTCGGGGACGGCTACATCGAAGAGGCGTTTCGCACTGCCGAGGCCGCCGATCCGAACGCCCAGCTCTGCTACAACGACTACAACACCGACGGAATCAACGCGAAGAGCAACGGCGTCTACGACATGGTCGCCGACTTCAAGGCTCGCGGGGTACCGATCGACTGCGTCGGATTCCAGACCCACCTCAGCACCGATACCGACCTGAGCACCTACCAGCAGAACCTCCAACGCTTCGCCGACCTCGGCGTCGACGTGCACATCACCGAGCTCGACGTCGGTGGCTCGGGGACCGCGCAGGCCGATGTGTACCGCGCGGTCACCGAATCCTGCTTGGCAGTGGCGCGGTGCAAGGGCATCACCGTCTGGGGCATCACCGATGCGTACTCCTGGCGCGCTGAGGAAACCCCGCTGCTCTACGACGGGAACTACCAGAAGAAGGAGGCGTACGGCGCGGTGCTCGATGCGCTGAACAGCGCGAGCACGTCCAGCAGGTAGACCTACGATTCTTTCGCACCAACGGTTTTCGGTTTCGGGCCACCGGCGGCGAGTGCTGCCGGTGGCCCTCCAGCCGAATCACGAGGGAGTATTGTCATGCCTGTTCATCGTCACCGCTCGCGCCCCGTCGTCGTGGCGACCGTCGCCGCGCTGGGTTCGGTGCTGCTCGTCGGTCCAGCCTCAGCGGCGCCCGGTGCCGACGCCACGCCGCTGCCCAGCAGTTTCGAGTGGTCCTCCACCGGGCCTGTGATCTCGCCGGCGGAGAACCTCAACTCCGCCTCCGCCAAGGACCCGTCCGTCGTCCAGGATGAGGACGGCACCTGGCACGTCTTCTTCACCAGGGTCGAGAACGGCGACTGGGGTCTGGCCCACACCAGCTTCACCGACTGGTCCCAGGCCCCCACCGCACCGCAGGTCGATCTGGAAACCGCGTCGACCATCGGCACCGGCTACCGCGCGGCACCCCACGCCTTCTACTTCGAACCCACCGGGGAGTGGTACCTCGTCTACCAGACCGGTTTGCCGTCGTACTCGACCACCAGGACCCCCGACGACCCGACCAGCTGGTCGGCGCCCAAGAACTTCATGGACACCGTGCCCCAGGTCGTCCAGGACAACATCGGCGACGGCAACTGGCTGGACTTCTTCGTCAACTGCGACGACGCCAAGTGCTACCTGTTCTCGGCCGACGACAACGGACACGTCTACCGCTCCGAGACCACCTTGGAGAACTTCCCGAACGGTTTCGGCAACACCCAGATCGTCCTGGAGGACACGGCCAACAACCTCTTCGAGGGCGGCGCCGTCTACCGCGTCGGCGACACCAACACCTACCTGCTGATGTGGGAGGCCATCGGCGCCGACAACAACCGCTGGTACCGAGCCTTCACCGCCGAAGGCCTCGACGGTGAGTGGAAACCCCTGGCCGACACCGAGGATAACCCCTTCGCGCGCAGCAACAACGTCACCTTCGACGACGGCAACGCCTGGACCGCGGACATCAGCCACGGGGAACTGGTCCGCAGCACAAACGACCAGACGATGACCATCGATCCCTGCAACCTCCAGCTCGTTTACCAGGGCAAGGACCCGTCCGCCGGCGGTGCCTACGAAGACCTCCCCTACCAGATCGCCAAAGCCACCCAAACCAACTCCGACTGCTGACCCACGCCCGTGGGACGCCCCGTCTGCCGCAGCCTGTTGTTTCGGAGACCTGACGACCTCATGCGGGCGAAGGCAGTTGCGACACGCAGCCTGACAGCGGCCCCGCGCCCGCGGCGGTTCTCAGTCGAAGTGGAACGGCGTCGGGAAGCGGTGGAGCGCTGTTGTGGGGACGTGGTCGGTGACCAGACCCGTGATCAGGTTGAGGAGTGTTAGACCTACGGGGATGGGTGCGATGGCGACGGACAGGGTGTCACCACCAGACAGGGCAAACGAGATCGCCCCTGCCGCCGCCAGCGCCGCGATCGCCAGCGGCCATTTCCACTTCTGCCACCTTGTTTCCCACAGCTCCAACGGGGGGTGCTGTGCGGCCCGGCGCACCTGCCAGTAGAAGGCGCCGAGCACCAGCAGGCCAGGCGGGGCGAAGACGAGCGTCAGGAAAGTGTCATCCGCGATCGTGAACACCACGCCGAGCAATGCCACGGTGCCGCCCGCGAGCAGTGGTATGTAGCGCACGCCGCAGAGGTACGCGGCGGTCACCAGGACAGTCCCGGCGAAGCCCAGGCCGACCAACGTGGGAACTCCGATTTCGTCGCCGCCGAATTCCAGCGGGAAGAAGGCCCAGCGCACGACTGCCCAGCTCGTAGTCAGCACGAGGACGAAACCGGTGGAGAGCGCAAAAGCCCGACGGCATCGCAGATGAAAGGTTTCCCACGGCACCACGGCGTCCCTGAGAGTCGACCGCACTGCGACGATCGTGGTGACCAACGCCGCGAAGCGAATCCCCACAATGACCGGCACAACGACATCCTCGGAATTCAGGTAGAACAGCGTCATTCCGAGGAAGGTTGTCAGGCTGAACATCAGCTCACCGCTGCCCGTGATCACACCACGCCGTCGCCCAGCCATAGGAGAGAACACCAGTGCCACCGTCGCCAGAGGGAAGGCGGTCAAGACAGGGATGACCAGCAAGCCAGCCTCCCATTCGGGACTGTTCAACTCCTTGCCGATCTTCTCCCAGTCACCGCCGTGCTGCCACAGCAGGATCGCGGCGCCGACGCTGGACACCAGTGCTCCGACCAGCAGAAGCGCGTTGGACCACGCCAGGGCCCTGCGCACGCGCAGCGAAGGGGCGTCGCCCGACCGCATTTTCGCTAAGGCGTCGCGTGGCCGATTCCGCAGCGCTGCCAGGAGTTGGGGCGGTGCCGCCACCGCCAGGCGCCGTCGCCGCAGCGACGAACCGTCCAGGTAAACGCGGTCCGCCGCGCCCTCCGGTGTGCCGGTTGAGCCGACGATCCCGCGCCCGGCACCACGCGGTGCTGCCGCAACGGACACACCGCCAGTACCTGGGGCCTCGACGGCCAAGCCGCTGATCAGGATCTCGTTGAGCGCAGTCCGCGCATCCGCCAGCTGGCCGTGCGTCAGTGAGCTGAGGAGTGTCTTGCGGAGCCAGTCCGGCATGTAGGCGTGCCGGAACCACGGCAGCTGCGCCAGCACCTCGATGTCGAGGTGGGTGTTGACCGGTTCGCCGTCGTCGCCCCGCAGGAGTGCCCCGAGCGACACGGTCAGCTCGTAGTTGATCTCCGGGTAGAGCGCGCAGGCACTGAGCCAATACCACCCGTTCGGACCGAGCTCGGTGACTAGCAGTGTGATCGCGGTGGCGACTTCGTCGTCGGCCGGAGCGATCGGCTCGATCCACATCTCGTCACCGGCCTCGAAAATGGCCGGCGGGGTCCTCCAGGAGGTCGTCACGGCACTCGATTGCCAGACGGGGTCGAGAGCTCGGATATCGGGCAGGACCCGGTACACCGCGTGATCCGGATCAGCATCAGGTGCGATCTGCGTGGTTTCCGCCCAGCTGCTGAACCTGCTCAGCCACGGGCGTCCCGCACCGGTGAACGGGTCGCGCAACGCACGATCTGCGGCGAACAGCAGGATTCGTTCGCGGTGGTCGATCGGCTGCAGCATCTCCAGCTGCCGCGTACCCCGCTGAGGATCGATGACCAGTCCTGAACCTGGATGAAAGCCCACCCGGCGTATCGCCACCCCGCACGCACCGATCTGGTCGACGGTTCTGGCGCGATGCGCTGCGAGCACGTCGTGCGGACTCCGTTGCTCGATGACCGCCAGGTACTCCGGCGAACGCTGGTACTGGACGAAGCGAGGAGCGAAGCGCCTGCCGGCCCGGATCGAGGCATCGATCGTGCGCGGCAGGTCCAGCGTGCGGCCCTGTTCCGGAGACCTGGCACGCAGTGCCCGCGCCGTCCGGGCGCACTCGGCCGGATCGAGCGGGTTGTGGACGTCCCAGCGGAGATCCAGATCGTATCCCGATGTGGGCGGCCCGGAACGACGTCGGAGACGCTTGTGGTGCGCGAACCACACGGCCACCGCGACACACGCGACCGTCACGACCGCCAGGGCCATCCAGGGCCAGGCCGCCGACAAGAAGTCCCGCTCCAGTGGTTGACGGTCCTGTCCGCTGGGCCCGGGAACGCTCTCGGTCGCTCTGTTGGCCAGATAGGTGATGACCGCGCCCACGGCGAACACCACCAGCAGGACACCAGCGAAGGGGACGGACCAGGACCAGCGCCTGCGCCGTCCGGGCGCTGCGGCTGGGATGGGACGCGCCCCCGTCGCCGCGCTCTGCCGGAAGGCGTCATCGAAGACCGCGAGCTCGCTGTCCTCTCCGCAGAAGATCGGCCGAAGATGGCGCAGCAGCTCGTCGTCGGTCGGCGGACGCCCCAGCCGCGCGACCAGTAAGGCGGTGACGTCCTGGGCTCGCCCGATCTCCCGCAAGGAGATGCGCCAGCCGTGCGCGCGCAACCGGGCAACCACGCCCCAGAGCAGGGTTTCGATCTCAAGGCCGCGCGAGGTCTCCTGCCGGGAAACCGATTCCGAGTCCACCGCTCAGCCGTCTCGTCGCGACAACCACGTGGTGAGCAGATCCTCGGCCCGCCGCAGATCGGAGGTCGTCTTGACCAGAACCCCGATCGTCGCGCGCACGCTCGTGGTGGTCAACCGTTGCCGCGCGGTGTCGTGCTGACCCAGCACGACCAGCCAGTTGAGGAACTCCGCCAAACCAGGCCGTCGCGACAACCCGGTGCTGTCGGCACGCAGCTCCGCGAAGAACGACACGGCCTCGTCCAGCAACGCGTCGAGTTCGCGCACGTGCGCACCGAGGTGGTTGAGCGCGATGCGACGCACCGTCTCATCGTCGGGGAACGTGATGTGGTGGAACACGCAACGGCGCAGGAACGGCTCGGGCAGATCGCGCTCGGAGTTGCTGGTGATGACCACGATCGGCCGGTGAGCGTTGTCAGCGCGAATGACGGTGTTGCCGATCTCGGGCACCCGGAAGTAGAGATGTTCCAGCTCGTTGAGCACGTCGTTGGGAAAGTCGCGTGGCGCCTTGTCGATCTCATCGATGAGCACGACCGACCGCCGCGGGGTCGGCTCGATCCCGTCAACCGAGTACGCGGCCTGCTCTTCGGCAGGAAGCGTCGCGAGAATGGCAGCACCGAGTGCGTTCCAGCTGATGTGGCGGAGGGGATCGCTCGGTTCACCTCGGGACGACGACTCGAAGTGCCGCAGCGAGTCGTAGCGGTAGAACAGCGATTCGGAGGTCGAGTCGGACTTCGTCTCGAACTTGCGCAGTGTCAAACCCAGCGACCAGGCCAGATTGCTCGCGAGCTGGGTCTTGCCGCATCCGGGCTCACCGGTCAGCAGCAACGGCTGTCCCAGGGCCAGTGCGACGTTGACCGCTTCCTTGACGCCATCGGCCGGGACGTACGATTCAGGATCTCCCAAGGTGACCGATGCGGGAGACGGAATCAACTGCGCCCCATCGCCTCCGCGTCGCGCGGTGTAAATTCCCAGTGTCATACCGAATCCCTCACCGAAGTCGATTTCCGTAGCAGGTCGGTCAACTCCGTTGCCAACTGCTCCATCGGTATCCCGCGCTTCTTCGCGGATCGCTCGTACTTCTGAAACAACTGCCGGATCACCGGAACCGGGTCGCGACCACCGAGACGACTGCGCACCTCGACCTGGTCGGCCCAGACGATGGCCTCCATCTGCTCGACATTGGTCAACTCCGGCAGCATCACGACCTCACGCCCTGCGGCCTCGCCGACCGCGCCCTCGAACGCCCGGCCGAAACGGTTCTGAGACGCGGGTCCGCGGGACAGGAGGCCGCGCCAGCCGGGTGTCTCGGCGTATTGCACCGAGATGACCGGCAGCACTCGCAGTTGCCGGTAGCGCGGCCATCGAGCGAAGTAGTCGATGATCTGGGTGACTTGCCGAACTTGCGGTCGACCATGACGCATCACCGCCTCGACCGGGAACCAGAGCATCGTGATCGACCCGAAATTGTGCAACTGGCGGCACACGGTGCCGATGTCGGAGGTCGGATTCAGGTAGCAGCTGCTGGCGATCCTTCGCGTGATGACCTCCGGGCTCTCGAACTCCGCTCCTCGCAGGGAGATCCCGAACTTGCGCGGCGATTCGACCCCGAGATACTGCGTCAGGAGCCGCTCTTGCAGGAAATCAACGAACTTGCCCTGGGCCTGCTTCGCGCCACCGTGCATCACGACCACCGACGGTGAGCGCTGGAGGCTGCCGCGCTCGACAGCCGCGGCGAGGGCGTCCTTCTGCGCGTCTCGATCGAGCGTGTAGGGCAGCAGCTCGGGCACCTTGGGCCCGACCGCACCGTAGAGGTGGTGCAGCGACCGTCGCACGCCGGTTGCGAGCTCATCAAGCGTGGAGAAGCGAACTACGGTGTGGTCCCGCACCTGGAGGCTGCGGAGCCTGTTCACCTTGTGCTGCGCCTGGTCGATATCGCTGACTTGCCGCTTCACGTCCTCTTTGAGGTGAAACAGCAGAATCTGCTTGCGCTGACGAACCGCTTCCTCGTATTCGAGGTGCGTGAAGCTCTTATCGTGTCCAGGCGGGCGCGAGCCGTACCGGAAGGCGACGATGCCGACGTAGACATCGCAGGACCGGACGTCCTGCAGACACCGGCTGATGGCCCGCTGGGTGTCCGCACCGTAGAACTCCATCGCTACCGGCTCACACCCGCCGGCGCGCACAGCCTCGATCGCCGCCCACCTTTCCGGCCCCAAGTCCGTTGCTGCCGACGAGATGTACACCCGTTTGCCGCGCTTGGCTCGACGCTGAGACACAGCCGGTCCGGCGATCTGTCGCGTGTCCGCCGCTGAATGCATTCCCCGTACCTATCACGATCTCGCCGCTCGACGGGCCGGAAGAAGACCAAATGCGCCCATCCGTATCAGGACGCCCGAGGCTGTCGCCGTCGAGCGCAGACATGAATCCCCATGCGCAATTCGGTGTGAAGCCACGGCGCTGTCCGAGCAATGCGAGAGAGGCCTCAGGCGATGCCGCCTGAGCACTGTTCTCGTCTTCGATTCAACGCGCTTGCCGGCGTGTTCACCCCAGCGAGAACGCCTTGCCGATCACAATCCATAAGGTGTGAGTTCGAATCTCATCGGAAAACCCGATCTGAGCTCGACGTTCTGGGCTTCCACGTCGCTCGCGCAGCCAAGACCACGGAACTCGATCCGCATGCCCGGACCACCGCGGACGACAACCGGCGGCGACCGGGAGGGGGCCGCTGTCCGCACAGCCGCCCCCTGCCTCACCGCGTGCTTCCTCGGCAGACTCCGGCACGTCACCGGTCGGCGCCGGACTCCGGCCCCTGCGGCTGCTTCGACGCACCGGACTCCGGTGCGCGGAGGGAGCGACGTTCGGCCACAGCGCAGATCGCGGTGATCACCAAGGTCACGGCGACACCACCGATGACCGCCGTGGCAGGGGTCGCCACTTGCAGTGCGACCGCCGAGAGCGTCGCCGTCAAGCTGTACCCGGCACCCTGCACGGCGTACATCATCGAGTACGCCGCTGCGTGAGCCTGCTCCGGCAACTGCTGTCGCAGGCTCAGGTTCCTGGTGACCATGACACCGGCCTGGAAGACACCGGCCAGCATCAACCCGACCGCGATACCCGCCACTCCGGGCAGCAGGACGATCAATGTCACGCAGCAGGCTGTGGCCGTGAGGAAGACCAGGCTCTGGGCCTCGACCGCCCCCGGCCACCTGCGCAGCCCGTAGCAGAAGGCGCCGAACGCGCTGGCCAGAGCGAACGCCGCCAGCAGCGGCCCTGACCAGCCCACCGCGATCGCCCGGTCTTCCAGCAGGGCGGGCAGGACGAGTTCCGCCGTGGCCAGCATCGCCATCGCTGCGGCACTGGTGAGATACACGGGCCACCCCGCCATCACCGCCCTGCTCATGGATGTCGGCGCGCGGGTCGCGGTGCTCTGCGTTGCCGGCTCGTGCAAGCGCAGCAGCAGGCCCCCTGCGAGCAACGCGAGCAACGCGCACAACACCAGCGGCGCGCCCGGGTGCACCTGCAGGGCGAGCAGCACGACGAGAGCCGGTGCCACGGCCCACGTGATCTGCGTGAGCATCGCCTCGGCGCTCAGCGCCCGGGCCACGTCGCGATCGCCCACCAGGCGCGTGAGCAGTGACCGGATACCACCGGGGCACGCCGCCGGCCCTGCACCGGCCAGGAACGCCGTTGCGATCACCCAGCCGGGCGAACCGGTTGCGAGCAGCGGAAGCGCCCCGAAAGCCACGGCTCCGCAGAGCAACCCGATCACCAGCTGCGGCCGCATCCGCCCCCGACCGAGACGGCTTCCGAGCAGGGGCGCACCGACCACTTCGCCCAGCACGTACGCCGAGGCCAAGGTCGCTCCCAATGCATACCCGCCAGGGGTCGCTCTGCTGAAGAACACCAGGGCGAGCGGAGCCATGGCCACGGGCGCCTTGCTGGCCAGCGCGATCAACCCCCACAACAGCAGTTCCGGCGTCATGAGGTCTCGATAGCGCGGCTTGACGTTGGACATCGTTCTCAGGCTCCACTCTGACGTGCGGCGAACAACTCGGCGACAGCGGCTTCCATCCGCTCAACCTGCTCGCTGTCCCGGGCGACGACGCAGTACTCCCCGAACCCGCCGACGGAACTGTCGTCGGTGACCGTGATGAGAACGCCCGTTCGCGAGGATGGGTCGTACGCGAGCCCATGGGACCTCAGCGCGTCCAGCGCGTCGGCGAACGCCGGGAACACGCAGCGTCGAAGCTCGACCAGTACCCGCTCCTCGAAGTAGTCACTTCCGACGATGCGCTCACCGATCCGGTGGATGTGCGTGGAACCACCGGTCCGGCAGTTGAACTCGTTGATCAGAATGGACTGGTCCGCCGTCACGATCGCGTCAACACTCACGGTCCCGCGATAACCCATCGCGTGGATGGCCGCGCCCAGCCGGTACACGGTGTCCAGGAACCCGTCGAACTCAGCCGTACCGCTGGAGGGCGACGGGACGATCAGGCCGTTGAGAACGGGCTTCATCCGCATTTCCCCGTGGCCGGTGAATTCCACACCGTGGTCCTCGATCCTGATCTCGGCGTAGATCGGTGCCGAGTCGGGTAGGTAGTGCTCGATGACCACCTGGTTGCGCCCGCCATCAGTCAGCCATTCCCAACGGTCCGCAAGGTACTTCGACAGTTCCTCCCTGGTCTCCACCACAACG
This sequence comes from Saccharopolyspora dendranthemae, assembly GCF_007829955.1. GTDB lineage: Bacteria > Actinomycetota > Actinomycetes > Mycobacteriales > Pseudonocardiaceae > Saccharopolyspora > Saccharopolyspora dendranthemae. The sequence goes on from NZ_VIWX01000004.1 coordinate 134,181, forward strand.
GCGCGCTGCGCGCCGATCGGGTTCACGCCGGAAATCGGACTCACGATCTCGTTGCCATATCCGGCTACGTGGAAGTCCTGCTTGAGGATGGCCGGATGCCCACGATCGAGGAGAGCGTTCCACAAGAACTGCTCGGCGTCCTCCTGCGACGAGACGACGGTTCCTGCCGGGACGGCGGCATCGACACCGCCGGCCAGCGACCGGAACGTGGACTTGCTGTTGAGCAGCTTTCCACCGCCTTGGTCGAGGAACCCGAAACCGGGCGTGACCGCACCTAGGCCGAGCGCCTTGGTCAGTTCCGCGACCGATCCGTCGAAGTGGAACGGCAGCACCCGATCAACTCCCCCGGTGGTCGCAGCGCGCAGCTCGGCGAGGAATCGCTCGTCGTTCAACCTGTCGCGGGAGAGCACACCTTCACCGGCTCGTCCCACCGGCGGCACGATCACGTGCACCGAATCGCGGTCGATTCCCAAACTTTCCGCGACATAGCGCAAGAACTCCTCGTCCGCAGGCATCGGCAGCACCAGGACGTCACCCTCCTGCAGACACCAGGCCATGCGCATCGCCTGGTTGCCAACGTACCGCCGATAGTCCGGATCCAGCAGTTCGAGGTCGCCGACCATCTCCTCGGTTCGCTGATTGCTGATGATCACGGTCGCCATGCTCATCCCCTTCGATCGTCTGTGTTCGCCGTCCCGGACCGCACAGCGAACCGGAGCGGGGAGTTGCTCCACCGTCTCACCCTGAATACGAATCCATCCACTACTCGAATGAGTACTAATGCGAACCCGGGACTATTCGATCGAGTAGCGGCCAGAACCCGGATGCACCTCTTACTCGAACGGGGATTGGTCGTCGAGCCATGAACTGCGCGATCGAGTAGTGGACCACCACGCACACCGGCCACTAGATTTCAATTCCGTGCCAACCGGAAGGAATTCCATGACATTCGCCAATACCGCGACCGAGATCCAGGAAAGCGAGATATTCAGCGCCCACAAGGGCGGAAAAATCTGCATCGAAACGACTGCCGAACTCAACGATCCGCATTCTCTGGCCGTCGCCTACACACCCGGAGTCGCCGCGGTCAGCCAGGCGATCGCCGCGCAGCCGGCTCTGGCCGAGCGCTACACCTGGGCGAGCCGCCTCGTCGCAGTGGTCACCGATGGCACCGCCGTGCTGGGGCTCGGTGATGTCGGGCCGGCAGCGGCTCTTCCCGTGATGGAGGGAAAAGCTGTCTTGCTGAAGCGACTCGGCGGGGTCGACGCGATCCCGCTGGTGCTCGATACCACGGACAACGACGAGATCATCGAGACGCTGGTCCGGCTGCGTCCGTCGTACGGCGCGGTAAGCCTGGAGGACGTGGCAGCGCCCCGCTGTTTCGAGCTTGAGCGACGGCTCGTCGAGGCGCTGGATTGCCCCGTGATGCACGACGACCAGCACGGCACGGCCATCGCCGTTCTCGCCGCCCTTCGCGGAGCGTGTGCGGTGGTCGAGCGCCCACTGCAGGACCGGCGCGTGGTGGTATCAGGCGCCGGAGCAGCGGGGCTCGCCTGCGCGCGGATACTGCTGGCTGCAGGTGTTTCCGATGTGACCGTGCTCGACTCCCGGGGAATCATCAATCGAGGGCGCCCCGACATGAACACCGCCAAAACCGAGGTCGCCGAACGCACCAATCCGCGATCGTTGAGCGGTGGACTCGCCGAGGCGATCCGAGGCGCGGACGTCTTCGTGGGGCTATCGAGCTCACAGGTGCCCGAGCACCTGATCGCTGCGATGGCGCCCGACGGCATCGTGCTCGCCCTCTCCAATCCCCATCCGGAGATTGCCCCGCATGTCGCAGCCAGACACGTCGCAGTGGTCGGCACCGGCGGAAGCGACTTCCCGAACCAGGTCATCAACATGCTGGCCTCTCCCGGGATGTACCGAGGCGCGCTCGATGCCGGGGCCCGGCGCATCACCGAACACATGAAGCTCGCCGCCGCCCAAGCGATCGCCGAAGTCGCAGCCGGCGACCTGAGTGCGGATCGCATCGTCCCCCATTCACTCGACTCCAGGGTCATGCCCGCTGTGGCCAACGCTGTGGCACGCGCCGCCATCGAGGACTCCACCCGCTCGCTCGTTTCACGATCAGCAGCGTTTTCCAAGGCAGAACAACGCTACGACCACACGACATCGGAGCACGAAGGATGACTTCCGTTCAGCAATTCGCAACCGACCTCGTCACCGGAACCGCGCTGCACCAACCCACTTGGGATGACCCGCAGGCCTTGGCACTGGTCAAGGCCCGCCTGCAGGCCGCAGAGCCCCTCGTCTCCCCGATCGACGTGGCTCGACTCCGTGAGCAGCTGGCGTCGGCCGCCGCGGGCGAGGTCACTGTGATCCAGGCCGGGGACTGCGCGGAAGACTGGTCGGAGACCACGCCGGGACACATCGCCCGCAAAAAAGAGCTCCTCGACGCCATCGCCGACACCATGGAGCGGGAAACCGGTCGGCCAGTGCTGCGCGTGGGGCGAATCGCCGGTCAGTACGCCAAACCCCGCTCCACCGACGTCGAAACAGTGGCAGGCGTGGAGCTTCCCGTCTTCCGCGGGCACATGGTCAACTCGCCGAAACCGGATGCGAAGCTCCGAACCCCTGATCCCTGGCGCATGCTCACCGGGTATCGAGCGGCATACGACACCACGCGACTCCTCGGCTGGGGTACCGACACCAGCCGCACGTCAGGTACGTGGACGAGCCACGAGATGCTGCTGCTGGATTACGAACTCGCCATGGTTCGACAGCAAACGGACGGCGGCCACCTCCTCACCTCGACACACTGGCCCTGGATCGGCGACCGCACCCGCCAGGTCGCAGGCGCGCACGTGGACCTCCTTTCCGCGCTGACCAATCCGGTCGCTTGCAAGGTCGGTCCCACGATGACCACCGGAGAACTGCTCGCGTTGTGCGAGCGCCTCGACCCGCGGAGAAAACCCGGACGCTTGACGCTGATCTCGCGCATGGGGGCAGAGGCCGTTCTGGACCGGCTTCCGGTGCTCGTCTCCGCCGTCCGAGCGGCCGGACACCCGGTGGTATGGCTGTGCGACCCGATGCACGGCAACACGGTGCGCAGGACCGACGGGTCGAAGACTCGGCTCGTGGAGACGGTCGTACGAGAGGTTCAGCGATTCCAGAACGCGGTGGACTCGGGTAACGGCGTGCCCGGCGGTCTCCACCTGGAGACCACGCCCGAGGACGTCACCGAGTGCGTCGACGCCGAGCACCACCTCGACCAGCCCTGGACCAGCTACACGTCGTTCTGCGATCCGCGCCTCAACCCACGCCAAGCTCTCACCGTCGCTGCCGCCTGGCGCGGTTGAGAGCACGCTCGACTCCCTTCCCTCCGCGACACATCAGGAGAACGACCATGCCCATTCCCGACATCGACGCGTACCCCATGCCGGAGAACGGCGATTTCCCGGAACCCGTTCCCGGCTGGACCCCGGATCCGAAACGAGCGCTGCTTCTCGTTCACGATATGCAGCGCTACTTCCTTCGTCCGTTCGATCCTGACCGCGCACCCGGACGCGAGTTAATACGCCACACGTCCCTGCTGCGCGACTCCTGCGCCGATCTCGGCGTTCCAGTTGCCTACACCGCCCAGCCGGGCGGAATGACCGAACAGCAGCGCGGCCTCCTCAAGGATTTCTGGGGTCCTGGAATGCAAGTGCTCGCAGAAGATCGCGAAGTGATCGACGAGCTGAAGCCGGCAGGCGACGACTGGGTGTTCACCAAATGGCGCTACAGCGCCTTTTTCCACTCCGATCTCCTCGCGAAGATGCGTGAGCACGGTCGTGACCAGATCATCGTCTGCGGGGTGTACGCGCACGTCGGCGTGCTGATGACGGCGGTGGAAGCGTTCACGAACGACATCGAGACCTTCGTCGTCGCCGATGCAGTCGCCGACTTCTCCGAATCACGCCACCGCATGGCGCTCGACTACGCGGCCGAACGCTGCGCCGTGGTGAAAACCACCAAGACGATGTTGTCCGATCTCAAGGGCAAGGGGTGAACTCACATGACCGATCTGCTGGCGAATCTGCTCAACGGCCGAGCACCCGCGTACGCACTGCTGCACCGTCCGGAGACCACCGGCGACAACCTCGATGTGTTGGTCGGCTCGATCTCGACCGTGGAGGCGATCGACTCGATCCCGCTGCCTGATGCGGGCGATGCGCCCCAGCACCAGGACGTGCTGGCAGTCATACCCTTCCAGCAAATCAGAGAGCGCGGGTACGCCGCGACCGACGATCACGAGCCCTTGATCACGATGCGGATCGAGAAGCAGAGCACGGTCGAGCTCTCCGAAGTCGTGCGACGCCTGCCCAACACCGGGGCCACCCTGGAGAACAGTCATTTCGACGTGACGGACGAAGAGTACGCCGCGATCGTCGAAGATGTCGTGGAGACAGAGATCGGCCGAGGCGAAGGGGCGAACTTCGTCATCAGACGCTCCTTCGTCGCGGACATCACCGATTACTCGCCGCGTGACGCCTTGTCATTCTACCGGCGACTGCTCGAACAGGAGAGTGGCGCGTACTGGACGTTCCTGATCCATACCGGGGAACGCACGTTCGTCGGCGCCAGCCCTGAGCGTCACATCAGCGTGCGCGGCGGAACCGCCGTGATGAACCCGATCAGCGGGACGTACCGGTACCCGAATTCGGGGCCGGCGCTGCCCGAGGTCATGGAGTTCCTCGCGGACCAGAAGGAGTCCGACGAGCTCTGCATGGTCGTGGACGAAGAGCTGAAGATGATGGCGCAGTCCTGCGAGCAGGACATCAGAGTCGTCGGCCCCTTCCTCAAGGAGATGACCCGGCTCGCCCACACCGAGTACTTCATCGAAGGACGAACGTCCAAGGACGTTCGTGACATCCTGCGCGACACCATGTTCGCCCCGACGGTCACTGGGAGCCCGCTGGAGAACGCGTGCAAGGTGATTCAGCGCCACGAACCCGAAGGCCGCGGTTACTACAGCGGGGTCATCGCCCTGTTCGGACGGGATGAGCACGGCGACCGCACTCTCGACTCGGCGATCACGATCCGGACCGCGGACATCGACTCGGTCGGCCGAGTGCGAATCGGTGTCGGTGCCACGCTGGTACGTCACTCCGACCCGGCTTCCGAAGTGGCGGAGACCCGGGCGAAGGCCGCCGGGCTGCTCGCAGCCCTCACCAACGACGGTCCGCGCCGTTTCGCCAACCACCCCCAGGTTCGGGAAGCACTGGAAAGGCGCAACGAATCCATCGCCGGTTTTTGGTTGCGCGCGGACGACGGCGACCCTGCCAACATCTCGCACCTCGCCGGCCGCACCGTCCTGGTCATCGATGCCGAGGACACCTTCACGTCGATGATCGGCCACCAGCTTCGTTCCATGGGCCTCAACGTCACGGTGAGCAGGTTCGACGAGCCGCATGAGATCGCGGAACACGATCTCGTCGTCATGGGACCGGGGCCGGGCGATCCGAGGCGAGCCGAACACGCCAAGATCGCGCAGCTCCGCGCGACGATGGTGCGGCTCCTCGAAGAGCGGCGGCCGTTCCTGGCCATCTGCCTGAGCCACCAGATCCTCAGCGACCTGCTCGATCTCCCCTTGGTGCAACGTGAGACGCCGAACCAGGGCGTGCAGTCTCGGATCGACCTCTTCGGCCGGCCGGAGCGCGTCGGCTTCTACAACACCTTTGCTGCCCTGGCGCAGTCAACCGAGTTCCACCACCCCCTCGTCGGCTCGGTGGAGTGCAGCCGCGATTCCTCCACCGGCGAGGTGCACGGCCTTCGCGGACCCGGCTTCGCCTCCGTCCAGTTCCACCCCGAATCCGTCCTGACCAGTGCGGGACCGCGCATCCTCGGCACGCTGATGACGGAGGCGCTGAGCATCGGCGTCGCATAGGCAGCGGCGGTCACGGGCCGGCATCGGCGAACCTGCCGATGCCGGCCCGTGACCTGACTCACCCGACCGCGGAGCACAGCTTTGCTCAACACTCGCCAATCCGTTCACCACACCAGGCATAATTCCTCTGCGGAGCCGCCAGTTCACGGACCGTGAGGGGAGTCGCATGTCTATCGGCGGACTACGGGGACGCGAGCACGAGCTACACCGGCTCGCAACCTATTTCGACGATGTAAGACAGCGGGAATCTCCCCCGATTCTCGTGGTCGAAGGAGTGACCGGCATCGGCAAGAGCCGATTGCTACTCGAAGCAGTGAACTTGGCAAAGCAACACAATCTCACCGTTCGCCGGTCCGTCGCAGAATTCTGGGAATCCAGTACTCCAGGCGCTCCACAGCACGCTCCGCCATTCAGCCATCGCTCTCTGCTCGTGCTCGACGACGAACCCACCGAGCCCGGGATCGAAATCCGAACACTGCGTCAAGTTCTGAAGAATGCCGAGTTCACACCACCACCGGGGGTTCTGCTCGCGCAGAACGGCGCCGCACAGGACCCGATAGGCGACCGGATTTCCGACGAGCTCGGCGTTTCGCAGGATCGCCTGCAGCTCGCGCCGCTGCGTGGCGATGCCGCTCGTGCAGTGGTCCAGGACCTCATCGGCGTTCCCGCACAACAGGGCCTCCTCGACGCGGTGAGCTGCGCAGGCGGCAATCCGCGGCTCATCGTGGAACTGGTCGAAGGCCTGATGGAAGAGGAGCGGGTCGGAGCCGCAGGAGACCTCCTGCGGACCACTCCTCGCCGGCTTCCCCGTCGGGTACGTACCGCGGTCAACCTCCACTTGGCGCGACTCTCGGACGAATCCGTCCAGCTGTTGCGCGTGGGAACGATCCTGGGACGCTCGTTTCAACTGTCTCAGGCCGCAGCCATGCTCCAGAGGAGCGTCGCCGCACTACTCCCCCCGTTGAACGAGACCGTGACCAGCGGACTTCTCGCCTTCACCGACGAAGGACTGACCTTCGAGCAACCACTGGTGTGGCGTGCGGTCTACGAGTCGATCCCGGAGACCGTGCGTGCCGCACTGCACCTGGACGCACGCCACATCACGAGCGGTTCCTCCGCTCCCACCGACGACCTGGTGACGCTGGGGCGCGAGGAGATAACCCGACGGCGATGGCCGTCCAAGACCGACGAGACCAGCGGAGCCCTTCGCACACTCCTCGCCACGGGATATGTCGAATCAGCTGTGCTGCTGGTGCGCACGGCACTGAACGGAGACATGCCGGAGCACGAGAAGCCGCTCCTGTCCCGGCTGGCCGCGGACATCATCATGGCGACTCGACACTCCCCGGCAGCTCTCTCCGAAGACGGCGCCATCAAATCCACCCCGGACATGCTCGCCCAGGCTCAGGCACAACTCGACGAACCGGAACCCGCGAACGCCGGGGAGGCGAATCCCGACACTCAGCGTGCCGCCGCACTCGCCGTGTCCAGCCTCGACTGGGCAGCGGGCTACGCCAAGGAATCCACCCGCTGGGGACGTGCCGCAGTGGACGTGGCCGTGACACCCGAGATGACGCCCACTCGCCCCTACCCGCACTTGGTCCTCGCCCACAAGATGATCGTGCTGGACGACCTGCACGAAGCAAGCAAGCTGGTGCAGCAAGCCCGCGAAGATCTGACCGCACACGACGCGGCAATCTTCACGCCCGTCATCAATCTCATCGAGGCCTACTCGTTGATCAGGAGCGGCGACTTCGAAGCCGCTGACCAACAGGCGCGGGCTGGGCTCGAAAGCGCGGAGCACATCGGGCTGTCTGCCTACATCAGCTGGGCTGAAGCAGTCCTGGCGCTGGTGGCGCTGCGATGCCGAGATCACCAGGAGGCCGCGAGGCACCTGGGACGATGCCGGGAGCTGGACGGGATGGTGCACACCTCCTCGTTCTTCTACACCGTGCGCAGGCAGTGGCTGGACCTGCTCCTGCACGAGCTTCGCAACGAGATCCGCGAGGCCGAAGGTCTCCTCGCCACTTCCCACTCGCATCTGCCGGCCATGCGTCCCTTGCTGCTCGAAGAACCGGGGGCCGCAGCCTGGTTCGTCCGATTCTCCCGCACGGCTGACAACCCCGAGTTGGCCGACAGGACGTTGCGTGCCGTCGAGCAGCTCGCCGTGGACAACCCCGGGATCACTGCGGTGTCCCTCGCCGCTTCGCACGCACGCAGCTTGTTCGAGTGCGACCCCGAAGGCTTGGCACAGGCGGCCGCAGAACACCAAGACCACTGGGCACGGGCCTGCGCGACCCATGACCTTGAGACACTGCTCAAGGAGCGGCAGGTTGATTCACGTGAGTTCGTGCGGACGCGTGGCATCATCACCGTCCGTGACAGCGTGGGGAGCATGAGGGCGGTTGATCCCGAGATCAGACCAGACGCGCACGAGATCCATGACGTCCTCGGGCCAGCGGAGCGGACCATTGCCGAATTCGTGTCCCAGGGCCTGACCAATCGTCAAGTAGCGCAAAGAGTCCACTTGTCGCCGCACACCGTCAACTACCACCTGCGACGCATCTTCCGAAAGCTGGGCGTGCGCTCACGAACCGAACTCGCGCGGTACTTCCACACCCGGTGACAGGGACCTACTCCCCACATGCCGGGTGAAGTGGGGACAACCACGGGCGCGTATTCGTTCATCTGCACAGCTGTGGCGCTGCGCGCTGTTGGTAGAACAGAAGCCTTGGCCTACCCCCGCCGGGGGTTCATCCACCCGCACTGAAAACCCCACCACGCTACGGGGAACGTGGCTGGACCAACTCGCGACTACGAGAGATCGCCAAGAAGCAAGCGATCTCCAACGAAGTCAGAATGACCATCAGCGAAGAACCGAACTCACCGATGTTCGAACCGTGCGTCTGGGCTGAAACCGACGAGGTCGATTTCAGCAGGTCTGGAACCTCCAGCGCGGCAACCGCAACCATCCCCGCGACCAGCCCCCACAGCAGCACCCTGCTCGAGAACAGCAGGACCAGCTGCGGGTGCACCTCACGCAGGGACTTCCACTTTTCCGAACCATGACGACGAGCGACATCGCGCCACAACAAGACGACCGCGAACAGTGCGGCGAATAGCAGTCCGGACTGCACCGTGCCCAGATCTTCTGAAGCCGGCTCGCCGGGCCGTTGTACACCGAAGATGTATTCCGCGGATCCGACCAGCACCGAGTCGACCGACAACGCGAACGCCGACCAGATCAGAAGTGGGGACCGCTTCCGGACGATGTCTTGGAGGTATTCGGCAAGCTCGTTCAGCTTCCTGTCCAGCCATCCGTCGGAAGGCTCGTCCCCCTGCCGGGGCGCCGTGTCGGTGCAACGAACGGTCACCTCCTGATTCGCCCCCTTGGGAAGGGTGATGTTCACATCACCATCTACTCTTCCCGCTTGAATCAGGCTCTCGACGCGGGACTCGCGAACGCTGTTCCGGACCGCACGGCGTGCGTCCTCGCTGGTCTCCCGTTGTCGATCGCCGGACTCGTTGGCCGCCACTCAGATACCCCCAGACCTTCAACCCAACGAAGCCGGCATCTTAACCTGCCCGCGACACAGTGGTGCGCAACTCGTGACCTCGCGCGGCCGTCAAGAATTCACACGCCCTGCACAACGGATACGTTCACAGAATTCACCACGATCCTGCCTGAAGCGAACGCTAGCGACGATTGCCTCGGCCGCGTCCACCGCGCGATGGACTTCCGCCTCCGCAGACCCGTGGATAGCTGCTCACGGTGCAGCCGGGCCAGTGCTCGATCAACGCATTCGTCCCCACGAGCCGAGCGCTGGCGCAGCAGTTCCGCAACCGGTTCCGTGAAACGAGTCGGTGCGTGCACGTCGAAGCAGGCGGGCACCGAGCGGCCGCAAGCCGTTCGGTGCCCGCCTGTGCGCTGGGATTCGGTGAACGTCCTCTCGAAGACTTCGAGCAGTCCCCCGGCTCAGGCGGTCTCCGCTGCTGCTGCTCGGCCGGCTTGTCGTCCTGAGAAGAGGCAGCCACCGAGGAAGGTGCCTTCGAGGGCGCGGTAGCCGTGGACGCCTCCGCCTCCGAAGCCCGAGACCTCGCCTGCGGCGTAGAGGCCGGGGATGGGGTTGGCGGCTGCGTCCAGGACCCTGCCGGAGAGGTCGGTTTGGAGCCCGCCGAGCGTTTTGCGGGTCAGGATGTTCATGCGGATGGCGATCAGGGGCCCGGCGTCCTCGTCGAGGATCTTGTGCAGCTGCGTGGTGCGGACGAGGCTGTCGCCGACGTAGGCCAGGGAGTTGCGGATCCCCATGATCTGGTCGTCCTTGGTGTAGTTGTTGTCGACCTGGCGGTCTCGCTGCACCAGCTGGCGCTCGAGGTCGCCCGCGTCGAGCAGGTTCGTCCCGGCGAGCCGGTTCATCCCCGCGACCAGCTCCGGGACGGTGCGCGCGGTGACGAAGTCCTCGCCGTGGTCCTGGAACGCCTTGACCGGCGGCGGGGTGCCGTTGAGCGCTCTGCTCGCGAGGTAGCCCGCCAGGTCCTTCCTGGTGAGCTCCGGGTTCTGCTCCGAGCCGGAGAGGATGAACTCCTTGTCGATGATCTTCTGGTTCAGCACGAACCACGAGTAGTCGTAGCCGGTGTCCTTGATCAGCTTGAGCGTGCCCAGGGTGTCGTAGCTGGGAATGCCGGGGTTCGGGAAGCGGCGTCCGCGGGCGTCGAACCACAGCGAGGACGGTGCCGCGAGAACCCGGATGCCGTGGTTCGGCCAGATCGAGTCGTGGTTGGCCAGGCCCTCCGTGTAGTGCCACATCCGGTCGCGGTTGACCAGGCGGGCGCCCGCGCTCTCGGTGATCCCCAGCATGCGGCCGTCGACGTGGGCGGGGACGCCGGTGACCATGCGCTCCGGCGGCGCGCCCAGCCAGTCCGGCCAGTTCTGGCGGACGAGGTCCTGGTTGCCGCCGATTCCACCGGAGGTGACGAGGACGACGGGAGCGTGCAGTTCGAAATCGCCCACCCTGGTGCGGGAACTCGGCGTGCCGCGTGGCGCGTCGCTGGGTTCCAGGACTCCGCCGCGCACACCGTTGACGACGCCGTTGGTGGTGGTGAGTTCGTCGACCTGGTGGCGGAACCGGAAGGACACCAGCCCCCGCTCGGCTGCTTCCCGCACCCTCTTCTCGAACGGCTCCATGACACCGGGACCGGTGCCGAGCGTGAGGTGGAAACGGGGAACCGAGTTGCCGGGCCCGTCCGAGAGCTGTCCGCCTCGCTCGGCCCAGCCGACGACGGGCACCCACCGCACGCCCATCTCGTGCAGCCAGGACCGCTTCTCCGTCGCGGCGAACTCCAGGTAGGCCTCGGCCCAGCGCTTCGCCCAGTAGTCCTCGCCCAGCGGGTCGTCGGGACCTCGGTCGAAACCGGCGTTGCCGAACCAGTCGTCGCGGGCCAGCTCCAGCGAGTCCTTGATGCCGGCCAGCCGCTGCTCCTCCGAATCGATGAACAGCAGTCCGCCGAGCGACCAGAACGCCTGCCCGCCGAGGCTGGCCTCGGGTTCCTGGTCGAGCAGCAGGACCTTGCGGCCCGCGTCGGCGAGCTCCGCGGTGGCCACCAGCCCGGCGAGCCCACCGCCCACGACGATCACGTCTGCGTCGGCACCGGAGGAGTTGCGGGGTGCGCCGAGCGCGGCGCTCATGGGCCACGACGCGCTCATCGCAGCCGCACCACCGCTGATGAGCGCGGAGCGGCGACTGATCATGCCCTTCTCGCGAGAGTTCATGTCATCCCTTCACCGTTCGGTCCCGGCGTCCGAGTGAACACCTGTTACCGCGCACGGCACAAGATCACGGACAAATCGTTAAGATTCCGAGAAACGGGCGGAAAACCCTCAAATTCCCCATCATTCCCAGAATGCGGAGCGGCCTTTCCCGGGACGAGCGCTCAGCGTCGGCGCTTCCACGGGCGGTTGCGGCGGGTGATCCAGCGGGCGAACCGCGTTGCGTCGGCGCGGGCCCGTTGCCCGGGCCGCCGGGGGTGCTCGACCGCGTAGGAGTCGAAGAGCGGCTGGAAGCGCTCGCCGAGCTCCTCCGCCAGCTCCGGCCGCAGCTTCGCCACGACGCGGCGGCGCTTGTTCAGCAGTGCCCGCTGCTGAACCCTGAGCTGGTCCTGGTCGAAACCGGGCGGGGCCTCGGCGTGACCGAGCAGCGCTGCGAGGAGCTGTTGTTGCTGCGCGGCAAGGCGTTCCCTCGGGTCGCTCATCGCGCGATCGCCGCGCGGATGGCGGCGAGCTCGGCGGCGAGTTCGTCGTCGGACGGGTACCGGTCGTCGCGTTCCAGCATGACTCCCGGCGGGGACGTGCGGGCGTGCAGCCGCGCCAGCAGGTCGAGGACTTCGGGAACGACCGGGTGCGCGTGCGTGTCGTGGTAGATGCCGTCCTGCCAGGTGCCGCCGCCGACGTGCACGTACGCGATGCGATCCAGCGGCACCGTGTCCAGGAACTCCTCGGGATCGGTGCCGAGGTTGTGGGCGTTGGCGTGGAGGTTCGCGACGTCGAGGATCAGCCCGCACCCGGTGCGTTCCACCAACCGCGCCAGGAACTCCGCCTCGGTGAACTCCGCGTCGGGCCATTCCACCAGCGCGGCTACGTGTTCCAGCGCCAGCGGCACCGGCAGCAGCTCCTGCGCCTGACGCACGTTGTCGACCAGCACGTCGAGCGATTCGGAAGTGCGAGGCGGGGGCAGGATGTGCCCGGCTTCCCACTGCCCGGCCCGGGTGAACGCGACGTGATCGCTCACCAGCGGTGCGTCGAAAGCCGTGGCCACGCGGGCGAGGTGGCGGACGCGTTCGGTGTCGAGCGGCTCGGCTCCGGCCAGCGACAGCGAGACGGCGTGCGGGAGGACCGGGAGTCCGCGTTCGCGGATCAGGCTCAGCGATTCGGGGAGGCGACGCGGGTCGACGTCCTCGGCGACGCACTCCACGAAGTCCACGTCGAGACGTTCCACGGTGAGGTCGATCTCGCGACGCCAGCCGATTCCGACGCCGAGGCGCGGTGTTCCGGCATCCATCAGCCGCCGCCTCCTCCGCCGCAGCCACCACCGCCGCCTCCGCAGCTGGACGACGTGCCACTCGCGGCTCCGCCTCCGGATCCTGAGGTGTTCAGCAGTCGCACGACGGTCGCATCCGGGTAGGCGCTCAGCCCTGCGACCGCCACGAGCTCCGCGGCCGCACCCCCGGCGACCGTCCCCAGCACCGCGGCGTTCGTCCTTTCAGCGATCGAGGGCGGCGTGCCCACGACATCGCCTGCGTCCGTGCGCAGTGGATCACCGCACTTGTGCGCGGCGATCGCCCAGATGACGAGGGTCGCCGCCAGCGCCAAAACCAGGAAGCCGACCGGGTAGCCGAGCCGAACCCCGTTCACACCCCGCACCACCGCGGTCAGCGCGAGCAGCGGGAACCCCCACACCAGCACGCCCAGCACCGCCTGCGCGCGCGGCCGGACGAGGAGGCCTTCCTCGACGAGCCGTTGGCGAAGGGTGTCGCAGTGACCGCTGAGGCGGATCGCCTTGCGCGGCGAGGCGAGCGTGCCTTCTGCCCCGACGGGCACCAGCACTTCGCGTTACACGGCGTCATCCTCGCCGTCAGTACTGATGCGGTGCAGCTTCCGCGACCGGGTGACCCGGACACGTCCGGCCTCGATCAAGCCCGCCAGCGCCGTGTCGGCGACCCGGTCACTTCCCCCGTGGAGGAAGGCCCGTTCGTACAGGCCGAGCACGTGGCTATCGGTTCGGGACTTGCTCGCCTGCTTCACCACCGTGCGAACGACCACGACGATCGCGCACCACACGACGAGAGCGATGCCGTACAGGAGCAGAAACTCCGGGCCGCTGAGTCCCCACGGCTGTTCCATGCCCACCTCATCACGATCCGAACGGACCCGCACCCCGCGAATCCACCCCGTTGGACGCGCGGGCACCACCCCAGGTTCCACCAGCGACGCAGCATTCCGGCTGCACCTCGCTGGTCAATCCGCGGTTCAGCTGCGGGAATCGGCCTGCGCGGTGACGGCGCGGCGCGATCCGATCACCGCGCCCAGCACGGCAACGCCGTGACCAACGACGGCCAGGTAGGAACCGCTGCCGGTCACCACATCGACGAGCACACCGCCCAGCGCCCCGGCGGCGAAACCCGCCCACGCGCCGATCAGTCCGAACAGCAGGGTCCGGCCCGGCGGTGCACTGGTCGTCACCACCACGATCGCCACGACGATCAGACTTATCAGAGTTACAGAGAACGTTGGCATCAGCATGGGCCCACCGTGCGCTCGCACCCGGCCACCAGGATCCGGGCGAACCCGGAGACGCACCCGGAAACCCGCTGCTGATCACCGGACGCGCCTCAGCCCGTCGTTCCCCCGGTGGTCGCGAGCAGCTCGTCCGAGACCGCCCAAAGGCGTCGGCGAACATCGTCGTCGTAGGAGGTCTTGCTGGTGGCGACCGGGCGTCGCTTGACGAAGTACTTGCCGGTGACGTCGGCGACCTCCGGCGAGTTGGCCAGGTGGAGGATCGTGTCCGCGCCCTTCTCCGGGGAGATGCCGAAACCCGCGTAGAAGGCACCGATCAAGGCCCGTGCGACGCCGTGGGTCCCGTTCTTGAAACCGGACGCGACCGTACCGGGGTGCATCGCGTTGACGGTGATGCCGGAGTCACGCAGGCGTTCGGCGAGTTCGTAGGTGAACAGGATCTGCGCGAGCTTCGACTGCCCGTAGCCACGCATCGGGTTCCCGCTGTTCCGGCCTTGGAGATCGGCGAAGTCGATCTTGGACCCCTTATGGGCCAACGAACTGACGTTGATCACCCGCGCACGTTCGGCGTTCTTCAGCTGGTCGAGCAGAAGGGTGGTCAGCAGGAAGTGGCCGAGGTAGTTGCCCGCGAACATCGACTCCAGGCCCTCGGAGGACTCGCGCCGGGTCTGCGTCACTCCCCCGGCGTTGTTGACCAGCACGTCGAGCTTCGCGTGCCGGTCGGTGAACTCGCGGGCGGCCCGGCGGACCTCGGCCATCTCGGCCAGGTCGACGACGATCAGCTCGACCTGCTGGTTGCCCGTCTCCGCGATGATCGCTTCGCGGGCCGCGGCCCCCTTGTCGGCGTTGCGGCACAGCATGACGACGGTCGCCCCGCTGCGCGCGAGTTCGAGTGCCGTGACGTACCCGGTGCCCGAGTTCGCCCCGGTCACGACGCAGACCCGCTGATCGGTGCTCATCGATCTCCCCGTGGTGTAAGCAAGTGGTTACTTCGAGGGTAACCGCCGGGACCTCGCGGTCACCGCGAGCCGATGCCGAGAGGAAACGGGGTGCGAAACCATCCACGGCCATTCCATTGTGGACCTCTGGTGGCCGAACGGTGGCGATCGAGTCGACGCAGGGCTCGACCGGAACCTCATCCGGATTCCGCGGACCCGCGAGGGCTTCCCGGCTCCGCTTCGGTGTTGTCGCGCTGAGCTGCTTGATCGTCGTCTCGGAGCCCCCGGGCTTCGGCCTTGAGCACGCGGGCCGACTGCCCCAGCGAGCGGGCCATCTGCGGCAGCTTGCTCGATCCGAACAGCAGCACCACCACGACGAGCACGACCAACCAGTGCCAGGCGCTCAACGATCCCATTCGTCCCTCCGGATTTCGTTCCCCATCAATGGAGAGCAAGCTTAGCCCGCGTGACAGACGCTGACGGTCGCATCGTGATCGAACGATCATTTCAAATGCACTCGCCGTTCGGGGAATTTCCGCCCGCAGAACACTGATGCATGGTTTGCCCGATTTGATTGCAAGTTGCCTTGATTCGCTTTCGCCGGATTGGGCAGGCTCAATTTATTCCACTACTGTCGATCGCCATGTTCGCGTTCCGCAGGAAAGCATCAGCGCACCGGCCTCCCACCGCCGTCACCTCGCTGAGGCGGTGGTTCGGGTGAGCGAGAGGAACGAGGAACCCGGCCTTTCCTCCGGTGTCCGCACCGTCGGCGGAATCACTGTCGTGGACCCCTCACTGGTGCGTCGCGCGGTCGCCGCTGCAGCCGTGGGAAATGTGACCGAATGGTTCGACTTCGGCGTGTTCGCGTACATGGCGACCACCATCGGCAAGGTCTTCTACCCCCAGTCGAGCCCGACCGCTCAGTTGCTGGCGACGTTCGGCACATTCGCGGCGGCGTTTCTCGTGCGCCCCCTCGGCGGGTTGTTCTTCGGGCCGCTCGGCGACCGGATCGGGCGCACCAAGGTGCTCGCCACGACGATGATCATGATGGCGGCCGGCACGTTCTGCATCGGCCTCATCCCCAGCCACGACACCATCGGTCTGGCCGCGCCCGCACTCCTGCTGCTCGCCCGGTTCGTCCAGGGCTTCTCCACCGGCGGGGAGTACGGCGGCGCGATGACGTTCATCGCCGAGTACGCCCCGGACCGCAGGCGCGGATTCCTCGGCAGCTGGCTGGAGTTCGGCACGCTGACCGGGTACATCTTCGGCGCGGTGATCGTCGCCGTGCTCACCGCCGCGATGCCGGAGCAGGAACTGCTGTCCTGGGGCTGGCGAATTCCGTTCCTCATCGCGGGACCGCTGGGCATCGTCGGCATGTACCTGCGGCTGAAGCTGGAGGAGACCCCGGCCTTCGCCAAGCTCGTCGAGACCCACGAGGCCCGCGAAGCCGAGTCGGCGACCACGAAGTTGCGGGACATCTTCCTCCGGCACTGGCCCGCCATGCTGATCTGCGGTGCGCTGGTGCTGGTGTTCAACGTGACCAACTACATGCTCACCGCCTACATGCCGACCTACCTCTCCGACGAGCTGCCTCCGGGGATCAGCTCGACGGAGTCGTCGGTGCTGCAGATCGTGGTCATGGCGCTGATGCTCGCGGTCATCACCTTCATCGGCAGCGCCAGCGACAGGTTCGGCCGCAAGCCGGTGATCATGACCGGGTGCATTGCGCTCGTGGTCCTGTCGGTGCCTTCGGTGCTGCTCATCCAGCAGAACACCGTTCCGACCGTGTTCTCCGGACTGCTGATCATGGGGCTGATGCTGGTGGTCTTCAGCGCCACGATGCCCTCGACGCTTCCCGCGCTGTTCCCGACCAACATCCGTCAGGGCGGCCTGTCGATCTCGTTCAACATCTCGGTGTCGCTGTTCGGCGGCACGGTCGCCACGGTCATGACCGCGCTCATCGCGGCCACCGGCGACCTGATGTGGCCGGGGTACTACCTCATCGGCGCAGGCGTCCTCGGCGCGATCGGCATCTGGTTCACCGAGGAATCCGCCGGACGTCCCCTCCCGGGCTCACCGGCCTCGGCCGCGCCAGAGGAGGCCAGCACCGCGCGCTGATCGCCGAAGACCGTCCGGCGCCCCGGGCCGGAAGGCCCCGGCACCCACTCCCGAAGAAGCCCGCACCCTCCGCGTCGAGCAACGTCGACCCCCAGCGACGGCGTTGCTCGACGCGGACACTCAGCCCGCCTGCGCCGTTGCGGCGCTCTCGACCGGACCTTCACGGCGTGCCCGCTGGATGCCGGTGAGCAGGAGAACGGTGGCGACCAGGAGGATCGGCCACGGGGTGCGCAGGAGGACGACGGCGCCGACGAGAGTCCAGGCTCCGAGCGCCCACGCGATGAACGATGGCGGCGTGATCCGCTTGCTGTGCATCCACAGCACGGTCGCGCCGACCACGATGAGCGGCGGGCCGAAGCTGGCGAGGCTGAACCAGTAGGCGCTGTTGGCAGGGCTCATGGAGGCGAGGTCGTCGTACCAGAGGGCTCCGGTGAACCAAGAGCCCGCGTGCAGGGCGGCCTGCTTCACCGTCAGCGCACCGAGCGTGTGGGCGGCTCCGAAGAAGATGATGAGCCAGCCGGCCGATTTGATCATGTGCTCTCCCCAGTTCTCGTGCCGAGCGGATCGATTCGACTCGGCAGCCCAGGCCACCGTTGTACGGTGGCGTATAAGGTAACGTTAGGGCCGTTGTGCGGGTCCGTACAACTGGTGCCGAAGTGAGGTGGACCACACGATGGGAGCGCTCCGCACGCCGCGGGAGAAGTGGGTCGAGCAGGCCCTGCAAGCGCTGGCCGCCGGGGGCATCGACGCTGTGCGGGTGGAAGCGCTCGCCAAGGCACTCGGAGTCACCAAGGGCGGGTTCTACGGCTACTTCACCGACCGCGACGCGCTGCTGGAGGCGATGCTGGAGGCCTGGGAGCGCGAGAGCGTCGACGACGTCCTCGACCGGATCGAGCGGGAAGGCGGCAGCGCGCTGGACAAGGCCCGACTCGCCGGACAGCTCACGTTCTCCGGCGACCGGCTGCTGTCCGTCGATCTGGCCGTGCGCGACTGGGCGCGGCGCGACGAGGCGGTCGCCGAACGTCTGCGCCGAGTCGACAACCGGCGCATGCAGTTGCTGCGCGACGCGATCAGCACCCGGTGCTCCGATCCCGAGGAGGTCGAGGCTCGCAGCCTGCTCGCCTTCTGCGCGGCCATCGGCAACCACTTCCTCGCCGCTGACCACCCCGGCCAGACCCGCGCACAAGTCCTCGCCCGCGCCGGCGACCTCCTCCTCCAGCCGCCGGGAGACACCGCGCGGTGATCGACATCCGAGCCGATCCGCACAACGACCGCGACGAGGACGCGCGACCGATCGAAGAGCGAGGACGGCTCAGCGGGTGATCGTTGCGCGCCGACTCCTGACCGCTGCGGCCAACCGGTGCAGCAGGGAGGTCGTGGTCGGCCAGTCGAGACAGGGGTCGGTGATGCTCTGGCCGTAGGTGAGCCGGTAAGCGTTGCCGAGTTCGAGGTCTTGGCGGCCCGCGATGAGGAAGCTCTCCAGCATGAGACCCGCGATACCCGGTTCGCCGGAAGCGATCCTGGCGACCACGTCCCCTCCTACCTCGGCTTGGCGTCGGTGGTCCTTGCCGCTGTTGCCGTGACTGGCGTCGATGAGGAGGCGTTCGGGGCGGTTCGCCTCGCGCAGGCGAGTCACGGTGGCGGCCACGGTGGCCGGGTCGTGGTTGGGCCCGGTCGAACCGCCCCGGAGGATGACGTGGCAGTCCTCGTTCCCCGCACTGGTCAGGAGGGCGGCCACGCCGTCCGGGGTGATGCCGGTGAAGACGTGCCCGGCGGCTGCGGCGCGGGTGGCGTCCACGGCGACCTGCACATCGCCCTCGGTGGAGTTCTTGATGCCCACCGGCATCGGCAGGGCGCTGCAGAGCTGGCGGTGCACCTGGCTGGCCGAGGTGCGGGCGCCGATCGCGCCCCAGCTCACCGCATCAGCGATGAACTGCGAGAGGATCGGGTCCAGGAACTCGCATCCCACCGGCAGTCCGAGCGAGCCGATGTCCAGCAGGAGCTTGCGGGCCGTGCGCAGGCCCTTGTTGACGGCGAAGCTGCCGTCGAGCTCCGGGTCGTTGATCAGGCCCTTCCACCCCAGGGCCGTGCGCGGCTTCTCGAAGTAGACGCGCATCACCACGTGCACGTCGTCCTGGACGACGGCGGCTTCGCGGGCCAGGCGCTGGGCGTAGTCCATGGCGACGTCCGGATCGTGCACCGAGCAGGGTCCGACCACGACCAGCACGCGATCGTCGCGCCCGGCCAGCACGTCGGCGGTCGCGGCGCGCCCGTGCCCCACGGTCTTGGCGACCTCCGGGCTCATCGGATGTTCCTGGCGCAGCAGCGCGGGTGAGAGCAGCGGGTTCACGGCGGTGACCCGCTGGTCGTCCAGGCCCGGTGAGGCCGCAGGACCTGCGGTCAAAGTCATGGCGGGGAGTTCCTTTCGGGTGACCGGCCCGCCGCGGCGACCGCGAGCCGATCGGGACGCTCCGGCTCGCGGTGAGGAGTCAGCGCGCGACGGGAGAAGCTCCGCAGGCCGGCTCATCTCGGCCTGACCAAGCAGAGCCAGGACGACGACAGCCGCGTTGATACCGCTCGCAGCGACCGTAGCACCCGAACGCAACCGCCCGAGCGTTCCCGAAGCGTCGCTGTCGACACCCGTTGCGCGTCTTGGATTGTCGTTCGAGACGTTCACCATCCTCCATCCACACAGGACGCGATGGACCCGTCCTCGCAGCACAGGGCGACCGACGTGAGACATGCCGCGGGCGATCCGATCCCACCTCCAGCACGCCGCTCCCCGACCGAGAAGTTGATCACCGCCAACAATCCGGCATTTCCCTAGTTGTTCGCGCCGTACGCTTCTGTCGTGTTTCGCGCCAGATCCCGGAACGGGCGATGCGGGACGTTGGTGCGCCCGTCAGTAATCGACCATTGTGGACAGGTCGCGCTCGGCGCCCGGGTGCCCCGACGCCTCCTTCCGCACGCGGGTACTCGGGAGGCTTGAACGATGTTCAGCCGTGTCGCCATCGTCAACCGTGGAGAAGCCGCGATGCGGCTCATCCGCGCCGTCCGGGATCTGTCGGCGGAGATCGGCAAGCCGATCGAGACCGTCGCGCTGCACACCGATGCGGACCGCGACGCGACCTTCGTGCGGGAAGCCGACGTCGCGCAACCGCTGGGACCCGCTGCGGCCCGCCCCTACCTCGACCACGGCGTGCTGGAGCGCGCGCTGGTGGAATCCGGCGCCGACGCCGCGTGGGTCGGCTGGGGATTCGTCGCCGAGGACCCCGCGTTCGCGGAGCTCTGCGAGAAGATCGGCATCACCTTCGTGGGACCGAGCGCCGAGGCCATGCGCCGGCTCGGCGACAAGATCGGCGCGAAGCACATCGCCGAGGAAGTCGGCGTGCCGGTCGCCCCGTGGAGCCGTGGCCCGGTGACCACGCTCGACGACGCTGTGCGCATCGGCGAGGAGATCGGTTACCCGCTGATGCTCAAAGCGACCGCGGGTGGCGGCGGGCGAGGCATCCGCAAGCTCTCCTCCGCAGCGGAGCTCACCGAGTGCTACGAGCGGGCCGGCCAGGAAGCGTTGCGCGCCTTCGGCTCCGGAACCGTCTTCCTGGAACGGCTGGTCACCGGCGCTCGGCACGTCGAGGTGCAGGTCATCGCCGATGGTCAGGGCACCGCGTGGGCGCTGGGCGTGCGGGACTGCTCGGTGCAGCGGCGCAACCAGAAGATCATCGAGGAGTCCGCTTCGCCCGTCCTCGATCCCGACCAGGTCGCCGACCTGAAGGTCTCGGCCGAACGGCTCGCCCTGGCCGTCGGCTACCAGGGCGCCTGCACCGTCGAATTCCTCTACCACCCCGGGGAGCGGCTGTTCGCCTTCCTCGAGGTCAACACCCGCTTGCAGGTGGAACACCCGATCACCGAGGTCACCACCGGTACGGACCTGGTCCGACTCCAGCTGCACGTGGCCTCCGGCGGCACGTTGGAAGGAACGCGACCCGCCGAGGTGGGGCACGCGGTGGAGGCACGGCTCAACGCCGAAGACGCCGACCGCGACTTCGCACCCGCTCCCGGACGCGTCGCGCGGCTGGTGCTGCCCGCTGGACCTGGCATCCGAGTGGACGCCGGTGTCAGCGAGGGCGACGTCATCCCGCCCGACTTCGACTCGATGATCGCCAAGATCATCGCCTGCGGCAGCAGCCGCGAGCAGGCCTTGGCCCGGCTCCGCCGCGCGATGGCCGAGACCGCGGTGATCGTCGAAGGCGGCACCACCAACAAGAGCTTCGTGCTGGACCTGCTCCACCGCCCCGAGGTCATCGACGCCAGCGCCGACACGGGCTGGATCGACCGCGTGCGCGCCGAAGGAGACCTGGTCGGCGGCAGGCACTCAGGCGTGGCCCTGGCCGCGGCCGCGATCGACGGCTACCTGGAGCAGGAGGAGATCAGCCGCCACCGGCTGCTGGAGACCGCGCACGGCGGGCGCCCGCAGGTGCAGCACGACCCCAGCGCGCCGCTGGCGCTCAAGCTGCGCGGCGTCGGCTACCGGGTGAGCGTCGCCAGGGCAGGGCAGAAGCGCTTCCGCGTCGGCATCAGCAGCGGCGGTGAAGTGCGCACCGCGGAGGCCGAGGTCGAGCGGTTCGACGCGCACACCGGCCGGATCACCGTCAACGGGCGGACGTTCAAGCTGACCGCCGCAGCGCACGGCCCCACCCACGTCATCGAGATCGACGACGTCACGCACCTGATCAGCCGGGACGAGGGCGGCGTCCTGCGCTCCCCCTCTCCCGCGCTCGTCGTGGCCACCCCGGTGTCGGAGGGCGAGGTGGTCGACGCGGGCGCGCCCGTGCTCGTGGTGGAGAGCATGAAGATGGAAACGGTGCTGCGCGCGCCGTTCCGCGCGCGGATCAGCGACCGCCCGGTGTCGGTGGGCAGCCAGGTCGAGTCCGGCGCGCCGCTGCTGCGGTTGGAGCCGCTGACCGACGGAGCCGAGCAGTCCGAGCCCGCTGCCGCGGCAGTCGAGATCGAACTCCCCGCGCAGCCCGTGCTGGAGGTGTCCGAGCGAGCGAAGCGCGGTCTTCGCGACCTCCACGACCTGCTCCTGGGCTTCGACTCCGAGGATCAGCACCGCCGACGAGTTCTGGCGGACTACCTGGCCGCACGCGCGGAACTGCGCGGCGGCCCCTGCGCCGACGAGCTGGACGTGCTCGCGGTGTTCGCCGACCTCGCCGAGCTGAGCCGCGACAAGCCCCGCGACGAGGACGATCTCGATCCGGCCGTCCCCGTGCACAGCCCCCGGGAGCACTTCCACCGCTACCTGAAGAGCCTGGACGTGGAGCGGTGCGGTGCCGGCGAGGCGTTCCAGGCGCAGATCGAGCAGGTGCTCTCCCACCACGGCGTCACCGAGCTGGACCGCGCTCCCGAGCTGGAGATCGCGATCTTCCGGGTCTTCCTGGCGCTGCAGCGGATCTCGGACGACGTCGTGGTGGTGTCCGAACTGCTGACGCGACTGCTGGCCGGACCGCCTCCGGACCAGCCGCTGCACGAGCGCGCGCGAATCGTGCTGCAGCAGCTGGCCGGTGCGACGCAGGTGCTCTTCCCCGAGGTGTCGGACCTGACCCGCGACGTGCTGAAGCGGTGGTTCCAGCTGCAGATCCCGCGCGCCGCGCGCGACCCGTTGCACGGGAAGCGGACCGACGTGGCGCAGCCGGCGCGGCCGACCGACGACTACCAGCAGAAGGTGCTGCGCGCGGCCCGGCGGGGCAACGTCTACCCCTACGAGCTGATCGACGTGCTCACCGGCTTCCAGGGACGTTTCGTCGAGCACGACTTCGACGAAGTCGGGGTGCTGGCCCCGGTGGACCGGCCGAAGGGCGGCAACACCTCCGCGATCATCGTCGGCGTCGTCACCACCCCCACCGACCTTCACCCCGAGGGGGTGACACGCGTTGTCCTCCTGGGTGATCCGACCCACTCGCTCGGGGCTCTCGCCGCCCCGGAGTGCGAGCGGGTGATCGCGGCGCTGGACCTGGCCGAGCAGATGCGCGTACCTCTGGAGTGGTTCGCGCTGTCCGCCGGCGCGCGGATCTCCATGACGTCCGGAACCGAGAACATGGACTGGATCTCGGCCGTGCTCAAGCGGATCATCACCTTCACGCAGGACGGCGGTGAGATCAACGTCGTGGTGGCGGGCATCAACGTCGGTGCCCAGCCGTACTGGAACGCCGAGGCCACGATGCTCATGCACACCAGGGGAATCCTGGTGATGACACCGGATTCGGCGATGGTGCTCACCGGCAAGCAGTCGCTGGACTTCTCCGGTGGCGTGTCGGCCGAGGACAACTTCGGCATCGGCGGCTACGACCGCGTCATGGGGCCGAACGGCCAGGCCCAGCACTGGGCGCCGAACCTCGCCGCTGCCGCCGACGTCCTGATGGCCCACTACGAGCACACCTACGTCGCTCCCGGCGAACCCGGTCCACGACGGGCGGTCACCACCGACCCGTTCGACCGCGACATCTCCGACTTCCCGCACGCGGCCGACGGCAGCGACTTCACGCGGGTCGGCCAGATCTTCTCCCCCGCGCACAACCCGGAGCGCAAGAAGCCCTTCGACATCCGCGCGGTGATGCGCGCCGTGGCCGACCTGGACCACCCGGTGCTGGAGCGCTGGGCCGACATGGCCGACGCCGACACCTCGGTCGTGCAGGACGCGCACCTCGGCGGGATTCCGGTGTGCCTGGTAGGAATCGAGTCGCACTCGGTGCAGCGCACCGGTTTCCCGCCCACGGACGGTCCCGACGCCTACACGTCGGGCACGTTGTTCCCCCGATCGTCGAAGAAGACCGCGCGCGCCATCAACGCGGCCAGCGGGAACCGGCCGCTGGTGGTGCTGGCCAACCTGTCGGGGTTCGACGGCTCACCGGAGTCGATGCGCGAGCTGCAGCTGGAGTACGGCGCCGAGATCGGCCGGGCCGTCGTCAACTTCGTGGGCCCGATCGTCTTCTGCGTGATCTCCCGCTACCACGGTGGTGCTTTCGTGGTCTTCTCCAAGGCCCTCAACCCCAACATGACCGTGCTCGCCGTCGAAGGCTCCTACGCCTCGGTCATCGGCGGCGCCCCGGCAGCGGCGGTGGTGTTCTCTCGCGACGTGCAGAACCGCACCTGCGCCGACCCCCGCGTGGCCAAGCTGCAGGACCAGATCGCCGCTGCCGAGGGCGCTGAGCGGGACGCGCTGACCGCGCAGTTCACCGAGGTTTCCGCAGCGGTCCGAGCGGAGAAGCTCGGCGAGGTCGCCGCGGAGTTCGACCGGATCCACAGCATCGAGCGCGCGGTCGAGATGGGATCGGTGGACTCGATCATCAGCGCCGCCGAGCTGCGGTCCCGCATCATCGCGGCCGTCGAGCACGGCACGACCTGACATCGACCCTGGAGAGCGACTTTCCATGACACAGCAGCAGAGCGCCACCCTGCCCGCTTCGAAGTTCGCGTCCCTCGACGAGCTCGACGAGGACGCCGGAAACGTGCTCGGCATCATCAACTACACCACCGGTGCCGCCGACCCCGACACGTCGCGTGGACACCTCCGGCTCGACATCCACATGGCCCACGGCGACAGCGACTCCTTCTCCGAGGTGTGGACGACGGATCTGCCGGTGGAGTCGGGGGAATCCGGTGGGATCGCCTACGCCCACGACGGCGAGCACCTGCTGTGCGCCGGCCGGATCCCGCCGGGCGACGGTTACGCGTCCGGTACCCGTGCGGCGTACGCGCGGACGTTGGAACTGATGGCCGAGCTCGGCTACCACCACTGCGCGCGGATGTGGAACTTCGTCAACCGCATCAACGAGGACAACGCCGACGGCCTGGAGATCTACCGGGACTTCTGCAAGGGCCGGGCGGAGGCCTTCGAAGCGCACCGCTTCAACGACTCCTCCGTACCCGCCGCGACCGGGATCGGGTCGCTGGGCGGCGGAATCGCCTTCTACGTGCTGGCCTCGCGCACCGGTGCGCTGACACCGCTCGAGAACTCCAAGCAGGTCTCGGCGTACCACTACCCGGAGCAGTACGGTCCCCGGCCACCGAAGTTCGCCAGGGCCACCCACCTGAGCGTTCCCGGCTTGGACAGCGCTTCCGGGCAGATCTACGTCTCCGGCACCTCCAGCATCCGCGGGCACGAGACGCTGTTCGCCGGTGATGTCGAGAAGCAGACGCTGCTGGCGCTGGAGAACGTCGCGCACCTGATCGGACCCGACACGCTCTCCCACCACCGGATCGACCAGCGCAGCACGCTGGCCGACCTCGACACCATCAAGGTCTACGTCCGCAACCACGACGACATCCCCGCAGTGCGGCGCATCTGCGAGGAGCACTTCTCCCCCGACGCCCAGGTCGCCTACCTCAACGTCGACGTCTGCCGCGCCGACCTCTCGGTCGAGTTGGAGGGGATCGTGCGCTCCGCGAACCTCCCGTAGTCCCGTCAACGATCCGCAACGCCGGCACCAGGTGCTTCCCGACCCGGCACCGTCGGAGGACTAGGGCTTCTCCTCGACCTTCCCGCTGGAGCGGGACAGCACGAGACCCCGTCCGGCACGCTTCCCGGAGTGCCACGTCGGCCCGCCCACACCGAAGGGTGCTTTGTCCATGAGCTCGACTCAACGGCCGATCCTGTTCGTCAGCCTCCCGGAAGCCGGTCTGCTCAACCCCCTGCTGGTGCTCGTCGAGGAGCTCTCGCGCCGGGGTGTGCCGGACCTCTGGTTCGCCGCGGACGAGAAGGCGCGAGCCGGGGTGGAAGCCGCTCAGGTCGGCTCGCCCATCCAGTTCTTCTCCCTCGGTGAGGTGACCCCCGAGATGTCCTCGGTCACCTGGGACGACGAGACCTACCGCAGGGTCACGCAGCGCTCGCGGTTCAAGGCCCACCGCGCGGTCATCGAGCAGACCCATCGGCCCGAGCAGCGGGTGCCCAAGTACCGCGCCTTGGAGGAAGCGGTCGACAAGGCGCAGCCGGCGCTCATGGTCATCGACTGCATGTGCCGGTTCGCCCACGAGCTGGCGATGACCGAGAAGATCCCCTACGTGCTCAGCGACACCTTCGTGCCGAGCTACCTGCTCACCTCGCCGGTGCCGATCGGCAAGTCCTACACCCCAGCGGACTTCCCCGCTCCGAACTCGGGGCTGCCGCTGCAGATGAACGTCCGCCAGCGCCTGGCCAACCGGTTGTTCAAGTGGCGCACGCTGAGCCTGGCGTTCTCCTCGATGATGAAGGAGCGCAACGCGCGCGACACGCAGGTGCGCGCCGAGCTGGAAATCGACCCGGCCTCATTCGGGCAGTTCACCCGGATCGAGGCGGCCGAACTGGTGCTGTGCTACGCCGTTCCCGAGATGGACTACCCGTTCGAGATCCCCGAGGTGCTGCACACCGTCGGTGCTGTGGTCCCGCCGTTGCCGCAGGCGCCGGGCGAGGAGCTCACCCGATGGCTGGACGAGCGGGAGTCCGTGATCTACGCGGGTTTCGGGACGATCACGCGGCTCACCGCGAAGCAGGTGCGCTCGTTCGTGGAGGTGGTCCGCCGCCTCGACGGCCGGCACGACGTTCTCTGGAAACTCCCCCAGGACCAGCAGAAGTGGCTCCCGGACGACCTGCCCGGCAACCTCCGCATCGAGGAGTGGGTGCCGTCGCAAGTGGACGTGCTGGCCCACCCCCACGTCAAGGTCTTCTTCACCCACGGCGGCGGCAACGCCTACACCGAGGGCGTCCACTTCGGCAAGCCCATGGTGATGCGACCGCTGTGGGTCGACTGCTACGACCAGGCCGTGCGCAGCCAGGACGTCGGCGTGAGCCTCACCCTCGACAAACCGCACGACATGGATCCCGACGACGTTCTCGACAAGCTCACCCGAGTGCTCGACGGCGCCTCCTTCCGGGAGCGCGCCGAGCACCTGGCCGAGCTCCAGCGCGCCGCCGGAGGCCGCACCACCGCGGTCGATCTCATCCTCGGACTTCCCGCGCTCACAGTGGATTGATGCCTCGATGGACACAGAAGAGAAGCCGGTCCCGTTCATGCTCCGTCGGCCGGGAGTGTCGTTCCCGCCGCCTGAATACGCGCAGTTCCGGGAGCGACCCGGCCTGACCCGGGCGGAGCTCCCCACCGGGGACGTCGTGTGGTTGGTGACCAGGCACGAAGACGTCCGCGCCGTGCTCACCGACCCGCGGATCAGCTCGAACCCCGCGCACGAGGGCTTCCCCGCACCCGGGCGCACGGGCGGGGTGCCCGCCGCGACCGAGATCCCCGGCTGGTTCGTGTCACTCGACCCCCCGGACCACACGAAGTTCCGCAAGCAGCTGCTGCCCGAGTTCACCGTGCGGCGCATCCGCGCCCTGCGGCCCGCCATCGAGGCGATCGTCGACGAGTCGATCGACGCGATGCTCTCCCGCGGCAACAGCGCCGACCTGGTCGAGGACTTCTCCCTCTCCGTGCCGTCGCTGGTCATCTCGGCGCTGCTGGGAGTGCCCAAGGTCGACCGCGCGTTCTTCGAGGCCAAGACCAAGGTCCTGGTGACGATCAACTCGACCGACGAGCAGCGCGACGAGGCCAGCAAGCAGATCCTGCGCTACCTCAACAGGCTCATCGCGATCAAGCGCAAGCGCCCCGGCGACGACCTGCTGAGCAAGCTCGGGGCGAGCGACGAGATGTCGGTCCGCGAACTCTCCGGCGTCGCGATGCTGCTGCTCATCGCCGGGCACGAGACCACGGCCAACAACATCTCGCTGGGCGTGATGACCCTGCTCTCCCACCCCGAGTGGGTCAACGACGACCGGGTCGTCGAGGAGTTGCTGCGCTACTACTCGGTGGCCGACATGGTGGCGCTGCGGGTGGCCACCGACGACGTCGAGATCGGCGGGCAGCTGATCAA
This sequence comes from Saccharopolyspora dendranthemae, assembly GCF_007829955.1. Classification (GTDB taxonomy): domain Bacteria; phylum Actinomycetota; class Actinomycetes; order Mycobacteriales; family Pseudonocardiaceae; genus Saccharopolyspora; species Saccharopolyspora dendranthemae. The sequence continues at coordinate 162,358 of NZ_VIWX01000004.1, forward strand.
GGCGGGCGAGGGCGTGGTGCCGCTGGTCGCCGGCGCGAACCACGACTCGACCATCTTCGAGCGGCCCGACGAGTTCGACCCGACCCGTTCCGCACAAGGTCACGTGGCCTTCGGCTACGGCGTGCACCAGTGCCTCGGGCAGAACCTCGTCCGGCTGGAGATGGAGGTCGCCTACTCGAAGCTGTTCGAACGCATCCCGACGCTGGAGATCGCGGTCCCGTTGTCGGAGCTGCCCTTCAAGTACGACGGGATCCTCTTCGGACTGCACGAGCTTCCGGTGCGGTGGTGACGGTCTCGCACCGGAGCGACCGAGGTGTCCCCGCAGAGAGGTGAGGAAAACATGGCTCAGATCGTCGTGGACGTGACGCGGTGCGTCGGGGCGGCGCAGTGCGTGCTGTCGGCACCCGACCTGTTCGACCAGGACGACGACGGATTCGTGATGTTGCTGGAGGAACGGCCGTCGGGGGAGTTGGAGAAGTCCGCCGGCGTGGCCGCCACGCTCTGCCCGTCGCAGGCGATCACCGTCCAGGAGACCTGAACAGTCCAGGTGTGGTCCCCGGTCATCTCGTGGTGGCCGGGGACTTCGTCTGTCCTGTGGCACTGAACGGGCGTGTCTTCTCCCTTGACGAAACTGGCTCCTCGTAGGCAATTTCGCCTGTTTCTGGGATGGATCACCCGATTTAGTGATCGGATTTCGCTCGTGCCCTCGAACGCCCTGGTGCATCATTTAGCACATGAGTTCGAGGACGCCTGTGGGGGCCGCGGTGGCGACGGCCAGGGCCGCGGTTGCCGCGGTCCTGGCGTCCGCACCGCACACCAGTGACACCGAGTTGACCGAATCGATCGTGGACGCCGAGGCCCTTGCGCGTCTTGTCCAGTCGCTGCAGGCGAACCTGGTCGCCGAAGCCGACCGGCGCTCCCTGGCACGCGCTCAAGGGGCGCGGGACACCGCGACCTGGTTGCAGGACCGGCTGAAGGTCGATCCCGGGCAAGCACGCGCCCGGGTCGAGGTCGCCCGTTCTGCGGCTGGTCCGAGCCGGAAAGCCTTGTCCGACGGTATGATCAGCCTCGATCACGCGCGAGTGATCGCTGCCTGCGTGCGGAAGCTGCCCGGCACCGCTGCCGGTGAGGCGGCGAACGTCGAGCGGGTTCTCACCGAACAAGCACAACGCTGCCGGCCGAGTGATCTGCGTCGGCTGGCCGATGGCGTCAACGCCACCTTCGACCGCGGCACCGCAGTGCGAGACGAACACGCCCAGTTCGAGTCTCGAGAACTGCACTACATCACCACCGACGACGGCACGGTGATGATCAAAGCCCGGCTCGACAAGGAAAGCGGGCAGAAGTTCATCGCGGCCATCCGGCCCTTGTCGAAACCGTGCCCTGCGGCTGATGGTGAGCCCGATCCGCGAACTCCCGCCCAACGACACGCTGATGGTCTTGCCACGCTGGTCGACTTGGCATTGGGATCCGACCGCATGCCGCGCGTGGGTGGTCAGCGGGTGCAGGTTCAGGTGTCCGTCGACTACGACGATCTGGTGCGCAGCCTCGACCCTCAAGCCGAGGGTGTCGTTCCGGGAGTCTTCACCGACGGGACACCCATCACCACCGACAACGTACGCCGCCTGGCCTGTGACGCCGGGATCCTCCCGATCGTCCTAGGTAGCGACGGGGTGGCGGTGGACTACGGGCGGGAAGAACGCACCGCACCGCCCGTCCAACGCGCCGCACTGTTCCGGCGGGACGGCGTGTGTGCCTTTCCCGGGTGCGAACACCCGCCCGGGACTTCGCAGGCACACCACATCCGCCACTGGCTCGACGGCGGTGCAACCGACCTCGACAACATGGTCATGCTCTGCGCCTTCCACCACCGCACCGTCCATCACGACCAGTGGAACATCGTGGTGGAGAAGGGGCGCCCGGCGTTCATCCCGCCCGCGCGCGTGGACCCGTCACGCACTCCACGACCCGCAGGTGCGGCCAGAACCACCCTGCACCGCCAAGTGAATCGGGGACTGGTTCCACCACCACGGCAACCCGTACCGACCCACAACTGACGCGCTGTTCCCGGGATCCGGCCACACCGTTGTGGCCGGCCACCCCGACATGCCTTGAGAAACCTGCTGTTTGACAACTCAAGAGAGACGAGCAGTCCCCGATCCGGACGGCAACGGGTGTCCGCGGTGCGCGCCCCACCGCGCACCGCGGACCTCCCCGATCAGCCGTCGCCCAGTTCGCTGTCGAGCAGGGCGAACATCTCGTCGTCGGAGGCCGTGTCGAGGTCGACCTGGGCCTCATCGGACGTGTGCTCGACCCGCAGGGACTCCCACCTCGACCGGAGCACCTCGAGTCGGCCGGCGACCTGCTTGTGGACCTCGTCGTCGATGTCGGCCCCGGTGAGCGCGTTCGCCAGGCGCTCCAGGTCGGCCAGCATCGAGGTGACCCCGGCTCCCTCGTCGGGGACGAGTTCGCCGAGCAGGAACTGCGCCAGTTCGTTCGGCGTGGGGTAGTCGAACACAAGCGTTGCGGGCAGTCGCGTGTCCACCGCCGCGCTGAGCCGGTTGCGGAACTCCACCGCGGTGAGCGAGTCGAACCCCATCTCCTGGAACTGGCGGCCGGGCTCGACCGCGCTCGAGTCGTCGTGGCCCAGCACTTCGGCGGCCTGCCGCTGGACGAGGTCGAGGACGATCTCGGCGCGCTCGGAGGCCGTGCGACCAGCGAGCCGAGCCGTGAGCGCCTCGGCCGTGGGCTCGGCGACCGTCCGGCGCGTGCGGCGCCGCACCAGGTTCCGCAACAGCGGTGGCACCTCGCCACGGGACCTGATCGCCGCCAGGTCCAGCCGGACCGGCAGCACCACGGGCTCGTCGACGGCCAGGGCCGCGTCGAACAGGCTCAAGCCCTCGTCCGTCGACAGCGGCGGCATCCCGGACTTGGCCATCCGCTCGGTCGCCACGTCAGCGGCCATCCCGGTCTGCTCCCACGCGCCCCACACCAGGGAGGTGCCCGGCAGGCCGAGGTCCCGGCGCTTCTCGATCAGGGCGTCGAGGAACGCGTTGCCCGCTGCGTAGTTGCCCTGGCCCGGGTTGCCGAACGTGCCTGCCACCGACGAGAACACCACGAAAGCCGAGAGGTCCCCGGTGAGCTCGTGCAAGTTCCAGGCCGCGTCGACCTTCGGTCGCAGCACCGTGTCGAGGCGTTGCGGTGTCAGCGACTCGACGGGGCCGTCGTCGAGCACGCCGGCGGTGTGCACGACGGCCGAGACCCGGTGCCGCTCCAGCAGCTCGGCCACCGCAGCCCGATCGGCCACATCGCAGGCCGCCACGTCCGCCGTGGCACCGAGCTCCGCCAGATCCGCTACCAGCTTCTCAGAACCTGCGGCCTCCCAGCCTCGACGGCTGACCAGCAGCAAGCGGCGGACATCGTGCTCGGTCACCAGGTGGCGGGCCACCAGCGCACCTAGACCACCGGTACCGCCGGTGATCAGGACGGTGCCCTCGGCGTTCCACGCGGTGCCGTGCGAGGGACTGACCCTGGCAAGACGCGGTGCCAGCACGTCGCCGTCGCGGATGAGCAGCTGCGGCTCACCGGAGGCCAGCGCTCCGGCCAGCACCGCCGGATCCACCGCCGCCGAATCCACGTCGACCAGCAAGAACCGGCCTGGGTGCTCGGACTGGGCGGACCGGACCAGGCCCCACACCGCAGCCCCGGCCACATCGGAACCCGAGACCGCTCCCCTCGTCACGAACACCATCCGGGAGTCGGCGAAGCGCTCGTCCGCCAGCCATTCCCGCACCAGGTCGAGCGCGTGCGCAGCGAGGTCGTGCGTGGAGGTGACCACGTCGCCCCCGGTTCCGGTCATCGGGACCAGCACCGCACCGGCCTCGATGCTCGCCAGGTCCCGGTGCGCGGCGCCGGGCAGTCCGAGCGGGTCCGGGGCGAGCACGGCCCAGTCTGATTCGGCCGCGTCGGTGGTGGTGACCGCAGTCCACTCGACGTCGAACAAGGAGTCGCGCGTCGCGGCCTGGCCGGCGAGTTCGGCCGACACAGAGCGCACGACCAAAGATTCCACCGTCGCGACCGGAGATCCGGTCGTGTCGGTCATCCCGAGGGTCATCGCGCCGTCCGCTGCCACCGACAGCCGCACCCGCAGTTCCGAAGCACCCGTGGCGTGCACGGACACGCCGTTCCAGGCGAACGGGACACCGGCCACACCATCGCCCTCGGCGAGGAACGCGGTGTGCAGGCACGCATCCAGCAGCGCGGGGTGCAGCCCGAAACCACCGGTGTCGATCCCGTCGGGCAGCGCCACCTCGGCGAAGAGCTCGCCGTCGCGGCGCCACGCGGCGCGCAGGCCCTGGAACACAGGACCGTAGTCGAACCCGGCCTCGGCGAACCGCTCGTAGCAGTCCTCCAGCGCAACCGGCTCCCCGCTCGCGGGCGGCCACGCGCCGTGGTCGACCGGCGCCGCATCGTCTCCAGGCGCGAGAACACCGATGGCGTTCTCCGCCCACGGCGCGTCGGCGTCACCGTCGAGGCGGGAGTGGATCGACACGCTGCGGCGGCCGGAATCATCTGGGGCACCGACCGAGACCTGCAACTGGACCGAGCCCTCTTCGGGCAGCACCAGCGGCGAGGCCAGCGTCAGCTCCTCAACCCGGTCGCACCCGACCTCATCACCCGCACGCACCGCCAGCTCCACCAACGCGGCGCCGGGCACCATGGCCTGGCCCATCACGACGTGGTCGGCCATCCAGGGCTGCGAGCGCAGCGACAACCGGTTGGTGAACACGTACCCGTCCGAGCCGGCCAGTTCGACCGCGGCTCCCAGCAACCGGTGCTCGACGGCCTGCAGTCCCAGTCCCGAGGCGTCCCGGGACTGCGTGGAAGGCATCGGCCAGAACCGCTTGTGCTCGAAGGCGTAGGTGGGCAGCGGCACTCGCCGAGCACCGGTCCCGGTGAACAGCGGCGCCCAGTCCACCTCGACCCCCGCCACGTGCAGCTGCGCCATCGCGGTGACCGCGGATACCTCTTCGGCACCGTCCTTGCGCAGGATCGGGACCAGCACCGCGTCCTCGACCGACTCGGCCGCCATCGCGGAGAGAACCCCGTCGGGCCCCAGCTCCAAGAACGCGCTCACTCCCGCGTCGGCCAGATCGGCGACGACATCGCCGAACCGCACCGCTTCGCGCACGTGCTGCACCCAGAACTCCGGCGAGCTCACGTCACCGGAGACCACGACCGGCAGGCTCGGGGTGTGGAACGTCAGCCCGCTGATGGCTTCGCGGAAGTCCTCCAGCACGGGATCCATCATCGGCGAGTGGAACGCGTGGGAGACCTGGAGGCGGGTCGACTTCCAGCGCGACGCCACCTCCAGCACTGCAGCTTCCGCACCGGCCAGCACCACCGAGTTCGGTCCGTTCACCGCGGCGATCGACACCTCATCGGTCAGGTGCCCCAGTACCTCGGATTCACCGGCTCGCACCGCCACCATCGCTCCGCCAGCGGGAAGAGCCTGCATCAGGTTCGCCCTGGCCGTGACCAGCGCGCAGGCGTGGGGTAGCGAGAGCACGCCCGCGACGTGCGCGGCAGCGATCTCACCGATCGAGTGCCCGGCGAGGTAATCCGGCCGCACACCGAACGACTCGACCAACCGGAACAGAGCGACCTCGACCGCGAACAGCGCAGGCTGCGCGATGCCGGTCTCGTTCAAAGGCTCGGCGTCCGCACCCCACATCACATCCCGGACTGCCGGGTCCAGGTGTTCCAGCACCGCGTCCAGAGCTTCGGCGAAGACCGGGAAGCGGTCGTAGAGCTCGCAACCCATGCCGATGCGTTGCGAGCCCTGCCCGGAGAACAGCACGGCCAGCGGCCGCTCACCGGCGACACCGCGCGCCGCCTCCACGACTCCCGTGTCCCCGTCGAGCAGCACTGCCCGGTGCTCGAACACCGACCGCGATTCGACCAGCGAGAATCCGATGTCGACCGCGGACTCCTCCTCGACGAAGGCGCGGATCCGCTCGACCTGCCCGGACAGCGCACCCTCGGACTTGGCCGACACCGGGAGCGGCACGACGCCGGGAAGGACCTGGGTGTCCTCCACCGGCTCGTCGACGGCCGCCGGCTGTTCCAGGATCAGGTGGGCGTTGGTGCCGCTGATGCCGAACGACGACACGGCCGCCCGGCGAGGCCGGTCCACCTCCGGCCACTCGGTGGAGTCGGTGAGCAGCTCCACCGCACCGGACTCCCAATCGACCTGGGAGGTCACGGTGTCCGCGTGCAGTGTCCTCGGCAGGACGCCGCGCTGCATGGCCGTGATCATCTTGATCACGCCCGCGACGCCCGCCGCCGCCTGCGTGTGCCCGATGTTGGACTTGATGGAGCCCAGCAGCAGCGGCTGCTCACGGTCCTGGCCGTAGGTGGCCAGCAGGGCCTGGGCCTCGATCGGGTCGCCGAGCGCGGTTCCCGTCCCGTGACCCTCCACGACGTCGACGTCTGATGTGGACAGTCCGGCGCTGGCCAGAGACTGGCGGATGACTCGTTGCTGCGACGGGCCGTTGGGCGCGGTGAGACCGTTGGACGCACCGTCCTGGTTGACCGCCGAACCCCGCACGACCGCCAAGACCTCGTGCCCGTTGCGCCGCGCGTCGGACAGCCGCTCCAGGACGACCACCCCGGCGCCTTCGGACCAGCCCACGCCGTCCGCCGAATCGGAGTAGGCCTTGCACCGGCCGTCGGAGGCCAGTCCGCGTTGCCGGGAGAACTCCACGAACGAACCCGGTGTGGACATCACGGTCACACCACCGGCCAGTGCCAGCGAGCACTCACCGCTACGCAGCGCCTGCATCGCCCAGTGCATCGACACCAACGACGACGAGCACGCCGTGTCCACCGTCACCGCAGGCCCCTCGAAACCGAAGGTGTAGGAGATCCGGCCGGACACGACGCTGGGTGAGTTCCCGGTTCCCTGGTGGCCCTCCGAACTTCCGCTGAGGAGCTGGCTGTAGTCGCTGTACATCACGCCGGCGAACACACCGGTGCGGCTGCCGCGCAGCGAGACCGGATCGACGCCCGTCCGTTCCAGCGCTTCCCACACGGTTTCGAGCAGGAGGCGCTGCTGGGCGTCGGTGGCCATCGCCTCCCGCGGCGACATCCCGAAGAACGCCGCATCGAAATCACCCGCATCATGCAGAAAACCACCATGCCGCGCGTACGAAGTACCCGCGCTATCAGGATCCGAATCGAACAACGAATCCAGATCCCAACCCCGATCCACCGGGAACCCCGAAATCGCATCCACACCACCGGACACCAACCGCCACAAATCCTCCGGCGACGACACCCCACCCGGATAACGACACGACATCCCCACCACGACCACCGGATCATCCACCACGCTCGACACAGCCAGAACCGACTGGGCAGCAGTCGATTCAGATCCGAACAGCTCGTCGTGCAGATGCGTGGCCAGCGCGTGGGTCGTCGGGTAGTCGAAGACCAGCGTGGCGGGCAACCGCAAGCCGGAAGCGGTTCCCAGCTGGTTGCGCAGCTCGACGGCGGTCAGCGAGTCGAAGCCCAACTCCTGGAACGCCCGCGAAGGATCGATCGCGTTCGGATCCGCGTGCCCCAGCACCGCGGCGACCTCGCCGCGCACGAGGTCGACGAGAGTCTGCAGGCGGTCGGCCATGCCCAGACCGCTCAGCCTGGCGACCAGCGACTCCGCCGTGCGCGTCTGCGCAAGCGACCGGCGCGACCGGGCCCGGACGAGTCCGCGCAACAGCGGCGGGACCTCCCCTGCGGAGCGCAGAGCTGCGAGGTCGAGTCGGACCGGCAGCACCACCGGACGGTCCGTGGACAGTGCGGAGTCGAACAGCTCGAGCCCTTCGGCAACCGACAAGGCGGGCATTCCCGGGCGTCCCGGCGCGGCCATGCCGGCCTGCTCCCAAGCGCCCCACACCAGCGATGCGCCCGGCAGTCCCTGAGACCGCCGGTGCTCGATCAAGGCGTCCAGGAACGCGTTGCCCGCCGCGTAGTTGGCCTGTCCCGGGGTGCCGAAAGTACCGGCAGCGGAGGAGAACACGACGAACGCGGACAGGTCCTCGGTCAGTTCGTGGAGGTTCCAGGCGGCGTCGGCCTTGGGCCGCAGCACCGCATCCACCCGTTCCGGGGTCAGCGACTCCACCACACCGTCGTCGAGAACACCCGCAGCGTGCACCACGGATCGGACCGCGTGCTGCTTCAGCAGGCTCGCCACGGCGTCGCGCTCGGCCACGTCGCAGGCGACGACATCGACCTGGGCACCGAGATCGGTCAGGTCAGCCGCCAGCTTACCCGCGCCCTCGGTGTCGAGGCCGTGACGACTCGCCAGGACGAGTTCGCGAACGCCCTTGTCAGCGACCAGGTGGCGAGCGATCCGGGCGCCCAGGCCACCGGTGCCGCCGGTGATCAGAACCGGGCCGTTCACGGCCCAGTCCACCGTCTCGTCCTGCGGCGCGACGCGCGCCAACCGGGCGGCCAGAACCTCACCGTCCCGGATCAGCAGCTGCGGCTCGTCGCTGGACAGAACCCGCCGGATCGCGGTCTCGTCCACAGGCTCGGAGTCCAGGTCCAGCAGCACGAACCGGCCCGGGTGCTCCGACTGCGCCGAGCGCACCAGGCCCCACGCGGCGGCCGCGGCCACGTCGTCGCCCGACATCGCACCCCGCGTCACGAACACGAGACGCGATTCGGCGAAGCGCTCCTCGGACAGCCACTCGTGCAGCAGCCCGAGGGTCCGCGCGGCGAGGTCGTGGGCGGAGGCGGCCGCGTCCGCAGCGCCCGTGATCGGTGCGAACACCACGTCGTCCTCGACATCGTCGAGGCTCGGGTGAGCGCTGCCGGGCAGTCCCAGCGCGTTCGGGCCGACCACGGCGCACTGCGGAGCACCGGCCTCCGGCGGTGCGGCCGCCGGCACCCACTCCACGCCGAACAGCGCGTCGCGGCCGATGCCCGCACCGCTGAGCTGCTCAGGTGAGACCGGGCGGACGGCCAGCGACCGCACCGAGGCGACCGGTGCACCGGTGGTGTCGGCCAGGTCGAGAGTCAGCGTCCGATCGGCTCCTCGCGACAGGCGCACTCGCAGTTCCGCGGCGCCCGCGGCCCGCAGCGACACACCCGTCCAGGAGAACGGCAGACCGGCCGCGCCCTCGTCGTCGGCGAGGAAGGCGGCGTGCAGGCTCGCGTCCAGGAGGGCTGGGTGCAGCCCGAACCCGCTGGTAGCGACGTCTTCGGGAAGCTCGATCTCGGCGAAGACCTCGTCCCCGCTGCGCCAGGCGGCGCGGAGCCCCTGGAAGACCGGCCCGTAGTCGAACCCGGCATCGGCGAGCCGGTCGTAGCAGCCGTCCAGCGCCACCGGCTCGGCCAGCGCGGGCGGCCACTCCCCCAGGTCGGCCCCGTCGTGCCGGTCGCCGGTACCGAGAGCGCCGCCGGCGTGCTCGGTCCAGGTCGAATCCGCAGCGTGCTCGGGCCGCGAGTACATCGCGATCGAGCGGTGGCCCGACTCGTCGGCGGGGCCGACCGAGACCTGCAGCTGGATCGCGACGTCCGCAGGCAGCACCAGCGGGGACGCCGTGGTCAGCTCCTCGACCCGATCGCACCCGACCTCGTCCGCCGCGCGGATCGCGAGTTCCACCAGGGCGGCGCCGGGCACGATCACCTGGCCCATCACGACGTGGTCGGCGAGCCAGGGCTGCGAGCGCAGCGACAACCGGCTGGTGAACAGGAACCCGTCGGAACCGGCCAGTTCCGAACCGGCACCGAGCAGTGGGTGGCCGAGGGCGGTGAGGCCCAGGCCTGATGCGTCGTGCGGCTGCGCGGTCGGTGCCGGCCAGAACCGCTTGTGCTCGAAGGCGTAGGTGGGCAGGTCGACCCGGTGAGCGCCGGTTCCGGTGAAGAACGGACGCCAGTCCACGTCGAACCCGGTCGCGTGCAGGTGTGCGAGCGCGGTGACAGCGGTGGCCTCTTCGTCGCGATCCTTGCGCAACATCGGGACCAGCACCGCGTCCTCGACCGACTCGGCCGCCATCGCGGAGAGGACCCCGTCGGGCCCCAGCTCCAGGAACGCGCTCACTCCCGCGTCGGCCAGATCGGCGACGGCGTCGGCGAACCGCACCGTCTCCCGGACGTGCTGCACCCAGAACTCCGGATCCGACACATCACCACTCGTCGCGATCGGCAGGGTCGGAACCTCGAACGACAGACCGCTGATCGCCTCCCGGAAGTCGTCCAACACCGGATCCATCAGCGACGAGTGGAACGCGTGCGACACCTCCAACCGCCTGGACTCCCACCGCTCGGCGGCAGCGACGACCGAGGCCTCCTCGCCGGCCAGGACCACCGACGACGGCCCGTTCACCGCGGCGACCGACACCTCATCGGTCAGGTGCGGCAGGACCTCGGCCTCACCAGCCCGTACCGCGACCATCACGCCGCCCGTGGGCAGAGCCTGCATCAGACGCGCCCGAGCGCTGATCAGCGCACACGCATCCTCCAACGAGAACACACCCGCCACATGCGCCGCCGCGATCTCACCAATCGAATGCCCCGCCAGGAAGTCCGGCCGCACACCGAACGACTCGACCAACCGGAACAGAGCAACTTCCAGCGCGAACAGAGCAGGCTGCGCAACACCCGTCTGATTCAACGCATCCGCGTCCTCACCCCACATCACGTCCCGCACACCCGGATCCAAGTGCTCCAGCACCGCGTCCAAAGCCTCGGCAAACACCGGGAACCTGCCGTAGAGCTCCCGGCCCATCCCCAGGCGCTGCGCACCCTGACCCGAGAACACCACCGCCAACGAACCCGCACGCGCGGTACCCGAAGCAACCTCGGTGAGACCCGCACCCTCAGCCAGCAGGACCTTGCGGTGCTCGAACAACGAGCGCGATTCCACCAGCGAGAACCCGACGTCCACCGCGGCGGTGTCCTCGACGAACGATCGGATCCGCTCGACCTGGCCGGCCAGCGCGCCCTCGGTCTTCGCCGACACCGGCAGCGGCACGACGCTCGCGTGCCACCGCGCGGGCTCCGCCGGCGCGTCGGCGCCAGGGCCCTGCTCCAGGATGACGTGCGCGTTGGTTCCGCTGATGCCGAACGACGACACGCCGGCTCGACGCGGACGACCGGTGTCCGGCCACTCGGCGGCTGCGCTGAGCAGCTCCAGCGAACCCGCTTCCCAGTCCACGTGCGACGACGGCACGTCCGCGTGCAACGTGGGCGGCAGAACGCCGCGCTGCATGGCGGCGATCATCTTGATCACGCCCGCAACACCGGCCGCCGCCTGGGTGTGCCCGATGTTGGACTTGATCGAGCCCAGCAACAACGGCCGGTCGCGGTCCTGACCGTAGGTCGCCAGCAACGCCTGCGCCTCGATCGGATCACCCAACGTCGTTCCGGTGCCGTGCGCCTCGACCACGTCTACGTCTGAAGTGGACAGACCAGCGCTGGCCAAGGACTGACGGATCACCCGCTGCTGCGAGGGACCGTTCGGGGCCGTCAACCCGTTCGACGCACCATCGGAGTTGACCGCCGAACCCCGCAGGACTGCGAGCACCTCATGCCCGTGGCGCCGGGCGTCCGAAAGACGCTCCAGCACCAGCAGACCCACGCCCTCCGACCAGCCCACACCATCGGCGGAGTCGCCGAACGCCTTGCACCGGCCGTCCGGAGCCAGGCCACCTTGGCGCGAGAACTCCACGAACGAACCGGGTGTGGACATCACGGTCACACCACCGGCCAGCGCCAGCGAGCACTCCCCCTGCCGCAGCGCCTGCGCCGCCAAGTGCATCGACACCAGCGACGACGAGCACGCCGTGTCCACCGTCATCGCCGGGCCTTCGAAACCGAAGGTGTAGGAGACGCGGCCGGACACCACGCTGGCGGAGTTCCCGGTCCCCTGGTGCCCTTCCGAGGCTCCGCTCAGCAGCTGGACGTAGTCGCTGTACATCACCCCGGCGAACACACCGGTCTGGCTGCCGCGCAGCGACGCCGGGTCGATTCCCGCGCGCTCCAAGGACTCCCACGCGATCTCCAGCAGCAGCCGCTGCTGAGCGTCGGTCGCCACGGCTTCGCGCGGTGACATGCCGAAGAACTCGGCGTCGAAATCACCTGCTGCGCTGAGGAACCCGCCCGATCGGACGTAGGACGCGCCAGTGCGCCCAGGGTCTTGATCGAACAGCACGTCGAGGTCCCAGCCCCGGTCGGTCGGGAACTCCGAGATCGCGTCGACGCCGTCGGCCACCGAGCGCCACAGGTCCTCCGGCGACGACACACCGCCCGGATAGCGGCAGGCCATCCCGACGACGACCACCGGGTCGTCGGAGACCGAGGTCCGGGTGGGCAGGAGTGCCGACGCGCCCGCGTCGGCTCCGACCAGCTCGTCGCGCAGGTGCTCGGCGAGCACGGCCGTGCTCGGGTAGTCGAAGACCAGCGTGGCGGGCAGGCGCAGACCGGTCGTGGCACCGAGCCTGTTGCGCAGCTCGACCGCCGTCAGCGAGTCGAAGCCCAAGTCCTGAAACGCCTTCGACGCAACGATCGCGTTCGCGTCGGCGTGTCCCAGCACTGCGGCGACCTCGCCGCGCACCAGGTCCAGCAGGGCTTCCTGGCGCTCGGCGTCGTTCAAGCCGCTCAGGCGGGTCGCCAGTGTCTCCGCGGTGCGCGACGCCGCCCTGGGCGTCCTGCTCCGGACGAGAGAACGCAGCAGCGGAGGGACCTCGCCCTGAGCTCGGATGGCCGCCAGGTCCAGGTGCACCGGCACCACCACCGGCCGGGTCGCGGACAGAGCGGAGTCGAACAGCTCCAGGCCTTCCGGCACCGACAGGGCGGGCATTCCCGAACGGCCCGCCGCCATGCCGGCCTGCTCCCACGCACCCCACGCCAGTGACACGCCCGGCAGGCCCTGAGACCGCCGGTGCTCCACCAACGCGTCCAGGAACGCGTTCCCCGCGGCGTAGTTCGCCTGTCCCGGGTTGCCGAACACTCCTGCTGCCGAGGAGAACACCACGAAGGACGACAGGTTCTCGGTCAGCTCGTGGAGGTTCCAGGCCGCATCCACCTTCGGCCGCAGCACCGTGTCCACCCGCTCCGGGGTCAGCGACTCGACGACACCGTCGTCGAGCACGCCCGCGGTGTGCACCACCGCCGAGACTCGTCGGTGGTCCAGCAGCTCGGCCACCGCGGCCCGGTCGGCCACGTCGCAGGCCACCACGTCGACGCTGGCGCCCAGCTCGGTCAGCTCGGTCGTCAACTCGCCCGCGCTCGCGGCACCCGGGCCGCGTCGACTGACCAGCACCAGGTCTCGCACGCCCTGCTCGGCGACCAGGTGTCGAGCCACCTGCGCGCCCAGGCCGCCCGTGCCGCCGGTGATCAGGACCGAGCCGTCGGCCTCCCAGCCGACCGGATCGTCCTGCGGCGTCACCCGCGAGAGCCTCGCCGCCAGGACGTCGTTGCCCCGGACGAGCAGCTGCGGCTCAGTCGAGCCCAAAGCCCGTGACACCGCTGCGGGTTCCACCGAATCCGCGTCCAAGTCCAGCAGGCAGAAGAGGCCCGGATGCTCGGACTGGGCGGACCGCACCAGCCCGGCGGCAGCGGCGGCGGCCACGTCAGCACCGGACACCGCACCTCGGGTGACGAACACCAGCCGGGAACCGGCGGGACGTTCGGCGCCCAGCCATTCCTGCACCAGAGCCAGCACGCGGGACACCGTCGCGTGGACGGTGTCGGGGACGTGTCCCGGTTCGGGGGCGATCGGGACGAGCACCACGCCGCCGGTCACCGAGCTCAGATCGGACTCGGCGCCGACCTCGACCCCGGTCGCGCGCAGGGATTCCGCCAGCCCGAAGGCATCGGCCCCCAGCACGGTCGCCGGTGCGTCGTGCGCCTCCGCCGGAACCGGATTCCAGTCGACGCCGAACAGGGACCGCCGCCCAGAGCTGCGAGCGCTCAGCGGCTCGCCGGACACCGGCCGCACGGTCAGCGCCTCGACGGAGGCCACCGGCACTCCGTCGGGATCGGCCATGGCGAGCGCCATCGAGCCGTCGGCGGCCTTGCGCAGCCGTACTCGCAGCTCCACCGCGTCCCAGGCGTGCAGCGACACGACCGACCACGAGAACGGCAGCCCCGGCTCTCCGTCGGCGACGACGGCGGCCGCGTGCAGGCACGCGTCGAACAGCGCGGGGTGCAGGTCGAATCCGTCGGCCTTCACGTCGTCGGGCAGCGCGACCTCGGCGAAGGTGTCATCGCCCCGCCGCCAGACGGCCCGCAGTCCTCGGAAGACCGGGCCGTATTCGAGCCCGGCGTCGGCGAGCCGGTCGTAGCAGCCTTCCAGCGCAACGGCTTCCGCGTCCTCAGGCGGCCAGGCGGCGGCGTCGAACTCGGCCCCGCGGCCGTCGACCCCGAGCACGCCGCTGGCGCAGGGCGACCAGGGCTGGTCCTCACCGCCGTCGGACTGCGAGTAGACGTTCACCGAACGGCGTCCCGACTCATCGGCCGAGCCGACCCAGACCTGGACCCGCACCCCGCCGTTCTCGGGCAGGACCAGCGGTGAGACCAGGGTCAGCTCCTCGACACCGGGGCAGCCGACTTCGTCACCGGCGCGCGCGACCATCTCGACCAGCGCCGCGCCCGGCACGACCGGGTTGCCCATGACCACGTGATCGGCCAGCCACGGGTGGGACTGCAGCGACAGCCGGCTCGTGAACAGGGCTCCGTCACCCTCGGCCAGCTCCACCGCGGAGCCGAGCAGCGGGTGTTCGGTCGAGAGCAGACCGAGGCCCCGCGAGCTGTCGTGGCGGGCGGCGAGCGCGGGCCAGAACCACTCGTGCTGGAAGGGGTAGGTGGGCAGGTTGATCCGGCGTGCACCGGTCCCCTCGAACAACGGTGACCAGGACACCTCGACGCCTGCCGCGTGCAGCCGCGCCAGCGCCGTGACGGCCGATTCCTCCTCGCCGCGCTCCTTGCGCAGGAGCGGGACCAGCACGGTCTCATCGGGCGATCCGACGTTCTGGACCGACTCGGCCGCCATGCCGGACAGGACGCCGTCGGGCCCGAGCTCCAGGAAGGCCGTGGTTCCGGCGCCCACCAGGTCGGCGACGGCGTCGGCGAACCGGACGGGTTCGCGCACGTGCTGCGTCCAGTGCTCGGGCGAGGTCACATCACCCGAGGTCACGACGGGAATGGTCGGGGCGTGGAAGGACAGGCTGCTGACGACCTCGTGGAACTCGTCGAGCATGGGGTCCATGTGCGCCGAGTGGAAGGCGTGCGAGACGGTCAGGCGGGTCGACTTCCAGCGCGACGCCACCTCCAGCACCGCGGCTTCGTCGCCGGAGAGCACGACCGAGTTCGGGCCGTTGACCGCGGCGATGGACACACCGCCGATCACGTGCGGCAGCACCTCGGCCTCACCGGCCTGCACCGCCACCATCGCGCCACCGGTGGGCAGCGCCTGCATCAGGCGCGCCCGCGCGCTGACGAGCGTGCAGGCGTCCTCCAGCGAGAGCACACCGGCCACGTGCGCGGCCGCGATCTCGCCGATCGAATGGCCTGCCAGGTGGTCCGGGCGCACGCCGAGCCACTCCACCAGCCGGAACAGGGCGACCTCCAGCGCGAACAGCGCCTGCTGCGCGTTGCCGGTCCGGTTCAGCGCGTCGGCGTCCTGTCCCCACATGACCTCCCGCACCGCGGGGTCGAGGTGGGCGAGCACGGCGTCGAAGGCCTCGGCGAAGACCGGGAACCGGGCGTGGAGTTCGCGGCCCATGCCGAGGCGCTGCGACCCCTGGCCGGTGAACAGCACCGCCAACGATCGCGCCCGAGCGACGCCGCGCGCGGCCGGGACCACGCCATCATCGGAGGCGACGAGGGCCGCCCGGTGCTCGAACTGGGCGCGCGAGGTGGCCAGCGAGTAGGCGATGTCGAGCTGGGAGCCCTCGGCCGCGCGGAGTCGCGCGGTCTGGTCGTCCAGGGCCGCTTCGGACTTCGCCGAGATCAGCCACGGCACCGCTGCGGGAACCACCTGCGGCTCGCCCGCGGACTGCTCGACCGCGGGGCCCTGCTCCAGGATCACGTGCGCGTTGGTGCCGCTGACGCCGAAGGCCGAGATCCCGGCCCGGTGCGGACGGTCCGACCGCGGCCATTCGGCGGCGCTGGTCAGGAGTTCCACCGCTCCGGCTTCCCAGTCCACGTGGGACGACGGGGTGTCGGCGTGGAGGGTCGGCGGCAGCTGGCCGTGCTGCATGGCGGCGATCATCTTGATGATGCCCGCAACGCCGGCCGCCGCCTGCGCGTGCCCGATGTTGGACTTGATCGAACCCAGCAACAACGGCCGGTCGCGGTCCTGACCGTAGGTCGCCAGCAACGCCTGCGCCTCGATCGGATCGCCCAACGTCGTCCCGGTGCCGTGCGCCTCGACCACATCCACGTCCGAAGTGGACAACCCAGCACTGGCCAACGACTGACGAATGACCCTTTGCTGCGACGGACCGTTCGGCGCCGTCAACCCGTTCGACGCACCATCGGAGTTCACCGCCGAACCCCGCACCACCGCCAGCACCTCGTGACCGTGCCGCCGCGCGTCCGACAGACGCTCCAGCACCAGCAGACCCACACCCTCCGACCAACCCACACCATCGGCCGACTCACCGAACGCCCTGCACCGGCCATCCGGCGAGAGACCGCGCTGGCGGGAGAAGCCGATGAAGGCGCTGGGGGTGGACATGACGGTGACGCCGCCGGCGAGCGCCAGCGAGCACTCCCCCTGGCGCAGCGCCTGGGCGGCCAGGTGCGTGGCGACGAGCGACGACGAGCACGCCGTGTCCACCGTCACCGCAGGTCCCTCGAAACCGAACGTGTAGGAGACGCGGCCGGAGACCACGCTCGATCCGCCGGTGGCCTGGTAGCCCTCGGCGTCCCCCGCGAGGAGCTGGGCGTAGTCGTTGTACATCACCCCGGCGAACACACCGGTCTGGCTGCCGCGCAACCCGACCGGGTCGATTCCCGAGCGCTCCAAGGACTCCCACGCGACCTCCAGCAGCAGCCGCTGCTGAGCGTCGGTCGCCAGGGCTTCGCGTGGCGACATCCCGAAGAACGCGGGGTCGAACTCACCCGCGTCGTGCAGGAATCCGCCCGAGCGCACGTAGGAGGTACCGACGTGATCCGGGTCCGGATCGAACAACGCGTCCATGTCCCAGCCGCGGTTGTCGGGGAACTCCGAGATCGCGTCGACCCCGTCGGACACCAACCGCCACAGGTCTTCCGGCGAGGACACACCGCCCGGATAGCGGCACGCCATCCCGACGACGACCACCGGGTCGTCGGCGGTGCTCGCGAGCGCGGGCAAGGCGTGGGCGGGCTGGGCCGCTGCGTCGAACAGCTCGTCGTGCAGGTGCGCGGCCAACGCGTGGGCCGTCGGGTGATCGAAGACCAGCGTGGCCGGCAGCCGCAGACCGCTCGCGGCACCGAGCCGGTTGCGCAGCTCCACCGCCGTCAGCGAGTCGAAACCCAAGTCCTGGAACGCCCTCGTCGGTTCGACCGCCCTGCCATCGGTGTGTCCCAGCACCGCGGCAACCTCACCGCGCACCAGGTCGAGCAGAGCGTCCTGTCGTGCTGTCTCGCCGAGTCCGCTCAGGCTGGCGACCAGCGATTCCGCGGCTCGCGACCCGGCCAGCGACCGGCGTGCCCGCGTTCGGACCAGCCCGCGCAGAAGCGGCCTCACGTCGCCGGCTCGTCGCAGAGCGGCCAGGTCGAGGCGGACCGGCAGCAGCACCGGTCGATCCGTGGACAGCGCGGCATCGAACAGCCGCAGCCCCTGCTCGGCCGACAACGGCGGCATCCCCGACCGCACCAACCGATCAGCGTCCACCTCTGAGGCCATCCCGGACTCCCACGCACCCCACGCCAATGACACGCCCGGCAGGCCCTGGGACCGACGGTGTTCGACCAACGCATCGAGGAACGCGTTCCCGGCGGCGTAGTTGGCCTGCCCCGGGGAACCGAAAACACCTGCGGCGGAAGAGAACACCACGAATGCGGACAGGCCCTCGGTCAGTTCGTGGAGGTTCCAGGCGGCATCCACCTTCGGACGCAGCACCGCGTCCACCCGATCCGGCGTCAGCGACTCCACCACACCGTCATCCAGAACACCCGCAGCGTGCACCACAGCCGTAACACCGCGACCAGCCAGCAAATCCGCCACCGCAGACCGATCAGCGACATCGCACGCCACCACATCCACCCGAGCCCCGAGACCGGTCAGCTCAGCGTGCAGCTCATCCGCACCCTCGCCGTCGAGGCCCCGCCGGCTCACCAGGAGCAGGTCCCGAACGCCCTTCTCGACGACCAGGTGCCGGGCCACCGCAGCACCCAGCCCACCCGTGCCACCGGTGATCAGAACCTGGCCGTCCACGCCCCAGCCCACCGGCTGGTCCTGGGCCGCGACCCGAGCCAACCGGGCAGCCAGAACCTCACCCTCGCGGATGAGCAGCTGCGGCTCGTCGCTGGACAGCGCGCGGGTCAGCACCTCCGGATCAAGCGTGCCGCGGTCCAGGTCCAGCAGGCCGAAGCGACCCGGGTGCTCGGACTGAGCCGACCGCACCAAGCCCCACACAGCAGCCGCAGCCACATCCTCACCCGACACCGCGCCACGCGTCACGAACACCAGACGCGACCCGGCGAACCGCTCCTCCGACAACCACTCCTGCAGAAGTCCGAGGGCGTGCGCGGTGAAGTCGTGGGCGGAGGCGACCGCCTCGTCGGTGCCCGTGATCGGCACCAGCACGACGCCCGCCTCGACCGCGCTGACATCATCGTGCGCGGAACCCGGCAGTCCCCAGGCATCCGGCCCGAGCACCGCGCATTCCGGGACGTCCGAATCAGCGGGCAGCGCTGCCGGCGTCCACTGCAGGCCGAAGAGTGCGTCGCGATCCCGGCCCGCGGCGAGTCCTTCGGCGGACACCGCGCGCACGGTCAGCGATTCCACCGAGGCGACCGGGATTCCAGCCGGGTCGGCCAGCGCGAGGGACATCGAGCCGTCGGCATTCCTGGACAGGCGCACCCGCAGTTCCGCCGCGCCGGTGGCGTGCAACGACACGCCCGACCAGGAGAACGGCAGGCCGGTCGCGCCGTCACCGGTGGCCCCGGCCGCGTGCAGGCACGCGTCGAGCAGGGCGGGGTGGAGGCCGAATCCGCTGGTCTCGGCCTCGTCCGGCAGCACGACCTCGGCGAACACCTCGTCACCGCGCCGCCACGCGGAGCGCAGGCCCTGGAACACCGGGCCGTACTCGAACCCGGCCTCGGCGAACAGGTCGTAGCACCGGGACACGTCCACCTCGTCGGCGTCCGCGGGCGGTTGGAGTCCGTCGTCGAACGGGAGCGGTCGTGCTCCGGTGGTGAGGGTTCCGCTCGCGTGCTCCGTCCAGACCGCGTCGACGGCGTCGGCGGGCCGGGACAGCACCGCCACGGTGCGATCCCCCGACTCGTCCGCGGCCCCGACGGCGACCTGCACCTGGAGGGCGTCGCGCTCGGGCAGCGTCAGCGGACTCGCCAGGGTCAGTTCTTCGACCCGATCGCAGCCGACCTCGTCGCCGGCCCTCAGCGCCAGCTCCACCATGGCCGCGCCGGGCACGAGGACCTGACCCATCACGACGTGGTCGGCGAGCCAGGGCTGCGAGCTCACCGACACGCGGTTGGTGAACAGATACCCGTCCGAGCCGGCGATCTCCGTACTCGCGCCGAGCAGCGGGTGCTCGACGTCGACCATTCCGAAACCGGCGACGTCGCCGTGGCGACCCGGCAGGATCGGCCAGAAGCGCCGGTGCTGGAAGGCGTAGGTGGGCAGGGCGACCCTGCGGGTTCCCGTCCTCGCGAACGCGGGGAGCCAGTCGACGTCGAGGCCGGTGACGTGCAACCGGGCCAGCGCCGTCAGCAGCGCGGCCTCTTCGCTCCGGTCCCGGCGCAGCGCCGGGGTCACGACCACGTCTTCGGGGACGGACTCGGCGGCCAGGGCGGAGAGAACGCCATCGGGACCGAGTTCGAGGAGGGCCGTCGCGCCCGCGTCGGTCAGATCGGCGACGGCGTCGGCGAATCGCACCGTCTCCCGGACGTGCTGAACCCAGAACTCCGGATCGGTCACGTCACCGCTCGTCGCGACCGGAACGCTCGGAACCTCGAAGGACACACCGCTGATCGCCTGCCGGAACTCGTCCAGAACCGGGTCCATCAGCGGCGAGTGGAACGCGTGCGACACCTCCAACCGCGTGAACTTCCACCGACCGGCCACGGCTACGACCGGGTCTTCTTCTCCCGCCAGCACCACTGAGTTCGGTCCGTTGACCGCGGCGATAGAGACGCCGTCGATGAGGTGCGGCAGAACCTCGGTCTCGGCGGCCTGCACCGCCACCATCACACCACCCGTGGGCAGCGCCTGCATCAACCGCGCCCGAGCACTGATCAACGCGCACGCGTCCTCCAACGAGAACACACCCGCCACATGCGCCGCCGCGATCTCACCGATCGAATGCCCCGCCAAGAAGTCCGGCCGCACACCGAACGACTCGACCAACCGGAACAGAGCAACTTCCAGCGCAAACAGAGCAGGCTGCGCGAACCCCGTCTGATTCAGCGCATCCGCATCCTCACCCCACATCACCTCTCGCACACCCGGGTCCAGGAGCTCCAACACGGAATCCACAGCCTCAGCGAACACAGGGAACCTGCCGTAAAGCTCCCGACCCATCCCCAGGCGCTGCGCACCCTGACCCGAGAACACCACCGCCAACGAACCCGCACGCGCGGTACCCGAAGCAACCTCGGTGAGACCCGCACCCTCAGCCAGCAGCACCTTCCGGTGCTCGAACACCGAACGCGAGGTGACGAGGGAGAATCCGACATCGGCCGGTGAGTCTTCGAGCGCGCGGAGTCGCGCGGTCTGGTCGTCCACGGCCGCGTCGGACTTCGCCGAGATCACCCACGGCACCGCTGCGGGAACCACCTGCGGCTCGCTCGCGGGCTTCTCGGTCGCGGGGCCCTGCTCCAGGATCACGTGGGCGTTCGTGCCGCTGACCCCGAAGGAAGACACCGCGGCCCGGCGGGGATGACCGGTCTCCGGCCACTCGCTTTGCGAGGTCAGCAGTGCGACGGATCCGGCTTCCCAGTCCACGTGCGACGACGGCACGTCCGCGTGCAACGTGCGAGGCAGGACACCTCGTTGCATGGCCGCGATCATCTTGATCACGCCCGCGACACCCGCCGCCGCCTGCGTGTGCCCGATGTTGGACTTGATCGAACCCAGCAACAACGGCCGGTCGCGGTCCTGACCGTAGGTCGCCAGCAACGCCTGCGCCTCGATCGGATCGCCCAACGTCGTCCCGGTGCCGTGCGCCTCGACCACATCCACGTCCGAAGTGGACAACCCAGCACTGGCCAACGACTGACGGATCACCCTTTGCTGCGACGGACCGTTCGGCGCCGTCAACCCGTTCGACGCACCGTCCGAGTTCACCGCCGAACCCCGCACGACCGCCAGCACCTCGTGCCCGTGGCGACGGGCGTCCGAAAGACGCTCCAGCACCAGCAGACCCACACCCTCCGACCAACCCACACCATCGGCCGACTCACCGAAGGACCTGCACCGCCCGTCCGGAGACAGGCCGCCTTGGCGCGAGAACTCGACGAACGGTCCCGGGGTGGACATCACGGTCACACCACCGGCCAGTGCGAGCGAGCACTCACCGCTGCGCAGCGCCTGCATCGCCCAGTGCATCGACACCAGCGACGACGAGCACGCCGTGTCCACCGTCACCGCAGGCCCCTCAAAACCGAGGGTGTAGGAGACGCGACCGGTGGCGATGCTGGGCGAGCTGCCCTGTCCCTGGTGTCCCTCGAAGTCACCGCCGTTGAGCAACGAGCTGTAGTCGCTGTACATGACACCGGCGAACATGCCGGTGCGGCTGCCGCGCAACGAGATCGGGTCGATTCCCGCGCGTTCCAAGGACTCCCACGCGACCTCCAGCAGCAACCGCTGCTGCGCGTCCGTCGCCAGGGCTTCGCGCGGGCTCATCCCGAAGAAGTCGGCGTCGAAGTCCGCGGCCTCGTCGAGAAACCCGCCGGCCCGCGCGTAGGAGGTCCCGATGTGGTCGGGATCGGAGTGGAACAGGGTGTCCAGGGGCCAGCCGCGATCGGTCGGGAACTCCGAGATCGCGTCGACCCCGTCGGAGACCAACCGCCACAGGTCTTCCGGCGACGACACACCGCCCGGGTAGCGGCAGGCCATCCCGACGACGACCACCGGGTCATCGGTGGTGTTGAGCAGGACCGGAGCACTCGCGGAGTCCTGCGCCTTCGCGCCGAAGAGCTCCTCGTCCAGGTGCTCGGCGAGGGCCTGGGCGTTCGGGTGGTCGAAGACCAGGGTGGCGGGCAGCCGCAGACCGCTCGTGGCACCGAGCCGGTTGCGCAGCTCGACCGCCGTCAGCGAGTCGAAACCCGAGTCCTGGAAGGCCCTCGTCGGTTCGACGGCCCTGCCATCGGTGTGTCCCAGCACCGCGGCGACCTCACCGCGCACCAGGTCGAGCAGGGCGTCCTGTCGTGCTGTCTCGCCGAGTCCGCTCAGGCTGGCGACCAGCGATTCCGCGGCTCGCGATCCCGCCAGCGACCGACGTGCCCGCGTTCGGACCAGCCCGCGCAGCAGCGGCGGAACGTCGCCGGCTCGGCGCAGAGCGGCCAGGTCGAGGCGGACCGGCAGCAGCACCGGTCGATCCGCGGACAGCGCGGCGTCGAACAGCCGCAGCCCCTGCTCGGTCGACAGCGGCGGCATCCCCGACCGGCCCATCCGATCAGCGTCCACCTCCGAGGCCATCCCGGACGCCCACGCGCCCCACGCCAACGACACACCCGGCAGGCCCTGGGACCGACGGTGCTCGACCAACGCGTCCAGGAACGCGTTGCCGGCGGCGTAGTTGGCCTGACCCGGGGAGCCGAAAACACCCGCAGCAGAGGAGAACACCACGAACGCCGACAGGCCCTCGGTGAGCTCGTGGAGGTTCCAGGCGGCATCCACCTTCGGACGCAGCACCGCATCCACCCGATCCGGCGTCAGCGACTCCACCACACCGTCATCCAGAACACCCGCAGCATGCACCACAGCCGAAACACACCGACCAGCAAGCACCTCCGCCACCGCAGACCGATCAGCGACATCGCACGCCACCACATCCACCCGAGCGCCGAGACCGGTCAGCTCAGCGTGCAGCTCACCCGCACCCTCGCCGTCGAGGCCGCGCCGGCTCACCAGAAGCAGGTCCCGAACGCCCTTCTCGACGACCAGGTGCCGGGCCACAGCAGCACCCAGGCCGCCCGTGCCGCCGGTGATCAGAACCGGGCCGTCCACGTCCCAGCCCACCGGCTCGTCCGCCGCGGCCCGAGCCAACCGGGCCGCCAGAACCTCACCCTCGCGGATGAGCAGCTGCGGCTCAGCGCTCGCCGACGCCGTTGCCAGTGCGGTGGGAGAAGCGCCTCCGGCGTCCAGGTCCAGCAGCCCGAAGCGACCCGGGTGCTCGGACTGAGCCGACCGCACCAGGCCCCACACGGCGGAGGCGGCCACGTCGTCACCCGAGACCGCGCCTCGCGTCACGAACACGAGACGCGACCCGGCGAACCGCTCCTCCGACAACCACTCCTGCACCAAGCGCAGCGCGTGCCGGGCGCAGTCGTGGGCCGAGCCCACGACGTCGGCCTCACCGGCCACCGGCACCAGCACGACATCGGCCTCGACCGCGCTCAAGTCGTCGTGCGCAGAACCGGGCAAGTCCCACGAGTTCGTCCCGAGAACCGCGAATACCGGCTCGGCGAGGTTCGCCTCCGCGGTGATCGGAACCCACTCGACGCCGAACAGCGCATCGCGCGTCCCGTCGGCGTCGCCGAGGTCGGTCTGGGTGAGCTCGCGCACGACCAGGGACTCGACCGAGGCCACCGGTGCACCGTTCGCATCGGCCAGCGCGAGGGACATCGTCCCCTCGTCGGCGAGCGACAACCGCACTCGCAGCTCGGTGGCTCCCGCCGCGTGCAACGACAGGCCGCGCCAGGAGAACGGCACGACGCCGCCAGAGGTGCGCTGACCGGCGAGCGCCAGGGCGTGCAGGCTCGCGTCCAGCAGCGCGGGGTGCAGGCCGAACCCGCTGGTCTCGACCCCTTCCGGCAGGACGACCTCGGCGAACACCTCGTCGCCGAGCCGCCAGGCCGAGCCCAGGGCCTGGAACACCGGGCCGTAGTCGAACCCGGCTTCGGCGAACCGCTCGTAGAACCCGGTCAGCTCCAGCGGTTGGGACCCGGCCGGCGGCCAGGCGGCGGCGTCGAAGGGCTGGGACGTCTGCTCGCGGCCGAGCAGACCGACCGCGTGCTGAGTCCAGGGCAGCTCCGCGTCGTCCTCCGGCCTGCTGTGCACGGTGATGGCGCGGTGGCCGGAATCCTCCTCCGGGCCGACGCGCAGCTGCAGCTGCAGCGCGCCCTGCTCGGGCAGCACCAGCGGAGCCGACAGCGTCAGCTCCTCGACGCGCTCGCACCCCGCCTCGTCGGCGGCCCTGATCGCCAGCTCCACCAGGGCCGCACCCGGGACGAGCACCTGCCCCCGCACGACGTGATCGGCGAGCCAGGGCTGCGACCGGACCGACAACCGGCTGGTGAGCAGGAACCCGTCGGAGTCGGCGAGTTCCGCGGCCGCACCGAGCAGCGGGTGGTCCACCGAAGCCAGGCCGGCACCGCGCACGTCCCCCGACTTGCCGACGGCGTCGGGCCAGAACCAGCGGCGCTCGAAGGCGTAGGTCGGGAGCTCGACCCGGTGAGCGCCCGTGCCTTCCCACAGCGGTTCCCAGCGCACGGGCGCGCCGGTCGCGTGGAGCCGGGCCAGGGCGGTGACGAACGTGGTCTCCGCGTCGTGGTCCTTGCGCAGGACGGGGGCGATCACCGCGGCGTCCGGCGCGGATTCGGCGGCCATCGCCGACAGGACGCCATCGGGTCCGAGCTCCAGGAACGCCGTCGCACCCGCATCGGCGAGCTGGTCGACGGAGTCCGCGAACCGAACGGCCTCGCGCACGTGCTGGACCCAGAACTCGGGGTCGCTCACATCACCGCTGGTCGCGATCGCGACGCCGGGTGTGTGGAACGTCAGCTCACCGATGGCCTGGCGGAAGTCCTCCAGCATCGGGTCCATCAGCGGCGAGTGGAACGCGTGCGAGACGTCGAGGCGCTTCGACTCCCACCGCGACGCCACGTCCAGCACGGCGGCTTCCGCACCGGCCAGCACCACCGAGGACGGGCCGTTCACCGCGGCGATCGACACCCCGTCGGCTAGGTGCTCCCGCACGTCGGCCTCACTCGCCCGCACGGCGACCATCACGCCGCCGGAGGGCAGCGCCTGCATGAGGCCTGCCCGCGCACTGATGAGCGCGCAGGCGTCGGCCAGCGAGAACACACCGGCCACGTGAGCTGCGGCGATCTCACCGATCGAATGCCCGGCCAGGTGATCCGGCCGCACGCCGAAGGATTCGACCAGCCGGAACAGAGCGACCTCGAGCGCGAACAAGGCGGGCTGGGCCATGCCGGTCTCGTTCAGCGCATCGGCGTCAGCACCCCACATCACCTCGCGCACGGACGGGTCGAGGTGTCCCAAGACCTCGTCCAACGCCTCGGCGAACACCGGGAACCGGGCGTAGAGCTCCCGGCCCATCCCGAGCCGCTGCGAGCCCTGGCCGGAGAACAGCACCGCCACCGACTGCTCGTGGGCCACTCCCCGCGCGGCTTCCACCAGACCGCCGTCCGAGGCCAGCAGCACGGCGCGGTGATCGAAGAGCGATCGCGACGTCACCAGCGAGTACCCGGCGTCGGCGGCGTCGATGTCCCACTCGCGCAGCCGGGCGATCTGCGCGTCCAGCGCGGTCGCCGACTTCGCCGACACGACGCACGGCACCACGCCGGGCGTCACCCGCGGTTCGACCGCGGAGACGACGACAGCGGGCCCCTGCTCCAGGATCACGTGCGCGTTCGTCCCGCTGACGCCGAACGACGACACGCCCGCCCGGCGAGGACGCCCGGTCTCCGGCCACTCGACCGGAGCGTCCAGCAGTTCGACGGAGCCGGCTTCCCAGTCGACGTGGGAGGAGGGCACGCCGGCGTGCAGGCTTCGCGGCACGACACCGCGCTGCATCGCGGTGACCATCTTGATCACACCGGCGACACCGGAGGCGGCCTGGGTGTGACCGAGGTTCGACTTGATCGAGCCCAGCAGCAGCGGGCGCTCCCGGTCCTGCCCGTAGGTCGCCAGCAGGGCCTGGGCCTCGATCGGATCGCCCAGCGTGGTTCCCGTGCCGTGCCCGTCCACCGCGTCGACGTCCGATGTGGACAATCCGGCTCCGGCCAGGGCGTGGCGGATCACCCGCTGCTGCGAGGGACCGTTCGGCGCCGTGAGACCGTTCGACGCGCCGTCGGAGTTCACCGCCGAACCCCGCAGGAACGCCAGCACCTGGTGTCCGTTGCGCTGCGCGTCCGAGAACCGTTCCAGCACCACCAGACCGGCGCCCTCGGACCAGCCCACGCCGTCGGCGGTGTCGGAGTAGGACTTGCACCGGCCGTCGGCGGCCAAGCCGCGCTGGCGGGAGAACACCACGAACGACGCCGGGGTCGACATCACGGTCACACCACCGGCCAGCGCCAGCGAGCACTCCCCCTGCCGCAGCGACTGCGCCGCCAAGTGCATCGACACCAGCGACGACGAGCACGCCGTGTCCACCGTGACCGCAGGCCCTTCGAGACCGAGCGCGTAGGACACGCGGCCGGACAGGACGCTCTGCGCGGTACCGGTCCCCTGGTAGCCCTCGAAGGTCTCGCCGTCGAGCAGCGTGCCGTAGTCGTTGACCATCACACCGGCGAAGACACCGGTCTGGCTGCCCTGCAACGAGGCCGGGTCGATCCCGGTGCGCTCGATGGCCTCCCAGGCCGTCTGCAGCACCAGCCGCTGCTGGACGTCGGTGGCCAGCGCCTCGCGAGGCGACATCGCGAAGAAGTCGGCGTCGAACTCCCCCGCGTCGTGCAGGAATCCGCCCGAGGTCGAGTACGAGGTGCCCGCGCTGTCCGGGTCGACGTCGAACAGCGAATCCAGGTCCCAGCCTCGGTTGGTCGGGAAACCGGTGATCGCGTCGCCGTCCTCGGTCACCAACCGCCACAGGTCCTCCGGTGAGGACACACCGCCCGGGTAGCGGCAGGCCATGCCCACGATCACGATCGGGTCGTCGTCCGGGGACCGCGCGGGTTCGACCGGACGAACGTCGAGGGCGGCGCCGAACAGGTCGTCGCGCAGGTGCTCGGCGAGCCTGGTCACCGTCGGGTAGTCGAACACCGAGGTCGCCGAGAGCCGCAGCCCGGTCGCCGCGGTCAGCCGGTTGCGCAGCTCCACGGCGGTGAGCGAGTCGAAACCCAGTTCCTGGAAGGGCCGCGAGGGATCCACTCCCCCGGAGCCGGCATGTCCGAGCACGGCCGCGACCTCGTGGCGGACGAGCTCCACCAGCCGCTCGGTGCGCTCGGCTTCGGACGAGGCGGCGAGGCGGTCCACCAGGGCCTCGACGTCGCCCCGGGAGGACGCGGTCGCGCGCCGGATCGGGGTGCGGATCAGTCCCCGCAGCAGGTGCGGGACCTCCCCGCGGCCGCGCAGCGACGGCAGGTCCAGCTGCACCGGCAGGAGCTGCGGTTGTCCGGTTCCCAGCGCCGCGTCGAACAAGTCGAGGCCGTGCTCCACCGACAGCGGCTGCACGCCCATCCGCGAGATCCGCTGCACGTCGGCTTCGGAGAGCGCGCTGGTCAGGCCGACCGACTGCTCCCAGGCGCCCCAGCCCAGCGACACGGCCGGAAGCCCGCGCTCGCGGCGGTACCGCGCCAGGCCGTCGAGGAAGGCGTTGCCCGCGGCGTAGTTGCCCTGCCCGGCACCGCCGAAAGTGGCTGCGGCGGAGGAGAACAGGACGAACGCGGAGAGGTCCCCGGCGAGTTCGTGGAGGTGCCACGCGGCGTCGACCTTCGGGGCCAGCACCGCGTCGACCGCCTCGGCGGACAGGGATTCGATCACGCCGTCGTCGACGACCCCGGCGGTGTGCACCACGGCGCGCACCGGGTGCCGGTCGAGCAGTGCGGCGACCGATGCGCGATCGGTCACGTCGCAGGCCACGATCCGCGCGGTGGCGCCGCGTTCGGCCAGGTCGGCGACGAGGTCGTCGGCGCCGTCGGCGTCCGGGCCCCGGCGGCTGACCAGCAGGAGTTCGCGCACGCCGTGCGCGTCGGCCAGGTGCCGGGCGAGCACGGCTCCCAGGCCCCCGGTCCCGCCGGTGATCAGGACGGTGCCGTCGGTGTCCCAGGCGGTGTCCTCGCCCGAGGTGGTCGGCCGGGCGATGCGCGGGGCGAGCACCTCGCCGTCGCGGATCAGCAGTTGCGGCTCGTCGCTGGTCAGCGCCCGCGACAGCAGGGCGTCGGCATCCGCCTCGGCACCGGGGTCGGTGTCCACCACGGTGAACTGTCCCGGGTGCTCGGTCTGCGCCGAGCGCAGCAGCCCCCACACCGCTGAGCCGGTGAGGTCGCGGCCGGAGGTCGCACCACGGGTCACGAACACCAGCCGCGAGTCGGTGAAGCGCTCCAGCGCGAGCCAGTCCTGGAGGATGCGCAGGACTCGCGCGGTCGTGGAGCGCACCGAGTCGACGACATCGTCGGTGTCTCCGACGACGGGAACCACGACCGTGCCGGGTTCGATGCCGGTGAGGTCGTGCGGGGGTTCGAGCACCGACCACGTCTCGTCGGCCGTCTCCGAGATGGCGGCCGGAGCCCAGTCGAGCTGGAAGAGCGCATCGCGCGTGACCGAGTCGTCGGTGATCTGCTCGGCAGGCATCTGCCTGGTGACGAGGCGGTCGACCGAGGCGACCGGCGTTCCCGCCCCGTCGGCGATGGAGAGCACCGTGGTGCCGTCAAGCCCCGGGGCCAGGCGCATCCGCACCGCCGAAGCGCCTGCGGCGTGCAGCGAGACGCCCTGCCACGAGAACGGCAGCGCGCTCCGGCTGAGCGCGCCGACGTCGCCGAAGCCCGCGGCGTGCATCCCGGCGTCCAGCAGCGCCGGGTGCAGGCCGAAGTCCTCCGCTGCGGCGTCACCCGGCAGCTCGACCTCGGCGAACACCTCGTCGCCTCGACGCCACACGGCGCGCAGGCCGCGGAAGACGGGGCCGTAGTCGAAACCGACCTCGGCGAACCGCTCGTAGCAGTCGGACACGTCGACGGCCTCGGCACCGGCCGGCGGCCACGCACCCAGGTCGAAGCCGGGTCGAGCCGCCGTCACGGCGAGCACGCCGCCGGCGTGCTGGGTCCAGGCGCGTTCGCCCGCATCCGCGCGGCGGGAGAAGATCGCCACCGGACGTCGGCCGGACTCGTCGGCCGCGCCGACGGTCGCCTGGACCTGGACGTCGCCCTGGGAGGGCAGCACCAGGGGTGCGGACAGGGTCAGCTCTTCGACGTGACCGGACCCCACCTCATCACCGGCGCGGATCGCGATCTCGAGGAATCCCGTTCCGGGGAACAGAACTCGGCCGTGGACGACATGATCGGCGAGCCAGGCGTGGGTGCGCAGCGCCAACCGGCCCGCGAGCAGGAACCCGTCGGTGCCGGCCAGTTCGGCGGCGGCGCCGAGCAGCGGGTGCCCCGGCGATTCCAGCCCCGCCGACCGCACGTCGGCCTTCGACGTCGCGGGACGCGGCCAGTAGCGCTCGCGCTGGAAGGCGTAGGTGGGCAGGTCCACCCGCTGCGCGCCAGTGCCGCTGAAGAACTGCGCCCACTCGACCTCGACGCCCGTCACGTGCAGCCGGGCCAGCGCCTCGATCAGCGCCGGCTCGGGGTCACGATCCTTGCGCTGCGCGGGAACGAGAACCGCGTCCTCCGGAACGGACTCGGCGGCCATCGCCGTGAGAACGCCATCCGGGCCGAGCTCCAGGAAGGTGTTTACGCCCCTCTCGGCGAGCGAACGCGCGTTGTCGCCGAACCGCACGGAGTTCCGCACGTGCTGAACCCAGAACTCCAGCGATGTCACGTCTCCGCCGACCGCGATCGGAATGCTGTTCTCGTGCAACGACAACCCGCTGATCGCGGCGCGGAAGTCGTCGAGCATCGGATCCATCAGCGGGGAGTGGAAGGCGTGCGAGACCTTCAGGCGGGTCGATTTCCACCGGGCGGCCACGGCCAGGACGGGCTCCTCATCACCGGCCAGCACCACCGACGACGGCCCGTTCACCGCGGCGATAGAGACGCCGTCGGTGAGGTGCGGCAGGACCTCAGCCTCACCAGCCTGCACCGCCACCATCACCCCGCCCGTGGGCAGAGCTTGCATCAACCGCGCCCGAGCGCTGATCAGCGTGCAGGCGTCCTCCAGCGAGAACACACCCGCCACGTGCGCCGCCGCGATCTCACCGATCGAATGCCCCGCCACGCAGTCCGGCCGCACGCCGAACGACTCGACCAACCGGAAGAGAGCGACTTCGAGGGCGAACAGAGCAGGCTGCGCACAACCCGTCTGGTTCAGGGCATCCTCGTCCTCGCCCCACATGACATCCCGCACGCCGGGGTCCAGGCGCTCCAGCACGGCATCCAAAGCTGCTGCGAACACCGGAAACCGGCCGTAGAGATCACGACCCATCCCCAGGCGCTGCGCACCCTGACCCGCGAACAACACACCCACCGACCGCTCAGCAGCAACACCACGCGCCACCTCGACCACACCGTCACGCGAAGCCAGCCGCACCACCCGGTGGTCCAGGGCCGTCCGCGAGGTGGCCAGGGCACCACCGATGTCGACCGGCGCCAGTCGCGGGTTGCGCTCGACGAACGCGTCGAACCGCTCGACCTGCGCGGCCAGCGCTGCCTCCGACTTGCCCGAGAGCACCCACGGCACCTCGGCCACGTCCGGCGCCCGGCCCTCGCTCTCGACCGGCTCCGCGACCGGGGCTTCCTCGATGATCACGTGCGCGTTCGTGCCGCTGACGCCGAAGGCCGAAACCCCGGCCCGCCGCGGACGTTCACCGCGCTGCCACTGCCTGGACGAGGTCAGCAGCTCCACCGCGCCGGTCGTCCAGTCCACGTTGGACGACGGGTTCTCGGCGTGCAGCGTCCGGGGCAGAACGCCGTGGCGCAGCGCCATCGTCATCTTGATGACGCCCGCGACACCGGCGGCGCCCTGCGGGTGACCGATGTTGGACTTGATCGAGCCCAGCAGCACCGGGTCCTCGCGGTCCTGGCCGTAGGTCGCCTGGACCGCCTGGGCCTCGATCGGGTCGCCCAAAGTCGTTCCCGTGCCGTGCGCCTCGACCACGTCCACGTCACCGGCGGTCAAACCGGCGTTGTCGAGAGCCGTCCGGATCACCCTCTGCTGCGAGGGGCCGTTGGGCGCCGTCAACCCGTTCGACGCACCGTCGGAGTTGATCGCGGACCCCCGCAGCACGGCCAGCACCTCGTGGCCGTTGCGCTGGGCGTCGGAGAGCCGCTCCAGCACGAGGACTCCGACGCCCTCCGACCACCCGGTGCCATCCGCGGAATCGGAGAAGGCCTTGCACCGGCCGTCGGGCGCCAAGCCGCTCTGCGAGCTGAACGCGCTGAAGGCGTTGGGCGTCGACATCACCGCCACACCGCCTGCCAGGGCCAGCGAGCACTCACCGCCGCGCAGCGACTGCACCGCGTTGTGCAGCGCGACCAGCGACGAGGAGCAGGCGGTGTCGACCGTGACCGCCGGGCCCTCCAGCCCCAGCAGGTAGGAGATGCGTCCCGACAGCACGCTCGCCGCGAACGCCGTCGTGGAGTACACGCCGATGTCCTCGCTGGACTCGGCGAGGAGTTCGCTGTAGTCCTGACCGGTGGTGCCCATGAACACGCCTGTCCGGCTCGCGCGCAGCGAGGTCGCGTCGATGCCCGAGCGCTCGATCGCCTCCCACGCGACCTCGAGCAGCAGCCGCTGCTGCGGGTCCATCGCCACCGCCTCGCGCGGCGCGATGCCGAAGAACCCGGCGTCGAAACCGGCTACGTCGGAGAGGAAACCGCCCTGGAAGGTGGCGCTGGCCAGCTCGTCGACGTCCCAACCGCGATCTGCCGGGAACTCCGAGATGGCATCGCGCCCCTCGGACACCAGCTCCCACAGCTCCTCCGGCGACGAGGCTCCGCCGGGGTACCGGCAGCCCATCCCGACGATCGCGACGGGCTCCACCGCAGCGGCGATGAGCTGCTGGTTCTGCTTGCGCAGGCGATCGTTCTCCTTCAGGGACGAGCGCAGAGCCTCGACGTACTGCTTCTCAGAGCTGCTCATCGGTTTCCTTTGATCGCCGTGTCTTTCAGTTCGCGGTGTGCTCTGTGGCCAGCCGCAGGAGGCTTTCGCCATCCATCTCGTCGATCGAGTCCGCCTCGTCGGGCGAGGGATCGGCGGGGTCGCCGTCGTCCTGGGCCAAGCCCAGGACGAGGTCCAGCAAGCCCGCCTTGCGCAGTCGGCTGATCGGAATCGCGGCCAGGGCTTCCCGGACGTGCGCGTCCGGGTCGTCGGCCTCGCCACCGCCCGGGAGGAGTTGTTCGTGGAGGTGACCGGCCAAGGCCGCAGGTGTCGGGTGGTCGAACACGAGCGTCGCCGGGAGCGCGAGCCCGGTGACCGCCTTGAGCCGGTTGCGGAGCTCGATGGCGGTCACCGAGTCGTAGCCGACGTCGCGGAAGGCCCGGTTCGCGGGGAACGCGTCGGAATCGGCGAATCCGAGCGTCGCAGCGGCTTCTCCGCGCACCAGTTCCAGCACGGCCCGAGCCCGTTCGGCCTCGGGCAGGCCGGTCAGGCGCTGCGCGAACGCCGACTCGTCCGCCTCCGCCTCGGGTTCGGCCAGCGCCTCCCGGGCTTCGGGGATGCCGGACAGCAGCGGGCTCGGGCGCCCGGCCGTGAAGCTCGGCGCGAACCGCTCCCACTCGGTGTTGGTGACGGTCAGCGTCGCGTCCCCGTCCGCCACCGCCTGGTGCAGCACGAGGAGCGCGAGTTCCGGGTCCATCTGCAGCACGCCTCGCCTGCGCAGGCGCTCGGCGTCCTCGCCGTCCGAGGCGGCCTTGCCCGCTCCGGCCCACGCGCCCCAGGCGATCGACGTCGCGGGCAGTCCCGCGCTGCGCCGCTGCTGCGCCAAGCCGTCGAGGTAGGCGTTGGCCGCCGCGTACGCGGACTGGCCACCGCTGCCCCAGCTCGCCGCACCCGACGAGAACAGCACGAAGGCGTCGAGGTCCACGTCCGCGGTGAGCTCGTGCAGGTGCCGCGCGGAGGTCATCTTCGACCGGAGAACACCGTCGAAGTCCTCGCCGGCGAGCTCGTCGATCCCGATGCCGCTGTCGAAGATGCCTGCGGCGTGCACGATCCCGCGCAGCGGGCGCTCGTCCGGGATCTCCGCCAGCACCGAGGCCAGCGCGGCCCGGTCGGCGACGTCGCAGGCCCGCACCGTGACGCCTGCTCCGGAAACCTCCAGCTCGTCCCGCAATTCCTCGGCACCCGGGGCGTCGGGGCCCCGGCGGCTGACGAGCACCACGTGCTCAGCCCCTCGGTTCACGACGGAGCGGGCCACCTCGGCACCGAGACCGCCGGTGCCACCGGTGATCAGGACCGTGCCGCTGACCTGCCACTCGCCGTTGCGCTGCCCGCGCGGGGCGCGGCTCAGGCGCCGCCCGAACGCGCCGAAGGAGCGGACCGCGATCTGGTCCTCCTCGCCGGGATCCGCCAGCGCACCGGCGAGCCGCTGCAGGACGCGCTCGTCGAGTTCTTCAGGCAGGTCGATCAGACCACCCCAACGACGCGGAAGCTCCAGCGCGGCAACGCGTCCCATCCCCCACAACACCGTCTGGGCGGGGCTGCACGGGACGTCGGAGTCGCCGACCTGCACCGCACGCCGGGTCGCGCACCACAGCGGTGCGTCGATGCCTCGATCGCCCAGCGCCTGCAGCAGTGCCAGCGTCGAGAGCACGCCGATCGGGGTCTCGCCGAACACCGGGTGCGCCGTTTCCTCCACACCCAGCAGCGACAGCACCCCGGCGATCTCGACGTCCTCCGGCGCGGCCTCGGCGATCTCGGCGGCCAGCTGGACGCGGTCGGCGGACGGTGTGACCTCGACCCGCACCGCGTCCGGTCCCAGCGCGGTGAGCGCCGAGCTGGTCCAGGTGTCCGCCACGTCTGCCGGCACCACGGCAAGCCAGATCCCCGACGGGGTGTCGGCGGATCCTGCCAGCGCGGCCCAGGTCTCCTGGTACCGCCAGGCGCCCGCGAGCGAGTGGGCTCGCCGGTTCTGGCGCCACGTCGTCAGCGCGGGGGTGATCGCCGCCGCGGTCTCCTCGTCCAGGCCCAGTGCCGAGCCGAGGTCTCCGCCCTCGACCAGGCCCCAGAACGCCGAGTCCACGGGATCGGCGGTGGTGGAGGACGCAGCGGGCTTCGGCCAGAAGCGCTGCCGCTGGAAGGCGTAGGTGGGCAGGTCGACCCGGCGAGCGCCGGTGCCGTCGAACGACCCGTTCCAGTCGACGTCCACACCGCGCACGTACGCCTCGGCCAGGGAGGTCGCGAACCGGACGGGACCGCCCTGCTGGCGGCGCAGGGTGCCCACGGCCGTCACGTCGACCTCGGCGTCCTCGGCCATCTGCTGCACGTGCATCGTGAGCACCGGATGCGCGCTGGGTTCGATGAACACCCGGTGCCCGTCGGCCAGGAGCGCGGACACGGCACCGGCGAAGTCGACCGGCCGGCGCGTGTTCTGGAACCAGTACTCGGCGTCGAGCTCAGCGGTGTCGATCCGGGCGGCGGTCACCGCGGAGTAGAACGGGATGCCGGTGGAACGCGGTCGCACCGACGACAACGCTTCCAGCAGCCTCTCCCGCAACGGCTGGACGTGCGCGCAGTGCGAGGCGACCGGGGCGACCACCCGCGCCCTAACGTCCCGCGCCTCGCAGGCCGCCACGAACTCCTCCAGCGCGTCCTGGTCTCCGGCGACGGTGACCGCACCGGGCCCGTTGATCCCGGCGAGCGCCAGCTGGTCCGGCCAGGCCTCGAGCAGTTCGGCGACGGCTTCGCGGCTTGCGGCGACGGAGGCCACCCCGCCCTTGCCCTGCAGCTCCTCCGCGAACAACCGGCTGCGCACCACCACGATGCGCGCCGCGTCCTGCATGCTCAGTGCCCCGGCGACGCAGGCCGCCGCGATCTCGCCCTGCGAGTGTCCGACGACGGCGGCGGGCCGGACTCCGCAGGAGCCCCAGAGCTCCGCCAGCGACACCATCACCGCGAACAGCACCGGTTGCAGGACCTCGATGCGCTCCAGGACCGCCGCGCCCTCCTCGGTCTCGGAGTCGTGCAGCACCTCCAGCACCGACCACCCGGCCAGGGGGCGGATCGTCTCGTCGCATTCGCGCAGGGCGCGCTCGAAGACGGGCGAGGCCTCCAGCAGTTCCAGGGCCATGCCGGCCCACTGCGTGCCCTGACCGGGGAACACCAGGACCGGACCCGGCCCGACCTCGCCCACTTCCCCGCGCACGGCACCGACGGGCTCGCCACCGAGCCGCAGCGAGACCGCGCGGTTCTCGAACGCCGATCGCGTGGTCAGCAGCGAGGAACCGATGTCGACCGGGGAGATCTCGGGGTGGTGCGCGGCGAAGGCCTCGATCCGGTCGAGCTGACCGTCCACTGCGGACTCGGAACGCGCGGAGACGACCCACGGGACGACACCGCCCGGGTCTTCCCCCCGAGGCGAGGGCTCGCCGTCCGCCTCGGCTTGCTCCAGGACGAGGTGGGCGTTGGTGCCGCTGATGCCGAACGAGGACACGGCTGCCCGCCGCGCCCGGCCGACCTCCGGCCACCCCGCCTGATCGCTGAGCACCTGAACTCCGGAGCGGGACCAATCCACGTGAGCGGAGGGCGTGTCGGCGTGCAGAGTGCGCGGCAGCACGCCCTGACGCAGGGCGAGCACCATCTTGATCACGCTCGCCACGCCCGCGGCGGCCTGGGTGTGCCCGATGTTGGACTTGATCGAGCCGAGCAGCAGCGGGTGCCCGCGGTCTTGGCCGTAGGTCGCCGCGAGCGCCTGGACCTCGATCGGGTCGCCCAGCGCGGTACCGGTGCCGTGCGCGTCGATGGCGTCCACGTCCGATGTGGACAGACCGGCCGACGACAGGGCCTGGCGGATCACCCGCTGCTGCGACGGGCCGTTCGGAGCGGTGAGGCCGTTGGACGCGCCGTCCTGGTTGACCGCGGAACCCCGCACCACGGCGAGCACGTCGTGCCCGTTGCGGCGCGCGTCCGACAGGCGCTCCAGCACCACCACTCCGACGCCTTCCGCCCACCCGGCTCCGTTGGCGTCGTCGGAGAACGCCTTGCAGCGCCCATCAGGAGCGGACGCCCCCTGCCGCTCCAGCTCCGCGATCGTCGCCGGGGTGGACATGATCGTGGCGCCACCGGCCAGCGCCAGGTCGCACTCGTCCTGGTGCAACGACTGCGCGGCCAGGTGCATCGCCAGCAGCGAGGAGGAGCAGGCGGTGTCCACCGTGACGGCAGGACCTTCGAAGCCGAAGGTGTAGGCGAGCCGCCCGGAGATCACGCTGCCCGCGACACCGGTCAGCGCGTGGCCGCCGGTGTCCTGGTCGGAGCCGGTGAGCACGGTGGCGTAGTCCTGCATGGTGCTGCCGATGAACACACCGGTCCGGCTGCCGCGCAAGGACTCGGGGACGACCCCGGCGCGTTCGAACGCCTCCCACGACGTCTCCAGCAGCAGGCGCTGCTGGGGGTCCATGGCCAGCGCTTCGCGCGGTGAGATGCCGAAGAACAGCGGATCGAACTCCGCTTGCCCGGCCAGGAAACCGCCCTCGCCGGGCACCGCGCCGGAGCCCAGCAGGGCGTCGAGGTCCCAGCCGCGGTCGGTCGGGAACCCGGCGATCGCGTCCCGGCCTTCGACGAGGAGTTGCCAGAGCTCTTCCGGTGAGGTGACGCCGCCCGGGAAGCGGCAGGCCATGCCGACGATCGCGATCGGCTCGTCGACGCGGTCGCGGCGGTGCGCGACCTCGATCTCCGCCTGGCCGCCGAGCAGTGCGGCGAGCAGGTGCTCGGCCAGCGCCCGAGGCGTCGGGTAGTCGTAGACGAGGCTGGCGGCCAGCGTCTGGCCGGTGGCCTGCGCGAGCTGGTTGCGCAGCTCGACACCGGTCAGCGAGTCGAAGCCCAGGTCTCGGAACGCCTTGTCCAGCCCGATCGCGGTGGGGTCGGCGTGACCGAGGACGGCACCGACGCGGGTGCGGACCAGGTCGAGCACGAGCTCGGTCCGCGCGGCCTCGTCCAGCTCCCGGAGCCGGGTGGTGAAGGCGGTCGCTCCGGCGTCGGGGCGGGCGGTTTCGAGCGCGGCCAGCACCGATCGCGCCTCCGGCAGCTCGGACAGCAGCGGCAGCGGGCGCATCTCCAGCAGAGCGCCCAGGGTCCGCGGTTGCACCAGGTCGGCGATGACCGTCGTCGCGGCCGGGCGAGAAACGGCCTGCCACAAGGCGGTGATCGCCAGCTCCGGGTCGAGCGTCCCGGCACCGGCTCGCTGCAAGCGCTCGGCGACCTCGCCCTCGGCGGCCATGCCGCTTCCGGCCCAGACACCCCACGCGATGGAGGTGGCGGGCTTGGCGAAGCTCCGCCGCCGCTGCGCCAGCGCGTCCAGGACCGCGTTGGCGGCCGCGTAGTTGGCCTGCCCGGGGTTGCCCACCGCCCCTGCCACGGACGAGAACAGCACGAAGAAGTCCAGGTCGCCGGCGAGCTCGTCGAGCAGCAGCGCGGAGTCGGCCTTCGACCGCGGCACCTCGGCGAAGCGCTCCGGTGTCAGCTGTTCGAGCACGCCGTCGTCGACGACACCGGCGGTGTGCACCACGCCGGACAACCGCTCGACCCCGGCCAGCAGGGCGGTGAGGTCGTCGCGGTCGGCGACGTCGCACGATTCGATCCGGACCCGCACGCCCAGCCCGGTCAGCTCCTCGCGCAGCTCGGCCGCTCCGGGCGCCTGCGGCCCGCGGCGGCTCACGAGCACGAGCTCGTCGGCACCGCGTCCTGCCAGGTCGCGTGCGACGGCGGCGCCCAATGCGCCGGTGCCACCGGTGATGAGCACCGTCCCGGTTGCCGTGAACGGGGCCGGCTGCTGGCGGGGTGCGGGGAGCAGCCTGCGGCCGAACACGCCTTGGGCGCGCACGGCCACCTGGTCCTCGGTCCCCGAGGCCAGCACCGCGGTCACGCGCTCGGCGATCCGGTCGTCGAGCTGGTCGGGCAGGTCGATCAGGCCGCCCCACCGGCCGGGGAGCTCCAGGGCGGCGACCCGGCCCAGGCCCCACGTGGCCGCGCGCTGCGGGTCGCGGATCGGGTCGTCGTCGCCGGTGGAGACCGCTGCGCGGGTGACCGCCCAGACCCGGGCATCCACACCCGCGTCGCCGAGCGCCTGCACCAGCAGCGCGTTCCCGGTCAGGCCCCACTCGCCCGCGCCGAGCAGCGACAGCACTCCGGACGCCTCGGGCAGTGCTGCGAGTCGGTCGGCCAGCTCGCCGCGTCCCTGCCCTTCGGGGATGTCCAGGGGGAGGGCGTGCGCGCCGAGGGCCTCGACGACGGCGGTGATCCACGGGTCGGCGGCGAGCTCGGCGGGGACCGCGACCAGCCAGGTCCCGGTCACCGGCGCCGAGGACGGGGTCAGCGGGGTCCAGGACTCCTGGTAGCACCAGGAATCCACTTGCGATTGGGCGCGGCGCCGGGTGCGCCAGGTGGACAGCGCCGGCACGAGTCCAGCGACCGATTCCTCGTCGACGCCCAGTTCGGCGGCCAGCGAGCCGTTGTCGACCAGGTCCCAGAACAGGTCGTCACCGGGGTTCGACGCCACCCGCTCCGGCCAGTAGCGCTGGCGCTGGAAGGGGTAGGTGGGCAGGTCGACCCGCTGAGCGCCGGTACCGCTGAAGCACTGCGCCCAGTCGACCTCGACGCCGACCGCGTGCAGCCGCGCCAGCGCCTCGATCAGCGCCGGCTCGGCGTCGCGGTCCTTGCGCTGCGCGGAAACCAGAACCGCGTCCTCCGGAGCGGATTCGGCCGCCATCGCCGTCAGGACGCCGTCCGGGCCGAGCTCCAGGAACGCGTTCACGCCTCGGTCGCCCAGGGAGCGCACGTGGTCGGCGAACCGAACGGTGTCCCGCACGTGGCGAACCCAGAACTCCGGCGAGGTCACGTCCCCGTCGGTGGCGATCGCAATGCCGGGTTCCTGGAAGGACAGTCCGCTGATCGCAGCGCGGAAGTCGTCCAGCATCGGGTCCATCGCCGATGAGTGAAACGCATGACTGACCAGCAGACGCCTAGACTTCCACCGCTCGGCCACCTCGACGACCTCGGCCTCGTCACCGGCCAGCACCACCGACGACGGCCCGTTCACCGCCGCGATCGAGACGCCCTCGGTGAGATGCGGCAGGACCTCAGCCTCACCAGCCTGCACCGCCACCATCACACCGCCGGAAGGCAGCGCCTGCATCAGACGCGCCCGAGCGCTGATCAACGCACACGCATCCTCCAACGAGAACACACCCGCCACATGCGCAGCCGCGATCTCACCAATCGAATGCCCCGCCAAGAAATCCGGCCGCACACCGAACGACTCGACCAACCGGAACAGGGCGACTTCCAGCGCGAAGAGAGCAGGCTGCGCGAAACCCGTCTGGTTCAGCGCATCCGCGTCCTCACCCCACATCACTTCCCGCACACCCGGATCCAGATGCACCAACACCGCGTCCAAAGCCTCAGCGAACACCGGAAAACGCTCGTAGAGATCACGACCCATCCCCAGGCGCTGCGCACCCTGACCCGCGAACAACACGCCCACCGACCGCTCGGCGGCAACACCACGCGCCGCTTCCACCACGCCCGCACCCGAGGACATCAGGACCGCGCGGTGCTCGAACACCGAGCGCGACCGGGCCAGCGAGAACCCGACGTCGGCGGGCGTGAGCTCGGAGTGGTCGCGCACGAACCCCGCGACCCGTTCCAGCTGCGCCGCCAGGGCGGGCTCGGATCGCGCCGACACCACCCAAGGGACGACCTCGGGCACGATGGCGGGCTCCTCCGCCTGACCGCCGGGAGCAGGGGCGGATTCGACGATCACGTGCGCGTTGGTGCCGCTGACGCCGAACGAGGACACACCGGCGCGGCGCTCACGTCCCACCTCGGGCCATTCCTGCGGCGAGACCAGGAGTTCCACCGCACCCGTCGTCCAGTCCACAGTGGATGACGGCTGGTCGACGTGCAGCGTGCGCGGCACCACGCCGCGGTGCATCGCCGCGACCATCTTGATGACACCGGCGACACCGCCCGCCGACTGCGCGTGCCCGATGTTCGACTTGATCGACCCCAGCAGGACCGGCCGCTCCCGGTCCTGGCCATAGGTGGCGAGCACGGCCTGCGCCTCGATCGGGTCCCCGAGCGTGGTGCCGGTCCCGTGCGCCTCCACCACGTCCACATCGGACGGTTGGAGACCGGAGTTGGCCAGGGCCTGGCGGATCACCCGCTGCTGCGACGGACCGTTCGGCGCCGTCAACCCGTTCGACGCGCCGTCGGAGTTCACCGCCGAACCCCGCACCACCGCCAGCACCTCGTGCCCGTTGCGCTGTGCGTCCGACAACCGTTCCAACGCCAGCATCCCGACGCCTTCGGACCAGCCGGTGCCGTCCGCGGCGTCGGCGAACGCCTTGCACCGGCCATCCGGCGCCAAGCCGCCCTGCCAGGTGAACGCGGAGAACGCGTTCGGGGTCGCCATCACCCGCACCCCGCCCGCCAGCGCGAGATCGCACTCGCCCTGGCGCAGGGACTGCGCGGCCAGGTGCAGCGCCACCAGCGACGACGAGCACGCCGTGTCCACGGTGATCGCGGGCCCCTCCATGCCCAGCAGGTAGGAGATCCGGCCGGAGAGCACGCTCGCCGAGAACGCCGTGGTGGCGTAGAGCTGGAAGTCCTCACGTGCGTCGGAGTGGGTGAGCAGATCGCCGTAGTCCTGGTCGGTGGTCCCGGTGAACACGCCGGTCCGGCTGCCCCGCAGCCCACCCGGATCGATGCCCGCGCGCTCCAGGGCCTCCCACGAGACCTCCAGCAGCAGCCGCTGCTGCGGGTCCATCGCCACCGCCTCGCGCGGCGCGATGCCGAAGAACCCGGCGTCGAAACCGCCGACGTCGGCGAGGAAACCGCCCTGCGAGGTGGCGCTGTCCATCCGGCCGAGGTCCCAGCCGCGGTCGGAGGGGAACGTCGAGATCACGTCGCGGCCCTCGGCCACCACGTCCCACAGCTGCTCGGGCGAGGACACCCCGCCCGGGTAGCGGCATCCCATGCCCACGATCGCGACCGGGTCGTCGGCAACCCCGGTGCCCACGACCGGGGCCGCGACCGCATCGCCACCGCCCAGCAGGGCGGTGCGCAGGTGCGCGACCACGGCTTTCGCGGTCGGGTGGTCGAAGACGAGCGTGGTCGGCAGTGCGAGTCCGGTCGCCGCCCGGAGCCGGTTGCGGACGTCGACAGCGGTCACGGAGTCGAAGCCGAGGTCGCGGAACGCCCTGTCGACGGGCAGCTCGTTCGGGTCCGCGTAGCCGAGTGACCGGCCGGCTTCGGCCCGCACCAGGTCGAGCAGCACGCGCTCCCGCTCGGACTCGGACAGCCCGGTGAGCCGTCGACCCAGCTCGGAGGCGCTCACGTCCTGGTCCGCGCCGGCCGCCTCGTCCAGCGCCCGCCGGGCCTCCGGGATCCCCGTCAGCAGCGGGCTCGGACGTCCGGCGGTGAAGCTGGGGGCGAACCGCTGCCAGTCGGTATCGGTCACGGTGAGGGTCGTCGACCCGTCGCCGACGGCGTGCTGCAGCACCAGGAGCGCGCGCTGCGGGTCCATCGGCAGCACGCCGACGAGCCGCATCCGCTCGGCGCGCTCCGGGTCGGTGGCCAGCCCGGAC
This sequence comes from Saccharopolyspora dendranthemae, assembly GCF_007829955.1. Taxonomy (GTDB): domain Bacteria; phylum Actinomycetota; class Actinomycetes; order Mycobacteriales; family Pseudonocardiaceae; genus Saccharopolyspora; species Saccharopolyspora dendranthemae. The sequence continues at coordinate 204,397 of NZ_VIWX01000004.1, forward strand.
CCGGCCCACGCGCCCCACGCGATCGAGGTCGCGGCCAGGCCCAGACCGCGCCGGTGCAGCGCGAGCCCGTCCAGGTAGGCGTTGGCGGCGGCGTAAGCGGATTGGCCACCACTGCCCCAGCTGGCGGCACCCGAGGAGAACAGCACGAAGGCGTCCAGATCGAGGTCTGCGGTGAGCTCGTGCAGGTGCCGCGCGGCGGTCATCTTCGCGCGCAGGACGCCGTCGAGGTCGTCCGCTTCGAGGACGTCGACCGGAGCATCGCCCTCGCCGTGCGCGGCGGCGTGCACCACCGCGGTCAGCGGGCAGTCGCCGGGCACGCGCGCGAGCACGTCCGCCAGCGCGTCCCGGTCCGCGACGTCGCAGGGCTCGATGGTGACCCGGGCGCCGAGCGCCTCCAGCTCGTCGCGCAGTTCCGGGGCGCCGGGCGCTCCGGAACCCCGGCGGCTCACCAGCAGCACGTGCTCGGCTCCGCGGTCGATCACCCATCGTGCGACCTGCCCGCCGAGAGCACCGGTGCCCCCGGTGATCAGGACGGTGCCTCGCGCTCGCCACTCCCCCCGGCGCGCTGGGCGCGGGGCGCGCGACAGCCGTCGGCCGAAGGCTCCGGAAGAGCGCACCGCGACCTGGTCCTCGCCACCCGCGATCGCACCCGCGAAGTGGTGCGCGACCGAGTCGTCCAGGTCCTCGGGCAGGTCGATCAGGCCGCCCCACCGGTTCGGGAGGTCGAGCGCGGCGACCCGGCCGAGGCCCCACAGCGCCGCCTGCACCGGGTTGCGCACCGGGTCGGACTCGCCGGTCGACATCGCTGCCCGCGTGACGCACCACAGCGGTGCGGTAAGGCCGGCGTCGCCGAGCGCCTGCAGGAGCAGCAGCGTCGAGACCAGTCCCGCCGGGCTCGAACCGTGCGCGGGGCGGGCGACCTCCGAGGTGCCCAGCAGGGACACCACACCCGCCGGTTGAGGCAGCTGCGCGAGCCGGTCCGCCAGCGCGGCGCGATCGTCGTCGCCGACGTCCACCCGGATCACCTCGGCGCGCGCTCCCAGCGCGGACGACGCCCAGTCGGCTTCCGGAGAACCGGCCGGCGAGACGAGCAGCCACGTCCCGCGCGGCCCGGCCCCGGCGGGCGCCGGCGCCCACGTTTCCCGGTACCGCCAGGAATCCACCGCGGCCTGCGCGCGCGAGCGGTCGCGCCAGGACGCCAGTGCGGGTGCCACGGCGGTGGCGGTCTCGGCGTCGAGGTCCAGCGCCGAGGCCAGGTCTCCGCCCTCGACGAGCTCCCACAGCGCGGAGTCCACCGGGTCGGCGCCCACTGCGGGTTCGACCGGGTCCTCCCAGTAGCGCTGCCGCTGGAAGGCGTAGGTCGGCAAGGAGACCCGCCGCGCGTCCGTGCCCGCGAACAGGGCCGCCCAGTCGACCCGAACCCCGCAGACGTGGGCTTGGGCGACCGAGCTCAGCAGCTGGTCCCAGCCGCCGCTGCCGTGCCGCAACGAGCCCAGGACGACGCCCTCGACTCCCGCGCTCTCGAGCGTCTGCTCGACCGGGCTGGTCAGCACGGGGTGCGCGCTGGGCTCGATGAACACGTCGTGCCCGTCGGCCAGCAGGACTCGGGTGGTCGGCTCGAAACGCACCGTCCTGCGCAGGTTCTCGTACCAGTAGCGGGCGTCGAGCCCGGCGGTGTCGATGAGGCCGCCGGTCACCGTCGAGTAGAACGGCACCGCGGCGGAGCGCGGCTGGAGGTCGGAGAGCTCGGTGAGCACGCGGTCGCGGACGGCTTCCACCTGCGCGCTGTGCGAGGCGTAGTCGACGGTGACGCGCCGGGCGCGGATGCCCTCGGCCTCGCACTCGGCGGCCAGCTCGTCCAGCGCGGCGTCCTCCCCGGCGACGACCGCGGAGTGCGACGCGTTGACCACGGCCACCGACAGCCGCTCGCCCCACCGGTCCAGCCGGGTGCTCAGCTCGGCTTCGGGCAGCGCGACCGAGAGCATCCCGCCGCGCCCGGACAGGGAGTCGGCGACGGCGAGGCTGCGGAGGGCGACCACGCGGGCGCCGTCGGCGAGGCTCAGCGCACCGGAAACGACCGCGGCCGCGATCTCGCCCTGCGAATGACCCACCACCGCAGCGGGTTCCACGCCCAGCGAACGCCACAGGTGCGCGAGCGAGACCATCGTCGCCCACAGCACCGGCTGCACCACGTCGACGCGTTCCAGCGAGGGCGCGCCGTCGGCTTCGCGGAGCACGTCGTGCAACGACCAGTCGACGAACGGCTCCAGGGCGGCGGCGCACTCGTCGATCCGCTCGTCGAACGCCGCGGACCGCCCCAGCAGCTCGCGGCCCATGCCGGCCCACTGGGAACCCTGGCCGGGGAAGACGAAGGCGGTCTTGCCGACGGGTGCGGTGACGCCCTGGACGACCCGGTCGTCCGGGCGCTCGGCGATCAGCGAGTCCAGCGCGGCACGCAGTTCGTCGCGGTCGGTCCCGAGCACGACGGCCCGGTTCTCGAAGGCCGTCCGCGAGGTCACCAGCGAGAAGCCGACGTCGACCGGTTCGGCCTCGGGTGTCCCTGCGTCGCGGAGCCGCGCTGCCTGCGCGAGCAAGGCCGGGCGCGATCGCGCCGACAGCACCCACGGCACCACCGAGGAGGACTCGTCCCTCACCTCCGGCGGCGCGTCGGCGCGCGGGGCCTGTTCGAGGATGACGTGCGCGTTGGTGCCGCTGATGCCGAACGACGACACCCCGGCCCGGTGCGGGCGGTCCGCGTCCGGCCACGGCGTCAGTTCCGTCAGCAGCCGGACACCGCCGGAAGACCAGTCGACCTGCCGGCTCGGGTCGTCGGCGTGCAGCGTCCTGGGCAGCAGTCCGTGGCGCAGCGCCAGCACCATCTTGATGATCCCGCCCACGCCCGCGGCGGCCTGCGCGTGCCCGATGTTCGACTTCAGCGCGCCCAGCAGCAGCGGCTGCTCGCGATCCTCGCCGTAGGTCGCCAGCAGCGCCTGCGCCTCGATCGGGTCGCCCAGCGGGGTTCCGGTGCCGTGCGCCTCCACGGCGTCCACATCGGACGGTCGCAGGCCCGCGGTAGCGATCGCCTGGCGGATCACCCGCTGCTGCGAGGGCCCGTTCGGCGCCGTCAGCCCGTTCGACGCGCCGTCGGAGTTCACCGCCGAACCCCGCACCACCGCCAGCACGTCACGACCGTTGCGCCGGGCGTCGGAGAGGCGCTCCAGCGCGAGGACACCCGCGCCCTCGGACCAGCCCATCCCGTCGGCGGCGTCGGAGAACGGCTTGCACCGGCCGTCCGGCGCCAGGCCGCGCAGCCGCCCGAAGATGGTGAAAGCCTCCGGCGTGGACATCACCGTCACACCACCGGCGAGGGCGAGATCGCACTCGCCGGAGCGCAGCGACTGCACCGCCAGGTGCAGCGCCACCAACGACGACGAGCACGCCGTGTCCACCGACAGCGCAGGGCCTTCCAGCCCGAGCGCGTAGGCGACCCGGCCGGAGACCAGGCTGCCGCCGCTGGTGCTCGCCGAGTCGGTACCGCGCGCGTAGTCGTGGTACATCACCCCGGCGAACACACCGGTCCGGCTGCCCTTCAACGAACGCGGGTCGATCCCCGCGCGCTCGACGGCCTCCCACGCCACCTCGAGCATCACCCGCTGCTGCGGGTCGGTCTGGGTCGCCTCGGCCGGGGAGATGCCGAAGAAGCCGGGGTCGAACCGCGTCGCGTCGTCGATGAAACCACCGGTGGACACGTAGGTGCGGCCGATCTTGCCCGGTTCCGGGTCGAAGATGCGCTCGACGTCCCAGCCGCGGTCGGTGGGCAGCTCGGTCGTGGCGTCGGCGCCGTCGAGCAGCAGCTGCCACAGCTCCTCGGGGCTGCTCACCCCTCCCGGGTAGCGGCAGCTCATCGACACCACCGCGATCGGGTCGTCGTCGACGCCGTCGCGCGTGGTGAACACCTCGTCGCGGACGGCACCGCTCAGGTCGTCGTCCAGGTGCTCCACGACGGCCAGCGGCGTCGGGTGGTCGAAGACGAGCGTGGCGGGCAGGTGCAGCCCGGTGGCCGCGGCGAGGCGGTTGCGGAACTCGACGGCGCTCAGCGAGTCGAATCCCAGCTCCTGGAAGGCGCGGTCGGGTTCGACCGCGTCCGAGGAGGCGTGCCCGAGCACCGACGCCGCGGTGGAGCGGACCAGGTCGAGGAACGCGGCTCGGCGATCCGCGCCGGACAGGCCGGCGAGTTCTCCGACGAGCGAGGAGGTCCGCGCGGCCCGACGCCCCGGTGCGCGCACGAGACCGCGCAGCAGCGCGGGGATCTCGCCGCCGCGCGACCGGAGCGCGCCGGTGGCGAGGCGCAGCGGAACGAGCTGCGCTGACTCGGCGGCCAGAGCCGCGTCGAACAGGGCGAGCCCGTCCTCGGCCGACAGCGGCAGGTAGCCCTGCTCGCGCATGCGGTCCCAGTCGCTCTGCGCCAGCCCGGTGCTGAGGCCTTCGCCGATGTCGAGCACGCCGTAGTCCAGCGACGTCGCGGGCAGGCCGTTGCGGTGGCGGTGCGCAGCGAGAGCGTCCAGGAAGACGTTGGCCGCCGCGTAGTTCGCCTGTCCCGCGCTGAGCACCAGGCCGCCTGCGGAGGAGATCAGCACGAACATCGCCAGATCGCGGTCGGTCGTCAGCTCGTGCAGGTGCCACGCCGCGTCGGCCTTCGGCCGGAACACGCGGTCGAGCCGTTGCGGGTTCATCGACTCGATCACGCCGTTGTCGGTGACACCGGCCGCGTGGACGACGCCGACCAGCGGGTTTTCGGCGGGAACGTCCTCCAGCACCTGGGCGAGGGCAGCGCGGTCGGCGACGTCGCAGGCGGCGAAGGTGACCGAGGCTCCTCGCTCGGCGAGCTCCGCGCGCAACCGCTCCGCCCCGGGCGCGTCCGCGCCTCGGCGGCTGGTCAGCAGCAGGTGGCGCACGTCATGCGCGGCGACGAGGTGGCGGGCCAGCAGAGCGCCGAACCCACCGGTGCCCCCGGTGACGAGCACGGTGCCCTCGCCCAGCTCCGGCGCGGTCGCCGCCGCCGAGGTGCGGGTCAGGCGCGGAACCCGCAGCTCGCCCGCGCGCACCGCCGCCTCCGGCTCCCCCACCGCGATCGCGGCTCCGACGTGGGCGAGGTCGTCGACGTCGAGGAGCTGGAACCGCCCGGGGTTCTCGGCTTCAGCGGCCCGGACGAGACCCCACACCGGCGCTTGACCGAGGTCGATCGCGCTCTCGCCGGGGACCGCTCCCCGGGTCACCACGACCAGCCGGCAGGCGCTGAACCGCTCGTCGGCGAGCCACCTCTGCACGGTCTCCAGCACCGACCCGCAGACCTCCCGGGCACCGTCGAGCACCTCCCCGGAGGTGCTCGGGCAGACGAGGGCGACGACGTCCGGCACGTCCTCGTCCAGCTCGGAGAGGTCGGCGAGGACGGGAGCACCGATGTCCTCGCTGCCGATCACCGCCCACCGCAGCGGCTGCGGCGCTGGAAGCGGCCGGGACGTCCACTCCAGCCCGAACAGCGAGTCCGAGACGCGCTGGGAGCCGAGCTGTTCCGCCGTCACCTCGCGCCCGACGAGGTGCTCCACCGACAGCACCGGCCTGCCCAGTTCGTCGGCGAGGTGCAGCGATGCGCTGCCCGGTCCTTCCAGCACCATCCGGACGCGGACGGCGGAGGCCCCGGTCGCGTGCAGCGACAGGCCGTTCCACACGAACGGCAAGGACACGCCTTCGTCGTCACCCCGGCCGATCAGCGAGACGTGCATGGCCGCGTCCAGCAAGGCCGGGTGGATGCCGTAGCCCGTTGCCGCAGCGACGTCGGTTTCATCGAGCTGCACCTCGGCGAACAGCTCGTCGCCCCGGCGCCACGCCGCGCGCAGGCCCTGGAAGGCCGGTCCGTAGGCGTATCCGGCGTCGGCCAGCTCCTCGTACGCCGCGTCGAGCTCGATCGGATCCACCTGCGGCGGAGGCCATTCGGCGAGGTCGAAGCCGGGCGTCGCGTCGCCGGGGATCACCGATCCTTCGGCGTGCAGCGCCCACGGGGACTCGCCGCTCGGGCGCGCGTGCACGGTCAGCCTGCGCCTGCCGGACTCGTCGGCGCCCGCGACGGCCACCTGGATCCAGACGCCGCCGTCCGCCGGGATCTCCAGGGGCGCGCGGAGGGTGAGCTCGTCGACGACGTCGCAGTCGACGCGCTGGGCGGCGTGCAGGGCCAGCTCCGCGAAACCGGTGCCCGGCAGGAGAACCGAGCCGAGCACGATGTGGTCGGCCAGCCAGGGCAGGGTGCTGGTGGACAGCGCGCCGGTGAAGGTGACGCCGTCGGAGTCGGGCTGCTCGACCACGGCACCCAGCAGCGGGTGTTCGGCGGCGTCGACGCCGCTGGCGGCCAGACCGCCGATGTCGCCGCCCAGCCAGGAGTGGGCCAGGTGCTCGCGGGGGTCCAGCCAGAACCGCTCGTGCTGGAACGGGTAGGTCGGCAGGTCGATGCGGCGCGCGCCGGAGTCGCGGTGGAACGCCGCCCAGTCCACGTCGGTGCCCGCGCAGAACAGCCCGGCCAGCCCGGTGACCGCGGTCGTGCGCTCGGTCCGTCCGCGCCTGCCGAGCGCGAACGCGGCGACGCCGCCGGAGCGCTCGAGGACTTCCAGGACCATGGGGGTGAGGGCCGCGTCGGGTCCGACCTCCGCGAACCGGGACACGCCCAGCTCGCGCATGGTCGTGACGGCGTCGGCGAAGCGCACGGTGTCGCGCACCTGCCGGACCCAGTACCCGGGATCGGACATCTCATCGGTGACCTGCGTCCCGGTCACGCCTGACACCAGCGGGATCTGCGGGCGCTGGAACGACAGGCCGCGAACCTCGGCCTCGAAGGCCGCGAGCATCGGTTCCATCAACGGGGAGTGGAAGGCGTGCGAGACCCGCAGCCTGCGGGTGCGCCACCCCTGCTCCTGACAGCGCTCCGCAGCGGCGAGCACGGCGTGCTCGGAGCCGGCGACGACCACCGACGCCGGACCGTTGACGGCCGCGATGGCCACGTCCTCCGGCAGCAGCGGGAGGAGGTCGTGCTCCGCAGCGCCGATCGCGACCATCGCACCACCGGCCGGGAGGTCCTGCATCAACCGGCCGCGCGCGGCCACCAGGGCGCACGCGTCGGGCAGCGACAGGACCCCGGCGACGTGGGCGGCGGCGATCTCACCGATCGAGTGCCCGGCCACCACGTCGGGGCGGACGCCCCAGGACTCCAGCAGCCGGTGCAGGGACACCTCGAACGCGAACAGGCCGGTCTGCGCGAACAGGGTCTCGTCCAGCAGGTCCTCACCACCTGCCTCGCCGAAGATCACCTCGCGCGGCGAGCGCCCCACCAGCGGCGCGAGCAGATCCGTGATCTCGTCGAAAGCGGCTGCGAACACGGGGAAGGCGGCGTGCAGGTCGGCGCCCATGCCTGCCCACTGCGCGCCCTGCCCGGAGAACACCGCTCCGGTAGACCCGGTGATCCCGCGGCCCGAGACCACACCCGGGGCCTCCTCGCCGCGGGCCAGCGCCTTCAGCCCGGACGACAGCTCCGCGGCGTCGGTGCCGACCACGACGGCGCGGTGCTCGAACAGCGCGCGCGAGGTCGCCAGCGAGAACCCGACGTCCACCGGGTGTCCGTCCACGTAGGACAGACCGCGCGCCCGATCCCGCAGCGCTCCGGTCGTTTTCGCCGACAGCGCCCAGGGGATCACCGGAGCGGGAACCCGCTCCTCGGCGACGTCCTCCCCCGCCGGTGCCAGCTCCAGGATGACGTGCGCGTTGGTTCCGCTGATGCCGAACGACGACACCCCCGCGCGACGCGGGCCGCCGGTCTCCGGCCAGCGCACTCGTTCCCGCAGGAGCCGGACGCCTCCCGCCGCCCAGTCGACCCGGCTGCTGGGCTCGTCGACGTGCAGCGTCGGCGGCAGGACACCGTTTCGCAACGCCATCACCATCTTGATGACCCCGCCCACTCCCGAGGCGGCCTGGGCGTGCCCGATGTTGGACTTCAGCGAGCCCAGCCACAGGGGACGCTCGGCAGGCCGGTCGGCGCCGTAGGTCCCGAGCAGCGCCTGCGCCTCGATCGGGTCACCCAGCGACGTGCCGGTGCCGTGACCCTCCACGGCGTCGACCTGGTCGGCCGAGATCCGCGCGTTCGCCAGCGCCTGGCGGATCACGCGCCGCTGCGCCGGGCCGTTGGGCGCCGTGAGACCGCTGGACGCACCGTCCTGGTTGACCGCGCTCCCCCGCACCACGGCGAGCACCTGGTGGCCGTTGCGCCGCGCGTCCGAGAGGCGCTCGACGACGAGCACGCCGACGCCCTCGGACCAGGACGTGCCGTCGGCGGAGTCGGCGAAGGACCGGCAACGGCCGTCCGCCGACAGGCCGCGCTGCCTGCTGAACTCGATGAACGCCTCGGGCGTCGCCATCACCGTGACGCCACCGGCCAGCGCCAGCTCGCACTCCCCCGAGCGCAGCGACCGCACCGCCGCGTGCAGCGACACCAGCGACGACGAGCACGCGGTGTCCACCGTGACGGCCGGGCCTTCGAGCCCGTACACGTAGGAGAGCCTGCCGGAGGCGACCGAGCCGGAGTTCGCGTTGGCCGGGTAGTCGTGGTACATCATCCCGACGAACACCCCGGTCCGGCTGCCCCGCAGCGCAGCGGGGTCGACGCCCGCGCGCTCGAAGGCCTCCCAGGAGGTTTCCAGCAGCAGGTGCTGCTGCGGGTCCATCGTCGCGGCCTCGTTCGGGCTGATCCCGAAGAAGCCGGGATCGAAATCCCCTGCCTCGTGCAGGAAACCGCCCTGCCTGCTGTAGGTGGTGTTGGGCTCGGCGCCGGTGGGGTCGTGGAGCCGTTCGACGTCCCAGCCTCGGTTGGTGGGGAACTCGGAGACGGCGTCAACGCCGTTCTCCACCAACCGCCACAGGTCCTCCGGACTCGTCACGCCGCCCGGGTAGCGGCAGGCCATGCCCACGATCGCGATCGGCTCGGAGGCTGCGGCGACGAGCTCGCGGTTCTGGGCGCGGAGCTGCTCGGTCTCCTTCAGCGAGGCCCGCAGCGCTCCGATGAGCTTGTCCTTGGACTCAGCCATGTTTCAGCCTCACTCTTCCGATGCGGCGTCGCCGGATGCGGAGGCACCCTCGAACGCCATCGTGATCAGGTCTTCAGCGTCCATCTCGTCGATGTCCTCGACGTCGTCGGCGGCGCTGGGCTCGGACGGGGTTCGCACGCCGCCGAGTTCGAGCAGGGAGTCGAGCAGGCCCGCGTCGCGGAGCCGGTTGAGCGGAACGCGCCGCAGCACCTCGCGGATGCGCTGCTCGGTCAGGGCCGAGGCGTCCTCGTCCACCGGGGCGAGCTCGGCGCCGAGGTGCTCGGCGAGCCCCGTGACGCTCGGGTGGTCGAAGGCCACCGTGGCCGGCAGGCGCAGGCCGGTCGCCTGGCTCAGCGCGTTCCGCAACTCCACGGCCGTGAGCGAATCGAACCCCAGGTCGGTGAAACCCGCTCCGGTATCGACCGATTCGATCTCCGAGTGTCCGAGAACGGTTGCGGCGTGGGTCCGGACGAGTTCGGTGAGCATTGCCTCGCGCTCGGAGTCGGAGGCACCGCGCAGCCGCTCGGCCAGCAGCGGTCCGGCGCCGGCCGTCGCTCGCCTGCGGCGGTTCGGCCTGACCAGTTCGGCGAAGATCCGGGGCAGGTCGGCCGTCGAGTCGCGCAGCGCCGCGGCTTCCAGCCGCACAGGCACGAGCGCGCACTCGGACCGCGCGCCGGCCGCGTCGAACAGCCGCACGCCCTGCTCGACGGGCAGCGAGCCGACGCCGTTGCGCGCGGTTCGCTGCCGCGCGGCGGCACCCAGCTCGGCGGCCATGCCGGGCGCACCGGTGTCCTCCCACAGGCCCCAGGCCAGCGACTGCCCGACCAGCCCGCGGGCCCTCCGGTGCTGGACGAGTGCGTCCAGGAACGCGTTGGCCGCCGCGTAGTTGCCCTGTCCCGGACCACCGATCACCCCCGCGGCGGAGGAGAACACCACGAAGGCGCTGAGCGGTAGTGCACTGGTGAGCTCGTGCAGGTGGACGGCGGCGTCGACCTTCGGCCGCAGGACCGACCCGACCTGCTCGTCGGTCAGGGCCTCGATCACGCCGTCGTCGATGGCGCCCGCCAGGTGCACCACGCCGGTCAGCGGGTGCTCCGCTGAGATACCGGCCAGCACAGCGGCCAGCGCGTCCCGGTCGGCGACGTCGCAGGCGGCGAACTCGACTTCGGCGCCCCACCCCACCAGTTCGGTGCGCAGCTCCTGCGCACCGGGTCCCGACTCGCCGCGGCGGGTCGCGAGCACGAGGTGGCGGACGCCGTGCTCGGCGACGAGGTGGCGGCTGAACAGCCTCCCCAGCATCCCACCGGCGCCGGTGATCAGAACCGTGCCGTCGGGCTCGAAGGTCGACGCGGGTGGTCCGCCACTCGCGTCGGCGCGGCGGAGCCGTGCCCCGGAGAAGCGCGTGCCGCGCACCAGGACCTGCGGCTCCCCGGTCGCCAGGACGCTCGCGGCGTCGAGCTCTCCGTCGACGTCGGCCAGCACGACCCGGCCGGGGTGCTCCGCCTGCGCGGAGCGCACCAGCCCCCACACCGCCGCACCGGCGAGATCGGTGACGTCCTCCCCGGTCTCCCCGACCGCGGACCGCGTCACGACGAGCAGCGTCGCGTCGGTGTCGCGGGCCAGGAATTCCCGCAGCAGAGCCAGAACTCGCAGGACCTCGGTCCGCACCTCGGTCTCGTCGGCACCCGGGTTCGTGCGGAGGACCTCGACCTCGCGCTCGACCGGCGCGCCCGGTGACACCGGTACCCACCGCAGCTCGTAGAGGTCATCGGCTCCGGCGAGCTGCTGCGCCGAGACGGGCCGGGTGACCAGCGAGTCGATGGTGGCCACGGGCGCACCTGCGGTGTCGGCCAGCGCCAGCGCGACGGTCCCGTCGGCGCCCGGTGTCAGCCGCACCCGCAGCTCCGAGGCGCCGGAGGCGTGCACGGTGATGCCCTGCCAGGAGAACGGCAGGACCGCTCCGGTGGGCTCGGCGGCGCGCAACGCGGAGTCCAGCAGCGCCGGGTGCAGGCCGAAACCGCTCGGTCCACCTGCTGGAAGCCGCACCTCGGCGAACACCTCGTCGCCGCGTTGCCAGGCCGTGTGCAGGCCCTGGAACACCGGGCCGAAGTCGAAGCCGGCGTCGGCGAACCGCGCGTACCGGTCCTCGACGTCGACGGGCTCCGCGCCCTGCGGCGGCCATTCGCCGAAAGCGCCTTCGTTCCAGTCGCTTCCCCGCTCCGCGAGCACTCCGCCGGCGTGCTCGGTCCACTCGCCCGCCCCTGCGGGACGGCCGTGGATCGCGAGGGTGCGGCGGCCCGATTCGTCCTCCGCGCCGACACGCACCTGCAGATCCACGCCGCCCTGCTCCGGCAGCACCAGCGGCGCCGCGAGGGTCAGCTCCTCGACCCGGGCGCATCCGAGCTCGTCCCCGGCGCGCACGGCCAGCTCCAGGAACGCCGTGCCCGGCAGCAGCACCCGGCCCAGGACGACGTGATCGCCCAGCCACGGATGGCTGTCGAGCGACACCCGGCCGCTGAACAGCTGCTCCCCGGACCCGGCCAGCTCCGCACCGGCGCCGAGGAGCGGGTGCTCGACCCCCGCCAGCCCCAGGCTCGACGCATCACCGGGACGCTTGGCCCCGGCGGCCCAGAACCGCTGGTGCTGGAACGGGTAGGTCGGCAGGTCGACCCGGCGCGCTCCGGTTCCCGCGTACGCGGCGTTCCACCGCACGTCGGTTCCGTTCACGTGCAGCCCGGCCAGCGCGCGGAGCAAGCAGGTCTGAGCGTCCTCGTCCTTGCGCTGCGCCGGGACGATCACCGCGGCCCCGGGCGCGGATTCGGCGACCAGCGCGGACAGCACGCCGTCCGGGCCGAGCTCCAGGAACGCGCTCGTCCCGGTTTCGGCCAGCTCGGTGACCGCGTCGGCGAACCGCACGGTCTCCCGCACGTGCCGCACCCAGCGCTCCGGCGAGGTCACGTCCCCGGCGGCGGCGATGGGGATCTGCGGTTCGCGGAACGTCAGACCTTCGACCACGACGCGGAATTCGTCGAGCATGGGATCCATCAGCGGCGAGTGGAACGCGTGGGAGACCTTCAACCGCGTGGACTTCCACCGCGCGGCCACCTCCAGCACCGGCGCTTCCTCACCGGCCAGCACGACCGAGCCCGGACCGTTCACCGCGGCGATCGACACCCCGTCGACCAGGTGCTCCAGCACATCGCTCTCGGCCGCCTGCACCGCGACCATGGCTCCTCCTCCCGGGAGGGCCTGCATCAGGCTCGACCTGGCGTTGACCAGCGCGCACGCGTCGGCCAGCGAGAGCACGCCGGCGACGTGCGCCGCCGCGATCTCGCCGATCGAGTGCCCTGCGAGGTGGTCGGGACGCACGCCGAAGGACTCGACGAGGCGGAACAGCGCGACCTCGAGCGCGAACAGCGCGGGCTGCGCGTAGCCGGTGCGGTTGAGCACCTCGACGTCGTCGCCCCACATGACCTTCCGCACCGCGGGGTCGAGCTCGGCGAGCACCGCGTCCAGGGCCTCGGCGAACACCGGGAACCGGTCGTAGAGCTCCCGCCCCATCCCGAGCCGCTGGGCGCCCTGACCGGAGAACAGCACCGCCAGGGAGCGCTCGCCGGCGATCCCCCGAGCCAGCTCGACGGGACTTCCGCCCTCGTCGGCGACCAGCAGGGCGCGGTGGTCGAGCTCCGACCGCGATGTCAGGGAGAACCCGACGTCCGCTGCGGGCCGCTCGACCCGCCGCAGGCGTGCGATCTGCTCGTCCAGCGCCGCTTCCGCCTTCGCCGACACCGGCCACGGCATCGGTCCGGCCTGAGGTCGCGACGGGGCTTCTTCGGGGGCAGCGATCGACGGCTGCTCGATGATCACGTGGGCGTTGGTCCCGCTGACCCCGAAGGAGGAGATCCCGGCCCGGCGAGGACGACCCGCGTCGACCCACTCCGCCGGAGACGTGACCAGGTCGACGGCGCCGGAGTCCCAGTCCACGTGCGAGGAGCGGGTGTCGGCGTGCAAGGTCTTCGGCACCACGCCGTGCTGCATGGCCAGCACCATCTTGATCACACCGGCGACACCCGACGCCGCCTGCGCGTGGCCGATGTTGGACTTGATGGTGCCCAGCAGCAAGGGCCGTTCGCGATCGCGTCCGTAGGTGGCCAGCAGCGCCTGGGCCTCGATGGGATCGCCCAGCGTGGTGCCGGTTCCGTGCGCCTCCACCACGTCGACGTCCGATGTGGACAGTCCGGCTCGCGCCAATGCCTGGCGGATCACCCGCTGCTGCGAAGGACCGTTGGGCGCGGTCAAGCCGTTCGAGGCACCGTCGGAGTTCACGGCGCTGCCGCGCAGCACGGCCAGCACCGGGTGTCCGTGGCGCTGAGCGTCCGAGAGGCGTTCCAGCACCAGCAGCCCCGCGCCTTCCGACCACCCCACGCCGTCGGCCGACTCGGCGAACGACTTGCACCGGCCGTCGGGCGACAGTCCCCGCTGGCGGGAGAACTCCAGGAACGTGCGCGGGGTGGACATCACCGTGACCCCGCCCGCCAGCGCCAGCGAGCACTCGCCCTGCCGAAGCGCCTGCGCCGCCAGGTGCATCGCCACCAGCGAGGAGGAGCACGCCGTGTCCACGGTGACCGCAGGGCCTTCGAAGCCGAAGCTGTAGGCCACCCGCCCCGACACCACGCTGGGAGAGCTGCCGAGGTTCTGGTATCCCTCGAACGCGGGCTCGGTGAGCAGATCGCCGTAGTCGTTGTACATCACGCCGGCGAACACACCGGTCTGGCTGCCGCGCAACGTGTTCGGGTCGAGACCGGACCGTTCCAGCGCTTCCCACGCCACTTCGAGCAGGAGGCGCTGCTGGGCGTCGGTGGCCATCGCCTCCCGCGGCGACATCCCGAAAAACGCCGCATCGAAATCACCCGCATCATGCAAAAACCCACCATGCCGCGTGTACGAAGTACCCGCACTATCAGGATCCGAATCGAACAACGAATCCAGATCCCAACCCCGATCCACCGGGAACCCAGAAATCGCATCCACACCACCGGACACCAACCGCCACAAATCCTCCGGCGACGACACCCCACCCGGATAACGACACGACATCCCCACCACGACCACCGGATCATCCACCACGCTCGACACAACCGGAACCAACTGGGCAGCAGCCGATTCAGATCCGAACAGCTCGTCGTGGAGGTACGAGGCCAGCGCCTTCGCGGTCGGGTGGTCGAAGCTCGCCGTGGTGGGCAGCCGGAGGCCTGTCGCGGCACCCAACCGGTTGCGCAGGTCGACCGCCGTCAGCGAGTCGAAACCCAGCTCCTGGAAGGCCTTCGCCGTGTCGATCGCGCTCGGGTCAGGATGCCCCAGCACCGCGGCGACCTCACCGCGCACCAGCTCCGCGAGTGCTCCGCGACGCTCCGAGTCTCCCAGCGAGTTCAGCCGCGCCATCAGCGATTCGGTCGTCGCCGTGCCCACCGGCGACCGGCGCGACCTGGTCCGCACGAGCCGGCGCAGCAGGGGCGGCACCTCACCGGCCGACCGCAGCACCGCCAGGTCCAGCCGGACGGGCACCGCGACGGGGCGACCGGTGGACATCGCGGCGTCGAACAGCCGCACACCCTGCTCCCGCGTCAGCGGAGGGGTTCCCGAGCTCGCCAGGCGCTCGGCGTCGACGTCCGAGGCCATGCCGAGCTGCCACGGGCCCCACGCCAGCGACACGCCCGGCATCCCCAGCGAGCGGCGGTGTTCGACGAGCCCGTCCAGGAAGGCGTTGGCCGCCGCGTAGTTCCCCTGGCCCGCCGTGCCGAGGACGCCCGCCGCGGAGGAGAAGACCACGAACGCGGACAGGTCCTCGGTGAGCTCGTGCAGGTGCCACGCGGCGTCCACCTTCGGCCGCAGCACGCGGTGCACGCTCTCCGGGGTCAGCGCTTCGATCACGCCGTCCTCGACGGCGCCGGCGAGGTGGACGACCGCCCGCACCTCGTGCTCGTCGAGCAGGCGCGCGACCGACGGGCGATCCGCGACGTCGCAGGCCCGGATCGCGACGCGGGCGCCCTGGGCGGTGAGCTCGGCGAGCAGGTCATCGGCGCCTGCGGCCTCCGGGCCCCGGCGGCTGACCAGCAGCAGGTCGCGCGCCCCGTGCTCGGCGACGAGATGACGGGCCAGCACTGCGCCCAGTTCTCCGGTGCCGCCGGTGATCAGCACGGGTCCGTCGAGACCCCAGCTCTCGTCCTGCGGTGCCGCGCGGGCGAGCCGCGCTGCGAGCAGTTCGCCACCGCTGATCGCCACCTGCGGTTCGTCGCAGGTCACCGCGCGCGCGAGCAGGTCGTGGCCGACCGGCTCGGCGCCCAGGTCGATCAGCCCGAACCGGCCGGGGTGCTCGGTCTGCGCCGAACGCACCAGACCCCACACCGCCGCCGCCACCGGGTCGGCGCCGGACACCGCACCGCGCGTCACGAACGTCAGCCGGGAACCGGCGACGCTCTCGGCGGCCAGCGAGTCCTGCAGCAGGGACAGCGCTCGCTCGGTGACAGCGTGGGTGGAGGCGACCACGTCGCCGGGATCCCCGGCGATCGGGACCAGCACCACGCCCGCACCGCACGAGGCCAGGTCGGTCCCGAAGCCCGCTTCGACTCCTGCGCTGCGCAGCGCTTCGGCGATCTCGTGGACGTCCTCGCCCAGGACCGTCACCCGCTCCGCGAGGGCTTCTGCCGAGCCGGGCACCGCAGTCCACTCGACGCCGAACAGCGCGTTCTCCGGGCGCACCGCGGAACCCGGCTGCGCCGGAACCGGACGGGTGCGGAGGGAATCGATGGAGGCCACCGGCAGACCGGTGGTGTCGGTGACGGTCAGCACGAGCTCACCGTCGGCGCCCGGCGCGACGCGCACCCGGACCTCCGAGGCGCCGGTGACGTGCAGGGCCACGCCCTGCCAGGAGAACGGCAGCCCGGCCCGCTCGATCAGCTCGTGATCGGCGATCCCGGAGGCATGCAGGCACGCGTCCAGCAGCGCGGGGTGGAGACCGAACCCGCTGCCGTCCACGCCGTCCGGGAGCGCGACCTCGGCGAAGACCTCCACGCCGCGCCGCCACACCGCGCGCAGACCTCGGAACACCGGGCCGTAGTCGAAACCGGCTTCCGCGAACCGCTCGTAGCCGGCCTCCACGTCAGCGGGGAGCGCACCGGCAGGTGGCCACGCGGCCAGGTCGGCGGGCACGTCCTGGCCTCGCACGCCGAGGAGGCCACCGGCGTGCTCGACCCACGGCAGGTCCGCCTCGCCCTCGGGACGGGAGAGAACCGCGACCGAGCGCCTGCCGAACTCGTCGGCAGGGCCGACCGACACCTGGAGCTGCACCGCGCCGCGCTCGGGGATCACCAGCGGAGCGGCGAGCGTCAGCTCCTCGACCTGATCGCAGCTCACCTCGTCGGCGGCGCGGATCGCCAGTTCGAGGAACGCGGTTCCGGGGAGCAGCGCTTGTCCCGCCACAGCGTGGTCACCAAGCCACGGGTGTTCTTCCAGCGACAAGCGGCTGGTGAACAGGAACCCGCCCGAGCCCGCCAGCTCGACGCCCGCCCCCAGCAGGGGGTGCTCCACCTCGGCCAGACCCGCGGCGCGCACGTCGGCTCGCCCGGCCGAGAGCCGGGGCCAGTAGCGGCGCCGCTGGAACGGGTAGGTCGGCAGATCGACCTGCTGCGCCCGCGTGTCCGCGAAGAACGGGGCCCAGTCCACGTCCACACCGGCCACGTGCAGACCGGCCAGAGCCGAGAGCACGGCGGCCGCGTCCCCGCGGTCCTTGCGCAGCGCGGGGATCACCACGGCGTCCGGGGGCGCGGATTCGGCGGCCATCGCGGTCAGGACGCCGTCAGGTCCCAGCTCCAGGAAGGCGTTCACCCCGGCGTCGGCGAGACGCGAGAGCGCATCGCCGAACCGGACCGTTTCCCGCACGTGCTGGACCCAGTGCTCCGGTGAGGTCACGTCCCCGGCGGCGGCGATCGGAATGCTGGGGGCGTGGAAGGACACTTCGCTGATCGCAGCGCGGAACTCCGCCAGCATCGGGTCCATCAGCGGCGAGTGGAACGCGTGGGAGACCTTCAGCCGCGTGGACTTCCACCGCGCGGCCACCTCCAGCACGGGAGCTTCCTCACCGGCCAGCACGACCGAGCCCGGGCCGTTCACCGCGGCGATCGACACGCCGTCGACCAGGTGCTCCAGGACCTCCGGCTCACCGGCCTGCACCGCGACCATCGCACCGCCGGTGGGCAGCGCCTGCATCAGGCGCGCCCGCGCACTGATCACCGTGCACGCGTCGGCCAGCGAGAACACGCCCGCCACGTGCGCCGCCGCGATCTCACCGATCGAATGCCCCGCCACCTGGTCCGGGCGCACGCCGAAGGACTCGACCAGCCGGAACAGCGCGACCTCGAGCGCGAACAGCGCGGGCTGCGCGATGCCGGTCTCGTTCAGCGCCTCGGCGTTCGGCCCCCACATCACCTCGCGCACCGCGGGGTCCAGGTGCGCCAGCACGGCGTCCAGGGCCTCGGCGAACACCGGGAACCGGTCGTAGAGCTCCCGTCCCATCCCGAGCCGCTGCGAACCCTGACCTGAGAACAGCACCGCTGTGGAGCGCTCACCGGCCACGCCGCGCGCCGCCTCGGTCACCGAGTCGCGGGAGGCCAGCAGCACCGCGCGGTGCTCGAAGGAGGACCGGCAGGTGACCAGCGAGAAACCGACGTCGACGCTGACGCCGTCCGACCCGCGCAGGCGGTCGATCTGCGCGTCCAGCGCGGCCTCGGACTTCGCCGACACCACCCACGGCACGACCGCGGGCGACACCCACGCCGACGGCGCGGGCACCTCCGCCACCGCCGGGTGCTCCAGGATCACGTGCGCGTTGGTCCCGCTGACGCCGAACGAGGACACCCCGGCGTGCCGCGGACGTCCCGTCTCGGGCCACGCCACGGGTGCGGTGAGCAGCTCGACTCCGCCGCCCGACCAGTCGACGTGCGATGACGGCGCGTCGACGTGCAGCGTCCGGGGCAGCACGCCTCGGCGCATCGCCATCACCATCTTGATGACGCCCGCGACCCCGGCCGCCGCCTGCGTGTGACCGAGGTTGGACTTCACCGACCCCAGCAGCAGCGGACGTTCCCGGTCGTTGCCGTAGGTCGCGATCAGCGCGTCGGCCTCGATGGGATCGCCGAGGGCCGTGCCGGTGCCGTGCGCTTCGACGGCGTCCACTTCGGACGCTTCGAGCTTCGCCGAGCGCAGCGCGTCTCGGATGACGCGCTGCTGGGAGGGACCGTTCGGCGCGGTCAACCCGTTGGAGGCTCCGTCGGAGTTCACCGCCGAGCCCCGCACCACCGCCAGCACCCGGTGCCCGTTGCGCTGCGCCTCCGACAACCGCTCCAGGACCAGCACGCCGACGCCTTCGGACCAGCCCGTGCCGTCGGCCGAGTCCGAGAACGCCTTGCACCGGCCGTCCGCGGCGAGCCCGCGCTGCCGGGTGAACTCGACGAACGCGTGCGGCGTGGCCATGACGGTGGCACCGCCTGCCAGCGCCAGCGTGCACTCCCCCTGCCGCAGCGACTGCGCGGCGAGGTGCATCGCCACCAGCGACGACGAGCACGCCGTGTCCAGCGTCATCGACGGGCCCTCGAACCCGAACGCGTAGGACACGCGACCGGACAGGACGCTGGCGATGTGCCCGGTGGCCGCGTGCCCTTCGGGGGCGTCGGTGCCCGTGCCGAGGAGGGTCGCGTAGTCCTGACCGTTCGTGCCGATGAAGGCGCCGGTCCTGCTGCCCCGCAACCGGGCGGGGTCGATGTTCGCCCGTTCCAAGGATTCCCAGGCGGTCTCCAGCACGAGGCGCTGCTGCGGGTCCATCCCGGCCGCTTCGCGCGGCGAGATCCCGAAGAAATCGGCGTCGAAATCCGCTGCGGAGTCGAGGAACCCGCCTTCGGAGGCGAGGCTGGCTCCGGCCAGCGCGGTGGTGTCCCAGCCCCGGTCGTCCGGGAACGACGAGACCGCGTCCACGCCGTCGCGGACCAGTTCCCAGAGCGCTTCGGGCGAGGTCACGCCTCCCGGGAAGCGGCAGGCCATGCCGACGATGGCGATGGACTCGCTGTTCCTGAGCTCCAGCTCGGACACGCGTTCGCGGGCGCGGCGGAGATCGACGGTGGTCCGCCGCAGGTATTCGACAACTCTGTCCTGCTGATCTTCCGGCACCGGTCCACCTTCGTGTCACGTGTCGAGCGGGTCTCAACGTCAGGAGAGGTCGAGCAGCCCGTTGTCGATGGTGTTGAGCAGTTCGTCCACGGGCATCGCCTTGATGTCGTCCTCCGAGGGCAGACCGCCTGCGGAGGGCTGCGTCCGGTCGCGCAGCCAGGCTTGGATCTCCTCCAGCCGCTGCCGGATCGCCTCGCCGTCGACGTCGCCGGCCGAGGACCGCAGCGCCGCCTCGAAGCGGTCGAGCTCGTTCAGGGCGGAGCCGACCGGGGCCGCTTCCTCGACGGTCAGGTTCGCCAGCAGATGGCCGGCGACGGCGCGGGGCGTCGGGTGGTCGAACAGCAGCGCCGTCGGCAGCGGCACACCGGTCGCCTTCCGCAACCGGTCCCGCATCTCCACGCTGGTCAGAGAATCGAACCCCAGATCGCGGAAGGCGTTGTCGACCCCGATCGCGGTGGGGCTCGGGTGTCCGAGCACCGCGGCGGCCTCGGCTCGCACCAGGTCCAGGACCGCGCGGTCTCGATCCGCGGGCACCATCCCCGAGAGCCGCTGCACCAGAGCCGTTTCGGATCGATCCGCGCGTTCCGCGGCGTCGACGGCGCGGCGTGCGGCGTCGACCCCCGACAGCAGCGGGCTCGGCCGCACGGCGGTGAAGCCCGGGGCGAAGGTCTCCCAGTCCAGGTCGGCCACGGTCACCGAGGTCCGGTCCTCGGCGACGCAGCGCCACAGGGCCGCGATGGCCGGTTCGGGGTCCATCGGCAGCACGCCGCGCCGCCGCAGCCGCTCGGCGATCGTCGCGTCAGCAGCAGCGCCCGCCCCGGCCCAGGCGCCCCACGCGACGGACGTCGCGGGCAGCCCCTCGGAGCGGCGCTGCTGGGCCACCGCGTCCAGCACCGCGTTGGCGGCCGCGTAGTTGGCTTGCCCCGCGTTGCCCACCGCGCCCGCCAAGGACGAGAAGAGCACGAAGAAGTCCAGGTCCCGTTCCCGGGTGAGCTCGTCGAGCAGCAGCGCCGAGTCCACCTTGGACTGGTACACGTCGCCGAACCGCTCGGGCGTCAGCTCGTCCAGCACGCCGTCGTCGACGACACCGGCCGAGTGCACCACCCCGGACAGGTCGTCGATTCCCGCGAGTACCGCGGCGAGGGCGTCCCGGTCGGCGACGTCGCAGGACTCGATCCGCACCCGGACGCCCTGCCCGGTCAGCACGTCCCGCAGTTCGGCGGCGCCCGGCGCCCCCGGACCGCTCCTGCTGAGCAGGACCAGTCCTTCGGCACCGCGTTCGGCCAGGTCGCGGGCCACGTGCCCACCCAGCGAGCCGGTGCCGCCGGTGATCAGCACCGTGCCCGTCGGCGCCTTCGGTTCGACGTGCGACAAAGGGGCGGGTGCGAGCCTGCGGGCGAACGCGCCCCAGGTTCGGATCGCCACCTGATCTTCGACGTTCGCCGCGAGGACGCCGGTGAAGCGCTGCGCGCTGCGGGTGTCGAGCACGTCGGGCAGGTCGACCAGACCGCCCCACCGGTCCGGGAGCTCCAGCGCGGCGACCCTGCCGAGACCCCACACGCCGGCGTAGGAGGAGTCCCGCACGTCGTCACCGGCACCGACCGACACCGCGCCGCGCGTCACCGCCCACACACGGGCGTCCACGCCCGCGTCGCCCAGCGCCTGCAGCAACGCGGTGCACTCGATCTCGTCGAGCAACGACACCACGCCGTCCGGCGCGGGCAGATCCACCAGCCGCTTGCCCAGCTCCTCGCGCTGGACTCCGGGGCCGGTCTCGACTCGCACCGCACCCGCACCGAGGGCATCCACGACCGAGGTGGCCCACGGATCAGCCGCGAGCTCGTCGGGCATCGCGATCCACCAGGTCCCGCCCGCCGGCACCGAGGGCAGTCCCGGCAGCGGGGTCCAGGACTCCTCGTAGCACCAGGAGTCCGTCACACCGGATACCAGCTGATCCGGCCAGTACCGCTGTCGCTGGAAGGCGTAGGTGGGCAGATCCACCCGCTGCGCGCCGGTACCGCTGAAGCACTGCGCCCAGTCGACCTCGACGCCGACCGCGTGCAGTCGTGCCAGCGCCTCGATCAGCGCCGGCTCGGCGTCGCGGTCCTTGCGCTGCGCGGGAACCAGAACCGCGTCCTCCGGAACGGATTCGGCCGCCATCGCGGTCAGAACGCCGTCCGGGCCCAGTTCCAGGAACGCGTCCACGTGCCGTTCCGCCATCGAACGCACGTGGTCGGCGAACCGCACCGAGTTCCGCACGTGCTGAACCCAGAACTCCAGCGACGTCACATCGCCGTCAGCCACGATCGGGATAAGGGGTGCCCGCAAGGACAGCCCGCCGATCGCAGCGCGGAAGTCGTCCAGCATCGGGTCCATCAACGACGAGTGAAACGCATGGCTGACCAGCAGACGCCTAGACTTCCACCGCCCGGCCACCTTCAGGACGTCGGTCTCGTCACCGGCCAGCACCACCGAGGACGGGCCGTTCACCGCCGCGATCGACACACCGTCGATCAGGTGCGGCAGGACCTCGGCCTCACCGGCCTGCACCGCCACCATCACGCCACCCGTGGGCAACGCCTGCATCAGACGGGCCCGAGCGCTGATCAACGCACACGCGTCCTCCAACGAGAACACACCCGCCACATGCGCAGCCGCGATCTCACCGATCGAATGCCCCGCCAAGAAATCCGGCCGCACACCGAACGACTCGACCAAACGGAACAACGCCACCTCGAAGGCGAACAACGCAGGCTGCGCAAATCCCGTCTGGCTCAGGGCATCCTCGTCCTCGCCCCACATGACATCCCGCACGCCGGGGTCCAAGCGCTCCAGCACGGCATCCAAAGTTGCTGCGAACACCGGGAAATGACCGTAGAGATCACGACCCATCCCCAGGCGCTGCGAACCCTGACCCGCGAACAACACGCCCACCGACCGCTCAGCAGCAACACCACGCGCCACCTCGACCACACCGTCGCGCGAAGCCAGCCACACGCCGCGGTGCTCGAACAGCGACCGCGACTCCACCAGCGAGAGCCCGACGTCGGCCGGTGAGCGCTCGACCGCGCGGACCCGCGCAGCCTGCTCGTCCAGGGCTGCCTCGGACTTGGCCGACAGCACCCACGGCACCGCGGAGGGGAGCACCCGCTCCTCCTCCGCGGTCGGCACGACCGGCGGCGCCTGCTCGACGATCACGTGCGCGTTCGTCCCGCCGATCCCGAAGGAGGAAACCCCGGCCCGGCGAGGACGTCCGGTGCCCGGCCACTGCGCCGACGCGCTCACCAGCTCGACCGAACCCGATCCCCAATCCACGTGGGACGAGGGTTCCTCCGCGTGGAGGGTTCGCGGGACCACACCGCACCGCATGGCCATGACCACCTTGATCACACCGGCGACGCCCGCCGCCGCCTGCGTGTGACCGAGGTTCGACTTGACCGAACCCAGCAGCAGCGGCCGTTCCCGGTCCTGGCCGTAGGTGGCCAGCAACGCCTGCGCCTCGATCGGATCACCCAGCGACGTCCCGGTGCCGTGCCCCTCGACCACGTCGACGTCCGAAGTGGACAGACCGGCGCGCGTGAGCGCCTGGCGGATCACCCGTTGCTGCGACGGCCCGTTCGGCGCGGTCAGCCCGTTGGAAGCGCCGTCGGAGTTCACGGCGGAACTCCGCAGCACGGCCAGCACCGGATGTCCGTTGCGCCGGGCGTCGGAGAGCCGTTCCAGCACGACCACGCCGGCGCCCTCGGACCAGCCGACGCCGTCGGCGGCGTCGGAGTAGGACTTGCACCGGCCGTCGGCGGACAACCCGCCCTGCTTGGTGAACTCGACGAACGTCGACGGCGTGGACATGATCGTCGCGCCGCCGGCCAGCGCCAGCGAGCACTCGCCCTGCCGCAGGGACTGGGCTGCCAGGTGCATCCCCACCAGCGACGACGAGCAGGCCGTGTCGACCGTCACGGCGGGGCCCTCGAAGCCGAAGGCGTACGCGACGCGGCCGGAGGCGACGCTGCCCGCGGTACCGGTCGTCCAGTACCCCTCGGTGCCCTCCGGCGCCTCGGCGAGCCCGGTTCCGTAGTCGTGGTACATCACGCCGGTGAACACGCCCGCGTCGCGCCCGCGCAGCGACACCGGGTCGATTCCCGACCGCTCCAGCGCCTCCCAGGAGACCTCCAGCAGCAGCCGCTGCTGCGGGTCCATCGCCAGCGCCTCGCGCGGTGAGATCCCGAAGAACGCGGCGTCGAAATCGGCTGCGTCGTGCAGGAATCCGCCGTGCCGGGTGGCGCTGGTGCCGGGCCGTCCCGGGTCGCCGCCGGACATCGTCGCCAGGTTCCACCCGCGGTCGGCCGGGAACGGCGAGAGCACCTCGGCGCCGTCGGCGATCAGCTGCCACAGCTGCTCGGGCGATCGCACGTCACCGGGGAACCGGCATCCCATGCCGATGATCGCGATCCCCTCACCGGTGTCGGCGCGCGGTACCGCGACCACAGCGGTCGGCGTCCGCTCGCCGAACAGCTCGGCGCGCAGGTGGCGGGCCAGGGAGTCCGGGGTCGGGTGGTCGAACGCGACGGGCGCGGGCAGGTCCAAGCCGGTGACCACCGTCAACCGGTTGCGCAGCGCGACCGCGCTGACCGAGGTGAGCCCGAGCTCGCGGAACGCGCTCCTGGCCGCCCCGGTCCGCAGCGACGGAAGCCCGAGGGCTTCGGCGACTTCGGTGAGCACCAGGTCCAGCAGGCAGGATTCCTGCTGCTGCGGCGACATCTCGGCCATCCGCTGCCGCAGCGCCGAACGGCCCCGCTCGTCACCCTCGGCCATGCGCGACGAGGCCTCGGTCAGCTCGCGCAGCAGGGCCGGCGGCTCTCCGGAGGTCCTGACCCGCGTGATGACGGCGAGCCCGAGGTCGCTCCCGGTGGCGACGTCGAGCATCCCCACCAGCTCCCGGCCGGGCAGGTCGGTATCGACGGCCAGGCACAGCGCGGGCAGACCGCGGAAGCGCCGGTGCTGCGCCAACCCCACCAGGAACTCCTGCAGCGCGGCCTGCTCGCTCCCCGCTTCGCCGAGCGCACCCGCTGCGGTTCCCACGAGCAGGAAAGCACCGATCTCGTGCTGCTCGGTGAGCCGGTGGAGGTTCACCGCCCCGTCGGCGACGGACCGGAAGTCGGTCTGCGCCTCTCCGCAGTGCAGCACCGCTGCGATCGGACGTCCGAGCTCGGCCAGCTCGGCGTCCAGCGCCCGGTGATCGGCGGCGTCGCAGGCGGCGACCCGGGTCTCGGCTCCGAGATCGGCCAGTTCGGCCGCGAGCTCGTCGGCGCCGCCGACGACGGCGAACAGGACGTGGCGCGCACCGCAGGCGGCCACGAGGTGGCGGGCGATCGTCGCAGCGGCCGGACCTGCGGCACCGGTGACGACGACCGCGCCGTCCGGGTCGAGCCGCAGCAGCGACTCCCCCACCGCGGCGACCGACACCCTGATCAGCCGCGGTGCGAGCACGACGCCCGCCCGAACGGCCAGCTGCGGCTCCGCAGCGGCGACCGCAGCGGCCAGCGCGTCGACGGAGTCCTCGTCGAGGTCGATCAGCGAGAACCGGCCCGGCTGCTCGGCTTGCAGGGCGCGCAGCAGTCCCGACACGGGCGCGTGCACCAGGTCCGGCACGTCCTCATCGCCGGCCGTGGCGACCGCACCTCGGGTGACCACCACCAATCGGGTTGCCGGAAGCGGGTTCTCGGTCCACTCCCGCAGCAGGTCCTCGACCCGCCGCACCGCGTCCCGCGCAGCTCGGCCGAGGTCGTCCGCCGTCTCGGGCGGCAGGCACACGACGGCGACGTCGGGGGTCGGCCCCTCAGCGGCTCGGAACGCCGCGACGTCGGGGTGGGCGTCGACGGCCGTTCCCGCCGCCGTGAGGGCGGGTGCCACGCCGAAGAGATCCGGGCCGAGCACCGTCCAGGACGCCGGCGCACCCGCGTCGTCCTGCGGCAGCGGCTTCCAGGTCAGCCTCAGCAACGACTCGTGCCTGCTGCGGGCCGCACCCCGCAGCCGCGCGGGGAGGTCGAGCAGCACGTGCCGGGTGATCTTGCCGGAGGCGGTCCGGGGGACCCGGTCGATCTCGTACAGCTGCTCGGGGATCTTGAAGCTCGACAGCTGCTCGCGGCACGCGGCGTAGATCCGCTCGGCGTCGAAGTCGGGTGAGCGCGGCACGACGAACGCGACCGGCACCTCGCCGAGCACGTCGTGCGGCTCGCCCACGACCGCCACGTCGGCGACCCCGGCAACACCGCGCAGCACGTCCTCGACCTCACCGGGGTGGATGTTCTCCCCGCCCCGGTTGATCAGCTCCTTCACCCGGCCGGTGATGGTCAGGTAACCGAACTCGTCCTGCCGGGCCAGATCCCCGGTGCGGTACCAGCCGCCGGGCAGCGCGGCCGCGGTCGCCTCGGGCTGGCCGTGGTAGCCCACCATCAGGTTCGGGCCCTTGACCCTCACCTCGCCCTCGTCGCCCAGAGCGACGTCGAGCTCGGTCGCCGGGTCGACCAACCGGATCGCCTGCCCCGGCACCGGAAGACCGCAGGAGCCGTCCACGCGGGTACCGGTCTGCCAGTTCACCGCCATCAGACCGCAGGTCTCGGTGCTGCCGTAGCCGTCGATCAGCGGGACCCCGAAGGTCTCCTCGAACGCGGTGCGCAGCGAGGCCGGGCACACCGAGCCGGCGGTCAGGCAGCGCTCGAGGCCGCTGATCCGGACGTCGCTGCGCTGCGCGGCCTCCAGCACGTGGTGGTACATCGCGGGCACGCCGGTGAGGAAGGTGTAGTCCTCGTCCTGGAACGCCCGGAGCACTTCCTCGCCCGAGAACCCGTCGAGCACGCGGCAGGTCGCCCCGACCGCGGTCACCCCGATCACGCACAGCACGTGCGCCAGGCTGTGGTGCAGCGGCAGCGGCCAGAGCACGCGGTCCTGCTCGCGGAGGCCGACGATCGGCGCGTAGCAGGCCGCCACCGACCACAGGCAGCTGCGCTGGGTGGACAGGACGCCCTTCGGCTTCCCGGTGGTGCCCGAGGTGTAGAGCATCCAGGCGATGTCGTCGAGCGACTGGTCATCGCGGGCCGGGCGCGGCGGCTCGGACCCGACCAGGTCCGCGTAGCGGCTCACCGCCGCCGGTGCGTCGACCGGCAGAGGTCCGCTCCCGGTGACCAGGACCCGCAGGTGCGGGCGTCCCGGCAGCAGCGCCACGACCTGGTCCAGACGCCCGGGGTCGGTGATGATCGCCCTGGTCCCGCTGTCGTCGACGACGTAGGCCAGTTCCGCGTCGGCGGAGTGCGGGTTGAACGGGACGGCCACCCCGCTGGCCCGGATGATCGCGAGGTAGCTCTCCAGGGTCTCCACGGAGTTGCCGAGGTAGATCAGCGCGCGGTCACCGGGATCCAGCCACTCCGCCAGGTGCCCCGCCAGGCGGCCGGTGTTGCGCTCGTACTCCGCGTACGTGAGGTCTCGCCGGTGGTCGCTGAACGCGATCTTGTCCGGGATCCGCTCGGCGTGTTCCCGCAGCAGCACCGACAACGGCCGGATGAGTTCGGTACGCAGCACGACGACGCTCCCTCGTCCAGTGGCTGATCGGGTCCGCGCCGTTCGGGCCGTCGAACTGACCACGCGAACCGGGAGATCTCGGCACCGGACGACGTTGCTTGCAACCAGTCGCGACGCTAATCCCAGACGTAGTGAGATTTTCCCTAGCTGTTCGCAGCGGCTTCGGGACGAGCCGCGCAGGTTCTCCACCCGCACGCTCATCGAGCGCTTGAGAACTGGGAGAAACACGAGACTTCTGCGCCTACGGTTGACGGCGCAACACTGTCCACGCCACCGCCTCCGACCACACCGAGCGGAAGTGAGATGCCGATCCCTGCTGTGCCTCCCAGATCCGACCGCGGCGCCGACGCGGACGTGGTGATCGTCGGCTGCGGTCCGGTGGGGCTCACCCTCGCCCTGCAGCTGGCCCACCGCGGGTGGGAGGTGGCCGTGCTGGAGCGATACGCCGAGCAGTACCCCTTCCCCCGCGTCGTGACGATCGACGGCGAGACCGCCCGGAACTTCGCCGCCGCAGGCATCGGCGATCAGCTGCACGACCTCGGCGAGGAGATGGGCGTCTACGAGTTCCGCAACGCCGACGGCAAGACCCTGCTGAGCTTCGACGCACCCTACCGGCCCGGGCACCAGGGGTGGCCGAAAGCCGCGGTGATGCACCAGCCCTCGTACGAGGCGGCGCTGAGGGCGCACGCCGAGACGCTGCCCAACCTCAGGATGCTCTACGGCCACGAGGTCCACGGCCTGGTGGATCGGGGTGAGCACGTCGAGGTGCGCGCCACCGGCCCTGAGCTCACCGACGCGTCCCTCACCGGGTCCTGGCTGGTCGGTTGCGACGGCGCGAACAGCACCGTCCGCGAGCACATGGGCGTCGAGGTCACCGATCTCGGCTTCTCCCAGGACTGGCTGCTGTGCGACGTGGTGTTCCACGAACCGCGCGAGTTCCACCCGACGGACGTGCAGATCTGCGATCCGGCGCGCCCGACGACCATCGTCGCCAGCGGACGCGGCCACCGCCGCTGGGAGTTCATGCTGCTGCCCGGCGAGACCCCCGAGGAGCTCAGCACCGTCGAGGCGATGTGGGAGCTGCTGGAACCGCACGGCGCCACGCCGGAGAACGCCTCGCTGACCCGCAATATCGTCTACACCTTCGACGCGAGCGCGACGCAGCGGTGGCGCCTGGGCCGGCTCCTGCTCGCCGGCGACTCGGCGCACCTGATGCCCCCGTTCGCCGGCCAGGGCATGTGCTCCGGCGTGCGCGACGCCGCCAGCCTGTCCTGGCGGCTCGACCTGGTGCTGCGCGGCCTGGCCACCGAGCGGCTGCTCGACACCTACCCGGCCGAGCGCGCCAAGCAGGTCCGGCGCACCACCGACGCCTCGATCGAGATGGGCAAGCTGGTCTCCGAGCTCGATCCGGTGAAGTCGGCCCGCAGGGACGAATACCTCATCGCCGCCCGGTCCGAGCAGGACCAACCGGAGGCCGCGCCGCCCTCGTTCCCGCTGGAGGACGGCTTCCTGCGCCGCGCCCTCGGCCGCACGATCGTCACACCGGCCGGTGAGCTGATGCCCCAGGGCCAGGTCGCGCGCGGCGAGCAGCGGGGCCTGTTCGACGACGTGGTCGGCAACGGCTTCGCGCTCATCACCTCGCTGGATCCGCACGACGCGCTGGACGAGGACGGGCGCTCGTTCCTGGAGAGCATCGGGGCGAACCTGGTCCGCGTCCTGCCCTTCGGTTCCGGACCCAAGCACGCCGGGCCGGACGAGGTCGTCGACGTCGGCAACGTCTACCTCCCCTACCTCGCGGATCAGAAGCAGGTGGCGGTGCTGGTGCGGCCGGACTTCTACGTCTTCGGCGGCGCGAGGGACCGCGCCGACGTCGCCCGGCTCGTGCGGGAGCTGCGGGCGCAGATCACCGGTTCCACGTCGATCCAGCGACGGCCGGTCTCGGCCCACCAGCGCAGTTCCCAGCAGTGACCCCGCAGAACCTGGCGCAGAAAGGGCGGCCACGACGATGTCGACGAGCACGCAGGATTCGAACCCCGCGACGGCGGAGGACTTCAACTCGGGTTTCCGCAAGCTGAACGCGCCGCCCCAGGCCGAGCGTCGCGGCCCCGAACCCGAGCAGATCAAGGGTGCGGTCTCGGAGATCTACAACGGGGTCGCGTCGTGGTCGACCCACGGCGACTTCTGGAACTGGGGCATGCACGACGACGCATTGCTCGACGAGATCCGCTCCCTGATCCCCGGTTTCGACCAGTACGACACCGACGGCCTGTCCGAGCAGCTGTACTTCCAGGCGCTGCGCCAGGTCCCGATCCCGCTCGACGGCTACGCGGGCAAGAAGGTCCTCGAGGTCGGGTGCGGCTTGGGCGAAGGGCTGAACTTCGCGTCCCGGGTGATCAACGCCTCGCAGGTCGTCGGACTGGACCTGTCCCGGGCGGCGACCGACCGGGCCAACGCCAGGCTCTCCCGCGGCGATCAGCTGCGCTTCGTGCAGGGCGACGCCGAATCCCTGCCCTTCGGCGACGGCGAGTTCGACGTCGTCCTCAACGTCGAGAGCTCCCACAACTACCCGGATCTCGGCGGTTTCCTCCGCGAGGCCGCCAGGGTGCTCAAGCCCGGCGGCCACCTCTCGCACGTCGACCTGTTCATCGAGGAGTCCCACGCACGCCTCACCCAGCTCAAGCAGGACGACGGCGACTTCGAGTGGGTCGAGGAAGTCGACATCACCGAGCAGGTGCGCTCGGCCATCCGGAAGCGCCTGGAACCGGGCAGCTTCTACCGCAGGAACTTCTCGTCGAAGAAGCTCGGACTCAAGACCCGGATCATGATGGGCCGCGGCGGAAGTCACCTCGCCGGAGCGGATTTCGTCGGGCACAAGGATCTCGTCGACCGACTGCTGGAAGCCACCCGGATCCGCCCCAAGCGCGTCCTGCAGGACTACCACAGCTACCGCCACCACATCGCCCGCAAGAAGGCCTGAGAGCTCGTCCCGGCGATTCACCGCGTTCCACGTCGTGCACTGGGCGTTTCACTAACGCGGAAGTGCCTATCGTGACGGTCGTTCGCCTCCCCCGACGGCAGGAGAAGTCGTGACTGACATCGCGAACAAGGTCAGCCAGCAGCCGCTGCTCGACCTGACCACCGGCTTCATGCGCTTCAAGACCTTCGCGGCGGCGGTGGAGCTGGACGTGTTCAGCCGGCTCTCCGACGGGCGCGAAGTCACCGCGCAGGAGTTCGCCACCACCATCGGCCTGCAGCAGCGCCCGGCGGACATCCTGCTGCCGGCGCTGGTGGCGCTCGGGCTGCTGGACAAGGACGGCGAGAAGTACCGGAACTCCGCTGTGGCCGAGGAATTCCTCGTCAAGGGGCGCCCCTACTTCTTCGGCGGGTTCGTGCAGTTCTACGACCGCGGCCTCTACCCCGGCTGGGAACAGCTGGTGAACTCCCTGCGCACCAACAGGTCGATGTTCGTCGACCCGGAGAAGCAGGACACCGTCTTCGCCCCCAACGACTTCATGATGAACTTCTTCTGGGAGGCGATGCACTCGCTGGCCGGCTACACCGGCAAGGCGCTCGGCGAGGTCTACGACTTCGGCGCGCACCGGGCGCTGCTCGACGTCGGCGGCGGCTCGGGCGGTATCCCGATCGAGCTGTGCCAGACGGTTCCCGGACTCACCGCGGGCGTGTACGAACTCCCCCACGTGTGCCCCGTGATCGAGAAGAAGATCGGCGAAGCCGGGCTCGACGGCGTCATCAGCGCCCTGCCCGGCGACTTCAACACCGACGAGGTGCTGCCCGGCGGCTACGACGCGATGCTGCTCAGCCAGGTCATGCACTGCGGTGGCGAGGAATCCAACAGGGCGCTGCTGGACAAGTGCTTCACCGCCCTGGAACCCGGTGGGGCCGTGCTCATCTGCGAGCTGCTGCTCAACCCCGACCGCACCGGACCGGCGAACGCCGCGGTGATGGGTCTGAACATGCTCGTCAGCCACCCGGGCGGGCAGAACTACTCCGAGGCCGAGTACCGGGATTGGCTCTCCGGCGCGGGATTCGTCGACATCGACGTGGTCCGGTTCGACGCGGCCGGGGCCGACGGAGCGGTGATCGGCCGCAAGCCGGCCTGACGGTGTCGGCCCCAACTCGGTCTGCACAGCAGCGGAACCTGACTCGTCGTCTGGGCTCCGGACCCAGGAAGGAAACATGAGCGATTCGGAGACCACCGATGTGCCGGTCCTCATCGTGGGCGGTGGCGGCGCGGGACTGACCGCCTCCATCCTGCTGTCCCTGCACGGAGTGGACGCGCTGCTGGTCAACTCGGCACCGGCGACCTCGACCCTGCCCAAGGCCCACGTGCTCCACCAGCGGACCATGGAGATCCTGCGCGACGCCGGGATAGCCGGGGCCGTCTACGAACGCGGCACGCCGGCGGAGAACATGGCCCGCGCGGGCTGGTACGTCGAGGGCAGCGACCACGAGGATCGCGGTCGCTGCCTGGCCAAGCTCGAGATCTGGGGAGCGGGCGGTGAGAACCCGGCGTGGCGCGCCGCCAGCGCCTGCCGACCCGCGAACCTCCCGCAGATGCAGCTCGAACCGCTCATGCGTGACCGCGCCGAGGAACTGGCCCCGGGTCGCGTGCGGTTCGGCCACGAGATGACCGACTTCCGGCAGGACGCCACCGGCGTGACCGCCGACGTGCGCGACAACGCGACCGGACGCACCTACCAGGTGCGCAGCCAGTACCTGCTCGCCTGCGACGGCGGCCGGTTGATCCGGCCGGCGCTGGGCATCGGCACCGAAGGCGTCGACGACATCGCGCGCATGGTCTCGGTGCACCTCTCGGCCGACCTGTCGACAACCCTGACCGACCCCGAGGTGCTGCTGCGGTGGCTCTGGCTGCCGGAAACCGGTGTGGGCGCGACCCTCCTTCCCGCGGGCCCGCACCACTGGGGACCGGATTCGGAGGAATGGGTGGTGCACACCAGCCCGGTCACCGGTGACGTCGACGAACTCGACGACGAGTCGATCCTGGCCGAGGTGCGCACCATCCTCGGCCTCGACGCATCGGACGTGCAGGTGCACGCCGTGTCCCGCTGGACGATGGGCGGCTCCGTCGCGGAGCGGTTCCGCGAGAACCGCATCTTCCTGCTCGGCGATGCCGCGCACCGGTTCCCGCCCACCGGCGGGTACGGCCTGAACTCCGCGGTGCAGGACGCCCACAACCTCGTCTGGAAGCTGGCGGCGGTGCTGCACGGCGATGCCGGTGAACCCCTGCTGGACACCTACGAGGTCGAGCGCAGGAAGGTCACCGGCCGCACGGTCGGGCAGGCGGTGAACAACATCGTCAACCACCTGCAGGCGATCGAGACCGTCGGCATGGGCCCCGACAGCGTCCCCGCGGAGAACTGGGTGGCGCTGCGCAGGCTGTGGAGCAGGAAACCGGAGGACGCCGAGTTCCGGGCGGCGGTGCGGCGCGTCATCGACTCCCAGTCGATGGAGTTCAACGCCCTCAACCTGGAGTGCGGCTACACCTACGAGTCCGCCGCCGTGATCCCCGACGGCACCCCCGAACCTCACAACCCCGACCCGATCCGCCACTACCAACCCGACGCGCGACCCGGTCATCCCCTGCCGCACGCGTTGCTCGAGGACCACGACGGCCACCGCGTGGCGCTCATGGACCTGGTGCGGCCGGGCCGGTTCCTGCTGATCGCGGGCGAGGACGACGCGTGGACGAAGGCGGTGGGCGAGCTCGTCGAGCTCTACGACGTGCCGCTGGACGTGCTGAGCATCGGCCACGTCGACGGCGACTACCACGACCCGCGGTCCACCTGGGTCTCCCACCGCGGCATCACCGCGCGCGGCGCCGTCCTGGTCCGCCCGGACCGGTTCGTCGCCTGGCGCAGCCCCGACGCGGTCGAGGACCCCGTCGCGGAACTGACCCAGGTGCTCACCCCGCTCCTCGGAGGCACCCGGTGACGGGGAGCCGGGTGCGACCGCTCAACACGAGGCCCCAAGGAGCCCGCGATGCCTGAACAGTCGAGCACCTCGAACGCCGAAGCGGTCGGCAAGCTCTACGACCGCTTCGCCGCGGAATCCCGCGACCTGTGGCCCGACGAGGCCGAGGTCCCCAACTTCGGGTTCGGCGAACACCTGCACTTCGGCTACTGGGAGACCCCGGACGAGGACGTTCCGCTGGGCGTCGCAGCCCTCCGGCTCACCGACATGGTGATCGACCGCCTGCGCGTCGACGAGAGGCACCACGTGCTCGACGTGGGCTGCGGCATCGGCGGGCCGGCGCTGCGCACCGCTCGGCGCACGGGAGCGCGGGTCACCGGCATCACGGTCAGCGAGGCCCAGGTCGAGCCCGCGAAGGCTCTGGCGCGGTCCGAGGACACCGCCGGGCTGCTGGACTTCCAGCTGGCGGACGCGCTGAGCCTGCCCTTCCCCGACGGCTCCTTCGACGCCGTCTTCGCGCTGGAATCCATGATGCACATGCCCGATCGGCAGCAGGTCCTCGGGGAGATCTCCCGAGTCCTGCGACCCGGCGGCCGACTGGTGCTGACCGACTTCTTCGAACGAGCCCCCATCCCCGAGGCCGACCGCCCGTTCGTCGACCTCCTGCGCGAAAGCTCGCTGCTCACCACGGTTCCGGTGGAGGACTACCCGTCGATGCTGCGCGAGGCGGGCATGCTCTTCGAGGAGATCCGGGACATCAGCGCGCACACGACCCGCCGCACCTTCATCGAGATGTCGCGCCCTTGGACCGACTGGGCCGCGGCGAATCCCGGCGTGGGACTGGAAGACGCCCTCGCGGCGAGGATTCCCGCGCCGGGGCTCATCGACGTCGATGAGCTCGGGTACCTCCTGCTCACCGCCCAGCGCACCTGAGGGAACGCCACTCCGCACTTCTCGACCGTCAGCGGGACAGCGCTCAACCCGTCACCGCGCTGACCGCGGTGCCGGACCAGTCCTGGCGGTCGAGCTGGTCGAGCAACGCGGTCTCCGCCCGGCCCGGCGCGCGGCGCACGCCCGCGATGACCGGCTCCGAGAGGGCAGGGCGCAGCGGGCGGACCAGCTCCTCGAAGTCCTCGGGGATCGCCGAAGACGGCGCGATGGTGACACCGAGGCCTTCCGAGGCGAGCCGCACCGCGGTCGAGATCTGCGAGGCCCTGCCGACCGTTCGAGGAGCGAGGCCGCGGTCGGCGAGCAGGCGCGCCAGGTACTCGTCGAGCTTGCTGGTGCGGCGGAAGCGCACCCAGCCCTCGTCGGCGAGATCGTCGAGGACGAGCGGCTCGTTGCGGCGAAGAAGTGAGTGGCCTCGCGGGAGCACGGCGACGTAGGACTCCGTGCCCAGCGCGTGGACGTCGAAGAGGCACCCCGGCGGGATCTCGTGCACCAGGAGGATGTCGAGCGTGCCCTGACGCGCGAGCCGCTCCATGTCCGTGGGGTCGGGTTCCTCGTGGATGGTGACCTGCAGGTGGGGGTGGCGGCGGCGCAGTTCACCGAGAGCACGCGGGAGCTGACGAGCCCCGAGCCCCATGTGGACGGCGATGACCAGCTCGCCCGTCAGGTCGCCGTCGGCGGCGCGAGCGGCCGTGAACGCGCGCCGCGAGGCAGTCGCGGCGACCTCCGCCTCGACCAGGAAAGCCCGCCCGGCCACCGTCGGCACCATCCCCTGCCGGGTCCGCGTGAACAGGTGCACCCCGACCTGCTTCTCCAAGGTGCCGATCTGCTGGGAGAGGGACGGCTGCGTCAATCCCAGCCGCTCGGCAGCCGCCGTGATGCTGCCTTCCTCGGCCACGGCCAGCGCGTACTCGTACTGCCGCACGTTCATCGTGAGCCGCCTCGATACATAGAGAGTTGCTATGTGGAGCATAGCAACCATCTCTTTGCGCCTATGTCAGCGCGTGCGTACCTTCTGGACTGCAAGCGGCGGTTCATGCAGGAAAAGGGAGAACGCATGCGTCTCGCAGACAAGGTAGCGCTGGTCACGGGCGGAGGCGCGGGCCTCGGCCTGGCGATCGCCGAGAGGCTCGCGGCCGAAGGTGCGCACGTCCACATCACGGGCCGCC
Organism: Saccharopolyspora dendranthemae; assembly: GCF_007829955.1. Taxonomy (GTDB): domain Bacteria; phylum Actinomycetota; class Actinomycetes; order Mycobacteriales; family Pseudonocardiaceae; genus Saccharopolyspora; species Saccharopolyspora dendranthemae. The sequence continues at coordinate 239,381 of NZ_VIWX01000004.1, forward strand.
GGAAGGATGTTCTCGAAGAAGCGGCGGCCTCGATCGAAGGACGGGCCACAGCGGTCGTCGCCGACTCCACGTCGTCGAGCGATCTCGCCCATCTCGCCGAGACCATCCGGAGCGAGAGGGGTCGCCTGGACGTGCTCGTCGCCAATGCGGGCATGATCGAGCGGGCGGACTTCGGCGAGGTCACCGAGGACCACTTCGACCGCACGTTCGACATCAACGCCCGCGGCACGATGTTCACCGTCCAGACGATGCTGCCGCTCATGCCGGTCGGCGGCTCGATCATCCTGGTGGGCTCGATCCAGGGGTTCAAGGGACTGCCCGGATCGACCACCTACACCGCGACGAAGGCGGCCGTGCGCTCCTACGCGCGCGTGTGGGCCGCCGAGTTCGGCGACCGGGGCCTGCGGGTCAACGTGCTGAGCCCGGGACCGTTCGACACGGCCATCATCGACGGGCAGGCCGAGTACTTCGGACAGGACCCGGCAGCGCTGCGCGCCCAGATGGCCTCGGGAGTCCCGCTGGGACGCCTCGGACGCCCCGAGGAGCTCGCCGGCGCAGCGCTGTTCTTGGCTTCGGACGACAGCAGTTTCATGACAGGAGCGGAACTCTGCGTCGACGGCGGGATGGCCCAGGTGTAGAGATCATCCAGGCGCGCCCGTTGCGCGGCCCGGCATCTGAGGACATGAGCCGCCTCACTTCGCGAGAGTTGGCTCATTAGCGGCGGTCTCGGCGGTCTCCTGGTGTGGATCACTCGATGTAGTGATCGGTTTTCGCTCGTGTTTTCGAGTGTTCGGGTGCATCATTTAGTACATGAGTTCGAGGACGCCTGTGGGGGCCGCGGTGGCGACGGCCAGGGCCGCGCTTGCCGCGGTCCTGGCGTCCGCGCCGCATACCAGTGATGCCGAGTTGACCGAATCTATCGTGGACGCCGAAGCGCTTGTGCGTCTTGTTCAGTCGTTTCAGGCGAGTTTGGTGGCGGAGGCGGATCGGCGTGCGTTGGGGCGTGTGCAGGGGGCGCGGGATACCGCAACGTGGTTGCAGGACCGGTTGAAACTCGACCCCGGACAGGCACGAGCCCGGGTGGAAGTCGCCCGGGCCTCCGATGGGCCGAGTCGGAAAGCCTTGTCGGACGGTGTGATCAGTCTGGACCACGCGCGGGTCATCGCCACTTGTCTGCGGAAGCTGCCTGCGTCGGCTGCCGGTGATGTGGCGAAGGTGGAGCGGGTGTTGACCGAGCGGGCACGGTGGTGTCGGCCGGGTGATCTGCGGCGGTTGGCCGACGGGGTGAACGCGACCTACGACCGCGACACCGCAGTCCGGGACGAACAGGCTCAGTATGAGTCTCGGGAGTTGCACTACGTCACCACCGACGACGGCATGGTGATGATCAAGGCCCGGCTGGACAAAGAGACCGGGCAGAAGTTCATCGCCGCTCTCCGGCCGGTGTCGAAACCCTGCCCCGCCACCAATGGCCAGCCCGATCCCCGGACTCCTGCGCAGCGCCACGCTGACGGTCTGGCCACGCTGGTGGATCTGGCGTTGGGATCAGACCGGATGCCTCGTGTCGGCGGGCAGCGGGTGCAGGTTCAGGTCACGGTCGATTACGACGACCTGGTACGCAGCCTCAATCCGGACGCCGAGGGTGTGGTGCCGGGGGTTTTCGCTGACGGGGTGCCGATCACCGCCGACAACTTGCGCCGCCTGGCCTGCGATGCCGGAATCCTGCCCGTCGTGTTGGGTGGTGACGGAGTTGCGGTCGATTACGGGCGGGAGGAACGCACCGCGCCCCCGGCGCAACGTGCGGCACTGTTCCGCAGGGACGGAGTGTGCGCGTTTCCCGGGTGTGAGCACCCGCCGGGGACCTCACAAGCACACCACATCCGCCACTGGCTCGACGGGGGTACGACGGATCTCGCCAACATGGTGATGCTGTGCGCTTTTCACCACCGCACCATCCACCACGACCACTGGAACATCACCGTCGACCACGGACGGCCGGTGTTCATCCCACCCGCCCGTGTGGACCCGCAACGCACACCACTACCCGGCGGCACCGCGACAACCGCGGTTCACCAACGAATGATCCGGGATCTGGTCCCGAAACCACGGGAACCAGAACCCACCCACAACTAGCCAAACCCGGGACCCGGCCACAACGTTGTGGCCGGTCACCCCGGCACGCCCTTGCGGCACCTGCTCTTTGACAACTCCAGAGAGACAAGCACTCCCCGCGCGCCGGTTCACCACTTCACCGGGAGCTCCCGGACGCAGTAGGTGATGGCCGCGTCGCGGTAGCTGAGCTCGCTCGGCGGCACGGCGAGCTGGAGGGTGGGGATTCGGCGCACCAGGGTGCCGATCGCGACCTGCATCTCGACCCGGGTGAGGAACTTGCCGACGCAGCTGTGCAAACCGTGGCCGAACGACAGCGAGATGCCCGTTTCCCGGGTGATGTCGAGACGATCGGCGTCGGGGTGCGCGGCGTCGTCGCGGTCGGCCGAGGGCAGCAGCAGGATCACCGCGGAGCCCGACGGGATCAGCCGGCCCGCGATCTCCACGTCCTCCAGGGCGACCCGTCCGACTCCCCACTGCATGATGTTCTGGTGCCGCAGCAGCTCTTCCACAGCGCTGTTGATCAGGCTCGGATCCTGTTGGAGGCGAGCGAGCTCGGCCGGGTTCTCCAGCAGCGTCATCACGCTCAACGAGATGGCGCTGGCCGAGGTGTCGTACCCGGCGGAGAGCAGCATCATCGCCATGGCGGTGATCTCCTCGCGAGTGATCTCGCCTCGGGCGAGGTGGTCACCTGCGAGCCATCCGAGCAGGTCGTCGGTGGGTTTCTTCGACTTGGCGGTCACGAGTCGGCGCAGGTACTGGAACAGCGAACTCGCCGCTCCCTTGTTCACCGAGGGGTTGGCGGTCGGCTCGTTCAGCTTGTTCACCCACCGCCCGAACGCGACCCGGTCGCGGTAGGGCACGCCGAGCAGCTTGCAGATGACCGACAGCGGCACCTCCTTGGCGTAGGAGGACACCAGGTCCACGGGCGGGCCGGCCGCGAGCATGGCGTCGATCCTCGTGTCGACCAGCTCTTGCAGGTACGGCCGCATCGCCTCAGCGCGCTTGCGGGTGAACTGGCCGACCACCATCCGCCGGTAGCGGCTGTGCTCCGGCGGATCGGACTGGACGAACGCTCCCGGCGGTGCGGGTTCCGGGAAGAACAGCTTCGGGTACCCGGAGTGCGCGACGCGCGAGCTCAGGCGCTGATCGCTGAGCGCGGCGCGCACGTCCTCGTACCGGCTGATCACCCAGGCGTCATCGCCCGCCGACGTGCGCACCCGGCACACGGGCTCCTCCTGCCGGAGCCACCGGTACCCGGGTGGCAGGTCCAGCCGGTTCTCGGGGTCCCTCGGCATCGGGAACGGGCAGGCCGACACCACTTCGTCGCTCATGGGATCACCATCTGATCGGGAAGCGTTCGAGGCCGCCCGCCAGCTTGCCGCCCGCGCGCGTTTCCAGCTCCGACTGCGGCACGGCCAGGCCCAGTTCCGGCAGCCGGGAGAACAGGGCCGTGAAGCCCACCGACATGATGACCCGCACCAGCGGCGCACCGGTGCAGTGCCGCATGCCGTGGCCGAAGGTGAAGTGCGGGTTGGGGGTTCGGGTGACGTCGAACTTCTCGGGTTCGGCGAACACGCGCCAGTCGAAGTTGGCCAGCGAGAAGTCCAGCATCACCAGATCGCCCGAGGGGATCGTCACGCCGCCCACCTCGAGGTCCACGCTCGCGTAGCGCGGGAGGACAGGGCTGCCGATGGTCGCCCGCATCACCTCGTCCACGGCCCGCGCCATGATCTCCGGATCGTTCATCGCCAGCTCGCGCTGATCGGGGTTGAGCAGGAACAGCAGCACCCCGAAGTCGATGTGGCTCACCAGCCCGGCCAGGCCGGTGAACAGCAGGACGACCACGTGCATGCCGATCTCGTCATCGGTCAGTCCGCTCTCCACGAACCGCGTGATCACGTCATCACCCGGATCGTCGCGCCGGCGCTCGGCGACCTGCGCGGCGAAGCCGAACACCGAATCCATGCCGCCTTCGGCGTGTTCCCGGTCGACCGAGCCGACCCGGTCCATCTGCGTCAGCAGCTCCTCCCGGGCGTCCTCCGGGATACCGATCATGTCGCACAGCGCGTTCTGCGAGAAGACCGTCGAGAAGGTCTCGTGCAGGTCCGCGGGCTGCCCGGCGGCGATGATGTCGTCGATCTTGGCGTGCGCGATGGCCTCCACCCGGGACTTGCGGTCCAGCACGCGCCGCGCGGCGAAGCTCTTCGTGTACAGGACGCGCTTCTCCTCGTGCACCTTGCGCTCGACCTCGACATCGGTGTCGGTGACGAGCATGTCGAGCATCGGGTTGCGCAAGAACCGCGGCGCGTTGGCCGGATCCGGGTGGTAGCGGGCGAGCCGGTTGTCCTGCAGCAGAGCCTTGACCTCGGCGTGCTGGGTCACCAGCCACGCCTCGTCGCCCGCTGGTGTGCGGATGCGGCACACCGGCGCCTTCGCCTGCAGGTCGAGGCGCACCTCGCTGAAGCTCAAGATGGACGGCCGATCGACGCCCACCAGGGGTAGTTCCTCGCTCGAAGCGGTCACGACCACTCTCCCAGTCTCTGTGCGTTTTCCGGGTCTCTTGCAGAGGACGGGGCGCCCGGAGTCACCGCGGGCTCACCCCGGCGGTGCTGAGCCAGTCCTCGATGACCTCCGCGGTCATGGCCGAGTCCTCCTTGACCATCGACATGTGGTCGGTCTGCACCAGGCGCAGCTCGTCGTGCGGCACCTTCACGTCCTGGCCGGTGATCTCGAGGTTCGTCCCGTCCACTTCCTTCGCGCAGCGGATCAGCAGCTTCGGCGCGGACGACTCCAGTCCGATGTCGACGATGCGGACGAACCAGTGCGCCATCGCCGACAAGCGGGCGCTGTTGAGGCTCACCGCGGGCGATTCCATGGTGTTGAAGTAGTTGTTGGTGACGGCGTCGAAGTCCATGCCCTCGTGGCTGTCGTAGCGGAGACTCAGGGTGTCGAGCATGATCACGCCCTCGGGGCGGATCCCCCACGTCTCCTCCAGCACCGCCGCGGCGAAGTAGGCGAGCGTTCCGCCCGAGGAGTGCCCGACGAGCACGAACGGTTCCCCGTCGCTGGCGTGCAGCACGGCCTCGGCCACCCAGCGCGCCGCCGCCTCGCTGGTGGCCGGCAAGGCTTCGCCCGGCTCGAACCCCACCAGCGGCAGCGCCGACACGTCGAGCTTGCCCCGCAGCTGCGCCGCCAGCCGCGCGTACATGTGGATGCCCGCGGTGGCACCGGGGGCGCTGATGCAGATGAGCTTCGGCCCGTCGGGGCCGCTCGCCAGCGGGACCGGGGCGGCCAGCTCCTCCAGCTCGGCCGGCGTCTCGAACATCGGGCGCAGCAGCGCGACGTGCTTGAGCACCTGCAGGCCCTGCAGCGTCTGCCCGGAGCTGACCGCCTGCATGAACAGGCCGTGGAGGGTGTCCTCCGGGGCCACGGCCTGACCGACGCCCTGCACCGGCGCGGTGCTCGTCCCGTCCAACGAACCCAGTTCACCGAGCAGCGTCTTCGCGAGCTGCTCCGGTGTCTTGCTGTCGAAGACGATGGAACTGGAGGGTCTCACGTTGAGCTGGTCGGAGAGCTGGTTGCGCAGCTCCACCGCGATCAGCGAGTCGAAGCCCAGTTCCAGGAAGTCGCGCTCCGGGGCGACCGCGCTCGGATCGGGGTGGCCGAGCAGCGTGGCGGACAACCCGACCACGAGGTCGCGCACCATGCCTTCGCGCTCCCCCGGGTCGGCGTCGCGCAACCGCTCCAGCACCGTGACCGCGGCGGTCCTGCCCGTCGTTCCCGCGATCGACGCCTCGGGGACGAGGCCGCGCAGCAGCGCTCCGACGCCCCCGGGCGCGCTAGTTTCGACGTGGGCGGCCACCGCCAGCGACTCGTCGGCGACCAGGGCCGCGTCGAACAGCGCCAGGCCCTGCTCCGGTGCCAGCGGCGGGATCCCGGAGCGCGTGATCCGCTCCATCGCCGCGTCGCTCAGTCCACCCGTCATGCCGCTCGTCGCCGTCCACGGCCCCCACGCCAGCGAGATTCCCGGGAGGCCCTCGTGGCGGCGATGCGCCGCGAGAGCGTCCAGGTAGGCGTTCGCCGCTGCGTAGTTGCCCTGCCCGGCGCCGCCGAGCAGGTTCGCGACCGACGAGTACAGCGCGAAGACGGAGAGGTCGAGATCGCGGGTGGCGCGGTGCAGGTTCCACGCCCCGTCCACCTTCGGACGCAGGACGGCGGCGAGCCGGTCGGGCGTCAAGGTGTTCACCACACCGTCGTCGAGCACGCCGGCGGTGTGCACGACGGCGTCGAGCGGGTGAGCGTCGGGAATCGCGGCCAGCAGCGCCGACACGGAGTCCGGGTCGCCGATGTCGGTGGCGGTGATCGTGACGGTCGCACCGTGCGCGGTGAGTTCGGCTTCCAGCTCGGGCACTCCGGGCGCGTCGGGCCCGCGCCTGCTGACGAGCAGCAGGTGGCGGACGCCGCACCGGGCGACCAGGTGACGCGCGAGCTCGGCGCCCAGGCCGCCCGTTCCACCGGTGATGAGCACCGTTCGGTCGGGAGCCCAGGAATGCGGGGCCCGGTCCACCTGGGGCAGGTCGGCCAGTCGTGCGGCTCGGACCGAACCGTTGCGCACCAGCACCTGCGGCTCGTCGGCGGAGACCAACTTCGGCAGGACCGCGGCCGACATCGGCTCGCCGTCGGAGTCGACGAGCAGGAAGCGCCCCGGGTTCTCCGACTGCGCCGAGCGCACCAGGCCCCACGACGACGCGGCGGCGAGGTCGTCGCCGGTGGCCGCACCACGGCCGACGAACACCAGGCGCGAGTTGTCGAGTTGCGGGTTCGCCAGGCATTCCTGGATGAGGCGCAGCACGCGGGCGCACACGGCGTGCGCCGAGCCGGCGTCGTCGCCGCCCGACAGCGTCACCAGGAAGACGTCCGGGGCAACGCCGCTCTCACCGGTCGCGTCGGCCAGGGTCTCGCCGTATCCCGTCACGGCCTGGCCCGCGCTGAAGAGCAGGTGCGCGAGGTCGAGCGGATCGTCGCCGACGACGGCCCAGCGCGCGCCGGTGGCGGCGGTCGTGATCTCCACGGGCGCCCAGCCGAGGCGGTACAGCGACGGTTTCGGGCCCTGGAACATCGCACCGAACGCCGCTCTGGGGTCGGCTGTGGACTCCGGCCAGTACCGCTGGCGGTCGAACGGGTAGGTCGGCAGCTCGACCCGCCGGGCACCGGTGTCCGCGAAGAAGGCCGACCAGTCCACGGCGACGCCGGCGACGTGCAGCCGAGCGAGCGCGGTCAGGAAGGCGCTGTCTTCGGGCCGGTCCTTGCGCAGAGCCGGAACGCAGCCGTCGACCAGCGCCGAGAGCGCGCCGTCCGGACCGAGTTCCAGGAACGTGTCGGCGCCGTTCTCCCGCAACCTGGTGACGTTGTCGTGGAAGCGCACCGCGTCGCGCACGTGGTTCACCCAGTGCTCCGCCGAGGTGACGTCGCCGGTGGCCACGATCGGGATGTGCGGCGCGGAGAAGGAGATCCCGCTGATGGCGGTGCGGAAGTCCTCCAACATGGTATTCATCAGCGGCGAGTGGAACGCGTGCGACACGCGCAGGCGCTTGTGCTTCCAGCGCTCGGCGAGGGCCAGCACCTCGTCCTCGGCACCGGCCAGGACCAGCGAGTCCTTCCCGTTGATCGCGGCGATCGACACGCGGTCCGACAGGTGCGGCAGCACCTCGTCCTCGGTGGCCTGCACCGTCACCATCGCCCCGCCCTCGGGCAGCGCCTGCATCAGCGACGCGCGCGCCGAGACCAGCGTGCAGGCGTCCTCCAGCGACAGCACGCCGGCCACGTGGGCGGCCGCGATCTCGCCGATCGAGTGGCCGGCGAGGTGGTCGGGGGTGATTCCGAAGGACTCCGCCAGCCGGTAGAGGGCGACCTCGATCGCGAACAGCGCCGGTTGGGCGCTCCCGGTCTGCTGCAGCGCGTCCTCGTCGTCACCCCACATGACCTCGCGCACGGCCGGGTCGAGGTGAGCGAGAACCGCGTCCAGGGCGTCGGCGAACACCGAGAACCGCTCGTGGAGAAGGCGTCCCATGCCGAGCCGCTGCGAACCCTGGCCGGAGAACAGCACGGCGAGCGAACCACGTCCCGCGACCCCGCGCGCGACCTCGACCGCTCCGTCCTGAGTGGACAGAACGACGGCGCGGTGGTCGAAGGTCGGCCGGGTCGTCAGCAGCGAGTAGCCGATGTCGACCGGGTCGCCGTCGACGAGCTTGATCCGATCGACCTGGGCGTCCAGCGCGGAAGCCGACTTCGCCGACACCACCAGGGGAACCACGTCGCGAGCGGAAGGAGCTTCTCCGCCGCCCTCGGGTTCGGGCGCTTCCCGGAGGATCACGTGCGAGTTCGTGCCGCTGACGCCGAACGACGACACCCCGGCGCGACGCGGTTTCTCCCCGCGCGGCCACGCCACCGGTTCGGTGAGCAGCCGCACGCTGCCCGACGACCAGTCGACGTGCGCCGAGGGCTCGGTGACGTGCAGGGTCTGCGGCAGCAGGCCGTGCTGCAGCGCGAGCACCATCTTGATCACCCCGGCGGCGCCCGCCGCGGCCTGCGTGTGGCCGATGTTGGTCTTGACCGCACCGAGCAGCAGCGGCTTCTCGCGGTCCTGCCCGTAGGCCGCCAGCAGCGCCTGCGCCTCGATCGGGTCGCCCAGCGTCGTACCCGTGCCGTGCGCCTCCACGGCGTCCACATCGGACGCGCTCAGCCCGGCGCCGGCCAGGGCCGCGCGGATGACCTCCCGCTGCGCCGGGCCGTTCGGGGCCGTCAGGCCGTTCGACGCACCGTCCTGGTTCACCGCGCTGCCCTCCAGCACCGCGAGCACCGGGTGCCCGTGTCGCTGGGCGTCGGACAGCTTCTCGACGAGCAGCACGCCGACGCCCTCCGACCAGCCGGTGCCGTCGGCGTCGTCGGAGAAGGCCTTGCAACGGCCGTCCGGGGCGAGCCCGCCCTGCCGGGTGAACCCGGCGAAGTTCGACGCGGTGGTCATCACCGTGACACCACCGGCCAGGGCCAGCGAGCACTCACCTCCCCGCAGCGCCTGCGATGCCTGGTGCAACGCCACCAGCGCCGAGGAGCACGCGGTGTCGATCGTGACCGCGGGACCTTCGAGGCCGAAGGTGTAGGCCACCCGGCCGGAGAGCACGCTGGCCGCCGTGCCCATCCCCGCGTGTCCGCCGACGTCCTCCTGCGAGGCCATGAGCACGTGCCCGTAGTCCTGGCCGTTGGTGCCGACGAACACACCGGTCCGGCTGCCGCGCAACGACGTGGGATCGACTCCGGCGCGCTCGACGGCCTCCCAGGACGTCTCCAGCAGCAGCCGCTGCTGGGGGTCCAGGGCCACGGCTTCGCGCGGCGAGATGCCGAAGAACCCCGGGTCGAACTCCGTCACGTCGCGGAGGAATCCGCCCTGCAGGGTGGCGCTGTGCCCGGCGTCGCTGCCGGCGAGCGCGCCGAGGTCCCAGCCGCGATCGGTCGGGAAGCCCGAGATCGTGTCGGTGCCGGACGACAGCACGTCCCACAGGTCCTCCGGCGTGCTCACGCCGCCGGGGAAGCGGCAGGCGAGGCCGATGATCGCGACCGGTTCGTGCTTGCCCGCCTCGACCTCCTCCAGCCGCTGACGTGCCTTGTGCAGGTCAGCGGTGACCCACTTCAGGTACTCGACGAGCTTCTCTTCGTCGGGCATGGCAGGCGCCTTTCCTTCTAGAGACCAGGGATCAGGAGCGGGTCCGAGAGCGGCGCGGCAGCGGTTGCGCCGCATCTCCGAACGCCCCTAGCGCTCGGTGTCGCGGCCGAGCTCGTTGTCGATGAACGCCAGGACCTCGTCGGTGCTGGCCGCGTGGATCCGTTCGGTCACGGTCACCTCCTCGGTGGCCGTGGCCGAACCGTCGTACTGGGCCAAGAGGTTGCGCAGCCTCGCCGGAGCGCCGGAGCGCGCCCGGTCCTCCGGATCGGACGAGGCCAGCAGGGATTCCAGGCGGTCGAGCTCGCCGAGCAGCGCGGCAGCCGCGTCCTGCTCACCGCCGAACAGCTCGCCGTCGAGGAATCCGGCGAGCTCGGCCGGTGTCGGGTGGTCGAACACCAGCGTGGAGGGCAGTTTCACCCCGCACGCCGCGGACAGGCTGTTGCGCAGTTCCACCGCGGTGAGCGAGTCGAAGCCGACCTGCCGGAACTCCTTGCCCGGGTCGATCGCCTCCGGGGAGCCGTGGCCCAGGACTCCGGCGGCGTGGCCGCGCACCAGTCCCACCAGGTGCTGCCTCCGCTCCTCGGCGCCCATCCCGGCGAGGCTGGTCGTCAGGTCCGCGTCGGAGCGCCGACCGGCGGCGACCCGCTTGCCGCCGCGGACCAGTCCCCGCAGCACCGCCGCCACCGGGCCGTCGCGACGTCCGGAGTTGATCCGCGCCGCGATCAGCAGCGCGTCGTCGCGACCTGTCGCGTCCTCGAACAGCGCGAGGCCCTGCTCGACCGACAGCGGCGGCATCTCGGAGCGCCCGATGCGTTCCGCGGCACCGTCTTCCAGACCGCTGGTCATGCCGACCGAACCGGTCCAAGGACCCCAGGCCAGCGAGGTCGCCACCATTCCGCGAGCGCGCCGGTGGGCGGCCAGCCCGTCCAGGAAGGCGTTCGCCGCCGCGTAGTTGGCCTGGCCCGCCGAGCCGATCACCCCGGCGACCGAGGAGTAGAGCACGAACGCCGCGAGGTCGAGCTCGCGCGTGGCTTCGTGCAGGTTCCACGCGCCGTCGACCTTGGGGCGCAGCACGTCGTCCAGGCGTTCGGGCGTCAACGCCTCGACGATGCCGTCGTCGAGCACGCCCGCGGCGTGCACCACGGCGGTCAGCGGTCGCTCCACTTCGGACAGCAGTCGGGAGACCGAGCCGGGATCGGCGATGTCGCACGCGGCGACACCGACGTTCGCGCCGTGTCCGGCCAGTTCGTCCCGGATTTCCTGCGCGCCCACGGCCTCCATCCCGCGACGAGAGACCAGCAGCAGGTGTCGCGCACCGCGTTCGACGACCAGGTGGCGGGCGAGCTCGGCGCCGAGTCCACCGGTGCCACCGGTGATCAGGACCGTGCCCTCGGGATCCCAGTCGCGAGATCCGGCTTCGCCGGTGGTGCGGGCGAGGCGGGCGACCAGCGCCTCGCCGTCGCGCAGCAGCACCTGAGTCTCCCCGTCGTCGAGCAGCTCCGGCACGAGCGGCAGCGCGTCCGGCTCGTCGAGGTCCACCAGCAGGAACGTGCCGGGGTTCTCCGACTGCGCCGAGCGCACCAGCCCCCACGCGGTCGCCGCACCGAGATCGTCGCCGCTGACGGCACCGCTGGTGGCGAACACCAGGCGGCTGCCCGCGAGCCGATCCTCGGCCAGCCACTCCTGCACGAACCGCAGGGCGCGCGCCGCCGCGTCGTGCGCGGCCTCGGCGCCGCGACCCTCGCCGGTCAGCGGCACCAGGACGACGTCGGGAACCTGATCCTCCGCAGCGACTTCGGCCAGGGAAGCCGCGGACACCACCTGGTTCCCGGACTTCTCGATGGCCACTCGCGCGCCGATCTCGTCGTGCCCGAGCACGGCCCAGCGCGCCTCCCCCACCGACGCCTTCGCCTGCGCGGGGACCCAGTCCAGCCGCAGCAGCGAATCGCGCGGGGCGGCCGCCGCAGCGGCCACGGGAGCGCCCAGCTCCGCGGATTCGACGCTCAGCACCGGCGCTCCGCCGGGATCGATCGCGACCAGGCCGATCGAGTCGTCCCGGAGCGAGGCGCGGACCCGCAGCTCGGCGGCGCCGACCGCGTGCAGCGCTGCGCCGCGCCATTCGAGCGCGATCCGGTCGTCCTGCGCGGCCGCGCCGACGGCGGCGGTCAGCAACGCCGGGTGCACGCCGTACCCGGCTGCGTCGGAGTCCTCCGGCAGGACGATCTCGGCGTAGACGTCATCGCCGATCCGCCACGCCCTCGGCACCAGCTCCGGGTCCGGCACCTCGACGGGTTCCGCCCCCTGCGGCGGCCACTGCTCGGTGAAGCGCTCGGCTGCCGGGGCTTCGGGGGCGAGCACACCGGCGGCGTGCTTGCGCCACGGCTGGTCCTCCGACTGCCGCGAGTGCACCGCGATGCGTCGACGACCGTCGTCGCCGGCACCGTCGACCCAGACCTGCACCACCCCGGGCAGCAGGGGTTCGACGACGGTGAGCTCGTAGACCAGCCCGCAGCCGACGTGGTCGGCTGCGGCGAAGGCGAGTTCGAGGAACGCCGACTCCGGCACTGCCTCGCTCAGCCGGTTGGTGAACGCGACGGCGCGTGATCCCTCGGCGGACTCGGAGCCCGCGACCTCCATCGCCACGCCCAGCAGCGGGTGCTCGGACGACGCGAGGCCGATTCCTCCGGCGTGACCGGCCCTCTCGGCGGGCTTCGGCCAGTAGTGCTCGTGCTGGAACGGGTAGGTGGGCAGGTTCACGCGTCGCGCACCGGTCCGGGCGAACAGTCGCTGCCACTCGACGCGGACACCGGTGACGAACAGCCGTGCCAGCGCGGTCACCAGGCATTCCTGCTCGTCTCGGTCCCTGCGCAGCATCGGTACGCAACCGTCCACCATCGCCGAGAGCGCACCATCCGGGCCGATCTCCAGGAACGCGTCCGCCCCGGCGCTCTCCAGCGCGGCGACCCCGTCGCCGAAGCGCACCGCTTCACGGACGTGGCGCACCCAGTACTCCGGCGAGCGCAACTCGTCGCCACCGGCGATGCGGCCGCTGAGGTTGGACACCACCGGGATCACCGGTTCGGAGAACGACAGATCCGCGACGACGGCGCGGAATTCCTCCAGCATCGGCTCCATCAGCGGCGAGTGGAACGCGTGGCTGACCGACAGTCGCCGCGTCCTGCGGCCCTGTTCGGCGAAGTTCTCAGCGATCGTCAGCACCGCGGTCTCGGCCCCGGAGAGCACCACGGAACCGGGTGCGTTGACCGCGGCGATCGACACCTCGTCGGTCAGGTGCGCGGTCACCTCGGCTTCGTCGGCCTGGATCGCGACCATCGCCCCGCCCTCGGGCAGCGCCTGCATCAACGAGGCGCGCGCCGACACCAGGGTGCAGGCGTCGTCCAGCGACAGCACGCCTGCGACGTGCGCGGCCGCGATCTCGCCGACGGAGTGACCGCCGACGAAGTCCGGGACGACGCCGAAGGATTCAGCGAGCCGGTAGAGCGCGACCTCGATCGCGAACAGCGCCGGCTGGGCGTTGCCGGTCCGCTCCAGTGCCTCGGCGTCGTCGCCCCAGATGACGTCCCGGAGCTCGGGTGCGAGCCGGTCGAGCACGTCGTCCAGCGCGTCGGCGAACACCGGGAAGCGCGCGTGGAGCTCGCGTCCCATGCCGAGGCGCTGGCTGCCCTGGCCGGAGAACAGCACGGCCGGCGATCGCCGTCGCGCCTCGCCCCGGGCGATCTGCGTTCCGTCCAGCAGCACCGCGCGGTGCTCGAACGCCGAGCGCCGCAGCAGCGAGCACCCGACGTCGAGCGGGTCGTGCTCGACGGAGGAGAGGCGCTCGATCTGGGCGTCCAGCGCCTCGGAGGTCTTGGCCGACACCACCCACGGTGCGCAGACCCGCTCGTCGTCGGAACGCACGGCCCCTTCCACGGCCCCTTCCACCACGGCGGGGGCGGATTCGAGGATCACGTGCGCGTTGGTGCCGCTGATGCCGAACGACGACACACCGGCGCGAGAGGGCCGACCGAGCGAGGGCCATTCGGTCGGGTCGGTCAGCAACCGCACGGCTCCCGCCGACCAGTCGACGTGCGTGGAGGGTTCGGTGACGTTCAGCGTCTTCGGCAGCACGCCGTGGCGCAGCGCCATGACCATCTTGATCACCCCGGCGACGCCCGCCGCCGCCTGGGTGTGGCCCATGTTCGACTTGATCGACCCCAGCAGCAGCGGGCGTTCCCGGTCCTGGCCGTAGGTGGCCAGCAGCGCCTGCGCCTCGATCGGGTCGCCCAGCGTCGTGCCGGTGCCGTGCGCCTCCACGGCGTCGACGTCGGCGGCCACGAGTCCGGCGCTGGCGAGCGCCTGCTTGATGACGCGCTGCTGCGACGGGCCGTTCGGCGCCGTCAGGCCGTTGGAGGCGCCGTCCTGGTTCACCGCGGAACCGCGCAGCACGGCGAGCACGTCGTGCCCGTTGCGCTCCGCGTCGGAGAGCCGCTCCACCACCAGCACGCCGATGCCCTCCGACCAGGCGGTGCCGTCGGCGCTGTCGGAGAAGGGCTTGCACCGGCCGTCGCTCGCGAGCCCGTTCTGCTGGGTGAACTCCATGAACGCGCCCGGCGTCGACATCAGCTGGACGCCTCCGGCCAGTGCGAGCGAGCACTCGCCGTTGCGCAGCGCCTGCATCGCCACGTGCAGCGCGACCAGGGCCGACGAGCAGGCGGTGTCGATCGTCATGGCCGGGCCTTCGAGCCCGAGAACGTAGGACAGGCGGCCGGAGATGATGCTCGGCGAGGTACCGGTCCCCGAGTAGCCGCCCATGCTCAGATCCGAGCCGAGCACGAGGTGGGCGTAGTCCTGGCCGCTGGCACCGACGAACACGCCGGTCCGGCTGCCGCGCAACGACACCGGGTCGATGCCCGCTCGTTCCAGCGCCTCCCAGGACAGTTCCAGCGTCAGCCGCTGGTGCGGGTCCATCGACACGGCTTCGCGCGGCGAGATGCCGAAGAACGCCGGGTCGAAGTCGGCGATGCCGGAGATGAAACCGCCGCGATCGGTGGCGCTGTGCCCGGGCCCGTCGCCGTTGAGCGCGTCGAGGTCCCACCCGCGGTCCTGCGGGAACGGTCCCATCGCATCGCGGCCGTCGGCCAGCAGCTGCCACACCGCCTCCGGCGAGTCGACATCGCCGGGGAAGCGGCAGCTGATGCCGACGATCGCGATCGGGTCGTCGCGGACGTCGGCGCCCGCGACGACGTCCTCGTCGAGCTCTGCTTCCGAGCCGAACAGCTCGCCGAGCAGGAACTCGCCCATCTCGCGCGGCGTCGGGTAGTCGAAGACCAGCGTGGCGGGCAACGTCAAACCCGTTGCGGCGCCGACCCTGTTTCCCAGTTCCACGGAGGTCAGCGAGTCGAAGCCGAGCTGGCGGAACTCCCGCTCCTCGTCGATCTCCTCCGCCGAGGAGTGCCCCAGCACCGCCGCGGCCTCGCCGCGCACGAGGTCCACGACGGCACGAGCGCGCTGCGCGGGCGGCACGCCCTGCAGCTGCGACGCCGCCGTGGCACCTTCGGTCCCCGGGGCCGCGGCGCGCCTGCCGCCGCGCACGAGTCCCTGCAGCATCGGCGGCAGCATCCCGTCGAGCGCGCCGACCTTGATCTGCGCGGGCACGACGAGCGGTTCGTCCACGGTCGTGGCGACGTCGAACAGCGCGAGGCCCATCTCGACCGGCAGCGGCGGCAGGGCCGACTTCTCCAGCCGCTGGAGCTGCCGCGCGTCCATCGTGCCGGTCATGCCCAGCGACGACGCCCACGCGCTCCAGGCCAGGGACACCGCGGGCAGACCGAGGTGTCGCCGGTGCGCCGCGAGCGCGTCCAGGAAGCTGTTGCCCGCAGCGTAGTTCCCCTGGCCAGGGGTGCCGAGCAGGCCGGACACCGACGAGTACAGGATGAACGCGGCGAGGTCCTGGTCGCGGGTGAGCTCGTGCAGGTGCCAGGCCGCGTCGACCTTGGGCCGCAGCACCTTCTCCAACCGCTCGGGCGTCAGCGAGCCGATCGCACCGTCGTCGAGCACACCGGAGGCGTGCACCACCGCGGTCAGCGGGCGGTCCACTTCGGACAGCACTCGGGCGAGCGAGTCGCGATCGCTGAGGTCGCAGGCCTTGATCACCGCGTCGGCGCCGTGCTCGGCGAGCTCCTCTCGCAGCTCCGCCGCGCCCGGGGCGTCCGGTCCTCGCCTGCTCAGCAGCAGCAGGTGCCGCACACCCCGCCCGACGACCAGGTGTCGTGCGAGCTCGGCGCCCAGACCACCCGTGCCACCGGTGATCAGGACGGTGCCCTCGGGATCCCAGGGCTCGGGCATCGACAGGACGATCTTGCCGATGTGCTTGGCGCGGCTCATGAACCGGAACGCCTCGCGCGCCCGGCGCACGTCCCAGCCCGCGATCGGCAGCGGCTCCAGGACGCCGTCGTCGAACAGCCGCAGCAGCTCGATCAGCATCTCCTGGATGCGATCGGGATCGACCCAGCCCAGGTCGAACGCCCGGTAGCGGATCCCCGGCAGAGCCTCCGGATCGCGCAGGTCGGTCTTGCCCATCTCGAGGAAGCGACCGCCCTCGCCGAGCAGTCGCAGCGAGGCGTCGATGAACTCACCGGACAGGGCGTTGAGCACGACGTCGACGCCCTGGGCGAAGTGCTGCTCGAACTCCACGGTCCGCGAGGAGGCGATGTGGTCGTCGGCGACGCCGAGCCCGCGCAGGACGTCCCACTTGCCCTCACTGGCGGTGGCGAACACCTCGGCGCCGAGGTGCCGGGCGATCTGGATCGCGGCCATGCCGACACCACCGGCACCGGCGTGGACCAGCACCTTCTCGCCGGGCCGCACGTCGGCGAGGTCCACCAGCGCGTGGTAGGCGGTGAGGAACACCAGCGGTACCGAGGCGGCGACCTCGAAGGACCAGTTCTCCGGCAGCCGCGCGAGGTGCCGCTCGTCGACCGCGCCCAGCGGCCCGAAACCGCCGGGCAGCATGCCGAACACGCGGTCGCCGACCCGCAGGTCCGTCACGTCCGGGCCGGTGTCGACCACGACACCGGCGGCTTCGTTGCCCAGCGCACCGGCCTCGCCCGGGTACATGCCCAGGGCGTTGAGGACGTCGCGGAAGTTCATGCCCGCACTGCGAATCGACACCCGAACCTGGCGTCCCGCAAGCGGTTCCAGCGCTTCCGGGTACGGCGCGAGTTCCAGGTCGTCGAGGCTGCCCCGCTGGGAGATGTCCAGTCGCCACGGGACGCCCGCCGGCGGCACGAGCCCGCCGCTGGAGGCCATCCGGGCGAGCCGTCCCGCGTAGGCGTTGCCGTCGCGCACGACCAGCTGCGGTTCGCGGGTGACGAACATGCCGGGCGTCACGGTCGCGTCCGGGTCCAGGTCGATGAGCTGGAACCGGCCCGGCTGCTCGGCCTGCGCGGAGCGCACCAAGCCCCACACCGAGGCCGCTCCCAGGTCGGCAATCGGCTCACCGGAGACGGAGACCGCGCCGCGGGTGACGAACACGATCGGCTTGCGCGCCTGCTGGAGCATGTCGAGCACGCGCTCGGTCTCGACGTGCGCCGATTCCGGTTTCATGTCACCGGAGATCTCGACCAGGTCCACCTCGGGACCGTCCACGTCGTCGTCGACCTCCACCGGCACCCATTCGAGGCGGTACAGCCCGTCCTCCGCCGGCTTGGGTGCGGGCTGCTCGGCCGAGGGCGTGCGGACGACCAGGGAGGACACCGACATCACCGGCTTGCCCTCGACGTCGACCGCCGCCACCGACACGCCCGACTTGCCCGCCCGCGACAGGCGCACCCGCAGCCGCGAAGCCCCGATCGCGTGCAGCGACACCCCGTCCCACGCGAACGGCAGCCCCTGACCGGCGCCGTCGACGAAGGCGATCGCGTGCAGCGACGCGTCCAGCAGCGCGGGGTGCACGCCGAAGGAACCGGCGTCCTCGACGGAGTCGGGCAACGCGACCTCGACGAACACCTCCGAGTCCCGGCGCCAGGCGGCGCGCAGTCCCTGGAACACCGGCCCGTAGCCGAGCCCGGATTCCTGCAGACCGGCGTAGAAGTTCTCCAGGGAGAGCTCTTCGGCGTCGACGGGTGGCCACTCGGCGGTGTCGAACTCGGCGGTGTGCGCGCCTGCCACGAGCGTGCCGCTCGCGTGCTTGGTCCACTCCTCGGTGTCGGCCGGGCGCGAGTGGATGGTCACGGCGCGGCGGTCGGCGTCGTCGGGTTCCTGGACCCGCACCTGCACGTCGACGGCGTCGCGCTCGCCGAGCACCAGCGGGACGACGATGCTGAGCCCGTCCACCCGGTCGCATCCGGCCATGTCACCGGCGCGGAGGGCGAAGTCGAGGAAGCAGGTGCCGGGCAGCAGCACCGCACCGCCGACCACGTGGTCGGCGAGCCAGGGGTGCGTGGAGACCGAGAGCCTGCCGGAGAGCACCAGCTCCTCGGTCCCGGCCACGGCGACGGCGGCCGACAGCAGCGGGTGCCCGGCCCGGTCGAGCCCGAACGATCGCGCGTCGGCCCGGCCGACCGCGGAGGTCCTGGGCCACAACCGCTTGTGCTGGAACGGGTAGGTGGGCACGTCCACCCGCCGCGCCCCGGTCCCGTCGAACCACGCGCCCCAGTCCACGCGCACGCCCTCGACGTGCAGGCGGGCGAGCGCGGTGGCCGTGGCGACCTGCTCGGTCCTGTCCTTGCGCAGCATCGGGTGCGCGTCTCCGACCATCGCCGAGAGCACCCCGTCCGGACCGATTTCGAGGAACCGGGCGGCACCGGACTCGCGCAGCGACGCCACGTTGTCGGCGAACCGCACGGCGTCGCGCACGTGCCGCACCCAGTACTCCGAGGTCGCGACGTCACCGGTGGCGATCACCGGGATGCGCGGCTGGTGGAAGGTGAGTCCGCTGATCGCGGCCCGGAACTCCTCCAGCATCGGATCCATCAACGGCGAGTGGAACGCGTGGGACACGCTCAACCGCTTCGACTTCCACCGATCCGCCAGACCCAGCACTTCGTCCTCGGCACCGGCAATCACCACCGACCTCGGGCCGTTGACCGCCGCGATCGACACCCCTTCGGTCAGGTGCCCCATGACCTCCGTCTCACTCGCCTCCAGGGCGACCATCGCCCCGCCGGAGGGCAGCGCCTGCATCAGGCTCGCCCTGGCGGTCACGAGAGTGGCCGCGTCCTCCAGCGAGAGCACACCGGCCACGTGAGCGGCCGCGATCTCGCCGACCGAGTGACCGGCCAGGAAACGGGGGCTCAGACCGAAGGACTCCGCCAGCCGGAACAGCGCGACCTCGACCGCGAACAACGCGGGCTGCGCGGCTCCGGTCTGGTTCAGCGCCTCCGCGTCCTCACCCCACATCACCTCGCGCAACCGCGGATCGAGGTGCAGCAGCACCGCGTCCAGCGCATCGGCGAACACCGGGAACCGCCCGTAGAGCTCACGCCCCATCCCGAGACGCTGCGAGCCCTGACCGGAGAACAGCACCGCCAGCGGCCCGTCCGCCGCCACTCCCCTGGCGATCTCCGCGCCGTCGAGCAGCACCGCCCGGTGCGCGAAGGTCGCCCGCCCGGTCGCCAGCGAGTACCCGACGTCCAGCGGGTTCGCCTCGACCGCGCGAACCCGCTCGACCTGCGCGTCCAGCGCCTCCTCGGTTTTCGCGCTGACCAGCTGCGGAACGGCTCCCGCGTGGTCTCCGGCGGGG
Organism: Saccharopolyspora dendranthemae; assembly: GCF_007829955.1. Taxonomy (GTDB): domain Bacteria; phylum Actinomycetota; class Actinomycetes; order Mycobacteriales; family Pseudonocardiaceae; genus Saccharopolyspora; species Saccharopolyspora dendranthemae. The sequence continues at coordinate 258,955 of NZ_VIWX01000004.1, forward strand.
TGCTCGACGGCGGGGTGCTCGACGGCGTCGACCGATTCCAGGATCAGGTGCGCGTTGGTGCCGCTCATGCCGAACGACGACACGCCCGCGCGCCGACGCCGGTCACCTGCGGGCCACTCGGTGGCCCGGGTCAGCAGCTCGATCCCGCCGGACCAGTCGATGCGCGAAGAAGGTTCGGAGACGTGCAGCGTCGGGGGCAGCAGTCCGTGGCGCATCGCCATGACCACCTTGATCACGCCCGAGGCGCCGGCCGCGGCCTGCGAGTGACCGAGGTTGGACTTCACCGAACCGATCAGCAGCGGGCGTTCGCGGTCGTGGTCGTAGGCCGCCACCAGGGCTTCCGCCTCGATCGGGTCACCCAGCGCGGTGCCCGTCCCATGCGCCTCGACGGCGTCCACTTCGGACGGACGAAGTCGGGCGCTCGCGAGCGCATCGCGGATGACGCGCTGCTGCGAGGGACCGTTCGGCGCCGTCAGGCCGTTGGACGCGCCGTCCTGGTTGACCGCGGACCCGCGCAGCACGGCCAGCACCTGGTTCCCGTCCCGCTCGGCGTCGGAAAGCCGTTGCAGGACGATCATTCCCACGCCCTCGGACCAGCCGGTGCCGTCGGCGTCGTCGGAGAACGCCTTGCACCGCCCGTCGGCCGCGATGCCGCCCTGCAGGGAGAAGCCGCCGAAGCTGGTCGGGGTCGCCAGCACGCTCACCCCGCCGGCCAGCGCCAGCGAGCAGTCGCCGCCCCGCAGCGCCTGCGCGGCCTGGTGCATCGACACCAGCGCCGAGGAGCAGGCGGTGTCGAGGGTGACCGCCGGGCCTTCCAGGCCCAGCACGTAGGACAGCCGGCCGGACAGCACGCTCGCGGCCAAGCCGGTGCTGGCGTGGCCTTCGAGGTCTTCGTTGGCGGCCATCACGACCTGCTGGTAGTCCTGCCCGTTCGTGCCGACGAACACGCCGGTGCGGCTGCCGCGCAACGAGGTCGGGTCGACGCCGGCGCGCTCGAAGGCCTCCCAGGACGTTTCCAGCAGCAGCCGCTGCTGCGGGTCCATCGCCAGCGCCTCGCGCGGCGAGATGCCGAAGAACTCGGGGTCGAAGTCGGCGACACCGCTGAGGAAACCGCCCTTGCCGGTGGAGCTGGTCATGCCCGCCAGGTCCCAGCCTCGGTCGGTCGGGAAGTCGCCGATCGCGTCGCGTCCCTCGACCAGCATCCGCCACAGGTCCTCGGGCGAGTCGACACCGCCGGAGTAGTGGCAGGCCATGCCCACGATCGCGATGTCATCGGTGCTCCCGAGCGGCCCGTCCTCGCGGATGCGAGCGGGCGCGTCGGCGACGTCGTCGGTGCCCAGCAGCTCGTCGGTCAGGAACTCGGCGAGCCCCCGGGGCGTCGGGTGGTCGAAGACCAGGCCCGTCGCCAGCGCGAGGCCGGTGGCCTCGATGAGCCGGTTGCGCAGCTCCACCGCGGTCAGCGAGTCGAAGCCCAGGTCGCGGAAGGCCTTGTCGGCGCTGATCGCCGACGCCTCGGCGTGGCCGAGCGCCGCGGCGGCGTGCCCGAGCACCACCTCGAGCACCACCTCGACGCGGTCGCCGGGGTGGGCGTCGCGCAGGTCCTGCCGCAGTTGCGCCCCGGTCTCGCCATCGCTGCGGCCGGCCGCGAGCTCCGCCAGAACGCCTCGCGCCGCGGGGAGTTCGGACAGCACCGGGCTGTTGCGCAGCCTCAGCAACGAGCCGAGCAGCTGCGAGCGGTTGAGGTCGGCGATCACCACCGCGGGAGCGGGTTCGGCGACCGACCTGCGCAGCGCGGCCAGCGCGCGCTCGGGGTCCAGAGTGGACGCACCGAGCCGCCGGATCTGCTCGGTCGCCCCGGCCTGGGCCGTCATGCCCTCGCCGGCCCAGGCTCCCCAGGCGATCGAGGTCGCGGCCAGGCCCGCCGCGTGCCGCTGCTGCGCGAGGGCGTCGAGCGCCGCGTTCGCCGCGGCGCTGCCGGCCTGACCGGCGTCGCCGACGGCCCCGGTCGTGGACGAGAACAGCACGAACGCGGTCAGGTCCAGGTCTCGGGTCAGCTCGTCGAGCACCGTCGCGGAGTCGACCTTGGCGCGGAACACCTCGGCGAACCGCTCGGGCGTGAGCGCTCGGACCTCACCCGCGTCGAGCACGCCTGCCGCGTGCACCACTGCGGTGACCTCGGACAGCCCGGACAGCACCTCGGCCACCGCGGCCCGGTCGGCGACGTCGCACGCGAGGGTGGACACCTCGGCGCCGAATTCGCGCAGCTGCTCGTCCAGTTCGGCGGCGCCCGGCGCGTCCGGTCCGCGACGGCTCAGCAGTACCAGCCGCTGCGCCCCGCGTCGCGCGAGATCCCGGGCCACGTGGGAGCCCAGCGCGCCGGTGCCACCGGTGATGACCACGGTGCCGGAGGGTTCCCACTCGGCGACCTCGGTCGTCCGGGGGGAGGGCACGATCCGGCGGCCGAACGCCCCGCCCGGGCGGAGGGCGACCTGGTCCTCCCCCGAATCGCCGCTGATGATCGCCGCGAGCCGCGCCGCGGCGCGCTCGTCCCACTCCTGCTCGGGCAGGTCGACGAGTCCGCCCCAGCGGTGCGGGTGTTCGAGCGCGACCGCCCGGCCGAGGCCCCAGACACCGGCCTGCCACGTGCTGGTGACGGTGTCCGCACGGCCGGCGGAGACGGCTCCGCGCGTCAGCGCCCACAGCGGAGCGGTGGTGCCGATGTCGCCGAGCGCCTGCACCAGCGCGGCGGTGCCGAGCACCGGAGTCAGGTCACCGGGGTCGTCCAGCGCCAGCAGCGACACGACCTCGGTGTGCTGCCCCTCGACCTCGTCAATCACCTCGGCGAGGTGGGCGCGGTCGGCACCGGGAGCCACCTCCAGGCGGGTGGCGTCCGGTCCGAGGGCGGTGAGCACCGCCGACACCCACGGGTCGTCGACGAGCCGCCGGGGCACCACGACCAGCCGCCGTCCCGACCGCCCGGAGGCCAGACCGGTGAGCGGGTGCCAGGTCTCGCGGTGCCGCCAGGAATCGACCGCGGATCGCGTCTGGCGCCGGCTGCGCCAGGCCGACAGCGCGGGCACGACGGCGGCGACCGTCTCGTCGTCGAGGTTCAGCGTCGCCGCGACCGAGTCGAGGTCCTCGCGCTCGATCGCCGACCAGAACGCGTCGTCAGCGCGGTCGGCCGCCGCCGTCGCGCTCTCGGCGATCTCCGGCCAGAACCGCTCGTGCTGGAAGGGGTAGGTCGGCAGGTCGATCGACCGGCCGCCGTCGTAGATCGGAGACCAGTCGACCTCGACACCGCTGACGTGCAGCCGTGCCAGGGCGGTGAGCAGCGCGGTCTCCTCGCCGCGGTCCTTGCGCAGGGACGCGACGGCGCCGTCGACCAGTGCGGCCAGGACACCGCCGGGCCCGATCTCCAAGAACGTCGTGGCACCGGACTCGCGCAGCGACGCGACGGCGTCGGCGAACCGGACCGTCTCGCGCACGTGCCGCACCCAGTGCTCCGGCGAGGTCACGTCACCGCTGGTGGCGAGGTGGATGCGCGGTTCGTGGAAGGTGATCCCGCTGATCGCGGCCCGGAAGTCCGCCAGCATCGGGTCCATCAGCGGCGAGTGGAACGCGTGGCTGACCTTGAGCCGGGTGGTCTTGCGGCCCTGCTCGGCGAACCGCGCGGCGAGATCCGCGACCGCGTCCTCGGTTCCGGAGACGACGACCGAGTCGGACGCGTTCACCGCGGCGATCGCGATCTCCGGGCTGAGCTCGGGCTCGACCTCCTGCTCGGTGGCGTTGATCGCGACCATCGCGCCGCCGGTGGGGAGCGCTTGCATCAGGTCCGCGCGGGCCGACACCAGCGTGCAGGCGTCCTGCAGCGACAGCACACCGGCCACGTGCGCTGCGGTGATCTCGCCGATCGAGTGGCCGGCGACGAAACGGGTCCGCACGCCGAACGATTCGACCAGCCGGTGCAGCGCGACCTCGACGGCGAACAGCGCGGGCTGCGAGCACCCGGTCTCGTCGAGCCGGTCGGCGTCGTCGCCCCACATCACCTCGCGCACCGAGGGGTCGAGGTGCGCGAGCACGTCGTCGAGGGCGGCGGCGAACACCGGGAATCGCTCGTGGAGCTCGCGGCCCATGCCGAGGCGCTGCGAGCCCTGACCGGAGAACAGCAGCGCCGGCGCGGGGTCGCCGGCCACTCCCCTGGCGATCTCCAGGCCGTCCAGCAGCACCGCGCGGTGCTCGAAGGTGCTGCGGTGGGCCGACAGCGAGTACCCGATGTCCAGCGGGTCGCCGTCGAGCGCGCGGACGCGATCGAGCTGGGCGTCCAGCGCGGCCTCCGACTTGGCGCTGACCAGCAGCGGGACCGGCCCGGTGGGCTCCCGGTCCGAGACCTCGTCCTGCACGGGTCCTGCTTCCAGGATCACGTGCGCGTTGGTGCCGCTGAGCCCGAACGACGACACGCCGCTGCGGCGCGGGCGGTCCAGCTCCACCCACGGCCTGGGCTCGGTGGCCAGCTCGACGGCTCCGGCGGACCAGTCGACGTGCGAGGACGGCTCGGTGACGTGCAGCGTCCGTGGCACCACCCCGTGCTGCATCGCCAGCACCATCTTGATCACCCCGGCCACGCCCGCGGCCGCCTGCGTGTGGCCGAGGTTGGACTTGACCGCGCCGAGCAGCAGCGGGTGCTGCCGGTCGTGGCCGTAGGTGGCGATCAGCGCCTGCGCTTCGATCGGGTCGCCGAGCGTGGTCCCCGTGCCGTGCGCCTCGACCGAGTCCACATCGGACGGTTCGAGTCCCGCGTTGGCCAAGGCCTGCCGGATCACGCGCTGCTGCGCCGGACCGTTCGGCGCGGTCAGTCCGTTGGAGGCGCCGTCCTGGTTCACCGCCGAGCCGCGCACCGCGGCGAGCACGCGGTGCCCGTTGCGCTCGGCGTCCGAGAGCCGCTCCACCACCAGCACGCCGACGCCCTCGGACCAGCCGGTGCCCCCGGTGTCGTCGGAGAACGCGCGGCACCGAGCGTCCGGCGCGAGGCCGCCCTGGGCGTTGAACCCGGCGAAGTTCATCGGGGTCGACATCACCGTGACACCGCCAACCAGCGCGAGCGAGGATTCGCCCGAGCGCAGCGATTGCGCCGCCACGTGCAGCGCGACCAGCGACGAGGAGCAGGCGGTGTCGACGGTGAGGGCGGGCCCTTCGAGCCCGAAGGCGTAGGAGAGGCGACCGGAGATGACCGCGGCGGCCAGGCCCGTGCTGGAGTGCCCCATGATCTCCTCGCAGGAGCGGAGCACGAGCTGGGTGTAGTCCTGGCCGTTGGTGCCGATGAACACGCCGGTCCTGCTGCCGCGCAGTTCCCGGGCGTCGATGCCGGTGCGTTCGACGGCTTCCCACGCGACCTCCAGCAGCTGGCGCTGCTGCGGGTCCATCGCCACCGCCTCGCGCGGTGAGATCCCGAAGAACCCCGGGTCGAAATCGGCTGCGCCGTCGAGGAAACCGCCCTCGGCGGTGTCTCCGTCGGCCAGCGGGTCCTGCTCCCACCCGCGGTCGGCCGGGAAACCGGAGATGGCGTCGGTGCCGTCGGCGAGCAGCCGCCAGAAGTCCTCGGGAGAGCGCACCGCGCCCGGGAACCGGCAGCTCATCCCGACGATGACGATCGGGTCGTCGTCGATGTCGGCGTGCTGCGGGACGAAGTCGAGATCGCCTCGCTCGCCGGAGATTTCGGCGATCAGGTGCTCGGCGAGCTCTCGCGGGGTCGGGTGGTCGAACGCGAGCGTCGCGGGCAGGTTCAGGCCGGTCGCGGCGGCGAGCCGGTTGCGCAGTTCGATGGCGGTCAGCGAGTCGAAGCCCAGCGCGCGGAACTCCCGGTCCGCGCGGACGTCCGAGCCCGACGCGTGCCCGAGCACCGCCGCGGCCTCGTCGCGCACGACGTCGGTGACGTGCCGCAGCCGGTCCTCCTCGCGCAGTCCGGCCAGCTGGTCGGCGAGGGCACCGTCGGCAGCACCGCGCCCGCTGGCCGCGACGCGCCGGCCCGGCCGCATCAGACCGCGCAGGATCGCCGGGACCTCTCCCCCGGCGGGCCTCGTCCCGGTCGCCAGCGGCACCAGCAGCGCCTCGTCGGAGGCGACCGCCGCGTCGAACAGCGCGAGCCCTCGCGGGACCGAGAGGGTCGGCGTCCGGCGCGCTTCGGGCGCGGTGGAGGTCATGCCCGCACCGGCCTCCCAAGCTCCCCACGCCAGCGACAGCGCGGGGAGGCCGAGGCCGCGGCGGTGCGCGGCGAGCGCGTCGAGGTAGCTGTTGGCGGCCGCGTAGTTGCCCTGCCCGGCCGCACCCATCACCCCGGCCACCGACGAGTACAGGACGAACGCGCCGAGGTCCTGGTCGCGGGTGAGCTCGTGCAGGTGCCAGGCGGCGTCGACCTTGGGCCGCAGCACCTTCTCCAGTCGCTCGGGCGTCAGCGAGCCGATCACGCCGTCGTCGAGCACGCCCGCGGTGTGGATCACGGCGGTCAGCCGCACCGGGGCCAGCAGGGCTGCCAGCGCGTCGCGGTCGGCGACGTCGCACGCCGCCACCGTCACCTCGGCGCCGTGTTCTTCCAGCTCTGCCCGGAGTTCGGGGGCTCCGGGGGCGTCGGGACCGCGGCGGCTCACCAGCAGCAGCGCGCGGACGCCGCGTTCGGACACCAGGTGCCGCGCCAGCGCCGCACCGAGCCCTCCGGTGCCGCCGGTGATGAGCACGGTGCCCTCGGGGTCCCACGCGCGTGCGGTGCTCTCGCGGAGGGTCGCGCGAGCGAGGCGGCCGACCCGCGCTTCTCCCGCGCGCACCGCTACCTGCGTCTCGCCCGCGCCCAGCAGGGCGGGCAGCCGCGGCAGGAGGGCCGCCGACTCGTCGGCGTCGTCGAGGTCGACGAGCAGGAACCGGCCGGGGTTCTCCGATTGCGCGGCGCGCACCAGGCCCCAGGCCGCGGCGGCGGCCGGATCGTCGCCGGACACCGCACCGCGCGCGACGAAGAGCAGCGCGGAACCTGCGGTCGACCACTCCTGCAGCAACGCGAGCACGTGGGCGGTGAGCTGGTGCGCGTGCTCGGGTTCGACGCCGCCGACCAGCGGCACGACGACCGTTGGCGGCACCTCGTCGGGAAGGACGGGTACCGCGGGGATCCCGAGTCCGAGCACGTCCTCGCCGAGCAGCACGCAGTCCTCGCGGTCGACGGGATCGACCCGCTGGGGCACCCAGTCGAGCTGGAACAGCGAGCGCAGGTCGGCGGCTGCCGCCGGCTCCGGGACCGGCGCGAAGGTCACCTGCGCCGAGAGGACCGGGTCGCCGGAGACATCGGCGGCGGCGACGGACACGCGATCACCGGCGGCGGTCAGGCGCACGTGCAGCACCGAGGCTCCGGACGCGTGCAAGGAGACGTCGGCCCAGTCGGCCGGCACGCCGTCCACGCCGAGGAATCCGGCCGCGTGCAGCGCGGCGTCGAGCAGCGCGGGGTGCAGGCCGAAGGAACTTCCCTCCGAGACCTCCGGCAGCGCGACCTCGGCGAAGACCTCGGAGCCGTCAGGAGAGGCACGACGCCACACCGCGCGCAGGCCGCGGAACACGGGGCCGCGCACCACCTCGGCGGCCTCGTCGTGGAGACCGGCGATGTCCACGACGGTCGCACCTCGCGGTGGCCACTCGCCGAAGTCGAACGCCGCCCGGCACTCGTCCGCGGCGAGGACACCTTCGGCGTGCGGGACCCACTCGGCTTCCTCGTCAGCGCGCGCGTGCAGCCGCAGCTCGCGGCGGCCGGCCTCGTCCGGTTCGCCGATCCGCAGCTGCACCTGCACCGGACCGTCGTCGGGCAGCACGAGCGGCGCGAGCCGGGTGAGCCGTTCGACGCGGTCGCAGCCGATGCGATCGGCGGCGTAGGAGGCCAGCTCCAGCACGGCGGAGGCGGGCAGCAGCGCGCGGTCGTCCACGAGGTGGTCGGCCAGCCACGGGTGCGCGGCCAGCGACAGGGTGCCGGTCAGGATCATCTCGTCGGATCCCGCGACCGTCATCGCGGCGCCGAGCAGCGGGTGGTCGGCGGCGGAGAGCCCGAGGCCGGCCGGGTCGCCCGCGCTCACCGACACCGAGGGCCAGAACCGCTGGTGCTCGAAGGAGTAGGTCGGCAGGTCCACTCGACGGCCGCCCGCGAACGACGACGACCAGTCCACCTCGACACCGGTGACGTGCAGCTGCGCCAGGGCCGTGAACCACGCGGCCTCCTCGTCGCGGTTCTTGCGCAGCGAGGGGACGGCATCGCCGACGAGCGCCGAGAGCACGGCGTCCGGACCGAGTTCGAGGAAGGCGGTGGCGCCGGATTCGCTCGCGGCGGCGGCGTTGTCGGCGAACCGCACGGTCTCCCGCACGTGCCGCACCCAGTACTCCGGCGAGGTCACGTCACCGGAGGCGATCACCGGAATCCGGGGCTGGTGGAAGGTGAGTCCGCTGATCGCGGCCCGGAACTCCTCCAGCATCGGATCCATCAACGGCGAGTGGAACGCGTGGGACACGCTCAGCCGCTTCGACTTCCAATGCTGGGCGAGCTCCAGCACCTCCGACTCCGCACCGGCGACCACCACCGACGCCGGCCCGTTGACCGCCGCGATCGACACCCGCTCGGACAGGTGCCCCACGACCTCGTCCTCGCTCGCCTCCAGGGCGACCATCGCGCCGCGCTCCGGCAGCGCCTGCATCAGCCGCGCGCGAGCCGACACCAGGGCCGCCGCGTCCTCCAGCGACAGCACTCCGGCCACGTGCGCCGCAGCGATCTCGCCCACCGAGTGCCCCACGAGCTTCGCCGGGCGGAGACTGAAGGACTCCGCCAGCCGGAACAGGGCGACCTCGACCGCGAACAACGCGGGCTGAGCGAAACCCGTCTGGTTCAGCGCCTCGGCGTCCTCACCCCACATCACCTCGCGCACCTGCGGATCGAGGTGCAGCAGGACCGCGTCCAGCGCCTCGGCGAACACCGGGAACCGCGCGTGGAGCTCGCGCCCCATCCCGAGGCGTTGCGAGCCCTGACCGGAGAACAGCACCGCCAGCACGTGCTTGCGGGCTTCGCCCCTGGCCACTTCCCGGCCGTCGAGCAGCACCGCCCGGTGCTCGAAGGTCGCCCGCCCGGTCGCCAGCGAGTACCCGACGTCCAAGGGGTTCTCCCGCACCCCCCGGACACGGTCGACCTGCTGGTCCAGCGACGCCTCGGATCGGGCGCTGAGAAGCCACGGAACGAGCCCCGGCGGCTCCTCGGCGGGTGCCTCGGCCTGGTCCCGGCCTTCGAGGATGACGTGCGCGTTGGTACCGCTGACGCCGAACGACGACACGCCCGCGCGTGCGGGGCGGTCGCTGGAGGGCCACTCGACCGGCGAGGTGACCAGCTCGGCCGATCCCGCCGACCAGTCCACGTGCGAGGAGGGTTCGGAGACGTGCAGCGTCTCGGGCACCACCCCGTGCCGCATCGCCATGACCATCTTGATCACGCCTGCGACGCCCGCCGCCGCCTGCGCGTGCCCGATGTTGGACTTGATCGTGCCCACCAGCAGCGGTGTGTCGCGCTCCTGCCCATAGGTGGCGAGCAGACTGCGCCCCTCGATCGGGTCGCCCAGCGGAGTTCCGGTGCCGTGCGCCTCGACGACGTCCACTTCGGACGGTTCGAGCCCTGCCTGGTTCAGCGCCTGGCGGATGATGCGCTGCTGAGCGCGGCCGTTCGGTGCGGTGAAGCCGTTCGACGCCCCGTCGGAGTTCACCGCCGAGCCGCGCACCACCGCCAGCACCGAGTGCCCGTTGCGCTCGGCGTCGGAAAGCCGTTCCAGCACCAGCATTCCCACGCCCTCGGACCAGCCGGTGCCGTCGGCGTCGTCGGAGAAGGCCTTGCACCGGCCGTCGGGGGCCAGACCGCCCTGGCGGCTGAACTCCACCAGCGAGCCCGGCGTGCACATCACGTTCACGCCACCGGCCAGCGCGAGCCCGCACTCACCGGCGCGCAGCGCGTGCACGGCGAAGTGCAACGACACCAGCGACGACGAGCACGCCGTGTCGATCGTGGCGGTGGGCCCCTCCAGGCCGAGTTCGTAGGACACGCGCCCGGACTCCGCGCTCGCGGCGATGCCGGTGCCGATGTCGCCGGTCGCGTCGGACACCGAGCGGATCAGCAGGTGCTGGTAGTCCTGACCGTTGGTGCCGACGAACACGCCGGTCTGGCTTCCCCGCAGCGAGGTCGGATCGATCCCGGCGCTCTCGATCGCCTGCCAGGACGTCTCCAGCAGCAGCCGCTGCTGCGGGTCCATGGTCAGCGCTTCGCGCGGGGAGATGCCGAAGAAGCCGGGGTCGAAATCGCCGATGCCGGAGAGGAATCCGCCGCGCACGCTGATGCCGGCGCCGCGCTCGTCGACGCCGGCGCTGCCGAGCGCACCCACGTCCCAGCCCCGGTCGGTGGGCAGCTCGGAGGTCGCGTCCCGGCCGGAAGCGACCAGGTCCCACAGCTCTTCCGGCGAGTCGACACCGCCCGGGTAGCGGCACGCCATGCCCACGATGGCGACGGGTTCGGTCGCCGCCGCCACCAGCTGCCTGTTCTGCCGCCGCAAGCGGTCGGTCTCCTTGACCGCCGCGCGCAGCGCCTCGACGACCTTGTCGCTGGAGTCGTTCATGGTCAGCTCCTTCAGTCCTGGCCGTCGAGTGCGGCTTGCACCAGGTCATCGACGGACATCGAGTCGATGCCGTCGTCGTGGGAGGTCTCGTCGGCGCCGGAGGTCTCGTCCTCCCGGCTGATCAGCTGCAGCAGCGGCTCCAGCACGCCGATCTCCCGCAGTTGCGACAGCGGGACCTTCCCGAGCAACCGGCGGATCTCGGCTTCCTCGTCGTCGGCCCGGGTCGCCGACGCCGCCGAGTCGGGCAGCAGCTCGCCGAGCACGTGCTCGGCGAGGTCGGCCGGTGTGGGGTGGTCGAACACGAGCGTCGAAGCGAGGCTCAGGCCGGTGGCCGCGCCCAGCTGGTTGCGCAGCTCCACCACCGCCAGCGAGTCGAACCCGAGGTCCCGGAACGGCCGGTCGGGGCGGACCACCTCGACGTCCTGCTGGCCGAGCACCGCGGCGGAGAGCGTCCGCACCAGCTCCAGCACCACGTCCGAGCGCCGTTCGGGCTCCAGCGCGCGGATCTGCTCCGGCAGCGCGGGTTCCTGCGGCCCGCTCGCCTCCGGGGCGTCGTCGGGGATGAGCTCGCGCATCAGCGGGCTCGGGCGGGCGGGACGGCCGGAGCGCCCGGTGTCGACGGCGGTGACGACCGCGGTCGGCCCGGACTCGACGGCGAGTTGCCGCAGCGCCGTGCAGGCGAGCTCCGGGTCCATCGGGATGATCCCGGCGCGCTGAGCGCTCTGCTCGGCCTCGGCGGAACCGGCCATGCCACCGCCGCCCCAGGCGCCCCAGGCGATCGAGGTCGCAGGCAGACCGCCGGACCTGCGACGTTCGGCCAGCGCGTCGAGCATCGCGTTGGCGGCCGCGTAGTTCGCCTGGCCGGGGCTGCCGACGGCCGAGGAGGCGGAGGAGAACAGCACGAAGGCCGTCAGGTCCGAGGTCAGCTCGTCCAGCAGCAGCGCCGAGTCGACCTTGGTGCGGAAGACCTCCTGGAACCGCTCCGGTGTCAGCCGGTCCAGCACTCCGTCGTCGATGACACCGGCGGTGTGCACAACGCCGGTCAGCGGTCCTGGGATCTCGGCCAGCAGCGCCTCCAGCGAGGCGCGGTCGGCGACGTCGCACGCGGCGATCGTGACGCCGACGCCCGCCGAGCGGAGTTCGTCGCGCAGCTCGTCGGCCCCTGGCGCGTCGGGTCCGCGCCTGCTGGCGAGCACGAGGTGTTCGGCGCCGTCCCGGGCCAGCGCGCGGGCGACGTGCCCGCCGAGGGCACCGGTGCCGCCGGTGATGAGCACCGTCCCGGAGGGCTTCCACGCGGCGGTCGGCTTCTGCTCGGACGTGGGCGCGGGTGCGGGCACGAGCCTGCGGGCGAACGCACCGCCCGCGCGGACGGCGACCTGGTCCTCACCGTCCACTCCGGACAGCACCGCGCGGAACAGGGTCGCTGCACCGTCGTCGAGCTGACCGGGCAGGTCCACGAGACCGCCCCAGCGCTCCGGGTGCTCGAGCGCGGCGACCCGGCCCAAGCCCCACACGGCGCCCTGGGTGACGTCGTCGAGCTCGTCGGAGGCGCCCGTGGACACCCCGCGCCGGGTGACGCACCACAGCGGGGCGGTGATCCGGGCGTCGCCGAGCGCTTGGATCAGCGCGGCGGTGAGCAGCACGCCGTCGGGCACCGAGCCGCCGGACGGCGAGGTGAGCGCCAGCAGGGACACCACGCCGTCGAACTCGGTGTCGTAGGAGCGCAGGAGGTCCGCGATGGCGTCGCGGTCGGGGGCGTCGACCTCGACGAGGACGGTGTCGGTGCCGAGAGCGTTCACCGCGGCGGTGACCTGCTCGTCGGCGTCGCGGGGAACGACGGCCAGCCACGTCCCGGTCGGTTCGCCGGGGTGCGCTCCGCCGAGCGGGCGCCAGGCGATCCGGTGCCGCCAGCGGTCCACCTCGGCGAGGTCCTGGTGCTGCTTGCGCCAGTCGAGCAGCGCGGGCAGCACCTGGGACAGCGCGGCGCCGTCGACCTGGAGCACGTTCTCCAGCGAGGGGAAGTCCTCGCGCTCGACGGCGTCCCAGAACGCGTGGTCGTCGGCGTCGTGCGCACCGGCGGAGGTGGGCTGGGACAGCGCGTCCGGCCAGTACCGCTGGCGCTGGAACGCGTAGGTGGGCAGGTCGATCCGCCGCGCCCCGGTGCCCTCGAAGAAGGCCGACCAGTCCACGGTCACGCCGTCGACGAACAACCGGCCCAGCGAGGAGGTGAACCACGCTTCCTCGTCGCGTTCCCGGCGCAGGACCGGGACGCTGCCCTCGACGAGCGCGGAGAGCGGGCCGTCCGGACCGATCTCGACGAAACCGGTGACGCCGGACTCGCGGACCGCGTCGACGCCGTCGGCGAAGCGCACGGTGTCGCGCACGTGCCGCACCCAGTGCTCCGGCGAGGTCACATCACCGCTGGAGGCCAGGGGGATCTGGGGCTCGTGGAAGGACACCTCCGCGACCGCGGCCCGGAAGTCGTCGAGCATCGGGTCCATCAGCGGTGAGTGGAACGCGTGGGACACGCTCAGGCGCTTGGGCTTCCAGCGCGAAGCGAGTTCCAGCACCTCGCTCTCGACGCCCGACAGGACCACCGATTGGGGCCCGTTGACGGCCGCGATGGACACGCCGTCGGTCAGATGCGGCAGCACGTCGGCTTCGGCGGCTTGCACCGCCACCATCGCCCCGCCCTCGGGTAGGGACTGCATCAGCGACGCCCGCGCCGAGACCAACCGGCAGGCGTCCGCCAGCGAGAACACGCCCGCCACGTGCGCAGCCGCGATCTCGCCGATCGAATGCCCCACGAGGTGATCCGGCTCGACGCCCAGCCACTCCACCAGCCGGAACAGCGCCACCTCGACCGCGAACAGCGCGGGCTGCGCGAACTCCGTGCGGTTCAGCAGCTCGGCGTCCTCACCCCACATGACCTCGCGCAGGTGCGGATCGAGCTGGTCGAGGACCTCATCCAGCGCGTCCGCGAACACCGGGAACCGGGTGTGAAGCCCGCGGCCCATCCCGACGCGCTGCGCGCCCTGCCCCGAGAACAGGAAGGCGAGCTTGCGGTTGCGCGCGGCTTCACCGCGCAGAACCCCCGGCGCGCTGCGGTCGTCGACCAGGGCGGTCAAACCGTCGACCAGCTCCTCGTGGTCGGTGGCGAGCACGCCGGCGCGGTGCTCGAAGGCGGCTCGCGTCGTCGCCGCCGAGCACGCGACGTCGGTGAGCGGGAACGCACCGGAACGCACGTGCCCGAGCAGACGACGGGCCTGCTCGCGCAGCGCCGCCGGGGTGCGGCCGGACACCGGCACCAGCACTTCCGTCACCGGAACCGCGGCGGCTCCGCCGTCCTCCTCGCGACGCGGGGCGTGCTGCTCGATGATGACGTGCGCGTTGGTGCCGCTGGCACCGAAGGACGACACACCGGCACGACGCGGAGTCCCCGCCTCCGGCCAGCCGGTCCGCTCGGTCAGCAGCTCGAGCGCACCGGACTCCCAGTCCACGTGCGACGACGGCGCGTCGACGTGCAGCGTCTTGGGCAGTTCGCCGTGCCGCATCGCCATCACCATCTTGATCACCCCGGCGACTCCGGAAGCGGCCTGGGTGTGGCCGATGTTGGACTTGACCGCACCCAGCCACAGCGGCCGCTCCCGGTCCTGCCCGTAGGTCGCGAGAAGTCCTTGCGCTTCGATCGGATCGCCGAGCTCGGTACCGGTCCCGTGGGCCTCCACCGCGTCCACATCGGACGGTTCGAGGCCGGCGGTGGCGAGCGCCTGCCGGATGACCCGCTGCTGCGCGGGACCGCTGGGAGCGGTGAGGCCGTTGGAGGCGCCGTCGGAGTTGATGGCCGAGCCGCGGACCACGGCGAGGACCTGGTGCCCGTGCCGCTCGGCGTCGGAAACCCGTTCCAGCACCAGCATTCCCACGCCCTCGGACCAGCCGGTCCCGTCGGCGGCATCGGAGAAGGCCTTGCACCGGCCGTCGCGCGAAAGCGCGCCCTGCGCGCTGAACTCGACGAACCCGACCGGTGTCGCCATCACGGTGACACCGCCCGCCAGGGCCATCGAGCACTCACCGGAGCGCAGCGCCTGCGCCGCGAGGTGCAGCGACACCAGCGAGGAGGAGCACGCGGTGTCCACCGAGACCGTCGGCCCCTGCAGGCCGAACGCGTAGGCCACCCGGCCGGAGAGCAGGCTCGCGGACTGCGCGGTCTGCCACTCCATGCCGGTGATCTCCGCCGGTGCCCGGTACTCGCCGCTGCCGCCGCCGACGAACACGCCCGTGGCGCTGCCGCGCAACCGGCCAGGGTCGATCCCCGCGCGTTCCAGGGATTCCCACGCCGCTTCCAGCACGAGCCGCTGCTGCGGGTCCATCACCAGCGCCTCGCGCGGCGAGATGGAGAAGAAGTCCGGGTCGAAGTCGGCGACGTCGTGCACGAATCCGCCGCAGCGGGTGGCGCTGCGGCCTTCGTCGAACAGCGCCCCGAGGTCCCAGCCGCGGTCGGCGGGCATCTCACCGACGGCGTCGACCTCGTCGACCAGCAGTCGCCACAGGTCTTCGGGGGACCGCACGCCGCCGGGGTAGCGGCAGCTCATGCCGACGATCGCGATGGGCTCGTCCGCCGCGGGCCCGACCGGCAGCGCGACCGGGGCGTCGGTCTCGCCGGTGAGCTCGGCGAGCAGGTGATCGGCGAGCTCGGTCGGCGTCGGGTGGTCGAACACCAACGTCGCCGTCAGGGCCAGCCCGGTCGCCCCGGTGAGCTGGTTGCGCAGGTCGACCGCGGTGAGCGAGTCGAAGCCGAGGTCGCGGAACGGCGCGTCCTGCTCGACGGCGTCGGAGTCGCCGTGGCCGAGGACGGCGGCCGCACGCTCGCGCACCAGGGTCAGCACCGCGCTGCGACGCCGTCCCTCGGGCATCGCGAGCAGCTCCTGCCGCATCGCCGGTTCCGCATCGGGCTCCCCGGTCCGCACCGCGCGGGCTTCGGGGATCCCGGAGAACAGCACGGCGCGTTCGCCGAGCGCTCCGGCGAAGGTCTCCCAGCGGACGTCGGCGACGGCCACGGCGGGTTCCTGGCCCGCCACCACACGTCCCAGCGCGGTCAGCGACCGCTGCGCGGGGACGGCCGGGAGGCCGCTGAGGCGCAGGTGGGAGCTCATGCTCCGGTCGGTGGTCTCGGCCCACGGTCCCCAGGCGACGAAACGGGTCGGGCGGCCACGGCTCTGGCGACGGCGCGCGAACGCTTCCAGCCGCGCGTCGTGGGCCGCCTGCGGCGAACCCCCGCGCACGCCCCAGGTTCCCGCGATGGAGCCCAGCACCACGAACGCGTCCAGGTCGCGCTCGCCCAGCAGCTCGTCGAGGTGCGCGAGCCCGGCCAGCGCGTGCTCGGGTGCCTCGGCGTGCTCCTCGCCCGCGTGCACCACGGCGGTGAGGTCGTCGACGCCGTCGAGCAGCGCGATGAGTCCGTCGCGGTCGGCCGTGTCGCAGATCGCGACGGTCGCGGGGTGCTCCCGCATCTCCTCGGACGGTTCCTCGGCGCCGGTGAGCACGAGGTGGTCGGCGCCGTTGTCGGTCAGCCAGCGGGCGACGAGCTCGCCCATCGGGCCGGTCCCGCCGACGACGAGGACGGTTCCCCGCGGCTTCCAGGCCTCCTCCGCCGAGGCGACGCGCACCAGTCGGCGGGCGTGGACGCCGTCGGCGCGGATCGCGACCTCGTTCTCGTCGTCCGGGACCTGCCCGAGCCAGCCGTCGACGACCTCGGGCAGGTCGATCAGGCCGCCCCAGCGGTCCGGGTGCTCCAGCGCCGCGACCTGTCCCGCACCCCAGACGTGGGCCTGGGCGGTGCCGCGCAGCGGCTCGCCGGCCACGGCGACGGCACCGCGCGTCACGCACCACAGCGGGGCGGTGATCCCGGCACCGGCCAGCACTTCCAGCAGCTCGTCCGGTCCGGTTCCCAGCAGCGACACGACTCCGGCGAAGTCCTGAGCCGGCGCCTCGCCGACGGTCTCGGCGCGCACCACGTCGTCGCCGAGCGCGTGGGCGGCGGCCGCCGCCCACGCGTCGCCCGCCGGCACGAGCGCGAGCCACGTTCCCGGCGCGAGACCGGTTCCGGTGACCGGGGTCCAGGTCGTGGTGTAGAGCCAGTTCTCCTGCCCGGGGCGGTCGAGGACGGTCCCGGCGACGGTGTCCGGCCAGTAGCGCTCGCGCTGGAAGGCGTAGGTGGGCAGGTGGATCCGGCGCGCTCCGGTGCCCTCGAAGAAGGACTCCCAGTTCACGTCGTGGCCCTCGGTGAACATCCGGCCCAGCGCGGAGGCGAAGGCCTGCTGCTCGTCGCGGTCCCGGCGCAGCAGCGGGACGCTGCCCTCGACGAGCGCGGAGAGCGGCCCGTCGGGACCGATCTCGACGAACCTCGTCGCCCCGGCCTCGCGCGCCGCGTCCACGTCGTCGGCGAAGCGCACGGTGTCGCGGACGTGCCGCACCCAGTGCTCCGGCGAGGTCACGTCACCGCCGGTGGTGAGCCGGATGCTGGGCTGGTGGAAGACCAACCGCTCCACGACGGCCCGGAAGTTCTCCAGCATCGGGTCCATCAAGGGCGAGTGGAACGCGTGGGAGACCGTGAGACGCTGCGACTTCCAGCGCTGCGCGAGCTCCAGCACCTCGCCCTCGACACCCGACAGCACCACCGAATCGGGGCCGTTCACGGCCGCGATCGACACACCCTCGGTCAGCAGCGGCAGCACGTCGGCCTCGGCGGCCTGCACCGCCACCATCGCGCCACCTTCAGGCAGCGCCTGCATCAACGACGCGCGCGCCGACACCAGCGCGCAGGCATCGGCCAGCGACAGCACGCCCGCCACGTGCGCGGCAGCGATCTCACCGACCGAATGCCCCACGAGGTGGTCGGGTGTGACGCCCAGCCACTCCACCAGCCGGAACAGCGCCACTTCGACCGCGAACAGCGCGGGCTGCGCGAAGCCGGTCTGGTTCAGCGCGTCGGCGTCCTCGCCCCACATGACCTCGCGCAGCTGCGGATCGAGCTGGTCGAGGACCTCATCCAGCGCGTCGGCGAACACCGGGAACCGGTCGTAGAGGCCCCGGCCCATCCCGACGCGCTGCGCGCCCTGCCCCGAGAACAGGAAGGCGCTCGCTCCTCCGCGCCGCACGACGCACCGGGCCAGCTCGACCGGACCGGAATCGGCCGGCATCAGCGCCGCCCGGTGCGCGAACGCCGAGCGGCTGGTCGCCAGCGAGTAGGCGACGTCGATCGCCTCGCCCTCGGCACCCCGCACCCGCTCGATCTGGGCTTGCAGCGCCGCCGCGGTCTTCCCGCTGACCAGCCACGGCGCGGGCGTCACACCCCGCTGCGCGGTGGCCGCGTCCCGCTCCGGGACGCCCTCCAGCACGACGTGGGCGTTGGTGCCGGACAAACCGAACGCCGACACGCCCGACACTCGCGGACGGCCGGTCTCCGGCCACTCGACCGCCTCGGTGAGCAGCGACAGCGCGCCGGAATCCCAGTCGATGTGCGAGGTCGGCTCGTCGACGTGCACCGTCCTGGGCAGGATCCCCTGCCGCATCGCCATGACCATCTTGATCACACCGGCGACACCGGCGGCGGCCTGCGCGTGACCGAGGTTCGACTTCACCGAACCCAGCCACAGCGGGCGGTCCCGATCGCGGAACGCGGCCAGCAGCGCCTGGGCCTCGATCGGGTCGCCCAGGGTGGTGCCGGTGCCGTGCGCCTCGATCGCGTCCACGTCCGCCGAGGACAGGCCCGCGTCGGCCAGCGCGTTGCGGATCACCCGCTGCTGCGACGGGCCATTCGGCGCGGTGAGTCCGTTGGACGCGCCGTCGGAGTTCACCGCCGAACCGCGCAGCAGACCCCACACCTCGTGGCCGTTGCGGGTCGCGTCGGACAACCGCTCCAGCACGAGCACGCCGACGCCCTCGGACCACGATGTCCCGTCGGCGGCGTCCGCGAAGGCCTTGCACCGGCCATCGGGCGCGAGCCCGTCCTGCGCGGTGAACTCGACGAACGAATCGGGGCTGGACATCACCGAGACACCGCCGGCGAGCGCCAGCGAGCACTCGCCGCCGCGCAGCGCGCCCGCGGCCCAGTGCATCGCGACGATCGACGACGAGCACGCGGTGTCGACGGTGACCGCAGGACCTTCCAGTCCGAGCGCGTAGGCGAGGCGGCCGGACATGACGCTCGCCGTGTTGCCGGTGGCGAGGTAGCCCAGCACGTCGAGGTCCTGCGAGCGGCGCAGCACGTGCTCGTAGTCCTGGCCGTTGGTGCCGACGAAGACACCGGTTTCGCTGCCGCGCAACGACACCGGGTCGATTCCCGCGCGTTCCAGTGACTCCCACGCGGTTTCGAGCACGAGTCGCTGCTGCGGGTCCATCGCCATCGCTTCGCGGGGCGAGATCCCGAAGAACGCGGCGTCGAATTCCGCGGCACCGCGCAGGAAGCTCGCCTCGCGGGTGGCCGACGCACCGGCGTCCAGGGCCGTCAGGTCCCATCCGCGGTCGTCCGGGAACGGGCCCGCCGTGTCCTCGCCGTCGAGGAGCAGCCGCCAGAGCTCTTCCGGCGAACCGATGCCCCCGGGGAAGCGGCAGCCGATCCCGACGATCGCGATCGGCTCGTCCGCTGCCGGACCGGTACCGGTCCGCGTGATCACCGCCGGTTCGGTCCCCGCGGCGCCGACGGCTTCGCCGAGCAGGAACTCCGCCAGGTCCACCGGTGTCGGGTGGTCGAACAGCAGCGAGGCGGGCAGCGTCAGACCGGTCGCCGCGGCGAGCCGGTTGCGCAGCTCCAGCGTCGTCAGCGAGTCGAAGCCGAGGTCCCGGAACGCGCGGTCCGGGTCGATCTCGGTGGCCCGCGCGTGGCCCAGCACCCCTGCGACGTGCGCCATCAGCAGGTCGAGGACCGCCCGGCGACGGTCGGCCTCGGGCAGCCCGGCGAGTTCGCGCAGCGGCTCCGGCTGCTGCTCGGCCGCCGACTCCGCGCCGATCGACACCCGCCGCACCTCGGGCAGGTCGCTCACCAGCGGCGCGGGGCGGAGGTGCGTGAGGCCGGGGAGGAACCGCGACCAGTCGATGTCGGCGACGGTGAGGGAGGTGTCGCCGCGTTCGATCGCGCGCTGCAGCGCGGCGATCGCCTGCTTCGGCGGCATCGGGGCGAAGCCGCCTCGCCGCAGCCGTTCTTCGACGCCCTCGTCGACCGCCATGCCCGAACCGGCCCACGGTCCCCACGCGATCGAGGTGGCCGCGAGGCCCTGCGCACGGCGCATCTCGGCGAAGGCGTCGAGGAAGGCGTTGGCGGCAGCGTAGTTCCCCTGCCCTGCCGCGCCGATGACCCCGGCGGTGGAGGAGAACAGCACGAACGCGTCGAGGTCGCCGGTGAGCTCGTGCAGGTTGCGGGCGGCGATCGCCTTGGTGCGCAGGACGTTCGCGAAGCTCTCGGACGTGAGCGAGTCGACCAGCGCGTCCTCGACGACACCGGCCGCGTGGAACACCGAGGTGACGTGGTGTTCGGCGAGCAGGGCCGCGAGGGCGTCGCGGTCGGCGGCGTCGCAGGCGGCGATCGTGACCCGGTCCCCCAGCTCCTGCGCGAGCTCCGCGGCGCCCGGCGCGTTCGCGCCGCGCGTGCCCACGAGCAGCAGGTGTTCCGCGCCCGCCTCGGCGAGCCAGCGCGCCACGTGGGCGCCGAGCGCCCCCGTCCCGCCGGTGACCAGCACCGTTCCCGGCCGGAACTCGCGGCCGGCCTGGTCGTCGGCCTCGCTGCGCACGAGCCTGCGGGCGTAGACGCCGGAGGGCCGCACCGCGACCTGGTCCTCACCGGTCCCGGCGAGCACACCGGCCAGTCGGCGCACGGCGTTGCGGTCGAGCTGCTGCGGGAGGTCGATGAGACCGCCCCAGCGCTGCGGGTGCTCCAGCGCGATGACGCGCCCGAGTCCCCACACCGCCGCCTGATCGGGTGCCGGGCCCGCATCGCGGGTGCCTGCGGCGACCGCGCCGCGGGTGGCGACCCAGAGCGGTGCCTCGACCCCGCTGTCGCCCAGCGCCTGGGCGGCAGCGGTGGTGCGGGTCAGGCCCTCGTGCAGGTCCGCTTCCAGCGCGAGCAGCGACAGCACGCCGCTGAAGGAGTCGTCGAGGTCGTGCAGGGCTCGGGCGAGCTCATCGCGATCGGTTCCGGCTATCTCCAAGCGGACGGTGTCGACACCGAGGCCGTCCAGGAGGTCGTGCGCGCGCTGCCCGGGGTTCTGGAGCACGAGCCAACGACCGGTCGGCATCGCGGTGGTGGTGACCGGTCGCCACGTCACGCCGTAGCGCCAGGAATCCACTTCGGACATCTGGTGCCTGCGACGCCATTCGGCGAGCGCGGTGAAGTCCTCGCGCTCCACCGCGTCCCAGAACTGCTCGTCGAGCGATACCGCCGTCTCGGCGGGTTCGTCGGCGGGGGCGGCGGCCTCCGGCCAGAACCGCTCGTGCTGGAACGGGTACGTGGGCAGGTCGACGGCCCGGGCTCCGCTGCCGTCGAAGAACGCCGGCCAGTCAACACCCGTTCCGCGCACGTGGAGCAGGGCCAACGAGGCGAGCAGGGCGGGCACCTCGTCGCGGTCGGAGCGCAGAGCCGGGGCGAGAACGGCGTCGGCACCCAGGATTTCCTGCGCGAGGGCGCTCAACGTCCCGCCGGGGCCGATCTCCAGCGCCGCGCGCACGTCCCGCTGCTCGAGCTGTGCGACGTTGTCGGCGAAGCGCACGGCGTCGCGGATGTGCCGCACCCAGTGCTCGGGCGAGGTCACGTCACCGGCGACCACGAGCGGGATCTCCGGTTCGCGGAAGGTCAACCCCTCCACGACGGCCCGGAAGTCCTCCAGCATCGGGTCCATCAAGGGCGAGTGGAACGCGTGAGAAACCGTGAGACGCTGCGACTTCCAGCGCTGCGCGAGCTCCAGCACCTCGCCCTCGACACCCGACAGCACCACCGAATCGGGGCCGTTCACCGCAGCGATCGACACACCCTCGGACAGCAGCGGCAACACCTCGGCCTCACCGGCCTGCACCGCCACCATCGCGCCACCTTCAGGCAACGCCTGCATCAACGACGCCCGCGCCGACACCAGCGCGCAGGCGTCCTCCAGCGACAGCACACCCGCCACATGAGACGCCGCGATCTCACCGACCGAATGCCCCACCAGCTGATCCGGGGTGACGCCCAGCGACTCCACCAGCCGGAACAGCGCCACCTCGACCGCGAACAACGCCGGCTGCGTGAACTCCGTGCGATTGAGCAGCTCAGCGTCCTCGCCCCACATGACCTCGCGCAACGGCCGGTCCTGCCGGGAGTCCAGGTGGGCGCACACCTCGTCGAAGGCGTCGGCGAACACCGGGAACCGCTCGTGGAGGTCGCGGCCCATGCCCAGCCGCTGCGATCCCTGTCCCGAGAACAGGAAAGCGGTGCGGCCGCGCGTCGACACGCCTCGCACCAGCGCGGCCTCGGGCTGGTCGTCGCGCAGCGCGGTCAGGCCGCGCACCAGGCCGTCGCGGTCCTCGGCGATCACCGCGGCGCGGTGCTCGAACGTCGACCGCGCGGTCGCGAGCGTGCCGGCGAGGTCGGTCAGGTGCGCGTCCGGTTGGTCGTCGAGCAGTTCCAGCAACCGGGCCGCCTGCTGGCGCAGCGCCCCCGCCGCTCGCGCCGAGACGAGCACCGGGACGGTTCCGCCGACCGGCTCGCGCTGCTCGGCGTCCGGCTGCTCGACCGCCGGCGCCTGTTCGAGGATGGCGTGGGCGT
Source organism: Saccharopolyspora dendranthemae (assembly GCF_007829955.1). GTDB lineage: Bacteria > Actinomycetota > Actinomycetes > Mycobacteriales > Pseudonocardiaceae > Saccharopolyspora > Saccharopolyspora dendranthemae. The sequence continues at coordinate 281,407 of NZ_VIWX01000004.1, forward strand.
TGGTGCCGCTGAGCCCGAAGGAGGACACCGCAGCTCGGCGCGGGCGACCTGCCTCCGGCCAGGAGGTTTCCTCGGCGAGCAGGTCGATGGCGCCGGGAACCCAGTCCACCTTCGTGGACGGCTGCTCGACGTGCAGCGTCCGCGGCAGCACGTCCCGCTGCAACGCCTGCACCATCTTGATCACGCTGGCGACGCCGGAGGCCATCTGCGTGTGACCGATGTTCGACTTGATCGAGCCGAGCAGGAGCGGGCGCTCACGCCCCTGGCCGTAGGTGGCCAGCAGCGCGTCCGCCTCGATCGGGTCGCCCAGCGCCGTACCGGTCCCGTGCCCCTCCACCACGTCCACATCGGACGGTTGCAGGCGCGCGTTCGCCAGCGCCTGGCGGATGACCCGCTGCTGCGCGAGACCGTTCGGGGCGGTGAGGCCGTTCGACTCGCCGTCCTGGTTGACCGAACTGCCCCGCACCACCGCGAGGACCTTGTGACCGTTGCGCTCCGCGTCGGAGAGCCGCTCCAGGAGGACCAGACCGACGCCCTCGGCCAGCGTCATGCCGTCGGCGGCGTCGGAGTAGGCCTTGCAGCGGCCGTCCGCGGCCAGCGCCCGCTGACGGCTGAAGCCGACGAACGCGCCCGGGGTCGACATGATGCTCACCCCGCCCGCGAGGGCGAGCGAGCTCTCCCCGCCGCGCAGCGACTGGCAGGCGAGGTGCAGCGCCATCAGGGACGACGAGCACGCAGTGTCCAGGGTGACCGCAGGCCCTTCCAGGCCGAACAGGTAGCTGATCCGCCCGGACAGGACGCTGGAGAGCGCGCCGGTGATCATGTGCCCCTCGTCGGGGGCCGCCCCACCGGCACCTGCCGAGTAGTCCTGGTAGCTGGCGCCGATGAACGCGCCGGTGAGGCTGCGGCGCAACCGGTGCGGGTCGATGCCCGCGCGCTCGATCGCCTCCCACGCGGTCTCCAGCAGCAAGCGCTGCTGCGGGTCCATCGACAGCGCCTCGCGCGGGCTGATGCCGAAGAAGCCGGGATCGAAATCCGCTGCGTCGTGCAGGAATCCGCCCTGGACCGAGTAGGTGCTGCCGGGCCGGTCCGGGTCCGGGTCGTGCAGGAAGCCGTCCCAGCCGCGGTCCGCGGGGAACCCGGAGATGGCGTCGACGCCGTCGGCGACGAGCCGCCACAGGTCCTCCGGTGAGCTCACACCGCCGGGATAGCGGCAGGCCATGCCGACGATAGCGATCGGCTCGTCCTCGGCGACCGCGGCGACCACCGGCGCGTCGTGCCGGGTGTCGCCGCCGCCGATCTCGGCGAGCAGGTGGTCGGTGAGCGCCAGCACGCTCGGGTGGTCGAAGACCATCGTGGTCGCCAGCCGCAGGCCGGTCGCCGCCACGAGGCGGTTGCGCAGATCCACCGCGGTGATCGAGTCGAAGCCGACCTCGCGGAAGGCCCGGTCCTCCGGCAGCGCGTCCGGGCTGGAATGCCCGAGCACCGTGGCGGCCTCGGAACGCACCAGCTGCAGCACGGCCTGCCCGCGCTCGCCGGCCGGAAGCGCGCGCAACCGCGCGACCGCCCCGCCGTCGCTCGTCGCGGCCTGCTCCGCTGCGGCGTTGCGCCTGCGGACCTCGGAGATCTCGTCGAACAGGGTCGTCGGCCGCGCCGCGGTGAACACCGGGTGGTAGCGGTCCCAGGCGACGTGCGCGATGGCGAGTTCGGTCTCGTCGTCCTCGATCGCCCGCTGCAACGAACCCAGCGCCAGCCGCGCCTTCATGAACTCCAGTCCGCTGCGGCGGATCTGCTCCGGATCGACGCGGCCGAGACCGAGGTCGTCGGACCAGATGCCCCAGGAGATCGCGGTCGCCCGCAGACCGCGGGCGCGGCGGTGGGCCGCCAGCGAGTTGAGGTAGGCGTTGCCGGCCACGTAGGCGGCGTGGTCGCCGCTGCCCCACATGCCCGAGACCGAGGAGAACAGGACGAACGCGTCGAGGTCGTCGGGCAGCAGGGCGTCGAGGTTCCGCGCGCCGTGGACCTTGGCGCTCAGCACCTCGGCGAGGACGTCGGCGGTGGCGTCGTCGATCGGGTGCAGCCCGATGGTGGCGGCCGCGTGCAGGACCGCGCGCACCTGATGGCCTTCGGCGCTGAGCCGGTCGAGCAGTGCGGCGACCGAGTCGCGGTCGGCGACGTCGCAGGCGACGACCGTCGTCGGGGTGCCGAGTTCGGCCAGCTCGCGAGCGAGTTCGGCGGCGCCGGGCGCGTCCTGGCCGCTGCGGCTGGTGAGCACCAGGTGCTCGGCGCCCAGGTGGGCGAGCCAGCGGGCGACGTGCGGCCCGAGCGTGCCGGTGCCGCCGGTGATGATCGTCGTGCCGCGCGGCGTCCACGGCTCGGAGCGGTCGGATCGCGCCGGGGCGTGCACGACGCGTCGGGTGAGCACGCCGTTGACGCGCACGGCGAACTGGTCCTCGTCGCCGGGCTGGGCCAGGACGCCCGCGAACCGGCGAGCGCTGCGCTGGTCGAGCTCCTCGGGCACGTCGATCGAACCGCCCCAGCGCTGCGGGTGCTCCAGCGCGGCGGACCAGCCGAGTCCCATCGCCATCGCCTGCGTCGGGTGCTCGACGGCGTCTGACCGGCCGGTGGACACGGCGTTGCGCGTGACGTTCCACAGCGGAGCGTCGATTCCCGCGTCGCCGAGCGCCTGGACGAGCGCGACGGTGAGCACGAGGCCCATCGGCAGCTCCGCGCTGTCCTCGGTGGCTGTTTCGGCTGCGGGCAGCAGCGACACCACGCCGGTGAAATCGGACGGGCTGCCTGATTCGTCGAGGACGTCACCGAGCCGCTGCGCGAGAACGGCGCGGTCCGAGCAGGTCTCGTCGAGGACCACCCGCCGCACGTCGGCGCCGTGACCGGCCAGGGCCGCCGCCACGTCCTCACCGGGGTTGCTCTCGGCGGTGACCAGCAGCCAGGTGCCGGTGAGGTGGGCGTCCTGCTGGCCGCGCAACGGCTTCCACACGACGCGATAGCGCCAGGAGTCCGTTGTGGACTCCTCGCGGCGGCGTTCGCGCCAGGAGTTCAGCGCGGGCAGCACGGCCGCCAGGGAGTCCTCGTCGACGTGCAGGCTGGTGGTGAGCGCCGCGAGGTCGGACTGCTCCACGGCGGTCCAGAACTCCGCGTCGGCCGGGTCGGCCTCGGCCTGACCCGGGATCGCGGGCTCGATCCAGAACCGCTCCCGCTGGAACGGGTAGGTCGGCAGGTCCACGCGCCGGGCGTCGGTGAACCGGGCGGACCAGTCCACTCCGATGCCGCGGACGTAGGCCTCGGCGAGCGAGTGGAGCACGCGGCCGGTGCCGCCGTCGTCGCGGCGGAGAGTCCCGCAGGCCAGTGCGCGGGCATCGGCGTCGTCGATCGCGTCCTGCACGCCCGGCGTGAGCACCGGGTGTGCGCTGACCTCGATGAACGCCTGGTGGCCCGAGGTCAGCAGCGCATCGACGGCCTCGGTGAAGCGCACGGTCCGGCGGAGGTTCTGGTACCAGTACTCGGCGTCGGTGTCCGGACCGTCGATGCGCTCACCGGTGACGGTGGACAGGAACGGGACCTCGGGCCGCTGCGGCCGGATCGGGGCCAGCTCGCGCAGCAGCTCGTCGTGCAGGTCTTCGACGTGCCGGGAGTGCGAGGCGTAGTCGACCTCGATGCGGCGGACCCGCACGCCCTCCTCGATCAGCGCCGCGCAGAACTCGTCGAGCGCGTCCAGGTCGCCCGACACGGCCACCGAGCGCGGGCCGTTGGTGGCGGCCAGCGAGAGCCCCCCGTCCCAGTCGGCGAGCCGCGGCTCGACCTCGTCGGCGGCCAGGGCGACGGAGGCGATGCTGCCGCGCCCGGCGAGCGCGCCCGCGATCGCCTTGCTGCGCAACGCCACGACCCTGGCGGCGTCCTGCAGCGACAGCGCTCCGGACACGCAGGCGGCGGCGATCTCGCCCTGGGAGTGGCCGAGCACGACGTCGGGTTCGACTCCGTGGGCGCGCCACACCTCGGCCAGCGACACCATGACCGCCCAGGTGACCGGCTGCACGACGTCCACGCGATCCAGCGGCAGCCCACCGCGGACCACCTCGACGAGCGAGAAGTCGGTGAACGGCGCGAGCGCGACCGCGCACTCGGCGAAGCGGTCGGCGAAGGCCGGCGACTCGTCGAGCAGCTGCGCTCCCATGCCGACCCACTGCGCGCCCTGGCCGGGGAAGACGAAGGCGACCTTGCCGTCCACGTCGGCGACGCCGCGCACGGCCTCGACGCCGTCGAGCAGCACCGCCCGGTGTTCCAGCTGCGAGCGCGTCGTCAGCGAGAAGCCGACGTCGACCGGCTCGGCGTCGACCTCGCGGACCCGCTCGACCTGGGCGTCGAGCGCCTGCGCCGAGCGGGCCGTGACCGGCCACGGGACGGGCCCCTCGTGCTCAGCGCGGGCGGCGAGGGGCTGCTCGCTCGCGGCGCCTTCCAGGATGATGTGCGCGTTGGTACCGCTGATGCCGAACGACGACACCGCGCCACGGCGGGCCCGTCCGGTCTCCGGCCAGCTCTGCTCCTCCTGCAACAGCGACAGGTGACCTGCGCTCCAGTCCACGTGCGTGGACGGCGTGTCGCAGTGCAGCGTTTCGGGCAGGGCGCCGTGCCGCAGCGCCATCACCATCTTGATCACGCCGGCCACACCGGCCGCGGACTGGGTGTGCCCGATGTTGGACTTCACCGAGCCGACCAGCAGCGGGCGGTCGGCGTCGCGGTGCTGTCCGTAGGTCGCCAGCAGCGCCTGCGCTTCGATCGGGTCGCCCAGCGCGGTCCCGGTGCCGTGCGCGTCGAGAGCGTCCACATCGGACGGTTCGAGGCCTGCGTTGGCCAGCGCCTGCGTGATGACCCGCCGCTGCGACGGCCCGTTCGGCGCGGACAGGCCGTTGGAGGCGCCGTCCTGGTTGATCGCCGAACCCCGCACCACCGCGAGCACCGGGTGCCCGTGGCGCTCGGCGTCGGAGAGCCGTTCGACCATCAGCACGCCGATGCCCTCGGAGAGGATCATCCCGTCGGCCGAGTCGGCGAAGGCCTTGCAGCGGCCGTCCGCCGCCAGCGCGCGCTGCTGGCTGAAGGCGATCAGCGGCTTGGGGTTGGGCATGACGGTGACGCCGCCGGCCAGCGCGTACTGGCTCTCGCCGCTGCGCAGCGATTGGCAGGCCAGGTGCAGCGCGACCAGCGACGAGGAGCAGGCGGTGTCGACGGTGACCGCAGGGCCTTCCAGCCCGAACAGGTACGACACGCGTCCGGACAGCACGCTCGGACTGCTGCCGGTGACCTGGTAGCCCTCGGAACCGGCGTCCCCTCCGCCGTACTCGATGTAGCTGGAGCCGATGAACGCGCCGGTGCTGGTGCCGCGCAGCGCGGCCGGGTCGATGCCGGCCCGCTCGATGGCCTCCCACGTCGATTCGAGCAGCAAGCGCTGCTGCGGGTCCATGCCCAGGGCCTCGCGGGGCGAGATCCCGAAGAACGCCGGGTCGAACTCGGCAGCGTCGTCGAGGTAGCCGCCTGCGGTCGTGTAGGTGGTGCCGGGCCGGTCGCGGTCCGGGTCGTGCAGCGCGGAGACGTCGAATCCCCGGTCGCTCGGGAACTCGGTGATGGCGTCGGTGCCGGTCCGGATGAGCTCCCAGAACTCCTCCGGGGTCGTGACGCCACCGGGGAAGCGGCAGCTCATCCCGATGATCGCGATCGGCTCGTCGGAGGCTCCGCCGGCCTGAGGGCGCCGCGCGACGGCGCCCTCGGACGCGCCGAGCAACTCGCCCACCAGGTGCTCGGCCAGCACCTTCGGGGTCGGGTGGTCGAAGACCAGGGTGGCCGGGAGGGTGAGGCCGGTGGCGGCCGAGAGCTTCTTGCGCAGCTCCACGGCGGTCAGCGAGTCGAACCCGATGTCGCGGAACGCTCGCTTCTCCCCCACTTCCTCGGCGGAGCGGTGCCCGAGGGTCGCGGCCGCCTCGGCGCGCACCAGCTCCAGGACGCGGCGCTCCTGGTCCGCCGCGGACAGGTCGCGCAGCCGTCGGGCGAAGTCGGAATCCTCGGCAGGGGTTGCGGAGGTCTCGGCGAGCGCGCGCACTTCCGGCAGGTCGGCCAACAGCGGGCTGGGACGTGAGGAGGTGAAGACGGGGTGGAAGTTCTCCCAGTCCACGTCGGCGATCGTGACGTTCGCATCGCCCTGCACGACCGCGCGGTTGAGCTCGGCGATCGCCAGTTGCGGCGGCAGGGGCGTCAGACCGCGGCGGGACAGGTCCTCGGCCACGGCCTCGTGCGTCGCCATGCCGGACTCGGCCCAGGGACCCCAGGCCACCGAGGTCGCGGTCAGGCCCCGCGCCCGGCGCTGCTCGGCGAGGGCGTCCAGCAGCGCGTTCCCCGCCGCGTAGGCGCTCTGACCACCGCTGCCCCACACACCGGCGATGGATCCGAACAGCGCGAACAGGTCGAGCTCGCGGTCGGCGAGCAGCTCGTCCAGGGTGATCGCGCCGAGCACCTTCGCCGACAGCACGTCGACGAACTCGGCGTGCGAGGTCTGCGCCAGCGGCGCCGACTGACCGACGCCTGCGGCGTGCACCACGCCGGTCAGGTCCGGGATCCGGTCGAGCAGCGCGGCGACGGCGTCGCGGTCGGCGACGTCGCAGGCGACGACCTCCACGCGCGGCCCGAGCTCCCGCAGCTGGTCGATCAGCTCGGCCGCACCCGGCGCCTCGGCGCCCCGGCGGCTGGTGAGCACGAGCCGCTCGACCCCGCACCGCGCGAGCCAGCGGGCGGTTTCGGCGCCGAGCGCCCCGGTTCCGCCGGTGATCAGGACGGTCCCGCGACCGGTGTGGGAGTGCGGCAGGGCGTCCACGGTGCGGCGCACGAGCCGCCTGCCGAGCAGGCCGGTGGAGCGCACCGCGACCTGGTCCTCGGCGCGGTCGCGACCGATACCGGCGACCACCGCCACGAACCGCTGCGCCGCTCGCTCGTCCAGCACCTCCGGCAGGTCGAGCAGGCCGGCCCAGCGCTGGGGGTCTTCCAGCGCGGCGACACGGCCGAATCCCCAGACCGCGGCCTGGGCGAGGGAGGTGATCTCGTCGGCGGTACCGGTGCTCACCGCACCGCGCGTCGCCGTCCACAGTGGAGCTTCCAGTGTTCGAGTGAGCGCCAGGGTGAGCCCGAGACCCACCGACAGCGCGGGGTGTTCGGCGCTCGGCCGCTCGTCGAGCGCGACCAGCGACACGGCGCCGGTGCAGTCGGGAAGCCGCTCGGCCAGCACCACCGCGTCGAGGCACGCCTCGTCCAGCGGTACCACCGACACCTCCGCGCCTGCTGCGCTCAGCGCTGCCCTCACCGGTTCCACGAGCTCGTCGCCGGCACCGGTGGAGGTCAGCAGCAGCCAGGTGCCCTCCAGCACCGGAGTTCCCGTGGCGCGCAACGGCGCCCACAGCACCCGGTAGCGCCAGGCGTCGAGTCGCGTCTTGTCCTGGTTGCCCTTGCGCCACGACGACAGCGCGGGGATCAGGGAGTCCAGCTGCGAGCGGTCCTCGAGGTCCAGCCCCAGCATCGACGCCAGCTCGGCCGCGTCCCCGCGCTCGATCGCCGCCCACAGCCGCGTGTCCGCCGGGTCCACCTGCCCGTCGGCGACGGGCGCGCCGGTGGCCACCGGCCAGTAGTGCTCGTGCTGGAACGCGTAGGTGGGCAGGTCGACCCTGCGCGCGCCGGCGAAGTGCGCGGACCAGTCCACGCGCACGCCGTGGACGTGCAGCCGGGCGAGCGCGGTGACCAGGGCCGCCGGTTCGTCGCGGTCCTCGCGCAGCAGCGGGACGCACTCGTCGACCAGGGCGGACAGGGCGCCGCCGGGGCCGATCTCCAGGAACGTCGTGACTCCCGAGTCGCGCAGCGCGACCACGCCGTCGTCGAACCGCACGGCGTCCCGGACGTGCCGCACCCAGTGCTCCGGCGAGGTCACGTCACCCGAGGAGACGACGGGGATCTCCGGTTCGCGGAAGGTCAACCCCTCCACGACCGCCCGGAAGTCCTCCAGCATCGGGTCCATCAACGGCGAGTGGAACGCGTGGGACACCTTGAGCCGCTGCGACTTCCAGCGCTGGGCGAGCTCCAGCACCTCGCTCTCGACACCCGACAGCACCACGGACTCGGGCCCGTTGACAGCCGCGATCGACACACCGCCGGACAGCAGCGGAAACACCTCGGCCTCGGAAGCCTGCACCGCCACCATCGCGCCGCCTTCAGGCAACGCCTGCATCAGCGACGCCCGCGCCGACACCAAGGTGCAGGCGTCCTCCAGCGACAGCACACCCGCCACATGAGCCGCCGCGATCTCACCGACCGAATGCCCGGCCAGCGCCGAAGGCTTGACGTTCCACGAGCGCACCAGCCGGAACAGCGCCACCTCGACCGCGAACAGCGCGGGCTGGGCGATCCCGGTCTGGTTCAGCAGCTCCTGGTCGTCACCCCACATCAGCTCGCGCACCGCGGGATCGAGATGCGCCAGCACTTCCTCCAGCGCTTCGGCGAACACCGGGTGCTGCGCGTGGAGCGCGCGACCCATGCCGAGGCGCTGCGCACCCTGACCCGAGAACAGGAACGCGAGCCGACCGGTCTCGGCATCGCCGGTGATCACGGCGGGATCAGGGCGGTCGGCGGCCAGCGCGTCCAGCGACCGCAGCAGCGAGTCGCGGTCCTCCGCGACGATCGCCGCCCGCTGCTCGAAGGCGGTCCGCGAGGTGGCCAGCGAGTGGGCCAGGTCGGTCAGTCGGGCCTGCGGGTTCGCGTCGAGGTGAGACCGCAGCCGCGCGGCCTGCGCGCGCACCGCGTGCCGCGTCCGGGCCGACAGCAGCACCGGCACCGCGCCCGGCTCCTCCGGCCCGGAGTCCGGAACGCGTTCCTTCGGCGGCTGCTCGATGATCAGGTGGGCGTTGGTACCGCTGATGCCGAACGACGAGATCCCGGCACGCCGCGGTCGATCGTGCTGCGGCCATGCGGTGCTCTCGGCGAGCACCTCCACGGCGCCCTCGGACCAGTCCACGCGCGAGGACGGCTCGGTGACGTGCAGCGTCTTGGGCAGCACGCCGTGCCGCATCGCCTGCACGACCTTGATGACCCCGGCAACACCCGCGGCGGCCTGCGTGTGACCCATGTTCGACTTCACCGAGCCGAGCAGCAGCGCCTCGTCGCGGTCCTGGCCGTAGGTCGCCAGCAGCGCCTGCGCCTCGATCGGGTCACCGAGCGAGGTCCCGGTACCGTGCGCCTCGACGACGTCCACATCGGACGGACCGAGGTTGGCGCTCGCGAGCGCGGAGCGGATCACGCGCTGCTGCGCGGGACCGTTGGGCGCCATCAGACCGTTGGACGCGCCGTCCTGGTTCACCGCCGAACCGCGCACCACGCCGAGCACCCGGTGACCGTTGCGGCGCGCGTCGGACAACCGCTCCAGCACGACCACGCCGACGCCCTCCGACCAGCCGACGCCGTCGGCGGTGTCCGAGAACGCCTTGCAGCGCCCGTCCGGGGACAGCCCGCGCTGCCGGGAGAACTCGATGAGCGCGGTGGGCGTCGACATCACCGTCACGCCACCGGCGAGCGCCAGCGAGCACTCCCCGGCGCGCAGCGCCTGCATCGCCCAGTGCATGGCCACCAGTGACGACGAGCAGGCGGTGTCGACCGTGACCGCGGGGCCTTCCAGACCCAGGGTGTAGGAGACACGGCCGGAGACCACGCTCGGCGAAGTGCCGCTGCCCTGGAAGCCCTCGAAATCGCCTCCGCCGAGCCCGGCACCGTAGTCGCTGTACATGACACCGGCGAACATGCCGGTCGGACTTCCGCGCAGCGAACGGGGGTCAATCCCGGCGTGCTCGACGGCTTCCCAGACGACCTCCAGCAGCAGCCGTTGCTGCGCGTCGGTCGCCAGCGCCTCGCGCGGGGACATCCCGAAGAACCCGGCGTCGAACTCCCCCGCGTCGTGCAGGAATCCGCCGAAGCGCGCGTAGGAAGTGCCCGGGTGGTCGGGGTCCGGGTGGTAGAGCCGTTCGAGGTCCCAACCCCGGTTGGTCGGCAGCCCCGACACCGCGTCGCCGCCCTCGTCGATCAGCCGCCACAGCGCGTCCGGCGAGTCGACCCCGCCCGGGTAGCGGCAGCCCATCCCCACCAGCACGATCGGGTCGTCCTCGTCGGGCGTGCGCGCGCCGGGGACCACCTGCGCCTGGACCTGCTCGCCGAGGAGCTCACCGAGCAGGTGGCCGGCGAGAGCCGCCGGAGTCGGGTAGTCGAACACCATCGTCGCCGGGAGCCGCAGTCCGGTGACGGCGGTGAGCTGGTTGCGCAGCTCCACGGCGGTCAGCGAGTCGAAACCGAGGTCCTGGAACTGGCGTTCCGGTTCGATCTCCGCACCACCGGCGTGGCCGAGCACCGCCGCGATCCGGCCGCGCACCAGCTCCAGCACGGCGTCCTGACGATCTTCCTCGGACAGCGCGGCCAGGCGCTGGACCAGGGTGTCGGCGGTCTGCGACCCGGCGGCCTGCCGACGCGTGCGGGTGCGGATGAGACCGCGCAGCAGCGCGGGGACCTCACCGCGGGTGCGCATGGTGGCCAGGTCCAGCTTGGCCGGCACGACGACGGGCTCGTCAGCGGCGATCGCGGAGTCGAAGAGCCGGAGGCCTTCGGCGACCGGCAGCGGCGGCATGCCCACGCGGGCCATGCGTTCGGCTTCGACGGGCGAGAGCATGCCTTCCTGCTCCCACGCGCCCCAGGCCAGCGACACCGCGGGCAGGCCCTCGGCGTGCCGGTGCCGGGCCAGGGCGTCGAGGAAGACGTTGCCGGAGGCGTAGTTGGCCTGCCCTGCGTTGCCGAAAGCACCGGCGGCCGAGGAGAAGAGGACGAACGCGGAGAGATCTCCGGTCAGCTCGTGCAGGTTCCACGCGGCGTCGACCTTCGGTCGCAGCACGGTGTGCAGGCGCTCGGGGGTGAGCGCGTCGATCACACCGTCGTCGAGCACACCGGCGGCGTGCACGACCGCACCCACCTCGTGCTGGGCGAGCAGTTCCGCCAGCGCTTCCCGGTCGGCGACGTCGCAGGCGGCGACCTGCACCCGCGCGCCCAGATCGGTGAGCTCGGCGGGCAGCTCGCCTGCGTTACCGCGGCGGCTCACCAGCAGGAGGTCCCGCACCCCGTGCTCGGTGACCAGGTGCCGTGCGACGAGCGCGCCCAGGCCGCCGGTGCCACCGGTGATCAGGACCGTGCCGTCCCAGGCCGCGGGCTCCGGTGCCGGTGCCGCGCGGACGAGGCGCGGGGCCCGCAGCTCACCGTCGTGCAGCAGCAGCTGCGGTTCGTCGGAGCCCAGCGCCTGCGGCAGGGCCGCGCGAGAGGCCTCGGTGGAATCGATCTCCACCAGGCCGAAGCTGCCGGGGTGCTCCGACTGCGCGGAGCGCACCAGCCCCCACGTGGCCGAGGAGGCGAGCTCTCCGGCCCTCGTGACGAACACGACCTTCTCGGCCCGGTGCTCCTGGAGCAGCTCCAACGAGCGCTCGGCCGAAGCGTGCGCCGAGGCGACGACGTCATCGCCGCCCGCGACCGGCACGACCAGGACCTCGGCGTCCTCGGGAGCGACCCCGCCCAGGCCGAGCACGTCCTCGCCGAGCACCCCGAAAGCCGGACTCTCACCGGTGGCCGCGACCCGGACGTGATCGATGCGGAACAACGAGTCGCGGTCCACACCGGACGCGGTGACGGGCGCGGTTCCGGCAGCAGGCCGCAGGACGAGTGAGTCCACCGAGATCAGCGGCGCTCCCGCCCCATCGGCCGCTACGACCGTCAAGGCTCCGTCGTCGGCCAGCGCCAGGCGCACCCGCAGCGCGGAGGCGCCGGTGGCGTGCAGCGACACGCCTTCCCACGAGAACGGCACGCCCGCCTCGCCCAGCCCGGCGAGCTGCGCGGCGTGCAGCGCGGAGTCCAGCAGCGCCGGGTGCAGACCGAACTCGGACGTCTCGACGTCCTCGGGCAGCTCGACCTCGGCGAACACCGCGCCGTCGGCACCGCGCCAGGCGGCGCGCAGTCCGCGGAACGCCGGGCCGTACTCGAAACCCCGCTCCGCGAAGCGCTCGTAGCAGCCCTCGACGTCCAGCGGCTCCGCACCGGCGGGCGGCCAGGTACCGGCGTCGAACGATGCCGCGGTCTCGCCCACCGCCAGCGTGCCGCCGGCGTGCTGGGTCCACGGCTGCTCGTCCTCGGTCTCCGGCCGCGAATAGATCGTCACCGACCGCCGGCCCGTGGCGTCGGGCTTGCCGATCCACAGCTGCACCTGCACGCCGCCGCGCTCGGGCAGCACCAGCGGCGCGGTGAGGGTGAGCTCGTCGACGCGATCGCATCCGACCTCGTCGCCGGCGCGGATCGCGAGTTCCACGAACGCGGTTCCCGGCAGCAGCACCGCACCGTTGACCGCGTGGTCCACCAGCCACGGGTGCGACTGCCGCGCCAGCCTCCCGGTGAGCAGGACACCGTCGGAGTCGGCGAGCGACACGGCGGCCGACAGCAGCGGGTGCTGCGCGCTGCCGAGCCCTGCGGCCCTCGGATCGTTGAAGCCGAACGCACCGCCCTTGGGCCAGAAGCGCTTTCGCTGGAAGGCGTAGGTGGGCAGGTCGACGCGGCGGGCACCCGTGCCGGCGAAGCACTCGGCCCAGCTCACCGGGACGCCGCGCACGTGCACGCCCGCCAGCGCGGCGGTGAGGGTGTCGACCTCCGGCCGACCGGACCGCAGCGCGGGCACGGCGACGGTGTCCACGCATTCCTGCGCCATCGCCGAGAGCACGCCGTCCGGGCCGAGTTCGAGGAACGTGGAGACCCCGTGCTCGTGCATCCACCGCACGCCGTCGGCGAAGCGCACGGTCCGGCGCACCTGGTCGACCCAGTAGTCGACGGAGGTGACCTGCTCCAACCGCACCTGCTCACCGGTCACCGTCGACACCAGCGGGATCTGCGGCGCCTCCAGCGAGATCTCGTCCAGGACCGCGCGGAAGCCTTCGAGCGCGGGTTCCACCAGCGGGGAGTGGAAGGCGTGCGAGACGTGCAACCGGCTGGTCTTGCGTCCCTCGGCGGTGAAAGCGGTCTCGATGGCGTCGATCGCGTCCTCGGTGCCCGAGACCACGAGCGAGTTCGGGCTGTTGATGGCGGCGATCGAGGTCTCGTCGGTGAGGTGCGGCAGCACGTCGGCTTCCGCCGCGGCGACGGCCAGCATCGCCCCTCCCGGCGGCAACGCCTGGATGAGGCGGCCGCGCGCGGTGACCAGCTTGGCGGCGTCCTCGAGCGAGAAGACTCCAGCGACGTGCGCGGCGCTGATCTCGCCGATCGAGTGCCCGGCGACGAAATCCGTTGTGATTCCGCACGATTCGAAGAGCCGGTGCAGCGCGACCTCGATCGCGAACAGCGCGGGCTGGGCGAATTCCGTGCGCGCCAGCGCATCGCCGTCCTCGCCCCACATCACGTCCCGGACCGCGGGGTCGAGGTGGTCGAGCACCTCGTCCAGCGCTTCGGCGAAGGCGGGGAACCGCGCGTGGAGCTCACGTCCCATGCCCGGGCGCTGCGCGCCCTGACCGGTGAACAGGTGCGCCAGCTTCCCCCGCCCCTGCGCGACGGCCTGCACGACGCGCGGTCCCGCTTCGCCGCGCGCGAGCCCCTCGAGGGCGGTCCGCAAGGAGGTGACGTCGTCGGCGAGCACGACGGCCCGCTGCTCGAAGCTCGACCTCGTGGTCGCGAGAGAATAGGCGACATCGAGCGGAGAACCCTCCACTGCGGACAGACGTGCGGCCTGCTCCTGCAGCGCCGCGCGGGTGCGCCCGGACACCAGCACCGGCACCGTCGACACCGGGATCGGGTCCTGCTCGGGTTCGGGATCGACGACCGGCGCCTGTTCGATGATCGTGTGCGCATTCGTCCCGCTGAGGCCGAACGAGGACACCGCGGCGCGGCGCGGTTCACCGGTCTCCGGCCACGGCGTGTTCTCGGTGACCAGCCGCACAGCACCGGCGGACCAGTCGACGTGCGAGGACGGCTCGTCGACCAGAAGGGTCCGGGGCACCACCCCGTTGCGCATCGCCATGATCATCTTGATCACGCCCGCAACACCGGCGGCGGCCTGCGTGTGACTGATGTTGGACTTCACGGAGCCGAGCAGCAGCGGCCGGTGCTCGTCGCGGTTGCGGCCGTAGGTGGCCAGCAACGCCTGGGCCTCGACGGGGTCGCCGAGGGTGGTTCCGGTGCCGTGCGCGTCCACGGCGTCGATCTGGTCGGCGGTCAGTCGCGCGTTGACCAGCGCCTGCTGGATGACGCGCTGCTGCGAGGGCCCGTTGGGCGCGGTGAGACCGTTGGAGGCGCCGTCCTGGTTCACCGCGGATCCGCGCAGCACGGCGAGGACGTCGTGGCCGTTGCGCTGCGCGTCGGACAACCGTTCCAGCACCAGCACACCGGCGCCCTCGGCCCAGCCGGTCCCGTCCGCGCTGTCGGCGAACGAGCGGCAGCGACCGTCCGACGACAAACCGCCCTGGCGGCTGAACTCGATGAAGGTCGCGGGGTTCGACATGACGGTGACGCCGCCTGCGAGGGCCATGGAGCACTCGCCGTTGCGCAACGCGTGCGTGGCCATGTGCATGGCCGCGAGCGACGACGAGCACGCCGTGTCCAGCGTGACCGCCGGGCCGACGAGCCCGAGGGTGTAGGCGATCCGGCCGGAGATGACGCTCTGCGAGCTGCCCAGCAGGGCCGTTCCCTCGCCGCCCTCGCCGGGTGCGAGCTGGTAGTCCTGGTTCATCGCACCGACGAACACGGCGGTCTCGGTGCCCTTGATGGAGTGCGGGTCGATCCCGGAGCGTTCCAGCGCCTCCCAGGTCACCTCCAGCACCACGCGCTGCTGCGGGTTCATGCCGAGCGCTTCGCGGGGCGAGATGCCGAAGAAGTCGGCATCGAAGTCCCCGGCGCCGCTGAGGAATCCACCTCGGTCGGTGGCCGACATCGCCAGCATCTCCGGGTCCCAGCCGCGGTCGTCCGGGAACTCCCCGACGCCGTGCTCGCCGGCGGCGACCATCCGCCACAGCTCTTCCGGGCCGGTGATTCCTCCGGGGTAGCGGCAGCCGATGCCGACGACGGCGATGGGTTCCTGCGCAGCGGCCTCCACATCGCGCAACCGCCGCCGGGTCCGCTGGAGGTCCGAACTGGCCCGCCGCAGGTAATCCCGGAGCTTCTGCTCGTTGTCCATCTCCACCAAACCCATCTCGACGACGCCCGTTCCGACGGCCCACCGGCCTGGACGCGATCACGCAGGAGGAACGACCCGCCGGGAAGTGTTGTGCAACAGCAGCTCAGAAACCCCTAGTTCTTCGTGTCGTCGGTTCCTGCGGTCGCTCCGGGCGGGGCACGAGAGGGACGCGAAGTCTAGGGATTACCGAGCTCGCGCTGAGGTCGACTGGCGGACGGCCCACTGACCGCCACCGGAGAGTGCCGCTTGCTGATCGCCTTCTTGGACACCCATCTGCGGCCGTACCGGCGGGCGCTCGCGCTGCTGCTGGTTCTGCAGATCGCGAAGACGATGGCCACGCTGCTGCAGCCGGCCTTCTTCTCGCTCGTGGTCGACCGGGGCATCGTGCGCGGCGACCTGAACTACATCCGCTACATCGGCACCGTCATGGTGGTGGTGGCGCTGGTGCAGATCCTGGCCGCGGGCGCGGCGGCGGCCGTCGGCGCGCGCGTGTCGGCCGCGCTCGGGCGGGACCTGCGCTCCCGGGTCTTCCGCCGCGTCATGGGGGTTTCGGCCCGCGAAGTCGGGCGGTTCGGCGCGCCGTCGCTGATCACTCGCACCGTCAACGACGTCCAGCAGGTGCAGGCGCTGGTCGTCACGCTCCTCGACATCGCCGTCGCCGCCGTGATCACCTGCGTCGGCGGCGTGGTGATGGCGCTGCTGCAGGACGTCTCGCTGTCGCTGATCATCGTCGCCCTGGTCGTGGTGCTGGTGACCGGGTTGACGGTGATCCTGGTGCGGATCAGCCCCACCTACGCCCGGATGCAGCGAGCCGTCGAGAACATCAACCGCCTGCTGCGCGAGCAGATCACCGGCATCCGCATCGTCCGCGCGTTCGTCCGCGACGACCACGAGCGCGCCCGGTTCAGCGGGGCGAACTCCGAGCTGTTCGGCGTCGGGCTGAAGGTCGGCCGCATGATGGCGACGGTCCCGGTGGTGGTCATGGTGCTCATGAACACCGCGACGCTGCCGATCATCTGGTTCGCCACCGGTCGCATCGATGCCGGTCAGGCCCAGGTCGGTTCGATCGCGGCCCTGCTGGGCTACGTGACGCTGATCATCACCGCGATCATCATGGCCACCATCGTCTTCGCCGACCTGCCGCGTGCCGCCGTCTCGGTTCGGCGCGTCCAGGAGGTGCTGGACGTCGGAACGAGCGTCCCGACGCACCCGAACCCGGTCCACGGCGCGCGGCGGCGCGGACGCCTGACGATCCAGGCCGCCGGGTTCCAGTACCCGGGTGCACCAAAACCGGTCCTGCACAACATCGATCTCGTCGCCGAGGGGGGTCAGACGGTGGCGATCGTCGGCAGCACCGGCAGCGGCAAGACGACCCTGCTCAACCTCGCGCTGCGGCTGTTCGACCCGACCAGCGGCAGCGTTCACGTCAACGGGATCGACGTCCGCTCCTTCTCCCCCGATTCGCTGCACCGCGTCATCGGCATCGTTCCGCAGGAACCGCACCTGTTCAGCGGCACCATCGGCTCGAACCTCCGCTACGGCGCTCCCGGTGCGCACGACCACGACCTGTGGCACGCCCTGGACATCGCCCAGGCGGGAGAGTTCGTCGAGCAGCTTCCCGGGATGCTCGACGCACCGGTCTCGCAGGGCGGTTCGAACCTCTCCGGCGGGCAGCGACAACGGCTCGCGATCGCCCGGGCGCTCGTGCTGCGCCCGGAGATCTACCTGCTCGACGACAGCTTCTCGGCGCTGGACCGCAGGACCGAAGCTCGGCTGCGGGCCGCGCTGGCCCGCGACGTGCCGGAGGCGACGATGATCATCGTGGCGCAGCGGCTCAGCGCCGTGCAGCACGCCGACCGGATCGTGGTCCTCGACCAGGGCCGCGTGGTCGGCGCGGGCACCCACGCGCAACTGCTGTACTACAACCGGACCTACCAGGAAATCGCCTACTCCCAAGGGATTCCGCAGGAGATCCCGAGCCGCGGCCACCGAACCATCCGAGGGGTGCTGCATGGCCAGCACAGCTGAGGCGTCCTCGTCCACGATCCTGCGTCTGCTCGCCATGCTGCGGCCGTACCGGGTCCGCCTGGTGCTGGTGCTGGTGCTGGGCACCGGGGCGACGGTGTTCAACCTCGCCGGCCCCAAGCTGGTCGGCAACGCGACGGACATGGCCTTCGCGGGGGTGGTCAGCCGCGGCCTGCCGCCGGGAGCGTCCAAGGAGGAGGTGATCGCCGGGATGCGCGCCAGGGGTGATGAAGCCCTGGCGAACGTGCTCAGCACCGCCGACATCGTCCCCGGGCAAGGCGTGAACTTCCAGGCGCTGGCCCAGCTCCTGGTGATCATCCTCGTCCTCTACCTCGCCAGCGGGTTGTGCATGCTGGTGCAGGGACGCGTCGTCGCGTTCATCGCGCAGCACACCATGTTCGTGCTGAGGGAGCGGGTGAGCGCGAAGCTGACCCGGCTGCCGCTGGGCTACTTCGACCGCACCTCGCGCGGCGAGGTGCTGAGCCGGGTCACCAACGACGTGGACAACCTCCAGCGCACCCTGCAGCAGACCCTCGGCCACATGGTCAACTCGATCTTCGCGGTGGTCGGCGTCATGACGGTCATGGTGCTGCTCTCGCCGCTGCTCGCGGGCCTGGTGCTGGTGAGCGTGCTGGTGGCCGCTGCGGCGGCGCTGACGATCAGCAGGCGCGCGCGGCCGAGGTTCGCCGAGCGGTGGCAGCGCACCGGCTCCCTCAACGGCTACGTCGAGGAGACCTACACCGGGCATTCGACCGTGGTGGCCTTCGGTCGCGGCGAACTGGCCGAGCGCACCTTCGACGAGCACAACGAAGCGCTCTACCTCGCCTCGTCCCGCTCGCAGACGCTGTCCGGCTTGATCGGCCCGGTCACGCGGTTCGTCACCGACCTGAACTACGTGATGGTGGCCGTGGTCGGCGCGCTGCTGGTCGCCAGCGGTTCGATGTCGATCGGCAGCGTGCAGTCGTTCATGCAGTACTCCAGCATGTTCACTCAACCCATCATCGACATGGCCAACTTCTCCGCCCAGCTCCAGTCCGGCATGGCCTCCGCGCGACGGGTCTTCGAGGTCCTCGACGAACCCGAGCAGCGGCCCGCCCCGCCGAGGCCCGTGCGACCGAGGAGGGTGCGCGGGCGGGTCGACTTCCAGCAGGTGTCCTTCCGCTACACACCAGACGCCCCGCTGATCGAGAACCTGTCGTTGAGCGCGGTGCCGGGCGAGCTCATCGCCATCGTCGGCCCGACCGGCGCGGGCAAGTCAACGCTGGGCAATCTGCTGCTGCGCTTCTACGAGGTCGACCGCGGCCGCATCCTGCTGGACGGGGTCGACGTCGCCGACATGACCCGCGAAGACCTCCGCTCGCGGATCGGCCTGGTCTCGCAGGACTCGTGGCTGTTCGCCGGCACCATCGCCGACAACATCGCCTACGGACGTCCCGGAGCGACCCGCCAGGAGGTCGTCAACGCGGCACGCGCCATGTGCGTGGACCGCTTCGTCCGCTCGCTGCCCGACGGTTACGACACGGTCCTGGACGACGAGTCCTCCACCGTGAGCGCAGGCGAACGCCAACTCATCACCCTGGCCAGAGCGTTCCTGGCGGAGCCCTCGATCCTGCTCCTGGACGAGGCGACCAGCTCGGTCGACTCCCGCACCGAAGTCCTCATCCAGCAAGCGATGGCCTCGCTGCGCGCGGGCCGCACGAGCTTCGTCATCGCCCACCGCCTCTCCACCATCCGCCACGCGGACATGATCCTGGTGATGGACTCGGGCCGCGTCGTCGAACGCGGCACCCACCAACAGCTCCTCGCCGCCAACGGCCACTACTCCCGCATGTACGCCTCATGACCCGCACCTCAGGTGGCGACCCGGGCAGTGCTTCTCTCTTGAGTTGTCAAAGAGCAGTGCCCTGAGGGCGTGCCGGGGTGACCGGCCACAGGGCGTGGCCGGGTCCCGGGTTTGGCTAGTTGTGGGTGGGTTCTGGCTCCCGCGGTTTCGGGACCAAATCCCGGATCATTCGTTGGTGAACCGCGGTTGTCGCGGTGCCGCCGGGTAGTGGTGTGCGTTGCGGGTCCACGTGGGCGGGTGGGGTGAACACGGGCCGCCTTTCCTGCATGGTGATGTTCCAGTGGTCGTGGTGGAGGGTGCGGTGGTGGAAGGCGCATAGCATGACCATGTTGGTGAGGTCGGTGGTTCCGCCGTCGAGCCAGTGGCGGATGTGGTGTGCTTGTGAGGTTCCAGGCGGATGCTCACACCCGGGAAACGCACACACTCCATCTCGTCGGAAGAGTGCGGCGCGTTGTGCCGGGGGCGCGGTGCGTTCCTCCCGCCCGTAATCCACCGCAACCCCGTCACCACCCAACACGATGGGCAGAATGCCCGCGTCGCAGGCCAGGCGACGTACGTTGTCGGTCGTGATCGGTACCCCGTCAGCGAAAACCCCCGGCACCACACCCTCAGCGTCCGGATCGAGGCTGCGCACCAGGTCGTCGTAATCGACCGTGACCTGAACCTGCACCCGCTGCCCACCCACACGCGGCATCCGGTCCGATCCCAACGCCAGATCCACCAGCGTGGCCAGACCGTCAGCGTGGCGCTGCGCAGGAGTCCGGGGATCGGGCTGGCCATTGGTGGCGGGGCAGGGTTTCGACACCGGCCGGAGAGCGGCGATGAACTTCTGCCCGGTCTCTTTGTCCAGCCGGGCCTTGATCATCACCATGCCATCGTCGGTGGTGACGTAGTGCAACTCCCGAGACTCATACTGAGCCTGTTCGTCCCGGACTGCGGTGTCGCGGTCGTAGGTCGCGTTCACCCCATCGGCCAACCGCCGCAGATCACCCGGCCGACACCACCGTGCCCGCTCGGTCAACACCCGCTCCACCTTCGCCACATCACCGGCAGCCGACGCAGGCAGCTTCCGCAGACAAGTGGCGATGACCCGCGCGTGGTCCAGACTGATCACACCGTCCGACAAGGCTTTCCGACTCGGCCCATCGGAGGCCCGGGCGACTTCCACCCGGGCTCGTGCCTGTCCGGGGTCGAGTTTCAACCGGTCCTGCAACCACGTTGCGGTATCCCGCGCCCCCTGCACACGCCCCAACGCACGCCGATCCGCCTCCGCCACCAAACTCGCCTGAAACGACTGAACAAGACGCACAAGAGATTCGGCATCCACGATAGATTCGGTCAACTCGGCATCACTGGTATGCGGTGCGGACGCCAGGACCGCGGCGAGCGCGGCCCTGGCCGTCGCCACCGCGGCCCCCACAGGCGTCCTCGAACTCATGTACTAAATGATGCACCCAAGCCTTCGAAAACACGAGCGAAAACCGATCACTAGATCGAGTGATCCACACCAGAAGACCGTCGAAACTCCCCCACAGAAACGCAGTTTCGCTACCCGGTGCCACTCCTTCCCCCAAACATCGGAAGGACGTGGCTGGAAGACGAAGACTAGGGATTCGCGAGGAGCTCCTGAGGTTGACTCGTAGCCGGAAAGGCAGCGACCGAAAGGACCGGCCACCGAGTTGAACACCACCAAGGATGATGCGACCACGGAGTGGATCCGCCGGTACCGGCCATCGGCGACGAGCACGACGCGGCTCGTCTGCTTCCCGCACGCGGGCGGCTCGGCCAGCTTCTTCCACCCGTTGGCGCCGCGGTTCTCCCCCGGCACCGACGTCGTCTCGCTGCAGTACCCGGGCCGCCAGGACCGGCGGCACGAGCCGTGCGTCGAGGACATCGAAACGCTCGCCGACCTGCTGGCGAAAGAGATCGCCGCGCTCAGCGACAAACCCACGGTCTTCTTCGGGCACAGCATGGGCGCGGTCCTGGCCTTCGAGACCGCCCACCGGCTCGAGCAGCGAGGAACCCGCGCGCCGCGCTCGGTGATCGCCTCCGGCAGGCGCGCACCGGCGACCCGCCGCGACGAGGAGGTGCACAAGCGCGACGACAACGGGGTCATCGAGGAGCTCAAGAAGCTCAACGGCACCGACACGGCGGTCTTCGGCGACGAGGAGCTGTTGCGGATGGCCATGCCCGCCATCCGCAACGACTACCGCGCCGTCGAGACCTACCGCTGCGAGCCGGACCGGACGGTGCGCGCACCCATCGTCGTCCTGACCGGCGACGAGGACCCGAAGACGACGCGGGAGGAAGCGGAGGCCTGGGAGCAGCACACCGAGGGCGAATTCCGGCTCAGGGAGTTCTCCGGCGGGCACTTCTTCCTCACCGAGCACCTGGTCGAGGTCAACCGCGAGATCGAGACCGAGCTCGCGGTCGCGGAGTCGATCGAGGTGGGTCAGCGTGGTTGAGGAGAAGCGCAGCCGGGTCGGGAACGCACTGCTGTGGGTGCTGCAGGTGGTGCTGGCGCTGGTGTTCGTCGCCGCCGCGGTCCCGAAGTTCCTCGGTGACCCCACGATGGTGGCCACGTTCGACGCCGTGGGTGTCGGTCAGTGGCTGCGGTACGTCACCGGCGCGGCCGAGATCGCCGGCGCGATCGGGCTGCTCGTCCCGAGGTTGACCGCACCGGCTGCGCTCGGGCTCGTCGCGGTCATGGTCGGCGCCACCATCACCAACCTCCTGACCTTCCCCCCGATCGCCGCGGTGACGGTCGTGCTGGGCGTCCTGCTCGGCGTGGTCGCCCGCGCCCGCTGGACCGGGCTTCGCGCCGCGTCCTGATCTCCGAACCGCACCTCCGGACCACCGACCCGGAGGTGCGGTTCGGTCCCACTACAGCTCCCGGGCCAGGTGGTCGGCGAGCAGGCGCGTGAAGCGGGCGGGATCGGTGAGATCGCCACCCTCCGCGAGCAGCGCCGTGCCGTGCAGGAGCTCGACGGTCTCGGCGAGCTCCGCGGCCTCCCCGCGATCACCGCGCGCCTTGCGCAGGCCCTCCACCAGCGGATGTCCGGGGTTGAGCTCGAGGACGCGCTTGGTCGACGGCAGCTCCTGCCCCATCGCGCGGTAGAGCTTCTCCATCGTGGGCGTCATCTCGTGCGCACCGCTGACCAGGCACGCCGGCGAGGTCGTCAGCCGCGAGGACAGCCGGACCTCCTTCACCTGATCGGCCAGCAGGTCGCTCATCCACGACAGCAGCTCCGCGAACTCCTCGTGGCGCTGCTCGGGCTCGGCATCCTCGTCCCCGTCGGCGTCCAGGTCCAGCTCGCCCTTCGCGATCGACCGCAGCGGCGTGCCGTCGAACTCGGGAACGACGTCGACCCACACCTCGTCGACGGGATCGGTCAGCAGCAGCACCTCGTACCCCTTGGCCCGGAACGCCTCGATGTGCGGCGAGCTCTCGATGACCGAGCGGGACGCGCCGGTCATGTAGTAGATGTCGCGCTGGCCCTCGCCCATGCGCTCGACGTACTCGCGCAGCGTGGTCGGCTTCTCGGGATCGCGCGTGGAGGCGAAGGAGGCGATCTCCACGATGGTGTCGCGGTTGTCGGGGTCGCTGAGGATCCCTTCCTTGAGGACCGCGCCGAACTCCCGCCACACCGTCGCGTAGCGCTCGGGGTTCTCGCTCATCATCGTCTTCACCGTCGACAGCACCTTCTTGGTCAGTCGGCGGCGCATCAGGTTGATCTGCCTGTCCTGCTGCAGGATCTCCCGCGAGATGTTGAGCGACAGGTCCTGAGCGTCGACGACGCCCTTGATGAACCGCAGGTAGGGCGGGACCAGCGCCTCGCACTCGTCCATCACGAACACGCGCTTCACGTAGAGCTGCACGCCCTGCCGGTGGTCTTCGGCGAACAGGTCACCCGGTGCGTGCGAGGGGATGAACAGCAGCGCCTTGTACTCGAAGGTCCCCTCGGCCTGGACCGCGACGACCTCGAGCGGTTCGCGCCGGTCCCGGCTGATGTGCTGGTAGAACTCCGCGTACTCCTCGTCGGAGATCTCGTCGCGAGGACGTGCCCACAGCGCCTTCATCGAGTTGAGCGTGTCGGTCTCGCGACGGGTTTCGCCCTCGTCGTCGGCGCGCTCCACCTCCATGCGGATCGGCCAGGTGATGAAGTCGGAGTACCGCCGGACGAGTTCCCGGATCTTGTGCTCGGAGGTGTAGTCGAAGAGGTTGTCGTCGGCCTCCTCGGGTTTCAGCCACAGCGTCACCGAGGTGCCCTGCGCTGCATCGGGAACGGTCTCGACGGTGTAGGTGCCGCTGCCGTCGGACTCCCAGCGCGTGGCCTCGTCCTCGCCGGCGCGCCGGGTCGTGAGGCCGACCCGGTCGGCGACCATGAAGCTGGAGTAGAAGCCGACGCCGAACTGCCCGATGAGCTCCGCCGCGGAGTCCTGGGAGTCGCGGACCTTGGCCAGCAGTTCGGCCGTGCCCGACTTCGCGATGGTGCCGATCAGGTCGACGACCTCGGCGCGCGACATGCCGATGCCGTTGTCCCGCACCGTCAAGGTGCGCTGCTCGGGGTCGATCGCGATCTCGACGTGCAGGTCGGAGGTGTCGACCTGCAGGTCCTTGTTGGCGAACGAGGCCAATCGCAGCTTGTCCAGGGCGTCGGCGGCGTTCGAGATCAGCTCGCGCAGGAACACGTCCTTGTTGGAGTAGATCGAATGCACCACCAGCTGCAGAAGCTGCTGCGTTTCCGCCTGGAACTCGTGGGTTTCCGCCCGTGCGGTCAAGGGACTCCTCTCAGCGGGTCGTATCACTCGGTGATGCGACGGGGTTGCGCCGGTTTCAGCCCGAAACCGGGTTCTGCGGGTGCTGGAGCGCGTCGAAGAGCTCCGCCCTGCCCGCGACGCCCAGCTTCCGGTAGATCTTCGTCAGGTGCTTCTCCACGGTGCGGGAGGTGATGCGCGCTTCGCGCGCGATCTCCTCGTTCGTGCGACCGGTTCGGGCCAGCATCGCCACCTGGCGTTCGGACGGAGTCAGCAGGCCCGCCCTCGACGGCGTCGCCGATGCCTGCCCGCCCAGCTCGGCCGTGGTGCGGTCGATCAGCCGCTGGACCCCGCACTCGAGGGCGATGCCGCGCGCTTCCTGGAGGTGCTTCTCGGTTCCGGACCGTCCTGCGGCGCGCAACCGCCGCCCGAGGAGCAGGTGTGCTCGGGCCAGTTCGATCCGGTTGGCGGATTCGCTGAGCACCGAGATCGCCCCCTGGAGCAGCCGGATGTCCTTCCCGCTGTCGCTGAGCATGGCGTAGCTGCGCAGGGCCCGCCCGACCGCGACGTGCGCGCCCCAGTTCTGCGCCAGTTCCAGCTCCTGCTCGATGAGCTTGTGGGCCTCGTCGACGTCGCCGAGCCGGTGGTGCATCATCGCGGCCAGGCTTCGCCACGGGCACAGCGCGGGGTTGCGCATCCCCCAGCGGTCCAGCTGCTGACCGAGGTCGAGGATCCGCTGGAGCTCGGGGCCGAGTTCGCGGCGGTCGGTGGCGACCGAGCCCTTGAGCAGGCGCAGCGCCGCCGTGACGCACACGTTGTTCCCGGTGGCTCCACCGCTTTCCAGCACTCGATGCATCAGGTCGCGGTCGGCGGTCTCCAGCGTGAGGAAGGCGACGGTGAGCAGCGTCGCGGAATTGCCGTGGTCCCAGCCGAGGCCGCCCAGGTCGATCGCCTCGCGGGTGACTGCCAGCGCCTCGTCGAGCTTTCCGGTGGACATCAGCACGAGACCCGTCTCGGTGCACAGCAACGTCCGCGCCACGACGTCGCCCTGGCTCTGCTGCTGCCCCCGAGCGCGATCGAGCCACGACGACAGCTTCCCCGGCGCGTCGGCACCGACGAGGACGTTGGCCAGCAGCGCGAGTCCTGTGTGGACGTGGCCGGGCTGGGCGGGTTCGCGTTCGATGACGCGGTGCGCCAGGCGGGCCACCTCGGCCGCCCCGATCTCCGAGGCCACCGTGGCCGCGTACAGCAGCACGACCAGGAGTTCGCGCTCGGCCGCGGTGTTCACGGGCGGGTTCGGGCCGAGGGCCCGCAGCCGGCGGACGTTGTCCGCGAGACCCAAGGGGTCTTCCATCGCGAGGTACCGCCGGCGGGCTTCCAGGCGCAGCGCCTGATCCCCCGGAACGCGCTCCTGCGCCTCGAATTCCCCGGACACTTCCCTGATCATCTCGGTGATGGGCGCCGGCGAGGTGGCCAGTACCATCGGTGACAGTCGCGAGAGCGCCTCCGCCCGGTCGTGGGCCGAGGTGAGCATCGAGACCGACTGGGAGATGTGGCGAACCGAGGCCGACGGATCGAACGACCGCTCCGCGGTGGCCAGTTCGACCAGCATGCGTCCGCGATCCTCTCCGTTCGGGGGGCTGTCGAGGAGCGCTCTTCGCAAGTAGGACGCGGCGGTTTCCGGCTTCCCGCACTCCAATTCGGCCTGCACGGCTTCCCGGAGCACGCGCAGCGCCCAGTCGTCGAGCGGCGCCGCCACTTCGACGAGGTATCTGGCGATCTCCCTCTCCGCGTGGCCCTGCTGGTGGAGCCACTGCGCCGCGCGCAGGTGCACTTCGTCCAGGTCCTCGCCCGCCGTCAGCTCCTCCGCTGCGGCCCGCACGACCAATCGCGCCGGCCCGAGGCAGGATTCGGAGTTGAGCAAGCCCAGCTGACGCACCACCCGCACGGCCCGCACGTGCTGGCACTCGTCGAGACCGGCGACTCTGCCGACCAGTTCGGTGTCGGCGCTCTCCCCGAGCACGGCCGTGGTCTGGATCAGCCGGTGCACCGGCGTGGGCTGGCTGCTCAGGCAGGACACCAGCCTCTCCCGCAGCCCGGCCGGTCGCCGCACGGCTCCGGTCGACCACCCGGTGGCCTTGACCTCCGACAGCATCGACATCAGGAACAGCGGGTTGCCCGCCGAGCTCTCCCCGCAGGCCGCCACGAGTTCGTCATCGGCCTCATCCCCGAGCTCCCCGCGCACCAGGGCGCGCACCGCTGCGGTCGACAGCGGTGCGGGGCTCAGGGTGTGCGTTGCGGATTCCCTGATCTCGCGAACCGGCAGGCGCTCCGCGCCGGGATCGCCGTCGAGGACGGTCACGACGATCGCGACCGGATGTCTGCTCACCCGCCTGCCCAGGTAGCTCAGGCATGCGAGAGACGCGGTGTCGGCCGCGTGCAGGTCGTCGACCACGATCAGCAGCGGCTGCTCGGCGCTCATCTCCGCGATGAGGGGATGCACGTCGTGGCGCGCCACCGACGCGGGTTCGCGCTGCCCGGCGGCCGAGAACAGCGCGGGGTCCAGCAGCTGCTGGACGACGCCGAACTCGAAGTCGCGCTCCTGCTCCGCGCAGGAGGCGCGCAGCACGCGCAGGCCCGCCCGGCGGGCGCGCTGGGCGCAGGCGTTCAGCAGTTCCGACTTCCCGATGCCGAGCGAACCACCGATGAACAGCAATGATCCGTTCCCGGCGCGGGCGGCCTCCAGGACGTGGCCGACGTGGCCGAGCTCGTGGTCGCGTTCCAGCAGCGCCGGGCACGGCACGTCCCGGGCCGTGACGCGCGGCGGGCTCGGCGGCCCTGCTCCGCGCCACCCGAGACCCGGCGCGGAACCGAACGGCACGTGCGTCGCGGTCATCTGCATCGCCCCCTGGCTCGGCGTCATGGTCTTCCGGCGAACGTCGCTTCGTCCTCGTCCTCGTCGTGCTGGAGCCGTGTTCGGGCACCGCCGAGCACGGCCGCCAGTTCTGCTCGCTTGGACACGCGCAGCTTCCGGTAGGCGTTGGTCAGGTGAGCTTCGACGGTGCGCAGCGTGACGAACAGCGCCTCGGCGATCGCCCTGTTGCTGGCACCGGCGGCGGCCATTGTCGCCACCCGCAGCTCGCTGCCGGTGAGCAGGTCGACCGGCGACCGCAGCGGCTGCCCGACCCTGCCTCCGGCGGTAACGACGAGCGCCCGCGCGCTCTCGGCGATGGGCCGGGAGCCGCAGAGCGTGGCGAGGTCGATGCACCGGCGCAGGTGCTTGCGGGCTCCCCGGGTGTCGTCGGTGCGCAGCAAGAATTCCCCGAGCCGGTGGTGCGCCCTCGCCTCGTCCAACCACGCGGGGGATCCGGAGAGGACCTGGACCGCCTCGGTGAGCGAGTCCACTGCGCGCGAAGGGTTCTCGGCGACGGCTCCGCGCGCCATCAGGTGCCGTCCGATGGCCCGCGCGGTGCCCCAGCGGTGCACGGCTTCCGCGTCCTGCTCGACGAGTTCCACGGCCTCCGCTCGACGTCCGAGGCCCACGAGCAACCAGGCCGCGTCGGTGCGCCACGGCGCGAAGACCGGGTTGAGGATGCCCGCGTCGGTCATGCTCCTCCCGCATCGCAGCAGCAGTTCGAGCGCGGCAGTCCGGTCGCCCCGGATCCAGCGCACGCGTGCCCTGGTGTGCAGGAAGTAGTGCCATTCGAGGGTCGCTTCCTCGAACCACTCCCGGTCGATCCTGTCGAGGACCTCGTCGGCCTGCTCGACCTGCCCGAGCTCGGCCAGCGCGCTCGCCCAGGCGGTGAACTGAGCTGATGTCGAGTCGGCGCCGCGGGTCTGCGCGCAGATCTTCGCAGCGGTCTGCGCCTGCTCGGCGGCTTCCCGGACGTCGCCGAAGTGCAGCAGGACTCGGGCGTAGCAGGACAGCGAGTACGAGTAGTCCCAGCTCGCGCCCATGCTCTCGACCAGGTCCAGCGAGCGCTGGGCGGCGGGCAGCAGGTCGTCGGTGACGTCGGCCAGGTGCAGGGCGAACAGCGCGCACCGCTCGCTCCAGGGGTCGGCGTCGCTGGTCTGGAAGCTCAGGGCCGTGCGCGCGTGCGCCACCACCTGCGCGGAGGGCTCGCAGCGCAGCGAGTGCACGAAGGCGATGGCGGCGAGCGTCCGGCGTTCCGCGGGTGTGCTGCCTGCGGGCAGCGGCCGTCGCTCGATTCGGTCCCGCACGACGCTGAAGGTCGACTTCTCGGCGCTGCCGACGATCATCAGCATCGACTCGAGGGACAGGCACAGCTCGCGGTGGGCGGGCGAGGCATTTCCCCTGTCCTTCGTCGCGAGCATCGCCAAGACTTCGGCCAGAACCCGGACCGCCTCCGGGTGGCGTTGCGCGGTGACGGC
The DNA here is from genome assembly GCF_007829955.1 of Saccharopolyspora dendranthemae. Taxonomy (GTDB): domain Bacteria; phylum Actinomycetota; class Actinomycetes; order Mycobacteriales; family Pseudonocardiaceae; genus Saccharopolyspora; species Saccharopolyspora dendranthemae. The sequence continues at coordinate 309,699 of NZ_VIWX01000004.1, forward strand.
GGTCATGGCGAAGTTCAGGACGAACGAGACGTAGGCGTCCGGGTCGGCGACCCGGTCGAGCAGTTCGCGCATGATCGGCAGCGCCGCGTAGGGGTCGAGCTGCGCGAGCACCCGGCCGAGGTCGCCCCGGACGCGGATGCGCTGGGGGCCGGAGGTCTCGACGTCGAGAACCCGTCGCAGGTACCGCACGGCGATTTCGAGCTCGCCGCGCTGCTCGGACAGGGCCGCGGCGTCGCGCAGGACACCGGCCATCCACTGCTGGTTCAACTCCGTCAGCGCGAGCAGGTGCTGGGCGACCTCGACGGCGGGACGCCCGGCATCGTTGAGGATGCGCGCCGCCCGCAGGCGATCCGCTTCGGACACCGGCACCGCGTCGAGCACGGCGTCCCGGATCGACGCGTGCGCGAAGTCCATCCCGGACTCGGCGACGATGTCGCAGCCGCGCAGCACGTCGAGCGCTTCGCCGACCTGCCACCTGGTCGCTGCGGCCAGCGCGGCCACGGATTCCGCGCCCGCTCCCGGGCCGAGGAGCGCCAGCGCGGCGGCGACGTCGAAGACTCGACGCGGTTGTCCGGCCAGCCGGTTGAGCACCGAAGCGGCCAGCACGCCCTTCTCGGCCGCTTCGACCGAGAGGACTCCGGCCGCATCGGGCCCGATCCCGGCGTTGCGGACGTCGTCGAGCAACCGGTGCAGCAGGGACGGGTTGCCGCCCGAGGCTCGCGCGCAGGCGTCGACGAACGAGCTGTCCGGTGGCGCGGAGAACACCGTCGCCACGATGTCGCCGACCTCGTCCCTGGTCAGCGGCGCCAGCTGGATCACGCTGCTCGCGCGCTGCCCGACGATGCGGGAGAGCGCTCTGCGCACGGTGTCGTCGACGTCGTCGCAGCGGTGGCCGAGCAGGATCAGCAGGGGCAGGTCGGCGGCGCGCCGGAGCAGGAAGTCCAGCCAGCGCAACGAACCCTCGTCGCACCGGTGGGCGTCGTCGACGACGAGCACCAGCGGAGCGCTGGCCATCAGGTTCGCCGCCAGGCTGCGCAGCCCGGACAGCGTCTCGTGGTCGTTGCCGTGCGGAGCCCCGGCTCGCCGTCCTGGGAAGAGCACCCGGACCGCGGAGTCGGAGACGTCGTCGGCGCCGAGCCCCAGCGGTTCGAAGAGCGCCCGCACCGCGTCGTAGCGCAGCGGGGAGGTGACGTCCGGGCAGCTCACGTGCAGAACGGTGCAGGTGCGCGCGTGCTCGTGCCGCGTGACCTCGCTCAGCAGCCGACTCTTGCCGACTCCACCCGGCCCCCGGACGACGACGCATCGGGCGCGGCCGGAACGTGCGTCCGCGAGCGCCTCGGCGAGCACGGCGCGCTCACGAGACCGGCCGGCCAAGGGCTGGATCCGGTTCGCGATGCGCTCTTGGTCACCCCGCATCCCAACTCACCCCGACTCACACGTCCTGACCAGGGATTCCCAGCCGCGCTTGCAGGGTGCACCCGCCAGTAGACGAGGGCAGTCCACCACCGGCCACCACGGGAGCGCAAGCACTGATCAACTCCGGAAACTAGCGAAATCCCTAGTTCCCCTGCGGTAGCCGCGTTCGCGGGTTCGCGGTCCGGATCCGGACCGACTCACCCACGTCGTCCACATCGGACGATCGCGGCCGTGCCCGCGGTTCGGCTGCGCCTACTTCACGTAATCCCGCGGCACGCGCGGAGGCCAGCTCCCCACGCTCAGCAGGCCGAGGCTGTAGGCGCGGGAGACCAGCGCGGCACGGTTGGGCGCCTTGAGCTTCTTGAGCATCGCGCCGACGTGGTACTCGACGCCCTGCCGGCTCAGGAACAGCCGGGACGCCAACCGCACCGTCGACTCACCGGTGGCGATGCCTTCGAGGATCCGGGCGTTGAGCTCGGACAGGACGCGCTTGCGGTCCGCCACGACCACGTTGGCCCGGTTGCGCTGCTCCGGCGAGAGCAAGACCACGAACTGCGTCAGCTCACCCGAGGACGAGCCGCGCACGGCGATCCCGGTGATCTCACCCGTGAAGGCGGCCTGCTCAGGGCCGACGCCCACGAAGTACTCCGTGAAGCGCTGGCTCCGGCCCTCGAGCAACCGCTCGAAGTTCCGGCTGATCGGCTCGCGCACCCCGGGGTGGAGCAGCTCGCCGAGGCTGCGTCCCACCACCGACTCCGGAGGCTGACCGAATTGTTCTACGAACGCGTCGTTGGCTTGGGTGATCCGCATCTGCAGATCCACGCTCGCCAAGTGAAGACCCGATCGCTCCAGCAGTGACTGGAACACGTCCACGTCGGCGATGTCATTTCTCAACTCATCGCCAACCGCTTTGTCGAAGAGGCGAGAATCTGCGGCAACTGTGGGCATTGACGGTGTACCTCTCTCGAATCCCGAGGAATCCCGACTGCCGGGAAGATCTGTTTGTCCCCGCACGGAGACACCCCCGATCGTATGAAGCGCGCTCTTATGAGGTCAACGCGGCGAGGAGGTGGCCGCCTAATGTTGTGGTTCCCGCAACGGACAGTTCGGACATGCAGCGGAATGCCGCGAACGCCACGTCCGTACCCAGCGTGAACAGAACGCCGCTCACCCTCACGGGCTCCCCACCTTGCGGCATTCGGACCACCGTCCGGAGAGGGAGGATGGCGCACGCGTGCCACGCAGGTCCCACAGAATCAGCCTCCACGGAGAGCATTCAGTCGGACGCATTCCGTGGGGGCGACGCGGACAACTCCGAACACCCTCCGCAATTGCTCAAATGAGCCGATCACCGTTCACGCTCATCTGAGCGACTTCAATTTCCCATAATTCACAGAATTACCATATAATCCGCTGCGATCATAAGGGTTCCTTATTGGGTTCAATATATTTTGGCGCTGGGACGAATCGTTGCCTCGCCGTGACAACCGGCGACCTCGATCAATTCAGCGCCGTGAACAATCGCGCGGGAAATGATCCCCTTTTCGGCGCCATCGCGAATTGTCGGAACTCGTCACCCGAGAATTCGCGAGCACGATCATCCGGCCCCCGACCGACTCGATGATGCGCGCTCCCCGCGCTCGCGCCGAGCCCTCGCGCCGTGTTCTAGGGACTTCCCGGCACCTCGACGCTCCGGCCGCCGGTGCAGGACAGCGTGCGGCTCGCGCCGAGCCCGCCGTGTCGATGCCCACGACCTCGGCCGGTCCGGCCCGCGACGCGGGACCGGCGGCCAGCCCGATCGATGCGGCGAATCAGGTCGCGACCGGGGAATCCCGGTACTTCAGAAGGCCTTCCACACCGAGGAGGAAGGTGTCGCAGACCGGGGCCGGGTCGGTGAGGCATCCCGCCGCCATCGCACCGTCGCGGAGCATGACGAAGTGCCTCGCCGCCGGTTCCGGATCCGACTCGCCGGTCTCGGCCAGGAGTTCGGTGACGGTACGCAGGAACCACTGCCGGTGGTCGACGACGGCGACGTGCACCGGGTGGGCCGGATCGGGGTACTCAGCCGCGGCGTTGAGGAACGCGCATCCCCGGAACCCCGAGGACCGGATGTCGTCGGCGATCGACTTCGCGACCCCGCGCACGATCGCCCTCGGGGACCCGCCTCGGGCCCGGACCTCGTCGGTCCGGGCGCGAATCGCACGGTCGGCTTCGGTCAGGTAGGCGACGACCAGGTCGTCCTTGCCCGAGAAGTGCCGGTACAGCGTCGCCCGCGTCACGGACGCCTCGGAGACGATCCGGTCGACGCCGACGGAGTGAAGCCCTTCGGTGTAGAACAGCCTGCTCGCCGTCTCGAGCAGCCGGGACCGCGCCTCGGACAACTCCTCACCCACCTCCTGCCGGGCCCTCGACGGCCGTTCCCGCCGGGAACGAGCCTGCACCTCGTCGCGAGGGAGAACGTTCGTTCTTGACACTACCGCGTCCTCGGGCCACGCTTCCACAGAGAGAACGAACGTTCTTTCTTCGGCGCGGTCGCGCCCTCCGAGAGGATCACCATGACCACCCTTGCCCAGCCCACCTCCGCATCCACCGCCGGGCGCGCGCCCGCGCTGCGACGCCTCTACTTCGCACGGTTCGGATTCGCCCTGGTCTGGGCCGCGCTCCTGTTCCTCACCGGATCGGCTCTCGGACCGGTGAGCATCACCCTGCTCGTCCTCTACCCGCTGTTCGACGTCGCGGCGGCGATCGTGGACGCCCGGTCGCCGGGTTCCGGCGGATCGGCTCTGGGCCTGCGGGTGAACATCGCGATCAGCCTCCTCGCCACCGCCGGGGTGGCCGCCGCCTGCGCTTCCGGTGCGCCGATGGTTCTGCGCGCGTGGGGTGCGTGGGCGATCGTCTCCGGACTCGTCCAGCTGGCCGTGGCCATCAGCCGCCGCAGGATGGGCGGGCAGCTGCCGATGATCCTCAGCGGCAGCATCTCGGCCGTGGCCGGGGCCTCGTTCATCACCATGGCGTCCGGGCCGAACCCGTCCCTGGCGAGCGTGGCCGGCTACGCGACCTTCGGCGGCGTCTTCTTCCTCATCTCCGCGCTGCGCCTCAAGCGCGCCTGACCGCCGCACGTCCTCGTCCCGCTGCGATCGCGGCGGGACGAGTCACCCCTCGACGCCATCGGGCTCCCGCAGGTCCAAGGCCAGCTGCCCGCCGTCGATCACCGTCAGCGGCGCGAACGGATCGGGGTTGCGCGACAGGCACTTCGTGCAATCGACCGGCGCCGCAACCGCTTCGGACTTCCCAGCCAGCGCGAACCCGTCCAACGGCTGGTGACAGGCTGGAGCCGGGAGCTTCAGACCGCCGACCCAGTCACGAAGCTCGACCTCGTGAACGCGGCGGTTGGCGCCACGCTGCCGAAGGTTTCGGTTGCGGAAGCGCGCGCACTCGCGCTCGGACATCCGCTTGAGCAACAACGAGGTCGGATCCTGACGACGCTCAATCGCAGTCACGAGAACACGGTGCCCGCTGCCCACCTCCTCCCGGCACCGCAACCCCGGTGAACCCGGTGCTCCATTCGCTGGAAGCTCGGTCCTCAGCCGGTCAGACCTGTGACTCGCATGGTGATGTTGATGCGGCCGGTGTCGAGGCCGCAGCCCGCGGGTGCTGTCCCGGGGTGGACCTTCGGGACACCGTGGTAGGCGAGGCGGGAAGGTCCGCCGAAGACGAACAGATCGCCGGAGGTCAGGTCGATGTCCTGGTACGGACGGTTCCGGGTCTCGGTGTTGCCGAAGCGGAACGTGCAGGTGTCACCGATCGACAGCGACACCACCGGAGCTCGGGAGCGTTCGTCCTTGTCCTGGTGCATCCCCATCCGCGCGGACTCGGCGTAGTAGTTCACCAGCGCGGTGTCCGGCGTGTAGTCCTCCCCCGCGCGCGGGTCCCCGGCCGCCTGCACGAGCGCTCGCCTGCCCAGGCGGACCATCCAGTCGGGGAAGGCGAGGACCTGGTTGCCGTTCACGTCGACCGCCGCCCGCGTGTACTCGTAGGGCCGCCAGTGCCAGCCCAGGCACACCGTCTTGACGCTCATCTCGTGGCCACCGACCTTGGCCCCGCGCATGGGCACCGGACCTCTGGTCCACCGGTGGAACTGCCCGACGATCCAGCGCTGCTGCTCGAGGGTGAGGAAGCCGGGAACGTGGTGCGCCCCCTCCGGCAGCGCAGACCCCAGACCCAGCTCGGCGTCGTCGAACAGGCTGTTCATCGAATGCTCCCCCTCTCCGCAGCGAAAGCCGGGCGTTCAACTCGACAGTCTCCCCCGAGAGCGTGTGGCGTCGACGCCAGGTGACGCCACACCTGCCCACCACGAACCCCGGATGACGAACGTCCGGCGGGTTCCCGCACCGAAGAGCACTGCTGCGGGCGGATCCCGGGCTTCGGCGATCGTCTGATCTCCTGGAGCGACGCACTCGCGAGACGGGAAGGACGTCGAGGTGCCTCAGTCCACACCGCCTCCGGATCCCCTCCAACGCCGCTGGCGGCGAGCGCTGTGGTTCGCGTGCTTCGTCCCGATGTGCGCAGGGCTGGTCATCGCCGGTTTCGCGCACCCCGCGGCATTCCTGCCCGCCGCCGTGCTCTGGTCCGCTGCCTTCGCCTGCGTGCTCCGGATGGAATCCCTCGATCACCGCAGCCGCGCGGCAGCCGAGGTCGATCCGCGCCGGCAGCTCGCCAAGGCAGGTTGGTTGCTGCTCGCGATCATCTTGATCGTCGTCAGCGCTCTGACCGTGCACGCGGCTTTCGAATGACGCCTCGCCTCCGGGGCTGGTGGGGCGAAAGGCCCGTGCGGTGCTCGGTGCCGTGTGCTGCAGTGGTGTGGGGCACGTGAGCGCCGGGATTCCAGGTGTCGTGCACCAGAAGGCAGGTGTCCGAACATGTCATCTGAGCGTCGTGCGGGGAGTGCGCCTCCGGTCGGGACCGAGGACGCGCGGACGTTGATGCCCTGGCGAGTGCTGAGCGCGCTCTTCCTGCTCGCGATGGGCGGGATCCACCTGTTCCTCGTGCTCACCGGCACCGGAGGCCTTCTCGGGGTGTTGTTCGTGCTGAACGCGGTCGGGTCGATCGCGCTGGCCGTCGCCGTGATCGTCGTTCGTGACCGCTTGGTGCAGGTGAGCGTGCTGGGTCTGCTGTTCGTGCTGGGAACGTTGCTGGCGCTGCTGATCGCGCTGAGTCCGCTCTCGCTGTTCGGGATGCGGTCGAGTCTGAGCTACCAGCTGGCACCGACCGCGATCGTCGTCGAGGCGATCGGTGTCATCGTCCTCGCCGCGACCGTCCTGCTCGCAGCCCGGAAGCGCGCCGGCTGAGCCCGGCCCAGCACCAGGCTCTCGACAGCACGGTGCAGGAAACACCTACGGCCGCAGCTTATCGACCCCCACCCGCTCCCAACGTTCGCTTTCCTACCAGGACAGCGAATGAACGGTGGGAGCGGAGTCAGGCGATGGTAGTCGAATGTGGCGGTAGTACAACGACTTCCGTTGGTACGGTGCCGGATGGGCCCGCGCGCAACTCACCTCAATATCATCAAAAACTTTGGGGTGAAACGAGAAAGGGGTACACGCCTGCGGGTGGGAGGTCGTCGGGCCACACCGTCGTACCTTCGCCAGGCGTATCCCACCAGGTGATGCGACCACGTTCTATGTCCGATTCCGGGGCATCCCCGTGCGGCTCATGAATCGCCAGCAACGCGTACTCGTAACCGACTGCGCCAGGATCGCTCTGAAGCGGGCCAGTGTAGCCCTCGTGGGTGTCGTACCAGTAGCCGAACGTCCCTCGCTGTCCGGTTTTTCGGTACACGATGTAGGCGAACTCGCCATCAAGCCATGCTGCCAACACAGTTGCTTCCAGCTTGCCGCCAGCGCGTTCGGCAAGCCTGCCAAGCGCAGCCAGCGTGCTGTTCAGGACGGCACGTGCCCACTCAGAAGGAGCGTCCTTCGACATGCCCGCTCCTCTCGCTGGGAGAACCTCTGACCCCGCAACCGTACCCCCAAGATCCAGGACTCATCCTTCAAACGGAGAGCCACGCGTACCGAGCGGGTCATCGAGTGACCCGAACTTCCGCCCCACGCTGCGCGACTGCTTCGAGCGGGCGCAGCACTCGTCCTTCGGCCCGCACACCGCACCCTCTCGACAAAGCGCTCTCCGGGTTCGAGTCGAAGCGGCTCGATGCCCCGGCGACGACGGGGTGTCGGGGCGCGTTCCCCGGGCGGGCCCCGGCAGACTGGGGCCATGTCTCAACCGCCGCTGCTGCTGGCGCTCGACCTGACGGGCACGTTCGCGTTCGGCCTCAACGGTGCGCTGACCGCGGTGCGGATGGTGCGGCTGGATCTCGTCGGCGTCCTCACGCTGGGCATGATGACGGCGCTCGGCGGCGGGATCCTCCGGGACATCCTCATCGGCTCGCTGCCGCCCGCGACGTTCAGCGATGTGATCTACCTGGGCGTGGCCGCGGGCGGTGCGCTCGTGGCGTTCTTCATCAGCGTCGAGCTGGAGCGGTTCACCAAGCTGATCACCCTCTTCGACGCGGCGGGTCTGGCGGTGTTCTGCGTGACCGGTGCCAGCAAGGCACTCGTCTACGGGCTGGGACCCGTGCAGGCCGTCCTCCTCGGAGCGCTCACCGCGGTCGGCGGCGGAACGCTGCGCGACATCGCCATCAAGCGGGTTCCCAACGTTCTGACCAGTGATTTCTACGCCGTTCCCGCTCTGGTGGGAGCCGCGCTGACGGTCCTGGCCGTGCGCCTGGAGGTCTACGGGGTCACGGTCGCGCTCCTCACCGCGGCGGTGGTCTTCGCCATCAGGATGCTCGGCGTCCGCTACAGCCTGCACGTCCCCAGCACCCCGCGCCGCGAGGAACCGGAGGAGTAGTCGGCCTCTGCGATCCCACCGCCCCGCACTCATCCTGAGATGCGTTCTCCGGACCGCGACCGGTGATGAGGAGGATGATCGGTATGGACACGCAACGGGCCCGCGCAGTGCTGACCGACCTGAAGTCCGCGCTGGACTGGCAGGAGGACTTCTACCGGGACCTGCACGCCCACCCCGAGCTGTCGCACCAGGAGTCCCGGACCGCGTCGCTGGTGGCCGACCGGCTCCGAGAATCCGGCTACGAGGTCCACGAGCAGGTGGGCGGAACCGGCGTGGTCGGGGTGCTGGCCAACGGCGACGGACCCGCGGTCCTGCTCCGAGCCGACATGGACGCGTTGCCCGTCAAAGAGGCGACCGAGCTGCCCTACGCCAGCACCGCCACCGCCGACGACGGCACACCCGTGATGCACGCCTGCGGTCACGACGTGCACGTCACGTGCCTGCTCGGCGCGGCGCAGCTGATGGCCTCGGCCACCGAGCAGTGGAAGGGCACGCTGATCGCGCTGTTCCAGCCCGCCGAGGAGGTGGGCGACGGTGCGAGCGGGATGGTCGACGACGGTCTCTTCTCACTGATCCCCCGACCTCGCGTCGCCCTCGCGCAGCACGTGGTGCCGATGCGAGCAGGCGAGGTCGCCACCCAATCCGGTCCCACGCTCGCCGCCGCCGACAGCATGCGCATCACCGTCCACGGGCGGGGTGCGCACGGGTCGATGCCGCAGTCGGCCGTGGATCCCGTCGTGCTGGCCGCCATGATCGTGGTGCGGCTCCAGACGGTAGTCGCCCGCGAGGTCGCGCCCGGTGAGCCCGCCGTGCTCACCGTCGGCAGCATCCGGGCGGGCACGAAGAGCAACATCATCCCCGACCGCGCCGAGATCCAGCTCAACGTCCGCACCTACAGCGAGCAGACCCGCTCCGCGGTGATCGACGCGGTCGAGCGGATCACCATCGCCGAGTGCCAGGCGTCGAAATCGCCGCGTGAACCCGAGTTCGAGATGTTCGAGCGCCTCCCCGTCACCGACAACGACCCCGCTACCACCGACTCGGTCGCCGGCACGTTCGCCGACTTCTTCGGCGATCGAGCGGGTTCGCTCGGCCAGTGGGCCGCCAGCGAGGACTTCAGCAATCTCGCCACCGAGTTCGACATCCCCTACACCTACTGGGGCATCGGCGGGATCGACCCGGAGGAGTTCGACCGCGCCTCGAAGGCCGGCCGCGTCGCCCAGGACATCCCGGCCAACCACTCGGCCACCTTCGCCCCGGTGATCCAGCCGACGCTGACCACCGGGACCCAAGCGCTCGTCGTCGCCGCCCTCACCTGGCTGTGATCCCGGAGAGGCTCAGGGTGATGGAGGAATCGCACAAGTTCGGCTTGCCGATTTGTTCGATTTCCACAGCGCCGTCGGTTGCGACCTCTGCCACGATCGGCCTTGAACGGTGACGTCACATCACGGGAGGGCTGGTCATGGGTTGCGGCATCGCAGACACCCGTCGTGGTCCGACGGTGATCGACCCACATCCAGCCGACCGCGCGGCCCCCTGGCTCAGACCAGCACGTCGCCGACGCTGACCACCCACCCGGCCGAGCGGCGAGCGCGCGCGAGCTGACGTCGCAGTCCTCGCGCCCCGCCGGATGAACCGGCCGGATGCTCCGATTGCCACTCCGCGTCTGGACCGCCGACGCGAGCGCCACGTGCCGCACTCGTCCCACCCGCGCTGCCGACGCCTCACTTCGGCGTTCCGGAACAGGCGACCAGCCGAGAAGACCGACAAGAGGAAGCCCATGACCACCACGCAAGGCCGCTGGATGACGCAGGATTCGCACGACCGGCTGCGCGCCGAGCTCACCGAGCTGCTCGCGCAGCGCTCCGGCGAGATCGAGGACGAGAGCCACCGGCGCACCCGGATCGGGCAGATCAGGGATCTGCTGAACAACGCCGTGGTCGGCGAGACACCTCCGGACGACGGCGTCGCCGAGCCCGGAATGCTGCTGACCGTCCGGTTCGACGACGGCGAGACCGAGACGTTCCTGCTCGGCACCCGCGACGGCGCCGACTCCGACGAGCTCACCGTCTACTCGCCGGAGTCCCCTCTCGGCACCGCGCTGACCGGCGCCAGGCAGGGCGACGAGCGGACCTACGAGGTCCCCAACGGCGGGACCGAGCGGGTCACCCTCGTGCGGGCGGTGCCCCACCGGTCGTGATCGGCGGGCGTACCGCGCAGTGAGCAACGGATCAACGCAGGAGAGCGCCGCCGTGCACGTGGGTACCTTCTCGATCGCCGCCTACGACCCCTCCGCCGGGTGCGCAGGAGTCGCGGTCAGCACGCGAATGCCCGCCATCGGGGCGCTTTCGGTGTTCGCCGACGCGAACGCGGGCGCGGTCGCGACCCAGGCGTTGATCAACCCGCTGCTCGGCATCGACGGCTTGGAACTCCTCCGAACCCGCTCCGCGGAGGAGACCTTGCGCGAACTGCTCGACTCCGATCCCGGAGCGGACTCCCGTCAGGTGGCCGTGGTGGACGCCCGTGGCGGTTCCGCCGCGCACACCGGCGCCGAGACGCACCCGTGGAGCGGGCACCGGACGGGTCCGGGTTTCGCCGTCGCGGGGAACATGCTCGTCGACGCGAGAACCGTTGAGGCCATGGCAGATCGGTTCACCGGAACCGAGGGCGAACCGCTGCACGCTCGCCTGATCCAGTCGCTCGAAGCAGGTCAGCGGGCGGGCGGGGACCGTCGCGGCAAGCAGAGCGCCGCCCTGCGGGTGAACACCGGTGAGCCCTACCCCCACCTGGACCTGCGGGTGGACGACCACCCGGAGCCGGTGACCGAGCTGCGCCGGATCTACGAGGTCGCGAAGCGGGAGCTGCTGCCGTTCGTCGAAGCGCTCCCGACCAGGAGCAACCCGAACGGCAGGTTTCACAAACTGCTCGACGCGGCGGAGGACACCCCGGGCCGCTGAGGCACCACGCACCCCGCTCGCCGGTCGTTCCCACCTGGACGCGCGACCACTCCCCGCCAGCGATCCCACGTGCCCCGCAGTGCCGCGTCGGCCTCGTGCGCGTGCGCGGCGAGCGCGCGAGCGATCGAACCGGGCCCGGCGAGGGCTGTTTCCGGCGGGGAGGACAGGTCGTCCGGACGTGCGCCGAGCAGCGCGACCGTGGCGAGCACCCGGCGATCACCGAGGATGCCGGGCGCGCTGCGCAGTTCGGGAGAGCGCAGGTCGAGCTCCTCGACCAGGAGGTCCCGGCGGTCCAGAGCGCACCGCAGCGTCGAGCGCAGCCCGCCGCCCTCTTCTCCGCTGCGCCCGAGCACCAGGGTTTCGGAGACCAGGACGCGCGCGCCTTCGTCCAGTTCGAGCACCGTGCTCCGCTGGACGTCGGCGCCACCCGCGATCACCATCGGCGCGGCGGCCCAGACGAGCGACCCGCCGGTTTCGACGCGCACGTCGGCCGCCCAGCGCTGGTGGCCGCCCCGGGCGTCGTAGGCGACGAGGCCCGCGGGTTCGACGAGTTCGAGGTGCACACCGCGGCCCACCCGGACCTCGATCCGCAGGTCGTCCCCGGCGAGCAGGGACGCGCACACGCCGACGAGCGCGATGCGCACGTGCGGGCCGTCGATCCCGAGCAGGCGGGGGCGCAGGAACTCCCCCGCGCGCAGGACTTCGGCGCGCGCGACTCCGCCGACCAGCTCGACCGACACCGCAGCCATCCTCCGCTCACCCGTGCCGGTGGACGTGCGGAGCCATCGGTCCCGGATCGACGGCGGTGCGCGCTCCACTGCGGTGCTCGGCCACGAGGTGGTGCACCCACTTGCACAGGTCGCCGACGGACGCCTGATCCGCGCGGGACAGGGCGAGCGTGGGCAGACCCGAGCGCACCGATGCGGCGTCCTCGATCATCCGGGCGACGTCGACGTCCACGTGGGCCGCGAGGTCGGTCTTGTTGATCACCAGCAGGTCGGCGCGCTCGATGCCGGGACCTCCCTTGCGCGCGACGTCGCCACCGCCGGCCACGTCGATGCAGAAGATCTGGGCGTCGACCAGGGCGGGGCTGAACGTCGCCGTCAGGTTGTCCCCGCCGCTCTCCACGAGCACGACGTCCAGCGGTGCGAAGGCGTGCTCCAGGTCCTCCACGGCGATGAGGTTGGCGGTGACGTCGTCGCGGATCGCCGTGTGCGGGCAGGCTCCGGTCTCCACCGCGCGAATCCGCTCCACCGGCAGAACCCCTGCCGCGCGCAGCATTCGGGCGTCCTCGTCGGTGTAGATGTCGTTGGTGACCACCGCGAGCTCCAGCTCGTCGGCGAGCTGCGCGCACAGCGTGGCGATCAGAGTGCTCTTGCCGGTGCCGACCGGTCCGGCGATGCCCAGCCTCAGCGGCCGGGACGCAGCGGTGCGGTGGTGTTGGTGTTCAGGCAACGAAGATCCTCCTCGTGCGGTTCTCGTGTTGCAGAGCCCAGTGCTCCGCCAGTGGTGCGGTCACCGCGGGCAGCTCGGCCGGGCAGGTGACGGCGGTGGCGATCTCCACCGATTCGCCGATGACCGCGCTCGATTCCCAGACCCAGCGCGCGGTGTCGACCGGATCGACGGGCAGCAGCTTGAGCGCCGCCGCCGCGACCGTCTGGGAGTCCTCGTACAGGCACGCCCGCGCGACGCGGGCGGCGTCCATTCCCATGGCCGCCGCCACGACGCCCAGCGCCACCGGGCGCTGCGGCGCCGGGCCGATCGCGTCGAGGGCGGCCACGGCCGGATGGTCCGGCCACCACCGCTCGGCCAACCTGACCAGTCCCCTGCCGAGCAGCGCCGAGGCCGCGCGCACCGGTTCGGTCGGGGTGCGCGCGAGCAGCGCGTCGTGGATCTCGTCGAGCCGCACGTGCTGCTCGCCTGCGGCGCGCAGGGTCAGGACCGCGGCCGAGGCGTCGACCAGCGCGACCGAGCGCAGCCGTGCGCGGAGGTAGTCGGGAACCTCCGCGGGGCCGATCCCGGCCGCGAGCGCCGGTTCGAGCCCCGCCGAGTGCGCGTGTCCGCCGGTGGGGAGCCGAGCGTCCGCCAGGAGCATGGCTCCCAGGTCGGGGTCCATCGGCGCTCCTCAGAACAGCGAGTAGCGCTGGGCCAGTGGCACCGTCGCGACGGGGTTCGGGCGGACGCGCTCGCCATCGATGCTGATGTCGAAGGTTTCCGGGTCCACCTCGATCCGGGGCAGCGCGGTGTTGTTCGGCAGGTCGTGCTTGGTGACGCCGCGGGTGGGGCGCACGGCGGCCAGCCTGCGGCGCAGGCCGAGCTGGTCGGCGAGGCCGTTGTCCAGCGCCGCTTGCGCCACGAAGCTCACCGACAGGTGCGGTGCCGACCCCGGTGCGTGGGGCAGCGCCGGGCGCATCATGACCGGCTGCGGCGTCGGGATCGTGGCGTTGGGGTCGCCGAGCGCACCCCACACGGCGGCACCGCCCTTGATCACGGTGAACGGCCGGATGCCGAAGAACGCCGGGTCCCACAGCACGAGGTCGGCCAGCTTTCCCGGTTCCACGGAACCGATCTCGTGGTCGATGCCGTGCGCGACCGCGGGGCAGATCGTGTACTTGGCGACGTAGCGCCGGGCGCGTTCGTTGTCGGCGGGCAGCGACGAGCCCAGCGACCCGCGCTGGTTCTTCATCACGTGCGCGACCTGCCAGGTGCGGCACACGACTTCACCGATGCGCCCCATGGCCTGCGCGTCGGACGAGGTGATCGACATCGCCCCGATGTCCTGCAGGACGTCCTCGGCAGCCATCGTCGACGCGCGGATGCGCGATTCGGCGAACGCCAGGTCTTCGGGGACCTGCGGGTTGAGGTGGTGGCACACCAGGAGCATGTCCAGGTGCTCGGTGACGGTGTTGACGGTGTGCGGCAGCGTCGGGTTCGTCGAGGCGGGCAGCACGTTGGGTTCCCCTGCGACGACGATGATGTCGGGCGCGTGCCCGCCACCGGCGCCCTCGGAGTGGAACGCGTGGATGCCTCGGCCGTCGATGGCGTCGAGGGTGTGCTGCACGTAGCCGGTTTCGTTGAGGCTGTCGGCGTGCAGCGCGACCTGCAGGCCGAACTCGTCGGCGGCGCGCAGGGCCGAGTCGATGGCCGCCGGGGTCGCGCCCCAGTCCTCGTGCACCTTGTACCCGCCGGCCCCGGCCAGCGCCTGCTCGGCGAGGCCTTCGGCGCTGACCGTGCTGCCCTTGCCGAACAGGATGACGTTCAGCGGCAGGTGGTCGAGCGCCCGGTGCATCATGGCCAGCGACCACGAGCCGGGGGTGACGGTCGTGGCCTTCGAGCCCTCGGTCGGTCCGGTACCGCCGCCGATGACGGTCGTGGTGCCGGTGGCCAGGGCTTCGGCCATCTCGGCCTCGGTGAGGAAGTGGACGTGGGTGTCCACGGCGCCGGCCGTCAGGATCTTGCGGTCGCCCGCGATGACGTCGGTGGTCGGCCCGATGCGCAGGTCGGGGTGCACGCCGTCCATCACGTCCGGGTTCCCGGACTTGCCGACCGCGACGATGCGCCCGTCGCGGACGCCGACGTCGCCTCGGACGACGCCCCAGTGGTCGAGCACGATGACGTTGGTGATGACCAGGTCCGGAGCGCCCTCCGCCCGCGTGGTCATGCCCTGCGCACCGGATTCGCGGATGCTCTTGCCACCACCGAACACGGCTTCGTCGCCACCGACGCAGAAGTCCTGCTCGATCTCGATCCACAGGTCGGTGTCACCGAGCCGCACCTGATCCCCCGTGGTCGGCCCGTAGAGCTTCGCGTACTCGCGACGACCGATCTCGCTCAACGTCCCTCCTCCGTTCGCTGCTGGTCGGAACCGGGTTCGCGCTCGTCGGTGGCCGGTTCGTCGGTGACCCTGGCCCGCGCGGGCGGGGAAGCCGTGTCGGGCATCTCGGGTTCGGAACCCGGCGTCCCGTAGGGCACGACCTTCCTGGGTTCCCTGGCGTGAGTGGGCATTTCGCGCTCCCGGATCTGAAGGCCGGGCACGTGCCCGGTTCCGCCGAGGGCCACCAGCTCGACGAGCCTGCTGACCCCGGGTTCGAAGCGCACCGACGTGCCCGCCGGGGCGTCGAGCCGGTATCCGCGGACGGCGTCGCGGTCGAAGGTCAGCGCCGGGTTGGCGTCCGGGAAGTGCAGGTGGGCCCCGACCTGGATCGGCCGGTCACCGTCGTTGACCACCAGCAGCGTTCGCTTCTCGCGTCCCGCGTTGAGCTCGATGGGGGTGTCGCGGACGCGGACCTCGCCGGGGATCACGAGATCGGGTCCGTGATCGTGACGAGCTTGCGCCCGTCCGGGAACGTCGCTTCGACCTGGACGTCGGGAAGCATCTCGGGAACGCCCTCCATCACCTCGTCACGCGTGAGCACGCGTCTGCCCTCGTTCATCAGCGCATCGACGCTGAACCCTTCGCGGGCGCGCTCGATCGCCCAGCAGGACAGCAGCGCGACCGATTCCGGGTGGTTGAGCAGAACACCGCGCTCCCGCCGATCGCGGGCGATCATTCCGGCGACGCTCAACAACAGCTTCTCCGTGTCAGACGGAGTGAGATTCATGAACACACCTCGCGTCCCTGCGTTTCGCGCCCGACTGTAGGCCACAGCGGAATCGTTCGCACAACGAGCCGGGAGCAGCGGAATTGTTGATCGAGAACAGCGAACCTGCAGTTCAGAGACTCACATCGACTGGGCCGGAACAGCTTTCAGTCCAGCAGGACGCCACTTGAAGAAATTCGTCCGCTTGAATTCGTTTGGCGACTCTCGCCACATCCCGCATTTTTCGCACCCGGAGGAGGGGAACGCAAGAACCGAAACAAAGTTTTACCACTCGCGCGATCGGATTTAAAAACTCCGCAACACGGCCCCGAACGGAACAGCTCCTGCTGAATTCAGCCGGTCTCGCCGCCGGCCAGCACGTTGTGCAGACGGACCGCGACGTGCAGATCGCCGAGCTTCTCGGGATCGGTCACGTCGGCTCCGAGGCAGGCGGAGAGCTTCTCCAGCCGTTGGTAGAGCGTCTGCCTGCGCACGTGGAGGCGTTCGGCGGCACGGGTCTTGTTGGCCGCGCAGTCGAAGAAGACCTCCAGCGTCCGCAGCAAGCGGTCCCGGACCTCGCTCGGCTCGTCGAGCACCGCTCCGAGCTGCTCGCGGATGTACCGGCGCAGGACTTCGTCGGAGTCGAGCTGGTGCACGAGCCGGTGCAGCGACCAGGCGGCCGCGTCGACCACCCCGGTCGCCTCGCGCTCGGCGACCTCCAGCTGCAGGCAGCGACGTGCTTCGACGACCGCGTGCCGGATCCCGCCGCTGCCGGTGACCAGCGGCCCCACCCCGACGACCGGGGTCTCGGGCGCCTGGGCACCGAGCTGGCGCACGTCCTGGATCAGACCTCGCCGGGAACGTTCGGGGTGGCGCGGCTCGAGCGCGACCAGCGCCAGGTACTCGTGGTCGTCCGCCTGGCCGACCGCTTGCCGGCCGTTGCGCTGCAACGCCTGCTCCAGGCTCTCGCGCACCCCCGCGTCGACCTGGCCGGTGACGACGGCGACGAACGAATCAGCGCCCTTCAAGCCGGAATTGGTGATGAGGACGTCGAGATCGGCCTGCGCGCCGGCCGGGTCGCGGAGCTGGTGGAACAGCGCGCGAGTCGCACGCATCCGGGGCGTGGGCGGCTGTTCCCGCAGCAACGCGAGCGCGAACGCCTGCGGAGCCCGGTGCAGGGCCGCCTCCAGCACGAGCGGGTCGACGCCGGGGCCCGCCAGCACCTCCAGCTGCGCGGTGCTGATGCCGTGCACGGTGAGGGTGGCGCGCCGCGTCACGGACTCGCCGGACTCGTCCTGACCCGGCCCGGGCGCTCGCGAGAGCACCGCACCCGACCGGTCCCGCACCACGACCACGGCCCCGGTGATCTCCGCGAGCGCTCCGGTGAGCTGCTGCAGGCCGGCTCCCGAGGTCAGCTGGGCCGACAGCACGTCGGAGAGGGAGTCGGCCAGCCGCAGCCGGTGCACGGAATCGTTGATGAGCAGCCCGTTGACGTCCTCGGTGATCTGCACGAAGGGAACCGGCCGGTCGAACCGGATCAGCGGGAACCCCTGCTTCGCGCACTCGTCGATCACCGCGTCGGGCACTCCGGTGCCGGTGCTGGCCGTCTCCACCGCGAGCGCCGCGACCCCGCGGGCCGCCAGCTCCCGGACGTAGGAGCGCTGACGTGCCGGTCCCGCTCCCGAGAGCACCACCCCACCGGTGAGCAGCAGCTCGCCGCCTCGGAGCAGCGGCGCGATGTCGATGACCTCGCTGGAGTGCACCCACCGGACGCTGCGCGAGCCGCACCCGGCTCCGACCAGGAGCACCGGGTCACCGCCTTGCACGCTGGGGTGACGGAGCACCTCGTCGAGGGTCATCTGCATGACAGATCGTCCACCAGGGATCGGGAATTGATTTACGGAACGTACCTTGTCCCCCGCCTCCCCCGGCAACAAGCATGGGCGAACGCCTTAGGACAGCCCGGAGGGAGACCCGATGAAGAACTCGGCAACGGACGACCCCGCGAGAGGTGACCTCGAAGAATCCCTCCAGCCCATTCCGGAGGACGCGAGGACGCGCAGGGTCTCCGGCCAGTTCTGGATCTGGGCCGGTGCGAACATCGCCCCGATCAACTGGGTCCTCGGCGCGCTGGGCATCGAGCTGGGGCTCGGGCTGTCCGACACGTTGATCGTGCTCATCGCGGGCAACTTGATCGGCATGGCCCTGTTCGGCCTGTTCGTGCTGCTGGGCCAGCGCACGGGCGCGACCGGGATGGTGCTGTCCCGGGCGGCGTTCGGCCGCCGGGGGGCGTACCTGCCCGCGGCCATCCAGGCGCTGCTCGCGGTGGGGTGGTGCGCGGTCAACACCTGGATCATCCTGGACCTGGTCATGGCGCTGCTAGGCGAGCTCGGGCTGGTCGACCCGAACGCGCAGAACCACGCCGCCAAGCTCCTGGTGGCCGCGGCGATCATGCTCGCCCAGGTGGTCATCTCCTGGTTCGGCTACCGCGCCATCGCCGGGTTCGAGCGCTGGACCGTGCCCCCGACGATCGCGGTGCTGGTGCTGATGTCGCTGGTCGCGTGGACCCAGCTGGAGATCGACTGGAGCTACGCGGGCCCGCCGGGCGAGGTCCTGACCGGCATCGACCGGCTCAGCGCGATGACGGCGGTGATGACCGCGATCGGGATCGGCTGGGGCATCACGTGGTTCACCTACGCCGCCGACTACTCGCGGTTCGTCAGCACCGAGGTGCCGCGTCGCCGCCTCTACCTCGCCAGCACGCTGGGGCAGTTCCTTCCCGTTGTCTGGCTCGGCGTGCTCGGCGCGTCACTGGCCACCAAGAACGGCGAGGCCGATCCCGGACGTCTGATCGTGGACAACTACGGATCGCTGGCCGTGCCGGTGCTGTTCCTGGTGATCCACGGCCCGATCGCCACCAACATCCTCAACATCTACACCTTCGGCGTCGCCGCGCAGGCGTTGGACATCAAGGCGTCCCGCCGCACGCTGAGCACGGTCGTGGGCGTGTTCGCGATGCTGTGCGTGGCGCTGTTCGTCTTCCACGGCGATCTCGCGTCCGTGCTGGACTCCTGGCTGGTGTCCCTCGTGGCCTGGGTGGCCTCCTGGGCCGGGATCATGCTCGTCCACTTCTTCGTCCTGGAGCGCGGGACCGCCGACACCGCCCGGTTGTTCGGGCCCGTGGGCACCGGGCGGCTGCCGGACTTCAACTGGGCCGCGCTGTTCGCCTTCGGTTCCGGAGTGGTGGCCACCTGGCTGTTCATGCACGGCGTGCTGGAGGTCTTCCAGGGGCCGATCGCCGGTGCGATGGGCGGCATCGACCTGTCCTGGCTGGCCGGCGGCGCGGTCTCCGCGGCGATCTACGCCGCGACCGGCCCGCGGATGCACCGCCGGTACCTGCCGGACGCGGCGAGCCGGGGCGACGTGCGCGATCCCTCCCCTTCCTGAGCGGTGTCATTCCCGATGTGCAACGAGGTGAAGATGTCCGAGACTCCCGGATCGTTCCCCTGGCAGCGCGGCGTGCGCGCCGCTGCGGCGCTGACGTTCGACGTGGACGCCGAATCCTGCGCGCTGGTGCAGGACCCGTCCTCGGTGAACCGGATGTCCCTGATGGGCCACCAGTCCTACGGGCCCCGGGTGGGCGTGCCGCGGCTGCTGCAGGTGCTCCGCCGCCAGGACGTGCGGGCGACCTTCTTCGTCCCCGGCTACACGGCCGAGTGCTACCCCGACACCGTGCGGGCCATCGTCGACGACGGCCACGAGGTGGCCCACCACGGCTACATCCACGAGTCGATGCGCGGTCTCTCCGAGGCCGCCGAAGCCGAGTACCTGGACCGGGGGCTCGACGCGCTCGACCGCGTCGCCGGTGTCCGGCCGACCGGGTACCGCGCGCCCTGGTGGGAGATGAACTGGCACACCCCGAAGCTGTTGGCGGAGCGCGGTTTCACCTACGACTCCAGCTTGCTCGACGACGACGTCCCGTACCTGATGACCACGTCGGGTCCGGGTTCGGCGGAGCTGGTCGAGATCCCGGTGGACTGGTCGCTGGATGACTGGGAGCAGTTCGCGTTCTTCCCCGGCTGGACGGGCAGCGGGGTCATCGAGAGCCCGATGAAGGCGCTGGAGATGTGGTCGCTGGAGGCCACGACGCGCCACGCCGAGGGCGGGTGCTTCGTGCTGACCGCGCACCCGTTCCTGTCGGGCCGCCCGACCAAGGCCCACGTCCTCGACAAGCTTTTGGAGCTCCTGAAGTCGCTCGACGGGATGTGGGTGACCTCGCTGGCCGAGATCGCCGCGCACGCGCGGCCCGAGTGCGGCCCGGCCCGCACGCACGAGCCGCTGCAGGACGTGCCGCTGTGATCAGGGGCGCGGCGGCGCCACGTCGGTGTCGCCGCGCCCGCCCAGCCGGGCGGAGATCTCCGCGGCGGTCTCGCGCACCGCTCGCGCCAGCTCCTCGCGCAGCTGGGCGGAGACGCGGAAGCTCGGTGCCGACAGCAGCAGCGCGGCCACGACCTGGCCGCGGTGGTCGCGCACGGGCGCGCTGATCCCGACCTCTTCCACGTGCGATTCACCGGCGTTGATGGCCACTCCGCGACGGCGCACCTCGGCGAGCCGTTCGAGGTAGGCGTCGACCTCGGCGTCGTCGTTCGTCGCCGGGCGCAGCAGTCCCCGTTCCAGCAGGTCCCTGGCGCGGCCCTCGGCCAGCTCGGCGAGGAAGACCTGAACCGACGCGCTCGCCGCGGTGGTGTAGCGGGTTCCGATCGGGGTGGTGTGCTTGACCTGCTTCGGGCTCGGGACCTGCTCGACCGAGATGGACTCGTGGCCGCTCCAGACGACCAGGGCGCTGGTCTCCCCGGTGCGTTCGGTGAGCCGTTCCAGCGAGGGGTAGGCCAGCCGGCGGACGTCGAGGTTGGCCAGCAGGGGTCCGGCGAGACCGATGAGACCGGAACCGAGCCGGAACCGCCCGCTGTCCGGGTCGCGCTGGACGAGGTCCATCTGCTCCAGCTGGCCGAGCAGCCGGGACACCGTGCTCTTGTGCAGGTCGACCCGGCGAGCGATCTCGGTGACCCCGAGCGCCGGTTCGTCCACCGAGAACGCGTGCAGGACGCGGAAGCCGTTGTGCAGCATCGAGGAAGCGCTCCTGGCTTCCTGCCGGTCGATCTCGTCGTTGTCGGTCATGGTTCTCCTGCACCACCGCACATCGCTCGCGGCTGCGGGCCGCGCCGGCGACCAGATCGGTCACCGGCGCGGCCCGTCGTTGCGCCGTCAGGCGGAGATGATGTTGTGGTCGGGGCCGTAGGGGAAACGGGTGATGTTCTCAGCACCGTTCTCGGTGACCACGAGGATGTCATGCTCGCGGTACCCGCCCGCTCCTTCCTGGCCTTCCGGGATGGTGATCATCGGCTCCATGGACACGACCATCCCCGGTTCGAGCACGGTGGTGATGTCCTCCCGCAGCTCCAGACCGGCTTCGCGGCCGTAGTAGTGCGACAGGACGCCGAAGGAGTGGCCGTAGCCGAAGGTGCGGGACTGCAGCAGGCCCTGCTCGTCGTAGATCTTGTTGAGCTCGGCGGCGATGTCACCGCAGACCGCACCCGGCCGGATGAGCTGCAGGCCGCGTCCGTGCACCGCGGTGTTGACCTCCCAGTACCGCAGCTGCGCCGCGTCGGCCTCGCCGAAGACCAGGGTGCGTTCCAGCGCGGTGTAGTAGCCGGCGATCATCGGGAAGCAGTTCAGGCTCAGCAGGTCGCCGCGCCGGACCTTCCGCGAGGTGGGCCAGTTGTGGGCGCCGTCGGTGTTCACGCCGGACTGGAACCACACCCAGGTGTCGCGCAGTTCCGCGTCCGGGAAGGTGCGCGCGATCTCCCGGACCATCGCCTGGGTCCCGGCCAGCGCCACCTCGTACTCGGGCACTCCTTCGGCGACCGCGGCGGTCACGGCGGCTCCGCCCAGGTCGGCGATGCGCGCGCCCTCCTTGATCAGCGCGATCTCCTCCACCGACTTCACCATGCGCTGCGCCATGGCCGCCGCGGAGACGTCGACGAGCTCGAAACCGGGCAGCGTCCCGGTGATCCGGGCGCGCAGCGCGGGCGCCATCTCGTCGTCCTCGACGCCGAGCCGGCCCGAGGTGACGCCGGCATCGGAGAGCACCGAGGCGATGGCGTGCTCGAAGTTGTCGCGCTGCCAGTCGGTGTAGACGATGTTGTCCCCGAAGCTGCGTCGCCACGGCTGTCCCGCGTCGATGTTGGCCGAGACGGTGACGTGGCTGTTGGCGGTGACCACCAGCGCGTAGTTCCGCCCGAAAGCGGTGTAGAGGAAGTCGCTGTAGTAGTTGATGTTGTGGTAGCTGGTGAACACCACCGCGTCCACGCCGTTCCCGGCCATGTGCTCGCGCAGCGCGTCCACCCGCCGCTGCATCTCCGCCGCGGAGAACGTCGGGGCGACGCGTTGTCCGTTGTGGATGTTCTTGAGGCGTTCCATGCTCATCGAGCCGGTCCTTTCTCCTGATCAGTGCTGATCTGCTGTGCGGGTCCGCGGTCCGGCCCTCGCGGGTCCGCACCGGGTGGGACGTGACGCGCGGCGCGCATGACCAGCACCGCGGCGACCCCGGCTGCGGCGAGGTACCACGCGGGAGCGACCGGGTCACCGCTCACGTGGATCAGGGAGGTGGCCACGAACGGCGCCGTCCCCCCGAACAGCGCGTTGGCCGTGTTGAAGCTGAACGCGAAACCGCTGTAGCGGACGTGCGTCGGGAACAGCTCGGCCAGGAAGGCCGGGAGCGTCCCGTCGTTCGTGCTCAGGATGATGCCCAGCGCCGCGTGGATGAGCACCACGCCGACGACACCGCTCGTCCCCAGCAGCAGGAAGACCGGGATCGACAGCACCGCGAACAGCACTCCCGCGGTGGTCAGCATCATCGGGCGGCCGACCCGGTCGGACGCGTGGCCCATGAGCAGCACCGCGCCGATGTAGATCACGAGCGTGACGGCGGTCGAGACCGAGGAGCTCACCTCGTCGAGGCCGAGCTCGGTCGTCAGGTAGGTCGGCATGTAGCTGAGGAGCACGTAGAACCCGACCGCGTTGAGGCTGGTGGCCCCGAACGCGATCAGCAGGCGGGCCTTGTTGCGCGCGAAGACGTCTCGCAGCGGGGCCTGCACCGCCGACTGCTGCCCTTCCAGCTCCCGGTACTCGGGGGTGTCTTCGAGCTTGAGCCGGATGTAGCGGCCGATCAGCCCCAGCGGTGCCGCGAGCAGGAACGGAACGCGCCATCCCCAGGACGACATGGCCTCGTCGGAGAGCGTCGAGGTCAGCGCCGTGACCACCAGCGAGCCGAGCAGGAGCCCGCAGGCGGTGCTCGCGGGCACGACGCTGGTGCACAGGCCTCGTCGCTTCCGGGGCGCGTACTCGTACAGGAAGGCCGAGGCTCCCGCGTACTCACCGGCCGCCGAGAACCCCTGCACCAGCCGGGTCGCCAGCAGCAGGAGCGGAGCGGCGATGCCGACCTGCGCGTGACCGGGCAGCAGGGCGATCACGAAGGTGGCGGCGGACATGATCAGGATCGACAGCGACAGCGCGTTGCGCCGCCCGACCCGGTCGCCGAAGTAGCCCCAGAAGAGTCCGCCGATCGGCCGGATGATGAACGACGACGCGAAGACGCTGAAGGTCGCCAGCAGCCCGGCGGTGGGCGAGGTGCCCAGGAAGAAGACGCCCGCGATGGTGGTGGCGAGGTAGCCGTACACGGCGTAGTCGAACCACTCGACGAGGTTGCCGATGAAGCTCGCGCTGACCACTCGGCGCATCGTCGACGGCGCAGGTGTCACGCTCCCTGGATCGGACGTGTTCTCGGGCACTGTGCCCACTCCCCCGTCGGTCGAGTCGGCGATGCGGGTGCGCACCGGCGCGGTCGCTCGCGTCCACCGTGGTTCGTCACGAGCAACACTGTTGCATTTCAGGCAACGTAGGCACCGGGGTTGACCCTGTCAACATCCACCCAGGGGGCGAGCGGGTCTGATCGAACGCGAAACCTCCTTATCCGGAGAAGGAACTCCTGCTCACCGCGCGGCCGCGGAGGAGTCCGTCATCAGGAAGTAGCCCAACGTAGTTGCATCTCGCGCAACCGCGAGCTCACTCGACCGCCTGCACCGCACCGGGCGCCTCGAACAAGCCCTGCGCGTACTCCTCCTCGGCCTGCTGCCGAGCCTTGTAGTGGACCTTCTTGCCCGTGGCCGTCATCGGCAGCTCGTCGACCAGCCGGTACGCCCTCGGGCGCTTGTACGCGGCGAGCATCGGGTGGCGGCGGCAGTGCCGCTCGCACTCGGCGGCGGACAGGTCGTCCTGGGCGGGCACCACGTAGGCGACCACGAGCCGGCCCCAGCGCTCGTGGGGGATCCCCACGACCATCGAGTCGGCGATGCCCGGGTGTTCGTTGAGGACTTCCTCGACCTGCACGGGATGCACGTTCTCGCCCCCGGAGACGATCATGTCGTCCTTCCGGCCGACGATCGTCACGTACTCCTGGGCGTCCCAGGTGGCCAGGTCGCCGTTGTAGAGCCAGCCGTCCTTGAACTTCGCGGCGTCCTGCTCCGGCGCGTTGAAGTAGGCGTAACCGCACTTCGGGGACCGGACGATCACCTCGCCGACCTCGGAGCCGTCCTTGGCGACCGTCTCGTCCGGTTCGGCCAGCCGGTCGCCGAGCACCTGCACCACCGCGATGTCGTCGTCCGTGCACGCCCGACCGGCGCTGCCGGCGTGCTCGGGCAGGTCCGAGGGGCGCAGGAAGCTGTTCCAGAACGCCTCGGTGGTGCCGTACCCGTTGAAGATCCGGGGGCAGAGGACGTCCTGGTAGTGCAACGCCGCCTCGCGCTCCAGCGGCGCACCCATGGTGACGATCCCGCGCAGCGTCGAGAGGTCCCTCGGCTGCTCGGCCTGGACCTGCGCCAGCATCGCCAGGTTGGTGGGCGCGCCGATGAGGAAGGTCAGCCCGAAGCGTTCCACGTGGTCCAGGCACGAGGCCGCGTCGAACGTCCGCATCGGCACCACCTGGGCGCCCAGGTAGAACGCGGGGTTCGGCCCGCCCGCGTACAGACCACCCCGGTGGAACCAGGGCGTCATGTTCAGCGTGCGGTCTTCCGGGGTCAGCAGGAAGTGCATGATCACGTCGTGCGCGCTGAAGACCTCGACCACGCTGTTGAGCGGAACGCCCTTGGGCATCCCGGTGGTGCCCGAGGTGTAGAGCCTGGTGCTCTCCTCGTAGACCGTGCGCGACACCGCCGGGGGCTTCTCCCCCGCCGGCGCCAGGAGGTCCTCGAACCGCACCGAGGCGAATCCGCCGTCGGTGGGCAGAGGTTCGCCGTCGCCGACCGCCACCACCAGCTCGGGCCGGTGCGTCGCGCGCTCCACGGCTCCCCGAGCGACCTCGGCGAGCATCGTGTCGTAGAGGTAGACGCGCGGCCGGCTGTCGTCGAGGATGTACGCGGTTTCGCCGGGCGAGAGGCGGAAGTTGATCGGCGCACCTACGGCTCCACACGCCTGCGTGGCGAGGTAGAGCTGCGCGAACTCCAGCCCGTTGAACAGCTGGTACACCACCAGGTCGCCGGGCTGGACGCCGGCGCGGGCGAGCCCGGCGGCCAGCCGATCCACGCGGTCCCCCAACTCGGCGTAGGTCCAGCTCGTTCCGGTCAGCGGGCACTGGATCGCCACCGAATCGGCGAACCGGTGCGTGTTGCGGCGGAATCCGGCGTAGTAGGTGAACTCGTTCTCGAAGAACCTCTTGTACGCCGCGGGATCGTAGGTGCTCATGCTTGTTCCTCCTCGTTGAGGCCGAGCGGACGAAGTCCACATCGGCCTGATCGGCCGACGGGACTCCTTCGAGCAGAACCGCTTTCAGCTCATCGTCAGGCCGCCGCTGACGCTGACGGTCTGGCCGGTGATGTAGCCGGCCTCGCCGGAGGCGAGGAACGCCACCGCGTTCGCGAGGTCCTGCGGGTCGCCGAGGCGGCGCAGCGGGATCGCCTTGGTCAGCGCTTCGCGGAGCTTCGGGCTGTCGCCACCGATCGAGGCGAACAGCTCGGTGTCGGTGGGCCCGGGGCACACGCAGTTCACGTTGATCTGGTTCCTGGCGACCTCACGCGCGAGCGTCTTGGTGAACGCGATCACCCCGCCCTTGGCCGCCGAGTAGACGGCTTCCCCTGACGAACCCACCCGCCCGGCGTCGGACCCGAGGTTGACGATCGCGCCGCCGCCCTGCTCGACCATCGTGGGCAGCACCGCCTTGGTCGTGTGCAGCATGCCGAAGAGGTTGATCGCGACGACCCGGTCCCAATCCGCCTCGTCGCTGTCGATGAACGGGCCCGCCTTGTCCCAGCCCGCGTTGTTGACCAGGACGTCGACCCGGCCGAACCGGTCGCGGGTCCGGCCGATCATGGCCTCCACGGACTCCTTGGACGTCACGTCGGCGTGGAGCCCGATCGCCCCTCCGCCGATCGCCTCGGCGGTGGACGCGGCCGTGGTCTCGTCGACGTCGGAGACGACGACCTCGGCCCCCTCCTCGGCGAGCTTCTCGGCGATCGCGCGGCCGATCCCGCGACCTGCGCCGGTCACCACCGCGACCTTCTCCTCCAGTCGTCCCATGCTCTTCCCTTCCCGCACTCGCCGGATGTCCTCGATCTGATGGCCCGGATCGGCTCACGGCGCCTTGGCGCGCCCGAGCTTCTGCCTGGCGATGATGAGCTTCATGATCTGCGCGGTCCCGTCGCCGATCTGCAGTCCCAGCACGTCCCGGAGGCGCTGCTCGACGGGCAGATCGGTGCGGTAGCCGTACTGGCCGTGCAGCAGCAAGCAGTTCTGCACGACGTCGAAGGCGGTCTTCGGCGCCCACCACTTGCACATCGCGGCCTGCTCGGTGTGCGGCAACCCCTGATCCTTCAGCGAAAGTGTCTGGTAGCACAGCAATCTGGCCGCCGTGAGCATCGTCTCGGCCTCCGCCAACGGGAACGAGACGCCCTGGAACTTGCTCAAGGGCTGGTCGAACGCCTCCCGCTCGCTCACGTAGCGCCAGGTCTCGTCCGCGGTCAGCTGCGCGACGCCCACGCACTGCAGGCCGATCAGCGCACGGCTGAAGTCGAAACCCCGCATCACCTGCGTGAAGCCCTCGCCCTCCTCGCCGAGCAGGTGGCTCGCGGGGATCCGCACCTCGTCGAGGTGCACGGCGCCGCGCCCGACCGCCTTCGTGCCCATGTCCGGATACGGCTCGCGGACAACGCCTTCCCGGTCCAGCGGGACGAGGAAGGCGCTGATCCCCTTGCCGCGCGCCTGCTGATCACCGATGCGCGCGAAGACCACGGCCGCCGCGGCGGAGTGGCAGAACGACAGCGACTTCACCCCGCTCAGGACGTAGTCGCCGCCGGAGCGCCGCGCCTGCAGACGAGGCATGCCCGCGTCGGAGCCGGCGTGCGGTTCGGTGAGGCCGATGCCGACGATCTCCTCCCCCGCGCAGATCTTGGGCACCCACTCGGCCGCGACGTCCCGGTCGGCGCTGCCCGCCAGGATCTGGCCCACGAGGGATCCGACGACCTGCAGGTAGGACACCGAGAAGTCACCGCGCGCGATCTCCTCGGCGAGGATCCCGGTGGTGACCCGATCGCACCCCCGGCCACCGAGCTCGGCGGGGAGTTCCGGAGCGATGAAGCCTCGCTCGCCCATCTCCCGCCGGACCTCCGGTTCGATCAGGCCCTTCTCCTCGCGCGTCCCGTAGGCCGGGGCGAGCCGTTGTTCCGCGTAGCGGCGCGCTTCGTCGCGGTACCGCTGCTGGTCAGAAGACAGCGTGAAGTCCATCGCCGCGCTCCCCGTCGAGATGTCGCTGTGGTCAGAGGGCCGCGTACTCGCTGAAGTCGGGCTTGCGCTTCTCGGCGAACGCCGTGGCCCCCTCCTGCGCCTCGCCGGTCTCGCCGAAGACGCTGAGCGCGGACATGGCCATGTTGCTCAGCCCCGCCTGGTGCTCGGTGTCGGCGTTGAAGGACTGCTTGAGGAACTTGATGGCGGTGGGGCTCAGCACCGCGATCTCCTCCGCCCACCGCTTCGCCTCGTCCACCAGCCGGTCCCCCGGGACGACGGCGTTGACCAGGCCCCACCGCTCGGCCGTGGCGGCGTCGTACTGGCGGCACAGGAACCAGATCTCCCGCGCCCGCTTCTCGCCCACGATCCGCGCCAGGAATGCCGAGCCGAATCCCGCGTCGAACGACCCCACTCGCGGGCCCGCCTGACCGAACTTCGCGGTCTCGGCGGCGATCGTGAGGTCGCACAGCACGTGCAGCACGTGCCCGCCGCCGATGGCCAGACCGTTGACGGCCGCGATGACCGGCTTCGGGATGTCGCGGATGAGCTTGTGCAGGTTGCCGATCTCGAACATGCCGCTCTCGGTGGGCCCGTAGTCACCGGTCTCGGCGCGCTGCTTGACGTCGCCGCCGGTGCAGAACGCCTTCTCGCCGGTGCCGGTGAGGATCACGACCCGGACCCGGGAATCGGCCCAGGCGGACCGGAACGCGGCGATCAGCTCCTCGACGGTCTTCCCCCGGAAGGAGTTGTAGCGGTCGGGCCGGTTGATCGTCACCACCGCGGCAGAGCCTTCCACCGCGTACTGGATGTCCTCGTAGCTGCTCATCTGGCTGTTCTCCTCACCGCTGCAACTCGCTGACCTGCGGCGCAACACGTGCCGACGAATAGACGAACGGATGTTCAGTAGAAATGAACGTTCATTCACTGCGTGTGAATAGTGGTTCAGTCTGTGGCAGGGTGTCAAGGAGCGGTCCGGGAACCGAGGGGCTCCCGCCTCGTCCGACGAGCAGTGGAAGCCCCCGGGAACCGGCCGCCGCCCCCTCTGTGAACATGGCGTCATCACGGATGAACGGACGTTCACCTGCGACCAGGGAGACCGATGTGACCACCTCCGCCCGTCCGGAGCCGCAAGATCCCAACGAGGCCGCTCGCGCCGTCCGCACCGAGTGGCGCAGCCGGCAGTTGCTCACGGCTGCAGCGCGACTCATGGAGCGCAACGGTTTTCACGGGGTCTCGATGCAGGCGCTCGCCGACGAGGCTGCGGTCAGCGTCGGCCTGATCTACCGGTACTTCGGCAACAAGGACGAACTGCTGCTGGCGGTGATCGTCAACGTCCTCGAAGCGTTCGCCGGGCAGGTGCCCGCCGCGGTGGAGGCCGCGGGCGACGACCCGGTGGAGCAGGTGGCCGCGGCGTTCCGGGCGCACTGCGAGGTGATCGACGAGCACCGGCACGCCGCCGTGCTGACCTACCGGGAGAGCGGGAGCCTGAGCACCGAGGGCCGGAACAAGATCAAGGACATGGAGATCGCCACCAGCGATCCGCTCCGATCGGCGATCCGGGACGGGGTCGCCGGCGGTCGTTTCGTGGACGTCGACGTCGAGCTGGTGACCCACGACTTCCTGCTCATGGCCCACGGGTGGGCGCTCAAGCACTGGCACCTCGAGCGGACCCTGCAGTTCCACGACTACGTCGCGAAGCAGACCGCGCTCATGTTGGGCGCCCTGCTCGCGCCCGAGCACCGCGACGACTACCGGCACCTGGTCGCACCGACCTGATCCGGCCGGAAACCGCTGCGGTCCAGCTTTTTTCGACGATCACCCGAAATCCGGGATGCCGCTGCGCGATCGTCGTGGGAGCCTTGTGGCATGTCGGGAAACTCGCGTGGTGATCTCGCGCGTTCCGAGACCGCCGCGGTCCGTTCGATCCTCGTGGCGACCGACTTCTCCAGCGCCGCTGATCTGGCAGTGCAGCGCGCGTTCGACCTCGCCCGGTTCCACGGCGCGCAGGTCACGCTCGTCCACGCGGCCCCGCTCGGCGCGAGCGACGCCGTCCTGAGCGAGGCCGAGCGCCGATTGCGGGACATGACCCGAGGCACTCGGGTGCCGGCCGTTCCGCTCCTGGCCACCGGTGAGCCGAGCGCCGCGATCTCGCAGGCCGCCGAAGAGCTCGACGCGGACCTGGTCGTCACCGGAGCGCGCGGAACGCACTGGCTGCGGAAGCTCTTCCTCGGTTCCACGGCGAAAGCGCTCCTCGCCGCGATCTCGGTGCCCGTGCTGCTGGCGAAACGCGAAGAAACCTCCGAGTATTCGACCGCGGTCCTGGCCGTGGACGCCACCCGACGCTCCTTCCAAGCCGTCGGGCGCGGTATCGCCCTGGTCCCCGACGCGAGGCGCGTGCTGGTGCACGGCGTGACGGTGCTCGGCGAGAACATGCTCCGGCTGGGCGGAGCCGACGACGAGGCCGTCGGTGAGCTGCGCGACGGTCAGCTCGCGACGGCACGCCCGGAGATCGAGCGACTCGCCGGCGAACTGCTCCCCCCGCCGGACGAGGTCGTCGTCGAAGCGACGCAGGCGCAGGCGCTGATCTCGACGCTGTCCGCCCTCCAGGACGCCGATCTGCTCGTGGTCGGCGCGGAACGCCGATCGAACCTGAGACACGCGTTCATGGGCAGCGTCAGCGAGCAGGCGATGCAGAAGGCCCCGTGCGATGTCCTCGTCGTACCCCTGGAACCCGAACGGCCTTGAGGCTCGGCGAACCGGTTCAGCGCGGCTGCGGATCGCCTCGTTCAGCGGGCGGTTGATGGTGCTCGCGCGCGGCGGCAACCAGTGCTCGTGCGGTGCGCGAGCGCGGAGTGGTGAGCAGCTCGTGCGGGGTGGCCGACTCGACGAGGCATCCGTCCTGCATCAGGTGAACCTCGTCGGCCAGCTCCGAGACCGCCGCGAAGTCGTGGCTGATCAACAGGATTCCCACGTCCAGCGTGGACTTCGCTGCCTCCAGCGCGCGGAACAGCTCGGACTGGTTGATCACGTCCAGCGCCGAGGTGATCTCGTCGCAGATCAGCACCGACGGGTGGGCCAGCAGACCGCGCGCGACCGCCGCGCGCTGGAGCTGACCGCCGGAGAGTCCCGCAGGTCCCCGCCGGGCTTGCACCGGATCCATGCCGAGGTCGGCCAGCGCTTCCTCCGCCTCCGCCAGCGCCTCGCCGCGGGGGACGTTCCTCAGCAGCTCCGCGGTCCTGGCGACCTGCTGGATCACCGGGCGGTGCGGGTCGAAGGCGGCGCGGGCGTCCTGGTGGACGTGCTGCACCTGGCGGCGGTGCTCGCGCGGCCGTTGGCGCGCGGTCGGCGCCAGTTCGGCCTCACCGAGCAGAACCCGACCGGCGTCCGGGCGGGTCAGTCCGGCGAGGCAGCGGGCGAGGGTGGTCTTGCCCGCACCGGAGGGGCCCACGATCGCCGCGCACCAGCCCGGCCGGACCGCCAGCTCCACGCCGGTGAGCAGAGGCGCGCCGTCCTTCGCGCGGTGCCCCAGCCCTTCCGCGCGCAACACCGGGTCCGGCCGGTGACGCGCCTGCCCGGAGTCAGCGGTCAGGACCGGTTCCGCCGCGAGGATTTCCCTGGAGCGCGCGTGCGCGGGCGCGTGCAGCGGGCGAGTTCCGGGCCCGCTCTCGACGATCCGGCCCTCGTGCAGCACGAGGGTGTCGTGCGCCAGGCGCCGCGCGAGCGGCAGGTCGTGGGTCAGCAGGACCAGGGCCGTTCCCCTGGCGGCCAAGTCCTCCAGCATGTCGGCGGTCTCGGACTTGGTGAGGGTGTCGGCCCCGGTGGTGGGTTCGTCGAGGATGACGATGCCCGGTTCGGTGATCAACGCCTGGGCGAGCGCGACGCGCTGCTGCTGACCGCCGGAGAGCTGGTGCGGAAAGCGGCGCAGCAGAGCCGGTTCCGGGTCCAGCCGTGCGGTGGCCAGTGCGCCCCGAACGGCCTCGTCCTGCTCGGCGCGGCGCGGGTGGCGCAGGGTCGCCAGCTCGCGCAGCACCTTGCCGATGCGCCGCATCGGGTTGAGCACCGCGGCCGGGTGCTGCGGCAGCACCGAGGTCGTGCCGGCGCGAGCGCCGCGCCGCTGCCCGTCGGTGAGCTCCAGCAGCTCGGTGCCATGCAGCCGGACCTCGCCGGAAAGCGCGATGCCGGGCGGGGATTCGCCCTGCAGCGCCCACCCGAGCGTCGTCTTGCCCGCGCCCGACCGACCGATGACGGCGAGCGCGGTCCCGGGCCGGAGATCCAGGTCGATCCCGTCGAGCAGCACGTGCTCACCGGCGGTGGCGCGGAGTCCGCGCGCGGAGAGGATCGGCTCGGTCACGTCGACACCACCTCACGTCGCGCCACTGTCCGGTCGATCGCCACGTTGATGCCGATGCACAGGGCCACCAGCAGGAACGCGGGCACCAGGACGGCGAGGGGTTGCAGGAACAGGGCCTCCCGGTTGCGCTCCACCAGCACGGCCCAGTCGCTGGCCGACGAGGCCAGCCCCAGACCGAGGAAGTTCGCCGACGCCATCAGCTGCAGCACCAGGATCAACCGGCTCCCGGCGTCCACCGCGACCGGCCCGAGCACCGCTCGACCGGTGTGCAGCAGGTGGATCCGCCACCACGGTTCGCCTTGCAGGACCATGCTCTCCACCACCGTCCGGCAGCCCGGCGCGATCGCCGCGCTGCGGGTCAGGCGCACGATCGCGGGCAGCTGCAGCACGACGACCGCCGCCACGAGTCCGACCGCACCCTGCCTGCCCGTCGCGGCCAGCACCAGCAGCACCAGCAGTCCGGGCAGCGCGAGCAGCACGTCCAGCCCGTGCAACGCGGTTTCCTCGACCCACCGCCGCGACTGCCCCGCCAACACCAGTCCGATCGGCACGCTCACCAGGTAGGCCAGCAGGAGCGCCACACCCGTCAGCAGCACGACCGTTCGGCCGCCGGTGAGCACGAGCGCAAGCACGTCCCGGCCGAGCACGTCGGTGCCCAGCGGGTGCGCTCCGTCCGGCGGCATCAGCGGACCGGCCTCCGAACGCGTCGAACCGGCCAGCACCGGTCCCAGCACCGCCACGCCGAGCGGGATCCCGACGAGCAGCCACGCGATCACGGCTCGCACGCGCTTCACGCCCTCACCTCCCGCTGCGGCACCAACCGGCGCGCGGCGACGTCGGCGGCGATGTTCACCAGCACGGTCGTCAGCACGAACACCAGGGCGTAGCCCTGAACGACCGGCAAGTCGCGGGCTTTGACGGCGTCGACGAACCCCGACCCCACGCCGTCGAGCCCGAACAGCGCCTCCACCACGACGACCCCGCCGAGCAGCCCGTCGACGGTGCGGGCCAGCTGCTGCACGGCAGGAGCGCACCCGTTCGGCAGCACGTGCCGCAGCAGCACGTTCCGCTCCGGAAGCCCGAGCATCCGCAGGTGGGTGGCATATCCGGCGTGCGTCGCCTCCGCCACGCCGACCCGGACCTGCCGGGTCAGCGCGCACAGCTGCTTGCACACGAGCACGGTCACCGGCAGCACCAGCACCGCGGGTTGATCGGCCAGCGAGAGCCCGGAGAGCCCTGCGCCCGTCGCGGGCAACCAGCCGAGCTGCAGCGCGAACAGCGCCACCAGCACCATCCCCAGCGCGAATTCCGGGACCGCGTTGAGCGCGACGATCACCGCGTTCAGCGCGCGGTCGGTGCGCGAACCCGGCCGGACACCGCTGGACACCCCGATCAGCGCCGCCAGCGGCAGCACCACGGCCAGCGCGAGCGCCGCGAGCACCGCCGTGCTGGCCAGGCCGCGGCCGATCTCGTCGGACACCGCTCGCCCGGTCAGCAGCGACGTCCCTAGGTCGCCGCTCAGCAGCCCGCCGATCCAGTCGAGGAACCGCTGCGCGGGCGGCTCGTCGAGACCGAGCTGGTGCCGCAGCGCCGCCACCTGCTGCTCGGTGGCGTTCTCGCCCAGCACGACCACGGCGGTGTCGCCCGGGAGCCACGAGGTCAGCACGTGGACCGCCACGGCCACCGCGGCGATCTGCAGGACCCCGGTGGACAGGCGCAGCAGGGCGAACTTGAGCATCAGCCCAGGACGGCGTGGTCGAACCGCGCCCAGTCCAGCGAATTCGGCGGAGCGGCCCGCAGGCCCCGGACGCCCGGAGCGACGGCCACGTTCCAGTTGCTGAAGCCCCACACCATCAGTCCGCTGCGCTCGTGGGCCATCTGCTGCGCCTCGGCGAGCAGCCGGCTCCGCTGGGCTTCGTCGGCGGTCGCGAGAGCCGCGCTGAACAGCGCGTCGAACTCGGGCGACTGGAACCGCGTGTAGTTGTTGTTCCCGCTGCCCCGGATCATCCGCTGCTCCAGGAAGGTCGCCACCGGCAGGGCCGCTGTCCTGGTGAGCGCGGCGACGCCCTGGTCCTTGATGTCGGAGAAGTAGGTCTCCGACGGGCGCACCCGCGGCGTGGCGCGGAGGCCGACATCGCCGAGCTGCTGAGCGATCAGGGTCGCCGCCGGCTCGAAGTACGGGTCCGCGCCACTGGTCAGCAGCTCGAACTGGAGCCCGTCGGCTCCCGCCTCGCGCAGCAGCGCGGCGGCCCGGCCCACGTCGCGCGTGCGCTGCCCGACCTCCGTCGCGTAGTGGCGGAGCCCCTTGCCGAACAGGTCGTTGCCCACCTCGCCCTTGCCGCTGAGCGCGACGTCAACGAGGGCCCGGCGATCCACTCCGAGCAGCGCCGCCTGGAGCACGCGAGGATCGTGGAACGGCGGGCGGTCGACCTTGAACGCCACGGCTTGCATGGTGCTGCGCGCCGCGGACAGCAGCTGCGCCCGCTGGTCGCCTTCGAGCCTGCGGGCCGCGTTCGCCCCGATGTCGTGGGCGTAGTGCACCTGGCCGGACAGCAGCGCCGAGACCCGGGCCGATTCCTCGTTGACGGGGACGAACTCCAGCCCGGCGAGCTCCGGCGCACCGGCCCAGTGACCGTCGAACCGCGTGAACACCGCGCTCGATCCGGGATGGAAGTCGTGGAAGCGGAACGGCCCCGATCCGACGGGGGCGCGGAAGTCCGTCGATCCCGCTGGGACGATCTCCGCACCCGGGGCTCCCCACGCGGACGGGAACTCGAAGTTCGGTGCGCTCAGCACGATTTCGAGCTCGGTGGCCGAACGCGCGCGGCTCGCAGCGAAGTCCACGGTGGCGAACTGCTTGGCGGCGGTCGCGGACGTCGCCGGGTCGGCGATGCGTCGGTAGCTGTAGAGCACGTCCTCGGCGGTGACCGGGCGGCCGTCGTGGAACCGCGCTCCGCGCAGCCGGATCAGCCACCGGGTGCCGGTGCCGTCGGGTTCCCAGGACTCCGCGAGGTGCGGGAGGACGCTCATGTCGTCGCCGTAGGTCACCAGCGTGTCGAACAGCGCCTTCGCGCGGGCCTGGTCGACGAACAGCGAGCTGGTGTGCGGGTCCAGCGACTCCTTGGCGCCCGACGTCGGGAACGCGGCCCGGAGCCGGTCACCTCTGGCGGCACCGCCCGCGCACCCGGCGAGCGGCAGGGCCGCCGCCGCGCCGATCGCGGTGGTCAGCAGCCGCCTGCGGCTCCACCGCGCGCGGTCACCCGGTTCGCTCATGCTCTCGTTCCTTCCGCTTCTTCCTGGTCGCTCCGGTCACGATCGGCTCGGGCGAGCAGACCGCGGCGTTCCATCAGCCCGGTGCCCAGCGCCCCGGCCACACCCACCGCGCACAGCACGAGCCAGGGAGCCCAGCGCAGCTCGGGGCTGGTGAAGCCGTCGAGCAGCGCACCGACGAGCCAGCTGACACCGGCGGCCACCAGGCTGGACACCAGGTAGTAGAAGCCGTAGTAGGTCCCGGCCAGGCGCTCGCTGCCCACGATCGGCAGCAGTTCCATGGCGAACGGGTTCGTGATCGCCTGGCCGACGGTGAACAGCACGGTCGTCACCAGGACCGGCACGACGGCCGGCAGCACCGCGCCACCGGTGTCACCCACGTCTCGCGTCGGCAGCAGCGGCGCCGCGGCCAGCAGCGGGACGAACGACAGGCCCATGCACGCCAGCCCGATCGCCGCGGAACGGCCCGCCGACCAGCGGGCGCGGCACCAGTCGGTGATCCGGACCTGCCCGAAGACGCCGATGACCGTGGAGACCACGAACACCGCGGTGATCGCCCAGGACAGGCCGGACACGCGCTGCGCTTCCAGCGGGAGCGTCAGGTAGAGCTGGTTGTAGAGGCCGAAGTACGCCGAGAGCGCCAGCGTGAAGGCCAGGAAGCGCCGGTTGGTGACCACCTCGCGCCAGCTGTCGAGCACGCCGCTGCTCTGCGGCTCGACCTCCTTGCGCGGCAGCACGAGAACCTGCGCGACCGTGAGCAGCGCGAACGCCAGGCACGCCACCAGCGCGACCAGGCGGAAGTCGACCGCCAGCAGCGCCGCGCCGAGCAGCGGCCCGACCAGCGTGCCCGCGTGAGCGAACACGTTGAACACCGAGAACGCCTCGGCCCGGCGCTCCCCCGCCTCGTGCATCAGGTAGGTCCGCACGGCCGGGTTGAAGAACGCGCCGGCGAGTCCGGTCAGCACCACGGCCACGACCAGTCCGGGCAACGAGGTCAGGAACGCGAAGAGTCCGAACGCCACGACCCGCAAGGCGCACCCGAGGATGATCATCGGGCGGCAGCCGAGCCGGTCGGCGGCGGTGCCCCCGAGCAGGAACATGCCCTGCTGGCTGAGATTGCGCACGCCCAGCACGAGACCGACGACGGCGGCGCTGTAGCCGAGGTCGTGGCTCATGTACGAGGCGAGGAACGGCAGCAGCATGTAGAAGCCCACGTTGATGCCGAACTGGTTGACCACCAAGAGCCTCGCCGGCACGGAAAGCTGCCGGAAAGCGGTCCTGCTCGTCACGGGGTCGTCTCCTCCTCACACACCGGGCACGGCGCTCGGTCCGCGTCCCGTCGGCCGCACGGGTCGGCGACCGCGCGACATCGAGCCCACGGCAGTCCCGCCGATTCGGCCACGGTCTCCACTTCGGACGGATGGGTGGCGACCGGTACCAGACCGTGCTGCCTGCAGAAGTCGTCGTCGTAGACCGATTCCCAGTACCGGTTCGGACCGTCCGGGAAAACCGCTGCTACGCGGTCGGTTCCGAGGTCGTTCGCGCACCACGCCGCGACCATCGCTGCGGCGCCGGTGCTCCAGCCACCGGTGACGAAGCACCCCGCGGCCAGCCGCCTGCACGCGTCGGCCGCTTCGGCGGGTCCGACCCAGTGCACCTCGTCGAACTGCCCGTAGGCGACGTTGTCCGGGTGGATGCTGCTGCCGAGACCGCGCATCAGGCGACGCCCGGAGGGCTGCCCGAACACGCTGGATCCGGGCGAGTCGACGCCCACGATGCGCACCTCGGGCCACCGCTCCCGCAGCGCGGCGGCGATTCCCGCGCTGTGACCGCCGGTTCCGACGCTGCAGACCACGGCGTCCAGCCGCTCGAACTGCTCGGTGAGCTCCCGGCCCAGCGCCCGGTACCCGGCCGGGTTGTCCGGGTTGTTGTACTGGTCGGGCCAGTACGCGCCGGGCAGCTCGTCGAGCAGCTCGCGCACCCGCTCCAACCGCGCCCGTTGCCACCCGCCGACCGGGTGCGGCCGGGACACGATCTCCACGCGAGCACCGTGGGCGCGCAACAGGGTTCGGGTCATCGCGTCGAGCTCGCTGTCGGCGACGATGACCACCGGGTGCCCCAGCGCGGCTCCCACGTAGGCCAGCCCGACCGCGAGGGTGCCGCTGCTGGACTCGACCACCGCCTCGCCCGGCCGGAGCTCGCCGCGAGCTCGTGCGCCGCGCAGCATCGACAGCGCTGCGCGCGCCTTCATCGTCGCCGGGCCGACGGATTCCAACTTGGCCCAGAAACCGGGGTGCTGCTGGGGAAGCGGCGTGGACACGCGCAGCACCGGGGTGTTGCCGACGAGGTCGAGCAGCGACTCGCACCTGCGGCCACCCGCACCGTCTCCGGCGGGCTCGACGTCGTCGGCCACCTCCTGCACGGGGATCACCGGTGCCCTCCCTCGTAGAGGTGGATGCCGGTGTCGTCCCCGCTGAGCCAGAAGAACGGGTAGGGCTCCGCCGACAGCGCGGTGATCTCGCGTCCCAGCATCTCGCGGAAGACCGCGCTTCCGGTCTGCGCGAACACCACCAGCGGGAGCTGCCGCAGGTGGCAGCGTCCGACGACGTCGTCGAGCGTGCCGTTGCCCAGCACCATGCCCGAGGCCAGAACCGCGTCGGCACCGTCGATCGCCACCTGGTGGTCGGCGAGGATCTCGTCGCCGAGCTCGGTGCGGCCGCCCTTGAGATCGCAGGGAACGCAGTCGATCCCGCGTTCCCGCAGGGCCGCGAGCAGCGAGTTGACCACGCCGATCACGGCGACGCGGGAGCCCGCGGGCACCGGCACGAGTTCCGCGACGGCGCGGGCGCGCGCCATCGACTTCTCCAGCGACGTGCCCGCCGGGATCCGCACCGCGCGCGAACGCGGGTGCTGCGCGTGCGGGACGGCGTCGGCCAGGCAGGCGTCGAGCACCGCCACGCGCACCTCCCTGGACGGGTGCTCCAGCAGTTCGGCGACGTCACCACCGACGATCTCGCGGACCACCTCGTCGTCGAGCGCGCCCGGCTCGGCCGCGCAGGAGCCCACCGCGGAGCCCACCCGCACGCTCAGCACCGTGTTCACGTAACCGTTGCGCCTGCCGGAGTGCTGCGCCGCCTGCACCGTCAGGAACGCGACCGAGACCGTCGCGCCCGGCTCGGCGGACCCGCGCAGCTCGGCGATCACGCGTTCCAACGACGTGGGAGTCCCGTGCTCACGAGGGAACTGACCACTTCTCCGCATGGCCTACGCGATTCGGAGCGCGGCGGGCGTTCGCCTCAACGGGCCTATCTGCGAGTGGACGACACACTGATCCGGGTGCACCGGGTACCTCCTCCGGGGCTCCGCGACCCCGTTGACTCGGCACGACGGAACGAGTCTCCTGACTCATGGATCGGCATCTCCTCCAGGCCTTCCCACCGGGTTTCCGGCAGTGGCGCTCGCGGAGTCGACTCCCCATTCACAGTGGCGGGACCGTGCCGGATTCTCACCGGCTTCCTGCGCACCGTCGCATGAATTCTTTTCAACCTTTCAGCCTGCCCGCGCGGAGTCAAGGGACCGCCATGTGATGGCTGTTGCACATTGCTAGCATCAAGGATTGAAATCGCTGGTCCAGACGTCGGAGGTGGAGCATGTCACCGCACGAGGCTCTCGCGGGCGGGGAGTACGTGATCAGGCGTGCGCGCCACGAGGACGTCGAGAGCGCGCGAACGTTGATGTTCGACACCTTCTACCGCGTCATGGGTCACGGCTACGTTCCCGAGTGGCACGCCGACGTCATCGACATGCACCGCGCGTACTTCGAAACCCCGGGCCACGCGCTGTTCGTCGCTGTTCTCGGCACCGAGGTGGTCGGCACCGCCTCGGTGCGGGCGAGCGGACCCCAGAGCCCGCCGCATCCACAGTGGATCGCCGAGCGGTACGGAACTCCCACCACGGCGCAGATCTTCCGCACCTACGTCCGCGAGGAGCACCAGCGCCGCGGGATCGCCCGGGCTCTGGTCGAGAAGTCCTGCGAGTTCGTCGCCGAAACCGGCCGCTACGACACGATCTACCTGCACACCAACCCGGCGATCGCAGGCGCGGAACCGTTCTGGCGCAGCGTGGCCAAGGAGGTCTGCGACGCTCGCGGTGCCGGCGACTTCAGCCCCACCATCCACTTCGAGATCCCGGTACCACCAAGGGACCTCCCCTCCACCTGACCGCGCGTTCAGACGTCCGGTGCTTCGGTGATGTGCTGCTCGGCCAGGCGCGCGAAGTCGGCCACCAGGCGGCTGCGCTCGCCCGCTCTGGTAGCCAAAACGACGTGGCTCGGCTCGACGCCCTCGATCGGGATCGCCACGAGGTCGGGACGCATCCGAGCGGCCGCGCGAACCGTCACCACGACCGCCTGGCCCGCGGCGACGACCTCGAACTTCTCCTCCAGCGCGTTGATGGCCGGACCTTCGGGTGCCTTGCTGCCGTCGGGGCGGGGCTCCAGGCGCCAGTACGCCGTCCACGCCGGGTCGGTCCCGGGGAATCGCGGCATCGGCTCGTCCGCGATGTCGTCGAGGGTGACGGAGTCCTCGCCCGCCAACCGGTGCTCGCGGGAGACCACCAGCGCTCTCGGCTCCTGGTAGAGGAGCGTCACCCGCAAACCGCTTGTGGGGAAGGGCAACCGGGCGACGACGGCGTCCACCTCGCGGTCCAGCAGAGCCGCGTGCGGCTGGCTGAAATCGATGTGCCTGGTGTGCACCTCGGCGTCCGGGTGCGACCGGCGCATCGCCTGCGCGGCCTGGGTGACGATGAGACCGTTGCCGTAGCCGATGACGATCCGGTTCGGGCGGGCGACCGCGCGGGCCTCCGCCGCGGCTCGGGACGCCGAGCGCAGCAGCGACTTGGCGCGCGGCAGGAAGACCTCCCCGGCCTCGGTCAGCGCGGTCCCGCGAGGCGTCCGGTCGAGCAGGCGCGCTCCGAGCTGCTGCTCCAGCCTGCGGACCTGCCGAGACAGCGAGGGCTGGGCGATGCGGAGCTGTTCGGCTGCCCGGCCGAAGTGCCGGTGCTCGGCCACCACGGCGAAGTACCGCACCAGGCGCAGGTCGAGGTCGGCTTCGGTCATGCAGCCAGGGTATCCCCGGCATCTCGCCAGTGGGGCGCGTTCATCTCACCGACCAGGGGTGATGCCTGAACAGCATGACGGATTTCGGAACGGGACTTGGACCCGCGCCGATGCCCCGGCGCAGCCTGGAGCGGTAGAGGGAACCCATCGGAGAGGAGCGGACCATGCGGGTATTCGTGACAGGTGCGACCGGGATGGTCGGCACCGCTGTCGTCCGCGAACTGCACCGCGCCGGGCACGAGGTGCTGGGGCTGGCGCGCTCGGACTCGGCGGCGGCGAAGCTGACCGAGGCCGGCGTGGCCGTGCAGCGCGGTTCGCTCACCGACCTCGACAGCCTGCGCGAGGGTGCCACCTGGGCGGACGCGGTGATCCACACCGCCTTCATCCACGACTTCACCGACTTCGAGGGCGCCGTGGCCACCGACCGGCGCGCCGTCGAAGCGCTGTGCGAAGCCCTCACCGGCTCGGACAAGCCGCTGCTGGTCACCTCGGGCACTCCTGGCGACGGAGCGACCGAGGAGACCGTGCCCCCGCTGGACTCGATCGCGGCGGGCAGGTTCGCGACCGAGGAGCTCGCGCTGTCCTACGTCGATCACGGCGTTCGCGTCTCGATCCTCCGGCTACCGCGCTCGGTGCACGGCCCGGAGGACGAGAGCGGTTTCGTCCCGGTGATGATCCGCACCGCCCGCAGGTCGGGGTTCTCGGGATACGTGGGCGACGGAGCGACCCGCTTCTCCGCGGTCCACCTGCACGACGCCGCGCGCCTGTACCTGCGAGCCCTCGACGCGGCACCGGCCGGAGCGAGGCTGCACGCGCTCGGCGACGGAGCCCTCCCCCACCGCGAGATCGCCGCCGCCATCGGACGACGACTCGGGCTGCCGGTGGCCTCCGTTCCCGCCGAGGAAGCCGCCGAGCACTTCGGATTCCTGGGCATGATCCTCGCCGGCGACCACAGCGCCTCCGCCGAGGCGACCATCGAGCGGTTCGGCTGGAAGCCGGAGGAACCGGGCCTGCTGGAAGACCTCGAACAGGAGCACTACTTCTCATGAATTCCGTGGACACCGCCCGCCGCGCGCTGGGACCGGTCGGAACGTACCTGCCGGTCCCGTTCACCGAGATGCCACCGATCCCCGCGCAGCGCGCATCCGCACGACGGCTGGAGAAGGCCGGGTACTCGGCGATCTGGGTCAACGAGGCGCTCGGCAAGGACGCGTTCGCGCAGGTCGGGGCCCTGCTCGCGGGGACGGACGAGGTCGTGTTCGGCACCGGGATCGCCAACATCTGGGTGCGCGAACCGCAGACCGCCCACGCCGCTGCCGCCACCCTCGCCCAGGCGCATCCCGGACGCTTCGTCCTCGGACTGGGCGTGGGGTACCCGCAGCAGGCCGCTGCGGTGGGCCGCGATTTCGGTTCCCCCGTCACGACGTTGCGCGACTACCTGAGCCGGATGTCCGCGCCCGCCGACCTGCCTGCGCCCGAGGCCGAGTACCCGCGCATCGTGGGAGCGATGGGGCCGAGGATGACGGCGCTGGGAGCGGAACTGGCCGACGGCACCCTGCCCGTCATGCAGTCACCGGAGTTCACCACCCGAACCCGGCAGGCCCTCGGGCCCGAGAAGCTCCTGGTCGTCGGCATGGCCGTCGGCGACGACCCGCAGGAGGTCGCCGACGGGGTCCGCGCGCACCGGGAGGCAGGGGCCGACCACGTCATCCTGATGCCCACCGGCAGCGGGCTGGCGGACGGGACCGACGAGCTCGAATGGCTCGCCCCCGCAGTGGTCGGGCGAGGGCCGGTTGATCACGATTTTCCCAATCGCGGCAACGCATCTCGGTGAACGTGGCGAATGTCGCCTCGTCCTGGAATATTGTCGCGCCCCGGTGTCTTATGTAGTCGTGCCCGCTTCCACTTCCGGCGTGGGGTTGCGCTCCGCGCGCGGCCCCATCCTGCTCGCCCTGATGCTCTCGACAGCGCTGGTGGCGCTGGACGCGACGATCATCGCCACCGCCTCGGCCACGATCGCCCGGGACCTCGGCAGCTTCTCCCAGGTGCCGTGGTTGTTCTCGGCCTACCTGCTCGCCCAGGCGGTGAGCACTCCGCTGTTCGGCAGGCTCGCCGACGTGCTCGGCCGCAAGCGGCTGATGCTCGCGGGCGTGGGCTTCTTCCTGGCCGGTTCGGTGCTGTGCGGCGCGGCGTGGTCGATGCCCGCGCTGATCGGCGGCCGGGTGCTGCAGGGCCTCGGCGCGGGCGCGGTCATGCCCGTGTCGCTGACCATCGCCGCGGACATCTACACGCTCCAGGAGCGGGCGAAGACGCAGGGCTACCTGGCGTCGGTGTGGGCGATCTCGTCGGTCGTGGGCCCCACGCTGGGCGGGGTGTTCAGCGAGTTCGTCAGCTGGCGCTGGATCTTCTGGATCAACCTGCCGCTGTGCTTCGCGGCGGCGGCGATGCTGGTCCTGAAGTACCACGAGTCCGCGCGCGAAGGCGACCGCGAGCCGATCGACTACCTCGGTGCGGCGCTGCTGGCCGGGGGCAGCACGCTCGTCCTGCTGGGCCTGCTCGAAGGCGGGACCAGCTGGGCGTGGGTCTCGGTGCCGTCGGTGCTGATCTTCATCGCCTCCGCGCTGATGCTGGCGGCCTTCGCCGCGCACGCCCTGCGCTCGACGCACCCGATCCTCAACCTGCGCCTGCTGCGACGCCGCGTCGTGGGCGTGCCCACGGCCGTGGCGCTGCTGGTGGGGGTCATCGTGCTCGGCCTGTCCACCTACGTGCCGATCTACGCGCAAGGGGTCCTCGGAGTCGGCCCGCTGATCGCCGGTTTCGCCCTGGCCGCGATGACCGTCGGCTGGCCGCTGGCCGCGACGAACGCCGGCCGGGTGTACCTCGCGCTCGGGTTCCGGCACACGTCGATGATCGGTTCGGCCTTCGTGGTCGTGGGCACCGCCCTGACGCTGCTGCTGGGCGAGCAGTCGACGGTGATCATGATCGGGATGTTCACGTTCGTCGTCGGCGTGGGGATGGGTTTGACGGCGGTGCCGACCCTCATCGCCTCCCAGTCCGCCGCCGAGTTCACCGAGCGCGGCGCGGTCACCGGCGTCAACATGTTCGCCCGCTCGCTGGGCTCGGCCATCGGCGTAGCGGTCTGCGGCGCCGTCGTCAACGCCCTCACCACGGTCGGCCCCGACGGAACCCCAGCGGGCCCAGGCCTGATGTCCGCAGTGCACACCGTCTTCGCCCTCCTCCTGCTCACCGCAGCAGCTCTGGCGGTCCTGGCCTACCTCATGCCGGCGGACCACCCCCGCAAGCAATCCGCGAAGACCGAGCACTCGGACGAAGCGACCACAACGGTCTGAGGGCCGGGAACGACACGCCCTTCGTCACGGCTCTCCAGCTCCACCCCACTCGTCGCCGATGATTGTCCGGACGTTCACGGTTCCGTTCATTTTCTGGGGAAAGACTCCCCGGCATGAATCGTCTTGCTGTCGCTTCGGTGTCGGCCGCGCTGGTCGCGGCGCTGGTGACGACCGGAGTCGCCCTCGCTCGTGACGACCGCGATGCCGTCGAGCTGTTCCGGAGCGACCTGCCGCCGCTGGCGACGATCGACGGGGTGAAGATCTCCGGTGGGGCGTACGGGTCGTCGCTGTTCCCGGTCCCGGGCACGCCGGACGAGTACTACGGCATCACCGATCGCGGCCCGAACGTGGACGGACCGAACGACGTGAAGGTCGAGCCGATCCCCGAATTCACACCCGCGATCGGGCGTTTCAAGCTCACCGACGGCAAGGCCGAGCTCCAGGGCACGATCCCGCTGCGGGCCGCCGACGGCACGCCCTACTCGGGACGTCTCAACAGCGAGGCGAACACCGGCGAAACGATCGTCGACCGCGACGGCAAGACCCTCGCACCGGACCCGAACGGTTACGACCCGGAGGGGCTGGTCGCGCTGCCGGACGAGACGTTCTGGATCTCCGACGAGTACGGCCCGTTCATCACCCACTTCGGCCCCGACGGGCGCGCCATCGAGCGCGTCTCGCCGTTCAACGGCGGCCTGCCCGCCGAGCTGGCCAACCGCGCGCCCAACCAGGGAATGGAAGGCCTGACCGTCACGCCGGACGGCCGCACACTGGTCGGGATGATGCAGTCGGCGCTCCAGCAGCCCGACCTCACCGACGAGCAGGACGAGGTGACCGTCACCCGCATCGTCACCTACGACCTCGCGACCAAGGCCACCCACGAGTACGCCTACCTGCTCGATGACCCGAAGGACACGAAGGGCGCGGTCAGCGAGATCACCGCCCTGAGCAACACGGAGTTCATCGTCGACGAGCGGGACGGCGACCTCGGTCCCGGCGCGCACAAGAAGCTGTTCAAGATCGACCTCTCCGACGCCACGGACGTCCAGGGACGCGACGTCGACGGCAAGAGCATCGAATCCCACGTCGGCGCGAAGAACACCGCCGACGCCGAGAAGGCCCTCGACGAAGCCGGGATCAAACCGGTGGCGAAAGACCTGTTCCTCGACCTCGACGCCCTCATCACCGAAACCGGCGTCTTCAACCACGAC
Source organism: Saccharopolyspora dendranthemae (assembly GCF_007829955.1). GTDB lineage: Bacteria > Actinomycetota > Actinomycetes > Mycobacteriales > Pseudonocardiaceae > Saccharopolyspora > Saccharopolyspora dendranthemae. The sequence continues at coordinate 354,688 of NZ_VIWX01000004.1, forward strand.
AAGATCGAGGGCGTAGCGGTCCGCGACGGCGGCCGCACGGTCGTCATCAGCAACGACAGCGATTTCGGTATCGACGGCGTCAGCAACGACACCCCGCCCTACCAGCTCAAGCCCAAAACCCTCCCCGACGGCACCCAGGACGACGGCGAATTCCTCAAGATCGACACGACCAAGCTGGACGACTGACGGGCGCTGGGAGTGGGAAAGTTCTCATGCGAACTTCCCCACCACCCCGCGTCTGCCCGGTTACCGACCTGGCGTTTCATCGAGAAGAAGGAAGTTCTGTTCGCGTTTCTATGCCCGCAGGTAGGCCCGGTAGCGTTCGCCCCGGTCGAAACGACCCTGCCGGATCCCGTGCAGGAAGGTCCTCCAGTTGGATGCGCCGAAGGAGAGGTGTCCCGTTTCTGGAGTCTTCGAGTCCCGAGCACATACGGACTCCCCCGCGAACGCGACCTCAACGCAGTTGCGCTCGGGCTCGCTCTTGCTGCTCTTCTTCCACCGGAGATCGTCTGCGGACACGCGCTGTCTCCCTTCACGCCATCCTGTCGGCGAACTCGGTGATGAGCGCCGCCGATTCACGTGGTGACAAAGCAAGGTTACGCAGGTTGACAAGGACTTCCTTGGCATCTGTGATGTAACGCGACTCTTCGAGGTATGCGCTCGCACCCCGATTTTCGAAGTACACCAGGTCCTGGTGGGTCTCGAATTCGAGTATCACGAACGAGCCCGCCATCCCGGCATGCGCCCCCAGCTCTGCGGGAAGCACTCGGATGTCGACGTTCTCGCGACTCAGGATCGAGCTCAAGTGCCGCAGTTGCCGGTACATGACGCCCGGCCCACCCGTGCCGCGTTCGAGCGCATGCTGTTCGATCACGAACTCGAACTGCTGGTGCGGCCGTGTGCGCAGGATGTTCTGCCTGTCGGCCTTGGCTCTCACCAGGCGGTCGACTTCATCCGCGGTGTAGCCGCGACCGGCGGCTTCGGCGACCGCCACCATGTACTCCGGCGTCTGCACGAGACCGGGGATCAGGATCGTCTCGTAGTTCCGGAATGCCGACGCCGAGCTCTCGAACGCGACCAGCCCGTCGAGTTGCGCAAGTCGTCGGTCCCCCACGCGCCACCAGTTGGGTTTCGTGGCCTCGCGCACCAACCCCAGCAGTTCCACACGCCGCTCCGCGCGCACCCGGTAGAGACCGAGCAGAGCCGCCACATCATCGACCTGGAGCCCCCGCTGCCCGGTCTCCATCCGCGACAACTTGCTCATCGACATCCCCAGCGCCGACGAGACCTCCTCCGCACCCAGACCATTCCGCAGCCGAAGCTCCCGCAACTCACTCGACACCCGCCGCACCCGAGCCGGAACACCCACCCGATCGCTCACTCCGCCCTCCTGACCAAGGCCATCAACGCGAACACGATCGGCACTTGCCCACCCGGCACGTAAGGCAATCGGAGGCAAATCAGCCACCAGATACAACCCACCAAACCCAACCCAGCCATGCCTCACTCCCAGTAACCACGGGAGTGCTGGCCTCCGCCCACGAGCGCCCCGACTGCATCACCGCGTTTCTATGCCGAGCGAGGGACATCCGCGAGAGCTGGTGGATGGTGCCGAACCGGCCGACTACGTCAGGCCGAGGTCTTTGACCGCTTGCCAGGCGAGGTGGGCTTGGCGTTGTTCTGTGTCGGCTCGGGCTTCTGCGTCGTAGCCGTCGTCGGCCATGTGGCCGGCTTGGTAGCGGGCTCGGACTCCGGCGGTGATGCAGCAGGAGCGCCAGCGCTGGAACGCCACGTAGAACGGCAGGTTCGTGAGGTCCCTGCTGGTCAGTTCGGCGTAGCGGGCGACCAGGTCGTCGCGGGTCGGGAAGCCGTCTTCCGCCGTGGGGCCGGGGGTGACTGCGGGGAGGTCGTCGCCGGGTTCTTCCCAGGTGGCGATGAGCCAGCCCAGGTCCGCTAGCGGTTCGCCCAAGGTGGCCAGCTCCCAGTCGAGGACCGCGAGGACCTCTCCGTCGCGGTCGTAGGAGAGGTTTCCTGGGCGGAAGTCGCCGTGCACGATTCCGGTGACCTGTTCCGGGACGTGGGCCAGCAGTGCGTCGTGCACCTGGTCCAGCAGTGCGAGGTCCGGGGCTCCTGAGGCGTGGACCTGCTTCTGCCAGCGCTGGAGTTGCCGCCGCAGGTAGCCGTCGCGGCGGGCCGCGTCGCCGAGGCCGACCTCGTCCGGGGCGAGGTTGTGCAGCGCGGCCATGCACTCGACCGTCGCCGTGCCCGCGCGGTGCCGAGCCGCGCGCGACAGCGGCGCGGCGGAAGCGCGGTCGGCCAGGACCGTGCCGTCGACGAAGTCCATCACGTAGAACGAGGCGCCGGTGACGTCGGTGTCCTCGCAGTAGGCGAACGGCTCGGGGACGGGGACTCCTGTGCCGTGCAGCGCGGAGAGGAAGCGCCATTCGCGGCTCATGTCGTGGGCCGTGCTCAGCACTCCCCCGGTCGGCGGCCGGCGCAGCGCGCGCACCACCCCGTCGGCGTCGCTGACCCGGTAGGTGAGGTTGGACCTGCCGCCGGAGACCAGCGAGAACTCCACCGGCGTCGGGACGCCGCGCTCGGCCAGCCAGCGGCTGACCGACGAGAGTTCGATGCCGGGCAGTTCCACCGCACTCACCCCTGCTGGACGATCTGCTCGCGGAGCCTCCGCTTGAGGACCTTGCCCGTCGGCGTGCGCGGCAGCGGATCCTCCCGCACCACGACGTGAGCGGGCACCTTGAACCCCGCCAACCGCTCCCGCACGTACGCGCGCAGTTCCTCCACGTCCGCAGGAGTTTTGAGGTTCACCACCGCGGCGACCTCCTCGCCCAAGGTGGGGTGCGGGAGCCCGATCACGGCGACGTCGGCGATCGCCGGGTGCTCGTGCAACGCGGCTTCGACCTCGGCGCAGTAGACGTTCTCGCCGCCCCGGATCACCACGTCCTTGAGCCGGTCCACCACGTACACCCAGTCGTCGTCCACGTATCCGAGGTCGCCGGTGCGGAACCACCCGTCGACGAAGGACTCCGCGGTGGCCTCGGGCAGGTTCCAGTAGCCGCGCACCACGTTCGGACCGCGGAACCACAGCTCCCCGATCTCACCGTCGGCGAGGTCGTCCCCGGTCGCCGGGTCGACGACGCGAATCTCGGCTCCCGGGACGGGTTTCCCGACGCTGTTCGAGCGCTCCTGGTAGTCATCGCCTGAGTTGCCGACGACCGTGGACGTCGTCTCGGTCAGCCCGTACCCGCTCGACGCGCTGCTGCCGAGCCCGCCGATGCGCTCCACCAGGTCAGGCGGGATGGGCGCACCGCCCATCGTGACGCCGTCCAGACCCCGCACGAGGTCATCGTTCTCGACCAGGTCGCGCATCACCGTGGGCACCCCGGCGGCACTGGTGAGCGCGTGGTCGCGGATCAGCTCCGCGGCCTGCTCGCGGTCCCAGCGGTACATCGTGGCGAGCTTCGCTCCCGCGAGCGTGGCGAAGCACAGCACCGTGATCCCGGCGATGTGGAACATCGGGAACGTCAGCAGCACACCGGGTTGCGGATCGTTCGGGTCGGGATCGGTGAGGGCGCCGCCGTTGGTGATGGCCGTGCCGATCTTCCTGCTGACGACCGTGTTGAGGAGGTTGGTGACGTGATTGCGGTGCGTGGCGACCGCGCCCTTGGGGCGGCCGGTGGTGCCCGAGGTGTAGAGGATCGTGGAGTCGTCGTCCGGTTCGATGACGACCTCCGGCGGCGACGCGTCCTCCGGGAGCCCTGCCAGCAGTTCCGCCCAGGCCCGCACGCCGTCACCGGGTTCACCGCCGCGCACCTCGACGACCGGGACCTCGCGGTCGAGCAGCGCAGTGCGCTCCGGGTCGGCGAAGACCAGCTTCGCGCCGCTGTCGGTCATGCCGTAGCGCAGCTCGTCCTCCGACCACCAGGCATTGAGCGGGACGGCCACCAGCCCGGCGACCTGGGTCGCCCAGAAGATCGGCACCCACTCCGGGAAGTTGCGCATCGCGATGGCGACCCGGTCCCCGCTGGTCAGCCCGTACTCCTCGCGCAGGACCCTGGCCAGTCCGGCGACGATCCGCTGGTGCTCGGTGAAGGTGCAGCGGTAGTCCTCGTAGACGAGGAAGTCCGCGTCGCCGTGGAACGCGCTGACCAGCGCCGCGTCTCGCAGGGTCCGCAGCGGTTTCGCGTAGACGCGCATCGCGATGCCGCGGACCACGGCATCGGTCATCTCGAAATCGCCGCCGGGTCCGGTGAGTTCGTCCAGCAGACGTTCGCGCAGCTCGTCAGACACCGTTGCCTCTCCTCCTCATCGCTCGGCGTGCTTCGGATTGGCGACCGCGAGCCGGTCCAGCACCTCCGACCACAGCAGCGCGGCCACTCCTTCGTCCTGCGGGTCCGCCTCGCCCGACCGGAGCGCGGCGGCCAGCGCCGCACGATCGGCGAAGCCGAGCTCCGCCAGCTGCTCCTGATGCCGTCGTCGCTGCTCGGCACCGAACCGCAACTCGCGTTCCACTGTGGACAGCACGTTGACGGCCACCAGCGACTGGAAGCGCATCCGGCCTTCGGCACCGGCCTGCACCTCGTCGCGGACGAAATCCCGGGTCGCGGCGACGAGTTCGGCGGCCGACGGGCGTCCGTGCAGGTCATCCGGCGCGGCTTCGGCCTGCTCCTGGGTCGGTGGTCTCGGCACTCCCAACGCCCTCAGCAGGTCGAGCTCCTGCTCGCAGACCCTGCGTCCGATCGCGGCGAGCTCCATCGACGGGTGGGCACCGCTGAGATGCTGCTCGGCCTGGGAACGGCAGATCACGCCCCACTTGGCGGCGCCGCAGATCTCCCACCAGCGCACCACATCCGGATCCGGCCGCACGCCCGCGATTTCGGCGTAGCCGTCGAGCATCTCGTCGATCGGGCCGAAACCCCCTACCGGCAGCGGTGATCCGAACCGCCAGGCGGTGGTGCACAGCCAGCCCAGGTCTTCCATCGGGTCACCGGCGTGCACGAGCTCCCAGTCCAGCACGGCCCGCAGTCCGGTCTCGTCGACGATGAGGTTGCCGTTGCGGAAGTCCCCGTGCACCAGCGCGTTTCCGGAGCGTTCTGGGCGGTGTTCCCGCAGCCAGCGGAAGGCGATCTCCAGCGCCGGGATCGGATCGCCGAGGGCGTCGTAGTCGGCGATGAGCGCTTCCAGCGGATCGTGATCCGGCATCCCCGCGGGCACCGGGATCTGGTGGATCCGCGCAGCGGCTCGGCCCAGCTCGCGCGCCAAGCCCTCGCGGGCGGCGGCGTACTTCTCCTCGCGCAGCAGGCGTCGCGGGATCGTCTCGCCGTCGACGTGCCCGGTGAGCACGTAGGGCGATCCGAGCACCGATGCGTCGGTGCTGTGGTCGACGACGTGCGGCACCGGAACCCCCGCTCTCTCCGCGGCTTCGAGCACCACCGCCTCGCGGGCCATCACCTCCGGCCGGGCCAGGCCTACCGGGTCGCGACGCAGCACCAGCTCGTGCGGCGGCCGGTCGAGCTCGACGAACCACGTCTCCCGGCTCGCCCCGCCGCTGGCCCTCCCCAACCGCGTCACCCGCACCGGCGTCCCCTGGATCTCGCTCAGCCGGCGGGCCAGGAGCTCGTCGAGTTCCGCAGCGCTCATGCGCGCTTCCCTGGCCCGGCGAAACCGAAGAGGTAGCCCGCGACCTTGCGCATCTGCACCTCTTCGGCGCCTTCGGTGATCCGGTAGCGGCGGTGGTGCCGGTAGATGTGCTCGAACGGCGTGTGCCGGGTGTACCCGAGGCCTCCGTGCACCTGGATCGCTCGGTCCGCCGCGTCGCACACCAGCCGGTTGGCCCGGTAGTTGCACATCGAGACCTTGTCGCTGATCTCGAAGTTCGGCCGCCGGTCCATCTCCCAGGCCGTCTTGCGGACCAGGCCGCGCACCAGCTCGGCCTCCGTCTGCAGCTCCACCAGCGGCCACTGGATCGCCTGCCTGCTGGCCAGCGGTGAACCGAAGGTGATGCGCTGGCGGGCGTAGTCGACGCTCCGGTCGACGCAGAACTGGGCCGCGCCGACGCCCGAAGCAGCCTGGCGGATGCGGTTCTCGTGGACGAAGCACTGCGCCAGCTCCAGGCCCCTGCCCTCCTCGCCGAACATCGCCGAAGCGGGCACCCGCACGTCGTGCAACGACACCTCGGCGTGATCGGTGGGCATGTTGAAGGTCCACCAGTGGAAGTCCACCGAGAAGCCCGGGGTGTCGGTCGGCACGATGAACGCGGTGATGCCTCGCGCATCACCCGGTTCGCCGGAGGTGCGCGCGAAGATCACGTCGTGCGTGGCGGAGTGCATCCCGGAGTTGAACCGCTTGCCGCCGTTGAGGATCCAGTCGTCGCCGTCGCGGACCGCCGTGGTCTCCAACCAGGTGGCGTCGCTGCCGTGGTCGGGTTCGGTGAGCCCGAATCCGAGCCGGGCACCACCGGTGAGCATCGGCTGCAGGAACTCCTCGCGCTGGGAGGCGGTCCCGAACTCCAGCATCATGTGCACGACCGGGAAGTTGCCGACCACCGAGGCTTCGTTCTGCAGATCGTTGTGCAGACCAAGGCCTTTCGCCGCGAGGTGCTCGCGGATCACCGCCATCTCGAAGTTCCCGCCGCCACCGCCGCCGACCTCGCCGGGCAGCCCGTAGCGCAGCCACCCGGCCGCATCGGCGCGACGCGCCATCTCGCGCAGGAGGTCTTCCCACTCCGGCCGCGGTGTTCCGCCCGCCTCGAAGTCGGTGCGGGCGAACTCGCGCCGGTGGTCGAAGAAGCGCTCGTTGTCGTCCTGCCGTTGCAGCGGGACGATCTCCGAGTCGATGAACTCGTCGAGCTCACCGAGCAGAGCGACGAGCTCGCCGGGCATCGAGAAGTCCATGCCGCCTCCTTAGCGCCCGTTCAGTGACCTTAAGCACACGGCTTCGGTGGCACAAGAGGAGTTCAGTCGACCAGCCATTCGCCGGTGAACTCCGGTTCGGTCTTGTTGGCGAAGGCCTTGAACGCCGCCGGGGCGTCGGCGGTCGCGAAGTTGACGCTCTGGGCTCGCGCCTCGGATTCCAGCGCCTCCCGGAAGGTCTGCTGACCAGCGGCGTTGAGCATCGCTTTGCTCTGCGAGAGCGCGACGGGCGGCCCGGCGGCGATCTCGTCGGCGAGCTCGTCGACGAAGCCGTCCAGCTCGCCGTCGTCCTTCACCCAGGTCACCAGCCCGAGCTCGAGCGCCTGCTCACCGCTGATGATCTCGCCGAGCAGCGCCAGCCGTTTGGCCTGCTGCAGCCCGACGACGCGCGGCAGCAGCCAGGACCCGCCGAAGTCCAGCGACAGGCCGCGCTTGGCGAAGATCTGCGAGTAGCGCGCCTCCGGGGTCGAGACCACCAGGTCGCAGCCCAGCGCCAGGTTCCAGCCAGCACCCACGGCCACGCCGCGCACCTTGGCGATCACCGGCTTGGAGAGCTCGTGCAGCGCCAGCGCCACGTCGTTGACCCGGTGCATCCGGGCGAGCGGGTGCCCGCCCCGGCCGGCGACGAGGTCCGCACCGGCGCAGAAGTCACCTCCCGCACCGGTCAGCACCACCACCCGCACGGATTCGTCCCGCTCGGCGTCGCGGATCGCCTCGTAGAGCGCGTCCCAGGTCGCGACGTCGATGGCGTTCTTCCGGTGCGGCCGGTTCAGAGTCAGCGTCAGCACGTGCCCACGCCGCTCCACCAGAACGGTGTCACTGTCCACTGTGTTCATACGCTCCTCGCCGAACGAGAACTCCACGTACTGAGCGGTCGCTAAGTTAGCACCCGGAACACCAGAACAGAACCATCCGCGACCACCCCATGCGGGGACAACACTCCGGACACGCGCACCCCCGGGCAACTTCGGCGAGCCTGTGCCCTGGCCCTTCGCCGCGTGGGAGGATTCGGCAGGACCAGCTTTCCACGGGAGGAGCGGGACGTGACCCCGTTCGGGGAGCGCGTGGAGATCTCCAGCGGAGCGATGCCGGTGCACCGCTCGGGAAGCGGCCCGAGCGTGGTGTTCCTCCCCGGGGGCGGGATGTCCGGGGCGCACTGCTGGAAGGCGCACGCCCTCGTCGCCGAGTTCGCCACGGCCGTGAGCTACGACAGGCTCGGGCTCGGGTGGAGCGATGCCGTGGAGCTCCCGCGCAGCGGAACGCAGGTGAGCGACGACCTGCGCGAACTGCTGCGGACGGCGCGAGCCCCCGGACCTTTCGTGCTGGTCGGGCACTCGCTCGGCGGCCTGCACGCGCGGCTGCACGCGAAGCGCTTCGCCGGGGAGGTCGCCGGCCTCGTGTTGCTCGATCCGACGCACGAGGACATCACCGGCTACCTCCCGGAAGCCGAGGCGAAGCGCCTCGACGCCCTGAACCCCGACGCACTCCCCGGAGACGAGCACCTGGACCCGGTCCGCGCCCGCTACCGCGCCGCGTTCGAGCGAGCCATGGCAGAGTGGCCCGCCGAGATCCGAGAGCCGCTGCTGGAACGCGGGTTCAGCCGCGACGGTTACCGCAACTCCTCGCTGGAACCGCTGAACCTGCCGCGCGTGTTCGACGAGGTGCGACAGGCGGGGCCTGACCCGGACCTGCCGACGATCTTCCTGTCCGCCATGGGCCCCGATCCAGTGGCCGACGAGCTGGTACCGCCAGAAGCTCGGAAACCGGCCGCCGAACGCGGACTGGCCAAGCACCGGCTCTACTGCGACCTCGCCGCCACTCTCCCCCGCGCCGAGGTGCGCCGACTGGACGACGCCGGACACTCGACCGCACTCTGGGCAGGAGCCGACGCCGTGGCCGATGCGGTCCGCGACGTGCTCCGGTCCGCAGGACCCGCTTAGGGCACCAGCCCCGCGTCGACCAACCTCATCTAGTCGCGCCGTGACCCACTTCAGCCCTGCCGGGCCTTGTACCTCGGGTTCTTCTTGTTGATCACGAAGGTTTTGCCGTGCCGCCGGATCACCTGCGCGCCCGGCTTCGACTTCAACGACCTCAACGACTTGCGCACCTTCACGTTTCCTCCACCTCCGGACGGGACGACGGACTCCACACTATCGATAATGGTAACCATTGTCATCTGTCGTCCTGGAAAAGGCAGCGCTCCGAGATCACCTGCGGCGGTAGCATCGGCTCCGTGCAGGAGCAGGGCGCCGACGCGGCCGCAACCCCGGACCTGCTGGGCCTGGTCACGGCGGCTCGGCCGGTGCTCGAGCGTCACCGCGAGGCGAACGACCGGCTGCGCCGCCTCAGCGACGAGACGGTCTCCTGCCTCACCGAGACGGGACTGATGCGGGCCCTGGTCCCGGCGCGGTTCGGCGGCGGGGAGTGCTCGCTGCGCACCGCGATCGACGCGACCTGCGAAGTCTCCAAAGCCGACCCCTCCGCCGGCTGGGTGGTGATGATCCTCGGTTCGGGAGCCTTCATCAGCGGGATCTTCCCCGCCCGCGCGCAGGAGGACCTCTACGTCGACGGCCCCGACAACCTCGCGTGCACGGTCCTCGCGCCGAGGGCCGAGGCGCGGCCCGTCGACGGCGGCTGGGTGCTGACCGGCCGCTGGGCGCCGGCCTCCGGTTGCCTGCACTCGCAGTGGGCGATGATCGGCTTCCCCGGCCACGACGGCGAGAAGGCGCTGGCGCTGGTGCCGATGGCGGAGCTGACCGTCGAGGACACCTGGTTCACCACCGGGATGCGGGGCACCGGCAGCAACCTGCTCAGCGCGGCGGAGCTGTTCGTGCCGGAGCACCGGGTCCTGCCGCTGCACGCCGCCGTCCACGGCCGCTACCCCGCCGGTGCGCCGAGCGAAACCCGCTACCGCGCCGCGGTCATGCCGACGCTGGCCACCTACATGATCGCGCCCTGCCTCGGCATCGCCTCCGCCGTGCTGGAGCACGTCGTCGCGGAATCCGGCGTCAAGGGCATCGCCTTCACCCACTACGAGCGGCAGCGCGACTCCACGGCGTTCCAGCTGGCGGTCGCCGACGCGTCGACGAAGATCGACGTCGCCCGGCTGATCGCGGAGAACTCCGCAGCCGTCGTCGACGGCCACGCCGAGTCGGGCACCTTCCCCGACCACCTGACCCGCGCCAGGATCCGGCAGCACACCGGTCACGCCGTGCAGCTGTGCAGGCAGGCAGTCGACGATCTGGTCACCGCGCACGGCGCAGCGGCGTTCTCGGAATCGAGCCCGCTGCAGGCGCACGTGCGCGACATCCACGCGGCGTCCCGGCACGCGGTGGCCAACCCGGCGACGTGCTCCGAGATCTTCGGACGCGCCTTGCTGGGCGTGGAACCGAACATCAGCGACATGGTCTGAACGCCCCGGAGCGCGCATTGGCGGCTACCGGGGAATCATCGCCACCGAAGCCGTCCCCGCTGACAGCCGTCCGACACCGACAGGAGACCCCTTGCGAACGCCCCCGGTCGTGCTCGACACGATGCACGCGACCTTCCTCGCCCGGGCGATGTTCGTGGTCGCCGAGCTCGGGATCGCCGACGTGCTCGCAGCGGCTCCGATGTCCTGCGCGGACCTCGCGGCGCGGGTGGACGTCGAGCCGGAACCGCTGCACCAGGTGCTGCGCGCCGTGGCGACCACCGGCCTGCTCCGCACCGTGCCCGGCGCGGAAACCGGCCCGCACCAGCGGTTCGCGCTCACCGAATCCGGTCGCACGCTGCAGGACGGGCACCCGTCCGGCACCAGGGACCTGGTGCTGACCATGCAGGGCGAGCTGTTCTGGAGCGCGTTGCGGGTGCTCCCGCAACGGGTGGCCGAGGGGCGGACGGGACCCGAGATCGCTTGCGGGAAACCGTTCTTCGACCTGATGTCGGAACGACCCGACGAGGCTGCCCGGTTCAACCGCATGATGGTCGCCACCAACGGCGGCGAGGCCGCGGCCGTCGCCCGGGCCTACGACTTCTCGTCCTTCGAGCGACTCGTCGACGTGGGCGGCGGGATCGGCACCGTGCTGCTGGAAGTGCTCCGCGAGCACCCGCGTCTGCGCGGGGTCCTGGTGGACCTGCCCGGGGTCACCGAGCAGGCGCGGCGCACCATCGCGGCGGCGGGGTTCTCCGCGCGGTGCGAGGTCGTCGAAGGCGACTTCCTCGCAACGCTGCCGCCGGGAGCGGACGCCTACCTGCTCTCGCGCGTCCTGCACGACTGGGACGACGAGACCTGCGTGCGCGTGCTGCGCTCGTGCGCGCGGGCGATGACCGGTGACAGCCGCCTGCTGATCGTCGAGAAGGTCCTGCCGGACGACGACGAACCACATCTCGGCAAGCGGCTCGACCTGGTCATGGCCACCCTCACCCACGGCCGCGAGCGCACCGCCGCCGAGTACGGCGAGCTGCTCGCCGAAGCCGGGCTGCGCACGATCCGGCACGTGCGCACCGGGACCGCGGCGGGCATCGTCGAGGCCGCGCTCGCGTCCTGACTCAGGCCTGGTCCGAGACGTACGGGATGGTCTGCGGGCCTTCGGGCAGGACGCACACGCGGGCTTCCGGACCGCGGGCCGCGAGCTCGTCGGCGACGGCGGTGGTGATGTCGTCGACCCGGTAGAGGTGGGCGGTGCGCAGCTGCTCGTCGGTGAGCTCGGTGGTGTGCACGCCGACGCGAGCAGTGGTGAGCACCCGGGCGAGGATCTGCACCTGCCACTGGTCCGGAACCGGCTCGGCGCGCCCGGAGATCGCCCGCAGCAGCGCTTCGGGCGTCGGTTCCGATGCGAGGACCTCGCGGAACGAGCCGTGATCGGGGAACCCGTCGCTGCACTCGGCCGCGCAGATGATCAGCCCGCCGGGCTTGACGACGGTCGCGGCCGCCGACATGCCCTTGACCGCCTGGTAGACGTTCTGGTCGAGCGGATATCCCGAGTTGGTGGTCACCACGACGTCGTAGCGCTGCGGGACCGGCTGCATGGACAGCTCGCGGACCACCTCGCGCGCGGCGGCGTGCATCGGCAGCAGGTCCCCGCCGAACGCTTCGACGATCCGCTGCTCGCGGTCGAGCACGACGTCGAAGGCGAAGTCGACGCCTGTTCCGGCCGCGATGGCGCGGACGTCGTCGTGCACGGGATTGCCCTCGCACACCGCCCAGGTCGCCCGCTCGCTGGCGATGCGCGCCGCGTCGTGCAGCGTGAGCACGGTGTCCAGGCCCGCGAGTCCGGGGGCGACGAGCTTGGGCCCACCGCTGAAACCGGCGAAGAAGTGCGGTTCGACGAATCCGGTGGTGATCCGGACGTCGGCCTCCACCCAGTGCCGGTTGAGCAGCACCTGCACCCCGTCGCCGAAAGTCCCCACCGGGCGGAGCACCTCGGGGTCCCGGGCGTCGTGGTTGATGATGCGGAGGGTGTCGACCAACTCGTCGCCGAGCATCCCGCGCAGCTCCTCGTCGGTGTTGCCCCGGTGCGTCCCGGTCGCCACGAGCAGCGTGAAGTCGTCCGGTCCGGCGATGCCCTCCAGCTCCGCCAGGAGCGCCCGGACCATCGCTTCCCTGGGCTGCGGACGGGTGGCGTCGCAGATCGACACCGCGATCCGCTGGCCCGGGCGCACCCGTTCCCGCAGCGGAGGTCCGGCCACCGGCTCGGCGAGCGCGTCGCGCAGCGCCGCCGCCGCGTCGGGCGCCGCCGCCGGCTGAGCGGGCGCGACCACGGTCGTGCGATCGGACGGCAGCTCGACCGTGAGCCCCGTCCTGCCGTAGGCCAGCTCGACCGACACCGTCTTCGTCATTCCTCGCTCCAGGTCCACTCGGGTTCCCCCCATCCTGACCTCGCGAACGGCGCACCGGGAGTTCGGCCCGGCCCGCGACGGTCCAATTCCGGTCATCGCCTTGGTCGAGAGCGCTTCGGCGGGCATGCTGTGGCCTGCCGCCGTCGTGGGAGGGTGATCGACATGCCGCGTCCGCGGCTGGCCGTGTTCGCGGCCGCCATCGGCGTGATCTTGGCCGGGTGCACCGCTCCCCCGCCTCAACCGGTGAGCGACCCCGGGCGACCGAACATCGTGTTCGTCCTCGTCGACGACATGGACCAGGGCCTGGTGCGGTTCATGCCGCAGGTGCAGCGGATGCAGCGGGAGGGCGTGACGTTCTCGAACTTCACCGTCACCGACTCGCTGTGCTGCCCGTCGCGGGCGTCGCTGCTGTCCGGGAAGTACCCGCACAACACCGGCGTGTTCACCAACGAGCCACCGGACGGCGGGTTCGCGGTGTTCCACCGGCGCGACGAGCGCGACACCGTGGGCACCCAGTTGCAGCAGGCCGGGTACCGGACCGGGTTCATGGGCAAGTACCTCAACGGCTACCAGCCGGGGAAGGCGTTGGGCGGGGACGGACCGTTCGTGCCGCCGGGCTGGGACGAGTGGGCCGTGGCGGGCAACGGTTATCCCGAGTACGACTACAAGCTCAACGTCAACGGCCAGGTGCGCTCGCACGGCCACCGGCCCGGCGACTACCTGACCGACGTGCTGGCCAAGCGCGGCAACGACTTCATCCGCACCAACGCCGCCCGCGGCACGCCGTTCTTCCTGGAGGTCGCGCCGTTCGCGCCGCACGGCCCCTCGACCCCCGCGCCCCGGCACGCCGACGCGTTCCCCGGGCTGACCGCCCCGCGCACTCCCGCCTTCGACGAACCGGACCGCTCGGACAAACCGGCCTGGCTGCGCGGGCTCCCGCCGCTTCCCGCCGGGAAGATCGCCGCTGCGGACGCGAAGTTCCGCAAGCGCGCGCAATCCTTGCTGGCGGTGGACGACATGCTCGGAGGGTTCCGGCGCACGCTCGCCGAGACGGGACAGGCTCAGCGCACGCACGTCATCTTCACCTCGGACAACGGGTTCCACCTCGGCGAGCACGCGCTGCCCGAGGGCAAGCAGACCGCGTTCGACACCGACGTGCGAGTCCCGCTGGTCGCGACCGGCCCCGGCGTTCCGGCCGGACGCGAGGTTCCGGACTCGGTGCAGAACATCGATCTGCGCCCGACGTTCGCCGAAATCGCCGGTGCGCCACCGAATCCCGGAATCGACGGGGTCGGCTTCGCGGCGCTGCTGCGCGGTGAGCCCGGCACCGGCAGGAACGTGGCGCTCGTCGAGCACCACGAACCGCGCGCCTCCCGGAAGGATCCCGACCACCAGGAACGGCCCGACGGGGTCCCACCGACCTACACCGCGATCCGGACAGCCGGGGGCACCTACGTCGAGTACGCCACCGGCGAGCGGGAGTTCTACGACGACAGGGCCGACCCGTTCCAGCTCACCAACACCTACGAGAGCCTGCCCCCGCAGCGCCGTGACGAGCTCCATCGCACCCTCACCGAGCTCGCCACCTGCCGCGGCAGCGCGGAGTGCACCACATCGGCCACTGTGGGATGAACGTCCCCTTCGTCACGAAATCTTCTGCAGAGAGGCACGTTTGGCGATTCGTCCGTCTCCGGAGGAGCGGCCGGTGATCCTCCGCCAGAGCCACGGCGCCAGGAACACCGCCGCCCAGCGGAGCTCGGCGACGACCGTCCGCACCGGACCGGGCGCGGGCAGCGGCGGAAGCGGGTCGCTCCAGGACTCGTCCGCGCCGGGCAGTCCGAGCGCGTGCCCGAAGCCGTCGGCCAGCAGCGCGTGCCCCGCGGGGTTGAGGTGCAGGCGATCGCCGCTCCAGATCCGCCGGTCGGCGCAGACCGGGTGCTGGTCCGCCTCCACGACGGCGGCACCGTGCTTCGCGGCGATCTCGCGGATCCGGGCGTTGAACTCGGTCAGCCTGGGCTGGCGCGCCCGCGCCATCGGGGCGATCTCGCCGATGTCCGGGTAGGTCACGGTGGCGACGTGCGCTCCCGCCTCGCGCAGAGCGCTGACCATCTCCTCCAGGTGCGCGGCGACCGCATCGGCGTCGTACTGGCTGCTCAGCACGTCGTTGAGACCTGCGACGACGGTGACCAGGTCGGGCTCGAGCTCCAGAGCGGGCCCGAGCTGCTGGGCGCGCACCTCGCCGATGAGCCGTCCGCGCACGGCCAGGTTGGCGTAGCGGAAGTCGGGATCGAGCCCCGCCAGCTTCTCGGCGAGCCGATCCGCCCAGCCGCGCAGGCCGCGCCGGTCGTCGCCGTCCCCCACGCCCTCGGTCTGGCTGTCCCCGATCGCCACGTACCGCACGTACATGCCTCGCCTCCCTGCGTGGTCGACATCGTCCTCGTGGCACAGCAAACCACTCGAGGGGCGAAAGGACGCGGACCGTACCGGGTTTCACCGACGCGCGACCGAGGCCCCGCGGCCGGTCGGCGGTTTCGCAGAGTCACCTCTCGCGACGGCGGGTAGTCGTCGGGAGTTTTTGCTCATGCGGCCAACCGGCGTAAGCGCGTGTGTGTCATCGTCACACCCATGGGGACCGAGGTATGGGTGACGTGGATCCCGGCCGTCCTGGCGCTGGTGGCCGCCGGGGTCTCCGGCTGGCTGCTGTGGTCTGCCCGGAAGACCGCTGAGGAAACCACTCGGCGCTCCGAGACCGTGCGCCGCATGACGGCGGCGGTCGAGGCCAACGCGGAGAAGGCCAACCACGCCGCCACCACCGCGACCGAGCAGGCCGAGCGCGCCTGGGAGCAGGTGAAGCTGTCCCGCAGCCAGCTCGACGAGGCCCGCGAGGAACGCCACGCCAGCACGCAGGCCGAGCAGTGGGAGTGGGCCTACGCGCTGACCACCGCCGCTCGGGAGCTGGTCAACAGCTGCCACGAGCTCATCCGCATGTCCCTGGACACGCAGGTCGCCCCGCACTACCGCACCGCAGCCGACCGGCACTACCGCCAGGCCGGTCAGCGCTGGCAGGACACCATGATCAAGGCGATCGCCCGCACTCAGCCGCCGCTGGAGATGCAGCAGCAGGTCGCCACCTTCGCCGAGGTGCACCAGCGGCTGCACGGCCAGCTCGGCGTGCTGCTGCGCGCCGTCGAGACCAACACGCTCACCGAAGGCGACACGCTCACCAAGCAGGTCCACGGGATGCGCCACGAGCTCAACAACGCGCACCGGAACCTGCAGCGCATCGTGAGCACGAGCTTGTCCGCTCCGGCGCCCCAGGGCACGCAGACCAACGGCACCGCGGCTCAGGCCGGCCCGCCGCAGAGCAAGGCCGCCCAGATCAACGCCTCCCAGCAGACCCAGCTCACGCCGGCGGTGCCGCCGAGCGCGGGCCGGACCGACGGCGCCCAGCAGCCCACGCAGAACCGGGCGCTGACCCCGGCGGAACCCCCGACGCAGCAGCTCGGCAACAGGCCGACCAGGAGCTGACTCAGGGCTTGCGGGCGATCCCCGCGTACATGGCGATGTCGGCCTCGGGGACCTCGAGCGATGCGGGGTCGTCGGGCCGCCACTTGTGCATCTGGACGACACCGGGGTCGACGAGATCGAGGCCGGAGAAGAAGCGCTGAGCGGTCGCGTACGTCCGGAACTTCAGCGTCTCACCGTGTTCGCGGTACGCGCGGCGGACCTCCGCCAGCAGCTCGGGGGCGTAGTCGTCGGTGGCGATCGTGGCGGCCACGTAGCTGCCCGACGGCAGCACGTCGACGATGCGGCGCACGACGTCGAGCGCCTCGTCGTCCTCCTCGATAAAGTGCACGACCGCGATCAGCATCAGACCGATCGGCCGGCTCGGGTCCAGGGTGTCCCGGAACTCCCGCGAGTCGAGGATCGTGTCGGGATCGCGCAGGTCGGCGTCGACGTAGGCCGTGCTGCCCTGACCTGAGCGCGACATGAGCGCGCGAGCGTGGGCGAGCACGATCGGGTCGTTGTCGGTGTAGACGACGCTGGCTTCCGGCGTCACCTCGTGGACGACCTCGTGCAGGTTCGGCCGGGTCGGGATGCCCGTGCCGATGTCCAGGAACTGCTCGACGCCGCATTCGGTGGCCAGGAACCGGCCTGCGCGGTGCATGAACTCGCGGTTGGCGCGCATGTGCACCGGCAGCGCGGGCCAGACCTGCTGGGACGCCTCCGCGGCCGCGCGGTCGACGGCGTAGTTGTCCTTGCCGCCCAGGATGTAGTCGTAGATCCGCGCGCCGTGCGCCACGTCCGTGCGCAGGTCTTGAACGCCGTCGCTCATACCGCCCCTCCCGAAGACTCCAGCCGGATCGTGTCAAAGATCAACAGCCCGGTCCACGCGTCCAGCGCACCACGAAGGTCACGATAACCGCGTTCGCGCCGCCTGCCGACGGCCCGCAGCCGCGGCTGCGCCGGGCGGCCGCAGCGACCGATCGCAGGAGCACCAATCGCGACTGCGCCGTCCGGGTGCTCCATACGTGGGAATTCCAGGCGTTCACCCCACAGGGCGATCCGTTCTTGAGACCGTGTGCCCAACCTGGGTTGATCACCAGCGCAGCCGACCGTCCGGCCTGGGGAACACCGGCGGTGCCCTCGCGAGCGTTGCGCAACCCGAGCACAACAGGATTGAGGGGCCCCATGGACTACGGAATCGACATCAGCCACCACAACGCCGTCGACGACTGGGCTGCGGTCCGCGGCAACAACATCACCTTCGCGAGCATGAAGCTGACCGAAGGGCAGACCTGGGTCGACGACGCCGCCGGAGCCCACGTGGGCGGAGCGCGCGGCGCGGGCATCGCCACCGGCGGTTACCACTTCGCCCGCCCCGGGGCCATCGACCCGCAGGTCGGGCACTTCGCCTGGTGGATGGGCCAGCACGGCCTCAAGGAGCCGGGCAACATGTGGCCGATGCTCGACATGGAGGATTCCGAGATCGCCGATCCGAACACCTTCATCCCCGAGTTCATCCGGCTGCTGCGCATCGCCACCGGCGTCCGCGGCGTGCTGGTGTACGCGAGCCTGAACTGGTTCCAGAACATCATCGACCCGAACCTGTGGGCCGGCGACGACGTTCTGCTGTGGATCGCCCGCTACAACGGCGACCCGGGCAACCCCGGTTGGTCGCACCCGCGCCTCGCGCTGCACCAGCACAGCGACGCGGGCCAGGTCCCCGGCATCCCCGCCGGTGTCGACCGCAACGCCACCGTCGGCGGCTACACCCAGGCGGCGTTCATCCTCTGACCCGCACCTCCGGCCGGATGCCCTCGCCACCAAGACCGGTGGCGAGGGCGTTCTCGTCTCGCACCCCGTTTCCTGGGGTGGGGGACGTTTTCATGAGAACTTCCCCCACCCCGGGAAGCAGAACGGCACCCGCCCGGAAGTTCCGGTCGGGTGCCGCGGGCAGAACGCCTCAGCCGTTGTGGATCGAGGCGAACGGCGCCGAGTTGATGTCGGACCCGGCGTTGCCGATGCCGAGCAGGTGGCCGTCGACCTCCGCTCCGGTGAGCGGAGCACCTTCGGCCGGTCCGGCGACGGCCTGCCAGGTGGTGCCGTCGTAGCGCAGCGGACCGGAGTCGGCGAGGTTCCAGAGCGCGCCCTCGGCGTGGACGAACTCGCCGGGCACACCCGCGTCCGGGTCGGGCGCTTCGCTCCACTCCGCGCCGTTCCAGTGCAGCAGAACGGGTTCGGTCCGCTCGGGCTGGTCGTAGACGTGGGCGGCGGCCGAGACCCACACGTCGTCCGGCGCGTGAGCGGCCACGTCGTCCACCCGGAAGTAGGCGCCCTCGGGCATCTCGACCGGGGGCACGGGCACCTCGGTCCACGCAGTTCCGTCCCAGTGCCACGAGAGCGGGGCGGATCCCCTCGTGCCCACGATCCACAGGTCGTCCGGGCTGCCGCCGATCGCGTTCACCGCGGCGTCCTGGGCCGATGCCGGCAGCGGCAGGTCCTGCCAGGAAGCCCCGTCCCAGCGCTTGGCGAAGCTGTACTGCCGGGATTCCTGGCCGTCGGCGAATCCCTTACCGATGCTCCAGACCTCGTCGCCGGCCACGGTGACGTCGTCGGGCCGCACCCGGGTCGCCCCCGGGACCTCCACCGGGACCTCGTTCCACGCGGCACCGTCCCAGTGCAGCAGGGCACCCGCGGTGTTCTTGTACCCCCAGCCGATCGTCCACGCGTCGTTCGGACCGACCACGGCCGAGGACACCAGCCGGCCGACGGAGGGCACCGGGACCTCCGCCCAGCTCCCGTCGGCGCCGCGGCGGTAGGCCTGGGAGGTCGACGAGGTGCCGCCTGCCTGACCGAACGAGCCGAACGCCCAGGTCTCGCCGTTGCCGCTCGATGCGGTGGAGATGATCGAGGAGACGTCCGGCCGTTGCGGGAACGGCTCCGACGTCCACGTCTCCTGGGCACTCGCGACGCCTCCCACCAGCGCGCTCGCCGCGGTGAGCGCGGTGATGATCGCAGTCCTCTTCAGCACGGTCTTCCCCCTCCGATTGGTCGCACCACCCAGCAGACGCCGTGAACCACGACGAGGTTGTCCTGCCCGGTGCGCAAAAATCGCTGCGGCGGCCTCCGCTTCCGGAGACCGCCGCAGCGATGTTTTTCGCATCGGACCAGGCGGGGAGGCCTGGGGACCGACTGATCAGGACACGTAACCGCGCTGCTTCACCAGCGAGGTCAGCTGGTCGAGGCTCAGCCAGTACTCCTTGTTGCCACCGAAGTTGGCCGGGTCGGCGATCTTGACGTTCTTGTGCTCGGCGTCGTACCCGACGACGGACACGTAGTGGTAGATCGTCTGGCTCGACGGGTACCCGGGCGGCTGGTTGCCGGGCTCGGCCACGATGTTGGCGACCATGGCCTTGCCGTCGTCGATGCTGCGAACCGTGTCGTTCCACAGCTCCTTGCTCATCTCCGGGGACTGCTCACGCTCGCTGAGGTCCTTGGCCACGTAGTGCGCGCCGGTCGGGGCCAGCAGCTTGTTCAGGCCGTCCGCGACCTGACCGACGTGGTCGGTTCCGTTCTCAGTGGTGCGCAGGGCCTTGGCCAGCTCGGCCTGGGAAGGCAGGTCCCCGGTCTTGCTCGACATGGCGATGCGCGTGGCGGCGGGGCCGCACCAGTAACCGGTCAGCTGCTTCTCGTAGTTGACCGGCAGGGTCTTGGAGGCTTCCCGCGGCTTGACCTCCGCGGGCTTCTTCTCACCCTTGTGCTCAGCCTTGTCGGCCTTCGGGGCGGCCGGCGCTGCGGGGACAGCGGCGGGGCTCAGAGCAACGGGGGCGTGGGCTTCGGGGATTGCCGGGGACAGGGCGGCGGGGGCGGGGCTCTGCACACCAACCGGTTGCGTGGCAGCGTCAACGCTGTGCGGGGTCGATGTTTCGGCGCTTGCCAATGCACCGAGGCCCAGTGCTGCGGCCAATCCGACGGGGACAACCGCAACTGCGAGCCGGGGCATCTAGGTCTCCGTTTCAAGGCGGGATCATTACAACTTCATATCCTTACGCCAAGCGACGATCCTTTAATGGGCTGAATGGAGCAATCTAATGAGGCCCGCACCACCATCTCACTCCGCGTCACCTGATCGTCTCCCCAGGTCACAGGCACAACGGACGATCACGCCGAAGCGATCGACTTCGCCGCTGAAAAACTGTCCGTGAACGGCCGGGCACGCAATGCGATAACTGCGTAGCGAAATGCGAACCGGCAATTGACGCAGCGTGGCCGAATAATGTTCCCGGCGAGTAATCAGTCGAATACTCGTTGTCGACTCGGTGACCAGCGTCACTTTTCCGCCGCGTGTTCCGCCCGGGTCCGCGCCTCCGCGTGAGGCGGTCGCGGCCGCTGCGGACGACGTCGAGTGACCGCGGCCACCCCCTCTCGCAGGCCTGGCCGGCCGACTCGCCGCGGGCCGCCACGACGCGTGATGACGGTGCGCGAGGGTCACCCCGGGCCGGGCCGATGACAGCTCCGAGTGACCGACGGTCACGGCCCCCGGCGACGATGGCGCAGACGTCCCGGCAGGCTTCTCCGAGCACCGCGCGTGAGCAACGTCCGCCCGCGCACCGGGATGCGCTCGTGGTGACGAAGCGAATGCGCTCCGAGAGCAATTCGGAACACCCCGAATTGATCCACAGTGAACCTGTTCGTCCGTTTCTTCCCTTTGGTGCGCGGGGATTGCGCGCGGGAAATTCCCATTTGCCGGGCACGCGATGAGGACGAACGCCGATGCGGCACGCAGCTGGACGGCGGAGTCGATCTTTCACCGAATCGCCGAAACAACCGTCCACCAGGGACGACCAGACCTGCGCCACCGCGCGTGGGTTCTGTGAAAGGGGGTTCGCCGCCACGCAGAAATGACTCGTGCGCAACGCGGATGCAGATTCCCGGTGACTAGTATCGCCCCGCCGGATGACCTAGCACCGGCACGAAAAACGCCTGGACGTCGCTTTTCTCCGGCATGTCCTGGTCACGAAAGGACTTGATTTTCGTGGATTCATCGTTGCGGTCGGGGCAGGATCCTGCGCCCACGACCGACGCCGAGGGCTATTCGAAATCGCTCGGCAACCGCCAGGTGCAGATGATCGCTATCGGCGGCGCGATCGGCGTCGGGCTCTTCCTGGGCGCAGGAGGCAAGCTCGCCACGGCCGGCCCGTCGTTGGTGATCGCCTACGCGCTGTGCGGCCTGGCCGGGTTCTTCGTCATGCGCGCCCTCGGTGAACTGGTGCTGTACCGCCCGGTCGCAGGCAGCTTCGTGGAGTACGCCCGCGAGTTCATCGGCCCCTGGGCAGGTTTCGCCTCCGGCTGGATGTACTGGCTGAACTGGGCGATGACCGGCATCGCCGAGATCACCGCGGTCGCGATCTACGTGCACCGCTGGTTGCCCGACCTGCCGCAGTGGATCACCGCGTTGATCGCGCTCGCCGTGCTGCTGGCGGTCAACCTCGTGTCCGTGAAGCTCTTCGGCGAGCTGGAGTTCTGGTTCTCGCTGGTCAAGGTCGTGGCGATCCTGGTGTTCCTGGTCGTGGGCCTGGGCCTGGTGTTCACCGCCACCGACATCGGCGGGGCACCGGCAGGACCGGCCAACCTCACCTCGCACGGCGGCTTCTTCCCCGCCGGCTTCGGCGTCACCTTGATGGCCATGCAGTCGGTGGTCTTCGCCTACTCGGCGATCGAGATGGTCGGCATCACCGCGGGTGAGGCCAAGGACCCGCACAAGGTGCTGCCCAAGGCCATCAACGGCGTCGTGTGGCGGATCGCGATCTTCTACGTCGGTTCCGTGCTGCTGCTGGCGATGCTGCTCCCGTGGACGGTCTTCAACGCCGACGAGAGCCCGTTCGTCACCGTGTTCTCCCGCCTGGGCGTCCCCGGCGTCGGCGACCTGATGAACGCCGTGGTGCTCACCGCCGCCCTGTCCTCGTGCAACTCGGGTCTGTACTCGACCGGCCGGATCCTGCGGGCGCTGGCGAACGACGGCGAGGCACCGAAGTTCGCGGCGAAGATGAACAAGCACCGCGCCCCCTACGGCGGAATCCTCTTCACCGCAGGTGCTTTCGTCCTCGGCGTCATCCTCAACGGCATCGTCCCGGAGCAGGCGTTCGAGATCGCCACGGCGATCGCCTCGCTGGGGGTGGTCGCCACCTGGGCGACGCTGGTGATCTGCCAGATGCGCTTGCGCACCAGGGCATTGCGCGGCGAGATCGAGCGGCCGAGCTACCGGATGCCGGGTGCGCCGTACACGAGCTGGATCACGCTGGCGTTCCTGGCCATGGTGATCGCTCTGATGGGCTTCTCCGACGGCCCCGAGCGGATCGCGTTCCTCTCGATCCCCGCCATCGTCGCGGTGATCGCGCTGAGCTGGTGGCTGATCACGCGCGGCCGCAAGAAGCGCGCGAACTCCGAGCCGATGGCCACCACCGGTTCGTGATCAGCGCGTGACGAGAACGGCTTCCGGGAACGGATCCCCGGAAGCCGTTCTCCCGCTTCAGATCAGGACTCGACGGGCTCCAGCAGGACGACCGGGATGGTGCGGTCGGTCTTGGTCTGGTACTCCGCGTAGTTCGGGAACGCCGCCACGGCGCGATCCCACCACAGCTCGCGCTCCTCGCCGCTGAGCTCGCGGGCCGCGTAGTCCTTGCGCACCGGCCCGTCCTGCAGCTCGACGGTCGGGTTCGCGCGAATGTTGTGGTACCAGACGGGGTTCTGCGGTGCGCCACCCAGCGAGGCGACCACCGCGTAGCGCCCGTCGTGCTCGACGCGCATCACCGGGGTCTTGCGGATCTTGCCGGACCTGGCGCCCTTCGTAGTCAGCACGACCACGGGAAGGCCGTGGATCGTCGTGCCCTCGGTACCGCCCGATCTCTCGTAGGTCTCGACCTGGTCGCGCACGAAATCGGTGGGGCTCGGGGCGTACTCGCCGGTCAACGGCATCGTCGTACCTCCATCGCACAGTCGGGACGTGCTCAGGACAACGCCGGTCGTCCAGGACGCATTCCGCCGGTCACCCGACCGGGGTCACCGGCGACGAGGTGTGCGCCCCTTGCCGGGTGCCGGACCGCGGCGAATGCCGGGCTTGCGCACCTGGCTCTTGGCGGGAGCCTTCTTCTTCGCCTTGGCAGGCTCGGGCTGCTGCTTGCCCCGCGTGCTGTTGACGGTGCGGCCGCGAACGATCCCGATGAACTGCTCCATCAGATCGCTGGTCTCGTCGTCGGTCCAGGTCAGCGCCACGGTGGATTCGGGGGCATCGGTGATCGGCCGGTAGGTGAGGTCCTTGCGGTGGTGCAACCGGGCCAGTGACTGCGGCACGACCAGCACGCCGACCCCGGCCGCGACCAGCACGATCGCGTCACCGGTGGTGGCGGGGCGCTCGACCGCCGGCTGTCCCGGCGGGCGCTGCCAGTCGAGGCTGTCGTCGAGCGGGTGCAGCACCACGTCGTCGGCCAGGTCCTCGGAGGTGACCTCGTCGGCCGCGGCGACCACGTGGTCCTTGGGCACCACGACCACCGTCTGCTCGGTGTAGAGCGGAATCGCGTGCAGGCCGGTGCGATCGATCGGGAGCCGCAGCAGCGCGGCGTCGGCCTCACCGTCGCGCACCAGCTCGCTCGCGCCCTCGTCCGGCACCGGGACGAGGTTGAGCGGAACCAGCGGTTCGCGCTCCTGCCACTTGCGCGCCCACTTGTCGGGCGTGACGCCCGGGACGTAGGCGAGATCGAAGGACGGGGCCGACTCTGTCACCTGCCCAGACTACCGGCCGGAGTCGCCGGTTACGCT
This sequence comes from Saccharopolyspora dendranthemae, assembly GCF_007829955.1. Lineage (GTDB taxonomy): Bacteria > Actinomycetota > Actinomycetes > Mycobacteriales > Pseudonocardiaceae > Saccharopolyspora > Saccharopolyspora dendranthemae. The sequence goes on from NZ_VIWX01000004.1 coordinate 378,753, forward strand.
GGTCGGATGACGTCGCGCAAATCCGTCCAGACGATGAAGCCCGCCACGGCGGCCAAGAAGCTCGGTGTCCTGCTGGAGGCCACCCCCGCCGACTTCCAGGAGGGCGTCGTCTCGCGCGACGAGCTCAACGCGCTGCAGGCCGAGCCGCCGGAGTGGCTGCGCGACCTCCGCCGCAACGGCCCGCACCCGCGTCCGGTGGTCGCGGCGAAGCTGGGCGTGTCGATCAGCGGCCTCACCCGCAACGGCTATGCGGACCCGCTGACCACCGAGCAGATCAACGCGATCCGTGACGAGAACCCCGAGTGGCTCCAGCAGGAGCGCACCACCCGCGTCGAAGCCCGCCACGAGGACGAGCGCGCCCAGGCGCGCAAGGCCGCCAAGGCGGAGAAGGCCCAGAAGGCGCGCGAGAACTCCTGACCCGCTTTCGCCCGAGAGCCGGACGCGATGCGGCTCTCGGGATTAGCGTCGCGGGCATGACCGGAACCGGTTCCGATCTTCCGCACGTCGACGAGCACTCCACCCCCGTCGCGGCGTCCCCGGCCGCCGCGTTGCGCGCGATCACCCGCGTCGGCGAGAACGCCTTCTCCCCCACCTGGGCCGGCGCCGTGGCGCGGGTGCTGGGGTGCCAGGACACGTCGAACTCCGGCCCCCGACCGCTCGCGGCGGGATCGACGATCCCGGGTTTCCACGTCGTCGCCGCCGGGCCGCGCGAGCTCGCTCTCGTGGGACGGCACCGCTTCTCCTCCTACGCCTTGGTCTTCCGCGTCGACGAGCTGGAGGACGGCACGAGCCTGCTGCGGGCCGAGACTCGCGCGCTGTTCCCGGGAGCGGCGGGCCGGGCGTACCGGACGGCCGTGATCGGGACGCGAGGGCACGTCCTGGCCGTCCGCCGGATCCTGGCCTCCGCCAAGCGGGTGGCGGAGCGGCACGGGAACTGACGAGCGCCACTTCCGCACGAGAAGAGGTGGGGACAGGACGGCCATGTATGGGGTACGTTCGTGTTCCTGTTACTTCTAGTACCACCTAGTGCGGAGGTGCCCGATGACCGCCGTCGATGTTGCCGGTCAAGGCGTGGAGCAGGACTCCCGTCGCCTGCTGGAGTCGTCGCAGACGCTGTCCTACGACCCGACCACCGAGATCGACTGGGAAAGCCCGCTCCCGGATGACCAGTACGGGCTGAACCCGAAGTGGAGCACCCTCTACGGCACGCCGCTGTGGGACGAGCTCACCGAGCAGCAGCGGATCACCCTCACCAGGCATGAGGTCGGCTCGATCATGAGCACCGGCATCTGGTTCGAGATGATCCTGCAGCAGATGATCCTGCGCGATCAGTACGTCAAGGACCCCGCCAACTCGGAGTTCCAGTTCGCGCTCACCGAGATCGCCGACGAATGCCGACACTCCATCATGTTCGCGCGCATCTGCCAGAAGCTCGAACTCCCGGCCTACCTGCCGCCCAAGAACGTCATCGAGTTCGCCCGCGCCTTCAAGAGCCTGGCCGGCGGAGAGGTGGCCTACGCGGGCGCGCTCGTCGCCGAAGAGGTCCTGGACGTGATGCAGCGCGACTGGATGCGGGGCGAGAACGTCCTGGACGTCGTGCGCACCAGCTCCAAGATCCACGTGGTCGAGGAGTCCCGGCACATGAAGTTCGCCCGCGAGGAGACCCGCGCGCACATGCGCGGCGTCGGCACCGCGCAGCGCCACGCCAGCGCGATGCTGGTGTCCGCGGTCGCCTACGTGATCGTGTCCAACCTCGTCAGCCCGCAGGTCTACAAGGCCGTCGGCATCGAACCCCGGCGCGGGCTCGCCGCGGCGCGGGCCAACGAGCACCGGAAGTCCATGCTGCGCAACGCTTGCGCGGGTCTCATGGAGTTCCTGGACGAGGCGGGCCTGCTGACGCGACCGGCGGTCGCGGTCTACAAGCGCGTCCACATGATCTGAGGCCCTATTCCTCGGCCGAATCCCCTTCCAGCAGCGGCAGGTCCGGGTCCATCTCGATGCCGTAGGACTGCAGCGAGCGGTCGAGCAGGCACCAGGTCCAGTCGCAGAGCCAGTCGGTGAGCTCGTCGAGCGTCAGACCGTCCGGGTCCTCCTGCCAGCTGCCCGCGCTGGACTCGACGAGCCCGACGATGCCGAAGGCCAGCGGCTGCATGACCGGGGGCTGAATCCCGAACTGGTCGAGGAAGTGCTGGAAGAGCCCGATGACCTGGCGGGCGATGACCGTCTTCACGTCGGTGATGACGTTCTGCCCGGCCTCGCCGGTCGCGGAGTTCATGCTCAGGTAGCGGTAGAGGTTGCCGTGCTCGGCCAGCCAGTTGGTGTGCGCGCCGATCGCGGCGCGGATCATCTCCCTCGGCGTGCCGCTCGGGTTGAACATCGGCGCGAGCTCGTCGGTGACCATCTCGGCGACGCGCTCGGCGATGGCCGCGCCCAGGTCGCCGGTGTCGTTGAAGTATTTGTACAGCCGTGGCCTGGCGACACCGGCTTCCTCGGCCATCTGCTCGACGGACACGTCGGGGCCGTGCTTGGCGATCGCGTTGCACGCCGCATCGACCAGCTCTTTCCGGCGCTTCTCGCGGTATCCGGCCCACCTGGCGCTCCGGCCGTCCACTTGCCGTGTCGTTGATGCGGTCACCCTCGGGAGTCTATCGGTTGCGAAAAAGGGACTCCGCATCCACGGATATATGGGGTACAGTTTGTTCCTGTTACTTCGAGTACCACTCACTGCGGAGGTGCGCCCATGACCGCCGTCGGCGTTGCCGGCCAGAGCGCCGAGCAGGACTTCTCCAGCCGCCTGCTGGAGTCCTCGCAGACGTTGTCCTACGACCCGATCACCGAGATCGACTGGGACGGGCCCTTGCCCGAGGACCAGTACGGCTTGAGCCCGGAGTGGAGCACCCTCTACGGCACGCCGCTGTGGGACGAGCTCACCGAGCAGCAGCGCGTGACGCTCACCAGGCACGAAGTCTGCTCCATGATGAGCACCGGCATCTGGTTCGAGATGATCCTGCAGCAGATGATCCTGCGCGATCAGTACGTGAAGAACCCCGCCAACTCGGAGTTCCAGTTCGCGCTCACCGAGATCGCCGACGAATGCCGACACTCCATCATGTTCGCGCGCATCTGCCAGAAGCTCGAAGTGCCCGCCTACCTGCCCAGCAAGCTGGTCGTCGAGCTCGCCCGCGGCTTCAAGACCCTCGCCACCGGTGAGGTCGCCTACGGCGGAACCCTGGTCGCCGAGGAGGTCCTCGACGTCGTCCAGCGCGACTTCATGCGCGACGACCGGGTCCTCGACGTCGTGCAGACCAGCTCCAAGATCCACGTGGTCGAGGAGTCCCGGCACATGAAGTTCGCCCGCGAGGAGATCAAGGAGCACGTCCAGGGCAAGAGCAAGCTGCAGCGCCACTTCAGCGCCGCGCTGATCGCCGTGGTCGCCTACGTGATCGTCTCCAGCCTGGTCAGCCCCAAGGTCTACGACTCCATCGGCATGGACCGCAAGCGGGCGGCAGCCGCCGTGCGCGACAACGAGCACCGGAAGTCGCTGATGCGCAACGGTTGCGCCGGCCTCATGGAGTTCCTCGACGAGGCAGGGCTGCTCACCCGTCCGGCGATCGCGCTCTACAAGCGCGTGCACATGATCTGAGCCCACGACGATGACCTACGCGATCACGCAGTCCTGTTGTGCCGACGCATCCTGCATCTCGGTGTGCCCGGTCAACTGCATCCACCCCACCCCCGACGAGCCCGACTTCGGGACCACCGATCGGCTCTACATCGACCCGCGCGCCTGCATCGGCTGCGGCGCCTGCGCCGATGCGTGCCCGGTCGACGCGGTGTTCCCGATCGACAAGCTCACCGGGGAGCTGTCCGTGCACGCCGAGATCAACCGGGAGCGGTTCTCCGAGATCCCGGCGGACCACTCCTGGGGACGGCCGCAGTTCCCGCGATCGCTGCCCACGCACGCGGCGGCGCCGAGCGTCGCCGTCGTGGGCACCGGCCCCGCGGCCGGCTACGCGGTGCAATCCCTGCTGCGCTCCACCGACGCCGAGATCACGCTGATCGACCGGATGACGACCGCGGGCGGGCTGATCAAGTTCGGGGTCGCGCCGGATCACCCGAGCACCAAGCAGATCGAGCACACCTTCGCGACGAGCTTCAAGCACCCGCGGGTGCGCATGCACCTCGGCGTGGAGGTCGGGCGGCACGTCAGCCACGCGGAGCTGACCGAGCACCACAACGCGGTGGTCTACGCCGTGGGCGCGCCCGGCCACCGCACGCTCGGACTGCCCGGCGAGGACCTGCCCGGGACGCTGGCCGCGCGCGAGTTCGTCGGCTGGTGCAACGGTCATCCGGACATCCCCGCCGACGCCGTGGAGCTGTCGTCGGAACGGGTCGTGATCGTGGGCAACGGCAACGTGGCGCTGGACGCCGCACGACTGCTGCTCAGCGATCCCGACGAGCTGGCCGGCACCCCCATCGCCGAACACGCCCTCGCGGCTCTGCGCACCAGCAAGGTCCGCGAGGTCGTGCTGCTCGCGCGGCGGGGCCCCGAGCACGCGGCCTTCACGCGGTCGGAGTGGGTCGGCATCCAGCACCGGCTGCAGGACCGCATCGTCATCGACGGTCACGGCGGCGCGGCGGAGGCGATCACCTCGGCCGAGCACGACTCCACGGCTGCGCTGCTGCGCGGGTTGCCGGTCGAGGACGTCGACTGGGACCGGCCTCCGGCCGAGGACCGCCGGCTGGTGCTGCGGTTCTCCTCGGCCCCGGCCGAGGTCGTCGGCGACCCGCAGGTCCGCGCGCTGCGCGTCGGCGACGGCCCGGGAAGCCGCGAAGTGGAGACCGGGATGGTGCTGTGGTCGGTCGGCAGCCGCGGGGTGCGGATCCCACAACTGCCGTTCGACGAGGAGAGCGGGGTCATCCCGAACACCGGCGGCCGGGTGCAGCCGGGCACCTACGTGGTCGGCTGGGCGAAACGCGGTGCGGCCGGCGGCATCGGCGCCAACCGCGGGTGCGCGTCGGAGACCATCGATTCCCTCATCGACGACGCCACCGCGGGCCGCCTCCACGAGGCTCCCAAGAACGCCAAGTCCTTCAACAAGCTCCTCCGCTCCCGGCGATGACGTCCCTGGAGCACCCCAGTTTTAGTCATAACTGAGTGGACATTTCGGGCACGAAAGGCGCCCAATTTGGACTAAAACTGGGAATTGGTGAGAGAAAGCACCCGATCGGAGACGTGAAGAACCCGATCGAGGGCAGGAAGGATCTGCCGGAGGCGGGAAGGGCACCCCAGTGCGAAGAGAACCGGGGACGCGTGGGTGAACACGCGTCCCCGGTTCTCTCGTCCGTGCGGTCTTCGAGTTGTGCCAGCGGCTTTCGGTGCTGGGCGGTCAGTGCGCCGCGGCCGCGGCTGTGGTGCTCGCTCCGTCGACCTTGCGGATGAACAGCGCCGTGCCGAAGGCCGCGAGGCCGATGACACCCGCGACGACGAACGCCGTGCGCAGGCCCGCCGCGTCGGGGATGCCCGCCGGGTTGGCCGACGACAGCGACGACACGGTGACGAACACCGCCGTGCCGAACGCGCCCGCGACCTGCTGCAGCGTCCCGAGGATCGCGCTGCCGTGCGAGTACAGGTGGTCGGGCAGCGACCCCAGCGACGCGGTCATCAGCGGCGTCATCATCAGGCTCAGTCCCAGCGAGAGCAGCACGTGGAAGCCGATCACCGCTCCCAGCGGCGAATCCGGGCTCAGCGTGGCGAACAGCCACAGCGCCGTCGCCATCGCAGCCGCACCCGGGATCACCAGCGGACGCGGTCCGATGCGGTCGAACAGCCGGCCGACCGGCCGACCCATCAGACCCATCAGCAGACCTCCCGGCAGGACCGCGAGACCGCTGACGAACGTGCTGGTCTTGAGCACCGTCTGCAGGTACAGGGGCAGCAGGATGGCCGCCGCGCCCAGCAGGCACATGAACAGCAGCGCGGCCAGCACCAACGCCACCACGAACGGCCGGTAGGTGAAGGGCCGCAGGTCCAGCAGCGCGCGGTCCTCGCGCTGCAGCCGCAGCTGCCTGGCCACGAACACCACGAGCGACACGGCCCCGACCACCAGCGGCACCCACGGCGGAACGGTGTGCCCGCCACCGGATTCACCGATCGCCGACAGCCCGTAGAGCAGGCCGCCGAAGCCTGCCGCCGACAGCAGCACCGACAGCAGGTCCAGCGGGACCACGCGGGTCTCGCTGTCCAGGCGCATCCACACCGCGCCGACGGCCACCGCGATCAGCGCCAGCGGCAGCACGATCCAGAACATCCAGCGCCAGCCCAGCGAGGCCAGCACCGCGCCGCCGATGGTCGGTCCCACGGCGGGGGCCACGGCGATGACGATCGTGATCGTGCCCATCGTGGCGCCGCGCTTCTCCACCGGGACCAGCCGCATCGCCGAGGTCATCAGCAGCGGGATCATCACCGCGGTGCCGGACGCCTGCACGACGCGACCCACCAGCAGCATCCCGAAGCCGGGTGCCAGTCCGCTCAGCAGGGTGCCGAGGCTGAACAGGGTCATCGCGGTCAGGAACACCTGACGCGGTGTGAAGCGCTCCAGCAAGAACCCGGTGATCGGGATGACCACCGCCATCGTCAGCAGGAAACCGCTGGTCAACCACTGAACGGTGGTGGTGGAGACGTGGAGGTCGACCGTGAGGTCGCGCAGGGCGACGCTCAGGATCGTCTCGTTGAGGATCATCACGAACGCCGAGGCGACCAGCACGCTGAGCAGCACGGTGGCTCTCGGTGGACTGGCGTGCCGGTCAGGCTCGGCGACAGCGGCCGTCTCGGTCATGGGTTGTCGTGCACCTCGCTCGTGTGTGGCCTGGTCCGGCCGCTGTTCCTGCCGACCGGGGTGCCGGCCGACGATTCGACGTCGCGTTCTGCGCGCTCGGGCGGTGGGCGCCCGGATCACGTGCCGGGTCGACCCACTCGACGGTGGGGACCACGACGGCTTCGAGCCCGGCCTCGTCGGCCGAGGGTCAGATGATCCGGTGCCGGGATGCCGCGCGAACGGCCCCCATCACGAACATGCTCATCCCCCAAGAGCTCCCGTACAGCCTAGCGCCCGGTCCTGACAGGAGCGTCCGTCGCGACGGTCCGCGCAGGCGCGGACCTCCGGCTTCAACGCACGCGACGCCTTCAATCATCCACGCTGGTCAAACCATTTTTCGCCGACGAGATCGCGCACCCGTGAACGCGGGCCGGTGACGCGGGAGCGGATGACGAACATCACTCCCCCGGCACCGACGGTTCCGCGTCAGCCGCGCGCGGCCCGCCACCGCCCCAGCGCGGCGTCGAGGACCAGGAACGCCAGCAGCGAGATCCCCAGCAGCGGGAGGAAGAACGCCACCACGAGCGTCGCGGCGCCCAGCGGCAGCAGTACGCGCAGCGGTACCTGCCGCCAGGTCCCGCGCGCGACGGGAGCGCCGAAGGAACCGGCGGGCCGGCGGCGCCACCACATGCGGTATCCGAGGAAGATCGTGGTCAGCAGCGACACCACCAGCGCCGCCAGCACCAGCTGGTTGACCAGGCCGAACAGCAGACCCATGTGCGCGTCGACGCCCCAGCGCGCCAGCTTCGCCATCACCGGCCAGTCGGCGAAGCGCAGGGTCTCGGTGACCTGCCCGCTCGCGGCGTCGACGGCGACCGAGTCCTGCTGCGTCGGCCACTGCCGCTGCACCTGCTTCACGACGTAGGCACCGCCCGAGGTCGGCGGCGTCAGCTCGACCGGCGCGGTCACGCCCTGCGCCTCAGCAGCTCGCAACACCCGTTCCGGCCCGACGTCGGTGCCGCCGGTGTGCGCGGTGTGCCCGCCGTGGCCGTGGTGGCCGTGGTGGCCCTGATGTCCCTGGTGCTCCGGCGGAACCGCGCTGGTGGACACCGTCGGCGTCTCCCAGGCCATCACCTCGCGGAGTTTGGTGACGTTCGCTCCGGCGTAGAGCGACCAGGTCAGTCCGGTCGCCGACAGGAACAGCAGACCCAGCGCGATCCAGGTGCCGATGACGCCGTGCCACGACAGCAGGCGCTTGCGCCCGCCTGCGCCGATTTCGGGGACCAGGAGCCGCTTGCGGGAGGTGCGGCGACGCCGGAACCACAGCAGCAGGCCTCCCAAGGCCACCACCCAGAGCCAGCTCGCGGCCAGTTCGCTGTAGAGCCTGCCGAAATCGCCCAGGTGCAGGCCGCGGTGCAGGTTGTCCACCCACGTGCGCAGCGGCAGCGCCTGCCCGTCGCCGTAGGTTTCCAGGATTCCGCGGACTTCCGCGGTGTGCGGATCGACGAACACCGTGCGGCGGAAGCTCTCCGGCAGATCGGGCGCGGTGAAGATGACCTGGGTCGTGTCGGTCGCGGTGGGCGCCGGTCGGATCGCCATCAGGGAGGCACCGGGATGCGCGCTGCGCGCGGCCGCGAGCTGGTCGTCGACCGGTGTCGTGCCCGGGTTCGCGGGCACGTGCAGCTCCCGGTCGTAGACCAGCTGCTCCAGCTGCGGCGTGAAGACGTAGAGCAGCCCGGTCGCGGCGGCCACGACCAGGAACGGGGCGATGAGCAGTCCGGCGTAGAAGTGCAGCCGCAGTACCAGCGGCCGCAGCGCAGCCCACGTCCCGGCGGGGCCGCTGCTCTGCTCGGCAGCGGCGGGCGCCTCGGTGCTCATCTCATCTCCATCCGCGAGTGGGTGCGTCGGATGAGATGTCGGATCAAGCTCACCGCTGGTTCCCGGGAGTAACCGCCGTCACGCCGGCACCTCGCGCACCAGCCCGCTCGTCGCGCATCGGTGGTGGCCGCGTCGAGGCATCAGGAGCGGCCGGCGGGTGGATCACGGATGTGGCCCTGGAGTCCTCAGCGACCGGACCAGGGCCTGCGCGGGTAACGTCGATCGGCGCGAGCGTTTCGAGTGCGGGAGGTGTGGGCGAGTGACGGGCTGTTGCCCTCCGTCGCGGTCCGGTCCGACGACCGGACCGCAGCAGCAGGTCACCCGGGGCAGCGGTGACCTGGACGGCATGGTCGTGCTGCCGGGCGGCGCGTTCCGGATGGGAACCGAGGACCCCGACGGCTTCCCCGACGACGCCGAGGGACCGATCCGCGAGGTCCGGGTCGGCGGCTTCGCCATCGACCCGCACGCCGTGTCCAACGCGCGCTTCGCGGAGTTCGTCGCGGACACCGGTTACGTGACCGAGTCCGAGCGGTTCGGCTGGTCCTACGTGTTCGCGAAGTTCCTGCCGGGACACCTGCGCAAGGAGTCGCCGCGTCCGGAGCAGGCGCCGTGGTGGTGCGGGGTGAGCGGCGCCTGGTGGCGCTGCCCCGAAGGCCCCGGCAGCGAGCTGGACGGCCGGTGGGACCACCCCGTCGTGCAGGTCTCGTGGCACGACGCCGCCGCCTACTGCAAGTGGGCGGGCAAGCGGCTTCCCAGCGAGGTCGAGTGGGAGTACGCGGCCCGCGGGGGGCTCGACCAGGCCCGCTACCCGTGGGGTGACGAGCTGACTCCAGGCGGCGAGCACCGCTGCAACATCTGGCAGGGCCAGTTCCCGGTGCGCAACACCGCCGAGGACGGGCACGTCGGCACCGCTCCGGTGGAGGCGTTCGCGCCCAACGGTTTCGGGCTGCACAACGTGTCGGGCAACGTCTGGGAGTGGTGCGCGGACCGCTTCACCGGGGCTTCCGAGAACCGCGCGATGCGCGGCGGTTCGTACCTGTGCCACGACTCCTACTGCAACCGCTACCGGGTCGCGGCGAGGACGTCGAACACCCCGGACAGCGCGAGCGGCAACCTCGGTTTCCGCTGCGCCGCCGACGCCTGAGGGACGAGGCACCGGCGCCTGACCGGGAAAGGAGTCCTCCGATCAGGCGCCGGTTCCCCGGATTCACATCCCCGTGACGATGACGTCCTCCGGCACCGGGGCGTCCTGGGCCAGGGCGCCGAAGAGCGTTCCCGCCTTCTCCTTGTCCCACTTCACGACCGACGCACCCCCATCGGTCTCACCGAAGCCGGACATCGGGACCGTGGTCGTCACGCCCTGACCGGACGCGATCCCGTTCATGGCGAACGCCAGGCTCCCGAGGTGCCAGACGTGATCGCCCGAGTCGACCAGGAACGCACCGGAAGTGTTGAGGATCAGCGGGAACAGCCGCATCGGGTTGAGGAAGACCTCCGGGGACGAGGCCTTCTCGGTCAGAGCAGCGAGGAATTCGCGCTGGCGCTCGACGCGGTCGAGGTCGCCGCGCGCCGAAGCGCGGGTGCGCACGTAACCCAGCGCCTGCGGGCCGGTGAGCTCCTGGCACCCGGCCTGCACGTCGAGGTTGGCCTTCGGGTCCTGCATGGGTTCCTTGACGCAGACGTCGACGCCACCGATCGCATCGGTCATGTCGGCGAAACCGCCGAGTCCGATCTCGGCGTAGTGGTCCACGCGCACGCCGGTCGATGCTTCGACGGTCTGGGCCAGCAGCTGCGGACCGCCGTAGGCGAAGGCGGAGTTGAGCTTGTCCTTCCCCCGCCCGGGAATCGTGACGTAGGAGTCGCGCGGGAGGCTGACCATCGTGGGTTTGCCGCCTGCCTGCGGGATGTGCACGAGCATGACGGTGTCCGTGCGACGACCGGCGGTGTCACCTGTGCCGAGCTCGGCCTGGCGGTCGGCGTCCAGCCCCTCGCGGCTGTCGGAACCGACGAGCAGCCAGTTGGTTCCAGGACCGTCGGCGGGGCGCTCACCCGAGGCGGGGATCGCGGGCTCGCGCTTGAGCGAGTAGTCCACGTAGAGCAGGAAACCGGCCAGCGCCAGCACGAGGACCAGCAGCACGATCAGGATCTTCCTGCCCGCGCGAGGACGCCTCCTGGGCCGGTGATGCGGTGGCCGCGCGTGCACCATTTGTTGCTGAGCGTAGTTCATCTGCCATCCGAAGAAGTAGGTTGTCCGGCACGGTTTTTCGCATCCCCGACCTGCTGCGGCGGGCGAGCATGACAGCAATCCCCGACGTCCGAATAGGAGCTGTCCCACATTTCCCGGCAACGAATGGAGAACTCCGAAATCACGCCGGGACAACGTTCTCCGGATCCCGTTCGATTGTTGAATCGGACCAACTTCTGGAAAGTCCAGGCCTGCGCGATTTCTGACGAAAATTCGCTTTAAGTGGAAGGAATTCTTCGCGATATCGACTGAGAATCACGTCGGTGCGGGGTTGTTCCGGCCGCTCCCGACTACTCATAATCCGACCCCATGAATTACCCGTCGCCCCACGGACACGGCCCGTACCCGCCCCACCAGGGCTCCCCGTACCCGCCGCACGGCCACGACCGGCCTCCGCACGACGACTACTACGAAGAACGGCGTCGCCGCGAGGACACCTCGGCTCGGATCGCGAACATCGTCCGCGTCGTGGTCAGCGTGGTGCTCACGATCTTCCTGCTCCACGTGCTGTTCGTCGTCTTCGACGCGAACCAGGGCAACGAGTTCGTCTCCGTCGTCTACGTCCTCGCCAAGACCCTCGTGCTCGGCCTCGGCGACGTGTTCACCCCGGACGACGCGGTGCTCGGCGTCGTCCTGAACTACGGCCTGGCCGCACTGGTCTACGTGGTCATCGGTCAGCTGATCATCAAATCGCTGCGCCGCTGACCGCCCTCGAATTCGAGGTGACCCGGCGATGCCTTTCGCAACGGCACGCCGCGCCTGAGAACGGATTTCAATGGAAATCGGAACCCCGATCTCCATTGAAATCCGTCAGCGCGGGTCAGGACGTCGCAGCCGGGGTTCCCGCGAAGGGAATGCTGGACGGAGCCGGCTCGGCCTCGGCGCGGGCGGGGTGCCGCCAGAGGCCCTTGCGCTCCAGAATCGGCAGGACGCCCTCGCCGAACCAGTAGGCCTCCTCCAGGTGCGGGTGCCCGGAGAGGACGAACTCGTCGATGCCCAGCGCGTGGTACTCCTCGATGCGCTCGGCGACCTCGGCGTGGCTGCCCACCAGGGCGGTGCCCGCGCCGCCGCGCACCAAACCGACTCCGGCCCACAGGTTCGGGTAGATCTCGAGCTCCGAGGTCGCGCCCTCGTGCAGCTCCAGCATCCGCTTCTGGCCTTCGGACTCGCTGCGGCCCAGCCCCTTCTGGACCTGCTCGATGACCGACGGGTCCAGCGCGTCGAGCAGGCGCTCCGCCTCGGCCCACGCCTGTGCGCTGGTGTCGCGGCTGATCACGTGCAGCCGGATGCCGAAGCGCGGCGTCCGCCCCCGCGCAGCGGCCAGCTTGCGGATCCACTCGATCTTCTCGGAGACCTTGGCGGGCGGTTCGCCCCAGGTCAGGTACACGTCGGCGTGCTTGGCGGCGACATCGCCCGCGGCGGGCGAAGAACCGCCGAAGTACACCGCGGGAACCGGGTCGGGCCGCCGGGTCAGCTCAGCGCCCTCGACGCGGACGTGCTCGCCGTGGAAGTCGACCCGGTCGCCGCGCCACAGACCGCGCACGACCTCCAGGAACTCGTCGCAGCGGGCGTAGCGGGCCTCCTTGTCCAGGAAGTCGCCGTAGGCGCGCTGCTCGTGGCTCTCACCACCGGTGACGACGTTGAGCAGCAAGCGCTGACCGGAGTGCCGCTGGAAGGTGGCGGCCATCTGCGCACCGAGCGTCGGCGAGAGCAGGCCGGGCCGGAACGCCACCAGGAACTTCAGCCGCTCGGTGACCTCGGCGAGCATCGCGGTGGACAGCCAGGCGTCCTCGCACCACGCGCCGGTCGGGGTCAGCGCGCCTTCGAAGCCGAGCTGCTCGGCGCTGCGCGCGATCTGCCCCAGGTAGCCCAGCGTCGCGGGCCGCGCACCGCCCGCGGTGTGCGTGGGCGTGCCGTGGCCGCCACCGACGAGGTAGCGGCTGTCGCCGTAGGTGGGCAAGAACCAGTGGAACGTCAAGGACATCTGCTTCTCCAACAGTCCGGTGTGGACGTGTTCATGGGACGTGAACGAGGAAGGAGTCAGCTGCGACACGCTTGCGTGACCACGCGCTGGAAGTCCACGTGGCGGCGCCGGGTCAGAGGTTCCACGAGCGCCATCGTTGGTCAGCCCGACGGACGATGTCAACGACCGGACTCGGGGTCTCAGCCCGTGGACGTTCGCGGCTCCGCTTGACCGCGCGGGCACCGGACGGCGAAGCTCGGCCGCGTGCCCGCTCCCGCACTGCTGACCTCGCGCCACCACGTCGACCTGCTCCGCGTGGCCTCCGCGGCCTGTCACGCCTCCTGAACACCGACGCCCGGCCGCCAGGACCCGGCCCGAAACCCCGGGTTCCCAGACGCGCAGAACCGGGCGCCGCATCGGATCACCGCGTCCCGGGGTCCTCGATCCTCGCCCGTCCCGTCGCTCGACGGATTTCACGCGGGTGCTGACCCCTGGCGAGCGGACCGGGTGATCCCCCTCCCCCTCCCCGCACCTCAACCGGAGGCAGTGATGACCGCGGGCCTGCAGCAGCCTGCTCCTGACGTGCGCGCCGTGTCCCGCAAGGACGTGCGCACCGTGATCGTGTCGAGCCTGATGGGCACGACCGTCGAGTGGTACGACTTCTTCCTCTACAGCACCGCCGCCAGCCTGGTGTTCGACAAGCTGTTCTTCCCCACCGACAACCCCACCGTGTCGACGATGCTGGCGTTCGTGACGTTCTTCGTCGGATTCGTCGCCCGCCCGCTCGGCGGTGTCCTCTTCGGACACATCGGCGACCGGATCGGCCGCAAGCGCACGCTGGTCAGCACGATGCTGCTGATGGGCCTGTCCACGGCGGCGATGGGTGCGCTGCCGACCTACGAGCAGGTGGGTCTGCTCGCTCCGCTGCTGCTGGTGCTGCTGCGCGTGGTCCAGGGCCTGGCGATCGGCGGCGAGTGGGCCGGCGCGGTGCTGATGGCGGTCGAGTACGCGCCGCCCGGCAAGCGCTCCTGGTACGGAGCGTGGCCGCAGGTGGGTCTCGCGCTCGGACTCGGCCTGGGGACCGGGCTGTTCGCGTTCCTGGGCAACGTCCTAGACGACGAGCAGTTCCTGGGTTACGGCTGGCGGATCGCGTTCGGCGTGAGCATCCTGCTGGTCCTCATCGGATTGGTGATCCGGCTCCGCGTGGCCGAAACCCCGGCGTTCGAGAAGATGCGGGAAACGCAAGGTGCCGCGAAGGCCCCGCTGGTCGAGCTGTTCCGCGACCGGATCACCCGCCGGAACACGCTGCTGGGCCTGCTCTCCCGGTGGGCGGAGGGCGCGGCGTTCAACACCTGGGCCGTGTTCTTCCTGTCCTACGCCACCGCGACGCTGCACCTGCCTCGCAACGGCGTGCTGATCTCAGTGATGCTGGCTTCCGGGGTGCTCGCCGTGCTGCTGCCGGTCTTCGGCCGCCTCAGCGACCGCATCACGCCGCGTCGCGCCTACGCCCTCGGCGCGGGCCTGTTCGCCGCGTCGGTCTACCCCGCGTTCCTGGCCTTCCAGACCCGGGACCTCCTGCTGTCCGGGCTGATCATCGTCCTGGTGCTGGGCGTGGTCCACGCGCTGCTCTACGCGCCTCAGGGCACGCTCTACGCGCAGCTGGCGCCCGTGCGCTCCCGCTACACCGGGATGTCGTTCGTCTACCAGTTCTCCGGGATCTACGCCTCGGGCCTGACCCCGCTGATCATCACCGCGCTCATCGCCGCCGGTGGCGGCTCGCCGTGGCTGGCGTGCGGCTACCTGGTGCTCACCGGCCTCATCGGCCTCACCGCCACCATCGCCCTGCGTCCCGCGGATCTGACGTCGGCCTCGGCGGACTGACCATGCCCGCCGCGGGCTCTCGTGGTGAGCTGGACCGCGATGGGAACCCGAGAGCACCGAGACGTGGCGGTCGGAGCGGACGACTCCGACGCCGGGCGGCTCGCGATGCGCTGGGCCGCTCGGGAGGCGCTCTCCCGCGATCGGGCGCTGCTGCTGGTCCGGGCGGTCCCGATCCCGCTGGAAGACCTCACGCGCACCCACACCACCGGCGACCAGCCGGTGATGCGGCACGGGTGCGCGCAGCAGGAGCTGGCGGCGATGGCCACCGAGTGCCGGCGGATGTTCCCGGACCTGCTGGTGCGCACCAAGGTGCAGATGGGGCACCCGGCGTCGGTGCTGCGCGAGGAGACCGACCAGATGGGGCTGCTGGTGCTGGGCCCGCCGCCGCTGAGCCGCACCCGCCGGGTCCTGCTCGGGTCCACCGCAGGCGAACTGGTCCGAACCTCGCACACACCGGTGGTGGTCGTGCGAGGCCCGGAAGCCGACCGGCCGCTCCGGCGGGTGGTGGTCGGCGTCGACGGCTCACCGTCCTGCGCCGGGACCATCGCCTTCGCCCACGACGCGGCGCGCAGGCACTCGGCGACGCTCACCGCACTGCTGGCCGATGCCGCGCGGGCACCGGACGCGCTGCCCCCGGGCCGGGGTTGGCGCCACGAGTCCGACATCGTCGAGGCCAACCAGCGGTTGCTGGCCGAATGCCTGGCGGGCGTGGCGCGGTCGGACCCGGACGTGGAGCTGCACCAGGAGGTCAGCCTCGAACTGCCGACCGAAGCGCTGCTCCAAGCCGCGGAGAAGGCCGACCTCCTGGTGATCGGTGCGCGGGGACGCCACATCGTGCGTTCCACGACGCTGGGGTCCACCAGCCACGCTCTGGTGCACTACGCGGACTGCGCCGTCGCAGTCACCGGATGACTCACAGCCCGGTGCGGTAGGTGAAACGGGCCTTGCCCACCCAGATCTCGTCGCCCTCGTTGAGCTCCGCGATGTCGACGGGCAGGCGGTTGAGGTAGGTGCCGTTGAGCGAGCCACCGTCGACGAGCACGAAGCCGTTGCCGCGACGCCGGATCTCGGCGTGCTGCTTGGACACCGTGATGTCGTCGACGACTATGTCGGATATCGCGTCCCGCCCTATGGTGGTGCGCTCCGACTGGAGCACGAACCCGCTTCCGGCGGCGTTCCCGCGGTTGATCATCAACCGGGGCCGGCCGCTGAGCTCGTCAGCGGAGCGAGGAGCCGGAACCTCGTGAGGAGCAGACGCTCGGGCGGCATCGGCTTGCGGTTGCACTGGATTCGATGCGGTCGTGCCGATCCTGGTCTGTTCCATCGTCGTCTCCCTAGCCAACAAGCGTGATACCTCCGAATGCACCTGCCCGTAACCGGGTGGCTACACACAGAATGCCGAAGGATCGGCCGCCGTCGCTAGGACCAACGTCCTTAATTCACCGAACCTGATTCGTTCATGTGACCTAAGTCTCCGAAAGATTTCCCGCGAGCCGCCGGAAAACGCCACGAAGGCGCTCCGGCGGCCCCTGCGGGAGGACTTACTTCACCGCGCCCATCGACAGACCGCGCACCAGGTGGTTCTGCGCGACCCAGCCGATGATCATCACCGGCAGCGAGGCCATCAGCGCCGCCGCCGACAACTGCGCCCAGTACAGGCCTTCACTGGTGATGAAGCCGACCAGGAAGACCGGCACCGTGCCCGCCTGCGCGGCGGTGAGGTTGACCGCGTAGAAGAACTCCGTCCAGGAGAAGATCACGCAGATCAGCGCCGTGGCGGCGATGCCGGGTGCGACGACCGGCAGGATCACCCGGAACAGCAGCACCGGCAGCGGTGCGCCGTCGACCCGGGCGGCCTCGACCATCTCACTGGGCACTTCCAGGAAGAACGACCGCATCATCCACACGGCCAGCGGCAGGTTCATCGCCGTGTAGAGGATGACCAGCGACCAGACGTTGTCCAGCAGACCGATGTTCTGCGAGATGACGTACAGCGGGATGATCGCCGCCACGATCGGGAGCATCTTCGTCGACAGGAAGAAGCCGAGCACCCCTTGGGTTCCTGGCACCGCGGCGATGGACAGCGCGTAGGCCGCGGGCACCGCGAGCAGCAGCACCAGCAGCGTCGACACCACCGTCACGAAGGCAGAATTGCCCAGGTACGGGAGGAATCCGCGTTCCATGATCCCAGCGAACTGGGTCAGCGTCGGCGTGAAAAGCAGCCGCGGCGGGTCGGTGTAGGCGTCGGCCTCCTCCTTGAAGGAGGTCAGCACCATCCACAGCAGCGGGAAGACGAACAGGATCGCCACGACCCAGGTGAACGCGGTCAGCGCCCACCGGCCGATCGGGTTCGCGGTGGTCATCAGCGCACCTCGCTCAGGCCGAAGGTCCGGAACATCAAGCGCAGCGCGAAGTTCGCCACGATCAGCGTCAGGATGACCACGACGACACCCATCGCCGAGGACTGACCGATGTCGAAGCCCTCGAACGCGCGCTGGTAGATGTAGTACGGCAGGTTGGTGCTCGCGGTACCCGGACCGCCCTGCGTCATCAGGAAGATCGCGTCGAAGCTGTTGACGATGTAGATCGCCCCCAGCAGCCCCGCGAGCTGCAAATAGCGGGCCAGCTGCGGCAGCGTGATCGACAGGAACGTCCGCCACCGCCCGGCGCCGTCGACCGCGGCGGCCTCCAGCACCTCCTTGGACTGGGCCTGCAGGCCCGCCAGGATCAGCAGCATCATGAACGGCGTCCACTGCCAGATGACCTGGGTCATCACCGCCGCCAGCGGGTACTCGGCGAGCCAGTCGGTGTCGCCGCCGAACACGAAGTTCAGCAACCCGTAGGTGGGGTCGAACATCGTGGTCTTCCACAGCAGCGCACCGGCCGCGGGCAGGATCAGGAACGGCGTGATCAGCAGGGTGCGCACCACGCCGCGCCCGGTGAACTTCCGGTCCAGCAGGATCGCCAGGCCCAGGCCCAGCAGCATCGACACCAGCACGCACACCACGGTCAGCACCACGGTGTTGAGCAGCGCGCCGCGGAACTGGCTGTCGGCGAAGACGTCGACGTAGTTGCGCAGACCCACGAAGTGCCGCGAACCCGGACGCACCAGGTTCCAGGACTGGAACGAGTAGAACACCGTCATCAGGAACGGGATCTGCGTCACCAGCACCGTGAACAGCAGCGCGGGCAGCAGCGGCGCGCGGCGCAGCCAGCGACCCGACGTCCGTTGTTCCTTCTTCTTCGGCACCGCGGGTGCCTGGACTTCTTCGACCACCGTTTGGCTCATCGGGTCTCCCGGTAGGACTCGCCGACGGACTCGGCGTACTCCTGGGACTGCTCCAAGGCCTCGTCGACGGTGACCCGCCCGGCGATGGCCGCCGACAACTGCTGGCTGACCCGGGTCCCCAAGTCCTGGAACTCCGGAATGCCGACGAACTGGATCCCCGGGTACGGCACGGGGTTCACCATCGTGTTGGCCTGCTGCGCCTTGTCGATCCCGTCCAGGGTCGGCTTGGCGTAGGCGGAAGCCGCCTGCTGGTACTCCGGGATCTCGTAGGTCGACTTGCGCACGCCCGGCGGAACCCGGTTCCAGCCGAAGGTGTTGCCGACGTCCTTGACGAACTGCTTGGAGGTCATCCAGCTCATGAACTGCCAGGCCGCGTCCTTGTCCTTGGCGACCTTGGGCATCGCCAGCGACCAGGTGTAGAGCCAGCCCGCCTCGGGGGTGCGCTCGACCGGTGCGGACACGTAGCCGTTCTTGCCGACGACCTTGCTCTCCGCCGGGTCCTCGTTGGTGCCAGCCATGACCGTGGCGTCGTACCACATCGCGGCCTGCCCCTGCGCGTAGTGCGTGCCGCACTCGGAGAACCCGGCGCTGGAGGCACCGACCTCACCGTGCTCGCGGACGAGGTTGACGTAGAAGTTCGCCGCGGCCTTGAACTCCGGCGAGGTCAGCTGGGGGTTCCACTGCTCGTCGAAGTACCGGGCGCCGAAGGTGTTGGCGACCGTGGAGAACGGCGCCAGGCTCTCGCCCCAACCCGGCTTGCCGCGGAGGCAGATGCCGGAGAGCCCGCTCGCGGGATCGTCGAGCTTCGCGGCGAAGTCGGCGATCTGCTGCCACGTCGGGTGTTCCGGCATGACCAGCCCGGCCTGCTGGAAGAGGTCCTTGCGGTAGGTGAGGAACGACGATTCGCCGTAGAAGGGCACCGCGTACATCGAACCCTGGTGCGACAGCGATTCCCGGATGGTCGGGATGAAGTCGTCCGCGTCGTAGCCCGGCGTCTTCTCGATGTAGGGCTGCAGGTTCTCCAGCCAGCCGTTGGCCGCCCACTGCGGGGTCTCGTAGTTGCTGATCATCGCCACGTCGAACTCGCCGCCCTGGGTGGCGGTCGAGGCGGTGATCTTCGCGCGGGCCTGGTTCTCCGGCAGCTGAACGAACTTCAGCTTGATGCCGGGGTGCTCCTTCTCGAACTCGCCCTTGAGCGCGACCGCGTCCTCCATCTGCGGGTTGGAGACGATCGCGATCACCAGGGTTCGCCCGCCGGAACCGATCGCACCGGCTCCGGCGCAGCTGGTCAGCAGTACGCCGACCATCGCCAGCAGAGCGAGCCGTATTCGGCTGCGCCACAAACGCTTAGGCATCCGCACCTCCGGGCAGGACCTGGATTTTGAGACCGGCGCCGCTGCGCATGAGCTCGAGCGCCTTGCCGAACTCCTCCAGCGGCAGCGCGTCGGTGAGCAGCTCGCCGCTGTCGATCGCGCCCATCGCCATCAGGTCCAGCGCCGGGCCGAAGCTGTGCAGCACCGCCATCGACCCGACGATCTTGATCTCGTCGTTGTAGATGCGGAACGGGGACAGCGAGATCCGCGCCTCCGCAGGGGCGACGCCGAAGACCAGCAGCCGGCCGCCTCGACGCACCTTGTCGAAGGCCGTCTCGATGGCCGGCGCCGCACCGGTGCAGTCCACCGCCGCGTCGAAGTCCGCGTCCAGCTCGGCGGCGTCCTCCGCTACGGCGACGGCGCCCAAGCGCTGCGCGCGCGGCAGTCGCGCCGCGTTGCGGTCGGCGACGGTGACCTGCGCGCCCGCGCGCTGCAGGAGCTGCTGCATCAGCAGGCCCATCGTGCCCGCGCCGATCACGAGGAACTTCTCGCCGGATTCGACGCCGATCTGGCGAACGCCGTGCACCGCGCAGGAAACCGGCTCGACCAGGGCCCCCTGCTGCCAGCTCAGCCCCTCGGGCATCCGGTAGCAGTTGGCGGAGGGAACCGCGACGTACTCGGCAAACGCTCCGTCGACGGTGTCGCCGGTGGCGCCCCAGTTCGCGCAGAGGTTTCCGTGCCCGTTGCGGCACGGTCCGCAGTAGCCGCAGAACAGCGAGGGATCCACAGCGACCCGCTCGCCGACCTTCCACTCCCCCGGCACGTCCGGACCGACCTCGACGACCTCACCGGCGAACTCGTGGCCCGGCACGATCGGATAGGGCGTCGGCGGGAAGTGCCCGTCGGCGATGTGGACGTCGGTCCCGCAGATACCCGTGGCACCGACCTTCACCACCAATTGCCGCTCGCGCGGTACCGGATCCGGTACGTCGCCAACCCGGATCGAACCGGGTTCGTCAATGATCGCGGCGCGCATCAAACCTCCGCCTCAAGAGCGCTCACATGAGCGAACTGCGCTGTACTCTGCTCTGAACTTGACCCGCATTGAAGAGGTTCAGTGCTAAGTGCGTCAACCTTCCGCGAGGTTTTCCCGTTATAGTGCTCATATGAGCACCCCTCGGCCACGAAGCGGACTGATCGACACCATGACCGCGGCGTCCATCGCGCACCGTTTCTACGTGGCCGGACGTTCGAAGCTGGAGATCGCCGAGGAGTTCGGCATCAGCCGCTTCAAGGTCGCCAGGATCCTGGCATCCGCGCAGGAGAACGGCCTGATCAAGATCTCGTTCGAGTTACCGTTCCCGGTCGACGTCGAGCAGTCCGAACGCCTCCGGACGGCCTACGGCCTGCGGCGGGTCCTGGTGCTCAACAGAGCGCAGACGAAGGTCGATCGCCCCGAACTCCGCCGCCGCGTGGGGGTTCTGGCGGCGCAGCTGCTCACCGAGATCACCGTCGCGGGCGACGTCATCGGCCTGTCCTGGGCGCGATCGGTCAACGCGATGGCCGAGGCCATCCGAATCCTGCCGAAGTGCCCGATCGTGCAGCTGTGCGGCGTGCAAGCGGGAATGGACATGCGCGACCGCTCGGTGGAGACGGTCGGCCGGGTGGCGGCGGCGAGCGGCGGCGACTCCTACCCCATCTACGGCCCGCTGGTGCTGCCCGACCGCCGGACCACCGAGATCCTGCGCAACCAGCCGGGCATCGCCGAGACCTTCGAGCAGTTCCAGCACCTGACCAAGGCCGTGGTGAGCATCGGCGCCTGGCAGGAGAACGAGTCCACCGTCTACGACGCGCTGAGCCCCGCTGAACGCGAGTCGATCCGCCAGCGCGGTGCCGCCGCCGAGATCGCCGCGCGGCTCTTCGACGCCGACGGCAACGCCCTGTCCACCGGATTGGCCCACCACGTCCTGGCGATCCCGCACGAACAGCTCCGCGACGTCCCCGAGGTGATCGCGGTCGGCTACACCACGCCGAAGGCCCGCGCCATAGACGCGGTGCTGCGCTCCGGGATCGTCAACACCCTCATCACCGATGCCGAAGCGGCCGACCTGCTCCTGCAACTGGTCACCGACCGGCCGCTGAAATAAGGGGTGGAGCGAGACCCCCAGCCTCGCTCCACCCCTTCGCGCCCGTTTCCCGTTCAGCGCACGACGGGAAACGGGAAACCGGACCAATCGCCCGCCGATCAGCTCGCTTCTCGGTCAAGATCCGTCGATGTGCGCAGCATTGCTGCTGCGTTCCTGAAGATCTGTTCCCAGGATTCGACGACGACGAGGAATGCGGCGGCCATGACGACGACGAGCGCCACCAACGCGGTTCCGGACAGCTCCCAAGGAGTGAGCTCGAAGAACGCCCACAACTGGACCGCGGTGAATCCCAGCGTCATGGCCGCGCGCCCGAGCAGAACCTCGGACGACGGGCTGCGCTGTTCGGGTGTCAATTCACGGGAGAGGTCGTCGGTGATCATCACTTCTCCTATGGTCAGGCGGAGCTCCAGTGATCTGACTGGACCCGCTACCACCACCATGTGCCGTGGTAGGCCTGGCCGAACACCCGTTTCCCAGCGCCGAGAGAATCGGGAAACGGGCAACCCGGAGGACGAGTTGACCCAGCGGCCCACACTGTTCGGGGCGGAGCTTCGACGATTGCGGACCGAGGCTGGACTGTCGCTCTCCCGGATGGCTGGACTTCTGCATTACAGCAAGGGCTACCTGAGCAAAATCGAAACCGGCGGCAAACGACCGAGTCCCGATTTCGCCCGTCGCTGCGATGCCGAACTCGACGCCGGTGGAAAGCTGTCCGCACTCGTTCCCGACCAGTCGCCGAAAACGCCTCCGCCATCCGAAATCACGACCAACGGTGATGAGGTGTGGGTGTTGCGACTCGATTCGAGCGGAAGCAGCTCTTTCCAGCCGATGGACCGCCGGAGCGTGCTGACCGCGGGCGCCGCGTCGGCGGTGGCCTTCGGGATGGGCGGCACGCGCGCAGCCGTCGCGGGAACCGGTTCCGTGGAGCCGTTCCAGGTGATGTTCGACCAGCTCCGCAAGCTCGGGCAGACCACGAGTCCGTCCCTGGTCCTGCCGGGCCTGATCGCCCAGACCCATTCGCTGCGCGAGCTCGCGCTCAACGCCCACCCCCGGCGAGCGCCGGAGATCCTGGCGCTCACGGCGCGGTACGCGGAGTTCGCGGGGTGGATGGCGCAGGAGGCCGGGGACGACCGGGCGGCGATGTGGTGGACCGACAAGTCGGTCGAACTGGCCGAGGCCGGCGGCGACCGCAGGCTCGGCGCCTACGCCCTGGTGCGCCGCGCGCTGGTGGAGATCTACCGGCACGACGCCCGCCAGGCCATCGAGGTCGCGCAGCTGGCCAGGCAGAACGCGATCACCGACCGCATCCGCGGCTGGGCCGCTCTGCACGAGGCCCAGGGCCACGCGCTGGCCGGTGACTACGACACCTGCATGCGCATCCTCGACGTGGCGGGCGAGCACCTCAGCGCGGCGCAACCGGAGCCTGGCCCGACGCTGGGGGCGAGCAACCTCAGCGACCCGGTCGCGATGATCGCCGGGTGGTGCCTGCACGACCTCGGCCGCACCGGCGCGGCCACCGAAGTCCTGGATCGCGAGGTCGGCGCGCTGCCGGAACAGGCGCTGCGCTCCCGCGCCCGCTACGGCATCCGCCGGGCGCTGGCCCACGCCACGGCGGGCGAGATCGAGCACGCCTGCGCGCTCACGACCGAGACGTTGCCGATCGTGGACGCCGTCACCTCGGCGACCGTGCTCACCGACCTGCGCAAGCTCAGCCAGCTGCTGGCCCGCCACCACCGCGTTCCAGCGGTCCAAGCGCTGCAGCCCGCTCTGATCGCCTCCCTGCACCACCAGACCGCATGAACGTTCCCACCCCCGAGAGGAAGAGGAGACGCGCTGTGCCCGAGATCTTCGTCAACTACCGGAGCGGGGACGGCGAGTTCGCCGCCGCGCACATCGAGAGCTACCTGTCGGAGCGCTTCGGCGACGAGCTGGTGTTCCGCGATGCCAAGGGAGCACCGGGCGAGGACTACCGAACCGTCCTGAACCGGGCGTCGTCCACGACCTCGGTCCTGCTGGTGCTGATGGGCGCGGGCTGGGCCCACGCGCGGGACGCGGAGGGAAACCTGCGGTTGGCCATGGAGGACGACTTCACCAGGAACGAGATCCTCAACGCCATGCGCGCCGGCGCGCTGGTCATCCCGGTCCACTGCGGGCGCGGGCTCCCCCAGCTCAAGCCGTCCGACCTGCCCGAGGAGCTGGAAGCGCTCGCCTACCTCAACGCGCTGGACTTCGACGTCCGCAACGCCCGCGACGACCTGAACCGGCTCGCCACCAAGCTGGTGGAACTCGTGCCCGCGCTCAAGGACGACCGCGCCGCCGAAGCACCACCGCGCTCCGGCGGGGTCCACAACCACAACGCGGGCGACGTCGGCGGCAACCTCTTTCAAGGAGGAGATGTTTCGGGCGGGATCTCCTTCGGCGGTTCGTCCACCACCCACTTCCACGCGCCGACGCACGGGACCCACCACAGCGGGTCGGGGGACCAGCACATCCACGGAGAGCCGGAGGAGGGCGACCGCCGGTGAGCGAGGACGCGGAGGAGGCCACTGCGGAGACCCACTTCAAGGACGAGGTGACGGCCACCGCGATCCACACCGGCACCGGCCACGTCTTCAACATCTTCGGGTCCGGCCACGAGAGCGTGCTCCGCCAGATCCGCCCCCGCCTCACCTTCCGAGGCGATCTCAGCTGGAGCGAGCAGCGCTTCGCGGCTCCGCCCGGCCTCGACGACGCGCGCGCGGCGCTCCGCAAGCACGGCACCGCGCTGCTGACCGGCCCGCGCGGGAGCGGCCGGAGCACCGCCGCGAAGGTGGTGGTCAACGAATCCGCCGGTGATCAGTCGCCCTACGCGCTGCTCACCGAGGAGCCCTACGACCCGCACCGCCGGCTCGGTGAGGTCTCGCTGCTGGCCGACCACCGGCTCGTGCTCGACCTGCTCGACGCGAGCGAAGAGGTCTTCCTGACCCGGATGCGCGAGCTCCCGGAGTTCAGGGCGAGGTTGGTGAGTTCGACGGGCTACCTCGTGGTCGTAGTGCCCGACGAGTTCGCCCATCACCTCGGCGACGAGCTGCGGCCGCTCGTCGCGCGCATCGATCGGCCCGCCGGGCCCGTGGTGCTGCGCAGACATCTGGAAGCCGAGGGCTTCTACCCCGCAGCGGACCAGCTGGACTCCGAGGACGTCTCGGCTTCCCTCGCACTACCGATGGCCGAGATCAGCGGGCTCGCGACGCGGATCATCGATCTCAGCAGGAGCGCACCGGACCGCGCGCTGGACGCCCTGCTCGCCGAAGCGATCTCCGAGCAGACCGACAGGCGGGAGGAAGCCTCCAAGCTCGTCGAGCAGCGGACGACTGGGCGCGACCGAGCGATCCTGCTCGCCTCGGCGATGTGCCACGGCGCTTCGGGAGACGCGGTGTTCTTCGCCTCCCACCGGCTGGTCGAGCTGCTGGGACTCGGCGATCGCGAAGGGCCCAGGATCGAGCAGCCCGGCTATCGCGCGCAGCTCAGCGATCTCGGCATCGACCTGCTCCCGCCGAACCGGATCGACCTCGGTGCGCGGGAACTCGGCCGGGCGCTCCTGGAGCACTTCTGGGACAACTACCCGGACCTGCGCGAGACGTACTGCCAGTGGTGCGACGAGGTCATCAGGATGCCGTCCCTGACCGGTACCGATCGCCTCGACCTCGTCGACCGGTTCACCGGGCAGGCGCTGCGCACGAACTCCCCCGGCCACGTCCGCTGGCTGATCGAGCGCTGGCTGGAGCCGCGCAACCACCGGAGCAGGCCACTGCGGGACTTCGGTGTCCGGGCGCTGACCAACGGTCTCGAGGACCCCCGGCACGGCAGGGAGTTTCGCCGCCTGGTCCGCGAATGGGCCAAGGAACCCGGTCTTCCCGACGAGGTGGGTCAGGTCCTGGTCACGCTGACGACCACCCTGATCGCGCCCAACTACCCGGACCAGGCGGTGGTGCGGCTGCACCACCGAGCACGCCGGGAGAACGAGTTCGGCGACCCGACCGCGCGGGAGGCGTTGCTGAGCCTGACCGCCGACAGCGATTTCCTGCTGCGGTCGCTGTTGCGGCGACTGCGCGAGGACCTGCCGCGAACCGACCCGTGGGCCGCCGATTTCGTGCTGTTCGCGCAGGCCGCCGACCCGCGCCGGCTCGTGGACACCTCGTGGGCCTCCCGACCGCTCGTCGCGCAGCAGGAGGTCCGGTCCGACCTCGTAGCCTGCTGGCAGGCGCTGTTCGCACACCGCCCGGACCACGCCGCTCGCCTGCTCACCCACTGGCTCGCGACGGCCGGCCGGATCTCGAACGCCGATCTGCTGCTGTCGATCCTGGTCGAGGCCGCGCAGGGCTCCGTGGACCTGCTCGCGGATCTCCACGTCGCAGCACGCGACTGGAGCCAGACCGCGCACGGCCATCCGCACGTCGCGGTCCGGCTGTCGCAGCTGGTCGATCTCGCGCAGGGGCTGCAGAACCAGGACTACGCGTACCCGCGACCCGAGGAGTTCGTGCGATGAGCAAGGAGAACCGGACCCTCTACATCGGACTCGTGATCGCCGCGCTCATCCCACTCCTCTTCGGCCTCCTGCTGGAATGGCCCGCGTGGGTGGTGGTTCCGCTGCTGGTGGGAGTGGGATTCGGTGCGTTCAAGAAGCTGACGGGTGCGATCCGCACCCCGGCCGACCACGTCGGTATGCTGCTCGACCAACTCGGGTTGCAGGGTGAGCGCAACGCGGTTCGGCGGCTCACCGCCCACCGCTTCGCCAAGCTCATCGAGGCGGCGGGGCACCGGCAGGTGGCCGAGGACGTCCGCAAGCGGTTCGACTCCCCCGAAAAGCCGTGAAACGGACGGGAGATTGCACACTTTGACGGCTTGACGCGATCGTGATCTTGAGGGAGGCGCGATTCGTTGACCCCTTCATCGGAGAACGTTACAGTTCCGCTGTTCGACCGGACCGGGGTTCTCTCTTCCCTGGTCACAGCCATCAGCGGCTGCCGATTTCCACGCTGCACTCCGGCGGAAGGGGTCCCGAAGTGACGACCGCAGACCGATCCTCTCCGCCCGATTCCCGGCAAACCGAGTCCGCTGCCGTCGGGCGTCGCGGATTCCTCGGCTACGTGCTGGCCGCGCCGACGCTGGTCGCCGCCGCGGACCTCAACCTCCGCGCTCCCTCGGCGGAAGCGCAAGGGCTGCCACCGGTCCCGTCGCCGCAGCTGGCCGAGATCGCCGACCTCAGCGATCTGCTGGAGTTCTCGGCCGCGCCGACCGCGAACCTCATCAAGGTCGTCGTGAACACCGACGGCACCGTGTCGTTCGAGCTGCCGCGCGCCGAAGTGGGGCAGGGCATCACGACTTCCACCGCGATGATCATCGCCGAGGAGTTGGACGTGCCGGTCGAGCGCGTCCACGTCACCCTCGCCGACGCTCGCCCGGAGCTGGTGTTCAACCAGATCACCGGCGGTTCGGGAACCACGCTGTCCACCTACACCCCGATCCGCGTCGCCGCCGCGGTCGCTCGCGGACGTCTGCTGCAGGCCGCTGCGATCGAGCTGGAGCAGGCGGTCGCGACGCTGCGCCTCAAGCAGGGCGTGATCACCGACCTGCTGGGCAACACCCTCGGCATCGGCGAGCTGGCGAAGAAGGCCGCCGCCGTGCGCACCGAGGAGGTCCCGGTACAGCTCAAGGAGAACCAGAACTTCTCGGTCATCGGCTCCCCGCACAACCGCGTGGACGCTCGCGCGGCGGTGACAGGTGCGAAGAAGTTCGCGATGGATCTCAAGATCCCGGGCGCGCTGCCGACCATGGTGTGCCGGCCGCCGACGCTCAACGGCAAGGTCGGTTCGGTGCGCAACCTGGGCGCCGTGAAGACCATGCCGGGCGTCACCGATGTCGTCGCGATCTCGACGGGTGTCGCCGTGCGGGCGGAGACCTTCGGGCAGTGCATCGACGCGGTGTGCGCGCTGGAGGTCGACTGGAAACCCGGCACCGCCGAGGGCAAGTCGGACGAATCGGTGCTGGAGGAGCTGCGGGCGGCCGAGGTCCCGCTGGTCGCGCCGAAGGGCGAGTCGAGCGTCGAGGGCGACTTCACCTTCCACTTCCGCAGCAACAGCGCGCTGGAGACCAACTGCGCGATCGCCGACGTGCGCAGCGGACACGCGGAGATCTGGTCCGCGCAGAAGAACCCGATCGTCACCCAGGAGACCATCGCCGCGCAGTACGGGATTCCGCTCAACGCGGTGAAGGTGCACGTCACCGAGGGCGGCGGATCGTTCGGCCGCAAGCTGTTCAACGACGGCGCGATGGAAGCAGCCGAGATCTCCCGCGAGATCGGCAAGCCGGTCAAGCTCATGTGGCACCGCGCCGACGACTCCCGGCAGGGGCGCACGCACCCGATGGCGACCTCGCGCGTGCGCGTCGGTGTCGCCGGAGACGGAGTGCTCAGCTACGAGCAGCGGCACACCAGCGTCTTCACCGATTTCAGCCACGGTTTCGGCGAGATCATCACCGCCAGCGCCGCGAAGCTGCCGATCGCGGACGCGTCGTTCTCGCAGACGATCTTCCACTTCACCCAGACCATGCCCTACGGCTTCGGGGCGACAACGCAGCTGCTCAACGAGGCCGATCACGGGTTCAACACCGGCAGCATGCGCAACATCTACTCCCCCGACGTCGCCACGGCGCGGGAGCTGATCGTCGACCAGCTGGCGGCGAAGTTCGGCGAGGACCCGTACCGGTTCCGCCGGCGCTTCGTGCAGGAGGAACGGCTCCGCGCGGTCCTCGACGAGGTCGCCAGGGCCGGCGACTGGGGCCGGTCGATGCCGGCGAACACCGCCCAGGGCATCGCGGTGCACACCGAGTACCGGGCGACGATCGCGACGCTGGTGGAGATCGACTGCACCCCGGAGACGGTGAACCGGCCGATCCGCAAGGGCGTGACGGGGCCGCGGATCACCAAGGCCGTCTGCGCCGTGGACGTCGGGCTCGCGGTCAACCCGCGCGGCCTGGAGGCTCAGATCATGGGCGCCATCAACGACGGCATCGCCAACACCTTGACCTCCAGCCTGCACCTGACCGACGGGTACTTCCTGGAAGCCAGCTGGGACAACTACTTCTACACCCGGCAGTGGAACTCCCCGCCGGAGCTGGAGATCATCATCATGCCGCCCACGACCGGCAAGCCCGGTGGCGCCGGTGAGCTCGGGGTCGCCTCGGCACAAGCCGCGGTGGCCTGCGCCTACGCCCGCGCGACCGGGTCGGTGCCGACGAGCTTCCCGATCAACCACGGCGAGCTGTCGTTCGAGCCGAAGCCGAACGTGCCGCCGATCCCGCAGTCGCCCACCGACGGCCTGCGTCACGCGCAGTGAGGACCTGGAGGAATTCCCGTGCCTGAGCACACTTTTCAACTCAACGGCGAACAGGTCACCGTCGACGTCGCCGACGACGTGCGAGTGCTGTGGGTGTTGCGCGACCTGCTGGGCGTGACCGGCCCGAAGTACGGCTGCGGCATCAACGTCTGCAAGGCCTGCACCAGCCACATCAACGGCAAGGCGTTCAACCCGTGCTCGGTCCCGGTCAGCGCGATCTCGGCCGAGGACGAGATCACCACGATCGAGGGCTTGCCCGCCACGGCCGACGCCGAGCTGCACCCGATGCAGGAGGCGTGGCTGGAGCAGGACGTCGCGCAGTGCGGCTACTGCCAGCCGGGGCAGATCATGGCGGCGGTCGCGCTCGTCCGCCGCGCCGCGGCGGGAGGTCGTCAGATCACCGAGGCCGACCTGGACTCGATCCGCAACATCTGCCGCTGCGGCACCTACTTCCGGATCCGCGAGGCCATCAAGTCAGGCGCCGCCAAGATGTGACGCGTGGGGCGGTCGGGGCCTCCGGTGCGAAGTCCCGACCGCCCACCCCCGCGAAGCTGGCCATCACCGCAGGTGAGAGCGCTATCCTGGAAGTGCTGGCGGGCGCTCCGCGCTGGCACGTGGAGCATTCGAAACCCCGCGCGGCGGAGCCTCCGGTCCCAGCGGCCGGAGGCTTCCGCCGCTCGCGGTCAGCCTCCGAGCAGCTTGTCGACCTGCTGGTGGACGGTCAGGACCGCCATCACGCCGAAGAGGATGATCGACCAGACGAGTGCGCCGAGGCGGACGCCGGAGACGCGGATCTGGGCGGGCAGCATCTTGCGGTTGATGGCGATCAGCAGGCCGGAGTAGATGAACATCATGACGCCGTTGGTGCAGGCCGAGATGATGGCCAGCAGCAGCGGCTGCCCCATGCCGACGGCGATGACGACCATGCCGGTCACGCACAGCGCCCAGACCAGGATCGCGTAGACCTTGCTCTCGGAGGCATCCGGGAAGTAACTCGTCTTGAGCACGTCCGCGGCGAGCCGGCAGGTGTAGTCGACGATGCCCAACGCCGCTGCGAACAGCGAGAACGCACCCACGATCCAGAAGAAGTAGCCGAACCAGCCGCCGGCCATGGCCGACATCTTCTCGCCCTGGATGCGCAGGAACGACACGTCGTTCTCCAGCCCGGGGTGGCCGAACACGGTGCCGTAGGCCAGCAGCGACATGAACATGATGGACAGGAACGTGATGAGCACGAAGGTCAGCAGCTGTTCCTTGTTGGCGAAGCGCCACCAGGCCTTCCAGCGGTCCATGTTCTCGTCGGTGGCCGGGAAGATGAACCCCGCCTGCCCGCGGGCCT
The DNA here is from genome assembly GCF_007829955.1 of Saccharopolyspora dendranthemae. GTDB lineage: Bacteria > Actinomycetota > Actinomycetes > Mycobacteriales > Pseudonocardiaceae > Saccharopolyspora > Saccharopolyspora dendranthemae. Next base: position 408,999 of record NZ_VIWX01000004.1, read on the forward strand.
CGGTCTCCCCGGTCAGCGGGGAGACGATCTTCGGCACGTAGTGGCCCATCCCGAAGCCCTTGTCCCGAATCCAGTTGCTCTGCACGAGGTTCTGGCCGCCACCGGCACCGGCGAACGCCAGAGCGCCCATCAGCACTGCGAACCCCAGCTCCGCGGCGGGAAAACCGGGCTGCGTGACCACGGTGGGCAGTGCCTGCCAGGTCTCGGCGCCGATCACGAACAGCGCGCCGATCGCGATGAGCAGCACGATCGCCGCGACCTTGAGCATCTCCGCGCGCTCCAGCGCGGTGTAGACCGCGGGGGCCAGCGTGAGGATCAGCCCCACCAGCACCAGGATTCCCACCGCCACCAGGGATTTGTCGCCACCGATCGCGTAGGTGATCAGCGTCGCCGAACTCGTCGCCCACGCGGGCCACAGGTTGGCGAAGAGGGCCATGATCGCGAACACCAGGCCCCAGTGCTTCCACAGCCGGCTGAAGCCGGTCACCGCGGTCTCGCCGGTGGCCAGGGTGTAGCGCTCGATCTCCATGTTCAGGAAGTACTGCGTGACCAGGCCCAGCAGCGCCGCCCACACGAAGGTCAGCCCGACCTGGGAGGTGATGTAGGGGAAGAGGATGAACTCACCGGTGGCCAGGCCGACGCCGGCCGCGACGATGCCCGGGCCGATCAGCCGCCACTGGTTCCGCGGCGGCTGCGGCAGGTCGCGCACCTGCGGTTGCGGGATGTATCTGTCGGGGAACGCCGTCGCCGGGCTCTGCGGGCTCGCTTCGTTGCGATCTGCCATCGTCGGCACCCTTGCTCGTGGATGTGCATGTCCAGGAAGAAGAGCCAAGGTAAGCGCCCGAACGACAACGTCAACGAAACGTGATGATTTCGTCGCAAACCCGGGCGCATCCCGCACCACACGAGATCCGCGCCTCTTCCGGACCGGTGATGCCGGGCAGTGCGGAACCCGGTTCAGCGCTACTTCTGGTTCTCCACGTCTCGGGCGGCCTCGTTCTTGCCCTTGTCGGCCTTGTCCCGGTCGTGGCGGGCGGTTTTCGCTTCTCGATGGCGGGTTCGGAGGTCGTTCTCGGCTTCGGCGAGTTCTTCTCGGAGGCGTTCGCAGCGGTCGTGCGCGTCGCGCTCCGCCTGCTCCGCGCGCCGGAGGGCGTCTTCGGCCGAGGCGAGGTCGTCCTCCTTCTGCCGCAGCTGGTTCCGGAGTTCGAGGAGCTTCGCCTCGCCCGTGTCGTCGGCGTTCTTCGAACGCTTCTTCCGGCGGGGTTCGCGCCCTGCCGTCTGCCTGCGGATGGCCGCTGCGGCGAGGTCGTCGAGGCCGAATCCGCTGTACTCCAGGGGCTTGGTCAGCGTCGCCTCCTGGACCTCGGCCGCGGCCTCGGGGTCCGAGAGGGCCGCGGTGAAGGTCTGCGAGATCTGCTCGCGTCCGGCATCGGCGATGCGGTGTCCGCGTTCGGAAGCGAGCGCGACCGCACGACCGGTGAGCCGCTCGAGCAGCCGGGTGCGCTCGACTGCCAGCTCCCGCATCTCCTCGCCGCGCAGTTCCCGCTGAGCGCTGCGGAGGCGCTCGCCGAGATCGAGCAGAGCCCGCAGGTCACCCGGTTCGCGATCGGCAAGCAGGTTCACCGCCCACGCCGCCGTGGTGGGCTTGCGCAGCTTCTTGATCCGCTCGGACAGCTCGGTGTCACCGGCTTCGCGCGCCCGCGCGGCAGCCGAATCGCGGGCCGTGACGAACCCCACCGGGTCGCCGGTGCTCAGCTCGCGTGCCACTTCCCGCAGGTCCACGGCACCAACCTGCCACTCCGAGGGCTGGCGCGCGAGGTGCCCGTTGGCGAGATCGTCGGCGCGCGGGCAGGCTTGGGGAATGACGGCATTGGAGCGTCCTCGCAACGGAAAGATGATCGCCGGCGTGTGCGCGGGTCTGGCCCACAGGTTCGGCCTGCCCGTGTTCTTGGTGCGGGTGGCCTTCGTGGTCTCGTGCATCCTGCCCGGCCCGCAGTTCGTCCTCTACATCCTGCTGTGGATCCTTCTGCCGAAGGCACGGTAGAGGTCACAACGCCTGCCGGAATCTGTGGTTCCGGCAGGCGTTGCACCAGGTGTGAGTCCACGTCTGTCCGTGCTGGACCGCTCGCACATCCCCGTCGGCGGCAGCGCCGAGGAAGCGCTGCGCGAGACGGTGCGGTTCGCCCAGGAGGTCGAGCGGCTCGGCTACCACCGGTTCTGGGTCGCCGAGCACCACGGTGTGCCCGGCGTCGCCGGAGCCGCCCCCACCGTGCTGGCGTCCGCGATCGCCGCCGCCACCAGCCGCATCCGGGTGGGCACCGGCGGCGTCATGCTGCCCAACCACCGGCCGCTGGTGGTCGCCGAGCAGTTCGGCGTGCTCGGGTCGCTGTTCGGAGACCGAATCGACGTCGGGCTGGGCAGGTCGCTCGGTTTCACCGGCGGGATCCGCAAGGCGCTCGGCGCCGAGAAGGCCGACGGCTTCACCGACCAGCTGTCCGAACTGCTCACCTACCTCGACGGCGGCATCTCCGGCGTGCACGCGGTGCCCGCTGAGGGACTCGACCTCCCGGTGTTCGTGCTGGCCACCCGCAACGCCACCAGCGCCGCCGAACTGGGCCTACCGCTGGTCATCGCCTCGCCCCTGGGCGAGCAGCAGATGCTGCGCACGATCGAGGACTACCGGCAGCGCTTCCGCCCATCCCGGCGCGCGGCCGAGCCGTACGTGGTCGTCGCCCGCTCCGTGGCCGTCGCCGACACCACCGAGGACGCCCGCCGGTTGCTGATCCCCGAGGCCTGGGCCGGGGTCTGGTCGCGCACCCGGGGCGAGTTCCCTCCCCTCGACGACCCGGACCGCATCCTCACCCGCGACATGACCGACCGCGAGCGCACCCACTTCACCCGGGCGATGCAGGGGCACACCTACGGCACCCCGGACCAGGTGGCGGTCGCGGTGAAGGACCTGGTGACCAGCACCGGCGCCGACGAACTCCTCATCACCACCACGTCCCACTCCCCCGACGCCCGGCTCGCCTCCTACCGCCACCTCGCCGCCCTCCCCCTCTGACCGGACCTCGGTCAGCGGGCCGCGTTGGGCCGAGGTGGTCACCCGGTCCCAGTTTTAGTCCTAACTGAGCCGACATTTCGGACATGATCATGGCTCGGTTTGGACTAAAACTGGGAAATGCGGAGGTCAGCGGATCCGGGCGAGTCGGTCACTTGCGTTCGAGGACTGCTTTGAGGAAGCGCTGGGTTCGCTCGTGCTGGGGGTCCTGGAGGAGCTGGGACGGGGGTCCGGACTCGATCACCGATCCGGAGTCGAACATGAGGACCCGGTCGGAGATCTCCTCCGCGAAGCGCATCTCGTGGGTGACCAGCAGCATCGTCATGGCCGTCGAGTGCGCGAGGTCGCGGATGACGGCGAGCACCTCACCGATGAGCTCCGGATCCAGGGCCGAGGTGACCTCGTCGAAGAGCATCACGTCCGGCCGCATCGCCAGGGCCCGGGCGATGGCCACGCGTTGCTGCTGACCTCCCGAGAGCTGGCCCGGCTTGTGCGACATGTGCTTGTCGAGACCCACCAGCTGCAGCAGCTCGACGGCCCGCTGCTCGGCCTCGTCATGGCTCATGCCCAGCACCTGCACCGGCGAGAGCGTCACGTTGTCCAGCACCGCCATGTGCGGGAACAGGTTGAAGTGCTGGAAGACCATGCCGATCCTGCGGCGCACCTGGGCCTGCTCCTTCGCGTCGAACCGGGCACCTTCGCGGCGGTCCCACAACGGCTTCCCGCCGACCTCGATCAGCCCGGTGTCCGGGCTCTCCAAGGTCATCAGCAGCCGCAAGATCGTGGTCTTGCCGGAACCGCTCGGCCCGATGATCGACACCCTCTCCCCCGCTGCCACGGTCAGGTCGAGCTCGCGCAGCACGTGGTTGTCCCCGAAGGACTTCCCCACGTCGGAGAAGGAGATCATCGCCTCATCTGGGGTGGGCAAGACGCAGCTCCAATCGTGTGATCAGCCGCGCGGCGGGCAGGCTGACCGCCAGGAACAACAGCGCGGCGATGGTCATCGGCTCCAGGTATCGGTAGCTGCTGGAGCCGATCGCCGTCGCGTGGCCGAGCAGCTCGAACACCGTGATGGCGTGCAGGATCGCGGAATCCTTGAACATCTGCACCAGGTAGTTGCCCAGCGCAGGGATGACGTCCCGGATCGCTTGCGGCAGCACCACGAACCGCCACCGCTGCCAGTTCGACAGGCTCAGCGCGGTGCACGCCTCCCACTGCCCGGCGGCGACGCTCTGGATACCGGCGCGGTACACCTCAGCGGTGTAGGCGCTGTAGTTGAGCCCGATGACGACGATGCCGGTGGCCATCGCCGGGAACTGCACCCCGAAACCGGGCAGCACGAAGAACGCGAAGTACGCCTGCACCAGCAGCGGTGTTCCCCGGACGAACAGCACGTAGAAGGTGAACAGCTTGCTGATCACCGGGACTTCGGAGTAGCGCACCACGGCGACGAACAACCCGACGATCAACGCGATCGCCATGCCGATCAACGTGATCTGCACGGTGATCCACAGCCCCTGCAGCAGGAAGGGCACGATCTGCGCGGCGAACGACCAGTCCCAGATCACGACGTCACCCGCCGATCCGGCAGCACGCGCTGCCAGAAGTTCTGCGCGCGCGCCGGCCGGGTCGGGTCGACCCGCCGCTCCAGCCACGACGAACCCAGCGAGAGCACGTAGGCGACGACGAAGTACAGCACCAGGATCGTGCCGAAGACCGCCGCCGTCGCGCCGGTCGTGTTGCGCACCATCTGCGCCGTGAAGGTCAGGTCGGCCACGGTCACCAGCGACACCAGAGAGGTGTTCTTGAGCAGGTCGACCATCACGTTGCCGAACGGCGGGATCATCGCCGGAACCGTCTGCGGCAGGATCACGAACCGCATCCGCTGGTAGGGGGTCAGGCTCAGCGCGATCGCCCCCTCCCGCTGACCGCGCGGCAACGCGGTGATCGCGCCGCGCACGATCTCGGCCCCGTAGGCGCCCTCGTTGAGCCCGAGCGCCAGGATCGCCGCGGCGAAGGGCACCAGCTGGACGCCGAAGAACGGCAGCGCGAAGAACAGCCAGAACAGCTGGACCAGCATCGACGTGCCGCGGAAGACCTCGACGAACACCCCGGCGGGCCAGCGCAACCACCGCCGGTGCGACATCCGGGCGATGCCGGCGGCGAAGGCGACCACCACCGCCAGCACCATGCCCGCGAGGGTGAGCGCGATGGTGATCAGCAGACCTTCACCGAGCAGCGGGAGGTAGGGCAGGATCTGCGACATGCGCGGCTCAGCCCGGTACGGAGCAGAGCTGATCGCGGGTCACGGATCTGGCGGCCTCCCCGGAGAAGCCCCACTTGTCGAGGATCTGGTCGAACTCGGGCGTCGCCTTGAGCGCCTTGAGCTGTTCGTCGTAGGCGGCCACGAGGTCGGCGTCGGCCTGCCGGAACCCGGCGCCCGAGCCGGTCTGCTGCACGTCGGTGATCGCACCGGTGATCTCGATGCCCTCGGTCTTGAGCGCGTTGAGCGACAGGGTCGGCAGGAAGAACGCGTCGGCCCGCCCTGCCTGAACCGCCTCGATCCCGCTGCGCCCGTCCGGGATGTTGACGACCTGCGAGGCCGGAACTCCGGCGGTCTTCAGCGCTCCGTCCTCGAAACCACCCGGCAGGACAGCGATCTTCAAGGCGGGATCCGCTTTCACCGCCGCTATCCCGGTGAGCTTCTTGGGATTTCCGGCGGGAACCGCGAACGATTCGGTGGACACGATTTCCGGTTCGGAGTAGCGGATCTGGCCGCAGCGCGACTGCTTCATGAACAATCCGGCGGCGATGATGTCCCACCGGCTCGCGTTGAGCCCCGGAATCATCGATTCGTACGGAGTGACGACGCCTTCGATCCGGGGAACGCCCATTCGCTTGAGCACTGCGGCGACCACGTCGGGCTCGGCACCCGTGACGCTGCCGTCCGGGTTGATCTGGGTGTAGGGAGGCTCGTTGGCGATCGCGATGCGCGCGTATCCCTGCTGCTTGAGCCTGTCCAACGTGGATCCGGTCGGTTGCCCGGTGCCGGGCTGGGTGAAGCTGCACCCGGCGAGGAATCCGGTGATCGGCAGGGCGAGCGCCGCCGCTCCACCTGCGCGGAGCAGCTGCCGCCGGGACATTTCGGTCGTGCTCATCGGCCCAACCTCCCTGATGCATCGCCCATTAGAGTGATGCAGTTGTTGGGTCGAGACGGTAGGTCTGCGGTGTGGCCGTGTCAACGCGAAAACCGGTCGCAGCGCGTGACCGCCAGGTTTCCGATAATTGCGTCGGATTGCCTGCCATGGCGGAATTTCCAGCGCACGCAGCGAAACCGTTCATGATCATCCGAAAACCGGACGGAATCCGTTCGAATCGCAATTGAACACGGATGGGTGAAAGTGCGATTCAGCCCCGGAGGGCGACCGCCACTCGTGATTGGCGGGCGATCTCCAGGTCCTCCCGGGCGTGGACGACGACGCTGCGCGCCGCGGCTCCGGCCGCGCTGATCTCGCCCTCGCCGGTGTGGATGTTGTGCGCGGGATCGATGGCCGCGCCGGCGAACACCAGCGCCGATCCCACCGCCGCGCGCACCGGCGGCTGGTTCTCGCCGATCCCGCCCGTGAACACCAGCAGGTCCAGACCGCCGAGCACCGCCAGCATCGCCCCGGCATGTCGCACCAGGCTGTGCCGATATACGTCGAAAGCCGTTGCGGCGTCGTGATCTCCGTTCTCACGAGCCTCCATCACCTCGCGGAGGTCTCCCGCTCCGCCTGCCAGCCCGGCGATGCCCGACCTCCGCGCCAGCGTCTCGAACACCTCCTGCGCGGCAACGCCTTTGGCATCGATGAGCCAGCCGATGAGACCGGGATCGACGCTGCCGCTGCGGGTGTTCATCACCAGGCCCTCTTCGGGCGTGAAACCCATCGTGGTATCCACGCAGCGGCCGTTGAGCACCGCCGCCATCGACGCACCTGCTCCCAGGTGGCAGCTCAGCACCTTGCCCCGCCCCGGCTCCGTCCCGGCCAACTCCGCCCCGCGACGCACCGCGTAGGAGTGCGACAGGCCGTGAAAACCGTAGCGGCGCAGCCCGTACCGCTGGTTCCACTCTCGCGGCAGCGCGTAGGTCGCCGCAGCCGCGGGCAACCGCGCGTGGAAGGCCGTGTCCACGCACACCACCGACGGCACCTCGGGCGCGACCCGCCGCGCCACCCGGATCCCGTCGATCGCGCGCGGCTGGTGCAGCGGGGCGAGGTCGACGATCGACTCCAGGTAGCTCTGGACCTCGTCGTCGACGACCGTCGCCTCGGTGATCCGGTCGCCGCCGTGCACCACCCGGTGCCCGACGACCTCCGCTCCGTGCTCGTCCAGGAACTCCTCGATCGGCCCCGGCTCCCCGCCCCAGCTCTCCACGTGCTGTTCACCGGCGAGTTCGTCGCCGTCGAGCAGGGCGAGCTTGAGGCTGCTGGAGCCCGCGTTGACCGTCAGCACCCTCACCGGCCCGGCCAAGCCCACTCCCGGATCTCCGGCATGTCCTCGCCGTGCGTGGATACGTAGTGCCGGTGCTCGATCAGCTTGGTCTTCAACCCCTCCCGCGCGTACGCGGCGCGCGGGCCGAGCCGGGGAACCCGGTCGATGACGTCGATCGCCAGGTTGAACCGGTCGATCTGGTTGAGCACGCACATGTCGAACGGCGTGGTGGTGGTGCCCTCCTCCTTGTACCCGCGCACGTGCAGGTTCTCGTGGTTGGTCCGGCGGTAGGTCAGCCGGTGGATCAGCCAGGGGTAGCCGTGGTAGTTGAAGATCACCGGACGATCGCGGGTGAACAGGCTGTCGAACTCGGCGTCGGACAGCCCGTGCGGGTGCTCGCGCTCGTCCTGCAGGCGCATCAGGTCCACCACGTTGACCACGCGGATGCGCAGGTCGGGGAATTCGCCCAGCAGCAGGTCGACCGCGGCCAGGGTTTCCATCGTGGGAACGTCTCCCGCACATCCCATCACCACGTCGGGGTCGCCGTCGGCGTCGCTGGAGGCCCAGTCCCAGATGCCGATCCCCTTGGTGCAGTGCACGACCGCCGACTCCATGTCCAGGTACTGCGGCGCGGGCTGCTTCCCGGCCACCACGACGTTGATGTAGTCGCGGCTGCGGAGGCAGTGGTCGACCACCGACAGCAGCGTGTTCACGTCCGGAGGCAGGTAGACCCGCACCACCTCCGCCTTCTTGTTCACCACGTGGTCGATGAACCCCGGGTCCTGGTGGGAGAAGCCGTTGTGGTCCTGCCGCCACACGTGCGAGGTCAGCAGGTAGTTCAGCGAGGCGATCGGCTGCCGCCAGGCCAACCGCCCGGAGACCTTCAGCCACTTGGCGTGCTGGTTGACCATCGAGTCGACGATGTGCGCGAAAGCCTCGTAGCAGGAGAAGAACCCGTGCCTGCCGGTGAGCAGGTAGCCCTCCAACCAGCCCTGGCAGGTGTGCTCGGAGAGCACCTCCATCACCCGGCCGTCGAGGCCCAGCGACTCGTCACCGGGCCTCGTCTCGGCCGCCCAGGCGCGCGGGCTCGCAGCCAGGATCGCCCCCAGCCGGTTGGAGTTGTTCTCGTCCGGGGAGAAGACCCGGAAGTTGCGCTCGGCCTCGTTCACCCGCATCACGTCCCGCAGGAACTTGCCCAGGACCCGCGTCGCCTCGCCGCTGGTCGCTCCCGGCTGCTCCACGTCGACCCCGTACTCGCGGAAGTTCGGCAACCTCAGGGCCCGCAGCAGGTGCCCGCCGTTGGCGTGGGGGCTGGCGCTCATCCGCCGGTCGCCCGACGGGTTGTGATCGCGGATCTCGCGCACCGGAGCGCCCCGCTCGTCGAACAGCTCGCCCGGCCCGTAGCTGCGCATCCACGACTCCAGCTGCGACAGGTGCTCCGGGTTCTGCCGGGGATCGGCGAGCGGGACCTGGTGCGCCCGCCAGGTCCCGGCCACGTACTTGCCGTCGACGGTGTCGGGGCCGGTCCAGCCCTTCGGAGTGCGCAGCACGATCATCGGCCACCTCGGCCGCTGCCCGCCCCCCTCGCGCCGTGCCTTGCGCTGGATCGCCGCGATCTCGTCCAGGCAGCGGTCCAGCGTCGCAGCGAACAAGTGGTGCATCGGCGCCGGTTCATCTCCCGTGACGAGGTAGGGCTCGTAGCCGAAACCGCGCAGCATGCTGAGCAGTTCTTCCTCCGGGATGCGGGCCAGCACGGCCGGGCTGGCGATCTTGTAGCCGTTGAGGTGCAGGATCGGCAGCACGGCCCCGTCGGTGGCCGGGTTGACGAACTTGTTGGAGTGCCAGCTGGTCGCCAGCGGGCCGGTCTCCGCCTCGCCGTCACCGATGATGCAGGGCACGACCAGGTCCGGGTTGTCGAACACCGCCCCGAACGCGTGGGAGAGCGCGTAGCCGAGCTCGCCGCCCTCGTGGATCGACCCCGGTGTCTCGGGCGCGACGTGGCTGGGAACGCCTCCGGGGAAGGAGAACTGGGTGACCAGCCGCTTCAAGCCGTCGTGGTCGTGAGCGACATCGGGGTAGATCTCGCCGTAGGTCCCTTCCAGCCACGCCGCCGCGACCAGTCCCGGCCCGCCGTGACCCGGCCCGATCACGTACATCATGGGAATGTCGCGCGTCCGGATCGCTCGGTTGAGGTGCGCGTAGACGAAGTTCAGGCCCGGAGTGGTCCCCCAGTGCCCCAGCAGCCGGGGCTTGATGTGCTCGGGGCGCAGCGGTTCGCGCAGCAGCGGGTTGTCCATCAGGTAGATCTGAGCCGCCGACAGGAAGTTCGCGGCACGCCACCACAGATGAACGCCGTCGAGCTCCTGCCGATCCAGGTGCTCGCTCACGGCCGGTGTCATCGCCCAACCCGCCTCGCTGACCTCCGCATCACTGCTCATCCCCGGCTCCCCAACGCTCGATCCACGCCACTCAGCGTGGTAGGTGACGGCCGATGCGCAACTCGAAGCAACCCGCGCAGGACGGGAACGGGACCCAGTCCCCCTTCCAGGTCCTCCCGTTCAGGGCGAGCAGGCGCCGATGTCACCGCGCTGCTCAACCGCTTCGACGAGGTTCGGTCCGCCGCATTGCCAGAGCCCGAGTCGCTTTCGCTCGTGCGTACGATGGCCGAGGAATGAACGCCGCTATGAGCACGGAGGCGCGAGATGAGCGATCTGTCCGACATGACGTGGAAAAGAAGCTCTCGCAGCGCTCACGCGGGCCAGTGCGTCGAGGTCGCGAGAACGCCTGGTGCCATCGGCATCCGTGAAAGCAAGAACCCGCGCGCGGGGCATCTGACGGCCAACCCCGCCCAGTGGTCGGCGTTCCTGGACGGCGTCAAGTCCGGGCGCTACGACCTCTGAGCCGCCAACGCCAACAGCGCCCCTCCGCCGCTCGGCGAGGGGCGCTGTTGTGCGTCGTGGGAGTCAGAGGAGGCGTTCGACGGTCTGGTTCTCCGAGGAGCGCTGAGCCGCGGCGATGATCTCCAGGCCGGCCACCGCGTCGGCCGGGTCCACCGGGGCCGGGCCGCGAGCGGCGATCGCTTCGACGACACCGTCGTAGAACGCTTGGTAGGCACCCGGTTCGCTGGGGATCGTGCGCGTGCTCTCGCCGTCGCCCAGTTCGCCCCAGATGTCCTCGCTCTCGCGACCCCACGTGTCGTCGACGGGACGCTTGCCCGCGCGGAGGTCGGCTTCCTGCGGGTCGGTGCCGTCCTTGGTGAACGTGCCCTGGTCACCGAGCACGCGCAGGCGCGGTCCGGGCGCTGCCGCGAGCTTGCTCATCCACAGGTGGGAGCGGACGCCGTTGGCGTGCGTCAGCGAGACGAAGGAGTCGTCGTCGGCGCGCACCCCCGGCCGACGGCGGTCGATCTCGGCGTAGACGGAGGCGACCGGGCCGAACAACTGCAGCGCCTGGTCGATGAGGTGGCTGCCCAGGTCGTAGAGCAGTCCGGCCACGTCCTCGGCTCCGCCGGAGTCGCGCCAGGTCGGCTTCGGCTCCGGCGACCAGCGGTCGAAGCGGGACTCGAAGCGGTGTACCCGGCCGAGCTCGCCGCCGGCGAGCACCTTGCGCACCGTGCGGATGTCGCTGTCCCAGCGCCGGTTCTGGAAGACCGTGAGCAGCAGTCCCCTGTCGCGCGCGTGCTCGACGAGCTCGCGGCCCTCCTGGGCGGTCGGCGTGAACGGCTTGTCCACCACCACCGGCACACCCGCGTCCAGCGCGGCTTTCGCCAGCTCGACGTGCGTGCGGTTCGGCGTCGTGATGACCACCAGGTCGGGTTCGCGGGCGAACAGCGCGTCCAGGTCGGCCACCGGTTCGCTGCCCGGCAGGTCGGCGCGCACCTGCGCCTGCCGCTCCGGGTTGGAGGTGACCACCGCGTCGAGCCGCAACCGCGGCTGCGCGGCGATCAGCGGGGCGTGGAAGATGGCCCCACCCGAGCCGTAGCCCACGAGACCGACCTTCAGTTCGTCCTGTTCCGAGCCGTGCATTCCTCCATTAGACATGGCGTCGGAGAATCGGTTCAGCAGGGGCTTCAGGCCGAGACCTGGCGAGGCGGGCGCGCGTTGTCCTGCCCGGGGCAGACCAGGCCCGTCTCGTAGGCGAGGATCACCAGCTGCGTGCGCGAGGAGATCTGGAGCTTCTGCATCACGTGGTACAGGTGCGATTTCACGGTCAGCTCGGCGAGACCGAGATTGCGGGCGATCTCGGCGTTGGATCCGCCGCGCGCGACCTCCAGCAGCACGTCGACCTCGCGCTCGGTGAGCACGGACAGCTCGCTGCGGGCGTCGCGCACGCCGAGCGCGGCGAAGCGCTGGAGCAGCCGCTTGGTCACCCGGGGCGCCAGCAGCGCCTCCCCGGCGGCGACGGTGTGCACGGCCTTGACCAGTTCCTCCGGGCTGGCGTCCTTGAGCAGGAAACCGCTGGCACCCGCGCGAAGCGCGCCGTAGACGTACTCGTCCAGGTCGTGCACCGTCAGCATGATGACCGACGTGCCACCGCCGGTCTCCGCGAGGATCTCCTGCGCTGCGGCGATGCCGTCCTTGCCCGGCATCCGCACGTCCAGCAGGACCACGTCCGGGCGCCTCCGGCGCACCGCGGCCACCGCCGAGTCACCGTCCGAAGCTTCGGCCAGAACGCGCAGGCCGGGCTCGTTGGACAGCAGCGCGACCAGTCCCGCGCGGATCATCGCTTGGTCATCGGCAACCAGGACGGTCGTCTCCGCAGTTCCCACCGAGCCTCCTAGGTCCCTGCGGCCTGACATTCCGGCTCAGGCCAGGTCCGAATTTTCCGGGCACGGTAACACGGCCTCAAGGCGAAATCCGTTCATGACCGGATGTGCTGTCAAAGTTCCGCCCAGCAGCGCAACGCGTTCCCGCAGGCCGATCAACCCGTGACCCGACTGTTGGGAGGCAGGTCGCTGCTTCTGGTCGTCCAACGCGCTGAGCTCGTTGGTCACCTCGATCCGCAGCGTGGCCGGCGCGTACTCCACCAGCACCCGCGCACGACCCGCACCGGCGTGCTTGAGCACGTTGGTCATCGCTTCCTGAACGATGCGGTAGGCCGTCATCTCCACGCCCTGCCCGAGCGAGCGGACCGAACCGCGCCGGTCCAGCTTCCAGGTCACCTGCCCGCCGCGGACCGAGTCGACCAGGTCGTCCAACCCGTCCAGGGTCGGCGTGGGGTGCCAGTCGATCGTCTCCTTGCCGGTGACGTCGCGGTCGCGCAGCGCGGTGAGCATGTCGCGCATCTCCCCCAGCGCGCCCTTCGAACTGCTCTCCAACTCCTGCAGGGTCTGCCTGGCGTGGTCGGGATCGCGATCGATCACCGCGCGCGCCACACCGGCGCGCAACGCCACCACGGACAGGTTGTGGGACACGATGTCGTGGAATTCCCGCGCGATCCGGCCCCGTTCGATCGACGCGGCGTCCGCCGCCAGCTGATCCCGCGCTTCGTCCAGCAGCGCCAGCGTGCGTTCGAGCTGATCAGCGCGCCTGCGGCCGATCTGCACCGCGTAGGCGAGACCCACGACGATCACCAGGTTCACCACCGCGCCGATGACCCGCAGACCGCCCATCAGCAGGCCCATCTCGTAACCGAGCGCGTCGGCCACCGGGTAGAACATCGCCAGAGCCGCGGCGACCACCATCATCGGCGGTGTGCTGCGCACGCACACCGAGTACAGCGCCACCTGTATGACCAGGTTCAGCGCTCCGATGCTCAGCTGGAAGACGCTCAACCCGGCCGCGGTCGCGACCAGCACGAACAGCACCGTCCACGGCGCGCGCCGGCGCAGCGGCAGCAGCAGCCCGGCCGGACCGCCGATGGCCATCGGCAACCACCAGGGAACCGACGGTGGATGGTCGGCCAGCGCGGCGTCGAAGACGTAGAGCACCGAAGCGGCGAGGACGAACCCGATGTCGCCGAGCATCACGCGATGGGTCAGCGCCCACTGCCAGAGCCCCGATCTGGGACGGGAGAACACCAGCCTGCCGACGACCTGATCCATCGCACCTGCCTGTCTGCAGCGGGCTCACGGAGCCGCGCACGGCCCCGCCGGCAATGCGTGCCGCGGACACCGGAGTCGGGGGTTCCAGCATCCGCAGCACGCCGTTCCCGCCCACACCGGCTCGCCGGACGACGGGCCCCAAGATCCTGCCCGCCGTTCGGCCTCTTCTCATCCGTCGAAGGTGGGAGCGCGGAACGTTCCGCGCCTCACCCACGACTGATCACTGGCCCCTGGCCACCCACTCGTCGAACTGCGAGCGGACCTCGCCGATCGTCGTCGAATCGCCGTGCCCGGGACGGACTTCGGTCTCCGGCGGCAGCGGCAGCAGCCGGTCGCGGATCGAATCGGTGATGACGCCGAAGTCCGAGTAGGACCGCCCGGTCGCCCCCGGCCCGCCGGAGAACAAGGTGTCGCCGGTGAACACGACGTTCTCGCTGGGCAGGTGGAAGCACACCGCCCCGGGCGCGTGACCCGGCGTGTGGAGCACGCGCAGCTCGCCGCCGGCGATCTCGAACACCTCGCCATCCGACAGCTGCTCGTCCGGCTCGCGGTCGGGGTGGGTCATGTTCCACAGCACCATGTCGTCCGGGTGCAGGTGGATCGGGGCGCCGACGGCGTCGGCCAGGTCCGGCGCCCAGCGGACGTGGTCGTCGTGGGCGTGCGTGCACAGCAAGGCCCGCACCTTCCGGCCGCCGATCAGCTTCTGGATCGCGTCCACGTCGTGCGGCGCGTCGAGCACCACGCACTCCGAGTCGTCACCGACGACCCAGACGTTGTTGTCCACCTCGAACGTCTGGCCGTCGAGCGAGAAAGTTCCGGACGTGACCGCGTGATCGATGCGCAGGGTCATGTTCACCACCAAGATCGTGTTCGGGATGAGGGGTTTCGACCGCTGGGGGTCGGTTGACGGCGGCAGCCGTCGTTCCGGGTGCGGGCGTGCGAGGATCCGCCACCCGCGCCGCAGGGCGAGGACTGCTCAGAAGGTCACGACGGAACGCAGGACCTCTCCGCGGTGCATCTTCTCGAACGCCTGCTCCACCTGGTTCAGCGCGATCTCCTCGGTCACGAACTTCTCCAGGGGCAACCTGCCCTGCTGGTAGAGCTCGATGAGCATCGGGAAGTCGCGCTCCGGCAGGCAGTCGCCGTACCAGGACGACTTGATGGCGCCACCACGCCCGAAGACGTCCAGCAGCGGCAGGTCCACCGTCATCTCCGGCGTCGGAACACCGACCAGCACCACGGTCCCGGCGAGGTCGCGCGCGTAGAAGGCCTGCTTGAAGGTCTCGACCCGGCCGACGGCGTCGATCACCACGTCCGCGCCGAAACCACCGGTCAGCTCGCGGATCGCCTCGACGCTGTCCTGCTCGGCGGCGTTGACCGTGTGGGTGGCGCCGAAGCCCTCGGCCCAGCTCAGCTTCGTCGGGTCGGTGTCCACGGCGATGATGCGACGCGCCCCGGCCATCGCCGCACCGGCCACCGCGCCGTCGCCCACACCACCGCAGCCGATGACCGCCACGGTGTCGCCGGGACCGGCCTGACCGGTGTTGACCGCGGCACCGATGCCCGCCATCACGCCGCAGCCGAGCAGCCCGGCCACCGCCGCTCGCGCGGACGGGTCCACCTTCGTGCACTGCCCGGCGTGGACGAGCGTCTTCTCCGCGAACGCACCGATTCCCAGCGCCGGGGACAGCGGAGTGCCGTCCGCGAGCGTCATCGGCTGGGCGGCGTTGTGGGTGTCGAAGCAGTACTGCGGGCGGCCGCGCTTGCAGGCCCGGCAGACCCCGCACACCGCACGCCAGTTGAGCACCACGAAGTCACCGGGCTCGACGTCGGTGACGCCCTCGCCCACCTGCTCGACGACACCGGCCGCCTCGTGGCCCAGCAGGAACGGGTAGTCGTCGCTGATCCCGCCCTCGCGGTAGTGCAGGTCGGTGTGGCAAACCCCGCAGGCCTGGACCCGTACGACCGCCTCCCCAGGGCCCGGGTCCGGGACCTTGATCGTCACGACCTCGACCGGCTTCCCCTTGCCTGCCGAAACCACCGCCTGCACGTCGGACACAACTGCCTCCTGCGGACCGCATCGTCTGGATTCTCTGTGGACGTCCCGCCACATCGTCATATGCGCGCTCGGCCATCACAAGAGCTCGATGATCTGCTTCCCCGATCGGATCGAACACCGTGGGTGACCAGTCGATTACTGTACGATTTTCAAGTAGAGCAGGAAGGAGGGGGCATGGTCGACACGCGCGACACCGCCGTCCGGGAGATGGACATCAGTCGTCCCGCCGCCGCCCGGATGTACGACGCGTTCCTCGGGGGTTGTCACAACTTCGGAGTCGAACGCGCGATCGTGGAGCGCATCGAGACCGCGCTGCCCGGCATCGCCGGGACCTACGTGGAAAGCCGCGCCTTCCTGCGACGCGCGGTCGAATACCTGCTCGCCCGCGGGGTCCGGCAGTTCCTCGACCTCGGCTCGGGCATCCCGACCATCGGCCACGTCCACGAGGTGGCGCGCCGACGCACCCGACACTTCCGAGTGGTCTACGTGGACAACGAACCGCTGACGGTCGCACACAGCAAACCCCTGCTCGCCGCCAACCTCAACGCCGGCATCACCAACGCCGACATCCGCGATCCGCAGGCCGTGCTGGAGTCCTCCGAGGTCCGCAACATGCTGAGGATGGATGAACCGGTCGGCCTGCTGATGTCGTCGGTGCTGCACTTCATCCCGGACTCGGACGGGCCGGCGGACCTGGTGGCGGAGTACCGGGACCGGCTCGCGCCGGGCAGCCACCTGCTGATCTCGCACGTGACCGACCACCACGACCCGGTCGCGGCGCGCACGCTCGCCGACCTCTACGCCGAGACCTCCGACCCGCTGCACCTACGCGATGCCGAGCGCATCGAGTCCTTCTTCGGCGACTTCACGCGGGTTCCCCCGGGCACGACCTACCTGGCCGAGTGGCGTCCGGACCCCGGCACACCGAGCGCGGCGTCGTTGCGCCTGCTGCGCGGCGGTCTCGCCCGGAAGTGATCGAACCGGTCACCGCCGGACGAAGACGAGCAGCACCGCAGCGGTGATGGCGCAGAGACCTGCCGCGAGCCACGCGCCAGCGAGACCGGCGGTCTCGGCCAGCAGCCCGAACAGCAGCGGGCCGAGGCTGCCGCCGAAGTAGATGCCGGTCTGGGTGAACGACGTCGCGCTGGCCACGCGGTCCGGCGCGATCTTCGCCACGGCGAAGTTCAGCAACCCCGGCCACGCCCACCCGGCACCGAAACCGATCGCCACACCGATGAGGAACGCGGCCGGGGAATCCACCGCCATGAGGGCGAAGCCGAGCGAGCCGATCAGCAGCATGACCGTGATGACCCGGATCAGGTTCGGGTTCTTGCGGTCGGCGACCACCCCGGCCAGCAGGCGGATCGTCAGACCGACCGCCGACCCGAGCGAGAGAACCAGCCCCGCAGCCCAGGGGCTGAAGCCGACCTCGACCGCGGTGGTCGTGACGAAGGCACCCAGCGCGTTGGCCGCGGCCGAGCCGAGACCGCCCGCGATCGCGATCAGCAGCAGCGCCGTGAAGTTCCCGTCGGCACCGCGTGAACCCGGGCGGGCGGCTTCGGAGCGCTCGGCCTGCGGGAGCTTCGGGACCGTCGCCGCCGCGACGAGGCCGATCGCTCCGCCGATCAGGAACACCCAGCGCCAGCCGATGGTGAGCGCGATGCCCGGCACCGCCACGCCGGCCAGGAGCGTGGCCAGCGGGATCGAGGACTGCTTGACCCCGAAGCCCATGCCTCGGCGATGAGCCGGAACGCCTTGCGCGATCAGCAGGTTCGAGGCCGGCTGCGCCAACGAGTTGGGCAGCCCGGCGAGCCACAGCAGCCCCATCAGCCAGACCGCGTTCGGCGCGGCCGCGAGCCCGAACAGGCACAGCGAGCTGCCGAGGACACCGATGCGCATGCCGAGCCGCGCACCGATGCGTTCGACCAGCCAACCCATGCCGCGGGAGGACACCGACGCCACGCCGAAGAATCCGGCCGCACCGACGCCCAGCAGGGCCGCACCGAAGCGCAGGTCCTCCTGCAGCTGCACGCCGAGCCCGCCGACCAGGAACACCGGGAACACGCCGACGGTCACCACCGCAGCCACCGACGAGAGAACTCGCGCTATCCCGACGCCGCGCTGCTGGACGGCCAAGGCTGACATCAAGACCCCTTCATCCCAGGTCCTGCCAGCTTCCGACCCCGAACGATCCTTAGCAAGGCTAAGGTGACGAACCCGTCATCCCCTGAAGGCGGGGATCCCGGTCAGCGCCTGACCGATGGTCAACGCGTGCATCTCGCTGGTGCCCTCGTAGGTCAGCACCGACTCCAGGTTCGTCATGTGCCGGATCACCGGGTACTCCAGCGAGATCCCGTTGGCGCCCATGATCGTCCGGGCGGTGCGGGCCACCTCCAGCGCGCCGCGCACGTTGTCCAGCTTGCCGAAGCTGACCTGCTGCGGGCTCAGCCGACCGGCGTCCTTGCGCTTGCCCAGGTGCAGCGCGAGCAGCCGCCCGTTCTGCACCCGCACCGCCATGTCGGCGAGCTTGGACTGGGTGAGCTGGAAGCCGGCGATAGGGCGTCCGAACTGCTCGCGGCTCGTCGAGTACTCCAGCGCGGCCTCCAGGCAGCTGCGCCCGGCGCCGACCGAACCCCACACGATGCCGAAACGCGCTTCGTTCAGGCAGGACAGCGGCCCGCGCAGCCCGGTGACCTCGGGCAGCACCGCGTCAGCCGGCAACCGGACGTCGTCGAGCACCAGCTCCGCGGTCACCGACGCGCGCAGCGAGAGCTTGCGCTTGATCTCGGGAGCCGAGAACCCGGGCGTGTCGGTCGGAACCACGAAACCGCGCACGCCCTCGTCGGTCTGCGCCCACACCACCGCGACCGAGGCGATGCTGCCGTTGGTGATCCACATCTTGCGGCCGTTGAGCACCCAGTCGGAACCGTCCCGCCGGGCCACCGTGCGCATCGACGAGGGATCCGAACCGTGGTCGGGCTCGGTCAGGCCGAAGCACCCGATCGCCTCGCCGGCCGCCATCTGCGGCAGCCACCGCTGCTTGTGCTCCTCCGAACCCCACCGCCAGATCGCGAACATGGCCAGCGAGCCCTGCACCGACACCAGCGAACGAAGGCCGGAATCACACGCTTCCAGCTCCTCGCAGGCAATTCCGTAGTCCACAGCGGACAGACCGGCGCAGCCGTAGCCCTCCAGGTGCATGCCCAGCACCCCGAGCTTGCCCAACTCCCGCGCCAGCTCACGGGCCTGCGGGAGCTCACCGTTCTCGTACCACTCCGCGACGTGCGGCTGCACGTGGTCGCGGCACAGAGCGCGCACGCTGTCGCGGATCGCCAGCTGTTCCGCGGAGAACTCGGCGTCGATCCCGAGCGGGTCGTGCGGGTCGAACTTCGGGCGGTTCCCACCGTTGCTCATTGCGAGTTCCTCCTGGCCGAGATCGGGAACAGCTGCTGCTCGGGGTCCTGCAACCACGCCAGGACCTCCTTGTCGTGCTCGCCGAGCAGCGGTGGCGCGGTCACCGCCGCGCTGCCGTGCCCGGAGAAGTCGATGGGCATCCGCACCTGCTTCGCAGCGCCTCCACCCGGGTCAATCAGCGGCCTCAGCCCGAGCGATTCCGCGTGGTCGACGGCCCGCGCCAGGTCGTTGACCTGCCCGCACGCGACCCCGACTCCCTGCAGCCGCTGCTGCCAGTCGGCGGCCGGACGCGCGCCGAGCACGCCTTCCAACCGGCTCACCATGTCCTCGCGGTGCGCGACCCGCTGGGCGTTGGTGGCGAAGTCCGGGTCGTCGGCCATCGACATCAGGCCCAGCGCCTCGCACAGCGTGCGGAACTGGGCGTCGTTGCCGATCGCGACGGCCAGGAACGCGTCCTCGCAGCGCAGCGTCTCGTAGGGGGCGATGCTCGGGTGCTGGTTGCCCATCCGCTGCGGAGCGCTTCCGGTGGTCAGCAGGCTCGACATCTGGTTGGCCAGCGAACCCAGCAGGCTCGACATCAGGTTGACCTCGACGTGCTGGCCCTGACCGGTCGTCTCGCGGTGGCGCAGCGCGGCCATGATGCCCAGCGCGGCGTCCTTGCCGGTGAGCACGTCGACCACGGCGACGCCGACCTTCACCGGTGGCCGCTCGGGCTCTCCGGTGATGCTCATCAGGCCGCCGAGCGCCTGCACGACGAAGTCGTACCCCGGCAGCTCGGCGCCCTCCTTCGAACCGAACCCGGAGATGGAGGTGTAGATCAGCCCCGGGTTGATCTCATGGGCGGACTCGAAGTCGAGGCCGTACTGCGCCAGCGATCCCGCCTTGAAGTTCTCCACCAGCACGTCGGCACGGCGCACCAGCTCACGCGCCGCCTCGCGATCCTCCGGATCCGACAGGTCGAGGGCGATGCTGCGCTTGCCGCGGTTGACCGACTCGAAGTAGGCGGAGCTGCTCTCGGTCCAGGGCGGGCCCCACGAGCGCGTGTCGTCGCCGGAACCGGGCCGCTCGACTTTGATCACGGTCGCTCCCAGGTCGGCGAGCAGCATCGTGGCGTACGGACCGGCCAGCACCCGGCTGAAGTCCGCGACGACGACACCGTCCAGCGGCAGCGCTTCCATGACCCACCCTTTCCAACGGCGCGCGCAGCAGGTTGCTTGCGCGACGGGAAATTTGGATCCAATATACAGTTGTTCGAAGCGCGGTCAAGCCGTTGCGAACGCCCGCGTGTCCGCACCCGACGTTGGAGACCACCTGTGCGCAGACCGCCCACCACGCAGGAGTACGTGCTCGATGAGCTGCGCAAATCCATCGTCGCGGGAGAACTCTCACCCGGCCAGCCGATCCGCCAGGACACCATCGCAGCCGGGATGGGCGTCAGCCGCGTGCCGCTGCGCGAAGCGCTGAAGACGCTCGAGGCCGAGGGCCAGGTCATCTACCAGCCGCACCGGGGCTACTCGGTGGCCGAGCTGTCGCTGGCGGACCTGCTGGAGGTCTACCGGATGCGGGAGCTGCTGGAGGCGGAGGCGGCGCGGGTGGCCTCCGAACGCCTCACCGACGCCGATCTGGCCCGCATCGCCGATGCGGGCCAGGACGTGGAGGCGGCCGCGGACGAGGGCGACCTGGTGGCGATGATCGCGGCCAACCGCCGCTTCCACTTCGCGCTGCTCGAACCGGCCGGGATGCCGCGCCTGCTGCGCGTGGTGCGCACGCTCTGGGACGCGACCGACGCCTACCGCGCCGTCTACTACAACTCGGGAACCAACCGGGCCCGCGTCCGCCGCGAGCACGAGGCCATCATCAGCGCGGCCGAGGACCGCCGCGCCGACGACCTGATCCACCTGCTCGCCGAGCACCGGGACCACGCCGTCGAGGCACTGCGGAGCACCATCGGCGACGAGGGGTAGGTGCTGTTTCGTGCGGTGGGGAAGTTTTCATGAAAACTTCCCCACCGCACGAAACCACCACGAATGACCTACTCGTAGTCGTAGAAGCCCTGACCGGTCTTCTTGCCCTTGATGCCGGCGTCGACCATGCGCTTGAGCAGCGGCGGAGCAGCGTAGGTGGGCTCGGCGAACTCCTGGTACATCGAGTCGGCGATGGCCTTGAGCGTGTCCAGGCCGACCATGTCCGACAGCCGCAGCGGGCCCATCGGGTGGGCGCAACCCTGCACCATGCCGTTGTCGATGTCCTCGGCGCTGGCGTGCCCGGCCTCGAACATCCGGATCGCCGAGAGCAGGTAGGGCACCAGCAGCGCGTTGACGATGAACCCGGACCGGTCCTCGGCGCGGATGGTCTCCTTGCCCAGCTGATCGGAGGCGAAGCTGCGGGCGCGCTCGACTGTCTCCTCGCTGGTGAGCAGCGACGGAACCAGCTCGACCAGGTTCAGCACCGGAACCGGGTTGAAGAAGTGCACTCCGATGACCTTGTCGGGGCGCTTGGTCGCGCCCGCGAGCTTGGCGATCGGGATGGACGAGGTGTTGGAGGCCAGGATCGCCTCCGGGTTGGTGAGCAGCTCGTCGAGCTCCTCGAACAGCCCGAGCTTGAGGCCCTCGTCCTCGGCGATCGCTTCGATCACCATGTCACGGTCGTCGAGGTCGGCGAGCGTGGTGGTGAAGTGCAGGCGCTCCTGAATGGCGTCGCGCTCCGACTCGGTCAGCTTGCCCTTCTGCACCGCGCGGTTCAGCGACTTCCAGAGCCGAGAGCGAGCGGCCCGGGCGGCGTCGTCGTCGACCTCGCGGACGATCACGTCCAGGCCCGCGCGGGCGCCGACCTCGGCGATGCCCCCGCCCATCTGCCCGCCACCGACGACTCCCAGGCGTTCGATCTTGGTCACCACAGTTCCTTCCGCTCCCGGCCGCATTGCCGCTACGCGACGTTGTCCGGCTCGGATCATGCCAAAGACCGCCGAACGTGACCGATGAACAGTGCGCGACCGCACATCGCAGGCCGACGCAGCACCCGCGACGCGGCCCGGAGCGCAAGGAGCCGGGCCCGTTGCGGACCCGGCTCCCGGTCGTCCCCCGACTGTCCGACCCTGACCCCCTGTGCGGTGTCGAGGCTACCCCACTGTCCGTGTCCGGGTGCATGCGCTCCGGACATGCACGCTTGATGATCATTTCGTTCGGGCAACACTCCCACCAGCATCAACGAAGGGCAGCGTGGCGGACTGCGATAATCCGCCTCCATGAGCAAGCAAACGCCGCTGCGTCGCCGGATGCGCTCTCGCGATCCCGGGGAAGAGCACCGCGCAGCGACACCACTCGAGCTCCTGTTCGACCTGTGCTTCGTGGCCGCCGTCGGCCAAGCCGCGGTGCAGCTGCACCACGGACTCGCCGAAGGGCACTACCTCCCCACCGTTGCCGGCTTCGTGATGGTCTTCTTCGCCATCTGGTGGGCGTGGATGAACTTCACCTGGTTCGCCTCCGCCTACGACACCGACGACATGCCCTACCGGTTGCTGACGCTGCTGCAGATGGGCGGCGTGCTGGTGCTGGCCGCCGGGGTACCGGCGACGTTCCACGACTACGACTTCAGGGTCGTCACCTTCGGCTACGTGGTGATGCGGGTCGCGATGATCGCGCAGTGGTTGCGCGCCGCGGCCGAGCACCCGGAGGGCCGGACCTGCGCACTGCGCTACGCCGGTGGCATCGCGGTGGTCCAGGTCGGCTGGCTGCTGCGCCTGCTTCTTCCGCACCCGTACGGCGAGATCGGCTTCGTGCTGCTCGCCGCGGCCGAGCTGGCGGTCCCCGCCTTCGCCGAGCGGAAGCTGCAGACCGCCTGGCACCCGCATCACATCGCCGAGCGCTACAGCCTGTTCACGATCATCGTGCTGGGCGAGGTCGTGCTGGCGGTGACCGCGGCGATGCAGGAGAACGTCGCCGACGGCGGCTGGTCGCCGGGACTGCTGGAGATCGGCGTCGGCGGCCTGCTGATGATCTTCGCGATGTGGTGGATCTACTTCGAGCACTCCCCCGTCAAGCACCTCAGCGACACCCTGCGCGGCACGTTGACCTGGGGGTACAGCCACATCTTCGTCTTCGCCTCGGTCGCGGCGGTCGGTGCCGGGCTGGAGGTCGCCATCGACGCCGACGCGCACAAGGCGCACATCGGCGACGTCGCGGCCGCGCTCACGGTGGCCGTGCCGCTGGCGGTGTACCTGCTGCTGGTCGTGCTGCTGCAGTCCCGGTACTCCGAGTCGGGCAGGATTCAGGCGCTCATCGCTGCGGCCGGTTCGGTGCTGCTGCTGGCCACGTCGCTCCTGGCACCCGCGGTCGGCGTCTCGCTGACCGTCCTGCTGCTGGGCGTGCTGATGGCGTTGCTGCTGGCCGTCGGGCTGTCCGCGCAGCCGAAGCCGGTCACGGCAGACGACTGAGCGCGGTACCGGACACCTCGGTGATGTCGGCTACGGCCTTGCCGTAGCCGACATCGCTCGGCTGGGAGCTGAGCAGGGCGACGACGTAGCGGTGGCGGTCGGGATCGACGACGCCGGCGCTGTGCACCCAGACCTTGCCCTGCTGGCAGCACATCCAGCCGTTCTTCACCGCGTGCGCGTTCAGCGCCATCAGCCCGAACTTCTGGTTGACCCCGTCCGCGGCCTGACCCGGAGCCGCGTGCAGCGCGTCGAGCACGAAATCGCGATCGTCGGACGGCATCTGGCTGAGCAGGTGCTGGAAGACGGCGGCCATGTCGCGGGCGGTGGTGACCGTGTCGCCCCAGCGCCCCTGATCGCCCGGGGCCCGGGTGTGCTGCAGGTGCATTCGGGCAGCCGCCGAGGTGATCAGCGACGGCCCGCCGTAGCGCTCCCACAGCGCGTTCATGGCCTCGTCGTCGCTGGGACCCAGCGCGCGCCGCAGATCGAACCGGTCCTGCGGCGTGACCCGGTGGCGTTCGAGCAGTTCGACGGCCACGACGACCTTGGATAAGGACGCGGAGTACATCGGCTGCTGCCCGTGCTCGCCGACCGCGAACTCACCGGTGGCGCGGTCGAGCACCGCGATGCCCAGCGGGTTGTCCTGGTCGGTGGCCTGCTGGTCGGCGGCCGCCACGGCCTCTGCGGGAGCACCCGTGGGCGGTTCGACGGGCGTGCCGTGCAGCGTGGCGACGGCCGACGGCGCGCAGGCGGCGAGCAGAAGTGCGAGGACGGCAGCCACCGCTGCCCCCGCGCGCCGGCGCAGCGGATGCGAAGAAGCCGGTTCCCTGCCGATCACGCCGCCCCCCGGTTGCCGTGGTCGTGCACGTCGGCGTCGCGAACCCGATTCACAACGACGCCATCCGGTCACGACAGCACAGTCGGGGGAACATCGCAGGTGGGAGCGCTTGCTACCGCGTGCGGGTAGTAACCGGGATCCAAACCACCCGATGGGGACCGCCCCGATGACCGGACGTCACGCCCGCGGGCCCACTCCCGGAGCAGCTCACGCACCCGGTGGTCGATGACGTCGCGATTCTCGCGCTCCGCATCCACCCCGAGCCCCGCCGGGCCGGGGAGTTCCCCGTCTCAGCAGCGGGCAGTTCTGGTCCGAATTGACCGGGCAAAAGCGACATCGATCATGGACGGTTCGGGCCAGAACTGCCCGGTGGTGCTCCCGCCAGCGATTCCTGCGCGCACGGGAGAACCCCGGTGATCGCGCACGAACACCGGGGTTCTCGTCGTGAGTCGACCGCCGCGTCAGCCGTGGGTCACTGCGGCGGGTTCTCGCAGGAGGGGTTCAGGATCTTCTGGACCTCGGGGGTTTCCAGGTTCTCCTTGGTGATCAGCGTGGCTCCGGTGTCGGTGTTCGCCGACTGGTCCCCGGTGCCGCGGATCTTGGCGACGGCCGTGTTGACCGCCGCGTAGCCCATCTTGAACGGGTTCTGGGCGATGAGACCCGTGATCACGCCGTCGCGGAGCGACTGGATCTGCCCCTCGGAGGTGTCCCACCCGATGATCTTGACCTGCCCGCCCTTGCCCGACTGGCGGACGGCCTCGGCGGCGCCCAGCACGCTCGGCTCGTTGGCCGCGTAGATGCCGTTGAGGTCCGGGTTGGCGGTCAGGATGTCCTGGGTGACCTGCAGGGCCTTGTTGTAGTCGCTGTCGCTGGACTGCTGGGCGACCAGCTGCAGACCGGGGTGCTTGGCCAGCCCGTTCTTGAAGCCCTGACCGCGGGTCTCGTTCGTGCTGGTGCCCGCCTGGAACTCGATGAAGGCGACCTTGCCCTTGCCGCCCAGCTGCTTGGCCAGCTCGTCGGTGCCCTGCTCGGCCGCGGCGACGTTGTTGGTGGCGAACACCGGCACGTCCGGAGGCTGCGGCGTGGTGCCCGAGTCCATGTTGACCACCGTGGTGCCCTGCCCCTGCGCGGTCTTGGTGATCTCCGACAGCGCCTTGGCGTCGGTGGCCGCGTAGACGAGACCCTTCACGTTGCCCTGGGCGAGCATGTCCTGCAGCAGGCTCTGCTGGCCGCTGACGTCGCTCTCCGAGCTCACCCCGTCCCACTGCAGGTCGACGTCCTGCTGCTTGTCGCCCGCGCACTGGGCGCCGACGCGGACCTTCTCCCAGAAGTCGAAGCCGATCGCCTTGGGCACCACTGCGATCTTGATCGGGCCGCCGTCCTGCTGCCCGCCGCCGGTCTGCTCGCGCACGCCGACGCTGCAGCCGGTGGCCGCGAGCGTCAGCAGCACGCAGGTTGCGGTCAGAACCTTCTTCATCGCCGAGCTCCCTTGCTCATCGCGAATGTCGCTACCCGGCGTCGCCGCCGAGCTTCCGGCGCTGGTAGTAGTCCCACCAGACGGCCAACCAGATGATCACGCCGATCAGCACGTTCTGGTAGAAGGTGCCGATGTTGAGCTGCACCGCGCCGTTGCGGATCACCGCGACCAGGAAGGCCCCGATCAGCGAACCGAGCACGGTACCGCGGCCGCCGAAGAGGCTGGCGCCGCCGATGACGACCGCCGCGATCACGTCCAGCTCCAGCCCCTCGCCGAAGTTCGGCTGGCCGGAGTTGATCCGCGAGGCGGCGATCATGCCGCCCAGGCCGGCCAGCGCACCGGAGAGCACGTACACCGAGGTGATGTAGCGCTTGACCGGAACACCGGACAGCCGCGCGGCTTCCATGTTGGAACCCATCACGTACGCGTAGCGGCCGAGCCGGGTGCGGGTGAGCACCACGTACCCGAGCAGCGCCACCAGGACGATCAGCAGCACCGGGATCGGCACGATCCCGACGACCCCCTGCCCCAGCAACCGGAACGAGTCCGGTGCGCCGAACACCGCGACCGCGCCGGTGGCGATCAGGACCAGACCGCGTCCCACGCTGAGCATGCCCAGAGTCGCGATGAACGGCGGCAGTCCCACCACCGACACCAGCAGGCCGTTGACGAGCCCGGCCAGCGCTCCGACGACGAGTCCGCCGACGATGCCCAGCAGCGGGTTGAAGCCGTACTCGGCCATCAGGAGGACGCCGATCACCCCGGAGAGAGCGGCCACCGACCCCACCGACAGGTCGATGCCGCCGGTGATGATCACCAGCGTCACGCCCACCGCCATCACCGCGTTCACCGAGGTCTGCGACCCCAGGTTGAACAGGTTGTCCGCCGTGAGGAACGACGGCGCGACGATCGACAGCACGATGAAGACGAGGATCAGCGCGCCGGCCGCGGCGACCTGGGAGACCGCGCCGGAGAGGCGATCGCTCAGCCCGCCCAGCAGCCCACGGTCCCCATCGGACGGTGCCTTGGTCTGCTCAGTCATGGTTGCCCTTCGCTCCGGTCGCGAGTGCGACCACGCGTTCTTCGGAGAACTCGGTGCGCTGCACCTCGCCGGTGATCCGGCCACCGCGCATCACCAGGATCCGGTCGCACATGTTGAGCAGCTCCGGCAGGTAGCTGGAGATCAGCACGACCGCTTTCCCTTGCTCGGCGAGGGAATCCATCTGCGCGAACATCTCGGACTTGGCGCCGACGTCCATCCCGCGGCCCGGCTCGTCGAAGAACAGCACGTCCGCCCCGGTCTCCAGCCAGCGCCCCAGCACCACCTTCTGCTGGTTGCCGCCGGAGAGCGTCTGCGCCTGCCGTCCCACGCGTGGAACGCGGATCCGCAGCGATTCCCGCTGGCGCTCGGCGATGCGCCGTTCGCCCTTCAGATCGATGAGCCCGTAGCCGAGCATCGGCAGCTTGGCCATCGTGATGTTCTTGTCCACGCCGAGCTGCAGGGCCAGTCCGTCGGCCTTGCGGCTCTCGGTGAGATAGCCGATCCCGGCGGCGATGGCGTCAGCAGGTCCGCGGATGCGCAGCTTGCGACCGTCCATCGTGACCGTTCCGCGCTCGGCGGGTTCGGCTCCGAACACCGCGCGCGCCAGCTCCGTTCGTCCCGCGCCGACCAGACCGGCCAGCCCGACGATCTCCCCGGCGCGCACCTCGAAGGACACGTCGCGGACCTTCTCGCCGCGCGAGATCCCCTCGACCTTGAGCCGCACCTCACCGGGCGCCTGATGGGTGCGCGGGTAGAGGTTCGACACGTCGCGGCCGACCATCAGCTGCACCAGCTGCGCCTCGTCCAGGCCACCCGCCGGGCTGGTGTCCACAACGGTCCCGTCGCGCATCACGGTGACCCGGTCGCCGATCTCGAAGATCTCATCCAACCGGTGCGAGATGTAGAGGACCGCGATCCCTTGAGCGGTGAGCTCGCGGACGATGCCGAACAGCTCCTCGGCCTCCCGCTCGGTGAGGCTCGCGGTCGGCTCGTCGAGGATGAGCACTTTCGCTTGCACCGCCAGGGCTTTGGCGAGTTCGACGCGCTGCTGCTCCGCTGTGGACAGCAGCGACACCCGCCTCCCGGGGTCAACCTCCAAGCCGACGCGGGCGAGCAGCCCGTGGGCCGCGCGGCGCTCGGCGGCGCGGGAGATCCAGCCACCCCGGCCGGGTTCGTGCCCGATGAAGAGGTTCTCGGCCACCGACAGATCGGGGGCGAGCGCGAACTCCTGGTGCACCATGGACACACCGAGCCGCCTCGCCGAGCCGGGCCCCTGGAAGGTGACCGGCGCGCCGTCCAGTTCGATGTGACCGCTGCTCGGCTGCTCGATCTGGGCGATCATCTTCATCAACGTCGACTTGCCGGCACCGTTCTCACCTGCGAAGACGTGCACTTCACCGGGTGCGATCTCCAGCGTGACGCCGTCGACGGCCACCACTCCGGGAAACCGCTTGCCGACGCCGCGCAGCGCCACTGCGGGGCGTTGTCCGCTGGCTGTCACGGCGAGCCTCCCTCGATCCTCGATGATCGTGCTCCACGTCACGGTGCGCCGGATCATACCCACAGCTTCACTCATCGTGAAAGGTCCGGAACGAAGCCAAGTAACCGATTACCGGAGCACCCCGCGGAAGGGGCTTCTCCGCATCCGCCGGACACGGATGCGGAGGGTACGTAAGCTCTCGGTCGGGACAGCGCACAAGCGACGTTTCGATGATCTAGGGGGCGAAGACGCCGTGCAGCCGTTGCTGGCCAGCGACCCGACCAGGGTGGGCGACTACCGGCTGCTCGCACGCCTGGGCCGCGGCGCGATGGGCGGGGTCTACCTCGGCCGCTCGCGCGGAGGCCGCGTGGTCGCCGTCAAGGTGATCCGAGCCGACCTCGCCGAGGACCCGGAGTTCCGCGAGCGGTTCCGCCGCGAAGCCGACGCCGCCCACGCGGTCGGCGGCTTCTGGACCGCCGCGGTCGTCAACGCCGACCCCGACGCCGAACAGCCGTGGCTGGCCACCGAGTACGTCCCCGGCCCGACACTGCACCAAGCCGTCGCCGACCACGGCGCGCTGCCGGAGGAAACCGTGCGCAGCCTGGGCGCGGGACTGGCCGAGGCGCTGGTGGCCATCCACAACGCCGGGCTGGTGCACCGCGACCTCAAACCGGCGAACGTCCTGCTCGGACCGGACGGCCCGCGCGTCATCGACTTCGGCATCTCCCGGGCGATGAGCGGCCACGCTCTCACCGCGACCGGCATCTTCCTGGGCACGCCCGGGTTCTTCTCCCCGGAGCAGACCCTGGGCACGGACGTCGGACCGCCCAGCGACGTGTTCTCGCTCGGCGCGGTGCTGGCGTTCGCCGCCACCGGGTGCGGCCCGTTCGGCGAGGAGAGCACGGCGTCGCTGCTGTACAAGGTCGCGCACGGCGAGCCCCACCTGGACGAGGCGCCGGAGGGACTGCGCCCGCTGCTGGCCGAGTGCCTGCAGAAGGACCCGGCAGCCCGCCCGACCCCGACGCAGATGCTCGACCGGATCGGCGAGACAAGCCCGCAGGGCAGCGGCTGGCTGCCGCCGACGATCACGGCGGTGATCGCCCAGCACGCGACGGAGCTGCAGCGCACCGCCCAGGTCTCCGACACTCCCCCGCCGCAACCCGTGGCCGCGCCCCCGCAGGCGCCGAAACCGGTCACCCAGACCTACACGCAGGCACCACCGGTCGCGGCCCCGGCCGGACCGCCTGCCCCGGCGCCCGCTCCGGCCGGGCCGATGCGGGACAAGATCGTTCCCTCACCAGCGCAGAAACGCCGGACGCAATCCCAGGAGCAGCGCCCGCCCCGCGTGCGCCGGGACGGGCCGGGGCCGGAGTTCCGCACGCGCGGACGCGTGGCCGCGGCGATGTGGGTCGCCACGTTCGCGTTGCTGCTGGTGGCGGCGACCTACGGCGCTCGCGAGATGGGCTTCTCGCTGTTCGGGAGAAACCCGTTGGATTCGCTGTCCGACCCCGATCCCGTGGCGGTCCTCCGGCTCGGAGCGTTCCTGCTGCTGTTCGGCGCCGTGTGGTCGTTCTGCCGGATGCTGGCGCCCAGCCTGCGCCTGAAGGTCAACGGCGACGGCGTCGTCGTCCACCGGTTCGGGCTCACCCGCGAGATCCCGTGGCACCAGGTCTCGCGCGTCGGCGTCGTGGGCAGGGGCAAGTCGACGTCGCTGGCGGTCTGGATGGCCGACGGCTCGGTCCCGCGCTCCACGCCGTGGCTCCGGGTGCGCCGCTACCACGGCGGAGCCCGCATCTACCCGGTCGGCGCGACCGGTGGCTGGATCTCGCGCCGCCAGGAATCGCGCCGCCTGCGCGGGGCGCTGGACCAGTACGCGCGCGGCCGCTACGACTCGCGGATGCTGTGACACCCGCACGCCGCCGTTCGCACAACGAAGCCCCGGATTCACCCGGATTAACGCAACGAAGCGACGCAACAAGCAAGGCTCGGCGACTGAAATCCACCGGACCGCCGACATAGCCTTGTGCTCATGGCTACCGTCCACCACCTCGACACCCAGTCCCGCGCCGCGGAGTTCCTGGCGCTCGACGAGCGCTACAGCGCGCACAACTACCACCCGCTCCCGGTCGTGATCGCCGAGGCCGACGGCGCCTGGATGACCGATGTGGACGGACGTCGTTACCTGGACTTCCTGGCCGGCTACTCGGCCCTGAACTTCGGCCACCGGCACCCCGACCTGATCTCCGCCGCGACCGAGCAGCTGGGCAAGCTGACGCTGACCAGCCGCGCGTTCCACCACGACCAGCTCGGGCCGTTCTGCCAGGAGCTGGCCGAGCTGACCGGCACCGACCGGGTGCTGCCGATGAACTCCGGCGCCGAAGCCGTGGAGTCGGCGATCAAGATCGCCCGCAAGTGGGCCTACCAGGTCAAGGGCGTCGCGGAGAACCAGGCCGAGATCATCGTGGCCGGCTCCAACTTCCACGGCCGCACCACCACCATCGTGTCCTTCTCCACCGACCCGGAGGCGCGCGCCGAGTTCGGCCCCTACACGCCCGGCTTCACCGTCACCGACTACGGCGACGCGGCCGCGGTCGAGGCCGCGATCAGCGAGCGGACCGCGGCGGTGCTCGTCGAGCCCATCCAGGGCGAGGCAGGCGTGGTCGTGCCGCCTGCCGACTACCTGCCCCGGCTGCGCAGGGCGTGCGACGAGCACGGCGCGCTGCTGATCGCCGACGAGATCCAGTCCGGTCTCGCGCGCACCGGCGAGCTGCTGGCCAGCGCTCACGACGGCGTCCGCGCCGACCTCTACACCCTGGGCAAGGCGCTGGGCGGCGGCATCCTGCCGGTCTCGGCGGTGGTGGGACGCGACGACGTCATCGGCGTCCTGCAGCCCGGCCAGCACGGCTCGACCTTCGGCGGCAACCCGCTCGCGGCCGCCGTGGGCCGTGCGGTGATCCGCCTGCTGCGCACCGGGGAGTTCCAGGAGCGCTCCCGCGACCTGGGCGCTCACCTGCACGAGCGGCTCGGTCAGCTGGTCGGCAACGGCGTGGCGCAGGTGCGCGGCCGCGGCCTGTGGGCGGGCGTGGAGATCGCCCCCGGCGGGCCGACGGGACGTCAGGTCAGCGAGGCGCTGATCGCGAAGGGCGTGCTGTGCAAGGAAACTCAGGACACGACGCTGCGCATCGCCCCTCCGCTCACGATCACCCGCGACGAGCTCGACACGGGCATCGACGCCATCGCCGAAGCCCTCGAGCAGTAACCCTCACCGCACCAGGTCCCAGTTTTAGGGGCATTGCAGTATCACCTTGCTTGGCGGTGCGGGTGGCGGAACCTCACACGCCGCCTGGACTCCGTGCGCCACTCCTGATGTATGCCAATGCACGGCGTCGCGGCGTACTCGCCAGACGACGTGTGAGAACCCGCGGCGGTGCGGGCTGAGTCCCACACCTGAAGACAACGACTACCGCCTCACCAGTTCCCAGTTTTAGTCCAAACTGAGCCGACATTTCGGACATGAACATGGCTCGGTTTGGACTAAAACTGCGCGATGCCAACGGCCGTTGTCACCGTGCGGCGCGAAGCCCGGGTGACGCGAGGCGGGGTGGCGCGAGCTCGAGGTGGTGCGGACGTACTGGGTGGTGTGGGTTCAGGACTTGGTGAGGTCGCGGGAGAGGGCTGTGAGGCGGCTGATCGCGCGGAGGTACTTCTTGCGGTACCCGCCTTGCAGCATCTCCTCGGTGAACAGCTCCGACAGCGCGCAACCGGACACGCGGACCGGGATGGCCCGGTCGTAGAGCCGGTCGGCCAGTGCCACCAGCCGCAGCGCCACGTCCTGGTCCGGAGCGGCGTGGACACCGGAGAGGTGCACGGCCGTGATGCCGTCGACGAGCCTGCCGTACTTCGAGGGGTGCAGACCGGCCAGGAAGCCGCAGAGCCCGTCGAAGTCGTCCAGCGTCGAACCGTCG
The DNA here is from genome assembly GCF_007829955.1 of Saccharopolyspora dendranthemae. Taxonomy (GTDB): domain Bacteria; phylum Actinomycetota; class Actinomycetes; order Mycobacteriales; family Pseudonocardiaceae; genus Saccharopolyspora; species Saccharopolyspora dendranthemae. Next base: position 441,277 of record NZ_VIWX01000004.1, read on the forward strand.
GTCGCCTCGGCGAGCCGCGACAGCTCGTCATCGGCCATCGGCGGCGGCGCCTCGGGCAGCCCGCGGTGACGGTAGTCGGGCCCGTCGACCCGGACCACGCCGAACCGCGCGGACATCGCGTGGATCTCGCGCAAGAAGTCCACCGCCGCGAACCGGCCCTCGCCCAGCTTGTCCGGCAGCGTGTTGGACGTGGCCGCCACGTGCACACCGGCATCGGTGAGCTTCGCGATCAACTGGGTGACCAGCATCGTGTCGCCCGGGTCGTCCAGCTCGAACTCGTCGATGGCCAGCAGCCGGTGCTGCGAGAGCCGCTGCACGGTCTCGACGAAACCGAGCGCACCGACGAGGTTGGTGATCTCGACGAAGGTCCCGTAGGACTTGGTGCCCTCGGCGGCGTGCCACAGCGAGGCCAGCAGGTGGGTCTTGCCGACACCGAAGCCGCCGTCGAGGTACAGCCCCCGCTTCTCGCCCTCGGGCTTCTTCTCGCCCTCGGGCTTCTTCTTGCCGAGCATCGCCCGGAACCATCCCCCGCTGCTGCCCGCGCCGGCGTTGATCCGCTCGGCGAACGCCGAGCAGTCCCGCACGGCCTGAGCCTGGCTGGGCTCGTCCGGGTTCGGGATGTAGGTCTCGAAACGGGCCGCCTCGAAGCGCGGCGGCGGCGTCATCGCCTGGACCAGCTCGTCCGGGGTGATCTCTGGACGTCGGTCGACCAGACGGGCGGAATTCATGCGGCCGACTCTATAACCGGACACCGCCGGGCCAGGTCCTGGCACGACGTGCTCCTGCTCACCCGTGGCGGGAAGGCCACGGCGCCTTCCCAGAATCACCGCACCGACCGCGGGCGCGCGTGAACGTCGGATCCGGCCTCGACGCGCTGGAGGAGCGCTGCGAGGCCGGACCTCACCTGTTCGGTGGCCTCGTCGGCGTCGAACTGGTCGACGATCTCACCAGCGGAAACGCCGGACGGATCGCGAACGGCGCCGGAGCGGAGGCGTCCCGGCGCATGCGGCTGGAATCGGGGCTGCACGCGGATTCGCCGCTGCTCACGCGTTGCGGAAGAATGCGGGAGTGACAGGTGTGGCCGAAACCGGCGTCTCGTCCGCCGGAGTACCGAATGGTGCTTCGGTCGCACCTGGGACACCCTCGGACCAGGTGCGGGTAGAACTCGCGCCACACCACGCCGAAGTTCTTCGGCGCACCGGGAAGGAGCTGGATTTCCATGGCCCAGAACAGCGACGCGCCCACCGGCCAGACCACCCAGTCGGGTACTCAGAGCGGCGAGCGGCGCATCCCGGACACGCGCACCGGCGGTTCTCCCGCGCGCCACTCCGACGATGACTCGCAGGGGAAGACCACCATCGCCGCCTCGGTGGTGCAGAAGATCGGCGGCATGGCGGCCCGTGAGGTCTCCGGCGTCTACGCGATGGGCGGCGGCGTCTCGCGCGCTTTCGGCGCGTTGCGCGACCGGATTCCCGGCGGCAGCGGCACTTCCTCCACCGCGGGCGTTCAGGTCGAGGTCGGCGAGAAGCAGGCCGCGGTGGACCTGGACCTGGTGGTCGAGTACGGGGCGTCCATCGTGGAGCTCTCACGCGCCGTGCGGCGCAACGTGATCACCGCAGTGGAGCGGATGACGGGCCTCGACGTCATCGAGGTCAACATCGTCGTCAACGACATCCACCTCCCCAGCGACGACGAGGAGGAGACGCCTCAGCCCACGCAGTCGCGCGTGGAGTGACACCGCCCCTTCCACACGGCAGAGGAGACCGACTTGCCGGAGCAGCCATCCGCCAGTGAGCTCTCCGACCGGGTGCTGGCGCACCCGTCGGTGGTACGGCTGCACGGCGGCGCGTTCGGGGAGATCACCTCGCTCTTCCCCGGCTACAGGGTCGTCGGCGTGCGGTGGCCGGACGACGAGACCGTGGAGATCGGCGTGGTGCTGCGGCTCGACCAACCGGTCCGCACGACCGTCGCCGAACTGCGCGACGCGCTGACCGAGGAGCTGGTCGGCGACATCCGGGTCGACGTCCAGGTCTCCGACGTGGAAACCGCCGACGACTCGCCGGAATCGGCATGAACGGCGGTTCTTGCCGGGAGGCGCAGAATGATGGACGTGCAGCACGATCCGGCGAGGCGCGCCGAGATCCGCGCGTTCGTCCGGGCGCACCACCCGGACGTGGGCGGAGACCCGGAGACGTTCAAGGCCGGTCTCGCCCGGCTGCGCGGCCGACCCACCGGTCCCCGGTTCGACGCGCCGATCGTGGTCGAGGTCAGGCCTCGCGGTCTCCGCGGCCTGGTGCACCGCGTCCGATGCCGGTGGCGGCGCCGTCACGGTCCGCCACGCGTTCGATGACCTGTTCGTGCAACAGCCCGTTTCTTCACTGGAGGCATCGGAGATGAATGCGACGCAGACCGGACTGATCTCCGGACTGATCCTCGGAACCGCCGCAGCCGTCGGCGGTTTCATCGGGTTCTTGATCGCCCTGCTGATCGGTGTGGTCGGGCTGGTAGTCGGCCGGATCCTCGACGGCGAGCTCGACGTCAGCGACCTGATCGGCCGCGCCAAGGACCGCCAATGACGGCCACCGCGACCGAGCCGGCGGAGTCCGCGACCGGCGAGGACTCGGAGGAGCGCGGCACACTGCACGTCAACCGCACGGTGCTGCGCAAGATCGCCCAGCACGCCGCTGACGTCGATCCCGGCAGCGCGCGCAGCGGTCGCAAGCACGCGTCGGACGCCGAGGTCAGCGGCCCGGACGACGCCTTGCGGGTCCGGCTCAGCGTGGCGCTGAACTACCCGGCTCCGGTGCGCGACACCGTCGCCTCGGTGCGCGAGCGGGTCGGCGCGGAGCTGTCGCGCATCGCGGGATGCCAGGTCCGCAGCGTCGACGTGACCGTGTCCGCGCTGGTGCCCCCAGCTTCCGCACCGCGGGTGGAGTGAGCGATGCGCCTGTTCGTACGACTGATCACCGCCGTGGCCGGAATCCTCATCGCCGCTGTCGGTGCGCTGCTGGCGATCGAGTCCGCGTGGTCGCTGATCCGGCCGGATTCACGCGGTCTCATCCTCGGCCCGGCCACCGTTCGCGATGCGCTGGGCGGGTTCTCGTGGTCCGACCTGCCGGTGCTGATCGGCGCCTGCGCGCTGATCGTGCTCGGCCTGGTGCTTCTGATCGCCGCGATGAGCGCGGGGCACAAGCAGATCCGCCTGCACGATCCGGCCCCGGAGGTCACCGTCACCACCGACCGGCGTTCGCTCGCGCGGCTGGTGGGTCACCAGGTCCGCGATCAGGACGGCGTCGCAGGAGCGACCGTCACCGCGGGCGCCAAGCGGATCCGCGTCAAGGCCACCTCCCGCTTCCGGGACTCAGGTGGCCTCCGCGGAAAGCTGACGGAGACCGCCAAGCAGACCGTCGGAGAACTGCCGATGCCCCGCTCGCCGAAGGTGCAGGTGTCGGTGGCGCAGCCCAAGGAGCACCGATGAGCGACATCAAGCCGAGCAGCACCCCGATCGGTCGTGGCGCGGGATTCGAGCGCTCAGCGGTGACCCTGCTGGGCCTGCTGTCCCTGCTGGTCGGCCTCGCGGCGATCCTGGTCGGTTCCGGCGTGCTGGGAATGTTCCGCTCCCGGCGTCCGGTGGCCGATCCCCTGGTCGTGCAGTGGTTGCGGGACAACGCCCGGCTGGCCGCGGTGATCGGCCTCGTCGCCGGGCTCGTGCTGCTGGTGCTGGGCCTGTGGTGGCTGGTGCGCGCGATGCGGCCCGAAGGTCGACCGGACTTCCGCCTCGAGAAGTCCGATTCCGGTGACCTGGACGTGACCAGCGGAGCGCTGGCCAACGCCGTGCGCGCCGATGCCGAGCAGGTTCCGGGCGTCAAGCGCGCCCGAGTCCGAATGGCCGGCAGCGACCGGTCCCCCTCGCTGCGCCTGACGTTGTCGCTCCAGGAGGGCACCAACATCCGGCAGGTGTGGGAGGAGTTGGACGAGAAGGTCCTCACCCGCGCCCGGCAGTCGCTGGGCCGGGAAACGCTGCCCACGGCGATCCGCCTGCAGCTCGACCGAGCTCCCAAGCAACGCGTCCAGTAGGAGGCCGTCGTGCTGCCGCTGCGAGCTCCGGTGAAACCGATGCTGGCGAAGCCCGTCGACGGCGTCCCGCACCGCGGCGGCCTGCTGTTCGAGCCCAAGTGGGACGGCTTCCGGTGCCTGGCGTTCGTCGATCCCGGCGAGCCCGTGCTGCTGCAGTCGCGCACCGGTCGCGGGCTGGAGCGCTACTTCCCCGAGGTGCAGGCCACGCTCGCCCAGCAGCTGGAGCGGCCGGCGGTGCTGGACGGTGAGCTGGTCGTGATCCAGCGCGACGAGGACGGCGACCGGCTCGACTGGAACGAGCTCAGCGAACGCATCCACCCCGCCGCCAGCAGGGTCGCCACCCTCGCCGAGCGGACCCCCGCCACCTTCATCGCCTTCGACCTGCTGGCGCTGGACGACCGGGACCTCACCTCCTCGACTCAGTCCGAGCGCCGGGCGCTGCTGACCGAACTCGGACTGGACAGGCCCGGACTGCGCACGACGCCCGCCACCGAGGACCCGGAACTCGCCGAGGAATGGTTCCGGTTGTTCGAGGGCGCCGGGCTCGACGGCGTCATCGCCAAACCGCTCGACGGGCAGTACGTGCCGGGTAAGCGGACGATGTTCAAGATCAAGCACTCCCGCACGGTGGACTGCGTGGTCGCGGGGCTCCGCTGGCACGCCAACACCGAACCCGGCACAGCTGTCGGGTCGTTGCAGCTCGGTCTGCACGACGAGAACGGGGTGCTGCACCACGTCGGCGTCGTCGGCGCGTTCACCGCTGCGCGGCGGCGGGAGCTGGCCGACGAGCTCTCCGGGCTGATCACCGAGGGCGAGCACCCGTGGGTCGGCGAGAACGCGACGGGCAGGCGGTTGCCCGGATCGGTCAACCGCTGGAACAGCACCGAGCAGCCGTGGGTCCCGTTGCGACCGGAGCGGGTCGTGGAGGTCGCCTACGACCACACCGAGGGCGGGTACCCGTCCCGGTTCCGGCACACGACGCAGTTCGTGCGCTGGCGTCCCGATCGCGATCCGGGGTCCTGCGGCTACGCCCAGCTGGAGGAACCGATGCGCTACGACCTCGACTCGGTGCTGTTCGGCGCAGCGCACCGGACGGAACGTTCGAACGGGTAATCTCCGCTCCCGTGGTGACGAAGCGGATTGCGGTGATCGGTTCGGGTGCTATCGGCGGAGTGATCGCCGAGGCGGCGCACGCGGCCGGTCACGAGGTGACGATGTGCGTGCGCACCCCGTTCGAACGGCTGGTGCTGGACGCTCCCGGTGGAACCGCGGAGATCCCGGTGACGGTCACGACCGACCCCGGTGCCGTCGGCGAGTGCGACTGGGTCGTGCTGACCACCAAGGTCCACGACGTGTCGAGCGCCGCGCCCTGGCTGCACCGGCTCGACGACGGGCGCGCGGGGCTGGTGGTGGTGCAGAACGGTGTCGCGCACCGCGATTCGGTCGCCGGCCTGTGGTCGCGGGGACCGGTGCTGCCAGCGCTGATCTACGTCGGCGCGGAGCGCACCAGCCCGGGCCACGTGGTTCGGCGCTCGCCGACCACCATGCAGGTCGCCGCCGGTGACGCCGGGTCCCGCTTCGTGGCGCTGCTGGAAGGCTCGGGGGTCGATCTCCGCGAGACCGCGGACTTCCACACCTCGGCCTGGCGCAAGATGCTCACCAACGTGGCGCCGAACCCGATCACCGCGCTGACCCTGCGCCGCCTGGACGTGCTCGCCGAAGCCGACGTCCAGGAGCTCTGCGCGGGCGTCCTCGCCGAAGCCATCGCCGTGGCCCAGGCCGAGGGCGCCGAGCTGACCCAGCAGGACGCGGACAAGGTGCTGGGCGACTACACGTCCCGCTTCCCGGCGACCAACGGCACCTCGATGCTCTACGACCGGCTCGCCGGTCTTCCCCTGGAGCACGAGCACATCACCGGAACCCTGGTCCGCGCGGCCGACCGCCACGGCATCCCGGTCCCGCTGAACCGGACCCTGCTCACCCTCCTCCGGGCGATCGAGCCGAAACCCCTCCCGAACACCTGACCGCACCGCCGCATTCGAATTTCGCGCGAAGTTCGAAGGACGTCGCCGGGTCGGGTCAGTTCGCCGGGGGGTCGCCGGACTCCGGGGTCGTGCGGGTGGTGGCCACCGAGCCGACCGAGGCGATGACGACGCAGCAGATCGCGGCCCACTGCCAACCGGTCAGGAGTTCGCCGAGGACCACGAGCCCGGCGAGGGCGGCGACGGCGGGCTCGGTGCTCATCAGGATCCCGAACACGCGAGGCGGCATCCGGCGCAGCGCTTCGAGTTCGAGCGTGTAGGGCACCACCGACGACATCAGCGCGACGAGCAGCCCGATGACCAGCACCGTCGGGCTCAGCAGCGCGGGCCCGGAGTCGAACGCCCCGATCGGCAGCGCCACCAAGGCTCCGAAGGCCATCGCCAGCGCGAGACCGGAGGTCCCGGTCGTCCGGCTCCCGAGCTTGGCGCCGAGCAGGATGTACCCGGCCCAGCAGGCGCCCGCCGCCAGGGCGAACGCCACGCCCACCCAGTCGAGACCGCCCTCGACGCGGGACAGCAGGAACACCCCGGTTCCGGCCAGCATCGCCCACAGCACGTCGAGCTTGCGGCGCGACCCGAACAGCGCCACGGTCAGCGGCCCGAGGAACTCGATGGTCACCGCGGCGCCCAGCGGGATCCGCTCGAACGCCTGGTAGATGCACATGTTCATGCCCGCCAGCACCAGGCCGTACCCGGCGACGACGCGCAGCGTCGGCCAGTCCAGCCGCAAGGACGGCCGGAACACCGCGAGCAGGATCGCGGCCGCGAACACCAGCCGCAGCAGCACCACCCCGGAGGCTCCGGCGACGCTGAACAGCTGCTTGGCGAAGGCCGCTCCGACCTGCACGCTGATCACGCCGATCAGCACCATCATCGGCGGCGGGACGGCTCCCAGAGCAGCGGCCGACGCCCGGCTCGCGCTCCATCGACGTCCGTCTCCGGGCCCCCAGGCGACCTGCACAGCGCTCCTCACCATCCGCCGACCACGACCACCAGCACGCTAGCCGAGCGAACACGACCGGGAAAAACCGGTGAGCCCGCGCTCGGGCGAAACACGACCTCCCCTCACCGAGGTCACACGCCGATCATGGGATGCTGCACACTTACCGCCGGGCTTTGTCGACTAGGAGTTCCCGTGCCGCGCACCATCAACCGGGCCGGGGTCGCGCTGCTGCCGTTGCTGTTGCTGGTGGCCACCGGTTGTTCGGTCGGGCCGTCCCAGCGCCCCGCGGTCGCCTACCACGACAGCGAGCAGCAGGTGGCTCCCGCACCGCAGCCACCGAAGCCGCAGCCGGTGCCGCCGCTGGGCACCGCTCCGAACGACTCCTTGAACTGGCAGGACTGCACCGAGCAAACCCGCTCGGAAGTCGGTTCCCTGCCGCCCGGGATGACCTTCTCCTGCTCCCGCCTCCTGTCCACGCTCGACGCCCCGGAGGCCCCGGAACGGGGCACCGCCCGCAACTCGCTGATCCGCACCGGTTCGGGCCGGGTGCCGCTGGTCGTCGTGGGCGACGTCGACGGCGAGCCGGGCACCACCTTCGCCGCGCGGCTGGCCACCCAGTTGCCCCAGGAGGTCCGCAACACCTACGACATCATCGGGATGGACCGGCGCGGCACCGGCGAGTCGGAAGCGGCCAACTGCGTCCCGCAGCAGCAGCGCGAGCAGGTGCTGGGATTCGACCCGCGCGCGACCGAGCGAGCCGACCTGGACCGGCTGCTGGAGTCGGTCCTGGCGGCCAGCCAGGAGTGCCTGCTCAAGCTGGACGAGCGGCTGCAGGCCTACGACACCTGGCGCACCGCATCCGACCTCGAAGAACTCCGCCTCGAACTGGGCGTGCCCAAGCTGCACGCGATCGGCCGCGGCGAGGCCGGACGGCTGCTGACGACCTACGCCGAGCGCTATCCGGGCGGTGTGGGGCGGTTCGTCATCGACGGCGCTCCCGACCCGACCCGCGATTCGATGGGGCAGGCCGAGCACCAGGCGCAGACCGCCGAGCAGACCTTCGACGTCTTCGCCGCGGACTGCGTCAGCCGTCGCTGCCCCCTCGGTCCGAACCCCCGGCAGACCGTCAGCGACCTCGTCGAGCGCACCCGGCAGACCGCGCTGCCCGGCCCGGGTAGGCAGGTCCCGGCCGGCCTGGTGACGCGGGGGATCCTGCAGGGACTCGCCGACCGCAACAGCTGGCCGGCCCTCGCCGAAGCGCTGACGGCGGGCAACCGGGGCGACGGCACCGAGCTCGCCGAGTTCACCGCGCCGCTGGTCACGCCGCAGGGGGTCAACCCGCCGTGGTTCGACGGGGACCTGATCACCGGCTGCAACGACACGACGCTGCGCGTTCCGCCGCAGCGCAGCAGCGAGATCGCGCAGGACTGGACGAGTCGCTTCCCTCTGTTCGGCGGGATCGCCGCGCAACACGTGGTGTGGTGCGGTTCGTGGCCGGTCCCCCAGCAGCCGTTGCCCGCGCCTCGCCGCACGGACCTGCCGCCAATCCCGGTGATCACCACCGCGCACGATCCGAAGACGCTCGCGCTGGGCACCGATCACATGGCCGACGAGCTGCCGACCGGAGTGCTGATGCGCTGGCAAGGTGCTGGGCACGGAGCGATCACGCGCTCGACGTGCATCACCGATGCGGTCAGCCGATACCTGGTCCGAGGGGTCGTGCCCACCGAGGGCATGGCTTGCCCGGAGTGATCCCGCAACACCCCGGGCAAGCCACCGCCGCTTCAGCCGCAGCTGGAGCAGCAGCCACAGGAGGGACCGCTGCAACTACCGCAGCAGCTGCAACCGCCCTGGTGCGGTGCTTCGGTGCCGACCATCTCCGACCTCCGATCGGTGTTGGATACCAGCACCTGTCGATGTTCCTCGCAGCTCCGAGGACCGGCACACCGCTGCAAGAGCGAACCGACGTCGCCCAAGGAGCGGAACCCCGCGATTGCGATCAGTGACCGGGCGGCGTGGCCGGGTGGATCACCCGTGGAGGGCGTGCTGGTACTCGGGTGAGTAGGCAGGCTGCGTCGACGACACCACGCCGTTGCCGACCAGCGCGAGCGCTCCGAGCACGATGAACACGATCAGCATGACCCGCCCGCCCTGGGACATCACCAGCGGTCGCGTGCCGGAGGGCACCTTCGCCGCCTCGCCCTCTTCGCGGGCGTCCCCGAACAAGCCCTTCGGGTACGCGCCGGTGAGCAGGTAGAAGTAGGCGTTGACGCGCATGGTGTAGCGCAGCGAGGCCACCGACGCGTCGAACACCGGGCGCGGGTTGCGGCCCATGATCAGGATGGTCAGCCACAGGAAGAAGGAGAGGACGCCGAATCCGTAGGAGACAACCGCGGAGACGATCCCCGCCGGGATCACCAGGATCAGACGGAACAGCACCGCCCAGCGGTTGAGGGTGCCGGGCCGGAGTTCGATGTCCACCGGGAACTGCGGATCGCCCACGACGAACGGCGGATAGCGGTCGACGAGCAACCATGCCGAGGCGCCCACGCGCGTGTTGTAGGAGATGTAGAGGACGAGGAACCCGGAGATCCACTCGGGCAGCCGCCCCAGGACCAGCGCGGCGAACCACCCGATGATCACCACGACGGCGGCCGCGACGCCCAGCGCCCACAGCACGATGAAGTGCGGGATCAGCAGGAGCATCCGCAGCAGCACGGTCCAGCGGCGCTGCCGCTCGGGTGGAGTGATCTGCAGTTCCGGCAGGAACCGGCCCTGTTCGACTCCTGCTGACTCGCTCAACGCCGCCTCCCCGGACTTCCACAGTGGATTCTTCGCATTCTATTTGATCGAGCGCCTGCGACGAGGGACTTTCGCCTGTTCCGGCCCACCCCATGCGGTGAACGAGGCGATTCCGCTCCCCGTGCGCAGGCGTTACGGTAGGTCGATGCAGCGCCGCGAATCGGACGAGCCGACCCGCTTCGGCGACCTGGACGACCTCGACGAGAACGATCCCGAGGTTCGCGCGTTCGCCGAGCACCGCGCGCGGATGGACCGCCCGAACTCCGAGGCCACGGTCGAGGGGATGCTGCGCGGGGTGGACGAGTTCGCCCAGAGCGCCAACCGCACCGGAGGTCACCGCAGGCTGCTGGCGGTGGTGGTCGTCGTCCTGATCCTGTTCGGAGTGCTGTTCACGGTCTGGAACGCGGTGGCCTACATGCTCGGCACGTTCTTCGGCTGACCGTGGTCCAGGCCTCGATGCCGCGGGGGCTCTTAGCAATCGATCTTCGATCGCATTAGCGTGGAAGCATGGATCCGGTTGCAGGCACTCCCCAGGTCACCAAGAGCGAGCAGGAGTGGCGGGAGCAGCTCACCCCGAACGAGTTCGCCGTGCTGCGCCAGTCGGCCACGGAACCCGCGTGGGCCGGCGAGTACGTCGACACCAAGACCACCGGCGTCTACGAGTGCCGGGGGTGCGGTGCGGAGCTGTTCCGCAGCGAGACCAAGTTCGAGTCGCACTGCGGTTGGCCGTCGTTCTACGACCCGAGCGACACCGACGCGGTCATCCTCAGGAAGGACCGCAGCATGGGCATGGTCCGCACGGAGGTCCTCTGCGCCTCCTGCCACGGCCACCTCGGCCACGTCTTCGAGGGCGAGGGCTACGCGACGCCCACCGACCAGCGCTACTGCATCAACTCCATCGCAGTCCGCCTGATCGAGAGCTGACCCGACGGCCGGCAGCTCCCACCAGAACGACTGCGGCCCCACCTCGGCAGTGCCGGGGTGGGGCCGCAGTTCGGGTGATCGAGCGCTTCAGGGAAGGCGGACGACGAGGTCGCCGACGTCGACGCGGTGGCCCGTGTAGAACGGGACCTCCTCGCGGACGTGCAGGCGGGCCTCCGTGCCGCGCAGGTGGCGCATCAGGTCGACGATGCGGTGCAGCTCGTCGGCCTCGAAGGCGAGCATCCACTCGTAGTCGCCCAGCGCGAAGGACGCGACGGTGTTGGCGCGCACGTCCGGGTAGTCGCGGGCTTCCTTGCCGTGGTCGGCGAGCATCTTGCGTCGCTCGTCGTCGGGCAGCAGGTACCACTCGTAGGACCGCACGAAGGGGTACACGCAGATGTACTTCCTGGGGTCCTCACCGGCCATGAACGCCGGGATGTGGCTCTTGTTGAACTCCGCGGGGCGGTGCAACGCCACGTTGCTCCAGACCGGCTCGGAGGACTGCCCGAGCGGGGTCTCGCGGCGGAAACCGGTGTAGGCGGCCTGCACGGCCTCGATGTCCTGGGCGTGCCACCAGATCATGAAGTCCGCGTCGGCGCGCAGGCCGGACACGTCGTAGACACCGCGAACCACGACACCGGACTCCTCCAGCGACTCCAGGTACTCCTGGGTCGCCTGCGCGGCCTTGACCCGGTCCTCGGGCAGGGTTCCCTGCTCGATCCGGAAGACGGACCACATCGTGTAGCGGATGGTGTCGTTGAGTTCGTCGTAATTCAGCCGCGCCATGACTTCATCGTGCCACTGCTCAGCGTCCGGGCCGCAGCAGGTCCCGCGTGATGCTGGTCGCGGCCGCCTCACCGGTCGCCACGCAGGCGGGAACTCCCACGCCGTGCAGCGCGGCGCCCGCGATGGCGAGCCCCGGAACGCCAGCTACCTCGCGTTCCACCTCGGCGACCAGCTCGGGATGCCCCACGCCGTACTGCGGCAGGCCACCGCCCCAGCGCAGCACCGCGGAATCCACCGGCTCGGCGGTGATGCCGGTCAGCTCGGCGAGATCCGCGCGGACGCGGGTCAGCAGTTCCTCGTCGTCCAGGCGCAGGTCCTCGGTCTCGCCGAAGCGGCCGACCGAACCGCGCAGCAGCACCTCTCCCCCGCCGCCGCGCAGGTGCGGCCACTTGGTGCTGGAGAAGGTGAACGCCTTGGCGGTGAACGGGGTTCCACCGGAGTGGCGCTCGCCTCGGGCGATCAGCGCGCCGGAGGCCGGGGTCCCCTCGTGCTCGGGCAGTTCGGTGCCGGGCGGAAACGCGAGGCCCACCACGGCCATCGACGCCAGCTCGATCTCGGCGAGCTTGGCGGAGGCAGCGGGAACAGGGCCTTGCAAGAGCTTCCGGGCTGCGGGGGCGGGAACCGCCAGCACCACGGCGTCGGCGTCGAGGTGCTCCGGAGCGGGCGCCGAGCCGATCTCCAGCCGCCAGCCGCTCTCGGTGCGGGTCAGCGCCCGGACCGGCAGGCCCAGCCGCACCTCGGCATCGGCGGCGATCAGCAGCCGGTCGAGCAGTTCCCGATAGCCGGCCTGGAAGGCTCCGAAGACCGGCTGCGGCGCGCCGGGTTTCGGCGTCGGCAGCGACGTGCGGACGGCTTCGGTGATCCAGCCCGCGCCGTCGTCGAGCGCCTTGGCCAGCGCGGGAACCGTGGCCCGCAGCCCGAGCAGGTTCGCGTCCCCCGCGTAGACACCGCCGAGGAGCGGCTCCACCAGCCGGTCGACGACCTCGTCGCCGACGCGGGCGCGCAGCAGTTCGCCGACCGAGACGTCCGCGCCGCCCCACTCGATCGGCGGCAGCGAGGATTCGGCGCGCACGGCGGCGACACCCGCGTCGGAGAGCACCCCGGTGACCGACCCGGCATCGGCCGGAACGCCCATCACGGTTCCGCCGGGCAGCCGGTGGGACCGACCGCCGGCCCGCACGGTCGCGGCCGCGCCCGCCGGGTGGACCACCTCACCGCGCAAGCCCAGTTCCTCGGCCAGGTCGAGCACCTCGGGCCGTCGCGCCAGGAACGCCTCGGCACCCAGGTCGTAGGGACGACCGGCGAGCTCGACGGTGCGCAGCTTGCCGCCGAGCCGCGACGTCTGCTCCACCAGCACGATCTCGGCCTCAGCACCCAGCTCGCGGCGGAGCCGGTGGGCGGCGGCCAGTCCGGCGACACCGCCGCCGACGACGGCGACGCGACGAACGGCCATCAGCGCTGCGCGGTCGCGGTGTGCACCAGCTCGACGACCCGGGACAGGATTTCCGGGTCCGTGGTCGGCAGCACGCCGTGGCCGAGGTTGAAGATGTGCCCGCCCGCGTCGCGCCCCTCTTCGAGGATGCGGTGCACCTCGCGCTCGACGGCGTCCCAGCCGGCGAACAGCACGGCCGGGTCGAGGTTGCCCTGCACGACCGGTGCGGCCGCGCCCGGCTCGGCGGCACACAGCCGCGCGACGGCGGTGTCCAGCGGAACGCGCCAGTCCACGCCGACCACCTCGGGTCCGGCGCTGCGCATCGCGCCGAGCAGTTCGCCCGTGCCGACCCCGAAGTGAATCTTGGGCACGTCGGAGATCTCCGCGACTCCCTCGAAGATCCGGCGGCTGTGCGGGAGCACGAACTCGCGGTAGTCGCGCAGCGAGAGCGCGCCCGCCCAGGAGTCGAACAGCTGGATCGCGTCGACACCGGCTCCCAGCTGCACCCGCAGGAACTCCAGCGTCGTGTCGGCGAGCTTCTCCAGCAGCACGTGCCAGGTCTGGGGATCGGAGTGCATCAACGCCTTGGTGCGCTCGTGGTTGCGGCTCGGCCCACCCTCGACGAGGTAGGAGGCCAGCGTGAACGGCGCACCGGCGAACCCGATCAGCGGCGTGCTCCCGAGCTCCTTCACCAGCAGGCCCACGGCATCGGCGACGGGCGCGACCTGCTCCGGCGCCAGCGAGGGCAGCGCGGAGACGTCGGAGGGCCCGCTGATCGGGCGGGAGACCACAGGGCCCGTCCCGGCCACGATGTCCAGTCCGACACCGGCCGCGTAGAGCGGGAGCACGATGTCGCTGAACAGGATCGCCGCGTCCACCCCGTGCCTGCGGACGGGCTGCATGGTGATCTCGGCGACGAGCTCTGGTGTCAGGCACGCCTGCAGCATCGGGGTGCCCTCGCGGACCTTGCGGTACTCGGGCAGCGATCGTCCGGCCTGCCGCATGAACCACACCGGCGTGTGCCGGGGCTTTCCGCCGCGCGCGGCCACGAGCAGGGGTGCATCGGTGAGGTCCCGGCGGGCGGAGACCGGAGCGGAATTCGTCATGGGAGGCGCTGTCCGTACGTCGACTCGTCGGATCCCGGTGCGGTCTGCGGGCGCCTGGAGAGGATCTGCCACGACGGACGGCCGGGCTTGCACGGGCAATCTTCGCACGGCGCCCGCGCCGCCACGCGAAGCGCCCGCGCCTCCCACGGCGTGCCTCCACCCACGGGCCGGTGCGGGCCCCTACAGTCGTCGCCGTGACGGAGATGTCGGCGGCGCCCGAAGTTTTCCGGCAGGCGGTTGCCGCGTTGACGTCGCCTCGGCCGCGTGCGGAGATCGAGCTCAGCGAGGTCGGTCCTCCCAAGCGCCTGGCCCCCTGGGCCCACGCGCTGGCCGCGGAGGCGAACGGACCGGCAGGCGAGCTGGCCACTGCGCGTTTCGTGCTGCTCTACGACCCGGAGGGCCAGGAGGCCTGGGACGGGGTGCTGCGGCTGGTGGTCTACCTGCGGGCCGAGCTCGACCCCGAGGTCGCCGATGACCCGCTGCTCCCCGCGGTCGGTTGGTCGTGGCTGACCGACGCCCTGGAGAACGCGGGCGCGTCGTTCACCTCGCTGGGCGGCACGGTGACCCTGACTTCCTCCGCGAGGTTCGGCGACATCACGGGCCCGTCCCGCAGCCACGATCTGGAGCTGCGCGGGTCGTGGACCGCGAAACCCTCGGTGTTCGGCGGCGACGAGGTCGAGCTCAGGCCGCACGCGGATGCCTTCCACGAACTCATGGCGTGCGCCGCCGGGCTTCCGCCGGAAGGCGTTGCGCTACTCGGCAGGCGCCCGAACGGGTCAGTGCGACAGGACTGATCGGGGTCCCCCGATCATCGGCTGCGGCGAGTCGGCGCAGCGCGTAGCGTTGCCTCGTCTCCCCCTTCGCGAACCCCCCGAATGCGACACGCCGAAGCGCGACACGCCGGTGTCCGATTTTCATTCGCGAAGTTCGTTCAGGCTCGCCGAACTGCTTGCTCGTGCAAGATTTTCACCATACGCATTCAAAATATGTCGCATGGCCACGCTCCGACGTTACGGTCGTCGCTCTGAGTCACCCCAAAGGGCGACAAAAGCATGGTCCCGTCACAACTCGATCGGGATACATACCCGATTGATCGTCCCGCTGACCCGCTTGGGCGGTTACGCTCACCCCGACGACACCACTTTCGGTCGATCAGTGGCGCGGCTGATTGGTCGAGAGTCCCGGTGCCGGTCGGGGGGGCACGACCGACTCCAGGGAGGTAGTGACGTGGCTGCCGTCGGCTTAGGTCAGGCCGCTCGAACCACGCCTGCCGGCGCTTTGCCGGCGAACATGGTCCCGCACCCGCGGGAAGAGCTGTTCACGGTGCTCGTGGTGGATGACCATCCGCTGCTCCGAGAGGCGATTGCCGCTCGGCTGCTGCAGATGGGCGCCGGCACGGTGCACGAGGCCGCATCCATGGCCGAAGCCAGGGCTCGCGCTCTGGCGACCGGTCCTTGCGACCTCGCAATCCTCGATCTCGGACTCCCGGATGGGACCGGAATCGAACTGGTCACGGAACTCCGGAGCCAGGGTTGGCCACGGATCGTGGTGCTCGCTTCGTCCGATGACCCCTATGCGGTCAGAGCTGCCTTCCAGGCAGGTGCGCAGGCGTACCTGTTGAAGTCGGCCTCACCCATGGTGGTCACCGACGGCGTGCGCCGCGTGCTCGACGGCGGTGTGTACGCCGATCCCAGCGTGGCTCCGGTGCTTGCCGCCGGAACCCGCGTGCCGGGAACGGACAACACACCTCGCGAGCTCTCCGGGCGTGAGGTCGAAGTTCTCCAGTTGGTGGCCGATGGCCGCTCCAACAAGGAGATCGGCGAGGCCCTGAACCTTTCCGCGCTCACGGTGAAGTCTCACCTGTCGCGGATCGGGCGCAAGCTGGGCACCGGCGACCGAGCGCAAATGGTCGCACTGGCCATGCGTGCCGGAGTGATCCGCTGAGGCGGATCGCTGACGAAACACCAGCACCGGGTGGGCCGGACCGACGACGTCGGGTGGACCAGCCACACGAAACGGGCCAAAGCACGTAAGGTCTGTTAGCCGTGGAAGCTGCAAGCCCCGAAACAGTCGGATCCGGCCGCCCGGAGCCGGTGTTGTTGACCGAACCCGTCGACGGCGTGCCGCCGGTGGTGGACACCCCGGCCGCGTTGAACGCGGCCGCTGAAGCGCTGGCCGCAGGTACCGGGCCGGTCGCGGTGGACACCGAGCGCGCCTCGGGTTACCGCTACTCGCAGCGCGCCTACCTGGTGCAGCTGCGCCGCGAGGGGTCGGGCACCGCTCTGGTGGACCCGATCGCCCTCAAGGGCGAGCTCGACCCGCTGGTGCCGGCGCTGGCCGACACCGAGTGGGTGCTGCACGCCGCGTCCCAGGACCTGCCGTGCCTCGCCGAACTCGATCTGCACCCATCCCAGCTCTTCGACACCGAGCTTGCCGGGCGACTCGCCGGGTTCGACCGGGTGTCGCTGGGCGCCCTGGTCGAGCGGATGCTCGGCTATCAGCTGGAGAAGGGCCACAGCGCCGCCGACTGGTCGAAGCGGCCGTTGCCCGAGGACTGGCTGGTCTACGCCGCGCTCGACGTCGAGCTCCTGGTCGCGCTGCGCGACGAGATGCACGCCGAGCTGGAGCGGCAGAACAAGCTGGACTGGGCCTTCGAGGAGTTCGAGGCGGTCCGGACCGCTGAACCCCCGCCCCCGCGCGCCGAACCGTGGCGTCGCACGTCCGGGATCCACAAGGTGCGCAGTCCGCAGCAGCTGGCCGCGGTGCGATCGCTGTGGCAGGCCCGCGACGAATTCGCCCGCGAACGCGACATCGCCCCTGGCCGGGTGCTCCCGGACTCCTCGATCGTGCTCGCGGCGCAGTCCAACCCCAAGTCCGAGGGCGACCTGGTGGCGATGCCGGTGTTCGGCGGTCGCCAGCAGCGCAGGCGCGCCTCGATGTGGTTGCAGGCGCTGCGCGCCGCACGTCGCCTCACCAAGGAGGAACTCCCCTCCGCGTCCACGCCCAACGACGGCCCGCCTCCGACCAACCGCTGGTCCGATCGCGATCCCGCCGCCGCGGCACGGCTCACCGCCGCCCGGGCCGCGCTGAACGCGATCGCCGAGGAGCACTCGCTGCCGGTGGAGAACCTCCTGCTTCCCGACCTGGTCCGGCGCACCTGCTGGACCCCGCCGGAGGAGATCAGCACCGCGTCGGTCGCGGAGCTGCTGCGCACCAAGGGTGCCCGCGAGTGGCAGATCACCCTCACAGCAGAGGCGTTCTGCCAAGCCCTCCTCGCAACTCCCGCCGAGGAATCCTGAGCCGGTCCCAGTTTTAGTCCAAACTGAGCCGACATTTCGGACATGATCATGGCTCGGTTTGGACTAAAACTGGGAACTGCCTCGCCGAGCGCGAACCCGCCCCTCGGGGAAAGATCGGGTTCGCCGGGTCCGGGCTGGTCAGCATGTGAGACAACCGACAGTGGCGGGCACGTGGTTACCGGTGGGTAATAAGCGCTAGAGTGCGATTACCGGCCGGTAAGGCGCCGCGCCCCGCGGATCCCGGCCGAGCACCATCCACCAAGCCAGTGAGGAGCACGCCGTGGCCGCACCTGCGTCGGCACCCGCCGACAGCCGCAGCCGCCCAGCGGTTCGGGACGTGGTCTTCGTCGACGGCGTACGCACGCCGTTCGGCAAGGCCGGTTCGAAGGGCCAGTACGCCCAGACGCGCGCGGACGACATGGTCGTCAAGGTCATCCGAGAACTGCTGCGCCGCCACCCGGAGCTTCCGGCGGAGCGCATCGACGAGGTCGCCATCGCCGCGACCACTCAGATCGGTGACCAGGGCCTGACCATCGGCCGCACGGCCGCGCTGCTGGCCGGGCTGCCCAAGTCCGTGCCGGGCTTCGCCATCGACCGCATGTGCGCCGGCGCCATGACCGCCGTGACCACCGTGTCCAGCGGCATCGCCTTCGGCGCCTACGACGTCGTCATCGCCGGCGGCGTCGAGCACATGGGCAACCACCCGATGGGCGAGGGCGCCGACCCCAACCCGCGCTTCGTGTCGGACAAGATCGTCGACCCGTCCGCGCTGGTCATGGGCTCCACCGCGGAGAACCTGCACGACCGCTACCCGTCGCTGACCAAGGAGCGCACCGACGCGTACGCGGCGCTGAGCCAGAAGCGCTACGACGAGGCGCAGCAGGCCGGCAAGATCAGCCCGGACCTGGTCGCGGTCTCCACCCGCTCCGACGAGGGCTGGGGCCTGGCCACCACGGACGAGCCGCCGCGCCCGGGCACCACGGTCGAGAACCTCTCCGGTCTCAAGACGCCGTTCCGCCCGCACGGCCGGGTCACCCCGGGCAACGCCGCGGGTCTCAACGACGGCGCCACCGGTGCTCTGCTCGCCGACGCCGAGACCGCGAAGGAACTGGGCCTGCCGATCGGCATGCGCATGGTCGGCTACTCCTTCGCCGGCGTCGAGCCCGAGGTCATGGGTGTCGGTCCGGTCCCGGCCACCGAGAAGGCGCTGCAGCGCGCCGGGCTGACCATCGACGACATCGGCCTGTTCGAGATCAACGAGGCCTTCGCCGTGCAGGTGCTGGCCTTCCTCGAGCACTTCGGCATCTCCGACGACGACCCGCGGGTCAACCCGTGGGGCGGCGCGATCGCCTGCGGTCACCCGCTGGCCTCCTCCGGCGTGCGGCTGATGACGCAGCTGTCCCGCCACTTCGAAGAGCACCCCGAGGTCCGCTACGGCATCACCACCATGTGCATCGGCATCGGCATGGGCGGAACGGTCATCTGGGAGAACCCGAACTACAACGCAGGAGGCGAGCAGTGACTGACTTCGCGTCCCTGTTCCCCGACGAGGTCGTGACCAAGGCGTACACCCGCCTCGTCGACGTTCCCGGTCTGACCGGCAAGCTCGCGCTCATCACGATCGACAACGGCCACGATCACACCAAGCCGTCGACCTTCGGCCCGGGCGGTCTGAGCAGCCTGAACGCCGCGCTGGACGAGGCGTTCGCCGCTGAGCCGGCCGCGATCGCGGTCACCGGCAAGCCGTTCGTGTTCGCCGTCGGCGCGGATCTCACGGGCGTCGGCCAGGTGTCGCAGCGCGAGCACGCGCACGCCATTGCGCAGACCGGCCACGACGTGTTCCGCCGGCTCACCGAGTCGACGATCCCGACGTTCGCCTTCGTCAACGGCGCCGCCCTCGGCGGTGGCCTCGAGCTGGCGCTGTCCTGCCACTACCGGACCGTGGCCTCCAACGCGGGCGCGATCGCGTTCCCGGAGTGCTACCTGGGCCTGTTCCCGGGCTGGGGCGGCACGCAGCTGCTGCCGAACCTGATCGGCCCGGACGCCGCGGTGACGGTGATCATCGAGAACGCGCTGAGCCAGAACAAGATGCTCAACCCGAAGAAGGGCCTGCAGCTGGGCATCTTCGACGAGCTGCTGGAAGGTGCGGACTTCCTCGAGGAGTCGGTGCGCTGGCTGACCCGCGTGCTCAGCGGCGAGAAGACCGTCGAGCGCCCGGAGATCGACCGCGGCAAGGGCTGGGACGACGCCGTGGCTCGCGCCAAGGAGATCGTCTCCTCCCGCACCAAGGGTGCCTCGCCCGCGGTGACCAAGACGGTGGAGCTCATCGAGCTGGCCCGCAACAACGACCTCGACGCCGGCTACGCGGCCGAGACCGAGGCGCTCACCGACGCGCTGATGTCGGATGAGCTGCGCGCCGGCCTGTACTCGTTCGACCTGGCCCAGAAGCGCGCCAAGAAGCCCGCCGGTGCGCCGGACAAGCAGCTGGCCCGCAAGGTCTCCAAGGTTGGCGTCGTCGGCGCCGGTCTGATGGCCGGTCAGCTGGCGCTGCTGTTCGTGCGCCGCCTGCAGGTGCCGGTGGTCATCACCGACATCGACCAGGAGCGCATCGACAAGGGCGTCGCCTACATCCACGGCGAGATCGACAAGCTCGCGGGCAAGGGACGGCTCTCGCCGGACGCCACCAACCGGCTCAAGGCCCTGGTGACCGGTGAGCTGGACAAGAAGGCCTTTGCCGACGCCGACTTCGTCATCGAGGCCGTCTTCGAGGAGATGACGGTCAAGCAGAAGGTGTTTGCCGAGCTGGAGCAGCACGTCTCCCCCGAGGCGATCCTGGCGACCAACACCTCGTCGCTGTCGATCACGGAGATGGCCTCGAAGCTCAACAACCCGGAGCGGGTCGTCGGCTTCCACTTCTTCAACCCGGTCGCGGTGCTGCCGCTGCTGGAGATCGTGCGCGGGGAGAAGACCGACGACGCGTCGCTGGCCACCGCGTTCGGCGTCGGCAAGCAGCTGAAGAAGTCCAGCGTGCTGGTCAAGGACGCTCCGGCGTTCGTGGTCAACCGCCTGCTGACCCGCTTCATGGGCGAGATCATCGCGGCCGTCGACGAGGGCACGCCCTTCGAGGTCGCCGACAACGCCGTGGAAGAGCTGGGTCTGCCGATGAGCCCGATGGTGCTGCTGCAGCTGGTCGGCCCGGCCGTCGCTCAGCACGTCAACGGCACGATGCACGCGGCCTTCCCGCAGCGCTTCGGCATCAGCGAGAACCTGCAGCGGTTCGTCGACGAGGGCAAGTCCGCGGTGTGGACCTTCGACGAGTCCGGCAACACGGTCGTCGACCCCGAGGTCGCCGCGCTGTGGAAGTCCGGCGACAAGGTCTCGACCAGCGAGGAGGTCCGCGACCGCGCGCTCAACGCGCTGGCCGAGGAGATCCAGATCATGCTGGACGAGGACGTCGTGGCCGAGGCGCAGGACATCGACCTGTGCATGATCCTCGGTGCCGGCTGGCCGTTCTGGCTGGGTGGCATCACGCCGTACCTGGACCGGGCCGGCGTGTCCGAGCGGGTCAACGGCAAGCGGTTCCTCGCCCCGGGTGTGGCCTCGCTGCCCGCCTGATCAGAGGACTACCGGGAGACCGGGGTTGGTGCCACTGGCTCCAACCCCGGTCTTTTGCTTGATCAGACGGCGCCCGGCTGCTCCGTCGGCAAACCAAGCGCCGCAGCCGCCTCGTGCAGGCGTCGGTCGTAAGTGACGAACGCCGTGAGATGCGGTCCGAAGATCGCATGTGCGGTAGCGAGGTGGATCGAGTCGAGGGATCGCAACATCACGTCCTGATACGCGGCCGCCGTGGCACGAACGACCTCGTCGATGTCGTACACACCGATCCGCTTCATCACGGCCGGTACCGACCCCATCAGCTCCGGTGCACAACGCCGGAGCGCTCTCGGCATTTCGACCTCGACCAGAGCAGAAGCAACCAAAGGCACATCGGGCTGCCTCTCGAGCCAATCGCCCAAGGCATCGCTTTCCGGCTCAGGACGAACGAGTTTGATGAGCGCTGCAGTATCGAGATAGATCACTAGAAGCGTTCCTCGTCCCGAAGCTCACGCACCAGCTCACCGGCATCGGCTTCCTTGCGCACGGCGCCCCGCGGTCGCGGAATCGGCCCCTGCAAAGTCGCGGGCCGAAATTTTCCGGACGCGAGCAAGTCCGCGAAGGGGTGGGGCTCAGCAGGAACGATGCGAGCGATCACGGAACCCCGCTCCGTAATTTCGATCTCTTCACCGTGCTTCACCCTTGCCAGGACACTGGACGTTTCCTGGTTCAACTGGCGCACCGGAACCTCACTCATGGATCCAGAGTACTACAAAAATGTCCTACGCAATTCACGGCGCGGTAGGGAGTTGGATGGTGATCGCGAGGCCGCCGGCGGGCAGCGCGGTGGCGTGGATCTTGCCGTGGTGCGCGGTGGTGGCGGCCTGCACGATGGACAGCCCGAGGCCGGTGCCGTTGCGGGCGGTGCGCTGAACGCCCGCCCGCCGGAACGGTTCGAAGAGCGCGTCCACCGAGTCCGCGGGGATCTCCGGGCCGGAGGAGGCCACGCGCAGCGTCGTCCACTGCGCGTCGGCCCCGGTGCTGATCTCCAGCCACCCCCCGTCGACGTTGTGCCGGACCGCGTTCTCCAGCAGGTTTCCCGCCACCCGTTCCAGCAGCGCAGGATCTCCGACGGCGAAAGCGGGCTCGGTGCACCGCTTCACGCGCAGTCCGCGCCTGCGGGACTCGGGTTCGACGGCACGCAGCGCGCGGCCGACGACGTCGGTGAGGTCGACCGGCTCCCGGACCGCGAGTTCGACGCCCTCGGTGCGCGCCAGCAGCAGCAGGGCTTCCACCAGGCGTTCGGCGCGGCTGGTGGCTTCGCGCACGACGTCGGCCATCCGGCGCAGCTCGGCTTCGTCGGCGTTCGGGTCCGACAGCGTCACGTCGAGCTCGGTGCGCACCACCGACAACGGGGTGCGCAGCTCGTGGCTGGCGTTGGCGACGAACCGGCGCTGGGCGTCGAAGGCCGCCTGCAACCGGTCCAGCATCGCGTCGAAGGTGTCGGCGAGCCGGGCGACCTCGTCGCGCGGGCCGCTGAGCGCGATCCGCTCGTCCAGCGACTCGGCCGACAACCGCTGCGCGGTCTCGGTGACGTCCTGGAGCGGCCGCAACATCCGGCCGGTGACCAGCCACGCGAGCAGCGCGGCGGCTGCCACGACGGCGACGAACGCCGGACCGCCGATCAGCAGGACCTGCTGCCGGGCCGAATCCCGCAGCGCCGCGCCGAGGAGCTCCGCGGGGACGTCCACTCCCCTGACTCGCACCGGAGTGCCCACGGGCAGCCGGGGAACCGCGGCGACGACGTTGCCCACCAGCACCCAGCCCAGCCACAGCAGCACCGCGCTGACCAGGGCGACCAGCGAGGTCGCCAGCAGCGTCAGCCGGGCCCGCAGTCCCGGCCCGCGCCGGGTGAGCGCACCCACGATCAGCCCCTGGCGTGCTCGGTCCGGGCCGCGGAAGGCACCCGGTACCCGGAGCCGACGACGGTCTCGATGACGCCGGGCTCCCCCAGCTTCTTGCGCAGCGTCATCATCGTGACCCGGACGGTCGTGGTGAACGGGTCGGCGTTCTCGTCCCAGACCCGCTCCAGCAGTTCCTCCGAGCTGACCACCGCGCCTCCCGCGGACAGCAGCACCTCCAGCACGCCGAGCTCCTTGCGGGTCAGCTCCACCTCGCCGACGGAGCGGGTGACCGTCCGGCGCGCCGGGTCGAGCTCGAGGTCCTCGGCCGTCAGCAGCGGCGGTTGCGCGGGTGTGGCGCGGCGTCCCAGCGCGCGCACGCGCGCGATCAGCTCCGGGAACGCGAACGGCTTGGCCAAGTAGTCGTCGGCGCCGAGCGACAGCCCGGCAACGCGGTCGGCGACCGTGCCGGAGGCGGTCAGCATGATGACCCTGGTGAGCCCGCCCGAAGCGACCAGGTCGCGGCACAGGTCATCGCCGGACATCCCGGGCAGGTCGCGATCGAGCACGACGACGTCGTACCGGGTGATCGTGGACTTCTCCTGCCCGCTCTCACCGTCGTAGGCGACGTCGACGGCCATGCCATCGCGCCGGAGCCCTCGGGCCACCGCGTCGGCCAGCGGCTTCTCGTCCTCCACGACCAGGATTCGCACGGATCCACCCTGCCACAACAGGCGCTCCCACCTGTCGAGGTCAGGGCCGGGTGAGGCGGATTTCAGCCCGGTTCCGGTGGGGATCCGTGGTGGGGGTGGGGAAGTTTTCATGAAAACTTCCCCACCCCCACCACCTTGGAGCTCCGCCGGAACGGGGGTCGCGATCAGCCGTGGGCGGCTTCGGCCTCGGTGGCGACGCGGAGCTGCGCGCCGCGCCGGCTCGTCACCCAGTCGTTGATGCGGGTGGCGATGTCGGTCTCGGTGAGGCCGAGGTCGGCCAGGACCTCCTCGCGCGAGGAGTGGTGGAGGAAGTTGTTCGGCACCGCGAGATCGCGCAGCGGCACGTCGACTTCCGCGTCGCGCAGGGCGGCGGCCAGCGACGAGCCGAAACCGCCGTGCCGGCCGCAGTCCTCGAGCGAGACCACCAGCCGGTGCTCGGCGGCCATCTCCACGACCTTCGACGGCATCGGGACGACCCAGCGCGGGTCGACCACGGTCACGCCGACGCCCATCGCGGCCAGCCTCTCGGCCGCGGCCACGGCGAGCTGGCCGAACGCTCCGACCGCCACCAGCAGGACGTCCTTGCGCTCGTCGGCGCGCAGCACGTCCACACCACCGGTCCGCTCCACGGACGGGACCTCTTCGATCACCGAGCCCTTGGAGAAGCGCAGCACGGTCGGCCCGTCGTCGACGGCGACGGCCTCGCGCAGCTCTTCGCGCAACGTCACGCCGTCGCGCGGCGCGGCCACCCGGATGCCGGGGATCAGGCCGAGGATCGACAGGTCCCACATGCCGTTGTGGCTGGCACCGTCGTCGCCGGTGATGCCGGAGCGGTCCAGCGTCACGGTGACCGGCTGCTTGTGCAGGGCCACGTCCATCAGCAGCTGGTCGAACGCCCGGTTCAGGAACGTCGAGTAGACCGCGAAGACCGGGTGCAGACCGCCCATGGCCAGGCCGGCGGCGGAGGTCATGCCGTGCTGCTCGGCGATGCCGACGTCGAAGCAGCGGTCCGGGTAGGCGTCGGCGAACTTCTTCAGCCCTGTCGGACCCAGCATCGCGGCGGTGATCGCCACGACGTCCGACCGATCGGCACCGACCTTGACCAGCTCGTCGGCGTAGACGTCGGTCCAGCTCTTCGGCGCGGGCTTCTTGGGCAGGCCGGTTTCCGGGTCGATGACCTTGACCTGGTGCATCTGCTCGGCCTCGTCGTTCTCGGCCGGGGCGAAACCGTTCCCCTTGCGGGTCACGGCGTGCACGATCACCGGTCCGCCGAAGGACTTGGCCATCTGCAGCGCGTACTCCATCGCGCGCATGTCGTGGCCGTCCACCGGGCCCAGGTACTTGAGGCCGAGGTCGGAGAACATGACCTGCGGGCTGATCGCGTCCTTTATGCCGCTCTTGGCGGCGTGCAGGCCGGTGTAGAGCGAGCGGCCCACGACGGGCATCTTGCGCAGCGTGCGCTTGCCCGACTCCAGGGCCTTCTCGTAGCTGGGGTTGAGCCGCAGCGCCGCGAGGTGCTCGGCGAGCCCGCCGATGGTCGGTGCGTAGGAACGACCGTTGTCGTTGACGACGATGACGACCGGGCGCTCCGGGTCGGCCGCGATGTTGTTCAGGGCCTCCCAGCACATGCCGCCGGTGAGCGCGCCGTCTCCGACGACCGCGACCGCGTGCCGGTCGGCACCGGTGACCTGGAAGGAGCGGGCCAGCCCATCGGCGTAGGACAGCGCGGTCGAGGCGTGGCTGTTCTCGACGAAGTCGTGCTCGCTCTCGGCCCGCGACGGGTAGCCGGACAGGCCGTCCCGCTTGCGCAGCTGGTCGAAGCCCTCCTGCCTGCCCGTGACGATCTTGTGCACGTAGGCCTGGTGGCCGGTGTCGAACACCATCGCGTCGTTCGGCGAGTCGAAGACCCGGTGCAGCGAGAGGGTCAGTTCCAGCGCACCCAGGTTGGGTCCCAGATGTCCACCGGTTCGCGAGACCTTCTGGATCAGGAACTCCCTGATCTCCTCCGCCAGCTCCGCCAATTCGGTGTGCGTCATGCGCTTGACGTCGGCCGGACTGCGCACGGACCCCAGCAGCGTCACCGTGTTCCACCTCGCTTGTCGTGCCGGTCGGTCACAATCGCGATCCCGGGGCCTGGCCGGCAACCTGGCTCCGTCTGCATAGTGCGCCCCAGTCTACGGAGGGGCCACGCGGCTACCGGGCGCGGTCGCACACCGGTGGCGACGCCCTCCTCGCGCTGCTCGTCCGCCGCGGTGACCTCCCTGTCGCCGGTACCACCCGGAGCGCGGTGTTGCTACCTTGCACCTGATCCACGTGGAGGCGACATGACTGGTCCGGACGGACGCAAGGCGGAGCTCGAAGCGCGCAACGCCGCGATGCGCGAGCAGGTGAGCTCGATGCTCGAAGGGTTGCAGCGGCAAACGGCCCAGTTGCACGAAGCCCAGGCCAGCGCCCTCGCCGCGACCGGCGAGGCCACCTCCGCCGACGGTCTGGTCACCGTCCAGGTCAACGCCGCTGGCGTGGTCACCGGCACGACCCTGTCGCCGTCCGCCCTGCGGACGAGCACGCCGGAAAAACTCGCCACGAGCTTCACCGAAACAGCCCAAGCGGCGGCCCGGGACGCCCGCGCGAAGGCCGACGAAGCCGTCGCACCGCTCCAGGAGAACGTCCCCGACCTCCCGGACGTGTTCCCGGGCGCGCCGTCGCTGTCCCAGCTGATCCCGGCCGCTCCCGAAATGCCGGAACCGAACCGCCCCTCGGCCACGTCCAAACCGCCGGTGCAGGAGGACTGGGACGACTTCGAACCCCGGTCCCGTTTCCGGAAGGACGATTGGTGATGGGATTCGAGGTCGACCCCGAGGCGCTGCGCGGCGCCTCACCGAAGTTCGACGGCTCGGCGGACAAGCTGGCGTCCGCGCTGGACAAGCTCAACGGCGTCCTGCAGGCGGAGGGCAAGTGCTGGGGCGGTGACGAGGCCGGTCAGGAGTTCGCCAAGCAGTACGAGCCCGGTTCCCAGCAGGGCACCGACGGCATGAAGGGCCTCGCCGAGGCTCTGCACCAGGTCAAGGGCGAGCTCGACGCCACCGCCCGCACCTGGGACGACGTCGATCAGGCGAACGCCGACGGCATCAAGAGCCAGGGCTGAGGGGGACGACGTGGGCATCGAGATTCCCGGCGAGGTCAGCTGGCTGTTCCCGATCGTCGTCGGCGCGAGCTGGCCCGAGGGCGACGAGACGGCGATGCGCAGGGTCGCCGAGGCCTGGACGCAGTGCGGCGCCGACATCGAGGGCGTCATCAGCGAGACCGAGGGCGCGGTCCAGGCGGCCCTGGGCACGATGAAGGGCGAGACGCACGACGCCTTCGAGAAGTTCATGAAGGACTTCTGCAACGGCGACGCCGGTCACCTGCCGGAGTTGAAGAAGCTCTGCGAAGCGCTCGGCGAAGGAGCCGACAACGCGGCGCTGGAGGTCGAGTACACCAAGTACAGCATCATCGCCGCGCTGGTCATCCTGGCCGCGCAGATCGCGGCGATGATCGCCTCGGCGGTGGCGACCTTCGGCGCGAGCACGGCGGGCATCCCGATCGCCCAGGCCGCGACGCAGCTGACGGTCCGGACGTTCTTCCAGCAGCTGCTGCAGAAGATCGCCCAGCAGGTCCTGCTCAACGTGGCGATCAACGTCGGCGTCGACGGCGCGATCCAAGGCCTCCAGTTCGCCAAGGGCGACCGCACGAGCTGGGACTGGTCCAACACCGGCAACGCGGCGGTCTCGGGCGTCGCGGCAGGTCTTGCGGGCGGTCTCGTGGACGGGCTCGCGCCAGGCATCGGCCAGCAGGTCGGCAAGGATCTGGCGGGCAACGCCACGAAGAACTTCACCGAGGCCGCCGCCTACGGTGCTGCCCGCGGCTCGATCTCGGGCATGCTCGGCAACACCATCAACCAGGGCCTGCACGGTCAGGCGCCGGGGATCAACGACCTCACCTCGGGCGCGATCTCCGGGGGCGTCGCCGGAGCCACGGGCGGGATGCAGAGCCGGCACGAAGGTCTCAACGCGACCTGGGAGGGCAACGGGCGCGGCCCGACCTCCGACGGCGGCGGTGAGTGGACGTCAGGTTCCAACACCCAGGGCTGGCGCTTCGAGTCCGACGAGGGCGCGGTCCACGGGGCCAATGTGGACAGTCCCTACAGCAACAACGTCAACTCGGGAACCGTGGGCCAGCACGCCAACATCGACGGCGGGCCGAACAACGTCAACAACAACTCCTACGGCGAGGTTGACGCGCAGAAGCAGCAGAGCCCGGAGAAGCTGGACCTGCCGGACGGTCCGCGCTGAGCCGCGCGCGGGTGCGGGGGCCGCTCCCCCACCCGCGTCAGCTCCACGGCCGCCAACCGGGAATCGGCGCCGCATCCGGACGCTGATCTCCCCAAGGCGGGCTGTTCGGCGGCAGCGACTGGAGTTCGGCGAAGTCCAGTCGCCGCCGCAGCCGCAGCCAGCTGACCACGAAGAACGCTCCGATCAGCAGCAGCGCGCCGGCGGCCGGCCACGCGCTCGGCGCCATGCCGCCGCCCGCGATCAGCACGGTGAGCAGCATCAGCCCCAGGACACCGGAGAAGAAGCCGACCAGCGGCCGGAAGATGAGGTAGGACTGGGACTTCCGGCCGTTCCGGAAGGTCGTGGCGCGGGCTGCGGCCCACTTCCGCATCGCGTGCCAGGAGCCGAGGTCCTGCGGGCCGGTCCGCTGCGACCAGGCCGCTGACTGTCGCCTGCGCAGGATCGCGGCCACCAGCCTCGGGTCCTCGACGTTGACGATCCACTGCTGCCGACCCGCGACGATCCGCACGGCGGGCCCCTCCACGAGCCGGACCGCCATCGTGCCGGGAAGCGGCCACGAATCGACGGTGACGATCTCGCCGGGCTGGGCCATCGACACCTCGGCCAGCGCGATCGCCTGGTCGACGTGCCCGCCACCTGCCATGCGCTTGAGCGCGAGAACGGCCCGGTCGCGGCCGATCCGCAGTCGCGCGGGCTGTTTGCGGTAGATCTGGAAGCCCACCTCGACGTCTCGCTCCGCCAGGTCGAAACCCGGTGCGGTGACACGACGATGCGCCACGCCCGCGAGCAGCGGGCACACGACCGCGGCGAGCAGCGCGAGCAGCCCCGCCGGAGCCAGGGCGAGGTTCACGTAGACCGCCGAGAAGGCGGCGAGCAGCGCCCACCCGGCCCAGCGCCGAGGGGTGCGCGCGTCGGCGAGCCACCCGGTGGTCGCGACCGCGATGCCGACCAGACCGGCGATGCCGGCGCCGGTGTCGAGCTCCCGCATCGCCCAGAGCACGAAACCCAGCGGGATCACCACCACCGCCGAGGCTCCGAGCCCGAAGGCTTGGACCTGGCGGGCGGCAACGCTCTCCGGAGCGGCGCTCGACCGCCCGGGAACCGGGCTGACGTCGGTGCCCGTCTCCGACGGCGCCGGGAGGACTTCCGGGATGTGCTCGGCGGTCATGCCCCGTCCTCGATGGGCGCCGGCGCCCGTCCGTGCAGGGCGGCTCGGGCGCGCAGGAGCTCGGCGAGCTCCGGATCTGCCGGGAGCAGCTGGGTTTCGGTGCCGGTGCGGATCACCACGATGTCGCCCTCCGGCAGCGAGGCGCCGCGACCATCGGCGAGGCGCGCCCACGACCCGTCCTCGGGACGGCTCGGCCGCACCCCGATCTCGGTGATGTCGGTGATCCGGATGTCCTTCGTGGACGCCCCGGCAGCGGGTCGACCGGCGGCCGTGCGCACGGACATCCGCAGCGCCTCACCGGTGATCTTGACGGAGTCCTCGTCGCCTCCCTGCGGCGACCGCAGCGCCTTGGTCAGCACGAACTCGGAGCCGCCGATCTCCCGCAACGGCTCGGCGAGAATCGCCCGCCGGGCCATGAGCGTTGCCACCAGCGGAACCGCGAACCCGATGACCACCACCACGACCCGGACCCACCAGGGGGCGACGTAGGTGATCGCCAGCACCAGGCCGAACGCTTGAGCCAGTCCCACGACGATCCCGTACATCAGCCAGCCGTCCGGCTTGAGCCTCCAGTCGATGCCGTCCGCGGCGCGCCGGGACATCCAGCGGGCGAGCGGCATCGGCAGCAGCAGAGCGATCGCGAGGATGGCGAGGCCGATCAGGTCGCCCCGCTTCGGGCCCCCGAACAGCGGCAGGTCCGGCCCTTCCGCCAGCACCCAGCCCAGCGCGAGCAGCGACGCGACGACCTCCGCCGCGCACCAGAGCCACGTCACCGACAGCAGGAGCTTCGCCCGCGCCCAACGCCGTCCGACGACGTCGGCCGCTCGCGGGTCAACCCGTCCTGGCACCTCACCGAACACCCGGCCACCTCCTCCAACCGCGGCAACCCTAGCCGCAGCCGTCCTCCGATCTCAGCCCCACTGGCCGATGCGCTGAGCCCCGGTGGACCTGGTCCAGGCCCAGCGGTGCCGCAGGCGGAAGCGGAGCGCCGTCGCTCGCGCGGAAGGACTGGAGCAGGTACCCGACGAGCCGCCGGGACGCGGCGTCTGCGAGCCGCTGCTCCCCCGCGCCGTCGACGACACCGCTGTTGGCGAGCATCAGCAACGTGATGTCGGCCGGGTCGAAATCCCCGCGCAGCTGCCCGGATTCCTGAGCGCGCCGCACCAGTTCCGCGATCCCCGCTTCCGCCCGGCGGCGCTCGCGCTCGTGGTCGACGGCATCGGGGAACTTCGAGAGGAACGCGGCCGTGAAGCCCCGGTCAGCCGCCTGCATCGCGCACACCTGCTCGATCATCGAGCAGAACCCGCGCCACGGGTCCGGGTCGGCGAGCGCGCCGTCGAGCAGCGCGACGCACTCGGCGAGCTGCTCCGCGAACGCCTCGGTGACCAGCGCGGAGCGGGTCGGGAAGTGCCGGTAGAGCGTCGCCGGGCCGACACCGGCCCGGCGGGCGATCGCGGTGAGCGGCACGTCGATGCCCTGCGCGGTGAACGCCGCGCGGGCGGCGTCGAGGATCTGCTCGCGATTGCGGCGGGCGTCGGAGCGCTGGTGCGACCGCGCCTTGTGAGTGTCCTGAGCAGGCATGTCTCTCACTTTACGAGAAGTGGAAGGCATCGTCCGATTAGCTGGTTAGCGTGGGTGGAGCCGCGAAGTGCGGCGGAGCGGGCATGCATCGGTCTCGGATCCCGGAGCCGGAAGGCGTGTCGGGTTCCGCCACCCGCACCGCCACGCAGAGGAAGCCTTCACACCCTCTCCCCCCGAACGAACGGAACACCCTTGAGCACCATGCGCGCAGCCCTCTACGACGGCTACGGCGGTCCCGACGTCCTCTACGTGGGGTCGGTGCCGGTGCCGGAGATCGAGCGCGACGAGGTCCTCGTCCGCGTCCGCGCGGTCAGCGTCAACGGGGGCGAGCTCGCGGGCCGCGCGGGCAAGGTGCGCCTGGTGACCGGGCGCCGGTTCCCGCAGCGCCTGGGCATCGACTTCGTCGGCGAGGTGGTCGAGACGGGCGCTTCGGTCGAGGACGTCACCGCGGGCCGCCGGGTGTGGGGCGTGCTGGGCCGCACGTTCGGCAGCGCCGCCGAGTACGTCGCGATCAGCCCGGACAAGATCGCGCCGGCCCCCGAGAACCTCTCCGACGCCGACGCGGTCTCGATGCTCGCGGGCGGCACCACCGCCATGACGGCCCTGCGCGACAAGGCCCGGCTGCAACCGGGCGAACGCCTCCTGGTGCGCGGCGGGAGCGGCGGCGTCGGCAGCTTCGGCGTGCAGATCGGAGCCATGCTCGGCGCCCGCGTCACCGCGCTCGCGAGCGCCGCGAACCTCGACTTCACCCGCGACCTCGGCGCGGCCGAGGCCCTCGATCACCGGACCCATCGGCCGTCCGACCTCGCTGCGCACGACGTCGTCCTGGACACCGTCGGCACCGAGCACCGCGCCTTCCGGCGGCTGCTCGCGCCCGGCGGTCGGATGGTCGCGATCGCGTTCGACCTCGACCGGATCGGGCCGAGCCTGGCTACATCGCCGGCTCGGCGGTCCACGGCGCGCAGCGCGTCCGCTTCTTCAGCGGCAACCCGACGAGCACGATGCTGGCCGAGCTCACCGCCCTCGCCGAGTCCGGTTCGCTGCGGCCGGTCGTCGACACCGTCCGGCCGCTCGACGAGATCGCCGAGGCCCACCGCGACCTGGAGGCGGGCGGCGTCCGGGGCAAGCACGTCCTCCAGGTCGCGTGACCTGCGGTCAGGCGTCCTCCGCGACAGGTTCGAACACCGCGACACACTCGATGTGGTGGGTCATCGGGAAGGCGTCGAACGCCTCCAGATCGACCATGCGGTAGCCCTTGTCCGCGTACAGCGAGACATCGCGGGCGAGGGCGGCCGGGTCGCAGGCGACGTGCACGATCCGGGCCGGTGCGCGAGCCGCGATGCCGTCCACGACCTGGCGCCCCGCGCCCTTCCTCGGCGGGTCGAGGACGACCACGTCCGGCGACTCCAGCTCCTCGTCGTCGAGGACGCGCTCGACCGTGCCCGCGCGGAAGGCCACCTGCGGCTGGTCGCGCAGGTTGGCGACCGCGTCCTCCACCGCGCGGTGCGAGGACTCCACCAGCAGCACCGAACCGGTCGGGCCGACCTGGTCGGCGAGGTCCGCGGCGAACAGGCCCACCCCTCCGTAGAGGTCCCAGGCCACGCCCCCGGCCGGAGCCGCCGCGAAGCGGGCGACGACCTCGGCGAAGGTCTCCGGCGCTTCCCTGTGCACCTGCCAGAAGCCCTGCGCCGCGACGTCGAAACCGCGTCCCCGCACCGTCTCGTGCGCCACGCCGCTACCGGAGACCTGACGGGCCACGGCCTGCTGGCGTCCGCGCCGCTGCGGCTTGCGGTCCAGGGCGGTGACGTGCAGCTCGCCCTCGCCGTCGGCCGCGACGGTCAGCTCCGCGCCGGGCCGCCAGCGGCGATCGGCGATCGCCTCCACGGCACCTTCGACGGTGATCGGGCAGTCGGCCACCGGGATGACCCGGTGGCTGCGGTTCGGGCGGAAACCCGCGTTGCCCTTGCGATCGACCGCCAGCCGGGCGCGGGTGCGCCAGCGCAGCAGGCCGCCGGGCAGCTCGCGCACCTGGACCGGCCAGTCCAGGCCCGCGAGGCGCTGCAGCTGTTCGGTGATCACCGCGGCCTTGAGCTCGCGCTGCGTCTCGCCGTCGGCGTGCTGGAAGTCGCAGCCGCCGCAGCGGTCCTTGCCCAGCGCGATGTCGGCCAGCGGGCACGGCGGAACGACTCGGCCCGGTGCCGCTTCGCGCACCTCCACGGCATCAGCGCGGCAGAAACCGCCGCCGTTGTCCTCGGTGACCTCGGCGATCACGCTCTCCCCCGGCAGGGCGTGGCGGACGAACACCACCCGGCCCTCGTAGCGGGCCACGCAGTGGCCTCCGTGGGCCACCGGGCCGACTTCGACCTCCAGCCGCCTACCGGTCCAGTCCGGCTTTTCGGTCACCGTTCACCTTTCCATTGCTCCCGAGGCCTCGGCGCGTCGCGCCGGGCATCGACGTGATCCGCTGTGCTCGCACCCTCGTGGACGACTCCAGCTGCCACGGCACGCTGGTCACCATCACTCCCGGCTGGAACAGCAGCCTGCTCTTGAGGCGCAGCGCGCTCTGGTTGTGCAGCAGCTGCTCCCACCAGTGCCCGACGACGTACTCGGGGATGAACACCGTGACGACGTCGCGCGGGCTGTCCCGGCGGATGCGCTTGACGTACTCCAGCACCGGGCGGGTGATCTCCCGGTACGGCGATTCGAGGACCTTCAGCGGCAGCGGCAGGTTCTCCCGCTCCCACTCGGCGGTCAGGGCCCGGGTGTCCTCCTCGTCGACGTTGACGGTGACACCTTCCAGTTCATCCGGGCGCGTCGCGCGGGCGTAGGCGATGGCCCGCATCGTCGGCAGGTGCAGCTTGGAGACCAGCACCAGCGCGTGGTTCCGGGAGGGCAGGACCCGGTCGGTCTCGGCTTCCTCCAGCTCGTCGGCCACCCGGTCGTAGTGCTTCCGGATCGCGGTCATCAGCACGTAGATGGCGGCCATGACGGCGATCGCGATCCAGGCGCCGTGGGTGAACTTGGTGATCAGCACGATCACCAGCACGCTGGCGGTCATGAACAGGCCGAAGGCGTTGGTCGCTTGAGCCCTGCGCATCCTGCGCCGCGCCATCGGGTCGTCTTCGTTGCGCAGCAACCGGTTCCAGTGCCGGATCATGCCGCTCTGGCTGAGCACGAAGGAGACGAACACGCCCACGATGTAGAGCTGGATCAGCCGCGTGACCTCGGCCTCGAAGGCGAACACGAGGATGATCGCGCCGAAGGCCAGGAACAGGATGCCGTTGGAGTAGGCGAGCCGGTCGCCGCGGGTGTGCAGCTGCCGCGGCAGGAACCGGTCCTGGGCGAGGATCGATCCCAGCACCGGGAACCCGTTGAAGGCGGTGTTGGCGGCCAGGACCAGGATCAGCCCGGTGAAGAACACCAGGTACCACACGCCCGGCGAGAACCCGGCGAACACGGCGCCGGCCAGCTGCGCGATCAACGTCTTCTGCTGGTAGCCCTCCGGGGCGCCGACCAGCTGGTGGGCCGGGTCCTCGGCGACGACCGCGCCGGTCGTCTTGGCCAGCATGATCAGGCCCAGGAACATCAGGACCGCGAGGCCGCCCATGAGCGCCAGCGTGGTCGCCGCGTTGCGGGACTTGGGCTTGCGGAAAGCGGGCACGCCGTTGCTGATGGCCTCCACACCGGTCAGCGCCGCGCTGCCCGAGGAGAACGCCCGCAGGATCAGGAAGGCGAAGGCCACCCCCGCCAGCTGCCCCTCCTCCTCGACGAGCTGGAACCCCGCGCTCTCGGCGCGCAGGTCGGTGCCCAGGAACGTGGACTGGAAGAAGCCCCACACGATCATGCCCAGCACGCCGACGACGAACGCGTAGGTGGGGATCGCGAACAGCGTCCCCGACTCGCGGATCCCCCGCAGGTTCAGCGCCGTGAGCAGAGCGATGGCCCCGACGGCGAACAGCACCTTGTGCTGAGCGACGAACGGGATCACCGAGCCGATGTTGGCGGCGGCCGAGGAGATCGAGACAGCCACGGTGAGGATGTAGTCGACCAGCAACGCGCTGGCCACCACCAGGCCCCAGCGCCGACCGTGGTTGGCGCTGGCGACCTCGTAGTCACCGCCTCCGGAGGGGTAGGCGTGCACGTTCTGCCGGTACGAGGCAACCACGGCGATCATCACCAGCGCGACCAGGCCACCGATCCACGGGCTGATCGCGTAGGCGGAAATACCTGCCGCCGACAGGACGAGCAGGATCTCTTCCGGTGCGTAGGCCACGCTCGACATCGCGTCGGAGGAGAACACCGGGAGCGCGATCCGCTTGGGCAACAGGGTGTGCGAAAGGCGGTCACTGCGGAACGGCCGACCGACGATCAGCCGCTTCGCCGCGGTTGCGAGCTTGGACACGGTGCAGAGCGTAAGGGCTGGGGGAACGCAACCGGTGCACGCGGGCTCGGGAATTGCTCCGGAGGTCACATCGGGGGTGCCACGATCCCTTTCAGAGCCCTTCACCCGGTACGGTGCACCAGCCCGCGCCCGACGGGCCGCTGGAGCAACCAGACGGCACCCGTCCGGGTACGGTCAGGCGACTGAACAGCGTCGTCGTCAGCACACACGCGCTCAACCCGCAGCGAGGAGACAAGAGTCGTGCACGTGGTGATCATGGGCTGCGGCCGGGTCGGGGCCTCCCTGGCCGCCGCCCTGCAACGGCTCGATCACACGGTGGCCGTCGTGGACAAGGATCCGCAGTCGTTCCACCGCCTCGGACGGGACTTCCGCGGCCAGCAGGTCA
The DNA here is from genome assembly GCF_007829955.1 of Saccharopolyspora dendranthemae. Classification (GTDB taxonomy): domain Bacteria; phylum Actinomycetota; class Actinomycetes; order Mycobacteriales; family Pseudonocardiaceae; genus Saccharopolyspora; species Saccharopolyspora dendranthemae. Next base: position 476,760 of record NZ_VIWX01000004.1, read on the forward strand.
CCGGGAACGGTTTCGACCGAGACATCCTCGAAGAGGCCGGGATCGAGCAGGCCAGCGCCTTCGCCGCGGTGTCCAACGGCGACAACTCCAACATCGTCTCGGCGAGGGTGGCCCGGGAGACCTTCGGAGTGGCGCACGTCGTCGCCCGCATCTACGACCCCAAGCGCGCCGAGGTCTACCAGCGCCTCGGCATCCCCACCGTGGCCACCGTGCCGTGGACGACGGACCGGTTCCTGCGGATGCTGCTGCCGGAAGGCGTGGCCACCGCGTGGCGGGAGCCGTCCGGTGCCGTCGCCGTCCTGCAGCTGCCGCTGCACGAGAGCTGGGTCGGTCGCAAGGTCTCCGAGGTGGAGTCGGCGACCGGCGCGCGGGTGGCGTTCATCATGCGGTTCGGCAGCGGCGTGCTGCCCGACCGCAAGACCGTGATCCAGGCGGACGACACCGTGTACGTCGCGGCGCTGTCCGGGACCGTCACCGACGTCACCGCGGCGGCTCGCCGCACACCCGAGGAGAGCGAGTAATGCGAATCGCGATCGCGGGAGCGGGGGCGGTCGGCCAGTCCATCGCCCGCGAACTGCTCGAAGGCGAGCACGAGGTGCTGCTCGTCGAGCGCAGCACGGCCAGCTACCACCCGAGGCGCATCCCGGACGCCGAGTGGATGCTCGCCGACGCCTGCGAGCTGGCCTCGCTGGAGGAAGCCGGCCTGCAGACCTGCGACGTGGTCATCGCGGCCACCGGCGACGACAAGGTCAACCTCGTGGTCTCGCTGCTGTCGAAGACCGAGTTCGCGGTGCGCCGGGTCGTGGCCCGGGTCAACGACCCGCGCAACGAGTGGCTGTTCACCGACGCCTGGGGCGTCGACGTCGCCGTCTCCACGCCGCGGATGCTGGCCGCGATGGTCGAGGAAGCCGTCAACGTCGGCGATCTGGTGCGCCTGATGACGCTGCGCCAGGGCCAGGCCAACCTCGTCGAGGTGACGCTGCCGGAGGCCACCCCGCTGGCCGGGCGCCGGGTCCGCGACCTCAAGCTGCCCGCCGACGCGGCGCTGGTGAGCATCCTGCGCGGCGGCCGGGTCATCGTGCCCCAGGCCGACGACCCGCTGGAAGCGGGCGACGAGATGCTGTTCGTGGCCACCAGCAACGTCGAGAGCGAGATCCGCGCGGTCATCCACGACCACCCGGAGCAGCAATGAGAAGGGGACGGCTCCCGGCGGAACCGTCCCCCACTGCTCAGCTGCGCTAGGCGGCGGCGACCGCCGCCTCTTCGGCGACCTTCTTCGCCCGGCGGATCGCCCACACCGTCACGACCAGCGCGATGCCGGTCATCGGGTAGCCCATGGCGATGCGCGCGAAGGCCAGCCACCCGGTCTGGTCGTTGTCGTAGAGCCATTGCTGCACGACGTACTTCGCGGCGAACACCGCCGCCCAGGACAGCGTGGCGATGTCGTAGGCGCGCATCGCGCGGCGCTGCTTGCGCCACTCCATGCCCAGGCCGTTGAGCGCCGACCAGACGACTCCCACCAGCGGCCAGCGGGCCGCCACCGACACCAGGAACACGCCGCCGTAGATCAGGCTGGTCCAGATGCCGAGCAGGAAGAAGTCCTTGGTCTCACCGGAGCGGTAGGCGATGAACGAGCACACCGCCACGCCCAGCACGCCGGAGATCGCCGGTTGCAGGGGTTCCTTGCGCACCAGGCGGAAGATCGCGATGCCCACGGCGACCCCGATCGAGGCCCAGATCGCGGGCATCAGCGAGGTGAACGAGCTGACCACCACGAACACGACGATCGGCACAGCGGAGTAGGCGAGCCCGCTGACGCCTCCCATCTGCTCCAGCAGGGTCTGCTCGGAAACACCGGCCTTGCCCTCGGGCTGCCGGTCATCGTCGGTCTGGCGGGCGTTGAACCCGGCAGCCGATGCGTCATGTTCGCTCATGCGGTGTTCTGCAACTCGTAGTAGGGGTTGTACAGCACCTTGCGACCGTCCCGGACTGCGATCCGGCCACGGGCCTTGACGATACGGCCGGGCTCGATTCCCGCGATGCGCCTGCGGCCGAGCCACACCAGGGTCACCCCTTCGGTACCGTCGTAGAGCTCGGCTTCCAGGGTGGGCGCCGAAGTCTTGGGGCAGAGCTCGACGCTGCGGACCCGGCCCAGCACCACGGCTTCCTGACCGCACTGGCAGTCACTGGCGGGCTGCGCTCCCCCCGCCTGCGACCGATCGGACAGGTCGTCCGCGTCCAGCTCGGCGACATCGCTGGTCAGGCTCCGCACGAGGCGTTTCCAGTAGCCGCCTCCGGCCTTGCTCATGAGCGCTCCTGTGCGCCTCGGGGCTCGACTCCGCAGCCCGTGCACCTCCCAGCGTAACCGGCCGCGCGGGGCGAAACCCACGCCCGGCGGGATTAAGAAACCCACCGCACACCAGCCCGTTCCCGCCGGCCGTTCGAGCTGCCCGCGGGGGACGTTCCAGGCGGAACCTCCCCCGCTGCGGGGACTCGGTCCTCAGACCTGCCCGTTGGGGGTTTCCGACTGCTGCGCCTGCTGGATGTGGCGCAGGATCGCCTCCGGGAGCTCGATGGGCAGCGGCGTGCGCACCGGCATCGGCTCCGAGCCGCGGACCACGACGGTGTCGTCCAGAACGCCGTAGAGCAGCCGCGCGCACTCCTTCGACGTCTCGGCCGGACCGGCCGAGACCCCGCGCAGCAGCCAGCGCGGGCCGTCGACGCCGACGAACCTCAAAGCCGCCTTCGGCGAGTCGGCCACGAGCTCGAGACCCCAGTCGCCCTGCTCGGTGTGCACCCGCGCACCGTCCTTGCGCAGCTGGTCGGCCAGCTCGTTGCTGACGTCCTGCCACAGCCCGCCGCTGCGCGGTGCCGCGAAGGCGCTCACCGTCAGCCTGCCGACCGGCGTCACCAGGTGCACCGCGCGGACCGGCCCGGACGGGTCGACCTCGACCTGCAGCTGGCCGCCCTCGGGCACCGGCACCCGGACCGAGCCGAGGTCGAGGCGCTCGACCTCGGACGAGGGCGCCTCGTCTTCGTCGTACGGTCCCTGCGAGGGAATCTGCTCGGGCGCTTCCCGCTGCTCGTCCGCGGCGTCGCGCTTGGACTTCCCCCGGCCCCTTCTGAACATCCCCTCAGACCTCCGTCCTGTGACCGGCCTCGGTGGTTCCCGACGCCGTCAGCACCTCATGACCACCTGTGGAGCCATAACCACCGGCACCGCGCAGCGACTCGGGCAGCTCGTCGACCTCGTCGAACACGGCGCGCTCGACCTTCTGCACGATCAGCTGAGCGATCCGGTCACCTCGTCTCAACGACACCGGCTGCACACGATCATGATTGATCAGGCAGACCTTGATCTCACCGCGGTACCCGGAATCGATCGTGCCGGGCGTGTTGACCACGCTGAGGCCGGTCTTGGCCGCCAGTCCGGAGCGCGGATGGACGAAGCCCGCGTATCCCTCGGGCAGCGCCACGGCGACTCCGGTTCCCACGAGAGCGCGTTCGCCCGGTTCGAGAACCACATCACTGGTGGTTACCAGATCGGCACCGGCATCCCCGGGTTTGGCGTATTCGGGAACCGGTACGCCAGGGTCGGTTCTGGTAAGCAGGACCTTCACGTTCGACACGGGCGGCGAGACTACCCTGAATGCGTGTCCGAAAGCGTAGAAGCAGCCAGCACGGACGGGGACAACCCCGGTCAGGCGAATTCGAAGAGCCGCGCGGCCTTCCGCGAGCGGTTGTACGCCTCGTGGTGGACGTGGCCGTTGCCGCTGGTCGCGGCGGTGTTGATGGCCGCCCAGGTGCACATGGGCTACCCGGGCGTGCGGGCGTGGCTGCCCTACGTCGTGCTCGTCCCGCTGGCGATCGCCGTGCCGCTGTGGCTGGGCAGGCTCAAGATCGAGGTCGTCGACGACGAGCTGTGGGTCGGTGACGCGCACCTCCCGCTTCGGTTCATCGACGAGGTCGAGACCGTCTCCCCCGCCGAGAAGCGCCGCGCCCTGGGCCCGGACCTGGATCCGGCGGCGTTCCTCGTGCACCGGTCCTGGGTGCCCACCTCGGCCCGCATCTGGCTCGACGACCCGGACGACCCCACGCCGTACTGGGTGATCAGCACCCGCAAGCCGGATAAGCTCAAGGCCGCCCTGCTCCGCCGCGGCTGACGCGGAGCGCGGGCACCGGGTCCTCGAGCCGCTCGATCGGACCTCGCCGGAGGAGGTCCGCAGGAAAAACACTGGGCACACGCCGCCCGCGTGTGCCCAGCCACTTCCCTTTGTGTGCGCGTCGTCGACGTGCGCCTCAGGCGGCGCAATCACGGCAGATGAACTGACCGTTCTTGGTCTCGGCCAGCCGGCTGCGGTGATGAACGAGGAAGCAGCTCGAGCAGGTGAACTCATCAGCCTGCTTCGGGAGCACCTTGACGGTCATCTCCTCACCGGACAGGTCAGCGCCCGGCAGTTCGAAGTTCTCCGCGATCGCCCCTTCGTCCTCGTCGACGACGCCCGATTGCGCATCGTTGCGTCGCGCCTTCAGCTCCTCCAACGAGTCCTCCGCCAAGTCCTCGGACTCGCGGCGAGGAGCGTCGTAGTCGGTCGCCATCGTGATTCACCCCTGCGTTAGTGGAGACTGCAATGGTGTGCCGCTGGTAAACGTTCCAGGACCCGGATTTGTGCCCGATGGGACAGTGATCGCGGTCTCGCCCTGCAACGCGTCTAGTTCCCCCGTAAAGAGCGACTTGCCTCAACTCGGCACTCCGTGAGGCGCCGAGAGGGTAGCTCATAACTTCTGCGAACACGCAGCAGGTCACCCGTAGGTGTGGCATTGCGCGCATTCGGAGGCCGTCGTAGATCAAAATTGGACGGGTCGACCGGCCCCACCGGACGGCTCTTCCCGGTTGCCCGGACGATCGACGCGTGATGCGATGCGCTCGCGCTTTCCCGGTCGGCATCGGCATCGAGACGATCACGGGGAGATCAAGACACGACAGCGGCGACCAGCACCGCGCAGCACGGGGTCAACCCCTAGGCTGATCCAGTGCGGGCGGGAGCGCGCGGATCCGATGCATCCAGGGAGGGGCGGACGTGGCAGCCGTAGGTGCAAGGCCGGGACGGCGAGTCGGATATCGCCGACGCCGACCGCTCCCCGCACTGGTCGTGCTGGTGGCGCTGGTGGTGCTGTCCGGACTGGTGTGGACCCGCGTCTTCGGGTCCGTCGAGGACATCGACACGGCCACCAGGTGCAACCCGCCCGGAGCCCCGACCGCTCCGCCCGAGGTCAGCGGCCAGCCCGCGCAGGTGCCGGTGGGCACCATGCTCGAGCGCAACGCGCTGGACTCCACCAACCCGGTGCCGCCGCAGGACGTGCAGGTGCGGGTGCTCAACGGCAACGGTGAGAGCAGGCAGGCGAGCATGGTCGGCGACGAGCTGGCCAGCCTGGGCTTCAACAAGGCCGGTGCCGACAACGACGCGGTCTACGTCAACTACGACCTGCAGTGCCACGGCCAGATCCGCTTCGGCGCGGCGGGCATGAGCGCGGCCCGCACGTTGAGCCTGATCGCTCCCTGCGCCCAGCTGGTGCGCGACGAACGCGAGGACGCCGGCCTCGACCTGGCGCTGGGCGCGGACTTCGACGACATCAAGACCACGCAAGAGGCCAAGCAGATCCTGCAGCAGCTGCAGAACTGGGTGCCGCAGCGCGATCAGCAGGACGGCGCGCACCAAGAGGTGACGCCACCGCAGATCAGCGAGGATCTGCTCACCAAGGCCCGCGACGTGCACTGCTGATAACGATTCCCGGCAGAAACCGGCAACGGCTCGCTATCGATGTCGTGGCGGGAACCCGCCTGAGAATTGGCGGGTTCCCGCCACGAGCCGTCTAGAGGCTGTTCGTGAATTGGTGCGGGTAGCGGAACCCGAGCGCCGGTGCGGGCTGAGTCCCACATCTAAAAAGGCGGCTCTGCCGCATTCCCAAACGGCTCCTAGACCTCGCCGGCGTCGGCCGCGAGGAGCGCGCCGGTGAGCCCCTCGGCGATCCCCGGAGTGGCGCAGACGAGCATCTCGTCGCCGAGCCCGTCCGCCGACCCCTTCTGAGGCAACCGCAGAGTCGCGCCGGCCTCCTCGGCGATCAGCGCTCCTGCGGCCCAGTCCCAGCGGTTGAGGCCCACCTCGTAGGTCGCGTCCAGCCATCCGGCCGCGACCGCGCACAGGTCCAGCGAGGCCGCCCCCGCCCGCCGGATGTCGCGCACTCGGCCGAGCAGTTCGTTCACCACGCGCGCCTGAGCCGTCCGCCGCTGCACCGCGTAGGCGAAGCCGGTGCCGACCAGCGCGAGATCCAGCCGCTCGGAGCCGGAGACCCGCAGCGGCTCGCCGTCGAGGAGCGCGCCGTGACCGGCCGCAGCGCTCCAGACCCGACCGGACACGGGCTCGACGACAGCACCGGCGACCGAGCGCCCGTCGACCTGCGCTGCCAGCGAGACCGCGTAGAACGGGAATCCGTAGAGATAGTTCACAGTGCCGTCGATCGGGTCGACGACCCAGCGCAGTCCGTCCAGCGCACCGTCGCCGCCCTCCTCCTCGCCCAGCACGGACTCGCCGGGGCGGATCTCGGCCAGCCGCTCGCGCACCAAGCGCTCCACGGCTCGATCTCCCATCGTGACGACATCGGTCTCGGTGCTCTTCGTGTCGACACCGTCTGTCACCGCCTCGTCACGCACGGTTCTGGCCAGCTCGGCGGCTTCCCGCGCGATCCGTACCGCGACCTCGGACAAGGCGAATGCGTCCACATCTTTTGCCAATCCCACGCAGACATCGCAACACAGTCCCGTTAAGGTCTGCACACCTTGGTCTGAATCGAATAGGAAGGATCAGCCATGGCGACAGCCCGCGGGTTCGGCGTGGATATCGGCGGATCCGGCATCAAGGGATCGCCGGTCGACATCGAAGCCGGAGTGCTGGCCGAGGAGCGCCTGCGCATTCCGACGCCGCAACCCTCGACCCCGGACGCGGTGGCCGACGCCGTGGCCGAGATCGTCGAGAAGTTCGCGTGGACCGGACCGGTCGGCGTCACGCTCCCCTGCGTCATCAAGGACGGCACGGCGCTCACGGCTGCCAACATCGACAAGGGCTGGATCGGCACCGACGCTCAGGCCCTGTTCGCGGAGCGGCTCGGGCGAGACCGGGACGAGATCGTCGTGCTCAACGACGCCGACGCCGCCGGAGTCGCCGAGATGAAGGCCGGCGCAGGCGCCGGGCACCAGGGCCAGGTCGTGGTGCTGACCTTCGGCACCGGGATCGGCAGCGCGATGTTCATCGACGGCAAGCTGGTGCCCAGCACCGAGTTCGGCCACATCGAGGTCGACGGCCACGACGCCGAGTCGCAGGCCGCCGCTTCGGTCAAGGACGATCTCGAGCTCTCCTACGAGGAATGGGCGCCGCGGGTCACCCGTTACGTCCAATCGCTGGAGAAGTTCCTCTGGCCCGATCTGCTCATCGCCGGCGGCGGTGTCAGTCGGAAGGGTCACAAGTGGATCCCACTGCTGGAGACCCGCACGCCCGTCGTGGCCGCGGCGCTGCGCAACGACGCCGGCATCGTCGGCGCCGCCATGGCGGCCGCGAGCAGCGAGAAGAGCTGATCTCACCACTGCCGGGCGCAGCGGCGACCGCGCGCTGCGCCCGTCTCGGCGGGGAATTCCGAGTGACACCCGTCGGTGTGCTCGGTACGGCTCGCAACAGGCCTTCCGAGCCGTGCCTAGCACACGTCGGGACGCGCGGACTCCGCCTCGCAGCGGAACCGCACCCCCGCATCGCGGTTACAATGGAACACGACCCACTTGGTTCGAAGTCCTTTTGGCTGGTGAACGCTGGTGAATCCGCCCGCTGGCGCAATGCCGACGGTGGTAGCCGCTCCGGCGGCGAACCGGTCACCCCGGCAAGTCTCGGGTGATCGCTCGTCAGCCAGGACGCCGAGTCCGGTGGGTTGTTCCCCGACCTTTGGCGGCCGAGGTTTCGCGCCCTCCGGCCAGCCCTGATCGACCGTCGCGAAAGGGCGTACGTGGCAGCCGCAGAAACCGCAACCCGACGCTCCAGCACCGCCGAAACCGACGGCGGCGCTCCAGCCGAGTCGGGCCAGTCCCAGGCCACCCCAGCTTCGGAGGCGGCTGCTTCGTCTGACGTCGAGCAGACGAAGCCTGCCGCGCGCAAGAGCACCGCCAAGAGCTCGACGGGTGCGAAGTCGACGACCCGCAAGCCCGCGGCCAAGAAGAGCGCCGCCAAGACCCCGGCGAAGAAGACGACCAAGTCGGATTCCGCCAAGGGCAGCGGCGAGGGCATGGAGATCGACGAACCGATCGAGACCGACCTGACCTCTCCCGAGGTCGGCGATCTCGCGGAAGTCGAGGTGGAGATCCCGGAGGAGCCGGTTCCGGACGAGGACTCCAAGGAGTCCGGTGACTTCGTCTGGGACGAGGAGGAGTCCGAGGCGCTCCGGCAGGCGCGCAAGGACGCCGAGCTGACCGCTTCCGCGGACTCGGTTCGCGCCTACCTCAAGCAGATCGGCAAGGTCGCCCTGCTCAACGCCGAGGAGGAGGTCGAGCTCGCCAAGCGCATCGAGGCCGGCCTCTACGGTGCCGAGCGGCTGCGCCAGATCGAGGAGTCCGGCGAGCAGCTGACCACGCAGATGCGGCGCGACCTGCGCTGGATCGTGCGTGACGGCGAGCGCGCCAAGAACCACCTGCTGGAGGCCAACCTCCGCCTGGTGGTCAGCCTCGCCAAGCGCTACACCGGCCGCGGCATGGCGTTCCTGGACCTGATCCAGGAGGGCAACCTCGGTCTGATCCGCGCGGTCGAGAAGTTCGATTACACCAAGGGCTACAAGTTCTCCACGTACGCGACCTGGTGGATCCGTCAGGCCATCACGCGTGCGATGGCCGACCAGGCGCGCACCATCCGCATCCCGGTGCACATGGTCGAGGTCATCAACAAGCTCGGGCGCATCCAGCGCGAGCTGCTGCAGGACCTCGGTCGCGAGCCCACGCCCGAAGAGCTCGCCAAGGAAATGGACATCACCCCGGAGAAGGTGCTGGAGATCCAGCAGTACGCCCGGGAGCCCATTTCGCTCGACCAGACCATCGGTGACGAGGGCGACAGCCAGCTCGGTGACTTCATCGAGGACTCCGAGGCCGTCGTCGCGGTGGACGCGGTGTCGTTCACGCTGCTGCAGGACCAGCTGCAGTCGGTGCTGGCGACGCTGTCCGAGCGCGAGGCGGGCGTGGTCCGGCTGCGCTTCGGCCTCACCGACGGCCAGCCGCGCACGCTGGACGAGATCGGCCAGGTCTACGGGGTTACCCGGGAGCGGATCCGGCAGATCGAGTCCAAGACGATGTCGAAGCTGCGCCACCCGTCCCGGTCGCAGGTCCTCCGGGACTACCTGGACTGACCGCATCATCTGCGAATCGGCCGTCGATCCACTCGGATCGGCGGCCGATTTCGTGTGTCCACTTCGGCCTCGAACCACGCATTTCGGACTCCAGAAGGGCCGATTTCCGTCCGAGTGCTGAGATTTGCTGTTCGCTTCCAGAGGAACACGACCGAACACAGATCGTCATATTTGTGATCCACCACACCAGGATCAGCCTTGACTGCTCGATGCGTTTCTCCAGCTAGATTCATCGATCCCGGCGTATTGCCTGGTCAGCGAGACGGCGCTGATGTTGATCACGCTCCGCAAGGATCGCTGCTGCAACCGGGTACTTCATGGTGACGACCGTCGCTAGCCCGCGCGGGAACACTGACTCCGGCCAAAACGTCTGGAAGAGTGGAGCCAACGAGCACCGACCCTGCAGCCAGTAGGACACCGGTGGTCGTAGCAGGATCGAGGGCGTCGGTGTGGAAACCGACGCCGGGACGGAGGGAGATATCGATGCCGGGAACGCTCACCCGCCCCGAGCTGACCGCCGCCGACCGCTGCGACCGCTGCGGGGCCGCTGCCAAGCTTCGCGCCGTACTACCGTCCGGTGGCGAGCTTCTGTTCTGCGGGCACCACGCCCGCGCCTACGAAGCCGGTCTGCGCGACGTGGAGGCCGACCTTCAGCAGGACGAGCAGTGACAACCTGATCAGCTGAGTTCACCGGGCCCCCGCAGCCACGCGCTGCGGGGGCCCGGTGCGTTTCAGGCGCTGATCTCGCCGAGCGCGGCGAGCAGCCGATCGACCTCGCCGGTGGTCGAGTAGTGCGACAGGCTCGCCCGCACACCGCCCTCGGGGCCGATGCCCAGGGCGTGGACGAGCCCCCACGCGTAGAAGTGCCCGGCGGAGACGTTCAGACCCCTCTCCGAGAGCGCAGCGGAGACCTCCGCCGGGGCCCTGCCCTCCACGGTGAAGAACGCGGTGGGCGTGGTGGGGCCCTGCGGCACCCCGTGGCGCCGCACGCCGCTGAGCCCGGCCAGGCCCTCGCACAGGTGGCTCGCCAGCCGCTCCTCGTGCTCGACGACAGCCGCGCGCGACGTCGCGAGCCGTTCGGACCGGCTGCCCGCCGCGTCGGCGTCCAGGCCGGCCAGGTGCTCCACAGCGGCGACCGCACCGGCCATCGGGGCGAACGGGTTGGTCCCCAGCTCGAAGCGCTCAGGAGAGCTCTCCGGCGAGGGCTTGAGCTTGTCCGGGTGCAGGTTCTCCAGCACCCACGGGTCGGCGGCGACCACGGCTGCCAGGTGCGGCCCGGCCCACTTGTAAGCGCTCGTGGCGTAGAGATCCGCTCCCAGCTCCGCGATCCTCACGTGCGCGTGCGGGCAGTGCTGCACGCCGTCGACGTAGGACAGCGCACCGACCTCCCGAGCCCTGTCGGTGATCGGCTTGAGGTCGGGGATCACGCCGAGCATGTTCGACGCTGCGGTGACGGCGACCAGCTTGGTGCGGTCGCCGATCAGTCCCACGACGTTGTCGACCGGGAGCTCACCGGTGGCCGGATCGATCTCGGCGGTGCGCACGGTCGCACCCGCCCGCTGGGCGAGCTGCACCCACGGCCGCACGTTGGCGTCGTGATCGAGATCGGTCACCACGATCTCGTCGCCGGGGTTCCAGCCCAGCGCCAGCGTTCCGGCGAACCGGTAGGTGAGCGAGGTCATGCTGGGCCCGAAGGTCACGCAGGCCGGATCGGGCGCGCCCACCAGGTCGGCCACAGCCGCGCGGGTCTCGGCGACGATCCCGCTAGAGCGGCGGCTCGACTCGTAGGGCCCGCCCACGTTCGACAGCCCGACCCGGTACGCGTCGCTGATCGCCTCGATCACCACCTCCGGCACCTGCGTGCCGGCGGCACCGTCCAACCACGCCCGTCCGTCGGCCAGCGCCGGGTACTGCGCCCTGACCTTCTCCACGTCGAATCCCATGCGGCGACCCTAGAAGACCGAACGACCCCCCAAGATCATCGCCCCCGGCCGCACCTGGCACGCGGGCACCGCCGCGGCAGCTCCCAGTTTTAGGGATCATTGCAGAATCACTTTGCTTGGCGGTGCAGGTAGCGGAACCTCACACGCCGCCTGGACTCCGTGCGCCACTCCTGATGTCTTCCGCTTACCCCGGGGTGGACATCGGCGTCGCGGCGTACTCGCCAGACGACGAGTGAGAAAACCCCACAGGGGACGGCACAGCGGTGCAGGTTGAGTCCCACACCTGAAGCAACGCGCCGCACCAGATCCCAGTTTTAGTCCAAACTGAGCCGACATTTCGGACATGACCATGGCTCGGTTTGGACTAAAACTGGGAATTGCCCCGCTACGCGGAGGTGACCTCGTCCTCGGACGTTCCCGACGCTTCGGTGGCTTCGGCGTCGTCGGCGGGGCTCGGGGTGAAGGCTTCGGTGGTGACGTCGCGGACGAGCTCGACGACGCTCGGCCCGTAGCTCTCGGGCTCGATGACGCGCAGCAGCACGCAGAAGCGCCTCCGGAGGCCGTGAGCGCGCTTGAGCCGCTGGAACTCCGCATCGAGGTAGCGCGCGGCGGCGCGGTTGGCGATCGAGGTCTGACCGCAGATCACGAACGCGGGCTTGTCGCGCTCGTCCCGCACGACCTTGGCCAGCAACGCGTACCCGACCCGGCGGGCGTTCGGCGGGTAGGTCTGCCCGCCCACGGTGATCGCCGTCCGCTCCTCCACGCCCCCGATGCGCACGCCGGCAGCACCGACCTCAGGTGGGCTTCGGTCCGCCGGTTGGCCACCGGACCGCCGATGCAGAACTCGGGTTTGTCGGCCAGCCCCTGGTAGACCTGGTCGTGGAAGATCACCTCGGGCTTCGCACCGCACTCCCCGAGGATCGACGAGAGATCGAGCATCGCGGCGGCGTCGTTGCGGTGGACGCTGCGCTCGTTGTCGGCCGAGACCATCCGCGGCACCACGAGCAGGCACTCACCACCGCTGCTCAGCCCGAAGAACGCCTGCTTGCGCCGCAGCCCGCGCAGTCGCAGCAGGCGACCGGAGAGCCAGACCACCGAGCCGGTGATCACGCTGGCGATGATGTTGAGCCCGATGTTCCACGCGTCGCCGGTCACAGCCCGCTCCAAGATCGTCGCTCTGGCGGGTGACAGGTTAGCCGGACGGCAGCACCCGCATCAGGCGATCACCAAGAACGGAGCGTGGCGATCCGCTCTTCTAGCTGTTCGACCGTGGCCATGGCGGTCGGCGGGCCGCCGCACGCCTTCTGCAGCTCGTTGTAGATCTTGCCGTGCGGCTTGCGGGTCCGGTGGTTGTGCAGCGACACGAGGGTGTTGAGCTCCTTGCGCAGCTTCTGCAGCCGCTCCTGGACGCTCTGCGGACGGGACTGCTGCTCGGCCTGCTCGGCGGCCTTCGCCGCCTTCGACTCGGCCTCGCGCTTGCCGACGTCCTCCAGCTGCTGCGACTGGCGCTGCCGCAGCAGCGCCTTCACCTGGTCCGGCTCCAGCAGACCCGGCAGACCGAGGTAGTCCTGCTCCTCCTCGGTGGTGCTGAACGCGGCCGTGCCGAACGACGAACCGTCGTAGATCACCTGGTCCAGCTCGGCGTCGGCGCCCAGCGAGGTGAACGCCTTCTCCTCCTCGCCCGGCTCGTCGCGCTGGGCGTTGGCGGCGGCGACCAGCTCGTCGTCCCAGCCATCCTTCTCGCGGTGCGGCTTGCCCAGCACGTGGTCGCGCTGCGCTTCCAGCTGGCTGGCCAGTTCCAGCAGCACGGGCACGCTGGGCAGGAAGATGCTGGCCGTCTCCCCCGGCCGTCGAGACCGCACGAAACGACCGATGGCCTGGGCGAAGTACAGCGGCGTCGAGGCGCTGGTGGCGTAGACGCCGACTGCCAGGCGCGGCACGTCGACGCCCTCGGACACCATCCTGACCGCGACCATCCACTTGTCGTCGGACTCGGCGAACTCACCGATCCGCGACGACGCCTGCGGATCATCGGAGAGCACCACGACCGGATCCGAACCGGTGATCTGGTGCAGCGCCTTGGCGTAGGCCTTGGCCGTCGGGTGGTCGGACGCGATCACCAGGCCGCCCGCGTCCGGGATGCCGCCTTGGCGGAGCTGCTCGAGCCGGGTGTCGGCGGCCTTGAGCACCGCGGGGATCCACTCGCCGGACGGATCCAGCGCGGTCCGCCACGCGCGGGCGGTCTGCTCGGCGGTCAGCGGTTCGCCCAGGCGCGCGCTGAACTCGTCGCCGGCGTTGGTGCGCCAGCGCGCCTCGCCCGAGTACGCGAGGAACAGCACCGGCCGCACGACGCCGTCGGCGAGCGCGTCGGAGTAGCCGTAGGAGTGGTCCGCGCGGCTGCGCAACGACCCGTCGGCGTCGGGCTCGTAGCCGATGAACGGGATCGGCGAGTCGTCGCTGCGGAACGGCGTACCGGTCAGCGACAACCTCCGCACAGCGGGGGTGAACGCTTCCCGGATCGCGTCGCCCCAGGACTTCGCGTCGCCGGCGTGGTGCACCTCGTCGAGGATCACCAGCGTCTTGCGGCGTTCGGTGCGGACCCGGTGCAGGTTCGGGTGAGCCGCGACCTGCGCGTAGGTGACGACCACGCCGCGGTAGTCGCTGGAGGTGATCCCGTCGGCGTTGCGGAAGTTCGAGTCCAGCGGGATCCCGGCGCCACCGGCGGCCAGCGCCCACTGGTGCTTGAGGTGCTCGGTCGGCGCGACCACGGTGACCTGCTCGACCGTGCGGTCGGCCAGCAGCTCGGCGGCCACCCGCAGGCCGAAGGTCGTCTTGCCCGCGCCGGGCGTCGCGACGGCCAGGAAGTCCTGCGGCTGGTTGGCCAGGTACTTGGTGAGCGCTCGCCGCTGCCAGGCGCGCAGTGGCCGGGACGGGGCCTGCGAGGGATCGCTCAGAACAGATCGGACGGAATAGTCGAGTTGCGCTTCGGACACGCCGGCTCGCCGCTCCCTTCCTCGTTTTCCCCAAACCGGATGGTGCGGGCACATCCGTTGAGCCCCACTACCGCCGTGCTCCCTCGAACGAGGGATTGACCGGAGAACTGGATCAACCAGCACCGATCAACTTCTGGCGGACCGCCGTGCAGCTTACCTTTGCGCTCCGGTCGACACCGGTTCGGCCGATCGAGACGCTTCCGACACTCCGGTTTCAACACCTCGACGCCTACGCACGGGAGCTATGAAGCATCCTTATAGGCGAGATGGGTTCGCCGAGTTCGCCAGAAAGCCAGGGGCGCAGCGCGACCGCAGCCCGGGACGAGGTCCCGGTGCGCCGCGGTCCCCTGCGCCTGGTCGTGCGCACCCTGGACAAGGCGTGGTGGGACAACATCTTCTCGGAGTCCGCGGCCGCCGCGTTCTGGCAGACGATGTCGCTGCCGCCGCTGCTGCTGGGACTGCTGGGCAGCCTGGGCTACCTCGGTGATTGGTTCGGTCCCGCGATCGTCGACGCGGTGCACGACAAGATCCTGGCCTTCTGCCGCACCGTGTTCACCGGTGGCGTCGTGGACCAGATCATCGGTCCGACCGTCGGCGACATCCTGACCAAGGGCCGCAGCGAGATCGCGTCGATGGGTTTCCTGCTGTCGCTGTGGGCCGGGTCCTCCGCGCTGGCGTCGCTGGTGGACTCGATCACCCAGGCCTACGACCAGTACCTGGTGCGCAACAGCGTCTGGCAGCGGATCGTGGCGCTGCTGCTGTACCTGGTCGGCCTGGTTCTGGCGATCATCGGGATGCCGGTGGTCGCGCTGGGCCCGGAGTGGCTGCCGACGGTGTTCCCGCACGGCCTGCAGGACGACATCACCTGGCTGATCCACGCGATCTACTACCCGGCCACGGCTGCCGGTCTGGTGATCGCGCTGGCGACGCTCTACAGCGTGGCGCTGCCGCGGAAACTGCCCTGGTACCGGGGAATCCCGGGTGCGCTGCTGGCGATGGTGCTGTTCCTGGTGTCCAGCTACGGGCTGCGGGTGTACATCACCTGGATCACCAGCACCGGCTACACCTACGGCGCGCTGGCGACGCCGATCGCCTTCCTGCTGTTCGCGTTCTTCATCGGCTTCGCGATCATCATGGGCGCGGAGTTCAACAACGCGATCCAGGAGATGTGGCCGGCGAAGATGACCCGCCGGGAGCGGCGGCGCTGGCGACGGTTGGAAATGCGGCGGCTGGCCCAGCGGATGCACACCGAGGACGGCTACCGCGCGTGGCGTGAGGACAAGACCCGCACGCAGGAGGACGATCCGGAGCCGCCGGCGGCCGACCCCGAGCCACCGCACACCAACGGCGCACCGGTGGCCTTCAAGCGCGCGGGACATCCCGAACCGCACAGCGGCTGATCCGCGGCGGTTCGGGAAGCGCCCTGCTCACTCGTCGCCGCCGCCCGTGGGCAACGACTCGAAGATCTCCTTGCAGTCCGGGCAGACCGGGGAACCGGGCTTCGCGGACTTGGTGACCGGGAAGACCTGACCGCACAGCGCCACCACGTGATTGCCCATGACCGCGCTCTCGGCGATCTTGTCCTTCTGCACGTAGTGGAATACCTCGGGACGGTCGTCGCTGGTCTCTTCAGCGGTCTCGTTCCGGGTGTCGGTCTCCGGCAGCGTCATCGTGCTCATGTCACCAATGATGCCGCACACCGCATGCGTTTGTCCGCAGCGGCCCCGTTCCCGCCACGACGGTGATCGTCCTGGGCAGGGGCGGTCAGGTGCCTTCGATGACCTGGTGGTTGGGCGACTCGATGCTGCGGTGCGAGCGGCGGAATCGGTTGACGTCCTCGGACTTGCGGACGGGCCGATCGTTGGCGATGAGAACCGCCATCCACGGCAAGGGGATCGAAATCGCCACGATGATCAACGCGAGCCACCACAGCTGCCACACCTGGAACACGACTACCGCACCGACCAAGCACGGGATGCGGCTGGCCATCATCCACGCGTACCTGCGGCGGCGAAGGGCCTGCTGATCGTCCATCGACGGCTCGGCCTCGGTGATCAGCACCGGGGTGTCGTCACGATGTGAAGTGTTCACGACGCTACCTCCGACCTCCATGCTCCCACTCGTCGACGAGCCCGGATACCCCCGGGACCCCGGCGATTACCCCCACCGGTTGACCTGCGCGCCGCACCCGCGAAACCTCGGCGGGTTAGATTCGAGGGGGAGCGGACAACCTCGGAGCGGGAGAGACCACACATGCTGTACGCGGTGAGCAAACGGGTCGTAGGTGCAGTGGCCAGGTCGGTCTACCGCCCCAAGATCATCGGCGCGGAGAAGGTGCCCACCACGGGGCCGGTGATCCTCGCTCCGAACCACCTCGCGGTGCTGGACAGCTTCATCGTCCCGCTCGTGCTGCCGCGCCCGGTGGCCTTCCTCGCGAAGGCCGAGTACTTCCAGGGCACGGGCGTCAAGGGCGGCCTCAGCAAGTGGCTGTTCACGTCGCTGGGCGCCATCCCGGTCGAGCGGGGCCGCGGCCGGGCCGCGCTGGAGGCGATCGGCGCGGCCGAGGACGTGCTGCGCAACGGCGGCGCCTTCGGCATCCACCCGGAAGGCACCCGCTCCCCCGACGGCCGCCTCTACCGCGGCCGCACCGGCGTCGCACGGCTGACGCTGAACACCGGCGCCCCGGTCGTGCCCGTGGCGCTGACCGGCACCGACAAGCTCCAGCCCCGCGGCACCAAGATCCCGCGCCGGGCCGCGGTCACGGTCCGCTTCGGCGACCCGCTGGACTTCACCCGCTACTCGGGCATGGAGGCGTCCCTGCCGGTCCTGCGGTCGATCACCGACGAGATCATGTACTCGATCTCGGAGCTCTCCGACCAGGAGTACGTCGACAAGTACCAGAAACCCGGAGCAGCAGCCGCCGCCTGAGCCGGCACGGCTGGGATCCGATCAGATCGCGTCCCAGCCGTAGCGGAGCTCGTACCCGGCGCCCGACATCACCATGTCGTTCACCTCGACGACCCGCTCCCCACTCCAGGTGCGTCGACGAACGGTGAGTACCGGGCCAGCGCCCAGACCGAGCAGTTGACGCTCGTTGGCGTCAGGCATGCGGGCGCCGACCACCTCTTCATGTCTCGCGATTCCGAACCCGAGCTCTTCCAGGCGGGCGAGAGAGCCGCCCGCCCCGGTCTCGACCTCCTCGAGAGCGGTTCCCCGGGTGATCTCCCGAGGCAACCGGGACACCGCGAGCATGACCGGCTGCCCGTCGGCGCGCATCACCCGATCTCGTACGCAGATCTCGGCATCTTCCGCCATACCGAGGAGTTCGGCGAAGTCCTGCGCGGGTTCGAACCACACGCGCACCGAGGAGGCTGGGGCGAAGCCCTGGGCATCCGCCTCCGCCAAGAAGGCGGCCTTGTTCCGCTCCCGGCGGGCCTTCGACAGGCGATCACGGGAGTCGAGCCGCTGAACCACGGTCGGCGGCGACACGAACACCCCGATGCCGTGGCGCATCTGTGAACCAGACCGGCATCGCGGAGCTCCCTGAGCGCCTGACGAACCGTCGTGCGCGAGGCGTCGAACTGCTCTTGCAGCGCCTGCTCGGTGGGCAGCTTGTCACCCACACCCAGCGATCCGCTGTCGATCTGGCCTCGCAGCGTGGCGGCGATCTCCTGGTACTTCGCTGCGGCGGACATCGGAAACACCTCGCACTAGACGACTCAGTCCTCCCAAACGAGTGTCTCACCTTGCCTCACCAGAGATGGCATCGCTACCTTCGTCACGAAGTTGTATGAGACGACTGTGACGACTGATGCAAGTGGGCGATGCCATGTCAGCGACGACCGAGCCCACGCCACCCACGCGTGTCGGGGGCGTGATCGAGGTCGGCCGATTCGAGATCGACCTGGAGGTAGCGGTGGTCGACGGGCGGGAGTGGTTCTGCTGCCCGGTCGGCGGGAAGCGCTGCGGCCGGGTTCTCGTCGACTTCGGCGTGATGGGCCTGGACTGCATGGCCTGGCACGTCCAGCACGTGCACTTCGCCTGCCTGATGGGGGTATGACCGTGGCCAAGATCCCCTGCCAGTGGCTCTACCTGGGCGGATTCACGTTCCGGTGGGGTCGCGGGGACCCCGCGATCGACGTGCTGCGCGGAGATCCTGGACCGGTGCACGAGGACGACCTGCGCATCGCGTCGATACCGGTGGAGCGCAGCTGGGCCGACATTCGCGACCTGGACGAGCGCGCCCGTGCGTGGCTCCGCGCCACGGCACCCCAGCGGGCTGCCGCAGCACGACGCGGACCTACTTCGACGCCTTCGCTGCGGCCTTCTGGGCCTTCTTGAAGGAGCGGACCTCTTGGAGGGTGTGCTCGTCGACGACGTCGGCGATCGACCGGCGCGCGTCCTCGTCGCCGTAGGCGCCTGCCGCCTCCCGCCAGCCCGCCGGTTCCACGCCTCGCTGCTTTCCCAACAGCGCGAGGAAGATCCGGGCCTTCTGGTCGCCGTAACCCGGCAGGGCCTTGAGCCGCTTGAGGACTTCCTTGCCGTCCGGGTCGCCGTCGGTCCACAGCGCCTCGGTGCGACCGTCGTAGTGCTCGACCACGTGCTGCGCGAGGGCCTGGACGCGCTTGGCCATCGAACCGCCGTAGCGGTGGATCGCCGGCTTCTGCACGCACAGCTCGACGAACTCCTCCGGATCGGAGTCGGCGATCTTGGCGACGTCGAACCCGCCCATCCGATCAGCGATCTTCTTCGGACCGGCGAACGCCAGCTCCATCGCCACCTGCTGATCGAGCAACATCCCGGTGAGCAGGGCGAACGGGTCGTCCGAGAGGAGCTTGTCGGCGTCGGCGTCGCCGGTCAGGTGCAGCGCTTGGGGCATGAACCCATCCTGGCACGCGCCCGAACCGACAACCACGCCACCGCACTCAGCATCGATCACCGACCTGGCGCGGGGAGGATTCGATGCCCACCTCACCGCCAAGTCCGCAGCCCCCGGGGGCAAGCTGTCACGCGTGCGTTCATGGATGTCGAGCCTGGACCGGGCCACCCGCCTCTTCTGGCGGCTGAGCGGCCGCCGCGTCGACCTCGCTCACGCCGAGCGGTGGCTGAACGCGCCGATGAGCGAGGGGTCGACGGTCGGTGATGCGTGGGTGCGCACCGCCACGACCAGCGGTGGCGGCGAGACGGCCAGCCCCTCCGGGTTGCTCGCGGACATGTCGCAGCTGGACGGGCCGTCCTTCCGGGTGGCCGATCTGCGCCCTGAGATCCGGGACTTCTACGAACACACGTCCAGGTGGCGCATGGAGGTCTGGACCCAGTGGAACCCGGTCTTCCAACCGGGCGGCGAGCTCATCTCCCGGCTGTTCGGGCGCCGCGTGCAGCAGCTGGCGCTGCCCACCCGCCCGCTCGACGTCGCCCACGGCATGGACAGCAAGGTCGTCCCCATCATCGGGGCCGGTGGAGGCCAGGAAGCCGCCGCGTGGATCCGGACGCTGAGGTCGACCGGCGAGTACGTCTACAGCGGCTGCTACACCACGCGGACGCTGCCGGGTGCGCGAAGCCCGAGCGTGCACGTCGCGTTTCCGCTGGAATCGGGAAACGTCCAGGTCTTCCTCCAGCCCGTGGCACTGCCGGGTGGCGAGCTGGAGCTGCGGTCACCGGCGGGCACGTTCGGCCAGAACGGCGCCTACGTGGTCGTCGAGTCCGGCGGACGCTCGTTCGCCGCGCGCATCCCGATCCACGAGACGTTCCACCTCTACGTCGACGACGAAGGCTCGGTGCGAACCGATCACACCCTCGCGCTGCGGTCCGCTCAAGTGGTCCGCCTGCACTACAAGCTCACCCCAGGAACATGATCCTGCCTCGCGTCGATCTACTTCGACGACGGCGACATCGCTGCCATCGCGTCATCCGTCCCCTGGGGCTGAGCCGACTCGGGCCCGAGTGGGAGCTCAGTCGGCTCGGCGGGTGATGAAGACGTGCTCCTCGTCGGGCCGGTCTGGGGCTTCTCGCACCTCGACGATCTCGAACCCCGCTTCGGCGAGGGAGGTTTCGATCTCCTCGCGGGTGCGGAAGCGGAGGGTGGACTCGCTGGTGAGCTCGTCGCCGTCGGCGAAGCGGTAGGTGCTGCGGAAGGAGATCAGCGGCGGGCTCACGTCGGTGAGCTCGTCCGTCCGCTCGACGCGGCCCTCCCCCGGGATCTCGACGCTGGTGGTGCCGGGCCACCGCTCCCAGGCGCGGCGTTCGGGCTTGCGCGTCTCGAACGCGAAGTGCGTTCCCGGGCGGAGCGCGGCGCGGACGCTGAGCAGCACTCGGGTCCACTCCTCGTCGGTGCGGAAGACCTGCGCGACGTTGCCGGTCATCACCGCCAGGTCGGCCGCGATGGTCGGCAGGATGGTGGCGTCGCAGCGCACCCAGACGATCCGCGCGGAGCTGTCCTTGGACCTGGCGACCGCCAGCGAGGCCTCAGCGGGGTCGGTCCCGACGACCGTGCGCCCGGTCTCCTCCAGAAGGATCGCCAGCGACCCGGTCCCGCACCCCACGTCGAGAACTCTGGCCGCACCGAACTCGTCGGCGATCTCGACGTAGGCGGTGAGGTCCGCGCGGTCCGATTCGAACGCGTCGTAGAGCGGCGCGAGCCGGGGATGAGCGAACATCGCGTCAGGCACCGGCCGAATCTAGCCCCACGCCCACCGGCTGGCTACCGCCTTTTCGCCGATGCGGACGTGAAGTCCACATCCGCCGTGCTGACCGTGCCCGCGGTGCGGCCGGGCGCGACCTGGTAGCGCCAGTACAGGTTGGTGTGCGCGATGACCTCTTCCGGCGTCGGCGCTCCGTACTGGCTGAGGTCGACGGTGGTGTGGGCGTCGGCGACCAGCGTCGCGTCGTACCCGCGGGTGAACGCGCCGTGCAGCGTCGAGCGGACGCACTGGTCGGTGGCCGCCCCGGCGACCACCAGCCTGCCGATACCGCCGGTGGCGAGCAGGTCCTCCAGCTCGGTGCTCTCGAAGGCGTCTCCGTAGGACTTGTGCACCAGCGGCTCGGCGTCACCGCGGTCGAGCTCGGGCACCAGTTCCCACGCCTCGCTGTCGCGGACCATCGAATCGTCGTGGTGCTGAACCCACACGACGTCGACCCCGGCCGAGCGGGCTCTGCTGACCAGGTCCCCGATGTTGGCGACGATCCGGTCGCGGTCGTGGGCGTCGGCGACGACCCCGTTCTGCACGTCGATGACCAGCAGCGCGGTGTTCGGCCGGTTCTCCAGAGTGGTCATGACAACTCCCCCGTCGTGGATGAACCCGATGCTAGGCCGCACCACCGACGGCGTCCGGCCTCGCGACCGCCCGGTCGAGTGAGCGGGTGGGCCCACCGGCGGGCGTGTGAGGATTCAGGACGTGATTCCAGATCTGTCCGCTGACCGCATCGACCGACTCCGCGACGCCTTCCGCGACGCCTCCTACGACGCCGACGGCGTCCTCGACCTGCTCGGCCACTCCGCGCACGCCGCGCTCGGCCGCGGTGAACCCGTGCCCGCGCTGCGCGCCGTCGAAGGCGCGGGCCCGCTGGGCACCCTGGTCCGGCTGTTCCTGCTCGGCCAGGCCGAGAAGCGCGCCGAGGTGCAGGCCGCGCTCGGCTCCCTGGACGTCGACGAAGCGCTGGCGGCCGGGATCCTGACCGCCGACGGTGAGCTGCTGCGCGCCGGGCTCGACATCCGCCCTCACGGCGAGGGCGAGCACTCCTGGTGGGTGGTCTCGGACCTGGACTCCGACCTGCGCGGCGGCCGACCCCTCGACGCCGACCACGTGCTGGGCGTCGGACACGCCTCGTTGAGCCTGGTGCGGGCCACCACCCGGCGGAAGGTCGGCTCCGTGCTCGACCTCGGCACCGGCTGCGGCGTCCAAGCCCTGCACGCGAGCACGCACGCGGACACCATCACCGTCACCGACGTCTCCGAGCGGGCGCTGGCGCTGGCCGGGGCGACGTTCCGGCTCAACGGCGTCGACGCCGAGCTCTCCGCGGGCGAGTGGTTCGACCCGGTCCGGGGCCGCAAGTTCGACCTGGTGGTGTGCAACCCGCCCTTCGTGGTCGGGCCGCCGCGCACCGACTTCACCTACCGCGACTCCGGCTTGGCCGGTGACGACGCGAGCGCGCTGGTGGTGCGCCAGCTGCCGTCCTTCCTCACCGAGGGCGGCACCGGGCAGCTGCTGGCGTCCTGGGTGCACCGGGACGGCGAGGACTGGGAGGACCGCGTGTCGTCCTGGCTGCCGCCGGGCGCCGGCGTGGACGCGTGGTTCGTGCAGCGCGACGTCGCGGACCCGGAGCTCTACGTCGGCACGTGGTTGCGCGACGCGGGGTACGACCCGCGCTCGGAGCAGGGGATCCGCAAGGCGGCCGAGTGGCTGGACTGGTTCGAGGCGAACGACGTGATCGGCATCGGGTTCGGCTTCGTCACGCTGCGCCGGACCGACGGTCCGGGCGAGGTCGTCTGCGAGGACCTGCGGCACGCCTTCGACGACCCGCTCGGCCCGGAGTCCGACGCCTGGCTGCGCAGGGTCGAGTGGCTGCGCGCCCACGACTCGGACGACGACCTGCTGGCCGCTCGCCTGGTCACCGCCGACAGCACCGTGCTGGAACAGGTGTCGCAGCCGGGGGACGAGGGCTGGGAGGCGATGGTGCACCGCCTGCACCGCACCGACGGGCCGGGCTGGCAGCACGAGATCGACGAACTCGGCGTCCGGTTGCTGGCGGGCTTCCGGGGCGCCCTTCCGCTGGAGGAACTGCTCGAGCTGCTGGCGATGGGATACGGCGAGGACGCGGAGGAGTTGGCCGCGGCCGCGATTCCGATGGTGCGCGAACTCGTCCGGCACGGAATGGTCGTTCCGGCCGAATGGGAAGGTGATGATCGGTGAGGGCAATCGTCACGCGGGTCACTCGCGCCTCGGTAACGGTCGACGGTGAAGTCGTCGGCAAGATCGAAGAACCCGGCCTGTTGGTGCTATTGGGTGTGACGCATTCCGACGGTCGTGAGGAAGTCACGAAAATGGCCCGGAAACTGCACGAGATTCGAGCCCTGCGGGACGAGGAGTCGTGCGCCACGACCGGTGCTCCGCTGCTCGTCGTCAGCCAGTTCACCCTCTACGGATCGACCAAGAAGGGGCGCCGCCCGTCGTGGACCGAGGCGGCCCGCCCGGAACAGGCCGAACCGCAGGTGGACGAGGTCGTGGCGGAGCTGCGCGAGCGGGGTGCGCGGGTGTCGACCGGGGTGTTCGGCGCGATGATGGCCGTCGAAAGCGTGAACGACGGGCCATTCACACTTTTGGTTGAGGTCTAAATGTAACGAGAGCTCTCAGGAAATCCTCAGGCTTGGGGGCGCAACGGATGTGACGGCCGCGACGTCTTCGAATCGAGAACTTCGGGAACGAATTCGCCGCGCCCGTCGTTTTCCAGGTAACGAAGCTTCAACGGCCGTGCCGACAGCGGTGACCGAACAGCTGCGAGTTCCGACGGAACGGACAGCCATGGCACCGACCCGACATCCGTGGAAGAACGTCGACGCGGAAGGCCCGGTAATACCGAGCGTACGCGTCTTCCGCACCGCGCACCGATGCGTCGGTGTGAATTGCGCCCCGCCAGCCAGCCCGTCAGGGAGGGAGCTCATGACCGTCCCGCAGACCACCAAGCCAGACGTCGCCGTCGCCGAAGAACTGGACACCCAGGGACCATCGGCCGACCTGGTGCGCGTCTACCTCAACGGCATCGGGCGCACCGCGCTGCTCACCGCACAGGAAGAGGTCGACCTCGCCAAGCGCATCGAGGCCGGGGTGTTCGCCAAGCACCTGCTGGAGGACAGCAAGAACCTCTCGCCCGAGCGGCGCTCCGACCTCAATGCCGTGGTGCGGGATGGCCGGCGCGCGAAGAACCACCTGATGGAGGCCAACCTCCGGCTGGTCGTCAGCCTCGCCAAGCGCTACACCGGCCGCGGCATGCCGCTGCTCGATCTCATCCAGGAGGGCAACCTCGGGTTGATCCGGGCGGTGGAGAAGTTCGACTACACCAAGGGCTTCAAGTTCTCGACCTACGCGACCTGGTGGATCCGTCAGGCCATCACCAGGGGCATGGCCGACCAGAGCCGCACCATCCGGCTGCCCGTCCACCTGGTCGAGCAGGTCAACAAGCTGGCCCGCATCAAGCGCGACCTGCACCAGAAGCTGGGTCGCGAGGCCACCGACGACGAGCTGTCGAACGAGGCCGGCATCCCGGTCGAGAAGATTCTCGACCTGATGGACCACTCCCGGGACCCGGTGAGCCTGGACATGCCGGTCGGTGCCGAGGAGGACGCCCCGCTGGGCGACTTCATCGAGGACTCCGAGTCCGCTGACGCGGAGAACGCGGTGATCTCCGGGTTCCTGCAGGACGACCTGCGGCGGGTGCTGTCCACGCTGGAGGAGCGCGAGCAGGCGGTCATCCGGATGCGCTACGGCCTCGAGGACGGCCAGCCGCGGACCCTCGACCAGATCGGCAAGGCGTTCGGCCTGTCCCGCGAGCGGGTCCGCCAGATCGAGCGCGAGGTCATGTCGAAGCTCCGCCAGGGCGATCGGGCCGACAAGCTCCGCGCGTACGCCAGCTGATCCGACCGGAGCGCCCCTCCGCTCCTGACCTGGGAGCGGAGGGGCGTTCTCGTGTGGCGGAAGTGACGCGTGGGAACTCCGATGCCGGTCCGCATCACTTTGCACCCGATCGGCTCGTTGACCCGGGTGCGGGGAAGGAGCGAAGATCTTCTTCCCGCTCGCTTGAGCGGTGGGGTCCTCCACCGCTTGCTGGAGGAGGCCGGACTCGTCGAAAAGGCGGGTCCGACCTCCTCACCTAAATTCGCGGCTCAGCTGTCCAAGAACTTCGCCTTCCAGCGGTTCAGCTCGTCGTCGGTGACGCCGTGGTTGCTCAACCAGCCCGCGGCCCCCTGGTGGACGTCGAAGACCTCCAGCACCCGCTCGATGGCTTGGGTCGGGGTGGCCAGCAACTCGGCGACCATCTCCTCGTCCACGCCCGGCGGGAGTTCCGGCGCCTCGTTGAGGCGCTGCAGGACGCGGAACATGTTCTTGTCGGTGCGCACGTAGTCGGCGATGATCGCGTCCGGGCGCACGCCGGCGGCGCTGAGCAGCATCGCCGAGACGACCCCCGTCCGGTCCTTGCCCGCAGCGCAGTGCACGAGCGCCGGGCCGTCGGCCTCCAGGACGTGCCGGAAGACCTCGACGAGCTTCTTCGGAGCGCCTTCCAGCATGCCCTGGTAGAGCAGGGTCAGCTCGTGCGCAGAGCCGTCGTCCTCGGGCTTGTCCAGCCCCTCCAGCACCCGGATCCGGTGCACCTGAGCGACCGGTGCCATCGGGTGCGTTTCCTGCGTCTCGGCCGCTTCGCGCAGATCCACCACCACCCTCGGCGGCCAGCCGGTCAACCCCTCCGGATCGCGGTCGCCGGGATGCGGGGCATCACTGCGGTACACCACCCCGGACCTGGTCAGCTCCCCGTCACCGACGGGTTGACCGCCCAGGTCGCGGAGGTTGACCAGTTCATCGAGCGCGTCCGACGTGGGCATGCGGCCTCCGATGCGATGTGAGCGGTACCGGGCGTCCAGCCTCGAGAATCTCAAGCCGAAGAGGTTTCGACCAGGGCACCCCGGAGGCGTCGGCGGCCGGTCTCCGTCACACATAGCCCACCCGTGTGGACGCCGTGATCCGCTGCGCGGTTACATGAGTGCACGCGTAACCCGAACGCGCGCAAAGGAGCCGCGACGTGACCACCACGAATTTCGACTTCACCGAGGTGCTCCCCCTCGGCCCCGACGACACCGAGTACCGCCTGGTGACCGATGAAGGCATCAAGGTCGTCGAAGCCGCAGGGCGCCGCTTCCTGGAGATCGAACCCGCCACGCTGACCTCGCTGGCCGCTGAGGCGATCAAGGACATCCAGCACCTGCTGCGTCCGTCGCACCTCGCCCAGCTGAAGTCGATCGTGGAAGACCCCGAGGCCAGTGCGAACGACCGCTTCGTGGCCACCGACCTGCTGCGCAACGCCTGCGTGTCGGCCGGCGGGGTGCTGCCGATGTGCCAGGACACCGGCACCGCGATCGTCATCGGCAAGCGGACCGAGTCGGTGCTCACCGGCGGCCAGGACGAGGAGTCGCTGGCTCGCGGCATCTTCAACGCCTACCAGGACCTCAACCTGCGCTACTCGCAGATGGCGCCGCTGAACTTCTGGGAGGAGCGCAACACCGGCAGCAACCTGCCCGCCCAGATCGAGCTGTTCAACAAGCCGGGCACCGACCCGTTCTACGAGCTGCTGTTCATGGCCAAGGGCGGTGGGAGCGCCAACAAGACGTTCCTCTACCAGGAGACCAAGGCGCTGCTGAACCCGACGCGCCTGGGCCGCTTCCTGGAGGAGAAGCTGCGCTCGCTGGGCACGGCGGCGTGCCCGCCGTACCACCTGGCGATCGTCGTCGGCGGCATGTCCGCCGAGTACAACCTCAAGGTCGCCAAGCTCGCCTCCGCGCGCTACCTCGACGAGCTGCCGCAGGAGGGCTCGGGATCCGGGCACGCGCTGCGCGACGTCGAGATGGAGCAGCAGGTCCTGGAGATGACCCGTCAGTTCGGCATCGGCGCGCAGTTCGGCGGCAAGTACTTCTGCCACGACGTGCGCGTGATCCGGCTGCCCCGCCACGGCGCGTCGCTGCCGGTGGGCGTGGCGGTGTCCTGCTCGGCGGACCGGCAGGCCAAGGCCAAGATCACCCCCGAGGGCGTGTTCCTGGAGCAGCTGGAGCGCGATCCGGCCAAGTACCTGCCGGAGGTCTCCGACGAGCAGCTCTCCGACGAGGTCGTGAAGATCGACCTGAACCGGCCGATGGACGAGATCCGCTCCGAGCTGTCGAAACTGCCGGTCAAGACGCGCGTTTCGCTGACCGGACCGCTCGTCGTGGCGCGCGACATCGCGCACTCCAAGATCGCTGAGCGGCTCGACGCGGGCGAACCGATGCCCGACTACATGCGCGACCACCCGGTCTACTACGCCGGTCCGGCCAAGACCCCCGACGGCTACGCCTCGGGATCGTTCGGACCGACCACGGCGGGCCGGATGGACTCCTACGTCGAGCAGTTCCAGGCCGCCGGCGGCTCGATGGTCATGCTGGCCAAGGGGAACCGGTCGAAGAAGGTCGCCGATTCCTGCGAGAACCACGGCGGGTTCTACCTCGGTTCGATCGGTGGACCGGCGGCGCGTCTCGCTCAGGACTGCATCCGCAAGGTCGAGGTGCTGGAGTACCCGGAGCTGGGCATGGAAGCGGTCTGGCGCATCGAGGTCGAGGACTTCCCCGCCTTCATCGTCGTCGACGACAAGGGCAACGACTTCTTCGCCAACTCGACTCAGCCCACCCTGCAGATCTCCTTCGGCCGCTGAGCCGCGGCTGATCCGCACGAGAAGGACGACTGGCGACCGGTCTTGGGCTCACCCGCGATGTGCGGGTGAGCCCAAGCGGCCGCGGTCATCCCGCTGCGAAAGCCCGCGTGAGAACCAGGACTGCCGGACCCGGCGCACCGTGGAGCCCCACCTCCGGCGGCGAACCGGATTCCGCGCGCACGGCGGTGGCAGGTTTCCGCCGCGCTACAGCCGGATCAGCGCGGAACCTTCACGTCCTTCTGCTCCAGAACGACTTTTCGCCCCTCCAGCGGTGCGTCGAGGCTCACCGCCACCGGCGGGTACCTCAGGTCCATCGTGCACACACCCGGTGGGTCAGGTGTCTCCTCCACCAGGATGATCTTCACGTGGTCCGCGGTCTGCTCCCCCAGTTCGGCGCGCACCTTGCTGCAACCGCCCTCCTGACCGGAGGCGACCACTGCGGTACCGTTGTCCTGGGTCCAGACCTTCTTCGGATATCCTCTTGGCAGCTGCGAGAGGTCGATGGCCTCCGCAGCCACGGGTGTCCGTTCCGGTTCAGGCTTGGCCTGAACGGGTCCGGCCGGGACCGGCGGCTGACCACCGAACCCCACGTCGTCGGTCGGCTGTTGAGCGCAGGCTGCCAAGGCCACTAGCAGACTCCCCGCGCCCACTGCGGTTTGTAGGCGTCTCATACCTACAAGACGGAGGCGCGGGAGTCAGCGGTTGCGTCCCGGACCATTCGGATCGGTCCCCAACTTTCACACTATTCGCCCTGCGGTGCACCAACGCGTCGTCAACGCCCGAGGACGCCGTTCATCCAGTCGTCGATCCAGGCCGCCATCCCGGCGGAGCTCCGCGTCCACTTGAAGTGGTCGACCGGCCCGCCCGCGTCGTCGGCGGTGTAGTGCCGGGCGGTGCGATCGGCGCTCGTGGAGTGCTTGACCAGGTCCGCCATCGCCGATTCCGGGGCGAGCTCGTCGTTCTCCACGGTCACGGTGAGCAGCGGCGTGGTCACCTCGGCCATCGCGGCGTCGTAGTCCAGGTCGGAGCCGGTCAGTCTCCAGCGCCCGGTGCGCGCCTGCCGCGCCCAGTCCCGCATCAGACCGGTGGCCTGCTTCCCGCCGAAAGCGAAGCCCGGCCAGTAGCCGAGCAGCGTCGATCCGATCGCGATCGCCTGGGTGCCCAGCAGCGAGTAGTAGTACTTGGCCAGTCCGGGATAGGCCCGGTACCAGACCGAGCCGGTCGCGATCAGCGCTGCGCCGTGGACCCTGCCGGGGTTGGCGGCGGCGTGCAGCAGCGCGATCTGACCGCCGAGGCTGTGCCCCAGGACGAACCGGGGCGCCTTCGGGAAGACGGATTCGACGAGGTCCAGCACGGCGTCGAGGTCGTTGACGAAGTCCTGGTAGCCGAAGCGGACCCCGCGCTGGGCCCGGGGCCTGTTCTCACCCTGACCGCGCACGTCGAACGACACCACGGTCATGCCCAGGCGGTGCAGCTCAGCCGCGAACCGCCGGTAGTAGCCGGCCGGGACGCCCATGGCCGGTGCCAGGACGGCGACCGGCGCGGTCGGGTCGTCCTGCTGCAACGCGCGCACCTTGATCCGGTATTGGCCCGCTGGGACCACGCCGACCACAGGTGCGGGTGCGTCGACTTTCCGGGTCGTGACCTCATCCACGCGCACAGATTAACGGAACTAGTACGTTTCGGTCTGTGTCCCCTATCGCAGTCTGCGCGGTCCGGTGTCCGGAACGGCCGACGAGGCGCCCAAGGACACCCGGGCACCGGTGACGGCGGCACCGGACGCGGAGGCCAGCACCGGCTGCAGCACCAGCTGCCGCACCTCGGGGAGGTCTTCGGCCAAGGTCGCCACCCGCAGCACCAGGTCTTCCAGGGCGGACAGATCAGCCGGTTCCACACCCCGGTACCCGGCCAGCAGCGGAGCCGCCCTGGGCGCTCGCACCAGGCTCGCCACGTCCACGTCGGTCAACGGCAACGCCCGGTAGGCCTTGTCCCCCAGCAACTCGCTGGCCACGCCGGAGAGCCCGAAGGAGACCAACGTGCCGAACGACGGGTCGTCCAGGAGGTCGATCACGCACGACGTCCCCCGCCCGGCCATCCGCTGCACGTAGACCTCGTCGATCCCCGACACGCGCTGCACGTCGGCGTAGGCCGTGCGCACCGCGTCCTCGTTGCCCAGGTCCAGCCGGACGCCGACCAGGTCGTTGCGGTGCCGGAGCTTGGCGCTGGTGGACTTCAGCACCACCGGGTAGCCCAGCTCCTCGGCGGCGGCCAGCGCCGCGTCCACGTCCGCGACCTTGCGGAAGGGCACCACCTCGACGCCGTAGCAGCCCAGCAGGCGCACGGTGCGCTCGTCGCCCAGCTCCGCAACGCCCTCCGAGAGCCACTGCTCGACCAGCGAACGCGCCTGCTCGTCGGCCACATCCGGCCGCACGAAGTGCCCCTTCGGCGCTGCGCGCCACTTCGCGTAGCGCGTGACGCGGGCCAGCGCGAGCACCGAGCGCTCGGGCGACGGGTAGGAGGGGACGGATCCCTTGCCGGTGATGCCGTCCGGGCCGGGCACCACCAGCTCGTCGGGCACGCCCTCGGCCGCCAGGAACGTGGTGACCACCGGCTTCGAACGCGCGGCGTCCGCCTCCTGCAGCGCGTCCCGCAGAGCTCGCGCGTAAGCGGTGCCGGGCACGGCCACCGGCGGGGCGAACACGGTGATGAGCGCGTCGACGTCGCTGCGCGCGGCCGCGTCTCGCACGGCCGCCGCGAACTCCTCCGGTTCGGCTGCGGCCCCGACGTCGACGGGTTCGTGCGCCAGCTGCAACCCCTGCGCCTGAGCCACGTCCGCGGCGATCATGCCCAGGGCCGAGGAGTTGCCGACGATCGACACCCGATCGCCCTGCGGCAGCGGCTGGTGCGCGAGCAGCAGCGCGGTGTCGAACATCTGCGCCACCGACTCGACGCGGATCACACCGGACTGCTCGAACAGCGCCTGGACGCTCGTCTCGTCGATCTCGACCGTGGTGGCCGCCAGGCCGGCGCGCACGGCGTTGCGCCCGGACTTGACCACCACGACCGGCTTGCTCAGCGCGAGGCGCCTCGCCAGCCGCCCGAACTTGCGCGGGTTGCCGAAGGACTCCAGGTACAGCAGCACGACGTCGGTGGCCGGGTCGGTCTGCCAGTACTGCAGCAGGTCGTTGCCCGAGAGATCCGCGCGGTTGCCCGCCGAGACGAACGTCGACAGCCCCAGCCCCCGCTCGGTGGCGGTCTCCAGGATCGCCACGCCCAGCGCGCCCGACTGGCAGAAGAAGCCCGTGCGGCCGCGACCGGGCAGCTGCGGGGCGAGGCTGGCGTTGAGCCGGAACTCCGGGTCCGGGTTGACCACGCCGAGGGCGTTCGGGCCGACGACCCGCATGCCGTGCACGCGCGCGGCCCGCACCATCTCGCGCTCGACCTCACGCCCGGCGGGACCTGACTCGCTGAACCCGGAGGAGACGATGACCAGCGCCTTCACACCCTTGGCCAAGCAGTCGTCGAGGACTTCGGTGACGCTGGCCGCCGGGATCGCCACCACCGCGAGGTCGACCTCGTCGGGGATGTCGAGCACCGAGGCGTAGGCGCGCACCCCGCGCACCGAGCGGTGCTCCGGGTTGACCGGGTAGACGGGGCCGGTGAAGTCCGCGGTGAGCAGGTTCGTCAGCACCGCGTGGCCGATCTTGCGGTGGTCGGTGGAGGCACCGATGACCGCGACCGATCGAGGACGCAGCAGGTTGTGCACGCTGCGGGCCTCGGCGGCCTGCTCGCGGGCCCTGGCCACCGCCACCGACTCCTCGGTGGGGTCGATGTCGAACTCCAGGTGCACGACGCCTTCCTCCATCGCCCGGCTGACCTGGTAGCCGGCGTCGCGGAAGACCCGCACCATCTTGGAGTTCTCGGCCAGCACCTCGGCCACGAACCGCCGCAAACCGCGTTCCTGCGCCGATGCCGCGAGGTGCTCCAGCAGGATCGAGCCCAGGCCCCGGCCCTGGTGGCCGTCCTCGACCACGAACGCGACCTCGGCGGACTTCTGCTCGCCGAGCCGGTCGAAGCGCCCCACGGCGACGATGTCATCGCCCAGCAGCGCCACCATGGCGATCCGGTTGACGTAATCGACCTGCGTGAACCGCCGCACGTCGCGCTCGGGCATCCGGGGATACGGACCGAAGTACCGGTAGTACCTGGTCCGATCGCTGAGCCGCCCGTGGAAGGCGATCAGCTTGTCCTTGTCGGCCGGGACGATCGGCCGAAGGTGCACGGTGCCGCCGTCGGAGAGGACCACGTCGGCTTCCCACTGCCGCGGGTAGTCCTGCTGCGGCCCGGTCTCCTCTCCCCGCTCTTCGTCCACTTCGGACACTCCTCAGTCGCGCGTGTCGGCCGGGTCCAGCCCGAGCAGCGGGAAGACCGCGTGCCGGGCGTCGCGGATCGCGGTGTCCACCGTCGAGGAGGTCACCCCGGTCCAGCGTTCGAAGGACGGGTCCGCCCCGTCCGACATCGACGTCGGCATCGGCACGTTCTGCGCACGCCGGACGGCGTACGCGATCCAATCGTCAGGGATGGTGGTCTCCGGCGCGATGTCCCGGTTCAGCAGCGTCGCCAGCAGGTGGGTCCACGCCCTGGGCACCACCCGGAACAGCGAGTACCCGCCGCCGCCGAGCGCCAGCCACTTTCCGCCGGCGTAGGTCTCGGCGAGCTCGCGCAGGCTCTGGTAGGTCGCGCGCTGGCCGTCGACGCTCAGCGACAGGTCCGCCAGCGGGTCATCGCGATGCGCGTCGGCACCGCACTGGGTGACCAGCACCTGCGGGCGGAACTGCTCCAGCACCGAGGGCACGACCGCGTGGAAGGCGCGCTGCCAGTCCCCGTCGCCGGTGCCCGGCGGCAGCGGGACGTTCACCGCAGTCCCGTCCGCGTCTCCCCTGCCGACCTCGGTGGCGAAGCCGGTGCCCGGCCACAACGTCACCGGGTGCTGGTGCAGCGAGATCGTCATCACGCGGGGGTCGTCGTAGAAGGCCGCCTGCACGCCGTCGCCGTGGTGGACGTCGACGTCGAGGTAGGCGATGCGCTCCACGCCCTGCTCGAGCATCCAGGCGATGGCCACCGAGCAGTCGTTGTAGACGCAGAACCCGGCCGCGTGATCGGCCATCGCGTGGTGCAGCCCGCCGGCGATGTTGACCGCCCGGTCGGCGCGGCCGGACACGATCTGCTCGGCGGCCTTGATCGACGCGCCGGCGATCAAGGCCGACGCCTCGTGCATCCGATCGAAGATCGGGTTGTCGTCGGTGCCCAGCCCGTGCCCGACCTCCCAGCCGCTCAGCGGCGCTGAGCGAACGGCGGCCATGTACTCGGCGGTGTGCACCCGCAGCAGGTCCTGCTCGGTGGCCGGCTCGGGCTTGATCGTCTCCACGTCACCGAGGAGCCCCAGCGAGTCGGCGAGCCGCATGGTCAGGTCCAAGCGGATCGGATGCAGCGGATGCTGCCCTCCGAGGTCGTACTCGAGCAGCGCCTCGTCCCAGACCACGGCCAACTGAGAACCCATGGGCGGGACGCTACCTGCCGGAGGCCCGCCGCCACAGGGCCTCGGCGACGCGACCCGGCGAGGTGGACCGATCTCGCCGAGCGCTCAGCCCGCTTCCGCCCCGGTGGCCGCAGGACGCTCCGGATCCGCCGACCAGTTCGACCACGAGCCCGCGTAGAGCGCTGCGGGGTTCCCGGCGTCGGTGACGCCGGCGTGCTCCAGTGCGAGCAGCACGGAGCAGGCCGTGACGCCCGAGCCGCAGTAGGCCCCGACGGGATCGTGGCCGGTGACGCCCAGCGCCGCGAAGCGCTCAGCCAGATCTCCCGGCGAACGCCAGCGCCCCGTCTCACCGATGTGCTCGCTGAACGGCGCGTTGAGCGCGCCCGGAACGTGCCCCGCGCGCGGATCCATCGGTTCCACGTCTCCCCGGTAGCGCTCCGGTGCCCGCGCGTCGAGCAGCGCGCCCTCGCGGGCCAGCGCAGCGGCCTCCTCGGCGTCGATCACCGGCATGGCACCGGCCCGCACCCGGAACCCACCGGGGCCGGGCTCGGGAACCTCGGTGGTGGTCGGCTTGTGCTCCGCGGTCCACGCCGCGTAACCACCGTCGAGGACCGCGACGGAGCGGTGCCCGGCCCAGCGGAGCAGCCACCACGCCCGCGCGGCCGCCGAGCCGTTGTCCGCGTCGTAGACCACCACCGGGCGGTCCGCGTCCACCCCGGCCCTGCGCAGCACCTCCTGCAGGACCGCCGGATCCGGCAGCGGATGGCGACCCGCCGGGCCCGGTTCGGCCGCGAGCTCGGCGTCCAGATCGACGAAAACGGCGCCGGGCAGGTGCCCTTCGGCGTAGTCCTCCCGTCCAGGTGGGCCGAGCAGCGACCACCGCACGTCGAGCAGTGTCGGGTGCGGGTCCGCGCTCAGGGCGGACATGAGATCATCAGTACTGATCAACGTATGCATGACGGCCTTTCGAAGCCCGCCGACGAGGTCGGTCATAATCTTTGGCTGTCAACTCCCCGGCCACTGACCGTTGTCGCTGGCAGCGGCTAGCATCGTGGTTGGGACTTGAATGGGGAGCCGACGTGAACGATCTCATCGATACCACTGAGATGTACCTTCGCACCATCTACGACCTCGAGGAAGAGGGCGTGGTGCCGCTCCGGGCCCGCATCGCCGAGCGCCTGGAGCAGAGCGGACCGACCGTGAGCCAGACGGTGGCCCGCATGGAACGCGACGGACTGCTGAGCGTGGCCGAGGACCGCCACCTCGAGCTGACCAAGGCCGGCCGCGCCCGCGCGATCAGCGTCATGCGCAAGCACCGCCTCGCCGAACGGCTCCTCGTCGACGTGATCGGCCTCGAGTGGGAGCACGTGCACAACGAGGCCTGCCGCTGGGAGCACGTGATGAGCGAGGCCGTCGAGCGCAAGCTCGTCAAGCTCCTCGGCGGCCCCACCACCTCCCCCTACGGCAACCCCATCCCCGGCCTGGACGACCTCGGTGTCGATCACGTCGAGACCGCGGTCGACGGCGAGCTCCAGCGGGTCGACGAGATCGCCCGCAACGGCGGTGGCCGCGCGGTCATCCGCCGCATCTCCGAGCACGTGCAGCTGGACCCCGACCTCATGACCGACCTCAAGGAGGTCGGCATCGTGCCCGGCAACGAGGTCGAGATCGTGTCCGTCGTGGGTGCGAACAAGCCGATCGAGGTGCACGGCCGGACCGGCAACGCCGAGCTGACCCCGAGCATCGCGCACGCGGTCATGGTGACCGCCAAGTGACGGTCTCCGATCGCGCGGCGGAGCTGTTCGCCGCGGAGCACGGCCGCGCTGCGAGCGCGGTGTGGTCGGCCCCCGGACGGGTCAACCTGATCGGTGAGCACACCGACTACAACGATGGCTTCGTGCTTCCGATGGCGATTCCGCACCGCGTGGCGGTGGCAGTGGGCCCGCGCGAGGACCGCAAGCTCGTGACCACGACGCTGGGCGATGACGGCGAGCTCCACCAGGCGGACGAGGCCGTCGTCGACGACCTGCGTCCGGGCTCCCCCACCGGCTGGTCCGCCTTCCCCGCCGGTGTCGCGTGGTCGCTGCGGGAAGCAGGTCACGCGATCCCCGGCCTGAACCTGATGATCGTCGGTGACGTTCCCACCGGCGCCGGCCTGTCCTCCTCCCACGCGCTGCAGTGCGCTCTCGCGCTGGCGCTGCTGGATCACGTGGGCCTGGCACCGGGCGAGCCGGGCGCGCCGAGCCTGGCGGAGATCGCGCGGCTGGTGCAGCGCTCGGAGAACGACTACGTCGGCGCCCCCACCGGCCTGCTCGACCAGACGGCATCGCTTCGCTGCGTCGAGTCCCACGTCCTGTTCTTCGACGTCCGCACCGGCGACTCCGAGCAGGTCCCGTTCGACCCGCGCAGCGCCGGTCTCGAACTGCTCGTCATCGACACGCGCGCGAAGCACTCGCACAGCGAATCCGGTTACGGAGAACGCCGGAAGGGCTGCGAGCGGGCGGCAGACCTGCTGGATGTGAAAGCACTTCGCGACATCTCGGTGGCGGAGCTGCCGACGGCGACGAAGAAGCTTCCGGATGAGCTCCAGCCGCTGGTCAAGCACGTGGTGACCGAGAACGAACGGGTCCTCTCGACCGTGGAGCTGCTGCGCTCCGGCGGGTACGCCGAGATCGGCCCCCTGCTCAACGCCTCCCACGCCAGCCTCCGCGACGACTACCGCGTCTCCTGCCTCGAACTCGACGTCGCAGTGGACGCAGCGGTGCGGTCCGGCGCACTGGGCGCCCGGATGATCGGCGGCGGCTTCGGCGGTTCGGCGATCGCCCTGATCTCCAGCGCCGACCGGGAACGCGTCGAGTCCGCCGTCCGCGACGCCTTCGCCGAGCGGAGCCTGACCGAGCCGCGCGTGTTCATCGCGATACCCTCCGCCGGTGCGGGGCGGGACCTGTGACGAGCTGGTCGCCGGCCGCTTCCCGCTGAATCGGCCAGTTTTCCCACGGAAGGCAGTGCGCAGTTGAAGCTCCTGGTCACAGGTGGTGCCGGTTACGTCGGAAGCGTGTGCGCGGCACGCTTGGTGGAAGCAGGTCACGAGGTCGTCGTGGTCGATGACCTCTCCACCGGGCACGCCGACGCCGTCCCCGACGGCTGCAAGTTCGTCGAAGCCGACATCGCAGCAGCAGCGAACGAGCTGCTCGCGGAGCAGTTCGACGGAGTGCTGCACTTCGCGGCGAAGTCGCTGGTCGGCGAGTCGATGGAGGATCCGCAGAAGTACTGGCAGGGCAACGTCGTGACGTCGTTGCACCTGCTGGACGCGATGCGCGAGCACGGCACGCCGCGATTGGTGTTCTCCTCGACCGCGGCCACCTACGGCGAGCCGGAGGAATCCCCGATCACCGAGGACCTCGCGACGCGACCGACGAACACCTACGGCGCGACCAAGCTCGCGATCGACCACGCGATCACCTCGTACGCGACCGCGCACGGCATCGGCGCGGTCAGCCTGCGGTACTTCAACGTCGCCGGGGCGCACGGCGCCTTCGGCGAGCGGCACACCGTGGAGACGCACCTGATCCCGATCGTCCTGCAGGTGGCGCTGGGCCAGCGCGAGCAGGTGCAGATCTTCGGCGAGGACTGGCCCACCGCCGACG
The DNA here is from genome assembly GCF_007829955.1 of Saccharopolyspora dendranthemae. Lineage (GTDB taxonomy): Bacteria > Actinomycetota > Actinomycetes > Mycobacteriales > Pseudonocardiaceae > Saccharopolyspora > Saccharopolyspora dendranthemae. The sequence continues at coordinate 513,757 of NZ_VIWX01000004.1, forward strand.
GGACCTGCGTCCGCGACTACATCCACGTCACCGACCTCGCCGACGCCCACCTCCTGGCGCTGCAGAACGCGACCGGCGGCCGGCATCGCATCTACAACCTCGGCAACGGCACGGGCTTCTCGGTCAAGCAGGTGATCGACACCTGCCGCGAGGTCACCGGGCACCCCATCCCCGCCAAGGTGGCACCCCGCAGGGCAGGCGACCCCGCGACTCTGGTGGCCTCGAGCCTGCGTGCTCGGGAAGACCTGGGGTGGCAGCCCCAGCGCGCCGACCTCGGTGTGATCGTCGGTGACGCCTGGGAGTTCACCCGCGCGCGCCACTCGGCCTGATCGCTTCTTCCTCTTCTTCGCGCACATCAGCAGGATCCGTCCTCGCCGAGCATGAGCTGGACGTCGTCGACCGAGTGCCGGGCGATGGCGGCCAGCTCTGCGGGCGGGATCCCGGCATCCATCGCCCGGCGAAGCATGCGGGCGAGGTTGTGCCCGGGCTTGACCTCACCGATGCGTTCCAGCGCGACGCCCGCCAGAGCACCCTCGCCGCGCACGTAGGCCGAGAACGCCAGCAGCGCCGCGACCTCGACCAGCTCCGGCTCGGGCGACTTGCGCACGAGCGTCAGCCAGAGCTCTTCGGCAGGACGCGCCAGCTCGGTCAGCGAGAGGGCCATGACGATGTCCCGGATCTGCACGTCCGACACCGCCCGAAGCACACCGAGCAGATCGTCCTCGGTGAGCGCCGAGCCTGCCGCGATGCGCTGAACGGCGCCGAAGACCTTGCGCAGGTCTTCGGTGACGCGTGACGGATCGTAGGAGTCGATGGCGTCCTCGGTCAGCGCGTCGAGCTTGGCCGACCAGCGGCTGATCACCTCCGCTGATTCGGGCGCCACGAGTTCGCGCAGTTCTTCCCTGCTGCCGAAGGTCACCGATCCTTCGGCGGCCATCACCGCCCCCATCTGGGATTCCTTCGGGTCCGCGACCACGCCGCGGCAGTCCTCGTCGTAGTAGCAGCGCCACGGCTCGCCGACCTCGACCTTCGGCACGTGCAGCGCGTGCGCGATCGCGATCCCGGACCGCAGCAGCGTTGTCCGGGCGCTCTCGATCAGGTCGAACATCGGCGGGTCGCAGTCGGAGTCGGTCTCGTCCGCCTCGTGGCACAGACTCCCGCAGCTCTCCGGGCAGGCCGAGCGGTTGGGCTTGTCCCCGACCACGACCATGATCACGGCTTCTGCGTTCTGCATGCTCAGCGGCCCTGCGAGCAGGAAATCACCGAACGCGCAGGCCCTCGTCGGACATGGCAGGTCGACCCGCATGGTCATCCCGAACCTCGGAGTCGCCGTCAGGTCGTGCAGCGTGACCAGGACGAAGGAGTCGGTCGGGTGGAAGCCGAGCATGTGCGGGAGCGCGGCGAGCACGTCGCCGGGATCGCTCATCGAGACCTCGTCGTTCAATCGCGTTGTCATGACTCAACGATGAGGACGAGAACCCCTTCCGCGAAACATGGTTCGCAAATCTGTGGACAGATTTGTCCGATGTGGATGGTCAGCGGCCGAGACCCCGGAGACCACCCCCGCCAGCGACGACCGATCGGGCCAATTCCCTCACTCCATCGGGGATCACCGCCCGCAACAGCACCCGCTCTCGTGAAACTCCGTCACGAAATCCTTCCGACGACCGGCACGGAAAGCGTGCTTCGGGCGAGATCCAGCTGCAATCCGGCCCCCGGATCGGGACGCAGGGTGAAGTCGTGGTCGCTGGAGAGCACCACGACGCCCAGCCGGTGCCCCGGCGCGAACACGTAGTCGTCGGGCTGCATGGCCACGTTGATCGGGTAGGTCTGACCCGGCTCGATCGGCGTGGTCCGGTCCAGCGCCTCCCGGTTCTGCGGGTCCGCCCAGCCGCGGGTGACCACCGAGACCGAACCACCCGGCGCCTGGTCGACCAGCAGAGCCGTCACGTTGGCGGCCGGTCGGTCGAAGGCGAGCGCCAGCTCGGCCCGAACCTCCCCGCTGACCCGGGCTTCCTCCGCGAGCGGCTCGGTGAAGTAAGCCAGCCTGTTCGGCGAGCTCGGCGCAGCCGCGAGGTCTTCGGCCAGCTGACCGGAGTCGTCGGTGAGACCTTCCACCACCTGCTCCGCCGGACGCTCAGCGCTGAGCCCGCCTCGTTGCGGCCCACCGGCCGTCGGGCGCAGCACCGCCTCAGCCGCACCCGGAGCGGGCCACTCGGCCTCCTCCACCCAGCTTCCGTCCTCGCGCTGGATCGTCGCGCGCGGCTCCTCCTCGACGCCGTTGGGCACCTGGTGGAGGTAGCGGGTGAACCAGCGGTTCAGCGTCCGCAACCACTCCTGCTCGCGCAGCTTGATCGGATCGGTGTGACCGGACTGGTGCCACCAGATCTTGTGCGGGACGTCGTGCTCCCGCAGCGCCCGGTACCACTGCGCGGCCTGGCGCGTCTTGACGTTCCAGTCGTTGAGCCCGTGCACCGACAGCACTGCCGCGCGCACCTGACCGACGTCGTCGAGGTAGTTGCGCTCGTCCCAGAAACCGTTGTCATCACCGGTGATCCGGTCCTGTTCGGCCGTGATCCCCTCGATCACCGGGCGGCACGGCTCCCGGTCCGCACGGGTGTGGACGTACTTCGCGAGCACGTCGGCGTCCTCACCCTGGTAACCGCCGGGTGCCACCACCGCTCCGTCGGTCCGGTAGTAGTCGTACCAGTTCGAGATCGCCCCGATCGGCACGATCGCTTCCAGGCCCTCCACCCCCGTGGAGGCGACCGCGTTGGGCAGGGTCCCGTTGTAGGAGACGCCCATCATGCCGACCTTCCCGGTCGACCAGTGCGCCTCGACGGGTGCGCCACCGGCGTCCTTGCCCGGGGCGCGCCGGTTGAGCCAGTCCACCACCGACTTGGCGCCGATCGTCTCGTTCTCGGCCCCGGTGGTCGGGCACCCCGTGGACTCGCCGGTGCCCAGCGATTCGGCGTAGACCACCGCATAACCCCTGGCCAGCAGGTACTGCTCGTAGGCCCAGTCGATCTCGGCCGCGACCGCGATCCGCTCATCCCCCGCTGCACCGCGCATCGTCCGCGGCCCCGCCTGCTCGGGCACGAACAGCTCGGTGTCCACGTTGTGGTTGGGCACGTCGTTGCCGCCGGAGAAGTACGGGCTGGCCTGGTACACGACCGGGACCCGCAGCCCCTGGTCGGACTCCTTCGGCCGCACGACCTGGACGTGCACCCGGTCCTGCCGGCCGTCGTGGTCGCTGTCGACCGGCGCGGTGACGAACAGGTCCTCGCGCACCGCGGCAGCCGGGTCGAACACCGGCTGCGCCTCGCCATCGGAGAACACCGGCCCCTGCGGCGGTTGAGCCGCGGCCGTGGACCCGACCAAGGGCAAGGCGATGATCGCTGCGAGCAAACCTGTCCGAACGCGCCGCATGCAGGGCTCCCGAAGCTGGAAGAGGGACGACACCGGCACTTTTCTTAGCGCGAAATCGGAAGTCAATCACCACTGCGGCGGGTTCCCGCCAGAACCACCCGTGCGGCAGTAAGGTCGAGGCATCGCACACCGGAACCAACGAGGAGTCCGCATGTCGATCCCGTCCAGCCTGCTGACCTCGGCCGGGTTGATCGGTGGCTTCGCGGTCGCTCGCGCCTCCCAGCACCGGCACTGGGGCGGAGTCGTGGCGGCAGGCGCCGGTCTCGGCGCGATGGAGATCTGCCGACGCCGTGCAGGCGTGCTCCCGGCACTGGCCCTGGGCACGACCTACGGGACGGCGCTGGCCGGTTCACACCCGCTGGCGAAGAAGATCGGTGCTTGGCCGTCGGTGTTCGCCGTGACCGCGGCGACCGCGACGGCGGCCCACCTGCTCAGCCGGCGCTGAGGAACTCGTCGAAGGTTCCCCGCCCCACCGCCTGCTCCGGGGCGAGGTTGGCGCCGGAGCGCAACGCCCGGAAGACCGCACCCGGCGGGCGGAGCCTCACCACGCGACGCCGCAGACCGCGCGCCTCGAAGTAGGCCCTGGTCAGGTCCTCGTGGTCGCGGATCTCCGGGCCACCCATGTCGGCAACGCGACCCGCCGGATCCCCGCAGGCCAGTGTCGCCAAACGTGCTGCGACGTCGTCGACCGAGATCGGCTGGAAGCGCACGCCCAAAAGCGCCGCCACCACCGGCGAACGGCTCTGCAGGGAGCTGATCTTGGCGATCAGGTCGTGGAACTGCGTGGTGCGCAGGATCGTCCAGGGCGCTCCGGCCTCGACCACGATGCGTTCCGCCTCGAGCTTCGCCCGGTAGTAGGACAGCGGAACCCGGTCGATGCCGACGATCGAGATGTAGATCAGGTGCGGGCGAGAGGCCCGACGGGAGCACTCGACGAGGTTCCGGGTGATCTCCACGTCCTTCCCGCTGTTGGTGGTAGCGCAGTGCACGATCACGTCCGCGCCGGACACCGCGGACTCGACGCCCCGCCGGGTGCGCAGGTCTCCGACGGCGCGACCCGGCCCCGGTCGGCGGCTCAGCGCGGTCACCTCTTGCTCCGTCTCCCGCAGTCGTCGCACGAGCGCACTGCCGAGCGTGCCGGTCCCACCGGTCACCAGGATCTTCTTGGTCACGTTTCGCCCCTCCTCGGTGTTGTCGTCGAGTGGACGAGACCGGCGAGTCGAACGTGACACCGTGACCTGCGCACTCGCGTGATCCACCTCATACCCGACACGCGCGGCGTTGCCTTGGTCGCAGGTCGTGGGCGCAGAGCCCGGTGCAAGGACTAGGCTGTTTGCAGCTCGTTAACCGACACGGCGAAGGAACAACCGGTGCCTGATCCAGCTTCATCCCTTGAAGAGCTGACCGCCCAACGCGACCGCGCCCGCCAGGAGTTCGCAGATCTCGCGGCCCGCGGCCTGAAACTGGACATCACCCGGGGGAAGCCGTCGCCGAAGCAGCTCGATCTCTCCGACGGGCTGCACGAGCTCTCCAGCGGAACTGACGCGAACGGCGCCGACCTGCGCAACTACGGCGGGCTCAACGGCCTGGTCGAGCTACGCGAGATCTTCAGCGACGGCCTGCAGGTGCCGGTCGACCAGCTGCTCGCCGCGGGAAACTCCAGCCTGGAACTCATGCACGACGCCCTCGTCTTCGCGCTGCTCAACGGGGTTCCCGGTGGCACGCAGCGATGGGTCTCCGAGCCGGAGATCGTCTTCCTCTGCCCGGTGCCCGGCTACGACCGCCACTTCGCGCTGTCGGAGCGGCTCGGGATCAAGATGATCACGGTTCCGATGACGCCCGACGGCCCCGACATGGACGTCGTCGAGCAGCTGGTCGCCGAGGACTCGCGGATCAAGGGCATCTGGTGCGTCCCGAAGTACAGCAACCCCGACGGGGCGGTGTACTCCGACGAGACCGTGCGACGCCTCTCCACGATGAGCACGGCGGCTCCGGACTTCCGGATCTTCTGGGACAACGCCTACGCGGTGCACCACCTCACCGACGACGAAGCCGAGATCGCCGACCTGCTCGCGCTGTGCGCCGAGAACGGCAATCCTGATCGCGCCTTGGTCTTCGGGTCCACCTCGAAGATCACTTTCGCCGGTGCCGGCGTCTCGTTCTTCGGCTCCTCGCCGGCGAACATCGAGTGGTGGCTGGCCTCCACGTCCAAGCGCAGCATCGGCCCGAACAAGGTCAACCAGCGGGCCCACGCCCGGCTGCTCCGCGACGCCGAAGGCCTCCGGGAGCACATGCGCAAGCACGCCGCGCTGATCCGGCCCAAGTTCGAAGCCGTGGACAAGATCCTCAGCGCCGAACTCGGCGGTACCGGCCTGGCGAAGTGGAGCAACCCGGCCGGCGGCTACTTCATCAGCCTGGAAGTCCCCGAAGGCTGCGCCAAGGCCGTCGTCGCCAAGGCCAAGGAAGCGGGTGTCGCCCTCACCCCTGCCGGTTCGACCCACCCCTACGGGGACGACCCGACCGACTCGGTGATCCGCATCGCCCCGACCTTCCCGGAACTCGCCGACGTCGAGGCCGCCACCGCGGGTCTCGCCGTCTGCGTGCGGCTCGTCGCCACCGAGAAGCTCCTGGCGGAGAAGCAGTCCTGACCTGAGCACGACGATGAAGGCCGGTGCGGTTCCTCGTGAACCGCACCGGCCTTCGTCGTCGCCATAAGCGGTGCGAAGAAGTCCGGGGCGGGTGCGCGTCGCGCACCCGCCCCGGACTTCGTTCATTCAGCGCTCAGGCTCAGCTGCAGCCCGAGGTCGAGCCGCAGCCCTCGCAGAGGTAGCAGGAGCCGGACGGACGCATCTTCGTGCCGCAGGTCATGCACAGCGGCGCGTCAGCGGCCTTGCCCAGCTGGAGCTCGAGCAGCTCGGTGGAGCTACCAGCGCGGACCTCGTCCTTGGACTCGGACTTCTCGGCCCTCGAGTAGTCCACCGTGGACCGCATCGTGTCCAGGTCGACGTTGTCGGTGCCCTGAGCCGGTTCCGTGTTGTTGACCTGAGCTTCCCGCTCGTCGACCGTGAAGATGCCCAGCTGGGCGCGCTTCTCGTACGACAGGTAGTCCAGCGCCAGGCGGCGGAACAGGTAGTCCAGGACGCTGCTGGCCATCCGGATGTCCGGGTCGTCGGTCATGCCGGCGGGCTCGAAGCGCAGGTTCTGGAACTTCGCGACGTAGAACTCCAGCGGGATGCCGTACTGCAGGCCCACGGAGATCGACATCGAGAACGCGTCCATCACACCGGCCAGGGTCGAACCCTGCTTGCCGAGCTTGACGAAGATCTCGCCCAGCCCGTCGTCCGGGTAGGAACCGGCGTGCAGGTAGCCCTCGGCACCGCCAACGGTGAACGACACCGTCTGGCTCGGGCGCTTCTTCGGCAGGCGCTTGCGGACCGGGCGGTACTCGATCTGCTTCTCGACCGCCTTCTCCGACTCGGCCTTGTCGCCCTTGCCCGCGGACAGCGGCTGGCCGACCTTGCAGTTGTCGCGGTAGATCGCCAGCGCCTTCAGGCCGAGCTTCCAGCCTTCGAAGTAGAGCTCCTCGACCTCTTCGACGGTCGCCGCCTCCGGCATGTTCACCGTCTTGGAGATCGCGCCCGAGATGAACGACTGCACCGCGGCCATCATCCGCACGTGGCCCATCGGAGCGATCGAGCGCTCGCCCATCGCGCAGTCGAAGACCTCGTAGTGCTCCTGGCGCAGGCCCGGCGCGTCCACGACGTGCCCGTGCTCGGCGATGTACTCGACGATCGCCTCGATCTGCTCTTCCTGGTAGCCCAGCGACTGCAGAGCGCGCGGCACCGTCTGGTTGACGATCTGCATCGAGCCGCCGCCGACCAGCTTCTTGAACTTCACGAGCGCCAGGTCGGGCTCGACACCGGTGGTGTCGCAGTCCATCATCAGGCCGATCGTGCCGGTCGGAGCCAGCACCGACGCCTGGGCGTTGCGCCAGCCGTTGCGGTTGCCGATCTCCAGGCCCTGCTGCCACACGCTCGTGGCCAGCTTGTGCACGGCCTTGTCGTTGTGGTGGTAGGTGCGCACCAGATCGTTGGCAGCGGCGTGCTTGCGCATGACGCGCTGGTGGCCCTCGGCGTTGCGGGCGTAGCCCTCGTAGGGGCCGACGACACCGGCGAGCTCCGCCGAGCGCTTGTAAGCGGTACCCGTCATCAGCGAGGTGATCGACGCCGCGAGCGCGCGACCGCCGTCGGAGTCGTAGGCGTGGCCGGTGGCCATCAGCAGCGCGCCGAGGTTGGCGTAGCCGATGCCCAGCTGGCGGAACTTGCGCGTCGTGACGCCGATCGACTCGGTCGGGAAGTCCGCGAAGCAGATGGAGATGTCCATCGCGGTGATGACGAACTCGACGGCCTTCTCGAACAGCTCGGCGTCGAAGGTCAGGTCATCGCGCAGGAACTTCATCAGGTTCAACGAAGCCAGGTTGCAGCTGGAGTTGTCCAGGTGCATGTACTCCGAGCACGGGTTCGACGCGGTGATCCGGCCCGTCTCCGGCGAGGTGTGCCAGTCGTTGATCGTGTCGTCGTACTGGATGCCCGGGTCCGCGCACTCCCACGCCGCCTTGGCGAGCTTGCGGAACAGGTTCCGGCCCTTGACGGTCTCGATCACGTCGCCGTCGGTGCGGGAGCGCAGCCCGAAGTCGTTGTCGCTCTCGACCGAGCGCATGAACTCGTCGGAGACGCGCACCGAGTTGTTGGCGTTCTGGTACTGCACGGAGTTGGCATCGGCTCCGCCGAGGTCCATGTCGAAACCGGAGTCCCGCAGCGCGCGGATCTTGTGCTCCTCGCGCGCCTTGGTGTCGATGAACTCCTCGACATCGGGGTGATCCACGTCGAGCACGACCATCTTGGCCGCGCGACGGGTGGCGCCGCCCGACTTGATGGTGCCCGCCGAGGCGTCCGCACCGCGCATGAAGGAGACCGGCCCCGAAGCGGTGCCACCGGAGGACAGCAGCTCCTTGGAGGAGCGGATGCGGGACAGGTTCAGACCGGCGCCGGAACCGCCCTTGAAGATCAGGCCCTCTTCCTTGTACCAGTCGAGGATCGACTCCATCGTGTCGTCGACCGACAGGATGAAGCAGGCCGAAACCTGCTGGCGGGAGCTGGTTCCCACGTTGAACCAGACCGGCGAGTTGAAGCTGAAGACCTGGTGCAGGAGCATGTAGGTCAGCTCGTGCTCGAAGATCTCCGCGTCGGTGTCGGTCGCGAAGTAGCCGTTCTCGACGCCCGAAGCGACGTAGGTCTTCACGACCCGGTCGATGAGCTGCCGCAGGCTGCTCTCGCGCTCCTCGGTACCGACAGCACCGCGGAAGTACTTGCTGGTGACGATGTTGACCGCGTTCAACGACCAGGAGTCGGGGAACTCGACCCCGCGCTGCTCGAAGTTGACCGAACCGTCCCGCCAGTTGGTCATCACCACGTCGCGGCGTTCCCACTTGACGTCGTCGTAGGGGTGCACCCCCTCGGTGGTGTAGACGCGCTCGACCCGCATGCCCTCGCGGGCATCTGCTTCCGGCTCCCCCGCTGCGCCGGCCGGGCTACCGACGGTCTCTGTCATGACCTGCCCCTTTTCCTTCTTCATCGCTCGCTCAGTCACTCGTAGCGTTTCGTCGGCCCCGTCCGGGCTCCCCGTCCGGTTCGGTCGTGACCCTGTCTTCTTCGTCGTCCCCGCCCGGGACGACGGGCCTTTCGCGCTTCCGCCCCCACTGCGGGACGCGCGCCGTCGCGGCTTGCTCAACCGCCGCACTCCACGTCTAGTCGTTCGCCGTCCTGCGGGATCTCCCTCGCTGCCCGCAGGTCGACAATTTCCTTCTCGAAGTCCTCCACCGAGGAGTACGCGCGGTAGACGCTCGCGAATCGCAGGTAGGCGACTTCGTCCAGCTCCCGCAGCGGCCCGAGGATGGCCAGCCCGACTTCGTGGCTGGGCAGTTCGGCAACTCCGGAGGACCGGATCGCCTCCTCCACCTGGTGGGCCAACTGCTGCAGCGCGTCCTCTTCTACCGGGCGCCCCTGACAAGCGCGGCGCACCCCGGTCACCACCTTCTCCCGGCTGAAGGGCTCGGTGACGCCCGACCGCTTCACGACCGACAACACCAGTTCTTCAATGGTCGTGAATCGACGACCGCACGACGAGCACGACCGTCGGCGACGGATCGCCTGGCCGTCCTCCACTTCGCGCGAGTCCACGACCCTGGAGTCATCACCGCGGCAGAACGGGCACCGCACCGGGCATGCACCCCCCTTCCCCCTGAGCGGCCGCCGCCCGGGATCACACCGGGCGCGACCAGTACGCCCACGGGGTACCCAGAGGGCCAGAGGCCCAATCTATGGACTAACCACATGGACGTAACTACTAGATGTTGTGGTCGACTCTAAACCCGCGCCAGACCGCGTTGCAAACCGACACACCCGTTTCGCCCGCCCGGATGACGCACCCCCTGCGCCAGCTGCGGAAACCCAGCGAACCACAACATCTTGGGGTTCGGTCAGCTGTCGACCGGCACCACCAGGAACCGGCCCGCCTCAGCGGAAGCCGCCCCGAGGCCGTTCAGCTCGACGATGCGGTCGACCGCCGAACGCGGGTCCGCGTCGGGCGCCATCCGCGTCGCGATGCCCCACAGAGTGTCCCCCGTTCGCACCTGCACCACGGCGGTACCTCCCGTCACCGGCGCGTCGCCCGACCCGAAGAGCCCCAGCAGCACCACGACCAGGAAGGTCGCCGCACCCACGCCGGCCAGCACCAGCCACTCGCCGAGTCTGCCGGTCTCGCGGGCAGGCCCTGCGCACGATCTGGCCACCCGGCCCCGCCCCCGGTCAGCGGCCTCGAGCACCCGGCCGTGCGAGCGGCGCTCATGGACCCGGCGGCGCGGCGACACGATCGGCTCGACTTCCGGCTCAACGGCGAGCGACTCCCGCTCAACCGGTCGAACCCGCCGTACTGTGTCGATGAACGTGGTCATGTCGCCTCCCGCGCGGAACGATGATCGAAAGGTTGTTCGATCGAACCTCCGTGCGATTGTGTACCAAGAGTGGCCTTCAACGCGAGACCCGGGCCGAAAATTAACTCGAACAGGTGTTTGATCTCCGTGTTTCTCGCGTCTACTGTGGAAAGCGCGCGGCGGGCAGCGGTGACCGGCGACCACGACCGGGGGCGGCATCTCGCTCGACGCAGACCAGCACCGCAGTTCACACGGATCAGGAGGCAGCGGTGGCGAGCAATGCGACCGGCTCTATCGGGGGCCGCGTAAACGACATCAAGGACTCCCCTGCCGAGGTGGACAGCGTGCCAGAACAGGCCACCGCGGCGGAGGAGCTCAGCGACCGCCAGCTGAAGGTGCTCGACGCCATCCGGGAGTGGATGAGCGAGCACGGTTATCCACCCAGCGTCCGGGAGATCGGCGACGCCGTGGGCCTCACGTCGACCTCGTCCGTCGCCTACCAGCTGCGCGTGCTGGAGCGGAAGGGCTTCCTGCGCCGTGACCCGCACCGGCCGCGCACGGTGGGCGTGCTGGTCGGTGGCGAGCCGGACAACGAGCCTCAGACGAAGCCGGCCTACGTGCCCGTCGTCGGCCGCATCGCCGCGGGCGGCCCCATCCTGGCCGAGGAGTCCATCGAGGACGTCTTCCCGCTGCCGAAGGAGATCGTCGGAGACGGGACGCTCTTCCTGCTGAAGGTCGTCGGCGACTCGATGGTCGACCTGGCCATCACCGATGGCGACTGGGTCGCCGTGCGCCAGCAGCCAGATGCCGACAACGGCGAGGTGGTCGCGGCGATGATCGACGGCGAGGCGACGGTGAAGACGTTCAAGCGCACCGACGAGCACGTCTGGCTGATGCCGCACAACTCGGCCTTCGAACCGATCCTCGGCGACGACGCCCAGATCCTGGGCAAGGTCGTCGCGGTCCTGCGTCGCCTCTGAACGCCCGTCCCAGCAGTCGTTGCGCGTGCGCGACGGCGCACGCGCAACCGCGCGCCGGTTGGCGTGATGTCCGGTCGCGCGAGCAGCACCGGATGCGGGTTCGCGGTGTGCGCTCAGGCGCGCCTGCGCCGCCAGCCGATGAAGTAGAGCAGCACGGCGGCGCAGACCCCGGCGAACAGCAGCGCCCGTCCGGTTGACATGCCCTCGTCCTCATTCGCGGGCTGAGCCTGGTCGGCCCCGCCTGGGGCCGCAGGTTGGTCGGCGGGAGTCGATGCCGCCGGGTCGCCGTTCGCTCCGGAGATCCGGCGGACCGGTTCGTTGCCTTCCGAGCCCGACAGCAGGCCTCCGCCCGGTTCCCAGGCGATGGCCTCGCCCTGCTCCTCGTCGGGAAGCGGGATCCGCACCGGTTCGCTCTTGAGGGCTTCCAGCACGTCGCCGTTCGGCGAGCGGTAGACGTAGGCCTCGGTGTAGGTGCGCAGGGCAACCAGAGTGCCATCCGCGCTCACCGAACCGCCCGTGACCAGGACCGAGCCCATCGATCCGTCGAGCGGACCGCCCGGCGTCTTCGTCGTCCGCAGAGACACCGAACCGACCCGCTCCATCGGGACGGTGCGCTGCGGGTCCAGCGGCTGCGCGGGCCGGTAGACCCCGGCCCAACCGAGAGGCTCCTTGGTGACGACGTAGGGCACGCCGGTCCGGTCCAGCAGCAGCGCTTCGGCGTCGTGCGGGCTGTCCGGATAGGACATCCGGTAGATCGCTGAGCCACCGCCCGCGGGGAGCACGTGCAGCGCGACGTCCTTGCGCTTGTGCCGGTTGTCGCCGGTGTCGGCCAGCCACAGCGCGCCGTCCGGCGCGAGCGCCAAGTCCTCCACGTCGTAGGGATCGTTGTCCCCGACGCGCTCCGAGCGGACCTCGCAGGTCCGCGGGTCGAGCTCGAACGCTCGCACCGCGGACCCGCTGTCGCTGACGGCCCACCAACTGGCGCCGTCCGAAACCAGGCCGGAGAGCTCGGAGAGTTCCGAGTCCTCGACCGTGCACAGCTCGACAGGCGCCGACTGAGCGCTCGCGGGCACGCCGAAGAGGATCGTGCACGCGGCGAGCAGTGCGGCCCCGGTCAGACCGCGGGCTCGGTCAGGCCGCACCGTGCGCCGCGAACGGTTCGATCAGCGAAGCGAGGTCGGGACGGACCTTGGCCTGGATCCGAGTGCCCTCCGGGGTGTGCTCCTCCACGACGACCTCACCGTCGTTGTGCAGCCGCGCCACCAGGTCGCCCCGGGTGTAGGGGATCAAGGCGTCGACGAACACCTCCGGACGCGGGAGCCGGTCGGCGATGATCTCGCGCAGGCCCTCGATGCCCTTGCCGCTGTGCGCGGAGACGAACACGGCCTCCGGCAGCAGGCGGCGCAGTTCGGCCATCCGAGTCGCGTCCACCGAGTCGATCTTGTTGACGACGAGCAGCTCCGGCGGCATGTCCGAGTGCTCCTCGGAGATCTCGCTGAGCACCTCGCGCACCGCGGCGACCTGCTCGTGCGGCGACCCTTCCGAACCGTCGACGACGTGGACCAGCAGGTCCGCGCTGGCGACCTCCTCGAGGGTCGAGCGGAACGCCTCGACCAACTGGTGCGGGAGGTGCCGCACGAACCCGACGGTGTCGGTGAGCGTGTGCGGACGACCCTCCGGGGTGACCGCCTTGCGCGTGGTCGGGTCCAGGGTCGCGAACAGCGCGTCCTCGACCAGAACCCCTGCGCCGGTCAGCGCGTTGAGCAGGCTGGACTTGCCCGCGTTGGTGTAGCCGGCGATGGCGACGCCGGGAACCTCGTTGGCCTCGCGACGGCTGCGCTTGGTGCCGCGGACGGTCTTCATCGCGGCGAGCTCCTTGCGGAGCTTGCTGATGCGCTTGTGGACGCTCCGGCGGTCGGTCTCCAGCTTGGTCTCACCTGGGCCACGGGTGCCCACGCCGCCGTTGGCGCCCGCCCGGCCACCGGCCTGACGGGACATCGCTTCACCCCAACCGCGAAGCCGCGGCAGGAAGTACTGCAGCTGAGCGAGCTCGACCTGCGCCTTGCCCTCCTTGGAACGGGCGTGCTGGGCGAAGATGTCGAGGATCAGCGCGGTGCGGTCGACCACCTTGACCTTGAGCTTCTCCTCCAGCTGCCGGAGCTGACCGGGCGAGAGCTCACCATCGCAGATCACGGTGTCGGCGCCGTTGGAGGCGACGAGGTCGCGCAGCTCGCGGACCTTGCCGGAGCCCACGTAGGTACCCGGGTCCGGCCGGTCGCGCCGCTGGATGATGCCTTCGAGCACCTCCGAGCCCGCGGTCTCGGCGAGGCGGGCGAGCTCGGCCAGCGACGCGTCCGCGTGCTCGGCGTCGCCTTCGGTCCAGACACCGACGAGCACCACGCGCTCCAAGCGGAGCCGCCGGTACTCGACCTCGGTGATGTCCTCGAGCTCGGTGGACAGACCGGAGATGCGCCGCAGAGATGCGCGCTCCTCCAGCTCCATCTCGCCCGTGGAGGGTTCGCTTCCGGCCAGGATCGGTTCGAATTCGGCGTCGGCTGCCATGTCCTGGTCCAGCGCGGCGTCGTTGTCGAGCTCTGGGGATGCGGTCAAGGAATCTCTCATATCACCTTCATTGTCCCACGCAGCGCGACTCATTATCGGGCACTGCGCTCTCCCGGACCTGACCGCGCAGCGCTGAGCTGCGAAGTCAGGTTCGCCGACGAGGCCGTCACGGGTTCTGCCACCACTCGGACGCCAACCTGCCGCTGCCGACCAGCACCGCCGGGCCGGTCAGGGTGGACCCGCTGGCGGTGATCTCGACCTCGACGGTACCGCCCGGGATGTGCACCAACCGGCGACCGGTGGTCTGACCTGCGGCGTGCAGCGCGGCGGCGGTCGCGGCGACCGTGCCGGTGCCGCAGGAGCGGGTCTCGCCCACGCCGCGCTCGTGGACCCGCATCCGCACCTCGTCGTCGTTCACCGGCTGGACGAACTCGACGTTCACGCCGTCCGGGAACAGGTTCGGGTCGTGCGGCGGGGCGACGGTCAGGTCGAGCAGGTCGAGCTCGTGCTCTCCGACGCAGGCCAGGTGGGGGTTGCCGACGTCGATCGCGACGCCCGGGAACGACGTCCCGGCCACGGTGGTGGTGGACTCGCCGAAGATCTTGGCCTGTCCCATCTCGACGGTCACCCGGCCGTCGGCGTGGGTGCGCACCGGGCGGACACCCGCACGGGTGCCGATCGCCAGTTCCCCCTGCTCGGCCAGCCCGGACTCGACGAGGTAGCGGGCGAAGACTCGCACCCCGTTGCCGCACATCTCGGCGATCGACCCGTCGGCGTTGCGGTAGTCCATGAACCACACGTCGTCCGGGACGTCGGCGGGAGCGCCCGGCAGGTCGCCCGCGCGGATCACGCGCAGCACCCCGTCGGCGCCCAAGCCCCGCTGCCGGTCGCACAGCGCGCGCACCCGATCATCGGTGAGCTCCAGCTCACCGCTCGGGTCGGGCAGGATGACGAAGTCGTTCTGGGTCCCGTGGCCCTTGGTGTACTCGGGTCCTCCGAAGGCGTGCACGTCACCCAGTCTACGTAGTCAGCAGGGCGAGGACATCGTCGGCGAGCGAGGGGGTGGCGGCGTCGAACCAGGTGATGCGTTCGTCGCGGCGGAACCACGAGCGCTGCCGTCGCACGAAGCGACGGGTCAGCCGCGCGGTCTCAGCGGCAGCGGCGGTCATGTCGTCGGCGCCGTCGAACTCGGCGAGCACCTGCTGGTAGCCCAGCGCGCGGCTGGCGGTGCGGCCGTGGCGCAGGCCCTTCTCCTCCAGGTGGCGCACCTCATCGGCGAGCCCTGCGTCGAACATCCTGGTCACGCGGCCGTCGACGCGGTCGTCGAGGTCTTCGGCCGGTCGGTCCAGGCCGACCAGGACAGCGCCGTAGCGAGGCGGTCCCGGGGTGGGCAGGTTCGCGGAGAACGGCGCACCCGTGATCTCGATGACCTCCAACGCCCGCACGATGCGGCGCCCGTTGCTGGTCAGGATGGACTCCGCAGCGGTGGGGTCGAGCTCGGCGAGCTTGCGGTGCAGCGCGACGGGACCGAGCTCGGCCAGCTCGTCCTCGTACTTTTGCCGCACCTGCGGATCCGTGCCCGGGAACGACAGGTCGTCGACGACGGCCTGCACGTAGAGGCCAGAGCCACCGACCAGGATCGGGGTGCGACCACGGGCGAGCACGTCTTCCGCGGCTGCGCGAGCCTCCCGCTGGTAGGCGGCCACCGAGGCCGTCTCGGTGACCTCGAGGACGTCGAGCTGGTGGTGCGGGACGCCTCGCCGCTCGCCGACCGGGAGCTTGGCGGTGCCGATGTCCATCCCGCGGTAGAGCTGCATCGCATCGGCGTTGATCACTTCGCCGTCGAGCCGCTCGGCGAGCTGCAGGGCGAGGTCGGACTTGCCGGTCGCGGTGGGGCCGACGACGGCGACGGGACGCGGGGAGGAAGACACGTCCAGAATCCTAGGAGGACGCCGCGGTGATCATCGTTCCCCGGTGCGGGCCCGGAGGACGCCGCTGACTTGCGATCAGGTCGACGACCTGCGAGTTCACCCTTCCAGGTGCCCTGAGCGACCACGCCGGGTAGCGCCCCTCCGCCGGGCGGCCCTGGACCGCGTCGCCGAGCCGGACCTGGGCGGCCGGAGCTCCGCCAGACCGGCGGCGGTGCCCGAGCTGAATCGGATAGGGCCGGAGGGATCTGCGCCAACGGCCACCCATTCGGCGCTCGAATCCGCCAGACTGGACACGGCGCGCGAACAGGCGCCCCGCAGCCGCCCGGTTCCCGGGTCGGACCGCACGGTCCGCGCAACGACCGGCGGCGGCGGGTACGGCACAACGGCGCGCGGGTGGTCATGCCCGTGCGCGGTACGAGGTCACGGGCGAGTTGGCTGGAGCAGGTGGCCGCGCAGTGCGGCGGGACGGGTCGATGCGAGGCATCGGCACCCTGCTCGCTGCTGCCGCACGGGTGACCGATGACAATGAAGCCGTGCAGGTCACGAGGCTCCCAGGTTCCAACCGGGCACCGATTCGGTCATGGAGTACCGAATCGGCCGTTGACCTGTTTGAATGCGCCAGCGGAGGCCGGACCGCTCGACGGTCCGGGCCGACGCTTGCTGGGCCCCGCCGATGCGGGGCGCCCGTGCTGGCCACGGGCATCGGAGCGGGCACGCAAGGAGGAACCCGGCCATGACGCACCAGGACACGACCCCCGAGTCGGTCGCCAACAAGGCGGTCGCGGACTCGACCACGAGCAACACCGGGTCACCCGCGGTCGCGCCCGCAGTACCGAAGGCGTCCGCGGATCCGTCCCGGTGGGGACGGGTGGATGCCGACGGCACGGTGTACGTCAGCACCGCCGACGGTGAGCGGGCGATCGGTTCCTGGCAAGCCGGCGATGCGACCGAAGGTCTGGCCCTCTACGCGCGCAAGTTCGACGACATGGTCACCGAGGTCGAGCTGCTGGAGACCCGGCTGGGCACCCACGCGGGCGAGCCGAAGCACACCCTCACCAGCGCCAAGCACCTGCAGGAGGCGTTGCCCGAGGCCGCGGTGATCGGTGATCTCGCCGCGCTCGACGCCCGCATCCAGCACCTGCTGGCGCGCGCCGAGGAAGCCGTCGAGGGCGCCAAGCACGAGAAGGAGCGCGCCCGCGCCGAGGCCATCGCCCGCAAGGAGGCGCTGGTCGCGGAGGCCGAGGAGATCGCTCACGAGGCGACGCACTGGAAGTCGGCCGGCGACCGGCTGCGCAAGATCCTCGACGAGTGGAAGAAGGTCCGCGGCGTCGACCGCAAGACCGACGAGCAGCTGTGGCGGCGCTTCTCCAAGGCACGTGACGCGTTCAGCCGCCGTCGCGGCTCGCACTTCGCCGAGCTGGACCGGCAGCGCGCGGCTTCCAAGTCCCGCAAGCAGGAGCTGGTCGAGGAGGCCGAGGCGCTCACCGAGTCCAGCGAGTGGGGCGACGCCGCCAACCGCTACAAGCAGCTGATGGCCGAGTGGAAGGCCACCGGCCGCGCGCCGAAGGACAGCGACGAAGCGCTCTGGCAGCGCTTCCGCGCCGCGCAGGACCGGTTCTTCAGCCGTCGCTCGGAGGCGTTCTCCGAGCGCGACGCCGAGTTCGCGGCTAACGCCAAGATCAAGGAAGAACTGCTGGTCGAGGCCGAGCAGATCGACCCGTCAGCGGATCTGAAGACCGCGCAGTCGCAGCTGCAGCGGGTGCAGGAGCGCTGGGACGAGATCGGCAAGGTGCCGCGCGAGCGGATGCGCGAGCTGGAGGGCAGGTTGCGCGGCGTCGCCGACAAGGTGCGCGACGCGGCCGACGCCCAGTGGCGTCGCACCGATCCGGAGGCTCAGGCGCGCGTTGATCAGTTCCGCGAGCGCGTCGAGCAGTTCGAAGCGCAGGCGGAGAAGGCGCGCGCAGCGGGCGACGAGCGGCGCGCGAAGAAGGCCGATGAGCAGGCGGCCCAGTGGCGCGAGTGGCTGCAGGCGGCGGAGCAGGCGATCGCCAGCCGCTGATCTGCGGAGACGAGGACGCCCGCGCCGAGGTCGGTGCGGGCGTCGTTCTGCTCTGGTGGTGTTGGTCTGAACTGTCCGGGCGAAACGGACATGATCATGGGACGGTTCGGACCACAACTGCCGCCGGCCTCAGTCGCGGGACCAGACGATGCGCATCCACTGGATCGCCAGCACCGCCATGCACACGACCGCGAGCACGAGACCGAACCCCGGACCCGTGTGACCGCTGGTCTGGCGGGACCAGATCGCGATCATGCCTTCGAAGGTGACCACCAGTCCGGCGACACCTGCCAGGAAGGCCGCACCCCAGCGCCGCGTGATCAGGGCCAGCGCGCCGAACCCGAGGCCGACGATCGTGGAGTTGATCGCGAACAGCCTGGGCAGCAGACCCACCTTCAGCGTGGGGTCGGTCTGCCCGGTCAGCACTTCCCAACCGGGGCTGCCGCCGGCCCACGGAAGCAGGGCGCTCACCACGAGCACCAGCATCACCGAGGCGATGATCAGCGCCTTCCTGCCCGGATCGAACTGCCGCAGCACCTCACCGCGCTGCTCGACGTCCTGCTCCTCGCTCAACACGCACATCCCTGCTGCGCCGACGGCTCCGAGGCCGGGGCACCGATGGAGGGCAACCCGAGGCTGACCCCGGAGGTCTTCGGCCGCACGCCCTCTTCCCAGTGATCGCCGGCGCGGGTCCGGCGGTGACCCGTGATGTCGGCGTCGGCGACCAGGTGGTGCGGAGCGGCGCGGGTGATCGTGGTGCGCACGAGATCGCCGGGCCGGATCTCGCCGTCGAGCGCACCGGTGGGGGTGAAGTGCACCAGGCGGCCGTCGCGCGCGCGGCCGGACAGCCGGTGGGTCTCGGCGTCCTTGCGGCCCTCGCCCTCGGCCACCAGCAGCTCGACCTCGCGGCCGACGATCTTCTTGTTCTCGTCCCAGGAGATCTCGTTCTGCAACGCGACCAACCGCTCGTAGCGCTGCTGGACGACCTCCTTGGGCAGCTGCTCGGGCATGTCCGCGGCGGGCGTGCCCGGGCGCTTGGAGTACTGGAAGGTGAAGGCGCTGGAGAACCGAGCGCGCCGCACGACCTCCATCGTGGCCTCGAAGTCCTCCTCGGTCTCCCCCGGGAAACCGACGATGATGTCGGTGGTGATGGCCGCTTCCGGCATCGCCGCGCGCACCTTGCCGACGATGTCGAGGAAGCGCTCGCTGCGGTAGGAGCGGCGCATCGCCTTGAGGATCCGGTCCGAACCGGACTGCAGCGGCATGTGCAGCTGCGGGCAGACGTTGGGCGTCTCGGCCATCGCCTCGATGACGTCGTCGGTGAAGTCGCGCGGGTGCGGCGAGGTGAACCGGACGCGCTCCAGTCCGTCGATCTCACCGCAGGAGCGCAGCAGCTTGCCGAAGGCGTAGCGGTCGCCGAACTCGACGCCGTAGGCGTTGACGTTCTGGCCGAGCAGGGTCACCTCGAGGACGCCCTCGGACACCAGCGCCTCGACCTCGGAGAGGACCTCGCCGGGCCTGCGGTCCTTCTCCTTGCCGCGCAGCGCGGGCACGATGCAGAAGGTGCAGGTGTTGTTGCAGCCCACCGACACCGAGACCCAGCCGGAGTAGGCGGAATCGCGGCGGGCCGGGAGCGTGGACGGGAAGACGTCCAGCGACTCCAGGATCTCGACCTCGGCCTCCTGGTTGTGCCGCGCGCGTTCCAGCAGCGTCGGCAGCGAGCCGAGGTTGTGAGTGCCGAAGACGACGTCGACCCAGGGCGCCTTCTTGACGATCGTGTCGCGGTCCTTCTGCGCGAGGCAGCCGCCGACGGCGATCTGCATGCCCGGGTTGATGTCCTTCTGCGGGCGCATGTGACCGAGCGTTCCGTACAGCCGGTTGTCGGCGTTCTCGCGCACGGCGCAGGTGTTGAACACGACCACGTCGGGCGGCATCTCACCGCCGGTCTCGGCCCGCGCGTACCCGGCGTCCTCCAGCATGCCCGCGAGCCGCTCGGAATCGTGCACGTTCATCTGGCAGCCGAAAGTGCGGATCTCGTACGTCTTCGTGCTCACCGTTCCACGGTAGCGCCTGGTCAGATCCCCGATTCACCCGCCCGGAACGACGAGCGAGCAGCAGATACCCGACCTCGCCGATTACGGAACGCAACCGGCGTTCCAGGACTGCCGACGCGATGAGTGGCCAAGCGGACGAAGCCCGCTCCGTTGCGTAACGGATTTGAAACAACCGATCCATCCCAAGCACTGGACTCCGGAGCCACAGCAGGCTTAAGTTTCCGCCAACGAAATCCGCAAAACCGACTCATTCGGGAGCACTGAATGACCGCAGCCCCCACGGACGTTCCGATGATCCGGATGTCCGCGGTCGACAAGTTCTTCGGGTCACTGCACGTGCTGCGGTCGATCGACCTCGAAGTGCCCAAGGGACAGGTCGTCGTGGTCCTGGGCCCCTCCGGTTCCGGCAAGTCCACGCTGTGCCGGGCCATCAACCGGCTCGAACCGATCAACGGCGGAACCATCGAGATCGACGGTGTTCCGCTCCCGGCCGAGGGACGCGCCCTGGCGGAGCTGCGCGCCGACGTCGGCATGGTCTTCCAGCAGTTCAACCTCTTCGCGCACAAGACGATCCTGGAGAACGTCACGCTCGGGCCGATCAAGGTCCGCGGGCAGAACCGGGACGAGGCGCAGCGCGACGCGATGAAGCTGCTGGAGCGCGTCGGCATCGCCGACCAGGCCGCGAAGTACCCGGCGCAGCTCTCCGGTGGTCAGCAGCAGCGGGCGGCGATCGCCCGCGCGCTGGCGATGAAGCCGAAGGTCATGCTCTTCGACGAGCCGACCTCCGCGCTGGACCCGGAGATGGTCAACGAGGTGCTCGACGTGATGACCGGCCTCGCCGATGAGGGCATGACGATGGTCGTCGTCACGCACGAGATGGGTTTCGCCCGCCGCGCCGCGCACCGCGTGCTGTTCATGGCCGATGGCGAGGTCGTCGAGGACGGCCAGCCCGAGAAGTTCTTCGCAGAGCCGAAGAGCGAACGGGCCAAGGACTTCCTCGGCAAGATCCTCACCCACTGAGTGTCACCACCATTGCACAGAGAGGCACAAGCAGATGCGAGGCAATAGATTCCGCCTGGTCACGGTGCTGACGGCATCGCTGGCACTGGCGTTGTCCGCCTGCGGCGGGGGCGGCGAGAACCAGCTGGCCGGTGGCGCCCCGGAGATCCCGGTCGACCAGAACGCGCAGTTCGAACCCGGCACGACGATGGCCAACCTCAAGCAGGCAGGCACGATCCGGATCGGCACCAAGATCGATCAGCCGCTGTTCGGCCTCAACGGTCTCGACGGCAAGCCGCAGGGCTTCGACGTCGAGATGGCCAAGCTGGTCGCGGCGAAGCTGGGCATCCCCGCGGACAAGATCCAGTGGGTCGAGGCTCCCAGCAAGACGCGCGAGGAGATCATCGAGCAGGATCGCGTCGACATGGTCGTGGCGACCTACACGATCAACGACTCGCGCAAGCAGCGGATCAGCTTCGCCGGGCCGTACTACACGGCCGGCCAGGACATCATGGTCAAGAGCGACAACTCCCAGATCACCGGTCCGGAGGCGCTGCGTCCGACCGGCGCGAAGGTCTGCTCGGTGACGGGCTCGACCCCGGCCGAGAAGATCAAGGAGTACGTCGACGAGCAGAACCTGGTGCTCTTCGACGTCTACTCCAAGTGCGCCGACGCGCTGCGCACCGGCCAGGTCCAAGCGGTGACCACGGACAACGTGATCCTGATGGGTCTGGTCGAGCAGAGCGGCGGCCAGTTCAAGCTCGTGGAGAAGCCCTTCACCGAGGAGCCCTACGGCATGGGCATCAAGAAGGGCGACACGAAGTTCTGCGAGTTCATCGACAAGACGCTCACGCAGGCGAGCCAGGACGGCACCTACGCGAAGGCCTGGCAGGCGACCGCGGGCAAGGTGTCCAAGCAGACGCCGAACCTTCCGCAAGCCGACCCCTGCAGCTGACCTGATCGCGGAATGAGGGTGCCGTCCGCTCCGGTCGGCACCCTCATCTCTTGGCCGGAGTGGAACCTGTGCAAGTCCTCATCGACAACCTGCCGCTCTACCTGAGCGGCCTAGTCCGCACGCTGGAGATCTGCCTGCTGGCGGGCCTGATCGCGCTGGTCCTCGGGACCGTCGCGGCGGGATTCCGGGTGTCCCCGCTGCCTCCGCTGCGCGGCGCCGGGACCAGCTGGGTCAACGTGCTGCGCAACTGCCCGCTGACCGTGGTGCTGTTCTTCATGGCCTTCGGCCTGCCGGAACTCGGCGTCAACGGCTCCTACTTCTGGTTCGGCACCATCGGTCTCGCGCTCTACACCTCGGCCTTCGTGTGCGAAGCGATCCGAAGCGGCGTCAACGCCGTTCCGGCAGGTCAGGCCGAGGCCGCTCGTGCGGTGGGACTGACCTTCGGCCAGTCGCTGTCGCTGGTCGTGCTCCCGCAGGCGGTGCGCACGGTGGTCCCGCCGCTGGGCAACGTGATCATCGCGATGATCAAGAACTCGGCGCTGGTGGGTGCGTTCGGCGTCGGCGGGGACCTGTTCTCCGTCGGCGACACGCTGACCTCGGCGCGCGGGCTGTCCGCGCTCCCGGTCCTGATCGGCGTGGTGCTCGGCTACCTGGTGATCACCATCCCGGCCGGTCTGCTGCTGAGTTACCTGGAGCGGAAGGTGGCGATCGCGCGATGACCAACGCGGTTCTCTACGAAACCCCGGGCCCGCAGGCGAAGCGGCGTTCGCTGGTCGCCAGTGCCACCGTCGGCTTGCTGCTGCTCGCGCTCGTCGGCTGGATCGTCTACACCTTGGGCACGCAGGGGCAGCTGACCGCCGAGAAGTGGGGCCCGCTGCTGGATCCGACCAACGGCACGTTCACCGCGCTGTGGGGCCTGATGGGCACCGGTCTGCTGGGGACGCTCACCGCAGCCGCGCTGGCGATGGTGTTCTCGATGGTCATCGGCACCCTGCTGGCGATCACCCGGGTCGTGAGCGCGCCGTGGTACCGGTGGCTCGTGGTCGGCGTGGTCGAGCTGCTGCGCGGCGTCCCGGTCGTGATCATGGTGTTCTTCGCCTTCCGGGTGCTGCCCTCGCTCGGCCTGGACCTCTCGCCGATGTGGTTCCTGGTGATCGGCCTGACCGCGTACAACTCGGTGATCATCGCCGAGATCGTGCGCGCCGGGATCCTCGCGTTGCCCCAGGGCCAGAGCGAAGCCGCCTACGCCATCGGCCTGCGCCGAGGCCAGGTGCTGAGCCAGGTGCTGCTGCCGCAGGCGTTCCGGGCGATGCTGCCCGCTCTGATCAGCCAGCTCGTGGTGATCGTCAAGGACACCTCGCTGGGCTTCATCGTCGCCTACGTCGACGTGGTCCGCGAAGCCCAGGTGATCATCCAGAACCTCAACAACCCGATCCAGACCTACATCGTGGTCGGCGCGATCTTCATCCTCATCAACTACCTGCTGAGCAGGCTGGCGACCTTCACCGAACGTCGCCTCAGCCAGGGCCGCAAGGGCAAGCTCGGCACGGTCGCCCTCCAGGACACCGGCGAAGCCCGGGACACCGCCCGGCTCTGACCAGATCCGCAAAACGGGGTGCTTCCACGCGGAGGCACCCCGTTTTGCGTCACGGGTGGGCCGAGATTCCTTGGGGAGTCAGGTTCTGGTCGGCGATGCGTTGCCAGGTGCCATCGGCGACGGCTTCCTGGAGCATTCCCCGGAGCTCTTCGGCTAGCTCGGGGTCGTCGGCCTTGATGACGAGGTTCCG
Source organism: Saccharopolyspora dendranthemae (assembly GCF_007829955.1). GTDB lineage: Bacteria > Actinomycetota > Actinomycetes > Mycobacteriales > Pseudonocardiaceae > Saccharopolyspora > Saccharopolyspora dendranthemae. Next base: position 537,504 of record NZ_VIWX01000004.1, read on the forward strand.
CTCGGTGTCGGTGACCGCGTACGGGATCGCGGTGAGCTGCGGGACGTCGGAGGGACCGCCGAGCAGGACGTCGACGTTGCCCGCGCCGACCGCGTCGCGCAGCAGCGTCGGGGGCAGTCGGCGGAACTGCACCTGGGTGCTGGGGTCGAGACCGATGCGACGAGCGATGTCGCGGGCGACGTCGACGTCGAAGCCCCGATATCCGCCCGCAGGATCCCGCGTGATGAATTTCGGCTGGTCGGCGCGCACACCGACCAGCAACCGCTTCCGCTGCTTGATCGCGGTCAGCGTCGGTGAGCTGCCCAGTTCCACGTCGCTTCCCGCCGAGGAGTTCGGCGGCGCGACCGGGACCTCGGGAGCGGGCGGAGGTGGTGGCGGCGCGGCGGGTTCGACTTGCCCGCATCCGGTCAGGACGACGGCCAGTGCCGCGACTGCGAGCAGGCGAATCCTCACAACCACTCCTTCAGCATCGGGGCGAGGGATCCATGATCGCGCACGTCCGGATCTCGGCGGGAACGGCTTCCGCTCAACTGGATCGATTGTGAAATCCAGGCCACACCCGCTAGTGTGACCCGCGCCATGTGGCGCCAGCGTTGTCGCCCGTTTGTCCAGCTGAACAATCGGAGGCGATCATGGCGCCAGTGCACGCCGTCGTCGACCAGGTCACCCGCCGCATCGCGGAGCGCAGCGCGCAGACCCGCTCGGCCTACCTCGAACGCATCAACGCCGCGGCTGCGGAAGGCCCGGTCCGGGCCGAGCTGCCCTGCAGCAACCTCGCGCACGGCTTCGCGGCCTGCAGCGGCTCCGACCGGCTCGCGGTGCGCGGTGTCCGCAAGCCCGGGGTGGCGATCGTGTCGGCCTACAACGACATGCTCTCCGCGCACCAGCCCTACGCCGAGTTCCCCGCGTGGCTGAAGGATTCGGTGCGCGACGCGGGCGGTGTCGCGCAATTCGCCGGCGGCGTGCCCGCGATGTGCGACGGGATCACGCAGGGACGCACCGGCATGGAGCTGTCGCTGTTCTCCCGCGAGGTGATCGCGATGGCCACCGGCGTGGCGCTGTCCCACGAGATGTTCGACGGGGCGCTGCTTCTCGGCGTGTGCGACAAGATCGTGCCCGGTCTGCTGATCGGCGCGCTGTCGTTCGGACACCTGCCGACCCTGCTGGTGCCGGCGGGCCCCATGCCCTCCGGTCTCCCCAACCGCGAGAAGAGCCGGATCCGGCAGCTGTTCGCCGAGGGCAAGGCGACTCGGGAGGACCTGCTGGAGGCCGAGTCCGCCTCCTACCACTCCCCCGGCACCTGCACGTTCTACGGCACCGCCAACTCCAACCAGCTGGTCGTCGAGGTCATGGGCCTGCACCTGCCCGGATCCAGCTTCGTCCCGCCGGGAACCCCGCTGCGCCAGGCGCTCACCGAGGAGGCCGGCAGGCAGGTGGTGCGGCTCGGGCAGGGCGACGAGCGCGCGCCGATCGGCGAGCTGCTCGACGAGAAGGCGATCGTCAACGGCGTGGTCGCGCTGCTGGCCACCGGCGGATCGACCAACCACACGCTGCACCTGCCCGCCATCGCGGCCGCCGCGGGCATCGAGCTGACCTGGGACGACTTCTCGGAGCTGTCCGCGGTCGTGCCGTCGCTGGCGAAGGTCTACCCGAACGGCTCGGCCGACATCAACCACTTCGCCGCCGCCGGTGGCGTGCAGACGCTGGTCGGCGAGCTGCTGGACGCGGGGCTGCTGCACGCCGACGTCCAGACCGTCGCCGGACCCGGCCTGGACCGCTACCGGCAGCAGCCGTTCCTCGACGACGGCGAGCTGGTGTGGCGGGACGCTCCGGCGAAGAGCCTGGACGACGACGTGCTGCGCGGGGTCGACGACCCGTTCGCGCCGGACGGCGGACTGCGAGTGCTGGAGGGCAACCTCGGGCGAGCGGTGATCAAGGTGTCGGCGGTGGCAGCCGAGCACCGCACCGTCACCGCGTCGGCGCGGGTCTTCGACGACCAGCACGCCTTCACGGCCGCTTTCGCCGCCGGCGAGATCGATCACGACGTCGTGGTCGTGATCCGCAACCAAGGTCCGCAGGCCAACGGCATGCCCGAGCTGCACGGGCTCACCCCGGCGCTGGGCGTGCTGATGGATCGCGGCCACCAGGTCGCGCTGGTCACCGACGGCCGGATGTCCGGTGCCTCCGGCAAGATCCCGGCCGCGATCCAGCTCACCCCGGAAGCCACTGCGGGCGGGCCGCTCTCGCGGATCCAGGACGGTGACGTCGTGCGCCTCGACGCCGATCGGGAAACCCTGGAAGCGCTCGTGCCCGACGATGAGCTCGCCTCGCGCGTGCCCGCCGACGGGGCCGACCCGGCGCCGTTCGGCACCGGGCGCGAACTGTTCGCCGCGTTCCGCCAGGCCGTCGGCCGCGCCGACCAGGGCGCGAGCGTGTTCGGGCAACCGCAGCCCCGCACCAGCCAGGTGCGAGCATGACCAGCGGCGGGACGACCGCACCGAAGCGAGGGGAAGAGCAGATGAACACCGCAGCCGACGTTTTCGACCTGGCGCCCGTGGTTCCCGTGGTAGCCCTGGACGACGTCGAGCACGCCGTCCCGCTGGCCGAAGCGCTGCTGCGCGGCGGGCTCCGGACCATCGAGGTCACCCTGCGCACCCCGGCCGGTCTCCCCGCGATCGAGCGGATCGCTGCCGAGGTTCCCGACATGGTCGCGGGAGCGGGCACGATCACCGAGGTCGGCCAGGCGAAGCAGGCGGCCGACGCCGGTGCCCGCTACCTGGTCACGCCCGGCACGACGGACCGGCTGCTGGACGACCTGGACTCCTCTGGCGTTCCGTACCTGGCGGGCGCGGGAACCGCGTCCGAGGCGATGCGGCTGGCCGAGCGCGGTGCGAGCGCGATGAAGTTCTTCCCCGCCGAGGCCAGCGGTGGAGTGCCGTTCCTCAAGGGGATCGCCGGACCGCTGCCGCACCTGCGGTTCTGCCCGACGGGCGGGATCAGCCCGGCGAACGCGCCGGACTACCTGGCGCTGCCCAACGTCGGTTGCGTCGGCGGCTCCTGGCTCGCGCCGAAGAACCTGCTGACCGCGGGCGAGTGGACGAAGATCGAGCAGCTGGCCGCCGAGGCCGCCGCGCTGCGCTGAGGTCGCGGGGCGCCCGCTCGCACGCGGGCGCCCCGGGCCTCAGGCCGCGAGGAGCTTGAGCGCCTCCGGGAGCGAGTCCGCCACCGGGTAGCCGGACTTCTCCAGCTTCGGGCGGTCCATCACTCCGGTGGTGACCAGAACGCAGTGCGCGCCTGCCTGTTCGGCGGCGTGGGCGTCGTCGAGGACGTCACCGATGAGCACCACCTCGGCCGGATCGAGCTCCTGCGCTTCGAGGTGCGCTCGCAGGTGCACGTCCTTGGAGCCTCCGCCCACCGAGCTGCGCAGCCCGTCCATCCGGTCGAAGAGAGCGTGCAGGCCGCGAGCCGTGACCAGGTCGACGAGCTCGTCGTGGAACCACATCGACAGCAGCGACTGGGTTCCGCCCGTCGCCGCCCAGTCCTGCAGCACGTGCGGCACACCGTCGGTCATGCCGCAGGAATCCAGCAGCTCCCGGTAGGCGACGTGGTACAGCTCGTCGACCCGGGACCAGTCGTCCTCGGTGATCTCGCGCCGCAGGAGGCGTTCGTAGCAGGCGCGCAGCGGGCGGCTGAAGATCGCGCGCCACTCGTCGATGTCGATGGGATCGCGGTCGAAGTGGGTGCACACGGTGTTCACCGCCGAGACCACCGCGTGGTTGTCATCGAGAAGCGTTCCGTTCCAGTCCCACACGATGTGCCGCAGGCTCGACGTCGTCATGACCACGGACCCTACGACGAACCACCGACATTCTGGTACCCACGTCCGAGAAAAATCAGACCTGGCCGACGAAGTAGGCGGTCTCCTCGGCGCTGAAGGTCGGCTGAACGCTGACCTGGAGCTCGCCCGGTTCGGCGTCGATCTCGAAAACCATGGTGTAGCGCACTTCTCCGCCCGGGGGCAGCTGCTCGACCGGGATCGGATCGCCCGCGCCGAAGTGCTGCTGCGCCACGTGGCCGTGGTGCGTGACGGTGATCGTCGTGGTGACGGCGTTGTAGGAGTCCTGGCCGCCGTTGCGGACGGCGACCTGGAACTGCACGTGCCGCTTGCCCGCGGGAGGACGCGAGAACTCGCTGACCTCCACGTAGGGAGCGGGCGGGAGGACCGAGATCGCGCGGCCGTCCGGCCAGGTGTGCCGATCACCGAACCCCAGGCGGAGGACGGGCGCGGGTGCGGCGTCCTCCGCTGGTCGCGCCGGGTTCTCGCCGGCGAGAACCCGGTTCAGCTCGGCGACCATCGCGCCCTGGAGCACCACCGTGGCCACGACCGCCAGAACGCACAGCACGGAACCGGTTCCGGCCAGCGCCTTCCTGCTGCCGAACAGCGCGATGATCCCCAGCACGAGTCCGACGAGCGCGGCGACCGCGGTCGCGTTGTTCAAGATCGGCACGATCGAACCGCAGAGCCCGATGATCCCGAGGATCAACGCCGCCCACGCCAGCTTGCCGAATCTCGGTTTCGGCTGCGGCAGGTACGGATTCTGCGTCTGCGTGCGCGCGGATTGGCTCACAGCGTCCCCCAGGTCCGTGGAGCGCGACCGGCGTCGGTCGTGCCGGTCCATGCGACGCGCAGGAGCTTAGGGACGCCGACCGGTTCAGCTCGCGGAGTTCACCCGGGTTCACCCCAACGGCCCAGAAACCGTTGAGGTCTCAAGAGAAATCGAAGTCCGAGCCCGACGAGCCGTCCCCGGCGTGGTCGATCTCCTCCTTGACGATGCGGAAGGCGAGGCCCTCGGAGTAGCCCTTGCGGGCGAGCATGCCGACCAGGCGGCGCATCTTCGCGTTGCGGTCGAGGGAGTTCATGCTGCGCAACTTGCGCTGCACCAGTTCACGAGCGCGCTCGGCCTCGGCATCGCTGTCCACGTTGGACAGAGCGGACTCGACCAGGTGCTCATCGATGCCCTTGCGGCGAAGCTCGAAGCCCAGCGCCTTGCGGCCGAGGCCCTGCGAGCGCTGGCGCTGGTTGACCCATTCCTCGGCGAACGAGGCGTCGTCGACGAGACCCGCATCGACGAACTTCTGCAGCACGCCGTCGGCGACGTCCTCGTCGATCTCCTTGCGCAGCAATGCCTGTCGCAGTTCGAGCCGGCTGCGGGCGCGACTCGCCAGCAGCCGGTACACCACGTCACGGGCCTGCGCAGCCGGGTCTTCGGGCTTGCGAGGCGGCTTTTTCTCCGCCGCCTCGCCCTCCCCGGACTCGCTGCCGGGGGCTCGACGACCTCTCCCCCGGCGCGTGGCACCTTCGTCGTTCATCCTGCCCAAGCTCGGATCAGAACTCGACCGGCGCCGGCTCGGCGGCCTTCTCGCCCTCGGTGTCGAGGGTGGCACCGATGCCCAGCTTCTCCTTGATCCGCTTCTCGATCTCGTTGGCCACGTCGGGGTTCTCCCGCATGAACTTGCGGGCGTTCTCCTTGCCCTGGCCCAGCTGGTCGCCCTCGTAGGTGTACCAGGCACCGGACTTGCGGATGATGCCCTGCTCGACACCCATGTCGATCAGCGAGCCCTCGCGGCTGATGCCGACGCCGTAGATGATGTCGAACTCGGCCTGCTTGAACGGCGGCGCGACCTTGTTCTTGACGACCTTCACGCGGGTCCGGTTGCCGACCGCGTCGGAGCCGTCCTTGAGCGTCTCGATCCGGCGCACGTCCAGCCGCACCGAGGAGTAGAACTTCAGCGCCTTACCACCGGTGGTGGTCTCCGGAGAGCCGAACATGACGCCGACCTTCTCGCGGAGCTGGTTGATGAAGATCGCGGTGGTCTTGGCGTTGTAGAGCGCGGAGGTCAGCTTCCGCAGCGCCTGGCTCATCAGGCGGGCCTGCAGACCGACGTGGCTGTCGCCCATCTCGCCCTCGATCTCGGCGCGCGGCACCAGCGCGGCCACCGAGTCGATGACGATGACGTCCAGAGCGCCGGAGCGGATCAGCATGTCCGCGATCTCCAGCGCCTGCTCACCGGTGTCCGGCTGGGAGACCAGCAGCGAGTCGGTGTCCACGCCGATCGCCTTGGCGTACTCCGGGTCCAGCGCGTGCTCGGCGTCGACGAAGGCCGCCGTTCCGCCGAGTTGCTGGGCACCGGCCACGGCGTGCAGGGCGACCGAGGTCTTACCGCTGCTCTCCGGGCCGTAGATCTCCACGATTCGACCGCGCGGCAGACCGCCGATGCCCAGTGCGACGTCCAGCGAGATGGATCCGGTCGGGATGACCTCGACCGGCGGCCGCGACTCCTCGCCGAGCCGCATGACCGATCCCTTGCCGAACTGCTTGTCGATCTGGCTGAGCGCCAGTTCCAGCGCCTTGCCCTTGTCCGGTGTCGCTGCTGCCATCGGGGTCCACCTCGGTGAAGTCTTCGAGTCGGGTCTTCGGGCGACTCTCTGGGACGAGTCGTTCACGTCGTTTCAGACGCTACGGGCTGGGACCGACAATCCGGCTCGCGGGGTTTGCGGGCGATCCCCTTCCCGTTGCGCCCATACTAAGCGAACGGATGTTCGAGCGTCAGCCCGACACGCCGGTCACATCACCTGGACGTGTGACAGTGCGAACCCTTCGCCGCAGGTGGACACTGGAAGCACCTCTCGTTGTCCAGGAGGTGCACGAATGCGGATGGATCGCTACCTCCCACCCGAACACCCGCTGGCCCGGTTCCACCGGATCGCAGCGGCCGTCTTAGGAGCGTGCCTGATGGTCTTCGGCGCGCTCGGGCTCGCCAACCGGGTCCCGCTGTTCACCACCGACGGCGTCGACGTGCTGGGCCTGTCCAGCAACGGCCTGCTCGCCGTGGTGTCGATCGCGGTCGGCGCGATCCTGGTCGGCGCCGCCGCCTGGGGCGGCCCGCTCTCCTCCACCACGACCGCTGTCGTCGGAGGGCTGTTCGTCCTGTCCGGCCTGGCCAACCTGGCGGTGCTCAACACCGCGTGGAACGTCTTCGCCTTCGAGCTGCGGAACGTGGTGTTCAGCCTCATCGCAGGCCTGGTGCTGACGTTCTTCGGCCTCTACGGCCGGGTCAGCGGCGGTCTTCCGGAGGACAACCCCTACGTCCGCTACCGCCACCACCAGCCACCGGTGCACGAGGACCGCAGCGACGTGATCGCCGACGAGAAGCGGATCGCCGAGATCGAGCCGATGTGCGAGGACGAGATGGCGGTCGCGGAGGGACACCCGACCGCGGAGCAGCAGCGGCGGGTCACCGCCGAGCGGTTGCAGAACGTGCAGCAGGAGCGCCGCCGGGCCTACGAGCACTACCGCGAAGCGGGGCGCACCGAGCAGCAGCAGGTCAGCGCCCAGAACCTCTGGGCCGATTTCCAGCAGGACCGCGGCTGAGGCTGACGACCCGCTCGGCGCCTAGCGCCGTTCGGACGGGACGTCGAAGGCCTCGCAGACCGCCGTCCAGACCTCCTTGGTCGTGCAGCCGGCTTCGAGCGCCTGGTCGACGGTCCGTCCGCCCAGCGACGAGAACACGTGGTCCTGGGCGAGCATCTCGGACCGCACGCGACCGAACTCCTCGGCCATGCGTCGGCGGAAAGCGGTGTGGCGCATCGTCGCCCACCCTACGTGTGACCAGTACGCTGGTGGTGTGCTGCTCCTGCAGGCCGATCCGACCGGCATGTCCACACCGCTCGGCCAAGTGGTGATCGCCGCGACCCTCTTGGTCGTGATCGTGCTGGCCATCCGCTTCCTCTGGCAGAACCGCCGCTGACCGTCGTCGAGGAATCGCGCCGCCCCGCGGTGTCGGCTGACAGGCACCGTCACCAGCGCCGTTCGTCGGTGGCGTGGTCCAGCATGGAGGCATGAGCGACGTGCTGGACGGCTTCACCGAGGCGACCCGCGACTGGTTCCGCGGCGCCTTCGCCGCGCCCACCGAGGCGCAGCGGGGCGCGTGGGAGGCCATCGCCGCGGGTGAGCACGCCCTGGTGGTGGCGCCGACCGGCTCCGGCAAGACGCTCGCGGCCTTCCTGTCCGCGTTGGACCGCTTGGCAGCCGAGCCCGTGCCACCGGATCCGAAGAAGCGCTGCCGGGTGCTCTACGTGTCACCGATGAAGGCCCTGGCCGTCGACGTGGAGCGCAACCTGCGCGCCCCGCTGGCCGGGATCCGGCAGGCGACCCAGCGGCTGGGCGGCGAACCACCGGACGTCCAGGTCGGCATCCGGACCGGAGACACCCCCGCCGACCAGCGACGATCGTTCGCCCGCAAGCCCCCGGACGTCCTCGTCACCACGCCGGAGTCACTGTTCCTGCTGCTCACCTCGGCAGCGCGCGAATCCCTCGCCGGGGTGGAGACGGTGATCGTCGACGAGGTGCACGCAGTCGCGGGCACCAAGCGCGGCGCGCACCTCGCTCTGTCGCTGGAACGCCTCGACGAGCTCCTGGCGCGCCCGGCGCAGCGGGTCGGGCTGTCGGCGACGGTGCGACCGGTCGAGGAGGTGCGGACCTACCTGGCCGGCGGCAGACCCGTGCGCACGGTGCAACCCGCCCACCCGAAGGAGGTCGAGGTCCGGGTGGAGGTGCCGGTGCCGGACATGACCGAGCTCGGCGCTTCCACCGACGACCCCGGCGACCAGGCGGCGCAGCAGCACACCTCGATCTGGCCCTCGGTCCAGGAACGCGTTCTGGAACTGATCCGGCAGCACCGCTCGACGATCGTGTTCAGCAACTCGCGGCGGCTGGCGGAGCGGCTCACCTCGGGCATCAACGAGCTGGCCGCCGAGCAACCGGAACCGATGAGCCGCTTCCCCGCTGAAGCCGTGGGCGGATCCGGGATCGGTTCGGGAGCGCCGCCCGCGGTGGCCAAAGCGCACCACGGCTCGATGTCCAAGGAGCAGCGGGCCGTGGTCGAGGAGGAGCTCAAGTCCGGGAGCCTGCCGTGCGTGGTGGCCACCTCCTCGCTGGAGCTGGGCATCGACATGGGCGCGGTCGACCTGGTGGTGCAGATCGAGACACCGCCCACGGTGGCCTCCGGGTTGCAGCGGATCGGGCGCGGCGGGCACCAGGTCGGGGCGGTCTCCCGCGGCGTCGTCTTCCCGAAGTTCCGGGGCGACCTCGTCGGCTGCGCGGTGGTGTCGGAACGCATGGCCGACGGGCTGATCGAATCGATCGCCTATCCGCGCAACCCGCTGGACGTGCTGGCCCAGCACGTCGTGTCGATGGCGGCGATGGACGACTGGCCGGTGGCCGGGCTCGCTGCGCTGGTGCGCCGCTCCGCCCCCTACGCCGGTCTGCCGGACTCGGCGCTGCACGCGGTGCTGGACATGCTCGCCGGGCGCTATCCCAGCGAGGAGTTCGGCGAGCTGCGCGCGCGGATCGTGTGGGACCGGGTCAACGACGAGCTGCGCGCCCGCCCGGGCGCGCAACGCCTCGCGGTCACCTCCGGCGGCACCATCCCCGACCGCGGCCTGTTCACCGTGACCACGCCCGGAGACGAGGAGGCGGGCCGCGGCGGCGTGCGGGTGGGCGAGCTCGACGAGGAGATGGTCTACGAATCCCGCGTCGGAGACACGTTCCTGCTCGGAACCAGCGCGTGGCGGGTGGAGGACATCACCCACGACCGGGTCATCGTCACCCCTGCGCCGGGCCAGCCGGGCCGGATGCCGTTCTGGAAGGGCGACCAACCCGGCCGCCCGCTGGAGCTCGGCAGGGCGCTCGGCGCCTTCGTCCGCGAGCTCAGCAGCGCTGATACCTCCGCTGCGCAGGAACGCGTCGCGGCCGCCGGGCTGGACGAGTGGGCGAGCGCGAACCTGCTGTCCTACTTGGACGAACAACGCCGAGCCACGCGGCACGTGCCCGACGACCGGACGATCGTGGTCGAGCGCTTCCGCGACGAGCTCGGCGACTGGCGGATGGTGGTGCACTCCCCCTTCGGGGCGCAGGTCAACGGTCCGTGGGCGCTGGCGGTCGGCGCGCGGATCCGGGAGCGACGCGGCATCGAACCGCAGATCGCCTCCTCCGACGACGGCATCGTGCTGCGGCTCGCCGACGCGCTCGACGAGTCCGGGGCCGAGGTGCTGCCGACCGCCGAGGACGTGCTGCTCCCGCCCGCCGAGGTGCAGCAGCTGGTCACCGACGAGGTCGGCGGTTCGGCGCTGTTCGCCGCGCGGTTCCGGGAGTGCGCGGCGCGGGCGCTCCTGCTGCCGCGCCGAGACCCGCGCCGCCGCACGCCGCTGTGGCAGCAGCGGCAGCGATCCGCTCAGCTGCTCGCCGTCGCGGCGCAGTACGAGCAGTTCCCGATCGTGCTGGAAGCCATGCGGGAATGCCTGCAGGACGTCTACGACGTCCCGGGCCTGTCCGAGCTGATGCAGCAGGTCGCGGCCCGCAAGGTGCGGGTGGTCGAGGTCGAGACCCCGAGCCCGTCGCCGTTCGCGCGCAACCTGCTGTTCGGCTACGTCGGGATGTTCCTCTACGAGACCGACGCTCCACTGGCGGAACGGCGTTCCGCCGCGCTGAGCCTGGACTCCACGCTGCTCGCCGAACTGCTCGGTTCGGAGGCCCTGCGCGAACTGCTGGACACCGAGGCCCTCACCGAGATCGAGCAGCAGCTGCAGCGGCTCGACCCCGACCGCCACGTGCGCGACGCCGAAGGCACCGCCGACCTGCTGCGCTTCCTCGGCGATCTGTCCACGACGGAGGCCGAGAAACGCGGCGCACGACCGGAATGGCTGACCGAACTCGCCGAGCAGCGCCGCGTCCTGCAGGTCCGGATCGCCGGCGAGCAGCGGTGGATCCCGATCGAGGACGCCGGGAAGATGCGTGACGCGCTCGGCGTCGCGCTGCCGGTCGGAGTGCCGGAGGCCTTCACCGAGCCGGTCGCCGACCCGCTCGGCGAGCTGCTGATCCGCTACGCCCGCTGCCGCGGCCCGTTCACCGCTGACGCCGCAGCGCAGCGCTTCGGGTTGGGGGTGGCCGTGGTGCACGGCGTGCTGGACCGGCTGACCGGGTCCGGACGGCTGGTGCGCGGCGAGCTGCGCCCGCTGGAGGCCGGTGGCGGAGGTCCGCTGGACTACTGCGACGCCGAGGTCCTGCGCCGGCTGCGGCGGGCTTCGCTGGCCCGGCTGCGCGCCGAGGTCGAACCGGTGGAACCCGCTGCGCTGGGCAGGTTCCTGCCGGTGTGGCACGGCATCGGCGCCCGAGTGCGCACCGCTCCGACCGTCGACGACGTGTACTCGGTCGTCGAGCAGCTGGCCGGGGCGCCGATCCCGGCCAGCGCGTTGGAGTCCCTCGTGCTGCCCTCCCGGATGCCCGGCTACTCCCCCGCGCTGCTCGACGAGCTGACCGCGACCGGCGAGGTGAGCTGGGTCGGGTCGGGCTCCCTCGCCGGCGGTGACGGGTGGATCGCGTTGGCGCCCACCGATGTCGCCGACCTGCTGCTGCCCGACCTCGTCGAGGAACCACCGGACTCACCGCTGCACCGGGCGGTCCTGTCGTCCTTGGAAGGGGGCGCGCAGTTCTTCCGGCAGCTGGCCGACCGGGCGGGCGCGCTGCTGCTCGAACAGGACGAGGAGGCGCCCGCCGACGACGCGATCACCACCGCCCTGTGGGACCTGGTCTGGGCCGGGACGGTCACCAACGACACGCTCGCACCGCTGCGCGCCTTGGTCTCCGGCCGGGGCGCCGCGCACAAACCGCGCCGCAGCGCGCCGCGCGGGCGCTACGCGCGGCTGCGGTCGGGGCGACCGTCGATGCCTCCGCGCAGCGGACCGCCGACCGTCTCGGGGCGCTGGTCACTGGCGCCGCAACCCGCCGCCGAGCCCACACGCCGCGCGCACGCCCGAGCCGAGGCGTTCCTGGAACGGCACGGCGTGCTGACCCGGGGCGCGCTGGACGTCGAGCGGGTGACCGGCGGGTTCTCCGCGGTGTACAAGGTGCTCCGCGCGATGGAGGAGTCCGGGCGCTGCCGCCGCGGGTACGTCGTCGAAGGGCTCGGTGCCGCGCAGTTCGCCATCCCGGGCGCGATCGACAGGCTGCGCGCCCTCTCGGGCGACGACGAGGTGGACACCAATGCCCTGGTGATGGCCGCCGCCGACCCCGCGCAGCCCTACGGTGGCGCGCTGGCCTGGCCGGCGCCGATGGGCGACACCCGGCACCGGCCGGGCAGGAAGGCCGGGGCGCTGGTGGTGCTGGTGGCCGGCGAGGTGGTCTTCTACGTCGAACGCGGCGGCAAGTCGCTGCTGTCGTTCACCGAGGACGAAGCCGCTCTGCGGTCCGCAGCGGACGGGCTGGCCCGAGTGGTGCGCGAGGGCTGGCTGGATCAGCTCGCGGTCGAGCGCGCCGACGGCGAAGGCGCGTGGGGGTCGAAGCTCGCGGAGGTCCTCACGGAAGCGGGATTCCGGGCAACGCCGAAAGGGCTCCGGCTGCGGGCGTGATCGGGCACTACAGGTCCATGAACGGTGCCGCGTAGGCGAATTCGCCACGCACTGCCGGGTCGTACCCGGCCAGCGGGCGGACCTGGAAGTGCTCGGCCCACTCCGGGACCGGAGGGGTGATGCCGAACTTCCCGGCGGGGTCGAAGCCGAACCGCGGGTAGTACTCGCGGTGGCCGAGCAGCGCCACCAGCGGTTCGCCGAGCGCGTCGGCGGCGCCGAGCACCGCGTGCATCAGCGCCGAACCGACGCCCGCGCGTTGCGTTTCCGGTGGCACGCCGATCGGCCCGAGCGCCAGCGCCGGGACCGCACCGACGTGCGCCCGGCTGCACACCACGTGCCCGACGACCTCACCATCGCGTTCTGCGACGAGCGACAAGGCGGGCAGCCACGACCCGTCCTCGCGCAGCGCGTCGACCAGTCCGACCTCCACCGGAACCCGTTGCGGAGCATCAGGATCGGCGAACGCCGCCGCGTGCACCCGGCGGATGGCGGCGTGATCGGCAGGGGTTTCGCGGCGGATCAGCATCCGCCCACAGTGTGCCCTCCGCGGGATTCGAGCAACCGAATTCCTGCGCACCGGCCACGCCGAGCGCGCGGTCACCGGGTCGCCAGCTGCAACAAGCCCCACAGCTGGGCGATGGCGTCCGGATCGCCGCTGGTCTCCACCGCCCGGCTGGGCAGCCTCCCCCACATCCACAGGTAGACGGAGCCGGGCTCACCGCCGACCACCGCGTCCGGCGTGGTGGTGGCGACGTCCTGGGAGCTGGTCACCGCGGCACCGGACGGGTCGGCGGTGACCAGCCAATTGCGTCCGGGCACGTGCACGCCCACCGAGCAGGGCCTGGTCGCGGTGATCTGCAGCGAGTGCAGGCGATAGCCGAACCAGACCCGCAGCACCTCGTCGATGCCGTCGGCGGCCACCTCGGGATCGATCGGCGTGTGCTCGATACCGGCCGCCGTCTGCACGTCTGCGCGGTGGACCGTGGCGGCGTGCAGCATCCGCCGCGCCCAGAAGGCGACGGTGTGCTGCTCCGGCCACCACGTCGGAGCAGGATCGTCCGGCGGGCGGGAGACGAACTCGGCGAGGAGGTCCGCCATCCGCACGGCGAACCGGTTGGTCAGCTCTCGCAGGTCCGCCTCGGCCGGCAGATCCCACCGTCGTTGCGCCTCGGGCGATCCGAGCCAGGACAGCACGTCCTCGCACAGATCACCGAGGTGCCGGAGCGTCTGGCCGACGGTGCGGCCGGACGCGCTGTACACCGGCGCGTCGACGTGCACGTCGTGCGTCGCGGCCGTCATCAGCTGGGCTTCGATCCCCAGCTGATCGAGCATGCGTCCGTACTCGATGCCCACGTCAGTACCGTTCACGGGTCGCCCCCAGCAGGCTCCGCCCCACGATGCCGAGGAATTCCCGGCTGTTGTCCAGCAGTTCGTCGGCGTGCGCGTCGGTCGTGGTCGGAACCCCGGCCTCGGCCGCGGCGCGACGGTTGGAGCGCGCGGCGAAGTAGGCCGCCCACTTGCGCAGCTCCGGCGCGGCCGCGGTCAGCAGCTGCCACACGCTCGCCGGGCGCTTGTCCTCGCGGTGCGCGGACCGCGCCACGACGACGGCCGCGGCAGCCCGCAACGCCGCCAGGTGCGCCGCGATGAACCGCTCACCTGGACGTTCCGCGGTCTCCGCCTCGTGCAGGCAGGTGCGCGCGTGCAGCAGGAGCGAGAGCGCACCCGCGGGTGTGTCCGCCTCAGGCGTGGGTCCCGCGTTCTCGACGGAGTATCGCGGCGACGGGATCGACAGGTCGGTGGGATAAGACATCGGCTCTCCCTTCAGCGGTGGGGTCCGGCGGCGGGGTGCTTCCCCCACCCCACCGCCGGACCGTGGTTCGAACGCGAGTTCGTCGAACTCGCGTTCGAACGAGTTCAGATTAGCGCCGAGCGGAGATCGACTCAAGCGATGCGCTGTAGCTCACCTGTTCGAGTCACGAGCTGCGAAGATGATCATGGACGGGATCGACGGATCCCGTCCGGATCGACGTGGCCCGGGCGCAGGAAAGACCCCGAGCACGAGAGGCGTTAGTGTTCGGCCCGTGACCGCTGCGCCATCCCCCAGCTGCGACCGGGTGTTCGAACTGACCGCTGAGCAGTTGCGGGCGAGACTCCCCGAAGCTCTCCGGATCTACGTGACCGCGATGGGCTACCCGCCCGTGACCGCCCAGCAGCGCGCACCGATGTGGTCGGCGCACATGCTGCGCGCGGGCTGGCGCTGCATCGGCGCGTTCAACGAGGACGACGAGCTCACCGGCATCGGCTACGGCTACCTCGGCGCGCCCGGCCAGTGGTGGCACGAGCAGGTCCGCCGGGGCTTGGAGGACACGGGCGGCGACGCGGACGCCTGGCTCCAGGACTACTTCGAGCTCACCGAGCTGCACGTGCACCCGAGCGCCCAGGGCGCGGGTCTCGGCGAGGAGATCCTGCGCAAGCTGCTCTCCGGCGCGCCCGGCGGCCGCGTGCTGCTGTCGACCCCGGAGGGTCCGACCCGCGCCTGGAAGCTGTACCAGCGCGTCGGTTTCGAGGACGTGCTGCGCAACTACAGCTTTACCGGCGACCCCCGCCCCTTCGCCGTCCTCGGCCGCCCGCTGCCCCTGAACCCCTGAGACGGCGAGAGCCGCGGCCTTCGCGAAGGCCGCGGCTCTCGTGGCGGGGTCCGGGAGGTCAGAGCTCCGCGAGTTGTTCGCGGAGCGTGTCCAGGCCCATCGAGCCCAGCTTGAGGGCTTCGGTGTGGAAGGCCTTGACGTCGAAGCTCGCGCCGTGGCGGTGGCGGGCCTCGTCGCGCGCCGCGCGCCACAGGCGTTCGCCGAGCTTGTAGGACGGGGCCTGACCCGGCCAGCCCAGGTAGCGGTCGATCTCGTCGCGCACCTGCGCCGGGTCGGTGATCGTGCGGCTGAGCATGAACTCCAGCCCCAGGTCGGGCGTCCACACCTCGCCCTCGTGGAACCCGGTCCCGCCCGGGATCTCCAGCTCCAGGTGCATGCCGATGTCGACGACCACGCGGGCGGCGCGGAAGAGCTGGTCGTTGAGCATGCCGAGCAGGTTTCCGTCGTCGGAGAGGTACCCGAGCTCGCGCATCAACCGCTCCGCGTAGAGCGCCCAGCCCTCGCCGTGCCCGGAGACGAAGCAGGCCAGCCGCTGGAACTTGTTGAGCCGCTCCGCCTCGTGCACCGAGGTCGCGACCTGCAGGTGATGGCCCGGCACGCCCTCGTGGTACACAGTGGACACTTCGCGCCAGGTCGGGAAGTCCTGCCGGTCGGCGGGCACCGACCACCACATCCGACCCGGTCGCGAGAAGTCGTCGGTGGGCCCGGTGTAGTAGGCGCCGACGCCACCGCCGGGAGGAGCGATCTTGCACTCCAGCCGCATCAAGGCGTCCGGGATCTCGAAGTGCGTTCCGCGCAGGTCCGCGAGGGCCTGGTCGGAGAGCCCCTGCATCCACCGCTCGAACTCGCGCTGGCCGCGCACCTGGTAGCGCTCGTCGGCGTCGAGGATCGCTGCGGCCTCCGCGAGCGTCGCGCCCGGCTTGATCCGGTTCGCGACTTCCCTCATCTCCGCTTCGATGCCGGAGAACTCCTGCCAGCCCCACTCGTAGGCCTCGCGCAGGTCGAGCTTCGCGCCGGTGAAGTAGCGGGACCAGAGCCGGTAGCGCTCCTCGCCCACCGCGTCTTTCTCGGGAGCCTGGGGCAGCAGGTCGCCTCGCAGGAAGTCGGCCAGACCGGCGTAGGCCTCGGCCGCCGATTCCGCGGCGGTCTCCAGCTCGCGGCGCAGCGAGTCCTCGATGCCCTCCGCCCGGCCGACCATCGCGGCGAAGAACGAGTCACCGCCGTCGCGCCCGGACCAGGTGTCGCACTGCTGCGCGACCTTGCGGACCTGCCGCGCCGCCGAGACGTTGCCCGCCGCAGCGGCTTCGGTCAGCCCGGCGCGCAACCCCAGCACGGCTTCCGGCATCGCCGAGAGCCTGCGGCCGATGGTCCGCCAGTCGGCGTCGCCGTCACCGGGCATCAGGTCGAAGACCTGGCGCAGTTCCTGCGCCGGGCTGGCGATCACGTTCAGCGAGGACATGTCCGCGCCGATCTCGTGCAGTTCGAGGTCGAGCCCGACGCGCTCGGTGAACACCGCCTTCGCGATCCGCTCGGACTCGTCGGCCGGCTCGGCCTCCCGCACGGCGGCGAGGCTCCGGGCCGCCAGCTCGGCGCGCGCCCGGTGGCCGTCGGGCGAGTAGTCGGTCAGTTCCTCTTCCCCACCGGGCAAACCCAGGTAGGTGCTCGCGATCGGGTCGAGCGCCGCCAGCTCGTCGACGAACCGGTCGCTGATCGCGTGTACGCCGTTGTGGTCAACTCCCATGCCGCCACGCTAGCGCGCGCACGTGGAAGCGACGCGATACGACGAAAAGCGGACACCGGCGATGATCACACGATCGGCAAACTTCTCCTGTCGGTGGCAACATCCCCCGCGTGGAGGGGAACAGACCGCGCCGAACGTTGCTGGTCCTGCTGATCATCCTGCTCAGCACGATGCTCAGCGGGTGCTTGCACGTCAGGGCAGCGATGACCATTTCCGGCGAGGACAAGGTCTCCGGCGAGGTGCTGGTGGCCACCGAAACCCCGGACGGCAAGGTGCCGTTCGACCTGCGGCCTCCTCCCGATCTCGCCGACCGGGTTCACGTCACGCCGTACAAGGAGGGCACCCGGGTCGGGGCGAACCTCTCGTTCAACGACCTCTCCTACGAGGAGGTCGAACAGCTCGCGACCGCGATGAGCCCGTCCGATTCGCGGTTCTCGCTGAAGATGCACCGCTCCGGCTCACTGGTGATCTTCGAGGGCGAGGCCGACCTGACCCCGCTGGCCGACACCGATTCCGGCATCGAGGTCAAGCTGAGCGCTCCCGGGCAGATCACGACCACCAACGGCGAGGAGAGCGCGGGCACGGTCACCTGGCTGCTGGAACCGGGCGAGGTCACCCAGCCCTCGGCGACCTTCCAGTTCATGACCGGCACGGGGATGGACTGGGTCGGCTGGGCGCTGCTGGTGTGCGGCGTCGCCGTCGTCACGGCGGGCCTCATCGGCGGGCTCGCGCTGCGCAACCACCTGCGGACGAGGCCCGGCGCCAAGCTCTGATCGAGACCGCCGGTCACCCTCCGGAGCGCCCC
Source organism: Saccharopolyspora dendranthemae (assembly GCF_007829955.1). GTDB lineage: Bacteria > Actinomycetota > Actinomycetes > Mycobacteriales > Pseudonocardiaceae > Saccharopolyspora > Saccharopolyspora dendranthemae. The sequence continues at coordinate 555,164 of NZ_VIWX01000004.1, forward strand.
GCGCACGGGGAGCGATGCCGTGGCCCCGCAGGAAGCGACGCGGAGGCATCGCGCAGGATGGAGGTGTGCCTCCCATGTACTCGGCCACCATGCGGGCCGTCGGCGGCAACGCCGATTTCGAAGCTGATCTGCCCGGTCACATCCAGCGGGTGCTGAGGAGCTGCCTGCAGTCCCGGCGTGACGAGGCGGCCGACCTCGACCCCGCGGTCGGGGCGGCGGTGGCCGAGCTCAACGACTTCGTGCTCGGTGGCGGCAAGCGCATCCGCCCGACCTTCGCCTGGTGGGGCTGGCGGGCCTGCGGGGGCGCGGCGAGCGGGCCGGAAGCCGAAGCGATGCTGCAGGCGGCCAGTGCCCTCGAGCTGATCCAGACCTGCGCTCTGGTGCACGACGATCTCATCGACGAGTCCGACACCCGGCGCGGCAAGCCCACCATCCACCGCCGCTTCCAGCAGCAGCACCGGGACTCCGAATTCACCGGCGACGACACCCAGTTCGGCATGGCCTCCGCCGTGCTGCTCGGTGACCTGGCGCTCGCCTGGGCCGACGACCTGCTGCACAGCGCCGGCATCCCGGCCGAGGCGATGCAGCGTGCGCTGCGGCCGTGGCGCGCGATGCGCACCGAGGTGCTCTCCGGCCAGTACCTGGACGTGCTCGGACAGGTCAACGTCGACGAGTCGCCGGAAGCGGCGCTGAAGATCTGCCAGCTCAAGGCCGCTTCCTACACCGTGCAGCGGCCTCTCGAGCTCGGCGCGGAGATCGCCGGGGCGACGCCGGAGGCACTGGCCGCGCTGCGCCGGTTCGGTTCCGACATCGGCGTGGCGTTCCAGCTCCGCGACGACCTGCTCGGCGTGTTCGGCGACCCGGCGGTCACCGGCAAGCCCGCCGGTGACGACCTGCGCGAAGGCAAGCGGACGGTGCTGATCGCCGAGGCCGTCGCGACCGCCCAGGAGCGGGGCGACCAGGCCAAGCTCGACCTGCTGCACGAGGTGCTGGGCGATCCGCAGCTCACCGAGGAGCGGGTGGCGGCAGCGCGCGAGGTGCTCACCGAACTGGGGGCGGTGGCAGCCGTGGAGAAGCGGATCACCGAGCTCACCGGCTCGGCCATGCTCGCGCTGCACACCGCCGGGCTCGACGAGCCCGCCGCGTCGCGGCTGGCCGAGCTGGCCATCGCGGTCACCGACCGCAACCACTGACGCCGTGCGCTCGGTCACCGGCCGAACCGACCACGTGGTGATCGTCGGCGCCGGACTGGCGGGGCTCGCCGCCGCGCTGCACCTGGCCGGCGCGGGACGGCAGGTCACCGTCGTGGAACGCGCCGACGCCCCCGGCGGCCGGGCAGGTCTGCGCACCCTCGACGGGTACCGGATCGACACCGGCCCGACGGTGCTGACGATGCCCGACCTGCTCGACGAAGCGCTGGCCGCCGTCGGCTCGTCGGTTCGCGAACGGCTGGACCTGATCCCGCTGCACCCGGCTTACGAGGCCCGGTTCGCCGACGGCTCGACGCTGGGCGTGCACACCGATGCCGAGGCGATGGAGCACGAGGTGCGGAGGCTGGCCGGCCCTCGGGAAGCCGACGGGTACCGGCGACTTCGGCGTTGGCTGACCGACGTCCACCGGGCGGAGAGGCACCGGTTCATCGACGCCAACTTCGACTCACCGCTCGACCTGGTCTCCCCCGAGCTGGCCCGGCTGGTGGCGCTCGGCGGTTTCGGCAGGCTCGGCCCGGCGATCGGCCGGTTCCTGCGCGACGAGCGGTTGCGGCGGGTCTTCTCCTTCCAAGCCCTCTACGCGGGGTTGGATCCGCGGCGCGCGCTCGCGCTCTACGCGGTGATCTCCTACATGGACACCGTCAACGGCGTCTGGTTCCCGCGCGGCGGCATGCACGCGGTGCCGACCGCCATGGCCGCAGCCGCCGAAGGTGCCGGTGTCCGGTTCCGGTACGGGACCGAGGTGACCGACCTGGAACGCAGCGGTGTCCGCATCACCGCCGTGCGCACCGCCGACGAGCGGATCCCCGCTGACGCCGTGGTGCTCACCCCCGACCTGCCCGTGGTCCACCGGCTGCTGGGCAGGCGGCCGCGACGTCGCCTGCGCTGGTCGCCCTCCGCCGTGGTGCTGCACGCGGGCACGACCAGGAACTGGTCCTCAGCGCACCACACGATCTCGTTCGGCGAGGCGTGGCAGGACACCTTCACCGAGATCATCCGTGACGGCAAGCCGATGACGGACCCGTCGTTGCTGGTCACCCGGCCGACCGCGAGCGACCCGACGTTGGCTCCGGAAGGCCGCGACCTGCACTACGTTCTCGCGCCGTGCCCGAACCTGGAGGCCGGACCGATCGACTGGTCCCGCATCGGTCCCCGGTACCGCGACGAGCTGGTGGGAGTACTGGAGCGGCGCGGGTTCTCCGGCCTCGACGCCGCGATCGAGACCTCGGAACTGGTCACCCCGGCGGAGTGGGCGGCGGAGGGCCATGCCGCAGGCACCCCGTTCTCCGCCGCGCACACCTTCTCCCAGACCGGACCGTTCCGGCCGAAGAACCTGGTGCGCGGGCTGAGCAACGTCGTGCTGGCGGGCTCGGGGACGACGCCCGGCGTCGGGGTTCCCCCGGTCCTGATCTCGGGAAAGCTCGCCGCGCAGCGGGTCCTCGGCGGGACCGACCGGGGTTGAGCCGCGGTCGGCACGCTCCCCCGGATGGCGGCGCGCTGCCGGCGTGGCGATGATGCTCATCGCGGGGTCGGTGATCTTCACGGCTCCGCCGCAACGGCACCCGAGCGATCGAGGAGATCTCATGTCCAAGCCGCCGCTGCCGCCCGACGCCGTCGAGCTGCTGCGCCGCGCCAACCCGTCCGTGATCACGACGCTGCGTTCCGACGGAACGCCGGTGTCGACGCCCACCTGGTACCTGTGGGACGACGGCCGGGTCCTGATCAACATGGACGCCCAGCGCGTTCGTCTCAAGCACATCCGGCGCGACCCTCGGGTGACGCTGAGCGTGCTGGACTCCGGCGACTGGTACACCCACGTCACCGTGGTCGGCAGGGTGACCGAGTTCAAGGATGACGAAGGCCTCGTCGACATCGACCGCCTCGCCAACCACTACCTCGGCCAGCAGTACCCGAACCGGGAGAACCCGCGGGTCAGCGCCTGGATCGAGATCGACAAGTGGCACGGTTGGGGATCGTTGAAGGACAACGACCAGCCCGGCTGAACGTCCCTCCCGGTGGTGCGCCTCGACGCGCACCACCAGGGGGCCGGTCAGAAGCCCATGGCCTGCGCGCGCCTCTTGACCTCGCGGCCACGATCGCCGCGCAGCGCGTCGATCGGAGAGCCCGGGAGCGTGGCGTCCTCGGCGAACAGCCAGCGCAGGATCTCGTCCTCGTGGTAGCCGTTGTCGCGGAGCACGGTGATCGTGCCGCCCAGCCCCTTCACGATCTCGTCGTCGATGAAGAAGGCACTCGGCACCCCCAGCTCCTTGTTCCGGCGCAGGGCGAGCAGATGACCATCACGAATGAGCTGATGCACCCGGGTGACGGACCGACCGAGCTTCTCAGCCACAGCGGTCAGCGGCACAACCTCCACGTCGGGAGCCAGCACGTCCGGGGCAGCGGGGATTGCAACCACGCCGCACACCTTGCCACATCGCGCTCGCGCGTGCCGCGCACCGCGCGGGTTATCTTGTTGATCAACGCCACCGCCCCACCGAACGCCGGTATCGTGCGCGTACCTGCCACAATCGGTAGTGGCAAGGAACCCGGGGAATGGCGAGCGATGACACCTGAGACACGGCAAGGACAGGGCAACAGCCTCGTCGGAGCCTTTCTCGAACGTCGCTACCGCGTGGACTCGGTGATCGCCCGCGGCGGCATGTCCACCGTTTACCGAGGTCTGGACACCCGGTTGGAGCGCCCGGTGGCGCTCAAGGTGATGGACGCCCGCTACTCGGGCGACCGCTCCTTCGTCGACCGGTTCGAACGCGAAGCCCGTTCCGCGGCGAAGCTGCACCACAACGACGTCGTCGCCGTCTACGACCAGGGCGTGGACCGCGAAGCCGACGGCGACCACGTGTTCCTGGTCATGGAGCTCGTCGAGGGGTGCACGCTGCGTGACCTGATCATGGACCGCGGCGGGAAGCTGCCGCTGGCCATGGCCATCAGCGTGATGCAGCCGGTGCTCTCGGCGCTGGCCTCCGCGCACCGCGCGGGCATGGTCCACCGCGACGTCAAGCCGGAGAACGTGCTCATCGGCAACGACGGTTCGGTGAAGGTCGCCGACTTCGGGCTGGTGCGCGCGGCGGCTGAAGCGGGCACGACCAGCGGAAGCGTCATCCTCGGCACCGTCGCCTACCTCTCCCCCGAGCAGGTCACCACCGGTGCCGCCGACGCGCGCACCGATGTCTACGCCGCCGGGATCGTGCTCTACGAGCTGCTGACCGGGCGGCCGCCGTTCGTCGGCGACACCGCCATGTCGGTGGCCTACCAGCACGTGAACGACGACGTGCCGTCCGCAGCGCAGACCTCGCCTGAGGTGCCGGCCGAGCTCGACGCGCTGGTGCTGCGCGCCACCCGGCGCGACCCGGAGCAGCGACCTGCGGACGCCGAGGCGTTCTCCGCCGAGCTGGAGCAGGTGCGCAGCGACCTGGGCATCGCGCCCGTGGCCGTCCCGGTGCCGGCTTCGGAGGCTCGGACGGCGCTGATGCCGCCGGTGGCGGACCCGCCGACCGAGCAGTTCCCGACCGTGCGCGCCCAGCCGACCAGGGTCGAACCGGTTCCGCAGAACTTTGAGCAGCAGCCGCGCCACCACACGCGCGCGCTCGCCCGCCCGGCCACCGACGAGTACGACGCGCCGCCGCCGGGAGCGGGCATGGAACCGCAACGGCGCAGGGGCCGCCGCAACGGCGCGATGTGGGCCGCGATCGTGCTGGTCCTGGTCGCGCTGGTGGGCGGAGCGGCGTTCTGGCTCGGCTTCGGCAGCTACGTCTCGGTCCCCCGGATCGTCGGGGTGTCCGAGCAGCAGGCCGTCCAGTCGCTGCAGGGCGCCGAGCTGACCGCGAACGTGACCAGGGAGAACGACAACGACGTGCCGGAAGGCATCGTTCTGAGCTCGAATCCCGCGGAGGGTTCCCAGGCGCGCAGCGGTAGTTCGGTGGACGTCGTGGTCTCGCTGGGCAAGCCCGCGGTCCCGCAGATCGAGGCGGGCATCACGGTCGCCGAGGCCGAGAACCTGATCCGCAACGCGAAGCTCCAGCCCAAGCAGGACTCCTCCTCGGCGCAGTACCACCGGACCGTGCCGGAAGGGCACGTGATCAGCGCCGATCCGGCTCCCGGCACCCGGGTGAACCTCAACTCCGAGGTGGCGCTGGTGGTCAGCAAGGGCCCGCCGCCGGTGCAGGTCCCGGATGTGCGCGGGATGAGCCGCGAGGACGCCTTCACGACGCTGAGCAACGCCGGTTTCGAGCCCTACGAGGCGGGTCAGCAGTTCGACGGCGACGTCGATGCCGGGAAGGTGATCAGCACGGATCCGGCGATCGGCTCCGAGGTCAAGCTCGTCGGTCGGCCGCGCATCGGCGTGGTGGTCTCCAACGCCGTTCCGGTGCCCAGCCTCAACGGCATGAAGGTCACCGAGGCCCAGGTGCAGGTGGCGCAGCTCGGGCTCCAGCTGAGCGTGCAAGCCCTGTTCCAGCGCGACGACATGGTGATCCTGGGTCAGTACCCGCTCCCGGGGAGCCGCGTCCAGCCCGGTTCGGCCATCCACGTGACCGCGTTCTAGGCGGCTCGTCACCCGTGACCGAGGTCGCCTCTTCGGTGGAAGATCTCCACCCGCCAGCGTGATCCTGATCTCGTGTCTGAGTTGTAACGTTTTTCCGAGGCGTGGATCTACCAGGGGCGACCCGGCTTTCGAAGATCATCGACCGTCGTTTCGCGAAACGCGATCTGACCTGGTCAGAGCCGGACGGGTGCGAGCTTGTGGAACTATTGATCCCAACATGGCCCCGATTGTCTCTGTGGAGTCGGCCCCGAACGCGTCCGATCGGACCAGCAGCACACCAGCCGACCTGATCAGCCTCGGCGGACGTCACCCCGGACGTCCGCTGCCCTTGCGCACCATCCTTCTCGGCGCGATCGGCTCCGTGCTGCTGCTGGCCGGTTCGGTCGGTGCCGGGGGCACTCTCATCCACGACCCGATCCTGGGCGACGGCCCGCTGTCGGTGCTGCGCTACGGGCACGGCCGCGACTTCGCGGTCACCGTGGTCTACGTGGGGTTCGCGTTGCTGGTGTGGGCGTGGGTGCGGCTCGGCCGTGGCGTGATCGCGGAGCTGGTGTCCGCACGAGGGGTGCTGTGGGCGACGGCCGCGTGGCTCGCGCCGATCCTGGCCGCGCCGCCGCTGTTCAGCCGCGACGTCTACAGCTACCTCGGGCAGGGTCTGCTCGCGCTGCACGGCCTCGACCCCTACGGCGTGGGTCCGGCGATGCTGACCGGCCCGATCCCGGAGAACGTCCACCCCACCTGGCAGACCACTCCCGCGCCTTACGGCCCGCTGTTCATGGGCGTGGCCAAGGGCGTGATCCTGCTGGCCGGCCACGACGTGATCGCCAGCGTCATCGTCATGCGGCTGGTGCTGCTCGGCGGTCTGGTGCTGCTGATCTGCGCGCTGCCCGGACTCGTCCGGCACCTGGGCGGACGCCTTCCGATCGCGCTGTGGCTCGTGGCGGCGAGCCCGATGACCGTGGTGCACCTGGTCGGCGGCCCGCACAACGACATGCTCATGATCGGCCTGCTCGCGACGGGGACGCTGGCGATGCTCAACGGCCGCAACGTGCTGGGCATCGGCCTGGTGTCGGCGGCGATGGCCGTGAAGGCGACCGCCGGGCTGGCGCTGCCGTTCCTGGTGTGGATGTGGGCCGCCCGGCTGGAGGGCCCGACGCTCCGCCGGTTCTCCCACGCCGTCGTGCCCGCGCTGGGCGTGTTCGCGGTGGTCTTCGGCGGCTGCACGGCGCTGGCGAAGGTCGGCTTCGGCTGGCTGTCCGCCCTGTCCGCGCCGGGCATGATCGTGAACTACCTGTCCTCGCCCACCGGCGTGGGGCAGGCCGTGCACACCGTTCTCTCGCTGTTCGGCGACCTCAACATCTGGCCGATCGTGGGCACCACCCGCACGCTCGGCTCGATGCTGCTGCTGGCGCTGCTGGCCTGGAACTGGTGGCAGGCCCGCGACGGTGGCACCGAAGCGGTCCGCCGCGCGGCGATCGTGCTGTGCTGCGGCGCGCTGCTCTCACCGGTCGTCCTGCCCTGGTACCTGACGTGGGGGCTGGCGCTGGCCTCGGCGTTCGCCTGGACTCCGCGCGCCCTGTCCTACGTGGTCGGCGCCTCGATCGCGCTGGTCCTCGCCTACTACCCGGACGGCGAGCAGGCGATGTACAACTGGCCGTTCGTGGCGGTCGGCATCGGCGCAGCCGTGCTGGGCGGCATCTCCCTGGTGCGCTTCGACCCGCTGGGCCTCAGCGGGCCCATCAAGGACTTCACCTCAGACCTGCGCAGAGAACCCCTGATCCGCCGCTGAAACGCCGAACAGGGCCCGGAGCGATTCCGGGCCCTGTTCGGTGTCAGGCGAGCGGTGCAGCCGCTCTCTCGGTCAGCCTCGCAGCATCTCCGCCACGAGGAAGGCCAGCTCCAGCGACTGCTGAGTGTTCAGACGCGGGTCGACGGCGGTCTCGTAGCGGTCGGACAGGTCGGAGTCGGAGATCTCCTGGGCACCGCCCAGGCACTCAGTGACGTCCTCACCGGTCAGCTCGATGTGGATGCCGCCCGGGTGCGTGCCGAGCCGGTTGTGCACCTCGAAGAATCCCTGCACCTCATCGACGATGCGGTCGAAGTGACGGGTCTTGTAGCCGGTGCTGGACTCGTGGGTGTTGCCGTGCATGGGGTCGCACTGCCAGATCACCTGGTGCCCGGAGGCGGTGACCTTCTCGACGATGGCGGGCAGCACGTCGCGCACCTTGCCGTTGCCCATCCGGCTGATCAGCGTGAGCCGACCCGGTTCGTTGTTCGGGTCGAGCCGCTCGACGTATTCCACGGCCTGCTCGGGCGTGGTCGTCGGGCCGATCTTGAGGCCGATCGGGTTGGAGATCAGCTCGGCGAAGGCGATGTGCGCGCCGTCGAGCTGACGGGTGCGGTCCCCGACCCACAGGAAGTGACCGGACAGGTCGAAGAGCCGGGGCTGGTCGCCGCTGGTGTCCAGCCTCAGCATGGCCCGCTCGTAGTCGAGCACCAGGGCTTCGTGGCTGGCGAAGAACTCCACCGAGTGCAGGCTGGAGTCGTCGACGCCGCAGGCGTGCATGAAGCGCAGGCCGCGGTCGATCTCGGCGGCGACGGATTCGTAGCGCTCCCCGGCCGGCGAGTTGAGCACGAAGTCCTTGTTCCAGTCGTGCACCTTGGTCAGCGCGGCCATGCCGGCGCTGGTCAGCGCGCGCGAGAGGTTCATCGCGGCGCTGGCGTTGGCGTAGGCCCGGATCAGCCGCGACGGGTCGTGCCGACGGGCTTCCTCGGTGGCGACCAGCGAGTTGACCATGTCGCCCCGGTAGGACTGCAGACCGAGGGCGTCGGTGTTGCTGGAACGCGGCTTGGCGTACTGACCGGCGATCCGTCCGACCTTGACCACCGGCATGCTCGCGCCGTAGGTCAGCACGACGGCCATCTGCAGCAGGGTCCGGATGTTGCCGCGGATGTGCGGTTCGGTGTTGTCCGCGAACGTTTCGCCGCAATCACCTCCCTGCAGCAGAAACGCTTCGCCTCGGGCGACGGCCGCGAGGTGGTGGCGCAGCTGGTCCACCTCGGAGGGCACGGTCACCGGCGGCACGCTCTCCAGCACCTTGCGAACGCTGCCGACCTCTTGGTCCGGCCACGTCGGCTGCTGAGCCGCGGGGCGAGCCAAGGCGTCATCGAGACGGGCGCGCATCTCCGAGGGCAGCGGAGGCAACTCGGGCAGGTCATCTACGGGGACGTCGACGGTCCAGTTCACGCGGACCAGAATAGGCGCTCGACGCCACTGGTTTTTCGGCGGGAGCTCAGTCTCACACCCACCGCTCGGCCCCCCGAGCACCGGTCGGCGTCGATTCAGTTCGGTTTCAGCCCGACCCAGCGCGCGAACTCCACCGCGCCGGCGGACACCCGCGGCTGCCGCAGGAGCGACCACGCGGTCTCCCGCACCGACGGATGCCCCCGGACCTGCGACGGAGAAACGTCGCGCGCCGCGTTGAGCTCCCCCAGCGCCCGCTCCCGGTCGCCCTCCAACACCCAAGCCCGCGCCTGGTCGACGTGGTGATGAGCAACACGCTCCGGCCGACCGGGATCCGAGATCACCACGCGCGAACCCCGCCTGATCGCCTCCACCGCATCGCCGACGGCGTCGGCAGCCCGAACCCCGTGCAGGTCGCGAGCGTCGACGCCGAACACCTTCGCACGGGCCACGACGAACACCGGCCCGGTGAAGCCCCTCCTTGAGTCCGCCACATCCGCGAGGGGCTTCGGTCGGCGTCGATTGGCTTCCGGTTGCGCCTACCGCAATCGGAGCTTGTCCAGTGCCTTCGGGTTCGTCTTGGCGCTTCCCTGCTGCACGGAGTACAAGATCCCGTTGTAGACGAGATCCCACAGCTTCGAGTTTGCCTGAATGTCCGCCGCATCGACGGACATTTCGGTGCCCTTTTTGTCAGCAAGCTCAAGCGTCCACGCCAGCCCACCACTAGCGCCTTCCACCTTCACTTCGGTGAGTTCATACGTGTCCACGTAACCCTTCTTCAAGGCGAACCAGTCCGCTCCGGCGGAGATTCCGTGCTTCTTTCCGCCGAGTAGTGCCCAGATCGGAAGCGGGATGAGCACAAAGATCCAAAGCCACCACGTGCCCATCCAAGCGAATCCCCAGTCCTTCAGGCACATAAAACCGAAGAGGAGACACGAAGCGAAGACCCCGCCCAGCGCGTATCCGCTTGCCGTGCCTTGGTACCACTCCAGGACAGGACCGCGCCCCGCTGGAGCTTCAGGGTACTTCGGTCGCTTGCGGGAGGTTCGTTCGAGCTCCCCCCATACGCTGAAGACTGGAGCCTTTGGAGGCCGTGGTTCGCCGGTCTGGGGGTTAGGCCGGGGGATCGTCACGTAGTCCTCGCCGTCATCGTGTCATCTTCGGGTTGATCTCTTGCAGCTTCTCCCCAGTACTGGTGATGGCATCCCAGTTCTGGTCAACCGCAAATCCGACTCCGACACCAATAACACCACCAACGACGGCCCCGACCGGGCCGCCGATGCAGGCACCCACAGCAGCACCTGACACAAGACTTGCGCCTGCGCTGGAAACGGCCTGGGTTGGGTCTCTCCCCTGGCTGATGTCGTACCCGATGCCTGCGCCGGTTAGTACGAGACCAGCACCGGGGATAATCTTGCCAAACTCCGCCACATCCGCGAGGGGCTCCGGCCGGGCGTCGATTGGCTTCCGGTTGCGCCTACCGCAATCGGAGCTTGTCCAGCGCCTTCGGGTTCGTCTTGGCGCTCCCCTGCTGCACGGAGTGCAAGATCCCGTTGTAGACGAGATCCCACAGCTTCGAATTTGCCTGAGCGTCCGCCGCATCGACCGACATTTCGGTACCCTTTTTGTCGGCAAGCTCAAGCGTCCACGCCAGCCCGCCGCTAGCGCCTTCCACCTTCACTTCGGTGAGTTCATACGTGTCGACGTAGCCCTTTTTCATGGCGAACCAGTCCGCGCCGGCCGAAATACCATGCCGACGCCCGATAAGTGCCCAGAGCGGGATCGGGATGAGCACAAGAACCCAGAGCCACCACGTGCCCATCCATTCGAATCCCCAGTCTTTCAGGCACAGAAGGCCGAACCCGAGAACGGAGATGATTAGCCCGCCAAGCATGAAGCCCGTTGCCGTGGTCTGGTACCACTCCAGTACGGGGCCGCGACCCTCCGGCGCCTTTGGATACCGCGCGTATTTTGGCGAAGTCCGCTCAAGGTCCCCCCAGACGCTAAAGACCGGGGCTTTAGGCGGGCGCGGTTCGCCGGTCTGAGGGTTGGGCCGACCTGGCAGTCCTGTAGTCACTGGTTCCCCGCTGTCATCGCGTCATCTTCGGATTGATCTCTTGCAGCTTCTCACCAGTGCTGGTGATGGCATCCCAGTTCTGGTCAACCGCGAACCCGACTCCGACACCAACAACACCACCAACGACTGCCCCGACCGGGCCGCCGATGCAGGCACCCACAGCGGCACCTGACACAAGGCTTGCGCCTGCGCTGGAAACGGCTTGGGTTGGGTCTTTCCCCTGATTAATGTCGTAACCGACGCCGATGCCGGTTAGCACGAGACCAGCACCGGGGATAATCTTGCCAAACTTCGTCGCGCCACCAAGCCACGGAGTTGGTGCTTTCACCCCGCCTGGGACTAGCTTAACGTCAAGGGCTCGGATAGCCACCTGCACCTTCGGCGGAAACCGTTCGATGACTCGCGCTGTGCGGGTGGCGGTAGCCGCGTCCGCGTAGTCTTTAGCACGGAGATCCGTGGTGATTTCGATCGCGGCCGCTTTGGTGCGGTTCGCCATGCTGAGGTTCTGGCTGGTCGTGAGTTTCGCTGCCCGCTCGGACTTCAGAATCTCGGACTCAGCGAGTTCCTTGTACTTCCTGGTTCGAACGGCCGTCGCACCCAGTACACCGCCCGTAATGTCGGTGAGCGTGAGCGAGAGCTTCACGGCATCCGAGTTGTCCTTGATGAACGTCACGAGGATGTGCTGTGAATCGGACTCGTGCTTACGAGCGTCTTTGACGATCTGAGAAGCCTGCGCATACGCGGTAGCTTTTTGCTGGAACGCGTCTTGTGCTGCGACGCCGGACGCGTGGGCGTCCTTCTGCTCGGGCGTGGCCGGTTGATCCGTCGGAAGTGCCGCCGGTTCCGCTGGGGCAGGTCCCGGCTCCTGGATTTTGAACCCGTCGATCGCCAAGCCGCCTTTGACGGCGACATCCCGGGCGTCCTGCATTCGGCGTTTCACGGTGGTGAGGTCGTCCGCGTGGGTCTGCAACGCACGAGCCATGGCTTGCAGTGCGTGAACTTCAGCGTCGATCATCTTGCCCGCAGCAGTGAGCACGGATCGAAAGCCCTCGCCGGCAGCGTGTTGCCAACCGGACTCGGACTCTCCACGTGCGCCCAAAACCTGGCTACCCGCTTGCTCGGCACCTGCAGACTGCTTCTGCGCCCAGTCGCATACGGTCGCCTTTCACCTCGGTATCGAGAGCCATGACAACGTTCCCCAGTCCTAACGCGGTTGCTCGGCGTTGAGTTCGTCAGCCTTGAGCCGAGTTGCTTCTTCGTAGTCGGTTTCGACGTAGAGAGCTTGGGAGTCGGCTGTCGCGTCGCCTACGGCCGCGATACCCGTTGAGATGTTGCCGAGCCCATCCATGAGCAATGCCAGGGCACCCGTCACAGCACCTGTCACGACTCCAGCCTGCACGTCCGGGGGTGGGGTGGCGTTGCTGTCCATGTCGCTGCTGGCGTTGCGATGCCTGCTCGCCAGTGCTTCGAGTACGCCGGGATCTGCGTGGAGCTCGCTCACTGGTTGCCCCCCTGATAGCGCGTGCGTCGATCTTCCACTGGCAGAGCCGCATCCCACAGCACCAGGTCCGAACCGCTGCGAGCCTTGATATCGGTGACCGTCTCACCGGGTACGGCAATCCAGGGCTGCCCGTCCCCGCACCCCTGGACGAGCTGCTCCAGCGAGGTGAACGCAAGCAACGCTCGGTGTCCGTCGGTGGTGTCTCGAAGCTCTAGCTCTACGTCATCGTCGGTGCGAGCTCGGTCGGTCGGCAGGTATGCCGTTTCGGGCATCTCCTCATCGTCCGGCGGAGTCACGTACTCCGCTCCAATCACGGACGGCGCGACGTTGTCGTGCGCGCGCATCACGTGGTCGTCCCCGTAAACCATGCTGCTCGTGATCCCCCTCGGATCGTTGGGCGCTGACACGGTATCGAACGCGAGGGGTTGTCATGACCGGGTTTCTACTCATCCATATTTGATATCCGAACCCGCTCAGACGCCGACTCGCTCGGCTTCCGCGTCGGCGTCGTAGCCGACCGGTTCCCAGCGCTTGGCGAGCAGGGCTGCCATGCCCGCCAGCGGGGCGATCGCGATCACCCAGAAGACACCGCTGGCCAGTGCGGTACTCAGGACCGGGAAGAAGAACAGGGCCAGGGTCGAACCGACGCGCATCGTGCCCTGGTTGAAGCCGAGCCCGGTGCCGCGCATCGACGTCGGGTAGCTCAGCGACGCGAAGGCCATGAAGTGCGCGCCGGGGCCGGATGCCTGGGCGAACATGAACGCGCCGAGAGCGGCGATGCCGAACAGCGCGTAGGCGGTTCCGTCCGGCTTGCCGATCAGCGCCAGCGCCACCAGCGAGGCCAGCTGCACGGCGAAGCCGACGAAGCTCAACCGCCAGGCCCCGGCGCGGTTGGCCAGCCGCATCCCCAGCACACCGCCGGTGACCGCGAAGACCAGGTTGAGCACCAGCGACGCGCTGATCGTGTTCAGAGCGCCCTGCGCCAGGAGACTCCCGATGATCACCGGGAGTCCGTAGGCGACCGCGTTGTAGCCGAAGGTCTGCGCCAGGCCGATCGTCAGGGCCTGGAAGGTGCGAGCCCGGTAGCGGCGTTCGAAGAGACGCTTGACCTCGGGAAGTCCCTTGCGCTTCGGCTTCTCCGGGACGCGCGCGTCCTCGGCGACGGTGGCGTTGACGCCGTAGGAGCGGGTCAGGATCTCCGCCGCGCGCCCGAGGTCACCGTTGTCGGCCGCCCAGGACGGCGACTCGTTCATGTACTTGTTGCGCACCAGCAGGATCACCAGCGCCGGAACCGCGCCGAAACCGACCGTGAAGCGCCACAGCAGACCGTGGTGAGCCTCCGGCAGCAGGAAGTACAGCGCCATGATCACCGCGTAGCAGCCGCTGGTGGCCACGTACCAGGCCGTCGACCAGGACGCGGTGCGCGCGCCCTTGCTGCCCTTGCCGCGCAGCCGGGAGAACTCCGCGAGGAAGGCCATCGCGACCGGGATGTCCATGCCCACGCCGATTCCCATCAGGAACCGGCAGACGATCAGCACCTCGGCGTTGGGCGCCAGCGCGCAGCCCAGCGCGGAGACGACGAAGAACAGCATGTCGGCCATGAACACCCGGTAGCGGCCGAGCCGGTCCACCAGCACGCCGCCGAACCAGGCACCGAAGATCGCACCCACGCTGATCGAGGCCGTCACCGCGCCCGCGCCCACCGAGCTCAGCCCGAACTGCTGCTTGATGTCGGTGATGCCGTAGGCCAGCGAGGTCAGGTCGTAGGCGTCGAGGAAGATCCCGCCCAGCGCCAGCAAGACGATCATCTTCGCGTGGCTGCCGCGCGCCGCACCGGAGTTGACCAGTTCGGTGACGTCCTGCGCCGAGCGGATGAGCACCGCAGGGCGCTCGGCGGCCGATTGCGTGGACACGCGCACTCCTTCGCACGGGGGGTCTGCCGGCCGCGACGCTGCGAACCGTTCGAATCGCGAAGGAAGAGCCTATCCGCACGAACCCCCAGGTCCACATGGTGGAACGACCGGTGTGGAGGCTCCAGCACATCCGCGTCCCCGGATGTAGCACATGCGCTACCATGGCTCCATGACAGCAGAGGCCACCACCGTAGGCCTGCGGGAACTTCGTCAGCACGCCTCCGATCTCGTTCGACAGGTCGAAGCCGGCGACGAGGTCACCATCACGGTCGCCGGGCGTCCGAGCGCACGACTGGTGCCGATCACCGGCCCGCAGCGTTGGCAGACCTTCGAAGGGATCGCCGACATCTTCGTAGGCGCGCCCGATCGAGACTGGGAAGCCGACCGCGACCTCATCGACCAGCAACTCCGCGACCCCTGGGACGAGGCGTGAGAGCGATCCTCGACACCAGCGTCGTCATCGCCAGCGACGCCGCACCGATCCCCGGCGAGCTGGCGATCAGCGCCGCGACCATGGCCGAGCTTCACTTCGGCGTGCTGGTCGCCAAGGACGAGCACGCGAGGGCAGATCGGCTTCGTCGTCTTTCGGCTCTCTCGAAGCGGTTTGATCCGCTACCGATCGACGACGCCGTCGCCGCCAGCTACGGCGAGCTCGCCGCCGCCGTGGCGAGATCGGGAAGACAACCGCGGGCACGCACGATGGATCTCCTGATCGCGGCGACCGCGCACGCCCACGACGCCCGGCTCCACACCAGGAACATCAAGGACTTCGCGTCGTTGGAGAGCTTCATCGACGTCATCGAAGCGTGAAGGGGAACGCGGGGGCTCCGGTGGAGCACCCGCGCTCTCCCCGGATCAGCCGAAGAGGACCTCTGCCTCGGCGAGGCGTTCCTTCGGCACCGTCTTGAGCGACGCGGTCGCCTCGCTCAGCGGGACGCGGACGATGTCGGTGCCGCGCAGCGCGACCATCTTGCCGAAGTCGCCGTCGGTGATGGCGTCGATGGCGTGCAGCCCGAAACGAGTGGCCAGCACCCGGTCGTAGGCCGTCGGCGTGCCGCCGCGCTGGGTGTGGCCGAGCACCACCGCGCGCGACTCCTTGCCCGTGCGCCGGGAGATCTCGTCGGCCAGCCAGGTGCCGACGCCGCCGAGCCGGGCGTGCCCGAAGGCGTCCTTCTCGCCGGTGACCAGCAGTTCCTCGCCGCCCGCCGGGACCGCGCCCTCAGCGACGACGATGATCGGGGCGTACTGGCGCTCGAAGCGCTGCTCGACCCAGTCGACGACCTTCTCGACGCTGAACTCCTGCTCCGGCACCAGGATCACGTTGGCGCCACCGGCGAGACCGGAGTGCAGCGCGATCCATCCGGCGTGCCGGCCCATCACCTCGACGACCAGCGCTCGGTGGTGGGATTCCGCGGTGGTGCGCAGACGGTCGATGGCCTCGGTCGCGATGTGCACCGCGGTGTCGAAACCGAAGGTATAATCGGTGGCGTCGAGGTCGTTGTCGATCGTCTTGGGCACGCCCACCACGGGAACGCCGTCGTGGGTGAGCTGTTCGGCGACGCCCAGCGTGTCCTCGCCGCCGATGGCGATCAGCGCGTCCACCCCGTGCTCGGCGACGGTCTCCTTGAGGCGGGCGACACCGTCATCGATCTTGTACGGATTCGTGCGCGAGGACCCGAGGATCGTGCCCCCGCGGTTGAGGATCTCCTCCACCTTGTCCAACGTCAGCGGCGTCGTCAGGCCCTCGATCGGGCCCTGCCATCCGCTGCGGAATCCGAGGATCTCGTGCTCGTACACCGAAATCCCCTTGCGGGTCACCGCGCGGAGCACCGCGTTCAGCCCCGGGCAGTCGCCGCCACCGGTGAGCACTCCGACACGCATTCCAGCCGGCATCGCGTTGCCGCCTCCTTGAGTCCAACCCGTTGGGTGATCCACGTCTCCCCCGGGGATCAGCGTGGCACGGACTGGATCGGTGCAGCAAGAACCTGGCGCGAATACCCGCCGGTCGAGATCACCGGACGACAACGGAAGGCGACCGGCTATCAGAAGCGACAACCCCAATAAGCGGTCGCGGCGGCAGCCGCCGTCTCAGGTGCGGGACTCAACCTGCACCGCCGCGGGTTCTCACACGTCGTCTGGCGAGTACGCCGCGACGCCGTGTATTGGACATACAAAAGGAGTGGCGCACGGAGTCCAGGCGGCGTGTGAGGTTCCGCTACCCGCACCGCCAAGCAAAAGGACCACTAACCCGTCACAGAGGAAAGCCGCGCTTGCGCTGCACTTCCTCGATCACCTTCCAGCGTTCGAGGTTGTGCTTCGCGTCGGCGAGGGCGTCGTGGGCGTTGGTCGGGGCCGACGGCAGCTTGGGCTTGCCGACGTCCTCCCAGCGCTGCCGGAGATCGCGGGTGAACTTGGGGATCCGGGAGGGCAGCGTGGGCATCGGGCCCCACAGCTGAGCCAGCGCGACGTGGTCGTAGGCCGCGTACCAGGCCCACATCTCGATGTTCCCGCCGCGCGAGGTCAGGAACTTGTAGAGGTCCTCGCGGATGCGCGAGCGGGACTTCCAGCACTGCTCGGCAGGTGGCGGCAGCTGCGGGAGGACGTGCTCACGCACCCAGGCGCCGGCCCGGGCCGCGTCGAACTCGGTGGACACGGCGTAGAACTCGCGACCCGTCTCGTCGACCACCCCGATCGACACCAGATCGATGGTCCGCCCGTCCTCGATGAACTCGCAGTCGTAGAAGTACCGCACCCGCGAAGCGTATGCGGCGTCGCCCGAGCCCCTCGGCCCGGCCCGTCAGCCCGCCTTCGACTCCGGCACGCGCGCCGCGGAACTGCTGCTCCAACCGCCCAGGTCGTTGCCCTGCGCGGCCAGCTCGTCCTTGACGGAGGAGGCGTAGACGTCGACGTACTCCTGGCCGGAGAGCTCCATCAGCGAGTACATGATCTCGTCGGTGATCGAGCGCTCGACGAAGCGGTCCCCGGCCATCCCCTCGTAGCGGGAGAAGTCCAGCGGCTCACCGACCTTGACCACGACCTTGTGCGGCCACCACATCTTCGAGCCGATCGGGTTGACCTTGTCGGTGCCGAACATCGCGATCGGGATGACCTTCATCTCCGACTCCAGCGCCATCCGGGCGACACCGGTCTTGCCCTTGTAGAGCCGGCCGTCCGGGGAGCGCGTGCCCTCCGGGTAGACGCCGAGCAGCTTGCCTTCCGACAGCAACCGCACGCCGGTGTCCAGAGCGGCCTGGGCCGCGGCACCGCTGGAGCGGTCGATCGGCACCTGGCCGACGCCGGAGAAGAAGGCCTTCTTGAACTTGCCGCGCACGCCGGTGCCGGTGAAGTACTCGCGCTTGGCCAAGAACGTCACCCGGCGCGGCATCATCAGGGGCATGAAGAACGAATCGGCGACGGCCATGTGATTGCTGACCAGGATCGCGCCGCCCTCGAGCGGGATCTGTTCGACGCCCTCGACCCGTGGTCGGCAGAACAACTTCATGAGGGGACCGAGCAGTAGGTGTTTCATCACCCAGTACATCACGGCGCCGCCGCCTCCTCACGCGTGAAACTTTGCTGTTCAGCGTACGGAGCACGCACATCGCGCACAATGCGCACCGGCACGAAACCGATCACGTCACACCTGCTATGGCGCCAGGCCCGTCGAGCCAGTCCCAATCCTCGGCCGCGCGTGCGACGATGAAGCGCAACAGGCACACCGGCCCCGTGGCGTTCGAGCCGGTTGGGGAGGTTCACGGGTGGGAGGAACAGGGTCAGTGCTAGTGGGTGCAGAACCATTCGCGCACGAGGGTTCCGACGACATCGGTGTGCTGCTGTGCCACGGCTTCACCAGCACGCCGCAGAGCATGCGGGCCTGGGCCGAACACCTGGCCGAAGCGGGCTGCACGGTGCGCTGCCCGCTGCTCCCCGGGCACGGCTCGCGGTGGCAGGACCTCAACCGGACGACCTGGCACGACTGGTACGGCGCCGTCGAGCGGGAGCTCGACGAGCTGCGCGGCCGGTGCCGGTCGGTGTTCGTGTTCGGTCTGTCGATGGGCGGCACGCTGACGTTGCGACTCGCCGAGGAACACCCCGACATCGCGGGGATCGTGCTGGTCAACCCCTCGGTCATGACGCTGCGCAAGGAGGCCAAGCTGCTACCGGTGATCAGCCGGGTCGTGCCGTCGCTGGCCGCCATCGCCGGTGACATCGCCAAGCCCGACGTCGTCGAACTGGCCTACTCGCGGCTGCCGTTGCGCGGCATGGCGAGCCTCCAGCAGTTGTGGCGGGAGGTGCGCGAGGACCTGGGCGCGGTCAGGCAGCCGTTGCTGCTGCTGCACTCCGCCACCGATCACGTCGTCGAGCCGGAGAACTCCGAGATCGTGCTCAACGAGGTCTCGAGCGAGGACGTCACCGAGGTCGTGCTCGGCGACAGCTACCACGTGGCGACCCTGGACCACGACGCACCGAGGATCTTCAGCGACAGCGTGGATTTCGCACACCGCGTCCACGACGAGCGGGTCAAGGAATTCGCATGAACGCCCGTCACAACTCCTCCGACGGCCCGGAGGACATCGACGCCGCTTTCGCCGAGATCGTCGCCGATCTCGAGCGCGACACGAAGTTCGGGAAGTGGCCCGGCGAAGAGGATTCCGCTCAGCCGCCCTCGGACGACGACACCCGTCCGGCCGCTACCACCGCGCCGCCGCCGGAAGAACCCAAGCCGGTGGAGCGGACCGGGGACCAGGGACCGCGCGACTGGGCTCCGGCGGAGGAGGAAGAGGAGCACTTCGTCCCTCCGGAGCCTCCGCCGCTGCCGATCCCCCGTCCCGCGACGTTCCTCGGGGTCGGGATCGTGGTGCTCGGGGTGCTGGTGCTGCTGATCCCCGGGCTGGCGGGCATCGCCGCCACCGTGAAGCTCCCGCTCGGACTCGTGCTGATCAGCGCCGGGATCGGCTGGCTGCTGTTCCGGCTCCGCCGCACCCCGCCCGCCGATTCCGACGACGACGGCGCGCAGATCTGATCAAGGCACCCGGGGACCGGTCAGCACGTGCTGCCGGGCGATGGCCGCGGCGCCGATCATGGCGGCCGGGTCTCCGTGGTGGGCGACGCGAACCCTGGCCAGCGGCCGGTGTCCCGCGCCGGTGACCGCTTCGGCGTAGTGCAGTCGCGCCTGTTCGATGAACAGGTGCGCGGAGTCGGACACCCCTCCGGAGATGACCACGACCTCCGGGTCGTAGACATCGGCGACGAGCGCTAGCCCCTCGCCCAGCCACCGGCCCAGGTCGTCCATCGCGCGCAGCGCGACCTCGTCGCCGGCATCGGCGGCGCGGGCGACGTCCACACCGGACGGATCGGCGGGCAGCGTCGTGCTCGTGGTCCCGGCGAGCTCGGCGGCGGTCGCGGCCAGCGCGGTCCCGCTGCAGTAGCGCTCCCAGCATCCGCGCTTCCCGCACGGGCAATCCCGGCCGCCCGGCATCAACCGCAGGTGCCCCAGTTCCGGGGCGACGCCGAAGGCACCGCGGAAGACCTCCCCGTCGATCACCAGCGCACCGCCGATGCCCGTGCCGATGGCGACCAGGGCCGCGACCCGGGATCCCACCGCGGCGCCGAAGCGCTGCTCGGCCACCGCAGCGGCGTTCGCGTCGTGCTCGAGCACCACCGGCAGGCCCAGCCGGTGCGAGAGCTCGTCCGCGACGGCGACGTGCCGCCACGGCAGGTGCGGCGCGAAGCGCACCATCCGCCGGTCCTCGCTGACGAAACCGGCGACCGCGAGTCCGACACCATCGATCGGGTAGCAGTCGGTGAGCACCCGCACGGTGTCGGCGATGGCCGTGTTGAGCTCAGCGCCCGACTTCGGGGTCGGAACCCGGTGCGTCTGCAGGACCTGGCCGTGCTCATCGGCCACGGCCGCGCGCACGCTGGTGCCGCCCACGTCCACGCCGATGGTCAGCACACCGCGTCGCTCTCCGCCAGCACCGGTCCGGCGACCCGCTGGACCTGGATGCGCTGCACCTTCGTCTCCTCCGGCTGCGACGGCTCCGCCTGCTCGCCCTGCTCGGGCACGTCGTGGTCGACCAGCGCCTGCCGCAGCAGGCCGACGATGCCCAGCAGCTGGTCGTTGAGCTCGGGGCGCTGCCCGCGCGCCAAGGCCATCGCCGCGCACAACGGGCACCACCCGCAGCCCGCACCGGACTCGTCCTGCCGCGGTTCCCGCTCACAGCCGCGCAGGTACTCCTCGGCCTTGCCTGCCAGGGCGTCCAGCAGCAGCCGCAGCTCTTCGAGCAATCGATCGTGCTCGCGCATCTCGCCTCACCGCATCCAGAGATCGGGGTCGGGACGGAACCGGACGGTCAGCCCGTCGTCGCCGGCCGCGGCCGAGGTCACCACGCACCGCTGCAGCACAGCGGGCAGGGCCACCAGTCGTCGCCGCCCGTCGACGGTAATCGCCAGCTCGGAACCGATCCGGGCCAGGTCCAGCTCGGCCTCCGGGTGCAGCGGCAGCCCGATGCGCAGCGTGTACTCGGAGTCCAGCGACTTCCCGCCGCCACCGACCCGCATCTCGGGCACGGCGGCCTCCGCGGCGAGCGGATCGCCGTCGCCGTAGAGCTCGGCGCCCAGCTCCAGCAGCTGCTCGGTGCCCACCGGCTCGCCCGCCCGGTGCTCGACGGTGCGCAGGGGAAGCTCGGTGGCCGCGCGAATCGCGTCGAGGACCTTCTCCTGCTCCTT
Source organism: Saccharopolyspora dendranthemae (assembly GCF_007829955.1). GTDB lineage: Bacteria > Actinomycetota > Actinomycetes > Mycobacteriales > Pseudonocardiaceae > Saccharopolyspora > Saccharopolyspora dendranthemae. The sequence continues at coordinate 576,400 of NZ_VIWX01000004.1, forward strand.
GCGACGGGTCCGCAGCCAGCCGGCGGCAGCGCCCCTGGCCGAACCCGGCTGCGGCACCACGCGATTGGCGATCAGCCCGTCGACCCGGATCCGCTGCAGCGCGAGCGCGGTCAGCGTCCTGCGGGTCTCAGCGGCGACGACGGATTCCGGGGTGAGCACCAGCCGGACGCTCGTGCCCGGGTCGGTCAGCATGTCCTTGAGCTCGGCGAGCTGCTCGGCGAGCCTGCCGAGCCCGTCGGCGACGGAGTCCCAGCGCTCGACCTGGTCGCTGCCCGCGATCCCGGCCAGCAGACCGCGAACCGCCCTGCGGTGCGCGGGGAACAGCCGCTCGAGGTACCCGGCGAGGGATTCCGGAAGGGCCAGCAGGCGCAGCGTTTCGGCGGTCGGGCCGCAGTCGACGATCACGGTGTCCCACAGGCCGCTGGTGGCGAGCCGGTGCACCTCGGCCAGCGCGAGGAGGTCCTCGACACCGGGCAGCACGGTGAGCTCTTCGGAGTCGACCTCGCCGATTCCCGCGCCCCGCAACAGGGTTCCCAGGTGTTCGCGCAGTTCGCGCCAGGTCCCGTCGACCAGGCCGCGGGTCTGCACCTCGGCGGCGTGCAGCACGGCTCCGGTGTCGCCGACGCGGACTTCGCGGGGGTGCGCGTCCAGGCGCGCGGCGAGCGCGTCCGCCAGCGAGTGGGCAGGATCGGTCGACACCGCGAGCACCTTGCCACCGTCGCGCGCGACGCGCGCAGCGGTGGCCGCGGCCAGGGTCGTCTTCCCGACCCCGCCCTTCCCGGTGAACAGCAGGATGCGCAACGGGTCGTCTACTCGGCTTCCACGCGACGCTTGAGCTCCTTGAGCGCCGTATCCATGATCATCTTCTCGGCCTTGCGCCGGAACATGCCGATCATCGGGATCGCCAGGTCGACCGCGAGGCTGTAGGTCACCTCGGTCCGGTCGTCACCGATCGGCTTGAGCGCGTAGCTGCCCTTCTGCGCCTTCTGGACCTGGCCCTCGGTCAGCTCCCAGCTCACCGAGAGCCCGTCGGCGGCCCAGCTGTAGACGTTCGTGTAGGTGTCCTTGACCACGCCCGCGTCCAGCACGAACCGGACTCGCTCGGCGCTGCCCGCGGAGTCCTGGGAGAGCACCTCGGTCTCCTTGACCGCTTCCGCCCACTCCGGGTACGCCGGGAAATCCGCGATGACCGCCATGATCCGCGCAGCGGGAGCTTCGATCTCGATGGACTGGGTGGACTGATCGACCATGCGCGCAGGTTACCGGGTAGCTCCCCGCACGGCGTCAACGAGGAGCGAGGTTTCTGCGAAGTCCGCGAAACTCACCTCCTCGGGCGGTGGTCACCACCGCAGGACGTAGGGCTGCTCGGTCCGCTTGAAGTGCCCGACGTTGACGCATTCGGTGCGGCCGATGCGCATCCGCTGCGACAGCGGCTGGTGCACGTGCCCGAACAGCGACCACCGCGGCTGATCAGCGTTGATGCGCTCCAGGACGCTGGCCGCACCGGCCTCCTGGCTGCGCGCGATCACGTCGTAGGTCAGCTCCGGCACGGCGGGCGGCTGGTGGGTGCACAGCACGTCCACCGGCGGCAGCGAGGCGACCGCCGCGTCGTACTCCTCGGCGACGCGCAGGTAGGGCACCCACGCCGAGTGGGTGCGCAGCGTCGCGCCGTCGGGCAGCCTCACCCCGCCGACGAAGCCGAAGGTCAGCCCGCCGATCTCGGCGGTCTCGCCGTCGAGCGCGCGGATGCCCTCGCGCTCGAACTCGGGCCACAGGTAGGGCGCGTCGACGTTGCCCGGAGTCGCGTAGGTGGGCGCGGTCATCGCGCCGAACAGCTCCGCGTACTGCTCGCGCACGGCATCGGCCACGGTCTGGGCCGGGTCGGTGAGGCTCGCCCACAGCGATCGGATGTAGGCGCCGAACTCAGGTCCGCGGCGGCTGCGTCGCAGCTCCGCGAACCGCGCGACCTTCTCCGGCCCGAAGACGCGACCGAGGATGCCGTTGCCGTGATCGTGGTAGTCGACGAAGTCGATCAGATCGCCGAGCACGACCAGGACATCCGCGCCGTCACCGGCCCGCTTGAGCGCTTCCACGTTGCCGTGGACGTCGGACACGACGTGAACGCGCAACTTCCAACCCCATTCCCGACGAGGGCGACTTCCCTCGAACCTAATCGGCCGAGGTGCCGGATCGCACCGCCCGTTGTGCACTTGTTCCTACCTACCGCGCGACGAGCGCGCCGCGCCCCCGCCCGGTGGGCGATCGTCCGCTTGGGTGAGGTCTAGGCTGTGTCCGCTGGTGTGGCCTGAGATAACGGGGGCTACCGCCCAGTAACCATGAGCGTTAGGTTGTGCCCACTAGACAGGCTTTTCTTCGGAGGTTTCGACGTGCGAGAGTTCAGCGCACCCGCCACTACCAAAGTGGCTGAGGACGAGAACCTCACCGACATGGTGTGGGCCAACGCGGAGCGTTTCGGGAGCACTGTGAGCTTCCGGCGCCGGGTGGACGGCACCTGGGTCGACGTCACCGCCGCCGACTTCGCCGCGCAGGTCCTGGCCGTCGCCAAGGGCCTGATCGCCGCGGGTCTGGAAACCGGCGACCGGGTGGGGCTGATGTCCCGCACCCGCTACGAGTGGACGCTGCTGGACTTCGCGATCTGGACTGTCGGTTGCATCACAGTCCCGATCTACGAGACTTCCTCGGCGGACCAGGCCGAGTGGATCCTCACCGACTCCGGCGCCAAGGCGGCGTTCGTGGAGACCGAGGAGCACCGCGCCGAGATCGACAAGGTCATCGACAGGCTCTCCGAGGTCCGCCACGTGTGGCAGATCGACGGCCCGACCGGCAGCGGAGCCGCCGGAGCGGTCGACGAGCTGACCGCGCTCGGCTCGGAGGTACCCGACCAGCAGGTGCACGAGCGACGCAGGGCGGTCACCGCCGAGCACGCCGCGACGCTCATCTACACCTCGGGCACCACCGGCCGCCCCAAGGGCTGCGTGCTGACCCACCGCAACGTGCTCGCCGAGGTGCGGGCCGACATCGACGCGTTCCCGCAGCTGACCAAGTCGGGCAACTCGCTGCTGATGTTCCTGCCGATGGCGCACGTGCTCGCCCGCGCGATCACCATCATGTGCATCTACGGCAAGGTCACCCTCGGCCACACCTCGGACATCAAGGACCTGATCAACGACCTCGGCTCGTTCCGGCCGACGTTCGTGCTGGCAGTGCCGCGCGTGTTCGAGAAGGTCTACAACACCGCGAAGCAGAAGGCCCACGGCGACGGCAAGGGCAAGATCTTCGACGCCGCCGAGGAGACCGCGGTCCAGTACTCCAAGGCCATGGACGCCGGCGGCGCCGGGCTGGGCCTCAAGGCCAAGCACGCGGTGTTCAACAAGCTCGTCTACGGCAAGCTGCGCGCCGCGCTGGGCGGTCGCTGCATCGCGGCGGTCTCCGGTGGCGCGCCGCTGGGCGAGCGGCTCGCGCACTTCTTCCGCGGCGTCGGCGTCCCGGTGCTGGAGGGCTACGGCCTGACCGAGACCACCGCTGCGGCGGCGGTGAACGTCGAGGACGGCTTCAAGGTCGGAACCGTCGGCCGCCCGCTGGCCGGCACCTCGATCCGCATCGCCGAGGACGGCGAGGTCCTGATCAAGGGCGACGTGGTGTTCAAGGAGTACTGGAACAACCCGACCGCCACCAAGGAGTCCATCGAGGACGGCTGGTTCCACACCGGCGACCTGGGCTCGCTGGACGACGAGGGCTACCTGCGGATCACCGGTCGCAAGAAGGAGATCATCGTCACCGCCGGCGGGAAGAACGTCGCCCCGGCCGCGTTGGAGGACGCGCTGCGCTCCCACCCGCTGATCAGCCAGTGCATGGTGGTCGGCGACCAGAAGCCGTTCATCGGCGTGCTGGTCACGCTCGACCCCGAGTTCGTGCCGTCCTGGTTGGCCAACCACAACCGCGCCGCCGACATCCCGATGGCCGAGCTGATCAACGACCCGGACCTGCGCGCCGACGTCCAGGGCGCGGTCGACGAGGCCAACAAGCAGGTGTCCCGGGCGGAGGCGATCAAGCAGTTCCGCATCCTCAGCGAGGACTTCACCGAGGCCACCGGAGAGCTCACCCCGAGCATGAAGCTCAAGCGCAACAAGGTCGCGGAGAACCACGCGGCCGACATCGAGGCGATCTACTCCTGATCCACCGGCACCGCCCGGGCGACGCGAATCGCCCGGGCGGTGCCGGTTTCGACCCGGGACGGTTCCGCGGAACCGGGTGACACGCGGCGGTGCGACGAGCCGGGTTCCCGGCTCGGCACCGCCGCTCGTGCTTCCGCGACCGGGAGCTCAGCCGAGCGAGTGCTGCAGGTCGGCTCCCCAGGCGGCCAGCAGCTGCGGCGAGGTCATGCCCGTCACCTCGACGAGCGCGTTCTCGGCCGCGTCGGGCTCGGTGGCCGTCGCGATGCGCCGGTAGAGGTCGGTGAGGCGCTCCTCGCCGATGCGCTGCGCCAGGAAATGCACCACCGACCAGGACTGCTGGTAGGCCAGGTCCAGACGACGTCCTGCCTGGTGGAACTCGGTGTTGGTCGGCAATCGCAGCGGCGGGCCCGATTGCCTGAACGTGCGGGCGAGGTCCGGGGCGATGTCGCGAGGGGCGAGCCCGCTCTTGCGGTAGCCGATGTAGTCCGGGTAGCCCTCCAGCATCCACATCGGAGCGCCGTCGGCGGTGACCGCTCGCGCCGCGACGTGGGTGATCTCGTGCCGCAGCACCACGCCCAGCGCCACGTCCGGGAGCTGTTCGGTGGTGCGCGGGCTCAGCACCACCCGCGCACCCTCCACTCGCCTCGTCCGGGTGTCCACCAGATCGGCGACGGCGACACCGGCGATGCCGTCGACCGCGAACTCCGGGCCCACCAGCGCCCGCAGCTCCTCCGGCGAGCTGGGCACGAGCACGCCCGCGCGCTGCGCCCAGCCGCTCCCCCAGACCTCGGTGACGTCCGCGACGGCCGCGTCCAGCTGCACCGCGACCCGATCCACCTCGGCCGCGTCGTGGCCGACGACCAGCCCTCGGCCGGTCCGCCGCGCCTCGACCCGGTCGAAGTCCCACGGCCCGCGCCACGCGTCGGGCGTCACGCCGGTGTCCTCCGCGAGGTACCAGGACGCTCCCCGGCGGACGAACAGGTAGCCCAGCGGGCGCTCGGTCGGGACCGAATCGGCCCCGGACAGCGAGTACCGCAGCGCCACCCGGGACGCCATCACCTCGTCCGCTCCGGGAACCGGGGCGTGCGCCAGCGGAACGCCGTCGAGCCGGTAGCCGAAGTGGGAGAGCGGCACGGTCTGCAGGTTGCGGAACTGCTGCAGCTGCCGCTGCCGGAACCCGATCGGCGCTTCCGGGTCCACAGTGGCCGAGAACGCGGCTTCATCGCCTTGCCGGACCGACTCCTCGCGGCGCATCAACAGCTCGCGCACGGCCACCTCAGGGGCCGGCAAGCGTGCCGCCAGTCCCGCTCGTTCAGCGGTGGCCGGAGTCGGCGGCGGTTCGACCGGAGCTGGTGACGGCAGTCCCACCAGGGCGAGACCGCCCAGCACCGCGGCCGACGCGCCGAGCACGACCCAGCCGCGCGCTTTCCCGGTCGAAGACACGGCTCGCATCGTAAAGGCGTCCACCGCACCGGTCGACGCCAACAGGACGCGAAAAGATTTCGGGGCCGGCACCCGAAGGCACCGACCCCGAACCACGACTGGAGCGGATCAGCCCGCGACGCGGCGCATGGCCGTGACGTCACCGATCTTCTTGTAGTCGGTCACCTTCACCACGTCGCCCGAAGTCGGGGCGTGCACGGCCTTGCCGTTGCCGATGTACATCGACACGTGGCTGACCGGGCTGTAGTAGAAGATCAGGTCGCCCGGCTTGAGCTGGCTGGCCGACACCGACTTGCCCTCGGTGACCTGGCTCTTGGTCGAACCGCCGATGCTCACGCCCGCCTGCTTGTAGGCCCAGTACATGAGGCCGGAGCAGTCGAAGTTGCTCGGCCCCTTGGCACCCCAGACGTAGGGCGAACCCTGCTTGCCGAGCGCGGAGTTGACCGCCTGGATCGCCGCGCCGGCACCGGCGATCGAGCCGACACCGGTCTCGCCGTCGGAGATCAGCGAGTCCTGGTCCTCACCGCTGAGCTCGGCGTACTTCTCCTCGACCTTCTCGATCTGGTCCTTCATGGCCTTGGACTTGTTCTTCATGTCCTCGGCCAGCCGCGCGGCGTCCTGCTCGGCCCGAGCGGCTTGGTCGCGCGCTTCCTTCGAGGTCCGCTCGGCCTCCTGGGCCTGGTGCGTCGCCGCGGACAGAGCCTTGACGGCGTCGTTGTTGTCCTTGGCCAACGCGTCCAGCGCGGACGCGCGATCCAGGAAGTCATCGGGCGTTTCGCTCACCAGCAGCGCGGAGAGCTTGCTCATTCGTGCGCCCTGGTACGAGGCGTGCGTGAGCTGGTCGACCTGACCGCGGAACTTCTCTTCCTCGCCACGCGCCTGGTTGGCGACCTGCTCGGACTGTGCGGCCTGGGCTTCGGAACGTCCGAGTTCGGCCTTCTTGGCCTCGTGGTCGTCCTCGGCCTTCTTCATGTCCTCGGTGAGCTGCTCAGCCTGGTGCTGGAGCTCGCGGACCTGCTTGGCCGCGTCCGAGGCGTTGTTCGGGAGAGGCGGGTCTGCGAGGGCGGCACCGCCGGAGGTCATGCCGACGACTGCAGCGACCGCGGTTGCGGCCAGGGCGCCTCGCAATGAGCGCTTGATTCCGTGCGACGCCACGTCGCGCACAGCTCCTTCTGCGTCCAACCGCCTGACCGCATGCGGAAAACCCGCTGGAGCGCGGCCCGGTTCCCCGACAAAACCGAATCAGCGGCGCCTCGCGTATCGCCCGGTATGAGCAACTGATCGCCGCGAGGACTCAGGTAGGTTACGAAAGGTGAGGCGACACGTCTAGAAGCGGGTCCCAAATTCTACTGAGCGCGACCAAATCCCTCTAACGGAGGATGACTGCTCGCTCACAGTAACGGATCTTTCGTCGCTTTCACCTGGACTTGTCACCACAACACGCCCACCTTCGGGATACGGAGCGTATCGGAGTGATCCACTATGACTTCGGGCACCTCCCCTGAGTCGGCGGATGGCACCGGACGAGCGGCGAGCGGTCAGACCCGGTTCAGCCGGGCCAACAACATCGCCGACGACACGGCGTACGCGCCGCGCCGCTGCACCGAGGTCACCACCGCGCGGTCCGAGGTCGCCACCACCACCTGACGACCCCCGGGCTCGGCGGCCACGAGGTCGCGGATCACGTCGTCGGCCTGCACCCCGGGTTCGCTGAAGAGCACCCGCACACCCCGAGGTCCCGCGGAGGGCACCGCCAGCACGTCCGCTCCGTCGAAGACGAGCGTGACCTCGGCCCCCGTGCGCGCGGCCAGCGCGGCGAGCTGATGGGCGAGCCGGTCGCGCTGATCGGCCAGCGGGAGTTCCGGGTACCCGGTCTTGGTGACGTTGTAGCCGTCGACGATCAGGTGCACCGCGGGCAACCCGAGCAGCCTGTCCAGCGCGACGATGTCGCCGACCTCGCCCGACGTCGCGGTCTGCTCCCGGACCCGCCGCACGACGTCGGCCGGCCTCGGACCGGAACCGGCGGCACCGATCTCGCGGCGAAGGCCGCCGACCGCGCCCTCCAAGGTCTCCAGCAGCAGCGCCAGCCGGACCTCGTCGCCCTGCCGCGCCTCCCGGGCGCTTTCCCGGGCAACCCGCACATCGGCCGCCGCGCGATCGGCGCGTTGCCGCTCCTCCTGCGCGCGTTCGCGCTCGCGGTCCCGTTCAGCGGCGATCTCGGCGACGGCCGCGTCCCGATGCTCGCCTGCCAGCGCGAGCTCGTTCCGGGCGGCTTCGGCGGCGTCCTTGGCCTCCCGCAACCGCATTCCCTGCTCCCGCAGGCGCTTCCGCAGCCGGTCGGCCTCCTCGCTGCCGGCGGCCTGATCCGCGGACTCCCGCGCCTGCGCCAGTTCGCCCTTGAGCCGCTCGGTCTCGGCAGCCAGCCGCTCGACCTTGGCGAGCGCCGAATCGCGCTCGGCGCGCAGCTGCCCCTGCTCGCTGCGGAACCCGATCAGCTCGACGTAGTGGGGTGCGGACGCGGCACCCTGCAGCACCGCCGCTGCTCCGGCGGCCACCGGATCCGGGTTCTGCAGCTCGAGCGCCTCCGGTCGGTGGTTGCGGCACCAGTCCAGCACCGAGGTGCGGAACACCGAGGAGTCCCGGAGCGCGTTGAGCAGCGCCGGCTGGCCGAGCTTGGCCCGCTTGGCGGGCGCGAAGCGCACCACCGGGCGCAGCGCGGCGGGCACGTCCGTCGAGCGCATCTCGTCGAGAGCGCCCGCGGCCAGGTCGGCGAGCCTGGCGCGCAGCGGAGGCGGCAGTTCCTCCGGGTCTGCGAACGCGGCACCGGGAGTCTGCTGGGAACCGTCCACAGCAGACTCCGCCGGGGTGGGACCGTCCGGCCCCGATTTCGGTGTCGCCATCCCCACAGGCTAATCGCCGCGGTCTCGCGCACACGCACGCGCTGCGATGTCGGTAGGGGGACGTAACGTGCCGATGATGTCCGCGCACCGCCAACTGACGTTCGACGAGATCACCGTCACCGACGAACTCCCGCTGCACGAGGCGACGTTCGTGGTGGTCGATCTTGAGACCACGGGCGGAGACCGGCAGAACGACGCCGTCACCGAGATCGGGGCGGTGAAGGTCCGCGGCGGCGAGGTGCTCGGCGAGTTCGCCACCCTGGTGAACCCGGAACGCGGCATCCCGCCCTCGGTCGTGTCGATCACCGGCATCACCGAGGCGATGGTGCACGACGCACCTCGCTGGGACAGCGTGCTCCCGGCGTTCCTGGAGTTCTGCCGGGGCGCGGTGCTGGTGGCGCACAACGCGCCGTTCGACATCGGGTTCCTGCGGGCCGGGTGCGAGCGGCTCGACCTGACGTGGCCGAAGCCGCAGGTCGTCGACACCGTGAAGCTGGCGCGCCGGGTCCTGACCCGGGACGAGACGCCCAACCACAAGCTCGGCACGTTGGCACGCGTCCTGGGCGCCCGGACCGAACCGGTGCACCGAGCGCTGGACGACGCCCGCGCGACCGTCGACGTGCTGCACGTCCTGCTCGAACGGCTCGGCCCGCTGGGCGTGCGCACGCTGGAGGACCTGCTCGGGCACCTCCCCGACGTGACGCCGCAGCAGAAGCGCAAGCGCGGCCTCGCCGATTCGCTGCCCCACTCCCCCGGCGTCTACCTCTTCCGCGGCCCCAAGGACGAGGTCCTCTACATCGGCACGGCCTCCGACCTGCGGAGACGCGTGAAGCAGTACTTCACCGCCGGCGAGAAGCGCTCCAGGGTCAAGGAGATGGTGGGCATCTCCGAGCGGGTCGATCACGTGGAGTGCTCCCACCCGCTGGAGGCGGAGGTGCGGGAGCTGCGGCTGCTGTCCGCGCACCAACCGCGGTACAACCGCCGTTCGAAGTTCCCGCAGCGCGCGTGGTGGGTGGTGCTCACCGACGAGGTGTTCCCGCGACTGTCGATCGTGCGCGCCCCCAGGGCCGACGCGTTGGGGCCCTTCGGTTCCCGCCACGCGGCGACCGCTGCGGTGGACGCGTTGCAGTCGGCGACCACGATCCGCCGCTGCACCGACCGCCTCTCGCCGCGCAAGCCCGGGCGGCCCTGCGCGCTGCACGAGCTGGGGCGCTGCGGCGCTCCCTGCGCGGGCCTGCAGAGCGCCGAGGACTACGCGCCCGAGGTCGTCACCATCAGGGACGTCATCCGCGGGCGCAGCGGCGACCTGCTGGACCGGCTCCGCGAGGAGCTGCAACGGCTGTCCGACGGCGAGCGCTACGAGGACGCCGCCGACCACCGCGACCGGCTCGCCTCTCTGGTCCGCTCCCTCGACCGGGGCCAGCGGCTGTCCGCGCTCGCCTCCGTGCCGGAGCTGGTCGCGGCCCGCCCGGACGGGCGCGGCGGCTGGCACCTGTCGGTCATCCGGCACGGCAGGCTGGCTTCCGCCGGGGTGGCCCGTCGCGGCGTTCCCCCGATGCCGGTCGTGGACCTGCTGCAGGCATCGGCGGAAACCGTCCTGGACGGTCCGGGCCCGCTGCACGGCGCGACCGCCGACGAAGCGCGCGTCATCTACCGCTGGCTCACCACCGGCGGCACGCGCCTGGTGCGCACCACCGACCCGTGGACCGAGCCGGCGAACGCCGCAGGCTCCTGGCGGACCTGGCTGGAGAAGGCGACCGCGGGAAGAACCCCCTACGCGGCCATCGACTGACCACCCGGCCTCGGTGGCGTGTGGTGGGGGGTGGGGAAGTTTTCATGAAAACTTCCCCACCCGGCGCGAGACCTCGCTCAGGCGATCATGTCGAAGGCAGCGTTGATCTTGGTGGGCCGCAGGCGGACGACGAGCTCGCCCGGAACGCCGTTGCGGATGCCGTACTTCTCGGCCTCGTCCGGTCCGATGTAGCGGGCGGCGATCGCGGTGGCCGTGTCGACGAGGTCCTGCCTGTCCTCCGAGATCTCGGCCGTGCCCTGGACCTGCACGAACGCGAAGGGAGGCTGCGGCAGGTCGACGCACAGGGTCAGTCGCGGATCGCGGAGCAGGGACTTGCCCTTGGCGGACTGCTTGCCGGTGTTGAACACCAGAACGTCGCCGTCCACGACGAACCACACCGGCGCCACCAGCGGGCGTCCGTCGGCTGCCGTGAACCCCACCAGACCGGTGCGGGTGCCTTGCGAGAGGAACTCCCGGACCTTCGGATCTTGCAGCGTAGCCATGCCCGGGACGCTACCGACAGCCTCGACGGCCCGCTGGAGAAGCGAAACGGCCCGGCACCCGCTCGGGGTACCGGGCCGTCTCGGCTTCAGCTCTTACTCGTCGCCCTGCGACGGCTTGCCCGCCGTCAGCTCCGAGCTGTCCTCCGCTTGGCGGACCTCGTCCTGGTGACGGGCCCGCTTCAGCGCGGCGGTCTCGTCGACCGGGTCGGGCCGCAGCAAGCTGCCCTCGACCGGATGACCGGCCGCGCCCAGGTCGTTCATCTTCTTCGGCACCGGTGCGCCCTGGTAGGGCAGCGCCTCCGGGTGACCGTGGTCGTCCACCGGGCCGAGCGGCTGGTGGACCTCGATGAACTCACCGTGCGGGAGCCGCTTGATGATGCCGGTCTCGACGCCGTGGTCGAGCACCTCCCGGTCGCTGTGCTGGAGACCCAGGCACATCCGGTAGGTGATCCAGTAGGCGATCGGCGGCAGCACGAGCAGGCCGACGCGTCCGCCCCACGTCATCGCGTTCAGCGAGATGTTGAACTCGAACGCGATGATGTCGTTCGTACCGGAGATCATCAGCACCATGAAGAACGTCAGCGCCATGGCACCCAGCGAGGTGCGTACCGGGTTGTCGCGCGGACGCTGCAGCAGGTTGTGGTGCGCGGTGTCGCCGCTGAGCTTGCGCTCGATGGCGGGGTACATGATCGCGGCCGTGAAGATCATGCCCATGAACAGCACGGTCGGGAAGAACACCGCCGGGATCGTGAACGGCCCCAGGTAGACCTCCCAGGCCGGCCACAGACGCGACGAACCGTCCGTCCAGATCATGTACCAGTCGGGCTGCGACGCGGCGGAGATCTGCGAGGCGATGTACGGGCCGAGGTTCCAGATCGGGTTGATCTGGAAGACACCGGCCAGGATCGCGCAGACGCCGACGACGATCGCGAAGAAGGCACCGGCCTTGACCGCGAACACCGGCATGATCCGGACACCGACCACGTTGCTCTCGGTGCGCTTCACGCCCGGGAACTGGGTGTGCTTCTGGTACCAGACCAGCGCCAGGTGCGCCGCGACCAGACCCAGGATCAGGCCGGGCAGCAGGAACACGTGGAACAGGTAGAAGCGCGGGATCAGGTCGGTGCCGGGGAACTCCGCGCCGAACAGGATCCAGTGCACCCAGGTGCCCAGCACCGGGACCGACATCGCGATGCCGGAGGCGATCCGGACACCGGTGCCGGAGAGCAGGTCGTCCGGCAGCGAGTAGCCCGTGAAGCCCTCGAACATGCCCAGGATGAACAGCGTGACGCCGATCATCCAGTTCGTCTCACGCGGGCGCCGGAACGCGCCGGTGAAGAAGATGCGGAGCATGTGCGCCACCATCGACGCCATGAACAGCAGCGCCGCCCAGTGGTGCAGCTGACGGGCGAACAGACCGCCGCGGACCTCGAAGGAGATGTCCAGCGTGCTCTCGAAGGCCCGGGACATCTCCACACCGCGCAGGTTGGTGAAGACGCCCTGGTACTCGACCTCCTGCATGGAGGGGTCGAAAAAGAAAGCCAAGTAGGTGCCCGTGACCAGCAGCAGGATGAACGTGTAGAGCGCGATCTCGCCGAGCAGGAACGACCAGTGCGTCGGGAAGACCTTGTTCAGCTGCCGCCGCATGCCGGGAGCGAACCTGTAGCGCGTGTCCAGCTCGTCGGCCGCGTGCGCGACTTTGCCGTACAGCTTGCTCTCTCCCTTCGTGGGCGTGGTGATCGAACTCATGACTTACGCTCCCAGTACGCCGGACCGACGGGCTCGATGAAGTCGCCTTTCGCCACGAAGTAGCCGTCCTCGTCCACCGTGATCGGCAGCTGGGGCAGCGCGCGGGTGGCAGGGCCGAACACCGGCTTCGCGTAGGTGTTGACCACGTCGAACTGCGACTGGTGGCACGGGCAGAGCAGACGGCCGGTCTGCTGCTCGAAAAGCGACGTCGGGCAACCGAGGTGGGTGCAGATCTTCGAGTAGGCGTAGTAGTCGCCGTAGTTGAAGTCTTCCTGACCCTTGCGCTTGAGCGGCTTGCTGCCGGGGCGCAGCCGGATCAGCATGACCGGCGCGTCGCCCTTGCGCATCGAGGTGATCAGCTCTTCCTCGTCGTGCCGCCAGGCTTCGCGGAACGGGAAGACGGTCTCGAAGCCGCCGGCCTCGATGTCCTCGGGACGCAGCAGCGAGACGTCGTGCGGGTTGCCCGTGTCCCGTCGCAGGTAGATCTTCTCGCCGGGGTGCTCCGGCATCCAACCGGTGTGCAGCAGCGACTCCTGGCCCTCTTCGGCCCAGGGGTTGCGGACCATGCCGCCGAGGGCGAACACGCCGGCGCTCAGGCCGAAGGCACCCAGGCCGAAGCCGGCGGTGCGCGTGATCATCTTGCGGCGGGCGATGCCGCTGCGGTTGCCGGCGTCGGCCAGGATCGCGGCGGTCGTCTGCCGGTCGACCTCGCTGGAACCGTGGCCGTCGTGGCGCTGCTGCACCGCGACCTCGTGCGGGATGAACTTCTTCTGGTACTGCACGACGCCGATGCCGACGGCCAGGATGGACAGGCCGAGGAAGAAACCGATCAGCGGGTTGTACAGCGAGTAGATGAAGTGCTCGCGCGCCTCGGTCGAGGGCTGGTAGTCCCACGGCCAGAAGAGGAACACCGCGATGAACGCGAGCCCGGACAGCCCGGCCAGCACGAACCAGGCGGCCACCGACCGCTCGGCCCGACGCTCGGCGCGGGTGTCGGGGACCGGGAAGTTGTCCCGGTACTCGACGAGCTCGACGTCGTCGAGGGCGAGGCCGAGCCGCATCTTCTCGTCGCGGCTCATCTCGGCCAGTTCGGCCTCGGTGTAGTCCTTGTTCTCTTGCTCGCTCATGCCCTGGCTCCGATCCACAGGGTGAGGCCGATCAGCGCACCGAGACCCACGACCCAGGCGATGACCGTTTCCGGTCCCGGCCCGTAGCCACCCAGGGAGTTGCCGCCCGGGTTGTTGTTGCCGTTGGTCACGGACTTGACGTAGGCGATGATGTCCTTCTTCTCTTCCGGCGTGAGCTGCCGGTCCGAGAACTTGGGCATGTTCTGCGGACCGGTGACCATCGCGTGGTAGATGTCCTGCTCAGTCGCCTCGTCCAGGTTCGGCGCGAACTTGCCGGAAGACATCGCGATGCCGCGCCCGGTGAAGTTGTGGCAGGACGCGCAGTTCAGGCGGTAGAGCTCGCCGCCGCGCGACGGGTCGCCGCCCTGCAGCGCCTCGCCGGACTGCTTCTGCGCCTCCGGTCCGCCGCCGTAGGTCTGCACGTAGGCGCCCAGCGCGTCGATCTCCTCCGGGCTGAACTTCGGCGGCTTGCGCGTCGCCTGAGCTTCCTGCCGGACCATCGGCATGCGGCCGGTGGAGACCTGGAAGTGCACTGCGGCATCGCCGACGCCCGTCAGGCTGGGTCCACGGTCCTGCACGCCCTGCAGGTTGGATCCGTGGCAGCTGATGCAGGCGTTGTTGTAGAGCTGCTCGCCCTGCCTCACCAGCGCCGGGTCCGCGGCGGCGTGCGCGGTCTGCGGTTCGGGAGTCAGGACGGTGTACAGCCCACCGGCACCCACCAACGCAATGCCCAGCGCCAGTACACCGGAGATCCGTCGCTTGAGCTTCGAGCCCGCGCGGTTCCGTTTCTTAGTGGTGGTCATGAGTGCGGCAACCCTTGCTGTCCGGTTCGGGGTGTTCGTTTCGGCCTCGTTCGTGCCAGGCGATCGAGGTTCCTCGCTGGAGGAGCGATCACGGGACGAGGTAGATCACGGCGAAGAGGCCGATCCACACGATGTCCACGAAGTGCCAGTAGTACGACACGACGATCGCTGCGATGGCTTGAGCCGGCGTGAACTTGCTGAGCTTCGTCCGGATGATCAGGAAGACGAACGCGACCAACCCGCCGATGACGTGCAGCCCGTGGAAGCCGGTCGTCATGTAGAAGACCGTTCCGTAGGCCGACGACGCGATCGTGGTCGCGTGCTCGGTGACCAACTGGAAGTACTCACCGGCCTGCCCGAGCACGAAGATCGTGCCCATGATCAGCGTGATCACGTACCACCGGCGGAGACCGAAGACGTCACCCCGCTCCGCCGCGAACACGCCCCACTGGCAGGTGAACGAAGACGCCACCAGGATGATCGTGAACGGGAGGGCATACGGGAGGTTCAGGTGAGTGGGCGGTGGTGGCCACGCGCCCTCGTTCTGCGCCTTCACCGTGAAGAACATGGCGAAGAGTCCAGCGAAGAACATCAGCTCGCTGGCCAACCAAACGATGGTGCCGACGCTGACCATGTTGGGGCGGTTCAGCGAGTGCACGCGTTGACTGATTGAGGGCGCTGCCGTTGTCACGCGACGCATTATGTCTTGCAGCTTTTCCCCTCGCGCCCTCGGGTCCTCCCCCGCGGTCCCGGGGTGATCGGATTGCGACCTGGAGGTAACTCAACGTGAAAACTCTTCGGTCCGCGTTGGCTGCGCTGGGACTCGGCCGCCGAGACCGCCGCGAGCCCGTGATCAGCATCGATGACCCCGAGCTGCAGGTGGTCGTGCAGTCCTACGACGACACCGAGGCCGCCTCGGCGGCTCTTGCCAGAGCCGCCGGGTGGGACCCCGAGAGCCCTGCTGTCCTGCGCCACCACCTGGCACTTCCGTGTGACGCGGTCGACACCGCGAGAGCCTTGCTGGCCTCGGATGAGTGGATCCTGCGCCCCGGAGGCCGCGGAGATGACCTCAGCGTGTCCGGTTTGACCCCGTTGGTCGCGCTCCGTGTGCAGCGATTGGATGCGTTGCATTGCTCACAGGAGACCTCCCGGATGGCCGGTCTGGCGCAACGGCACGGGGGCGAGACCTTCGGCTGGGACGCCCTGCAGCCCGGAGCCGGATGATCGAATCCGGCCGGGTGGCTACTGTCACACCCGCTCGGGCGGCTAGCATTCGGACGTGAACGTCCCGTGCTGCGCAGATCGGGCGCGGGTGCCGGAGCAAGCTCGCCGAGGAGCCAGTGATGAGCACCGCAACAACGAACGTTCTCGTGTTCAGCCACCGCGCCGAGGTCCGGGAGGCGATCATCAACGCCGTCGGACGCCGCCCGGCGCCCGATCTGGACCGGCTGCACTACATCGAGGCGAGCACCGTCGCCGACGTGATCAGCGATGTCGACGCGGGCAAGGCGGACCTGCTCATCCTGGACGGCGAAGCCCAGCCGACCGGCGGCATGGGCGTCTCCCGGCAGCTCAAGAACGAGATCACCCAGTGCCCGCCGGTGATCGTCGCGGTCCGCCGCAAGGACGACCGCTGGCTCGCGACCTGGTCGCAGGCCGACGCCGTTCTCGTGCACCCGCTGGACCCGCTGGCCTCCGCCGAGACCGTCGCCGAGGTCCTGCGCACCCAGGGCAAGCCGGTTCCCGCCTGACCTACCGGTCCTCGGCCCCCTTGCGATCCATGCCATAACGGGCTGATCAGGAAGCTCCCGGCGCGGCACGATAGTTTCTTTGGACAGCCGAACCGACGGAGTAGATCGTGGGAACCATGGCGGGAAGTTGGGCAGGGCTGCTGGGCAGCCTGGTCGCGGGAACGGACCTGTCCGCGGAGGACACCGCCTGGGCCATGGACCTGATCATGTCGGGCGAGGCGACCCCGGCCCAGGTGGCCGGTTTCGTGGTGGCGCTGCGGGCCAAGGGCGAGACATCGGCCGAGGTGCGCGGCATGGCCGACGCGATGCTGGAGCACGCGCGCACCCTGGACATCACCCAGCGCGCGGTGGACATCGTGGGCACCGGCGGTGACCGCAGCGGCAGCGTGAACATCTCCACCATGTCCTCGATCGTGCTGGCCGCGTCCGGGGTGACGGTCGTCAAGCACGGCAACCGCGCGGCCTCGTCCAAGTGCGGCACCGCCGACGTGCTCGAAGAGCTCGGCGTGGCGATCGACCTCCCCCCGGCTGCGGTGACGCGCTGCGTGGAGGAGGTCGGCATCGGCTTCTGCTTCGCGCCCGTCTTCCACCCCGCGTTCAAGCACGCCGGTGCTCCCCGCCGCGAGATCGGCATCCCGACCGCGTTCAACGTGCTCGGCCCGCTGACCAACCCGGCCCGCCCGGCCGCGGGCCTCATCGGCTGCGCGGACCGCCGCATGGCACCGGTGGTCGCGGAGGTGTTCGCCGCCCGCGGCAACGACGCGCTGGTGGTGCGCGGCGACGACGGGATGGACGAGATCACCACCACCGCGGCCAGCACCGTCTGGGTGGTCAACGACGGCACGGTCCGCGAGGACGTGCTGGACCCGCAGGACTTCGGCATCAGCCGCAGCCGCCCGGAAGACCTCCAGGGCGGTGACGCCAGGGTCAACGCGAAGGCGGTCCGCGATCTCCTGGCCGGTGACACCGGCCCGGTCCGCGACGCCGTGCTGGTCAACGCCGCAGGCGCCTGCGTCGCCTACGACGGCCCCGGAGCCGACCTGCAGACCCAGTTCCACTCCGGCCTGCAGCGAGTCGCCGAGGCCATCGACTCAGGAGCCGCAGCGGCCCTCCTGGACAGCTGGACCACCCTCAGCGCCGAACTCCGCTGACCCCCGTCACCCGCACCGCTGAGCGACAAGACCACAGATCAGTGGATCGCTCCGTGGATCATTCCTCTCCGAGGCCGATGGAGAAGGCGGCTTCCGCGTCCTTGCGGGAGTAGGAGCGGAAGGCGATGTGGGTGTCGGTGTCCAGGACGCCCGCCACCTTGTTGATCTTGCCGGGAACGATGTCCGCCAGGTCCTCGTGCTTGGGGACGCGCAGCATCGCGATCAGGTCGACGTCACCCGCGCAGGAGTAGACCTCGTCGACGCCGTCGAGGTCGGCGATCTCCTGGGCCGCCTCCACGAGGCGGTCGGCGGCGGTCTGGATCAGCACGATCGCGGTGATCACGGGGAAAGGTCCTCCTGCTGCGTGGTTGTTCGACGGACGAGATCCTAGACGCGAAAAGGTCCCCCGGCTGTGACCGAGGGACCTCTTCGAATGTTGCGTCAGTGGCTGCTCTGACCGGTGTGGTACTCGAACACCAGCCCGGCCACCATGATCAGCAGGAAGCCGACCGCGAGCACGATCATCCAGACGTGGAAGAACGCCAGGGCGATGCCCGCGAACGCCGCGCCGGCTGCGAGGCCGACCGGCCAGTAGCTGCCCGGGCTGAAGAAGCCCAGTTCACCGGCACCGTCGCTGATCTCCGCGTCCGGGTTGTCCTCCGGGCGCTCCTCGATCCGGCGAGCCACGAAGGAGAAGTAGCTGCCGATGATCAGCGACAGTCCGCCGATCAGGATCAACGCCACGGTGCCCACCGGCTCCTTGGCCCAGACGCCGTAGACGACTGCGGACAGGAAGAAGAAAACGGTGATGATGTTGAAGATCCTGGCTTCGACCTTCATGGAGTCCTCGCTCTCACGCCGTACGCCCTGTCGAGGGCACCCCTAGCTGTTCGACCCGATGCCGGAGGGCGCGCCACCGGTCCGGTCGGTGTTGAACGGCACACCGGTCACCGCGTGCGGCGTGCACAGCTCACCGCAGTTCATCGCGCCGAGAGCCTCGGCAGCGGTGTAGGTCTGCCCGGTCTGCGGGTTCACCTGGGTGCGCAGCTGCATGTACCGGTCGAACTTGTCCGGCGACAGAGCCCGGACCTCGAAGTTCATCATCGCGTGGTAGGTGCCGCACAGCTCGGCGCACCGGCCCACGAACGAGCCTTCCCGCTCAACGGTGTTCTGGAAGACGTTGTCCTGGTTGTTCTTCTCCGGGTGCGGGAACGTGTCCCGCTTGAAGTGCCACTCCGGAACGAAGAACGAGTGGATCACGTCGGTCGACCTGATGTGGTACTCGACGCGCTGACCGACCGGCACGACCAGCAGCGGGATCTCGCTGCTGCTGCCGACGGTGCGCACCGGCTGCCCGTCCGGCGTCTTGTAACCGGGGTAGTTGAACTCCCAGTTCCACTGGAACGAGACCACGTTCACGGTCTGGTCCGGCTTGGCCGGCTTGGCCAGAACCGTGTTCTGCGTGACCGCCGTGAAGTAGAACAGCACGACCACCAGCACGAACGGAATCGCCGTGTAGATGAGCTCGAGCGGCAGGTTGTACTGGAACTGACGCGGCAGTTCCGAGTCGTTCTTCTTCTTGCGGTGGAACGCGACCGACCAGAAGATCAGTCCCCACACCAAAACACCGACCGCGAGTGCTGCGATCACTGACCAAGTCCACAGGTTCCGCATCGCCTCGGCCTGCGGGGTGACACCCTCTGGCCATCCGAACCGCAGGACCTCGTCGGTCGTGCAGCCAGTGGCCGCGACACCAACCAGGCCGATCAGACCAGCGACCTTGACCAGCCGTGGCACTCGGGTCCCCTCCTTCAGGCCCACTGCGCGACGCCTCCTCGTGCAAAACTCACCGAAGCGGCTTGGTCGATCCCCGGCACGCCCGCAGGCAACCGCGGATCCGCCGCCGGAATCCTGGGCAGAGCCTAGCCCAGGTGTAGCCGCGATACTGCTCCGGGGGCGTTGATCGCGCGCCGGGGGCTCCACTCGAAGCGGTGGGACCGCTCCGGTTGCCACCGCACCGCTGAGCACGAGGCCGCGAATTGATCGCCCCACGCGCGTGCAGCGCGCGCGCCAGGGTTCTGCATACTGGAGCCAGCCTTTTCCCCCCGACCCGGAGAGGTGCACAGACGCGTGTGCGGCCTGCTTGGACTCATCTGTCCCACCGAAGAAACTGCCGGTTACAGCGTGAACGCCGTGGCCAACGCGCTGCCGTGTCAACGACACCGGGGACCGGACGAGAGCGACACGTGGCAGGGCGGTGAGGTCGTCCTCGGCTTCAACCGGCTGTCGATCATCGACCTCGAGCACTCCCACCAGCCGCTGACCTGGGGCCCGCCGGAGAACCCGCAGCGGTACACGATCACCTTCAACGGCGAGATCTACAACTACCTCGAGCTGCGCGCCGAGCTGATCGAGCAGTACGGCGCCCGGTTCGGCACGGACGGCGACACCGAGGTCATCGTCGCCGCCTACCACTACATGGGGCCGCAGTCCGTCGGCCGGCTGCGCGGCATGTTCGCGTTCATGGTCTGGGACAGCGAGCGCAAGGTGGTCTACGGCGCGCGCGACCCGTTCGGCATCAAGCCGCTGTTCTACGCCTCCGGACCCGGCGGCACGGCCTTCGCCAGCGAGAAGAAGAGCCTGCTCAGCCTGGCCAACACGGTCAAGATCGGCGAGGAGCTCGACCACAAGGCGCTGCAGCACTACTTCGTGCTGCAGTACGTGCCGGAGCCCGAGTCGCTGCACCGGCAGATCCGCCGGATCGAGTCGGGCACCTCGTTCACGGTCTCGCCCGGCGGGCAGCTGGTGACCGAGCGGTACTTCCAGCCGAACTTCCGGCCGCGCCCGGCCAACACCGACGCCGACGTGAAGCGGTTGCAGAACGAGATCGTCGATGTGATGCGCGACTCGGTCGCCAAGCACATGCGCGCGGACGTCACGGTCGGCTCGTTCCTGTCCGGCGGCATCGACTCCACGGCGATCGCGGCGCTGGCCAAGGAGCACAACCCGAACCTGATCACCTTCACGACCGGTTTCGAGCGGCAGGGCTACTCGGAGGTGGACGTGGCGGCCGAGTCGGCCGCGGCGATCGGCGTCAAGCACGTGGTCCGCACCGTCTCCCCCCAGGAGATGATGGACGCGCTGCCGCTGATCATCTGGTATCTCGACGACCCGGTGGCCGACCCGGCGCTGGTGCCGCTGTGGTTCATCGCCCGCGAGGCTCGGCAGCACGTGAAGGTGGTGCTCTCCGGCGAGGGCGCCGACGAGCTGTTCGGCGGCTACACGATCTACCGCGAGCCGCTGTCGCTGGCACCGTTCGAGAGGGTGCCGGGCGCGCTGCGCAAGGCGATGGGCAAGGTCTCCAGCCGCATCCCGGAGGGCGTGCGCGGCAAGGACCTGCTGCGTCGCGGTTCGCTGGACCTGGAGGAGCGCTACTACGGCAACGCGCGCATCTTCCGGGACGACCAGCTGCGCGGGATCATGCGCGGCTTCGACCCCGGCGTGTCGCATAAGGACATCACCGCGGTCCCGTACGGCCAGTCGCAGAACTGGGACCCGGTGACCCGGATGCAGCACGTGGACCTGTTCACCTGGCTGCGCGGTGACATCCTGGTCAAGGCGGACAAGGTGACCATGGCCAACTCGCTGGAGCTGCGGGTTCCGTTCCTCGACAACGAGGTCTTCCGGGTCGCCAGCACGGTGCCGCTGGAGCAGAAGATCACCAGCGAGACCACCAAGTACGCGCTGCGCCAGGCGCTGTACCAGGTCGTCCCGGCGCACGTGCTCAACCGCCGCAAGCTCGGCTTCCCGGTGCCGATCCGGCACTGGCTCAAGGACGAGATGCACGACTGGGCGCGCAACATCATCCAGCAGTCGCAGACCGATCACCTGCTGGACCGCCGCGCGATCCTGCAGCTGCTGGAGGAGCACCGCTCCGGCGTCCTGGACCACAGCCGCCGCCTCTGGGCGCTGCTGGTGTTCATGCTCTGGCACGGCATCTTCATCGAGGGCCGCCTCTCCCCCGAGGTCCCCGAACCCCACTACCCCGTCCGCCTTTGACGCTCGACGTGGCACGAACGGCCGGTTCACCCCTCGGAGGTGGACCGGCCGTTCTTCTGCCCGGATCGCCCGATGGTGAAAGCGAGCGGGTTCATATCATCAATGATATGAACTGGGGTACCGTAGAGCTCGAACCGGAGGTCCGGCGATGGCTGGAAGGACTCGCCCCCGCGCATTTCGCGACCGCGATGTTCTACATCGACCGCCTCGAGGAGGACGGCGTCCTGCTGGGCGAGCCGTACACGAGGCAGCTCAGGGGCAAGTTGCGGGAGCTCAGGTTCTACCTCGACGGCGACGCGCTGCGGGTCACGTACTGGATCGCACCCGGAAGACGGATCGTGCTGCTCACCGTCTTCAGGAAGACCAGGATGAGGGAGCCCAGGGAGATCGAGCGCGCATGGCGCACCTACCGCCGGTGCGTGGACGAGGGTCACGACGTGGACGAATTCGTTGAGGGGTGATGACTGTGACCAGAACGGACTGGGCATCGCTGCGCAACCGCAGGATGACGGAGCCCGGCGTTGCAGAGGCCTACGAGGCCACCCGGATCGCCTACGAGCTGGGAAAGGCCACGCGCGAGCTGCGCGAGGAGCGCGCTTGGACGCAGACCCAGCTCGCCGAAGCAGCGGGGATGTCCCAGCCTGCGGTCGCCCGCTTCGAGGCCGGAGGCACCGTCCCGACCATCCCGATCCTCGAGCGCCTCGCACGCGCTTTGGACGTCGAACTCGTCGTGCGCTTCAACCAAAGCGATTCCGCGGCGAGCGCGTGAGCGACGGCCGGTCCACCTCCGGGAGGCGGGCCGGCCGTTCCTCCGCCCCCAGGAATCAGCAGTTGTTCTTGCTGGTGACGTTGGTGTGGTCGTAGTAGGGGATGGCCTTGCCGTTGAGGACGACCTTGCGGTCGGCGCCGTCGAGGATCTGTTCGTAGTGCAGGTGGGGGCCGGTGACTCCGCCGGTGGCGCCGGCTTCACCGATCTTGCCGCCGCCCGACACCTCGTCGCCGACCGAGACGGCCTGGCTGGACAGGTGGGCGTAGCGGGTGCGCCAGCCGTTGCCGTGGTCGAGCTCGATCCACCGGCCGTAGCTGGTGTCGCCTTCGTTCTCCGACCTGGTCACGGTGCCGCCTGCCGAGGCGAGGACGGGCATGCCGGTGATGCCGTCCTTCTGGAAGTCCACCGAGTTGGCCGGGCTGTGCCCGCTGAAGGTGGCGGCCGTGACCTCGACGCCGCACTTGAAGGGCACCTGGAAGTTGGGCGCGGCCGAGGCCGGCGCCTGGAATCCGACCACGGCGACGGCAGCCAGCGCCGCCGCTGCCATGGTCGTCCCTAATCGTCGCACCATGCGAATCACCTCCGTGTCGTTGGTGATTCACATGTGACCATGCCTAGTTGGGTAGAAATAGACCCAGCGGAACGATTTCTCGTTCACTTTTCCCAGTATTGGAGCCACACCGTGGTGTTCGGCGGCAGCTCACCGGTCCAGGACTCGACGCCGTCGCTGCGCAGCAGCAGGGCACCGGTCGGCTCCAGAGCGACCGCGGTCTCGCCGAAGTTGGTGGCGCAGGTGAAACCGGGTTCGCGGGTGAACGCCACGACCTGCTCCGGGGCCTCCAGCCAGGTCAGGTCGCCATCACCCAGGCCGGCGAGCGCGCGGCGCAGGGCGAGCGCAGAGCGGTACAGGCTCAGCACCGAACCCGGCTCGTCGCGCTGGGCCTCCGCAGTGGATGATGCCCACTCCCCCGGCACCGGGAGCCAGCTCCCGGCCGGACCGAAGCCGAACGGCGGTTCGTCGCCGGACCACGGCAGCGGCACGCGGCAGCCGTCGCGACCGACGTCGGCACCCCCGGAACGCGTCCAGATCGGGTCCTGCCGGACCTCGCCGGGCAGGTCCAGCACCTCGGGCAGTCCCAGCTCCTCGCCCTGGTAGACGTAGACCGAACCGGGCAGGGCGAAGCTGAGCAGCGCCGCCGCACGGGCGCGGGCCAAGCCGAGCTCGCCGTCGCCGTAGCGGGTCACGGGCCGCCGGACGTCGTGGTTGCCGAGCACCCACGTCGTGGTCGCCCCCACCTGGGCGGTGGTGGCGAGCGATTCGGCGACCACCTTCCTGAACTCCTCCGCCGACCACGGAGCCTCCAGCAGCGCGAAGTTGAACGCCTGGTGCAGCTCGTCGGGCCGGACGTAGCGGGCCAGCCGCTCCTGGGTCGACGCCCAGGCCTCGGCGACGCCGATGCGCCCGCCGGAGTAGGAATCGAGCAGCACGCGCCAATCGCGGTAGATCTCGTGCACCTCGTCCTGGTCGAAGTACGGCAGCTCGCCGCGCCCCAGCAACGAGATCTGCTCGCTGCGACCGGTGTCGGGCAGGTCGGGGTGCTTGATCATGCCGTGCGCGACGTCGATGCGGAAACCGTCGACCCCGCGGTCCAGCCAGAACTTGAGCACCTTGCGGAAGTCCGCGCGCACCTGCGGGTTCCGCCAGTTGAGGTCGGGCTGCTCGGGCGCGAACAGGTGCAGGTACCACTGGCCGTCGGGCAGCCGGGTCCAGGCCGGGCCGCCGAAGATGGATTCCCAGTCGTTCGGCGGTTCGTCGCCGCGCCCGTCGCGGATCAGGTAGCGGTCGCGTTCGGCCGAACCGGGTCCGGCGGCCACGGCCTCGGTGAACCACGCGTGCTGGTCGGAGGTGTGGTTCGGGACGATGTCGGCGAGCACCCGGATGCTGGCGTCGTGGGCCTCGGCGAGCAGGGCGTCGAAGTCGTCGAGGTCGCCGAAGAGCGGGTCGACGCCGCAGTAGTCGGCGACGTCGTAGCCCCCGTCCGCCATCGGCGACGGGTAGAAGGGCGTCAGCCAGATCGCGTCGACACCGAGCTCCACGAGGTGCGGCAACCGCTCCCGCGCCCCGGCCAGGTCGCCGACCCCGTCGCCGTCGCCGTCGGCGAAGCTGCGCACGTAGATCTGGTACACCACGGCATCACGCCACCAAGACATGCTGCTCCTTTCCGGAGTGCGGGCAGTTTGGTCCGAACTGACCGGGCAGAACAGTCTTCGACGGTGGGCGGTTCGGACCAGAGCTGCCCGGGTGTCTCACCGTTCCCGAGTGGATTCGCGGACGATCAGGTGCGGGCGGAACATGCGGCTGAAGCTGGTCGAGCCGCGCTCGTCCCCGTCGGGGTCGAGCTGGCGCAGGAGTTCGTCCACCGCGGCAGCGGCCATGTCGCGGATGGGCTGGGCCAGGGTCGTCAGCGCCGGCTGGCAGTAGGCGGCCAGCGGGATGTCGTCGAAGCCGACCACCGAGATGTCGTCCGGGGTGCTCAGCCCGCGCCGCTTGGCCTCGCCCATCGCCCCCAGCGCCATCACGTCCGACGAGCACAGCACCGCAGTGGGTTCCGGACCGTCGAGCAGCCGGGCCATCGCCTCGGCACCGCCCTCGGCGGAGAACGAACCGTGAGCGACGAGCTCGGCTGCCGGTTCGACCCCCGCCTCCTCCAGGGCTGCCGCCCAGCCCGCGCGCTTGAGCCGGGAGGGCAGCGCCCGCGAGGGGCCGCTGACAAAACCGATGCGGTGATGGCCGAGTTCCAGCAGGTGCCGCGCGGCGGTGTGGCCTGCGAGGTGCTCGTCGACGGTGATGTCCGGGACGTCGAGGCTCGGCGCACCTCCGTTGACGAACACCATCCGGACGCCGTCGCGACCGAGCTTCTCGTAGTAGCCGCGACTGCGGCGCTCGTCGTTGTCGGGGTTGGCGATCTCCGGCGACACGAAGATCATGCCCTCGACCCCGCGCGCCTGGAGCATCTGGACGTAGTCCTTCTCGCTCATCGCCGCGCGCGTGTTGCACAGCAGCGAGGCGTAACCCGCTTGCGCGGCACGGCTTTCCAGCGCTTCGGCGAAGGCCGGGAAGACCGGGTTGGACAGCTCCGGCACCAGCAGGCCGATCACCCCGGTGCGCCGCAGCGCGCCGACGCCTCGGGCGGTGTGCGGCAGCTGGTTGAGCACGTCGAGCACTCGTTGCCGGGTCTCCTCGGCGATGCCCGACTTGCGGTTGAGCACGCGGCTCACCGTGGACACGCTCACCCCGGCCGCTTCCGCGATCTCGGCCAGACCCGCCAACGCCAGGCTCCTTCCGCTACCGATGTTGCCGCCGGCCTCGATCCTGCACGCAACCGAAACTATTTGCAATGGTGTTCCGTTGCCGGTTGCCGGACTCTGTCCACTTCTGCTCGAACACCTTGACTCAACTCACATTCTGGGTATGCAATCGAACGCCAGTCCGTCGCAAAAATTTGCACATCGGAGGTCCGGAATGAGCCCCAAGGCCACGGTCACTGCCGTCATGGGCCTGGTCGGCGCCCTCACCCTCGCCGGGTGCGGCGGTACGAGCGGCGACCCGAACCAAGTCGTGTACTGGGACACCAGCGGATCGGCGGAGAGCGCCGTGTTCAGCGAGGTCGCGCAGGAGTGCGGACGCACCGGGGGTTACCGGGTGCAGGTCGAGTCGGTGGCCTTCGACCAGGCGCTGAACAACTACAAGACCGCGGCGCAAGGCGGCCAGGGCCCCGACGTGCTGCGCGCCGACGTCGGCTGGGTCTCGCAACTCGCGCAGGCCGGTCTCATCCAGGACCTCTCCGGGACGCCGCTGGTCACCGACACCGCCGACTTCCTGCCGAACACGCTGGAATCGACGAAGTTCGAGGGCCGGACCTACGCCGTGCCGCAGGTGACCGACGCGCTCGCGCTGTTCTACAACAAGCGCAAGCTCGACGCCGCCGGGGTGACACCGCCGCAGAACTGGGACGAGCTCAAGGCCATCGCGCCGAAGCTGGGCGGCGAGAACGCGCTGTTCCTCAACAACGACGAGTACTACGCGCTGCCGTTCATCTACGCCCACGGCGGTGACCTGGTGGACCCGGCCACGAAGACGATCACGGTCAACTCCCCCGAGACCGCGAGCGGCGTGCAGGTCGCCAAGGATCTGCTCGACGCGAAGGCCGCCCGCACCTCGCTGGACCAGCCCAACTCCTACACCAGCATGAAAACGGCCTTCACCACCGGCGAGACCGCCATGGTGATCGACGGACCTTGGGCGGTCTCGGAGTTCACCGCGTCCCAGGAATTCGCCGACCCGGCCAACCTCGGCATCGCGCCGGTCCCCGGCTCGGCCACCCCGTCGCCGGTCGGCGGGCACGACTACGTGATCCGGCAGGGCAGCGACGCCACCGAGGCTTCGCAGAAGTTCCTCGCCTGCATGAGCAGCACCGCCAACCAGGCGAAGGTCGCCGCGGAGCTGGGCCTGCTGCCCACCCGCACGTCGGCCTACGACGACCCCGCGGTGACCGCGAACCCGATCGTCACGGCGTTCCGCCCGCTGGCGGCCTCCACCCACCCGCGCGCCTGGATCCCGCAGAACAGCGAGCTGCTCGAACCGCTGCAGACCGCCTACGGCGACGTCCTGTCGGGTCGCAAGCAGACCAAGCCCGCGCTCGACGAGCTGGCGCAGACCTACCAGTCCACGATCCTCACCGACTACGCGAAGCGCTGACCATGCGGAACTTCCTCGCCCGGTACTGGTTCGGCTACGCGATGGTGCTGCCGGTCGTCGCGGTCCTCGCGCTGCTGGTCGTGCTGCCGCTGCTGCAGGGCGTGTACTTCGGGTTCACCGACATCAACGACACCAACATCGCCAACCCCGTCCTGGACCGCGAAGCCCGGTACGAGTTCGTGGGAGGGGACAACTACCTCAACGTGCTGTCCGGATCGGCGGCCTTCGGCTCGTTCTGGGCGACGCTGGTGCGCACCGTGATCTGGACCTTCGCGTGCGTGGCCTGCCACTACGGCATCGGGCTCGGCCTCGCGATGCTGCTCAACCGGCGGATGCGGGGACGCGGGCTCTACCGGGTGCTGCTGATCCTGCCGTGGGCGGTTCCGGTGTTCATCAGCGCGTTCGCGTGGCGGTACCTGCTCAACGCCGACTACGGACTCGTCAACTGGGTCCTGGAAACGCTCGGCCTGCCGGGGCAGGTGTGGCTCGGGCAGTCGAACTTGGCGCTGCTGTCGGTGATCGTGGTCAACGTGTGGCTGGGCGTGCCGTTCATGATGGTCGCCCTGCTCGGCGGGCTGCAGGCCATCCCGTCCGATCTCCACGAGGCCGCTGAGATGGACGGCGCGACGCCCTGGCAGCGGTTCGTCAACGTGACTCTGCCGGGACTGCGGCCGGTGTCGAGCAGCGTCGTGCTGCTCGGGGTGATCTGGACGTTCAACATGTTCCCGGTCATCTACCTGATCACCGGCAACAACCCGCACACCCGAATCCTCGTGACCTACGCCTTCGAGCGGTTCTTCTCCGGCGCCACCAGGGATTACGCGATCGCCTCCACCTACGGCGTGCTGATCCTGTCGGTGCTGCTGGTCTTCGCCGCGATCTACCGCCGCGCGATGGCGCGGCAGGGAGAGGTGCTGTGATGAGCATCGACGCAGCGTCCTTGCGGGCGTCCTCGGCCGCCGCCCAGCCGCGCGGCCGGGGCCGGCGCTCGACCCTGGCGAGCATCGGCCTGCACGGCGCGCTGGTGGCGGCGTCGCTGATCGCGGTGTTCCCGGTGTTCTGGGTCGTGGTGGTGTCGTTCAAGCCGGACGCCAAGGCGGTCGAGGCGACCCCGTCGCTGTTCAACGACTCCAGCCTGGACAACTACGCGGACGTGCTCAGCGGCGCGAAGGGCTCATTCCTCGCGTGGTTCGGCAACTCCGTGCTGATCGCGGCCCTGACCACCGTGCTCGGCGTGCTGCTGGCGGCGACGACCGCCTACGCGCTGAGCCGGTTCCGGTTCCCCGGCAGGCACTGGCTGCTGCTGTCGTTCCTGGTCGTGCAGATGTTCCCGTTCGCGGTGCTGATCGTGCCGCTGTACAACATCCTGCTCAACCTGGGGTTGCAGGGCAGCTCGCTCGGGCTGGTGCTGGTCTACTGCAGCACCGCGATTCCGTTCTGCACCTTCATGCTCAAGGGCTACTTCGACGGCATCCCGGCCGACATCGACGAGGCCGGGCGGGTCGACGGGCTCTCGCCGCTCGGCGTGTTCTGGCGGCTGGTGCTGCCGCTGGCCCGCCCGGGGCTGGCGGTGACCGGCTTCTACTCGTTCATCGTGGCCTGGAGCGAGGTCGCCTTCGCCTCGGCGTTCCTGTCAGCGGCCGACGAGTCCAAGACGCTCGCGGTGGGCCTGCAGGTCTTCGTCCAGCAGAACCGGGCGGAATGGGGTCATCTCGCGGCGGCGTCGGTCCTGGTGGCGGTTCCCGCGGTGATCGTCTTCTACGCGGTGCAGCGCTTCCTCGTCTCAGGGCTGTCGGCGGGCAGCGTCAAGGGCTGATTCGAATTTCGCGCGAAGTTCGAATCCTCCCCACGCCGGGCGCGAAGGCGGTCGGCGTGCGCCGAACACCACTACGCTGGTGGGCATGGAGGGATTCAGGGTCGACCGGCCGATGGTTCTCGACGGCGGGCTGGCCACGGAGCTGGAGGCGATGGGGCACGAACTCGCCGACGCGCTGTGGTCGGCGCGCCTGCTGGCCGACGCCCCTGAGGAGATCGTCGCCGCGCACGCCGCCTTCTACCGAGCGGGCGCGGACATCGCCACCACCGCCAGCTACCAGGCGTCCTTCGAGCGATTCGCCGAGCGCGGCCTCGACCGCGCCGGAGCGGAGCGGTTGCTGCGCCGCAGCGTCGAACTGGCCCGGCTCGCGGGTGAGGTCGAGCCGGGCGAGCACCGCTGGGTCGCCGCCTCCATCGGCCCCTACGGCGCGACGCTCGCCGACGGTTCCGAGTACCGCGGCGACTACGGCCTGAGCAAGCAGGAGCTGCGCGAGTTCCACCTGCCGCGCCTGGAGGTGCTGGCCGACGCGGCGCCGGACGTCCTCGCGCTGGAGACCATCCCCGACGTCGACGAAGCCGAAGTCCTGGTGGAAGCCGTGGCCGGCCTGGGGGTCCCGGCCTGGCTGTCGTTCACCGTCGACGGCGACCGCACTCGTGCGGGGCAGCCGCTCTCCGAGGCCTTCGCGCTGGCCGAGTCCGACGCCATCAGCGCGATCGGCATCAACTGCTCGACACCGGAGGACGTCCTCCCGGCACTCGAAACCGCCCGCGCGGCAACGGCCAAGCCGCTGGTGGCCTACCCGAACAGCGGCGAGGACTGGGATTCCGAGCACCACGCCTGGACCGGCGATCCCCGCCTGTCCCCGCGTCAGGCCCGCCGCTGGCGCGAAGCCGGCGCCACCCTCGTCGGCGGCTGCTGCCGAGTTCGCCCCGAAGACATCACCGCGGTGGCGGAAGCCCTCCTCGACCCGGAGAGCTGACCGCCGGGGTGCTCCGCGAGAACGTCGGCGCGGTGGCGCGTTCCCGCATGATCGCGATCCGACCCGACGGGTCCCGGCTTGCCTCGATCTATCGTTTTTCGATAGATTCTCATCGTGGTTCGATCGAAGGAGTGGCGATGAGGAAGTCGGCGGTGCTCGCGCTGCGAGTCGTGCTCGTGGTGCTGCTGGCCGGGTCGCTGTTCGTGCAGGCGGTGATGGTGCCGCTGCTCAACGCCGATCTGGAGGAGCTGAACGCGCAGCACGCCTACCTGCGGGTGCCGCTGCTGCTGATCGTCGTGCTCGGACTGGTGGCCTGCCAGGTCGTGGTCGTCTGCGTGTGGCGGCTCGTCACGATGGTCCGGCGCGGAACCGTGTTCTCCCACGCGGCTTTCCGCTACGTGCACGTCATCATCGGTGCGATCGTGGCCGCGGCGCTCGACGTCTTCGCCCTCGCCTGCCTGCTGGCGCCCGGTGAGGCCGTCGCGCCGGGCGTCGTGCTGCTGATCTGCGGCGTGGTCGTGGCGATCCTGGGGGTCGCGCTGGTCGTGCTGGTGCTGCGCGTGCTGCTGGCGCAGGCGGTCGACCGCGACGTGCAGGCGACGCGGATGCAGGCCGAGCTGGACGAGGTGATCTGAGTGCCGATCGCGGTCGACATCGACGTCATGCTGGCCAAGCGCAAGATGTCGGTCGGCGAGCTCGCCGAGCGCGTCGGCATCACCCCGGCGAACCTCGCGGTCCTGAAGAACGGCCGAGCCAAGGCCGTCCGCTTCACCACCCTCGACGCCCTCTGCCAGGTCCTCGACTGCACCCCGGGAGACCTCCTCCGCTGGGAGCCCGACGACGACGCCCGCTGAAGCACCCCAACGAGAACCAGCTGGTCCGGCCGAAAACCGGTGGTGCGCGAGGTCGGATGATCGCGCTCGTCACCCGGGCACGGGGTGGGGACGTCGGCGCCCCCACCCCACCGGGTTCAGCCGTGCAGGACCGACGTGGGGATCGCGTAGCCGCGGACTCGCTGCGGGTGGTCTCCGACGGGGATGCGGGCCGCCTCCTTCGTGCCGTTGAAGTCGACCACCGAGATGTCATCGCTGTCGCTGTTGGACAGGAAGCAGTACTGGCCGTTCGGGCTGGTCGCGGCCCAGTACGGCTTCTTGCCGACCGGCACGATGGCGTCGGTGGTCAGCGACGGGACCGAGACGATGGCCGCGTAGTCCGAGATCGTGCCCGCGTCGCAGAGCTTGGTGCCGTCGGCGTTGGCGCTGAGGCCGTGGTGCGCGGAGTCCAGCGGGTAGTCCTCGCGCTTCATCTGCTGCGCGTCCTCGGACAGCGGCAGGTGCACGGTGCGGGTGACCCGCTTCTCCTCGAGGCTGTACTCGACGAAGCCGTTGTGGAACGACAGCTGCGCGTACATCGTCTTGCCGTCGGGGGTCACCAGGAACGGGCGGATGCCGACGCCGAAGTCGATGGTGTCCCGGACCTGCTGCGTCGCTGCGTCCACGATGGTCAGCTGCCGCTTGCCCTTGAGCCCGTCCAGCGCCGGGTCGTCGGGCATGACCACGCGGCCGATGGTGGCGTTGTACAGGGTCTTCCCGTCGGCGGAGTAGCGGTTCTCGTGCGGGAAGTCGCCGGTCGGGAAGCTCCCGGTGACCGAGCCGTCAGCGGGGTCGAGCAGCTGCACGACGTTGGCGGTGGTCGCCGAGACCGCCAGTTCGGTGCCGTCCGGGGACAGCGCCATGTGGTCGGACCGGTAGCCCTCGACGGGAGTGCGCCAGACCTGCTCGCCGGTGGTGATCTCGTAGGCGGCCACGTCGCCGAGACTCGGCCGCGAGACGTACATGGTCTTGCCGTCCGGGGAAACCGCGATGTCGTCGACCAGCTGGTCGTGGCCCTCGCCCGCGGTTTCGCGGATGATCAGCATGGCCGCGCGCTGGTCCGGGGTCATCTCGCGCAGCCGCTGGTCGAGGTCCGGGACCACGTCGATGCGCTGGTACTTGTCGAAGTCGGCGGCGTCGAGCAGGTCGACGGTGCCGTCCCAGTTGTTGCCGACGAACATCACGTCGCGCCGCTCATCCGCGGTCGCGGAGGCCGGTACCGCCGCGAGCGCGATGAGCGCTGCCGCGCCGATCGCCCAAATCCTGTGTCGCATCCGAATCGCCCTTCCTGCCCACGTGGGATCAATCCCCCAACGAACATGAGATCAATTCGGATATGCCCGGCGCGCAGGAGTTCGGCACATGCGTCCGAACAGCCCACGCGCCGGGCATCGGTCAGCCGAGCTTCGCTCCGGCGTGCAGTGCGAGACCGGAGTTCGCGGCCACCGTCGCGGTGAACTTCCCGTCGTCGCCGACCTCGACCGTCTGGCCGGTGCAAGAACCGTCCGAGACCTCACCGGACATCACGTCGCAGTAGCTGCCCGCGGGCAACGAGGTCTGGAAGGTCTGGGAGAGCTCGCCGCCTTCGCGGTTGATCGCCACGAATCCCTTGTCCTCACGGCCGAACGCGATCTGACCGCCGCCGTTGTCCCACCAGTCGGTGAGCTGCGCGCCACCGACCGCGCCGTGGAACCCGGTCATCCCGGCGATGATCGGACGCCGGTGCTCGCACACCCACGCCTGGTCGTCGCAGCTGGCGGGCTTGGTCATGCCGTCGGCCTCGGCGGGCGGGCCCGCATCGGCGTCGTCGAAGGCGAAACCGGAGATCAGCTGCGGCGTGCCGTAGGGGAAGGCGAGCTCGAAGGCCACTCCCAGGTCGTAGGCCGCGCCGTCCTTGTAGGTCAGCGTCGGCGCACTGCGCTGGGTGTCGTGGTTGTCGATGAACACCACGGCCTGCTCGCTGGGCAGCGTCATCGAATCGCCCAGCTTCGACAGCTGCGCGAGCGAGCCGTTCTTGAAGGCGTCGCTGACCTTGCCGTGGTAGGCGAACTCGGTGACGTCACCGTTGCCGGTGTACTCCCCCGCCGTCGTGGTGGAGTCGGCGATGACCTCCTGGAACACGTAGGGCTTCTGCCCGGTTCCGGGAACGGTGTTGAGACCGCCGAAGATCGCACCCACGTCCTCCGGCGGCATGTGCTTCACGCCGTCGACCCGGAACCCGGACACGCCCAGGCTGATCAGGTCGTTGAGGTAACCGATCTCGGACTGGCGGACCCAGTCGCTCTCGGTCTTGAGGTCGGAGAGCCCGACGAGCTCGCAGTTGCGGACCTCCCACTTGTCCTCGTAGTTGGCGATGTCCCTGCGGCACTCGTGGAAATCCGCGTCGGAATAGGTGCCCGGGTAGTCGTACTTGGTGAACTCCGAGCCCGCGCTGCCCGGGTGGTCGCCGTCCGAACCCGCCATGTGGTTGACCACTGCGTCGACGTAGATCTGCACGCCGGCGTCGTTGCAGGTCTTGACCATGCCGGCGAACTGCTCGCGGTTCCCGCGCCGGGTTTCGAGCTGGTAGCTGACCGGCTGGTAGTCCTGGTACCAGGGGTAACCGGCCTCGGGCAGCACCACGTGCTCCTGCGGCGGCGACACCTGGACGGCACCGAAGCCCTTCGGCCCCAGGAAGCTGGTGCACTCGCTCGCGACCGAGTCCCAGGACCACTCGAACATCTGGATGATCGGTCCGGCCACCGGTGCGGTGGCCGGAGTCGGAGCGCGGTCCTGGCCGAACGCGGCGGGCACCAGGGAGGCACCGACCACCGCCGTGGCCAGCGCTAGCACCGGTAATCGCATGACATTCTCCTTCGCATCGCCTGCGATGAGCGAACGCCTACGATCACATTTTCTTGCGCCCGTTAAGTCAATACGCCAAGAGAACCGGCAATTTACCAGCCATAATACTTCGCAAAAATTTGCAAACCTGTGCGGATCAAGGGCGGCGAGCGATTCGTCTACCGGGATTGCTCACAGCGGTAGGACGGCGGCGACCTCGGCCGCGGCGCTCTCCCCGTAGGTGTCGGTGAAGCGCTTGTGGGCGCGGCCGCGATCGAGGCTCCACTCCTGCGTTCCGGTCACCTCCAGCACGTACACCGCGATCAGCGAGCCGAGCTGGGCGGCCCGCTCCAGCGACAGCCCGCTCTCGATCGCCGCGAGGAATCCGGCGCGGAAACCGTCACCGACGCCCGTCGGGTCCGCCCTGGCGACCTCCGGAACCGCAGGCACCTCCAGCCGCTGACCGTCGCGCTCGACGATCTCCGCTCCGTCGGCACCGAGCGTGGTGACGCGAACGCCGACCACGCCCCGGACGTCGTCCTCGCTCCAGCCGGTCTTCTGCAGCAGGAGAGCCCACTCGTACCGGTTGGTGAACAGGTAATCGGCACCCTCGACCATCCGCCGGATCTCCTCGCCGCTGAGCCTGGCGAGCTGCTGCGACGGGTCGCTGGCGAAGCTGTAACCGCGGAGCCTGCACTCGTCGGCGTGCCGGATCATGGCCTTCGGGTCGTTCGGGCTGATCAGCA
The DNA here is from genome assembly GCF_007829955.1 of Saccharopolyspora dendranthemae. Lineage (GTDB taxonomy): Bacteria > Actinomycetota > Actinomycetes > Mycobacteriales > Pseudonocardiaceae > Saccharopolyspora > Saccharopolyspora dendranthemae. The sequence goes on from NZ_VIWX01000004.1 coordinate 610,638, forward strand.
CCAGGTCGACGTCGTGCGCGGCCACCACCGGAGCCAGTTCGATGTTCCGCGCCTCGGTCATCGCCCCTGCGTAGAAGGACGCGATCTGGTTGAAGGCCTGGTCGGTGGTGCACACGAAGCGCGCGGTGTGCGCGTGCTCCGAGACGTGCACGCCGCCGCACTCGACCCCGTTGCGCTCCAGCCAGGACCGGTAGTCGGCGAAGTCCGCGCCCACGGATCCCACCAGCACGGGACGTCTTCCCAGCGCTCCGAGCGCGAAGGCGATGTTGGCCGCGGCCCCGCCCCGGCGCACCACCAGGTCATCGACGAGGAAACTCAGGGAAACCTGCTGCAGGTCGTCGGCCACCAGTTGATCGGTGAACCTGCCGGGGAAGTGCATCAGATGATCGCTGGCGATGCTGCCGGTCACTGCGACGGACACAGCGCGCCTCCACTTCACTACGGACGGCGACGGAAGAGCCGAGCGTAGCGCTCCCGTCGACCCCTGGCCGTGCCCCCACACCGCGATCGACGACGGCGGCAGACAATGGAGGCATGCGCGATGTGGAGATCTCCGACGACATGATCCGCCTGGGACAGCTGCTCAAGCTGTCCGGCCTGGTGGAACACGGTGCCGAGGCCAAGGACGTGCTGGAAGAAGGCCTGGTCATGGTCAACGGAGCAGTGGAGACGCGTCGCGGTCGGCAGCTGGTGGACGGCGACGAGATCGTCCTCGACGACGAAATCGTGCGCGTCATCTGCACCTGAGCAACAACGAGGCCGGCACCCGAGCGGGTGCCGGCCTCATGCCAGAACGGGGTGCTCGTTCTCAGTGGAACGAGTCACCGCAGGCGCACGAACCGCCTGCGTTGGGGTTGTCGATCGTGAAGCCCTGCTTCTCGATGGAGTCGACGAAGTCGATGACCGCGCCCTCCAGGTACGGGGCGCTCATCCGGTCGACGACGACACCGAGGCCCTCGAAGTCGCGGCGCGCGTCACCGTCGAGGCTGCGCTCGTCGAAGAAGAGCTGGTAGCGCAGACCGGCGCAGCCACCGGGCTGGACGGCGATGCGCAGGTGCATGTCGTCACGACCCTCCTGGTCCAGCAGGGCCTTGGCCTTCTGGGCAGCAGACTCGCTCAGCGTGACACCGTGGGCCGGCGCCTCGGTCTCAGTGGTGTTCGGGGCGGTCATGGACACTCCCTCGTGGTCTCGCTCTCCGATTCCGGCGTGACGTTCAACCACGACCGGATCCGGGGTATTCCCGCGGGCGAACCCGGGGACTTCTTGTCTCCTCCCTACATGGTGGCATAAGCGCGGCCGGATCAGGTGTGACGTAGCAGGCGCAGCGCGAACCGGACGGTCTCCTGCAAGCCCGCTGGGCGCGTCGAATAACCTGGAGGGGTGAGGTTCCTTCGCCGAAGCAGCGCTGAGCAGACCACGAGCACGGACTCCGAGAACGACGCGGAGCGGTCCGCGGAGGAACGCGCGCAACATCACACGCCCAAGAAGGGCAAGCCCACCCCCTCGCGTCGCGATGCCGAGGGCAAGCGCCGGGGCCCGGTCCCGCCGCCTCCGATGACCCAGCGCGAGGCCGTCAAGCGGGCCAAGGGCAACAAGGAAGAGCGCCGCAAGGCCGTCACCGAGCGCCGTGAGCGCATGATGCAGGGCGACGACCGCTACCTGATGCCCCGCGACAAGGGGCCGGTGCGCGCCCACGTCCGCGACCTGGTCGACACCCGCAGGCACCTGATGGGCCTGTTCATGCCGCTGGTGCTGGTCGTCTTCGCCGCGACGCTGGCGCAGAACATGCTCATCCAGCAGTACGCCACGCTGTTCTGCCTGGCCCTGCTGATCATGATGGTCGTCGAGGGTTCGCTGCTCGGCCGCTACGTCAACAAGCGGGTCCGGGCCAAGTTCCCGGATCACAAGGACCGGCCGTTCTCGCTGGGCTGGTACGCGTTCACCCGAGCCATGCAGATCCGCAAGCTCCGGGTGCCGCGTCCCCGCTACACCCCCAAGGACATCGCCAAGGTCGGCTGACCCCCGCATTCGACATCCGCCCCGCTCACCCACGTGAGCGGGGCGGATTTTTCGTCTCAAGATGAGACACGCTCACCCGGCACCACCGGATCGGTGTTCCTAGGCTCACCCGACCAGCCACCTCATCCACCCCGAGGAGCGTCACCATGGCCCAGTCGATCCGAACGATGATCAGCCCCGGCCGCTACGCCCAGGGCAAGGGCGCGATCCACCAGCTCGGCCGGCACCTCGCACCACTCGGTTCGACACCGCTCCTGGTCGCCGACGACGTGGTGTGGGGGTTCGTCGGTCACGACGTCGAGGCCTCGCTGGCCGAAGCCGGGTTGCCGGTCGACCGCAGGGCCTTCGGCGGGGTCCCGAGCTCGAAGGAGGTGGACCGCCTCGTCGGCGAGATCACCTCGTCCGGCGCCGACGTCGTGGTCGCCATCGGCGGCGGCAGCACCATCGACGCCGTGAAGGCGGCCGGGCACCTCGCCGGGGTCAGGTGGGCCAACGCCCCCACGGTGGCTTCGACCGATGCGCCCTGCAGCGCGCTGTCGGTGATCTACACCGAGGACGGCGAGTTCGAGGCCTACCGCTTCTTCCCGCGCAATCCCGACCTCGTCCTGGTCGACTCGCAGCTGGTCGCCAACGCGCCCGCGGAGTTCCTGATCGCCGGGGTCGGCGACGCGCTCGCCACCTGGCTGGAGGCCCGCGCCACGTCCCGGTCGAACTCCCCGACGATGGCCGGCGGCCTGCCCACCCTCGCCGGGACCGCGCTGGCGCAGCTCAGCTGGGACGTCCTCTGGGAGAACGCGCTGCCCGCCATCGACGCCGTGCGCGACAGCCAGGTGACACCGGCGGTGGAGAAGGTCATCGAGGCGAACACGCTGCTGTCCGGGCTGGGCTTCGAGTCCGGCGGGCTCGCGGCGGCGCACGCGATCCACAACGGCCTGACGTCGGTCGCCGCCACGCACGGCCTCGCGCACGGGCAGAAGGTCAACCTCGGCTCGGTCGCCCAACTCGTCCTGGAGGGCGCCAACCCGGCCGACCTGCGCGAATTCATCGAGTTCACCACGATCGTCGGCCTGCCCACCACCCTCACCGAGGTCGGCATCCGCCCCGACGACGCGGACTCGGTGCGCGCCGTCGCCACCGCCGCAGCCGTCGAAGGCGAGACGATCCACTCGATGCCCTTCGAGGTCACCGCCGACGACGTCGCAGCGGCCCTCACCTCGATCGACCGCCACGCCACCCGCATCCGCGAGAACGCCAACCTCCCCGCACCCGCGCCCTACACCGCGAAGCACTAGCGGCTCAGGCTCGTGACCGAGGGCGGCTTTGGTCCGAACCGTCCATGATCGATGTCCGATATGCCCGGTCAATTCGGACCAAAACCGCCACCACTGAACACCGCCACCACTGGCCCGCTCAGCACGAACCCGTCGCCGGGTACGGTCTCGGCGGTCGTTGAGCGGGGAGGTTTCGTGCGGACGTTGGTGTTGGGCGGGGCTCGGTCCGGGAAGTCGGCGCACGCCGAGGGGTTGGTGCCCGAAGACGCTGCCGTGACCTACGTGGCCACCGCGCGGCGGGATCCTTCGGACGGCGAGTGGAACGAGCGGATCGCCAAGCACGTCGCTCGGCGGCCCGAAGGGTGGCGGACCGTCGAGGCGCCCGGACCCGAGTCGTTGCGGCGAGCTCTCGCCGACGCCGCCGACGGTGATCACGTGCTCGTGGATGATCTGGCCACCTGGCTCACCGGCGTCCTCGACGACGCGGGGGCGTGGGACCGCGACCCGGCGGCGCTGGAGGTCGTCGCCGGGCACTGCGACGCGCTGATCGCCAGCGTCGCGGACGCCGCAGGACGAGTTGTGCTGGTCTCGGCCGAGGTCGGCCTCGGCGTCGTGCCCGGGACCCGGTCTGGAAGGCTGTTCCGGGACGAGCTCGGCTCGCTCAACGCCAGGCTGGCGGCGGTGTGCGACGAGGTGCTGCTGCTGATCGCCGGATGCCCGCTGCGGATCCGGTGACCGCTCGGAAACCTGCCGAGCTGCGGTTTTTCAACACGGAGGTTTTCGCTTGTCCACCGAACAGAACGACCCCGGCGCGATCGAGTTCCCGCCTGTCCCCGCACCTGACGAGCAGGCCTCGCGGGAAGCCGTCGCGCGGCAGGCGCAGCTGACCAAGCCGGCCGGTTCGCTGGGACGGCTGGAGGAGCTCGGCGTCTGGTTCGCCGGGCGGCAAGGCGTCTGCCCCCCGCGCCCGCCCGCACGTGCCCGCGTGGTCGTCTTCGCAGGTGACCACGGCATCGCCCAGCACGGCGTGTCCGCCTACCCGCCTGAGGTCACCGGCCAGATGGTGAGCAACTTCCTCTCCGGCGGCGCTGCGGTCAACGTGCTCGCCGCGCACTCCGGGGCGACCGTGCGAGTGGTCGACATGTCGGTCAACGTCGACACCCCGCCGGTGGTCAGCGCGCACAAGGTGCGGCGCGGCTCCGGGGTCATCGATCGCGAGGACGCCCTCACCGACGAGGAGGTGCGGGCCGCCGTCCAGGCCGGGCGCACCATCGCCGACGAAGAGGCCGACTCCGGGGCCGACCTGCTCATCGCAGGTGACATGGGTATCGGCAACACCACTCCGGCCGCGGTGCTGATCTCGCTGCTGACCGGGACTGAACCGGTCGCCGTGGTCGGGCGCGGCACCGGAGTCGACGACACCGCCTGGATGCGCAAGACCGCCGCGATCCGCGATGCGCTGCGCCGGGCCCGCAAGGTCCACAACGATCCCCTCGCGCTGCTGCGCACGTCCACCGGTGCGGACATCGCCGCGCTGGCCGGGTTCCTCGCCCAGGCCGCCGTGCGCAAGACCCCGGTGCTGCTGGACGGCGTCGTCGTCGGAGCTGCCGCGCTCGTCGCCGAAGAGCTCGCGCCCGGAGCGCGGCAGTGGTGGCTGGCCGGGCACCGCTCCGCCGAACCCGGTGGACCGCTGGTGCTGCAGCACCTCGACCTGGAGCCGGTGCTGGACATGCAGCTGCGGCTCGGTGAGGGCTCCGGCGCGCTCACGGCGCTGCCGGTGCTGACGGCGGCGGTGAAGGTGCTGGCCGAGATGGCGACCTTCGACGAGGCCGGCGTCGCCGCCGAGGCCGGGGCGTGATCGACGGCCTGCGGCTGGCGGTTTCCTGGCTGACGGTGTTCCCGCTGCCCGCGCGGCAGGTCGACGATCGCGCGTGCAGGCAGGCGATCTCGTTCGCTCCGCTGGTCGGCGCGCTGGTCGGCGGGCTCGGAGCGCTGCTGCTGTGGGGCTTGAGCGCGCTCAGCGCTCCCCCGCTGCTGGCCGGGCTGCTGGTGGTCGCGCTGCTGGCGCTGGTCACCAGGGGCATGCACGTGGACGGGCTCGCCGACACCGTGGACGGGCTCGGTTGCTACGGGCCTCCGGAACGCGCGCTGCAGGTGATGCGCGATGGCGGCGCCGGACCGTTCGCCGTGGTCGCGCTGATCCTGGCGATCGGCGTGCAGGCGGTGTGCATCGGCGAGCTGGGGCAGACGCCGTGGGCGCTCGTGCTCGCCTGCGTCACCGGCCGCGCCGCGTTCGTGCTGTGCTGCCGGACCGGCCTGCCGTCGGCTCGACCGGAAGGCATGGGCGCGCTGGTCGCGGGAAGCCAGCCGCTGTGGCTGGTGATCGGCTGGTGGCTCGCGGCAGCAGCGGGCGCGGCGGTGATCTCCCCTGCCGCGGCCGGCGGCGTCCTGGTCGCCGCGGCTGCGCTGCTGCTGTTCACCCACCACGTCCGCGGTCGCTTCGGCGGCATCACCGGAGACGTCCTCGGCGCCGCCTCAGAGCTCGCGACGACCATCGTCCTGGTAGGCGCCACCCTCGGCAGTTCCCAGTTTTAGTCCTAACTGAGCCGACATTTCGGACATGATCATGGCTCGGTTTGGACTAAAACTGGGACTCGGTGCGGCGGAGGCCGTTGCTTCAGGTGTGGGACTCAGCTGGCACCGCCGCGGGTTCTCACTCGTCGTCTGGCGAGTACGCCGCGACGCCGATGTCCACCCTGGGGTAAGCGGAAGACATCAGGAGTGGCGCACGGAGTCCAGACGGCGTGTGAGGTTCCGCTACCCGCACCGCCAAGCAAAGTGATTCTGCAAGGACCCCTAAAACTGGGAATTGCCTCGGTGGGCGCTCGGGGTGGTGCCTCGGATGCGCTTGAAGGCGGCGCTGAAGGTGAAGGGGTCCGCGTAGCCGACCGCGCGAGCGATCTCGGCGATCGTGCGCGAGTCGCGGCTGGACAGCAGGTCGGCCGCGAGGGTCATGCGCCAGCGCGCGAGGTAGGTCAGCGGCGGTTCGCCGACCAGCTCGGAGAAGCGCTTGGCCAGCGTGGAGCGCGACACCCCGACGCGTTCGGCCAGCTCCGCGACCGTCCACGGCTCCGCCGGCTCCGCGTGCACCAGGCGCAGCGCCTCCCCTGCGACGGGATCCCGCTGGGCCGCCCACCACGCGGGAGGTTCACCTCCCGGGCGGTCGAACCACTCGCGCAACGTGCACACGAGCATCCAGTCCAGCAACCGGTCGAGCACCAGTTGCTGACCCGGAGAATCCACCGCGACCTCGGCGGCGAGGTGGTCGAGCACCGGATCGCCGGTGCCGCCCGCCTCGACTCGCAGCACCACGGGCAGGGCCTCCAGCAACCGGCGGCTGATCTCGCCGCGCAGCGGGTAGGCGCCGACGATCAACGTCGCCCCCGGCCCCTCCCCCGGGTCGTGCCAGCCGAGCCGGTGCCGCGTCCCGCCCTGCTCGGGAGTCGCGCAGAACTCACCGCATTCCACCGGTTCCGCCGATGTGCCGAGCTCGTCGACGAACGTGAACGCCGCCGGTCCGCGCACCACGACCGTGTCCCGATCACGCAGCTGCTCCGGCTCACCGCGCTCGGGGACGATCCAGCCGTGCCCGTCGAGGACTGTGCACAAGGTCAGCGGAGCCCCATCGACGAAGCGCAGCGACCACGGCGCGGTCAACGTCGAACTGCCGAACAGCGAGCCCTGGGCCCGCAACCCCCGGAAGAGGTCACCGAACGCGTCCACACCGCCGACGCTAGACGATGACGCAGGTGATCCGGCTCCTCACCTATGTATTCGTCCGCGCCGGCGGCGTTGAATCACTGCCATGAGCACGCTGACCGCCCACGACATCGAGTTCCTCCAGCGCCCGCTGCACGGCTTCCTGTCGGTGGCCGCGACACCGTTGCCACCGCAGCCGCGGCCGGTGTGGTTCGAGGCCACCGCCGCGGGGACGATCGAGCTGTTCACCGACCCGGACTCGCCCAAGGTCGGCCGCCTGGAACGCGATCCGCGCGCCTCGCTGGTCGTGGCGGCGCCCGCGACCGAGCGCGAGCGCTGGTTGTCGATCTCCGGCCGCACCACCGTGGAACCCGGTGGAGCGCCGGAGCTGGTCGAACGCCTGGCCGCCCGCTACTGGGACCTCGACGACCCGGCCCGCGCCCGCGCCCTCGACGAACTCCGCGCCGGGACCTGGCTCCGCATCGTCCTCCACCCGGAACGGGTCAGCCGCCTCGACTTCTGAGACGACGGTGCCCCCGGCGATCGCATCGCAGGGGGCACCGGAACGCCTCGGTGTCAGCCGAGCTTGGTCATCCAGCCGTGGCTGTCCTCGGCCGTGCCGTACTGGATCGCGGTCAGGCGCTCGCGGAGCTTCATGGTGACCTCGCCGGGCTGCCCGTCGCCGATGCCGAACTCCCCGTCGCGGTGCTTGACGTGACCGACCGGGGTGATGACGGCCGCCGTGCCGCAGGCGAAGACCTCGGTGAGCTCGCCGGTGGTCGCGGCCTTCTCCCACTCCTCGGCGGTGATCTTGCGCTCCTCGACCTGCATGCCGATCTCCTTGCCGAGCTCCAGCAGCGAAGACCGGGTCACGCCGGGCAGCAGGCTGCCGCTCAGCGCCGGGGTCACCAGCTTCGCGTCGGAACCGGAGCCGAACACGAAGAAGAGGTTCATGCCGCCCATCTCCTCGACCGTGTGCCGGTCGCAGGCGTCCAGCCAGACGACCTGGTCGCAGCCCTGCTCGACGGCCTGCGCCTGCGCCAGGAACGACGCCGCGTAGTTGCCTGCGAACTTGGCCGCGCCGGTGCCGCCGGGCGCGGCGCGCACGTACTCGTGGCTCAGCCACACCGTCACCGGCTTCACGCCACCGGCGAAGTACGAGCCGGCGGGCGAGGCGATCAGCGAGTACAGGTAGGTCTTCGACGGGTGGTTCACGCCCAGGCCGACCTCGGTGGAGACCATGAAGGGACGCAGGTACAGCGAGCTCTCACCGGTGCTGGGCACCCAGTCGCGGTCCACGGCGACGAGCTCGCGCAGGGATTCGACGAACAGGTCCTCGGGCAGCTCCGCCATCGCGATGCGGTTCGCGGAACTGCGGAAACGCCGAGCGTTGGCGTCCGGGCGGAACGCCGCGATCGAGCCGTCGGGCTGCCGGTAGGCCTTCAAGCCCTCGAAGATCGCCTGCGCGTAGTGCAGGACCGACGTCGCCGGGTCGAACTCCAGCGAGTGGTAGGGCTCCAGGCGGGCGTCGTGCCAGCCCTGCTCCTCGGACCACTTGATCGTCACCATGTGGTCGGTGAAGAACTTGCCGAACCCCGGATTCCCCAATACCTCCGCGCGGCGCTCTGCCGAGGCCGGTTGCGGGTTGGGGGTACGGGTGAAGGACAGTTCTCCGCTCATGCGCGTACGGTATCGCGTGCGCTGGAGCAGTGGAAACCGGCTTGTCGTCAGTTGGTCATCCAAGTATCGACCCGTTGCGAAACGGACGCAGAGATTCTGCTGAATCCGCCACCGCGCGCAACATATGATGGGTGCATGACCCAGGCCGACAACACCCCCGCGCCGCAGCCGACATCCGTCCAGCAGGACGTCCGCGCGAGTGCGCTCGCAGCCCTGATGCCGTTCGGCGGGGGCATGCTGCTCACCCTCGGCTACGCGTGGATCGGGGTCTTCGGGGTCGTCCTCGCGGCCATCGGCTGCGCGGGCTGGGCCTTCTGGTGGCGCGACAAGTACAAGCAGTGGTTCCCGCAGCAGGTGACCACCGGTTCCGTGGTCGGCACGACCGTCCTGGTCGCGGTGATCACCCTGCTCCTGTTCATCTCGATCAGCTGACTTTTCGTCCGCTCATCTTGCTCAGCGGTGCGAGCAGGGGAACCTGAGCGGCTCCGTGGACTCCGTGCGCCGCTCCTGATGTACGCCAATGCACGGCGTCCCGGCGTACTCGCCACGAAACCGCTCAGAACCCCCGGCGGTGCAAGCTGCGAGGATGGTGACAGGAGAAAGCGCCTGACGCCGCTTGAATCAGCTGAGCAGGTACGCGGGGAGCTTCGGCACTGACCAGGTCGGGTCCGGGCGGGCATCGCAGTAGGTGCCGTCGAACGGGAACAACCCGTCCTTGGCTCGCGCGATCATCTCCTCGCCCTCGGCCCGCAGCTTCGCCAGTTCGGCCTGGCTGAAACGACCTGCGGCGAGCGCGTCGTCGAGCTCGTGCTCGTCCTTCCAGGACCAGCTGCCGTCCGGCCAGACCTCCACGTCCAGCACGCCGTCGACCCGGCGCACGCCGTGTTCGTCGCGGCCGCGCGGGATTTCGAGGTTCACGTACCAGTTCCGGAAACTCCCGTCGGGTTCGAAGAACCACCACACCGATGACCAGCGGCTCTCGTGGACCAGACGCAACGTCGACGTGCCTCGCCAGGTCGACCGGGCGGGCACCCGGGGGCCTGAGAACCGCTCCGCGAGCGGCATTTCTCGCGGACTGCGACCGTCCGGGGAGGTGGTGATCCGGATCGGAGTGTCCGGCAGCACCCAGCACAGCAGCTCCTCACCGTCGTCGGAGACGACGCGAGCCGGGTGCACGGTGCCGAGAGAACCGTCCAGGCGCCAGAAGCTGTAGAGCACTTCGTCGCCAGAGGACCACTGGTGCAGCCGAGAATTCCGGGTCTCGTCCACAGTCGAATTGGGCATGACCGCCTCATTTCCACCGGCGCGAAACGATTCCCGCCAGCAACGGACCGACAACAACCACGCCGAGCGTTGTCAGCATCGCAGAAACCGGCATGCTCATAGCCAGCACGACCGACAAACCCATCCCAAGGCACGCACCCCGCATGGGCCAAGTGGGCCCATCGGAGAGCAGCAAACGGGTGCCTGCATTGGCAAGAGCGTAGTGCAGGAGCAACGCGCAGGCCGCGAAGGACATCAACGCGACCGGGGTGAACAGCTGCGAGACGATCACCGCGGCGACCCCCGCGATCAGGTCCAGCAGGTACGGGCTCCCCGAAGGTCCGGTGCGGTCCAGAACGCGCGGCAGTTCGCCGTCGCGCACCAGCGCGAGGCCGGTCGAGCGGGCGGACTCCAGGGCTCCCAGCAGCACCGGCAGCAGTGCGACGGCTGCTCCGACGGACACCAGCGGCACCAGGTCTGCGGCTGCGGCGGCGGTGAGCACGTCGCGGATCGGCATCGGCGAGAGCGCCAGCCGCGACCAGCCCAGCTGGTGGGCGAGGGCCACGATCATCACGCCCGACAGCACCGCCGTCACCACCAGCGAGAGCGCACCGGCGCGGCGGATCGACATCCAGGGCGCGCGGTCGCCGTGGGCGGGCGCGGTCAGCCTCTCGAAGCCGGTGAACGCCAGGAACAGCACGCCACCTGCGCCGACGATCCCGACCGCGCTGTCCGGGGAGGCCCCGGGGTCGACGTGCACGGGCGGACCGCCGACCGGGTCGATGGCGAAGCAGATCGCCACGACGAGCGCGATCACCGCCAGGCTCAGCGCGACCCACAGCCAGGCGGCCGCACCGCGGATCCGCAAGCCCGCCGTCGCCGCCAGCACCACGAGCAGGATCGCCGCGCCCGCGACCATCGCGCTCCCGCCGGGCAGGAAGAACTCGCCGATCACGCGGGCGATCGCGGCCATCGCCGCGACCCGCGCGGCGATGTGGGCGGAGGCTCCGACGCGGGCCGGCAGCAGCCCCATCCGCTCCCGCACGCAGTCGTAGACCGCCCCGGGGCTGCGGTAGGAGCTGGCCTGGAAGGCGGTGGCGGAGGCGGCGCACACCGCGGCGAGCAGGGCGACCAGCAGTCCGAGCAGCGCCCACGGGCCCGCCGCCGCTGCTGCGGGAGCGGGTCCGACCAGCACTCCGACGCCGATCATGCCGCTGAGCGCGAGCGGCAGGGCGTCACGACCGGTCGTCAATCGGCTGTCCGTTTCAACCTGGCGGGTCACCGGCCCACCTTTGCAGACCGGTCCCGGTACTTCAGCCGCCTGTCGGCTGAGTCATGGCGAGCGCCCGCCCGCGGGCGTATGACGGATGTGACCTCCCGCGCTCGCGCCACGCTCACGGTGAACATGCCGATCACCGGTCGACCCGGCGTTCTAGAGTGCGGGAAGGCTCTGGGAGAACCACAGCACCGATCCGGAAGGATGACCACGTGACGACCCCGAAACTCGCCCTCACCGATACCGCGGTGGCCAAGCTGAGCGCGGACGCGCTCGTCATCGGCACCATCGCCGGCGCCGACGGCCTCCAGCTCGCACCGGGTGCCGAGCCGGTTGCCACCGCGTTCGACGGCGACCTGGTCAAGGTGCTGACGTCGCTGGGTGCGAGCGGCAAGGCCGATGAGGTCGTCAAGCTGCCCGCTCCCGGGCTGACCGCGACCGTGCTGCTGGCCGTCGGACTGGGCAAGGCCGGCGAGGACGGCCCGAGCTCGGAGGCCGTGCGCCGCGCCTCCGGTGCCGCCGCCCGCGCGCTGTCCGGCGTCGAGCACGCCGCGACCACGCTGTCGGCCGCGGACCTGGCGGCCACCGTGCAGGGCACGGTGATGGGCGCGTACGGCTTCACCGAGTACAAGTCGAGCAACGGCGACGGCCCGGTGGCCGCGGTGGACTTCCTGGTCTCCGACGTCAAGGCCGGAGCCGCTTCCCACGCGCTCAAGGGCGGCACCGCGATCGGCGAGGCCGTCAACACCGCCCGCGACCTGATCAACACCCCGCCGAACGACCTGTTCCCCGCCAGCTTCGCGGAGCGTGCCGGGGAGCTGGCCAAGTCGGCCGGTCTGGAGGTCGAGGTCCTCGACGACGCCGCGCTGCGCAAGCAGGGCTTCGGCGGCATCCTCGGCGTCGGCTCGGGCTCGTCCCGCCCGCCGCGCCTGGTGCGGCTGCGGCACAAGGGACCGAAGGGCGCGAAGAAGGTCGCGCTGGTCGGCAAGGGCATCACCTTCGACACCGGCGGCATCTCGCTGAAGCCGGGCGGTGGCATGGAGAACATGACCTCGGACATGTCCGGTGCCGCCTCGGTGATCGCGACGATGGTGCTGGCGGCGAAGCTGAACTACCCGCTGGAGATCACCGCCACCGTCCCGATGGCCGAGAACATGCCTTCCGGAACGGCTTACCGCCCCGGTGACGTGCTGAAGATGTACGGCGGCAAGACCGTCGAGGTGCTCAACACCGACGCGGAGGGCCGGTTGGTCCTGGTCGACGCGATGGTGCGGGCCTGCGAGGACGAGCCCGACTACCTGATCGAGACCTCGACGCTGACGGGTGCGCAGGTCGTCGCGCTGGGCAACCGCACTCCGGGCGTGATGGGCGAGGACACCTTCCGCGACCGGGTGGCCCGGTTGTCGCAGGCCTCCGGTGAGGGCGGCTGGCCGATGCCGCTGCCGGACGAGCTGCGCGCCGACCTCGACTCGAAGCTCGCGGATCTCGCCAACGTCACCAACCACCGCTGGGGCGGGATGCTGGCTGCGGGGATCTTCCTCCGCGAGTTCGTGGCCGACGGCGTGCAGTGGGCGCACATCGACGTCGCGGGCCCGGCCTACAACACCAACTCGCCCTGGGGCTACACCCCCAAGGGCGGCACCGGCGTCCCGGTCCGCACGCTCGCGGCGGTGCTCGCCGACATCGCCGAGAACGGCTGACGCTCGGCGCAGCGATTTCTGCCCGGGGGTGACCGGCCGTGCCGGCCACCCCTGGGCAGAACCGGCAATTCGCCCACGATGCGGAACAACGCGTTCAACCCGCGGTGACCTCCCACCGGTATTTGTGATACGGGTCACGAAAAGGTCACCACTGCAGGGTGCACCGATGTCACGATGGGTTTATGACCGAATCGCAACCGGCCACGCTGACCGCGACCAGGCACGGCTACCAGGTCGACGTGGTGTGGACCGGCAACACCGGCCAGGGCACCACTTCCTACCGCAGCTACGAGCGCACCCACGAGGTCCGCGCCCACGGCAAGGACTCGATCGACGCCTCGGCCGATCCCGTGTTCCTGGGGGACGCGGACCGCTACAACCCCGAAGAGCTGCTGGTCGCGTCGCTCTCGCAGTGCCACATGCTGTGGTTCCTGCACCTGGCGGCCGACTCCGGCGTCGTGGTCACCGGTTACCACGACCAGGCGCGCGGCATCCTCGCGGAGAACTCCGACGGCACCGGCCAGTTCGAGGCGATCGAGCTCGCCCCCGAGGTCACCGTGTGCGATTCAGCGACGGTCGACGTCGCCGAGGCCCTGCACGAGCGGGCCCACGAGCTCTGCTACATCGCCAAGTCCGTCACGTTCCCGGTGCGCTTCAAGCCGACCACTCGCGTCGCGAACTGATTCCGGCGAATCGATTCAGGCCCCGCCAGGCCGTGCGCGCAGCGAATCTGTGAACGAGACGACTCGCGCGTTCACGGCCGTTCGTCGGCGGCGCGTTGCGCGCGCTTGCGAAGAATGCGCTGCCGAGCCTGGTAATCACGCATCCGCTGCGGATAACCGACCTTGGTGATCTCGTAGAGCGGCATTTCGAGCTTCCTGGTGAATCGCCCGGCCGCCGCGGGCGACTCCACTCGCCGCCGAGTCCATTCCCCGTCGTGCGCGATGAGCAGCAAGGTCGTCTCGGTGACGAGGGTTTGCGGTTCCAGATAACCCTCGACGCCGCGCCGCTGCGCAGCCCAGTCGCGGAGGTGATCGGTGTCCGCAGCAGTGGCCCGCCGCCCGGTGCCGGGACGACGACCGCGGAACCGGTCGAATAATCCCACCGCACTCGCCTCCCATTCCCGATTCGGGCCTGATCCTTCCGATTTTGCCACCGCGAACATGTGCGGAGTGTGAAAACGAGCTGAGAATGCGCGGTGCGCACTCGTGGGCACGCTCTGAATGCAGCACAGATCACCCGGCCCACCGCGCATCGGCTGCTCGGGTGGTGACAAGATGGCCGGTGGTGTGCATGACCACCAGGTCACGCCACCCACTGCAAGTCAATGACGCCCTGTCGAGGAGTGCGAAGTGACCGACACGTCCGCCGATCTGGTCATTCTCGGCGGCGGTTCGGGCGGCTACGCCTGCGCTTTCCGCGCGGCCGAGCTCGGCCTGTCCGTCGTCCTCATTGAAAAGGACAAGCTCGGTGGGACCTGCCTGCACCGAGGCTGCATCCCGACCAAGGCCCTGCTGCACGCGGCCGAGGTCGCCGATTCCACCCGAGACGCCGACCAGTTCGGGGTGCGCGCCACCCTCGAAGGCATCGACATCGACGGTGTCAACAAGTACAAGGACACCATCGTCTCGGGCCTGCACAAGGGCCTGCAGGGCCTGGCCAAGGCCCACAAGGTGCAGCTGATCGAGGGTGCGGGCACCCTCGTCGACGCCAACACCGTCGAGGTCGACGGCACTCGCTACACCGGCAAGAACGTCGTGCTGGCCACCGGTTCGTACTCCAAGTCGCTGCCGGGCCTGGAGCTCGGCGGACGCGTGATCGCCAGCGAGCAGGCGCTGAACCTGGACTACGTCCCGAACAAGGTCGTCGTGCTCGGCGGCGGCGTGATCGGTGTCGAGTTCGCCAGCGTCTGGGCCTCCTTCGGCGCCGAGGTCACCATCGTGGAAGCGCTGCCGCACCTGGTGCCCAACGAGGACGAGTTCGCCTCGAAGCGCCTGGAGCGCGCCTTCCGCAAGCGCGGCATCAAGTTCAAGACCGGCGTGAAGTTCACCGGCGCCACCCAGAACGACGACGGCGTCTCGGTCAGCCTGGAGAACGGCGAGACCTACGACGCGGACCTGCTTCTGGTGGCCGTCGGACGCGGCCCGAACACCGCGGGGCACGGCTTCGAGCAGGTCGGCATCAACGTGGAGCGCGGCTTCGTGCGCACCGACGAGCGCCTGCGCACCAACGTGCCGGGCGTTTTCGCCGTCGGCGACATCGTTCCCGGGCTGCAGCTGGCGCACCGCGGTTTCCAGCAGGGCATCTTCATCGCCGAGGAGATCGCGGGCCAGAACCCGCAGCCGATCGACGAGGCCGGCATCCCGCGCGTCACCTACTGCCACCCCGAGGTCGCCTCGGTCGGTCTGACCGAAGCCGCGGCCAAGGAGCAGTACGGCTCGGTGGAGACCTTCACCTACGACCTCGCGGGCAACGGCAAGAGCCAGATCCTCAAGACCCAGGGCGCGGTCAAGCTGGTCCGCGCGACCGACGGCCCCGTCGTCGGCCTGCACATGGTCGGCGACCGCGTCGGTGAGCTCATCGGCGAAGCGCAGCTGATCTACAACTGGGAGGCGCTGCCGGAGGACGTCGCTCCCCTGGTCCACGCCCACCCCACCCAGACCGAAGCTCTGGGCGAGGCGCACCTCGCCCTGGCCGGCAAGCCGCTGCACGTGCACGGCTGACCCGCAGCGCACGCGACAGCAGCGAAAAGACAGCCGCACCCCGCCACACCCACGAGGAGTCAGCAACCGATGGCCTTCTCCGTTCAGATGCCGGCGCTCGGCGAGAGCGTCGCCGAGGGCACGATCACCCGGTGGCTCAAGCAGGAGGGCGAGACCGTCGAGGTCGACGAACCCCTGCTGGAGGTCTCCACCGACAAGGTCGACACCGAAATCCCGTCCCCCGCCGCCGGTGTGCTGCAGCGCATCGTCGCCCAGGAGGACGACACCGTTGAGATCGGCGGCGAGCTCGCCGTCATCGGTGACGCCGGTGAGCAGTCCTCTGCTCCCGCCGCCGCTCCGGCTCAGGCGGCCGAGCCCGAGCCGGCCGCCGAGCCCGCTCCCGCCGCTGAGGCTCCGGCCGAGCCCGCTCCGGCCCCGGCCGCCGAGGCGCCCGCCTCGCAGCCCGCCCCGGCCGGTGACGCGCAGGGCACCGACGTGCCCATGCCCGCCCTGGGCGAGAGCGTCACCGAAGGCACGATCACCCGGTGGCTCAAGCAGGTCGGCGACTCGGTCGAGGTCGACGAGCCGCTGCTGGAGGTCTCCACCGACAAGGTCGACACCGAGATCCCCTCGCCCGTCGCCGGCACCCTGCTGGAGGTCAGCGCCGGTGAGGACGACACCGTCGAGGTCGGCGCCAAGCTCGCGGTGATCGGTGCCGCCGGTTCCGCCGCTTCGGCACCCGCTGCCGAGCCCGCGCAGCAGGCCCCGGCCCAAGCGGCCGACACCCCGGCTCCGGCCGCTCCGGCTGCCCCGGCTCAGCCCGCGGCTCCGGCTGCCCCTGCGGCTCCGGCCCAGCCCGCGGCTCCGGCTCAGCCGGCCGCTTCGGCTCCGGCTCAGCCGGCCGCTTCGGCTCCGGCTCAGGAACCCGCCGAGGAAGAACCGGCGAACAACGGCGGAGCTCCGTACGTGACTCCGCTGGTGCGCAAGCTGGCCAACGAGCACGGCATCGACCTGACCTCGATCAAGGGCAGCGGTGTCGGCGGACGCATCCGCAAGCAGGACGTCCAGGCGGCGATCGACGCCAAGCAGGCTCCGGCTCAGACGGCTCCGGCCGCCCCGGCCGCTGCTGCCGCCGCCACCCCGAGCTCCGCCCCGGCCGCCGCGGTCGAGCCGTCGGACGAGGCCAAGGCGCTGCGCGGCACCACGCAGAAGATGTCGCGACTGCGGCAGCTGCTGGCCCGCCGCATGGTCGAGTCGCTGCAGACCGCGGCGCAGCTGACCACGGTGATCGAGGTCGACGTCACCCGCATCGCCCGGCTCCGCGACCGCGCCAAGGGCAGCTTCGAGGCGTCCGAGGGCGTCAAGCTCTCGTTCCTGCCGTTCTTCGCCAAGGCCGCGGCCGAGGCGCTGAAGCTGCACCCGAAGCTCAACGCCTCGATCGACGAGGAGAGCAGCTCGGTGACCTACCACGGCGCCGAGCACCTGGCGATCGCGGTCGACACCGAGCGCGGTCTGGTCTCGCCGGTGATGCACGACGCCGGTGACCTCAACCTCGGCGGGCTGGCCCGCAAGATCGCCGACCTGGCGGCGCGGACCCGCAACAACAAGATCAAGCCCGACGAGCTCTCCGGTGGCACGTTCACCATCACCAACACCGGAAGCCGCGGCGCGCTGTTCGACACGCCGATCCTGAACCCGCCGCAGGTGGGCATGCTGGGCACCGGCACCGTCGTGAAGCGCCCGGTCGTGGTGGCGGACGAGAACGGCGGCGACACGATCGCCATCCGCTCGATGGTGTACCTGGCGCTGTCCTACGACCACCGCCTGGTCGACGGCGCTGACGCCGCCCGCTTCCTGGCCACGCTCAAGCAGCGACTGGAAGAGGGCGCTTTCGAGGCCGACCTCGGTCTCTGAGCCCTTCGCAGGGGAAGCGGCCGCTCACCGGTTTGCGGTGGGCGGCCGCTCCTTTTCGCATCCGAAAGGTTCGCGTGGGCGCAACCGGTGCGGGACGATGCCGGGCATGCGCGTCGTCGTCGCCGGTTCGTCGGGACTGATCGGAACGTCACTGGTGGCCGGACTCCGCCAGGGTGAGCACCAGGTGGTTCGGCTGGTCCGCCGTGTGCCTGCCGCTCCGGACGAGCGGAGATGGGACCCCGACAGCGGCAGGCTGGACGCCGACACCCTGGACGGCGCCGACGCGGTGGTGAACCTCAGCGGACCGGGCATCGGGGCCAAGCGCTGGAGTCCCGAGCGCAAGCGCCACCTGCTGCAGGCCAGGGTGCGGTCCACCGAGGTGCTCGCGAAAGCGGTGGCCGACAGCGGAGTTCCCGTTCTGGCCAACGCCTCGGCGGTCGGCTTCTACGGCGACACCGGTTCGCACCCGGTCACCGAAACCTCGTCTCCCGGATCGGACTTCCTAGCGGGGCTGTGCCGCCGTTGGGAGGCGGCGACGGCTCCCGCCGCCGATGCCGGGGCGCGCGTGGTCCTGCTGCGCACCGGCCTGGTGATCTCGCCCTCCGGCGGTCTGCTCGGCCAGCTGCGGCCGCTGTTCTCGCTGATGCTCGGCGGCAGGCTCGGGCCGGGAACCCAGTACATGCCGTGGATCTCGCTGGACGACGAGATCGCCGCGATCCGCTTCGCCCTGGAGAACTCCGACATCACCGGACCGGTGAACCTCACGGGGCCGGCCCCGGTCACCAACACCCAGTTCACCCGCGCGCTCGGCGAAGCGCTCGGCCGCCCGGCGCCGTGGATCGTGCCCGGTTTCGCGCTCCGGACCGTCATGGGCGAGCTCGCCGACACCGCGCTGACCGGCCAGCGAGCGATGCCGACGGTGCTGGAGGCCAACGGCTTCACCTTCCAGCACCCGACCCTCGGAGCGGCGCTGGCCGCGGCTACCGGGAGGTAACCGACCTTCGGCCGGCGGGGCGTCCGCGAGGCGTAGCCTGGCGCCGTGAGTCGTGCCAATTCGTCCTGCCGCGCGTCGTCCGAGCCGATGTCCGTGCAGCACTTGGGAACCATCGATTACCTCGACGCCTGGGACCTGCAGCGGGAGATCGCCACCGGCCGGGTCGAGGGTGCGAACCCGGACACCCTGCTGCTGCTGGAACACCCGTCGGTCTACACCGCGGGCAAGCGCACCCAGCCGGAGGACCGCCCGTCGGACGGCACGCCGGTCATCGACGTGGACCGCGGCGGCAAGATCACCTGGCACGGGCCGGGCCAGATCGTCGGCTACCCGATCGTCGAGCTGTCCGACCCGATCGACGTCGTGGACTACGTGCGCCGCCTGGAACAGGCGCTGATCCACGTGTGCGACCGGTTCGGCCTCGACGCCGGGCGCGTGGAGGGCCGCAGCGGCGTGTGGCTGGCGGCCGCGGACGGACGGCCGGAGCGGAAGATCGCCGCCATCGGGATCCGAGTCCAGCGCGGCGTGACCATGCACGGGCTGGAGCTCAACTGCAACGCCGACCTGCGCGAGTTCGACCGCATCGTTCCCTGCGGCATCGCCGACGCCGGAACCACGTCGCTCTCGGCCGAACTCGGCCGCGACGTCCCGGTCGACGAGGTGTATCCGCTGGTCGAGCAAGCGGTGCAGGACGCCTTGGACGGCCGGCTGGAGCTCAGCGAGCGCAACATCGCCCGTCCCCGAGCCGCAGCGGCGGGCGTCACGCTCGCACTGGATCCCAGCCTCCGCTGACACGCGCTCTCCACTCCTCTAGTATTCCGGAAAATCGGAACACTAGAGGAGTGGTCGTGCCGCTTTCCCGTCGGAGCCTGCTCATCGCGGCCGGAGCCGCGACTCCCCTGCTGCTCGCCCGCCCAGCCTTCGCCGCGCCACCCGATCTGGCCACGCCCGAAGGCTGGCTGGCCTGGGCCGCCGCCCACCGCGACGGCCTGGGACTGGTGCTCGACGACGGTCGCGGAGGCCGCCTGGCCCACCGCGCCGATGCCGCGCAGCCGCTCGCCTCCGCGGTCAAGGTGCTGCACCTCGCGGCCTATCAGAACGCCGTGGCGAGCGGCGCGCTCGACCCGCGCGAAGATGTCCGGGTCGGCGACTGGGAGCGCTACTACGTGCCCACCGACGGCGGCGCGCACCCGGCCGCCCTCCAACACCTCGGCGTGCCCCTCGACGAAACCGGGCTGCACGCGGCCGATCCCGAGCGCCGGGTCACGCTGGACGACGTGGTCGCGGTGATGATCGCCTTCAGCGACAGCGCCGCACCCGACCTGCTGCGCGACCGGCTGGGCGCGCACGCGGTGACGCGCGCGGGCGCGGCGCGCGGCTGGCCCGACGCCGACGTGCGATCGCTGTGCGCGGAGTACCTGTTCCTCGTGCTGCCGGAAACCGCGCCGCCCGCGGGGATCCCGCAGGCCGCCCGCCAGGAGTGGGGCTTCGCCCTGGAGCAGCGCCACCGCGACGACCCGGCGCTGCGGCAGGAGGTGCTGAGACGACTGCAGACCCAGTTGCCCACCTACCCCGAGCAGATCGCGTGGGCCTCGACCACAGCGTCGGGTTCGAGCGCCCGGGTGGCCGCCGTTCACCGGGCGCTCAGCGGCGAAGGCGGCCTCGCTCGGGGACACCTGGAACACGCGCTGGCCGGTTCGCTGCCGCCGGGCGTGAGCGGCGTCGGGCTCAAGGGAGGCAGCCTTCCCCACGTGCTGACCTGCGGAATCTCGGTGCGTCGCGAGGACGGTTCGACCGGGTGGGGCGCGCTGCTGGCGCACGGGGAGATCACCGCCGAGCAGTTGAGCACCGGCGACCCCGGCCTGCCGCTGCTGATGGCGATCCAGGACCCTCGCTGGCGGGACCGGTTCGCGACGGCGCTGGGCGGCTGAGGCAAGCTCGTCGAGTGGACTTGCAACAGCGCGTCGAAGCCCTCGAAGCCCGCCTGGCGGACCTGGAGTCCGAGCGCTCGGCGAGCTCGGAACCCGCCGCCGGACCCAGCGGCGGCCACCTGCACTACGAGGGTCACCTCGCCGAACCTGCGGAGCTGGACTGGACCATCCAGGTCGATCCGGCGAGAGTGCTCGAGCTGCCCGACGGTCCGCGCACCGACGTCCTGGCCGCCCTGGGCCACCCGGCGCGCGCGGCGATCGTCCGCCTCCTGGCCACCCACGGCCCCCAACCGGCGGCCGCGCTCCAGGAAGCGGCCGACCTCGGCTCGACCGGGCGGCTCTACCACCACCTGAAGTCCCTCACCGCGACCCACCTCGTGGAACAGGACAAGCGCGGTTCCTACCGGCTGCGCCCCCAGGCGACCATCCCCGCACTGGTCCTGCTCACAGCGGCCTCAGACATCGCCGACCAACTCCGCTGACCTCACCAAGTCCTAGTTTTAGGGGTCATTGCAGAATCACCTTGCTTGGCGGTGCGGGTAGCGGAACCTCACACGCCGCCTGGACTCCGTGCGCCACTCCTGATGTATGCCAATACACGGCGTCGCGGCGTACTCGCCAGACGACGTGTGAGAACCCGCGGCGGTGCCAGCTGAGTCCCACACCTGAAGCAACGACACCCACCAAGTCCCAGTTTTAGTCATAACTGAGCCGACATTTCGGACATGATCATGGCTCGGTTTGGACTAAAACTGGGACTTGCCGGGGACGCTCTCAGAGTTGCGGGGCCACTTGGTCGGCCACGACGTCGAGGTGGTCGAGGTCCGCGAGGTCGAGGACCTGGAGGTAGAGGCGGGTGATGCCGGTGCGCTCGCGCCACGATCCGATCTTGTCGACGACCTCGTCCGGCGTGCCCGCGAGACCGTTCGCGCGCAGCTCGGCGACCTCGCGGCCGATGGCCTCGGCACGACGGGCCAACGCTCCCTCGTCCTTGCCCACGCACAGGACCATCGCCGCGGACCGGACGATCTCGCCGCTGTCCCGGCCGATCGCCTGGCAGGCGGCGTCGACGCGCTCGAACTGCGCGACCGCGGTGTCGACGTCGACGAACGGCAGGTTGAACTCGTCGGCGAACCGGGCTGCCAGCGCGGGCGTGCGCTTCTTGCCCGCGCCTCCGATCAGCACCGGCGGGCGCGGCCGCTGCGCGGGCTTGGGCAGCGCCGGCGAATCCGCGAGCTGGTAGTGCTCCCCGTCGAAGGAGAAGCTCTCGCCGTCCGGGGTCTCCCACAGACCGGTGATGATCTCCAACTGCTCGGCGTAGCGGTCGAAGCGCTCCTTCAGCGAGGGGAACGGGATGCCGTAGGCGGTGTGCTCCTCCTCGTACCACCCGCTGCCGAGGCCGAACTCGACTCGGCCGCCGGACATCTGGTCGACCTGCGCCACCGAGATGGCCAACGGCCCGGGAAGCCGGAAGGTGCCGGCGGTCATCAGCGTGCCCAACCGCAGCCTGCTCGTCTCGCGCGCGAGCCCGGCCAGGGTCACCCAGGCGTCGGTCGGCCCCGGCTCGCCGGTGACCGACCCCATCTTCAGGTAGTGGTCGGAACGGAAGAACGCGTCGAAACCGGTGTCCTCGGCGTGCGTGGCGACGCGGAGCAAGTCCTCGTAGCCGGCGCCCTGTTGAGGTTCGGTGAAGATCCGCAACTTGAAGTTCTCTGTCACGATCTCCGAGGCTAATCGGCGGGGCCGCGCCCCGCCGGGAGGTGGTCAGGCCACGCGGAGACCGTTGAGCACCCGCTCGACGCACACGGCGATGTCGGCGCGCTCCTGCACCGGCGAATCGGACCCGGCGATCGCGATCGCGCCCGCCGACAGCGCGCCGAACATGATCCGCGCCAGCGCGTCCACCGGCAGGTCGTCACCGATCTCCCCCGAGGCGACGAGGTTCGACACGACCGCGCGCAGCACGCCGAAGGTGTGGGCCTCCTCCGCCTCGCGCCAGCGGCCCCACCCCAGCACGGCGGGCCCGTCCTGCACGACGACGCGCTGGTAGGAGGGTTCCAGGCAGACCTCCAGGAATGCCCTCAGCCCGGACCGGGTGGCTTCCCACGGGTCCCCGGAGTCCGACACGACCTCCGACAGGCGTGCCACCACCCCGGCCTCCACGGCGCTGAAGACCGCCTCGAACAGGGCCTGCTTGCCGCCGAAGTGGTGGTAGAGGGCGCCTTTGGTGACCCGCGCCCGCTTGGCGATCTCTTCGAGAGACGTCTGCGAGTAGCCGTGCTCGGTGAACAGCTCCACAGCGGAATCCACCAGAGCTTGCCTGGTGGATTCGGAGTACTCGATGCGCCGCGGACGAGCTGTAGGCATGCTCACAACCTTATGACATACCGACGGTACGACGCCGTGCTACCGTGGGTGCAGCGACATACCGGCAGTATGTCGCTGCACCTCGGGTATCCCCGATCCCTGGAGAGCGCCATGAGCTGGAACGACTTCCACCAGAGGCAGCAGGCGCTGGCCGAGACCCTCGACAGCGCTCGTCGAGACCTCTCAGCAGCCTTCGACACCGTCCCGACTCCCTTCCGCGACACCGGCGAACTGCTCGCCGCCCTGCAGCACAAGTGGATGCAGCAGCTGACCGGTCGCGTCGAGGTCGCGCTGGACGACACCGAGGACGCACCGCACGACGACCGGGTCAAGGCGGTCACGATGGCCTGGCGCCACACCGTCAACGCCAACCCGGGCCTGCGAGCCGCCCTCGACGTGCACTCGGACGACCCGACGCTGGCCGAGGCCACCGCCCGCGAGCACCGGATGCTGGCGATCGCCGCAGGCCTCGCGGAGGAGCACGAACCCGCGCAGGACATCACCCGAGTCGGCCGCGCGTTCCTCAAGCTCCTGCGGGCGACGCCCGAGCCGGGCGAGCGCGCTCGCCCCAGCGGGCTCCGCAAGCTCATCCCGAGCCTCTGACCCGCACCCCCACACGCGCGGTGCGAACGGTACCGGCCTGGGGGTTGGTCCCGTTCGCACCGCGCGCTCGCGTTGAACCCCCCACGCCCTCCGGGGCTGTGCACTGTGCCCGGTTCGCGGGCCTGCGGGGCAGCATTGCGCACAGGCCGTGGAGCATCGGTGACAGCGGTCACCACCTGCGAAAATATTCGCTGATCAGCCGGACTCCCTTGACCAAGACCGGGGGTTGAGGGCGTAGCCTGGGCGCGTGACTGTGGCGCCTGAGGGTCGCAAGCTGCTGCGGTTGGAGGCCCGCAACAGCCAGACTCCGATCGAGAAGAAGCCGTCGTGGATCAAGACCCGCGCGCGGATGGGTCCCGAGTACAAGGAGCTCAAGGGACTCGTCAAGCGCGAGGGCTTGCACACCGTCTGCGAAGAGGCGGGTTGCCCGAACATCTTCGAATGCTGGGAAGACCGCGAGGCCACGTTCCTCATCGGCGGTGACCAGTGCACTCGGCGATGCGACTTCTGCCAGATCGACACCGGTAAGCCTGCCGCGCTGGACACCTCCGAACCGCGCAAGGTCGCCGAGTCCGTGCAGGCCATGGGCCTGCGCTACTCCACGGTCACCGGTGTCGCCCGCGATGATCTGGAGGACGGCGGGGCCTGGCTCTACGCCGAGACGGTCCGCCAGATCCACGACCTCAACCCGGGCACCGGTGTGGAGCTGCTCATCCCGGACTTCAACGCCGAGCCGGACCAGCTGGAGGAAGTCTTCGGTTCCCGGCCCGAGGTGCTCGCGCACAACCTGGAGACCGTGCCCAGCGTGTTCCGCCGGATCCGTCCCGGATTCCGCTACGAGCGGTCCCTCGAGGTGATCACCCAGGCGCGCGACGCCGGCCTGGTCACCAAGTCGAACCTGATCCTCGGCATGGGCGAGACGCCCGACGAGGTGCGTCCGGCGCTGCAGGATCTGCGCGACGCGGGCTGCGACATCATCACCATCACCCAGTACCTGCGGCCGAGCCCGCGGCACCACCCGGTCGACCGCTGGGTGAAGCCGGAGGAGTTCGTCGAGCACACCCAGGCGGCCGAGGAGATCGGCTTCCCGGGCGTGATGGCCGGACCGCTGGTCCGCTCCAGCTACCGAGCGGGCCGCCTGTTCGCGAAGGCCACCGTCCACCGGGGCATGCCCCTCCCGGACAACATGGCCCACCTCGCCCAGGCAGGCACGGCCGCGCAGGAAGCCAGCAGCCTGCTCAACCGCTGAGGTACCCGACCTTCCGCGGTCGCCTTGCTCAGTGGTGTGGGGGGTGGGGAAGTTTTCATGAAAACTTCCCCACCCCCCACTTCACGTGACCGAACACATCTCGATCACGGCACCAGGGACGCAACTACAACCTCGCAGAAGAGAGCCGTATCCTGGTGGGCATGGCCAAGCAGGACAAGGCCGCCAAGAAAGAGGCGGCCAAACAGCGACGTCAGGCTTCCGCAGGCCGCGTCAAGCAGATCTTCGAGGCGTTCAAGATGCAGCGCCGGGAGGACAAGCTCCTCCTCCCGCTGATGCTCGCGGCGTTCTTCGGCGTGACAGTCGTGGTGTTCCTGCTGGGCCTGATCTGGGGTCTGCACTGGGTGTTCTCGCCGGTGGGCATCGCGTTCGGCCTGCTCGCGGCCGTCATCATCTTCGGTCGCCGGGTGCAGTCGACGGTCTACCGCAAGGCCGAGGGCCAGCCGGGGGCTGCGGGCTGGGCTCTGGACAACCTGCGCGGGCGCTGGGTGGTCTCCCAGGCCGTGGCCGGGACGCAGCAGCTCGACGCGGTGCACCGGATCATCGGCCGGCCGGGCATCGTGCTCGTCGGGGAGGGCTCGCCGAGTCGCGTCAAAAGCCTGGTCGCGCAGGAGAAGAAGCGGGTGGCGCGCCTGGTCGGCGATACCCCGATCTACGAGGTGATCGTGGGCAACGAGGAGGGCCAGATCCCGCTGCCGAAGTTGCAGCAGCGGCTCATGAAGCTGCCGCGCAACATCAGCCCGGCCCAGATCGACAGCATCGAGAACCGCCTGGCCGCTCTGGCGAGCCGCGGCAACGCCATGCCGAAGGGCCCGGTTCCGCAGGGAGCCAAGATGCGCAACGTCTCGCGCGCGATGCGTCGCGCCAAGTAGCGCGGAGCCAACGAGAGCGGGCCCGGGGTGGATTTCCCCGGGCCCGCTCTTCGTCTGCAGGTCAGCGGCGCAGGACGATGGTGCCGCTGATCCGGTCGTGCCAGGAGCGACCGTCGAAGTTCCAGATCACGGCCGGGATGATCAGCACGGTGAGCAGCCCGCGCAGCACGGCGCGCAGGGGGCCGACCATCGTGGTGGAGTCCACCCGCGCGACCCAGATCTTGGTGAGCGCCATGCCCGGGGTCGCTCCGAAGAACGACACGGGTACGACGGTGATGACCAGCCAGGTGAGCAGGCTCCAGTCACCTGGGAAGTGGGGCACGGTGAAGGCGGCGGTGATCAGCGCCGCGAGCACCAGATCGACCGCGAACGCCAGCAGGCGCTTGCCCAGCGGCGCAGCTGCGCCGGGTCCGGACTCGGGCAGGCCGAGGTTCTCGCCGCGGAACGCCGGCCGTTTCTCGTTGGCCTGGTCACGCGCCTGGTTCACTGCGCTTCTCGGGCCATCGAGCCACGAGCCGAGGACATTTCGCACGTCATCCAGGGTACGCACCGGCTCCCCAGGGCCGGTCAGAGCATCGGCTTCAACAGCGCAGTGTAACCTGAGTCACCCGTTCAGGTGTCCGTTAACGCCCGCGAAACATTCAGGAGACGCCGGGGCAACACCGGTGACATACCGTCATTGACGAGCCGGCGGCGACTGTTCGAGGTGGCACCGGTGAGCTGTACGACTGCGTGAAGGAGCCACCCAGCTTGTTCAAGAATCCAGACGAGGTCCTCCGCTTCATCGCCGATGAGGACGTGAAGTTCGTCGATGTCCGGTTCTGCGACCTGCCGGGCGTCATGCAGCACTTCACGGTGCCCGCCGGCGCGTTCGACGAGGACTCGTTCACCAACGGTCTCGCTTTCGACGGTTCGTCGGTGCGCGGCTTCCAGTCGATCCACGAGTCCGACATGCTGCTGCTGCCGGACCCCTACACCGCGCGCGTCGACCCGTTCCGGGCCGAGAAGACGCTGATCCTGAACTTCTTCGTGCACGACCCGTTCACGTTGGAGCCCTACAGCCGCGACCCGCGCAACATCGCGCGCAAGGCCGAGCAGTACCTGACGGAGTCGGGCGTGGCCGACACCGCGTTCTTCGGTGCCGAGGCCGAGTTCTACATCTTCGACTCGGTCAAGTTCGGCGAGGCGCCGAACAAGACCTTCGCCGAGGTCGACTCGATCGAGGGCTGGTGGAACACCGGTCGCGACGAGGAGGGCGGCAACCGCGGTTACAAGACGCGGATGAAGGGCGGCTACTTCCCGGTCTCGCCGTACGACCACTTCGCCGACCTGCGCGACACGATGGTCGTGCAGCTGCAGGGGTCCGGTTTCGAGATCGAGCGCGCCCACCACGAGGTCGGCACCGGCGGTCAGACCGAGATCAACTACAAGTTCAACACGCTGCTCCACGCGGCTGATGACCTGCAGCTGTTCAAGTACGTCATCAAGAACACCGCGTGGGAGAACGGCAAGACCGTCACCTTCATGCCCAAGCCGCTGTTCGAGGACAACGGTTCGGGCATGCACAGCCACATGTCGCTGTGGAAGGACGGCAGCCCGCTGTTCTACGACGAGGCCGGTTACGCGGGCCTGTCGGACATGGCGCGCCACTACATCGGCGGCGTCCTGCACCACGCCCCGAAACTGCTGGCCTTCACCAACCCGTCGGTGAACTCCTACCACCGCCTGGTGCCGGGCTACGAGGCTCCGGTGAACCTGGTGTACTCGCAGCGCAACCGGTCGGCGTGCATGCGCATCCCGATCACCGGTTCGAACCCGAAGGCCAAGCGGGTCGAGTTCCGCTGCCCGGACCCGTCCGGCAACCCGTACCTGGCGTTCGCCGCGATGATGATGGCCGGTCTGGACGGCATCAAGAACAAGATCGAGCCGGCCGAGCCGATCGACAAGGACCTCTACGAGCTCCCGCCGGAAGAGGCCAAGAACGTCCCGACCGTCCCGAACTCGCTGGCCGAGGCCATCGACAACCTGGAAGCCGACCACGACTTCCTGCTCGAGGGCGGCGTGTTCACCCCGGACCTGATCGAGACCTGGATCCGGTTGAAGCG
This sequence comes from Saccharopolyspora dendranthemae, assembly GCF_007829955.1. Lineage (GTDB taxonomy): Bacteria > Actinomycetota > Actinomycetes > Mycobacteriales > Pseudonocardiaceae > Saccharopolyspora > Saccharopolyspora dendranthemae. Next base: position 638,362 of record NZ_VIWX01000004.1, read on the forward strand.
CGAGGAGGAGATCGACCCGATCCGCCTCCGCCCGCACCCGCACGAGTTCTCGCTGTACTTCGACGTGTGAGTCGATGACCAGTGCGAGCAGGCCCCGCCGGAACCGGCGGGGCCTCTTCGCGTCCGGGGCCGATGTCGATCCGCTATTAGCATTGGATGATCACCAGCCGGTGATCATCATCGAATGCGCGCAGCGGGTCAGATCCCCTGCCAGGGCATCAGGGGTGCGCCCGTGGCACCGGGCCGGAAGCGGAGGAACGAGCCCGCGTAGGGGTCAGCGTTCATCGCCGGCTCGTCGTAGCCGAAGCAGGCCGAGGTCACGTAGAGCTCCTCCAGGCGGGAACCGCCGAAGGCGAGTCCGGTGACGCGCCTCGTCGGCGCCCACAAGATCGTCTCCAGATCACCGCCCGGCGAGTAGCGGTGTATTCGGCCCGACCAGTGCATCGCCACCCACACGCAGCCCTCCGAGTCGACCGCCAGCCCTTCCGGACTGCCGTCGGCCTCCGCGCACACCACCCACCTGCGTCCGGCGAACGCGCGGGCGCGCTGGGCGTCGTAGTCGTAGACCCAGATGGTGCGCATGTCCACCAGGTACATCCGGCTGCCATCAGGGCTCCACGCCACCCCGCCCGGCGCGGTCAAGCCGTCCACCAGCAGCCGCGCCCTGTTGCCGTCCAGCACGTAGCACCCGCTGGCCCGCAGGTCGGCCGCGTGAGTGGTGGTGCACGCCACGAAGCGACCCGCCGGATCGCAGCCCCCGACGCTCATCCGGTCCCCGTTGCGCACCTGCACCACCGGCTCCAGCCCCGAACGTCCCAGGTGCACCCGGGAGAACCCGCCGTTGGCCGCGGCGATGAGCTGGCCCTGCCGGGTGGCCGCGAGCGCGGTGACCTTGCGCGGGAGCACCCGAACCTCGTCCACCCCGGTATCGCGGTAGAAGGTGTGCAATTCTCTGCGCAGCAGATCCACCCAATACACGCAATTCTGGGCGGACGTCCAAAGCGGACCCGCTCCGCAAAGGGCCTGTCGGTCGACGAGCAGCTCGAAGTCCTCGGACATATTCCAGTCCCCTTATCCCAGGCCGCGGTGCCTCGATCAGATTAGGGATCCATTCAGCTGCAGGGGACCGCCGACCGGCGGGTTTCCGCGCTCTCCTGGTCTGGCCCACTTCGCCGGAGAAACGGACGCGAGCATCATCAGCTGCGTCGTCATTGCACCCGCACGGAGTTCTGCCGATTCGCGCGATCGACTTCCACAGCACCGGTGGAATTCGAGATCAGCACCCGTTCTGCGCTCCCCGAACATGCTGAACGAGTGCGAAGAATTCGTCGAACCAGCCGATCCTCACGGCTCGTAGAAGATCCCTTCGACGACCGCCCTCGCGTGGCGGGTGACCCGCAGGTAGTCGTCGACGACCTCGCCCGTGTCGACCTCGGCCGGGTATCCCAGCGCCGCCGCCACCGCAACGCGCTCCTGCACGTGCTTGGGCAGCTGGTCGCCCGGCTTGCCGCGGACCAGCATCACGGCGTTGCGGAAGCGGGTCGCCAGCATCCACGCGTCGATGAGCTCCTGAGCCTCGGACTCCTCGAGCAAGCCTGCCTCCGCCGCCGCCCGCAGCCCGTCCAACGTCGAGGTGGTCCGCAGCGCCGGGTTCTCGTGGGCGTGCTGGAGCTGCAACAGCTGCAGCGTCCACTCCACGTCCGCCAGGCCGCCCCGCCCGAGCTTGGTGTGCGTCGCCGGGTCCGCGCCGCGCGGGAGGCGCTCGGCGTCGACGCGGGCCTTGATCCGGCGGATCTCCCGGACCTTGGCCTCCTCGAGCCCGCCTTCCGGATACCGGATCGGGTCGATCGCCCGGCAGAACCGCTCCCCCAGGTCCGCGTCGCCGGCCACCGCGCGAGCCCGCAACAGCGCCTGGAACTCCCACGCCTCGCCCCAACGCCGGTAGTAGGAGAGGTAGGAATCCAGAGACCGCACCAGCGGCCCCTGCTTGCCCTCCGGGCGCAGGTCGATGTCGACCTCCAGCGGCGGATCCTGGCTCGGCGCTCCCAGCAGCCTGCGCACCTGCTCCACCACGGAGCCCGCGAACTTCGACGCCCTCGCCTCGTCGGCGTCACCGACCGGCTCGCACACGAACAGCACGTCGGCATCCGAACCGTAGCCGAGCTCCGCGCCCCCGAGCCTGCCCATCCCGATCACCGCGATCCTGGCGGGGACCTCGCCTCCCCAGCGAGAAGCGGTGTCCCGCAACGCGACGTCGAGCGCCGATTCCAGCACCGCGACCCAGATGTTCGACAACGCCTGGCACACGGTGTTCAGCTCGACCAGGCCCAGCAGGTCGGCGCAGGCGATGCGCAAGAGCTCGTGCCTGCGCAGCGAACGCGCAGCGGCCACCGCCCGCTGCGGATCGGCGTACCGGGCGACCGTGCTGCGCAGCGACTGCGCCGCCTCGCGCGAGTCCCGCTCGGCCAGCGCGGGCGTGTCCGCGAGCAGCCGCAACACCTCAGGAGCGCGGATCAGCAGCTCCGGCACCAGCTTCGACGTCCCCAGCAGCTGCGCGAGCCGTTCCGCCACCACGCCCTCGTCCCGCAAGAGCCTCAGGTACCACGGGGTTTCGGCCAGAGCTTCGGAAACCTTGCGGTACGCCAGCAGGCCTCCGTCGGGATCCGGCGTGTTGCCCAACAGGTCCAGCAGAACCGGCAACAGCGTCCCCTGGATGCTCGCCCGGCGCGACACACCCGAGGTCAGCGCACCGATGTGCGTCAACGCTCCCTGCGGCGAGGTGTAGCCGAGCGCGGCGAGCCGCTCCGCCGCAGCGGACGTCGTCAGCCGCATCGCTTCGGTGGGGACGTTCGCCACCGCCTCCAGCAACGGGCGGTAGAAGAGCTTCTCGTGCAGTCGGCGAACCCGCTTGGCGTGCCGCCGGAACTCCGCGACCAGCGCCTGCGCCGCGCTGTTGCGACCGCTCGAGCGGAACCCGACCGCGCGACCGAGCACGCCGAGCGCCTCGGCGTCGTCGAACTCCGGGAACAAGTGGGTGCGACGCAGCTGACGCAGCTGCAACCGGTGCTCCACGGTCCGCAGGAAACGGTAGGAGTCGATCAGGTCCGCGGCATCGGCCCTGGCCACGTAGCCGCCATCGCCCAGACCGCGCAGAGCCTCCAAAGTGGACGACGACCGCAACGACTCGTCGCTGCGCCCGTGCACCATCTGCAGCAGCTGCACCGCGAACTCCACGTCGCGAAGCCCACCGCGTCCCAGCTTCAGCTCTCGCTCCGCCAGATCCGATGGCACGTGCTCCTCGACGCGGCGTCGCATGGAGCGCACATCGGCCACGAAGTCATCCCGCTCGGCGGCCGTCCACACCATGGGCCGCACCGCTTCGAGGTAGCGCAGCCCCAGCTCCGCATCGCCGGCCACCGGGCGTGCCTTCAGAAGTGCCTGGAACTCCCAGGTCCTGGCCCACCGGCGGTAGTAGCTCAGGTGCCCGTCGAGGGTGCGGACCAGCGCGCCCGCCTTGCCTTCCGGCCGCAGGTTGGCGTCGATGTCGAAGAAGGCCGGCCCCACGACTCGCATCATGAGGCTCGCCAAACGCGTCCCGACCGCGATGTCGGCTTCGCTGTCAGCGACGAACACGACGTCGACATCGCTGACGTAGTTCAGCTCGCGTCCGCCGCACTTGCCCATCGCGATGACCGAAAGCCTCGGGAAGTCCTCGATCTCTGCGCTGCCCAGTTCGGCGAGCGCCACCGCCAGACCCGCCTTCAGCGCGGCGACCGCCATGTCCGAGAGCATGTCGGCGATCTCGTCGTAGGGAACCGTCGGGAGTCCCGGCTCGGCGATGCTCCCCAAGTCGCGCGCCGCGACGTCCAGCAGCAGCGCGCGGTAGGTCGCTCGCAGCGCGCGGACCGCCTCCGGCCCGTGCAGCTTCGCCACCGGGCCACCTTCGGTCCCCGGCTCGCCGTCACCTTCCGCACCCACGGCTGCGAGCAGCGCGGCGGACCACTCGTCGACGGTCTCGGGTGGCGTCGCATCGGAGGTCAGGCGGGCCCAGTCACCCGGGTGCGCCGCGAGGTGATCCGCGAAGGCGGTGGACTCGCCGAGCACGCTGAACAGCCGGCCGCGAAGTCCTACGTCCTCGGCCACCGCAGCGGCCAACGCGTCCCACTCCTCCGGCGACGCTTCCTGCATGCGCTCCAACGAGTGCAGCGCGAGATCGGGATCAGGTGTGCGGGACAGGGCCGCGATGATCGGTTCGGCCTCACCCGGACCGCGATCCGACCACCAGCCGGCTCGCCGCAACTGCTCCTCAGCTCGTTCAGCGTCGCTGAACCCGTACCTGGCCGTCGACGGAACCGAGCCGGACCTGGACGAGTTGCTGTGGGCCATAACCGAACCGTAGCCCGCGGCGGCCCCCTCCGTGGAGCCGCCTGCGCAAGGTCACGCCAGCGGGAGGAACCTGCTCGCCTTGCGCTCCTCCGGGGGCGTTCCGACGATGCGAACGAATCGCTCCGCCACCGGCTGCCAGGTGTCCGCGAGATCCTCGTGGAACTCGGCGAGGTGGTCCGCATCGAGCTGACCGGGTCGAGCCGCATCCGCCATGTCCGGCGAGGTCCTGGCCCACTCCAGCACCACCTCCGGCGTGGTCTCGATGTGGAACTGGAGGCCGTAGGCGCACTCGCCCAACCGGAAGGCCTGGTTGTCGCACTTCGGCGACGAGGCCAGCAGCTGAGCCGACGGGGGAAGGCTGAACTCGTCGTTGTGGAACTGCACGACATCAGGTGTGAGCGGCAGCGGACCGAGCAGCGGATCCTCGGCGGCCACGTCGCGCTTGGCCACCAGCAGCGTCCCGACCTCGGGGCCCTTGCGAATCGGGCGAACCTGGCCCCCCGTCGCCGCGGCCAGCAGCTGCGCCCCGAGGCAGATCGCCAGGACGGGAAGCTGCTGAGCCACCGCGCCGCTCAACATCCGCCGGACGTCGGCGAGCCACGGGAAGTCGATGTCGTCGTAGGCGCCCATCTCACCGCCGAGCACGACCAACGCGTCGTACGAGTCCAAGCTCGGCAAGTCCTGCTCCACCGGCAGCACGACGTCCAGTTCCGCGCCGGCACCGCGCAACCACTCACCGAGCGGCCCCGGAGGGTCAGAACGCGACGGCTGCACCACGAGAATCCGAACCCCGCTCATGCCCCCGACACTACGTCTCCCGAACCCGGAGAAACCACCACCCCCGGAAAACGCAGGAGTCGACGCGCCCGGCTTTTCTGGAAATGCAAAGAGGGGTGGGGTGGACAGATCACTCTGTCCACCCCACCCCTTCTTTTTCAAGGAATGTGTCGGCGGTGTCTTACTCTCCCACACCCTAGCGAGTGCAGTACCATCAGCGCTGGGGAGCTTAGCTACCGGGTTCGGAATGGGACCGGGCGGACCCTCCCCGCCATCGCCACCGACAACCCTCAGCCCCGTCCGAAAACGGGAAACCTATGGGCGCCAACAACGTTGACACATATTGAGTTAACAACCCTGGGTTGTTGTCTCAGATATCGTATAGTGGGTGCGTAACATCTTTGTGAGCAAGTCCTCGGCCTATCAGCACCGGTCAGCTCCACACATTACTGTGCTTCCACATCCGGCCTGTCAACCCGGTCATCTACCGGGGGCCTTAACCCACAAAGGGGTGGGAGACCTCATCTAGGAACAGGCTTCCCGCTTAGATGCTTTCAGCGGTTATCCCTCCCGAACATAGCCAACCAGCCGTGCTCTTGGCAGAACAACTGGCACACCAGAGGTTCGTCCGTCCCGGTCCTCTCGTACTAGGGACAGCCTTCCGCAAGTCTCCTACGCGCGCGGCGGATAGGGACCGAACTGTCTCACGACGTTCTAAACCCAGCTCGCGTGCCGCTTTAATGGGCGAACAGCCCAACCCTTGGGACCAACTCCAGCCCCAGGATGCGACGAGCCGACATCGAGGTGCCAAACCATGCCGTCGATATGGACTCTTGGGCAAGATCAGCCTGTTATCCCCGGGGTACCTTTTATCCGTTGAGCGACACCGCTTCCACCAGCCAGTGCCGGATCACTAGTCCCTGCTTTCGCACCTGCTCGACCCGTCAGTCTCACAGTCAAGCTCCCTTATACACTTACACTCAACACCTGATTGCCAACCAGGCTGAGGGAACCTTTGGGCGCCTCCGTTACCCTTTGGGAGGCAACCGCCCCAGTTAAACTACCCACCAGGCACTGTCCCCGATCCGGATCACGGACCCGAGTTAGATGCCCGGAACGACCAGAGTGGTATTTCACCAACGACTCCACCACCACTAGCGTGATAGCTTCCCAGTCTCCCACCTATCCTACACAAGCCGAACCAAACACCAATACCAAGCTATAGTAAAGGTCCCGGGGTCTTTCCGTCCTGCCGCGCGAAACGAGCATCTTTACTCGTACTGCAATTTCACCGGGCCTGTGGTCGAGACAGCGGAGAAGTCGTTACGCCATTCGTGCAGGTCGGAACTTACCCGACAAGGAATTTCGCTACCTTAGGATGGTTATAGTTACCACCGCCGTTTACTGGCGCTTAAATTCTCCGCTACACCACCGAAATGGCTTTACGGGTCCTCTTAACGTTCCAGCACCGGGCAGGCGTCAGTCCATATACATCGCCTTACAGCTTCGCATGGACCTGTGTTTTTAGTAAACAGTCGCTTCTCCCTGGCCTCTGCGACCACCACCAGCTCCCACCGCAAGGGCGTTCACCAGCAGTGGCCCCCCTTCTCCCAAAGTTACGGGGGCAATTTGCCGAATTCCTTAACCACAGTTCACCCGACCGCCTCGGTATTCTCTACCTGACCACCTGTGTCGGTTTCGGGTACGGGCCGTGCACACACTCGCTAGAGGCTTTTCTCGGCAGCGTGGGATCACTCACTTCACCACAACGGCTACGCATCACCTCTCACCCACAAGATGTGCGGATTTACCTACACACCGGGCTACAGGCTTACACCAGTACAACCATTCACTGGCAGAGCTACCCTCCTGCGTCACCCCATCACTTGACTACTATCCCATCGGGTCCCATGCACTCCACGCTTCACCCGAAGGATCCACATATCGCGGATGGTTAGCATCAAAGAATTCATCATGGACGCGCATGCACGGGTACGGGAATATCAACCCGTTATCCATCGACTACGCCTGTCGGCCTCGCCTTAGGCCCCGACTCACCCTGGGCGGACGAACCTTCCCCAGGAACCCTTGGTCATCCGGCGGAAGAGATTCTCACTCTTCACTCGCTACTCATGCCTGCATTCTCACTCCCACACAATCCACACCACGCTTACGCGGACGCTTCACCTCGTGCAGGACGCTCCCCTACCCAACCCAACAAAAGTTGAATTGGCATGGCTTCGGCGGTGCGCTTCAGCCCCGCTACATTGTCGGCGCAGGACCACTTGACCAGTGAGCTATTACGCACTCTTTCAAGGATGGCTGCTTCTAAGCCAACCTCCTGGTTGTCTAAGCGATCCCACATCCTTTCCCACTAAGCGCACACTTGGGGGCCTTAGCCGATGCTCTGGGCTGTTTCCCTCTCGACGACGAAGCTTCTCCCCCGCCGTCTCACTGCCACACTCAACTCAGGCGTATTCGGAGTTTGGCTGATCTCAGTAACCCGTGAAGGCCCATCAACCAACCAGTGCTCTACCCCACCCAAGCAACATATGACGCTGCACCTAAATGCATTTCGGGGAGAACCAGCTATCACGGAGTTTGATTGGCCTTTCACCCCTACCCACAGCTCATCCCCCAGGTTTTCAACCCTGGTGGGTTCGGGCCTCCACACGGTCTTACCCGCGCTTCACCCTGGCCATGGGTAGATCACTCCGCTTCGGGTCTACACCACGCGACTCCAACGCCCTATTCAGACTCGCTTTCGCTCCGGCTACCCCCAACGGGTTAACCTCGCCACGCAGCAGTAACTCGCAGGCTCATTCTTCAAAAGGCACGCCATCACGGTTGCAAAGACCGCTCTGACGGATTGCAGGCACATGGTTTCAGGAACTATTTCACTCCCCTCCCGGGGTACTTTTCACCATTCCCTCACGGTACTATCCACTATCGGTCACCAGGAAGTATTTAGGCTTAGCGAGTGGTCCCGCCAGATTCACAGCACCCTCCACGAAAGCGCTGCTACTCGGGAACACCACCACACGCTCAACAATGACTTTCGCCTACCGGACTCTCACCGTCTACGGTCAGGTTTCCCAACCTGTTCAACTAGCCACCATTGACACGCTGAAGGCTCAGTAGCGCCTTCCAACAGTGTCCCACAACCCCGCACACGCAACCCCTACCAGGTATCCCACGCGCACGGTTTAGCCTCTTCCGCTTTCGCTCGCCACTACTCACGGAATCACCAGTGTTTTCTCTTCCTACGGGTACTAAGATGTTTCACTTCCCCGCGTTCCCCCTCACACCCTATACATTCAGGCATGAGTAACCCGACATCACTCGGGCTGGGTTTCCCCATTCGGACACCCTCGGATCACAGCTCGTTTGACAACTCCCCGAGGACTATCGCGGCCTACCACGTCCTTCATCGGCCCCTGGTACCAAGGCATCCACCATGTGCCCTAAAAAACTTGGCCACAAAGATGCTCGCACCCACTATACAATTCTCAAACAACAACCCGAGACCACAACACACCCCCACACAACGTGGAGGCGGTGTGCTCTCTCAGACACCCAACAGCGGACCATAAAGCACCAGCACACAGCCGGCGAAAGTTAGTGTGTTCCACAATCCATCGAGCACCCGAGCAGTGACACATGCGGCCACTCCACTCGGAAACTCCAGCGAAAACGCTGGGTTTATCTTGCTCCTTAGAAAGGAGGTGATCCAGCCGCACCTTCCGGTACGGCTACCTTGTTACGACTTCGTCCCAATCGCCAGTCCCACCTTCGACCACTCCCTCCCAAAGGGTTAGGCCATGGGCTTCGGGTGTTACCGACTTTCATGACGTGACGGGCGGTGTGTACAAGGCCCGGGAACGTATTCACCGCAGCAATGCTGATCTGCGATTACTAGCGACTCCGACTTCACGGGGTCGAGTTGCAGACCCCGATCCGAACTGAGACCGGCTTTAAGGGATTCGCTCCACCTCACGGTATCGCAGCCCTCTGTACCAGCCATTGTAGCATGTGTGAAGCCCTGGGCATAAGGGGCATGATGACTTGACGTCATCCCCACCTTCCTCCGAGTTGACCCCGGCAGTCCCCCACGAGTCCCCGGCATAACCCGCTGGCAACGTAGGGTAAGGGTTGCGCTCGTTGCGGGACTTAACCCAACATCTCACGACACGAGCTGACGACAGCCATGCACCACCTGTACACCAACCACAAGGGAAACCGTATCTCTACGGCTGTCTAGTGCATGTCAAACCCAGGTAAGGTTCTTCGCGTTGCATCGAATTAATCCACATGCTCCGCCGCTTGTGCGGGCCCCCGTCAATTCCTTTGAGTTTTAGCCTTGCGGCCGTACTCCCCAGGCGGGGCGCTTAATGCGTTAGCTACGGCACGGAAACGGTGGAACCCATCCCCACACCTAGCGCCCAACGTTTACGGCATGGACTACCAGGGTATCTAATCCTGTTCGCTCCCCATGCTTTCGCTCCTCAGCGTCAGTATCGGCCCAGAGACCCGCCTTCGCCACCGGTGTTCCTCCTGATATCTGCGCATTTCACCGCTACACCAGGAATTCCAGTCTCCCCTGCCGAACTCAAGTCTGCCCGTATCGACCGCACGCCCACAGTTAAGCTGCAGGTTTTCACGGCCGACGCGACAAACCGCCTACGAGCTCTTTACGCCCAATAAATCCGGACAACGCTCGCACCCTACGTATTACCGCGGCTGCTGGCACGTAGTTAGCCGGTGCTTCTTCTACAGGTACCGTCACCCGAAAGCTTCGTCCCTGTCGAAAGAGGTTTACAACCCGAAGGCCGTCATCCCCCACGCGGCGTTGCTGCGTCAGGCTTTCGCCCATTGCGCAAGATTCCCCACTGCTGCCTCCCGTAGGAGTCTGGGCCGTGTCTCAGTCCCAGTGTGGCCGGTCACCCTCTCAGGCCGGCTACCCGTCGTCGCCTTGGTAGGCCACTACCCCACCAACAAGCTGATAGGCCGCGGGTTCATCCTGCACCGCCGGAACTTTCCACACACAGACCATGCGGCCGTATGTCATATCCGGTATTAGACCTCGTTTCCAAGGCTTATCCCAGAGTGCAGGGCAGATTACCCACGTGTTACTCACCCGTTCGCCACTAATCCACCACCGAAGCGGCTTCATCGTTCGACTTGCATGTGTTAAGCACGCCGCCAGCGTTCGTCCTGAGCCAGGATCAAACTCTCCAACAATGCTTTGTTGAAACAATCCCAGCACACACTCAACAACCCACAACAGGTTGGAGCGTGATACTCAAAGAAACCACCAACCACCACCAAAAGATGCTGGTCAGGGGCATAAAAGAACACTAACCAAAATGATCCGCTGTTGAGTTCTCAAAGAACACACCCACACCATCACCCACAACCCATCAGGGCCGCAAACTCCGGGGAGTCATTTCCTCGTTCTTGTGTTGGTAACTCTAGCAGGCTCTCAATTCGGCGTTTTCAGGGGGGTCCCTTACTTCCTCGCCGTGAGTGCGAGCCTTATTCGAGTTATCAACTGCCGGTCGGATGCTGAACCGAAGTTCCGCTTCTCCCCAGCGACCGCCTCACGTTACCCGGTGCGCTTCGCGGTGTCAAACCCGCGCGCCCCGAACCGGTCTGCGCTGTCACGCGGACCCGAACCAGGTTCGGAACCTCGCGGCGCTCCCGGTGCCGTTCTCCGCGAACAACTCGCGGCGTTCGGCTTTCCGTGCGACGAAGAGAAAGTTACGCACACTCTCCGTCAATGTCAAATCGCCAGTTCACGCCTTGACACCACTCGTTCGGCCTAGCGTCGATCACTTCTGCTTCGGCCGCAACCAGAGCTTCACGGTACTGCCCTCACCCGCCGACTTCATGGCTTCGAGCAGGTCAGAGGCTTCGACAGGCCGGTCGCGACCGATCGGCACGAGCTCGTAACCCCACGTTCCGAACTCACGGAGAGCAGCCGCCGGATCGTCTCCGAGCCCGCTGATCGCGTCCGGTGTGAACGAGCACACGATCGAGGGACGATCCCGGCGCAGCGCCCGGACCAGCCCGCCGAGCACCCGGTGAACCCGGGCTCCGACGTCCACGTGCACGACGGAGAGCTTGAGCTTCTCGAGCGAGGGGTGGTTCTCCAGCTCCTTGTCCAGCCGGAACGCGGGAACGCGCTCCCCGGGTTCTTGCTCGTCGTTCGTGTCGAGCGGGCTCACCGACATGCCGCCGGCGAGTGCGGGTTCACCGCGCAGCTCTCCCGGTCCGTCCCACGCCGCGCCCTCGATGAGCAGCAGGCGGTTCGCCCACGCCGCGGGCACGTTCATCTCGACGTTGTGCTTGAGCAGGGCTCGGGCCTGCGGGCTGGGTTCAACGGCGACCACCGCGCCGCTGTTGCCCAGCCTGCTGAGCACCCGCACCGCTTGGTATCCGACGTAGGCACCGACGTCGAGGAAGATCCCGTCCGGTTCGAGCAGCGAATCGATGAGCGCGGAGGTGTCGTCGTCCCACGAGGGGTTCGACGAGAGCCACGGCAGCATCAGCGCGTCGTCGGCGGGCAGCCGCATGAGGCCGGCGTCGCACAGCACGGGTGTCGTGCTGCCGTCACCTCCGCCGGTGGCCCGCTCGTGCTCGCGCAGCAAGATCCGTTGCAGCACGTCCGTGCGCTGCAACGCGTTCGCCGCGTCGCCCGCCGCGCTGCGGACTCCGGATTCGAGGTCGTTGCCGGGCTGGCGCGCCTCCATCGCGTCCATGCGGTCGAGGACCTTCTCCAGCGCACCGGTGAGGCCGTCGATGCGTTCGGCCAGGGCGTCGACGCGTTCGTCCGAACCCCCGTTGGCGGCCGGAGCTCCCGCCTCCTCGAGACGTCGGAGCCTGCGGTGCTGGTCAGCGAGGTCCGCTCGGGCGCGGACCATGCCGTCGTCGGTTCCGACCAGTTGCGCGCCGAACTGGTCCTGCCTGCGCAGCAGCTGCGCGAGTTCGGTCCGGATGGCCTCGACATCGCCGTCGCCGTCCGATTCGTACTGGCGCCGGAGGAGTTCACCCGCGGTCTGCTCGACGCCGTCGACCAGCGAGCGCAGGACGTCGCGGATATGGTCGTCGTAGTGGCTCAGCGCGCGGAGAACCGCTTTGCGCAGGGCCGGAGCGATCGCGTTGGCCCCGCCCTGACCCACGTCCGGGGCGCGGTGCAGGGCGTGCCTGGCGACGAGCAGCGGGCGCAGCGGATCGTCGAACTGCCCGTGCTTGTCGCCCGACCACTTGGTGCGCCAGTTGCGGTAGGCGTGCTCGACCCGTTCCCGCAGGCGCGCGCCCGCGCGGGCGACGGTGTGCGTGCCCAGCAGCGTTTCCCTCGCCGCGATGCCGAACGCCGCGGTTCCGTCAGGATCGTCTGCGGCCGCGCGCATGACCTCGGCCGCGGCTTCGACGTCCGGTTCACCGACTCCTTGGCAGGGCACGAGGCGCGCGCACTGGGCGCCGAGCAGCTCGGCGACCGCGCCGTGCTCACCGGCGATCACCGGCACGCCGTGAGCGGTGACCTCGATCAGCCGGAGGGCGTGCTCGTCACCCGCGTCGCCCCGGTGCAGCGAGACGAAGCAGTCCGCGGCGCCGAGCAGTTCGTGCAGTTCGACGCGGCTTTCGACGAGCCTGATCCGGGGGTCCGACGCGGTGGCCAGCCGGAGCCGTTCGGACGCCTCCGGATGCCGCGCGGCACCGGTGACTCCCACGAGCAGGCGCACGTCGTCGCGCTCGGCGAACGCGGTGAGGAAGGCCGAGACGACGCCGAGCGCGTTGTCGGCGCGTTCCGCGGCGTGATCCACGTGGGCGGCGATGACGAACTCGTCGGAGAGCTCGAACCGCGCGCGGGCGCCCTTGCGCGTGGGCAGGTCGATGGGCTCGCGCTCGGGCGCGGGCAGGGTGACCACGCGGGTCTTGGTCCCGCTTCGGCGGACCGCGGCCCTGCTGCTCTCCGACAGGACCCAGGTCTCGGCCGCGGTGGACTCGCCGCCGCCGCTGCCGGTGTGCACGTCGATGACGTAGCGACCCGCGGGAACGTCGAGGTCGGGGGCGCAGCGCAGCACCACCGGGTAGTAGGCGGTGTCGGCTGAGGGCAGTCCGGAGGCACCGACGGCGGTGCGCATCATGTCGGCCAGCGGTCCGCCGCCGAGGACGGCGACGCCGAGCTGATCGACCAGGGCCAGGTTGCCGCCGGTGCGGCGGTGCACGGCGTCGGCGGGCACTCTTCCGCTGGCAACGCCGACCCCCGCGCACCACTCGTGGAACGCCTCGGCATCGGCTCCGAAGGGATCCGGGTAGTCGCTTCGGAGCAGGTCGTCGTCGGACCAGACGGCCGCCGTCCAGCGGGATCCGCCGGCACTGCGCTGCCTGTCGTCCGCGGGCGCGCAGGCCCACTCCTCGAACGCGTCCGCTCCGTCGGGCTCGAACGGGCTCGGCGGCGCGTCGCCGCCCCCGAGCCACGCGTCGAGGTACTGGCGGCGGAGGCCGGCGGGAAGCAGGACCCCGTCGGCGAGAGCGTCGAAGGGGTGCGGTTGCTCGCGGCTGTAACCGGCTTCGACCAGCGCGTTGCGGTAGCTGGCGCACAGCCCCGCGAGCACCGGGTTCTCCGACAGCAGCGACCTCGGGTTGTCGGCGTAGTCGGCTGACAGCAGCCACGGTCGTTGCGGCTGGAAACCGTCGAAGTGCACGCTGCGCAGCCACGACCCGTCCACGACGTGCTCGCCGTCGCTGACGTCCAGTGCGCGCTGCGCGGCGTTGAACACCGACAGGCCCACACCGGGGTCGCGGATCACCTTGTGGTCGACCAGCGCGGGAGCGCCGTCGAGCACCGGTGCTGTCATCGTCGGGTCGGTGCGCAGCTGCTCGATCCAGGTCGCCAGCAGGTCCTCGGCGCCGGGCCGGACGGCGAAGGCGCTGGAGTCGAAGGTGCCGGACTCGGCGAGGTCGGCGGGGCCGGGGCGCAGCCCGTCGGCCGTCAGCGGGTGCAGCACCCTCGGGACCAGGGCGACCGGTCGCTCCGCGGTGAGCCCGGTGAGCAGTTCGTCGAACGGACCGAAGATCTGCACCCACGGTTCGAAGTGCAGCACGGTCGACCCGGACCGGAGCAGGTGCTTGAGCAGTCGCGGGCGCAGGACTCCGCGCAGCTCCTCGGCGGTGCAGCCCATCGCCAGCCGGGCGAACTCCTGCGGGTCGACGCCGATGTCGGCGATCGACAAGGCGTCGGGTTCGTCGCGGACCGCACCGGGTTCGTCGACGACCAGCAGGACGAATCCGGCCTCCGGGTGGTGCTTCCGGAAGGTCGAGCGCAGGACCCGCGCGGCGGGCAGCTGATCGCGACAGGCCAGGGTGCAGCCGAGCAGGGTGAGCGCGGCGGCCTGGGCTGCTGCGGGCTGCTCAGCGGGCCACCTCGGCTCGAACGACTCCGCCGACTGCTCCAGAACACCCGACTGCAGCTCGACAGCGGACTCGCCGGAGCGCGTTTCGTCTGGCTCAGGTTGCGGCTGCGAATCAGTCACAACCGCAACCTATCGCCCCAACAACAACAAAAGAACGCCCCCATCAAAGCGGAGTCCCCTCAGCCCGCCAGCACACCGTCAGGCAAGCACCGAAGGTGATTCCTCACTGCCCCACCCGAGCAACCGGCACCGCCGGGGGTTCTGAGCGGCGCTGTGGCGAGCACGCCGCGACGCCGTGTATTGGACATACATCAGGAGTGGCGCGCGGAGTCCACGGCGCCGCTCAGGTTCCCCCACCCGCACCGCCCAGCAGATCGACCACAGAGCTCTAGAGAACAGGCAGCATGGACGACAGTTCGTAGGGGGTCACCCGGCTCCTGTAGTTGTTCCACTCCTCGCGCTTGTTGCGGAGGAAGAAGTTGAACACCTCTTCGCCGAGGGTTTCGGCGACGAGCTCGGAGTTCTCCATCTCGTCGAGCGCCTCGGTCAGGTTCTGCGGGAGGTTGGCGTAGCCGGCCGCCTTGCGCTCGTGCTCGGTGAGGCTCCAGACGTCGTCCTCAGTGGACGGCGGCAGCTCGTAGCCCTTCTCCACGCCGCGAAGACCGGCGGCGAGGATGACGGCGTAGGCCAGGTAGGGGTTGCAGGACGAGTCGGGGTTGCGGACCTCGACTCGGCGCGACGAGGACTTGCCCGGCGAGTACATCGGCACTCTGACCAGCGCGGACCGGTTGGCGTGGCCCCAGCACACCGCGGTCGGCGCTTCGCCGCCGATGACGAGGCGCTTGTAGGAGTTCACCCATTGGTTGGTCACGGCGCTGATCTCGCGCGCGTGGTGCAGGATGCCGGCCAGGAACGCCCGGCCCGTCTCGGACAGCTCGAAGGGGTCTTCGGGGTGGTAGAAGGCGTTCTGGTCGCCTTCGAAGAGGCTGAAGTGCGTGTGCATGCCCGACCCCGGCTGGGTGCTGAAGGGCTTGGGCATGAAGGAGGCGCGCACGCCCTGGGTGATCGCGACTTCCTTGACCACGTAGCGGAAGGTCATCACGTTGTCGGCCATGGTCAGCGCGTCGGCGTAGCGCAGGTCGATCTCCTGCTGGCCGGGGGCGCCCTCGTGGTGGCTGAACTCCACCGAGATGCCCATGGCCTCGAGCGTTTCGATGGCGTTGCGGCGGAAGTGCGGCGCGGCGTCGTGGCTGGCCTGGTCGAAGTAGCCGCCGGAGTCCGCGGGCTCGGGCTCGCTGCCGTCCGCGGGGAGGTTCTTGAGCAGGAAGAACTCGATCTCCGGGTGCACGTAGCACGTGAAGCCGGATTCGGTGGCGCGCGACAGGGTCCGGCGCAGCACGTGCCGGGGGTCCGACCAGCAGGGCGATCCGTCGGGCATCTGGATGTCGCAGAACATCCGGGCCGAGTAGTGCTCACCGTCGGCGGTTTCCCAGGGAAGCACCTGGAACGTGCTCGGATCGGGCTTGGCGACCATGTCCGATTCGTAGACCCGGGCGAATCCCTCGATCGCCGAGCCGTCGAACCCGATGCCCTCGGCGAAGGCGCCCTCCAGTTCGGCGGGCGAGATCGCCACCGACTTGAGCATGCCGAGGACGTCGGTGAACCACAGCCGCACGAAGCGGATGTCACGTTCCTCCAAGGTGCGGAGCACGAACTCCTGCTGGCGGTTCATGCTCCGCACTCTAACCGGCTGGTCTCGGGATCGTCTTGATCGGCGTGGTCTGGTGCCGCGCCGATCACCCGAACCCGAGCGCGGCGACCATGAGCGGCAGCACCAGTGCGATCAGGATCGCTCCGGCCACGTCGAAGACCGCGCCGGATCGGATCATCTTGGTGATCGGCACCGCACCCGAGCCGTAGACCACGGCGTTCTGCGGTGTGGAGACCGGAAGCATGAACCCGAAGGACGCCGCGAAGGTCGCCGCCAACGCGGGCACGAAGGGGTTGGTGCCCGCCGCGAGGGCCACCGGGATGACGATCGGCACCACCACGGATGCCGCGGCGGTGTTGGAGGTCGTCTCGGAGACCAGCACGGCCAGCACGATCGCGAAGATCGTGATCGCCACGCCGCTGGTCAGGCCGAGGGCGCCCGCGGTGCCCTCGCCGATGGTCTTGGCCAGGTCGGTGTCGGCCAGCAGCGAGCCGAAGATGATGCCGGTGCCGAACAGGACCACGGTCCCCCAGTCGATGCGGGAGGCCTCGGTCCAGGTGAGGGTGAACTTCCGCTGCGACCAGTCGGTGGGCAGCAGGAACAGCAGGGCCGCGCCGAGCACGGCCACGATGCCTTCGTCGAGCCGGTCGCTGACCAGGTCGTAGGCGGCGGAGTCGTTGCCCGCGAACAGCGCGACGAACCCGGGCGTCACCCACAGCGCGACGGTGATCGTGAAGGCGATCAAGGTGTTCTTCTCCGCTCGGGAGAGCGGGCCGAGCTTGGCGCGCTCGGAGGCGACGTACTCCTCCACACCGGTCAGCCGGTTGATCTCGGGCCGGTTGAGCAGCAGCAGCACGAGGGCCAGGACCGCGAACATCAGCAGGCAGACCGGCGCGGCCATCGCCATCCACTGCAGGAACGACACGCGCTGCCCGGTGACCTCCTCGATCAGGCCGCGGCCGATGAGGTTCGGTGGCGAGCCGATCGGGGTGAGCAGGCCGCCGACGCTCGCG
The DNA here is from genome assembly GCF_007829955.1 of Saccharopolyspora dendranthemae. GTDB lineage: Bacteria > Actinomycetota > Actinomycetes > Mycobacteriales > Pseudonocardiaceae > Saccharopolyspora > Saccharopolyspora dendranthemae. Next base: position 655,668 of record NZ_VIWX01000004.1, read on the forward strand.
CCGTAGGCGAGCATCAGCATCAGCGCCACGCCCACCCGCAGCCGCAAGGGGTCGAACGGCTGCCCTTCGGGGAGCTGCTTGCGGACGAGTTCGGCGATGACCGCGAGGATGCCGACCGCGGTGGGCAGCAGCATGGCGACGGTGGCGGTGTTGGACACCACCGCCGACAGCACGGCGGTGATCGCGCCGAAGGCGACGATGACCCGCCATGCGCTCCTGCCCACACCGGGCAACGACAGGATGGTGAACGCGAACCGCCTCGCCACGCCGTGCCGCAGCATCGCCTGGGCGAGGATGAACGCGCCGATGAAGGTGAACACCGTCGACGATCCGAACGGTTCCAGCACGTCGTCGGGCGGCATCACGCCGAGGACCACCACGGCCGCGACACCGAGCAGCCCGCCCACCGGGATCGGCACGGGTTCGCACACCCACAGCACGATCACGCCGAGCAGCACCGCGGCCAGCTTGTGCTGCGCGGGTTCGAGCTGGGTGGGCAGCAGCAGGAACAGGATGGTCAGCGCCGGTGCGAGGAACAGTCCCGTGGTGCGGCGGGCACGTTCGAACCGCTCCTCCGCCGGCGACAGGACTTGTTCACCGAGGCTCTTGTACGTGCTGCCGGACAGCAGCACCGAGGTCACGCTCTGCTCCGCGGGTCTCGCGCCCGTTTCGTCCGCATGGTCCATGCGGAGACGATAGGCGTGATGTGATCTGCTTCACCATGGTGATGATCAGCGGAACCGATCAACCCGAGCAGCGGGTCCCCTCGACGGGCACCTCCAGATCGACCAGGTACTTGGCTCCCGCGCGGTCCACGCAGTCCACTCCCTGCAGGAACACCGTGTGCTGGGTGCCCTCGTAGGTCAGCAGCCTGCCGTGCAACGCCTGCGCGAGCTGCACGCCCGCCTGGTACGGCGTGGCCGGGTCGGCCGTGGTCGAGATGACCAGCACCGGCGGCAGCGCGCCGACCTGCGGCTGAGTGGGTTCACCGGTCATCGGGACCGGCCAGAACGCGCACATGTCGCGAGCCGAGCTCGGCGGGTTCCCGTCGTCGAGGAACGGCGCGGCCTCGCGGTAGCGGCGATCGGCGGCGCGGACCTCCTCGGGGTTCATCACCCGCTTGTCGTCGACGCAGTGGATCGCGTCGAAGGCGTCCGTGGTGTTGCTGTAGCTGCCGTTGCTCTCCCTGCCGAAGTAGCTGTCGGCGAGGCTCAGCATGGTCTGACCCCGGCCCTGCTGGAGCTCGGTGAGCGCGGTGTCGAGGGTCTCCCAGAGCGACGGCGCGTAGAGGCCCTGGATCGCCGCCATCGTGGCGTCCGAATAGGACAGCTCGCGACCGCCGCCCGCCTGCGCGGGCGCTGTCACCAGCGGCCGGGTCAGCTCCTGGAACCGGTGAACGGCCTGCTTCGGGTCGTTGCCGAGCGCGCACCGGGAGCGGCCCGCGCACCAGGCGGCGAAGTCGTTGAACGCACGCTGGAAACCGGCGCCCTGCGCGACGAGGGCGTCCACCGTGGTCTGACCGGGGTCGATCGCGCCGTCGAGCACCATCGCGCGGACGTTGCCGGGGAAGCTCTCGGCGTACTCCGAACCGATCCGGGTTCCGTAGGAGTAACCGAGGTAGTTCAGCTTCTGCTCGCCCAGCGCGGAGCGCAGCACGTCCAGATCCCGGACCACGTCACGGGTTCCGACGTTGGCGAGCATGTCCTCGCCGGTGCGCTCGGCGCACTTGCCCGCGTACTCGCGCTCCTCCTGCTCGGACTCGGCCACGCCCTTCGGCGAGGTGTCGGCGTCGGAGTCCAGGCGCTCGGCGTCGCGCTCGGAATCGGTCAGGCAGCGCACCGCGGGTTCGGACGCACCGATGCCCCGCGGGTCGAAGCCGACCAGGTCGAAGCGGTCCCCGACCTCGCTGTCGCTGGTGCTCGTGGTGAGGCTCGCGGCAGCGCTCATGCCCGACGCGCCCGGCCCGCCCGGGTTCACCATCAGGGCGCCGATCCGCGATTCCTGGTCAGCGGCCGGTTTGCGCAGGACGCCGATCCGGATCGTCTTGCCCTCCGGGTGCGCGTAGTCCATCGGCACTTCCAGCTTCGCGCACTCCAGAGTCGAGTCCGCGAACGCCGTCCGATCGGTCGAGGTCGTCGCGTAGTCGGAGCACGGGCCCCACGCCAGTTCCTGTCCGTAGAACCGCTCGAGTCCGGTGGGAACCGGACCGACCGGCCCCTTGCGCTCGTGGTGCGGCTGCAACGTCTGGGCGCTCGGGCCGCCGCAACCTCCGGCGGCCAGCACGAGCAGCACCATCGCGGTCAGCACTCTGTGTGGGCGGGCCATGTCGAGATCGTGACACGAACATGCCCGTGTGATTCATCTCGGGCAGGGGCACACCACCTGGCCGGGTGCGCCAAGATGGGCGCATGCCCCAGTTGCGGATCGCACTCGCACAGGTCAACACGTGTGTCGGCGACGTTGCCGGCAACAGCTCGATGGTCCTGGAATGGACCCGCCGGGCTGTTCAGGACGGCGCCCACGTGGTGGCGTTCCCGGAGATGACGCTCTCCGGTTATCCGATCGAGGACCTGACGCAGCGCAAGTCGTTCGCGGCCGCCAACCGCGACGCGCTGGAGAACCTGGCTCGCGAGCTCCAGTCCGGCGGCTGCGGAGATGCGCTGGTCGTCGTCGGCCACCTGGGGCACGACGACGAGGGGCCGCGCAACTCCGCGTCGATGCTCTACGGCGGCGAGATCGTGGCCACCTACAACAAGCACCACCTGCCCAACTACGGCGTCTTCGACGAAGCGCGGAACTTCGCCCCCGGTTTCGACCTGCCGATCGTCAAGCTGCACGGCATCGACGTCGGCATCGTGATCTGCGAGGACATCTGGCAGAACGGCGGTCCGGTGACGGCGCTCGGCGAGGTCGGCGTCGACATGGTCGTGTGCATCAACGCCTCGCCCTACGAGCGCTCGAAGGACGACCAGCGGGTTCCGCTGCTGGCCCGCCGCGCGACCGAGGCCGGCGCTCCGCTGGCCTACGTGAACCTGGTCGGCGCGCAGGACGAGCTGGTCTTCGACGGCGACTCGCTGATCACCGACGCCGAGGGGCAGGTCCTCGCCCGGGCACCGCAGTTCGCCGAGCACCTGCTGATCTCCGATCTGGAACTGACCGCGGGCGGGCACACCTCGACGACGGTTCCGGCCGAGCCGGGCCCGATGCGGATGCCGGCATTCGACGTGCGCCGCATCGTGCTCCAGCCCGACCTGGTGCCGAGCTACGAACCGCGTCCGCTGCCGCCGCCCGCCGAGCCGCTGTCCGACGAGGCCGAGGTGTGGGGCGCGCTGGTCACGGGCCTACGCGACTACGTGCACAAAAACGGTGCGCGGACGGTGACCTTCGGCTTCTCCGGTGGAATCGACTCCGCGGTGAGCGCGGCGCTGGCCGTCGACGCGCTCGGGCCGGACTCGGTCTACGGCGTGTCGATGCCGTCGGTGTACTCCTCGGAGCACTCGCGCTCGGACGCGGCCGAACTAGCGCGCCGGCTCGGCTGCCACTACGAGACGCACCCGGTCGCCGAACTGGTCGAGGGCTACGTGCGTCAGCTGGAGCTGACCGGGCTCGCCGAGGAGAACGTGCAGGCCCGGGTGCGCGGGGTCCTGCTGATGGCGCTGTCGAACCAGCACGGCCACCTCGTGCTGGCCACCGGCAACAAGACCGAGCTGGCAGTCGGCTACTCGACGATCTACGGCGATGCGGTGGGCGCGTTCGCGCCGATCAAGGACGTGCCGAAGACGCTGGTGTGGAAGCTCGCGCGGTGGCGCAACGCCGCCGCCGAGAAGCGCGGTGAGGTGCCGCCGATCCCGGAGAACTCGATCAGCAAGGTTCCCTCGGCGGAGCTGCGCCCCGATCAGACCGACCAGGACTCGCTGCCCGACTACGACGTGCTGGACGTGGTGCTCGACGGCTACGTCGAGGGCGGCAAGAGCTACCAGGACCTGGTGTCGGACGGCTTCGACGCGGAGCTGGTCGAACGGGTGCTGCGGATGGTCGACCGGGCTGAGTTCAAGCGTCGTCAGTACCCGCCGGGCACCAAGATCACCTTCAAGGCCTTCGGCCGCGACCGCCGCCTCCCGATCACCAACCGCTGGCGCGAAGTGGCTCCGTGAGCCCGGCACCTCCCAGTTTTAGTCCAAACTGAGCCGACAAAACGGACATGATCCTGGCTCGGTTTGGACTAAAACTGGGCTGCTCCTGCAGATGCCACCCGAACGGGGGGCGATCTGCCGAGGCCTAGACTCGCGGGAACTCTGTTCGGGGCTGTGGGGCGCCGCCCTGGTTCGTCCGAAGGTATTGGGGGCCGGTTGTGTGGGTTGTGCACGCGTTGTGCGACTCCGCGGACCGGTTGCTGGTGTGGGCGGAGGACTCGGAGCTGCCGAGCCGGCTTCCCGGCCGGGCACCTGCCGGGGTCCTGCCGCACCCGTTCACCGTCGCCAGGGACGACCTGCTCGACGCGCTTCCCGTCGACGGCGACCCGGTGGACGGCGTTGAGCTCGCGCTCCCGTCGTTCGCCTCCGCGCCGGTCTCCTCACCAGAGCTGGTGCGCGACCCGCTGACCGCAGGATCAGCACCGCGCGGAAAGCTGCGGCTGCGCCACTGGCAGGTGCGGGCCGTGTCGATCCGGCCCTCCGCCCTGCCCGAACTGCTGGCCGCGGAGCTGCCGGGGTGCCGGATCGGAACGGACGCGCGGTTCCTCGGCGAGCTCGCAGCCTTCTCCGAAGGCCTGGTCGCGGGCGGCCGGGTGCTTCCCTCGCTGATCTTCGAGGGCGAACGGCCCGCCGCGCGGTGGGTTCCCGCGCTCTCGGGCGCGGACTCGGCGAGGTTCGCAGCCCTGCGCGACGCCATGCCGCACGCGCTGCGCGCCGCGAGCGACGACACCCCGGAACAGGTGCTGGACACCGCGCTCAACGCGCTCGTCGACGACCTCGCCCGCAGCAGGCTGACCGGCGCCCTCACCGAGGGCAAGGGCTCCACCGCGTCGTGGCTCAACGCGCTCAGCGGCGACCCGCACATCAACGCCGACCGCTCACAGCTGCGCAAGCTGGCCGGACAGCTCGAGTCCTGGCGCGACGGGCTCATCGGCGACAGCCCGCTGCGGACCTGCTTCCGGCTCCACGCCCCGGAGGACGACGACTCGGACTGGATCGTGGAGTTCATGCTGCAGGCCGTCGACGACCCGGGCGTGCTCATCTCCGCCCAGGACGTGTGGGCCGACGACCCCCAGGTGCTGAGGCGCTGGGTCGACCAACCGCAGGAGCTGCTGCTCACCGAGCTCGGCCGGGCCAGCCGGATCTGCCCGGAGCTCGACGCCGCGCTGCGCTCCTCGCACCCGACCGAGCTGGTGCTCGACACCGAAGGCGCCTACGAGTTCCTCAGCCGGGCGGCCCACCTCGACCAGGCCGGATTCGCCGTCCTGCTGCCGTCCTGGTGGGGGCGCAGTCAGCGGCAACTCGGCCTGAAGCTCAACGCCTCCAGCACCGGGACCGCAGGCACGGTCACCAAGGAATCAGGCATCGACAAGAACGCGCTGATCGACTACCGCTGGGAACTCGCGCTGGGCAACGAGACCCTGACCCCGGATGAGCTCGCCGAGCTGGCCGCCGCGAAGGTCCCGCTGGTGCGGATGCGCGGCCGCTGGGTCCAGGTCGACCGCAAGCGGCTCGCCGCGGGTCTGGCGATGCTGGAGCAGGACGCGACCGGCCAGATGACCGCGCTCGACCTGCTCAAGCAGGCCGGCGGCGAGGACCAGGAGCAGCGCCCGCTGCCGGTGGTGGAGGTCAACGCCAGCGGGTGGCTCGGCGAGCTGATGTCCGGTCAGGCCGACCAGCTCCTCGAACCCGTCGACCCGCCTGCCGGTTTCGGCGCGACCTTGCGCCCCTACCAGCGGCGCGGGCTGGCGTGGCTGGTGTTCCTGAACCGGCTCGGGCTCGGCGCATGCCTGGCCGACGACATGGGGCTGGGCAAGACGGTGCAGCTCCTCGCGCTCGAAGCCCTGACCCGCGAGGAGGAGGCGCGCCCGCCGACGCTGCTGGTGTGCCCGATGTCGGTGGTCGGCAGCTGGCAGCGCGAAGCCGAGCGGTTCGCGCCCGGTCTGCGGGTGCACGTCCACCACGGCGGCGGCCGGCTCAGCGGCGAGGACCTGCGCGACGAGGTGGAGCGCTACGACCTGGTGATCACCACCTACCCGCTGGCCGCCCGCGATTCCGAGGCGCTGCGCGAGATCCGCTGGGAGCGGGTCGTCCTGGACGAGGCGCAGAACGTCAAGAACAGCAGGTCCCGCCAGGCCAGAGCGGTGCGCGTCTTGTCGGCCCGGCAACGGATCGCGCTGACCGGAACGCCCGTGGAGAACAGGCTGGCCGAGCTCTGGTCCATCATGGACTTCGCGAACCCGGGGATCCTCGGTTCGCTCAGCACTTTCCGCGCGCGCTACGCCGTGCCCGTCGAACGCGACGGAGACACCGACGCGGCGGCCCGGCTTCGCGCGGTCACGGGTCCGTTCGTGCTGCGGCGGATCAAGACCGACCCCGCGGTCATCAGCGATCTGCCGGACAAGATCGAGATGAAGCAGCTGTGCAACCTCACCTCCGAGCAGGCGACGCTGTACCAGGCGGTGGTGGACGACATGCTCGCGCGGATCGCCGACAGCGAGGGCATGGAGCGCCGGGGCCTGGTGCTGGCGACGATGTCCAAGCTCAAGCAGGTCTGCAACCACCCCGCCCAGCTGCTCGGCGACGGCTCGGCGCTGCCCGGCCGCTCCGGCAAGCTGGCGAGGCTGGAGGAACTGCTCGACTCCGTTGTCGCCGAAGGTGACAAGGCGCTGGTGTTCACCCAGTTCGCCGAGTTCGGCGGGCACCTGGTGCCGCACCTGTCGGCGCGCTTCGACACCGAGGTCCCCTTCCTGCACGGCGGAACGCCGAAGAAGGCCCGCGACGCCATGATCGAGCGCTTCCAGGACCCGGACGGCCCGAAGATCTTCGTGCTGTCGCTGAAGGCGGGCGGCACCGGGCTCACCCTGACCGCCGCGAACCACGTCATCCACCTCGACCGCTGGTGGAATCCGGCCGTCGAGGACCAGGCGACCGACCGGGCGTTCCGCATCGGGCAGCGCCGCGACGTGCAGGTGCGCAAGCTGACCTGCATCGGGACCCTGGAGGAGAAGATCGACAAGATGATCGAGGACAAGAAGGCGCTGGCGCAGCTCGTGGTGGGCAGCGGCGAGAACTGGCTGACCGAGCTCTCGACCCGTCAGCTGCGGGAGCTCGTCACGCTGGACGCGGAGGCGACCGGTGCCTGAGCAGTGGAAGTTCGACGCTCGCGGGCCGATCCGGCGCGACGACGGCATCCAGGCGCGCAGCAAGCGCGGCACGATCGCGCAGACCTGGTGGTCCCAGCGGTTCATCGAGGTGCTGGAGTCCTTCGGCATGGGCGGCCGGTTGCAGCGCGGCAAGAACTACGCGCGCTCCGGCCAGGTGTTCAACCTGACGTTGTCGACGAGCGTGGTGGTCGGGCTGGTGCAGGGTTCGCGGCCGGAGCCGTACCGGGCGCGGATCGGCATCAAGGCCTTCAGCTCGCAGCAGTGGGCGCACATCGAGCGGGAGCTGGCAGGTCAAGCGCTGTACGCGGCGAAGCTGCTGGCCGGGGAGATGCCTACCGGGCTGGAGCAGGTGTTCGCCGACCTCGGGCTGGAGCTGTTCCCGACGACGATGCGCGAGCTGACGATGGACTGCTCGTGCCCGGACTGGGAAATCCCGTGCAAGCACCTCGCCGCGACCTGCTACCTGCTGGCGGAGTCCTTCGACGAGGACCCGTTCCAGATCTTGGCGTGGCGCGGCCGCGGCAGGGAGGAGCTGCTCGACCGACTGCGCACCCTGCGCGGAACCCAGCAGGTCACCGCGGAGGTGGCCACCGACGAGGACCCGCTGGCGGATCACCTGCACGACTTCTGGACCAGCCCCGCACCCGCCGGAACCCCCGAGGTCCCGGCCGCCGACGCCCTCGTGCTGGACGAGCTGGAGCCGCTCCCGCTGACGGTGGGCGGCACGCCGGTCACCGACCTGCTGCGACCCGCCTACCGCGCGTTCACCGGCTGACACGTGGTTCGGGGAGGGGAGTACCCCCAGGTGGCTCCCCTCCCCGACTGTGGCACGGCTCCCACGCGCTCCATCCGTTAGACGCTTCCCACCCCGCGAGGTTGCCTGTTTCGATTTCCCGTTTTTGCCGCACCCGTCTCCCCCGGGGTCTGGCTTTCGGAGCACCGACGGGTTATGTCTTGTCCCGCACGAAGATCGGGAGGGCACATGCGCTGGGTGAAGTTCGGGATCGGGTTGGCCGTGGCCGCGATGGTGACGGCGGGGTGCTCCGCGCCGCCACCCGCAGCGCAACCGGCGCCTGACCGGCTGGACGAGGTGGCTCGGCGAGGTGAGCTGCGGGTGTGCAGCACCGGCGACTACCGGCCCTTCACCTACCGGGACCCCTCCGGCGCGTGGAGCGGCATAGACATCGACGTCGCGCACGACATGGCCCGCGAGCTCGGCGTGCGGGCCACCATCGTGCCCACCACATGGAAGACACTGCTGGACGACTTCGACTCGCGCTGCGACATCGCCGTCGGCGGCGTCTCGGTGACCTTGGAGCGGGCGAAGCGCGCGTTCTTCAGCACGTCGTTCGGGGTGGACGGCAAGACGCCGATCACCCGCTGCGAGAACGTCTCCCGGTTCCAGACGCTGGAGCAGATCGACCAGCCGGGCGTGCGCGCCGTGGTCAACCCGGGCGGGACGAACGAGAAGTTCGCCAGGTCGGCGCTCAAGCGCGCCACCATCGTCGGCCACCCCGACAACAACACCATCTTCCAGCAGGTCATCGACGGGAACGCGGACCTGATGATGACCGACTCCTCGGAAACCCGCTGGCAAGCCAGGCAGCACCCGGAGCTGTGCCCCGTGCACCCGGAGCAGCCGTTCACCTTCGCCGAGAAGGCGTACCTGCTGCCGAAGGGCGACGTGGTGTTCCAGCAGTGGGTGAACCACTACCTGACCATCGCGCGCAACGACGGCACGTACCAGCGCTTCGCAGCGCCCTGGCTCGGCTGAGCCGCTGTGATGTGAGTCAGCAGTCATCGCCTCGCCGGTGTCCTCGTGCGACGCTGGCGAGTACCACCATCCGCGACGACCCGGGGACCCGTTTCGGGCCTCGAGGGAAAAGGACGGTCAACGATGACTGCTGCCCACGACCAGGGCGAGACCCAGGCCCCGTACGGATCGGGGCCGACCCGGCGCAAGGTTCGCATCCACCACCTCCAGCAGCTCAAGGAGCGCGGGGAACCGTGGCCCATGCTCACCTCCTACGACATGTACAGCGCCCGCATCTTCGACGAGGCGGGCATCCCGGTCCTGCTGGTCGGTGACTCGGCGGCCAACAACGTCTACGGCTACGAGACCTCGCTCCCGGTGACCGTCGACGAGATGCTGCCGCTGACCCGCGCCGTGACCCGCTCCGTCGAACACGCGCTCGTGGTCGCCGACCTCCCGTTCGGCTCCTACCAGGCGTCCCCCCAGCAAGCCCTGGAAACCGCGACCCGGTTCATGAAGGAAGGCCGCGCGCACGCCGTGAAGCTGGAAGGCGGTCGCCGCTTCGCTCCCCAGATCGAAGCGCTGACCAGCGCGGGCGTTCCGGTGATGGCGCACATCGGCTTCACCCCGCAGCACGAGCACGGCCTCGGCGGCTACCGGGTGCAGGCCCGCGGCGACCAGGCCGACCAGCTGCTCGAGGACGCCCTGGCGGTGCAGGAGGCCGGCGCGTTCTCGGTGGTGCTGGAGATGGTCACCGCAGAAGCCGCCAAGCGCGTCACCAACGAGCTGCGCATCCCCACCGTCGGCATCGGCGCGGGCCCGGACTGCGACGCCCAAGTCCTGGTCTGGACCGACATGTCAGGCATGAACACCGGTCGCACGGCCAAGTTCGTCAAGAAGTACGCCGAGCTCGGCAACGTCCTCTCCGGCGCGGCCGAGCAGTTCGCCGCGGAGGTCAAGGGCCGCAACTTCCCCGGCCCGGAGCACTCCTTCCACTGAGACGACGCCTCGAGCCGGGGCGCGCCGCGCGCGTGCCCCGACTCCTGGCCGTCAGCGCGTTCGGTGTGCGAGGACGTCCGCGTGGCAGGGCTTCGGGGCGCACCAGCAGCCGAGCGCGCGGCCGTCGAGCTCGCCTTCTCGGATTCGTTTGAGCAGGTCGGGGCGATCGTCGAGCCACTGGTCGTAGTGCCGGACCATCGCTTCGCGGTCGGTCTTGGCCTCGGAGACGAACGGGCTGGCGAAGTCCGACTGGGGCCACCCGTGCCGAGGGCCCGAATGCCCCACGTAGGTCAGCAGGTCCTGGTCGAGCAGCCACGGGACCAGGTGCTTGTGCGGTCCGTCCTTGCGGACGTTGACCACCACGGCGTGCCCGTCCAGCAGCGCGTCCGCCCGCTCCCGCTCGTCATCGCTCCAGCAGCTGGCTTCCTCCGGCAGCACCCGAACCACCTCCGGACCCACCGTGCCACGTCAGGGCCGTTGTTTCAGGTGTGAGACTCGGCTTGCACCGCCGCGGGGTCTGACACGTCTTCCGGGGACATCAGTCTCGGATCCCGGAGCAAGAAGGCGTGTCAGGTTCCGCTACCCGCACCGCCGAGCGAAGAAACCACGGACTCCCTACACGTCCGTGATGCGGAGGCCTGCGTGGGCCTTGTAGCGGCGGTTGATGGCGATGAGGTTGGCGGTGAAGGCCTCGACCTGGTGAGCGTTGCGGAGGCGGCCGCCGTAGATGCCGCGGACGCCCGGGACGACGTCGGCCAGTTCGCGGACGGTGTCCGTGGCCTCGCGGTCGTCGCCCAGGACCAGGACGTCGAGGTCGACGTGGTCCACGGACAGGTCCGCGAGGGTGACCGCCGAGACGTGGTGGAAGGCGGCCGTGACCCGGGAGTCGGGCAGGATCTGCTCCGCCTGCTGGGCTGCGCTGCCCTCCTCGACGGGCAGCGCGTAGGGGCCCTTCTTGTCGAAGCCGAGCGGGTTCACGCAGTCGATGACGATCTTGCCCGCCAGCTCGGTCTGCAAGGCCTTGAGCGTGTCCGCGTGGCCCTCCCACGGCAGCGCCGCGAGCACCAGGTCGGAGGCCGCCGCGCAGCCCGCGTTGTCGGCGCCGGTGACGTCGCCGCCCGCGATCTCCTTGATCTCATCGGCGGCCTGCTGCGCGCGCTCCGCGTTGCGGGACCCGATCACGACCTTCAGACCCGCCTTGGCCCAGCGGATCGCCAGTCCCCGGCCCTGAGCCCCGGTACCGCCCAGCACCCCGACGGTCATCTCCCGCACACCAGTCACCTTCACGGCCCCTCTCGTCGCCATCGACAGTCACGATCCACAATCGACCCACTGGCCACGAGAATGCCACGAGGTGTGCGTCAGGCCACTTCGAACTCGACGTCGCGGCGCTCCGGATCGGCGGTCACCAAGCGCACCCGGACCTGCTGCCCCTCGCCGAGGCCGCTACCGGTGCAGCGAGCGATGATCGGCGGATCGGCGACGAAGACCTCGCCCGCCACGCCGTTGGGCACCCGCAGCACGGTCGCCGGGAACTCCTCCCCCACCCGCGAGGCCAGGGACCACGCCTGCGTCTGAGCGATGCAGGCCCGCTCGACCTGCGTGGCCGACCGGTCCGACACGCCCATCGCGGACGGGAGCTCGCCCAACGCCTCGGTGACCCACTCCGGGATCTCGCGCCCGGCGGTCACCGCCAGGCAGATCTCGGCGCAGTACCGGTCGACCAGGCGGCGGATCGGGGCGGTCACGTGCGCGTACGAGGCTCCGATGCCGGCGTGCCCCGACTTGGCGGGCGCTCCGGTCGCGAACGCCGTGTAGCCGGCACCGCGCAGCAGCCTGGTCGCGGCCACGTGCACGGCCAGCGCCTCCGGGCGGGCCGGGTCGAGCTCCGCGAGCGCCTCGGCGGGAGGCACACCGACCGGCCAGTGCACGCCGAGCTGGTTGGCCGAGCGCCGCAGCACGTCCACGGTGGCCACGTCCGGCTCCGGAACCGTGCGCAGCACGCCGACCCCGGCCTCCAGCATGATCTCTGCCGCGCACATGCCCGTGAGCAGCGAGATCTCGGCGTTCCACTCCTCCACGACCAGTCGCGGCCTCAAGGCCAGCCGCCAGCCGCCCTCGCCGTCGGACTCCACCTGCTGCTCGGGCAGCCCCAGCTCGATCGCGCCGCGCCGCAGCGCCTGCTCGCGCCGCAGCCTGCCGACCTCCGGCAGCAGCTCGATCGACGGGTGCGCGCAGCCCTGCGCGAGGGAGCGGTGCACGCCCTCGTAGTCGAGGCGAGCGACCGAGCGCACCAGCGCTCGCCGCACGTCCACCCGCTCCGGCGAGCCGTCGGAGTCCAGGTCGATGGTCCACAGCACCGCAGCGCGCACCTGATCCGGCAGCAGGCTCGCGGCGTCCTCGCAGAGCCTCGTGGGGTGGAGCGGGATGTTGCCGTCCGGCAGGTAGAGGGTCTGACCTCGGCGGCGAGCCTCCTTGTCGAGGTCACCGCCCGGCGGGATGAACGCGGCCACGTCGGCGATGGCGTAGTGGACCCGGTAGCCGCTGCCACGACGCCGCAGCAGCACCGCCTGGTCGAGGTCCTTGGCGCCCGGCGGGTCGACCGTCACCAGCGGGAGATCGATCGCGTCGTGGCGGACGCCGGTCGGCAACGGCTGGGCCACGGTCTGCTCGACCTCGGCGAGCGCGCCGGTCGGGTAATCGCGCGGCAGATTCAGCTCGCGGCGGACCGCGGCGAAGTCCAGGCCGAATTGATGCGCGGCAACGGGAGGAACAGCGTGGACACCGTCCGGGAACCTCTCCGCCGCCGTCACGAGAACTCAGTCCTCGTCTTTCCAGCTGCGGTCGGCCTCATCGGCCGCCTCGGTGCGCTCCTCGGCTATCTCGAGCGCACGGGCCGCGGTCTCCTGATCCGGGTACGGGCCCAAGCGATCGGCGGCACGACAGCCCGACTTGGGCTCGACCTGCCGATGCTTCAAACAGAAGTACCAACCTCCGCGGGCCATGCTTCGAGCCTCGCACGCAAAGGCCCACCTGTCACGCCTGGCGCGCTGGAACGACCGAGATGTCCGAACGCCGTTCGGCTGAGGTTCACCAGGCCGGGGGCGGCGGTGGCGCGGCGGGCGGCTGGGTGCCGCGCGGCGGGATCGGGTCCAGGCAGGACACCAGCACCTGGTGGTTCTCCGGGTCCTCGATCCGGCGGCCGTCACGCATCCGGTACTCCAGCTCGCCGTCGTCGCCGACCTCGACGGTGCACCCGACCTCGGCCAGCTGGTCGTCGTCGAGGTTGGCAAGCCGTTCGTAGCGGGACGGGACGACCCGGTAGACCGGCCACTGCACGTGCCCGAACGCCTGGTGGAACTCCGCGAGCAGGTTGCGCATCTGGTGCTGCCACGGCAGCGGCATCGCCTCGGCGAGCGAACGCGGTAACACCGCGTAACCCGAGGAACCTCCGGGCGGTGACTGGTTCAGGTAGTCACCGAGTGGCGTGCTCGACGCGGGCGGACCGGTCGGCCGCGGAATCGGGTCCGGCGTGAACATGAGCAACCCCTTCGGGAGTTTCAGCAGGCCGACGCCATTCTTACCTAACGCACGCCCCCGGCGGCGGGTACCGCGCCGGGCGGTGCGGGCGTGTCCGCTGCCGGCCGCACGACCATCGGCAGCAGCTGCCCGCCGTCCCACAGCTTCGTGACCTCGACTGATTCACCCGGTTGCGGAGCGTGCAGCAGCTGATCGTCACCCAAATAGAGGCCGACGTGGTGAATTCCGTGCGGATCTCGGCCGTATCCCCAGAACACGAGATCACCCGGTTGGGCCTGTGCCAGAGGCACGTGGACGCCGCCCTGGAAGTACTGGGTCTGCGAGTACTTGGGGATCTCGATCCCCGCGGCCTTCCACGCCTGCTGGGTCAGACCCGAGCAGTCGAACGAGGACGGCCCCGCCGCGCCCCACACGTAGGGCTTGCCCAGCTGCGCCTTCGCGAACGACAGCGCCTGGCCGCCCAGCACGCTGGAACCGGGGAGGTCGTCGCAGGCGGTGACACCGGGAACGTTGCCCTCGACGCTGACCAGGTGCGCGGCCATCGGCTCCCAGCGGTGGTAGCGCAGCGGGAACGCGGAGCGCTCGACGCGCTGCGCGGCGGTGCCGGGCCGCAGCTCCTCCCAGCCGGGGACGGCCTGCAGCACGTCGTAGAACTTGTTGATCTGGTAGTCGACGTCGGTGACCTGGGTGATCGATCCCCAGCCCATCGAGGGCCGCATCTGGAAGATCCCCAGCGAGTCGCGGTCGCCGTGCGTCAGGTTGGCGAGGTTCGACTCGGTCTTGCCCGCCTGGATGGCGATCTGCCAAGCGCGCGGCGGCATCCCGCGCTGCTTCCCGATGTCGATGATGCGCTTGGCCACCGCGACCGACTCGGGTTTGAGGGAGCCCGCGTCGCTCTCGCCTCGCCCGGCCCCGTCACCCCACGGTCCGAGGTTGGCACTGCAGTTGGACCAGCCCTGGTTGCCGCTGCTGCTGCTGATCAGCATGGTCAGCGCACCGAGACCGATCATTCCTGCGAAACCCGCGAGCACGATGAAAGCGACCACGAGCTTGCGCATGCGTCAACCTTCCTTGTCGTACTGGGCCACCCGCCATCCGGCCGGGGTCTTGTTCACGGTCACGTTGAGCACCCCGATGTCGGTGGGCAGCCGGACGACCATCGTGCCCGCGGTGGAGGTCACCGCGGCCGGTGCTCCGGTGATCACGTTGCCCGCGTTCACCGGGTCGACGGTGGAGAGCTCGGTGAGGAACTCGTCGGTGGTCAGCGGCCGCAGCCCGCTCACCCACTGCTGCCGGTCGGCGCCGACCGGGTGGTTCACCCAGGCCTCGCCCCACTTCTCGACGATCGCGACGCCCGCCGGGTCCGGAGCCGTCGGGGTGGGACCCGCCTGCGGCACGGAGATCGTCGGTGGTCGCTTGGTCGTCGGCACGACCGCGGAGTGCTGCGACGGCTGCTCGCGCTCGGTGGTGCGGCCACCAGCGGCCACGTTGCGGCTCGGCGGTGGTTCGGGCAGCACGAGTCCGATGACGGTCGCCACCGCGCCCACCACGACCAGAGCGGCCGCCAGGTGCTTGGGCGAGCGCAGCGGCCAGCCCCAGAACCTGCGGTACACCGCGGCTCTCCCGCGGTGCGTCCGGATCGGCATCAGCTCCCCCTCTTCCGGTCAGCCATCGGCCACTTCCAGCCCTCGGGAGGGCCGGTAGATCACGTGCACGGGACGTCCCTGCACGACCTCGCGCTCGGCGAGGCGCGGTGACTCGGTGCCGGCCGGTTGGTCCTGCACCCGCTCCACCGTCGAGCGCGACGGGATCAACACCGGATCTTCGTCGTTCCCATCCCATTTGGCATCCGCCACCGGGTTGGTATCGACCACCCGGCTGGGCGTGCGCATCTCCGCGGCACCGGACATCCCGCCGGGCCGGCGCGGCGAACCACCGCTCGCGGGCAGCGCACCGGCCGCCGCACCGCCCGGGATGGACGTCTGCTGCGGCGCGGGCCCGTCCTCGCGGTCGAGCCGCTGGGCGACGGCGGGCAGCAGCGCTTCCGGACGCCGCCTGCGCGGCCCGTCGCCGCCGGCGTACTCCTCGTCGGAGTCGCCGTCGCGGACCTGCTCCCAGAACTGCCCGCCCGACGGGTTGTCACCGCGCCTGCCGAAGCGGGCGAAGATCCCGCCCTGCGCGGGTGCGGCACGGCCGACCGTGCCCACGGACAGCTCGACCATCTGCGCGATCCGCCGGATCGGCCTGGCGATCATCAGGAACACGATGGTGATCAGCGCGGCCAGCAGGATCTGGGTGAGCGCGGAGAAGCCCCGGGTCGGGTCGAAGATCCAGGTCAGGAGCAGCGTGTGCAGGCCGGCCAGGGCCGAGACCATCACGACGTTGAGCACCGCGGCACCGGCCACCCGGCCGATCATCCGCAGGATCTGGTGGTAGACCAGCGCGACGAGGCCGATCAGCGGACCGGCCAGGATCAGCACCCGCAGCAGGACCTGCGCGAGCAGGATGGTCGCCTTGGCCAGCAGCTGGAACGAGGCGTAGGCCAGCGATTGCACGCTGCCCAGCACGCCCGCGCCGACGCGGCTGCCGTCGACTCCCTGGAAGTAGCCGTAGGCGCTGCCCATCTTGCCCGCGACGTCCTCGAACGCCTGCTTCTTGGGCTCCGGCGATCCACCGTCGGCCCCGGCGTTGACCTCCTGCTTGGTCCACGCCTGAGCGCGCAGCAGTTCGCGGCCGAGCTGCTGGGCCTGCGGGGAGTCCGGCGACCCGAACTCGCCGCGCAGCCAGTTGCGGTAGATGACCTGGTCGTGCAGCAGCGTCGGCAGCGCGTTGGCCTCGTCCACGCCGACCTCGTGCAGGAAACCGGCCTGCACCGCCGAGGTGCCGGTGATCACGATCTCGTCCAGCGCGTGGGTGTAGACCAGCGGCGTCAGGTAGGTCGCCGAGGCGAACCACAGCGCCGCGAGCGCCCACATGCCGCGCTTGCCGATGCTGGCCAGGTCGCCCTGCCAGATGTAGCGGAACAGCACCACCGCCAGCACCAGGGCGACCAGGCCGAACCAGGGCGCGAAGACGCTGTCGTAGAGGGCGACCGTGCCGGTGGCGATCACCTCGTCCAGCGGGTCCATCAGGTCGCCGTTGAGCAGCGCGTAGTGCAGCCCGTTGGTGGCGCCCACCAGGTTCTTGGCGAGGTTGAACAGCTCGTTGCCGACCCAGGTGTCGGCGAGGGCGTCCGGGCTGGTCACTCCCTGCGGACCGCAGCCGAGGTCGTAGGTGTGCCAGATCAGACCGGCGTACCCGACCTCGTCGTAGGCGCTGCCCGGGTTGCCCGCGCCCATCGGCGCCGGGTCCAGTGCGCCGACCATGCCGGAGCCGGGGCGTTCCGGGTTCGGTGCTTCCTTGCAGTCGAAGTCCTGGCCCCATGCGGGACCCGCCATCATCGACTGCATCGCCAGCATGCCCGCGATCAGCAGGTAGACCTTACGGCGACGCGGGTTCAACACCTCCGCCGAACGCGTCCGACGGTTGATCACCAGCACGCCGACCAGCGCTGCGAGCGCAGCGGCGATCACCACGATGCCCAAGACCGCGCCGCTCACCTCGCGTCGTCCCCACCCCGCTCGCCCGGCCGCCGGGTCGAGCTCTCGGTGCCGTCATCGGAACCGATGCCGACGCTTTCGAGTTCGAGCTCGTCGAACGCTTCGAAGTCGTCCCCGTAGTCGTCCTCCGCCGGGTTCAGCGCGGACGTGCTCGAGTCGGAGTTGACGCCGTCGCCGTCGGGACCGGCCTGCAGCTCCCGCGGTTCCGCGTCGGGCTCGGACGCCGGGGTGGTGTCCAGCGCGTCGCGCAGGTGCTCCAGGTGCGGGCCGGAGTAGTCGATGCGGATCTTCTCCACCCCGCCCGCGCCGTCGCCGAAGATGAACTGGCGCGGCGAGCGGTCGCGCTGGGTGGCGTTGCGGGCCGGGCCGGGGCGTCGGCCCAGCGCCGAGACGACCTGCTCGTAGCCGGCGTCGACCGGCACCTTGAGCAGCCGCAGCGCGTCGGCCTGGGCCTGGTCGTCGTCGAGGCGGCCGATGAACACCGAGTCCAGCAGCGACACGAAGCCCTGGATGCGCAGGAAGTCCGCCGGGAGCTGGCTGGAGAGCAGCACTCGGACGTTCCACTTCCGCGAGTCACGAGCGAAGCGGTTCATCAGCACTCGACCGGTCGGCACCTCGGAGAGGAAGAACGCCTCGTCGATCCAGACGCCCTTGCGCTCGCCCTTGGGCCGCTCGTAGATCGACCGCTGGGTCAGCCAGGCCGCCAGGTTGAGCATCTCCACGCCGAGCGCCTCGGCGTCGGTCCAGTGCTCGCGGCCGACACCGTCCTTGGGCAGCGTCAGCCCGGCCATGGTCAGCACCGTGAGCCGGTCGTCGCGGGTCTCGGAGTAGGGGTCGGCGTCGTTCTCCGGGATGAGCAGCGCCATGCGCTCCCGGATCTCGTCGAGGAAGTCGGCGACGACCACCGCGTGCTCGTGGTGCTCGCTGGCGTCGCGGCGCAGCGCCTCGAAGACCATGCCCGGGTGCGCGTCGACCCGGCCGCCGACGGCGCGGACCGCGCGCAGCAGCACGATCCGGGTCTGCGGCAGCTTCGCCACCTCGTAGGGCAGCAGCCCGGTGAGCACGTCGAGCACGAGTCGGCGCCGCGTCGCGGCGGCCAGCGCGCGTTCGCGCCGCCAGCCGCGCTCCGGGTCCTCCTCGTCGACGAAGTGCTCCAGCTCCGGCTCGGCGACCACCCGGTACGGGTTGAGGATGCCGGGCTGGGCGTTGAGCAGGTTGATGTTGCGGGCGTAGGGCTTGATCTCCGGCAGGTTGCACAGCTCGGCGAGCGGCCCCGACGGGTCCAGCAGCGTCCAGTGGGCGCCGGCGCGCAAAGTCTTGTAGACCATGCCGCCGCCGAGGAAGCTCTTCCCGCCGCCCAGTCCCGCGACCATGGCGGTCAGACCGGAGGCGTCGCGGACCTCCTGGGCCATCCACGGGTCCCAGGCGACGGGACGCCGGGTGGCCGTGCAGGTCTCGCCGAGCAGGATGCCGCGCCGGTCACCGACCTCCGCCGTCGCCTGCGGCACCGCGGAAGCCGCCCACACCACCGAGCCTCGCCGGAGGTACGCGGAGTTGGCCAGCGGCTCGCCGGGGATGAACTCGCGCGCCATCGCGTACTGCGCCTCGGGGTGCTCGATGGCGACCTTCGGCTTGTACAGGTCGAGGATCTGCTGGGCCAGCCGCAGCGCGTCGCGCTCGGTGGGGCCGGACACCGACATCCGCCACCAGGACTTGACCCGGGTGGCCAGGGCGGTGAAGCCGGAGGTCATCTCGTCGTCGATCTCCAGCACCCGGCCCGCCTGGCGGGCCAGCGAGGTCGGCGGCTCCAGGCCGTGCTCCTCGGTGTAGTGCCGGACCTGGGAGCGGACCTTGTTCATCTGCCGCTGGAGTTCACCGCCGACGTCCTCGGGACGCCGCACGTAGATCCGCGCCGACCACTCCACGGGCGCGGGCAGCCGGTCGGAGTGCTGCATCCAGGGATCGTCGATCTCGGGGATCTGCAGGCCGTGCGTCTGGCCGACCGTGAGCACCGCGACGTGCCGGGTGACCCCGGCGTTGGAACCGGTCCGGCCGCGCACGGTGACCGTCGGCGCGTACGGGTCCTGGTGCATGTCGGAGGCGTCGGTGAACGACGCGAGGTCCTCGGGCTCCCACGGCGCGCCGGGAACCGCAGGCAGGTTGCGCGGTGCGGGCAGGCCCAGGGAGCAGGACCGGTGCATCAGCCAGGAGACCTCCTCGGCGGTGACCGGACGGCCGTCCAGCCCCGCGGAGCCGATCACCTGGTCCAGGTGCTCGATCTCGCTGTCGAGCGCTATGAGCTCGGCATCGACGGCTTCCGGGAAGACCTTGTGCAGCAGGGGCGCCGCGCGTTCCACCGCTCGGTCCACGACGTTGCGGGTCTGCACCTGGACACCCAGGTAGACCTCCTTCTCCGCCATGGAGCGGCCCATCAGCTGCTGCTGCTCGCCGACCATGTAGTCGTCGAAGGACAGCGCGCCCTCGGCGTCGGGCAGCGGGTTGCGCGCGTTGTGCACGTGCGCCTCGGCCCACATCCGGATGGGGTAGGGCCGATTGGTGACCCGCAGGTGCATCCAGCGCCCCTGCAGTTCCGAGTACTGGCCCGCGATGGCGGCGACGAGGTCCTGGCGCTGCGAATCGGAGCGGAAGGACCAGCGCTGCGGCGAGAGCCGGTACCAGGCGAAGACGTCCTGGCCCGTTCGCAGCAGGTGCCCGTCGATGGTGCGTGCGGCGATCGACGGGGTGTAGGTCGGGATGGACTGCTCGTCTCCCAGACCCCGCGCGCGTTTGCGCTGCTTGCCGCTGCCCTTGTTGGCACCGCGGATCTTGCCGCTGGAGCCGCGGGGAACCTGCTGCGGCTGCTGCTCACCGCCTCGACGGCGACCGAACACCGCGAACCTCCTTGCTACGCGTGCGCCTGCTTCCGACCTGCTGCGTGGACCGGGTGGAGCGCGGCTGTTGCTGCGCCTGCCGGGTGTGCTGCTTCCTGCCCTGCGACTGCTGCTGGGTCTGCCGCTGCCGAGGTTGCCCCCGGCGGGGGCGCTTGTTCTTGGGAACGGGACGACGTCGTCGGACCCGCACTCGGGCGGCGCTGGCCGCGCCGCCCTCCGCCTGGGACTTCTCCCCGGGAGCGGTCAGCTCTCGCACCCACATGGTCAGGACCGCGCCGAGCGGGCGCTCGTGCCCGATCTTCGCGGTGATCAACCGCGTCAGGGCGATGGTGATCACCAGCGCCCACGCCGTCGAGAAGAAGCCGAATCCGATGTTCATCCGGCGTTCGACCGCGAGGACCAGCAGGAACACCAACGTGCCGACGCCCCACGCGACGTAGCGCGCGCGGAAGGGGAAGGTCGCCTTCGGCGGGCCGAGCCAGACGGCGTCTACCCGGTAAACCTCGTCATCGGTGCGTAT
Organism: Saccharopolyspora dendranthemae; assembly: GCF_007829955.1. Taxonomy (GTDB): domain Bacteria; phylum Actinomycetota; class Actinomycetes; order Mycobacteriales; family Pseudonocardiaceae; genus Saccharopolyspora; species Saccharopolyspora dendranthemae. Next base: position 676,330 of record NZ_VIWX01000004.1, read on the forward strand.
CCGCACTGGACATCACCCGCTGGTGCTGAAGAGCTGTGCGATGAAGGTGCCGATGTCGATGCCCGCGTTGGTGACCGCGATACCGACGATCGCCAGCGCGACGAGCACGCCGCCGACGCGGCGCATCACGCCCGCGTTGTCGCCCTTGCCGCCACCTAGCCACAGCAGCAGGATCGCAACGGTCAGCAGCAGCAGCGGCAGCACGTTGTCCAGGATCCAACCGCGGATGCCATCGGTGCCCAGTTGGGACTGCTGGGCGAGTACGTCCAGGTGCGCCAGTGTTTCCAGCGGCATGGCGGTCATCTCTTTACCCCTGAGTGCGCGGAGTGTCTGCGGGCCGGTGCCTCAGCGCGTCGCGGTGATCCGCAACGCGCCGATACGAGTAGAACATGACATGGTCACCAGAAGTAGTGGTTGCGAGCTCGGGTGTGGCGGGTTACAGCGGGACGACACATCGGCCATCACGCAGCGAATAGGCCATTCGAGCAAGCGATCACCAGCTGGCCATCGCGGAAATGCCGCATAGTGGGCCGGATTTGAGCCTGATTCTCGTGGCTGTTCACCCGCTTGCGAGCTCCTTCGTAACGCACCGTGATCGTTCCGGCGGTCCAGTGGATTTCCGCACATCGCACCAGGAAGCACCCGACTGGATCACTCGACGTGATCACCGAACCCGAAAGGGACGGGTGATCTTGGCGCGCACGAATCAGGGTAACGGCACCCACACGAAGAGTTCCCCCCAGGGCACCACTTTTCACCCGGAGACCGTTCAGCCGAAAGTGCCTAGCCCAAAAGGGCCAACGGACGGGTGAGGGCGGCATCCCTCCCGATCAACGTCGGGCGAGCGTCGAAGTCGCTTTCACCAAGGCAACTCGCACCGTCGAGCGGTCGGCGGTGCACCCGCGCCGCCGGGGCCGAGAACCTGCTTGACCGCGAGGAGCACGATGACCCCATGAACGACGATCCCGTGCTCCTCCGCGCATCCACCCCGGACGACCAGCCGGACCTGTTGCGCATCTGGCGCCGCGCGGTGGAAGCGACGCACGACTTCCTGACCCGCGCCGACGTCGACGAGATCGAAGCCGAAGTCCGGAAGCACGCCCTCCCGGGCCTGACCATCACCGTTGCCCAGTGGCCCGAGGGGGCACCCGTCGGCTGGGTCGGGGTGGACGGCACCCGGGTGGAGGCGCTCTTCGTCGATCCGGCCGCGCACCGTCAGGGCGTGGGTACCGCACTGCTCACCTCGGTGACCGGCCCCATGTCCGAGGTCGCGCTGGACGTCAACGAGCAGAACCCGTCCGCCCGCCGCTTCTACGAACGCCACGGCTTCGTCCAGATCGGCCGCTCCGAACACGACGCCCAGGGACGCCCCTACCCGCTCCTCCACATGCGAAGGCCCTGACGCCGAACAAGCCAACGCCAGGCAACCGGCGAAGCCGGTTCCGCAGCACCGAATCACCCAACCAAACCCAGGCCAGGCAAGCACCGAAGGTGCTTCCTCAGTGCCCCACCCAAGCAACCCGCACCGCCGCGGGTTCTCAGACGCCTTCTGGGGAGGACAGCCGACGTGTCGTGTATTGGCATACATAAGCCTCGGATCCCGGAGCCAGAAGGCGTCTGAGGTTCCGCATCTGGCACCGCCAAGCAGAGGGACCACTGAGTAGTTGCAGTGAACCCGACCCAACACGAACAGCAACGCACGCAGGAAGACGACCCGAGAAGGCCCGAGAACAGAGAAGTAAGGCGGAAGAGCCGGCCTGTAAGCCGGATTCTGTTCCCGGCGGCTTCGCAGCCGTCCGTTCGGCAACCATCTATCTAGGCCCGCCGTTGCCGGTGAGCTCGTGCGGCCTACCCGCGAACTCGGGCGAGCAGCCCTCGATCGTCCGCGCGGGCGCCGGATGGCGCCCATCTTGGCCTTGCTCCGGGTGGGGTTTACCGAGCCACCTCGGTCACCCGAGGTGCTGGTGGTCTCTTACACCACCGTTTCACCCTTACCCGGCGCGTGCGCCGGGCGGTCTGCTTTCTGTGGCACTTTCCCGCGGGTCGCCCCGGGTTGCCGTTGGCAACCACCCTGCTCTGTGGAGTCCGGACTTTCCTCGACGGGTCGTGGCCCGCCGCGATCGCCCAACCGACTCTTCCGCAGCGGAGATTTTACCGCTGTGCCCGCTGCGGCTCCCGGCCAGGGCCGCTGGATCAGGCCCAGTGGGAGATGTCGTTGACCAGCCTGACCGAGGCGTTGCCGTCCGGGTAGAACTCCACGATGGACAGCGATGCCAGGTCCAGATGCAGCCGGTAGAAGATCTCCGCACCCACGCCGAGGCCCGTGCGCAGCAGGGACTTGATCGGCGTGACGTGGCTGACGACGATGATCGTCTTGCCGGCGTAGCGCTCGACGAGGTCGTCGCGGGCGGCGGTGACCCGCTGGTGCACTGCTTCGAGGCTCTCGCCGTCCGGTGGCTCGACAGTGGGGTCGCCGATCCAGCGGCGGTGCAGGTCCGGGTACTCGTCGGCGGCTTCGAGGAAGGTGAGGCCTTCCCACGCCCCGAAGTCGGTCTCGATGAGGCCGTCGTGGAGCTCCAGCTCGCTCCCGGTGGCGTCGGCGACGGCCTGCGCGCTCTGCCGGGTCCGGGCGAGCGGAGAGGAGATGATCGGGGCCGGGCCGTCGGGCGTGACGACGCCGTCCATGGCTGCGAGGCGCTTGCCTGCGGCGCGCACCTGCCGCTCCCCCAGCTCGGTCAGCTCGACGTCGCCGCGACCGGAATAGCGCTTGTCGACCGACATGGGGGTCTGGCCGTGCCGCAGCAGCAGCATCTTGGTCGGGGCTCCGCGGAGGTTCTGCCAGCCGGACGGCCGGGTCCGCGCCGAAGCGCTCTCGGACTCGGTGACCTGGCCGGTTTCCTCCGTCTTGCCGTCCATCGCGTCGTTGGCGAGCTTGTCGGCGGCGGAGTTCTCGGCGCGCGGGATCCACTCGTAGTCGACGCGCTCGAAGTCGCCGGCGAGCTGCCGCGCCTCGGCGTTGAGCGGCTGGAGGTTGGCGTGCTTGACCTTCCAGCGGCCGGCCATTTGCTCGACGACCAGCTTGGAGTCCATCCGCACCGAGACCTCGGACGCGCCGAGCTCCCGTGCCGCGCGCAGCCCGGCGATCAGGCCCTGGTACTCGGCGACGTTGTTTGTGGTCTCGCCGAGCCCGATGGCGCGTTCGGCGAGGACCGCGCGGGAGTCGGCGTCGAACACGACCGCGCCGCAGCCGGCGGGGCCGGGGTTCCCGCGCGATCCGCCGTCGGCCTCGACGATGACGCGTGCGCTCACTTGGTCTCCCGGACCATGATCGCGCCGCACTCCTCGCAGCGGACCACGTCGTCGGGGGCTGCCTCGCGGACCTCGTTGAGGGCGTGCCGGTCGAGTTCGATGCGGCAGGCGCCGCAGCGCGCGCCCTGGAGCAGGCCGACGCCCACCCCGCGCTGACCGCGGACGCGTTCGTAGAGGGCCACGAGGTCGTCCGGGAGGGCCTTGATGATGAGGTCGCGCTCGGTCTGACGGCGGGTCTCGGCGACTTCGAGCTCGCCGAGCGCTTCGTCGCGGCGGGACTGGATCTCGGCGAGCTGCTGCTCGGCTTCGGTGACGGCCTCGCGCGACTTGGTCACGTTGGTCTCCAGCGCTTCGCGCTGCTCCATGACGTCGAGCTGCTCGTCTTCGAGGACGGCTTGCCTGCGCGCGAGGGTCTGCAGCTCATGCTCGAGCTCTTCCTGCTGCTTGGCGGGGCCGCCCGAGGCCATCAGCTCGCGGTCGCGAGCCTCGCGCTTGCGGACGTTGTCGACCTCGGTCTCCAGCCGCTTGACCTCGCGGTCGAGGTCGCTGAAGGAGGTCTGGGCGACCACCAGCTCGTCGCGCTTGGTCTGGACGTCGCGCTCGGCCTCACCGATCTGCTCGAGTTCTGGCAACGTGCGCCGGCGGTGCACGACGCGGTTGAGCTCCGCGTCGGCGTCCGCGAGATCGAGCAGCCGTCGTTGAACGGCGGGGTCGGCTTTCACGCGTGCGCCCTCCCTGGGTCTGGTGTCGCACCGGCGTGCACGGTCCACGGGTCGGTGCGTCGGGTGGAAACGAGGACTTCGACTGTATCCGGCAGCGCGGCGGACACGAGGTCCGCGGCCTGCTGGCACCAGGGCCATTCGCTGGCCCAGTGCGCCACGTCGACGAGCGCAGGCACCGAGGCGCCGGGCACGTCGGCCTGGGCGAGGTGTTCGCCCGCGGGGTGGTGTCGCAGGTCGGCGGTGACGTAGGCGTCGACGCCGGCCTCGGCCGCTGCGGTCAGGAAGGAGTCGCCCGCGCCGCCGCAGACGGCGACGGTGCGGATCTCGCGGTCCGGGTCGCCGGCTCCGCGCACTCCCCACGTGGTGGTGGGCAGGCCGTCGGCCACGCGGCGGACGAACTCGCGGAACGACTCGGCCTGCGCCAGCTCTCCGATGCGACCCAGCCCGGTGTCGGCGCCGGGCGCAGTGGGCATCAGCGGCCGGGTTCGGGACAGGCCGAGCGCACCGGCGAGCGCGTCGGACACGCCGGGGCTGGCCTTGTCGGCGTTGGTGTGCGCGCAGTACAGGCCGATGCCGGAGCGGATGAGCCGGTGCACCACGCGCCCCTTGTGGTCGTCGGCGGGGACGCCGTGCACCCCGCGCAGCAGCAGCGGGTGGTGGGAGATCACGAGCTGGGCACCGAAGTCGACGGCTTCGTCCACAGTGGCTTCCAGCGGGTCGACGCAGAACAGCACGCGCTGCACCACCGACTCCGGGTCGCCGCAGACGAGACCGACGGCGTCCCAGTCCTCAGCGAGTCCGGTGGGGTAAGCCTGCTCCAGCGCGCCGATCACGTCCCGAATCCGCACAGTGTCACCCACGTTCCACAACGTCTCGAAAAGCCTTGACCAACAACGAGTTCTGCTCAGGCTCGCGCACCGCGACCCGGATGTGGTCCGCGTCGAGACCCGGGAAGGTGTCGCCCCGGCGCACCGCGACGCCGCGCTCCCGCAACGACTCCCGCACCTGCTGACCGTCCGGCACCCGCAGCAGCAGGAACGGCGCCTCGGGCGTGCGCGCCACATCGATTCCCGGTACACCGGCGAGTTCGGCGAGCAGATCCTCGCGGTGCTCGGTGAACTCGGTTGCGGCGCGCTGCGATTCGGCGATCGCGCGCGGCTCGCAGCAGGCCCGCACCGCGGTGAGCACCAGGGAGTTGACCGGCCAGTGCGGACGGTTGCGGCCGAGTTCGGCGAGCAGTTCCGGGGATCCCAGCGCGTAGCCGGCTCGCAGCCCGGGCAGACCCCACATCTTGGTGAGGCTGCGCAGCACCAGGAGACCCGGCTCGGCGAGGTGCGCGAGGGATTCGCGTTCGCCGGGCACGGTGTCGATGAAGGCCTCGTCGACCACCACGACCCGGCCCGGGCGCAGCAGCGCGCGGATCTCCTCGGCCGGGTGCAGCACGGAGGTCGGGTTGGTGGGGTTGCCCAGCACGACCATGTCCGCCTCGTCGGGGACCTGATCGGCGTGCAGCCGGTAGCCGTCCGCAGGATCGAGCACGACGCGTTCGACCTGGACACCGGCGTTGCGCAGGGCCAGTTCCGGCTCGGTGAAGGAAGGGTGGATCAGCGCGGCGAGCCTGGGTCGCAGAGCGGGCAGCAGGGCGAACCCCTCGGCCGCTCCGGCCAGCACCATGACCTCGTCCGGATCGCGATCGTGCCTGGTCGCGACGGCACTGCGGGCGCCGAGGTCCGCGTCCGCCGACGGGTAGGAGCCGAGATCGTCGAGCGCATCGACGAGCCGGGCGCGCAGCCACTCGGGCGGCCGGTCCAGCCGCACGTTGACGGCGAAGTCGGCGAGTCCTCGCACGGCGTCCACGTCGCCGTGGTGGCGCAGCAGCTCCCGATCGTCCCCGCTCATCAGGGGAAGTTTAAACGTCCACGTCGGAGCGTTCCCGAGCACGGGGCGAACGCGGCCGTACCCTCGAGGCGTGCATGTGTCTTTTATCTGTACGGGCAACATCTGCCGTTCGCCGATGGCGGCGCTGATCTTCGCCGAGGAGCTGCGCCGCGCGGGCCTGGACTCGCAGGTGGAGGTCTCCAGCGCGGGCACCGGGCCGTGGCACGTCGGCGAACCGGCCGATCCGCGCACCGAGAAGGTGCTGGCCGCCCACGACTACCCCACCGACCACGTCGCCGCGCAGATCGACGATCGGCACCTGGGAGCCGATCTGCTGGTCGCGATGGACGAGGGGCACCTCCGCGCGGTGCGCAGGCTGGCCGGTGATCCGGACCGGGTGCGGCTGCTGCGGTCCTTCGACCCGGACGCCGACGGCACCGAGGTTCCCGATCCGTACTACGGCGGGCGGAACGGGTTCGACGACGTGCTGGCGATGGTCGAGGCCGCGATGCCGGGCCTGATGGCGTGGGTGCGGGAGCGGGTGTGATCGCCGACGAGGTGTCCCGGCTCACCGGGCGGGCCGTCGCGGAGACGCGGAGGCTCTCCGGCGGGGACACCGCGGCTGCCTTCGCCGTGCGCCTCGACGACGGCGGCGAGCTGTTCGCCAAGTCCACCTCACCGTCGATGCCCGGCGCGGCCGCCGCCGAGGCCGCCTCGCTGCGGTGGCTGGCCGAGCCGGGCGTGGTGGCGGTGCCCGAGGTGTTCGGCGACGGCGACCACTGCCTGGTCACCGAGCACGTGCCGGAGGGAGCACCGACTGCGGAGACGGCGGCGGAGCTGGGCCGGGGGCTCGCGCGGCTGCACTACGCGGGGGCTCCGGCCTTCGGCAGCCCGCCTCCCGGTGGCCCCGCCGACGCGTGGATCGGGCTGGCCCCGATGCGCAACGAGCCGGAGGACGACTGGCCGACCTTCTACGCGCGCCACCGCGTCCAGCCCTACGTCCGCCGGGCCGTCGACGAGGGCACGCTGAGCTCGGAGTCGGGGAAGATCCTCGACCGGGTCTGCGAGGACGTCGCCGAGCTGGCGGGCCCGGCCGAACCGCCGTCCCGGCTGCACGGAGACCTGTGGAGCGGGAACGTGCTGTGGGGCCGCGACCGGGCGTGGCTGATCGATCCGGCCGCGCACGGCGGTCACCGCGAGACCGATCTCGCCATGCTGCACCTGTTCGGATGCCCGCAGCTGGACCGCGTGATCGCCGGCTACGAGGAGGTCCACCCGCTGGCGGACGGGTGGCGATCCCGGATCCCGCTCCACCAGCTGTTCCCGCTGCTGGTGCACGCGGTGCTGTTCGGCTCCGGTTTCGGCTCGCAGGCCGTGCAGGCCGCTCGCCGCGCGCTGGCCGGGTGATCTTCCCGACCTGGTCACACTGAGACGGGGTCTCAGCCGCCTCCTCCGCCACGCGGCCTACCGTGGGGGTGTGCGTCTCAAGTTTTTGCTGCGGCCCGGGTGGCTGGGTGCGATCGCGCTGGTCGTGGTGTTCGCCGCGTTGTGCTTCACCACGCTCGCGCCGTGGCAGTTCGGGCGCAGCGAGGAGACCGAGATCCGCAACGACGCGATCGCGAAGTCCTTCCACGCCTCGCCGGAGCCGCTGAACGAGGTGATGCCCGCCGGGCACGCACCGGACGTGAACACCGAGTGGTCGCAGGTGCTGCTGACCGGCCACTACCTTCCCTCGGCGGAGACGCTGGCCTGGCAGCGCACCGTGCTCGGCGAGCCCGCGTTCGAAGTCCTCACGCCGTTCCGCCTCGACGACGGGACGACGGTGCTGGTCGACCGCGGATTCGTGCGCCCGGTCAACGGCACGCAGGCCCCCGACTACGCCGCCGCGCCCTCGGGCCCGGTGACGATCACCGCGCGGATCCGGGCCGATGAGACCGACAGCAAGCAGCGTCCGCTGTTCGACCACGACGGGCACCGCTGGACCTACGCGGTCAACGCCGGGACCGTCTCCAGCGGCACCGGCGTCGCGCTGCGCCCCGGCTACTTCGCGCTGGCCGAAGAGCAGCCGGGCGTGCTGGGCGCGCTACCGCTGCCGCGGCTGGAGTCGGGACCGTACTTCTCCTACGCGCTGCAGTGGATCGCCTTCGGCATCATGGCGATCATCACGATCGGCTACCTCATCTACACCGAGCTCCGGCCGGACGCCGCACCGGCGTGGCGCCGCCCCGAATCCGAGGAGCCCGACGAGGCCGCGGCCCCGGGCTCGAACGGCAGCGATTCGCGCTACGCGCGCTCCGGGACGACACCCCGCAAGCGCCGCCGCAAGCTCTCGGTGGCCGAAGCCATCGCCGAGGAAGAACGCCGCGAAGCCGAAACCCTCGACAAGAACCCCTCCGACACCTGAACCGCCCAGAGCCCGAGTCGGGACCCCGGCTCACCAGGTCCCAGTTTTAGTCATAACTGAGCCGACATTTCGGACATGATCATGGTTCGGTTTGGACTAAAACTGGGATCCGGTGCGGCGGGTGTCGTTGTCTTCAGGTGTGGGACTCAGCCCGCACCGCCGCGGGTTCTCACACGTCGTCTGGCGAGTACGCCGCGACGCCGTGTATTGGCATACAAAAGGAGTGGCGCACGGAATCCAGGCGGCGTGTGAGGTTCCGCTACCCGCACCGCCAAGCAAAGTGATTCTGCAATGACCCCTAAAACTGGGAACTGCCGAGGTCAGCGGCGGCGGAGGACGGCTGCCGTCGCTGCGAGGACGCCCGTCACCGTGCCGATGAGGCGGGAGAGCTCGACGCTGCGGGTGACGTCTCCGGCGTCGGCCGTGCGGCCTTCGCCCATGATCGGCCGCTGCTCGGTGACGTGGCCGTAGATGGTCCGCCCGCCGAGGCGGATCTCCAACGCTCCGGCGAAGGCCGCCTCGATCTGACCGGCGTTGGGGCTCGGGTGCGCGGTGGCGTCGCGCCGCCAGGTGCGCCAGGCGCCGCCGCCGGAGCCGCCGACGACGGGAGCGCACACCGCGGTCAACGCGGCGGCGAAGCGGGACGGCACCAGGTTCATCAGGTCGTCCAGGCGGGCCGACGCCCACCCGAACTCGCGGTAGCGGGGCGAGCGGTGCCCGACCATCGCGTCGAGCGTGTTGGCGGCGCGGTAGGCCACCAGCCCGGGGATCCCGGCGACCGCGCCCCACACCAGCGGGGCGACGACGGCGTCGGAGGTGTTCTCGGCGATCGACTCGACGGTGGCGCGGGCCAGCCCCTGCCCGTCGAGGACCGCGGCGTCCCGACCGCAGAGGTTGCCGAGCCGCTCGCGGGCGGCGTCGATCTCGCCGGCCTCCAGCAGCCGCGCCATCGCGGTGCCCTCGTCGGCCAGCGACGTTCCTCCCAGCACGGCCCAGGTGACCACGCCGGTCGCGGCCGCCTCCAGCACCGGGCTGCAGCGGACGGTGCGCTGCACGAGGGCGCCGAGCACGGCGGTACCGCCGACGAGCACGCCGACGTGCAGGACTCCGGCGGAGCGGTCGTCCCGGTAGAGCGTTTTCTCCACGGTCTGGGCGGCGCGTCCGAACCGGGCGACCGGATGCCCGCGCCGCGGATCGCCCAACGCCGCGTCCGCCGCCACGCCGAGCAGGAGCCCGACCGCTCTTCCCGCGCTCACCGGCACCTCCACCACCCGGACAAAGGATCTCGAAAGCCTCGAAATCAGCACCGCACGCTACCCCGCGAGCCCCTCCGACCGATCACCGCCTGCCAGGTGACCGGCTGTGCCCGGGCGACGGGATATCGTGGCGGACCGTGACGGCCCCTGATCACGAAGCCGATGTGCTGCGCGCCGGTGTCGCGGGAAACGCGACCGACGCGTTGCCGGCTGCTGCCGAGACGACGCTGGACGACGCCCAGCGCCTGCAGCTGTTCGCCTACCTGCAGGCCCCGGAGCACCGCACCTACCTGGCGATCATGCGGTTGTTCACCTCGACCCTGCTCGCCGACCTGTCCGCCGGCGAGGTCGCCGCGGCGCTGGCGGCTGCCGAGCGCGAGGGCCGGGTGGCCCTCGGCGAGTCCGATGTGGACACGGTGATCGACCGGCTCAAGCAGCTCGTCAAGTGGGGGAACCTGGTCGTCGGCCGGCGCGAGACGATCGCCTCCAGCATCGCCGAGTTCCAGCACGGCAGCGTCCGCTACCAGGTCAGCAAGCTCGCCGTGCGCGTGCAACGGGACGTCGACGCGCTGCTGCGCGTGCCCGAGGGCGCTCGCGAGGTCTCCCGCGAACTGCTGCCCGCCATCGACCGGGGTCTGGCCGGCATCGGCTCCGCGCTCTCCGACGCGCTGGCAGCCGAGCGCCGCGATCCGAGCGCCAAGCCCGCGCGGCAGGCCCGCGAGCGCCTGGCGGAGCAGGTCACCACGGTGTTCCTGCAGCACGCCGAGCTCGCCGCCACCGTCCGCGACTTCTACGCCTACCTGGGCCAGGTCGTGACCCGCCACCAGCTGGCACCTGACGAGATCTCCGGCTTCCGGAACCTGCTCGTCGAGTACATCCAGATGGTCGTGGAGGACGTGCTGCGGCACACCGAGACCATCGCCGGTTCGCTGGCCGGGTTGACCGGGGCGCGCAGCGAACTGCTGCGGCTGCTCGGTCCCGCAGACCAGCTGGGCACCGACGTCGAGCGGGCCCGCGGTCGCACGCCCGCCGACTGGCAGGAGCTGACGGACTGGTTCGTCGACGCACCCGGCCGTCCCAGCCAGGTCGCCGCGCTGCGGGAGGCCACCGCGCGCGCCATCGGCTCGCTGCTGGCCAGCGTCAAGCGCGCCACCTCCGGCGGTGGTCTGGTGCCGGGCAGGCGGGGTGAGCTGCTGAAGCTGGCGAAGTGGTTCGACGGCGCGGACGAGCGCACTTCGCATCGCCTCTACGCGGCGGCCTTCGGCCTGCACTCGGCCAGGCACCTGCAGCCCGCACCGGACTACGACTCGGACAACGACAAGGTGCCGTGGCGCGACGGTCCGGTGCAGGACGTGACCGTCAGCGTCCGCACCCGGGGTGACCGGGGAGCGCGCGGGCGGACGTCGCGGGTGCTCGACGACCCGATGACCGAGGAAACGCTGCTGCAGCAGGCCCGCCAGGCCGATCAGCAGCGCAGCGCGGCGGTCGCCGAGCTCGCCGAGGCGGGTGCCGACGTCGGTGCCCGCACGCTGTCGCAGGACGCGCTGGACGTGCTCTGCGAGCTGCTGACCTTGGCGATGGCGCAGCGCGACGGCTCCGACGACCAGGGCTCGGCGCTGGACCCGGTGCACCGGCTGCGCGTGACGATCCGCCCGGAACCCGGTCAGGACACCCGGATCAGCAGCGCGTCCGGTGAGCTGACGCTGCGCGACACGGTCCTGGAACTCCTCGGCGACGGCGGCGTGCCCGAGTCGGAGGAACCCGCCCGAGGAGCCGCCCGATGATCTCGACGTTCGAAGAGCTGCCCGACATCGACGCCGCCAACGTGGTGCGCTGCGCCCGGGTCCTGCTGCGCAGGCCGCTGCTGCGGGCCGACGGCCCGGACGGCGACCTGCTGCCGATGATCTACCGGCAGCGCGCCGCCTTGCAGGACGTCTTCTCCGGCCTGCTGGGCTACCGGCTGGTCGTGGAGCGCCGCTTCGCGCGGCTGTACAAGGCGGGTCCCGGCGAGGACGCCGGACGTGGCGTGGAGGCGTTGAGCCCGCGCGGTTACGCCTACTTCGCGCTGACCCTGGCGGCGCTCACCGGCATCGGCCGTCAGGTGCTGCTGTCCCGGCTGGTCAGCGATGTGCGCGCGGCGGCCTCCGAGGCCGGCGTCGAGATCGCCGACGACCCGGCCGACCGGCGCGCGCTGACCGCCGCCCTGCGGCACCTGGTCTCGCTGGGCGTGATCACCGAGACCGAGGGCTCGGTGACGGCGGAGTCCGCCGCCGAAGCGCTGATCACCATCGACACCGACATGCTGGGCCAGCTGGTGGCCGGTCCGCTGGCCGAGGCGAGCGACCCGCAGCAGCTGGTGGAGCTGGCGTCGGCGGCGGGCCCGCGCCAGGTCGAGCAGGCGGTCCGGCGCAAGCTGATCGAGGACCCGGTGGTGCTCTACGCGGACCTGCCGCCGGAGCAGGCGAGCTGGCTGCGCGAGCACGTCATCAACGAATCCCGTTTGCTGGAGCGCTTCTTCGGCCTCGTCGGCGAGGCGCGGGCCGAGGGCGTGGTGGTGTGCGACCCGGAGGACTACCTCACGGACCTGGCCTTCCCCGGCCCCGGCACGGTCGCCCGCATCGCTTTGCTGGCGCTGCCGGAGCTGCTCGACCGGGGCGAACCCGATTCCGCGGGCAGGCATCCGGTGACCTGGCAGGACTTCGCCGACGTCTGCCAGGAACTGGTCGACTCCTACCCGTCGGCCTGGTCGCGGCAGGCCACCGAAGACCACCAGGACCTGGTGCGCTCGGTCATCGAGCTGCTGGGCAGGCTCGGACTGCTGCGCGAGCACGAGGGATCGTGGTTGTTGAGCCCGGCCGCGCACCGCTGGCTCCCGCAGCCGGACGCGACACCATCGCAGCAGCAACGCGAATCGGAACCACCCGCGCCCGAAGCACCGGGCTGGTCATTGTTCGACGAGATGGAAGAGGCAGCCCGGTGAGCGCACACGACACCGAAGCCGCCGTTGCGGAATCCGCCCACCGGTGGCGACTGCACCGCGGCGGGATCGTCAACATCTGGCAGTACGCGGAGACGACCTTCGACCTCGACGGCGGACGGGCGATCTTCCAGGGCACCAACGGTTCCGGCAAGTCCCGGACCCTGGAGCTGCTGCTGCCACTGTGCCTGGACGGCGACCTGCGCCAGCTGGGCTCGAAGGGCTTCGACACGGTGAGCATCCGGCGTCTGATGCTCGACGAGTACCCGGGCGGACCGAACCGCATCGGCTACGCCTGGATCGAGCTGCGCCGCGACACCCCTGAGGGCGGCGAGGAATTCCTCACCTGCGGGCTCGGGGTGAAGGCGTCCAAGACGTCCCAGTCGATCAGCGACTCGTGGCGGTTCATCACCGGCCGCCGGGTCGGCATCAACCTGCACCTCGTCGGCGCGGACCGGGTTCCGCTGGGCACGGCGCAGCTGCGCGAGCTGCTGGGCGCGGACTGCGTGCTCGACGACCAGTCGTTCCGGGCGAAGGTCGCCGCCACCGTCTACGGCGTGCCCGCCGCCCGCTACGGGGACCTGCTGCACCTGCAGCGCACCCTGCGCAACCCCGACGTGGGCCTGAAGGTGCTGGAGGGGCAGCTGGAGCAGATCCTGTCCGACGCCCTCCCGCCGCTGGACGCGGGCCTGATCGAGCGACTGGCCACCTCGTTCGACGATCTGGAATCGATCCGGGAGAACATCGTCCGGCTCACCGGTGCGGACAAGGCGCTCACCGCGTTCCTGACCACCTACTCCGGCTACGCGTTCGGCGCGCTGCGGGACCGCGCGGAGTCGATGCGGACCGCGCAGCAGAAGCTGGCCTCGCTGCGCAAGGAGCTCGGGAACCTGGACAAGCAGTTCACCGGCAAGCGCGAGGACCGGGAGACCGCGCAGCGCACCATCTCCGAGCTGGAGCAGCGCGAGGGCGAGCTGGAGTCGAGCATCGACGCGCTGCGCTCCCACCCGGCGTACTCGGAGCTGCAGAACCTGCGCGACCGCGAGAAACTGGTCGAGAGCTCCCGCGTCGCAGCGGTTTCCGCGCTGGACACCGCGACTCGGCACCGGGCGCAGGAGAACCGCTCCGCGGAGTCCGTGCTGGGCGTGCTGCGCAGGCTCGCCGGTGACGCCGAGGCGGCCGGGCAGGCCGCGACGCGAGCCGGTCAGCAGCTGGGCACCGCGGGGCTGGGTGGTTCGGGAGTGCCGCAGCCCCCACCGGTTCCGGCCGCCGAGCTGGCCTCGGAAACCGATTCGGTGCGCACATCACCGGAAGCCGACGCCGAACCGACCACTGTGGACCGCTACCAGCCGCCGCAGCTGGACCCCGATGCGCTGGCCGCGCAGTTCCGCGGCGTGGTGGGCAGTTCCGCCCAGGCGGCGACCGAGGCGCGCGAGCGCGCCGCGCTCACCCTCGCGCTGCACCAGCAGGCCCGCGAGCTCGACGACGAGCAGGCGCAGGTCACCGAGCTGCAGCGCAACGCCAGGCAGGCGCAGCTGACCTTCACCGAAGCCTCCGGTCGCCGCAACCAGGCGCAGCAGGAGCTCGCCGACGCCGCCGCGGTGTGGGTGGAACTGGCCCGCAAGTGGGCCACCGAGTGGCCGGCCGCGGCCGAGCAGCCCGCCCCGGAACCACCGAACGCCGAGGACCTGAGCAACGACCGCGGCGCGAGCCGCAAGGCCCGCGAGCAGGCACGGCAGTGGGCCCGTCCCCAGCTGCACGAGGCGAGGCGCGCGGTGTCGGCCGTGGAGCAGGAGATCTCCGAGCTGCAGACCGAGTGCCGCGACCGCGAGACCGAACTCGCGGAGCTCAGGGCCGGGCACGAGCGCCGGCCCGAACTGCCCTCCTGGGCGGAGGCCGAGCGGGATCCGTCGCAGGGGCGCGCCTTCTACGAGCTGGTCGACTTCGCCTCGTCGCTCAGCGACGCCGACCGCGCGGGCCTGGAAGCCGCGTTGCAGTCCAGCGGACTGCTCAACGCCTGGGTCACCGCCGACGGGCAGGTGCCCGGCCTGGCCGACCTGCTCGCCTCACCCGCCGCTCCGGTCGATCCGAACTCCGGCGGCACGCTCGCCGCCCTGCTCTCCCCCGCCGCGGTGGCCGAGTCCCCGGTGCCGCGCGAGCGGGTCGCGGGACTGCTCGCGACCGTGTCGACCGGCGGTGGCACAGGACTTTCGGTGTCCACCGACGGGTCGTGGAAGGCCGGCGTCCTGACCGGTGCCTGGCGCAAGGACGCCGCCGAGTACGTGGGCGCGGGAGCGCGCGAGGACGCGAGGTCCCGCCGGATCGCGGAGCTGGAGGACGAGCTGGCGCGGCTGCGCGAGGCGATCGGCGAGGCCGAGCGTCGGCAGCGCGAAGCCGGTGAGCACGCCAGTGCGCTGGAGCAGCACCTGGAGGGCTTTCCCGACGATGGTGATCTGCTGACCGCCCAGGCGAAGCTGACCACCGCCATCGAGACCGCCGAGGACGCCGAGCGCCAGGTCGTGCAGCTCCGCGAGCAGCACCTGGAGGTCGAGCAGCGCTGGCAGGCGGCGCAGGGCGAACTGGTCCGCGCCGCGGGCGAGGTCGGGCTGCCCGCCGAGACCCAAGCCCTCGACGCCGCGCACCGGGCGGCCGGCGAGGCCCGCTCGGGCATCGACGCGCTGCGCGAGGCGATCGAGTCGCGCTGCCTGCCCACGCTGGCCGAGCTGCGCGAGATCTCGCTGCACCACGACGTCGCCGTGGCCGACCGGATGGAGGCGGAGTCGCAGGCCGAGCGCCGCAGCGCCGAATACGCCGAGCAGGCCAGCGGTCTCACCGAGCTGACCTCGGCCGTCGGTGGTGCGGCGCAGGAGGTCGCCGACAAGGTCAGCGGTTTGGAGCGCGAACGCACCGAGCTCAGGGAGAAGCTGCCGCAGGAGCGCGAGCGGATCAGCTCGCTGCGCGAGGCAGCGGCGCGGCTGGAGACGCAGCTGGAGAACAAGCAGTCCCAGCTGGCGGGCCGGGAGCAGGACGCCGAGTCGGCCACCACGGCCTTCCGCCGGGCCCTCGACATCCCGGGCCTGTGGGCGGCTGCGGACGTCGCCGAAGATCCCGGGGAGCTGGAGGAGGCCGCTGAGTTGCTGGCCGGATCCGACCGGAAGGGCTCGACCGAGTCCACTGTGCTCAACCGGCTGCAGACGCTGCAGCACTCGCTCAGCGGCAACTACGACATCACCGCCGCCGACCAGCACGGCCTGCTGACCGTGACGGTCACCGGTGAGGAGGGCCCGCAGCCGGTCGCGGAGGCCGCACGCCGGGTGTCCGAGCGGCTCGGCGAGCAGCGCGGATACCTCAACGAGCGGTACCAGTCGATCTTCGCCGACTACCTGATCCGGGACCTGGCGGAGCGGCTGCGCGGGCAGATGACCATCGCCGAGGACCTGTGCAAGCGGATGAACGAGGTCCTCGACGGCGCCCGCTCCAGCCAGGGCGTGCACGTCCAGCTGGACTGGCAGCCGTCGGCGGCGCTGGGCGACGACATCAAGCAGGCCATCGACCTGGTGCGCACTCCGTTCGCGAACCGCAGCGAGGACCAGGACGCGTTGCTGCGCAGGGTGTTCACCGACCTCATCGAGTCCGAGCGCGACAGCGCTTCCGGCGGCTACGCCGAGATCCTGTCCCGCGCGCTGGACTACCGGTCGTGGTTCGCCTTCACGGTCCGGGTCCGCGACACGGGTCCGGACAGCAAGCCCCGGGTTCGCCGCCTGCGCCAGCTGTCCTCCGGTGAGACCCGGCTGATCTCGTACGTGACGCTGTTCGCGGCCGCGGCGGCCTTCTACGACGCGGTGAGCGTCGCCTCCGACGGCCGAGGTCCGCTGCGGCTGGTACTGCTGGACGAGGCGTTCGAGCGGCTCGACGATCCGACGATCGCGCGGATGCTGGGGCTGCTGGTGGACCTGGACATGGACTGGCTGATCACGTGGCCGTCCGGTTGGGGCGTGTCGCCGAAGATCCCGAAGATGCACATCTACGACGTGCTGCGGCCGCGCAGCGGTCACGGGATCGCGACCACGCACACCACCTGGACGGGCACTGACCTGCAGCGCCCTAACTCCTGACCGGACATCTCGATCGGAGGTCGCACCGTGGCAGGCACGGACGAGATCCGGGACGCGCTGGGCGTTCCGGAGTTGCAGGGCTTGTGGGAGGCCGCGCGCGAAGCGCTGTCGGCTTCGAAGCCGACGTTCCGGCTGGAGCTGCCGGACGACGCGACCCGCGCGGCGGTCGGTGAGCTCTACGGGCGTCCGATGTGGGGTGAGGGCACCCGGATCAGCGTGTCCAAACTGGACGAAGCGCTGCGAAACCGCTTCGGCATCGGGCTTTCCCCGGCGCTGGAAGCCCTGCACGGTTCAGCCGTGGTGGCGGCCGAGCCCGCAGCGGAGCAGTCCGACGAGCTGCTGGGGGTGCTCGACGAGCACGGGCTCGCGCGCGCTTCCTGGGCAGTGCCGTGGCTGCGGTGGATGCGGCAGTACGGGCGGGTCGCCGAACCCGAGCTGACCGGCATCACGCACGCCGCCGCCCGGGTGCTGACGGCGATGTCGCTGACCGAACCGCCGCACTCCTGGACATCGCGGGCGGCGCTGGCGGGGCGGATCGGCTTCCCGCACTCGCTGGACGACGGGACCGCGCTGAGCAGGGTCGTGCTCAAGGCCGCCGCGCTGGCCCAGGGCGTCGAATCACCCGGCAACGACCGCGATCGGCGGACCTTGTGGGAGCGCTGCGGCGTGGCCCCCGACGCCGTGTCGGCCACCGCCCTGACCTGGGCGTTGCCGCTGGAGGGCGACGACGCCTTCTCGGCCGGGGTCCGCGCCCGCACCGAGATGGGCCTCCCGGCGCACCTGTCGCACCTGGACCTGGAGGCAGCCCCGGCGAGGTTGGTCGCGGGCGGAACCGCGATCGCGGTCTGCGAGCACCCGCGCCTCCTGGAAGCAGCCGTCCGGGAGGGCCTGCACCACCCGGTGATCTGCCTGTCCGGCGCGCCCACGACGGCGGCGCGGGAGCTGCTGGAGCGGCTGACCCGCGACGGCGCGGCGCTGCACGTGCACACCGACTTCGACTGGCCCGGCATCGGCGCGGCGCTCACCGCGCAACGCCACGGTGCGAAGCCGTGGCGGATGTCAGCGGACGACTACCGCGCCGCGCTCGACCACGCGGCCGAGCACCGCATCGACCTGCCCAACCTCATCGGCTCCCCGGTCCCCACGCCCTGGGACCCGCAGCTCGCCGACCTCATGGCGAACACGTCCAGGGCCATCGAGGAGGAGCAAGCCCTCGAACCGCTCCTGACCGACCTCCGCAACGGCCTCTGACCGGCCACTCGGGGTGCGCCGCGCAGGTCCGCCCTCAGAACAGGCGGTACATGACGTGCAGGCCGACGCGCCCGTGCACCGGGTGCTCGAAGGCCTCGGGCAGCGTCGCGACGATCTCCATGCCCAGCGAGCGCCACAGCTCGACGGCCCTGGTGTTGGTCTCGACGACGGCGTTGAACTGCATCGCCCGGAAGCCGTCGGCCTGCGCCCGGTCGAGCACGTGCCGCCCCAGCGCGCGGCCGACGCCGCGACCGCCCGCGGCCGGGTTGACCATGAAGCTCGCGGTCGCCACGTGCGATCCCGGCCCCTCCCGGTTCGGCGCGGAGATCGCGGTGCCCAGCACTTCCCCGTTCTCGACGGCCACCACGGTCCGCCCCGGTGACGACGGGAACCAGCGCTCGCGGGCCCGCTGTTCGTCCAGGTCCCGCTCCCACGAGAAGGTCTCCCCCGCGGCCACGATCTGCCGCATGAACGGCCAGATCGCGTCCCAATCGGCCGTCCCGGCCTCCCTGATCTCCATGCGTCCAGCCTCGGCGATCGTTCGACCGGATGCCAACCTCATTTCCGAGACGGCGCTCACGTCCGTTTCAGGTAGTTTCCCGGTATGCCGTTGGTGGTGGAGTTCGCCGCTCAGGAGCCGGGGCGGTTGGCGCGCTGGTGGGCCGAGGTGCTCGGCTGGACCGTGGAGGGCGAGGCGGACGTCCGTCCCGACGGGCCGGGCGCCCACCTGCGATTCGTGCCCGCGACCGGGCCCAAGAACGGGCAGAACGACGTGCACCTGGACCTGCGCAGCGAGTCGCACGGCGACCAGACCCACACCGTGGAACGGCTGTTCAACCACGGCGCCCGGTTCGCCGACATCGGGCAGAGCACCGAGGTGCCGTGGGTGGTGATGAGCGACATCGAGGACAACGAGCTGTGCGTCCTCGAACCGCGCAAGGCCTACGCCTACACGGGCCCGCTCGCCGCGGTGGTCGTGGACGCCACCGACCCGCGGGAGCAGGCAAGGGCGTGGGCCGAAGAGCTCGACTACGACATCGTCGCCGAGCAGTCCGAGTTCGCCTCCCTGCGCCCGCCGAGCGGCGAAGGCCCGCACCTGGAGTTCCTGCACCACGAGAACCCGAACCCGGGAATGCTCCGCGTCCTGCCCGCGTGACGCGTGTTGCCCGCGGTTCCCGTGGTGCGGTTGCGACGACCGCGGTGGCGAACCTCGCGCCCGCGTTCGACCGGGGGGATGGCGTCGCCGACGGCCGTGCGGATCGTGTGGTGTACGAGATCGACTACCGTGACGAGTCCAAGCTCATCGCGGTCAGCGTCGGCAAGAAGTTGAAGCCGCTACCCGGAATCGGGACGGAGTGATGCAGTGAGCACCGTCGTGACCTTGAGGGCGGAGTGGGAGGTCGGCCCGTTCTGGGTTTCTCGAGGTGGAGGCGTATCCGATCCCTACGACGTTGACGAGATTTCCGAGATCGTCCTGATCGAGGAGTCCCTCTTGCGAGACGTCGATCAGTGGGATTCCGATTTCCAAGCGCTCTATCGACCCGACGATCCCGCTTCTTCCGGTTTCGCGGGGGAAGCGGATCGGCAGAACTTCGTCGCGCGCGGAAGACTGCTGGCACAACGTCTCCGACAGTCACTCGACTCGTCTGTCGAGGTCCGATACTCGGGCGACGGCACGATCGGCATCGAATACTTCGAAGCCGAAGGAATCACCACCTACTACGCGAAAATTGACGAAGGGCATCCGCGGAACGACCCGCGTGGCATCGTGCGACGGCGCGTCGTAGGCAGCACCTCCTACGACGAAGCCTTCACCCGGAACCTCCAGTGGGAGCCGACCGAGTACCTGCAGCGGTACCGGCTGGGACACGACGACATCGACCACGTCAAGATCACCAAGGACGAGGCCGACGCGTTCATCGAACGGATGAGCAAGAAGCTCTCCGGCGACCAGTGAGGGTGGCGGCTGTGAACGAACCGATGTCACTGGCCGAGGTCGAGGCGATCGCCCGGCGTGCGCACGCGGCGCAGGTGGACAAGGCAGGTCGCCCGTACGCCGAGCACTTGGCGGCCGTCGCCGACGGTGTTCGCGCTCGCGGCGGCTCCGACGAGCAGGTCGCCGCAGCGTGGCTGCACGATTCCGTTGAGGACGAAGCACTTTCGGAAGCGTGGCTGCACGAGGCGTCACTGCCGCAGCGGACCAAGGACATCGTCCTCGCCCTGACCAAGCGGGCCGGGGAATCCCCCGAGGACTACGCCGCCCGAATCCTGGCGACCCAGGGCGCCCGCCTGGTCAAGGAATCCGACCTCGCGCACAACGCGGACCCCGAGCGCCTGTCGGTGCTCGACGAACCGACGCGGGAACGGTTGAACCGGAAGTACGCGCACATGCGCTCACTGCTCGGGCTCCGATGATCAACTCCTCTTCCCGGCAGAGGCCCCTCGCGTTCCTGGAAGAGCAGTTCGGCGAAGACATCAGCCACCCGTTCGCCCAGCGGTGCGTCGGCGGGCAGCACGAGGTCGGCGCGGCGCTGCGGGCCGACGAACGTCAGGTTCGGGCGCTCAGGCCGGTTCGATGATCTTGACCCCGTGCAGGCGGCGGATGAAGTCGCGGCCGAAGGCCGTGGAGGGCGTGTGGACGCCGGGGGCCGGGGACTCGGCCGCGAGCGCGCTGACCGCGCGCAGCACGGAGTCGGCGGTCATCTCGTAGGTGTCCGGGCCGATCAGGGCGGCCGACACGGACTTGCCCGTCTCGTCGGCGGCTTCGGCGAAGACCTCGACCCAGCTGCGGGAGCGGGTCGCACGTCCTGGGCCCTTGACGAAGGCGCTGATCGCCGCCTTGCCCGCGCGCTGCACCGGACCGGAGCCCAGCAGCGCCTGGGTCAGCCTGCCGGGCCGGTCCCCGAGGTCCGGCACGGGAAGGCGCGTGAAGGTCGTGATCGTGCCGATCCCCGTGCTGCGGTACGCCGACGCCACGTCACCCCAGGGCAGCGAGGTCACCTGCCGCGAGCCGGACGGGAACGTCACCTCGCGTCGCCGCCACGCCAGCGGGACCGCGCGCAGCTCGCCGTCGACGCGGGCGCGTCCACCCAGCGCCGCGCCTTCCCAGGCGCTCTTGAGCGTCCCGGGGCTGATCCGGCCACCCGCTTGGAACGCGATGTCGAGGCTGGTCGCCCCGGGCAGCTCCGCGGCGACCATGGCGGCCAGGCAGTCGGTGGGCACCACGTCGAAGCCCGCACCGGGCAGCAGCACCACACCGGCGTCGCGGGCCTCGTCGTGCCGGGCGAAGATCGATTCGAAGACGTCGATCTCACCCGTGATGTCCAGGTAGTGGGTGCCGGACAGCAGGCACGCCTGCACCATCGGCGCCGACGTCGCCGAGAACGGTCCCGCGCAGTGCGCGACGACGTCGATGTCGTGCAGCATCTCGGCGACCCTGGCGGGTTCGGAGAGGTCGAAGATCCGCGATTCCAGTCCGCGCGGCGCCGCGAAAGCGGCCACCTTGCCGGGATCGCGACCGGCGACCACCGGGCGTTCACCGCGTTCGACCGCCAGATCGGCCACGAGCCGACCGGTGAAGCCGTTCGCGCCGTAGATCATCCAGGTCATCGCGGTCCCTTCGCCGTGCTCACCCCGCTAACGAACACCGTCCGCGGGAGTCACGGGTTGCCCCGGGTATCCGCGATCACCCGTTCAGCACGAGGAGGGAGTCGATGATCAGCCAGCCGCCGAAGAGGACGAACAGGGCGCTGGCGCCGTAGCGGATGGCCTTCTCCGGCAGGTGACGTCCGAGGAGCAGGCCGACCCCGATGGCCAGCGCATCGGCAAGCACCATCCCGACCGTCGAGCCGATCCAGATGCCGAGCCAGTCGTGGTGGGTCGCGAGCGTGACGGTCGCGAGCATCGTCTTGTCCCCGAGCTCGGCGAGGAAGAAGGCCAGCGTCACCACCAGCACCGCGGAACCGAACTTCCGCGACGCCTTGCGCTTGTCGTCCTCGGTGAGGTGGTCGCCGCGCAGCGTCCAGGCCGCGAAGAACAGGAACGCGACGCCGGCCAGCAGCGCGATCCACTCGGTCGGCATGAGCTCGCCGAGCCCGAACCCGAGGGCCACCGAGAGGGCGTGCACGACGGCGGTGGCGACGGTGATGCCCAGCAGCACCTGCCACCAGCGGTATCGGGTGGCGAACGTCATCGCCAGCAATTGCGATTTGTCACCGAGTTCGGCGACGAAAATGGCGGCAGAACTCAGCGCAACACTGCCCAGCATGATGGGAACACACCTTCCGGCAATTCCGAAGGTCTCGCCCACCTCGAACCCCAAGGCTCGCGACCGGGTGCGAAAACGGCGCACCAGCATGTCGACCGCGAATTCGCGGACTACTCCCCTTCAACTGGAAACGACACTACCGACGACGTCGAATGCACAAAAGGGCGGGGCGCGGAGGAATTAGCCTTTCCATTTCGCCAAATGCTCTTTTCGGTGACCCGCAAAATCGAATGAGCCGCAGCGATGAGAGCGAGCTCACCGATGTGCCCGGAACAGCCGAAGGCCGTTCGCCGTTGACACCACTGGTCGATGCGCACTGCGTCCCCGGGCCTCAACCACTGCCTTCGCGGAACACCGTCCGGCTGGAGCCGCGTCGCGCACATCGCCGAGAGGCGACCGGCGCATCGACCCACACCGATGCGAGGCCGTCGCTCCTTCTCCTCGGAGCGACGGCCTCGCGCGGTTTTCGCTAGAACGGCTGCGAATCCGGCCGGCAGACCTCGCCCGGCCGCGGAACCCGCAGGTTGATCAGGTAATCGGCGGCACGGCTGTCGGCGCACGAGCTGTCGCCGAGGATGCAGTGCCCGAACGCGTCGACGCTGACCAACCGCGCGTTGCCCAATTCCTTCTCCATCCGCTGGGAGAACTCGTACTGGGTCGCCGGGTCGTAGTAGTTGCCGAACAACAGCACCGGGTTGGCGGCCTGGTGCGCCCACGGGCCGCGGTGCACCCCGGGACTGGTCCGGGGCCACTGCGAGCACGCCGCGAGGTCGCTGAACGCCTGGTTGCGCCCGAAGGTGGGCGACTCCTCCTCCCACTGCGCGGCGATCGCCGGAACCCGTTCCGGCTTCTTCGGAATCGGCTTGTCGGTGCAGTTCACCGCGAAGTACGAGTCGTCGACGTAGGACTCATCGGCATCACCGGCACCGTCGAAGCGGTGCTTGCCGGACGGCAGCTTCAGCACCCGCAGCAGCTCCGGGACCAGCCCGGCCTTCGGGTGCAGTTGCAGGTGCAGCGCCTGCAGATCGCTCGCCAGCTGCCGGAACTCCTCCGGGTCGTAGAGCGCGCTGCTGACGCCGTCGGTGAACTGGCCCAGGGTGATCTGCGAGCCGTCCGGCATGGTGATCGGCCCGCGCCGCAGGGTGTTTCGGATCTCGTCGAACTTCGCGCGCACATCCCCCTCACCGAAGGCGCACCTGGCCCCCTCGGCGGCGCAGCGCTGGAGGAAGCCCTCCAGCGCGTGCTCGAAACCACCCGCCCGCTCGCGGTCGTACTGCACGCCGTCGGCGGTGCGCAGCGCCGGATCGACGTTGCCGTCGAGCACGATCGCGCGGCTCCGCTCCGGGAACATGTTCACGTAGGTCGCGCCGAGCAGCGTCCCGTAGGAGAACCCGACGAAGTTCAGCTGCTCGTCACCTACGCCGGAACGCATCAGGTCCAGGTCCCGGGCGACGTCGGCGGTGCTCATGTGCCGCTGGAGCTCGCCGGCGTTCTTCGCGCAGGCCTCGCCGTAGTCGGCGTAGGCGTCCATGGTGGTGCTGATCTGCTTCTCGGTGACCGGCATCGAGGACATGCGCCCGAGGACCTTCTCGGCCTGCTCGGCGTTGGTGAAGCACCGCATCCGGGTGCTGCGGTCGATGCCGCGCGGGTCGAAGCCGATGATGTCGAAGCGCTTCAGCACGGCCGGCTCGAAGCGATCGACCGCGCCGACCGGCATGTCGAACCCGGCACCACCCGGACCACCGGGATTGAGGAACAGCGAGCCGATCCGCCCGGATTTCTCGGTCGCGGCACGCCGCATCATCGCGATGTCGACGGTTCCCCTGCCGCGATCGGCGTGATCGACCGGCACCGGGTACTCGGCACAGCTGAACAGGTACCGCTCGGTGAGGGGGACTTCCTCCAGCGCGGCGTCATTACAGGGCCCCCAGGCCACCGGGGACGCCTGCGCGGTCGAGGTTCCGACGACCACCACCGTGCCCGTGACCAGCACACTCGCCGCGACGGCGAGCGCTCTCCGTAATCGCACGCGTCGCATCGCCACGCGCACCCTCCTCTGCTCGGTTGCTTGATCTTTCGCTGATCAAACAATCCGGCGGGGAGCCCGGACACCGCAGAACGCACGAATCCTGTTTCCGCACAACACGGTTGTATAACCGTCCGGAAGTCCTCTTTCGGGTACCGATCGAGCCTGAGTGGTTTCAAATCGCCGATCCGCCCCTAGGATCACGCCGCGTGATGCCTCCGTTGAAAGCTGTTGCAGAGGGCCACCGGCGGCTGCTCGGCCTCACCGCCACGCTCACCGATGAGCAGGTGGCCGCCCCCTCACTGCTGCCGGACTGGTCCCGCGGGCACGTGCTGGCACATCTGACCGACAACGCCCGGGCCTTCGCACGGGTCTGCTCGCTGGCGCTGAACGGTGAAGTCGTCGACGCCTACGAGGGCGGCCAGGCCGAGCGCGACGCCATCATCGAAGGGCTCTCCGGCGGGAACGCCTTCTCCCACCACGACGGTCTGAACCGCCACATCGGCGTGCTGGAAGCCGTGTGGTCGCACGCCTCCCCCGCCGACTGGGAACGGCCGGTGCGCTTCCGCAACGGCGACCTCGCCGGGATCGTGCTGATGCGCTGGCGCGAGGTGTGGATCCACCTGGTCGACCTCGACCTGGGCGTCGGACCGCAGGAGTGGACCGAGGAGTTCTGCCACCACACCATCGAATTCCTGCTGCCACGCCTGCCCGTCGGTGTCGCGCTGCGCCAGACCGACGGCCCGCGCCGTTGGTCCGCCGACGGCGAGATCAGCCCGGTGGCCGACGTCGAGATCACCGGACGGGCACGGGATTTGGCCGCGTGGCTGACCGGGCGTCCCGCCCAGCGCCTGCCCGCGGGCGAGCTGCCGGAGCTCGGCCCGTGGCCGCGACCGCCCGCAGCCGCCGACCGCTCCCGGCTCGCCGCGGGCTGAGGATCTGTTCCGAGCAGGCGTCTTCTGGCGAACTCACCGCCGCCAGAAGACGTCTGAGCTCTCCTCCGGGGCACTGATCAGCTCAGGCCAGCGAACAGATCGGTCTCCCAGCCGAACGGTCCTTCGCCAGGACCGCGTTCACCCCGGACCAGCAGGTAGTGCTCTAGGCCGAATTCCTCGCTGCTGACCATCTTCGCGAAGAAGCCGTCGTCATCGATGTTGACCTGGCTGCGGTAGGTGCGCAGCGCGGCGAGCTTGTTGACGTGGAACGCCCGGCCGTCGACCTGCGTGGTCAGATCCTCGTCCGGAACCGTGCTCGGCTCGAACGCGGCGACCGAGTCGGCGTCCAGGAAGCCCTCCTCGACCGCGCGCTTGAGCAGCGAGCGCGGCATCGCCGTCCAGTACACCTTGGGCACGTCCCACGCCTCGCCGAGCTCCGGCTCGTAGGCGGGGTCGGCAGCGGGTTCGAGAGCGCCCATGAGCGCCTTGTGGGCTGCGATGTGGTCGGGGTGGCCGTACCCGCCGTTCTGGTCGTAGGTGACGACGACCTGGGGCCGTTCGGCGCGCAGGACCGCGACCATGGCGCGGGTCACCTCGGCCGGATCGGCGGTGGCGAAGGCTTCCGCGGCGTTGTTGGTCTCTTCCCCGGCCATGCCGCTGTCGTGGAAGCGGCCCGGTCCGCCCAGCCAGTGCTGGCGGATGTCGCCGAGCTCGACCAGGGCGCGCTCGATCTCGCCGCGCCGGTACTCCCCGAGCGCCTGCGGGGCGCCGCGCAGGTGCGCGAGCTCGTCGTCGACGACCTCGCCGAGCTCCCCGCTGGTGCAGGTCACGAGGCTGACGGTGGCGCCTTCGGCGCTGTAGCGGGCCATGGTGGCACCGGTCCCGGTGGCCTCGTCATCGGGGTGGGCGTGAACCAGCAGCAAACGGCGATCGCTCATGTCCGTCGAGCGTAGCGACTGGCACCGACGAAGGCTGGCGGTGTGGTGCTTCTCGCCCCCTCACGGCGCCTTGGGCACCAGGACCACCCACACCTGGCCGGGGGCGAACTGCATCGGCTCGCCGGCTTCGGTGGTGAACGCGGTGCCGGACTCCGGGGCGGGGCGGTTCCAGAAGGCGTTGAACTTCAGTCCGTCGCGCAGCACCACCGCCCGTCCGCCGCCGACGGTCTCGGCGAACGGCGAGACGTTCCCGGAGATGTCCTGGAACGCCGAGCTGAACACCGGAACCTCCTGCAGCACAACGGTGCTCGCAGCACCGCGACTGCCGTCGGTGGTCACGTAGGGCTCGCCGTCCATGGACACCACCCAGCGCCCGCCGTCCCAGTCGAAGCCGACGCGGGCGAAGCGGTAGGCGATCTCCTCGTGCCCGGTGGGGACTCCGCCGGCCGCCGGGGCGGGCCCGAACGCCAGCGGGGAGGCGGGCGACCAGCCGGCGCCGGGCGGCAACCGGTCGGTCCGCGCGAACAGGTTGTGCGGCGCCACGCCCGCACCCCGGTAGAAGGCCCCGGGGATCGTTTGCTGCGAGGCGTTGTTGACCGAGGAGCGCCCGATCTCGGGAAGCAACTCCGGCGCGGCCCCGGAGAAGGCGAGCGTGGGCCTGCCGTACTGGGGCAGCAGCCGCAGGTCGGTTTGGCGGGCGCTGCGCACCGGGCCCACGACGGGCGGCGTGTGCGAGGCGAAAATGCCGATCAAGCGGCTGATCCCGGCTTCGACCGGCTCGACGTAGATCACGTCCGCGGCACCGGTGCCGGTGTGCGGGCGGGCCTGAGGAGCGTTGTCGATCTTGACCGCGAGCACCGGAGGACCGGGCGGCGGAGGTGGCGGTGGCGGTTCAGGTGCCGGCTGCGGAGCCGGATCGACGATCGGCAACGACACCGTCTCGCTCGGCTGCAACGCCACACCCGCGACGACCAGCAGAACCATCGACACCAAGGTGCCGACCGCGCGCAAAAGCCACATCACCCCTCCACCGCGTAGCTTCGCCCGCAAGGAGGAGGAGAACAAGCGGCCGAATGGCCCAGCTTCGGCGCGAGCTCCCGGTGGTTCGAGCACCGGCGCGCGACCGGCGGCGGTGCGCACAAGGGGTGAGCCCTCAGGGCTGCTGGCGCACGATTTCCTCGATGGCGGCAGTGATGTGGGCTTCGGAGGTCCGCTTGTCGAGGCCGAGGCCGGACAGGACCCCCTCGCCGTTCTCGTTCTCCAGCAGCGCGAGCAGGATGTGCTCGGTGCCGACGTAGTTGTGCCCCATGCGCAGGGCTTCGCGCAGGGTCAGCTCCAGGACCTTCTTCGCGGACGCGTCGAACGGCACCAGCGCGGGCAGTTCCTCGACGCGCTCGGGCAGGGCCGCGGTCGCGGCGTCCCGGATCGCGTCGAGGCTGACTTCCTGGGATCGAATAGCCTTGGCGGCCAACGCATCCGGCTCTCCCAGCAGGCCGAGCACGAGGTGCTCCAGCTGGATCTGGTCGTTCCCGGCATCGCGCGCGGCCTCCTGCGAGAGCACGACGACGTTGCGGGCGCGCGGTGTGAACTTGCCGAACCCGGCGCCGGATTCGAACCCGGCTTCCTCGGATCCCTTGGACACGAAGCGCTTCTGCACCGCCTGCTTCGACACTCCCATGCTGCGGCCGATCTCGGTCCAGGACGCGCCCGATCGGCGGGCCTGGTCGACGAAGTGGCCGATGAGGTGGTCGGCGAGCTCGCCGAGGTGATCGGCGACGATCACGGCGCCTTCCAGCTGGGTGAGTTCGTCGCCGTTGGACTTCTTGATGCCGGCGATGAGGTCGTCGAGTCGGATGTTCTGAGGGACCTGCTTGTCAGTCATACGTCAACCATAGGTTGACGTGCATGCTGAGTCAACTCCGGGTTGACGCGAAATCGACGAGGCCGGACGCCCGGCGTAGCGTCAGGACGACGGAGGTGGCGATGTCCGAGGAAGAGGACTCGGAATGCCGAGGGTGCGACGGCACCGGCAACATCAGGGTGGCCCGGCGGTTCATCTCGCTCGACACCGGCGAGGTCTCGACGGTCATGTCCCTCGCGCGCTGTCCGTACTGCAGGGAAAACCCGGGCCGACAGCGAGGCGGCGGGCCGCCCGTGTGAGGATCAACGGCATGTCGGACGAGGGTGGCGACAACGCCGGTATCGAGGCCAACGGGCCCAACGCCCTGTGCTTCACCTGCGGCGGCCTCAAGAAGATCAGCGAGCCGCGCCTCTACATGATTCAGGCCACCGAAGACATGCAAGCCGGCATGACCATGGCCGAATGGCGCACCTGCCCCCAATGCGCCGGCAAGGGATATCTCCGGGGAATCGAACCGCCGGCTTAGGAATTCCCGAGCCGGAAATGCGGAATCAGCCCATTCCCCATTTCGGAACTTCCGCCCCCGCGATGAGCGGGACCAGGTGAACGGGCCGGAACGGAGGCTGGGGGGATTTCACTCCGTCCGGCCCGCTCAATCCCCACTGGGGGATTCACGAGTCGGGACCCCGGGGGAACGGGGTCCCGGCCCGCTTCCTCGCTGACCAGGGGTCCGACTGGGGGTTCGGTCCGCGCCCGGCCAGGGGCGGGCCGCGATGTGGAGCGGGTGCGGCCCGCGTCTGCCACCCCCGCGCCCGCTCACGGCGGCCGGCGGAGGTCGTGCTGGAGGCAGGGTGGTGCACCGGTCCGCCGCTCTCGGGGCGCGGCGAACCGCGGTCGGCGGTTCTCGCAGAAACAGCGGGATCGGCGTTGCGCACCTGTCCGGGTGGCCGGCTTCCCGCGAAACGCTTCCCACAACCCGTGGAAGCTTCAACCATTATGTCGCACGCGAAGCCCGGTTGTTAGCGGTGACAACGGATAGTCGCGTCACACGTCACGCCCGCCACACCCGGGTAACACCTCGCGATCATGCGACGAACACCTGTCGTTCGCCTACCCGTGCACTGCGGGCACCCGGTGAGAACCAGGTGCCCGCGACGCGAAAGCGCTTGTCAGATACCGCAGTCCGGCGCGGACCAGGTGTCAGCACCGCCGGCGACGTGCACGTGGTCGTCGTGTCCCGGGTAACCCGGTCCGAGAATCTCGCCGAAGCCGTGGTTGCGCGCCTGCTGAGCCAGCGCGCAGAAGCCCTGCGATCCGGCGCCGAGGTCGGCGGCATCGCCGTAGAGGTGCCGGCTGTTCGGAGCGCCACCGACGGAGTCGTTGCAGGAGACGCTGCGGAAACCGCCGTTGACCTGCATCGCCGCGTCACCCATCGCGTGCCGCATGGCCTGCAGCTTCCACATGGTGACCAGCGCGTTGGACTTGGCCTCGTCCGCCGAGAGCTTGCCGCCGGACCAGTCGGAGTTGCAGGTGTTGAGCTCGGAGTAGTCGAAGTTGACGGGCGTGCAGTCGTCGTCCTGAAGCTCGTAGATCTTGGCGAAGGTCGACTCCCCGGCCACGCCATCAGCGGGAAGCCCGTAGGCCTCCTGAAACCGCGCGACCGCGTCCCTGGTGCCGGGGCCGAAAGCGCCGTCGATGGCGAGGCTCCCACCGCTGCCGGGATAACCGGCCACCCTGATCTGCAGGTTGCGCACGTCGTCGCCGGACGCGCCCTCGCTGAGCGTCTTGCTCCAGGAGTAGCAACCATCGGCCGTCGGAGCGGGGGCGGCAGGAGCGGACACCGCCGCGGGTGCGACGAAGGACGTGGCGGCACCGGCCAGGAGTGCGGCGGTCACGCCGGCTAATCGGGTCTTCATCCGAGAACACCTCTCGCTGCAAAGGATCATCTGCAGCTGCGGATGTTCCCGCAAGGGACCCGCGAACTCGCCCGCCTGTCAGGAATTCACCAAAAAAGCCGCGCACTGGTCGAATCCCGCCGACCAGACGGCGGATCCGACCGGCACCCGCCGTCCGCGCGCCGCCCCGCAACAACCCCTAGGCGACCCGGGCTCAGCTCGTGAGCGGGCGCACCGTGAGGATCTGCTCCGCGCGGCCCACCGGCCCAGCGACGTCGTGCAGATCGGTCGTGGTCAAGCCCTGCCCGGTGGCACCGAAGGTGACGGAGGTGTCGAGACCGGTCCACTCACCTTCGGGCTGGCGGTGGAGGTGGATGGTGAGGTCGACGTTGGGGAACATCCACTCGGTGGGTTCCTGCCGCACGGCGATGCCGTTGGCCGTGTCGATCAGCGCGACGAACGTGGCCAGCGAGCTGACCTGCTCGCCCGCCACGAGGTCGTGCCCGGTGCGGACCCACGCGGTCGTGCGGCCCGGCAGGGGTTCGCCGATGACGCGGGTGTGCAGCGATTCGATGAAGCCCCCGGACCACACCGAGTCCATCGCCCAGGGCTGCACCTTCTCCGGCGGGGTCAACGAGGCGGGCCCACCACCGGCGACGACGTCGGTGTCCACAGCCGCCAGCAGCCAGGCGCGGGCCCGCACCACCGCTCGTCCGCCGATGACGACCGTGGCCTCGGTGAGCTCGATGGTCTTGCCGGGGCGGACGGTCTCGACGCGGATGTCGAAGTCCTCCAGCCCGATCTGCCCGAGGATGTCGAAGCTGATCCGGCTCAGCAGCAGATCAGGACGCCCAGCGGCGGCCCGGGCCTGCTCGATGGCGTGCACGATGAGCCCGCCCAGCGGGCTGAAGTGCTGCTCGTCGGTGCGCCAAGCCCCGCCCACGTGCGCGGTCGGCTTGTACCGGCCCTCCCCGATCCTTTCGAAATAACCGGGCCTGGGCTCGACTGTCTCGACCAACGAACTGCGCTCCTCCGTTCAGCGGAATGTGCGACACCAGCATATGAGCCACTCGCATCAGCAGAACCAGAACAGGAGCAGGATCACGACCCGGAACCCGGAGGTGGACCTGGGCGCGGGGAACGCGGAGGTTCCCCGCGGCGAGGTGTCAGCTGATGCTGTAGCTCAGCGTGTAGTGGGCTCCGTCGCGGGTGAACTCGACCGAACCGCTACCGCTGCTGAGGCTGTGCCTGCCCAGCAGGTCATCGCTGTCGACGTCGTCCTCCTCCCACAGCTCGACCGTGACCGCCCCGGAGAAGGACCGCCCGACGGCGAGATCGATGTCGAACTCCTCGCAGACCCGCTGCGGCCCCCACACGACGGCGTCATCGAGCTTGAGGTACGGGTGGTCGCACCCGACGTTGTCCTCGTTGTTGATGGCCTTCAGCCTGGTCAGTTTGATCGTCGCCATGCTGTTCCGCTCCCCGGTGAGCGCGTGCCGGAACCGGCTTCAGCTCGGCCGAGAAGATCATCCGCCGCCTTCCCCCGACGCACGGGCCCATTGCGAGTTCGTCACCTGAACGGCCGAAAACCTCCTGCGAATCCCAGTTTTAGTCCAAACCGAGGACCCTCCACGCCCGAAATGTCCGCTCAGTTTGGACTAAAACTGGGACTTGCCGCGGCGGACGCCACTGCTGCCACCGCGGAAGCCGGCGCCCGAGCAACTCCTGGGACTGCGTTCAGGCTTGCACCAGGGCTCGGATCGCTTCGCGCGCCTCGTCGAAGGCTTCGGGGATTCCTCCGACGGTGAGGTTGACCATCGCGCCTTCGTAGACCATGTGGACGCGCGGCCCGAGGACCTCGGCGTCCGGAATCCCGGCCTCGGCGAGCAGGTCGGTGAACTTCGAGCGGGCCCGGAGCTTGGCCTCGCGCAGCACCTCGCGACCGGGGTGATCTCCCTCCCCCAGCTCCGCGTGGGCGTTCACGAACGCGCAGCCACGCCTGCTCCCGCCCCACCACGCTTCCTCCGCGTCGAGAACGGCCAGGACACGGCCGACCCCCGACTCCGGCGCGCGGGTGCGCATCCACTCGTCGAGGAATTCCTCCCAGCGCTGCTCGCGGCGGGTGAGGTAGGCAGCGACCAGCGCGTCCTTGGAACCGAACCGGTCGTAGAGGGTCTTCTTCGTGGTGCCCGCCTCGGCGGCGATCAGGTCGACCCCGACCGCTCCGATGCCCCGCTCGTAGAACAACACCCCGGCGACTTCGAGGATCTTCCTGCCCGCCGGGGTGTCCGGGTTCGCCGTCCGCACCGTCATCGCTCCCTCCCGAAACTGGATACTGCGAGTATACCGACCGGTATGGTTACTTGGCCACATGAGAGCACTGCTTCCCCTCGGTTTCGTCGTGTTCTGGAGTTCCGGCTTCGTGGGCGCGGGCATGGCCGCCGACACCGGCGCCAGCGCCAACACCTCCCTGTTCTGGCGCTACGCCGTGACGACCGCGGCCCTCCTGGTCATCGCGATCGCGAGGCGACGGAGGTACAGCCGCGCGTTCCTCGTCCACGAGATCGTGCTGGGCGTCCTCGGCCAGGCGGTCTACCTCTCCGGTGTCTTCCACGGCGCATCGCTGGGCGTGCCCGCGGGCACCAGCGCGCTGATCGCGTCGCTGCAACCGGTCCTCGTCGCGGTGATCATCAGCAGGATCGCGCGCCAACCCCTGGGCGCCCGAGGGGTTCTCGGACTCGCGGCCGGGATCACCGGAGTCGGCCTGGTCGTCGTCGCCGACCTCGGCACCGGCGGCGGGGCGCTGGGCGCGCTCGCGGTCATCGGGGGCACGATCGGTCTCACCGCCGCGACGCTGC
Source organism: Saccharopolyspora dendranthemae (assembly GCF_007829955.1). Lineage (GTDB taxonomy): Bacteria > Actinomycetota > Actinomycetes > Mycobacteriales > Pseudonocardiaceae > Saccharopolyspora > Saccharopolyspora dendranthemae. The sequence goes on from NZ_VIWX01000004.1 coordinate 709,022, forward strand.
TCGGCGACCGCAAGCCCCGGCCGAGGGGCCACGACCTGCTCGACTCGCTGACGGTGCAGTCCGCCGCCGCCCTGGCGGGCTTCGGCGTCGTCGCGGCGGCGGGCGGTGGTGTCGCCCCACCGGCCACAGCCGGGTTCTGGACCGCCGTGGTCTTCCTCGTCCTGCTCCCGTTCGTCGGGGGTTACGGCTGCTACCTGCTCGTCCTGGACCGCTCGGGACCGCTGGCGGTCAGCGCTCTGCTCTTCCTCACCCCGGCGGTCGCCGCGGCCTGGAGCGCCCTCGCGCTCGACCAGCCCTTCCAGCCCACCACGATCCCCGGCTTCGCCCTGGCGCTGATCGGAGTCCTCGCCCTCCGCCACCCCTCCGCCCGGCGAGACCTCGCACCCGCACGCAACGAGGTTGGTCCGCGAGCGATGACATCGGGCTGATGTCCGCGAGCGATGACTTCTGCGCGATGTCCGCCTGCGACCGGACCAAAGCCCCTGGTCCCCGGCCCGCATCCGGCCCATGCTGCGGCCATGGTGGAACTCCGATCGACCACGAGCCTGGACCAGCGCGAACAGCATCCCTCCGGGCCGGTGAAGCGGTTCCGCACGCGGGCCGAGCGGCGGGCATCCGGTCGGGTGCTCGACATCGGGGCTCGCCACCTCAGCGACCTGCCCTCCTACCAGCACGTCAGCCACCTGGCGCTGGTCGGAGCGGGTCCGGACGTGGGCGAAGCGGAGTTGCCGCTGCAGGCGGAGAAGGTCGATGCGGAGCCGGAGCAGCTCCCGTTCCCGGACCGGGCGTTCGACGTCGTGGTCTGCCGGTTCGCGCTGGGACGCGCGGAAGGCACGGCCTCGGAGATCGCCAGGGTGCTGCGTCGGACCGGGCACCTGCTGTTCCTGGAGATCGCGGGCGACACCAAGTGGGATCACCGGCCTCTCGTCCTGACGCACCTCCACCGCAGCGGACTCATCACCCACGACGTGGAGTGGACCTGGCCCGGTTCGCCGACGCTGAGGCCGCTGGTGCAGGGCGTGGCGACGCACCCGAATCCGCAGTACGAGCGCGAGACCGCATGGCTGAGCAGCACGGGGAGGGAACGACGATGACGAGGAAAGCAGCGGACTGCCGAGAGACGCCGAGCGAGATCAACTGCTCCCTCACCATCACCGGTGAGGAAGAAGAGGTGGTCAGGGCCGCCGCCGAGCACGCGGTGTCCGCGCACGGCCACGAGGACACCCCGGAGCTGCGCGAGCAGGTTCGCGGGATGCTCCGGGACGAGGCGGCCGGACCGGTGCCGAAGGGCATGCAGTTCGTCCAGCTGATCGAGTTCACGACCCGCAAGCGCGCAGAGCTGAACCAGCTGATGGACGAGTGGGAGGACCGCACCGGGGGCAAGCGGACCGCGACCCGCGCGGTTCTCACCGAGGACCACGAACAACCCGACACCTACTACGAGTTCGTCGAGTTCCCGTCGTACGACGAGGCCGTCCGCAATTCGCACCTGCCCGAGACCGACGAGCTCTCGCAGCGGATGCGCGGCCTCTGCGACGGCGAGCCGACGTTCCACAACCTCGACGTCGTCCGCGCAGAAGCGTTGTGACACCGAACGGACCGCCTCCGCCCACGAAGCCCGGACGGAGGCGGTTCCCTCGCGTCGACTACCGCTTCGTCAGGCCGCCGTCGACCGCGTACTGGCCCGCGGTGACGTAGCCGGCGTCGTCGGAGAGCAGGAAGAGCGCGACGGCCGCGGCCTCCTCCGCCGTGCCGATCCGGCCGAGCGGGACCCGGCTGACGACGTCGTGCTCGAAGCTCGTGCGGACCTCGTCGCTCATGAAGCCGCGGAAGGAGGTGTCGATCGCGCCCGGTACCAGGACGTTGACGCGAATTCCCCGGCCGGCCAACGCGGTCGCCCACCCTCGGGACACGGCCACCAGAGCGCCCTTGGTCGCCGCGTAGACGGTGGCCATCGACGACCCCTCGTAGGTCGAGGTCGACGACGTCACCACCACCGACGCCCCGTCGTTGAGGTGCTCGGCCAACCGGGCCAGTTGCAGGACCGGGCCGCGCACGTTGGCGTTCATCATCCGGTCGAAGAACTCGGCGGTGACCTCGCCGACGTCGGCGACCGCCGCGTACCCGGCGTTGAGCCACAGCCCGTCGAGCCCGCGACCATCGGCGACCGCGGACGCGAGGGCGTCCACCGCACCGGGGTCGGCCGCGTCGTTGGCCAGAACCCGAGCGTCGGGGATCGCCTCGCGCGCGCGTCCGAGCCGCTGCGGACGGGTCCCGGTCAAGATCAGCTCGCCGCCCTCGGCCGCGATGCGCTCCGCCCCGGCCAGACCGATACCGCTGGTACCTCCGGTGATCAGAACGCGCTTGCCGTTGAACCTCGTCATCGCCGCTCCTGCGTGCTCGTCGTGGTGGTTGCGGGCACGACGCTAGGAGCTAGAGCGTGCTCTAGCGCAAGGCTTATCCTGCGACGATGACGGTGGAGGATCCCGGAGAGCTCGGCATCGGCGACGTCGCGTCCCGCACCGGGTTGAGCGTGCACGCGCTGCGCTTCTACGAACGGGAGGAGCTGCTGCTCTCGCCGGTGCGCCGCACCTCCAGCGGTCGACGCGTCTACCAGGAGGCGGACGTGGAATGGCTGCGCATCTGCACGCGGCTGCGCGCCTCCGGGATGCCACTGGCGAAACTCCGCGCCTTCACCGCGCTGGTGCGCCGAGGACCGGGCAACGAGGGCGAGCGGCTGGCCCTCCTGCGCGAGCACGAGGAACGCGTCCGGGCTCAGATGGCTGAACTGCAGGACTGCCTCGACCTGATCTCGTGGAAGGCCGGCATCTACGAGCAGCATGTGAGCCGCGGAACAGCGCGGGGCATCTGGGACCCGGCCTCGCCCGAGCACCGGGGCCCCTGGGACGTCGGGTCCGCAGACCGCGGGTGGGACGAGGAGGGATCGGGTGTCAGGGCAACTGCTGGCGTTCATCGGAGCGAGCCTGGCCGTGATCATCGTGCCGGGTCCTGACCTGGCGCTGCTGCTGCGCAACGCGGCCGTGGGTGGCCGACCGGCGGCAGCCGCCACGGCCGGCGGGATCATGACCGGCAATACGATCCTCGCCACCGCGGCCGTGGCTGGGCTCACCGCGCTGCTGCGCGCAGCCGGACCGCTCTACGACGCCCTCCGCCTCATCGGTGCGGGGTACCTGATCTACCTGGGCGTGCGCGCGCTGATCAGCCTCGCCCGCCGGAGGGGTCAGCCTCGAAACCCGGAGGAGGCGCCCGCACTTCCGCACTTGCCGGCGGCGCAGGCGTTCCGGCAGGGCCTGCTGAGCAACCTGCTCAACCCGAAGGTCGCCGCCTTCTACCTGGCGCTCTTCCCGCAGTTCGCACTGCCGGGGATGCCGACCCTGGCGCAGCACTCGCTGCTCGCCGGGCTGTTCTGCCTGCTCTCGCTCACCTGGTACGTCGTGCTGATCGCGGTGCTGGGCCGGGTCCAGGCCTGGCTGCAGCGCCGCAGGGTGCAGCGAACGATCACCGGTATCTCCGGCGCCGCCCTGCTCAGCCTCGGCGCAGGACTCGCGGTCCAGAGCTGAGGTCGCGGTCGAGGCCCGATGAGTTCCGGGCGGTGCGGGAGTCTGCACGACCAGAACGCGTGATGACCGCGCTGGGAGGGCTGCCATGACCACCACCTACACGTTCGACGTCTTCTCCAGCCTCGACGGCTTCGGCGCCGCCGGTGGCGACTGGACCGGGTACTGGGGCAAGCAGGGCCCCGAACTCCTCGCCCGCCGCCTCTCCCTGTACGACGAGCAGCAGCGGATGGTGTTCGGTGCCAACACCTACCGGTTGTTCGCGGAGATGCTGGCCGCCAGCGACGAGAACTCCGACGTCCGCGATCCGTGGGTCGAGAAGATGCGCAACGCGCCCGCGACGGTCGTGTCCCACGCGCTGGAGGAGCCCCTGGACTGGCCCGACGCGCGGGTCGAGAGAGGCGACGCCGCAGACGTCGTCGCCCACTTGAAGCAGAATTCCGAGATTCCGCTTCGGTCGCACGGAAGTCTCTCGATGAACCGCGCCCTGATGGCCGTCGGCCTGGTCGACCGCGTGCAGGTCACGGTGTTCCCGGTGATCACCGGCCGCACCGGGCTGGACCCGATCTTCCGGGGAGCGGAGGACTTCGACCTCGAACTCCTCGACCGGAGAACCCTCGACGGCAACATCCAAGAACTCACCTACCGGCCCACCCCGCACATGGCCCGGTGAATCAGGGCGACCGCAGGGAGTCGTCGAGGATCGTCTTGACTTCCTCCCCCGCCTAAAGGCGGGGGATTCCTATCGGGCTCGCGCCCGATAGTTCCTGCTTCGCAGCCGACTGCCCCGTCCGGGAGGACTCCCGTTGCGGTCTTACACCGGCTCCACAGGCCGACACCGCCAGCCCGGCGGCCAGGATGTTCTTCGCGGCGTTGACGTCCCGGTCATGGGTCGTGTCGCAACCGGGGCATGTCCACGTGCGGACGTTGAGCGGCATCGATTTCGCGAGTCTGCCGCATGCGGAGCACGTCTTGCTGGAGGGGAACCACTGATCGACCGCGATCACGTCGCGGCCGTACCACGCGGCCTTGTACTCCAACATGGTCCGGAATTCCGACCACGAGGCGTCGGAGATCGCTCGTGCGAGCTTGCCGTTGGACAGCATGCCGCGCACGTTGAGGTCTTCGATCACGACCGTTTGGTTCTCACGGACGAGTCGAGTGGTGACCTTGTGCAGATGGTCCCGCCTACGGTCGGTGATGCGCGCGTGCACGCGGGCGACCTTGCGGCGGGCTTTGTCGCGGTTGTTCGAGCCCTTCTGCTTGCGGGCCAGTTCCCGTTGGGCTTTCGCCAGACGCTTGCGATCCCGCTTCTCGTGCTGAGGGTTGGTGATCTTCTCGCCGGTCGACAGGGTCGCCAACGAGCTGATGCCCGCATCGACACCTACGGTGGTGTCGGTCGGGGCGTGCCGCTCGACCGAGGTTTCCACGAGGATCGACACGAACCACCGGTCAGCCGCGTCGCGGGACACGGTGACCGTGGACGGTTCCGCGCCCTCCGGGAGGGGACGGGACCACACGATGTTCAGCGGTTCCCGCATCTTCGCCAGCGTGAGCTGACCATCCCGGTACTTGAAGCCGGACTTGGTGTATTCGGCGGACTGGCGGGACTTCTTGCGGGACTTGAAACGCGGATACTGGGTGCGCTTGTCGAAAAACGCGGTGAACGCGCCTTGGAGATGCCGGAGCGTCTGCTGCAACGGCACGCTCGACACCTCGGACAGGAACGCCAGGTCGTCGGACTTCTTCCACGAGGTGAGCATCGCCGAAGTCTCGTTGTAGTTCACCCGCCGTTGTTCGGTGAACCACGCGCGGGTCCGCGCATCCAGGGCGAGGTTGTAGACCTTCCGGACGCAACCGAACGTGCGCAGCAACTCAGCCCGCTGCGCATCGGTCGGATAGAAGCGGTACTTGTACGCCCGCTTCACCTGCATCCTGCTCACGACTCACAAGCTAACATGTCAACGTGTAAGAGCCGATCTTGGGTGGTCACCGAAGAACACTCGGAATCGGCTCCTCCCCCGGCTGAAGCCGGGGGTTTCCGCCGATTGGAGCACTGATGAGCTGCGCGACCCTGCTCTTGCCCGCGGGAGCGCGCGGATAGCGGCTGAGGACGTCGACGAGGACGGGTGTGGCACGCAGCCGCGCGAGCTCGATGTGCTGCTCCCCGACGCTCGGAACGTCACCTGCGACGAGTTCGGCCGCACGGGCCGCGTGCGCGGCCGCCCGCAGGATGTGGCTGACCTGCGTCGCCTGGGCCAGCGGGTGCAGGTACGCGGCGGCGGCCGCATCACCGGCAGCGCGAGCGGCGTGACTCGCGGCCTCGGACGTCGCCTCCTTGGCGGCCCGGTGCGCGTCCAGCGCGGTGATCCGCTGCGCCTTCGTCCGATCAGCACCGTCGGCGAAGGTCCGCGCGGCCGAGACAGCGGCCCGGGGCCGCGCGTCGTCGTGCCGCTCGTCGAAGATCGGCAGCACTTCCTCAGCGAACTCCACGGCGAAGCGGACGACCGCGCGCAACTCCTCCGCGCTCAACGGGACATCACCCGGCCCGATCCTCATGAGCCCATGTTGCCAGCTGAGGCAGGCGCGACAAGAGCTCTCGCGCTCCCCTGCCGACGATCGCGAAATCGGTCCACGGCACGAACTTCGACGCGTACCCTCCGGACCATGATCTTGATCCGCCGGCTGAGCGGCCTGGGAGCAGCACTCGCCTTGATCACCGCGATCACCGCGGTGCAGATGTCCCTGATCGCGTTCGGCAACATCACCGACTACGCGACGAACCACGAGTTCGTCGCGCACGTCTTCGCGATGGACACCACGTTCCAATCGCCGAACGTGATGTGGCGAGCGATCACCGATCCGAACCTGGTCACCGCCGCGTACCTGCTCATCATCGCGTGGGAGACCATCGCAGCGATCGTCCTGATCACCGCCACGGCCGCGTGGATTCGCAGCGCCGCAACGGGTCGCGGCACCGAAACGGCTCGTTCGTTATCCAGCACCGGATGGCTGATGTGGATCGCCCTGTTCGGCGGCGGCTTCATCGCGATCGGCGGCGAATGGTTCCAGATGTGGCAATCCTCGGACTGGAACGGCCTCGACGCAGCCCTGCAGAACGTGATCATCGCATCGATCCCGCTGATCCTCACGCACCTGCCCCGGCACCCGGCCGAGCGTCACGCGTCCTCGGCAGCCCCGGCCGAGCACCAGCAGTAGGCACGCGGCCACGACATCGGAAGCGAGTTCACGGTGGGAGAATGGGCGCGGCGCGCCCTCATTCGACCTTGACCAGCGCACCCCAGAATGCGGTGCGCGCGCTGTCCGCCGGCACTGATCCGGCGCTGGGCCGCCAATCGGTCACGTACACCGCGCCGGGGTCGACGAGTTCCCGGTTCCCGAGCAGGGCCGTGAAGTCCGCGAAGCTGCGGTGCCGGGCGGCGTTCGTGGTGCTCGAGTACAGGCGACCGATCTCGGCGACCCGCTCAGGGGTGTCGTAATGATCGGTGATGTGCGAGACCGCCAAGACGCTGCCGGTGGGCACCGCTGCGCAGTAGGCGTCGAGAATCGCCGCCGGGTCCTTGGCGTCCGGGACGAAGTGCAGCACGGCGACGGCGAGCACGGCCACGGGTTGGCTGAAGTCGAGCAATCCGGCCACACCAGGCGCGTTGAGAACCGCCTGCGGATCTTGCAGATCAGCTTGCGTCACGGAGACCGTGGGAACGTCCCCCAGCATGCGGTAGGTGTGCGCGACCGCGACGGGCTCGAGGTCGACGTACGCCACCCGGGCCGACGGGTCCACCGCGTGCGCGATCTCGGAGACGTGCCCGACGGTGGGGATGCCCGAGCCCAGGTCGAGGAACTGCCTGATCCCGGCATCCAGGCAGTACCGGACCACCCGCTGCAGGAAAGCCCTGTTCGCACGAGCACCGGGGATCATCGCGGGAGTCACTTCCAACGCACGTGCGGCAGCGGCGCGGTCGTGAGCGAAGTTGTGCGAACCGCCGAGGTAGTAGTCGTACATCCGGGCCGCGTTCGGAGTCTCGACGTCGACATCGCCGTCGACCCAGCTCAAGTCCGTCTCGCTCACGTTCCGACCTCTCACTCGACGCCGCGCTGTTGGCCCTGACCGCCCCCACCCCCACGACCCTGTCAACAATCGCGGATCACGGCGACGGCCCCGAACGATTTCCCCGAAACGGCCCAACCCGCCGCTTCTCGCGTCAGCGTCACCGGCCAGGTGCCGTTGGACACGGACTGAGGGTCCGTGCGCGGGGGTTGTTCCTCGGATGACCTGGCCAGCTGCGGCTCCAGCAGGCACCGGAAACAGCTGGAGCGAATGGTTCAGACCGTCTTGACGATCAAGGTGATGACGGCTGCGGCAGCGGAGACCAAGGTGCCAACCGCCGAGAAGCTCGCGGCGATTCCGTTGAAGCCCGACAACAGACGGCGGGACAGCTGCCCCCACGCGGAACGACGTACGAACCACTTGAGCTTCTGCCACCGGTGCTCCCTGATCCAGCAACCCATCAGGACTCCCTTGGCATTGTTACGACAGAACTCCTGGTTACGAGTCTCAGCACAGCACCACACGGGCGCCTGAAACAGGCTGTAAAGGAAGGCCACCACAGACAACACGATCAGGATGTTCGGACCGAGCGACCCGCTGAACCAGCCGTACACAACAACAAATGCAACGGCATAACCCCAGTATTTTCCCAGTAACTTCACGCGGCAGGAAGCTAGCCGTAGACGCGCCCAGCGCCAACGACCAAACGGGTATTTTTGATCTTAGCTCTGGTAAGCCAATAGCTCAGCCACCCTTTGATCACCCTTGGCCGCTGACCACTACCCGAACCAATCGAACAAATCGGATGCTTCCCGTGAGCTACTGCTCTTTCTGGGCTATAGGGGACTGTCGGGGTAACGGTGTTTCCAGCCTGACGCGCCGGGCGTGGGTCCGGCGGGATGGGCACTGTGAGTGATGAGCTCTGACGCTGTGAGCGCAGACCGGAAGAAGATCGGCAAGTCGGATCGGACGTTGTCTCCTGAGCAGGCCGCTGTGGCCGAGATGGTGGCGATGGCCAAGGACAAGGGCCTGGATTTGACCGGTCCGGATGGGCTTTTGAAGCTGTTCACCAAGAATGTGTTGGAAACGGCGTTGAACGAGGAACTGACCGAGCACCTCGGGCATGAGAAAAACCGTGCCGACTCGGGCCGGGATTCAGCGAATGTGCGCAACGGTTCCCGTCCGAAGACCGTGATCTCCGATGCGGCCGGCGCGATCGAGATCACGGTTCCGCGGGATCGTGAAGGAACATTCGAGCCGCGGATCGTACGAAAGCGGCAGCGCCGTCTCGGCAGTGTGGACGAGGTGGTGTTGTCACTGTATGCGAAGGGATTGACCACCGGGGAAATTTCCGCGCATTTCGCGGAAATCTACGGGGCGTCGGTGTCCAAGGACACGATCTCCCGTATCACCGACACGGTCGTACGGGAGATGGAGGATTGGCGCAACCGTCCGCTGGATTCGGTCTACGCCGCGATCTTCATTGACGCTGTCGTGGTCAAGGTCCGGGACGGTCAGGTGGCCAACCAGCCCGTCTACGCGGCGATCGGGGTCACTGTGGACGGCCGCAAGGACGTGCTGGGGCTGTGGATGGGCACCGGCGGCGAGGGCGCGAAGTTCTGGCTGTCGGTCCTGATGGATCTGAAAAATCGCGGCATCACCGATGTCTTCTTCTGCGTCTGTGATGGCTTGAAAGGACTCCCGGATTCCGTCGCCTCGGTGTGGCCGCACACCATCGTCCAGACCTGCATCGTCCATCTGATTCGCAACACTTTCCGGCTCGTTCCCCGGCAGAAATGGGATGAGGTCAAAAAGGACATCAAACCGATTTACACCGCACCGAACCCGGACGCGGCACTGGCCGCTCTTGACGATCTCGATGAGAAATGGGGCAAGCAGTACCGGGCCATGATCCGATTGTGGCGCAACGCCTGGGAAGAATTCACGCCGTTCCTCTCCTACGACGTCGAGATCCGGAAAGTGCTGTGCTCCACCAATGCAATCGAATCCCTCAACGCCCGCTACCGTCGAGCGGTCCGCGCACGAGGACATTTCCCCAACGAACAGGCAGCGCTGAAATGCCTGTATCTTGTGACCCGCAGCCTGGATCCCACCGGAGCCGGCCGCACCCGATGGACGATACGTTGGAAGCCAGTCCTCGACGCCTTCGCCATCACCTTCGGTGACCGCTGGCCGGACGCCGAAGCCTACTGATCAACACGCTGGAAACACCGTTCCTGCGAAAGACCCGGCTATAGCGGCCGAGCACGCCCATGGGGATTGATGTGGTCGATACGCTCCCGTTGATTCAGCAACGAGGGAGTCAGCGAGTCAAGGTGAGGTTTGAACGAGAAGGGAATCGCTCCGGCGGTTGTGGGTGAAGCGGACGACGACACGGCTGTCTTTCTTCCTGCAGAGCCCGTAGCAGCTGGCGATCGGCAGGCTCGCTTGGAGCTGCGCCATACGACTGGAGGGCAGCTGGCTCTGCTCGTCTACACGAGCCTGGAGCGGCTAGTAAAGGCATGCGGCGACCAGCAGCCGTGGATCAGCGTGCCCGTGGCCGAACTGCACTCCATCGCCGAGCAGGTCGAAGCCGAGGTCGTGCTGGAGGACATCGCGCTTCCCGACGTTGAGCGACGAGACTAGGGAGCAGTCGATGGGGGACATCACCAACACCCCGGGCGAGATGGATGCATTGGCGAGAAGCCTGGAAGCGGGCGCAGCCAAGCTTGACGGAATGCGGGCAGCCCCAATCGCCAATGCCGGCGAATCTATCGGAATGCTTGCGCAGGCCGTTGGACAACTAGCCGAGACCAGCGCCGGAGTCAGTGGCGGTCTGCATCGCACGGTCGAGGACATCCACGCTGCGAGGGACGAGTACACCAGGACGGATCACGACGGCGCCAACAACATGCCGCAGCCGCCCCGCTGACGTTGCGAAGGACTCATGAACGCTATCGACGTAAACGTCAAGTCCGACCCGGCTTCTTGTCGGGAGTTGACGACGTGGCTGGACGATCTCTCGACTGCTAACCACGACGCCGCATCGGCGGGGGCTAAGGCCACTTCTTCATCGGAGTTGTTCTGGCAAGGCGAGGCCGCTGACAACTTCCGGGAGCAAGTCTCTCGAGGGGCCAGTGACGTCGATGAGTTCATCGACGTCATCGACCGTATACGTTCTGGCGTCGCACGTTTCGCCGACGACATCGACACGGTCCAACACCGCATGAGCCAGTGCCTCCAAGTTGCGCACGAGGCAGGCCTCATGGTGACGGGGACTGTCATTCACAAGCCACAGGGTGGTATCGCCGATATTGCACCGCAGGGGGCTGGCGGCGATATGCCCGGCCTCGACCCGAATTCCGCGGAGCACGCCGCTGCAGAGCGCAAATTCAAGGCCTGGCAGGAGATCGAATCCACGGCGGATGACGCCCGGCGGCTCGAGCGGACGGCACACCGGTCCTTGAGTAAGGCGTTGGAAGCGGCGAACACCATCATCACAGCGATCACTGCGACCCCGCTCACGTGGGTTAGTCGCGGCCTGGTCTTTGCCGGTTCCACCCATGGAGCATTCACCACGCTTACGCAGGCAGCCGAGTCCCAATACAAGTTCGCCGACCAGTTCGCACGCCTCGCGGCGGACAGCACGTTGCCCGCCGCAGCACGGGAAGCTCACATGGACAAGCTCCTGACCAGCGCAGGCATGACGGAACAGCAAGCTAAATCCAATGCCCGAGTACTCGCGAATGCAAGTAATACGAAGGCTGGCGAGTTCGTCTTCAGGTATCTGGCACCAACTCTCGGTGGCACGAAAGAAGGCGGTATCGGACGCAACATCGGCAAGGCCTTCCCTGTCATCAGCGTCGGCGCAGCAACGGTATTCACCGGGTTGGACATCGCCGCCGGCAAACCCGTCGGCAAGGCGATCTGGACGAACTTCGGCGGGCTCGGCGCCAGCACCGCAGCAGCGACCGGCGCCGAAGCCGGCCTCGTCGCCGCAGGAGTAACCGGCGGGCCCGTCACAGTGGCCGCCCTGGGCGTGGGTTTCGGAGCCGCTACCGCGTGGAGCTACTTCCAGGAGAACGACCTGCGCGACCTGTACCGTGACCTCGGCGGCGACGGGATCGACAATCCGAACGACAACTCAGACGAGTACCGCAAGGGCAGGTTCGGGAGGTAGCACGTAGAGATGACGAACCTTCCCCCACGCCCTGATCCGACCGCTGGTGAACCTCGCCCGCCTGAAGCGCCGACCCAGTACCAAGGCGTCGCTTCGGAAGCTCCCCCCAAAACACTGCCCCGCCCCCCAGAGGGCGAAGGACCGACGCTGGAGTATCACCGCCTGTCCAAGCGCAACGTGTGGTTGGGCGCCCCGATACCAATCGTGATCTTGCTGGGCCTTGCGGTCCTGCACAGCGGCTTTGTAGCACTCACCTACTGGTTCGTCTGGGCAATCGCCGCCGTCTACCTCGCGTACCTCGTCTACACAGTGCGCTCGGACGTGCTCACCGCCGGAGCCGAATGGGTCCGACTCAACCGAGCATGGGTACGAATCTACGAACTCACCAGCATCAACTACGTCGGACGCGGCTCCGGCACAAGCTTCGCTGTCGTCATCAAAGACCGCGAACGCACCGTTGAACTGCCCCTGCACATCGTCCAAGCGAACAAGCAGCTCTGGAACCTGGTGTATCTCGGGATGCGCTACTCCGCCGGGAACGGCGCCGAGGTCAACCGCGCCATGCGCGCCCAGTTTCCCGAGCTCGCTCCCAGGACCCCGCGTCACAACAACAGCTGAAGCATGCAACGACTGTGAATGCCGGTGATCTGCCCAAGCTGGGCAGCTACCCGGTCGAGCCGCGGGTTCGCGACTGCGAGACCGCGTGCCACTACCTGCGGTACGAGCGCGAGGTGACGTTGCGGCTGCTCTCGCAGCTCCCGTGGCAGGTGATCGTAGTCGCCCAAACAAACCCTCCCTCGGTCACCGAGGTGCGGCGCCTTGCGTGCGATCGACTCGCGGAGCTGTACACCGCAACGTAGTGAACAGGCCGAATAGGAGCGGCTTGTGCCATGAGAAGGCCGGATCAACACCCGGGAAACCAGGTCAAAATGGTGGGCGCAGTTGGGTTCGAACCAACGACCCCCTGCTTGTAAGGCAGGTGCTCTTCCGCTGAGCTATGCGCCCTGGTGGCCGAACGGTGGAGCCGGTCGAACACGTCGGTAACAGTACCGGTGTGTCGCGGCCGGCTCGGTGACCGGTCGGCCGTCCGTGAGCAGGTCAGGCGGTCAGTTCCGCCAGCGCCTTCTTCCAGACGTTCTGGTCGCGGGCCTCGCCGGGCTGGTTGACCTCGGCGAAGCGGACCTTGCCCTCGGTGTCGATGAGGAACGTGCCGCGGTTGGCCATTCCGGCGGCGTCGTTGAAGACGCCGTAGGCCTTGGCGATCTCGCCGTGCGGCCAGAAGTCCGACAGCAGCGGGAAGGTGTAGCCCTGCTGCTCGGCCCACGCCTTCAGCGAGAACGGCGTGTCCACCGAAACACCGATGACCTGGACCTGGTCGTTCTCGAAGTCGCTCAGATCATCGCGGACCTGGCAGAGCTCGCCCTGGCAGACACCGCTGAAAGCGAACGGGTAGAACACCAGCAGGACGTTCTTCTTGCCCCGGAAATCGGCCAGCGAGACCTTTTCCTTGTTGTAGTCGGGCAACGTGAAGTCCGGCGCCTGTGCACCGACCTCGACAGTCATGAGCGCACCCTCCTGTTCGACATGACCTTGTCCCGGCCGAACCTACACGGCACGACGAACGTGGGCACCGATGGCGACATCGATGCCCACGTTTCGAAACACGAACCGCTCAGCGACGAGCCTTGGCCCGGCGGTATGCCAACCGGGTTCCCATCCAGCCATCGCTGACGCTGGCGTTCGCGGTCTGCGCCAGGTTCGCCGTAGAGGCGGCCTCGGCGATATCGGCCGGTTCGACGTATCCGTCGCGGCCGGTCTTGGGGGTCATCACCCAGATGACCCCATCGTCGGACAGGGGCGTCATCACATCGAGAAGCGTGTCCGTGAGGTCGCCATCTTCTTCGCGCCACCAGAGCAGCACGACATCGACCACTTCGTCGGCATCTTCGTCGAGCAGATCGCTCCCGCAACGCTCCTCGATCGAGGCACGGACGTCATCATCAACGTCCTCGTCCCAGCCGATCTCCTGGACAACCATCTCCGGCTCGATGTCGAGCCTCTCGGCGACGTCGGCTTCGCCTTTACCGGCGTCTCCCGCGGCGACCACGGTTTGTCACTCCTCCAATGCACAGGTGCGGTGGCCTCTGGCCCCGCACGACTTTCAAACCTGGCCGATAGCGAACACTGCTGACCGCTACCGGCGCAACTGCTGGGCGTACGACACGCCGTAGCAACGCGTTGAGGTCCGACTCTAGACGGGCTTCGCCCGCACCAACAGCCTGCGGTGCGTCGTCGTAGGTCTCGGGGTGCGCCCATCAGGCACGGACATGGGGGAACATGGGAGGTGTCGGACATCACGCCCGGCCTCGAACCCTGCCACGAATCCCGACGTAGTCGAGGAGTTCCCTTGTCCGCGCACAACAACGACGCCACCAACGACACCGCCCCCACCCAGCGGGTCCGGGTCATCCGGGAGGGGCTGGCCTCCCACCTGCCCGACATCGATCCCCAGGAGACCGACGAGTGGCTGCAGTCCTTCGATTCGGCGCTGTCGGCCAACGGTCAGCAGCGCGCTCGCTACCTGATGCTGCGGCTGCTGCAGCGCGCCCGGGAGACCGGCGTCGGCGTCCCCTCGCTGACCAGCACGGACTACGTCAACACCATCCCCACCGAGCAGGAACCGTGGTTCCCCGGCGATGAGGAGACCGAGCGCCGCTACCGGGCGCTGATGCGCTGGAACGCCGCGGTGATGGTGCACCGCGCGCAGCGGCCCGGCATCGGCGTCGGCGGGCACATCTCGTCGTTCGCGTCCTCGGCCAGCCTCTACGAGGTCGGGTTCAACTGGTTCTTCCGCGGCAAGGATCACCCCGGCGGCGGCGACCACCTCTACATCCAGGGCCACGCCTCCCCCGGCATCTACGCCCGCGCGTTCCTGGAAGGCCGCCTCTCCGAACACCAGCTCGACGGCTTCCGCCAGGAGCACTCGCACGCCGGCGCGGGCGGTGGCCTGCCGTCCTACCCGCACCCCCGGTTGATGCCGGACTTCTGGGAGTTCCCGACCGTGTCGATGGGCCTCGGCCCGATGAACGCGATCTTCCAGGCCCGGTTCAACCGCTACCTGCACGACCGCGGCATCTCCGACACCTCGCAGCAGCGGGTGTGGGCGTTCCTCGGCGACGGCGAGATGAACGAACCGGAGTCGCGCGGACTGCTGCACGTCGCCGCCAACGAAGGCCTGGACAACCTGACCTTCGTGGTCAACTGCAACCTGCAGCAGCTCGACGGCCCGGTGCGCGGCAACGGCAAGATCATCCAGGAGCTGGAGGCGTTCTTCCGCGGCGCAGGCTGGAACGTCATCAAGGCCGTGTGGGGCCGCGAGTGGGACTCGCTGCTGCACGCCGACCGCGACGGGGCGCTGGTCAACCTGATGAACACCACCCCGGACGGCGACTACCAGACCTACAAGGCCAACGACGGCGCCTTCGTCCGCGAGCACTTCTTCGGGCGCGACCCGCGCACCAAAGAGATGGTCAAGCACCTCACCGACGACGAGATCTGGGGCCTGCGGCGCGGCGGCCACGACTACCGCAAGGTCTACGCGGCGTACAAGGCCGCGACCGAGCACCACGGGCAGCCGACGGTCATCCTGGCCAAGACGATCAAGGGCTACAGCCTCGGACCGCACTTCGAGGGCCGCAACGCCACGCACCAGATGAAGAAGCTGACGCTGGACGACCTCAAGGCGTTCCGCGACAGCCTCCGCATCCCGATCAGCGACGACCAGCTCGACCCCTACGAACCGCCCTACTACCACCCCGGCCAGGACTCCCCGGAGATCCAGTACCTCCAGGACCGCCGCCGTCAGCTGGGCGGATACCTGCCGGAGCGCCGGACCAAGGCCAAGCCGCTGGTGCTGCCCGGGGACAAGGTCTACGAGGTGATCCGCAAGGGCTCCGGCAAGCAGGAGGTCGCCACCACGATGGCGTTCGTCCGGCTGCTCAAGGACCTGGCCAAGGACAGCGAGATCGGCGGCCGGATCGTGCCGATCATCCCGGACGAGGCGCGGACCTTCGGCATGGACTCGATGTTCCCGTCGCAGAAGATCTACAACCCGAACGGCCAGCTCTACACGCCGGTGGACTACCAGCTGATGCTGGCCTACCGGGAGAGCGAGACCGGGCAGATCATGCACGAGGGCATCAACGAGGCGGGCTCCACCGCGTCCTTCACGGCCGCGGGGACGAGCTACGCCACGCACGGCGAGCCGATGATCCCGGTCTACATCTTCTACTCGATGTTCGGCTTCCAGCGGACCGGCGACGGGTTCTGGGCCGCCGCCGACCAGATGGCGCGCGGGTTCGTGCTCGGCGCCACCGCCGGGCGCACGACGCTGACCGGTGAGGGCCTGCAGCACGCCGACGGGCACTCGCAGCTCATCGCCGCGACGAACCCCGCGGTGGTGGCCTACGACCCGGCGTGGGCGTTCGAGGTCGCGCACATCGTCAAGGACGGTCTGCGGCGGATGTTCGGCGAGGACGCCGAGAACGTCTACTACTACCTGACCATCTACAACGAGCCCTACCAGCAGCCGGCGGAACCGTCCGACCTGGACGTGGACGGGTTGCTGCGCGGGCTCTACCGGTATCAGCAGGCGCCTTCCGGTTCCGGGCCGCGGGCCCAGCTGATGGGCTCGGGCGTGCTGCTGCCGGAGGTCATCAAGGCAGCTCGCCTGCTGTCGGAGGACTGGGGAGTGCGGGCCGACGTGTGGTCCGCGACGTCGTGGGCGCTGCTGCGCCGGGAGGCCGAGCAGGTCGACCGGCACAACCTGCTCAACCCGGGCGCCGAACCGCAGGTGCCGTACCTGACCAGCGCGCTGTCGCAGGCCGAGGGACCGGTGGTGGCCGTCAGCGACTGGATGCGGGCGGTTCCCGACCTGATCCGGCCGTGGGTCCCCGGCGAGATGGTCAGCCTCGGCGCTGACGGCTTCGGCTTCTCCGACACGCGCCCGGCCGCGCGGCGGGTGTTCCTCGTCGACGCCGAGTCCACCGTGGTCGCGACGCTGGCCGCCCTGGCCCGGGCCGGGCAGGTCGACC
Organism: Saccharopolyspora dendranthemae; assembly: GCF_007829955.1. Lineage (GTDB taxonomy): Bacteria > Actinomycetota > Actinomycetes > Mycobacteriales > Pseudonocardiaceae > Saccharopolyspora > Saccharopolyspora dendranthemae. The sequence continues at coordinate 725,942 of NZ_VIWX01000004.1, forward strand.
AGGCCACCGTCGTCGAAGCGGCCCGCAAGTACCGCATCGACGACGTCCAGGCCGCCGGCCCGCAGACCTCCGATCCCGGAGACGCCTGACCCTCCGCCGACACCGATCCGAGGGCCCCGGTGGCCCCGCGTTCCCATCGCGGAGCCACCGGGGCCTTCGCCGGCGAGGTGCGGTTCGTCGTGCTGCACGGGTGTGAACCCGGTTTCAGGGTGGGTTTCGTGCGGGCCGGGTGTGATGGAGTGGGCTGGTGCGAATCGCGTGCATCGATGGGGACGGGATCGGACCGGAGCTGATGGCCAGTGCCCGGGAGGTTCTCGGGGCTGCGGCCGAACTCGACGGGCTGGCCGTCGAGTTCGGGGCCGAGGCAGGCGGCGCCGGGACCTACCTGGAGACCGGTGAACCGCTGGCGGCCGGGGCTGTGGAGCGCTTCCGGGGCGAGTACGACGCGGTGCTCAAGGGCCCGGTCGGGCTGCCCGAGGTGCGCAAGGCCGACGGGACCGAGGCCGGGGTCCTCGGCGGTGTGCTGCGCAACGGCCTCGACACCTACGCCAACGTGCGCCCGGTGCGGCTGCTGCCCGGCGTCCGAGACGCCGCAGACCCCATCGACTACGTCGTCGTGCGGGAGAACACCGAGGGCTTGTACCTCTCGCGCGGCAGCGGGGTGCGCAACGAACGGGCGGCCAGCGACCAGCTGCTCATGACGCGGGTGGGCGTCGAGCGGATCGTGCGGTTCGCCTTCGAGACCGCGCGAACCCGCAACGGCGCACCCGTCGACGGAGTTCAGCGGGTGACCTGCGTGGACAAGAGCAACGTGCTGCGCAGCTTCGCGTTCTTCCGCGACATCTTCGACGAGATCGCCGCCGACTACCCGGACGTCGAGGCCGATCACCGCTACACCGACGCGGCGGCGCACGACCTGGTCGCCGTTCCAGGCCACTTCGACGTCCTGGTCACCGAGAACTTCGTCGGCGACATGCTCAGCGATCTGGGCGCGGCCACGGTCGGCGGGCTCGGGATGTGCCCGTCGGGCAACATCGGCGAGACCACCGCCTACTTCGAACCCGTGCACGGCAGCGCACCGTCGATCGCCGGGCAGGACAAGGCGAACCCGACGTCGCAGCTGCTCACCGCGGCGATGCTGCTCGACCACGTGGGTGCCGCCGACACCGCCGCGCGGATCACCAGGGCGGTCGAATCCGCCTACGCCGACCGTGCCGTCGAGCTCAACCCCGACGGCACGCCGGGCTGCGGGACCAAGGGCGTCACCGCAGCCGTGCTCACTCGGTTGCGGTGACGGCTCCGGTCCGGTCGCGCTGGGCTCGGGCCGTGCGGGTCCAGGTCCACCAGCCGTGGACCACCAACCCCGCGAACACGAGGTAGATGGCCGCGCTGAAGTAGAGCCCGGAAGCGATCTGCAGCGGCACGCCGACGGCGTCCACCGCGAGCCAGACCAGCCAGAACTCGACCAGTCCCCTGCCCTGCGCCCAGAACGCGACGCCGGTGCCGATGAAGATCCAGGCGTCCGGCCAGGGCGCCCAGGAGGCGTCCAGCGCCGTCAGCAGCAGCGCGAACGCCGAGGTGCCCGCGGCCAGGACCGCGATCAGCACCAGCCGCTCGACGCCGCTGGCCTTCCGGATCGCCACGCCGTAGACCGGGTCGCTGCGGCGGGTCCAGGCCCACCAGCCGTAGACGGAGATCAGCAGGATCACCACCTGCCGGACCGCCAGACCGCCGAGGTGGGCGGAGGCGTAGACGGCGAACAGGAGCACGGTCGCCGACACCTGCACCGGCCAGGTCGCCACCCAGCGCCGTTGCGCGAGGAACACGACCGCGAGCGCGCAGAGCTGGCCGACGAGTTCCGCCCAGGAGATCTTCTGGCCCAGCACGGTGATCCCGTTGCCGAGCAGCCATTCGGCCACCACTTGCACGCCCGCTCCTCCCACCGGGTGCGCCGGGGTGTGCGCGGGCGACCGCGGAGCGGGCGAGGCGCGGCAGGAGCTGCCGAGGGTCGCGCACCGCGATGGCCCGTGCGCGCCTCTCATCCGGACTTTGACCGTCGGTTCCGGAATTCCACCGGATCGGCCGGCACCAACGTGGTGCCGGTTCGCGGACTTTCACCGCCGGTTCGGAGTTTCACCGACCCCGGAGCGCACGAGTTCGTACTGCACTGAGCAACATCCTGCGCTGGTCGATCTGTTCCGCGAGGCGTACGTGGGTCGGATCACACCGTGGCGACACCCACCGATGGCCGATCGAACACCCGTACCCCGATCGCCTAGACTTGATCGTCCGCAGCTGAACGAGGGGGTAACGCCGGATGAACGACACCGACCGCGCCATCCTCGCCTTCGAACTCGAGCACTGGCAGTACCAGGGCAACAAGGAACGGGTCATCCAGGAGCGCTTCGGGTTCTCACCGAACCGCTACTACCAGCGCCTCAACCGGCTGCTGGAGGAGCCCGAGGCCTTAGCCCAGCAGCCCGCGCTGGTGAAGCGCCTGCTCAACCGCCGAGACCAGCGCGCCCAGAGGCGCCGCGCGGTCTAGGAGCTGTTTGTGAATTGCTTTGCGTGGCGGTGCGGGTAGCGGAAACCCCCGAAGGGGAAAGCGCAGCGCCTTCGTGGACTCCGTGCGCCGCTCCTGATGTCTTCCGCTTACCCAGGGGTGGACATCGGCATCCCGGCGTACTCGCCACGAAGGCGCTCAGAACCCGCGGCGGTGCCGGCTGAGTCCCACACCTGAAACAACGGCTCCGCCGCACTCCTCAACAAGTCTTAGATCCGCAGCCCGCCCCGCGAAGGCTCAGGCCCCTGGGGCTGGTTGGCGCTGCTGCTGGATGCGCACCAGTTCGGCGAGCAGCGGTGCGGCCTGATCGGCGGGCAGGGCTTCGAAAGCGGCCTTGATCTGCTCCGGCCCCTGCTGCTGAGCGGCCGGCTGGTCACCGGCGGCCGTCTTGTTGACCAGGTCGACGAGCATCGCGACGATCGTGCGCGGACCAGCCGCGGTCTGCCAGCCCTGGATCTCTCCCTGGGGGCCGCGCGGGCCGAGCAGCTCGTGTTCCAGGCGCCGCAGCATCGCGTCCTGTTCCGGGGTCATCTCGTCCTCCTGGTCCTTGGTCACGAGGTCGGCGCGGAAGCGATCCATGTCGACGTGGCCCGGGTCGATCTTGCCGGTGACGCTGGTCTCCTTGTGCCCGCGCGCCGCCTCGAACGGCCGACCGAGGTGCCGGAGCACGGCGACCGTCGCGGAGAGCGCGGCGGCGTGCTGCTCGGGACTCGGCCCCTGCTCGACGCCCTGGTAGTCCCATTCGAAGCCGACGTAGAGGGTGTTGCCGTCACCGGCGGGGTTCGGGCCGGACGCCTTCGCCTCGCCCGCGTGGTTGGCGCGGCCGGCGGCGATCACGTGGACCGCGCCGTCGTAGCCGATCACCGCGTGGCACAGCGGACCCTTGAGGTCGCTCCGCCCGTCGATGCACAGCTGCACGCTGGGAGCCGGGTTCTCGTAAGAAGCGGCAGTGGCCGTGTGGTGCTGCAGAACGCCGACCGGAGCGGCGGGCTGCACGCCAGAGGCGCTGCGCTCCTGCCAGCCGGGCGTCTCCACGACGGTCAGGCCGGCCGCGCGGAGCACGTCGGCGAGCCACACGAGCGGTAGTGCCACCGGTGATCACCCCCAATGAGATCCCGATGACCATGGTGTCCGTTCCGGGCGCCCGCCCGGAACGGCCAAGAGCGTGAAAAATCGGGACCCACCGATGGGTGAGCCCCGATTCCTCAGCGTCGCTTCACAGGGTTCCGCTGTGCCCCTGAGCGCCCGGAGCGGCCTGTCCCGAACCGGACTCCGGGGTGCCCGCCTGCTGCGCGCCGCCGTCGGCCTTGCCGCCGAACTGCGACTCCGCGCTGTCGAGCCAGCGGTGCCAGCGCTGCTGCATCGGCTGGATGAGCCCGCCGCCGACACCGACGATGACCACGCCCGCGGCCGCCGCCAGCACCGCCACCAGCACCGGAGTGGTGACGGTGACCGCGATGCCGATCTGGTTCAGCGCCGAGATGATGCCCAGCGCCAGGATGAAGCCGAAGGCGATCTTGCCCAGCACCGGACCGACGGAGCGGTTGCCCAGCGAGCTGGTGATCAGGTCACCGACCGCGCGCCCGATCGCACCGGCGACCAGGACCAGCACGACGGCCACGACGATGCGCGGCAGGAACATCACGACCTGGTCGATGAGGTCCTTCACCGCGTTGGGGCCGAATGCGCTCAGCGCCAGCTGCAAGAAGATCAGCAGGATGAAGTAGTGGATGAGCTTGACGAGGATTCCGCCGACGTCGATTCCCGACCCGGACGTCATGTCGTTGAGCCCGGACTTCGCAAGGAGCTTGTTGAAACCCATTTTGTTGAACGCCATCTGAACAGCCTTGGAAACGGCCTTGGCGATGAGCCAGCCGACCAGCAGGATGATCAGGAACACGACGAGCTTCGGCACGAAGGTGGCCACGGCGGACCAGGCCGCGGACAATCCTTGTTGGAGGGCTCCCATATTTCTCGCTCCTCAGTAAAACCAGAAAAATGTACGACAAATTCGCGTCCGGCGAATCGTTCTCGATCATCAACTGCGCGGCAACTCCGACAGGCTCCACGTTCGGACGACTGTTGTAATTCGTGCGAGTGAATTATTCGAGACCGTTGATGACTCTGTGAATACGAATTCCCGGCGGGTGAGAGTCACCTCGTCCTCGCGCTCCCCGCGTCCGCGCCGATCTCAGACATGCGATTCTGTCGGCATGAGTACCGAAGACGCTGGTGAGCGGGACACCGGTACACAAGATCAGGTGTGCGCGGCGACGCTGCGGCGGCTGGAGCGCGCGTCCGGAGGACTCGCGGGCGCCAGCATCACCGCGATGGAGCAACGACTCCCCTGGTTCCAGCGGCTCCCGGCGGACCAGCGGGCGAGCGTGCAGCTGGTGACCCAGACCGGTGTCTCCAACTTCGTCTCCTGGATGCAGGACCCCAGCCAGTCGATCCGGCTGACGGCCGAA
>NZ_VIWX01000005.1 GCF_007829955.1 Saccharopolyspora dendranthemae
ACTCCACGGGCCCGGAGATCTGGGAGCAGACCGAGGGCAAGGTGACGCACTTCGTCGCAGGCATCGGCACCGGCGGCACGATCTCCGGCACCGGCGAGTACCTGAAGAAGGTTTCCGGCGGCAAGGTCAAGATCGTCGGGGCGGACCCGGAGGGATCCGTCTACTCCGGCGGTCACGGCCGTCCCTACCTGGTGGAGGGCGTCGGCGAGGACTTCTGGCCGACCACCTACGACCAGGGCGTCTGCGACGAGATCGTGCCGGTCACCGACGCCGAGTCCTTCGAGATGACCCGGCGCCTCGCCAACGAGGAGGCGCTGCTGGTCGGCGGTTCCTGCGGCATGGCCGTCGCCGCGGCGCTCAAGATCGCCGAGAAGGCGAGCCCGGACGACGTGATCGTGGTGCTGCTGCCCGACGGCGGCCGCGGCTACCTCGGCAAGATCTTCAACGACTCCTGGATGGCCTCCTACGGCTTCCTCTCGCCGGACGTCGGCGGTGGCCGGGTCGGCGACGTGCTGCGCCGCAAGGACGGCACGATCCCCGAGCTGGTGCACACGCACCCCAGCGAGACCGTGGCGGAAGCCGTGGCGATCCTGCGCGAGTTCGGCGTCTCCCAGATGCCGGTCGTGCGCGCGGAGCCGCCGATCATGGCGGCGGAGATCGCGGGCGCGGTCAACGAGCGCGACCTGCTGGACGCGCTGTTCGCGGGCCGGGCGCACCTCGCCGACACCGTCGAGCAGCACATGTCCCCGCCGCTGCCGACCATCGGTGCAGGTGAGGAGATCAGCTCGGCGATGTCGGCGCTGACCGGCGCGGACGGCGCGATGGTGCTCATCGACGGCAAGCCGGCCGGAGTCGTGACCCGCCAGGATGTGCTCGGATTCATCGCCGGTCGATGACGAGTTGATGTGGAAACGGCACTGCGCTCAGACCTGATCAGATAGCGTGGTGCCGAAGTATGCCCAGGACTTTGGACGCCGCAAGGGAGTAGTACCCGATGAGCTCTCCGCAGCCGCCGGACGGCGGTCAGCAGGGTTCGGACCCGATTTCGAACCGGATGGACCCCCAGGACGAGAACCAGGCTGGCGGTGACTCGACCCAGGTCGTGCGTCCTGTCCAGTCGCAGGGGCAGCAGCAGCCGCAGTCCGAGGCGACGCAGGTCGTCCGGCCCACGGGCCAGCCGCAGCAGGGCGGCGACTCCACCCAGGTGGTGCCGCCGTCGATGCAGCCTCCGCAGCCGATGTACCAGCAGCCGGGCCAGGGCGGCCAGCAGCAGGGCGGCGCGGACGCGACGGCGATGGTGCCGCCGTCCATGCAGCCCCCGCAGCCGATGTACCAGCAGCCGGGCACGCAGAGCCAGCCCGGCGGCTTCCCGTCGCAGCCGCAGCAGCAGGGCACTCCCGGCGGAGGCTTCCCGGCTCCGCAGGCCCAGGGCGGCTTCCCGCCCCCGCAGGCCGGCTTCCCGGGTCAGGGCCAGTCCGGACCGGGGCAGGGCGGTGTGTCGACCCTGCCGATCGCGCAGTGGGTGACGATCGGTCTCGCGGCTCTGGGGCTCATCGGCTCGATCATCAGCGGCATCATGACCATGTCCTACTTCCCGGGCGTCGGGATCGCCACGATCTTGGTCTCGCTCCTGTTCTGCGGTGGGTGGATCTTCGCCGCTTACTCGGGTGGGCAGGGCAAGCAGTGGGGACGGATTCTCGTCACCGTCTTCGCGGGCTTGGGGGTCCTCGGTGGCCTGATCAACATCGCCATCAGCCCGCTCGCCGGAATCCTCGGCCTGCTGGTCGGTGCGGCGATCCTGGTGCTGTGGTGGTTGCCGTCGACCACCGCCGCGATGAACGCTCTCGCCGGCGCCCCCGCTCCGCAGGCCGCTGGTGGGTACGGCCCGCCGCAGGGCGGCTTCGGCCAGCAGCAGCCGCCGCAGCAGTTCGGCCAGCCCGCCCCGCCGCAGCAGTTCGGCCAGCAGCCCCCGCAGGGCTACGGTCAGCCGCCGCAGCAGGGCTTCGGCCAGCAGCAGCCCCCGCAGGGCTACCCGCAGTCCGGTGGCTTCCCGCAGCAGGGCGGCTACCCGCAGCAGCCGGGTCAGCCGCCGCAGCCGCCGCAGTGGTGAGCTGACGCGAAGCACCCGAAGTGCTCCCGGCCTGACCAGGTCGGGAGCACTTCGCTTTTCGGGCCCGGATCACCGGATCGCCCCAGGAGTAATACGCTGCTCCACATGAGTGACGGCTTCGCCACCCGCGCGATTCACGCGGGACAGGAGGCAGACCCGACGACCGGTTCGGTGATCGTGCCCATCCACGCCACCTCGACCTACGCGCAGGACGGCGTCGGCGGGATGCGCTCCGGATACGAGTACTCCCGGACCGGCAACCCGACCCGGACCGCGCTGGAGCGCTGCCTGGCCGAGCTGGAGAACGGCAGGCACGCGCGTGCCTACGCCTCCGGCATGGCGGCCACCGACGCCGTGCTGCGCTCCGAGCTGCGCCCGGGCGATCACCTGGTGATCCCGGATGACGCCTACGGCGGCACCTTCCGGCTGATCGACAAGGTGCTCACCGGCTGGGGCATCACCTACACGCCCGCCCCGGTGTCCGATGTCGACGCGGTGCGCGCGGCGATCCAGGACAACACCAAGCTGGTCTGGGTGGAGACGCCCACCAACCCGCTGCTCAACATCGGTGACATCGCCTCGCTGGCGCAGGTCTCCGCCGACGCGGGCGTGAAGTTCGTCGTCGACAACACCTTCGCCTCGCCGTTCCTGCAGCAGCCGCTGGAGCTCGGCGCGACCGCGGTGGTCCACTCGACCACCAAGTACCTCGGCGGGCACTCCGACGTGGTCGGCGGCGCCGTGGTCACCTCCGACGACGCGCTCGCCGAGCAGCCTGGCGTTCCTGCAGAACGGCGCGGGCGCGGTGCCCGGCCCGTTCGACGCGTTCCTGACGATGCGCGGGCTTAAGACCCTCGCGGTGCGCATGGAGCGCCACAGCGCGAACGCCGAGCGGATCGTCGCGGCGCTCAGCGGGCACCCCAAGGTCGCGAAGGTCCTCTACCCGGGTCTGCCGGACCACCCGGGGCACGAGGTCGCCGCCAAGCAGATGAAGCACTTCGGCGGGATGATCTCGTTCCTCCACGCCGACGGCGAGCAGGCCGCGCTGGACGTCTGCGCCCGCACGCGGCTGTTCACCCTCGCCGAGTCCCTGGGCGGCGTCGAGTCGCTCATCGAGCACCCGGGCAAGATGACGCACGCCAGCACCGCGGGTTCGATGCTGCAGGTCCCCTCGGACCTGGTCCGCCTGTCGGTCGGGATCGAAGAGGCCGACGACCTCGTCGAGGACCTCCTGGCCGCTCTCGGCTGAGCACGGGCAAGAAGGCGGTCGCGCAAGGGCACGACCTGGGCCGTTCCCAGTTTTAGTCCAAACTGAGCCGACATTTCGGACATGATCATGGCTCGGTTTGGACTAAAACTGGGAGCTGGCGACCCGGCGCGGCCGCCCACCTCACCTGGCCAGGAACGGGTCCGCGCCGTCCGGAGCGGGGGACTCGACGGGCTCGCGCGGGGTGACCGGGAGGTCGCTGGGCTGCAGGCAGCCGCCGATGAGCTCCACGACGCCGTCGTGCTCGTGGTAGGTGCCCGGGTCGTCACAGCCGGAGCCGAGCACCACCAGGACCGCCGCACCGGAGAGCGCCGCCGCCGTGACCATGCCTGCCAGGAGCGGCAGCACACCGCTGCTCGGCTGCGCCATGATTCCCTCCCAGCAGTGCCTCGACCAGCGCTTCGCGCTCGGTGACCGGTCCGTCCACTGAGCGTACCGAACCTGGCGCGCTAGTACCGGTAGATCAGCGGTGGCACGATTGCCGCATGCAGCTCGTCGACCTGGAACGAATTCGCGAAGCGGACGCCCTGCTCGCCAAGGTGGCCCGGCGGACACCGATGGAGCACTCCCGGATGCTCGGTGAGCACACCGGCGGCGAAGTTCACCTCAAGTGCGAGAACCTCCAGCGCACCGGCTCCTTCAAGCTGCGCGGGGCCTACGTGCGGTTGCTCGGGCTCTCCGCCGAGCGCCGCGCCGCCGGTGTGGTGGCCGCCAGCGCGGGCAACCACGCGCAGGGCGTCGCCCTCGCGGCGCAGCTGCTGGGCATCCCCGCCACCGTCTACATGCCCGAACAGGTCCCGCTGCCGAAGCTCGCCGCGACCAAGGCCTACGGAGCCCAGGTGACGCTGCACGGCGCGGTGCTCGCCGAAACCCTCGCCGCGGCCAGGGAGCACGCTGAACGTACCCGTGCGGAGTTCATCCACCCCTTCGACCACCCGGACATCGTCGCCGGTCAAGGGACTGTCGGGCTCGAGATCCTGGAGCAGCTGCCCGAGGTGCGCACCATCCTCGTGCCGACCGGCGGGGGAGGGCTGGTCGCGGGCGTGGCGGCCGCGGTGAAGGCCACGCGCCCCGACGTGAAGGTGCTGGCCGTCCAGGCGGAGCGCGCCGCCGCGTGGCCGGTGTCGCTGGCCGCCGGGAAGCCCGTTCCGATCAGCGACACCCAGACGATGGCCGACGGGATCGCCGTCGGGGAACCGGGAGCGGTGACCTTCGCGCACGTCTCGGACCTGGCGGACGGGGTCCTCACGGTCAGCGAGGAGTCGTTGTCGCGGGCCCTGCTGCTGTGCCTGGAGCGGGCGAAGCTCGTCGTCGAGCCGGCCGGGGTCGCTGCCGTGGCCGCACTGCTGGAACACCCCGAGCAGGTCGTCTCGCCGACCGCCGCGGTGGTGTCGGGCGGCAACATCGACCCGCTGCTGATGCTCCAGCTGATCCAGCACGGCATGACCTCGGCCGGCCGGTACCTGTCGCTGCGGGTCCGGTTGCCCGACCGGCCCGGCTCGCTCGCCGCGATGCTGGCCAAGCTCGGTGAGCTCAACGCCAACGTCATCGACATCGAGCACTCCCGGATCTCCGGCGCGCTCGCCCTCGGGGAGGTCGACGTCGAGGTCTCGCTGGAGACCAGGGGTCAGGAGCACCGCGAGTACGTCGTGACCCAGCTCGAAGACGCCGGTTACACGATCCTCGCCCGCCGCTGAGCAAGGAGTTCCCCCGTGACTGCGACCAACGGTCCCGACGAGCTGGACGCCCGGCTGCTGCTCCTGCTCTCCGACGAGCCTCGGCTGGGCGTGCTGGAGTGCTCCCGCCGGCTCGGCGTCGCCCGCGGCACCGTGCAGGCCAGGCTGGACCGGCTCGTCCAGCGCGGTGTCCTGCAGGGGTTCCCGCCGGAGCTGGACCTGGCCGCGATGGGGTACGGGCTCACCGCGTTCGCGGTGCTGGAGATCGCGCAGGGCCACCGCGGAGTCGTCGCCGACACGCTGGCCGCGATCGACGAGGTGTGCGAGGTGCACGCGACCACCGGCCAGGGCGACCTGTTCGTGCGCATGGTCGCCCGGTCCAACGACGACCTGCAGCGCGTGATCGACGAGGTGGTCGGAGTTCCCGGCGTGCGGCGCACCTCGACGTCGATCGCGCTGTCCACTCCGGTCCCGCCGAGAGTGCGTCCGCTGCTGCGCCGACTTTCCGGGGAAAAGCGAGCGGGCGTCCCGGAATCCGGAACGCCCGCGGACCGAGCGGATTAGCCCGGTATCGATTCTTAATTGCGGTGAAACCGCATCAAGGTTTCACCGCATATATGCCCTGTGAAGCCAGATCAACAAAGGGACGCGCAGCGACTCGAAGCCGCTGCGCGTCAAAGAAGTGCGCGATGAAAGATCAGCCGTCGAAGGGCTCGGCCTTGACGAGCGTGACCTTCATGTTGCCGCCGTTCGGGAGTTCGTACTCGCGGCTCTCGCCCTCCTCGGCGTCCAGCAGAGCTTTGCCCAGCGGCGAGCTGGGGGAGTAGACCTCGAGGTCGCCGTGGGCGCCCTCTTCACGGTTGGCGAGCAGGAACTGCTCGGTCTCGTCTTCGCCGTCGTAGCGGACGGTCAGCACGGAACCGGGCTTGGCCACGCCGGACTCGGTGGGCACGTCGCCGACCTGGGCGGTGCGCAGCAGTTCCTGCAACTGGCGGATGCGGGACTCGACCTGGCCCTGCTCCTCGCGGGCGGCGTGATACCCGCCGTTCTCGCGCAGGTCGCCTTCCTCGCGGGCTTCGTTGATCTTCGCGGCGATCACCGGGCGGTTGGCCACGAGCTCGTCCAGCTCACCCTTGAGCCGGTCGTAAGCATCCTGGGTCAGCCAGGTCACCTGGGTCTCGCTCACGGTCACCACTCCTCGTCGACTTCTCGACCCGCACTACCCGCGGGTCAAATTGCAATTCCGCCCTTTTCTCGGCCAATGCCAAGTAACGGAAAAACACGGCCCTCAGCGGGGGCCGTGCTGCGCTCGACGATAGCACGAATCAGCACGCAAAGGGGCCGGATTCTCCTCCCGCCCGACGTGCAGCGGGGCGCTTCACCCGGTTGGCCGCGTGTGAGTGGACAAATATTCAGGAACGTTGTAAGTGCAGCCGTACACCTCCCCGATGGTCGCTCGGGCGGATGTACGAAGCACAGTGTCCTGCCGACTCACGCCGTTCGCCGGGTGAACCAGGACCTCGCGCCTGCCGACCTCCTCGCCGGCCTCGGATCGACCTCGCACCACGCAGTCCGCGGGCCGCTGCGGGTCGTCCCGCTGGACCTCGAGGGTGACCCGGACGGAGTGGTCGTCGATCACCTCGAAGGCCACCTGCTTGCCCTCGATGGGCGTGGAACCGAGGTTGCGGTAACCGATGAGCGCGACGCCCGTGAGGGCCAGGGCCACGACCACGAGCAGCACCCAGCGGAGGACGGGACGGGTGTGCGCGCTGCGAGCGCGCGAGCCGTACCGGTCCGGCGGGATCTGCTGCTGCGTCACGGCGGCCTTTCGGCGCGGGCGGTGGATCTGCGGCCGGAACCACAAGGGGCGAGGGCCGGGAAGTCGGTTCCACCGGGAACAATGGAGGACGACATCCACGTTGAGTATCCCTGGAGCGCCCAGCGGGCCGACGGCGGGGCCGTCGAGGACTGGGGGCCTCGCACAGGGCGGATGCTGCTACTAGCGGGAGGAACAAGCGGGCGATGGCGGACAAGCTGCGACTGATGACGGTGCACGCGCACCCGGACGACGAGTCCAGCAAGGGGGCCGCGACCACCGCGCGTTACGTGGCCGAGGGCCACGATGTGATGGTGGTCACCTGCACGGGAGGTGAAGCGGGCAGCATCCTCAACCCGGCGATGGACCGGCCGGAGGTCGTCGAGAACCTGACCGAGGTGCGCCGCGAGGAGATGGCGAACGCGGCCGGGATCCTCGGCGTCGAGCACCGCTGGCTCGGCTACGTCGACTCCGGGCTGCCGGAGGGCGACCCGCTGCCGGCGCTGCCGGAGGGCGTGTTCGCCACGGTCCCGATCGAGGAGTCCACCCGCGAGCTGGTCAAGGTCGTGCGGGAGTTCCGGCCGCACGTCGTGATCACCTACGACGAGAACGGCGGCTATCCGCACCCGGACCACATCCGCTGCCACGAGATCTCCGTCGCGGCCTTCGACGCCGCCGGTGACCCCGACCTCTTCAAGGGCGACGGCGAGCCCTGGCAGCCGCTGAAGCTCTACTACTCGCACGGATTCGCCCGCAAGCGCATGCAGCTGTTCCACGAGTCGCTGCTCGGCGAGGGCAAGGAATCGCCCTACACCGACTGGCTCGAGCGCTGGGACGCGCAGAACCGCCCCGATCCGGACGACCGGGTCACCACGCGCGTGCCGTGCGGGGAATACTTCGAGAAGCGGGACGACGCTTTGCGCGCCCACGCGACCCAGATCGATCCGACGAGCCGCTGGTTCGCGGTCTCGTGCGAGGTCCAGCGCGAGCTGTGGCCGACCGAGGACTACGAGCTGGTGCGTTCGCTGGTCGACACGACGTTGCCGGAGGACGACCTGTTCACCGGCGTGCAGGAGAAGGTGTGCGCATGAGTGCCCAGGAGACCGTCGCACTGGTGCTGGCCCAGACGCCCGGACCGCCGCAGGACCCGGGCGGGCAGGGCGAGGACTTCGGCAAGTCCTCCCCGCTGGGGCTGGTGCTGCTGATCGTGTTCGCCATCTCGGTGGTGCTGCTGGTCCGCTCCATGACCAAGCACCTGAAGAAGCTGCCGGTCGTCTTCGACGAGGACAAGGCCAGCGCGGCCACGCCGGCTCGCGTCAAGCGGGCCGAGGCCGCCGCCGCGAAGGAAGCCGAGGAGACCGGGGAACCGGAGGCCGCCGAGGAGCCGACGGGCTCCAAGGCGAAGACCGAGTAGGACCTGCGCGCGACGGGGCCATCCGGAACACCGGGTGGCCCCGTCGCGCGTTCTCAGGAACACCCTCACCAGTGCGGCGGGATGATCGAAATGGGAAGGTGAGGGCATGGTGAACCGGCTCGCGGACTCGACGAGTCCGTACCTGCTCCAGCACGCGGACAACCCGGTCGACTGGAGGCCGTGGGGCTCCGAAGCGTTCGAGGAGGCGCGCCGCCGGGATGTCCCGGTGCTGCTGTCGATCGGGTACGCCGCCTGCCACTGGTGCCACGTGATGGCGCACGAGTCCTTCGAGGACGACGACACCGCTCGCCTGATGAACGAGCACTTCGTCAACATCAAGGTGGACCGCGAGGAGCGGCCCGACATCGACGCGGTCTACATGGAAGCGACCCAGGCCATGACCGGCCAGGGCGGCTGGCCGATGACCTGCTTCCTCACGCCCGACGGCGAACCGTTCCACTGCGGCACCTACTACCCGGGCTCGCCGATGCCCGGCATGCCGTCGTTCTCGCAGCTGCTCGCCGCCGTCGCGCAGGCGTGGGACGGGCGCGGTGACGAGGTGCGCAAGGCCGCGACCCGCATCGTCGAGCAGCTCAACGAGCAGCGCTCACCGCTGCCGGAGTCGATCCTCGACGACGAGGTGCTCACCGGTGCGGTCGGCCGCCTGCGCGGAGAGGCCGACCGCCAGAACGGTGGTTTCGGCGATGCGCCGAAGTTCCCGCCGTCGATGGTGCTGGAGTTCTTGCTGCGCCACCACGAGCGGACAGGATCGGCCGAAGCGCTCGAACTCGCCGAGCACTGCTGCTCCGCCATGGCGCGCGGCGGCATCTACGACCAGCTGGCGGGTGGTTTCGCGCGGTACAGCGTCGACGCCGCCTGGGTCGTTCCGCACTTCGAGAAGATGCTCTACGACAACGCCCTGCTGCTGCGCGCCTACGCGCACCTGGGCAGGCTCGGTGACGACCTCTCCGCCCGGGTGGCCAGGGAGACCGCGGGGTTCCTGCTCCGCGATCTGCGCACTCCCGAGGGCGGTTTCGCGGCGTCGCTGGACGCCGACACCGACGGCGTCGAGGGCCTGACCTACGTGTGGACCCCCGATCAGCTGCGCGAGGTGCTCGGCGCCGAGGACGGCGACTGGGCGGCGTCGCTGCTGGTCGTGACCCCGGACGGCACCTTCGAGGAGGGCGCCTCGACGCTGCGGCTGCCGCGCGATCCCGACGACCCGGCCCGGTGGGCGAGGGTGCGGGAGAGCCTGCTGGCCGCCAGGGAGCAGCGCTCTCAGCCGGGCAAGGACGACAAGGTCGTCACCGCTTGGAACGGCATGGCCATCACCGCGCTCGTCGAGGCCGCGACCGCGCTGGAGGAACCGTCCTGGGTGGAGGCCGCGGCCGGTGCCGCCGAGCTGCTGCTCTCGACGCACTTCGCAGGCGGGAGGCTGCTGCGGACCTCGCGGGACGGCGTCGCGGGCACGGCGGCGGGAGTGCTGGAGGACTACGCCTGCTTCGCCGACGGTCTCCTGTCGCTGCACCAGGCCACCGCCGACCCGCGCTGGCTGACCACCGCGTGCGAGCTCCTGGACGTCGCGCTCGACCAGTTCACCGACGCCGAGAACCCGGGCGCGTTCTACGACACCGCCTCCGACGGTGAAGCCCTGGTGCGCAGGCCCTCCGACCCCACCGACAACGCGAGCCCGTCCGGCGCAGCGGCCCTGACCTCGGCGCTGCTCACCGCATCGGCTCTGGTCGGCCCGGGTGATACCGGCCGCTACCGCGCCGCCGCGGAGCAGGCGCTCTCCCGGGCGGGTCTGCTCGCCCAGCGCGCACCCCGCTTCGCCGGGCACTGGCTGGCCGTCGCCGAGGCGCGAGCCCAGGGGCCGCTGCAGATCGCGGTCGTGGGAACGGACGAGACCGCCCGAGCGCAACTCCTCGCGGCGGCCCGCAGCAGGGTGCCCGGAGGTGCCGTCGTGGTCGCCTCGACGCCGGAAGCGGCCGGGGTTCCGCTGCTCGCCGACCGACCTCTGGTCGACGGGGAGGCGGCCGCCTACGTCTGCCGCGGCTACGTCTGCGACCGCCCCGTCACGAACTCGGGCGACCTGGTGGAGAACCTGGCTCAGGCGTAGAGGGCGAGCCAGATGGCCACGTGGTGGCAGATCGCCGCCGCCGTGACCGTCGAGTGGAAGAACTCGTGGTACCCGAACGTCTTGGGCCACGGGTCCGGCCAGCGGGTGGCGTAGAAGACCGCGCCCAGCGTGTAGAGGGCGCCGCCCACGATGAGCAGCACCAGGACCGCCACGCCGGCGTTGTTGAGCAGGTCGGGGAGCACGAACACGGCCACCCAGCCCAGCGCGATGTAGACCGGGACTCCGACCCAGCGCGGCGCGTTCGGCCAGGCGAGCTTGAGGATCACGCCGCCGAGCGCGCCCGCCCACACCACGGCGAGCACGACGGCGCCGGTCGTCGGCTGCATCGCGATCATCGCCAGCGGCGTGTAGGTGCCGGCGATGAACAGGAAGATCATCGAGTGGTCGAGCCGGCGCATCCAGGTGCGCGCGCCGACCGAGTTCCAGGTCTTGCGGTGGTAGAGCGCGCTCACGCCGAACAGGCCGAGCACGGTCGCCGAGTAGATCGAGGTGCCCAGCGCGGCTTCACCGGACACCGTCGCTGCGGCCAGCGAGATGAGCGTCGCGCCGGCGGCGAAGAACGCCAGCAACGACCAGAAGTGGATCCAACCGCGCATGCGCGGTTTGGTGATCGCGTGCGGGACTCGGGAAGAGACGGCGTTGGTCACGACTCAAAGGTTACGGGACCGTAGGTTTCCGTCGGCTGTGATGTCCGTTGCTCCGGGGGCGCGTGAGGCGGGATCGGCGCGCCGTGGGGAGGGCGGGCACCGCTCATCGCGGAAAATCGCCGTCCGCGTAGTCTCATCTGGCGTGGCGCTCAAGGTTCGGTTGAAAGAACTCATGTACTCGGTCTACGAGCGACGGCTCAGCCGGAAGCTCGATGGGCTGCAGCATCCCAGGCACGTCGGCGTCATCCTGGACGGCAATCGCAGATGGGCCAAGGAAGCCGGCCTGGACGCTGCGCACGGCCACCGGGCCGGCGCGCTCAAGATCGCGGAAATGCTCAGCTGGTGCGAAGAGGCGCAGGTCGAGGTGGCCACCCTGTGGCTGCTGTCCACCGACAACCTCAACCGCAGCGAAGACGAGCTCAACGCCCTGATGGAGATCATCTCAGGGGTCGTCGACGAGCTCACCGGCCCGGGCAAGTCGTGGCGGGTGCGGATCGTCGGTGCCCTGGACGTGCTGCCCACGGAGACCGCCGCCCGGCTCACGGCCGGGGCGTTGCGGACGAAGGGCCGGGCCGGGATGCAGGTCAACGTCGCGGTCGGCTACGGCGGCAGGCGGGAGATCGCCGACGCGGTCCGCAAACTCCTCCAGCAGCACGCCGAGGCCGGAACGACGATCGAGGAGCTCGCCGAGGTCCTCACGGTCGATCACATCTCCGAGCACCTCTACACCTCGGGTCAGCCGGACCCGGACCTGCTCATCCGCACCTCGGGGGAGCAGCGCCTGTCCGGGTTCATGCTCTGGCAATCGGCGCACTCCGAGTTCTGGTTCACCGAGGCCTACTGGCCGGAGTTCCGCCGGGTCGACTTCCTGCGCGCGCTGCGCGACTACGCCGTCCGGCACCGACGACTGGGTCGCTGACCCCGGACATGCGGAAAGGCCAGGTCGGAGTCGACCTGGCCTTTCCGATGCGATCAGCTCGCTCAGCCAGCGGACGGGTGGTCCACGACCGGGGCGTTGACGCACTCGCTGGCCTGCGGCGACAGGATCGGGACGACCGCGCCGAGCACCGCGACGTTGTTACCGCAGGCCTGCACCGGCAGGACGCTGAGGTTGTTGTCGTTGAGCACGTTCACGCCGTCGTTGTCCGAGCTGTCGGCGTTGGCGACGGGCGCCAGGGCCAGCAGGCCTGCGGCGGCACCGGCGACAATCACTGCCTTCTTCAGCACTTGAGGTCACTCTCCTTTAGGAATTCCGCGGGATTCGGAGTTCACACCAGCGGACTCTGTACAAAGCCCGGATGGGAGACCGAGTGTGGTGTGTTCCGGTCGCAAACTACAGCGAACGCGCCCTTCGCCCAAATTGCGTAACACCATTGTGTGAACGTGAATCAGCAAATCCCTGGTAGGAGTGGAATTTGCGAACGCACGAAAACGGGAGCGCCGGTGGTTCGCGGCGCTCCCGTTCTCGTCGGCGAGGTGTCAGCCCGCGCTCGGGTGATCCACGATCGGCGCGTTGACGCACTCCGAGGAGTTCGGCGAGGCGATCGGGACGACGGCGCCCAGGACGGCAACGTTGTTGCCGCACAGCTGAACCGGAAGGACGCTCACGTTGTTGTCGTTGAGGAGGTTGATGCCGTCGTTGTCCTCGCTGTCGGCGTTGGCGACGGGGGCCAGGGCGAGCAGACCGGCGACGGCACCGGCGACAATCACTGCTTTCTTCAGCACAGCGTTGCTCCTTGATGAGATGAGTTGAGCAAGTGCGTGCTTCTGCCCGGAAGAGTGAATTCCGAAGCGAGTGAAGCACCTGGCTTGAAACGTAACCAGGGGTTGTGGAACGCGACACTCGGATACCACCATTGTGTGTACTGATCTCGCGAAGGCTCATGTACTCGCGAGTATTTGCCGAAAAGGCCCAGCACCTTTTCCGGGGCGGGAATTCAGAGAAATCGGACGATCACCGCGTGTCGGCGGGGGCGTACCGTCCAGGCGTGGACTCGGCGCGGCTGGTGTCTGAATACGTCCGGCTGGGGTTGCGGTTCGACCGCATCCAACCCGGCCTGGTCGACTCCTACGCGGGAACTCCCTCGCTCCGCGTCCGCGTCCGCCACGAACCGCGCCCCGAGCCGCTCCGCCTCGCCGCGCGAGCCCGCGAGCTGCGCGGCGAGCTGGCCGGCTGCGAGCTCGCCGAATTCCGCCGGTTCTTCCTCGACGCTCAGCTGACCGCGCTGGAGGCGACCGGGCTTCGGCTGGGCGGTCGGGGTCTGCCGTTCACCGACGAGGTGCGGGCGTGCTTCCAGGTCGATCCGCAGGTCGGCGACCCGGACGAGTACCGCGACGCCCACCGCGAGCTGGACGAGCTGCTGCCGGGAACGGGAGGGCTCGCCGAGCGGCTGGCCGCGGTCCGGCGCCGCGACGCGCTGCCGCCCGGGATGCTGGAGCCGTGCCTGGCGGCGGTGTCCGCGGCGCTGCGCGGCCGGGTCCGGGCCCGCTTCGGGCTCCCGGTGCAGGAGCAGGTGCGGTACCGGGTGGTCGCCGACCGGCCGTGGAGCGGGTTCAACGAGCACCTCGGCGAATTCCGGTCGCGGGTCTGGGTGAACGCCGACGTCCTCCGCCGCGCCTCGGCGCTGCCCCAGCTGGTCGCGCACGAGGCCTACCCCGGTCACCACACCGAGCGCTGCCGCAAGGCCGCCGGGATCGCCCGCGCCCACCCGGAGCACGCGATCGTCCTGGTCAACACCCCGCAGTGCGTGCTGGCCGAAGGGCTCGCGGACCTGGGGCTGAGCGCGGCGGTCGGGGAGGGGTGGGGAGCGTGGGCGGCGCAGCTCTTCGCCGATCTCGGCATCGCGGTGGACGGCGAGCTCGCCGAACGCGTGCAGGCGGTCCTCGACCGGCTGCTGCCGGTGCGCCAGGACGCGTTGCTGATGCTGCACGCGCAGGGCAGGCCGGAGCAGGACGTGGTCGATCACCTGCGCCGCTGGTTGCTCATGCCGGAGGAACGGGCCGCGCACCTGATCCGCTTCCTGCGCGATCCGCTGTGGCGGGCCTACACCACGACCTACGTGGAGGGACGCCGTCTCCTGCGGGAGTGGTTCTCGTCCGACCCGGAGGGGACATCGAGCACCGATCGTTACCGCCGGTTGCTTGACGAAGCGCTTGTACCAGAGCTCGTTCGCGCCGAGATCGTGGCACGCGCGCACGCCTGAATTTCACCTGAAAAGAGCAGTGGTGATCACCAGGAGTGTTGAATTTCGTTCGCTCTCGTCGCGCTTCCCGGACGTGTTCTGACCTGCTGACGAATCGTCTGGACACCTTCTATTAACCATCTGACCTGGGAAAACTCGCCAGTAGCACGCGGTGAGCGCGGCGATGGTTCGAATCACCTAAGTGGCTGTCTGCCCAAGTGCGATCTCGCAGGTAGCGTTCGCTGGTGACGGGCCGTTCTTCTCTTGCACGTCCGAACGCGGCCCGTCCGGGAGGCCCTGATCGTGGCTGTTGGCTGGAGCGGACGTTCACACGTCCACCTTGGTCGCGGAGGGGGTCGGTGCCCGGCCCTCGCGCGGCGCCGGTGGACCGGACGGTCCAGCGGGAGCGCGACGGGGGCAGGCCCGGCCCACCGACGAGCGGGCGTGTTCGGCACGTCCGCGAGGGAGTAGCCGTGACCGCACGACGTTCCCAGCCTCAGGCGCACGAAGCCGTCCGCAGCGACGAGCCCGCGCACACCGCAGCTGGCGGTGACTCCGAGGTACGCACCTACGTCCTGGACACTTCGGTCCTGCTGTCCGATCCGTGGGCTATGGCCCGATTCGCCGAGCACGACGTGGTGCTCCCGGTGGTGGTCATATCCGAGTTGGAGGGGAAGCGACACCACCCCGAACTGGGCTGGTTCGCTCGCGAAGCCCTGCGCGTGCTCGATGATCTGCGCATCAGGCACGGTCGGCTGGACTTCCCGGTGGTGGTCAACGCCGAGGGCGGCAACGTCCACGTGGAGCTGAACCACTCCGACCCGTCGATCCTCCCGCCGGGCTTTCGCACGGACTCCAACGACTCCCGCATCCTGGCCTGTTCGCTCAACCTCGCCGCCGAAGGCCGTGAGGTCGTGCTCGTCACGAAGGACATGCCGCTGCGGGTCAAGGCCGCGTCGGTGAACCTGGCCGCCGAGGAATACCGGGCTCAGGACGTCGTGTCGTCGGGCTGGAGCGGCATGGCGGACATCGACGTCGGTTCGGACTCGGTGGACTCGCTGTTCAAGGACGGCGTCGCCGACCTCGAAGAGGCCAGGGACCTGCCGCCGAACACCGGTGTGCGGATGCTGGCGGGCCAGCAGAGCGCGCTGGGCCGGGTCACCGCCGACAAGCAGGTCAAGCTGGTGCGCGGCGATCGCGAGGTCTTCGGGCTGCACGGTCGTTCGGCCGAGCAGCGGATCGCCCTCGAACTGCTGATGGACCCCGAGATCGGGATCATCTCGCTCGGTGGCCGCGCGGGTACCGGCAAGTCGGCGCTCGCGCTGTGCGCGGGCCTGGAATCGGTGCTCGAACGTCAGCAGCACCGCAAGGTCGTGGTGTTCCGGCCGGTCTACGCCGTCGGCGGGCAGGAGCTCGGCTACCTGCCGGGCTCGGAGGGCGAGAAGATGGCGCCCTGGGCGCAGGCCGTCTTCGACACGCTCGGTGCTCACGCCAGCGAGAACGTGCTGGAAGAGATCATGGACCGCGGCATGCTCGAGGTGCTGCCGCTGACCCACATCCGCGGCCGGTCGCTGCACGACGCCTTCGTCATCGTCGACGAGGCCCAGTCGCTGGAGCGCAACGTGCTGCTGACGGTGCTCTCGCGGCTCGGCGCGAACTCGCGGGTGGTGCTCACCCACGACGTCGCGCAGCGGGACAACCTGCGGGTCGGCAGGCACGACGGCATCGCGGCGGTCATCGAGAAGCTCAAGGGCCACCCCCTGTTCGCCCACGTGACCCTGACCCGATCGGAGCGGAGCCCGATCGCGGCCCTGGTGACGGAGCTCCTGGAAGGCGAGCACACGCCCTGACGCTCGTTGGGGTGGGGGAAGTTCTCATGAGAACTTCCCCCACCCCACTCAGAGCACTCCCGAGCTCGAGGATCACCAGCCTGACGGCAGCGGCCGGCCTTCGGCGAAGCCGGCGGCCGACTGGATGCCCACCAGCGCGCGCTCGTGGAACTCCGCGAGGGTGTGCGCGCCCGCGTAGGTGCAGGACGAGCGGACGCCCGAGGTGATCTGGTCCAGGAGGTCCTCGACGCCCGGGTTCTGCGGGTCGATCCGCATCCGGGAGCTGGAGATGCCCTCCTCGAACAGGCCCTTCCTGGCCTGGTCGTAGGCGCTGTCGGTGCGGGTCCGGGCCGACACGGCGCGCTTGGAGGCCATGCCGAAGGACTCCTTGTAGGCGCGGCCGTGCTCGTCGCGCTGCAGGTCGCCGGGCGACTCGTAGGTGCCGGCGAACCACGAACCGACCATCACCGACGAGGCTCCGGCGGCCAGCGCCAGCGCCACGTCGCGCGGGTGGCGCACACCGCCGTCGGCCCACACGTGCTTGCCGAGCCTGGCGGCCTCCGCGGCGCACTCGGCGACCGCGGAGAACTGCGGACGACCGACGCCGGTCATCATCCGGGTCGTGCACATCGCACCCGGCCCGACGCCGACCTTGATCACGTCCGCACCGGCGTCGACCAGGTCGCGCACGCCCTCGGCGGTGACCACGTTGCCCGCGACGACCGGAACGGTCGGGCTCGCGGAGCGGACGGCCTTGAGCGCGGCGATCATCTTCTCCTGGTGGCCGTGCGCGGTGTCCACGACCAGCGTGTCCACGCCGGCCTCCACCAGGGCGGAGGCCTTGGCGGCGACGTCCCCGTTCACACCGATCGCGGCGGCGACCCGGAGCCGGCCCTCGGCGTCCAGGGCGGGGGTGTAGATCGCGGCGCGCAGCGCGCCCTTCTTGGTCATGATCCCGGCGAGCCGGCCTTCGGCGTCGACCGCGATCGCGACGTTGCGGCCCTGCTTGTGCAGCTGCTCGAAGACCTCGCGCGAGTCCGTCTCCAGCGGCAGCACCACGGGGTGGGAGTCGGCGACCTCACCGACCCGGGCGAACCGGTCCACACCGGTGCAGGCGGCCTCGTCGACGACGCCGAGCGGCTTGCCCTCGTCGTCGACCACCACCAGCGCACCGTGCGCGCGCTTGGGCAGCAGGTTCAGGGCGTCGGCGACCGCGTCCTCGGAGTGCAACGCCAGCGGCGTGTCCCACAGCGGGTGCCGGGTCTTGACCCAGGACACGATCTCGGAGACAGCGCTCGGGTCGACGTCCTGCGGCAGGATCACCAGGCCACCGCGGCGGGCCACGGTCTCGGCCATGCGCCTGCCGGCCACGGCGGTCATGTTCGCGACCACGATCGGCAGCGTCGCGCCGGTCCCGTCGCTGGTCGCCAGGTCGACGTCGAAGCGGGACTCGACCCCCGAGCGCCGGGGCGCCAGGAAGACGTCGTCGTAGGTCAGGTCGGTGGAGGGCTGTTGCCCGTTCAAGAACTGCACGTGTCACCACGATACGTGAGTGATGCGGGGTCCGAGTTCGCGTCCGCCGCACCCGGGCCCAGTTTTAGTCCAAACCGAGGACCGTTCGTGCCCGAAATGTCTGCTCAGTTATGACTAAAACTGGGACCTGGTGAGGCCGCGGGCCACGCGCGCCCGGCTCTCGAACGCGGTCAGTCCTCTTCGGTGAGGGGTTCCAGGGAGTCGTAGGCCTGGCGGTTGCGGAAGAAGCGGCTGTAGAGCTCCGAGCCGTCGTCGAAGGTCGCGTCCTCCAGGGGCTTGACCTCGACGATCTGCTTGAGCTTCCAGCTGACCTGCTGGTGGTTCTCGTCCTCGTAGCTGGTCTCCTGCTGCTTGCCGTACTCCCGCGCCTTCTCCGCGGCCTCCTCCGGCGACTCGGCCGTGAGCAGGACGAACGACTCCTCGTAGAGCGGTCGCTGCCCCTCCGCCTCCAGCAGGAGCACCGCGACGTAGTGGTCGAGCTCGACCGAGGACGCGCGCTGCTGGAAATCACGCGGGTCGATGGTTCCCGGGCCGATGTCGATCGAACCGACGGCTTCGTCGAACTCCTCGCTGCTCATGCCCCCAGGATCTCACCTGCCGCGGAGCATCTCGCGAACCGCCTCGATGGTGTCCGCCTCGGCGGCGTCCTTGTCCGGCCGGTAGCGCAGCACGCGCGCGAAGCGCAGCGCGACACCACCGGGGTAGCGGGTGCTGGTCTGCACGCCGTCGAGCTCGATCTCCACCACCAGCTCCGGGACGAGGTGCACGCTCCAGTCGTCACCACCGGTGGATCGCTGCTGGAACTCCTCGGTCTGCCAGGCCAGCAGCTCGTCGGTGAGGCCCTTGAAGGTCTTGCCCACCATGATCGGCGGGCCGCCGTCCGGGTCGCGCGCGCCGAGGTGCAGGTTGGACAGGTAGCCGCGGCGCCGGCCGTGGCCCCACTCGGCGGCGAGCACGACCAGGTCGAGGGTGTGCTCGGGTTTGACCTTGCGCCACGCCTTGCCTCGCCTGCCCGCCGCGTACGGCGAGGCGAGGTCTTTGACGACCACGCCCTCGTGGCCGCGTGCCAGCGCGTCGTCGAACACCGCCGCGGCGTCCTCCGAGGGCGGCGTCAGGACGCCCGGGATCCGGTGTCCGGCCGCGACCTGCTCCAGCGCCGCCAGCCGATCGCGCAGCGGGCGGTCGAGCAGATCGGTGCCGTCGAGGTGCAGGCAGTCGAAGAAGTAGGGGTGCAGCAGTTCGGCGCGCTGCTCCTGGGCCCCGAAGCGGGCCATCGTCTCCTGGAACGGGCGAGGGCGTCCGGCGTCGTCGAGCGCCAGGGTTTCGCCGTCGAGCACCACCGAGCGGCAGTCCAGACCGCGCACCAGCTCGACGAGCTCGGCCACGTTGCGGGTGATCTCGCGCAGCGTGCGGGTGTAGACGCGCACCTCGTCGCCGTCGCGGTGCACCTGGATGCGGGCCCCGTCGAGCTTGTGCTCGACCGAGCACTCACCGAGCTCGGCCAGCGCGGCGTCGAGGGTGTCGGCGGGGGAGGCCAGCATCGGCCGGATCGGCCTGCCCAGCTCCAGCCGGAACTCGGCGAGCGCGGCTTCACCGCCGCGCAACGCCGCTTCCGCGGTCGCGGGAAGCCGCCCGGAGAGCATGAACGCCCGGCGCACGGCCTCGGTGCGGACCTCGGCCGCCGCCGCGATGGCCTCGACCATCACGCCTTCCAGCGCGCCTTGCCGGAGCTCGCCGCCGAACAACCGCACCAGGAAGGACTGCTCGTCGCCGGTGGCCTCGCCCAGGAGCCCGCCCAGCGCTCCGGCCCGCCGCTGAGCCGACCCCGAGCCGCTGATCGCCCGCACCTCGTCGACGGTCTCCACCACCGAGCCGATGGTCAGCCGCGGTTCGCGAGACGGCGCGACGTTCAGCGAGGACAGCGTCGACCAGCCGACCCCGGCCCGGCCGCCGGGCAGCTCCCCGGCCAGCAGCGCGGTCGCGGGCGCGACCTCCTGCGGTTCGAGCCTCCGCAGCAGGACGGCGATCGCCGCGGTCTTCGCCTTGCGCGAGGACGTCGCCGCGACCTCGGCGGAGACCGCGACGACGTCCGAGAGCAGCACCATGTCTCCCATCGTGCTGCTCCGCACCGACATCCGGGTTCCGGATCAGCCGCCGTTGGCCATCCGGAGGACGTCGAGGGCCTCGTCGAGCTGCTCGATCGTGAGCTTGCCGGATTCCACGTGACCGCGTTCGAGGACGACCTCGCGGATGGGCTTGCGCTCCTTGAGCGCCTGCTTGGCGATCGCGGCCGCCTCCTCGTAGCCGATGTAGCGGTTGAGGGGCGTGACGATCGACGGCGAGCCCTCGGCGTAGGCGCGGGCCTGCTCGTCGTTGACCTGCACCCCGGCGAAGACCTTGTCGGCCAGCTGCCGGGACACCGCGCTGAGCAGCCGGGCCGATTCGAGCACGTTGCGGGCGATGACCGGGAGCATCACGTTGAGCTGGAAGTTGCCCTGCGATCCGGCGAACGCCACGGCGGCGTCGTTGCCGATCACCTGCGCGACGACCTGGAGCGTGGCCTCCGGGATCACCGGGTTGACCTTGCCGGGCATGATCGACGAACCCGGCTGCAGGTCGGGAAGTGCCAGCTCGGCCAGGCCGGTGCGCGGTCCGGAGCCGAGCCAGCGGACGTCGTTGGCGATCTTGGTGAGGCTGACCGCCACCGTGCGCATGTGCCCGGAGACCTCCACGACGGAATCCTGCGAGGCCTGCGCCTCGAAGTGATCGCGGGCCTCGGTCAGCGGCAGACCGGTCACGCGCGCGAGCTCTTCGGAGACGGCGCGCCCGAACCCCTCCGGCGCGTTGAGGCCGGAGCCGACGGCGGTGCCGCCGATGGGCAGCTCGCCCAGGCGCTCCTGGCTGGTCCGCAGCCGCTCCACGCCGTAGCGGACCTGCGATGCCCAGGCCCCGGCTTCCTGGGCGAGGGTGATCGGCACCGCGTCCATCAGGTGCGTGCGGCCGGACTTGACGACCTCGGTCCACTCGGCGGCGCGGCCCTCGATGGTGGCGGCCAGGTGCTCCAGCGCCGGGATGAGGTCGGCGAGCACGGCCTCGGTCGCGGCGACGTGGATGGTGGTCGGGAAGGTGTCGTTGGACGACTGCGAGGCGTTGACGTGGTCGTTGGGGTGCACGTCGCGGTCCAGCGCCCGGGAGGCGAGGGTGGCGATGACCTCGTTGGCGTTCATGTTCGACGAGGTGCCCGAGCCGGTCTGGAAGACGTCGATCGGGAAGTGCTCGTCGTGCGCGCCTTCGGCGACCTCGTCGGCGGCGCGGGCGATGGCTTCGGCGACGTCCGCGTCGAGCACGCCCAGCCGGCCGTTGACCCGTGCGGTCGCGGCCTTGAGCAGGCCGAGCGCGCGGATCTGCGCGCGCTCCAGGCCCCGACCGGAGATCGGGAAGTTCTCCACGGCCCGCTGGGTCTGCGCGCGGTAGAGGGCGTCGGCGGGCACCCGCACCTCGCCCATCGTGTCGTGTTCGATCCGGTATTGGGTTTCAGCCATGGTCGAAGTGTCCCGCCGATCAGCGGCTCAGGTCAGCGTGGCGCGCCCCACCGGCCGGGCGTTTCCCCTGGAAGCGACCCCGCTGGAACGGTCAAGGTGGCTGATCTGACAAAGCCCGCCCCCGGAGTCCGGGAGCGGGCTTGGTCGAGGCCTCAGCTGATGGTGGAGGAGATCCAGTCCTGGTAGGCGGTGGCGTCGGTGTAGACCGAGGGCGCCGTGCCGCAGACCGGGACCGGGCTGCCCAGTCGGCTGGTCACGCCGGTGAGCTTCCAGTCGCCCGGGGTGCCTTCCAGCTGCGGTCCGCCGGAGTCGCCGAAGCAGGAGTTGGCCAGCAGCTCCTTGCTGGACGTGCAGATCTCGCTGGGTCCGTCGATGGAGCTCAGCGTGCACTGCGAGTCCGGCGCGACGTTGGTCTCCAGCTCCTTCAGCTGCTCCGGCGGCTGACCGCAGCCGCGCACCGGGCAGGTCACGCCCCAGCCGATGATCCGCGAGGGAGTGCCGTCGGGCCCGGAGGCGCCGGCGATCTCGATCGGCGTCTCGGACACCGCGTGGTCGAGCTTGACCAGCGCGATGTCGCCGTTGGGCGTCTTGGACTCGTAGTCCGGGTGCACGACGACCTGCGAGACGCCGGCTTCGGTGCCGCCGCTGTTCCAGGTCGGGCTGCCGATCCGCAGGCCGAGGTCCGCCGGTGCCGCGTCGACGACGCAGTGCGCGGCGGTGAGCACCCACTGCTCGTCGATGAGCGATGCGCCGCAGCTGTGCGAACCCTCGCGCTGCAGCGAGGCCATCCACTCGTAGGACTCGGTCGCGTCGCCGCCGCCGACGATCAGCGTGCCCGGGTTGTCGATCGCTTGCGCCGATGGTGCGAAGCCCGCGCTGAGCGCGAGCGCGGCGATGCCGCTGAGCACTGCGGATGTTCTCTTCACTGAGATTCCCCTCCCCGACAAGATCCCCTTTTCCCGGAAGTTAGGTGCGAGGAGCAGTCCCAGGTACCGCTGCACGCTGCAGCGGACTGCGCTGATCGGCGCAGCGGCGGCGAAGTGGGGACACATCGGCCGGATCGGGCTAGCCTGAGATCCGTATCACGGAGCCGGCGACGGGATCCCGAGATGGCGCACGAGGTCGATCTGCTGGTGGTGGGTGCCGGTCCGGCGGGGCTGTTCGCGGCCTACTACGCCGGGTTCCGCGGGATGTCGGTGGCGCTGGTGGACGCGCTGCCGGAGCCGGGTGGCCAGGTGACGGCGATGTACCCGGAGAAGATGATCTTCGACGTGGCCGGGTTCCCGGAGATCCGCGGCCGCGACCTGGTCGCCTCGCTGGTCAAGCAGGCCGACCAGTACGGCCCCAGCTACCTGCTCGGGCGTCCGGCCGTCTCGCTGTCCGACGTGGACGGCGGGCTGCTGGTCGACGTCGGCGAAGGCGAGCAGGTCCAGGCCGGGGCGGTGCTGATCACGGCCGGGATCGGGGAGTTCACCCCGCGTCCGCTCCCCGCGGGGGGCGAGTGGACCGGCCAGGGCGTCGTGCACTTCATCCCCGAGCTCTCCGCGCACACCGGGCACGACGTGGTGGTCATCGGCGGTGGCGACTCGGCGTTCGACTGGGCGCTGGCCCTGCAGCCGGTCGCCCGCAGCGTGACGCTCGTGCACCGGCGGACCAGGTTCCGGGCCCACGCGGGCCTGGTCGCCAAGGTCGAAGCCCTGGGCATCCCCCTGATCGTGCCGGCCGAGGTCGCCGAGATCCGCGGCGACGGCTCCGGGCTCACCGAGGTGGAGATCGAGGTCGAAAGCGAGCGGCGCGTCCTGCCCGCCCAGACAGTCGTCGCGGCACTGGGTTTCACCGCCGACCTCGGACCCATCGAGTCCTGGGGGCTCGACCTGGAGAAGCGGTCGATCCTGGTCGACACCACCATGCGCACCAGCCGTCCGCGCGTCTACGCGGCCGGCGACGTCACCACCTACCCGGGCAAGGTCAAGCTCATCGCCACCGGGTTCGGTGAAGCCGCCACGGCGGTGAACAACATCGCCGTGGAGCTCAACCCCGACGCCCACCTCTTCCCGGGCCACTCCTCGAACCTCGCGTGACGTGCCCGGAAAAAGAAGCGGCACCCGGGACGTCGCGTCTCCGGGTGCCGCGCCTGCGGGCTGAGCGGGTCAGCTGCCGGTGTTCTGGCTGATCCAGTCGGCGAAGGCCGTCACGTCGGTGTAGATCGACGGGCCGGTGGCGCAGGTGGAGTCACCGTTGCCGGAACGGCTGGTGGCACCGATCAGCTCCCAGTTGCCCTGGGTGCCCTTGATCTGCGGGCCGCCCGAGTCGCCGTAGCAGGCACCGGAGTCGCCGTTCGGGTTGTCGGTGCAGATCTCGCCCGCGGCGTCGATGCCGGTGCAGCCGGCGTCGTCGACGACGCTCGTGTCGAGCTCCTGCAGGTTGGTCGGGACCTCACCGCAGCCGCTCTCCGGGCAGGTCTGGCCCCAGCCGATGATGCGGCTCGGGGTGCCGGCCTCACCGGACTCGGCGGCGATCGAGATCGGCGCCGCGGACAGCGGCTTGTCCAGCTGCAGCACCGCGAGGTCGGCGCTGTCGTGCACCTGGGTCTTGGTCACCGCGGCTTCCTCGCCACCGGTGGTGTTGTCGTTGCTGCCCACGCGGACCGTGAAGTCACCGCCGCCCTGAACGCAGTGCGCGGCCGTCACCACCCAGTCCGGCTTGATCAGCGCGCCGCCGCAGAGGTGGCTGCCCTGCTGCTGCAGCGAGACCATGAACGAGTAGGTCTCGGTCGCGTCGTGACCGCCGATGATCATCGGGTCGACGTCGTCGCCGGCGGCGACCGCCGGCATGCTCAGCGCGCCCACGGCGCTGACCGCGGCGACCGCGGAGATGAGAACCGAACGAATGCGCATTGTGTGTCGAATCCTCCGGGTATCCCGGCTCCGAAGGCCGGCTGGCCGCAGACGCTAACGGCGCCCCCGGCCGCGGCGTACCCACGAAGGTCGTAGGGCGTCCATGAACGAGGCGGTGGCCCGCGGACAATCCGCAGGCCACCGCCTTGATCAAGATCGGTTCAGCCGGTTTTTCCCGGTTTCCCCAGAACGGCCCTCACGCGCCGGTCTCGCCGAGGTCCACGTCGGCGTACTCGCGCAGCTTGGTGAGCTTGTGCGAAGCGTCGACGACCCGCGTCGTGCCGGACTTCGAGCGCATCACGATCGACTGCGTGGTGCAGCGGTCCGCGCGGTAGTGCACGCCGCGCAGCAGCGCGCCGTCGGTGATGCCCGTCGCCACGAAGAACATGTTGTCGCCGCGCACCAGGTCCGACGTGGTGAGCACCTGGTTCGGGTCGTGCCCGGCCTCGCGGAGCTTCGCCCGCTCCTCGTCGTCCCGGGGCCACAAGCGGCCCTGGATCTCGCCGTCGAGGCACTTCAGCGCGCACGCCGTGATGATCCCCTCCGGGGTGCCGCCGATCCCCAGCAGCATGTCGACACCGCTGTTCGGGCGGGCCGCCGCGATCGCGCCCGCCACGTCGCCGTCGGAGATGAACTGCACGCGGGCGCCGGCCTCGCGGATCTCCTTGACGATCTGCTCGTGCCGCGGCCGGTCCAGCACGCACACCGTCACGTCGGAGACCTCGACGTGCTTGGCCTTGGCGACCCGCCGCACGTTCTCCGAGATCGGCGCGCTGATGTCGATGACGCCCGCGGCCTCCGGGCCGACGGCCATCTTCTCCATGTAGAACACCGCGGACGGGTCGAACATGGTGCCGCGCTCGGACACCGCCAGCACCGCCAGCGCGTTCGGCATGCCCTTGCTGAGCAGCGTCGTTCCGTCGATCGGGTCCACGGCGACGTCGACCTCAGGGCCTTCCCCGTTGCCGACCTCCTCGCCGTTGTAGAGCATCGGCGCTTCGTCCTTCTCGCCCTCGCCGATGACCACCGTGCCGCGCATGGACACCGTGCCGATGAGCTTGCGCATGGCGTCCACGGCCGCGCCGTCACCGGCGTTCTTGTCACCGCTGCCCACCCAACGCCCACCGGCCATCGCGGCGGCTTCGGTCACGCGGACGAGTTCCATGGCCAGGTTGCGATCGGGTGCTTCCGGGTGTCGTTGCGTCATCGCGCCCTCCGGAGTTGTGAGGCATCGTCGGTACCGCCCGAGTCCGGCGGGAAAACGCCCCGCGCTCAGGCTTGTTGGCAGCGATCTTCCCAGATCATCGAGGTCCGGGGATCACTCGCGTGGGGCAGCCCACTCCGGCTGGCCCTGCCCGCTGAGCTGCGGTGCTACCGGTGAGAGCATGGGTCCCGTGGCTGAACCCCGCAACCAGCAGCCGGCGCCGTCCCGCCCGCCGCGGACGATGTCGGCGATGATCTTCGCCGTCCTGCCCTTGGTGCTGGTCTCGTTCGGCATCGCGGGCCTGTTCACGCAGTGCTCGTTCACTCCCACCGGCCCCACGGTCGACAGCGGATCGGTGCCCACGGTGAACGTCCAGGCCGAGCTGCACGACGCCGCTGCCGGAGTGGACTTCCCGGTGGTCG
Source organism: Saccharopolyspora dendranthemae (assembly GCF_007829955.1). GTDB lineage: Bacteria > Actinomycetota > Actinomycetes > Mycobacteriales > Pseudonocardiaceae > Saccharopolyspora > Saccharopolyspora dendranthemae. The sequence continues at coordinate 25,677 of NZ_VIWX01000005.1, forward strand.
AGCCGGAGCTGCCCGCCAACTGGCGGGCCAACTCCAGCAACAGCACCACGCTGCCCTCGCACACCGAGGTCGTCCGGGTCGGCTGGCTCACCGGTGAGGCGCAGTACCTGCGCTTGGCCCAGTCCAACGCCACCGAGGCGGAGCTGGTCGTCGGCGAGACGCGGCAGCCTCCGCAGGCACTCGGCACCGTCGAGGTCGGCGGTCGCCAGTGGGTCCGCTACCAGGGCGTTCGCGATGAGCAGGCGTGGGTGTCCGAGCGCGACGGCGTCCGCCTGCTGATCACCGGCAACGCCGGTGAAGCGGAGTTCCGCACCCTGGCCGAAGCCGCCCTCACGGCCCCGCCGGTCGGCTGAACCGCCTTCGCGAGTCACGCCGCCGGGTGGGGAATTCGAATTTCGCGCGAGATTCGAACCCGAACTTCGAATCGTTCTGGGGCGTCAGGAGTCGTCTTCGACCGAGGCGAGGGCCCGTTCCACTCGCTCCCGGGCGCCCGCGAGATGGCGTTCGCAGACGGCGGCCAGCGCCTCGCCCTTCTCCCAGAGGGCCAGCGAGTCCTCCAGCGAGAGCCCGCCCGCTTCCAGCTGCTTGACGACCTCGGCCAGCTGATCGCGGGCCGCTTCGTACCCGAGCTCAGCGACCTCCGGGTGTTCGGCGACCGGATCGAAGTGCTCGTCCTGCTGGTTCTCGGTCACGGGGTAGGGCTCTCCACATTCGCTCGCACGGACACCACCGCGGTGGCGATCGCCTGGTCGTAGCCGACGAACGCCTCGGCGAACTCGGCGCCGTCGCCTTCGCGCACCGCGTCGTTGATGCGCAACTGGGCCTCCGCGACCCTACGTCGGTGGGCCGACGCCGCCCACCAGGTGGGGCCCACGTAGTCCGAGGTCGCGTCGATCAGCGCGCGCAGCCGACGGGGCAGGTCCTTGCGCTCCGCCGAATCGCACCCGCCGAGCAGCGCCGCCCAGGTGCCCACCGCCGTGACGTCGGCGGCCTCGGCGCAGCGCCGGACCTCGCCCGCCCGCTCCGCGTTGCGCGCAGCACCCGCGGTGAGGGGGAGGAACGAGGGCTCCTGCTTCGGGTGCACGTGGAAGTCCTTGGTCAGTCCGGTACGACGGCGTGGACCGCGCCGTCGGCGACCCGCACCCGCAGCCTGGTGCCCGCAGGCGCGTCGTCGACGGAGCGCAGCACCCCGTCGACCTCGTCGGTCTCCTCGATGCGCTGCACGATCGCGTATCCACGAGCCAGAGTGGCCGCAGGGCCCAGGGTCGTCAAGCGTGATCGAGTTGCGCTCAACGCGTGGCCCTCCGCCGTGAGCACCGCGCTCATCGCCCGCCGGAAGCGTTCGCGCAGCATCACGACCTGCTCGGCGCGCTGCTGCAGCGGACCGTGCGGGTCGGCCAGCACCGGGCGGCTGCGCAGCTGATCGAGCAGCCGGCGCTCGCGATCCACCCATCCGTGCAACGCCCGCCGCGCCCGGTCGCGCAGCTGCCGGATCCGCTGGCCCTCCTCGGCGACGTCGGGCACCACGCGCTTGCCGGCACCCGTCGGGGTCGAACAGCGCACATCGGCGACGTGGTCGAGCAGCGGTGAGTCCGGTTCGTGCCCGATCGCGCTGACCACCGGCGTCCGGCAGGCGGCGACCGCCCGGCACAGCGCCTCGTCGGAGAACGGCAGCAGGTCCTCGACGCTGCCGCCGCCCCGCGCCAGCACGATCACGTCGACCTCGGGCATCCGGTCGAGCTCTTCCAGCGCGGGGAGGATCTGCGGCACCGAGCTCGTGCCCTGCACGGCGACGTTGCGGACCTCGAACTGGACGGCGGGCCAGCGCAGCTCGGCGTTGGTCAGCACGTCGTGCTCGGCGGCCGACGCGCGCCCGGTGATCAGCCCGACCCGGTTGGGCAGGAACGGCAGCGGACGTTTGCGCGCCGGGTCGAACAGCCCTTCCGCCTTCAGCAGCTGGCGGAGCCGCTCGATGCGCGCGAGCAGTTCGCCGATGCCGATCGCCCGGATCTCGTCCACGCGCAGGCTGAGCGTGCCGCGACCGACGAAGAAGGTCGGTTTGCCGTGCACGACGACCCGGCTCCCGTCGGTCAGCGGCGGGTCCATCTTGCGCAGCAGCGACGACGAGCAGGTCAAGGTCAGCGACACGTCGGCGGAGGGGTCGCGCAGCGTCAGGAACGCCGTTTGCGCGCCGCGCCGCATCGAGATCTGGGTGATCTGCCCTTCGACCCAGATCTGCCCGAGCCGGTTGATCCAGTCGGCGATCTTGCGGGCCACGGTCCGGACCGGCCAGGGTTCCTCGGCACTGGTGGGCGAAGTCAGCTCTTCCTCCTCGGTGATCGTTCCTCGAGCCCATTCTGCCTGGCGGTGCGGGTGGCGGGACCTCAGCGGCACGCCCGCACGGGTGCTCGGGCTCTACTGCTCGCGGAGGCGGGTGAGGCGGTTGGTCAGCATGCGGACGTAGTCCGGGCGCCGGGCGTTGCTCTCCTCGTGGGCGAGCAGCTCGGTGAGATCGTCTTCGCTGAACGAGCGCAGGCGACCGCGCAGCTGGGGCAGGCTCAGCTCGTCGTAGTCGTCGAGCAGGGAGCGCGCCTGCGGCTCCGGGTCCGGGACGGGCTCGGGGGCGAGGTCCTCGTCGAAGGTCGCCCAGGACGGCTCCTCTTCGGGGGTGCTCAGCACCGCGAGCGCTTCATCGCCCTTGATCGCGAGCTCGGTGATGTGCTGCTGGACCCGCATCGACGCCTGCAACGTCTGGCTGGCCACGGTCACGGGCAGGCCGAGGAGGGTCGCGGGGAGCGTGCGCACCTGCTCCACGGCGGTCGCCGCGAGACCGGCCGCCACCCGGACCGGGAGGGGGAACTCTGACATGCGCCCAGCCTGCCCCAGAACTCCTCCGGAGACCATCAACTCGACGTCGGAATGTGACCGACGACCGACGCCCGCCGAAACCCCAGCAGGACCCCCGATGGAGTGACGGTGAGCACCGACCGGCGGCGGAGCGGGCGGGCGCGGATCCGTACCCTTGACGGCATGACGACCACGCCCGAGGCCCGCGATCCCGAAACCGACCCCGTGGACGACGCCGGCCGGACCAAGCGGGTTCTGCTGGCCAAGCCCCGTGGCTACTGCGCGGGGGTCGACCGCGCTGTCATCACCGTCGAGAAGGCCCTGGAGACCTACGGCCCGCCGGTCTACGTCCGCAAGGAGATCGTGCACAACCGGCATGTCGTGGACACGCTGACCGAGCGCGGCGTGATCTTCGTGGATGAGACCGACGAGGTGCCGGAAGGCGCTCTGGTCGTGTTCTCCGCGCACGGCGTGTCCCCGGCCGTCCACCAGGAGGCCGAGGACCGCAACCTCCGCACCATCGACGCCACCTGCCCGCTGGTGACGAAGGTGCACAAGGAGGTCAACCGCTTCGCGCGGGACGAGTACGACATCCTGCTGATCGGCCACGAGGGCCACGAGGAGGTCGAGGGCACCGCCGGTGAGGCACCCGAGCGCGTGCAGCTGGTGGACAAGCCGGAGGACGTCGACAAGGTGCAGGTCCGCGACCCGAGCAAGGTCGTCTGGCTCTCGCAGACCACCCTCAGCGTCGACGAGACGATGGAGCGGGTGGACCAGCTCACCGAGAAGTTCCCGACGCTGCAGGCCCCGCCCAGCGACGACATCTGCTACGCCACCTCCAACCGCCAGCAGGCCGTCAAGGTGATGGCCCCGCAGTGCGACCTGGTGATCGTGGTCGGCTCGCAGAACTCCTCGAACTCCAAGCGGCTGGTCGAGGTGGCGCTGCAGGCCGGTGCCTCCACCTCGCACCTGATCGACTTCGCGTCGCAGATCGACGACTCCTGGCTGGAGGGCGTGACCACGGTCGGCGTCACCAGCGGTGCGTCGGTTCCGGACGTGCTGGTGCTGCAGGTCCTGGACCACCTCAGCGAGCTCGGCTGGGGTGACGTCGAGGAGGTCACGACGGCCAACGAGAAGGTCACCTTCGCCCTCCCGCGCGAGCTCCGCAAGGACCTCGACGAGAACAAGAGCAACCCGAAGAGCGTCCGCTAGAAACTTGTTGATGGGTTGTTTTGCTTGGCGGTGAGGGTGGCGGAAACCCCCAAAGGGGAAAGCACAGCGCCTTCGTGGACTCCGTGCGCCGCTCCTTGAGTATTCCGCTTACCCAGGGGTGGACATAGGCGTCGCGGCGTACTCGCCACGAAGGCGCTCAGAACCCGCGGCGGTGCGGGCTGAGTCCCACACCTGAAACAGCGGCTCCGCCGCAACCCATCAACAGCCAAGACACGAAGCCGCCCGGTTCCAGAGATCTGGAGCCGGGCGGCTTCGTCGTGTCTCTACTGGCCTGGCCGACGCGGGCGGCCACCGGGGGGTGGTTCCGGCGGTCGCGGCCGTCCAGAGCCGCCTTGGCGGGGCGGACGGGGTCCGCCGGCGCGCGGGTCGTTCGTCGGGCGGGGACGGCCGGGCACGTCGCCGCGGCGCTGGGCGTCGCCCTTCGGGCGTCCCTGGGCGTCGCGCGGACCGGTGCCGCGAGGCTGCCTGCCGTCGGCCCGGCGATCGCCGCGCGCGTCGCCGCCTCGAGCGTCACCGCCTCGGGGGTTGTTGCCCCGGTCGCCGCGGCGGGCGTCGTCCCGGGGCTTGCGCGCGTCGCCGCGCGGCTTGCGGTCCTCGGCGGGGCGCTTGCGCGGCGGGTCCGACTGGGCCGCCTTCTTGCGCGGCGGCGGTACCGGCCTGGCCTTCTTGGTCTTGGCGTCGGGATCGACCCCGAGGTCGAAGTCGTCGGTCTCGGGTTTCTGCGTGACGAACATCCGGAGCAGCCCGATGCCGAGCGCGACCGCGGTGGCTCCGGCCATGATCGGGAAGCTGGTGATCAGCGGCCGCGCGACCGACAGGGCTTTGCCCGCGATGCCCGCGCCCGAGGTGCTTCCTGCGCCGGTGATCAGCACCAGAACCGGCATCACGATGCCGAGAACGAGCGGTGGCTGCACCATCGGACCGAACACGCTCCGACGCTGCACCAGCAGCACCGCGGCGAGACAACCTAGGAAGAAGCAGGTCTTGAAGATGAAACCGGGCTGTTTCCAGATGAGGGTGTCCAGCACGGTGCCGATCGCGGTCGGGACGGCAGCCAGCAACACGGCGCCCCACAGCGGCACCCCGTCGGTGCTGAACGCGGAGCGCGCACCCCATTCGGGCGCGCCATTACCGGAAGTTGAAGCGCTCTGGCTCTCGCGGATCGCGGTCACAATCCCCAACGGTAACGGTCCAGTACCTCGCCGCGAGAGCCCTCCGGGAGATCGGACCCATCACCCCACGTCGATCGATGCTTCGGACGCAACTCGGCGTGATCATCGCGTGACTTTCGTGCAGCCAAACGGATGCCGTGTAGCTCGGTCGAGCGTGTGAGTCTTGACACAGGGAGTGCGGTCATCTTAGCGTCCGAGCAATCGTTTTCTCGCCTGCGGGAGTGACGAGACGGGGGTCGGAATGGACACGGCGCCACCGCTGGTCGAGATGACCGGCATCACCAAGCGCTACGGCGGTGTGCTCGCCTGCGACGCGGTTGACCTCACTGTTCGCGGCGGCGAGGTGCACGCTCTGCTGGGCGAGAACGGGGCGGGCAAGAGCACTCTGATGAAGGTGCTCTCGGGAGACGTCAGCGACCACACAGGTCAGATCACGGTCGAGGGTCATCCGATCCAGTTCGCGAAACCCGCGGACGCGCAACACGCCGGTATCGCCATGATCCACCAGGAGCTCGACCTGGTGCCCGGTCTGAGCGTCGCCGAGAACCTCCACCTCGGACGCGAACCGCGCACCCGGCTGGGCATCGTGGACCGTCGCGCGATGTCCGAGCGGACCCGGGAGCTGCTGCGCCGCACCGGGATCGACCTCGACCCGAACCGCCCGGTCGGCGAGCTGCGGGTCGGCGAGCAGCAGCTGGTCACCATCGCCCGCGCGCTGTCGCTGGACGCCAAGGTGCTGATCATGGACGAGCCGACCTCGGCTCTGTCCACAGCGGAGGTCGAGCGGCTCTTCGGCGTCATCGGCGAGCTGCGCCGCAACGGCACCGGCATCGTCTACATCTCGCACCGGATGGACGAGATCGGCCAGGTCGCCGATCGCGCCACGGTGCTGCGCAACGGACGCAAGGTCGCCGAGTTCGACGCGCAGGAGATGACCGCTGAGGAGGCCGCCGAAGCGATGGTCGGCCGCACGGTCCAGACCCGCTTCCAGTCCCGCACCGTCGACCTCGGCGAAGAGCTGCTGCGGGTCCGGGGTTTCGCGGTCCGCCCCAAGCGCACGCGGGTCGGCAGGCGGGAGCCCGACGGCATCGACCTGACCGTGCGCGGCGGCGAGATCGTCGGCCTGTGCGGGCTGCTCGGCGCCGGCCGGACCGAACTGCTGGAGTCGCTCTACGGGGCGGGTCCGTCCGGGACCTGGGAGGGCGAGGTCACGCTCGACGGGCAACCGGTGCGACCGGCAGGACCGCGTCGCGCGCTGCGCTCGGGCATCGCCTTCGTGCCGGAGGACCGGCGCAGCTCCGGGCTGGTCCTCGGGCACTCGGTCACCGCCAACACCGTGCTCTCGACGCTCGACCGGCTCGGCGTCGCCGGAATGGTGCGCCGCAGGTCCGAACTCGGGGCGACCCAGCGCAGCGTCGAGCAGCTCAAGGTCAAGCTCGGCCGCATCTCCGACCCGGTGGGCACTCTTTCCGGTGGTAACCAGCAGAAGGTCGTCTTCGGGCGCATGCTGCTCACCGAACCCAGGTTGCTGCTGCTCGACGACCCGACGCGCGGTGTGGACATCGGCGCGAAGGCCGAGATCTACCAATTGCTCTCGGAGATCGCCGGTCGCGGCATCGGCGTGCTGCTCGCCTCCTCGGAACTCCCCGAGCTGGTGGGGGTCTGCCACCGGGTGGTGGTGCTGCGCGCCGGGCGCAGCGTCGCCGAGTTCGACACCGCTCACGCGGGCGAGGCCGATCTGCTCGCCGCCGCGATGGGCGAGCGGACCGGGGGCGATCGCAACGGGAACCCACCGGGGCCGGCGGTCGGCACCGGGCAGAGCACTGGGGGAGGTGCGAATTGAGCAACCAGACGGAGCAGCGGCCCGCACCGGGAGACCTGCCTGCGACGGGTTCCAAGCGGACCGACACCGTCGAGACCCTGTTCAAGTTCCAGAGCTTCTTCGGACTCGTCGCGGTGTTCATCGCGGCGGTGATCTTCTCGCCCCGCAACGACGGCGAGATCCTGTTCCTGAGCAGCGAGAACCTGTTCAACATCGTGCGCGCGGTCTCGGAGATCGGGATCATCGCGATCGGGCTGACCTTCGTGATCCTCATCGGCGGCATCGACCTGTCGGTCGGGTCGGTGCTGGGTCTGGCGGCGGTGGGCTCGGCCGTGCTCATGGTCAACAGCGGTTACGGGGTGTGGGCCACGGTCCTCGTGGTGCTGCTGGCCGGAATCGCCTTCGGGTTCTTGCAGGGCGCGGCGGTGGCGCTGCTGGGGGTGCAGGCGTTCATCGTCACCCTCGCCGGACTGCAGATCGCGCGCGGGCTGGCGCGCATGTGGTCCGGCGGTGAGACCGTCCAGATCTCCTACGGCGAGGGCCCGGGCCAGGCCCCGATGCTGTTCTCGCTGCTGGGTGAGCGGACCTTCGGCGGTGTGGTGCCGATCCCGGCGCTGATCTTCGCCGCCGTGGCCGTGATCGCGATCCTGTTCCTGCGCTCCAGCGCCTACTCCCGGCACCTGTACGCGATCGGCGGCAACGAGAAGGCGGCTCGGCTGTCCGGTGTGCCGGTGAACCGGGTCAAGATCATCGCTTTCGTCATCGCGGGCTTCTGCGCCGCGCTGGCCGGCATCGTGCACGCCGGTCAGCTCAACGCGGGCAGTCCGAACGACGGAACCGCCTACGAGCTCGACGGGATCGCCGCGGTGGTCGTCGGCGGCACCAGCCTGGCCGGTGGCCGGGGCTCGGTGATCGGCACCATCGCCGGCGCTCTGCTGCTCGGCATCCTCAACAACATCCTGAGCCTGAACAGCGTCAACACCGATCTGCAGCTGCTCATCAAAGGTCTGGTGATCGTCGCGGCGGCGGCGCTGCAGCGCCTGCGTCCCACGGCGTGAGGGAGATTTACCGAAGGGAGCACGATGCGCAAGACAACGAAGTCCTTGGTCGCAGTCACGTGCGCCGCGGTCGCGTTCGCCGCCGCCGGTTGCGGGACGACCAGTGAGAACACCGGGCAGGTCCAGGCCCAGAACCCCACGCAGAACTGCGAGGGACCCAACGGCAAGTACACGATCGGGATGAGCCAGGCGAACCTCGCCGAGCCTTACCGCGTGCGGATGGACGACGACATCCGGAAGGCCGCGGAGAAGATCCCGCAATTCGAGGAAGTGCAGTTCTCCGACGCCGCCAAGGACAATTCCAAGCAGGTCACCGACGTCGAGAACTTCATGACCAAGCAGGTCGACCTGCTGATGATCTCGCCGAACGAGGCGGCGCCGCTGACCGACGTGGTGCGCAAGGCCTACAACCAGGGGATCCCGGTCGTGGTGCTGGACCGCAAGGTCGATGGCGAGGCGTACACGACGTACATCGGCGCGGACAACGTCGCGATCGGCAAGCAGGCGGGTGAGTTCTTCAAGAACACGCTGCTGCCGCAGGGCGGGAAGATCGTGCAGATCAAGGGCCTGTCCGGCTCGACCCCGGCCGCCGAGCGGGAAGAGGGCTTCAAGCAGGGCATCGCGGGATCGAAGATCGAGGTCGTGGCCACCGCCGACGGTGAGTGGGAGCGCTCGGTCGGGCAGCAGAAGATGGACGCGCTGCTCAAGGCCCACCCGGACATCCAGGCCGTGTACTCGCAGAACGACCCGATGGCCGAGGGTGCCTGGCTCGCAGCGCAGGCGGCCAACCGCAAGGACCTGAAGTTCGTCGGCATCGACGGGCTGCCGATCCCGTCCGGCGGCATCAAGGCGGTCGAGGAAGGACGCCTGCAGGCCACGAACCTCTACCCGACGGGTGGTGCGGAGGCCGTGGAGGCGGCCAAGAAGCTGCTGGTCGATTGCCAGCAGGTGCCCAAGACCCAGACGTTGGGCACGGAATTGATCACGAAGGACAACGCGGCCGAGGTCTACGGCCGACTCAACCAAGGCTAGTCCCGTCGGCGCGGGCCTTTCTGAGCAGCACCGGTAAGGCCGGGGAAAGGTCCGCGCCGCCACGGTCCAATCCCGCCGCAGCACTCGTTTCGAGTGCTGCGGTTTTTGCTGCCCGCACAATCCCCGGAGGCTTGCCGGGCGCTCCGAATTCCACTGCGCGGCAACTAAAAACACCTGGTTGGCGGCTGTCGTAAGTACGACACACCAGAGACCATCTTATTGAGTGAATTCGCGTATCGATGACTATTCCGTGCCCGTTTTTTGGTTGCCGTCCGGGAGGCCATTTCTTACGCTGCGCTTGATCGCGCTTTGAGATCTTGCCGGGTCCGCGTCGGTTGGAAACCACTTCGTTAGAGCGCATCACGATTCACCGGAACCGGAATCAGCGGCAGAACTGTTTGCTGTGGACAGGTCTGTCCGCAGGGGAGGGCGAGCACGATGACAGAACGCTCCGCACCGTCGCGCAGCGACGCCCGCCGGCGATCACGCCGGCTCGCCGCCTACCTGGGTGTCTTCTCGCTCGCCGCTGCTGCGGTGGTCGCCGACGCCGGGTTCGCGACCGTCCGGGCCCACGCCCAGGAACCGGCACCGCCCAGCAAGGGCCAGGTCGGCTGGGACGCCTACCGAGATCTCGACGAGATGCCGCGGTTGCGCGGCGACGAGCAGTCCCTGCAGTTCTCCAGCTACGACCGCTCCGGCGGCAACGACGACGGCTTCGAGGGAACGTACTCCTGCTTGCGCGAATCCGGGCAGGGATGCGTGATCGCCGAGCACACCGGGCCAGGGGAGATCTCCGGCCTGTGGAGCACCCGCGAGCCGATGGGCGACGTCACGGCCACCGGCAACATCGTCGTCGAGCTCGACGGGCGCACGGTGCTCGACGCCCCGTTGATCGACGTGGTCAACGGCAAGCTCGGAGCGCCGTTCGAGTGGCCGCTGGTGGGCAACGCCGATGACGCCGCGGGTGGCGTCGTCAGCAAGGTTCCGATGCCCTTCCGCGAATCGATGCGCGTGACCGTCCGCAACAACCCGGACTTCTACCACGTGAACTACCGGACCTTCCCGGACGCGGAAGGCGTGGAGACCTTCGACCCGTCGGACCCGGCGACCGACGTGCTCGAGAGGATGCGCGGTTTCGGCGTCGCGGACCCGAAGAGCGCCACCGGCGGCACGCCGGTCCGCAGCGATTTCGGACTCCTGCCCGGTGCTTCGCACACGGTCGCCGAGGTGTCGGGGCCCGCGCGGATCAACCAGCTGCGGGTGCGCTTGCCGCAGGTGGAGGCGGCACCGCAGGTCGTCGACGACGGCATGGCCTACGGTCCGGGCGGCGGCAGCCGGTTCCGGATGCGGGTGGCCCCCGACAACGAGGGCGTCCGCCTGATCCGCAGGTTCGACCCGCAGGTCGCCGACCAGGTCGCGAGCGTCGGCGTCAACGGCCGGCCGGTGGGCGAGTGGCGCAGCGGTCCGGCCGCTCCCGGGCAGTGGGGCGTGCAGGCGATCGACGTTCCGGCGGAGGTCACCGCCGGGGAGTCCTCGATCGACGTGGACAACCGGTTCCTCTCGTCCTCGCTGGACGTCAACGAGTTCCGCTACGACGTGCAGAGCAAGGTCAACGGCGAGTGGGTGCGCACCGACGTCCTCGACCTCGGCCCCGGGCATCCGGGCGAGGAGAGCGCGCACGGATACCAGATCGACAACCCGGTCTTCGAGCGCTCGCAGCTGTTCGGCCGGTACACGACCCCGCCGGAGGTGGTCGCGGCGTCGGACGCGGTGCTGGAGTCGGCGCGGCTGCGCATCACCTTCGACGGCAAGACCACTGTGGACGCGCCCATCGGCGAGTTCTTCGGCACCGGCCTGGGCGAGCACGACGTGCGGACCATGATGAGCTCGGTCGATCCCGGCCTCGACGGCTGGTACACCGCGTGGTGGCCGATGCCGTTCAACGAGAGTGCCAAGGTCGAGATCGTCAACGCCGGAGGCATCCCGATCGAGGGCGCCACCGCCGAGGTCGTCACCGGGCCCGGCGGGCTCGACGAGGGCAGCGGGCACTTCCACGCCACCCACAAGCGCGGCAACACCGTTCCCGGCCAGGACTGGAACTTCCTGGACGAGGGCGGAGCGGGCACCTTCTACGGGGTCACCCACACCATGCGCGGCCAGATCCCGCTCGACGAGACCAAGGCCAGCGTCCTGCCGCACTCCACTCCGCTGGCGGCGTCCAACCCGCGCAACTACCTGGAGGGCGACGAGCGGTTCTACGTCGACGGCGCGCAGGAACCGGCGTGGCACGGCACCGGGAGCGAGGACTTCTACGAGTCGGGCTGGTACTTCCGGTTCGGCACGACGTTCTCGATGCCGCTGGCGGGCAACCCCGGTCACGAGGTGAACCAGGACGGGTGCCAGTTCGACTGCACCGGCGCGTACCGGCTCATGGTCGGCGATGCGGTGTCCTTCCGGAACGGGCTGGTCGCGGGCATCGAGCACGGCCCGGCCAACGACGAGCCGGGCGACTACAGCTCCACGGCCTACTGGTACGGAGCTCCGGCTGGTCGCAGCCTCCCGGCGGGCCCACCACCTCCGGAGGTCCCGCCGTCGCTGCCGCCGGTGCCACCGGCTCCGGGGCAGCCGCCGTCCCAGCCGGCACCCACCGATCCGCAGGTACCGGGCCAGCAGCCGGCTCCGTCCGAACCTGCGCCGTCCGAACCGGCTCCGGGTGAGTCCGCTCCGCCGGAGTCAACCTCGGAGCAGCCGCCGACCAGCGAGGAGCACGGCCTCATGCCGGGCTCGAACTGATCACCCCTGGGGAACGGGGCAGTTGTGGTCCGAACCGTCCATGATCGATGTCCTTGTCGTCCGGACGGTTCGGACCACAACCGCCCGTCAGCGCGCCGAGCTGCCGCGCGCCACCAGGTGCGCGGACAGCGTGGTGGTGGAGGTCTCCTCGCGAGCACCACCGATCCGGTCGAGCAGCAGCCGCGCCGCGAGCGCGCCGATGTCGTAGGCCGGCTGGGCGACGACCGACAGCGGCGGGTCGAGCAGCGTGGTCCAGGGAGCGTCGTCGAAGGCGACGACGCCGACGTCGCGGCCGGGTTTGAGGTTCAGCGCGGCTAACGCCTCCAGCACGCCGACGGCCATCGCGCTGTTGCCGACCAGCAGTGCGTCCGGCGGATCGTCCTGGGTGAGCAGGCCGTGCGCCGCCCGCTGCGCGCCTTCGGCCTTGAACTGCGAACGCCGCACCAGGGAGGTGGAGCTGGGCAGCTTCGCCGCGCGCAGCCCGTCGCGATAACCGGCCAGCCGGTCGTCGGCGGTGGGCACGCCGCTGGGGCCGGTGAGACATCCGATGCGGCCGTAGCCCTGCCCGGCCAGGTGGAGCGTCGCGTGCTTGGCGGCCAGCCGGTTGTCCACCAGCACCGTGTCGCTCGCGCTCTCCGGCAGCGGCCGGTCCACCGCCACCACCGGTGTGCTGTGGCGGGCGAGCAGTTCCGCGGTGTCGGCGTTGCCGGTGGGGGAGAGCAGCACTCCGGCCACGCGCTCCTGCAGGGCGACGTCGACGTACTCGCGCTCCTTGGCAGGGGTGTCGTCGGAGTTGCACAGGACGAGCGAGTAGCCGGCCTCGTGCGCGACGTCCTCGACGCCGCGGGCGATCGCCGTGAAGAAGGGGTTCTCCACGTCCGAGATGATCAAGGCCAGCACCGCAGTTTCCTGTTTCCGCAGGTTGCGGGCAGGTCCGTTGGGCCGGTACCCGAGTTCTTGGGCTGCGGCCAGCACTCGCGCCGCCAGGTCCGGATCCACCGTCGCCTTGCCGTTGAGGGCGCGGGAGACGGTTGCCGTGGACACACCCGCGCGGGTCGCCACGTCGTTGATGGTCGCCACGACTTCCTCCCTCGCCGCTGGCCGAGTGACGGTGAGCCACCCGCCTTGACAGCCCGTATCACGCAAGAATAGCGTCCGAGAAAACGATTGCTCGCGTCGGTTCGCAAGGTTTTCCCAGGGATTCGGCCGGGCGTCTGCGCACCGCGCCGGTTCTGCAGCAGTCAACGCCGTCTGTGAAGCGAACTTGGAGGAAACTGTGGCTCGCATCGGTGTCGTCAGCATCTCGGACGGGCGTGGTCACGTGCACGCCCGCAACGCGGGATTCATCCAGTCCAAACAGGACGCTCTGGTGGCCTCGCTCCGCGCGGCCGGGCACGAGGTCGTCGTCGGCGCTGATCTGGTCGCCACCAACTCCCTGGCCACATCGGTGGCCCGCGAGGTCGCGGCCGCCGATGTGGACGTCACCGTCTTCTACTACGCGGTCTGGTCGTTCCCGCACTTCACGATGCTCGCCGCGGACGCCACCCGCAGCCCGCTGGTCCTCGTGGCCAGCACCGATCCCACCGAGCCCGGTCTGGTCGGGATGCTCGCCGCAGGTGGCGCGCTGGACCAGATCGGCCGCAAGCACACCCGCGCCTGGGGCGCTCCGGACGACGCCGACCTGGCCGCCAAGATCGGGGTCCACGCGCAGGCGTCGGCGGCCGTCGGCTCGCTGCACGGCTCCACGTTCGGCCGCTTCGGCGGGCGCCCGATGGGCATGAACACGGCCGTGGCCAACACCGACCAGTGGATGCGCAAGTTCGGCGTCGACGTCGAGGAGATCGACCAGTACGAGCTGGTGCTGCGCGCCGAGCAGGCCGACGGTGCCGAGGCGAAGAAGGCCCGCGAGTGGATCGAGCAGCACGCGGCCGGGGTGCACTACGACGGTGACAAGCTCACGCCGGAGCTGCTGGAACGGCAGATCCGCTCGTACCTGGCGATCCGGGACATCATCGACGAGCGCAACCTCGACTTCTCCGGGATCAAGGCGCAGCCCGAGCTGACCGAGAACTTCGCGACGATGGACGTCACCGAGGCGTTCCTCAACGACCCCTACGACTGGAACGGCCCCAAGCAGCCTCACGTGTGCGCGACCGAGGCCGACATGGACGGCGCGCTGACGATGCAGCTGTTCAAGGCCATCTCGGGCACCCCGGTGCTGTTCGCCGACGTCCGGCACTACCACGCCGACCGCGACATCTGGGACCTGTGCAACTCCGGTCAGCACGCCACCTGGTACGCCGCGCGCAGCGACGACCCGGCCGAGAACCTGTCGAAGGTCAACTTCTTCCCGGAGGTGTTCTTCTTCCCCGCCGGCGGCGCCTCGGTGCAGCACATCGCCGCTCCGGGCGAGATGACGCTCGGCCGGTTGACCAGGGAGGACGGCGAGTACCGCCTGCAGCTGATGCTGGGCGAGTTCGAGAACTACGACGAGGCGACGAACAAGGTCCTCGTCGACCAGTCCACGCCGGAGTGGCCGCACGCGTTCGCGCGGCTGGACGCGCCGGGCGAGGTGTTCCTGTCGAAGTTCGGGGCGAACCACATCCACGCTGTGCCCGGTGACCACCGCGCCGCGCTGCGGGCAGTGGCCGAGCAGCTGGACATCCGCCTCGACGAGTGGAGCCGGGGGTCAGGGTCGTGAGTGCTGAAGCCGGTGCGGACCGGCTTCAGCACTCACGCGCGGTCCTGCTCGGCATCGACATCGGCACCTCCAGCTCGAAGGGGGTGCTGGTCGATGCCACGGGCACGATCGTCGCGCGGGCGAGCCGACCGCACGAGACCTCGCACCCGCACCCGGGTTGGGTGGAGCACGACGCGGAATCGGTGTGGTGGGCCGACTTCCTGGAACTGACCAGGGAACTGCTGCCCGCCGCCGAGGGCTACGAGCTCGCCGGGCTCGGCGTCAGCGGCATCGGTCCGGTGCTGCTGCCCGCCGACGGGAGCGGAAAACCGCTCCGACCGGCGATCCTCTACGGCGTCGACACCCGCGCGACCGAGGAGATCGACGAGCTCACCGACGAACTCGGCGCCGAGGAGATCCTGCGGCGGGGCGGTTCGGCGCTGTCCAGCCAGGCCGTCGGGCCGAAGATCAGGTGGCTGGCCAAGAACGAACCGGACGTCTACCGGCGCACCGAGATGCTGCTGATGTGCAGCTCGTACCTGGTGCACCGGCTGACCGGTCGGTACGTGCTCGACCACCACTCGGCCAGCCAGTGCGACCCGATCTACGACCTGCGAGCCCGCGACTGGTCCTCGGAGTGGGCCGAGCGGGTCGCGCCCGGTCTCTCGCTGCCGGACCTGGCCTGGCCGACCGAGGTCGTCGGTCGCGTCGGAGCCGAGGCGGCGGCGGAAACGGGCCTGCCGGAAGGACTTCCGGTCACGGCGGGCACGGTGGACGCGTGGGCCGAGGCGACCAGCGTCGGCGTGCGCGCTCCGGGCGACGTGATGCTGATGTACGGGACGACGATGTTCTTCGTCGAGGTCCTCGACGAGGTCACGCCGCACCCGGTGCTGTGGGGCACGGCCGGGGCCTTCCCGGACACCTACACGCTGGCCGCGGGCATGGCGACCTCGGGCGCGGTCACCGCGTGGCTGCGCGAGCTCGTCGACGGCGACTTCGCCGAGCTCATCGCGGAGGCCGGTGACGTGCCGGCCGGTTCGCGCGGGCTGCTGCTGCTCCCGTACTTCGCGGGGGAGCGCACGCCGATCTCCGATCCGTCGGCCCGAGGTGTGTTCGCCGGGCTGACCTTGGAGCACGGCCGCGCCGAGCTGTACCGGGCTGCGCTGGAGGGCATCTCCTTCGGCGTCCGGCACAACCTGGAGGCGATGGGTCAGGCCGGTGGTTCCGCGCGCAGGCTGGTCGCGGTCGGTGGTGGTACGCAGGGCGGGCTGTGGACGCAGATCGTCTCGGACATCACCGGCAAGGAGCAGCAGATCCCGGCGGAGACGGTCGGTGCCGCCTACGGGAACGCCCTGCTGGCCGGGGTGGGCACCGGTGTCGCGCAGGATCCGGACAACTGGAACCCGATCGTGGACGTCGTTCGGCCGAACACCGAGAACACCGAGCGCTACGACAACTACTACCGGCACTACCGCGACCTCTACGAGTCGACGACCCGCATCGCGCACTTCTTGGCCGCTGAGCAGCACGCGGCCGACGAACGGAACTGATTCACCGGTCCCGCTCCCACGATCTTGTTAAGCTCACTCTTCCGGGTGAGATACGAGGTCGTGGGAGGTCGCGGTGGCACGGCGTGTTCTCGCGGCCGGATTCGCCCTGCTCGCGCTGGTAGCCGCGGGCTGCTCGCGTTCCGAAGCCGACGTCGCCCCCGCCGCCGAACCCCGGGACCTGGGAGCGCAGCAGGTCTTCCGGCACCAGGTGTACGCCCAGCGGGACACCGGTGCGCTCCGCCTGGACCTGTACCTGCCGCAACGCCGGGCCGCTGAGGCGCCGTTGATCGTCTACGTGCACGGCGGTGGCTGGGACGCCGGAGTGCGCACCCTCGACGCCGATCCGGCCGCGCCGGAAGCCCGCGCGGCGCAACGACTGCTGGAACGCGGATATGCGGTGGCCACCGTGGACTACCGGTTGACCGGGGTCGCGCAGTCGCCCGCGCAGTTCGTCGACGTCGCCGACTCCGTGCGCTGGTTGCAGCAGAACTCGGCGCGCTGGGGGCTGGACGCCGACCGGGTCGGGCTCTGGGGCGCTTCGGCGGGCGGGCACCTGGTCGCGCAGCTCGGTGCGGTCGCCGGTGATCCGGCCGAGCCCGGCGGCGGTCTCACCGGGATCCGCGCGGTCGTCGACTGGTTCGGGCCCAGCGACCTCAGCGCCGAGGCGCAGCACGAACATCCGCAGTTGCAGGACTACGCGCGTCGCGCGATCACCGGGTTGCTCGGCTGCATGCCGGTGGACTGCCCCGATGTCGCGGACGCGTCGAGTCCCGCCCGCAACGTCTCGGGCGACGAGCCGCCGTTCCTGATCCAGCAGGGCACCGCGGACTCGCTGGTCCCGCTGGACCAGAGCCTCGATTTCGCCGCGCAACTGCGCAGTCTCGGCGTCACGGCGCAGATGCACCCGTACCAGGGCCTCGACCACGGCTTCGGGAAGGGCCCGCAGACCACCCTCATCGTCGACGCCCTCGACGCCTTCGTCCGCACCCACGTCTAACCCCAGGCACTCGCAACCACCCGGGACCCAGACACCCGAGAGTGCGAACTCCCAGCCACCCCGAAGCCCGGTGCCCCTGGTCGCCCCGGGAGCCCGGCTGCTATGTGGTGCGTGGAGGCATGTCCCAGTTTTAGTCCAAACTGAGCGGACATTTCGGGCGCGAAGCGTCCTCGGTTTGGACTAAAACTGGGAGATGCCCTGGTGGGGCACTCGCGACCGGGCTTAGGGTCGGGATGGCGGCGGCGGTCCGCGTGGCAGTTCTGGTATGAGTCGACCGGGCGAATCGGCGGGCGGTTCGGGTCGGGACCGTCCGATGCCGGGCAGTGTGGCGCTGAGGTGCGGGGGCTCAGTTCTGGGTGGGGTCGGCTCCGTTGAGGGAGGCGTCGTCTTCTCTGCGGACCTCGGAGATGTCGCCCGAGCCCGCAGTCTCGGCGAGGGGCTGGACGGAGTTCCGGAAGGTCTCCAGCGCGTCGAGCTCCCGGCGCCGAGCCGAGACGAAGCGCTGCAGGTGCGTGCTGGAGAGGTTGACCGCGTCCACCGCGTTGGTGGCCGCGCGCTGCGAGCGAACCGCCTGGCTGCGGACCTGCTCGATGTCCTCGGCGAGGGTGCGCTCGGTCGAGGCGAACATCGCCGCCGAGGCCAGCACCGCGAAACCCGTGGGGCCGCAGAGGAAGACCCGCTTGCCCAACAGCCACGACAGCAGCTGCGGGTCGGTGTCCAGGGCCGCGACCACGGCGGCGTCGGAGGGCACGAACATGATCGAGCCGTAGATCGCATCGGCCCAGCGCTGGTAGCCCTTGCTCGCCAGCTCCGTCGCACGGGAGCGGATGTTGCGCACGTGCACCCGCAGGGCGTCGGCGCGCTCCTCGGCGTTGTCGGTCTCCATCGCCTCGGCCCACACCGCGAGACTGGCCTTGGAGTCCACCGGGACCTGCCGGCCTCCGCCGACCTCCAGCACCATGTCCGGACGTGCCGCGCCGCCGCCGGCCAGGTCGGTCTGCAGCGTGAAGTGGATGCCCTCCCGCAGGCCCAGCGACCGCGCGGTCTCCACCAGCACCTGCTCGCCCAGCTCGCCGCGTCCGGTGATCGAGGCGAACGCGACCTCGTAGCGCCGCAGCGCGGCCTGCTGCGCGGTGCTGCGGGCCCGTTCGGCCTCCACCATCCGCAGCGCCTCGTCGGCTCGGCGCGCGCTGTCGCCGTACAACCGCCAGATCAGCACCAGCGCTGCCGCGACCAGCAGGATCAGCACGACGACGAACCCGGCCAGAACCCCAGTCCCCACACGACCTCCATCCCGAAGAGCAGGCCCGGCAATCATCCAAGACCCCACCGACAAGATCACCTCGGCACGCAGGACCATTCGAATTTCGCGCGAAATTCGAATGCCCCGGGACGAGCGCTGATCGCGGTTGGTGATCGTGAGCGCACGCTTCGAGGCGAGGGCGTGCGACACGCCGAGGTTGCCCGGGGGGTCGAGCGCGGTAGATCGGGACGCCGCTAGCTTGGTGCCATGCGGGTACTGCACACCTCGGACTGGCACGTGGGGCGGACGTTCCACGGCCGTGACCTGCTCGGAGATCAAGAGGCCGTGCTGAGCGGACTCGCCGACCTGGTCACCGAGGAGCAGGTCGACGTCGTGGTCGTCGCCGGTGATCTCTACGACCGCGCGGTGCCCTCCGGCGAGGCGGTCCAGGTGTGCGTGCGCGTGCTCGCCCGCATCCGCGAGGCGGGCGCGCAGTTGGTCATCACCTCCGGCAACCACGACTCCGCGCCGCGCGTGGGCGCGTTCGCCGAGTTCGCCGCCGCGGGCGGGCTGCACCTGCGCACCCGCATCGACCGGCTGCACGAGCCGGTGCTGATCGACGACGAGCACGGTCCGGTCGCCTTCTACGGCATCCCCTACCTGGAGCCGGATCCCGCGAAGCACGCCCTGAAGGCCAGCGCCGACGCGCCCGGGGCGAGCGCGGAGATCGAAAGTCGCGGCCACGCGGTCGTTCTCACCGAGGCGATGAACCGGATCCGCGCCGACCTCGACGACCGTCCACAGGGGACTCGCTCGGTGGTGCTCGCGCACGCGTTCGTCACCGGCGGTGAGAGCAGCGAGTCCGAGCGCACCATCGCCGTCGGGGGAGTGGAGCAGGTGCCGGGTTCGGTCTTCGACGGCGCGGACTACGTCGCGTTGGGCCATCTGCACGGCCAGCAGACGCTTGCCGAGCACGTGCGCTACTCGGGCAGCCCGCTCGCCTACTCGTTCTCCGAGGCCAGGCAACGCAAATCGGTGTGGCTGGTCGACCTCGGAGCCGACGGGCTCGCCGAGGTGCGCCGCCGCGAACTGCCGGTTCCGCGCCGTCTCACCACCATCGAGGGCGAGCTCGTCGAGCTGCTGGAGAACCCGGAGCACGCCGACGCCGAGGACTGCTACGTCTCGGCGACCCTGACCGACGAGGTCCGCCCGCTGGAGGCCATGCGCCGCCTGCAGGAACGCTTCCCGCACGCGGTGCACCTCGAATGGCGACCGGCGACCGGCAAGGCCACCGCGCCGTTGCGCTACGCCGAGATCGTCCGCGGTCGCGACGACAACTCGCTCGCCGCCCGGTTCGTCGAGGACTGCCGGGGTGCCGAACCCACCGACTCCGAGCGCGCCCTGATCGACGAGGCGCTGCACGCGGTCATCGCGGAAGGACCGGAATGAGGCTGCACAGCCTGGAAGTCACCGCTTTCGGTCCGTACCGCGACCACCAGGTCGTGGACTTCGATCAGCTCGGGACCGACGGGTTGTTCCTGCTGCACGGCGACACCGGCGCGGGCAAGACCACGCTGCTCGACGCCATCGCCTTCGCGCTCTACGGTGCTGTTCCCGGCGCGCGCAACGATGCCAAGCGGCTGCGCTGCGACACCGCGGCCGACGAGGTCAACACCAGCGTCGTGCTGGAGCTGACGATCCAGGGCCAGCGGTTGCGGCTGGAGCGGAGCCCCGAGTATCAGCGGCCCAAGAAGCGCGGCGAGGGCTTCACCACCCAGCAAGCCAAGGCGTCGCTGACCTGGGTCGGAGGCGCGCCGACGGCGCAGCCGCCGGAGGGGCTGACCCGGATCGACGAGGTCGGCCGCACGGTGCAGCGGTTGCTGGGCATGAGCGTCGAGCAGTTCTTCCAGGTCGTGATGCTGCCGCAGGGCGAGTTCGCGAAGTTCCTGCGCGCCGACACCGGGGAGCGGGAGAAGCTGCTGGAGCGGCTGTTCGGCACGGAGCGGTTCGGCGAGGTCGAGAGCTGGTTCGTCGAGCGCCGCCGCGAGCGCCGCCGCGCGCTCGAAGCGCAGTCGCAGCAGGTCCACGAGCTCAACGCCCGCATCTCGCAGGTCTCCGGCGTCGAGCAGACCTCCGAGGTGGGCGACGAGAACTGGCTGGAGGACATCGAGAAGCAGGCCCTCCGCGATCTGGAGAGCACGCGCGTCGAGCACACCCGGCTCCGCAGGGAACGCGACCAGGCCCAGAAGGCGCTGGACGAGAGTCGTGCGCTCGCGGAGAAGGTCCGCCGGGTCCGCCAGGCCAACACGACGCTCGCCGAGATCGACGCCCAGCGCGCCGAGCACGATCAGTGGCGGGCCGAACGTGCCGCGGCCTCGCGAGCGGTGCCGGTGATCTCGGCCCGCCGGACGGCCGATCGCGCCGAGCAGGACCGGGACCGGGCGCAGGCCGAGGTCACCACCTGGGCTTCCCGCTGCGAGGTCGATCCCGCGGCCCCGCTGGACGATCTGCGCGCCCGCGCGGGAGCCGAGCGCGAGCAGGCCGGTGCCCTGGCGCAGCTGATCCCCGAGTCGCAGCAGCAGGAATCGGATCAGCGCGCGCTCGCCGAACTCGCGGCCAAGACCGCGGCCGACGAGAAGCGGGAGGCCGAACTCGTCGAGCAGCGCGACGGGCTGCCGGAGCGGATCACCGAGGCCCGCAGACGCGTCGAGGAGGCCAAGCACGCCGAACTGCGCCTGGACACCGTGCGCACCCGGGGCACCGAGGTCGCCGCGCTGCTGACCACCGCGCGCGAGATCCCCGGTGCGCAGCGCGAGCTGGAGTCCGCCAAGAGCCGCGCGCAGCAGGCCGTCGACGCCCACCAGCAGGCCCGAGACCGGCTGCAGGAACTGCGATCTCGTCGCCTCGCGGGCATGGCCGCCGAACTCGCCGCCCGGCTCAGCGACGGCGACCCGTGCCCGGTCTGCGGCTCGGCCGAGCACCCGTCACCGGGGCAGCCGGTCGACGACCAGGTGCGCGCCGAGGACGAGGACGCCGCCCAGCAGGCCGAGCAGCGCGCTCAGGCCGAGCGGGAACGCCTCACGACCGCCGCGCAGCAGGCCGAGCAGCAGGTGGCGAACCTGCGCGACCGTCTCGGCGAGCACGACGAATCCGAGCTGGCCGAAGAACTGGCGCAACTGCGCGAGGAGAAGAACCGGCTGAGCGAGACCGCCGCCGCGATCGCCGGCCGCGAAGCGGAGCTCGGCAAGCTGGAGTCGGCGACCGACGAGCTCGCCGAGCAGATCTCGGCGCTGCGCAGCAGGATCGCCGCGTCCGGAAGCGAGAGAGCCGCGCTCACCAAGGCGATCGAGGAGCGCGAAGCGCGGTTGCGGGACGGGAGAGGCGATTTCGACACGATCGCCGATCGCCGCGCGCACCTGCTCGACGTCGCCGACAAGGTGGAACGGCTCATCGCCGCCCGGACGGCCCGCGACGACGCCGAGCAGCGGCTCACCGAGGCCCGTTCCGGGCTCGCGGAGGCCGCCACCGCAGCGGATTTCGCGAACGTCGACGAGGCGCTCGCGGCCGAGCGGGACGAACGGCGCATCACCGAGCTGGACGAGTCCCTCGCCGAGGTCGACCGCCGCGCCGCCGGTGCGCGCGAAGCGCTGGCCAGCGCCGACCTGTTCGGCGTCGACCCGGAGACCGACGCCGGTTGGGAGCGGGCGTCCGAGGCCGCGACCACCGCCGGCGAAGCCGCCGAGCGCGCGGCGGCGCTGGCGCACCGCTCGGAGCAGCGACACACCGAGCTCGCGGGCCTCGCCGAGCGGTTGCGCGCTTCGTGGGCGCAGCTGGGCCCGGCGATGGCCGAGCACGCGGAGCTGGAGGCCCTGGCCGACGTGGTCAACGGGCGAGGTCAGAACGCGCGCAAGATGTCGCTGCGCGCCTACGTCCTGGCCGCCCGGCTGGAGGAGGTGGCGGTCGCGGCCACCCGCCGCCTGCAGCGGATGAGCGACGGTCGCTACTCGTTCGTGCACACCGATGCGGCGGGTGCCCGGGGCACCCGCGGCGGCCTCGGCCTGGACGTGCTCGACGACTACTCGGGCAAGGTCCGCCCGGCCAAAACCCTTTCCGGCGGCGAATCGTTCCTGGCCTCGCTGTCGCTGGCGCTGGGTCTGGCCGACGTCGTCGCCGCCGAGACCGGTGGCGCGCTGCTGGACACGCTGTTCATCGACGAGGGTTTCGGCACGCTGGACGCCGACACGCTCGACCTGGTCATGGACACGCTCGACGAGCTGCGCGCGGGTGGCCGGGTCGTGGGTCTGGTCTCCCACGTGGAGGAGATGCGGCAGCGCATCGCGGTCCGGCTCCGGGTCCGCAAGTCCCGCCAGGGCTCCACCCTCGAACTCTCGACGTCCTAGACCTCCGTCGAAGTGCTCGGTCCCCATCTGCGTGGGAGTGGGGGAAGTTTTCATGAAAACTTCCCCCACACACCCACACAGGGCACCCGCACCACCGAGCAGGACGATGGAGCTCCTAGGTGTTCTGGCGCTCGTGGGCCAGCAGCCAGCGCTTCTTGTCGGAGCCCCAGCGGAACTCGCCGACGGAGCCGTCGCTGCGCACGATCCGGTGGCAGGGCACGAACAACGCCGCGGCGTTGCGCGAGCACGCCGTCGCCGCTGCGCGGACCGCGCGCGGTTTCCCGGTGAGACCGGCGAACTCGGAGTAGCTGAAGGGCTTTCCGGCCGGAACGGTGCGCAGCACCTTCCACGCGTGCTGCAGGTAGGGGCCGGACTCCTGGTGCACCGGGATGTCGTCGACCGCCTCGAGGTCGCCCTCGTGGTAGGCGGTGATCGCCTTGGTGACCGGGCCGAGGTCGTCGGCCTGCACCAGTTCCTCGAACATCAGGGACGGGGCGACCTGCGGCAGAAGGTCGTCCGTGAAAGCCGTCCAGCCGGAGGCGAGCACGACGCCGTCGGCGTCCACCACCGCGCAGAACGGTCCCGCCGGAGTTTCCACAGTGGACCACTTGATCACGATGACTCCCAGTCTTCGAAGGGTTCTTGCCGCGTCGCGGGTTCGGGCGACGCGGGCGGCCCGGTGCTCGCGTTCTCCCACAGCAGCACGCCGGCGTAGGAGCGCCACGGGCTCCAGCGCTTGGCATGCGCCGCGAGGGCGGTGGGGTTCTCGGGGATTCCTAGCAGCCCAGCACCCCGCCTCAACGCGAGATCACCGGAAAGCAGCACATCGGGTGCTCCGAGCACGCGCATCGCGACGTAGCTCGACGTCCACGGCCCGACGCCCCGGATGCGCTCCAGGTCCTCGCGCAGTTCCGCCTCGTCGCGCCCGGCGTGCAGGGCGAGCTGCCCGCCGGCGACCGCCACCGCCACGTCCCGCACGGTTTCCGCACGTCGCCGGGGTCCCGGCAGCGCTGCGGCCGCGTGCTCGGCGAGCGCCTCGGCGGTCGGGAACAGCCTGGTCACCCCGCCGTCGGGGTGCGGCAGCGGCTCGCCGAGCTCGGTGACCAGCCGTTCGGTCGTGGCGCGCGCGGCGGCGACCGAGATCTGCTGCCCGATCACCGCCCGCACCACGATCTCCAGCCCGTCCACCGCGCCCGGCACGCGGACGCCGGGGGAGCGTGCGGCCGAGCCGCGCAGCAGGGGGTCGGAGCCGAGCACCTCGTCGATCGCGACCGGGTCGGCGTCGAGGTCCAGCAGCCGGCGCAGCCTGGCCACCGCGCTGCCGAGGTCCCGCAGGTCCGACAGTCGCAGGGTGCAGGCGACGTGCTTGTCTGCAGGGCGCAGGGCGGCGGTGGCGGTGCCGTGCGGGAGGCGCAGCGACCGGGTGTAGGTCCCGTCGTCGAACTCCTCCAGCCCGGCCAGCGCCCGTCGCGCCAGGAAGCGCAGCACGCCGGCGATGTCGCACGGCGTCCGGAACGGCAGCCGCAGGTGCACCGTTCCGGCTCCGCTGGGCGTTCCGCGCTTGTGCCCGCGCAGCTCGGTGGGCGTCCGGCCGAAGATCTCGCGCATGGTGTCGTTGAACTGCCGCAGGCTCGCGAAGCCCGCCGCGAACGCGACGTCGCTGAACGAGATGTCGGTCGTCTCGATCAGCACCCGCGCCGCGTGGGCTCTGTTCGCCCGCGCCAGCCCCAGCGGACCGGCACCGAGCTCCGAGGTGAGCACCCTGGTGAGGTGCCGTTCCGAGTAGCCGAGCTGGTCGGCCAGGCCCTGCACCCCGCAGCGGTCGACGACGCCGTCGCTGATCAGCCGCATCGCCCGCCCCGCGAGGTCGGCACGCAGGTCCCACTCGGGAGACCCCGGCACGGCGTCCGGCAAGCAGCGGCGGCACGCCCGGTACCCGGCGGACTGCGCAGCGGCGGCCGTCGGGTAGAACTCGCTGTTCGCGCGTTTGGGCGTGCGCGCGGGGCAGGACGGCCGGCAGTAGATTCCGGTCGACCGCACGGCGTGGATGAAGCAGCCGTCGAACCGCGCGTCACGCGCGGCCACGGCCCTGAACGCATCCTCTGTTCCCACCAGCACGTCACCGATGCTCCCAGCGCGAAGCGGCCCTTCCTAGCGGGAATCGGACACGGTGGGGACGACCGGGCCCGATGGTCCGGGAGCGGAACGCCTAAAATCCCCAGGCGTGAGTCTCACCCTCGGAATCGTCGGTCTGCCCAACGTCGGCAAGTCCACCCTGTTCAACGCGCTGACCAGCAACGACGCGCTGGCGGCGAACTACCCGTTCGCCACCATCGAGCCGAACGTCGGCGTGGTGCCGCTTCCTGACGTCCGGCTGGACAAGTTGGCCGAGGTGTTCGGTTCCGCCAAGACGGTGCCCGCCTCGGTGTCGTTCGTCGACATCGCGGGCCTGGTCAAGGGCGCGTCCGAGGGGCAGGGCCTGGGCAACAAGTTCCTCGCCAACATCCGCGAGGCCGACGCGATCTGCCAGGTCATCCGCGTCTTCGACGACCCGGACGTGGTGCACGTCGACGGTCGGATCGACCCGTCCAGCGACATCGAGACGATCAACACCGAGCTGATCCTCGCCGACATGCAGACGCTGGAGAAGGCGCTGCCCAGGCTCGAGAAGGAAGCTCGCACGAACAAGGACAAGCGTCCTGCCCTGGAGGCCGTCAAGAAGGCCCAGACGATCCTGGAGGACGGCAAGACGCTGTTCGCCGCGGGCATCGGCAAGGACGACCCGGACGTGCGCGAGCTCAACCTGCTGACCACCAAGCCGTTCCTGTACGTGTTCAACGCGGACGAGGGCGTGCTGGCCGACGAGGCCAAGCAGAAGGAGCTGCGCGAGCTCATCGCCCCGGCCGACGCGGTGTTCCTGGACGCCAAGGTCGAGGCGGAGCTCATGGAGCTCGACGAGGAGTCGCAGCGCGAGCTGCTGGAGTCCATCGGCCAGGAGGAGCCGGGCCTCAACGCCCTGGCCCGCGCCGGCTTCCACACCCTCGGTTTGCAGACCTACCTCACGGCCGGTCCCAAGGAGGCCCGCGCCTGGACGATCCCGCAGGGCGCGAGCGCCCCGCAGGCCGCGGGCGTCATCCACACCGACTTCGAGCGCGGCTTCATCAAGGCCGAGATCGTCTCCTTCGACGACCTGATGGCGGCGGGCTCCATGGCCGAGGCCAAGTCCGCGGGCAAGGTCCGCATGGAGGGCAAGGACTACACCATGGTCGACGGCGACGTCGTCGAGTTCCGCTTCAACGTCTGATCAGCGGCTGACGTGGGGAACTGCACACCGGGTCGGGTGTGCGGTTACCAGATCGGCGGTGTCGGCCGCGTGCGCGCGGTCCCGGTCAGCGGCTCAACGGTGGCGTGCAGCGGTGGAATCCGGTCGCGGAGCACGGTGATGCCCAGCGGGATGAAGACCAGGCAGACCGCGACACCGCCGCCGAGGACGCCGAAGACGAGGTCGCTCTCCTTGAGCACGCCCATGAAGACCCAGCCGAACGACAGCAGCAGGGCGGCCCGTCCGAGGCCGATGACGCCCGCCCGGAAGGCGCCGATCACCAGCAGCACGATGCCGACGAGCGCGCCCAGCGCGGCGGTGACCGGGATTCTCCACAGGCCGTAGGACAGCTCCGCGTACGAGTCCAGCACGACCTGGGTGGCCTGGTCGAGGCCGAGTGCGTCGACCAGCCGGAACGCGGTCAGCTCGACGCCGGAGTAGTAGAGCCGGGCGAACAGGGAAGTGGCGAAGAGGGTGCCGCCCCACCACCCCAGTCGCGGGCAGCGTGCGGCCACAATCCGGGCGAAGGTCAGCACCGCGGGGAACAGGAGAATCGTTCCACCCGCGAACAAGGCGTAGCCCGCCGTCACCAGCGCGGGATCTTGGGCGTAGGCGGCCAGCTCGCGCGGGGCGGCGAAGTTCTGCGCATCGAAGTGCGCGCGTTGCTCGGAAGTGAGACCGGAGAACTGGATGGCGAGGTGGCGCACCAGCAGGCCGGCGAACCACACCAACGGGCCGATGATCATCGTCGTACCGCCGATGATCCTGCCCGGAACCCACGTGTTGGTGTGTTCCTGAACTGGCCAGAAGCCCTTCGTGCGCAGCGATTCGAACGATGCTCGTGTCATGGTCTCAAAGAGTATTGGCCCGGAGCACCCGCTGTGATCGGATTGTTCACCCATCAAAGTAGGGGTTCTTCCGGAGGGACGAGCACCCTTCGGCGCTGCCCCAGATCACAACGATGGTCGACGGCGACGTCGTGGAGTTCTGCTTCAACGTCTGATCGATCTGCGAGGTGGCCCCGGGCTTCGGTCCGGGGTTTCTCTTTTGCCCCGGTGGGCGAGCGGGTTTACTTGCGCACGAACGTGCCGCGGCCTTGAGTCCGGATGACCAGGCCGTCGGTTTCCAGGGCTTTGACCGCTTTCACCGCGGTCACGGTGGCCACCTGGTAGATGTCCGCGAGCTCGGTTCCGGAGGGGAGTCGGCTTCCTGCCGCGAGTTCGCCGGATTCGATGTCGGTTCGAAGGTCGTCAGCGATTTGACGCCAGACGGTGACCGGGCCGTCCCGTTCGATCCGGTCCGTTCGGCTGTCCCACATGCGAACAACTGTCTTCCACCGCAGTTAAGCCTGCTGGATGACATAAGACCGCA
This sequence comes from Saccharopolyspora dendranthemae, assembly GCF_007829955.1. Taxonomy (GTDB): domain Bacteria; phylum Actinomycetota; class Actinomycetes; order Mycobacteriales; family Pseudonocardiaceae; genus Saccharopolyspora; species Saccharopolyspora dendranthemae. The sequence goes on from NZ_VIWX01000005.1 coordinate 53,197, forward strand.
GTAGACTGCAGTAGAGTGTTGGGCATGGCTGCGATCGCGACAGGCGGGTGCCTGATCGAGTTGGAGGTGGTGGTGCTCGATGATCGGGAGTGCTGGCTGTGCCCGGTCGGCGGAGCCCGCTGCGGACGCGTCCTCGTCGACCTCGGCACCACGGGCCTCGACGCCCTGACGTTCCACACCGAGATCGCGCACCCGCACGTCCTCGCGGCATGGCGGGTCGCGCAACGAGCGGGGCGGCCCGCACCCGGCGCCGCGGCATGTCCCAGTTTTAGTCATAACTGAGCCATGATCATGTCCGAAATGTCGGCTCAGTTAGGACTAAAACTGGGCGGTGTGCACCCGAAGGTGTCGGGGCGCCGTCACAGGTGGAGGGCTGCCCAGCCGACGCACATTTCGAGCGACACGATGGAGAGCGCGAGGGCGACCTTCGCCGTCGTGCGGTTCGTCGCTCGTTCCGCGCCCGTCTTCCGCAGGGCGGCCACTCCGAGGAACGCTCCGAGGAGTCCACCGACGATCATGGTCGGCCACGTGACGAAGCCGTTGAGCGGGAAGACGTCGGTGGTCGGGGAGAGGCTGGTGAGCGGGAAGAACGCGGCGATGCACGCTGCGATTCCTGCCCAGAGCGCGGCAGTGCCGAGGGTGTTCCCGTGCTTCCGCTCGAACGGCGCCGCGCGGACGTAAGTGGACGGCAGCATTTCACTCATGAACGGCAAGGGTGCCCGATCATGCGAGAGGGCGGCAACGAATCGCTGATTTTCCCGGGCGGTCTTCGACGCGAGCACCGCCGGCGTCACTCCGCGGGAGTGCCGAGGTAAGGGGCGAGCAGTTGGTCGAGCGAGGTGGGTTTGCTCAGGTAGTAGCCCTGGGCGTGGTCGCAGCCGAGTTCCTTGAGGATGTCGAACTGCTCGGCCGTTTCCACGCCCTCGGCCACGACGTCGAGCCCGATCGCGTGGGCCATGGTGACGATGCTGGTGACGATGATCCGCAGTTCGTTCGAATCGCCCAGGTCGGTGATGAACGAGCGGTCGATCTTGAGCGTGTCCAGCGGGAGTCGCCGGAGCTGGGCCAACGAGGAGTAGCCGGTGCCGAAGTCGTCGATCGCCAGCGAGACCCCCAGCTCGCGCAGGGCGTTGAGCACTCGCGCGGCCGCAGCCGGGTCGTGCATGATCGCCTCCTCGGTGACCTCCAGGCACACGGCGTGAGCGGGCAGGCCCGAGTCGGAGAGGGCGTGCTGCACGAGCGCCAGCAGGTCGGGATCGTCGAGCTGGCGCGGTGAGAGGTTCGCGTTGAGGCCCACGTCGACCTGGTGGCGCTCGCGTTCGGCGGCGAGCTCGGTGGTGGCTGTGCGCAGCATGTGCTCGCTGATGGGGTTGATCAGCCCGCTGCCCTCGGCGACCGGGATGAACTCGCTCGGCGGAACCGGCCCGTGGACCGGGTGCCGCCACCGCAGCAGCCCCTCCACCGACACGGTGCGATCGGCGCGCAGGTCCACGACGGGCTGGTAGGCGACCCAGAGCTGGTCCCGCCGCACCGCGTGGCGGAGGTCCTGCTCCAGGTCCATGCGCCGCTGCACGCCCTTGCGGAGCTCGACGTCGAAGTACGCGTAGCACCCGCCGCCTCCTCGCGTCTTCGCCTGGTACATCGCCACGTCGGCATCGCGCAGGAGGTCCTGGCCGGAGCGCTCGTCGCCGGGTTCGGACACCACGACCCCGATGCTGCCGGTGAGGTGCAGCTGCCTGCCCTGCGCCCGGATCGGTTCGGTCAGCGAGGCGAGCAGCCGTCCGCAGCGCCGCCCGAGGCTGTCGTGGTCGCTCTCGTCGTGGGCGAGGACCACGAACTCGTCCCCGCCGAGCCGGCCCACCAGGTCCTCCGGGGGTGTCGCGTGGACGAGCCGTTGACCGACGCTGCGCACCACCTCGTCCCCGACGCCGTGCCCGAGCGAATCGTTGATGATCTTGAAGTTGTCGAGGTCGAGGAACAGCACGGAGATCGAGCGGCCCTGCTGCTGCGCGTGCTCGATGTGGCGCAGCACCAACGTGCGGTTGGCCAAACCCGTCAGCGGGTCGTGCGTCGCCTCGTGCTCCAGGCGGCTCTGGGCGGCGCGGCTCTCGGTGATGTCGGCGAACGACATGACGACCTTGTACGGCACGCCCTCCGCCGTGTTGAGCACTCGCGAGGTGACCGCCAGCCACGCGCTGGTGCCGTCCGCCCGATCGAGGCGAATCACCTGGGAGTTCACCAGCTCGCCCGGCCACCCGGGCCAGTCCTCGGGAAGCAGGGCGACCCCGGATTCGTCGAACACGGGCCAGGCGTCGAGCGAGGAGCCGATGATCTCCGAATCGGTCTCGCCGAAGATCCGCTGCGCAGCGGGGTTGGCGGATTCGATGACCGCGTTCGAGTCGAGCACGATGACGCCCTCGTCGAGCGCGTCGACCACGATCTCGAAGTCCTGCTCCGCGCGGCGGCGCTCCGCCTTCTCGTGGTGGGCCAGCTCCTCCTGCATCTGCGCGATGTGCCGGGTCTCGCTGAGGATGCGGGTGCGCATCGCCTCCACCGCACGCGCGACCGCAGCCAGCTCCAGCGGGCCCGATTCGTGGACGGCTCGGTCGAGGTCGCCCTCCGACACCTGGTTGACCTGCGACACGAGCGTGCGCAAGGGGCGGGTGAGGGATTTGCGGAGCAGGAGGCCGACCGCCGTCCAGGCCAGGAGGCCGGCCAGGGCCAGTGCGACGGTGAGCCAGTTCGCGGCCACCCGCGCACCGTCGGCTTTACCCGCTTCCGCCATGCCGATCTCGTTGACCCGGGCGCGCAGCTCGAACAGCTCGGCGCGCAGCTCGTCCGCGCGCTCCTCCTCGGACTCCCTCTCCTGCGGGGTGAGCTTCGACGGGCCCGGACCGCGGTTGCGCGAGATCAGCGGCTCGACGGACTGCTGGTGCCACCTCCGCGCGGCGGAGGCGACGTCGCTCACCAGCTCGTGCACCACGGGGTCGCCGGTGAGGTGGCGGCCCAAGGAATCTTGGAGCTGGGACGCGTTGGCCTGGCCGAGCGCGTAGTCGGTCAGGAACGACGGGTCGTCGGTCAGCAGGAACGCCCGGACGCGGTTCTCCTGGTCGGAGTAGGCGGTGATCAGCTGGGCGGTCTCGGTCTGCGCGGGCACGATTCTGTCGATCAGGTTGTCCGTCGAGACCTCGACCCGCTGCCGCAGGGCGAACGTCGCGCCGGTGATCACCACGCTCACCACGAGGAGGGCTCCGACGAGCACGTAGACGCGCTGCAGCAGGGAGAACTGTCCTCGCCGTCGCAGAGCCACCGGTCGAGTATGCGAGAACCCCGAGCTCACGACACTTCTGCTCAGCGCGTGCGGCTCGGTGGCGCCCTCGGAGCGCCTCGTGCGCGGGACGCGTCGCGCACACCCACTCGGGTGACGGCTGGGTCGGCAGCGGGCAGCTCTGGTCCGAACCGACCCATGATCATGTCCGTTGTGCCTGGTCGATTCAGACCAAAACTGCCCATCACCGCACCTCACCGCCTCCGCTGATCTAGCGTTCCGGCGAACTCGGAGACGGGACTGCGAGAGGGGCGGATGACGTGGAGAACAGGCGGACCGTGTTGCGGGCGATGGGCGGCGGACTGCTGGCCGCGGGCGTGGCCGCGAATCTGACCGCACCTGCCGCTGCCGCGGCGGACGGCGCTCGCCGGGAGGTCGCGGGAACGCTCCTGGTCGTGGAGAAGAGCGGCCACGCCGTCGCGTTCCACGACGTCGCGACCGGGAACCTGCTGCACCGGATCCCGCTCGAGCAGTACCCGCACGAGATGGTCGTGGACAGCACGGGCCGGTACGCCTACATCGGGCACTACGGGGTGCGGATGTCCGGCGACCCGGGGACCGGCGGCACCAGCGTGTTCGTCATCGACCTCGCCGCCCGCGAACTGGTGCGGACGATCGACCTCAGCCCGTTCAACCGCCTGCACGGCATCGCAATCGACGACCAGGACCGCCTCCACGTGCTCAGCGAGGAGAAGGGGGTCCTCCTGCGGATCGACGACCCGGCGCACGCCGACGCGCCCTCCGGCGCGGTGCACACCGGCGGCATCAAGACGCACATGGTCGTGGTGAACCGGGCGGGCACGCACGCCTACGTCACCGGCCTGCTGTCGCACACGGTCAGCCTCGTCGACCCGCACGACGCCTCGGTGCCGCCGATCATCGCCTCGCCCGGCCGGCTGCCCGAGAGCTGCGCCCTGAGCGAGGACGAGAGCCTCCTGTACGTGGGTGCGCGGGAGGACAAGGCCATCGTCGTGCTCGATGCCCGGACGCTGCACGAGAAGAAGCGGGCGTCCGTGCCGGGAGATCCGCTGCGCGTCTACGTGATCCCCGGCGATGGCGACGTGCTGACGACCGACATCGAGAACCGGACCGTCACCCGCTACCGGCCCGACCTCGGCGAAGAGCGGTCGATCGGCTTCCGCGGCACCCCGGCCGGCATCTCGTTCCACCCCGCGGAACCGACGGCGTTCGTCACCCTGCTGGACATCAACGAGGTGGCGGTCCTCGACCTCAGGTCGTTCGCGGTGACCGGAACCATCGCCACCGGCGCGGAACCCGACGTCACCGCGCTGATCTGAACGCACCCGACCTGAACGCGCGGCGTCTCGGGAGACCCGCGTGATGTCCGGCGGACAGGGCGGTGCTCCGTCCGGCCTCGGCGAATTCCGGGAGCGTCCGGCGTACATCTACTCAGCGCGAGAACGTTCTTCAACGCTGCCCTGACAGCCCCCTTGACCTGCAGGATTGAACCTACGACGAGGTCGGGGCGAGGTGAAGGTGATGATCGAGGAGAACCGGAGGATCGGGAGGCCGATGTGCCGTTCGGCGAACTTCGCCGTGGTGCTGCGCGAAGCGCAGTGGGAGCTCGACCGGGTGGCCTTCCGGCTGCCGAGGGGCGAGGTCTCCCGGAGTGAGAGGCACGCGCTCGCCGACGCCTTGGCGGAACTGGCCGAGGTGCTGCGGGACTACGAGGGATGACCGGGCGGCCGGGTGAAACCGGGCTTCGGGAGAGGTCCACCCGGCAGCGGGGCTGCTAGCGTCGAACGCGTGAGTCCGGTACTCGTGATCGGTGCGGGTGTGCACGGTCTGACCTGCGGCGTCGTACTCGCCGAAGCAGGTCGGCAGGTGCTGATCCGCACCGCTGAGCGCCCTCGCGAGACCACCTCGGCGGTGGCCGGGGCGATGTGGGGCCCGGCGCGGCTCAAGCCGGCGGACCGAGTGCTCTACTGGGCGACCCTCTCGCACGCCGAGTTCACCGCGCTGGCGCGCGACGAGAGCTCCGGCGTGCACCTGGCCCCGGGACGGATGGCCGCGCGGTTCGACCTCGGCGACGTCGTCCCTCCCGAGACCAAGCTCGTCCCCGACCTGCGCCGATGCCACGAGCACGAGCTTCCCGGCGGATTCGTCTGGGGTTACCGCGCGACGGTCCCGCTGATCGACATGCCGCGCTACCTCGACTTCCTGCTCGCCAGGTTCCAGGCGGCGGGCGGCGAGATCCGGCTGGGGCCGGTGCAGTCGCTGGCCGACGCCGTCGCCGAATCCGACACGGTGGTCAACTGCACCGGCGTCGGCGCTCACGAGCTCGTCGGCGACCCCGGCGTGCACCCCGTCCTCGGCCAGCACGTGGTGGTGCGCAACCCGGGCATCGACGAGTACTTCATCGAGCTCACCGACGGAGGCGAGTTCACGTCCTGGATGCCGCACGGCGACCGAGTCGTGCTCGGCGGCGTCTCCCTGGACCACGACTGGCGGCGGACGCCGCGAGCCGACCTCAGCGCCGGGATCCGACGCCGCGTGGCCGAGCTCGAACCGCGGCTGGCGGACGCGGAAGTCCTGGAGGAGACCGTCGGGCTGCGGCCGGGCCGCGAGTCCGTCCGCGTCGAGGCCGAGCGCTACGAGGGCGCCCGGATCATCCACGACTACGGACACGCGGGCAGCGGCATCGGCTTGTCCTGGGGATGCGCCTACGAGGTAGCCGACCTCGTCGAGGGCTAGCCGAACTGCTCGACGACGGTGTCGATCTCCTGGGCCAGCGAGGTGTCGTTGCCGGTGATGCCGCCCTTGAAGTGGGTGGACAAGTAGAACGTCACCGTCTTGTAGCGGATGTCGATGTCGGGGTGGTGGTTCTCGGACTCGGCGATCTCGGCGATGCGCGTGACGGCCTGGATGGCCTGCGGGAACCCGGGGAAGTCGACCTCGCGGACGATCTTGTCGCCGTCCCGGTGCCACTCCGGCAGGTGCTCCAGCGCCTCGGAGATCTGCGCGTCGGTGAGGAGTTCGGTCATGTCCTCATGGTGCCTGAGCGAGCACGTTCCGACCGCCCGCGACGTGCCCATTCTGAGATCGAGCTGAGAATCGGGCCGGTCACCGTGAGAAGGCCCTGAGACAGGTGCTCCGGACGGGTTCTGGTCGGCATGCTGGTCACCATGTTGCCTCGGGTTCTGGTGGTCGACGACGAGCCGGGAGTGCGGACGGCCCTGCGCCGCGGACTGTCCGCGGAGGGCATGGAGGTCAGCGTCGCCGCCGACGGGACCGAAGCGCTGCGCCTGGCCACGACCGGTGCCTTCGACGTCGTACTGCTCGACGTCATGCTGCCCGGCATGTCCGGTTACCGGGTGCTGGAGCGGATGCGCGAGCAGGACGTGGCCACGCCGGTCCTGCTGATCTCCGCCAAGAGCGGTGAGGTCGACCAGGCCGACGGCCTCGATCTCGGCGCCGACGGCTACCTGGTCAAACCCTTCTCGTTCCTGGTGCTCGTCGCCCAGGTGCGGGCGCTGCTGCGGCGCCGCGACAACGCCGGTCAGCAGGCGTGCCTGCGCGTGGGAGCGCTGGAGATCGACCGCAGCAACCGCGAAGTGCACTGGGGCGGTCAGCCGGTCACGCTCTCGCCGCGCGAGTTCGGCCTGCTGGTCGCGCTGGCGAGCCACCCGGAGTCGGTGGTGCCCAAGGACGACCTGCTGCGGATGGTCTGGGGCGAGGAGCAGTTCGTCACCCGCAACGTCGTCGAGGTCTACGTGGGCTACCTGCGGCGCAAGCTCACCGCGGTGGGAGCGGGCGAGCTCGTGCAGACCGTGCGCGGGCAGGGCTACCGGGTCAGCGCCGACGCATGATCCGGAGGCTGCGCGGGTGGTGGCAGCGCCGCACCATCCAGTTCCGGACCAGCGTCGTGGCCGCCGTCGTCGCGCTGATCGGTCTGAGCGTCGTCGCGCACGCGGGCGCCGGGATCGTCAGCTGGTTGCTGATCGACTCCGTGGACGCCGACCTCACGCGCATCGCGCGTGGCACGGCGAGCCAGGTCGCCTCGGGGCAGCCGCACCTGCCCCGTCCCGACGTGCGGGTGCTGAGCGCCGACGGGGCACCGGTGGACGGCCTGCCCAGCACCAACCTGGGCGAGTGGCAGATCGCCGAGCTGCGGGCGGGCAGCGGGGTCCTGGACTTCGTGGCGCCCGCGGAGCTGCACCGCTGGCGCGGCGTCCCGGTCACCGATCCCGGCGGCCGCGACCTGCTGGTGGCCGCCGAGTCCCGCCTGGTCGGCTTCGCCGACACCGCCGGTCGCACCGGGAAGCTGCTCGGCTTCGGATCGGTGATCGCGGCGGCGCTGGTCGGCTTCGCGACGTGGCTGGTCGTCCACCGATCGCTGCGCCCGGTGGACCGGATCCGCAGCGCGGCGGCCGGACTTCCCGAAGGCGAGCGGCTGCCGGTGCCCGAGGCCGCCGACGAGATCCGCGCGCTGGCCGAGGAGCTCAACGCGATGCTGGCGCGACGGGACGCCGACACCGAGCGGCTGCGGCGCTTCACCGGCGACGCCGCCCACGAGCTGCGCAACCCGGTCGCCTCCATCCGAGCGCAGGCCGAGGTCGCCGTGATGCACCCCGATCCGGACATCGCCCACGAGACGCTGCAGGACATCGCCGGCGAAGCGCAGCGGCTCTCCACCCTCGTGGAGAGCTTGCTGGCGCTGGCCAGAGCGGAACGCGAGGGGGAACCGGCCGGGCCCGTGGACCTGGCCTCGGCCGTGCGCACCGCGGCGGAACGGCTCGGAACGGACATCGAATCGGACCTGCCGGACGAGCCGGTGCTCGTGCTCGCCGCGTCCGCCGAGGTCTCGACCGTCGTGGAGAACGTCATCGGCAACGCGGTGCGCTACGGCCGGACGCTCGTGCGCGCGTCGGTGCAGGCCGAGCAGGGGATGGGCGTGCGGCTGCTGGTCGACGACGACGGACCCGGCATCCCGCCCGAGCACCGCGCCCGCGTGTTCGACCGCTTCTACCGGGTCGAGCCGGATCGGGCTCGCAGCACGGGCGGGGCCGGGTTGGGGCTCGCCCTGGCCGCTGAGGCCGTGCGCAGGCGCGGCGGATCGGTGCGCGCGGGGGAGTCGCCGGAGGGCGGCGCCCGCATCGAGGTCCGGTGGCCTTCCGCCCGCTGACGTCCGGCAAGATTCACCGGCGTGGCGGTTCTGCGGAGTACCGGATTGATCGAGGCACCACTGGCCACCGCGGGAGCCGCGCTGCGGCACACCCGCACGGCCGAGACGGCGCTCGCCGGCCTCGGCGTGCACGGCCGGGCGCTGACCGGGCCGGATTCGCTGCTCGTGCCCGGGGACGAACTCGCCTTCCGCATCGCGGCGTTCACCCTGACCACCCGGATCACGCACGCGGACGCCGGCGGGTTGGGCTCGGTGCTGGTCTCCGGGCCCCTGAACGCCCTGCGGTACGAGATGGTCCTGGCCCAGGTCGGCCCGCGGACGCTGGTCACCGATTCGGTGCGCTGGACGAGCCCGCTCGGCCCGCTGGGCAGGCTCGGCGACGTGGCGATCGGCCGTCGCCTGGTGCTCGACGTGCTGGCGGCCCGCATCCGGGCGGTCCGCGCGCTCGCCGAGTCCTGGGCGAGCCGGGAGGTCGTCGTCGGGACCGCGATCGTGCGCGGAGGCCGGCTGCTCGCCCAGCAGCGCGGCTACCCGGCAGCGCACGCCGGTCGCTGGGAGCTGCCGGGAGGACGCGTCGAACCGGGCGAGACCGAGCACGAGGCGGTGATCCGCGAATGCCGCGAGGAGCTCGGCGTGGACGTCCGGCCCACCGGCAGGCTGGGCACCGACGTCCCGCTGGACAACGGCATGCCCCTGCGCATCCACACCGCCGAGCTGGAGGACCCGTCTCAGCAGCCGCGAGCCGTCGAGCACCGCGACGTCCGCTGGGCGGCGCCGAGCGAACTCGCCGACCTCGACTGGCTGGAAACGGACCGCGTCCTGCTCCACTCGCTGAGGCGCTTCCTCGAGGACGCGAACGCGGTCAGCCCGGAGCCGTGAGGCGCCCGGCGAGCGTCGCTTCCGGGCTCCCGGGCTCCCGGGCGAGGGTCGCGGTGGTGCCCGGCTCACCCGGTCCCAGTTTTAGTCCAAACCGAGCCATGATCATGTCCGAAATGTCGGCTCAATTGTGGCTAAAACTGGGACGTGCCCTGATCGGGGGAAGCGGGTGCTGCGTGTTGGGGTTGCGGTGATCAGATCTGGGCGGTGCCGCCGCGCCGGGCGGGGGCGCGGCAGCGATTGCTCTGAGCGAGTGAGCCGGTTCGGGCGGTGTGCGGGGAAGTGTCCCGAGAAGTCTGCTTTTGAGAATTGTCGATCAGGGCTAACGGATGAATATGATCGGCAAGAGGGGGGTCGCGGAGTTACATTGAAAGAATGTTTGTAGTGCTGCTGCAATACACCGCGCCAGAATCGGATATCGACGCCCAACTGGTAGATCACTACGAATGGGTCGCCCAGCATTACGACGCAGGTGACTTCATCGCCGCCGGTCACCGGCACCCCCGCAACGGGGCGGTGATCATCGCTCGGGCGATGTCCCGCGGCAGGCTGGACGCCATCCTGGCGACCGACCCGTTCGCCCTGCACAAACTGGTCCGGTACGAGGTGATCGAGTTCCAGGCCCTGCGCACGATCCCCGAGCTGGCCGCCTACGCCGACCCGTTGAAGGCCGCCGCCCAGCGCTAGCGGTCCGCGTCCTCCGAGCCGCGGCGCCGACGCCGCGGCCAGGTCACTTCGCGTCTTTTTTCTTGCCCTGCTTCTTGGCCTTCTTCTGCGCTTTTTTGACCTCGGCCGCTTTTTGCTCCTTGAGCATTGTGCGCAGAGCCACGATGGGGCAGCTCTTGCACGGTGGTTGCGAGTGGCAACATTTTTTCTTGACCTTGATGGTGCCTTTGCCCACGGTGCTTCTTTCCGGCGCGGAGTCGGTCGTCGCGGCCGAGCGTAGGTGAACCTAACCCGGCCTGGCGAACTTGATGTTCACCCGCCGTTCGGTGTTGCACTGCGCACGTGCGCGCCGGTCCCGGATGTGCTTGCACTACCCTGGAGGGGGCCGCGTGTCGACGTAGCGCCCCCGCAAGCCGCGGGGTGTCGCCCGAAATGAGCTCCGCAGCAGCGGCGCAGTGGAGCCGCGGCCGGTGCCTGCGAGTCAGGTGCCATGCGGGAACACCGCATCCGGTGCCATCGCCCAGCGGTGCATCACATCGACGAACCGCCGCGCCCTTTCCGCGCCGAGCCATGGAGTACCCGCGTGTCCGCCACCAGCGTCGCCGCCCCCACGCGCAGTGATCTGCGCAACGTAGCCATCGTCGCGCACGTCGACCACGGCAAGACCACCCTGGTCGACGCGATGCTGCGCCAGTCCGGAGCCTTCTCCGAGCGCGCTGAGCTCGTTGACCGCGTCATGGACTCCAACGACCTGGAGCGTGAGAAGGGCATCACGATCCTGGCGAAGAACACCGCCATCCGCCGCGAGACCGACGACGGCCCGGTCACCATCAACGTCGTCGACACGCCCGGCCACGCCGACTTCGGCGGCGAGGTGGAGCGCGCGCTGTCCATGGTCGACGGCGTCACCCTGCTGGTCGACGCCAGCGAGGGCCCGCTTCCGCAGACCCGCTTCGTGCTGCGCAAGGCGCTGGCCGCGAAGCTGCCGGTCATCCTGGTCGTCAACAAGGTCGACCGCCCCGACGCCCGTTGCGCCGAGGTCGTCGAAGAGGCCCACGACCTGCTGCTGGAGCTCGCGAGCGAGCTCGACGGCGAGGTCGACCTCGACATGGAGTCCATCCTCGACCTGCCGGTCGTCTACGCCTCCGCGCGCGCCGGCCGGGCCTCGCTGGAGCAGCCGGTCGACGGCGAGCTGCCCGCCGAGGAGAACCTGGACTCGCTGTTCAAGGTCCTGCTCGAGCACGTGCCCGCGCCGATCGCCGACTTCGAATCGCCGCTGAGCGCGCTGGTCACCAACCTCGACGCCTCGTCGTTCCTGGGCCGCATCGGACTGTGCCGGATCCACTCCGGCACCATCCGCAAGGGCCAGACCGTCGGCTGGTGCCGCGAGGACGGTTCCGTCGAGAAGGTCCGCCTCACCGAGCTGCTGATCACCGAGAACCTCACCCGCGTCCCCGCCGAGCAGGCGTCCGCGGGCGACCTGGTGGCCATCGCGGGCGTTCCGGACATCACCATCGGTGACACCCTCACCGACCCGGACAACCCGAAGCCGCTGCCGCGCATCACCGTGGACGACCCGGCGATCTCCATGACCATCGGTGTCAACACCTCGCCGATGACCGGCCGCAACGGCGGCACCAAGATCACGGCCAGGCAGGTCAAGGCGCGTCTGGACTCCGAGCTCATCGGCAACGTCAGCATGAAGGTGCTGCCGACCGAGAAGCCCGACGCCTGGGAGGTCCAGGGCCGCGGTGAGCTGGCGCTGGCGATCCTGGTCGAGAACATGCGCCGCGAGGGCTTCGAGCTGACCGTCGGCAAGCCGCAGGTCGTCACCCGCACCATCGACGGCAAGCTGTGCGAGCCGTTCGAGCGGCTGACCATCGACACCCCCGAGGACTACCTCGGCGCCGTCACCCAGCTGCTGGCCGGCCGCAAGGGCCGCATGGAGACCATGGACGGGCACGGCACCGGCCGCATCAAGCTCGTCTACGTGATCCCGGCGCGCGGCCTGATCGGGTTCCGCACCGAGTTCCTCACCGAGACGCGCGGTACCGGCATCGCCAACCACGTCTTCGAGGGCTACGACCAGTGGGTGGGCGAGCTGCGCACCCGGCACAGCGGCTCCTTGGTCGCCGACCGCTCCGGCCCGGCCACCAACTACGCGCTGCTGCAGCTGGCCGACCGCGGCTCGTTCTTCGTGCAGCCGACCAACGAGGTCTACGAGGGCATGGTCGTGGGTGAGAACCCGCGCGCCGAGGACCTCGACGTGAACATCACCAAGGAGAAGAAGCTCACCAACATGCGGTCCTCGACCGCCGATGAGCTGGAGAAGCTGGCCAAGCCGCGCACCCTCTCGCTGGAGGAAGCCCTGGAGTTCTGCTCCGGCGACGAGTGCGTCGAGGTCGGTCCGGAAGCCATCCGCGTCCGCAAGATCACGCTGGACAGCACCACCCGTGGACGTGAGCGGTCCAGGCAGAAGGCCCGCGACAACGGGTGATCTCCCTTCCTCCGGGGTGGGGTGCCGGTGGGGTGGGGAAGTTCTCATGAAAACTTCCCCACGCCCCACACCACCTCCGGTGCTCGCCTGACGGTGCCTCGGTCGTGGGGCCGGCGGACCCCGGAGACGATCTTCTGGGTGCTTGCGGAACCATGGGGGGCTCTCGCGCGTCCTGCGTTCGGATGGTGTCGTCCGGATGCGGGGTGCGTGGCCCCGGAACCTCCGGCGGCCGATGTGAGGGGAGGTTCGGCGTGTCCCAGGGTCGACGCCGCGCGATGGGCGCGGTTCCCCTGCTGGTGACCGTCGTCAGCCTGGTCGCGGGCTGCACCGACGCGCCGCCGCCGCACCTGGTGGCGCCGGACCCGACCACCAGCGCACCCAGCACGAGCACCCCCGCCCAGCCGATGCCGATCGAGGTCGTCGTGGGCGTGGACGAGCTCGAAGGCGGGTTCAACCCGCACACCCTGGCCGACCTGTCGCCGACCAGCTCCGCCCTCGCAGGCCTGATGCTGCCCTCGGTCTTCCGGCCGGGCCCCGAGGGCGCGCTGCAGCTGGACACCAACCTGATGGAGTCCGCCGAGGTCGTTCCGGACGCCGAGAAGTTCACCGTGCGGTACCGGATCAAGCGGCAGGCCAGCTGGTCCGACGGCGCCCCGATCGCCGCCGAGGACTTCGTCTACCTGTGGGAGCAGCTGCGGTCGCAGCCGGGCGTGGCCGACCCGGCCGGTTACCGGATGATCGAGGACGTGGCCTCCCGGCAGGGCGGCAAAACGGTCGACGTCACCTTCAGCAAGCCCTTCGCGGGCTGGCAGGCCCTGTTCAACAACCTGCTTCCCGCACACCTGCTGCGCGCCGCTCCGCGCGGCTGGGCGACCGTCCTCGACGACGGCTACCCGGCCTCGGGCGGGCCGTTCGCGATCCGCCAGATCGACCTGGACCGCGGCGAGATCATCCTGGAGCGCAACGACCGCTACTGGGGACCGCCCGCGCAGTCCGACCGCATCGTGCTGCGCGCCGTCGACAAGGCCCGCCAGGTCGAAGCGCTGCGCAGCGGCGACAGCCACCTGGCCCTGTTCAGCGCCGACGCCGGGACCGTGCAGTCGCTGCGCGACCTGGGCGACCAGGTGCAGCTGATGACCGTGCCGCGCCCGGCCACCATGGAGCTGCTGCTGCGGCAGGACAGCCGCGCGCTCGCCGACGTCAAGGTCCGGCGGGCCGTGCTGGCCGGCCTCGACCGCCCGGCGCTGATCCAGGCGGGAACCGGTGGCGGACCCGGCGACCAGCTGCAGGCGCACGCGCAGGTCCTCGCACCCTCGGAGCACGGTTACACGCCGACCGAACCGGCGGGAACCCTGCCCAAGCGGCCCGACCCGGCGCAGGTCGAGCGGCTGCTGACCGAAGCCGGGTACCAGCGCAGCGGCACGACGTGGATCCGCGACGGACGTCCGCTCAACCTGGTGATCGCCGCGCCCTTCGAGCACGAGGGCTACATCAGCATCGCCGAGGCCGCCGCCCAGCAGCTCCGCGACCAGGGCATCCAAGCCACCGTGGTGACGCCGACCGGCGACCAGCTCTTCCGCGACATGCTCGCCACCGACCCGCACTCCGCGGAGAGCGGAAGCTCGGGAACCGTCGACATGGCCGTGGCCCCGCGCCCGGCAGGCGGAGACCCCGCCGCGACCATGGCGTCGTCCTACGGCTGCCCAGGCGTCGACGGGGACAGCGAGCAGCCGCTGCCGTACAACGCGGCAGGCTTCTGCGACGAGCTCCTGCAGCCGACGATCGACGCGGCCCTGTCCGGCCGCACACCGTTCCAGCAGGCCTCGGCCAACGTCGAGTCGGCGCTGTGGCGGGACGCCATCGCCCTGCCGCTCTACCAGCAGGCGCAGGTCCTCGCGCTCAGCAAGGACGCCAGGGGCGTTCAGGCGGGCAACGGCTTCGCAGGACCCTTCTCCACAGCAGCAGAGTGGCTAGGAACACCGGCTGAGAACGACGGCTATTAATACTCTTTCGTGGTCGCGCGCACGTCAGGCAAGCGGCGAAGCCGCTTTCTCACTGCCCCACCTGAGCAACTCGCACCGCCGCGGGTTCTGACACGTCTTCTGGGGAGGACAGCCGAAGCGCCGCGTATCCGTTCATACTCAAGTCTCGGATCCCGGAGCCAGAAGGCGTGTCAGGTTCCGCTTCCCGCACCGCCCGGCAAATCGACCACGTCCTCCTTCCCATCAAAGTGGCGATTAGGCTGGAGAAGTGACGTTGACGGCTCCACCTCGGTTGCTGCTGGTCCATGCGCATCCGGACGACGAGACGCTGTGGACGGGCGGGACCATCGCCCGCTACGCCGCCCGCGGTGTGCAGGTGCATCTGGTGACCTGCACCCTCGGTGAGGAAGGCGAGGTCATCCCGGAGAGCTTGCAGGGCTTGGTGTCCGACCAGGCCGACCAGCTCGGCGGGTACCGCGTCGGTGAGCTCCGCTCGGCCTGCGCCGCGTTGCGGGTCGCCGAGCAGCGGTTCCTGGGAGGCGTCGGGCGGTGGCGCGACTCCGGGATGCTCTGGGAGCAACCCGGACAGGCGACCTCACGTCCCGACTCCCACCCGCGCGCCTTCGCCGTCGGCGACCCCGAACCGCAGATCGCGGCCCTGGTGGACGTTCTCGACGAGGTGAAACCGCAGGTGGTCGTGACCTACGCCGAGGACGGCGGCTACGGGCACCCGGACCACATCCGCGCCCACGAGATCACCCGGGCCGCCGTGCAGCGGGTCCAGGGCGTGGACCGGCTGTTCTACGCGGTCCCCTCGCGAGACGCCCTGGCCTCCGGGCTGGCCGATCTCGCCCGTTCCGAGGACCTGCCCTTCGACCTGCCCGAACCGCACGAGCTGGCGAGCGTCGCGGACGAGTCGATCACCACGGTCATCGACATCGCCGAGCACCTGCCCGCCAAGATCAGCGCGCTGCGGGCGCACGGCACGCAGGTCAAGGTCTGGGTCGAGCAGTGGCGCAACGGCGACGGCGTCGCCTCCTACGCGCTGTCCAACGGGGTGGCGCACCCGGTGGTGGCCACCGAGCACTACGTGCTGGCCACCGGCCCGTCCGAGGGCTGCGAGGTGGACCTGTTCGGCGGTCTCGGTGCGAGCGGCACCGAACCGGTGGGCGACCGGTGACGCGCAAGGACGCGACCCTGTTCGGCTTCCTCCTGCTCGACGCGGTCCTGCTGGCGATCCTGGAGCTGCTGTACCTCCCGCTCTACATCGGGTCCGTGCAGTTCCCGATCACCGCGGCCGTGGCGGTGGTGACGACTCCGCTGCTGGTCGCCGAGGCCGGCCGGATCTCCCGGAGCCGACGCGTGGCGGGCGCACCGCTGGTCCTGTGGTTCGCCGTGGTGCTGGTGTTCGGAGTCCTCGGCCCCGGCGGGGACGTCGTCCTGCTCGGCAGCGACTGGCGCACCCTGCTGCTCATCGCCGGAGGTGCCCTGCCCAGCGCGATGATGCTCGGCATCGTCCTGGCCAAACCCCCGCGCTGACCCACCCGGGTCCACCGCGACGAGAACCGCGGGCATCGCGCGGACGAATCCTCGGGTTCCCCTCGCCACGATCCCCGCGGTTCTCGCGCCGGTTCGGCAGAATGAGCGCCGGGAGGTCTGATGGCTGAAGTGCTGACCGACGAGCGGATCGCCACCGTGCTGCGGCCGTTCGTGCGGGCCGCGACTCCGGTGCTCGCCGCGCTGCGGGAGGCCGATCCGGTCCGGCTTCGCGGGCGGGAGATCGAGGCCCTGGGCGACGGGGCGGTGCACAAGCTGCTGCGTCAGCTCGACTCGATGCAGGTGCCCGGCAGCTCCACCTGGGACGCGATGAGCGTGGACGAGCGCTGCGACTGGTGGACGCAGCGGGTCGGGCGGTTCCTCGCGCTGGCGGCCGGGCTGCCCCGCTTCGGCGGTGCGATCACGTCCCGGCTGCCGCTGCGCAACGCGCTGGGCATCACCGGGCAGAGCCTGGTGCTGTGCGCGATCGCGGGGGAGCACGAGGTCACCGACCCGGCCGTGAAGGTCCAGCTGATCGCCGAGGTGCTGCTGGGGCGCAAGATCAGTGCCGAGATGGCCGCGGGCGGGGCCGAGGACGACGCGCGCACGCAGGAGCTCACCGAGGACATCGACGCCTCGAAGCGCAAGCACGGTAAAGCGACCGTGAAGGCAGTGGTGCGCACGGTGTGGCGGATGGCACGTGCCCTCTGGGAGATCGACTCGGAGCTCGACAAGAGGCCTCAGGGCAGGGCGCACCACCAGCTCCTCGGGAACCTTCCGGTGGTCGGCGTCGTCGGTGGTTACCTGGGAGAACGTTCGGCGCTCAAGCGGATCGGCCGGAAGGGCTCGGAGTGGCTGCGCCAGAATGGTTTACCCCGTTAACTCCCGCGACGTAGAGTCGGACGGACTCCCGAGCCGTGGGACCGGTTACGCGTTCAGGGGGGTCCGAGAGATACTGTCAGCAGTCACGCCAGGAGATTCCTGAGCGTGCGTTGGACAACGCTTCGACCAGGAGTGCAACCGTGACCTACGTGATCGCCGAGCCGTGCGTGGACGTGCTCGACAAGGCATGCATCGAGGAGTGCCCTGTCGACTGCATCTACGAGGGTGGGCGGATGCTCTACATCCACCCCGATGAGTGCGTCGACTGCGGTGCCTGCGAACCGGTGTGCCCGGTCGAGGCCATCTACTACGAAGACGACGTCCCGGACGAGTGGGCCGCCTACACGAAGGCGAACGTGGACTTCTTCGACGACCTCGGTTCGCCGGGTGGCGCTGCGAAGGTGGGCAAGGTCAGCAAGGACGTCGAGCCCGTCACGAGCCTGCCGCCTCAAGGCGAATGAGCTCCGCGAGCGGCCCGGGCGCAGCAGTGCCCGGGCCCCGGCTTCCCGACTTCCCGTGGGACTCGCTGGCGTCGCACAAGGCGACCGCCGGCGAGCACCCGGAAGGCATCGTCGACCTGTCCGTGGGGACCCCGGTCGACCCCGTTCCGGCGAAGCTGCGGGAAGCCCTGTCGTCGGTCGCCGACGTCCCGGGATATCCGACGACGCACGGCACGTCGGCCCTGCGCGAAGCGGCCGTCGAGTCGTTGCGCAGGCGGTACGGCATCACCGGTCTGGAACCGGACGCGGTGCTGCCGACCATCGGCTCCAAAGAACTGGTCGCCTGGCTCCCGACGCTGCTCGGCGTCCGGCCCGGCGACGTGGTCGCGATCCCGGACCTGGCGTACCCGACCTACGAGGTCGGCGCGAAGATCGCCGGTGCCGAGGTCGTGCGGCTCGCCCCGGGTGAGCTGCCGCCCGCCGGGACCAAGCTGGTCTGGCTGAACTCGCCGTCCAACCCGACCGGTCGCGTGCTCGACGCCGACGAGCTCGGCCGGACGGTGCGCGCCGCGCAGGACGTCGGCGCCGTGGTGGCCTCGGACGAGTGCTACCTGGCGCTGGGCTGGGACGCCGAGCCGGTCTCGGTCCTGCACCCCTCGGTCGGTGCCGCCCGCGACGGGCTGCTGGCTGTGCACTCGCTGTCGAAGTCCTCGAACCTGGCCGGGTATCGCGCCGGGTTCGTCACCGGTGACCCGGTGCTGGTCGCGCGGTTGCTCGAACTGCGCAAGCACTCGGGGATGATCGTTCCGCGGCCGGTCCAGGAGGCCGTCACCGCCGCGCTGCGCGACGACGAGCACGTCGCGGCGCAGCGCGATCTCTACGCGGCCCGCCGCGCCGTGCTGCGTCCCGCGCTGGAGTCCGCCGGGTTCACCATCGAGCACTCGCAGGCCGGGCTGTACCTGTGGTCGACCCGCGGTGAGGACGCCTGGGCGACGGTGGAATGGCTCGCGGAGCGCGGGATCCTGGTCGCGCCGGGCACGTTCTACGGACCCGACGGCTCGCGCCACGTCCGCATCGCCCTGACGGCCACCGACGAGCGGATCGCGGCCGCGGCGAAGCGCTTGGGCGCCTGACCGGGCGGTTCTGGCCCGAACCGTCCCGTGATCATGTCCGTTTCGCCTGGTCGGTTCGGACCACAACCGCACTCTGGTCTCACACCTCGGCCGCGGCTCCGCGGAGGGCGTACCAGGACTCCGGCCACCGGGCGCGGCGGTCCGCTTTGCGGATCTCCTCGCGCTCCACGAGACGTCCTGCGACCAAGGCGATTTCAGCTTCCGGGTGCGGCCCGCGCTCGGCGAGCAATGCCCGGATCCGCTCCTCCGCCACGCACGCGTCCTGGTGCTCACCGAGGACGTCCTGGAACCCCTTGGCAGCCTTGATCAGCCGTTTCACCGGGGCGCCGAGCAGCGGCTGGGCGAGCTCGGCGGTGTAGCGGACCTTCTTGCCGTCGATGCGCAGCGCGTGCAGGTCGGCGTCGGCCGGCTCGGCGGGCAGCGCGCGGACCGCCTTGCGCAGCGTGCGGAACTGCTTGCGCACGAGATCCCGCAGCTGAGCGGTTGCGGCGCGGTCGGAGCCTCCACCCGGGAGTTCCAGGGCGGCGCGCGCCAGCTGCTCCAGCAGCCGCTGGTAGCGGTCGCTGTCCAGCGCGGCCAGCATCTCGTCCCTGGCCCGCCGGTGCTCGGCGTCGAGACCGGAGATCAACCGCTCGGCGGCGGAGCGCTCGATGCCGCGCAGGTCGGCGGACTCCGCGCGAAGCCGCTCCAGGAGCACGTCGAGATCCCGCACCGGCCCCAGGGCCTTGCCCAGCCAGCCGAGTTCGGCGCGCAGCGGCTCGGACCGGTCCTGGTCCAGGAACGGCCGGGCCGACCGCAGCATCGCGCGCATCCGCCGGACCGACACCCGCATCTGGTGCAGTTCCTCGGGGTCCTCGCCGTCCCGCGCCCCGGCCTCGTGCGTGCACAGCGCGCGGACCCTCGCGTCCAATCCGACGCGGACGTGCTCCGCGACCGGTGCCGTCCGCCCGGCGGTGGCGGGCTCGGCGCCGAGAAGGTCTTCGAGCAGCGACGAAGAGGCCATTCCCCATGCTAGAACGGACAACTCGTGCGAATCGCTACTCCGAACGAAGCATGAAGGGCGCCTCCCCTCGGGGAGACGCCCTTCATCGGGAGTGCTCAGTCGTTGGCGTGCAGGGCGGCGTTGAGCTCGATCTTGCCGCCGGTCTTGGCCACGACCTCGACCGCTCCGCTCGTGGAGTTGCGGCGGAACAGCAGCCCGTCGTTGCCGGAGACCTCGGAGGCCTTGGTGATCGTGCCGTCCGGCAGCGTGATCTTGGTGCTCGCGGTGACGTACAGGCCCGCCTCGACGACGCAGTCGTCGCCCAGCGAGATGCCGATGCCGCCGTTGGCGCCGATCAGGCAGCGCTCACCGATGGAGATGACCTCCTTGCCGCCACCGGACAGCGTGCCCATGATCGACGCGCCGCCGCCGACGTCCGAGCCGTCGCCCACCACGACACCGGCCGAGATGCGGCCCTCCACCATGGAGGCGCCCAGTGTCCCGGCGTTGAAGTTCACGAAGCCCTCGTGCATGACGGTCGTGCCGCTGGCCAGGTGCGCGCCCAGCCGTACCCGGTCGGCGTCGCCGATGCGCACGCCGGAGGGCGACACGTAGTCGACCATGCGCGGGAACTTGTCGATGCTGAGGACCGTCACGGGGCCGCGCGCCCGCAGCCGCAGCCGGGTCGCCTCGAAGCCCTCCACCGGGCACGGCCCGTGGTTGGTCCACACGACGTTGGCCAGCAGGCCGAACTGGCCGTCCAGGCTCACGCCGTGCGGGCGCACCAGGCGGTGCGACAGCAGGTGCAGCCGCAGGTAGACGTCGTGCGCGTCGGCGGGAGCGTCGGCCAGCTTGGCGATTTCCACGCGGACCGCGATGACGTCGACGCCCCGGGCATCATCCCGCCCGAGCAGCGCGACACCGGCTTCGCCGAGGGATTCGGCGGCCTGCTCCGCGGTCAGCTTGGTCGTGCCGGACTGGCCCGACTCGCTCAGCTTGACGGTCGGGAACCAGGTGTCGAGGACCGTGCCGTCGTCGGTCACGGTCGCGAGGCCCACGCCGTGGGCGCCCGTGGTCTGCGGGTCGGGGATGTTCGCGCTCATGCCCAAAACGGTAATCGGCAACGCCGCGCCCGGCCTGCACGGGGTGCGACGATCAGCCCTTCGCCGCACCCGGCAGGTGGCATCCGGTCGTGAGCGTCAGGATCGTGCTGCGCGAGGTGCCGAAGGTGTAGACCGCGCCGTAGGAGTCGTTCCCGGTGATCTCGTGATCACCCGTGCGGTTGATGATGATCTCCGGCTCGACGAAGCCGTACTCCGCGGTGATCGACCGGACGATGGACACCGCGCTCGGCCAGTCCACGTCGGCGACGGGCTCGGCCGCCCGCCAGGACTCCAGCACCCTGCTCTCCGCATCGGAATCGGTGAACTCCGCGCAGCTCGCTCTGCTCGCCGGTGCCGACACCGCCCACTCCAGCGGCCCGACCAGGCGATCCAGCAGTTCGAGCAGCCGCTTCTGCATCTGCTCGTAGTGCGCGGTGATCTGCTCGATGCTGGGGCGCTGCCGCAGCGCACTTCGCGGGTCCAACGCGGGTACCCCCGTCACGGTCGGACGTAGATCCGGACGTAGAGAAATGATGCCGGACCGCCCGAGAGCGTCTCACCCGGCCTCCCCCAACGACCGTGTGAGGCTCGACACTCAGGCGAACAGGTTCAGCGCCATGCTCATCAGGACCAGCGCGACCACGGGCCCGGCCACCAGTCCGACCAGCCCGACGACCACCGCGGTGAGCGTCGAGTCCGGCCGCCGGACCCGGAACCACAGGTACACCGGGCCGGCGAGCAGCACCAGCACGGCGAGCCCGGTCGCGATCCCCCTCGGCGTGCAGCCGCCTTCGCCGCCCGGTTGGCAGGGGACTGACGCTCCCCAGATGCCCACGAAGGCGGTGAAGGCGACGATCGGCAGCGCCGTGAGGGTGGCCAGCACGGCGAAGACCACCGCTGCCGGGCGGCCGCTGGTGTCCGGTGCGCTCACGAGCTCACCCCTTCGCCGACTGCAGCAGGTGGCAGCCGGTGCGCACGCTCAGGACGGTGTTCGCGGCAGCCCCGAGCTGGAGCCGGGCGCCGTAGGAGTTGTGCAGCTCGACCTTGTGGTCACCGGGCCGGTCGGTGACCACGTGCAGCTCGGTGAACCCGCGAGAAGCGCCCACCTCGGTGGCGATTCGCAGCGCTCCGGCCCACTTCTCCTCGGGGACGCCGCCCTCCTGCATCCACGTGGCCAGGGTGCGCTTCTCGGCACCGGGCACGTCGGCGAAGTCCGGGCACGCGGACTCCCCGGTGTTGCCCTTGTCCACGAACTGCGGCAGCCCGAGCTCGGCCACCAGCCGGTCGCGCAGCTCCTGCTGCATCCGGTCGTAGTCGGCGGTGACCTCTTCCAGGCTGGGGCGTTGCCGCAGCGCGTCGAGCCCGTCTCGCATGTCTCTCCCGTCGGGGTCGCCCGCCGCGCATCCGGCGAGGAGCGCGGCACCCATGACCAGTGTGGCGAATCGCCTCATCAGAACAGGTCCTTGATGTCGGAAATCCGGTCGCTGCCCCAGTCGTGGACGGCCGAAGCGCCCTCCTGGGCCTGGTGCGGCACGTAGGACAGCGCGTCGCCCACGCCGTCGGTCTTGCCCTGCACCGCGTTCTCCGGAACGCCGCCCACCACCGAGGCGATGTTGTGCTGGCTGGTGGTGTCCGGCTGGAGGTAGTCGCTGTGGCCGGTGACCTGCCCTCCCTCGCCGGAGGACTCGGTCGACAGGTCGGTGAAGCCGTCCATGTGCGACGGGTCGCCGCCGAACCGGCCGAAGTCGGCGACCGGGTCGTCCTTCGCCTCCAGCCGGTAGGTGTGCCCCTCCGGGACGTGCAGGTCCTCGATGTCGTTGGTGCCGACACCGGGGGAGCCGTAGATGATCGCGTCGTCCACGCCGTGCCCGCCGCCCTGCAGCGCGTAGCCGGTGGTGGTCGAGCCGTAGGAGTGGCCGATCGCCGTCAGGTGCGGATCGTCGTCGCGAGAGCTGTTGATGCCCTTGTAGAACTCGTTGAGCTTCGCCCCGCCCTCCTCGGCGGAGCTCGAGCTGACCACGGAATCGCCCAGCACGTCGGTGTTCTCGGACTCCTGCGGAGCCTCGTAACCCAGCCAGAACACGCCCGCGACCTCGCCGTCCTGGCCGGAGCGCATCATCTCCCGCTGGGATTCGGCGACCAGCTCCTGGGTTTCGGCGTCGGCGCCCTTGAGGCTGCCCTCGGCGGTGGTCGTGTAGCCGGGGGTGAACACCGAGACGTGGTCGGCGGTGTCCACGTCGCCCACGCCCACGGCGGTCTTCAGCCGCTCGCCGCTCGCGTCCAGGACCAGCAGCTGCCGGTCGTCGCGGGCGATGGTGTCCTCGACCGCGTCCAAGCCCTTGAGCTTCGCGTCGATCTGGTCGGCCTTCTCCTGCTCGTCCTCGCTGATCCCGCCCTGCGCCAAGCGGTTCCGCTCGCCGCGCAGCTGTGCCCGGGTGTCGGCGAGGTTGGCGCGGTTCGCCGTGTCGCGCACGACCGCGGGGATGCCGTCGCGGTTGCCCAGCCACGCGGGCGCGCTCTCGCGCAGCGCCGTGCGCTGCTCGTCGGACAGCGACTTCCACCAGTCCGCGTTCGCCTGCGCGGTGTTGTGCGGCGGTTTTCCGGCGGAGTCGGCGAGCGCCATCACCTCGTTGGTCCTCGCCGCGTCGGAGAGGGACGTGCCCTCGCCCGGTTCGATCTCGTCCTCCTCCGCCGCGATGAGGGTCTTGGCCAGTGCGGCGTCGATGGCTTCGGCCTGGTCGAGGATCTTCTCGATCTCGTCGACCAGTCGGTCGCGGACCCGGATCCGCTCGGCCTTGACCTGCTCCACCTGGTCGGCGGGGACGTCCTGGGGCGGGGCGACGTCGCGGACGCCGCCCTCCTCGGTGATCTGGAAGCCGTGGGCGCGGGCCTCGTGGTCGGCGGCGTCGACGCGCCGCGCGAGCGCGGTGACGTCGTCGGCCGCGGCGGCGACCGCCACCCGCACGGTCGCCACCTCGGCGACCAGCGAGCGCATCCCGTCGATCAGGCGCCGGTGCTGGTCGGCCGAGCGCTGGGCGGCGTCGCCCGTCCAGCCGTCCGGGTTGCGGGCGCCGTCGAGCTCGTCCTGCAGGGCGACCAGCTCGTCCCCGCGCTTGCCGAGCTCGCCGTGCACCGCGTCGAGGCGCTCGCCGTTCCAGCGGCGCACGTCGGCGTAGCTGACCACCGCGCTCACCGCCCCGCCGCGTCGACGGTGCCGGCGTTGTCGGAATCGGTGCGCTCGTAGGTGTTGCCGGCGTCCGCGAGCGACCTGCCGTGCGCGGTCGCGTCCTCGCTCCACTTCGCGAGCGCGCGCTGCCAGCTCCGCGCGACCTTCGCGGACGCTCCCTCGCTCTTGCCGCCGGGGAGAGCGTCGGCGATGTCCTCCGCCGGTTCGGCGATGCGCACCCGCCCCGCCTGCTCACCGGCGGATTCCGCGCTGCGGCCCGCTCGGCGCAGCGCCTCCGGTTCCGCCCTGTAACCCATGCCAGCCTCCGGGAGCCACCGTTCGATGCGGGAGCCTAGCCCGCTGATCCCGGCTTAGATGCCGGTTCCCGCGATCCGGTTCCCGCCTGTGCTGCTCGCGCAGGTCAGCGCGGTAGCCTTCCGGGCGTGACCGCATCGCTGGACCTCACGTCGGACCCCGTCGAGCTGACCGCCGCGCTGGTGGACATCCCCAGCGTCTCCGGGTCGGAGAAGACCATCGCTGACGCGGTGGAGCAGGCGCTGCGCGAACAGGCCCCGCACCTGGAGGTGATCCGCAACGGCGAAGCCGTGCTGGCGCGGACCCGCCTCGGCAGGGACAACCGGGTCGTGCTGGCCGGGCACCTCGACACCGTGCCGATCAACGACAACCTGCCGTCGCGGCGGACCGGATCCGGCGAGGACGAGCTGCTGCACGGGTGCGGCACCACCGACATGAAGAGCGGCGACGCCGTGATGCTGAACCTCGCGGCGACGCTCACCGCACCCCGCCACGACCTGACGTTCGTGTTCTACGACTGCGAGGAGATCGAGGCCGAGCGCAACGGCCTCGGACGCATCGAGCGCGAGCTGCCGGAATGGCTCGACGGCGATCTGGCCGTGGTGTGCGAGCCGTCGAACGCGGCGATCGAGGCCGGGTGCCAGGGGACGATCCGCGTCGAGGTCAGCACCACCGGCACCCGCGCGCACACCGCCCGCGCGTGGATGGGGGAGAACGCCATCCACGCCGCGCAGCCGATCTTGCAGCGGCTGGTGGAGCACACCCCGCGCAACCCGGTGATCGACGGGCTCCAGTACCGGGAGGGCCTGCAGGCCGTGAAGATCATCGGTGGTGTCGCGGGCAACGTCGTCCCGGACTCGTGCGTGGTCACCGTCAACCACCGGTTCGCCCCGGACAAGTCCGCCGAGCAGGCCGAAGCCGAGCTGCGGGAGCTGTTCGCCGGCTACGAGGTCGTGGTCACCGACCTGTCAGCCGGTGCCCTGCCCGGTCTGACCTCCCCGGCCGCGGCCCAGCTGGTCGCGGCCTCGGGCTCCGAGCCCGTGGCGAAGCTCGGGTGGACCGACGTCGCCCGCTTCGCGGCCCGAGGGCTCCCGGCGGTCAACTTCGGCCCTGGCAACCCGACTCTCGCCCACACCCAGCACGAGCACGTGCGCACCACCGAGATCCGCCACTGCGCGGCCGCTCTCCACCGCTTCCTGTCCTGACGCCGAGGTGCCCGGCCGCGCAGGCGGATTCGCATGTCGCGCGCAGTTCGAACGGTGTCCCTCGGCGGGGTGGGTCAGGCCGTGCCGAGGGTTTCGGTGTCCTGGGGTTCTTCCGCGTCCCGCTGCTGGGGCAGGGCTGACGCGGGGGCGGTGTCGGTGAGCTCGGCGGCTCGGCGTTCGGTGTCGGTGAGCTCCGGAGCTTCTGCGGGTTCGGGCTCTTCCGGTTCCGCCGCCGAGCTCTCGCCCTGCGGTTGCTGGATGGCGTCCACGAACCGCAGCAGCTCCACCGGGAACGGCAGCACCAGGGTCGAGTTCTTCTCGGCGGCGACCTCCACGACGGTCTCCAGCAGGCGCAGCTGCAGCGCGGTCGGGGTGTCGGACATGACCCGCGCGGCATCCGAAAGCCTGCGGGACGCCTGGAACTCGCCGTCCGCCGAGATCACCCGCGACCGGCGTTCGCGTTCGGCCTCGGCCTGGCGGGCGATCGAGCGCTTCATCGACTCCGGAAGCGAGACGTCCTTGATCTCCACCCGGTCGATGTGCACGCCCCAGCCCAGCGCCGGGCTGTCGATCATCAGCTCCAGGCCCTGGTTGAGCTGCTCGCGGTTGGACAGCAGGTCGTCGAGATCGCTCTTGCCGATGATCGAGCGCAGCGAGGTCTGGGCGACCTGACCGATCGCGAACAGGTAGTCCTCGACGTTGACCACGGCCCTGGCCGCGTCCTCGACCCGGAAGTACACCACCGCGTCGACCCGGACCGTGACGTTGTCGCGGGTGATGCCCTCCTGCGCGGGCACCGGCATCGTCACGATCTGCATGTTGACCTTCTGCAGCCGGTCCACCGCGGGAACGATCGCGGTGATGCCCGGTCCGCGGGTGCGCTCCTGCAGGCGGCCGAAGCGGAGGACCACGCCGCGCTCGTACTGCTTGACGACCTTGATGCTCGAAGCGGCGCAGATGACACCGACCACGAGGATGGCGATGAGGAGTTCGATGAGCATGACCGGCTCCCGGGCTCGCTGAGGAACGGCCCGACGGCGCTGAGCGCCTGCGTAGATCGCGGAGCAGATCTGCGTGTCGCGCCCGGCTCGCGTCGCCGGCGCCGCTAGATCTTTTCTTTCGATCGTACGCCGCGCGACAGCCCTGTGAATCCCCCGTGAACAGGCATTTCACCCCGTCTGCGCAGCGGCGGGGCGGCTCGGGGAACGATCGGCGCGTGCGTAGGCTCGTCCCATGACAGTCGATGGCCAGTGGGGTGAACCCAACGGTGCGGAGCGTCCGCACGAGAAGCAACGCGGCCCGGTGGTGCTGCGCCGCTCGCGCCTGAGCGAGCCGACGACCACCGACCAGCGCCTGCTGGACTCCAGAGGACCGTCGGATTGGGTGCACACCGACCCGTGGCGGGTGCTGCGCATCCAAGCCGAGTTCGTCGAGGGCTTCGGCGCCCTGGCCGAGGTCCCGCGCGCGGTCACCGTCTTCGGGTCCGCGCGCACCCCGCGCGATCACCCCGAGTACGCCACCGGCGTGGAGCTGGGCAAGGCGCTCGCGGGGATCGGGTGCGCTTCGATCACCGGCGGCGGTCCCGGCACGATGGAGGCGGTCAACCGCGGTGCCTCCGAGGCCGGCGGGCTGTCGATCGGACTGGGCATCGAGCTGCCCTTCGAACAGGGCCTGAACCCGTGGGTGGACCTGGGCGTCAACTTCCGCTACTTCTTCGTCCGCAAGACGATGTTCATGAAGTACGCGCAGGCGTTCATCTGCCTGCCCGGCGGTTTCGGCACCATGGACGAGCTCTTCGAGGCGCTGACCCTGGTGCAGACCAAGAAGGTCACCAAGTTCCCGGTGGTGCTCTTCGGCTCGGACTACTGGCAGGGTCTCTACGACTGGATCCGCGATCACATGCTCGAAGGCGGCAAGATCGGCGAGAAGGACATGGAGCTGCTGCACGTCACCGACGATGTCGACGACGCGGTGTCGATCGTGCAGGAGGCCTACGAGGCGTGGGAGGCAGCGCATTGAGCACCCCGTCGGCGGACGTGTCGGTCTGCGTCTACTGCGCGTCAGGACCGGTGTCGCAGCACTACCTGGACCTGGCCGCCGAGGTGGGTCGCAAGATCGCCAAGCGCGGCTGGACGCTGGTCTCCGGCGGGGGCAAGGTCTCGATGATGGGCGAGATCGCCCGCGCGGCCCGTGCCGACGGCGGCCGGACCATCGGCGTCATCCCGCGCGCGCTGGTCGACCTCGAGGTCGGTGATACCGACTCGGACGAGCTGCTGGTCGTGGACACGATGCGCGAGCGCAAGGGGTTGATGGACGCCCACGCGAACGCGTTCCTGACGCTGCCCGGCGGCATCGGCACCTGCGAGGAGCTCTTCGAGATCTGGACCGCCCGCTACCTGGGCATGCACAGCAAGCCCGTGGTGCTGCTGGACCCGGACGGGCACTTCACGGGCCTGCTGGACTGGCTCACCAGCCTGGTCGAGACCGGGTTCGCCTCGCAGCGCTCGCTGGACCTGCTCACGGTGACCTCGGACGTCGACGAGGCGCTGGACGCGCTGGCCGGCTGACCGCGGCGTCGACTCGGGCGAGGTCTCAGGCGACGCCGACCGCCGTGCGGATCAGGTGGGTGAGCGCGGGGATCGGGATGTCCGAGCGGACCTCGCGCAGGATCGGGGCGAGACGGATCCAGAACGACTGCACCCGCGGTGCGCTGGGCCGTTCGGTGGCGAGCTCGTCGACCAGCTCGTCGAGCCGCCACTTCGCCTCGTTCAGGTCGAGGCTCGGTTCGGGGTGCTGGTCGAGGACGTCGACCATCGAGTTCAGGTAGACGCGGACCTGGTCGAGCGCGGCGAGCCTGGTGGCGCTCTCGGAGTTGTCCCGGGGCTTCGGTGCCGTCTTGTCGAGCAGGTCGGCACCGTTGGTCGGGTCGGCTTCGCGGTCGGGCACGATGTCGGCTCCTGATCGGATCTGCCGGTGGAGATCGAGTCTCCGCTCTCGCTCTCCGAGTGTGCTCGGATCAGCCGATCGGGAGCGTCCGTTCGGTGTCACACCACCCGAACGGCCGACTCAAGTTGCTGTGATTCACATCATGCTGGTCCGGATCGGGAAAGGACCTTGGTCCTCTTGTGCGGAGGCGGTGACAGTGCCCGCAAATACCCGTAGAGTCACTACCTGTGAAGGCTGATGCGCTCCGCGGCCACTTGGACGCCCTGCTCCTGGCCACCCTCGACGGCAAGGCGTTGCACGGTTACGCCATCATCGAGGCCTTGCAGGAACGCAGTGGTGGCGCCCTGGACCTGCCCACCGGCACGGTCTACCCGGCGCTGCGCAGACTCGAGCGGGCCGGATTCGTGCAGAGCTCCTGGAGCACCGTTGGCGGTCGCCAGCGACGCACGTACCGGCTCACCCAGGCGGGATCCCAAACCCTCCAGGCGGAACGCCGCGCCTGGCGCGAATTCACCCACGCCATCGAAGGCGTGCTGACAGCACCTGCCAAGACCTAGCCGCTGTTCCAGCTGCGGGACTCGGCCGGCACCGCCACGCGAACCGACGCTGGAACAACGCCAGTGCTTCGACGGGCGGTCGGTGGGGCGTGCCACGATTGACCCGTGGCTAGTGCGCTCATCTACCTGTTCGTGGTGCTCGCGGTCGCGGCTGCGGTGTACCTGCTGGCTTCGCTGGTCTTCGGGCGTGGCGAGCAGCTCGCACCGCTGCCGCCCGGCTCCACGCCCACCCGGCTGCCCTCCCTCGACGTCGAGGGCTCCGACGTGCGCGCGCTCCGGTTCCAGCAGGTCGTGCGCGGGTACAAGGTCACCGAGGTCGACTGGGTGCTGGACCGCTTGGCGGGAGAGCTCGACGACCTGCACGGCCGGATCGCGGTCCTGGAGCGCCAGCTCGACGCCGCCGGTCAGGAGCTGGACAAGGCGCGCAGCGCGGCGAACGAGGGCGGTGCCGAGGATGAGTGACGGTGCCGCCGTGGTCGGCGAGGACGGCCGGTCGCGCTGCCCGTGGGGCGCAGGTCAGCCGGACTACGTCGCCTACCACGACCAGGAGTGGGGCGTGCCGCTGCGCGGCGTCCCGGAGCTCTACGAGCGGATCACCCTGGAGTCGTTCCAGTCCGGTCTGTCGTGGCTGACGATCCTGCGCAAGCGCCCCGCGTTCCGGGAGGCGTTCGCCGGTTTCGACCCGGAAGCGGTGGCCCGCTTCGGCGAGGACGACCGGCAACGGCTGCTCGGCGACGCCGCCATCGTCCGCAACCGGGCCAAGATCGATGCCGCGATCACCAACGCCAGGGCGGTACTGGAGCTCGACCGCCCGCTCGACGACCTCCTCTGGTCCTTCGCCCCGCCGGAGCGCGCGGAGTCCGAGCGCCCGGTCGGGCTCGGCGACGTCCCGGCGATCACCGACGAGTCCGCAGCCATGGCCAAGGAGCTCAAGCACCGCGGCTTCGTCTTCGTCGGTCCCACCACCTGCTACGCGCTCATGCAGGCCACCGGCATGGTCGACGACCACCTCAGGGACTGCTGGCGAGCCTGACCGGGCCGGCGCCGGCGGATGAGCCGCCGGCACCTGAGCCGGGAGATCAGCGGCCGGTGAAGCGAGGTGTCCGCTTCTCGACGAAGGAGGCGACCGCCTCCTTGTGGTCGGCGGTGAGACCGGCCTCGTTCTGGGCGCCCGCCTCGACCGCGAGCGCTTCGTCGAGGGCTTCCGCCGAGGCGGCCTGGACGGCCTCCTTGATCCGCGCGTAGGCGAAGGTCGGGCCGACGGCCATCCGGGTCGCCAGCTCCATCGCGACGGTCAGCGCGTCGTCGACGACCTGGTTGACCATGCCGATGCGCAGCGCCTCGTCGGCGTGCACCGGCTGCGCCAGCAGCAGCATCTCCATCGCCCGGCCGTAGCCGATCAGCCGCGGCAGCGTCCAGGACGCGCCGGAATCGGTCGACAGCCCCACGTTGGCGAAAGCCATCAGGAACTTCGAGCCCGTCGCGGAGATCCGCAGGTCGCTGGCGTAGGCCAGCGAGGCGCCCGCGCCCGCGGCGGTGCCGTTCACCGCGGCGATCACCGGCTTCGGCATGGTCGCCAGAGCCTTGGTGATCGGGTTGTAGTGCTCCTCGACGGTCCGCAGCGGGCTCGGATCGCCGCTGGCGAGGAGTTCGATGTGCTCCTTGAGGTCCTGGCCCGCGCAGAACGCCTTGCCCGCGCCGGTGATCACCAGCGCGCGCACCGAGTCGTCCGCCGCAGCCTCGCGCAGGGCCGCCAGCAGCGCCTCCTTGAGCTCGATGTTGAGCGAGTTGAACGACTCAGGGCGGTTCAACGTGAGCAGCCGCACACCCGCGGTGTCCTCGGTCAGCAGTACGTCGGTCACTCCAAGCTCCTTGCCTTGACGTCCGTTGTGGCGGGTCGCGCGAGCACTTCCACTGTGGACCGCGCGGCCGGCGCGCCGTCCCGAGTAGACGGTGTCCCCGCTGGTCGCCGGGATGGCCGCCGCGAGATCAGTGACACGCCGGAGCGAAACGACTCCTCACGGTGATCGCGAGAAGCTCCCGCGACGTGCCGAATGGCGCCGAAACACCCCACACGAACGGTGAGTCTGCCAGTCGTCGGCGATATTCGACCAGCGCACGGGCGACACGAGTTGATCGGTTCGGTTTCGTCCACGCCTCGAGATAGGGGAGAATGGGGCGGACCCGGACTGGTTGTGGCGACCAGCGGGGGAAGATTTCACGGAGGGAGCACGCTATGGCGGCCATGAAGCCCCGGACCGGTGACGGTCCCCTCGAGGTGACTAAGGAGGGACGCGGCATCGTGATGCGCGTTCCGCTCGAGGGTGGTGGGCGGCTCGTCGTCGAGATGTCGGTCGAGGAGGCCAAGAATCTGGGCGACGCCCTGGAGTCGGCCACTGGCTGAGGCCGCCGAGCGGCCCGGGACGCGCTGCCGGCCGAACGCGGTCACGGCGCCTCCCGGCCTAGGCGACAACTGAACGATCAAGTCGACGTGGAGCGGCGAGAACTCGCCGCTGCCGGGCCCCGGTGCTCAGCGTGGTACCGGGGTCTCTCGTCGGCGCCAGCTCGAGCTCGCACGGCCGGTCCGTGCAGGAAGGTCTTCTCGTGTCCGGTTCCTCCGTGTTCCGTTCCGCCCAGCCCGCCCGCGGGGTGGAGCCAGAACTGCCCGTGATCCCGACCGCACTGGTCGAAGTGGACGTCGTGCAGCGGTGGCGGGACGGAGTGCCGGGCGCGACGGCGGTCTTCGAGGGCGAAGCCGGCCCGGACCTGGCCGCTGCGGCCGAACAGTTCTCTGTGGACGCCGACGTGCTCACCGCGATCGGCGCTTCCGCGTCGGCCGGGGACGCCAAGGCGTTCCCGCTGCGCTCCGGCGCCATCGGCTGGGCCATCGGCGTGGGCTCGGGCGAGCCGGAGAAGTGGCGTGCCGCTGGTGCGGCGCTGGCGCGCTCGGTGCGCGACCGGCTGTCCGCGGCCGCCGACGGCGAATCCGAACCCGGCGACCTCGGTGACGCGTCGGACGCCGACTACCTGCAGGTCCGGTTGCCCGAGGACGCCGGTGACGAGCTCGTCGGCGAGCTCACCCTGGGGCTCGCGCTCGGCGGCTACCGGTTCAAGGTGACCGGCGAGCCGGCTCCGCCGCGACTGCGCAAGGTCCTGCTGGTCGCCCCGGAGAACGCCGACGTCACCGCGCTGCGCGAGTCCGTTCGCCGCGCGCGCGAGCTGGCCACGGCCACCGCGCTGGCCCGCGACCTGGCCAACGCTCCCTCCAACGTCAAGGACCCGGCCTGGTTGACCGGGCTGGCCGCCGAGCTCGCCGGGCCGGTCCCGAACCTCACCGCGACCGTGCGGGACGAGAAGTGGCTGGCCGACAACGGCTTCGGCGGCATCCTCGCGGTCGGCGGCGGTTCGTCCCGGCCGCCGCGGCTGCTGCAGCTCGATCACCGGCCGGCGGACGCCACGGGACCGCACCTGGTGCTGGTCGGCAAGGGCATCACCTTCGACACCGGTGGCATCTCGCTCAAGCCCGCCGACGGCATGCACCTGATGCGCACCGACATGTCGGGCGGCGCGGCGGTCATCGGCGCGTTGCTGACGATCGCCCGGCTCGGCCTGCCGATCAAGGTGACGGGCCTGGTGCCCGCCGCCGAGAACCACGTCTCCGGCACCGCCTACCGGCCCGGCGACGTCGTGCGGCACTACGGCGGGAAGACGACCGAGGTCGGCAACACCGACGCCGAAGGCCGGATGGTGCTGGCCGACGCGATGGCCTACGCCGTCGACAAGCTCCAGCCCGATCTGCTGGTGGACGTCGCGACGCTGACCGGCGCGATGAAGGTCGCGCTCGGGCTGCGCACCGGCGGCCTGCTGGCCAACGACGACGAGCTGGCCGAGCGGGTAGCCGACGCCGGTGCCCGGGTCGGTGAGACCTGGTGGCGGATGCCGCTGCTGGAGGACCACGCCGACGCCGTCGAGGGCTCGCTCTCCGACGTCAAGCAGACCCCTGCGGGTCCCGGCGGGGTCACCGCCGCGCTGTTCCTGCGCGAGTTCACCGGTGGCGTCCGCTGGGCGCACCTGGACATCGCCGGTCCGGCGCGGGCGGACAAGGACTACTCCGAGGTGACCGTGGGCGGTACCGGCTTCGCCGCGCGCACCCTCGCGGAGCTCGCCGCTTCGCTGGCCTGAAGACGTCCGCTGCGGTTTTCCCGCTCGGTGTGGGTGGTGGGGAAGTTTTCATGAAAACTTCCCCACCACCACAACGTCGCAGGGCCGACGCACTCAGCGTGAGTCGTGCGCCACCCGTGATGACCCGCACGCTCGCGAGCGCCGGTGATCGGGGGGTGTTTAACGTCTAAACCATGGTGTCGGCCGGACGTGTGCGGAGGATTCGGTTCGCGCTGCTGCTCGGCGCGCTGGCGCTGTTCGCCCTGCTCTACGCGCCGCAGCCGGTCCTGCCGCAGATGGCCGCCGAGTACGGGTTGAACCCGGGCGCGGCAGCGCTGCTGGTGTCGGCCGCGACGCTCGGGCTGGCGGTCTCGGCGATCCCGCTGGGCACGCTGTCGGAAGCCGTCGGCCGCCGCCGCACCATGATCACGACCCTGGTGATCGCCCAGCTCCTCGGCCTGGCTCTCCCGTGGGTGCACTCGTTCCCGCTGATGGTGGGCATCCGGCTGGTGCAGGGCGCGGCGATCGCCGGTCTCGCCGCCGTCGCGACGGCCTACCTGGCCGACGAGACCGGAGGTGTCCGGCTGGGCACGACCGTGGGCCTCTACGTCGCCGGCACCACCATCGGCGGCATGACCGGCCGGTTGCTGGGTGGCATCGTCGGTGACTTCTGGGGCTGGTCCGGCGGTGTCCTCGCGGTCGCCGCGCTCGCCGGCGTCTGCACGATCGCCTTCGTCCTGCTGCTGCCTCCGGAGCTGCACCACCAGCGGAAACCGCTGCGCTGGGGACCGCTGCTCGGCGGTCTCGGCGCCGCGCTGCGTGATCCCGGGCTCTACCCGCCGTACCTGGTCGCGGCGCTGGGAATGGGCAGTTTCGTGACGGTCTACAACGTGCTCGGCTTCCGCATCACCGCGCCGCCGCTGCTGCTGCCCCCGGCGTTGGCGGCGCTGGCGTTCCTCGCCTACGCGGCCGGCACCGTCACCTCGGCGCTGGCCGGGCGGGCGGCGGACCGCTGGGGGCGGGTGCGAGTGCTGCTGCTGAGCCTCGCGGTCACGGTCGTCGGCCTGCTGCTGATGCTGCCCGATTCGATCCCGGTGATCCTGCTCGGCCTGGTGGTGTTCACCGGAGGCTTCTTCGGCGCGCACTCGGTGGCCAACGGCTGGGTGGGGACCAGGGCCTCGAAGGAAGCCCGCGGTCAGGCCTCGGCGCTGTACCAGCTCGCCTACTACGGCGGCAGCAGCGTCGGCGGAGTCCTCGGCGGGATCGCCTACGGCGCCTGGGGCTGGGCGGGCATGACAGCCCTGCTCACCGCATGGCTCGCCGCGGCCGGCCTCGCCGTCCTGCTCTCCCGATCCGTCACCACCGCACGTCCCTGAGCTGGAGTGGTGCCTCTCCGGACGGGAGGATCAGGTGGCGTCGGTGTCGTACGGCGGGCGCTCGCCCGGGGCCAGGGGGCGCTCGGCCGGCTTGGGGGTCGCTGCGGGCGACGGCGACTGACCGTTGGTGCTGGGCGTGGAGCCGCTGAGCGGCGAGGAGTTCTTGGTGAACTCCTCGAACGGGTTCTCCCCGTCCAGCAGGTGCTTGGTCACCGCGGTCTTGGGGTTGAAATTGCGGACGCTGCGGAGCTCGTCGAGCGGCTTCTTCAGCTCGTCGAACTCCGGACCGATCTCCGACCGGATCTGCTCGCGGGCACCGGTCGCGTACTCCTTGACCTGGCGGACCGTCTTGCCCAGCCACGCGGCGCCCTGCGGCAGCCGCTCGGGGCCGAGCACGAACAACCCGACCATGGCGAGAATCAGGAGCTCGGGCCAGCCGACGCTATCGAACACCTCTCGACTCCTCTGGGATCCTCGCGGCTCGCGGACCGATGCCGAGCTGCCGACGCCACCAGCCTACCGATCGGGTGACGCAGGTCGAAGAGGGGAACTGGCCCAACCTCAACCTGTGCGCGAACGGTGTCGCACTGTTCACACCGATGTGATCGGTCATTTGAGCGTCACGTCGAGGACCAGTTCACGGCCCTGACGGACCACGGTCACGGGCACGCGCTCGCCGACCTGGTGCCGGTCCACTGCCACGATGAGTTCGTCGGCGCTTCCGACCTTGCGGTCGCCGACCTTGATGACCACGTCTCCTTCGGCCATCCCGCCACCAGCGGCGGAACTGCCGTCCTGCACGTTCTGCACCTGCGCGCCGTCGGCCAGCCCGTCGCTGACGGACTTGACGTTCACCCCGAGGTCGGCGTGCCGGACGGTGCCGGTGCGGATGAGCTCCTGCGCGATCCGCCGGACGTCGTCGATCGGGATCGCGAACCCGAGTCCGATCGAGCCGCCCTCGCCGCCCGAACCGAGCGTGCGGATGGCGCTGTTGATGCCGACCACCGCGCCGGACCCGTCGACCAGCGCGCCACCGGAGTTGCCCGGGTTGATGGCGGCGTCGGTCTGGATGGCGTCGATGACCGCGTTCGTGTCGGTGCCCTCGCCGGCCAGCCGCACCGGTCGGTGAACCGAGCTGACGATGCCGGTGGTGACGGTGCCTGCCAGGCCCAGCGGCGAACCGATGGCGATCACGTCGTCGCCGACCCGCAGCTTGTCCGAGTCGCCGAGCTGGGCGATCGTCGGGTTGGCGACCTCGACCTTGAGCACCGCGAGGTCGGTCTTGACGTCCCGGCCCACGACCCTCGCCGGAGCCCGGGTGCCGTCGTGGAAGACCGTCGAGACCTGCGCGTTGGGCGTGTCGGCGGCCATCGAGACCACGTGGTTGTTGGTCACCACGTAGCCGTTGCCGTCGATGACCACACCCGATCCGGAACCACCCTGGCCGCCGATGCGGACCTCGATGGAGACGACGGTGGGCACGACGCGCTGCGCCACCTTGGACACCGGCCCGCTCGGCCGGTCACCGGCACCCTGGTCGACCTCGGCGAGCGTGACGTCGGGGTTGACCAGCGGATTTCCCTCCTCGGCGGTGATCCGGCCGAGGAAGCCGCCTGCGAGGCCGACCAGCAGCGCGACCACGCCGAGGATCGCCAGCGCACGCGGGTGCACGCGACGGCCGAGGAGCACCTCGCGGGCGCTGAGCAGCGGCCCCGCTTCCCGCTCGCCGTCGTCGTCGGACTTGTCCTCGGGCACGGCGGGCGGGCCGAGGATCGCGCCCGCGGCCGGATCGCGCCACGGGTCCCGGTCACCGGAGTTCCACAGCGGTGAGTCGGACTCGGACTCCGGCGCCATCGGCTGCTCGCCCGGCGCGCGCTGCAGCCGGTCATCGCTGTGGGGCGGGCGGCCGAACGCCTGCACCAGCGCGTCCGGCGGGGGAGGGGCCTGTTCGATCCCGCGCGCCCGCAGGCCGTGCTCGTCCGGGTCGAAGCTGCCGGACACCCCCTTCGGGCGGGCGAAGGCGTTGCGCTGCGAGGGGTCGACGTCCGGGCGCTCCAGCGGGCGCGGCCGGAGTCGCTCAGGCGTGCGTCCGTTGGCCTCGGTGGGCTGGGCGGGAGCGGAGGAGAACCGGTCGGCGGGCACGCCGCGGCCCGTCATGGGGCCGCCTTGCCACGGGTGCACCGGTTCGGCGCCCTGCTGACCCCCTGCAGGGTCGTCCCGGCGCGCGTCGGGACCCTGCTCGGGCGTTCCTCGCTGGTCGCTCATCGTTCCCCGGGCTGTCCGATCGGGCTCGTCACTTCGAGTGGATCACACGGGCGCGCAGCCCGCCTCACCGGCATGGTGCCGACGAACCCATCTTGCCCGCAGCGCGGTGAAGTCCGTGTGGAGTGGGCGCGAAGTCGCCAGCTCGCTACCTGGACGGTGGTGCGGTCGTCGCCGCAGCAGGGGGAGCAGGTGCTGAGTGCGCGGGTGCGGACTCCGGCGGAACCGCTGCGAACTGCGGATCGCGCGGTGCGGTGTCGCCCACCGGGGTGGTCGACGACGGCAGCGCGGTGTTGCCCGCGGCGGGGATGACGGAGTTGGTGAAGGCACCACCGGGCAGCGGCACGGGCGCGCCGGGCAGCGGCTCGCCGTCCTCGTCGGTGATGGGCAGGTTCATGAACGCGAGCGCGCCGAGCACCAGCCCGGAGAACACCACGCTCGCGCCCTGCTTGGTGCGTCGCGAGGCGCGGCGGTCGGGCGAGTCCCCCGGCGCGTCGTCGTAGGAGGAAACGCTGGTGCCCAGCGGCTGCTGCGAGCCGCCGAGCGGCGTGGAAGAACCGAGCGCCGGCCCGCTGCCGAAGCGCTTCACGCGCTCGGGACGGGAGACGGTGACGAGCTGACCGTCATCGGTCAGCGCGAGATTCTCGGGCTGTGCGGGAAGTTCAGCACTGGAGGGGATCGCCTGCAGCGCTTGCAGGAGCTGCGGCGAGACCGACGGCGCGTCGGCCGCGCGGATCGCCGCGCGAGCCTGCCGCTGCGAGGCGGCGTCCGCCGCGCACGCGGGGCATCCGGCCAGGTGCGCCACCGCGCGGTCGTGGGCGCTCGGGCTGAGTTCTCCGTCGACGAAGGCGACGAGAGCGTCCAGCGCGAGGTGCTGCTCGGGCAGTCCCCACCCCCGCAAAACCGTCATCCGTCAATCCTCCCGGCTTGTTCTCGGCGCGTTTCGAGCGTGGACTTCAGCATCTGGCGCCCGCGGTGAATCCTGCTGCGCACAGTACCCAGCTTCACTCCCAGGGTGGTACCGATCTCCTCGTAGGAGAGGCCTTCGACGTCGCAGAGCACGATGGCCGCCCGGAACTCCGGCGGGAGCTGGTCCAGCGCCGCCTGCAGATCGGGGTCGAGGTGCGTGTCGTGGAAGATCTGCTCCGGCGTCGGTCCGCCGCCCGGAAGGCGGTCGGTGTCCTCCGGCAGCCCCTCCATGCGCAGGCGGGACCTGCGGCGCGCCATGTCCAGGAACAGGTTCGTGGTGATCCTGTGCAGCCAGCCCTCGAAGGTGCCCGGCTTGTAGGACGCCAGGGAGCGGAACACCCGGATGAAAGTCTCCTGGGTGAGGTCCTCGGCGTCGTGCTTGTTGCCGGACAGGCGGTAGGCGAGCCGGTAGACCCGGTCCGCGTGCTGACGGACCACTTCGTCCCAGCTCGGCGGCGTCCAGGCGGCTTCTTCCGCGCCGGGCGACACGGTGCTCGGCGTAACGTCGTTCTGGTGGGTCCGGTCGGTGCCGGGGGCCACGCTCATCGGCTGTGTTGCCATCGGGCGAAAAGCCACCTCCTGTGGGCTTGCATCTACCAGAACGACCGGGGCGGGAGCGTTGTTCCCGGCCGCCGTTCACCGGTGAGACGCCGATGGGTGTCGGTTGATGACGCTCACTGTCGTCGGCGCTGGTGAAACCGGCATGAAAGCGGCCTGAGAAGGGGCTGAGAGTATGCGTGAGGCTGCTCTCACCCACTCGGCCCTGAACCGGTGATCACCCTGCGTGACGGAATGTCGCGCATGGAAACGGCCGTCTAACGATGTCGTCCGGAAACATCATTCGTGGGCACAACGCCGATAACCTTTCGCGTTGTGATACCCGAGAGGTCGGTGGCCCGCTACTCGATGGGCGGCTATGCGGTGGGCGAGCAGACACGTGTCCGCCCGATCGGCGACGGTCCGCAGGACTCGCCGGTCGGTGCGTCGTCGCTGCACGTGCTGCGGTTCCTCGCCGCAGCGCTGCAGGCCAAGGCCGTCGTCGAGATCGGCACCGGTTCCGGTGAGAGCGCCCGCTGGCTGCTCCGCGGGATGGTGCCCGAAGGTGTTCTGACCTCGATCGACGCCGACCCGGCCGTCCAGCGTGCCGCCGGCGCGGCGCTGCGCGAGGAGGGCATCGCGCCCTCGCGCACGCGGCTGATCGCGGGACGTGCGCTGGAGATGCTGCCCCGGTTCACCGAGGGCGGCTACGACCTGGTCTCGGTGGGCGTCGCCAGCACGGACTACCCCCTCTACCTGGAGCTGGGGACGCGGCTGCTGCGGCCCGGTGGAGTCATCGTGTTCGCCGGAGTGCAGCTCGGCGACGAGCACGACTCCCGGGGCGCTCTGGCGACGGCCATCCGCGCCCTGGTCAAGGCCGTGCAGGACGACGAGGAGCTGGTCCCCGTGACGCTGCCGACCGGCCCCGGACTCCTAGCGGTCGCCAAGCGCTGACCTGGAACCCGTTTCCCGGGTTGTTCTGCTGTTTCGTGGGGGTGGGGAAGTTCTCATGAAAACTTCCCCCACCCCACGAAATCCGAGACTGGGATTGCTCAGGCGGGCGAGACCGAGAGGAGCTTGCCCGCGAGGCCTCGGGCCCGGGTGCCGAGGCGCTGGGCGATGTCGCTGAGCACGGCGCCGGCCGGGGAGTCCGGGTCCTGCAGGACCAGCGGCTCGCCCGCGTCGCCGCACTCGCGCAGCCTCGGGTCGAGCGGGATCTGGCCCAGCAGCGGCACCTCGGCGCCGAGCGACCGGCTGAGCGAGTCGGCCACGATCTGGCCGCCGCCGGAGCCGAAGACGTCCATGCGCTGGCCGTCGGGCATCTCCATCCAGGACATGTTCTCCACGACGCCGGCCAGCCGCTGGCGGGTCTGCAGGGCGATCGCACCGGCGCGCTCGGCCACCTCGGCGGCGGCCTGCTGCGGGGTGGTGACCACCAGGATCTCGGCGTTGGGGATCAGCTGTGCGGTGGACAGCGCGACGTCACCGGTGCCGGGCGGGAGGTCGAGCAGCAGCACGTCCAGATCGCCCCAGAAGACGTCGGCGAGGAACTGCTGCAGCGCGCGGTGCAGCATCGGCCCGCGCCAGACCACCGGGGTGTTGCCCGGGGTGAACATGCCGATCGAGATCACCTTCACGCCGTGCGACTGCGGCGGCATGATCATCTTCTCGACCTGGGTGGGCTTGCTGCCCGCACCGAGCATGCGCGGCACCGAGTGGCCGTAGATGTCGGCGTCGACGACCCCGACGGACAGACCGCGGGAGGCCATCGAAGCGGCCAGGTTGACCGTCACGCTGGACTTGCCGACGCCGCCCTTGCCGGAGGCCACGCAGTACACGCGGGTCATCGAGCCGGGCTCGGCGAAGGGGATGCGCGGTTCCTCGGCGTCGCCGCGCAGGCTGCGCCGCAGCTCGGTGCGCTGCTCGTCGCTCATCACGTCGAGCTCGACCTGAACGCCGGTGACGCCGTCGACGGCGGAGACGGCGTCGCTCACCCGCTGCGTGATCGTTTCGCGCATCGGGCAGCCGGAGACCGTCAGGTAGACCTCGACCGTCACCGCGCCGCCGTCGCCGATGGACACGCTCTTGACCATGCCCAGGTCGGTGATCGGCTTGCGGATCTCCGGGTCCTCGACCTTGGTGAGCGCCTGGCGGACGGCTTCCTCGGTCGGTGCGGACTGCGTACTGGTCACGGTTACCTCGACAAGCGTTTGGTGAACGTGGTGGGGACGGGACGAGTCCCGCCGAACCTGAAAAGGGTCTCACACCCGGATTCGGCACTCCCATGTTACGGACTGGTAGCCAGGCGGGACAGCGTCATCGCCGCCGGTAGGGCCGTCACCCGGCGTGCTTACCCGGGGGCGCTGCGGAGTCAAGGGCGGCTCAGCAGTAATATCCGTCACGTGGCCGAGACGGCTCTGGACCGATTACCGACTCGAAACGAATTGTTGGCGTACCGCAGTTTCCTGCGTGCGCACGCCCGAGTCACGCGCTGCCTGGAAAGCGACCTCATCGCCGAGCAGAGGTTGACGCTGGCGGCTTACGACGTGCTCGAAGCGCTGACCGAAGCACCGGAGCAACGACTCCGGATGACCGAGCTCGCCGACGTCGTGCTGCTGTCCCGATCCGGGGTGACCCGGCTGGTGGACCGGCTCGAACGCCTCGGGCTCGTGCGGCGCGTGCGGGTCGACTCCGACGGACGCGGCGTGCAGGCGGTGATCACCGAACGCGGTGAGGGCCGGCTGCAGATGGCGGCGGCGACCCACCGGCACGGTGTCGCGCGCTACTTCCTCGACGCCGCCGACGGAGAGCTCGAAATGCTGGTGCGCGCCTGCGAACGGTTGGCGGACGGGGGTGTGCCCTCGCCTCCTGGTCAGCGTGCGCAAGCATGAGCGAGTGAACTCCCTGATCAAGGCGGTCGGCCTGGTGCGGTTCGCGAACCGGCGTTTGCTGCTGGTGCGCTCCGAGGACCAGGAGGCCTTCTACCTTCCCGGCGGCACGATCGAAGCAGGCGAGACCGAGCAGGACGCGTTGCACCGCGAGGTCGCCGAGGAGCTCGGGGTCGTGCTGCGCGAACCCGAGTTCTTCGCCCGTTACCACAACGACGCGGTAGGTCGCGGCGACGGCGTCGAGGTCGATCTCGCCTGCTACACGGGCACTTTCGACGGTGATCCGGTCGCCTCCGCCGAGATCGCCGAGCTCGGCTGGTTCACCCGGGCCGAGTACGCCGAGCACCGCGTCACCGCCCCGGCGATCCTCGACCTCTACGCCGACCTGGACCCGGCGTGATAGACACGGCCTGATTTTCGGGTCGTGGATGGGGAGGTCTCCGTGGAGGGTCGTCGTGCCCGGCGCAGTTGCCTGGCGGTGCCGGGGTCGAGCGCGAAGATGATCGACAAGGCCCGAGGGCTGGCCGTCGACCAGTTCTTCCTCGACCTGGAGGACGCGGTCGCGCCGCTGGCGAAGGCCGAGGCCCGGGACCGGATCGTCGGCGCGCTCAACGAGGGCGGCTGGGACGGCAAGACCCGGTCGGTGCGGGTCAACGCGCTCGACACCGAGTGGACCTACCGCGACGTGGTGACCGTCGTCGAAGGCGCCGGCGCCGAGCTGGACACGATCATCCTGCCGAAGGTCTCCACCGCCGACCACGTGCGCTGGCTCGACCTGACGCTGTCCCAGATCGAGCGCGCGATGGGGCTGGAACCCGGACGGATCGGCATCGAACCGCAGATCGAGGACGCGCGCGGGCTCGTCGAGATCGACGCCATCGCCACCGTGTCGCCCCGGGTGGAGGCGCTGATCTACGGGCCCGCGGATTTCATGGCCTCGATCAACATGCGTTCGCTGGTCGTCGGCCACCAGCCGCCCGGGTACGAGGTGGGCGACGCCTACCACTACACCCTGTTCCGCATCCTCACCGCGGCGCGCGCGGCCGACGTGCAGGCCATCGACGGTCCGTACCTGCAGATCAAGGACGTCGACGGGCTCCGCGAGGTCGGCGGCCGTTCCGCCGCACTCGGTTTCGAC
Organism: Saccharopolyspora dendranthemae; assembly: GCF_007829955.1. Lineage (GTDB taxonomy): Bacteria > Actinomycetota > Actinomycetes > Mycobacteriales > Pseudonocardiaceae > Saccharopolyspora > Saccharopolyspora dendranthemae. The sequence continues at coordinate 95,288 of NZ_VIWX01000005.1, forward strand.
GGCAAGTGGGTGCTGCACCCGGCGCAGGTCGACGCGATCAACGAGCTCTTCTCCCCGCGCCAGGAGGACTACGACCACGCCGAGAACATCCTCGACGCCTACGAGTGGCACACCTCGGCCGCGGGTGGCAAGCGCGGTGCGGCGATGCTCGGCGACGAGATGATCGACGAGGCCTCGCGGAAGATGGCGCTGGTGATCGCGGGCAAGGGCCGTGCGGCGGGAATGCCCAGGACCGACCGCTGGACTCCGCCGGAGAGCTGACCGCACGTCGAGGAATCGCTGTGCGCGGCGGTGCGGGTGGCGACTTCTCCGGGGGTTGCTGCTCCCCGGTGCCTCTGCGCGAAGTGGCCCCGAACGACCCCTCGCACCCGGTACGTTCGTGATCGTGGACGACGGGGACGAGCTGCGCCTGGCGCTCGCCATGCGCGGCGGAGCGAGCATGGCGGTGTGGATCGGCGGCGCCGTCGCCGAGATCGACCGGCTGCGCGAATCACTCGGTGGCGACGGGGAATCCGAACATCCGTGGGCAGCCCTGGCGCGGCTGGCGGGGTACCGGTCGGTGAGCGTCGACGTGCTGGCGGGCGCGTCGGCCGGTGGCCTCAACGCCGCGCTGATGTCGGCGACGCTGGTCTACGGGATGCCGTTCGAGCGGATGCGGCGGACCTGGATCCAGCTGGCCGACCTGGAGGCGATGGCCCGCCCGGTGCCGAAGTTCTGGCAGCCCGGACCGGCATCGCTGCTGGAGGGCGACGACTACTTCCGGACCGAGCTCGCGCGCGTCATCCGCGAGAACGCCCCGCCGGAGGACGAGCAACCCGGCCGCCGCGCGGACATGCTGCTCACCGCGACCCTGCTGGACCCGCTGGTGGAGCCGCACCACGACGCCCGGGTCGGGCCGATGCCGCTGGAGCGGAGGGCAGCGCGGCTGACCTTCCACCACGAAGGCCGGGCGGGCGACCCGCTGTCGGACTTCGGCGAGATCGACGCCACCGCACTGCGTCTCGCGCACGCCGCGCGCGCCACCTCGTCGTTCCCGTTCGCCTTCGAACCCGCGAAGGTGCGTTCCGGGCCGGGTGAACCGCCGGCCGGTGAGCCGAACATGCTGGGCCTGTTCTCCGAGACCAGCACGGGCACCGCGCCGTTCCGGGTGATCGACGGCGGTGTCCTGGACAACATCCCGGTCGCCGCGGCGATCCAGGCCATCGCGCACGCTCCGGCAGATCGGCCCACCAAGCGCTTCCTGCTCTACCTCAACCCCGACCCCGTCGTCTCGCACGGGCAGCGGCGCGGATCGGGACGTGCGGTGCCGGTGACCGTGGCCGCGCTGCGCGGCCGGTTCACCCAGGAATCCCTGCTGTCGGACCTCGACGAGCTGGCCGAGCACAACCGGACCGTGGAGCGGAACGCGTTGCGCCGCAGGGCGTTGTTCGCCCCGGTGCGCGAGAACCCGGAGCGGCTCGCCGAGCACAGCGCCGCCGTGGCCACCGACCACGCCGTAGTGCGCGCGGAGCTGGACGCGCAGGCGGTGCACGCGCTGCTGACCGACCCGGCGGGTTCCGAGGACGGCACGCTGCTGCCCCCGGTCATCGGAGATCCGCTCGCTGAGTGGTCGGCGTTCGCGCGCGAGCGGCTGCCCGAACGCCTTTCGGCGCTCGCCGAGGAGGTGGGGCCCGAGGTCTTCGACGATGCGCACGGCCTGCGCTCCGCGGTGCAGGAGTGCCTCGGGTGGGCGTGGGACGTCGAGGGGACGGCGCAGGTCGGGACCTGCAAGGCGCAGCTCTACCGGCTTCGCGCCTTCGCCGCCGTGCTGGCCGGTCACGCCGACCGCTACTGGATCAACGGTGCCCGGCTGGAACCCATCGTGGAGACCACCGAGCTCGACGACTGGATCCGCAGGGTGCGTTCCCGCCGCGAGCGGCTGCAGCACCGGTTGCCGTCGCCGATCGAGCCGCTGCTGGGAGCGGTGCTGCGCGCGGTCTCCGACGGCGACGGGTTCCAGCAGGCGCTGGCCGAGTTCGCCGCCGAGCTCCAGTCGATGGTGGAGTCCTCGGGTGCGGACGCCGCGCCGGACTCCGACGGGCTGGACGCGGTCGCGCGCGCCCGCGAGGTGCTCAACGGCATCGTCGACCGACTGGCCGAATCGGCTCCGGCGCGCCCGGAACCCGTTGCGGCGGAAAGGATCGGGTACGCGCTGCTGGAAGACGGCGGATCTCGGCGGCCCGAGGTGCTGCGACAACTCGTCGTGCTGACCGCGCCGCTGGACGTCGGGCGAATGCCGGCGACCCGCATCGACCTGCTCCGCGTGGTCAGCGACGAGCGCACGCCGCTGCCGTTCAGCTCGCTGCGCCGTGACGGCGAGCTGCGCATCGAGGACAAGATCCGAGGGCTCGACCTCGGCAGCTTCGGCGCCTTCCTGTCGGCGAAGTGGCGTGCCAACGACTGGATGTGGGGCCGGATGGACGCCGCCGCCACGCTCGTCGGCATGCTCGCCGATCCGGAACGCCTCGCGCGCAACGGTGATGCGGAGCAGCTGAGCGAGGCGCTGCAGGCCATCGTCAGCAGGCCCACCGAGGCCGAGCTCGGCGCGCTCGACGACTCCCGGGCAGCGCAGTGGCGCGCGTTCCTCGCGGAGGTGTGGACCCGCCACGCCGGTGAGGTGCGCGCCGAGCTCGACGCGCTGTTCTCCGCCCCGGACGAACCGCACCCGCTGTCCGAGACCCGCGCGCTGCTCACCGAACGTCTGCAGTGGACGATCGCCGCGGCCGAAGTCCCCCACGTCGAGTCGGTTTCGCTCGGTGCCGAGCCGGATGGTGGTGCGGAACCGGCCGCACCAGGACCCGCCGAGCTCTCGCGCTCGGTGGAGCACTTCGACGTCGGCCGCCAGCGGGTCCGCGACCTGGGCGAGCCCCGGCTGCTCTCGATGGTCACCCGCTTCGGCCTGCTCGCCCAGCGCGCCATCCGCCCGCAGGGATCCGGCGTTCTCCGCTGGATCGCCCGTGGAGCGATGACGCTGGTCAAGCCGCTGCTGATGCTCGTGGCCTACGCGGTGGCGGCACCGGGACGCGCAGCGCTGCTCGGCCTCGCCGGTGCCACCACCGCCGTCCTGGCCAAGGCCGGAGCGGGATCCGGCTCGGGCCTCGTGGCGGGCGACTGCCCACCGGGCGCGATGTGCGCGGTCTCCGGCTCGCAGATCCCGGCGACGGGCTGGTGGTCGCCCGGCGACTTCTCGGCCGCCGGCACCAGCAGCTGGACCCCGTGGGCGGCCCTGCTCGCGATCGTCTTCGCGGTCTGGGCCGGTCGGCGCGTGTCCGCTCGCCTCGGCACCGGCCTCGCCCGCTGGGCCCCGGCGCTGGCGGTCGCCGCACTGCTGCTGGCCGCCGTGGTCGCGCTGCACCAGACCGGGCTGCGGTTCGGCCCGCTCGGCGTCGTGCTGATCGCGACCGCGCTGACGTGGCCCGCTACCGTCGCCTACCGGGCGGTGGCGCGGATCGGCGCGGTGCTCGTGACCCTGCTGACAGGACTCGCCGCGCTCGCACTTTGCGCTGACAGCGAACCGGCCGTCGGCAGCTGGCTCGCGCTCACCGGCCTCGTCCTCCTCGTCGCCCACGCGGTGTACCTGAGCAGCGTGGACGTCCTCGCACCTCGGCCCAGGGCCGCACCCGCGCCGCGCACCGAGAAGCCCCCCGTCCGGGTTGCGGCTGCGCATCGGTGAGGAGACGTTCATGATCCCGAGGGGGTACTGCGGGGTAGCCTTGAGGGAGCGGACATTGCGCCGGATTCGGGCCACCACGGCCTGACGTCCTGCAGCCGTGTCCCCAGCGAGAAGCTCAACGGAGGTGTCAGCGGTGTCCAACCCCTTCACCGGCTCGAGCCGGCCGGCGCCGGGCACACCCAACCTGCCCACACCGCCTACCGGATGGCCCATCGGCTCCTACGGCAAGTACGAGGAAGCGCAGCGCGCCGTCGACCACCTCGCCGACAGCGACTTCCCCGTCCAGGAGGTCACCATCGTCGGCGTCGACCTGATGCTGGTCGAACGCGTGACCGGACGGCTGACCTGGGGACGGGTGCTGGGCGGCGGAGCCGCGTCAGGCGCCTGGTTCGGTCTCTTCGTCGGCCTGATCATGGGCATGTTCACCCCGCAAGGCAGCTGGATCGCCCCGGTTCTCGCCGGACTCGGCGCGGGCATCGTGTTCGGTCTGGTCTTCGCCGCCGTCGGGTACGCCTCCACGCGCGGGCGCAGGGACTTCTCCTCAGCCAGCCAGCTGGTGGCCGGGCGCTACGACGTTCTCGCCCAGCCCAAGCACGCCGAGCAAGGGCGGGATCTGCTAGCCAAACTCGCCATGCGCCCGCCGGCTTGAGGTTGACGGCCACTGCTCTGCGGTCTTGTTGCTTCGCGGTGCGGGTTCTACTGACACTGCTCTGTGGTCTTTTTGCTTGGCGGTGCGGGTAGCGGAACCTGAGCGGCTCTCTGGCTCCGGGATCCGAGACTTGAGTATGAGTGGATACGCGGCGCTTCGGCTGTCCTCGCCAGAGAGCCGCTCAGAACCCGCGGCGGTGCCGGTTGCTTGCTGGGGGTACTGAGAAAGCACCTTCGGCGCTTGCCTGACGTGGGTTGGTGGGGCCGCCCCCTTCTTGCCCCTGTTCTTGGGTCGTCGCAGTTGTACTGGTTTCAACGAAACTGCTGTTCTGGCGGCCGAAACGGCTAAGTGGTTCGGGGCTAATGGGGGAGTGGGGGCCTCTCTTGCTCCGCGCTTCTTCACGGGTTGGCAACAAGGTGCGGGAGTTCTTGCCCTCCTTGATCAGCGGGGCCTAGCTTTCCTGCCTACCGGCTGACCGCCGGTGGTTGCGGCGCGACGGAGCGTTGACGAGTTCTCCGGAGCTCGGGTCGTGTTCGCGACCAGTGCACCGGAAGGACCGATGGTGAGAGTTCGCCGCACCCGTACGGCGGCACTGCTGGGCGCATCCCTGGTGTGCGCATCGGCGTTGACCGCGTGCGGGCCAGCCGCAAGTGCCAACACGATCAACCTCTACAGCGCGCCCGAGGAGAACCTGCAGCACAACGTCGACCGCTGCAACGCCAAAGCCGCCGGCAAGTACGACATCGTCTACCACAAGCTGCCTCGCGACGCGGACGGTCAGCGCGAGCAGATGGTGCGCAGGCTCGCCGCCGGGGACACCGGCATGGACCTGCTCTACCTCGACGTCACCTGGACCGGCGAGTTCGCCGAGGCCGACTGGGTCCGCGAGTGGACGGGCGCGGACAAGGCCGAGGTCGAGCAGGACACCCTGTCCGGGCCGCTGGAGACCGCGACCTGGCAGGGCAAGCTCTACGGGGCGCCGAAGAACACCAACGTGCAGCTGCTCTGGTACCGCAAGGACCTCGTGCCGGAGCCGCCCGCGAGCTGGGGCGAGATGATCGAGACCGCCCAGCACCTGAAGCAGGCCGGGAAGCCGCACTGGATCACCCTCACCGGCGCGCAGTTCGAGGGCCTGTACGTGCACTACAACACGCTGCTGGAATCGGCGGGCGGGCACGTGCTCAGCGACGACGGCAAGACCGCCGTCGTCGACGAGGGCGCCGTGCGCGGGCTGGAAGCCCTGCGCGACCTCGGCAGCGCCGGAGTCACCAGTCCCGGCATGAACAACGCCGAGGAGGACGACGCGCGGCAGGAGTTCGAGACCGGGCAATCGGCGTTCGAGCTCAACTGGCCGTTCGTCTACGCCTCGATGCAGGAGGAGAAGCCCGAGCTGGCGAAGAAGGTCGGCTGGACCCGCGTGCCGAGCCTGGACCCGAACGTGCCGAGCAAGTCCACGATCGGTGGCGCGAACTACGCCGTGAGCAGCTTCTCCACCAAGCCCGAGCTGTCGTTCGAGGCAGCGAAGTGCTTGCGGGACAAGGAGAACCAGAAGTTCTCCGCCATCAACGACGGCGTGCCGCCCACGATCGAGTCGCTCTACGCCGATCCGGAGCTGCAGGCCGAGTACCCGATGCACGACACGATCCTGCAGGCGCTCAAGGACCCGGGCATGCGGCCGGTGACGCCTGCGGCGCAGAACGTGTCGACGGTGCTGTCCAACATGCTCAGCCCCATCGCCGAGATCGACCCGCAGGTGACCGCCGAGCGGATGCGCCGCGAGGTGCAGAACGCCCTGGAATCCAAGGGAGTGATGCCCTGATGGCGACCAAGGCGCTCAGCGACGGCAAGAAGGCCGAACGCCGACTGGGACTGATGCTGGCGGCCCCGGCCGCACTGGTGATGATCGCCGTCACCGGCTGGCCGATCCTCTACGCGTTCTGGCTGTCCTTCCAGCGCTTCGACCTGAAGTACCCGGACCAGCGCGAGTTCATCTGGTTCGACAACTACGTCACCGTGCTCACCAACACCTACTGGTGGAGCGCGTTCTGGGTGACCGTCCTCGTCACCGCGGTGTCGGTGCTGGTCGAGTTCGTGCTGGGCATGTCGCTGGCGCTGATCATGCACCGGGCGCTGATCGGCAGGGGACTGGTCCGCACGGTCAGCCTCATCCCGTACGGGATCGTCACGGTCGTCGCGGCGTTCAGCTGGCGCTACGCCTGGACGCCGGACACCGGCTACCTCGCCAACGCCATCGCACCCAGCGGGGCACCGCTGACCGAGTACGGCAGCGCGCTGGCGATCGTGATCGTGGCCGAGATCTGGAAGACCACGCCGTTCATGGCGCTGCTGCTGATGTCCGGGCTCGCGCTCGTGCCCGACGACCTGCTCAAGGCGGCGGCGATGGACGGAGCGGGTGCGTGGCAGCGGTTCCTCAAGGTCATGCTGCCGGTGATGAAGCCGGCGATCCTCGTCGCGCTGCTGTTCCGCACGCTCGACGCGTTCCGCGTCTTCGACCACATCGTGGTGCTCACCGGGGGAGCGCAGGACACCTCGTCGGTGTCGGTGCTCGCCTACAACAACCTGATCAAGGGCCTCAACCTGGGCATCGGCTCGACGATGTCGGTGCTGATCTTCATCGCGGTCGCGCTCATCGCGTGGATCTTCGTGAAGCTCTTCGGCACCGCAGCCCCGGGTAGCGACGAGAAGGGGAGTGGCTGATGGCCGGCCTCGGCGGGACACCGACACCCGCGCGCAAAGCCAAGTGGGCCGCGCTCAACGTCATCGTGGTGGCCTACGCGCTGCTGCCGGTGCTGTGGATCCTGTCGCTGTCGTTCAAGACCTCCGGCACCCTCTCCGACGGGAACCTGATCCCGCGCGAGTGGACGCTGGAGAACTACGCGGCGATCTTCTCCACCAACGAGTTCACCCGCGCGCTGCTGAACTCCATCGGCATCGCGCTGATCGCCACGGCCATCGCCGTCGTGCTGGGCACCATGGCCGCCTACGCCATCGCCCGGCTCGACTTCCCCGGCAAGCGCGCGCTGGTCGGAGCATCCCTGCTGATCGCGATGTTCCCGCAGGTCTCCCTGGTCTCGCCGTTGTTCGACATTGAGCGGACCGTGGGCCTGTTCGACACCTGGCCGGGGCTGATCCTGCCCTACATCACCTTCTCGCTGCCGCTGGCGATCTACACGCTGTCGGCGTTCTTCCGGGAGATCCCGTGGGAGCTGGAGAAGGCGGCGAAGATGGACGGCGCCACGCCCGCGCAGGCGTTCCGCCGGGTGATCGCGCCGCTGGCCGCGCCGGGCGTGTTCACCACCGCGATCCTGGTCTTCATCTTCTGCTGGAACGACTTCCTGTTCGCCATCTCGCTGACCTCGACGGAGAACTCGCGGACGGTTCCGGTGGCGTTGCAGTTCTTCACCGGCGACTCGCAGTTCGAGGACCCGACGGGGACGATCTCGGCGGCCGCCGTGGTGATCACCATTCCGATCATCCTGTTCGTGCTGTTCTTCCAGCGACGCATCGTGTCCGGACTGACCTCCGGCGCAGTGAAGGGGTAAGCAAGTGGCCGACATCGTGCTGGACAAGGTGACCAAGCGCTACCCGGACGGGGCGCTGGCGGTCAACGAGGTCAACCTGGAGATCGCCGACGGCGAGTTCGTGATCCTGGTCGGTCCGTCGGGCTGCGGGAAGTCGACCACGCTCAACATGATCGCCGGACTGGAGGACATCAGCGGCGGCGAGCTGCGCATCGGCGGCGAGCGGGTGAACGAGAGCGCGCCCAAGGACCGGGACATCGCGATGGTGTTCCAGTCCTACGCGCTGTACCCGCACATGACGGTGTTCGAGAACATGGCGTTCCCGCTGCGACTGGCCAAAGTGGACAAGGCGACGGTCGCGGAGAAGGTCGCCGAGGCCGCGAGGATCCTCGACCTCGGCGACCACCTCGACCGCAGACCGGCCAACCTCTCCGGTGGTCAGCGGCAGCGGGTGGCGATGGGCCGGGCGATCGTGCGCAGCCCGAAGGCCTTCCTGATGGACGAGCCGCTGTCCAACTTGGACGCGAAGCTGCGGGTGCAGATGCGCACCTCGGTGTCCAAGCTGCAGAAGCAGCTGGGCACCACCACCGTCTACGTCACCCACGACCAGACCGAGGCGATGACCCTCGGAGACCGGGTCGTGGTGCTGCGCGGAGGCGTGGTGCAGCAGGTGGGCGCGCCGCAACACCTCTACGAGAACCCGGCGAACCTGTTCGTGGCCGGGTTCATCGGTTCGCCCGCCATGAACTTCGTGCCGGTGGAGCTCGCGGACGGCGAGCTGCGCAGCGCCCTGGGAGCGGTTCCTCTGCCGGACCGGCTGCGCAGGGCGGTGGAGTCCGCCGACGCGCCCCGCGACCTGGTGCTGGGCATCCGGCCGGAGCACTTCGAGGACGCCGCGCTGGTCGACGACGCGATCAAGACCCGGGGAGCGACGTTCACCGGCGAGGTGGACGTGGTGGAGGAGATGGGCTCGGACAAGTACGTCTACTTCACCCTGCCGGGAGCCAAGGCCAGCAGCGCGGAACTCGACGAACTCGCCGCCGACAGCGGGAGTTCCGAGGTCCCCACCGATGACGGTCAGGTCGTCACCCGGCTGTCGGTCGAGTCCGGTGCGAGGGAGAACGCGTCGCTGTCGGTGTGGTTCGACACCGACAAGATCCACCTCTTCAACCCCGGCACCGGGGCGACGATCAGGTAGCGCATGAAGGAGGGGACGGTCCCGGCCCTGGGATCAGGGCTGGAGCCGTCCCCTTCGCGCTGCGCTCAAAGCTGGTTGGCGATGAGCACGAACTCCGTCGCGATCCAGCCCGCGAGCAGGGCGACGAGGAAGGTGAGCTTGCTGGAGAGCAGGCGAGTCATAGCGGTGCCTCCGAACGTGGAAACGAGATTCTGGTTGCTGCAGATCCGTTTTCACGATGTGGCCCGCGGTCTACCCGGGCATGTGCCGTCAGCGCGGCGAGGCGCTCGGCGCGGGGACCACGTCCCACATCGCGCCGGGTTTTCGCTGCACCCAAGCGGAGTGCTGGAACAACTTCTCGGCGGTCTCCCGCCGGGACACGGGACTGAGCCCGGGGAGACCGGAGAGGAGCCGCTGCTGGTGGTGCGCGCAGGTGTTCAGCGCTGGCATGTCGGACCTCCTCACGTTCATCAATGACATCGTCTCGGGCACCGGAATCGTTACAGCCACTTGTTCTTCCGGAAGATCTTGAACAACACCATGCAGGCGATGAGCATCACGACCATCACCATCGGATAGCCGAACTGCCAAGTGGTTTCGGGCATGTAGTCGAAGTTCATGCCGTATATCCCGGCGATCATCGTCGGCGTGGAGATGATCGCGACCCAAGCCGAGATCTTGCGCATGTCGGTGTTCTGCTGGAGCGTGATCTTGGCCAGCGTCGCGTCCACCAGGGTGGTCAGCAACTCGTCGAAGGAGCCGACCATCTCCGAGACCCGCGCCAGGTGGTCCTCGACGTTGCGGAAGTAGGAGCGGACCTCTTCGGCGATCATCGGCGTGTAGCCCTCGGCCAGCCGCTGCATCGGCTTCGACAGCGGCTGCACCGCCCGGCGCAGCTCCATGACCTCGCGCTTCATCAGGTAGATCTGCTCGGCATCGATCTTGGTCCGGGGCTCGAAGACCTCGGCCTCGATCTCGTCGATGTCGTCCTGGATGGCCTCGGTGACGTCGAGGTAGTTGTCCACCACGGTGTCGGCCACCCCGTGCAGCACCGCCGAGGGGCCCAGCGCCAGCTGCTCCGGGTCCTCCTCCAGCCGGCAGCGGAGGTCACCGAGCTCCGCGTGCTTGCCGTGCCGGACGGTGATCACGAAGTCGCGGCCGAGGAAGACCATGAGCTCGCCGGTGTCGACGATCTCGCTGGTGGCGGTGCGGTGCTCGGTGTCGGCGTAGCGGACCGTCTTGAGCACCATGAACAGCGTGTTGTCGTAGCGCTCCAGCTTGGGCCGCTGGTGCGCGTGCACCGCGTCCTCGACCGCCAGCTCGTGCAGCCCGAAGGTCTCGGCGATGCCGTTGATCTGCTCCTCGGTCGGCTCGTGCAGGCCGATCCAGACGAACCCGGTGCCGCGCCGGCGAACCTCCTCGATCGCGTCGGCGTGGTTCCAGGCGCCCTCGAGCCGGTGGCCGTCGACGTAGACCCCGCAGTCGACGACGTAGGCGGACACGGGTGCGGGCTTGCGCGCGACGGGCTGGGCCGCGCGGCCGTTGCGGTTGCGCAGACCGAGCGAAGGAAGGTTCGGCACGATGGCCTCCATGGGGGTCCGAGGCCCAGGGATGTGCGCGGCGCCAGACCGGTGGTCCGGTCGGTGGTCATCCGGACGGCGGTCCGGGGACTGCACTGCAGCGGTGTTCCCTCGGGCGGAGATCACTCTCGCTTGCGGGGTCTCACATCCCGGCCCGGCCCCTGATGGGCCGGAGAACCAACTCGCTGATTCAGCGGCGGGCCTTCTCGGCGGGGATGCGGTTGATACTGCACGGAAGTGCGCTGTCGGTACTACTGCTCACGATCCCTCACCTCCCGAAGGTCATCCACCACACGGGGTGGGCACTGCATCAGCCAACCGGGAACCATACTCCGTCCGAGGGGGCTGGTGACAACCGCGTCAAGCGCACGTCACAGCCGGCAGCGGGAACTGAACGCGAAAGCGGACCAGTCGACTAATTCGGGCACCCGGGAAAAGGGCTCGCGCGGGAGCCGGTCCACCGATCGTCACGAACACCGCGGGCACCGCGTAACCCGGCGGCATTCCCGCTCACTCATTGCGGGGTAAACAATCCCAAGCGCTCAGCGCTTCGGCCAATCCGGCGGTCAGCTCTCCATTTCGATCGAGTGTGGCGAAAGTCGCACCATCCGCCCACATTGCGGCGGCGGCGTCGTCACCAGCGGAAAGCGCCCATTCGTTACTCCGGCAGGAGTAGTCGAGGATCTCGAAGGTTCCGCGCGGCGCGGGTCGCTCGACCCGGCCAACGAGATCACCGACGGTGACGACGAGCCCGGTTTCCTCGAAAACCTCGCGCCGTACCGCCGAATGATCGGTTTCTTCGTGCTCCACCCGGCCCCCGGGGATCGACCACTTGTCCCTCCCAGGGTCATTGGCCCGCTTGACCAGGCACAACCGGCCTTCGGGATCAAAAATGAGAGCTCCGACGCAGCGGATCACGGGTTTCTCAGATACGATCATCAACACGGAGGGTAGTTGGTCCGGGCCTGCCCGGAAACGACTGACCCAAGTGCGGTACAAAGCTGCCGTAAAGGGGCGGAGTGCGGTACAACGGATCAGCAGGCGCCTGTGCTACTCAAGGGCTTTTTCGGACGGGGTGCGTCACAGTGAACATGAAGAAAATCCTCACCTGGGCAGTGGTTGCTTTCCTCCTGTTCTTCTTGTTTTCCGCGCCGGACCAAGCCAGCAATGTCGTGAACGGCATCCTGGCCAGTCTTCGTGGTGCTGCAGAAGCCGTCATCACCTTCATGCAGAACCTCTTCCAGGCATAAAGCGAGAATCGCGGGAAGGCGGGTGCCTTGTTCGCTCCTAGGGATCCCGACGAGTACCTGCTGGACTCCGAGCGCCGGGTGATCCGGGTTCGGCGTCACTGGGCCAGCTTGGTGTGGGACCTGTTCGAGGCGGCGGGATTGCTCGTCGGCCTCGTGCTGGTGTCGTACCTGCTGCCACCGAGCAGTTCCTGGTTGTTCCAGAACATCCTCTGGTACGCCGGTCTGGTCGTGCTGATGCGCTTCACCTACCAGGTCCTCGACTGGTACGTGGAGCGCATCGTGGTGACCGACAAGAGGTTCTTGATCACGACCGGCATCATCACCACCAACGTGGCGATGATGCCGGTCACCAAGGTCACCGACCTGACCTTCCACCGCTCGCTGATGGGCCGGATGTTCGGGTACGGCACGTTGATCGTCGAATCGGCAGGTCAGATCCAGGCCCTCAACCGGATCGAGTACGTCCCGAACCCGACTGAGGTCGAGGACGCGATCTCGGGCCTGGTGTTCGGCGACAAGAAGGGCCAGCAGCAGGACCGCTTCTCGATGCTGAAGGCTCGCCGCGCAGCGGTGGGCAAGCGGAAAGCAGCGAAGTTGTAAGACCTGTTCCCGCGGTCGCACCGCTCGGCGGTGCGGCAGCGGAAACCTGGCGCGTCGTCCGGCCTCCGGGCACCACGACTCCCGCGCGGCGTCGTGCAGTCCTCACCCGGACGACGTGTCAGAAACCCCGGCGGAAGCGCCGGAGGTGCACGATCCGGACCGGACCTCAACGGTTCGCGCGATCTCGGGTGGCCGGGATCACCGAAGTGGAGGTCCGCCGCGCCGGGTCATGGGTCACACTGAGGTGTGCTCATCGACCTGCACGCGCATTCCACCGAGTCCGACGGGACCGACACGCCTGCCGAGCTCGTGGCGACCGCCGTCGCCGCCGGCTTGGACGCGGTCGCGATCACCGACCACGACACCACCGCAGGCTGGGCGGAAGCCGAGCGCGCCGTGCGCGAACTCGGCCGTCCGGGAACCTTCCGGTTGGTGCCGGGCGCGGAGCTGTCGTGCTCCAGCCCCGATGGGCGCGGCGGCAGGGTCACCGTGCACCTGCTGGCCTACCTGTTCAACCCCTCCTCACCCGCGCTGGTGCGCGAGCAGTCGCGGCTGCGCGCCGAGCGCCGCGAGCGGCTGCACCAGATGGCGCACCGGATGGCGGAGGACGGCTTCCCGATCGACCCGGAAGCGATCATGGCCGGTCTGCCGCCGGACTCCCCGGGCGGACGCCCGCACCTGGCCCGCGCGCTGGTCGAGGCGGGAACGGTCGCCAGCGTCGACGAGGCCTTCGCGAAGTACCTCAGCAGCCGGGGCAGCTACTACATGCCGCGCACCGACACGCCGGTGCACCGGGCCATCGACATGATCACCGAAGCGGGTGGTGCGACGGTGCTCGCGCACCCCTTCGCCCACAAGCGGGGGCCGGTGGTCAACGCGGACGTCGTGGCCGAGCTGGCCGATCACGGGATGGCCGGGGTGGAGATCGACCACCCCGACCACGACGAGCCCACCAGGGCGAAGTTGCGCGAGCTGGCCGCGGAGCTCGACCTCATCCCGACCGGCAGCAGCGACTACCACGGGACGAACAAGACGATCCGGGTCGGCCAGGAGACCACGGCGCCGGACTCGTTGGAGCGAATCATCGCGCGCTGCACCGGGAGCAAGGTCATCAGCTGATCTGGGAGCGGGCCGTGCTGCGTAGGCTGGGCGACGTGCAGCAGCAGCTCGGCCTGGAAGGCATCCCCGGGAAGCTCGTGCGGGTCACGCCCGCCCGCCTGTCGACGTGGGCCGGATGCCCGCGCCGGTACCGGATGACGTACCTGGACAGACCGGCTCCGAAACGCGGTGGAGCGTGGGCGAACGCCACGCTCGGCGCCGTCGTGCACAACGCGCTGAAGGCCTACTTCGAGCTGCGGCCGGACAAGCGGACCCCGCAGCGCGCCGAGGTGCTGGTGCACCGGTGCTGGAAGTCCGACGGGTTCGCCGACGCCGACCAGGCCGCCGAGCACCGGCGACGCGCACAGCGCTGGGTCCACGAGTACGTGGCCGGACTGCCTTCGGACTTCGCCCCGGTCGCGATCGAGCGCTGGGTGTCCGCACCGGTCGGCGAGATCATCGCCGAGGGCCGGGTGGACCGGGTCGACGAGCGCGACGGCGAGCTCGTGGTGGTGGACTACAAGACCGGCAGGCACGGGCTGCGCGTCGACGACGCGAAGAACTCGCTGGCACTGGGGTTGTACGCGCTCGCGGTGCGCAAAACTCTGCGTCGGCCGTGCAACCGGGTTGAGCTGCATCACCTGCCGACCGGTACGGTCGCGGCCTGGGATCACACCGCCGAGTCCCTCGACGGGCTCCGGGAACGCGCTGAACGGCTGGCGGGTGAGCTCCAGGGAGCAACCGACGCACTGGAATCCGCGTCCCCGGACTCCGACAGCGTTGCGGAGGCCGAATTTCCGGTCAGGACCGGACCGCACTGCTCCTGGTGCGATTTCCGGGCACACTGCGCCGAGGGACAGCAGGCCGCACCCGATCTGCGCCCCTGGTCGTTGCTGGGGGACGGATGAGCTTTCAACCAGAGGACGGGCCGATGCACGCACCAGCCCCGCAACGCCGAACCCCGCCGCCCCGCACGCGACACATGCCTCCGGGCGACGCCGCGCGCCGGATGCCGCCCCCACCCCGTCCGCGCCGGACGGCTCCGGAGGATCGGCGTCCGCGCTCCCGGCACGAGCTCGCCCAGCCTCGGCGGGTGAGCGCGGCGGGAACCACGCTGCGCAGCTTCAGCGGTGCGCTGGCGATGGGGTCGCTCCTGCTCGGGCTGGCCCTCATCGGCGTCCAGTTCTGGGCCACCGGCCAGGGACAGCAGGGCCCGGGGATCGGCTCGGTGATCTCGCAGGTCGTCGCGGGACTCGTCGCGCTCGCGCTGCAGACCTACGCGGACCGCAACCGCGACCGCAACGGCGGCTGGGCCGTCGTCGGCGTGCTGGTCGTGGTGCTCGGGTCGCTCTGGTTCTGGTGGTGGTGACGGTTCCGGCTGGAACCGAGAAGCGCTGACCGGGTCCGTGCGGCCCCTCGATCAGCGGAGCGCCACGAGGGTGTCGCCGCGTTGTTCCAGGACGATCGGACCGGTCGAGTTGAGCCGGACCGGACCGGTGTAGTTCCCGCGGTCCACCGGGATCACCCGCTCCCGGGCTCCGGTCGCCGGATCGAGGACGGCCATGCCGCCGTTCACCGGCACCACCAGCCGATCGGTCAAGGAAGTCCCCGCCCCGAGCGTGTCGGGGCTCGTCCACAGCGGCGTGAGGGTCTTCTCGTCCAGCGCGATGGTGTCCACGCCGGTGTGCCAGTAGACGCGGCTGCCGATGGCGGTGCTCTCGACGCGCACGTTGTCGTCGCCCGTGTCCGGGCCCGTGCGGACCGGGTAGCTGGCCACCATCTGCCCCGAGTTGTCAAAAAGCATCAGCTGCCCGCTGTCCCGCATGACCACGGCGACCCGCTCGTCGGTCACCGCCACCACCGAGGCGTCCCGGCTGCCCAGGGAGACGCTGAAGACCTGGTCGGGCTTCTCGTCGTCCTTCGGGTGAGCCTTGATCGCGGTGATCCGGCCGGTCTCGCCGGGGCAGTTCTCGATCGCGCCGATCCGCCCGTCCCCGACCGCGATCGAGGAGTAGGTGCAGTCGGGGCGCTCCATGTTGTTCTCGGGGTTCTTCAGCTGCGGCGGGATGCCGAACTGCTGGGTGCGCACCAGGTCCGAGCGCCAGGTCTCGAAGGAGCGGCTGCCGGTAGCGGTCAGGTAGGTGCCGTCGCCGAGCAGCCGGGTGCCGAACTCCGCGTCGGTGTTGCGCTGCGGTCCGCGCTCACCGGTCGCGCCGCGCAGCGAGGTCACCTCGCTGCAGTTGTGCGACTTGCCGAAGACCGCGATCGCCCGGTCCCACTCGGTGCCGATCGTGCACAGCGGGAGGTCGCGGGCGTAGCGCCAGGCGATCCGCCCGGTCATGGGATCGTGGCCGACGACCTCGTTGCCCGCGCCGGTGACCACCGCGGGTGGCGCGATCACCGGAACCGGGGTCTCGGTGCTCGGAGCCCGCCAGACCTCGTGGAGGGCCGCGGGCACCGAGGTGGGGGCCGGTGGCTTCGGCAGCGGCTCGGCTGCGGTCTCCGAGAGGGTCGCTCGGGCGTCGCTGTTGAGCCACAGCACGACCGAGCCGATGAGGGCGGCGACCACGATCACCGCGACCGCGGCCAGGTCGCCCCGCGTGCGCCGCTCCGGCCGGACCAAACCAACTCCCCAAGCACTCGACTGCTCCACGCGGGAGCTTACCCGTGCACGAAACGGGGCCTGACACGAAGAGATCTCGACCTCCGGGGAGGCCGAGATCTCCGGGTGTTCACAGGTCAGCCGTTGTCGGTGGACTCCGAGGAGCCCTCCCCGCCACCACCACCGCGGCCGCCGCGGCGGCGACGACGACGGCGCGGACGGTCGCCGGCGTCGGCCGAGCCGGACTCGGTGGCGGCCGGGGTCTCCGACTGCTGGGCGCCGACCTCGGCGTTGACCTCGTCGCCCCCGCGCGTGCGGCGGCGGTTGCGACGCCGGGTCGGGCGGGTCTCCGCGTCGGAGTCGTGACGGGCGCCGTTGCCGGCCTCGCCACCGGCCGGGTCCTTGCCCCCGCGGGTGCGACGGCGGTTGCGGCGCGGGCGCTTGGCCTCGCCCGACTCACCGGCCTCGCCCTCCGGCTCGGCGTCGAGACCCTCGCGGGTGCGCTTGGCCAGCGGCAGCCGCCCGGTCACGTCGGTCGGGATGCTCAGGTCGGCGAACAGGTGCGCCGAGGTGGAGTAGGTCTCGACCGGCTCCGGCTTGTCCAGGCCGAGGGTGTCGCTGATCATCTTCCAGCGCGGTTCCTCGTCCCAGTCGACCAGCGTGATCGCCACGCCCTCGCGACCCGCGCGGCCGGTGCGGCCGATGCGGTGCACGTAGGTCTTCTCGTCGTCCGGGCATTGCAGGTTGATCACGTGCGACACGCCGGCCACGTCGATGCCGCGAGCCGCGACGTCGGTGGCGACGAGGATGTCGACCTTGCCGGAGCGGAACGCGCGCAGCGCCTTCTCCCGGGCGCCCTGGCCCAGGTCGCCGTGCACGGCACCGGCGGCGAAGCCGCGCTCGGTGAGCTCGTCGGCCAGCTTCTGCGCCTGCCGCTTGGTGCGGCTGAAGATCATCGCGAGCCCGCGGCCGTCGGCCTGCAGCGCCTTCGCGATCAGCTCGGACTTGTCCATCGAGTGCGCCCGGTAGATGAACTGGCGGGTGCGCTCGTGCACCGCGCCCTCGTCGGCCTGCTCGGCGCGGATGTGCGTCGGGCGGGTCATGAAGGTGCGGGCCAGGGTCAGGATCGGGCCGGGCATGGTCGCCGAGAACAGCATCGTCTGGCGCTGCTCGGGGACCATCCGCAGGATCCGCTCGATGTCGGGCAGGAAGCCCAGGTCGAGCATCTCGTCGGCCTCGTCGAGGACCAGCGCGGAGACCTTGCCGAGCACCAGGTGGCGCTGTTCGGCCAGGTCCAGCAGGCGGCCCGGGGTGCCGATGACCACGTCGACGCCGTTGCGCAGCGCGGAGATCTGCTCCTCGTAGGGGCGACCGCCGTAGACCGCGAGGGTGCGCACGCCCAGGTGCTTGCTGGCGTCGGTGAGGTCGCGGGTGACCTGCAGGCACAGTTCCCGGGTCGGAACCACGATCAGGGCCTGGGGAGTGCCGTCGCCCGCACCGCCCACGCGGTGCAGGATCGGGACGCCGAAGCCGAGGGTCTTACCGGTACCCGTGCGGGCCTGACCGATGAGGTCTTCGCCGCGCATCGCCAGCGGGAGCGTCAGCTCCTGGATGGCGAAGGTCCGCTCGATGCCGCCGTCGTTGAGCGCCTTGACGATGTCCGGGTGGACGTCGAGCTCCGCGAACGTCGGCGGGAGGTGCTCCTGAGCGGCCTCGGGGGCATCGCTGTTGGAGATGTCGGGGGTGCCGCCCCCGGTGTGATCTTCGAGGCCGCCGGGGGCCTGGCTGTTGGTGAACGTCAGAATGATCGCCTCTCTCGGTACCTGCGCGCGTTCCTCCCGGTTCGGGCCGATCCCGTGGCGACGTCCTCCCGGCACACGGCGGCCGCGTTGTTGCGGCTGCTCGGAGTGCTCGTGGTCACCGACGTAATGGTGCGCGCCTTCGTTTCGCTACAGCGGCGAGTACCCCGCTGGCTGGTTCGTTGTCGTCATCGGCATCGCATGCGCGCCACAGCCGCCGAGCCGTTCGCTCGAGCCGCGTCGCGCCGACATGTCCGGGGCCGTCCCGCTCGGGCGCCCGTCGCCCGGATCGTGACGTTCGGGGAGCCGACCCCACGGTGTTCGACCGCGCCGTCAGGACGCCGATTGCTCCTCCGGCCGCCAGGATACCTGTTCTGAAGCCAAAACTGACGTGGCGCGTATAACTCGGGCGTGCCGACGGTTACGCTCGCAGCCATGAACGAGGCTGACCAGCGCGCCACGATGCCCGGTGAAAGTGACGAGCGTTACCAAGAAGGGGTCGTGGACCTGCTCGCGGCCCTGGCCTACGGCGAGCTGTCGGCGTTCGACCGGTTGGCCGAGGACGCGCGCACAGCTCCGACGCTGACCGGCCGGGCTGCGCTGTCGAGCATGGCGGCGGCGGAGATCGGCCACTACCGGATGCTGGAGCAGGCGCTGGCGGCCCGCGGGGTCAAGGTCGACCAGGCCATGCAGCCCTTCGCCGAGCCCTTCGAGGCGTTCAACTCCTCCACCGCGCCGCACTCGTGGCTGGAATCACTGGTCAAGGCCTACGTGGGTGACGGGCTCGCCGCGGACTTCTACCGCGAGGTCGCCGAGTGGCTGGACTCGGGCAACCGCGAGCTGGTGCTCACGGTGCTGGCCGACACCGGGCACTCCGCGTTCGCCGAGCGCGAGGTCCAGGCGGCCTGCGCGGACGACCGCTCGCTGCGCGACAAGCTCACGCTGTGGGGGCGGCGGCTGCTCGGCGAGGCGATCACCCAGGCCCAGTACGTGGTCGCCGAGCGCGACGCGCTGTCCGAGCTGATCATCACCGGGTCCGGGGACCTCACCGGCATCGGCGCCATGTTCCGGCGGCTGCAGAGCAATCACACCAAACGAATGGGCCAGCTAGGCCTGGGCTGAACCTTCCCGGCAAGTCCTCGCAACACCCGCCCCCGACGCAGGGCGCTGGAGACCGAATCCCAGTTTTAGTCATAACCGAGCCATGATCATGTCCGAAATGTCCACTCAGTTTGGACTAAAACTGGGACCTGGTGCGGCGGCGGCGGTGCCGGCCGGGGGTCCTGCGCAGGCATTCGCTCTGAGCGAATGGGCAGATCCCGTGCCTCGTGGGGTGGCTGGGATAGCCTTGGCCCGTCACATCGTTTCTAGTGCCCTACGGAGGTTCGGCGTGGAGGTCAAGATCGGCGTCGTGGACAGTCCGCGCGAGCTCACGGTCGACAGCGGACAGTCCCCGCAGGAGATCGAGTCGCTGGTCTCGGACGCGCTGAAGAACGACGTGAGCGTGCTGGCGCTGGACGACAACAAGGGGCGGCGCATCATCGTTCCGTCGAGCAAGATCGCCTACGTCGAGATCGGACCGGGCGACGTGCCGCGGGTGGGCTTCGGAGTCGGCTGACACCCGGATTCGAGCTGTACGAGGGGCATCCCGGAGCGGTCCGGGGTGCCCCTCGACGCGTTCAGCCCAGGTCCTGGTCCTCGACGGCCTCCAGGTGCGTGTCGTCGAGGAGGTCGAGGTTCTCGTCGGGGTCGAGGGTCAGGCCCGCCGAGCGCAGCACGCCGTCGATGGCCGACCAGATGACCTGCGCCAGGTAGGTGATGAGGTCGTCGCGGCTCATCGTCTGGCGGTCCAGCCACCAGTCACCGCTGGCCTGCACGAGTCCGACCAGCCCGTGGCTCCACACCTCGATGCCGCCGGAGTCCAGGCCCAGCGCGCGCATGTAGCGGCCGAGCAGCCGGGTCAGCGAGTTGGCGATGACGGTCTTCTCGTGGGACACCGGGTCGCTGGCGACCGGCCGGTCGGTGAAGTTGCGCTGCACGACGAACCGGTAGAGGTCCGGGTACTCCTCGATGACGCTCAAGTAGGCCTCGAGCAGTCGGCGGATGAGCTCGTTGGCGGAGCCGTTGATCCGGAACAGCGGTGCGAGCCGCTCCATCAGCAGGGTGGTGCCCCACTCGCCGACGGCGACGTAGAGGTCGCTCTTGTCGCTGAAATGCCGGTAGAGCACGGGTTTGCTGACGCCGGCCTCGGCCGCGATGTCGTCCATGCCGACGTCGGCGCCGTGCGCGCCGATGGCGCGGACCGCCGCCTGGACGAGTTCGGCGCGTCGGGCCAGGCGGTGCTCCCGCCATCGCTCCTTGCGGGCGTCGCCCTTGTGCTCGTCGTTCCGGGCGGCCTTGACATGTCGGGAACCGTGGCTCACGCTACCCGAGGTTACTGTTACTGAAGGTAACACGCAAATTCATGGAGTTCCAGTGCAGACGATCACTCGCCCCGAGTTCATCACCAGCGACGGCGCGCAGCTGCGGCTGATCGACGAGGGTCCTGCGGACGCGCCGGTCACCGTGCTGTTCGTGCACGGCTGGACGCTGAGCAAGCACAGCTGGGACCGCATCGCCGCCGGGTTGCCTGCGGCGGCCGGGCGCAACGTGCGCACGCTGCGCTTCGACCTGCGCGGCCACGGGGCTAGCAGGCCGGCCGAACCGGGTGAGGCCACCATCGCGCGTTGCGCTGAAGACCTCGCGGAGATCATCGCAGACCGGGTTCCGGCGGGGCCGATCGTGCTGGCGGGGCACTCGATGGGCGGCATGGCGATCATGGCGCTCGCCGAGCAGCACCCGCAGGTGTTCGACCGCGTTCGCGGGGTGGCGCTCGTGGCGACCTCGTCGGGGGACCTGGCCGCTCCCAGCTTCGGTCTGCCCCAGCGGGGTTCGGACGTGTTCAACGCCGGTGAGCGGGCGCTGCGCCGCTACCTGGCGAGCTCCGGAGCGAAGCGGGTCAGCGGTGCCTCTGCCTGGTTGCGCCCCGGCGTTCGGTGGCTGCTGTTCGGCAAGCAGGCCGCGCGCGAGGACGTCGCCGCGACGGCGTCCTGGCTGGCCACCTGCCACCCGAAGAACATGGCCGCCTACCGGGAATCGCTCGCGGTGCACGAGCGGGCGGAGGCGCTGGCCAGGCTCAACGAGGTTCCCACGCTGGTCCTCGCGGGCCTCTCGGACAGGCTGACGCCCAAGGACCACGCGGACAAGATCGCCCGAGCCCTGCCGAACGCCCGGTTCTACCTCTACCCGGGCGCCGGCCACATGCTGCCGCTGGAGCGCACCGCCGAGATCACCACCCGGATCGCCACGCTCCTGTAGGGCGGGTCAGGAGTTCTGGAGCGGGAAGCCCGCGAGCCCCTTCCAGGCGAGGGTCGACATCAGGTTGATGGCCTCGTCGCGGGGGATCTTCTGCGTCTCGTCGAGCCAGTCCCGGGCGGTGACCTGGGCGAGGCCGACGAGGCCCACCGCGAGCAGGCGGGCGCGGTCGGCGTCCAGGCCGGCGTCGGCCGTGACCGCGTCGGTGATCGCGTCGATGCAACCCGAGAGCGAGCTCTCGACGGCCTTCTCCACCGCGGGCTCACCGCGCAGGTCGGACTCGAACACCAGCCGGAAGGCCTGGTCCTCGCTGGCCACGAACTCGTAGAAGGCGCCGATCGCGGCGCGAACCCGGAGCTTGTTGTCGGTGGTCGACTCGATCGCCTTGCGGACCCGCCGGACCAGCTCGTTGCCGTGGGTCTCCAGCAGCGCCAGGTACAGCTCGAGCTTGCCGGGGAAGTGCTGGTAGAGGACCGGTTTGCTGACTCCGGCGCGCTCGGCGATGTCGTCCATCGCCGCAGCGTGGTAGCCGTTGTGCACGAACACGTACTGCGCCGCTTCGAGCAGCTGCGCCCGTCGCGCGTCGCGGGGCAACCGGATTCCCTTGTTCGGCTGCGCGGTCCCGGTCATCCTCGCCTCTTCCTTCTGCCGCGATCGGTGGCCATGCAGCCCCCAAACTTCCCCGACTCTACTCGCCAGTAAAGGCGCCTACCGCAATCCGCCCGGTTCGGGCTGCATCCTGTACCGATGACGACGCGTGCGACCGACCTGAACCTGCACCGGGCGACCCGGCGGAACCGGCTGGATCGCGACGCCCTGACCCGGGTGCCGCTGGTCGACGGCCTGCCGGAGCTGGACCTCCACCTGCTCCCGCCGGCAGGCCGTCAGGTCGACCTGCCCGCAGGGCCGGAGTGCGGTCCCGCTCAGGTGCACGTGCGCGAGACAACCGGGCCGCCTGGCGCGGAGACCGCTGTTCACCTGCACGGACTCGCCGGTTCGTCGACGAACTGGACGGACCTCTCCGCGCAGCTCTCGGGCACGCTGCGCAGCGTCGCCGTCGACCTGCCCGGTTTCGGCCGCTCCCGGCCCCCGGCCGGTTTCGGTTACACGCGCCAGGAGAACGCCGACCTGATCATCCGGCTGCTGGTCGAGCTGGGTGCCGGCGCGGTGCACCTGACCGGCAACTCCTTCGGCGCGGCCGTGGCCACCGAGGTCGCCGCGCGCCGGCCCGACCTGGTCAACACGCTGACGCTGATCTCCCCGGCGATGCCGGACCTGCGGCCGAGCCCGAAGCGGATCTCCGACCCGCGCCTGGCGCTCGCGCTGCTGCCGGTGATCGGACCGCCGACCCGCCGCAGGCTGGCCGAGGTCACCCCCAGGGAGCGCGCCGAGCAGCTGCTCCGGGTGTGCTTCGCCGAACCGGACCTCGTCCCGCCGCACCGCTTGGACGAGGCGGCCGAGGAGTTCGCCGAGCGCGCGGGGCTGCCGTGGGCCACCGTCGCCTTGGCCACGACCACGGTCGAGCTGATGCGTTCGTGGGTGGTCGCGCCCTCGCGCTCGCTGTGGCGGCTGCTGCCTCGAGTCGACACCCCTGCTCTGGTGATTTGGGGTGACAACGATCGGGTGGTTTCGGTCCGCAAGGCACCACGCACGGCGACTCTGCTCCCGCGCGGGCGGTTGCTCGTGCTGCCGCGCACCGGCCACGTCGCCCAGATGGAGAGGCCCGCGATGGTCGCCCGCGCCGTCCTGGGACTGGCCCTCTCCAGCACCTGGTGACTCGACGTCGTCGGCGCGCGGGCTCGCGGCGGGTGCGCACTGGCAACACCGGCCCGAAACGACTTCTTACGCAACAAGGGTGATCTTTTCCGCGCTGCTCACCCCGAGTGGTCGGTGTGACGGAGTTGGCTGGTCGGGCTGTGGCACGCTAGTGGGGTGACCCGCCCGCCGCAGCCCTCCCGCGACCCCGCGGAAGACCGCCATCCGGCGGATCATTCCGCGCGTGAGTCCCGTGGGCTCGCGGACCGTCCCCGCAAGCGCGGGGAGGCGCCCGGCGACGAGCCGCTCGCCGCGTCCTGGACACCGGACAAGCCGGAGGGCAACTACCGGGCCCGGCACCGCAAGAGCGTTCTGGGGCGCTACGGCTGGCGGGTCTACGCGCTGCCGTTGCTGGTGGTCATCACGGCTCTCGCGGTCCTGCAGACCGTGCGGCCGGGCGACGTCAACGCCGCGTTGACCGGACCGCCGCCGATCGCCGAGCAGGGACCTGGCGAGCCGGTCGTGCGCGAGGCGCCGCCGAGCCAGACCTACCCGGTCAACATGTTCTCCGCCGACCTGCCGCCGGGCGGGCCGGTCCCGGAGACCGGTGCCCGCACCTTCCAGGTGCTGCCGGGCTCCTCGCCGGTCGTGGGGGCCGGCCAGCTCTACCGCTACAGCGTGGAGGTCGAGGTCGGCGTGGAGCTGCCGGACCCGAACGCCGAGTTCGGCAACCTGGTGCAGTCGACGCTGTCGGATCCGCGCAGCTGGACGAACCCGCAGGCGGGCGGCATCTCGTTGCAGCGCGTCGATGCGAACACCGGTCAGCCGGACTTCCGGGTGATCCTGGTGAGCCAGCAGACGGCCCGCGAAGCCTGCGACTACACCGACGGCGTGCCCTACGACAGCTCGTGCCGCAAGGGCGACATGGTCTACCTCAACGCGGCTCGCTGGGTGCGGGGCGCGGTGTCGTTCGAAGGTGACATCGGCAACTACCGCCGGTACGCCATCAACCATGAGGTCGGCCACGTCTTCGGCAACAAGCACGTCGGGTGCCCGGGGCAGGGAGCGCTGGCGCCGGTGATGATGCAGCAGACGTTCAGCGTCGCCAACAACGAGCTGCACGACCTCAACCAGGTCGCCGACCAGGGCACCTCGATTGACTCGGACGGGTTCGTCTGCCGCCCCAACGCCTGGCCCTTCCCGGTCGCGCCCGGCTTCTAGGCGCGCCCGCACGACCGGCCCGGGCGTCCCGGATGCTGGGAGTAGTTTGGGTTGGGGAATCGGATCGTTCAGGCTTGCGTTGCAGATTCCGTGTTACCCGTTGGGAACACGAGGACGCTTTTGAGGCATCGGCCGCTCTCGCAGCGAGCGGTGCCGCCACCAGAGGAGGAGCTGGGAATGTCCGGCGCAACGTCGCTACCGCCGCTGGTCGAGCCGGCGTCGGAGCTGACCAAGGAAGAGGTCGCGCGCTACAGCCGCCACCTGATCATCCCGGACGTCGGGATGGACGGGCAGAAGCGGCTGAAGAACGCCAAGGTCCTGGTGGTCGGCGCCGGCGGGCTCGGTAGCCCGGCGCTTCTGTACTTGGCCGCCGCGGGCGTCGGCACGCTCGGCATCGTCGAGTTCGACGAGGTCGACGAGTCGAACCTGCACCGCCAGATCATCCACGGTCAGTCCGACCTGGGCCGCTCCAAGGCGGACTCGGCGAAGGACTCGATCGCCGAGGTCAACCCCTACGTCCAGGTCAACCTGCACAAGACGCACCTGACCTCGGACAACGCCCTCGACATCTTCCGCGACTACGACCTGATCCTGGACGGCACGGACAACTTCGCCACCCGGTACCTGGTCAACGACGCCGCGGTGCTGTCGGGCAAGCCGTACGTGTGGGGCTCGATCTTCCGCTTCGAGGGCCAGGCCAGCGTGTTCTGGGCCGAGCACGGGCCGCAGTACCGCGACCTCTACCCCGAGCCGCCGCCGCCCGGCATGGTGCCGTCCTGCGCCGAGGGCGGTGTGCTGGGCGTGCTGTGCGCCTCCATCGGTTCGATCATGGTCAACGAGGCCATCAAGCTGATCACCGGCATCGGTGAGACCCTGCTGGGCCGGCTGATGATCTACGACGCGCTGGAGATGAGCTACCGCACCGTCAAGATCCGCAAGGACCCGAACGGCGAGCCGATCGAGGGGCTGATCGACTACGAGGCGTTCTGCGGTGCGGTCTCCGACGACGCGCAGCAGGCGGCGGTGAACTCGACGATCACCCCGCAGGAGCTCAAGGAGAAGTTCGATCGCGGCGACAAGTTCGAGCTGATCGACGTCCGCGAGCCGCACGAGTACGAGATCGTCAAGATCGACGGCTCGAAGCTCATCCCGAAGGACCGCATCCTCTCCGGTGACGCGCTGTCCGAACTGCCGCAGGACCGCCAGATCGTCCTGCACTGCAAGTCCGGCGGCCGTTCCGCGGAGGCGCTGGCGGCGCTGCACAAGGCCGGTTTCGCCGACGCCGTGCACGTCGGCGGCGGTGTCCTGGGCTGGGCCAACCAGGTCGACAAGAGCCTGCCGACCTACTGATCGCAGTCATCGAGGGCGGTGCGCCGGTTTTCCGACCGGCGCACCGCTTTTGCGTAGATGCGGAGTGCCTGCTGCCTAATCGCCGATCTTCGAGGTAGCGTCTGCCGCGTGAGTGCTACGCCGGAGCCGCCACCGCCGCACGTGTGCGCGGCGTTCGGGGCGCGAGTCGAAGAGCCCGAGGCCCTGGACGGCGCGGTCGCCTGGCGTTGCGGCGAGATCGTGCTCAAGCCCGCGGCCAACACCGCGGAGGCCGCGTGGGTCGCGCAGACCCTCGACGTGCTGGAACCTGACGACGTCCGGATCTCGCGCCCGGTGAGGTCGACGGACGGGCGCTGGGTGGTGTCCGGCTGGTCGGCGAGCCGCGATGTCATGGGCCGTCCCGAACCGCGCCACGACGAGGTCGTGGCCATGTCGCTGCGGCTGCACGCCGCGAGCAGGTACGTGGCCCGCCCGAGGTTCCTCCAGCTGCGCCAGGACATCTACGCGCTGGCCGACCGGATGGCCTGGGGCGAAGAGGACTACGTGCTGCCGCAGGAGAAGGGCGGTCGTCTCTACGACGTGCTGGCCGGTTCGCGGCGCCAGGTGCAGCTGCAACCGCAGGTGGTGCACGGCGACCTGTTCGGCAACGTGCTCTTCGCCGGCGACGCCTCACCCGGCGTGATCGACTTCAACGCCTACTGGCGGCCCGCCGAGTGGGCCGCGGCCGTGGTGGTCGTGGATTCGCTGGCCTGGGGCGGAGCGGATCCGGCCATCGTGGAGCGCTGGTCGCACCTGACCGACTGGCCGCAGGCCCTGTTGCGCGCCTTGCTGTTCCGGCTCTCGGTGCACGCGCTGCACCCGCGCTCCAACGCCAAGACGCTGACCGGTTTGGAACGCGCCTCGCAGATGGTGCTCGAAGTTCTCTGACCTGGTCGCTCCGGCCTCGGTCGGCGCTCGCTCGCTGTGTGACGATGGGCGCGTGCAGGACGTTCTGAGCGGGTTCACGGTCGGTGTCACTGCGGAGCGCAAGGCCGAGGAGATCGGGAGCCTGCTGTCCCGCAGGGGCGCACGCGTGCTGTTCGGTGCCGCGATGCACACGGTTCCCCTGCCCGAGGACGGCGAGCTCGCCACCGCCACCGAACGCGTGCTCTCCGCTCCGGTGGACTTCGTCGTGGCGATCACCGGCGTGGGTTTCCGCGGCTGGGTGGAGGCCGCCGGCGACGCCTTGGTGGAGCACCTCAGCGGTGCGCGGGTGGTCGCGCGAGGAGCCAAGGCCAAGGGAGCGGTGCGCGGGGCGGGGCTCCGCGAGGAGTGGACCTCGCCGTCGGAGGAATCCGCCGAGATCCTCACCTACCTGCTGGAACGGGGTGTGGCGGGCAAGCGCGTCGTGCTGCAGGTCCACGGCGACCCGATGCTCGATTTCCGCCGCGAACTCACCGAGGCCGGGGCCGAGGTGGTGCCGGTCGCGGTCTACCGCTGGACGGATCCGGTCGACCTGGACCCGCTGGATCGCCTGATCGACGCCGTCATCGCCGGTGAGGTCGACGCGCTGCCGTTCACCAGCGCGCCCGCGGCTACCAACTTCCTGGCCAGGGCCGATGCCACGGACCGGGGTGACGCGCTGCGAGAGGCCCTGCGCGATGGCGTCTTCATCGCCTGCGTCGGTCCGGTCACCGCGGCCCCCATCGTCCGGGCCGGCCTGCCCCACGAGACCCCGGACCGAGCCCGCACAGCTGCCCTGATCCGCCTGGTCGCCGAAAGGCTCCCCACCCGCACCCCGCGAGCCTGAGTCCGTCCGATTTCGCGCGAGATTCGAATGCGAAGCGGCCTTGACCTGGCACTGCGCGCGGGCGAGTCGAACCGGGGGTCAGCTGCTCCAGCGGTAGTGGCGCATGTTCACCCGTCCGTCCTGGGCGAGGACGCCTTCAGCGCGGAGGAGCTCGAGCTGCCGGTGGCGGAGGTGGTCGGCGACGGTCCCGTTGGAGCGCAGCACGCGGTACCAGGGCAGGTCGGCGGTGTCCTCGGACATGATCCGCCCGACGAGGCGAGGCGACCGCAGCCCGGCGAGCTCGGCGACGTCGCCGTAGGACAGCACCCGGCCGGGCGGGATCGACTCGACCACGGCCCGCACCCGCTCGAACGTCTCCTCATCCACGGAACCGAAACTACCGCCCCGCAGCCGGGGACTTCCGCGGATGCCTCATCGAGTCCCAGTTTTAGTCCAAACCGAGCCATGATCATGTCCGAAATGTCGGCTCAGTTATGACTAAAACTGGGACCTGGTGGGTGTCGTTGCTTCAGGTGTGGGACTCAGCCCGCACCGCCGCGGGTTCTCACACGTCGTCTGGATGAGTACGCCGCGACGCCGTGTATTGGCATACATCAGGAGTGGCGCACGGAGTCCAGGCGGCGTGTGAGGTTCCGCTACCCGCACCGCCAAGCAAAGTGATTCTGCAATGAGCCCCAAAACTGGGAACGGCCCGCCCTCCGGGGAGAGGACGGGCCGCTTGGAGCCGGGGTGTCAGCCCTGGAAACCGGCGACGATCTTGGAGAAGTCCCAGTCCTGCTGCTCGATGCCGCTGCAGGAGTCGACGGCTCCGCCGCTGCACGGCCGGTCGCGGTTGACCGACCAGAAGGTGAAGCGGCCGAGGCTCTTCTCCTTGGCGTAGTCCGCCATCTTCTGGAACGCGGCCTGGTCGACGATCTCGCCCTCGACGTCGGTCTTGCCGTTCATCGACGAGATGCCGGAGTGCGCGTAGGCGTCCGCGTCCTCGTAGCCGAGGCTCGACTTCAGCGCTTCCTTGAGCCCCTCGGTCGCGGAGATGGTGTCCGCGGCCATGTCGGAACCGTTGAAGTCGAACGGCATCTGCGTCCAGACGTCGATGTTCGCGCCGATCTCGGCGGCCTTGGCGAACATCGCCTTGCCGTTCTCGTTCGGGCCGGTGGTCGTGGTCGGGAAGGTGACCACGGTCAGCAGGCCCTCGTTGGCCTCCTTGGTGATCTTCAGGGCCTCGATGACCTTGTCGCGCGAGGCCTGGTTCTCGAACTCGGTGGCCTCGATGTCGACGTCGATGGCCTTGAGGCCGTAGGCGTCGATCAGCTTCTGGTAGGCGCCCGCCAGCTGCTGGGCGTCGCCGCACACCTCGCCGAGCTTGGTGCCGGAGTACCCGCCGATGGACGGGATCACGTCGCCGCCGGCGCCGCGGATCGCGTCGATGGTGGCCTTGTCCTGGCCGTCGAGCGGGCGCTGGCCGTCCCACGCGGGGTTGCAGCCGCCGTCTGAATTGATGAAGGCGAGGGTGAAGTCCTTGATGCCGGTCGCGTTCATGACGTCGGCGGGCGCGGGCGGGCTGCCCCAGCCGTTGTACAGGTAGGGCGAGGCGGCGACCGGGCTCGTGGCCGCGCTGGGCTCTTCGGCGCTGAGCGCGGGGGCCGCTCCGATGGCCAACGTGCCGAGGACGGCGGCGCCGGCGAGCAGGCTCTTGCGGATCTTGCTCACGCTTCCTCCTTCGGGGTGTGCGTCGCGCGATCGGGGGACTGCGCGAATTCGCAGGTCACAGGCGGGGGAGGCCTGCGATGGAAGGAAATCTGCCAGAGCGCAAAATTGGTTTGTACCACCAAACGCCGGAGCGCGATCCCACATTCACAGTTGGGAATCACGGACAACTCGGGCACATCCCGGCGTGCCCAGAGCCGATCTTGTCTGGTTGACGTGGTTCCATTCGGTGCGTGCCTCCCGCGACTTCGCCCGTGCTCGTGCGCCGCGCCGGAACCGCGCGCCGCGCCACGACCTGGGACGAAGCGGGTCGGCGGGCGCTGGAGCACTCCTTCGGATTCCTGCGCGTGCTGGGCGGGCCGGGAACGGGCAAGTCGACGCTGATCGCCGAGATCGCGGCCGACCGGATCCGAAACCGGGGCGTGTCACCGGAGAACGTCCTCGTGCTGACCTCCAGCCGCCGCGCGGCGTCGTGGATGCGCACCGAGATCACCCGGTTGCTCACCGGATCCGGCGAGGACGTGCGCACCGCCCCGGAGCCGCTGGTGCGCACCGTGCACTCCTACGCGTTCGCCGTCCTGCGCCTGCAGGCCGTGCGCGACGAGCTCCCGCCGCCGCAGCTGCTCAACGGACCGGATCAGGACGCCCTGGTCCGGGAACTCCTCGAAGGTGACGTCGAGCAGGGTTCCCGCGACTGGCCGGAGCCGCTGCAACCGGCGCTGACCGTCCCGGGATTCGCCGAGGAGCTCCGGGACCTGCTGCTGCGCGCGGCCGAACGCGGCGTCGATCCGGACCGGCTGATCGCGCTGGGACGCGAGCACGGCCGTCCGGAGTGGATCGCGGCCGGTCGCTTCGGCAGGCAGTACGAGCAGGTCACGCTGCTGCGCGGAGCGGGAGGATCGCAGGCCGCCGCGCTGGACGCCGCGGAGCTGGTCGGCTCGGCGCGGCTCGCCTTCGCCACCGATTCGAGCCTGCTCATGGCCGAGCAGGACCGGGTCCGGCACGTGCTGGTCGACGACGCGCAGCACCTGGATCCGCAGCAGTACCGGCTGATCCGCACCCTCGGCGACACGGCCACCGAGTTCGTCCTGGCCGGGGACCCGGACCAGGCCGTCTACACGTTCCGCGGCGCGGATCCGCGCTGCCTGCTCGACGCGGACCCCGACGGCACCAGCACCACGGCGCTCACGATCGATCACCGCATGTCGAAGTCGGTACGAGAAGCGGTGCAGCGCTTGGCTTCCCGGCTTCCGGGACACGGTCCGCAGCGACGGCTGGCTGAACCGGAGCCGCAGTCCGAGGAGGACGAGACGGCGGGCGGTTCGGTGCAGGTGCGGTTGCTGGCGACCGAGGCGCAGGAGGCGGCGTGGGTCGCCGATCAGCTCCGCAGGGCCCACCTGCTCGACGAGATCCCCTGGTCGCGGATGGGTGTCGTGGTCCGCTCGACGGGCCGGTCGCTGCCGGTGCTGCGTCGCGCGCTGCTGGCCGCCGGGGTGCCGATCGCGCTGCCCGTGGACGACGTGCCGCTGCCCCAGCGCTCCGCCGTCCGCCCGCTGCTGACCCTGCTGCGCTGCGCGGTACGCCCGCACGAGCTCGATTCCGATGCCGCGGCGTTGCTGCTGTCATCCCAGCTCGGTGGCGCCGACCCGCTCGCGCTGCGCCGGTTGCGGCGCGGTCTGCTCCGCCTCGAATCGGCGTCCGGGGCAGGGCGTCCCAGCGGTGAGCTGCTGGTCGAGGTGCTGACCGAGGGCGACCGTCTCGCGGCGCTGGAGGATTCGGCGGCCGAGCCGGCTCGCCGTGTCGCCTCCCTGCTGCGCACCGCGCGGGAGTCGGTGGAGAAGGGGCAGTCCGTCGAGGAAACCCTGTGGCGGGTGTGGAAGGCCAGCGGTCTGGAGAAGCGCTGGGTCGCCCAGTCCGAGCGCCACGGCATCTCCGGTGCGCAGGCAGACCGCGACCTGGACGCGATCGTGGCGCTGTTCGATGCCGCCGCCCAGTTCGTCGATCGGTCGCCCGGCAACGACGCGGCCGGTTTCGCCGACTACCTCACCGACCAGCAGATCGCAGGTTCCTCGCTGGCACCGACCGCTCCTCGCGACAACGCGGTGCAGATCCTCACCGCGCACGCCGCGACCGGGCAGGAGTGGGACGTCGTCGCGGTTCCCGGTGTGCAGGAGGGCAGTTGGCCGGACCTGCGGCTGCGCGGGTCGCTGCTGGGCGTGGAGCACCTGGTCGACGTGCTGTCCGGGATGACCGCGGAACGCGTGTCGGCGACCGCGCCGCTGCTGGCCGAGGAGCGCCGGTTGCTGCTGGTCGCCGCGAGCCGCGCCCGGCGGAGCCTGCTGGTCAGCGCGGTGCGCGGCGAGGACGAGCAGCCGTCCCGGTTCCTCGACGAGCTCGACGGCGTGGAGAGCGATCCGGATTCGGCGGAGCGCCCGATCGCCCGTCCCGAGCGAGGTCTCACGCTGGCCGACCTGGTCGGCGAGCTGCGCCGGGTGGTCTGCGACGCCGACGAGCCCGAGGAGCGCAAGCGCCGCGCTGCCGCGCAACTGGCCCGCCTCGCGGCCGACGGCGTGCCGGGGGCGGATCCCGGAACCTGGTACGGATTGCCCGAACCCTCCACCGACGCACCGCTGATCACCGGCGACGACCCGGTCAAGGTCTCGCCGTCCACGGTGGACATCCTCGCGAAGTGCCCGCTGCGCTGGCTGGTGGAGCGCAACGGCGGGCAGGACACCGCCGAACTCGCCGCCGTCACAGGCACTCTCGTGCACGCGCTGGTGCAGGCGGCCGCCGACGGCGCCGACACCACCCAGCTGCACCAGGCTCTGGACGAGGCGTGGCAGAGCATCGACGCCGGAGCGCCGTGGTTCTCCCGCAAGGAGCGCAAGCGCGTCGAGGGCATGCTCAACGCCTTCGTGGTCTGGCTCGTCCAGTCCCGCGCCGAACTCACCCAGGTCGGCGTGGAGCGCGACCTCGACGTCACCGTGCAGGGACGCGAGGGCGGGCCGTGGCTGCGGTTGCGCGGCCGCGTCGACCGGCTCGAGACCGACGCGGACGGCCGTCCGGTCGTGATCGACGTCAAGACCGCGAAAGCACCGGTCAGCAAGGGCGATGCCGAAGAGCACCCGCAGCTGGCGGTGTACCAGCTGGCCGCCGCGCTCGGCGCTTTCGGCGACGAGGACGAGCCCGGTGGCGCCCGGCTGCTCTACGTCGCGAAGTCGGACCGCAAGGGTTCCGCCACCGAACGCGCGCAGGAACCGCTCGACCAGGAGAAGATCAAGGTGTGGCTCGACGTCGTGCACAGCGCAGCGGAGTCCAGTCTCGGGCCCGCGTACGTGGCCAGTGAGAACACCGACTGCCCGCGCTGCCCGGCGCGGACCAGCTGCCCGGTTCACCCCGCAGGCAGGCAGGTCTCGCAGTGATCAGTCCGCAGCGCGTCGCCCAGGCGCTGGGCCTGCACCAGCCCACGCCCGAACAGGCCGAGGTGATCGCGGCACCGCCGGAACCGGCGCTGGTGGTGGCCGGTGCCGGTGCGGGCAAGACCGAGACGATGGCCGCGCGCGTCGTGTGGCTCGTGGCGAACCAGCTGGTCACGCCCGAGCGGGTGCTGGGCCTGACCTTCACCCGCAAGGCCGCTCGCCAGCTCGCCGACCGGGTCCGCGCCCGGCTGCGCAGGCTCGCCGGGTCGGGTCTGCTCGACGAGGTGGACCCGAGCGGGCAGCTGCGCTCGGCGGTGCTCACCGAGGAACCGACCGTCCTGACCTACCACGCCTACGCCGGGCGCATCGTCGGCGAGCACGGTCTGCGCGTGCCGGTCGAACCCGGCGCGCGGCTGCTCACCGCGACCGCGTCCTGGCAGCTCGCGCACCGCGTGGTGGCGACCTGGACCGAGGACCTCGACACCGACAAGGTGCCCGCGACCGTCACCGGCTACCTGCTGTCGCTGGCGGGCGAGATCGCCGAACACCTGGTGAGCACGGACGATCTGCGGGTTCACGCCGAAAAGCTGTGCGAGGCGGTGGAGAACGCGCCGCGCGCCAAGGGGCAGCGCGCCAACCTCCCGCAGGATCTGGTGAAGGTCGTTGCCGCACAACGGCTCCGGGTCGCGATGCTTCCACTGGTCGAGGAGTACGCGCAGCGCAAGCGGCGCGAGGGCGCGATGGACTTCGCCGACCAGATGTCGCTGGCGGCCCACCTCGCCGCCGGGCACCCGGAGGTCGTCGAGGGCGAGAAGGCCCGCTACGGCGCGGTGCTGCTCGACGAGTACCAGGACACCGGGCACGCCCAGCGCGTCCTGCTGCGCTCGCTGTTCGGCGGGGAGTCCGCTTCCCTGCCGGTGACCTCGGTGGGCGACCCAGCCCAGGCGATCTACGGCTGGCGCGGCGCGAGCGCGGCGAACCTGCCCCGCTTTACCACCGACTTCCCGCGCACCGAGGTCGACCACCTCGCGCCCGCGCACCGCTACGGACTGCTGACGAGCTTCCGCAATCCGGAGGAAGTGCTGCGGGTCGCCAACGTCGTCTCCGAACCGCTGCGCAGGATCGGCCTGGAGGTCGAGGAGCTCCGCGCGCGCGAAGGCGCCGACGAGGGCGACATCCGGGTCCTGCTGGCCGAGCACGTCCGCGCCGAGCGCGAGTGGGTGGCCGACCGGATCCACGCCCACTGGCGGGCCTCCCTGGACGAGACGGGCCGGCCGCCGACCGCGGCGGTGCTGGTCCGTCGCCGCGCGGACATGGCCGACATCGCGGTGGCGCTGCGGGAACGCGGTCTGCCGGTGGAGGTCGTCGGACTCGGCGGTCTGCTGGACGAACCGGAGGTGCGCGACCTGGTCAGCGCGCTGCGGCTGCTCGTCGACCCGCTCGCCGGCACCGCGGCCGCCCGGCTGCTGACCGGCTCGCGCTGGCGGATCGGCGCCGCCGACCTGGCCGCGCTCTGGGAACGGGCGAGGGAGCTCGGCGCGCAGTTCTTCGGCGAACCGGAGTCCGACGACCCCTCGGCCGTGGTCCAGGCGGCGATGCCCGGCGAGAACGCCGAGCAGGCGGGACTGGCCGACGCGCTGGACGATCCCGGCTCGCCGGAGCGCTACTCGGAGCACGGTTACGAACGCATCCGCAGGCTCGGCGGTGAGCTGGCCGCGCTGCGGCGGCGCCTCGACCAGCCGCTGCCCGAGCTGGTCGCCGACGCCGAGCGGACGCTGCTGCTGGACATCGAAAGTCTCGCCCGCCCAGGCGGTGTCGGCCGCATCCACCTCGACGCCTTCGCCGACGTCGTCACCTCGTTCACCACCGCCAGCCCGTCGGCCACGCTGCCGTCGCTGCTGGACTACTTCGCCGCCGCCGAACGTGCCGAGGACGGCCTGGAACCGGGGGAGGTCGAGGTCGCCGACGACCGCGTCCAGATCCTCACCGTGCACGCGGCCAAGGGCTTGGAGTGGCAGGTCGTGGCCGTTCCTCACCTGGTCAACGACGTCTTCCCGGGCAAGCGGAAGTCCTCGTCGTGGCTGCGGTCGGTCACCTCGCTGCCCGCGGAGCTGCGCGGCGACGCCCCCGACCTGCCCGCGCTCGACGTCGACCGGCTCCACGGGCTGGACCGCAAGGAGCTGGGCGAGGCGCTGAGCATCCACGACGAGGAGTTCGAGGAGCGGCGCCTCGCCGAGGAGCGCCGCCTGTTCTACGTGGCGGTGACCCGCTCGGAGCGGACCCTGCTGCTGTCCGGGCACTGGTGGGGTGAGAACGGCGACCGCCCGAAGGGCCCGTCGGACTTCCTGACCGAGACCGCGCAGGTCGTGCACGACGACCGCGTCGGCGTCATCGACGAGTGGTGCCCGGCTCCGGACGAGGACGCCGAGAACCCGCTGGCGGACGAGGTCCGCTCCGCGGAGTGGCCGGTCGACCCGCTCGGCCCGCGCCGCGCCGCCGTCGCCGAAGGCGCCGACCTCGTGCGCTCAGCGATGAACAGCGCGGATTCGCCCGAGCCGGAGGAGGATCCCGACGGCTGGGCCCGCGACGTCGACGTCCTGCTCGCCGAACGGGCCGCCGCCGCGCAACGCAGGGAGCAGGTCGCGCTGCCGGACCACCTGTCGGTGAGCCAGCTCGTGGAGCTCGCGGGCGACACCGACGCGCTGGCCCGCAGGTTGCGCCGTCCGCTGCCGTACCCGCCGAACCCGATGACCCGCCGGGGAACGGCGTTCCACGCCTGGCTGGAGCACCGCTTCACCTCCTCGGCGCTGCTGGACGTCGACGAGCTGCCCGGCGCGGCCGACGATTCGGCCCCGCTGCACGAGGACCTCGCTGAGCTGCAGGAGGCGTTCCTGCGCGGTACCTGGGCCGATCGGACGCCGCACCGGGTCGAGGTGCCCTTCGAGACGCAGGTCGAGGGAATCGTGCTGCGCGGCCGGATGGACGCCGTCTTCGCCGATCCCGACGGCGGCTGGACCGTCGTCGACTGGAAGACCGGCGGGGTCCCCAACGGCGACCAGATCCCGTCCCTGTCGGTCCAGCTCGCCTCCTACCGGCTGGCCTGGGCGGAGTTGTCGAGGACACCGCTGGAGAAGGTCCGCGCGGCCTTCCACTACGTCCGCCACGACCACACGCTCCGGCCCACCGATCTCCGCGACGCGGAGGGCTTGCGCGACCTCATCACCGCGGTCCCGAAGAACAGCTGAAGATGTACACGTTCGGGTGGTGGAGCTTGAGTTCGGAGTGCGCGGCGACCGACTATGCCCGCGATGAACACCGACTGGAAGCTCACCACTCCGCCGGAATCCGCAGTGCGCGTGGACACCGAAGTTCTCGCCATGCGCGCCCCTCTGGTGCGGGTCCACCGCGACGATGAGGGCACCTGGACCTTCGAAGGCCCGGCTGCCACGGGTCGGGAGTCCAAGCAGACCAAGCTGCACGCCGTCGTGGGCGCCTGGCCGCACGTCGCAGCGCTGTCCGACCTCCACGCGGGCAGCGCGGTCATCTGGTCGTGGCGGCAGCACGGCTGGGCCAGCGAGTTCGTCTGCGAATGCGGCAGCTGCGAGCAGCCCGTCGCCGGCGACATCGACCGCCAGAGCTGGCCCGCGGAACTGCAGCCGCACACGATCATCAGCGTCGAGCAGACCGCGCTGTCCGGTCAGCGCCCGCTCGCCGACATCATCAACACCCCGGGCGGCATCGCGATGCTCGGCCCGGGCGACCACCGGCGCACGGTCGACATGATGACCCCGGTGGCGCTGGCCAACGTCATCCGCCGCTGGCCGCACACCGTCCAGGCCATGCGGGTCCTCCAGGAAGGCCGGGGGATGCGCTGGAATCAAGAAGGGCTCAACTGGCACGAATACGCCCTGGCCTGATCTTTTTCGCGTTCTCGCTTTGCGTGGCGGTGCGGGTAGCGGAACCTCAGCGGCCCTCTGGGTCCGGGCGCCACTCCTGATGTATGCCAAACGGCATCGCGGCGTCCTCCCCAGAGGACCGCTGAGAACCCGCGGCGGTGCCGGTTGAGTCCCGCACCTGAAGCAATCGCAGGCCCGGCGCTGGTTCGGGTTTCGTTCCGGGCTGGAACGCCTCTTGGTGAGAGCGGTTAGGCGTTCTCGGTCAGCTGGGGGTGTTCCAGGAGTTTGGAGTAGAGGACTTCGAGGAGCCAGCGGCCGAACATCGACGAGCCGAACTCGGCGGCGCGGTTCTCCGGTGCGATCACCAGGTGGGCGGAGTCCTCGGCAGCGGTCGTGACGGCACCGGCCCCGTAGTAGTCCAGCTCCAGCATCGACAGCGCGTCGTAGCGGTGGTCGCCCGGGAGGACGACCGCGCAGGGCGCGAGCGTCAGCAGCATCCCGCAGGCCCGCAGCGCGCGGGACGGTGTGGACACCGGAACCAGGATCCCGATCAGGTCGACCGCCGCCACCGGCAACTGGTCGTGGTGCTCGGGTTCCGACCACGCCTTGAACCACGCCGGATTGAGCTCGGGTCCCCACCCGTTGTGCAGACGCCATTCATGGACGTCGGGCCGAATGCGGGCCACCGCCGTGAACCGGGTGCCGAGCACGTCGACATCCGGTACTAGATTCCCGTCCCAGCCGAGAGCGCGGGCCGCGTGCTGAAGCTGCTGCACGATCGCATGGTAAACGCCCGGCGGGTGATTTCGGGATGGTGTTTCCCCATTGATTCGCCACAATTCCGGGCGGTCGTCTTCCGGATGTGCGGAGCGGTTACTGTTCAACGCCGTGAGTGGTCACAACGTCGGGGAGCACGACTCATGAATCGAGGTCCCAGCCAGTTGTTCGGCAGGCACGACGCCGAAGAAGAGCTGAGCACCAGGCCCGATCACGCACTCGTCGGCGTCATCAGGATGCCGGGGAACGTGACGAGTCCGGTGCGCTCGATCGTCCGGCGCATCCTCGGTGCGATGGTCGCGCTGGCCGCCACCGTCGCCATCGTCTACATCGGCCGCGAGGGCTACCGGGACGCCGCGGGCGGCGAGATCAGCGTGCTCGACGTCGTCTACTACGCCACGGTGTCGTTGTCGACCACCGGCTACGGCGACATCACCCCGGTGTCCGACAAAGCACGTCTGGTGAACGTGCTGGTCATCACTCCGCTTCGCGTGCTGTTCCTGATCGTCCTGGTCGGTACGACACTGGAAGTGCTCACCGAGCGCTCGCGGCAAGCTTTCAAGATCCAACGCTGGAGGTCCAAGGTGCGCGACCACGTGGTCGTCATCGGATACGGAACCAAGGGACGTTCCGCGGTCACCGCACTGCTCGGCGAAGGCGCCGACCCGGGCCGCATCGTCGTGGTCGACACCGACCGCGCGTCGCTGGAGTCGGCGTCCGCGCAGGGCCTGGTGACGGTCAACGGTTCCGGTACCCGCTCGGACGTGCTGCGCGTGGCGGGTCTGCCGCGCGCCCGCGCGATCGTGATCGCCCCCGCCCGCGACGACACCGCCGTGCTGGTGACCCTGACCGCCCGGGAGCTCGCCCCGAAGGCGCAGATCGTCGCCGCCGTCCGGGAAGCCGAGAACGTGCACCTGCTGCGCCAGTCGGGCGCGGATTCGGTGGTGGTCTCCAGCGAGACGGCGGGTCGTCTGCTCGGCATGGCGACGTCGACGCCGTCGGTGGTGGAGATGTTCGAGGACCTGCTCAGCCCCGAGGTGGGTCTGGCGATCGCCGAGCGCGAGGTGGAGCGCCAGGAGGTCGGCGGTTCGCCGCGGCACCTGGCCGACATCGTGCTGGGCGTGGTCCGCGACGGTGAGCTCTACCGGGTGGACGCTCCGGAAGCGGATGCGATCGAGGCCGGTGACCGGCTCCTCTACGTGCGCAAGGTGAGTCCGCCGCAAACGTGATCTTCTGACCCCGGGTATCACCCGATCCAGTTACGGGTTTCTGGGACTATCGGTGTTGTGGGAAGCACGCGCGGTTCGGCCTCGGTGGCGTCGATCCTGCTCGTCCTGGGCGTTCTCGGCGTCCTGGTGGCCGGCTTGACGGTGTGGCCGCTGGTCACGGCGTCCGGGCAGTCGGAGGTCGCCGAGCGCCGGGGGACGGCCGTCGTCGTCGAGCCTCGCCCGTGCGGTCCCCGCGCGGCAGGTGACGTGGTCGAGGTGACGATCGACGGGCAGACCCGGCGCGCGACCTTCGACGGCTGCGGGCACACCAGGGGTCAGCGCCTCGAAGTCATGGTTCCCGCCCGAGCGGCGGGGAAACTGCGCGTCACCCCGGCCAAGACCGAGTTGTCCGAGCTCGACGCCCTCGCCTGGCGCACCAACATCGTCCTGATCACGCTCGCCGCAGTGGCCGGCGGAGGCTACGGAATCCTCCTCGGCCGCCGCTAGGAGCTGTATATGTATTGCTTTGCGTGGCGGTGCGGGTGGCGGAACCTGATCGCCTTCGTGGACTCCGTGCGCCGCTCCTGATGTATGCCAATACACGGCGTCCCGGCGTACTCGCCACGAAGGCGCTCAGAACCCGCGGCGGTGCGAGCTGAGTCCCACACCTGAAACAACGGCTCCGCCGCATTCCCCAACAGCGCCTAGTCCACGTCGCCCGGGGACGAGAGCCAGGTGTTGCACTCGGTGATCCGGTTCTTGCTGAACCCCTGCTCGACCCACTGCGAGTTGGTCTGGATGCTGCCGTGGTCCTGGGTGTTGCTGTTCTCGTCACCACGCCCGGCCGAGTCGCGGAGCGCGGGGAAGATGAGGTCGTTGCTCACCCCGCCGTTCTGGAAGGCGGCGAGGGACATGCCTTCGAAGCAGGTCGCCTGGAGCTCGGAGCGCCGGGTGAGTTCGAGCCCGGCCGGGGACGTGCCGCCGACGCTCGCGGAGGCGTTGCCGTAGGCGCCGTTGATGCCCGAGAGCCGTTGCAGCGCATGGCCGAACTCGTGCGCGAGCTGCCCGAGGAACACCCCGGCATCGGACCGGCCCTCGACCTCGGAGTAGTAGCGCGCGGTCATGTAGATGGTGTTGTCCTGCGGGCAGTACAGCGCCGTCTGGTCCCAGGTCCGCAGCCCGCAGGGCGTGTTGATGTCGTCGCCGGTGGTGACAACCTTCGGTGTGTCCGTGGGCAGGTTCGCTTCTTCCAGCGCCGGTTCCCACGCTCGCACGAGGCACGGCAGCACGGCTTGGTAGAAGGCGTCCTGCGAGGCCACGTCGGTGGAGAACTCCGGGAGCGAGCAGGAGGTGGTGACGGCCCCGTTCCCCTCGACGTTGAGCGGGTTGTCCCCGAGCTTGAGCACCGGCACCGCGTTCGTGGACACCTCCGAGGTGGAGCTGGAGGTCGAGGTCGGCGCAGAAGTGGAGGTTTCCGAAGTGGTTTCGCTCGCGCTCGTGCTGGTCGAGATCGGCGGTCCGCTGGGCGCGACCGGTTCCTCCGCCTGGTGGGACGACTCGGAGAGGGCGACCGCTCCGACGGTCCCGAACCCGAACAGGGCCACCGCTGCCAGCACGAGCGCGACGACGAGCCCGGTGTTGCTCCGCTGCGGAGGCGGCGGAGCGTGCTGCGGGATCCGGGGGATCGGCCCGGTCGGCCGCTCCTCGAACGGAATCCACGAAGCCGGCACCTGCCCAGGCGGCGGAGGCTGCTGCCACTGCTGGGGCTGCCACTGCGGAGGTTGCCACTGCGGAGGCATCGGAGGCTGCGTCATCCGCAGAACCCCGTCCTCCGCCCGCAGCAGGCCGCAGCCCTCCCGCCCGACGACAAAGCCCTCATCCCACCGACTTCCCACCCAAGAACAAGACCGAGGCCAAACCCTAACCCCACGAACCCCGCCACAACCCGAGAACGTCCGAACCAACCCCCAGGCGCACGGGGCTCAGCAGTGGTCCCGTCCCGGACGTGACCTCGCCACCTCCCAGTTTTAGTCCAAACCGAGCCATGATCATGTCCGAAATGTCGGCTCAGTTATGACTAAAACTGGGACTTGCCGAGCGCCACTCACGTTCGCGGCCGAGAACTCTTGACACGCATTCCGGCCATTTCAGGCTTGAGCCCGTTCGTGCCGAGGTCGCAGCAGGGGAGACGAGGGGTCGTCGATATCTGACCTGCTGGGCTCCTAGACGACGCTCGACCAGGTCGAAATGTCTCAGGAATCGACGGCTTCGAGGCGGACTCCTCCTGGTGTTGAGCTGCCTCGAAGGACGAGGTTCGAGCTGTACGTTCCGCCGGGAATTCGGGAGGCGTTGAGCTCAACGGCCCGGAAGATCTCGCCGTTGTGCATGAAGAAGAGCAGTTGGCCGGGCCCGGCGTAGTAGTCCTCGATATCGACCTCGCTGTGAACCTTGGCTTGCACCTCTTCTTTGCTGGTGTACTCCTCGAAGACGTGCACGGTGTCCCATGAGCCGGGCTGCATCTCCCGCATCGCCCGTTCCCGACCAGGCTGGGTGAGACTGTTGACCTGGTCGTAGAGAGCCTGGTCGCGTTCGGGTTCAGCACCTCCGGTGGCGCACCCGGCCAGTGACAGCACGAGCAGCGAACTCGCCGCGAAACGCTTCAGCACGTCAGTAGTTCCCATCCGTCGTTCCATAGCTGTCCGCATCGTCACCGGGGTTGTAACCGCCAGACCAATGCCGGTCGGGCTCCTTCGGAGCGTGCCCGCCAGGATCTGGCGCGGCTTGGGCATTGCCGGATTGACCGATCTCAACCCGATCGCTGTAGTTGAGGTTTCCTTGTCTGTCGTGCACGAGCACGTCGCCGTTGCGCACAGCCTCTTCGACGTGTCGAGCCAGTTCCTCCGGGCTCGCGTCGGGGTGTGCCTCGGCGATGCCCCTGCCGACCTCGTTGTTGTACAGGTCCATCGCTTCGACCGTGGACGCGTTCGCCTGGTCTTGGGGGAGTCGTTCGTGCGCGGTGGTGTAGCTCTCGGTCCATTCCGCACCGAAGCGTTGTGCCAGAAGGGCGTTCCAGTAGGTGTGCCGGAAAGCATCCCCGTGGCCATCGGTGCTGCCCTGACCTCCGAACGCTTCGAAACCGGATTCCTGAGCGAGCTCGTAGATGTCGTAAGCGTCTTTGACGCCGGCTGCACCGAGATCGGTGAGCAGAGAAGCTTCACCGGCTGTCATCGGCTTCGGTTCGAACCCGAACTGTTCGGCGATCCAGCCCATTGCTCCGTCCGGGAACGTGACCATGCCGTTCGGGTCGGGTGTGACCTGGTATTCGTGCAGGATCTCCTCGATCGGTTTGCGCTGGTCACCGGACGCAGCGGCGAGGAAAACGATCGGGCCGAGCGGGCCGGAGGCGGACGCGAAGGTCTTCGCCGTCTCCTCGTCTTCGGTGCGAAGCTTGGTCACGAGCTTCGCCGCGTCGGTAACGGCCGATCGGGCGTGGTCCGCGAGGTCATTGGCAGCAGGTGACGTTGCCGCGTCGGGTGGGAGCGCATCGGCCTTGTGCTGCAGGTCGAGAAGGTATTGCTGGAGTGCGCTGTGCTCCTGGTGCGCGGATCGGAGCGAGTCGGCGACCGAGGTCAGCAGCTTGCTCGCTGCGGCGAAGAGGGTGCTGTCGGTCTCCAACTCCTTCGTCGCGGACATCAGCGCTCCGCTCGCCGCATCGGCGGCCTGGCCGGACCAGATGGCCGGGAGCCGTTCGACTGCCATGGCGGCGGAATCCTGCTGCGCTCCGTCCAGTCCCTGACCTGCTCGTGTGAACGCGTGGAGCAGATCGTCGATTCCACCGGGGTCACCCAGCGCGTGCCGGGCATCGGCGATCGCAGCGGCGAGGTTCTCCGGGCGCAGGGAACTCGCGATCCGCTCAAGATCCGCGGCTCGACGTGTGAGGTCGCCCGTGGTCGTCTGGTTCACAGGACACCGCCGATCTGACCCTTGCCGGACTCGTCCGCGGCGCCGTACGTGGTGGCGCTGTCGTGGACCTCCTGCGCGGTCCGGTCGTAAGCCTCCAGCCGTTTCGTGAGGTTGTCGAAGAGCAATTGCTGGAAAGCGCTGAACGCTTCCCCGCAGGTCGTCGTGGCGAAGACCCGACCGCCTTCCGAGGAGGCGCCGTCCCACGCGGAGCGGATCGAGCGAAGGTCCGTCGCCAGCACGCCGATCTCGCGTGAGGCGTTCCGGACCTCGTCGGGCGTCAGGTTGAACCCGGTCATGGATGCGACTCCTCCCCAGTGCGTCCGTCGCGGCCAGAGAGTCTCGCAATCTCAGAGCACGCACATCGGCGGATCAGGGGATTTTGTGAGGATTCGGACACCCTGCCGCGGTCTGCGGGCTGGACGTAGTGGTTGTGGTCCATCAGCCTCGATGCCCTGCTTCAGTAGTCCCACGTGTGTTCGTGGTGGGTTTGGTTGTTGGCGATGGTGGTGCATTCGGGGCAGCGTTCGGTGATGGTTCTGCTCGGGGGTTCTTGGGGCCAGGGGGTGGCCGTGGGGATGAGGAGCCACGTTTCGCAGAGGGCGGGGACCCAAGCGCCGGTATATACCGAACCGGGGAGCGTCGTCATGGCATGACGAATCTTGAAACCTGAGCCGACGATCCAGAACACATCCGCGCGGTCGCGTCGGAACACGTCGAAAACCATCCCATTGAGTCCTTTGCTCGAAATGCCGTGGAACCGGAATGGGATGGGAAGTTAAGTTCGCTTCAGCAGTTCATCCACCAGTGAAACGTTTCCCCGAGAACCGAAGCAGTGAAGCGGAATTCGAAGCAGGGGAGCCCGTCACGAACTACCCGGAGGTCAGGGTGCCGGCGAGATCCCGCCTGTTTCGCGTCAACCTGGGGGCCGAGCTCCGAACTCTCCGCGAGCGCACCAAGATGTCCACCCGAACGGTGGCCGCCCGCCTGGGCACCAGCCCGGCGTGGGTGAGCAGGACCGAGACCGGAGCCCGCTACCCGACGCCGGAGGAAGTCGGCGCGCTCTGCCACCTCTACGGCGCCACCAGCGAGATGTGCGACCTCCTGACGGCGAAGGCGGAGTCCAACGACGGATCGGTGATCAACCTGCCTTCGCACGACCAATTCGCGGACCAGCTCGCGAACGTCATGTTGTTGGAGACCGAGGCCTGGCGCGTGACTGAGTACGAGCTGGCGTTGGTTCCAGGACTGCTGCAGACGGCCGATTACGCGCGTCAGATCTTCGCCACCGTCCAACGTCCGCAGGCCGAGATCGAGCGCATGGTCTCCACAAGGCTGGGGCGGCAGCCGCTGCTCTCTCGGCCGAAGGGGCCTGAACTGCGATTCTTGCTCGACGAATTCGTGCTGCGCAGGCTCATCGGTGGTCCGGCAGTGATGCGGGAACAACTGCGCAAGATCGCCTCGGAGGCAGATCGCCCGAGCGTCCACGTGCGGGTCATACCAGCAGCGGCAGGCGCACACGCCGGCTTGGACGGGACGTTTGCGGTGTACGAGTTCGCAGCTGTCGAGACCTACGTCTACTTGGAGTACAGGAAGGGTGGAATTTTCCTGGCTGACCCCGAGGACAC
This sequence comes from Saccharopolyspora dendranthemae, assembly GCF_007829955.1. Taxonomy (GTDB): domain Bacteria; phylum Actinomycetota; class Actinomycetes; order Mycobacteriales; family Pseudonocardiaceae; genus Saccharopolyspora; species Saccharopolyspora dendranthemae. The sequence goes on from NZ_VIWX01000005.1 coordinate 139,340, forward strand.
GCGTCGGTATGTTGATGTGCGGGACGCACTTTGGGAGTCGGCGCTCGACGAGCAGGCATCCGTCGAGCTGGTCGGCTCGTTAGCGGAAGGGTTAGCTGATGACTGACCTCGTATGGCGCAAGAGCAGCCGCAGCGGCTCCGAGACGAAGTGCGTCGAGGTCGCGCAGGCCGCCGACGGGATCGCGGTGCGTGACTCCAAGGACCCGGAGGGTGGCCAGCTGCGGGTCGGGCCATCCGAGTGGGGAAGCTTCCTGAGCGGCCTCAAGGGTGGGCGCTTCCGCTCGGCCAAGTAGGTGATCGTGATCCCGTGACCTGGGGTGGGGTGTGTCGCAGGTCAAGTTTGTCCAGATTCCCCGGAACCGTTACGCGCGCGGGCGCGTCAAGCTAAAGTAATCACGGTTCATGGGGGATCACAGGGTCCGGAGGATCTGAGATGGCAGGCGCAGAGGGCGGGTTCGCCGCAGCGCAAGAAGGTTTGAAGGCCGTCAGCGGCCAGACCGGATGGATCAACTCGCAGGTAGGCGCGGGCAAGCTCGCGCTGAACCCCGAGGCAGCGGAGAAGGCTGCCAAGCGCTGCGAAGACGAGATCCGAGAGCTTGCTCGTGCCATGCGTGACGCTGAGCAGATCACCCGTGTCTCTGGACTGGGGAACTATCCGGATGGCCAAGACTTGACCCAGCGGTTTGTGGACAAGGCGTCGGCGCCGGGGACTGGAGCGGTCGACCTGGTCCGTCAGCTCCAGGATGAGTTGAAGAGTCAGGCGGAGGCCTTTCGGGCTGCTGCCAAGGATTACCGTGCCACCGACGAGCAGAACGCTGACGATTTGAGGCGAGGTATTCAGTGAGTTTGGTTTCCCGGTCCGTTGTTGCAGGCATCGCTGGACTTGCTTTGGTGGGTCTTTCCGCCTGCTCGGGTGGCTCCAATGCGGGTGGTGAGCAGCCCGGTGCACCCACGACCGAGACGCAATCTACGGGTCTTTCGAGTTTTGATCCGTGCACCTTCTTGACGGCCGACGAGCTCACGGCGGCCGGTGTGCAGGCGGGGCCTGGTCGCCCTGCCAATGCTCTTGAATCCCAGCCTGGTTGTGACTGGGAGGGTGAGAACGTTCTGTTCACTCTGAGCAAGAACGAGACTCAGGACTTCGAGGCTTACAGCAAGAACAACTTCGAGAAGTTCGAACGGTTCGATCTCGACGGTCGCCAGGCTGCGCGTGCGATCACCTCGGGTTCCGGGGGGCATGGGATCTGTTCGGTAATTCTTGGTGCTGGCGGCGGCATCGTTGACGTGAACGTCGCTGGAATTATGCGCGATTCCGTGGCTGATCCGTGTGGTGAGGCGGAGAAGATCTCTCGCCAGATCGCACCGAGACTGCCTCAATGATTCAGGGGGAGTGATGGGGCTATTCAGCGCGCTGGACAATGCTGGCGGTCACGTCTTCGGTTGGGAAACCGAGGCGGAGGAGAACCGCAAGGAGCACACCGCTGAAGCGCAGCGGATCGCTCAGCAGCAGCAGAGCAGGCTCGCGAGCGAGAACTCCGGTCTTCAGATTGGCGCCTACGACTCGCCTGGCATCAGCCAGTGCGTGAACTGGGGCGGTTTCAGCCACGGCGACATCTACAAGACAAACCAGGAGTCCATCAAGCCTGACTCGGTCGGTGAGTCCGCGGACGCTTGGATCAAGCTCGCGAAGGCTCTCCGCGAACGCGGCGAGAATTACCACACCGACCTGGCCAACATCGTCCAAGGCGGTTGGCAGGGTGAGGCTGCGGACGCTGCATCGGAGGTTGGGAAGCCGGCGTCTGACTGGATGAAGGCGAGTGCAGATGCCTTCGAAATGACTGGCAACAACCTCCAGGGAGCTGGGGACGCTGCTGGTCAGTCGAAGAAACTCGTCCCCGAGCCCGAAGGCTTCAGCTGGGGTGAGGCTGCTGCGAGTGCTATTCCGTTCGGCCTTGCGGGCGGTGGGATCAACTCGCTCTCCCAGATGGAGGAGCAGGAGCAGGCTGAGAAGGCTGCTCAGGAGACGATGGGTCGGGTCTACAGCCCGACGTTGACGCAGGTCGACGCGAAGATGCCGCAGTACACGGCGCCTGACGGTTCGACCGCGAATCCTCCGCCGGTCGCGCCTCCGGGCGGCACCGACTGGGGTGGCGGCATGGGCGACGGGGGCAACGTTCCCGGTGGTTCGGGTGCGGGTTCCGGTGCTGGTGGCGGCGGGATCGGCGGATCCGGTTCCGGTGTCGGCGGTGGGGGAATCCCCGGCGGCGGTTACTCCGGTGGCGCCTACCCGGGCGGGACCAGCCCGGCCGGAACCGGCACTGCCTGGGCGAATCCGCCCGGCGGCGGAATTCCCGGCGGTGGCATGCCCGGTGGCCCGGGAACGGGCGTACCTGGTGGCGGTGCAGGCGGTATGGGTCTCGCGGCCGGCATGGGCATGGGCGCGGGAGGCGCAGCGGGCGCCGGTGCCGGAGGCCGTGCCGGTGGCATGGGCGCCGGAGCCAAGGGCGCTGGCATGGGTGCTGGTGGCCGGGCCGGGGCCGGTGGTCTCGGCGGTGGCGCGGGTGCCGGAGCCGGTGCAGGTGCTGGAGCCGGTGGTCGTGGTGCCGCGGGTCGCGGTGGCATGGGCGGCATGGGTGCCGGTCGGAAGGGCGAAGGTTCCGAGGACGACGAGCACGAGCGTCCGTCCTGGCTCGAAGAGCAGGACGACGTGTGGATGAACGACATGCCCAAGACGGCACCGCCGGTTCTCGGCGAGTGAGCGGGCTCTTCACCTGATGCGGCGGCGCGATGCCCGATGGGTTCGCGCCGCCCTGACAAGTCTCTTTTTGCTTCCACGAGTGGGAGAAAGCTCAAGTGAGTGTGTTGGGGCGGTGGCAGCTGCCGCCGGTGCACCTGGACATCGTGCTCAAGTACCTGCGGATCGACGGGCTCACGCTCCCGATCAGCACCCGGTCCTTCGGCCACACGGCCGATCAGTTCGCCGCGATCGGCAAAGCGGAACTGCCCGCCATGGAGGCCGCCGGTCTCGTCGTGGACGACGAAGTCGTGCCGCCGCTGATCGATGCGCTGAAAACCCTGTCCACGCCGTACCTCTGGGTCGATTCGATGTGGTTCCCGGAGCCGGGCAGCGATCACTGCTGGCGGGCGCTGGCGGTGTTCACCGAGGGCAACCGGGTCGTGCTCGGGGTGCAAGCGCCCAGCGAGGACCCGAAGCGCGGCGGGCTGCTCACCGTCGAAGTGCACCAGAACGTCCCGCTGCCCAGCGTCGTGCTCGGCACGCTGCCGCCCGCCAAGCCGGGCACGAGCGGTCCGATCCGCGTTCCGCACAGCTCGCTGCAGGGCGAGAAGGTCGAGGACTACGACACCTCCAGCATGATGCAGACCGCCACGCGGCAGCGCGGCAGCAGCGGTGACCAGCAGGTCGAGCTCTACGAGAAGATCGGCAAGGCACCGCACGCGCGGCTCGGGCAGATCGCGGCGAACAAGCGCGACCAGCACGGCAGGCGCCGCCGGACCCAGGTCCTGTCGTGGTTCGACAACGTCGAGCCCGACGGGCGCTACCTCGAAAGCGTGGAACGCGGCAGCACCGGCGAACCGCTCTACGGGTTGCTGCCCGCGGACGCCCGGTTGATCGGGAACGAGATCAACTCGTTGATCAACCAGATCCGCCAGGCCTGATCGCCTCCCGGCCGGTCGGTATGCCGCATCGGAGCAGGTCAACGTCCTGCGGGGCCTGACTCCGATCGCCCCCGCGGGCCTCGGTCCGGGTGTGCCGACACGCCGAGAATTCCAGAAGGGGGCACGCGCGGGTTGACAGCTCGCACGTAGGCTGCGTGGCATGGTCGAACCCCAGCTGCATCGCGTCACTCTGCCCAATGGGCTGCGCGTGGTGTTGGCACCGGACTCGGCAGCGGGCCAAGCGTCATCAGGGCAGGCCCCTGTGGTCGGTGTCAGCGTGCACTACGACGTGGGCTTCCGCTCTGAACCGGAAGGGCGCACCGGATTTGCGCACCTGTTCGAGCACTTGATGTTCCAGGGCAGCGAAAGCCTCGAGAAGCTCGCGCACTTCCGCCACGTCCAGGGATCCGGCGGCGTCTTCAACGGTTCGACGCACCAGGACTACACCGACTACTACCAGGTGCTGCCCTCGGCCGCCCTGGAGCGCGCGCTGTTCCTGGAAGCCGACCGGATGCGCGCCCCGAAGATCACCGAGGAGAACCTGCGCAACCAGGTGGACGTGGTCAAGGAGGAGATCCGGCTCAACGTCCTCAACCGCCCGTACGGCGGTTTCCCCTGGATCCTGCTGCCGCCGGTGCTCTACTCGACCTTCGCCAACGCGCACAACGGGTACGGCGACTTCACCGACCTCGAGAAGGCCACGGTCGACGACTGCGCGGCCTTCTTCGACACCTTCTACTCGCCGGGCAACGCCGTGCTCACCGTCGCCGGTGACCTCGACGTCGACCGGACGATCAAGCTGATCGAGAAGCACTTCGGCGACGTCCCGGCCCGCGACGTCCCGCAGCGGCCGTCGTTCGGCGAGCCGTTCCCCACCAGCGAGGTGCGCGGCAAGCACACCGACCCGCACGCGCCGCTGCCCGCCGTCGCGCTGGGCTACCGGCTGCCGGACCCGGTCGGGGAGCTCGACTCCTACCTGGCCAACGTGGTCCTCTCGGCGATCCTCTCCGACGGCGACGCGTCCCGGCTGCAGCAGCGGCTCGTGCACTCCGAGGCGCTGGTCGTCGACGTGAGCGCCGGCACCGGTCTCATGGGCGCCCCCTTGGACGCGCGCGACCCGGACACCTTCACCTTCACCGCGATCCACACCCCCGACGTCGGGGTGGACCGCGTGATCGGCGCGATCGACGAGGAGCTCGACAAGATCGCCTCCGAGGGCCCGAGCGAGGAGGAGCTGCACCGCGTCACCGCGCGCTGGGCGGCGAGCCTCTACCGGGAGCACGACAGGGTCATCTCGCGGACCCTGGACCTGGGCAGCACCGAACTGCTGCACGGCCGCGCCGAGCTGATCTCGGAGCTGCCCTCCCGGATCGGCCAGGTCCGGTCCCAGGACGTCGCCGCGGCCGCCAAGGCCCTGCGCTCCGACGCCCGCGCCGTGCTGGAGATCGAACCCGCTGGTGACGAGAACGGAGGTGCGGCATGACCCGCGCAACGCACCGCAGCGCCGAGGAGATCGGCCGCACCGAGGCAGGTCCGCGACCGCTGCCGCCGCTGGCCGAACCCCGCACCGGCGTCCAGCCGGTGGGCGTGGACACCGTGCTGCCCAACGGACTTCGCGTCATCGCCGTCCGCCACGGCCAGGTGCCGATGGTCGAGATGCGCCTGCGCATCCCGTTCGCCGGCGACGCCCGGGAGCACCCCGCGCAGGCCGAGGTCCTGGCCGAAACGCTGCTGACCGGCACCGAGCGCCGCGACCGGGTCAAGATGGACACCGACCTGGCCGCTGTCGGCGGAGACCTGCACGCGGCGGTCGATCCGGAGCGGTTGAGCATCGCCGGAGACGCGCTGGCCAGCGGGCTGGACACGCTGCTGGACGTCCTCGCCGACGCGCTGACCGGCGCCACCTACGCCGAGGACGAGATCAACGCCGAACGCGCTCGGCTGGTCGAGCGGATCAGCGTGGCCCGCTCGCAGCCCCGGGTGATCGCCCGCGAGGAGCTGCAGCGCCACCGCTACGGCGACCACCCCTACGTCCGCGAGGTCCCGCAGGCCGAGGACGTGGCCGAGGTGACCGCCGAGCAGGTCCGGGCGCTGCACGGCGCGGCCGTGCTGCCGCGCGGTGCGGTCCTGGTGCTGGTCGGCGACATCGACCCGGACGCCGTGGTCGGCGAGGTCGAAAAGGCCTTGGTCGGCTGGAAGTCCGAGGCCTCGGCCCGCGAACTGCCCGCGCTGCCGCCGGTCACCGGTGGCGACGTGCGGCTGGTGCACCGGCCGGGCGCCGTCCAGTCGCAGCTGCGCTTCTCGGCGCAGGCGCTGGCCCGCACCGACGAGCGCTACCCGGCGCTGCAGATCGCGAACCTCGTCTTCGGCGGCTACTTCTCCTCGCGCCTGGTGGAGAACATCCGCGAGGACAAGGGCTACACCTACGGCGCGCACTCGTCGTTCGAGTTCACCAAGGGCAACGGCACGCTGCTGGTCGACGCCGACACCGCCAGCGAGGTCACCGCGGCCGCACTGCTGGAAACCCGCTACGAGCTGGCGAAGATGGCGCTGGTGCCGCCGACGGAATCCGAGGTCGAGTCGGCTCGGCAGTACGCGATCGGTGGGCTGCTGACCTCGACGGCCTCGCAGGCCGGACTGGCTTCGACCCTGTCGGGGCTGGCTGCGGCGGGCCTGGACCAGGACTGGCTGAGCGCGCACCCCGAGCGGCTGCGCGGGGTCACGGTCGAGCAGGTCGCGGACGCGGCGAAGCTGTTCGCACCGGGTTCGTTCACCGGCATCGTCGTCGGTGACGCCGACAAGCTGGCCGACCAGCTGCAACTGCTCGGCGGCGTGGAGCTGCCATGAGCCGGTTACCGGATGGAGCGCAAGGATGACGCGCGAAGTGTTCGCCGGTGGGGGTTTCCAGCTGGATTCCCCTCCGCTCCTCTCGCGGTCCACTGTGGACCGCCGGGAGGAGTGGCGGGAATCCCTCGACGGTGGCGCGAAGCTGTGGCACACCGGCAGGGTCGTGCTCGTCGACGCCAAGGGGCGCTCGCAGATCGGCGAGGACGCGCGACTGGTGGTGCAACCGGCCGTCGACTTCGGTGATCGGCCGTCGCCGAACGCGGTGCTGCTCGGCGTCGAGGACGACGTCAGCTTCTGGGCGCTGCGCACGGATCACGACGGTGCCCAGGACGGCTGGCGGGACCTGCGTTCCGGCGGTGCGCTGCTCAACGACACCGATGCCGGGCTGCTCACCACCGCCGTCGGCCTGCTGGGCTGGCACGACAACGCCCGCTACTGCGCGGTCTGCGGTGCGGCGACCACCCGTGTCCGAGCCGGGTGGGCCCGGCGCTGCTCGGGTTGCGACCGCGAGGAGTACCCGCGCACCGATCCGGCGGTGATCTGCCTGGTCAGCGACGGTGAGGACCACGTGCTGCTGGCCCGGCAGCCGATCTGGCCGCAGTTCCGCTTCTCGGTGCTCGCCGGGTTCGTCGAGGTCGGTGAGTCGCTGGAGGCCTGCGCCGCGCGCGAGATCGAGGAGGAGGTCGGGGTCAAGGTCACCGACGTCCGGTACCTCGGCAGCCAGCCGTGGCCGTTCCCGCGTTCGCTGATGCTCGGTTTCGCCGCCATCGCCGACCGCAACGCCCCGCTGGTCCCGGCGGACGGCGAGATCGAGGAAGCCCGCTGGGTCCACCGCGACACGATCCTCGCGGCCCTGGAGGCCGAGGGCGAACCGGTGGACGGCGTCCGCCTTCCCCCGAACGTCTCCATCGCCTACCGAATGATCAAGGGCTGGGCCACTTCCAAGCCCTGACGCCCCACCGCGGCCGGGGAATTCGAACTTCGCGCGAAATTCGAATCCTCGGCCCGGGTCCGGGTGTGTCTGCGCTGGTCGGGGAGTGGGGAACGCGATCTGGGCGACACACGGTGGTGGGTATCGCCTGATCGGTGTCGGGGGTCTGCGAGGATGCCTGCATGGCCGATCAACCGCGTCTCCTGGAAGGTTTGGATCCGGAGCAGCGGCAGGCCGTCATCGCACCGCGCGGGCCGGTGTGCGTCCTGGCGGGTGCGGGGACGGGCAAGACCCGGACCATCACCCACCGCATCGCCCACCTCGTCCAGCGCGGTCTCGTAGCGCCTCGGCAGGTCCTGGCCGTGACCTTCACGGCGCGGGCCGCGGGCGAGATGCGCACCCGGTTGCGGGAGCTCGGGGCCTCGGGGGTGCAGGCGCAGACCTTCCACGCGGCGTCCTTCCGGCAGCTCCGGTACTTCTGGCCGCGGGTCCACGACACCCCCATGTGGCAGCTCACCGACAACAAGTTCCGCCTGGTCATGCAGGCCGCGAACCGGCTGGGGCTGTCCACCGAGCGGGAGGACGTGCGCGACCTCGCCAGCGAGATCGAGTGGTCGAAGTCCTCGCTGATCAGTCCGGAGCAGTACCCGGCGGCCGCGCAGCAGGCCGGGCGCGAGACGCCGATCCTGCCGGAGTTGATCGCGAAGGCCTTCGCCGGTTACGAGAAGCTCAAGAGCGGCGCGCAGCTGCTCGACTTCGACGACCTGCTGCTGCACATCGCGGCGATCCTGGAGGACCGCGACGACGTCGCGGAGGAGTTCCGCAGCCAGTACCGATCCTTCGTGGTCGACGAGTACCAGGACGTCAACCCGCTGCAGGCCCGGGTGCTCGACGCCTGGGTCGGCAACCGCGACGACCTCACCGTCGTCGGGGACGCCAACCAGACCATCTACTCCTTCGCGGGCGCCTCCCCGAAGTGGTTGATCAACTTCCCGCGGAAGTACCCGGAAGCGACCGTGGTGCGGCTCGAGCGCGACTACCGGTCGACCCCGCAGGTCGTGGACCTGGCCAACCAGGTCATCGGTGCCGCGCGCGAACGTCCCGCCGGCACCCGGTTGAAGCTGGTCGGGCAGCGGCCCGACGGTCCGCGCCCGGACTTCGCCGAGTACGACGACGAGACGGATGAAGCCGACGCGATCGCGCGCAAGATCGCGCAGCTCGCCAAGCGAGGGGTCGCGCTCTCGGAGATCGCGATCCTGTTCCGCGTCAACGCCCAGTCCGAGGTCTACGAGAAGGCGCTGTCCGACGCCGAGATCCCGTACCAGGTGCGGGGTGGCGAGCGGTTCTTCGCACGCGCCGAGATCCGCCAGGCCATGGCCACCCTGCGCACCGCGATCGCCCGCGACACCGCCGCCGAGGACCTGCCCGCAACGGTGCGGGAGCTGCTCGTCGAGGTCGGCCTGACCGACGAGCCGCCTGCCGGTGGCTCCGCCCGCGAGCGCTGGGAGTCGCTGATCGCGCTGGTCGAGCTCGCGGAAGGACTCGTCGCCACCTCGCCCGACGCCGACCTGTCCCGCTACGTCGCCGAGCTCGACGCTCGCGCCGAGGCCCAGCACCCGCCGACGGTCGAGGGCGTCACGCTCGCGTCGCTCCACGCGGCCAAGGGTCTGGAGTGGGACGCGGTGTTCCTGACGGGCTTGGTCGACGGGACCTTGCCGATCCAGCACGCCGACACCGATGCGGCGGTGGAGGAGGAGCGACGCCTGTTCTACGTCGGCGTCACCCGCGCGCGCGAGCACCTGCATCTGTCCTGGGCGCTGGCGCGCGCCGGCGGGCGTCGATTCCGGCGTCGCAGCCGGTTCGTCTACAGCCTCGTGCCCGACGGGCACCCGGCTGCGCTGCCGGGCAAGGTCAAGCAGCCGCAGCCGCCTGCGCGGCACACCGCGACGATCAAGCCGAAGTGCCGGGTGTGCTCGTGCACGCTGGTCAGCACGATCGACATCAAGCTCGGGCGGTGCTCGGACTGCCCGTCCGACGTCGACGAGAACCTGCTCGAACAGCTCAAGGCGTGGCGCAGCGAGCGCGCGAAGCAGCTCAAGGTCCCGGCCTACGTCGTGTTCACCGATGCGACGCTGACGGCGATCGCGGAGCAGCGGCCGGAGGACGAATCCGCGTTGGTGGGGATCTCCGGGATCGGCGCCACCAAGATCCAGAAATTCGGCACCGACGTGCTCGCCTTGATCAACCGGGTGAACTAGCAAAATCGCAGGTCAAAAATATGTTGCGGGTTGTACCCCGCAACCAATAACCTCGTAAACACGCGCGCGCCGATTCGGCGCGCATTCGCCGGACGAGACCGATGAGGAGGTGGGGAGCAGTGAAGATCTTCGAGACCATCACGAATGCCCCGCGCTCCTTCATGGCCGGGGTCGTTTCGCTGCTCGCGGGCACCTTCGTGCCCTTCGCCGCCATTGCCGCTGATCTGCGCGTCACCAAGCCGCGCGTCTACGGCTTCGTCCCGGCGACCACGCAGCACCCGCGCAAGTCGGTCCGCTGGCTCTTCCTGGATCCGCTGATCTAGGAAAGCCCCAGGCTTCTCAGAAGGCCGCGGACCTGCACACGGGTCCGCGGCCTTTTTGTGCTGGGTTGATCCACATCCACAACCACATCCATCCACAACCACACGTTGTCTGCCATCGACTACTGGAGGAAGTCGTATGTTCACCGCGAGTGTGCCGATACCCGAGTCGGCCGTGGACTCGCAGTTCGAGCCCGAGCAACCCCCGGGCTCCTCGCTGCAACGCCGCTTGCCCTGCCGACGCGACCCGGACCTGTGGTTCGCCGAGAGCCCGTCCGACCTGGAGCAGGCCAAGGTCCTGTGCAGCGACTGCCCGATCAAGAGCGCGTGCCTGGCCGGCGCGATGGACCGCTGCGAACCCTGGGGGGTCTGGGGAGGCGAGATCTTCGAACGCGGCGAGGTCGTCGCCCGCAAGCGCAGGCGCGGTCGTCCGCGCAAGCACCCACGTCCGGAAGAAGTCGAACCCCGCAAGCAGGAGCGAGCAGCATGACCAACGACAACGCGACCACCCTGATTCACCCGAACAACGCGGAGCTGCGCATGCAACCGACCGAGGAACTGATCCGGATACATCGGAAGGAGATGCTGGCCGAAGCGGAGCGACAACGCGAAGGACGTGCGCTCTCGGCAGGCAGGAGATGGCGGGCGATCGCCCGCTACGCGACGAGAAGAGCCGAAGCCGCTGAGCAGCGCTGAACCCTGTGATCGCGCGCTCGCGGGTGCCGCGTCGGCCGCTGCTTTCCGGCGGCGGCCGACGCACTCTTGCTGACATGGCAAATCGGCGTGCGTGGTTCGCGTTGCCCGGTCTAGGGTTTCGGCTCGTGGGAGCACATTCGCATTCGCATTCGCACGACAACATCGACTGGGACGCGCACCTGCAGCGGTTGCGCGCAGCTGACGACTTCATCGAGCCGGACCTCGTCGAGGTCGTCGGACGGCTGCTGCTGCCGGACGACCGATCGGTGATCGAGATCGGCGCCGGGGCGGGCGGAACCGCTGCGATCTTCGCGAAGTCCCTCGCGGGCAACGGCGGAGACCCGCAGCTGACCATCGTCGACACCGCCGAGCAGCTGCTCGCGGCGGCGGGGGAGCGGGCGTCGGATGCGGCCGAGGGCATCACGGTCCGGACCGTCCGGGCGGACGCCGCGGCCGACACGCTCGCCGCGGAGATCCACCAGGCGGGTGCTCCGGCGCAGGCCGACCTGGTCTACGCGGCGTTCGTGGTGCACCACCTGCCCGACCAGCTCGCGGGTCTGCGCAGGCTCGCGGAGCTGGTCACACCCGGCGGGAGGCTGGCGGTCGTGGAGTTCGGCCTGCAGACCAGGGTGCTGCCCGCCGACGTCGGGATCGGCGCACCAGGCCTGGAGGCCAGGCTGCTGGGCGCGAGCGAGCAGTGGTTCCAGCGGATGCGCGCCGAGATGGACGGAGCGGTCCGGCTCCCGGTCGGCTGGCCGAAGGCGATGGAAGAGGCGGGGCTGACGGGGGCGACCTCGTTCAGCTACCTCGTCGACCGGGCGGCGCCGCTGGACGAATCGGGTCGCGCCGCTGCGCTGCGACAGCTGCAGATGCTCCGCCGCGACGCCGACGAACTCCTCGACCCCGGGGACGTCACCGCGCTCGACCAGCTCCTGGACCCGGAAGGCGAGCACTACGCCGGCAACAGGGACGACCTGCATTACCTCAGCGCCAACACGGTCCACATCGGCACCAAGCCGTAGGGGCTCTTGAGGAATCGCTGTGCGTGGCGGTGCGGGCGGCGGGGCCTGGCGCGTCGAGCGACGTGGGATCCGGGCTCAGGCCTCGGCTTCGGCGAAGCCGGGTTGCCATTCGGCGATGATGTCACGGGTGGCGACCTCGGCGTCCAGCTGGCACAGGATGCCGGTGGCCCCGAGCGTGACCCGGTGGATCAGCAGGTAGTCCGGCGGCAGGTTCAGCGACCTGCCGGTACGGAAATCCGGACCTCGCAGGTCGGAGACGCGTTCGGCCTGCTGCTGCAACCAGCTGCGGCTGAAGTGGAACGTCTCCTCGCGGGCCGGGTCGACGAACGGCGCCAGGTAGGCGAGCACGTCCTCAGCGGGCAGTTCCTGATCCGGCTGCACGAATCGCTCCGACCGCAGCAGCTCCAGCAGCTCGGTCGAGCGGTCCTCCAACGCCAGGCGGATCATCTTGCCGAAGGTCGGCGGAAGTCCGTCCGGGACCCGGGAGACCGCGCCGAAGTCGATCACGCACAGCTGGTCATCGGGGAGCAGCATGAAGTTGCCCGGATGCGGGTCGGCGTGCAACAGCCCGACCTTCGCCGGGGTCGAGAAGTGGAACTCCGCCAGCAGTCGGCCGGCCAGGTTGCGCTCGTCCTGCTCGCCGTCGGCGATGATCTTCGAGAACGGCTTGCCCGTGACCCACTCCGTGACCACGACCTTCGGGGCGCTCGCGATCACCGCGGGCACCACGACGCGCTCGTCATCGGAGAAGACCTTGGCGAAGGTGCGCTGGTTCTCGGCCTCGATGCGGTAGTCGAGCTCCTCGACCATGCGCTCCTGCAGCTCCTCCAGGAGCGGTTTGACCTCGGCGCCCGGCGCCAGCGACTGGAACAGCCGGGAGAACCGCATCAGCTGCCGCAGGTCGGAGCGCAACGCCTCGTCGGCGCCCGGGTACTGAACCTTGACCGCCACCTCGCGGCCGTCGTGCCACACCGCCCGGTGGACCTGGCCGATGCTCGCCGAGGCCGCGGGTTCGTCGTCGAAGGACTCGAACCGCTGGCGCCACGACGAGCCCAGCTGCTCGCTGAGCACCCGGTGAACGCTGCTGACCGGCATCGGTGGCGCTGCGGACTGCAGCTTGGTCAGCGCCTCGCGGTAGGGACCCGCCATCGCGTCGGGGACGGCGGCTTCGAAGACGCTCAACGCCTGGCCGAACTTCATGGCCCCGCCCTTGAGCTGCCCGAGCACCGCGAACAGCTGCTCAGCGGTCTTGGCAGCCACGTCGGCGTTGATCTCGGCCGCGTCCTGACCGGTCAGGCGACGACCCCAGCCCGCGGCAACTCGTCCGGCGACGCCCAGTGGGAGGCTGGCGAGCTTGGCGGTGCGATGTGCGGCTTGGCGGGGAATGTCGGCCACGAATTCTCCTAGGTGCGCGCAGGAAAACCCTCTCGAAGACCGAAAGCCGTGAGTTCGCCATTCGGAATCCGAGAAGCCCATCAACATGCTAGTCGTTCACGAGCGCGTCGTGGGCTGTGATCGGCATTCTGGAGGAGTGAGGTTCGTTCCCCCGGCCTAATCGGACGGGCCGGTGGGAACGGTGGAAAACGGATTCGGCGCGTCTCGATGCGCCTGAGGACTGGCGCAGGGTGGGCCGCTGAGGGCCCACCCGTGCCCTGTCACGCCTTGCCGAGGATGCGGGTCATCTTGGTTCCGCACACCGGGCATGTGCCCTTGGCCATCCGGCGTCCGTTGGTCTCCGAGACCTCACCGGAAAAGTCGCGCTTCTCCCGGCACTTCACGCAGTAGCCGTTGTACGTCTCGGCCACGGCTCCCCTCCTTCTGGTCATTGATCCAGCGCCACAGCTGGATCGCCGTCGCCCCCCTGCGGGCGGCTGGGGGAACCGTACAGGCGGAGTAATTGAGATGCATGCATTACGCGTAGGGCATGTTCGACTCGATGGAGTAATCATTCGGCCATTGATGCGCACCTGGAGTTGAGGTGCAGCTCACAGGGGGAACCGTTTGTCGGAGCCGATCGCTAGGGTCCACTTCCGTGGCTGAACCGCAGGTCGAGGTCCGCCGCAGCAAGCGCCGCCGGCAGACGGTGAGCGCTTATCGCGACGGCGACAAGATCGTGGTGCTGCTCCCGGCTCGGATGAGCCGTGCGGAGGAAAAACGCTGGGTGGCGGACATGCTGAGCCGTCTTCAGCGCAGTGAGACGCGACGCCGATCCCCCGCGCGCAACTCGGACGAGGCGCTGGTGCAGCGCTGCCGTGAGCTGTCCCTGAAATACCTGGACGGCCGGACCGATCCGAGCAGTGTTCGATGGGTACCGCCGATGCGGACCCGCTGGGCCTCGTGCACGCCTAGCGAGGGCACCATTCGGGTGAGTCAACGGCTGCGAGATGTACCCGGTTGGGTGCTGGATTACGTGCTCGTCCACGAGCTCGCGCACCTGCTGGTGCCTGGGCACGGCGCCGATTTCTGGAAGTGGGTCCAGCGGTACCCGAAGACGGAACGGGCGATCGGCTACTTGGAGGGCCTGGTCGCGGCGGCCCAGCTCGAGATCGGCCTCACCGACGACGAGACCGAAGAACCCGAAGCCTCCTGACGCCACTTCCAGCAACCGTTCTGGGGTGCCGTCTGGATTCCGCGCGCGGCAGTTCCCAGTTTTAGTCCAAACTGAGCCGACATTTCGGACATGATCATGGCTCGGTTTGGACTAAAACTGGGATCGGACGCACATCAGCCCACCGCGAGGTCGCGATGGGCTGATGTGGTGAAGCGGTTCTGCGCAGGTCAGGACTGGGTGTCTCCGTTGGGGCCTTCGGTGTTCTTGGGGCCTTCCGGTCCCTCGTCGTCCGGGCCGTTGGGCTTCTCGCCCTCGGTGCTGTCGGAGCTCTGGGACTCGGTGGTGTCGTCGGACTTCTCGGCTTCCTCGGCGCGGCGGATGGCCGCGATCGGGTCGTCGAGGTCGGAGTTCGAGCCCCACCGGTCGGCGAAGTCGAGCGGCTCGTCGAGGTCGGTGCTGTCCGGCAGCAGGTCCGGGTGGTCCCAGACCTGATCGCGGGCCTCGGTGCCGTGGCGTTCGGCCATGAGCCGCCAGAGGTTGGCCGCGTCGCGCATCCGGCGCGGGCGCAGCTCCAGCCCGATCAGCGTCGCGAAGGTCTGCTCGGCGGGACCGCCGCTGGCGCGACGCCTGCGGATCAGCTCGCCCAGGGCATCGGCGGAGGGCAACCGCTCGCCCAGCGCATCGGCGACGACCACGTCGACCCAACCCTCGACCAGCGCCAGCAGCGTTTCGAGCCGGGTCAGCGCGGCCTGCTGCTCCGGGGTGGTCTTCGGCTCGAGCATTCCCGAGCTCATCATCTCCTGCATCGCCGCCGGGTTGGACGGATCGACCTTGCCGGCCAGGTCTTCCAGCGCGGAGGTGTCGATGTGGATGCCGCGCGCGTACTCCTCGACGGTGGCCAGCAGCCGCTGCGCCAACCACGGGACGTGCCCGAACAGCCGGTGGTGCGCCGCTTCCCGCGCGGCCAGGAACAGGGTGGCCTCGCTCGTCGGCCGGTCCAGTCCTTCGACGAACCGGTCGATGTTGGCGGGCAGCAGCGCCGCGGTCCCCGAGGGTCCGAGCGGGAGTCCGACCTCGGTGGAGGTCAGCACGTCGCCGCCGAGCTGGGCGAGTCCGCTGCCGAGCTGCGAACCGAAGGTCATCCCGCCCATCTGGCCGAGCATGTTCAGCAGCGGGCCGGCCGCCTGCTTCGCCTCCTCCGGCAGCGCTTCCAACCACGCCGCGGACATGCGCTGTGCGATCGGGTCGCACAGCCGCTGCCACACCGGCAGCGTCTTCTCGACCCAATCCACCGAGGACCAGGTCTGCACCGAGCGCACGCCCGCGGGCAGCGAAGTGCTGGCGTCCAGCCAGAGCTCGGCGAGCCGAACCGCGTCCTCGATCGCCTTGACCTGCTCCTGGCTGGGCCGCTCGGTGCGCTGGTTGTTGTGCAGCTGCTGCACGGCGAGCTGCTTGGCGAGGTCGTAGTTGACCGGCCCGGACTGGCCGCCGCCACCACTACCGGACTGGCTCAGCGCCTGGCCGAGCTGGCTCAGCATCTGGCCGAGCTGCCCCATGTCGAAGTTGCCGCCCGGTCCGGGCATGCCGGCGAAACCGAAGGGATTGTCCCCAGGGTTGCCGGACCCGCCCTCAGAGCGGCCTTGCGACGAGTCGCCCTTGTCAGAGTCGTCGGGGTCCTGCGAGCCGAACCCGAACGGCATATTGGTCATAGTTCCACCGTACGCGGCCTCGGCCGCCCCTAAGAAGAAGTCGTCTGTCTGGTCGGTGCGAACACCGGGAACATCGCCAACAGCGAACACGTACGCTGTCGCCTCGTGAACCGCCGTACCTGGACGCTGCTGACGAGTGTCGTGCTGGTTGTCGCCTTCGGTCTGCTCGGCGCGTTCGCGCGGGTGCCGTTCGTGGCGCTGGGCCCCGGTCCGACCTACGACACGCTCGGCTTGGATGGCGACCACCCGGTGATCAACGTCGAGGGGCAGGAAACGTACCCGACAGCCGGTCACCTCAACATGACCACGGTATCGGTCACCGACCAGTTGACGCTGTTCGGTGCGCTGGGCCTGTGGGTCTCCGGTCGCTACGCGCTGGCTCCGCGCGACGTCTACTTCCCGCCGGACAAGAGCGAGCAGCAGATCGAGCAGGAGAACACCGAGGCCTTCAACGACTCGCAGACGACCGCGGAGTCCGCGGCGCTGGGCTTCCTCGGGTATCCGAACAAGGTTCTGATCGGCCAGATCGTCAAGGGCAGTCCGGCCGACGGCTCGCTGGAGCCCGGCGACCGCCTGCTCAACGCCAACGGCAAGCCGGTCACCGACGCTGCGTCGCTGAAGACCGCGCTGGGCGGCACCAAGCCCGGAGACCGTGTGGAGATCCGCTACCAGCGGGGCGATCAGCCCGAGCAGGTCGCCAACGTGGAGCTGGGTCGCAACGACCAGCCGGGCGGCGACCAGTCGCAGGGCTTCCTCGGCGTGGCCGCGATCGAGCGTCCGGACGTGCCGTTCGAGATCAAGATCAGCCTCGCCGACGTCGGCGGCCCGTCGGCCGGCCTGATGTTCACGCTGGCGATCATCGACAAGCTGACGCCGGGAGAGCTCAACGGCGGCAAGTTCGTCGCGGGAACCGGTGAGATCGACCCGGCGGGCAACGTCGGCCCGATCGGCGGCATCCCGTTCAAGATGATCAAGGCCAGGGAAGCGGGCGCCACGACGTTCCTGGTGCCGGCGGACAACTGCGCCGAGGCCAAGTCGCAGGCCCCGGAAGGCCTGCAGCTCGCCCGCGTCGGCACCCTCCTCGACGCCACCAAGGCGCTGGAAGCGGTGCGCGGAAACCAGGCCCCGGCTTCCTGCTGAGGCCGGTCAGGTGAAGGTGGTCTGCAGGGCCTTGAGGAGGTTCGGGGCCAGCGACGGGTCGTTGAAGACCTCGTCCTCCTCCTCGCCGCGGAGCCGCATCACGCAGGAGTGAGCGACGTCGTCGCGCAGCACCGCGGCCACCAGCCGCGCTTCGCGGCGGTCCGGGTGCTCGGCGGCCAGCTTGCCCGCGCCTTCCTCGTCGTCGGGCAGCTCTGCCTCCGCCTCCGGCGGGAGCACGATGATCTCCTGCACCAAGGCGCAGCCGATGACCTGCTCCGGCCACTCGATGCGGGCCAGTGCCTCACCCAGGTCCTGGGCCGGCAGCGACTCCTGCGCGAGCGGGGTCAGGGGAGAGGCCGCGGGGTCGAGCTGACCGGCCATGTCAGGCGCTGCGGCGAGCATGGTCTCGGTCGACACCAGGGCGAAGATCTGCGTCGGCTGGTCCCAGCCGCCGGACGCGACGAACTCCTCGACCTCGCGGGTCGTGGCGGGCAGGGCGAACCCCAATTCCTCAACGGAAGGCATGGTCCGCATCGTCCCAGAACGGGGATTCGCGCGATGCGGCGCGCCGGGCCGAGGCGATCGATACCGATCTGTGTCCGAAAAATACCGTTCGCGCGGGGCCTTCCAGGAACTTCACACCTGGGTCGTAGAGTTGAACATCACGAGGGAATCGTGTTCCGGAAGCGCGATTGCCAAGTTCAGCTGATCGTCCCCAGGAGCGTGCGCTGTGGCCATGCGGCCCCCGGTAGGAATGCCGAAACTATCCCGGCGAAGCAGAATACTGCTGATTCTGGGCGGGGTCGTCCTGCTCGCCCTGATCCTCGGGTCGCGCCTGCTGAGCGCTTATGTCGACTGGTTGTGGTTCGGCGAGGTCGGATACAGGCAGGTCTTCACCACCCAGGTCACCTCGCGGCTCGGTCTCGGGGTCGCGGCCGCGGCCTTCCTGGGCGGTGTGCTGCTGCTCAACCTCTGGCTGGCCTACCGCAACCGCCCGGTGTTCGTGCCGGTCAGCGGTCCTGATGACCCGCTGACCCGTTACCGCACGGTCATCACCGAGCGCTCCCGGCTGTTCGGCCTGGGCGTGCCGATCGTGATCGCCGTGATCGCCGGGCTGGCGGGGCAGGCCGACTGGCAGACCTTGCAGCTGTTCCTGCACAGCGTCCCGTTCGGTCAGGCCGACCCCGAGTTCGGCAAGGACATCAGCTTCTACGTCTTCCAGCTGCCGTTCTGGCGGATGCTGCTGTCCTGGGCGTTCATCGCCGTGACCGTGTCGTTCCTCGGCGCGCTGGTCACCCACTACATCTTCGGCGGCATCCGGCTGACCGGTCGCAGCGGCCAGCTGTCGATGCCCGCGCGGGTCCAGCTCGGCGTGCTGGCAGGTCTGTTCGTGCTGCTCAAGGCCGTCGACTACTTCCTCGACCGGTACGACCTGCTGCTGTCCCAGCGCAACAACCTGTTCACCGGCGCCAGCTACACCGACCTCAACGCGGTGATGCCGGCGAAGCTGATCCTGATGTGCATCGCGGTGTTCTGCGCGCTGGCGTTCTTCTCGGTGATCTTCCTGAAGAACCTGCAGATCCCGGCGCTGGCGACCGTGCTGCTGCTGCTGTCGAGCGTCGTGGTCGGCGCGGTGTGGCCGGCCCTGCTGGAGCAGTTCTCGGTCCGCCCGAACGCCAACCAGCGCGAAGCCGTGTCCATCGAGCGCAACCTCGCGGCCACCAAGTCCGCGTTCGGCATCGGCGACGACAAGGTCAAGTTCGTCGACTACCCGGGCAAGACCCAGCTGCAGCCCAGCGAGGTCGCCGACGACACCGGCACCATCCCCAACATCCGGCTGCTCGACCCCAACGTGCTGTCGGCGACGTTCACGCAGCTCACGCAGCAGTACAACTTCTACGGCTTCCCGGACAAGCTCGACGTCGACCGCTACAAGGACGCCAACGGGCAGCTGCAGGACTACCTCGTCGCGCTGCGCGAGATCAACACCGACGGCCTGGCGGTCAACCAGCAGAACTGGATCAACCGGCACACCGTCTACACCCACGGCAACGGTTTCATCGCCGCTCCCGCCGACCGCGTCGACTCGACCTTCAACGAGGGCGCCACCCAGGGCGGCTACCCGGTCTTCCAGATCAGCGACGTCGCCAACAAGGGCCAGGGCGCCATCCCGGTCAAGCAGCCGCGCGTCTACTACGGCGAGCTCGTCGGTCCCGACGACTACGCCATCGTCGGCGGCAACCCCGGTGAAGCTCCGCGCGAGTACGACACCGACACCCAGCAGTTCACCTACGACGGTCGCGGCGGCGTGCCGATCGCCAACCCGTTCCAGCGACTGGCGTTCGCCGCCTACTACGGCGAGCGGAACTTCCTGTTCAGCGGTGTGATCGGGGACAACTCCAAGCTCATCTACGAGCGCAACCCGCGCGACCGCGTCCAGAAGGTCGCCCCGTGGCTCAAGCTCGACGGCGACCCGTACCCCGCGGTGGTCGACGGGCGCATCAAGTGGATCGTCGACGGCTACACCACGCTCAACAACTACCCGTACTCGAAGCTGACCGAGCTGGGCGAGGCCACCAACGACACCCTCACCGGTGTCGAGCGCCAGCCGAACCAGCAGATCAACTACATCCGCAACTCGGTCAAGGCCACGGTCGACGCCTACGACGGCACCGTCGACCTCTACGCCACCGACCAGAACGACCCGGTCCTCAAGACCTGGGAAGGCGTGTTCCCCGGCGTCGTCAAGCCGGCCAGCGAGATCAGCCCGCAGCTGCGCGAGCACTTCCGGTACCCGGAGGACATGTTCAAGGTGCAGCGCAAGTTGCTCACCGAGTACCACGTGGACAACCCGGGTGACTTCTTCTCCACCCAGACGTTCTGGGAGGTGCCCAACGACCCCACGGCCCGGGGCACCGTCGGCAGCAGCGAGGGCCAGCAGCCGCCCTACTACGTGCTCGCCCAGGTCGAGGGCCAGCAGCAGCCGAACTTCCAGCTGACCAGCGCCCTGACCGCGCTGCGCAGGCAGAACCTGTCCGCGTGGGTGTCGGTGTCCTCGGACCCGAAGAACTACGGGCAGATGACCGTGCTGCGGCTGCCCACCAACACGCTGACCCCGGGACCGAACCAGGTCCAGAACCAGATGGAGTCGACGCCCGAGGTCACCGAGAACCGGACGCTGTTCAACAACCCCAACGTCACGGCGATCTTCGGCAACCTGCTCACGCTCCCGGTGGCCGGTGGGCTGCTCTACGTCGAGCCCATCTACATCCAGCGCAACGAGCAGGAGTCCTACCCGCAGCTGGCCCGGGTGCTGGTGTCCTTCGGCGGCAAGGTCGGGTTCTCCGAGACGTTGAAGGGCGCCCTCGACCAGGTCTTCGGATCCGGAGCGGGTTCGGCGACCGAGCCTGGGAAGCCCGACGAGCAGCCGGGGCAGCCGCCCACCCCGGGCACTCCGCAGACCGACCAGTCCGTCAGCGCCATCCGCGACGCGCTCGAGCGCGTCCGCAAGGCCCAGCAGTCCGGGAACTTCGCCGAGATGGGTCAGGCCTACCAACAGCTCGACGAGGCCATCAAGCGCTTCGAGCAGACCCAGGGCACCGGAGGCTGAGCCGTCCGTGTGGAAGTCGGCGGGGTGGGGACCGGCGCGGTCCCCACCCCGCCGACGCATTTCCGGGCCAGTTCAGGACGGCGGACGGGTTTTAGGAGTTGTTTCAGAATCGGTTTGCAGCGGCTCCGCCGCACTCTGAAATGACCCCTTAGCCACCCCCGGTTTGAACGGCCGTTACCCGGCCCGTAGACTGGGGACACAACACAGCGGCCGATTCGGCCGATGGCGCGGGGTGGAGCAGTTCGGTAGCTCGCTGGGCTCATAACCCAGAGGTCGCAGGTTCAAATCCTGTCCCCGCTACTGATCGACAGGCGCCTTCCGGAGACATCCGGGAGGCGCCTTCGTCGTTGTTGATGTCGTGATGACTCAGCAGATCCTGGATCGCTTCGACATCGAAGAAGCCCTCATCCGCTACACCCGCGCGATCGACTCCGGTGACTGGGACGGGCTCGACACCGTGTTCACCCCGGACGCCCGGATCGACTACACGGCCTCGGGCGGCATCGAGGGCGACTTCGCCACCGTCAAGCCGTGGCTGGCCGAGAACCTGCCGATCTTCACCCGGCGCATGCATTCCCTGCACCAGATCGCCATCGACCACGAGGGATCCGATCGCGCCCAGGTCGCCGCCTACTTCCACAACCCGATGATCTTGCCCCAGGGCGACGGCGGGCCGGAGCTGCTGGTGGAGTTCGGCGGCATCTACCACCACACCTTCACCCGCACCTCGGACGGCTGGCGAAGCCACTTCCTGCGGGAGGAGATCTGCTGGAAGCGAGGGCTGTGACCGCCCGGTCGGCCGAGCGTTCCCAGCGGCGAGCGGATGGGCTGAACGGGGCTTCAGGCCGGGGCCGCGGTGTGGTCTGCTCGCGGTGTGATGAAGCTGGTGCTGTGCGTGCGCGGTGGCGATCTCGGCGAGGTGCTCCGGGGCGCTGAGCTCCGCGAGAGGGTGCGGGCCGCCGGGGCCGCTGAGGTTCAGGTGAACGTCGATGACGCCGATGTGGCGCCTGCCCTGCGATTCGGCCCGGGCGAGCAGGTGACCGGCCTGGTGTCGGTGTGGACCGACGGGGACGCGGCACCGCTGATCGCGGTGGTCGCCGAGGTGACCGGGGATCCGGGGGTGCACGCGTACCGGGTGACCGAGAGGGTCCGGCTGGACCCGCTGCCGGTGGCGGACGGGGAGCGCGCGGACGTCTACGCGCAGGTGGCCTTGTTGCGGCGGCCCGAGGGCATGTCGCGGGAGGAGTACCTGGGGTATTGGTTGGTGCACCACACACCGATCGCGATTCGGACCCAGAACACGTCGGGCTACGTCCAGAACGTCGTGGAAGAGGTGCTGACGCCGGATTCCCCGGAGGTCGCCGCCATCGTGGAGGAGCATTTCCCGATGGCGGGGATGACCGATCCGCACGCGTTCCACGGCAGCGGTGGGGATGAGGCCGAGCTCAAGCGTCGTTTCTCGGAGTTGATGGCCAGCGTCGCCGAGTTCGGCGGCGGTGACGGGCTCGACGTGGTTCCGACCAGTCGGTACCGCTGGAGCCTGTGAGCTGGCATTTCCTCTTTTGCCACCCCGGCGTTCGGTCGTCTTTCGAGGCGTGTAGAGTTTCACTTACAACAGAACGACGCGGCCGGAAAATTCGGCCGATGGCGCGGGGTGGAGCAGTTCGGTAGCTCGCTGGGCTCATAACCCAGAGGTCGCAGGTTCAAATCCTGTCCCCGCTACTAGAGAAAGTGCCTCCGGTGATCCGGAGGCACTTTTCTTTTGTCGCGTTCAGTCCTTCAGGCCTTCGGCCCACTTGCGAGCGCAGCCGGGGGAGCAGACCCTGCCCTCGCCTCGAACCACGGCCGTTTGACGCATGGTGCGGCCGCAGACCATGCAGGAGTCCGTCTCGGCGCCGCGCTGCACCGGGACCATGGACTTGGCTCGTTCGGTGACCCGCTGGGTCACCTTCTCCTTGCTCTCGTTGACCTTGGTACGCAACCAACTGCGATGCACGCCCGAACCTCCTGCTTTCCATGCCGTGCCCCCGCCGTGGCCCGGCGGTCACCAGCAGCGTGAGGGTAACCGCATGTAGTTGTGCAGTTTCAGAACGTGATAGCACCTCATTGCGCGCCCAAGAACCCCCATCCAGGCGAACGATCCGGAGGTTGGTTGCAATGCGTGCACCTACCGGGGCTGCATTCGGGTGGGATCTGTGATCGTCTTGCCTCCGAGCGTCGAAAAACCGGTAATCCCGACCTGGAACCAATGGCGGAACGGTTCGTCCACTTGGACCAGTCGGGTGCAACCACTGTGGACAGAAGCGCCGACCACTGTGGACAGCTCCGGCGGGACGTGGCACCGTTGGTGTCGTGAGCGAGCTGAATGCGACATCCGCTGCCCTGTTGGGACTACTGCACGAAGGGCCGAAGACCGGTGGCCAGCTGGTCGCCGCGGCCACCGAGCGCTTCGCCGGGTTCTTCAGCGTCACCCGCAGCCAGGTCTACCGGGAGCTCCCCGCGCTGACCGAGGACGGCCTGCTGCGCCTCGGCAAGCAGGGACCCCGCTCCAGCCAGCAGTACGCGATCACGGCCGCGGGCAAGAAGGCGTTCAAGTCGTGGCTGAACACCGCGCCCGGTCCGGACAACGTCCGCAGCCCGCTGATCCTCCGGCTGGTCTACTCCGGCACCCTCACCCCGCGCCAGCGCGCCGGCCTCGTCGAGTCCGCTCGCGCGCAGACCGCGGTGAAGATGGACGAAGCTCGCAACGCCGCCAAGACGGCAAGCGACCCCTACGAGAAGGCCGCCGCCGACTTCACCGTCTCCTACAACCGGGCGATCATCAAGCTGCTCGACTCGATCCCCGACTGACCCGGGTCCGCTCGCGAACAACGGCTGCGCCGCTCGATCGGCGCAGCCGTTGTTCGTGCGCGGCCGGTGGAGAAGCCGATCTGGCTGCAACGTGCCGTCCTCGTGGGCGACCGGTTATCGGTGAAGTACCCTGAGCTCTGTGAATGCCGACGTCGCAGCCTCCCTCAAGGAACTGTCCAACACGCTCGAAGGCATCGAGAGCGTGATGGATCTCGACGCGCTCCGCGCGGAGATCGCCGAGCTGGAGGAAGAGGCGGCCAAGCCCGACCTCTGGGACGACGTCGAGAACGCGCAGCGGGTCAGCAGCCGCCTGGTGTACCGGCAGGCCGACCTGCGACGCGTCACCGAACTCCGCCAGCGCGTCGAAGACCTCGAAGTCCTCTACGAGCTCAGCGAGGACGAAGGCGACGACTCGGGCCTCGCCGAGGCCGACGAGGAGCGCCAGCGCCTCGCCAAGGACCTGGAGACCCTCGAGGTCCGCACCCTGCTCTCCGGCGAGTACGACCAGCGCGAAGCGATGGTCACCATCCGCGCCGAGGCCGGTGGCGTCGACGCCGCCGACTTCGCCGAGACGCTGATGCGGATGTACCTGCGCTGGGCCGAGCGGCACTCCTACACGACCGAGGTCTACGACACCTCCTACGCGGAAGAGGCCGGGCTGAAGTCCGCGACCTTCCGCGTCAACGCGCCCTACGCCTACGGCACCCTCTCGGTCGAGCAGGGCACGCACCGCCTCGTGCGCATCTCCCCGTTCGACAACCAGGGCCGTCGGCAGACGTCCTTCGCCGGTGTCGAGGTGCTGCCGGTCGTCGAGGAGACCGACCACGTCGAGATCCCGGAGAAGGACATCCGGGTCGACGTCTTCCGCTCCTCCGGCCCCGGCGGGCAGAGCGTGAACACCACGGACTCGGCCGTGCGCATCACCCACATCCCGACCGGCGTGGTCGTCTCCTGCCAGAACGAGAAGTCGCAGCTGCAGAACAAGGCCGCCGCGATGCGCGTGCTGCAGTCCAAGCTGCTGGCCCGCAAGAAGGAGGAGGAGCGCGCCGAGCTGGACGCCCTCAAGGAGAGCGGTTCCAGCTGGGGCAACCAGATGCGCTCCTACGTGCTGCACCCGTACCAGATGGTCAAGGACCTGCGGACCGAGCACGAGGTGGGCAATCCCGACGCGGTGCTCGACGGCGACATCGACGGTTTCCTGGAAGCAGGCATCCGGTGGCGCAGGCAGCAGCAGAGCGTGGCCTGATCGACCCCCAGCGCTTCCATCGAAACTGCTGGTCACGGCTAGTAGAACCACCTCTGTGGGTGAGTGCGGATCGCCCTATCGGGCGGGGGTAAACTCCCGCCCGTGATCCGCCTTGAGCACGTGTCCAAGACGTACAAGACGTCGACCCGGCCCGCTCTCGACGATGTCTCGGTGAGCATCGACAAGGGCGAGTTCGTGTTCCTCATCGGGCCATCGGGCTCCGGGAAGTCGACGTTCATGCGACTCCTCCTGCGCGAGGATGTGCCCAGCCGCGGCCGGGCGTTCGTCGCCGACTGGAACGTCGCGAAGTTGCCGCGCCGCCGGGTGCCCCGTCTGCGCCAGCGCATCGGCTGCGTCTTCCAGGACTTCCGGCTGCTGAACAACAAGACCGTCGCGGAGAACGTCGCGTTCGCGCTGGAGGTCATCGGCAAGCCCCGGCAGGACATCCAGCGCGTCGTCCCGCAGGTGCTGCAGCTGGTGGGCCTGGACGGCAAGGCCGACCGCATGCCGAACGAGCTCTCCGGTGGTGAGCAGCAGCGCGTCGCCATCGCGCGCGCCTTCGTCAACCGGCCGCTGGTGCTGCTGTGCGATGAGCCGACCGGAAACCTGGACCCCGACACGAGCCAGGACATCATGCTGCTGCTGGAGCGGATCAACCGCACCGGCACCACCGTCGTGATGGCCACGCACGACCACGGCATCGTCGACTCGATGCGCCGTCGCGTCGTGGAGCTCAGCCTCGGCCGGGTCATCCGAGACGACGCCCGCGGCGTGTACGGCGTCGGCCGCTGATCCGGCGCGACCCGATCGCCAGGCACCCGAGGACACACACCCCCGAACGGCAGGAAAGCTGACCCAAGATGCGTGCGAGCTTCGTATTCAGCGAGGTCGTCAACGGCCTTCGGCGCAACGTGACGATGACCATCGCGATGATCCTGACGACCGCCATCTCGGTGGGTCTGCTCGGCGGCGGTCTGCTGGTGGTCCGGCTCATCGACAAGATGCAGGAGACCTACCAGGACCGCGTCGAGGTCGTGGTGTTCATGACCGACGACGTCAGCGCCAATGATCCCGACTGCAGCCAGCAGCCATGCGCCTCGGTCAAGTCGGCCCTCAACGGCGCCGACGGAGTCAACTCGGTCAAGTACGAGAACCGGGAAGAGGCGTTCGCCAGCTTCAACAAGGTCTTCGAGTCGCAGCCGGAGCTCAAGGACGTCGCCCGCGCCGAGGCGATGCCGGCCTCGCTGCGGGTGAAGCTCGACGACCCGGAGCGCTTCCCGCAGATCCAGGCCGAGTTCGCCAGCAAGCCGGGCGTGGACAGCGTCGTCGACCAGGCCGAGTACCTGGACCGGCTGTTCGACATCCTCAACGGCGTGCGCAACGCGGTGTTCTCGATCGCGCTGGTTCAGGCGTTGGCCGCGTTGCTGCTGATCTCCAACACCATTCAGCTCTCGGCGTTCACCCGCCGCACGGAGACGGGCATCATGCGCCTGGTGGGCGCGACGCGGTGGTACACCCAACTTCCGTTCTTGCTGGAAGCGATGGTGTCCGGTCTGATCGGTGCGGTGCTGGCGATCGGTGGCCTGCTGATCGCCAAGGCGGCGTTCATCGACAGGGTCATGGGGCCGGTGCTGGGCACCGGCATCATCCCGGCCGTCGAATGGGGCGACATCGCGCTGATCTCGCCGATCCTGCTGCTGGTCGCGGCAGCGATCTCCTCGATCACCGGCTACGTCACGCTCCGCCTGTACGTGCGGCTGTAGCCTGTTGCTCGGCGGTCCCCGCTGGAGGGGGCCGCCGAGTTCGGCTTATCCGGGTGACACGAGGACTAGAGTTGTTCGCATGGTGAAGGAACGCGGCCGCAAGGTCATCTCGCAGAACCGCAAGGCGCGGCATGACTGGTCGGTGCTCGACACCTACGAGGCCGGTATCGCGCTGACCGGTACCGAGGTCAAGAGCCTGCGCCAGGGCAAGGCGCAGCTGGTCGACGGCTTCGCCACTGTGGACGACGGCGAGGTCTGGCTGCGCAACGTGCACATCCCCGAGTACACCGAGGGGACCTGGACGAACCACGAACCGCGCCGGTCGCGCAAGCTCCTGCTTCACCGGCACGAGATCGAGCGGCTGGTCGGCAAGATCAAGGAGACCGGGCTGAGCCTCGTGCCGATGTCGTTGTACTTCAGCGACGGCAAGGCCAAGGTCGAGCTCGCTCTCGCGCGCGGCAAGAAGGCGCACGACAAGCGCCAGGACATCGCCAAGCGCGACATGGAACGTGAGATCCAGCGCGCCATCGGGCGCGCGCGAAAGGGCAAGCGCTGATTTGACGGCACCGCTCGACGACAACCGAATCCCCGCTTGGCTGGACGAACTCGGCTTGCCGGGTCTGGTCGACATCCACACCCACTTCCTCCCGCCCAACGTGCTGGACAAGGTGTGGGAGTACTTCGACAACGCCTCCGAGCACTACGGGATGCGGTGGGACATCTTCTACCGGCACGACGAGGCCACCCGGGTGCGGCTGCTGCGCGAGTTCGGGCTGCGCGCGTACGCCCCGCTGGTCTACGCGCACAAGCCTGCGATGGCCGAGTGGCTCAACGACTGGGTCCGCGATTTCGCCGAGCGCACGCCGGACGCGGTTCCCACCGCCACGATCTACCCGGAACCCGGTGTCGGCGATTACCTCGCCCGCGCGCTGGACCGGGGCGCTCGCTGCGTGAAGATGCACGTCCAGGTGGGCGGGTTCGATCCGCGCGACCCGCTGCTGGACCAGGCGTGGGGCCTGCTCAGCGAGACGGGCGTGCCCGTCGTCGTGCACTGCGGGCACGGTCCGATCCCCGGCTCCTACACGGGCCTGGACGTGTTCGAAGGCGTGCTGCGCAGGCATCCCGGCCTGACGGCTGTGCTGGCGCACGCGGGAATGCCCGACTACCTCGCCGCGCTGGCCCTCGTGGAGCGCTACCAGCGGGTCCACTTGGACACGACCATGGTCGGCGTGGCGTTCAGCGAGAAGTTCGCCCCGCTGCCCAAGGACTGGTCCGCCCGGGTCGCGGCCCACTCGGACCGCATCGTGCTGGGCACGGACTACCCGAACATCCCCTACCCGTACGCGGACCAGCTCGCGGTCATCGCGGACTGGGCCCACCGCGACCAGCGCCTCGGCCCGGATTTCCTGCGCGCGGTGCTGCACGACACACCGGCTGCGCTGCTGGGCTTGAGCGTTTGAGGGATATGGGAATGATCGCCGGGACCCGACGCGTTATCCTGTTGGACACCGGTTCGAAAGCCGGTAGCAGTGGAGTACAGACATGGGGGTGAACGGTTTCGACTCCGTACGTTGATCCTTGGGAAGCGTGCCGGTGCAGGCGGGAGACCACCGTGAGCGTCGCCGCAAACAAATAAGCGCCGACAAGAGTCAGCGCGAGTTCGCCCTCGCTGCCTGAGCGAGGAGCGACTCTGTCGGACCGGGAACGCCTCCGTCCCGGAATCCGGCATCAGCTAGGAGGCTCGACCACGAGGTTCGGTCGCGGGACCTCGTGGGACATCAAACAGCGACTGGGCTCGTCACATCGGCTAGTTCGCGAGACCGGTGGAGCCGAGTAGAGGCATAGCGGACTGCGCACGGAGAAGCCTTGGTGAAGCGACGGAGGACCCGGGTTCGATTCCCGGCACCTCCACTACGCGATTGAAAACGCCCTGCTCAACGCAGGGCGTTTTCGCTTTTATCGCTCCGTCATGATTTTGGGGGAGCGACTCCCCCAAGCCCCCTACGGTGCGGTGGCCGCTCGACGATGGCTCCTCACCTTGAGAGCGGTTCCCGGCCTGCTCGCTGACCAGCGGTTCGGTGTTCGAGTAGGCTCCCGCAACCTCCACTGACCTCGGGGCGAGCTGTGTTCGCGGAATGCGCGAACCGGCTCGCCTCGTCGTATTTGTTGCGGGGGCCGAGCCCCCGCAGGCCCCCACGGTGCGGTGGTCGCGCGACCGATGGCTCCTCGTCTTGGGGGCCGTTCCCGGCCTGGTCACCGACCAGCAGTTCGCTGGTGTTCGTGTTCTGCGTTGCGCCTCCGGGTCCGCAAACTCCCTGCACCGCGGAAGAGCCACTTAGTGGCAGGTGCGTCTGACCGCCCTTGTGTCGTGAACTCGCCACTGCGGAGCACTCCGCGCGTGCCCGACGCGGCATAGAGTTTTCCCGGTTCCGCCGTTCCTGGAGGTTCGACTTGCGCGTCGGTGTGCGCGGCGTTTGCGCCGCTGCGGTCTTCACCCTGCTCGCCAGCGGGTTTCCGGCCGCTGCCGGTGCTGCCGGTTCGTGCTTCGATCCGGACGCGCCGACGACCGTCGAACAGGGGCGGCTGGGCGACGACGTCGCGGTCGAGATCCTGCGGCGAAGCGGTTTCGACCGGCTCGCCGGGGAGTTCGAGCAGGAGCTGTGCGGCGTCGACACGCTCGAGGACGCGAAGCGGTTCGTGCGTTCCGGGGGCGGGCGGTTGTGGGAGGCCGCCGTCGACCGCGCGCAGGGCCGCGAACCTGCGGTGGGTGATCTCCCCGCGGAAGACGACCGTCCCCTCTACTGGGCGCGGCTGCACATGACCAGGTCGCTGGCCCGCTGGCAGCCGGGTTTCGAACTCGGCCCGGCCGAGCGGGCGGAGCTGGTGGCCTCCTTCGAGCGCGAATCGCGCGGCCACAGCAGCGTCGAGGTGCAGCCAGGTGTCAAGCGAGTGCTGGTCAGCGGTTTCGACCCGTTCCAGCTCGACGAGGACATCCGCCGCAGCAACCCGTCCGGCGCGGTGGCCCTCGCGCTCGACGGCACCGTGCTCGACACGCCTTCGGGCCCGGCCCGCGTCGAGGCGGTGATGTTCCCCGTGCTGTGGGAGCCGTTCGAGCAGGGCATCGTCGAACGGGCCTTCCTGCCGCACGTGCGGCCAGGTCCGGAACAGGTCGACCTGTTCGCCACGGTCAGCCAGGGCAGGCCGGAGCGATTCGACGTCGAGCGCTGGAACGGCCGCTGGCACCAAGGTGCCGACAACGACCGCGAGGTGCGCGAGGGCGGTGTGATCACCGTGCCGCCGGATCTGCCGACGATCGACCCCCAGCCGGAGTTCGTGCCCACGACCCAGCCCTACGCCGAGATCGTCGCCGCTGACACCGGTCGCTTCCCGGTCTTCGACAACACCGAGGTGACCGAGATCCCGAGCGGCGAGACCGAGCCGGTGACCCGGCCGGACGGTCCGACACCAGGTTCGCAGGCGCGGCAGGGCGGTGGCGGCAGCTACTTGTCCAACGAGGTCGCCTATCGGACGACGCTGCTGCGCGACGCGGTGGGCGCCGAGATCCCCGGCGGGCACGTGCACACGCCGATCCTGGAGTTCGGTCCCGGCAACACCACCGAGATCACGGACCCGGTGTTCGAGGCGAGCCGCCGCGACATCAACGCCCAGTTCCGCAACATCCTCGCCGTGGCGGTGGACGCCGGCGTCACGGGCGATCCGTTCCAGCGGTCGGTCACGCCGAGGTCCGGACCGCTGTCGCCGCCGTCCATGTGATCCGCTCGCGCAGGAGAGGTGGACGGCAGCCCGCGCGGCCGTCGTCCACCGGCGCACTGCGCTTCGTCAGCCGCCGTTCGCGATGCTCTGCTCGAAGACGCTGTTCCAGGCGGAGAGTCGCGTTCTCCACCACCTCACGCCGGCATCCCCAACGGGCTCGGCGCCCACGCGTCGTCAGGGGTTCGCGCCATCGAGGTGCGCAGGTGGTCGCGGAGCGCGGTCAGCACGGGGTGTCGATCTCCATCGCGCGACAACAGCACGTGGGGGTAGACCGGGGTCGGTTCGTGCAGCGGAATGCGTCGTAGGTCGTGGATCTGGGGCCACAGGTACCGATCTCCACCGCCGACGAGGGTGGCCAGCGAGGGTGAGTCGGCCAGCGCGTCCATCAGGGCCTCGTCGCCGAAGTGGGGGCCGAGCGCGTCGATGCTCAGACCGAAGGCCTCGGACACCGCCTGGTAGAACGCCGACCACGCGGTTCCGGGCTTGATCCCGGGGATCCAGATCCGGTGGCCGACGAGGTCCGCGGGCCTGGCCCGAGCGGCGTCCGCCAGGGGATGCCCGGGCCCGACCAGGAGTTCCAGGGGAGTGTCCAGGATTCGTTCCGCGGTGATCCCATCCGGGA
This sequence comes from Saccharopolyspora dendranthemae, assembly GCF_007829955.1. Classification (GTDB taxonomy): domain Bacteria; phylum Actinomycetota; class Actinomycetes; order Mycobacteriales; family Pseudonocardiaceae; genus Saccharopolyspora; species Saccharopolyspora dendranthemae. The sequence continues at coordinate 170,357 of NZ_VIWX01000005.1, forward strand.
TCTGGTCCACCGCCAGGGCTCGGAAGGACGCGTCGATGGTGCCTTCGAGCACGGCCCGGGCTGCTCCGGCGGCGTTCTCGTCGGCCAGCGCGACCGCGTCCAAGTCCATCCCGGGATGCGAGCGGTAGAACCGGTACACGGCCTGGGCCGGAGCGATCCGCCGGTTGAGGACGTCGACGCGCAGGGGGCGGCTGCCGGGGCGCACGGCCCGCTCGCTCCGCTCGACGGCGGTCAGGACCTCCTTGGCGTGCGGCAGGAAAGCCTGCCCGTCCGGGCTCAGCCGGGATCCTCGCGAATGTCGCACCAGGAGCACGACTTCGAGGTATCGCTCCAGAACCGCGATCCGCTTCGAGACCGCTTGCTGACTGATCTCGAGCTCGTCCGCCGCTGCCTGGAACTGGCCGTGCTTGGCGATGGCCACGAACGTCCGCAGCGCTTCGACATCCACACCGCCAGCTTAGGGACACAACGAACGGTTGTGGTTGACGAGTCTCGTGGTTGTTTGATCGCGCTTTCCTCGGAGTGGTGATATCGCCGCATGAACACTCGCGCAGACCAGGTTCTTTTCGTGCGGACAGCCGAATTCGCCAGCCACGCGGAGCGAATCGCTGAAGTGACCGATGCGACGTCCAGGCTGAACGTGCTGCCGTTCAGCGACCACGAAGGTCGCGCAGAACTGCTGTCCGTTGTGTTCGGTGGCCCTCTCCCGGACTCGGTGACGATCTACCCGCCGTTCTTCACGGAATGCGGGCTGCACACGACCTTCGGGGAGAACGTCTTCGTGAACCAGGGATGCACCTTCATGGACAAGGGCGGGATCCGCCTCGGCGACGGGGTCATGATCGCCCCGAAGGTCAACCTGATCACCGGGGGCCATCCTCTGCGCCTGGCCGAGCGTCGCGAGCATCTCGTCTTCGCCCCGATCACCGTCGAAGACGACGTCTGGATCGGGGCGGCAGCCACGATCCTGCAGGGCGTGACCATCGGGGCCGGTGCCGTGGTCGCTGCCGGTGCGGTGGTGACCCGCGACGTTCCCGCACGGACTTTGGTCGCGGGAGTCCCCGCGCAGGTGATCAAGACGGTCGGCTGAGCGGCCGGGCCCGCCTGGCGAGCGCTGACGGCGGGCCCGCCTGCGACCGCGACGCTGCCCGTCCGGGGTGACCGGCGTGCTCGCTGTGGTGAGTGGGGCGGGCGGGATCTAAATGAAAGATCAACTATCATTTATTGACGATTAGTGACCGCAGTCACAGCGCGAACTGTGTTGTTTGGCTTACGTTTACCCCCGTTCGGAGTAGCGAGGATCACGCTACGGACACGCCGAGTGATGGGAGCGGATGTGGGCGAGAAAACGGGCGGCCGGACCCGCTGGCGCGTGTTCGGGCTGGTGCTGCTGGTCGGGCTCTTCGGGGTCGGGCTGATGTTCACCGGCATGTCCCAGGGCGCGATCGCGGCCTCGTTCGCGGTGGCCGGAACGAGCTACAAGGCCACGGCCGACAAGCTCGACGCGCAAGGAGTCGTGCAGTACGGCTCGGTCGATCAGAGCGCGGATCAGGCGCATCCGGTGATGGTCAACGGTTTCCAGAAGGCGAAGCTGGACAACTTCTGCCAATCCATCGTCGTGCCAGGACTGCCTGCGATCGGTGACATCACCTTGAAGATCGACGCTCCCGGCGGGATGAACGCCGACAACCTCGTGATCGGCGTCGAGGAGGTCACCGGCGATGTGACGCTCAACAACGTCGAGATCGGCCGCGACGCCGGAAGCATGGACAAGGGCCCCAACGGTGTGACCGGTAGTCCGGGCACCTTCGGCATCCAGGCCGACAGCACCCAGATCACGGGTCTGCGCCAGGTCGCATGGTCCACCACGGCGTCCACGCTCAAGCTCAACCAGGTCAAGATCTCGGCCTCCGCCGGCCGCGACGAGTGCTTCTGACCGGAGGTGAACCCATGGCTGCGAAGAACACCAACCTGACGAAGTTCCGCCAGTGGCGGCGAACTCGCCCGTTCTGGGCCGGGTTCTGCACGCTGGTGTCCGGACTGCTGATCCTCTTCCCGCCCTACGCGTCGCTGAAGTTCGGCGACATCGTCGTCTCGCTGAACACGCTGACCGGGATCTCGGCGATGGTCATCGGAGTCCTGCTGGTGTGCTGCGGGCTGTCGTTCTGGACCCGCCAGGAGTTCCGGATGCCCGCAGGAATCGTGACGCTGCTGCTGTCGGTGGCCGCGATCGTCACCGCCAACCTCGGGTCGTTCCTGCTCGGGACCCTGTTCGGAGTGGTGGGCGCGGCCCTGGGCATCGCATGGACGCCCAAGGCGCGCCAGCGCAAGCCCGCTGCCGAGCCCGCAACCGAGCCCGCAGCGGAACCCGTCGAGGTTCCGACCGGTCTTGCCGGAGGGCGTGCGTGAGGTCATCGAGGCTTCGCCTGGTGGCGAGCGTGCTCGGTTCGACGCTGGTGCTGGGGATGATCGGTCCCGCCGCGGAGGCCCAGGAATCCGGCGGCGGCCCGATCTCGGACCTGCTCGGCCTCTCGCCCGACGCTGCTCCGACGACGACGGAGCAGCCCGCTCCGGCTCCGACGTCGACCCCGGCGCCCGAGCCGACTCCAGCTCCGGAACCGGCGCCGGCCGCGCCGGTTCCGGCTCCCACCTCCGCTCCGGCCCCGCTGCCCGCCCCGGCACCCCTGCCGGCCCCAGCGCCGAAACCGGCTGCGCTGCCGCCGGCTTCGTCGTCCGACGTCCAGCCCGGCCCTGGTCGGTCGTGGACGCTGACGGCCAGCGCGCTGAAGCTCGTGGGGTCCCGGTACCGCGGCATCGAGGAACGCGACGGGGTGCGGACGCTGCACTTCACCGTCGACCGCCTGGAGATCACCGACCTGGTGCAACGCGGGGCCCTGGGCAACGGCATGACCCTGCGCACCGCCGCGCGCCAGGGAAGCGTGTCGAAGGTGGTCAACGGCCCGATCGAGCTCTACACCCAGGAGCTCACCGGGACGCTGGCCATCGCCCGCACCACGCTCACGGCCGACTCGCTCCTGATGCCGGACCTCGACCTGGGATTCCTGCAGCTGCCCGAGCTGACCTTCACCGACGCGATCGTCCGCAACACCGACCTCGCCGGCGGCACGCTGACCATCCCCGGCGCCACCATCGGGCTGGAGTGATCACGCCCTTCCCGGGACGGGGGAGGCGCTGCTCGTGCGGTGCAGCAGGTAGAGGAAGTACGGCGTGCCGATGAGCGCCGTGATCAGCCCTGCCGGGAGCTGATCGGGCGCGATCGCGGTGCGCCCCAAGGCATCCGCCGCGCAGACGAGGATCGCGCCCAGCAAGGCCGCGATCGGGAGCGACCGCGCGTGCTTGCGCCCCACGAGCGCCCGCGCCGCGTGAGGTGCGACCAGGCCGACGAAGGCGATGACGCCGATCGCCGCGACCGCCGCACCGGTCAGGACCACTGCGCACAGCAGCAGCACCAGCCGCGATCGGGACACCGCGACGCCCAGGACGCGGGGTGTCTCGTCGTCGAGCGAGAGCAGGTCCAGCTCGGCCCGCGCCCCGATGAGCAGCGGGATCGCGACGGCGATGGCCAGGGCGACGGGAACCAGGTGCTCCGGCAGCCGCCCGTAGGTCGAGCCGCCCAGCCAGGTCAGCGCCTTGGTCTCGTTCCACGGATCGGTCAGGGCGATCAGGAGCGTGATCACCGCCTGGGTGCCCGCCTGCATGCCGAAGCCGATGAGCACCAGGCGCTCGCTGGAGAAACCGCCGCGCGCGGCCACCGCGAACACGACAGCCGCGGCCAGAGCCGCACCGAGACCGGCCGCGGTCGCCTGCGCCCAGAAGCCGAGCCCGGGCGCGAAGGTGATCACCGCGATCGCCCCGATCCCGGCGCCGCCGGACGTTCCGAGGATTCCCGGCTCGGCCAGAGGGTTTCGGGTCACCGCCTGGATCGCCGCGCCCGCCAGGGCGAGTGCGGCACCGGCCAGCAGGGCCGCCAGGACGCGCGGGAAGCGGTTGCCCATCACGTTCGACACGATCGGCCCCGCCTGCCCGGTCGTCCAACGGGTGACGTCGCCCAGCAGCAGCATTCGGTCGCCGAGCAGCACCGACGCCACCACGACCAGCGCGGCCAGGACCAGCAGACCCGCCAGCACCAGCCGGAACCGCAGCACGCTCACCGACCCGCGCACGCCTGCGGCCGGGGGCTCGGACACCGTGCTGGACACCCGGATCCCGCGCGCGAGCACGATCAGGAACACCACGCCGAGCAGCGTCGTCACCACGCCCGCAGGCACTTCCAAGGCGCCTCGGGCACCGATCACCGCGCGCAGCAGGACATCCGCGCTGAGCAGCAGCACCACGCCCATCGCCGCCGAGACCGGGATCAGCGCAGCGTGCCGGTGCAATCCGGGCACGAGGTTCGCGCCCAACCGCACCAGGGCCGGGGCGGCCAGGCCCACGAATCCGATCGGACCGGCGAGGGTGACGGCCGCGGCGGCCATCAGCACGGCCAGCGCGACCGCCCCGAGACGGATCCGTCCGACGTGGACGCCGAGCGTTCGCGCGTGGTCGTCGCCGAGGTGGATCAAGTCGAGCTTGCGCGCGAGCAGCAGGAGCCAGACCAGGGCGATGAGCACCACCGGCGCGAACGTGCGGACGCCGTCCAAGCCGTTCTGGCTCAGCGACCCCGCACCCCATGCGAACAAGCCCTCGGTCTCCTCCGAGAACAGCAGCAGCAACATCTGCGTCACCGAGCTCATCGCCAGCGCGAGCGCCGTTCCCGCCAGCACCAGCCGCACGATCCCGGCACCGCCGCTGCCCGAGAGGCCCAGGACGACCAGGGCGGCGCACAACCCGCCCGCGAACGCGACACCGGCCGTGCCCAGCAGCGGGACCGACACGCCGAAGGCAGCGACGGCGACGATCGCCAGGTGCGCGCCCGCCGACACTGCCAACGTGTCGGGAGCGGCCATGATGTTGCGCGACACCGACTGCAGCACCGCGCCCGCCACGCCCAGCGCCGCTCCCACCAGCATCGCGGCGAGCAGCCGGGGCAAGCGGGACTGGAGGATCACCGCTGCGTGCGCGTCCGGTGCCAGGAGGTCGACGTCGGCCGTTCCCTGCGTCAGGTGGACCAGCGAACCGGCGGCGATGAGCCCACCGAGAGCGACGACGACCAGCAGCAGCCTGATCTTCACGCCTGGACCGCGGCGATGGCCGCGTCGACGAACCGCTCCATCGACTTCGGTCCGCCGAACGTCCACAGCTCACCGGGCAGGAGGTGGACCTCGCCCTTCTGCACGAACGGCAGGTTCGTCCAGATCGGGTTCCCGGCGAGGTTCTCGGCGAACGGATCGCCGGACGTGGCGTTGTACCAGAACGGGACGTCGCCCAGCTTCGTCAGGCCTTCGACGTCGGTCTGGGCGAGCCCGTAGGCGGGGTCGCCCTCCATCTCCCAGGCCGTCGGCAGGCCGATGCGCTCGAACACCGCGCCCACGAGGGAACCCCGCGTGTAGGGGCGGATGGTGACCGAGCCCGCGGTGGCGTAGGCATCGGCGAAGGCCACCGGCCTGCCCGACATGCCCGCCTGCCGGACCGCCGCCCTGCCTGCCTGGACCTTGGCGTCGAACTCGGACTTCAACCGCGCTGCCGCGTCCTGGGTCCCGGTGGCCTGGGCGATCAGGTCGACGTTGCTGAACATCGAGCCGATCGGGTCCTGGGCGTTGCCTCCCGGGATGACGACGACCGGCACCTTCGCCTCGATCTGCTCGAGCGCGCCCTCCGGGAGGTCGCCGGTGACCACGACGAGGTCCAGGTCGAGCGAACCGAGCGCGTCGATGCTCGGTTCGCCGCGCGTCCCGATGTCGGCGACCGACGCGTCCAGCGGGGCGGCGCTCGAGTACTCGCCGTAACCCCGCACGTCCGAGACCGCGGCGGGCATGACGCCCAGCGAGACCAGGTATTCGGCGGCGTTCCACTCGGTCGCGGCGACCCGCGCGGCCGGGTGCTCGAGCCGGACCTCCTTGCCGCGCGAGTCCACGACGCTCACCGGCGGGCCGCTCGCTTCCGGCGCTGGACCGGCAGGCGCTTCGGTCGTGCCGCAGGCAGACGACGCCGCGGCGAGGGTGACGACGGTGGCGATGAACGCACGTCTGGTGCGCATGATGACTCCCCGGGGGATTAGAGCGAGGCGGCGTTGAAGCGGCCGACCGCGCGGGTGTGGATGCGTCCGTCGGCCGGATCGCGGTGGACCTCCACCTCGATTCCGTAGGCGCGGGTGAGGTTCTCGACGGTCAGGACGTCGTCCGCGGCGCCTTCCGCGGACACGCGGCCGTTCTCGAGCAGCAGCAGCCGATCGGCGACGGCCGCCGCCTGGTCGAGGTCGTGCAGCACGACCCCGACGCCGACTCCGTGCTGGTCGGCGAGATCGCGCACCACGTCGAGGATTTCGACCTGGTAGCGCAGGTCGAGGAAGGTCGTGGGTTCGTCCAGCAGCAACAGGCCGGTGTCCTGCGCGAGGCACGCCGCGAGCCAGGTCCGCTGGGCCTGACCGCCGGACAGCGCCTGCACCGGGCGCTCGGCGATGGGGCCAAGGCCGGTGAGCTCCATCGCCCGCTCGATCGCGGCGGGCCCGTCGGGATCGTTGCCCGCCCAGCGGGAGCGGTGCGGGTGGCGGCCGAACTCCACCAACTCGCGCACCGAGAGACCGCCGGGAGCGGTGCGCTGCTGCGAGAGCAGGGTGATCCTTCGTGCCAGGTCCTTCGCGGACAGGGCGCGCAGTTCGGCGCCGTCGGCGAACCGGACCTCGCCCGAGGCCGGCGGGTGCAGCCGTGACAGCGCGCGCAGGAACGTCGACTTCCCGCTGCCGTTCGGGCCGATCAGAGCGGTCACCGTTCCGGCGCGCAGCGTTACCGACGCGGCGTGAACCACGACGTCACGCCCGTAGGCGACGTCGATCTCCTGCGCGGACAGACCAACCGAAGCCTGCGATGAGTAGCGCGACACGCCATCACACTAAAGTGAGCCTTCCCTAACCCACAACCCAGGCCGGACATCCGGGCAGTGACGCGGCATTTCCCAGTTTTAGTCCAAACCGAGGAGGCTTCGTGCCCGAAATGTCGGCTCAGTTTGGACTAAAACTGGGAAACGCCCTGGTCCCGCCGCTGCGAGGGCATCAGCCGGTTCTCTGTCGGACTACTTGGGCGACCTCGGCGGCCAGGTGCGTCGGGGCGGTCGCAAGCCTCTCGGCGGTGATCACGACGACCACCCACCCGTTCGCCCGAAGCCATGCGCGCCGACGCTCGTCCCTTCGGAACTGATCGCGATCGGCGTGCCACCGGCCCTCGTATTCCACGACGACCTTGGCCTCGGGAAATCCGAGGTCGCCGCGCAGCGTCTCACCGAACTCGCCTGGTATCTCCAGTTGTGGCACCGGGCGGAGACCTTCGAGTCGGAACAGCACCCGCAGCACCGACTCCGGCGGCGATTCCGCCCGCTCGTCCAGCAGCTCGAAACCGCGGCGGGCGCGCACGATGCCGTCGTCGTGGCGGTCTGCCATGAAGCGGGCGAGTGCTTGCTTGGAAAGTCGCCCGGAGTGGAGGAGGGCGTCGACGCAGGCGACGCCCTGGGTCAGCGGGTTCTTGGTGAGCAGATCGAACGCCGCTCGTACCAGGGTGGCGACTTGCACGCCGCCCCAGGGCATGTGCTCCGAGTGGTGCCTGCGAGTGTTCCAGGTTCGCAGGCCGTGGACCCGTTTGACGCCGCTCGCCAAGACTTCGACCGCGTCTTGTGCTCGAGCGAGGTCGATCCCGTGCAGCGTCGCGGCGGATCTTCCGGTGATCACCGCGTCCCGTGGCAGCACCATCGCGGCAGCTCGGCAGCGCAGCTCGTGGGTCAGTGGCGTGGAGTCGAGCCTGTAGACGCCGTGGAGGACGCGCCGGAAGGGGCCCTTGCGCAACTTCTCGTCGGTGAAACCCTGCTGCAGCGCCTCGGCGCGGGTGAACAACCCCCGAGTCCCGCCGAGCGCCACCTTGTTCGAGGCAGCCATGCCTCCCAGGTTGCACAGCGAAAACGACGCCGAAAAGCCAACTCCGGAATCTGTGGAGAAAACAGTCCCCTGTGGACAATCACGCTTACACCTTCGGGTGGAATCCCAGTTTTAGTCCAAACCGAGGAGGGTGCGTGCCCGAAATGTCGGCTCAGTTTGGACTAAAACTGGGACTTGGTGAGGGGTCTTCAGCGGGGTGTGCGGGGTGGGGTGTCTTGGTGGAGTTCTGGGAGGCCGAGATCGAGGTGCGGGCCGGCGCCGAGTGCGCGGTGACCACGCTCGTGCCCACCACCGCCTCCTCGATCCTGGAGCCGCTGCGATGAACATCCCCGCCGAGATCCCCGCAGGCCGCTACCGGCTCCGCCGCTGGCGGCCGTCCGACGCCGAGCAGGTGTTCCAGGCCTGCCAGGACCCTGAGATCCAGCGCTGGACCACCATCCCCGTGCCGTACCTGAAGGAGCACGCGGACGGTTTCATGACCAGCGCGGTCGATGCGCCGCTGTTCGCGGTGACCGCGCACGGCGACGACGTGCTGGGGTCGTTCGGGCTGGTGGAGGTGCAGGACGACCGCGCCGAGGTCGGCTGCTGGGTCGCCCCCTGGGCTCGCAGGCTCGGCGTGGGCGAGGTCGCAGGCCGCGCGCTGGCGAGCTGGGCGTTGCGGACGACCGGGCTGACGACGCTGGAGTGGATCGCCGACGCGGCCAACGGGACCTCGCTGAGGCTGGCCGAGCGGATCGGCTTCACGCCGGTCCGGATGCTGCCGGATCACCTGGAGAACCGCGACGGCAGCTTCTCGGACGCCGTGCTCGCGGTGATGCGCGAGGACTCGTGATGTTCGACGCCACCACCTCCTCGACCATGCCCCCGGCTCGGCGTTGCCGCTGCTCGCCGAGGGTCTGCGCCCGCGCGCCCGCGGCCGGGCGGGCAACCTCAACTCGCTGCTGGTGGTGCTGCGGGAACGGCTCGACGCGATCGGCTGGGGCGGTGAGGAGGTGACGAGCTGGGTCCGCGCTGCCGCCGACGCCGATCACCGGGTCCGCGCTCGCACCAGTCCGGCCGCCGACGACGTCGCGGAGCAGAGCGCCGCGGACACCGCCCGGCTGGTGCTTGAAGCGCTCGGGGGATGATGGCGAACAGCCGCGAAAACAGTGCGTGGCAGAATGCGCGTGTTCGAAAAACCCAGAGTATCCACACCACCACGGGCGATGAAGGGTTCGGAATCCGGTGACCGAGAGCAGCACACCGACGATGCAGGACGCGCTGCTGGCGCTGCAACGCTACTGGACCGAACGAGGTTGCATGATCATGCAGCCGTTCAACACCGAGGTCGGAGCCGGTACCGCCAACCCCGCGACCATGCTGCGGGTGCTGGGGCCGGAGCCGTGGCACGTCGGGTACGTCGAACCCAGCGTCCGGCCCGACGACGCCCGCTACGGCGAGAACCCGAACCGGTTGCAGACCCACACCCAGTTCCAGGTCATCCTCAAGCCCGACCCGGGCAACCCACAGGAGCTCTACCTGGGCAGCCTGGAAGCGCTCGGCGTCGACACCGAGGCCCACGACATCCGCTTCGTGGAGGACAACTGGGCCTCCCCGGCGCTCGGCGCCTGGGGTCTGGGCTGGGAGGTCTGGCTGGACGGGCTGGAGATCTCGCAGTTCACCTACTTCCAGCAGGCCGGTGGCCTGGTGCTCGACCCGGTGTCGGTGGAGATCACCTACGGCATCGAGCGCATCATCATGGCGCTGCAGGGCGTCGAGCACTTCAAGGACATCCAGTACTCCGACGGCGTCTCCTACGGCGAGATCTTCGGCCAGTCCGAGTACGAGATGAGCCGCTACTACCTCGACGACGCCGACATCGAGGCCACCCACCGCATGTTCGACACCAGCGCCGCCGAAGCGGGCCGGCTGCTGGACCTGCGCCTGCCCTCACCGGCCTACGTGCACGTGCTCAAGTGCAGCCACATGTTCAACGTGCTCGACGCGCGGGGTGCCATCAGCACCACCGAGCGGGCCAAGGCGTTCGGGCAGATGCGCGGTCTCACCCGCCGCGTCGCGCAGCTGTGGGCGGAGCGCCGCGAGGAGCTCGGCCACCCGCTCGGCGTCGTCGAGGCCACCGCGCCGGCGGACGACGTCGTCGACTTCCCGACCGTGAGCGAACCGGCGACGCTGCTGTTCGAGATCGGGCTCGAAGAACTCCCGCACGCGGACGTGTCCACGATGGCCGATTCGGTGCGCGACTCGCTGGAGTCCAAGCTCTCCGGAACCCGCCTGGCGCACGGCGAGATCAACGCCCACGCCACGCCGCGCCGGATCATCGTGCAGGTCGCGAACGTCGCCCCGGCCGAGCCGGACGCCGAGCGCACCGTCCGCGGCCCGAAGGCCGCGGCCGCCTTCGGCGAGGACGGGACGCCCACCAAGGCCGCCCAGGGCTTCGCGGGCAAGCACGGCGTCTCGCCGGAGGAGCTGAGCCGCGTTGAGGTCGACGGCACCGAGCACGTCGTCGTCGTGCGCACCGACGAGGGGCGCACGGCTCCGGTCGTGCTGGCCGAGCTGCTGGCCCAGCTGGTGAGCGAACTGCGCGCGGACAAGAACATGCGCTGGCGCGACCCGAAGCTGTCGTTCAGCCGCCCGGTCCGCTGGTTGCTGGCGCTGCTCGGCGACACCCCGTTGCCGGTCGCGGTGTCCTCGCTGCGCAGCGGCACCACCACGCGCGTGCACCGCACCGCTGCCGAGCCGGAGGTGCAGGTGGCCTCCGCTGATGGATACGTGGCGTTCCTGGCCCGGCACGGCATCGTCGCCGACGCGGCCGATCGCCGTCGCACGATCGTCGCCGCCGCCACCGAGCTCGCCGCGGGAGTCCGCGGCACCGTCGACTTCGCGGGGGAGGCCGGTCTCGTCGACGAGGTCACCAACCTGGTCGAGCAGCCCAACGCCATCCTCGGCGGCTTCGACGAGCGCTACCTGGAGCTGCCCGAGCAGATCCTCACCACGGTGATGCGCAAGCACCAGCGGTACCTGCCGGTGCGCGGTGAGAGCGGGCTGCTGCCGCACTTCGTGGCCGTGGCCAACGGCGACTGCGACACCGACCTGGTCCGCGAGGGCAACGAGTCGGTGCTGCGGGCCCGCTACGAGGACGCCGCGTTCTTCTGGCGCGCCGACCTCAAGCGCAAGCCCGAGGAGCTGCGCGAGGGCCTGCACAGGCTGACCTTCGAGGAGCGGCTGGGCTCGATGGCCGACCGCGCCGACCGCATCGCCCGGGTCGCGGTCTCCCTCGGCGCCACCACCGGCCTGTCCGGGGAGGACCAGAAGACGGTCGCCCGCGCCGGTGAGCTCGCCAAGTTCGACCTCGCCTCGCAGATGGTCGTGGAACTCTCCGGACTCGCCGGGACCATGGCCCGCGAGTACGCGTTGCGCTCGGGTGAAACTCCCGCCGTGGCAACGGCTCTGGTCGAGATGGAGCAGCCGCGCGGAGCCGGTGACACGCTCCCGGAGAGCACGCCTGGTGCGGTGCTCGCGCTCGCCGACCGCTTCGACCTGCTCGCGAGCCTGTTCGCGATCGGCGCCAACCCGACCGGCAGCTCCGACCCGTTCGGTCTCCGCCGTGCCGCCGGCGGGGTGGTGACGATCCTGCGCGCCACCCCGGCCGCGGGTGCCGTCACGCTGCGCGCCGGGCTGGAGGCCGCCAGCGCCGAGGTCGCCGTGCAGGGCTCGACGCTCAGCGACGAGGCCCTGGCGGAGGCGCACGACTTCGTCATCCGCCGCTACGAGCAGCAGCTGCTCGACGCCGACCACGAGCACCGGCTCGTGCAGGCAGTCCTGCCGCTGGCCGACGCTCCGGCCGTCGCCGACGCGACCCTGGCCGAGCTGGAGAAGCGGATCGACGACGAGGACTTCGCCGCGCTCGTCGCGGTGATCCAGCGCGCCCGCCGCATCGTTCCGGAGGGCACCGCCCCCTCCTACGACGCGGACGTGCTCACCGATCAGGCCGAACGCGATCTGCACTCCGAGGTCGCGGCGGTCTCGGGCCGGTTGTCGGGGGCCGCGAGCCTCGCCGAGTTCCTCTCGATCGCCGCGCCGCTGGTGGCGCCGGTGAACCGGTTCTTCGACGAGGTCATGGTCATGGCCGAGGACCCCGCCCTCCGCGCGGCCCGCCTCGGACTGCTGGCCACGATCACCGCTCTCGCCGACGACTACCTCGACTGGCGAGCCCTCTGACGAACCCCTCGAACGGGGCCCGGACCACTGCGCCCGGGCCCCGTTCGTGTGAAGTTGTCACCAGGTCCCAGGTTTAGTCCAAACCGAGGACCTCTCGTGCCCGAAATGTCGGCTCAGTTTGGACTAAAACTGGGCTGCTCCCGGGACGAGGAAGGCGGGAGCGCTCACGAGAACGACCTCGACCACCGCGAAGGCTCTCCGGGTGCGCCGCCGCAGAGTTGCGGGGTCGCTCGGGGCGGTTTTGGTCTGAATTGACCGGGTGAATCGGGCTTTGATCATGGACGGTTCGGACCAAAACCGCCCGTTGGCCACGCGCCGCACGAGCGTGCGGTGCCTCCACTCCTATGGTCCTGAAGTGCTGCTCCGCGCGGAGGATCAGGGTGAGCAGGCGTCCATGCCCGCTGTGTTCTCCAGTCCGAAGTCGGCGAGGTACCCGTCGTCCTTGAACGCGAAGATGTAGCGCTGGCCCGGGCGGTCCGGGATGTCGTGCGCGTAGGTGAAGTCCGCCGGCGGGTACTGGTACAGGTCCGGGTAGGTCGCCTTGACCTGGTCGAGGGTCTGCCCGAAGCCGACGCCTTCGGGCGTCTGCATGGCGTCGGTGACCTGGATCTCGACCACGCCGTGGGTGGGGTGGACGAACACCCCGTTGCCCGGGTTGCCCTGCCCCTCCTCGGGCCGGAAGTCCAGGACGTTGCAGCCCTGGTTCGGTTCTCCCGGCGTCTCGTCGACGACCAGGCCGGTCGCGAGCGCGTCCTGCTCGGACTGGCCCAGGCACAACGTCTTGTAGCAGTCCGGTCCGATCGGAACGGGCGCTTCCTGCGCGCTCGCGAGTCCGGTGCCCCCGACGGTCAGCGCAGCCGCCAGCGCTCCTGCGATCCCCAGTGCTCGTCGCATGTTCACTCCCCAGTGAGTCGGTACGTCCACCATCCTGCAGACGCCCGGGGTGCCTCGCAGGTTGCAGGCGGGCGAGCAGTTCTTCTGTTCGAAGAGGACGTTCCCGATCACTTCGCTTGGTGGACAGCGACTTCCGTCAGTCGAGCTCGATGGGCGCGATGCCCAGCACCCCGTAGCTCACCGCCCAGTACAGGACGTAGCCCGCCAGCAGCACGTAACCGTGCCAGCGGCGCAGCTGACCGGTCGACAGGAAGTAGGCGGCCAGGGCCGTGAGCACCACGAGCGCGGGCAGGTGCCAGCTGAGCACGCTGGAGTCCACCACGAGACCTCCGGCGAGCAGGATGATGCCGAGCTTGCCGGTCACCGAGAACACGACGCTGCCGATGACGTTGCCGACGCCGATCTCCGGCGCGCCGCGCCGGGTGGGCTCGACGGTGAGGAAGATGTCCTCGATGGTCAGCACGAGCGTGGCGATGGTGGCGCCGAACAGCGTTCCTTCGAGGCCGAACTCCTCCAGGATCCCCTCGGTGCCGACGCCGGTGGCCCACGCACCCGCGATCAGCCCGACCAGCGCCAGGAGCGCGAACGCGGCTCCGGCCCAGCCGGGCATGTCGCGCATCTTGGCGAAGGGCATCCGCTCGGCGAAGCTCGGGTTCTCCGGCGTTTCCGGCCCCTGGGGCGGGAGTTCGGCCACCGCGGTTCCGCTGCCCTCGCGGGCGGTCGCGAACGCCTCGTAGAGCTCGGCGTCGCGGAACACCGGGCGCGAGCCGCGGGATTCGCGAACCACGACGTAGCCGAGGAATCCCGCGAACAGCGCCAGCAGCACCACGCCGGTGAGCGCGTTCATCGGCGCCAGCGCGACGAAACCCACCAGGACCAGGGGAGCGGCGGCGAACAGAAGGAGGTAGTCGCGCGGGATGTTCACCTTCGTCGGGGTGAGGATCGCCGCGAGCGCGAGGACGACGCCGGGCAGCGAGAGCGCGGTCCCGAACACGATCCCCAGCGCGACGCCGTCGAGATCCTCCATGTTCAGCGCCACGCCGAGGAAGATGTCGTCGAACTCGATTCCGGTGAAGATGATCGCGAGCAGGAAGAGTGAAATTCGCAGCCCGGCAGCCATTCCGACCAGGTAGCCGACGAGCTTCTCGGCGCTGTAGATCAACAATGCCGCTCCGGCGGCGAAGATCAGAATTGATTCCATGGCGCCTCGAAGTGTCGGGCGGGCGCTGGTGTCGCTCGCTGTTCGAAACACCATCGCGTCGCCGCCCTCGAGTGGCAACCCGTTGCCCGACGGGCGCGATCTCATCCGCAACGAACGGGTGCGCGAACGCAACCGGCGGTGGGGCGTTGCGGCGGTGCGGGAGACTGTGGGCGTGACTGGTGGTGCGTGGTTGATGCTGGTGTACCGGGTTCCTGGCGAGCCGACGCGGCTGCGCGCGACGGTGTGGCGCAGGTTGAAGGCGGCCGGGGCGGTGTACCTGGCGAACTCGGTGGCGGTGCTCCCGGAGTCCGCTGCGGCGGAGCGAGCCCTGCGCAAGCTGCGCGCGGAGATCGAGGGCATGGGCGGAACCGGGCAGCTGCTGCGAGCCGAGGCGCTGGCGGGGCAGGACGAGGTCGTCGCCGCGTTCAACGGTGCTCGCGACGCCGAGTACCAGGAGGTCCTGTCGCGGTGCTCGGACTTCCAGGCCGAGATCGACAAGGAGACCGGCGCGGGCAAGTTCACCTACGCCGAGCTGGAGGAGAACGAGGAGGACCTCGCCAAGCTCCGCCGCTGGCTGGACAAGATCCGCGCCCGCGACACCCTCGGCGCCCCGCTGGGCGAGGAGACCGTCGCCGGCGTGGAGAACTGCGCCCGCGCGCTCGACGCCTTCGCCGAGCGCGTCTACGCAGCTGAGGCGAACACCTGAGCGGCACGCTGAAGGATGGTGTCGCTCACGAGCACTACCTGCGGAGTCTAACCGCCGTTACACTCGTGTCATGACGATCGTGAGCACTCTCCTGGGCGTTGCCGCGGGTCTGCTGGTGGTCTGGCTGGCGCTCGTGGTGGTCCTGCTGGTGATGTGCCCGCGCAAGGGGATGCTCAGCGAGGCCCTGCGGCTGCTGCCGGACACGCTGCGCCTGCTGCGCAGGCTCGCCGCCGACCCCGGGATGCCGCGCGGCGTGCGCATTCGGCTCGGCGGTCTGCTGGCCTACCTCGCGCTGCCGTTCGACCTGGTCCCCGACTTCGTCCCGGTCCTCGGGTACGCGGACGACGCGATCGTGGTCGTCGCGGTGCTGCGCTCGGTGGTCCGCAGGGCGGGCACCGAGGCCGTGCAGCGGCACTGGCCCGGTACCGACGAGGGCTTCGCGGCCCTGTCGCGGTTGGCGGGGCTGCCGCAGCGCGCACTCGACTAGCGTGGAATTCACGCTTTTGGAATACTCCGGCGGGATTATCGGGTCGATTCCCGAGAAATGCCGCTCGAATTTCTTGCGCGCAAACCCCGAACCCTAGGAAACTCGGTCTCTATCCGTTTGACCTTGTTAATGGGGGTGGAATCCGGTGCGGTTCGACGTGCTGGGGCCGGTTCGGGTGCGGCACGGCACCGTGGACGTACCGGTTCCAGGCCTGTTGCGGCAACGCCTGCTCGCGTTGCTCCTCGCGCACGCCAACACGCCGGTCTCGGCGGAGTGGCTCTCGGTGGCGCTGTGGGGAGGCGAGCCGGAACGTCGCGGCGGCAGCAAGCTGCACCTGCTGGTTCACCGGTTGCGAAAGACCCTCGGTGAACCCGAACGCCTGGTCTCCGACGCGGGCGGCTACTGGCTGCAGGTCGAACCGGACGAGCTCGACGTCGAGCGCTTCGAAACCCTCCTGAACCTCGCCGAGCGCAACTTCGACCCGCAGCGCCGGGTCGACATGCTGCGCCAAGCGCTGCGGTTGTGGCGCGGCTGCCCGTACCACGACCTCGACCTCACCGAGCTCGCCGGCGAGACGCAGCGCATCGAAGAACGCCGCCTGGTCGCGCTGGAACAGCTGCACGCGGCTGAACTCGACTGCGGCAGGCACGCTTTCATCATCGCCGAGCTCACCGAGCTGGTGCGCGAGAACCCGCTGCGGGAACGCCTCCACGCACTGCTCATGACGGCCCTGTACCGCTCGGGCAGGCAGGCGGACGCGCTCGCGGTGTACCGCCGCGCCCGCCGCACCGTCGTCGAGGAGCTGGGTCTGGAACCGGGCCAGGCGCTGCGGGAGCTGGAGCAGCGCATCCTCGCCGGGGAGCACATCGAGTTCGAGCCGCCGACCGCCCGCCCGCCGACGCGACCGGCGCAACTTCCGCACGACGTCCCGGGTTTCGTGGGCCGCGACGCGGCTCTGGCCGAGCTCGACCGGCTCGGCGAGAAGCCCGAGGTGCCCATCGCCGTGATCGCGGGCACCGCGGGCGTGGGCAAGTCCGCTCTGGTGACGCACTGGGCCCACGCGGCGCGCGAACGCTTCCCGGACGGCCAGCTCTACGTCGACCTGCGCGGCTACGGCCCGGACCAACCGCTGAGCACCACCGAGGTGCTGGCCGGTTTCCTGCGCTCCCTCGGCATTCCCGGCGACGCGATCCCGGCCGACGCCACCGAGCGCGCCGCTCGCTTCCGCACCGTGGTCGACCAGCGCCGGATGCTGATCGTGCTGGACAACGCCGCTGATCCGGGGCAGGTCCGGCCGCTGCTTCCCGGCACGCCCACGAGCTTCGTGGTGGTCACCAGCCGCGACTCGCTGTCCGGCCTCAGCGCCCGCGACGGCGCCTACCGGCTGGTGCTGGACCGGATGCACGCCGACGAGGCGCACGCGTTGCTCACCGATCGGCTGGGGGAGCAGGTGATGAGCGCCGAGGCGGCCCGGCCGCTGATCGAGCGGTGCGCCCGGTTGCCGCTGGCCCTGCGGGTCGCGGCCGAGCGCATCCACCAGAGCACGAGCCGCGACGTGGGCGAGCTGCTGGAAGCCCTCACCGACGAGCAGCGCGGCCTGGACGCGCTGGACACCGGGGACGAGCACACCTCCGTGCGCGCGGTGTTCTCCTGGTCCTACCGCAACCTGCCCGAGGACGCGGCCCGCCTCTTCCGCCTCTACGGCTTCACCTGCAGGCACGCCGGTCACCGCATCGGCGTCTTCGCGCTCACCGCCTTGCTGGGCGCCGAGGACGTGCAGACGACCCGGCGGCTGCTCGACGTGCTGGTCCGCGCCCACCTGCTCACCGAGGTCAGCTACGGCCGGTACGAGATGCACGCGCTGCTCGGCGACTACGCGGCCGAGCTCGCCGTGCTGGAGCAGGACAAGCCGGCGATCGTGGCCCGGTTGCTCGGCTTCTACCTGCACACCGCCGACCAGGCGATGCGCATCCTGCAGCCCGGCCGCGACCCGGACGCGGGAGGGCTGCCTGCTCCGGTGGTGATGCCGAACCTGTCGAACCAGGAGTCGGCGGTGAAGTGGCTGGAGACCGAACGCCCCAACCTCATGTGCGCGGCCGAGGCCGCCGCCAGTTCGGGGATGAGCGACCTGGTCACCACCCTGTTCCAGATGCTGCACGGCTACCTGTCGGGGGAGAGCCGCTACCTCGATGACGCCGACCGGCTCAAGGCCCTGGCCACCGGAGCGATGCCCGAGGACTGCTGAACAGCTGCAAGCGCGGCGAAAGACCGGCTGCTCAGTCTGGCCCGATGACACGCGAGTACCACTTCCGCACCGCCACCGACCTGGGGCGGGAGCAGACGGAACTGCTGCAGGAGATGCTCGACGAGCGGACCAGGCAGCTCATCGAGCCCGCCGTGCGGCCCGGCGCCCGCTGCCTGGAGATCGGCGCGGGCAGCGGTTCGGTCGCGCGCTGGCTGGCCGGGCGGGGAGCCTCCGTGGTCGCCGTGGACCTCGACACCGAGCAGCTCACCGACCTGCGCGATGTGGCGGTCCTGCGGCACGACATCAACGAGGGCGTCCCGCCGGGTGGCCCGTTCGACCTCATCCACGCCCGCACCGTGCTGATGCACCTCCAGCGGCGGGAGCAGATCCTCGGTGAGCTGGCCGCAGCGCTGGCACCCGGCGGGATGCTGGCGCTCGGCGAGGTGTGCCTGCACGATCCGCCGCGCCTGCTGGCGGTCCCGGAGCCGGGTGACGCCGAGGTCTTCCAGCGAGTGCTGGGCATGGCGAGGGAAGCGTTCACCGGGCCCAACGGGATGGCCCTGGACTGGGGCCTGGAGATGGACGGGCACCTGGCTGCGGCCGGGCTCCAGGAGGTGCGCAGCGAACTGTTCGGAGAACCCGCGGTCGGTGGTGCGACGGTGGGCAGGTACGTCCGGAACCTCCTCCTGCAGCTGTCGCCCGCGCTCGCCGAGCGGGGATGCGCTCAGAGCGACCTCGACCGGTTCGCCGAGCTGTTCCTCGATCCGCGGATGCGGTGCTGGTACCTGCACTTCGTCTTCAGCAGCGGCGTGAAGGCGAACGGGGCCGCGACCCCGACTTCCTGAGCGGGCGAGCTCAGGGCCGCTCCCGGTGCCAGGGCGTGGCGGGGACGGACCGGTTCGCGAGGGCTTTCGCGGTGTGGGCGTGCAGGGCGGCCGTGTCCGGGAAGTGGTCGGGGTCGAGGGCCAGCACCGTCAGGTTGAGCGTTCCGCCCGTGCGGGTGAGCCACGCCGTGAGACCACCACCGCGCGAGCGCAGCAGCGCTGGACTGGTGCCACCGGTGATCGAGCGCATCACGATCGAGGTGGCCGGGAAGCCCGTCGGAGCGGCGAAGTCCTGCGGCATCTCGCCGAGGTTGGAGCACAGGCAGAGCGGAACCGGGAATTTCTCCGCGGTTCTGGCCCCCAGCGCGTCCGGCAGGAGCTGGACCAGCGGTTCCAGGAGCTTGGCCGGGGTCGGGGCTCCGGCGGCGGCGAAGGCCCGCTTGCTCGAGGCGCGGATCGGGGCGAGGTCGTCGACCCGGCCTCCGGTAGGGGTGACGGCGATCGAGACGCCGGTGGTGGCGTTGGAGCGGTCGTCGTCCTGCCCTCGGAGGCTCACCGGCAACGAGACCTTGACCGGCGCGTCCGGGCCCACTCGCCCGGACGACAGCAGGACCTCGGTGAGGATCGCGATGAACAGGGCGTTCGCCGAACCGCCTCGGACAGCGGCGGCCTCGTCCCAGGCCTCGGCGTCGCAGTCGAAGACCACCTGCGGCGGGCGTGCGGGCGTGTCGTCGCCTTCGCGCGGACCGGCCTGCGACACCTGGGTTCCCGGCGGCAGCGCAACGCTCTTCGGAGCGCGCAGCGCGCGGAGAACCCCGAGTCCGGCTCGAACCAGCTGGCCGGCCGCGTCGCCGAGCTCGTGCCGCAGCCCGGTCCGGGTGGAAGGCGGACGCCCGGCTTCCACGCCGCGCACCGCCTCGGTCACCGCGCGCACGTGGGCACCGCCGTCGCCGACGACGTGCGAGACCGTCAGGGAGAGCACGGATCCGCCTGCGCGGGTGGGGGCGCAGGCCAGCCGCCAGCCGGGGCCGCGCACGGGATCCAACCGCTTCGCGGCCTCGTCGTCGGCCCAGCTCAGCACCTCGTCCGGCGCGAGCGCGACCGGGTGCACCGCGACCGGTTCGACCGACGCCGAGCGCACCCAGCGCGGCCGCGCGCCCGGAACGGCACCGCGCACCACGAGTCTGCCGAGGCGTCCCCTGCTCAGCCGGTGCGCGAGCTCGTCGAGCTCGGAAGCCGGGATCTCGCGGTCGAAGTGCCAGACGCTCTGGTTGGTGACGGGGATGCCCAGCACGCGCTCGGCGCGCAGGAACAGGTCGTCGTCGGAGGTCAGCCGGTTCACCACTCCTGCACCTCCACCCCCCACCCGGACAGCTCCGAGAGCACCAGCTCGCGCAAGGCCGCGACGCCGTCGATCCGCCCCGGCGCGAGTCCGCACACTGAGAACGTGGTGCGGGCGCCGCTGTCGCTGAGCCACCCGGTGACGCCGTCGCCGATGGTGGCGATCTCGGCCGGGCCGGCGCCGGGGTAGTGGGCGGTGGCGGAGGTGCTGCGCACCGGAACACCGCACAGCTCGCGCGGGATCTCACCGAGGTTGGAGGCCAGCACGGTCGCCGCGGGCGGCGGCGGGAGTCGCCGCACCACCGCGTCCGGCAGCATCTGCACCAGCGCGAGCGGCTGCGCCGCCGAGGAGTTCGCCGCGAGTCGCTGGTAGGCGCTCTTGCACGCCGCCTTCACTGCGGACAGGTCCCGCGCGTCGAGCACGGCCCGGTCCAGCGCCGCCACCGCGATGCGCGTCGAATTCGCCCGCACATCACCGGGTTCCCTGCCGCTGACCGGCAGCGCAGCGGGCACCACCTCGTCCGCGCACCCGGCGGCGGCCGCGATCCGGGCCAGCGCCGCCACGAACAGCGAGTTGACCGAACCACCGTGCGCCGCGGCCTTTTCGGCGAGCGCGGCGCTGTCGCACTCCACGACCACGTGCGGGGTGCGCCAGTCCCGGGGTGCCTCGGGCTTCACCTTCGCGGAGGCGGCTCCGCCCTTGCCGCGCTCGCGGGTGATCGCCCAGCGCGCCACGGACCTGATCTGGTCGAGCCCGTCGCCGATCTCGTCGACCACCGCGGACAGCAGCGGGGCGCGCTCCGGGACCGGCACGGGGTCGCCGGCGTCGGCGCGGACCACGGCATCGATCAGGGCCGCCCCGTCGGCGATCGCGTGCGCCGCGACCAGGGACAGCACTGCGCCGCCGTCGGTGGTGCGGGCGAACGACAGCTGCCACGCGCGTCCGGTCGCCGGGTCGAAGTCCGCCGACACCCGGCCGTCGAGCCAGCCGAGCACATCGGTGATCGGTTCCGGTTCGACGTGCAGCGGCGCGGCGTCCGCCGAGCGCGACCACCTGTCCCGCGCAGTGGGAAACCACGCGCGTTCCACCCTGCGAGAAAGCGCTCCGGCGGCTATTCCTTCATGAAATTTTCGCACGCTGGACACATCAGGCGTCGTGTCGAATCGCCAGCCGAACTGGTTTATCGCGGGTGTTCCGAGACCGCGATGACGCCGCATGAACAGGTCATCGGCGAATTCGAGTCGTGCAGTGCCGGAAATGATGCCTCCAGTTGCGGAAATGGACCGTTGGCCCAGCGTTTTACCAGCTTGAAACATCGGGCTTCGAGGTGGTACCGATTGTGGCCAATGCCCGCCGGAGGCTTGAAGCGGCCTGTGTGGTGACCATCGACACACTCGATTGGGCGTGTGCGCGAGCGATACCCTGCTTGCTCTGCGGTCAACGCCGATTGCCTTTCCCCACCACGAAATTCCGGGAGATTCGCGAAGTGGAATACACCGAATTAGCCGACTACCCGCTGCCGGACGGCGCGGTCAGCACGTGGGCGCCGGTGTGCGAACCCGATTCCTGGTCCGACGACGACCGCAAGCTCACCCACGACCACGAGGCGCACCTGGCTTCGGCCCTGCCGGGCTCCTGGATCGGCTCGGTGCTGCGCGTCCCCATGCGCTACGACGCCGAGGTGCTGCGCCGGGCCCTGCGCGCCTGGATCGCCCGGCACGAAGCGCTCCGCACCACCGTGAGCCCGGGCGAGAGCGGCTGGCGCCGGCACCTGATCGCCGCGGACGCCATCGACGTCACCGAGCGCTCGCACGGCGAGCTGAGCGGCTCCGTTGCCCACGACACGATCTCCGAGCACTTCGCGGGCGTGACGCCGGACCGCTGGCCGCACTGCCTGTTCGCGACGATCGCGCTGCCCGAGGGCTTCGTGCTCGCCTTCGGCGCCGACCACAGCGTCATGGACGCCTACTCGCAGCTGCTCTTCTTCGGCGAGATCGTCGAGCTCTACGAGCGCGCGCTCGACGGCGTCCCGGACGAGGAGCTCGGCACCCTGGACGTCGGCAGCCACGTCGACCACAGCGCGGCGGCCCGATCGCTGTCGGAGGTCGTCGACGCAGAGCACCCGGTCGTGCGGCACTGGGCCGAGTTCCTGAAGGACGGCGAATTCCCCGGCATGGAGGGCGTTTCGTCGCAGGCTCCGGCTCCTGAGGGGGTTTCGCAGCACTCGCTGTCGCGATGGGTGATCCCGTCCGGAGACGCCGAGAGCATGGAGCGGTTGTGCGCGAACCTGGGCACCGGCGCGCAGTCCGGCGTCTTCGCCGCCGTCGCGCTCGCGATGCGCGAGCGGACCGGTTCGGAGCAGCTGCGGTTCGTGCTCCCCATGCACACCCGGCACGACCGGCGGCACGCCGGAGCCGTCGGCTGGTACGTCGGGTTGTGCCCGGTGGACATCGATCTGCGCGGTGCCACCGACTTCCGCGAAGTCGTCTCGCACACCCGTGCCGGGGTCTCCGCCGGTCGCGGCTGCGTGAAGACCTCGTTCGCCCGGGTCGCCGACATCCTGGAGCTGGACGCCGAACCGCGCTTCGTCATGTCCTACGTGGACGTGCGCAAGGTGCCGGGTGCCGAGCACTGGCCGGACTGGGGTGCGCGGGCGCTGCGCAGCCCGGAGGCCAGCCGCGATGAGGCCTACCTGTGGGTGATCCACTCCGACGAGGGCATCAGCGTCTCGGCCCGCTGCGGTCGTACGGACAGCGCGCTGGAGGCCGTCGAAGGGCTGATCGCCGGTTTCGAGGAGAAGTTCACCGACGTGCTGGGCGCTCCCGAGGCGCTGGAGGTGGGCGCGTGATCCTCGCCGACATGGCCGACTGGCGCACCCCGCCCGGCCGAGTCCTGCGCTGGGTGCCGACCGCCGCTGCCCGCGAGGCGGCGGAGACCGCACCCGTGGATCCCGGCCCGCCGTCGGATCTGCAAGCCGACCACCTCGCCGCGTTCCGGGCGCACGGCCGCAACCGCGCTTGGACGGGCGTGGCCACCGACGTCGACGGCGACCTCGATCGCGCGGCGATGACCCGCGCGCTGCAGCGCCTGGTGCGAACCCACGGCGGCTTCCGCACCTGGTTCGACCTGTCCGAGCCCGAACCGGTCCGCCACCTGGTGCCCGCCGAGGCCGTCGACTTCGAGGTCGACGAGGTCCCGGTGCCGCAGGAGGACTGGGACGCCGCCCTGCAGGAGCACCTGGCGAGCCGGTTCGACGACGAGTGCACGCCCGACGCCTGGCCCGGTTTCGCGCTCGGCGTCGTCGAGCGCCCCGGTGGCTTCGGCGTGTTCTGGGGCTGCGACCACGCGTTCACTGACGGCGCCTCGCAGATCCTGCTCGGTTCGGAGCTCGCCGACCTCTACGCCGCCGAACTCGCCGAACCGGGCGGGCCGGAAGTCGACTCCGGTGCGTTGCCCGGACCGGGCGAGCGCGGCGACTTCCGCGACTACGTGACCGAACAGCGCGAAGCCGCAGCCGCTTTCAGCTCGGAATCCCACGAGGTCCGCGAGTGGGTGCGGATGGTGTCGGCGAACGGGAACCAGCTCCCGCGCTTCCCGCTGCCGCTCGGCCTCGCCGACGGCGAGAAGGCGCCGGTGCACATCAGGACCCTCACCTGTCTCGAAGGCGAGGAGCTCGCCGCCTTCGACAAGGCCTGCAAGGCCGCGGGCGCGCGCATGAGCGGTGGCGTGTTCGCCGCGGTCGCGGCCACCGAGCGGTTGCTGGCCGGGCGGGACCGCTACTTCGGCATGACGGTGCTCAGCACCCGCGACCGCGGCCCCTACTCGCGCTCGCAGGGGTGGTTCTGCACGTTCGCCCCGGTCGAGTTCGACGTCGGCGACGCGGAATTCGGTGAGCTCGCGGAGCGGGCTCAGCATGCGCTCCGCAGGGCCAAGGAGCTCTCGGCGGCCCCGATCGGCCTGGTCGTCGACACCCTCCTGCGCAGCGGGACGTGCACCCCGGCCGACCTCGGCAGCCCGCAACTGCTGTCCTACTTGGACCTGCGGTGGTTCCCGGGCGCAGGTCGCGCCGCGGACGCGCGGGGCGTGCACTTCACCGGCACCGGGCGCACGTCCAACGCCTCGACCTGGATCAACCGCGACGCCGACCGGCTCTACCTGCTGGCCCAGGTGCCCGACACCGAGAAGGCCCGCGACACCGTCGACGACTACCACCGCAACCTGCGGAAGGTCCTCCAGGACGCTGCGAGCTAGGCGTGCAGGTCACTTCTGCCGACCTCTGGGAGGTCGAGCCCGGTGAGGTGACGGCCTGGACCGCCGTCCAGGACACCGGCGCGACGCCCGAGCCCGTGGGCCTGTCGGTCAACCAGCGCAACCACCTCGCGGGCGCGGCAGCGGGGGAGCGGACGGTGTGGCTGGCGGCGTGCTTCGAGGTCGACGGACCGATCGACGCCGATGCGCTGCTCTCGGCGTTCCGCTCCTTGCTGGGGCGGCACACCGCGTTGCAGTGCGAGTTCCTGCCGTGCGGGACAGGCGCGGTCCGGCACGACCCGGCGCGGCTGGTCTTCCGGGAGAAGCCGCTCGGTGGAGGCAGCGCGGCGGCTCTGTTGCGGTCGCTGCTGGACCGCGAGTGCACGCCGTTCCCGTACCCGGCGTTCGCGCTGGCGGCGGTGTCCCGGCCGGGCCGTTCGACGGTGGTGTGCGGATTCGACCACGCCCACGTCGACGCCTACTCGATCGCCCTGGTGGCGCGGGACCTCCACGCGCTCTACGCTGGGCAGGAGCTGCCGATCGCGACCAGCTTCGTCGCCAGGGTCGCGGAGTGGTCCGGCGAACCGGTGGAGCAGGACCCGGCGATGGTGAGCTGGCGCGGGTTCCTCGACGCCATCGACTACCGGCTTCCGGTGTTCCCGCTGGACGTCGGGCTCCCCGCGGGCGAGACCGCCGCTCAGGCCACCGATCGCCGCTGCCTCGCCGACGCCCGCACCGCGGCGGAGTTGAGCGAGACCGCCGAGCGGGCCGGTACCTCGACCTACGGAGCGCTGCTGTCCACGCTGGCCTCGGCGCTGGGTTCCGGAACGCTGCCGGTGCTGGCGCCCGTGCAGACCCGCCAGCCCGAGGACGCCGCCGCCGTCGGGTGGTTCACCACGACCGTTCCCGTCTGGGCCGACCCCGAACTCGCCCGCATGGGCGGGCACCTCGGTGACGCCCGCGAGCGGGCGGGACTGCCGCTGGACCAGGTGCTGGCGGCGCTGCCGAGACCGCTGGAATCCGCCAGGCGCGACGTGTTCATGGTCTCCTACGTCGACTACCGACGGCTTCCGGGAAACGGGTCGGCTCAACACGTTTCGGGCACGAGTCCGGCCGATGACGTGCAGCTGTGGCTGTCCCGCACGGAGCACGGCATTCACCTGCGCACCCGGTTCCCCGACGTCGGACAGGCTCACCGCGTGGTCGGTGCGGTGCTGGAGGACTGGTCGGCGGAGATCCGGAAAGCCGTGCGGCAGTAGGCGATCAGTTCGCGAGCCGCCGCGTTCGTGCCCGGCCGCCAGGCGAGCACCAGCAGCGCCGGGTCGATCGCGTCGGCGAGGGGCAGCGCGGTGAGGCCGGAATGCCCGGCGACCATCGACTCGCTGAGGATCGCCACCCCGAGCCCGCGCAGCGCCAGGTCCGCGATCGCCTCCGCCGCGCTGGCCTGCAACGCGATCATCGGTTCCACGCCGCGCGCGGCGCAGACCCGGTCGAACACCGCGCGCAACCCGGTGCCGGGTGGCATGCAGACCACGGGGTGAGCCGCCAGGTCGTGCAGCGCCACCGGTCCACCGGCGAGCTCGTGACCGGCGGGCACGGCCGCGACCAGCGGTTCGCTGATGATGGTGAGGAATTCGAGGTCGTCGGGCTCGGTCCCGGTGCCGATCAGCGCGAGGTCGAGCGCTCCGCTGCGCACGTCGTCGAGGAGCCGGTCGGAGTTGTCCTCCCGCAACGACAGCGTCACCCCCGGGTGCGCCCGGTGGAACCCGGCGAGCGCGTCGAACAGCGGCGTCACCGTGCAGCCGATGACCATCCCGATGCTCAGGTTTCCGCGCAGCAGCCCGGTGATCTCGCCGACCGCCTGACCGACGGACGCGGCGGCAGCCAGAGCGTTGCGCGCGTGCGCCAGCGCCGCCTCGCCCGCGACGGTCAGCTCCGCCGAACGCGCCGAGCGGTCGAAGAGCTCCGCGCCGAGCTCCTTCTCCAGCCGCCTGATCTGCGCGCTCACCCCGGACTGGCTGATGTGCACGCGCTGCGCGGCACGGGTGAAGTTGCGCTCCTCCGCCACGGCCACGAAGTACTCGAGCTGCCGCAAGTCCATGACCGCAGATTCTAGCTACCAGCAGAACCAGCTGTTGGACTTCTAGCGACGCCGACCGCAGGCTGGTCTCAGACCGAGAGGAGAGCGCAGATGCGTGAGAAGGCCCGCGAACCCGAAGATCTGACCAGGCTGTTCGTCGAGCGCAGCAACGCAGGCGACGCCGAGGGTGTCGCCGAGCTCTACGAGCGGGACGCCGTCATGGCCTACCCGCCCGGGAAGACGACGGTGGGCCGCGAGGCCATCCGCGAGCTCTGGGCGGAGGTCCTCGCCCACCGCCCGCGCTTCGAACCGGAACCGCCGTTGCCGACGCTGATCAGCGGCGACATCGCCCTCACCGCGACCCCGCCGTCGGACGGGACGGGCGCCCGGGCCCAGGTGGCCCGCAGGCAGCCCGACGGCAGCTGGCTCCGCCTCCTCGACCAACCCGAGTTCCGCCAGGCGCCCTGACGAGCGGCACCGCCACCTCGTCCGCGCCAGGCACGCCCGACGCGGGCATCTCCCAGTTTTAGTCCAAACCGAGCCATGATCATGTCCGAAATGTCGGCTCAGTTAGGACTAAAACTGGGACCTCGCCGGGGTGACGCGCGGCCCCGCGACGCGTGGGAGCGTCACCTGGTGCGTGTCAGGTGGGAGAGCCAGAGGTGGTCCTGGGCGCGGGTCATGGCCACGAGCCGCCGGCGCTCGTGAGCCTCCCGGTCCTCCCGGGTGTCCTCCGGGGCCACCGGTTCCGCGGGGAGGAACACCGTGCGGAACTCCGTTCCCTTTGCCTGCAGGACGGTTCCGACGAGGGTGTCTGAGGTGTCGCGACCGTCCCAGCTCGCCAGGGGTAACGCCTTGACGCCCGCCCCGCGCAGCACGTCGAGCCAGTGCTCCGTCGCGGCCTCGGACTCGGTGATGATCGCCGCCGACGACTCGTCGTCGAGCGTGAGAAGCGCGCCCAGCAGCGCTCTTTCCTGGTCGTGGCCGTGCCAGTCGACGACCCGGCCACCGCTGCGCACCGCGAGCGCACCGCTCAACGGCAGCGACGGGCCGTCGTCGTACCGGTTGACCGCCTCGACCTGGCCAGCGCGCTCCAGGACCGTGCCGCGGTTGCGGTAGTCGTGCCGCAGGACCTCGCCCCGGCCGTGCAGCGAGATGCCGGCCTCCGACAACCGCCATCCACCCGTCGATGCCTGCTGCTGGCCGTCCCCGACCAGCAGCAGCTGGTCCGGTTCGTCGCCGCTGATCGCGTGCGCCAGCCGAAGCCCGACCAGCGTCAGCTCCTGCGCCTCGTCGACCACCACCGCGGTGTACTGCCGGGGCAGCGGTCGCCGTTCCAGCTCGGCCAGAGCGCGCTTGAGCACATCGCTGTGGTCGAAGACGTCGCGCTCGGAGAGCTCCCGCTCGTAGTCGCAGTAGAAGCGCCAGGCGTGGGAGCGGAAATCCGTGGGCAGCGAACCGCCTCGGCCCTTGCGGGAGGCGGTGCGGTACGCGTCGAACGACGAGACGCCGCGACCCTTGATGACCCGGTCGATCTCGTCCTTCCAGTACTCCGGCGAGTTCCGGATGCCGGGCAGCACCTCTTCGCGCGACCACACCGCGTCGAAGGCCCGCCGGACCTCCTGCTCATCGACCTCCGCCGGACGTCCGCGCCCCGCCAGGAAGTCGCGAGCCCACGAGTGCAGCGAGCCGAACTCGATCTGCCCGGACAGCTCCGGAGCCATCTGTCCGAACCGGCTGGCAGCCCGCTCCGGAACCTGCGC
Organism: Saccharopolyspora dendranthemae; assembly: GCF_007829955.1. Taxonomy (GTDB): domain Bacteria; phylum Actinomycetota; class Actinomycetes; order Mycobacteriales; family Pseudonocardiaceae; genus Saccharopolyspora; species Saccharopolyspora dendranthemae. The sequence continues at coordinate 198,406 of NZ_VIWX01000005.1, forward strand.
CAGGGGCGCTGTGTAGAGGAGCTTGCCGTGACCGCGCCGCGCGAGGAACGCCAGCCGGTGCAGCGCGAGGGTGGTCTTGCCCGTCCCGGCCGGACCGCTGATCTGCGCAGGGCCGGAGAAGCTGCGCCGCACGGCACCCAGCTGAGCGTCGTCGAGGAAGTACCGCCAGTCCCGGAACGGGTGCCGGGCCGATGCCGCGACCTGCTCCTGCAACACCTGGGGAACGGTGCCGCGCTGGTTGGGGATGCGCTGGGAGTTCCACATGATCGGCGTCAGGTCGAAGGTCCGGCTGTCCAGGTGCTTGGCCAGCGCCAGCACCTCGTCCGGGGTCAGGATCTGCTCGCCGCGCTTGAGCAGCCGGTCCAGCTCGTCCTCGGTGATCGCCAGGTGATCCGTGCTGCGGCCCTTGCGGCCGGTGTGCTCGACGGGGTGCACCACGACCGTGCTCAGCACCGACTCGCTGAGCATCCCGGACCCGATCGACGCGCCGGCCAGCAGCTCGGCCGTCCACACGAACGCCGCGCGCGAATCCTCCCAATCCGGCTCGGTCTCGCGCAGCAGCACCACCAGGACACCCATCCTGCCGACCAGCACCAGGTCCGGGCGCTGCCGCGGGGTGTGCGGGGCGAACTGGTTGAGCAGCGGGTACCAGCCGTTGTCCCGTTCGACCGCGAAGCGGTGCAGGACCCGCTTCTGCCACGACGGCAGCGGCCGGTCCCGCAGCTGCACCTCCGCTTCGCGCCGGAGCAACTCCTGGCGGTGGTGGAAACTCCCGGTCACGGTGCCTCCTGGCCAGTTCCTCCAAGCCTGATCGCGCGCAGAAGTGGACACGCTCGGTATCGAGATTAATGCGTTCCGTGGCGAATTCGAGCGTGTTGAGGTTGCGTCACCTGGATGTAGCAGGCGGCTGATCCTCGACCAGGAACTCCAATGTGGAGATCGGCAGCGCACCGTGCCCGAGGACGGTGTCGTGGAACCGGCTGATGTCGAAGTCCGCGCCCAGCCGCCGGCGCGCGGCGTCCCGGATCCGCTCGATCTCCAACCGCCCCACCAGGTACGACAAGGCCTGGCCGGGGTAGACGATGTAGCGGTCGACCTCGGACGCCGCCTCCAGATCCGACAAGGTGGTGCTGGAGGCCATCGTCTCCAGGGCGCGCTGCCTGCTCCAGCCGAACTCGTGCAGACCCGTGTCCACCACCAGCCGCGCCGCCCGCAGCAGGTCCTGCACCACCATGCCCAGCCGCGCGAGATCCCCCGAGTACAACCCCATCTCGTCGGCCAGCCGCTCGGTGTAGAGCCCCCAGCCCTCGGTGTAGGCGTTGAACCCGGTGAGCCTGCGCAGCAGTGGCAGGTCGGTGAGCTCCTGGGCGAGGCTGATCTGCAGGTGGTGCCCGGGAACGACCTCGTGGAAGGCGATCACCTCGGAGGCGAACCGGGGCCGCTGCTCGGCGCGCAGCGTGTTCGCGAAGTACACGCCGGGACGCGAACCGTCCAGCGCCGGGGACATGTAGAAGCCCATCGGCGTGCTCTCCGACGGAGTTCCGGGAACCGGGCGCACCTCGCACGGCTGCTGCGGCAGTCGCCCGAACCAGCCGGGCGCGGCTGCCGTCGCCCGCTCGACGGCGTCGCGCGCGGCGGCCAGCATCTCCTCGCCGTCGTTCCAGCACAGCGACCGGTCGGTCTGCATCCGCCGCAGCACCGCCTCCGGATCGCCCTCGCCCCAGAGCCGTTCGCCGAGCTCGGAGATCTCCGCGCGCAGCGACGCCAGCTGAGCGCTGCCGATCTCGTGCAGCTCGCCAGGGGTGTGCTCGGTGGTGGTGTGGGCGTGGATGAGCCGCTGGTAGATCTCGTGCCCCTCGCGCATCCAGCACAGGCCGGGCCGGTCGGCCGGGCGCGCGTGCGCTGCGATCTCGCTCGCCAGCACCTCGCGGTACTCGGCCAGCGCGGGGTTCACGACATCGCGGATCAGGCGCTCCCGCTGCTCGGCGTGGGTGGGCGGGAGCTGCTGGGTCAGCAGCGGATCCAGCTCGGGGCGGGACAGATGACCGTCGAGATCCGCGATCGCGTCGTCCAGCAGCGGGCGCACCGGCACCCGCCCGGCGCGGACCCCGTCGCGGTGGCGTTGCGCGGCAGCGGCGGTGAAATCGGGGAGGCGGGCGATGCGCCGCAGGTAGTCCTCGGCCTGCTGATCGCCGCTCACCGGAACCTGCCCGAGGTGGAACAGCAGACCGGCGACGGGCGCGAACAGGTTGCCGATCACGGTGTACTCGGGCGAGCGGGCGTCGAGCCGGTCGACCGTGGCCTGCGCGTGCTGCACCACGACCGCGACGGTCAGCCTCGTCTCCAGGTCGGCGTGGGTGGTGTCGACGGCCATCGCCCGCACCCGGATGTCCTCGGCGTGCTCGCGCTGGGCGAACTCCGCCGCGGCCGAGATGCCCGGCAGCAGGTGGTCGCGGCCGGGCAGACCGTAGAGCGAGGCCCCGATCGGGTCGGAATCCAGTTCGAGGTCCAGGAGCTCTTCGGCGAGCTGGTCCGGCGTCGTCACACGACAATCGTGCCCCTCCGGACCGACATGCGGCAGGGTGGCGCGTTCGCGGTCTCGTCGAGGGGACAATGGCGGAGTGGACCCGCTGCACGATCCGGACGACGAAACCCTCCTCGACCCCAGGCAGGCCCGCGACCTCGCCGGGCTGATCGAAACCGCACGTCTGGCCTCGGCCGTGGTCCGCTACGGCGTGCGCACCCGGGTGGGTGTCGCGTCGGTGGTGCTCAACCAGGACAACCCGCTGCCGGTGGCCAACCACGCGTGCGCCCTGTGGGGGACCGGTGCCCAGGTGGCGGGCACCCTGATGGAGCTGGAGCAGGTGTTCGCCGAGGCCGGCCGCTCCGAGGCCGTCGTGTACGCCTCGCCCACGACCGTCGGGGAGATCGAGGGCATCGCCGATGACGCGGCCTGGCGCGCGGTCGAGGAGCAGGTGGTGCTGCTGCACCGCAGCCGGGGGTTCAGCCGCGGTCTCACGCGGCCCGCCGAGGACCGCGACATCGAGGGCATCGTCGAGCTCTACGCCGACGAGACCGGTCTGTCCGAGGAGGGCGAACGGCGGTTGGCCCGGCACCTGGGGCATCGCGCGGACGAAGGACGCAGCGTGCTGCTCGTCGTCGACGACCCGGGCGTCGACCGGATCGCGGGTTTCGTGCAGGGATTCGTCGAACGCGGGGTCGGGCTCGTCGAACAGGTCGTCGTGCGGCCGGGCCGCCGTCGCCGGGGCTACGGCCACGAGCTGGTCACCGAGGCGTCCGAGGAGCTGCGGCGGATGGGCGCGATGTTGGTGGCGGGCCACGCCGAGGAGGGCGGTACCGCCCAGCGCTTCGCCGAGGCGGTCGGTTTCGACGTCGCCTACGGCGTCACGGCCTACGCGCGCAGGATCGACGACCTGCTCTGATCCGCGTCCCACGATGCGGACTGCGGCCGGCCGGGTGAGGTCCGCGCCACGAAAGCGCTCCGGGGGAATTTCGGTGGTGCCGGGCGGCGTTGGTGTTCGTGGCTCGCACTGTCGAAAATCCCGGGGAGGAAGCTGTGTCCAGCGGCTCAGCGTCAGAGAAGACCATCAAGAGCCCAGGCGTCACAGCACTTCCCCGTGAGATCTGGATCCTCGGCGCGGGCAGTTTCATCGTCGCCGTCGGCATGGGCATCGTCGCTCCCGCGTTACCGGCGTTCGCCACGAGTTTCGACGTCGGCGTGACCGCGGCCGGGTTCATCGTCAGCGCATTCGCCCTGATGCGGCTGCTGTTCGCACCGCTGAGCGGTCGCCTGGTCTCCGCGGCGGGCGAGCGCACGATCTACGTCATCGGCATCACGATCGTCGGCATCAGCAGCACCGCCTGCGCGTTCGCCGACTCCTACTGGCAGCTGCTGATCTTCCGCGCGCTCGGCGGCATCGGGTCGACGATGTTCACCGTCGCCGGCGTGGGCCTGCTGATCCGGCTGTCCCCACCGCACCTGCGCGGACGCGCCTCCGGTGTGTGGGCGACGAGCTTCCTGCTGGGCAACGTCTCGGGCCCGATCGTGGGTGGCGTGATGGTCGGCTACTCGCTGCGGCTGCCGTTCGTCACCTACGGCATCGCGCTGTTCGTCGCGGCCTTCCTCGGCTGGTTCCTGCTGCGCAAATCCACCCTCGCCGCCCCGCTGGGCGATGACGCGACCCCGGCGATGCCGCTGGGCGAGGCGATGCGCACCCGCTCCTACGTGGCCGCGCTGCTGTCGAACTTCGGCAACGGCTGGGCGGTCTTCGGCGTCCGGATCGCGCTCGTCCCGCTGTTCGTGGTGGAGGCGTTGAAGGCGCCGCAGTCGATGTCCGGCATCGCCCTGTCGGTGTTCGCCGTCGGCAACGCCGGTGTCCTGCTGCTGTCGGGGCGGATGGCCGACCGGCACGGCCGCAAACCGATGGTGCTGATCGGCCTGGCCGTGTCGGGCGTGGCCACGGCGTCGCTGGGCTTCACCACGTCGGTCCCGATGTTCCTGGCGGCGTCGCTGATCGCGGGGATGGGCGCGGGCGTGCTCAACCCCGCGCAAAACGCGGCGGTCGCCGACCTCATCGGCGGAAACCGGCGGGGCGGGACGGTGCTGGCGACCTTCCAGCAGGCCGCCGACCTCGGCGCCATCCTGGGCCCGCTGATCGCCGGAGCCTTGGCCGACACCGTCTCCTACCAGGCAGCGTTCCTGGTCACCGGTGCTACGGCGGCGCTCGGGCTGCTGGCGTGGGTGCGCGCTCCGGAGACCCGCCCGCAGCCGGAATCCGGCGGGGAGCAGGTGCGCGCGGCGGCCTGAGGTGTCGATCGTCCTCGTCGCGGGTACCCGTGGAGCAGCGCCACCGGCGTTGCGGTTGGCCCTGCCCGATGCGGGAGGACGACATGAACATCACCGGTATTCCGGGGCATGAACTGACGGAGGACGTGCTGCTGCAGGAGCTCGGCAACCTGCACCAGACGCGCAACGACACGTTCCTGCACGGTTCGCCCGATGCGTTGCGCGAGCACACCGCGCGCACGTTCGAACTGGAGCAGGAGTACTTGCGCCGACACCCGGAGCGAGCGGTCGACCCGCGTCGCACGCGTTCCGGGGCACGAGGGGAGTCGCAGCATGCGTGAACCTCGCGTGGTGATCATCGGAGGAGGGCACGTGGGGCTCACCCTCGCTCTCCGCCTTCAGAAGAAGCTGGACGACGGCGAGGCCAGGGTGACGGTCATCGACACCCAGCCGCACATGACCTATCAGCCGTTCTTGCCGGAAGCCGCCGCAGGTTCACTGGAACCGCGCCACGTGGTGGTGCCGCTGCGGGAGGCGTTGCGCCGGTGCGAGGTGCTGACCGCGCAGGTCCACCGCATCGACCACGCCAACGGGTGCTTGACCGCGACGCTGGGCGATGGGCAGACCGAGACGCTCGACTTCGACATCCTCGTTCCCGTTCCGGGTTCGATCTCGCGGGCGCTCCCGATCCCCGGCCTGGCGGAGGAGGGCGTCGGTTTCAAGACGATCGGAGAAGCGATCTTCCTGCGCAACCACGTTCTGTCCAGGTTGGACATCGCGGCCAGCACCGAGGACGAGCACTTGCGCCGCAGGCTGCTGACGTTCCTGTTCATCGGCGGTGGCTACGCGGGCATCGAGGCGCTGGCCGAGTTGCAGAGCATGGCCCGCTACGCGATCCGCAGTTACCCGCAGCTCTCCGAGCACGACATGCGCTGGGTGCTGGTGGAGGCGATGGGCCGGATCATGCCCGAGGTCAGCCCGCACATGGGCGAGTACACCAAGCAGCAGCTGGAGAGCCTGGGCATCGAGGTCAAGCTCAACACCACTGCGAAGTCCCTTGTGGACGGACATGTGGAGCTGGGTGACGGCGACACCTTCGACGCCGACACGATCGTCTGGACGGCCGGCGTCAAACCGCACCCGATGCTGGAGGACAGCGACCTTCCCAGGGATTCCAAGGGCCGCCTGGAGTGCACGACGAGGCTGCAGGTCAAGGGCACCGACAACGTGTTCTCGGCGGGGGACTGCGCCGCGGTCCAGGACCTGACCAGCAGTGATCCGGAGGCGCTGACGAGCCCCTCGGCCCAGCACGCGGTGCGCCAGGCGAAGCTGCTGGCGGACAACATCGTCGCCCAGCTGCGCGGCGAGCCGCTGAAGGAGTACCGCCACAAGCACGCGGGCTCGGTCGCCGGACTCGGCCTGTTCCGGGGCGCGGCGGAGGTCTACGGCGTCAAGCTCAAGGGCCTCCCGGCCTGGCTGCTGCACCGCGCCTACCACTTGATGAAGATGCCGACGACGTCCCGCAAGGCCCGGATCCTCGGCGACTGGCTGCTGGAACTCCCGTTCCGACGCCAAGTCGTGGCCCTCGGCGAACTCCACGACCCGAGAGCGGAGTTCGTCAAGGCCGCCAACACCCGAGGCCTGCCCAAACCCAGGGGCACGACAGCAGCGGGATGATCGCAGTGACCGTCCTCACGGAGCCTGGCCGTCTCCGTGAGGACGGGTACCGTCAGAGGCACAGCGCGACCGTGTCTCCGCAGGTCAAGGCCCGTTGTCAGGCACTCGGCGCGTTCCGGGGACCCCCCTGGAATCACCCCCGAACGGCTGTTGTACTGTATTGGCACACGAGATGAGCGGGGCGGAAACAAACCGAACACCTCGGAACAACAGAACACGGGGCTGTGGCGCAGCTGGTAGCGCACTTGACTGGCAGTCAAGGGGTCAGGGGTTCGAATCCCCTCAGCTCCACCCCGATGACCAGGGCCGATGCTTCCGAGCATCGGCCCTCGTCTTTTGCTGCCTGTCTATCTGCCTGTCTAACGTGTGGCGGACACACGGGCCGACGTCACGTCCGGCTCGGTGTTAAGGGAGAGCTGTGTTCGGCACAGGGCGTCCTTCGGAGTCCAAGACCGTCCTGCTGGACCAGTGCTCGGCTTCGGCGGTCTCGCCGCGTTGGTGGAGCAGGGCGCTCAAAAAATACATTGCGATGTTGTCCCCCGCTTCCGCACTCGTGCGAAACCAGGTCTCGGCCTCTGCGGTCTCGTTCCGTCCGAGGAGGAGTTTTGCAAGGTTCTTTGCGCCCTTGGTCATGGCCTCGTTGTCGTTGCTCTCCGCAGCTTTGCGGTACCAGTCTTCGGCTTCGGTGGTCTCGTCTCGGCTGTCGAGGAGCAGCCCGAGGTTGTTCATTGCTCTAGGGTGGCCCGCTTCGGCGGCTTTGCGGTACCAGTCTTCAGCCTCGGTCGACTCACCGCGTTGAAGGAGGAGGAGACCTAGGACGTACATCGCCTTGTGGTAGCCCGCTTTGGCGGCTTTGCGGTACCAGTCTTCGGCCTCGGTCGACTCACCCAGGTCTTCTAAAAGGAGCCCGAGGTTGCTCATGGCCTTGGGGTCGCCGGTTTGCGCGCCTGCGCGGTACCAGACTTCGGCTTCAGTGGTCTCGTCTCGGCTGTCGAGTAGTTGGCCGAGGTTGTTCATGGCTCTATGGTCGCCCGCTTCGGCGGCTTTGCGGTACCAGTCTTCAGCCTCGGTCGACTCACCGCGTTGAAGGAGTTGAAAGCCAAGATTAAACATGGCCCCGTGGTTGCCGGTTTGGGCGGCTTTGCGGTACCAGCTTTCGGCTTCGGTGGTCTCGCCTCGGTTAGCGAACAGGAGTCCGAGATTGTTCATGGCCCCGTGGTTGCCGGTTTGGGCGGCTTTGCGGTACCAGCTTTCGGCTTCGGTGGTCTCGCCTCGGTTAACGAGCAAGAGCCCGAGATTGTTCATGGAATCGACGTGGTCGCTTTCGGCGGCTTTGCGGTACCAGCTTTCGGCTTCGGTGGTCTCGCCTCGGTTAACGAGCAAGAGCCCGAGATTGTTCATGGAATCGACGTGGTCGCTTTCGGCGGCTTTGCGGTACCAGCTTTCGGCTTCGGTGGTCTCGCCTCGCGTCTCAAGCAAAAGACCGATGTTGTTTGCCCCTTTAGTCATGGCTTCGTGGTCGTTGCTTTGGGCGGCTTTGCGGTACCAGGTTTCGGCTTCGGTGGTCTCGCCTCGGGCGTCGAGGAGCAGCGCGAGGTTGTTCATAGCTTTAGGGTGGCCGGCTTCCGCTGCCTTGTGATACCAGGATTCGGCCTCGGCTGCCTCATCAAATTCAAGAAGTTGAAGCCCGAGATTATACATTACATTCGGATTTCCGCCTTCGGTAGCTTTACGGTACCAAGAGAGAGATTCGGCCTTCTCGCCGCGTTCGAGGAGGAGAACTGCGAGGTTGTTTGCCCCTTTGGTCTTGGCCTCGTGGTCGTTGCTTTCCGCGGATTTGCGGTACCAGGTTTCGGCTTCGGTGGTCTCGTCTCGGCTGTCGAGGAGCAGGCCGAGGTTGTTCATAGCTTTAGGGTGGCCGGCTTCGGCCGCCTTGCGGTACCAAGCTTCACCTTCGGGAATGCTGCCGCGTTCAACAAATTGCATTCCAAGGAAATACATTGCATGAGCATTTCCGGCCTCGGCGGCCTTGAGGAATGCTTGGGTAGATACGGCAGTGTTATCGAGGTATTCTGCGGTTAGTCCGATATAGATAGCCTCGTTGGGGGTGCTAAGTGCCAGCACGGCATTCCAAGTTTCAGGGCGGACTCGTGTTCCCGCAAGCGGACTGCCAGGTATTTCTGTGCTGTCTGCGAGATAGTCGGCTGCGAGTACGGAGCTCTCGGGATGCGGCTGCAAGCAGGAGTTTGCGCCGAGTACGAGCTTTTCTGCCCATTTGATGCCGTCGTGCGCGGTTGGAAGGTCACTCCGTTGGCGCCAGTCTGGTGTTAGGTAGTGTCGGTAGAGATCTTCTACGGTTGTGGTTGGAATCGGTTCGTCGTATCCGGCGCGGCGACAGTCGACCGCAGCGCTAATGACCGCTTGACCGACCTGGAAGAGGGCGCCGTCGCCAGTGGACCATCGACCCAGCATTGCCCGGCCAGCTACAAGATATTCGGCGAATCCTTCATTAGCGTCGAGAGCAGCAGAAATTCGATAGTCGGGAATCTTATGAGCTCTTGCTCGTTCGTCCTCGCTGAGGTATCGATCGATACGGATGCGTCGTCGGTCTCGTATGTGTCGGATCAATTCGACGGAATTGTGAGCCAAGGCGCTTTCGTCTTTGGAGCCAGCGATTGAGGCATTATCGTAATGGGCGAGTACGTCGTCGCGGATGGTCGAGAAGATTGTGGCATTAGCTCCCTGAGGGCAAAGGCGATGCAATAGCCCGAGATCGAGACCGTCGGGCTCAAGGAAGCGTTCCAAGTCGTCAAGCCAAATAACTGCATTTGTTAGATCAACACCCGCGTCGGCGATCGCACGCAAGCTAGATCCGTTGCACGGTATTACCAATTGTTGGTCTGGGCAGAGGCGGTGAAGAGCTTCTGCTGCTGCGCGGGTCTTGCCTGATGCTGCACGGCCGTGTAGCAGTACCATTCCGCCTTGAGCAAGTGCCCATTCTAGATCCTCGTCACGGTCACGTGCGACGAACGGTGGAAGATCTTCGTCGGTTTCGGTGTCCATAGCGGGTTTAACCCGCATGTCGAGAAGCCCTACATCTGATACCTTCGGCAAGGCTCCATTGATTAAAAACAGTGCGCGGCCAGCAAGCGTTGCATTTGCTCCATCAAGCGTGCCTTGCGCGGGGCGCGCGCCTCGGCGTAACCATCGCCACGCCTGGCCACTTGCAGCCCCAAGGAGGGTTGCGATCGCTGCGAGCCAGCTCAAGGCTTCGGCAACGTTGCGGACGGGGCTGTTGTCTGCAAGCAGCCATTCCTGCCTGCTCAACAGGAAACTCACGGCTGCAACCACCGCGAGTACGGCGAGCGGTAAGAGTCGGCGTAGCGGTACGCGCATCAGGACATTATGAAGGCGAGACAAGGGGGAGCGGGGGCAAATGACGGGAATGCCTGCCAAACCAAGCCTCTTGGTCTACCAGGCTCTCGAAGAGTTCGAGTGTTACCAGGGCCGACGCGGACTGCGTCGGCCCTGGTAGTTGCCTAACATGCCGGTTTCGGGTTGCGAAACACCTCGTCCATAGCTTCGGCACCCTCGACGATCACAGGCCTGATCTGCTTGCGGTAGACCAGCTCGGTCACGCGGGTGCCGCTGTGACCGACCAGGCGCGCGATGTCTTCCAGAGAGACGCCGGATGCGGACATGATGGAGACGAAGCTGTGCCGCATCTCGCGGGGTGTCCACTGGTGTGGTTCGAGGCCGGCGGCTTTGACGACTCGGCGGAAAGCGCGTCGGACGTTGTGGGCGTCGAGCTCTGTGCCGTTCTCTGACGGGAAGACCAGCCCTGTCGGGTCCCACTGTTGGCCCTGGCGTCGTGCCAGGTCGCGTTGACGAAGTCGGTGGCGTCGGAGTGCCACAACGCACCGGGCGGGGAGTGCCAAGGTGCGGCGTGACTTCCTTGTCTTCGTATCACCGCCCTCGCGGACTGAGTGCCATACCTCGATCGAGCGTGGGACCGGCGGATCTGCGCTTGGGTCGCCGCCGAGGTCGACGTGATCCCAAGTCAGTGGGCGAAGTTCCTCTTGCCGCGCCCCGATCAGCAGCGAGAGCACGATGTAGGCGTGCATGTTGGAGTTCTCTGAGGCTTTCAACACCGCTTCGGCCTGGTCGAGGGTGAGGGACTTCGAGGGCCGGCCTTGCAGCCCTACTGGGATCTCGCACAGCTCGACCACGTTGCGCATGACCTTGTCGCGAGCCTGGGCGTACCGGACGGCGCGGCTCAAGAGAGAGTGCAAGAGCCGCAGCGTCCGAGTACTCAGCTGGTTTGCTCGGTCTGCCAGCCATCGCTCCACATCCTCTGTGGACAGATCAACCAGTTTCCTCTTGCCCAGGTATGGGATCACGTGCATCTCGACGTTGTTCCGGTAGTTATCGACTGTGGACTTGGACCGGCCACTCAGCCCGTAGGCCAGCCACCCTCGAACAGCTTCCTCGACGGTGTAGCTACTCGGTGCAGGCTGCTTCTTCTCGCGGTTGTCGACGAGCTCACGAAGCTTGTCTTTCGCCTCGGTCTTCGTGACTCCGCTTGCGCTGCGGGTTTTGCGCTTGCCCGCAGCATCGAAACCGACCGTCACCCAGGCGATCCAACGACGGCGGCCCTCGTGCCAGTGCAGACCGCCGTCGCCTCGGCTACGCCGCTTCGCCATTGCCGTCCTCCTTGGCTTCCTTTTCGAGCAGTTCCACGTAGTCGGTGAGGGCAGCTGCCGGGATGAGGCGCGTAGCGCCCTGAGTGACGGAGCGGAGTCGACCGCAGCGAAGCTGTTCGTAAATGGTCGATCGACTCAGCGCGAGCAGAACCATCGCTTCGCGGACCGGGTACAGCAGGCGCTGTGGGACGCCCTCAGCCGAGAAGTGCGCGGTGGTCATGCGATCCCCCTGGTGTTGATGGTGCGTGGGGTTGCCGTCCCAGCCGTCCCATCCGTCCCAATGCAGGTCAGGCTGGGACGGCTTGGGGTGTTGGGACGGCTTGTGCCGTCCCAGGGAACTGGGCCGGTGATCTGGGTGGGACGGCTGGTGCCGTCCCGGGCGGTGGTGCCGTCCCGCTCTGACCTGGGCTGGGACGCTTGGGACGGCTGGGACGGCTCCCCCGCAGGGGCCTCCGGCGGGCAGTACCGAGCCCACGCGTCGGCGAAGTCGGCGCGGCGGTAGCCCTTGGCCTGGGAGCCGTCGGGGAACCGCACGTTCGCCGACCGGATCTCGAACTCGGCGAGCAGCTTGGACAGCTTCGCCGGGCTCAGCCCGCCAGGTCCGTAGTCGCGCCACGGGGCTTCGAGGTCGGCGTTGAGCTGCCGGAGCAGGTCAGCGGTGGAGATGACCTGTGCGTCGTTGAACGCGGTGCGGCAGTCGACCAGCAGCCGGGTGCGGATGGTGCCCTGGTCGTTGTCGGTGGCTTCGGCCAGGAGGTCAACCGCGGCTTGGCGTGCGCGGTCTGGCCAGCTGCCGCCGGCGTGGTCTGCCACTGCGATCAGCGGTTCCCAGGTGTCGGCTGCTCGGTCTTCCAGCGGCATCTCCGGTTCGGCGCGTTCGAGGACGTTGAGGTCGCCTCGAAGCCAGGCGGTCATCTGGTCGCCCAAGTGCGTCAAGGCGGGGCGGTCGCGGCGGTGGCGGTAGGGCGAGACCGACTCGCCCGGAGCACGTCGACGCATCCGGACGACCACGGCTCGGTCCTCGATGGTGTCGGGCATGGCGCCGATGCCGGCCAGGGCTGCCATGGCGAACGTGGGGATCGACTCGACCTTGCGGGTGTTGGCGTCGAATCGGATCGCCGGGCGGTTGCGCTGGTGTCCGGCGTTGAGCAGGCCGCGCAGGTCCTCGTTGCTCGCTGCTTCGGCGCCGAAAATCGTGTCGGCTTCGTCGACCAGCATCGTGGGCGGGTCGTCGGTGATGGAGCGGTAGATCGCCGAGGGCGAGGCGTTGACGGTGATCAGCGGCTCGTAGCAGACGGCCTCGACCACATCGAGCAGTCGCGATTTCCCGCAGCGCTTCTCCGGGGCGCGGATCACCAGGCGCGGGGCGTGAGCCCATGCCGGCTGGGCGTGGGTCGCAGCGATCCACAGTACGACGGCGTCCACGGCCTGCGGGCTGGGCAGGATGACGTAGCGGGTCAGCGCGGTGTGCAGCTGGTTCAGTAGCCCGGCCCCGTTGGGTTGAGACGTCATTGAGCTACCTCCTTCCGAGCTCGTGGTCATGCGATCCGGTTTCCGAGGCCGTGCAGTGAGTCCGGGCCGTCGTGGGTCCCGCGCTCCCAACCCCGGAGGGCGTTGCGTCGGGCGGCGGCGGGTTCGAGCGGCTTGCCGGTGCGCTCACGCCGGCGGAGCGCTGCGGCGGTCAGGGCATCGATCGCCTCGGTCGCCGTCCAGGGGGCGGTGTCGTGGGTGGCGAGGTTGGCCAGGCGACGAGCGGCCGCGTAGACCAGCCGCCAGCGCTCCCCCGGCTCGGTCTCGACCTTGCTCAGCTGGCCTTCCCAAACGCGCTGCCAGTAGCCCGGAGCGTGATCGCCCGGCGCGGCTGCCGTGAGGTTGGGAGCTACCGGTGCCGGTGTGGCCGGCGGCATGACCCGGTGTCGTAGCCAGGCGGGCAGCTCGGCGATCTCAGCGGTCGCTGAGATCCGCCTGTAGACGCCCCCAACGTCCTCCGGAGGCGTGACCGTGGTTCCGGGTGCAAGGACGTAGCCGCCCAGGGCACGGACGTCGATCTGATGCGCCACACGCCCCGTCGCATCGCTCGGCACCTCCAGCCCATCCGGGACACGGAAGTACAGGTGCCGACCGCCAGAGGGTGTGGCGACGGTGAGCGTGGTCGGCCACGGCTCTCCGGTGGCGATGGTCAGGGCGTCGAGGGCTTCCAACCCGTCGCCGACCGGGTTGGACACGTCGTGCGCTGCCGGGGCTGGCGGCTTGGGCTTGCGGTCGAGGTCGAGCACCACCAGACCGGACGGCCCGGTTGCGATGCCCACTCCGGCGCGGGGCGTGCGGGTCCACCACTGCCGGATCAACGCCTGATCGGTGGTGGCGGCGAGCAGGCCGTGGCAGGGCTGCTCGGCGGTCAGGCACCGGCAGGCGCTCGGTGCGGTGTGGCTGGCCTTGCAGTGCGGGCAGTTGGCGAACGGGCGCTTGCTGCCGGGCCGCAGGGGGAAGACGTGCATGTCCTGGGCGGCGAGCCAGCTGGCGATGTTGAGGTGAGTGCTCATGCGGGATGGGCCTTCCAAGTAGGGCGTTCAGTCGCGGTGGTGGTTGGTTCGGTGGATGCGGCGGGCGGCGTTGATGGCCCGGCGGCCGGGCCGAAGTCGGAGGCCGGTGCCGTTGCAGCGCCGACAGAGGCGGATCGCGCGGCCGAACGGGGAGCGGAGCTTTCCGCCGCCTCGACAGGTGCGGCAGGCCTTGAACGGCCAGAACCAGCACGTCACGCCGTAACCGAAAGTGACCAACAGGAGTGTGAGGAGCAGGACGGTGCTAGCGGAGTCGGTGGGGGTCACAGATGGCCTCCAGGGCGGTTTTTGGGCGCACTGGCCCGCAGCGCGCTAGGAGCTAGGGCGCTGGTCGTGGTGGAGATGGGGCGCTAGCGGGGCCGCTAGGTCTAGCGGGTAGGTCGGCTAGACCTAGCGGCGTTGCTGGGCTTAGCCAGCACCCCGCCCGCTGTCACGCTGCGTGTGGGTTTCGGCGACGTCGGCGCGGTGGAAGCCACGCCGGTTGCGGCCAGTGCCGGCGGCATCGGTGCCCCAGATCTGGCGGTTGACCCGCACGCCGTGGCGCTTGAGCGCGGCGGTCAACTCGTCGGGCTCCCACTCGCCGTAGACCTCGGGGCGCAGTTCGGCGAGGCGGGACACCGCGGTTTCGTTCCACACCTTCGCCTCGGCCTCGCCGAACACCGCCAGGATGTCTTCCAACAACGTGTCCTTCCGGGACGCCGTCTCATCGACGTCGGAGGTTTCGCCGATGGCGTGGCCGGTGAGGGTGCCGGCCTGTTCGCGGAGGGTGCGGGCGTAGGCGGCGACCTTCTCCGAGGCCGGGCCGTCCAAACCGGCGACGGTGCGCACGATCTGGGCGTCGGAGCCTTCTCCGACGAGGTAGCCGATGCCCTTGTCCGCCCACGCGAACGTCGTGGCTCGGACGCCCTGCTTGTACTTGGAGGTGCCGAGGACCATGTCGTTTTCGGTCTGGCCCTGCACCTTCAAGCAGAACCGCGTGGAGACGTTCGCCGAGATGCCGGTGGGCAGGCTCTTGGCGTCGGGGCGCTGGGTGGCCAGCATGAGCACGATCCCCAGAGCTGGGCCTCGTTTGACCAGGTCGGTGCAGATGGCCTCGAACTCGTCGCCATGGTCGGGGTGCTCGAACCACATCTGGCACTCGTCCACCCCGATGACGATCGGGTGCAGACCCAGGGACTTCTTGCCGGCCAGCTCCGGGGTGACCTTGTTCTCCGGGGACAGACCTTGCTTGGCCAGCTTTCGGATGAGGTCGGACCGACGCCGCATCTCATCGCGGATGCGTCGCAGTTCAACGATGGCCTTCTCGATTTCCTCGTCGTCGTCGCCGACACCGTGGGCGTGGGTGACCTTCTCCAAGGGGTCGAGGTCGCCGGTGCCCTTGAGGTCGTAGGTATGCAACTCGGCACGCGGGTCGAGCGCGGCGATGAGCAGCAGCTCGCGCAGCGCGAAAGTCTTGCCCATACGCGGGATCGCCCCGATCGCCACCGAGGTGAACATCAGCCGGAGGTCGACCCACCGTCCACGCTGGTCAGTGCCGAAGGGTTGGGGCTGGAAGAGGTCGACACGGACGCCCTTACGCAGCGCCCAAGCGGGTTGCTTGGCCTTGCGCATGTCCTGATCCCCCACCCAGAGGATCATCCGGGCGGCGTGCTCGGCGTTGTCGGCCTCGGGCCACACGCACCCCACCGGCCGACGCAAACCGGAGGCGAGCTTTTCGCGCTTGTCCATGATGTCGCCCGGCGTCACCCCGTGCGGCAGGTCCACATCCGCACGCCACCCCTTGCCATCACGCGAAATCGGCTTGGGGAACCCGATTCCCTCGCCGCCCTTGCCCATCGCCTGGTTGATCCCCGAAATGCCCAGAGAGTTCAGCGCGATTTCGACGGCGTTGCTGGTCAGCTTCGGCACCTTCGTCGCCTCCACCGCACGGGAAGCGATCGGCTGATCCGCCGGCGCTCCCAACCAGCCCACCGCGCCCAGGGCGCCGGCCACGATCGCGTACTGCACCAGCTCGGGCAGGAACGCCCTGCCGAGGAAGAACGCCGCCAGCGCGGTCGCGCCCAGGCCCACGGTGGCGTAGACCCGGCCCCGGACCCGGCTATCACGCTGGCTCGACAACCGGAGGTATTCGGCGGCATCCGCGCGGTCAGCGGCAGCGTGGCGAACGGTCCGGCCTTCGGCGTCGGTCACCCACCGCAGAAACCCACCCAGCAGCCGCAGGGTCCCTTGTGGAACGCGGATCAGGATGCGGGCGATGTAGACCGGGCAGCGCACCGCGTGGAAGGCGAAGGTGTGGCCGGCGTACCCGACCGCCCACTTCGCGGTCTCCTGGAACTCCTCGACGCTGCTCGCCCAGCCAGGCAGGACCGGTTCCCGCTTCTCGTGGCGGACCAGGCTCGACCCCGCCTCGGCGGTCTGGGACTGGTCGACCTGCGGGGCCTGGTCCTCGTCGACCAGCTCACCATCGATGACCTGCTGCTCCGACTCGCCCTCGTCGCGGGTCTGGTCGTGGTTGAGGCGTTCGGAGGGGAAGCGCAGCACCCGCGCCTGCTCGCCGTCCTGGTGCTCGTCGTCGGGCCTGTGGTTCTGGGGCTGTTCGGTCATTGCTGCACCTCCCGGTGGTCGTCGGTGTCCTTGATCAGGTGGGCCAAGCCCGCGCCCATGCCGAGCACGGCCACGGGCAGACAGGCCACAGCGGCGGTGATCAGCCAGGGCGCGGAGGTCATGCCGGCGGCCTTCATAAGGTGGAACGCGATCTGGCCCAGTGCTCCGAGAGCGAGCGAGCCGAGCGCGGAGTACTTGGCGAACCGGCGGGCGCGGGGCGGGACTTGGCCGGAGAGCCAGACGCGGAGGGCGTAGGCGGCGTAGGTCTCCACCCCGATCGGCAACGTGATCGCGGTGTTGATCGCGAATCCATCGGCGATGCCGGGCAGGGGGTGGACGATGCCGAACCCGGTGAGCTGGCCGAGTCCGACCCAGCCGGACCAGATCGCCACGAACGCCGGCAGTGCCAGCAGCATCACCGGCCACACCGCCACCGGCCGCGACCTCTCGCCTTCGGCGGGCTTGGCCGGGTCTGCGGCGGGTGTGATCGGCTCGGACCGCTCCTCGCGTTCGGGCTCCGGCTGTTCCGCCGAGACCCGCTCGGGCTCTGCGACCGGTTCCACCTCGGTGGACTCGCCCTCGGTCCTGGTGGATTCGGCGTCGTGGGTTTCGGTGGGTTCGGTTTCGACCGAGGCGGAGTCGGTGACCACGTGCAGACCGACGGGGTTGGGAGCCTTGGTCTGGCGCTCCTGGGCCAGGTGCGCCAGGAGGTCGCGGGCCTTGGGCGCCCCGATTCGCAGCTCGGCCATCAACTGGTTGCGGCTCGGAATCCGCCCCAGGTTCTTAACCAACTGGCGGGCCTGCGGCAGCAGCTCGGCGACCGGTACGGGGTAGGAGCTCTTGGCGGTGGTCATCGGCCCACCCCCACCGGGAGCCGCGGAGCAGGGACCCGAGACCCCAGCTCCTCAACAACGGCCATGACAAGCCGCAACGCGACACCGAGGCCGAACAGCCCAACGCCGAGGGTGCGGGCGATACCGGAGGCCACCGCCAGGGCGAAGAGCACGACCAGCGGCAGGACGGTCACGACGGTGACCCGCAGCAGCCCGGTGGCCGTCAGCAGCACCAGCGGCAGCACCACAAGGACAAACAGCTTGATCAGCAGGTACAGCGCGCTCATCAGCAGGGTCTTCATCGCACACCCCCAGAGGGGTTGGTGGCGATCGCTAGCATCAGAGATCTCCTAACGGTTGGTTGATCGGTGGGAGACCCGGCCCAGCAGTTGGTTTGGCGACTGGCCTGCTGGGTCGGGTGCATCAAAAAGCCCACGTGGTCTCGCCGCCGTCGACACGCTCGGCAGCCCGAAACAGGGCTTCGGCCATCAAGGCGTCATTGCGGTGATCCGCCCAATAGGCCTCATCCCGCGCCGCGCACGGCCCGTACCGCTGGACGTACTCCCGGGCCTGCCGGTCGCACCGCAGCTCGCGCCGCGTCTCCTCCGACGCACTCGACTCGGCCGTCTCCTCGGCCGGTTCGGCGTGCTCGACCTGCAAGGGCTTGCCGGTGATCTGGGAACGCCACGGCCCCTTCTTGCCCTGAAGCCCCCAACGCTCCATCTCCAGATACGCCGCCGTGGGAACCTCATCAACGTGCGGCGGAGGCGCGTCGATCTCGAAGCGGAACGCACCGCACTCGCAGGTCCACCGCACCGTCACCTCAGTGACCTGCTCACCCCGGCTGGGCTTGTGCCCCAGGCAGGTCAGCTCACGCCGCCGCCTAGCACCCCGAGAACCGTCCTCGGTCGAAAACTGCGACACCGGCCGCCCGGACAACAGCCAATTCAGCAACCCGTTCACGCCGCCTCCCCGGAGTCCGCATCGGTGGTGACCAGCCGCAGCACGGCGCCGGCCTCGCGACGCTCGTAACGACGCAGCCGTGTGCGCTCCCCGGCGCCCAGCTCCGACCAGACGAAGGGCGCCACGGGCAGCTCGCCCAGTTCCTCGGCGATGACCTGATCCCAGTAGCTCCGCACCGCGTCCTGCTCGAACTCGCTGAGTTCGGCCTCGCAGTTCGCCAGCTCGGCACCGAACGAGGCGTAGACCTCGATGTCGTGCTGTTCGTGCAGGTCAGATGCGAATGCGTCGTAGTTGTGAGAGTGCATCTCTCGGGCTCCTTCCTTGAGCGATGCGAGAACATTAGCGCAACTATTAGCGCTACGGAAGCGATGGAGGGTGACCACGGATAACTCCGGCTTGGGATTTCTCGGGGAACTGGGAACTTCAGCGCTAGGATTTGCGCTGATAGGAGTGGGTCAACGGGAGGTGTCGTGGGCAAGGACTGGGACGCAGTAGCGACCGCAATCAACACCCGATTGGCGGAGCTCGACCTGACGCAGCGAGAGCTGTCCGAGCGGTCCGGGGTGAGTACCGCGACCCTGCGCCAGCTCCAGAACAACTACGAGCCGCGCCGACGCAGCCCGCGCCTTCTGGCTGCCATCTCCGAAGCACTCCGCTGGCCGTCCGACCACCTGGCCCAGGTCCTCGAAGGTGAGGCCCCGGAAGACGACGTGGACCTTCGGGCAGACGTCGTCCGACTTCGTCAAGAGGTAGCTGAGCTGCGGGAACGTCTCGTCGCGCTGGAGGGTAAGCAGGCCTGACATCGGTCAGCCGCCGATCGCTTGCAGGAACGTCGCCAGGGCGTCGCCCGCGCCGGCGAACTTCGTCCACAGGCCGCCGATCACGGTGGCGGACTCGACCGGCTGCTTGATGATCATCGATCCGACCGCGAACAGAACCAGGAAGCCGATCAGCTTCGGCATCACGCCGCCGCCGGCCTTCGGCATCATCGGAAACGCGTTCTTCGCCATAGTTGCCTCCTCGGTCAGCCCCGCCGCCGATTTGGTGGTCGGGGTTTTTCCGTCTCTGGCAACAAGTTCACCGCGAAACCGCGGACGTTCCCACGGGTCTTTCCGGGTCGGTTGCAGACGTCTTCGCAGCTCTATAACGTCTGCTCGACGTCCCAAAAGATCCTCAAAACGTCCCCGGGGTAGAGATGGCGAACGAGCGTCTTCGCGCAGCGGTGCGCGCGGCCGGCCTCACGATTGAGGAGGTCGCCGCCAAGGTGCGAGTCGATGAGAAGACTGCCGGACGCTGGATCACCATGGAGCGGAAACCGCACCGGCAGACCCGGAGGAAGGTCGCTGAGCTGCTTGGCACGTCCGAGGTCCAGCTCTGGCCGTCCCTGGCGGAGGACCCGCACACCGCGCCGAACCAGGACGTTGAGCTGGTGCACCTGTTTCCGTCTCGCTCGGCTGTGCCGTTCGAGCTGTGGAACGAGTTGATCCACGGCGTCCAGGAGCGCATGGAGGTGCTGGTCTTCTCAGGACAGTTCCTCGTGGAGCAGCACAACATCCTGCCCGTGATCAGGCGGAAAGCCGAAGAGGGCACGGTTTTTCGCTTCGCCGTGGGGGATGAGACCTCGTCGGCGGTAATCCAGCGCGCGATCGAGGAGGGGACGACTGGAGGTTTGGAAGGCCGGATTCAGATGATGCGGCGCTATCTGAGCAAAGTTGCCGAGTTGGACAGCGTCGAGATCCGGACCCACGGGACGATCCTCTACAACTCGATCTACCGGTTCGACGATCAGATGCTCGTCAACGGGCACGCCTTCGGCTCCCTCGCAGGTGAGAACCCCGTGCTGCATCTGCGGCGGGTGGACGACGGGCCGATGTGGGAGCACTACCTGCGGTCGTTCGAGCGCGTGTGGCAGGAAGCCACGCCGGAAACCGTTTGAGGAGCACAACAGTGGCTCGTGTGGACTACTTCAACGACCCCAACGCACCGGCGGCCAACTCGGTCGTTCCATCGGTGACTGCAGCCATCCGCAACGATGCCGGCGACATCCTGCTGATCCACAAGATTGACAACGACCTGTGGGCGCTGCCGGGCGGTGGCCACGACGCCGGCGAATCCCTCACCGACACCGTGGTTCGCGAGGTCAAGGAGGAGACCGGCCTTGACGTCGAGGTCGTGCGCCTAGTCGGCACCTACACCAACCCCAACCACGTCATGGCCTATGACGATGGGGAAGTACGGCAGCAGTTCTCGCTGTGCTTCGAGGCCAAGTGGGTCGGCGGTCAGCCGCGCGAGGACGGCAGCGAAACGAAAGAGGTCCGCTGGGTCGCCCCAACGGACCTCGATCGCCTGAACATTCACACCTCGATGCGCCTGCGCATCGATCACGCTCTGGACGAGACTCGCACGCAGCCCTACTTGGGGTGAGACGCCAACCGCTGAGCGGTCAAGCGCTGTTCGGTGCGGAGGGCAGCTTCAGCAAGCACTGGACGCGCCTTGACCCACGTGCGGTGAACCGGGTCCTCGGGGGTGTAGCGGCTGAAAATCTCCTCGATCCGCTCGTCGTAGGTCAGACGTTGCCCCGCCGGCCCCGTGGTGAGGTCGGCTGTGACCAGGGCATCCAGCAACGCTGAATCCTCGAACGGAAACTCGGCCAGCTCGTCGGACATGCCGCGCTCGTCCGCCTCGAAGCGTGCCCCGGAGTGGTGTGCAACGAGGTTCACGATCACCTCGGGCCATTCCTGCTCGCGCAGGTACCGAGCGCCGTCGAGCGGGTGGAACTTGGTGTGCCCGATCTCGGGCGCATATCCGATGTCGTGCAGCCAAGCCGCGGCGACCAAGGTGTCTCGGTCCCTCGATGGCACGGCGTCTTTGAGCTCGGACGCGCGCGCGGCGACCGCCTGAACATGCTTCCAACGGCGCCCCAGCGGGGCCACGAAGTGTTCCGCGGTCTCGGCGGCTTGCTGGACCAGCTCCATGTGCGCTCACGCTACCTTTCACGGTCTCAATCGGTCATCGGCGAGTCGGGTTGTGCATCGGAGCCTGGTGATTACGGAGCGCTGTGCCAGGCTCTCGCAGATCTTTTTGGGAGGCACGGCCTTGTCCTTGCCTCGCTGGTCAGTAGTGGTGTCGGCGATCTCATGGCCCGCTGAGAGCGCCGTACGCGGCTCGTTCGGGCAGGCCCGGAGGGGTGGGCGGGCATGGAACACCGAGGGGCGCGGAGTTCGGGGCCATCCGCGCCCCTCGGCTGCTAGGGGATCTCGGATGCAAGGTGTTCGGTGATGCAGCTTCGACAGGCGCGAGCCGAGATCGGGCGGTTGCTCTCGCCTGCGCTGAGGTCGCAGAGGGTGCGGCCGTGGTCGTCCTGGCGGCGTTCGTGTGCGACGCCGAGGTGATCGGTCCACACCTGGGCGTAGCGCTGCTCGGACTTGGTCGGGGCGCTCACGACTCGCCCTGCTTCCGGCAGATGAGGTCGCAGGCGTGGATGCGGGCGTACTCGCGCAGGCTCACCGCGACGCAGTCTTCGCAGGCCTGGGTGGGCTGGGTGCCGTAGTTGCCGACGGGCTGACCGCAGAAGGTGTCTCCGGTCCCGGCGTTGCGGATGTGGACGCAGCCGTCAGGGCTGGTCCACAGGCCCGCATCAAGCGGTGGCGTTGGTCGTGCCGCATCCATGCACCCAACGCTGCCGAAACAACACTGCCCGTGACCTTGAATGCGGGGCTATGCGCATCAACTCAGCGCCGATGCGCATAGCCAGGCGTGGTTAGCGGCTGGTCATGGTCCGGTAGGAGTCCTGGAGCTCTCCTGCGGTTGGGAGCTTTCCTGCGGTGACGTGGTTGAGGACTTCGCGCACACGCCACCAGTTGGACGGCGCAACCTGCCCGGACTCGATCGCGGTCTGGGCCGCGTCGGCGGCTTCATCCAGGCGGCCGTTGCGGGCTGCGCACAGGGCGAGGTCGACGTGGGCGGTGGCGTAGCGGCGGGGCCAGGGCTGGAAGTCGTTGGTGGGCCGGAAACGGGCGATGACCTCGCGGGCGTGCTGTTCGCCTTCCGGGTCACCGAGCCAGGCCAGGGTGGTGGCGGTGTAGGCCGCTGCCTTACCTGGGTCGTAGCGGTAGTGGTGTTCGGCCGGTACCGGCTTCGGCAAGTGCGCCGACAGCGAGTGGACTCGCTCGACGGTGCGGTAGGTGGCATCAGCTGCCCCGAGCCGCGCCCACGCCCGGCCTTCCTGCGCGGTCGCCTGGATCTCCGCCGAACTTCCGGTTGGCGCGATGGCCTGCGCGTGCTGGGAGAGCTCGGCGGCACGTCGGTAATTGCCGCTGGTGAGGGTGCGCCAGGCTTCGGTTTCGTAGCACCAGGCGCGGATCTCGTCCTGGTCGGCGTGGGTGGCCAGGCTGGCGGCGGTGCGCAGCCGAGCGGTGGCCGGCGCGTGCTGATTCAGATCGATGTGCACTGTGGCGGCCAGCAGCGAGAACCAGCCGCCGAGCACCAGCAGGTGGCGGTGGGCGGCGAGGGTCTTGCGGGGCGCGTCGATGAGCTGGGAGATGTAGCCCAGGTGCTCCCGCAGCCGAGGCAGCAGATCGTGCGGGCTGGACGCGGGGTAAGCCGTGGCCAGGTCATCGAAGGCCATTTCCAGCTGCGCCAGCGTCTCGGCGCTGATGTCGGAGGCCGCGACCCTGCGAGCCAACTCCATCGCATCGGTCTCGTCGCTCGGCTGTACCGCACCGGCGGCCGGGATTCCCCTGGTCGCAGTTTGCGGGGGAGCGGCGGTGGCCCGGGCGCGGAGCTCCCCGTCGGCGCACAGGAGCGCGTCTAAGGCGTCCACGGTCGCGGGCTCGGGGCGTTGCCGGTCGTTTTCGTACCGGGAGAGATTGCCCTGGTCGAGGTGAAGTTCCTGGGCAAGTTGGGCTTGAGACAGGCCGGCCGCACGACGATGACGCCGCAAGGCCTGCCCGAAAGACTCCTCGGACATGGTCCTCTACCTTCCCGCCGGAAACCCCCACCGGCGCCCCCAGAGCGTCCCCTGGGGGCTAACACCTCCGGCGGGAGGCAAGATCCAGCATGCCAGCAGCAACACGCCCGGATCGAGCACAACGCCAAACTGGCGATCTTTCGAACGCGCGTTCTAGAATGTTTGCAAGTCGGGCTGGGGCGATGGGGAAGATCGCCCGGTCCGATGCGGGCCGGCCGACTGCACCCCATTCGGCCGGCCCGCCCTCCGGGCACACCAGAGCGGGCGCCACATGACGAACAAAAACGGGGACTGGCAGGGCACCCGGCGACGACCAGACGCCCCAGTCCCCATCTGGATCAAACTGGCCTACGTCCTCCCGCCCAGACCACGTCCCGGCGGCCTCGACGGTGTGCCACTCCGAGTCCGCGCCGCCGGCATCGACATCACCAAAACCGTCCCCGGAGTTCTGCACGCTTGGCACCAAACCATCACCGGCGACTGGTGGGCACTCGCCACTTTTGAACTCACCAACCACTCCCGACGGCCAGGCATAGTTGTGACCCAGTTAGTCGCCGCTGCGGCGGTCAAAGCTCGTTAAATCGTTTTCCTTGCTTGCAGCTGGCTGAGTGCGGCCTCGCTCGGAACGGCCTAACTAAGCCAGCTCCGAGTGGCCACGAGGTCATTAATTCCCGTCGGGATCGGGGGTTCTCGTCAAGAATATCCAATTTCCTTCAAGTCCTTCGATTTCGCCTTCGTCTTGGTCTGTCCATTCCGGCAACCATTCGACGGGCCAAACCTCCCCCCTTCTATCGACGTCTGTGCGTAGGCGTGCTCCTTCGAAAGAAGCGTAGGTGAATTTTGTGGCCAGGAAGAAAGCGCCATTGTGGAAGTAGGAACTCTGAAAATTGACCTCTCCTTCGAAGCGGGTGCGATTGAAGTCGGCGTTCGAAAAAAAGTGCGCACCTTCGAAACTGACCAATTTGGGAAAGTGCGCATCTTCGAAGGTGCCCCATGTCAGGTGTGCGTTGTCGAAGCGTGTCCAATCTGGGAACTGTGCCCCCTCGAAGTCGGCGAATGTATGAAACTTGGCCTCTTTGAAGATTGCTGAGTTGTGGAAAACAGCATTTCTGAATTCGGCAAATCCGCTGAATTGAGCGCCGTTAAAGTGTGACTTTCCGTAGAAAACGGCGGAGTTAAATTTGGCGGTGCGGACATGCGCCCTGAACATCGCAACATCTTCTAGTGCGGCTCCGGTGAGGTCCAAGTTCATCCCGGGCCAGAATGTCTTTATTTTTTGGTTCCCGCTCTCATCGAAATACGCATGGATATGGTTTACAAGGATCCGTTGAGCGGTGAGGCGGACCTGTTGCTCTTGTCGTTGACGGTCAGCGCCATCCAGTGGAAGGCCGGCAGCGGCTGTCAGTGTTGGGGCTAGGTCAAGATAAAGTACTCGCCGTTCGGGTGTCACGCTGTTATCTTGTTCGGGAATTGGGTATGATTTGTCGTCTGGATGCGCGAATGGCATGCGCAAGTAGGCGCACAGCACATCAACAACTGTCTGACGGTATTCAGGATTGCTCTGCCCGAACCTTTCCAGCGCGTAGAGCCCCGCGAGCCGGACGGGTGCTTTATCGGAGCCGAGCTGTTCGGTCGCTGCGATGTAGAGATCAGTGGCGCGTCTTTCGTTGGCATCGTGCTCCTTGTACGCCAGGTCGCGTTCGGTCTGTGCGATGCTCAGTTCGGTCGAGCGCTGTCGGCGAGCGGCGAGTAGAAGTGCAGCGGCTCCGCCTGTGCCGATTACGACGCTGCCAGACAGTTTGATGATCTCCAGACGTACCTTGTTCGCTTCCAACTGAACCTTGTCTTCGGTGCCGAACAGCGTGAGCAACGCCCACATTGAAGTCGTCGCCACGAGGAGTAGGAGGCCAGCGCCCAACCAGATCGACCAAGCTGGCATTACGCTGGGTGCGCGATCGGCAGGCTGCGGTGCTTCCTTCGCGCGGACTCGATAGAGCTCGCTCATGGCTCGATCATGGCAGCGAGCGCACGATCCGTCGCCGAATTTGGTCCCATCGTCCTAGTTCCAGCCCTGGGGTCGCTCGTTCGCTCTGCCTGTCTAACTGCCTGTCAATCGGTGGCGACGGCTGTGGACCGATGTGGACGGGGGAGGACCGCCGGTGCTGGTCAGCGCAGCAGGCCATGCATGTAGCACACCTGTGTGATGTGCCTGGCAGTCAAGGGGTCAGGGGTTCGAATCCCCTCAGCTCCACCCCAGTGACCAGGGTCGATGCTTCCGAGCATCGGCCCTGGTTCGTTTTCGCCTGTCTGAATGCCTGTCTCGTGCACCGAATTGGTGTGCCAGGCGCGGTTTCACCTTCCTCGGGCGGCGGACTGCCTTCTCCGCGTGGCTGCTGATGGGTGGTCGACTTGCAGTGCTGGGTGCGGGTTGGACCCTGGGGAACGCAGGTCCTGTCGGCGTTCGCCTGCCGGACGAGGCCGAACGGCGCGCCGCGTCCGGCCTGATCCGAACTCGTTGAGGAGGCGACCGCGATGAATCGCGATGATCTGCCCGCGCCCGATGACGGCTTGCTGGTGACGCACTTCCTGACCGTGGGAGACGTGCCCCGTTCCCGGGCCTTCTACGCCGACATCTTCGGCGGGCGCGTCGTGCTCGAGGAGAACCCGTGCATCGTCAAGGTCGCCAACACCTGGATCATCATGAATCCCGGGGGTGGGCCCACTCCCGACAAGCCCGGCATCACCCTGCGCACGCCGCAGGCCGCCGACGCGGTCTCGGCGTTCCTCAACGTGCGCGTCGCTGACATCGCGACCTTCTACGACGAGGCGCGAAGCAAGGGCGCCGAGTTCGTCACCGAGCCGATCGATCGCAAGGCCGAGATCCGCTGCTACTTGCGCGATCCCGACGGCTACCTCATCGAGATCGGCCAAGCCACCGGCATGCTGCAGGGCATCTTCGCCGACCGGCCCGCCAGCGCCGGCGAGGCGGACCAGCGATGACTCAGCGGCTCACGGGTCGACTTGCAACGCGGACTGCCCGGGTCAGTCGGCTCGTTGGTCCAGGGAGCGCTTGATGGGTTCGTAGTGGGTGGTCACCGCGTGGCGGAAGCGTTCGGCGTCTCCTGCTTCTGCGGCTTCCAGCATCTCGCCGTGGGCTCGGGCGGTTCGTTCGAGGTCCATCGCGACGGAGACGCCGAGCTTGGGGACCACCGCTGTGTGCACGTCCCAGAAGGCGCCGACCAGTTGTCCGACCAGGGAGTTGTCGAGGCGGGCGAGGAGTCCGGTGTGGAAGGCGCGGTCCTCGTTCGGGAACGGTGAGCCGCCGGTGGCCTTGGTGACCATCTCCGTCACCAGCGCGTGCAGCTCCGGGTTGGTGGTGCCGCGGAAGGCGTCCACGATGCGCTCGGCCATGGCGAGGTCCAGGGTCAGGCGCAGGTCGATCACCTCGCGCAGGGCGCGGAGGTCGTCGCCGGGGGCGAGAACGCCTCGGAAGACCAGTGATTCGACCAGCGCGTCGAGCGACATGTTGCCCACGAAGGTGCCGTGCCCGTGCCGGACCTCGACGATGTCCAACGTGGACAGCTGGCGGACCGCTTCGCGGACGTTGGAGCGCGACACCCCGAGGTGGTCGCACAGCTCGGCCTCGGTCGGCAGCAGATCTCCCGGTCGCAGGCCTTCCGCGAGGATGTAGTCCTTGATCCGGTCGGCGGTCGTCTCCTGGCGCGGGGCTGCCCGCCCGCCCGCCTTCGCGCCGGCGGTGCGTTCGCTCGACCGGCGGTTCGCAGTGCGCATCTGATCCACTCCTAGTCCTCCGCGCCCGGACTCTACCCGACGTAGGACATCAGACCTTTCCTCCGATCAGGCTTTACAGCACCCCGTCCCGGGATCTACCGTGCTGCAGACGTTAGACATCAGACATCCTACGTCGCGGAGCATGGCCTGCAAGGGAGCAGAGGTGCAGCACATGGACGGTGAGAAGGCGGAGGCCGCAGGGGGCGTTTCCCAGCCCTGGTACCGGCAGCTCGAACGGAGTCAGTGGAAAGCGTTCGTCGCGGCGTGGATCGGGTACCTGCTCGACGGTTTCGACTTCGTCCTCATCACCCTGGTGCTGACCGAGATCAGCGCCGAATTCGGTCTCACCGACGTGCAAGCGGCCACCCTCGTGTCCGCCGCGTTCATCTCGCGCTGGATCGGTGGCCTCGCGATCGGCGCCTACTCCGACCGCTTCGGACGGCGGTCGGGAATGGTGCTCAGCATCGCGCTGTTCTCGGTCGGCACCCTGGCCTGCGGGTTCGCGCCCAGCTACGGGGTCCTCTTCGCGGCGCGGCTGGTCATCGGGCTGGGCATGGCCGGTGAGTACGGAGCCAGCTCGACCTACGTCATCGAGTCCTGGCCCACCCGGATGCGCAACAAGGCCAGCGGCTTCCTCATCTCCGGCTACTCGATCGGCACCGTGCTCGCGGCCGGTGTCTACAGCCTGGTCGTGCCGTCGTTCGGGTGGCGGGCGCTGTTCATCATCGGGCTCCTGCCGATCGCCGTCGCCGTGTGGCTGCGCCGCAGCCTCCCCGAGTCGCGGGACTGGAAGGAGCAGCAGGGCAAGGACTCCGACGCCCCGCCGGTCACCGACACCCTCTTCGGCGGTCGGCGCACGCCCGTGAACATCACCACCGGAGTCCTCGCGACCGTCGCGCTCGTGGTGATCTTCACCGCCGGTGGTGTCCCCACCTGGCTCATCGCGGTTCTCGGTCTGCTCGTGGCCGCGGTCTTCGTGTCCTACGTGGTCCAGTTCTCCGGACCGCGCTGGCCCACCGGCCTGGCCGTCATGGTCATCGTGTTCTGCGCCTTCCTCTACTCGTGGCCGATCCAGTCGCTTCTGCCGACCTACCTCAAGACCGACCTGGGCTTCTCCCCGGCCGAGGCGAGCCAGGTCCTGTCCTTCTCCGGGCTCGGTGCCGCCGCGGGCTGCATCGTCGCCGGGTTCACGGGAGACCGGTTCGGCACCCGCCGCGCCTACTGGGGCAGCCTGCTGATCTCGCAGATCGTGATCTTCCCGGTCTTCGCCGTGGGCGGATCGAGCCTCGTGCTCCTGGGCGTGCTGCTGTTCGTGCAGCAGGTCTTCGGCCAGGGCATCTCCGGCCTGCTCCCGAAGTGGATCGGCGGCTACTTCTCCATCAAGCAGCGAGTCGCCGCCCTCGGATTCCTCTACAACGTGGGCGCGCTCGGCGGAGCGGTGGCTCCGACCCTGGGCGCGACACTCGGAGCGTCGATGAGCCTCGGCACCGCGCTGGCCGTGCTGTCGTTCTCCCTCACCACCGTCGTGCTGGTGCTGATCGGGATCGACGCTCCGGCTCGGCTGCAACGACTTCTGAGGCCCGACGCCGCCGACACCCTCGACGCCGCTTCAGCCCGAACGACCTGACCGCACAACGAGATCCACGAGGAAAACAGATGACCACCGCCGCGATCACGGGCGTCGTGCCGCCCGTCTGCACCCCGCTGACCCCCGAACTCGACGTCGACACCGCCTCGCTCGAAAGGTTGCTGCACTTCCTGATCGAGGCCGGGGTGGACGGGCTGTTCGTGCTCGGGTCCAGCGGCGAGACCGCGTACCTCGACGACGAGCAGCGCGCGACCGTCATCGACGTCGCCACCTCGGTCGCCGCCGGTCAGGTCCCGGTCATCGCCGGAGCGATCGACATGACGGCGCCGCGAGTGCTCGCCCACGCACGCTCGGCCGCGCGCGCCGGGGTCGACGCCGTGGTGGCGACCGCGCCGTTCTACACGCGCACCCACCCGGCCGAGGTCGAGCACCACTTCCGGACCGTGGCCGCGGGCGTCGACGTCCCCCTCTACGCCTACGACCTGCCCGTGTCGGTGCACACCAAGCTCTCCGCTCAGCTCCTGCTGCGGCTCGCCGAGGACGGCGTCATCACCGGGGTCAAGGACTCCAGCGGTGACGACGCCGGTCTGCGGAGGCTGTTGCAGATGCGCGGCGAGCGCGGGCCCGTCGTGCTCACCGGGTCGGAGCTGACCGTCGACAACGCGCTGGCCAACGGTGCCGACGGCGTTGTGCCCGGTCTGGGCAACGTCGACCCGCACGGCTACCTCGCGCTCGCCCGGCACGTGCGCGACGGCGATCTCAAGGCCGCGGCCGCCGAGCAGGACCGCCTGGCGGACCTCTTCCGCATGGTCGAAGCCGGGGACCCCGCGCGCATCGGACCCAGCTCCGCAGGACTGGGATCGTTCAAGGCGGCCCTGCACCTGCGCGGCATCATCGACTGCCCGGCCACCATGCCGCCCCAGCTCCCGCTCGCCGAGCAGGAGGTCGCCACGATCCGGACCCTGCTCGACCAGGCGGGACTGCTGTGAGCGACGTCCTCATCGGAGTGGACATCGGCGGCACCGAGATCGTCGCCGGACTCGTCCACGACGGCGGCCGGGTCAGCGCTCGCCGCAGCTGCCCCACGCCGCGCACCGGGGGGCGCGACATCGTCGAACGGGCGAATGAGCTGGTGAGCGGCCTGCTGCGGGAGAGCCCCGAGCCCGTCCGCGCCGTCGGGGTCGGAGCCCCGGGCACGATCGACCCGGTCAGCGGGTGCGTGACCTCGTGCACCGACACGGTGCCCGGGTGGCTGGGCACCGAGATCGCCGGTCCGCTGTCGGAGCGGTCCGGGTTGCCGGTCGCGGTCGACAACGACGTCCGGGCCGCCGCGGCGGCCGTGGCGCTCGACGAGCAGGTCCGCGAGTTCGGGCGAGTCCTGTACGTGTCGTTGGGAACCGGCGTCGGCGGGGCGTTGATCGTCGACGGCCGAGTGCTGCGGGGGCGGTTCGGGACGCACGGGGAGATCGCCCACCTGATCACGCCCGAACCCGGCCACCTGCCCTGCGGCTGCGGGCGTCACGACCACCTCGAAGCCGTCGCGGCGGGACCGGCGATCGCCGCCGCGTACGCCGCCGGGGGCGAGGACGCTCCCGCGCTGCCCGAGGTCGCCGCCCGGCTCCGCGACGGTGAGGAGCGTGCCGCGCTCGTCGTCGAACGCGCCGGACACCTCCTCGGGAGGACCTTGTCCGGCCTGGTCACCGCGCTCGACCTCGACGCCGTCGTGGTCGCGGGAGGAGCGGCCGGGCTCGGCGACCCGTTGCTCGGCCCGTTCGCCGCCGCGCTCGACGCCGAATCTCGCCCACCCGCGAGGACGACGCCCGTCCTGCGTCCCGCCACGCCCGACACACCCGTGCTCGGTGCAGCACGGGTGGCCGCGCACCACAGCCCGGAGGTCGTCCATGAGTCGTGACCGCGTGATCCAGCAGATCGAAGGCGGTCTGATCGTGTCCTGCCAGGCCGGGGACGGGCACGCGCTGCGCGACTCCGCCACGATCGCGCGGATGGCCCGCGCAGCGGTCGACGGCGGAGCCCGCGCGATCCGCTGCGGCGGAGTGGGTGGTCTCGACGACGTCGCCGCCGTGCGCCAGGCCGTCGACGTGCCGGTGATCGGGCTGACCAAGCACGATCGGGCCGGTGTGTTCATCACTCCCACCGTCGAGGACGCCCTCGCGGTCGCCCGCCTCGGTGCCGAGATCGTCGCGCTGGACGGGACCAGTCGGCCGCGCCCCGACGGTGCTGACCTGGCGACGGTGATCAAGGCCGTGCACGACGAGGGGGCGCTGGTCATGGCCGATGTCGCGACGCTGCCCGACGGCGAGCTCGCGGCCGCCGCCGGTGCCGACGTCGTGGCCAGCACGCTGTCCGGCTACACCGAGGACACGGCCGGCCGCACCGGGCCGGGTCCCGATCTCGCGCTCGTGGCGGGCCTGCGCGGTGCGCTTCCGGAGCACGCGATCGTGGCCGAGGGGCGCTACCACTCGCCGTCGTCGGTCGCCGAGGCCGTGGAGCGCGGTGCGACGGCGGTCGTCGTCGGGACCGCCATCACCGATCCGTCCTGGATCACCCGGTCTTTCGCCCAGGCCACGAGATCCGGCCCTGCGTGAGGTGAGAACCACTGGCTCAGGTGGCGGGCTGGGTGAGGCCCCGCAGCGCTTCGTCGACGCAGTCGGCCCAGCGGCGATCCCCGAGGTGGGTGACGCCGGAATCGCCGGTGAAGGCGCTGGAGATCACCGTGGTGGGGGTGAGGTCGGCGAGCGCTCGAAGGGTTGCCGCCAGCGATTCGCGGTCGCTGTGACCGGGGATGTAGCCGGCGAACCAGCCGCCGTCCTCGCCGCGGACGAGGGTGTCGCCGGTGAACAGGTAGCTCTCGCCCTCCGCGCCCGGCACCAGGAAGCAGGCGCTTCCCGGCGTGTGTCCGGGAGTGGGAATCGCCTCGAAACCGGGCGGTTCGGTCCCGCGCCGGTCGAACGTGCCGTCCACCGCGCAGGTCTCGGCGACGATCGGCGCCTCGACGGCGGTGGTGTGCAGTGTCGAGCCGAACCGCTGCTTGACGGTGCGCAGTGAAGGTGCGATCTCGTCCTGGTGGCTGAGGTACTGGCGCACGACACCGCCGAGCCCGGCGATCTCGTCGAACTCGGACTCCAGCGTGGTGTTGTAGAACAGCACGTTCCCGCCGGGTGCCGTCCAGAGGTAGGCGTGCGTGTTCAGGCCGGGGAACGGGTGCTCGGCTTCGGTCTCCCAGAGGTCGGGCCGGATCTGCTTCATGGTGTCCTCCTGGTCGTCGTTCCTGCGGACGACGTTAGGAGTTCCAGTTAGCTCGAAGTCAAGGTGAGCGGAGCCGTGCGGAACGTCACCGATCCGGTGATGTGCGGCCGTCGCGGTAATAGGGATCGGGGCGAGTGGGTACCCCTGCGGTCAGTGCGCTGTCATCGAGCGCCACAGGAATGGAGGGACCATGACCAAGCGCGACGAAATGCGGGTGGACAAGGCGCTGCAGGGCCTCGAGTTCCCGGTCGACCGCGAACGGATGGTCGATTTCGCCACCGACCGCGAGGCCGACGCTGAAACCCTCGCCGCACTCCGATCGTTGCCCGCCGGCCAGTACGCGAACAAGGATCAGGTCCTGGACGCCGTTCCCCAGCAGCCGGAAGGCGACGCCCCAGGCGGCACAGCCCGAGGCTGACCCCACCTCAGTCGGCTCGCTCGGGGGCATCGCTGCGGCAGGTCCCAGTTTTAGTCATAACTGAGCGGACATTTCGGACATGATCATGGCTCGGTTTGGACTAAAACTGGGACCTGCCGTGCACCTGCGGTGTCGCCGGAGCATGCGGGCCGTTCTCTAGGCCGAAGCGGTTCCGGTTGTGCTTTCGCGGTCACTCGTGGACCTCGTGTCGCTACCATGCCCGTTGCGCCTGCGTGATCATCGAGCTTCGCCCGTCGGGCGGGGGCTCGGGGGATCGCCGGTGGGCTGAGCGACGGCGAGAGGGAGAGCGGCCGGTATGACCACGAGCGAGAAGGCGGCACCGGTTCTCGACCACGGTGACTTACCCGGGCTCTTCCAGGCCGCGGATGAGATGTCCGTCGTCGGCCAGCGCAGGTACTTGCGGGCTGTGCGCGGGCGTTTGCTGCTCTCGGTCCTCGCCGCGGTCTCCGCTGCGTTCACGATCCCGGCGGGTTCCGCTGACGTCGCGGCGATCGGGACCGCGCTGTTCTTCGTCGGCGCGCTGAGCGTCGACATCCTCGTGCTGCGCAGCCACTCGAACCAGGCCTGGTACCAGGGCAGAGCGCTCGCCGAATCGACGAAGACCCTCGCCTGGCGCTACGCGGTCGGCGGAGCGCCGTTCCAGACCAGCGTGCCGGAAGCCGACGCCGACCGCGTGTTCGTGGACCGGCTCGCCAAGCTGCGCACGGACTTCGGTTCGGTCCCGCTCCTGCCCAGCCGTGCGAGCGCGATCAGCGAACGCATGCGCTCCCTGCGCAACGCCGACTTGGCCGAACGCCAGCAGGCCTACCTGTCCGACCGCATCGAAGACCAGCAGAACTGGTACGCGGACAAGGCCAAGTTCCACCAGCGGCAAGCGGACATCTACCAGCGGCTCATGCTCGTGTGCGAACTCGTCGGCATCGCCGCCGCGCTCGCGAGGGCCTTCGGCGTGGTCACCTTCGACCTCGCCGGGATCGTCGCCGCAACCGTGTCCGGTCTGGCCGCGTGGACCAGTGCCCGGCAGCACGCCACCACGGCGCACGCCTACGTGGTGGCGACCCACGATCTCGAGCTCGTCCGGGAGCACCTGCGCCATCACCCGGACGAAGCCGGGTGGGCCGCGGCGGTCGCGGATGCCGAAGCGGCCATCAGCCGCGAGCACAGCACCTGGCGCTCCTCGCACGGCGAGTAGGAACGCGGAGGTCACATGGGATCCACCCCCGGGGCGAACGCGGCGTGGCCGTACCTGGTCGCCTTCGGACTCCTCCTGCTCGGCGCGCTGGCCGCTCGGGCGGGAGCCTACTTCTGGGCGCAATCCAGAGCGGTTGCGCGAGTGCCGATCTCGCTCGGCCCCTACGACGTCGCGCTGCTGACCGGTCATTCGACTCGCGTCGTCGAGACGGCCCTCGCGTGTTTGGCGGAGGCGGACGCGGTCGTCGTGAATCACAGCCAGTTCTCGACGTTCAGGAGAGGCGCCCGCGCGGACCTGCAGGTGTGGGACGGCGTGCAGCGGCAGGTGCTGGACCTGCTGACCAAGGAGACGACCGCCCAAGCCCTGGCCCGGAAGTTCGCCCGCACCGACACCGGCGCGCACCTGCGACGACGGCTGGTGTCCGGGGGATACCTCCTCGGTTCCCCGAACCACCTGCGGCTCAGGCTGATCGTCCGGGCACTCATCCCGTTCGTCCTGGTCACGATGATTCTCGTGCAGCTGGGGATCGGCTTCGGACAGAACGTGACCATGATGCTGCTCAACGTCGAGGTCCCGGCGGCCGCGCTCGCCTGGTGGTGGGGCGAGAGCTCGTTGACCTTGACGCGCACCCGATTGGGCAAGCGCACGAAGCGGGAGATCGGATCGCTGGTGCGCAAGCATCGGACCGGGGAAGCGCAGCTGAAGCGGGAGAAGGTCGCGGACAGGCAGAAGATCCAGCAGCTGCGCGAGGCGATCGCCGCGCGCGCAGGGGAGTGGCGCCTGTCCCCCGGATGGATCGGCTCCGCGCCCGGGATCGTGCCCTTCATGGGATGGATGGGGTACCTGGCCGTACGAGCCGAGCACTGGGATTCGGCATCGCGCCGCCCGCTCGGTTCCCTGCTCCCCGCGCGGAAAACCGGCCCCGATCGCCGCGTCGGGTGGCTCTACCGATCGCTCGGCGCGCTCTGCGCCGTGGTCGCGTTGCTGGTGTTCTGGGTCGTGGATTTCGGCTGGGGCGCGATCGCGTTGTTCGTCGCCTGCTGCCTGGTCGGCGCGGGCCTGGCGACGCGCGGGCGGAAGCATCTCGCGGTCGAGGGGCGGGAGGCGCTGCGGAGCGGTCAACGGCCGCCGGTGCTCTACCTCCGCTCGTTCGCCCACGACGCGTTGCTCGAAGGGGCGTCACCGTTCCGGTCGCTCATGACCGCGCTGGGCTCGCGGTCCTCCTACATCGAGGAGATCGCCCGAGCCGTCCGCAACTTCGGGACACTCGTGGCGATCGGGGACCCCGGATCACGGCTTCCCGGCTTGGGCCCTGCGCAGATCTACGTCGAGCCGGATTCCACGCGCCCCGGCCAGGAACTCCAGCGGTGGCAGGCCGAAGTGCTCGGTCTCCTGCGAGGTTCCGCGCTCGTGCTGATCTCCGCGGGCTACAGCGACGGGCTGAGGTGGGAGTTCGCGCAGGCGACGGCGAACGTGCTGCCGGAGAGACTGGTCGTCTTCGTCCCGCTCAACCGCGCTCAGTACGCCCGGTTCCGGGAGCTCACCGAGGCGTACTTCCCCGCCGGACTTCCCGCGGACCCGCGCAAGAGCTCGACCTGGGGGAGCGAGCCCGTCCACGGGTTGGTCCACTTCGATCGCGACTGGACGCCGCACTTCGTCCCGTTCCGCCGCCACGCTTTGCTGCAGCTGCACCTCGGGCGGGTCGCGGTTCGGCTGAGCTTCCGCCGGATGCGAAATCGGCTGATGCACGCCCTCTACCCGGTTTTCCGGAGCAACCAGGTGATCTGGTCGGGCATCGAGGTCCCGGTCTTCTTCGGCCGGACGAGCCGCCACCTGATCGTCGGCGGATCGTCGTACGCCCGCGCGGTGGCGGTGCTGGTGGTGCTGAGCATCGCGTGGGCCTCCACGCTCGGCGGGGGCGGCTGACGGGATCGGGCCGGTCGCCGCGGGTGGGGTCGTCGCCGCACTTCGCGAAACCTCTGACCGGGTTATCGTGACCTGCATGAGCTGGGGTTTTCGCTTGTTCGCGCTCGTGGTGCCGGTCGTGTTGGCGGTGACGGCGTGCGGTGGCGGTGCGCCGCGCGGGCCTGCTCCGGCGCCGCCCGCGCCCAGTGCTCCTGCCCCGAGTCCCGCTCCGCCGCCGACTCCTGCGGTGCAGGTGAAGCAGGCTCCCGAGGGGTTCGTGCGGTTGCACGACGTCGACCCGTCGATCGTCGAGGAGATCCGCTACGCGACCCCGCACAACTTCACCGGTGATCCCGTGCCCGGCTACGACGAGCCGATGTGCGTGGTGACCCGCCCGCTCGCCGACGCCTTGCACAGGGCGCAACAGCAGGTCACCGCTCAGGGGTACACGCTCAAGGTCTACGACTGCTACCGGCCGCAGCAGGCCGACGATCGCTTCGTCGAGTGGGCGAAGGACGTCCCCGACCAGCGGATGAAGGACGAGTTCTACCCGGGCATGGAGAAGTCGCAGCTGTACTCCGGCGGCTACATCGCTAAGGACTCCGGGCACAGCCGGGGGAGTTCGGTGGACCTGACCCTGGTGCGGCTGCCCGTGCCGCCCCAGCGGCCTTACACGCCGGGGGAGCCGCTGGCGTCGTGCGCCGCACCGGTCGGGCAGCGGTTCCCGGACAACAGCGTCGACATGGGCACCGGCTTCGACTGCTTCGACGAGCGGGCGCACACCGACGCCTCGGGCGTGACCGGTGAGGCCCGTGCCAACCGGGACCGGCTGCGCGACGTGCTCACCTCGGCCGGCCTGGAGGGCTACGAGAACGAGTGGTGGCACTTCAACCTGCCGCAGGAACCGTTCCCGGACGAGTACTTCGACTTCCCGGTCAACAGCGCGGCCTTCCGCTGATCAGCTCGAACGCCGCTGTCGCAGTCCCACTGCCGACCGTCGCATCGTTGTGCAACGCAACTTCGTGAGTGTTGTGTCGTTGTTCACCTCAGAGTCGATGACAAGCCGGGGGCGCGGCTCGACAACCGCGCGCTCCGGTACGCCGTGCCGGGGCGGTGACCTCACCTGCTCGGACCGCGCACCGATCGACTGCGCAGTTCGCACCATCCGATGACGCAGGGAGCGACCGCATGTCCCGTTCCGTTCACCGCTCGCCTTCCGCAGCGCGCAGACGCGCGCGCGGGCTGATCACAGTGACCGCGTTGTCGCTGGTGGTCGGTGGCGTGCACGCCGCACCGGCCACCGCGGCCGACGAAGCGCCCACCACGCCGGGCATGGTCAGCGAGGGCTTCTACGACCCGCCGGCCGAGCTCCCCGAGGCGGACGGCGCCCTGGTGCGCACCGAACCGCTGCCGCTGGCGCTGAGCCTGCCCAGCGTCGGCGGGAAGCAGCTGCCGGGAACGGCGACCCGCCTGATGTACAAGACCACGGACTCCAACGGGAAGCCCGCGGCGGTGACGGGCGCCTACATCGAACCGTCGGCGCCGTGGAAGGGCGAGGGACCGCGCCCGGTGGTGGCCGTCGCGCCCGGAACCATGGGCCAGGGCGATTCCTGCTCGGCCTCCCAGGGCCTGGAGCGCCCGATCGCCTTCAACGGCGACCACGTGTCGGTCGGTTATGAGGACATCGCGATCTACCGGCTGCTGGCCGAGGGGAACGCGGTCGTGGTCACCGACTACGTGGGCCTGGGCACCACCGACCGGCTGCACACCTACGTGAACCGGATCGACGGCGGCCACGCCGTGCTCGACGCCGTGCGGGCGGCCCGCTCGCTGCCCGAGACGTCGATCACCGGCGACTCGCGCGTCGCGCTCTACGGCTACAGCCAGGGCGGCGGGGCGACGGCCTCCGCTTCCGAGCTGCAGCCCACCTACGCCCCGGACGTGGAGCTCGCGGGCGCCTACGTCGGCGCGCCCCCGGCGAACCTCACCGAGGTCATCGAGGGCATCGACGGCAGCGCGCTGGTCGGTGCGATCGGGTGGTCGCTCAACGGGTTCCTCCAGACCAACCCCGACCTCAAGCCCATCGCCGACCAGCACATCAACGAGGACGGCAAGGCCGCCCTGGAGGACCTGTCCTCGCGGTGCATCGGCGACGGCATCGCGCGCTACGCCTTCAACAAGACCTCGAACTGGACCACCACCGGGCAGAGCCTCGGAGAGGTCGTGGAGGCCGAGCCGGCGGTGCGCGAGGTCCTCGACGCCCAGCTCCTCGGGACGACGAAGCCGGCCACGCCGGTCCGCGTCACCACCGGCGTGCAGGACGACATCGTGCCGCACGACCAGGCCCGCCAGCTGGCGGTGGACTGGTGCTCGGCAGGCGGTGAGGTCACCTACACCCCGGTCCAGCTCCCGGACCTCGGCAAGGGGCTGATCACCAACCACGTCACGCCGCTGCTCGCCGACCAGGGCAACGCGATCTCCTGGATCACCGACCGGCTCTCCGGAGCCCCGGCGTCCAGCAACTGCGACACCCTGCCGGAACAGCCCTGACGCGACGGGGCCGCGAGCACTGCGCCCGCGGCCCCGCCCTCGGGCACGACAGCGCTTGAGCATGCCGCAGCGGCATGGTGCATGGTCTCCCTCTCGAGACGACCCCGAGAGGGAGACCATGCACCACGACACGTTGATCGTCGAAGGCCTGATGCTGCTGCTGCTCCACGACGAGCACGGGACCATCGCCGGAGCGGGCACGCTCCACTACACCCTCGGCGGGGCGATGCTCGTCGAGCTCGCGCTTCGCGGGGCGATCGACGCCGAGGAAGGTCGGGCGAGCCTGAACGGCCCCGAGGTTCGTGCGGTCGGGGACGTGCCGATCGAGGACCCGTTGCTCCGGTCCGCTTACGACGCCGTCGCGCAGAAGACCCAGCGCGTGCAGCCGCTCCTGCTCAAGATCGGCGGCGGCCTGCGGGAGCCGGTGATCGACCGGCTCGTCGAGCGCGGCCTGGTGCGGCGCGAGGAGAAGCGGGTGCTGGGAGTCTTCCGCAGCACCCGGTGGCCCGCCGAGGACTCCCAGCACGAAGCGGACCTCCTGGAGGACGTGCGCGCGGTCCTGGAAGACGGTTCGGAGCCCGATTCCCGCACGGCGGCGGTGATCGCGCTGCTGTCGTCCAGCGGTGCGCTGCCGACGCTGCACCCCACCCCGAAGTGGTCGAGCCGAGTCGCCACCCGCGCGAAGGAGATCGAACAGGGCAGCTGGGGAGCCTCGGCCGTGAACGCGGCCGTCACCCGGACGGCTGCGGCCATCGCCGCGTCGAGCGCCGCCGTCAGCGTCGCCGTGATCGCCGGAGTTCAGTGACACCGGGAAAACTGCTGTTCGAAGTACTTCTGGCCTGGAGCGGCGCATCGGGCGCAGGTGCAGAATCGGAGGCATCGCCGACCGAGGGGATCGTGTGCGATGACCGAGTTGCTGCCCGCTCTGCCCGATGAGGGCTTCCAGCGCGTGCTCTGCGTGGTCGCGCATCCGGACGACATGGAGTACGGCACGTCCGCTGCTGTCGCGCGGTGGACGGCGCGCGGCGTGGACGTCGGATATCTGCTGCTCACGCGAGGTGAAGCAGGCATGCCGAACCCTCCGGAGGAGACCGCGCGGCTGCGGCTGCAGGAGCAGCGGACCGCGTGCGAGACGGTCGGCGTCGAGCAGCTCGCGGTCCTCCAGCACCCCGACGGCGTGCTGGTCCACGGCCCGGAGCTGCGGCGGGACATCTGCCGGGAGATCCGCCGGTTCAAGCCGGACGCCGTGATCGGCATGCCCTACGAGATCGAGACGCCCTTCGGGTTCAACCAGCCGGATCACCGCGCCGCCGGGCTGGCGACCGTCGACGCGATCAACGACGCGGGGACCCGGTGGATCTTCCCCGAGCAGATCGACGACGAGGGCTTCGAGACGTGGAGCCCGCGGTGGTTCCTCATCCCCGGGATGCCCGGGGCGGGGGACGCGACGCACGGCGTGGACGTCACCGGCAGGCCGGTGGAGCTGGGGGTCGCCTCGCTGGAATCCCACGCCGCGTACCTGGCGGCGCTCCCGGACCACCCCGTTCCAGCGGATTTCATCCCGAAGATCTTGGCCGCCAACGGAAAACTGCTCGGCGTGGAGCACGCGGTGCTCTTCCGCGCCGTCGACCGCCACGCGCCCCCGCCCTTCCTGGACGACCTGACCTGACCCGCCGCCGTTCGCGGGATCGAGATCGACCTGCGGGCGGGACTTCGGCTCGCGTTCGGCCGTGCGGGCGGAATCGGGTGTGATCTCCCTCGTGTCGTGGTCGCGCCGCCGCGGGAGCAGGTAAGGTCAGCGCTATCTACTCACGAGTAGGTAGTTGCCGCCAGGATCGCCCGTCGACCGGGGTGAAGCCGGTTGTTCTGGCAAAACCGGCGTGTGGCAGGGGTGTTCGTCGGTAGGGTGGCGAGCGGGTCGGATTGTCGCTGAACAGCTGGGGGTTGCGTGACGCTCGTGGGGCGGCACGATTCGTTGCGCGTCCTCGCCGATGCCGCCTCGGCCGCGAAGGTCGGACAGGGCGCGCTGGTCATGGTGCGAGCCGATCCCGGACTCGGTGTCACGAGCCTGCTCGAAGCGCACGTGTCGGCCATGCGGGACTCGGGCCTGCGCCTCCACCGGATTCCGGTGCTGCGGCCGGGTGGTCGCACGTCGCTGTCGGATCAGATGCCCGAGCTGGACGAGCCCGCGATGGTCGTGATCGACGACCTGCACCAGGCCGATGACGCAACGCTGCTCGCGCTGCACGCCCTCGCCGAGGACGTCTACAGCAGGCCGCTGCTGATCGTGGCGGGCAGGCATCGCCGCGTCGCGGCTCAGCGGTTCGCCGCGCTCGACAGGTTCGCGATCGTGCACGACCTCGAACCGCTGACCCCCGACGCCGTCCGCGCGATGCTCGGGGAACCCTCACCGCGCGCCGCGGACGCCGGGGGCAACCCGTGGTTGCTGAGCCGGATCCACGCCGCCGACCGGCCCGCGCAGGTGACGGTCTGGGCGGCGGACCTCGCCGGTGCGGACACCCACCTGCTGCGCTGCGCCGCGCTGCTGGGCGACGCCGCTTCCGTCGACGAGCTCGCGGCGGTGACCGGCGCGACGCCGAGTGAGGTGCTCTCCGGCGTCGCGAGGCTGACCGCGCAGGGGCTGGCCGAGGAAGCGGCCGGCGAGGTGCGGCTGCGATATCCGTTGCTGCGCAAGGACATCGTCTCCACCTCCAGCGGTCTGCGGGGCTCGGTGGCCAAGGTGCTCGCCCAGCGCGGTGCCCGTGTCGAACGCGTCGCCGAGCACCTCGTGCACGGCACGGTGGATTCCTGGACCATCGACTGGCTCACCGAACGCGCCGAGATGCTGACCGCGCGGGCCACGCCGGCGGTCGTGCGGCTGCTGGAGCGGGGAGTGGCCGCGCTGCAGCCCGGCGACCCGAGACTGCCTCCGCTGCGCGCGGCGTGGGTCGAGGCGCTGCTGTGGAGCGGGCAGATGGACCGGGCCCGGCGCGCGGCCTCCGAAGGCCTGCTGGCGCAGCCCGACGAGTCGATCCGGAACCGGCTCCTCGCCGTGCTGGGCATCATCGCCAGCGGCGAGTTCACGCCCGAGCCGGTCCTCGAGGTGCTGGA
Organism: Saccharopolyspora dendranthemae; assembly: GCF_007829955.1. GTDB lineage: Bacteria > Actinomycetota > Actinomycetes > Mycobacteriales > Pseudonocardiaceae > Saccharopolyspora > Saccharopolyspora dendranthemae. The sequence goes on from NZ_VIWX01000005.1 coordinate 239,367, forward strand.
AACCGTTCGAGGAGAAGGAGATCTGCCGCCCCGGCTCGCCGTCCTCGACGCCTACGCCCAACTGCTGGCCGGGGACATGGAGGCCACCCAACGCGCCGTCGCGGCGGCGAGCCCTGCCGCAGCAGACGATCCGCTCGTCGAGGTCTACCTGTGCAACGTCCGGACGATCGGGCTGTGCCTGCTGCGCGACTACGCCGCCGCGCGCGAACAGCTGGACCGGGGCGCCGTGCTGCTGGAGATCTCGGCCTACGACCGGGCGCAATGGCTGATCTCCCGGATGCTGCGGGCGCTGCTGCAGAACCTGGAGCACGACCCGGACGTGCTCGAGACCATCGAGCAGGCGAGGCCGATCGCCCGCGATCTGGGGCTGGGCTTCCTGCCCTGGCTGCACACGATCGCCGCCGTGGCCGCGCTGAACTTCGGCGAGTGGGACCGTGCGCTCACCGAGGTCGAGGACGCGCTCGCGCTCCCGCACCAGCACGGCATGGCCGGCCCGCTGCACGCGGTGGCGGCCACGATCCTGTTGAACCGAGGGGACCTCCCGGCGGCCCGCGCCCACGCCCAGCTCGCCGACCGGGCCCCGATCTACGGGGTCGCGATGTTCTACGAGTCGTTGATGATGGTGACCCGTGCCGTGCTGGCCGGTGTGGACGGAGATCTCGAGCGCGCGATGGAGATCGTGCGCGACGTCGTCGAGCGCAACGTCGGCATGCGGCACGACCGCTCGATCGCGCCGGTGTGCGTGCCGCTGGTGCGCATCGCCGTCGCAGGTGGGGAGAAGGAACTCGCGCTCCGGCTGATCGACCGGATGCGGGAGTGGAGCGACGAGGACGACGCCAAGGTGAACTACTGCTTGGGCCTGGTCGACGGGGACGTGGACCGGTTGCTCGCCGCCGCGCAGGACTTCACGGAGAACAGCACTCCGCTCGTCGCTGCGCAGGCCGCGCAGGACGCGGCGGTGGCGCTGGCCGCCTCCGGCAGGTCGGCCGCCGCGAAAGCCGCCTACCAGAGCGCGATCGACAAGTACGCGGCGATGGCCGCCCACCGGGAGATCGACAGGACCGCGGCCAATCTCCGCTCCTACGGCGTGCAATTCGGCGCCTCCGGCCCGCGCGGACGGCCCAAGCACGGCTGGGACAGCCTCACCGGCGCTGAGCTGAGGGTCGTGGAACTGGTCGCGCAGGGCCTGACGAACCGGGAGGCCGCCGAGCGGTTGATCCTCTCGGTGCGCACCGTCGACTCGCACGTCTCCCGCGTCCTGCGGAAGCTGGACTGCTCGTCCCGCCTGGAACTGGCCGTGAAGTTCCGCGACCGGGATGCCGACGCCTGAGGAATCGTCGACGGTGGTCGTTGCCGCAGGTGCGGGACTCGGCTCGCACAGCAATGCCTTCCCACGTGGTTCTCCGCCACCCGCACCGCCGAGCAGGGCGATTCCGCGATGCCCCAAAGATCAGCAACATTGCTGATGTTTCGGTACCGGCCTTCTGATGATCTGTAGGTGCTGCGCTGGGGGGCGCGGTCGGCACGGGGGTGGCGGCACAGCCGACCCCCGTGCCCTGCACATTTCGGCCGCAAGCACCGGCCGATCAGAGGAAGGCAGACCGGACATGACCGAATCCGGAGAGGCGGACGTCGTCGCCGTGGCGTCGGCCGGCGTGCACGACCTGGCCAGGGCGACCACTTCCGTGCTCGAAGGCGCCGGACCGGTGGGCGAGGTGGGCACACCCGTCGTGCGGACCCTGACCCACGTCTGGGAGGGCTACTTCGGCGCCCCGATCCCACCGGAGGGCACCAACTGGAACGCCTACACCCACGAGCAGCTGTACGCGATGGTGTGGGAGAGCGCCGACGTCACCGACGTCACCGGTGTTGCCGACGAATGGGGCAGGCACAGCACCGAGCTCGCCGGCCACGCTGATTCCCTGCAGCGCAACCGTTCTGCGATGCAGACCCACTGGAGCAGCGAGTCCGCCGACGCGGCCGGCGGCAGGCTGGGGATGATCGGTGACCGGACGTCCGGCGTGGGGGAGCGGGCGAGCACGGTCTCGCACGCCACCCAGAACGCGGGCGACGCCCTGTCCTCCGCGCGCAACGCGATGCCTCCGCCACCCGGGGACGCGACCGGCGCCGTGGTCGGGACCGGTGTCGCCGGAGCGGGCGCGGGTGCCGTGGTCGGCGGGGTCGTCGGTGCCGCCGCGGGCGGTGTGGGAGCGGTTCCCGGCGCGATGATCGGCGCTGCTGTCGGAGCGGCTGCGGCCGGGGGCAGCAGCATGTTCCTGGCCTCCGCCAACGCCGCCGAGAAGAAGGCGGAGGCGGTGCACGTCATGTCGCAGTACGAGGCGGTTCTGCGCCGCAGCAGTACCGCGATCGCTCCGGACGCGTCGGGCGCCGCCTGGGGGTCGGCGCCCGCCGCGACCAGTGCGGCCGGCTTCTCCGGGACGTCGGTCGGAGCACCCACCGGCGGAGCGCCGTGGGGGAAGTTGGTCGGTGGCCCCGACCCGCTGGGAGGAGCGGGACGCGTCGGTGCCGGGATGGGAGTTCTCGGCGCTCGGGGGATGTTCGGTGCGGGCGGCGCCGCCGGATCGAACGGCATGGCCCCGGGGCGGGGCGCGTCGGCCGGTGGTGACGACGACGAGCAGGTTCACGAGAACAAGCTGCCCACCATCGACCAGGGACTGTTCGACGACGACCGACCGGCGAGCGCGCCGGTCATCGGCTGAGAGGGGAGCGGACCGTTGAACAGTGGATACCGCGTCACGACCGACGATCTCGCCGCGCAGGTCAAGGAGCTCTCCAGGGTCGGCGATCAGGCCGACGGGCTGGTGACCTCCGCGCGGCAGCTGGCCGAGCGGATGCCGATGCTGGGCACCGCGCCGCCCGCGCTGCACCTGGCCATGCGACTGCGGGAGAGCGCGGGTGATTCCGGGTTGACGCAGGAGATCACCGCCGCGCACACCGAGCTCTCCCACTTCCACAGCGCGCTGCGCGACACCGCCACCGGCTACGAACACACCGACACAGCGGCTGCCGACGCGCTGCGCGACGCGGACGGGCGGACGACGTGACGACCGCGATCGCCCGCCCGACGGGCGAGGGAATCCACTTCGGACAGGTCGAGCTCGACCTGCTGTCCACCCACGCGGGCGTGCCGTTGCCCTTCCCGCTGCGCATCCCGTCCTTCGGGCGCATCGACGGGGAGCGGGACGTGCTGTTCGCGGCCGCCGGGCAGACCCTGCGGATGCGCGGTCTCGCCGATGAGGACGGCCCGGCCGGTGCCGCCGCCGAGCTGGTCGCCGCGCTCCGGCAGTACCGGGGCGCGCTGGACCTGGTGCTCGTCGACGAGTCCGGGGCCACCGGCGTGCTGGCGATGATCTACCGGTCCTCGGCGCTGATCTTCGAGCAGCGGCTCGACGGCGATCCCGCAGGCACCGTGCGGATTCGCCGGATCGCCTCGAACGCGCTGGTCGACGAGATGGTGGCACTGGTCCCGGAGCGCGCTCCGGTGAAATCGATGCCGATCAACCTCCCGCGACGCGTCGTGGACGACGTCGCCGAGCTCAACGCGATCGCCGACGACCGAACCAAGCAGCGTCGCTTCCGCGAGCTCGTCCGGGATTCCGGCGGTGATCCGGGGGCGCTGGACCGGCTGGTGAGCGCCTTGCCCACCCTCATCGGTCGCGGTCAGCTCGGTGCGACCCGGCACACCTGCGGCGGCGATCGCCGCCAGGGGATGGAACTGTCCTGGTTGGACGGTCCGCACGGGCGGCTCCGGGTGAGCAGGACCGAGGCCGGCTGGGTGAGCATCAACCCGCTCCGCCCGGCGGTCGTGCGGGCGGCTCTGGCCGACCTGGTCGCGATCGCGCGCGAGCAGCGCTGATCTGAACTCTCGAGAGGACCCAAGGTGAACTCTGCACAGCAGTGGCTCGCGGACTACGACGCGACGCTCGCGCGTGCGGCCGCCGACGCGAAGGCGGCCAGCGCGGGCCTCAAGCACGTCAACGGCACGGCGTCGTCGCCGCGCGGCGAGATCTCCGTGCAGGTCGGGCCCAGCGGTGCGCTGGTGGACATCCGGCTGACCCCGGCCGCCCGCGCGCTGGAGGCCGAGAAGCTCGCCCAGCTCATCCTCGCCACGACCCAGCAGGCGCAGCGGATGGTCGGCACGCAGGTCATGGAGATCATGACCGACTACCTCGGCGACGGGCCGGCGTTGGACTTCGTCCGGGAGAACATGCCCGTCGACACCGACGAGCCGGGACCGCAGGACGACGAGGACTTCTTCAACAACCCGAGGGTGATCGTCTGATGAGCGCACCCTCCGGCGACTTCCGCGTCGACCACGAGCAGATCCGCGCCCACGCGGGAACCGTGGCAGGGCTGTCCGACGTGCTGTCGGCCACGGCAGGTGCGATGACCGGTGGACCCGCGGGCAACGCGCTGGGCACCTTCCTGGAGTTCGCCGCCGCGGGGCTGGACGACGCCATTTCCCAAGCGGCGCAGTCGGTCTCGGACGCGTCGGGCGTGCTGGACAGCGTGAGCCGCGGGCTGACCGGCACCGCCGAGGACTACCAGCGCGCCGACGACGACGGCGTCGCGCTGCTGCGCGAGGGGGAGAACCGGTGAGCGCCGAGATGAGCCTTCCGCTGGGTTCGGCCGGGACCATGCGCTTCGTCGCCGACGTGCGGTCCACCAACGACGCGGTCCGCGGCGGCGGGTGGGATTCCGGGAGATACGGCTCCGGCGACGCGTCCGGTGGTGCGACGGGGGATCCGCTGTCGGCGCTGGTGGGATCCGGTTTCGGGTTCCTCGCCGATCTCGTGCCGTTCCTGGGCGAACCGCTGCAGCAGCTCGCGGGCGACCCGGGCGCGATCGCCTCCAGCGTGCAGGGTCTGCAGGACGTCGGCAGCGGGGTCGCCTCGATCTCCGACTCCTACGGCCAGGCGGCCGGCCCGGAGACCAGCGGCTGGTCCGGCGCTGCGGCCACCGAATACCTCAAGACCGCGGCCGAGCTGGTCGGCGGACTCCAGGGGATCGGTGAGGCCAGCACCGGGCTGGGCGAGGCGCTGGCGGGCATGGGTGATGCGCTGGCGAAGACGGCGAACGAGGTGACGATCCTGGTCAACGAGGCCGTCGGCCGGATCGTGCTCATCATGAACCAGGCGCTGGCCGCCGCGCAGGCGACGTTCGGCGCGAGCATCGCCGCTGCGATCCCGCAGGTGGTGCAGGTCGCCGCCGAGTACGGCGCCCGGATCTCGGGGCACATGGGCAACCTGCTCGCCAGCGCTCAGGGGCTGCTCGGGCACGTGGACGAGATCATGAAGGTGCTCAGCGCGGTCGGCGGCGTGGTCTCGAAGATCGCCGACCAGGCCGAGCAGGTCACCGCCGGATCGACCGCACCCGGCGGTCCCGGCGCCGCTTCCGCGGTGCCCACCTCGGGCTCCGCTCCCACGGGCGGCGGAGCCTCCACGTCCCCGGGACTGACCAGCGCGGCATCGGCGCTCGGGTCAGGAGGTTCGCCGGGAATCCCGAGCCCCGGCGGCGTCGCCTCCGCCGGGCCGATACCGGGCACCTCCCCGGCGGCCGGCGCGAGTGCCGGAGCCGGCGGGGGAGTGCCTTCGGGCGCAGGCGGTTTCGGCATGGGTCCCTTCGCCCCGCAGCAGAAGCAGCAGCAGTCGCAGGAGGATTCCGAGCGCTCGTCACCGCTGTCGGCGCGGCTGTCGGGCACGCTCGACTTCCCCGAGCACGACGACCCCGAGTACGGCCCGCGTCACCCCTGATTTCCTGGCACACCGCCCCGAGCGATTCCTGGTGCTCGGAACGCTGCGAGCATTGGTTTGAGCGACCCGGCGCGGTTGATTCAGCGACAGGGCCGGTTCGGGTACTTCCTCGCCGTGGCGGAAGCGGCGGCTTCAAGGCCTCTGGTGGATTCGCGTAGTCGAGTGACCTGAAATCTCTGGCGGAAAAGCCGTGGAGTCACTGATAGTGATCATCGGCTGATGGAGGGTGGGCGTGCAGGCTCGCGTGTGACGACCGCGAGTTGCTCGGCGCTGCTGTACGCCGGTGGTCCAACGCTTATTTGTGCTGGTATTCAGCTCTGTAGGCGCTGGGTTCGGTGGGCGGCTCGCTCTCGGACTCGCTCTCGGACTCGTGGAGCCCGAGCTGGACCGAACGGCGGATCTGATCGCGGTTCTCGCGCACGACCTCGGTGAAGAAGCGGTCGGTGCGCTCGTCGTTGAGCACGTCGAGGATGACCCGGATCGTGGTGTCCACGATGGACTTGACGATCTCGTCGTGGAACGGCAGGTGCTTGATCCGGCCCACCTGCTGGTCGTTCTTGAGCTTCTCGGTGACGATCTCGCGCAGCACTTCCCGGTGCTCGCCGAGCGAGCGCGCGACGTTCTCCGGGTAGTGGCCGGTTTCAACGACCTTGACGACCTCGTCGAGGACCGCCACTGTGATCGGCTTCTTGATGGCGAGCACGATCGGACGCGAGAAGCGCTCGATGATCCGCTGCGTGATGCGTTCGCCGAAGGCCCGGTCGGCGGTGCGGGCGAGCCGCATCAGCAGCACGACGACGCGCAGCAGCCGGAACCCGCGCAGGGCGGGGTGGGCCACCGGGATCATGCCGAGGATCTCGTACCAGCTCTGCATCGGGAACCGCCGCGTCCAGCCCGCCTCGCGCCACCGCCACAGGAACTCGACGAAGAAGACGCCGCAGATCACCGTGTCGATGATGAACACGGTGTGCGCCGTCTCGTGGGAGGTGTCGAAGAAGGTGGCGTAGCAGAGGAGCGCGAGCGAGAACACCGCGAGCACGAGCATCGCGATGTCCAACGTGGGCGTCCGGCGGAGTGCCACGGTTGCGCTGGTCATGGTCGTGATTGTGTCTCACGTCCATCCCAGCACGGGAACACCCGCGCCGAGCACGGGGCGGCGTGGGGCCGAGCGGCCCGCCCTCTCCCAGTTTTAGTCCAAACCGAGCCATGATCATGTCCGAAATGTCGGCTCAGTTAGGACTAAAACTGGGACCTGGTGCGGCGCTCTCGGCGAGTGGCGGTCAGACCCGGGTTGGTTCTGGGGTGAAGTGGCGGTTCGCGGTGGGCTGGAACATCAGCCAGGTCGCGGCCACGACGCCGACGATGTGGATCATCCTGACCAGCAGGAACGGCCACGCGAACGGTCCGTCGCCGCCGAGCGCGCCGATCAGGGTGCTGCCGCCGGCGATCTCGAGCGCGGCGGGCACGACCATCGAGGCCAGGCCGAGGACGCTGAGCATCACCGTCAGCGAGGTCCGGGCCCAGCGCCTGCCGCGGGCGAAGTGGAAGATCAGCACGCCCGCGATCGCGAACACCGGCAACCGGATCGCGAGCTGGGAGGCCACGTCGGAGCCGAGCGCGTTCTCGCTCGCGGCCCGCAGCACCGCCAGCGCCGACTCGGCCACGCCGCAGGCCACGGCGATCGTCCAGGCGGTGGTGGCGCGTCGGACTGAAACAGGTGCGTTCATGCCGGTCAGTCAAACTCGAACGTCCGCCCGGTGCCTCCGGTGCATCCCCGGCATCGGCCCTGACGCCGTTCGCGTGCTCAGGGGTTCATCACCGCGCGGCGAACGGTCTCGCGGAGCAGTTCGCGGCGGCGCTGGTGGTCCTCGCCGGGTTCGTCCGCGGAGGCGGCGTAGACGTTGCTGACCGGCGACCAGGCCATCGACATCGCGATGACCAGGGCCATCACGTCGAATGGGTCGCCGGGCACGACGTTCCCCGCGGCCTGGGCGTCGGCGATCGCGCGGATCTTGTGGTCGTTGCGGTGATCGGTGTCGGCCACCAGATGGCCCTGAGGCCGGCGCTCCATCCGGGACCAGGTGGCCAGCCGGATGAGGTCGGGGCGCAGCAGGTAGTCGTCGTAGAGGCGCACCGCCCAGTCGGCGAGATCGGGGCCGATCGGCACGGCGTTGACGATCCGGTCCAGGGAGGCCGTGAAGATCGCGTCGAACAAGGCCTCCTTGTTGCCGAAGTAGCCGTAGAGCTGGGCCTTGTTCGTGCGCGCGGCGGCGACGATCCGCTCGATGCGTGCGCCCGCGATCCCGTGCTCGGCGAACTCCTGGGTGGCGGCCTCGACGATGCGATCGCGGGTGGCGGCTCCGCGCGAGGTCAGGGGCTTGTCGACCATCAGTTCAGGGTAGCAAACAGAACAGTTGGTTTGCCTTCTGGCGCGGGCCGGACTAGCTTGGAACAGACAGAACAGTCTGTTTGAAGGAGTGCCGATGCGCACCACCACCGGATGGCGGGCCGACGGGCCTGCCCAGAAGCTGCACCGCACGTCCCTGCAACGGCGCGAGCTGCGAGCCGACGACCTCGCCGTTCGGGTCGACCACTGCGGCGTCTGCCACACCGATCTGCACAGCATCAACGCCGCCGACGGTCCGGTCGTGCCGGGGCACGAGTTCACCGGCACGGTCACCGACATCGGCCGGGACGTGACCGGTTTCGCCGTCGGAGATCCCGTCGCGGTCGGCAACATCGTGGACTCCTGCGGCGAGTGCGCGATGTGCCTCGCCGGTCAGGAGAACTTCTGCCACGAGTTCCCGACCCTGACCTACGGCGGCACCGACCGCCACGACGCGACGCCCACGCTGGGCGCCTACTCCCGCGAGTACGTCGTCCGGGAATCCTTCGCCTACGCGCTTCCTCGCGGGTGGGAGGCCGCCGCGGTCGCTCCGCTGATGTGCGCGGGGATCACCGTGTGGGAGCCGTTGCGCGCCCTCGGCATTGGCAGCGGCAGCCGCGTGGCGGTGGCCGGGCTCGGTGGCCTGGGGCATCTCGCGGTGAAGTTCGCGGTCGCGCTCGGTGCTGAGACCACGGTGATCAGCCGGAGTCCCGGCAAGCTCGACGACGCCCGGCGGCTCGGCGCGCAAGACCTGCTGGTCTCCGGTGACGATGCTCAGATGGCCCGCTCGCGCGACCGGTTCGACGTCATCATCGACACCATCTCCGCGGTGCACGATCCCGGTCCGTACCTGCGGCTGGCGGCCGTGGACGGAACGCTCGTCCAGGTCGGGCACCTCGGATCGGTCTCGCTGAACGCGATGGACCTGCTGATCGGGCGGAAGAAGTTCACCTCAGCCGGGAGCGGAGGACGGCCCGCGACTCGCGAGATGCTCGACTTCTGCGCCGAGCACGACATCACCGCCGACGTCGAGGTGCTGCCGTCGTCGCAGGTCAACGAGGCCTTGGAGCGCCTGGGGCGCAACGACGTCCGCTACCGCTTCGTGCTCGACATGTCCGATCTGGACTGAGGATCCTCGTGCTCCGGAAGCTCCGCGCAGGGGGCGATGGTGAGCAGGCCGATGCGGTACGGGCGGCGGACGTAGCACTCCCGGGGAAGGGGTGAGTTGTCCGCGGCGGGTTTCGCGCTCACTCTGGGGAGGTGGACAGCGAGAGCTACGCCCGTTTCCTGCCGGACTCCTACCGGCGGCGTGCCTCCGAAGTGGAGCCGACGTCGACCTGGTGGAACTGGCGGGGCGGTCGCGTGCACATCGCGCGGGCCGCGGCTCCGGAGGCCTCCGCGCGGGTGCTGGTGATCCACGGCGCCGCCGGTCACTCGGCCGCGCTGTGGCCGGTGTGCTCGCCGGTCGCGGGCATGGCCGACCTCCTGGTGCCCGACCTGCCGCCCTACGGCCGCACCGCCGTGCCGAACCCGAGCGGCATCAGGTACTCGGACTGGGTCGATCTCCTGTGCGATCTGGTGATCGCTGAGCGGCGGCGCGACGACCGGCCGCTGGTGCTGTTCGGAGCGAGCATGGGCGGGATGCTGGCCTACGAGGTCGCCGCCCGGACCGGGCAGGCGTCGGCGGTGGTCGCGACCTGCCTGCTCGACCCGGCTGATCCCGAGGCCCGCCGTCGCGCGGCCCGCGGCCCGCTCGGCTCGATCCCGCCTGCCGGTCTGGCCCTGCTGGAGCGGCTGGTCGGTGGTGTCCGGGTCCCGATGCGATGGCTCGCCGACGAGCGCCGGATCAGCGGCAACCCGGAGCTCTCGGCGATGTGCGCGGCCGACCCGCGCGGCGGCGGAGCCCGCACTCCGATCGGTCTGCTGACCAGCTTCGTCAACTACCGGCACGTGCCGCCGGAGACCTTCGCCGCGTCGCCGGTCATCCTCGCCCACCCGGCGGACGACGACTGGACGCCACCGGAGCTCAGCCTCCGCTTCCTGGACCGCATCGAGGCGCCGACCACGGCGGTGATGCTCGAGAAGTGCGGTCACTACCCGGCCGAGGAACCGGGCCTCACCCAACTCGCCGAAACTCTCTACAGCCTCGTCGGCAACACCCTCGAGGAAAGTGCCGAAGGTTGAACGAGAACGGCCCGGGAACCGTCCACGTGGGACTGCTCCCGGGCCGCTTCGGAGAGTTTCCTACTTGAGCTCGGCGCTGGACTTGCCGAGCAGTCGACGGGCGACGATGAGCTGCTGGATCTGCTGGGTTCCTTCGAAGATGTCGAGGATCTTCGAGTCGCGGGACCACTTCTCCAGCAAGGACTCCTCGGTGTACCCGACGGTGCCGCAGAGCTCGACGCAGCGCAGCGTGATGTCGACGACCGAGCGACCGGCCTTGGCCTTGGCCATCGACGCCTGCAGCGAGTTCGGCTTGCGGTTGTCGGCCATCCACGCGGCCTGCAGCGTCAGCAGGTACGCGGCCTCGTAGTCGGCCTCCAGCTGCAGGTATGCGGCAGCGGCGGCGTGCTGGGAGTTGGCGGGGCGGTCGTAGTCGACCGTCACGCCGGCCTCGGCGAGAACCTTCGCGGTCTCCTCCAGCGCGGCACGCGCCACGCCGATCGCCATGGCGGCGACCAGCGGGCGGGTGTTGTCGAAGGTCTGCATGACGCCCGCGAAACCGGACTTGGTGTCGATCTCGGGGGAGCCGAGCAGGTTCTCCTTCGGCACCCGGCAGTTGTCCAGCCGGATGACCGCGGTGTCGGAGGCCTTGATGCCGAGCTTGTGCTCCAGGCGCTCGACCTTGATGCCCGGACGGGTCTTCTCCACCACGAACGACTTGATCGCGGCACGGCCGAGCGACTTGTCCAGCGTCGCCCACACGACGACGGTGTCGGCGCGGTCCCCGGCGGTGACGAAGATCTTCTCACCGTTGAGGAGGTAGTCGTCGCCGTCGGCCACGGCGGTGGTGGTGATGTTGGCCGAGTCCGAGCCGGTGCTCGGCTCGGTGATGGCCATGGCCGCCCAGACGTCGGCGAAGCGCTTGGCCTGCTCCTCGTTGGCGACCGAGGCGATCGCCGCGTTGCCGAGGCCCTGGCGCGGCATGGCCAGCAGCATCGCCACGTCGCCCCAGCACATCTCCATGGTGCCCAGCACCAGGTTCAGGTTGGCGCCGTTGCGGTTGCCCTTGTCCTTGTCGTCGCCGTCCTTGCGCACGCCGGCCGCGCCCGCGCCGCCTTCACCGGAGGAGTTCAGCCCGTCCAGCAGCGCGGCGAGGGTGTCGAGCTCCTTGGGGTAGGAGTGCTCGGCGCGGTCGTACTTGCGCGAGATGGGGCGGAAGACCTCGGAAGCGGCTTGGTACGCCTGGTTGACCAGCGCGTTCGCCTTCTTGGGGATCTCAAGATTGATCATGGGAATAAGTCCTTCGCGTCTCGAGAGCCCTCGTCAGACGAGGACCGCGCCTTCCATCACGCCGATGGCCCGCAGGTCGCGGTACCACCGCTCCACGGGGTGTTCCTTGGTGTAGCCGTGGCCGCCGAGCAGCTGAACGCCGAGGTTGCCGATGAGCATCCCCTTGTCGGTGGCGAGCTTGCGGGCCAGCGCGGCCTCGCGGGCGAAGGGCTTGCCCTGCTCGGCGCGAGCGGCGGCGCGCAGCGTGGTCAGCCGGATGCTCTCCAGCTCGATGCCGATGTCGGCGACGCTGAACGCCACGGCCTGGCGGTGGCTGATCGGCTCGCCGAACGCGGTGCGCTCGTTGACGTAGGGGATCACGTAGTCGAGCACGGCCTTGCCGGTGCCGGCCGCGAGCGCGGACCAGCCCAGCCGGGACAGCCGGACGAGGTCGGTGAACACGTCGAGCTGCCCGCCGCCCAGCAGCGCGGTCACCGGGACGTTGACGTCGTCCAGGTGGACCTTGCCGGTACCGGCGGAGCGCAGACCCATCGCCGGGTCGGCTTCGATGGACAGCCCGTTGGTGGAGGACTCCACGAGGAACAGCGCGGGGCTGCCGTCGAGGTTCGCCGAGATGATGAACAGCTCGGCCTGCGCAGCGCGCGGGACCAGCGACTTCGTACCGCTGAGCTGGTAGCCCTGCGGGGTGCGCTTGGCCGTGGTGGTGGGCTTGAGCGGGTCGCCGAGCGCGACGTGCTCCTGCAGCGCCAGCGCGGCGGCGGGCACGCTCTCGCCCGCGAAGGCCGGCAGGTAGGTGGCCTGCTGGTCCTCGTCGCCCCACAGCGTCAGCGCGGTCGAGACCGCCGACGGCGCGAGCACCGCGACCGCCAGGCCCATGTCGCCGTGCGCGAGCGCTTCGGTGACCAGCACGTTGGTGACCGCGGACCGCTCGGTGCCGATGCCGCCGAGCGACTCGGGGATGCCCACGACGCTCAGGCCGAGCTCGCCGGCGCGCTCGAGGAGGTCCTCGGGCGGGGCGAGCTTGGCGTCGGCGTCCACGGCGGCGGGCCGCAGCTGCTCGGCGGCGAACTCGCTGACCGTCTCGGCGATGAGCGACTGCTCGTCGTCGGGCGAGAGGTCGAAGAGGTCCTTGGCCGGGGCCGGGGTCAGGCGCGCGGGCTTGTTGTGACCCTGCGCCTTCTTGAACGACCTGGTCGCGGCACCGGCGGCCCGGAAGCCGGTCCGGGTGCCCGACTGCACGAGCGTCTCGAACTGCTTCCGCAGGCCGAACTTGTCGATGATCGGCGCGCTGGCGATCTTGGTCAGTGCGGCGAGGCCGAGGCCCATGGCGTCGCGCTTCCGGGCGCCGCCTGCCTGTCCGCGATGGGCGTTTGACACGGTGCGTCTCCAATCGGCCGGCGTCGGCCGGGCATTACCTACTGACGAGTAAAATAACGTGTCCGGGGACCGTTGCGCCAGAGAGGTCGATCACGGCTTGCTTGCTTTTTCGCGCGGCGAATGGTTGAGCGACCGATTTCCGGTGGTCGTTGATGCGATTGGCTAGTATCACTGACCGAATTCTGTGGCAGGGGGCACATGTCGCTCGAGCAGCTGTACCTGGTGCTGCTCGCCGGTGGGTTGGTGTTGCTGGCGGGTGTGGTGGGCACTCGCGTCGCACACGGGGCCGGGCTGCCCAGCCTGCTGCTGTTCCTCGCGCTGGGCGTGGTGGTCGGGGAGGACGGGTTCGGCGTCGACTTCGACAACGCCGAGCTGGCGCGCAACCTCGGCACCGCAGCGCTCGCGGTGATCCTCGTCGAGGGCGGCCTCACCACGAAGTGGTCCGACGTGCGCAAGCTCGTGGCTCCGGCCGGAGTGCTGGCCACGGTCGGCATCTGCGTCAGCCTCGTGGTCACCGCGGCGGGAGCGCACTTCCTGCTGGGCTTCGACTGGCAGCTGGCCCTGCTGCTGGGCGCGATCGTCTCCTCGACCGACTCGGCCGCGGTGTTCTCGGTGCTGCGGGTGCTGCCGTTGCCCCGCCGGGTCGCCGGATTGCTGGAAGCCGAGTCGGGGTTCAACGACGCGCCCACCGTGATCCTCGTGCTGCTGTTCAGCACGACCCCCCTGGTGGTCTCGCCGGGGCCGTTGCTGGCGAGCCTGCTCTACCAGCTGGTGATCGGTGTGCTGGTCGGGCTGGGCGTCGGGTGGGTGGGCGGCGTCGTGCTGCCGCGCCTCGCCCTGCCGGCGTCCGGCCTCTACCCGCTCGCGTCGTTCGGGCTCGGGCTCGTCGCCTTCGCCGCCTCGGGTGCCGTGCAGGCCAGCGGGTTCATCGCCGCCTACCTGTGCGGGGTGGTGCTGGCCAACAGCGGGTTGCCGCACCGCTCGGCGACCCGCTCGTTCGCCGAGGGACTCGGTTGGCTGGCCCAGATCGGCCTGTTCGTGCTGCTCGGCCTGCTGGTCACCCCGAGCAGGCTGGCGGTCGAGGTCATTCCCGCCCTGGTCGTCGGTCTGGTGCTGCTGCTGGTCGCCCGGCCCCTGTCGGTGGTCGTCTCGCTGGTCTGGTTCCGGATCCCGTTGCGGGAGCAGGCGTTCCTGTCCTGGGCGGGGTTGCGCGGAGCGGTGCCCATCGTGCTCGGGACCTTCCCCGTGGTGCAGGGCGTTCCCGGCAGCGAGCGGTTGCTGGACGTCGTGTTCGTGCTGGTCATGGTCTACACCGTCGTGCAGGGCCCGAGCTTGCGGCCTGCCGCGAGGTGGCTGGGCATCCTCCCCCGGGAAGCGACCAGGGAGATCCAGGTCGAGGCCGCCCCGCTGGACGTCCTCGACGCGGAGCTCCTGTCGATGTCGGTGCCGCCGGGTTCGGCCATGCACGCGGTGTCGATCCGCGAGCTTCGACTGCCCGAGCCCAGCGTCGTCACGCTGGTCATCCGGGACGGTCACACCTTCGTCCCCAGCCCCGAGACCGCCATCGAGTCCGGGGACGAACTGCTCATCGTCACCACGTTCTCCCAGCGCCAGCGCACCGAGCAGCGCCTCCGCGCGGTGAGCCGCAAAGGCCGTCTGGCGCGCTGGTTCGGGGAGCGCGGCGATCCCGCGTGATTCGCGTCAGGTCTTGCGGGCGACCTCCGCGCTGAGCGCCTCGGACTCGTGGCGACGGCGGATGCGTCCGAACGTCCAGATCGTCACCGCGTGCGCGAGCGCCAGCACCAGCAGCAGAACGCCGATCCTGCCGATCACCGTCTTGGGGTCGCCTCCCATGTCCATCGGCAGGATCGCGATCAGCGCGGCCAGGCCGAGGGTCGCGAGGTGGAACACCACCGTGACCAGCTGGTTGAGCGGGCCCGCGTTCTCCCCGAGCTCGCGCAGGTAGGCGGTTCCGCTGCGCCGCAACAGGTGGCCGTCCACGACGACCAGCACCACCGCCACGAGAAGGAACGTCACCAACGATGCCATCGAACGACTCCTTTCCTCGCCCGTCGCCGTACCCCGAGATCGAGTGCGGGCAAACGCGAGTCCACCGAACGCACCAACGTTCGCGCGGCGAGTCGATGGCGGAGTCCGCGGTGGCTACGGCCTCGGCGGTGCCTGCAGGGGGCGCAGCTTGAGCCAGAGGAGGAACAACCCGCCGACGACCAGCATCGACAGGCCTGTCCACAGGTTGATGTTGATGCCCTGCGCCTTCTCCAGCTCGGCGGCGTCGGGGGCGATCCCGGCGGCGGCGATGAGCAACCCGTAGACGACGAACAGCCCGCCGATGACGGTCCGGACGTCGAAGAGTCGCGAGGCCGTGCCGGATTCGCGTTCCAGGTCCTCGATCTCGGCTGCGTGGTGGGCGATGTCGGTTTCTTCGCGCGGCTCGTCGACCATCACGGCTCCTAGAGGGTGAACGGGATGTAGCAGAGGGCGGAGAGGATCAGCGCACCCCAGCCGAGCACGGCGGGCTTGCGGTACCAGGCGTCGTCACCGGCGGCCACCACGCCCTTGTCCCTGGCGGAGGCCCTGGTGTAGACGAGCCCTTCGAGCTCGGCGTCCGGCTTCGGCTTGGTGGCGAGCGCGATCGGAACGCTGACCAGCAGGTCCACCGCGAAGGCGATCATCGATGCGGTCATGTTCGCGCCTTGGTCGGATCCCATCTCCACGATCCCGGCCTGGTAGGCGAAGTAGAACGCGATCGGGGCCGCGGTTCCCAGCAGCAGGCCCCAGAAGCCGGCCTTGGCGGTCATCCGCTTCCAGAACAGCGCCAGGATGAACGTCGCGAACAGCGGGACGTTGAAGAACGCGAACAACGTCTGCATGTAGTTCATGATGTTGCTGAACGAGGCCGCGAGGAACGCCGTGCCCATGCCGATGACCACGCCGATGGCGGTGATCGCGCGGCCCACCTGCAGGTAGTGCGCGTCGGGCATGTGCGGCTTGATGTACGCGCGCCAGATGTCGGTGGTGAACACGGTGTTGAAGCTCGACACGTTCGCGGCCATGCCGGCCATGAAGGAGGCCATCAGGCCGGTGACGGCGAGCCCGAGCACCCCGTTGGGCAGCAGGTCGCGCATCAGGATCGGGATCGCGTCGTTGTAGTCGTACCCACCGGTCTTGCCGATGGTCGGCTCGATGACCATCGCGATGATGCCGGGCAGCACCACGATCAGCGGGATGAAGATCTTCGGGAACGCGGCGATCAGCGGGGTGCGGCGCGCGGCGGAGAGGTTCTTGGCCGACAGCGACCGCTGCACCTCCGCGAAGTTCGTCGTCCAGTAGCCGAAGGAGATCGCGAAGCCGAGTCCGAGGGTGATGGTCAGCCAGTTGGTGCCCAGCGGGTTGGTCTCGCCGAATCCCGTTCCGGCCCAGGTGGACAGGAACATCTCGCCCTGCTGCGAGGTGACCTTCTCGATCAGCCCGTCGATTCCGCCGACCCGCACCAGTCCCAGCACCGTGAGCGGGATCAGCGCCGCGACGATCACGAAGAACTGCAGCACCTCGTTGTAGATCGCCGAGGACAGCCCGCCGATGACGATGTAGGCGAGCACGAAGATCCCGGCCAGCAGGATCGAGATCGGCAGCGGCCAGCCCAGCAGGGCCCGCAGCACGATGGCCAGCGCGTAGAGGTTCACCCCGGCGATCAGCACCGAGGCGACGGCGAAGATGATCGCGCTGAGCAGGTGCGACGAGCGGCTGAACCGCAGCAGCAGGAACTCCGGAACGCTGCGCACCTTCGAGTTGTAGTAGAAGGGCATCATCACCAGGCCGAGGAACACCATCGCCGGGATCGCGCCGATCCAGTACCAGTGCACGGTGTAGGCCCCGTACTGCGCGCCGTTGGCGGCCATTCCCAGGATCTCGGTGGCGCCCAGGTTCGCCGAGACGAACGCCAGTCCCGTCACCCAGGCCGGTAGCGCCCTACCCGCGAGGAAGAAGTCGAGGCTGTTGCTGACGCTGCGCCGCGCGGCCAGCGCGATGCCGAGGACCACGGCGAAGTAGATGATCAGGATGAGCGTGTCCATCCAGTTCATCGACAACCTGAGGTCGTCCGCTGCCAGAACCATGGGCCCCATCTCCGTCGCTCCGCTGACGATGTTCGACCAACCGGACATCGTTCGGGAACGCTACGGGAGGGGCGATCACCCGGTCAATCATCCATTCATACGGCAGGTTGCTAGTCCGATCGGATGTGAACCATTGCGGGACCGAAACTTTCGGACCATCCACAGTGGAACTCACATGTCCGCGGCGGCCAGGAAGTCCTCGCGGGCTTCCGAGCTCGTGTGCTGCGGCCACAGCGCGTGCAGCGGGACGAACGTCGGCGGGAGGAGTTCGAGCACGCGGACCGAGCCCCCGGGTGCCGCGCCCGCGGCGGCGGTGACGAACGCGACGTGGTTCGTGCCCTGCACAGCGGTGGTCGGGGGAGTGCCCTGGATGGGATTGCGCCGGACATCGGGTTCGAAACCCGCTCGGCGGCAGCTGTCGATGAGCAGGTCGGTGTAGCCGGAGTTGCCCGGCCGACCCCACACCATGATCGTTTCCTCGGCGAGCTCGCCGAGTTCGACGGATTCGCGCCGGGCGAGCCGGTGATCGGCCGCCACCGCCACCCGCAGCCGGTGGTGGGCCAGCGTGGTCCGGGTCAAGCCGCGCTCCGGCGCCATTCCGCGGCACAGCCCGAGATCGAGTTCCCCGGCGATCAGCTGCTCGGTGAGCTCGCCCGGGTAGCGCTGGTTGACCTGGGTGGACAGCTCCGACTGCACGTCGTGCGCGCGTCGCAGCAGCGCGGTCACCTCGTCGCCGGTGACCGCGGGAGTGTGACCGATCCGCAGCACCTCGGTCTCGCCGCGCCCGATCCGCCGGGCGCGGTGCAGCGCCGACCGGGCCGCGCCGTGCAGCAGCCGGGCGTCGGCGATCAGCGCCTCACCGGCGGGCAGCACCCGCAGCGTCGAGCCGCTGCGGTCCAGCAGCTCCACTCCCACCTCGCGCTCCAGCGCGCGGATCGAGGTGGACAGCGCCTGCTGGGAGAGGTGCAGCCGACGGGCTCCCCGGGTGAACCCGCCCTCCTCCGCGACAGCGATCAGGTGGGTGAGTTTGTGCAGGTCGATCGTCATCGGAACCATCCTGCCCCACGTGTCCTCGACAGCAGAAAGCGAACCGGCGTGGGCCCCCTCAGCGCCCACGCCGGTTCGTCCGCCCCACGCGGCTCAGCGGGTGGTGTAGCCCCCGTTGGGGAACAGCGTCTGGCCGGTGAACCACCAGCCCTCGGTGGTCAGGTGCCGGATGATCGGCACGATGTCCTCGATGTTGGTCAGCTGGTTGCCCAGCGCCTGGGACTTGTGGAACTCGACGCGTTCCGGCGTCTCCTGCGGGTAGAAGAACGGCGTGTCCATCGGGCCGGGCGCGACGACGTTCACCGAGATCCCGCGGTCCGCGAACTCCTTGGCCGCGGCCCGGGTGAAGTGCTCCAGCGGGGCCTTGCCGCCGGCGTAGGTGGAGTAGCCGTCGGTGAACGCGGCCAGCAGCGAGGTGCCCAGGCTGATGATCTTGCCGCCGTCGTTGAGACGCCGACCGGCCTCCTGGATGAAGAAGTACCCGGCCTTCGCGTTGATCGCGAACATCCGGTCGAACTCCTCCTCGGAGGTCTCCAGGATCGGCTTGCGCAGCACCATCCCGGTCGTGTTCACCGCGATGTCCACGCCGCCGAAGTCGTCCACGGCCGCGTCGAAGAGCTGCTGCACCCCGGCGACCTGCGTCAGATCGGCCTGAACCGAGATGGCCTGGCTGCCGGCTTCCTGCACGGCGCGCACGGTCTTCTCGGCGTCGGCGGCGGAGGCGTCGCCGTGGTAGTGCACCACGATCTTCGCCCCGTCCTCGGCGAGCGTCCGGGACAGCAGGCCGCCGAGGTTCTTGGCGCCCCCGCCGATCACGACGACCTTGCCCTGCAATGCGTTCGCACTCATCGTTAACCCCCTCGTCGGTTTCGCACCCCCGACGCTATGGGGATGAGCGGGAGCTGGAAAACGCGAACAACTGGTGGGTCCACAAGGAACTCGGATAGCTGCAGGTCATGGGTTTCCGGAGGCGGAGTCCGCCACTTTCGTGTGACTGGCGGGAAACCGCCCGGAGGCCGTTCTCGATCACCTACACTTCGCCGCGAAACGCGTCCGCTGCATGGAGGAACCCGTGGCGACCTGGGAAGACCTGAGCAAGTTCATCCGCACCGAGTACCTGCCGGCGCCGGAGGACGATGACGACGACGAGCTCGAAGAAGAGCCGGAATACCGGATCATCGAATCCAGCGAGGAGGAGATCCGGATCCTCGTCGAGTACGAGGACGACCGCAGCCAGATCGTCATCGTCTGCCGCGAACGGCTGGACGACACCGAGGACTGGGTCCAGGTGGTCTCGGTGATCGGCCGCGCCGACCAGGTCGACCTGCACAAGCTGCTCGACGAGCTGGGGCAGACGTCGGTGGTCTGCGGCGCGGTGGTCATCGGTGAGCACGTGGTGCTCCGGCACTCCGTTCCGCTGCTCAACCTCGACATCAACGAGTTCGTCGACCCGCTGAACTTCGTCGCCGAGACCGCGGATCACTTGGAGGAGATGTTCTTCCCCGAGGACGACTACTGATCCGCTCAGTCGGCGCGCCCGGTGACGGCCACGGTGACCCCGAGGCCGATCATCGAGGCGCCGCCGGTGCGGGTCAGCTGGGTGATTCGCCGCGGTGAGCGGCCGAACCAGCCGCGCGCGGCGGAGGCCATGAGGCCCCAGACGCCGTCGGAGGCCAGTTGCAGGAGCGCTCCGGCCAGGCCCAGCACCAGCATCTGGGCGATGACGCCGCCCGCCTCGCGGTCGACGAACTGCGGCAGCACGGCCATCAGGAAGACGATGCTCTTCGGGTTGCTGATCCCGACCAGCACGCCTTCCCAGATCCTCTGCGAGCCCGGAACCGGTTGCGGGTCACCGAGATCCGGTGCCGGTGCGCGCATCGCCTGAACGCCGAGGAAGATCAGGTAGGCGGCTCCGGCCAGCTTGATCGCGGTGAAGGCCAGGGCGGAGTGCGCCACCACGGTCCCCAGCCCGAGGGCGACCGCGATGACCAGGAAGTACCCGCCGAGCGCGTTGCCCAGCGCGGACGACAGCGCGGCGCGTCGGCCGTGCGCGAGGGCACGGCCGACGACGAAGAGCACGCTGGGCCCGGGAATCGCGGACAGCAGCAGCGACATCGCGCAGAACGCGATCAGTGCGTGCAGGTCGACCACGGTTCGAGCATGACACGCAGATCAGCCGGTGGTGGCCGGAATCGCCGCATCCGCGCGCTCTTCCGGCTTGGTCCGCGTCGCGCCGAGCATCAGCAGCACGCTGACACCGGCCAGTGCCGCGCCCACCCACAGCGGTGAGGTCAAGCCGAGGCCCGCCGCGATGGTCAGGCCACCCAGCCAAGCGCCGAGCGCGTTGCCGACGTTGAACGCGGCGATGTTGATGGCCGAGGCCATCGTCGGCGCGTCACCGCCGTAGGTCATCACCCTGGTCTGCAGCGGGGGAACGGTGCCGAACCCGAATCCTCCCATCAGCAGGATCGCCACCACGGCGATCACCTTGAACCCGGCGAGGAACCCGAACGCGGACATCACGATCGTCAGGCCGGCCAGCAGCACCAGCAGGGTGCCGTCGAGGTTCTTGTCGGCCATGCGGGCCCCGAACAGGTTGCCCGCGAACAGGCCTGCGCCGAACACCAGCATCAGCCACGGAACGGTGCCCGCCGCGAAGCCGGAGACCTCGGTGACCAGCGGCGCGATGTAGGTGAACGCGCCGAACATGCCGCCGAAGGCCAGGATCGTGATCGCCACGGTCCACCACACCTGGGGGCGGCGCAGAGCGGTGAGCTCGGCCCGCAGCCGGGTCGGGACCACGTCGGCGTCGACCTTCGCCCCCGGCACCAGCAGCTGGATGCCGACCAGCGCGATCAGGCCGATCGCGGTGATCGCCCAGAACGTCGAGCGCCAGCCCATCGCCTGCCCGAGGAACGTGCCCAGCGGCACGCCCAGGACATTGGCGGTGGTCAGGCCGGTGAACATGATCGCCACCGCGCCCGCCTTGCGGTTCGGTGGCACCAGCGCGGCGGCGACCACCGAGCCGATGCCGAAGAACGTGCCGTGGGTCAGCGCGGCGAGGATCCGGCCGGTCAGCATCAGCCCGTAGGTCGGCGCGACGGCCGAGAGCAGGTTGCCCGCGATGAACAGGAACATCAGCGAGACCAGGACTTTCTTGCGGGGAAGCCGGGTGACGGCGGCGGTCAGGAAGATCGCTCCGACCGCCACGGCCAGCGCGTAGCCGGAGATCAGGTAACCGGCGACCGGGATGCTGACCTCGAAATCGGCGGCGACCTCTGGGAGTAGGCCCATGATGACGAACTCGGTCAGGCCGATGCCGAACCCGCCGAGTGCGAGGGCCACGAGTGCAACGGGCATTCCCGTCGGCTCCTTACGTGCGTCTGTTGGTATCTAGCGCACGCAGGTAGTTGCACGCGCTGGGTAAATAGTTGCACGCGCGCTATATGGGCGCAAACGGCTACAGTGGGGACGAGGCGGATGTCACCGGCAGGGAGGTGCGGCAGTGGGTATCGCCGACGACGCGGTGGAGATCCGCGCGCGCGGCTGGCGCACGCTCGCCGCGCTGCACGGCAAGATCGAGACCGCGCTGGAGAAGGCGCTGCAGGCCGACCACGGCCTGTCGGTCGTCGAGTACACCGTGCTCGACGCCCTGAGCAGGCAGGACGGCTGGCACATGCGCATGCAGCAGCTCGGCCGCGCCACCGCGCTCAGCGGCAGCGCCACGACGCGCCTGGTCAGCAGGCTCGAAGACCGGATGCTGCTGACCCGCGTGCTGTGCCGCGACGACCGGCGCGGCATCTACACGGAGCTCACCGACCAGGGGCGCGCCTTGCTGGAAGCGGCCCGGCCGACGCACGACGAGGCCCTGGCGAAGGCGCTCGCGGAGACCGAGCAGGTTCCCGAGCTCGCCCCGCTGGTCGAGGCCTTGCACCGGCTCCCGCAGCTCGGCGAGTAGATGCCGGCGACGGGCGCGAGCATCGGCACCCCCGGTCGCCGCAACGAAGACCGCTTCGCCATCGGCCCCGACTGGGCCTTCGTCCTCGACGGCGCCACCGCACCGTCCGGTGTGGACAGCGGCTGCGTGCACGACGTCGTCTGGCTGGTCCGGCGGCTCGGCGGAGCGCTCGCGGAGCTGCTCACGATCAGCGACGACCCGCTCGCCGACCTCCTCGCCGAAGCGATCGACCGAGTCCGCGCCGCCCACGCCGACACCTGCGACCTGAACAACCCGAACAGCCCGTCCTCGACGGCGACCCTGCTGCGCCGGGGTGAGGGAACCGAGTACCTGGTCCTGGCCGACAGCCCGCTCGTCCTCGACGTGGGTGGTGAGGTCCGAGCCGTCGTCGACGACCGCATCGACCACCTGCCGAGCCGCACGCTCGACGCGGTCACCGAACTCCGCAACTCCGACGGCGGTTTCTGGGTCGCCTCGACGAAACCCGAAGCCGCGCACCAGGCTGTCACCGGCACGCTCCCGCCGTTCCGCAGAGCGGCCCTGCTCACCGACGGCGCCTCGCGGCTCGTCGACCACTTCGCCCTCACCGACTGGCGCGGCCTCCTCGACCTCCTCGAAGAGGAAGGCCCGGCCACCCTCCTCGCCCAGGTCCGCCAAGCCGAGTCGACCAACCCCCCACCAGCCAGAGCCAAACCCCACGACGACGCCACAGCCCTCTTCTGGCTTCCAGCCCCACACCCCTCGCACTGAGCTCACTGCGAGCCCTCGCACCTCCCGCGTGTTGCGCAGAGGGCAACAATCCCAGTTTTAGTCCAAACTGAGCCGACATTTCGGGCACGAAAGCCCCCCAATTAGGACTAAAACTGGGGCCGGGCAGCCGCCGCACACGAAACCGGCCACCACATCGGCGAAGCCACCCGGTCGCACGCTGGTCCGGGTCGAGGAAACCTCCCGTCTCGCCCGCAGGACTTCGAAAACTGCGGTTTTCGCACCGTCAAAAACTGCCGTTTTCGTACCGTCGATGGGACTGTCGGGGTAACGGTGTTTCCAGCCTGACGCGCCGGGCGTGGGTCCGGCGGGATGGGCACTGTGAGTGATGAGCTCTGACGCTGTGAGCGCAGACCGGAAGAAGATCGGCAAGTCGGATCGGACGTTGTCTCCTGAGCAGGCCGCTGTGGCCGAGATGGTGGCGATGGCCAAGGACAAGGGCCTGGATTTGACCGGTCCGGATGGGCTTTTGAAGCTGTTCACCAAGAATGTGTTGGAAACGGCGTTGAACGAGGAACTGACCGAGCACCTCGGGCATGAGAAAAACCGTGCCGACTCGGGCCGGGATTCAGCGAATGTGCGCAACGGTTCCCGTCCGAAGACCGTGATCTCCGATGCGGCCGGCGCGATCGAGATCACGGTTCCGCGGGATCGTGAAGGAACATTCGAGCCGCGGATCGTACGAAAGCGGCAGCGCCGTCTCGGCAGTGTGGACGAGGTGGTGTTGTCACTGTATGCGAAGGGATTGACCACCGGGGAAATTTCCGCGCATTTCGCGGAAATCTACGGGGCGTCGGTGTCCAAGGACACGATCTCCCGTATCACCGACACGGTCGTACGGGAGATGGAGGATTGGCGCAACCGTCCGCTGGATTCGGTCTACGCCGCGATCTTCATTGACGCTGTCGTGGTCAAGGTCCGGGACGGTCAGGTGGCCAACCAGCCCGTCTACGCGGCGATCGGGGTCACTGTGGACGGCCGCAAGGACGTGCTGGGGCTGTGGATGGGCACCGGCGGCGAGGGCGCGAAGTTCTGGCTGTCGGTCCTGATGGATCTGAAAAATCGCGGCATCACCGATGTCTTCTTCTGCGTCTGTGATGGCTTGAAAGGACTCCCGGATTCCGTCGCCTCGGTGTGGCCGCACACCATCGTCCAGACCTGCATCGTCCATCTGATTCGCAACACTTTCCGGCTCGTTCCCCGGCAGAAATGGGATGAGGTCAAAAAGGACATCAAACCGATTTACACCGCACCGAACCCGGACGCGGCACTGGCCGCTCTTGACGATCTCGATGAGAAATGGGGCAAGCAGTACCGGGCCATGATCCGATTGTGGCGCAACGCCTGGGAAGAATTCACGCCGTTCCTCTCCTACGACGTCGAGATCCGGAAAGTGCTGTGCTCCACCAATGCAATCGAATCCCTCAACGCCCGCTACCGTCGAGCGGTCCGCGCACGAGGACATTTCCCCAACGAACAGGCAGCGCTGAAATGCCTGTATCTTGTAACCCGCAGCCTGGATCCCACCGGAGCCGGCCGCACCCGATGGACGACACGTTGGAAGCCAGTCCTCGACGCCTTCGCCATCACCTTCGGTGACCGCTGGCCGGACGCCGAAACCTACTGATCAACACGCTGGAAACACCGTTCCTGCGAAAGACCCCCGTCGATTCCTGCGGTTTTCGTGTGGGTTGGTGCGGTGGGCGGTGGTGAATGCCGTGTCTGGGGGTCTCGGGTGCTGTCAGGTGCAGCGTTCGGCGAGGGCTAGGGCGTCGTGGGGTGCGTGGGCTTTGATGTCGTTGTCGAAGTAGGCGTAGACGTCGCGGTTCTCGCGTTCCTTCGGGGGTGTGGCGACCGTGTGGTCGGTGAGCGGGCAGTCGCCGTTGCGCCAGGCATCGATCAACCTCGCGAAGCGGTCGAGTTCGGCCGCGGTGTAGCCGCTGGCGTAGAGCTCCTCGGCGCCGTGCAGCCGCAGGTAGACGAAGTCGGCGGTGACGTCTTCGAGGTGCGGCCAGGAACCTGCCGCGTCCGCCACGACCAGGCCGATGCCGTGCTGCCGCAGGAATTCCACGGGTTCCGGCGCGGCGAACGAGGGGTGGCGGACCTCCAGCGCGTGGCGCAGCGGGCGGTCGGCGTCGGTTTCGGTCAACGCCCGCCCGTCGAGGCGTTCGTCGTGGCGCGCGGCGAGTTCGGCCGCCTGCGCGGTCGAACGGGGCAGCAGCGCGAAGAACTCGTCGAGATGCTCCGGGTTGTAGGCGAGCGACGGAGGGAGCTGCCACAGCAGCGGCCCGAGCTTGTGCCCGAGCGCCAGCAGCCCAGAGGCGAAGAAGTTCGCCAAAGCGGTCTCGACGCCGCGCAGTCGCTTCATGTGCGTGATGTAGCGACTGCCCTTGACCGAGAACACGAAGTCGCCAGGCGTCTCCTCGGCCCAGCGCCGATAGCTCTCCGGCCGCTGCAACGAGTAGAACGACCCGTTGAGCTCGACAGACCCCAGCCGCCCTGCCAGGTGCGCCAGCTCATCCCGCTGCCGCAACCCCTCCGGGTAGAACGCCCCGCGCCAAGGCCCGTAACGCCACCCGGAAGTCCCCACCACAACCCGACCGGCCACCACCCCACGCTAACGCCCCCAACCCCACCTGGCCGGACCCATCATTCGTTTTGAACCGGTCTCCAGGAAGCGTCCCAAATCACGGCCGTCGGGCTGTTGAGGTGATCGGCTCTACACTCTGCCGGTTTGATTAGTCGTCATACGTCAGGCCGTCTTGAAGCCAGGTTTCGTCTGAGAAGTCTCCGTCGTCCTCTTCCCATTTCGGGGTATTTGAGGGCCGGGCTTCGGTTGGCTGTGGTGGTTCTTCGTCGGTGTGTTCGGTGTTAATGAATTTGGTTACGCCCGAGAACAAGTCGACCATGTGCTCGTTCGTCGACATCTGCTCGACGAGCGTCTGTGGTGTGATCGTTCCGTCGAGGTAGTCGCGAACAGTCTTCACCGGCATGCGTGTGATCACGAAAAGATGCTCATGTAAAGCTGCGCGAGGTGGCGTAACAGGAAGGCGGCCAGCACTAAGAACAGGAAGACCGCGAGCGTGATGAGCACGGGCCAGCCTGGTGTGTTGCGGATGTATCTACGGCTGAGGAATCCGGGTAGCAGTTGCCGTCGCTGCGCGGGTGTCTTGTCCCGATGCCGGGTGCGATGCCCTCCAGGCTGGATTTCCTCAAACCTGTCGAATGGGATCAGCTGCTCATCCGAGCTGGGCACCTCTGGCTCTTCCCCATTGCCGTTGCGCGGTGGGGGTGCGTTGCTGTCTTTCGACATGTCGTACTCCCACTGAAGATCGGTCGATCACCTCAGGCGACGAAAGGCAGGACGTTTTCGGGGGTGGGGGAAGTTTTCATGAAAACTTCCCCCACCCCCGAAAAGAGACCGTCAGCTCGGTCGGGATCAGCTGCTGCGGTTGGCCGAGGCTTCGAGGGCTCTGCGGACCAGGACCTTGGCGAGGTGGCGGCGGTAGTCCGCGCTGGCCGTGGGCTGGTCCGGGGGAGAGGTGTCCTCCGCTGCGCGGTCCGCTGCTTCGGCGGGGTTGGCGCCGGAGGCCAGGGCCTCCTCGACGCCCGCTGCGCGCATCGGGGTCGGGCCCATGTTCACCAGGGCGACGCGGTTGCCCGCGACCGCCACGCCCACGACCGCCCAGTCGATGGCGCGCTTGGTGAACTTCTGGAAGTCCCAGCCCTGCGCGGAGTTCTTCTCGACCCGGATCTCCACCAGCAGCTCGTCCTCGCCGAGCGAGGTCTCGAAGAAGTCGGTGAAGAAGTCCGTGATCGCGATCTCCCGGGTGCCCGAGGGGCCCTGGGCGACCAGGACCGCGTCCAGCGCCAGCGCCACCGCGGGCAGGTCCGATGCCGGATCGCCGTGGACCAGCGAACCGCCGATGGTGCCGCGGTGGCGGACCTGCGGGTCGCCGATGGTGCCCGCAGCGTGGGCCAGCAGCGGCACCTCGCGCTGGAGCAGATCCGAGTGCTCGACGTCGTGGTGCCTGGTCAGGGCACCGATGCGGATCTGCGAACCCTCCTCGCGGATGTAGGAGAGGTCGCGCAGGCCGCCGACGTCGATGACGACCTCCGGCACCGCCAGCCGCAGCTTCATCAGCGGCAGCAGGGAATGCCCGCCCGCCAGCAGCTTCGCGTCGTCGCCGTGCTCGGCGAGCAGGGTCAGCGCCTCGTCGACCGTGCCGGCGCGCTTGTAGGTGAAGGCGGCAGGGATCATTCCGCGGCCCCCTGCTTCTCCTTGGCCGCGTCGAGCACGGCTTGGACGATGTTGTGGTACCCGGTGCAGCGGCAGAGGTTGCCCTCCAGCCCGGACCGGACGTCGGCCTCGGACGGGGTCGGGTTCTCCTCCACAAGGGACACCGACGCCATCACCATGCCCGGCGTGCAGTAACCGCACTGCAGACCGTGGTTCTTCTGGAAGGCGCGCTGCATGGGGTGCAGCTGCTCGCCGTCCGCCAGCCCCTCGATGGTCGTGACGTCGTGGCCCTCGGCCTGTGCCGCGAGCACCGTGCACGACTTCACCGACTCACCGTCGAGCAGCACCGTGCACGCACCGCACGACGTGGTGTCGCAGCCGATGTTGGTGCCGGTCAGCTCGCAATCGTCGCGCAGGTACTGGACGAGCAGGGCGCGGTCCTCGACCTCGTGGCTCCGCTGCTCGCCGTTGACGTTGATCGAAACTTGCACGAAGGAAACTCCTCAACGCTTCGCAGGTGTACTACCTGAACAACAACAGCGGGACTTCTATGCCTGGGTGATGGCCTGCCACACCCGTTCGGGGGTGGTGGGCATGTCGATGTGCCGGACACCGAGGTGGGCGAGCGCGTCGACCACCGCGTTCTGCACCGCCGGAGTGGCCCCGATGGTCCCCGCCTCGCCGATCCCCTTGGCGCCCAACGGGTTCAACGTCGTGGGGGTCTCCATCGTCAGCAGCTCGAAGCTCGGCAGCTCGGCGGCGGTGATGATCGCGTAGTCGGCGAAGCTCGCGTTCTGCGGGTTTCCGTCGGCGTCGTAGGAGACCTCCTCCAGCAGGGCCTGCGCCGCGCCCTGCGCGATGCCGCCGTGCCGCTGGCCCTCGGTGAGGACCGGGTTCACGATCACGCCCGCGTCGTCGACCGTGATGTGCCGCAGGTAGTCGACCTTGCCGGTCTCGACGTCGACCTCGACCAGCGCGAGGTGACTGCCGAACGGGAACGTCGGCCGGTCCTCCACGAAGTGCACGTCGGCTGCCAGCCCGTCATCGGCCTTCTGCGCCAGCTCCGCCCACGAGACCGTGACGCTCGGAGTACCGCGAACCTGCCACGTGCCGTCGGTGAGCTCCAGGTCCGCCTCGTCGATCTCGATCATCTCGGCGGCCAGCTTGCGGGCCTTCTCCTTGACGTCCACCGCGGCGCGGTGCACCGCCGTGCCGCCCAGCTGGAGCGAGCGGGAGCCCATCGTCCCGACGCCCTTCGGGATCAGATCCGTGTCACCGTGCACGACCTCGATCTTGTCCAGGTCGATGCCCAGCTGCTCGGACACCAGCATCGCGAACGACGTCCAGTGGCCCTGGCCGTGCGCGGAGCTGCCGGTGAGCACCAGAGCGCTGCCGTCGGGCCGGATTTCGACGTGCCCGGTCTCGCCCTCGGTGTTGTTCGGCGCGGTGATCTCCACGTAGCTGGACAGGCCGATGCCCAGCTGCTTGGTGGCGCCGTCCGCGCGCCGCTTGGCCTGCTCCTCGCGCAGCGAGGCGTAGTCGGCGGCCGCCAGGACCGAGTCGAGGCCCTTGATGTACTCGCCAGAGTCGTAGAGCATCCCGCCCGCCGTCTGGTACGGGAACTGCTCCGGTTTCACCAGGTTCGCGCGGCGCACGTCGGCCGGGTCGGCGCCGATCTCGGCGGCGAACAGGTCGATCGCGCGCTCGATCGCGGCGGTCGCCTCCGGGCGGCCCGCGCCCCGGTAGGCGCCGATCGGCGTGGTGTTGGTGACCACCGTCCGGCCCTGCGACTCGACCTTCGGGATGTCGTAGACGCCGCTGGCCATCATCCGCGTGAACACCGGCAGGAACGCGCCCATCCGCGGGTAGGCGCCCACGTCCTGCACGATGTCCAGCCGGTAGGCGAGCACCGTTCCGTCGCGCCGGCCGCCGATGGTGACCACGTGCCGCTGCGCGCGACCGTGGGTCATCGCGACCAGGTTCTCGCTGCGGGTCTCGACCCACTTGACGGGCTTGCCGACCTGCTTGGACAGCAGCGACAGCAGCGCGGCCTCCTGCTCGGAGCCGATCTTGGCGCCGAAACCGCCACCGACGTCCGGCGTGATCACCCGCAGCTTGTCCTGCGGCAGGCCGAGATTGGCCATCAGCTCGTCGCGGCAGGCCTGCGCGTTCTGGTTGGACAGCCAGAAGGTGACCTTCTCGCCCTCCCAGGCGCACGCCGCCGAACGGCCCTCCAGCGAGGCCGCGGCCACGCGCTGGTTGAGGATCTGCTCGCTGACCACGACCTCGCAGTCGTCGAAGAGCGAGTCGTCGGCCTCACCGGCGGCGCCGATGATGTTGGTGCCCGCCTCCGGGAAGACCAGCTTCTCGTCGGCCAGCGCCGCGTCGAAGTCGATCACCGCGTCCAGCGGCTCGTAGTCGATGGAGACCATCTCCGCCGCGTCCTGGGCCTGGCCGAGGGTGTCGGCGACCACCGCCACGACCGGCTCACCGGCGTAGCGGACCACGCCCTTCGCCAGGTGGGGCCGGTCCAGTCCTGGCGGGGTGGGGCCGGAGAGGCTCCCACCGGACGCGTAGGGCGGGAGGTCGACGTCATCAGCGGTGAAAACCCCGTGCACGCCCGGAGCCGACTTGGCTTCGTCGACGTCCACTTCGGTGATGGTGGCGCTCGCCAGCGGACTGCGGACGAACAGAACGTGCAATGCCCCCTGGAGGGCGGGCTCGCGCAGGTCGTCCACGTAGGTGCCGCCGACTGTGAGAAGGCGCGGGTCTTCGACACGTTGGACCCGGGTGCCGAGAATGCTCAAAGCTGCCTCGCAGTCAACAGGATCAAAAAGAGTTCGGGAACTGCCCCAGAGTCTTGTGCTCCGGACTGTGACCCACAAGACTTGACGCTCGGAGAAAGTCGGCGTGTCGGGATTTCTCCGAGGCGGACGGGTCGACGCGATGTTCGGCTGATCGGGTGAACCCGTACTCTGACAACGTTGAATGTCACAGTACGGCCTGACATCGTCGTAGGTTTTGGTGTTCGATCACGGAATGACCTCGCTCATCCAGCAGTCGCCGGGCGCTGTCCCGGCGGATGGCGCGAACCTCAGCCAGATCCTCATCGCCACCGGTAGTGCCGGACTGCTGGCCGCACTGCTGATCGCCCTCGGCCACGGACACCGCACCGGGAAGATCACGGTGCTGGCCCGCCTCGCCGAACGCTCCGAGCACTCGTGGCTCTTCCGCGGACTTCCCGGCTGGTCGGCTTTCCCGTTGCGACTCGCCCTGCTCTCGCAGCTGGTGCTGCTGCTGGGCATCTACTGGGACATCGCGCTGCGCATCACGCGGGGACGCGGGGACGGGCCGCTGTCGAACGCCGCGCACTACCCGATCCTGTTCGGGATCTTCGGCCTCTGCGCCGCGGGCACGCTGGCGATGGTGCTGCCGGTCGGCGAGCACCCGGGCCGGGCCGCGCTGCGCATCACCAAGTGCTGGGAAGCGCCCACCAGCGGACTCCTGCTGGGGCTCGCCGGATTCTTCTCGCTGCTCGGGTTCCCGCTCGACGCGGTGTGGCAGCGGCTGTTCGGCCAGGACGTCACCTTGTGGGGCCCCGCGCGGTTGATGGTCATCGGCGGCGCGTCGTTGGCACTGGTGGCCATGGCTCTGCTGGAGCGCGAGGGCCGGTTCGTGCGCACCGGCCGCGCCGAGACGATGCGCGCCCTCTACGTGCGGCGGAGTCTGCTCTGCGGAGCGCTGCTGGTCGGGCTGTCGTTGTTCCAGGCCGAGTGGGACTTCGGGGTCCCGCAATTCCGGATGGTCTTCCAGCCCCTGCTGATCGCCATCGCCGCCGGCTGCGCGCTGGTCGCCGCGCGGCTGTGGGTGGGCCGCGGCGGCGCGATGCTCGCGGTGGCCCTGTTCGTGCTCACCCGCGGCGTCCTCACGATCCTCGTCGATTCGGCGCTGGTCGGGCTGAGCTCGGCGATCCCGCTGTACGTGGTCGAGGCGCTGTGCGTGGAGATCGCGGCCGTCGCGCTGGCGCGACGACCGCTGGCGCTGGGCGTGTTCTCCGGGATGCTGATCGGAACCATCGGCTACACCAGCGAATACGTGTGGACCGCCGCCGCCTACCGGCTGCCGTGGTCGCCCGACATGCTGCCCGAGGGCGTGGCGATGTCGCTGGTCGGCGGCGTCTGCGGCGGTCTGATCGGGGCGTTGCTGGTGCGAGCCCTGCGCGGGGAGCTGCCGCCAGCGCGAGTGCGCAACGCCGTCTTCGCGGTGGCGATCGCCGGGATCGCGGCTGCGGTGGTCAACGGGCTGGTCGGGACGTCCCCGGACGGCGTGCGCGCCACCGTGGCGGTCGACGAGGCGACGAAGCAGGCCGAGGTGCGCATCGAGCCCGTGACGATGGCCCAGCACCCGACCTGGCTGACCGTCACCGGGTGGCACGGAGACGCGCTGCACGTCGACCGGCTGACGGAGGTCGCTCCCGGCGTTTACCGCACCAATCAGCCGATGCCGGTGGCCGGGCCGTGGAAGACGATCCTCAGGCTGCACACCGGCCGGGCCATCCTCGCGACCCCGGTGTACTTCCCGGCCAACGCGGCCAGGAACCAGCCGGGGGTGTCCGCGCCCGCGCAGTTCACCCGAGACGCCCTCCCGGAGTACCAGCTGCTGCGCCGGGAAGCCGCGCCCAGCATCCCGGTCTGGCTCTGGCCCGCTGCGTCGTCGGTGGTGGCGGCGTTGTCGCTGGCCTACGTCCTGGCGCTGGGCTGGGGAGCGCAGCGCATCGGCCGCGCCATCTCAGGCCCGCCGTGCGGCGAAGCCGGCAGCACCCCCGCCCACCTCGCCTCCGACTCCCGCTGACCCCACCCAGCCCGAACCTCACTCGGCCCAGCCGGGGTCCTGGGGAGAGCGCGACCTCGCCCGGTCCCAGTTTTAGTCCAAACCGAGGCGCATCCGTGTCCGTTTTGTCCGCTCAGTTTGGACTAAAACTGGGATTTGCCCTGAAGTGGGGACGCGCGGTTCGTGGTGGGCGGGGCTCGTTCGGGGGACGGGTGGGTGATCGTTCAGTGTGGTACTTGTCACATTCGGCTGTGGCGGGCAGAGTCTAGGTCGAGGTCCCACCACCTAGGCGCGAGAGGTGTACGCCGATGGCCCCCACGACGACCGAACTGGCCGAGTTCCAGAGGGCGCTGACGCAGCTGCGGGCGAGCGCAGGCGCGCTGCGGCAGCGGTACGGCGACGCCGCAGCCGTCCGCCGCATCGACAACGACCTCGAAAGACTCGACATCGACGCCGCCGAGCTCACGTCCGCCGTGCCCGTCCCGCGGCGCAGCGACGACGTCCGCGACGACGTGGTGATCGTGCCGGACACCCCCTACGACCCGTCGCTGTGGCGCGACGTCGACGACGAGGGGCTCGGCGGGCACTCGCGGTACTGATCCCGGGCGATCGATTCCGCTCGGCGGACCCGCGCAGGGCGCGCGGCGTGGCGAGAAGGTTGCGCCGGTCGGGGGACTACCGAGCGTGCTGTGATCTGATCCACAATGATCGGCCTCATGGTGAGCACATCGGACGACTCACGACAACGAGGTCAAAGAATGTCCGCTCCCGCTAGCGCCGGCGGCCGCGCTCGGATCGGTGCGCGCACCTTGCGCACCGATCGCTGGTGGCTCCCGCCCCTGGTGACCTTCCTCGGCCTGCTGGCCTTCGTGGTCTACGGCTTGATCCGCACGTTCATGAACCAGTGGTACTGGGTACCGGAGCACAACTACCTGGCACCGTTCTTCTCGCCCTGCCTGTCGGCCGCCTGCGTGCCGGGCTCCAGCCACTTCGGGCAACCGTTCCCGGACCTGGGCTGGCTGATCCCGCCGCCGATCTTCGTGCTGCCGTTCGTGCTCGGGTTCCGGCTGACCTGCTACTACTACCGCAAGGCCTACTACCGGTCGTTCTGGGCGTCGCCGCCGGCCTGCGCGGTCGCCGAACCGCACCGCCGCTACACCGGCGAGACGCGGTTCCCGCTGATCATGCAGAACGTGCACCGTTACTTCTTCTACGCGGCGCTGCTGGTCGCGTCGGTGCTGACCTACGACACGGTCATCGCCTTCAAGGGCACCGACGGCGGAGTCGGCGTCGGGCTGGGAACGCTGCTGATGCTGGTCAACGTGGTGCTGCTGTGGTCGTACACGCTGTCCTGCCACTCCTGCCGCCACCTCATCGGCGGGCGCCTCACCCACTTCTCCAGGCACCCGGTGCGCTACTGGCTCTGGACCAAGATCACCTGGCTGAACGGCAAGCACATGCTGCTGGCCTGGTCCTCGCTGGTGTCGGTGGCGCTGGTCGACCTGTACGTGATGCTCGTGGCGAGCGGCGCCTTCGCCGATCCGCGGCTCTTCAACTAGGAGCGCCGGAGGCCCGCGCACGCCGCGGGCTGCGATGCGCCCGGAACCCCCTGGTGAACGGAAGAGAGCGGCTGCGCCGCTTCCCAGCAACTCAGAAGGACTTGAAGTGGAGATCGAACGGCACGAGTACGACGTGGTCGTGATCGGCGCCGGTGGCGCGGGTCTGCGCGCGGCGATCGAGACGCGATCAGCGGGACTGCGCACCGCGGTGGTGTGCAAGTCGCTCTTCGGCAAGGCCCACACCGTGATGGCCGAGGGCGGCATCGCCGCCTCGATGGGCAACGTCAACTCCCGCGACGACTGGCAGGTGCACTTCCGGGACACGATGCGCGGCGGGAAGTTCCTCAACAACTGGCGGATGGCCGAGCTGCACGCTCGCGAGGCTCCGCAGCGGGTGTGGGAGCTGGAAACCTACGGCGCGCTGTTCGACCGCACCCCGGACGGCAGGATCAGCCAGCGCAACTTCGGCGGTCACGAGTACCCGAGGCTCGCGCACGTCGGCGACCGGACCGGCCTGGAGCTGATCCGCACGCTGCAGCAGAAGATCGTTTCGCTCCAGCAGGAGGACCACGCCGAGTTCGGCGACTACGAGGCCCGCATCAAGGTCTTCCAGGAATGCACGGTCACCGAGCTCCTCAAGGACGACTCGGGCGCGCAGGGATCGAAGGTCTCGGGCGCTTTCGGGTACTGGCGGGAGTCCGGCCGGTACGTGCTCTTCGACGCCCCGGCGGTCATCCTCGCCACCGGTGGCATCGGCAAGTCGTTCAAGGTCACCTCGAACTCCTGGGAGTACACCGGAGACGGGCACGCGCTGGCGCTGCGCGCCGGAGCGTCCCTGATCAACATGGAGTTCGTGCAGTTCCACCCGACCGGAATGGTGTGGCCGCCGAGCGTGAAGGGGATCCTGGTCACCGAATCGGTGCGCGGCGATGGCGGAGTGCTGCGCAACTCCGAGGGTCGCCGGTTCATGTTCGACTACATCCCCGAGGTGTTCAAGGACAACTACGCCGACAGCGAGGCCGAGGGCGATCGCTGGTACGACGACCCGGACAACAACCGCAGGCCTCCCGAGCTGCTGCCGCGGGACGAGGTCGCGCGAGCCATCAACAACGAGGTCAAGGAAGGCCGGGGCTCCCCGCACGGCGGTGTCTTCCTCGACGTGGCCACGCGCCTGCCCGCCGAGACCATTACCAAGCGGTTGCCGTCGATGCACCACCAGTTCAAGGAACTGGCCGATGTGGACATCACCACCGAGGCGATGGAAGTCGGCCCGACCTGCCACTACGTGATGGGCGGAGTCGAGGTCGAGCCCGACACCGCCGCCTCCCGCGTGCCCGGGCTGTTCGCGGCGGGTGAGGTCGCGGGCGGCATGCACGGTTCGAACCGGTTGGGCGGCAACTCGTTGTCGGATCTGCTGGTCTTCGGACGCCGGGCAGGCACCGGAGCCGCCGGTTACGTCCAGGGCCTCGTGGACCGCCCGCGGATCGCTCCGTCCGATGTGGACTCTGCGGCGGAACGCGCCGCGGACCCGTTCAACCCGGCCGAGGGCAAGAGCGAGAACCCCTACTCGCTGCACTCGGAGCTCCAGCAGGCGATGAACGACCTCGTGGGCATCATCCGGCGGGACGAGGAGATGCGCGAGGCGCTGGGCCGGCTGCGGGACTTGATCGCGCGAGCCGAACACCTCGAAGTGGAGGGCAACCGGCAGTTCAACCCCGGTTGGCACCTGGCCATCGACCTGCGCAACATGCTGCTGGTCAGCGAATGCGTCGCCCGCGCAGCGCTGCTGCGGACCGAGAGCCGCGGCGGGCACACCCGCGACGACCACCCGTCGATGGATGCGCAGTGGCGCCGGAAGCTCCTGGTCTGCGAGCGGTCCGGCACGGGGGTCGAGGTCACCGAGGAACCGCAGGTTGCGATGCGTCACGAGCTGCTGGAGCTGTTCAAGCTGGAGGAGCTGCGCAAGTACTACACCGATGACGAGCTCGCGGACGTCCAGGCTAAGGAGCTGTGATGGGTTACCAGGCGCACTTCCGGGTGTGGCGCGGCACGGACGACGGCGAGCTGCAGGACTTCGCCGTCGAGGTCAACGAGGGTGAGGTCGTCCTCGACATCATCCACCGGTTGCAGGCCACCCAGGCACCGGACATGGCGGTCCGCTGGAACTGCAAGGCGGGCAAGTGCGGCTCGTGCTCGGCGGAGATCAACGGCCGTCCGCGGCTGATGTGCATGACCCGGATGTCCACCTTCACCGAGGACGAGACCATCACGGTCACCCCGATGCGCGCGTTCCCGCTGATCAAGGATTTGGTGACGGACGTGTCGTACAACTACACCAAGGCCCGCGAGGTCCCGGCGTTCACGCCGCCCGCGGACCTGGAGCCCGGTGAGTACCGGATGCAGCAGGTCGACGTGGAGCGCTCGCAGGAGTTCCGCAAGTGCATCGAGTGCTTCCTCTGCCAGGACACCTGCCACGTCATCCGCGACCACGAGGAGAACAAGGAGGCGTTCTCCGGGCCCAGGTTCCTGATGCGCGTCGCCGAACTGGAGATGCACCCGCTCGACGAGGCCGAGGACCGGCCGGACAAGGCGAGGGGAGACCACGGGCTGGGCATGTGCAACATCACGAAGTGCTGCAGCGAGGTCTGCCCGGAGAACATCCACATCACCGACAACGCCCTCATCCCGTTGAAGGAGCGAGTGGCGGACCACCGCTACGACCCGATCCTGCGCTTGTTCCGGAAGAAGAAGGACTAGAAACTGTTCGCGTGCGAGCTGAGTCCCGTTCCTGGGTGAGCGACTCCGCCCCATTCCTCGACATGGCCTAGTCCCGACACGAGTGCGATGACGGCTCACCGACTTTCTTCGGTGGGCCGTCATCTTTTCGTCGGAGGCGGCTGCACGGGGCTGTTCGGTGGTGTGTAGTTTCAACCGTGCGCCGAGGTGGATGCGGCCCATTCGACACCGTGCGGTGGGGAGCGATTCACCCGCGAGTTCCCCATTATTCACGATACTCATCATCGCGTTCACCAGCGGTTACACACAATTCACGAACCTCCGCGCGCTGGCAATTGTGTGAATTATCTGACAGCGAACGCCCGGAAGTCGCTTTCCTCGCGAATTTTCGCTGGCCGCAGCGGATTGACTTTTCAAATTCGTCCATTGTGGACGGTTTTCGCGGCATGGCGTGTTCTCGTCATGGCTGTCGTTCGGCCCGCTTCTCCGGTTACGTTCCAGTGCGAACGGAGTCGATTCAGATGGACATCAACCGACCAGTCGCGGGGTTTGCTCTGTGGACGGCCGGACGGCCGATGGGAACCGTACCCCGACGAGGGCCCATCGATACGCCGAATGGCCTTTCACGTCGCCAAGCCCCGCCCTGCCGCCGAATCGGCGACAGGGGCCTGGCGGCCGGACGTCGCGAAACCCCGAGGTGGCGTCCGGCCGCCGCCGGCTGATGCAGACCCCAGAAAACTTCGGTCAACGCCGACCGCTGGAAATGGCAATTCCCAACGGTTTTCAGGTATCCGGGAGATCCGAGGAGGATTCACCGCGTGCCTTGAGTTCTGGCGCTGGCTGCCAGAGGAAGTGCGGCGGACGTGCAGCAGATTCTCGTGGCTTTCGACGGATTCGTTCCGGTGGTGACGACACTGCTCCTGATCGCGGGCGCCGTCGGATGCGGATCAGCCTTGTTCCGAGGCTATTCGACCGAGCCGTTCGTGATGCGGGAGCCGATGATCGACGGGGCCCTGGCCTATTCGGTCCTCGTCGTGGGATACCTGGTCTTCACACCCCAGGTGCCGACTCTCGAGCCGTTCCGGCCCGACATCGGCAACGACGTCACGGAGGCGCTCACAGCGGCTCCGGGTGACTCGCAGCCGTGGCTGCAGCTCGTGGGCAACCTCGTGCTGCTGCTGCCGCTGAGCGTGCTGGTGCCGCAACGGCTCCTGTGGTTCGACAACGTCGTGAAGATCGCGCTCGGCGGCCTGCTGTGCTCCGCGACGATCGAGACGATCCAGTTCATCGCGATCAGCGGGCGCGTCTGCTCCGCCGACGACGTGGTCTGCAACTCCATCGGAGCCACCCTCGGCGGCATGCTCGTGCGGCTGCCGTTCTGGATCAGCCCCACGAGTCGTCCGCAGCACCGGACCACGGGGGAGAGCGACCCGACGGTCTGGCTGCTCATCGCCCGCATCGAGCACGAGCGCCAGTGCTACAAGGCCGCGGCTCAGAGCCGGCAGAACCTCCCGCGCCGCCGCCCGTCCCTGCCCCAGCAGCCGGTGCTCACCAAGCGCCCGGCGCTGGCGGGGCAGGAAGTCTTCCGCCAGCCGCCCGGGCTGGTCGGCGGTCCTCAGCGGCGCGCTCTGGCGGGCCAGCAGCACATCCGCTGAAGACCCCGGTGGTCGGGAGCACTCCGTCGCGATCCCGGCCACCGGCCCTTCGCGTGCGCTGCGGCCGGGCTCACCAGAGCCCTGAGGTGCTCAGGAGTTCAGCTTCTCGTTCCGCGCGCTCATGGAGCGCCCGAGCTCTCGGGTCTCCTGCTCCAACTGCGGGATGAGCCGGATCAGCTGCCGGCGCATGACCAGTTCTACCAGCGCGGAGCCCGGCACGTTGCGCAGCCAGTGCATCAGCATGACGGCGCGCGGGACGTAGACGCGGCGCTTGCGGCGCTCGACGGCGTTGGCGAAGGCCTGAGCGCACCGGTCGGGCGTGGTGATGGCGCGCATCGGCCACGGCAGGCGCTTGCGCATCTCGGTGAAGGTCTTCAGGTCGCCGGCGACTTCGCGCACCAGGTCGGTGTCGATCCACGACGGGTGCGCCGAGCCGACCGACACGCCCAGGTGCAGGACCTCCATGCGCAGAGCCGAGGCGAGCGCCTCGCTGGCGGCCTTGCTCGCGGTGTAGGCGGCCATGCCGCCGATCGGGGCGAACGCCGACAGCGAGGACACCACGAGCAGGTAGCCCTTGCTCGCGGCGAGTTCGGGCATCACCGCGCGCGCGGTGTGGAACACGCCGTTGACGTTGACGTCGATGGTCTTGAGGAAGCCGCGCGGGTCCCCCGCCCGGACGCTGCCCAGCGGAGCGATGCCGGCGTTGGCGATGGCGGCGTCGATGCGGCCGAACTTCGCGGTCGCGGCGTCGACGGCGGCCTGCAGCGAGTCGGGGTCGGTGACGTCGGCCTCGGCCCAGAAGTGACCTTCGCCGAGCTCGGCGGCGACTGCGGCCAGCTCGTCCGGTTCCAGGCCCACGAGGGCGAGCTTGGCGCCGCGTCGTGCCAGCTCGCGCGCGGTTTCGGCGCCGATGCCCCGGGCGGCACCAGTGATCAGGACGACCTTGCCGGACACGTTCGCCATCTGCTCTCCCTCGAGTCGACCGCTAGCTACTCCGCAGTAGCTTACTGGCGGTAGCCTACGCCGAGTAGGTTTCGAGGTGAAGAGCGAAAAAGGCACCCGCGACGAATCGCGGGTGCCTCTCGTGCGGAGCCGGTAGCTCCGAAGATCAAGCGATGGCGTTGAGCTTCGCCGTGATCTCCTGCTGCTCGGTGGTCAGCTCGGTCGCGAGCTCCTTGAGCGCGGCGTCGTTCTGGGCCGAGGAGGCCAGCGTGGCGGCCTCGTTGACCAGCGACAGCACCTGCTGCTTCCACTGGGCGTCGAAGGCCGTTCCGCTCAGCGCCGAGAGCGCTGCGTCCGCCGACTCGGCGTGCGCGGCACCGCCCGCCTGCTGCTGGAGCTCGGAGACCTGCTCCGTCGCGGACTGCTGGAGCTCCGCCGCGACGGACTTCGCCTGCGGGCTCGTCGCCTTGGTGGCGCCCAGCTCGGCCAGCGCCAGGACCTGCTGGCGGTTGCTCAGCAGCTGAGCGGCCGGACCGCTCGCGCCGTGCTCGCCGGTCGAGGCCTGACCGGCCATCTTCGGCGCGTCCGCGGGCGGGGTGCCCGGGGCCGGCGGCTGGTCGCTGTCGTACTCGGCCGGTGTGCAGCCCGCGAGTGCGATACCGCCGACCAGCACAGCGCCGATGATCGTGCTCTTCCGCACGTGCTTCCCCTCCAGGATCTGGTGGACGTCGTCCCAGGGCTGCCCGGTGCGAACGCAGGTGGGCTGCCGGACCTGTTGTCACGTAGGTTATCTGTCCGCCTCGCGCCCGGTGCGGCCGACGTCCACGCGCGCGGCCGCAGATCGCCGTGTGTCTGATGGCTCTCACCCGGCGTGACGATCGAGGGCCCGATGAATAGGGTGGCTACGGCCCGGCCGAACTCCGGCCGGAGCCCAGGACTAGTATCCGCAGTCGGCGGTATTGCGACCAGCTCCCGCGCAGGGGTTCCTGCCGGGCGTCGCATGCGGTCACCGGCCCAACCCGGGCCGGGGCGGATCCGTCCGG
This sequence comes from Saccharopolyspora dendranthemae, assembly GCF_007829955.1. GTDB lineage: Bacteria > Actinomycetota > Actinomycetes > Mycobacteriales > Pseudonocardiaceae > Saccharopolyspora > Saccharopolyspora dendranthemae. The sequence goes on from NZ_VIWX01000005.1 coordinate 279,271, forward strand.
GTCCGAGAAGGCTTCAAAGGGAGTTGCAGGAGGCACCGTGACGGCCGTCGCGCCACAGCCGATCGCCACGCGCCCCTATCCGGTGCGCAAAACGGTTAAGGGATCGTTCCTGGCGCGGATGTTCCGCACCACGGACCACAAGCAGATCGGCATCCTCTACCTGGTCACCTCGATCGCGTTCTTCTTGGTCGGCGGCCTCATGGCGATGCTGATCCGCGGCGAGCTGGCCGTTCCGGGACTTCAGTTCCTGTCGCAGGAGCAGTACAACCAGCTGTTCACCATGCACGGCACGATCATGCTGCTGCTGTACGCGACGCCGATCCTGTTCGGCTTCGCGAACTACATCCTTCCGCTGCAGATCGGTTCGCCCGACGTCGCGTTCCCGCGGTTGAACGCGTTCGGGTACTGGCTCTACCTGTTCGGCGGCCTCATGGTCGTCAGCGGCTTCCTGCTGCCGGGTGGCGCCGCCGACTTCGGCTGGTTCGCCTACACCCCGCTGTCGGACGCCCTGCACTCGCCGGGCCACGGCGCGGACATGTGGATCGCCGGTCTGGCCGTCTCCGGTCTGGGCACGATCCTCGGTGCGGTCAACATGCTGACCACCGTGGTCTGCCTGCGCGCCCCCGGCATGACGATGTTCCGGATGCCGATCTTCACCTGGAACATCATGGTCACCAGCGTGCTGATCCTGATGGCGTTCCCGATCCTGACCGCCGCGCTGCTCGGCCTCATGGCCGACCGCCACCTGGGCGCCCACGTCTTCGACCCGGCCAACGGCGGCGTCATCCTGTGGCAGCACCTGTTCTGGTTCTTCGGGCACCCCGAGGTCTACATCGTCGCGCTGCCGTTCTTCGGCATCGTCTCCGAGATCTTCCCGGTGTTCAGCCGCAAGCCGCTGTTCGGCTACTCGGGCCTGGTCTACGCGACCCTGGGCATCGCCGCGCTGTCGGTCGTCGTGTGGGCGCACCACATGTACGCCACCGGCGCCGTGCTGCTGCCGTTCTTCGCGTTCACCACGTTCCTGATCGCGGTCCCGACCGGTGTGAAGTTCTTCAACTGGATCGGCACCATGTGGAAGGGGCAGCTGACCTTCGAGACGCCGATGATCTTCAGCGTCGGCTTCCTGGTCACGTTCCTCTTCGGTGGTCTCACCGGCGTCCTGCTGGCCATGCCGCCGATCGACTTCCACGTGTCGGACACCTACTTCGTGGTCGCGCACTTCCACTACGTGCTCTACGGCACGATCGTGTTCGCCACCTTCGCCGGCATCTACTTCTGGTTCCCGAAGATGACGGGCCGGATGATGGACGAGCGGCTGGGCAAGCTGCACTTCTGGCTGACCTTCATCGGCTTCCACGGCACGTTCCTCGTCCAGCACTGGCTGGGCAACGAGGGCATGCCGCGCCGGTACGCCGACTACCTGGAGTCCGACGGCTTCACCACGCTGAACGCCATCTCCACCATCGGCGCGTTCATCCTGGGCGCCTCGATGCTCCCGTTCCTCTACAACGTCTTCAAGAGCTACCGGTACGGCGAGGTCGCCGAGGTCGACGACCCGTGGGGCTACGGCAACTCACTCGAGTGGGCCACGTCCTGCCCGCCGCCGCGGCACAACTTCAAGGAGCTGCCGCGGATCCGCTCCGAGCGGCCCGCGTTCGAGCTGCACTACCCGCACATCTCCGAGCGGATGCGGCTGGAAGCGCACCTGTCCCTGACCGGCAAGACCTTGGCCCACAAGGAGGAGGAAGGCTCTGGCGGTACCGCCACCCTGACTCAGCCGGCCAAGGACAAGGACACGTCGGATCGGGACGACACCACCGAGAAGTGACCTCGTCGATAGCCCCGAACGGCACGGTTGTGCCAGGGTAGGGACCAGCTCGACGGCGAGCCCCGGCAAGCCAAACGGCCTGCCGGGGCTCGTTGCTGTTTTTGGTGTTGTCTCGCGGAGGCTTGCGTGGCGGTGCGGGCTGAGTCCCACACCTGCGGCAAGGGCAAGCGCCACCTCCTCGAACGACCCACGTCCAGCATTCTCGGTTAGAGAGGAACTTTCGCAGTCGTGAGCTCCCATGTGACCACCGTGTTGATCACCGTGACCGGCAAGGACAAGCCCGGCGTCACCTCCGTGCTGTTCGCCGCGTTCACCCGTTACGGCGTGGACATCGTCGACGTCGAGCAGGTGGTGATCCGCGGTCGTCTCGTGCTGGGCGTGCTGGTGTCCACCGAGACCGACCCGGAGACGCTGCAAGAAGCCGTGGAACAGGCGATGGCGACCGTCGGCATGACCGTCGACGTCGAGATCGGCGCCGAGGACATCGACGCCGCCAAGCTCGGTTCCACGCACGCCGTGGTCGTGCTGGGGCAGCCGGTGACCGCCCGCAACTTCAGCGACGTGTCCCGGGCGCTCGCCGAGATCAACGTCAACATCGACTCCATCCGCCGCGTCGCCGACTACCCGGTGACCGGGCTGGAGTTGCAGGTCACAGCGCCGCACGTGGAAGACGACACGGAGCTCACCGAGGCGATGGCGGCGCTCGCCGCCAAGACCGGGGTCGACCTGGCGGTGGAGCGCAACGGCTTGTCCCGCCGCGCCAAGCGGCTCGTGGTCTTCGACGTCGACTCCACGCTGATCCAGGGCGAGGTCATCGAGATGCTGGCCCGCCGGGCCGGCTGCGAGGACCAGGTCCGCGAGGTCACCGAGCGCGCCATGCGCGGCGAGCTGGACTTCGGCGAGTCCTTACGGCAGCGGGTCGCCGTGCTGGAAGGACTGCCCGCGACCGTGCTCGACGAGGTCGCGGCCGAGCTGGAGCTCACCCCGGGCGCGCGGACCACGATCCGCACCCTGCGCAGGCTCGGGTTCCACACCGGCGTCGTCTCCGGCGGGTTCACGCAGATCATCGACCAGCTGGTGGACGAGCTCGGGCTCGACTTCAGCGCGGCCAACGAGCTGGAGATCGTCGACGGGAAGCTCACCGGGCGCGTCATCGGCGAGATCATCGACCGGCCGGGCAAGGCCAAGGCGCTGCGCAGCTTCGCCGAGTCCTTCGGCGTCCCCTCCGCGCAGTGCGTGGCCGTGGGCGACGGGGCCAACGACATCGACATGCTCTCCGCCGCAGGCCTCGGTGTGGCGTTCAACGCCAAACCCGCGCTGCGCGAGGTCGCCGACACCGCGCTGTCCTACCCGTTCCTGGACACGGTGCTGTTCGTGATGGGCGTGACCCGCGCCGAGATCGAATCCGCCGACGCCGAGGACGGTGTGCTGCGACGGGTGCCACTCGAGCAGTGATTCCGGAACACCCACGACGTGACGGGAGTTGAGCAGGTCGTGTTGCCGCTCTCCGTGCTGGACCCGCTCCTCTCCCGCTACGCGCAGTGGCTCTCGCTGACCGGCGAAGCCACCGCCGACACCTCGGACGAAGACCCCGAGCAGGTCGTGCTGATGCCGATGGTGCTGCGCATCGAGCGCCGCGAGCCCCCGGCGCGCACGGCGCTGCTGGAGGCCGCCGCCGCTGCCGCGCTCGCGGTCTGCCTCGACGAGCGCTGCGCGCCGGGCGGGGAGTGGCACGAGGCGATGCACGGCTGGATCTCCGGCCGCATCCGCAAGGTCACCCGCCGCGCCCGCGGTGCCCACTGGGAGGCGGTGCAGTCGCTGCCCGGCATCACCGTCGAGGTCGACGGCGCGGAAGTCCGCGCGCTGCTGCCGATGCGGGTCGCCGACATGCCGAAGGAGCTCAGCCGCCTGCAGATCTCCGGCAGCGAGCTCGAACCCGACGAGCCAGGTGAGGTCGCCCACGGCGTCCCGGTGCTCTGGCTCAACCCCGACGTCCCGATGAGCGCGGGCAAATCCGCAGCGCAGGTGGGCCACGCGACGATGATCCTCGCCGCCCAGCTGCACGGCGAAGGCATGGACCGGGCCCTGGAGCGCTGGGCAGCCGATGGCTACCCGTGCGCCGTCCGCCAGGCGACGCCGGAGACCTGGGCAGACCTCCACCCCGGAGACGACCCCGAAACCGCCTGGCGCAAGTCCCGAGTCGCGATGGTCCGCGACGCGGGCTTCACCGAAGTCGACCCCGGCACGGTCACCGTCCTCGCCCAGTGGCGGTTGACTTGGGTCGAACTTCCTCCGGGACAGCGGAGCGCCGACCTCCTCGATCGGGAGGACCGCTTCTGAGGATCAGCCCGTGCCCTCGCTCAGGGAACCGGCGAGATCGTCGTTCCGGGTGGAAAGCGGAACCAGGCGGACGATTCGGCATCCCAGCCTTGCATGGTCGTGATGCCGGAGGCCACGCGCATCGCAACGCCTTGGCAGTGCACGAGGCCCCTCGCCGAGAGGCGAACGACGTCGTAGTCGGCGGAGACGGCTCGCCAGGACACGCCGATCGTGCCGTCGGTGCAGCGGACGGGGTACTCGTTGACCAGCCGACGCCAGTCCTCCGGTTCGTCGATCAAGCGAACCCGCACCTCGGCGGGGTCGAACTCGAGGAGGAACAGCTTCTTGCTCTGCTTGTCCGGGACCGGTGAACGGATGGTGTCGAGGGAGCTCGTTCCGTCGGGCAGCAGCGAGCCCGTCCACACGGCGTGGCGCGGTTTCGCCGCGACCGCGGGGTTGTGCTCATCGGCCTCGAGCGTCGCGACGCCGAGTCCGGGGAGGTCGACGGCGTATCGAGATTGGGGCGAGGTCAAGGCGGTTTCGCCGAACCAACCCTGTTGAAGTCGCTGGACCAGCCTTTCCTGAACTGCGGCGCGCTCGTGTTCCCCCACGAGGTCTTCGCCGGTCGGCCCGTACAGGCACGACACGGCCATCGAGATCCGCCCGTAGAGCTCGGCATCATCACAGCTGTCCACAAGCGAAGGACCGCCCGAGAACGATCCCGACAGCTCCCGCAAAATCGGCGAAGCCGATCTTTCCTGTCCACCGGTCATGCGTCCCCCATTCCCATCATGATTCTTGTTGTGGCGGGGGAGAACTTGTCCGCTTCCCTGGTGGAGACAGGTCGGGTTGTGACACCACCGCTTGGCTGTTGACGCTCTCAGTCGTCGCCGAGGCCCCGGGCTGCGAGGGCTTCGCCGAGGTCGTCGGCGTGGCGGAGGGTCCTGACGAGGAAGGGGATCGCGAAGGCCGGCAGGGAGCGTTCCGCGCCTCGGGCGCGCTGGGCTTCCCGGACCTGGGCGGCGATCGTCGACAGGGCCGCGATCGCCTGCACCGTGAGCCCGACCAGCAGGCCGACTCGTTCCGGGCGGATGCCGAAGCGGGCGAACGGGGTCAGGGCTCGTTCCACCGACGAGACGAGGTCGTCGACCCTGGTGACCAGGGTGAACAGGTTCGCCGCCGCGAGGGTGGCCAGCAGGCGGAGGCTGATCGTCTCGGCGCGGGCGAGGTCGAGCATCCACCACTGCAGCGCGAAGACGATCGCGACCAGCGGGATCAGCACCCGGGCGAGCTGCCAGACGCGGCGGAGCCGGATCCGGGCCAGCGCGTAGCCCAGGGCCGCCGCCAGCACGCAGCCCGACAACGCCACCGGGCCGCTGAGCACGAACGTGACGACCGCGAACACCAGCAGTGCCAGCAGTTTCCAGCCCGCGCCGAGCCGGTGCAGCGGGCTGGTGCCGGGTTCGTACAGGCCCAGCGGGTTCACCCGATCAGCTCCCGGTAGAAGCCGACAGCCCGGTCCGGGACGTCGTCGGCGACGACGCGGCCCTGGTCGAGGACGATGACTCGGTCGAAGCCGTCGAGCAGGTCGAGGTCGTGGGTGACCAGCACGACCTGCTGCTCCAGCCCGGCCAGGACCTCACCGAAGTGCCGCTTGTTGCGCAGGTCCAGCAGGGTCGTGGGCTCGTCGCAGACCAGCACGTCCGGTTCCAGCACCAGCATCGAGCACAGCGCCAGCAGCTGCTTCTGCCCACCGGAGAGCTGGTGGGCGGGGTGCTCGGCGTAGCCTTCCAGCCCGTGCCGGGCCAGCATCTCGACCGCGCGCTGCTGCCGCTCCGCCTTGGACAGGCCCTGCTTGCGCAGCGAGAACGCGACGTCCTCGCCGGCCGTCGGCATCACGATCTGGCTGTCGGGGTGGGTGAAGACGAACCCGACGCGACGCCGGACCGCGCGACCCTCGCGGGCCACGTCCAGACCGTCGACCAGCACCCGGCCCCGGCTGGGGCGCACCAGGCCGTTGATCATCCTGGCCAGCGTGGACTTGCCGGAACCGTTGGCGCCGACGAACGCCACCCGCTGCTCGGACAGCCGCAGATCCACGCCGTCCAGCACGGTCCGCTCGTCGTAGCTGTGCCCGACGCCTTCGAACTCGATCAACCCACTCGCTCCCACATCGTCGCCACGCCCAGTCCGCCGCCGGAGGACAGCGCGGCCATGCCGATCCTCGGCCCGTCCTGGCGGACCATCCGGCTGAACAACCGGATCACCAGCACCGCTCCCGACGCGCCCCACGGGTGACCGAGCGCGATCGCCCCGCCGTCCGGGCTCGCGAGAGCATCATCGATGCCCACCGCGTCCAGGCACGCGAGGGCCTGCCCGGCGAAGGCCTCGTTGAACTCGACGATCTCCGGGGTGTGCCGCTCGCACAGCGCCCGCATCGCCGGGACCGCGCCCAGCCCGAGACGGTTCGGGTCCACGCCCGAGGTCCGCGCGCCCACCAGCCGCAGGCCCGGCACGCCCAGTCTCGCGCGTTGCCGTTCGCTGGTGACCAGCACCGCCGCCGCGCCGTCGCTGATGCCGCAGGAGTTCGCCGCGGTCGCGGTGCCGTCAGGGGTGAAGGCCGGGCGGAAGCGGGCGAGGCGCTGCGGGGTGAAAGCCCTGCGGGGGCGTTCGTCACCGGTCACCGAGCCGATCGGGACCAGCTCGGCGTCGAAGCGGTCGGCGTCCTGCGCCGCGACGGCGCGCGCGTGGCTGCGGGCGGCGAAGGCGTCCTGGCGGTCGCGGCCGATGCCGGCCTCGGCGGCGACGAGGTCGGCGGCCGGTCCCATGTCCGGGTCGCCGATGTCCGCGGGCGCGAACGGGGCTCTCCGGTAGAAGGTCGGCGGTTCGGTCGCGTTCCTCGGCCGCCACGCGCGCCACGGTGCCGTCGACGGGCTCTCCACGCCGCCTGCCAGGAAGAACTCGTCGTCGGTGATCATCGATGCCGCGGCGGTGATCGCCGACAGACCGCTGGCGCACTGCCGGTCGATCGTCATGCCCGGGGTCGCCTCGCCCAGGCCGGCGCGCAGCGCAGCGACCCGCGCGGGGTTGCCGCCGGGACCGAGGACGTTGCCCAGCAGCACGTCGTCGACCCGCTCGATCCCGGCGTCGTCCAGGACCGCGCGCAGCACCGGGGCGGCGAGCCGGTCGGCCTCGACGTTCCGGAGGGCCCCTCCGGCCTCGCCGATGGGGGAGCGGCGGGCTGCGATGATCACCGGGTTCACAGCTGCTCCCCGCTGCTCAGCCGCTCGGCGATCACCGCGCGCGCGGGCTTGCCGGACGCCGTGCGGGGAAGCGCGTCGACGATCAGCCAGCGACGCGGGAGCTCGGCGGGGTGCAGCTTCCGGCGGGCGTGCGCGCGCAGGTCGGCCAACTGCGCGTCGCCCTCGACGACCGCGGTGACGATCGATCCGAAGCGCGGATGACGGGTGGGGGCGACGACCACGTCCACCACGCCGTCGACCGCCCGGAGCGCCGACTCCACGGCCTCGACCGGGACCAGCCGGGCGCCGGTGTCGATCACCGCGCCCGCGCGGCCCAGGATCTCCAGCGCGCCGTCCGGGTGCTGAACGGCCTCATCACCGGTCCAGTGGGTGGAGGCGGGGACGAGCTCGCCGCGTTCCAGGTAGCCGTCGAAGGCGAGGTCGGAGCGGACCAGCAGGCGCCCGTCGAGGACCCCGACGTCGACCACCGGCATCAGCCGCTCGTCGTGGCGGACCGCGATCAGCGAGTGCTCGGCCGAGCCGTAGTACTCGACCAGCCCGCAGCCCGGAAGAGCCCTCGCCAGGCGCTCCGCCAACGCGGGATCGGGCTTCGCGCCGCCGCACACGACCAACCGCAGCGCGCACCGCGACCGCAGCAGCGGATCGTGCTCCAGCACGGCCAGAAGCGCCGACAGCTGGGCCGGGACCAGGTGGACCACGGTCGCGTCGCGGGTGGCCTCGGCGGCTGCCGACACCGACCAGCGGCCCAACAGGTGCAGGTCGGCGCCACCGTGGAGGGCGTGCAGGGCGCCGAAGAGGAACAGCGACGAGCTCAGCGGCGCGGGGATCAGCACCCGGTCGCCGGGCTCCAGCGGCACGCCGAGCGCGGTGAAGCTGCGCAGCCACGAACCCCGCGAACGGGCCAGCACCTTCGGCCGTCCCGTGGTCCCCGACGTCGTGGGCAGGTAGAACCACGTCGACTCGTCGCCCACCGGAACTGCGGTGCCCAGGTCGGGACCGGGCGGCGCGTCCGCGTCGAGCAGGACGTCCGGGCGCGCGTCGTCCAGCACCCCGTCGAGATCGGGCCAGTCCGGGTCGATCAGCAGCGACGCGCACCCGGCCAGGTCGGCGCCGAGGAAGTGGATCAGCCGGGACGTCTCGTCCGATCCGGAGATCGCCACCCGCGCACCCGGCGGCAGCCTGCGGGCGACCTCGTGCGCTGCCGACACCAGCTCCGGGCCGGTCAGGTCGCCGACGCGCGAGACGGGTTCGCGCCCGAGGATGGGCAGCACGTCAGCTCTCGGCCGGCCGCCGCGCAGCACCCGTGAGCGCCTGCGGCACCGCCCGGTGCACGGCCACGGCGACCAGCGACACCGCCACCAGCTTCACCGCATCGCCCGGCAGGAACACCAGCGACTGCACCGCGGCCGACGGCAGATCACCGATCATCAAGCCCCAGTACGGGATTCCGACGAGGTAGTCGGCGGCGACACCGGCGAGGTTGGCCAGCAGCAGGACGCCGAGACCCGGCTTCGCCGAGCGCTGCACGATCAGGCCGACGACCAGGGCCGAGAGGATCCAGCCGAGCAGGAAACCACCGCTGGGGCCCAGGAACGGCGCGATCCCGCCGCGCCCGCCCGACAGCAGCGGCAAGCCGATCGCGGTCAGCGCCACGAACAGCAGCACCGACGAAGTCCCTCGACGGGCGCCGAGGATGCTGCCCGCCAGCAGAGGTCCGGCGTTCTGCAGCACGACCGGCACCGCGGCACCGGCGAGGTAGAAACCGGGGAAGATCCCGAGCACCGCGATGAACGCGGCGAACACCACGGTGCGCGCCAGGTTCGCAGCCGGCGAGGACGGGCGTTCGGACACGGCGGTGCTCCCCAAGGTCGAGGTCGGCGACCGATTGAACCTACCTGGGTTCGACCAGGCCGTTCAATCGAGGAAGCGGAGCTCACACCGCGATCTCACCCCGTGGTGAGCCGCTTCAGCGCCCCGCGCACCACATCGGGATCGTGCGTCGTCCAGAACGGCGGGAGCGATGCCCGCAGGAAACCGCCGTAGCGCGCGGTGGCCAGCCGGGGGTCCAGGACCGCGATCACGCCCCGGTCGTTCTGGGACCGCAGGAGCCTGCCGGCGCCCTGCGCCAGCAGCAGCGCGGCGTGCGTGCCGGCGACGGTGAGGAAACCGTTGCCGCCGTGCTCGGAGATCCGCTGCTGGCGAGCCGAGGCGAGCGGGTCGTCGGGCCGGGGGAACGGGATCCGGTCCATGATCACCAGCTGCAGCGAGTCGCCGGGGACGTCCACGCCCTGCCACAGCGAGAGGGTTCCGAACAGCGATGTCTCCGGATCCTCGGCGAAGCGATTGACCAGCAGAGCCGTGGTGTCGTCGCCCTGGCACAGCACCGGCGTGGACAGGCGCTTGCGCAGCTCCTCACCCGCCTGATCGGCGGCGCGGCGGGAGGAGAACAGCCCCAGCGTGCGGCCGCCCGCCGCCTGCACCAGCTCGGTGATCTCGTCCAGGACCTGCGGCTGCAGCCCGTCGCGGCCGGGAGGCGGCAGGTGGCGGGCGACGTAGAGGATGCCGCTGCGCTGGTGCTCGAACGGCGAACCGACGTCCAGACCGCTCCACTTCAGCGTCCCGCCGTCCGACGGCGCCTCCTTCGCGGTGGCCATCCCGGCAGCGGGCTCGACCTGCTGCTGCGGGGGCAGGCCCCACTGGCGGGCCAGGGTGTCGAACGAGCCGCCCAGCGACAGCGTCGCCGAGGTCAGGACCGTCGTGCGCTGGCCGAAGAGGCGGTCGCGCAGCAGCCCGCCGACGCCGATCGGCGCCACCCGGACGGCCTGGGGCCGGTTCGGTTCGTTGGACACCCACACCACGTCGTGCTGCTTGGCGTCGTCGAAGGCCTCCAGCAACCGGACCGCCGTGTCGTGCACGTCCTCGGTGAGCGCGTGCGCGAGCTTGCGGGCGGTGCTGCCCTCGACGTCCTCCTTGCGCTCCGGGCCCAGCGCTGAGATGCACGCCCACGCGGCGTCGCGGACGACGGTCAGCGAGCCGGCGAGGGCTTCGGGGAGCTTCTCCAACCGGCCGGGGGAGGAGTCCTCGAGGACCAGCTCCAGGCCTTCGGCCGCCTCGTCGAGCCGGTCGGCGGTCTCCTCGTCGATCGCCCGCCCGCAGCGCCGCGCGGCCAGCTTCACCGCGCCCGCGGTGAGCTCGCCGGTGGCGGCGGAGGTGACCCGGTCCACCAGGTCGTGGGCCTCGTCGACCAGCACCACGTCGTGCTCGGGCAGCACCGGGCGATCGTCGAGGGCGTCGATGGCCAGCAGTGCGTGGTTGGTGACCACGATGTCGGCTCGACCGGCCGTGGAGCGGGCGCGCTCGGCGAAGCAGTCGGTGCCGACCGGGCAGCGGTGCACGCCCAGGCATTCCTTCGCGGTGACCGACAGCTGCCGCCACGCCTGGTCGGTCACGCCCGGCACGAGCTCGTCGCGGTCGCCCGTCTCGGTCTCGGTCGCCCACTCCTGCACCCGCTGCACCTGGCGTTCCAGGGCCGAGGCGGCGAAGGCGTCGAACAGCGCGTCCTCGTCCGGTTCGGACGGCGCGTTGCCGTGGATGCGGTTCAGGCACAGGTAGTTGCGGCGGCCCTTGAGGATCGCGAACGTCGGCTTGCGGCCGAGGGTTTCGGCCAGCGCGTCGGACAGGCGCGGCAGGTCGCGGTCCACCAGCTGGCGCTGCAGAGCGATCGTCGCGGTCGACACGACGACGGTCGTGCCGTCGGCGACGGCGTGGCGGATCGCCGGGACCAGGTAGGCCAGCGACTTGCCGGTGCCCGTCCCGGCCTGCACGGCGAGGTGCTCGCCGGAGGTGATGGTGTGCTCGACGGCATCCGCCATCTGCGCCTGGCCCTCGCGTGGCACACCGCCGACCGCCTCGACGGCGACCTTCATCAGCGTCGCGAGGTCCGGGATGTCCTTGCGCGCCTTGGCCAGCGGCAGCGAGGGTGCCTCGGAACCGGCGCGGTCGGCGCGCTCCAGGTCGGCGGCGATCTCCGGGGGGAGCTCGTCGTCGTCATCGGACTCGAACGCGACCGGGTCGGACCATCGCGGAACAGAGGTGGGCACCCGGAAAACCTACCGCCCACCCCCGACGCGATCGGTCAGGAGACCACCGGTTCTCCCAGGAGCGTGGCTCCGGCCTCGTCGAGCTCCTCGCGCGCCTGGTCGACGGTCGCGCGCGACACGCCGGCGGTGAGCGGGAGGCGGACGGTGGTGCGCAGCCCGGCGCGCAACGCGTCGAGAGCGGTGGCCCGGACGCAGTGGTCCGTGGCGATGCCGACGACCTCGACCTCGTCCACCCCTCGGTCCCGCAGCCAGCTCAGCAGTTGATCGTCCGCGCGGCCCACGCCCTCGAAACCCGAGTAGCCATCGCTGTACTGGCCCTTGGAGAACACCGCGGAGATCCGGCTGATGTCCAGCTCCGGGTGGAACGCCGCGCCCGCGGTGCCCGCCACGCAGTGCTTCGGCCAGGAGCGCACGAAGTCCGGCTCGTCGCTGAAGTGAGCGCCCGGATCCACGTGGTAGTCGCGGGTGGCCACGACGTGCTCGTGGTCGGAACCCGCCACGAACTCCGAGATCGCGGCCGCGACCCCGGCGCCCCCGGCGACGGCGAGCGCTCCGCCCTCGCAGAAGTCGTTCTGCACGTCCACGATGATCAACGCCTTGGTCATGTCACCTCACCTCAAGCCGATTCTCGTCGAACGTCAGGATCCGAGGAAGACCGTCGGGATGGCCGGTTCGCCGTTGGACAGCTTCAGGCCCTCCCACGGCAAGGTCACCAGCGCGCGCCGCAGCCGCTCGCGGTCCTGCTCGAGCGTCGGCAGGTCGTCGACCAGCTTGCCGTCGCGGATCATCGGGATCTGCACGTGGCGGTCGTGGGGCCCCAGCGACGGTTCGGCGTCCGCGCCGTGCACGACCTCCTCCACGGCGGTGCCGGTCTCCTTGCAGCGGCGGATCGCGGCCTTGCGGCCACCGCGCGACTCCTTGTGCGAGCTGCGCTTGGCCACCGGGCGGCCCTCGACCTCGACCAGCTTGTAGACCATCTCCGCCGTGGGCGCTCCCGATCCGGTGACCAGCGAGGTCCCGACGCCGTAGCCGTCGACGGGCTCGGCGCGCAGCGAGGCGATCGCGTACTCGTCGAGGTCCCCGGACACCACGACGCGGGTGCCGGTCGCGCCGAGGGAATCGAGCTGCTCGCGGGCCTGGCGCGCCAGCACCCCCACGTCACCGGAGTCGATGCGGACCGCGCCCAGCCCGGTTCCCGCCGTCCGCACGGCGAGGTCGATGCCGCGGCTGATGTCGTAGGTGTCGACCAGCAGCGTGGTGCCGGTGCCCAGCGCGGCGATCTGCGACTCGAACGCGGAGGCCTCCGAGTCGTGCAGCAGCGTGAAGGCGTGCGCGGCCGTGCCGGTGGTGGGAATGCCGTAGCGGCGCCCCGCCTCGAGGTTGGAGGTGGCGGTGAAACCGGCGAGGTAGGCGATGCGGGCCGCCGAGACCGCCGATTCCTCGTGGGTGCGGCGCGAGCCCATCTCGATGATCCGGCGACCGTTGGCGGCGGAGACCATGCGCGCGGCGGCCGCGGCGATCGCGCTGTCGTGGTTGAGGATCGACAGGATCACGGTCTCCAGCACGACGGCCTCGGCGAAGGTGCCGCGCACCGTCAGCAGCGGCGAGCCGGGGAAGTACAGCTCGCCCTCCGGGTAGCCGTCGATCTGCCCGCTGAACCGGTAGTCGCGCAGCCAGTCCAACGTGCGCTCGTCGACGACCTCGTGCTCGGCGAGCTGCGCGAGCTCGGCCTCGCCGAACCGGAAGTTCTCCACCGCGTCCAGCACCCGGCCGATGCCGCCTGCGACGCCGTAGCGGCGGCCGTTGGGCAGTCGCCGCGTGAACACCTCGAAGACGCACTCGCGGTGGGCTGTGCCGTCGCGCAGTGCACTGGCCAGCATCGTCAGCTCGTAGTGATCGGTCAGCAGCGCGGTGCTAGAGCTCATGAGCAGAGATTACGTGGTGCCTGCTGAGGACGAGCAGCTCACGTCGTGCCCCCGTGCCACTCGCGCCCGTGCCGGAAGATGACCACGGGCATATGCCCCGTGCCGTTGTTCGGATTTGTTCGTGCGGTGGGCACAGCCGTTATCGGCTCGTGCGACGATGGGGCCATGACCTCGCCCGCTGAAATCGAGCGCGCGCAACTCGAGCAGGACGCCGAAGGCACGACGGACAAGCCGTGGGTGACCGTGGTCTGGAACGACCCGGTCAACCTCATGTCCTATGTGACCTACGTGCTCCAGAAGATCTTCGGATACACCCGGGATCACGCTACGAAGTTGATGCTGGACGTGCACCACAAGGGCAAGGCGGTGGTTTCCTCGGGTTCGAAGGAGAAGGTCGAGGGCGATGTGGCGAAGCTGCACTCCGCCGGCTTGTGGGCGACGATGCAGAAGGATTCGTGAGTGGACGGCTGGACCCGCAAGAACGGCCACGTGCAGGCCGAGCTCTCCCAGCAGGAGGCGGCCGTGGTCCGCGGGCTGGTCGGGCAGATCAAGGACATGCTCACCGCCCGCGCCGACGAGGCCCCCAAGGACGAGCTCGCGGAGCTGACCGGCATCCGCACCGGACCGTCGGCTCCTCCGGAGGACCGGGTGGTCGCGCGGTTGCTGCCGGACTTCTACCGGCGCGATCCGATCACCGGTGACACCGACGAGGAAGATGCCGACGCGGCGGGCGCCATGAGGTCGTTGCACGAACCGGAGCTGCTGGAGGCCAAGACCGGCGCGGCTCAGCTCGTCCTGGAGACCTGCCCGCCGATGGGCGGCAAGGTCAAGCTCACCAGCGAGCAGGCGGACAACTGGCTGACGGCGCTCAACGACGTCCGCTTGGCCCTGGGCACGGCGCTGGACGTCGAGGACGACATGCCGGACGAGCTTCCCGAGGACGATCTCCGCCGCGAGCACCTCGGCGTCTACCAGTGGCTCACCTGGGTCCAGGACTCCCTGGTCTCCGCGATCCTCGACTGACCAGCGGGCGCGAGTTCACTCGACCTGGGCATTTCCCAGTTTTAGTCCAAACCGAGGACCCTTCGTGCCCGAAATGTCCGCTCAGTTTGGACTAAAACTGGGAACTGGCGACCACCCACCCGGCGTGCGCATCGACGGGGTTCTCAGCCGTGGAGGTCGCGGTAGGTGGTGGCGGCGCCTGGGTGCAGCGGGACTTCACCGGTGCCGATCAGGTTGCGCACGTCCAAGAACTGCGTTCCCACCGTCTCCCCGGGGACCAGGAACGGGGCGCGGCGTGCCAGCACCCGGACGACCGCCGCCGCGAGATCATCGGGGAGGCCCGGACCGCAGGCGAGGATGTTGGGGACGCCGATGGTCGGCGTCCCGGTGGCCTCCCGGTACGCCCCGGGCGGCACCTGCAGCTGGTCGCAGTCCGGCGTGCAGCGCGCCGCCGCGGTGTTCAACGGCAGCAGCCGGATCCCGATCCGCTCGTCGAGGGTCTTCAGCAGCGGAGTCGGGAGTCCGCCCGACCACAGGAACGCCTCGATGCGGCCGTCCTCCAACGACCTGACCGCCTCCTCCAGCGAGAGCATCTCGGTGCGCAGTCCCGGCCTCCCGTCGAAGAGCCGCGCTCCCATCAGCGCCGTCCCCGACTTCGGCGCGCCGACGGACACCGAACGCAGATCGGAGAGATCGCGCACCGGCGAGTCGGCGGGCACCACGAGCTGCGCGTAGTTCTCGTAGACGCGGCCGATCGCGCGCAGCGGCACCGACGGCCCGAGCTCGCCGGCGAGAGCGGCGTGAGCGGCATCGGCGAGCACCATGCCCAGGTCGGCGCGGCCGTCGCGGAGCATCTCCAGGTTGTCGACGCTGCCCTGGCTGGTCAGCACGACGGGGTGCAGCTCCGGTTCGGCCGCGGCGAGCTCAGCGCCGAGCAGCCTGCCGAAAGCCGTGTAGAAACCCCCGGATTCACCCGCCGCGATGCGCAGCTCGCGCACCGGCTCGGTGCGCCCGCACGCGGCGAGCAGGCCGAGGCCGAGGAACGCGCGCCGCCGCATCACCGCACCTCCGGCAGGTCGAGGTGCACGCTGAGCCCGTGCGGTTCGGTGCGGGCGATGCGCATCTCGCCGCCGTGCGCGGCGAGCAGCTGCCCGGCGATGGCCAGTCCGAGCCCGCTGCCGCGGCTGCCCCGGTGGTGATCGGCTCGCCAGAAGCGCTGCGCGGCGAGCGAGATCTCCTCGTCGGACAACCCCGGGCCGGTGTCCGCGACGGTGAGCGAGCGGCCGTCCCAGGCCATCTCGACCGACGCGCCGACGGCGTACTTCACCGCGTTGTCCAGCAGGACGTCCAGCACCTGCGTCAACTCCTCAGTGGACAGAGCGGTCCGGCCCGACGCGGAGTCCGGTGCGGACAGCGAGATCCCGGCGTCCTCGGCGGCGGGCCGCCACGCGCGGACCCGGTCGTCGATCACCGCCGCCACGTCGGCCGGCTCGCCGGACTCCGACGCCTGATCGGCGGTGGCCAGCGCCAGCAGCCGGTCCAGCAGCGCTTCCAGCCGGTCCACCTCCCCGACGGTGGAGCGGTAGGTCTGCTCGCCGTCGGGGGTGATGCGCCGCTCCAGCGCGTCCACCCGCAGCCGCAGCGCCGCCATCGGGTTGCGCAGCTGGTGCGAGGCGTCGGCGACCAGGCGGCGCTGGCGCTCGTCGGCCTCGGCCACCGCCTCGGACATCCGGTTGAAGGAGACGGCGAGTTCTCGCAGCTCAGGAGGCCCGGCGTCGGCGGGAACCCGGGAGCGCCGCGACCCAGCGCTGATCGCCCGCACCCCGGAGCCGAGATCGGCCAGCGGCCGCAGCACCCAGCGGGACAGCACCAGCGCCAGCAGCCCGCACACCACCAGCGCGGTCAGCGCGCCCGCCGCGATCAACGCCCAGTACCCGGCGATGTCGGAGGTGGCCCGGCGCACCGAGGCTTCCATCACGACCGCCCCGGTCACCCGCGTCCCGTCGCCGACCGGCCGGTAGCGCACCAGCTGCTCCCGCGACCACGGGCGCAACCACTGCACCGCCCCGGCGGGTTCGTTGCGCAGCGCCTTGTCGATCGGCCCGGCCACGTCGGCGGCCCGAGCCCCGCCGGTCTCCACCACGGGCGCGCGGGCGGCGTCGACGACGACGAGCGGTTCGCCGTAGAGGTCGGTGTAGCGGCGGGCTTCGGCGCGCAGCACCGTGGCGTCGCCGGTGCCGAAGGCGTGATCGGCCAGGCCCGCGAAGCGGTCGAGGTCGGCGTTGCGGGCCAGCACCAGCTGCTGGGTGCGCTCGGCGGCGGTGGCGCGCAGCAGCGGAGCGGCGAACCCGGCGACGGCCAGCACCGAGAACGTGAGCAGGACCAGCAGCAGCCGCTTACCCATCGGCGCCGAGCCGGTAGCCGAAGCCCCGGATGGTCACCAGCAGGTCCGGGCGGCCGAGTTTGGAGCGCAGCTGCGCGATGTGCACGTCCAGCGATCGCGACACCGCGAGGTAGGCGTCGCCCCACACCTCGTCCATCAGCCGTTGCCTGCTGACGGCCGTGCCGATCTCGGAGGCGAGGATCGCCAGCACGTCGAACTCCTTGGGCGTGAGCTCGATCTCGGACTCGGCGACCTGCACCCGGCGGGTCCGCAGGTCGATCCGCACGTCGTCGACCTCGACCTGTTCGGAGCCGGGGGAGGGGTGCCTGCCGCGCCGGGCGACGGCTTCGATGCGGGCCAGGAGTTCGGCCATGCGCACGGGTTTGACGAGGTAGTCGTCGGCGCCGGAGCGCAGGCCGCGCACGACCATCCGCTCCTCGCTGCGCGCGGTGAGCACCACGACCGGCATCGGCCCGATGCGCCGCAGCTTGCGCAGCACTTCCAGACCGTCGGTGTCCGGCAGGCCGAGGTCGAGCAGCACCAGGTCGTGCTCGCGGTGCCGCAGCAGGGCGTCCGACCCGCGGCTGACGCGGGTCGTCCGGTGCCCGTGGGAGTCGAGGACGTCGACGAGCGCTTCCGCGACGCCGTCGTCGTCCTCGACGAGCAGAACCCGCACCGGCCACACCTCCGGGTGCAGAGTATGGCCGGTGCCGGTCATCAGTTCCCCATCCGGGAATCCTTCGAGGTCTCCCGCATCCGCAGGTAGACCAGCAGCGAGATCAGCACGCAGCCGGAGACGTAGTAGAAGAACAGGCTCTCCATGCCCGCCTGCTTGAGCCACAGCGCCACCAGCTCGGAGGTGCCGCCGAAGATCGCGACGGTCAGCGCGTAGGGCAGGCCGACGCCGAGGGCGCGGATGTTCGTCGGGAACAGCTCGGCCTTCACGATCGCGTTGATCGAGGTGTAGCCGGTGACGATGATCAGGCCGCCCATCATCAGCAGGAACGCGGCGATCGGGTTCTGCGTGCCGCCCAGCACCGTCATCAGCGGGACGGTCAGCAGGGTGCCGGAGATGCCGAAGAACATCAGCAGCTTGCGGCGCCCGATCCGGTCGGACAGCGCACCCGCCAGCGGCTGCAGCACGCCGAAGGCCAGCAGCGCGAAGAAGTTGATCCAGGCGGCCGTGGGCTTGTCGATGCCGCCCGTGTTGACCATGTATTTCTGCAGGTAGGTGGTGTAGGTGTAGAACGCCACCGTGCCGCCGAGAGTCAGGCCGACGACCAGCATGCATTCGCGCGGGTACTGCAGCAGGGCCTTGACGGTGCCCTGCTCGGCGCCTGAGGACGACGAGTTCTTGTAGCTCTCCGTCTCGTCCATGCCGCGACGCAGCCACAGCACGACCAGGGCGCCGAACGCGCCGATGACGAACGGGATGCGCCAGCCCCAGGCGTCCATCTGATCGCCGGTGAGCACCTGCTGCAGGACGATCTGCACGCCCAGCGCGACCAGCTGACCGGACACCAGCGTCACGTACTGGAAGCTGGAGTAGAACCCGCGCTTGCCCTCGGTGGCGACCTCGGAGAGGTAGGTCGCGGAGGTCGCGTACTCGCCGCCGACCGAGAGTCCCTGCAGCAACCGCGCGGCGACCAGCAGGAGCGGCGCGGCCAGGCCGATCGAGTCGTATCCCGGGGTCAGCGCGATGATCAGCGAACCGAACGCCATCAGCGCCACCGACAGGGTCAGCGCGGCCCGCCTGCCGAAGCGGTCGGCGTAGCGGCCGAGCATCCAGCCGCCCAGCGGGCGCATCAGGAACCCGACCGCGAACACGGCTGCGGTGTTGAGCAGTTGCGCCGTCGAGTCGCCCTGGGGGAAGAACGTCGCGGCGAAGTAGATGCTGAACGCCGTGTAGGCGTACCAGTCGTACCACTCGATGAGGTTCCCGATGGAACCTCGCACGACGTTGCCGATCACCCGGCGTTCGGAGCGAACCGCCTCGTTGCGGTGTGCTGTCGTCATCTGTCCTCCCGGTCTTGCGTTGAGAAGTGACGATGAACAAGGGGCGACGGGAGGACAACGGTCGGCGGGTTTCCTTTACCTGGCGCTAACGTGATCGGCAGGAGGTGCGCGATGGCGTTGCAGCCGGGTGAACTGGACGCGCTGGTCGACGTGGAGGGTCTGCTGGTGGGCCACGACCAGCGGCTCGACGAGCACTGGGCGACCGGTGCGACCGCCGTGCTCGCCCCGGGTGGTGCCACCGCCGCCGTCGACGTCCGCGGCGGAGGGCCGGGCACCCGCGAGACCGACGTGCTCGAACCCAGCCACCTAGTGCAGCGCGTCAACGGGCTGGTGTTCGCGGGCGGCAGCGCCTACGGGCTCGCCGCGGCCGACGGGGCGATGCGCTGGCTGGGGGAGCGCGGTCACGGCGTCCCGGTCGGCGGACCCGGTCACGTCGTGCCGGTGGTGCCCGCGGCGGTGATCTTCGACGTGCCGATGAACGACTGGGGCAACCGGCCCGACGCCGAGTTCGGCTACCGGGCCTGCCGGAACGCGACTCGCACCGAGACCCGGCAGGGCAACGTCGGCGCCGGGACCGGGGCCGTGGTCGGGCCGGTCAAGGGCGGTGTCGGCACGGCCAGCGCCGTGCTGCCGGACGGCACCACCGTCGCCGCGCTCGTCGTGGTCAACGCCGCGGGCTCGGCGATCGACCCCGACACCGGCCTGCCGTGGACGCCCACGCCCGGACTCCACGCACCGAGTTCTCACGAAGTGGAAGCGGCGCGCCCGCGTTACGAGGGGAGACCCGGCCGTAACGGTCCGGTCGACCGGCCGCTCAACACCACGCTCGGCGTCGTGGCCACCGATCTGCGGATGAGCAAGTCCGAGTGCCGACGCCTGGCCGTGGCCGGTCACGACGCGCTGGCCCGCGCCGTACGGCCCGCTCACCTGCTCGTGGACGGCGACACGATGTTCGCCCTGGCCACGGGTGCCGGCGAGGCCCTGCCGGAGCCCGGAGAACCCGGCTGGGCGGTGCGATTGGACCAGGTTAGCGCCGTGGCGGCCGAGGTCGTCGAGCGCGCGATCGTGCGCGGGATGCTCGCGGCCGAGCCGGTCGGAGAGGTGACGTGCTACACGCGCCTCTACCCCTCCGCGCGGGAATGAATCATCGTTGGGCGTCGTTTGCCGAGACGACGAAGCCGCACCGGTTCGACCACGACTTCCACATGCTGGGAGGCCGGTGCCCCACCTACTAGGATGGTTGCTGTGCTGGTGATCCGACGCGACCTCGTGGACGCGATGGTCGCGCATGCCCGACGGGACCACCCGGATGAGGCGTGCGGCGTGATTGCTGGACCGGAAGGGTCCGACCGTCCGGAGCGCTTGGTCGAGATGATCAACGCCGAGCGGTCGCCCACGTTCTACCGGTTCGACTCCGCCGAGCAGTTGCAGGTGTGGCGGGGCATGGACTCCGCCGACGAGGAGCCGGTGGTCATCTACCACTCGCACACCTCGACCGAGGCCTACCCGTCGCGCACAGACGTCTCCTACGCCTCGGAGCCCCACGCGCACTACGTGCTCGTGTCCACGCGGGACCCGCAGACCCATGAGCTGCGCTCCTATCGCATCCTCGATGGCCAGGTCACCGAGGAGCCGGTGGAGGTCGTGGAGTCGTACATGTTCGCCCACACCGGTAGCGACGAGGTGCCCGACCGCGACTGATCCGCGGCTCGACCCCAACACCGTTGTTCGCGTTCCCTACGCAGTCCTTTGTGGACAGGAGGATTTCCCATGGCAGTCAACGTTTCCATCCCCACCATCCTGCGCACCCACACCGATGGCCAGAAGTCGGTGGAGGCCAAGGGTGACAACCTCGCCGCCGTGATCGACGACCTCGACACGAACTTCAACGGTCTCAAGGACCGCCTGGTCAAGGAGGGCAACCTCCACCGGTTCGTCAACGTCTACGTCAACGACGAGGACGTCCGCTTCTCCGGTGGGCTCGAAGCCCAGGTGTCCGACGGCGACAACGTCACCATCCTGCCGGCCGTCGCCGGCGGCATGCGCTGACGCAGGAGGAACCGTGGCTCGTTTCGGCTCGCTGCTCGACGCGCTGGGGGAAACCCCGCTCGTCGGGCTGCCGCAGCTCTCTCCCGCGCCCGACGTCCGCTTGTGGGCGAAGCTGGAGGACCGCAACCCGACCGGCTCCATCAAGGACCGGGCGGCGCTGAACATGATCGAGGCCGCCGAGAAGGAAGGCCGGCTCACCACCGGCTGCACCATCCTCGAACCGACCTCGGGCAACACCGGCATCTCGCTGGCCATGGCCGCCAAGCTCAAGGGCTACGGCCTGGTCTGCGTCATGCCGGAGAACACCTCCGAGGAGCGGCGTCAGCTGCTGCAGGCCTACGGCGCGCGGATCATCTCCTCGCCCGCGGCCGGCGGGTCGAACCAAGCCGTGGCGATGGCCAAGGAACTGGCCGAGCAGAACCCCGACTGGGTCATGCTCTACCAGTACGGGAACCCGGCCAACGCCGATGCGCACTACCGGGGCACCGGGCCCGAGATCCTGCGGGACCTGCCGACCATCACCCACTTCGTGGCCGGTCTCGGCACCACCGGGACGCTCGTGGGCGTCGGTCGGTACCTGCACGAGCACAAGCCCGGGACCCAGGTGGTGGCGGCCGAGCCGCGCTACGGCGAGCTCGTCTACGGGCTGCGCAACCTCGACGAGGGCTTCGTCCCGGAGCTCTACGACGAGAGCGTGCTCAACCGGCGGTTCTCCGTCGGGTCCTACGACGCCCTGCGCCGGACCCGTCAGCTGCTGGAGAACGAAGGCATCTTCGCCGGGATCTCCACCGGCGGGGTCCTGCACGCGGCCCTGACCATCGCCGAGAAGGCGGCGGCCGCAGGGGAATCCGCGGACATCGCCTTCGTGGTCGCCGACGCCGGCTGGAAGTACCTCTCCACCGGCGCCTACAGCGGCACCATCGACGAGGCCGCGCAGCGCCTCGAAGGCCAGCTCTGGGCCTGAGCCCCGCTCCGCTCCAGCTGGGGTGGCGACACGCGGGCAATTCCCAGTTTTAGTCCAAACCGAGCCATGATCATGTCCGAAATGTCGGCTCAGTTTGGACTAAAACTGGGAACTGCCGCGGCCTCGACGCGCAAGGCCCCGGCACGTCCCCGTGTTCGCGTCAGCCGGTGAAGGCGTAGGTGCGGAGGCCTTCTGCTGGCGCGTGGAGGCTCAGTACCGTGCCGTCGGTTCCGGTGGGGGACGGGAGGCCGTCGCGGGTCGTGGTGATGTAGAGGTCGCGCAGATCCCGGCCGCCGAAGCAGAGGCCGGCGGGTCGCTGCACCGGGAGCGGGATCGTCCCGACGAGCTCACCGTCGGGGGCGTAGCGGTGCAGTTCGCCCTTGTCCCGGACGGCGGTCCAGAGAGTCCCCTCGGTGTCCACCGCCAGGCCCGAGGGCTGGCCGCCGACCTCGCAGAGGGTCCGCCGGTTGCCCATCAGGCCCGCCTCGACGTCGAAGTCGAGGATCTCGATCCGGCTTGTGCCCGCGTCGGCGATGTAGAAGCGCGAGTCGTCCGGGCTGATCGCCAGGCCCAGACCCGCCTTCAGGTCCTTGATGATCACGCCCGCCGAGCCGTCCGGGTTCACCCTGGCCAGCCAGCCGTCCCCGGACTCGTCCTCGCGCATCGTCGTGGCCCACATGCGGCCGGTGCGGTCGATCGTGGTGGCACCGGCGGTCATGCCCTCGCGGGCCCAGTAGACCAGCCAGGTGCGCTGCTCCCCGTGGGCGTCGAACAGCGCGACGCCCTCCTGCAGGTGCAGCACCAGCCCGCCTCGGCTGCGGGGTTTCGCGCCGCCGGTCTGCTGCTGCAGCGTCATCGTCGCGTTGGTGTGACCCGGGCGGTAGCGGTGCACCTCACCCGCGGGCGGATCCGTCCACAGCAGGGTCTCGGTGCCGATGTCCCAGGTGGGCGCCTGTCCGGAACGAGCCGCCGCCTGCACTGCGATGTCGACCTGGGCGTGCACACTCCACCTTCCAACCACCGGACGCAACGGGGCCGAACCTTACCGCCAAGATCATCCGATGGGGCCGGATGGCGGAATCCGCGCTCATCCGCAACTCACTCGACACCCGGATGATGCTCGATCGCGGCGTCCGGAAATCAGGGACGATCCCGATCCTCCGCTTCTCCCGGGAAGCTAGGCTCGATGGTGTGACACGCCCGATGGAACGCCCACGCCCGCGAGTGCTGCCCGCGAACCCGCTTCGGGCCGCGATCGGAATGGTCATCGCCATCGCGGGGCTGTTCGCCATCGAGCTCTACGACGCGGCGACGCCCGCGCCCAACATCGCGGCGGACCTCGACGGCAACGGTATTCAGCCGCGCACCGTCGGTGGGCTCGACGGCATCCTCTGGGCGCCGCTGCTGCACCTCGGCTGGCCGCACCTGATCAGCAACTCGCTGCCGCTGTTCGTCCTCGGCTGGCTGCTGCTCGCCGGTGGGATCCGGCAGTTCATCGGGGTCACCGCGGTCGTGTGGATCGTCGCGGGCGCCGGCACCTGGCTCGTCGGTGCGCCCGGCTTCCACGTCGGGGCGTCCGGCGTGATCTTCGGCTGGATGGTGTTCCTGCTGCTGCGCGGGTTCGCCCAGCGCAGCATCGCCCAGATCCTGGTCGCGGTCGTGCTGTTCTTCTACTGGGGCGGGATGCTCTGGGGCGTGCTCCCCGGTCAGCCCGGCATCTCCTGGGAGGGCCACCTCTTCGGCGCGATCGGTGGGGTGCTCGCCACGTGGTTGGTGGCGCGCAGCACGCGACGGCGGGTGTCGCGCCCGGAGCCTGGCACACTGACCGCGTGACCAACGCTCCGATCGGGATCTTCGACTCGGGAGTCGGCGGGCTGACCGTGAGCCGCGCGATCATGGACCAGCTGCCCGGCGAGACCATCCACTACGTCGGGGACACCGCCAACGCCCCCTACGGGCCCATGCCGCTGGCCGAGATCCGCTCTCGCACCTTGGCGGTCACCGACGCGATGGTCGACGAGGGCGTGAAGATGCTGGTCATCGCCTGCAACACCGCCTCGTCGGCCTGCCTGCGCGACGCGCGCGAGCGCTACTCGATCCCCGTCGTGGAGGTCGTGCTGCCCGCTGTCCGCCGGGCCGTGGCCACCACCCGCAACCGGCGGGTCGGCGTCATCGGCACCGACGCCACGATCCGCTCCCGCGCCTACGACGACGCCTTCACCGCTGCCCCCGACATCGCGCTGACCACTGCCGCCTGCCCTCGGTTCGCGGACTTCGTCGAGCGCGGCATCACCAGCGGCAGGCAGGTGCTGGGACTCGCGCAGAACTACCTCGATCCGCTGCAGCAGGCCGGTGTCGACACCCTCGTGCTCGGCTGCACGCACTACCCGCTGCTGACCGGCGTCCTGCAGCTCGCGATGGGTGACCACGTCACGCTCGTCTCCAGCGCGGAGGAAACCGCCAAGGACGTCGTGCGGGTGCTCACCGAGCACGACCAGATGGCCGAGCCGGACAATCTTCCCGAGCACGAGTTCCGCGCCACGGGTGAACCAGAGCGTTTCGCCCGATTGGCCCGTCGCTTTCTCGGTCCGGCTCCCTCAGCCGATGCCGTTCGGCCGCTTCGCGTGACAAGCTCTCTCGCATGAAGCTGACGGTCCTCGGTTGCGCCGGGAGCATTCCCGGCCCCGACTCGCCCGCGTCCGGATACCTGCTGGAGTCCGGTGGCACCCGCATCGCGCTGGACCTGGGCAACGGCACCCTCGGCGCCATGCAGCGCTTCATCGACCCGTTCGACCTGGACGCGCTGTTCTTCAGCCACCTGCACCCCGATCACTGCGCCGATTTCGGCGCGCTGACCGTCTACCGGCGCTACCGGCCGAACCCGCCGTACGACGCGCGCGCCCGTCGGCTCCCGGTGTTCGCCCCGGACAACGCCCCGGAACGGCTCGCCGCGCTGTACGCGCCGACCGCGGCCGAGCTCGCCGAGACCGACCTGTCCGACGTCTTCGACTTCCGCCCGGTCAGCACCGAACCGGTGCGCATCGGGCCGTTCGCCATCCGCGCCGTCGAGGTCGCCCACTTGTGCCCGACCTGGGGATTCCGCGTGGAGGCGGAGGGCAGGGTCCTCGCCTACACCGGGGACACCGGTCCCTGCGGTCAGCTCACCGACCTGGCCGCAGGCGCTCACGTCCTGCTCGCCGAGGCGTCCTGGGAGCACCACGAGTCCGCCCCGATGAACGTCCACCTCTCCGGCCGCCAGGCGGGGGAGGTCGCCAAGACGGCGGCGGCCGAGCGCCTGCTGGTCACCCACCTCGTGCCCTGGACGGACCACGGCGCGATCGAGGCGGAGGCCGAGGCCGCTTTCGAGGGACCCGCCCAACTCGTCCGGGCGGGCGCCACCTACGAGGTCTGACGGTGGTGGGCGCCGGCGGCGCCCCTGGTGGGCGGGGCCTGCGACGGGAAGCCGGGGCCTGGGCTTAGGGTTGAGTCGTGGCTAGAGCGGATGGGCGTAGTGACGATCAGCTTCGCGATGTGAAGATCACCCGGGGTTACCAGGACTGGCCGGCGGGCTCGGTGCTGGTGGAGTTCGGCCGTACCCGGGTGCTGTGCGCGGCCAGCGTGCAGGAGGGCGTCCCGCGCTGGCGGACCGGCTCCGGACTGGGCTGGGTCACCGCCGAGTACGCGATGCTGCCCTCGGCGACCAACACGCGCAGCTCCCGCGAGTCGGTGAAGGGTCGCATCGGCGGCCGCACTCATGAGATCTCCCGGCTGGTCGGCCGGTCCCTGCGCGCCTGCATCGACATGGCAGCGCTCGGCGAGAACACCATCACCCTGGACTGCGACGTGATCCAGGCCGACGGCGGAACCCGCACCGCCGCGATCACCGGCGCCTACGTGGCGCTGGCCGACGCCGTGACGTGGCTGGGCGCCGCCAAGCGGTTGTCCGACCCGAAGCCGCTGTCGTGCTCGATCCAGGCGGTCAGCGTCGGTGTCGTCGACGGCCGGGTGCGGCTGGACCTGCCCTACGAGGAGGACTCGCGCGCCGAGGTCGACATGAACGTGGTCGCCACCGACCACGGCACGCTGGTCGAGGTGCAGGGCACCGGCGAGGGCGCGACCTACACGCGGTCCACCATGGACAAGATGCTCGACTTCGCGCTCGCGGGCTGCGGTGAGCTCGCGCGCCTGCAGGAGTCCGTGCTCGCCGAGCCGTACCCGGGTGAGCTGCCCGGAGGCGCTGCGTGAGCCGGTTGCTGCTGGCCACCCGCAACCGGAAGAAGCTGGTGGAGCTGCGCCGCATCCTCGACGCCGAGGGCGTCACCGGCCTGGAGGTCGTGGGGCTGGCCGACGTGCCGGAGTTCCCCGAAGCGCCCGAGACGGGCGCGACCTTCGAGGAGAACGCGGTGGCCAAGGCGGCCGACGCCGCTCGCGCCACCGGCCTGCCCGCCGTCGCCGACGACTCCGGGCTGGAGATCGACGCGCTCAACGGGATGCCGGGCGTGCTCTCGGCGCGCTGGGCGGGCCGGCACGGCGACGACCAGGCGAACCTCGAGCTGGTGCTCGGGCAGATCACCGACGTGCCCGACGAGCGGCGCGGCGGGGCGTTCGTCTCCGCCGCCGCGCTCGTGCGACCCGACGCGCGCGAGACCGTGGTGCGCGGCGAGTGGCGCGGCACGATCATCCGGGAATCGCGCGGAGCCAACGGGTTCGGCTACGACCCGATCTTCGTGCCCGAGGGCGGGACCGCCACCAGCGCGGAGCTGTCCCCGGAGGAGAAGGACGCCGACTCCCACCGCGGCCGAGCGCTGCGCCTGCTGCTGCCCGCGCTGCGGGAGCTCGCGGGCTGAGTGTGATGCCGCTCGCCCCGGTGGGGGCATCAGCGGCATCGACGGTTAACTTCGGTGCGTGTTCACCGATTGGTTCGAACTGGCCCTGCTCGTCGTCGTCGGATTCCTGTCCGGCGCGGTGAACGCGGTGGCCGGTGGCGGCTCCCTGCTGGTGTTCCCGGCGCTGCTGGCGACCGGGATGTCACCGCTGGTCGCCAACGTGACCAACTCGGTCGCCCAAGGTCCCGGTTTCGTCGGCGCGGCGGTCAGCCAGCGCAACGACCTCACCGGCAATTCGCGCAGGTTGTGGAGCACGTCGATCGCGGCCTGCGTGGGTTCGGCGATCGGCTGCGCGCTGCTGATGGTGCTGCCGGGCGAGGTGTTCGACGCCGTGGTCCCGGCGCTGGTGGCGTTGTCGGCGGTGCTGATGGCCTTCCAGAACACCATCCGCAAGTGGCTCGGCACACCGGCCGAGGAAGCGGGGGACCGGACGGTCCTGCTCACCGTCGGGATCTTCCTCGCCTCGATCTACGGCGGGTACTTCGGCGGGGCCCGCAGCGTCATCCTGATCGCGATCCTGGTGCTCGCGGCGACCGACAGCATGCGCAGGCTCAACGCGCTCAAGAGCTGGCTGGGCATGATCGGCAGCGCGGCCACGCTGGTGGTCTACTCGCTCATCGCGCCGGTCGACTGGCTGGCGGTGGCGATGCTGGTGCCCACCACGGTCCTCGGCGGCTACCTGGGCGGGAAGGTCGCCCAGCGCCTGCCTTCGACGCTGCTCCGCTACCTCGTCGTGGTCATCGCCGCGGGCGTCGCCATCTACATGGTCCTCGACTGAGAGGCCGTTCCTCCGCTGGTCTCGGGTGGGGTGGGGAAGTTTTCATGAAAACTTCCCCACCCCAGGAGTCGCCGAGCACGCTCTTAGACGCCGATCTCCTTGCGGAGGCGTTCGACGTGGCCGGTGGCCTTGACGTTGTAGAGAGCCTTGGCGATCTTGCCGTCGGGGTCGACGACGAAGGTCGAGCGGATGACGCCCTGGACGACCTTGCCGTAGTTCTTCTTCTCGCCGAAGGCGCCCCAGGCGGTCATGACCTCGCGGTTCTCGTCGGACAGCAGCGGGAACGTCAGCCCCTCGCCGTCGCGGAACTTCGCGAGCTTGGCGGGCTTGTCGGGCGAGACCCCCAGGACGTCGAAACCGGCGTCGTTGAGCTCCGCGAGGCTGTCGCGGAAGTCGCAGGCCTCCTTGGTGCAGCCCGGGGTGCTCGCGGCGGGGTAGAAGTAGACGACCACCGAGCGTCCGCGGAAGTCGCTCAGCGAGACGGTGTTGCCGTCGGCGTCCGGAAGTGAGAACTCGGGCGCGGCGTCGCCGTCGGAGAGTCGGTTCTGTTCGCTCATGCCCGCGACGCTAGCCGATGGGCCGGACGGCTCATTCGGGCAGCGCCGACCCGCCCGCGGCCGGGGTGAGTTGCGACACCTGCTCGATGGCCGGCTGCTGCGCCGCTTGTTGCTGGACGACGAGGAACCCGCCAACGATCAACCCGGCCAATGCCGAAGTCGTCACGGCAATTGCGCACCTCGTGTAGACGCGGACGGACACCGTCGAATTTCCTTTCGCAGTCCCGGAAACCGCCTCCGAGGCGGACAAACTAGAGATCGCCGGTTTCGCGGAGATCGTTACCGGAGTCCCTCGATCGGGCTACCGGGTTGCGTGGGTGGTGGCCCACGCGTAGACGAGGGGGTGACCACCGATCGCGTTCAACGACAGGAGAGTCATGCCGACCGTCGCCGAACAGTTCATCGAAGTCCTCGTGCAGGCCGGTGTGAAGCGGATCTACGGGATCGTCGGCGACAGCCTCAACCCGGTGGTCGACGCCGTGCGCCGGACCGAGGGGATCGAGTGGGTGCACACCAGGCACGAGGAAGCGGCGGCGTTCGCCGCGAGCGCCGAAGCGCAGGCCACCGGGCGTCTCGCAGTGTGCGCGGGCAGTTGCGGGCCGGGCAACCTGCACCTGATCAACGGGCTCTACGACGCGCACCGCAGCAGCGCTCCGGTGCTGGCGCTGGCCTCGCACATCCCGTCCGCGCAGATCGGCACCGGCTTCTTCCAGGAGACCCACCCCGAAGAGCTGTTCAACGAGTGCAGCCACTTCTGCGAACTCCTCTCGCAGCCGACGCAGATGCCGCGACTCCTGCGCTCCGCGGTCCAGACCGCGGTCGGACGGCGCGGGGTGTCCGTGCTGGTCATGCCGGGTGACGTCGCCGAGGAGGAGGCGGCCAAGCCGACCGGGCAGGGCGTGGTCGACTGGGACCCGCCGACGCTGCTGCCCTCGCGCGACCAGGTCGACGCGCTCGCGGAGAGGATCAACCGCGCCGAGCGGCCGATGCTGTTCTGCGGCGCGGGTTCTCGCGGCGCGCACGCCGATGTGATGCAACTCGCGGAGAAGATCAAGGCCCCGGTCGGGCACGCGCTGCGCGGCAAGGAGTGGATCCAGTACGACAACCCCTACGACGTCGGCATGAGCGGGTTGCTGGGCTACGGAGCCTGCCACGAGGCGATGCACAAGGCCGACCTCGTGCTGCTGCTGGGGACCGATTTCCCGTACGACAACTTCCTGCCGCAGGCCAACACCGTGCAGGTCGACATCGACCCCACGCACCTGGGCCGCCGCACGGTGCTGGACCTGGCGGTGCACGGTGACGTCGCCGAGACGATCCGGGCGGTCCTGCCCAAGCTCTCGGCCAAGTCCGACCGGTCGTACCTGGACCGGATGCTGCGCGAGCACGCCGGCCAGCTGGAGAAGGTCGTCGACGCCTACACGCGCAACGTCGAATCGCAGGTGCCCATCCACCCCGAGTACGTCGCCGACGTGCTCGACGACCTGGCGTCCGACGACGCCGTGTTCACAGTGGACACCGGTATGTGCAACGTGTGGGCGGCCCGCTACATCACGCCGAACGGACGCCGCCGGGTGCTCGGCTCCTTCGTTCACGGCTCGATGGCCAACGCGCTCCCGCAGGCGATCGGGGCGCAGATGGCCGCGCCGGAGCGCCAGGTGGTGTCGATGTCCGGCGACGGCGGTCTGGCGATGCTGATGGGCGAGCTGCTGAGCCTGCGGACCCACCATCTGCCGGTGAAGACCGTGGTGTTCAACAACTCCTCGCTGGGCATGGTGAAGCTGGAGATGCTGGTCGACGGGATGCCGGACTTCGGCACCGACCACGACAGCGTCGACTTCGCCGCGATCGCGCGCGCGGCCGGGATCCACTCGATCCGGGTGGAGAAGCCCGGCGAGGTTCGCGACGCGCTCGCCGAGGCCCTGTCACACCCGGGGCCCGCGCTCGTCGACGTCGTGACCGACGCGAACGCGCTGTCGCTGCCGCCGCAGATCACCGGTGAGCAGGTCAAGGGCTTCGCGCTCGCGGTCAGCCGCACGGTCCTGTCCGGTGGTGTGGGAAAGATGGTGCAACTCGCCAGGAGCAACCTCCGCAACGTCCCGAGGCCGTAGGCCGGCAGGTGCGCAAACCAGCCCCTGGAACCTGGAGCTCAGTCCGGATCCCTGGGCGAGGTGAGATGGCCTGCTCGCCACCAGAGGAGCAGGCCCATGCCGAAGAACAGGGCCCAGACGAGAACGGACGCGAGCATCAACAGGTACACCTGGAACGTCACCCCCCGGAGATGGCGGTCCGGCCCTCCTGCGCGGCCGCCACGACGAGCATCCACCCGCAGAAGCTTCCTGTGAAGATGTCGTAAGGGTGATCAGGATGTGACTCGGTGTGGCGGGCCCGGCAAGATGGGGGCCATGACAGTCAGTCCCACGGTCCGTCGTCGCAGGCTGGCCGCCGAACTGCGCAAGCTGCGCGCGCAGTCGGAGGTCACCCAGCAGCAGGCGGCCGGCCACCTCGGTTGCACGCAGGCGAAGATCGGGCGCTTCGAGACCGCGAAGAGATCACCCTCGGTCGGCGACGTGTCGGCACTGCTGGACTTCTACGGCGTGGACAACGCCGAGCGGGAGCCGCTGATCAACCTCGCGCGTGACGCCCGGAAGCGCGGGTGGTGGCATTCCTACAGCGACGTGCTGCCGGAGTGGTACGAGACCTACGTGGGTCTTGAGGCTGAGGCGTCCAGCATTCACACCTACGAGTCGGAAGCGATCCCCGGATTGCTGCAGACGCGTGAATACGCCTACGCCATCACCAAATCCACGCTCTTCCGGGCGCACGACGCGGAGATCGGCCGGCGCGTGGACCTGCGGATCCAGCGGCAGGAGCGCGTCACCGGCGACACCCCGCTGGAGCTGTGGGCGGTGGTGGGCGAGGCGGCGCTGCGCCGCCCCGTCGGCGGCGACGGGGTGCTGCGCAGGCAGCTGGAGCACATGCTCAAGCTGGGGCAGCTCGCCAACGTCACGTTGCAGGTGATGCCGCTGGATGCGGGAGCGCATCCGGCGCAGGCAGGTCCGTTCGTGATCCTCCGCTACTCCAACCACATTGACCCGGACGTGGTCTACCTGGAGACCCATGTGGGTGGGCTGTACCTGGAGCGCGAGATCGAGCTGACGAACTACGCCACGATGATGGACCATCTGAGAGCGCATGCGGTAGACCCGGAGGGTTCGATCGATTTCATCCAACAACGCATAGGAGAGTTGTAGATGCCGGAAATATCCTGCTGGCGCACCAGTTCCCGCTCCCAGGGGCAGGGTCAGTGCGTCGAGGTCGGCTTCGGGTCCGATCAAGTTGGTGTGCGGGACACCAAGAATCGGGGGTCGGGACGGATCGAGGTCGCCTCGAAGCTGTGGCAGGAGTTCGTCGGCGGCATCAAGAGCGGCCGGTTCGACCAGGGCTGATGTGCCGAGGGGAGCGCGTTGCATCGGGGGGCGCTCCCCATCAGCATCCGAAAAACTCTACTTCTCAACGCGTTCCAGGAACGGCGCGAGCAGGCCGGGAACGGCTTCGTCCGCCAGTGCCAGGCCTTCACCGGCCGGAACGTCGTAGATCCGGTACACGCTCGATCCGGCAGCGGTCGTCGCGCCGACGGTCATCAGACCCGAACGGCGCTGGAACACCGTGCGGGAGATCCGCCATCCGATGATGTTCTCGCGTTGCAGCGCCACGGTGCGCCGCAACGCGCTTCCGTTGCGCGCCAGCAGGTACCGCTCGTCCAGCGCGTGCCCGAGGGCGCGGTGGGCGTCGACGGCGAAGCCCAGGCCGGCCACCAGAGCCAGCAGCACCAGGGCGACGGCGAAGCCGACCGGGATCCAGCCCGGCACGGCCGGGATCGCCACCACGACGGCGACCGCGAGCGCGCTCATGAGAGCCCAGCCGATGCGGCGCCGCATCGCCGAGGTGGGGTGCCGGATGAGGGCGACGTCGAACGGCTGGTCGCGCAGCACGGCGGCCGCGACCCGCCGGGCTTCCGCGCGGGGAGCCGGTGGCAGCAGCGTCTTGCTGTCCGGCTGCTTCTGGTCCTGCTTCTGCTCCTGCAGTCCGGTCGCGACCGCGTTGAGCCGGGCGCCTCCGGCGAGCCGCAGCGGCAGCGGCTCGCACAGCTCCAGGCCGCGCAGCCTGCGCTCCTCCAGCGACAGCGATCGCGTCGTGAGCAGGCCGCGCTTGACCCGCAGCGTGCCCGGCTCGCGGGTGAGCTGGAAGCCCCACCACATCTCCAGGGAGAGCAGGAACGACCCGAGCACCCCGACCACGATCGCGATCGCGGCCACGACCAGGACGAAGATCACGATGCCCAGCGAGGTGATGACGCCGCCGAGCGCCTCGAACACGCCCCACTTGCGCAGCAGTTCGTCCAGGGAACCGACGGCCGAGCCGATGGCGCCCCAGACGACCAGCATCAGCGAGACGGTCAGAGCGGAGTAGCCGAGCCACTCCGGCTTGAGCCGGGACAGCACGCCGTCGTCCGGCGAATCCTCCACAATGGACTCACCGCCGAGGGTCATGTCCCTGCGGAGGCTCTCGGCGGCCGAACGCGTGACCGACTGCAGCCGGATGGTGGCTTCGGACGCCTGCGCGCCGGTGCTGATCTTCACCGTGGTGATGCCGAAGAGCCGTTCGTGCGGCGCGGCGGTCAGGTCCACGGTGCGGATCCGGTCGCGCGGGAGGGACCGGTGGTTGCGGAACAGCCCGCCGAGGTGCTGCTCGAAGCGCTCCTCGGTGATCCGGTACCGGAAGAAGACCCACTGGTAGGTGGCGATTCCCGCGACGAGCAGCGCCGAGGCCAAGCCGATCAGGAAGGTGATGAGCACCGGCATGGCACCGGCGCCCGCGATGACCATGACCAGCACCGCCGCGAGCACGGGCCCGGCGACGACGGCTCCCGCGGCCGCGATCGACCTGGCGTCCAGCCGGTGCCACTGCCCGTCGGTGGCGGTCATGTCGCGTCTCCCGGGGTGGCCTGGGTGGTCGCGGTCAGCTGCTCGACGACCGCGGTCGCCTGCTCGCGGTCCATGCCGTCGATGCTCAGCGGTCCCGCCGCGGAGGCGGTGGTGACGGTGACGCTGGAGAGGCCGAACATCTGCTGCAGCGGACCGCGCACCGTGTCGACGGTCTGGATCCGCGACATCGGCGCGACCCGCCACTCCTGCCGCAGCCAGCCCGCCGCCGTGTAGACCGCGTCATCGGTGATCTCCCAGCGGTGCACCCGGAATCGCCACTGCGGCATGACCGCGGTGTAGACCGCGCCCAGCACGGCGATCAGCACCGCGGGCAGCAGCAACCAGAAGCGGGCGGGCTCGATCAGGACGCCCAGCACCACGAGAACGATCACCGGTGGCAGCACCAGCACGAGCGCTTGAGTCGTCCACCAGCCGATCGCTCGTCGTTCGACCCGGTTGCGCGGCGGGCGCAGCCGCAGTCCGTCTTCGGACATCACGCGGACCCCTTTCGTGGGTGGTGCCCAGGATTGTGTCGAACAGCCCGCGGACGCGTGGGGATTTCGAGCTGTTTCCAGGATCGCTGCGAGCCCTCTGCGGGAACGCGGCTCGCAGCGCGCCTCAGGAGAGGGACTTGAGCTGCGGCCAGATCGCCGCCCAGGGCTGGGTCCTGCCCGTGGCGATCCACCCCTTGAGGTCGTCGCCGGGAATCGCCGGCCGGATGTCGGTGAAGTAGGGCCGGAGCGACTCCACGTCGCGTCCGTAGTAGACGACCGTGTCGATCTCGTCGGTCGGTGCGCCGAAGTAGCCGTAACCCCGGTGCGGGCTGAAGACCTCGGGCAGCGGGTGATGCGCGCTGCCGACGTCGAGCATCGCCCCTGTGATGTAGCTGTCGCCGATCACCGCCGTGCGAGCGCGTTGCTCGGCGGGCAGCGTCAGGTACGCGCCGGAGACGTCCCGGGCGATGCGTTCGCTGATCTTGCCGCTGTCGATCTTGGTGAGCGCCGCTGAGAAGCTCTGGTTGATCGCAGCGCCCGCGAACACCAGCATCCCGGCAGTGGCCACCGAGAGGACGTAGACAGGCCAAGCCGCCCACCCCCAGCGGGGCGGCTTGGCCTGCCTGCGCCGCTGCAGGCCCACGACCGCCGTCGCGATCGGCAGGCCGTACATCCCGATCAGGTAGTACGGGCGGCCGGCGGTGGCGACGAGGAAGACCCACAGCAAGATCGTGGTGACCGCGAACATCCGGTACGGGCGCAGCCGCGGCTCGCGCAGCAGCAGCCACAGGCCGCCGAGCACCAGCGCGGTACCGAGCACCCCGGCGTAGAGGACCAGGTTCACGGCGGTGCCGCCGCGACCGCCGGAGAGCATCGGGGACTCCTGCGCGACGACCGACGACATCGCCAGCTGGGGCCACCCGTTGACCGCCTGCCAGATCAGCGTCGGTGACGCGATCAGCAGCGCGAGACCGGTGCCCGCCCACAGCATCGGCCGGGTCAGGATCGCGCGCGGGCCCACGGCCAGGGCGCTGACCAGCAGGGCCACGCAGAGCAGCACGACCTGGAACTTCACCTGCAGGTTGAGGCCCAGCAGCACGCCGAACACCAGCAGCAGCCGGTCGTCGGCCACGCCTTCGGAGTGCTGCCGCAGCCAGCGCACCAGGGGCAGCAGCAAGGCGGTCCACAGCAGCGGCTCGAAGGTGTACGGAGCCGTCCAGTGACCGACCAGGTTGCTCCACAGCCCCGTCGCACCGGCCAGCGCCGCGATGGTCTGGGCTCGCCGGTCGGCGCCCAGCTCGCGGGCCAGCAGGGCGATCAGCAGGACCGCGCCGCCGGTGGCGAGCGCGGCGGGCAGTCGGAGCGCGAACATCGAGTCCGGCGCGATGAAGTCCATCGCCGCGGCGAGCAGCGGCGTCAGCGGCGGCTGGTCGACGTAGCCCCAGTTCGGGTGGTACTTCCCGGCCGCGAGCATGTAGACCTCGTCGATCCAGTAGTCCCCGAAGGCGCCCGCGACGGCGTGCACCAGGGCGAGGACGCCGGCGATGGTCAGCACCGGCCACCGGGCCAGCGCGTGCAGCCCACCCGGCGATGCCGGTCTCGCCTTCAGCGGATCGATGATCATGACTTCCCCCAGGGATCGTGATGTGACCTCGAGTGAACCCGGGTCAGGGGGTAGATCGACACTGCGGTTGGTCGTGATCCGGGTGGACGAAGGTCGTCCCGTTCCGGGCCGGGCGCAACTTTCGTCTAGACCTGGGCGACCGGGGTGGGCTACGGCTACGCGATCTGGGAGAGCGCCTCTAACGTGGGCCGGGTGAATCGACCGCTCTGGCGGCTTCTTTGGAACTCCCCGCGTGAGGCCGTGTTCGACATCTGCCTGGTGATCGGGCTGAACGCGTTCGCGTACGCGTTCGTCGTCGCCTTCCCGACCGAGACGCCGTTGAGCGCCTACGACTGGGTCGGCGGGTTGTGGCTGACCCGGGTCCTCGATGTCGTGCTGAATCTCGGGCTGCTCGCGCGTCGCCGCTTCCCGATGGCGCTGCTGTGGATGATCACCGTGCTCTCGGTGGCCCAAGCCCTGCTCATCGAGGTCGGTCCGGGCCCGTTCATGCAGGTCAACCTGGAAACCGACCCCTGGGTGCCGGGTGTCACCCCGTGGATTCTCTACGCGGCGATCGTCTACGGCCGCGGCCCCCGCTATCTCACCTGGGCGTTGATGGCCGTGGTGACCGTGGTGGGCATGAGGTTGTGGAACGTGTCCAACCCGGAAGTGATCGTCGCCGGTGCGGGCTGGACGATCTTCCCGATCGTGCTCGGCCTCTACGCCGCCGCGCGCCGCAAGCTGGAGGTCGCGCTGCGGGAGCGCGCGGAACGCGCGGAGCGCGAGCGCGAACTGCTCGCCGAGCAGGCGCGCGTGGACGAACGCGCCCGGCTGGCCGTGGAGATGCACGACGTGGTCACCCATCGCGTCAACCTGATGGTGCTGCAGGCCGGTGCGCTCGGCGTGCTCAGCGACGATCCCGCCGTGCACCGAGCCGCCGATGAGATGCGCACCAGCGGTGGCGAAGCGCTCGCCGAACTGCGCGACCTGGTCGGCGTGCTCCGACGCAGCGAGATCGAGCAGGGCGAGGCCGAGGTCGTCCAGCCCACCGACGTTCCGGACCTCCGCGAGCTCATCGCCCAGTCCGAGGGCGTCGGCATGTCCGTGGAGCTGACCATGAGCGGCGATGCCGGCCCGGTCACCTCGGCCGTGGGCAGGACCGCCTACCGCGTCGTCCAGGAAGGGCTGACCAACGCGCACAAGCACGCACCCGGTGCCGAGGTGCAGGTGCGCGTCCTCTACAGCGACGACCGGGTCCGCGTGAGCATCCGCAACACCGCTTCATCCGGTCGCGTGCCCGAGCTCGCCGGCAGCGGAGCGGGCGTCGGCCTGCTCGGGCTGCAGCAGCGCGTCGAGCTCGTCGGCGGTTCCTTCCGGTCCGGGCCCGTCGACGGCGACGGTTTCGAGGTCGAGGCCATACTGCCCGGGTACGTGCCCACCGAGGAGAACGCCGATGCCTGAGACGGTCCGCGTGCTCGTCGTCGACGACGAACCGATGGTCTGCGCGCACCTGCGCACGATCCTCGGTTCGGCGCCCGACATCGAGGTCGTCGACGACGCCCAGGACGGCGCCGCGGCCGTCGAAGCCGTCGTGCGGCACCAGCCCGACGTCGTGCTGATGGACCTGCGGATGCCCGGCGTCGACGGGCTCACCGCCACCGAGCGGATCTGTCGGATGCCGCACGCCCCGGCGGTGGTCGCGCTGACCACGTTCGACGCCGACAAGTACGTGCTGCGCGCGCTGCGCGCCGGTGCCGTCGGCTTCCTGATCAAGTCGACCCCGCCGCAGGACCTCATCGGACTGGTGCGGGTCGCGGCCGACGGGCACACGGTCCTGTCCGAGGAGGCGAAGCGGCGCTTGCTGGCGGCGACCGGCGGCGAGCAGGCGTCCCGGGAGCGCGCGGTCCAGCTGATCCGAGACCTCACCGAGCGGGAGGTCGAGGTGCTCACCTGCCTCGGGCGCGGGATGTCCAACTCGCAGATCGCCGCGCAGCTGCACCTCTCCGAGGCCACGGTGAAGAGCTACGTGTCCCGGATGCTCGTCAAGCTCGACTGCGAGAACCGCTTGCAGGCGGGGCTGCTCGCCTACGACGCGGGTCTCGTGCCGCGGTGATCTGAGGCACACCCGTTTGTCACTGCGCCATCCGGGTGGATTGGTCCAACAGGTTTAACGATCAATCGAGTGAGCTCCACCGATTGGCTCTGGAATATTCCACCCAAGATCGGTACACCATAGGTGACGCGTTTCGAACGGTTGTCGGGGCCGGAAACGCGTCAGCGCCGTCGGTTCGGGGATCGAGGGCGCACCGGTCGGAGGGGTCCGGCCGCAACGAGGGCACCCTCGGCGCATTCGGGGTGCGCCGAGGGTGCCTTTCTCTTCGTTCTCCTCGGCTTCCTCTATCGGTGGTCATCTTGCTCAGCGGTGCGGGTGGGGGAACCTCAGACGCCTTCTGGCTCCGGGATCCGCGACTTGAGCATGAGTGGATGCGCGGCGCTGCGGCTGTCCTCACCAGAAGACGTCTGAGAACCCCCGGCGGTGCCGGTTGCTCAGGTGGGGTACTGAGAAAGCACCTTCGGTGCTTGCCTGACGGTGGTCTGGTGGGCGCTGAGAAAACTGCTTCGGTGCTTGCCTGACGTTCGTCGGATCGGTGAGCAATTGTCGCCTCGGTGTTGCTTTTCGTTTGGTCATCAGGCTTGTGACCTGGGGATCAATGGGGAAAAGCGGCAAAATCCGTCTCTTTCGCGCTTGTAATGGGGTTGGTTAGTGTTCGGACAAGATTGCTGCGGGGAGCCGGTTGCGGGAAGGCAGGCCTTCGGCTGGAGTTCTCGTGGCAAGACCTTCGGACAAGGAGATTCACGATGGTCGATGCCCCACGTCGCCTGGCCCGGTTCGCCGGTGTCGCAGCGATCGCAGTCGCCGCGCTGACCTCGGCTTCCGTCGCGCAGGCGGCTCCGGCCGACGTCAACCCGTACATCGTCGGCGGCCAGGACGCCCAGATCGCGGACCACCCGTTCACCGTCGCGCTGACGACGCCTGACGGTCAGCAGTTCTGCGGTGGCTCGCTGGTTTCCCCGACCAAGGTCCTCACCGCTGCTCACTGCACCACCGGGCAGCAGCCCACCGACATGAAGGTCGTCAGCGGCCGCACCGTCATGAGCTCCACCGAGGGCACGGTTTCCGACGTCACCAACGTCTGGATCCACCCGGAGTACACCGACGCCACCAAGGGCTTCGACGTCTCCGTGCTGACCCTCGGTGCCCCGGTGCAGGAGGCGCCGATCGAGCTCGCCACCGCCGACGACGCGGCGTACGCCCCCGACACCCAGGCCACCATCCTGGGCTGGGGCAACACCACGGAAGGCGGAGAGCAGGCCGACAACCTGCAGATGGCGAACGTCCCGGTGAACGCCGACGACACGTGCTCCAAGGCCTACCCGGAGTACAGCAACGAGTCGATGGTCTGCGCCGGTGTGCCGGAAGGCGGAGTGGACAGCTGCCAGGGTGACTCGGGCGGCCCGATGGTCGCCGACGGTCGCCTGATCGGCGTCGTGTCCTGGGGTCAGGGTTGCGCGCAGCCCGGCTTCCCGGGCGTCTACGCCCGCGTCGGCGCGTACAACGACGTGATCACCGAGCAGATCAACTCCTGACGCGCGCTCCGGCCGGGGTTGTCATCCCGCTGGCCCCGGCCGGGCCCGTTCCAGGAGCGCTGAAGGCCGCGGACGTCCACCGTCCGCGGCCTTCCGCTATGCCCGCACCAGGCGCACCGACATGCCCAGCTTGGCGTCGGTGTGCTCGTCCGCCTCGGGGCTTTCGACGACCTCGGTGGCGAGCACGGCCCGGGAGATCTCGTCTCGGTGCGCCCGCACCGCCGACCCGATCTCCGCGGAGCCGCTCCAGCGCAACGAGATCCGGTCGGTGATCTGCAAACCGTCCTGCTTGCGGCAGTTCTGGACGAACCGGACGATCTCCCGCACCAGTCCGGCCAGCCTCAGCTCCGGCGTGATCTCGACGTCGAGCGCGATCGAGACCTCCCGCTGCGTCTCCGACGCCCACCCCGACCGCGGCACGTCCCCGTTCACGACCTCGCGGACGTTGATCTCCTCGGCCAGGTCGGCGCGCAGCGCGGCGGGAAGATCCGGGCTGATCACGGCCATCGCTAGCGGCTGGCGCACCTTGAGGTTCTCGGTGCGGCGCAACGAACGTCCCGCCACCGCCAGCTTCCGCTCGATGTCGACCTGGGTCAGCAGCGCCTCGTCGATCAGCTCCGCGTCGGGCTCCGGCCAGGACGCCAGGTGCACGGAATCGGGGTGACCGGGAGACCCCGGGCGCACGCTGTGCTCCCAGACCTCCTCGGTGATGAACGGGACGAACGGCGCCAGCAGCCGGGTCAGCACGTCCAGGCACTCGTGCAGCGTGCGCAGCGCGTTGACCTCGCCGTCCCAGAACCTCGGGCGGGACCGGCGCACGTACCAGTTCGACAGGTCGTCGACGAACTCCGCCAGAACCCGTCCCGCGCCGGCGGTGTCGTAGTCCTCCAACCGCGCATCGACCTGCTGCGCGACCTGGTTCACCCGAGCCAGCGCCCACCGGTCCAGCACCGGCCGGTCGGCGGGCGGATCCGGTTCGCCCCAGTCGGCCAGCGAGGCGTAGCGGTTGAAGAACGACGCCGTGTTCCAGTACGTCAGCAGCACCTTGCGGACGATCTCGCGCAGCGCCTCGTGCCCGACCCGGCGTGGTGACCAGGGCGAACCGCTGCACAACATGAACCAGCGCAGCGCGTCCGCGCCGTGGGCGTCCATCAGCGGCAGCGGTTCCAGCACGTTGCCCAGGTGCTTGCTCATCTTCCGGCCGTCGTCGGCCAGGATGTGCCCCAGGCACACCACGTTCCGGTAGCTGGAGCGGTCGAACAGCAGCGTGCCGATCGCCATCAGCGTGTAGAACCAGCCGCGGGTCTGGTCCAGCGCCTCGCAGATGTAGTCCGCCGGGTAGGTGCGCTCCAGCTCCTGCGCGCTGCCGTCGACGTGCGGGTAGCCCAGCTGCGCGAACGGCATCGACCCC
Source organism: Saccharopolyspora dendranthemae (assembly GCF_007829955.1). Lineage (GTDB taxonomy): Bacteria > Actinomycetota > Actinomycetes > Mycobacteriales > Pseudonocardiaceae > Saccharopolyspora > Saccharopolyspora dendranthemae. Next base: position 319,485 of record NZ_VIWX01000005.1, read on the forward strand.
GAGTCGAACCAGGCGTCGATCACCTCCGGCACCCGCGCGGCCGTCGTACCGCACACCGGGCAGGCGAAGGTGATCTCGTCGATGTGCGGCCGGTGCGGATCGAGGTCACCGAGATCGCGGCCGCTGCGTTCACCCAGCTCGGCGCGCGATCCGATCGCCGTCACGTGGCCCTGCGGGCAGCGCCACAGCGGCAGGGGAGTGCCCCAGTAGCGGTTGCGGGACAGCGCCCAGTCGACGTTGCCCGCCAGCCAGTCGCCGAACCTGCCGTGCTTGACGTGCTCCGGGTACCAGCGGGTGTTCTCGTTCTCCCGCTGGAGATTTTGGTGAATCGCGGTCGTGCGGATGTACCAGGACGGCTGCGCGTAGTGCAGCAGCGGCGTGTGGCAGCGCCAGCAGTGCGGGTAGGCGTGTTCGATCGTCCCGGCGCCGAGCAGCAGGTCCCGCCGCCGCAGGTCCTCGACGATCACCGGGTTCGCTTCCTTGAAGAACATCCCGCCGACCAGCGGCAACGCCGGGTCGAAGCGTCCGTCCGAGCCGATCGGGTTGACCACGGGGAGGCCGTTGGCCCGGCCGGCCGCGAGGTCGTCGGGCCCGAACGCGGGTGCCAGGTGCACCAGTCCGGTGCCGTCGGTGGTGGAGACGTGGCCGGAGAGCACCACGCGGTGCGCGTCGGCGACCTCGACCAGGTCGAACGGCGGCCGGTAGGTGAGGCCTTCCAGCTCGCGGCCGGGCATCCGGGTCAGCTCTTCGCCCTCGACGGCGGCGGCCAGCGGCTCGGCGACCACGAAGGTACCGCGCTCACCGCGTTTGAGCAGGTAGGTGACCTCGGGGTGGACGGCGACGGCGGTGTTGGACACCAGGGTCCACGGCGTCGTCGTCCACACCAGCAGCTCCGCGACCTGGCCCGCCAGCGGGGCGTTGAGCGGCAGTCGCACGAAAACCGAGGGATCCTCGACCGTTTCGTATCCCTGCGCGACCTCGTGCGCGGACAACGTCGTCTGGTCGCGCGGGCAGTACGGGGCCGCGCGGTAGTCCTCCACCAGCAGCCCGTCGTCGAAGATCCGCCGCAGTGCCCACCACACGCTGTCCACGTAGGACTCCGACATGGTCCAGTACGCGGTGGAGAAGTCGATCCAGTAGCCCATCCGCGTCGTGACGTCCTCGAACTCGCCGACGTAGCGCTGCACCGATTCCCGGCAACGCGCGTTGAACTCGGCGATCCCGAAGCGCTCCACGTCCGGCTTGCCGGTCAGCCCCAGCTCGCGCTCCACCGCCAGCTCCACGGGGAGGCCGTGGCAGTCCCAGCCCGCCCTGCGCGGCACCCGGTACCCCTTCATGGTGCGGAACCGGGGGAAGACGTCCTTGAACACCCGCGCCTCCACGTGGTGGGTGCCCGGTGTCCCGTTGGCCGTCGGCGGGCCTTCGTAGAAGACCCACAGCGGGCCGTCGGCTGTCCGCTCCAGGCTCCGCTGGAAGATCCGGTGCTCCTGCCACCACTCGATGCGCCGCCGCTCGGCCTCCGGCAGGTCGATCGCCGAGGCCAGCGGGCGGAAGGGAGAAGCCGATCTCATGCCCCCATGGTGGAGCCGCGCGGCCGTCGCGCGCTCGCTGTACTGTTCGGTAGGTCCCGCCCGGGGGTGGGGCGCGGTGATGAGCGAGCAGGAGGATCCCAGGGGTGACGGCGGAGGACGCGGCCAGCTCGCACGGGCAGAACCTGGTGAAGTCGGCGGACCGCGCCTTGATCATCCTGGAGCTGCTCTCACGGGGGCGGCACCGGCTCAGCGACATCGCCGAGACTCTCCGGCTGCCGCTGTCCAGCGTGCACGGCTTGCTCGGGACCCTCGTGCACCGCGGTTTCGCCGAGTTCGACCCGACCACCCGCACCTACGGGCTCGGGCTCAAGGCCTGGACCGTCGGGCAGGGCTACACCGGTCACCGCGACATCGTCGGGCTGGCGCTGCCGCTGATGGAGCGCCTCGCGCAGCAGACCGGTGAGACCGTGCAGCTCTCGCGGCTGGACGGCATCGAGAACGTCTACATCGCCATCGCCGAGTCCCCGCAACCGATGAAGCTCGTCTCCGCGGTGGGCATGCGGCTGCCTGCGCACTCGGTCGCGCTCGGCAAGGCGCTGCTGGCGGGGCTGAGCGACGACGAGGTCGCGGCCCGCTACGAGGACGTCAAGCTGGAGCGCTTCACCGACAACACGATCACCGATCTCGCGGAGCTGCTCGCCCGGCTCGACGAGGTCCGCCGCGACGGCTACTCGGTCGACGACGAGGAGTACATCGTGGGCTGCCGCTGCCTGGCGGTGCCGATCCGCGACCACGCGGGAGAAGTCGTCGCAGGCATGTCGGTCTCCGCTCCCACCCCCCGCTGCGGCCCCGACTGGACCGAGGCCACCAAAGCCCCCCTCACCGAAGTGGTGGAAGCAATCCACCACCAACTACGCCACTGACCATCGCCACTCCAACGTTGGTCGGCAACGGCGCGATCCTCGCCAGGCCCCAGTTTTAGTCATGGGTCATAATTGAGCGGACTTGCGTAACCAAAAGACACTCCTCCCCAGACCCAACGGCCCGGAATCAGGGTGTCCAGACGCCCACCGTGTTGATCTGATTGCTTTCTGGTGACTACTGTCAACCCAGTGGAAACAGAAGATGCTGGCGACGGCAAATGGGCGCAGCGGCGTGCGGCACGGCGAGCGGCCGCAGCCGAAGTGCCGGCAACGCTACCCAGCGTTGAACAAATTCGTGTCCACAAACCAAGGCAATCCGTCGTCTCTCTCGTCCTGTTGATCACTGCACTGCTCGCATGGGTGCCCGTTGCCGGCTATTTCGTCCCGGCGGCTGGGCTTCTGATGGTGCTGTGCATTTCGGCAGCGATCGGCGTCGCGAAAGGCAGGCACGCCGCCAGGGTGATGGTGACGATCGTGCTTGCGGTGCTCTACCTGTTGCTGTTGCCTTACTGCTGGCTGGGCTTCACTGACCCGCATCCGAGCGGCCCCGCATACGCCTTGATGGACGTCTACGCAGTCCTGGCTTCCGGTACGGCTTTGTTGCTGATGTATCTACCAGCAACCGACAGCTACATACGCCGGGTGACTGCTGCTCGGAAAGCGAGCTGACTCCACGTACGCGGAGAGCGCACTTCATGAACTGCACTTTTCGGAGTGGCGTCGCACGTTATCCGTCATGATCGGTCTGCTCCATTCGAGGGAAGATCCGTACTTCCTGCTCGATGGCTTGCCTGGTTTTCTACCGTGTCGCCTGGAGACCAGATAGCTGGGGACGGAGTTTGTGTGGTGGACGGCTTTCGGGTCGACTTGACCGCGTTGGACCGCGCCGCGCGGGGCGTACGCGCGAAACGATCGAGGCGATGAACCGCAAGCCGGTCGAGGATCTCGATTGCCCGGCTGAAGCGTTCGGTCATCAGCGCCTTGCCACCACGGTGAGCGAGTTCTGCGATCGGTGGGATGTCGGAGTCAGCAACCTCGCCGAGGACGCCGAGGAGGTCGCCGGGCGCCTCGATCAGTGCGTGCAGGACTACCGCCGCACCGATGAGGCCGCCCGAGCGCACCTCGTCGACGTCATCGCCAGTGCGTCCGGCGAGGACCCGGCCGCCGAGTGATGGCAGCAGAACTCGGCTCCACCGATGACCCCAAGGCCCTCATCCCCGGGGACACCGCTGCCGTGCGCGCGACCTCGGAGGCGATGCGGCGCTACGGCGATTCCCTTGCTGAGGCTGGTGACGGGCTCAAGCGCATCGACAGCAGCGAAGGCTGGCAAGGCGAGGCAGGCGAGCAATTCCGGGCGGCCTTCGATGGCGAGCCCACCAAGTGGATCACCGCCGGTGACAGCTTTCACCACGCTGCCGGGGCGCTGGAGAGCTACAGCCAGACCCTGACCTGGGCTCAAAGCCAGGCTGCCGAGGCAATCCGGCTCTGGAACGAAGGCGAAGCCGCAACCGAGCAGGCACAAACCAACCACGCCCAGCGCCTCGAACAGGCCCAGCAGCACGCGCAACCGGGCGCACCGGCACCGCAGATCGCCTTCCATGATCCAGGTGAGGCCAAACGCCAAGCCGCCCGAGCGACCCTGGGCCGGGCCCGCACCCAGCTGGCCACGGCCGGTGACCAGGTGGCCGACGTGGTCGGCCGAGCAGGCGACAAGGCCCCGGCCGAGCGAAGCTGGATCGCCGAGGCCGGCGAGGCGATCGGAAATGCCGCGGGGACCGCAATCAACGGACTCGCCTCGTTCGGCAACGCCGCCCTGCACCATCCCGAACTCGTCGCCAGCGCCGTCGGTGGTGCCGCACTCACCGCCGTCAGTTCAGCCGCGATGGCCGGCGGTGTCGTGCTCGATGCCACCGGTGCGGGAGCGGTGGTCGGTGCGCCGGTGAACTACGTCGCCGGGGCGGGCATGGTCGCCGGCGGGGCGATGGTCGCCGCTTCCGTCGGCGGGCTTGGGGCCGAAGCAGCGGGTGACGACTCGGTCGAGGTCGTCGACACCAGCGATGCCGAGCCCGCCCCTGCGCCGGAGCTGCCGTGGGAAGACCCGGCCGTACAAGAGAAACTTCCCGAAGAATGGGGAGACGGCAACGCCACCAAGAAGGGCGTCGGGCAACGCTGGCAAGACCCCAACGACCCTGGTAGCGGCGTTAGGATCGACGAAGGAAACCCGAACAACTCCCAACCCACCCAGCAGGTCGACCATGTCATCGTCCGCGATCAAGGCAAGGTCATCGGCCGGGACGGCGAGCCGATCTCCGGGTCGGTCAAGCAAGATCCCGAAAACGCGCACATCCCGCTCAGCGAATGGAAGCAGTGGAAATCGTGGAACCAGCCGTAACCCCGCTCCGCTACCCCGAAATGCGGGCCGAGGTCATCGACGCGGTCACCTCCCTCGCTGACCCCGACTACCAGCAGAAAGTCTGGATCCGACGCGAGTACCCGCAACCGGGCTTCTACGACGACCTCACCACCAACATCAACATCCTCTTCGATGACATCTGCGTCCTCCCCGATCCCCAAACCCGAGTCGGAATCGTCCTGCACCCCAACGAAGTCGATGTCATGAAGGCCCTCAGCGACGTACTCGAGCCACTAGTCGACGAACTCGGCGACGCGTCCGACGCCCAATACCTCAACCACCCGCAGTGGGCACGAGTCGTCGCAGCAGCTCGACACGCTCGCCAAACGCTCATTCAGAGCGACGCCGCCAAATCCTGAACCACCCACTCCGACAGGGCCGTTCATCCGGCGGTTCTCTCATTCCGATCACCTCCACGTGCGTGGAGAGCGCACTTCGTGACTTGTGGGGGGTTCTCCCGTGATGAGCGGAATTGAGTCCCCACTCCCGGGGCCACATGATTCACACTCCAGGGCTTCGATCGTGGACGGTTCTGACCGAAACTGCCTCTCGCCGGCTCAGCCCGACCAACGCGGCCGGCGCGGGGTTCTGTTGGGTCAGCCGAACTGGATCGAGCGTTTGGCGAGGCCCCACCAGAAGCCCTGGATGGGGACCGTCTGGGCGCTGAGGTCGTCGCCTGCTGCTCCGAGGGTGACGAAGAGGGGCGCGAAGTGCTCGGTGCGCGGGTGCGCGAGCCGGCCAGCGGGGGCCTTGCGCTCGAAGTCCAGGAGCGCGTCGACGTCGCCCGAGGCGAGCGCTCCGCCTCCCCAGTCGTCGAACTCCACGGACCAGCTCGGGGTCGACGGCGAGCGCAGCGCCGAGAGGTTGTGGGTGAAGAACCCGCTGCCGACGATCAGCACGCCCTCGTCGCGCAGCGGTTGGAGCGACCGTCCGAGGCGCATCAGGGCTTCGGGCTCCAGGGTGGGCATGGAGATCTGCAGCACGGGGATGTCGGCGTCCGGGTACATCTCCTTCAGCGGCACGTAGGCGCCGTGGTCGAGGCCGCGGTCGGGCACGTCGACCACGGGTGTGTCGGCACCGCCCAGAAGCGCGCGCACCCGCTCGGCCAGGGCCGGAGCGCCGGGAGCGGCGTAGCGGACGTCGTAGTACCGGTCGGGGAAGCCCCAGAAGTCGTAGACCAGCGGAACGGTCCTGGTCGCGCCGATCGCCAGGGGTGCTTCCTCCCAGTGCGCGGAGATGATCAGGATCGCTTCCGGGCGTCGCAGGTCGCTCGACCAGGCGGCGAGCTCGTCGGGCCAGAGGTCGTCGTCGGCCAGCGGCGGTGCGCCGTGGCTGAGGTACAGGGCGGGCATGCGATCGGCCATCGGAGGCCTCCTAGTTCGAATTTGAATCAAATGTACCTCGTGGTTCAAATTCGAACAAGATAGGATGGGGGAGTGACCGAACCGCGCTGGCTCGACGCCGACGAGATGGCCGCCTGGAACGCCTTCGTCGAGGTGGGCAACCTCGTGAACCGCCGCGTCGAGCAACAGCTCCGCGAGCAGGCGGGTCTCTCCCACCCGCAGTACGAGATCCTGGTCCGCCTCGCGGCCGCCGACGGGGGCGAGGTCCGCATGTCCGAGCTCGCACAGCTCGTGGTGACCTCCAAGAGCGGCCTGACCTACCAGGTCACGCAGCTGGAGAAGGCGGGGTTCGTGCGCCGCCGCACCTGCGACACCGATGACCGGGGCGTGATCGCCTGCTTGACCGAGGCCGGCCGCCGCAAGCTGGAGGACACCGCACCGGGTCACGTGGAGATCGTCCGCGAGCACCTCATCGACGTGCTCGACCGCGACCAGCTGCGCGCGCTCGCCGACGTGCTGGGCACGGTCTCCCGCGAGCTGCGCGGGTCTTGACGCCGCTCGTGCGCGCTGATCGGATTTCGCTGGCTCGAAGCATTTTCACGTGGGCGAAGCGGGGTCGGCATGAGGTTTCTGAGGCTGGGATCGTTCTCCGAAGAGCGTCCGCACGTGCTCGACGATCGAGGGCGGCTGTTCGATCTGAGCCCGGTGACCGACGACGTCGACGCCGCGTTCCTCGCCGGTGACGGCGTCGCGCGCACCCGCGCGGCGCTCGCGGCCGGCGAGCTCGCCGCTGTCGACGACCCGGCGGACGGCACCGGATCGCGGGTGGGCGCGCCGATCGCGCGGCCGATGGCGGTGCTGTGCATCGGGCAGAACTACGCCGCGCACGCCGCCGAATCGGGTTCGCGGCCGCCGGACGTCCCGATCCTGTTCTTCAAGCACCCCAACACCGTGGTCGGCCCGCACGACGACGTGGTGATCCCGCGCGGCGCGGGGCAGGTGGACTGGGAGGTCGAGCTGGGCGTGGTGATCGGCAGGCGTGCGAGCTACCTGCGCAGCGCCGAGCAGGCCCTGTCCCACGTGGCCGGGTACGTGCTGGCCAACGACGTCTCCGAGCGCTCGTTCCAGAAGGAGCAGTCCGGAGGTCAGTGGTCGAAGGGCAAGTGCGCGCCGACGTTCAACCCGGTGGGGCCGTGGTTGGTGCCGGCGGACGAGGTCGCTGATCCGCAGGGGTTGCGCTTGCGCAGCTGGGTCAACGGGGAGCCGAGGCAGGATTCCAGCACGGCCGACATGATCTTCGGCGTCGGCGAGATCGTCCGCCACCTCTCGCAGTACCTGACGCTGGAGCCGGGCGACCTGGTGATCACCGGTACTCCGGAGGGCGTGGCGCTGTCCGGTCGCTTCCCGTTCCTGGCGCCCGGCGACGTGGTCGAGATGGAGATCGACGGGCTCGGTCGTCAGCGCAGCGCGCTGAAGCCCGCCTGAGGTTGCGCCGTTCGGATCAAACCGAATGTGAAACGCTTTCTATTTTACCTCCGGGTAGCTAGCGTCCGGTGCCGGAGCGGTTCCGCATCGGAAAGGGCTTGGCATGGCGAGACGTTCACCGATCGCGGCCCTGGTGGCGATCATCGCCGGGGCGCTGCTGGTCGCACCGGGAGCCCACGCCCAACCGCCGGAGCCCTCCGCTCCCCGATCACCGGAGGACTACTGCCGCCAGCAGTGCCACGACATCCTCCCGCCCGGTCAGAACGGCAACGCGACCTTCGCGGAGCTGGTGTCGCACATGCTGCTGGGCACCCGCCCGAAGCACTCCGACGACCAGCTCGCCCAGTACGACGCGCTCGCAGGTGGCTACCGGCAGCTGACCACCGACACCGTCCAGGAGTTCTTCAACGACCACTCCTTCGGCGTGAAGCCCGAGGACGTGGAGCGCACCTACCGGCCGCGCGCCGACGTCACCGTCGTGCGCGACAAGACCGCAGGCGTTCCGCATGTCTACGGCGACACCCGGTCCGGGACCACCTTCGGCGCCGGCTACACCACGGCCGAGGACAAGCTGTTCATGATGGACGCGCTGCGTCACGCCGGTCGTGGTGAGGTGACTCCCTTCGCAGGGGGAGCGCCCGCCAACCGCGAGCTGGAGCAGAGCTTCTTCTCCGTTGCGCCCTACACCGAGGAAGAGCTGCAGGACCAGGTCGACCGGGTCGCGGCCCAGGGCGAGCGCGGCAAGCTCGCGATGCAGGACGCGCTGTCCTACGTCGACGGGATCAACGCCTACATCCAGGAATCGCACCAGGGGCGCTACTTCCCGGGCGAGTACGTCGCGACCGGCCACGTCGACCCGATCACCAACGAAGGCCGCATCGAGCCGTTCGAGCTCACCGACCTGGTGGTGCTCGCGTCGCTGGTCGGAGCCCAGTTCGGCGGTGGCGGCGGGGGAGAGGTGAGCAACGCCGTCGCCAAGATGGCGCTGATCGAACGCCTCGGTCCCGAACGCGGCGAGCAGGCCTGGACCGCCTTCCGTGCGGAGAACGATCCCGAGGCCATCAGCACGATCCACGACGGCAGCTCGTTCCCGTACGGCAACACCCCGGCGGACCCGAAGGGCGCGGCGATGCCCGACCCGGGTTCCGTCGAGGAGCAGCAGCTGATCTTCGACGCGTCAGGATCGGCGACGAAGCCCGACGAGGAGTCCCCGCGCCCGGCCGTCGACCCGCAGAACCCGTTGCGCGGCATGTTCAACGACGGCATCGCCCCCGAGGGGATGGGTGAGCGCCGGGGCATGTCGAACGCGCTGGTGGTGTCCGGCGAGCACACCGAGAGCGGGCACCCCGTGGCCGTTTTCGGCCCGCAGACCAGCTACTTCTCGCCGCAACTGCTGACCCTGCAGGAGCTGCAGGGGCCGGGGATCTCGTCGAAGGGCGCGTCGTTCGCGGGTCTGAGCTTCTACACGCTGCTGGGCCGCGGGCAGGACTACTCGTGGAGCGCGACCACGGCGTCCCAGGACATGATCGACACCTACGCGGTGGAGCTGTGCTCGCCCGACGGCGGTCCGGTCACCAAGGAGTCGAACTCCTACCTCTTCCGCGGCGAATGCCTGCCGATGCAGACCCTGGAGCGCAACAACTCCTGGAAGCCCAACCTCGGCGACGACACCCCGGAGGGGTCCTACCGGCTAATGTCGTTCCGCACCCGATACGGGCCGGTGACCCATCGGGCCACTGTGGACGGGAAGCCGGTCGCCTACACCACCGCGCGCTCGACGTTCCTGCACGAGGTGGACTCGATCCTCGGCTTCCAGGAGTTCAACGACCCGGGTGCGGTGAACTCCGCCGAGTCCTTCCAGCGGGCGGCCCACGACATCAACTACACGTTCAACTGGTTCTACGCCGACGCCCACGACACCGCGTACTTCAACTCGGGCGCGAACGTGGTGCGACAGCCGCACGTCGACCCGAACATGCCGATCGCGACCGGCCTGGCCAACGAGTGGCCGGGGTGGGATCCGAGCACCAACACCGCCACCTACCAGGACTTCGAGGAGCACCCGCACTCGATCAACCAGGACTTCTACATCAGCTGGAACAACAAGCAGGCCCCGGGAACCGCCGGTGACCGGGTGGAGAAGGGCTCGGTGCAGCGCGGCGACCTGCTCGATCGCCGGGTGCGCGAGCAGATCGCGGGAGGTGACGAGTTCAGCCGCGTCGAACTCGTGCAGGCGATGGCGGACGCCGGGATCACCGACCTGCGCGCCGAGCGGATCGTGCCCGACCTGCTGCGCGTCATCGGCGAACCGGACGAGCGCGCGAAACCCCTGGTCGATCAGCTGCGCGCGTGGCTGGCCGACGGCGGCAAGCGCACCGAGACCTCGCCCGGCAGCAAGGAGTACGCGCACGCCGAGACCATCGAGCTGATGGACGCCTGGTGGCCGCTGCTGGTCCGCGGCCAGTTCGAACCGGCCGTCGGCGAACCCGCCTACCGCGCGTTGACCGAGGTCATGCCGATCAACCAGTCGCCGTCCGGGTGGCAGAACGGGGAACCCGGGCTGCACGTCGGCCAGGGCCACCAGGGTTCGGCGTTCCAGCTGGGCTGGTTCGGCCAGGTCTCCAAGGACATCCGCGGAGTTCTCGGCGAACAGCCGCCCGGCGGCTTCAGCACACCGCTCTGCGGGAGCGGTGACGCCGCAGCCTGCCGCCAGATGCTGATGGACACCCTCGTGCAGGCCGCCGCGACCCCCTCGGAGGAGACCTACCCGGGCGACGACGAGTGCGAGCCCGGCGACCAGTGGTGCGCGGATTCGATCGTGCACAACAAGGTCGGCGGCATCAACCAGGAGAAGATCTCCTGGCAGAACCGACCCACATATCAGCAGGTGATCGAGTTCCCAGACCACCGCTGACCCGTTCGCCGGTACGGCATTTCGGCGAATCGGCTTCCCGACTCCTCCCGCTGCCGTAAGATGGACGGCTAATTCGGGTGCACCGGCGTGCCCGGGGACGAGGGGATGCGGATGTCCGAGCCCGTTCCGTTGACCGACAGCGCGCGGCTGGTCCGGCGATTGTTGTGGAACCGGGCGTCCGACGAACCCTCCAGCGCCCAACCCGTCGTGGTGCTGCTCGGCCCGTATGGGTCGGGGAAGACCCATGCGCTGGAATCGATTTCGTCCGATTGCGGGAACGGAGTCGTGCATTCCAGGCCGTTCGACTTCGCGCGGCAACAACCTGCCACCACCGTCGAGGTCTTGGCGACCATCGCCGACGACCTCTCCCGGCGCTGGCCCACGAGGCGCAACGCGAAGTTCACCCGGTTCGCGCTCGGTCTGGTCGCCGCGCAGACCGTGCTGGATCCGCACGACAGGGCCAAGGCGCGTGCGGAGATGAGCGCGGCGCTGCGCGCCTTCGCTGAGAACCCGCGCGCCAACGACATCGCAGGTCAGGTCGAACCGACTGCGGACGCCGTTGACCCGTTGGTGGACAACCCGGCGATCATCGCCGCGGCGAAGCTGTTCCTTCCTCGGCTGATTCGCACGATCGGGCGTAGATCATTGGGTAGTGCCAAGCGATGGCACGCTGACATCCCGGAGGCCGAAGGTGCTTCCGCGCTGGACGCGCTCGTTCACCTCAGCCGCAGAGCCCGCGCCGAACCCGAAGCCTTGACGGCGTGGCTGACCTCCGCGTTCCTCGCCGACGTGCGGGAGAGTCACCCGGTCATGGCTCGCTCCGAGCCGGGAAGCACGTGCTCGTGCGAGAACTTGACGGCCAAGAAGCACGTGCACAACTGGGTCGTGCTGCTCGACAACCTCGATCAGCAGGGCGGTTTCGACTTCCTCGATGACATCGTCGCCGCGCGTGAACGACATATCAGGCAGCACAACGAGCACGACCCGCTGCTGCTGGTCGGCACGAGCGGACGGTGGAACCACGAGTGGGAGATGCACTGGTACGCCCCGTGGAAGTCGATCACCAGCAAACCAGACGAGGTGCGGATCGTGCCGCGTTGCAGGGATGCCGGCTACTGGCGCACGGACCCGGAAGCCGAGAAGCCGCTGGGACATTTCCACCCGGTCCTGCTGGAACGGTTGGAGATCGAGGAGACCGCCGGGCTGATCGGCCGTAGTCAGTACTTCGGCGAGGCGCAGCTCGCGCAGCGCGCCACCGACGGTCTCCCGAAGGCGGTCCAAGCGGTCGCCGATCTGCTGCCCGAAGGTGACTTGCACGAGGGCAGGCGGGACACACTGGCTCCAGAGGAGCCGACTCCCGAAGCGTGGCAGCAGCGCTTGACCGAGCTCGGCGTCTCCGAGCAACTCCACGACGTCGACCTCTCCGAGTTCGTTCACGCGGCTCCGTTCGCGACCGCTCCGTGGTTGGTTCCGTCGGAATCGACCAGCCTCGTGCCGCTGCCGCAAGCCGGGCGCATCCTCACCGAACTTCGCAGCGCGTTGTGGGTGATCGCCCCGGATCGAGACGGTGGCACCGAGGACCACACCCTGCTGCACCCGTGGATCGCCCGGACGCTGCTGTTCGCACTGCACGCGCGTGGCGAGGGCGATTCGTACGAGCGCCAGTTCACGGCGCTGCTCGATGACCCGCACACGCGACGTGACCTCGCCCGCACCACGTACTGCCGGCTCGCGCTCGGCAGGTTCAGCGAGGTCGTCGACACCTTGCACACCAAGTTCGACGAGATCCCGCACCAGAAGTGGGTGGACCTGCTGGCCCTGGTGACCAGCGCTCCCGACAACAAACCGCTGCACCGCGACAACGCCGAGCTCTACGCCGAGCTCGTCGAGCAGGACGTGGCGGAAGGCCCGGCGGAGCGAGGCCGGGTCCGCAACGTGCTCGCCCGCCTGGTGGCCGCTCACTGGTTGCTCGCCAACCCGCTGGCCGGGCCGGACGAGGAGCGCAAGGAAATCGTCAAGCAGAGCTTCCACGAGCTCGCCCCGCTGTCGCGCCGCCCCGACGTCGCGGCGCTCTACGAAGCCGCCCGGCGGGCGGACCAGCAGTTCTAACTCCCCTGATTGGACCGGTCATGCCTCTGTTCCGCCGCTCCACCTCGTCAGGCCCGCTACAACCTCGCTCTTGGGGACATCGGCACAAGTTCACGACCGCAGCAGTGGTCGTGGTGCTCGTAGCGGCGGGGTTAGCGGTGTGGAGACCTTGGGAACAGTGCGGCTCCGGCATGCAGGAGTCGGCCTTCTCGCCCAACTGTGTTGGGTTGAACTTGGAGAACGCCTCGTTCGGTGATCACGACGTGGTGAAGGACCTGCAGGAGAAGGTTGCTCAGAACAACCGGGCGGTCACCGGTCCTGACTTCATGACCGTCGTGCTGCTGGAGAACATGACGCCGGATCCGCATACGAGCAACATCGTCAAGGGCAACGTGCAGCACAGTGTTGAGGGTGCGCTCACCGCAGTGCAGCGGGTCAACGAGCGCTACATCGCGAATCACGGCGCGCCAAAGGTCAAGCTGCAGCTGGCCAACTACGGCAACGGCGCTGAGGACTCCAAGGTTGCCGTGGAGAAGATCAAGGCTGAGCGCGACCGCGAACAAGTCGTCGCGGTCGTCGGGCTCGGGCAGAGCCTGATCGGCACTCGGTCGGCGGCGAGCGACCTCTCTCAAGATCGCATCGCGGTGATCAGCACGATGGCCAGTGCTGACAACATGAACCAGCACCTCACGCCTGGCCGAGGCAGCATCGAGGGGTTCTTCCGGATCACGCCGACCAACGCGGACGCGGCGAAAGCCGCGGTGAACTTCGTGTCGCAGAGACCAGACGCGGACGTGCTGCTGATCCAGGACACCAACCCGGATGACATCTACTCCAGCACGCTCGGCACCAAGTTCCGAGAGGCGTACAACGAGAAGTTCAAACGTGACCTGGCGGGCATCGAACGGTTCGAGGCGAACGACGAGAGCCACGGCTCCGGTCGCGGGGAGTACATGAAGGGGATGCTCGCCGACGCCCGCAAGCGGGTGTGCGACGACACTCCGGACCTCGTGTACTTCGCGGGCCGTGGAGTTGACCTGCGGACGTTCCTGAACGCTCTCTCGGAGGACGATCCGTGCCCCGGAATGTCCAAGCTGGACGTTCTCACCAGCGATGATGCCAGCAACATCGTGAACGAGGAATTGCCGCCGTTTCCCGCATTCGATGTGCGGCTCTTCTACACGAGCGTGGCGACCCGTGGACAGTGGGACAAAGCAGGGCCGGATCTGAAGGCTTACCGAGACGCCTACGCCCTGTTCGAATCCGCCTTCGCCGGTAGGGGATTCCAACCCGAGAACCTCGTCGACGGCTACGCGATGGCCACGTACGACGCCGCTTCCATCGCGATCGAGTCCGCTCAGAAGATTCCCATGTTGTCGATGCACCTGAGCGAGGTCTCGGATTGGATTGAGAAGTTCGACTGCATCGATCCGAAGCTAGGCGCGACCGGCCCCATCGCATACAGCGCTGATCCGGCCCAGCAGGGCAACCCGGTCGATAAGACGATGTCAATCATGCGGCTGAGCAGGGAGGACCGTGAGAATGGAGCGGGGAAGGGCACTCGCCTTGTGCAGGAGACCTTGTCCCGGCCTTCTCTGAATGCGTTCGATCCGAGAACGTGTGGCTGAGTTGAATCGTTCGGAGGTTGTGGTGGAGTTCGGACGGCTGGACGAGATCAGGGACGACCTGACTGCGCTGTACAAGGATCTGCACGCGCATCCGGAGCTGTCGTTCCAGGAGCACCGGACCGCGGCGGAGGTCGCGCGGCGGTTGGAGGCGCTGGGGCTGGAGGTCACCAGCGGGGTCGGCCGGACCGGTGTCGTCGGGGTGCTGCGCAACGGGTCCGGGCCGACCGTGCTGCTGCGCGCGGACTTCGACGGGCTGCCGGTGCAGGAGCAGACCGGGCTGGAGTACGCGAGCACCCAGCGGGCGACGTCGTCCGACGGATCCGACGTGCCGGTGATGCACGCCTGCGGGCACGACATGCACGTCACCTGCCTGCTGGGGGCGCTGGACCTGTTGAGCGACTCCCGTTCGAGCTGGTCGGGCACGGTGGTGGCGGTGTTCCAGCCCGCTGAGGAGTTCGGGACCGGAGCTCAGGCGATGCTCGACGACGGTTTCCTGGAGCGGTTCCCGCGGCCGGACGTCTGCCTCGGGCAGCACGTCTTCCCGTTCGAGAGCGGGTTCGTGGGCATGATGAGCGGGCCGAGCATGTCGGCCGCCGACTCGCTGAAGATCACCATGTTCGGGCGCGGCGGGCACGGTTCCCAGCCGCAGAACACCGTGGACCCGGTGGTGATGGCCTCGGCGACGGTCCTGCGGTTGCAGACCGTCGTGTCCCGCGAGGTCGCCGGTGATGACACGGCGGTGCTCACCGTCGGCTCGATCCGCGCGGGCACGAAGGAGAACATCATCCCCGACCAGGCGGAGCTCCTGGTCAACATCCGTTCCTTCGACGAACGCGTGCGCGAACGGGTGCTCGCCGCCGTCCACCGCATCGTCCGGGCCGAGGCGGTGGCCTCGGGCGCCGAACGGGAACCCGAGTTCGAGCAGCTCACCCGGTTCCCGCTCCTGGTCAACGACCCGGAGGCGGCCTCCCGCACCAGCAGCGCCCTGCGCGCCACCTTCGGGGACCACGTGGTGGACCTGCCACCGGCGATGGCCAGCGAGGACGTGGGCCTGTTCGGCACCGCGGCAGGGGTGCCCACCTGCTACTGGTTCTTCGGCGGGACGGACTCCGCCCGCTTCCAGGAGGCGGTGGCCGCGGACAACGTCGCTCGCGCGATCCCGGCCAACCACTCGCCGCACTTCGCACCCGAGGTCGAACCCACCCTCACCACCGGCGTGAAGGCCCTGACCAGCGCCGCGATCGAATGGCTCGGAACCCGCGGGTGAGCCAAGGTCGGTGGTGAAGCGGGTGCTGGAAGCAAGCCGAGGCGGCCGCTCACGACTGGGGAGGCGTCATGCGACTCGCGATCTTCGGGGCCACGGGCGGGACGGGGGCGCAGCTCGTCGAGCAGGCGTGCGCGGCAGGCCACGCGGTCACGGCCGTGGTGCGGGACGCGAGTGCGCTCGACCCGCGAGCACGGCTCACCACCGTGGAGGCCGACGTCATGGATCCCGCGGTGATCGCCCCGCACCTGAAGGGCAAGGACGCGGTCATCTCGGCGATCGGTTCCCGCAGCGCAAAGAAGCCGACGACCGTCCAGACCGACACCACCCGCAGCATCCTGGAGGCGATGGCCGAGGCCGGCGCCCGCAGGTTCCTGGTGATCAGCAACAGCGGGATGATCAGCGATCCCGCCGACGACGTGCTGACGCGGCGCGTGGTGAAACCGCTGCTGTGGCGATTCCTGAAGCATCCCTGGACCGACATGGGACGCATGGAGGACCTGCTCCGCGCCTCCGACGTCGACTGGACGATCATCCGCCCACCGATGCTCACCGACAAGCCCGGCAGGGGCGTCTACCGCACGGCGACCAACGTGAGCCTCCCCGGCGGGCGAACGCTCGCCCGCGCCGATCTGGCCCACTGCGTGTTGCAGAACCTCGCTGACACCAACAGTTCTCACGCGACAGTCACGGTCGCGGATTAGGGGATGTTGATGATTGTTTTGCGTGGCGGTGCGGGCTGAGTCCCACACCTGAAACGGCGGCTCTGCCGCCTTCCTCGACAACTCCTAGGGGTGACTCCGCAGCGTCAGGGCTTGGCCCAGGCGAGGTACCCGGATTCCAGTGCGGTCCAGAGGGTTCCGTCCAGGGCGAGGGTGATTCCGTGGGGCTCGGAACCCGGTTTCGGGAGGGCGTAGCTGTCGATCGCACCGGCGCGATCGATGCGGCCGACGCGGCCGGTGGCCCACTCGGTGAAGTAGCAGCAGCCGTCGGGGGCCGCGGTGATCGCGTGCGGTCGGGCGGTGCGGTCGGGGAGCGGGTGCTCGGTGATGTCACCCTCTGGGGTGATGCGGCCTACCTGACCTGCGCCGATCTCGACGAACCAGAGGGAATCGCGGTCCGCTGCGATCCCCACCGGTGCCGCGCCGGGAGTGGGCAGCGGGAAGGTGTTCAGCGAGCCCTCGACGGTGATCCGCCCGATCGCGTTGGCCTGGTTGAGCGTGAACCACAGCGCTCCGTCAGGCCCGGCGGTGATCAGGGACGGGAATCCGCCCGGATCGGGGAGATCGAACGCGGTGATCGTGCCGTCGGTGGTGATCCTCCCGATCTGGCCGGTGTTCATCGCGGTGAACCACAGCGCCGAGTCCGGTCCGATCGCGAGGCCGTACGGGTTGGCCTCCGGCACGCCGAATCCGCTGACCGCGCCGTCCGGGCCGATGCGCCCGATCCGGTTGCCCTGGTACTGGGTGAACCACATCGCCTCGTCGGGACCGGTGATGATCACCGTCGGCTTGGCGTCCGCCGGCCCCACCTGAAAACCCCGGTAGCCCCCGCCGGGATCCAGCCGACCGACGCGTCCGTGGTGCACCTCGGTGCACCAGATCTCGCCATCGGGACCGGCCGCGACCCCGTACGGGCCGCAGCCGGATTCGCCAACCGGCACCTCGGTGAACTCCATCCGAGCAGCTTCCCCCTCGAACTCGGCCGCAGCAACCGATTTCCGCAGGTGGCGAGTCACTCCGGGAGCGGTGACCGGAACGCGGCCACGAGCGCTCGGGTGAGGGGTGCGCGATCCTCCTCCGGGATCGTCGCGAGGAGCTTCTCGTCGGCAGCGGTGATGGTGGCTTGCGCTGCGGTGCGGAGCTCTTCACCGCGGTCGGTGACCTGGAGCCGGGCGGTTCGGCCGCGGCCGGCTTCCGTGGTCCGCTCGACGGCGCCGAGGGTTTTGAGCTGGTTGAGGGTGGCTTGCATGCTCTGCGCGGTGATCCCGGCGCGCCGGGCGAGTTCGCTGTAGGAGAGCCCGGGTTCACGCGAGAGGTGGCCGAGCGCGGAGAGGTGCCGCAGCGACAGCCCGCTGGCGCGGAGATCGCGTTCGACTTGTTCGCGCAGCTTCCGGCCCAAGGTCATGATCAGGAACGTCGGGCTCGGCGGCGGTGCGCCCTCGGGAGTGCTCACCGGGTCATCCTCCCACCCTCGCCTGGAGTTGCAGTCCGGCTGCAACTTATAGTTTAAGCCAGGCTGAAACTAGGAGGGCATGTGGAAACCGCACTGAACCTGATCTCGCCGGTGGTCATCGCGCTCGTCTACATCGCGCTGTGCTCGCAGCTGCCCGAGCCGACGCGGCAGAAGCTCAACGCGCTGATGGTCGCCGGTGCCGGGGCCGTCTACGTCTCCGGTGGAGGAATGGGCACGTGGGAACTGGCCTTCGCGACCGCGCTCACGTTCTGCGCGTTCAAGGGGCTCGCCGACTACCGCTGGATCGGCGTCGCCTGGTTGCTGCACACCGCCTGGGACGTCGTCCACCACCTCAAGGGCGCACCGATCATCCCGGCCTTCGCGCACTCCTCCTTCGGGTGTGCGATCTGCGATCCGGTCCTGGCCGTGTGGATGTTCCGCGGCGCCCCGGCGATCCAGACCTGGTTCGCCACCAAGCGCGTGGCGGCGTGATCAGCGGCGGAGTCCGTCCATCATCAGGTCGAGCAGCCGATCCGCCTGCTCGGGCTGGTCGGGGCCGCAGGCCAGGAAGATCCCGACGATCCCGGCCACCACGTCCTCGGCGGGCACGTCGGAGCGCAGAGACCCGTCCTGGGCCCCGGCTTCCAGCAGCGTTCGGGCGGCTTCGGCCAGCTCCGCGCGCTTCTCGGACAGCGAGATCGACGACATGACCGAGCGCAGTGCCTCCGCCATCTCACGCTTGGTCGCGATGTAGTCGGCGAACCGTCTCATCCAGGCGCGCAGCGCGGCGTCCGGCGGCTGGTCGGCGAGCAGTTCGGCGGTGCAGTCGCGCAGCGCTGCGAACTCGCTTCGGTACACGGCTTCGGCGAGCGCGTCCCGGGTGGGGAAGTGCCGGTACAGCGTGCCGATGCCGACGCCCGCGGCGCGCGCGACCGAATCAAGCGACACCTTCGCCGCGTCCGAGGTGTAGGCCTCCCTGGCCGCCGTGATCAGGCGCTCCCGGTTTCGCCGCGCGTCCGCGCGCATCTCGTCACTAATCGGAGGATCCTCCGCTTCTGCTACCGTGATGGAAGCGGAGGAACCTCCGCCTAGCTCTCCACTATGGCAGGAGCGCACCATGAACATCTCCGAGGTGGCCCCCGGCGGCGTGGCTCCGCTGGCAGGACGGCCGGTGGCGCGCGTCGGGTTCGGCGCCATGCAGCTGCGAGGGAGGGACCGGGACGCCGCGATCTCGATCCTGCGCCGTGCCGTCGAGTCGGGTGTCAACCACATCGACACCGCGCACTTCTACGGTCCTGGTGAGGTGAACGCGCTGATCCGCGAGGCCCTGCACCCCTACCCCGACGACTTGGTCCTTGTCAGCAAGGTCGGCGCGGCGCACTCGCCGGAGGCCGAGGCCGGACTGGCGCTCGCGCAACGCCCCGAGCAGCTGCGCGCCGGGGTCGAGGAGAACCTTGCCCAGCTCGGCGTGGAACGGCTCGAGGTGGTCAACCTGCGCCGAACCGACGCTCCGCCCGGCGTGGTCGCGGAAGGCGACCAACTGGTCGACGTCGAGGACCAGCTTGCCGAGCTCTCCGCGCTGCGCGACGAGGGCAAGATCGGTGGCATCGGGCTCAGCGCGGTCACCGCCGAGAAGCTGGAGCAGGCGCTGCCGGTCGGCGTCGCGTGCGTCCAGAACTCCCACAGCGTGCTGGACCGCCACGCCGAACCTGTCCTGGAAGTCTGCCGCGAGAACGGGATTCCGTGGGTCCCGTTCTTCCCGCTGGGCTCGGCCTTCCCGGCTGGTTCGGCGTTCCCGGGGCTGTCGAAGGTCACCGAGAACCCGGTCGTGATCGACGTCGCCGCCGCGATCGGCGCCACTCCGGCGCAGGTCGGGCTCGCCTGGCAGCTGGCCCACTACGAGAACACCCTGCTCATCCCGGGAACCGCTGATCCCGGCCACCTCGACGAGAACATCGCGGCGGGCGGGGTGTGCCTGACTCCCGAGCTCCAGTCCGAATTGGGCCGGCTGTCCGGAAAATCAGGTGCCGAGATCGGTGGCCTGTGATCTCCTGACGAGCATGGGAGACGAACGCCTGTGGGCGTGCAGCGCGGCTGAGATCGCCGAACTCGTCGGAGGCAAGCAGGTCAGCGCGCGCGAGGTCGTCCAGGCTCATCTCGAACGGATCGAAGCGGTCAACCCGCAGGTCAACGCGGTGACGGAGGTCTTCGCGGACACGGCCGCCGCCGACGCCGCCGAGTTGGACGCTCAGCTCGCGCGGGGCGAGCCGGGCGGTGCGCTGGCGGGCGTTCCGTTCTCGGTGAAGGACAACACCGACGTCGCCGGCCGGGCCACCACGCACGGGCTGCCGCGGTTCCGCGAGTTCGTGCGGGCGGTGGACGCGCCGCCGGTCGAGAGGCTGCGCCGGGCCGGGGCGATCCCGATCGGGCACACCAACCTGCCCACGATGACCCTGCGCGGCATGCACACCGTCAGCGAGCTCCACGGGCACACGATCAACCCGTGGGACCGGACGAAGACCCCGGGCGGCACCAGCGGCGGCGACGCCGTCGCCGTGGCCACCGGGATGGCGCCGGTCGGGCTGGGCAACGACTCCGGTGGTTCCCTGCGCAATCCCGCCACGTTCAGCGGGGTCTGCGGCCTCAAGCCGAGCACCGGGCGGTACCCGTCGGACCACCGCTTCGGCCCGGACGACCCGTCGTTGAGCTCGCAGGTCATCCCGGTCGACGGGCCGATGGCCCGGACCGTGGCCGAACTCCGCCTCGCGCACCGAGCGCTGGTGGGCACCGACGCACGCGATCCGCGCGCGGTCCCGGTCCCCGTCGAGGGGCCGGAGCTCGAGCGCCCGATCAAGGTCGGCCTCGTCGTCGACCCCACCGGCGGAGGCGTCGATCCCGAGGTGCGGGAGGGGCTCGTCGGCGCGGCCGACGCCCTCGCCGACGCCGGTTACGAGGTCGTGGAGGTCGAGCTGCCGAGGCTGCAGGAAGCGCTCGACACCTACGGCAAGATGATCATGACCGAGTTCGCGCCCGGCTGGCCGATGATCCGCGAGCTGGTCGGCCCCGACGCGGCCCGCTACATGGAACTGTCCATGCAGGAGGGAGCGCCCGTCGAACTGCCGGAGTACTTGGGGCTCACCGGAGTTCGGCTCGGCATCCAGCGGGCGTGGGCGGAGCTGATGGAGGAGTTCCCGCTGGTGCTCGGTCCCGTCAGCACCAGGCTGTCGTTCGAGCCGGAGGAGGAATCGCGCGGCCTGGAGGAGTTCCGCGCGTACGGCAGGTCGATGGCGCTGTGCACGGCGAGCAGCTTCGTCGGCGTCCCAGCGGTGGCGGTGCCCGCCGGAACCGCATCGGGATTCCCGCGCGGTGCGCAGGTGATCGGCCAGATGTTCCGGGAAGACCTCTGCTTGGACGCGGCCGAGGTGATCCAGGGCGCCTTCGAGTCCAGCACCCCGATCGACCCGCGCTAGAGCCCGTCGAGGGATGCGGCGCAGGTTCCTAGACGCTCATGCCTCGCCAGATGAGGTCGATGAGCTCCGCCGTCCCAGCTCGCCAGTCTCCCTTGGGGTCGAGGTAGAAGAGGCCGCTGAGGCCGCGCAGCACCGTTTCCGGGTTCAGGTCCGGGCGGATGTTGCCGGCCTCGGCGTTCGCGAGCAGCAGCGGGCTGAGCGCGTTGATCAGCTTCTCGTGGGCGTTGACCGGGAGCTCGGCGGGTGAGGACGTCGCGGCGACGAGCGCCTTCGCCAGGCCGCGCTTGGTCATCATGTAGTGCGCGAGGTGGTCGGTGACCCAGGTGCGGAACGCCTGTTCGGGCTCGTGGGCGGCCAGCAGCTTCGGTACGACTTCGCCGAGGAGTTCGAGCTCGCGCTGGTAGACCGCGATGATCAGCGCCTCAGTGGTGGGGAAGTGCCGGTAGACGGTGCCCACGCCGACGCCGGCCTGCTTGGCGATGTCGTTGAAGGAGACCCGTTCCGAGCAGGCGAGCGACCTGGCGCCGACGCTGAGGATGGCCTCGTGGTTGCGCCGGGTGTCGGCGCGGCGCGGGTTCACCGAGCCCGTGGTCATCGTCCCTCCCCGCTCGTATACCTGGTCTTCACCCGGAATGTAGTGCACCGCCGGCGAGGCTTGGGCATTCTTGAGGGCGAGAACATACGTGCTCGTTGATGCCCGGATAATTATCCGGTAGCTTGGTGTCAGCTGAAGTGGATGAGTATCCGGTTCAGCCTTCGAGTTTAGCTCCCACCACCACGAGCATTCCGCCCCGGCGTTCCGGCGGCAGGGCGGGGAAGAGATTCTGTGGACATCTCCCTGGAAATCAACGGTAGGACGGAAGAACTCAGCGTCGATCCCGGCGTGACCCTGCTCGACGCGCTGCGAGAGAACCTCGGCGTCACCGGCCCGAAGAAGGGCTGCGACCGGGGGCAGTGCGGTGCCTGCACCGTTCACGTCGACGGACGTCCCGTCCTGTCCTGCCTCACCCTGGCCGCCACCGTGCAGGAACCGGTGACCACGGTCGAAGGACTCGCGGACGGCGAGTCGCTGCACCCCGTGCAGCAGGCCTTCATCGAGCAGGACGCGCTGCAGTGCGGGTTCTGCACGTCCGGGCAGGTCATGTCGGCCGTCGCGGCGGTCGAGCAGGACGTCGAGGACGTCCGCGAGTTCATGTCGGGCAACATCTGCCGCTGCTCGGCCTACCCGAACATCGTCGCGGCAGTGGAACAGGCGAGGCAGGCGGGCTGATGCGCTCCTTCGAACTGACCGCACCGAGCACGATCGACGAGGCGTTGGGCGACACCGGCACGTTCCTGGCCGGTGGCACCACGCTCGTGGACCTGATGAAGCTCGACGTGCTCACCCCGAAGCGGGTGCAGAACATCAACGGCCTGCCGCTGCGCGGGATCGACACCTCCGACGGGCTGCGCATCGGCGCGCTGGAGCGGATGAGCGACGTGGCCGAGAACCCCGGTGTGCCACCGGTGATCTCGCGCGCGCTGCTGCAAAGCGCGTCGCAGCAGCTGCGCAACATGGCCAGCATCGGCGGGAACCTGATGCAGCGCACGCGGTGCGGCTACTTCCGCGACGTCGAGATGCCCTGCAACCGGCGCGATCCGGGCAGCGGTTGCTCGGCGATCGAGGGCGCGAACCGGATGCACGCGATCCTCGGCACCAGCGATTCGTGCGTGGCCACCCACGCCAGCGACCTGGCGGTCGCGTTGGTCGCGCTCGACGCCGAGGTCCGGCTGGTCAGCGCCTCCGGCGAGCGCGTCGTCACGCTCGCGGACTTCTACCTGCAGCCGGGCCAGACGCCCGAGGCCGAGCACGACCTGCGCGAAGGCGAGCTGATCGGCGAGGTCATCGTCCCGAATCTCGACTGGGCCGACTGCTCCACCTACGTGAAGGTCCGCGACCGGCAGTCCTACGAGTTCGCCCTGACCTCGGCCGCCGTGGCGCTCGACGTCCGCGACGGCGTGATCGCCGACGCTCGCGTCGCGGTGGGCGGCGTCGCCACGGTGCCGTGGAAGCTCGGGGTCGTCGAGGACCTGCTGCGCGGCAGGCCCGCCACCCAGGAGACCTTCGAAGCCGCCGCCGCTCTCGCTGTCGAAGGCGCGAAGCCGCTGTCCGGCAACGCTTTCAAGGCCTCCTTGCTGAAGCGGACGATCGTTCGCGCCCTGCTCGAAACCACCGAAGGGATGCAGCTGTGACCAGTCGGCTGGACGGTCCGCTGAAAGTCACCGGACAGGCCAAGTACGGGGCCGACAACAACCTCCCCGGAATGGTCTACGGCTACCTCGTGCTCAGCACGACCGCTCGCGGTGAGATCGAGAGCATGGACGTCACCGCGGCCAAGAGCGCGCCCGGCGTTCTCGCCGTGTACACGCCGTTCGACAAGGTGGACCTGACGACGCCGAGCTCGATGCTCGGCGAGACCTGGGTTCCGCTGCAGAACCGCGAGGTCTCCTACTACGGGCAGCCGATCGGTCTGGTCGTGGCGGACTCCTTCGAGCGGGCGCGTGACGCCGCAGCGCTCGTGGAGACCGGTTACCAGGAGGCACCCGCCAAGACCTCGTTCGAGGACGGGATCGCCGAGGCCGAGGTCGCGCCGGATCGCGAGGACCTGGAGATCCTCGACCCCGACGCGGGCCTGGAGTCCATCGCGGACGCCTTCGAGGCCAGCCCGGTGGTCGTCGACCAGACCTACGCGACCGCGACCCAGAACCACGCCGCGATGGAACCGCACTCGGCGGTGGCGGCGTGGGAGGGCGACGAGCTCACGCTGCACACCCCGAACCAGGGTTCGCACATGGTCGCCGCGGACGTGGCGACCGCGCTGGGCGTCGACGCCTCGCAGGTGCGCGTGGTGAACCCGTACGTCGGCGGCGCTTTCGGCGGCAAGGGCAAGACCTCCACGCCCGCCTTCCTGGCCTCGGCGGTGAGTCGCGCGCTGGGTCGTCCGGTCAAGGTGGTGCTGACCCGCGAGCAGGTGTTCACCGCGACCGCCGGACGCGCGTCCACGCGGCAGCGGGTGGCCCTGGGCGCCGACCGCGAAGGCCGGCTGATCGCGGTCCGGCACGACTCGTGGTGCAGCACCGATGCCGCCCGTTCGTTCGTCGAGCCGACCTCGCACGGCACGTCGCTGGAGTGGTACGCGACGCCGAACCTCGCGGTGTCGCAGCGGATCGTGCCGCTGAACGTCCCACCGACGACGTTCATGCGCGCTCCCGGTGAGGCGCCGGGGTCGTTCGCGCTGGAGAGCGCCATCGACGAGCTCGCGATCGAGCTGGAGATGGACCCGATCGAACTGCGCAAGCGCAACAACTCGACGGCCCCGCCCGGCAAGGACCTCCAGTGGTCCAGCAAGCACCTCGACGAGTGCTTCACGGTCGGTTCGCAGCGCTTCGGCTGGGCGAACCGCAGCCCGCAGGGCCGCACCGAGGGCGACTGGCAGGTCGGCATGGGCGTCGCCGTGGCGATGTTCCCCGCGCTGCGGTCCCCGGCGACGGTCGGCATCGAGCTCAGGGCGGACGGGACCGCCGTGGTCTCCACCAGCGGTGCGGACCCGGGAACCGGCCTGCTCACGGTGATGTCGACGATCGGCGCGGAGGCGCTGGACCTGCCCGAGGAGCGGATCACGCCGCAGCTGGGTGATTCGGCGCTGCCGCCAGGCGGTCTGTCGGGTGGTTCGACCGCGACCGCCAGCGTCGGCACCGCGATCCAGCTTGCGGGGGTCGCGGCGGTCGACGAGCTGACGGCGCTGGCTTCCGGGCCGGGCGCGCCCTTCGAGGGCAAGGACGTCACCTACGCTCACGGCGAGCTCTTCGCCGACGGCGAGACGATCGCCTTCGGCGACCTGCTGCGCAGGCTGGGGCGCGAGTCCGTGTCGGTGAGCGGGTCCTCGGCTCCCGGCGAGGAGCTGACCAAGCACTCCTTCAGCTCGTTCGGCGCGCAGTTCGTCGAGGTCAAGGTGCACAGGTGGACGCGCGAGATCAGGGTGTCCCGGATGCTCGGCGTGTTCGACTGCGGCCGGATCATCAACGACAAGCTGGCGACCAGCCAGCTGCAGGGCGGCATGATCTGGGGCCTGTCGGCGGCGCTGCACGAGGCCATGGAGGTCGAGGGCAGCGGGCGAGTGGCCAACGGTGATTTCGCGAGCTACCTGCTGCCGGTCAACGCCGACATCGGCGAGGTGGGCGTGGAGTTCGTGAAGTACCCGGACACGCTGCACAACTCGGTGGGTGCCAAGGGGCTCGGCGAGATCGGCACGGTCGGCGTGGCCGCCGCGGTCGCCAACGCCGTCTGCAACGCCACCGGCGTCCGGGTCCGCCACATCCCGATCACCATCGAGAACCTCCTGGTGGACTGACGACGCGCAGCCGGTCCCAGTTTTAGTCCAAACCGAGCCATGATCATGTCCGAAATGTCGGCTCAGTTAGGACTAAAACTGGGACCCACCCATCGCGAACGCCACGTTCCGCTCGCGTCCGTTCTCAGGGGGTGTAGGAGCCGGGGATGGTCCTGTTGATGACGCTGATGCGGTTCCAGGCGTTGATGGTCGCGATGAGCATCAGCAGCGCGGTCAGCGTCTCCTCGTCGAACTGCTCGCGCGCGTTCTCGTAGACCTCGTCGGGCACGCCGTGCGGGTTGTCGGCGAGGCGGGTGCCCGATTCGGCCAGGTCCAGGGCCGCGCGCTCGGCATCGCTGAAGTGCGGCGACTCGCGCCAGGCCGCGACCTGGAACAGCCGCTCGTCGGTCTCGCCTCCCTGCTTGGCGTGCTTGCTGTGCATGTCGACGCAGAAGGCGCAGCCGTTGATCTGGCTGACCCGCAGCTTGACCAGGTGTTGCAGGTTCTTGGGAATGCCGCTGCCTGCGAGGTAGGCCTCCAGCGACGCCATCGCCTTGTACCCGTTGCCCGCCTTGGCCGGCAGGTCGTCGATCCGTCCCTGCATCGTTCACTCCTTGTTGTGGATATCTGTTGTCCAGAATCTGCGGATGAGCGAACCCTCCGCCGGGGCGGGGTTTTCGCTCAGGTGCGGGTGTCGTCGAACCAGCGACGGACCCGCTCGGGTGCGGCCGAGGAGTGACCCTCCACCGAGGACGCGATGTCGGCGATGGTCTGCGAGGCCAGTTCCCGGCGCCACGCGAGCTCGGCCTTGCGCATGGAAGTGTGAATCTCGCACGGCGTCTTGCTGCGAACGCCGCTGTCCGAGCCGCCTCGATGGCGGATCTCGGTGCAGCGGAACGCCTCCTCCTCGCCTTCGATCGCCGCGACCACGTCCATCAGCGTGATCTTCTCCGGCGGCCGGGCGAGCCGGAAGCCGCCGCGCGGTCCCGATGTCGAGGTGAGAATCCCGGCGCGGGCCAGCGCCTGCAGCTGCTTGTTCAGGTATGCGGCCGGAAGTTCGTAGAACCCGGCGAGCTTCGCGGCCGGGACCGCTCGTTCGTCGCCGAGCCAGGCGAGGTTGAGGCAGCTGTGCACCGCCCACTCCACGCCCTCGTTCATCCGCACAACCAGGACACTACATGTCCAGGATTAGAACTGGCAACCGGGAATGGTCTGGGCCACTCGGGTCTGAACGCGATCTTGCGCGTTCCGCCGGGTGCGGGGGCGGCGTAATTTCGGCTGTCGTTCACAGGCGAATACCGATTGGGGAATCGAACATGCCGATGTCCAGGCGATCGTTCATGATCTCCACCGGTGCACTGGTCGCGGGCGCGACCGTGTTGCCGATCTCCCAGCAGCGTCTCCCGATGGCCGGCGCGGACGGCTCGTGGCTGGCCGACGCGGTGCTCTACCAGATCTACCCGCAGACGTTCGCGGACACCGACGGCAGCGGGGTCGGGGATGTGCAGGGCATCATCGACCACCTCGACCACCTCCAGTGGCTCGGCGTCACCGCGGTGTGGATGAACCCGATCTTCCCGTCGCCGCTGACCGATGCGGGCTACGACGTCTCCGACTACGTGGGCGTGCACGAGCGCTACGGCACGCAGGACGACGTCGCGCGGCTGACCGACGAAGCCCGCCGCCGAGGCATCCGCATCCTGTTCGACCTGGTCGCAGGCCACACCTCCGACCAGCACCCGTGGTTCCAGAACTCGTTGCAGGACTCCGGGGACGACCGCTTCATCTGGGCGAGTCCGGACCAGCTGCCGCCGGACGGCAGCCTTCCCGACGGCTTCGTGGCCTCGCCGGGTCCGCGCGAGGGCGCGTTCCTGAAGAACTTCTACGACACGCAGCCGGCCATCAACTACGGCTACGCCCAGATGAACTCGGATGAGCCGTGGCGTCAGCCGGTCGACGCCGAAGGTCCGAAGCGCAACCGGGAAGCGATGCGCGAGGTGATGGATCACTGGCTGAAGTTGGGCGTTTCGGGTTTCCGCTGCGACATGGCGGCCAGCTTGATCAAGGACGACCCGGATCTCGCCGAGACGGGCAAGCTCTGGGGCGAGATGGCGGCGTGGCTCGACGAGAACCACCCGGACGCGGTGCTGATCTCGGAGTGGGGAGACCCGGCGGTCGCGGTGCCCGCCGGGTTCGACGGCGACTTCTTCTTCCAGACGGGCGAGGCGTGGAAGTCGTTGTGGCAGGACAACCCCTACTTCGGCGCTGACGGAACCGGCACGGCCAAGACCTTCATCGACGCCTGGAAGGACGCCGAAGCCGCGATCGGCAGGCCGGGGGGAGTGCTGCTGCCCTCGGCCAATCACGACACCGCGTTGCGGCTGAACAACGGCGTGCGGACTCCGGAGGAGATTCCGGCGGCCTTCGCGTTCTGGCTGACCTGGCCGATCGTCCCGCTGCTCTACTACGGCGAGGAGATCGGGATGCGGCTGGTCGAGGGCCTGCCCGACGTCGAGGGCAGCGACGGCAGGCAGAACAACCGGACCCCGATGCAGTGGAACGACGGCCCCAACGCCGGTTTCTCCACCGCCCCGGCCGACGAGCTCTACCTGCCCATCGACCCCGAGGAGGACCGGCCGAACGTCGAGGAGCAGCGCGGTGATCCGGGCTCGCTGCTGAACCTGGTGCAACGACTCATCGCGCTGCGCGCGAACCACCAGGAGCTCGGGATCGCTGCCGAGGTCGAGGTGTTCCACGACGGCTACCCGCTGACCTACCTGCGGGGTGATCGGTTCCTGGTGGCGGTCAACCCCAGCCGGGAGTCGGTGGTGGTGTCGGTGCCCGACGATCGGCTAGCGGGTGCGCGTCCGGTCGAGGACTCCGGAGTCACGATCAGCGGTCACGAGATCACCGTGCCGGGATTCGGCTACGCCGTGCTGGATCTTCGGCCATGAGCACCTTTCCTCGTTCACTCGGATGACGTAGATTCGGCGCCGCTGTGTGAATACGTATTCAGGCGAGGAGCTGGGTGCAGTGGTGTCGAGGCGTTCGTTCATGATCGGTACGGGTGCGGTGCTCGCCGGAGCTGCGGTGGTGCCGATCGCGCGGGTGAGTCCCGCAGCGGCGTCCGGTCAGCCCTCGTGGCTGGCCGACGCCGTGCTCTACCAGGTGTACCCGCAGAGCTTCGCCGACACCGACGGTGACGGGATCGGCGACCTGCGGGGCATTACCGAGCACCTCGACCACCTGGCGTGGCTGGGAGTCACGGCGATCTGGGTGAACCCGGTGTTCCCGTC
The DNA here is from genome assembly GCF_007829955.1 of Saccharopolyspora dendranthemae. Classification (GTDB taxonomy): domain Bacteria; phylum Actinomycetota; class Actinomycetes; order Mycobacteriales; family Pseudonocardiaceae; genus Saccharopolyspora; species Saccharopolyspora dendranthemae. The sequence goes on from NZ_VIWX01000005.1 coordinate 348,386, forward strand.
GCCGTTCACCGACGCCGGTTACGACATCACCGACTACGTGGGCGTGCACCCGCGCTACGGATCGCAGGAGGACGTCGGGGCGCTGGTCGAGGCGGCCCGGGCGCGCGGCATCCGGGTGCTGTTCGACCTCGTCGCGGGGCACACCTCCGACCAGCACCCGTGGTTCCTGAACTCCTTGCAGGACAACGCCGACAGCCGCTACGTGTGGGCGACCCCGGACCAGCTGCCCCCGGACGGCAGTCTGCCGGAGGACTTCGTGGCCTCGCCCGGGCCGCGCGAGGGCGCGTTCCTGAAGAACTACTACGACACCCAGCCGGCCATCAACTACGGCTACGCGCGGATGAACCCGGACGAGCCGTGGCGCCAGCCCGTCGACGCCGAAGGCCCCACGCGCAACCGGGAAGCGATGCGCGAGGTGATGGATCACTGGCTGAAGCTGGGTGTTTCGGGATTCCGCTGCGACCTGGCCGCCACGCTGGTCAAGGACGACCCGGGCTGGGTCGAGACGGGCAAGCTGTGGGGCGAGATGCGCGCGTGGCTCGGCGAGAACCACCCGGACGCCGTGATGATCGCCGAGTGGGGCGACCCGGCGACCTCCGTGCCCGCGGGCTTCGACGGTGACTTCTTCCTGCCCGTCAACGGTCCCGGTGATGGTGCGCCGTGGAAGACGTTGTGGCAGGACAACCCCTACTTCGGCGCCGATGGAACCGGCACGGCGAAGGTGTTCGTCGACGCCTGGGAGCAGACGGAGCAGACCATCGGCAAGCCGGGACACATCCTGCTGCCCTCGGCCAATCACGACGGCGCGTTGCGCCTGAACAACGGGGTGCGGACTCCGGAGGAGATCCCGGCGGCGTTCGCGTTCTGGCTGACCTGGCCGACGGTGCCGACGCTGTACTACGGCGAGGAGATCGGCATGCGGCTGGTCGAGGGCTTGCCCGACGTCGAGGGCAGCGCGGGCAGGCAGAACAACCGGACCCCGATGCAGTGGAACGACGGCCCGAACGCGGGGTTCTCCACCGCGCCCGCCGACAAGCTCTACATCCCGCAGGACCCGGACCCGAACCGGCCGACCGTCGCGGGGCAGATGGCCGATCCGGGCTCGCTGCTGAACTTCGTGCAACGGGTCATCTCGCTGCGCAAGCGTCACCCCGAGCTCGGCAGCGGTGGCGGGGTCGAGGTGTTCCACGACGGCTACCCGCTGACCTACCTGCGGGGTGACCGGTTCCTGGTGACGATCAACCCGAGTCGCGAGCTGGTCACCGTCGAGGTCCCCGACGATCGCCTCTCCCGCGCCCGCCCGGTGGAGGACAGCGGCGTCCGCATCAGCGGCCGGACCCTCGAAGTCCCGGCCTTCGGCTACGCCATCCTCGACCTCGGCTGAGCGCCTCACCTCGGCATTTCCCAGTTTTAGTCCAAACCGAGGGGGCGGTTTCAACCGGTGGTTGCAACTTGGTTTGGTGTGGACAGTAGTTGGTGGAGTGCTTCGGCGGGGGTGCGCCAGGCGAGTGTTTTGCGGGGGCGGCCGTTGAGTTCGGTGGCGACGTCGGCGAGGTGTTCGGGGCTGTGCCGGGAGAGGTCGGTGCCTTTGGGGAAGTACTGGCGGAGCAGGCCGTTGGTGTTTTCGTTGGTGCCGCGTTGCCAGGGGCTGTGGGGGTCGCAGAAGTAGATATCGAGGTCTGTGGCCAGGGTGATGTCGGTGTGCCTGGCCATTTCGCTGCCCTGGTCCCAGGTCAGAGACCTGCGCAAGTGGGTGGGCAGGGTGTGGATGGCGGTGATCATCTGGTTTTTGACGTGCTCAGCGTCCTTGCCTTCGGGCAGGTGTAGCAGCATGCAGAACCGGGTGGAGCGCTCAACCAGGGTGCCGATCACCGAGCCGTTGTCCTGACCGGCGATCAGGTCGCCTTCCCAATGTCCGGGCACCGCGCGGTCGGTGGCCTCCGCGGGCCGCTCGGAAATACTGATCATGTCGGGGATGCGGCCGACGCGTTCCCGCCGGGCATCGGGCATCCGCCGTGGCCGGCGCAACGCCCGGCCGGTCCGCAGACACGTGGCCAACTCCCGGCGCAATGCGCCCCTGCCCTGCACATACAGAGACTGATAGATCGACTCGTGCGACACCCGCTTCTCCGGTCGGTCGGGAAACTCCTCGGCGAGCCTGGCACTGATCTGTTCCGGAGACCAACACTGCCGCAGCCGCTGCTGAACGTGGTCGCGTAACTCGGTGTCGGCAGCCAGTTTCGCGGTCTTCGGACGCCGCGCACGCCGCTGACTCGCGCTCTGGGCGGTACTGGCCCGATACCCACGCTCACCAGTGGTGTTGCGGTCCAGCTCACGACCGATCGTGGACCGATGCCGCCCCAACCGGCGAGCGATCTCGGCCCGGCTATGCCCCTGCGCACGCAGGACGGCAATCTCCTCCCGCTCGGCACACGACAAAAACCGACCCGAACACTCACCCACACCATTACCCACCACCCCGCCAGCCTGGGTGAACCACCGCTTACCCGACGTCAACGACACACCCGCCACAGCACTGGCCGCCCCCAACGACAACCCACCACGCACCCCAGCCCAAAACACCACCCGCACCTCACGCGGCTCCACCGGACGACCCACCAGCGCACACTCCCTACAACACAACAGGAGTTGCAACGACCGCTTGAACCCGCGGGGCCTTCGATGCCCGAAATGTCCGCTCAGTTAGGACTAAAACTGGGAAGTGGTGAGGACTCGATCACGCGATCACCGGTGGGGTCGAGAGGGTTCTCCGGGGTGGGTCAGGGATGGGTTCGGGGTGGTTCCGGACGCCGGTGGTGCCGGGTGCGCGCGAGGCTGGTGGACGTCGCCACACCACCTGGGAGGAACGGATGGACCTCAGCCGCGTGTACGAGATCCGGGTCGCCGGATTCGCCAGCGATGCCGAGGCGGTCGCGGCGCAAGACCCGATCGCGCGCCTGCTGTGCCCGGACGAGTTCCACCGAGGCCCGTGCGAGGTCCCGTGGAGCCTGTGCGCCGTGGACGACCCGGATGCTCCCGGACGCGGAGTGCTCGTGGTCGCCGTGCTCACCACCCGCTCCAAGGCGCTCGATCTGCTGCACCCGATCGGCGAGGTCACGGGCCGTCCGGCACAACTGCTCGACGCCGACCCCTCGGACTACGAGGAGCTCGTCGAGCAGCACCGGATCGAAGCGCTGGCCAACTGATCGCGGGAGTTCACCCGTTGTGGCCGACGAATTCCCGTTCACCGAATAGCATCCTCCGCGGTCGACCACTCGCGCGGAGGGACTCCAGATGATCAGCAGGACCGCCACCGTCGCCACAGCGGCGCTCTTCACCCTCGCAGTCGCCCCCGCGGCCGAGGCCGAGGACACCTACGCCAACTACGCCGAACTGGCCGCTCACGAGACCGAAGGCGTCGACTACCGGCGAGCCGTGCGCGACGGGAGCACCGACGTCGTCCACGTCGCCATCCACGGCGGCGGCATCGAACGTCCCACCACCGAACTCGCGGATCGCGCGGCCACCTCCGGTGACCACGGCTTCGGCACGTTCGAGGGGATCAAGTCCTCGGGCAACAGCGTCCTGCACATCACGTCCACAAACTTCGACGAGCCGCAGATCAGCGATGCCGTGGCCGGCTCCGCCTACACGGTGTCCTGGCACGGAGCCGCGGGCGTCGAGGAGGCCACCTACGTCGGTGGTCTCGACACCGAGCTGCGCGACGCCGTTCGGGAAGAACTCCGCGAGGAGGGCTTCGACGCGCCCGATGCGCTCCCCGACGGCCTGACCGGCGAGAACCCGGACAACATCGCCAACCGCAACACTCGCGGCAAGGGCGTGCAGCTGGAGCTCACCCGCGCTCAGCGCGACGCGCTGGTGAAGGACGGCGTGCCCACGGCCGAGTTCGACGACTACGTCGCCGCCGTCGAGAGGGCCGTCAGCCGTCGATGACCATGGGGGCCGAGACGCCGGGCGGGCCGTCGAGGATCGTCGGGGCGTACTCCAGCAGCTGGAGCCGGCCGTCGAAGGTCCGGGTGCTGATCAGGTCGAGCTTGATGTCCGGGTACCCGTCGAAGATGCGCTGCTGACCCGTCGCGCCGGTGATGACGGGGAAGACGACCACGCGGAAGCGGTCCACCACCCCGGCTCGCAGCAGTGAGCGGGCGAGCGTGAGGCTGCCGAGGGTGCGCAGCGCCCGGGGCTCGCGCTGCTTCATCTCCTGCACGGCCGCGACCGCGTCCCCGGTGACGAGTTCGGTGTTGGCCCAGGACAGCGGAGTCCGCAGCGTCGAGGAGAAGACGACCTTGGGCAGGGCCGTCAGCTCGGCGAACGCGGGCTCCTCGGGCGCTTCGGCGGCGAATCCCGACATCAACCGGTAGGTCGTGGCCCCCATGAGCGTGAGGTGCTCGTTCTCGGAGCTCTCGGCGATCCAGTCGAGGTATTCCGGGCCGCCCATGCCCCACAGGCCCGGCCACCCCTCCGCCGCGGCGTAGCCGTCGAGCGAGATGATGAAGTCCACCATCAGATCCGGCATCACGTCCGTCCTCTCTCCGCAGGTCTCGACGTGTAGACCCGCGAAGGCGGCCGAACTCATCGTCGGCGCCTCACTCGGAGGCGGCGTCCTCCGGGCGCAGGGGGAGCGTGGCGTGGACCCGGTAGCCGCCGTCCTCCGTCCGGCCGGTGTTGAGCCTGCCGCCGGTGAGGGCGACCCGCTCGCGCATGCCGACCAGGCCGAAACCCGAGCTGGGCAGTGCCACGGCGTGCCCGCGCGGGCTGTGGCGGTTGGTCACCGTCAACGAGAGCTCGTCGTCGTCCGAGCTCACCGCGACCAGGACGGCCGCGTGCGGGGAATGCTTGGCGGCGTTGGTGAGCGCTTCCTGCACGACGCGGTACGCGGCGCGCCCCACCTCGGGCGGGACCTCCGGCGCCGGCTCGGCCATGTGGAGCTGCACGTTCGATCCCGAGCGCACGGCTCCGTCGACGAGCTCGGCGATGCCGGTCGTGCTCGCCGACGCGGGCTCGGGTTCGGCATCGTCGCGCAACGCGCGCAACATGTCGTGCAGCTCGCTCATGGCGGTGGCGCTGGTCGAGCGGATGATCTCGGCCAGCTCGGCGCTGCGCTGATCGGAAGCGTTGGCGGCCAGGATGTCCGCGTGCCGGGAGACGACGCCGATGCGGTGCGCGACGACGTCGTGCATCTCCCTGGCGATCTCGCGCCGCTGCGCCTCCACGGCGCGCTCGGCGAGCAGCTCCCGCTCCCGCTCGACCTGCTCGGCCTGCTCCCGGAAGTCGGCCAGCACGCGCCGCCGCCCGAACACCCACAGCCCGAGCAGCACCGGCACGACCACCGAGCCCACGACGATGGTCGTCGTCGGCCCGATCCGGAAGTCACCCCAGTCCAGCACGACGGGCAGCAGGACCAGCACGTTCGCGGTCGCGGCCAGCCAGGTGGGCAGGCGCGGCCCGCGCCTGCTCGCCACCGTGTACAGCGCGACTTCGACGAACCCGAGGACGCGCTCCACGTTCAGCGACGTCACGGCCACCACCAGCGCTGCCGCGAAGGGGAACCGCCGCCGCACCAGGAGGGCGGAGAACGCCGCGATCATCGCGGTGATCGTCAGGGGCGAGGTGTCGGTGAGGCGCCCGCCGTGGGCGTAGAACTCCCCGGCGATCGGCGCACCGGCCACCGCGAGGTCGAACAGCAGCGACCGGGGAGAACCGTCCCACCAGGACAACCACGAGCGCTGCTGCAACCTCGACACGTCCGTCACGGTACTCACACGTCGCGACGGGTCAGGACGACGCCCGCGGCTCCGAGCAGAATCGCCGCGAGCCCCAGCATCGGCAGGGCGTGCGGCCACTCCGGGGTTTCGCTGATCAACTGACGAGCCGAGTAGAACGGCTGCAGCACCACGAGCAGCCACTCGGGCAGGTCCAGCCGGTTGATCAGCAGCATCTCGACCTCGGGCCACACCACGAGGAACGCGATCGGCACGACCGAACCGTGCAGCAGAACGGCGAGCGCGAGCCCGACCAAGGTCATCAACGTCGTGTAGATGACGGCCCCGGTGCCCATCATCAGCGAGACGGACGCGGTCGGCGCCGCCCCCATGAACACCGCGAGCACCAGCCAGGACGCCGAGAGGACGACGGTTTCGGTGGCTATGGCCGCGACGGCGACCACGGCCGCCTTGGCCCCCAGCACCCGCAGCCGCGATCGCGCGGTGAGCACGGTCGTGGTGATCGTGCGGTACCGGTACTCGTTGCCGAAGGCGTTGACGCCCAGCGCGCCCACCAGCGCGCCGAAGATCCACGCCACCGAGATCACCTTGTCGAAGGTGACGTCACCGTGGTCGCGCGAGTCGTGCGCGAAGACCGTGAGCAGGAGCTGGATGAGGAGCGCGGCCCCCATCAGGACCCAGTTGGACCGCACGGTCCGGAAGGCGGCCCACTCGTACTGGACGGCGCGCAGGCCCGCGGACGTGCTGTCGGTCTGCGGCCTGGCTGCGAGCGTGGTCATGCTGCTGCTCCTCGGTAGGTCGTGGCGGTGGAGGTGGCGTTGAAGAAGGCGTCTTCGAGGCTGCTGCGGCGGGTGTGCAGCTCGCGGATCGGGATGCCGGCCTGCCGCGCGGCTGCGCTGACCGCGTCGACCTCGGCGTTGTGGATGACCAGCGCGTCGGCTTCTTCCTGCTGCACCTGGAACCCCGCCTGGTGCAGCCACTGCCCGAACCGCCCGGCTTCCACCGTCCGCACGACGACGTGGGTGCGGGTGTGCGCGGCGATGAAATCGCGCACGGGCTGGGCGGCGATGAGCTCGCCCTCGCCGATGACGACGAGATCGTCCGCGAGCTGCGCGATCTCGGACAGCAGGTGCGAGGACACGAACACGGTCCTGCCCTCGTCGGCGAGGTTGCGCAGCAGCGAGCGGATCCAGCGCACGCCTTCGGGATCGAGCCCGTTGGTGGGTTCGTCGAGGATCACGTACTCGGGGTCGCCCAGCAGGGCCGCGGCGATCCCGAGGCGCTGCCGCATCCCGAGGCTGAAGCCCCCGATGCGCCGGGAGCGGACCTCGTCGAGCCCGACCGCGGCCAGCACCTCGCGGACCCGCTGCTCGGAGATCCCGGCCCCGGCGGCGATCATCCGCAGGTGCTGGTGCGCCGACCGCCCCGGGTGCACGGCCCCGGCGTCGAGCAGCGCGCCCACGGTGCGCACCGGGTTCGGCAGGTCCTGGTAGCTGCGGCCGTTGAACAGGACTTCGCCCTCACCCCGGTCGAGACCGAGCATGAGCCGCATCGTGGTCGACTTGCCCGCCCCGTTCGGGCCGAGGAAGCCGGTCACCACGCCCGGCCGGACGGTGCAGGTGAGGTCGTGCACGGCGAGCTTGTCGCCGTAGCGCTTGGACAGTTCCCGGATGGTGATCAACCCTGCTCCTCGATGTCGGATCGGATTTCCCGCATGACAACGAGAATCGCGAATCCACCGGGTTCAGGGCGTCTGACTTCCAGCTAGGAGCGGGTACGACTTTCGGGCAGCGGGAGCACAGCGGCCACCCGGAAGCCTCCGTCGGCGGTCGGGCCGGCCTCCAGCTCGCCGCCGGCGAGCGCGACGCGCTCCCGCATCCCGAGCAGCCCGTACCCGGCTCCGGAGGAGGGGGACGGTCGGCTCGGCCCGTTCGCGACGGTGACGGCGAGGTCGTCGCCCGCCTCGACGACGACGGTCACCGCGGCCTCGGGCGCGTGCCGGGCCGCGTTGGTCAGCGCTTCCTGCACGACCCGGTAGGCCGCTCGTCCGGTGGTGCCGGAGGTCTCGGGAAGGTCGTCGGGCATGGTCAGCCGCACCGGGATCCCGGTCTCCGCGGCATCGCGGACCAGGTCGGCGATGTCGTGCACGGCGGGTGCTTCGGTGAGGTCGGAGGGGCCCTCGCGCAGGACGCGGAGCATCCCGCGCAGCTCGGTGAGCGCCTTGGCGCTGTTGTCGCGGATGATCTCGGCGGTGTCGGCGGTCGCCTCGTCCTTGGCGTGCACGGTGAGCGCGCCCGCCTGCAACGACATCACGCTGGCGCGGTGCGCGATGACGTCGTGCAGCTCGCGGGCGATCCGCCGCCGCTCCTCGCCGACGGCGCGCTCGGCGAGCAGCGCTCGCTCGCGCTCGGCCCGGTCGATGCGCTCGCGCGTGGCCGCCATCATCACCTGCCGCTGCTGCAGCCACAGCCCGAGCATGCCCGGCACGCAGTACAGCGCGGACTTCACGGCGATGCCGACCAGCATCGGGAACCCCGACCAGCCGGTCTGCCCGATGATCTCGGAGCCGACCCCGATCCCGATGATCACGAAGCCCACGACCCACGTCGAGCGCGTGGCCCCGTGGCGGCGCGCGTAGGTGTAGAGGGCGACCCACGACGGCGGCGGCGATGAGAAGAACACGAGGGGCAGGAGCGAGGTGGCGACCGCGATCAGCGGGAACCTCCTGCGCACCAGCATCCCGAGGCCGGCGACGACGGCGAGACCGAGCTGCCACGGCGTGGGGTTCTCCGCGAACGCCCCGCTGAACATCAGCGCGACGACGATATCGATCAGCAGGCGGTGAACCTTGCCGTCCCACCAGGACAGCAGGCGCTCACGGTCGAGGAGGAGACGCACCGGGCCGACTCTAGTTGCGGCGATCGCCCGGCACGTTCGCCGAGGGGCCGAGACGGGTACGACTTTCGGCCAAGTTCGGACGAGCAGGTCGGGGGACGTGACGGCGGCCGGAGATCCATAGCGTTGTTGATCGAAGGACGAACGAACCCCTGAGAGGAACGTCATGGACCTGGAAAAGCTCTTCAGCTCGCCGGAACTGCTGCTGGAGACCGGCCTGCTCGCGGTGGCCGCGCTGGTGATGTTCGGTGCGCTGGCGCTGTTCGTCTGCGCCGTGGTCAGCATCATCGGCTCACCGCTGTCGTTCGGCATGACCGTGGTGTGGCTCCTGGTGGCCTTCGCCGCGCCGTTCCTGGGCAGCCTGCTGTGGTTCATCGTCGGCCGTGGTGACGCCTACCGCCGGCGAGTGGCCTACTAGGTCTCCCCGGACCGCTGGTGAAACGGCCGAGTGCGGGTAGGTTCGGCGCATGGATTCTGATGCCATCGTCGTGGGTGCGGGCCTCGCCGGCCTGGTCGCCACGGCCGAGCTGGTCGCCGCAGGCAAGAAGGTCACCGTGGTCGACCAGGAGAACGCGGCCAACCTCGGTGGCCAGGCGTGGTGGTCGTTCGGCGGGATCTTCCTGGTCGACACCCCCGAGCAGCGCCGGCTCGGCGTGAAGGACTCCTTCGACCTGGCCTGGCAGGACTGGCTCGGCAGCGCCGGCTGGGACCGCCTCGCCGACGAGGACAGCTGGGCCTCCCGCTGGGGGCGCGCGTACGTCGAGTGGGCCGCTGGCGAGAAGCGGGACTGGCTGCGCGGCAACGGGATCCGGTTCACCCCCATGGTCGGTTGGGCGGAGCGCGGTGACGGTCGCGCGACCGGCCACGGCAACTCGGTGCCCCGCTTCCACGTCGCCTGGGGCACCGGCACCGGTGTCGTCGGGCCGTTCGTCGAGGCTGCGATCGAGGGGGCGAAACGCGGCCTGGTCACCTTCCGGCACCGCCACCAGGTGGACGAGCTGATCGTCGAAGGCGGCGCGGTCGTGGGAGTTCGCGGCACGGTCCTGGGCCCCGACGACGGGGAGCGGGGAGTGGCGTCGAACCGCGAAGCGGCCGGTGAGTTCGAGCTGCGCGCGCAGGTGGTCGTCGTCTCGACGGGCGGCATCGGCGGCAACCACGACCTGGTGCGCGAGTTCTGGCCCGAGCGGCTGGGCCGCCCGCCGCGCGAGATGATCACCGGCGTTCCCGAGTACGTGGACGGCCGGGGGATCGGGATCGCGCAGGACGCCGGTGCGCGGCTGGTCAACCGGGACCGGATGTGGCACTACGTGGAGGGAATCCAGAACTGGGACCCGGTCTGGCCGAAGCACGCGATCCGGATCCTGCCGGGTCCGTCGCCGCTGTGGTTCGACGCCCTGGGCAGGCTGCTGCCCGCGCCGTTCCTGCCCGGCTGCGACACGCTCGGCACCCTCAAGCACCTGCGGACCACGCCCGACATCGCGCAGCACGACCACTCCTGGTTCATCGTCACGCAGAAGATGATCGAGAAGGAGTTCGCGCTGTCGGGTTCGGAGCAGAACCCCGACATCACCCACCACGACCTGAAGCTGCTGGCGAAGACGCGGCTCGGCAAGGGCGCACCGGGACCGGTCGAGGCGTTCAAGCAGCGCGGCGCGGACTTCGTCGTGGCGGACACGCTGGCGGAGCTCGTCGCGAAGATGAACTCGCTGACCGAGACGCCGCTGCTGGACGCCGCCGAGGTCGAACGGCAGATCGTCGCGCGCGACCGCGAGATGGCCAACCCGTTCAGCAAGGACGCCCAAGCGCAGCTCATCCACAACGCGCGCCGCTACCGCGGTGACAAGCTCACGCGGGTCTCCTCGCCGCACCGGGTGCTCGACCCGAAGGCCGGTCCGCTCATCGGCGTCAAGCTGCACGTGCTGACCCGCAAATCGCTCGGCGGTATCCAGACCGACCTGTCCTCGCAGGCCCTCGGAGCCGACGGCCAGGCCATCCCCGGCCTGTTCGCCGCGGGAGAGGCCGCCGGGTTCGGAGGCGGAGGTGTGCACGGCTACAACGCGCTGGAGGGCACGTTCCTAGGCGGCTGCCTGTTCTCCGGCCGCGCAGCCGGAAGAGCCATCGCCCGCGCGCTCTAGGGGATGTTGAGGAATTGCTTTGCGTGGCGGTGCGGGTAGCGGAACCTGAGCGCCTTCGTGGTCTCCGTGCGCCGCTCCTTGAGTCTTCCGCTTACCCCAGGGGTGGACATAGGCGTCCCGGCGTACTCGCCACGAAGGCGCTCAGAACCCGCGGCGGTGCGGGCTGAGTCCCACACCTGAAACGGCGGCTACCGCTGCATTCATCAACATCCTCTAGGCGAGGCCGGCGTCGTGGGTGACGATGGCGACCTGAGTCCGGTTGACGGCGTCCAGCTTCTGCATGATCCGTCCGATGTGGACCTTGACGGTGGACTGGCTCATGTACAGGTCGGCGGCGATCTCGGCGTTGCTGGAACCCTGCGCGACGGCCACGGCCACCTCGCGCTCGCGGGCGGTGAGCTGGTCCATCTTGGACTTCGCCGACTGAGCGGCACCGCCCCCGGAGGAGAAGGTGGTCAGCAGCTTCCGGGTGATCCGCGGCGAGAGCATCGCCTCACCACCGGCGAGGGTGTGCACGGCGGCGACCAGGTCGCGCGGCCGGGTGTCCTTGAGCAAGAACCCTGCCGCCCCGTTCTGCAGCGCTTCGTGCACGTACTCGTCGACGTCGAAGGTCGTCAGCACTCCGACGGCGGGCGGATCGGGCAGCGCCGCGAGCCGCTTGGTCACTTCCAGCCCGCCGACCCCGGGCATCTGGATGTCGGTGAGCACCACGTGCGGCGCGAACCGGGACACCAGCTCCACGACCGGCGCACCGTTGGCGGCCTCGGCCACCACCTCGATCTCCGGATCGGCCTCCAGGATCATCCTGATCCCGGACCGCACCAGGTCCTCGTCATCGACCAGAACGACCTTGACGCTCACCGAACACCCCACCCGAACCTCGACGAAAACCGCCATCCCACGGTATACCGCCCTCCACCCACCACGCGTCCACCTTCACCATGAACCCGGCAGCCGCTGGCACTCAGCTCCGCCAGAACCACGTTGATCAGCGGTAGACCCGGCTCCCGTCCACCACCGGGCCAGGATCTTGACCGCCCGGGCCGCGCAAGGCGAGGGCCAGGTTGTCCAGGTAGGACGCCAATCGTTCCCGGTCTTCGATCCCGTAGTGACCGGCTTCCAAGTCGTCCACGGCCAACCCGAGCGACATGATCACTCCGCGCGTCATGGCCCCCAGCCGGCACAGGTCCCCTGTCACCGTTGCCCCGCTCGCAGCGCTTCGAACGTGGGCGCACCGGCCACCAGGCGGTAGCAGGACGGGCAGGTCGGCAGCAGCCACGCCACCTCGTCGAGGTCGACGATGACCCGCTCTCCGCAGTGAGCAATGGTCGTCACGCCGTCCGCGGCACCAGCAGGGATGACATGTCGAGCCTCGTACCCCGGCATCCAGCACCAAGCGCGCTCCGGTGGGTTCGCAGAAACTTCCTTCATCTCCCCAGATCCCTTCATGTGGTTCATCAGCGCTTGAATGTTGCTGTGTGAAGTCGACATGTAACGCTGTGGAGTCGACGTGGGGGATGGTGTGGAGGAAACTCCCACACCTGGCAGCGTCCTTTTGCTGCTTGAGATGGCTACGCTGTGGATCGAATTGGATACGTGCCGGCCTCTGGAGATCTTCATGGCCCGTATGCCAGAAGCAGTGCGCGAGCTGCGTCGAGGCTTGGGCGCGACGCTTCGCGGATTCCGCGAGTCCTCGCCACTCGACCAAGCCGCTATTGGGCGGATCACCTCGTACTCCCGCACCTCGATCTCCCACATCGAGTCGGGCAGGCAGTTCCCCGAACGAGAGTTCTGGAGAGTCGCTGATCAGGCCCTCAATGCGAACGGGGTGCTTCTAGAGCGCTTCGACAACGTCGTCGAGCGGGAGAAGCAGATCAGGATTGCCGAGCTTCGAGGTGGCCAGGTACGAAGGGACGACGACACCCCACCAGAGCCGCGGTTTTCGGGCCCGCCCCACGACGAGGATTGGCATGACGACGTGAATCGCCGCGAAGTTCTTCGATTGGTGGCGGTCACAGGCAGTTTGCTGGCGATCCCTTCCATCGACGCCGATCGAGTCCTGCACGCTGCCGAACGTCCTCGACGTCTCGACTCCGCGACCGTGGATGCCTACTCCCACCTGAACGCGAATCTGTGGGCGAGATTCGGTGAGTCGCGGTCCAAACGTGACGTCCTCCCGGTCGTGAGACATCAGCTCGATGTCCTGCGCAGCAGCTTGAACGAGCCACAGGCCGTCGCTGTGCAGCAGCGACTGTGCGCACTCGCCGCCGACCTGTTCCAACTCTGCGGAGAAGTCTTCTTCGACGTGGGCAGCTACGCGGCGGCAGCTCAGTGCTATGCCGAAGCCGCGCACGCGAGCAAGGAAGCACGCCAGCCGGATCTCTGGGCGTGCGCGATGACTCGCCACGCCTTCATCAGCATTTACGAGCACCAGTATCGGCGTGCGGTTCCACTGCTCGACGGGGCAGCGCAACTGGCTCTCCGAGGAGACCCGACCAGGACGACCCGTTACTGGGTCGCGGCCGTGCGTGCGCAGACCAGTGCGGGGCTTGGGGATCTGCCGTCTTGTCAGCGGTCGTTGGGCGAGGCGGAGCGAGTCGCTGACCTGACAGACAGGGCTCCTTCGACCGGTTGGCTCCGTTTTGAAGGGGCGCGGCTCGACGAGGAGCGCACTTCGTGCTTCGTGAAGCTGCGTCGTCCGGAGTTGGCGGAACCCGCGCTCAACAAGGCACTGGGACAAGCGACGTCAGCACGCCGCCGCGGGAGCGTGCTCGTTGATCTCGCGACCGTGGGTGCTCAGCGCGGTGATGTCGATCAGCTGGTGCTGAACGGAGCTGCGGCGGTTGACAGCGCGAGGCGCACGTCATCGGTCGGATATCTTGGCCGAAAACTGGGGGATCTTCAGGCGCAACTTATGCCGTACGTGGGTGATCGGCACGTTCGCTACCTGGATTCGCAGATCAGAGATGTCGTGTCCGTGGCAAGTTCCCAATGAGGAGGGGTTCAGTGTCCGAGGTGAAGGGGCGAATCTTCCGCGAAGCGTGGATCGCCGGTGTGAACGCGCACTACCCAGGGGATCCGAAGCCCGGATACATCGCCCCGTGGGAGGAGACGCCCGACTGGGAACGCGCCAGTGCGTCGGCCGTATACCAGCAGGTGCAGGACTTCATCGAAGCCACGGAGGGCAAGGCTTCGAAGCTCACTCGTGAGCAGAAGGGGCGATTCGTGGCTCTGTGCTGGACGGGGCAGATCTTCCGGCACTTCCCCGACCCCAAACCGGCCTACGTCGCGGACTGGGCGGACATGCCCGAATGGCAGCGCGAAACCGACTCGGACATCTTCGAACGCATTGACAGCGAACTAGTCCGAGACACGAAATAGGAGGCCCTGTGGCTGATGGTGGGGGAGGGCCGGTGGCCGAGGCGCGGGGGTTGACCGTGCACGTCGACACCGGCCGGTGGAGCGAGACGGTGATCGAGTCGGTGGATCTGGCCGTGCCGGCGGGTCGGGTCACGGCGCTGCTCGGTGAGTCGGGTTGCGGGAAGTCCATGCTGGCGGCGGCTCTGACCGGGCACCTGCCCGCGGTCGCGAGCACCAAGGGAGACGTGCTCGTCAACGGCGTGCCCGTGACCGAGGAGCCGGAGTGGCGGCGGTTGCGCGTGAACACCGTCGGCTACCTGCCGCAATCCGGGGTCACGGCGTTCCACGCGGAGGCCGATGTGGCTTCGCAGCTGCGCAAGACCTACGAGCTGCGCGGGGTGCTCGGCGTCGAGGAGGCGTGCGCGTCCGCCCTGTACCCGGACGACGTGCGGCACCTGCTCCCCGGCCAGCACTCCAGCGGGCAGGTCCAGCGGGCCGCGCTCGCCGCTGCGCTGATTCCCGCGCCGACGCTGCTGGTCGTGGACGAGCCGACCGCTTCGCTCGACACCGCCACCGCTCGCGCGGTGTGGGCCACCCTGCGCAGGTGCGCCGACGCGGGCACCGCCGTGCTCGCCATCAGCCACGACGTCAACCACCTCATCGACCTCGACATCGCCGACGAGATGGTGTTCATGCGCGAGGGCCGAGTCGCCGCCGCGGGGACGCCGGACGAGATGTGCGAACGCGACGACCCCTACCTGCGCGGGTTCTTCAACCCGCTCGGCCGGTGACGGGCGCGGTCACTGCACGAGGTCGAGGAATTCCCAGCGGGCGCCCGGTTGTGCTCCGCTGAGCCACTTCCCGCAGTTCTGCAGGACCACCTGGCTGGAAGTGATGTGCTGGGAGCCGGTTCCGAGGTCGCGCAGGAACCGGTCGATCGGCCCCCTGCGGATGGCCGCTGTGCCGGCCCACTGGTGCACCGTCCGGCCGACCTCCTGCGCGCTGCGCGTGGCGTTGCCGAGCGCGAGCCGGATCAGCGTGTCCTGCTCGGTGGTCTGCGTGTCGCTCGCCGCCAAGGTGTTCTCGACGTCGGCCCAGACCTGCTCCGCCCAGGCGCCCGCCGAGCGCAGCGCGGCTTCGGCGGTCGCGTACTCCGCGTGGAACTGAGCGGTGTCGACCGCTGCGCCTCGCGTGCCGGACTTGACCGCTGCCACCGCTTTCAGCTCGTCGAGCAGCCGCCGGCCGACGCCGAGCGCCCAGCCCGTGTGACCGATCGCGGCCATGTTGACCAGGCCGACG
This sequence comes from Saccharopolyspora dendranthemae, assembly GCF_007829955.1. GTDB lineage: Bacteria > Actinomycetota > Actinomycetes > Mycobacteriales > Pseudonocardiaceae > Saccharopolyspora > Saccharopolyspora dendranthemae. Next base: position 363,819 of record NZ_VIWX01000005.1, read on the forward strand.
CGGTACATCGCGCCGCCGTTGACGGGGGTGCTGGTCGTCGCGAGGTAGGTGTTCTCGCGCGGGACGAACACGTCGGTGCAGTGGTAGTCGATGCTGGTCGTGGCGCGCAGACCGAGCACGTCCCAGTTGTCGGCCAGCTCCACCTGCGCCTTCGGCATCGCCAGCACCCGGCCTTCGCCGCTGCCCTGGACGAGGATCAGGCTGTGCACGTGGGTGGCCAGCGCCATTCCCGAGGCGAACTGCCAGCTCCCGCTCACCCGGTAGCCGCCCTCGACCGGGATCGCCTCGCCCGGCCGGGTTCCGTGCCCGGCCAGCAGGGCGTGGTCGCCACCGGCGACGTCGGGGAACAGCGCGTCCGCCGCGTCGGCGTCGAGGTACGCCGCGGTGGTGCCGGTGATGTGCTGCAGAGCCATCATCGTCCAGCCCGCTGCGGCATCGTGATAGCTGATCCGCTCGCTCATGGCCGTCAGCTGCCGCGGAGCGAACTCGAGGCCGCCGAGGCTCGCGGGCAGCGAGGCGCGGACCGCGCCCGCCTCCAGCAGGCCTCGCGCGACGTCCTCGTTCAGGCTCCCGCGCTCGTCGGCCGTCTCCGCGCTCGCGTTCATCAGCTCGCCGAGCGCGTCGACGCGCTCGAGCACCGCCGGAAGCTCCGGGCTGATGTGCAGGTCCCCCATGTGCGTTCCTCCTCGATCCGCGGTCGGCACGCGGACCAACCTAGATGAGTCGGACCGCCGCAGTACCGTCGTCGGTGAAGACGAGCGGGAGGCGGACATGACCGGCACGACCGTGACCGAGGTGATGGCCGAGCTGGCCGCCCTCGAAGACCCCAAGGTTCGCGCGGTGAACGAGAAGCACGGCGACGATCACGGCGTGAACCTCGGGAAGCTGCGCGCCCTGGCCAAGCAGCTCAAGACCCAGCAGGAACTCGCGCGCGAACTGTGGGCGACCCGAGACACGGCCGCGAGGCTGCTGGCGCTGCTGATCTGCCGCCCGAAGGCCTTCGACCGCGACGAGCTGGACACCATGCTGCGCGAAGCCCGCCGGCCCAAGGTCCACGACTGGCTCGTCAACTACGCGGTCAAGAAGAACCCGCACGCCGAGGAGCTGCGCACGGCGTGGAGCGCCGACCCGGACCCGGTGGTCGCGAGCGCGGGGTGGGCCCTGACCGCCGAACGCGTGACGAAGAAGCCGGACGGCCTCGACCTGGCGGGTCTGCTCGACGTCATCGAGGCGGAGATGAAGGACGTGCCGGACCGCCTGCAGTGGGCCATGAACACGTGCCTGGCCCAGATCGGGATCCACCACCCCGAACACCGCTCGCGCGCGATCGGCATCGGTGAACGCCTGCGCGTGCTGGAGGACTACCCGACGTCGCCCGGCTGCACCTCGCCGTACGCACCGACCTGGATCGCCGAGATGGTCCGCCGCGCGAGCTGAGCGTCACTCAGCGCCGTCCTGCTCCAGGATCGCGTAGACCCGCTGCAGGACGGTGATCTGCGCCCGGTTGTAGAGCTCGGCCACCGCGTGGGCCATCGTGCTCTCCGCCAACTCCCTGCCTCGCGGTGAGTTCGCCGCGGGATTCACCAAGCGCGGATGCCGCTGCCGATTCCTGCGGACCACCGGTGCCATGCGCTCGGCGAGCTGGTCGAGCGCGGCGTCATCGGCATCCGCGGGCAGGAGCTCGAACTCCATGTCGGTCTCTTCCGGTTCTGCCAGCATCTCGCGGAACTCCGCGAGGTCCGACTCGCTGAAGATCGTCGAGTAGACCGCCAGCATCGACCGCTGCGTGTCGGTGAACTCCCCGGAGATCGGAGCGAAGTCGGTCGGCACGTCCGGTCGCGCGTCGTGGCGCCTGATCACCGCCAGTTCCGACCGAATCCGCGTCAACCGGTCGATCGTCTCCTCCAGCTCGGCGTCGAGCGCGCTGATCGCCTCGTCGGGTTCGGCGTCGGCGCGCAGGAGCGAGGCGATCTGCGACAAGGGGAGCCCGAGGTCGCTCAAGCGCTTGATCTGCACCAGCCGGATCAGGTGCGACACCCCGTACTGCTTGTACCCGTTGGACGTGCGTTCGGGCACGTCGAGGAGACCGATCTCGTGGTAGTGCCGGACGGCCTTCACCGTCGTGTTCGTGAGATCGGCGATCTCACGGGTGCTCCACGCCATCGCCCGCTCCTCGTTCCTCGTCAACGTGAGACTGCCACCTGGCCGGGGTCGCTGCAGCCGCCCCGGCCGAGCAGCGCGATCAGGGCGCGAACAGCAGGGGGACCAGGTAAATGATCTCGAAGGCCTCGTAGATCGCGCCCACGACGAACAGCACCAGCGCAGGCAAGGTCAGCCACCCGAACTGCTTCAGCCCGCGGACGTAGCCCTGGCGGCGGTTGCCCGACCCGACGCTCGCCGGGCGCAGCCACGACCGCCCGATGAGGTAGGCGCCGAGCAGCAGCACGGCGTAGGCCTGGAACTCGATGATGACGGTCAGCGAGTGCGGGATCATGGTCTTCGCCATGGTCTCGTTGATCGGCGCGAGCGTCACACCGGTGGTGAACGCCCAGTACGCGTACACGGCGATGCCGGCGAAGGGCACGACCATCGAGGGCAGCAGGATCTTCACGATCCCCACCGTGATCGTGTTGACCAGGAAGATCGTCAGGCTGAACAGCCACATGTTGCCGAGCACCATGCCCACCAGGTCCGCCGTCCCGTCCTGCGTCAGGGCGTTGCTGCGCGCGGCGGTCAGCTCGGGGAACAGCAAGCCCGCTCCCACACCGACGAGGAACAGGCCGTAGACGAGCGCGTTGATGGCCAGGTAGGCGCCGAGGTTCGCCCGGATGATCCGGAACGGCTCGCGCAGGAAGCGCTTCCGCCGCTCGGGACGCGGGAACTCGTCGGTGTCGATCGACCCGGACGGGGTCCGGTCTGGCGCGGTGGTCATCGAGCGCTCCTCTGGGGTCATGGCCGGTGCTCGACACCAGTTCAGGCCCTGCCCCAAGGGCAGGGTCAAGTCACCCGCATCGCCCAACGCCGAGGCGCCCGCCCCAGAGGTGGAGGTTGGGGTGGTCCGGTGGAGGCAGTTCCCAGTTTTAGTCATAACTGAGCGGACATTTCGGGCGCGAAGGGTCCTCGGTTTGGACTAAAACTGGGAACTGCCGAGGTCACGACCCCGCCGCGACCCACCGGCGGCTGGGTGGGGGTTGCCGGGGTGGTTGCGGCAGCGTAGGTCCGCTTCGGTTGTCAGCGCAGGCGGTCGGAGAGCTGTTGCGCGATCGGGGTCAGCCGGGTGCGCAGCGCTTCATCGCTGAAGAGCGCGGTGTTCTCCCTGGCGGTCACCGCGACCAGGTACCGACCGGTCTGGAAGAGGATGACCCGTTCCTGCGCGAAGGCGTACGAGATGTGGGCGGGCCCGTCGCCGATGCTGGTTCCCAGCGGGGTAGCCGGTCCGAATGCCCTGCCCACCTCCGAATTCGGGCTCGCGTAGAGCTGCAAGGACTCCGCCGCCTTCGCGGCGCCCGGGAAGGTCCGGACGGTGACGTCGATGGATCCGGTCGGTCGGTTCCACTCGGCTTCGGGCTCCAGAGTGCCCTGGGTGCACCGGTCCTCGACGTACTCGACCTTCCCGCCGGTGTCCATGCTGAACAGCTCGGTCGGGCTGGTGTCCCACTGACGCTGCTCGATCATGCCCGAGCCCGGTTGGCCGAACAGGCTCATCAGGTCTTGGGCGCTGATCGTCTCGCACGGGTCGGGCACCTTCCCGTACGGCTGGGGGTACGTGGCGACGCTGGGCGACTTGCTCGTGGAGTCCCAGCTGCTCGTGATCCGCGAGAGGGCTTGCTTGGCGGTGTCCAGCGCGCGGTCGCGGGGAGTGCCGTCCGGGCTGACCAGGGTGAACTCGACGAGCATCGATCCCTTCACCAGATGCCCGTACACCCCGTTCGGTCGGTCGGCCACGCTCTCGGGGTCGTTCTCGATCAGGACCTCGAACCCGTTCTCCTGGTGGGCATCGCTGTCCTCCCGTGCCATGCGTGCCGTGGATTCCGTTCGGGTCGCGCCGTCCAGCGGCGGGCTGAGCACGTTGAGCGTGGCCTTCCCGTACGCGTCGAACGGGACCTCGCAGCCGCTCACACCGGTCACCACTCCGCCGACGCCCTGCTCGACGGGCTGCGAGGTCGGGTCGTCGGGGTCGGGCGAGCGATCGAAGATCTGCTCGTTCCTGGACAGGACCCACCCTCGCGACAGCAGGAAGTCGACCGGGATGAGCGCGCACGCGTTGGGCGCCGCGACCTCACCGTAGGTCGGGGCCGGGTCGTTGCCGGGCTTGATCGGCAGCTCGGTGAGCGGGGGCGCGGCCGCCGGCGCGGCCTCCTCGCCGCCCACGTTGAAGGCGACGACCGCAGCGATGGCGCCGACCACGAGCACGACCACCGCCACCAGGCTCACCACGACGATGACCGCCGCCGATCCCTTCTTGGGCGGCTGCGGAGGCGGGGGCGGGACCTGTCCGTACTGCCCGTGAGGGGGCCAGCCGGGCGGAGGTGGTCCGTAGCCGGTGGGGCGGCCGTGCGGAGGCGGAAGCGGTCCACGTGGCTGATGTGGAGTGGTCATGCGCTGGCCGAGATCCTTTCCCCAGAACGTGAGGATCAGCGTAGATCGGCCCGTTCGGCCAGGAAGCGGTTTTCGCCAATACCGGCGGCAGCGCGAGATCCAGCGCGGAAGCGAGACGCCGTGCAGGCGGGGCACTCCGGATGGGGAGTGGGGCTAGCGCTTCACAACACGAACACCTTCGGGATGCTGGTCCGTGAGCAGGCCCGGGAGGAAACGCAAAGCGGGGAGCGCGCAGAACGCGCTCCCCGCACCGTGGGGGCTTACGGGGGCTCGGCCCCCGTATGGACATCACGATCGCGGGAAGATGCCAGAAGGGCATCGAACAGCGTGGGGCCGGAGGGACTCGAACCCTCACTGTCTAGGACCTAAACCTAGTGCCTCTGCCAATTGGGCTACGGCCCCTCGGTGGACATCCAGCGTATCGCGGGCGTCGATCTTGTTCCTCGGGCGGCCGATGAGACCCGAGCAGGGGACCATGGGCGCGGCTGGTGCGGCATCGGTTCTCCGGTGAACTACGGTGTGGGCAGCCAGGTGAACGTGAGGAGGACACGTGGCCCGTGATCAAGATGCCATCGAGCGTGACATCGACCAGGCGCGTGACGCGCTGGCCGACACGCTGGACAGGTTGAGCGTGCAGGCGAACCCGCAGCGGTTCGTCGACGCCGGCAAGGCCAGCGTGATGGAGAAGCTGAACGACCCCAAGGTGCGCTACGCGCTCATCGGGGTCGGTGCGCTGGTCACCTTGGTGGTCGCGCGCAAGCTGTTCAAGTGAGGTGCCGGTTGTTCTGGGGTCTCGGACCTGGCCCCAGAACACCGGAACCGGCTCAGCCCGCGCCGACCGCGTCGCCCACGCTGACCGTGCCCGGCCGGGACACCCGCATGATCACGCCGAACTTGTTCTCATGTCGCTGGATCAGGTGAGTTTGCAACTCCCGCCAGCGCTCGCGTCCCTCGGCGTCCCAGCTCGGCACCGCGCAGCGGATGCACGGCCCCGAGTTCTCGCCCGTCACGGCCAGCTCGACCTCGCCGGCGGTGATCGTGGAGCCCGGTTCCCAGTCCTGCTCGGCGAAAGCCGGCAGATCCGACTCGACGTGCAGGTTCGTCCGGAAGCGCCGCAGATCCACCTCCGCGCCCATCTCCTCGCTCAGCCCGCGCAGCGATGACTCGAAGGTGACCAGCACGGTCGGGCCGCGGTCCTGCTGGCCGTCGGCCGCGCGCAGCCCCACCGGGATCTCCAGAGACTCCGAGAGCGCGTCCCCCAGCTTCGGGTGATCCCAGGAGAAGCGCTGGTCGCTGGGGCCGTGGAGGGTCGGCGTGCCCGACGGCTCGGGCAGGTCGCCGTAGCCGGCGGACCAGGACAGCAGGGCTTGGTTCTGGCGGACGGTGAGGACGTTGCCCGCGCGGTTCGGGCGCTCGTCCAGCAGCGCGAAGGCGCGATCGCCCGCCACGCCCCGCTCGTCGAAGCGAGCGGCGGAGAGCTGCTCACCGCGCAGCGACTTCACCGGCCAGCGGTTGAGCCTGAGAACCTCCGACACGAGCCGACCTCCGTTCTGCCAGGAAAACCCACCCTAGCGCGGCGAACGGCCGATCAACGCCGCAACAGCGGCAGCAGGCCCTCGTTGAGCAGCCGGTCGACGAAGCTCGTGTCCAGCGGCTCGTCGGCGAGCATGAGCCGGTAGATCAGGCCGGCACCGGCCAGCTCGCCGACCGTGTCGACCGGGGCGTCCGGGCTGATCTCGCCGCGCTGCACACCGCGCTCCATGATCCGCCGCAGCACGTCGCGCTGCGGCAGCAGGAAGGACTCGCGGAACTTCAGCGCCAGCTCGGGCTCGTGCGGCAGCTCGCCGACCAGCGCCTGCGCGGCCTTGCCGACCGGGCCGGTCAGCAGCGTGGCGAAGGAGCGCAGGAACTCGCCGAGGTCGGCGGCCACCGAACCCAGGTCGGGCTCGGGGATGCGGCGCTGGACGAGCTCGTTGCAGGTGTCGATGACCAGATCGAGCTTGGAGTCCCAGCGGCGGTAGATCGTGGCCTTCCCGGCGCGCGCGTGGGCGGCCACCGCGTCCATGGTCAACGCCCGGTAGCCGACCTGGGCCAAGACCTCCATCGCGGCCTGGCGCAACGCGGCATCGCGGGAGGCGTCCCGCGGGCGTCCCCGGCCGGCGGGCGGCCTGCTCGGTTCGAGGCTGGCCACCGCTGCTTCCTCCTGGGGTGCACTACTGGTCGGCGCGTTCACGAACGCCATCCTAAGGTCCCCGGCCACGGGGCCCCCGCGCATGCGATCGGTGGGTCGCGAAGAGTCACCGACCAGGGGATTCCCGGCCGGGAACCAGGCCTCAGGTAGCGGCAGGTGCGTTGGCCACGGCCGCGCGGGCAGCGCGTTCGGTGGCCTCGTCCGACAGGCCGTGCCGGGCCTGCAGGTAGGCGGTGGTGAAGGCGAAGCCGTCACCGTCCAGGAGGTGGATCACCACTCGTCCGGACTTGCCGGGGGAGATCTGCTCGATCAGCTGATCGGCCTGGTCCCGGGCGGCGATCAGGCCGGGGGCACGCGCCGTCTTCTGGTCGTCACCGTTGGTGACGGTGATCTGCCAGTCCTCGCCCTGGGGTACGTAGTTCGCGGTGATATGACCGCCAGCCATGAATGCCTCCGCTCTCCACTTTGCTCGGGCGTTCGAGCTCTTGACCGGAAGACGATGTTAGGCGCAGCGGCTCTCAACAGCGCATCTCGGTCGTCAGGGCACTCTACGTGGAGTGTCGTTCCAGATCTTCAGGCCGGTCGACATCAAAGCCGTCCGATACGTCGTCACACAAGATCATCGTCACTGCGCGTTGTTTCAGGTAATCCCGCGCACCGGCGTCACCTGTTGCGGAGGCGGCTGCACCGGTCCAGTGGTCACGTCCCAGCAACACCGGGTGACTCCGCCGACCGCCGTGCGAGGCGGCGGCGAGCGCGTCGGGGGAGGAGTGCTCGGCGACCCGGCGGACCGCCTCCGGGCCGATGCCCGGCATGTCGACCGGGAGGATCAGCGCGGCCGGGGCGTCGGAGTCCTGGAGGGCGTCCAGCGCGGCCCGCAGCGAGGAACCCATGCCCGAGGGCCAGTCGGGGTTGATCACCGTCGTGACGCCTGCGAGCTCGGCGCGTTCGCGCACCTCCTCGGCCGCGGCGCCCAGGACCACCAGGACCGGGTCGCACCCGGCGTCGGCCAGGACCTTCGCGGTCCGGTCGACCAGCAGCGTCCCGCGGTAGTCGACCAAGGCCTTCGGCATCCCGAAACGGCGGCCGGCGCCGGCTGCGAGGACGACTCCTGCTGGTGCTGTCACGGTGACGACGGTACTGGTCCGCTGGCTCAGGGGTCGTTGCAGGATCGCGTTGCTTGGCGGTGCGGGTGGCGGAACCTCTTCTGCAACGACTCCTCAGACCCCGGTGAGGCCGGAGACGAGGAAGTAGACCGCGAAGACGATCGCCAGCGACCCGACCAGCCAGCCGACCTCCCGCACCTTGCCGCGCGCCACCTTGATCACCGCGAAGGCGATCAGACCGGCCCCGATGCCGTTGGTGATCATGTAGGTGAACGGGATGACCGCCAGCGTCAGGAACGCGGGGATCACGTACTCGGGATCTTCCCAGGGGATCAGCCGGACCTGCGACATCATCAACCCGCCGACGACCACCAGCGCCGGTGCGGCGGCCTGCGCGGGGACCACCGACGCCAGCGGTGTGAACAGCAGCGTCAGGCAGAACAGCAGGCCGGTGATGATGCTCGCCAGTCCCGTGCGGGCGCCTTCGGCGACGCCTGCGGCCGATTCCAGGAACACGGTGTTCGGCGCGGCGCCGGTCAGCCCGCCCGCAGCGGCGGCCACGCCGTCGACGGCCAGGATCCGGCCCATGCCCTGAACCTTGCCGTCCTCGATCAGCCCGGCCTGCGAGGAGACGCTGTTGATCGTGCCCATCGCGTCGAAGAACCCGGACAGCACCAGGGTGAACAGGAAGACCGTCGCGGCCACACCACCTGCTGCGGCGAACCCGCCGAAGAGGTCGACCTGCCCGAACAGCCCGAAGTCCGGTGTGCCGACCAGCTGAGCGGGAACCTCGGGGACCACCGTTCCCCACTGGTCGGGCGCGATGTTCAGCACCGCGTTGGCCACCAGCGCCAGCACGGTCCCGGTCACGATGCCCAGCAGGATCGCGCCGGGAGTGCGGCGGGCCATCAGCCCCATCATCACCAGCAGGGTCACGCAGAACACCACGATCGGAATCCCCGCGAGGTGCCCGTCGGTTCCCATCTGCACCGGCACGGTCGTCTCCTGGGCATCAGGGACGCGGGTCACGAAGCCGGCGCTGACCAGGCCGATCAGCGCGATGTAGAGGCCGATCCCGACGGTGAGCGCGATCTTCAGCGGTTCCGGGATGGCGTTCATGATCTTCTCGCGGACGCCGCTGAGCGCCAGCGCCACGATCACGGCGCCTTCCAGCACCACCAGCCCGAACGCCTGGGCCCAGGTCATGGTGGGGGCGATGGTGAACGCCACGACCGCGTTGACGCCCAGGCCGGTGGCCAGGGCCAGCGGAGCGTTGCCGACCAGCCCCATCACGATGGTCATCACGCCCGCGGTGGCGGCGGTGGCGGTCGTGAGCTGCTCGGGCGAGAGCTTCGCGCCGGTGATGTCGGCTCCGGAACCGAGGATCAGCGGGTTGAGCATCACGATGTAGGCCATCGCGATGAAAGTCGTGATCCCGCCCCGCAATTCGCGGGCGAAGGTGGAACCGCGCTCGGAGATCCGGAACATGCGGTCCAGGCCGGCTTCTCGCCTGGTGGTCATTTGCTGGGTCATGCGTCCTCCCATGCCGGTGGGCGCCCCCGGGACGTCGGTCTTCCGGGCAGGGTTGAGCCCGGCGAGAATTCGCCGAATGCCTGGTGCGGGGCGTTTAACTGAAGCGGGCCGTTGTTGGGTGGCCGCTGTGGCTGGCGATCCGGTCATCGCCGTGTGGTGCGCGGGATCGTCCGCTCGTCGTGCGATCAGAGTCGAAGGTGCGTTCCCCGCGCCTCACCCTCGCGGCTGGCGCCGCCTGGGGTTCGTCTTGAGTGTGGGGTGGGGTGCGGTGGGGAAGTTTTCATGAAAACTTCCCCACCCCACGCACGGAGTCCGCACGCAGCACTTCTTCAGTAGTCGACGCGGTCGGTCTTGTTCCGCCAGGCGTCGAACGCTTCGTTCCGGTTGTGGATCTCGACCCGCGCGATGGCGGTCGGGTTCTGAGCCGGGTCGACCATCGCGTCGTAGAAGGCGCGGTCGTCGAAACCGGCCGCCGCGGCGTCGTCGCGGTCGGCGGCGAACAGGACGCGCTCGACCCTGGCCCACATCGCCGAGGCCAGGCACATCGGGCACGGCTCGCACGAGGTGACCAGCATGCAGCCGGCCAGCGAGAACGCGTCGAGCTCCCGGCAGGCGTTGCGGATGGCCACGACCTCGGCGTGCGCGGTCGGGTCGAGGTCGGCGGTGACGCGGTTGTTGCCGGTCGCCACGATCTCGCCGTCGCGGACGATCACCGCGCCGAACGGGCCGCCGCCGTTGTGCACGCTCGTGGTGGCCAGCTCGATCGCGCGGGTCATCCAGTCGTGCTCTTGCTGGGTTGCGACGTCAACGGACATCGTTTCACTCCAATGGTTCTCGTCGCTTCAGATGATGTGCTCGGGAGCGACCGGGGTGTGCGTGAGGTCCTTGCCGGTGGCGGCGCGGATGGCCGCGACGACGGCCGGGGTGGTGGAGATGGTGGGCGGCTCGCCGACACCGCGAACCCCGTAGGGCGCGTTGTCGTCACCGCGCTCGATGACGTCGATCTCCATCGGCGGCATGTCGAGGATGGTGGGGATCAGGTAGTCGGTGAACGAGGGGTTGCGGATCTTCCCGTCCTTGACCTGGACCTCCTCCATCACCGCCAGCCCGAGGCCCTGCGCCGAGCCGCCCTGGATCTGACCGAGGACGGCTTCGGGGTTCACGGCCTTGCCGACGTCCTGCGCGCAGGCCAGCTGCACGACCTTGACCAGTCCCAGCTCGGTGTCGACGTCGACGACGGCGCGGTGCGCCGAGAAGGCGTGCTGCACCTGCACCATCTCGCTCCTCCCGTCGGCGTCCATCGGGAAGGTCTGCCGGTGGTGGAACTCGCGGGTCTCCTCGATGACGTCGTCGCCCAGCAGCTCGGCGAGGTCGGTGACGACTCCGTCGGCGCCGATCACCTTGCCGCCCTGCAGCGACAGACCCACCGCGGTCCCGAAGCGCTGCACGACCTTGTCGAACAGCACCTCCCGCACGGCCTGGCAGGCCTCCCGCACCGCACCTCCGGTGACGTAGGTCTGCCGCGAGGCGGAGCTGGAACCGGCCGGGCCGACCGAGGTGTCGTTGGGGTGGATGGTCACCCGCTCCACTCCCAGCTCGGTGCGCGCGATCTGCTGCTGCACGGTCACCAGGCCCTGACCGACCTCGGCCGCGGCGGTGTGCACCATGGCGGCCGGTTCGCCGCCGATGAGCTGCAGTCGCACCCGCGCCGTCGAGAAGTCGTCCGCGCCTTCGGAGTAGCAGATGTTCTTGATCGTCACGCCGTAGCCGATGCCGCGCACCACGCCTTCGCCGTGCGTCGTGTTGGACGCCCCGCCGGGGAGCTCGCGGATGTCGGTGGTGTCGCGCTCGGCGGGCATCGGCAGCGCCCGGACGCGTTCCATCAGCTCGGCGACCGGGGCGGGCGAGTCCACGACCTGCCCGGTGGGGATCGTCCCGCCCTGGGCGATGGCGTTGCGGACGCGCAGCTCCACCGGGTCCATGCCGAGCGCGGCCGCGAGCTTGTCCATCTGGGACTCGTAGGCGAAGGTCGGCTGCACCGCGCCGAGCCCGCGCATCGCACCGCACGGCGGGTTGTTGGTGTAGAGCCCCCACCCGTCGATGCGGACGTGGGGAACCTCGTACGGACCGACGCCCAGCGTCGTCGCGTTGCCCACCACGACAGGGGTCTTCGACGCGTACGCGCCGCCGTCGAAGTACTGGTCGGCCTTGACGTACACCAGCTTCCCGTCGCGGGTCGCCCCGTGCTCGTAGTACATCTTCGCCGGGTGCCGGTGCACGTGGCCGTAGAACGACTCCTCGCGGCTGTAGTACATCTTCACCGGCTTGCCGACGTGCATCGCGAGCATGCACACGTGCACCTGGATCGACAGGTCCTCCCGGCCGCCGAACGCGCCGCCGACACCGGACATGGTCATCCGCACCTTCTCCGGCGGGAGTCCCAGCGCCCGTGCGGTCTGCTTCAGGTCGGAGTGCAGGTCCTGGGTGGCCAGGTAGAGCTCGACGCCGCCGTCCTCAGCGGGGATGGCCAGACCGGACTCCGGGCCGAGGAAGGCCTGGTCCTGCATGCCGACGGTGTAGACGCCGGAGACCACGACGTCGGCGGTGGCGTTCGGATCGCCCTTGACGATGTGCTGGTGGCGCACCACGTTCCCGTCCGGGTGCAGCTTCGGCAGGTCCGCGTCGTGCGCGGCGCGCTCGGCGTCGAGCACCGGTGTCAGCACCTCGTACTCGACGACGATGCGCTCCAGCGCGCGCCGTGCGGTCTCCGGGTGATCGGCGGCGACCAGGGCCACCGCTTCTCCGACGTAGCGCACCACCTCGGAGGCCAGCACCGGCTGGTCGACCGTCTTGAGGCCGTAGATGTTCTCGCCCGGCACGTCCTCGGCGGTGAGCACCGTGTGCACGCCGGCCATGGCCATCGCGGGACCGATGTCGATGGAGCGGATGCGGGCGTGCGGGTGCGGGCTGCGCAGCGTCGCGCCCCACAGCATGTCCTCGGCCCACAGGTCGGAGGCGTAGGCGAACTCACCGGTCACCTTCAGCGCGCCGTCCGGGCGCAGCGGGGACTCGCCGATGCCGCCGTCGATGGCGTCGTCGAGCCGTTGCGGCGTCCGCGTGGGTGCCTGAGCACTCGGTCGGTTGGTCATGGTCACGACACCTCCACCAGGCGCGACCGGGCGCTCGCCCGGTCCAGCTCTTCGACGACGTCTTCTCCGGTGAGCACTTCAATTCCGCCGCACAGCAGCGTGTCGACCTGCGGCAACCGACCCAGCACCAGCGCGGCGACCGGATCGGCGATGCCGGTGTGGTCGAGCCCGCCGAGCCGCCACACGGCGATGTCGGCGAGCTTGCCCGGCTCCAGCGAGCCGATCTCGTCCTCGCGGCCGATGCAGCGCGCGCCACCCCGGGTGGCCAGCCGCAGCGCCTCGCGAACGGACAGCGCGCGGGGACCACCGGTGGCGCGGGCGAGCAGCAACGCCTGGCGCATCTCCTCGCCGAGCCCGCCGGACTCGTTCGAAGCGACCCCGTCGACCCCCAGCCCGACGGGGGCACCTGCGTTCAGGAGCCCTCGCACGGGCGCGATCCCGGCGCCCAGCCGGCCGTTGGAGCTCGGGCAGTGCGCGACACCCGTGCCGGTCGCGGCGAGCCGTCCGATCGCGCTCGACGAGAGGTGCACGCCGTGCGCGAGCCACACGTCCGGCCCCAGCCAGCCCAGGTCCTCGGCGTACTCCACCGGAGTGCGGCCGAACTCGGCCCGGCACTGCTCCTCCTCGGTCGTGGTCTCGGCGAGGTGGGTGTGCAGCCGAACGCCGTTGCCCCGGGCCAGTTCCGCGGCCTCCCGCATGAGTTCCGCGCTCACCGAGAACGGCGAGCACGGCCCCACGGCCACCCGGACCCGGGAACCCGGTGCCGGGTCGTGGAAGGAGTCGATGGCCTGCTGCGTTCCGGCCAGCGCCTCGTCGCGGTCCTCGACGACGGAGTCCGGCGGCAGACCGCCCTGGGAGCGGCCGCGGTCCATCGAGCCGCGAACCGCGTGCAGTCGCAGCCCGATCCGCTCGGCGGCGGTGACCACCGCGCCGAACACGTCACCCCCGTCGCGCGGGAACACGTAGTGGTGGTCGGAGGCCGTGGTGCAACCGGAGCGCGCCAGCTGCGCGAGTCCCGCCGAGGCCGCGGCGTGCGCGGTCTCGACGTCCAGCCGCGCCCACACCGGGTAGAGCGCGGTCAGCCACTCGAACAGCGTCGAGTCGACGGCGTGACCGCGCGTCGCCCACTGGTAGAGGTGGTGGTGCGCGTTGACCAGGCCGGGGGTGACCAGGCATCCGGTGGCGTCGATCCGGCGCACCGGAACGTCCTGCGGCGGAGCCGATCCGGGCCCCACGGCGACGATCCGGTCGCCCTCGACGACCACGTGGCCCTCGGCGAACTCGGTCCAGGAGTCATCGACCGCCACGACCGGTCCGCCTTCGATGACGGTCCGCTCGGTCACCGCACCGGGCTGGGAGACCCGGTCGGGAGGGCTGTCATCCATGGCTCCTCCGCGAGGCGGCGAGCCGGACCGCGTCCATGATCTTCTCGTAACCCGTGCAGCGGCACAGGTTCCCGGCCAGGGATTCGCGGATCTCGGCGTCCGACGGCTGCGCCGTGCGCTCCAGCAGGTCGTGGGTCTGCACCAGCAGGCCCGGGGTGCAGAAACCGCACTGCACGGCGCCGGTCTCGACGAACGCCTGCTGCACCGGGTCCAGCTCCTCCTCGTCGGCGAGGCCTTCGACGGTGCGCACCTCGCGACCCTCGGCCTGGCCGGCCGCGACCAGGCACGAACAGGCCGGGACGCCGTCCAGGTAGACCGTGCACGAACCGCATTCGCCCTGCTCGCAGGCGTTCTTCGAACCGGGGAGGCCGAGCCGCTCGCGCAGTACGTACAGCAGGCTCTCGCCCTCCCAGACGTCGTCGGCCTCCTGCCGGCGCCCGTTGACGGTGAAGTTCAGGCGCATTCCTGCCTCCCGGAGCGGTGCTCGTGCCAGGCCCAGCTCAGGGTCCGGCGTGCCAGCACGCCCAGGGCGTGCTGTCGGTACTGGGCGCTGCCGCGCACGTCGTCGATCGGGGACGAGGCCTGCGCGACGAGCTCGCCGAACCGCCGGGCCGCGGAGTCCTCCAGCGCGGCGTCCCAATCGAGCTCGGCGGTGAGGAAGTCCTCGGCCTCCCGAGCTCTGACCGGGGTCGGTGCGGCCGAGCCGATGCCGGTGCCGACGGTGCGGCTCGCGGGATCCAGCGAGATCGCGAACGTGCACACCGCGATGACCATCGCGTTGCGGGTGCCGACCTTGGAGAACTGCTGCGGGCCGGCGGCCGGTGCGATCCGGATGGCGGCGATGAGCTCGTCGGGTTCGAGGACGTTGCGCTTCGGGCCCGCGAAGAACTCCTCGACCGGGATCACCCGGCTGCCGCGCACGGACTCGGCCACGACGCTCGCGCCCGCGGCGAGCAGCGACGGATGCGCATCACCGGCGGGGGAGGCGGAGCCGAGGTTCCCGCCGACGGTGCCGCGGTTGCGGATCTGCGGCGATCCCACGGTGCGGCTGGCCATGGCCAGCCCGGGGACGCGCTCGCCCAGCTCCTCGATGATCCGCGCGTAGGGCACGCCCGGGCCGATGTGCAGCACGTCGCCGTCCGGCGCCCACTCGGCGAGCTCCGGCACGCTCGTGAGGTCGAGCAGGTGCTCCGGCCGCTGCCGGTCGAAGTTCAGCTCGACCATCACGTCGGTCCCGCCCGCGATCGGCGTCGCGTCCGGATACGCGGCCTTCGCTTCGAGCGCTTCCCGCCAGCTGGCGGGGCGGAGGAATTCCACGTCGTACTCCTTCGTCGACCGGCCCATGCGCTGATGTGGCCCAGTACACATTCGGCGAGTAGTCGCTGGCTAGCGGGCGAAACCCCGAAAAAGACGTTCCCCTGAACGGGTGTCGTTGTAGCTTCCTACGAAGACCGGGGATCCGCTCGACGTCCTCGCCCCTCCGGAGGTGACGGCGTGAGCAGCTCCGCAACCCTCGAACGCCACGGGAGAGGCGCGGTCGGCCACCCGGTGTCGCGGTCGTTCTCGCAGCGGAACCGGCCTGACGCTCCGTCGGCGCCATGTGCTCGGGTGGGGTAGGGAGAACGCGGCCACGTCTGACGAACGGGGAACGAAGAGTGCGGCTCAGGGATCTGCTCGCGGACGACGAGCTCGGCCTCGTGCTGCTCAACGACGCGGACGCGCTGGACCGGCCCGTTCGCGGCGTCTACATCACCGACCTCATCGACCCGCGCCGCTACCTCACCGGCGGTGAGCTGGTGCTCAGCGGCCTGGTCTGGCACTCGGGGCCGGAGGACTCCGAGCGGTTCGTCGAAGCGCTCGTCGACGCAGGGGTCGCGGGTCTCGCGGCCGGGACGGCGAGGCTCGGGCACGCACCGGCCGACCTGGTGAAATCCTGCCGGGCGCACGGGCTGCCGGTGTTCGAGGTCCCGATCTCGGTCAGCTTCAACGCGCTCGCCGAACGCATCCAGTGGCGGGCCGCGCCCCGCCGCGAGCTGATCTCGGCGGTCGCCGCGGGAGCCGACCTGGACCGAGTGCTGCGAATGGCCGCCGACGATCTCGACGCCGACTGCTGGGTCCTGTCGGCGACCGGCTGGGTCGTCGGAGGAACCGCCGAACTGGCGGAGCAGACCCGAGCGGACGCCCTCGCCGAGTTCGCCCGCGGACGACTGCCGCGCACCGCGCGCGCCGGCGAACCGCACGTGCTGTGGCCGGTGGAATCCGGTGCCGAACCGGTCGCCGCCCAGTGGTTCGCACTGGTCAGCGGCGACCTGGTCGAGTGGGACGAACACCGCGAAGCGGTGGCCACCGACCTGGGCACCGTCGTCGCTCTCGTGCGCGCACGCGTCGACGAAGCTCGTCGCATCGCCGGTCGCTCGGTCGAAGCCGCGCTGCGCAGGCTCCTGGAAGGCAGCTCCTCGCCCACCGAGGTCGCCGCCCGGCTCGAAACCGCCGGGTTGCCCGCCGACGAACCGCTGCGCGCGGTGGTGATGGGCGTCGGCGACTCCACCCGGTCGACGACGCTGCTCCGCGAGATCGCGGCGGCCACCGGCATGGCCTCGGTCACCGCACCGCTGGGCGATGGCGCCGCCGCGCTGTTCGTCGACACCCACGAGCACCTCGCGGACCTGGAGCAGCAGCTGCGGGGCATCGTCTCCGACGTCGAAGCCGGTTTGGGGGAGCGGCGGCTCACGATGGGCGTCAGCGACACCACGGCCGCCACCGCGTTGCGCGGAGCCCTCGACGAAGCCGCCTACGCCCGCAAGCTCGCCGATCAGCGACGAGGGCGAGCGGAGGTCGCCGTTGCCGCCGAACTCGCCTCGCACGAGGTGCTGCTGGCCTCCACCTCCGACGAACTGCGCCGCTCGTACCGGGAACGGCTGCTGGCCGACGTCATCGCCTACGACGCCGCGCACGGATCGGAGCTGCTGCGCACGCTGCGCGTCTTCCTGGACAACAACGGCTCCTGGTCGCGCTGCTCGCAACTGCTGCACGTGCACGTCAACACGCTGCGCTACCGGGTCCAGCGCGTCGAGGAGCTCACCGGACGCGACCTGGCCGACTTCTCCACGAGAGTGGACTTCTACCTGGCCCTCCGCCTGGACTCCGACGCCTAGGAACGACATGCCCGGTCTCGGTAGCCTGATCAGCCGGGCCGGTTCTCCGGGCGGGAGGCGCACTCATGACCGACCGCGAACTCCTCGACATCGGCGCGGCTCTGACGCCGTCGGCCGATGAGCCGGTGACCTCCGGTGATGTGCAGGCGCTCCGCACCATCGCCGCCCACGCCGTGGCGCTCGACGGACGGCGCGGCGGTGCCGGCCTGCTCCCCTCGGTGACGAGCGCTTTCAGGGCCGCGTCGGCGCGGCTGGCGACCGGCGACCACCCGGCCGGTCTCGAAGCCGACTTCACCGCCGCGGTGGCCGAACTCGGCGAAGTCGCCGGGTGGCTCGCGTTCGACTCCCTCCAGCACGGCGAGGCCCGCTGCCTCAACCTGCGGGCCCTGCGCCTCGCACGACTGGCCGGGGACGCCCGCATGGAGATGTTCCTGCTGGGCAACATGGCACTGCTGGCGCAGGAAACCGGACGGGCCCGCGAGTCGCTGCGCCTCGTCGAGCTGGTGGAGCGCTTCCGGTTGTCCCCGAGGGTGCGGGTCATGGCCTCGCTCAGGCGCTCACGGGCCCTCGCCGACCTCGGTGACGAACGCGCGCTCGCTCTCCTCCACCAGGCGCAATCGCAGGTGGACGAGTCGGTCATTCGTGCCGACCCCGAGTGGACGTGGTGGGTCGACCGCCGCGAACTCGTCCTGCACGAGGGCAGCGCGTGGCGCGCGGTCGGCAGGCTGGACAAGGCCGTGGACCGCTACGCCGCGGCGCTCGAAGGCGTGCCCGAGGCCTATCGGTGGTCGGCCTGGGTCGGCGGTTCCTGGCTCGTCGGCGCGTTGGTCGAGGCGCGGTCGTGGTCTGAAGCCGAAACCGCCGCGAACGAGCTGGCACCTCTCGCGCGAGAGGTGTCGTCCGGCCGCGCGACCCAGCGGCTCCGCGAGGCATCGGCCACGGCGAAGGCCCTGCGCGCCCCGTCCAGCCTCGAGGACCTGCTCACCGCGCTGGCCAGCGGCTAGAGCGCTGGACCACGACGTGCGAGGAGCCGGGGATCGCGCTTCGCCGGAGGCGACCGGCCGTGGCGCGCGGGTCGCCCCGAGTCGTCCGGCCCGGTGCGCGTGCTCACAACTTCGCGGGCGGTTCGAAATCTGACTTCGAGAGCGGTACCGTGCTTGGTCGCAGTTGCGGTCGCGCAGCGTCGAGCCGCAGGCGAGGAAGACGGGACGAGAACCCACCGATCCCCGAGACGGAGGTAACGGGATTGACCGATCTGTCCGCCACCACCGGCGTGACGGACCGCCTGAGCGGCACCGCGCAGCAGGAGCCCGGGCGGGACAACGGGAATCCGGATCCCATCCGGCGATTCCTGGATCAGTACAACCCCGAAACCCCTTGCCTCGTCATGGATCTGGCGCACGTGCGGAAGCGCTACCGGCAACTGCGCACCGCCTTGCCGGACGCGCGCATCTGCTACGCGGTCAAGGCCAACCCGACCCCCGAGCTCGTCGGCGAGCTCGTCTCCGAGGGCGCCTCGTTCGACGTCGCCAGCCCGGGTGAGATCGAGTTGTGCCTGGCCAAGGGCGCGGCACCCGAGTCGCTCTCCTACGGCAACACCATCAAGAAGCGCCGCGACGTCGCCCGCGCCTTCCAGCAGGGCGTGCGGCTGTTCGCCACCGACAGCGAAGCCGACCTGACCAACATCGCCGAGGTCGCGCCCGGTTCGCAGGTGTTCTGCCGCGTCCTGGTCGACAACACCGGCTCCAAGACCCCGTTCGGCCGCAAGTTCGGCTGCACCCCCGCGCAAGCCGCGCGCTTGCTCGTGCGCGCCCGAGACCTGGGCCTCGATCCCTGCGGCGTCTCGTTCCACATCGGATCGCAGCAGCTGGACCCGGCCGCCTACCAGCACGGGATCGCGGCGGCCGCCCGCGTGTTCGCCGACTGCGCCGAGCAGGGCGTGCGTCCGCGGATGGTCAACCTGGGCGGTGGCCTCCCGGCCGAGTACACCGACACCGCGCCTCCGCTGGCCGACTACGTCACGGCCGTCGAACGAGCGCTGGAGCGCGCTTTCGGGCCGCAGCGACCGGAACTGCTCGTCGAGCCCGGACGGTTCCTCGTCGGTGATGCCGGTGTGCTGCGCAGCGAGGTCGTGCTGGTCACCGACTCGTGCGACGGGCAGAGGCGCTGGGTGTACCTCGACATCGGGCGCTACAACGGACTCGCCGAGACCGAGGGCGAGGCCATCACCTACCGGCTGCGCACCTCGCGCGACGGGGACCCGGCCGGTCCGATCGTGCTGGCCGGACCGACCTGCGACGGTGATGACGTGCTCTACCAGCGGACCCACTACGAGCTGCCGCGCACGCTGCGCGGTGGTGACCACGTGGATCTGCTGTCGGCGGGCGCGTACACCGCGAGCTATTCATCGGTGGGTTTCAACGGGTTCACCCCGTTGCCCACCTATTGCGTCGATGGCGATCAGCGGCCGTGATCTGCTGCGGCACAACCGCCCGCAGCGCGTGCTCTCCGCGGACGAAGAGCGAGACGCGGCAAATCTGCGAAATGATGGGAGGTCGATAGATGTCCGTTGACACCGGAGCACAGGTCGGTCTGTTCACCGGCAGGCACGTCCTTGCAGAACTCGAAGGCGTGGAACCGGCGCTGCTGGACGACGAGCAGTACCTGCGCGAAGTCCTGCACAACGCGTTGAGCGAGTCGGACGCCACGGTGTGCCAGATGATCGCCAAGCGGTTCGACCCGCAAGGCGTCACGGTGTTGGCGCTGCTGTCGGAGTCCCACGCCTCGATGCACACGTACCCGGAAGACGGCTCGATCTTCATCGACGTGTTCACCTGCGGCCACACCGCGAAGCCGGAGCTGGCCGTGGAACTGCTCGCCGAAGCGCTGCAGCCGACCTCCAAGCACGTGCAGACCATTGAACGCGGGCACGACTACGCCGAACTGGTCTGCTGACGCGGTCTTTTCGCGTGTCGGCGGGCCCGCCACGGGAGCCGGCGGGATGCTGGGCACACATCAATGGGGAATTCAGGAGGAACACCGTTGATCGAACTCGACGGGCACCGGTGGATCAAGGAGCCGATGGGCGACGACCTGCAGCGACTGTGGCGGGTGGACGACGTGCTGTGGGAGGGCGACACCCCCTACCAGCACGTGGTGATCGCGCGCACCGCGCAGGGCATCTCGCTGTTCTGCGACGACGATCGGCAGAGCACCGAGTTCTCCCAGCTGGTCTACCACGAGGCCATGATGGTGCCGGCGTTCCTGCTGGCCGCGCAGGTGGAGCGGGTGCTGATCATCGGGTCGAGCGAGGGCGTGGCCAGCCAGATGGCGGTGGCCGCCGGCGCGACCCGGGTCGATCACGTCGACATCGACGAGCTGTGCGTGCGCAAGTGCGCCGAGCACCTGCCCTACGGCTACACGCCGGAGGAGCTGGCCGCCGCCGAGAAGGGCGAGGGTCCGGTCACGATCCACTTCGCCGACGGCTGGAGCTTCCTGGACACGGCCCCGCCGGAGGGCTACGACATCGTCGTGGTCGACCTCCCCGACGAGCGCGCTGACGACGCCGACGGCCAGCACAACCGGCTCTACGGCCTGGAGTTCGTCCAGCGCTGCCAGTCGGTGCTCTCCGCCGGTGGCGTGGTGGCCTTCCAAGGCGGTTGCCCGACGGTGTGGCGGAACGAGACGCTGATCCGCGCCTACAACCGATTCCAGTCGGCGTTCGAGACGGTCACCTACTTCGGCTCCGACGAGCACGAGTGGGCGTTCCTGTTCGGCCGGGTCGAGCCCATCGACGACCCGATCAACCTCATGCTCGAAGCGCTCCCCACCAGCGGCTACGAGCCCAGGACGATCGACGACGCCTCGCTGATCGGCGCCACGGTCGCCCCGTACTCGCTGCGCAACCAGTCCTGACCGGTGCCGGAGGTGGGCGGACGACGTCCACCTCCGGTTCGGCCGGCTACAGCGAGTCGAGGTAGGGGTGGAAGGCCTGGGTTCCGTCCCGAGGGAGGAACCACTGGTCGAACGCGAGCCCTCGGTCGTGCAGCTCGGCCTCGACCTTGGCAGCCTGCTCGACGACCTCCGGCTCCGCCTCGGCGGCCAGCGGGACGTCGACCTCGTACAGCTCGTGGTGTTCGACCCCGCCGAAGGCCTTCTCCGCGAACGCCTCGAACAGGGGCTCGCTGGTGTCCCAGTCCATGAGCTCGGCGGCTTCCAGGACCACCCGCGCCTCGTTGAGCACCAGACGCAGCGCGAGCGCCTCGGCGACGCTGCGCGGGGGCTGCCACGTCGGCTCGGTGAGCCGGACGGTCACGGCGCCGGAGGCGAGCACGAAAGCCCTGGCGAAGAACGCGTCGTAGCGTCGGTCGTAGCAGGGCGGCAGCTCCTCGAGCACGAGCAGGCCGACCGCGTCGGCGACGGTCGCGTTGTTGACCGCCAGCGCGAGCTCGTCGTAGAAGATCTCGTCGGTCACCACCCGCACCGCGTGCACCAGCGCACCCGCGGCCAGCGTCGCCTGCTCGCCCTCGACGCCGAAGGCATCGCTGCGGAAGGCCCGCAGCCGCGGGGCCAGGCCGGAGAGCCGCTTCTTCCAGTGCTCGAGGTCCATCGCGGGTTCGCCGGAGGAGTCCAGCACCTCCTCGATGGCTGCCTGCAACGCGTCGTCGGCGTCGACCCCGTCGGCCGCGGCCAACCGCTCGTTGAACTCGTCCTCGGTGATGCGCACGGCCGAGTCGGACACGGACCAGCCGATCAGCAGCTCGGTCTCGACGATGAGCTCGTCCAGCACCGACGCCGCACCCTCCTCGGCGGCCTGCAACGACGGCGCGTCCAAGGCGAGCAGGACGCTCACGCCCGCCGGGTGCACGGTGATGCGGTAGTCCAGCACGTCGATCTCGGACTCGCCGGGCCCGCTGACCCCCTCGACCATCGCGAGGTGGCGGTCCAGGACCGCCGCGACCCCTTCTTGCTGCAGCGGGTCCAGCTCGACCACCTCGGCAGGTGGTGCCAGCTCTGCCGTCACCGCGTAGTCCACCGCGTATCGCCCTCTCCTCGACTGCTGGTCGGCATGGTACGGCGTCGCCCCGGCGGTGACCCGTCCACCGGACGGGGTGTCGTGGTCGGCGATGATGGTCGCGTGACGACGAGCGTGGTGGTCTTCGGCAGCTGCAACATGGACCTGGTGGCGTACGTGCCGGTCGCGCCCAAGCAGGGTGAGACGGTCACCGGCCGCGAGTTCCGCACGGTCCCCGGCGGCAAGGGCGCCAACCAGGCGATCGCCGCCGCCAAGGCGGGCGCGGAAACGCGCATGATCGGAGCGGTCGGCGGCGACGAGTTCGGCGACGAGATCCGCCGCGTGCTCCAAGATTCCACCGTGGACACACGTGGCCTGCGAACGGCGCCCGGTCGGAGCGGAACGGCGCACATCGTGGTCGACGACGGCGGTGACAACTCGATCGTCGTGATCCCGGCTGCCAACGGATCCGTGGACGCGCTCGCCGACGGCGACGAGGCGATCATCGCGGGTTCGGACAGCCTGCTGCTCCAGCTGGAGATCCCGCAGTCCGGGGTGGTGGCCGCGGCGGCCGCGGGCAAGCGCAACGGCGTGCGGGTCGTGCTCACCCCCGCCCCGGCGGTGCCTCTGCCGGAGGACCTGCTGCGCGAGGTGGACCTGCTGGTGCCCAACGAGCACGAGGCCGCGGTGCTGACCGGACACGACGACGCCCGACGAGCGCTTCCCGCGCTGCTGGAGCTGGTGCCCGAGGTCGTGATCACGCTGGGTGCCCGGGGCTGCGTCTATGGCAACCGCGACGGCGTCCGCCACGAGGTGCCCGCGTTCGACGTTCAGGCCGTGGACACCACGGCGGCCGGCGACACCTTCGTCGGAGTGCTCAGCGCCTCGCTGGGAGCGGGCGCTGAGGTCCCCGAGGCGTTGCGGCGTGCCGCCGCCGGGTCGGCGCTGTCGGTGCAGCGCAATGGCGCGACCAGCGCGATGCCCGATCGAGAGGAAATCGACCGGTTCGTCGCGAACGCTTAGTCGGTACTTCCCATTGACCGTGCCCGCCAGAGCGGTGACCAATGGTGGGTAATGCGCGGGCATTCACCGGGCGGCCGGAAAGTTCCGGAGGAACCACGTCCGGCCGCCCGTGCCCGGCTGTTCACTGAGCGTTGTCGAATGCCTCGACGATCTCAGCCGGAATGCGGCCACGGTCGGAAACCTGCATGCCCTGTTCCCGAGCCCATTCCCGAATGGCCTGGTTGCGTTCGCGGTCGGCCTGCGTCGGCGCGCCCGAGGGCTTGCCGGGCTTGTTGCCGGACCGCTTGCGGCCACCGGTCTTGCGCGCGCTGGCCACGAAAGAGGCCAACCCGTCCCGCAGTTTCGCGGCGTTGTCGTCGGACAGGTCGATTTGGTAGTTGACCCCGTCCAGGGCGAACTCGACAGTGTTGTCGGCTTGCGAGCCGTCGACATCGTCGACCAGCTGCACGGTGACTTTCTGCGCCACGGTTAAACCTCGATTCCGGCTCGAATCCAGTCTCAGCCCGCACGTGCCCGCGCGACGAAGAGCGAGCGAACAATAAACGATCGCCCGAAGAATGTTCCACCCGGTCTCGAAATTCGGTCCAGGAACCGATTACCTCGGGTGAAACGGCCGCGTTCGGTTACCGTCCGTTAGAGGGCAGGACACCGGCGCGTTGCGATGACGTCCCCTGCGCCGAGCGGTTTTCGGCCGGGCGAGCCGTTGTTCTAAGGTTGAGTGCGAGACATCTGCTAAGCGCCGTGCTACAACGTGGTCAGAACCAGCAGTAGTCTTGCCTGGAAGTCGCGGATCGAGACGGGGCGCGTTCCCGAGACAGGTGATCATGGCCGAGCGGATTCAGGTTGATCTCGTCGATGACATCGACGGGTCGCCAGCCAAGCACACCGTCACTTTCGCCCTGGACGGTGTGAGCTACGAGATCGACCTGAACGACGGCAACGCCGAAGCGCTGCGTTCTGTCCTCGACCGCTACATCAAGGCCGCCCGCGCGCCCAAACCGGCAGCTCCGCGCAGCACCAAGCAGCAGGAGCGCGAAGACGAGCAGGCGCGCCAGGCGAACAAGCAGCTCACCGAGCAGATCCGCGGTGCTGCCGCGCGCACCCGCGAGGCGCTGAAGAAGCCCGAGTCGGAAGAGTCCGCCGAGGCTCCCGCCGAGGAAGCGGAGCCGGAGGTGGTCGCCGTCGACGAGGCGAAGCCGGCCTCCTCCGAGGGTCCCTCGGTGTCGCTCCCGCTCTTCTCCTCCGCGGTCGACTGACCGCGACCGCGAAAAACCGCACCGGAGCGCTGGGCGCTGAGTCCGGTGCGGTTCGAGTGGTCTGACGGCTGCTCAGTCCGCGGCGCGGTGCCTGCGCGCGCGAGAGCGGGTACCCGTGGAGCGCGTTTCCTTCGCGGGTGCCGAGTCCGCTCCTGCGGTGAGTGCGGCCGCGAACTCCGGTGGGGCGCTCGGGCCCCAATTGCGGTCCTCCGGATCCGCCAGAGTGTTGCGCAGCTCGGTGTATATCGGAGTCGTGTCCACTGCTACCCCCGTTCTGACGAGACGTCGGCAGGCTACCCGCGAACTCGCGAAGTGCCCTCCCTGAAGACCATCTACCACCCGAAGGTGGACGGCGCACTCGTCGAGCCGACACCCCGTTCCACCCGCTGTTTGCCCTTTCCGGCGCTGTGACCTGGGGTTTTGGCTTTAGAGGGGGGTGGTGTTCACCGGGTTTTTCGGGGTGCGTAAAGTATTCCAAGTCAGAGCGACACGGACCGGGAAAAACCGGGCCGGGCCTGACGGGGCCCCGAGAACTTCGTGAATGCCTTTGGGTGTTAGCGTGGTGGGACCCCGGTGAGAACGGGTAAGACCTTTTGATAATGTGAATACCGATTGAGCGGTTGTTTCTGCTTGGTGTTGCCGGGTACGGGGCTTTGTTGAAGGTCACGGAATGGCGACGGACGAGAATGAGACCCCCCGGTTTGACCGAGGAAATCAGGATGGTCTAAAGTAGGGATCACCGCGAGAGCGGGAAAACATCGAGGAAATGACTCCCCGGAGTTTGCGGCCCTGATGGGTTGTGGGTGATGGTGTGGGTGTGTTCTTTGAGAACTCAACAGCGGATCATTTTGGTTAGTGTTCTTTTATGCCCCTGACCAGCATCTTTTTGGTGGTGGTTGGTGGTTTCTTTGAGTATCACGCTCCAACCTTTGGGTTGTTGAGTGTGTGCTGGGATTGTTTCAACAAAGCATTGTTGGAGAGTTTGATCCTGGCTCAGGACGAACGCTGGCGGCGTGCTTAACACATGCAAGTCGAACGATGAAGCCGCTTCGGTGGTGGATTAGTGGCGAACGGGTGAGTAACACGTGGGTAATCTGCCCTGCACTCTGGGATAAGCCTTGGAAACGAGGTCTAATACCGGATATGACATACGGCCGCATGGTCTGTGTGTGGAAAGTTCCGGCGGTGCAGGATGAACCCGCGGCCTATCAGCTTGTTGGTGGGGTAGTGGCCTACCAAGGCGACGACGGGTAGCCGGCCTGAGAGGGTGACCGGCCACACTGGGACTGAGACACGGCCCAGACTCCTACGGGAGGCAGCAGTGGGGAATCTTGCGCAATGGGCGAAAGCCTGACGCAGCAACGCCGCGTGGGGGATGACGGCCTTCGGGTTGTAAACCTCTTTCGACAGGGACGAAGCTTTCGGGTGACGGTACCTGTAGAAGAAGCACCGGCTAACTACGTGCCAGCAGCCGCGGTAATACGTAGGGTGCGAGCGTTGTCCGGATTTATTGGGCGTAAAGAGCTCGTAGGCGGTTTGTCGCGTCGGCCGTGAAAACCTGCAGCTTAACTGTGGGCGTGCGGTCGATACGGGCAGACTTGAGTTCGGCAGGGGAGACTGGAATTCCTGGTGTAGCGGTGAAATGCGCAGATATCAGGAGGAACACCGGTGGCGAAGGCGGGTCTCTGGGCCGATACTGACGCTGAGGAGCGAAAGCATGGGGAGCGAACAGGATTAGATACCCTGGTAGTCCATGCCGTAAACGTTGGGCGCTAGGTGTGGGGATGGGTTCCACCGTTTCCGTGCCGTAGCTAACGCATTAAGCGCCCCGCCTGGGGAGTACGGCCGCAAGGCTAAAACTCAAAGGAATTGACGGGGGCCCGCACAAGCGGCGGAGCATGTGGATTAATTCGATGCAACGCGAAGAACCTTACCTGGGTTTGACATGCACTAGACAGCCGTAGAGATACGGTTTCCCTTGTGGTTGGTGTACAGGTGGTGCATGGCTGTCGTCAGCTCGTGTCGTGAGATGTTGGGTTAAGTCCCGCAACGAGCGCAACCCTTACCCTACGTTGCCAGCGGGTTATGCCGGGGACTCGTGGGGGACTGCCGGGGTCAACTCGGAGGAAGGTGGGGATGACGTCAAGTCATCATGCCCCTTATGCCCAGGGCTTCACACATGCTACAATGGCTGGTACAGAGGGCTGCGATACCGTGAGGTGGAGCGAATCCCTTAAAGCCGGTCTCAGTTCGGATCGGGGTCTGCAACTCGACCCCGTGAAGTCGGAGTCGCTAGTAATCGCAGATCAGCATTGCTGCGGTGAATACGTTCCCGGGCCTTGTACACACCGCCCGTCACGTCATGAAAGTCGGTAACACCCGAAGCCCATGGCCTAACCCTTTGGGAGGGAGTGGTCGAAGGTGGGACTGGCGATTGGGACGAAGTCGTAACAAGGTAGCCGTACCGGAAGGTGCGGCTGGATCACCTCCTTTCTAAGGAGCAAGATAAACCCAGCGTTTTCGCTGGAGTTTCCGAGTGGAGTGGCCGCATGTGTCACTGCTCGGGTGCTCGATGGATTGTGGAACACACTAACTTTCGCTGGCTGTGTGCTGGTGCTTTATGGTCCGCTGTTGGGTGTCTGAGAGAGCACACCGCCTCCACGTTGTGTGGGGGTGTGTTGTGGTCTCGGGTTGTTGTTTGAGAATTGTATAGTGGGTGCGAGCATCTTTGTGGCCAAGTTTTTTAGGGCACATGGTGGATGCCTTGGTACCAGGGGCCGATGAAGGACGTGGTAGGCCGCGATAGTCCTCGGGGAGTTGTCAAACGAGCTGTGATCCGAGGGTGTCCGAATGGGGAAACCCAGCCCGAGTGATGTCGGGTTACTCATGCCTGAATGTATAGGGTGTGAGGGGGAACGCGGGGAAGTGAAACATCTTAGTACCCGTAGGAAGAGAAAACACTGGTGATTCCGTGAGTAGTGGCGAGCGAAAGCGGAAGAGGCTAAACCGTGCGCGTGGGATACCTGGTAGGGGTTGCGTGTGCGGGGTTGTGGGACACTGTTGGGCGGATCTACCAGTCTGCCAGCATTGGGTTGCGTGTTAGTTGAACAGGTTGGGAAACCTGACCGTAGACGGTGAGAGTCCGGTAGGCGAAAATGCGTGGTCTGTGTGTGGTGGTGTTCCCGAGTAGCAGCGCTTTCGTGGAGGGTGCTGTGAATCTGGCGGGACCACTCGCTAAGCCTAAATACTTCCTGGTGACCGATAGTGGATAGTACCGTGAGGGAATGGTGAAAAGTACCCCGGGAGGGGAGTGAAATAGTTCCTGAAACCATGTGCCTGCAATCCGTCAGAGCGGTCTTTGCAACCGTGATGGCGTGCCTTTTGAAGAATGAGCCTGCGAGTTACTGCTGCGTGGCGAGGTTAACCCGTTGGGGGTAGCCGGAGCGAAAGCGAGTCTGAATAGGGCGCTTTAGTCGCGTGGTGTAGACCCGAAGCGGAGTGATCTACCCATGGCCAGGGTGAAGCGCGGGTAAGACCGTGTGGAGGCCCGAACCCACCAGGGTTGAAAACCTGGGGGATGAGCTGTGGGTAGGGGTGAAAGGCCAATCAAACTCCGTGATAGCTGGTTCTCCCCGAAATGCATTTAGGTGCAGCGTCATATGTTGCTTGGGTGGGGTAGAGCACTGGTTGGTTGATGGGCCTTCACGGGTTACTGAGATCAGCCAAACTCCGAATACGCCTGAGTTGAGTGTGGCAGTGAGACGGCGGGGGAGAAGCTTCGTCGTCGAGAGGGAAACAGCCCAGAGCATCGGCTAAGGCCCCCAAGTGTGCGCTTAGTGGGAAAGGATGTGGGATCGCTTAGACAACCAGGAGGTTGGCTTAGAAGCAGCCATCCTTGAAAGAGTGCGTAATAGCTCACTGGTCAAGTGGTCCTGCGCCGACAATGTAGCGGGGCTGAAGCGCACCGCCGAAGCCATGCCAATTCAACTTTTGTTGGGTTGGGTAGGGGAGCGTCCTGCACGAGGTGAAGCGTCCGCGTAAGCGTGGTGTGGATTGTGTGGGAGTGAGAATGCAGGCATGAGTAGCGAGTGAAGAGTGAGAATCTCTTCCGCCGGATGACCAAGGGTTCCTGGGGAAGGTTCGTCCGCCCAGGGTGAGTCGGGGCCTAAGGCGAGGCCGACAGGCGTAGTCGATGGATAACGGGTTGATATTCCCGTACCCGTGCATGCGCGTCCATGATGAATTCTTTGATGCTAACCATCCGCGATATGTGGATCCTTCGGGTGAAGCGTGGAGTGCATGGGACCCGATGGGATAGTAGTCAAGTGATGGGGTGACGCAGGAGGGTAGCTCTGCCAGTGAATGGTTGTACTGGTGTAAGCCTGTAGCCCGGTGTGTAGGTAAATCCGCACATCTTGTGGGTGAGAGGTGATGCGTAGCCGTTGTGGTGAAGTGAGTGATCCCACGCTGCCGAGAAAAGCCTCTAGCGAGTGTGTGCACGGCCCGTACCCGAAACCGACACAGGTGGTCAGGTAGAGAATACCGAGGCGGTCGGGTGAACTGTGGTTAAGGAATTCGGCAAATTGCCCCCGTAACTTTGGGAGAAGGGGGGCCACTGCTGGTGAACGCCCTTGCGGTGGGAGCTGGTGGTGGTCGCAGAGGCCAGGGAGAAGCGACTGTTTACTAAAAACACAGGTCCATGCGAAGCTGTAAGGCGATGTATATGGACTGACGCCTGCCCGGTGCTGGAACGTTAAGAGGACCCGTAAAGCCCTTTGGGGTGTAGCGGAGAATTTAAGCGCCAGTAAACGGCGGTGGTAACTATAACCATCCTAAGGTAGCGAAATTCCTTGTCGGGTAAGTTCCGACCTGCACGAATGGCGTAACGACTTCTCCGCTGTCTCGACCACAGGCCCGGTGAAATTGCAGTACGAGTAAAGATGCTCGTTTCGCGCGGCAGGACGGAAAGACCCCGGGACCTTTACTATAGCTTGGTATTGGTGTTTGGTTCGGCTTGTGTAGGATAGGTGGGAGACTGGGAAGCTATCACGCTAGTGGTGGTGGAGTCGTTGGTGAAATACCACTCTGGTCGTTCCGGGCATCTAACTCGGGTCCGTGATCCGGATCGGGGACAGTGCCTGGTGGGTAGTTTAACTGGGGCGGTTGCCTCCCAAAGGGTAACGGAGGCGCCCAAAGGTTCCCTCAGCCTGGTTGGCAATCAGGTGTTGAGTGTAAGTGTATAAGGGAGCTTGACTGTGAGACTGACGGGTCGAGCAGGTGCGAAAGCAGGGACTAGTGATCCGGCACTGGCTGGTGGAAGCGGTGTCGCTCAACGGATAAAAGGTACCCCGGGGATAACAGGCTGATCTTGCCCAAGAGTCCATATCGACGGCATGGTTTGGCACCTCGATGTCGGCTCGTCGCATCCTGGGGCTGGAGTTGGTCCCAAGGGTTGGGCTGTTCGCCCATTAAAGCGGCACGCGAGCTGGGTTTAGAACGTCGTGAGACAGTTCGGTCCCTATCCGCCGCGCGCGTAGGAGACTTGCGGAAGGCTGTCCCTAGTACGAGAGGACCGGGACGGACGAACCTCTGGTGTGCCAGTTGTTCTGCCAAGAGCACGGCTGGTTGGCTATGTTCGGGAGGGATAACCGCTGAAAGCATCTAAGCGGGAAGCCTGTTCCTAGATGAGGTCTCCCACCCCTTTGTGGGTTAAGGCCCCCGGTAGATGACCGGGTTGACAGGCCGGATGTGGAAGCACAGTAATGTGTGGAGCTGACCGGTGCTGATAGGCCGAGGACTTGCTCACAAAGATGTTACGCACCCACTATACGATATCTGAGACAACAACCCAGGGTTGTTAACTCAATATGTGTCAACGTTGTTGGCGCCTATAGGTTTCCCGTTTTCGGACGGGGCTGAGGGTTGTCGGTGGCGATGGCGGGGAGGGTCCGCCCGGTCCCATTCCGAACCCGGTAGCTAAGCTCCCCAGCGCTGATGGTACTGCACTCGCTAGGGTGTGGGAGAGTAAGACACCGCCGACACATTCCTTAAAGAGGGGTGGGGTGGACAGAGTGATCTGTCCACCCCACCCCTTTTTGCATGTCCAGAAACCCGATCCGAGGTCTCACGGACCAGTGTGCCTGTCCGCGGGCTCCGATTGCGGGCTGACCGGGCCGTGTCTGCGCTCGACAAGGGGTCCTCCTTGCTTGAGACTTGCGGCCGGAGTCCGGGCGAAAGGGGCGCGGGAGTGGAAGACAACGACCTGCGATCGTTGCTGGGGAAGTTGACGGTCCAGGACAAGGCGCGGTTGCTGACCGGTGCTGATTTCTGGACGCTGCACCCGATCCCGAAGATCGGTCTGCGCCGGCTGGTGCTGTCGGACGGCCCGAACGGGGTCCGGGGCACCACCTGGGACGAGCGGGACACGTCACTGCTGCTGCCGGTCGCCTCGGGTCTTGCGGCGACCTGGGACCGCGACGCAGTGCGCCGCGCCGGCGAGCTCTTCGGCGATGAGGCGGTCCGGCGCGGGGTGCACGTGGTGCTCGCGCCCACCATCAACCTGCACCGGAGTCCCTTCGGCGGCAGGCACTTCGAGAACTTCTCCGAAGATCCGCTGCTGACGGGCGTGATGGGGACGGAGATCGTCACCGGCATCCAGTCCCGGGGCGTGGCCGCGACACCCAAGCACTACGTGGGCAACGAGAGCGAGACCGAACGCCTCACCTACAACGCCGTGATCGACGAGCGGACGCTGCGGGACTGCTACCTCGCACCGTTCCGGCGCATCGTGGAACAGGCGCGCCCGTGGGCGATGATGGCCGCCTACAACGCGGTCAACGGTCACACGATGACCGAGCACTCCGAGCTGGTCAACGACGTCCTCAAGGCCGAGTGGGGCTTCGACGGTGTGCTGGTGTCGGACTGGTTCGCCACCCGTTCCTGCGTCGCCGCGGCCAACGGTGGTCTTGACCTGGCCATGCCCGGACCGCAGAGCCCGTGGGCGGATGGTGCGCTCGCGAAGGCGGTCGAGGAAGGCGAGGTCGCGGAGGCGCTCCTCGACGACAAGGTGCTGCGGCTGCTGC
The DNA here is from genome assembly GCF_007829955.1 of Saccharopolyspora dendranthemae. Classification (GTDB taxonomy): domain Bacteria; phylum Actinomycetota; class Actinomycetes; order Mycobacteriales; family Pseudonocardiaceae; genus Saccharopolyspora; species Saccharopolyspora dendranthemae. Next base: position 395,312 of record NZ_VIWX01000005.1, read on the forward strand.
GCCTCGCCGACCGCGTTGGGGCCCTCGGTGAGGACGACGCCCGCGAGAAGACCGCGGAAGCTCCGCCGGAGCGGGCCCGGGCCACCATCCGGGAGCTCACGGGCCGGGGTTTCGTGCTGCTGCGCAACGAGAACTCGGTCCTCCCGCTGGACGCGAAGGTCGCGAAGGTCGCGGTGATCGGTGAGAATGCCTCGTTCCCCGCGGTGCAGGGCGGTGGTTCGTCGCACGTCTCCCCGCCGCACGTGGTGACTCCGCTGGAGGGCATCCGCAACGCCCTGCCGAACGCGGAAGTGCAGTACCAGCGCGGTGTTCGGCACCGCAGGCTGCTCGATCCGGTGCCGCGCGAGAACCTGCTGGACCCGCAGGGCGAAGGCAACGGCGTGCGCGTGGAGTACCTGGGGGAGAAGGGCGACGTGCTGGGCACCGAGCTTCGCGGTACCGAGCGGTTGACCTGGCAGCTGGGAGCGATGCCCGAGGGCACGAAGAAGCTCCGGATGAGCGGGAATCTGTCCGCTGAGATCGGCGAGCACGTGCTCGGGGTCAACGGCACCGGGCACTTCCGGGTCGAGGTCGCTGACCGTGAGGTGCTCGCCGCGGACGTCAAGAGCAGCAGCGAGGTGGACGATCCGCTGGCGGACATGCTGGCGCCGCCGGAGCAGCGCTTCAACGTGGTGCTGGTGGACTCCGACGTCGACGAGTCGGGTCGTGTCCGGCTCGCGATCGAGTTCACGCCGCTGAAGGTGGACGCGGACCTGATCTGCGTCGGTTTCGGTCACCGGCCGGAGCGCTGGGACGACGCGACAGAGCTGGAGGCCGCCTTGCGCGCGGCTCGGGACGCGGACGTGGCGGTCGTCGTGGTCGGCACCAACGACGAGGTCGAGACCGAAGGCCGGGACCGGGATTCGCTGGACCTGCCAGGAGCGCAGGACGACCTGGTCGCGAAGGTCGTTGCCGTCAACCCGAACGCGGTGGTCGTGGTCAACGCGGGCGGCCCCGTCCTGATGCCGTGGGCGACGGACGCGCCGGCCGTGCTGTGGACCTGGTTCGGCGGTCAGGAGTACGGGGACGCCCTGGCGGAGGTGCTGCTGGGGAAGGCGGAACCGGGTGGCCGACTGCCGACGACGCTGCCCGCCGCGCTGGCGGACGTGCCGGTGCCGCTCCCGGGGGTGCAGCCGGTCGACGGCGAGTTGCCTTACGAGGAGGGCCCGCTGATCGGGTACCGCGCCTACGCGGATCGCGGTGTCGCGCCGGGCTTCTGCTTCGGGCACGGACTGGGCTACACGACCTGGTCCTACGACGAGGCGAGCCGCAACGGCGACGCGGTCGAGGTGAAGCTGCGCAACACGGGCGACCGCGCCGGCCGGGAGGTCGTCCAGGTCTACGCCGCGGATCCGGTGCGGCTGGTGGGTTTCGCGGTGGCGGCGGCAGAGCCCGGCGCCGAGGCGGAGGTGACCGTGGAGGTCGAACCGGGAGAGGGAGATCTTCGCGTGGGGCCGAGCTCCGGCGACCTCCGCCTCGACGTCGGGCGCTGAATCACCGCGGAGCGACCTTCTTCTCGAGGTCGTCGAGCACCAGGTTGGCGGCGATCGGGCCCAGGCCCAGGTACCAGGTGTCGTCGGGCACCTCGAAGGCCTGGCCCGCGCGCACCGCGCCGAGCGTGGTCCACTGCACCGAGCCGGTCACCTGGTTCATCTGCTCGCGCGCGTTGTCGCCGTAGGCTGCGTAGAACAGCATGTCGCCGTCGGCCTGGGAGATCTGCTCGCGGCTGAGCTTGGTGAAGGTCTTGTCGCCGAGCTGGTTGGGCGGGCGGTTGAGACCGGCGTCGGCGAGGATGCTGCCGATGAACGATCCCTTGTTGTAGAGCCGGATGTCGCCGGGGATGAACCGGAGCATGCTGACCTGGCGCCCGGCGGCGTGCTTGCCGATCTCGGTGGCGCGGGCCTGGTAGTCGGCGAGCAGGCGGTCGGCCTCCGCGCTCTTCCCGAGCGCTTCGGCGTTGAGGCGGAAGTTCTCCTTCCAGGTCTTGCCGACGGTTTCGGCGAAGACGGTGGGCGCGATGGTGTTGAGCGCCTCGTAGTGCTCGTCGTCGCGGGTCTTGCTGGACAGGATCAGGTCCGGCTTGAGCGCGGCGATCTTCTCCAGGTCGGGGGAGCCGATGGTGCCGACGATGTCGACCGGGCCCGCCTTCTCCGCCAGGTAGGGCTGGATCTGGGTGTTGGCGTCGGGCAGCACGGTGGCGATGGGCTTGACCCCGAGCGCCAGCACGGAGTCGAGCTCACCGGTGTCGAGAACGACCACGCGCTGCGGTGTTCTGGGAACGTGGGCCTCGCCCTTGGCGTGCTTGACGACGCGGGTCTGCTCGGGCGGCGGTGCGTCGGCGGTCGGTGTGCCGCAGCCGGCGAGGGCCAGTGCGAACGCGGCGGACAGCCCCGCGATGAGTCTGCGATGACGCAGCATGGGCACCCAATCTGTAGGCATCTTCTTGAAGTTTGGGTAGCCTAACCTCGCGGTCGGCTGGGGAACAGGTCTCCTGCTTGTAATAGTGATCATTAGCAGGGCCAAGTGTCAGCAGCTGCTCACCTCACAGCATCACCAGGAACATGTGCGCCATCGCGATCGAGAGAGCCAGCTCGACGAGCGAGCGGAGCCGGGGCGGCGGGGTGCGCGCGAGGTCCGCGGCGGCGAACCCGGCGGAGAGTACGCAGTAGGACATGAGGGTCCAGCCCAGCAGGGGCAGCGCGAGGCCGGGGCCCGTCGCCGCGACGGTCACCGGCGCGTGGTGGTGGCCCACGGCGACCAGCGGCGCCCCGGCGGCCCCTGTCTGCTGCCCGGCGAACATGTAGGCCATCGCCAGGGATCCGATCGCGTGGTGCAGGTGGGAGCCGGTGCGCAGCTTCGCCGCGCGCAGGCCCAGGCCGCACCCGAACACCACGAAGGGCACGGCCAGCACCGGTGACGACGCCCAGTGCATCACGACCATGCCCACGCCCATGAGCAGGTGAGCGAGGTCGACGTGGGCGGGGAGCCGCCGGTCGCGGCGCCCGATGCAGATCCGGGCCGTCGCCGCAGCTGTCGCGAGCACGACTGCGCCGGTCATCACCTGCTCGAACATGCGCCTCCGCCGTCGGGGGACTCCGCCGGACCGATTGTTCGTGCCGGGTGCTCCCGCAGATACCGCCTTGCGAGCAGACTTCGGCCGAGCGGTGGTGACCACGCGTGTTCATGTCCGAAGTGGACCGTCAGGACGCTTCGCGGTGCGCAAAGTCCTCCAGGGAGACGGAGACCTCGTGGCGGGTCTCGCTGTGGCGCGTGCAGTAGGTGGAGGGGTACCAGCCGGTTTCCCGCCACGCGGCGGGGAGCTTGTACTCGTGGCATCCGTCCTGGACGGCACCGGTGCGCAATCCTTCGAGCCACTCCGCGGTGATCATCGGTTCGTAGTAGGTCACCTCGCGGTTCCAGGTCCCGTAGATCCACGTGTGCCGGAAGGGCTGCCCGTTGAACTCCGGTGCCGTCGGGTCGACCAGGTGGTTGCCCATCGCCGGCTCGATCGCATCGGCGTCGCTGAAATCGGTGGGCACGTAGCGGGAATCGGGCAGCCGCTTGCCCAGCTCGTAGTCGTCGCAGTGCACCAGTTGCGGGCACGGGCCGGTGCGGATCGCCAGACGCTCGGCGTTGTCGTTGAGGTAGAAGTGCACGTCGTAGTGCGGCTTGTCGTACACCCCGAGAGGGATGTGGCCGTGCGGGTTCCAGTTGTTGAGGACGTAGGTGAACGGGAAATCCGGTTGCTGCTGGGCGTGCTCACCGAGTTCGAGCTTCTTCCCGTAGCCGCCGGAACACTCCTCCATCGGGTCGGTGCTTCCGTCGCCGTTCTTGTCGAAGCACAGCGTGCCGTCGGTGGGCGGGTCGTGCGGCAGTCCGCTGAAGCTCGCATCCGTCATCCGCACGCCGACGGAAACCGGCCGCGAACCGACGAACTGGGTGTAGGCCGTGATCTGACCGTCGCCGAGCGGTGCGGTCTCGCCGTACTCGGCGCACGGGCCGCGGTAGGAGGGCGTGCCGGCCACGAGCTGGTCCACCGCGGTGCCGGGGAGCAGCAGCGACTGCTCGCGATCGGTCACCGCGCACACCCATTCGAGCTGGTCGGCGGCGGCCTGGGTCGTGGCGACTCCGCTCGCCGCCAGGGCGCAGGCCCCTGCGGACGCGATCAAGAACCGGATCTTCATGATTCCTCCGGAGTGGTCCTGGTTGACCACGCCAGAGTCCCGCCGGGCGCTGTCCTGCCGCTTTCATCCGGATCGGGATCGCGCGAAGGCCTCGGAAATGCGTCGAGGAATGCGCGGAAAGAAGAGTGCGCCAACAGGGACTCGAACCCCGAACCCGCTGATTAAGAGTCAGCTGCTCTGCCAGTTGAGCTATTGGCGCCGGCACGTCCACCGGATCTCTCCGGCAACGCGAAAAAGATTAGCACGCGCCCGGAACGGGCTGCGCAGGAGCCCCAGGGGGAGTGCTCTGGGTCATGTTTTCGATGGAATTGAGAAACGAAAAAGGCCCGCCGAGTGGCGGGCCTTTCATTCGCTGTGCGCCAACAGGGACTCGAACCCCGAACCCGCTGATTAAGAGTCAGCTGCTCTGCCAGTTGAGCTATTGGCGCTGGTGTCCTCCAGGGTTTCCGTCCGGTCCCCCTGGCGACGTCGAAAACGTTAGCACGGGTTGTTGACGCTCCCGACGGGGGGTCACCTCCTCGGCGGAGGGCAACCGCGGGCCTCCGCTGCGCGTCCACCGCAGGTGCGGGAGGGCAGGGGATATGACTCTGAGTGTGGACCCGGTCGCCTCACGCACGGTCGGGTGATTGCGGCACACTGGTCATCAGGCGCAGGTGCGGTTTGTGACGGGACGGATAGTTGCCAATGAGTGAAAGGCATAACCCGGTCGGGGTTCCCACGCGGGTTGGCCGGTGGAGCGGTCTGCTGGTCGTCGGGCTGGTGGGTCTGCTGGTCGCCGGGTGCAGCGGCGGAGGTGCGGAGTCCGGGCAGGATGAGGGGCCGCCGGCTCCGGTGGTGCGGTTCACACCGCCCAACGGTGCCAAGGACATCTCCCCCGCGGACCCGTTGAGCGCGAGCGTCCGCGGCGGGCGGATCGTCAACGCCACGCTGACCAACTCCGAGGGCACGCCGGTGGCGGGTCAGGTGTCCCCGGACGGCGCCGCCTGGACGTCGACGGAGAAGGCCGGTTACGGCAAGACCTACACGTTGGCGGTGACGGCTCAGGGCGAGAGCGGTCCGCCCATCACCCAGCAGTCGACCTTCACCACGGTCGCGCCGAACGCGCAGACCTACGTCTCGATGATCCCGCTCGACGGCGACACCGTGGGTGTCGGGCAGCCGCTGGTGTTCCGGTTCAGCAAGAACGCACCGGCTCCGGACAAGGCGAAGGCCGAGGAAGCGATCAAGGTCGCCACCGAACCGGCCGTGGAGGGCGCGTTCTACTGGTTCAACAGCCGCGAGGTGCACTGGCGGCCCAAGGACTACTGGCAGCAGGGCACCAAGATCTCGATCGAGGTGGACGCCTACGGCCGGCAGTTCGGCGAAGGGCTGTGGGGTGAGGAGGACCGCAGGGCGACCATCAACATCGGCGACCGCGTGGTGCTCAAGGCCGACGGCGCGTCGCACCAGATGAGCGTGGAGAAGAACGGCCAGGTCCTCCGCACGATGCCGGTGTCGCTGGGCAAGCCGGAGTTCCCCTCGAACAACGGCGTGCACGTGGTCACCGAGCACCACCGCAAGAAGATGATGGACTCGACGACCTACGGGCTGCCGCTGGAGGCCGGTGGCTACCAGACCGAGGTCGAGTGGGCGGTCCGCATCTCCAACGGCGGTGAGTTCCTGCACGCGGCCCCGTGGTCGGTGTCCGACCAGGGCCGCCGCAACGTCAGCCACGGTTGCATCAACATGAGCAACGAGAACGCCCAGTGGGTCTTCAACCTGCTCAAGAAGGGCGACGTGGTCGAGATCACCAACGCCAACGGCCCGAACCTCCGCTCCTGGGACGGCTTCGGGGATTGGCAGATCCCCTGGGGCGAGTGGCAGAAGGGCAACAAGTAGGCCGAACGTCAGCGGCTGCGCCTCCCCAGCGGCGCAGCCGCTTTCGCTCACCGCAGGATCGAAAGCGGTGGTGGAAGCAGAAAGAAGGCCCGTTCCATCCGGAACGGGCCTTCTTCGAAGGGTGAGTGACGGGATTCGAACCCGCGACCCCTGGGACCACAACCCAGTGCTCTACCGACTGAGCTACACCCACCTCGGCGGCTCGGACCGACCCTCTCGGGCCTCTCCGGAGCAACGAAAACCATCTTAACGTGTGCTCACCACGGGATCGTCACCGGCTCCGGTTTCGGTGTCCGAGCAGCTCAGCGGCAGTCTCAGGACTGCTCGCGGGCCTTGGTGGTCCCGCCGACGCCCTCGGAGTCGCTGAGCAGTTCGGCCGCGACCGACTGGGCCTGCTCGCTGCTCGGCCCGGGGTGCGGGACGAACGCCGTGCGCCGGTAGTAGGCCAGCTCGCGGATGGACTCGCGGATATCGGCCAGCGCGCGGTGGGCGAGGCCCTTCTCGGGCTGCGCGTAGTAGATCCGCGGGTACCAGCGGCGGCAGAGCTCCTTGACGGAGGAGACGTCGACCATCCGGTAGTGCAGGTGCGCGTCGAGCTCCGGCATGTCGCGGGCGATGAAGCCGCGGTCGGTGGCGATGGAGTTGCCCGCCAGCGGCGCGGACCGCGCGTCGGGAACGTACTGCCGGACGAATTCCAGGACCTGCTGCTCGGCCTGGGCGAGGGTCACGGTGGACGCGCGGACCTCCTCGGTGAGCCCGGAGCGGTCGTGCATGTCGCGCACGACCTCGGGCATGCCCGCGAGGGCCTCGTCGTCGGCGTGGATGACGATGTCCACGCCTTCGTCGAGGATGTTGAGGTCGGCATCGGTGACCAGGGCGGCGATCTCGATCAACGCGTCCTTGCCGAGCTCCAGCCCGGTCATTTCGCAGTCGATCCACACTAGACGGTCATTCACTCGACGCAGCCTAACTCCCGCGACCGCGTGATCGCGGGAAGAGTGTCGTGATCGTTGGACGGGGCGACGCGGATCAGCCGTCGAGATGCGTGCGCAGCTGGGCCGGTACGACCTTGCCGGTGGCGTTGCGCGGGAGCTCGTCGAGGAAGATCACATCGCGGGGGATGGCGAACTTCGACACCCGGCCGCGGACGTGGTCGCGGACCTGGTCGGCGTCCAGGGAGCCCTTCTCGCGGGTCACCACGAACGCGGCCAGGCGCTGGCCGAAGTCGGTGTCCTCCACCCCGATGACCGCGGCCTCCGCGACGCCGGTGAGCCCGGCGATGACGTCCTCGGTCTCCTTGGGGTAGATGTTCTCGCCGCCGGAGATGATCATGTCGTCCTCGCGGCCCGCGATGAACAGCCGTCCGGAGTGGTCGAACCTGCCCAGGTCGCCGGTGGACATCAGACCGTCGCGGCTCTCGCGGCTGTTGCCGTTGGTGTAGCCGTCGAACAGCATGTCGTTGCCCGCGAAGATGCGGCCGGTGTCGCCGCGGCGCACGGCTTCGCCGTTGTCGTCGAGGATGCGCACGACGGTGCCGCGAGGCGGACGGCCGGCCGAGGACGGTGCGGCGCGCAGGTCGGCGGGCGTGGCGATGCTGACCCAGGAGACCTCGGTGGAGCCGTAGAGGTTGTGCAGCACCGGGCCGAAGGCGCGCTGGAACGTGGTGGCCAGGTCGCCGGGCAGGGCGGAGCCGCTGGCGGCCACGATGCGCAGCGACGAGGTGTCGAAGCTCGCGCGCTCCTCGGCGGGCAGTTCGAGCATCCGCTGGAGCATGACGGGCACGCCGAACATCGCGCCGACCCGGTGCCGCTGCACGGTCCGCAGCGTGTCGACGGCGTCGAACTTGCGGCGGAGCACCAGGGTCGCGCCGAGGACGGCGGAGAGCTGGAACCCGGCGATCCCCCAGGTGTGGAACAGGGGAGCGCTCAGCAGGACGCGCTCACCGGCGCGCAGCGGGATCCGGGAGAACACCGCGGCGGCGGGGTTCAGGCTCGGCGGGTCGGGCCGGCGCGCGCCCTTGGGCGTGCCGGTGGTGCCCGAGGTCAGCACGATCAGCCGCGAGTGCCGCTTCGGCCGGGCCAGGCGCTTGCCGTCGCCGGTGGCGATGAGGTGGTCGAGCGTGTCGTGCTCGGTGAGGCCTTCGACCCAGCCGAGGACCACGTCGAGGTCGCCGGGCAGGTCGGGGAGGTGCCCGGTGAACTCCTCGTCGAGGACCAGCACGCTGATGTCCTGCTCGGCGAGGACGTCGGCGAGCTGGCGGGTGCTGAGCCCGACGTTGAGCAGCACCACGTCGACGCCGAGCTTGGCCGCGGCGACGATGACCTCGACGGGGCCGTGGTGGTTGCGGGTGAGCACGCCGATGCGGGTCTTGCCGGGCACGCGATCGCGCAGCGCACCGGCGAGGCGCGTGGTGCGGCTGGCGAGCTCGGCGTAGCTGAGCGCGCCGCGCTCGTCGATCACGGCGGGTCGATCGGGGTGGCGCGCGGCCCCGACGGCGAAGCCGAGCGGCAGGGTGATGCCCCACCGGCGGTAGGCAAGCGCGATGCGCGCCAGCTTGTCCGGCCGCATCGGGCGGACGACGCCTTGTTTGACCAGCACGAACAAGGTGTGCAGAGCCGGTGCGGCATGGTTCGTGAGAAAACTGGACAATCGCCGCAATGCGCTCACTCGTCACCCCTCGTTCGTGGAACCTACTCAAGAGTAGATTGTGCCGTGAGTCGCCCTCCCGGCCAAGTCCTCTTTGTCGAGTATCCAGATCTCATGCCTGGCAAGCCCGGCCGCTCCGGGGTGACGAGGGGTGAGCGGCGCGACGGGGGAGGGGGAGCCCGCTCCCGCCGCGCCGACCCCGGGTTCTACTCGGCCGCGCTGACGACCGCGTCGCGCAAGGCCGCGCGCAGGCGACCGACCTCCAGCGGCGAGAGCACCGCCGTTTCGCCGGGTGGCGACACGATCACGACCCGGCCGTGGTTGACGAACACCGACATGTCTTGTCGCCGTCCGGCGACGTCGCGGCAACTGACGTGCCACTCCTGGTGGGGCCCCACAGTCCCAGCCTCCCTGTGCCGATCCGCTTGATGCGGTGAGGCGCGCAGCGCGCGCTTCCGGTGGGGGGACGCGCCGAGCCGGCGGGTGTGACGGCACTTCGTCGAAACGGTGGGGACGTGCGCGTGATCACAACCGGGTTCGTGATCGCCCGGACATGACTCAGGGGCGACCCCCACTACGGGAATCGCCCCTGCGCGAGCGTTGTTAGCCGGCACCGCTCGTCCGGCCCAAGAACGGTCAGACCGGGCGCACCTTCAGCCCTGCGGGCTCGGCGGAGAGCACGACAGCGCCCTCGAAATCGGCGATCGGCAGCTCGTCGCGCACCAGGCGGTGCGGCGCATCGGACGCCTCGATCCGGATCCGGCCGCAGCTCACCGACTGCTCGGCCAGGTCTTGGCCGCCGAACTGCACGCTGAGCCGACCCTCCGACACCGTGGCCGTGAGCCAACCGCCGTCGATGACCTGCTCGGTCTCGTCGAAGGTCACGGTCAGCCGGCCCTCGGCCGGGTTGTCGCCGCGCACCGCGATGTGCGAGAGCGCGACGTCCCGCTTGCCGGACTCCTCACCGGCCAGCGCGATGACGTCCCTGCTGACCTCCTCGCCCGGCTCGGTGCTGGGCTTGGGCGTGAGCACAGGAGCGCGCAGCTGCGCGGCCAGCCGGTAGGGCTGCCACGAGCCGGCGCCGATCAGGTTGACCACCGCGCTGACCGCCACGTCTGCCAGCAGTCGATCACTCCCCGGAGCAGGGGTGACCTCGATCGCGGGCACGTCGCGCTGGGAGAGCAGATCTCGCAGCGCCTTGGCGCGCTGACGGCTGTTGCGGTCGAATCCGCGGGTGATCGCCACCGTCCCCGAACCGGCCGCGACAGCAGCCTCGGTCAGGTCCGCTAGCGGCGCCCAGATCTGCGCCGGGTCCTGTGCGGGACGCTGCCGGCGAGAGCGGGCGAAGCCTGGGGCATCGGTCGTGGTTTCCATCGTCCTCCACTTTAGTCCGCGAGGAAGGGTTACCTCGCCTTCCGGTGGGTGCTTTCACGGTGTGAAATCGATCGCGGCCGCGCTGCTCCATAGGAGTGGCACGCGGCTCCTATCGGCCTACCCGCGGCGGCATTCGTCGCAATCATCGAGGCTCCTCGCACGCCGCGAGGCCAGGATGACCCATCTGGACGTGCCGGGCGAGCGCGGCCTCGACGCCCAGGGAGCGCGCGGGCTGGGGGCTTGCCCGTTGTTGTTAGGTTGGTGCCAGTGACGCGGGGTGCCCGGCAGGGCTGAGAACACACCCGTCGAACCTGACCTAGCTCGTACTAGCGGAGGGACGTCATGGCTCCCAACGTGCTGACCATCGCGGGGACCGATCCCAGCGGTGGCGCAGGAATCCAGGCCGATCTCAAGGCCTTCTCCGCCAACGGCGCCTACGGCATGTCGGTGATCACCGCGCTGGTCTCGCAGACCACGACCGGGGTGAGCCGAGTGCAGGAGGTGCCGCCGGACTTCATCACCGACCAGCTGGTGACCTTGTTCGACGACGTCCGGGTGGACTCGGTCAAGATCGGGATGCTGGCCAACGCCGAGGTGATCCGCGCCGTCGCCGCTGTGCTGGAGCGCTACTCGCCGCAGCACGTGGTGCTCGACCCGGTCATGGTCGCCAAGAGCGGGGACCGGCTGCTCGCGCCGGAGGCCGTCGGCGCGCTGCGCGACGAGCTGCTGCCGAGGGTGGACCTGATCACGCCCAACCTGCCGGAGGCCGCGGACCTGCTCGGGGAGGCCGAGATCGGCAGCCCGGACGAGATGCCCGCGCAGGCGGAGCGGCTGGCCGCGCTCGGCGCCAAGCAGGTGCTGCTCAAGGGCGGGCACCTCAGAGGTGAGTCCAGCGTCGACCTGCTGCACGGAGACGGCCTCGCGGAGTTCCTCAGCAGCGAGCGCGTCGACACCACCAACGATCACGGCACCGGGTGCACGCTCTCGGCCGCGATCGCCGCGCTGCGCCCGCAGCGGGCCGGCTGGCTGGAAGCGGTCGGCGAGGCCAAGCAGTACCTGACCGAAGCCCTGCGCGCCTCGGAACGCCTGGACGTCGGTCATGGGCACGGTCCCGTCCACCACTTCCACCGGTGGTGGTGACCGGCCGAGGGCAGTTCTGCGCGCCACCGCACCCGAGATTTCGATGTCACGAGGAGTTGCCATGAGCACGTTGCCCGCTCCGCCTGCCGGGGGGTTCTGCGCCGAGGCGTGGGAGCGCACCGCCGACCTGCAGCAGGCGATCGTCGACCACCCGTTCAACAAGGCGCTCGCCGACGGAGGCCTGGAACGGGACGTCTTCGCCTTCTACATCGTCCAGGACGCGCGCTACCTGGTCGGGTTCGCCCAGGCGTTGTCGGCCGCGGCGACCCGCGCCGATGACCCCGCCGACGCGGCGTTCCTCGCCGGGGCGGCCCAAGGCGCGCTGGTCGAGGAGCGCCGGCTGCACGCCGGGTACGTCGAGGAGTTCGGCCTGACCGACGAGGAGATCGACGGCGTCGACACCTCTCCGACGTGCCTGGGCTACACGTCCTACTTGCGCTCCTGTGCGCTCATCGAGTCGTACCCGGTGCTGCTCGCGGCGATCCTGCCCTGCTTCTGGGTGTACCAGTACGTCGGCAGCAAGATCCTCGACGCGACCGGGGACATCGAGGGGCATCCCTACAAGGCGTGGATCACGACCTATGCCGACGACGAGTTCGCCGACGCCGTGCTGGCCGCTCGCGAGCTCACCGACAAGGTCGCGGCGCGCTCCGACGCCGCGACGCGGGAGCAGATGTTCGCCGCGTTCAGCCGGGCGACCGAGTACGAGTGGCTCTTCTGGAACAGCGCGTGGGTCAAGGAAACCTGGCCGACCGCGAAATTCCTTGCCTGACAACGGTTTCACGTATCGCGGAACTCGATGACGGCTCGCCGGGAATGGCGGGCCGTCATTCGTTTCGCAGTACCCGAAAGCGTGATCTCGATTGTGAGGCGCGACACAAAGTCGTGCTGTTAACGAAGTGGCTCACACAGCGACATGCTGGGCGAGGCCCCTGTCTGAGCAGGGTGTTTCATCGAGCGGGTCTTCCGCGAGCGTGGATGGAGTTCCGGGACTGTGAGCACTTCTCTTCTGATCGTTTTCATCGGCATGTCGGTCCCGATCCTGGCGGCCGCGCCGTTCTACATCGCTGACCGCCGTCGCACCGCTCCGGAAGCCGTCGGCGGCGCGGAACTGCGTCCCGGCGTCGCGGCGCCCCAGATCTGGCCCGCGGCGGAGCCGGAGGTCGAAATCCCCCAGGCCCGCACCGCGGAGGAGGCCAACGCGCTCGCCGACACCGTGCGCATCGAGCGGTCCCGGGTGGCTCAGCCGTAGATGGACTTCGCCAGCGCCGCCTTGCGCTGCTGCAGCTCGCGCAGCGCGGCGGTGCTGAAGCCGCCGCCCGACGGACTCGCCGGAACCCGCAACCCCTCGCTCAGCTCCCAGCCGGAACCCCGTTCGATCAACGACCGGTGCTTGTTGGTGTAGTACCCGGAGTTGATCGACACCGCCACGCCGCTCGCGCCCGCCGCCGCGGCCAGCAGGTGCAGGTGGAACCTCGTCGACAGCCAGCGCTGACCTGGCCTGGCCGGCAGTCCCTCCCGCAGGATCTCGTCGAACGCGTGGAAGCGGGCGCCCGGCAGGTCGTGCTCGACCAGCGAGAAGACCTCCCGGTCGGCGCGCGGTATCCCCTCCACGAACGCCACCTGCTCCGGCTTGACCCGCCACTCGCGCAGCGTGTCCAGCAGGAACCCGGCCAAGGCGGGCACGGACTCGTCCAACAGGTCCGACTGCATGCAGATCATGACTTCGCGGACGTCGTCATCATCGGTGCGGAACAGTCCGGACTCGACTCCGAAGAACATGTCGTCCCCGGTGACGGTCGGGTTCACCAGCGCCGCCGCCGACGGCTCGTCCCGGACGTCGACGACCTCGAACTGCTCGGTCAGGCTGCGCAGCAACGCCCCGGCGCCCTCGGCGACCGGGGAGAGACCCTGCCCGGTCATCACGGCCCGGCCGCCAGACCGGTGCGCCGCCGCAGCGGTGGCCGCGAGCAGGCCGATGTGGCGCGGCCAGATGCCGTTGATGAAGCCGCCGCCGATCACGTGGAACAGATCCATCTGGGCGGCCAGCTCGATGCCCGCGACCCAGCGCGGAGCGAGTCCCGGGTTGTGGATGGCGTGCTGCGCGAACGCCGCGACAGCCCACGGCTCGTCCTCGGGGGCCTCCCAGCACAGCCGCCAGAACGTGTCGGTGAACTTGACGTTCGGGTGCAGGTGGGAGAGCAGCACCGAGCTGGGGCCGGGGTTGGGGGAGTCCAGCCAGATCTCGCTGTGGGGAGCCACCTTCGCCAGGTGCTTGAGCCAGGCCGCGGCGATCAGCTCGTCGCCGTAGTTGGGGTTGCCGGTGGTGGCGACGAGGTAGATCCGGGGCGGATTCTTCACCTGGGAGGCTCCAGCCGTAGGTTGCTAGGTTCGCTCCCGAACCTAGCAACCGGCAAAACGCCCCTGCCACAGTCGCACCGCACCCGGTGTTCGACCGTTGTCAGCTGGCCTTTTCGATCTCCGCGCGAATGCGCTCCAGGCGACGCTTGGAGCGGTTGAACTTCGCTCGGAAGCGGGTGTCGAAGATGTCGGTCGGCAGCTCGGGCATCTCCATCGGCACCGGCTCGCGAGGCGCCGGTGCGACCGCCTTGATCTTCACCGGTTGCGTCGCCTCGCCGTCGCCTTCGCTGTCGGTCTTCTCCTCGCCACCGGCGGTCTCGGCGTCCTTCGGCGCGATGTCCTTCGAGGTGGCGTCCTCGGACTCGGCGGCAGGGGCCGAGGCGGCGCCCAGCGCGTGCCTGCCGTGCGGGGCAGTGGGCTGCGATTCGGCCGCCTTGCGGTTGGCGCGGTTGAGCAGCGGCCAGAACACCAGCGTGGCCACCGCGAGACCGCACACGAACATCAGCACCAGCATTTCCACCAGCCGCCTCCCTGATCAGTTGTGCCGCGCGCTCGGAGCCTTCGCTCCGTTGGTCGTGTGCTGCGACTCGATCGGAATCGTGTAGGTCTGCACGTCGTCGCGCTGCTCGGGCAGCGTGACCTCCTGCAACCGGTGCTCCTCGGGCTCCACCGGTCCGTCGGCCTCGGCGGTGTCCGCGTTGCCCGACCCGGCCGGGTCGATCTTGGCGCGCAGGGCCGCGGTCGACCCGTCGAGCGTCCGCCGGGCGTCGTCCATCGCGGAGAGCACCGAGGTTCGCAGCTCCTCCAGCCGGTACCGCTCGACGCGGATCTCCTCCAGCGCTTCCAGCCGCAGCTGCTCGGACTCGGCGTCCCACTGGCCGCACTGCTTGCGGGTCTCGGAGATCAGCGCGTCGGATTCCTCCTGAGCGTTGGAGACGACCCGCTTGTACTCGTTGCGGATCTCCTGCCGCAGCCGGTACTCGCGGCTGCGCTGCTCGCTGATCTTCTGCTCGTGCTCGCGCTGCAGCTTGGCGCGCCGGTTCTCGACGTCGGTGACCAGTTCGCTGCACTGGTCGCGGAGCTCGGAGGCGGCCTGCTCGGCCTCGCTGATCAGCGCGCGAGCCTCGGTCTCCGCGGTGCCGCGGATGATCTCGGCCTGCCGTTTGGCCTGATCGCGCAGGGTCTGGACCTCGTCCTCGGCGATGGCGAGCATGTTCTGCACTCGCTGCGAGGCCGCGGGGAGGCCGGTGTCGGAAGATTCGATGCTCTTGAGCCGCTGTTCGGTCTGGTCGAGGCTCCGGCGGGTGTCGTCGCAGAGCTTGCGGAGGTCGTTGTTGAGCCGGACCGCTTCGTTCCGGTCGATGGTGACCATGCGCAGCTGGTCTTCCAGGACCTCGATGTGGTCGACGACCTGGTTGCGGCTGAACCCGCGGACCTGGATGTCGAAACCCGGCCGGAGCGGTACGACTGCGTCGGCGTCATCCATGGGTGATCTCCTCTCCGGACGGTAGGCCCATTCGATGAATCGGAGAGTAGGGCGGATATTCACGCAACGCCCAGTGAGACACAACGGTCGTCACCGGATCAGGTGTTGATCAATCGTGTTGTCTTGCTGACACGTCCGAGGATGTTGACACGGATCTGTCCACAGTGCACGACATCGGAGGATGGTCGATTCGTCCGGTCGGACCGATCGATCCCGATCTCCGGGTGATGGCCTGTCGACCAGCAGGATGATTAGGTTAGGCTCCGCTTACAAATCGGTGTCCTCGGAGGGGAGCGCGGCGTGTCGAACGGAGCCGACCTGGTCGGGCGACAGCACCAACGGGCCTCGGTGCTGTTGCGGCGTTGGCTGGCCGAGACTCACACGTCGGTCGCCGAAGGTCCGCTCCGGCTGACCATCGCATCCTTGTCGCTGCACGTCGATGTCGTCTACGACTCACCGACCGGAGCGCACGGGTTCGGTTCGATCAGCGTGCTCGACGAGTCCGGGCGGACGCTGGTCTCGGCGGACCCGGCGTTGCTGGCGGCGGCCTGCTCGGCTGACGCGCGGGCGCGCTCGCGGGCGGAGGCGCCGATCAACGCCCCGGAGTCGGGGACTCTGGTCGACTGGCTGCTCGACGCGCTGCCGCGTCGCGAGGTCGACCCGCTGCCGTTGCCGGACGACCTGGTGACCGTCGGCCGCTCATTGTCCAACGCCGCCGAGGCGCAGCGCTGGCTGACCAGGCACATCGAGGAGCGGCTGCTCCCCGGAATCCTCGAGTTCGACGGGAAGGACCGCGCCGGGCTCACCGCCCGGCTGCTCAGCAGGGGTGTGCTGGTGGTCGTCGGCCTGCTGGGCAGGCGGGGCGTGGTGCACGAGGAGTACCTGCTCGCCGACCTGGCGAAGCGGCTCGGCGCGATCGCCGAGCAGCACCCGCAGACCGCGGACCTGATCGACCACTGGCTGAACGATCCGACGCTGACCGACCTGGCGGCGCTCAACGGGTCGCAGCTGCGCTACCGGGACGAGACCGGCGCGGCCCGGGTCCAGCCGGTTCCGTTCGAAGTCGGCAACCCGCTGCGCACCGAGCCGCCGGCCGAGGTGCCCGGGGTTCCGCTGCCGGAGCTCGGCGACGGCTGGGTGCTGCGGCCGGTGGCGATCGCCGGTGAGGACGGCGGCCCGGACGTCGAGCTGGTGCACCGCTGGATGAACCGCGAGCACGTCGCGGTCAACTGGGAGCAGGACTGGCCGCTCAAGCAGTGGTTCGACGAGATCTCCGCGCAGCTGTCGGGTGAGCACTCGGTGCCGTGCATCGTCGCGCGCGACGGCCGTGACATCGGCTACCTGGAGCTCTACCGCGTGCAGCGCGACCAGCTGGCCCGCTGCTACTCGCACGCGCCGCACGACCTGGGTGCGCACATCGCGATCGGGGAGCCGGACGCGATCGGCAAGGGCGTGGGGTCTGCCCTGCTCGGGGCCGTCGCGCGGGGACTTCTCGCGGCCGACCCGGCGTGCCGGAGCGTCGTCGCCGAGCCGAATGTCCACAACGGAGCTTCGGTGGGTGCGTTCGGCAAGGCGGGCTTCGCCCAGGCGGCGGAGGTCGGCTTGCCGGGCAAGAACTCCGCGCTGATGGTGTTCCCACGTCCGAGTGAGTAGCCCCACGCCCGGCGGCCCGGTGTCCGGCTGTACTCCCGATCCCATCTGAACTAAGGTAAGCCTTACTTATCTTGTTGATCGTGGGGAGAGCAATGCCGTCGCGAGCTGACCAGTTTCCGCTGTCCGCTGCGCAGGCGGGCATCTGGTTCGCCCAACAACTCGACCAGGCGAATCCGGTCTTCAACACGGCCGAGCGCGTGGAGATCGACGCGGCGGTAGACCCGGAGCTGTTCGCGGAGGCCTTGCGCGCGGTGGTCGCGGAGGCGGAGACGCTGCGGATGCGCGTCGTCGACGACGGTGACGGTCCGCAGCAGGTCATCGACGCCTTCGACGCCGTCGAGCTGCCGGTCCTGGACTTCTCCCGCGAGGACGACCCGGTGGCCGTCGCCGAGGAGTGGATCCAGGCCGACCTGGTCGCTCCGGTCGATCCGACCCGGTCGCACCGGGACGGCGGCAGGGTGTGGACGGCCGCGTTGTGCAAGCTCGGGGAGCGGCGCTGGTGGTGGTACCAGCGCATCCATCATGTGGCCATCGACGGCTACGGGTTCTCGATCATCATCCGGCGGGTTGCCGAGCTCTACAGCGCGCTGGTCACCGGGGAGGACCCGGTGGAGTCGTCGTTCGCCGGCCTGGATGAGCTGATCGCCGACGAGCGCGAGTACCTCGACTCGCCCAAAGCGGAACGCGACGCGGCCTACTGGCGGCAGCGCTTCGAGGACGATCCCGACGTCGTCACCCTGACCGAGCGCTCGCGGCCGACCGCGCACACCTTCCACCGCCAGCCGGCCGCGAGCTCCTCCCTGGAGGAGCTGGGAGCCGCGGCCGAGGAGGCGCGCACGATCTGGCCGGACGCGCTGATCGCGGCCTTCGGCGCCTACCTGCACCGGATGACCGGGGCGAACGACGTCGTGCTCGGGCTGCCGGTGATGGGCAGGATGGGGTCGGTCGCGCTGCGCGTGCCCGGCATGGTCGTCAACGTGCTGCCGCTGCGGCTGCAGGTCGAGTCGTCGACCACCCGCGACGAGCTGATCGCGCAGGTGGCCAAGGCCGTGCGGGAGCTGCGCAAGCACCAGCGCTACCGCAGCGAGCAGCTGCGCAGGGACCTGATGCTGCTGGGGTCGGACCGGGCGCTGTTCGGGCCGATGATCAACATCAAGTCCTTCGACTACGACCTCGACTTCGCCGGCGCGCGGGGGACGGTGCACAACGTCGCGGCCGGGCCGGTCGACGACCTCAGCGTCCTGGTCCACACCCAGGACGACGAGCTGCGGTTCGAGTTCGACGCCAACCCCGACCGCTACACCGCCGAGGAGCTGACCGCGCACCGCGAGCGCTTCCTGCGGTTCCTGGATTCCTTCGCCGGCAGCGAGGCCGACGCGCCGGTCGGCCGGATCGACCTGCTCACGCCCGAGGAGCGCCACCTCGTCCTGGAGGAGTGGAACGCTCCGGTGCCCGGCGCCGTGGAACCGTCGCCGGCCACGCTGCCGCAGCTGTTCGAGGAGCAGGCCCAGCGCACGCCGGACTCGGTGGCGGTGACCTTCGAGGACGAGTCGCTGACCTACGCGGAGCTCGACGCGCGCGCCAACCAGCTCGCGCACCACCTCATCGACCACGGCGTCGGACCAGAGCAGCTGGTGGCGCTGGCGCTGCCGCGCTCGGCGGACCTCGTCGTGTCGCTGCTGGCGGTGCTCAAGTCCGGGGCCGCCTACCTCCCGCTGGATCCGGGGCATCCGGCCGAGCGCATCGCCTACATCGTCGGCGACTCGCGGCCCGCCATGCTGATCAGCGACCGGGAGCACGCGGACCGGCTGCCGGCAGGGCTCACGAGGGTCCTGCTGGACGACGAGAAGGCGATCGGCGAGATCGTCCGGCACTCCCAGCGCAACCCCAAGCCCGGCGAGCGCGGTCCGCTGACCAGCGAGCACGCCGCGTACGTCATCTACACCTCGGGTTCCACCGGACAGCCCAAGGGCGTGTCCATCCCGCACCAGAACGTCGTGCGGCTGTTCTCGGCCACCGAACCGTGGTTCGGTTTCACCGGCGAGGACGTGTGGACGCTGTTCCACTCCTACGCCTTCGACTTCTCGGTGTGGGAGCTGTGGGGAGCGCTGCTGCACGGCGGCAGGCTCGTGGTGGTGCCGCACGAGGTGAGCCGCTCGCCGGAGGAGTTCCTGGCCCTGCTCGAACGCGAGCAGGTCACCGTGCTCAACCAGACGCCCTCGGCCTTCTACCAGCTCAGCCAGGCGGACCGGGAGAAGCCGGGGGCCGAACTGGCGCTGCGCTACGTCGTCTTCGGCGGTGAGGCGCTGGAACTGTCCAGGTTGGACGACTGGTACCGGAGGCACCCGGACCCGCCCAAGCTGATCAACATGTACGGGATCACCGAGACCACCGTGCACGTGTCGTACGTGGAGCTCGACGCCGATCTGGTGGCGCGGCGCGACGGCAGCGTCATCGGTCGCGGCATCCCGGATCTGCGGATCTACCTGCTGGATTCGCTCCTGCAGCCGGTCCCGCCCGGGGTCACCGGTGAGATGTACGTCGCCGGTGAGGGTGTGGCCCGCGGCTACCTCGGGCGGCGCGGGCTGACCGCGCAGCGGTTCGTCGCCGACCCGTTCGGCGAACCGGGCACCCGGATGTACCGCTCCGGTGACCTGGGGCGCTGGCGGCCGGACGGGCTCATCGAGTTCATGGGCAGGGCCGACCAGCAGGTCAAGGTGCGGGGTTTCCGCATCGAACTCGGTGAGATCGAGGCGAACCTGGCGGTGCACCCGCAGGTCAGGCAGGCCGCGGTCGTGCTGCGCGAAGACGTCCCCGGCGACGAGCGCCTGGTCGGCTACACCGTCGGCGACGCCGATCCGGCAAAGCTGCGCGCGCATCTCGCCGACCGGCTGCCCTCCTACATGATCCCGGCCGCGTTCGTCGCCATCGAGGAGATCCCGTTGACCGCCAACGGGAAGCTCGACGCCAGGGCCCTGCCCGCGCCCGATGTCGCCGGGCGCGGCCGGCAGGCGCGCAACGACACCGAGCACGCGCTGTGCCGCTTGTTCGGCGACGTGCTCGGGGCCGAGGACGTCGGCATCGACGACGGGTTCTTCGAGCTCGGCGGCCACTCGCTGCTGGCGACCCGGCTGCTGGCCCGGGTGCGTGCCGAACTCGGTGCGGAGGTGGGCATCCGAACCCTCTTCGATCACCCGACCGTCGCGGAACTGGCCGAGCGCCTTCAGGTCTCGCGCGGTGGCAGGCCGGAGCTGCGTCCTGCGCGACGCCCGGAGGAGATCCCGCTCTCGTTCGCGCAGCAGCGGCTGTGGTTCCTCAACGGGCTCGAAGGCGCCAGCGCCACCTACAACATGCCGCTGGTGCTGCGGATGGCCGGCGAACTCGACCTGCCCGCGCTGCGCGCCGCGATCGGCGACGTCGTCACCCGGCACGAGAGCCTGCGCACCACGTTCCCGGACACCCTCGGCGAACCGCGGCAGGTGGTCGGCGATCACGTGCCGGAGCTCGCGGTCACCGATGTGTCCGATCTGGACAAGTCGCTGACCGAGGCGGCGCAGCGGGGATTCGACCTGGCGCAGGAACCGCCGATCCGCGTCGAGCTGTTCCGCGACGCTGAGCGCACCGCGCTGCTGGTGCTGCTGCACCACGTCGCGGGCGACGAGTGGTCGGTGCGCCCGCTGGTGCGGGACCTGTCCACCGCCTACGCCGCGCGGCTGGAAGGGCGTGCGCCGGAGTGGGAACCGCTGCCCGTGCAGTACGTGGACTACGCGCTGTGGCAGCGCGCACTGCTCGGTGATGAGGAGGACCCCGGCGGTCTGGCGGCCCAGCAGCTGCACTTCTGGAAGCAGGCGCTCGCAGGGCTTCCCGACCAGCTCGAACTGCCCACCGACTACCCGCGGCCCGCGGTGTCGAGCCACCGAGGTGAGTCCGTGCGTTTCGGCCTGGACGCCGAGCTGCACGAGCGGATCCGCGAGCTCGCCACCGAGCACCAGGCCAGCGCGTTCATGGTGCTGCAGGCCGCGCTCGCCGCGCTGCTGACCAGGATGGGCGCGGGAACCGACGTCCCGATCGGCTCACCGGTGGCCGGTCGAGCCGACGACCGGCTCGACGACCTCGTCGGTTTCTTCGTCAACAGCCTGGTGCTGCGCACCGACACCTCGGGTGAGCCGACCTTCGCCGAACTCCTCGACCGGGTCCGCCACACCGACCTGGCCGCCTTCGACAACGCCGAGCTGCCGTTCGAGCGGCTCGCGGAACTGCTCAACCCGGCCCGGTCGCTGGCCAGGCACCCGCTGTTCCAGGTCATGCTGGCCTACTGGGGCGCGGGCGAGTCGGTGCGCGCCGACATGCCCGGCGTCGAGACCTCTGCGGGCACGATCCCGGCGGGGGCGGCGAAGTTCGACCTGGCCTTCAGCCTCCACGAGAGCGCTGACGGGGACGTCCGCGGTCTCGTGCAGTACAGCACCGACCTGTTCAGCGAGCGCACGGTGGAATCGCTGGTCGACCGGTTCGTGATGCTGCTCGAATCCGCCGTGGCGGCACCGGGAACGCCGATCGGGCGGCTGGACATCCTCGGAGACAGCACCCGCAAGCAGGTCCTGGCCTGGGGCGACGCGACCGGTGACGTCGGCCCGGCGGGCACCTTCCCGCAGATCCTCGCCGAGCGGGCCCAGGCGGCACCGGACAAGCCGGCGCTCGTCTTCGATGGCACCGAGATCACCTACCGCCACCTGCGCGAGCGAGTTGCCGAGCAGGCGAAGCTGCTGGTGGAGCGGGGTGTTCGGCCCGGGGACATCGTCGGCGTGATGCTGCCGCGCTCGGCGGAGCTGATCATCGGTCTGCTCGCGGCGATGCACGCGGGCGCCGCCTACCTCGCGCTGGACCCGGAGTACCCGCCGGAACGCCTGCGGCACATGGTCGACGACGCGCAGCCGCGCCTGGTGCTCACCGATGACCTGGACGTGGATCTCCCGGCGCCCCTGGTGCACCACGGCGATCGCCCCGAAGGCGACCCGCAGCTGCCGGAACCGGAGCTCGATGACGCCGCCTACGTCATCTACACCTCCGGTTCCACCGGCACGCCCAAGGGCGTCGTCGTCGCGCACCGGGGCATCGGCAAGCTGCTGGCCACCCAGACCGAGCGGGTCGGGATCACCCCGGACAGCAGGGTGCTGCAGTTCGCCTCGCCGAGCTTCGACGTGGCGTTCTGGGAGATCTGCATGGGTCTGCTCAGCGGCGGCACCCTCGTCGTGGTGCCCTCCGAACTGCGGGTTCCCGGTGAAGCGCTGGCCGAGTACGCGCGGCACCACGAGGTGACCCACCTGGCGATCGGCCCGTCGATGATGGGCATGTTCCCGGCCGACGTGCAGCTGCCGGAGAACGCGACGCTGCTGTGCGGAGCGGAGAAGGTTCCCTCCGACCTGGTGCAGCGCTGGGGACGGGACCGTCCGATGCTCAACTGCTACGGGCCGACCGAAGCCACCGTCAACACCACGCTGTGGGACTGCGATCCCGACGCGGTGTCGAGCTCCGTGCCGATCGGCGTGCCCGACCCGGGCGCCCGCGTGCACGTGCTCGACGAGCGCCTCCAGCCTTGCCCGCCGGGAGTCGTCGGCGAGCTCTACGTCTCCGGTCTCGGGCTCGCCCGCGGCTACCTCAACCGCGCGGGCCTGACTGCCGAGCGGTTCGTCGCCGACCCCTTCGGCGGCGGGGGAAGCAGGATGTACCGCACCGGTGACCTGGTGCGCTGGCGCGCGGACGGGACGTTGGACTTCGCCGGCCGTGCCGACGACCAGGTCAAGATTCGCGGTTTCCGCATCGAGCTGGGGGAGGTCGAAGCGGCGCTGTCCAAGCACGAGGACGTCGCGCAGGTGGCCGCCGTGGTCCGGGAGGACACGCCGGGCGACAAGCGGCTCGTGGCCTACGTCGTCGGCGACTCCGACGCCGGGTCTGATGCCGCCGCGCTGCGTCGTCATGTGGGCGAGGAACTGCCCGACTACATGGTCCCCGCGGCCGTGGTCCTCGTCGACGCGCTCCCGTTGCTGCCCAACGGGAAGCTCGACCGGCGCGCGCTGCCCGCACCCGATCTCGGCGAGGCCGTCGGCAACGACATGCCCCGCAACCCCACCGAGGAGATCCTGTGCGGGCTGTTCGCCGACGTCCTGGGACTGCCCAGAGTCGGCGTGCACGACGGGTTCTTCGACCTGGGCGGGCATTCGCTGCTCGCGGCCAAGCTCATCGGCCGGATTCGCGACGCGCTGGGCATCAAGGTCAACGTCGGCAGCCTGTTCGCCGCGCCCAGCGTGGCGGGGCTCGCCGAGCGCCTCCACACCGGTGGTGACCGGGACGCGCTGGAGATCCTGCTCCCGCTGCGCACCACCGGGGCCCGACCGCCGCTGTTCTGCGTGCACCCGGCGGCAGGGCTGGCGTGGCCGTTCTCGGGGCTGCTCAAGCTCATCGACGACGAGCGCCCGATCTACGGCATCCAGACCCGCGGCCTGGCGGAACCGGCGCCGGTGGCGGGCAGCCTCGCCGAGATGGCGGCCGAGTACCTGGAGCACATCCGGGAGGTGCAGCCGCACGGGCCGTACCACTTCCTCGGCTGGTCCTTCGGCGGCGTGGTCGCCCACGAGATGGGCACGCAGCTGCAGGCCGAGGGGGAGGAGGTGCGCTTCTTGTGCATGCTCGACTCCTATCCCAAGGACGTCTGGGACACGCTGCCCACCGAGGAAGAGGCGCTGCTGGCCCTGCTCTACATGGCGGGCTACGACCTCTCCGAGCTCGATGACGGGCCTCTGACCAGGAACGACGTGCTGAAGATCCTCTCCGCCGAGGGCAGCGCGCTGGCGAACCTGGAGGAGCACAGCATCACCGCCATCATCGACAACTTCGCCAACTGCGCGGTCCTGGAGAACTCCGCCGAGCACGACGCGTTCGCGGGTGACGTGCTGTTCTTCAGCGCCACCGTCAAGCCGGCGAAGGAGTCGCTGACCAGCGAGATGTGGCAGCAGTACGTGGACGGCGACGTGATCAACCACGACATCGCCTGCGAGCACAAGGACATGACCCAGCCAGAACCCCTGGCCGAGATCGCAGCGGTCGTGCAGCGAGCGCTCACCGAGTCGGAAGGCCGAACCGGTTCACCGCCTGCTGGGCGGTGAACCGGGGACGTCGGGTGTTCGGTGGAGGAGAAGAGGAGCAAGACGATGACGAACCCGTTCGAGGATCCGGACGCGCAGTACTACGCCTTGATCAACGATCAGGACCAGTTCTCGCTGTGGCCGGCCACGATCGAGGTGCCCGCCGGGTGGACCATCGCGCACGGCCCGACCGACCGGCAGTCCTGCGTCGACCACATCGAGGTGCACTGGACCGACATGCGGCCCGCACGCTGATGCCGGGTGCGCTGCGGCGGGTGAACCCGCAGGTCGCGGTCTGCGTCTGCTACGTCGCCGCGATGTTCATGAACGGCATGGACGCCACCATCGTCAATGTGGCGCTTCCCGCGCTGGTCGAGGACTTCTCGGTGTCGGCGAGCTCGGCATCCTCGGTCAACGTCGGCTACCTGGTCAGCCTCGCGGTGTGCATCCCGGTGTCGGGCTGGCTCGGTGACCGGTATGGCACGAAGCGGGTCTTCCTCGCCGCCTTCGGCGTTTTCGTGCTCGCCTCCGCGCTGTGCGGGGTGTCGGGCGATCTGCTCCAGCTGACCCTGGCGCGCGTCCTGCAGGGCGCCGGTGGCGGGGTGATGAGCCCCGTCGCGTTGACGTTGCTGTTCCGCGCTTACCCGCCGGCCGAGCGGATTCGGCTCTCGCGCGTGCTCCTGCTGCCCACTGCGGTCGCGCCCGCGCTCGGGCCGGTGCTGGGCGGGTTCTTCGTCGAGCACCTCACCTGGCGTTGGGGATTCTTCGTCAACCTGCCCGTCGGCGTTGCGGCGCTGGTGTTCGGCGCGCTGCTGCTGCAGGAACACGTGGAGGCTCCGGGAAAGCGCTTCGACCTGCGCGGATTCGCGCTGGCCGCACCAGGTCTCGGCCTGGTGGTCTTCGCGCTGGAGGGCGTCGCCACCGGTGCCCCGGCAGCGCTGAACTGGTTCGCGGGTGCCGCCGGGATCGCGCTGCTGGCCGTGCTGGTGCGGGCTCAGCTGCGCACCGAGCACCCGATGCTGGACTTGAGGTTGTTCGCCGACAACCATTTTCGCCGGGCGAGCTTGATCCTGTTCACGTGCCTGGTGGGCTTCCTCGGCACGCTCTACGGCTTCACGCTGATGTACCAGGTGGAACTCGGTGCGTCGGCGTGGGAGACGGGCCTGGTGACCTTGCCGAAGGCGGTCGGTCTGATGATCGCCTCGCAGCTGGTCGGCTGGGCGCACCGGCGGTTCGGGCCGCGGCTGCTGATCGCGGTGGCGATGGCCGGGGCGTCGCTGTCGTTCGCGCTGATGAACGCGATCGGACCGCACGACGTCTGGATGGCGGCGTTCGTCCAGCTGGCCTCGGGCTTCTTCGTCGGCGCCGCGACAGCCGAACTGCAGGTCGTCGCATTCATGACCATCGACCAAGCCGCGACGGGCGGTGCGTCGACGCTGTTCAACGTGCAGCGGCAGGTGGCCTCGGCGCTCGGCGTGGCCATCACGGCCAGCGTTCTGGCTGCTGCCGGTCCGGGGCTGGGCTCATATCACCTGGCGATGGTGACCTCCGCCGGATTCGCGATCATCGGTGCTCTCCTGGCGTTGCGGGTCACGGAATCCGTAGTGCTGCAACGGGAACCCGTCGCGGCCGGTCGCTGAGAGATCTGAGCCACCAGGGGGAAGACAATCCTCCGATCTATGGTTAGGCTAGCCTTAACTAAACGATCGTTGGTGGAACGGAAAGGAACGCTTGGTCGATGGGAACCGCGGATCGACTTCGGCGCAACCGGCCCCCGGCACGCGACCTCGAGGTGCTGCGCACCGCTGAGCTGAGCCCGTCGATGCGTCGGGTCACCCTCGGAGGCGAGGAGCTGGCAGGCTTCCTCGACCAGCACACCGGGCCCAACATCAAGGTCTTCGTGCCGCGCCAGGGTCAGGACCGGCCGGTCCTCCCGCAGCTGGACTCCGAGACCGGCCGGTACAGCTGGCCGGAGCCGGAAGTGCAGCCGACCATGCGCACCTACACCGTTCGCCGCTACGACGAGTCGAGCGGCGAGCTCGACATCGACTTCGTGATGCACGGCGAGCACGGGGTGGCCTCCAACTGGGCCCGCAACGCCAGGCCCGGCGACCGCCTCGGCGTGATGGGGCCCGGCGGAAAGATCTGCCGCGCGGCGGACTGGTACCTGCTGGTCGGCGACGAGACCGCGCTGCCCGCGATCTCCGGCATCGTCGAATCGCTGCCCCCGACCGCGCGTGGCCACGTGCTCCTGGAGGTCGACACCGCCGCCGACCGGCAGCACGTGCAGTGCCCGCCGGACCTGCGGTGGACCTGGCTGCACCGCGGAGGCCGCTCGGCCGGCCTCTCGCGTCAACTGATCAACGCCGTGCAGGAGCTGGACGTGCCCGCCGACGTCGACGTCTCCGCCTGGGTGGCGGGGGAGTCCGGCGTGGTGCGCGGCATCCGGCGGCACCTGCGCGATGAGCGGGGCATGGACGCCCAGTCCGTGCTCGCCATCGGCTACTGGAAGCACGGCATGGCCGAGACCGAGTACCACGACAAGCACAACCACGATCGGGACTGACCGACGCGGCGAGAACCGGCCAAACCCGCGGTTTCGCCGGTACATTCACCCGCCCGCGAGTCGGGCTCCGGCGAACCGAGGGGACGACGTGTCTGCGGCGCTGAACCAAGAGGAAGTCCACGACGTGCTGGGCATCGGCTTCGGGCCGTCCAACCTGGCGCTCGCGATCGCGCTGGAGGAGCACAACCGGACCGCGGACGACCCCGTCAACACGCTGTTCTTCGAACGCCAGGCGTCCTTCGGGTGGCACCGGGGCATGCTGATCGAGGGCACCACGATGCAGGTGTCCTACCTCAAGGACCTGGTCACCATGCGCAACCCGGCCAGCGACTTCTCGTTCCTGTCCTACCTGCACGGCAAGAAGCGGTTAGCCGACTTCATCAACCACAAGACGTTGTTCCCCACCAGGGTCGAGTACCACGACTACCTGGAGTGGGCCGCGAGCCGGCTCGACGGCGTCGTGCGCTACGACTCCGAGGTCGTGGAGGTCTACCCGGTCGAGGACCACTTCGAGGTCGTCGTCCGGCACGGCGGGCAGCTCGCCGTGCACAAGGCGCACAACGTCGTCATGGCCGTAGGGCTGGAAGCCTCGCTGCCGGAGGGCGCCGAGCTGGGCGAGCGCATCTGGCACAACCTGGACCTGATGCACCGCGTTCCGGAGCTCACCGAGGAGCCCAAGCGCTGCGTGGTGATCGGCGCGGGACAGTCCGCCGCCGAGGTCACCGACTACCTGCACCGCACCTTCACCGGTGCCGAGGTGTGCGCGGTGTTCGGCCGCTACGGCTACAGCCCGGCCGACGACAGCCCCTTCGCCAACCGGATCTTCGACCCGCAGGCCGTGGACGACTTCTACTCCTCCTCGCCGGAGGTCCGCGCCAAGCTCATGGACTACCACCGCAACACCAACTACTCGGTGGTCGACCTGGAGCTGATCGAGGAGCTCTACGCCCGCTCCTACCAGGAGAAGGTGCGGGGTGCGGAGCGCCTGCGGATCTTCAACGCCAGTCGGCTGGTCGACGTCGGTGCGCTTCCGGAAGGAGCGGAGGTCACCGTCGAGTTCCAGCCGAGCGGCGAGCGCCACGTCCTGGACGCGGACCTGCTCGTCTACGCGACCGGCTGCAGCCCGCGCGACCCGTACACGCTGCTCGGCGAGCTGGCCCGCCACTGCGAGTGGGACGAGCACGGTTCGTTGCAGGTCGAGCGCGACTACCGGGTGCGGACTTCCGGGGACGTCCCCGGAGGGCTCTACCTCCAAGGCGGCACCGAGCACACCCACGGCATCACGTCCTCGCTGCTGTCCAACGGGGCGGTCCGCGCGGGCGAGATCCGCGATTCCATCGTCGCGCGTCGCAAGGCCCCCACCCGCGACTACGCCCTCACCCGCTGACCCGTGGCCCCGACTGCGGGGATTCCCATTTACCGCGAAGTCCGAGTACCGGAAGTTCCGGGTCGAATCTCGCGCGAGAGGGGAAAGACCCTGATCACGGCGCGGGAACAAGACCGCGGGCGTGGCGGTTGTACGGCGAGATGAACGCGCGCGTGAGTGGAGAGCAGGTCCGGGGTCCCGTGCGAGGAGAGGCCGCGGTGCCGCTGTCCGTGCTGGACCTGGCGACGGTGGGAGTGCAGGACTCGCCCTCCGACGCCCTGGCGGCGACCACCGAACTGGCCGAGCGGGTCGAGGCGCTCGGCTACCACCGGATGTGGGTGGCCGAGCACCACGGGATGCCCGGGATCGCCAGTTCCTCTCCCGCGGTGGTGATCGCGCACCTGGCCGCGCACACGCGGACGCTGCGGCTGGGCTCGGGCGGCGTGATGCTGCCCAACCACGCGCCGCTGGTGATCGCCGAGCAGTTCGGCACCCTGCAGGCGCTGCACCCCGGCCGCATCGACCTCGGCGTCGGCCGGGCACCCGGGACCGACCAGGCCACGGCGCGGGCGCTGCGGCGGACGGAAGGTCCGCTGTCGGCGGAGGACTTCCCGCAGCAGCTCGGCGAGCTGATCGCGTTCCTCGACGACGACTTCCCGCTGGACCACCCCTACGCCGAGGTGCAGTCCGTCCCGCGCGGACCGCTGCCGCCGGTGTGGCTGCTGGGCTCCAGCGGCTTCAGCGCGCAGCTGGCCGGGGCGCTGGGCCTGCCGTTCGCCTTCGCCCACCACTTCTCCGCGCAGAACACGCTGCCCGCGCTGGAGCTCTACCGCGAGTCCTTCCAGCCCTCCGAAGTCCTCGACGAGCCGTACTCGATGATCGGCGTGCAGGCCGTCGCGGCCGACACCGAGGAGGAGGCGCTGGACGTCGTACGGCCGATCGCGCTGAGCATGCTCAAGCTGCGCCAGGGCGTCCCCGGCAAGCAGCCCACCCGGCAGCAGGCGCGCGACTACCCCTACACCGATCTGGACCGGGCGTTCGTCGACCACTGGTTGGCCGACGCCGTGCACGGCACCCCGGACGCGGTCCGAGCGGGCCTGGAAGAGCTGCGCGAGCGCACCGGCGCGGACGAGCTCATGCTCACCGCCAACCTCGCGGACGCGGAGACGAAGCTGCGTTCGTTCGACCTCATCGCGAAGGCCTTCCGCCTCTCCTGATCCGGCCGCGAAACCTGCGGTTCTCGTGGACGGAGTGTGGCTCGCCACTCTAGGTCGAGGTCGCGGGCGGGCGCGTCTTGCGCGTGTCGTACGGTCTATTGACACCGGTGTTGCTAGGTGCCCGGTGTTGGGCACGACGCGGGATTGAGGGATTGGCGTGAAGCCTGGTGTGCTGATCTTCTACCGGATCATGGCGTACGTCACTGCCGTACTCCTGATCCTGTTGTGCGCCGCCATGGTGCTCAAGTACGGCCACTTCCTCGGCTTGTGGCCGGAAGGTTCGGCGACGCAGGAAACCGGCACGACGTGGGTCACCACGATCGGCATCGCGCACGGCTGGCTCTACATGGTCTACCTGCTGGTCGCGGTCGTGGCCACGACGCAGCTGCGGGTTCCGATGGGCCGGATGCTGCTGGTGCTGCTGGCCGGGACCATTCCGTTCGGCGCGTTCTTCGCCGAGCGCAAGGTCGTGCACTGGCACGAGCTGCGGATGGCGGGCAAGCCGATCGTGCAGCCGCAGAACGCGGAGGAAACGACCGCCTCATGACAGCCATCCCCGAGTCCCCGAGCCAGTCCGCGCAGCCCGTTCCGGAGGAGCCGGTGCGCCGCCGCACGGTGATCGGCGCCTACTTCGCGCTGACCAAGCCGCGCGTGATCGAGCTGCTGCTGGTCACCACCATTCCCGCGATGTTCCTCGCCGAGCGAGGAATCCCGTCGGTGTGGCTGGTGGTCGTCACCCTGCTCGGTGGCGCCATGTCCGCAGGCAGCGCCAACGCGCTCAACTGCGTCGCGGACTCCGACATCGACGCCGTCATGGACCGCACCAAGAAGCGCCCGCTGGTGCGCTACGAGGTGCCGCGCCGCAGCGCGCTGATCTTCGGCATCGTGCTGGGCATCGCCTCGTTCCTGGTGCTGTGGTTCGGTGCGAACCTGCTGGCGGCCTCGCTGTCGACGGCGGCGATCCTGTTCTACGTCTTCGTCTACACGCTGGTGCTCAAGCGCCGCACCTCGCAGAACATCGTGTGGGGCGGTGCGGCGGGCTGCATGCCCGTCGTGGTCGGCTGGGCAGCCGTGACCGGCAAGGTCGAGTGGCCTGCGATCGTGATGTTCGGCGTGGTGTTCCTGTGGACGCCGCCGCACTTCTGGTCGCTGGCGATGAAGTACAAGGACGACTACGCCCGCGCGGGCGTGCCGATGCTGCCCGTGGTCGCCACCACCAAGCAGGTCTCGGCGCGCATCCTCGCCTACAGCTGGGCCACGGTCGGCTGCACGCTGCTGCTGTTCCCGGTCACCAGCTGGGTCTACATCGCGCTGGCCGGTGTGTCGGGCGTGATCTTCCTGGTGGTCGCGCAGCGCCTGCACAACAACGCCCGCAAGGGCCTGGCGCTGAACCCGATGGCGCTGTTCCACCTGTCGAACTCGTACCTGACCCTGGTGTTCGTGGCGATCGCGGTGGACGCGGCGCTCACCCCCGTGATCGGCTGACTCAGCGCATCACGGGCAGCACCGGCGCGTCGCTTCGCCCGGTCGCCGCATCGATGAAGGCGATCGGGTCGGCGGTCTCGGCCAGCAGCCGGACCGTCACCTTCAGCGCTTCTCCGGCCATCGGACCCGGCAGGTCGCGCCCCACCGCGGCGGCGATGTCGGCGTAGTGCACGACGCCTTCCATCACGAAGATCCGCAGCGCCTCGCGCGCGGGCACGACCGCGAAGCCGCCGTAGTGCACGGTGCGCTCCAGGTCGGTGTCGCGCAGCCGCTCGATGGTCCGGGGAGCCACTGCCGCGAACTGCTCGACCAGCTCGTCGGCGGACGTCGTCCGCGACCGCGCTGCGGCCGATTCCTTGAGCAGCTCCGCGGTCTCCTCGGCGATGCCTCCCGGCCGTTGCATGAACGACAGCAGGTCGGCGGCGTCGTCGTGGCTGACGGGGGCGTCGGGGGAGGGAGCCTCGATGCCGGCCAGGGTGGCCGACGGGAACGGGCTGACGTGGGTGTAGACATCCTTGACCGTCCAGCTCGGCAGCCTCGTCGGACGAACCCAGTCGTCCTCGCCCAGCTCCGCGCCGAGCCGGGCCCACACCTGCCAGGTCTGGTCCAAGGCGTCAATGATCATGGTTCTCCCATCGGTTGGTCCGAGGTACCCATTCACTCACGTGGTGTCGCCTCACGCGGATAACCTTTCCGGGTGCCCTCGGTGTTGATCGACAACGAATGGGGGAGCTTGCGATGAGCGGAGGAATTCCGGCCGAGCATTCGCCGGAACCGCCCAGCACTGGTGAGCCGCCTCTCGCCGAGCCTGCGGGCAGGCGGTGGGTGCCGCGCGTCCTGACGCCGGACTCGGTGGAGGGCGTCGACGTCGTCGAGCTGGCCGACGAGTTCGCCGGGGCCCGCGGTGAGCCGCACGCGAGCCCCGCGGACAGGTTGGCCGCGGGCGTCATCGTCCTCGGCGAGTCGCTGGAGACCGGCGACTGCGGGCTGGTCGCGACCTGGCTGCGCTCGGCGCCCGCCGATGTGCGCGGGCCGGTGCTGTCGGCGGTGCTGGCCGCCGGCCCGCCGCGCGAGGTGCTCACCGACCTGGCCGCCGAGCACGCCGGCCGCGCCCGGGTCGCCTTGCTGCGCTGCGAGGTGGCCGAGGTCGTGGAGGGCGGCGCGGATGCCGACCTGGCTCCGCTGACCCCGCACCCGTGGGGCGCGGACGAGGTGGAGGAGGCCCGGACGCTGCTCGCGGAGGCCGCGGCCGCGGTCTCCCCGGATCGTGTGGACCCGCTGCTGCGCACCGCGACCAGGTTCGGCGTGGACTTACCGTCGCGCCGCTTCGCCGCCGAGCGGTTCGTGGACTGGTGGGCGTCGAACCCCGGTTCGGCGCTGGATCCGGCGCTGTGGCCGTGCGCGGACGAGCTCGTCGCGCTGCTGCGGGACACGCTCAACGAGCGGCTCAAGCACTCCGAGGTCGTGCTCACCGCGGTGACCGAGCACTGGTGGCCGTTGCTCCGGCACATCGCCACCGACCCGTTCGAGCCGCTGGACGCCGCGATCATCTCGGCGGCGGTGCGCGCCAACGGCGACGTCCGCCGCGAGACCGTCGAGAAGTTCGTCGAGCGGCTGCGCGCACCCGATCTCCCCGACACTCCGGAAGCCGTGCTGGCCGCGCTGTTCGGCGCTGCACCGCCCACTGTGGACGAACTGAACCGGTTGATCGGCGCACTGCCCGCGACCGCCGTCTCCGAGCCGGTCGCGCAACGGGCGTTCGCGGCGTTGAGCAAGGCCAAGGTGACCGCCCGCCACCTCGACGTGCTGCGCATGCTGAGCCATCACCTCGGCCCTGACCAGCGCGAGCTCTGGTCGCAGGACGGCCGGTTCCGCTCCTGGCTGGCCTCGTTCTGCCGGGGTGGTGAGGTCGGCTCGGTGGAGGACGTGTCCGAGCGCGTGCTGCGCGCGAGGATGCCGGAGGCCCTGACTGCGCTGCTGGCGGCCGAACCCCGTTCGGCGGCGCGCGCCATCGGATCGGCGGGGCAGGTCCTGCAGCGGCTGATGATGCGCGAGTTGCCCGCGGTGTGGAACGACGGTCAGGCGGAGGAGTGGCGCGGGGACCGCGCGGTCGCGCTCGCGTTCGTGCTGGCCTGGTCGGACACGGCGAGCGCCGACGCGCGCACGGCCTACGACCGGGAGCTGGAGCGCTGGGTGCGCCGTCACCGGCGGGCGGATCACCGGCGGATCAGCCGTGTGCTGCGGACATCGGCGGCCGATCACGCCGCGGGCTGGCACGAGTGGCTCCAGGAGATCGTCACGAACCCCGCCGAGGCGGATCGCGGTGTTCGACGGTGGTGGCACCGGCGCCGTTGAGTGTCTGGAGCAGTTCAGCTCGCTCACTGGAAAGGGTTGTCGTGCCGCCGAGTGACACTCAGGGTTAATCGCGGACATTCCTCACATCAAAAGTGTATGACTGGTCACGGTGGGATAACGATCGAGGTCTCTCCGGGCATACTCCTCGTGGGTAGTCACCGCGCAGGGCAACCGCCACATCACCGCCGGTGCCCGCGCCCAAGCAATTCCACGGGAGGTTCGCTCATGGGGGCGGCGCTCAAAGCGCACGCGGCATGGCTGGTCAACGCGCTGAGCATCGGACGGAACCCGCTGCGCAGACCGATCGACCGGCTCGCCGCCGGGCTCACGTTAATGCTGCTGATGGTCGCGATGATCGCGGTTCCGGTGTCCGGGATGTTCGGCGAATCCATGCACCGGGACCTCTCCGAGCGCGCGCGGCAGGCGGCCGGTGCCAGTCGGCCCGTGACGGCGGTCGTCACCAGCCCGCCCTCCCTGAGCATTCCCGTCTCCGAGGTCTACAGCCAGGACGCGGTCAGCTCCACAGCCGTCGCCGAGTGGCGGACGGGCCTGCACGAGCACAGCTCTCGCGTGCAGGTTCCCTCCGGGGCGAAGGTCGGTGACCCCGTGGAGGTGTGGGTCGACCAGCGAGGAGAACGCGTCCCGCCGCCTCCCGACGCGAGCGCGGTGACGGCCTCGGCGGTGTTCGCCGCGCTGTTGCTGCTGGTGGTGCTGGAGATCGGCAGCTTCGCCCTGATCGGTGCGGTCCAGGCCGCTGCGCGCCGGGTCGCCATGCACGCCTGGGCGCGCGAGTGGGATTACGTCCAGGGCGGCGGGACCTGGTCCCAGCGCTGACCGGACGCGCGTTGACCTGCGGTTCCTCTCGTCCTCGTCGCCCGGGAACTTGAGCCGTTGTGGCGGCACCGTTATCGAGTAGCGACGCCCGCGTAGGCTGCCGTCACCCGGTCGGGTTAAATGTTGCCGCCGAACTTGTCAGCGGGACCCGGCGCTGTGTTTGGGTACCCGCGTGGATCTCCACAGCGGAGTTGCACCTTTGACGAGTCGGTCGTTGCCGAAGACGGGCACGTCATCGCAGGGGGGAACGCCCGCCCGCTGAACGATCACGAGGGGAAGCGGCACATGGGGGAGACGCAGTCGACCGAGACGGCCGAGAGCGTGCCGATCTACGAAGAGCTGGCCAGCGAGCTGTGCGATCCGGCCGACACCACGTGGCAGTTTCCGCCCGTGCCGTCGTTCGCCTCGGAGCTCGCGGAGGCGGTCGAAGGCGGCGGGGAGTCGGCCGCGGTGGCCAGTTGACCGGATCGCCCCGGTCTCATCGACGGGTGTAGCCGGTGTCCGGCGCCGCGATGTCCACGTGCTTGGTTTCGCGGGAGAGCGCGAACGCCACCAGCGACACGAGCGCGGTGAAGATCATCCACACCGCCACCAGCCGGCCCGTTACTCCGCTCCGGATGACCAGCGCGGAGGCCACCGGCGGTGAGACCACCAGCGGGGAGAACCCGCCCAGCGCCGCACCGATCTCGCGGGACGAGGCGAACCCGGTGTAGCACGCGGGCGCCGAAGAGCTCGGCGTAGAACGCGGGCTGCGCGGCGATCATCGGAGCCAGGCCCAGTCCGGCCGCGATCACCAGCGCTCTGAACCGATGGCGGCGCTGCTTATCTGTGCTCCTCGATGCGTTCAGGGGCACGGAAAATCGATGCGGACAACGGTTTTCGCGCTGCGCCGGAAATGACGAGGTTGCCCGCAACCTCCATGTGCGGACAATTCGCGGTCATAGTGCCACAACGAATCCACCCCCGGAACCGCCCAATCCACGCACTTCGGGCGACAAGCCCGGACGCGACCACCTTGAGGTGGAACGAAGGGTTGACGCTGTGGTCACGTTGTCGACGTTGGTCGGCAGTTCCCAGTTTTAGTCCAAACCGAGGACGTTCCGCGCCCGAAATGTCGGCTCAGTTATGACTAAAACTGGGATTTGGTGCGGCGGGTGTCGTTGTCTTCAGGTGTGGGACTCAGCTGGCACCGCGGTGCCTTCCCCTGTGGGGATTTCTCACCCGGCGTCTGGCGAGTACGCCGCGACGCCGATGGCCACCCCGGGGTAAGCGGAAGACATCAGGAGTGGCGCACGGAGTCCAGGCGGCGTGTGAGGTTCCGCCACCTGCACCGCCAAGCAAAGTGATTCTGCAATGACCCCTAAAACTGGGTGCTGCCGAGGGGCTACCAAGCGGGTGCTTGCTTGGGTAGGGTCGTGCCGGGTTCGCGACGCTGGTGTCTGACCCGGGAGGACTAGATGGCTCGAGCGCAGGGCGTGGAGTCGATTCCGGCTGCTGTCCGGAACGCGGCGGAGCGCTTCAGCGAGGTCGAAGCGCTGGTGGACGGTTCGGTCCGGTTGACCTTCGGTCAGCTCGCCGAGCGCGTCCGGGAGTTGGCGCGGATGTTCGCCGCGGTCGGGGTCAGGCCTGGTGACCGGGTGGCCTTGAACTCGCCGAACACCCACCACTGGGTGCTGGCCGCCCTCGGCGCCTCCTACGCGGGAGCGACGCTGGTCCCGGTCAACACCCGCTTCACCGGGGTCGAATCAGCGGAGCTGCTGCACCGCAGCAAGGCTCGCGTCCTGGTCGTGGCCGACGAGTTCCTGGGTGTGGACCGGCTCGCCGGAATCCACGAGGCCGCGGGCGACGGACCGGGAGAGGTGGTCGCCGGACTGCCCGAGTTGCGCGCGGTCCTGCGCGTCCCGGTCGGCACCGCCTCGCCGGCGGGTCCCGGCGTGCACGACTGGGACGAGATCCGCGAACTCGCCGCGAAGGTGCCCGAATCCGAGGTCGAGCGTCGCGCGAACGCGGTCACCGCCGACGACCTCGCTGACGTGCTGTTCACTTCGGGCACCACCGGCCGTGCCAAGGGCGTGATGTCCCTGCACCGTCAGACCCTCGGCGTGGCCACGGCGTGGGCGGAGTGCGGCAAGGTCCGCAAGGGCGACAGGTATCTGCTGGTCAACCCGTTCTCGCACAGCTTCGGGTACAAGGCCGGGATCCTGGTGTGCCTGCTGACCGGGACGACGATGATCCCGCAGGCCATCTTCGACGCCTCCTCGATGCTGGACGTGATCGACACCGAGCGGATCTCGATCCTGGCCGCCGCGCCCACGATCTTCCAGACGCTGCTGCACGCACCGGAGCGCGGTGGCCGCAGCCTGCCGGGGCTCCGCCTGGCGGTCACCGGTGCCGCGACGGTCCCCGTCACGCTGGTCGAGCACATGCGCTCCGACCTGGGTTTCGACACCGTGCTGACCGCCTACGGCCTGACCGAAGCGGTCGTGGCGACCATGTGCCGGCCCGGCGATGACGCCGAAACCGTCGCGCGCACCTGCGGTCGTGCCACTGCCGGCTTCGAGGTCGTGGTGGTCGACGCCGATGGCAAGGAGATGTCTCCTGGTCAAGCGGGCGAAGTCGTGCTGCGCGGCCCGAACGTGATGCGCGGCTACCTCGACGACCCGGGGGCCACCTCGCACGCCATCGACGTCGACGCG
This sequence comes from Saccharopolyspora dendranthemae, assembly GCF_007829955.1. Taxonomy (GTDB): domain Bacteria; phylum Actinomycetota; class Actinomycetes; order Mycobacteriales; family Pseudonocardiaceae; genus Saccharopolyspora; species Saccharopolyspora dendranthemae. Next base: position 431,731 of record NZ_VIWX01000005.1, read on the forward strand.
CGGTTGCACACCGGCGACATCGGTGTCCTGGACGAACGCGGGTACCTGCGGATCACCGACCGGCTCAAGGACATGTACGTCTGCGGCGGTTTCAACGTCTACCCGGCGGAAGTGGAGCAGGCGCTGGCCTACCTCGACGGTGTTCGGGACGTGGCGGTGATCGGCGTTCCGCACGAGCGGCTGGGTGAGGTCGGCAAGGCCTACGTGGTCGGTGACGACTCGCTGACCGAGGAGTCCGTGCTGGCGTTCTGCAAGCAGCGGTTGGCCAACTTCAAGCTCCCGCGATCGGTGGAGTTCGTCGAGGAACTTCCCCGGAACGCGTCGGGGAAGATCCTCAAGCGGGTGCTCGCGGAGAGGTGAGCCGGTCCAGCAGTGCCGATTTGATCGACGGGCGCGAGCCGAACAGCAGCAGGAACGTGGCTTCCCGGACCAGCCGTTGCGCGTGACTGCCCGGCAGCACGGATCGGCTGCCGTGGTGCACCGCAGCAGCTGAGGCGGCGCGCATCGCGAGCTCGGAAGCCTGTGCTCGCGCGTCGGAGAGCTCGTCCTCGGTGGCGGCGACGAGTTGGGTTCGCGCGGCGTCGAGTTCGCCGGGGAGATCACCTGCGTCGTCGCCGAGCATCGAGATCGCGCGGCCGGCCACGCCGAGCGCGAGGGCGCCGTTGAACCGCACAGAACTCGAATCGCGCTTGAGGTACTCGGATTGCGGGACGGTGGAGACGATCCGGTCGCGCGGCACGAAGTGCCTGTTGAACCGGAGGGTCACGGTGCCGCTCGCCTGCACTGCCAAGAGATCGAGGGGTTCGGCGCGCAGCGTGTCGTTGTCCACGCCGTCGAGCATGGCGAAGACCAGGGTGTCCTCGGAGTTTCGGCCGGCGACCAGCAATGAGTCGACCATGCCCCAGCCGGTGAACCAGGGTGCGACGCCGTCCAGCAGGTAGCCGCCGACGATCGGTTCGGCGCGCAGCGGCGGTGGGCCGGTCCGCAACGCGGAACCGAGCGCGATCCCGCCCCGGCGCTTGCCTTCGAGCAAGCCGGGGAAGTAGTTCTCGCGCAAATTCCTGTTCTTGGTCGTCTCCGCGGCGTTGAGCACGCCGTGGTGCTGGATCCACACGAACGTGGTCGTCAGGCAACCGCTGGCGAGGACTTCGATGAGCCGCAGGACGGATGGGAAGTCGCCGATGTCGAGGGTCGCTGCTTGCGGTGATGCGGCGAGTCCGTAGAAGCCGTGCTCGGCGAGCAGATCGAAGTGGCTCTCCGGGACCCGGTCAGCGGCGTCGACCTCCAGCGCCGCGGGGAAGAGCACGTCCTCGGCGATGCGCCGAGCATCCTGCAACGCAGGCGACTCCTGATTCATCATCCCAGTTTCCCCCAACCTCTCGGACCGGCACGACAGGGCGTGATCAACTGCTGGCGGCTCGGTGGTGGGCCGCCGGTTCTGGCAAGCCGTTCTCGAGCAGGTCGAAGACCGCGTCGAGCGCCGAGCCCGGGTTCGGCTCCCTGCCGATGAACTGCGGTACTTCCAGGACGTACCTGGCGGCGGCGCGAGCGGTGACGTCGTGCGAGTCGCGGCCGAGCTCGACGGCGATGGCTTCGGCCAGCGGTTCTTCGCAGCGGATCCAGAGCTTGCGCTGGTAGTCCGCCAGTTCCGGTGTGCGCATGACCAGGTCGGTGAAGCGCGCGAACTCGGGGTTCGGGTCTTGCACGAACGGGCCTCGTCCGGCCATGAACTCCTTGAGCGCCTGCATCACCGTTTGGTCGTAGCGGCGTTCTCGCACGGCGTTGAGCAGGCCCTCCCTGCGCTCGGAGCCGTCGTCGAAGATCAACGCCACCTTGCCGTCGGGGACGTGCTTGAACACGGTCGGCACCGAGATGTCGACCGTGTCGGCGATCTGCTTGACGCTGACGCGGTCGTAGCCGTGATCCAAGAACAGGGCCAGCGCCGCTTCCGCGAGCGAGCAGCGGGTTTGGGCGTTCTTGCGCTCGCGACGCCCCTGCGTTGCCGGACTCATGCCCGAAGCCTAGCACGAAGAGCTAACCGAGTAAAAATATTAAGCGACTTGTCATTTTTATCGACTTGTGGTTCTCTGGGGGTGTCCGACCGACGAAGAGGGGGTGCTCGTCATGGCAGAGCAGGACGAGCGAACGGCAGTGCTGGTCGTCGGAGGCAGCCTCGTGGGCCTGTCTGCGGCTGTGTTCCTGTCCCGACGCGGGGTGCCGACGGTGGTGGTGGAGAAGCACCGGGGGAGTTCGCCGCATCCGCGAGCGATCGGCTACACCACGCGCACCGTCGAGCTCTACCGCGCGGCGGGCGTCGAGCTTCCGGCCTCGGCGTTCTCCGGTCCGCCACGGCGGGCGCGGGTTTTCAGCCTCGCGGGGGAGTGGTTCGAGGAGTCCCCGTGGACTCCTGGCGAAGCGGCTCCGCAGCAGGAGCTCTCGCCGGTTTCGGGCACCGCCATCGCTCAGGACGGTCTGGAGCCGATCCTGCGCGAGCGCGCAGGCGATCTTGGCGCGGACTTGCGATCGGGTGTCGAACTGGTCGAGCTCGCGCAGGAGGAGGACGGCGTGCTCGCCACGCTGCGGGAGCGCGATGGTGGGCGTGAGTACCGGGTTCGGGCGGAGTACGTGATCGCCGCTGATGGAGCAGGCAGCGGTGTGCGGGAGCGCCTCGGCATCGGCCGGAGCGGGCAGGGCTTGCTGTCAGTGCAGCGCAGCATCCTCTTCCGCGCCCCGATCGACCGATTCCTCGAACGCGGCGTCTCGCAGTTCCAGATCGACCAACCCGACTTCACGCCGTTCCTGACGACCTACTCCGACGGTCGTTGGGTCCTGATGCTCAGCGACGACGTGGATCTCGACGAGGACGAGCAGCGGGAAGCGGTGTGCCGGGCCGTCGGCATCCCTGACCTGGAGGTGGAGCTGATCACCACGGGCCGCTGGGAACTGGCCGCGCTCATCGCCGACAGGTTCGCCGACGAGCGGATCTTCCTGGCCGGTGATGCTGCGCATCAGCTCCCGCCCAACCGGGGCGGTTTCGGCGCCAACACCGGTATCGAAGACGTGCACAACCTCGCGTGGAAGCTCGCCGAGGTGCTGGACGGTCGGGCCGACCCGGCCCTGCTCGAAACCTACGACGCCGAGCGCAGGCCCATCGCCTGGCTCCGGCACCAGCAGATCTTCGCCCGCGCGGATTTCAAGGCCCACCTCGAAACCGAAGACCGGGCAACCGAAATCCTCGACGACGCGGCCGTCGAACTGGGACAGCTCTACCGCTCAGCAGCGGTGATCGGCGCCGACGACGCCCTACCACCCGCGAAACGCCCGGACGAATGGGTGGGCCAACCGGGCACCAGGGCCCCGCACCTGCGCATCAACGGCGATGACGCCTCTACGCTAGACCTCTTCCAGCGAGGGTGGGTCCTGCTCTCCGCAGATGACTCGTGGGCGGAGGAGGTCGAGCACGCCTCTGAAAGCACCGGTGCACCAATCGAATTCGTCCGCATCGACGTAGGCGGCTTCCCAGCGGCGTACGGCGTCGGAGCGGTCGGTGCGTCCCTGATCCGACCAGACGGCTACGTCGCCTGGAGAACGACGGCGGAGCCCGAGGGCCAGTGCGGTGCGCTGGCCGCCGCGTTAACGGCGGTGACCGTGCCGGCGAAGGTGTGAATCCGCAGATCACTCACCGGGGAGGCGTGGTTCGGCCATGCGCACCCCCGCGGTTCTCAGCCGTTCGTCGAAGGCATCCGCCAGGTCGTTGAGCGCTCGTTCGCAGTCGCCCGCGTGGGCGGGGCCGTGCATCAGGCCGAGCGTGCTGGGTCGGAGGTTCGCGAGTGAGCGGATGGTGGGCGCTGTGGACGGGGTGAGGCAGGTGGCTCCGAAGGTGTCCTCGGCGTTCAACGCCGCTCCGACGATGTCGGTTTCGGTGAGCGAGGTGGTGCGGCCGAGCGCGGTGAAGAGGTCGCCGCAGAACAGGGTTCCGGTCGTCTCCTCGAACAGCAGGCCGGCGTCCCATCCGTGCGGGACGTGCGGTGTTTCGATGCGACGGACGCGTTTGCCGCCGAGGTCCACCACCTCACCGTCCGCGAGCTGCCGGGGCGGCCGGTTGGCCATGTCGTTGATCGACAGCCGGCAGCCGAGGACGCCGTGCGCGATCTGCGAGGACGGCGCTGCCTGCAGCCACTCGTTCATCGACCCGCACTCGTCGGCCTCGAGATGTCCGAAGGTGATCCACCGCAGGCGGGACAGCGGCACGATCCGCTGCACCGCGGCGGACACCTCGGGGAACAACCCGCGCATCCCGGTGTGGAACAGCAGCGGCTCGTCCGCGATGAGCAGGAACTGGTTGAACACGAGGCCGGGCGGCTCGACGTAGGTCGAAATCCGGTGCACCCCGTCGGCGATCTCGGTGGTCTCGGTCGGCATCGCTGGTCCCCCACTCCAGCCGGTGGTATCCGAACGCGCCCAGTGTGGCCCCAACCCCCGACAGGGACCGGGGATCGGGGGACCGGGCGGTGCGTGGGGAGGTGGGCGCACCGCCCGGTCTGAGGGCTCGGCGTCGTGTCGGGGGCGCGGCGACGTCGAGCCTGGTCTGGGGAGTCAGGAGGAAGGGGCTTGGCTTCCGGGCGTCATGGGGATCTTGGCGAGGTGGTGGGCCTTGACGTTGCAGTCGGGGCAGGTGGGCCAGAACCACGCGAACGTCGAGTTGTCGGTGCGGATGCCGTCGCCGCAGAGGGCGGTGACCTCCGTGCCGTCCGGCCACCCGCCGGGAGGTCTCGCCTCGCCGATCGCGTGCCGCCGGCCCTCCCCAGGCGACCAGCTGAACGGGTGCGGCCGGTATCTCGTCTCGCCCATGCTGCAGCGCCTCCATCTGCGGTGATCTCTGGTCAGTGCGACGTGGGCCACAAGATCGGACCTACATGAGCGAAGGTATTCCATGTGTACACATGAGCCAATTACCGAACTGGGTGAACGCAGTGTCGGCACTTGTGTTGCAGGATGATCCGCAGCCACAGGCAGCGGTGAAGCCAGGGAGCGCGAGAGATGGTCGAAGAACACGTGGACGACGGGCCTGGCCCCAACCTCCGTCGTCGAGAGCTGGGCCGCGAACTGCGTCAACTGCGTGAGAAGGCGGGCAAGAAGGTCGCCGACACCTCCCGGTACGCGGGTCTGACGGTCACGACGATCAACCGGATCGAAGGCGGGAAGCAGGTCATCCTGCCCCGGAACGTGCGGTTGCTCTGCCAGTTCTACGGCGTGGAGGCCCAGCTGTCCGACAACCTCGTCCGCCAAGCCGAGGAATCCAACGAACGCGGTTGGTGGGCGATGTACTCCGACACCATGCCGGAGTGGTTCGAGAAGTTCGTGGGTCTGGAGTCAGATGCGGACGAGTTGTGGAACTACTCGCCGATCGTGGTGGACGGGCTCCTGCAAACACCGGAGTACGCGCAGGCCATGTTCGGACTCATGGCCTCGGCTGATGAGCGAACGCTCCAGCGTTCCATCGATCTCCGCACCGCGCGGCAAAACCGGGTCAACTGCGAGAAGAACCCGACCCGCCTGCACGTCGTGCTGGACGAGGCCGCGCTGCGGAGAGTGGTCGGCGGCGAAGAAGTTCTCGGCAACCAGCTCCGCTATCTCATCGAGGTGGCGGAGAAGCCCAACGTGACGATCCAGGTGATGCCCTTCTCTGCGGGGGCTCATCTTGGCCTGCAAACACCGTTCTCGATGCTCCGCTTCCCCGAGGGGTTCGACGACATGGATGCCGTCTACGTCGAGAATCTTCGAGGTGGTGTCTGGCTCGAGCGGCCGAACGACATCAAGCACTACACCGAGGTCTTCGAGCAGATGCGTGCTCGTGCTCTCACCCCGGAGGAGTCAACGGAGTTCATGGATAGCCTTGCGTCGTCCCTGTGAAACAGTTGCAAAGGGGAGGACGCGAACATGCAGGACCTCGCACGCGCCACGTGGCGGAAGTCGAGCCGGAGCACCGACCAGGGCCAGTGCGTAGAGCTGGCGCAGAACCTCCCGCAGGTCAGCGGAATTCGTGACTCGAAAGCTCCGGAGCAATGCGCTTTAGTCTTCTCCAAGCGCCGGTTCGCCAACTTCATCGCTGCGGTCAAGGCTGGTGAGCTGGACCGTTGACGCGTGGCGCTCGCCTGCGCGGCGGGGCCGTGTCGTTGGTGAGATGTGACTCCTGTCGCGGTCGCCTCGGCCGGGTGTGCGGTTAGCCTGGCGCAGTCCTGGTGATCGCTGGTGAGGAGTTCGCGACCATGAGCGACCGGGTGGGCGGCTCGAACCGGCACGGCAACGCCGGCGGACTGCGGATTTCCAAGGGGATCCTGGCCGGTGGTGCCGCCGTTTACCTCGTCACCATGGGCGTTCTGCAGTACAACTTCTCGCGAATGCACGATCAGCTCGATTCGGTCACCGCGAACCTCGCGCACACCAATCAGCAGTTGTCCGCGCTGGGCAACCTCGAATCGCTCAAGTCCGAGATGTCGAAGCTCGATCAGAACATCGTCGCGATGCGCGGTTTGATGGGGCCGTTCCCGGACATGGCGCGCAGCGTCAGCGCGCTCAACGGGCAGATCGAGAGCCTGGGAAGCACCATCGCGGCGTTGCAGGGCGACACCGCAGGGCTTCCCTCGGTGGCGGCGAGCATTCGGCAGATGAGCGCCGAACTCCGCAGCATCACCGGACGCATCGACGAGATGAACCGAAACGTAGCCGTGACCAGTGGAAACGTTGCTGACATGGGTGGCGGTGTGGGCACGATGCAGCACGATCTCGCCGAACTCCGGTCCGACGTCGCGGACATGGACCAGCGACTCAAGTACATCCCCAAGGCGCCGGGCTGATGACTCTCCACTGTGGAATCAATTTTGCCGGGTCGGCGGAAGAAGTCATGCCGTAACGGCAGGGTTGCCCAGCCGGATCGTCGCATATCTCACAGTTCGAACGGTTGAGGTAAACAACTGATCACGATGCCCCCGGCGTTCGCGGTGAGTTGCGGTGTGTGGCTAATGTTGTGTCATGGCGATCTCATTGTGCGCGCCATCGGAAAGGGGCTTCTTTCCTTGTTTTACCTGGGGGATCGATGAGCAAACCTGACGAACAGGCTTCTCAGTCGCTCGCGGAATCGACGGCATCTGTGGATGCGATGCGTGATGCGGTGGAGTCGCTGGACCTGAAGCTGGACCCGCAGGCCGGTGAGACGATCCGCGCCGCGCTCGAGGAGCGCTTGGCCTCGGTCGACTCCTGGCTGACGCAGGCGCGGAACCTCGCCCGTCAGGCGCCGCTGGGGGAGAACCCGGTAGGCACGGCGATGGCGCAGAAGTTCGCCGGCCGGGCCGAAGGCGGCGAGAACTCCCTGGTGTCCGTGCTGACGCGCTATCGAGAGGTCCTCACCGACGCGCGCGAGGCCATCCAGAGCGCGATGCGCACCTACCGGGAGACCGACCAGCGGGTCGCGGACTCCTTCCAGAAACTCATCTGATCCGCCAGCACCTGGTCGAGGGGAGAGATCATGCCTCAGGATTCACCAGACCGCGCGTTGGTGGAGACGCAGAACTGGGCTTCGCGCAGTCACCGCGAGCTCTACGACGCCGTGCACATCGCCAACGACCCCGGGCGGGTCGGGCAGCTCGCCGATGAGTGGAAGAAGCTCGGTCGCGAGATGGCCGAGTCCGCCGACCGCATGTCGGACAAGCTCCGCTCCACCGAGTCGGGCTGGCAGGGACAGGCCGCCGACGCCGCGCGTTCGGCGATCCAGAAGCTGGCGGATTGGAGCCGCGACGCCGGGGAGTCCGCGGATGCGCTGGCCGGACGCATGTCCGAGCAGGGCCGCATCATGGAGACCGCCAAGGCCGAGATGCCCGAGCCAGTCAAGGGCGGCAAGGAGATCCACGCTCGCGCGGTCGCCACTTTCGCGACCGGCGACCTGGAATCGTTCACCAAGGCGATGGACGATCTGCACACCAACCAGGAGCGTTCCTCCGGCGCGCACGAGCAAGCCGTGCGCGTGATGACGCGGATGGAGGAGTCGTCGCGCACCGTCGACGACGACACGCCCCGCTTCACGCAGCCGCCGGACCCCGTCGAGGAGCTCAAGACCCGGTCCACGACCAAGGCGGCTGCCGCGTCGACCGGTGTGGAGGGGAGCTCGACCGGCGGGGAAGCACCGACTCAGCAGCAGTCGGCCGCCGGGGCCGAAGCGACTCAGAAGATGACCCGGCCCGCGTCCGTCGGCCAGCAGCCGTCGGCTCCGCCGCTGGCCGCGCAAACCGGGCCCGCCGGCACCGGCCCGGACGGTGCGCCGCTGGCCGCGCAGACCGGCCCTGCTGGCGCCAACGCCCCGACGAAGCGGATGCAGATCCCCAAGATCGGTGGCTCGGTCGACGGGCCCACGGTTCGCGCATCACCGGTGAAACCCGCCAACGCCAACCCCTCGAACCAGAAGCCTCCGTCGTTGGAGGAGCACAAGCCCAAGAGCACCAACCCGCAGAGCACGACCGCGTTCCCGGGTGGCGACAGGCAGAACGAGAAGACCAAGAAGATGCGGTCCCTTCAGGGTCCGGACGCCGGTGGTCATGGGCCGGGAGGACGTCGTCCCGGTGGGCCGAACAACCGCGACGGCAATCGGGACCGGCGTGGGCAGATGCCTCCGATCCCGCCGACCGCCGGCCCTGAAGGCCAGATCCCGCCCATCGGAACGACGAACGCGGCGAGCGGGGGTTCGTTCGGCGGCGGCGGCGGCGGGGGAGCTGCGCCGCCGATGCCCCCCAGCGGTGGCGCAGCCGGCGGGAACATGGCCCCCGGCGGCATGACCGGTACCGGAGGAGCTCCGGGAGTCGACCACGGTGGATCCGGCCCGAGCCAGGCCGGCGGTGCCGGCGCGGGACAGGCCGGATCCGGTGGTGCAGGCGGAATGATGGGCGGTGGCGCCATGGGCGGCGCGATGGGCAACCGCGGCGGCCAGGGCGGCCAGGACGAGGAGCGCAAGGCCAAGTACGTCGAAGGCGGTCCCGTCGTCGAGGTCCCGGGCAAGGACCTCCCGCCGCCGGTGATCGGTGAGGGCAAGAAGAAGAAAAAGAGCGAAGAATGACGAAACCGGACTTCGTGCTGTCCGCCGCCGAATTCGACCTGGTCTGGTCCTCGCTCGGGTTCGGCAAGATCCCGTACCCGCTGGAGGTCCCGAGCCTCGGTGCCACGATGGAGCAGCGGTCGGACCTCACCGCCGAGGCGTTCAGGGCTCTGGCCGGACGCGGGCTCGCCGCAAATCACGAGCTCGCCCCGCGATTGGTCGACCTGCTCCGGCTGCTGGTGGACAACGACACGTCGGTGGACTTGATAGGCCACCGCGAGCAGCCGATCCGCGCACTCGCGGCCGTCACGCGACGCAACGGGGTGCTCGCCGAACTGGCCGGGGACGAACTGCGGTTGACCGAGATCCGCCCGACCGCGCTGGCCATGTCCGCAGTGGGAGTCCTGCCGCCCGGCGAACCCGGCCAGCAGCGGGCGATCTCGGTACCGGCTGACGCGCTGGCGAAAGCCCTCGAAGAGGACGAGGACGATCCCTTCGGCGGCGATGTCGAGGAAGACGTCGCGCTGGTCAAGGCCGGGTTGTCGCCGCAGGACGCGGCCACCGTGCTCGAACTGGCCAACACCCGGCGCGCGGGCGGGCAGTTCGGTGTTTCACGCGGAACCCGGCGCGCCACAACCATCGTGACCTGGTTCGACACCCATCAGGGCCGGTACCTGATGGTCAGCGCGGGCTCGTGGCTCAGCATCGCGCCCGCCGACAACAAGCGCATCGAACACCGACTCGCCGACGTCGTGGCCGCGGTCGCGTGACCACACGAGGAAGCAGGGGGAACGCATGACGTCGTTCAACGTCCAGGCCGAAGAACTGACCGCGCACGCCAGCCACCTGGACGGGCTGACGGATCGTCTGGACACCGCGATTTCGGCAGCCGAGACCGTGAGCATGTCGGACGAGGCGTACGGACTGCTGTGCTCGTTCCTTCCTCCCATCGTCAACCCGACGGAGGAGGAAGGCCTGAACGCGCTCAAGGCCGCCAAGGAGGGAGTCACCGTCACCGCCGACAACGTGCGCTCCACCGCCAGGGACTACCAGGACACAGACGACGCGAACGCGAAGTCGCTCAAGCCGTTCGACGAGGCGGTCCAGGTGAACGAGTCGGCGGTGGCGCTGCGCGGGGTTCCCGCGGTGGGCGACGGCGGTGGCGCACCGCAGCAGCAGGCGACACCGGCGATGCAGCCGCAGGAGCAGGCGTCGCCGGTGTTGGAGCAGGTGTCGCCGGTGGTGGAGCCGCAGGAGCAGGCGTCGCCGGTGTTGGAGCAGGTGTCGCCGGTGGTGGAGCCGCAGGAGCAGGCGTCGCCGGTGTTGGAGCAGGTGTCGCCGGTGGTGGAGCCGCAGCAGCAGGCTGTGTCCCCGGCGATGCAGGGTGACCTGCGGGCAGAACCCCTGCGGCCGATGGATCGCGGTACACCGGCCTAGCCGGTCGATTCACACCGAAACTGAGGACTTCGAGATGTCGACGGAGGTTGTGCGATGACGGGCCAGGGCTCGGGAGGATTCGCGGTTGCCGGGGCCGACCCCGACGAGGCGGAGCGACGCATCCAGCAGTGGGCGCAGGGTTTCGCCGAAAAGGCCCAGCGCTACCAGGAGGTGCAGGCGCAGACCGAGCAGCTGAGGCTATCGGCCAGCAGCCCGGACGGTCGCATCAAGGTGACCGTGCGCGCGGACGGCAGCATCACGGACCTGGAGTTCACCGACAAGGTGCGCTCCATGGCCCCGAACGAACTCGCCGCGCAGATCCTCTCGACGATGCACCGCGCGCAGGCCGACATCGCGAGCAAGGTCGGCGAGACCATGACCGCGACACTCGGCGACGAGGACCAGCAGACGCGCTCGATGATGCTGGACAACCTGCGCGAGCGGTTCCCGGAGCAGTCGGACGAGGAGCTCGAGCCGGAGACCTCGTCGAAGTGGGACGGTCCGGCCGAGGAGGAAGAAGCCCCCGCGCCGCCTGCGAAACCGACTCCGCCTGTCGCACCCACGGCGACGACGCCTCCGGCGCAGCCGAAGAAGCCGCGCTTCGAGGATGAGGACGACGACGAGTTCGGCCCGGACTTCGACCCGTTGCGTGATTGATCTTTTCTGATCCGACTCTTGTCGGCTGATTCTGGGGGTTGTGGTGGGTAATCCGTTGGTGGCGGAGCGTGAGGATTCGACGCAGTCGTTCAGCGGTATTCAGATCGCGGAGTCGGTTACTGATACGCAGAAGGCGATTGAGTCCGGTGATTGGGCCGCGGGTGTGATGGGCGCGGTGGGGGCCGGGCTGGATGCGTTGAGCATGGCGTTGGATCCGTTTGGTGCGATTTTTTCGGCTGGTGTGGGCTGGTTGATGGAGCACGTCGGGCCGGTGTCGGATGCGTTGGATTCGTTGACCGGTGATCCGGATGAGATCAAGTCTCATTCGGAGACGTGGAAGAACATTTCGGCTGAGCTCGAGGCCGTCAACACCGAGATGCGGGATCTGGTCAAGGCTGATGTTGCGAATTGGATGGGGGAGGCTGCTGATGCTTATCGGGCGCGTAGTGAGGACACCGCGAATCTGATTGCGGCGGCGAAGTCGGCTGCTGATGGTGCTGCGGATGGCATCGGTACGGCGGGTGAGGTTGTTGCCGGGGTGCGGACGTTGGTGCGTGACATCATCGCTGAGCTGGTGGGTCATCTGGTCAGCTGGGCGTTGCAGGTCATCTGCACGCTGGGCATTGCGATGGCGTGGGTGGTCCCGCAGGTCGTTGCCGAGGTCGCGAAGGTCGCCTCCAAGATCGCCGACATCACCACCAAGCTGGTGAAGGCGATGAAGGCTCTCACCCCGCTGCTGAAGAAGCTTTCTAAGGGCTTCGGCGACGCGGGCAAGCAGCTGAACAAGATCAAGGCCGACGGCAGCAAGAACAACGGCCCGGGAAATGCGAAGAACCCGGACGTACCGCACGCGCCGACGGGGCCTCAATCGAACGCCACGCCCAAGAAGGATGGTCCGGCATCGACATCGTCGCAGAGCGCGGACCCGCCTCCCACGTCGAAGAGCCCGGACACTCCGCCGCCCACTGACGTCGGTGCGGGCAGAGGCGGCCCAAGGGGAGACGGCCCGCCCCCGTCACAGTTCGGCGCCCCCCTCCGTCCACCGCCTCCCCAGACTCGCACGGGGCGGCCAATCGCCCGCCCGCCCAGGGGACAGCAGCAGGTTCCGCCGCAAAACCCGGTGCCTCCGCCGCAGCCGCAGGTGGTCAGTGCATCCAGTTTCGCGAACAAGCAGGAAGCAGACCAATTCATGCGGGACCATTTCGGCCCCGTGCAGCAGATCAACAAAGACAAGTTCGACGCCCAGGTTCCCGGGCACAACACCAACTGTGGCAACTGCACGGTCGCTACCGCCCACACCATCAAGACGGGGACTCCGTACCAGGTGGACCCGGCGAAGCCCATGACACTCGATGACGTGGGCAAGGGTTCTGTTCCGCACGGGTCCGCAGGCAAGTTCGATCCAGTTCCAGGCGGTTACAACGAGCTCAGCCAGTCCGTCGCTCAGCAGCCACCCGGGTTCGTCGCCTCCGTTGCGGCGAAATGGGACGGCGACGAGATCGGGCACTTCTTCAACGCGGTCAAACATCCCAACGGCGCGGTTGTCTACGTCGACGGACAGAGTGGAATGCCCGCGGACATCAGCAGGCCGCCCCGCGAGCTGTACGCGATGGGTTACCCGAACCAGAACACGGTCAACGTGCAACCGCCTGGGCCGCCGCCCAGCGCTCCGGCCGCACCAGCGAACCCACCTGCCGTGGACGACTACGACTTGATCGAGTAACCAGAACCCTTCTTGGACCCGATGCCACAGAATCGAGAAGTCGCGACATGATCGACCCGATACACAGCGCAGCCGCCTGGCTCGACCAGGCCTACGGCGGGCACATCGGCGTCATCGACCCGGCCCCGATCGTTGAGGGCCGGCACAGTTGGCTCGTCCGGTGCGGCCACCGCGACGATGCGGCGCAGCCCATGCTGGCCGGCACCATCGCCGTGCCGAAGAACGGTCGCACCCCGTTCCCGGTTGCGAATGCCGCTCCGATCGACGAAGCCCTGAACCTCGCGCCACCGCCACAGCCGGTCTTCCCAGGACAGGAACCCTGGCGCTGGCGCGTCAACGCTCGCAACTGCGTGGTCGCGATCGATGCCGTGCTACGGCGAGCTCGGGCGAGCGCGCTGCCCTGGAACCCGGACGACGAGCGACCCGACTGGTGGACTCGTCTGCTGGACGGCCATTTCCCGGACGCGACCACCACGACGCACGGCACATGGGCCAGTGCGCTCGATGTTGTCGCTGCAGCGGGGCCCGGAACGTGCGCGGTTATTTGGCTGCGACGCCAGTACAGGGGTGTGGAGGTCACCGGGCACCTGCTGTATGCCACGTACTTCAACGACGCCGTGATGGTGCTCGATCCGCAGCGCGGGATGCCTGCCGAGATCAAGGAGCAGGAGGTTCTTGAACTGGCGGTCGCCGCGTTCCGACGAGAGCCGGTGACCTCTGATCCCATCGCGGTTCCTTGGCAGTTCCCGGCCATCGATCTGGACTCCGCGGTGGCCAAGGCCGCTGCGTGGCTTGACGCCACCTATGGCGGCGAGGTGACGCTGGTGGCCCCGGCCGCCGAAGACGAGCTACGCCGAGGCTGGCTGTTCGCGTGCACCACCGAGACGTTCAAGAACACCGGTGACTGGCGTGACCAGCTGCTCGATTCCGCGCTCGTCGTCCCCAAGGAAGCGGACGAGGACCCGTTCGGCCTGCCTAACGCGGACCCGTGGCAGTTCCTCCAGCGCTGGGACCAGCACGCGCAGGATCTGCCGACGCCGCCGGACTCCGGGCCTGCCGCGTGGTTCAAGCCGACGATGCGCGAGCTCGGACCCGTTCTCGGCACGAGCAACCACGCCGATTGGGCGGAGGTGATCAACGAGATCTCGGCTCTGCCGGAGGACGCGGCCGCCGTGGTCTGGCTGCGGCGGAGGGACTGGAGAGGCCGGGAAACCGTGGGACAGCTGCTCGCGGCTGCCAACGAGGGGGGGCGGGTACGCATCGCGGACCCGCAGAACCCAACCGCTCAGCCCCAATTGGAGAGCAGTCCCTTCGGGTTGCTCGTCGTCAGCTATCGAGCCATGCCCGCACGGCTGTGACTCGGCAATGTTTCGCTTTGAGTTGAGGTATCCCCTCAACCCGGCTTCGACCTGTTTGCGCGGCTGAACTGTCTTGCTGTTCTTTCTGATCCGACTCTTGTTGGCTGATTCTGGGGGTTGTGGTGGGTAATCCGTTGGTGGCGGAGCGTGAGGATTCGACGCAGTCGTTCAGCGGTATTCAGATCGCGGAGTCGGTCGACGACACGAAGAAGGCGATCGAGTCGGGTGATTGGGCTGCGGGCGTCATGGGCGCGGTGGGGACGGGTCTGGACGCGCTGAGCATGGCGTTGGATCCGTTCGGTGCGATCTTTGCGGCCGGTGTCGGTTGGTTGATGGAGCACGTCGGCCCGGTGTCGGACGCGTTGGATTCGTTGACCGGTGATCCGGATGAGATCAAGTCTCACTCGGAGACGTGGAAGAACATCTCGGCTGAGCTGGAAGCGGTCAATACCGAGATGAAGGACCTGGTCAAGGCGGATGTCGCCAACTGGATGGGTGAGGCCGCGGACGCGTACCGGGCGCGCAGCGAGGACACGGCGAATCTGATCGCGGCGGCCAAGTCGGCGGCTGACGGGGCCGCCGATGGGATCGGCACGGCCGGTGAGGTCGTGGCCGCGGTGCGGACGTTGGTCCGCGACATCATCGCCGAGCTGGTCGGTCATCTGGTCAGCTGGGCGTTGCAGGTCATCTGCACGCTGGGCATTGCGATGGCGTGGGTGGTCCCGCAGGTCGTTGCCGAGGTCGCGAAGGTCGCCTCCAAGATCGCCGACATCACCACCAAGCTGGTGAAGGCGATGAAGGCTCTCACCCCGCTGCTGAAGAAGCTTTCCAAGGGCTTCGGCGACGCGGGCAAGCAGCTGAACAAGATCAAGGCCGACGGCAGCAAGAACAACGGTCCAAAGGGAGCGGGCGCTCCAGGGAAGAACGAGGGGCCGGCGTCCACCAAGGCCCAGAACGCGGAGACTCCGTCTGGCGAGAAAGGACCGCCGCCGAGTAGCAATGCTGCCCAGTCGACGGATCGGTCTCCCGATTCCAGCGGCCCCGGCTCGGGGCCGGGTTCCAATTCGCGGTCGAGCGATTCGCCTGCGAGCACGAGGTCGGCTAACGCCGACCGATCCTTGCGCGAGCAGGGCCCGAACCCGCGCTCCCAGGACAAGCTGAATACCTGCAAGGACCCGATCGACGTCGCCACCGGCCAGATGGTGCTCACCCAGACCGACGCCGAGTTCCTCGGCGTACTCCCGCTGGTCATCGAGCGGAGTCATTTCTCGGCGTTCCGCACCGGACGCTGGTTCGGTCCGAGCTGGATGTCCGTATTGGACCAGCGGCTCGAAGTCGACGAAGCCGGAGTGAGTTTCGCCGCGGCCGATGGCACCCTGCACCACTATCCGACGCCGGCCCTGGGGGCGTGGGTGGGCAACGGCAGGGAACCGCGACAGCTCGGCCGAACCGAGGACGGCGCTTACCTGCTCGTGGACCCGGAACAGGAGCGGACTCTGCACTTCACCCGCGATCGGCTGGAACTGACTTCGATCACCGATCGCGAGGGTCACCAGATCGAGATCGTCCGGGACGAATCCGGGATCCCGCTGGAAATCAGGCACAGTGCTGGTTACAGGGTGCGCGTCGAGACGACTGATGGCCTGATCACGGCTCTCTACTCGACCGCCGATGACGGCGAAGTGGAGTTGATGCGTTACGGCTACGACGGCACGCGGCTCACCGAGGTGATCAACGACTCCGGTAGGCCACTGCGTTTCGAGTACGACGCGGCTGACCGGATCGTCTCGTGGAACGACCGCAACGGCGAGTGGTACCGCTACATCTACGACGCTGAGGGGAGGTGCGTCCGAACCGAGGGCTCCGGCGGTTTCCTGAGCGGAACCATGGAGTACGACGTCGAGAACCGGATCACCTACTCCACCGATTCCCTGGGTCACCGCAGCGAGTACCACATGAACCAAGCGGGCCAGGTGATCAAGGAGGTCGACCCGCTGGGCAACGTCACGGCAGCCGAGTACGACGCAGCGGACCGGCTGTTGAGCTCCACCGATGCTCTCGGGCGCACAACCCGCAGCGACTACGGCGCCGACGGGAACCTCGTCGCGACCACCAATCCGGATGGCACCCAGCGCCGATGGGAGTACGACGAGCGCGATCGATTGATCACGGCTATCGCTGCGGACGGCACCTCGACGAGCTTCACCTATGACGAGAACGGCCGACTCAGCACGGTGACCGACGCGGTCGGCATGACCATCCGCCACGCCTACGACGAACACGGCAACCTCGCCGAGCTGACCGATCCTGTCGGCAACACCACGCGGTTCGAGTGGAACGCAGCCGGACTGATCCTCGCGATCACGTCGTCGACCGGCGCGATCACCAGGTACGAGCGGGACCGCTTCGGTCGAGTGGTCGCGGAAGTCGGTCCCACGGGCGAGATACTGCGGAGCGGGTGGACCGTGGGCGGGAAGCTGAGCTGGCAGCAGCAGCCGGACGGCAGCGTTGTGCGGTTCACCTACGACGGCGAAGGCAACCTGCGGGAAGGCGTCGACGAGCTAGGCAACACGAGCAGGTCCGAACTGACCCATTTCGACCTGGTGGCGGCCGAGATCCGCCCGGACGGCACCCGGCTGCAGTTCGGTTACGACACCGAGCTGCGCCTGACCAGCGTCACCAACGAGCAGGGCCTCGTGTGGCGCTACGAGTACGATGCAGGTGGCAACCTCGTTCGGGAGACCGACTTCAATGGTCGTCCCATCACCTACCGGTACGACGCGGGGGGCAACCTGACCGCGCGTACCGATGCCGCAGGACAGACCACCTCGTTCTTGCGCAACATCTTCGACGACGTCATCGAGCGGCACACCCCGGACGGGGTATCGACGTTCAGCTACGACACCGTCGGCCGGCTCGTGGCGGCGACCAACAACCACACCGAGGTGCAACTGGAGCGCGACGCCGTCGGCCGCGTGGTCGCGGAAACGGTGAACGGTCGCACCGTCTCCTCGGCCTACGACGCGCTTGGGCGGTGCACCCGGCGCACCACGCCGTCGGGTGCGGAAAGCATGTGGGAGTACAACGCCTTCGATCGACCCGTCGCGCTGCACGCCGCAGGGCGCACGCTTCGGTTCGAGTACGACAGCGCCGGGCGTGAGACCTCCCGGTCGCTGGGCTCCGGCGCGATGCTCACCCAGGCGTGGGGTACCGGCGACGAACTGCTCGCCCAACACATCACCGGCGTCGCCGGTAGGCAGGAGCGCTCCTACAGCTACCGGCCCGACGGGCTGCTCACCGGAATCAACGATTCGCGGAGCGGGGCGACGGCGTTCGACCTCGACCGCCTCGGACGGGTCACCGCAGTCCGTGCAGCGGGCTGGACCGAGCGGTACGCCTACGATGCGGCGGGCAACATCGCCGAAGCCGGCTGGCCGGTGTCCGGCGACTCGCCGCAGGCCGAATCCGTTGGTTCCCGCGAGCACACCGGCATGCTCGTGCGCCGCGCCGGTTCCGTGCGCTACGAGTACGACGCCCAGGGACGGATGGTGGCGCGGCATCAGCGGCGGCTTTCCCGAGAACCCGCCACCTGGCGTTACTTCTGGGACGCCGACGACCGGCTGAATGAGGTTCACACGCCCGATGGCTTCCGCTGGTGCTACCGCTACGACCCCTTCGGCCGTCGGGTTTCCAAGCGGTGCCTCGGGCTTGACGGCCAGCTGGTCGAGCAGATCGAGTTCAGCTGGGACGGATATGTCCTCGTCGAACAAGCACACACCTGGCCTGACCGCGCCGGAGACATTCGCATCACCGTCTGGGACTACGAACCAGGCACGGTCCGACCGGTGTCCCAGCGGGAGCGCGCACCCCTGCGGCATGTTCCGCAGCAGTGGATCGACGAGCGCTTTTACTCCATCGTCACCGACATCGCCGGTTCTCCCACCGAACTCGTCGACGACCAGGGCAGCATCGCGTGGTTCCACCGCACCACCCTCTGGGGCAACACGCTGGAGCAGGGCCGGACCGGTGCATACACGCCGC
The DNA here is from genome assembly GCF_007829955.1 of Saccharopolyspora dendranthemae. Lineage (GTDB taxonomy): Bacteria > Actinomycetota > Actinomycetes > Mycobacteriales > Pseudonocardiaceae > Saccharopolyspora > Saccharopolyspora dendranthemae. Next base: position 450,029 of record NZ_VIWX01000005.1, read on the forward strand.
TGCGGTTCCCCGGCCAGTACGCCGATCCCGAAACCGGGCTCCACTACAACGTCCACCGGTACTACGATCCCACCAACGGCAACTACGCCAGTGCGGACCCGTTAGGTCTTTCCGCCGGGCCCAATCCGTACAGGTACGTGGCGAATCCGCATCTCTGGACCGACCCGCTCGGTCTGACTCCGTGCTACGTGTATCGGGCCGTGAACACGAGGGACAGGATGCGGCTGAGGATGGGTATGGGTTTGAAACCCAAGGCGGAGAGAATCCGAGACAGGAACCGCAGTGCGGATAGCCACGTGCTTCATGGAAGCCGCGTCAAAACTCGATTCATTTCAACGACCACGAATCTCGACAAAACTCGTCGTTACTACGATCCGAGAAACGGAGTGGTGAAGATCGACCTCAACGAGTATCGGCGGTCCGGTGGCCAGGTCCTCGACCTCTCCACCCGCGAAGGTCGGGAACAGCACCTTCGTAGCGCCACGGCCAGAGGTTACGCCCAGGGATCGAGTGAGGTCTTGCTCGACGGCGAAGTTCCCGCTTCTGCGATCGTCGCCCACAGACGTGGAAGACTTCGTGAGTGAGAGTGTTGGGAGGTCGACGATGACCGGTACGGAAGAGCGTGCAGTAGAAGCGTGGCTGGATTTCGCCACGTCGCTTCGCCTGAACGAAGGGTTCTACGACGAAAAGTACGGGGTTCTACTCGGGGCTCTCGCAGATCTCGCTGAGGAGTGGGCGGAGTTGGACCAGCTCCCCCGCAGTGTGGTCAACGTCCTCGTCGACATCTTCCCTGCGACGGAATCGACCGCGAGCTTCTACAAGCGGAAAACCAGGCAGAAGATCACTGAGGCGGCGTTCGAGTTGCACGAGGTCGTTCAGCGCTGTGTTGCCGTTCGTGAGGGAACCTGACCGGGAGAGCGACAGCGACCTCGGACTCGTCGCCACTGCCGGACAGAGCTCCATGCGTCAGTTCCAGCGAAGGTTGGACAGGGCACCCACCTCAGGCCTCGGCGGCCAGCTTCGCGCCGAGGCCGAGCAGGACGGTGGCGGTGAGGCGGTCCATCCAGCGGCGGACGCGTTCCCGCTGGAAGAAGGCCCTGGCTCGTCCTGCCGTCCAGACCAGGGCAGGGAGCCAGACGAGGCCTGCCGCGAGGTGGATGGCGACGAGCAGGGCGCCCCAGGCCGACGCGTCCGGGCCGGTGGGCAGGAACTGCGGCAGCAGGCTCATGTAGAAGACGCCGACCTTCGGGTTGAGTAGATTCGTCATCAACCCGGCTCGGAACGCGGAACGCCCGGCTGGTGCGTCTTTGGTTGGCGTCTCAGCTTTCCTGTTGCGGGGCAACGTCTTCCACAGCGCCGAGGCGCCGAGCCAGATCAGGTAGGCGGCGCCGAGGACGCGCACCGCAGTGTAGGCCAGCTCTGATGCCGTGAGCAACGCCGTCAGGCCGACGATGCCGGCCGCTCCCCACACGAGGCACCCGGTGGTGATGCCCAGGACGGCGGTGAACCCCGCTCGGCGTCCACCGAGCAGCGCATGTCGCAGGACCAGCATCGTGTCCAGCCCCGGTGTCATCACACCGAGGACCGCGACGATCGTGAACCCCCACAGCGCTGCGCTCGTCATGCCCTCTCCCATGCTCTCGCGACCATCCGCGCCAATAGTGCACACCGCACGGTCCGGCCGGTCGGCTGGGGGAGTGCAGGAGGCGCCGCCGAGCGATGCCGGAACGACTCCTCGGATATGCTTGGGGACGTTCGGCGGTGGGGCCCGCCGTCCTGCCCGCCCGGCGGGCAGGAGAACCGCAGACCGGCTGCCAACGGTCCCTACCAGTGACGATCCCTGGTAGGAGTGCGCATGTCGTCGGAGCACCCGGTTCCGCCCGTGGATGCCGATGGTGACATCGGTGTGCCCGAGCAGCGCCGTGAGCTGCGCGAACATCCCGCAGTCGTGCTCGTCGCGATCGCCTGCGGTGGCGCGCTGGGCGCCTTGGCCCGCAACGGGCTGAACTCGCTCTTCCCGCACGAGCCCGGCGGCATGCCGTGGGCGACCCTCGGCGTCAACGCGAGCGGGTGCCTGCTGATGGGCGTGCTGATGGTGCTGATCAGCGACGTCTGGCCCGGTCAACGCCTGCTGCGGCCCTTCCTCGGGGTGGGCGTGCTGGGCGGGTACACGACCTTCTCCACCTACGTCGTGGACGTCCAGCAGGCGGTCGCGGCCGGGAAACCGCAGGTCGCGCTGATCTACCTGGGGTCGACGGTGCTGGTGGCGATGCTCGCCGTGTTCGCGGGATCGGTCTTGATGACAGCGCTGCTGAAGGCGCGGGGGAGGCGGTCGTGAAGTCGCGAGGGCAGGAGCTGCGCCTGACGATCTTCGTCGGCGAGTTCGACAAGTGGCACCACAAGCCGCTCTACACCGAGATCGTGCACCGGGCCCACGTGGCCGGCCTGGCCGGTGCCACGGTGCTGCGCGGTCACGAGGGCTTCGGCGCGTCTCAACACATCCACACCAACCGGATCCTGTCGCTGTCGGAGGACCTGCCGATGGTGATCATCATCGTCGACCAGGAGGAGCGGATCCGGGCCTTCCTGCCTCAACTGGACGAGATCGTCGCCGAGGGAGTGGTTACCGTCGACGAGGTCGAGGTGATCCGCTACAGCGGGCGCGAGGAGGGGGCCCGATGACGCTGCTGTGGGTCGTCCTCGGAGCCGCGGTCGGCGCGCCGATGCGCTACCTGGTCGACCGTGCGGTGCAATCCCGGCACGACTCGGTGTTCCCGTGGGGCACGCTCACCGTCAACGCGTCCGGCTCGCTGCTGCTGGGGTTCCTGGCGGCGGCGCCGGTCAGTGCGGCCGTCTTCGCCGCGGCGGGCACGGGTTTCTGCGGTGCGCTCACCACGTACTCGACGTTCAGCTACGAAACCCTGCGGCTCGCGCAGGACCGCTCGCATCTGCTGGCCGGGCTCAACGTCCTCGGCAGCGTCGTGGCGGGCCTGTGCGCGGCGTACTGCGGTCTGCTCCTCGCCCAGGCGGTGTGAAACTCCAGGCCGCGTCGAGAACGGCGAACCGGCCGTTCGGCCGGATCGCGAATCTCCCCGGTCAGGCGCCGAGTTCCGCGCTGATCTCGTCTGCGATGCGGACGAGGACGGGGACGAGGTCGCGTTCGACGCGCTCGGGGCTCATGCGGCCCGTGGAGGTGGACGACGACAGCGCGGCGATCACCTGACCCGCGTGGTTGCGGATCGGAGCGGACGCGGCGATCAAACCGATCTCGCGTTCCTCGGAGACCAGCGACCAGCCGCGTTCGCGCACCCTCGCCAGCGTGTTGCGGAACTGGTCCGGGTTGGTGACGGTGTGCCGGGTCAGCGGCCGGAGGCCGTGATCGCCCAGGTACTGCTCGACGAACTCGGCCGGTTGCGCCGCCAGCAGCACGCGTCCCATCGACGTCGCGTGCGCTGACACCCGGGTTCCGGCGGTGGCGTTGATGTTGAGCACGCGCTTGGCGGGGACGCGGGCCAGGTACACGACGTCGCTGCCGTCCATCGCGGACAGCGAAGCGGATTCCTGCGTTTCCTCCACCAAGCGGCTCATGTGCGGCTCGGACACCGCCACGACCGCGCTCGACCCGGTGAAGTGCTGGCCGATGGTCAGCACTCGCGGCGTGAGCTCCCAATGGCTCCCGCCGGTCGGTCGGACGTAACCGAGGTGCTGCAGCGTCAACAGGATTCGACGTACGGCGGGCCGGGACAGCTGGGTCGCGTTCGCGATCTCGATCAGGCTCGGGTTCCGCCGCTCGGCGTCGAAGACCAGCAGTACTGCGAATCCGCGCTCGATGCTCTGGATGCGGTCCTGGGCTCCGATCTCCACGTCGTTCACCTGCGCATCGTCCCACAACGCCGGTCCCCAACCGCGGTTCGCCCGAGGGGAGGAACCGGACCGCTGTTGACGGTCGGGGTGCGCTGTGCCACTCTCTCTGCACGCTTTACGTACAAGTTGCACGCATAGCGTGCATTCGTGGAGGTGGGGTCAATGGCGATCGACCCGAGGGAACTGCGCCAGTGCCTCGGGCACTTCACGACCGGGGTCACGGTCATCACCTGCAACGGTGAGGACGGAGAACCGCACGGCGCGACCGTGAACGCCTTCACCGCGGTCTCGCTGGACCCGCCGCTGGTCCTGGTGTCCCTGGATCGACGTTCCCGCCTGTGCGGGCTGATCGACTCGCGGCCGTTCACCGTCAACGTGCTGGAGTCGCACCAGAAGGACCTCGCGCTGCACTTCGCGGGCAAGCCGAGCCAGCAGGTGCGGTGGGGACCGGACAGCGCCTGCGGCACGCCGCGGCTCGACGGCACCCTCGCGCACGTCGCCTGCGTGCCCTGGCGGTCCTACGACGGCGGTGACCACGTCCTGTACCTGGGCGAAGTGCAGGAATTCCTCATCCACGGCGGGCAACCCCTGCTGTTCCACACCGGGAAGTTCCACCACCTCGGCGACGACCACTCGCCGCTGCTCTGGGACGACTCCGTCGACGGGCCGGGCGGCGTCACCTTCGTCGCCGGGTCGATCACCGGCTCCAGCTGAGGCGAGCCACCCACCCGGAAGCCCTCTTTCACGTTCAGCTCACGACAGGCGAGGAGGCAGCAATGACGCTGCAGCAGGATGCCGCGAACACGTCCGCCGCGACGAACGGTCGCGTCAACAAGCCCCTGACCGGCGACGAGTACATCGAGAGCCTCAAGGACGGCCGCGAGTCCACCTGTACGGCGAGAAGGTCAAGGACGTCACCACGCACCCGGCGTTCCGCAACGCGGTGCGGATGACGGCCCGTCTCTACGACGGCTTGCACGACCCGGCCAAGCAGGACGTGCTGACCGTGCCCACCGACACCGGCAACGGCGGCTTCACCCACCCGTTCTTCCGCGCCCCGCACTCGGCCGAGGACATGAAGAAGGACCAGGCGGCCATCGCCGAATGGGCCCGCATGACCTACGGCTTCATGGGCCGTTCCCCCGACTACAAGGCGAGCTTCCTCGGCACCCTCGGCGCGAACCCCGACTTCTGGGACCCCTACGCCGACAACGCCCGGCGCTGGTACACCGAATCCCAGGAGAAGGTCCTCTACTGGAACCACGCCATCGTGAACCCGCCGGTCGACCGCCACCGCGGCCCGGACGAGGTATCGGACGTGTTCATGCACGTCGAGGAGGAGAACGACAAGGGCCTCGTGGTGTCCGGGGCGAAGGTCGTCGCCACCGGCTCGGCCATCACCCACTTCAACTTCCTGGCCCACTACGGCCTGCCGATCAAGAAGCGCGAGTACTCGCTGGTCTGCACCGTGCCGATGGGCGCTCCCGGCATGAAGCTGATCTGCCGGCCGTCCTACTCGGCGCAGGCCGGGATCACGGGCAGCCCGTTCGACTACCCGCTGTCCAGCCGCCTGGACGAGAACGACACGATCTTCGTCCTCGACAAGACCCTGATCCCCTGGGAGAACGTCTTCGTCTACGGCGACCCGGAGAAGGCGTCGAGCTTCGTTCCCGCATCGGGTTTCCTGCACCGCTTCACCTTCCAGGGCGTGACCCGCCTCTCGGTGAAGCTGGACTTCCTCGCGGGCCTGCTGATGAAGGGCCTCGAAGCCACCGGTACCAAGGACTTCCGCGGCGTGCAGACGCGCGTCGGCGAGGTGCTCGCGTGGCGCAACCTGTTCTGGGGCCTCTCGGACGCGATGGCGGCCAACCCCGAGGAATGGCTGGGCGGCACCGTCCTGCCCAAGCACGAGTACGGCATGGCCTACCGCTGGTTCATGACCGTCGGCTACCCGCGGGTCCGCGAGATCATCATGCAGGACCTCGGATCGTCGCTGATCTACCTGCCCAGCCACGCCACGGACTTCATGGACCCGAGCGTGCGGCCCTACCTGGACAAGTACGTGCGCGGCTCGAACGACTACTCGGCCGTGGACCGCGTGAAGCTGATGAAGCTGATCTGGGACTCGATCGGCTCCGAGTTCGGTTCCCGCCACGAGCTCTACGAGCGCAACTACGCGGGCAACCACGAAGGCGTCCGAGCTGAGATGGTCGCCGACGCCGACATGTCGGGCACCAGCGACTACTTGAAGGACTTCGCCCAGCAGTGCATGTCCGAGTACGACCTGGAGGGCTGGCAGGTCCCCGACCTGATCAACCCCGACGACGTGTCCATCATCGGCAAGCGCTGACGCGCTGGTCGTCCTGAGGAGCGCATCATGACCGCCACGCACGACTCACCGACCGCCGCGGGCTCGGGCGACTCGGCCACCAAGGCCTTCCGCGCCAGCCGGTCCGCCGCTTCCACCGGCCCCGCCGTCTCCCAGGAGAGGGTCTCGGAGGTCGTGACCGAACTCCTGGCCGGGATCCACGCCACGATCAGGTCGAAGAAGGTCAGCTACGACGAGTTCCAGGCCGCCAAGCGGTACCTGATCGACGTGGGGGAGGGCGGCGAATGGCCGCTGATCCTCGACGTCTTCGTCGAGCACGTCGTCGAGGACGTCGCCGCCGAGACCCAGGAGGGCACCAAGGGGTCGATCCTCGGCCCGTACCACCTGCCGGACCAGGTCCGCCTGGACACGCCCGCGACGCTGCCCCGCCGGCCCGACGAGAAGGGCACCGAGCTGCTGTTCGCCGGGCAGGTGCGGGACACCGACGGCACTCCGGTGTCCGGCGCGGAGCTCGACATCTGGCACGCGGACGACGAGGGCTACTACTCCGGGTTCGCCCCGCACCTGCCCGACGGCAACCTGCGCGGTGTCGTCGCCGCCGACGACCAGGGCAGGTTCGAGATCCGCACGATCGAACCCTCCGCGTACCAGATCCCGACCGACGGGCCGACCGGTGCGCTGGTCGAGGCCGCGGGCTGGCACCCGTGGCGTCCGGCGCACCTGCACCTGATGGTGCGCGCACCGGGGTTCCGGACGATCACCACGCAGCTCTACTTCCGCGGTGGGGAGTGGCTCGACAGCGATGTCGCGTCCGCGACCAAGCCGGATCTGATCCTCGACCCCGTGGACAGCGGGGACGGGAAGCACGCGGTGACCTACGACTTCACGCTCGAACCCGCGCGAGACCGGCGCCGAGCCGGGTGCGAGGGCGCCCGGCTCGGCCTTCCTCCGCGCTGGAAGGAGAGGACCCGATGACGGACCTGCGGATCGACGACGTCGAGACCGTGATCGTCGACGTCCCCATGCGCCGGGCGCACCGCTTCGCCAAGGCGGGCATGAGCACCCAGCCCGTGCTCTACGTCTTCGTCCGGACCGCCGGTGGTGTCACCGGCGTCGGTGAAGGCGCCGTTCCCGGAGGCCCGTGGTGGGGCGGTGAATCCGTCGAGACGATGCAGGTCATCGTCGAGAAGTACCTCGCGCCGGTGCTGCTGGGCCGTCGCGTCGACGACGTTCCGGTGATCCTGCGCGACTGCGCGGACGTCGTCGCGGCGAACCTGTTCGCCAAGAACGCCGTCGAGGTAGCCCTGCACGACGCGTGGGCGCGCCATCTCGGCGTTCCGGTGCACACCCTGCTCGGCGGGGCGGTGCGCACCAGCGTCGAGGTGACCTGGGCGCTGGGCACCGAGACCGCCGATGTCGTCGCCGATGAAGCGCTGGCGAAGCTGGACTCCGGGTTGCACACGTCGTTCAAGCTGAAGATGGGGGCGCTGGATCCGGTCGACGACGTCGCCAGGGTCGTCAGCGTCGCCGAGAAGCTCGCCAGCACCGCCGGGGTGCGGGTCGACATCAACGCCCGCTGGGACCGGCTGACCTCGTTGACCCACCTCCCCGCGCTGGCCGACGCCGGCGTGGAGATGGTCGAGCAGCCGGTGCCGGGGCACGACGTCGACGCGATGGCGGCGATCGCCGCCGCGCTGCCGATCCCGGTGATGGCCGACGAGAGCCTGCGCACGCCCGCCGACGCGCTGCGGCTCGCCCAGACCCGGGCGGCCGGGATCTTCGCGGTCAAGACCACCAAATCCGGCGGTCTGCGCGCGAGCCGGGCGATCGGTGAGATCGCCGCTGCGGCCGGGATCCCCTGCTACGCGGCGACGTCGATCGAGACCCCGATCGGCACGGCGGCCTCGCTGCACGCCGCGTGCGCCAACCCGGCGAGCGCGTGGGGGAGCGAACTGTTCGGCCCGCTGCTGCTGGCCGAGGAGATGCTCGTCGACCCGCTCGTCTACGACGCCGACGGGCTGCACCTGCCCGATGGCCCAGGACTGGGTGTCGAACTGGATCCGGCCAAGGTCCGGGCCTTCCGAAGGAGCTGATCTCGATGCTTTTCCACGTCCACATGGAGGTCGCGATCCCGCACGACCTCGATCCGGATCGCCGCGCGGCGCTCGTCGCCGAGGAGAAGGAACGCGCCCTGGAACTGCAGCGCTCGGGTGTGTGGCCGCACCTCTGGCGGATCGTCGGGAAGTACAGCAACATCAGCGTCTTCGACGTCGATTCGGGCGACACCCTGCACGCCCTGCTGTCGTCGCTGCCGCTGTTCCCGTACATGAAGATCGAGGTCACGCCGCTGGCGATCCACCCGTCGGATCTGAAGGCCCGGTCGTGAGCGCCGCGCTGCGATCCCGGCCGGCGCGGGCGACGCTCTGGCACGGACTCGACGACGTACCGCCCGACCTCGGTCCGACCGTGCTGACGATCGGGGTGTTCGACGGGCTGCACCGCGGCCACCGCAGCCTGATCGGCAGGGCCCGGCGCACTGCGGACGAGCGGGGTCTGCCGCTGGTCATGGTGACCTTCGATCCGCACCCGGCGAGGGTGCTCGGGTTGTCCAAGGACACGGCGACGCTGTCCACGATCGCCCATCGCGCCGAACTCGCCGCGGCTTCGGGGGTCGACGCGGTGTGCGTGCTGCGCTTCACCCGCGAGCTGGCCGGGCTGAGCCCGGACGCCTTCGCCGCGCACTGCCTCGCCGGTCGGCTCGGTGCGAGGGCCGTCGTCGTCGGCGCCAACTTCACCTTCGGAGCCAGGGCGGCCGGCGACGTCGACGCGCTGCGCGAACTCGGTGCCGGGCTGGGCTTCTCCGTCGAAGGCGTGCCGCTGCTGCCCGCGAGCAACGGCGCGTGCTCGTCGACGTACACCCGGAACTGCCTGCGCTCGGGCGATCTGCCCGGGGCGACGCACGCGCTGGGACGTCCGCACCGGGTCGACGGGATCCGCGCGGGCGACCGGATCGTCCTCGCCCCGAACACCGCCCTGCCGCCGACCGGTCGCTACCGCGCGACGCTGAACGGCGGAGCCGCTCTCGTCGACGTGCTCGACGACGCGTTGCGGGTGGCCGACGGCGCTCCCGGCGAGGGCGCTGCCGCGGTCACCTTCCTCGAACGAGCGGAGGGCGGATCGTGAACGACGACGTGCTGCGCAGGGTCGCCCGACTGGAGGCGCTGGAAGCCATCCGCGATCTGGACGCGCGCTACTGCCGCGCCCTCGACGACGGCGACTGGGACGCGCTGGTGTCGCTGTTCGCCGAGGACGGCGAGTTCGTCGGGCTGTCGCGCGCGACCGGCCACGCCGAACTGCGGACCTTCTTCGCGGGCCTCGCCGACGCCGGGCTCACCGCGTTCTGGCATCACGTGACCAACCTCGAGATCACCCTCGACGGCGAGGACACCGCGCGGGCGCGGTCGTTCCTGTGGCAGCCCTGCGTTCAGGACGGCGTCCCGCACATCGCCGCCGGCCGCTACACCGACTCGCTGCGGCGGGTCGACGGCGACTGGCGCTATGTCACCAAGCAGGTGTCCTTCGACTACTTCGTCCCGCTCACCGAGGGCTGGGACCACGGCCGGTTCACCGTCGCGTCCGCTGCCGCGACCTACCCAGGGAGGCCCTTCGCGTGACCACCGAAACCGCGCTGCACCACCGGATCGACGGTCCGGACGCCGCACCCGTCCTGGTGCTCGGCCCGTCGCTGGGGACCGACCTGCACCTGTTCGACGCCCAGGTGGACGCGCTCGCCGACCGCTACCGGATCCTGCGCTTCGACCTGCCGGGGCACGGGAAGAGCCCGGTGCTCGACGGTCCCTTCACGATGGCGGGCATGGCCGAGGCGGTCATCGACCTCGCGGACCGGCTGGGCATCGAGCGCTTCCACTACGCGGGGGTGTCCATCGGGGGCGCCATCGGCCAGCAACTCGCCCTGGACCACCCGGACAGGGTGCTGAGCCTGGCGGCGCTGGCCTCGGCCGCCCGGTTCGCCGATCCGGAGAGCTGGCCGAAGCGCGCCGCCAACGTCCGGGCCGACGGCACCGAGGCGATGGTCGCCAGCCGACCCGGCACCTGGTTCGTCCGGTCCTTCGCCGGGACGGAGGAGGCCCGGCGGCTGCTGGAGATGCTGCGCGCCACCACGGCCGAGGGCTACGCCGGATGCTGCGAGGCGATCTCGACGTTCGACGTCCGCGAGCGGCTGGCCGAGGTGAAGGTGCCCGTGCTCGCCATCGCCGGCGCCGAGGACCCCGCGACCCCGCCCGAGATGGTCCGGCTCATCGCCGAGAACGCCGCCAGCGGCCGGTTCGAGGTCGTCGACGACTCCGCGCACCTGCTCAACGCCGAAAAGCCCGAGCGGGTCAACGAGTTGCTCGCCGCGCACCTCGCGGCCACCGAGTAGGAGCCGACATGGACAAGACAGCGCAGACCGCGGCCGAGGCCGTCGCCGACATCGGTGACGGGTCGTCCCTCGCGGTCGGCGGGTTCGGGATGAGCGGGGTGCCGACCGCGCTGATCGCCGCTCTGCTGGAGCAGGGCGCGACGGACCTGGAGACGATCTCGAACAACCTGGGCGTCGACGGGTTCGGCCTGGGCACCCTGCTCCCGGCGGGGCGGATCCGGCGAACGATCGGGTCCTACATCGGCAACAACAAGGAGATGGCCCGGCAGTACCTCGCCGGAGAGCTCGAGGTCGAGCTGACGCCCCAGGGCACCCTCGCCGAACGACTGCGCGCGGGCGGATCGGGCATCCCGGCCTTCTACACGCCCGCCGGTGTCGGGACGCTCGTCGCGGAAGGCGGACTTCCGTGGCGGTACGCGGCGGACGGGTCGGTCGCGGTGATGTCGCCGGCCAAGGAGGTCCGCGCGTTCGACGGCGTCGACCACGTGCTGGAACACGCGCTGGTGCCCGATTTCGCGCTGGTGCACGCCTGGAAGGGCGATCGGCACGGCAACCTCGTCTACCGGCGGTCGGCCCGCAACTTCAACCCCGATTGCGCCGCGGCGGGGCGGGTCACGATCGCTCAGGTCGAGCACCTCGTCGAGCCTGGCGAGATCGACCCCGATTCCGTGCACACGGCCGGGATCCACGTCGACCGAGTGCTTCATGTGTCCGATGTGGACAAACCGATCGAGTTCAGGACGGTGCGCTGATGGCACTCACGCGGAACGAGATGGCGGCGAAGGTCGCCCAGGACCTGCCTGACGGCGCGTACGTCAACCTCGGCATCGGCATGCCGACGCTGGTCCCCGGGCACATCCCGCAGGGCCGGACGGTGATCCTGCACGCGGAGAACGGGATCCTCGGCGTCGGCCCGTACCCGAGCGAGGACGAGGTCGACGCGGACCTGATCAACGCGGGCAAGGAGACCGTCACGGTCAACGAGGGCGCGGCGTTCTTCGAGTCCTCGTCCTCCTTCGGCCAGATCCGCGCGGGCAAGCTCGACGTCGCCGTCCTCGGAGCGTTGCAGGTGGCGGCCAACGGTGACCTGGCGAACTGGGCCGTGCCCGGCAAGATGATCAAGGGCATGGGCGGGGCGATGGATCTCGTCCACGGCGCGAAGAAGGTCGTCGTGATGATGGATCACGTCGCCAAGGACGGCTCGCCGAAGATCGTCGAGAAGTGCGACCTGCCGATCACCGGGCTGGGCTGCGTCACCCGCATCGTCACCGATCTCGCCGTCATCGACGTCACCGCCGACGGGCTGGAGCTCATCGAGACCGCTCCCGGCGTCAGCGCGGACGAGGTCCGCGATCAGACCGCCGCCCCGCTGCGCGGGCGTGAGGAAGAGGAGGAATCTCGTGCGTGACGCCGTCATCTGCGAACCGCTGCGCACCCCCGTCGGCGCTTTCGGCGGTGGGCTGCGCGACGTTCCCGCGCACTCCCTGGCCACCACGGTGATCCGCGCGCTGATCGAACGGACCGGATTGGACCCCGCTGCCGTCGACGACGTGCTGCTGGGCCACTGCTACCCGACGATGGACGCCCCGGCGATCGGCCGGGTCGCGGCCCTCGACGCGGGCCTGCCGGTCAGCGTGACGGGGATGCAGATCGATCGGCGCTGCGGATCCGGCCTGCAAGCCGTGCTCTACGCCGCGATGCAGGTGCAGTCCGGCGTGGCCGAGGTCGTGCTGGCCGGTGGTGCGGAATCCATGTCGAACGCGCCCTTCTACTCCACCGGGATGCGCTGGGGCGTCAAGGGCGGCCCCGGCGTCATGCTGCACGACTCGCTGGCCCGCGGCCGGGTGACCGCCGGCGGGCAGAACCACCCCGTGCCCGGCGGCATGATCGAGACCGCGGAGAACCTGCGCCGGGAGTACGCGATCCCGCGCGCGGAGCAGGACGAGTTCTCGGTGCGCTCGCACGAGCGGGCCGCCCTCGCGCAGGCCGAGGGGCGATTCGACGACGAGCTCGTGCCCGTCGCGGTCCCGGGGCGCAAGGGCGACACCGTCGTCGGCGCCGACGAGCACATCCGCCCCGATTCGACCGCCGAGAAGCTCGCCTCGCTGCGACCGATGCTGGGCCGCGACGACAGCGAGGCGACGGTGACCGCGGGCAACGCCTCCGGGCAGAACGACGGCGCCGCGATCTGCGTCGTCACCAGCCCGGAGAAGGCCGCCGAACTGGGCCTCCGCCCGCTGGTGCGGCTCGTGTCCTGGGGCCTGGGCGGGGTGGCGCCCGCGACGATGGGCATCGGGCCGGTTCCCGCGACCGCCAAGGCGCTCGCGGCGGCGGACCTGACGTTGTCCGACATCGACCTGATCGAGCTGAACGAGGCGTTCGCCGCGCAGGTGCTGGCCTGCACCCGCGAGTGGAAGTTCACCGAAGCCGACTTCGACCGGCTCAACGTCAGCGGTTCCGGGATCTCCCTCGGCCACCCGGTCGGTGCCACGGGCGGTCGCATCCTGGCCACCCTCGCCAGGGAGATGCGCAGGCGCGATGCCCGGTACGGCCTGGAGACCATGTGCATCGGCGGAGGTCAGGGACTCGCCGCGATCGTGGAGCGGATCTGATGGGCGGGCCGCTGGAAGGCCTGCGGGTGGTCGAGTGCGCCAGCTTCGTCGCGGGTCCCACCGCCGGGATGACGCTGGCGCAGCTCGGCGCTTCGGTGATCCGGATCGACCCGATCGGCGGCGGACCGGACCACGCGCGCTGGCCCGCGGCCAACGGCGGAACCGGCGACTCCTACTACTGGACCTCGTTGAACAAGGGCAAGCGGTCGATCACCGTCGACATGCGCAGCGAGCGCGGGCGGGAGCTCGTGCTGGCGCTGGCGACCGCGCCGGGCGACGACCGCGGCGTGCTGGTCGACAACGTCGTCGGCAGGCGGTGGATGGCCAACGACGTCCTCACCGCCCGCCGGCCCGACCTGATCCACGTCAGGGTGCAGGGCTACCCCGACGGCCGGCCCGCCGTCGACTACACGGTCAACGCGGAGGTCGGCATCCCGGCGATCACCGGCGGCGAGGAAGGTGCCACGCCGGTCAACCACGTGCTGCCCGCCTGGGACCTGATCACCGGGTTGAGCGTGTCGACGGCCGTGCTGGCCGCGTTGCACCAGCGCGAACGCACCGGCCAAGGCGTCTACAGCGAGATCGCGCTCTCCGACGTCGCGCTGGCCGGAGTGGCGAACCTGGGATGGCTGTCCGAAGCCGCGGAGAACGGGCGGGACCGGCCGCGGCACGGCAACCACGTCTACGGCAGCTTCGGCGTGGACTTCGCCTGCTCCGACGGGAAGCGGGTGATGGTCGTCGCGCTCACCCCCGGGCAGTGGAAGGCGCTGGTCAGCGTCACCGGGACCGAAACCGTGTTCGCCGCGCTGGAGCAGGCGTTCGGCACGGACCTGACCGACGAGACCGAGCGCTACCGGCTGCGCGACACCATCGCCGCCGTGCTCAAACCCTGGTTCCTGGAACGGGATTCCGCGGTGGTCGCCGAGGAGCTCGACCGGGCCAGGGCGCTGTGGGGTCGCTACCAGGGCATGGCCGACGTCGTCACCGCGCACCGCGGCGGCGAGCACCCGCTGCTCGCCGACCTGCCGCTTCGCGACGGGCCCGCGGGGATCACCGCGCGGTCCCCGCTGCGCTGGAACGGCGAGCGCGGCGAACCCGGCGCGGCACCGGTGCTCGGCGCCGACACCGACCAGGTGCTCGCCGAGGTCCTCGGCCTCAGCGACGCCGAGATCGGCGAGCTGCACGACCAGCAGGTGGTCGGCGAGCGCGACCCCCGGCAGTGACACCGCTCAGGACCGTTTCCGGGAGTTCGGCTCAGCTCCCGGGAGATCGAGGAGTAGCTGGATGCCCGACGAACTCGCACCGACACCCGGAACCGGCGGACCGAGCCGGGCGGTGCTCCGCCGCGTAGGCGGCGCTGCGCTGCTCGGTTCCGCGCTGGAGTGGTACGACTACTTCCTCTTCGGTGCGGCGGCAGCGCTCGTGTTCGGCGAGGTGTTCTTCCCCTCGCAGGACCCGACCGTCGCGGTGCTGCTGTCACTGGCCACGTTCGGCGCCGGTTTCGTCGCACGTCCCGTCGGCGCGGTCGTCTTCGGCCGCATCGGGGACAAGTACGGGCGTCGTCCGGCGCTCGTGGCCACCGTCCTGGTGATGGGTCTGGCGACCACGGCGATGGCCCTCATCCCCTCGCACGCCAGCATCGGTGTCGGTGCCCCGATCCTGCTCGTCATCACGAGGTTGTTGCAGGGCATGGGATCCGGTGCCGAGTACAGCGGGGCGTCGGTCTTCGCCGTCGAGTACGCGCCGCCGAACCGGCGAGGCCTCTACGGTTCGCTGTCGGCCGCGGGCGTGTACCTCGGCATGGTCCTGTCCTCGGCCGCGGTCCTGCTCGTCACCACGCTGACCACGGAGGAGCAGTTCGCGTCGTGGGGCTGGCGCCTCCCGTTCCTGGCCAGCCTGGTGCTGGTCGCGCTGGGGCTGTGGATCCGCGCCCGGCTGGACGAGACTCCGGAGTTCGAGCGCGAGGTCGCCGAGGAGGGCACCTCCGGGCCGGGACCGTTGCGGACGGTGCTGCGCACCCAGTGGCGCAGCATGGTCCTCGTGGCCGCGCTGGTCGCCGCGCCGCTCGCCCTGAGCCATCTGTACCAGGTGTTCGCGCTGTCCTACTTGGACAAGAAGGGTTTCTCGTCCGGTCTCGGCACGCTGGGGCTGGTGATCGCGGGCGTCACGGTGATGATCACGGCGCCGCTGGCCGGCCTGGCCTCCGACCGCTTCGGCCGCCGGCCGGTCCTGATGACCGGGGCCGGGTTCGCCATCGCGTTCGCGTTCCCGTTCTTCTGGCTCGTCGACACCGGACAGCCGGTGCTCGCCGTGCTCGCCATGGCGACCGCGCAGGGCGGCAGCGTGGGCATCGCCTTCGGCGTCCAGGGCGTGCTGCTGTCCGAGCTGTTCAGCACCGGTGCCCGCTACAGCGGCGCCGCGATCAGCCGGGAAGTCGCGGCCGTGGTGTTCGGCGGTTTCGCGCCCTTCCTCGCCGTCGCCCTGTCCACCACCGCCGGCGGCGCACCGTGGCCGGTCGCGCTCTACGTGGTTGGCCTCGGACTCATCACGTTGATCGGCGGCTGGTTCGCACCGGAGACGGCGCGGCGCGGATTGGCCCGCTCGCGTCCCCCGACGTCAGAACCGGTCGAGGACGAGACCACGTCGCCCGCGCGGTAACCGACGAACTTCGCCAGGAGGAACGATGGCCAAGCTAGCCCAGACGTCCGGACTCACCGATGTGCAGTCGGAGATCCTTTCCACGGTCCGGTCTTTCGTGGACAAGGAGATCATCCCGCACGCGCAGGAGCTGGAGCGCTCGGACGCTTACCCGGCGGAGATCGTCGAGGGCATGAAGGAGATGGGGCTGTTCGGGATCACCATTCCCGAGGAGTACGGCGGCCTGGGCGAATCGCTGCTGACCTACGCGCTGGTCGTGGAGGAGATCGCGCGCGGCTGGATGAGCGTCTCGGGCGTGATCAACACGCACTTCATCGTGGCGCACATGATCTCCCGGCACGGGACGCCCGAGCAGAAGCAGCACTACCTGCCCAGGATGGCCACCGGTGAGGTGCGCGGCTCGTTCTCGATGTCGGAGCCCGACACGGGTTCGGACGTGGCGGCGATCAAGACCAGGGCGAAGCGCTCCGCCGATTCCTACACCGTCGACGGGTCGAAGATGTGGCTCACCAACGGCGGTTCGTCGAACCTGATCGCGCTGCTGGCCAAGACCGACGAGGGCGCGGAGAAGGCGCATCAGAACCTGACGACGTTCCTGGTCGAGAAGCCCGAGGGGTTCGGCGAGGTGGCGCCGGGGCTGACGATCCCCGGCAAGATCGACAAGATGGGCTACAAGGGCGTCGACACGACCGAGGCCGTGTTCGACGGGTTCGAGATCGGTGCGGACCAGGTCCTCGGCGGCGAGTCGGGCAAGGGCTTCTCGCACATGATGGACGGCATCGAGGTCGGCCGGGTGAACGTTTCGGCGCGGGCGTGCGGCATCGCGATCCGGGCGTTCGAGCTCGCCGTCGACTACGCCCAGCAGCGGCAGACGTTCGGCAAGCCGATCGCGCAGCACCAGGCGATCTCGTTCAAGCTCGCGGAGATGGCCACGAAGGTCGAGGCCGCGCACCTGATGATGGTCAACGCGGCCCGCTTGAAGGACTCCGGCGAGCGCAACGACGTCGAGGCCGGGATGGCGAAGCTGCTCTCCAGCGAGTACTGCGCGGAGGTGACCCAGGATGCGTTCCGCATCCACGGCGGTTACGGCTACTCCAAGGAATACGAGATCGAACGGCTGATGCGGGAGGCGCCGTTCCTGCTCATCGGCGAGGGCACCAGCGAGATCCAGAAGACCATCATCAGCCGAGGACTGCTGCGCGAGTACCAGAACCGCGGCTGACGGCGTTCTCGGTGCGAGGCCTGAAGGAGTGAGGACATGGACGACACGACTGGATTCCGGCCGCGGCGCTGCTGCCTCTCGGTTCCGGGCACCGACCCCGGCATGATCGACAAGGCCATTCGCGCGGGCGCGGACGAGGTGGTGGTGGACCTGGAGGATTCCGTTCCACCGCAAGGGAAAGCAGCGGCGAGGGAGCGGGTCGTCGAGTGGCTCACCACCGCCGACGACCCCGGCGTCGCGCTCGCCGTCCGGGTCAACCCGCCCGGTTCACCGTGGTGCCACGCCGACGTCGAGGCGTGCGCACGAGTCCGCGGTGTCCCGTTCTCGCTCGTGCTGCCCAAGGTCGAGACGGTCGGAGACCTCGCGTTCGCCGACCGGTTGCTGACCGGGGTCGAAGCGGCGGCGGGGAGAGCCGAACGGCTCGGGCTGCAGGCGTTGATCGAGACGGCGACCGGGCTGACCAACGTCACCGAGATCGCGGCGGGCTCGGACCGCCTGCGCGCGGTGATCCTGGGCTACGCCGACCTCGCCGCTTCGCTGGGCCGCAGCGGCACTCCGGTTCCGGGCGCCTGGTTGCCCTCGCAGCACGCCGTGCTGGCCGCCGCCCGCGCTGCGGGGATCGCCGCCGTCGACGGCCCGCACCTCGGCGTCGGAACCGGCGAGGACTTCTCCGCGGAGGTCGAGTGCGCGGCGAACCTCGGCTTCGACGGGAAGTGGGTCATCCACCCGCGCCAGGTCTCACCGGTCATCGCCGCGTTCACCCCGGACGACGCGGAGGTCCGGAACGCGCGCCAGGTGCTGGACGCGCTCGCGACGGCGCACCGCGAAACCAGCGGCGCCGTGGAGCTGGACGGGCAGATGATCGACGAAGCGGTCGCCGTCGCCGCCCGTCGTACCCTGGCCAAGGCAGGTGCGGCGTGATCGCCGAAGGGCCGTACTTCGACGAGTTGACCGTCGGACAGGTCTTCGACTCCGCACCAGGATTGACGCTGACCTCCGGGCTGGCCCAAGCGCACCGCTCCATCATCGGCGAACGCCTGGCGCTGCCGTTGGACGACGGGCTGGCGGCCTCGGTGACGGGCGACCCGGCGCTGGCCTCGCCCGCGCTGGTGTGGGACGTGGCGATCGGCCAATCCACGTCGGTGACGCACCACGTGAAGGCCAACCTGTTCTACCGCGGGTTGGTGTTCCGCCGCGCACCGCACCTGGGCGACACGCTGCGCAGTCGCACGGAAGTCGTTGCTCTGCGCCAGAACCGGGCGCGCGAAGGGCGCAGGCCCACCGGGCTCGCCGCGCTACGCATCACCACCGCCGACCAGAACGGCGAGCCGGTGCTGGACTTCTGGCGGTGCGCCATGCTGCCGTTGCGCGACCCGGCGGCGCGAACCGGCCACGCGGACGATCTCGATGCCGTCGGAACGGCGGCGTCGACCGAGTCGCTGACGGCCGTCGTCGACGGGTGGGACCTCGACCCCCTGCGCGGGCGCGATCCCGGTTCGGCTGACCTGGCCGAGGGGCAGGTGATCGAGGTCGGGGGCGGCGACGTCGTCTCCAGCGCGCCCGAGCTGGCCCGGCTCACGCTCAACGTCGCCGAGGTGCACCACGACGCCGCGGCCGGTGGCGGCACCCGGCTGGTCTACGGCGGCCACACCATCGGCCTCGCGCTGGCCCAGACGACGCGGGCCCTGCCGGGCATGGCGACCGTGACCGGCTGGCACAGCTGCGATCACCTCGGCCCGGTGTTCGAAGGTGACACGCTGCGCAGCGCGATCACCGTCGAACGCCTGGAACCGGCGCGCAACGGGACGCTGGCGCACCTCCGCAGCCGGGTGACCGCGGACGGCGCGGAGCAGCGGGACGTCCTCGACTGGAGGTTCGCGGCGCTCCTGCCGTGACGCGTGCGCTGCGCTGGGCGCGGTCAGGCTGGACGCTGAGACCGGAGTCGTCAAGGGAGCCCGACGAGGAGGGGAGCCCGTGCAACCCGCCGCGTTCTGCTGCGCCCACGTCCCGGGACCGCGGTCGTGACAACCGACCGCGGCCGGGACCCGGGCGAGCTCTGGACCATCGGGCACGGCACCAGCTCGAAGCCGGAGTTCCTCCACCCGCTGATCGAGCACGGCATCGAGCTCCTGGTCGACGTGCGCGCACTTCCCGGATCGAGGCGCAACCCGCAGTTCAACGCCGACGAGATGCCGCAGTGGCTCGACGGGATCGACTACCTGCACTCCTCCGAGCTCAGCGGTCGGCGCAAGCGGCAGGACGTCGCTCCGGAGATCAACGCCGGCTGGCACAACGCCAGCTTCAAGAACTACGCGGACCACACCCTGACCGAGTCCTACCAGCGGGGTCTCGCACGGCTGCGAGCATCGGCGGCTGACCGCAGGACCGTCGTCATGTGCGGGGAACCGGTGCCCTGGCGGTGCCACCGCCTGCTGATCGCCAACAGCCTGGTCGCCCGGGGCTGGACGGTCTGGCACCTCATCGGCGACGGACGACCCCACCGCCACGAACTGGGCGAGTGGGGCGCAGAACCGTCCGTAGCAGCAGACCGCACGGTCACCTACCCGACCTGAGCGGGCAGAGCATGATCTCGACTTCTCGGCCGGTTCTGGCGCCTGCGGCCCGGAGCCGCGCGGTTCCCTGACTTGGGGGTGGGCGCCCCCAGCAGGACTCGAACCTGCGACCTAAGGATTAGAAGTCCTTTGCTCTATCCGGCTGAGCTATGGGGGCCGTTCGGTGGGCGGTATGCCCGACGTTGTGCAGCAAGGAGGGTAGCGGTCGGCCGCATCGCATGTGCGAACGACGCGGCAACGTTGCCGAGCCGGTACACAACGGCAAGCTTTTCGACAACCGGCGAGCGGACTACGCGGGGGGCAGTTTCTGCAGGGCCGCGGTGGTCAGGCCGAAGAGCCGCTCGGCCGTGTCCGCAGCTGAGGCGTCCTTGAGCGACAGCATCGTCAGCAGCGATCTGTCCGATCTGATCGCCGTCGCGGCCGTGCAGGTCTGGTAGCCCGTGACCGGTTCGCAATACAGCCAGCTGGAGTAACCCCGCACGTCCACTTCGACGCCGCGCGGTTGCCGCTGGGCGATCGCCGGGAACGGCTCGTGGAAACCGGCGGCGGCCGTGTTGTCCGGACTGTCCGGGCTGCCGCCGAGCAGGTGCGCGCAGGCGCCCGGCACCGGGCTGCCCGGGTGCGGTGGGCCCGCCACGCCCCCGACAGGGGTGAGGTCCTCGGGTGAGAGCAGACCGCACGCGTCGGCATCGCCGCGCGGGGCCGGGATGCGGGGTGGCTGCGCGATCGCCGAGCGGGTGTGCGGCGCCTCGGACTCGGGTTGGTCCAGGAAACCCGCCGCCGGGACGGGTCGACCGGCCACGTCGGTCGAACAACCGCTGAGCGCCGATCCACCGATCAGGACGCACAGCGCGAGCACCCGCGGTAGGCGGTGACGGACATTCGGCACGGGGTAACCGTAGCGGCGAGGAGTGCGGGAGACCACGCCCAGGTGTGCCCTCCTGACCGGTGATGCCGACGCCGGGGCCGTTACGCTCGGTACGTGCCATCAGAGTCAGTCGCCGAACCGAATTCCAGGCGCAGTGCTTCCGGCACGGTCGGCGTGCTGGTCTTCACCGCAGGAGTGCTCGCGGCGTTGATCGCCGCCGCTCTGACCGCGCTGTCCGCCGGAGCCAACTACGCCCTCCTCGGACTGCCCGATCCCGGTCCCGTCACCCAGTACGGCCTGCCGGTGGTCCGGGTCATCGCCGAGACCGGGGCCGTGGTGACCATCGGTTCGCTGCTGCTGGCAGCCTTCGGCATCCCCGCGAGCCGCTCCGGCGCGCTGCTCGCCGACGGCTACGCGGCGGTCCGCGCCGCCGGCTGGGGCGCATCGGCATGGTTCGTCGGTGCCGCCCTGATGGTGCCGTTCATCTGCGCCGACGCCACCGGGCGGCCGGTGAACGACGTGCTCAGCGCCGAGGTGATGTTCGGCCTGATCGACGCGCTCGAAGAAGCCAAGGCCTGGGCGTTGACCGCGCTGATCGCGTTCCTCGTCGCGGTGGCCTGCCGGATCGTGCTGTCCTGGGGCTGGACGGTGGTCACCTTCGCCCTCGGTCTCGCCGGGCTGATGCCCGTCATCGCCACCGGCCACTCCGCCAGCGGCGGTGCTCACGACATCGCCACCAACAGCCTGCTGTTCCACCTGGTCGCAGCCGTGCTGTGGGTCGGCGGACTGATCGCCCTGATCGCCCACGCGGCTCGTGGCGGGGCGCACCTCCCTCTCGTCGCCCGCCGGTTCTCGGTGATCGCACTGATCAGCTGGGTCGCCATGGCGTTGTCCGGGGTGATCAACGCGCTCGTGCGGGTCTCGCCGGAGCAGCTGTTCGGCTCCACCTACGGACTGCTCGTCCTGCTCAAGATCGCGGGCCTGCTCGTCCTCGGCGTCTTCGGATACCTGCAGCGCAACAAGGCCGTCGCACGCCTGGAGGAGGGATCGTCCGGGCTGCTGCGACTCGGCGCCCTCGAAGTGCTGATCATGTTCGCCACCCTCGGCGTCGCGGTCGCGCTCGGCCGCACCCCGCCGCCCGGCGGCTACGCCATCGTGCCCAGCCGCACCGAGCTGATCATCGGCTACACCCTCGACGCACCGCCGGACCTCTGGCGGCTGCTGTTCGACTTCCGCTTCGACCTCGTCTACGGCACGGCGGCCCTGGTCCTGGCCGGCCTCTACCTGTGGGGCGCGCACCGACTCAAGGCCAGGGGAGACGCGTGGCCCGTCGGGCGGACCATCGCCTGGCTGTGCGGCTGCCTGACGATCCTCGTCGCCACCTCCGCCGGTGTCGGCCGCTACGCGCCCGCCGTGTTCAGCGTGCACATGGGCCAGCACATGCTGCTGTCCATGCTCGCCCCGGTGTTCCTGGTGCTGGGCGGACCGACCTCACTGGCGCTGCGCGTGTTCAAGCCCGCCGGCAAGAACCAGCCCGCCGGGCCGCGCGAATGGCTGATGGCGTTCGTCAACTCGCCGCTGACCCGGCTGCTCACCCACCCGATCGTCGCGCTCGTGCTGTTCGTCGGCTCCTTCTACGGGCTGTACTTCACCGGGCTGTTCGACCTCGCCCTCAACCAGCACTGGGCGCACCTGGCGATGAACGCGCACTTCCTGCTCGTCGGCTACATCTTCTACTGGCCGGTGATCGGCATCGACCCGGCGCCTCGTCAGCTGCCGCCCATGGGCAAGGTCGGCCTGGTCTTCGCCTCCATGCCCTTCCACGCCTTCTTCGGCATCGCCCTGATGATGTCCGCCAAACCCATCGGCGGTGACTTCTACCGCAGCCTCGACCTGCCGTGGTTCGTCGACCTGCTCGCCGACCAGCGGCTCGGTGGCGGCCTGGCCTGGGCTTCCGGTGAGGTCCCGCTGGTGGTGGTGATGCTGGCCCTGCTCATCCAGTGGTCCAGGGCGGATGATCGGCAGGCTCGGCGGATCGATCGGAAGGCGGATAAGGATGGGGATGCCGATCTCACCGCCTACAACGAGATGCTGCGCCGGCTCGCCGAGAAGGACTGATCGGTTTTTCAGGGCTTGGCCCGTGCGGTGCGAGTTCAGCTGTCAGCGGTCCTGCTGGGTGGCCGCGCTCGTTCACTGACAAGACTCCGTGGTCTTGCTGCTTCGCGGTGCCGGAAGCGGAACCTCAGACGTCTTCTGGGTCCGGGATCCGAGACTTGAGTATGAACGGATACGCGGCGCTACGGCTGTCCTCCCCAGAAGACGTCTGAGAACCCGCGGCGGTGCGAGTTGCTCAGGTGGGGTAGTGAGGAAGCGGCTTCGCCGCTTGCCTGACGTCTGGGCTTCGCCGGTTGCTTGACGTTCGTGCCTTGTCGCTCGTTCGGGTTGCGGGGGCCCGCGTGTGTGGGGGTGGGTGGGACGCAACTACGATTCAGGGCATGGCCGAGTTCATTTACACCATGAAAAGCGTGCGCAAGACGCATGGTGACAAGGTCATCCTCGATGACGCGACCATCCAGTTCTACCCGGGCGCCAAGATCGGTGTCGTCGGGCCGAACGGGGCTGGCAAGTCGACCGTGCTGCGCATCATGGCGGGACTCGACCAGCCGAACAACGGTGAGGCGTTCCTCTCCCCGGGTTACACCGTGGGCATCATGCAGCAGGAACCGCCGTTGAACGAGGAGAAGACGGTCCTCGGCAACGTCGAGGAGGGCGTCGGCGAGATCAAGGTGAAGCTCAACCGCTTCAACGAGATCGCCGAGCAGCTCGCGACCGACTACTCCGACGAGCTGATGGAGGAGATGGGCAAGCTCCAGGAGGACCTGGACCACGCCGACGCGTGGGAACTGGACTCCCAGCTGGAGCAGGCGATGGACGCCCTGCGCTGCCCGCCGCCGGACGCCGAGGTGAAGAACCTCTCCGGTGGTGAGCGACGGCGAGTCGCCCTGTGCAAGCTGCTGCTGAGCAAGCCCGACCTGCTGCTGCTCGACGAGCCCACCAACCACCTCGACGCCGAGAGCGTGCTCTGGCTGGAGCAGTTCCTGGCCAATTACCCGGGCGCCGTCCTGGCCGTGACCCACGACAGGTACTTCCTGGACAACGTCGCCGGCTGGATCCTGGAGCTCGACCGCGGGCGCACCTACCCCTACGAGGGCAACTACTCCACCTACCTGGAGAAGAAGCAGGAGCGCCTCGCGGTCCAGGGCAAGCGCGACGTCAAGCTGCAGAAGCGCCTCAAGGACGAGCTCGAGTGGGTCCGCTCCAACGCCAAGGCCAAGCAGACCAAGTCGCGTGCCCGCCTCTCCCGCTACGAGGAGATGGCCAACGAGGCGGAGAAGACCCGCAAGCTCGACTTCGAGGAGATCCAGATCCCGCCGGGCCCGCGCCTGGGCAACACGGTGGTCGAGGTCGACAAGCTCAAGAAGGGCTTCGACGAGCTGCTGATCGACGGGCTGTCGTTCAGCCTGCCGCGCAACGGCATCGTCGGCGTCATCGGCCCGAACGGCGTCGGCAAGACCACGCTGTTCAAGACGATCGTCGGGCTCGAAGAGCCGGATGACGGGACCGTCAAGGTCGGCGACACCGTCAAGCTGTCCTATGTGGACCAGAACCGCGCGAACATCGATCCGAACAAGAACGTCTGGGAGGTCGTGTCCGACGGACTGGACTTCATCCAGGTCGGCCAGGTCGAGATGCCCTCGCGGGCCTACGTCAGCGCGTTCGGATTCAAGGGCCCCGACCAGCAGAAGCCGGCGGGCGTGCTCTCCGGTGGTGAGCGCAACAGGCTCAACCTGGCGCTGACGCTCAAGACCGGCGGCAACCTGATCCTGCTGGACGAGCCGACGAACGACCTGGACGTCGAGACCCTGGGCTCGCTGGAGAACGCGCTCGAGCAGTTCCCGGGCTGCGCTGTGGTCATCTCCCACGACCGCTGGTTCCTGGACCGCGTCGCGACTCACATCCTCGCGTGGGAAGGCGATGACGAGAACCCGGCCAAGTGGTTCTGGTTCGAAGGTAACTTCGAGGGGTACGAGCAGAACAAGATCGAGCGGATGGGTGCCGACGCCGCCCGCCCGCACCGGGTCACTCACCGCAAGTTGACCCGCGGCTGATCGGAGGCGCCTTGGCGAGCGTGGCCGCTGTGGCAGAGCCCAGCTCGGTGGAAGGGTTTCTCGACCCCGCGTGGCAGATGCGGTGGAGAGTCCCGGAGCTGGCGTTGGTGCTCAGCGACAGAGCGGTCGCGTTCGCCAGGCGCACCGGTGACCGGGGCGCGCGGTTGCGCGCCGAGTCGCTGGCCCTGTTCGCCGCCAACCGGCTGGGACGCGGTGTCGCCTCCACCGGCCGCGCGCTGGCCGCGGTGCGCGAAGCGGAAGCGTCGGGCGGTGACGTCCTCACCCGGCTGCGCATCGAGCTCGGCTGGTGCGCCGTCCACGCGGGCAGCCACGAGGTGGCCGTCCGCATCCTGCGCGGGGAACTCGCGCAGGACCGCATCGAACCCACCCTCCGCGCGCACGCGCTGCTCGCACTGGCCTCGGCGCTGCCCGCGCAGCAGGACGTCGACGAGCGCAGCCAGGTCCTCGACGAGGCGGAACGCCTCTACGCCGACTGCGACGACGACCAGGACCTCGCCCGCGTGCTCAAGGCCCGGGTGTGGGTGATTCGCGCGGCGCACTGCCGCAGGCTCGGTGAGTTCGGCGAGGCCGTTTCGGCCACCGATGCCGGGCTGGGCCTGTTGCGCAGGCTCAGCGATCCGGAGGCCGAGGCGGGCGAGATCCAGACCCGGCTGCTGCTGGAACGCGTGCACGCCCTGCTCGACCAGGGGCATCGGGTGGAAGCCGTCGAGACCAGTCAGGCCGTGCTCGCCGAACCCGTGCGCGCGGCGGCCGCTGGTCCCACCGGGTGGCTCGGGCTCGCGCTCGCCACCCGCGTTCACCTGCCTGCCGGCGACCACGGGGCCGCGCTGCGCGTGCTGGCCGAGACCGCCGCGATCTCGGAGCGGCACAAGCTGGACGGCCTGCTCGCCGAAGCGCTCAACGCGCTGTCCCGCGCGCACGAGCGCGTCGAGGAGTTCTCCGACGCGCTGCAGGCGTTGCGCGGTGCGTACTCGGCGGACCGCCGGTGGCGCTCGGCCGTGCACAGCGCTCGGGTCGGCCTGCTGAGCGCCTATCCGGCGGAAGCACCGCGCAGCCGGCGGGCGTCGGTCGTGGCGTCGGTTCCCGGACCCGTGGCTGCCGCACCGGTCGCTCCGGCGCCCGTCTCCACGGCTCCCGAACCTGCGGCACCGGTCGCTGCCGAACCTGCGGCTCCCGAGCCCGTGGCTCCTGCCGCTCCCGAGCCTGGCGCCGCCGAGCCCGTGGCTCCTGAGCCGGTGACTCCTGAGCCGGTGACGACGGGGCCCGTTGTCGCTGGTCCTGACCTTGCTGAGCATGCGGAGCCGGAACTTGTCGCCGCTGAGCCCGAGGCTCCCGAGCCGGAACCGGAGCCCGAGCCGAGTTCGGTTGCCGCGGAACCCGCGACGGCGGCTCACGACGAGCCCACCGGGACCGGGCGCGGCGGGTACGCCGAGGCCCACGACGCCGCGCGGCTGCTGATGGAGGCGCTGACCAAGCGCGCCGCGGAGGAAGCCGAAGAGCCTGCGACCGCGCCGTCTGAAGAAGAGCCGCCCGCCGAGCGGCAGGCGATGCCCGAGCCGCGCGTGGCCTTCGACTCGGCCTCGCCGAGCGAGATGTTCTCGGGCGGGCAACAGCCGCCCGCCACGGAACCGCAGTCCGCCGCAGACGCTTGGTGGCCGTCCCACGAGGCTCCGAGCGCCGCCGCGGACGAGCCCGTCGCCGAGGACGCGGTCAGCGGCCACGCGTCCTCCGACAACAGCTCCGCGGGATATGAGAACGCCGGCCAGGACTACGGGGATCACGAGTCCGGCGGCTACGAGGACGGCTACGGCGAGGACGACCCGTCGCAGCGGTGGAGCGGTGATCCGCTGGCGGCCGCGGCCGACAGCCTGCGCCGCATCACCGAGGCCCACGACCGCCGCGGGCACGCTCAGCACGTCGACCCGGAGCCCGTGACGCCGCCGCAGGGCTTCCCCGCGGTGGAACCGCAGGACCATCCGGTGCAGGCCGCTCAGGACGTGCCCGAGGGGTCCGGTGGGCGCCGGTCCAAGGGCAAGTCGCTGGCCGAGATCCGCGCCGAGCTCCAGCTCCCGGCCGATCACCAGCCCTCCCGCAGGCGTTCGCGGCACGCCGATCCCGATCCGCTCGCCGCGTTCCAGCCCGCGCAGCCGGAACCGGATCCTCCGGCCAGGTCTGCCGAGGACACGGATCCGAGCTTCCGGTTCAGCCCGCCGGAGCCGAGCCCGGAGCCCGCGCCGGAGCCGAGCGCTGACGCGAGCCTGGCCGACCTGCTCGCCGACGCGCTCATGGCTTACAACGAAGGCCGCACCGATGATGCCAAGCAGCAGGTCAGCGAGGGCATCGCCGCCGTAGGATATGGCGGTCATCACAATTCCGGTTACGGTGAGCCGGGCTACGACGACAGCCACAGCGACAGCCATTCGGAACGCACCGACGACGACGCCGTCGGTGGGACCCGACGCAGCCGTCGACAGTCCACAGAGGATGATCGGCTCGGTGCCCGTCACCGCGCGCCCGGATTCGGTGGTGCGGCAGCGGATCCGTTGCTCTGAGATACCTTCCGGACATCGATCGTTGCGTCTGTTTTCACCCGCGGTACTCAGTCAGATCCCGGCCCCGTGAGCGGGAACTGACAGTCTTAGAGTGGAACCTGTTGGCACAACGAGGTGCCGTAAAGCGTGGAGCTGCCTGACATGACCTCGAATCCCGGACAAGCGCACACCGGAACGGCCGGCGAGCAGTCCGAGAACCCCGAACTGGCCAAGCGGCGGTTGCTGGACCGAGCCGTCGAGTTCGCCCCCGAACTCGGCGAGCTGCTGCGCACCTACTACCGCCACGTCCCGGCCGAAGAACTCGTCGACGACGACCCGAACGACCTGGTCGGCGCCCTCAGATCGCACCACCGGCTGGCCGCGACCCGCGCCGCCGGTCGCCCCCTGGTGCAGATCTTCAACCCGACGGGCGATGAGCACGGCTGGCACAGCCAGGCCACCGTGGTCCAGACGGTCACCGACGACATGCCGTACCTGGTGGACTCGCTGATCGCCGAGCTCGGCCGCGACAACGCGGACGTGCTGCGCGTGATCCACCCCATCGTCGTCGTCAGACGCGACCTCGCGGGCGAGCTGCTGGAGGTCCTGCCGGAAGCCGACCCGTCCGACCCGCCCTCCGGCGCCATGGCGGAGAGCTGGATGTTCGTCGAGGTCGGCCAGGTCGTCGACCCGGAGCGGCTCACCGCGCTCAAGCAGGACCTCGGCGGTGTTCTCAACGACGTGCGCGAGGTGGTCGAGGACACCGAGCGGATGCTCTCCTGCGCCCGGTCGCTGGCCGACGAGCTGGAGAAGAACCCGCCGCCGCTGCCGCACGAGGACGTCACCGACGGGGCCGGGCTGCTGCGCTGGCTGGCCGACGGGCACTTCACCTTCCTCGGTTACCGGCACTACGAGCTGGTCGAGGACGACGGCGATGCGCTGCAGGCCGTGCTGGCCTCCGGGCTGGGCGTGCTGCGCAGCGACAGCGTCGCCTCGCGGAGCCTGACCACCGGACCGGACTCCAGCGCGCTGTCGAAGGACCTGCTAGTGCTCACCCAGGCCGGTGCTCAGTCCACAGTGCACCGTCCGGTCCACCCGTTCTACGTGGGCGTCAAGACCTTCGACGAGTCGGGCCGGGTCACCGGCGAGCACCGGTTCCTGGGCCTGTTCACCACCACGGCGCTGCACGAGGACGTCCTCGACATCCCGTTCGTGGAGCGCCGGGTGCGAGAGGTCATCCACCGCGCGGGATTCCCGCTGGAGTCCTACTCGGGCCAGCGGATGCTGGAGGAGATCCAGAGCTACCCGCGCACCGAGCTGCTGTCCACGGACTTCGAAACGCTGCAGGAGACCATCACCGGCGTGCTGGCGCTGGCCGAGCGGCGCAAGCTCAAGCCGTTCCTGCGGCGCGACTCCTACGGCCGGTTCTTCTCCTGCCTGGTCTACCTGCCGCGCGACCGCTACACGACCAGCTCGCGGCTGGCGATGCAGGAGGTGCTGCTCGACGAGCTCGGCGGCACCGGCCTGGAGTACAGCACGCGCGTGGGCGAATCGACGCTGGCGCGAGTGCACTTCGTGGTGCACACCGACCCGGAGGACCAGGTCGAGCCGAACCTCGGGCGCATCCAGCAGCGGCTCGACGGTGCCATCCACACCTGGGACGACCAGATGGTCACCGAGCTCGACGCCGAGCGCTCCGGCAGGGGAGCGGGCGGCGGGCCGGCCCGCGCGCTGTCCGAGGCGATCAGCCAGGCCGGGCAGGACTACGCGTCCGGGTTCCCGGAGGCCTACAAGGAGGACTTCAGCGCCGCCGAGGGCCTGCGGGACCTGCGTCGCCTGGAGTCGCTGAAGGGCTCCGACGACCTGCGCATGTCGTTCTACGTCCCGCGCGACGCGAGCGCCGGTCAGCGCCGCTTCAAGCTCTACGTCGGTGAGCGGGTCACGTTGTCCCGGGTGCTGCCGGTGCTGCAGAGCATGGGCGTGGAGGTCGTCGACGAGCGGCCCTACGACCTGACCCTGGAGGGCTCCGGGAACCGGTTCTACATCTACGACTTCGGGCTGCGGCTGGACTCCGGCCTGCTCGACAACACCGACCCGCAGCTGCTGGACTCGCTCCGGCAGCGCTTCGAGGACGCGTTCCGCGCGGTCTGGCTCGGCGACGCCGAGGTCGACCGGTTCAACGCGCTGGTGCTGCGGGCCGGGCTGAACTGGCGGCAGGCCGCCGTGCTGCGCGCCTACGCGAAGTACCTGCGTCAGGTCGGAATCGCCTACACGCAGGACTACATCGAGGACTCCATCCTCGCGCACCGCACCACGACGACCGCGCTGGTGCGGCTCTTCGAAGCCCGGTTCGACCCGGCGATCGGCGAAGCCGACCGCAAGACGCGCGAAGCCGAGCTGACCGAGTCGGTCAACGAGCTCATCGACGAGGTCACCAGCCTCGACGTGGACCGGATCCTGCGCAGCTACCTCAGCCTGATCCGGGCCACCCTGCGCACGAACTACTTCGTCGACATGGCCGAGCGCGAGCGCCCGTTCCTGGCGTTCAAGCTGGAGCCGCGCGAGATCCCGGGTCTGCCCGAGCCCCGGCCGCAGTTCGAGATCTTCGTGTACTCGCCGTGGGTCGAGGGCGTGCACCTGCGCTTCGGTTCCGTGGCGCGCGGTGGGTTGCGCTGGTCGGACCGGCCGCAGGACTTCCGCACGGAGATCCTGGGACTGGTCAAGGCCCAGGCGGTGAAGAACGCGGTGATCGTGCCGGTCGGCGCGAAGGGCGGCTTCGTGGTCAAGCGCCCGCCCGTCGCCACCGGCGACCCGGCGGTGGACCGCAAGGCGTCCCGGGACGAAGGCGTGGCCTGCTACCGGATGTTCATCTCCGGCCTGCTGGACCTCACCGACAACCTGGTGGGCGGCGAAGTGGCCCCGCCGCAGAACGTGGTGCGCCACGACGGCGACGACACGTACCTGGTCGTCGCGGCCGACAAGGGCACGGCGACGTTCTCCGACATCGCCAACGAGGTCGCCCAGTCCCGCGGGTTCTGGCTCGGCGACGCCTTCGCCTCCGGTGGCTCGGTCGGCTACGACCACAAGGCCATGGGCATCACCGCCAAGGGTGCGTGGGAGAGCGTCAAGCGGCACTTCCTCGAACTCGACGTGGACACCCAGAGCGAGGAGTTCACCGTCGTCGGCGTCGGCGACATGGCCGGTGACGTGTTCGGCAACGGGATGCTGCTGTCCGAGCACATCCGGCTGGTGGCCGCGTTCAACCACATGCACGTGTTCATCGACCCGAACCCGGACGCGGCGGTCTCCTTCGCCGAGCGGCGCAGGCTGTTCGACCTGCCGCGTTCCACCTGGGACGACTACGACCGGAGCAAGATCAGCGAGGGCGGCGGCGTGTGGTCGCGGTCGCTGAAGTCGATCCCGCTGAACCCGCAGATCCGGGAGGCGCTGGGCATCGACGAGTCGGTGCGCAAGCTGGCGCCCGCCGAGCTGATCAAGTGCATCCTGCTGGCACCGACCGACCTGCTGTGGAACGGCGGCATCGGCACCTACGTCAAGTCGGCGACCGAGACGCACGCCGAGGTCGGCGACAAGTCCAACGACCCGGTGCGCGTCAACGGCGGCGACCTGCGGGTCAAGGTCGTGGGCGAGGGCGGCAACCTCGGCCTGACCTCGCTGGGGCGCATCGAGTTCAGCCGCGAGGGCGGCAAGGTCAACACCGACGCGCTGGACAACTCCGCCGGTGTGGACTGCTCCGACCACGAGGTCAACATCAAGATCCTGCTGGACCACCTGGTCACCGACGGCAGGCTCACCGGCCCGCAGCGCAACGAGCTGCTCGCCGAGATGACCGACGAGGTCGGCGAGCTCGTCCTGGCCGACAACCACAGCCAGAACGGGGTTCTGGGCATCTCGCGGTCGCACGCCGGCCCGATGCTGCCGGTGCACGCCCGGCAGGTCGCCGCGCTGGAGGAGTCCGCGGGCCTGGACCGCGAGCTGGAGGCGCTGCCGACCAAGAAGGGCTTCCGCGACCTGGAGAAGGCCGGTGAGGGCCTGACCTCGCCGGAGCTGGCGACGCTGATGGCGCACGTCAAGCTCCAGCTCAAGCGGGACGTCCTGGCCAGCGGCCTGCCCGACACCGAAGCGTTCGCCGAGCGGCTCCCGGAGTACTTCCCGGAGCCGCTGCAGGAGCGCTACGGCGACGCCATCGCCGCGCACCCGCTGCGCCGCGAGATCATCACGACGTTGCTGGTCAACGAGATGGTCGACGGCGCGGGCATCTCCTACGCCTACCGCCTGGCCGAGGAGCTCAGCGCCTCCACCAGCGATGCGGTGCGGGCGTTCGCGGTCGTCACCAACGTCTACGACCTGCCCCGGTTGTGGGCCGACATCGACGCGCTGGGCGGTTCGGTGCCGATCGCGGTCGCCGACGAGATGGTGCTGGAGACGCGGCGGCTGCTCGACCGAGCGGCCCGCTGGATCCTGACCAACCGGCCGCAGCCGCTGGCCATCGGCGCCGAGACCACCCGGTTCCGGCCGGTCGTCGAGGAGCTGCGGCCGACTGTGCGAGGGTTGCTGCGCGGCCGCGCAGCCGAAGGCGTCAGCGCGCAGGTTCAGCGCTGGGTCGCCGCAGGTGTGCCGGACGCGCTGGCCGAACGGGTGGCGGTGCTGCTCGACGCCTACGCGTTGCTGGACATCCGGGAGGTCGCCGAGCTCGCCGAACGCGACGCCGGCATCGCGGCCGAGCGCAGCCCGCGCGAGAGCGCCGAGCTGTACTACGCGCTGTGGGCGCACCTGGACGTCGAGCGGATGCTCATCGCGGTCAACGAGCTGGAACGCGGCAACAGGTGGCACGCACTGGCTAGGCTGGCGTTGCGAGATGATTTCTACGCATCGCTGCGTGCGATCACGGTCGACGTCCTGCGCACCTCCGAGCCGGAGGAGGGGTCGGAGGAGAAGATCGCGCGGTGGGAGTCGACGAACGCAGCGCGACTGGCGAGGGCCAACTCGTCGCTGGAGCAGATCGTCAGCTCCGGGCGGCTTGACCTGGCCACCTTGTCGGTGGCGGCGCGTCAGCTGCGCAGCATGGTGCGGTGACAGCCGGGGGTGGCGGTTCCAGCCGGGACCGCCACCCCCGAAACCAGGTAGGAGGGACAGGCCCAGTGGGCGCGTACGTAGCCGAGGTAGCCCTGCGCTGGTCCGACATGGACGCGTTCGGCCACGTCAACCACGCCAGGACGATCACGTTGCTGGAGGAGGCACGAGCCGATCTGCTGTTCACCGAAGCGGAACGGCAGGGCCTGCTGGGCATGGCCGAGGGCATGGTGGTCGCCCGGATCGTCATCGACTACCACGCGCCGCTGCTGTACGCGGCCAAGTCGTTGCAGGTCCGGATGTCGGTGCGGGACCTCAAGGCCGCGTCGTTCGTGATCGACTACACGGCGTTCGCGCAGGAAGCCGTCTGCACGGCGGAAACCCTGATGGTGCCCTACGACCTGAAGGCCGGACGGCCCCGTCGGCTCACCGAGGACGAGCGCGGGTTCCTGGCGGAGTGGCGCGCCGAGCAGTTGGAGCCGGGTCGTGCCTGAGCTCCGCATGCCCGACCGGGTCGAGCGCGACGACCTGGGTGCGTTCGTCGCCCGTGCTGTCCGGCTGGACTCCCAGACCATGGTCCGGATGCGGAACCGCCCCGACAGCGACCGGATGGACGTGTGGGCGGCCACCCCGTTCGACGCGCTGTCCACCCGAGTGGTGGAGGGCTCGGTCGATCCGGCGGACCTGACGATCTCCGGGAACGAGCTGCTGGCGACGTTGACCGTCGCGGGCGGTGAGGTGATGGACCCCGGCGCGCCCAAGGACCTGCTGTGGCGCTCGGAGCTGCCACCGGCCACCGGGTGGAAGCGCGTCGACGACCTACCGGCCCAGCTGGTCGGCGAGGTCGCGGAACGCGGAATCGACGTGGCCAAGGAGAACGTCGGTCCGAAGGGCACGCCACCGGCGTCGCTGCTGGACCAGGAGGTCTTCACGGTCCACGGCTCCGGCTACGACGTGAAGGTCCCGCTGCGCTGCCTGTTCGTCCTGTCCGGCATGGGGTTCCTGGTCGGCACCCCCGCCGAGACGGAGATCGTGCGGGTGAGCGCCACGGACTCCTGGCTGCGCCTCGACTCCCGCTTCGGCGCGGTCGTCCGCCGGCGCCACGCCCTCCTGCCGCTCCTGATCTGACCTCCGACCTGGGTCGGGGAAGTTTTCATGAGAACTTCCCCGATCAACCCCCTCGGTCGGCGTCAGGAGGTGGTGCGCTGCGGGTTCCGGGACGTCGTGGTCCATCGGACGATGTCGCTGACCAGGGCTTCCAACGGGCCGCGGCGGAAGAAGTGCCGCCAGCCGTAGGTGAAGGCGAAGGTGGCGACCAGGAACACCTCGGGCATGAAGGTGTTGATGAGCGCGACCATCCCCTCGGGCTGGTGGCCGTCGCGCGGGAACCACGGCAGGTTCGGGTCGTCCATCGGCAGCGCGGGCCCCAAGCTCGCCAGATGCGCCAGGTTCTCCGGGACACCGCTCAGCGGCCAGCCACCGGTCGTGATCTGCCAGGCCAGTGCCAGGGCGTGCGCGGCGTACAGGGTGAGCGCCATCGACCCGGCCTTGGCCAGCGGAGCCAGCCATCGTCCGGTCCGGTCTGACAGCTCCAGGCAGATCGACAGCACCAGCAGCGCGATCCCGCCCGCGCCCAGCAGCTCGAACGTGGTCCCGCTGTGCGCGTTGGCCGCCAGCAGCCACTCCGGGTGCCCGACCGGGATCGTGCCCTCCACCGGGCTCGGTGGGCCGGCAGGCATCAGGAGGAACGAAGCCTGGTAGCCGACCAGCGACAGCGCCAGGCCGATCAAGCCGATCCGCAACCGCACCCGCAGGGACTTCAGGTCCAGTCGTCCGACCGCCAGTCCCGCCAGCACCAGCGGCAGGTACGACGCGGCCGGGTAGAACCCGAGCAGCAGCAGGTCGAAAAGCCCCTCGTGGGCGATCAGGTGCCCGGGGTCGACGCTGTTGACCAGCGAGACCAGAGCCGACAGGGGCGTGTCCGCAGCGATCCAGCCACGCAGCACGAACGACAGCTGCGGCCCGATGGCGGCGCTCACCGCCGCCGCGATGATCAAACCGCGCGCCCGCAGTCGCAGGAACGGCACCGCGAGCAGGAAGTACAAGCCGTAGAACGGGATGATCACCGTCAGCAGGAAGCCGGTCGCCTCGGTCGCCTTCGCCAGCGCCAACCCGAGCACCAGGAGCACCACCGCGCGCACCGCGACTCGTCGCTTCGCATCGCGCAACGCCTGGCCCGTCGGCGGTGTCGTCCGCCCGGTCATCAGGGCCAGCGACACACCGGCCAGGAAGGTGAACAACGCGGTCGAGCGACCGGAGAAGAACTGCGCCACCACCACCTCGGGCCAGCCGCCTGCGAACGGCACGCCGAAGTGGATGCAGAACATGCCGAACACGGCGATGAATCGGGCGACGTCCACGCCCACCAGTCGGCCCGGCCGCCCGGCGGTGGTCGGCCGCGCCCGACGAGGTGAACTCCGTTCGGGCGCAACAGCAGTCATGGCATCCAGCTGAGATCGGGGAACGATGACCGGAAATCTACCGACCGCTTCCGGGCCTCCGGTCACCTGCCCGCGTGTTGCGAGGTCCCGCTCACACCAGCCACGCGGCGCTGCCGGGCGGCAACTCGCCCTCGACCAGCGGTCGAGAGCTCAGCAGCACTTCGCCGGGAGGCAGCGGAACCGGTTCCGCCGAGGTGTTCAACGCGCAGATCAGGGTGCTGCCGACCCGCCGGAACGCGAAGCAGTCCTCGGGGGCGCCGAACCACTCGACCTCGTCGCCGGTGAACGCCGGATGCGTCGCCCGCATCTCCAGGGCGTGCCGGTACAGCGACAGGGTGGACTCCTCGTCCTCCAGCTGCGCCTCGACGGTGAAGTGAACCCAGTCGTGCGGGATCGCCGACCAGTCGGCCCGCGCGGCGGAGAACCCGAACGGCCGCATCAGGCCCTCCCACGGCATCCGGATCCGCTCGGTGCCGGGCAGGCCCAGTTCCTCACCGTGCCGCAGGCAGACCGCGCCGGGCAGGGCCAGCTGCACCATCGCCATCGCGCGCACCGGTGTCAACGCCGCGTGGTCGCGGATGCGCGTGCTGTCCCGGCTCGCCATCGCCCACGCCGGGCGGGGGCCGGTGGAGCCCAGGACCGTTGTGATCGCCTTCTGCACCGGGCCCGCCGAGAACCCCGCCACGGCCAGGTCCAGGCCGAACAGCAGCTGCCAGTTGCCGGTACCGCTGCCGATCACGATGCGGTCGGGGTAGTCGGCCAGCACCGCGCCGACCGCGTCCGCCGGGTCGTTGCGCGGCGCCAGGTGGAAGCCGTCGATGCCGTTGTCCAGCCACGGGCGCAGCACCGGGCCGGGCTCGGTGCGCGAGGGATCGACGTCCATCGCCAGGAGCACCCTCAGCCCGTTGCCGTGCGCCTCGCCCAGGAGCCTGTCGAGGGCGGGGGAGGCCGGGTCCGTGCCGGCCATGCCTGCCAGCACGATCGCGTCCACGCCCAGCAGCTCCAAGTAGCCGAGCCTGCCGCGGATCCCGTCGAGATCGCCGACGCCGTCATCGTCGGCGTCGGCGAAGGCGCCGACGTCGATCTGGTAGCAGACCGCGTCGTACCACCACGGTCGTTCGCCGTGGTCAGCCCGCGTGCCCACCTGCCGCATCTCCAGGTCCTTCGCTCCTAGATCGGGTCCGCCGCTCAGAACCACGAGTTGATCATGCTGTTGGCGGCCATCTCCAAGTACTGCCAGAGCTGGTCGCGGTGTTCCGGCTTCAACTTGGCTTCGTCCACAGCGATGCGCATGCAGCGAAGCCAGGCGTCGCGCTCGGCCGGGCCGATCTTGAACGGCGCGTGCCGCATCCGCAGCCGCGGGTGTCCGCGCTGGTCGGAGTACGTGTGCGGGCCACCCCAGTACTGCATGAGGAACAGCCGCAGCCGCTCCTCGGCCGGCCCGAGGTCTTCCTCGGGGTAGAGCGGGCGCAGCAGCTCGTCCTTGGCCACCTCTTCGTAGAAGCGGGCCACGATCTGGTGGAAGGTGGCTTCGCCGCCGACCTGCTCGTAGAAACTCTCCACGGAAGTCACCCTTCCATCCTCTCAGGTGCCGAACTGGACGTTTCAGTGGTCGGTCAGCTGCTGTCCGTGGTGCTGTGTGAGGCTCATGATTACTCAGGCTTACAGGGAGTGAAGCTCATCGCTCGATCCCGGCCGCTGACCCCTGCTCCAGTCCGTTGCCGCATGGCGGACCCCTGCTCCAGTCCGTTGCCGCATGGCGGACTCCTGCACTCTGTGCCCACGCCCCGTCAGGAGGTTATTGATCTCCGTCAACGGAATCGAGCCACGAATCCTGCTGGAAGTAGTCGTCGTCGTTGATTTCCTGGATTCCGCTGAGGCTTTTGTCTGAAATCCCCATCTCGACTTTCAGGCCAGTCCAGAAAACCAGAACGCGGCGAAGGCCAAGGTCACCGCCAGTGGCAGGAGGACGAAAACCTGCCAGGTTTTGACCACGCGTCCTCCCAAGTAGTTGACCACGATGCTGAGCACGCCCATGAATCCAGCCAGCACTCGATAGCTCGTCACTTCATCGAATAGCAGGAACGCCGATACCGTGATTGCCATCGCTGGCAGGACGTAGAGGCCCCGGTGGTTCCGGCGCCAGTCCGCGCTCCGATCAATGACCGGCTTCGGAAATGCGGTGCCAGGATTGGTTGCTGCGTCGGGGGCCATGACTTCACCCTTCCTCTAACACCACACAAGAGTCACCTGTCACACGGCCATGGGCAGACAGGCGCCTGGACCTGGTCATCAGGCAAGGCCGAGCGCCCCACAGAGCGAAGATCCCCCGGCCGATGTGGTCGGCTCGGGGGATCGCTCGCTGGTCAGCTCGTCGTGGAAATCGTGCTGGGGGGTAGGGGGCGGCCGTTGGGGTACGGGGGTTCGATGGCCGAGTCGTCGTAGGCGCGCTTGACGTCCACGCGGAGTCTGCGCTGGACCGCCCACTGGCGCCCGGGCCTGACCTTCACCGTCAGGCGCAGGGTGACCGTGTCCGAGGTGATCTGGTCGACGCCCAGCATTTCCGGAGGCTCCAGGACGTCCTTGGACAGGGGCTCCCGGGAGGTGGCGTCGGTGGCGACCTTGCCCGCGACCTCGATGGCCTTCTGCACGTCCGAGTTGTGCGAGATCGGGAAGTCCACGACCGCGACGGCGAATCCCTGAGACGAGTTGCCCACGCGCAGGATCTCGCCGTTGCGGACGTACCAGACGGTGCCGTTGATGTCGCGCAGCGTCGTGACCCGCAGGCCCACCGCCTCGACCGAACCGGAGGCCTCGCCCAGGTCCACGACGTCACCGACGCCGTACTGGTCCTCGACCATCATGAACATCCCGGACAGGAAGTCCCGCACCAGGTTCTGGGCACCGAAGGCGACCGCCACGCCCAGCACACCGGCCGAAGCCAGCACCGGGGCGATCTGCACGCCCAGGATCTGCAAGATGTATATGACGGCCAGGCCGAAGATCACGAACGAGGTGAGCGACTTCAGCACCGAGCCGATGGTCTTGGCGCGCTGCCTGCGCCGCTCGGAGAGCAGCTCGGAGGTGAGGCTGTCACCGCGGCGCTCGCGCAGCGGCGAGAGCAGCTTCGGCGGTTTGCCGTTGCCGCGGGTCAGGCGGTTGATCGTGCGGTGCAGCAGCCATCGCACCAAGAAGGCGATGACCAGCACCAGCACGATCTGCAACGGCTTGGCGATGAGCAGGTCGGCGTAGGAAGCCAGCCACGCGTTCTGGGTCCAGTCGAAGACCGCCTGGCACCAGCGCTCGGTCGGGTCGCACGTCGGCGGCTGGGATAAGAGCGGCAGGTTCATGGGTACGGGGGTTCTCCACGTGCTGTCGATCGTCGGGGTTCGCCGTGAGGCGGCGAGGGACCGACCGGTCCGAACTTCGTGCGCGCCCCGCGGCGCACGACGATCGAGAACCGGTACGCCAGAACCGAGTTCGGGGCTCAGTCCAGAGCGAGACCGGTCGCCTCCGCGAGGAAGGTGAGCTGGTCGGTCGTCAGCCCCACGGTACGTGACACGGAGCGGGCGGCATGCCCCACCTCGGTCTCACGACGGATCAGAATAGGACGTTTGTCCGGGTCCGAGCTAGTGGCGTGCTGCAGCTCCGCGCACATCTTGCGCGCGTGGTTGGGGTCCACGCGTGAATCGGACTCGAAGACCGTGAACAGCACCGACGGGTACGCCGTGTGCTCCGTCACGTTGTGATACGGCGAATACGACAGCAGCCAGCCCAGCTCCTCCGGGTCGTCGGCCGTGCCGTACTCGTCGTTCCAGGTCCGGCCGAGCAGGAATCGCTCGTAGCGCACCATGTCCAGCAGCGGAGCCGAGCAGACCACCGCCCGGTACAGCTCTGGCCGCTGCGTGAGCGCGGCACCCACCAGCAGGCCCCCGTTGGAACCGCCGGAGATCGCCAGCTGGTCCGAGGTCGTCCAGCCCTGGTCGATCAAGTGCTCGGCGGCGGCGTGGAAGTCGTCGAACGTGTGCTGCTTGCGCTCCCGCATGCCGTCGACGTGCCACTCCTCGCCCTCCTCACCACCGCCGCGCAGCGCAGGCAGCGCCCACACGCCACCGGCGGCCACCCAGGTCAGCGCCGAGGGCATGTAACCGGGTTCGCGGGAGAGCGAGAAACCGCCGTAGCCGGTCAGGAACACCGGGCGCGGCCGGTCCGGCTCGGCGACCGGCGCCAGCACGAACATCCGCACCTCGGTGCCATCGGCCGACCTGTAGGTGACCTGCCGGGTGTGGACCTCGGGCAGCTCGACGGCTCCCGGGGCGCTCGTGTCCAGCTCCACCGCCCCGGTGGAGCGGTCGTAGGCGTGCACGCACGGCGGTGTCGCGAAGTCGGTCCAGCCGATCCACAGCCGATCGCGGTGCCGCTCGGTCGCCGAGTCGACCGTCGTCAGCGCGGTGACCTGGCCGGTCCCGGGCAGTGCTACGTCAGCGGTGCGGGCGCCCGTGGCCGGGTCGTGCAGGGTCAGCTCGGAGACCGCGTGCCTGGTCCGGAGCACGATCAGACGCGGTGCTTCGCCGTCGAAGTAGCGGACCGCCTCCAGCACCGAATCGGGGTCCTCGGCGATCAGCTCGGTCCAGTTCTCCGGTTCCGGAGCGCTCGGGTCCGCCACGCACAGCCGCCAGCGCGGCGCGTCCTTGGTGGTCATCACGTACATCCGGCCGTCGCGCTCCACCCACGCGCCGACCCGGTAGCCGTCGGTGGTGTCCACGATCTGCCGCAGGTCCGGGACCTCGTCGCCCTCGGAGAGGTCCGCGATCCACACCGAGTCGCGGCGCGCGGTGCCCATGCTGCCCTCGATGATCAGCCAGCGACCGTCCCGGGAGACGTGGGTGCCGTAGTAGAAGGTGTGGTCCAGGCCCGTGCCGTGCACCAGCACGTCCTGCTCGGGATCGGTGCCCACGCGGTGGCGCCACACCCGGCGGTGGAACTGCTCCTCGCCCTCGGGCACCAGCTCCGGCGACAGCCGGCGGACGTAGAAGTACTCCTGGCCGCCGGGCAGCCAGGAGATCGTCGAGTAGCGGCAGCGGTCGATCGGCCCCTCGACGAGCTCGCCGGTGGCCACGTCCATGACGTGCAGCAGCGACTCCTCATCGCCGCCCATCGAAACCTGGTAGGCCAGCCGGTCGCCCTCCAGGTTCGGCACCCAGCTGTCCAGCGTCGTCAGTCCCGACGGATCGAGCTCGGTGACGTCCAGCAGCACGCGCTCGGTCCCGTCGGCCTCGCGCACGTGGAGCACGCCGAACTCCTGGCCCGGCTCGCGGCGGGTGAAGAAGGCCCGCCCGGCCCGCCAGAGCGGAGCGCCGACAGCGCCCGCGGCCAGCAGCGAGCGCAGCCGCCCGGTCACCGGCTCCCGGCCGGGGAGCGAGCTCAGCCAGGTGCGGGCGAGCTCGTCCTGAGCCGCCGACCACGCCTCGGTGCTCGGCGCGGAGGCGTCCTCCAGCCACCGGTACGGGTCGGCCACCTCGCGGCCGTGCAAGGTCTCCACGATCTCTTCGCGAGCGGTGGCGGGATAGCTCAAGGGGCTTCGAACGTCGGTCACGATCGCGACGATACGTGCACGCGCGGGGCGTTGGAGAGGGTCTGAGTGCCGTGCGGACCTGATTCACCCGACGTGATCAACCGTTTTCGGCTCGCTTGATCGACAATGGTGACCGCAGCGCCGGAACGATGAGACGTGTCG
Source organism: Saccharopolyspora dendranthemae (assembly GCF_007829955.1). Classification (GTDB taxonomy): domain Bacteria; phylum Actinomycetota; class Actinomycetes; order Mycobacteriales; family Pseudonocardiaceae; genus Saccharopolyspora; species Saccharopolyspora dendranthemae. Next base: position 490,649 of record NZ_VIWX01000005.1, read on the forward strand.
GCGGTGACCGCCTAGCGGCACCGCTCACCTGCGGAAACAGGTCGTGGATCGTCGTCTTCGGCGTGACGTGGCGAATCACACGTGCGTTCGGACCAGGTTCTGTGCTGAACTTTGGCCGACACCGGTGGAGGTGGTCGCGTGCCAGACCGACAACCGATCCGACAACCGGCGCTGAAGGCCGCAGGCCTCGCGTCGCGGGCCCCGTTGTGCCCGACGAGCCGAGGCTCCGGGGCAGCGCACACGGATCGGCCTCCCGGGCACGCCACCTCGTGGCGCAAACGTCGGGTCCTCCTGCTCAACACGACCTTCGAGCCGCTCACAGCCCTCCCGCTGCGACGCGCCATCGTGATGGTCGTCTGCGGCAAGGCCGAGGTCGTCCACGGCGACTCCGCCGGGATGACCCTGCACTCGGCGAGCGCCGAGCTCGAGATCCCGTCGGTGATCAGGCTGAGCAACTTCGTGCGCGTGCCGTACCGCGGCCGGGTTCCGCTGACCCGGGCCGCGTTGATGCTCCGGGACAGTCACCGGTGCGTCTACTGCGGCGCACGAGCGGAAACGATAGATCATGTTCTCCCGCGCAGTCGCGGTGGGCCGCACACTTGGGAGAACTGCGTCGCCTGCTGCACGAAGTGCAACCACCGCAAGGCCGACAAGACGCTGAGCGAGCTCGGCTGGCGGCTGCCGTTCGCCCCGCAGGCACCGCGAGGCCGGCACTGGCGATTGCTGGCCGGTCTGTCCGAGACCGACCCACTCTGGTTGCCGTACCTGGGCGAGTCGGCCGCCTGATCTCGTCAGCGGGCGCGTCCGCGCCGGTGCGCATCAGCTGATCCGCACACCGCGGTCGCGCCCGCTGATCCGGACACCGTCGTCGAGGCCGCTGATCCGCACACCGCGGGACTGGCCACTGATCCGCACGCCACGGGACTTCCCGCTGATGCGGACACCGTCATCGAGGCCGCTGATGCGGACGCCGCGGGACTGGCCGCTGATGCGGACGCCGTCGTCCAAGCCGCTGATGCGGACGCCATCGCGTTTCCCGCTGATGCGGACCCCACGGGACTTGCTGCTGATGCGGACGCCGTCGTCCAAGCCGCTGATGCGGACGCCATCGCGCTTCCCGCTGATGCGGACACCGCGAGAGTTCCCGCTGATGCGGACGCCGTCGTCGAGGCCGCTGATCCGGACGCCATCGCGCCGATTGCTGATTCGCGCTCCGTGATCAGCGAGTGGCTGGCCGATCATCGGAAGGGTGAGTGCGTTGGGCTGAGTGGCGGCGTCGATGATCGTCATTGTGTGCCTCCCGCATACATAGGGTGCTGTCCGGCGCATGTGATCAAATATGCAAGACCCATACAGGTGAAAAACTATGATCAGAAACCGCTCGGAACAAGCCGCCAACCCGCCGCGCAATGCCCCCGTCCGGGCCGACTCCGTTTGGGTGCCGACATTCCCCTGAACGAGTTACTATAGGTGATGCGCATCACAAGTGAAGTGGGGTTGTGCGAATACGCGAAGTATCCGGATTCCGCTTGACGGGTGATCATGAACGCCGAGCTGGTCGTGCCGCGCCAGCGAACTCGTCACTGCGGGCGAAGTGCCGGGTGATCCACGGCGGAGGGCTCGAAATCTAGGTCAAAGCACGTGCGAGTGGGCACACACGAGGCCTTGGTCATCGGCTACCGTACTGGGCGTGACTGTCGTGGAGAGTGTGCTGGTCCTGGCGGTGATCCCAGCGACCATCTTTGGCGTGATCGTGCTCATCGCGATGTGGCCCAGGCTGTCCCGTGCGCGCTACCGCGCCGGGGAGGACTGGGATTTCGCCCCGGTCTTCTGGTCTGCCAACCCGCAGGGAGTGAACGCCGCGGTACCGGCAGCGGACGGCGAAGGAGAGGTCGTGCCGGACGACGCACGGCCCGTCACGGCTCGGGGAGGCGCACGTGGCACCTGGTGAGATCACGGGTCAGCCCGCAGAGGCCGGCCAGCTGGGCACCGGCGAGGCGCGGATGCCGACCGGCCGCATTTCCGTTGCGAGGCGCGTCGAGCCGGAGCGCCCGCGGCTGCCCTTCAGCACCGGCGAGCTGTCCCAGCTGGACGAGGCGATGGCGGTGGCGAGCCGCAGCACCGGCCTCGAGTTCGCCGTCTACCTCGGCGACCTCGGCGAGGACACCCGCAAGCAGGCCGAGGAGCTGCACGCCAACCTCGGCTCGCAGGCGCCGGACGGCGTGCTGATCGCGGTGTCCCCGGGACAGCGCAAGTTCGAGATCGTGACCGGCGAAGAGGCCTTCCGCCGCATCCCGGACCGCAGCTGTCAGCTGGCCGCCATGAGCATGGTCGCCTCCTTCAAGGAGGACGAGCTCATCGACGGTCTCGTCGGCGCTGTGCGCATGCTGGCCGATGCCGCGGGCACGTCCTTCAAGAAGCACTCCGACCACCACTGACCCGCAGCGCGAAACCGCCCCGGCCCATGAGGACCGGGGCGGTTTCGCGTCTCCAGGCGCCTCTGACGACGATGCGCGGAGGGCGGTGATCGCTCCCGCGACCGGGTCGCGGGAGCGATCTCACGCGCTGGTCAGGAGCGGTCGAAGCCCCTGGCTGCGAGAGCGCGGACGATGCCCGCGCGGCCCTCGGAGACCAGTCGCCGCAGTGCGGCGGGCCGCTCACCGGCCAGCCACGCGTCGGCGGCGGCGACGGTCTCGTCGGTGACCGCCCAGGACGGGAACAGCCCGATCACCGTTGGCTGAGCCCGCTCGCTGGAGCGGCGCTGCCAGACCTCGTCGATCGATTCGAAGTACCGCTGCACGTACGGCGCGAGCAGCTCGCGCTGGGCCGGGTGCTGGAAACCGGCGATGATCGCGTCGCTGACCGCGTTCGGGAGCTGGTCGTCGTGGACCGCGCGCTGCCAGGCCTTCTCCTTCGCCCCCGTGGTGGGGATGAGGGAGCGGGCCCGCTCGGCGCGGCGGCGGCCGGTCGCGGTCTGGTCGGACTCCAGCTCCGCGTCGATCTCCGCTTCACCCGCCGCACCGTGCGCGACCAGGGCCTGCAGCAGGCCCCAGCGCAGGTCCGTGTCGACGGTCAGGCCCTCGAGCGGAGCCGAGCCGTCCAGCCAGCCGCGCAGCTCGTCGACCTGCTCGTCGGACAGCACCGAACCGGTCAGCGAGTTGACGAACGCGAGCTGGTGGTCGGAGCCCGGCTCGGCGGCCCGCGCCAGCTCGAACAGCCGCGAGCTGAACCGCTTCCAGCCCTCCGGCTGCCAGGACGGGTCGGCGTAGGAGGCGAGTGCGGTCTGCGTCTGCAGCAGAACCCGCTGCACCACGCCGATCTGGCTCTCCGCGCCGATGCCGCTCTCCGCCGAGGCGCCCAGCACCAGGGTCACGAAGTCGCGGGCCTTCAGCTCCGCCTCGCGGGTCATCTCCCAGGCGGTCGACCAGCACAGCGCGCGCGGCAGCGACTCGTCGATGTGGCCGATCCGGTCCACCAGGGTGGCCAGCGACTCCGGGTCGAAGCGCAGCGAGCAGTAGGTCAGGTCGTCGTCGTTGACCAGCACCAGCTTGCCCCGGTGCACGCCGACCAGGTCCGGGACCTCGGTGACCTCGCCGGTGACGTCGAGCTCGACGCGGTGCTTGCGCACCAGCTTGCCGTCCTCGTCGTCGTAGACGCCGATCGCCAGGCGGTGGGTGCGGTGCTCACCGGCACCCGGGCGTGCGCCGCTCTGCACCACCGAGAACTGGGTGAAGCGGCCCTCGTCGTCGGTGCTGAAGCGTGGGCGCAGCATGTTCAGGCCCGTGGTCTCCAGCCACTGCGCGCTCCACCAGGACAGGTCGCGGCCGGAGGCCTCCTCGAGCGCCTTGAGCAGGTCGTCGAGGGTGGCGTTGCTCCACGCGTGCCGGTCGAAGTAGACCCGCAGGCCGGCCAGGAAGTTCTCCAGACCGACGTAGGCCACCAGCTGCTTGAGCACCGAGGCGCCCTTGGCGTAGGTGATGCCGTCGAAGTTGACCTCGACGGCCTGCAGGTCCGGGATGTCCGCGGCCACCGGGTGGGTGGAGGGGAGCTGGTCCTGGCGGTAGGCCCAGGACTTCTCGACGCTGGCGAAGGTCGTCCACGCGGCGTCGTACTCGGTGGCGCCGACCTGCGCGAGCACGCTGGCCCAGGTCGCGAAGGACTCGTTGAGCCACAGGTCGTTCCACCACCGCATGGTGACCAGGTCGCCGAACCACATGTGCGCCATCTCGTGCAGCACGGTCTCGGCGCGACGCTCGTAGAGGTAGCTGGTGACCTTCGACCGGAACACGTAGTCCTCGAGGAAGGTCACGCAGCCCGCGTTCTCCATGGCACCCGCGTTGAACTCCGGCACGAAGCACTGGTCGTACTTGCCGAACGGGTAGGGAACGCCGAACGCCTTGTGGTAGAAGCCGAATCCCTGCTTGGTCTCGGTGAACAGGCGCTCCGCGTCGAGGTGCTCGGACAGCGAGGCGCGGCAGTAGATGCCCAGCGGGATCTCGTCCTGACCGTCCTCGCCGGGGAAGGTGTCGCGCCACTCGGCGTAGGGGCCGGCCACCAGCGCCACCAGGTAGGTGGACATCGGCCGGGTGGTGTCGAAGGTGTGGCGCTTGCCCTGGGCGGTGTCGGTGACCTGGCCCGCCGCGTTGGAGATGACCTTCCAGGTGGCCGGTGCGTCCACCGTGATCTGGTAGGTCGCCTTCAGGTCGGGCTGGTCGAAGCAGGTGAACATCCGCTTCGCGTCGGCGGTCTCGAACTGGCTGTAGAGGTAGACAGCGCCGTCGACGGGGTCGATGAAGCGGTGCAGGCCTTCACCGGTGTTGGTGTAGGAGCAGTCGGCGCGCACCACGAGTTCGTTCTCGGCGGCCAGACCGGGCAGGCGGATTCCGGTGGACTCGTCGTAGTCGGAGACGTCGAGCTCGACACCGTTGAGCACCGCGCCGTGCACCTTGTCGGCCATCAGGTCGATCCAGGTGTCGGCGCCGGTCTGGTTGCTTCGGAAGCGAACCGTGGTCGTGGAACCGAACGTCTCCACTTCCACACCGCCCGCGCCGGCGGACAGATCCAGTTCGACCACATAGGACTGGACCTCCAGCAGCGCGGCGCGCTGCTCGGCCTGTTCGCGGGTGAGGTTCGGCGGTGCCACGGATCACCTCGTAGTTCGTAGGGGACGGATCACGGCCGGTTCGGATGCCCGGCGCAGGCATCAAATCACGTCCGGGCGGGCTCGCGCTCCCGGGCGTGCACCACCGTGATCGTCGGCGTGTCGGCACTGTCGGGAAGACAAACGGCCTCGTGCTCGTTACTACTCGAAGATGGGGTGTTCGGAACCGGGCACCAGGGAAGACCGACTGCTGGAGGCACGGATGACCACGGCTGCCCGCCCACGGGTGGACTTCTACTTCGACCCGGCGTGCCCGTTCGCCTGGGTGTCGTCGCGCTGGATCCTCGAGGTGGCCAAGGTCCGCGACATCGACCTGCACTTCCGGGTGATGAGCCTGGCCGTGCTGAACTCCGGCCGCGATCTCCCCGAGGAGTACCAGGAGCTGATGGCGAAGGCGTGGGGCCCGGTGCGGGTCTGCATCGCCGCCGCCAAGCACCACGGCGAGGAGGTCCTGGAGCCGCTGTACACGGCTATGGGCACCCGCCTGCACGACCGCGCGAACAAGGACTTCACGCAGGTCATCGCGGAGTCGCTGGCCGAGGTCGGCCTGCCCGCCGAGCTCGCCGATGCGGCCACCAGCACCGAGTACGACGAGGAGCTGCGCGCCAGCCACCACGCGGGGATGGACCCGGTCGGCGACGAGGTGGGAACGCCCACCCTGCACGTCGACGGCGTCGCCTTCTTCGGTCCGGTGATCACCCGCGTCCCCAAGGGGGAGGAGGCCGCGAAGATCTTCGACGGCGCGGTCGCCATGGCCAGCTACCCGTACTTCTTCGAGCTCAAGCGCAGCCGCACCGAGAACCCGCAGTTCGACTACTGATGCGCGGGTGGTGGGAAAATTCCGACTGTTCCCACAATTTTCCCGAATGACCGCCATGACCTGCGGAAATGCCTGCGCTGTCGGTTTTTCCCGGTCATCACAGTTCACGACCGTCCACAGAGGCCGAAGTCGTTCGACGACGACTTCGGCCTCGCGGGCGGCACGAGGGCTCACGCCGGTTGCGCGGCTCGCTGCAGTCCGGACATCACCTCGGCGACCGGGCGGTCGTCGCGCAGGTCCCACAACGAGGCGACGATGCCCGCCGCTCGGTCCCGTCCCACGGCCCGCTCGGCGTTGCCGGTGAACTTGGCGGCGAGCTCGTCGGCCGACAGCGGGCGTTGCGGCCCTCCCCGGTTCTCCCGGATCCGCTCGGTCACCGAGGTGCCGTCGTTGAGCTCGGCGGTGAGCACGGCGGGGAACTGGCGCGGGAACCCGGCGGTCGCCTCGTCGTCGGCGACCACGCGCACCCGCTGGGCGAGCTCCAGCCGGCGCGGGTCGGCCGCGGCGGCGTCGGTGAAGTCCTCGTGGAACACGCCCAGCCCGCCGCCGCCGAGCAGCGCAGCGGCCACGGTGTAGGGCCCGGAGAACGCCGCGTGATACCCGGAGCGGGGATGCCGCTTCTCCTCCGCGGGCTCGGCGATCGTGCGCAGGACCGGCGCGGGCACCCCGAGCACCAGCTCGCGGACCTGGTCGGCGGTCACCCCGCGCTCGCGCATCCGCAGCGCCGCGTCCACCCCGGCGTGCGTGAAGTGGTTGCACGGGTAGGGCTTGAAGAACACCCCGGGCGTTTCCCAGTCCTCGCCGAGGCCGTCGGTGACCCGTTCCGGGTGCACGCGCTCACCGCAGAACGCGCGCAGGAACCCGAACCGGCCCTCGATCACCGTCGGCGGCCCGGTCAGGCCGTGCCGGGCCAGGTCGGCGGCGGCCACACCTGCGTGCGCGGCCCAGCCGCAGTGCACCCGCTTGATGGTGCCGCCGGTGCGGTTGGCCTCGATGACGCCGGCTCCCATGCTCGCGGCGATGCCGATGACCGAGGTCAGCCGTTCGGCGTCGAGCCCCTGCAGCATGCCGGAGGCGACGGCAGCGCCGACCGCGCCGCAGATCGCGGTCGCGTGCTGGCCGTGCTCGAAGAACACCGAGTTGCCCAGCTCCTCGTCGTAGCCGGCCATGCCCAGGCGGCAGGTCACCTCGATGCCCATCGCCGCTGCGGCCAGCAGCGACCGGCCACCGGCACCGGTGCGCTCGGCCGTGGCCAGGGCCGCGGGGACCACCGCCGCCGACGGGTGCAGCACCGAGGGCAGGTGCGTGTCGTCGAAGTCCAGGCTGTGCGCGAGGGTGCCGTTGACCAGTGCCGCCGAGGGCGCCGGAACCCGTTGTGCCAGGCCGATCCCGGTCGACTCGGGAGTGCCGGACCACTCGGTGGCCACCGCTCCGGCGATCCGGGCGGGTTCCTCGCGGGTGGCGGCCAGCGAGTTGCCGACGACGTCGACGATCCGCCGGACCAGGTCGTCGGCGAGGTGGTCGGCGACGCCGTCGGTGGCCAGCCGGGCACCGACCTCGCCGATCCGCTGCGCGGGAGTCGTCATGCCGGGATCACCGCCAGCGGGCGGACCGGAGCTCCGGTGGCGCCGACGACGCGCAGCGGCGCGAACACGGCGAGGAATTCGCCGAGCCCCGCTTCGGCGGCGTCCTCGCACGCCATGTGCTCGACGATGTGGATGCCGTTGTCGACCAGCAGCACCCGGTGGACCGGCAGCACGCGGTGCCCGGCTCCCGCCGGGATCTGCTCGTAGGCGGTGGTGTCGGTGCCGGTCGCGACGATGCCCCGCTCGGCCAGCCAGTGCGCTCCCTCCACCGTCATGCCGGGGACGCCGGTCTCCTTGCCGACGTAGGCCTGCGGATCGCCGAACAGCCTGCCCCAGCCGGTCCGTACCACGGCCACATCGCCCGGTCCGGGTTCCGCTCCGGCTCGCTCGGCGGCCCGTTCCAGGTCCTCGGCCGTCACGCCGTAGCCGGGTTCGAGCACGTCCACGCCGCGCGCTGCGGCGACGTCGAGGAACACGCCCCGAGTGACCATCGGGGGGATGGACTCGGCGCCGTGCACCGAGTGCTTTCCGCCGCGCTGGGCCTCGGCGGCGTCGACGCCGCCGTGCAGCAGGCCTTCGTGGCTGACGTGGGCGAGCGCGTCGACGTGGGTGCCGGTGTGCCCGCCGGTGACGATGACCTCGTTGGACGCCGACCCGCCGTCGGGGCGGACCGCGTCGCCGTGCCTGCGTTCCAGGGTCATCCGGAACCCGGGGTGGTTCGGCGAGCCCGCCATCCCGGTGTAGAGCGGGTGGCCGAGCTCGATCACCCGCGTCCCGGCGCGGACTGCGGCGAGCAGGTCGGGGCCTGCGGCGGTGGGGCTGGTCACGAAGTGCTCCTTCCCGGCCTGGCTCCGGCCGGTTCGTCGTGATCGTCAGGGGTGTCGTCGAGCGCGTCGGCGAGTTCGGTGACCCAGCGGGCACCGGCGACGACGGCCGGGTCGACGAAGCGGCCCCGGTCGTCGACCCACGCCGAGGAGTCGCCCGCGACGTCGAGGGAGCCGAGCAGGGCGCGGGCCTGCTCGACCTCGTCGCGGTCCGGGGTGAAGGCGCGGTGGACCGGTTCGATCTGCGCCGGGTGGATCACCGAGCGGCCGAAGAACCCCGCGCCGCGCAGCGCGGTGCTGTCCTCAGCGAGCCCGGCGGTGTCGGACAGGTCCGTCCAGACGCTCGCGATCGGGCTGGGCAGTCCGGCCGCGCGGTTGGCGGTGACGATCCGGGCGCGGCCCCACGCCAGCTCGCGGCGATCGCGGATCCGCAGGTCGGCGGCCAGATCGGTCTCGCCGGGCGAGACGCCGACGACCAGCGGGTGGCACTCGGCGAGCTCGAAGACCTGCCGCAGACCGCGGGCGCTCTCGATCAGCAGGTGCAGCGGGAGGCCGGTCCGCTCGGCGATCGCGACCACGGTCGCGGGGTCTTCCGCCTTGGGGACGCGCAGGCCGGCCGCTCCGCTGCTCGCCAGTTCGGACGCGTCGCCGTCGGCCCAACCGGTGTCCGCACCGTTGATGCGGACCCAGACCTCACCGGGCCGGGACTCGCACGTCGCACGAGCGACTTCCCTCGCCTGCTCCTTGTGCGCGGGAGGCACCGCGTCCTCCAGGTCCACCACGACCGCGTCGGCGGGCCCGTCGAGCGCCTTGCGCACGAGGTCCGCGCGGTGGCCGGGTGCGTAGAGCCAGCTGCGGGCCAGGCCGATGGTGGTCACGGGCAGTCCGCCTCTCCGCGCTCGTCGGCGGTCGCGTCCGGTTGCCGGCGGCCGGGTGTCACACGACCCCCTGCTCCCGGAGCCGGTGCAGCTCCTCGGCGTCGACGCCGAGCTCGCCCATGACCTCGGCGGTGTGCGCTCCCAGCCGGGGGCCGGTGGTGCGCACCGATCCGGGGGTCTCCGACAGCCGGAACGGGGTGTTCTGGAAGCGGACCGGGCCGAGCTCGTCGTCGTCGATCGTCACGATGCTGCCCAGCGCGTTGAAGTGCGGATCCGCGAGCACGTCGGCGGCGGTGTAGATCGGCGCGACCGCGGCTTCGGCCTTCTCGAAGGCCTCCACGACCTCGTCTCGGTCGCGGGCGGCGATCCAGGACCCGACGGCGGCGTCGAGCTCCTCGACGTGCTCGGCGCGGGTCGCTCCGCTGGCGAACCACGGTTCGTCGATCAGCTCGGGGGCTCCGACCAGCCGCATCACCCGCTCGGCGATGGAGTGCGCGCTGGTGGACACGGCCACCCACTGGCCGTCGGCGCAGCGGTAGGTGTTGCGCGGGGCGTTGTTGGTCGAGCGGTTGCCGGTGCGCGGCTGCAGGACGCCGAGCTGGTCGTAGGCGATCAGGCCGGGGCCGAGCAGGTGCAGCAGCGGCTCGATGATCGCGGTGTCCAGCACCTGCCCGCGACCCGTGGTCTCGCGGGCGCGCAGCGCGGTCATGATGCCGAACGCCGTGGTCAGCGCGGCAACGCCGTCGGCGAGTCCGAACGGCGGCAGCGTGGGAGGACCGTCGGGTTCACCGGTCATGGCGGCGAACCCGCTCATCGCCTCGGCCAGCGTCCCGAAGCCGGGACGGCTGGCGTAGGGCCCGGTCTGGCCGAAGCCGGTGACCCGCGCCAGGACCAGGCGCGGGTTGCGGGCGGAGAGCTCGTCCCAGCCCAGCCCCCAGCGCTCCAGCGTTCCGGGGCGGAAGTTCTCGATCACCACATCGGCGTCGGCGGCGAGGTCGAGGAACAGCTCCCGTCCCCGAGGGGTGGACAGCACCAGCGTGATCGCTCGCTTGTTGCGCGCCAGCATCTTCCACCAGAGCCCGACGCCGTCCTTCTGCGCTCCGTGGGTGCGGGCCGGGTCGCCTCGCGGGTGCTCGATCTTGATGACGTCGGCGCCCTGGTCGCCGAGCAAGGTCGCGGCCAGCGGGCCGGCGAACAGGGTGGAGGCGTCGAGGACCTTCAACCCCTCCAGCGCAGCCGGGTGGTCGTGGCTCATGTCGTCCTTCCGGTGGAGGTGGGGACGGCGCGCGCGGGTGCGGTGCCGCCGAGCTGAGCGGTGATCCGGTCGGCGGTCTCGATCAGCTCCGGGGCGGTGGCGTCGACGAACTCCTCGGTGACGCGGAATCGCGGTCCGCACACCGAGACCGCGCCGACCAGGCCGCCGGGCCCGAACACCGGCACGGCCACGGAACCGGCGTCGCCCTGGCGCTCGCCTGCCGAGGCCGCGTAGCCGCGGTCGCGGATCTCGACGAGCTCGGCGCGCAGCGCCTCGGGGTCGGTGGGGGTGGCCGGGGTGAGCGCGGTGAGCTCGCCCGCGAGCATCCGGTCGACCTCGTCGGGGTCGGAGTGGGCGAGCATGCACTTGCCGGACGAGCCGGCGTGCAGCGGGAACCGCCTGCCGAGCTCCACCGACATGGTGATCTCGTGGTTGCCGACGACCTGGTCGAGGTAGACGCGTCCGCCGTGGACCTTCGCGCTGATCGTGACGGTCTCGTGCAGCCGATCCCGCAGCTCGGCCAGGTAGGGCAGGGCCGCCGCCCGCAGGTCCGAATCGCGCAGCGCACGACTGCCCAGCGCGGCAGCGGCGGGCCCGAGCCGGTACTCGCGGCTGTCGGGGTCGTAGGCGATGAGGTTCCGGCTGGACAGCGACTGCAGGATGCGGTGCACGACCGCCTTGGACAGGTCGAGCTCGCGCGACACCCGGCTCACGCCGAGCGTCGGCGGCCCGTAGGTGAACAACAGCAGGACGTCGGCCACCCGTTCGGTCGCCCCGGTCCCCGTCGATTCCGCCACGCGGCCCTCCTCCTGCCGTACGTACCGCTGGACGGAACAAGAATGTGGTCCTGTCCAGCGGCCTGTCAAGAAGTTTCGCCGCACTTCTTGCTTTTGAACAGTACGCCTGGTGTTATCGACCTCACCGAACGGCCGGACGGAGTGTTCCGTGTAGCGGAACGAAGATCGTCGGGCTGGGACGAGGAGGAACGATGACGTTCGACGTCGACCTGGTGGTCGCGGGAGCCGGTGGCGGACTGACCGCCGCGATCCGCGCTGCCGAGCTGGGTCTCGACGTGCTCGTGGTGGACTCCGATCCGAACTTCCGCCGCGGCAACAACACGTCGATGTCCACCGCGATGATTCCGGGACCGGGCTCGCGGTTTCAGTCGGCGGCCGGGGTCGACGACTCGGCGGAGCGGTTCGTCGCCGACATCGCGCGCAAGACCGGTGGTCGCGCCGATGTCCGCGTCGCAACGGCGCTGGCCGACGTCGGCGCGGAACTCGTGGAGTGGCTCGCCGACCACGTCGGGATGCCGATCGAGCTGCCCACCGACTTCACCTACCCCGGCCACTCGGCGCCCAGGGTGCACAGCCTGCCCGGCAGGCACGGCTCGGCCCTGCTGCGTCACCTCATCGACGCCGCGGAGCGCAGCGAACGGGTCGACCTGATGGTTCCCGCCCGACTGACGGATGTCGTGACCAGGCCGGACGGCGGTGTGGTCACGACCGTCGAAACCCCGGACGGCGGGCGTGAGGAGGTCGGGGCGCACGCGGTGCTGCTGGCCACCAACGGCTACGGCGCCGACGCCGAGCTGGTGGCGGAGCACCTGCCCGAGATCGCCGGTGCGCACTACCACGGCGGCGAGCACTCCCGCGGCGACGCGCTGCGGATCGGCCGCGAGCTCGGCGCTGCGACGGGCTTCCTGGACGCTTACCAGGGCCACGCCGCGCTCTCGGCGTCCGCCCGAACCCTGGTGACCTGGACGGCGGTGATGCACGGCGGAGCCGTCGTCGACCTCGAAGGGCGCCGGTTCGGCGACGAGACCACCGGCTACTCCGAATACGCGGCCGCGCTCGCCGCCCGTCCCGGCGGGCGCGGCTGGCTGGTGTTCGACGAGCGGATCGACGGGCTGTGCCGCGCTTTCGGCGACTACCAGGACGTCCTGGCGGCAGGAGCGGTGCGCACCGCGAACTCGGCTCCCGAACTGGCGGCGACGATCGGAGTTCCGCCCCAGGCGCTGGAATCCGAGCTCGACGCGCTGGCCGGGGTCGCAGCGGGGGAGGCGGCCGACCGGTTCGGCCGGACCGCCGCCCGAGCGCTCGTCGCACCGCTGCACGCCGTCGAGATCATCCCCGCGCTGTTCCACACCCAGGGCGGACTGCTCGTCGACGAGCACGCCCGCGTCCTCGACCCCGCCGGCGACCCGGTCCCCGGGCTCTACGCGTCCGGCGGGGCGGCCGCCGGGATCTCCGGCCACGGCGCAGCCGGTTACCTGGCCGGCAACGGCCTGCTGCCCGCGCTGGGCCTCGCTTACCTCGCCGCCGGGCACCTCGCCCGGTCGCGCGCCACCACCCGCCCCCTCACTCCGGAAGGTGCACGATGACCCGGCCCGACTTGATCATCCGCGACGTTCGCGTGGTCCGCCCCGGCGGCGGCGAGCCCGTCGCCGCCGACATCGCCGTCACCGGTGGCGTCGTCTCCGAAGTCGGCCCCGGGCTGGCCGTTCCGGAGGGAACCGAGGTGCACGAGGGACGCGGACAGCTCGCGTTCCCGGGCGTCGTCGACGCCCACCAGCACTGGGGCATCTACAACCCGCTGTCCGACGACACCGCAACGGAGAGCCGGGCGTGCGCGCAGGGCGGCGTGACGACCTCGCTGACCTACATGCGCACCGGGCAGTACTACCTGAACCGGGGCGGCCCCTACTCCGAGGTCTTCCCGGAGGTGCTCGCCGCGGCCGAGGGGAAGTCCTACGTGGACTACGCGTTCCACCTGGCGCCCATGCAGTCCTCGCACATCGACGAGATCCCGTCGCTGGTGCGCGACCACGGCGTGACGTCCTTCAAGATCTTCATGTTCTACGGGAGTCACGGCCTGCACGGACGTTCCACCGATCAGAGCGACTTCCTGATGATCCCGGAGGGCGAGCGCTACGACATCGCCCACTTCGAGTTCGTGATGCGCGGCATCCAGGCCGCCCGCGAGGCGAATCCGGACATCGCCGACCAGATCTCCCTGTCCCTGCACTGCGAGACCGCCGAGATCATGACCGCCTACACGCGGCTGGTCGAGGAGGAGGGGTCGCTGTCCGGGCTGGAGGCCTACAGCGCTTCGCGCCCGCCGCACTCCGAAGGCCTGGCGGTGACCATCGCCTCCTACCTCGCGCACGAGACCGGGCTGCCCACCATCAACCTGCTGCACCTGTCGTCGGCGAAGGCGATGGAGGCCGCGATGCTGATGGCCAAGACCTTCCCGCACGTCGACTTCCGGCGGGAGGTCACCATCGGGCACCTGCTCGCCGACGTCACCACGGCCGACGGGATCGGCGGCAAGGTCAACCCGCCGCTGCGCCCGAGGGCCGACGTCGAGAAGTTGTGGGATCACCTGCTCGCCGGTGACGTCAGCTGGGTCGTGTCCGACCACGCCTGCTGCCGCGAGGAGAAGAAGTTCGGTCAGCAGCCCGACGACGTGTTCTCGGCGAAGTCCGGGTTCGGCGGAACCGAATACCTCCTGCCCGGTCTCGTCGGCGAGGGCCGCAAGCGCGGCCTGCCGATGTCGACCGTCGCCGAACTCGTGTCGACCAACCCGGCCCGCAGGCTCGGACTGCCCACGAAGGGCGACATCGCACCGGGTTTCGACGCCGACATCGCGCTGGTGGACCCGGATCGCTCCTTCGTGGTGGACCCGGCGGACTCCGAATCCACCCAGGAGTACACGCCCTTCCGCGGCATGGAGATCGGTTCGACGGTCGAGACGACGTTCCTGCGGGGACAGCGGATCTTCGACGAAGGCCAGGTGCGCGGCGAACCGCGAGGCACCTACCTGCACCGCCCGACGGGGCGTTGATCCCCGCTCCTGAACAACTCGCGTGAGAGCGTGCCGATTCGAGGGAATCCACCATGAGCACACGGTTCCGCTTCGTGACGCTGGGGCTGATCGTCAGCCTCATCGTCATCAACTACATCGACCGCAGCGCGGTCTCCTACGCGGTCGAACCGCTGGAGGCGGCCTTCGGGATCACCACCGCGCAGTACGGGATCATCAGTTCCGTCTTCTCCGTCGGCTACATGGTCGCGGCGTTCCTGTCCGGGCCGCTGGTGGACCGGTTCGGGTGCCGCCGGGTGCTGCTGACCGCGGTCGCGCTGTTCTCGGTCACCACGGCGCTGATCCCCGTCGCCGGATCGTTCGCGGGCCTGCTGATCATCCGGCTGCTGCTGGGGATCGGTGAGGCACCGGCGTTCCCGGCGGCGACCAGGACGGTCAGCCGCTGGCTGCCGATCCGCGAGCGCGGCGTCGCCCTGGCGCTGTGCGGCGGTGTCGCGGTCTCCGGCAGCTTGCTGATCTCCGGTCCGCTGCTGACCGGGCTGATGGAACTCGCGGGCTGGCGCGGGATGTTCTGGACCCTGGCGGTCTTCGGCGTGGTCTGGGCGGTCTTCGCGAGCTGGCTGCTGCGCGACCTGCCGCAGGAATCGCGGCGGGTCAACGCCGCCGAGCGCGCGCTGATCGCCTCGGACCAGGAGGCGGAGGCCGGTTCGGGTCGTGCGCCGGTGCGGTGGCGCCCGCTGCTGACCAACCGGAACCTGTGGGTGGTCGCGGGCGGCTACTTCGCGTGGGGCTTCATGTTCTGGGGCTTCATGTACTGGCTGCCGTCGTTCCTGTCCCAGGCCTACGGGCTCAGCGTCAAGCAGGCCGGCGCGTTCTCGATCGCGCCGTGGGCGTGCGGCATCGTGGGCGCGCTGGCGGGCGGCGTGATCGTCGACCGGGTCTACCGGCGCAGCCCGAAGATCCGCAGCAGGTTCGCGGTGATGGGCGTGGCGCTGCTGCTGGCCGGGTGCTCGCTGGTGCCGCTGGCGATCGCGCCCACCCTGACCGTCGCGTTGATCTCGATCTCGCTGGGCGTCGGGTTCGGCTTCATCACCGGCGGGATCTGGTGGGTCGCCTCCATCGATGCGGCCCCGGACCAGCCCGGCAGCGCGGCGGGATTCGCCGACGCGGCGTTCGCGGCCTCCGGGATCGTGGCGCCTTCGGTGATGGGCTTCATCGTGTCCAGCACGGGGAGCTTCACCAGCGGTTTCGTCGTGATGGCCGGGCTCGCGGTGGCCGGTGCGCTGCTGATGCTGCTGGTGCCGCGCGAGCGCGTCGAGAGCTCCGAATCCGCGACCGTCACGAGCGGGGCATGACCGTGGCCGAGCGGGGATCCCGGCAGGACCGCGTTCGCGGCGCCGTGCAACACCTGGGCGAGTGGGCGGCCGAGCTGCGCTGGTCCGACGTCCCGGACGAGGTCCGGGAACGGGTGCTGACCGTGCTGGTCGACGCCGTGGCGGTCACCGCGCTCGGCTCGCGCGAACCCGCGCAGCGGGCGTTCGTCGACGCCTGGGACCCGCCGGCCGGGCCGGCGCCCCTGTTCGGGACCGGCCGGTCGGTCGCGGTGGACGCGGCCGCGTGGTTGAACGCCACGGCGTCGGTCCGGCTCGAACTCGACGACGGGCACCGGCTCGCAGGCGGACATCCTGCGGCGCACGGCTTTCCGGCCGTTCTCGCCCTGGCCTCGCGAGCGGCGACCACGGGTGCCGACCTGTGCAGCGCGCTGCTGGTCGCCTACGAGGTCGCCGCCCGGTTCGGTCGTGCCACCCGGCTCCGGCCGGGAACCCATCCGCACGGCAACTGGGGCGTGGCCGGTGCCGGTGCGGGCTGCGCCCGCGTCCTGGGGCTGAGCGGTGACGACGCGGCGGTCGCGATCGACGCCGCGAGCGGTCTGCCGATCGCGGGGCCGTTCTCCGCGGCGCTGGACGGGAACCCGGTTCGCGACGCCTGGGTGGGCGCGTCGAACCAGTCCGGCCTGGCCGCAGCGCGATTGGCCGCCTCCGGGACCGGGCACCTGACCGGGGTGGCGGCGGAATCGCTCGGGGACCTGCTCGGCGTCCTCGACCCGGCCGCGCTCGACGACGGCCTGGGGGAGCGCTGGGAAGTCCTCGGCGGCTACTTCAAGCAGCACTCGTCCTGCTCGTTCACCCACGCCGCGGTCGACGCGGCGCTGTCGCTGCGGGAGCGCATCGACGGCGACGCGGGCGAGGTGCTGGTCGAGATCCACTCGCTGGGTGCGCAGCTCGACCGCACGAGGTGGCCGACGCCGCTGGCCGCGATGTTCTCGCTGCCCTTCGTCGTCGCCACCGCCCTGCTCCGGGGACACGTCGTCCCGGCCGACCTGTCGCAGACCGCGCTGGCCGATCCCCTCACGGCCGACCTCGCCCGGCGCATCACCGTCCGCGCAGCGCCCGACCTGGACGCCCGGCTACCGGCGGAGCGCCCGGTCCGCGTCACCGTGGACACGCCCGGCGGCAGGCACGTCGAGGAGCGCCCGAACCCGGTCGGCGACGCGGATTTCCAGCCCTTCACCGCCGACGACAGGTTTCGCGTCCTCGGCGACCTGCTCGGCGCCCCCGAGGTGGTCGCGGACGCCCGCAACCACCTCGCCGAGCTCCCGGGCGCGGCGGACGCGGGGGAACTGCTGCGCTCGCTCGGTTCGGCGATCCGCTTCCGATGAGGAGGAACCGCATGCTGATCCACGCCGTCACCCCGATCGCCGTCGGAGCTGCCGAGGTAGCCCGCCGCCAGGCCCGCTACAACGCGCTGTCCCCGGCGGAAGTCCAGGTCGTGCTGACCGACTTGCCCCCGGACGGTCCGCGCGCCCTCAACACCGCCGACGACGTGCGCCGATCCGAGAAGCTGGTCGCCGCAGCCCTGTCCGACGCGCCGGAGTGCGACGCCGTGCTCCCGGATTGCGTGCTCGACCCCGCGGTTCCCGCCGACGGCGGTGCGCTCGGCGGCAGGCCCGCCCTCGGCCTGCTGCGGCTGACCGTCGGCGCGGCGGTCGCCGCCGGGCACCGGATCGGCGCGATCACCCGCAACGAGGCGATCGCGGCCGAACTCCGCGACCGCATCACCGCTTACGGCTGGGACTCCTCGTTCCACGAGGTCAGCGTCCTGGACCTGGCCGTGGAGGACATCACCGACCCGGACCGCTGGGCCGCCGCGATGCGCCCCGCCCTGATCGCGGCCCGGGACGCCGGAGTCACGGCAGTGGTCAACGGCTGCTCCGCCGTCGACACGACGGCCCAGGACCCGGACCTCCCGCTGGTCCTCGACCCGATCCGCACCGGCCTCGCCGTCCTAGCCGCACTGCAGCCACGCTGAACTGCGCAAACCGACATTTGGCGCCGGTCAGGCGGGTACCGGTGCCGACACCGCCGGGGGAAGTTTTCGGTGTCGGCACCGGAGTTTCAGCTCTCGACCGCGCCGTCGACCGTGGTGATTCCGACTCTCAGCGATCGAGCGAGCTCGTCGCAGACGCGCGCGAGGACTTCCAGCTCGTCGGACTCATGGCGATCCAGTTCCACGTTCCGTGTGGTGGCGTCGATGGCGATCGCCGCAGCTCGAAGCTTGCGGCCCAACTGCGCGGTCATGGCGCTGATCCCGGGTGAGCCCCTATGGAACCGGGCATCGGCACGCCTGCGAGCGCATGGGCGGCCTCGTTGCACCTGGGGCAGGTGCTCCAGAACCAGGACATCTCGTCGAACGACGCCGTGACGCGCGCGCCGCACAACGTCTCGGCACTCGACCCGGCCTCGACGGGATGGTGCGTGGCATGCCGTTGACCATCGCCAGGAGTCCAGCGAAACGGAAGCGGACTGTACATTGAGCGACCTCTCTGTGGCGGAGAGAAACCATTTGGACTCGGAGTCATAATTCTGGCTCCGAGGCCAAATGATCAATCGCTAGATCGAGCGGTGTGACCAGCACGTATCCACACCTAGGATTTGGCTCATGGTCGGAGCCACCGAACGCAATACCCCGAAGGCGCGCCTGCTCGGAGCCGAGCTTCGCGACCTGCGCAAAAAGGCGAGAATGACCGTGAGGGACCTTGGCGCCGAGCTAGGTCTCGCGCAGGGAACGGTGTCCCGCTACGAGCGAGGTGAGCGGACTCCGGAGATCGCCTACGTGGCCCGACTGCTCGGCGTTCTCGGAGTGACCGGCGACCGCTACGACGAACTGATCGAGTTCGCCAAGACGGCTTCAGAACCCAACCTCGTCGCCGACAGCCGCTCAGGCATGCACTC
This sequence comes from Saccharopolyspora dendranthemae, assembly GCF_007829955.1. Lineage (GTDB taxonomy): Bacteria > Actinomycetota > Actinomycetes > Mycobacteriales > Pseudonocardiaceae > Saccharopolyspora > Saccharopolyspora dendranthemae. Next base: position 509,290 of record NZ_VIWX01000005.1, read on the forward strand.
CCACCTGATCGAACTCTCCGAGTACGACAGAGCAGCGACGCGGACGACGCATGTCGCCCCGCTGGTCGTGCCGGGGCCGTTCCAGACGCGCGCGTACGCAACCGAGATCATGTCGACGGTGCCGCCCGACGAACGCGAAGTGCGGATTGAGATGAGGATGGCGCGACGTGAGGCGTTGTACTCCCAAGACGCAGCGATCGGCTTGATCGCAGAACGCGTGCTTTGCGAAACGATGGGCAGTGAAGCGGTCATGCTGGAACAGCTCCAGCACCTCGTGGCCCTCGCTGAGCAACCCAACATCGACATCCGAGTGATCCCGTCCTCGGTCCGGACCTGGACTTTGGCTCACAACGGTTCGTTCATCTTGTACGAGTTCGCCAAGGCTGCGCCTACAGTCCACCTCGAGCACTACCGAGGTCCGGTGTTCCTGTACGACACCACCGATGTCGACGCCTACCGGCAAGCGCTCGATACCCTGACCACGACGGCCATGAGTCCTGAAGAATCCGCTGATCTCATGAGCGACATCGCGAAAAAGCTGGAAGGGATTCCCCAGTCATGAAGTTACCGACGAACTGGCGCAAGTCGTCCCGCTCCAACCCGAACGACAGCTGCGTCGAGGTCGGCCGCCTCGGCGATTCCGCCGCAGTCCGCGACACCAAGGACCGCGAGGGCGGCTACTTCACGGCCAACCCCACCCAGTGGGCGATGTTCCTGGACGCGGTGAAGTCCGACCGCTTCAACGACTGATCAGACGGCGACGGCCCCGGGCTCTACGGTCGGGGCCGCCGCCGCACTTTCCGACCGAGATCCGGCACTTTCACGCTTTTCCGGAAGTTAGCTGATCTTTTCGCGGAACCAGGCGGGCATGTGCTCATCGGTCCGCGGATAGCGTTCGAGGTCAACCTGGAACTCCTCTGCGGACGGGGTTCCCCACTTGGGCTCGACCTCGTAGTTGTACTGGACCCGATACGTGTCAGGCTGGTCGACGGTGAACTGGATGGAGAACCAGGTTCCCTGTCCTTCGGTGTACATGCCGTGGCGCAACGTCTGGAAGTAGCGCCAGATGTACGCCGGCGGATCCCAGTGCTGGATCTCGTTGTTCTCCGTGATCAGTCCAACGGAAGTCTGGATGTGCTTGCCGACATGGCGGTACTCGAGAACGAGCTTGGTCCAACCCTGCTCCGGGAGCGCTTCGACGAGCCGAAGTGTCAGGTCGCTGAGCAGCTCGTTCTGCTGCTCAGGCGACAACTGAAGTGGTGCGGTCATGGTGGTGCTCCTGGCATCGTGTGCGGCTGGCATCGCGGTCGATCGCCCTCAACGGTACTTGTTGCTGGGGTGAGTGGGGCGCCTTGTCATCTCTACAGGTTGGTGCCGCCCTGAACAGGTGATACTTCTGCGATCTTGGCTCTCAGCCAGTGGGGGACTGAAGCGTCGTCTCGCGGGAAATCAGCTAGATCCTGGACGAATGCCATGGGTGGGATCGGAGGCCGCCAGTCGGGGAGCTCTTCGTAGTTGTAGCTGATCTCCTGGTGTGCAGGCGGTTCCAGCTGGAGCGACGACGAGAACCAGGCTCCCCTGCCGAACTCGTACATCTCACTGCGAAGACTCACGAAATCTTGCTTTGCTGCCACAGGAGTCTCCACTTGCGCGAAACCTCCTCCGGACAGTCGCACGGAAAGATCGAACTGCTGGATTGAACTCGTCATCAGTACCGTTGAGTTGATGCGGGACCAACCTGCGGGGGCCGCTTGGCGCAGCGCTTCAGCGATACGCGCAACGATCAGTTCAGGATTGGCCATTCCGCACACCCCTGTCGTCTTGGAAGTTAACCCGTTCCCGAACGTTGGCGAACTGGCGCTCTCTCACGTGCTCGCTTTGCACGGCCCCGGTCTCCGGATCGAAAATCACTTCTCGCCAACGCATGGTCGCCTGGGTTGCGGTGCCGCTGGAATCGCGTTCGTCAATGCGCACCTGATATTGCTCGATGGTGCGCCCTGCTTCTGGGTTGTGATATGCCGCGAGCTCCTCTTCCTGGGCTCGCCAGGAAGATTGGTTGTTCCAGCCGTCATTGTTGTTGCCGCTGTTGGAGGCTGCCATCTGCGAATACATGTTGATGTATTCGCCCGGTCCGCCCATTTCGTTCGCGGCGAGATGGCCGCCCGCGTATCCGTCCTTCGCCTCGGGGTGAGCGAGGCTGCCTTCGCGTCCGGATCTGCCCTGCGCGGAGAATTCTCCGTTGTCGTCCCGGAAGCGATCTCGTGAACCAGGGAAACTCGGCGATCCGGTCATCGCCTCGGTGCGGCCATGTTCATTGACGCTGAAATCCCATTGGTGGTTGACCCGATAGCTGGCGCCTGGGACCAGTGGATACCCGAGGTCCGGGTTGAAGTGCTTGCCAGGGGTGTCGGAAGCTCTGTCAGTGGGCTTGTTGCCAGCGTCTGCTTCCACCCACTTCACTTGTCCGTTCTCGTCGGTGAAGAACGTCGTCCGCAGTCCGTTGACGTGGTCGACCTGGTATGCGGTGCTCGCTGCCAAGGGCTGCTCGCCCCGGAGTGCGGTGGGCACGCTGGGGTCCATTGGGATGGGATTGCCCTGGTCGTCCAGAATTGGCCTACCGGTCTTGGGGTCGACCTCGAACGGTCCATCGGCGTCGTGTGGAGTCTTGTTGCGCTGGATCTGCTCCGGCGGATCAACGTTGACTCGGTCACGGTATCCGGGGTGATCCGGACGGTCGTAGTCAACGAACCGCTCGTGGAATTCGGATGAGCCGGGCGAATACGTGGTTGGAGTCGGAATCGGATCGAGCGGGACGCCGTCGACGTTCGATGGCCAATTCCCGTCCGCGTCCGGCCTGGGGACGGTGCTTGGCTTCGAATCGACATCGGTGTTGTCCGTATCGCGTGGTGCCCTCTTGCCCCGAGCCTCCGCGTCCTCCGGAGCCTCGCCCGGGCTCTTCCCATCTCGGGTCGGGTGGAAGCCGTCGTTGCTGGCCGGGGTGGCCGTGCCGTCGGGGTGGTGGGTGTTCCAGCCGCCGTTCGGGGGCCAACCGGGCCTGCCGTCGGGGCCCATGTCCGAGGAGAAGACCCTGCCGTTGCCGTCAGACCACGCGAGTCCGGTGGGTGCGGTGACCGGGGTGCCGAGTTCGTTGGCGAGGTCTCGGGCGAGGCCGCTGGTTCCCGCGTCGCAGGACAGGAGGCGGACCGGTTTGGTGCCGTCGAAGTTGGGGTCGCGGCGGAGCATGTCGGCGAATTCCTTCGCGCTGAAGGTGTTGTCGCCGATGCGGACGCGGCCGTCGGGTAAGGCGTGGGCGTCGACCGTGTGGTGGACGCCGTCGTCCGGGACCCGGTTGGCCAGGTCCTGCATGTTGGGGTCGCTGTGGAACGACGAGCCGGCCGGGGTGTCCTGGCGGGTCGACTCGGCTTCGTCGATCTGGTCCTGGCGCTCCGGCGTTCCCGGTTCGGCGTCCTGCGGCTGACCGGAATCGTCGTGGCCGTGCGGCTTTCCGTCGGAGTCGCTGTGCGGGTCGGAGCCGTCGTTGTCCGGGCGCGAGCTGTTCGGGTCGTCGCCGTCGGGACGCTGGCCGTTGTCCTGGTTCGTTCCGTCAGGTCGCTGACCGTTGCCGTCCGGGCTCGTCCCGTCCGGTCGCTGACCAGGACCATCGGGACGTGGCGAGGAACCGTCGGGTCGCTGCCCCGAAGCATCGGGCCGCTGACCGGGACCGTCCGGTCGCTGGCTCGCGCCGTCGGGACGTTGCCCGGGTCCGTCCGGCCGCTGCTGACCCGGTCGCGGTCCCGACGAATCCGGGCGCGGCGAAGTCGCATCCGGTCTCGGGGGCGTGGCGCTCGGGCCCTGCGGGTTGCGCTGCGGCGGGACACCACCGTCGGGCCTGGTGCTCGGGCGGGAAGGGGCGTCCGGGGTCGTCTGACCTCGGGAAGCGGCTGCCGGACGGGACGTGTCCGGGCGAGGGCCCGCATCGCCGCCCGCCGGGCGAGCTGCCGCACCGGGAGAACCGGACGTGCCGGTCCAACCGCCACCGCTGCCCGGGCGGTTGCCTCCTCCGGAAGGCGTCGAAGCACCGCCGCCCGCGCCGGGGGCACCTCCCATGCCGCCGCCCATCGCACCGCCACCGCCGGCGGCCGGCTGGTCGGCGCGCGGTGCTGCCGGGGCGGGGCCGGCCGCTGGTGCTGCCGAAGCCGCCGGTGCTGCCGGAGCGTCCACGTTGGACGCGGACGTGCTCGCCGGCGTGCTCGGCGCGCGGTCGGAGTCGTTCGGCAGGGTGCCGCTGAACGAACCGCCGCCGGAACCACCGGAGTGCGAGCCGGAGGAAGACGATCCGCCGCCGCCCGCGTGGGCCGCGCCGGCACCGGAAGCGCCTCCGCCGCCGGAAGAATCACGGGAACCGGAGTCGTCGGAATCGGAAGACCGCGTGGAAGCGCCGCTGTCGCCGCTCGACTGGGATGAGCCGCCCGAGTCCGGCGAGGGCGAGTGCCCGCTACTCGTGGTGGAACCGCTGTCGGACGGTGCGCTGTCCGCACCGGAACGGGAATCCGAACTCGAAGAAGCGCCCTCCGGCGCGCTGGACGGCGAGTCCGAGGACGATCGCGCTTCCGGACCCGACGAGCCCGCATCGGACGACGACCTGGGTTCAGAACCACCGGAGGCCGAGCTGTCCGACGAGCCGGAGCTGCTGGACGACGCGCTGTCCGAGGAACTGGAGGACGACGGGCCATCTGAACCGCCGGCAGATGACGGGCCGTCCGAGGAACCGCCGGAGGAGCTCGTGCTCGATCCGCCCGAATCCGAAGAACCGCCGGAGTCCGGGGAACCCCCGGAGCTCGAATCAGGCGACGAGCCGCCCGAATCTCCGGAGGAAGAGCCGGAACTGGAGGGCCCGCTGTCGGACGAGGACGCCGACGAGTCCGAATCCGATGAGGTCGAGCCGCCCGACTCCGAGGACGAGCTCGGCGAATCGGACGAGCTGCTGGAACTCGACGACGAACTCGAGTCCGACGACGAGCTGGAGGAATCACCGGAAGAGCTGGAGGTGCTGGAATCGGAGGACGAGCTGGACGAGCCGTTGCTCGACGAACCGCCGTCGGTGTCGGGCACGTCGATGCCACCGCCGCCGAAGTGGTCCTTGGCACCGCCGAGACCGCCCATGCCCGCGCCGGTGGCACCGCCGGACACCGCGCCCGTGCCGACGTCTCCCCAGTCGACCTTGCCTTCCATGATCGCCTGCTCGGCGACGCTGCCCACCGCGCCTTCCGCGGCGCCGAGGGCCCCTTCCTTCACGGCTTCCTTGCCGATGGACTTCGCGGCGCTCTCGGCGGCTTCACCGGCCGCGCCGCCTGCGGCGTCGCCCGCCGCCCGGCCCGCTGCCGCACCCGCGTTGCCCGCGGCGTCCCCGGCGGCATCGCCGACGGCGTCACCGGCGCCCTTGCCGAACGCCTTGCCCGCGCCCTCGAAGACGCCGCCCACGGCACCGCCGATGGCGCCGCTGATCGCGGCTTCCTTGAACTTGCCGCCGTCGAGCCCGTCGCGGTTGCCCATCGCGATCTGCGTGCCCTGCACCGCGAACTCGATGGCCACCGAGGTGGCGACCTCGATGGCGACGTTCTTGAGGATGCTGAAGACCAGCTGCTTGAAGATCTGCAGCACCACGGCGCGCGTGATGCCCTGAGCTGCGGCGACACCGGCGGTCGACGCGCCGAAGGTGACCGGTGCGGCGGCGAGCATCGCGGCGATCTGGATCGCCAGGGCGATCAGCGAGGCGATGATCGTCAGCTTGGTGTGCTCGACGTCGAGCGCCGCGTCGTCGCAGGCCTTGCCGAGCTTCTCGCACGCTTCTTTCAGCTTCGGCAGAGCGGAGTCGCCGCTCGCGCCGATGTCCTTCCACAGCTTGGTGAAGGCTTCGCCGGTCTCGCCCTCCATCGCGGAGTTGACCTGCTGCGCGCCTGCGTTGCCCGCGTCCTGGACGCTCGTGATTCCTTCGGCGGCGGTGCGCCACGCGTCGCCCATCCGACGCATCGCGTCTTCGTCACCTTCGGGCCAGGATTGGCCGACGACGATCGGCAGCAGCCATTTGACCTCGTCGGGCATCTCGATGCTCAAGTGAAGTTCACTCCCTACCGAGGCATGTCCGAGCCGGCTTTGCCGATGCCGCCGGCGGAGTCGGCGTCGCCGGACTCGGTGTCGTCGGCGGTGGCCTTGAGGTTGTCGTCGATGTCGCCGAGCGCTTTGACGACCTTCTTCAAGGTGTCGAAGACGCTGTCGCGGCCCTTGGTGTAGTCGCCGCCGAACTCCTTGCCGGCCTCGTCGGCGCCCCAGCACTCGCCCTCACCGTCCAAAGAGGACTTGAGCGTGCTGAGCACCTGGTCGAGGTCGTCGCCGGAGTCGCCGATCTTCTTTCCGCCCGAGCGGATCTCCTCGGGCTGCATCCGCATCTTGCCGCTCATCGGCGGCCCCCTCGGCGGTTGTTCTCCCAGTCGTCGTCCCAGTCGTCAGGTCCGGACCGCACCTGCGGCGCAGCGGCCGCGCGCCCCTGCTGGGACTCCTCGCTGCGGCGGCGCGCGCGTTCGGCGTCGGGGTCCGGCGGCTCGACCAGCGGTCCGCTGTTGATGAGGCCCTGCAGCGACGGCATGCCGGGGACTTCGGGCACGTTCGACACGTCGGCCTCGGCGGAGAAGGTGCTCTGCAGGTTCCGCTGCGCGATGCCGGAAGCCTCGCGGACCACGCTGGTGATGGTGCGCGCCAGCTTCTCCGGGTTGGTGCGCTCGAACGCCTTGTCCGACAGCCTGACTTCCTGCACGGTCCCGGTGGCGTCCACCCGCACGGTGACCATGCCGTCGTCGGAGGACGCCTCGAAGGTCTGCGCGGCGGCGGCTTCCTGCTTGTCCTGGATGTCCGCGGTCCGCTTGCGCAGGTCAGCGAGCATGTCGTCGATCTGGTTCCGCAAAGCGGCGTTGCGCGCGGCCTTCTCCTCGCGCCCGAAGTCATCCCGCCCAGACATCTCGGCTCCCACCCATCGCTGCTCGTCGAACCCACGGCGCCACCGGCAACCCGGCCCCGCCTCCCCAGAGACGGCCCGAAGGAGAATCTACTCGGTGCCGCACATGTTCAGATTGACGGCGAAGCAGATGAATCGGTGCCATGTCCAGCCAGATTGACTCCATTTGGAGCATCGGTCGGCTCGGACGTTCGGGTCGGCACGAGTGGTTCAGCAGGCAAGACTCCCGCCCCGGCTGGTTGAAGAGGACGCGGAATTCGATGCTCGCGATCAGAATGCGCGGGACAGGGCCGTCGAGGTCGTGTCTGCTGGGTAGGGCGAGCGGTGAACGGCCTCGTCGCGGGTGATCCGGCCGGCCAGGAATTCTTCGCGGATCCTCGCGAGTTCCGCGATCTCGTCGCGCTGCGTGCGGACGAATTCCGGGCTGACCGGGGCGCCGTGTCCTGGTACGACGATCTCAGGACCGATCGCCAGCATCGCGTCCAGCGTGGCGGGCCAGCGGTCGAGGTGGGCCTCGTCGAAGTCCGGGGGAGCACCCTGCTCGACGAGATCACCGGCGAACGCCACCGCGGCGTCCGGGACCGCGACGACCAGGTCGTGATCGGTGTGACCGAGGCCGAAGTGGCGCAGCTGCGCGGTCCTGCCTCCCAGGTCCAGGTCGACCCGGTCGGTCACCAGGTGGTCCGGTGCGGTCGGGGAGGAGGCCGCCAGGGCGTCGGCGGTGTCGGTGTCGCCGGTGGTGCGGTAGTGGGCGACCCACTGCTCGCGCTGGTCATCGGCGGTGCGGGCGAGGTGGGCCGGGCAGCGCTCGTGAGCCCAGACCGGTGCGGGCAGGAAGGCCGCGGTGCCGAAGCAGTGGTCGAAGTGCCCGTGAGTGAGGGCGATTCGGAGCGGAGCTCGGGTGATCCGGCCGACCGCCTCGGCCAGCTCCGCGCCCTGCCGGTGATCGCCCCGGGTGTCGATCAGCAGCGCGGCCTCGTCGCCGACGACCAGACCCGCGGTCAGGTCGAGTTCGGTGTGACGACGTGCGAAAACCCGCTCCGCCACCTCGATCCAGGTCCCGTCCGCGCTGCTCACGGGTGCAGCCTAGTGGGGCCGCCGGGCGAGCTCTGGGAGACTTCGGCGATGCGTTTCCTCGCCGCCCTCACCGCGCTGCTCGCGACCGCCGTCGGGGCAGGTGCGCTGCTCGTCGCCAACAGCGCGTTGTCGCCCGTGCTGATCGGGGGGCCCGGTTCGATCTGCCCCCAACCGGATTGCGCGCTGGGTGCCGGGTTGTGGCTGATCGCCGGTGCGGTGGCGGTGGTGCTGGTCGCGTTCCTCGCCGGTTTCCTCCGCGCGGCCGAGCGGCCGGTGCGCCGGGGCCTGTGGATCGCCCTCTGGTGCACGCTGATCTACCTGCTTGAATCGGTCGTGATCTGGATCCTCATCTGAGGCGGCCCTCGGCGGTTCCCGCGCGTTCGTGTGCTTGACTTTTCTCCCGCGCACACGACGAGTTCGGGAGGACGGGGACGTGCCCGAAGGCCACACGCTGCACCGGCTCGCCGGGGTGCACCAGGAGCTGTTCGCGGGCGCCGCGGTCCGGGTCAGCAGCCCGCAGGGCCGCTTCGCCTCCAGCGCGGCGTTGCTGGACGGAGCCCTGTTCGAGCGGGCCGAGGCGCACGGCAAGCACCTGTTCCACCGCTACGCCGGTGACCGCGTCGTGCACGTCCACCTCGGGCTCTACGGGACGTTCACCGAGACGGAACTGCCGGCGAGTGAGCCTCGCGGCCAGGTGCGGATGCGCGTCGTCGGCCGGACCCACTTCGCGGACCTGCGCGGCCCCACCCGGTGTGAACTGCTCACCCCTGACGAGGTCACCGCCGTGCGCGACCGGCTCGGACCGGACCCGCTGCGGACCGACGCCGAACCGGAGCGGGCGTGGGCGCGGATCTCGAAGTCGCGGACCAGCATCGCCGCGCTCCTGATGGACCAGAAGGTCCTGTCCGGTGTCGGCAACGTCTACCGGGCCGAAGTCCTGTTCCGCCACGGCATCCCGCCCATGACGGCGGGCCGCGATCTCGGGCGGGAGCGGTGGGAGCTGGTCTGGGACGACCTGGCGGCGCTGATGGCCGACGGGGTCAAGGTCGGACGCATCGACACCGTCCGCCCGGAACACCTGCCGGAGGCCACCGGCCGAGCACCGCGCCAGGACCGCCACGGCGGTGAGGTCTACGTCTACCGCCGCGCCGGGATGCCCTGCCTGATCTGCGGCGATGAGGTCGTCACGGAGGACCTCGCCGCCCGCAACCTCTACTGGTGCCCCACCTGCCAAACCGCCTAGCGGGGAGAGTGCCGGCGGCCGCCGCGAGGGAGCCGTTGCTCACCAAGTCCCAGTTTTAGTCCAAACCGAGCCATGATCATGTCCGTTTTGCCCGCTCAGTTTGGACTAAAACTGGGACGGGGTGACCTAGAAGCCGAAGCCGCCGAAGTCGAAGCCGTCCATACCTCCGCCGTCGAAGGTGCCCGGGTCGCCCATGCCGTCGGGGCCCATGCCGTCGGCACCCGCGCCGTCCGCGAAGCCGTCGGCGTAGGCGGCCTCGGCGGGGACGCTGGCCATCCCCATGAACATCGCCGACATCAGCACGTACGACCCGGCGGTCCACATCCCCGCCGCCATGGCCGGCTTCCACCACGGTTCGCTGTACCAGCCCTGCGGAACGGGTTTCCCCGCCACCGTGCCGCCGGGGTAGTAGTGCGGCGTGCGCTCGCTCGGATGCGGTGAAGCGACCTGCGTCCGGCCGTCGACCTCGACCTCGCGGTCCTCGCTGACGTGACCCGCGTACCGCTGGCCGGACAGCGCCGGGAGCTCGGGTCCCGGATCCATGTCCATCGCCTCGCGCGCGGCGCGCACGTAGTGCAGGCCCTCCATCGCCGACTCGGACGTCAGCCGGGCCTGCTTGGACGTCGTGGCCTGGTCGAGCTGGGTGAGCGCGGCGCCGTGCCGCTCGGACGCATCGGCGAGCGCCTGCTTGGCGGCGTCGTTGGTGCCGATGAGGTTGAGCACCTGCCCGCCCAGCCGCTCGACCCAGCGCCTGGCCTCGGCCTTGTCGTCGGCCAACTGCTTGCGCTGGTGGTCGAGCACCTTCTGCCGGGACCACCACACGGCGGCGCCCAGCACGACGAGCGCGATCAGGAGAAAGACGAGTGCACTGGTCATCCCTGCCTCCTCGGGGACGCCGTTGCTCTCGACGGTACTCGCGCGGGCGCAGTGCTAGAAGGCGTCGGGGCAGCTCGGGGGCAGGTCGGTGGCCAGCGCGCGGGACGCGGCAGTCAGCGCACCCGGCTCGAGCTCACGCACCCGCCCGGCGGCGGCGAGCTGGAGCAGCGTGGTCCCGCCGAGGTAGGCGGCGGCCAGGTCGGCGACGTCCAGCGCCAGCTGAGCCGGGGCGGTCGTGGACTCACCGCTGAGCCGCCATCGGCCCTCGTTCCACGGGCAGAACGAGTCGGTGACCTCCAGGACGACGTCGCCAGGGAGCTCGCGGGCGGCCAACGCAGCGGGCACGTCGATCAGCCGCAGCCACAGCCCGTCGACGATCCGCTGCTCGGCCGAGCGCGGGTCGGTCAGCAGGTGCACGACCGGCTCGTTGATGGCCGCTTTGCCCCAGAACACCGTGCGGACCAGGTCGAACTCGGTCAGGTACCGCCACAGCGCGGCGTAGGCCTGCGGCGTCTCAGCCACAAGGTGGGTGACCTCCAGCTGGTAGTCCGGTCCCAGCTCGGTCCACCGCTGCGTCGGCCGGTAGATCACGTGGCCTGCGGGGTGCAGCGCGTAGCGGGAGGGGTTCCGGCCCTGGCGCCCCTGGCGCATGTGCTCCAGCGGCTCCCACGACCCGTCCCCGCGCCCGGTCCAGCCGATCCGGTCGGCCGCGACGCGGGCGTGCTGCTCGTGGATGACCGGCAGCGCGCGATCCCGGGCGACCTCGCGCACCGGCCGCTCGTCGATCTCGACGTCGGCGCGGAAGCGGGCGCCGGTGGGCAGCGAGAGGTGGTTCTCGAAGGTCGCCATGCCGTAGCCGAAGCGGCCGTAGATGGCCCCCTCGGAGGCGTAGAGCGCCGCCAGCGCGACGCCCGATTCGCGCAGGTCGTCGAGCTGCCGGCGCATCAGCGAGGACAGCACGCCGCGTCGGCGGTGACCGGGCCTGACGCCGACGGTGGTCACCCCGGCCAGCGGCGAGGAGCGCCCGCCGGGCAGCGTGATCGTGAGGTCGTAGTGACCGGCTACCCCGATCATCTCCGCGCCGTCGCAGACCCCCAGCGCGGTGATGAACGGGACGAGTGGGCGGAACCGGGTCAGGTCGGCCTCGGTGTCCTCCAGGAAAGCGGCCCCGAACACCGCCGGGAAGGCATCCTTCTCGGCAGCGTCGAGCTTCCTCGCTTCAAGATTCCCCATGGAGCATTGGTACCGCCCCAGCGGAATCGAAGCGACCGCTTTTTCAGCCGCCCAGCGGGACCTCGGCGATCGTCTCCCACTCGGTGCTGGAGTGGTCGCGGCTCATCTTGACCAGCGACAACGCCGAGACCTTCGCGGTGGCCGATTCGACGATGGTGGCCTGCAGGGTTGCGATGGCGAAGATCGCCGGACCGTCGGTGGTGGAGTGGGCGAGGCTGACGTGCTTGTCGATGTCCTCGGGCTCGGACGGGACCGCGTCGGGGCCCAGGACCTCGGAGGTGGCGTCGCGGACGGCGGCCCGCAGGTCGAGGACGCTGGACTGCGGTTCAGCGGGCAGCGCCAGCGACTCGGGCAGCACGACCGCGTGGTGGAACGCCAGCGTGAGCGGGAGCACCCCGGCGAGCTTCGGGCGGGTGGCCTCCAGCAGCGTGTCGATGCGGGAGGAGTCCACCTCGTCGGTGAAGCCGATCTCCTGCACGAGGATGTGCATCCATTCCAGCGGGACGAGGTCGAATCCGGGCAGGTCGCGCAGCGCGTACTGGTAGTCGTTGACCAGTTTACGCAGACCGGGCTGGTCGGCCAGCGGCAGCACCCAGGCGTAGCCGGTGCGGCCCGCGTGCCAGTCGGTGCGCCAGCGCGTGTGATTGCGAACCTGATCGGCATGTGGCATGTCGGTCACCCCTCACATAGTGCCCGGACGTGTCCGGAAGTGGGGCGCGCTTGACCTATCTCACGGCTCGGAAGGCTCGGGTTCACCCTGCCGTGCTGCGGCTTTCGGGCGGTCGAGAGTGGCCGCGGCATCGGCGTCGCGCACCCGCAATGTCAGCACAATACCCAGCACCGCGAAGGCCGCCGAGACCAGGAAGGCACCGTGGAACGCGCCCAGCTGCGCATCAGCCACCATCGCTGGTGCGGAGGGGTCCACAGTGGATTGGTTGTGCTGCATGAGCATGGTGAGCACGGTCGCCACGACAGCGGTGCCCAGGGCGGTGGCGACCTGGCGGGTGACGTTGAACATCGAGCTGGCCATGCCCATCGCAGGGCCGGAGATCGCGGCGAACGTGGCGGTCTGGACGGGGGTCATCAGCAGGCCCATCGCCACTCCCTGGGTGGCCAGCAGCAGGCCGAGCGCCCACAGCGGTGTGCTCAGGTTCTGCACCTGCAGCAGTCCGCCGATGATCAGCTGGACCGCGAAGCCGGCGAGCACGAGCCGCTTGGGGCCGATGCGCCCGTAGACCCGGCTGACGACCTGCGTGGTGGCCAGCATCGCGATGGCCTGCGGCATCATCGTCAACCCCGCGAACATCGGCGACACCCCGCGCAACGTCTGCAGGTAGAGCGGGATGAGGAACAGCACGCTGAACATCGCGCCGGTCATGGCCAGCAGCAGCAGGTTGCCGGTGCCGAACAGCCGGTCGCCCAGCAGCCTGAGGTCGAGCATCGGGGACTCGACGCGCAGCTCGCGCCACACGAGCCCGCCGATGAGCAGCACCGAGGCGATGAGGCTCAGCCACACGGCCGGCGCGGCCCAGCCGATCTGCGCGCCCTGGTCCAGACCGACGAGCAGGGTGGCCAGGCCGGTACCGGCGAGCACGAACCCGGGCACGTCGAAGCGGCCGGGGTCGCGGGTCGTCTCCTCCTTGAGGAACAGGAAGGTGAACAGCAGCGCGAGCGCCCCGACCGGCAGGTTGATGAAGAAGATCCACCGCCAGCTCGCGTACTCCACCAGGACACCGCCGATCAAGGGCCCGAGCATCGGGGCGACGGTGATCGGGATGGACAGCACCGCCCCGGCCTTGGCTCGCTCGTGCGCCGGGAAGGCGCGGAACATCATGGCCTGCCCCACGGGCACGAGCATGCCGCCGCCGACGCCTTGGAGGATGCGCGAACCGATGAGCATCTCCATGGACACGGCCATCCCGCACAGCATGGAGGCGAGGGTGAAGATGATCACCGCGGCCTGGAAGGTCTTCTTGCTCCCGAAGCGGTCGGCGATCCATCCGGAGGACGGGATGAACACCGCGAGGCTGATCATGTAGCCGGTCAGCACCCACTGCAGCTGTGCGGGGTCGACCCGGAACTCGCGGCCCAGCGTCGCCAGCGCCACGTTCAAGATCGTGACGTCCAGGATCTGCATGATCAGCGCCAGCACGAACGTGATGCCGACCAGCCACTTGTACTCGAGTCGCCGCACGAATCCCCCCGACATGACGAATCGGAAACGCCTTCAGCATCCCCCACGTGCTCGCGATACCCAAAATGGTTTCGACGCAGACCACAGGCGTCTCAACAGCCCAAACCGCACCACGGGGAAGGACCCGGACAACAAGAAGGGCGGAGTCCCGATTCGTCGACCGGGGAACTCCGCCCTGTTCTGAGCGGGCGACGGGAATCGAACCCGCGTAGCCAGTTTGGAAGACTGGGGCTCTACCATTGAGCTACGCCCGCGTGCCGGTTTCGCCTGTTCCCCGCGAGTGCTCAGCGGGCCGTTGACGACCTTGCGTGCCACAGCTTAACCGGTCGCGATAGGCTCTTCGCAACGCACCCGGTTGATCCGGGCGCGTCGCACGTCGGACGGGGTGTGGCGCAGATTGGTAGCGCACTCGCTTTGGGTGCGAGGGGTCGTGGGTTCAAATCCCGCCACCCCGACGTGTCAGCCGGCCGCTCGCAGCTCTCGCGAGTGGCCGGTTTTGCTTCTCCCGGGCGGTGCGTCCCGGTCTTGGCGGGCCTCGCGGTAACGACCTGGTGAACAACACCGATTTCCCAGGCGTGCGTGATGCGATTCTGGCCGGACCCGGCGTTCAGCGGTCGGCTGCGGTGGTGTGTGCGGTGCTGTGCGCAGCCGTGGTGGGGCTGGTCGCCGTCTCCCTGTGGGTTCCCGGCCCGCCCGCCGCACCGGCGTCGTCCCCGGCGGTGGGGATCGTGACCGCTGTGACGCCCACCGGCCCGGGGGTTCCACCCGCGCGCTGAGCTGGCCCGGCCAGCGGCTGAGCGGGCACGTTCACGCCCTTCTCGCAACCCCAGACCGTGTCCCCCGGCGGGAAGCAATAGACTCGGTGGTCAGCCCGGCATTGGACGTGGTGTTTGGCCGCGCCCTGAAGCCAGCGCCGGGGAATCAAGCACGTTCGCACTAGGAGACCACGTGAAGAGCACCGTCGAGCACCTGAGCCCGACGCGCGTCCGGATCAACGTCGAGGTGCCGTTCGACGAGCTCAAGCCGAACTTCGACCGCGCGTACAAGGCACTCGCCCAGCAGGTCCGCATCCCCGGCTTCCGGCCGGGGAAGGTCCCGGCACGGGTCCTGGAGAGCCGCGTCGGTCGTGGACCCGTGCTCGACGAGGTCGTCAACGAGGCGGTTCCGGCCAAGTACCTGGAGGCTGTCAACAGCGACGAGCTGCGCACCCTCGGTCGCCCGGACATCGAGGTGACCAAGATCGAGGACGGCGCGGAGATCGCGTTCACCGCCGAGGTCGACGTCCGTCCGGAGATCACCATCCCCGCCTTCGGCGAGCTGTCGGTGAGCGTTGACGACGTCGAGGTCGCGGAAGAGGACGTCAACGAGCAGCTGGACTCGCTGCGCGCTCGTTTCGGCACCCTGGCCGGCGTCGAGCGTCCCGCGCAGGAGGGCGACTTCCTCAGCATCGACCTGTCGGCCACGGTCGACGGGGAAGAGGTCGAGGACGCCCAGACCTCGGGTCTGTCGTACGAGATCGGCTCGGGCCAGCTCGTCGAGGGCATCGACGACGCGGTGATCGGCGCGACCGAGGGCGAGACGAAGACCTTCACCACCAAGCTGGTGGCGGGTGAGTACGCGGGCAAGGACGCCGAGGTCTCGGTGAAGGTGAACTCCATCAAGGAGCGCCAGCTGCCGGAGGCCGACGACGAGTTCGCTCAGATGGCCAGCGAGTTCGACACGATCGACGAGCTGATCGCCGACCTGCGCGAGCGCCTGGGCCGGGTCAAGAAGATGGAGCAGGGCATGCAGGCCCGGGACAAGATCCTGGACGTGCTGCTGGAGACCATCGAGGTCCCGCTCCCGGAGAAGGTCGTCGAGCAGGAGATCGAGGCGCGCCAGCACGACGCGGTGCACCCGTTCGACCACGACGAGAAGGCCTTCGAGGCTTGGCTCGAGACGCAGGACAAGAACCGCGAGCAGTTCGACGCCGAGACCCGCGAAGAGGCCGAGAAGGCCGTCCGCACCCAGCTGGTGCTGGACACCATCGCCGATGAAGAGGGCGTGTCGGTCTCGGACGAAGAGCTGACGCAGCGGATCATCTACCAGGCGCAGCGCTTCGGCATGAGCCCGGACCAGTTCGTCCAGCAGGCCCAGGAGTCCGGCCAGATCGGCGCGCTGTTCGCCGACGTCCGACGCAGCAAGGCGCTGTTCTCGGTGGTCCGCCAGGCCACCGTGACCGACTCCGCCGGCACCGCGCTGGACATGGACGAGCTGTTCGGCCCGCAGGAGGACGAGGGGACCCCCGAGGTCGTCGAGGGTGACACCGCCGAGTCCACCGAGGTCGAGGCGAAGGCCGACACCAAGTCGGAGTGACCCGGCTCTCGCCGGACAACTTGATATGCATGCTCTAAGCGAACGTGGGCGGTACTGGGAAGCTGGTGCCGTCCACGTTCGTTAGGGTCGGTTGTAGCGGATCACCCGAGTAGGGAAGCAGGACATCACCCTGCGGTCAGCGAGGACGCCCGGTCGTTCGTCGGGTCCACATTGGAAGGACTGCGGCGAGCTCCGGCAAGACCCGAGCGGCCAGGGTGGACAAGGGCCCATTGTGGGAGAAGGCAGGGAGACGTGACGCAGCACCTGACTGTTCCGGCGTCCGACGCGCAGGCGCCGTCCATGCGGACGGGCACGAACGGACTCTCGCTCAACGACTCGGTTTTCGAGCGGCTGCTGCGGGAGCGGATCATCGTCCTCGGCTCCCAGGTCGAGGAGAACATCTCGAACCAGATCTGCTCGCAGCTGCTGCTGCTGGCGGCCGAGGACCCGGACCGCGACATTTCGTTGTACATCAACTCGCCGGGTGGTTCGGTCACCGCGGGCATGGCGATCTACGACACCATGGAACTCATCAAGCCCGACGTGGCCACCGTCGCGATGGGCATGGCCGCGTCGATGGGGCAGTTCCTGCTCTCCGCGGGTGCCAAGGGCAAGCGCTTCGCGCTGCCGCACGCCCGGATCATGATGCACCAGCCCTCCGCCGGACTGGGCGGAACCGCGGCTGACATCGCGATCCAGGCCAAGATGTTCTCCAAGCACAAGGAGGAGATGGCGGGCCTGATCGCCGGGCAGACGGGCAAGTCCGTCGAGACGATCATGGCCGACTTCGACCGGGACCGGTGGTTCACCGCCGAGGAAGCTCGCGACTACGGGCTCGTGGACTACGTGGCGAGCGCGGCGAACCTGCCGACCAGCTGATCAACCCCGCACCCGGACCTAGTTACGAGGAGTCACCCGTCGTGAACCCTTACCAGTCGTTGCAGTCCCGGTACGTGCTGCCGTCGTTCGTCGAGCGCACCGCGTACGGGGTCAAGGAGTCCAACCCGTACAACAAGCTGTTCGAGGAGCGCATCGTCTTCCTCGGCGTCCAGGTCGACGACGCGTCGGCCAACGACGTGATGGCGCAGCTGCTGTTCCTGGAGTCCGACGACCCGGACCGCGAGATCCAGATGTACATCAACTCCCCCGGTGGCTCGTTCACCGCGATGATGGCCATCTACGACACCATCCAGTACGTGCGGCCCGACGTGCGCACCATCTGCCTGGGCCAGGCGGCTTCGGCGGCGGCGGTGCTGCTGGCCGCGGGCACCGAGGGCAAGCGCCAGGCGCTGCCGAACTCTCGCGTGCTGATCCACCAGCCGTCCGTGGAAGGCATCTACGGTCAGGTCTCCGACCTGGAGATCCAGGCCGCCGAGGTGCAGCGGATGCGCGACCTGATGGAGTCCTCGCTGGCCAAGCACACCAAGCGCTCCCAGGAGCAGGTGCACGAGGACGTCGACCGCGACAAGATCCTCACGGCTGAGCAGGCCAAGGAGTACGGCATCATCGACGAGGTCGTGCCGTACCGGAAGCTCTCCCAGCAGCAGTCCTGACGTCGGCGTTCCCCGGGGGCTGCGCGCCCCCGGGAAACGTTCCGGCTGCGCGAGTTCCGGTCGGTGGTCCTGACGGTGGTGCGGGCGCCACGCCCGGCCGCCGGGATCGCGACACGCCGAGCGCGACGCTGGTCACAGCACGCACGGCGATGACGGACACTGTGAGTCTCCCCGAACTCGGGGAACGACAGGTACCGTCGAAGGCACATACGGTCAGGCACGCTGTTCGGAGGGCGTGCCGGAGGGGACGGGGTCAGCGGTCATGGCACGTATCGGTGACGGCGGCGACCTGCTGAAGTGCTCCTTCTGCGGGAAGAGCCAGAAGCAGGTGAAAAAACTCATCGCCGGCCCCGGCGTGTACATCTGCGATGAGTGCATCGATCTCTGCAACGAGATCATAGAAGAGGAGCTGGCGGAGGCCGGTGAGGTCAAGCTCGACGAGCTGCCCAAGCCCGCGGAGATCCACGAGTTCCTCGACCAGTACGTCATCGGGCAAGATCCGGCCAAGCGCAACCTCTCGGTCGCGGTCTACAACCACTACAAGCGCATCCAGGCCGGTGAGCGGCGCGAGGCGCGTGGTGAAGAGGCCGTCGAACTGGCCAAGTCCAACATCCTGATGCTCGGTCCGACCGGCTGCGGCAAGACGTACCTGGCGCAGACCCTGGCCAAGATGCTCAACGTGCCCTTCGCGATCGCCGACGCCACGGCGCTGACCGAGGCCGGCTACGTGGGCGAGGACGTCGAGAACATCCTGCTGAAGCTGATCCAGGCCGCCGACTACGACGTCAAGCGCGCCGAGACCGGCATCATCTACATCGACGAGGTCGACAAGATCGCTCGCAAGAGCGAGAACCCGTCGATCACCCGTGACGTCTCCGGCGAGGGCGTGCAGCAGGCGCTGCTGAAGATCCTGGAGGGCACCACCGCGAGCGTTCCGCCGCAGGGCGGCCGCAAGCACCCGCACCAGGAGTTCATCCAGATCGACACCACGAACGTGCTGTTCGTCGTGGCCGGCGCGTTCGCCGGGCTGGAGAAGATCGTCGAGGAGCGGGTCGGCAAGCACAGCGTCGGTTTCGGCGCGGAGCTGCGGTCCAAGAGCGACGTCGACACCGCCGACTACTTCTCCGACGTGATGCCCGAGGACCTGATCAAGTACGGCTTGATCCCCGAGTTCATCGGTCGTCTTCCCACGATGGCCAGCGTCACCAACCTCGACAAGCCGTCGCTGGTGCAGATCCTCACCGAGCCGCGCAACGCCCTGGTGAAGCAGTACAAGCGCTTGTTCGAGATGGACAACGTGGAGCTGGAGTTCACCAAGACGGCGCTGGAGGCCATTGCCGATCAGGCCATCCTGCGGGGCACCGGGGCGCGCGGTCTGCGCGCGATCCTGGAAGAGGTCCTGCTGCCGGTCATGTACGACATCCCGAGCCGCTCGGACGTCGCCAAGGTCGTGATCACCGAGCAGACCGTTCGGGAGAACGTGAACCCGACGATCGTCGCCCGGCAGGCCTCGCGTCGGGAGCGTCGCGAGAAGTCCGCCTGATCCCTCTCTTCACGAGCACCCCGTGCTGGTTCCGGCACGGGGTGCTTTTGCGCGCGATCACTCGAAGCGGTCATTCCGGGCGAGTCTCGGGCACCCGGTGCCACGATCTGCGGCGCCGCGGTGAATAGTTGATATTGATGGGTGGCAACGACGAATCCGGGAGTGCCTGCCATGAGCGACATGCACGTTCTGCTGGTCCACGGGATGACCGGTGCCGGGCCCTGGCATTGGCAGCCGTGGCTGGCGGGACAGCTCCGCGACCACGACGCGACGGTGCACGCGCCGGTGCTGCCGGACCCGGATCGGCCCGATCTCGGCCGCTGGCTGCCGGTGCTGCGCGAACGTCTCGCGGCGGTGCCGCCGGAAGCGGAGCTCGTGGTGGCCGCGCACTCGTGCGGGGTGGCGCTGTGGTTGCACCACGCGGCCACGGTCGATCCTGATGACCGCCGCGCGGATCGGGTCCTGCTGGTCGCCCCGCCGGACGCGGAGTGGGACCACCCGGACGCCCGCGACATCACCCCGTATCCGGCGGACGCGACGTCGCTGCGCCGCGCGGCAGGCATGACCCGCTTGGTGGTCGGTACCGGTGACGCCTACCTGCCGATGCACCGCGCCCACGCCCTCGCCGAGGACCTGCAGGTGGAGATGGACGTGATCCTCGACGGCGGGCACCTCAACA
The DNA here is from genome assembly GCF_007829955.1 of Saccharopolyspora dendranthemae. Lineage (GTDB taxonomy): Bacteria > Actinomycetota > Actinomycetes > Mycobacteriales > Pseudonocardiaceae > Saccharopolyspora > Saccharopolyspora dendranthemae. The sequence goes on from NZ_VIWX01000005.1 coordinate 529,052, forward strand.
CGGACGCGGGCTACGGTCCTTGGCCCTCGGTGCTGCGCTGGACCCTCTACGGCTCGGTCCCGCTCCACGACCGCTTCGACGGCGACGCCTACACCGCGGGTCGCTCCCAAGAGGGACTCCGCCTGGTCTGAAGCACGACGGAGTTCACTGGAAATCGGATGAGCTCCGGCGAGTCGTCGGTGCAGGTGAGCTCAGGGGCTGATGTGGCCGCCGATGAAGTCGACGAGTTCGGGCAGCGCCTTGCGGAAGTAGGTCTTGTTGTGGCGTCCCGGGCTCGTCGAGGCGTAGGTGGGGTCGGCCAGCCGGATGAAGCGGCGGGTGCCGTCGATGAAGCGGTCGCCGTTGCCGCACCAGACGCCGACCGGCAGGTCACCGAGGCTCTTGACGTGGCGCAGCGGGTCGATCGCCGTCCACTCCGCCTCGTTGGTGAACGCGCGTCGTTTGCGCATCTCGCGCCAGTTCGTGTGCAGGGCGGGCGCGACCACGCCCGCGGCGCGCAGCGGCTCGCCGAGTTCGCGGCGGCGCCGCGCGTAGACCAGGGCGCCGAAACCGCCCATCGAGATCCCCGCGGCCGCGATCGGCCTGCTCAAGCCGCGCTCGGCCAGCCACCGCGGTACCTCTTCGAGCAGCATGCTCATCGCGTCGTCGTCGGGACGGCGGTGCCAGTAGTTGTTCGGACCACCGTCCACGGACAGCAGCGTGAACGGCGGAATGCGACCGGCCGCAACGGAGTTCGAAAGCCACATGGGCAGGCCGGCGACCGAGTCCAGAGCGTCGCCGAACCGCCCGTGCAGCATCAGGCACACCGGAAGCCCTCGCGGAGACACGCCCGCCGGGTGGATCGCCACCATGTCCACGTGCTGCTTGCGGGCTTCGGAGTAGCGCCGTTCCACGGAGACGTTCTTGGCGAGCGAGACGCGCTGCTCGACCTGGTGCGTCGTGCTGTCGGTGCTCAGCCCGAGACCGGTCGCCGCGAGTCCGGCGACCCCTGAGGTCAGCAGCGTGCGCCGCGACAGCGGGCCGCCGATCGATCGTCGGTGCGGCAAAACCAGTCCTCCTCGAAGCCCCGCCCATCATCCCAAGCGCGGACGCGGTCCGTCACGCGGATTCGACGCTCGCCACACGCTCCTGTCCCGTGTAGACGTTCATCGAGGATCCGCGCAGGAAGCCGATGAGGGTCATGCCTTGCTCCTCGGCCAGGTCCGCGGCCAGTGAGGACGGTGCGGACACGGCTGAGAGCATCGGCACACCGGCCATCGCGGCCTTCTGCACCAGCTCGAACGACGCCCGGCCGGACACCATCAGCACGCAGCCGGTCAGCGGTACGCGGCGTTCCATGAGGGCCCAGCCCATCACCTTGTCCACCGCGTTGTGCCTGCCCACGTCCTCCCGCGCCACCAGCAGCTCGCCGCGGGAGTCGAACAGGCCCGCCGCGTGCAGCCCTCCGGTGGAGTCGAAGACCCGCTGGGCCGCGCGCAGCGCGTCGGGCAGCCCGATGAGGGTTTCGGCGTCGATGCTCAGCGGATCGGAGGCGGGGGAGTGCTGGGTGCGCAGCTTCACCGAGTCCAGCGCGGCCTTGCCGCACACCCCGCAGGACGACGTCGTGTAGAAGTTGCGCTCCACCGAGGCGTCCGGCATCGGAACGCCGGGGGCCAGCGCGATGTCGAGGACGTTGTAGGTGTTGCGCCCGTCGGGTCCGGGGCTGTCGCAGTAGCGGGCGGTGGCCAGCTGCTCGCGATCGGTGATGACGCCCTCGGTCAGCAGGAAACCGTGTGCCAGTTCGACGTCGTGACCCGGTGTGCGCATGGTCACAGACAGCGGCTTGCCGTTCACGCGGATCTCGAGGGGCTCCTCGGCGGCGAGCGTGTCCGGCCTGGTCCGCTTGCCGTTCGCGGCGATCCGAAGCACCGGTCGTCGCACGGTGACGCGTCCCATGGGCCCTCCTCGAACTTTGTTTCGGTTTGAATGAGATGGGGCATTCGAGGCCGTTCCCAACAGTATGCTCGGCGCGCTGATCAACGTCGCGAAGCCGGGAGGCCCAATGGTTTCAGGGCTGCTTTCACCCAGTCGAACAGTCGCTCCACCGGACTGGAGCAGATGGCTGATCCCACCGGCAGCGCTGGCGGTGCACCTGTCGATCGGGCAGGTCTACGCGTGGAGCGTGTTCAAGCCTCCGCTGGAGGACGCCCTGGGCCTGTCGGGCACCTTGAGCGCGCTGCCGTTCCAGCTGGGCATCGTGATGCTGGGCCTGTCGGCCGCGCTGGGCGGCACGATGGTGGAGAGGCGCGGTCCGCGCTGGGCCATGACCGTCTCGACGGTCTGCTTCTCGCTGGGGTTCCTGATCTCGTCGCTCGGCGTCGCGCTGGGCCAGTACTGGCTGGTGGTGCTCGGCTACGGCTTCGTGGGCGGCATCGGGCTGGGAATCGGCTACATCTCGCCGGTGTCGACGCTGATGAAGTGGTTCCCGGACCGGCCGGGCATGGCCACCGGCATCGCCATCATGGGTTTCGGCGGCGGTGCGCTGATCGCCTCGCCGTGGTCGACGCAGATGCTGGACACCTTCGGCGAGGACCGCTCCGGAATCGCGCAGACGTTCCTGGTGCACGGCGTGGTCTACGCGGTGTTCATGTCGCTGGGCGCGCTGCTGGTGCGCACCCCGGCTCCGGGCTGGAAGCCGAAGTCGATGCCCGAGCAGGTCGCCAAGCCGATGATCACCACGGCCGACGTGACGGCCAAGAACGCCTTGCGCACCCCGCAGTTCTGGTTGCTGTGGATCATCCTGTGCTGCAACGTCACCGCGGGCATCGGCATCCTGGAGAAGGCTTCGCCGATGATCGTGGGCTTCTTCTCCAACAGCACGACCCCGGTGGCCACCGGAGCGGCGGCAGGGTTCGTGGCGTTGCTGTCGCTGACCAACATGGCCGGTCGGTTCGTGTGGTCCTCCGCATCGGACGTGGTGGGGCGCAAGAACATCTACCGGCTCTACCTGGGCGGCGGAACGCTGCTGTACCTGGGAATCCTGCTGTTCGGCGCGACCGGCGTCCCGGTGTTCGTGCTGTGCGCGATCCTGATCCTGTCGTTCTACGGCGGGGGCTTCTCCACCGCGCCCGCGTACTTGAAGGACCTCTTCGGCAACCTGCAGGTCGGCGCGATCCACGGCCGGCTGCTCACGGCGTGGTCGGTGGCCGGCGTGCTCGGACCGCTGATCGTCAACGCCGTGGCCGACGCGCAGGAAGCGGGCGGCGCGAAGGGCCCTGATCTGTACGCGGTCTCGCTCTACATCATGATCGGGCTGCTCGTTGTCGGGTTCATCGCCAACGAGCTGATCCGGCCGGTCGACCCGAAGTTCCACGAACCGGTGAAGGGAGCGGACGAGTGACGTCCACGAACCGCCAAGTCCTCCTGGTCATCGCCTGGCTCTGGGTGGGTGTCCCGTTCCTCTACGGCCTCTACGAGCTCATCACCAAGGTCACCAAGCTCTTCACCGGCTGACCTGACGGGTGTGGGAGGGCGCGGCTCGCAGCGGGCCGCGCCCTCGTGCTGCGCGTCACTTCTGCGCTGCGGGCGGGCGGTGGTATGCCCGGGCGGGACGCCATCCGGGCACTCGTAGAATTCGGCGTGTGACACAGACCCACGCAGCCGCAGCCAACCGTGAACTCCCGTCGTCCTGGAACCCGGCCGACGTAGAGGCAGAGCTGTACGAGCGCTGGGTAGCCGCCGAGTACTTCACCGCCGACCCCCACAGCGACAAGCCGCCGTTCACGATCGTCATCCCGCCGCCGAACGTCACCGGCAGCCTGCACATCGGGCACGCCTTCGAGCACACCCTGATGGACATCCTCACCCGGCGTCGCCGCATGCAGGGCTACGAGGCCCTCTGGCTGCCGGGCATGGATCACGCCAGCATCGCGGTGCAGGCGCTGGTCGAGAAGCAGCTGCGCGAGGAGGGCGTCGACCACCGCGAGCTGGGCCGCGAGAAGTTCCTGGAGCGCGTCTGGCAGTGGAAGGACAAGCACGGCGGAGCGATCCTGTCGCAGATGCGTCGCCTCGGTGACAGCGTCGACTGGTCCCGCGAGCGCTTCACCATGGACGACGGCCTGTCCCGCGCCGTCCAGACGATCTTCAAGAACCTCTACGACGACGGCCTGATCTACCGCGCCGAGCGGCTGGTCAACTGGTCGCCCGAGATGCGCACCGCGATCTCCGACATCGAGGTGGAGCACAAGGAGGTCGAGGGCGAGCTCGTCTCCATGCGCTACGGCGACGGTGACGACTCGATCGTGGTGGCCACCACGCGGGTCGAGACGATGCTCGGCGACACCGCCATCGCGGTGCACCCCGACGACCAGCGCTACCAGCACGTCGTCGGCACCGAGGTCGAGCTGCCGCTGACCGGCCGCAAGATCCCGATCGTGCCCGACGAGCACGTCGACCCGGAGTTCGGCACGGGTGCGGTCAAGGTGACCCCGGCGCACGACCCGAACGACTTCGAGATCGGCAAGCGGCACGACCTGCCGATGCTCACGATCATGGACGAGCAGGGCCGCATCGCCCACACCGGAACCCGCTTCGACGGCATGGACCGCTTCGAGGCCCGGGTGGCGGTGCGCGAGGCACTGCGCGAGCAGGACCGCATCGTCGCAGAGAAGCGGCCCTACCTGCACAGCGTCGGCCACAGCTCGCGCTCCAAGGAGCCGATCGAGCCGCGGCTGTCGCTGCAGTGGTTCGTCAAGGTGGGCCCGCTGGCGCAGGCCGCAGGCGACGCCGTGCGCGACGGCCGGGTCGCCGTGCACCCGCCGGAGATGTCGAAGCGCTACTTCGACTGGGTCGACAACCTGCACGACTGGGCCATCTCCCGGCAGCTGTGGTGGGGCCACCGGATCCCGATCTGGTACGGACCGGGCGGCGAGGTCGTGTGCGTCGGCCCCGACGAGGAGCCGCCGCAGGGCGAGGGCTGGCGCCAGGACGAGGACGTCCTCGACACCTGGTTCTCCTCCGGCCTGTGGCCGTTCTCCACGATGGGCTGGCCCGACGAGACCCCGGAGCTGGAGAAGTTCTACCCGACGTCCGTGCTGGTCACCGGCTACGACATCCTCTTCTTCTGGGTCGTCCGGATGATGATGATGGGCCTGTACGCGATGAAGGACCGGGACCCGGCCGAGGCCGTTCCGTTCAAGACCATCGCGCTGCACGGCATGGTCCGCGACGCGCACGGCAAGAAGATGTCGAAGTCCGCGGGCAACACCGTCGATCCGATCGAGTGGATGGACACCTACGGCACCGACGCGCTGCGGTTCACCCTCGCGCGCGGAGCCAACCCGGGCACCGATTCGCCGATCAGCGAGGAGTGGGTCTCGGCGTCCCGCAGCTTCGGCACGAAGCTGTTCAACGCCACCAAGTTCGCTCTGATGAACGGTGCCCGCGTGCCGTCGTCCGAGCTGCGGCGGGAGTCGCTGACGGACGCGGATCTCTGGATCCTCGACCGCCTCGACGCCCTGGTGTCCCACGTGGACGACATGCTGGAGGACTTCCAGTTCGCCAAGGCGACCGAGGCGCTCTACCACTTCACGTGGGACGAGTTCTGCGACTGGTACCTGGAGCTGTCCAAGGTCCAGATGGATGGTTCGCAGGAGCGGGTCGAGAGCACCCGCGAGGTCCTCGGGCACGTCCTCGACGTGCTGCTGCGCCTGCTGCACCCGACGATCCCGTTCCTCACCGAGACCCTGTGGACGGCGCTGACCGGCCGCGAGTCCGTGGTGATCGCCGACTGGCCGAAGGCCACCGGTGCTGAAGCCGACAGCGGTGCCGCCGACCGGATCTCGGCGACCCAGAAGCTGATCACCGAGATCCGCCGGTTCCGCTCCGACCAGGGCCTCAAGCCCGGCCAGAAGGTGGCGGCGCGGCTTGGCGGGGTCGAGCAGCTGGGTCTGGCCGAGCACGTGGCCGCCGTGCGGTCGCTGGCGAAGGTGACCGAGGCGGGGGACGACTTCACCTCCTCGGCCTCCATCGAGGTCGGCCTGGCGGGCGGGACCGTCGACGTCGAGCTGGACCTCTCCGGCGCGGTCGACGTCGAGGCCGAGCGCAAGCGCCTCGCCAAGGACCTCGCCGCCGCGGAGAAGGAGCTGTCCGGAGCCGACAAGAAGCTCGGCAACCAGGCGTTCCTGGACAAGGCGCCGGCCGACGTGGTCGACAAGATCAAGGCCCGCCGCGAGGTCGCGGAGTCCGACATCGCGCGCATCACCGCCCGGCTGGAAGCCCTCCCGCAGGGCTGACGCACGTCGACGAGGGGTCCTCTTCGGAGGGCCCCTCGTCGTGCTGAGCGGGGCTGGGCGGCCGCTCACCAGGAGAGACGTAGACTTCAACCTCGGCATTTTCGTCGTTGGCAGGGGAGTGGGCACTTGACCGGCATGGATCCCGGTGCGTTGCACGAGTTGCGCGTGGTGGAGGCCGAGCTCAACGAACGCTGGCCGGAGACCAAGATCGAGCCGTCGCTGGATCGCATCCGCGCGCTCACCGACCTGCTCGCCGAACCCCAGAGCAACTATCCGGTCGTTCAGATCGCGGGCACCAACGGCAAGTCGTCCACGACGCGCATCATCGACGCGCTGCTGACCGGGCTCGAACTGCGCACCGGCCGCTACACCAGCCCGCACCTGCAGCTCGCGACCGAGCGCATCGGTGTCGACGGCGCCCCGATCAGCCCCGCCGGGTACGTCGAGGCGTACCGCGACGTCGCTCCCTACGTGTCCATCGTGGACTCCCAGAGCGACGTCAGGATGAGCAAGTTCGAGGTGCTCACCGGCATGGCCTACGCGGCGTTCGCGGACGCCCCGGTCGACGCCGGGGTCGTGGAGGTCGGGCTCGGCGGCAGCTGGGACGCCACCAACGTCGCCGACGCCAAGATCGCGGTGATCTGCCCGGTCGCGCTCGACCACGCCGAGTACCTCGGCACCGACATCGCCGGGATCGCCCGGGAGAAGGCCGGAATCATCAAGCCGGAGTCGGTCGTGGTCATGGCCTCCCAGCCCGTCGAGGCGCAGCAGGAGATCATGAACCGGATCGCCGAGGTCGACGCGACCGTGGCGCGCGAGGGCCAGGAGTTCGGCGTGCTGGAGCGGACCGTCGCGGTCGGCGGTCAGCTGCTGAAGCTGCAGGGCCTCGGCGGTGTCTACGACGAGATCTTCCTGCCGCTGCACGGCGAGCACCAGGCCCGCAACGCGGCGCTGGCGCTGGCGGCCGTCGAGGCGTTCTTCGGCGCCGGTGCCGATCGTCAGCTGGACGTGGACCGGATCCGCTCCGGGTTCGCCTCGGTCATCGTGCCCGGCAGGCTGGAGCGCGTGCGGGCGGCACCGACGGTGCTCGTCGACGCCGCCCACAACCCGCACGGCACCCGCGCGCTGGCCGACGCGCTGAGCTCGGAGTTCAGCTTCCGCAAGCTCGTCGCGGTGGTCGGCGTGCTGGGCGACAAGGACGCGCGCGGCATCCTGGCCGAGCTGGAGCCGGTGGTGGAGGAGCTGGTGCTGACCCGCAACTCCTCGCCGCGCTCGCTGGACCCGGACGAGCTGGCGGGGATCGCGCTGGACATCTTCGGGCAGGACCGGATCATGGTCGAGCCCCGGCTGGACAACGCGGTCGAGCAGGCGATCCAGCTGGCGGAGGAGACCGACGACCCGGGCGAGTCGGTGTCCGGCGGAGGTGTCGTGATCACCGGATCCGTGGTGACCGCGGGAGAGGCCCGCGCCCTGTTCGGCAAGGAGCCCGCGTGAGCGAGACGGGAGCGGTCGTGGCCGAGGAATCGGAGCCTGAGAAGGGCCTGCCGGAGGCGCCGGAGGGCGTGCGGGACCCGTGGAAGGGCTTGCGCGGCATCATGGCGGCCACCCTGGCGCTGGAGTTCATCACGTTCCTGCTGGCGCTGCCGGTGGTGTGGAAGTTCGGCGCGGGAGTCTCCAGCGCCGGCTTCGTGATCGTCATCGTGCTGTCGGTGCTGATGCTGGCGGCCGCCTTCGTGCAGCGCCGCCCCTGGGGGCTGGGGTTCGCGCTGGCGCTGCAGGTGGCCATGATCCTGTGCGCCTTCATCCACGTCTCGATCGGCATCATGGGCGCGATCTTCGCGCTGATCTGGGCCTACGTCCTGCACCTGCGCAAGGACATCGCCAAGCGCATGCGCGAGGGCCAGCTCTACGACCAGCTCGGCCACCCCCCGGGCTACCCGGAGGGCACGGACTAGGAGCTTGTTCGGGAGTTCTTCTGCGTGGCGGTGCGGGTGGCGGAACCTGAGCGCCTTCGTGGTCTCCGTGCGCCGCTCCTGATGTATGCCAATACACGGCGTCGGCGGCGTACTCGCCACGAAGGCGCTCAGAACCCGCGGCGGTGCGGGCTGAGTCCCACACCTGAAACAGCGGCTCCGCCGCACTCCTCAACAGCTCCTAGCCCTTTACCTGCGGAAACCTCGGGGCCATTCCAGTATCGCGCGGCTTTCGCCCGGGTCAGGCGAGGTCGACGACGGCTCGGCCGAGGATCTCGCCGCGGTTGAGGGCGTCGAAGGCGTCCTGGACCTTCTCGAAGGGGTAGCGGCGGCTGATGGCGTCCTGCGGGCGCAGGTGCCCCCGGGCGACCAGGTCGAGCAGCACCGGCATGTCGCGCCGGGGCTTCGCGCCGTAGGAGCCCTTGATCTGCAGCTTGCGCCTGGCGATGGTGGCGAGGTCGAACTCGCCGGTCGTGCCGCGGGCCGCGATGCCGACCACGACCACCTGGCCGCCCTCGACGACCGAGTCCCGGGCGACGTTGAAGGTGGGCACCGCGCCCAGCGCCTCGAACGCGACGTCCACGCCGCGCCCTCCGGTGAGCTCGCGGATCACCGCGGGAGCGTCCACCTCGGACGAGTTGACGGTGTGCGTGGCGCCGAGCCGGCGGGCGCCTTCGAGCTTGTCCTCGCTGATGTCCACCGCGATGATCGTCGACGCGCCGAACACGGCCGCCAGCTGGATCAGGGCCGAGCCCACACCACCCGCGGCCACCACCGCGACGGTGTCGCCGACCTGCACGTTCGCCGCGTGCCGGAGCGCGCCGTAGGCGGTCATCGTCGAGCACCCGACCGAGGCCACGTCCGAGAGCTCGATCCCGTCGGGAACCCGGTACACCGAGGTCGCGGGCGTCACGCAGCGCTCGGCCAGCCCGCCCTGCGAGTACATCCACACCGGTTCGCCGCCGCTGCGGTGCAGCCGGGTGTCGTCGTCGTAGAGCTTGCCCTGACCGCGGTTGAACCGGAAGAACCGCTCGCAGATCTCCTCGTTGCCGCGGGAGCACTGCCCGCACTGGCCGCACGGCATGATGAAGCTGGTCACGACCGGATCGCCCACCGACAGCCCGCTCACGCCGGAGCCCAGCTCGGAGATCACGCCGGCGACCTCGTGGCCGAGCACGGCCGGGGTCGGGAACGGCAGCTCGCCCTTCATCACGTGGAGATCGCTGTGGCAGGCGCCGCAGGAGTGCACGTCGATGGCGACCTCCCCGGCCCTCGGCGTCGGATCTCCCAGCTGCTCGATCTGCAGCGGTGCGTTGGCGGCGGTGTGCACGGCGGCGCGCATCGTGACCTCCTCGTCAGACCGGCCAGTCGGTTTCTCCGGCCGTGAAGCTAGCCGTCCGTCGCGCTGCGCACCAGGGCCCGCGCGGAAGCGGGATCTGCACACCGAAGTTTCACCTGCCCGTTCACCTGTGGTGATCGCCGCGCGGTCTGGCCGGTCTAGAACCGGGGCATGACCGCCGAGAACCTTTCCCGCCGCGAGCTGCTGCGCCGCGGAGCCACCGGTGCCGGCCTGCTGGCCGCGGGCGCGCTGCTGCCGGGCACCGCCTTCGCCCGTTCCGGACGTCCGGTGCTGACCCACGGCGTCCAGCTCGGCGATCCGCGCCCGGACGGAGCCGTGGTGTGGACGCGGGCCGACCGCCCGTCCCGCATGTTCGTCGAGATCTCCGCCCGCGAGGACTTCCGCGACGCGCTGCGCGTTCCCGGGCCGGCCTTGACACCCGACACCGACGGCACCGGTGAGCTGCGGCTCTCCGGCCTCCCCGCGGGTCATGAGGTGCACTACCGGGTCACCGCGGAGGACCTGGACGGCAGGGTCGTCAGCGAGGGCCTGACCGGCAGCTTCCGGACCGTGCCGCAGGACCGCAGCGACGTGCGGTTCCTGTGGTCCGGGGACGTCGTCGGCCAGGGCTGGGGCATCAACCCGGACATCGGCGGCATGACGATCTACCGCGCGATGGCCGACCGCGAACCGGACTTCTTCCTGCACAGCGGGGACACCGTCTACGCCGATGGACCGGTGGAGGAGTCGGTGACGCTGCCCGACGGCCGGGTCTGGCGCAACGTCGTCACCCCGGAGAAGTCCAAGGTCGCCGAAACCCTCGCGGAGTACCGGGGGCAGTTCGCCTACAACCTGCTCGACGAGAACGTGCGCGCGTTCGCCGCGCGCGTCCCGCAGCTGATCCAGTGGGACGACCACGAGGTCACCAACAACTGGTACCCGGGCGAGATCCTGGACGACGACGACTACACCGAGAAGCGCGTCGACGTGCTGGCCCAGCGCGCGTTCCAGGCGTTCCACGAGTGGCAGCCGATCCGCAGGCAGGACGCCGTCGACGGACGGGTCTACCGGAAGGTCTCGCACGGCCCGCTGCTGGACGTGTTCGTGCTGGACATGCGCAGCTATCGCGACCCGAACTCCGCGGGAACCGCACCGGAGCGCATCCTCGGCGACGAGCAGGCCCGCTGGCTGGTCCGCGAGCTGTCCGCATCGAGGGCGACATGGAAGGTCATCGCCTCGGACATGCCGATCGGCGTCATCGTCCCGGACGGGGACAAGATCGAGGGCGTCGCCAACGGTCTGCCGGGCGCCCCCAACGGACGCGAGTCCGAGCTGGCGCGGGTGCTGCAGGAGATCAGTCGCCGGCAGGTCCGCAACGTCGTCTGGCTGACCGCCGACGTGCACTACTCCGCGGCGATCAACTACTCGCCGCAGCGCGCCGCGTTCACCGGCTTCGACGAGTTCTGGGAGTTCGTCTCCGGGCCGCTCAACGCGGGTGCCTTCGGTCCCAACGAGCTGGACCCGACCTTCGGGCCGGAGATGGCCTTCGTCAGCGCTCCCGCTCGCCAGGGCGCGTCGCCGATGGAGGGCTTCCAGCACTTCGGCGAGGTCACCATCGACGGCGCCACAGGACGACTCACCGTCGACCTCCGAGACCAGCAGGGCACCTCCCTGTGGAGCAAAACCCTCGACCCCCGCTGACCCCACCCAGGTCCCGGCTCTGCCACCAGACGGATTTCCATGGAATTCCGGGTCGTGGTTTCAGCGGGAATCGGGCGGGTTCGAGGTTCGGGGGAAACGGGACCTCGGGTACCAGGGCCTCGGGCCCCGATTTCAGGGGAGATCCGGATGCTGATCTCCGTTGAAATCCGTCATCAGATCGGAAGCAGTGATCGATTCGGGCCCCGGGAGTAAGGGCTTCACCTGCGTCGATACGCTTGCGGTCAAATCGGGCGCTGGGATCTCTGCGCCTGGCGCAACCGTGATGTGAGGAGAGAGAACGTGAGCGAGCGCACTCTGGTGCTGGTCAAGCCCGACGGTGTGGAGCGAGGCCTCGTCGGTGAGGTGATCAGCCGGATCGAGCGCAAGGGCCTGAAGCTGGTCGCGCTGGAGCTCAAGAACGTCGACCGCCAGCTCGCCGAGCAGCACTACGCCGAGCACGACGGCAAGCCGTTCTTCGAGAGCCTGATCGAGTTCATCACCGGTGGCCCGGTCGTGGCGGCCTGCGTCGAGGGCACCAACGCCATCGCGGCCTTCCGCCAGCTGGCCGGCGGTACTCACCCGGTCGAGAAGGCCGCCCCGGGCTCCATCCGCGGCGACTTCGGTCTGGAGGTCCAGTTCAACCTGGTCCACGGCTCGGACTCGCCCGAGTCGGCGGCCCGCGAGCTCAAGCTCTGGTTCCCCGAGTTGGGTGCCTGAGACCCCTGAAGGGCGATCAGCCGGGCGCATCGCCCGGCTGAAATCGCCCCCGGTCGGCGCTCGGGCGAGGCACCTCTACCCTGGTCGGGTGGCTGCGGAGTCCGTTTTCGACAGGTTGGAGCCCCTGCTGGCTCGGGTGTCCAAGCCCGTGCAGTACGTGGGCGGCGAGCTCAACTCGACCGTGAAGGCGTGGGAGGACACCACCGTTCGGTGGTGCCTGATGTACCCCGACGCCTACGAGGTCGGGTTGCCCAACCAGGGCGTTCAGATCCTCTACGAGGTCCTCAACGAGCAGCCGGACGTGCTCGCCGAGCGCGCCTACGCGATCTGGCCGGACCTCGAAGAGCTGATGCGCGAGAACGGGATCCCGCAGTTCACCGTGGACGCGCACCGCCCGGTGGGCGCCTTCGACCTCTTCGGCATCAGCTTCGCCACCGAGCTCGGCTACACCAACCTGCTCGGCGCGCTGGACCTGGCCGGAATCCCGCTGCACGCGGTGGATCGCACCGACGACCACCCGATCGTGCTGGCCGGTGGGCACGCCGCGTTCAACCCCGAGCCGATCGCCGACTTCCTCGACGCTGCCGTGCTGGGCGACGGCGAGGAAGCGGTCCTGGAGATCACCGAGGCCGTCCGGCGCTGGAAGAACGAGGGATGCCCGGGTGGTCGCGACGAGCTGCTGCTGCGGCTGGCCGAGTCCGGCGGTGTCTACGTCCCCAAGTTCTACGACGTCGGCTACGCCGAGGACGGCGGTATCGCCGAGGTCGTGCCCAACCAGGAGCGCGCCCCGTACCGGGTGTTCAAGCGCACCACGATGGAGCTCGACGACTGGCCGTACCCCAAGCAGCCGCTGGTCCCGCTCGCCGAGAGCGTGCACGAGCGGATGAGCGTGGAGATCTTCCGCGGCTGCACCCGCGGCTGCCGCTTCTGCCAGGCCGGGATGATCACCCGTCCGGTGCGCGAGCGCTCCATCGAGGGCATCGGCGAGATGGTGCAGCGGGGCCTGGAGAACACCGGGTTCGAGGAAGTCGGCCTGCTGTCGCTGTCGTCGGCCGATCACTCCGAGATCGCCGAGGTCACCAAGGGTCTCGCCGACCGCTACGAGGGCACCAACACCGGTCTGTCGCTGCCGTCGACCCGGGTGGACGCCTTCAACATCGACCTGGCCAACGAGCTGTCCCGCAACGGCCGCCGCTCCGGGCTCACCTTCGCGCCCGAGGGCGGCAGCGAGCGGATCCGCCGGGTGATCAACAAGATGGTCTCCGAGGAAGACCTGATCCGCACCGTCTCGGCGGCCTTCGCCAACGGCTGGCGGCAGGTCAAGCTGTACTTCATGTGCGGCCTGCCGACCGAGGAGGACACCGACGTCCTGCAGATCGCCGAGATGGCCAAGGAGGTCATCCGCGCTGGTCGCGCGGTGTCCGGACGCAAGGACATCCGGTGCACGATCTCCATCGGCGGGTTCGTGCCCAAGCCGCACACCCCGTTCCAGTGGGCCTCGCAGACCGACCCGGAGACCGTCGACGACCGGTTGCGCAAGCTCCGCGAGGCGATCAACACCGATCGCTCGCTGGGTCGCAACATCGGCATGCGCTACCACGACGGCAAGCCCTCGCTGATCGAAGGACTGCTCTCCCGCGGTGACCGCCGCCTGGGCCGGGTCATCGAGCGGGTGTGGCGCGAGGGCGGCCGCTTCGACGGCTGGAACGAGCACTTCTCCTACGAGCGCTGGGTGGACTGCGCGGAGGCCGAGCTCGCCGAGGTGGGCGTCGACCTGGCCTGGTTCACCACCCGCGAGCGCACCGAGCACGAGATCCTGCCGTGGGACCACCTGGACTCCGGACTGGACAAGGAGTGGTTGTGGGCCGACTGGCAGGACGCCCTGGAAGCTCGCGAGCAGGACGACTGCCGGTGGACGCCGTGCTTCGACTGCGGTGTGTGCCCGACGATGGGCACCGACATCGAGGTCGGCCCGACCGGGCGAAACCTGCTGCCGATCTCGCCGGTCGGGCAGGGCTCGCCGGTGCGGAACTCGGCGTTCACCAACGGCTGACCTGCGTGTTCGTGCGCGAACATGCGGCCGCGCACGAACGTGCGTGAAGCCCTCGGCCGGGTACGGTCTGAGTCGAAAAACTTCCCGCTGGGTGTTGTCACCTCGCGGTTGAGCAAGCAAGCATCGGCATCGTGAGCGGTCCTGGGGGACCGGCGATGACGATCATGGTCGGGGAGGCATTCTGAGTCGGAGAGATCATCCCAATCCTTCGGCGCCGCCGGTGCAGAAGCTGCGCCTGCGCTACGCCAAGAGGGGGCGGCTGCGGTTCACCTCGCACCGGGATGTGGCGCGCACGTTCGAGCGCGCGCTGCGCCGGGCCGGCGTCCCGATGGCCTACTCCCAGGGCTTCAGCCCGCACCCGAAGGTGTCCTGGGCCGGAGCCGTGCCCACCGGCGTGTCCAGCGAGGCCGAGTACGTCGAGCTGCAGTTAGTCGAACGCGTCGAGCCCGAGGCCCTGCGCGCCGAGCTGGACGCGGCTCTGCCCGAGGGCATCGACCTCCTCGAGTCCGTCGAGGCGCGTCCGGGTCCGCTCGCGGACCTGCTCCAGGTCAGCAGGTGGCGGCTCGACCTGCCCGGCACGGACGTGTCCGAGTTGCGCAGGGCGGCCGAGCAGCTGATGGCCGCCGACAGCGCGCTGGTCGAGCGGATGACCAAGGACGGGCGCCGCACCATCGACGCCCGGGCCGCGCTGCTCGAGGCGGAGGTCTGGGAGGGCCCTCGGCCGATTGCGCAGCGTGATCAAAAACGCGACGCGAACGCCCGTGTGGACGATTGGCCCGGGGCGTCCGCACCGTATGGGATACTCGTAACGGTCGTGCGGCAGACAACACCCGTCGTACGGCCCGACGACGTACTGAGCGCCCTGCGTGTCGTCGCCGGTCTGGCACCGTCGGCCGCCACGAGCGCGACCCGGCTGGAACAGGGTCGGCTCGATGACGGGGGAGGCATTGCCGACCCGTTGGCCCAGGACTCAGGCGGCGACCGGACTCCGGCGGGAGAGCCCGCGGTCGGGTGACGGACGTTGTGACGTCGTCGACCCGCCGTACGGCTTCCCGGCCTGCAGGTCCGGGGCGGAGGGACCACGAAGAATTGCCGTCGCCCGCGGGCGGCGGAACCTAAAAGATCGCACATGCCTCTGTGCGGCCGCGTCCACCCGGACGCGCCCGGGGGCGGAGGAGCTAGATGTTGAACATGGACACGCCCGCTGGGAACAACGCCAGCGGGCAATCGCCCACACCCACCCAGGATGAGCAGGGCACCATCGAGTTGCCCGCGAAGCTCAGGGTGCACGCGCTCGCCAAGCTGCTGGGAGCCAGCAGCCGGGAGATCATCAAGGCGCTGGACGAGCTCGGTGAGCCCGTCCGCAGCGCCCAGTCGAACATCAACCGGGACCTGGCGCTGCGCGTCGTGCAGTCGCTGAACCCGGAGCTGGTCGCCGACGACGGTGAGGACGCGGCCGAGGCCGCCCCGGCTGCCCAGCAGCAGGATTCCGGGCAACAGGCGTCGGGCAAGCCCGAAGCCGAGGCACCTGCGTCGGAGAAGAGCGCTTCGGTGCCCGCCGCGGACTTCGCGCCCGCTCCGGCCGGATCGGAATCCCAGGACTCCTCGGCCGGGCTGACGCCGGCGTTCGCCGCTCCGGAGGCCATGTTCCTGGCCCCGCAGGCATCGGCGCCGAGCAAAACCGCCAAGCCCGAACCGAAGCCCGAACCCGAGCCCGAGCGGGAGGCCGCGCCGGCGGAGAAGGCCGCCGAGCCCGCTGCTGACGCTCAGACCACGTCCGACGACGGTCAGGACGAGTCCGCCGACGACGGAGACGACGACTCCGGCAGCCGCCGCCGTCGTCGCCGTGGCCGCCGGGGCCGGGGCCGCGGCCGCGGTGCCGACTCCGACAACGAGTCCGGTGGCGAGGACGGGTCCGAGGACAACCAGTCGGAGACCGCCAAGACCGAGTCCGGTGAGAGCTCCGAGGAGTCCGAGGAGCAGTCCTCCGAGTCGGACGGCCAGTCCGAGGGGAGCCGTCGTCGTCGGCGGCGTCGTCGCCGCAAGGGCTCGTCGGACGACGAGAGCGGCAGCCGCGAGGACGACCCGCCGAACACCGTCGTGCACGTCCGCGAGTCCGCTCCCGAGTCCTCTCGGCAGGACTCCAGCGACGACGAGGTCCGCGCGATCAAGGGCTCGACCCGCCTGGAGGCCAAGCGCCAGCGTCGCAGGGACGGCCGCGAAGCCGGGCGTCGCCGCGCACCGGTGCTCTCCGAGTCGGAGTTCCTGGCCCGTCGCGAGTCGGTGGACCGCAAGATGGTGGTCCGCCAGAGCGGCGACCAGACCCAGATCGCGGTCCTCGAGGACAACGTCCTCGTCGAGAACTTCGTGACCTCCTCGGGCACGGGCTCGCTGGTCGGCAACGTCTACCTGGGGCGCGTGCAGAACGTGCTGCCCAGCATGGAGGCCGCCTTCGTCGACATCGGCCGGGGCCGCAACGCGGTCCTCTACGCCGGTGAGGTCGACTGGGACGCCGCCGGGCTGGCGGGCAAGGCCCGCCGCATCGAGCAGGCCCTGCAGACCGGCGACAGCGTCCTGGTGCAGGTCACCAAGGACCCGATCGGTCACAAGGGCGCGCGCCTGACCACCCAGATCAGCCTGCCGGGCCGGTTCCTGGTCTATGTCCCGGGCGGCGGCGCCACCGGCATCAGCCGCAAGCTGCCCGACACCGAGCGCAAGCGCCTCAAGGAGATCCTCAAGCGGATCGTTCCGGAGAACGCGGGCGTGATCATCCGCACCGCCTCCGAGGGCACCAGCGAGGACGCCCTCGACCGCGACGTGCGGCGGCTGCAGGCGCAGTGGGAGGTCATCAAGGAGAAGGCCGAGACCCCCGGCGCGAACGCCCCGCAGCTGCTCTACGAGGAGCCCGACCTGCTGATCAAGGTCGTCCGCGACCTGTTCACCGAGGACTTCTCGTCGATGACCGTCCAGGGCAACGACGCGTGGGAGACCATCGAGGCCTACGTCCAGCACGTGGCGCCCGACCTGGAGCCGCGGCTGGAGAAGCACGTCGGCAAGAACGACGTGTTCCACGAGAAGCGGATCAACGAGCAGATCTCCAAGGCGCTGGACCGCAAGGTCTGGCTGCCCTCCGGCGGTTACCTGGTCATCGACCGCACCGAGGCGATGACGGTGATCGACGTCAACACCGGCAAGTTCACCGGCTCCGGGGGCAACCTGGAGGAGACGGTCACCCGCAACAACCTGGAGGCCGCGGAGGAGATCGTCCGCCAGCTCCGGTTGCGCGACATCGGCGGCATCATCGTCATCGACTTCATCGACATGGTGCTGGAGTCCAACCGCGACCTGGTCTTGCGCAGGCTCACCGAGTGCCTGGGCCGGGACCGCACCCGCCACCAGGTGGCCGAGGTGACCTCGCTCGGCCTGGTGCAGATGACTCGCAAGCGCGTGGGCACCGGCCTGCTGGAGGCCTACAGCAGCACCTGCGAGCACTGCCGCGGACGTGGGCTGACGGTCTCCACCGAGCCGATCAACCACCAGCACGGCCAGGGCGGTGGCGGCAACAACGGCCAGAGCGGTGGCGGCAACGGCGGTGGCCGGCGCAACCGCAACCGAGGCAAGCAGCAGGACGCCGAGCAGCAGGCCCCGGAGTCGAAGAACGGGCAGAAGTCCGACTCCAAGCAGGACTCCAAGTCCGAAACCAAGGGCGACTCCAAGCAGGACGTCAAGCAGGAGTCGAAGCAGGACTCCAAGCAGGAGTCGAAGTCCGAGACCAAGGCTGAGGCGAAGTCCGAGGCCAAGGCCGAGGAGCGCAAGCCCGAGACCGCTCCGGCCGAGCCGAAGCAGGCCGAGGCCAAGCAGGACGAGCCGAAGAAGGCGGAGGCCAAGCAGGCGGAGCCCGCCAAGCACGCCGAGCCCAAGCAGGCGGAGCCGGTTGCGGAGTCGAAGCCGCAGGTCAGCGAGGCCCCGGCCGCCGCGCCTCAGCCGGTCGAGGCGACGCCGGAGCAGACCGAGCCCCAGTCGGACTCCAACGGAGCCCGGCCGCGCCGCAAGGCCGTCCGGTCCGCCGGGAGCGCGGGCGCTCCGGTCCAGCCGCTCGTGGTGTCCAAGTCCGAGCAGCCGCAGTCGACCGGTGACGGCCTGGCCGACGTCGAGCCGGCGACCCCGGTCCGCCGGACCCGTCGTCGCGCGGTCTCGCGCCCGTCCGGTCCGCCGGTCGAGGACTGACCCGATCAACACCGGAAATGGCCGATCCGTTCAAGAACGGGTCGGCCATTTCCGCTTAACGTCGGTGGCATGACTCGTTGCACACCGCAGCGCTTGGCCGCCGCCGAGCGCTTCATCTGGCTCACGGCTCGGGTGCTGGAGCAGCGCCGTTTCGAACACCTCCACGCCGAGGGCTCGGCGGACGCGGTCCGCACCGCGCTGGAGGCCTACCGCTGCGCCGACGGCGGCTACGGCTACGGCCTGGAACCTGACGCTCGCGGACCGATCAGCCAGCCGCTGCAGACGTGGACGGCGCTGACGATCCTGGACGAGATCGGGCGCTGCGCCGAGGCCGCACCGGCCATCTGCGACCACCTCCAAGCCATCACCCGCCCCGACGGCGGCGTGCCCGGCGGCGACGTTCGCCTCGGCGACTACCCGCACGCGCCGTGGATCCCGGTGGTCGAGGAGCCGGAGGGGAACCTGCTGTCGACCGCGCTGCTGGCCGGGGTTCTGCACAAGAACGCGGTCGCGCATCCGTGGTTGTCGGGGGCGACCGAGTTCTGCTGGAAGAACATCGACGCGCTCACCCAGACCCACCCGTACGAGGCGATCGCCGCGATGGCGTTCCTGGACCACGTGCCGGAGCGGGAGCGGGCCGTCGAAGCCGCGGAGCGCATCGGCGGGTTGATCCGCGAGGCCGGCTACGTGCTGCTGGACCCCGAGCGCCCCGAACTGGCACGGGTGGCGCCGGGCTACGCCTCCGGCGAGATCCCCGGGGTGTGCGACTACGCGGCGAGTCCGTCGGGCCTGGCTCGGCGGTGGTTCAGCGACTCCGAGCTGGAGCGGGGGTTGGATTACCTGGCCGCGCAGCAGCACGAGGACGGCGGTTGGCCGATCCACTGGCTGGAGTGGTCACCCAGCACGGCGCTGGAGGGCAGGCCGCGGGTCACGCTCGACGCGCTGCGCGTCCTGAGCGCCTACGACGAGGCCTGATCCCGCGCGAAGTAGTGCCTCGGCGTCGTGCCGGCGAGTCGGCGGAACTCCCTGGTGAGGTGGGCCTGGTCGGCGTACCCGCAGAGGTGGGCGAGGTCGGCGAGCCGGTGCTCGCCGCCGCTGCGGACCGCCCGCTGGAAGCGGAGCACGCTCACCAGCGCCCGCGGTCCGTACCCGACCGCGTCACCGATCCGGCGCCGCAACTGGCGTTCGGAGGCGCCGATCCGGTCGGCGAGGCCGCTGACCGACGGCGGTCGCGGATCGTCCAGCGCGGCGACCGCGACCGCGGCGGTGCGGTCCGGTTCCCACTCGGCGAGCCGTTCCCGCGCGAATCCCTCCAGCAGCGACGGTGCCAGCGCGGGGCGTTCGGCGATGGCCTCGGCGAGATCCCGTGCCCGGGTTCCCCACAGCTCGGTGGCGTCGATCTGGCAGTCCTGGGCTTCGGCTGCGGGAATGCCGAGGAGGAGCCGGGCTCGCCCCGGGAGGGCGCGGATCCCGAAGATCGGTGTCCCGGCGCCCAGCGAGGAGGTCCAGGGCCGGGTGTCGGGGCCGACGACCTCGATCCGGCCGGCACGCCAGATCAGGTCCACGCAGCCGTCGGGCACGACGAGCTGCGAGCCCGCGGCGACCGCGTTCTCGTGCCCCCAGATGCACGAGACGACACCCCGCAGCCCGGCCGAAGGCGACGATTCCCAATACCCCACACCACGAGTATGCGACGCCCCACGACACGCAACCCCCGCAGCACCCCGCGTCCGCCTCCGGCGTCAGCGCGACGGGGTCGGGGGAGGTGCGTGCGCGGGCAATTCCCAGTTTTAGTCCTAATCAGGAGGCTTTCGCGCCCGAAATGTCCGCTCAGTTAGGACTAAAACTGGGATTTGGTGAGGCGGTGCCGTTGCTTCGGGTGTGGGACTCAGCTGGCACCGCCGCGGGTTCTCACGCGTCGTCTGGCGAGTACGCCGCGACGCCGATGTCCACCCCGGGGTAAGCGGAAGACATCAGGAGTGGCGCACGGAGTCCAGGCGGCGTGTGAGGTTCCGCTACCCGCACCGCCAAGCAAAGTGATTCTGCAATGACCCCTAAAACTGGGAATTGCCGAGGAATGCGAGAGGCCCGGCCCCC
This sequence comes from Saccharopolyspora dendranthemae, assembly GCF_007829955.1. GTDB lineage: Bacteria > Actinomycetota > Actinomycetes > Mycobacteriales > Pseudonocardiaceae > Saccharopolyspora > Saccharopolyspora dendranthemae. The sequence goes on from NZ_VIWX01000005.1 coordinate 549,431, forward strand.
TGCGGAAGGGAGCCGGGCCTCAGCTGCGGGGTCAGTTCTGGTCTGAGTCGAAGGACGGGATGTCCGTCCTGTCGTCGGAGCTCGGCATGTCGCCCGGCAGCTCCAGGCCCTTCGTGAGCGGGCCCGGCGACCAGAAACCGGAGTGGGTCTCGTCGTGCAGCCGCAGAGCGGCGGAGGCCGGCAAGGCCTCCGGGTTGTACGGATGCACCTGGTACAGCGAGCCCCAGTCCTTCTGCGGATCGTTGTTGAGGTACGTCGGCAGGAGGCGGGCGCTGGAGGAGACGTTCATCCAGCCGAACGTGCCGCCGGCGTCCGGCGAGGACCAGCCCTCACCGGTGCCGCGGACCTGCTCGCCGCCGCTCACCCGGAACTTCGGAACCTCGGCGATGCCGTTGTAGAGCCCCGAGATCTCCAGGCACGGGTGCACCAGTCCCGCCGGCCACTCCACGAAGGCCGGGTCGTTGCCGACGAACTGCGTGAGCTGGGTCAGCTTCGGGACGCGCGGTGCCGACGCCGCCAGCCAGCCGGTCTGCCCCAGCGACTGGTCCACCAGCACCAGCCGCAGCTTCGTGGCGTCCTTCGCCTCGTCGCCGAGCATGTAGCGGTGCTCCCGCCAGCCCGGAGGCGGTCCTTGCTCCACCGGGGTGCGGTGGGTCACCTGGAAGCCCTGCGGGGTGTCCTTGCCCAGCTCGTAGTACACCTGGTTCGCGCCGGTCTCCGAGCCGGCGATGCTGATCGCGACCGGCAGCTTCCTGGACGCCGCTTCCTCCGGGATGTCGTACCAGGGGGTGCGCAGCTCGCCGGTGCCCTGCCCCTCCTCGTCGTAGCTGCCCCAGACCGGGGCGTCCGGACCGCCGAACTGGTTCGGCGGACGCCAGCTCGGCGCGTCCGGGGAGGACTCGTCGGTCGGCGGCACGCCCGGGTCGTTGAAGCCCACCTGCTTGGGCTGCAGGTACTGCTGGGCGCTCTCCTGGTTGGCCAGCCGCTGGGGTGGCAGCTTCAGGTCGGGCCGCTGGGCGGGGGCCGCGACCGTCGGTTGCTGCGGCGACGCCTTCAACACGCCCTCGCGCGGGTTCGTCTCCACCCCGACGGAGTCGGACAGACCGCAGCTCTGCTGGGTGAGCTGCTTGATGTTGTCCGTGCCCAGCGTGTAGCTCGGGCCCCGCTCGACGATGCCCTTGCCGAACGCGGCGAGCTCGCCGAGCACCAGCAGCGCGCACAGCACCGACAGCGGTGCGGTGGCCCAACGCAGCGCCAGGTTGCGCTTCTCCTTGCTGTCCCAGCTCTCGTCGACGACCGTCGGGTTGTTCTCGTCGATCCTCAGGTGCTCGACGACCGCGACGATGCCGGTGATCGCCGCCACCACGAGGATCATCGTGCTGACCTTGTAGCCCTTGATCGACGGCGGCTTGTCGAACCAGGGGATCCCCCAGCCGGAGACGTACCACCAGGCGTTCGGCCCGGTGACCGCGAAGGCCAGGATCACCAGCAGGCCCGTCACGAACGCCATCCGGTTGCGCCGGGAGCGCAGCACGGTCGTGCTCGTGGCCAGCGCGGTGAGGGCGGCGAGCGCGCCGCCGACCGCGGCGAAGATGCCGAAGTGGTGGGTGTGCTTGGTGGGCGTGAGCGCCAGCACCGCGAAGGACATCGCGGCCACCGCGAGCAGCCGTCGGCTCGGGCCGAGCGCCGCACCGCGGATCCGGCCCCGGCGCAGCAGGACCACACCGCAGGCCACGACGCACAGGATGACCAGCAGCACCGGGAATCGGCGGCTCAGCGAACCGTCGGCGCTCTCGCTGAACAGCAGCAGGTACCGGCTGAGCTCCTCGTACCAGCGGCCGTTGGGACCGAAGGTCGTCTTGAGCTCCATCGCGTCCATCACCGACTGGTACGTCTGGTCGTAGAACACCAGCGTGAGGATCACGAACCCGGACAGCGAGATCGGTGCCAGCACGGGCAGCCAGCCGAACTGCTGAGCTCGTTTGCGCACCATGCGGAACAGCGGTTTGAAGCCTGCGATGTAGGGGAGCACCGCGATCAGCCCGTGCGGGTTGACCCCCACCGACAGCGCGGCGGCGACCAGGCCCAGCGCGGCGGGCGTCAGCCGCTCGGTGGCCACGGCCCGCTCGACGGCGCACAGCGCCAGCAGCGAGAACAGCACGACGACCGGTTCGGCGCGCAGTCCGTTGTTGTAGGGCAGCCAGAAGGCGAGGAACACGGCCGCGGCGGCCCAGCCCGCAGCGTTGCTGCGCCGGACCTGCTGGCCGAGCCTCGGCAGCACTTCGCGGGAGATCAGCAGCCAGCTGATGATGCCCATCAGCAGCGCGGGCAATCGAACCCACGGTGTCGCCGTGGAGACCCGGGCCCACAACGAGTAGACCTCGTAGAACCAGCCGAACGGCGATTCGGGGTTGGCGAACCAGCGGTAGTAGTTGCTGACGTACCCGGCGCTCTGCTCCGAGCGCACCATGCTCAGCACGTAACCGTCATCGGAGGTCATCGCCCCGATCAGCCACCAGATCCCCAGGGCGGCGAACACCGAGATGTCGCGCAGGGTCGGCTTCCACCAGCGTCGCGGTGCCAGTCGTGGCGCGCGCCTGCCCGCCAGGGTGTCCAGGCGGCGCAGGCACATCACCGCACCGATGAACGAGGCCAGGGTGAGCGCGATGACCGTCGTCTTCAGCGGCGTCGCCCAGGAGCTGAACCGGTTGTCCACGCGGGCCTGGAAATCCAGTCCGCGCACGTCGTCGCGCTTGTCGTCCAACGAGGAGTAGATGCCGGTCACCTGCGGGCGCTGGTCGCCGGTCTGGTTGACCCAGCGCTCCTTGCCGAGGGTGGCGGTGGTGCCGTCAGCGTCGGCGCGCACCTTCATCGTGCAGTCGCCGGCGGGCAGCGGCGTGGTGCCGATCTGCTGGCCCTTGGAGTAGAGCAGTGCCTGCCCGTTGTCGACCTGCAGCGAGAGGCCGGTGAGCTGGCCGGAGTCGGAGTCCGGCGGGTTGGTGCTCAGCAGGGACGCCGGTCCCTCGGTTCTCGCGTCCAGGCTGCGCGCCGAGGCGCACGGGATCTTCGCGTCCAGCCACACCGGTTCGTAGGTCACCAGTGGGGCCGAAACCGATTGGGTTCCTTCCGCTGTCGGCCACCGCAACGTCCCCACCTTGTGGTTGACGGGGAGGAACGGAACCAGGAGCGCTAAGACGGTGCCCACCAGCCCGAGGAGCGAGGCGAGCAACCGCAACTTCTTCGCCGACTCTTGCTGCACGGGGGAGACCCTACGGCCGATGACAGGGTGTGTTCTGCCGCCCCCCGGACTATTTCGCAAATGCGTCAGGTAATGCGCAACGCCTTTGTCAGGAGTCCGTTACCTCGGTGTGTTCGAAAACGAAATATTTGGTCACGAAGCGTGTTGTTCGGAATTCCTCGTTCCGGACGTCGTGTCCGCTACCAGCACCGTCACATCGTGGTCGCGGCCGGTGCGGTGCAACACGAGTTCGGCCAAAAGACCCAACGAGATCATCTGAACCCCGAAGATCTCCAGCAGAATGCCGAGGGTCAGAAGTGGGCGGGTGCCGATGGACTCGTCGGTGAAAAGCCACACTCCGGTCAAGTAGAGCAACACCAGAGTTCCCAGGGTTCCCGCGATCATTCCCAGCCCGCCGAACAGGTGCGCAGGACGGCGTCCGTACCGGGTCAGCGCCATCACCGTCAGCAGGTCCAGCGCGCCGCGCGCGTAGCGCTCCAGCCCGTACTTCGACGTGCCGTGCTGCCGCGCCCGGTGGTTGACCGTCCGCTCCACCACGCGGTAGCCGAGCTGGTGCGCCAGCGCCGGGATGTAGCGGTGCAGCTCGCCGTACAGCGGGACCCGGCGGTAGACCTCGGTGCGCGCCGCCTTCAGCCCGCAGTTGTGGTCGGACAGCCGCAGCCCGGTGATCAGGCCGGTGAACCAGTTGAACACCTTCGACGGCAGGCGCTTGCCGAGCGGGTCCTTGCGCTCGGCCTTGTGCCCGCTGACCAGGTCGGCGCCGGAGTCCAGCTCGTCCAGCAGCCGGGGGATCTCGGCTGGATCGTCCTGCAGGTCCGCGTCGAGGGTGACCACGAGCTCGCCGCGCAGCTCTGCGACGCCGGAGGCCAGAGCGGCGGCCTTCCCGAAGTTGCGGCGAAGCCGGATGCCCCGGATCCGCGGGTCCATCGCCGCGTGCTCGGCGATGACCTGCCAGCTGTCGTCGGTGCTGCCGTCGTCGACGACCACCAGCTCCCAGTCGCGGTGCTGGCCGGTCATGGCCTCGCGGATCTCGGCGAAGAGCTTCGGCAGGCTGTCGCGCTCGTCCTTGGCGGGTGCGAGCAACGAGACTTCCGGGACACTCATTGCGCCACCTGCGGTTTCTCGGTGAGCGGCCGGATCCACCAGCCGTCGGGGAACTGGAAGGCCACGCGGAGCGGGCCGGGCTGGGCGGGCGCCACGGCCTGGAAGCCGAGGCCGCTCTCGATGCCCGGCGTCGCGGCCTCGGCGTCCGAGCGCGGGATGTCGACCACTCCGCCGCCGACGACCGTGCCGGTCTGGTCGAGCACGGCCACGCAGCGCGCGCGTTCGATGCCGGAGATCGCCCAGCCCTTGATCATCCGCGCGCCGCCCTGGACCTGGTCGGTCTCGGCGTTGAGCACGACGTCCCGTCCGTCCGGGCGGGGTTCGCGCAACGAGTCGACGCTGGGCGTGCGCCAGTGCGCGGTGCTGACCCGGTCGCCGATGGTGAGCCCGTCCGGGCAGCCCAGGGAGAATTCGGGGGAGAAGGGGTAGTGCCCGAGCGCCTGGAGTCGCGGCAGCAGCTGACCCGGCGACGGGAAGCGGGAGGTGAACGCGTCGGGGTGGCCGATCCGCGCGGCCACCGCGAGCAGTTGCTGGTTGGGTGCGTCGGCTCGCACGCTCTGCGCCATCGGCGCCCCGAGGGCGACGGTGGCCAGCACCGTGCCGCCCACCGCGGCCGTGCGGAACCGCGGCCAGCGGGCCCAGGCGACCACGATGACCAGCACCGCGATCCACAGCGCGGCGGTCATGCTGTTGTACCGGCTCTGCAGCCCGGCCGACTCGCCGAAGGCGGCGCGTGATCCGGAGATCATCACCGCGCAGCCCAGCGCGTACAGCGCGAGTCCCCACCAGGGAGCGGCGACCCGCCGCTCGGCGGTGGTCTGGTTCGCGTGCAGCACCAGCACGCCGAGCCCGGCCACCCCGGCCAGCAGCGCGACCGAGGGTTCGGTGCCGGTCCACACCATGCCGAGCATGCTCAGCCCGGCCAGCATCGCCTGCGCCGGATCGTCGGTCGGCGAGCTCCCGCCGCCGCCCTGCGGGCCGCGCAGCACCAGCCAGGTCGCGACCACCACGACCCCGACGATCATCGGTGTCGCGATCCACTTCCGGCGGTCCCCGCGCAGCCACGCCACGAGGGACAGAGCCGGCCACACGGCGAAGGAGGTGCCGTAGCTGATGGACGCCAGCAGTCCGAGCACGACGGCTGTCACCCGGCGCTCCCGGTGCATCGCCAGCAGAGCGCCCAGCACCAGCAGCATCGCCAGGATCCAGGAGGCGCCGCTCATCGAGCGCACGTAGTTGTGGATGCCGTGCGGGTTGAACACCAGCGTCGAGGTCGCCGTGATCAGCCCCGCCCGCTGCCACGGGGTGAGGTGCTTCGGCAGCATCGCCAGCACCAGCAGGACGCACCCGGCGCCCATCGCCAGCACCGCGAGTCCCAGCGGCTGGTTGAGCCCGTGGCCGAGGCGTGCGCTGAGCCAGAACAGCAGGCTGGGCAGCACGAAGGGGTGCTCGTTGCGGAATCCGAGCAGCGCCTCCGGGCGCAGCGAACCGTCGGGCCCGGTGATGTCGAGGAGCACCCACCAGTAGTCGTAGAAGTGCATCTGCGGGTAGCGCAGGATCTCGCGGAGCATCATCAGCGGCGGGACGACGGCCGACAGCCCCAGCAACAGCGGACCGAAGCGCCGAACCGGTCCGGGGACGGTCGGTGTCGTGGGTGGAACGGCCGCGCGGTCGGTTTCCGTGGCGATGTCAGTCACTGTGCGTTTCCCCAGATCATCAAGAGCAGCCACCGACGGTAGCAAGGCCAGGTCACGCAGGTGGTCGAACGGGGTGATCTGGCAGGGAACCGCCATCGGCGCGGGGGCGGTTCGCCGGTGCGCGGCGAGCTCGCTTATGCTGTTCCGGCTCGCCCGTCAGCGCGTGGCCCGAGGGTCCGCACTGGTGGTACCGCCCCGGTCGACCGGGGACGGAAACCTGGTCTGTATGATGGGCGAGAACTTCTCGCCGCCGGACGGGCGGAGAGATTAAACGCCTGTTTCGAGTGCGGTCGCTCGCGCGGTCCTCGCTGTTGAGACAGGAACCCACCGAGACGCTGCACCGGCGGCGTGGTAGGAAGCCCCGGCTCTCGCGAGCCGTGGCGGACGTCCGCCGCACACTGGTGAATTAGCGAAACCGAGCAGCAGGAGACTTCCGACTCATGTACGCGATCGTCAAGACCGGCGGCAAGCAGTACAAGGTGGCTGTCGGGGACGTCGTCCAGGTCGAGAAGCTCGAAGGCGAGCTGGGCTCCGAGGTCGCGCTCCCGGCCGTTCTGGTCGTCGATGGCTCCGATGTCACGACCGACGCCGACGCGCTGACCAAGGTGTCGGTGACCGGCGAGCTGGTCGAGCAGACCAAGGGCCCCAAGATCCGCATCCACAAGTTCAAGAACAAGACCGGCTACCAGAAGCGCCAGGGTCACCGGCAGAAGCTGACCCGGGTGAAGGTCACCGGCATCAACAAGTGAGGACCTGAGTAGTCATGGCACACAAGAAGGGCGCATCCAGCTCTCGGAACGGCCGCGACTCGAACCCCAAGTACCTCGGGGTGAAGCGCTACGGCGGCCAGGTCGTCAAGGCCGGTGAGATCCTGATCCGTCAGCGTGGGACCAAGTTCCACCCGGGTCTGAACGTCGGTCGTGGCAACGACGACACCCTGTTCGCGCTGTCCGGCGGTACCGTCGAGTTCGGGCGTTACCGCGGCCGCAAGGCCGTCAGCGTGCAGCCCGTCGAGGCCTGATCCGGCTCTCGACGCAGGCCAGCAACTTCCCGGCGAGGGGCGGAACCGGCATGACCGGGCCGCCCCTCGCTTTGTGCTGTCATGGGTGACCTCGGTCGCGGCCGGGAAGCGCACCTGCCGCGCCGCTGTTGCAATCGAGACCAAGAGCTCCACCCGCCGGGCGTCCGCTCGGCTTGATCTTCCTGGAGGCATTCGTGTCGCGGTTCGTTGACCGCGTGACCATCAGCGTCGCCGCTGGCGACGGGGGAAATGGCTGCGCCTCGGTGCACAGGGAGAAGTTCAAGCCGCTGGGCGGACCGGACGGCGGCAACGGCGGCAAGGGCGGCGACGTGAGCCTGGTGGTCGATCCGGGCGTGCACACCCTGCTCGACTTCCACTACCGGCCGAACGCGCGCGCGGTGAAGGGCCAGCCCGGCAAGGGCGGTCATCGCAACGGCGCGCAGGGCGATGACCTGGTGCTTCCGGTTCCCGACGGCACGGTCGTCCTGTCCCCGGACGGGGAGGTGCTGGCTGATCTCGTCGGCCCCGGCACCACGTTCGTCGCCGCGGCCGGCGGTCGCGGCGGTCTGGGCAACGCCGCGCTGTCGTCCAAAGCCCGCAAGGCACCGGGCTTCGCGCTGCTCGGCGAGCCGGGTGACGAGTTCGAGCTGGTGCTGGAGCTCAAGTCGGTGGCCGATGTCGGCCTGCTCGGCTTCCCCTCGGCGGGCAAGTCCTCGCTGATCTCGGTGATCTCGGCCGCGAAGCCGAAGATCGCCGACTACCCGTTCACCACCCTGGTGCCCAACCTGGGCGTGGTCACCGCGGGCGAAACCGTGTTCACCGTCGCCGACGTCCCGGGCCTGATCCCGGGCGCGAGCCAGGGACGGGGCCTGGGACTGGACTTCCTGCGGCACATCGAGCGCTGCGCAGTGCTGGTCCACGTGGTCGACTGCGCGACGCTGGAACCCGGCCGCGACCCGCTCTCCGACATCGACGCGCTGGAGAACGAGCTCGCCGAGTACACCCCGGCGCTGGCCGAGGAGCAGGGTGGCGCCGATCTGGCGACGCGCCCGCGCGTGGTGGTCTTGAACAAGATCGACGTCCCCGAGGCGCGCGAGCTCGCCGACTTCGTGCGCGCCGAGGTGGAGGAGCGCGGCTGGCCGGTCTTCGAGATCTCCACGGCCTCCCGCGAGGGCCTGCGCGAGCTGAGCTTCGCGATGGCGGCCGAGGTCGAGCGCTACCGCGCGACCCTGCCTGAGCCCGAGCCCGCACGCGTGGTCGTCCGACCGGTCGCGGTCGACGACGGTGGCTTCACCGTCGAGCCCGATCCGGAGGAGGAAGACGCCTTCATCGTGCGCGGTGAGAAGCCGGAGCGCTGGATCCGCCAGACCGACTTCAACAACAGCGAGGCGGTGGGCTTCCTCGCCGATCGCCTGGCGAAGCTGGGCGTCGAGGAGGCGCTGGGCAAGAAGGGCGCCGAGCCGGGCAGCCAGGTCACCATCGGCAACATGACCTTCGACTGGGAGCCGTCCACCCCGTCGGGGATGGCCAGCGTGCTCGGCCGACGCGGTCATGACCTGCGGCTGGAGTCCGACGACCGGATTTCGGCGCACGATCGCAAGGTCGCCAAGAAGGCGCGGCGGGGCACCTCGCTCGACGAGTTCGGTCGCTACGTCGGCGGCGAGGAGGAGGACGACGAGTGAGCCTCTCGGCGACTCGGCAGGCGGTCGCGGCCGCACGGCGGATCGTGGTGAAGGTCGGTTCGTCGTCGTTGACCACCACCGAGGGAGGGCTGGACGCCGAGCGGTTGTCCGGTCTGGTGGACACGGTCGCCAAGCGCGTCGCAGCCGGGGGCCAGGTCGTGCTCGTCTCCTCGGGCGCGATCGCCGCCGGGATCGCTCCGATGGGTCTGCGCCGCAAGCCCAAGGACCTCGCGACCCAGCAGGCCGCAGCCTCGGTCGGGCAGCTCGCCCTCGCGCACGCCTACGCCGAGTCGTTCGCCCGCTTCGACCTCACCGTCGGCCAGGTGCTGCTCACCGCCGATGACGTGGTGCGCCGCAGCAACTACCGCAACGCGCAGCGCACGCTGAACCGGCTGCTCGGGCTGGGCGTGGTCCCGGTCGTCAACGAGAACGACACCGTGGCCACGACCGAGATCCGCTTCGGCGACAACGACCGGCTGGCCGCGCTCGTCTCGCACCTGGTCGGTGCCGATGCGCTGGTCCTGCTGTCCGATGTGGACGCTCTCTACGACGGTGATCCGCGCAAGGGCGGTGCGAAGGTGATCCGCGAGGTGACCGGCGCTGCCGACATGGCCGGGGTCGACGCGGGCAGCACCGGTGCGTCCGGGTTGGGCACCGGTGGGATGGCGTCGAAGGTCGCGGCGGCGAAAGTCGCCTGCACCTCCGGAATCCCGGTCCTGCTCACGTCGTCGGCCAACGCCGAGAGCGCTTTGGGATCGGCGGACGTGGGAACGGCGTTCGCCGCGACCGGGAACCGCCTGTCGGCCCGGCGGTTCTGGCTCGCCCACGCCGCCGGGGCCAACGGCCGCCTCTGGCTGGACGACGGCGCGGTCGCCGCGGTCGTCAAGCGCCGCCGGTCCCTGCTGGCCGCCGGGATCACCGCGGTCGAGGGCGCTTTCGACGGTGGCGACGTCGTCGAACTGCTCAACACGACCGGCAAGGTCGTGGCCCGCGGTGTCGTCGCCTACGACGCCGACGAGCTCCCGACGCTGATCGGTCGCTCCACGCACGACCTGCCGCCCGAGCAGCGCCGAGAGGTTGTCCACGCCGACGACCTCGTGCCGCTGCGTTGATGGGGAAGTTTTCATGAAAACTTCCCCATCCCACGATCAACGGAGTTCGGTGTTGCGGGTCTCGGGCAGGGTGCGGATCACGAAGAACGCGATCGCCGCACCGATCGCGATGTAGTAGAAGAACCCCGTCGAGGCGCCGAACTCGGCGAAGGCCTGGATGACCAGGGGAGCGGTGCCGCCGAAGACGGCGACGGTGAGGTTGTACCAGGCGCCGATGCCCAGACCGCGCAGCTCGGTGGGGAACAGCTCCGACATGATGGCCGGGGCGATCGAGGTCATCGCCGTGTAGAGCCCGACACCGATGCAGAACACGACGAGCAGGCTGCCCAGCCCCGGTCGCACCAGGCTCGACAGCGGCACGATCAGGACCGCGATCGCCGCGGACCACACCAGCAGCTGCGGCTTGCGGCCGTAGCGGTCGGAGAGCGCGCCCATCGGGTACTGCAGCGCGATGAACAGGGCCGTCGCGATGGACAGCGCGAGGAACACGTCGGTGGCGTCGGCGTCGCGGTTCTTCACCGCGAACGGCGTCAGCGCGCTGAAGAACGTGTAGTAGCACAGAGTCGAGAGCATCGAGAACCCGATGAGCTGCCCGACCGCCTTGGGGTGCTCGCGCAGCGTCAGCATCAGCGGGTTCTTCAGCGCCTCGGCCTTGGTCTTGTTCTCCTCGTACTGCTCGGTCTCGGTCAGCGTGCGCCGCAACCACATGCCGAGGAGCCCGAGCACACCGCCGATGATGAACGGGATCCGCCAGCCGTAGTCCGACAGCTGCTGCTCGCTGAGCGCGGACGTCAGCCCGAAGCCGAGGAGCGACGCGATGAGCAGCGCGGCACCCGTGGAGATGTAGAAGAACGACGAGTACCTACCTCGCCGGGACGGCGGTGCGATCTCGGCGAGGTAGGCCGACGCGTTGGAAACCTCGCCACCGAGCGAGAGGCCCTGCCCGATGCGGGCGAGGATGAGCAGGATCGACGCGAGCCAGCCGATGGAGTCGAACGTCGGCAGGATCCCGATGATCAGCGACCCACCAGCCATCAGACCGATCGTCACCAGCATGGCGGTCTTGCGTCCGCGCAGGTCGGCGAAGCGCCCGAGCAGCCAGCCGCCCAGCGGCCGGAAGAAGAACGCGAGCGCGAACGTCGCCAGCGTGTTGATCAGCGCCCACTCGCCGGGGAAGAACGCGGAGGCGAAGTAGACGCTGAACGCGGCGTAGATGGTCCAGTCGTACCACTCGATGGCGTTGCCGATGCTCGCCGCGACGAGCGTTCGGACCGGGAGCTTGTGGGCCACCGCTTCGTCCTGGGACATCGCAACCTCCGCATCGCGCCCGGTGTGGGGTGCCGACACGTTAAGCCTTCGCCCGGATGCGCGGAAGGTCCGATTCCCAACTGGAACCCGGAAATTCGCTGGGCCCATCGCGTTCGTCGCGGCACACTGCCTTGATGGACGCGGTGCGCGGTGCGGCGGACGAGCTGGTCGAGCTGCTCGTCGAGGAGAACCCGCTGAACGAACTGCTGCAGGGCCTGCCCGGGACCTCCGACCGGCTCAACGATCCGGCGGAAGACGCGGAGGCGGATCTGCGCGAGCGCGCGCTGCGCATCGCCGCCACCGCTCGCGACCTCGACGACGACCTCACCAGGGCGGTGGTGATCGCCGAGGCGGAGGGCGTGGCCACCCGCATCGGCTCCCGCCTGGTCGAGCACACGATGCACGACTCGGTGGTCTCGCCGCTGGGCAAGGTCCTGGAGATGATCCCGCAGCAGCGCCCCGACGGACCCGCTCAGGAGCAGGAGTTCCTGCGCATGCTCGCGGCGGTCCCGGAGTTCCTGGCTCGCAGCGCCGAGCGGCACCGCGCGGGTGCGCGCGCCGGACGGCTGCCGGTGGCACGCCGGGTCCGGACCGCGATCGAGCACCTCGACGCCCACCTGGCCGCGCCGCACGACGATCCGCTGCGCAGGCCCCCGCTGAGCTCGGACGAGGAGCGCGACCGACTGCTCGCCGAGGAGATCCGTCCCGCGTTCGCCGCCTACCGCGAGGTCCTGCGCGAGCTGCCGGGCAGGCCCGACGGCCGGCCGGGGCTCTGCTTCCTCCCCGACGGCGAGCAGACCTACGCGTCGCTGGCCCGGATGCACACCACGACCGACCGCACGCCGGAGGACCTGCACCGGACCGGTCTCGACCTGCTGGCGGAGCTCGACGAGGAGTACGCCGCGATCGGCTCCCGGGTGTTCGCGACGTCCTCCGCCGCCGAGATCCGGGAGCGGATGCGCACCGACCCCGACCTGCGCTGGTCCAGCGGGGACGAGCTGCTCGCCGCCGCGAGAGCCGTTGTCTCCCGGGCGGAACGGGCCGCACCCGAGTGGTTCGGCCTGATGCCGGCGCACCCCTGCCGCGTCGAGCCCTTTCCCGCCGACCAAGCGCCGGACGCCGTCGGAGCCGCGTACCTGCCCGGCCCGATCGACGGTTCGCGGCCGGGCACCTACTTCGCCAACACTCACGCCGCCGAGCAGCGGCCGCGATTCCTCGCCGAGGCGCTCGCCTTCCACGAAGCCGTGCCCGGCCACCACTTCCAGATCAGCATCGCCCAGCAGCTCACCGACGTGCCGACGATCCGCAAGGTCGCCGGTTTCAACGCCCACATCGAGGGCTGGGGACTGTACTCCGAGCGGCTCGCCGACGAGATGGGGCTCTACAGCGACGATCTCAGCCGCTTGGGGATGCTCGCGATGGACTCCACGCGCGCGGCTCGGCTGGTCGTCGACACCGGTCTGCACGCCTTCGGCTGGACTCGCGAGCGGGTCGTGGAATTCCTTCGCGCCCGTACGCTCTTGCCCGAAGTGGAGGTGCAGAGCGAAACCGACCGCTACATCGAGGCTCCCGGCCAGGCGCTGTCCTACATGGTCGGACGGCTGGAGATCCAGCGGCTGCGGGAGCAGGTCGAACGCCACCCGGCGTTCGACCTGCAGGGCTTCCACGACCTGTTGCTGGCCCACGGCCCGCTGCCGATGTCGGCGCTGGCCGAGCTCGTGGCTAGCTGGTCGAAGCGAGCGTGAACGGCAGCGCCGCGGGTGCTCCGGCCTGGCGGAGCATGCGGCCCACGACCGTTGCGGTCCAACCGGTGTCGGCGTAATCGTCCATCAGCAGCACCGGACCGTCCAGCGACGACAGCGTGCCCGCCAGCTCCTCGTCAATCTTGAACTGGCGCCACAGCGACGCCACCCGCTGAGCGCTGTTGGTGGCCCGGTTCGGTGTCGTGTTCGGGTTGGTCAGGACCTCGCCGAGCAGCGGCAACCGGCCGACGCCCGCGATGCGCTCGGCCAGGCTCCGCACCAGCTTCGGCCGCGTCCGCGACCCCAGCGCCACCACGCCGACGGGCCGCTGCTCCCACTCCCAGGCGGCCAGCACCTTGATCGCCGCCTGGAAGAGGTCGTCCGGCAGCTCCTGGTCGGGTGCCCCGGTGGCCAGCAGTTCGCGCAGCCGGTTGCCCCAGCCGATGTCGGTGAGCCTGCCGATCGCGCGGCCCGTGGTGGTCTGCTCGGAGGCGGGCAGCTTGCCGGACGCCTCCACGCCGAGCGCGGACATGCCGCTCGGCCACATCTTGCGCGGCGCGATGTCCACGCCCGGTCGCTGCAGCCGCTCCTGCGCCTGCTGCACGGCCTGCTCGTCGACCTCGGCGGAATAGCCCGCGCCGGTGCAGTTGTCGCAGCGCCCGCAGGGTTCGGCGTGCGGGTCGTCGAGCTGACGGCGCAGGAACTCCATCCGGCAGGACGACGTGGTCTGGTACTCGATCATCGCCTGCTGCTCGGACTGCCGTTCGGCCTCGATCCGCCCGTAGCGCTCGGCGTCGTAGTGCCACGGTTCGCCGGTGGCCTCCCAACCGCCCTTGACCCGCTGGACCGCGCCGTCGACGTCGAGGACCTTGAGCACCATCTCCAGCCGGTTGCGGTTCAGCTCCACGTGCGGTTCGAGCGCCGCTGTCGAGAGCTTGCCCTGCTCGGCGAGCGTGTCGAGGACGGCCCGCACCGTGCGCTCCGGCGGGAACGCCAGCGACGCGAAGTAGCTCCAGATCTCGCGGTCTTCCGGTCCGGGCAGCAGCAGCACTTCGGCGCGCTGCACACCGCGCCCGGCGCGGCCGATCTGCTGGTAGTAGGCGATCGGCGAGGACGGAGCGCCGATGTGCACCACGAAACCCAGGTCGGGCTTGTCGAAACCCATGCCGAGCGCGGAGGTCGCGACCAGCGCCTTGACCTTGTTGTCGAGCAGGTCGGCTTCGGCCTGCTCCCGCTCGGCCGGGTCGGTGCGACCCGAGTACGCCGCCACCTCGTAGCCCTGCTCCCGCAGGTAGGAGGTGATCTCGTGGGCCGCCGCGACGGTGAGCGTGTAGATGATGCCCGAGCCGGGCAGTTCCCCGAGCTTCCCCGCCAGCCAGCCGAGCCGGGCCTGCGCGGTGGGCAGCCGCACCACACCGAGCCGCAGGCTCTCGCGGTCCAGCGTGCCCCGCAGCACCAGCGTCTCCTGCGGATCGGTGAACTCGCCGCCGACGCCGAGCTGGTCGGAGACGTCGGCGACCACGCGGTCGTTGGCGGTGGCCGTGGTGGCCAGCACCGGAACGCCCGGGGGCAGCTCGGTCAGCAGCGTGCGCAGCCGCCGGTAGTCCGGGCGGAAGTCGTGGCCCCAGTCGGAGATGCAGTGCGCCTCGTCGACCACCAGCAGACCTGCGCTCTGGGTGAGCTCGGGCAGGATCGTGTCCCGGAAGTCGGGGTTGTTCAGCCGTTCCGGGCTGACCAGCAGCACGTCGACCTCACCGGAGGCGACGCGCTCCTCGATGTCACCCCACTCCTCGGGGTTGGCCGAGTTGATGGTGGCTGCGTGCACGTCGGCGTTGGCCGCTGCGGAGACCTGGTTGCGCATCAGGGCCAGCAGCGGCGAGACGATCACCGTCGGTCCTTCGCCGAGCTCGCGCAGCAGCGCGGTGGCGATGAAGTAGACCGCCGATTTGCCCCAGCCGGTGCGCTGGACGACCAGCGCGCGACGTCGTTCGAGCACCAGCGCGCGGATCGCCGCCCACTGGTCCTCGCGCAGCGCGGCCTCGGGGCCGGCCAGTGCTCGGAGTCGTTCTTCGGCGAGTTCTCGCAGCGCTTCTTCGTCCACGTCCCGAATTCCTACCGGATGCCGCCGACGCCACGCGTCCCGGGCCGTGCTGGCGTGTCGAAACCGCTTGCCCGGCGGTGGCTGATCGCAGGAAGCTGGAGCGACATCGTGATCTGGGGGCGTGATGGAGGAACTGACGGCTGAGGGCTTCGACGTCGACCCGCAGGCCTGCTATCGAAGATGGGCCGAGCACGGACCGGTGGTGCGGGTCCGGTTCGCCGACGGCCGCGCGGGTTGGGTGGTCACCGGTTACGCCGAAGCCCGCGCCGCTCTGACCGATTCGAGGCTGAGCAAGTCCGGCGCCAACGAGCGCTGGCGCGACGGCGGCCAGGGCCGTCCGGAGCACACCCACATGCTCGACTCGGACCCGCCGGAGCACACGCGACTGCGCAAGCTCGTGAACAAGGCCTTCACCCCGGGTGCTGTCGAGAGGATGCGGCCGCGCATCGAGGCGATCGCCTCGGGCCTGCTCGACGACGTGGAAACCCGTGGCGGGATCTTCGACCTGCTGGAGTCCTTCGCGGTACCGCTGCCGGTGACGGTGATCGGCGAGATGCTCGGTGTGCGGGACGCGGACATGGCGGAGTTCCGGCGGTTGTGCACCGGGCTGTTCACCGCGCGGCCTGAGGCGGATTCCTGGCGGCTGTTGCACGAGTTCCTCGGCGACCTCGTGCGGTCCAAGCGCGAACAGCCCGCGGACGACCTGCTGTCCGGGCTGGTGCGGGCACGTGATGAGCAGGACCGGCTCAGCGAGCGCGAGCTGGTCACGACCTCGTTCTTGCTGCTGTTCGCCGGGCACGAGACCACCGTCAACCTGATCGGCAACGGCACCTGGGCGCTGCTGCGCAACCCGCGGCAGTGGGCCAGGCTGCGCGATCACCCCGACGAGGTCGTGGGCGTGGTCGAGGAGATGCTGCGCTACGACGGTCCCGTCGGGCTGGCGACGTTGAGGTACGCGTCGGAGCCGCTGAGCATCGCCGGGGTGCCGATCGTCGAGGGCGATTTCGTGCACGTTGCGATCGACGCCGCCAACCGCGACCCGCAGCGCTTCGCCGAACCGGAGGTGTTCGCACCCGACGGCGATTCCAGCGGGCACATCGCCTTCGGCCACGGCATCCACCACTGCCTGGGCGCACCGCTGGCCCGCCTCGAAGCCGAGATCGCGTTCACCCGGCTCGTCGAGCGGTTCCCGGACCTGCGGCTCGCCGAACCCGAGCCGGACCGGGTGCCCGGATTCCGCTTCCGGGGGTTCAGTGCGCTGCCGGTCACCCCGTCCTGAGGAGCGGGAAATGCGTTTCCGGGCGCGTGCGGGCACGGATTAGGCTGGTGGGGTGACCGTCATCGAGTTCCCCACCTCCGACAAGGCGACCGGCGACGAGCTGCGCGAGCGGGTGCGCGAGGCCGCCCGCCGAGCCCGCCAGGCGTCCGCCGCCCTTGCCCAGGCCACCCGTGGCGCCAAGGACGCGCTGCTGCAGGACATGGCCGCCGAGCTGGTCGAGCGAGCCCCGGAGGTCCTGGAGGCCAACGAGCGCGACGTGGCCGCCGCCCGCGAGTCCGGGACGCCCGAGGCGATGATCGACAGGCTGAGCCTGAGCACCGGCCGCGTCGAGGCGATGGCCGAGGGTTTGCGCACGGTCTCCGGGCTGCCGGACCCGGTGGGGGAGGTGCTGCGCGGCCAGGTCCTGCCCAACGGCGTCCAGCTGCGCCAGGTGCGCGTGCCGCTCGGCGTGGTCGGGATCGTCTACGAGGGGCGTCCGAACGTGACGGTCGATGCCGCGGGGCTGACGCTGAAGTCCGGGAACGCGGTGCTGCTGCGCGGCTCGTCGTCGGCCGAGAACTCCAACACCGCCCTGGTGCAGATCCTGCGCGACGTCGTGGCGCGGCACGATCTGCCGGTCGACGCCGTCCAGCTGCTGCCCTGCCACGACCGGGCCTCGGTGCACCACCTGATCACCGCTCGCGGCCTGGTCGACGTGGTCATCCCGCGCGGTGGCGCGGGTTTGATCTCGGCGGTCGTGGAGCAGGCGACGGTTCCGGCCATCGAGACCGGCGTCGGCAACTGCCACGTCTACGTCGACTCCAGCGCCGACATCGACATGGCGCTGCGGATCCTGCTCAACTCCAAGGTCCGTCGCCCCAGCGTCTGCAACTCGGCGGAGACGTTCCTGGTGCACGCCGACATCGCCGGGGAGTTCCTGCCCCGGGCGATCGCAGAGCTGCGGGAAGCCGGTGTCACGGTGCACGGCGATGAGCGGGTGGTCGAGGTCGGCGGCTCGAACGTCGTGCCGGCCACCGAGGAGGACTGGGACTCCGAGTACCTGTCGCTGGACATCTCCGCCGCCGTCGTCGAGTCGCTGCCCGCCGCCGTCGAGCACATCCGAGAGCACGGCTCCGGGCACACGGAAGCCATCGTGACCAGCGATTTCCGTTCCTCCCAGCAGTTCACCGCGCAGGTGGACGCTGCTGCGGTGATGGTCAACGCGAGCACCGCCTTCACCGACGGCGCCGAGTTCGGGATGGGTGCCGAGATCGGCATCTCCACCCAGAAGCTGCACGCGCGCGGCCCGATGGGGCTGCCGGAGCTGACCTCCACCAAGTGGCTCGCCTACGGCGACGGCCACGTGCGGCCGGGTTCGGCTCCGGCGAAGCCGGGGAGCTGAGCTTGACGCAGGCGCCGCGGCGGAAGCGCGATTCCGCCGCCACCAAGGAGGCGTTGCTGCAGGCCGCTTCGGAGTTGTTCGCCGAGCGCGGTTTCAGCGCGACGACGGTGCGCGACGTCGCCGCGCGCGCCGGGGTCAACCAGGCCCTGCTGTTCCGCTACTTCGGTTCGAAGCAGGAGCTGTTCGCCGCGGTGCTGACCCGCAACAGCGAGCAGGTGATCGCCGAGCTCTCCGCCGCGGAGCTGCCGAGGCAGCTGCTGATCAACCTGCTCGACAGCGCCGAGCCCAACGGCGAGCACCCGCTGGTGGCGATGCTCCGCTCGTGGAGCGATGAGCGCGCAGCCGAGATGCTGCGCGGTGAGCTCGGTGCGCGCTACACCGAGCGCTTCGCCGAGCTCACCGACGCCGATGACGCGGAGCTGCGGGCCGATCTCGTGCTGGCGTGGGTGTTCGGCATCGGCATGGTCCGCTCGGTGCTCGGCAAGAGTCCGCTGGCGGAGGCCGATCCCGAGGTCATCGCCCGTTACGTCACCCGTGGTGCATCTGTCCTGCTGGAGCGAACGGACCTTTCGGGCGATCGCTGATCGGAGGCGTGCGCAGCGCTTTTCCCCGGCGTAGCGTGACTTTGTAAGCGACTGCTTACACACGTTGTCTCGCGCGGGAGTTGTGCATGACCACCACGGAGCCGAGGACGTATCCGTTCAACGTCGTCGAGGCGCTCGACCTCGACCCGATCTACGCGCGGTTGCGCGCGCAGGAGCCGCTGAGCCGCGTCAAGCTGCCCTACGGCGAGGAAGCGTGGCTGGCCACCCGCTACGAGGACGTCAAGGCCGTTCTCGGGGACCCGCGCTTCAGCCGGGCGGAGACGCTCCAGCACGACGAACCGCGACTGCGCCCGCGCCAGCAGACCGGCGGAATCCTGAGCATGGACCCGCCCGACCACACGCGGTTGCGCAGGCTGGTCGCCAAGGCGTTCACCCAGCGGCGGGTCGAGAAGCTGCGCCCGCGCACCCAGGAGATCGCCGACGGCCTCGTCGACGGGATGATCGAGCGGGGCGGTCCGGCCGACCTGGTCGAGGAGTTCGCCCTGCCGCTGCCGATCGCGGTGATCTGCGAACTGCTCGGCGTCCCCTTCGAGGACCGCGAGCGGTTCCGGGTCTGGTCGGACGCGTTCCTGTCGACCAACAAGCTCTCGCCCGAGCAGGTCACCGACTACATGGACCGGATGATGGACTACATCGCCGGTCTGATCGCGCAGCGCAGGGCGCAGCCTGCCGACGACCTCATCACCGGGCTCATCGCCGCCCGCGACGAGCAGGACAAGCTCTCCGAGGACGAGATGGTCCGGCTCGCGGCCGGGATCCTGGTCGCCGGGCACGAGACCACCGCCTCGCAGATCCCCAACTTCCTCCACGTGCTGCTCACGCACCCGGATCAGCTGGAGCGGTTGCGCGCCGACCTGGACTGCGTTCCGGCCGCGGTGGAGGAGCTGCTGCGGTTCGTGCCGCTGGGTGTCGGCGCCGGTTTCGCCAGGTACGCGACCGAGGACGTCGAACTCGGCGGTGTGCTGGTGCGCGCCGGCGAGCCGGTCCTGTCCAGCGTCGGCTCGGCGAACCGGGACGAAGCGATCTTCGAGAACCCGGACGAGCTGGACCTGGCCCGCGCCGAGGCCTCGCACGTCGGGTTCGGTCACGGTCCGCACCACTGCCTCGGCGCGCAGCTGGCCCGGCTGGAGCTGCAGGTGGCGCTGCGCACCCTGCTCACCAGGCTTCCCGGGCTGGGCTTCCCCAACTCGCCGGAGGCGGACGTGGCGTGGAAGACCGGACTTCTCGTTCGGGGTCCCCGCCGGATGGTGGTGTCGTGGCAAGGTGTCCGGTGATCTCGCTCATACGGAAGAAGAGGTGAGCTGATGAGTTGGTCGATCGAGATCGACGCGAACACCTGCATCGGGTCGGGCATGTGCGCCGGGGTCGCCCCGGACCACTTCGAGCTGGTCGAGGGCTATTCGACGACCTTGAAGGATCGGACCGAGCCCTCCGACGACGTCGTCGACGCCGCGGAGTCCTGCCCGGTCGAGGCGATCCTGGTCAAGGAGGTCGCGACCGGGAAGGTCGTCGCCCCGGAGGAGTGACTCAGGTCACGGTCTTGCCGCCGTCATGATTCCCGGCGCGCGCGGGTCTCACCTGTGCGCGCCCGAGAGGCAGCGCCCGTGGTCTGAGGTGGGCCCCCAGCCGCCGAAGATCGCGCAGGGCCGCGGGGCCCGGTCGAGGGGGGAGCCTGGACCGGGTTCCGCGGTTTGCCGCGGGACCGGTGCGGGGGTTGAGGGACACCCGCGCCGGGACCGTGGTCTCCGACACCCCGGGACGCCCCGCCGACGTGCCTGGTCGCGATGTTTCTCTAGGGTTGTCAGCTATGTCTCGCCGCCGGATCGGGGTCATGGGTGGCACCTTCGATCCCATTCATCACGGACACCTCGTCGCCGCCAGCGAAGTGCAGGCCCAGTTCGGTCTCGAACAGGTGATCTTCGTGCCCACCGGGCAGCCGTGGCAGAAGAGCCACGAGATCGTCTCGCCGGCCGAGGACCGCTACCTGATGACCGTGATCGCCACCGCGTCCAACCCGCGGTTCCTGGTCAGCCGGGTGGACATCGACCGCAAAGGGCCGACCTACACCGCTGACACGCTCACCGACCTCCACGCGGAGTTCCCGGACGCCGACCTGTACTTCATCACCGGAGCCGACGCCCTGGAGCAGATCCTGTCCTGGCACCGGGTCGAGGAGATGTTCGAGCTCGCCCACTTCATCGGAGTGACGCGCCCCGGCTACTCCCTCAACAGCGCGCACCTGCCCGACGGGTCGGTGTCGCTGGTCGAGATCCCGGCGATGGCGATCTCCTCCACCGGCTGCCGCGACCGCGTCCAAGCGGGCCTGCCGGTCTGGTACCTCGTCCCGGACGGAATCGTCCAGTACATCACCAAACGCGGCCTCTACCGCGACCCCGCAACCGAGTGGGGCCCGTAGCGGGGAAGTGGGGTCCGGAAGCCCGAGCGCCCGCAGCAGTTCCCAGTTTTAGTCCAAACTGAGCCGACATTTCGGGCACCGAAGGTCCTCGGTTTGGACTAAAACTGGGAACGGCCGAGTCGCGCCCGGGTGGGACGAGGTCGGACTGGGTGAGTTGAGGTCGAGGGTGCCGCTCGGGGATAAAGGACTCATGTGAGGAGGCCGGGCGGGTCCTCACCGGGACCGGCGGCCTATCCTGCTACCCGGCGTGGGCACACCGAGCCCCGTCGAGAGGAGTGACGTGGCAGCCACCGACAACGCCCGCGAGCTGGCCCTGATCGCCGCGCAGGCGGCGGCCGACAAGAAGGCCACCGACGTGGTCCTGCTGGATGTCTCAGAGCAGCTGGTCATCACCGACTGCTTCCTGATCGCCTCAGCTCCCAACGAGCGGCAGGTCGAAGCGATCGTCGACTCGGTCGAGGAGAAGCTGCGCGCGGCAGGAGTCAAGCCGGTTCGGCGCGAGGGAGCCCGCGAGGGGCGATGGGTCCTGCTGGACTTCGTCGACGTCGTGGTGCACGTCCAGCACGCCGAGGAGCGCTCCTTCTACCAGCTGGAGAAGCTGTGGAAGGACTGCCCGCAGATCGAGTTCGTCGACCAGAGCCTGCCGGCAGAGGAAGACGAGTGAGCCTCGACCGGCTCGTGCTGTGGCGGCACGGCGAGACCGATTACAACCTCGCCGGCCGCATCCAGGGGCACCTCGACAGCTCGCTGACCGCCAACGGCATCGAGCAGGCCGAGCAGGCCGCGCCCACCGTCGCGTCCTTCGATCCCTCGGTGGCGGTCAGCTCCGATCTGAACCGCGCCCGCACGACCGCCGCCGCCTACGCCAAGGTCAGCGGTGAGCCGGTCAAGCTCGACAAGCGACTGCGGGAAACCCACGTCGGCGAGTGGCAGGGCCTCAGCGGGGCAGAGGTGGAGCACGGCTGGCCGGGTGCGCTCAACACGTGGCGGGCGAGCCCGACGTGGGCCCCGCCCGGCGGCGAGTCCCGCGTGGAGGTCGCCGCCCGCGCCCTCGACGTCGTCACCGAGCTAGACGGCCAGTACGAAGGCACCGCGCTGCTGTGCGCGCACGGCGGGCTGATCACCGCGCTCACCGCGAAGCTGCTGGCCCTGCCGGTGGAGCTGTGGCCGGGCCTGGGCGGCGTGCGCAACTGCCACTGGGTGGTCCTCAAGCGCCGCGGTCCGAGCGACCACCGCTGGCGGCTGCTGGTCTTCAACGCGGGTGCGCAAGACCACGCGTGATCGCATCTGCCGTCTGACGTCGTAGGGTTGCGCTCGTGTCCATTGCCGTCGTCACCGACTCCACGGCTTACCTGCCGTCCGGGTATGCAGCGCGGTACGGGATTCGAGTCGTTCCGCTGCACGTCGGCGTGGACGGCGGGAAGCCCGTCGACGAGACCGCGTTCACGCCCGGCGACCTCGCCGAGGCCTTGGAGAACAAGCACCGGGTGACGACCGCGAGCGCGACCTCCGGCGAGCTGGCTCGCGCGTACCGGCAGGCGCTGGACGACGGCGCCGAAGGCGTCGTCGCGGTGCACCTGTCCCGGCAGCTGTCGGGAACCTGGGACGCTGCGCGGCTCGCCGCCCGCGAGACCGACCCGGAGCGGGTCCGCGTGATCGATTCCCGGTCGGCGGCCATGGGCCTGGGCTTTTCCGTTCTCGCCGCCGCTGACGCGGCTGCCTCGGGTGCCGACCTAGCCGAGGTCGAGCACACCGCAGCGGTGACGGCCGCGCGCACGACCACGGTGTTCTCCGTGCAGACCCTGGAATACCTGCGGCGCGGCGGGCGCATCGGCACGGCGGCGGCCGTGCTGGGCACGGCGCTGTCGATCAAACCGCTGCTGCACGTCCACGACGGGCGGATCGACGCGCTGGAGAAGGTGCGCACCACCACTCGCGCGATGGCCCGGCTGCGCGACCTCTCGCTGGACGCAGCGGGGTCCGGGTCTGCGGCGATCGCGGTCCACCACCTCGCCGCCGCCGACCACGCCGAAGAGCTGGCGGGGCGCTTCTCCGCCGAGCTGGGGGAGTCGGTGGAGTGCGTGGTGTCGGAGGTCGGTGCGGTCATCGGGGCGCACATCGGTCCCGGATCAGTGGGCGTGGTGGTTCTCCCGAACGGGTGGCATTTCAGCGGGTGAATCCCCTTCGTGGCGCGGATTCCACACCATCGAGCTGAATCCCGGCGACATTCGGTCCACAGTAGTCAGATACACGAAAAATAAACGTGCACAGCGTCTTTCGGTCGCGCTACCGTCGTCGACATGTTCGACACCAAGCTCTTGCGCGCCACTGACGACGACTCCTACGAGCAGCTCGACACGCGGTCCCGGCTGCAGACGCTGCGCCGCGAGGCAGAGCACGACGAGCCCACCCAGCGGATTCAGCCCCACTACTCGGTGAACCCGCCGGACGGCGCCCGAAGTTCGCCGTGGTCGCGGTTCGCGGAGAGATGGCTGCCCGAATCACTGCTGCGATCGAGAATGGACCCCGGACGCGCCGGAGCGCTCGCTCTGTCGCTGGTCGCGGTCCTCGTGCTCCTCGGCGTGCTCGTCTTCGCCTGGTCCGGCCGTCCGGTGGCCGAGTCCGCACCGCCACCACCTCTTCCCGCTCCGCCACCACCGGTGTCGACGAGCGCTGCCGCACCGCCCGAGCTGGTGGTCAGCGTCGTCGGCCTCGTGCGGCATCCCGGTCTGGTCACCGTCCCTGCCGGTGCG
The DNA here is from genome assembly GCF_007829955.1 of Saccharopolyspora dendranthemae. Lineage (GTDB taxonomy): Bacteria > Actinomycetota > Actinomycetes > Mycobacteriales > Pseudonocardiaceae > Saccharopolyspora > Saccharopolyspora dendranthemae. The sequence continues at coordinate 572,891 of NZ_VIWX01000005.1, forward strand.
CGGGTCGCCGACGCCGTGTCCGCGGCGGGCGGGCCGTTGCCCGACACCGACCTGACCGGGCTCAACCTCGCCCGCCGCCTGTCCGACGGCGAGCAGCTCTACGTCGCCATCCCGGTGCCTCCGGGCGCCCAGAGCGGCCAAGCCGGGCAGACCGGCGCCGGTGGCGACGGCAAGGTCGATCTCAACACCGCGACGAAGGAGCAGCTCGATGGACTACCCGGAGTCGGCGAGGTCACCGCCGACCGAATCCTGCAGTGGCGCACCGAGCACGGGCGGTTCGACTCGGTGGATCAGCTCGGCGAGGTCGGCGGGATCGGTGACTCCCGGCTGGCCAAGCTCCGCGATCTGGTCCGGGTGTGATCCGCCCGCTGGACCTGCGGCTGGTCCCGGTGGCGGCGGCGGTCTGGGTGGTGACCCTGTTCGGCCTGTGGGCGGGATGGTTGCCAGCAGCCGCATCGGCACTGGTCGCGGTGCTGCTGGCCGTGATCGTCCGGGTGTTCTGGCGGAAGCCTGGTTCCAGGGTGGTGCTGGTGGTCCTGCTGCTGGCCGGCGTGGCGGCGAGCAGCATCGCGTTGCAGACCCACCGCGTCGAGGAGCATCCGCTGCGGCACGCGGCGGTGACCGGTGATCCGGTGACCGTCCGGGTCGAGCTGACAGCTGCGCCGAAACCGTTGCGCGGGGCGGCGTTCGGCGCCAGCAGGGCGCAGGACCGCTCGCTGGCCCGGGCGGAGCTGGTGGCCGCCGAGATCGCCGGGCGCCGGTACGAGACCGGTGGTTCGGTCGTCCTGCTGGTGCCCACCGAGTCGTGGCGCGGGCTGATCGCCGGACAGCGGCTCACCGTCGAGGCGAAGGTGGCGCCACCGCGCGAAGGTCAACTCGTCGTGGCGATGCTGCCGGTGTACCGGGAACCGGGTGAGGTCGCGGCACCGCCCGCGTGGCAACGGCTGGCCGCGAGCATGCGGGCGGGACTGCGCGAGATCGCCGCCGGGAACCTGGGCCCGGAGGCCGCGGGTCTGCTGCCGGGGCTGGTCGTCGGAGACACCGGCGGTCTGGCGCCGGAGGTGGAACAGGACTTCGAGACGGCCGGCTTGAGCCACCTCACGGCCGTGTCGGGAGCGAACCTGGCGATCGTCTGCGGCGCGGTCCTGGTGCTGCTTCGCCTGTTGGGGCTCGGGCCGGTCGTGTGCGCGATCGGGGCGAGCGCGGCGCTCGTCGGGTTCGTCGGGCTGGCCGGCCCGGAGCCGAGCGTGTTGCGCGCTGCGGTGATGGGGGCGATCACGCTGCTCGCGCTGGTGCTGGGCCGGCGTCGCTCGGCGCTGCCGGCGTTGGCGGCGAGCGTGATCGCGCTGCTGCTCCTGCTGCCGGAGCTGGCGACCAGCGCGGGCTTCGCCCTGTCGGTCGCGGCTACGGCCGGGTTGGTGCTGCTCGCGCCGGTGTGGGCGGCGGCGCTGCGTGAACGGGGCGTGCCTGTCGGTCTGGCCGAGGCGATCGCGGTCCCGGTGGCCGCGCACGTGGTCACCGCGCCGCTGATCGCCGCGATCTCGGGCGGGGTGAGCCTGGTGGCGGTTCCGGCGAACCTGCTGGCCGCCCCGGTGATCGCCCCGGCGACGGTGTTCGGGGTGCTGGCCACGGTCACCGCGCCGGTGTCGTCGTGGGTGGCGTGGGTCTGGGTCGAGCTGGCGGGCCCGGAGCTGGAATGGGTGCTGCTGGTGGCCGATCGCGCCTCGGCGGTACCGGGGGCGGTCGTCGATTGGCCTACCGGTACGGGCGGCGGCCTGCTCCTGGCGGTGCTCGTCCTGGTCGGTCTGATCGCGTTGCGGGGGAGGAGGATTCGACTTCTGGCCGTGGTGGCGGTGTTGCTCAGCGCGCTGATCGTGCTGCCGGTGCGCACCATGCTGCCGGGGTGGCCCGCGCAGGGCTGGAGCGTCGTGGCCTGCGATGTGGGACAGGGCGATGGACTGGTGCTGTCCACCGGCAGACCGGGGGAGGTCGTGGTGGTCGACACCGGTCCGGATCCCCGCCGGGCGGCGAACTGCTTGCGGCGCTTGGGAATTCACCGGGTCTCGATGGCGGTCCTCACGCACCTGCACGCCGACCACGTCAGCGGGCTGCGGACGATCCTGGGCGAAACCTCGGTCGGTGCGGTGGCGATCGGACCGCTGCGCGAACCGAAGTGGGCCTTCGACGACCTGGTGCGCGACGCCAGGGCGCACCGCACACCGGTCGTCACGCTGCAGGCCGGTCAACGACTGGGCTGGCCGGGGCTGGTCCTCGACGTGCTCGCCCCGGACCCTGCCGTGACCCGGACCCAGACCGCCGACGACGCCAACGATTCGTCACTGGTGGTGCGCGCGACGACCACGGCCGGTCGCGTGCTGCTCACCGGTGACGTCGAACTGCAGGGGCAGGGGCGCCTGGTGTCCTCGGGAGCTGATCTGCGAGCGGAGGTGCTCAAGGTTCCGCACCACGGATCGCGCTACACCACACCGCGCTTCCTGCAGGCGGTCCGGCCGAGACTCGCGCTGATCAGCGTCGGTGCGGGCAACGACTACGGGCATCCGAACCCGTTCGTGACCGGCGCGCTCACCCGCGCGGGCTCACGGGTGCTGCGCACCGACCAGGAAGGAGACATCGCCGTCCTGCCGGGGCCGCAGGGGCCTCGCTTCGTCGCGCGCGGAGACCCGCTGCGCGCCGACGAGAGATGACCACCCGCAGCGGAAACGACGAAGCGGGTGGCGGTCCGCAGGGACCAGCCACCCGCTCGCAGGAGAGGAGTGCTCGCCTACAACCGAATCAGAGGCCGAGGGCCTGGTTCACCGACTCGGTGCTCGGTGCGACGGTCGCCTTCGGGCCCAGCTCGCCCTCGACGGCGTCCAGGGTCTTGAGGCCGTCACCGGTGATCAGCAGGACCGTCTCGGCGTCCGGGTCGATCTTGCCGGCTTCGATGAGCTTCTTGGCGGTCGCCACCGTGACGCCACCGGCGGTCTCGGCGAAGATGCCCTCGGTCCGGGCCAGCAGGCGGATGCCCGCGCGGACCTCGTCGTCGGTGACGTCCTCGATGGCACCGCCGGTCTTGCGGACGACGTCGAGCACGTAGGGGCCGTCGGCGGGCGCGCCGATGGCGAGCGAACGCGCGATGGTGTCCGGCTTGACCGGCTGCACCACGTCGTGGCCGTTGCGGTAGGCGGTGGAGACGGGGGAGCAGCCGCTGGCCTGCGCGCCGAAGATCTTCACCGGGCTCTCGTCGACGAGGCCGACCTGGCTGAACTCGTTGAAGCCCTTGTAGACCTTGGTCAGCTGCGAGCCGGAGGCGATCGGCACCACGATCTGCTCGGGCAGGCGCCAGCCCAGCTGCTCGGCGACCTCGAAGCCCAGGGTCTTGGAGCCCTCGGAGTAGTAGGGACGGACGTTGACGTTCACGAACGCCCAGTCCTCGTGCTCGCCGGCGAGCTCGGTGGCCAGCCGGTTGACGTCGTCGTAGTTGCCGTCGACGGCCAGCAGCGAGCCGTCGTAGACCGCGCTCATCAAGATCTTGGCGCGCTCGAGGCTCTTGGGCACCAGGACGACCGAGTCCCAGCCGGCGCGGGCGGCAGCGGCGGCCACGGCGTTGGCGAGGTTCCCGGTCGACGGGCAGGCCAGCACCTTGAACCCGAACTCGCGGGCGGCGGCCAGCGCGACCGCCACGACGCGGTCCTTGAAGGAGTGCGTGGGGTTGCCGGTGTCATCCTTGATCCAGATCTTCTTCACCCCGAGCGCCTTGGCGAGGTTGTCCGCCTGGATCAAGCGGGTACAGCCGGGCTCGGTGTTGGGGATCTGGTCGACGTTGCCCGGGACGGGCAGGAACTGCTTGTAGCGCCAGATCGAACGCGGGCCGGACTCGATGTCCTCGCGGCGGATCTTGCCGAAGTCGTAGGCGACCTCGAGCGGCGAGAAGTCTTCGAGGGAGACGAACTCCGGGGCCAACGGCTGCCGGTGTCCCTCTTCTTTGGACACCAATTCGACGGCATTGCCGAGATCGAACTTCTTGCCAGCGGTCGTGTTGGCGTGGGCAGCAGCAGCAGTCATCGCGCGAGGTCCTCTCCTCATCTGTCCCGCGGACGGGTCGGAATTGGCACCTGTTTGCGTCCGTGACCTCGCGCCGGAATTTTGCGCGATGCATCGGACGAACGGTTGCCGGGGCTTCAACGGGCCGTTCCCTCTGCCCCTCTGGATGAGCTATTCGGTTGTGAAGGCAACGTTAGTTGAACGACTGCGTTCCTGGCCAGTGCGCATCCAGATGCCGGGACTGTCGCAGACCCGTGGGACCATTCGTTCATGAGCTCCCCGACCGTTGTCGCCGACCCGCTGCACCTGGTGCTCGGAGACGAAGAGCTGCTGGTCGAGCGCGCGATGTGGGCCGCTGTCGGAGCCGCGCGAGCGGCCGATCCAGAAGCGGATTTCAGCAGGGTGAAGGTGAGTGACCTCACCCCTCCGGAGCTGGCCGAAATGCTGAGTCCCTCGCTGTTCGCAGAGGCTCGCGTGCTGGCGGTCGAGTCGGCGCAGGACGCGGGCAAGGAGATCGCGGAAGCGTTGCTGATGCACGCCAAGCAACCTGCTGAGGGCGTGACCCTGGTCGTGCTGCACAACGGTGGCGGCCGGGCCAAGCAGGCCAAGGAGCTGCCCACCGCGCTGAAGAAGATCGGCGCGCGGGTCACCGAGTGCAAGAAGATCACCAAGCCCGCCGAGCGTGAGGCGTTCGTCAAGGACGAGATCCGCAGGGCCGGTGGCAAGACCGACTCCGGCGGGGTGAGCGCGCTGATCGAGGCGGTCGGGTCGGACCTGCGCGAGCTGTCGGCTGCGGCGTCGCAGCTGGTGGCCGACACCGGCGGCAAGATCGACGCGGACGCCGTGGGCCGCTACTACCGGGGCCGGGCCGAGGTGACCGGGTTCGCCGTCGCGGAGAAGGCCGTGGTCGGCGATCGGGCGGGAGCCCTGGAGGCGCTCCGCTGGGCGATCCAGCTCGGCGTGCCGCACGTGCTCATCGCGGACGCCCTGGCCGACTCGGTCCGCACCATCGGCCGCGTCGCCGCAGCGGGCGGCCGCAACGACCCGTACCGGCTGGCCGGGGACCTCGGCATGCCCGCGTGGAAGGTCAAGAAGGCCCTCTCGCAGTCGCGCGGCTGGACCCCGACGAGTCTTGCCGCAGCGTTGCAGGTCGTGGCCGAGGTCAACGCGGGGGTCAAGGGCATGGCGGCCGACGCCGACTACGCCCTGGAGAAGACGGTCCTGCGGCTGGTGTCGCTGCGCAACCAGCGCGGCTGATCAGGCCACGCCGATCAGCACGACACCGGCGAGCACCACGACCGCACCGGTCATCCGCCGGGCGGGCTGCGCCTCGCCGAGCACGCGCCACGCGAGCAGTCCGGCGAGCACGATGCTCAGCTCGCGAGCCGGGGCCACCAGGCTGACCGGCGCCATCTGCATGGCGAACAGCACCAGGATGTAGGCCAGGGGCGAGAGCACCCCGACGGCGATGATCTCCCGCCGGTGCTCGGTCCAGATCCGGCCGAGCGCGTCGCGCCTGCGCACGGCGTAGGGGGCGAGCAGCGCGCTGCGGGTGGCGTTGTTGGCCCAGTCGTACAGCAGCGGTGACAGCGCGAGTCCGGTGACGGCGTGCGCGTCCCACACGGTGTAGGTCGCGATCAGCGCCCCGGTGAGCAGCCCGAAGCCGACCCCCGCGAGGTTCGCCCCCGCGCGCGGTACCCCGTCGGACAGGCCGATCACGAAAACTCCGGCCACCACCAGGGCGCCGCCGCACAGGCCGAGCCATCCGGGACGCTCCTGCAGCACCAGCACGGCCACCACCATCGACAGCATCGGGCCGGTTCCCCTGGCCAGCGGGTAGACCACGGACATGTCGCCCACGGAGTAGCCGCGCTGCAGCAGGAGGAAGTAGCCGAGGTGGATGGTCGCGCTGACCAGGACGCCGAGCGTCCAGGCGCCCAGCGGAGGGACTCCGGTGATCAGCAGCGTCACGGCCGCCACCGGCAGGTACAGCACGGACGAGCAGGTCGCGGTCAGCCACACGAAACCCGCGCCGGACGAACCGGCGCGCTTGGCGAAGAAGTTCCAGCCCGCGTGCGCGAACGCGGCCAGGACCACGAGAAGGACAGCGGCAGCGCTCATGAGTGTCCGGAGCCTACAACCTCAGCCGCTGAGGGCGATCTTCCAACCGAGGCTGAACACGAGCCCGACCACGACCGTCAAGAACACCCGGCGGACGAACGCCGACCCGCGGCCCGCGGCCAGCGCCGCACCCAGCACGCTCCCCGTGATGTTGCAGGCCGCCATCACCAAACCCAGTCCCCACAGCACTTTTCCGGCCGGGATGAAGAAGACCAGCGCTCCCAGGTTGGTGGCGACGTTGACGACCTTCGCGGTCGCCGAAGCCGAGACGAAGGCGAAACCGACCAGGCTGACCAACCAGAACACCAGGAACGAACCCGTTCCGGGCCCGGCGATGCCGTCCCAGAACCCGATCACCGCGCCACCGAGCAGCATCAGCGCCAGCTGCAATCGCCGCGCGAACCGGGGCGCGTGCACCGAGCCGAGGTCGGGTTTGCGCCAGGTGTAGACGCCGACCACGACCAGGGCGACGAGCACCACCACGTTGAGCACCGAGGACGGCAGCGCATCGGCGAGCGCCGCCCCGCCCAGCGACCCGATCAGCGCCACCGCGGCCATCGGAAGCGCAGCGCCCCAGTCCATCGGCGTGCGCTTGGCGTAGGTCCTGGCGGCGGCGGAGGTTCCGGCGATCGCGGCGATCTTGCTGGTGGCCAGCGAGTAGATGACCTCGCCACCGGGCATCAGCATCAGCATCGCGGGCAGCTGGATGAGCCCACCACCGCCGACGATCGCGTCCACGGCTCCGGCCAGGAACGCCGCCGCGCAGAGGATCAGCAGCCCGGCGAGGGTGAGGTCGGCGAATCCGGGCCAGTTCAACGCGGTGAGCACGAGGTGTCACCGTATTTCCTGCGCACAGTCGAATCCGAGCGGTTGTGAGCACCCTCGCGGGATCCGGACCACCTGGAGAACCCGCAGGTGAGGGGTGTTAACCTGGATGACCGTGTCGTACGGCATTCCGCCGTGGAGGAAACCGGTTCCCGGACCGGGCCGATCGAGTGCGGCACGCGATTCAACTGACGAGGAAGAGGCGCACCAGTGGCCAACATCAAGTCCCAGATGAAGCGGATCAAGACCAACGAGGCGAACCGCCAGCGCAACAAGGCTGTGAAGACCACGCTGAAGTCCGCCATCCGCAAGTTCCGCGTGGCCGCTGACGCCGGCGAGAAGGACAAGGCGATCGAGCTGCAGCAGGTCGCCGGCCGTCAGCTGGACAAGGCCGCTAGCAAGGGCGTCATCCACAAGAACCAGGCCGCCAACAAGAAGTCGGCCATGGCCGCCCGCGTGAACAAGATCTGAGTCTTCTCAGTCGTCGAAACGGCCCCTCTCCCAGTCGTGGAGAGGGGCCGTTTCGCGTCTCACCAGTCGTGCATCGAGCCGTCCCCGCGGCGGTTGACCGGCAGGTACCGGGGCTCGTAGGGGAACCGCTCCGCGGCGTGCTCGTCGACCCACACGCCCAGACCGGGTTCGTCGCTGGGATGCAGGTAGCCGTGGGCGAAGGTGTAGCCGGAGTGGAAGACCTCGGCGGTCTGCTCGGTGTGGCCCATGTACTCCTGGATGCCGAAATTGGGCACCGCCAGGTCCACGTTGAGCGCCGCCGACAGCGAGATCGGGGAGAGGTCTCCGGCTCCGTGCGATCCCGTGCGCACCCCGTAGAGCTCGGCCAGCGAGAAGATCCGCCGCAGGTGCGTGATGCCGCCCGCGTGCGACACCGAGGTCCGGATGTAGTCGATCAGCCGCTCGGTGATCAGCTGCTGGCAGTCCCAGATCGAGTTGAACACCTCGCCGACCGCGATCGGGGTGGTGGTGTGCTCCCGGATCAGCCGGAACGCGCTCTGGTTCTCGGCGGGGGTCGGGTCCTCGATCCAGAACAGCCGGTGCGGTTCCAGGTCCTTGCCCAGCCGCCCGGCCTCGATGGGGGTGAGCCGGTGGTGGACGTCGTGGAGCAGGTGGAAGCCGAAGCCGAACCGCTCTCGCACCGCTCCCAGGACCTCGGGTGCGTGCCGCAGGTAGGACTCGGTGTCCCAGTGGCCCTCCTCCGGGACGTTCGAGGAAGCGGGTTCGTAGAACTCGCCCTGGGCCGGAACGCCGTAGGACTTGTCGACGCCGGGGACCGACGCCTGCGCCCGGACGGCCAGGTAGCCCTGGTCCAGGTGTGCGGCGACGTCGTCGAGCAGCGCCGGGATGTCGTCGCCGGTGGCGTGGCAGTAGGCCAGCACGCCGTCGCGGGCCGGCCCGCCGAGCAGTTGGTGCACCGGTAGCCCGGCGACCTTGCCCTTGATGTCCCACAGCGCGACGTCGACGGCGGCAATCGCGGTCATGGTCACCGGACCGCGCCGCCAGTAGGCGCCCTTGTACAGGTACTGCCAGGTGTCCTCGATGCGCTGCGAGTCGCGGCCGATCAGCAGCGGGCAGACGTGGTCGCGCAGGTAGGACGCCACCGCGAGCTCGCGTCCGTTGAGCGTCGCGTCGCCCCAGCCCACCACGCCGTCGGCGGTGGTGAGCTTGAGCGTGACGTAGTTGCGGCCTGGCGCGGTGACGATGACCTTCGCGTCGACGATCTTGGACAACTCGGTCCTCTCAGTCGGTACGGCCGCCGCCGATCCGGGCGGGCCAGGTGAATATCAGCGCTACCATACAAGCGGTGGGATCCCACGGGTCAAGGTCGTCGATAGGGTGTGGCCATGGCGAGCACGGAGGGCAAGACCTTGGCGAGGGTGGCCGCGCACCGCGAGATCAGGCGCCGCATCATCACGCTGCAGCTGCCGCCCGGGCATCCGCTCTCGGAGAACGAGCTCGCCCGGGAACTGGAGGTGTCCCGGACGCCGGTGCGCGAGGGCCTGCTGCTGCTCGTCGAGGAGGACCTGGTCCGGGTCTTCCCGAAGCTCGGATCTTTCGTGGCCAGGGTGGACCCGCAGCGCATCGCCGACGCCCAGTTCGTCCGCGAAGCCGTCGAGGTCGCCTCGCTGACCGATGCTGTCGAGCACCGCACCGACGAGGACGTCGAAGCCCTGCGCGACCTGCTGCGACAGCAGCGCGAGGCAGCCGAGGACGTGGATCGGTTCTTCGAGCTCGACGAGGCCTTCCACCAGCGCCTGCTCGCCGCAGGTGGTCACGCCAACTCCTGGCGCACGGTCGAGCAGGCCAAGGCCCACCTCGACCGCGCCCGTCGCCTGGGCCTGCGCACGGTCAGCCCGGTCTCGTCCCTGATCGACCAGCACGCCGAGATCGTCGGCGGCGTTGAATCCCGCGACCTCGACGCCGCCGCCTCCGCCCTCCGCGGGCACCTGCGCGCCGTGTTCGAGGACGTCGAGCGAATCCGATCGGAGTCCCCCGAGCTCTTCGTCGGCAGCGCCGACGAGCGCCCGGTCAGACGCAGCATCACCGTCCTCCAGTGACGGCTCAGGTCGCTCAATCGTGAGGCGGCCCGTCGTTCTACCGTCATCGCCGTTCGAAGGTGATACGCTGTATTACGGCAGGTGAAGTTGAAGGTATCTCGGATTGTCCCCGGCAGCTTGCTTCATGTGACGCGCCACGGTGTCTCGATGGGCGAGATCGAGCAGGTCTTCTTCAACATCGTGAGAATTGGCAGAAACCGGCGGAACAGGGCGGCTGCTTTTTCCGTGGAGGGGCTGACGGACGGTGGGCGTCGTGTTCGCGTGAACTTCGATTACGACGCGGATACGCGGACAGCGATCGCCATTAGTGCGTGGGAGGTGCGATGACGGAGAACCAAGATCCTGACTTCGAGTCGATGAGCTACGCGGAGTTGGCGGAATGGCAGTACGCGCACCGCGAGGAGTTGGATGACGAGTTCGAACGCGGTGAGTACGAGCCCGTGGAAGTGGAGATCTCCCCGAATCTGGAGGTGACCCGGTCCTTCCGGTTGCCCGCGATCGACGCCGAGCTGATCGACCAGGCCGTGGAGCGCTCGGGGCTCAGCAGGTCGGAGTGGATTCGCGATGTTCTGCTAGCGGCGGCGAAGGGGGAGGGCGATTCCCCGGTCTCGAAGGTAGATCTGCAGCAGGCGCTGGAACTGCTGCACCGCGTGGAGAACCTCGTGGACCCCGCTCACCAGCACGTCGCGCATCGTCAGGCCAGCTGATCGCCCGGCGCTAGGGCCTGAGGTCGGCTTGGCGGCGATCGACCAGCACGCCGACGAGCGCCCGGTCAGACGCAGCATCACCGTCCTCCAGTGATGTTGGGTGGGCTCGTTCGGGTTCCTCTGGGGCTGCGGGCGGTTGTGGTCCGAACCGTCCATGATCAATGCCTGAAATGCCCGGTCAATTCGGACCACAACCGTCACGTGGTGAGCAGGAAGCACTCCGGCGGTCGGCCTCGCTCCGGCCCGTGCTCCTGGGGTTGGTGCTGGGCGTGGGGGGTGGCTTGGCGGTAGAAATGCGGGCATGGAGGTCTTGAACAGCCGGATGATCCTGCGGCCCGCCGATCACAATCGGTCGGTGCGGTTCTACCGCGACGTGCTGGGATTGGCGGTGTGCCGCGAGTTCCCCGGAGGCACGGTGTTCTTCCTGGGTCAGGGGTACCTGGAGGTCTCCGGTCGAGGGGACCAGGGGCCGAGCCCGGATCAGGTGCTGTGGCTCCAGGTGCGGGACCTCCGCGCCACCTTCGACGAGCTCCGCGATCAGGCCGTCACCGTCCTCGCCGAACCCGAGCACAAGCCCTGGGGTTTGCACGAAGGCTGGATCGCCGATCCCGACGGCATGCGCATCGTCATCGTCGAGGTTCCCGCCGATCACCCCATCCGCCGTGACACCCGCGGCGACTAACGCTCCTTCACGCCCGCGAGGAATTCGCTGAACGCCGCTGCGCTGAAGGTCAGCACCGGCCCGTGGCGATCCTTCGTGTCCCGCACGGCCACGACGTCAGGAGTCAGCGCCACCTCCACGCAGTTGGTGGTAGTGGTGTAGCTGCTCGTCCGCCAGTCGTGCGGTGCAATCCGGGTAGACATGTACGGACCCCTCGCATTCCGTCGCCCTCTACTCGAACTCGACCGCCATGCTTGCGATCAGTTCGGCTGATTCTCGCTCATCGAGTGCGATCTTGAGAATGCGTCGCAAGGCCTCGTCGTAGATCTGGATCTCGTCCGCTGCCTCGATGAAGAGCTGGGAGGTGCGGTTCTCCGTGAACACCACGGGAGGTGCCTGCGGGAGCGAGATCCTCGCGAATGACCCGTCAAAGCCCGGGTGCAGTCCGGCGTCGGCCGGAACGACTCTGATCGCGGTGCTGGAGTGCCGAACGACATGGCACAGGTATTCGTACTGTCGGCGCATCACGTCCTCTCCGCCGACTCGTTGCCGGAGACCGCGCTCGTGGATCAGAGCCAGAAACCGCGGCGCGTCTGGTTTGAGCAGCACGCGATGCCGAGTCAAGCGCGTGACCATGCGGTTCTCGATCTCCTCCGGAGGCACGAGTGCGACCTCGCGCAGGACGGTGCGGGTGTATTCCCCGGTCTGGAGAAGGCCGGGGATGAGGCTCAGCTCGAAGTTCACGATCCTGGTCGCCGTCGATTCGAGTTCGATGAGCGTGCGCTGGTTGGCCGACATCTCCCGGCGCTGCCACCAGCCGAGTGCGCCGGAGGCAACCTCCCGGGACAGTTGCAGCAGCTCAGCGCGGCTCTGCCCGGTCACGCCGTAGAGCGCGAGCATGGCGGCGATGTCTTCGACCTTGGAGCCGCGCCGGCCGAACTCGATGCGGCTGACCTTGCTCGGCGAGAAGCCGAGGCGCTTGGCGACCTGGTCGGCGGCGAGCCCGGTGGTGGATCGTGATCGGCGCAGCTCGGCGCCCAGCTGGCGAGCGCGCACGGAGGGCGCTGTGTTCCGCATGGTGATCATGCTGACCCCGTGCGGGCGCTCGATGAAGCGAACACCCCGCAGGTTCCCCCCAAGGCGGTGGGGCGTGCCACCCCGGCAAGCGGGTGTCCGGGAGTTGGGCGTCGGACACGGGGCGTGGCGTGGGACTATGGGGTGACCCCTGCGCGTCATCCGCCTGGGGAGCCCGGGCCGACGTCTGCCGACGAACGCCGACAGCCGTAGGAACGCCGCCGACATCCGAGGAACCCGAGTGAGCAGTTTCGCCGACACCACGTTCACGCAGCCGGAGCGGATCCGGAACTTCTGCATCATCGCGCACATCGACCACGGCAAGTCGACGCTGGCCGACCGCATGCTGCAGCTGACAGGTGTTCTGGGGGAGCGCGCCTACCGGGCTCAGTACCTCGACCGGATGGACATCGAGCGCGAGCGCGGCATCACGATCAAGGCGCAGAACGTGCGCCTGCCGTGGGTGGTCGAGGGCGACGAGCACGTGCTGCACATGATCGACACCCCCGGGCACGTCGACTTCACCTACGAGGTCAGCCGTTCGCTGGCCGCGTGCGAAGGCGCGATCCTGCTGGTCGACGCCGCGCAGGGCATCGAGGCGCAGACGCTGGCGAACCTCTACCTCGCCATGGAACACGATCTGCAGATCATCCCGGTGCTCAACAAGATCGACCTTCCGGCCGCCGAGCCGGACAAGTACGCCGCCGAGCTCGCGCACATCATCGGCTGCGAGCCCGAGGACGTGCTGCGGGTGTCGGCCAAGACCGGCGAGGGCGTGGACGCGGTCCTCAACGAGGTCGTGAAGCAGGTTCCGGCGCCGCAGGGCGAGGCGGACTCCCCGCCGCGCGCGATGATCTTCGACTCGGTCTACGACACCTACCGGGGCGTGGTCACCTACATCCGGGTCGTCGACGGCAAGATCACCCCGCGTCAGCGGATCAGGATGATGTCGACCAACGCCACCCACGAGCTGCTGGAAGTCGGCATCATCTCGCCGGACCCCAAGCCGTCGAAGGGCCTGGGAGTCGGTGAGGTCGGCTACCTGATCACCGGTGTGAAGGACGTCCGCCAGTCCAAGGTCGGTGACACCATCACCGCCGAACGCAAGGGCGCGACCGACCCGCTGCCCGGCTACCGCGAGCCCAAGCCGATGGTCTACTCCGGGCTGTACCCGATCGATGGCTCCGACTACCCGATCCTGCGCGAAGCGCTGGAGAAGCTGCAGCTCAACGACGCCGCGCTCACCTACGAGCCGGAGACCTCCGGCGCGCTGGGCTTCGGTTTCCGCTGCGGTTTCCTCGGCCTCCTGCACCTGGAGATCACCCGGGACCGGCTGGAGCGCGAGTTCAACCTGAACCTGATCTCCACCGCGCCGAACGTGGTTTACGAGGTCGAGATGGAGGACGCCACCGAGCTGGTGGTGACCAACCCGTCCGACTGGCCCGAGGGCAAGATCAAGGACGTCTCGGAGCCGATCGCCAAGTGCACGGTGATCGCCCCCTCGGAGTTCGTCGGCACGATCATGGAGCTGTGCCAGGGCCGTCGCGGTCAGCTCGACGGCATGGACTACCTGTCGGAGAGCCGCGTCGAGCTGCGCTACACGCTGCCGCTGGGCGAGATCGTCTTCGACTTCTTCGACCAGCTCAAGTCCCGCACCCGCGGCTACGCCTCGATGGACTACGAGGAATCCGGGATGCAGGTCTCCAACCTGGTCAAGGTGGACATCCTGCTGCAAGGCGAGCCGGTCGACGCCTTCAGCGCGATCGTGCACCGCGACGGCGCTTACGCCTACGGCACGAAGATGGCCACGAAGCTGCGCGAACTCATCCCGCGCCAGCAGTTCGAGGTGCCGATCCAGGCGGCCATCGGTTCGCGGATCATCGCCCGCGAAACGATCCGCGCCATCCGCAAGGACGTGCTCGCCAAGTGCTACGGCGGTGACATCAGCCGGAAGCGCAAGCTGCTGGAGAAGCAGAAGGAGGGCAAGAAGCGGATGAAGACCATCGGCCGGGTCGAGGTCCCGCAGGAAGCCTTCGTCGCTGCGCTGTCCACCACGGAAGCCAAGGACGACAAGTCCAAGGACGGCAAGAAGTAACTCGCTGTGCATGACCGGTGACCGAATGTCGGCGCCCTCTGGTTGACTTTCCGTCGATCGGAAAGGAGGGCGCCATGTCTGTCATGGCAGAGACGACCGGTCCGCACGGCATCGTCCAGAGTCGCCCCTTCACGGTGCACGACCTGGAGGCGATGCCCGATGACGGCCACCGGTACGAGCTCCTGGACGGGGCTCTTCTCGAGACGCCCGCGTCCGGCTACAAGCACCAGAAGGTAATTCTCCGGTTGGGAGCGCTGCTCGACGCGGCCTGCCCGGACGAGCTCGAGGTGTTGCCCGCGCCGTTCGCGGTGCGTCCCTCGGTCACCGTCGAGCTCCAACCGGACCTCCTGGTCGCTAGGGACGAGGATCTCACCGAGGCGTACCTGCCGGCTGCGCCGGTCCTCGCGGTGGAAGTTCTCTCGCCGAGCACGAGGCTCAACGACCTGAACTCCAAGAAGGCGTTCTACGAGCGGCTCGGTGTGCCGTGCTACTGGGTGATCGACCCGCTGGAGCCGAGGCTGACCGCGTTCGAGCTGGGTGAGGACGGCGAGTACGAGCGGATCGTCAAGGTCGCCGGGACGGAGGTCTTCGACGCGGCGAATCCCTTCGCCGTGCGCGTCGTTCCCGCTGAACTGATCGGTCGCCGCCGGAAGGCGTGAACTCGCAGCCCCCTCCGCGAGGGTGGCTTCGCGGGTATAGAGATCGTCTATCGGGCGGATCGAGAATGGGTCTGCTCCTCCGCTGGCCTGGGCCGAGTCGCTTCATAAGTGATCCGGGTCTCGTTCTCACGGCTCGGACGGCGGTTGTGCGGCCCGGGCACGTGGCTAGCATTCGCTCGTCATGGTCCGTGCTGCTCGGGGTCCCACCGAGCGCATCGGCGTTTCCCTCGGTGCGCCACCGAAAAGTGGCGGGCTCGACGCTGCCTGGAGGTTGCTGGTGGACTTCTCCCGCGAACGCTTGCCGATCCCCGATCCTCAGCCGCCCACCGCGACCTCCCTCGACGCCCGCGATCAGAGCCCGGCCTTCCAGCCGCGGCAGCCGCTGCGCCCGCCGCAGGGAGCGCCGAACGTCGTCGTGGTGCTCCTCGACGACATGGGATTCGGTGCTCCGAGCGCGTTCGGCGGGCCCTGCAACATGCCCACGGCAGAACGGCTGGCCGGTGGTGGCCTTCGCTACAACCGCTTCCACGTCACCGCGATCTGCTCGCCGACCCGGCAGGCGCTGCTGACCGGACGCAACCACCACTCCGTCGGCATGGGCGTCACGACCGAGATGGCCAGCGCCGCACCCGGTTACTGCGGTGTCCGCCCGCTCAGCGCCGCCACGATCGGCCAGATGCTGCAGGGGAACGGTTACAACACAGCGGCTTTCGGCAAGTGGCACCAGACTCCGGCGCGAGACGTCAGCGCGGCGGGGCCTTTTGACCGGTGGCCCACGGGCGAGGGCTTCGAGAAGTTCTACGGCTTCATGTGCGCCGAGATGAACCACTGGTACCCGGTGCTGTTCGACGGGACGAAACCCGTTGAGCCCACCCGCAAACCCGAAGACGGCTACCACCTGTCCGAAGACCTGGTGGACAACGCGATCGACTGGGTGCGGGACCAGACCTCGCTGAAGCCCGACAACCCGTTCTTCGCCTACCTCCCGTTCGGCGCCACCCACGCGCCGTACCACGTGCCCCAGGAGTACCGGGAGCGCTACCGGGGCAAGTTCGACCACGGTTGGGACCGGCAGCGCGAGATCACCCTGGAGCGGCAGAAGGAACTCGGCGTGGTCCCGCAGGACGCCGAACTGGCGCCGTGGTCGGAAGATGTGCCGCACTGGGACGAGCTCTCCGCCGAGGAGCAGCGCTCCGCGGCGTCGCTGATGGAGCTCTACGCCGGCTTCGCCGAGCACACCGATGACCAGGTCGGACGTCTGGTCGACGCGCTCGACGAGCTCGGCGAGCTGGACAACACGCTGTTCGTCTACATCCTCGGTGACAACGGGGCCTCCGCCGAAGGCGGTTTGGGCGGCACGCTCAACGAGCACCGCTTCGCCAGCGGCATCCCGGACAGCGCCGAGTACATCAACTCCCAGGACGCCGCGCTCGGCGACGCGACCACGCACGCGCACTACCCGGTCGGCTGGGCGCTGGCGATGAACACGCCCTACCAGTGGACCAAGCAGGTCGCGTCGCACCTGGGCGGGATCCGCGACGGCATGATCGTGCACTGGCCGGACGGGATCGCCGAGCGCGGCGGGCTGCGCGACCAGTTCCACCACGTCATCGACGTGGTGCCGACGATCCTGGAAGCGGCGGGCCTGCCGCACCCGACCGAGGTCAACGGCGTGGCGCAGCAGCCCGTCGAGGGCACCAGCATGCTCTACAGCTTCAACGACGCCGAGGCGCCGGACCGGCACCGCGTGCAGTACTTCGAGATGGTCGGCAACCGCGGCATCTACCAGGACGGGTGGATGGCCGTGACCCGGCACGGAACGCCCTGGGTGATGGTGCAGGACGGCGTCCGCCGCTCCTTCGACGACGACCGCTGGGAGCTCTACGACACCAACGTGGACTGGACGCAGTCCCACGACCTCGCCGAGGAGCACCCCGAGAAGCTGCGCGAGCTCCAGCAGCTCTTCCTGGTCGAGGCCGCCAAGCACAACGTGCTGCCGCTGGACGACCGGATGACCGAGCGGGAGAACCCCCTCGAAGCCGGTCGGCTGGACCTCATGGGCGATCGTCGATCGGTGACGTTCCACGCGGGCGCCAAGCGGCTCACCGAGGAGACCGCGCCGAACGTCAAGAACCGCTCGCACACCCTGACGGCGCTGGTGGAGGTGCCCGAGGCCGGTGCGGAAGGCGTGCTGGTGGCCCAGGGCGGCCGGACCGGCGGCTGGTCGTTCTACCTCCACGACGGGAAGCCCTGCTACGCCTACAACTACTTCGGCTCGGTCGTCCAGCACGTCCGGGCGCGAGAAGCGGTGGGCGCCGGCGAGCACGAGATCAGCGTGCGGTTCGACTACGACGGCGGCGGCGTCGGCAAGGGCGGCGCGGTGACGCTGCGCGTGGACGGCACCGACGTCGCCTCCGGCCGGGTGGACGCGACGATCCCGTACTACTTCGCCTTCGACGAGACCTTCGACGTCGGCGTCGACCGGGCGAGCCCGGTCACCGACGACTACGTGCCGGTCGACAACGCCTTCACCGGTGGGCTGCGGCGGCTGCGCGTCGACCTCGACGACGACCAGTGGTCGGACGTGGAGGCGGCGTCGGCCTTCCGGACCGCGCACGAGTAGGAGCTCGGCCTGGCGATGTCCCGCCTGCCTGGTGTAATGCCGGGCAGGCGGGTCTTTCGCGTGGGGAGGTGTCATGGACCGGCGGGAGTTGGAGTACTTCCTGGCGATCGTCGAGCACGGCAGCTTCACCGCGGCCGCGCAGGCGATGCACGTGGCCCAGCCCTCGCTGTCGCACGCCGTCCGGAACCTGGAGAAGGAGCTCGGCGGCAAGATCTTCCACCGGCTCCCGCACGGGGTCGCGCTCACCCCGGCCGGGGACGCGCTGGTGGAACCCGCCCGGCAGGTGATGCGGGACCTGAGCACGGCCGCGGCCTCGGTCCGCGAGGTGCTCGGGCTGTCCGGCGGCCGGCTGGACGTCGTGGCGCAGACGACGCTGGCCGTCGACCCGCTCGCCGAGCTCATCGGCGCTTTCCTGCGCGAGAACCCCAAGGTCGCGGTCACCATCGCCGACCCCGAGCTGGGGACGGACGTGACCTCCGCGGTGCGGGCCGGTGAGCGCGAGCTCGGCCTGGTCGATTCCGAGCATCCCATCGGGGATCTGGAGAGCATGGTGCTGCGAGGCCGGGAGATCTTCGCCGTGCTGCCGCCGGGCGCAGCGCCCGGTCGGAAGCGGTTGAGCGTGCCGGAGCTGTCCACCCTGGACTGGATCGCCACCCCGTCCGGCACCGCCACGCGGGCGGTCATCGAGGACACCGTGGGACCCCGCGGTGGAGGACCGACTTTCGCGGTGGAGACCGCGCACCAGGCGATGATCGTACCGCTGGTGCTGGCCGGAGCGGGCGCGACGCTGCTGCCGCGCGCGATGGCCCGCGACGCCGCCGCGCGGGGCGCGGTCGTGCTGCCGCTGCGGCCGAAGGTGGTCCGCCGTGGCGTCCTGTTCTGGCGACCAGGGCCCCTCTCACCAGCAGCGGCGCAGTTCGTCGCTATGGCTGAAACCATCGCCGAACTGCGCCGCTGATCTGAGGTGGGGGAAGTTCTCATGAAAACTTCCCCCACCCCAGAACCGCGGTGACCTGCGGCGATGGGATGGGGGAAGGAAGTTTTCATGAAAACTTCGGCTCAGCCCTGGTGGGCCTCGACGAAGGCGTAGACGTCGGCTTCGTCGACGCCGGGGAAGGTGTCGGCGGGCAACGCTGCCAGGACGTGCGAGTGCGCTCGGGCCGACGGCCAGACCATGCCTTCCCAGCGGCTGGCGAGCTCGGCCGGCGGGCGCTGGCAGCACTCGCCGTTCGGGCAGCCGGACTTGGAGTGGTTGTTGGTGTCGCGGCCTCGGAACCAGCGCGACTCGGTGTAGGGGACGCCGAGGGTGATCGCGAAGTCCCGGCCGCGGCTCGGGTCGACGTGCCCGACGCACCAGTGCGTGGCACCGGGCTTGTCGGTGTACTGGTAGTAGGTCGAGTAGCGGTCCGGCGAGGCGAAGACCTGGCGGCCCGCCCAGTACCGGCACATCCGCTGGCCCTCGATCGCGCCCGTCGGGTCGGTGGGGAACGCCAGCCCGTCGTTCTCGTAGGCCTTGTGGATGATGCCCGTCTCGTCGTTGCGGACGAAGTGGCAGACCAGGTCCAGGTACTGCGTGGCGAGGTTGGTGAACCGGTGCGCGGCCATCTCGTAGGACACCGAGAACACGTCGCGCAGGTCCTCGACCGCCAGGTCGCGCTCGGACTTGGCCTCCTGCAGGAAGGGCACCGCGGTCTGCTCCGGCACCAGCACGGCGGCGGCGAAGTAGTTGGCCTCGACCCGCTGCCGCAGGAAGTCGGCGAAGTCGCGCGGCTGGTTGTGGCCCAGCGTGAGGTGCCCCAGGGTCTGCAGCAGGATCGTGCGCGGGCTGTGCATGCCCAGGGATTCGCGCCGCAGGAAGATGCGGCGGTTCTTCATGTCGGTCACCGACCGGACCGAGCGCGGCAGATCGGTGACGAACTTCAGCCCGAAGCCCATGTGCGTGGCGATGGACTGGATCAGCCCCTCGGACAGCGGGCCGCCGTGGTAACCGACTCGTTTGAGCAGGTCGCTGGCGGCCTTCTCGATCTCGGGGAAGAAGTTGTTGTGGCGGCGCATCATGCCGCGCAGCTCCGCGTTGGCCTTGCGGGCCTCCTCAGGAGTGGCGACCTTCTGGGTCTCCCTGCGCCGGAGCTCCTCGTAGAGCGCCAGCACGTGTTCGAGCGCCTCGGTGGGCAGTCGCTTGCCGACCTTCAGCGGCGGCAGCGAGAGCCGCTGGTAGATCGGGTCGAGCTGAGCCTTCTCCACCGCGATCTCGAGCTCGGCGCGCCGGTTCGGGGCCTTCTTGGACAGCAGTTCGTCGACGGAGGTGCCCAGCGCGTCGGCCAGCGATCGCAGCAGCGACAGCTTCGGCTCGCGGTGGCCGTTCTCCAGCAGCGAGAGCTGTGACGGCGCTCTCCCCACGCGGTCGCCGAGCTCAACAAGAGTCAATCCAGCGGCTCGGCGCAAGTGCCTGAGCCGCTGACCAAAGACCAGAAGGTCGTGTTCCGTAGAAAAACTACGGTCTTCTTCGCCGGGGAACTCCGTCATGGCGTTGATGCTAGCAGAAAAATCCTGAAAATTACCTAGAAAATCTGGCCCGGTTTCGCTTGGCAGGTTGCAATATTGATTGCAGCAGGTCGCCAGCGATCCCGGAAGGGGAAAAAATCATGAGCATCCGCGAGCAGGCGAAGAAGGCCTCTGAGGAGCTGCAGCGCGAGTGGGACACCAGCCCGCGCTGGAAGGGCATCGAGCGCACGCACTCCGCTGAGACGGTCGTCCGCCTCCGCGGCTCGGTGCAGGAAGAGCACACCCTGGCCCGCCAGGGCTCGGAGCGGCTGTGGAAGCTGCTGCACGAGACCGACTACGTCAACTCGCTGGGCGCGCTGACCGGTAACCAGGCGGTCCAGCAGGTCCGCGCCGGCCTCAAGGCCATCTACCTGTCCGGCTGGCAGGTCGCCGCCGACGCCAACCTGGCGGGCGAGACCTACCCGGACCAGTCGCTGTACCCGGCCAACTCGGTCCCGCAGGTCGTCCGCCGGATCAACAACGCGCTCAAGCGCGCGGACCAGATCAACTGGGCCGAGGCGCTGGACCCGGAGAGCGAGGCCATCGAGGGTGAGGACACCCACTGGCTCGCCCCGATCGTCGCCGACGCCGAGGCCGGTTTCGGTGGTGTCCTCAACGCCTACGAGCTGATGCGCGGCATGATCGGCGCCGGTGCGGCGGGCGTGCACTGGGAGGACCAGCTCGCTTCCGAGAAGAAGTGCGGTCACCTGGGTGGCAAGGTGCTCATCCCCACCAGCCAGCACGTCAAGACGCTGAACGCCGCTCGCCTGGCCGCCGACGTCGCGGGTGTGCCGTCCCTGGTCATCGCGCGTACCGACGCCGAGGCCGCGACGCTGCTGACCAGCGACATCGACGACCGCGACAAGCCGTTCCTCACCGGTGAGCGCACCGCCGAGGGCTTCTACAAGGTCAACAACGGCATCGAGCCCTGCATCGCCCGCGCCAAGGCCTACGCGCCGTACTCCGACCTGATCTGGATGGAGACCGGCACGCCGGACCTGGAGATGGCCCGCAAGTTCGCCGAGGCCGTCAAGTCCGAGTACCCGGACCAGATGCTGGCCTACAACTGCTCGCCGTCGTTCAACTGGAAGAAGAACCTGGACGACGCGACCATCGCCAAGTTCCAGCGCGAGCTCGGCCACATGGGCTTCAAGTTCCAGTTCATCACCCTCGCGGGCTTCCACGCGCTGAACTACAGCATGTTCGACCTGGCCAAGGGTTACGCCACCGACGGCATGACCGCCTACGTCGAGCTGCAGGAGAAGGAGTTCGGCTCGGAGGACCGCGGTTACACCGCCACGCGCCACCAGCGCGAGGCCGGTACCGGTTACTTCGACACGATCAGCACTGCAATCAACCCGGACTCGTCGACCACCGCGCTGGCCGGTTCGACCGAGACCTCGCAGTTCCACTGATCGTGTGGTTGATGGTGGCCGGCGCGCCTGCTGCGCCGGCCACCCCCTGAACGCACCAGCGGCCCTGTGGCGGGGTGTCGGAAAAATCGCAATGGTGCGAGTGAGCGGGAACCCAAGGCGTCGGGTTCCCGCTCACTTCTTTTTGTGCCCCTGATCTGGTGAAACCGGGTCGGGCGCGTGCTGGAACGGTGGTTCGGGAACTCCGAACACCGGTGCTGGGGCAGGTTGTTCGGAGGTAGCGTTCTCAACATGATCGTGGAGTCGAGGGTGCCGCTGGTCGCGGCGCCGATGGCCGGTGGGCTCAGCACTCCGGAACTGGCCGCGGCGGTGAGCGAGGCGGGGGCGCTGGGGTTCCTGGCCGGCGCGATGCTGACCGAGGACCGGCTGGCGGAGCAGATCTCGCGGATCCGGTCGCTGACCGGCGAACCGTTCGGGGTGAACCTCTTCGTGCCCAGCGACCGGCGGGACGTCGACCTCGACGGCTACCGCGCGCGAGTCGCGGAGACCGGTGCGCGGCACGGGGTCGAACCGGGCTCGGCCGACTGGGACGACGATTCCTACCCGGCGAAGGTGCAGCAGCTCATCGAGGAGCGGATCCCGGTGGTGTCGTTCACCTTCGGGCTGCCCGAAGCGTCCACCGTGGACGCGCTGCACGCGGCGGGCTCGGAGGTCGTGATCACCGTGACCACCGCTGACGAGGCTCGGCAGGCCGCGCGGGTGGGCGCTGACGCCGTGTGCGTGCAGGGCATGGAGGCCGGTGGGCACCGCAGCGTGTTCCACGACGACCCCGAGCAGCCGGGCGGCGGCCCGATGCTCGGCCTGCTGGCCGCGATCCGCTCGGTGCGCGCGGCGGTGAACCTGCCGATCATCGCCGCAGGTGGTCTGGTGCACGGCGCCGACGTCGCGGCCGTGCTGACCGCCGGTGCGGTCGCCGCGCAGCTGGGCACCGCGTTCCTGGTCTGCGACGAGGCGGGAACCGCCGCGGTGCAGCGGGACCAGATGGCCGACGGCCAGCGGTGGACCGAGGTCACCCGCGCGTTCAGCGGTCGTCCCGCGCGCGGCCTGGTGAACCGCTTCATGCTCGACAACCAGGACGCCCCGGCCGCGTACCCGCAGGTGAACAACCTCACCAAGCCGATGCGCGGAGCCGCGGGCAAGGCCGGTGACGCCGAGGCGATCTCGATGTGGGCAGGTCAGACCTACGCCCAAGCCCGCCCGATGCCCGCTGCCGACCTGGTCGGGCTGCTGCGCGAGGAGGCGCGCGACGCGCTGCGGTCGGTCTCCGGGCGACTGTGACGCTCGCTGCCGGAAATTCGCTGTGGTCGGTGCCGTTCCTCCCGTAGTTTGGCGCTCATGAGCGTGGTGTCGTCGGTGAACGTGGCCTTCCTGCGGACCGGGGAGTGGACGGGGCGTGTCGGCAAGACCGGGATCGACAAGCGGTCGGTCGACGGGCCGGTCCGGTTCACCGAGGCCGGGGTCGACGGCGATTCGGTGTGCGACACCGACCACCACGGCGCCTGGTACCAGGCTGCCTACGCCTTCGACAGCGAGGAACTGGCCTTCTGGTCGGCCGAGCTGGGCAAGGACCTGGTGCCCGGCAACGCGGGCGAGAACCTGACGCTGTCCGGTGTGGACAGTTCCGCGGCGCTGATCGGCGAGCGCTGGGAGATCGGTGGTGCCGTGTTCCGGGTGACCGGCTCGCGCCAGCCGTGCCGGGTCTTCGCCGGCTTCTGGGACGTCCCGGGCCTGGTCAAGAAGTTCACCGCGCACGGGCGCACCGGTGCCTACCTCGCGGTCGAGCGACCGGGCGAGATCAGCGCGGGCGAGCAGCTGCGCGTGCTGTCCCGGCCCGAGCACGGCGTGCGGGTCGACGAGCTGTTCGCGCTGCTCATGCACAACCGCGAGGACCGGGCCGAACTGGCCGAGCACGTCGCGGGCTGCCTGCCGGACCTGCCCGGGCCGTGGCGCGAGTACGTCGCGGACAAGATCGACACCTTCCGCTCGGCCGCGCGGGCCTGACCCGGGCAGACACGGTGCGTCACCAGCGCCGAGGACGATCACTCGCACGCCCGGCGGAACGCCCCGACCGGGCTGTTGCCGCCATCGCGACGCCCCTGCCAGGTTGGTTCGATGGCGAGCGACTTGCAGCGGAAGAAGGCCTCCGTCGTGTTCACCGCGATGGACGTCAACGGCGACGGGTTCTTGGAGCGCGCTGATTTCGAGGCGCTGACCGAACGGTGGGCGCGCATCCGCGGTGAGGACGGGTCGACTCGGTTGCGCGAGATCATGATGCGCTGGTGGGACGCGTTGAGCGCGACCGCCGACGAGAACAGCGATCAGCGGATCACGCAGGAGGAGATGCTGGCCGCGGTCGAGAACCTGGGCGCGATGCTCGACCTGGTGACGGCGACCGCCGAGTCGATGTTCGAGGCGGTGGACGAGGACGGCGACGGCCGGGTGACCGCAGCCGAGTACGCCCGCATGATCCAGGCGTGGACGGGACGGGAAGCGCCGACCGACCTCGCGTTCGCCCGGCTCGACCTGAACGGAGACGGGGAACTCCGGAGGTCGGAGTTCGTGACCCACTGGGTGGAGTTCTGGGTCGGGGACGACGGTGAGGAACCGGGGACCCATCTCTTCGGAGAGGCCTGACCGCCCTGAGGACATCCAGGGCCGCGCATCCCGCACCCGCCCTCCTCACCTCCGCAGGTGGATAAACCGGCGTGAAGTGCGCAGAATCGATACTGTGACGCGTCACACCCTGTTGCGTGCGCGTTCCCTGTGGGCAAAATTCGGTCTACAAACAGTTTGGCTTCCTAGTATTTCGATGGCCGGTTCGGCGGAGGTGCGGTGCGAGATGACACGCGAGCTGGAGCACTTCATCGGAGGCAAGCGGGTCCCGGGGACCTCCGGCTCCTTCGGTGACGTGTTCGATCCCAACACGGGCCAGGTGCAAGCCAGGGTCCCGCTGGCCTCGGCCGACGAGGTCACCTCGGTCGTCGACAACGCGGCCACGGCGCAGCCGGCCTGGGCGGCGACGAACCCGCAGAAGCGGGCGCGGGTGCTCATGCGGTTCGTGCAGCTGGTCAACGACGAGATGGAGGACCTGGCGCGGCTGCTGGCCTCCGAGCACGGCAAGACCGTGCCCGACGCGAAGGGCGACATCCAGCGCGGTCTGGAGGTCGTCGAGTTCGCGATCGGCATCCCGCACCTGCTCAAGGGCGAGTACAGCGACAGCGTCGGCACCGGCATCGACGTCTACTCGCTGCGCCAGCCGCTCGGCGTCGTCGCCGGTATCACGCCGTTCAACTTCCCGGCGATGATCCCGCTGTGGAAGGCGGCTCCGGCGATCGCCTGCGGCAACGCCTTCGTGCTCAAGCCGTCCGAGCGCGACCCCTCGGTCCCGCTGCGGCTGGCCGAGCTGTTCATCGAAGCCGGCGGCCCGCCGGGGATCTTCAACGTGGTCAACGGCGACAAGACGGCCGTCGACGCGCTGCTGACCGAACCGCGCATCGAGGCGGTCGGCTTCGTCGGATCCTCCGACATCGCGCAGTACATCTACTCCACGGCCGCTGATCACGGCAAGCGGGCGCAGTGCTTCGGCGGCGCCAAGAACCACCTGATCGTCATGCCCGACGCCGACCTCGACCAGGTCTGCGACGCGCTCATCGGTGCCGGTTACGGCTCGGCGGGGGAGCGCTGCATGGCGATCTCGGTCGCCGTGCCCGTCGGCGAGGCCACCGCGAACGCGTTGCGGGACAAGCTCGTCGAGAAGATCCAGGATCTCAAGATCGGCACCAGCTTCGACGCCGACGCCGACTTCGGTCCGCTGGTGACCAAGCAGGCGTGGCAGCGGGTGCAGGACCTCGTCGGTGCCGGTGTCGGCGAGGGCGCGGAGCTGGTGGTCGACGGGCGGGGCTATTCCAAGCCGGGGCACGAGGACGGCTTCTTCACGGGCGCCTCGCTGTTCGACCACGTCACGCCGGAGATGCGGATCTACCAGGAGGAGATCTTCGGCCCGGTGCTGTCGATCGTGCGCGCCGCCGACTACGAGGAAGCGGTGCGGCTGCCCAGCGAGCACGAGTACGGCAACGGGGTGGCGATCTTCACCCGCGACGGCGACGCCGCGCGCGAGTTCGTCAACCGCGTCAACACCGGCATGGTCGGCGTGAACGTGCCGATCCCGGTGCCGATCGCCTACCACACCTTCGGCGGCTGGAAGCGGTCCGGATTCGGCGACCTCAACCAGCACGGCCCGGACTCGATCCGCTTCTACACCAAGACCAAGACGGTCACGTCCCGCTGGCCCTCCGGACTCAAGGAAGGCGCCAGCTTCACCATCCCGACGATGCACTGATCGTGCGGGCGGGACCCGGCGATCCCGGGTCCCGCCCGACTGCGCGAGGAGGAGGCGACGTGTCCGTCGCAGCAGTGGCGAGTTCGCCGTTCGAGCTCACCGATGACCAGCGCGCGATCCGGGACACCGCGCTGGAATTCGCCCAGGAGCAGCTCGCCCCGCACGCCGTGGAATGGGACCAGGAGAAGCACTTCCCGATCGAGGCGCTGCGCGCCGCCGGTCAGCTGGGCATCGGGGGCGTCTACATCGACGAGGCCCACGGTGGCAGCGGGCTGAGCCGGTTCGACTCGGTGCTCATCTTCGAGGCGCTGGCCACCGGTGATCCCTCGATCGCCGCCTACATCTCCATCCACAACATGTGCGCGGGCATGATCGACCGCTTCGGCACCGACGCCCAGCGGGAGCGCTGGTTGCCGCAGCTGTGCACGATGGAACGCCTGGCCAGCTACTGCCTGACCGAACCCGGAGCCGGCTCGGACGCCGCCGCCCTGCAGACCCGAGCGGTCCGCGACGGCGAGGACTACGTGATCACCGGGGTCAAGCAGTTCATCTCCGGCGGTGGCAGCTCCGACGTCTACGTCGTGATGGCGCGGACCGGCGAGCCGGGCCACAAGGGGATCTCGACCTTCGTGGTGGAGGCCGGAACCGAGGGCATGTCCTTCGGTGCCAACGAGAAGAAGATGGGCTGGAACGCCCAGCCCACCCGCCAGGTCATCTTCGACGGCGTCCGCGTCTCCGCCGACCAGCGCCTCGGCGACGAGGGCATCGGGTTCCGCATCGCGATGGCGGGGCTCGACGGCGGCAGGCTCAGCGTCGGCGCGTGCTCGCTCGGCGGTGCGCAGGCCGCGCTGGACAAGTCGCTGGAGTACGTGCGGGAGCGCAGCGCGTTCGGGTCCAAGCTCAGCGAGTTCGAGGCCCTGCAGTTCAAGCTCGCCGACATGGCAACGGAACTGGAGGCCGCGCGCCTGCTGCTGTGGCGGGCGGCCTGGGCGCTCGACACCGGGGACCCGACGGCGACCCGGTCGTGCGCGATGGCCAAACGACTGGCCACGGACGTGGGGTTCACGGTCGCCAACGAGGCACTTCAGATCCACGGTGGATACGGATACCTTGCGGAATACGGCCTGGAGAAGATCGTCCGCGACCTGCGGGTGCATCAGATCCTGGAAGGCACCAACGAAATCATGCGGCTGATCATCTCCCGCGGTCTGCTGGCGGCCTGACCGCCGCCGCGGGGGCAGCACCCTGCACAACGATGGAGTTCGCACCATGACTGAGTCCGAGATCCTGGTCAGCGAGCACGGCGCGCTCGGGCGGATCACGCTCAACCGCCCGAAGGCGCTCAACTCGCTGACCCTCGGCATGGTCCGGGAGATGACCGAGGCGATCGAGCGGTGGCGGCACGCCGAGCACATCCGCGCGATCATGATCGACGGGGCGGGCGAGCGCGGGCTGTGCGCCGGTGGCGACGTGCGCGCGCTGCACGACGCGGCCAAGGCGGGCGACGAGTCGCTGCCCGCGGCGTTCTGGTCCGAGGAGTACCGCCTCAACTCGGCGCTGGCCAACTACCCGAAGCCGGTCGTGGGGATCATGGACGGCATCTGCATGGGCGGCGGCGTCGGCATCTCCGCGCACGGCTCGCACCGGGTGGTCACCGAGCGCTCCAAGGTCGGGATGCCCGAGACCGGCATCGGGTTCATCCCCGACGTCGGCGGCACCTACCTCATGTCGCGCGCACCCGGTGAGCTCGGCACGCACCTCGCGCTGACCGGCGGTGCGGTCGGCGGTGCGGACGCCCTCTACTGCGGCCTCGCCGACCACTACGTCGACAGCGTCCGGCTGCCGGAGATCGTCGAAGACCTGGCCGGCGGGGACGTGGACGAGGTGCTGGCCCGCTTCGCGGCGCCGGTGCCCGAGCCGTCGCTGGCCGAGCATCGCGAGTGGATCGACGCCGCGTACCAGGGCTCCGACGCCGAGGCGATCCTCGTCCGGCTTCGGGAACGCCCCGAGCAGGCCGCGAAGGAGGCGGCGAGCGCCATCGAGTCCAA
Source organism: Saccharopolyspora dendranthemae (assembly GCF_007829955.1). Lineage (GTDB taxonomy): Bacteria > Actinomycetota > Actinomycetes > Mycobacteriales > Pseudonocardiaceae > Saccharopolyspora > Saccharopolyspora dendranthemae. The sequence continues at coordinate 600,634 of NZ_VIWX01000005.1, forward strand.
GTCGCCGACCGCGCTCAAGGTCACGCTGCGCGCGCTGCGCAGCGGGTACGGATCGCTGGAGCAGGCGCTGACGCAGGAGTACCGGCTGGCCATGGCGTGCGTGCGGATCGGCGACTTCGTCGAGGGCGTGCGCGCCACGCTCGTCGACAAGGACCGCAACCCGCAGTGGTCGCCCACCACGTTGTCCGAAGTGGACGACTCCAGGGTGCAGAAGTTCTTCGAGCCGGTGTCCGACGAGCCGAAGCTGTTCGGCTGAGCGCGGATCGCCGGGTCTTGGCGGAAGTTCGAGCAGAAAGGTTGTGACAATGGCTGTCATCGGTTTCATCGGGCTCGGTCACATGGGCGGTCCGATGTCGGCGAACCTCGTCAAGGCCGGGCACACCGTGCAGGGCTACGACCTCGTCCCCGCCGCGCTGTCGGCCGCGGCGGACAGCGGCGTGGCCACCGTGGGCTCGATCGTGGAAGCGGTCAGCGGAGCCGACGCGGTGATCACCATGCTGCCCAGCGGCAAGCACCTGCTGGACGCCTACGACGAGGTGTTGCCCCACGCGGCTGAGGGCGCTCTGCTGATCGACTCCTCCACCGTGGACGTGGCCGACGCCAGGGCGGCCCACGAACGGGCCCGGGAAAGCGGGTTCGGCAGCATCGACGCGCCCGTCTCCGGTGGCACGGCCGGAGCCGAGGCGGGCACGCTGACGTTCATGGTCGGCGGCTCCGAGACCGACTTCCACCGCGCCGAGGACGTCCTGGAACCCATGGCGCGCAAGGTGATCCACTGCGGCGGCCCCGGCAACGGCCAGGTCACCAAGATGTGCAACAACCTGATCCTCGGGGCGTCGATGATCGCGGTCAGCGAGGCGTTCGTGCTCGGCGAGCGCCTCGGCCTGTCCCACGAGGCGCTCTACGACGTCGCATCGATCTCCACCGGTCAGTGCTGGGCGCTGACCACCAACTGCCCGGTGCCCGACCTGGTGGAGACCAGCCGCGCGAACCGCGACTACGAGCCGGGGTTCGCGGCGGCCCTGATGCTCAAGGACCTCAACCTGGCCCTCTCCGCGGCGGAGCAGTCCGGCACCGACGCGTCCATCGGGCGCCTCGCCACGGACCTCTACCGCCGCTTCAACGAGGAGGGCGGCGGAGGCCAGGACTTCGGCGCCATCATCAAGTCGATCCGGGAGCACTCCGGCTCCTGACGGGGACCTCTCAGGTGCGGACCCGGAGTTCGTCGACACCGCTGATGTCGAACGAGCGCAGGAACCTCGGCGGGTTCTCCGGGTCCGCGCTCAGGTTCGGGAACCGGTCGAGCAGGCGGTCCAGGGCGATCCTGCCCTCCATCCTGGCCAGCGGTGCGCCGAGGCAGAAGTGGACTCCACGGCCGAAACCCAAGTGCGGGTTGGGGTCCCGCCTGACGTCGAAGGCCATCGGGTCGGCGAAGCGCCGCGCGTCCCAGTTGGCCGCGCCGAGCCGCACTGCGGTGATCTGGTCGGCCGGAACCTGCTGCCCGCCGAGCTCGGTGGCCTCCGTGCTCGCCCGGTAGACCACCGCGAACGGGCTCAGGTAGCGCAGCGACTCCTCGATCGCGCTCGGCAGCAGCGCGCGGTCGGCCCGCACCGCGGCCTGCTGGTCGGGATGGGCGTCCAGGCACAGCACGGTGTTGCCGACCAGCAGCGTCGTGGTGATGTGGCCCGCCAGCAGCAGCACGGTGGCGAAGTTGACGATCTCGTCGTCCTTGAGCCGCTCACCGTCGACCTCGGCCTGGAGCAGGTCGGTCAGCAGGTCCCGGCGGGGGCTGCGGCGGCGCTCGGCGGCGTGGCCGAGCAGGTACTCGCCCATCTCCGCGACCATCCGCATCTGCCGGTTCGCCTCGTCGCTGTCGACGTCGATCTCCCGCGCGTTGAACTCGGCGTCGGTGGTGAGCAGCCCGTCGGCCCACTCGCGGAACTGCGCGCGGTCGTCGGCCGGGACCCCGAGCAGCTCGGCGATGACAATCACCGGCAGCGGGTGCGCCAGCTCGGCGACCAGGTCGAACTCGCCTTCCAGCGGTGCGAGCAGTTCTCCCGTCACCTCCGCGATGCGAGGTTCGAGGTCGGCCACGACCTTCGGGGTGAAGGCCTTGCTGACGAGCGTGCGCAGCTTGCGGTGCCGGGGCGGGTCCATCTGCAGGAGATTGCCCTCCTGCATCGGGTTCTCGCCCTCGAACCCGAGCGCGCGGGTGATGTTGGAGGAGTACGTGCCCGGGTCGCTCAGCACCTGGGTCGCCTCGGCGTGCCCGTAGACGTTGAGCACGCCGGTGCTCTCGTCGAGGAGCACCGGGGACTGCGGCGGGGTGCCGCGCATCCAGAACTTGCCGGGGTCGACGCCCCACTGGTCTGCTGGGCAGGTCATCGCACTGTCTCCGTTCGTCGGACGGTGACGTCGCCGAACCCGGTGCGGGCGTGCACCTCTGCGGTCTCGGCGCCGGGTTCGGGGGACTCGGCGTGGTCCATGTCGTTGTGCACCCGGCCGTACTTGGCGTCGAGGTCGAGCCACGCCGTGGTGCCCGGCCGGATGCCGATGCGCAGTTCGCCGAGCGAGGTCGCCAGCTGCACCGAGCCGCGCACGATCTCGTCGATCTGGATGCTGCCGTTGGCGGTGCGCGCCTCGACGTCGGCCGACGATCGCTGGACGATGATGTCCCCGTTGGCGGCCTTGAGCTTCAGGTCGCCGCGGACCTCGCCGATGCGGGTGGCGCCGTTGGAGTTCTTCACCACGGCGGTGCCGTCGATCCGGTGCAGCTCGACCTGGCCGGTGCCGGTGCGCACGTCGGCGTTGCCGGCGATGTGCCGGGCGGTGACGCGTCCGCCTGAGGTGGCCGCGCGCAGCGCACCGGTCTCGTCGACGTCGATGCTGCCCATCGCCGTCTTGAGCCGGGTGTCTCCGAGTCGCCCCTCGGTCTCGAAGGATACGGCCCCCGCGTCCCCGGTCAGGCTGGAGCCCGCGGGCAGTTCGACGGTGATCTCGACGGACCCGGGCTTGCTGAACAGGCCGCGCGATTTCGGTCCTCTGATCTGGAGCGTCCCGCCGGCCAGCGACACGTCCACCTGCTCCGCGGCTGTCGCGTCGGCCTTGGCGGATGCGTCGGTGGGTCGCACGTCGACGTCCGCGCGAGCGCGGTCGGTGGCGACGATGCGCGCTGCGCCCCAGGCGAACTCGATGGTCGCCGCAATCGGCTCGGGTGTGTCGAATTCAGGCATGGCGGTGCCCTCCGAAGGTGGTGTGAGAGCGTCTCCGCTGGTCGGAGACGTGTGGTGACGCGGTGTCGGGAGCGCCTCAGCGCACCCAGCCGGTGAAGCGCTGGCCGACCTTGCCGTGCGACCTGGCGCGCGGGCGGTCGCCGTCGAGCGCTGCCGCGGCGGCGCGCACCAGCCAGGCGTTGACCGACAGGTGCTGCGCGCCCGCGGCTTCCTCGACCCGGTTCTTGAGGTTCTCGGGCAGCCGCAGGTTGATCCGCGACATCGCGCCCTCGTCGGCCTCCGGCACCGGTGGCGCGGTGGTGCCGGTCCCGATGGTGTCGTCGTCGGTGGGGGCGGCCGGTGTCACGACGAAGCCGGGCTCGCCTCCGCGCAACCGCACCTCGACGGAGCCGGGGGCGAGATCGCTGGTGATCTCGTCGGCGGCCGCCGACAGGGCGTTGAGCAGCATCAGGCGGATCGCCGATTCCATCGGTGCGGTGAGGCGTTCGGCGAGTTCCCGGGCCTCGTCGCCACCGGTTTCGGCGGCCGCCGCCAGATCTCGGCGAAGGCTGTCGACGTACGTCGTGAGATCCATGATGCCAGAATGGCACCACGGTGGCACACCGCGCAACCGAATTTCCGCTCGGAGGTGCCGTGCCCGGGGGTCGGGGGTGCGCGCAGCGCCGTGGTGCCGCGCGTACGCTGCGCGTGTGTTGGAGTTGCTGGTCGAGTGGTACGACGGCGTCGAGCTGTGGTTGGTGCAGCTCGTCTACCCCCTGCAGGTAGCCCTGGTCCTTGCAGTGCTGGTGCCGTTGTGCTGGGGAGTGGCGCGGGTCGTCGACCGCGCGGTGGACGGCGTCGAAGCCAGGTTCACCCGCGTGCGCGGCACCGGAACTCCCGTCGGTCACGACGACGGTGAAAACCGGGCGGAGGAGAAGGACGGCGTGAGCTCGCGCAAGCGCATTTCGTCGGCGTTGGTCGGGCCTGGTCGCCCTGGTCGTTGCTCGGGTGGTTCGGCAAGGACGTCGTCGCCGACTCGCCGAGCACCGAGGTTCCCGGTGCCGATCAGTCCGGACTGCAGGTCCAGCAGCTGTCGAAGCTGCCGCCGGAGGCGGACAAGACCTACAAGCTCATCGTCAAGGGCGGGCCGTTCCCGTACTCGGGCAAGGACGGCTCGGTGTTCGGCAACCGCGAAGGCGAAGCTTCCCAAGCAGAAGTCCGGTTACTACCACGAGTACACCGTGCCCACGCCCGGTTCGAAGGACCGCGGGGCGCGACGACTGGTCACCGGGAACCAAAAAGAGGTGTACTACACCGGTGATCACTATGAGTCGTTCGTGGTTGTGGATACGGCGGGTTGAGTGCCATGTTCGGAGCGAAACTGGCAAGCAGGTTGCGGAAGGAGCAGCCGGTGAGTGATCAGCCGAACGCGGAGCTCACGACGCGCGAAGCGGTCGAGACCGCCGAGGAACGAGGGGCGACGGCCCACGTCCTCGACGGGGTCGACCTGACCAGCAAGCGCTTGACGCTCGACGGCATCGCCGCGGTCCTGGACTTCCCCGAGTGGGCGGGCCGGAACCTGGATTCCCTCTTCGACTGCCTGACGGACCTCTCCTGGCTGTCCGAAGGAGAGCACGTCCTGATCTGGACCGGCTTTCAGGACCTCGCCGACCACGATCCCAAGGCGTTCAACGGCATCAACTCGGTCCTCCGGGACGCGGCGGAACGGCCCATGTGCGGCCGCCGCTTCACGGCAGTGCTG
>NZ_VIWX01000006.1 GCF_007829955.1 Saccharopolyspora dendranthemae
ACCGCGCATCGCGCGAAGCCGCTTCGGGTACGGGAACATCGTGAAGATCGCCGTGCGCAGCAGCTTCTCGAATCGCCCACGTTCGTGGTGCCGTTCGACCTGGGCACGCGTCTCAGCGATCAAGGTGCCGTACTGAACACCCGAAGGACACGCGGTCACGCACGCCATGCAGCCCAGGCAGGCGTCGAAGTGCTCAACCATGTTGTCGGTGAGCGTTCGCCTTCGAGGCCTTCCTTCATCAGGTAGATGCGACCGCGGGGGGAGTCCATCTCCTCCCCCCACAGCTCGTAGGTGGGACAGCTCGGCAGGCAGAAGCCGCAGTGCACGCAGTCGTCGATGAGTTCGCGTTGCGGCGGGTGGAAGACGTCGAAGGCGCCAGGGCCGGCCGGGGTCTCGGTCATCAGATTCCTCCCACGAACCGGCCCGGAGCGAGCCGGTGTTGCGGAATCGAACTGGTCCTTGGTGCGGCGCATGAGCGCGAGCGGCCCTGCGGCGATGGGGCCCCACGGGTCGACGAGGTCGAGGACCGCGCGCGGTGCGCGTTCGACGAACCACGTAGTCGGCGCGGGCCCGCAGCTCGGAAGTCAGCCGGGCGACGGCGGCCGGGTCCGCGGACGCGGGCAGTCCCGCGTGCAGCACGCCGATCCCGATCGCACCGCGCACGGAAATCGGCAGGTCACCGGTGCTCTGCTCGATGGCAGTCAGCAACGCGGGCATGGCGCCGGGTTCGGCCCCGACGCGCAGCCCGGTGCCCTCGGAGTCGAAGGGGTGCTGTCCCCACCACTCGGGCTGCCCGTCGGCTACCTCGCCCTCAACCGCCGACGCCAGCTGCAGCGCGCGGTCATGCGTGGCAGAAGGGCGTCCTTCCAACTGTCCGCAGACGGTGAAAGGACCGCCTGCCGGCCGGTCGATTTCGATCGCCGTGGGCATGGCTTGGGACTGGCGGATGGTGTCTGCGGCTCGGGCGGCCGTGGCGGCGTCGTCGGTGACGGTGGTGATCCACCGGTGCTCTGCGGCAACGGGGTGCAACCGGAACACCGCTTCGGTGATCACGCCGAGGGTCCCGAAGGAGCCGGTGTAGAGCTTGCAGAGGTCATACCCGGCGACGTTCTTGACTACCTTGCCGCCCGCCGTCGTGACGGTGCCGTCGGCGAGCACGACGGTGACGCCGATCAGCAGGTCCCGGACGCCACCGAACAGGTGTCTGCAGGGCCCGGAGGTCGCGGTCGCGATGACTCCGCCGACGGTCGCGGTGGTGATGGGCTGGTCGATGGGGAGCTGCTGCCCGCCGTCGCGCACGAACCGATTGATATCGGTGATCGGGGTTCCGGCCAGCGCGTGCACGACGAGGTCGCCTGCCGCGTGCTCGACGATCTTGTTGGCCGGCGAGAGGTCGAGCAGCAGGTCGACGTCACGAGGCGGTGCGCCCCAGTCGAGCTTGCTGCCCGAACCCGTGGGCACGACGCGGAGTTCGTGTTCGGCAGCGACCTTCATCGCGGCCGCGGTCTGCTCCGTTCCCTCCACGGCGGCCACCAGCTGGTGACCGAGGCCCTTGTCCGAGCTGTTCTCGTCGGCCCTGCGCACGTTGTCGGCTCCGAGCACTGCCGCCAACGCGTCGTGGGCGGCCTCGGTGGTTTTCGTCTGCATCAGAACTGGTCCGCCAATCCCGCTTCGGTCAGGGGGTGCACTCCTGTGCGCCGACCCGGGACTTCCCCGCACAGCCGGGGTGTCGGGAAGACCTTGCCCGGGTTGCAGATGCCGACCGGGTCGAACGCGCAGCGCACTCGTTGCATCGTGTCGAGGTCTTGGTCGGTGAACATGCGACCCATGTACTTGACCTTGTCCGCACCGACGCCGTGTTCACCGGTGATGGAGCCGCCGTGCTCGATGCACAGGTCGAGGATCGCGCCGGAGACGGCTTCGGCGCGTTCACCGGCACCGGGCTCGGCGTCGTCGAAGAGCACCAGCGGATGCAGGTTCCCGTCTCCGGCGTGGAAGACGTTGGCCACGCGCACGCCGGATTCGCTGGACAGGCGGGAGATGCGGCCGAGCACCTCGGGTAGCGCGGTGCGCGGAATGACGCCGTCCTGAACGATGTAGTCGGGGCTGATGCGGCCCACCGCGGCGAAGGCGGACTTGCGGCCTTTCCAGATCATCGCTCGCTCGGCGTCATCGGCAGCGACGCGGATTTCGAAGGCTCCGCGTGCGCGACAATGCCGTTCGACCTCGGCGAAGGTGTGCTCGACTTCTGCCGCCGGCCCGTCGAGCTCGACGACCAGCACCGCACCCGCTCCCTCCGGGTATCCGCACTGCACGGCTTGTTCCGCTGCCTCGATGGCCAGCGCGTCCATCATCTCGATGGCGGCCGGGGTCACGCCGTCGGCGATGATCGCCGAGACCGCCGCGCCCGCCTCGTCGGTGGAGGGGAACCCTGCGAGCAGCGTCTGAACCACTTCGGGTTTGCGCAGGAGCCGAACGGTGATCTTGGTGACGATGCCGAGTGTTCCCTCGCTGCCGATGAAGGCTCCCATCAGGTCGTAACCGGGAGCTTCGCGCGCATCGGATCCGAGTTCGACGAGCTCGCCGTCGGGCGTCACGACCTCGAGGCCGAGGATGTGGTTGACGGTGAAGCCGTACTTCAGGCAGTGCGCACCGCCCGAGTTCTCGGCGACGTTGCCGCCCACCGAGCAGACCTGCTGACTGGAGGGGTCGGGGGCGAAGTAGTAGCCCTGCGGCGCAGCGGCTTTGGTGACGTCGAGGTTGATCACGCCGGGCTCGACGACCGCCCGCTCGTTGACGACGTCGATCTCCACGATGCTGCGCATCCTGGAGGTGACCACGAGGACACCGGATGAGTGCGGGAGCGCACCGCCCGAGAGGCCGGTGCCCGCCCCCCGTGCGACGAAGGGAATCCCGTGCGCGGCGCAGGTTCGCACGACGTCGCGGACCTGCTCCGCAGTCTCGGGCAGCACGACCACGGCCGGGATCACCCGGTGGCTGGCGAGCCCGTCGCATTCGTAGGTGCGCAAGCGCTGCGGATCGGTGATCACTGCCGTCTCCGGCAGCGCCGCGCGGAATTCCGCCGCAGCGGTGTCCAGCGCGGCCGGACTTCCCGCCGCGCGCTCGGCTTCGATACTGGCCGACTGCATCGTTCAGCCTCCCGGGGACAACTTCCGCCTGGCAGAAAAACGGTTCCGTGGACGGAAATCCTAGGTTGCCCACAACATAGATACAAGAGGTGGACAAGATGGGACACCGTTACCCCGAGTGTGCACGAATATGCACTTCAGAGACGATCTCCGCAGGCCGAACCGGCGCGGCAGGAATGGGAGGAAGGTTCCCATCCACCACCCGATCGTCCTAGAGCCTCACCACGGCCTTCGCCGAGGGGAAGGCCTGCTCCCCCAGCCGCTCCACGGCCGCCAGCACGTGTCCGCTGGGAAACCGGTACCGGATCCGGTCGGGAACCGACCCGCCGAACGCGCGGAACGCCTTGGCGCCCGCTGTCGCGACCCGGTCGGGCATCGCCGGCCTGCCGTGCAGGTCGCGCGCCCAGCCCGGGAGCAGCGAATACGCCAAGTGCCCTATCGGCAGATAGCCGACGTTGAGCGGCCGCAACCACCAGGTCGTGAAGGGGTGGTGCAGGAATCGGAACACCACATCCGACTCCCGGGTGCGCGCGAGCTCAGGTCGCACGCGTCGGAAGTAGTCGTCCATCTCGCTGCGCGACCCGGGGACCTGGTCCGGGTCGAGACCCACGAGCTCCGCCGAGCGGCGCTGTTCCGCGAAGTAGCGGTCGTGCTGGGCGTCGCTGAGCGGAAAACCCGCTCGCCGCACGATCTCGGAGAACGATGCGACCTCCGCGCAGTGCACCCAGAGCAGCAGGTCCGGGTCGTCCAGCCGGATCTCGTCCCCGGTCCGCGGGTCGCTGGCGCTCAGCACGCGGTGGACGTGCCGCACGCGTTGGGCGGCGGTGCGGGCCTTCTCCGTCGTGCCGTAGGTGGCGACGCCGACGAAGTCGCTGGTGCGGCGCAGCCTGCCGATCGGGTCTTCCTGGAACCGCGAGTTCTGCACTACAGCCGCCACCGCTCGCGGGTGCAGCGCCTGCAGGAACAAGCTGCAGATCCCCGCGATCCACATCGTTGGATCACCGTGCAGATGCCAGGACACCGTTCTCGGCCCGAACAGTCCACCATCCGCCATCACCGATCAGCCTCCTGCTGCGATCAGTACCGGTATCAGTTGTTCCGCAGAGGTCAGGGAGCCGTGATGACCCCGCAGCTTCGATTCGCCCGGCTCGGCAACCGACCGGATCACCCCGGTTGTGCGCAACACGGCCAGCACGTCGCCGATGCGCGGCCTCACCGCGTCGGTCACCGGGCCGAAGTAGCCCTCGTCGATGGCCTGCTCGCCGGTGATGACGCTGCCGCTCTCGCCGACGGCGTCCTGCCAGGCGGCCAGCACGTCGTCCCGCGCGCCGGGACGGGCGTAGACCTGGCGGACCCGCACCTCGCCGCCGAGCAGGCGGACTCCCTCCTGCAGCGCGGGATCGCTGTCGGCGTCGATCATCTGCGCCGGATCCAGGTCGACCATGCCGTGGTCGGCCACGACCGAGAGCACGACGCCCGGTGGTAGTCGTTCGGCGACCATCTGCACGAACGCGTCGATCTGCCGCAGCTGCATGCGCCACTGGATGGAACCGGGTCCGTGAACGTGCCCCAGCAGGTCGACTCCCGCGTGATAGCCGTAGCAGAGGCTGGGACCGGGGCTCTCGGCCGCGTCGAGGAGTTCTGCGGCGAGGTCGCCCAGCTCCCGCACGCCGCGGAACTTCGCACCGCGCAGCGAGGCCTCGGTCAGCCCGGTGCCCTCGAAATGACGGGGAACCGCGACGCGAACGTCGACTCCAGCAGCCGCGGCCCGTTCCAGCACGGTGGTGTGGGGCTGCACCTGTTCCGGTGGCCACCGCTCCATCAGGCTCACGCGGTCGCCGTCAGGCGAGTCCCGGACCGTCCAGCTCAAGGGGTGCAGCAGACCTCCGCCCGGTTCGGCGAAGGTGTAGCCGACGAGGCCGTGCTCCCCAGCGCAACGACCGGTGGCCAGCGAGGCGATGCTGGTGACGGTGGTGGTGGGGAACCCTGCTGTCAGCGGCGGCGAGTGCTGCAGGCTCGACAGAAATGGCGCGTCGGCTTCGTGCGCGCGCAGCAGCTCGTGACCAAGCCCGTCCACCAGCAGCACCAGGGCGTTGCGGCAGGGCGGGATCCCGATGGTGTCGGTGAAGCTCTCGACACCCATCGCGGCCAGCATCGATGGGAAGACGTCGCGCAGCGCGCGTCCGTCGGAGTCGGGGGCGACGATCCAGTCCACGGTTCGCCTCCTTCGCGGCGGGACGCGGGAACCGGCTGGCACCGGTCCCCGCGGACGCCGTCAGAATCCCATGGAACGGCCGATGATCTCCTTCATGATCTCGGTCGTGCCGCCGTAGATGGTCTGGACGCGGGAGTCCAGGTACGCCTTGGCCACCGGGTACTCGGTCATGTAGCCGAAGCCGCCGTGCAACTGCAGGCAACGGTCGACGACGCGCTTGTTGAGCTCGCTGAGCCACCACTTGGCCATGGCGGCGTGTTCGATGCTCAGCTCACCTCGAACGTGCTCCTGCACGCAACGGTCCGCGAAGACCTGCCCGATCTGGACCTCGGTGGCCATCTCGGCGAGCTCGAAGCGGGTGTTCTGGAACTTGCCGATCGGTCGTCCGAAGGCGGTGCGCTCGCGGCAGTAGTCCTTGGTGAGCTCCAGAACCTTGGCGGCCGAGGCGATGGAGGCCACGCCGATCGACAGCCGTTCTTGCGGCAGGTTCTGCATCAGGTAGATGAAGCCCTGCCCTTCCTCGCCGAGGAGGTTGCGGGCGGGCACGCGCACGTCGGTGAAGTACAGCTCGGCGGTGTCCTGCGCCTTCTGCCCGATCTTCTCGAGGTTGCGGCCGCGCTCGAAGCCCGGCATATCGCGCTCGACCACCAGCAGGCTGATGCCCTGGTGCCCCGCGTCCGGGTCGGTGCGGGCCACGACGATCACCAGGTCGGCCATGATGCCGTTGCTGATGAAGGTCTTCTGCCCGTTGAGCACGTAGTCGTCACCGTCGCGGACCGCGGTGGTGCGGATTCCCTGCAGGTCGCTGCCCGCGCCGGGCTCGGTCATCGCGATGGCGGTGATCAGTTCCCCGGAGCAGAAGCCGGGCAGCCAGCGCTGCTTCTGCTCGTCGTTGGCCAGCTTGGTCAAGTAGGGCGCGATGATGTCGTTGTGCAGCGGTGACCCGAACCCGGAGATGCCCGCGGACACCAGCTCCTCGTCGAAGACGACGTTGAAGCGGAAGTCGTCGACGCCGCCCCCGCCGTACTCGTCATCGACGGCGAAGCCGAGCAGGCCGTGTTCGCCGGCGGCCCGCCAGGATTCCCGGCTGACCTGACCGGCGGCCTCCCACTCCTCGTTGTGCGGGACGAGTTCCTTGTTGATGAAGGTCCGAGCCGTCTCTCGGAAAGCCTCGTGCTCGGGCTCGAACAACTCCCTGCGCATCTTCACGCGTCCTTCCGGTTCGTGGCGGGCGGCGCGAGGAAGGGAACCTTCCTGTCACCGTCATCCCGCGAAGTCGCTGTGTGGGAACGAATCTGTCGTTGGGTCGCGCCGCGGGTCATCGCGGCGCGGAGTGCATGGCGCCCGAGTCGAGCAGGTCGTGGGAAAGCCCCCATTCGCTCAGCACTTCTTCGGTGTGCGCGCCGGGGATGGCGACCGCTCCGGGCTCGGGATTCGGGGTGCGGCTGAACCGCGGGGCGGGCGCCGGTTGCAGCGTCCCCTCGCGGCGCACCAGGGTCTGACGGGCGGCCAGGTGCGGGTGTTGCTCCGCCTCGGCCATCGACAGGACGGGGGCGACGCAGGCATCGGTGCCGTCGAACACCTCGGTCCACTCCGCACGGGTGCGCTGCTTGAACCTCTCGGCGAACATCTTCCTGAGCTCAGGCCATGTCGAGGCGTCATCGCGGTCTGGGACCTTTCCTGCCAGTTCGAGCTTCTCCAGCAGCTCCGCGTAGAACTTGGGTTCCAGCGCGCCGACCGACATGTACTCGCCATCGGACGTTTCGTAGACGTCGTAGTAGGGAGCGCCGGTGTCGAGCAGGTTGGTGCCGCGTTCGGTGCTCCACCCGCCCGTCGCGAAGAAGCTCCACAACATCGATCCCAGGTGCGCGGTTCCGTCGACGATGGCGGCGTCGACGACTTGGCCGCGTCCGCTGACACGCGCTTCCAGGAGTCCCGCGAGGACCCCGACCGCCAGGTACATCGCTCCGCCGCCGAAGTCCCCGAGCAGGTTCGCCGGGATCTGCGGCGGACCGCCCTGGCGGCCGATGGCGTGCAGCATGCCGGTGAGCGAGACGTAGCCGACGTCGTGACCCGAGGTGCTGGCGAGCGGACCGTCCTGGCCCCATCCCGTCATCCGCCCGTAGACGAGCTTCGGGTTGAGCTCCCAGCACTGGTCCGGGCCTACTCCGAGCCGCTCGGTGACGCCGGGACGCAGGCCTTCCAGCAGCACGTCGGCTTCTTTCGCGAGCGCCAGCACGGCTTCTGGGCCTCGCTCGTGCTTGAGGTCGACCTGAACCGACCGCTTGCCCCGGTTGAGCAGGTCGTCGTCACCGCCGACGCCCGGCCGGTCGACGCGGACGACGTCTGCCCCGAGATCGGCCAGCAGCATGGCGCAGAAGGGCGCCGGACCGATGCCGGCGAGCTCCACGACTTTCACCCCGGCCAGCGGGCCACCCGTTGCCATCACGACAAATCCTCTCCACGACGCGGAAGCCCGACCCCTCGAACAACGCCGTGCCACGCGACACAAGAAATACGACGCAATCAGTGTTACATCGTTGGTGTTACAGCGGTCAAGGAGTAACGTGACGGCATGCTCCGAACTGCGGACGAAGAGCTCACCATCGACGAACTGGCCGCCCGTGCCGGAGTGACCGTGCGAACGGTCCGGTTCTACTCGTCGCGCGGGCTGCTGCCGGCTCCACGCCTGCGCGGCCGTCTCGGACTGTACGGCGCTGAACACCTCGCGCGACTGGATCTGATCCGCGAGCTGCAGACGCTCGGCTTCACCCTGTCGGCTATCGAACGCCACCTGCAGCGCATCCCGGCAGGCTCCTCACCGGACGAGCTCGCCCTGCAGCGCGCGCTGATCGCGCCGTGGACCGATGATCACGCCGAAGAGCTCGACCGCCACGAGCTGGACCGCCGCGCAGGCAGGCACCTCGATGACGACCTGGTCGAGCACCTTGTGGAGCTGGGGGTCCTCCAGCGCATCGACGATCCGGACAAGCTGCAGCTGCCCAGCCCGGCGATGCTGGGAGTGGGCCTGCAGATCCTCGACCTGGGGCTGCCGCTGCAGATGCTGGTGCAGGCCAAGGGGATCGTCGAGCGGCACACCGCGCAGATCGCCACCGAGCTGCGCGAGCTGTTCGCCGAGAACGTGCTGCGCCCCTACGTGGAGCACGGACGTCCCGAGGACGAGCGCGATCGGGTGCGCGTGGTGACCGACCAGCTCCGCCCGCTGACCATCCAGGTCCTGGTCAACGGCTTTCAGCACGCCGTCAACGACGTCATTCGCGATCACGTCTGATTTCGCCTGATTCTTCCGAAAAGCCGCCGGGGTGTACCGGTTCGTCGGAACGTGTTCCAGCATTCGGCGCTGGTTTCGGTCCACCCCGATCAGGTTTCATCGCCTCAACGCGCGTCAATCGCAACCGTTGTTCGGGGCGAGGGGAGATCGGCTGCGATGAGCACCTTGGACGGCTGGGCCGAGGCGGCACTGGAAACGACGATCCCACGACTGTTCTCCCACAACATCGCGCAGTTCCCCGACGAGCCGGCACTGACCGACGCCAACCGGACCTTCACCTGGAAACAGGCGGGTGAGGAGGTCGAACTGCTGGCCGCCGCGTTCAACGCGCTCGGCCTGCAGCGAGGTCAGACCATCCTGCTGATGATGTCCAACCGCACCGAGCACTGGCTCTCCGACGTCGCCGCAGCGCACCTGGGCGCCGTTGCCGGCACGCTGCACCCCGCGCTGAGCCAGGACCAGGTGCACGCCATCGCCTCCCACAGCCGAGCGCGAGTGGTGGTGCTGGAGAGCGGTGATCAGCTGCGGCGATGGGCGAAAGCGCTGCGCAACGCAGGCACGATCGAGCACGTGGTGGTGCTCGACGACGCGGTGATGATCAGCGCGGATCACCGCTTCCACACCTGGACGGATCTTCGAAGACAAGGGGCCCGGCGAGTGCGCGCGGACCCCGGGCTGCTTCGACGGGAGCGCGGCCCGATCACGCCTGGCACACCTGCGACCGTCATCTACCCGAACGAGGACAGCGATCGACTCAAGGGCGTGGTGCTGACCCACCGCAACCTCTGCTTCGCCGCCGCAGCGATCCACCAGCTCACCCGTTCAGAACCGAATGCGAAGCGACTGAGCTACCTGCCGCTCAGCCACATCACCGCACGGCTGGTGGGGATCTACGCGGCGATCCACGACGCCGCGCACGTGGTCTTCTGCAGTGATCACGACGTGCTGACCTCGCTGCCGAAGACCCGGCCCGCTCTGCTCTTCGCCTCCCCACCGGTGTGGTCCCGGCTGGTCGGTCTGCTTCGCGGAATCCCCGCCGAGCAGCGCGGATCTGCCCGCGACGCCCAACGGGCACGGGCCCGCGTTGGACTCGGTCGAACGGTGGTGCCTGCGACCGGGGTGGGCCAGATCGACACCGAGGTGCTGGACCTGTTCAGCGGCATCGGCCTGGAGGTCTGCGAGCTGTGGGGACTGGTCGAAACGACCGGATGTGCGACCATGAACCACCCCGGGGCGCGCCGCACCGGAACGGTCGGTCGCGCGATGCCCGGCACCGAAATGCGCATCGCAGCCGATGGCGAAGTGCTGGTGCGCGGCCCGCTGGTGTGCGCCGGCTACCTGGAGGCCGACGGCATGATCCGGCCCGTCACCGATGCCGACGGCTGGCTTCCGACGGGCGATATCGGCGAACTCGATGCCGAGGGGTACCTGACGATCACCGGCCACAAGCCCGAGCTGTTCGACGGTGAGCTGCCGCCTGCGTCGTGACGGCGAGTTACGCGCATGGGAACCTTCCTGTCACTTTCGTCGGCTCTGGGTTCGCGGAACCGACGACCGTCGCCGTTCTGCTCGGCCTGACAGCGCATCGGTTCGCCGGTGATGGCGATGCGGACGATGGTGATCGCTGCACCGCGGACCAGGTAGACCGAGATCGGCCGCGAGCCGGCCCAGAGGGCTCGCCCGGACGATGTCCCGTGATCGTGGAACGTCCCTCCCCTTTCTGCGACTGACCCTCCGGGCTGTATCGGGACCGGGCACTGGCGCTCGTTGCGCCATTCGGACGAGATAACGTGAGGTCATGGCTACCGATGGCGAAAGCGGGAGCTCGCGCTGGCCGCGGCGGCTCTACCAGGACGGCGAGGAGCCTGATCCTCGGTTCACGCTCGCCAACGAGCGGACCTTCCTGGCCTGGATTCGCACCGCGTTGGCGCTGATGGCCGGTGGCGTCGGCGTCGAGGCCCTGAACGCGGTGGCGGCCGAACCCAGCGATCTGCGGGTCATGCTGGCGGTCGCCTTGCTGCTGGCCGGCGTTCTCTGCAGCACAACGGCCTTCACGAGGTGGGTTGCCACGGAGCGCGCCCTGCGTCGCGGTCGGCCGCTGCCCGCTCCTCGACTGGCCCCCGCGCTGGGCTACGGGCTGGGACTGATCGGTGTGGCGGCCTGCGTGCTGCTGTTCGTGACCGGGTTCTGAGATGGGCGAACACCAGCCATGGGATCCGGGGTTGCAGATCGAGCGCACGACGTTGGCCTGGTTGCGCACGGTGCTGGCGTTCACCGTGAGCCTGCTGGTGCTGCTGAAGCTGATCGCGCATGAGAGCGCGACGGCAGCGATCGTCTGCGCAGTGGCGACGTTGCCGGCCAGCGGGCTGGTGGCGTGGTTGGTGTGGCGACGCCACCAGCACAGCGAGCGTCGTCTGCGCGCACGAGCACCACTGCCGGGCGGGGGCTTGCCCGCCGCGACAGCGGTGCTGGCGATGCTCGCCGGGGCCACCGGCTTGGTCTACGTGCTGTTCGCTTAGGCGACGCGGACGTCGAGGTCGATGTTCCCGCGGACCGCGTTGGAGTACGGGCACACCGCGTCCGCGGCTTCCGCGAGCTGCTGGGCCTGCTCACCCGGGACACCCGGCAGGTCGACGACCAGCGCGACGCTGAGGCCGAAGCCCCCTTCGCCGTTCGATCCGATGCCGACCTCCGCGGTCACCGAAGAGCCTTCGATGTCGACCTTCTTCTTGCGAGCCACGAGCTGCAGGGCGCTGTGGAAGCAGGCCGAGTAGCCGGCCGCGAACAGCTGCTCGGGGTTGGTCGCGTCGCCGGAGCCGCCCATCTCCTTGGGGATGGCCAGTTCGAGGTCGACCAAGCCGTCGGAGGTGCGGGTTCGCCCGTTGCGACCTTCGCCCGTCGCGGTCGCCTCCGCCGTGTACAGAACAGTCATCAGTTCGTCTCCCGATTCTCGGTGACCCGGTTGGCCGCGTCGTTCAACGTGGTCGTCAGGGCTTCCAACGTGGTCCGCAGCTGCTCGACCTCACCCAGGTCCATCCCGGTGGCGGACACCATCCGCTGCGGGATGTCGCGCGCCCGCTGCCACAGAGCGCGCCCCTCCTCGGTGACGGCCACGCGAACGGACCGCTCGTCGGCCTCGCTGCGAGTGCGGACGAGCAAGTCGCGGGCCTGGAGTCGTTTCAGCAGCGGTGACAACGTTCCCGAATCGAGCCGGAGCAGCCCGCCCAGTTCCTTGACCGTCAGCGACTCGCGCTCCCACAGCACCAACATCACCAGGTATTGCGGGTAGGTCAGGCCGATCTCATCGAGGAACGGCCGGTAGAGGTTGGTGAATGCCCGCGACGCGCTGTGCAGCGCGAAGCAGAGCAGCCGGTCCAGCGTCGATCCCGATTCCGTCGTCACGGCATGAACGGTAGCGCACTATTCAGTTGTGCACAACTGAATTGGCCGCAATGGTTCCGCCGATGACGTCGAAGAAGTTGAACTGCGCAGGTCACGACGGTGAAGAGGCCCGGGGCGTTGACAGGAAGGTTCCCATCCTCGCCCCGGGCCTCCTCAGCACTCGATGACGTTGACGGCCAAGCCGCCGCGCGCGGTCTCCTTGTACTTGACCTTCATGTCGCGGCCGGTCTCCCGCATCGTCTTCATGACCTTGTCCAGGGACACGAAGTGCGTGCCGTTGCCGCGGAGCGCCATCCGGGCAGCGGTGATCGCCTTGACCGACGCCACCGCGTTGCGCTCGATGCACGGGATCTGCACCAGCCCACCGATCGGATCGCAGGTGAGCCCCAGGTTGTGCTCCATCGCGATCTCCGCGGCGTTCTCCACCTGGCTCGGCGTGCCGCCGAGAACCTCGGCCAGACCCGCTGCGGCCATCGAGCACGCCGAGCCGACTTCGCCTTGGCAGCCCACCTCGGCTCCGGAGATGGACGCGTTCTCCTTGAACAGAACGCCGATCGCCCCGGCGGTGAGCATGAAGCGCACCACGCCGTCCTCGTCGGCTCCGGGAACGAACCGCGCGTAGTAGTGCAGCACCGCGGGCACGATTCCCGCCGCCCCGTTGGTCGGGGCGGTCACCACGCGCCCACCTGCCGCGTTCTCCTCGTTGACCGCCAGCGCGAACAGGGTGACCCATTCCATCGGGTCGTCCTGGTCGGTCAGCGCCGCGGCCAACTCCGCCGCACGCCGCCGCACCTTCAGACCGCCGGGCAGCTCACCGGTGTTGCCGCATCCGTTGTCGACGCATTCCCGCATCACCCGCCAGATGTCCAGCAGGCCTGCCCGCACCGCGGATTCCTCGCGCCACGACAGCTCGTTGGCCAGCATCACGCCGCTGATCGGCAGGTCCGCGTCCTCGCAACGCAGCAACAGCTCCGCCCCCGTGTTGAAGGGCATGGGAACCGTTGTCTCATCTGCTTTGACACGGTCCGCGCCGACCGCGCCCTCATCGACGACGAAACCGCCGCCCACCGAGTAGTAAACGGCCGAATCCAGCTCGCCGCCGTCGTTGCCGGTGGCGGTGAACCGCAGACCGTTGGGATGCTCCGGCAGCGACTTGCGCCGGTGCAGCACCAGGTCTCGCGCACCGTCGAAGGGCAGCACGTGGTCACCGCCGAGACGCAGCAGACCACTCCCCTCGATCTCGCCGACCCGCTGCGCGCCGGCCACCGGGTCCACCGACTCCGGGCGATGCCCTTCCAATCCGAGAAGGACCGCGTTCGGGCTGCCGTGACCATGACCGGTCGCGCCAAGAGAACCGAACAACTCCGCTTTGACCCTGTTGACCTTGAAGATCGACCCGTTCTCGCGCAGCCTTGCGGTGAACCGCTGCGCTGCGCGCATCGGTCCCACTGTGTGCGAGCTGGACGGGCCGATCCCCACCGAGAACAGGTCGAAGACACCGATCGTCATTGATCGCCTCGCCTCGTTCCGGGACCCCCGGGCTACTCGTTGATCAAGTCGGCGTATTGCTGGGCCGTGAGGGTCGCACCGGTCTCGCTGACCCGCACCTCGATCAGCCAGCCTTCGCCGTAGGGGTCGGAGTTGACCACGGCGGGGTCGTCCACAGCGGACTCGTTGATGGTCACGACCTCGCCGGTGACCGGCGCGAACAGGTCGCTGACGGACTTGGTGGACTCCAGCTCACCGCAGGCCTGGCCGGATTCGATCTTGTCGCCGGTATCGGGCAGCTGCACGAAGACGATGTCACCGAGGGCGCTGGCGGCGTGCTCGGTGATGCCGATGCGAACGATCTCGCCCCGGTCCTCGATCCACTCGTGCTCTTCGGTGTAGGACAGGTTCGCGGGCAGCGACATGAGGGAGGCTCCGTAGCTGTTCGAGGGGCCGTTGCGCCCCGGTTTCGGCTGGGCCTCCCCCTCTGTTGCGGAACCTGAGAGCTTCGCCGCGGGAGCGGCTTGCACCGTGGGTGGCCCGTCGACGCCGACGAGCACTTTCCAGAGTCGCCTCGCCCGAGCGGTCATGGGTGCCTGAGAGTTTGCTGGGGAGTGTTGCTCCTTCGGCGCCCTGCACTGCTGGCAGAGTCTCTCCCGCACGGGGTCGATGGCCGGTATGCGATTGTCGATTTGCTCAGCAACGATAAACGGGCCAGCGAGACTGTCAATGCACATGTGATCTCTGCCGGCACGTCCTTGCCTCGAGGAGGCCCCTTCGATGCTCGACATCCGGGCGCTGGTGGAGCGGGTGGGCCCGGCCCTGTTGCGCACGGTGTTCAGCCCGGAACCCAACACGGTCGCCGGCGACGTGGTCATCGCCGAACCGGATCAACCCACGACCTCTGCGAGCGGTGACCTCGTGCTGGGGGTGGGCGTCAACGACGTCGAGCAAGCGATGCGGTTGGTGCGCGACTGCGGCGAGCAGGGGGCGGCCGCGGTGCTGCTCAAGCCGCCAGTGTCGGCGCAGACCGCTGTTGTGGAGGCCGTGCGCGCGGCCGATGTCGCACTGGTGGAGGTTCGCTCCGGCACAGCTTGGGCGCAGCTGGTGTGGTTGATCCGGGCGGCCTTGGCGGGCGGGATCAGGCAGGCGGAGGAGAGCGGGGGCGGTGTCGCCGACCTGTTCCGGCTCGCCGACGCGGTCGCCGACGTCGTGGACGCGCCGGTGACAGTCGAGGACGCCCATTCGCAGGTGCTGGCCTACTCGGCCCGCCAGGACCTGACCGATCCGGCGCGGATCTCCACGATCATGGGCCGCAAGCAACCGGACGACGTGCTCGCGAAGTTCCGCGCCCGCGGCACGTTCCGGCAGCTCACCAAGGGCAGTTCGGCGATCTTCGTGCCAGCCCAGCAGGACGGGACGCTGCCGCGCCTGGTGATGCCGATCCGCATGGGCGGTGAGCTGCTGGGCTCGATGTGGGCGGTGGTGCCCGGCCCCGTCTCCGAGGAACGCGCGACCGCGTTCGCCGACACCGCTCCGCTGGTGGCGCTGCAGCTGCTGCGCTGGCGGGCGGTCGCCGACGTGCAACGGCGACGATCGGCCGAGCAGGTGCGGTTGGTGCTGGACGGCAGCGACGGATGGCGTTCTGCGGCGAACGAACTGGCGGTCCCCAACGAGGCGCACCGCGTGATCGCGATCGAGATGCCCGCCTCGGAGGAGCCGGCGGAGGGGCAGCGTTTGGCGATGTGGGAGTGGATCACGCGCGGGATCGGGCGGCGGCCGCTGGTCACGGAGGTCGGCACCCGGCTCTACGCGCTGGTCCCCGACAGGGCGCGCGGCGGCGGCTGGCCGGAGTTGCGGCACGCGTTGACCTCGCACGACCTCTCCCCTCGCCCGCTCGTGGCGGTGGGAACCTCCGTGCCGGTCACCGATGTGCCGCGGTCCCGAGCGCAGGCCGATGAGCTGATCGGCCTGCTGCGCACGGGGTTGGTGCGGCAACCTGTCGCGATCTACGAGGACCTGTGGCACCTGCTGGTCCTCAGCCGGATGGCGGGGGCCGCCGCTGATGCGGGCGCCGCCGCGCTGGGCCCGCTGACGGTGCTGCGCGACCACGATCGCGCGCAGGGCACCGAGTACCAGGCGACCTTGCACGCATGGCTGCGGTACCCCGGCGACCCCCGCCAAGCCGGCCGCGAGCTCCAGGTCCACCCCAACACCTTCCGGTACCGGATGAAGCGGATCGGTCAGCTTGTCGACGTCGACCTCGACGACCCCGACGTCCGGTCGGCCTTGCTGGTGCAGCTGCTGACCGAGAGGTGGGCGCAGCACGGTTGAGCCCGCGGGCGATCGTCGCGGGTCGCGAGCATGGGAACCGATCTGCCACCCCAGCCCCACCCCGCCCACACGCACCGACGTTGTGCTGGCAGAACAAACACCCCCGCCTCATCTCATGCTGTGGAAATGATGCGCTGCACGTCACGTCGTCCGATCGTTGTTTCACACGACGAAAGGACCCCACGGTGAAGATCGCAGTGCCTCGCGAGATCAAGAACAACGAGTACCGGGTCGCGATCACCCCGGCCGGTGTGCACGAGTTGACCGCCCGCGGTCACGACGTGTTCGTCGAGGCAGGTGCGGGTGCGGGCTCGTCCATTCCGGACGAGGACTTCCTCGCTTCAGGCGCGAAGGTGCTGACCGCCGCCGACGACGTGTGGGCCGAAGGCGACCTGGTGCTGAAGGTCAAGGAGCCGATCGCGGAGGAGTACCCGCGGCTGCGTCGGGACCAGGTGCTGTTCACCTACCTGCACCTGGCCGCCTCGGCTGAACTGACCGACGCGATGCTGGCCTCGGGCATCACCGGCATCGCCTACGAGACCGTCCAGACCGAGGGCGGCGGGCTGCCGCTGCTGGCCCCCATGAGCGAGGTCGCCGGGCGACTGGCGCCACTGGTGGGTGCGCATTCGCTGATGCGGCCCAGTGGTGGTCGCGGCGTGCTGCCCGGCGGAGTTCCGGGAGTTCACCCGGCGCGCGTGGTGGTGATCGGCGGCGGCGTCGCCGGCCTCAACGCGGCTCGCGTGGCCCTGGGAATGGGTGCTGATGTGGAGCTGCTGGACACCAACGTCGACAAGCTGCGCGAGATCGACCGCGACTTCCACGGCCAGATCCGCACGGTGGCGTCGAACCGCTACGCGGTCGAGCAGGCCGTCCGCTCGGCGGACCTGGTGATCGGCGCCGTGCTGATCGCTGGGGCGAAGGCCCCCAAGCTCGTGTCCAACCACCTGGTCTCGGAGATGAAGGCGGGCAGCGTGCTGGTCGACATCGCCATCGACCAGGGCGGGTGCTTCGCCGATTCCCGTCCGACCACGCACGACGAGCCCACCTATCAGGTCCACGACTCGGTCTTCTACTGCGTGGCGAACATGCCCGGCGCGGTGCCCACCACTTCCACGCACGCGTTGACCAACGTGACCCTCCCCTACGTGCTGCGCATCGCCGAGGCCGGCTGGCAGCGCGCCTGCCGCGCGGATGCGGCTCTGGCCGACGGTCTCAACACCCACGACGGGAACCTGGTCAACCGGGCCGTGGCCGAGGCGCACGGTCGCACGAGCCTGCCGCTGAGCGACGTCCTGGGCTGAGTCGCCCCCGGACTGTTCGCGCCACGGGCTGCGAGGAACGCTCCCTTCCTCGCAGCCCGGTTTCTCCCGGTGACAGGAAGGTTCCCCTGCGCACGAAGGCCGCAGCGCCCGCTCGGGAATGTGCACCGAGTTCGAATTCGAATTGGTTGATTCCCCACTTCCGCGGGAATGCGAATGGACTCGACATGCCCGAGAATGGGAAAAGGCGCTCCCAACGCCGAATAGGGGCGGCCCGCTCAACCAGCCTGGGGGTCACCGGGAGCAGGCCGCCACTCTCAGTGTAGGCCAAGATCGCCGGTTTGCCGACGACGTGAGCGAGAGCTTCGCCGCCAATTTCCAGCCGAATCGATAACCACTCGATGGGGTGAGTCTGGTCGAGTGGCCGTGCAGGCGTGAACTCACGATGCCGATGTCACCCATCGGGGTAACGGCGGGTGACTGATCATCTGCTGCCGTCCGCCGGAAACTCCGACGCAGGAAAACGCGCTGACGGGTGGGAGATAAACGTGACGGACACGGCACTGCGCAAGGCTGTTCTAGACCGGCTCGACGCCCTGGACCGAGCAGTGGACGAAGACGCTCCCGAAGTGCTGCTACCGATTGCCCGGTCCGAGCTGTATCGCTTTACCGAAGCCCTCAAAACGCTGTTAGACGACCACGAACCGGACTCCGACGGACGTTGCCCGTCCTGCCGGGGCACGCTGCGCCGTCGACCCTGGCCCTGCAAGGTGTGGCAGGCGGCGCACCACCAGTTGATCACCGAACGATCCGGCTCGCCGGAACGCCGGAGCAGACTCCGCCGCCAGACGCGCCCCCACCCTCCGCACACCCCCGAACCCGTCGCGGTGATCAGCGAGCCGATCGTGTCCGCCACCGGGCCCGGACCGTCCGACTGGGACACCGACGAGTTTATCCGCCCCGACCTCACGACCGTTTCCGCGAGCCCGCCGCCGCTGGTCGAGCAGCAAGAAGCCGAGCACGGCAAGATCTACCGCGCAGCGGTCGTCGAACGCGCCTGACCTGCCGATCTCGCCCACGTCCGGTCCCTGCGGTCAGCACCGGCCACGACGCCGCACCTTCACGGGTCCACCTGTCCGGCAGGATGGGGGCCATCAGGGTTGGCACACTGACGGGTGACCGGACGTGGGAGGGCGTGTGCACGACGGCAGCGGCCGCATCCACGTGCAGGGGCTGAACAAGAGATTCGGTCCCGTGCACGCGGTGCAGGACCTCAGCTTCACGGTGCAACCCGGTGCCGTCACCGGCTTCCTGGGCCCCAACGGGGCGGGAAAGACCACCGCGCTGCGCATGATCCTCGGCCTGGTCACCCCCACCTCGGGCACCGCCACCATCAACGGCCTGCCGTTCAGCCGGCTCCCGAAACCGGGTGGGGTGGTCGGCGCCGTTCTCGACGCGCACGGATTCCACCCCAGCCGCACCGCGCGCCACCACCTGCTCTGCTACTCGGCTGCCATGGACGTCCCCGACGGCCAGGTCGACCGCGCGTTGGAACTCGTCGGGCTCGCCGCAGCCGCGGACCGCAAGGCCGGCGGGTTCTCACTGGGCATGCGGCAACGTCTGGCGCTGGCCACCGCACTGCTGGGCGATCCGCAGATCCTGATCCTCGACGAACCGGCCAACGGGCTCGACCCGGAGGGCATCGCGTGGCTGCGAGGCTTTCTGCACGCCTTCGCCGCGGGCGGCCGGACCGTGCTGATGTCCAGTCATTTCCTGCGGGAGATCGAGCACACCGCGGATCGGCTGGTCATCATCAGCCAGGGCCGGTGCGTCTACGAGGGGCACGTCGACGAACTCCGCGCCGCACAGCAATCACGCGCGCTGGTACAGGCCGATTCCCCGGAAGCGCTGGTCAACAAGGCCCAAGAAGCCGGTTACGGCGTCGAATACCTCCCCGACGGACGGCTCGCCGTGCTCGGCGCCGACTCCCGCACCGTCGCAGACCTGGCGCTGCAGGCCGGCGTCGCGCTCTACGCGATGCAGGACGAGCGCATCGACTTGGAGCAGTTGTTCTTCCAGCTCACCCACGGCCAGTTCGCCGGGCTGGCGCAACACGCTCCGCCGACGCCGGAGACGTGGGCACGGCCGGGCGATGGTGGGGGCGTGTGATGATCGGACTGATCAAGGCCGAGTACCGGAAGATCTTCACCACGAGCCTGTGGTGGGCCCTGCTGATCCCCGTGGTGGTGCTGGGATTCGGCGCAGGCTGGTTGGGCACCGCGTTCGGCGGAATCATCGACATGGTCGAGGAGCTCAGCGCTTCGCTGCCGCTGGGTCTGCTGGCGGTGGCGCTGTCGACGAACTTCGGAACGATCTTCGCGCTGCTGTTCGGAGCCATGGCCTTCGCAGGCGAGTTCCGAGCCAAGACCATCACCACGACCTACCTGACCGCCAACCCGCGCAGCGGCGTGCTGTGGGCGAAGTTGATCGTCTACGCGGGCGGCGGGGTCATCTACGGGTTGGCGAACGTCCTGTTCGCGAGTCTCGGAGCGCTGCTCGGCACCGGTCAGGACGTGGCCAACTTCGGCGGATTCGGCAGCTGGCTCAGCGTCGGCGGCGCGGGTGTGCTGTCGATGTTGTTGTGGACGCTGCTCGGGGTCGGGTTCGGCGCGCTGATCGCCAACTCCGTGCTGGTCGTCATCCTGCCGCTGGTCTACAAGTTCGTCGTCGAGTTCATCCTGTCGATCAGCTTGGCCGGCACCGCGGTGTCGAGCCTCGGCCCCTACCTGCCCGGCGCCGCGGGCAACGGCATCGTGTCCAACCTGGCCGTTCCGCTGTTCGTCTCCGCAGTCGCGGGGGCGGACGAACCGAACACACCGCGCATGGCCTTCGAACTCCTGCACCTGTTCTTCGGCGGCACCTACGGTCACCCGTGGTGGGCGAGCCTGCTGACGTTCCTCGGCTACACCGCGGTGTTCGTGGCCGGTGGCTGGTTCGTGGGGACGCGGCGCGACGTGGCGTGAAGTGAGCAGGGGAACCTTTCTGCCAGACCGGGCAGACCGGCGGCGAAATGACAGGAAGGTTCCCTTCCTCACCCCTTGGCGCCGGTCACACCGCAGCATTGGCGGTGCTGCGGCGTCGGTGCCGCGGCCTAACCTGGCGGGGTGAGCGACTCCGAGAATCCCCGCCGTTCCTCCGGCGGCTGGATCCGTCGCCTCTTCGCCGCATGTCGGCGTCACCCGGTCGCACTGGTGTTGGCCCTGGGCGCCTCCGTGACCGCGGTGGGGTTGGAGGCGCTGGTTCCGCTGCTGACCAAGCTCGCGGTCGACGACGCCGTGGCGCGCAGCACGGAGCGGCTGTGGTGGATCGTGGTCCTGCTGCTGGTTCTGGGCGCCTTCCGGTTCGGTGCGGCTTTCGTCCGCCGCTACAGCGCCGGGCAACTGGCCCTCAACGTGCAGCACGACCTGCGACGGGCCGTCTTCGCCGCGATGCAACGCCTCGACGGCGGCAAGCAGGACGCCCTGCGCACCGGGCAGGTCGTGTCTCGTTCGATCAGCGACCTGCAGCTCGTGCACTCGTTGCTGTCCATGCTGCCGCTGGCTGCCGGAACGGCCGTGCTGGCGGTTTTCGCGATCACAGCGATGCTGTTCCTCTCGCCGCTGCTCACCCTCGTGGCGCTGATCGTGTCGCCGTTGATCGCCGTGGTCACGGCACGCAGCAAGAAGAGGTTGTTCCCCGCCACCTGGTCGGCTCAGCAACGCGCAGCCGACATCGCTCAGCACGTCGAGGAAACCGTCACCGGCGTGCGGGTGGTGAAGGGCTTCGGCCAGGAGGAGCGCGAGGTCGGCCGACTGGAATCCCGGGCGCGGAGGCTGTTCGCGGAGCGGCTGCGCGCCGCGCGGATGACGTCCCTGCCCGCTGCGAGCCTGGCGACGCTGCCCGCGGCCGGCCAGGTGGGTGTGCTGGGCCTGGGCGGCTGGCTGGTGTTCCAGGGCCAGGTGAGCTTGGGAACCTTCGTCGCATTCGCCGGCTACGTGGCGATGCTGTCCGGACCGGCTCGAATGCTCTCCAGCGTGATGATCCAAGCCCAGCTGGCGCGGGCCGGGGTCGAGCGCATCCACGAACTCACCGACTCCCAGCCGGAGGTCGTGGAAAAGCCCGATGCCCGCTCGCTGCCAGAAGGCCCGTTGGAGGTCCGTCTGGACGGGGTCGGTTTCGGGTACACCCGCGACCAACCGGTCTTGCGGGAAGCCGATCTGCACGTGCACCCGGGCGAGACGGTCGCTCTGGTGGGCCCGGCAGGCTCGGGCAAGTCCACGGTGTCGCTGCTGCTGCCCCGCTTCTACGACGCGCACTCGGGCCGGATCGCGATCCGCTCCGCCGACACCGGGGAGACCTTCGACATCCGCGATCTGCGGCTGGGTTCGCTGCGCAGCGCGGTGGGGGTCGTCTTCGAGGAAGCGTTCCTGTTCTCGGACACCATTCGCGGCAACATCGCCTACGGGCGTTCCGGCGCCAGCGACGAGGACGTGATCGCCGCAGCCAAGGGCGCCGAGGCGCACGAGTTCATCACCGGCCTCCCCGACGGGTACGACACGACCGTCGGGGAACGCGGCCTGACGCTTTCCGGTGGTCAGCGCCAACGCGTCGCCTTGGCCAGGGCTTTGCTGTCGGACCCGAGGGTTCTGGTGCTCGACGACGCGACGTCGGCGGTCGATCCGGCGACGGAGGCCGCCATCCACGACACGCTGCGTTCGGTGACCGCGCAGCGCACTACGTTGCTCATCGCGCACCGCCGCTCGACGCTGGCGCTGGCCGATCGGATCGCGGTGCTCGACGAGGGCCGCGTCGTCGACGTGGGGACCGAGGTCGAGCTGCGAGAGCGATGCGAGTTGTTCCGCTCGCTGCTGTCCGGTCCGGGGCAGGCGATCGACGATCGACGCGACGATCCCGTGGAGACGTCCTCTGTCGGGATCACCCCTGAGCTGTGGCCGCACGATCAGTCGTCCGAACCGTCGGATTCGGGCGTTGCTGCGTCCATGCCGGGCCGTCATGGCATGAGCACCACGTCGGTTCCCCCGACGGCTGAGCTGATCGAGGGGATCCGCAACCTGCCGCCGACCCGGGATGCGCCGTCGGTGGGAGAAACCGATCCCACGGCCCCGGACCCGCAGTTCCGGTTGGCGCGGCTGCTGCGGCCGATCCGATGGGGACTCGCGCTGACGATCGCCCTGGTGGCCGGTGATGCGCTGACCTCGGTGCTGTTGCCGTCGCTGGTGCGGCACGGCATCGACAGCGGTGTCGGAACCGGGCACTTGAACGCGTTGTGGTTGGCCACGGGCCTCGCCGCGCTGCTGGTGGGCGGTGGCTGGCTGGTGATCAAGCTGCAAACCGTGATCACGGCCCGGACCGGCGAAACCCTGCTCTACGTGCTCCGCTTGCGCAGCTTCGCGCACCTGCAGCGACTGGGACTCGACTTCTACGAGCGGGAGCTGGCGGGCCGCATCATGACCCGCATGACCACCGATGTCGACGCGCTGTCAACGTTCCTGCAGACGGGCTTGGCGACGTTCGTGGTCAGCGTGCTGACGTTGCTGGGCATCGCGGGGGCGCTGCTGTTCACCGACCCGTCGCTGGCCCTGGTGGCGATGGCGGTGCTTCCGGTCCTGGTGGTCGCCACGGTCATCTTCCGCAAGGTGTCCTCCACCGCCTACGCCGAGGCGCGGGAGAGGGTCAGCACCGTCAACGCCGATCTCCAGGAGAACGTCTCCGGCATGCGGGTCGCTCAGGCGCACCGCCGCGAGGGGCACGCGGCGAAGGTGTTCGCGCAGCGCAGCGACGCGTACCGCCGTTCACGCCTGCGCGCTCAGCGCTACATCGCCACCTACTTCCCGTTCGTGGCGCTGCTGTCGGAGATCGCGCAGGCGGCCGTGTTGGGGGTGGGTGCAGCGCGGGTCGCTTCCGGCGAGCTGACGGCCGGGGTGCTGGTCGCCTTCCTGCTGTACCTGAGCTTGTTCTTCTCACCGGTCCAGCAGTTGTCCGGGGTTTTCGACAGCTACCAGCAGGCCAAGGTCGGGTTGCGGCGCATCGGTGAGCTGTTGCGCACGCCGACGTCGGTGCCCGCCGCTGCCGATCCGGTGGAAGCGCCCGAGCGGTTTCACGGCGAGGTGGAGCTGCGGGCGGTTTCCTTCCGCTATCCCGGAACCGAGCAGTACGCGCTGGAGGACGTGAACCTCCGGGTCCGGCCCGGCGAGACCGTGGCGCTGGTGGGCGCGACCGGTGCGGGAAAGTCGACCCTGATCAAGCTGATCGCACGCTTCTACGACGTCGCCGAAGGCGCGGTTCTGATCGATGGGGTCGATGTGCGGGGCTACGAGTTGGGCGCCTTCCACCAGCGCCTGGCTGTCGTGCCGCAGGAGGGGCACCTGTTCACCGGGGACGTCGCCGGCAACATCACCTACGCGCGCCCCGATGCGGGACCGGCGGAGGTCGAGGGCGCTGCCCGCGCGGTGGGTGCACTCCCGGGGATCTCGATGCTGCCGCACGGGTTCCGGCAGGAGGTCGGTGAGCGCGGTCGCGCCCTCTCGGCTGGCCAGCGGCAGCTGGTCGCCCTGGCGCGTGCGCAACTGGTGGACCCGGACGTGCTGCTGCTGGACGAGGCGACGGCCGCGCTGGATCCAGCGACCGAGTCGATGGTGATGGCAGCCAGCGATCGACTTGCCGCGCAGCGAACGACCTTCGTCGTGGCGCACCGATTGGGGACCGCAGCACGAGCCGATCGGATCGTGGTGGTCGATGGCGGGCGGATCGTCGAGCAGGGGTGTCACGAGGAGCTGCTGGCTCGAGGCGGTCACTACGCCAGGCTCTGGCGCGCCGCCGACGCGCACGGCGCCGAAGAGGACGAGGCGTCCGCGGAGACGAGCAACATCGCGTGAGGAAGGTTCCCTTGTTCGCGTCGCCTGCGAGGCGTCGCGAACCTCTCGCCGTTCTCATCGGGAGATCGCAGCGAGATGTGAGGAAGGGAACCTTTCTGTCACGATCGCCACATCCGCGGCTCGTGCGCACGGACTGAGAGCATGCGGACACGCTCCGAAGTCAGGAGGCGGACAAATCCGACCGTCTGGCCGAGCAACCGGGGTCGATCCCGCGATGCGGGCCTAATCGGTTACCAGGTGGGAACACACCGTGTCGGTGAAACGCCATAATGAACAGGTACGACAACCCGTATGGACTAGTGCCAAGCAGCGCTGATCAGCGAACCACGCACGTCAGGGGCGGTTGATGATCGATCGCATGGCCCGAACGGGGGCCCATCACCGCTGGCCGGGCGATCCTGATCGATTCCGTGCGCGGAATCGGTCGGCCGAACGGCCGTCCTGTGTGTCAACCTCGCGAATCGGGCGGCTAGCCTGGTACCCGAGTGTGTCTGTAAATCACGAGCATATGGATCGAGGCGAACGCCAGCCGTGTCCAGCAGCCCCGCGTCACAGTTCGGCCCCAATGAGTGGTTGATCGAGGAGATGTATGAGCGGTTCCTCCAAGATCCCACTTCCGTAGACTCGGCGTGGCACGAATTCTTCGCCGACTACAAGTCGGGTCAGGCTACAAACGAGAACACCGCTACCGCTGCGGCGGCCGGCACTGCGGCGCCCCCAGGCACGACGGCCACCGCGACGCGCACCGGCGAGACCAACGGCCAGGCACCAGCTGCTGCCGCGTCTCCCGCGCCCGCGGCGCCTGCCGCGAAGCCCGCTGCCGCCCCGAAACCCTCTCCGCAGCAGGCTGCCAAGGCCGCTCCGGTCAAGCAGCCCCAGGCGGAGGGTGACGTCAAGACCCTGCGCGGCGCTGCGGCTGCGATCGCCAAGAACATGGACCAGTCGCTCACGGTCCCCACCGCGACCAGCGTGCGCGCGGTGCCCGCGAAGCTGCTGTTCGACAACCGCATCGTCATCAACAACCACCTCAAGCGGAACAAGGGCGGGAAGATCTCCTTCACGCACCTGATCGGCTACGCGCTGGTCAGGGCGGTCAAGGACTTCCCGAACATGAACAGCCACTACGGCGAGGACGCCAAGGGCAAGCCGGCGTCGGTCGCTCCGGAGCACATCAACCTCGGCCTGGCGATCGACATGCCGGGCAAGGACGGTTCACGCAACCTGGTGGTCGCCTCCATCAAGGGCTGCGAGGACATGACGTTCCAGCAGTTCTGGCAGGCCTACGAGGACATCATCCGCAAGGCGCGCAGCAACGCGCTGACCGCGGACGACTTCGCCGGAACCACCATCTCGCTGACCAACCCGGGTCCGTCGGGCACCAATCACTCGGTGCCGCGGCTGACCAAGGGCCAGAGCGCGATCATCGGTGTCGGCGCGATGGACTACCCTGCGGAGTTCCAGGGCGCCAGCGAGAAGACGCTGGTCGACATGGGCATCAGCAAGATCGTGACGCTGACGTCCACCTACGACCACCGCGTCATCCAGGGAGCGGAGTCCGGCGACTTCCTGCGTCGCGTGCACCAGCTGCTGCTGGGCGAGGACGGCTTCTTCGACGACATCTTCGCCTCGCTGCGCATCCCGTACGAGCCGGTGCGCTGGACCCAGGACATCCCCGAGGGCGCGGTGGACAAGACCGCCCGCGTGCTCGAGCTGATCGACGCCTACCGCACCCGCGGCCACCTGATGGCCGACATCGACCCGCTGAACTACCGGCAGCGCCGGCACGAGGACCTCGACGTCCTGTCGCACAGCCTCACGCTGTGGGACCTGGACCGCGAGTTCGCCGTGGGCGGTTTCGCCGGTCGCGAGAAGATGAAGCTGCGCGACGTGCTCGGCGTGCTGCGCGACTCCTACTGCCGCACCGTCGGCGTGGAGTACATGCACATCCTCGAGCCCGACGAGCGCGAATGGCTGCAGCAGCGGGTCGAGAAGCCGCACACCAAGCCGGATTCGACCGAGCAGAAGTACATCCTGTCGAAGCTCAACGCGGCCGAGGCCTTCGAGACGTTCCTGCAGACCAAGTACGTCGGGCAGAAGCGGTTCTCGCTGGAAGGCGCGGAGACCGTGGTTCCGCTGCTGGACGCGGTGCTGGACAACTCCGCGGCCAACGAGCTCGACGAGGTCGTCGTCGGCATGCCGCACCGCGGCCGGCTCAACGTGCTGGCCAACATCGTCGGCAAGCCGATCTCGCAGATCTTCCGCGAGTTCGAGGGCAACCTCGACCCGGGTCAGGCCCACGGTTCCGGTGACGTGAAGTACCACCTGGGCGCCGAGGGCAAGTACTTCCGGATGTTCGGCGACGGCGAGACCAAGGTGTCGCTGACCTCGAACCCGTCCCACCTGGAGGCCGTGGACCCGGTGCTGGAAGGCATCGTCCGCGCCAAGCAGGACATCCTGGACAAGGGCCAGGAGGGCTTCACGGTGCTGCCGGTGCTGATGCACGGTGACGCCGCGTTCGCCGGTCAGGGCGTGGTCGCCGAGACACTGAACCTGTCGCTGCTGCGCGGTTACCGCACCGGTGGCACGGTCCACGTGATCGTCAACAACCAGGTCGGCTACACCACTGCTCCGGAGCACTCGCGTTCCAGCAAGTACTGCACCGACGTCGCGAAGATGATCGGCGCGCCGGTGTTCCACGTCAACGGCGACGATCCCGAGGCGTGCGTGTGGGTCGCGCGGCTGGCCGTGGAGTACCGCCAGACGTTCGGCAAGGACGTCGTGATCGACATGGTCTGCTACCGCCGTCGCGGGCACAACGAGGGCGACGACCCGTCGATGACGCAGCCGAAGATGTACGACGCGATCGACAAGATGCGCAGCGTCCGCAAGGTCTACACCGAGTCGCTGATCGGCCGCGGTGACATCACCGTGGACGAGGCGGAGAAGGCCCTCAAGGACTACGCCGCGCAGCTGGAGCACGTGTTCAACGAGGTCCGCGAGCTGGAGAAGCACCCGCCGGCACCGAGCCCGTCGGTGGAGGCCGAGCAGCAGGTCCCGCGCGGCCTGTCCACCGCGATCTCGCCGGAGTCGCTGGAGCGCATCTCCGAGGCTCAGATCAACCTGCCGGACGGCTTCTCCCCGCACCCGCGCGTGAAGCCCGTGCTCGAGCGTCGCGCCAAGATGGGCCGCGAGGGCGGCATCGACTGGGCCTTCGGCGAGCTGCTCGCGTTCGGTTCGCTGGTGATGGAGGGCCGCCAGGTCCGCCTGACCGGTCAGGACAGCCGCCGCGGCACGTTCGGTCAGCGCCACTCGGTGCTCATCGACCGCAAGAACGACTCCGAGTACACGCCGCTGCAGAACCTCTCGGGCGACCAGGGCAAGTTCCTGGTCTACGACTCGGCGCTGTCGGAGTTCGCCGCGCTGGGCTTCGAGTACGGCTACTCGGTGGGCAACCCCGAGTCGCTGGTGCTGTGGGAGGCGCAGTTCGGTGACTTCTTCAACGGCGCCCAGCCGATCATCGACGAGTTCATCTCGTCCGGTGAGGCCAAGTGGGGGCAGCGCTCGGACGTCGTGATGCTGCTGCCGCACGGCCAGGAGGGGCAGGGCCCCGACCACAGCTCGGGCCGCATCGAGCGGTGGCTGCAGCTGTGCGCCGAGGGTTCGATGACGGTCGCCATGCCGTCGACCCCCGCGAACTACTTCCACCTGCTGCGTCGGCACGCCCTCGACGGGATCCACCGCCCGCTGGTGGTGTTCACGCCGAAGTCGATGCTGCGCCTGAAGGCCGCGACCAGCCCGGTCGAGGACTTCACGGAGGGCAAGTTCACCTCGGTGATCGACGACCCGGCGCAGCCGGATCCGTCGCAGGTCAAGAAGCTGGTGCTGTGCACCGGCAAGCTCTACTACGAGCTGGCCGCCTACCAGGAGAAGAACGGCATCACCGACACCGCGGTTGCGCGGCTCGAGCAGCTCTACCCGCTGCCGCACCGCAAGCTGGGCGCCCTGTTCGAGCGGTACCCGAACCTCGAGTCGGTCCGTTGGACGCAGGAGGAGCCGGCCAACCAGGGTGCGTGGCCGTTCCTGGGCTTGGCCCTGACCGAGCAGTTCCCCGAGCTGGTCGGCAAGCTCAAGCGGGTCTCGCGCCGTCCGATGGCCGCTCCGGCCACCGGCCTGGCCAAGGTCCACGAGGTCGAGCAGGCCGAGGTCGTGCAGAACGCCTTCGCCTGACCTTCCGAGCAGAGCGAGCGGGCCGTCGGTTCCTTCGGGAACCGGCGGCCCGCTCCTTTGCGCTCGGGCGGGGGCGGCGGAGTGTGCATGGGAACCTTCCGCTCATGTCGACCGGGGCTCGGTTCCGGTGCTGGAGACCGGTTTCGTACCCTGCTGTTCCCGACCGCACCGCGTTGAAGAGCGATGGACCATTGAGGAGGAACGGTGTATTTCACCGACCGCGGCATTGAGGAACTTGAAGAGCGTCGCGGTGACGACGAGGTCACCTTGGCGTGGGTCGCTGACCGGATGCGGGCCTTCGTGGACCTCAACCCGGATTTCGAGGACGCCACTGAGCGTTTGGCGACCTTCCTCGCACGCGACGACGTCGACGACGAATGATCCGGCCCCGGCCGCGCACCCCGGAGAGGCGCGGCCGGGAACCGATCAGGCCAGCAGCACGGCCCGCCCGACGATCTCGCGTTGCTCGATGGCGACGTGCGCGTCGGCGGCTCGAGCCAAGGGGAAGCTCTTCCCGATGGTGGGGGCGATGTGCCCGGCGGACGCTTCGGCCAAGGCCTTGTTGAGCAGATGCAGTCGTTGGCGGCGCGACGTGTACTGGATTTCGAGCAGCCCCGCGACGGTCACATCACGCCGCTTCGCTTCGTCGGCGTCGATTTCCGCGAAGTCCGAGTCGGATGCTCCGTAGGTGATGATGCGCGCGCCGTCGTCGACCGCCTGGAACGCCTCCAGCCCGTATCGACCACCGGCTCCGTCGAAAACGACGTCGACGCCACCGGTCAGAGCGCGAACCTTCTCAGCCCAACCGGCTTCGCCGTAGTCGACGGGTTCGGCTCCCAGCCGGCGCACCAGATCGAGCTTCTGCTCTCCCCTGGCGGCCCCGATGACCTGAGCACCAGCAGTTTGGGCGAGCTGGATGATGATGGACGCCGCTCCGCCGCCGGCGGCCGTGACGAGGACCCGTTCTCCAGGCCGCACGGCTGCGTGGTCGCAGAGCAGCATGGCCGTCGTGGCGTCGTGCAGCAGCACCACGGCGGACCGCTCGTCCACACCGTCGGGGATCGCGGCGAGCTCGGTTTCCTCGACGGCGACCAGTTCGGCGTAGGTTCCGCTGTTCTGCGTGCTGGCGACGACGGTTCGGCCCAGCCATGCGGGATCGACGTTCTCACCCAACGCCACCACTTCTCCGGCCACGCCGTCTCCGGGGATGTAGGGCGGGTTCATCTCGAAGTACTGCCGACCCCAGCCTTGCCGGAGCCTCGTGTCCAGGAACAGCACGTCCACGGCCGCCATCCGCACCAGGACCTGTCCCGGTTTCGGCGTCGGGTCGGGCTTTTCCACCGACGTCAGCACTTCGGGCCCTCCGAATTCGCCGACCTGCACCGCGCGCATCTCGATCACTCCGCTCTCCGTTGACTCCGGTGAGCCTCCAACTTCGAGTTAACTGGAAGTCAAGCTCTGCGGTGACCATCCGCGGACGGTTGTCGCGAGCGAGGCAGCCGTGCCACCCGTCGACATCAACCGAGGCGCTGAGCAAAGGTCAGCTGCGTGAGGTACCGCTTGCTGACCACGCCGCCGTGATCCTCGATGTGCCCTTCGATGCAGTCCAGCAGCTGCTCGCGCACCGAGTCCGGCATCGTCCGATGATCCGAGTACGTCTTCAGCAGGTCGAGGTACTGGACGCTCGTGTACTGCGCTTCCCACTCGTACTGGTGAAACTCCGGTGCGCTGAAGCGGCGTGAGCGGTGGAATTCCTCCGATTCCCTCGGGATCTCATCGGGGGTGGGCAGAGACCGCCTGGGTGCCGCGGTGGGGGCGAAGCACTCGTAGCACTGCCCGGCCTGCGCGAAGAACGAGTCGCTGCCCCCAGCGATGTGGTGCGTGGAGATGACGGCGAGCGCACCGCGCGGGCGCAGCGCGTCGGCGACCTTCGTCATGCGCTGCTCGGGGTCGAGCCGGTCGAACGAAGTCGCGGCGACGACCAGGTCGAACCCGACGGGCGGCAGCGGCCACTCCTCGAACGCCTGGACGACCACGCGCGCCGAGTGGTATTCGCCCAGGTTGCGCCGAGCCAACGCCGCCAGCTCCTCGCTCAGCTCGAGAGCGGTGAGCGCGAATCCGCGGGAAGCCAGCGGCACGCTCGCCTGCCCGGTGCCGCAGCCGATCTCGAGCACTCGCGCGGCCTCACCGACCGCGGCGGTCAGGACGTCGAACAGCTCCGCCGGGTACCCCGGACGGGACCGGTCGTAGCGCTCGGCGTCCTCGGCGAACGCAGAACGCCCCCGCTCTCCGTCGCTCACCGAGCTCTTCCCGAACCGCAGGTCATGAGCGCAGTGTACGAAGCAGCGGCGGTGTTGACAGGAAGGTTCCCACGCTCACGCCTGGTGGCGTCAGCGCACGCGGTCGCCCTTGCGCCACACCGCGTGGGTGAGGGGAACCCCTGGGCGATAGGCCAGCCACGTGGCGCTGGGGGCGTCGAGCACCTGGAAGTCGGCGCGGGCGCCTGGACGCAGCACCCCCACCGCACCGTCGCCGGAGTCACGTCGCAACGCTCGGGCACCTCCCCAGGTAGCGGCACGCACGGCCTCGTCCACGCTCATCCGCATCTGCAGGACCGCAGTGGTCACGCAGAACGCCATCGATGAGGTGTAGGAGGAGCCGGGGTTGCAATTGCTCGCGAGGGCAACGGTGGCGCCGGCGTCCAGCAGGGCCCGCGCGTCCGGCAGGGGTTGGCGCGTGGACAGGTCGCACGCGGGCAGCAAGGTCGCCACGGTGCCGGACCCGCCGAGGGCGTCGATGTCGGAGCGTTCCAGGTGGGTGCAGTGGTCGACGCTGGCCGCATCCAACTCGACCGCCAGTCCGACCCCGGGCCCTGGGCCGAGCTGATTGCCGTGCACTCGCAGCCCTAGGCCGCGGCGACGGGCCTCGGTCAGCACCCGGCGGGACTGGTCGGCGTCGAAGGCACCTTCCTCGCAGAACACGTCGCACCAGCCGACGTGGTCGGCGACAGCGTCGAGCATCTCGCCCGACACCAGATCGACGTAGTCCGTCGCGTCGGCGCCCGGGGGGACGAGATGCGCGCCGAGGAAGGTGACCTCGTCGACGTAATCGGCGGCGATCTTCGCCGCACGCAGCTCGTCGGCCACGGTCAAGCCGTAGCCGGTCTTGGTTTCCAGGCAGGTCGTGCCTTGAGCGGCGGCCTCGCGGACGTGCCGACGCAGGTTGCGGGCCAGTTCGTCGTCGGTTGCCTGCCGGGTCGCGTTGACGGTGACCGCGATGCCGCCTGCATGGTACGGGCGGCCGGCCATGCGGTCGGCGAACTCAGCGGTCCGATCGCCTGCGAAGACGAGGTGGGTGTGGCTGTCCACCCATCCGGGCAGGACGGCCCGGCCCTCGACGTCGAGGTGCTCGTCCGCGTCCGGCGCGTTGCCGGACGGACCCACCCAGACGATCCGGTCACCTTCGAAGACCAGCGCCGCGTCGCCGAAGGTGCCGAGTTCCGACTCGTTGGTCGTGAGTTCACCAATTCCAGTGATAACAGTGGCTGTCATCGTTGCCTATTTCCTCACGTTCGCAGGCGCGTGATGGATTCGCGCAGTTCACGGGCGGTGTCGATGGCGGTGTGGGTCCCGTCGACGACAACGCTCCGACCGTCGACGATCACTTCGCGCACGTCGTCTGCACGGGCGACGGCAGGCACCGCGTGCGGAGCGACACCGGCGAGACGCGCGGTGTCGAGGTCGATCGCCACGAAGTCCGCACGTGCGCCGACCTCGAGCCGCCCGGCGTCGGGGTGGCCGATCGAGGCGTGCGCCGTGGCCATCGCGAGCAACTCCTGCGGCCGGTGATGGCCCCGGGTCTCCGTCGCCAAGCGCTGGTAGGACTCGACCGCCTGGCTCTCGGCGAGGACATCGATCACCGAATGCCCGTCGCTGCCCAGCGACAACGGGCTTCCCGCCACCGCCAGCGCTCCGGCAGGACCGATCCCATCCGCCAGGTCCGCTTCGGTGGTGGGACACAAGCACACTCCGGTTCCGCTGCCACCCAGCAACGCGACGTCGCCTGCCGCGAGATGAGTGGCGTGCACGGCGGTGACGTTGTCCCCGAGGGCACCTCGCTCCGCCAGCAGCTGCGACGGGGTTCGTCCGTGCGCGGCCAAGCAGGCGTCGTTCTCCGCGCGCTGTTCCGACAGGTGCAGGTGCAGGGGAACCTTCCTGTCACTCGCCCACCCGGCGACCTCCTCGATCGCCTCGGCAGGCACGGCCCGAACCGAGTGCACCGCAGCACCCACGAGCACACCGTCCGAAGTGAACGTTCCCACGCGCTCCTTCCAACCGGTGGCATCACCGTCGGAGAACCGCCGCTGGACGTCGTCCAGTTCTCGGCCGAAACCACCTGTCAGGTAACAGGTGTCCAGCATGGTCAGCCGGATGCCGGCGTCGCGAGCGGCTTGCGCAAGAGCGTGACCCATCGCGTTCGGGTCTTCGTAGCGGGAGCCGCCGGGCGCGTGGTGCACGTAGTGGAACTCGCCAACACCGGTGATCCCGGCCTGCACCATCTCCGCGTAGACCCCGCGCGCGAGCTGGTAGTAGCTGTCGGGATCGAGTTTCGCCGCGACCCGGTACATCTGTTCCCGCCAGGTCCAGAACGTGCCGCGTCCCGTGTCGCCCCGCAGGGCCCGGTGGAAGGCGTGCGAGTGCGCGTTGGCCAGGCCCGGCAACACCAATCCGGGCAGTCTGCGCGCACCACCGGGCGGTTCCCCCGACCGAACGGAGGTGATCCGCCCGCCGTCCACCTCGAACAGCACGTCCTGACGAGGTCCTCCGGGCAACCAAGCCCATTCGCACCAGAACATCCGCTCACCCCGCCAGGTCGGTCAGGACGCGGGCCAGGGCATGGGAACCTTCCTCGCAGTCCTCGACGGTCGCGTGTTCTTCCGGGGCGTGGCTGATGCCCGTCGGATTGCGCACGAACAACATGGCCGTCGGCTTCTCCGCAGCCAGCACACCCGCGTCGTGGCCCGCCCCGGTGGGCAGGGAGGGAACGTCGTCGAGGACTTCGCACAACCGGTCCCGGAGAGCCGCGTCGAAGTGGACGGTGTCGCCGAAGGATTCCTCGACGACTTCCACCGAACATCCCTCCTGCGAAGCCAACTCCATCGCCTGCTCGGCCAGGTCCTCCACCATCGCCCGGGCACCGCGCGGCGCACGAGCGTCCAGGTAGAGGTCCACGGCGGAGGCGATGACGTTGGTTCCGCCCGGGTTGGGCACCAACCTGCCCACGGTGGCGCGGCCGTCCGCCGTGGCAGCCGCTGCTCGGCGCGCGGCGACGACGAGTTCGGCGGCCGGCAGCATGGGATCCTTTCGGTCATCGATGAGGGTCGCGCCCGCGTGGTTGCCCTGGCCCCGGAACCGGAACCGCCACCTGCCGTGACCGAGGATCGAATCGGCGACCGCGACGGGGCGGTTCAGGTCGACCAAGCCCTTGCCCTGCTCGACGTGCAGTTCGACGAAGTGCCCGATGCGTCGAAGGGCACCTTCATCCCGGCCGATGCGCGCCGGGTCCGCACCGAACGAGCCCATCGCTTCGGCTAGCGAGATTCCGTCGGTGTCGCGCAGGCGGCGCGCGCGGTCCGCGTCGATGGTTCCCGTCATCAGCCGCGAGCCCAGGCACGGGACGCCGAACCTGCCTCCTTCTTCCTCCGCGAACACCACCACGGCCAGCGGCCGGCTTGGCTGGAAACCGCGTTCGCGCAGCAGATCCACTGCCTCCAGGGCGCAGACCACACCGAGTGGCCCGTCAAAGGCACCTCCGCCGGGCACCGAGTCGAGATGGCTGCCGGTGACGACCGCGTCCTCACCTGGTTTCCCCCACCAGGCCCAGAGATTGGTGTTGGCGTCGGTCTCCACCTCGAGACCGCGGCTCTCGGCCTGTTCGACGAACCATTCGCGCAGGTGTCGCTCGGCGTCGTCGAAGACGTGGCGCGAGTACCCGCCCCGCCTCCGATCCGCGCCGATCCCGGCGATGGCGTCCAACCCGCTCATCGACCCACCAGCGGGGTCCGCACGCCGCGTTCCGCAGCGACCTCCTCGGCGCGTTCGTAACCGGCGTCGACGTGCCGGATCACGCCCATGCCCGGGTCGTTGGTGAGCACCCGCTCGAGCTTGCGCGCGGCGAGCTCGGTGCCGTCGGCGACCGTGACCTGGCCCGCGTGCAGAGAACGACCCATGCCGACTCCTCCGCCGTGGTGCAGCGACACCCAGGTCGCCCCGGATGCCGTGTTGACCAGCGCGTTGAGCAGCGGCCAATCGGCGACCGCGTCGGAGGAGTCCGCCATCGCCTCGGTCTCGCGATAGGGGGAGGCGACCGATCCGCAGTCGAGGTGGTCGCGGCCCAGGACCACCGGCGCGGCCAGTTCCCCGGAAGCGACCATCTCGTTGAACCGCAGGCCGGCCTGGGCGCGCTCGCCGTAGCCGAGCCAGCAGATCCGGGCCGGAAGCCCGTGGAAGGGAACCTTCCTGTCAGCGAGCCGCAGCCACCGGGCCAGGTGTTCGTCCTCGCCGAAGAGCTCCAGCACGGCCGCGTCGGTCTTGGCGATGTCGGCGGGGTCGCCGGACAGCGCGGCCCAGCGGAAGGGTCCCTTGCCCTCGCAGAACAAGGGCCGGATGTAGGCGGGGACGAATCCCGGGTAGGCGAAAGCGCGCTCGTACCCGCCGAGTTGAGCCTCGCTGCGCAGCGAATTGCCGTAGTCGAAGACCTCGGCGCCTGCGTCGAGGAACCCGACCATTGCTTCGACGTGCTGGGCCATCGCATCGCGCGCGCGGGTGGTGAACTCGTCGGGTTTGCGAGCGGCGTGGTCGGCCCAGTCCGAGAGTTCGACGTCCAGCGGGAGGTACGACAGCGGGTCGTGGGCCGAGGTCTGGTCGGTGACGATGTCGGCCGGCACGCCGCGTCGCAGCAGTTCGGGAAGCAACCGCGCGGCGTTGCCGATGACGGCCACCGAGTAGGCGCGACGTTCCCTCTTGGCGGCAACGGCCTTGTCGATGGCGTCGTCGAGGGAGTCGGCGACCTCGTCGAGGTAGCCCTGCTGAGCGCGGCGGTGGGCGCGTTCTGGATCGCACTCCACGACCAGCGCGGCACCGTCGTTCATGGTGATCGCCAGCGGCTGCGCACCGCCCATGCCGCCCAGCCCTGCCGTGATGGTCAGCGTTCCTGCGAGAGTTCCGCCGAAGCGCTTGGTGGCGATGGCGCCGAAGGTCTCGTAGGTGCCTTGGAGGATCCCTTGTGTGCCGATGTAGATCCAGGAGCCGGCGGTCATCTGGCCGTACATCATCAGGCCGAGTTCGTCGAGGCGGCGGAACTCCGGCCAGTTCGCCCAGTCGCCGACGAGGTTGGAGTTGGCGATGAGCACCCGCGGGGCCCACTCGTGGGTGCGAAGCACTCCGACGGGCTTTCCGGACTGCACGAGCAGCGTCTCGTCCTCGCCGAGGGTGGTCAGTTCCCGCACGATCGCCTGGTAGCAGGCCCAGTTGCGGGCGGCTTTGCCCGTTCCGCCGTAGACGACGAGGTCTTGCGGCCGTTCGGCGACGTCGGGGTCGAGATTGTTCTGCAGCATCCGCAGCGGCGCTTCGGTGCTCCAGCTGCGCGCGGTCAGCTTCGTGCCGCGTGGGGCGCGCACGTCGGTCATCGATTCCTCCCTGATTCGGCGGCGGCGAGGACGTCACCGCTGCGGATGAGCTGTTCTGCGGCGGCGATCTCGGGGGCGATGTGCCGGTCGGGGCCGGGGCCTGCCACGTCGCGGCGCAGCAGGTCGCGGACCGCACGGGTGGCGGGGGCTGGTTCCAGCGGGGCGCGCAGGTCGAGTGCTCGGGCTGCGGTGAGCAGTTCGACCGCCAGCACCGTGGTCAGTCCGTCGACGGCCCGCCGGAGCTTGCGGGCGGCCGCCCATCCCATGGACACGTGGTCTTCCTGCATCGCGCTGGTCGGGATGGAGTCCACGGAGGCCGGCACGGCGAGCCGTTTGAGCTCGGAGACGATTCCGGCCTGCGTGTAGTGGGCGATCATGTGCCCGGAATCGACGCCAGGGTCATCGGCGAGGAAGGCCGGGAGCCCGTGCGAGCGGGCGACGTCGAGCATCCGGTCGGTTCGCCGATCGCAGATGCTGGCCATGTCGGCCATGGCGATGGCCAGGAAGTCCAGCACGTATCCGAGCGGAGCGCCGTGGAAGTTCCCGTTGGATTCGATCCGGCCGTCAGGCAGCACGACCGGGTTGTCGATGGCCGCGGCGAGCTCGCGGTCGGCGACGGTTTCCGCGTGGCCGACGGTGTCACGTGCCGCACCGTGGACCTGCGGGGAGCAGCGCAGCGAGTAGGCGTCCTGGACTCGTGGGCAGTCCGGGCCCCGGTGGCTGGCCACGATCGGTGAATCTGCGAGGAAGGCGGCCATCCTCGCAGCCGAAACCCCCTGCCCGGGGTGGGGGCGGAGAGCTTGCAGGTCTGCGGCGAAGGGGCGATCGGTGCCCAGCAGGGCTTCGACGCTCATCGCGGCGGTCACATCGGCGACGTCGATGAGGGCGTTGATGTCGCGCAGGGCCAGCACGAGCATGCCGAGCATGCCGTCGGTGCCGTTGGTGAGCGCGAGGCCCTCCTTCTCCGCCAGGACGACCGGTTCGATTCCGGCTTCTGCGAGCGCTTCGGCGGCCGGCGTGCGACGGCCGGAGGCGTCGAGGACCTCGCCTTCGCCGGTGAGCGCGAGCGCGACGGCGGCGAGGGGGGCGAGGTCGCCGGAGCAGCCGAGCGAACCGTGCTCGTGCACGACGGGAACGATCCCGGCGTTGAGCATCGCGGCCAGGGCTTGGGCGGTTTCGGGCCGGACGCCGGTGTGGCCGGTGGCGATGGTGTGCAGGCGCAGCAGCATCTGCGCGCGCACGACTTCGGGTTCCACGGGTTCGCCGGCACCTGCGGCGTGGGAGCGGACGAAGGACTGCTGCAAGGCCGCCCTTCGTTCACTGGGGATGTGGCGCACGGCGAGGGCGCCGAATCCGGTGGAGACCCCGTAGACGGGTCGTTCCTCGGCGGCCAGGGCTTCGATGTGCTTGCGGGTGGTGACGATGCCTTGTTCGGCGACCTCGCTGAGCCGCACGGCGCTTCCGCTTCGTGCGACGGAGATGACTTGCGCGCGCGAGAGCGGTCTGGGGTCGATGAACACCTCGTTGTGCATGTGTCCATCCCAGCTCGCGGAAGCTCCTGGCAGAAGCCCTGATGGAGGGACTTCGTCTGAGATGCCAGACTTCAGGCGTGGGTGACAGCAGTGATGTGCCCGCGCTGCGGCGCGGGCTGGCGATCCTGCGGGCGTTGGCCGGTCGTGCGGGCCCGGTGTCGGCGGGAGTGCTGGCTCGCGAGCTGGGCCTGCCGAGGTCGACGACGTATCACCTGCTGGCGGAGCTGGTGACGGGCGGATTTGTCGTGCACCTGCCGGAGGAGCGCCGCTACGGGCTGGGCGTGGCGGCGTTCGAGCTGGGTTCTGCCTATCTGCGGCACGATCCGCTCGAGCGCTTGGCGGGACCGATCCTGCGGCGGCTGGTGGACCGGGTGGGGCGGACCGCGCAGCTCGGGGTGCTGCACGGGGGTGAGCTTTTCTACTTGATCAAGGAGCGTCCTTCGCAACCGCAGACGCTGGTCACCGATGTGGGTGTCAGGTTGCCGGCCCAGCTGCCGGCGTCGGGGCGCGCGATGCTGGCACATCTCCCGGCGGCTCAGGTGCGTGCGATGTTCCCTTCCACCGACAGCTTCGTGCTGCGCACGGATCGGGGCCCTCGCAACCTACCTGCCTTGCGGCGGCTGCTGGCGGACGAGCGGCGCCAG
This sequence comes from Saccharopolyspora dendranthemae, assembly GCF_007829955.1. Lineage (GTDB taxonomy): Bacteria > Actinomycetota > Actinomycetes > Mycobacteriales > Pseudonocardiaceae > Saccharopolyspora > Saccharopolyspora dendranthemae. The sequence goes on from NZ_VIWX01000006.1 coordinate 38,165, forward strand.
GGCTGGGCGGTGGAGGACGGTCTCGTCACCCCGGGGTTCGCCTCGGTCGCGTGCCCGGTCTTCGATCACTCGGCGCGGCCCATCGCTGCCATCGGGGTGACCTTCCGCCACGCGTGCGAGGGCTCCGGGTGCCGTGAGACGTGGGCGGACCTGGCCCACGACGTCGCGCACTCGGCTGCCGAGCTCACGTCCCGCATCAGCGGTCGCATCGCCTGACCGGCCGCCCCGGGAGGCAGCCGGTCAGGAAGGTCACAGACCCGCGGTGGCGATGAACTCCTTGGCGACGTCGGCGGGGTTCGCCTTGTCGACCTCGAGGCGCTTGTTGAGCTCGGTGAGCTTCTCGGTGGTCAGGGCTCGTGAGACCTTCTCGACGGCTTCGGCCTGAGGCGGGGTGAGCTTGCCCTTGCCGGCGAGCGGAACGACGTTCTGCGCCGGGAACATGTTCTTCGGATCGTCCAGCTTCACCAGGTCGTTGGTGGTGATCTGCGAGGACGTGGTGAACAGGTTCGCGGCCTGGATCTCGCCGGAGGTCAGGGCGTCGACGGTGATCGTGCCCGCTTCGACGCTGCGGATCTCCTTGAAGGTGCAGCCGTAGTCCTGGGCGATCTTGGACTCCCACCGCGTCTTCCACTCGGCGGGTGCGCCGAGGACGATCTCGCCGCAGCGCGGGCCGAGATCGGCCATCGAGCGCAGGCCTGTGTCGGCGGTGGCCTTGGTGACGGTGAGGACGTCGGAGTCCTCGGCCGGGGACTGGCCGAGGAGTTCCATGCCGGGGCCGATCTTGGTGCGCAACAGTTCGTAGACCTGCTGGGATTCGGTGGCGTTGGAGGCCGGGTCGAGGAATTCCAGCAGGTTGCCGGTGTATTCGGGGACCAGGGTCAGCTCACCGTTGCGGACGGCGTTGACGTAGAACTCCCGGGCGCCGATGCGCGGCCTGGTCTGGACGTCGGCGCCGGTGGTCTTGAGCGCTTCGGCGTAGATGTGCATCAGCAGCTCGCTCTCGGCGAAGTCCGCCGAACCGATCACCACCTGACCGCTCTCGGCCTTGTTGGCCTCCAACGGGTCCTGCGCTCCGCAGCCGGTCAGCACCAGCGCCGCGGCGGCCAATGCCAGCAGTCGTCTCATCGATCACTACCTCCTCGTCGGGCGGCCATGACCAGACCGCGCGGCACCACCAGCCGGGTCAGCCCGGCCAAAGCCAAGTCGAGCACCACCGCGAGAACAGCGATGATGACCGCTGCCGAAGCCATCTGCGCGTAGTCACTGACCTTCAGACCGTCGAGCAGGATGCGCCCGAGGCCGCCCAGTCCGACGTAGGCCGCGACCGCGGCGGTGGCCACGACCTGCAGCATCGCGCTGCGAACACCGCCGAGCACCAGCGGGAGCGCTGTCGGCAGCTCCACCTGCCAGAGCACCTGGATCGGTCGCATGCCCATTCCCTTGGCCGCGTCCACGGCGTCGGCGGGCGCGTTGCGCACTCCCGCGTAGGCGCCGGAGAGGATCGCGGGGATCGCGAGGATCACCAAGCCGGCGAGCGCGGGTATCACTCCCAGGCCGAAGCCCAGCACCAGGAGCGTGACGACACCGAGGGTGGGCAGTGCGCGCATGGCGTTGCTGAATCCCACCACGAGCACCGAACCTCGCCCGGTGTGTCCGATGTAGACACCGAGCGGGATGGCCACGAGCGCGGCGACCAGGACCGAGAGCACGCAGTAGTAGAGGTGAAGCAGCGTTTGCGCGGGGATTCCGTCAGGCCCGCTCCAGTGGGCGGGGTCGCCGAGCCACGCGATCAGTTCGCCGAAGATCATCGCCGCGCCCAAGGGGTCGCGAGCCGCCAGAGCAGTACGAGCAACAGGTCCACCACCAGGGCTAGCAGCAGGGTCAGCACGATGCCGATGACGATCTGCTGGGGGTAGTCGCGCTGGAAACCGTCGGTGAACAACCGCCCCAGCCCGCCGATTCCGACCAGCGCTCCGACGCTGACCAGGCTGATGTTGCTCACCGAGGCCACGCGCACGGCCGCGGCCAGCACCGGTACCGCCAAGGGCAGTTCCACTGCGAACAGCCGCCGTCCCGGCCGATATCCGATGGCCGTGGCGGCGGCGACGACGTGCCCGGGCACCGAGTCCAGGGCGTCGCGCACCGGCCGCACCAGCAGCGCCGCGGTGTAGAGGGTCAGCGCGATGACGACGTTGAGCGATGACAGCAGCGGGGTTCCCATGATGCCGGGCAAGATCACGAACAGCGCCAGGGAAGGAATGGTGTAGAAGACGTTCGCGGTGTTCTGCAGGGCCCCGCGCAACCAGCCGACCCGTTGAGCCAGGCGCCCCAGCGGGAGCGCGAGCAGCACGCCCAGCACCAGTGGGAGCAACGACAGGTAGAGGTGTTCGACGAGCTGGGTGATCACCAGCTCGCGGTTGCTCGGGGAGTTGAAGAAGTCGATCACGTCGCCGCCCGCTGTTCGTCCAGCAGCGACAGCACCTCGTCGGCCGTGACGACTCCGACCGCGCGTCCGTCGGCATCGACGACGACGCCGAGCCCGGACGGTGCTGACAGCGCGGCGTCCAGAGCGCCACGAAGGTTCCCATGCTCGACGTGCAGCGTGCCGCCTGCCACGAGGGTGCGTTCCACGAGATCGCCGTCGGAGCCGACACCGGGGGCCAGCCAACCGCGCGGTTGATCACCTTCATCCACCGCGAGTCGCCAGCGGTCGGCGGAGGGGACCTTCTCTCCCAATCGGACGGTCGGCACCGGGCTCGGGCGCAGCTGCGCGGAGTCCACGAAGGACAGCCTGCGGTAGCCGCGGTCGCGGCCGACGAACGACGTCACGAAGTCATCGGCGGGTGATGCCAGCAGGTCGTCGGGCCGGGCGTACTGGGCGAGATGGCCCCCTTGCCGCAGCACGGCGACCTTCTCGCCGAGCTTGATGGCCTCGTCGATGTCGTGGGTGACGAACAGGACGGTCTTGCCCAGCTCGTCCTGCAACCGCAGCAGTTCCTCCTGCAACCCCTCCCGCACGACCGGGTCGACGGCGCTGAAGGGTTCGTCCATCAGCAGCACCGGCGGATCGGCGGCCAGGGCCCGCGCCACGCCGACGCGTTGTTGCTGACCGCCGGACAGCTGCGCCGGGTACCGCGTGCCGAGGTCAGCGGGGAGTCCCACCAGGCCCAGGAGCTCTCCCGCGCGTTCCCGGGCGGCGCGGCGGGTTTCGCCGGCCAGCATCGGGACGGTCGCGATGTTGTCGAGCACGGTTCGGTGCGGGAACAGACCTGCCTGCTGGATGACGTAGCCGATGCCGCGACGCAGCTGGGCGGGGTCGCGGTCGCGCACGTCGGTGCCGTCGACTGCGACGGTGCCCGACGACGGGTCGATCATGCGGTTGACCATCCGCATCAGGGTGGTCTTTCCGCAGCCCGAAGGCCCCACCAGGACGGTGATGGTTCCCGTCTCGACGGACAGGCTGAGTTCCTCGACGGCGACGGTGCCGTTCGGGTACTGCTTTCGGACGGACTGGAACTCGATCAAGCGAGCCCCCTCTCGCGCTGGTCCCCCAAACCCGGCCGACCCTAGCCGGAGGGTTCCCCTCCCGCGATCCACTGAGATCGATGCGTGATCTGGTCCCATGATGCGAGAAACCGCAGCGCGTTGAACCGTCCGCGGCAACACGAGCGTGCGCGTCGGTGCCTCGGCACACCGATTAGGCTTTGCAGTCCCATGGACAACGCTCAGCCCCCCACTCCGATCGAAGCCGTCCGCTCCCTCCACGCCGAGCACGGACTCCTCGGCCACGACGTGCGCCGCGTGCTCGCCGAGCTCATCTCGGGACCGCGGTCGCTGGACGAGCTGATCAGGCGCACCGGAGTGCCGCGCCGGACCGTCGAGCGCGTTCTCGCCGCAGCCGGGGACGACCTCGACGAGCGGACAGGCGCCCGCCGCATCAAGGACTCCCTCCTCGCGCGCTACCGCCAGGAGTTCTCCCTCGACGCGGTGCCCTCGCCGGATGTCGAGGCCGGGCTCGATGCGGCGGCGCTGGAGGCGATGCGCGGTTTCGTCGAGTCCGGCCCCCGCCCGCGATCGGCGTTGGACCACGTCACGGCCACACCGGAAACCGCGCTGCGCCGCGCGCTGTGGTTGCGCGACAACTTCGACCTCGACGGCCGGAAGATCCTGTGCCTGGGTGATCACGACCTGACGTCGTTGGCGTTGTCGCTGGTGGCCCCGTCGGCCCAGGTCCGCGTAGTGGACTTGGACGAGCGCATCCTCCAGCACGTCGACGCGGTCGCCGCCCGGAACGGGTTCACCATCGGCCTCACCCACGCCGATCTGCGCTTCGGAGTGCCTCCGACGCTGGAGGGCTGGGCGGACGCCGTGTTCACCGATCCGCCCTACACCCCGGAGGGCATCGGCCTGTTCGCCACGCGCGCCGCCGAATGCCTGGCACCGGACAACAGCCGGATGGTGCTGGCCTACGGCTACAGCGCGCTCACCCCCGCGCTCGGGCTGAAGGTCCAGCAGGAGTTGGTGCGGCTGGGATTCGCGTTCGAGGCGATCCTCCCGAAGTTCCACCGCTACTACGGTGCGCAGGCCATCGGCAGCGCCAGCGATCTGTACGTGTGCCAGCCGACCGCGCAGACCCGCAAGCTGGCATTGCGCCAGGACCAGGCGATCTACACCCATGGCCCGCAGTCGGTGGAGGCCTCCGGTGACACGGCGGAGGCCTTGCCGCAGGCCGCCGCCGAACGGCTCGGAGCACCGGTAACCGAGCTGCGCCGCGCGGGGTGGGCTCGTCCGGTGCGCGAGGGCGGGCCGGTGGCGTTCGACCTGCGCGCTGATCCCGGACCGTGGCTGCTGCGGATGCTGCTGGCGTGCAGCGCGCAGAAGGTGGCCTTCGTGCTGTCCAACAACCACCCGGACATCACCAGCGAACGGGCCCAGTCGGAGCTGCGCGATCTCGTGGCGGCCAAGTACCGGTTGAAGCTGCACCGCAGCACCCCGGACGGCAAGCACGCGGTCGTGGTGGCCGAACGCGCGGAAACCGGGTCGGCTGAGGACTTCCTGCTGCAGCGCGCCCACGGCAAGCTCGGCAACATCTGGCGGGAGGCCTTCATCTCCACCGGCGAGGACCTCACCAAGCGCCAAGCGCGGGAGAAGGTCGCCGAACTCGCACCGCATCCGGAGGACCTGGAGCTGCGGCTGATCGATCTCCCCCGTCACCGGATCGCCGAGGTGCTGCGGGCGGTCCGGTGATCGCGCCGGCGGCTACGGCACCGCGAGGGGACCGTCCGCCAGCATCTCGCGGAACTTCGCGGCGGGGACCGCGCCGGAGAACAACCACCCCTGGTAGGCCTCGACGCCGACGCCCCGGAGCAGCCTGAACTGGGTGGCGTCCTCGACGCCTTCGGCGACGCACTGCCGGTCCATCGCGTAGGCCATGTCGACGACGGCGCGCGCCACCGCGAAGTCGGAGGCGTCACCGCCGACCCCGGCGACGAAACGCCGGTCGACCTTGATGATCTGCGCGGGGAGGTCCTTGAGCCTGGCCAGCGACGAGTACCCGGTGCCGAAGTCGTCGACGGCGAACCGCACACCCCTGGAGACGAGCTCGCCCATCTCGTGGCGGGTGCGCGAGGGCAGGTCGACCAGCGAGGTCTCGACCAGTTCCAGGATCACCCGGTCCCAGGAGATCCCGGTGTCGGCGACGATGTCGGCCACGGAGTCGACGAAGTCGTGTCCGCCGGGCACCAGTCCCGCCAGGTTCACCGCGATGCTGACGGCGCGGCCGTTGCGCGTCGGCCACGTCGAGGCCTCCCGCAGCGCCGTGCGCAGGACCCAGCGGTCGAGTTCGCGCAGGAGGTCCCCTTGTTCGGCGACCGGCAGGAACGCGTCGGGCGACAGCATGCCGCGTTCCGGGTGCGGCCAGCGGATCAGCGCCTCGGCGCTGACGACGCTGCCCTCGGCGTCGACGACGGGCTGGTAGTGCAGGGCGAGACCGTCGTTGCTCAGGGCCTCGCGGAGCTGGCCTTCGAGGTGCAGCTGGCGATCGGCGGCGGCCATCAGCGCCGGGCTGGCCAGCGAGACCTTGCCGGTGCCGCGCCGTTTCGCTTCGAACATGGCCGCGTCGGCGAAGCGCAGCAGGTCTTCACCGCCGGCGCCGGAGCCGTTGGGCACGGCCGCACCGATCGACGAGGACACCCGGACCAGCTGGCCGTGCACGGGCACCGCGGTGCGCAGCAGCGCGGACACGCGGGTCGCGAGCTGGTCGACCCCGCCGCTGGCGTCGACGTCGGAGCAGATGATGACGAACTCGTCGCCGGACAACCGCGCCGCCGTGCACTCCTCCGGCAGACCGCCTTCCAGGCGCCGTGCCAGGGCGACCAGGAGTTCGTCGCCCGCGTCATGGCCGAGCGAGTCGTTGACCCGCTTGAAGTTGTCGATGTCGCAGAACAGCACCGCGATACCGGGTGAGTCGGCTCTGCCCAGCAGCCTGCCGAGCAGTTCCTTGACCGCGGTGCGGTTGGGCAGGCCGGTCAGGTCGTCGTGGGTGGCCTGGTAGCGCAGCGCTTCGGCGGCTCGGCGGCGTTCGGTGATGTCCTGGAACACCACCAGCCAGAACTCGGTGCCGTCGTCCTGCACGGAGGTGGAGGTGTGCAGCTCGCAGTAGACGGGTTCGCCGTCGGAGCGCACCATGACCCGCTGCGGCGCGCGGCGGCGGATCCCGGAGGGCTCGTCGGGCGCGGGCAGGCTCGGATCGGCTTCCTCGGGGTGGGTGATGTCGCGGACGCTCAGCCCGCGCATCTGGTCGAGGCGGTATCCCAGCAGCTCGCAGAGGGCCTCGTTGGCGTTGACGATGCGCTCGGAGCGGTCGAACAGCCCGATCCCCACCGGGGTGATGTTGACCAGGTCGGAGAAGCGCTGGCTGGAGCGCTCCATCCGGGTGACGACGGCCCGCTGCTCGGTGACGTCCTGGACGGTGCCGACGAAGAGGTCCCTGCCGTCGGCATCGATGATCTTGGTGCCGTGGATCCGCAGTATGCGGACGTTCTCCTCGTTGCGCAGGTAGCGGTGCTCGATCTCGACGGGCATGCCGCGTTCGATCAGCGGCCGCCACGCCTGCCGAACCCACCTGCGGTCGTCCGGGTGGACGTGGTCGAGGTAGCGGTCGAAGGTGCCGGTGGTGGTGACGGGCTGGCCGAGGATCTCGTAGAGCATGCTCGACAGCCGCATGACGTTGGTGCGCGGATCGACTTCCCAGGTGCCGAGCCGGGCGATGCGCTGGGCGTCCTGCAGCCGCCTGCGCTCGTCGCGCAGCTGGCGTTCGAGCGCGCGGTGCTCGGTGACGTCCTGCACCGTGCCCTGCACGCGCACGATCTGCCCGGCGCCGTCGTACTCGGCGCTGCCGGTGCACAGGAAGACGCGGGTGCCGTGGAGGTTGCGCAGTTCGGTCTGGAAGAGCTGGCCCTCGGCCGCGGTGAGCACGTCGGCGTAGAACTGCGCGGCTCGTTCGCGGTCGTCGGGGTGGGTGGTGGAGATCATCGCCGTGGCGTCGTCGGCGTGATCGGCCCCGCCCGCTCCCAGGAAGTCCGCCAGCAGCGGGCTCCGGTAGATGGCGCCGGTGTCGGGGTAGAAGACCCAGCTGGCGACCTTGGCGAGGCGCTGGGCGTCGATGAGCCAGTAGCGCTCCTCGGAGTCGCGCTGCTCGTCGGAGGCGCCCGGCTTCTCCCCGGCGAGGTCGGCGACGTCGACCAGCAGTGTGACTCGGAGCGTCGGGTCGTCCGGGTGCGGCCAGCTCTGCAGGCGCACCGGGACACGTCGCGCTGAGCCGATCAGCCAGGTGTCGCGGCCTTCTCGGTCGATGAGGTCGACGAGCTTGCCGCCGACGAGGGCGCCGGGTTCGGCGTGCCCGGCCAAGGTGGCCGCCTGCTGAGTCGCCGCGACCACCAGCCCGTCTTCCCTGCTCAGCAGGACAGGCGCGTCGGGAAGGGCCGCTTTCGGGACCTGCACGCGCGCGGGGGTCAGCCCGAAGCTCCCGGGTGCCGAAGGCATCCGGGTCCGCTCGCTCCGCTCGGTCAACTGCACCCCTCCTGCGTTGCAGCCGCAACGGCCGCTGATGACGGCCCCGATGGCGCACCGCTAGTGATGCGCGCCACAGCGAGTCGTATCGCAGACCCTACCTGTCCGCGCACAGCCGGTACTGCCATGGTGCCGGGCCCTGAGGCCAGTTCCCTGAAGAGGTGACAGCCTTCGCCCGGCATGATGACGCCGACTACCGAAATCTTTGTGAAGTCGCTTCTCCGACGTCACCCACGAGTGAGGCCGGGAGGGTCTTGGAGGACCCTCCCGGCCCGCTCGATGCCGGTGTAGAAACTACCGCCGACCCACCGGCCGGCGACAGTGCTTGTTGATCACGCAGTGGCCACACCTTCAGCACGAGCGGCCTTCGACACCGCCGCGCTGACCTCAGGGGCGACCCGCGGGTCCAGCGGCGACGGGACGATGTAGTCCGCGCTGAGGTCGTCGGCGGCCACGGCCGCGATGGCCTCGGCCGCGGCGACCTTCATGCCGTCGGTGATGCGGCGAGCGCCCACGTCCAGCGCTCCCTTGAAGATGCCCGGGAAGGCCAAGACGTTGTTGATCTGGTTCGGGAAGTCGCTGCGACCGGTCGCCACGACCGACGCGTACTTGCCCGCGATCTCCGGGTGGATCTCCGGGTCCGGGTTCGACAGCGCGAACACGATGCAGTCCTTGGCCATCAGGGCCACGTGCTCCTCCGGGACCTGGCCGACCGAGACGCCGATGAACACGTCCGCACCGGTCATCGCCTCGGCCGGACCACCGGAGATGCCCCGCGGGTTGGTGAACTCCGCGAGCTCTTCCTTGATCGGGGTGAGCCCCTCGCGACCGGCGCTGATGACACCGCGCGAGTCGAGCACGATGATCTCGCCGACACCCGCGGTGTGCAGGATCTTCGCGCAGGCGACACCGGCCGCACCGGCACCGGAGATGACCACGCGCAGCGAACCCAGCTCACGACCGGCGACCCGGGCGGCGTTGCGCAGCGCCGCCAGCGCCACGACCGCGGTGCCGTGCTGGTCGTCGTGCATGACGGGGCAGTCCAGCGCCTCGGTGACCCGGCGCTCGAGCTCGAAGCAGCGCGGAGCGGAGATGTCCTCGAGGTTCACCGCACCGAAGGACGGACGCAGCCGGACCAGGGTCTCCACGATCTCGTCGACGTCGTTGGTGTCCAGGACCAGCGGGATCGAGTCGAGCCCGGCGAAGGTCTTGAACAGAGCGGACTTGCCTTCCATGACCGGCAGCGAAGCCTTCGGCCCGATGTCTCCCAGGCCGAGAACCGCCGATCCGTCGCTGACCACGGCCACCAGGCGCTGAGTCCAGGTGTAGCGGTCAGCCAGGGTCGGATCGCTCGCGATCGCCCTGCTGACCTGCGCCACCCCAGGCGTGTACGCGATCGACAGGTCGCGCGCACTGTCCAGCGGAGCCGTCACCGAAGCGGTGAGCTTGCCCCCTTCGTGCGCAGCGAAGATCTCTTCGTGGGTCAGATCAGCACCGATTCCATTGGCGGTGCTCTCGTTCATCGTGGTCACGGCGTCCCTCCTGTTGCCATGCCTGCGGCCCGAACACGACGAGCCGGGCGGATGCGACCTCTTGCGGTCGCCTTCGACGCCGACGCCCCGGGCGTACCGGAGATGAAGACGTCTACCGAAATACCGATGCCGGCGATCCTGTTCGGGATAGCGGCGCCGGTGGACGCTGCGGTGCGATAAGTGTGCCAGCCCGTTGAACCCTATGTCAGCGATAGGGATCACACCTCTCACCAGCAAAAAGTAAGAAAGTTTACGAATTCGCACAGTACGCGCGTCATATTTTCCGAGAACGAGATGCAGTACGGCCGTTCGGTTCGCATTTCACGGTTATGCGGTACGAGTGTCCGGTATTCCGATCTGAATCGAAACTGTTTGGAAAATCCGAGTGCCGACCTCAGCTTTTCCGCGATGCGAGCGAGCATGGGAACCTTCCGCTCACCACCCGCCCCGCCGGACCCGTCCCGATCGCGCCTCCTAGGCTCGGCGCTCGTGCAGGTACGTCGACTTGAGATCACCGGGGCGTTCGAATTCACCCCAAAGGCTTTTCCGGACGACCGGGGCCTGTTCGTCGCCCCGTTCCAGGAGAAGGCCTTCGCCGAAGCCACCGGTCACCCGATGCGCCTGGCCCAGACCAACCACAGCGTCTCGGCCCGCAACGTCATCCGCGGAGTGCACTTCGCCGACACCCCTCCCGGCCAGGCCAAGTACGTCTACTGCCCGCAGGGCGCGCTGCTGGACGTGATCGTCGACGTCCGGGTCGGCTCACCCACCTTCGGGCGGTGGGAGGCGGTCCGCCTCGACTCGACCGAGTACCGCGCCCTCTACGTCGCCGAAGGACTCGGGCACGCGTTCCTCGCCCTGACCGACAACACCGTGATGACCTACCTGTGCTCCACGGGCTACAACCCTTCGGGCGAACACGGCATCAGCCCGCTCGACCCGGAAATCGGCCTGCCGTGGGAGCAGGAGCTCACCGGCCCGGCGATCCTGTCCGAGAAGGACCGCGACGCCCCGACTCTCGCCGAAGCCGCCGAGCGCGGCCTGCTCCCGGACTTCAACGCCTGCCAAGCGCACTACGAGTCCCTTCGCGACGGGTGAGCATGGGAACCAACCTGTCACCGCCGAACTGACAGGTTGGTTCCCATGCTCAGCGCACCCGCCCCGGCGACGGCCACAAGCGCCAGCGCACCACGCCCAACACCTGTGCCGGGCCGAGGTCTCGGGAGTCGGTCGAGCCGAAGCCGTTGTCCCCCTCCACGTGCCAGCCGCCGGCGTCGCGGCGCACGGCGCGCTTGACCGAGAGCTGGCCGGGTCGCTGCTCCCACCGCACCAGCACGACATCGCCGGGGGCGGCGCGATCGCCGGTCCGGAACACCACGACGTCCTGGTCCCGCAGTGTGGGAACCATCGATGGCCCGCGCACCCGCAACCTGCGCAATGGCCACCTTCCGAGCGATTTCACCAACACCTCCGGTAGGACGACGAGGATCTTCAAGAGTAGGGTCGGCCTCGTCGGAGCACTCACTGTCAGGGAGGAATCATGCGACTCCTGTCGCGCATCCTCAGCCCCCGCCTGGAGGCCACCGCGCACTGCGATCTGCCGTGCGGCGTTTACGACCCCGCGCAGGCGCGGATCGAGGCCGAGTCGGTCAAGGCGATCCAGGAGAAGTACCAGGGCAACGAGGACCCGGAGTTCCGCACTCGAGCGATCCTGATCGCCGAGCAGCGCTCCGAGTTGGTCAAGCACCACCTGTGGGTGCTGTGGACCGACTACTTCAAGCCCCCGCACTTCGAGAAGTACCCGCAGCTGCACGAGCTGGTCAACAAGGCCACCAAGGCCGCGGGCGCCACCGGCACCAAGGGGTCGATGGACCCGGCGAAGGGCCAGGAGCTGCTGGACTACATCGCCGAGATCGACAAGATCTTCTGGGAGACCAAGAAGGGCTGATCTCAGGGGCCTTTGAGGACGCCGATCGGTGGGAACACCGGTCGGCGTTCTTTTTTGCGCTCTCGCCCCGCACCCTCCCCGCTGCGGTGACAGGAAGGTTCCCATGCAGCGCTCAGCGGCTCGACAAGTGCGCGAAAGGTTCCCATGCTCCAGTCCGCGAAGGGGCCCGGTGGTCGGTGGCCACGATCATGCGTGGTCTCCGCGGCGGCCATAGGCTGGATTTCGCCGACACCGACGTCTCGCCTGGAGTGGGAGAGCTGATGACCACCGCATGCCGAGAGCACACCGGCCACGACCACGAGCACGGCCCCGGATGCGGGCACGTCGCCGTCCCGCACGGCGATCACGTCGACTACGCCCACGACGGGCATCTGCACGTCGATCACGGTGGGCACTACGACGAGTGCGAGGCGAGCGGGCACCAGGAGCACGGGTCCCACGACCACGTGCACGGCGAGAACTGCGGTCACGTCGCGGTTCCGCACGGCGATCACGTCGACTACGTCCACGACGGACACCGGCACGCCGCGCACGGCGAGCACTACGACGAGCACTGACCGATGTGGACTTGCTGACCGGCGTGGCGTCGTCGTGCGGATGCTCCGCGGAGCCGTACGCTGCGATCCGTGGAGCAGCGCGTCTACATCCTCCGGCACGGCACCACCGAGTGGTCCCTGACCGGCCAGCACACCAGCCGCACCGATGTGCCCCTCACCGTCGAAGGTGAGCTGCGGGCGCGGCAGGCGGGCCAGGCCCTGACCACGTTGCGCCCCGCCGGCCCCGTGCAGGTGTTGTGCAGTCCCCGCAAGCGTGCCCAGCGCACCGCGGATCTGGCCGGACTGTCCGACGTGGTCACCGAACCACTGCTCGTCGAGTGGGATTACGGGGACTACGAAGGGCTGACCACCGATCAGATCCGCGAGACCGTTCCCGACTGGACGGTGTGGAGCCACCCCTGCCCCGGTGGTGAGACCGCGTCCAACATCGCCACCCGGGCCGACGGCTTGCTGGAGCGGGTGCGCCACACCGACAGCGACGTGGTGCTCGTCGGGCACGGCCACTTCAGCCGCTGCCTGATCGCTCGCTGGTTGAACCTGCCGATCGCTTCGGGCGTGCACTTCTCGCTCGACGCCGCGGCCATCACCGTTCTCGGGTACGAGCGGGGCGTGCCGCAGGTCCAGCGGTCCAACATCCCCGCCTGGCAGCACGGCTGAGCGCCTGCCGCCGCGGCCGGCGCACCACCGCGCAGAATGGGCCCGGAAGAGCTCGGTTCTGGTTGTGGAGGTCTGCGATGATCCGGCGGGCGCGTGAAGACGACGTGGCGGCGATGGTGGAGCTGGTGCACGAGCTCGCCAAGTACGAGGAGGAGCCCGACTCCTGCCACCTGTCGGAAGCACAGTTGCGTGCGGCGCTGTTCGGGCCCGATCCGGCTCTGTTCGGACACGTGGCCGAAGTGGACGGTGCCGTCGTCGGGCTGTCCCTGTGGTTCCTGAACTTCTCCACGTGGGAAGGCGTGCACGGGATCTACCTGGAGGACCTCTACGTCCGTCCGGAGCACCGCGGATCAGGCCTCGGCAAGCTGCTGCTGCGGACGCTGGCGCACGAGTGCGTCGAGCGGGGCTACGCGCGGCTGGAGTGGTCGGTGCTGGACTGGAACGAGCCCTCGATCGCCTTCTACAAGGCTCAAGGCGCTTTTCCGATGGACGGCTGGAGCGTCTACCGGCTCAGCGGGGACGCGCTGCGGTCTTTCGGGGACTGAAAGCCCTGCGTCAGTCCTCGCGGGCGTCGGGTGCCATGGACGCGTGGAACGACCACTCGCGGCCCGCGCGGTTGAACAGGAACCACAGCACGGCGACGGCGGGAACGGCGATGATCAGGCCGATCAGCGGCCGTCCTGAGGGGCCCGCCGCGTACCAGGCGGTGCCGAGCAGCAGCAGCTGCAGCAGCATCGCCGGGGTGCGCGCCCAGTGCTTGCCCTTGATCAGCCCGATCCCGGCGGCGAGCACGCCCGCGGCCAGAACCGTGTAGTAGCCGGCCTCGCCCCACGTCTCGCCCCGTTCGAGCTGACCGACGCCGCCGAGCTGGGTGGAGGCGCTGCGGATCAGCAGCGCTACGACGAACACCAGGCCTGCCACCGCCTGCAACGTGGTCAGCACACCGGCGATGCGCACCGTGCGGGGAACGGTCTCGGTAGACAAGAAGGCCTCTCAGAACCGGGGCCACGACCCCGCTAGTGACTCTGCGTGTGCACTTTCGATGGTAATACCGCCCGATCGCCGCATAGCTGCCGCAGGGCTCGAGAGGACATGATCGACTCATGGCTGAAGCGGCGTTCACGGATATCGGGGTGTCCGTCGATCTCGCCGCGTGCACGTCGGCAGCCGGTGCACAGCGATCGGGTGCGTTCCGGGGTTACGCATCCGAATGTCACCGGAAACCGGTGGTCAGAGGCACGACGCACCCGCTCCTGGTGCGTCCGCCCGCCTCGTCCGCCCTTGCCGCGCACCTCGGCCGGTCCCGAGCCGCGTCGGCCTCGGAGGTGACCGGCCAGCCCACCTGACTCTTCGCATCACGCACGATCCGGCACCCGCGCCCGACGGACACGAATTCGTCTCGCTTAGGCTTCGGGTTGTGCGCGCCGTTCTCGTCGTCAACCCGCAGGCGACCTCCACCACGGCCAGTGGCCGCGATGTGCTCGCCGCTGCCCTGGCGAGCGTGCTGAAGCTGGAGGTCGTGGAGACGAAGCACTTCGGGCACGCCTCGGAGGCCGCGCGGGACGCCGTCCGGGACGGTGCGGACCTGGTCATCGCGCACGGTGGCGACGGCACGGTCAACGAAGTGGTCAACGGCATGTTCGAGGTCGCCGGGCCGGGCGATCCCGCGATGCCGACGCTGGGCGTGGTGCCCGGCGGATCGGCGAACGTCTTCGCCCGCGCGCTCGGCCTGCCCAAGGATCCGGTGGACGCCACCCACCACCTGATGGGGGCGCTGGCCACCCGCAGCACGCGCGAGGTCGGCCTGGGCAAGGCCGACGAGAGGTGGTTCACCTTCAACGCCGGCATCGGCTGGGACGCCGAGGTGGTCGCCGAGATGGAGCGCCAGCGCTCCCGCGGTCGCGAAGCCACGCCCGCCCTGTATGCCCGGATCGCCCTGTCCTGCTACTTCCGGATGGCCCGCGGGGAACCGAAGTTGAGCTTGCAAATCGGTGACGATCACCCGAGTGAGCTACTACACAGTGTGTTCGTGTCCAACACCGACCCGTGGACCTACTTGGGCTCGACTCCGGTCCGCATGAGCCCCGAGACCAGCTTCGACACCGGTCTCGGCGTGCTCGCGCTGACCAAGATGAGCACTTACCCTGTGTTGCGACATGTAGCGGAAATGCTACGCGGTAGAGGGAAACCACACGGGAGTAACTCAATTCAGGCTGCGGATGTGCCCCATCTACGCGTAGCCTGTACGGAGCCGTTGCGCCTGCAGGTGGACGGCGATTGCCTGGGTGAGCGATCGGTGGTCGAGTTCTCCTCAGTCCCGAACGCTCTCCGCGTCGCTGTATAACCTTCTCGTAACGGATGGACATCGCTGCCGACTCGTGACCCCCGTCTGAGTCCGGGAACACAGTGAAATCCCTGGTCAGGTCTGTCGATCTTTCAGGTGAGTTCGCTCACCGCCCTAGATCGACCTCTTGACATCGCGGCAGTTCGTGAAAGCATTCACAAGCACACGGACCCCGTGAAAGCATTCACAAACACCCCGAACGAACTATCGGCGCGCATGGGCGCGCCTAGCGAGGAGCAAGGAACAATGGACTGGCGCCACGATGCGGTTTGCCGTGACGAGGACCCGGAGCTGTTCTTCCCGGTTGGGAACAGCGGTCCTGCTGTGCTGCAGATCGCCGAGGCGAAGGCCGTATGCCGCCGCTGTCCGGTTGCCTCTCAGTGCCTGGCTTGGGCACTCGAGAGCGGCCAGGACGCCGGTGTCTGGGGCGGCATGAGCGAAGACGAGCGTCGCGCCCTCAAGCGTCGCAACGCTCGCACCCGGGCGCGCACCAACGCCTGAGTAGCAGCTCGCTGAGCACGTGGCCGGTCGGTCGCACCCCCGGTGACCGACCGCCCGTCTCGCCCCGGCCGCAACGGCCTCGCACCGAAGAACTGACCCGACCCCGACTAGTAGCTCTCGGCCGATCAGCGTCGATGTCGGTCCCGAACGTTCCAGCCGATCTCCCCATCGTCACGGGGTAGCCGGAACCCGGGGAAACCGACCCGATCGGCCCGACGTCCCCGGCGCGTGGGGATGTCACTCGAGTGATCGACGCACCTGCGTGGCGCCCAGCATACGGGCCGTCATCGTCGGTACTTCAGAGGCACCCGCAAAACCGCCTCGGTACCCCGTTGATGACCACGACCGCGCAAGCTCAACGACCCGCGGAGCTCCGACTCCACCAGGGTCCGCACGATCTGCAGGCCGAGACGTTCGGCGCGCTCGAGGGAGAATCCCTTCGGCAGGCCGCGACCGTCATCCGAGATGACGACGTCGAGCCAGCGCGCCGAACGCTCCGCCTGCACAACGACTTCGCCGCCCTGCCCTTCGGGGAAGGCGTGCTCGAAAGCGTTCTGCACCAGCTCGGTCAGGACCATCACCAACGGCGTGGCCAGTTCCGCCGACACCACCCCGAACTTCCCGCCGCGGCTGACCTTCACCCCGGTTTCGGCGACGGCGACGTCG
This sequence comes from Saccharopolyspora dendranthemae, assembly GCF_007829955.1. Taxonomy (GTDB): domain Bacteria; phylum Actinomycetota; class Actinomycetes; order Mycobacteriales; family Pseudonocardiaceae; genus Saccharopolyspora; species Saccharopolyspora dendranthemae. The sequence goes on from NZ_VIWX01000006.1 coordinate 54,440, forward strand.
CTCATCATCGGGATCACCCGGTCCACCACGTCGTCGAGGTCGACCCGCTCGTCCACCGACATCGACAGCGTCTCGTGCACGAGCGCGATCGAGGTGACCCGCCGGACGGACTCGTCGAGCGCCAGCCGCGCCTCGTTGTTGCCGGTGCGCCGCGACTGCAACCGCAGCAGCGCGGCCACGGTCTGCAGGTTGTTCTTCACGCGGTGGTGGATCTCGCGGATCGTGGCGTCCTTGGACATCAGCGCCCGATCGCGGCGCTTGACCTCGGTGACGTCGCGGACCAGCACCAGCGCGCCGGCCGACTGCCCGCGCGGCCGCAGCGGGAGCGCTCGGAACAGGACCGTGGCACCGCGAGCTTCGGCTTCGATGCGCATGCTCGGTTCACCGCCCATGGCGCGCCGAACCCGCTGCGCGACCTCGTCCGCGTCGAACGGGTCGTTGAGCAGCGACCGGGTCAACGGCGCCAGCTGCGCGCCCACCAGGTCCGCTGCGTGGCCCATCCGGTGGTAGGCGGACAGCGCGTTGGGGCTGGCGAACACGACCGTGCCGGAGTTGTCCAGCCGGATCAGCCCGTCACCGACGCGAGGACTGGTGTGCACGTCGGGTGCGGGTTCCGGCGTGGGGAACGTGCCGTCGGCGATCATCTGGCACAGGTCCGCAGCGCTGCCGAGGTAGGAGATCTCCAGCGGGCTGGGCACTCTGGGCACCGCGAGGTTGGTGTCGCGGCTGAGCACCGCGACGAGCTCGTCGCCGAGCTTGACCGGGATGGTCTCGCGCCGGACGGGAACCCCCAGGTGCCAGCGCGGGTCCTCCTCGCGGCAGATCCGGCCCTCCAGCGCGGCCCTCCGCAGCTGGGGGTGGTCGTCCTGGGTGACCTCGGAGCCGACCACGTCCTCGGGGTGAGCCGTGGGCGCCGTCGTGGGCCGGGCCTGCGCGACGCACAGGAAGCGGTCCTCCGGTGCTCCGGACGGACCGATCGGCACCCACATGATGAAATCCGCGAACGACAGGTCGCTCAGCAGCTGCCACTCGGCGACCACCAGCTGCAGGTGGTCGGCGGCAGTGCCGGACAGTCCCGTGTGTTCGGCGAGAAGATCACTCAGCGTGGACAAGTCGGTCCCCCGGGTCGGCTGCGCGGATCGAAGCGGGTCGTCACTCGACGACGGCGATCAGGTCGCCTTCCTGGACGACGTCGCCGGGCTTCACCGCCATGGTGCTGATCTTGCCGGAAACCTCGCTGAGCACCGGGATCTCCATCTTCATGGACTCCAGGAGCACCAGCGAATCGCCGTCGTTGACCGCGTCGCCCTCGGACACCGACACCGTCATGACGTTGGCCACCATCTCGGCGCGGATCTCCTCGGCCATCTCTTCCTCCTCGTCACGGCCGCTACCGGCCCCTGCTTAGGAAACCATGACCGCCACCACCCGCCGACGGCAGGTATCGGACATGGCAGACTGGAAGCTCGAAATCCCAGCGGAGACCGGGTGTCAGTTGATCACTCGCGGTCACCGGGCTGGAGTGAAGTTCGAACTTCGAGGGAGTCGCCTTATGGGCAAGCGCGCGCGCAAGAAGAAGGACCGGCGCAAGAACAACGCCAACCACGGCAAGCGCCCCAACTCGTGATCTCGGCGGCATCCGCCGCTGCAACGCGAAGGGCCCCGGACCGAGTGGTCCGGGGCCCTTCGCGTGGGCTCAGCTCTTTTTCTTCTTCTGCTCGGCTCGGGCCGCCGCGCGACGCTCGCGGCGGGTGCCGCCGCGGGCGTCGGGGCCGTCCTGCTCGGTGGTCTGCTGCGCTTCACCGGTCTCGGTCGGACCGGAGTAGCTCAGCCGCTGGTTGCTCGGGGCTTGCAGCCCACCACCGCGGAGCGCGGCAGGGGTCTCGTCGCCCTCGCCGGGGCCGCCGGCGAGCTGGCTCAGGGCCGGCCCGGCCGAGGCGGGCTTGGCCCTCCGAGCACGCGCGCCCTGGGGCTGAGCGCCGCCCTGCGGGACCTGCGGCGTCTGCGGGACCTCCGGGACACCGCCGTTGGACTGGCTCACCGAGACCGGCATTGCGGGCTGTTCCGGTGCGGGCTCGGGTTCGGCGGCCTCGACCTGGACGTTGAACAGGAAGCCGACCGACTCCTCCTTCAGCGCTTCCAGCATCGCGCCGAACATGTCGAAGCCCTCGCGGCGGTACTCGATGAGCGGGTCCCGCTGCGCCATCGCCCGCAGGCCGATGCCCTCCTTGAGGTAGTCCATCTCGTAGAGGTGCTCGCGCCACTTGCGGTCCAGGACGCTGAGCAGGACGCGCCGCTCGAGCTCCCGCATCCCGCCGGGCCCGACCTTGCCGTCGACCTCGGCCTCGCGCTTGGCGTAGGCCTCCTTGGCGTCGGTGGTGATCAGCTCCAGCAGGTGTTCCTTGCTGAGGTCGTCGTCCTCCTCGACCAGCGTCTCCCAGCTGAGGCCGATCGGGTACAGCGAGCTCAGCGCCTTCCAGAGCTTCTCGAAGTCCCAGTCCTCGGCGTAGCCGGCGGAGGTCTCGGCGTCGACGTAGGCGGTGACGACGTCGGTGAGCATGTGCATGACCTGCTCCTGCAGGTCCTCACCGGCCAGAACGCGGCGGCGCTCGTCGTAGATGACGGTGCGCTGCTGGTTCATCACCTCGTCGTACTTGAGGACGTTCTTGCGGATCTCCATGTTCTGCTGCTCGACCTGCGTCTGAGCGCTGCGGATCGCGTTGGAGACCATCTTGTGCTCGATCGGGACGTCGTCGGGCACCTTGAGGCGCGTCATGACGGTCTCGACCATGGCGGAGTTGAACCGGCGCATGAGCTCGTCGCCCAGCGACAGGTAGAAGCGGGATTCGCCGGGGTCGCCCTGACGACCGGAACGACCGCGCAGCTGGTTGTCGATGCGTCGCGATTCGTGGCGCTCGGTGCCCAGCACGTAGAGGCCGCCGGCCTCGCGGACCCGGTCCGCTTCGGCGTCGACCTGAGTCTTGATCTTCTCCACGACGGCGGGCCACTCGGCCTCGTACTGCTCGCCGCTGCTCACCGGGTCGAGACCGCGCTCGCGCAGTTCCGCGTCGGCGAGGTGGTCGGTGTTGCCGCCCAGCACGATGTCCGTACCGCGGCCGGCCATGTTGGTGGCGACCGTGACCGCGCCGAGCCGACCGGCCTCGGCGATGATCGCGGCTTCGCGCTGGTGGTTCTTCGCGTTGAGGACGTTGTGCGGGACGCCGCGCTTGGTCAGCAGCTTCGACAGGTATTCGGAGCGCTCGACGCTGGTGGTGCCGACGAGGACCGGCTGGCCCTTCTCGTGCCGCTCGGCGATGTCCTCGGCGACGGCCTCGAACTTGGCGGGCTCTCCCTTGTAGACCAGGTCGGGCTGGTCGATGCGCGCCATCGGCTCGTTGGTGGGGATGGGCACCACGCCGAGCTTGTAGGTGCTGTGGAACTCGGCGGCCTCGGTCTCGGCGGTACCGGTCATGCCGCCGAGCTTGTCGTAGAGGCGGAAGTAGTTCTGCAGCGTGATCGTGGCCAGAGTCTGGTTCTCGGCCTTGATCTCGACGCCTTCCTTGGCCTCGATCGCCTGGTGCATGCCCTCGTTGTAGCGGCGACCGGCGAGGATTCGGCCGGTGAACTCGTCGACGATGGACACTTCGCCGTCCCGGACGATGTAGTCCTTGTCGCGCTGGTAGAGCTCCTTGGCCTTGAGCGCGTTGTTGAGGTAGCCGACCAGCGGCGTGTTCGCGGCCTCGTAGAGGTTCTCGATGCCGAGCTGGTCCTCGATGATCGAGACGCCGTCTTCGGTGACGCCGACGGTGCGCTTGCGCTCGTCGACCTCGTAGTGGGCGTCGCGCTTGAGGATCGGGGCCAGCCTGGCGAACTCCTGGTACCAGCGGGAGGACTGGTCGGCGGGGCCGGAGATGATCAGCGGGGTCCGGGCTTCGTCGATGAGGATGGAGTCGACCTCGTCGACCACGGCGAAGTGGTGGCCGCGCTGCACGCAGTCGGCGAGGCTCCAGGCCATGTTGTCGCGCAGGTAGTCGAAGCCGAACTCGTTGTTGGTGCCGTAGGTGATGTCCGCGTGGTAGGCCTGGCGGCGCTGCTCGGGGGTCATCTCGGCGAGGATCGCGCCGACCTCGAGGCCGAGGAAGCGGTGCACGCGGCCCATCCACTCGGCGTCGCGCTTGGCGAGGTAGTCGTTGACGGTGACCACGTGCACGCCTTCGCCGGTGATGGCGTTGAGGTAGGCGGGCAGGACGCAGGTCAGGGTCTTGCCCTCACCGGTCTTCATCTCGGCGATGTTCCCGAGGTGCAGGGCGGCGCCACCCATCAGCTGCACGTCGAAGTGCCGCTGGCCGAGGGTGCGCTTGGCCCCTTCGCGGGCGACGGCGAAGGCTTCGGGAAGCAGCTCGTCGAGCGATTCACCCTCGCTGTAGCGGCGCTTGAACTCGTCTGTCTTGCCCCGCAGCTCGGAATCGGACAAACCGACGACGGCGTCTTCGAGCTCGTTGATGTGCGCTGCGACAGAGCGCAAGCGCTTGAGCATCTTGCCCTCGCCGGCGCGGAGCAGTCGGGACAGGACCATCCGGTCGACCTCGCTAGCTGATCGTGACGCGTCCGTCACGGACGCTTTGTGGCCATCGTATTAGAGCTGGCTGCGGGGGTACGCCGTAGTCCGATCCAGCGTTGGCGGACCGCAACAAACGGCTGTCCCCCGCGAACCACCGTACGCGGGGGACAGCCGTCCAGGTCGGGCGTGGCGCAGACTCGCCCGTGCGACCGGGCGGGAGGGCGCCGCGTGCTGTGCGCGCATCTCACGTTCAGCTACGTCGTGGCGGGTGCACTACCCGCACGGCTGAGCTGAAGCCGCCCGGTTGTGTGGTCAGGCGTCGGCGAGTCGGATCACGCCGTAGTCGAATCCCTTTCTGCGGTAGACGACGCTGGCGCGGCCGCTGTCGGCGTCCGCGAAGAGGTAGAAGTCGTGCCCCACCAATTCCATCTGGTAGAGGGCTTCGTCCACGGTCATCGGCTTGGCCGAGTGCTCCTTCTCCCGCACGACCTGGCCGGGCGCGTACGCGTCCTCCTCGGTCATGCGCTGTCCCGGAACTTCGGCGGACTGCGCAGGTGCTTCCTGGGGCGCTTCGAGCAGCGCGGTTCGGCCCTCGGCTCCACCGGAGCCGGACCCGACGGGGCCGGTCACCACGGGCCGGTCCGCCATCGCTGCGGTCGCCTCTGCCACGGAAGTCGGGTTGTGCTGTCCGTAGTGCACCTTTCTACGGTCGTGCATGCGCCGGAGCCTGCTCTCCAGCTTGGTCGTCGCGGCGTCGAGCGCGGCGTAGAAGTCGCCGGCGCAGGCTTCGGCGCGGATGGGAGCGCCCTTGCCCTTGAGAGTGATCTCGACTCGCTGGCAGTTCTTGGCCTGGCGGGGGTTCTTCTCGTGGAACAGTTCCACTTCCGCCCGCATGGCCTTCCGGTTGTACCGCTCAAGCCGGGTCATCTTGGCGTTGACGTGCTCCCGGTAGTGATCGGGAACCTGAACGTTACGACCCTTGACGACGATATCCATTCACGACCTCCGTTCCTTGCAAGTCCGTAGGCGAGGTGTGCACGGTGGGGCGCCTTGGAAGGAGAGAGATCAGCTCTCTCAAGGCGCCAGGGACATGGGTTTTCGCTCCTTCCCTCCGCCTTGGTTCGGCTGGATTGGTTCGCCACGTTAGCTCGGTTTATCGATTTGTGACACCCCCTCAGACGGGCGAAGTCAAGCATCCACCGAGAGTGATGTTTGCTGCCGAAAGCAGCAGATCACGCTGTGTGCCAGGCGTGGCGGGAGCGGGCCTCCGAACGAGTGGTTCACTCGTTCGGGTAAGTAGCGTCGTAGCTCTGCGCACGGCAGCGGACTGTCCGTTGAACCAGCTCACACCCGGAGAACGAACACCTCCGCGCGAGGGTTCCTGGGCCGAACGGGTTCTGCGATTTTCACTCGTCGAGATCAGCCCGCCGTCGCGGTCAGGGCGAGCACCGCGGTGACCGGACGCCGCACCCCGTCGAGGGTGCTCACGGCGCTGGCGACGGTCGCTCCGGTGGTCACCACGTCGTCGAGCAGCGCGATCTGCGCCCCCTCCGGAGGAAGCCCGCGGGGGCGCACCAGCACCCGGCCCGAGAGGTTGTCGAGCCGCTGCTGCGGCGTCAGGCCCGCCGAGTCCGCGGCCCCTGGACCGGTCAGCAGGCAGTCGGCGACCTGCGCGGGAAACCCCGAGTCGCTGAGCGCGACCGCAGCTGAGCGCGCGATGCGAGCCATGTGCGCACCTCCGCGCCGCCTCGACGCGACCGCCCGCGACGGGGCGGGCACCAGCCACCACTCGCGTTCCAGCGATTCCTCCGCGGTGATCGAGCGCAGCGCCGTGGCCAGCTGGCCGGCCAGCGGACCGGCGAGCGCGCGCTGCCCGGACTCCTTGTAGGCCAGCACCGCGCGCCGGGCGGCGCCCCGGTACCGCCCGAGGGCGAACACGGGCGGCGCGTCGCCGAGCAGCGGCCGGTGGACCCGGCGGAACCCGCCGAGCCTGCCCGCGCAGACCGAGCACCACGCGGTACCCGCGACGTCGCAGCCGACGCAGTGCTGCGGCAGCAGCAGGTCGGCCAAGCCGGAGATCGCTTCGCGCAGCAGGTGGAGCACCAGCGGATCATGGCTCGATCGCTGATCCGACTCACCGACGCGTGTTGGATCAGCCCGGGTAGAAGGGGATGGAAGCCCCGCCGATCGGGGCGTCGGTGATCGACCAGACGTCGTCGGTGTCCTGCGCCTGCCAGATGCCGTGGCGGTCGGCGACCACCACCTGCCCGCCGGGGCCGACGGTGACCGCGGTCAGCGGCTGCCCCAGGTTGGCCGCGGTGTAGGGCTCCCAGCGGAAACCGTCCACGGACAGGTCGAAGACCGGGAAGTTGTTGCTGTCGGTGATCGCCACCAGGGACTGGTCCTGCCGCCACTCCACCGACGTGACCCGTGCGTCCTGCGGCGCGCGCAGCACCACCGGGCGCTGCAGCACGGCGCGGCCGTTCTGCTCGGCGACCCCGGCGACCACCACGTTCCCGTCGATGACGGCCGCGATCCGCGTGCCGTCGCGGGACAGCCGCAGGTCGGTGATCGGACGGCCGGGCGGCAGCGCGCGGGTGTCGACGGGTTGCGGCGTCCACTGGGCACCGGTGTCGACGACGCGCACCACGTCGCGGCCGTCGACGACGGTCCAGGCCTCCTCCTCGCCGCGCCAGGTCGGCTTGCTCATGTAGCTGCCGACCGTGGGCGTCTCGGCGAGCTGCTCGCCGAAGTCGCCGACGCGCAGCGCCACACCGGCCGGCCGGCGGGTGACGGCGGCGAGCTTGTCGCCGTGCGGCGAACGACCCGCGCGCACCACGTCGTACTCGCCGGATCCGGCCGGTCCGGGGATGGGCCGGGCGTGCCGGTCGAGCACCAGGACGCGCTCGTCGACCACCGCCAGACCCGGCAGGTCCGGGCGCTGGAGGTTGTCCGTCTCGTACTTCTCCATGTCGATGGGGCGCAGGTCCTTGCCCTCGGTCAGCAGAGTCACGCCCTCTTCCCTGATGCGGACGCGCGCGCTGCTCACGCCCTCGAGCGTGTAGACCACCTGCGCCGCGATCAGCCTGCGGGTTCCGTCCGAGACCTCGCCCAGATCGCTGAGGTTGACCTCCATCGCGCCGTCCGCGGCCTCGGAGGCGTTGGTCTTGGGGTGCACTCCGGGCGGGATGGCGGTGCGCATCGCCTCGCGCATCCCTTCCGACGGCCCGGAGGTGAGCAGCTCGATGACCCGTCGCGGGACCGTGGCGACGGGCTGGGCCACCACGTAGCGCAGGTCGGGTGCGACACCGGAGAGGTCGTGGTCGAGGAAGTACACGGGCACCGGGCGGAAGTTGCTGCTGAAGGACGTCTTGCTCACGACCAACCCGGGCGGCGGCGTCGTGATCCGCCACTGGCCGTTGCCCTGGCGCTCCACCCGCACGTCCACGGTGAACTCACCGGTCTCCGGCACGAACGAGGAGTCGGCGAGCAGCCTGCCGACCCGATCGGCCCGCAGGGTCACCATCTGGACCCCTTCGGGCAGCGGCTGCGGCTGGACGGCCGGGATGGTGTCGACGTTCTCCACGATCAGCATGCCCGGCGGCGGCGTCCAGTTGCGCTCGATCGACGGCGCCAGGTGCTTGCGAGCGGACTCGTGATTGCTGGTCGGCGAGGCGGCCTTGTCGACGAAGCTGCGCACGAGCGCCAGCGGGTCGATGTCGTCCGGCGGCGGGTTGATCGGGATGGTCGCGTTGCTGCCGTCGACCTCCTTGACCGCCTTGGGCTCGGAGCTCTCCGGGATCGAAGCGCACGCCGACACCGACAGCAGCAGAACCAGCAGTGCCGCCAGCCTGCGTGACCGGTGGGCGCCCATCACTTCTCCTCCCAGGACTCTTCGGTGAGCCGAGCCGGGCCCTGATCGCGGACCTCCTGCTCGCCCTCCCCTTCCGACGGCCGTTCCACGCTGGCGGCCAGCAAGGCTTCGGGTGCCGCGATGCGCCGGGTGCTGGGCAACGACAGCGGGCTGGTCTCGGGTTCCTTGCCGGGTTTGCGCGGCAGCGTGAGGCGGAAGCAGGAGCCTTCGCCGGGTTCTCCCCAGGCGTCGAGAGCTCCCGCGTGCAGGCGGGCGTCCTCCAGGCTGATCGACAGCCCGAGGCCGGTGCCGCCGCTGCGCCGGTTGCGGGAGGGGTCCGCGCGCCAGAAGCGGGTGAACACCAGCTCGGCCTCGCCGCTGCGCAATCCCACGCCGTAGTCCCGGACGGTGACGGCGACCGCTTGCTCGTTGCCGCCGAAGCGCAGCTCGACCGGGCCGCCCTCGGCGTGGTCGATCGCGTTCGCGACGAGGTTGCGCATGATGCGCTCGACGCGTCGGGCGTCGGCGACGAGGGCGAGGTCGGCGCCGTCCGGGGGCGGGAACACGCGGAGCTCGACCCCGCTGGTGTCGGCGATGGCGCGCACCGATTCGGCAGCGCGGTCGGCGATCTCGTGCAGGTCCAGCCGTTCGGCCGAGAGGTCGGCGACGCCGGCGTCGAGCCTGGAGATCTCCAGCAGGTCCGCCAGCAGCAGCTCGAACCGGTCGAGCTCGTCGACCAGCAGCTCGGTGGACCGGGACAGGCCGGGCGGGAACTCCTCGCGCGAGGCGTGCAGCACGTCCGCGGCCATCCGGACCGTGGTCAGCGGGGTGCGCAGCTCGTGCGAGACGTCGGAGGTGAAGCGGCGCTGCAGCTGGCCGAACTCCTCGAGCTGCGTGATCTGCTGCTTGAGGCTGTCGGCCATCTCGTTGAAGGATTCGGCGAGCCGGGCCATGTCGTCCTCGCCGATCACCCGCATCCGCTTGTCCAGGTCGCCTTCGGCGAGCTGCTCGGCGGTCTGCGCCGCCTGCCGCACCGGGCGCACGACCTGGCGGGTCACCAGGTTGGTGATCGCCCCCAGCAGCGCCAGCAGGACGGCGGCGCTGACCAGCAGCGTCCGCTGCTGGCCCGCGAGGGTCTGCTGCTCGCCGGTGAGCGGGAACAGCAGGTACATCTGCAGCGGGCGGGTCGCGCTGGACACCGGGGTTCCGACGATCACCATCGTGACCGTCGCGTTGTCCCGCTGCACCGTGTGGATCTTGGTGGCGAGCTGGCCGCGCTCGACGAACCCGCGCAGGTCTTCCGGCACGTCCCCGATGGGACCGGCGGCGGGCTGCTTGCTGCGGTCCCCGGGAGCGCGGCCGTCCACCAGCACCGCGGTGAACGCGCCCGCGGTGGTCTCGGAGGTGTGGCCGGAGGAGGAGGACGTGGTCAGCCGGTTCAGCGCGGCTTCCAGCTGTTCGGAGACGCTGTCGGAGTTGGGGTCGACGGCGGTGAGCTCGCGTTCCAGGACGTTCAGGCTCGCATCGGCCTGCGCGATCGCGCCCTGTTCCTTGGAGTCCAGCAGCTGCGAGGTGATCTGCCACTGCAGGACCATGCCCAGCACGATCACCACGGCGAGCGACAGGGCGAGCGTGCTGACGACGACGCGCAGCTGCATCGACCGCCGCCACAGCGCCTCGAACCGGTGCCAGCGAGTCCGCGTCTCCTCGCGGACGCGGCTGGTCAGCCCCCGCACCCAGCGGCTATGACGCGTCCACACGCTCACCGCATCCGTCCTTCGCGCAGCACTGTTCCAAAACCACGTGCAAGCGGCGGAGCCGCTTTCTCCGTGCCCCACCCTGTCAGCTGGCACCGCCGCGGGTTCTCACACGTCGTCTGGCGAGTACGCCGCGACGCCGTGTATTGGCATACAAAAGGAGTGGCGCACGGAGTCCAGACGGCGTGTGAGGTTCCGCCACCCGCACCGCCAAGCAAGACGAGCGCGGAACTTCAGGAAATCACGGAGGGCCTGCCTTGTAGCCGACTCCGCGGACCGTGAGGACGACCTCCGGGCGTTCCGGGTCCCGCTCGACCTTGGAGCGCAGGCGCTGCACGTGCACGTTGACCAGGCGGGTGTCGGCGGCGTGCCGGTAGCCCCACACCTGCTCGAGCAGGACCTCGCGGGTGAAGACCTGGCGCGGCTTGCGGGCGAGCGCGACCAGCAGGTCGAACTCCAGCGGGGTCAGCGCGATGGGCTGGCCGTCGCGGGTGACCTCGTGGCCGGGCACGTCGATGATCACGTCGCCGATGGTGAGCACCTCGGCCGGCTCGGCGTCGGTGCGTCGCAGGCGGGCGCGCAGCCGGGCGACGAGCTCCTTCGGCTTGAAGGGCTTGACCATGTAGTCGTCGGCACCGGATTCCAGGCCGAGGACGACGTCGACGGTGTCGCTCTTCGCGGTGAGCATGACGATGGGCACCACGGACTCGGTCCGGATCGCCTTGCAAACGTCGATGCCGTTCATGCCGGGCAGCATCAGGTCCAGCAGGACCAGATCGGGTTTGAGCTCACGCAAGGCGGGCATCGCCTTGGTGCCGTCGCTGACGACGGCGGTCTCGAACCCCTCTCCCCGGAGCACGATGGTCAGCATTTCGGCCAGGGCCGGATCATCGTCCACCACGAGCACGCGTGCCTTCATGCGCCACATCGTTGCACTTGTCACTTGGAGTCCGTGCATCCACCCGCCGGGTGTCGTCGCAGGTCGCGAACTCGACGCCGGTTCAGCTCAACCGGTACCACCGAATGGAGCATCGATGTTGTGGTCTCGGCTTCAACCTTCAGCCCCGCACGTGCTCGTCGACGAGGACCGAGAAATCGACGTCGGCGACTCCGTCGACGACCACCCAGGGAGTCCACCAGTCCGCGTCGGCGAGTTCCGAGTAGACCTCGGCGCAGCGCTGCTGGAGCGAACTGTCGGATTCGAAGCGGTCGCGTCCGCGGTCGGCTTCGGTCCGCTCGCGGTGCTCGGCGCGACCCGCCGCGACATCAGCGGGCACCCGGAGCAGGATCTGCAGGTCGGGCTCGGGCAGGCCGAACCGGGTGATCTCCAGGTCGCGGACCCAGGACACGAAATCCCCGTCGGCGTGCTCGTGCAACCGCGCGGCGCCGTAGGCCGCGTTGGAGGCGACGTAGCGATCGAGCAGCACGACGTCGTGGGCGTCGAGCTCGGCGCGCAGCGCGTCGGCCGCCGCCCTGCGGTCGAGCGCGTAGAGGACGGCCATCCCGTGCACGGAGGAACCGAGGTCTCCGTGCCGGCCGCGCAGCGCTTCAGCGACGAGTTCGGCGTGCACGTCCTCGGTGTAGCGCGGGAAAGCCGCGCTCGACACCGCGCACCCGCGCGCTGTCAGTTCGGCGGTGATCCCCCGGGCGAGCGTGCGCTTGCCGGCCCCGTCCAGTCCCTCGATGACGATGAGTCGTCCCACGTCGGAAACGGTAGCCCAACGGCGAGAACGGGGTGCCGACCGCTTTCCTCCGACGCGGCGCCGCGCTGCAAAACGCGCGAATTCATGACATCCCCTGCCGGGACGATCACAATCGTTCCCGTAGAGGTCGCCATGAGTGGGTCCGCGATGGAGAATCACCACGGCGTTGGATGATCACGAACTGCTCGGGAGGATCCTGTGCAAGTACCCGGGCCCGACACCCGCGTCGTCGAGCTGCGCGTGCACGGAATTCTCGGCACGACCGGCGACGAACTGACCGATTCGGTCGCGTCCGTGGACGTCGCCGGAGACGGCGTGGGACGCATCATGCGGCCGGCTGACCGGCTGCGCCGTCCGGTCCCGGGCCCGATGCTCACCGCAGGCGACCGCTCGGTCCCCCGGATCGTCGAGGGCTACGTGTGGGGCGCGATGACCTCCGGCGGCCTGGCGAAGGCGACCTGGGCTCTGCTGTTCCCGTTCGCGCTGGCCAACATGGCGCACTGGATGCTGCCGCCGACGCGGACCGAGAACCCGGCCAGCAGGCTGCTGGGCTCGGCCTTGCGCGGGCTGATGCGGATTTCCGCGCTGCTGCTGACGATGCTGCTGGTCGCCCAGCTGACCGTGATCACACTGGATCTCGTCGCCGCGCAGTGCCTCTCGCCGGGCTCGGAGTGCCTGAGTTTCGTGCCCGCCGCGCTGCGCGGTCTCGACGTGCTGCGCTCGGTCGTCCTGCTGCTGCCGGTGGTGCTCGTGGTGCTGCTCATGCACCGGCTGTCCACTGTGTCCTGGAGGGTGGCCGCACCGAAGAACGACAGTCCGCAGCACTCCGCGCTCGCGCCGATGCTGCCGGGCGAGAACGTGGTGTCCGATCCGGACACCCCGGCGCTGCGGGCGCTGCACGTGACGGCTGCTCTGTCCACTGTGGCGCTGGTGGCGCTGGGCGGGCCGCTGGCTCCCAGCTTCGACCCGCGCTGGCTGGTCGCCGCCGCGCTGCTTCTCACCTCGGTGGTCGGCAGCGCCGGACTGGACGACCCGGCCGGGATGCGGGAGACCAGCAAGGTCTTCCGGGCCCTGCTCGGGCGGCGGGCGAGGCAGGTGCTGATGTCCGTCGGCGGCGTTCTCGTCGCGTCCGTCGCGCTGCTGCCGGGCGAGCTGACCGGCGCGCTGCCGGGGTCCGGCGCGACGATCGACACGATCACCGCGCTGCTGGTGCTGAGCTGCGGGGCGGTCGCCGTGCTGCTCGTTCCGGCGTCGCTGCTGGCGCGGGCCGAGTGGAAGTCCTCCCCGAAGCACCTGCGCCCGTGGGCCGGTGGCTGGATGAGCGCGCCGGTGCTGATGCTGGCGGCCATGCTCGGCAACGGTTTCGGAGCCGGGCTGGCGCTCAGCGTCCGGGAGACGTTGAGCGCGCCGCAATCCCCCGGTGCCGCTCCGCTGGTGCTGCCCGCCGCGTTCGACGACGTGACGATCTTCTGGGGCGTGGCCGTGGTGCTGATAGCGGCATCGCTGCTGGTGGCGGTGCCGTTGCTGCTCATCCGCCGGTTCCGGCGCAGCGAGGACGACGACCCGATCCCGGACGAGGTCGCGCTGCTGCACGCGGGCCGCAAGGAGGATCAGCGGAAGGCCGCGAGCGCATGGAAGTTCGCCGACCTCCAACGCCGCTACTCGCACCAGTTCTTCCTGGTGATCGCCGGTGTCCTGACGATCAGCACCGCGGCGAGCCTGATCGCCCGGTTCGCCGGGGTGCCGCAGATCGGCTGGTTGAGCGCGATCGGCGTGGTCGCTCTCGCCGGCCTGGCGGTCGGCTTGCTGCGCATGGTGTTCCTGGCCGCGACCAAGCGGGACACCGCGCGCGTGCTGGGCGTGCTGGGTGACCTGGCGTTGTTCTGGCCGCGCGAGGCGCACCCGGTGGTGCCGCCGTGCTACGCGCTGAAGGTCATCCCGGAGCTCGCCGACCGTGCCGCCGAGCACCTGGCGGACCCGAACACGCGCGTGGTGCTGGTCGGGCACAGTCAGGGCAGCCTGCTCGCCGCCGTGGCCGCCGCGCGGTTGCTGGAGAAACTGCCCGAGCAGGATCGCGAGCGCGTCGGCCTGGTGACGGCGGGTTCGCAGCTGCAGTGGGCCTACCCGCGCGCTTTCCCCGGCGTGGTGCCGCATTCGGCGCTGCGGGATCTGGCAGGCGGGCTGGGTCATCGGTGGCGTTCGCTGTGCCGCGGCACGGATCCGCTGGGCGGCGCCGTGACCACCTGGAACCGGCAGGTCTACAACGGGATGCTGATCGGCGTCGGGATGCGCAGCGACGGCACCGAAGGTCCTCTGCCCGCAGCGACTCGCGGGCCGACGGGGGCCTTGGTGCTCGGGGGCGATCACTGGTTGCCGGATCCGCAGCGGGGTCCGTTCTCCTGCCGCCGCTGGGTTCCGGGCGTGCTGGGGCACTCCGACTACAGCGGTGATCCGGAGTGGGACCGCGCGGTGGCGATGGCGGCGGGGCTGGAGCGTCCGGTTCGCGGCGCGGCGCTGCCGCTGTCGACGCCGGAGGCGCCGCAGATCCCGTCCGCACCCGACCCGCACCTGTTCGGTTCCAGGCCCGCGTTCTCGCCTCAGGGCGATGACGGCGGTTCGATCGGCGACTCGGTGGAGGACTTGCCCCGGCGCCCTGCGGAGGACTCCGCGACCCGGCGCATCAAGTCGGATCCCCCGGAGCGCGAGGCCCCGGCCGAGGCCGAGGTCCCGGAGCAGCCGGTGCACGAGCAGCCGACTCCCGAGCCGGCCTCGGAGACTCCGGGACTACCCGCCCAGCAGGATTCCGAGCCCCGCTCGGAGCCCTCGGTCCTCCCGGAGATCACCGAGCCCAGGGGCCGCATCGCCCCGTGGGAGCGAGGCGCTTCCCTCCGCTCCACCGACACCTGACCCGAAAGCCCTTCCTGGCTGGTCACGTTGCTTCCGAGCGTTACCAGGTCCCAGTTTTAGTCCAAACCGAGCCATGATCATGCCCGAAATGTCGGCTCAGTTATGACTAAAACTGGGACCTGGTGAGACGACGCTCCCCCCGCGCGGTGCGTGGGGAGCGTGTTGCGGGGCTTGGACGCAGAAGAGCGGCGCCGCCCCTTCCGGGGTGGCGCCGCTCTTGTGCGTGGTGCGCGGGCTAGCTGGTGACCGAGCCGCCGTTGGCGACGTCACCCTCGCGGCCGAGGCGCGAGTGCGACCGGCCGTAGAGGAAGTAGATCACCACACCGGCGATCATCCAGACCACGAACCGGACCCAGGTCAGGGCGGTCAGGTTCAGCATCAGCCACATGCAGGCCAGGATCGCCAGGATCGGCACGAACGGGACCAGCGGAGCGCGGAAACCGCGCGGCAGGTCCGGTCGCGTCCGCCGCAGCACGATCACGCCCAGCGAGACCAGGATGAACGCGAACAGCGTGCCGACGTTGACCATCTCCTCCAGCTTGTCAGCCGGGAAGAAGGCAGCGGCCAGGACGACCACGATGCCGACCAGGACGGTCGCGCGCGCCGGGGTGCCGGTCTTCGAGGTCTTGGCGAGGCTCTTGGGCATCAGACCGTCACGCGACATGGCGAACAGCACGCGGGTCTGACCCAGCAGCAGCACCATGACCACAGTGGTCAGACCTGCCAGCGCGCCGAACGAGATGATCGCCGCCGCCCAGGTGACGCCGTGAATCGCGAACGCGGTGGCCAACGTGGAGCGGGTGCCGTCCTCGGCGGTGGCCAGGTCGGTGTAGGGCACCATGCCCGTGACCACCAGCGCGACCGCGACGTAGAGGACCGTGACGATCACGAGGCTGCCGAGGATGCCGCGCGGCGCGTTCTTCTGCGGGTTCTTGGTCTCCTCCGCGGTGGTCGCGACGATGTCGAAACCGATGAACGCGAAGAACACGAGGGAGGCACCGGCCAGCAGGCCGAACATGCCGTAGGTGCTGGTCTGACCGCCGAGGATCAGCGACAGCAGGGACTGCTCGATGGCCGGGCTGTCCTCAGTGGCCTGCTCGGCCGGCGGGATGAACGGCGTGTAGTTGTCGGCGTTGATGTAGGCGAGGCCGACCACGATCACCAGCAGCACGACGGCCACCTTGATGATGGTGATGACCAGCGAGACCCGCGCCGACAGCTTCGTGCCGACCGCCAGCAGCGTCGAGAGCACGACGACCAGGAGCAGCGCGCCCCAGTCGAACTGGAGCGGTCCGAGCGGCAGCACGGTGGGCACGCTCAGCCCGACGAGCTTGAACACTTCCTCCAGGTACACCGACCAGCCCTTGGAGACGGCGGCAGCGGCGACCGCGAACTCCAGGATCAGGTCCCAGCCGATGATCCAGGCGATGAACTCGCCGAAGGTCGCGTAGGAGTAGGTGTAGGCGCTCCCGGCGACCGGCACCGTCGAGGCGAACTCGGCGTAGCACAGCGCGGCGAGACCGCAGGCGATCGCGGAGAGCACGAAGGCGAGCGAGACCGACGGTCCGGAGACGTCACCCGCCGTGCGTGCCGCGAGCGTGAAGATGCCGGCACCGATGACGACCGATACGCCGAAGACGATCAGGTCCCAGGTGCCTAGATTTTTGCGAAGTTTGGTGTCCGGCTCGTCGGTGTCGAGAATGGATTGCTCTACCGACTTGGTTCGCCACAGCCCAGTGCCTGGCACTGTCGCCTCCTCATCAAGTCCCAAGTGTCGCGGGGTGAAACGCACCCTAACCCGCTTGCGTCGCTCCGGGTAACGGTCGACTAGTGTTCGCCACCGTTTTCGTTAACCCGTTGTGATGACAAGACAGGATTTTGTGTCAAGCCGTGGTCGCGCGTCCACGGTCGAGGTCGGGTTCTAGGTAAATCAGACGTGCTGCCGGAACCTTCGCCCGAATCCGTTGCTCAGCACCATCGATCTCAGCGGCGACTTCCGCAACCGAGAGGGACGGAGCGAGCCCGATCTTGGCGGCGATCAGCAGCTCATCGGGACCGAGGTACTGGGTCCGGATGTGGATGACGCGCTCCACGCGCTCGGCCTCCGCCTGCCCGACGATCTCGTCGAGCACCTCGCGGCTGGCTCCCTCACCGATCAGCAGGCTCTTGGTCTCCACGATCAGCACGACCGCGATGACGCCGAGCAGCACCCCGATGCACACGGTGCCGATGCCGTCGAAGACCGCGTTCCCGGTCAGCACGGTCAGCCCGACACCGCCGAGAGCGAGCACCAGACCGATCAGCGCGCCGAAGTCCTCCAGCAGGACGACCGGCAGCTCAGGGGTCTTGGCCTGGCGGATGAACTGCCACCAGCTGAGCTTGCCCTTGATCTTGCGCGACTCCTTGATGGCGGTCATGAAGCTGTAGCTCTCCAGCCCGATCGCGATCACCAAGATCAGCACCGCGACCCACGCCGACTCCAGCGGCTCGGGGTGCTCGATCTTGTGGATGCCTTCGTAGAGCGCGAAGACCGAGCCCAGCGTGAACAGCATCAGCGCCACGACGAACGAGTAGAAGAACCGGTCGCGGCCGTAGCCGAACGGGTGCTCCTCGGTGGCACTCCGCTGCGAGGTCTTCTGACCGAGCAGCAGCAGGCCCTGGTTGGAGGTGTCGGCGAGCGAGTGCACCGACTCCGCCAGCATCGACGACGAACCGGTGAACAGGAATCCACCGAACTTGGCCACCGCGATTCCCGCGTTCGCCGCTAGCGCGGCCAGGATGGCCTTGGTTCCGCCCCCTGCTGACACGATCTCCTCCAGACTCCGGCTGCGATGTCGGGAGGAATCTACCGGGTGACCACCCCGGTCAGGGCGAAGTCTCCTCAGGCCTTTCGAGATCGTGTCCTAGAAGGAGCCGGCGGCGGCCCGGAAGACCTGGGCTTGGCCGTCCGCGTCCAGTTCGGCCGGGCGGACTTCCACCGCCGGATCGCTGGCGGCGAGCCAGACCGACTGCCCGCGGTGCAGGACGAGCTCGCGCGGTGCGGAACCGTTGCTGCGGTGACCGCTGCTCAGGCTGATGCTCCCCTTGGTGCACAGCAGTATCTGCGGCCCGGGCGAATCCAGGTGCACCGTGCCGGACTCGGCGGTGGTCCAGTCCAGTCGGGACAGTGCGAACTCGTCGGCCGGGGTGCGATAGGCGGTCAGGTTGGCGTCCAACGACTCGCCCTTGAGGACCCGCATGTCCCCGCACGCGAAGTCCAGGACCTTCAGCAGCTCCGGCACGTCCACGTACTTCGGCGTCAGCCCGCAGCGCAGGATGTTGTCCGAGTTGGCGAGGATCTCGATCCCGGTGCCGTGCAGGTAGGCGTGCAGGTTCCCGGCGGGCAGGAAGATCGCCTCACCGGGCTGCAGCACCAAGCGGTTCAGCAGCAGGCTCGCCAGGACGCCCGCGTCGTGCGGGTAGGCCTCGCCCAGCTCCAGCACCGTGCGGCACTCCAAGGCGAACTCGCCGCGCTCCCTGACGTGCTCGATGCAGGCGTCCAGCAGCTCCGGCAGCACGTCCCGCAGGTAGTGCTCGGGCAGTGTGATCCAGGTCGTGAACAGCGCGCGCAACCCGTCGGCGTCGGGCTGGGCGGCCAGCAGCTCCCGGTGAGCGCGCAAGCTCGGCACGTCCAAGGCGTCGAGCAACCGGACGGTCCGCTGCGCGTCGCGGAAACCGGCGAGCGCGTGGAACTCGGTGAGGGCGCAGATCAGCTCTGGCTTGGCCGTGGGATCCGGGTAGTTGCGGTTGGGCGCGTTGCGCGCGATCCCCGCGCGCTCCTCCCGGGAGAAGCCCTCTGCCGCCTGCTCGGCGGACGGGTGGGCCTGCAGGCTCAGCGGCTCGTCGGCGGCGAGGACCTTCATCAGGAAGGGCAGCCTGCCGCCCCAGCGGCGCACGCACTCGTCACCGAGGTGGTGCGCGGGTTCGGAGTCGAGCAGCGACAGCAGCGACACCTCGTCCCCGTCGGAGCGCATCACCCGGGACGGGTCACCTGGGTGGGCACCCATCCACAGCTCGGCTTCCGGGTGCGGGGTGGGGACGGGCCGACCGAGCAGATCCGCAATAGCGGTGCGCGAGCCCCAGGCGTAGGGGCGCACCGCGTTTCGCAGTAGCTCCACAGTCGTTCTCGCTTCCTCGTTCTCGCGCTTGCTCGTCCGGCCAGCACACCTCGCCCGACGGGCGTGCGGCATCGGGGGATTCCCGGGTTCTGCGGACCTCAGCTCATGGCCAGGGCCGGCCAACCGGGACCGTTGAGGGTGCCTGCGGCCAAGCCCAGGTACACGGCGGCCAGGTCGAAGCGGGCGGCCAGGACCGCTGCGCGCAGCAGCGAATCGGCTCGCACCGTGTCCCCCGGCGCGACCACGTCGGCACCGGGCAGGTCCCGCAAAGCGGACCGTTCGAACACCTCCCCCTGATCGTCGTGGCGCGTGCTGATCAGGAAGGCCCTCAGCTGCGCCCCCGGGTCGTCCTCGGGGTCGGCGAAGATGTCGGCCTCGGAACCGACGGAAGCGGCGGCGCGGTGCAGCGCGCGCTGCACGACCGCCTGCGGGTACTCGGCGACGTGGGCCGGGACGCCCGCGTGCGCGCCTAGCGCGAAGGCGCCGTGTCCGGCGACGGCGGTGGCGACCGGGTCGAGGCCCCACAGCAGGGGCGTGCGCTCGGCCATCCGCAGCGCCAGCGACTTGGCGGGGTTGGTCAGCGACTCGTGAGCCGGGTGGGCGCGTTCGGCTTCCTTGTCGAGCTCGTCCGCGAGCTCCTCGACGTCGAAGTTCACCAGGCCCAGCTCGCGGAAGGTGATGATGCCCGCGGCGAAGACGTAGGCGAAGGCGAGCGGGGGCGGCACCGGGACGCGCGGCACCAGGACCTTCGCCCGGCCGGCGCCTGCGGCGGCGACGGGACCTTCCGATGGCACGGCGAGCACGACGCTGGCGCCGCGGCGGCAGGCGGTGGCCACGGACTCGGCCAGCGTGACGTCACCGACGTCGTCGGTGTGGGCGAAGACCACGTCCAGCGGGCCCACCCAGGACGGCAACTCATCGGAGATCACCACCGGGACCGGGCAGCGAGCACCGGTCAGGGCGACCAGCAGCCGAGCCGCGCTGACGGCCACACCGGGCCTGGTCAGCAGCACCACCGCGCGGGGGCGGTCGTCGGCCAGCTCGTCGAGACCGGCTTCGGTCGCGACTTCGGAGGTGGCGCGCATCTGCGCACCGGAGAGCGCGGCGAGCCTGAGCAGGCCGCCGGAGTCGGCGTCGGCCAGCCGGGCCGGGTCGTCGAGGAGACTGTCGTCCAACACGGGAGCTTCACCCCTCCCCGGCGCCGCCAGGGGTCCCGCCCCCGACGGCCTCTTCCAGCAGCAGGACGGGAATGCCGTCCTTGACCGGAAAACCGCGTCCGCAGGAAGTACAGGTCAGGTAGTCGGCCTGCGCGTCGTCGGCCAGGCCGGGCCGCAGCTCGCCGTGCTGCTCGCACGGGCAGGCCAGGAGCTCCAGCAACTGCGCTTCCAGGTCAACGGCCACGTTTTCCTCCCAAACTCGCGCGCTTCGGCGAGTGTCACTCATCAGGGTCGACGCCGGTTCATCCGCGGATGACCGCGAGCACCTCGTCGCGCAGCGCGGCCATGGCCTCAGTGTCCCGCGCCTCGACGTTGAGCCGGAGAAGCGGTTCGGTGTTGGACGGGCGCAGGTTGAACCACGACCCGTCCGACAGTTCCACGGTAAGCCCGTCGAGCTCGTCGACAGAAGCGCCATTCCGGTCACCGAACGCGTCGGCGACGGCGCGCATGCGGGCCTGCTGGTCGTCGACCGTGGAGTTGATCTCGCCGCTGGCCTGGTAGCGGGAGTAGTCGGCCATCAGCTCCGACAGCGGCTCGTCCTGGCCCCCGAGCGCGGCCAGCACGTGCAGCGCCGCGAGCATCCCGGAGTCCGCGCGCCAGAAGTCGCGGAAGTAGTAGTGCGCCGAGTGCTCTCCGCCGAAGATGGCACCGGTCTCGGCCATCGTCTGCTTGATGAACGAGTGCCCCACCCGGGTGCGCACCGGCTTGCCGCCTTGCTCGGCGACGATCTCCGGCACGGCCTTGGAGGTGATCAGGTTGTGGATGATCGTCCCGCCGGGCTCCTTGACCAGCTCGCGGGCGGCGACCAGCGCGGTGATGGCGCTCGGGGTGACCGGTTCGGCGCGCTCGTCCACGACGAAGCAGCGGTCGGCGTCACCGTCGAACGCGAGTCCCGCGTCGGCGCCGACCTCGCGGACCTTGGCCTGCAGGTCGACGATGTTGGCCGGGTCCAGCGGGTTGGCCTCGTGGTTCGGGAAGGTGCCGTCGAGCTCGAAGTACATCGGCACGAGCTCCACCGGCAGGCCGTCGAACACGGTGGGCACGGTGTGCCCGCCCATGCCGTTGCCGGCGTCGACGACGATCTTCAGCGGCCGGATGTCGTGCAGCTTCACCAGGTCGAGGAGGTAGGCCGAGTACTCGGCGACCATGTCGCGCTCGCTGGTGGAGCCCTTCGCGCCGAGGAACTCCGGGACGCCGTGGCCGACGAGTTCCCGGATCTCCGACAGGCCGCTGTCCTGACCGACGGGTGCGGCACCGGCGCGGCAGAGCTTGATGCCGTTGTACTCAGCAGGGTTGTGGCTGGCGGTGAACATCGCTCCGGGCAGTTCCAGCTTGCCGGAGGCGAAGTAGAGCATGTCCGTGCTGGCCAACCCGATGCTGATGACGTCGACGCCCTGGCCGGTGACGCCCTCGGCGAACGCCTGCGCCAACTCCGGCGAGGAGTCGCGCATGTCGTGGCCGATCACCACGGCTGGGCCGCCGACGAGTCTGGTGAACGCCGCTCCGATCTCCCGCACGACGTCGGCGTCGATGCCGTCGCCGACCACCCCGCGGATGTCGTAAGCCTTGACGATCCCCGACAGGTCCCGCACGCTGCACCCTCCCCGGTTCCCAACCAACGTGGTTGGCAGCCTACCGGCGATCGTGGAGCCGTTGGCAGCATCCGGTTTGACCAGAGCTGTTCGTCACGATCTGTTCACTCCTCAACCGGGTCCGGCAACGCCCGCAGATGCGCGCGGCGACCGGCTCCCGGAGCACTGACCTGGGGTTCCACCGGCCTGTCCGGCCTTCCTGCTTCACGCACGGCCTCGGCCAGCGCGGTCAGGTCGTCGTCCGACGGGGTCGGGGGAGCGAACTCGCCTTCATGCCGGACGACCTCCCAGCCGTTGGGAACGGTCAGCCGCAGCGCGTGCGCCTCGCACAGGTCGTAGCTGTGCGGTTCGGCATAGGTGGCGAGCGGACCGACGACCGCGGTCGAGTCCGCATAGGCATAAGTGAGCGTGGCTACGGCCGGGTTGACACACCCGGTCCGCGAGCACCGCCTCACGCTCCGCACGCCACGCACGATAGCGCCTCCTGTCCACCTCGCGGCGCAGGCACGCGGAATCTCTTTCACGAGCCACGCCGAACACCAGTTTCCACCCTCCCCCCGCTGATCTGATCAGGTGTCTGCTTTCGGCGAACAGTCGGTCACGATCAGCAGCGGACATCCCCCTGCCGGTTGTCCCGGCCCGGGTTGCCGAGGGCGTACCCTCAGCCCGTGGTTACCGCACGTGGATCTCGGCGCCGAACCCGCTCCCGGCGGGACCGGCGCGGCCGTGGCCTGCGCGGACCGCTGTACCCGTCCTCGGTCCCGGTCTCGCGCAGCCGCTCGCAGCGCTTCGACGCGCTCGTGCTGGAAGCGCTGGAACCGATCGAGCAGCGCTGGCACGCCGAGCTGACGCAGCTCGACGTGGCCGTCGACGAGGTTCCGGAGATCAGCAACACCGCCCCGGAGAAGGTCACCTGGGACGACGACGTCGTGGTCGACGCCAACGTCCCGCTGGCCCGGCTCGTGCCCGCAGGCGTGGACAAGCGCGGGCTGCCGACCCGGGCGCGCATCGTGCTCTACCGCAGGCCCCTGGAGGCCCGCGCTCGCGACGGCACGGACATGGCCGACCTGCTGCACGACGTCCTCGTCGAGCAGGTCGCCACCTACCTCGGGCTGGACCCGGACGTCATCGAAGGCCAGTGACGCCTCGGCGTCCGCGCCCGGGGATCGCGGCGACCACCGTGAACAGCACCACGGCCGCCTGCGCCACCAGCAGCGTGGTGCGCGGGATCTCGGTGTAGCCGACCTGGACCTCCGCCGCCTGCTCCGGCAGCGGCACGGCGACCTGGTGCCCCCACGCGGTGGCCAGCGGGACCCGCTTGCCGTTGACGGTGGCGTACCAGCCGGGCTCGTTCTCCGCGCCCAGCACCAGCGCACGCCCCGAACCGCCTTCGGAGATCCGCACGCTGAACGACGGCAGCTCTGCGTCCACCGGGAGCGGGCGGGCCTCGGGCGCAGGACCCTGCTCGTTCTGGGCCTGCCGGGAGAGGTCGGGGCCGACGAGCTTCACCGCGTCAGCGGGCAGCAGCAGCCGCAGCTCGCGTTGCTGACCCTGCCGCCGGCCGTCGTCGACGACCAGGTCGGGGGCGATGCGGGGCAGCCGGGAATCGGCGGGGACGACCACGCGATCGGCACCTCGGGCGGCGACGGCGGCCAGCGCCTCGCGCACCCGGGTGGTGTCGTCGCTGCTGAGGTCCTCGTCGACCTGGCGGAGCCATTCGGTGGAGTTTCCGGCCGAGGCGAGGTCGTCGTCGCCGAAGCGGGGACCGTTGCCGGTGATCAGCCGCGCGGGCTGCGGTCCCGGCTCCGCGACCAGCCGAGTTCCGCTCCCGGCGGCGGCCTGGTGGGCGGCCAGCGGACCGGTGGCGCTGCCGATCGTCGAGGCCGCGCCCAGCGCGAGCAGTCCCGCTCCCAGCACCGGTGCGGCGATCTTCCAGTTCAGCGCGGTGACCTTCGCGCTCAGCACGATCCAGGCGCATCCGGCGGCGACCAGCACGAGCGGGCCGCCGGTCCACCCGGGACTCGCGATGCCACCGGCGAGCGGTTCGGTGCTGACGGTTCCCGCGACGACCGCCACCAGCCAGCCGAGCAGGGCGACACCGGCCCCGGCGAGCATCCGCTTGTCGAAGCGAATCGCCAGCGCCAGGATCGCGGCCAGCACCAGCAGCACGCCCAGAGCACCCACCACCGAGCCGTCCGGGCTGAGCGTGGCCAGCAGCACCGAGGCGGGCTGCTCCACGACGCGGGCTCCGAGCCCGTGCACCAGAACCTCGGGGTGGCTCAGCAGCAGCACCGGCCACGGCAGCAGGCAGGCCACCGACAGCAGCACCAGAGCGATGAGCCCGGCGGCACGGCGCCGTCCGCGCAGACCGTTGCCGGGCACCAGGACGTGGGCGAGCAGCGCCAGCACGATCAGGGTCAGGTGCACCAGGGGTGCGAAAGCGCCCAGCACGGCCAAGCCGAACGCGGTGAGGCACGCCGTGCCGAGCCATCGACCGTCGGATCTGCGGATCACCGCGGCGATCCCGGCCAGCAGCGGCGGGACGAGGACGTGCGCGACGACGACGTCGAGCCTGCCCTGCCCGGCTGAGATCGCGGCCACCGGCACCAGCGCGTAGGCGGCGGCGACCAGAGCTCGGCGCAGCGGCGAGACGTCGATCGCGCGGGTGGCGAGGTAGGCGCTGAGCCCGGCGAGCGGAACGCCGAACAGCATCAGGACGGCGACCACCACCGCCGGTCCACCTAGGACGGACCCGAACAGCGCCAGCACGGCCAGCGACGGCGACGCCGGCGATCCGGTACCGCCCCCGACGGCGTGCCAGGCGCTGAGGTAGTCGCTCCAGGTGGTGGCCAGGTCCGCGGTCGGCAGCAACCGGCCGCCGGACAGGGTTCCGCCGAAACGTCCCACGACCGAGGCGTTGACGAGCGCGAGGACGACGAGCGCGGCGACCATCGCCGTCCCGGGCGAGCGCAGCACCGAGATGGCCCTGGAGCGCAGCGAGCGGCGCTCGGGCTCCGGTGCTTGCGGACTCTCCGGGACCTCGGCGGACTCACGTGGCGCCGGTGTCGGCTGCTCGGTCTGACCGCTTCGCTCGAAGACGATGCGGCGCAACGACTTCAAGCCCTGCAATCGCGACTTCGTCGGCTCGTCCACCCGCGCCGGCCCTCCCGCTCGTCCGAACCACTACGGCCCGAACGGTAGTGCACGCACGACCTCGCGCGGACGGGGCGCGGAGACCTCAGACCGCGCGGCGCTTGAGCTTGCGGCGCTCTCGCTCGGACAGCCCGCCCCAGATGCCGAAGCGCTCATCGTGCTGCAACGCGTATTCCAGGCACTCCGAACGGACTTCGCAGCCGGCGCAGATGCGCTTGGCCTCGCGCGTGGAACCGCCCTTCTCCGGGAAGAAGGCTTCTGGATCGGTTTGCGCGCACAGCGCGCGCTCCTGCCACTCCTGCTCTTCTTCCATCTCGAGAAGTTCGGCGAGCACGTCGAACTCCGCGACGGGAGCGGTGGCGTCCCCACGCTCCGCGAGACGGCTATCTCCTGATTCCCACATGACTCCCCCGATTTCTCCCCGTTATCCCACCGGCCCTCCCCAGGACCGGAACGGGACGCACTCCTGCTCGCAGGTTCCTGGTCCCGAGACCGGGACCAGAAAACATCGACGGCCGCGCCGTCGCCGACCGCGCGCATCGACGCCCTCTCAACGTCGGCGATGCGCCGATCGACCTCATGTCCGGCCGGGTTCTCCCGCTCCCGCCCGAACGCCGCCGTGACCACCGCGCCGCAGCGAGGCGTCTGATTTCAGCAGCGAATGACACTGCTGTGATTACACCCGTGTAGCTCCTTGCGGTCAAGCCGGGACCTTCCGTAGGGGGACATCCGGATCTGCGGATCCCCAGGTCCGGCCGCTCCAACCAGGCCCACGCGTTCGGCACAGGCCCGGTGCTCCGTACGGCGCATCGCGCTGCGCCAAGATCATTAATATCACCCCTGGACGATCACCGCCGTTTGAAGGCGATCAACACGCGCATGGCGAGTCGTGGAGACTTGGGGCGTGACTACCTCGGCCGCGCGGGTCAGCCCGCTGTTCCTCGGCATCGTCGCGGTCACCGCGCTCGGCGGTGCCCTGACGACGTTCACCAACACCACCGCCCTGACCGCCGGGGTGATCCTCCTGGTGCTGGGCGGATGGGCGACTTCGCTGTGCCTGCACGAGTTCGGGCACGCGGCGACCGCTTACCGCGGCGGCGACTGGTCGGTGCGCTCCAAGGGCTACCTGACGCTGGATCCGCGCCGCTACACCGATCCTGTGCTGAGCATCATCCTGCCGCTGATCTTCGTCGCCATCGGCGGAATCCCGCTGCCGGGCGGAGCGGTGTGGATCAACCACGGCGCGCTCCGGGGCCGCAGGGTCGAGTCGATGGTCTCGCTGGCGGGACCACTGACGAACCTGGTGCTGGGGTTGATCCTGACCACCGTCATCGCGCTGGTCCCGATGCCGATCGGACTGGCGGCCGGGCTGTCCTACCTGGCGTTCCTCCAGGTGATCGCGTTCGTGCTGAACATCCTGCCGGTCCCCGGGCTCGACGGGTACGGGGCGATCGAGCCGTGGTTGTCGACATCGGCCCGGCGCTTCGGCGAGAAGGCGCGCCCGTGGGCACCGCTGGTGCTGTTCCTGCTGCTGATCGGCGTGCCGTTCGTGGGCGGCTGGTTCTTCGAGCTCGCCTACTTCGTGTTCGACCTGGTCGGCGGTGACTCGGCGATGACCTCGCTCGGCCAGAGCGTGTTCCGCAGCATCTTCGGCGGTCTGTGAGTCCACCCACCCGAGAGCGTCCGGGTTCACAGCCTCCGCTCGCGGTGGGCGTGCGAGGATCGGTGGCGTGAAGGTCGTAGTTCTGGTCGGCGGCGTCGGCGGCGCCCGTTTCCTGCTCGGAGTCAAGGCGGCTCTCGGACTGCCCGCAATCGGTGAGGCCGAGAGTTCCGAACACGAGATCACCTCGGTGGTCAACGTGGGCGATGACGTGTGGATGCACGGGTTGCGGGTCTGCCCCGACCTCGACACCTGCATGTACACGCTCGGCGACGGCATCGACACGGCGAAGGGCTGGGGCCGGGTCGACGAGACCTGGTCGGTCAAGGAGGAGCTCGCCGCCTACGGCGCGGAACCGTCCTGGTTCGGCCTCGGTGACCGCGACATCGCCACCCACCTGGTGCGCTCCCGGATGCTGCGTGCGGGCTACTCGCTGTCGGCGGTGACCGAGGCGCTGTGCGACCGCTGGCGGCCCGGGGTGCGGTTGCTCCCGGTGACCGACGACAGGGTCGAGACGCACGTGGCGATCGACGACCCGGACACCGGCGAGAGCCGCGCCGTGCACTTCCAGGAGTGGTGGGTGCGCTACCGCTCGGAGCCGAAGGCGCGCGCGATCGTGCCGGTCGGCGCCGATGAGGCGAAGCCGACCGCCGAGGTCCTGGACGCGATCGCGCAGGCCGACGTCGTGCTGCTGGCGCCGTCGAACCCGGTGGTGAGCATCGGAACGCTGCTGGCGGTGCCCGGCTTCCGCAGCGCGCTGCGCGAGACGAAGGCGGCCGTGGTGGGGCTCTCGCCGATCATCGGCGGGAAACCGCTGCGCGGGATGGCCGACGCGTGCCTGAGCGCGATCGGCGTGGAGACCTCCGCGGAAGCGGTCGGCCGCCACTACGGCGCGCGCGGCGACGCCGAGGGAATCCTGGACGGCTGGCTGGTGCACAGCGACGACACCGCCGACGTGCCGGGCGTGAAGGTCCGCTCGGTGCCGCTGCTCATGTCCGATGTGGACACCACGGCGGCGATGGCGCAGGCGGCGTTCGACCTGGCCTCGGAGAAGGCATGACGCCCAGGGATCACGCGGCGAGCAAGGGCTTGCAGCTGTTCGCGGTGACGGGCTTGCCGGAGTTCGTCGAGGGCGACGAGCTGGCGGCCTCGATCTCGGCGGCGGCTCCCTGGTTGAGCGACGGCGACGTGCTCGTCGTGACCAGCAAGATCGTGTCCAAGGTCGAGGGCCGGATGATCACCGCGCCGGAGGACCCCGATGAGCGCGACGCGCTGCGCCGCGAACTGGTGCTCGCCGAGTCCACCTCGGTGCTGGCTCGCAAGGGCCGGACGCTGATCACGCAGAACAAGCTGGGGATCGTGCAGGCCGCGTCCGGGGTGGACGCCTCGAACGTGGCGCAAGACCAGATCGCGCTGCTGCCGGAGGATCCGGACGCTTCCGCGCGCCGGTTGCGCGCGGGGATCGCGGCTCGGCTCGGCGTGCAGGTCGCCGTGGTGGTCACCGACACGATGGGCCGGGCCTGGCGGGTCGGTCAGACCGATGCGGCGATCGGTTCGGCGGGACTCGCGGTGCTGCACCGCTACGCGGGCAGCACCGACGCCCAGGGCAACGAGCTCGCGGTCACCGAGGTCGCGATCGCCGACGAGATCGCCGGCGCCGCGGACCTGGTCAAGGGCAAGCTCGGCGGGATCCCGGTCGCCGTGGTCCGCGGGTTGACCACTGTGGACGACGGTTCGACGGCGCGGGACCTCGCCCGTCCCGTCGAGGAGGACCTCTTCCACCTGGGAACCGCGGAAGCGATCGCGCGGGGACGCCGCGAGGCGGTGCTGGTGCGCCGCTCGGTGCGCGATTTCAGCGACGGCCCGGTGGACGCGGACGCGGTGCGGCGCGCGGTGGGCGCCGCGCTGACCGCCCCCGCTCCGCACCACACGCGACCGGTGCGGTTCGTGTGGCTGCGCGACCGCGCTCTGCGGACCAAGCTGCTGGACGCGATGCGCACGGCGTGGCTGGAAGACCTGCGCGCCGACGGCCTGTCCGAGCAGGCGGCTCAGCGCCGGGTCAACCGGGGGAACCTGCTCTACGCGGCACCGGAAGTGGTGCTGCCGTTCCTGGTGCGCGACGGTGCGCACAGCTACCCGGACGAGGCGCGCTCGGATGCCGAGCGGCAGATGTTCACCGTCGCGGGCGGCGCTGCGGTGCAGGGGCTCCTGGTGTCGCTCGCCGCCGAGGAGCTCGGCTCGTGCTGGGTCTCCTCGACGATGTTCTGCGCCGGGGTGGTGCGCAAGGCGCTGGACCTGCCGGAGAGCTGGGAACCCCTCGGTGCAGTCGCGGTCGGCCACCCGGCGACTCCGGACGAGGGCCCGCGACCGCCGCGCGATCTCGACGACGGATTGGTGGAGCTGTGAGCGGACCGCATACCGATGCCACCCGGGTGCTCAGCGACTGGCGTCCGCTCGACCGGCAGCAGGAAGCGCTGCGCCAGGCGTTCCTCTCGCTGCTCGACGCTCGCGAGGACGCCTGCCTGCGCGCCTGCGAACCCGGTCACGTGACGGCCTCCGCCGTGCTGCTGGACGCGGCGGGCGACAACGTGCTGCTCACCCTCCACCCGCGGGTCGGCCGGTGGCTGCAGCTGGGCGGGCACTGCGAACCGGAGGACGGCACGCTGGCCGGCGCGGCGCTGCGCGAGGCGACCGAGGAGTCCGGGATGAGCGGCCTGGTGGTCGATCCGGAGCCGGTCCACCTCGACGTCCACCCGATCACCTGCTCGCTGGGGAAGCCGACGCGGCACTTCGACGTGCGCTACGTCGTGCGCGCCCCGGCCGGTGCCGAACCCACCCGCAGCGACGAATCGCTCGACCTGCGCTGGTGGTCCCTGTCGGCTCCGCCGGAGAACACCGATCTCGGTCCGCTGTTCACCGCGGCGACATCAGGCTGATCGGTTGAAGACGGCGTCTTCGAGGCGTCGCAGTCGTGCTTCGACACCGTTCGGCTCGGAGCGCGCCAACTCGGACTCGATCAATCCCCTGATCCAGGCCGTCGTCTTCACGTCCTCGGCCGCGGCTCGGTCGCGAACCTGGTCCAGCAGCGATTTCGGCAGCCGCAGTGACGTGGTGATCATCGGGTCGGGCTCCGCGGGTTCGTCCTCCCAGTGCCCTGACTCCATGACCTCCGACATGTCATGCCTGCCGTAGTACTCGGCGAGCTTGTCCAGCTTCGTCATGTCACTCACCTTCCCTTACGCCGGAAGGTTCGGCGTTCTCTGAGTGTCATCTCCCGTGCGGTGACGACGTACCCACGCCCGTCCGCTCCGTCCGCCAGCACGACCAGCAGGTGCCGACCCTGAGCAGCGTGATCAACTAGGTTAGAACGCCCGGTAGTCGCGCACCGGGTAGCGCGGGGCGTAGCGGGGACGGCTGACGCCTGCGGCCGCGAGATAGCGGACGGCGCGGTGGCGGTGACCTTCGTAGGGCCTGAGGGCTTCGAGCATCCCCTCGTCGTCGAGGGGGTGTCCGACCAGGGCCGTGCCGACGATCGTGGGCAGGTGGAAGTCGCCGACGCTGACGGCGTCGGGATCGCCCCAGGCTCGTTGCGCGACCTCCGCCGCCGTCCAGGGCCCGATGCCGGGGATCTTCTGCAGGAAGTCACGGCCTTCCTCGCCGCGCAGGGCGACGGCCTTCTCCAGGCTGCGCGCCGACGAAGCCGCGGCGAGCAGGGTGCGGCGGCGCGCTCCGTCGATACCTGCGCGGTGCCACTCCCAGTCCCGGATCTGGCGGACCTGCTGCGGATCGGGCGCCGTCCACAGCTTCTCCACCGGCCCCGGCGCGCGGTGACCGAAGCGGCGGCACAGCTCGCGCCACGAGCGCCAGGCCTCCCGATTGGTGACCTTCTGCTCCAGGATCGCGGCGACGAGGACGTCCCACACCCGGCCCGATGAGCACAGCCGCATCCCGGACGCGGCCCGCACTCCCCTGGTGATCACGTCGTGGGCGGGCGCGAACCCGTTCTCGTCGTCGGACGCGCCGAGCAGGTCGGGAACGCCCGCCAGGACCGCACTCGCTCCCGGGCCCCACGCGGATGCGCGAACGGTTCCCCTGCTCGCACTGCGCAGGCGCAGGGTCGCCGGGCCGGTGGCGGTGGTGCTGGCCCACCACAGCTCGCCCGGCTCGACGCGGGTCGTCGGGTCGCCGCTGCCGCGCCGCAGCGGCGAGAGGACCTGGACCAGGTCGAGCGGGTAGTCGTGATGCCAGTCTCGGGTGAGGGGTTGTTCCATGGTGCTCAATCCGCCGAGAACCGTACTCCGTTCGGCGGAAGCTCGACGCCGGGCCACACCCGCACCCCGTCCAGCAGCTCGCACTCGGCGCCGACCGTCGCGCCGTCGCCGATCACCACGTCCCGCAGCACAGCGCCGGCACCCACCCGGGCACCGGCGCCGAGGACGCTGCGCTCCACGACCGCACCGGCCTCGACCTCCGCCCCGTCGAAGAGCACCGAGGCGCTGACGTGAGCATGGGAACCAATCGCGCAGTCCGCGCCCACCGCGCTGCCGCCGTCGACGACCGCGTCCCCGGCGACCTCCGCACCGGCCGCCACCAGGGATCGGCCGGTCGGTCCGGGCAGGGCGCCGGACGGGGCGTTGCCCAGAACCAGGTCGGAACTGCCCCGGACGAACGCGGCAGGGGTTCCCATGTCCAGCCAGTACGACGAATCGATGTAGCCCTGCATGCGCGCCCCTGAGGACAGCAGTCCCGGGAACGTTTCGCGCTCGACCGACACCGGCCTGCCCTCGGGGATGCTCTCGATCACCTCTCGCCGGAACACGTAGCAACCGGCGTTGATCTGATCGACCGGCGGGTTCTCGGTCTTCTCCAGGAAGTCGGTGACGCGCCCGTCCGCGTCGGTGGGCACGCATCCGAAGCGGCGCGGATCGTCGACCTTCACCAGGTGGAGGGTGACGTCGGCCTCGGTGTCGCGGTGGGTGCCGAGCAGTTCCGCGAGGTCCACTCCGGAGAGGATGTCGCCGTTGAACACCAGCACGTCGTCGGCGGTGAGCCGGTCGGAGACGTTGCGGATCGCTCCCGCGGTGTCCAGCGGTTCGGACTCCACCACGTACTCGATGTGCAGGCCCAGGTCAGCTCCGTCACCGAAGTGGTCCTCGAAGACCTCGGCCTTGTAGGAGGTGCCGAGGACCACGTGCTCGATGCCGATCGCCCGGATCCGGGACAGCAGGTGACTCAGGAACGGCACCCCGGCCGTCGGCAACATCGGCTTCGGCGCCGACAGGGTCAGAGGCCGCAGCCGAACCCCCCGACCGCCCACCAGCACGACCGCTTCCGCCTTCTGGCGCGGCTCGGCCGGGGTCTGCGCATCCGCGGACATCGGCGTCGTCCTCCTCTACCTGACCTAGATCGATGACGAAAACCCATTGGGGGGAATACTCTGGCAGTGGCACCGGCATAATGACACTGGGCCCGTGCCCGATGGCCGGGACTGGTTCAACGCCACACCTGGTTCTCGCCGGGCTTGGCACCACCGACTGCGAACGACTGAGAGGGCATCCACATGGACCCGCGCCTCCGAGCCGACGAAGCACTTGCTCGCGCGCGGGCACGCGGCGCGTTCGTCGTCACACCGGACAACGCCACGTCGCCGATGGATGCGGCGAACACCGTGAGAATTCCGCGCGACATCGTCAACAGCGCGGGCGACGACACGGACACGAACATGCTCCCCGCCGCGGGCCAGCAGAGGCAGGGGCAGCACCCGCAGTTCCCGACCGCCGATGCGCACCCCGGGTGGCCGACCGAGGACTACGGGCAGTCGCAGCAGGGTCTGCCGCCGAACCCGTACCACTCCCAGCGCGGCCCGAACGAGTTCGGGCCGCTCGGGTCTCAGCCCGCGCAGCAGCAGTACCCGCAGCAGTACTGAGGGGTCAGCGCGCCTGGAGCTTGGCGCGCGCGGCCAGTCCGACCTTCAGCGCGAGGCGCAGCGGAGCCCACTTCAGGCCCTGGTAGCGGTCG
The DNA here is from genome assembly GCF_007829955.1 of Saccharopolyspora dendranthemae. Lineage (GTDB taxonomy): Bacteria > Actinomycetota > Actinomycetes > Mycobacteriales > Pseudonocardiaceae > Saccharopolyspora > Saccharopolyspora dendranthemae. Next base: position 87,018 of record NZ_VIWX01000006.1, read on the forward strand.
GCGAGGTAACGGTAGGCGGAGCGGTGGTGCTCGGCGAGCATCCGCTTGGAGGCCTGGGACGTCGACGCGCCACCGATGTGCATGATCTCGGCGCCGGGCACGTAGACGTTGAGCCAGCCGGCCTTGCCGAGGCGGTCGCCGAGGTCGACGTCCTCGAAGTACATGAAGTAGCGCGGGTCGAACCCGTCGACCGAGTCGAACGCCTCCCGGCGCATCAACACGCAGGAACCCGACAACCATCCGGCGGTGCGCTCGCTGCGCCCGGACTCGGACTGGCGGTAGGCGCGGGTCCACGGGTTGCCCGGCCACACCTTGACGAACAGCGCGTGCCCGACGCCGCGACCGATGGACGGGAGCAACCGCGCGGACGGGTAGACCTCGCCGGTGGGTTCGGTGATCAGCGGGCCGAAAGCGCCGCCCCGGGGCCACCGCCCTGCGGCTTCCAGCAGCTCGTCGAGAGATCCCGCGCCCCACTCCAGGTCGGGGTTGGCGATGACCACCCAGCCGCATTCCGCGCCGAGCGAGGCGACGCCGCGGTTGGCCCCGCCGCCGTAGCCGAGGTTGCCCCCGGTCGGCACGAATTCGACGTTCTCGTGCTGCTGCGCGGCCCGCTGCGGAGCGCCGTCCTGCGAGCCGTTGTCGGCGAGGATCACGCGGACCGGGCGCTGCGTGGCCTTGCCCAAGGTGTCCAGGAAGCGCTGCAGCGTTTCGCCGGGCGAGTAGGTCACGGTGACGACGGCGAGTTCGTCGCCGTAGGTGCGCGGGTTGGTCACGCCGTCACATTCTGCTGCAACGCGGTCGCAGCGCGGTCAGCGGGTGCTGGCGTGGTGGGCGCGCGCGTAGGCCTCGCGGTGCTGGATCGCGCAGGCGCACCAGGTGAACTCCTTGGCGCGCAGCTGCGCCGCCGCGGCCAGCGCCGAGCGCCGCGCCGGGTCGTCGAGGAGTTGCCGCAGACCCACGGCGATGTCGCTGGGCCGCACTCCGCAGTAGGCGACGGCGTCGCCGCCGACCTCCGGCAAGCTGAGCCTGCGGGTGGTCAGCACCGGTGCGCCGCACGCCATCGCTTCCAGGACCGGCAGCCCGAAGCCCTCGCCGAGGCTGGGGTAGGCGACCAGGCGCGCGCCGCCGAGGAATCCGGCGAGCTGGTCGAACGGCAGGTATCCGGCCCTGATCACCCGGATCCGGTGCGGCACCGATTCCAGCGCCCGCTCGACCTTGGTGTCCCAGCCGGGTTGCCCGGCGAGCACCAGCGCGGGTGCGTCCTCGCGTCGTCCCTGGCACGCCTGGGTGAAGGCGCGGATCAGCGCGGGAACGTTCTTGCGCGGCTCCAGAGCCCCGAGGAACGCGACGTAGGGCTGGTCGAAGAGGTCGAGGCGGTCGCGGGCGGCCTCGATCTCCTCCGGTGCGGGCGGGTGGAAGCGGTCGGGGTCGACGCCGTGGTAGCTGACGGCCATCCGGTTGCGGTCGGCTCCGACCGTGCGCGCGAGTTCGGCGGCGGTGGCCTGGCTGGGCACCACGCAGATCTCGGCGCGGCGCAGCGCTGCTCGTGTCCACGCCCGGAAGAAGCGGGCCTTGACCGGGGAGTGCACGCGGCGGTTGGTGAAGAACGTCGCGTCGTGCAGGGTCACCACGGAGGCGGCGGGGTTGGCCAGCGGAGTCGTGTAGTGCGGCGAGTGCAGCACGTCGACGCCGAGCTTCTTGACCAGCATCGGCAACGTGGTCTGCTCCCACGTCAACCGCGCGGTCCGGGTGGCGACGGCTTCGGCGGCCGGCACGAGCTGCGAGTGCGGCGCGAGGGCCGCGTACAGCCCGGCGTCGCGAGGCTGGCACACCACGGTGACCCGCGCGCCGTCCGAATCCAGGGCGGCGAGCAGGGAATCGACGTACCGCCCGACGCCGCCTCTGTCCGCGGGCACCGCGGTGGCGTCGATCAGAATGTGCGGTTCACCTCTGTGCACCAGGAGAGAGTACGGCGAAGGTTCACCGCTTCGTGCCCAGTACGTGAAAAACGTGAGACCGGAACGCGTGTGCTGTGAGCAAGGGAACCTTCCTGTCACCGCTGCCCACCCGAGACCGCTCATCGAGGCCCGAATCGCCTGGGGCGTCCGGTGGCCCGGGCGAGCATGGGAACCTTTCTGTCACTCGCCGACGAGCTCGCGGTGCAGCGCCCAGATGTCGTGGGCGGCTCTTTCCCAGCTGAAGTCGGCCGCGCGTCGTGCACCGGCGGCCGCCAGCTCCGCTCGGAGGTGCGGGTCGTCTGCGATGCGGCGCAGTGCTGACGCCAGGGCGGGCGGGTGCGCTCGGGGGACTTCCAGTCCCGCTCCGCCGGCGACCTCCGACAGCGCCGGGGCGTCGGAGTGCACCACCGGGGCACCGAGGGCCATCGCCTCGATCACCGGGAGCCCGAAGCCTTCGGCGAGGCTCGGGGCGACCAGCGCGGTGGCGCCGCGCAGCAGACCGGACAGCTCGGCATCGGTGACGCCGGTGAGCACCCGGAGGTGCCGGTAGCCGCAGTCGGCGGCGAGCGCCTGCAGGTCGAGATCGCCCCAACCCTGCCGGCCGACGATCAGCAACGGGAGGTCGGGCGCGTCCGGTTCGGCGAGGGCGCGGATCAGGTGCTGGTAGCCCTTGCGCGGCTCGATGGTGCCGACGGCCAGCAGGTACCGGTCCGGCGGATCGAGGTGGGTCGCGCTTCCGGTGTCGGCCAGCAGGCCAGGACTCACGCCTTCCGGGATGACGCGGGGCCTGGCGGTGAGCGGAACTCGACCAGCCAGGTCGGCGGCCACGGCGCGGGTGGGCACCACCAGGGCGTCGGCGTCGCGGGCGGAGCGGGTGATCGCACGCCGGTGCCAGGCGACGCCGCGCGGGGTGAGCGTTTCGGGGTGGGTCCAGGGGACGGTGTCGTGCACGGTGACGACCAGGCCGCGGCCGCGCCGGCGAGGTGGGGCGAGCGGAGTCATCGCGTGCACGGTGTCGCCGCCCGGCCACAGCGGGACGCCGCGCTCCCACGCGGCGATCAACGCACGACGCGGCAGCGGCAGCACGCGGGGGCCCGCGACGCCGGTGATGCGGGCGTCGTCGGCGTCGCCGCTGCGACTGATCGCGCTGGTCAGCATCCAGCCTTCGGGGGTGGTGGCGGCGAGGGCGCGCAGCAGTTCGGCGGTGTAGCGGCCGGTGCCGCCGGGGACCGGGGCGAGCAGCTGCTCGGCGATGGCTACCAGCTCGGGCACCCGCCCAGCTTCGCACGCGCTGGAGGGCCGCCGAGGCGTGACGCTAGGTTTCCCAGGTGAGATCAGACGGGGTGCGCAGCACGGTCATCGTGATCACCTGGCGCGGCCGGGACCACATCGACGCGTGCCTGGACGCGCTGGCGGCCCAGTCGCGCGGGCACCGAACGCTCGTCGTGGACAACGCATCCGACGACGGCACTGCCGGACTGCTCGCCGCTCGCCCCGGGATCGAGGTGCTGCGCCTGCCCCGCAACACCGGCTACGCCGGCGGTCTGGCCGCGGCTCTGCCGCTGGTCGACACGCCGTTCGTGGCCTGGCTCAACGACGACGCGGCACCGGACGCTGACTGGCTGGAAGTGGTGGAAGGGAACCTTTCGCGCACCACGACCGCGGCGGCGGTCGCTTCCGTGCTGATGACGCCGGAGGGTCGGGTGCAGTCGACCGGGGTGCGGCTGACCGCCGACGGGCACGGGGCCGACGCGACCGCGACGGGCGAGGTGTTCGGCTTCTGCGGCGGGGCGGCACTGCTGCGCACCGACGTCCTGCGCGATTCGGGCGGCGTTCCACCCGAGTTCTTCTGCTACTACGAGGACACCGACACGGCGTGGCGGTTGCGGCTCGCGGGGTTCGACGTGGTGCGGGCGGAGGCGACCGTCACGCATCTGCACGGGGCCAGCACCCGGCCCGGTTCGGCGTTGTTCCACCGCTGGAACGAGGGGAACCGACTGCTCACCCTGCTGCGCTGCGCACCGGCGGGCAGCGCGGTTCGCGAGTTGGCGAGGTTCGCGGCCATCACGCTGGCGCTGCCCTGGCGGCGGTTGCCCGATGCCCCGCCGAACCTGCGCGCGGGGCTGAGGCTGCGGGTGCTGATGAAGGTCGCCGTCCGACTGCCGGCGGCGCTGCGCGCTCGTCGCCGAATCGGCCGGATGGCGCGGGTTTCCCGCCGCGAGGTGTGGGAAACCTGGGCAGGGCGCTGACGGGACGTCAGTGCTGTGCAAGGAGGTTGTAAGCGGCCTCCAGACACTTCGTGGGCATGACTACGAGTGGAGTGCACGAGCGTTCTGTCGCCGTCGTCGGGATGTCCTGCAGGCTTCCCGGCGCGAACAGTCCTGACCAGCTGTGGGAACTTCTGCGTCGCGGTGTCGACGCGACCTCGGAGACACCCGCGCAGCGCTACGACGCGCCTGCGCTGCGCGCGACCGGCCCGGGCGGGCTGGCAGGCTCCCGGGCCGGGTACGTCGACGGGATCGCGGATTTCGACGCCGATTTCTTCGCCATGTCCACCGCCGAGGCCACGGCGCTCGACCCGCAGCAGCGGCTGCTGCTGATGTGCGCGTGGGAGGCCTTCGAGGACTCCGGCCTGGTGCCGGCGCGGTTGCGCGGAAGCAGGACCGGCGTCTTCGTGGGCAACTCGCGGGCCGACTTCCTCGAAACCGCGCTCCAGCGGGGACTTTCCTCGGCCACGGCGACGCAGCTGGGAAACGTTCGCTCATTGCTGTCGGCCCGGTTGTCGCACTTCTTCGACCTGCGCGGTCCGAGCGTCGTGGTCGACACCGCGTGCTCGTCGGCCTTGACGGCGGTGCACCAGGCGGTGCAGAGCCTGCGTTCCGGCGAGATCCCGGTGGCGGTGGTCGCCGGGGTGAACCTGCCGTTGCGGCCGGACGAGGCCGCGATGATGTCGCACGCCGGTGCCATGTCGGCCGATGGCCGCAGCCGGTTCGGCAGCGCCGAGGCCGATGGTCACGCGCCCGCAGACGCGGTGGCGGTGGTCGTGCTCAAGCCGCTGGAAACCGCGCTGGCCGACGGGGACCGGGTGCGAGCGGTGATCGCGGGAAGCGCCGTGGGCAACGACGGGCGCAGCAGCGACTCGGTGCTCAACCCGTCGTTGGACGGCCAGCTGGACGTGCTGCGCTGGGCCTACCGGGACGCGCGCGTCGAGCCCTCCGCGGTGGACTTCGTGGAGGCGCACGGGTCCGGTTCCCCGCTGCTGGACCCGCTGGAGCTGACCGCGCTCGGCGAGGTCATGGGAACCTCCCGGTCACCGCGGCAGCCGCTGCTGGTGGGCTCGGTGAAGTCCAACCTCGGCCACGCCGAGGCGGCCGGCGGGCTCGTCGGGCTCATCAAGGCCGCGTTGTGCTTGGAGCACCGGCAGGTGCCGCCGAGCCTGCACGCCGGGCTGCCGCGCACCGACGTGGACTGGACGGGTTTGTCGATCCCCCGGGCGCTCACCGACATCCCGGCTCGTGCGATCGCGGGGGTGTCCGCGCAGGGGTCGTCGGCGCTCAACGCCCACGTGGTGCTGCGCAGCGCCGAACCCGCGCCGCGCACCCCGGACGACGGGACGCGCTGGCCGCTGGTGCTCTCGGCGCGCACCCCGGAAGCGCTCGCGGAGTTGACCCGCGCCTACGCGGAGCACCTGGCCGGCCCCGGAACGGCGTTCCCGGTGCGCGACCTCTGCCGCAGCGCTGCGCTGCGGCGCACCCGCTTCGAGCACCAAGCCGTGGCGATCGGTGCGACGCATCGGGAGCTCGTCCAGTCGTTGACCACCGGCAGCACGCCCGAGCTGGACCGCTTCCTCGGTGCCGAATCGGTGGACCGGGGCGGGCTTTTCGGTCCCGGCCCGAACGTGCCGCTGCCGACCTACCCGTGGCAGGCGCGACGCTGCTGGCCCGGGGAGGAGCCTGCCGGTGATGACCCGGCGGAGTGGCTGCTGGGCAAGCACGCGCGCACCGGGTTCGACGAGGACTCGGCGCTCGCCGACATCGGCATCGACTCGCTGGCGAAGCTGCAGCTGCTGGTGGAGCTGCAGCAGCGCACCGGGCACGAGGTCGACCCGGAGCAGCTGGCCGCGCTGCGCACGGTGGGGCAGCTGCACGCCTGGGCGCGGGAGCTGATGGAGGTGTCGCGATGAACGTCCACACCTGGTTCGAGCGGGCTGCCGCCCAATTCCCCGGCGAACCCGCGCTGGAAGTCGACGGGTCGAGCCTCACCTACGCCGAGCTGCGCGAGCTCGTGGAGCGGCTGGCCTCGCGGGTGCACGCGGCCGGGGCGCCGCGCCGGGTGGGGCTGCTCGCGAACCGCTCGGTGCTCGCCTGCGCCGGATATCTGGCGGTGCTGCGCGCGGGCGCGACGGTGGTTCCCCTGAACCCGCAGCACCCGCCGGAGCGCATTCGCGAGCTGGTGGCCCAGACCGGCGTTGAGCTGCTGCTCACCGAGGAGTCCTGCGCGCGGAATGACTGGAAGGTTCCCATGCTGCGCGCCGGGACCGACGAGCCCTTCGGACGGGCGCGGGTGGCGGCGGTCGAGCCGGACGATCCCGCTTACGTCATCTGCACGTCGGGGTCGACGGGTGCGCCGAAGTCGGTGCCGATCTCGCACCGCAACGTCGAGGCGTACCTGTCGGAGGTCGCCGCGCGGTACGAGATCGGTCCGGGCAGCCGGGTTTCGGGGAACTTCGACCTGACCTTCGACGGCTCGGTGCACGATCTGCTGGTCACCCTGGGCCAAGGCGGAACGCTGGTGGTGCCGCGCGCGGGCGCGTTGCTGTCACCGGTGCGCACCATCAACGCGCTGCGGCTGACGCACTGGTTCTCGGTGCCGTCGCTGATCACCTTCGCCGACCGGCTGGGCACGCTCCGGCCCGGGGCGATGCCGACGTTGCGGTGCAGCATCTTCGGCGGCGAGCCGGTGCCGATGGAGGCGCTGCGCAGTTGGCGGCGAGCGGCGCCGGGCACCGAGATCGAGGTCCTCTACGGGCCGACGGAGCTGACCATCGCCTGCACCGGTTACCGGTTGCCGCGCGAGGAGTCGGAGTGGCCGAGCACGCCGAACGGCATCGCTCCGATCGGTGAGTGCTTCCCGTCCTCGGAGTTCCGGCTGCTGGATCCCGGTGGCAGACCGGCGGTGCGGGGCGAGCTGTGCGTGCGCGGGCCGCAGCGATTCGCCGGGTACCTCGACCCCGCCGATGACGAAGGTCGCTTCGCTCCCGGCGGTTGGTACCGGACGGGAGATCTGGTGACGGTGGAGGACGGGTTGCTGCTGCACCTGGGACGCACCGATCAGCAGGTGAAGGTGCGGGGGCATCGCATCGAGCTCGGCGAGATCGAGGCCGCGTTGCGCGCGCTGCCGAGAGTGCGCGACGCGATCGTGCTGGCGGTGCCGACCGACGGCGAGCCGGAGTTGGCAGCGGCCGTCGGCGGTGACTGCGATCCCGACGCGCTGCACTCCGGTCTCCGGGACCGGTTGCCCTCGTACATGCTTCCGCGCCGGATCACGGTGCTGGACCGACTTCCGCTCAACGCCAACGGCAAGCTCGACCGCCGGGCGTTGCGCACCGAACTGGAGCTGTGAGGCGATGATGTTCGACGCGATCGTCGTGGGCGCGCGCTGCGCGGGTGCGCCCACCGCAATGCTGCTGGCGCGCGCGGGCCACCGGGTGCTGCTGCTGGATCGGGGGGAGTTCCCCTCCGACACGATCTCGACCCACGTCATCCACCAGCCGGGGGTGGCGGCGCTGGCGCGCTGGGGCTTGCTGGACGAGCTGCGGGCCACGGGGTGCCCGCCGCTGCGGCGCGCCCGCTACCGGGTCGCCGATGTCCGGCTGGACGGGTGCGGCCGCGGGGTGGCCGGGCAGCGCACCGGATTCGCGCCGCGCCGCTTCGTGCTGGACGACCTGCTGGCGCGGGCGGCGGTGGCGGCGGGCGCCGAGTTGCGGGAGAAGTGCCGGGTGACCGGCTTGCTGCACGACGCCGACGGCCGGGTGGTGGGCGTGCGCGGCGATCACCGGGGGGTGGAGTTCACCGAGCGCGCCTCACTGGTGATCGGTGCGGACGGGATGCGCTCCTCGGTGGCCGCGAAGGCCGGCGCGGCCTGCACGACCTCGGATGAGCGGTTGACCTGCGCCTACTACTCGTACTGGACGGGTGTGCCCGCGGATCTGGAGATCTACGAGACGCCGGGCAGCTGGGTGGCGACCGCGCCGACGCACGGGCACGCGACGCTGGTGCTGACCTACTTCCCGCAGTCGCGGTTCCGCTCGGTGCGCGCCGACGCGCAGCGCGCTCACCTCGACCGCGTCCGCGAGACCGCTCCCGAGTTGCGCGAGCGCCTGCAGAGCGGGGAGCAGGTGGAGCGGCTGCGCGGGAGCGGGGATCAGCAGAACTTCTTCCGCGAGGCCGCGGGGCCGGGGTGGGCCCTGGTGGGCGATGCCGGCCACCACAAGGATTCGATCACCGCGCGGGGGATCAGCGACGCGTTCACCCAGGCCGAGGCGCTGGCCCGGCACGTCAGCGGCGAACTGGACTCGCCGGGCAGGCTCGACGTGGCCCTGCGGCGCTTCGCGGCGGAACGGGACGCGGCCCTGACCTCGGGTTATGAGGCGACGTTGGCGGTGGCCCGGATGGCGCCGCCGAACGAGCACCGGCTCGCGCTGCTCCGCGCGGTGCAGCAGGACGCCGAGCTGACCTCCACCTACTTCGACGCCTTCGCGGGTTCCGTGGACATCACGGCCCTCTACACCCCGAAGCTCCTCGATCTGCTCAATCACGGCGCGAGTTGAGCGCCCGTCGCACCAGGTCCCAGTTTTAGTCATAACTGAGCCGACATTTCGGGCATGGAAGGTCCTCGGTTTGGACTAAAACTGGGACCTGCCGGGGGTGCGCGTTGCCCGGGAGGGGACTTCGAGCCCGAATTGACCGAACACCTGGGCGGGGTACGCGGACGATAGGGCAGGCTTGGGGCGTGGTCGAAGCGAACTTGCCCGTCGTCTCCGTGATCGTCGTGAACTACCGCGGCGCGGAGGACACCATCACCTGCCTGCGCGCGGTCCGCGACGAGCTGGACTACCCCGCGGACAAGCTGGAGGTCCTGTGCGTCGACAACGCTTCCGGTGACGGCTCCGCGGGGCGCATCCGCGAGGCGGTGCCCGAGGCGCGGCTGATCGAGTCGGCGAGCAACACCGGTTTCGCCGGTGGCTGCAACCTCGCCGCGCGAGAGGCCACCGGTCAGGTGCTGGCGTTCCTCAACAACGACGCCCGGCCGGACCGCAGCTGGGTGCGCGCGGCCGTCGAGGTGCTGCGGTCGGAACCGACCGTGGGTGCGGTGGCGAGCAAGGTGCTGGACTGGGAGGGCAAGCGCATCGACTTCGTCGACGGCGGCCTCACCTGGTTCGGCATGGGTTACAAGCGCCACGCCGGTGAGCTCGACGACGGATCCCACGACGCCGCCCGCGACGTGCTGTTCGGAACCGGGTCGGCGCTGTTCGTGCGATCCGAGCTGTTCGCCGCGCTGGACGGGTTCGACGAGCGCTTCTTCATGTTCTACGAGGACGTGGACCTGGGCTGGCGGCTGAACACGCGCGGCTGGCGGGTCCGCTACGAGCCGAGGTCGCTGACCTTCCACCGCCATCACGCCTCGATGGCCGAGGTGTCCTCCGCGCGCGAGCACTACCTGCTGGAGCGCAACGCGCTGGCCGCGCTGTACAAGAACGTCTCCGACGACACGCTGGCAAAGGCGCTGCCGGCGGCGATGGCCTTGGCAGTGCGGCGGGCCACGGCGCGCGGCGAGATCGACCCGACGCAGCTGGAGATCACCCGGCGCGGCGAGACCGAGGACGACTCGCCGGTGCCGATCGACCGCTCCGCGCTGGCCGGGATGCTGGCCATCGACCAGTTCGTGGAGCTGCTGCCGTCGCTGAAGCCCTCCCGCGAGCAGGAGCAGCGGGCGCGGGTGCGCACCGACGCCGACCTGCTGCCGCTGATGCGCAAGGCGATGGAGCCCGCCTACCCGCTCCCCCGCTACCTGGCCGCGCACGACGCGCTGGTCGAAGCCTTCGAGCTGGACGAGGTGTTCGGCAGGCCGCGCAAGATCGTGATCATCACCGGCGACGCGGTGACCGAGCGGATGGCCGGGCCCGCGATCCGCGCGTGGCACATGGCCGAGGTGTTGGCCGCCGAGCACCAGGTCCGGCTGGTCAGCGTCAACTCCCGGGTCGACCCGCCGGAGTCGGAGTTCGAGGTGCTGGCCGCCAAGCCGCGCGAGCTCGCCGAGCACGCCGACTGGGCCGACGTCGTGGTGCTGCAGGGACACGTCCTCGAGATGGTGCCCGCGCTCAAGCGCGTGGACTCCACCAAGATCGTGATCTGCGACGTCTACGACCCGATGCACCTGGAACTGCTGGAGCAGGGCAGGGATTCCGACGACGAGCGCCGCGCGAAGGACCTCGCGGGCGTCACCGACGTGCTCAACGCGCAGTTGGAGCGGGGCGACTTCTTCCTGTGCGCGTCGGAGCGGCAGCGGCACTTCTGGCTCGGGCACCTCGCGTCGCTGGGCCGGTTGACCCCGGGCCTCTACGACAACGATCCGACGGTCCGGTCCCTGCTGTCGGTGGTGCCCTTCGGCTTGCCGTCGGTGGCTCCCCGCCGGACCGCACCCGCGATCAAGGGAACCAGGCAGGGGATTTCGGCCGACGACAAGGTCGTGCTCTGGGCAGGCGGCGTCTACAGCTGGTTCGATCCGCTGACGCTGCTGCGCGCCGTCGACCGGCTCTCGCAGCGGCGCAGCGACGTGCGCCTGTTCTTCCTGGGCATGAAGCACCCGAACCCGGACGTGCCGGAGATGGGCATGGCCGAGCAGACCCGGGCGCTGTCGCAGCGGCTGGGGCTGACCGACAAGTTCGTGTTCTTCAACGAGACCTGGGTCCCCTACCAGGAGCGGCAGAACTACCTGCTGGACGCCGATTGCGGTGTCACGACGCACTTCGAGCACGTCGAGACGACCTTCGCGTTCCGCACGAGGGTGCTGGACTACCTGTGGTCGGGCCTGCCGGTGATCACCACGGACGGCGACTCGTTCGCGGATCTGGTGCGCAGCGAGGGCATCGGCGTCGTGGTGCCCGCCGAGGACCCGGACGCGCTGGCCGAAGCGCTGGAGAAGGTCCTCTACGACGAGGAGTTCGCCGCCGAGTGCCGGCGCCGGATCGAGCCGGTGCGCGAGCGCTTCACCTGGGAGGCGGTGCTCTCTCCGCTGACCGCGTTCTGCCGCGATCCCCGCCCGGCCGCCGACCGGCTGGCCGCCACCTCGCCGCTGGCGCGCAGCGCGCAGCCCGGCCGGGTCGAGACGGTGCGGCGGGATCTGGCGCTGCTGCGGGAGTACCTGGACGCGGGTGGTCCCGCTGAGGTCGCCAAGCGAGCGACCGGCAGGCTGCGGCGCCTCGCCGGGGACCGGTTCCGTGGCCGCTGATCTGCGCGTTCTGCTGGACGCCACACCGCTTCTCGGTCCTCGCACGGGAATCGGCCGCTACACGTCGTCGCTCACCTCGGCGCTGATGTCCGATGTGGACGTGCGGTTGATCGGCTTCAGCACGCGCGGCTGGCGGCGGTTGCGGGCCGAAGCACCGGCCGGGACGGCCGTGGTGGGTCCGCCGATCCCGGCTCGGGCGTTGCGGAAGTTGTGGCGCGGCGGGAGCTTCCCGCCGATCGAGCTGCTGTCCGGAGCGGTCGAGGTGGTGCACGGGACGAACTTCGTGCTCCCGCCGTCGGTGCGCGCGGCCGGTGTGGTGACGGTGCACGACCTGGCGTTCCTGGAGGATCCCTCGCTCGCCCCGGACGACCTGCCCGCGCTGGTGCGGCGTTCCGCGCAGCGGGCGCGCGTGGTGTGCACGCCGACCGCGGCGGTGGCCGACCAGGTCGCCGAACGCCTGGACGTGGCGCCGGAGAAGCTCGCCGTCACGCCGCTGGGGGTGGATCCCGAGTGGTTCTCGGCCACCCCCGTCTCCGATCACCGGCTACCGCCGGAGTACCTGCTGTTCGTCGGCGCGGACGGGCCGCGCAAGGGGCTCGACGTACTGCGGGAAGCCCTGGCACCGGATCTCCCGCCGCTGGTCATCGCGGGCCCGGGGGACGCGGGCGAGGTGGACGGCGTGGTCCGCACCGGTTTCCTCAGCGACGAGAGGCTGCGCGCTCTGGTCGCCGGGGCCGGCGCGGTGGTGCTGCCGTCCCGCGACGAGGGCTTCGGCCTGCCGGTGCTGGAAGCGCTGGCGTGCGGGGTGCCGGTGGTGTGCTCGGACCTCCCGGCGCTGCGGGAGGTCGCCGGATCCCACGCCGTTTTCGCGCCCGCCGAGGACCCGGCCGCGCTGCGGGAGGCCCTGCGCCGCGCGCTCTCCTCGCCCCCGGACGCGGAAGCCGGTCGCGCGCACGCGAAGTCGTTCAGCTGGCAGCGCTGCGCGAGCCGGACCCACGCCGCCTACCTGCGGGCCGTGGCGTAGCGGAGGCTCAGCCGCGGTGGCGGAAGGCCTCTCCGTCGGCGACCAACGCGGCCTCCAGTGCGTCCTGCCAGGACTGCAGCGGCGTCAGACCGGCGTGCTGCCAGGCGTTCCCGGACAGCACCGAGTAGGCGGGGCGCGGGGTGCGTGTCGGGTACTCCGCGCTGCTGCAGGGGTTCACCCGGTTCGGGTCCAGGTCCAGCGCCGTGAAGATCGCCCGGGCGAAGTCGAACCAGCTCGTGCTGCCGGAGTTGGTGCAGTGCAGGACCTGCTGCTGCGGACCGGTTCCGGTGGCGACGAGCTCGGCCAGTTCCAGCAGTCCGCGAGCCAGATCCGCCGCCCAGGTGGGCGATCCGATCTGGTCGTCCACGACGGACAGCGCGTCGCGCTGCGCCGCGAGCCGGGCCATGGTCTTGACGAAGTTGCCGCCGTGCGCGCCGTAGACCCACGCGGTGCGCACGATCCACGCGCGCGCACCCGATTCCAGCACCACCCGCTCCCCTTCGAGCTTGGTGCGGCCGTAGACGGTACGAGGGCCGGTCTCGTCGGTGGGCTCGTACGGGCGGTCGGCGTCGCCGGGAAAAACGTAGTCGGTGGACACGTGCAGCAGCGGCAGGTCGCTGTCCCGGCACGCCTCGGCCAGCGAGGCGGGGCCCGCGACGTTGATCTCGCGGGCTCGTTCCGGATCGGACTCGGCCGCGTCGACGGCGGTGTAGGCGGCGGTGTTGATCACCACCGGGCGGAGTTCGGCGTCGCCGGCGACCTCGGCGAACGCGTCGACGGCGTCGCGCACCGCCTCCGGGTCGGTGAGGTCGAGCTCGGCCGAACCCGGTGCGTGCACCAGCGTCTCGCGGGAGCGCAGGATCGCCGACAGCTCCGAACCGACCTGGCCCTGACCTCCCGGCACGAGCACCGCGAGGCCGGTCATCGGGCCACCGCCGCGCGCTCCTTCAGCGGCTCCCACCACGACCGGTTCTCCCGGTACCAGGCGATGGTGTCGCGCAGACCGGTCTCGAAGCCGACCTGCGGGGCGTAGCCGAGCTCGGCGATCTTGGCGTGGTCGACCGAGTACCGGCGGTCGTGGCCCTTGCGGTCCTCGACCCGGTCGACCATCGAGGAGTCCAGCCCGAACTCGGTCAGCAGCCGCTCGGTCAGCTCCCGGTTGGTCAGCTCGGTGCCGCCACCGATGTTGTAGATCTCCCCGGGCGTTCCGGACTCGGCGACCAGCTGGATCCCCCTGCAGTGGTCGTCCACGTGCAGCCAGTCGCGCACGTTCATGCCGTCGCCGTAGAGCGGGACCTTGCGCCCGTCCATCAGGTTCGTGATGAACAGCGGCAGGACCTTCTCCGGGAACTGGTACGGCCCGTAGTTGTTCGAGCACCGCGTGATGCACACCGGCAGGCCGTGCGTGCGGTGGTAGGCGCGGGCCAGCAGGTCCGAACTCGCCTTGGCCGCCGAGTAGGGCGAATTCGGTTCCAGCAGGTGGTCTTCCGGCCACGAACCGGTCTCGATCGAGCCGTAGACCTCGTCGGTGGAGACGTGCACGAACGTGCCGACCCCGGCCTCCAGCGCCGCCTGCAGCAGCGCGTTGGTGCCCACCACGTTGGTCACCACGAAGGCGTCCGAGCCGGTGATGGAGCGGTCCACGTGGGTCTCCGCGGCGAAGTGCACGACCACGTCGACGCCGGGCATCAGCTCCGCGACCAGGTCGCGGTCGCAGATGTCGCCGCGCACGAAGCGCAGTCTCGGGTCGTCGGCCACCTCGGCCAGGTTCGCCTCGTTGCCCGCGTAGGTCAGCTTGTCCAGCACGACGACCTCGGCGCCGCTGAACGCGGGGTAGGCCCCACCGAGCAGCTGCCTGACGTAGTGCGAGCCGATGAAGCCGGCCCCACCGGTGACCAGAATCCGCATTCCGCCTCTTCCTCGTCCTCTGCGCGGGCAGTAGGCGCACCACCCCGCGCTGGGCAGTCTGACATGCGCCGATACCCGACCGAACCGACTCCCGCGTTACGTACAGTCACAGACATGGTTCACCCTTATGAGTGAGGTCACCAGATTCCGAGGGACCTTTCGGCCTCGGAGTCGATCACCGTTAGCCTTCACCGAGAAGTCGGGCAATATCACTCCTGTAGGTGTAACGCTCGCCCCCGCAGCCCCCGAGGAGGAATCGCGTGGACGACCGGCCGAGGCGGCCCGGGAGCCCTGATGGGCGGCCTGGCAGAGGAGTTCCGCCGCGCGCGCCAGGTGCCGGACCGGCCCGATCCGGCGCTGCGGCCGGCCGGCCGCAGGCCCCTCGCCGCACCGGTGCGGCGAACGCCGGGAACGCCGCGAAAGCCGGCCCCGCCGGTGCCACCAGGAGCAGTTCGGCGACTGCTCAGAGTAAGGCCGCTGCGAGAGATTCTGCTCGATCCGGTGATGGGCACGGACCCTTACCTCCCGGCGACGTGTGGAGCCGCGGCGGATTCTGGCAGCGCAAGGCCACCCGCAACGGCGTTCGCACGCTGACCGCCCTGCTCTCGGTGATCGTCCTGTGCGTCACCGGCTTCGCCTGGGCGATGTTCCGGCCCGGTGGGAGCGGCACCGGAACCGCCGACGTCATCGGCAGCGGGTTCAGCGCCCCCGACGGCGCCACCGACATCCTGCTGATCGGCAACGACAGCCGCACCGACGCGCAGGGCAACCCGCTGCCCAAGCAGATCCTCCAGGAGCTGCACACCACCCAGGAGGGCGGCGACCTCACCGACGCCATGATCCTGGTGCGCATCCCCAACGGCGGGAACAGCGCCAGCGCGATGTCCTTCCCGCGCGACACGATGGTCGACAGCGGTTTCGGCGGCGGCAAGCACAAGCTCACCGAGACCATGAACCGCGGCAAGGACGCCGAGCGCGCCAAGCTCCAGGACGACGGCGTCACCGACCCCAAGGAGCTCGACGAGAAGTCGCGGCTCGCGGGCAAGCAGGCGCTGCTGGAGACCATGGAGAAGCTCACCGGCGTGAGCATCGACCACTACGCCGAGGTCAACCTGCTGGGCTTCTACGAGATCACCAAGGCCGTCGGCGGCGTCGAGGTGTGCCTCAACGACGCCACCAAGGACAGCTACTCCGGCGCCAACTTCAAGAAGGGCGTGCAGACGATTCAGGGCGCCGACGCCCTGGCCTTCGTCCGGCAGCGGCACGGCCTGCTCAACGAGCTCTCCCGGGGCAAGCGCCAGCAGGTGTTCATGTCCGCGCTGGCCCACCGGATCCTGTCCTCGGGCACGCTGGCCAACCCCTCGAAGCTCAGCTCTCTGATCGACGCCATCAACAAGTCGGTCACGCTCGACCCGGCGCTGGCCAACGACATCCTCGGCTTCGCCCAGCAGATGCAGGGCGTCGCGGGCGGCGACGTGCAGTTCTACAGCGCCCCGGTGCACCTGGTCGGCGACTCGGGCGAGGAGGACGTGACGCTCAACCTCGCCGAGAGCAAGCAGTTCGCGGCCAACCTGCTGCTGCCGCCGCAGCAGCGAGCCCAGAAGCTGGCCGCCCTGAAGTCCCCGACCAAGATCAGCACCAGCGTCTACAACGCCTCCGGGATCAGCGGCCTGGCGGCCAACGTGCTGGAGGAGCTGACCGACCAGGGATTCCAGGAGGGCAGCAGCTCCAACTCCGAGACCCGCAGCTCCTCGGTCGTCTACCACGCCCAGGGCGAGGAAGACGTGGGCAAGATGGTCGCCGAATCCCTCGGCGGGCTCAAGACGGAGGTCGGCCCCAACGTCACCGCAGGCAGCGTCGAGGTCTACATCGGCAAGGACTACAAGGGCCCGGGCAAGCAGAACTTCACCGGTGCCCCGACCGTCCGCCTCGACGGCATGAACAAGGCCGCCCCGCTGCGCACGCAGGCCGACACGGGAAACACCCCCATCACCGCAGACGGAGTCCCCTGCATCGACTGACGAGCACGGGAACCTTCCTGCCACCGGCGGCAGGAAGGTTCCCGCTCCTCGCTGAGCGGTCCGCTTCCTCTCCCCTCCCTCCGGGCCGGGCTGCCCTGCGCCCGGAAAAGGGGCCCGACCGGGTTCGCCCGGCCAATTCCGCATTCCCCTCGGCGGCAATTCGGCGAATTCTGCGGCAACCGTCCTGACAAATGCGCTGGAACCCGGGGGATACCCCTAGGGGATAACCCCCACTCGCCGGCAACTCCACGGTTCGAACGACATCGCAGCAGTTCAGCGGACTTGCTAAAGTTTTTTTCCCATGCGGAGCAACCACACTCCGACCGGCACGTCTTACGGAGCAAAAGCGGGTGAGAAAGCCCGATCGAGAAGCCCCTGGGGAAAGGACTTGACCATGTTGAAGCGAATTCGGACCATCGGTGCTGCGACTGCTCTGCTCGGCGGGACCCTGCTGATCGCCGGATGCAGCGGCCAGGCCGCGACGACCGGTGCCGCCACGCTCAACGCCGGGTCCCACGCAGCGTCGGCGCAGGGCGATGACGTCTCCGCGTCCAACTGCTCGGCGACGGACTTCGAGATCAAGCTGCAGGCCCAGCCCGACCCCAGCCAGTACCTGCTGACCATGACCAACACCTCGGACGAGGCCTGCCAGCTCGGCGGCTGGGTGAACCTGACGCCCACCAACATGGCCAACGAGCCGATCGAGGAGATCGCCTCGAAGAGCGTGGAGATCCCGGGCGCACCGCAGCACATCACCCTCGAACCGGGCCGGACCGCCTTCGCGGGCGTTCACGCCGATCTCGGCGACAAGAGCGACCCGAACACCTACGTCGCCAGCGGTTTCATCGCCACGCCCTCGGACATGAGCGGGCGGGTGAACGCGCCGGTCAACAGCACGAACAACCAGCCCGTCACCGAGCTCCCGCTGAAGGGCCTCCAGGTCGGCACCCTGCAGCCGTCGTCCCAGGGCGTCCTGTTCTGATCCACCGCACCACCACCGCACGAAGCCCGCGCCGTTCTGGTGCGGGCTTCGTCGTGTTCGGGGCGCGGCCCGCGGTGAGCGAAAGGTTCCCCTCCTCGATCTTTGGCCGTGATCGTCGACCGGTTTAATGTGAATCATCGACGCGAAACCCAGGGGGAGGGCTCGGTGAGCGAACCGGATCAGGGCGATGAGATCCCCGAGCCGGAGGACGACGACGGCGCTCCCGCTCCTCGCCGCCGTTCAGCGGCGCGAACGGCCGGGCGCAGCGTGGTCGCGCTCGCTTCGGTCGTGGTGCTGGGCCTCAGCGCGGCCGGCTGGTGGGTGGCCGACCGGCTCAGCGACGTCAGCTCCGCGAAGGTGCTCAGCGAGGTGCCGCACGCTCCTCCGCAGGACGACGGGGCCACCGACGTGCTGCTGGTCGGCAGCGACAGCCGAACGGACGCGCAGGGCAACCCGCTTCCGCTCCGCGTGCTCAAGCAGCTGCGCACCGAAGCCACCGGCGGCCTCAACACCGACAGCCTGGTGCTGATCCGCATCCCGCACAGCGGCGCGGCGCCGACCGCCGTGTCGATCCCGCGCGACACCTACACCGAAACGCCCTCGGGCCGGCCCGACAAGATCAACTCCGTGTACGGGCTCACCAAGAAGGCCGCGACCGACGAGCTGGAGGGCGAGAACCTCCCTCCGATCGAGGTCGAGCACCGCGCGAAGGTCGCCGGGCAGCGCGCGCTCGTGCAGACGGTGCAGACGCTCAGCGGCATGCGCATCGACCACTACGCCGAGATCAACCTGCTCGGGTTCTTCGAGCTCACCGATGCTGTCGGCGGGGTCGAGGTCTGCCTCAACAACGCGACCAGCGACAAGGACTCGGGGGCGGATTTCAGCGCGGGCCGGCACACCATCACCGGCGGCGACGCCCTGTCGTTCGTCCGCCAGCGGCACGGCCTGCCGCGCGGGGACCTGGACCGCATCGTGCGCCAGCAGGTGTTCATGGCCGCGCTGGCGAACAAGGTCCTCTCCACCGGCACGCTCACCGATCCGGCGATGGTCAACGACCTGGTCGCGGCGACCCAGCGCACCGTGGAACTCGACGAGGGCTGGGACGCGCTGGGTTTCGTGCAGCAGATGCAGCAGATCGCCGCGGGCCGGGTCAACTTCGTGACGATGCCGGTGCTCAGCGCCGGTGCGCGCGACGAGCGCGGGCAGAGCATCGTCTCGATCGACCCGCCGGGCGTGCAGCGGTTCTTCACCGGGTTGTCGGCGAACCCGCCCGGCCTGGCGCCGAAGCCGGTCCTCCGCCTGGACGGTACGGCCAAGCGGCAGCCGATCACCTCCGACGGCGACGTCCCCTGCGTGAACTAGGCGTGTGGGGAAGTTTCTTTGCGTGGCGGTGCAAGGAGCGGAACCTGACACGTCTTCTGGCCTCCGTGCGCCACGGCTTATGTATGTCCACAGCGAAGCGGATTCGTGCGCGGCGAGCCGCCGGATAGGCTTTCCGCATGAGCGTCACCCAGGCACTTCTCGGCCCGCTGCTGGCCAGCGGCGCGCCCAAACCGCTGATCACGCACTACGACGACGCGACCGGTGCGCGCATCGAGCTCTCCCGCGCGACCACCGCGAACTGGGCCGCCAAGACGGCAAACTGGCTGGTCGACGAGATGGACCTGGAGCCGGGAACGCCGGTCATGGTGTCGCTGCCCGCGCACTGGCAGACCGTCGGTGTGCTGCTGGGCGCGTGGTGGGCCGGTGCGCACGTGACGGCGGAGGCCGGTGGCGCGGAGGTCGCGTTCGTCCCGGCGGCGGACCTCGCGCGCGGCGAGGGCGCCTACTCCGTGGCGGCCGTGGGACTGGATCCGATGGGCGCTCCGGTGCGGGACCTGCCGACCGGTGTCGTGGACTACGTCTCGGACATCCGCGTGCACGGCGACGACTTCACCCCGATCGCACCCGTGCCCGGGGATTCACCCGCGCTGCTGGGGACGTCGGTGGACGAGGTGCTGGAATCGGCCCGCAGCCGGGCGAGCGAGCTGGGCATCGGCCGGGACGACCGCGTCCTGTCCACTCTGGACTGGACGTTGCCCGGCGGTGTCGTGGACGGGCTCCTCGCGGTGCTCGCGGCCGGCGCGGCCCTCGTGCACTGCACCAACCCGGACCTCTCCCTGCTCGACAAGCGCCGCGCCGACGAGCGCACGAGCGTCGAGCTCGGGCTCTGAGAGGCCCCTCACACGCACCCGCACCTCGAAGCTACTCGTGGGTAACCTCGATGGATGCGTGATGCCGAGTCGCTCTTCCGGACCGAAGGCGAGTTCTTCGTGCCGAACGAGGCATCGGGGAATCCCTGGGGCGAGCTCACCGGCGGCGGGCCGGTCGCGGGGCTGATCGCCCGCGCCGTCGAAGCGGCCAACGACGACCCGGACCTGTTCGTCGCACGACTCACGGTGGACCTGATGCGCCCGGTGCCGCGGGTCCCGCTGTCGATCGACGTGCAGCCGCTGCGCACCGGCAAACGGCTCACCGTGCTGCGGGCCGGCCTGCACATCGACGGCCGGCTGCACACCAACGCCACCGCTCACCTGCTGCGGCGCTCCGCTCTCGACGGTCCTGCCGCAGACGACCCGGTGCCGTTCGACGGCCCCGACGGCCTGGAGGACCGCACGCTGCTCCCGCCGGAGCTCGGGCTCCGCTGGGGCGTGCACGACGTCATGCAGGTGCGATGGCTCGCCGACCAGTCGGCCTCCGCGACGAGCCGCGCGTGGATGCGGATGCCGCTCCCGCTGCTGCCCGGCGAACGGCTCAGCCCGCTCTCGCACGTGGCCATCCTCGCCGACGCGATCAGCGCCGCCAGCCCGGTCGGCGAGCTGTTCGGGCCCTGGATCAACACCGACGTCTCGCTCTACCTGCACCGCGAGATGGAGGGCGAATGGCTCGGCATGGAGATGCGGCGCGACGTCCAGCTCACCGGGATCGGCGTCGCCAACGCCCGCCTCTACGACGTCCGCGGACCGATCGGCACCGCTCACGAGGCCGTCATGACCAACCAGCTCGGCTGACGGTCGCGAAGGCGTCGCGTCAGGGGGTGTCGGTGCCGGCCTTGTCCTGCAGCGCCGCGTGCTTGTTCAGGACCATGGTTTCGAGATCCGCTTGGAACCGGGCCATCTGAGCGCGCAGGCGGGTGCCCAGCTCGCCGGAGTCCGCCGCCAGGGTGCGCACCGCCAGGAGACCGGCGTTGCGGGCGCCGCCGACGGAGACCGCGGCGACCGGGACGCCCGCGGGCATCTGCACGATCGACAGCAGCGAGTCCATGCCGTCCAGGTGCTTGAGCGGCACCGGCACGCCGATGACCGGCAGCACCGTGGCCGAGGCGACCATGCCCGGCAGGTGAGCGGCACCGCCCGCACCGGCGATGATCACGCGGATCCCCCGGTCAGCGGCCTCGCGGGCGTAGTCCAGCATCCGCTGCGGCGTGCGGTGCGCGGAGTAGACGCCCACCTCGAACGGCACGCCGAACTCGGTGAGCGCGTCACCGGCGGCCTGCATCACCGGCCAATCGGAGTCGCTGCCCATGATCACGCCGACGAGCGGCTGCTCAGTCACGCCGAAAACCTCCGGGAATCTCGAAACCTGGTGTACGTCAGTGGATCTCGTGGCCGTCGAGCCATTCGCCCGCGGACAGCCAGTGCGCGGCGAGCCGCGCCTGCTCGCGGACCTCGGCCATGTCGTCGCCGAGAACGGTGATGTGCCCCAACTTCCGGCCGGGACGCTCGCTCTTGCCGTAGAGGTGGACCTTGGCGTGCGGGTAGCGGGCGAACAGGTGGTGCATCCGCTCGTCGACGCTCATCGCGGGTTCGGCCTCGGCGCCCAGCAGGTTCGCCATCACCACCGCGGGCGCGGTCTGCTCGGTGCTGCCCAGCGGGTAGTCCAGCACCGCGCGCAGGTGCTGCTCGAACTGCGAGGTGCGGGATCCCTCGATGGTCCAGTGCCCGGAGTTGTGCGGGCGCATCGCGAGCTCGTTGATCACCAAGCCGTCGTCGGTCTCGAACAGCTCCACCGCGAGCACGCCGGTGACGCCGAGGGATTCGGCGACGCCCAGGGCGATGTTCTGCGCCTGCTCGATCAGTTCCGGAGAGGCGTCGGGGGCCGGGGCCAGCACCTGCACGCAGATGCCGTCCTCCTGCACCGTCTCCACCAGCGGCCACACCGCGCCCTGCCCGAACGGAGAGCGGGCGACCAGCGCGGCGAGCTCCCGGCGCAGCGGGACCCGCTGCTCGGCCAGCAGCGCGGCACCGCCGTCGAGGAGCTCGGTGACGGTGCGCTCGGCTTCCCCGGCGTCGTCGAGCATCCACACGCCGCGACCGTCGTAGCCGCCGCGCGCGGTCTTGAGCACGCACGGGAAGCCGTGCTCGGCACCGAACGCGAGCACGTCGTCGACCGAGGTGATCTCGGCGAACGGCGGCACCGGCTGACCGAGCTCGGCGAGCGCGCGGCGCATCACCAGCTTGTCCTGCGCGTGCAGCAGCGCGTCCGGGCGCGGCTGGACCGACACCCCGGCCGCCTCCAGCGCCCGCAGGTGGTCGCCGGGCACGTGCTCGTGGTCGAAGGTGACCACGTCGCAGCCCTGGGCGAAGGTCTTCAGGGCGTCCAGGTCGGTGTGGTGCCCGAACTCGACGTTCGAGGCCACGAGAGCCGCGGACTCGTCAGCGGAGTTGGCCAGCACCTTCAGCGACTGCCCGAGCGGAATGGCCGCCTGGTGCGTCATCCGGGCGAGCTGGCCACCGCCGATCATTCCGACTACTGGGGTTCCGGTGCGCTGGTCCACCCGTTCAGCCTAAGGTGACTCACCCCTCACACCTGCATCGGGAGGGGTGAGCGCGACCTGTTTCACAGCGATCAGGGGCAGCCCGCGGGCGGCGATCACAGCGAGGCCAGCAAGCGGCACGCTTCCGCGTGGTCCTCCGGCAGCGCCTCCTGCTGGACCCGGATCTGGCCGCAGTCGCGCAGCGCGGGATCCGCCGCCAAGCGGTGCTCGATCATCCAGCGCGCTTGCTGGCACCGGGCCGACAGCTGCGGCGTGCGCGGCGCGAGCACCGCCGCGGTGGCCGCGCGCAGCAGCGCGGAGGTCTCCCCGGAGTCGAAGACCGCGCGCAGCACGTCGGCGATCAGCACCATCGCGACCATCCGCGGATAGCCGTCGGTCGACACGCCCAGCACCACGGTGGTCAGCGCGTAGTCCTCGTCCGCCGTGGAGCCCCTGGAACTCGCCTCCCGGTAGACCTCGTGCAGCCGAGTGCGCAGGTAGCCGGCGGTGTTGAGCCCGGTCAGCGGGTCCTCGACCTCGCGCCCGACCGACATGCCGCTCACCGCGTCCGCCCATCCCAGCGCGGCGATGCGGATCAGCGAGGCGGGCACCGCGTCCGGGTCCGCCGAGACGAGCCCGTCGGAGTCCTCGCCCGCCACGGCGTGCAGCGCGGCGAGGTCCTGCAGGGTTCCGGCGAGCCCGACCCCGGACTCGGCGCGCGAAGCCCCCAGCTCCGCCAGCGAATCCGACAGGTCATCGCCCGACACGACGGCGGCGCACACGGCATCGACCGCGGGCACCTCCCAATCCCCCGGGAACGGCCATCCCGCTGCGAGGCTCGCCGTCCGCCAGCGGGAGCGCACCGCCCGCCGCAGCGTCGGCGCCATCGACGAGTCACACCTCAGTGACCGGATCCGCATGCTCCACGTCCCTCCCCAATGGGCTGTTCGTCGATGAGACGGAGCAGTCGGTCGCCCATGACGGTGGACTCGCTGGCTTTGCCAATACGATTCGGATCACAATGATCGATGAATTCCACAGCGGGTGGTTTTCTCCGGTCGAACCGCCCGGTATGAGTACTGACTAGGACATGCCCCTTCGGGGAGGAAGGTGCGGCGTGGCGACTGTCCCGGCAGAAGTCCAGAACCCCAGCGACGGTGAGCTGCTGGAGCAGGTGCGCGGGGGTTCGTCGCAGGCGTACGGCGAGCTCTACGAGCGCCACGTCGCGGCGGCCTACAACATGGCCCGCCAGGTCGCCAAGTCCGCGGCCGAGGCCGACGACCTGGTGTCCGAGGCGTTCGCCAAGGTCCTCGACGCGCTGCGCGAAGGACGGGGACCCACCAGCGCCTTCCGCGCCTACCTGCTGACCTCGCTGCGGCACGCCGCGTACGACCGGACTCGCCGGGAGCGCAAGGTGCAGCTGGCCGACGACGTCGCCGAGGTCTCCGGCGCCGACGTCAGCGTGCCGTTCAACGACACCGCCGTCGCCGGGTTGGAGCGCACGCTGGCCGCGCAGGCGTTCGCCCGGCTCCCGGAACGCTGGCAGACCGTCCTCTGGCACATCGAGATCGAAGGGCAGTCGCCCGCCGAGATCGCGCCGCTGCTCGGGCTGACGCCCAACGGCGTCTCCGCTCTCGCCTACCGGGCCAGGGAAGGGCTCCGGCAGGCCTACCTGCAGGTGCACCTCGGACAGCTGGAAGCGTCCGGCGACAGCGTCCAGCAGTGCCGCGCGGCGGTCGACCGGCTCGGGGCGTGGACGCGGGACGGGTTGTCCAAGCGGGAGACCGCGCAGGTCGAGACCCACCTGGACACCTGCGACCGGTGCCGGGCGCTGGCCGCGGAGCTGGCCGACGTCAACGGCGGCCTGCGCGTGATCATCGCGCCGCTCGTCCTGGGCGTCACCGCCACCGGCTACCTCGCCTCGATCTCCTCCGGCGGCACCGCCGCCGGAGCGCTGGTCGCCGGTGGTGCCGCCGGCGGTGCCGGAACCGGAGCCGCCGCTGGTGAGGCCGCCAGCGCGGGCCCCCGGCAGGCGGCGACCGCCGGAGTCGCGACCGCGGTGCTCGCCGCGGCGATCGCGGTGGCCATGACCTCGGGAACGGACCAGACGATCCCGGTCGCGCAGGCACCCGCGCCACCACCGGCCGCAGAACCCGCCGCGCCACCGCCGCCGGCACCGCCGGCACCTCCGGCCGCACCACCGCCCGCGCCAGCACCGCCTCCGGCAGCGCCCGCGCCTGCCGCACCACCCGCTCCTGCTCCGGTGCCCGCGCCGCCGGCCGCGGTGACCCCGTCGATCAACGCGACCGGCCCGGCGCAGCCGTTGCAGCTGGTCGCCGGTGGCGCACCCGTGTCGGTGCCGATCCGGGTGACCAACGGCGGCAGCGGTCCCTCGATGCCCGTCACCTCGACGATGGCCCTGCCGCAGGGCGTCACCGCGCAGCTGCCGGCCTCGGTGCCGGGTCCCGCGAGCACGTCGCCGCAGAGCGCGACGCCGCAGAACGCACCGGCGAGCACGTCGCCGCAGAGCGCCTCGCCGCGATCGCTGCGCGCGCAGGCCGCCGGGGCGCCGTCGGTCAGCTGCGACGGCCGGACCGGCACGATCACCTGCAGCACCGATCGCGGTCTGCGGCCCGGTGAATCGATGGTCTTCGACTACCTGGTGCGGGCCGACGAATCCGCGACCGGCGGTGAGATCGCCGTGAACGTCAACGCCGGTTCCGAGATCGACCTGCGCTTGCCCGCCGTCCCGGTGATCGTCGCGCCCCCGCCCGCGCCGGAACCGCCGAAACCGATCGACGGCGTCGATCTGCACGCCTGGGCGTGGGACCAGCCCTGGATGGACGTCAGCCGCGTCGCGATCGGCGTGCGCAACACCGGCACCAGCACCGGCCGCGCCGAAGTGGTGGCGGAGCTGCCCGACGGCGTCGAAGCCGACTTCGTCCCGGCCGGTTGCACCGCGACGGAGCAGGCCGTGACCTGCGTCCAGGACGATCTCGCGCCGCGCGAGGGCTTCTACCGGGAGCTGTGGGTCTCCGGCGAGACCGACCACCCCGGATGGCCGTGGTGGCCGGTGCACGGCCCCGAAGCACTGGTCGTCGAGGGCCGTCAGCAGCACCGCACGTGGTTGCCGATCACCGCGAAGCTCGGTGAGGCGACCGATCAGCAGGCCGTGCCGCTGCGGGTCTGGGCACCGTGGTGGCCTCCGGTTCCGCCGAACCCGCCGGCGCCGACGCTGCCTCCGACGACGAGCACGACCACGTCGACGACGACCAGCACGCGCCCGGACTGCCCGCCGTGGTGGCCGCCGGGCCACACCGGCGAACCGTGGCCGCCCGGGCACGGCAACGGGCACGACCGCCCGTGGGAGCACGACGACCCGCACTGCCGCCCGCCGTCGCCCGAGCGGCCGGTGCCGCCGCAGGAGCCCTCGCCGACGACGGTTCCGCAGCCGCCCACGACCACGACCGCCCCGCCGACGACCGCTCCGCCGACGACGGGATCGACCACGACGGCTCCGCCGACGACGAGCACGACGCCGCCGAGCACGACCAGTACGGCTCCCCCGTCGACGACGGCCCCGCCGACCTCGTCGACGACCACGGCTCCGAGCACGACGTCCTCGGGGTCCTGACCCCCTCTCGCGGCCCGCTCCCGCCGTGGCGATCACGGCCAGAGCGGGTCGCGAGAAGTGAGATGACGTACTCCGGTCCCGCCTCGGCGATCCGGGCCACTCCGTAGACTCGGGGCGTGTCCGTTGCAGATTCGGTGCTCGAGCGAGTCCCGCAGGCGTACCGAGCTCTCGCGTTGCGGCATCGCGAGCTGCTCAAGTTCGGAGTCGTCGGCGCGATCACGTTCTTCATCGACACGGGCATCTTCTACGCGCTGAAGCTGACCATCCTCTCGCCGAAACCCGTGACGTCGAAGGTCATCGCGGTGCTGGTGGCGACCCTGGTGTCCTACGTGCTCAACAGGGACTGGTCGTTCCGCACCCGCGGCGGTCACCGCAGGCACCACGAGGCGACGCTGTACTTCATCATCAGCGGCATCGGGGTCGGGTTGTACTCCGCGCCGCTGTGGGTCTCGCGCTACATGCTGCACCTGCAGACGCCCTACACCAGCAGGTTGATCGAGGAGCTCGCCGACTTCACCGCGGGTCAGATCGTCGGCCTGCTGCTGGGCATGGCGTTCCGCTGGTGGGCGTTCCGCAAGTGGGTCTTCCCCACCGATCACGACCAGGACGTCCCGCACGACGCCCGCGCGCTGGCCCGCTGAGCTCAGCGGGGCGTGGGCTCCGGTTTCCACGGCAGGCCCAGCACGTCGTCGGCGCGCGCGACCCGGAGGAACACCTCGAACATCGCCGGGCGGGCCTGGCTGAGCTCCAGCCGACCGCCGTCCGCTTCCACCAGCGCCCGGGCCAGCGCCAGCCCGACACCGGTGGAGCCGTGGCCGGAGAACCCGCGCTCGAAGACGTGCGGGACCAGTTCGTCCGGCACTCCGGATCCGGCGTCCGACACCTCGATGAGCACCGTGCCCCCGCCGTGCCGGGCGGTGAGCGTGACCGGGCCTTCGCCGTGCCGCAGGGCGTTGTCCAGCAGCACGCCGATCGCTTCGCGCAACCGCGCCGGGGTCGCCCGCGCGAGGAGTTCGTCGGCGACCTTGAGCCGCAACGTCCGGCCCTGGGCCCGCAACGGCTCCCGCCACTCGTCGGCGACCTCGTTGAGCAGGTCGGTCACGTCCAGGGGCTCGGCGTCGCGGGCGCGGGCGGCCGTCGCCGCCGCGAGCAGGTCGTCGAGCACCGCCGAGAGCCGCTCGGCCTGTTCCAGCGCGGCGCGGGCCTCCTCCGAGACGTCGGCGTCGTCGACCGCCGCGAGCGCCTCCAGCCGCAGCTGCAACGCGGTCAAGCGGCTGCGCAGCTGGTGCGAGACGTCGCCGACCAGCTCGCGCTCGCGCTGCACCAGCTGGGACAGGGCCGCACCCGAGGCGTCCAGGGCGTCGGCGACCCGGTCCAGCTCGGGAACCTGGTGGCGCTGCGGATCGGCGCGGAAGTCGCCCGCCCCGAGCCGCGCGGCGCGCGAGGCGACGTGCCGGAGCGGATCGGCGAGCCGCCGGGCGGTCACCGAGGCGACGATCATGCCCGTGCCCGCGGACAGGATCACCAGCATCAGCACCAGACCGGCGACCTGGAGCTGCTGGGTGCGCACCGGGGCGCTGGGCGCCGCGATGGTCACCGTGCCGCTCTGCACCATCGGCACGCTGTCCACCAGCGGATTCTCACCGGGATCGGGGCCGTAGACGTAATCGTGGGCCTGGGTCCGCACCACCAGCCTGGCTCCGCGCGGCACCGCCAGCCGCACCGCGTTGAGGTCGATCGGGCGCTGGTTGGCGACCTGCTCGTCGAGCAGCGTGGCGATCTGCTGCGCGCGCGTCGACATGTCCGCACCGGTGAGGTCCTGGACGAGCTTGAGCGCGCTGAAGCCCAGCGGGAGGCCCAGCACGACCGCGGTCACGGCCACCGCGAGCAGCGTGGCCTGCAGGATCCGACGACGCATCGACGCCGGCCTAGAACTCGGCCGGGAAGGTTGCTGCGCAGGTCACTTCGCGAACCCCTCAGTCCGAGTTGAAGCGGAAACCGACACCCCGGACGGTGGCGATGCGGGTCTCGTCGAGCCGGCCGTTGCTGTCGCTGAGCTTCCGGCGCAGCCACGAGATGTGCATGTCGAGGGTCTTGCTGCCCTTGCGGTCGGACTCCGGCCAGACCTCTTCGAGGATCTCCTCGCGGGTCACGACCTGGCCCGCGTGCTGCATCAGCACCCGCAGCAGCTCGTACTCCTTGTTCGCCAGCTGCACCTCGTGCTCGTTGACCAGGACCCGGCGAGCCGTCAGGTCCAGGCGCACACCCGAGGCCTCCACCGTCTCGGGAGCACCTCGGCGCAGCAGCGCGCGGATGCGGGCCATCAGCTCGGCGAGGCGGAACGGCTTGGCCACGTAGTCGTCGGCCCCGGCGTCGAGCCCCACCACGAAGTCGACCTCGTCGGTCCGCGCGGTGAGCATCAGGACGGGAAGCCCGCGCCCCTGCGCCCGCAGCCTGCGGCACACCTCCAGCCCGTCCATCTCCGGCAGACCCAGATCGAGGACCAGCAGGTCAATACCGCCCTCGGAGGCTGTGTGCAGCGTCGACGGGCCATCTTCGATCACCTTCACGGCGTAGCCCTCGCGTTGCAGCGCCCGGGACAGCGGCACAGCGATGGCCGGATCATCTTCTGCCAGCAACACCACGCTCACGCCTCCCACACTAGAGGGCCCGCGAGAGCTCGTGCCCCGCCTGGGCCGCCGGATGCCGGAGACCGGGCCGCGAACATCAGCCGAAACCTTCACCACGCGCTGGGAAATTCCTGTTCACCGCGGTCGCCGGGGCACGGCTCCCGGACCGGGGCCGACGCCCTGGGCCGGGTCGCCCAGGGCGACGGACTAGGGTCTGCGGTCGTGACCAGCGATCTCGAGCTCGCCCAGCAGCTGGCCGATGTTGCCGACTCGATCACCACGGCGCGCTTCCGCGCCCGCGATCTCGGCGTCGACCGCAAACCCGACCGCACGCCGGTGACCGACGCCGACCTGGCCGTCGAGGACGCCGTGCGCGACGTGCTCGCCGAGCACCGGCCCGGTGACGTCGTCGCCGGTGAGGAGCGCGGGGGCACGACGGGCGACGGCCGGGCCTGGGTGCTCGACCCGATCGACGGGACCAAGAACTTCCTGCGCGGGGTTCCCGCCTGGGCCACCCTGATCGCGCTGGTCGACCAGCAGCGCCCGGTGGTCGGCATGATCAGCGCTCCGGCCCTGGGCAAGCGCTGGTGGGCCGCTGCCGGTGCCGGCGCGTGGTGCCGGACCGGCGACGGCGAACCCGAGCGGATCTCGGTGTCCGGGGTGCGCGACACCGCCGACGCCTACGTGTCGACCACCCACCTGGGCACCTGGGTGGAGCACCACTCGCGGGAGTCCTACCTGCGGCTGATCGACGCCTGCTGGGAGAACCGGGCCTTCGGCGACTTCTGGCACCACTGCCTGGTCGCCGAGGGCGCTATCGACATCGCCGCGGAGCCGATCGTCAACCCGTGGGACGTGGCGGCGGCGCAGGTGCTGGTGGAGGAGGCCGGCGGGAGGTTCACCGACCTCTCCGGGGTCCCGCGCTTCGACGGCGGGAACGCCCTGTCCACCAACGGGCACCTGCACCAGGAAGCGCTGGACCTGCTGGCACTGTGACCCGCTGCCCTACGCCGACGGTTCTGCTTGGCGGGTGAGGAGTTTCGCGTAGCCGACCCCCGCTGCGAGCAGGATGAGGCCCGCGCAGAGGAAGGCGATCACCCGGGCGAAGCCGTCGAGGGTGGCCAGGTCGAACAGGAGCAGCTTCGCCAGCGACACGGCCGTCAGCACCAGACCGCCGATGCGCAGGTGCCGCACCTGGACCCCGCGCAGCAGCAGCGCGATCGCGAAGACCACCCAGCACAGGGTGATCAGGATGTGCCCGGTGAGGAACGCCCCGCGCGATTCGCCGACCAGCAGGCAGGCCGCCATCGTGGCGCTCGCGGTCCCGTAGAGCAGCGCCAGCGCGGCGGAGGCCCACAGCGGCAGCGACGCGGGCAGGCTGCCGACCTTGCCGATCCGCACGCCCGCGGTGGGCAGCGCGACCGCGACCACGGTGATCAGCAGACCCGCGATCAGCCCGGCGACGCCGGTGCCCTCGTCGAACCACAGCAGCGCGCCGAGGGGAACCTCGTTGCCCAGCGCCAGGAAGAACCCGAACACCGCGTAGCAGCCCGCGCCCAGCAGGATCCCGCCGCGCCGCAGCAGGTGACCGGCCACGGTCAGCAGCAGCGCCTCGCACAGCAGGCCGGTCGCCCAGCTGGAGGCGTCCAGCGCGGTGATCGTCGCCTGCCCGGTGGCCACCACGGCCATCGCGCCGACGGCGGCCAGGAAGCGTCCCGGCAGCCAGTCGGCGAAGGCCGGGAGGTAGCGGCCGACCGCCCAGATCGCGGCCAGCAGCAGCGCCATGCCGACGCCGGTCGCGGTGGCCTCGGCGCGTTCCAGCAGCATCGGTCCGGCCAGGAACGACGGGGTCGGCGCGGCGACGAGCAGGCCGATGGCGGTGCGCTCGGCTGCGGGCCGGAAGCCCGCGGTGACGGCGGCGATGATCACGCCCAGCACCGCGGCGGCCAGGATCGTGGGCACCAGCACCGGGTTCGGGTAGGCCAGGCCCCAGAACGCACCGATCAGCGCGGCCAGCACGGAGGGGATGCCCGCGGCCAGCGCGAGCCCGCCCCAGCCGCGGCGCACCTGGACCGGAGCGGCGGCGACCTGGAGCAGCACCACGAAGCCGATCAGCAACGCATCGGCCCCCTGGGTGATCATCGGCGCGCAGATCGCGGAACCGAGCACGACTCCGACCGCCAGCGGCTGCGCCTGCCAGCGATCCGCGAGCGCCAGGCCACCGATCGCGACGACCAGGCCCAAGCCCAGTCCCGCGGGGGCCGGGAGGAACCCGTAGAGCGCGGTCGCGGCGACGACGTCGAGGAACAGCGCGGCGAAACCGGTGGTGGCCAGCGAGATCGACGCGACGCGCTGCTCGGCGGCCTTGCGGTGGACCCACCAGCCGGCGGCGATCAGCAGGGCGGCGAGCGCGGCCCCACCCGCGATCCGCGCGGCCGGGCCGATCCAGTCCTGCTGCACGGCGAGGACCAGCAGGAACACCACGCCGAGCAAGGTCACCCCGCCACCGACCCAGGCCAGCACTTGACTCGGTTCGAGGTTCGCGCGGATCCGGCGACGAGGCTCGGCCACCGGCTGCGGGGCGGCCTGGACCGGCTCCGCAGGTGTGGGCGGCTGCTCCGCGCCCACCGCCGCCGGTTGCTCGGCCTGCGGCTGCGCGGGAGCGGCCTGGGGGCGGGTGACCGCCTCGGTCTGCAGCACGCTGCCCAGGTACGACAGGCGCTGCCCGATGGCGGTCAGCTCGCCTGCGACTAGTTGAAGGGTGTCCCCCTGGTGCGGTTGCGACATGCCGACATGATCCAGGCGCCTCCTGGATCGGACATCAGTAGCACTACTCAGATGCCGCCGGAACAGGGGTCTAGCGGGGTGTTGGGGTTCCTCGGGGTGGTGTGCTGGTCGCGTCGACCGGGCCCACGACGCCGCGCAGGGCTTGCGTCCAGGTGAGCCGCCCGAAGAGGTAGAAGCACGCGACCTGCTCGTCGCTGAAGCCCGCCCAGTCGTAGCGGTTGCCCTGCTCGCGCCAGAAGACCTCCCAGGCGGGCCCGCTCTCGGTCTCGGTGCGCAGCAGGCACCAGGCATCGTCGGCTTCGGCACCGATGGAGATCAGCCCCTCCGGCACCCCCATCGCGATCAACCAGCCGAGTACCGATTCGCCGTTCACCGCGTGCTCTCCTGTTGCCGATCGTGCTCGTCCGGTTCGGGGGGTTGTTCGCCGTCGGTGGTCCCGCTGAGCACCAGGCGCAGCGTGGAGGCCTCCGACAGCTCTCTCGCCTTGGTCAGCTCCACCAGGTAGCCGAGTCCGACGAGGTCGTGGGCGGGGTGGGTGGTGCGGTAGCGAACACCGCCGCCGGGCTGCTCGAACCACGGCGCGGCCACGGACCGCCACACCGGCAGCGGGCGCAGCAGCCGGTAGCGCCGGTGCTCCCGCGCGGCGTGCGCGGGCGGGAGCGATCGGTGCGCGAAAGGTGTTGCGTCGGCCCAGAAGAGCCTTCCCGCACCGGAGCCGAGGAGGTCGATCACCGTGTCCGGTTCCAGCACCGCCGACTCACCCGGTTCCGGCGGCGGCCAGCGGTGCGCGAGCCGATCGGCTTCGCCGATCTCGTAGCGCCGTTCCCAGTCGATTTCGCCGAGCTCGCCGAGCGGGTCGTGCCCGTCGAGCAGTTCTTCCGGGAGGCGGCCGGGCTCGGCGCGTTCGGCGCGGTTGCGCCGAGCGTCCTCGTACACCGCGGTGGACTGGGCGCGCCGCACCGCATCGGTGTCGGCGATCAGACCCGCGTCCGGGTGCTCCTGCGGTGGGAGGTTCACGCCGTTGTCGGGCGTCTCGTGCGGGGAGAGCTGCCGGCTCGCCTGATCCGCGGCGACCGGCATGTAGCCGATGGGGAACTGGTGCAGCACGAACGCCACCACGTCGGCGTTGCGCGGACCGTGGCGCAGCGGCCGTTGCTGCGGTTCCGGGGCGACGGGCCCGGGGTGACCGGACGAGGACTGCGCCAGCGGGCGGAGCGCTCCGCGCGGCACCGGTTGGTTCGGCGGCGGGTTCGCACCGCGTTGCCCCCGGTTGACCGGCGGCACCTGACCGAACCCGGCCGGACCCCGGCCCGGTCCTGGCGGTGTCGCGGTGTAGCCGCCCGGTTGCCCGGCGTGCGCGTGGAAACCCGCTGCTGGAGCCGGTGGTCGTTGCGGGCCCCGCGGCGCCGACAACGCGGCGTGCGGAGCGGTGCTGGGTGCCTCGCCCGGCGGCCGACCGGAGCCGGTCACCGGGATCGGCCCGGTCCCGGCATCGGCGAGCCCCGGCTGCCATCCCGGACCGCGCGGATCGGCGGGAGCGCCGAAACCGCCTTCCGGAACCGCGGCGCGGACGGTGTCCTGCGCTCCCCCGACTGCTTCCCCCACACCACATTCCACATCGTCGATCCCAGCACCGGCTTCGGCCTTCAGCGCATGAGCTGAGGCGCTACCGGTGTCGTGCAGAGCTTCCTCGGCGTCCCGCACCGGCGGCTCGGCGTCGCTACCGCTCATCACCGCACCCGCCCCTGCTGCGACCGGCCGGCATCGGAGCGCGCTCTCCACCGCGAAGCGTTGTGCGGCACCGGTTCCGGACCTGCGGCCGCGAGCGGCGCGGCGCGGTGCCCCTCCCGGTTCCGCCGGTGAGCCGCCACGAGGTCGTCCACCCGGGTTCGGTGGTCGGTTGGCATTGCCCTCGCCTCCCCTTCCGCCGGTGGACGGTGCCCTCGTGGTGCGCACCGATGGTTCGATGGTTCCACGCGGGCCCGCAGTTTTCACCAACCCGACGACCAAATTCGCCGAAATCCCGGAGCGGCGCAGCCTCCTGTGAGGACCCTCTCAACGCCGTCCGAACCTGGGAGCTGCGAAGATGGCGTCATGGCCACCATCGCGTACGAGGACCTCACGCCGGGGCGGACGTTCGATCTGGGCAAGACCGAGATCGACCGCGAGGAGATGCTGGCGTTCAACGCCCGCTTCGACCCGCAGCCGTTCCACCTCGACGAGGAGGCCGGGCGCAACTCGGTGCTGGGCGGGCTGTGCGCGTCCGGGTGGTTCACCGCGTCGCTGTGGATGCGCGCCTACGTCGATCACGTGCTGGCCGACTCGACGTCGCAGGGCTCGCCCGGCGGCAACGAGCTGACCTGGATGGCCCCGGTCTTCCCCGGCGACGTGCTGCGGTTCGGCGTGGAGATCACGAGCCAGCGCCGTTCCCGCAGCAAGCCGAACCTCGGTCTAGTGGAGATCACCGGCACCGCCGACCGAGGTGACGAGCGCGTCCTGCGGTTCAGCTTCGTCGGCCTGTTCGGAACCCGCGAGCAGGACTGACCGGCTCACATCGGATCGTGGCGCGCGGTCTCGACGCGCAACCCCGCGGTGACCGCCGCGTGGACGGCGCGCGCCAGCGACGCCCCGACGCGCGATCGGGGCCCGCCGTAGAGCTCTTCGTCCCCGTCGACGGGGCAGAGGATCGCGGTGGCGTCGGTGACCGTTCCGGTGCCCGCGACGCCGGATTCCAGCAGGGCTTGGGCTTTCGCCTCGGCGACCGTCGCGACCGCGTTCACCAGCGCCGCTTCGCTGAGCCGCACCGGTGACCAGCAGACCGCGTTGATCGTGCCCGGAGCCCACGCCCGCTCCCCGGCGGGCGCGGCGGCCCAGACGGGCGCGTTGGCTCCGGTGGTCACGCTCGCCCGGACGCCCCCGTCGGTGGCGGTGACCTCGTGGCGCACGTCCACGGCGGTGAGCAGGCCGACCCCCGCACCGGACAACCCGAGCCCCGCGGCCATCTCACCGGCGTGCGCCGTCGGATCGGGGTGGTCGTAGTCGGTCATCACGGTCGCGTTGAACACCCAGTTCCGCGGGCCGATGCCGCCGCCGCGGGGCGCGGAGGAGATCGCCAGCCAGGGTCGCGCGCACCGCCAGACCAGCACCGGCCGGTCCTGCGCGCTGCGCAGGACCGGGTCGGGTGCGGTCATGAACCCAGCGCCTTGACCACGCGCGAAGGGCTCGGGCGGCCGAGCTGCTCGGCCATCCAGACGCTGGTCTCGACGAGCTTGCCGAGGTCGACCCCGTGCTGGATGCCGAGGCCTTCGAGCATCCAGATCAGGTCCTCGGTGGCGAGGTTGCCGGTCGCCGACTTGGCGTACGGGCAACCGCCCAGACCGCCCGCCGACGAATCCACTGTGGACACCCCGTGGCGGAGCGCGGTCAGGGTGTTGGACAGCGCCTGGCCGTAGGTGTCGTGGAAGTGCACCGCCAGCCGGTCCACGCCGACCCCGGCGGCGACGAACGCGCGCAGCAGGGACTCCACGTGCCCCGGGGTGGCCACCCCGATGGTGTCGCCGAGCGAGAGCTGGTGGCAGCCCATGTCCAGCAGGCGCTTCCCGGCTGCCACGACCTGCTCGATCGCGACGGGACCTTCCCACGGGTCGCCGAAGCACATCGACAGGTATCCGCGCACGGCGATCCCCTCGCTCACGGCGCGCGTCACCACCGGCTCGAACATGCCGAACTGCTCGTCGAGACCGCTGTTGAGGTTGCGCTGCGCGAACGTCTCCGAAGCCGCGGCGAAGATCGCGATGTCGCGGACCTTCGCCTCCAGCGCCCGGTCCAGGCCGCGCGCGTTGGGCACCAGCACCGGGTACCGCGCGCCCGGCGCCTGGTCGAGACCGTCGAGGAGCTCGGCGGCGTCGGCCAGCTGCGGGACCCACTTGGGGTGCACGAAGCTGGTCGCCTCCAGCACGACCAGGCCCGCGTCGGCCAGCCGCCGCAGGAACTCCAGCTTGACCTCGAGCGGAACGATCTCCTTCTCGTTCTGCAGGCCGTCCCGCGCGCCGACCTCCCAGATCGTCACCTCTCCGGGCAGCTGCCCCGGTTCCGGCGAGGCGACCGGCATCGGCAAGCCCAGTTCACGTGGTCCCATCAGCTCTCCTGCGTCCGTTCGGCGTTGTCGTCCACCCCTCGGTAGAGCAGCGAGTGCACCTGCTCCACCTGCGGGATGTCGTCGAATTCCAGAGGCTCGTCGGAAGCGGACTCGATCACCAGCGTGCCGCACCCGAAGACGCGGTCCACCACTCCGCGCCGGAAGCGCACCGAGTTGATCCGCCACATCGGGATGTCGATCCCGGACCTGGTGAAGACGCCCTCCCGGACCATCAACCGGTGCGTGGTGATCACGAAGTGGGTGGTACGCCAGCGGGACACCGGAGCGAGGGTGAACCAGAAGATCACCAGCAGACCGACGACGCCCAGCGCGATCCACACCGGCAGCCGCCACGGCGTGGTCGCCACCAGGGCAGCCAGGTAGGAAGCGCCTCCGACCACGACGAACAGCACGAGAACCGGGCCGAGCAGCATCTTCCAGTGCGGGTGCTTGTGCACGACGACGCTCTCGTCCTCGCTGAGCAGGCCGTCTGGGTAGGCCACGGTTCCCCTTCCTCAGACTCGAAACCGGTCCGCGAACCCACGTTACCGGCCGCACCCGGGCGTGAAGGACCCTCAGCTCCTGCGGACGTGCACCACGTCGCCCGCCGACACCGCCGTGGGTTCGCCGTCATCGGCGGCGACCACGAGCCTGCCGGAGGAATCGATGTCGGTGGCCACCCCGTGCAGGTCGGCATCACCGCCGAGCTCGACGCGAACCCGCTGGCCCAGCGTCCGGCATCGCTCGCGGTAGCGGTCGAGCAGCCCGGTGGACACCACGTCACCTCCCGCGTCGCGCCACCGCCCCTCGGCCTCGGCGAGGGCGGCGAGCAGGTCCGCCGCGAACTCCTCGCGGTCCACGGTCGCGCCTTCGGCGGCCAGCGAGGTCGCGGGCAGTCCGCCCGCCCCGGTGGGGAGTTCCTCGCGCTGCTGCCCGATGTTGACGCCCATGCCCAGGACCAGCGCCATCCCGTCCGGCCCGGCCAGCGCCTCGGAGAGGATTCCGGCGCCCTTGCTCCAGTCGTCACCAGCGCCGAGCAGCAGATCGTTGGGCCACTTCAGGCCCGCGGGCACGCCGGTGGTCCGCTCGACGGTCTCGGCGAGGGCGATCCCGGCGATCAGCGGCATCCAGGCCACCGCCGACGGCGGCACCCCGGGACGCAGCAGCACGCTCACGAACAGCCCCGAACCGCGCGGGGAGATCCACTCCCGCTGCATCCTCCCCCGGCCGGCGCTCTGCTCCTCGGCGATCAGCACCGTGCGGTCAGCGGCGCCCCGACCGGCCTCGGCGACCAGGTCGGAGTTGGTGGAGCCGGTCACGGCGACCACGTCCAGCGCGGTGTACGGACCCTCATCGACCAGCCGCCGCCGCAGCCGGTCCCCGTCCAGCAGAACCTCGGTGCTCACCCGCTCAGCCTAAGGGGCCGCTCCGGGTCGCGGCGGCACCGCTGCTGAGAGGTGGCGGTGCGGTCGCGCGTGGGGCGACGCGGCCAGGACATACGATCTGGCGCGTGCGCTTCGTGCTTGCTTCCGCCTCGCCCGCCCGGCTGTCCGTGCTCCGCTCGGCCGGGATCGACCCGCTGGTGAAGGTCTCGGGCGTGGACGAGGACGCGGTGACCGCGTCGCTGACCGACCCCGCGCCCGCTGAGCTGGTCACCGCGCTGGCGCAGGCCAAGGCCGAGGCGGTCGCGGCCGAGCTCACCGGCTCCGAGCCCGATGCGGTGATCGTCGGGTGCGACTCGATGCTGCTGATGGCGGGCGGGGAGATCGTCGGCAAGCCCGGGACGCCGGAGGTCGCGGCCCAGCGGTGGGCGCAGAACTCGGGCACCAGCGGTGAGCTGCTCACCGGGCACGCGGTCCTGCGGCTGCGCGACGGCGCCGTCACCGACCGGACCGCAGGTCATCTGAGCACGACGGTCCGCTTCGGCGCTCCGACCGAGGCCGAGATCGACGCGTACGTCGCCACCGGCGAGCCGCTGCACGTGGCGGGCGGTTTCACGCTGGAGGGCTTCGGCGGGTGGTTCATCGAGGGCGTCGACGGCGACCCGTCGAGCGTCCTCGGCATCAGCCTCCCCCTCACCCGGAGGCTCCTCTCCGACCTCGGCCTCACCATCACCCACCTCTGGAACCACCCCACCCGGTAGCCCGCACCACGTAGCCCCCACCACGTCCGGCTGAAATCCCAGTTTTAGTCATAACTGAGCCGACATTTCGGACATGATCATGGCTCGGTTTGGACTAAAACTGGGACTTGCCGCGCAGTGCGATGCCGACATCGGGGTGAAGCGCGGCACAGAACGGGCACCTTCGGGACTTTTTCCCTCGTTCGAGTGGTTATTTTGAGTCGCTATGCCAGTTCCGCGACGGTGGTTCCTGACCTCTCGCCTGCACGTCGACCTTCGACGGCAGGCCAGCTGCGTCTGTCGCTGATCTCCTCCGGCACGAGCTGAAGCCCTCGCTCGGCCGCTCGTCCCCCGGCGCACCCGCCGCCCCGGCGCTCACCCGCGGCGCTCGTGCCGCCCAGCGCTCATCACGCCCATCGGGGCACCCATCCTTCACGTCTCCAGGAGATCCCTGTGTCCGACAACGCCGGGCGGTTACGCCTGCGCTTCAACCCGAAGCTGTTCGCCGTCGCCGTGCTCGCCTCGCTCGTGCTCGGCGCGCTGCTCGGCTGGGTCGCCAAGCAGACCGGAGCCGACTGGCTGATCACGACCCTGGACACCATCGGCTCCACGTTCACCAAGCTGCTGAGCTTCACCGTGCTGCCGCTGATCTTCACCGCGATCGTGGTGGGCATCAACAGCCTGCGCGGGCTCGGAGGCGGCCGAACCGCCGCCCGGCTCGGCGGGAAGACCGCGCTGTGGTTCGCGATCACCTCGCTGATCGCGGTGCTGATCGGCCTCGCGGTCGGCGGGCTGTTCCAGCCCGGTCGCGGGCTGCTCATCGAGCCCGATCCCGAGAAGCTGCAGGCGATCGGCCAGAAGACCCAGGGCTCCTGGCTGGACCTGCTCAACGGCCTGGTCCCGGACAACCTGATCAGCGCCTTCGCCGAGGGCGAGACACTGCAGGTGGTGTTCGTGTCGCTGATCATCGGCGCCGCCACCTACAGCCTCGGCGACAAGGCCGCGCCGTTCGTGGCGTTCAACAAGGCCGCCTTCGAGGTGATCCAGCGCGTGCTGGGCTGGATCATCCGGCTGGCCCCGCTGGGCACCCTGGGCCTGATCGGCAACGCCGTGGCGACCTACGGCAACGAGTTCTTCCTGCCGCTGGTCAAGCTGATCGGCTCCACCTACGTCGCCTGCCTGCTGGTGCTGTTCGCGGTCTACCCGCTGCTGCTGGCGCTGGTCGCCAAGGTCAGCCCCGCCCGGTTCTTCGCCAAGTCGTGGACGGTGCTGCAGTTCGCGTTCGCCTCCCGCTCCTCCGGCGCGAGCCTGCCGATGACCCGCCAGGCGGCGGAGAACCTCGGCGTTCCGCCGTCCTACGCGAGCTTCGCGGTCCCGCTGGCCAGCACCACCAAGATGGACGGCTGCGCGGCGGTCTACCCGGCCATCGGATCGCTGTTCATCGCGAACCTCTTCGGCATCCACCTCGGACCGCTGCAGTACCTGACGATCATCGCCGTGGCGGTGTTCGGCTCGATCGCCACCGCCGGCGTGACCGGCTGGTTCACCATGCTGACGCTGACCGTCGGCGCCCTGGGCTTCCCGCCCGAGGTGGTGGCGACCGGCATCGCCATCGCCTACGCGGTCGACCCGATCATGGACATGATGCGCACCGCCACCAACGTCGCCGGCCAGATCGCCGTTCCGGTGATCGTGGCCCGCAGCGAGAACGTCCTCGACGACGAGGTGCTGACCGCGCCCAGCGCACCGCCGTTGCTGGGCGAGCGCGAACCCGCGACGGCCTGATGCCCGCTGCGCGCGGCGGCACGAGAACCTCCGCCGCGCGCAGCTCCGCGGGAAACTCGCCTGGCCACTCGGCCGGGTGATTGTTCGGCCGTAGGATGGGCGTGTGGACAGCGGTCGGCGGGGAAAAGACCTGCGCATCGGTGACCCCGAGCGGGAGCGGGCCATTCAGCAGCTCGGCGAGCACTTCTCGGCCGGGCGCCTGGAGCTCGCCGAGTACGACGAGCGGAGCAGGCACGCCGCGGCCGCGCGCTTCGGATCCGAGCTCGACGCGCTCTTCGAGGACCTGCCCGGACCGCGCCCGTCCAGCGCGCTGGCCCCCGCCGCGACACGCCCAGCGCCGTCGCCGGGACACATCGCGCTGGCCGTCGGCGCGGTGGCGCTGCTGATGGTTCTCGTGGTGTTCGCGCGGCCCATCGGGCTGATCTTGTTGCTCCCGACGCTGGCGGTCGTCTGGTTGACCTGGCGACGCAGGTGAGGACCTACCGTCACCGACGACCACGTTTCGTTACGGTGATGTCCATGCACAGCTCGCGGCCCACCGGGGTCCGACGTCTCAGCGCGTTGCTCGGCCTCGGCGCTCTCACCCTCACCGGGTGCGGAATGTGGCAATCGGCCCCGACGGCGGGTACCGCGCCGCCACCGCCACCGCCACCCGCGCCGGTCACCAGCGCGCCGCCCTCGCTGCCGCCGCGGCCCTTCGACCTCGGCCTGGACGGCGTCGACCCGTGCGAGCTGCTCACCACCGACCAGCGCAGCCAGCTGGGCTTCGACCGCGAGCCGCTGCCGGACTCGGACGCGGGCTTCGGCAACGCCGCCACCTGCAGCTACCGCAACACCACCGCCAAGGTCGGTGCCAGGCTCGCGCTGATCACCACCGAGAGCATGCGGGTGTGGACCGACGACACCGCGCAGGTCGAGGCCTCCCCGGTCCTGGTGGAGGGCTTCCCCGCGCTGGTGATCAAGACCCCGGGCCTGGACCTGTCCTGCAACGTCGCGGTCGACGTGGCCGAGGGGCAGCACCTGGACGTGCTCTACCGCGACGACGGCGGGCAGCCGCCACCGCCGGTGGACCAGCTGTGCTCGGGCGCACAGCGGGTCGCCGAGGAAGCGGTGCGGACCTTGGCCCACCCGCCGCCGACCAGCTCGGAGACCTCCGCTCCCGGTGGCTCCACGCAGCGCTCGTCGGAGTCGACCCCCTGATCCGGCAGCACTCCCCGCGTATGGCGGACTCCACAGCGTGACAGATCGCGGATACAGTGTCCGGCGGACGTTTCACCTGTGGGAGGGGGCAACGTGCCTTTGACGGACCCGTACGGCGCGGAGTCCGGGGGCTCGATGCAGGTCGAGCCCACCGCGATTCCGCGTCTGGTCAACTCGCTGCAGGAATCGCTGGACGCGGTCGGGCTGCAGATCGAGCACGCCATCACCGAGCTCCGCATCCGCCCGTGGGCCGGCGACCCGGTCAGCACGGACGCGGCCGAGCAGTTCAACGAGCGATCGGTCGGCGGCGGCGAGGACGCGTTGACCGCGTTGTGCGGTTACCGCGACCAGCTGCAGGCGGCCGCCGAGTCGCTGCAGGCGGCAGGCCGCCAGTACGAGCTGATCGACCACGAGAGCGCGGCCGGTCTGGGCGGGGGTTGCTGATCCGCGATGGGTGACCACCGATGGCAGGGCTACCGGCACGCCGAGCTGTACGCGCAGATCAACGAGGGCCCGGGGGCGCACGGCTCGACCGACAGCGTCCGCCGCTGGAGCGAGCTGACCCGCGCTCTCGGCGAGATCGACGGCGGTCTGGCCGCCGCGACCTCCGCCGCGCGGAGCGGGTGGCAGGGCGCCGCGGCCGACAGCGCGAACGCCGGACTCCGCCCGCTGGGTGAGTGGGCGGTGCTGGCGCAGCAGGCGACCACCGTGATGCGCGAGCGCGCCGAGCAGCAGGCGGAGTTCATCAGCAAGGCCCGCAGCGAGATGCCGCCCCCGGTGGCGGTGACCAGCGAGGAACCCGGGACCGCGGCGACCGCGCTGACGCACCTGTTCGGCGGGCAGACCGACTACGAGGTCGAGGAAGCCCGGCAGCACGCCGCGGAGCAGCGCGCTTTCGACGTGATGCGCACCTACGAGGCCTCCACGCAGGCCAACACCACGTCGCTGGCCTCGTTCGCGGCACCGCCGCAGGTCGTGGTGGACGCCCCGGCCTCGGGTGGGTCGAGGTCCCCGGTCGGCGCACCGCAGGTGACGATCAGCTGGGGTCCCACCGCCGTCCCGCGTTCCGGCTCACCGGCCGGTGGGACCGGCAACGGCACCGCCGCTCCCGGCACCAGGCAGGAAGGCCGGCGCACGACCCGCCCCACCGGTGCCGGCGCCGGGTCCGGGCGGTCGTCCGGCAAGCGCGCCAAGGGCGGCCGGGACGACGCTGTCGAGCACGAGGTCACCGAGAAGCTGGGCGACGGCGGCTTCTTCGGCGAGCAGCAGACCAGTTCGCGTCCGGTGATCGGCGGCGAGCCGGGTCGATGAACACCGCTCACCGGGCCGAGAGGTTGATCAACCTCTCGGCGCTGGAATTCGACGTGCTCACCGAACACCTGGAGATCGACAGCGTTCCGCTGGTGCTCAAGGTCCCGTCACCGGGGCGCACCCACGCGGAGCGGGCGAAGCTGGTCGCCTCCGCGTGGCGCGCGCTCTCGAAGCGCGGCCTGATCAGCGGCGGCGCGCTCGACGCGGAGCTGGAACGGATGCTGCGGCTCGTCGCCGAGCCCGGCCGCGAGGTCGACGGGCGGAGCTGGTTGCACCGCAGCGTTCGAGTGCTGGCGGCGGCCGAGAGCGACGGCGAGCGCGCCGTGCTCGCGGTCAAGGACGGCGAGCACCTGAGCTTCTCCGCGACTTCGGCGTCGGGACTCCCGCGCGCCGCGGTCTCGCGGCTGCCGGAACTGGCTCCCGGGCCGGGCCGGTCGGTGTCGGTGCCCAGCGCCGCGCTCGACGAGGCCGCGGCGGAGGTCGGCGACAAGATCGAGCAACTCCTCTCGGCGCTGCAACGCCGAGGGGTCCGTCCCGATGACGCCGAAGCGCTGGCCGGGATGGTCGCGGGAGTCGTGGCGCAGGGGCAGTTCGGTGCGGCCGCGCGACTCCGGCACGGCCGGCGCGAGCGGGCCGAGCGCGTCGTCGGGTTCTTCGACACCGCGCTCGGCCGCTACGCGCAGCTGCGCACCACCTCCCCGTCCGGGGAGGCGTGGAGCACGATCGCTCCGGCGGACAACCGCCGCCTGGTCGGGCTCGTCGAAGAACTCCTCGACGAGGTCACCGGCTCGGCGGTCCGGTAGCCGAGTTCGCGCGAAGTTCGAGCCCCGGCTTCGGGAGTCGAACTTCGCGCGAAATTCGCCTGCTGCGCGCGTGCCCCGTCAGACCACGGGTTCCACGAGGCTGCTGCGGGCTTCCGGGGCCGCCGAGCGCTTGGCGTCGGCCGCCTGGTCGCTCGGTTCGGTCTGCGAGTCCCGTTCGGCCTGGACCCGCTCGGTGTAGACCGCGATCTCGCGGGCGATGGTCTTCTCGTCCCAGCCGAGCACCTCGGCCATCAGCCGCGCCACGGCGTCAGCGCAGTCGACACCTCGGTGCGGGTACTCGATGGAGATCCGGGTGCGCCGGGTGAGCACGTCCTCCAGGTGCATCGCGCCTTCGTGGCTGCACGCGTAGACGATCTCGGCCTGCAGGTAGTTCGGCGCGGCGGGAACCGGCTTGAGCAGCTCGGGGCGCTTCTCGGCGGCTCCGAGCACGTCGTGGATCTCCGAGCCGTAGCGGTCCAGCAGGTGCCGGATCCGGTACGGGTGCACGCCGTGCGCCGCCGCCAGCTGGTCGGCCTGGTTGACCAGCGCGTGGTAACCGTCGGCCCCGATCAGCGGGACCTGGTCGGTGATCGACGAGGCCATCCGGCCGGGGATGTCCGGCGAGACGGTGTCGACCGCGTCGGCGGCCATGACCCGGTAGGTCGTGTACTTGCCCCCCGCGATGGCCACCAGACCCGGAGCCACCCGCGCGACCGCGTGCTCGCGGGAGAGCTTGGAGCTCTCCTCGCTCTCGCCCGCCAGCAGCGGCCGGAGCCCGGCGTAGACGCCCTCGATGTCGTCGTGCGTCAACGGGGTGGCCAGCACCGAGTTGACGTGTTCGAGCAGGTAGTCGATGTCGGCCTTGGTCGCCGACGGGTGCGCCAGGTCGAGGTGCCAGTCGGTGTCGGTGGTGCCGATGATCCAGTGGTTGCCCCACGGGATCACGAACAGCACGGACTTCTCGGTGCGCAGGATCATTCCGCTCTCGGCGACGATCCGGTCGCGCGGGACGACGATGTGCACGCCCTTGCTGGAGCGGACGCGGAACCGCCCGCGACCTCCGGACAGCTTCTGCAGCTCGTCGGTCCACACACCGGTCGCGTTGATCACGGCGTGAGCGCGGACCTCGACCTCCTCAGCGGTCTCCACGTCGCGCACCCGGAGTCCGGCGACGCGGTCGGCTTCCCGCAGGAACCCGGTGACCTGCATGGAGGTCGTGACCACCGCGCCGTAGCGCGCTGCGGTGCGGGCGACGGTCATGGTGTGCCGGGCGTCGTCGGCCTGCGCGTCGTAGTAGCGGATGCCGCCGATCAGAGCGCTGCTCTTGAGCGCGGGAACCATGCGCAGCGCGCCCGCGCGGCTGAGGTGCTTCTGCCCCGGCACCGACCGGGCGCCGCCCATCGTGTCGTACATGAGCAGGCCGGCCGCGGTGTACGGGCGCTCCC
The DNA here is from genome assembly GCF_007829955.1 of Saccharopolyspora dendranthemae. Taxonomy (GTDB): domain Bacteria; phylum Actinomycetota; class Actinomycetes; order Mycobacteriales; family Pseudonocardiaceae; genus Saccharopolyspora; species Saccharopolyspora dendranthemae. Next base: position 131,071 of record NZ_VIWX01000006.1, read on the forward strand.
AGAACCGGCGGGTCAGCGGGTAGAGGAACGGAACCGGCTTGACCAGGTGCGGAGCGATCCGCGTCAGCATCAGCTCGCGTTCCCGCAGCGCCTCGCGCACCAGCGAGAACTCCAGCTGCTCCAGGTAGCGCAGCCCGCCGTGGAACAACTTGCTGGAACGGCTCGACGTCCCGGCCGCCAGGTCGCGGGCCTCGACCAGCGCGACCCGGAGCCCTCGGGTGGCCGCGTCCAGCGCCGCACCGGCGCCGGTCACGCCACCGCCGATCACCACGACGTCGAATTCCTCGGTTCCGAGCCGCTTCCAGTTCTCGGCCCGCTCGGTGGGTCCCAGCGTGCCCTTCAGCCGGTTTCCGGTCTCGGTCTTGTCTTTGGACACCGCGTCCTCCTCGCTTCGGTCGCGTCCCACCGTTGATGGCTGTCTGTGGACTCGTTCTGGTTGGCGGTGCACGTGGCGGATCCTCAAGGGCCCGCTGGCTTCGTGCGCCGCTCGACGAGCACGTGCACTGCGCGGCGCTTCGGAGCTCTCGCCGGAGAACCGCCTCGTGCGAACGGCTTTCCGGTTCGCGGCTGCGCCGCTCGCCCGCGGCTCCCGGCCCGCGAAACCGATCCTGCGCGCGGGCGGCGCACCTCGTTGGTCATCATGCCCGACCGGCCCCCTGCGTGCCTGCCGCAGCGCGTCCCGGTGCGGCCGCTTGTTCGACGAGCGCACCCCTCTCGCGCAGGACCTCGATCTGGTTGCCCGGGGTCTTCGAGTCGACGATGACGATGTCGAAGTCCTCGACGGGTGCGACCGCGTGCAGCGCGCGCCTGCGGAACTTCGTGTGGTCGACGTAGAGCACCGTGCGCTGCGCTGCGGCGAGCATCGCCTTCTTGATCTGCACCATCTCCTGCTGCGGGTAGCAGCAGATGCCGTCGGTCACCGCGGACACCGACATGATCGACAGGTCCACCCGCAGGTTGCGCAGCGAATCCAGCGCCATGCCACCGACGAACGCGTCGGCCCACGGCAGGTAGTCGCCGCCGATGCAGATCAGGCTGATCCCGGGCGCCGCGGACAGCTCGTCGAAAACGCCCCTGTGGTTGGTGACGACGGTCAGCGGCGCGCGCTCGGGCAGCAGCCGGGCCAGGTGCACACCGGTGGTGGAGTCGTCGAGCACCAGCGCCTGGCCGGGCTCGATGAGCTCGGCGGCGGCGTGGGCCAACTCCTCCTTCTCCGCCTGGTTCTGCTGCAACCGGTATTCCGAGGCCGCTTCGTAGAGCAGCGACGACGCGGCCGAGACGTTCCCCCGGTTGCGGTGGACCAGGCCCTGCGATTCGAGGTCGGCGAGGTCCCGGTACACGGTCATGGCGCTGGCGCCGATGGTCGCGACCAGATCGTCGATGCGCAGCGTTCCCTCCGCCATCACCAGCTCGGTGATCTTGCGGCGCCGGTCCTGCTGCTTGCCGGACGGTCGTCGGCCGGACATGGGGGCTCCTCGTTCCGGATGGCCTGCGAGCGGTGGGATCACGTCCTCCACCGCACACTCACCGTACAACTCGATAAAAACACCATCTCGACCGACCCGCAACGCTTCTTTTCACACAGTTGTTGTGATTAAGGTGTCGTTCGGTAGCCGGGATCGATCAGTCGATCCGGGCGTGCCGGACGACGGTGTCACCTGCGCCGAAGATCCGGTACCGGCGATCTTCGGCATTCCGCGCTACCACCGGGCGAGCTGCGGATTAGGCGGTACAGACGAACGTGCTGCGCACGACTGGCGGCACTGATGGACACGTGTTGCCATGCGGCAGTACCGTCCCGACTCGCTCCATGTCGGACAGACACCGAAGACCCGCCTGTGCCAACGGCGGCATCACGAGGGGAACGGGAGAATGACCAGTCTTGGCGAGGTATTCCTCTGGGAGCTGCTCGGGACGGCGATACTGACCCTGATGGGTTGCGGCGTGGTCGCGAACGTGACCTTGAGCAGGAGCCTCGGAGTGGGCGGCGGCTGGCTGCTGGTGAACTTCGGCTGGGGCTTCGCGGTTTTCGCCGGTGCGAGCATCGCCGAACCTTCCGGGGCGCACATCAACCCCGCGGTCACCATCGGGCTCGCGATCTACGGGGACACCGCGTGGTCGCAGGTCCCGGTTTACATCATCGCGCAGATCATCGGCGCCACGCTGGGCGCGGTGCTGTGCTGGGCGGCCTACAAGTTGCAGTTCGACACGACGGAGGCTCCGGCCGACACCCGGGGGATCTTCTGCACCGGGCCGACCGTGCCGAACGCTCCGTGGAACATGATCACCGAGATCATCGGCACCTTCGTGCTGGTGTTCTGGATCATCACCAATCCGCCGGCCAGCCCGGGCGACACCGCCGGGGTGCCGGACTTCGGCAACGCCGCGCTCGGCTACGCCGCGGTCGCGTTCATCGTGATCGGCATCGGCAACTCGCTCGGCGGGCCGACCGGGTACGCCATCAACCCGGCACGCGACCTGGGGCCGCGCATCGCTTACGCGATCCTGCCCATCCGCGGCAAGGGCTCGGCGGAGTGGGGTTATTCGTGGGTCCCGATCGCGGGCCCGATCATCGGCGGCGTGCTGGCGGGCCTGCTCGCACTCGCCCTCCCCATCAGCAGCTGACAAGGAAGGTGTGAAAGATGGCTTCGTACGTCGCCGCCATCGACCAGGGAACGACTTCGTCGCGGTGCATGATCTTCGACCACTCAGGCAGGGTGGTCGCGGTCAACCAGAAGGAGCACCGCCAGCTGTTCCCGAAGGCCGGTTGGGTCGAGCACGACCCGCTCGAGATCTGGGACAACGTCCGCCAGGTGTGCGCCGGCGCTCTGGCCAGCGCCGACCTGGTCTCGTCCGACATCGCCGCCTGCGGCATCACCAACCAGCGCGAGACGACCGTGGTCTGGGACAAGGCCACCGGCAAGCCGGTCTACAACGCCATCGTCTGGCAGGACACCCGGACCGACGAGATCGTCAGCGAGCTCGGCGCGACGGAGGGGCAGAACCGCTTCCAGTCCAAGACCGGGCTGCCGCTGGCCACCTACTTCTCCGGGCCGAAGGTGAAGTGGATGCTCGACAACGTCGACGGCATCCGCGAGCGCGCCGAGAAGGGCGAGCTGCTGTTCGGCAACATGGACACCTGGGTGCTGTGGAACTGCACCGGCGGCCCGGACGGCGGCCTGCACGTCACCGACCCGACCAACGCCTCGCGCACGCTGCTGATGGACCTGGAGACCCTGCAGTGGGATCCGGAGATCTGCGCCGAGATCGGCATCCCGATGTCGATGCTGCCGGAGATCCGGTCCTCCTCGGAGGTCTACGGCCAGTTCCGCGAGCGCGGTGTGTTCGCCGGGATCCCGATCGCCGGCATCCTCGGCGACCAGCAGGCCGCCACCTTCGGTCAGGCCTGCCTGTCGCCCGGTGAAGCCAAGAACACCTACGGCACCGGCAACTTCGTGCTGCTCAACACGGGCACCGAGCGGGTCCTCAGCGACAACGGTCTGCTGACCACCGTCGGCTACAAGATCGGCACCAACGACACGGTCTACTGCCTCGAAGGCTCGATCGCGGTCACCGGCTCGCTGGTGCAGTGGATGCGGGACAACCTCGGCATGATCGGCAGCGCCCCGGAGATCGAGCAGGTCGCGCGGTCCGTGGACGACAACGGCGGCGCGTACTTCGTGCCCGCGTTCTCCGGTCTGTTCGCGCCGCACTGGCGCTCGGACGCCCGCGGCGCGATCGTCGGGCTCACCCGCTACGTCAACCGCGGCCACCTGGCCCGAGCGGTGCTGGAAGCCACGGCGTTCCAGACCCGCGAGGTCATCGAGGCCATGAACGCCGACTCCGGCGTTCCGCTGAAGTCGCTGAAGGTCGACGGCGGCATGGTCGTCAACGAGCTGCTGATGCAGTTCCAGGCCGACATCCTCGGCGTCCCGGTGATCCGGCCGGTGGTCAACGAGACCACCGCGCTCGGTGCCGCCTACGCGGCCGGTCTCGCCGTCGGGTTCTGGGGCAGCGAAGCCGACATCCGCAGCAACTGGGCCAAGGACAAGCAGTGGGACCCGTCGATGACCGACGAGGTCCGCGAGAAGCAGTACCGCGACTGGCAGAAGGCGGTCACCAAGACCTTCGACTGGGTCGAGTGATCTGAACCTGCCTCGAACGGCGGTCCGGCCCGCGCGGGTCGGACCGCCGTTCGCTTTCCACCGGATCTCCGCTGAGATCCCGCACAGCCGAAGCGGGTTCGGCAGCCGCTCAGGGTTCGAGGAAGGACTCGATCCTGGTGACGGCTCGGGCGAGCCCACCGGATTCCTCGATCTCGTGGCGCATCTCCGCCACGTGGCGCAGAATCCGCGGGTTCGAGGTGACCTCGGTGAGAGCGTCCCGCAGTTGTTCCGGGGTAGTGGTCCCGGAATCGATCTGCACCCCGAGACCGAGCTCCTCGATCCGCGCGGCGTTGGCGAACTGATCCGCGGCCTGCGGCGCCGCGATCAGCGGAACACCGTGGAACAGGCCCTCCATCACCCCGCCCATCCCAGCGTGGGTGAGGAACGCGCCGGCGTGCGAGAGCACCTGCAGCTGCGGGATCCACTGGTGGACCTCCACGTTGCCGGGCGCGTCGGCCAGCTCAGCCGGGTCGACGTCACGCCCGACCGCCAGCACGACGCGCCACTCCGTCCCGCCGAACGCGGCCACGCACCTGCGGTAGAAGTCGAGCCGGTCGTTGTAGGCCGACCCCAGCGAGACCACCACGACGGGCCGGTCGTCCGGCGGGCTCCAGGTGCCCTGGAACGCGCGCTCCGAGAACATCGGGCCGACGAATTCGAAGGATTCCTCGGCGTTCTCGCCGAAGTACTGGAACTTCCTCGGGATCGTCACGATGGCCCGCACCGGCATCCCGATGTCCTCGAAGGACAGGGCCACGCCCTGCTCCGCGAAGTACCGGTCGTAGCGGGACCGGACGGCCGCCTTCTCCGGCGTGTCCTCCTCCAGCCCGCCCAGCACCCGCTCGATGCCCTGGGAGTGCACGTGCGTCGGGGAGAGCTGGATGCGCGCGACCTGCCACTTCTCCGACAGGACGAGAGCGGGGAACGCGGCGACCTCGTAGACGATCAGGTCGGGCCGGTCGGACGCGAACGCCCGCTCGATCTGCGGCACCACGAGTTCGGTCTCGTCGAGGAACAGGTGCTGCGCCTCGACCTGGTCGTCGGGCCAATCCGGCCGCTGGGAACCCGAGGTGCCGGGCAGCAACGACTCGTAGCGGAGGATCTCCGCGCCGGTTTCGGCGACCTGCGGCACGAACTCGTCGGTGGTGGCGTAGCTGACGCGGTGGCCGCGGGCGACCAGCTCGGTGACCAGGCCGAGTCCGGGGTTGACGTGACCGTGAGCGGGGATGGACGCGAACAGGACGTACGCCCGCTGGACGTTCTGGGCTGATGTGGACATGGGTGATACAGCTCCTGATCAAGCCGCCCTCGTACCGGGCGGGAATGGTGGGGTGCCGCGCCGCGAGGAGCCGTGCTCCCGCGCGCGGTGAGGCCGCCGGAGGCGGACTTGATCAGAGGTAGAGCTGCCGTTGCACGTCCCCAGGCTAGCGGCGGCCTAGAGGCCGTGTCGCCCGATTTTTCCCGCGTGCGAGGCAGCGGCTCAGCTCGGGCGCTGGTCGGGCGGCAGTTGGCAGGCGGGGGTGGTGCCGGGGAGGCGGGAGCGGTTGTCGGCCACCCATCGGTAGGCGCGGGCCGCGAGGGTGCGCAGCAGCGGCGCCGACATGATCCAGCCGAACACCGGCCACGGGATGCGGCAGGACTTCAGGAGCTGCGCCACGGCCTCCGCCCCGCCGAAGACGCGGCCGGAGCGGTCGATCCAGAGCACCTCGTGGCGGGCCCGGCCCTCCGTGGTGCGCAGTGCGGCGAGATCGGCTTCCTGCCACGGGCGGACGCTCATGCTCACCGGCAGGCGCACGGCGAGCCGGACGCTGCGGGTGCAGAAGCCGCAGTCGCCGTCGTAGATCAGCACCGGGCGTTCGGTCATGCCGCCATCCTCCCCCGCCGGAGGCCCCGCGTCAGTCCAGGTCGTCGTGGCGCATCAGCAGGCGGCCGGCCTCGGTCAGCGAACCCGACAGCGACGGGTACACCGAGAAGGTGTTGGCCAGGTTGTCCACGGTCACCTGGTTCTGCACCGCGAGCGCGATCGGCAGGATCAGTTCGCTGGCGTTCGGCGAGACCACCACGCCGCCGACGACCACACCGGTCTGCGGGCGGCAGAAGACCTTGAGGAAACCGCGTCGCAGGCCTTCCATCTTGGCGCGCGGGTTGGTCGCCAGCGGCATCATCACGGTGCGCGCGGGGACCTCGCCGCTGTCGATGGCCTGCTGGCTGATGCCGACCGTGGCGATCTCGGGGTGGGTGAAGACGTTGGCGGCGACGGTCTTGAGCTTGATCGGCGTGACGCCCTCGCCCAGCGCGTGCCACATCGCGATGCGGCCCTGCATGCCCGCCACCGACGCCAGCAGCAGCAAGCCGGTGCAGTCACCGGCCGCGTAGATGCCGGGGGCCCCGGTCCTGGAGACCCGGTCGACCTCGACGTAGCCGCCCCGGCCCGGTTCGATGCCGACCTTCTCCAGGCCGATGCCGTCCGTGTTGGGCACCGATCCCACGGTCATCAGGGCGTGGCTGGCCTCGACCGTGCGGCCGTCGGCGAGGTGGATGACCACGCCCTTCTCGGTGCGCTCGACCGACTCGGCGCGGGCGTGCTTGACGACCTCGGTACCGCGTTCGGCGAACACCTCTTCGAGCACGGCCGCGGCGTCGGCGTCCTCGTGCGGCAGCACGCGGTCGCGGCTGGAGATCATGGTGACCTTGACGCCCATCTCGGTGTAGGCGGAGGCGAACTCCACACCGGTGACACCGGAGCCGATGACGGCCAGGTGCTCGGGCAGGTCCGGCAGGTCGAAGAGCTGCCGCCAGGTCAGGATGCGCTCGCCGTCGGGCTCGGCGCCCTTGAGGATGCGCGGTGTGGCACCGGTGGCGATCAGCACGACGTCGGCGGTGAGCTCTTCGTAGTTGCCATCGGCTCGATCGACGCCGATCTGGTGCACCGCCATGCCCGGGGTCGGGTCGGTGAAGCGCGCGCGACCGGGCACGATCTTGACGCCTTCGCGGCGAACGCGGGAGCGGATGTCGGCCGACTGCGCGAGGGCCAGGCCCTTGACCCGGCCGTGCACCACGGCGACCTCGACGTCGGCTTCGTGCGAGGAGGGGCGGATGCCGAGCTCCTCGGCGTCGCGGAAGGAGGACCGCGCGCCGGCGGAGGCGATGAAGGTCTTCGAGGGGACGCAGTCGTAGAGCACGCAGGCCCCGCCGAGGCCTTCCGGCTCGACGAGCGTGACGTCCGCTCCGTTGGAAGCGGCGACCAAGGCCGCCTCGTAGCCCGCCGGGCCGCCACCCATGATCACGATGCGGGTCACTTCGCGCTCCTCCTGAGTCCACCTGGCCGATGGGCACCCGGTAGCCGATGGTCACCGTTTACACCGATGGGCGCCGAGCTCACGGTACGCCGCGAAGACTCCGGGCAAACCGGGTGGTACCGCCCAGGATGAGTGATCGTGGCGAATGCCACTCCACCCCGTCGACACCGTCTGTGATCGTCACCGCTGCGCAAGCGCTCGGTCCCCCCGCCCGAACTCCGGGCGAGCCAAGAAACCCACATTCGTGCCCCGGTCCGGTCCGCTTTTCGGCCGTGGAATCGCTACCCTGTGGGGCGTGCCTTTGTACGCCGCGTACGGATCCAACATGGATCCGGCCCAGATGTTGCAGCGCGCCCCGCATTCCCCCATGGCGGGAGCCGGCTGGCTGATGGACTGGCGGCTGACCTTCGGCGGCGAGGACTACGGCTGGGAAGGCGCCCTCGCCACGATCGTCGAGCAGCCCGGTTCGCAGGTCTTCACGGTGCTCTACGACGTGAGCCCGGAAGACGAGAAGAACCTGGACAACTGGGAGGGCGCCGAGCTCGGGATGCACAAGAAGCTGCGGCTGATGGTGCAGACCCTCGACGGTTCCGCCCTGGCGTGGATGTACGTGCTCGACGCCTACGAGGGCGGGCTGCCCTCGGCGCGCTACCTCGGTGTGATGGCCGACGCGGCGGAGGCCGCCGGAGCACCCGAGGACTACGTGGAGAAGCTGCGGAAACGCCCCTGCCACAACGTCGGTCCGGGTTCTTCGCGCGAGCTCTAGAGCCACCCGCGGGCGCGCAGCTCCGCCGTGAACCGCTCGTAACCGGAGTGGAGACGGCCCACTTCGGACTGGTCCGGTTCGAGGAGCTCCCCAGTCGGCACCATCGCCGCCGCGGCCGTGCTGAGGTCGGGGTGCAGCGAACCGGTGGCCGCCAGCAGGGCTGCGCCCAGCGCGGTCCCCGCGCCGAGCACGCGCAGCACCGGCCGGTCCAGGACCGAGGCGCGGATCCGGCACCACTCCTCGCTGCGAGCTCCGCCGCCCGCGGTGCGCACCGGTCCCTCGGCCACCGCGCCCAAGGTGGCCAGGCGTTCCAGCGCGAGACGTTCGCAGAAGGCGACCCCCTCCAGCTTGGCCCGGTGCCCGTCGACGCGATCCCGCGGTGAACCCACCCGGAACGCTTCAGCGTCGGGCGCTGGGAACGGGAATCGTTCCCCCCGCCCGCGAAGCGGGTAGTCGAGCACGCTCGCGGGACCCCGCGCGAGGGCCGCGGCGTCCAGTTCGGACAGCTCCTCCGGGTCCACATCGGACAGCGCGGAACCACCGATGTTGGCGGCACCGCCCGGCAACCACCGGCCGTCGGGGTGCAGGTGGCTGTAGACGACTCCGGTCGGGTCGTGCACGAGCTTCTCGGAAACCCCCTTGAGCACGAGGGTCGTGCCGAGCACGGTGACGAACTGCCCCGGATCGACGGCTCCGGAGGCGAGCTGCCCAGCACAGCCGTCGGTCATTCCCGCGCGGACCTCGCAACCCACCGGCAGACCGGTCAGCGCGGCGGCCTCGCGCCCCACGCGACCGAGCACGGCGGTAGGGCGCTCGACCTCCGGCAGCAGGCTGGTGGGCGCTTCGAAGGCCCACTCGCCCGCCACCGGGTCGTAACCGCTCTTGAGCGCGTGGCTGGTGTCGGTGGCGACGGGATGGCCGACGAGCCGCTGCGCGATCACCTCGGGTGTGTGGCAGATCTGCTCCGCGTCCGGCGGGAGGTTCTCCGCGAGCCAGGCGACCCGGCGACGGCGGTCGTCGTACATCAGCGCCGGTCCGACGGGCTCGCCCCGGACGTCGACCGCGACGACCGTCCCGGAGGTCGCCGAGATCGCCAGCGCGGTGATCGCGCTGCTGCGCGGACCCAGAGCAGCCGTGCTCTCGGCCAGGCAGTCGCGCGCGGCAGGCCACCACGAGGTCGCGTCCTGCTCCGATCGCCCGTCCGGTGACCGCACCGGACCCGGCAGCGACCGGGAGGCGTGCGCCAGCAGCTCGCCCGCCGCGTCGTGGACCTGCACCCGGACGTGGGCCGTGGCCACGTCCACGCCGACGACGAGATCGCCCGTCACGAGGACAGCTTCTCCAGAGCACCGGGCAGTTCGGCGAGCGAGTGCACCGCGAGGTCCGGTTCGGCGAGCTGCTCCGGGGTCGGCGCCGGCGGCGCTTCGCCGCGCAGCACCCACACGGTGCGCAGGCCGATCCGCTGGGCTCCGCGCACGTCGGTGTCGAGCCGGTTCCCGACGTGCACCGCGCGGGACGGTGGCACTCCGGCTTCGTCGAGCGCGTGCTGGAAGATCCGCGGATCGGGCTTCTCGGCACCGACGGTCTCGGAGATCGCCCAGACGTCGATGTGCTCGGCGACGCCGTCGCGGCGCAAGGCGTCGACGACGACGGCGCGCTGGTTGGCCACGACCGCGATCCGGAACCGTTCGCGGAGCTGGCGCAGAGCGGGCAGCACGTCCTCGTAGAGGGCGTCAGGCGGGTACTCCCAGTACTGCTCGGCCAGGTCGGACAGCCGCTGCCGGTCTTGCACGGTGAGGAACCGCTGGGCCACTGCGGTGCGCAGCGAGCCGCCCTGGGCCTGCCTGCGCTCGTCGTAGAGGTGCAGGAACTCGGTCTCGTCGAACTCGCGCCCGTCCTCCGCCGTGAGCTGGCGGGTGGCGCGCAGCAGCGCGTCCCGGTAGGCGACGTCGTCGTAGACGGGACCGCCCACGTCGAGCAGCACGAGTTCGATCGGTTCGGCTCCGGTTGCGGGGTCGGCCGCCACGTCCGGTCCTTTCGTTCGCGGTCCACCGGGACCGGGGTGTCACCCTTCGCCCCCAAAATAACATCGAGAGCGACAGAGTTAACAGCATTCAATGTGATATTTACCAGTGCGTTCATGGTGTGGCTCCGGCGAACGCGTCCCCGGGCCTGACCCACGCCAGCTCCAGCAGCGCCAACGCCTTCCTGGTGCCACGCCTGTCCCGGCGGCGGCGCAACCGCTCCCCGATCAGCGCGCGCAAGTGCTCGGCACCCGCGCCCAGGCGGGACAGGGCCCGTTCCAGGCAGTCCAGCGCGGAGCGCTGCGGGCCCGTGCACAGCACGTCGGCGAGCGCCACGTCCAACGCCTGGACGCGGAGCCCGTCGAGCTCGATGACGTCGGTCTCCCGGAACCAGGCGTGGTGCACCACCAGATCGCCGTGCGAGCGCAGCTCGCGGTCGTAGGGCACGGTCACGTGCACGGCGTCCTCGACCGGACCGCAGCCGTGCATGGCCACGGCGGTCGGCCCGGAGATCACCCCGTGATCGCCGGCGCGCAGCAGCGCGGCGGCGGCTCTGGTCATCGGATCGCGGAACAGCGCGGCCGGGAGCACCACGCCGGGCCAGGGCTGGACCCACTCTCCGGACTCCAGACCCTCGGCGAGCTCGGCGTCGCCGAGCAGCCGTTCGGCCTCGGCACGCGGCAGCGCGCCGTACCAGGGCTGCGGGCTCCGAGAGGCAGGTGCGGGCAGGAACTGCGGGCAGTTGATTTTCGTCCCCATGCCCGTAAAGAGGCGCGAACCCCGCCCGCAGATACGTTCCGCGCCGGATACACCTCGATCAGGCGAAGATCCGGCGCGGAATCAGCCGTCCGTCAGCTCCGCAGGCTCAGCAGCGCGGTGTGGACCATGGTCCGCACCCCGACCAGCAGCGCCCGCTCGTCGAGCGTGAAGGTCGGCTGGTGCAGGTCCTTGATCCGCCCGCTGCCCGAGTGCACGCCCAGGCGCGCGAAGGAGCCCGGCACGTGCTCGAGGTACCAGCCGAAGTCCTCGCCGCCCGAGGACTGCGGGGTGTCGGCGTGCGCCCGCTCGCCCAGCGCGGCGGTGATCCCGGTGCGCATCAGCTCGGTGCTCTCCCGCTCGTTGACCACCGGCGGCACACCGCGGCGGTGCTGCAGGTCGAAACCGACCCCCAGCGGCGAGAGCAGGCTGCCCGCCAGCTCGTGGACGAGCGGTTCGAGCTTCGCCCAGGTGTCCCGGTCGGCCGTGCGCAGCGTGCCGGTAAGCACGCCGTCCTGCGGGATGGCGTTGGGAGCCTCGCCCGCGTGCACCGCTCCCCAGGTCAGCACGGTCCCGGTGCGCGGATCCACGCGGCGGGACAGCAGGCCGGGCAGGCCGGTGATCACGCTCCCCAGCGCGTGCACCAGGTCGGCGGTCAGGTGCGGCCGCGAGGTGTGCCCGCCCGGCGAGGTCAGGCGCAGTTCGAGCAGGTCGGTGGCGGAGGTGATCGGCCCGACGCGGGTGCCGACGCTGCCTGCGGGCAGGCGCGGGTCGCAGTGCAACCCGAAGATCCGGTCGACGTCGTCGAGCGCACCGCTGGCCAGCACGTCGAGCGCACCGCCCGGCATGACCTCCTCAGCGGGCTGGAAGATCATCCGCACCCGTCCCGGCAGGTCGGGAGCGGTCGCCAGCGCCATGGCGGCGCCGAGCGCGACGGTGGTGTGCGCGTCGTGGCCGCACGCGTGCGCGGCACCATCCACTGTGGATGAGTAGGGCAGGCCGGTGGCCTCGGTCAGCGGCAGCGCGTCGATGTCGGCGCGCAGCGCGATCGTCGGCCCGGCAGACGTCCCCTCGATGTCGCAGGTCAGGCCGGTTCCGGTGGGCAGCATCCGGGGCGTCAGGCCGGCCCGGCCGAGCTCGTCGACGAGGAACGCGGTGGTCCGGTGCTCGGCCCGGGAGAGCTCCGGGTGGGCGTGGAGGTGACGGCGCCAGGCGATCACGCGATGCGAGTTCGCGCTGAGCCAGGCGTCCAGCCAGGACGGTCCGCGACCCGCACCGAGGTCGGGCACGACGGACTCCACACTGGATTCGAAGTCGGAATCCATGCCCGCCATCGTGCTTTCGGTCGCGCCGATCGGCTCGTCAGCCACCAGCGTCGCCTGGCCGACGGCCCACTCCTCGGCCGTCACCGCCGAACCGTCACGGTTCGGGAACTGACCCGGGTCCGGGCCACGAGAATCCACCACGGTCACGCCACGCCTCCCGACGTGCAGAACTGTTCGGTCGAACCTTGTCCAACGCGGTCGGCGACACCGGCGAGCAGCCGTTCGCGCTGCGGGCCGTCGAGCACGGCCGCCAGCGCGGTCCAGGCCATCGCCACCGCCCCGTCGAGGACCGCCCGGTCCGCCGAGGGAGTGGCGCAGGCCGCGGCGAACTCCGCCTGGTGGTTGACCGCGTCTCCGCATTCCACCGCGATCATCGGATGGATCGCGGGCAAGGCCCTGGTCACGTTGCCCATGTCGGTGCTGCCGATGACCCGGCCCTGCTCAGTGCTCCGATCGAGCGGTTCACGCCCGAGATCGGTGATGGCGCGGCGGTACGCCTCCGACAACCACTGGTCGCAGGCGAGCTCCGCGTAGACCGGGGAGATCTGCACGATCTGGTGCGAACACCCGGTCGCCGTCGCGCCCGCCTCGAAGCAGGCCCGGATGCGGTTCTCCAGGCACTGCAGAGAGCGCGCTTCGGCAGCACGCAGGTTGTAGACCGCCGCGGTGCGCGCGGGCACGATGTTCGGCGCCGCGCCACCCTCCGTGACGATACCGTGCACCATCTGCTGCGGCTCGAGGTGCTGCCGCAGGAGCCCGATGGCCACCTGCGCGACGGTGAGGGCGTCGGCCGCGTTGAGGCCGAGCTCGGGCGCGGCCGCGGCGTGGGCGGCGCGCCCGGTGTAGCGGACCTCCAGGTCGGTGATGGCCAGCGAGCTCGGCAGGCAGATGTCCTCCGGCCCCGGATGCACCATCATCGCCAGCGCCACGTCGTCGAAGAGGCCCTCCTCCAGCATCAGGACCTTCCCGCCGCCGGTCTCCTCGGCGGGAGTGCCGAGCAACCGGACCGTCAGGCCCGCCTCGTCGGCGACGTCGGCCAGGGCGAGGGCGGCGCCGACGGCGGAGGCCGCGATGACGTTGTGCCCGCAGGCGTGCCCCACCTGCGGCAGCGCGTCGTACTCGGCGCAGATGCCGACGACGAGGTCGCCGCTGCCGCACTCGCCGACGAGCGCGGTGTCGAGGTCGGCGACCGGTTGCCGGAGGGTGAAGCCGTGGTCCGCGAGGAGCGCGGCGACCTTGGCGGCGCTGCGGTGCTCGGCGAAAGCCGTTTCCGGCTCGGCGTGGATGCTGCGGGACAACCCGGTCAGCGCCGCCTCGTTCCTGCGCACGGCGTCGCGGCAGCGGTCGCGCAGCGCGGCATGACCCACGGTTGAGGTCCGGTCTTCGGGCGGGGTGGTACGCATGTGCGTTCATCCTGCACCAGCCCGATCAGCCTCGCGTTGCGAGCGGGCCGCGCGGAGACCACCGGTAGGACTGCTGCGCCGAACGGGTGGCGGGACTTCGGCTGAGCAGAAAAAGGGGAATTCACGTTTATCCCCCGCTGCCGCACAATTCCCGGACCGAGCACGGGATTGTCAGGTGCGCAACGGGAGTGGGGTGTGGGCCGGCACCGGTCGGGGGGCTTCCCGGCGCCGACCCACGTCTCAGTGGGCTGCTCACCCAAATCGCGCGGAATGACTCCGCACGTGCGATCAGGAGTGAAAATCCCACAGCTTCGCCGTCAGGTCTAGTCCATAGCGGAAATTGACGGCAAAGAACCGGTGAAAACCGACTCGGTGGTCTGTTCTATTGGATAACCTACTTCTTCTTCTCGAAGAAGAGCAGCGACTTCTTGCGCGCCTTGCGGGAAAGGAGCACGAGTCCGATCAGCACCACACCCGCGACCCCCATCGCGACGCGCTGATTGCGCTCGGCGTTCGTCTCGCGCTCGGCCTCGGGAGCCTCCGGCGTCTGCTGCTGGGCGACCACCGCGACCTCCGCCGCGCTCGCGTGAGCCGTCACCGGGCTCGCCACCGCCGTCGGTGTGAACAGCAGGGATAACGCGATCGCGAACCCCGCGAGCAGGCGGCCGATCCGCCACATGATGGCCCCACATCCTTCGCGTCGCGCCGGAGAACGAACTACCTCCGGGCCGTCGTTCAGCGACCCCGCTCGGGGGTCACCCGTTCCGGTCGAAGTCGATCATATCGAACACCTGTCGCTCGACAGAACAGTCGACCTCGGGCAGTCAGGACAGTCCAGGATCGACCGTCGACCGACAACCGCCGGTTCAGCGAACTCCGGGCTCACGATCGATTCGGTCACCGAGCTCATCGATGATCAGCGTTTCCCGATCGACACTTCCGGTGCGATACGCGGCGCGGCCCACGAGTTGGGCGAGAACCGGTGCGGTGAGCGTTTGGAACAGTCCAACGAGGATCAACCCGGTCGCGTAGGCCAGCTCCAACTGCACGCCGGTGCCGATCAGGATCAAGATCAGGCCCAGCGTCTGCGGCTTGGTCGCGGCCTGGAGCCTGGCGGTGACGTCCGGGAAGGTCAGCAGCCCGATCGCGCCGAAGAGGCAGGACAGGGCGCCACCGATCAGGCAGATCGCGGAGAGAACGTCCGTCCAGCTCATCGGTACGGCTCCTTCTTCTCGATCAACTTCGCGGTGCTGATCGACCCGATGAACGCCAGCAGCGCGAAAGCGGCCAGCAGCGCGATGTTCGACCCGTCCTGCTGCAGGCCCATGCCCACGCAGGTGCCCGCCACGATCAGGGTCACCAGCACGTCGACCGACACGATCCGGTCCAACGTGGACCGGCCGAGCAGCAAGCGGACCACCACGAGCAGGCCCGCCACGGCCAGCAGCACGAACGTCACGGCGAAGACCCAGATCACTCCGCACCACCCCTGACCAGTTCTCGCTGTCCGGTGGAACCGACGGCGTCGACCACCAGCCGCTCCAGGAACCGCATCTCGCGGCGCACCGAGTCCTCCTCACCGGGCCGCAGGCCCAGCGCGTAGACGTAGCAGGTGCGGTTGGCGCGGTCGATCTGCAGCACGAACTTGCCCGGCGCGAGGGACACCCCGCTGGCCACGATCGCGATCAGGTGGTCCGAGTCGACGTTCAGCGTGGCGGCCACGATGCCCGCCTTGGCGTCGCCGCGGTGGCTCACGGCCTGCCACGCCACCCGAACCGTGGAGATCACCAGGTCCCAGGCCAGGTAGGCCACCAGCCGGGCCGCGGGCAGGGGGCGCAGCACCATGCCGGTGCGCAGCATCGGGACCGGGAACAGCAGCGTCACCAGCAGCGACACGACCACGCCGAAGAACAGCGTGCCCGCGTCGAACTTGCCCCACAGCAGCACCCACACCGCCGTCAGCCAGATGACCAGCGGGATCCGGCGCACCAGCCGCTTGTGACGCGGCATCCGATCACCCACCGGAACCACCTCCCAGCACCGCGGTCTTGTAGGTCTGGCCGTCCATGAGGTCGTCGGCCGCGCGGCCCGCGACCTCGCCCAGCGGGCCTGCGACCAGCGCGATCACCAGGCTGGACACGACCAGCACCCCGGTGGCGGCGAGCATCGGCTTGCTGGAGCTGGCGGTGCCGACCACCAGCTCATCGGTGGGATCCGGGTCCGGCGCGGGCGCCTTCACCTGCCCCCAGAACACCCGGGTCCACACCCGCGCCATCGCGTAGAGGCTCAGCAGGCTGGTCAGCACCATGCCCGCGGTCACCGCGAACGCAGCGGTGCTGCCGCTGGAGATGCCCGCCTGCAGCAGCGCGAGCTTGGCGACGAAGCCGGAGAACGGGGGCACGCCCGCCAGGCTCAGCGCGGGCAGCGCGAACAGCACCGCGATCAGCGGCGTCGTCTTGGCCATGCCGCCCATCCTGGTCAGCGCCACGGTGCCGCTGTGCCGCGTGATCAAACCGCTGACCAGGAACAGCGTTGCCTGAACGGTGATGTGGTGGACGACGTAGAGGATCACGCCGGTCAATCCGACGACGTCGTAGACGCCCAGGCCGAACAGCATGTAGCCGATGTGGCTGACCAGCAGGAACGACAGCAGCCGGTTGAGGTCGTTCTGCGCGAGAGCGCCCAGCGCGCCGACGATCATGGTGATCAGCGCGATGCCGAGCATCAGGTTCCAGCTCTCCGAGTGCGAGAACACCAGGGTCTGGGTGCGGATCAGCGCGTAGATGCCGACCTTGGTCAGCAGTCCCGCGAAGACCGCCGTGACCGGCGCGGGCGCGGTGGGATAGCTGTCCGGGAGCCAGAAGTGCAGCGGCACCATCGCGGCCTTCACCCCGAACACGATCACCACGAGCAGCGCCAGCGCGATCTGCAGGCCCCGCGGCAGCCCGGCGACCTTGGTCCCCAGGTCGGCGAGGTTGACCGTGCCCGTCGAGGCGTAGACCAGCGCGATCATGGTGATGAACAGCAGCGACGAGGCGAGGCTGACGATCGTGTAGGTCATGCCCGCGCGGATCCGGGTGGAGGTCGTGCGCCGGGTGATCAGCACGTACGACGAGCTGAGCATGATCTCGAAGGCGACGAACAGGTTGAACAGGTCGCCGGTGAGGTACGCCAGCGACACGCCCGCGCACAGCATCAGGTACATCGGGTGGAACGTGGTGCTGGAACGTTCCCGGCCGTAGTCGGTGATGCGCTGCCCGATCGAGTAGATCAGCACGGCGAACGTCACGACCGAGGAGACGACCAGCAGCAACGACGAGAGCCGGTCCGCGATCAGCGTGATGCCGAACGGCGCGGGCCACGCGCCCATCTGCAGCACGACGGGACCGCTCTGGTCGGAGACGTAGAGCAGCGCCGCGGCGTCCACGATGATCACGCCCAGGACCAGCAGGCCCAGGAACCGCTGCAGGTCGGCGAACCGGCCGAGGGCCAGCGAGAGCCCGGCGGCGGCCAGCGGGAGCAGGACGGGCAGGGCGACCAGGACCGTCACTGCGCCGCCTCCTTCGCCGGTTCGTCCTCTACCGAGTCGTCGTCATCCGCATCCTCATCGGCCTCCAGCCGCTTCTCCAGCCGCTGGATCCGGCGGTCCTCCACGTCGTCGCGGACCTCGTCGTGCCCGAGCAGCGTCCAGGACCGGTAGGCCAGCGCCAGCAGGAACGTGGTGAGCGCGAAGGTGATCACGATGGCGGTCAGCGCCATGGCCTGCGGCAGCGGATCGGTCATCTCCTCCGGACGTGCGAGGGAGAGCATCGGGGGCCTGCCCGGCGGGCCACCGGCGATCTGCAGCAGCAGGTTGGAACCGTGCCCGAGGACGACGATGCCCAGCAGGATCCGCATCAGGGAGCGCTGCATGAGCAGGTAGAAGCCCACCGAGTAGAGGACCGCGATGACGACCGCCACGGTCAGGTTGATGGTCATCGCTGCCCCCTCGCCGCGGCCTCGGCGTCGGCCTCGATGCCCGAGCCGAGGGTGCGCAGCAGGTCCAGCACGACGCCCACGATCAGCAGGAACACGCCGGTGTCGAGGATGACGCTGCTGACGAACTTGATCTCGCCGAGCAGCGGCACGGTGAACTTGTAGATCGCGGTCTCCAACAGCTCACCGCCGAACATCAGCGGCAGGAACGCCGAGGCGCACGCGATGGTCAGGCCGAGGCCGATCAGCACCGGCGGTCGCATCGACAGCACGGAGCTGTCGTCCATCCGGCCACCGGCGAGGTGGCGCAGCAGGAACGCCTGACCGGCGACCAGGCCGCCGGAGAACCCGCCGCCCGCGCGGTCATGACCGGCGAACAGCAGGTAGATCGACAGCACCAGCACGGTCGGGAACACGATGCGCGCGACCAGCTCCAGCAGCACGGAGCGCGATTGGCCTTCCCGGCGGAAACCGGACAGCAGCCAGCGCTCGGTCGGCGTGTCCCAGCTCGTCCACGGCGGCGGCTTTGGCGAGGGACTCAGTTGCGCACCTCCTTCTGCTGCGTCTGGACGCGCCGGCGGCGTTCGTGCCGGGACGCCAGGATCAGGCTGGCCACACCGGTCGCGGCCACCGCGAGCACCGCGATCTCGCCGACGGTGTCGAAGGCCCGGAAGTCCACGATGATCGCGTTGACGACGTTGGTGGCCCCGGCGCCCTTCTCGGAGTGGGCCATGAAGTACTCGCTGACCTCGAGCGGTGCCTGGCGCGCGGAGCTGAACGCGATCGCCGCGAGCGAGACGAACAGCCCGGCCGCGGTGGCGATGATCGCCTTGGGGATCCGGATGGCCTTGGAGGAGTCGGCCTGGGAGAAGCGCTCCGGGAGCCTGCGCAGCACGAACACGAACGCCACGACGGTCAGGGTCTCGACCAGGAACTGGGCGAGCGCGAGGTCGGGCGCACCGTCCACGATGAACAACCCGCCGATGCCGTAGCCGATGACGCCGACCAGCAGCACCGCGGTGAGCCTGCGGTGCGCCCGCAGCACGGCCAGCGCGGCGACCACCACGCCCAGGGCCAGCGGCAGCTGCATCAGGTTGTCGTAGGCGCGCAGGTCGTCGGGCACGGTGAGCTGGATCAGCAGGGCCGATCCGGGGATGGCCACGACGGTGACCAGGATGATGCCGAGGTAGGTGGGCAGCGAACCCACCTGCAGCCGCGCGGTGACAGCGACCGCGACGCGCTCCAGCAACGCCATGATCCGCTCGTAGCCGCGCTGGGCGTTGAGCGGCTTGGGGAGCCGGTTGCGCCACGCGGTCAGCGGGGTGCGCACCCGGTGCAGCACCAGACCGCCGGCGACGGCGAGCACCGAGAGCGCCAGCGGGATGTTCAGGCCGTGCCACAGCGCCAGTTCGGCCGGCTTGCCGACCGACTCGTAGGACTGCGCGTAGCCGTCGGCCAGCTCGTTGGCGATCGGGTAGGCGATGCCCAGCACGAGTCCGCCCAGCGCGGGAAGTCCGGCGGGGATCAGGGCCTGGAGGTCGGCGGGCTTGACCGGCGGCGGGACGACGCCCGGCTTGGTCCCGAAGGCCCCGAACCACATGCGCAGGCTGTAGGCGACGGTGAGCATCGACCCGATCACCAGGAAGACGTCGACCACGATGCCCTGGGGACCGGCCAGGAACGCGCCGAACGCGGCTTCCTTGCCGAGGAAGCCGAGCATCGGCGGCAGGCCCGCCATCGAGGCCGCGGCCAGCGCGGCGATCACCGCGAGCCACGGTTGGCGGGCGCCGAGACCGGTGAGCTTGCGGATGTCGCGGGTGCCGGCCTGGTGGTCGATCATGCCGACGACCAGGAACAGGGTGGCCTTGAACAGGCCGTGCGCGAGCAGCATGGTGGCCCCGGCCAGCGCGGCGTCGTGGCTGCCCGCGCCGAAGAGCACCATCAGGAACCCCAGCTGGCTGACCGTGCCGTAGGCCAGCAGCCGCTTCAGGTCGTGCTCGTGGAGGGCGCGCCAGCCGCCGAAGAGCATGGTGGCCAGCCCGAGCACGACGGCCGGGTAGCGCCACTGGGGCACCGCGTCGAAGATCGGCCCGAGCCGGGCGACCAGGAAGACGCCGGCTTTGACCATCGAGGCCGCGTGCAGGTAAGCGCTGATCGGGGTGGGAGCGACCATCGCGGCGGGAAGCCAGTTGTGGAAGGGCAGCTGCGCCGACTTGGTGAGCCCGCCGACCAGGATCAGCATCGCGGCGACCGCGGTGGCCGTGCCGGTCGGCGGGTTCTCGACGAGCTCGGAGATCCGGTAGGTGCCCGCGGACTCGCCCAGCACGACGAAGCCGAGCAGCATCACCAGGCCGCCGAGGCTGGTGATCATCAGCGCCTGCAGCGCGGACCGGCGCGACTCGCGGCTGATGCCCGCCTGCCCGACCAGCAGGAACGAGCAGATGGTGGTCAGTTCCCAGAAGACGTAGACGGTGGTGAGGTCGTCAGCGACGACGAGGCCGAGCATGGCTCCGGCGAAGCCCAGCAGCAGCGGGGCGGAACGACGCGCGTCACCGCGGCCGCGGGCGAAGTAGGCGTCGGCGTAGATCAGCACCAGCACGCCGAGCCCGCAGACCAGGATGGTCATGACCAGGGCGAGCGCGTCGAGGCGGAAGCCGAAGCTCAGGCCGAGCAGCGGGACCCACTGCACGGTTTCGGTCATCGTCTCGCCCGCCAGCACCTGCGGGGTGCGGGCGAGCAGCCAGACGGCGGCCGCAGCGGGCGGGACCGCGGCGATCAGGAAGGCGGCGCGGGTGTTGCGCCGGGCGACCAGCGGCAGGAGGACGGCCACCAACAGGTGCGCGATGACGAAGCCGAACAAAGGCACCTCCTCCACGCCGCTGTTGTCAGGGCGGCCGGACCCGACCGATCATTCGCCACGCGCGCAGTCCTCGCACCGCGACGCGATCTCGGGCGCGTCGCGGATGTCCGGAAGGTCCGACCGCCCGACAAGTTATCTGGCGTCACGGGTCTCGCGCCAATACCGGCCCTCGGAGCGTCCGCGCCGTTGGGCGGCGGTTTTTCGTTGCGCCGAAATGACGTTCGCCTTAGAAACGGTGCCCCACCGCGACTTTGCGAGTGGGATTCTTCACGTGCCGTAACGCCCTGTCCCGACCTGGGCGATCTCCCTGGTGCCGGTGCGGCGTAGCTGGGGTTTCGAGGTCTTTTGGACCCGTTCGGGCCCGGCTGTCGGGCCGAAGGTGGAAGATGTGGCAGTGCCCACCGAGAACCAGAACACCCTCGCCGGCATCGGCCGGCTGATCGCCGACCGGTACCGCCTGGAGCGCAAGCTGGGCGGCGGCGCGATGGGCACCGTGTGGTACGGCACCGACGAACTGCTGCATCGCCCGGTGGCCGTGAAGCAGGTCAAGCTCGCGCCCGGCATGCCGGAGGAAGAGGCGGCCGAGCTGCGCGAACGCGCGCTGCGCGAGGCCCGCGCCATCGCGGTGCTGTCCCACCCGAACGTGGTGACGCTCTACGACGTCGCACGCGAGCAGGACGAGCCGTTCGTGGTGATGGAGCTCGTCCCGTCGCAGAGCCTGGCGGCGATCCTCGACGACCACGGCGCGCTCAACGACGACCAGCTCGCGGTGATCGCGGACGGCGTGGCGGCCGGTTTGGACGCCGCGCACCGGGCCGGGATCGTGCACCGCGACGTCAAACCCGGCAACGTGCTGATCGGCGACGACGGCAGGCTGAAGGTCAGCGACTTCGGGATCTCCCGCAACATCGCCGAGCACACGCTCACCAACACCGGGATCCTGCTGGGAACCCCCGCCTACATCGCGCCCGAGGTCGCCGCGGGTGAAGCGGTCACCGCCGCCGCGGACCTGTGGGGCTTGGGCGCGACGCTGTTCGCCGCCGCGGAGGGCCGTCCGCCCTACGACGTCGGCGACGACCCGCTCGCGACGGTCACCGAGGTGGTCCGCGGGCCGGTCCCGGTGCTGCACCGACCGGGCGCGGTGGGCGACGTGATCCGGGCGCTGATGGTCAAGGACCCGGCGCAGCGGATGCCGCTGACCGAGGCGCGGCGCCGGTTGCAGCACCTGCTCCCGGAACCGGGCGCCCGGCCGTTCGCGATGCTGCTGGACCCCGAAGCGCCGACGGTCCGGGTCCGGCAGCGGGTTCTGCAGAACACCTCGCAGGAGCAGTCCCCGGCCCCACCCGCACCGCAGCAGTCCGGTCCGGCCCCGCTGGCGGCCGACCCCGGTCCACCGCCGTTCACGCTGCACGACCCGCCGAAGAAGCGGCGGCGTCCGCTGCGGGCGGTGGCGCTGGTGATGGCCGGGCTGGTGCTGTTCGCCGCGGCGCTGGCCGGGTCGTTCGCCGCGACCCGCGTGCTGGCGGGCGAACCGCTGCTGCCCGGCCAGAACTCACCGTCCACCTCGGACCCGTCCCCGGTGCTGCCCGCGCTGGCTCAGCGCAGCGAGGACGCGAAGCACTCGAACGCACCGAACGGCGGCGAGTTCGCGATCATGGCTCCAGCCGGGTGGCGGACGTTCCACAGCGAGCGCAACGACATCGCGAACAACTCGGTCGTGGCGTTCGTGTCCGAGGACGGCTCCAGCGAGGTCGCGGTTCAGCGCTACGGCGAGTACTTCTCCGGGAGCAAGACGCTGGACAGCTACGAGGCGCAGCTCGCGCAGGCCATCGGCGGTCCGGCCGCCGACGTGCGCGTCGACGGCTTCCGCACGGTCGGCGACACCCGCAGGGTCGACTACACGACCACGGTCCAGCAGCTGCTCGCCTCTCCGGCCGACCAGATCGAGCGACGCACGACCGCGGCCCTGAAGAAGGTCGGCGACGACCTCTGGATCGTCCGGGTGACCACCACTCCGGAGCAGCGGGCCAAGGCCGAAACCCTCATGGAACAGATCCTCCCCACCTTCACCCCGAACAGCTGAAGCCCGGATTCCGGCCGCCGACCACCGGACACCGAGCCACTGGACAATTCCCAGTTTTAGTCATAACTGAGCCATGATCATGTCCGAAATGTCGGCTCAGTTTGGACTAAAACTGGGAACTGGTGAGGCGGGTGCCGTTGTCTTCAGGTGTGGGACTCAGCCCGCACCGCCGCGGGTTCTCACACGTCGCCTGGCGAGTACGCCGCGACGCCGATGTCCACCCTGGGGTAAGCGGAAGACAAAAGGAGTGGCGCACGGAGTCCAGGCGGCGTGTGAGGTTCCGCTACGCGCACCGCCAAGCAAAGCGATACCGCAAGAACCCATAAAACTGGGACCTGGTGGGGCGGACGACCACGCGTCGAAAAAGCGGAGAGACTAAGCTGCCCGGCCGTGACCGCTACGAACACTTCCGATCCGTCCGCCATCGCCCACGAGGCCGCGGCGAAGCTCGCCGAGCTCACCGGCTCCGACAGCCACGACCTGGCCGTCGTCCTCGGTTCCGGCTGGCAACCCGCCGCCGATGAGATCGGCACGCCGGACACCGAGATCGGCATGGACGAGCTGCCGGGCTTCGCCAAACCCGGCGCCGTCGGCCACACCGGGAAGATGCGCTCGGTGCGGGTGGGCGACAAGCGCGTGCTGATCGTCCTCGGCCGCACCCACATGTACGAGGGCCACGGCATCGTGAAGGTCGCGCACGGCGTGCGGACGGCCGTCGCCGCGGGCTGCCGGACGGTGATGCTGACCAACGCGGCCGGCGGCATCCGCGAGGGCATGCAGGTCGGGCAACCGGTGCTGATCAGCGATCACATCAACATGACCGCGCTCTCGCCGCTGGTGGGCGCGAACTTCGTGGACCTGACCGACCTCTACTCCCCCCGGCTGCGAGAGCTGGCGCGCGGCATCGATTCCTCCCTCGAGGAAGGTGTCTACGCGGGGCTCCCCGGCCCGCACTTCGAGACGCCGGCGGAGATCCGGATGCTGCGCACGCTGGGCGTGGAACTCGTCGGCATGTCCACCGTCCTGGAGGCGATCACCGCACGTTCGCTGGGCGCCGAGGTGTTCGGCCTGTCGCTGGTGACGAACCTCGCGGCCGGGCTGAGCGGTCAGCCGTTGAACCACGAGGAGGTTCTGGAGGCGGGCCGCGTCTCCGCTTCGCGGATGGGCCGCTTGCTGCGGTCGTTGCTGGAGGCGGCGTGACCCATCCGGATGTCCGGGCGGCCGCGGAGCAGTGGATCGCCGACGACGTCGACTCCCGCGCTCAGGACGAGCTGAGGGGCCTTCTCGACTCGCCCGAGCTGGCCGACCGGATGTCCGGCATGCCGCGCTTCGGCACGGCCGGGTTGCGCGCCCCGGTTCGGGCGGGCGCCAACGGCATGAACCGCGCCGTCGTCGTGCGCACCACCGCCGGGGTCGCGAGCTGGCTGGTGCAGCAGGGCCTCGGCGGCGGAACCGTGGTCGTGGGCCGCGACGCGCGGCACGGCTCGGAGGACTTCGCCGAGGACGCCGCGAGCGTGCTGGTGGCAGCGGGTTTCGACGTCCGGATGCTGCCCGAACCGCTGCCGACGCCGGTGGTCGCGCACGCGACGCGGGCGCTGGAGGCGGTCGCGGGCATCCAGATCACCGCCTCGCACAACCCGCCGCAGGACAACGGCTACAAGCTCTACCTGGGCGGCGGGATCCAGCTGGTCGGCCCAGCGGACACCGAGATCGAGGCGGCGATCGCCAAGACTCCCGCGTCGAAGTCGGTGTCGCGCAAGCAGAACTGGACCCCGCTCGAATCCGGGTTGGACGACTACTTGGCGCGGGTGTCGGCGTTGCCGCGCGGCGGGGACCGCGAGGTCCGGGTGGCGGCGACGGCGTTGCACGGCGTCGGCGCGAAGGTGCTGCGAAGGGCGTTGCACGGCGCTGGTTTCGACGACGTGCACTTCGTGTCCTCGCAGTCCGAACCTGATCCCGACTTCCCGACCGTGGGCTTCCCGAACCCGGAGGAGCCCGGGGCGACGGACGAGCTGCTGCAGCTGGCGGAGGACATCAACGCGGATCTGGCGGTCGCGCTGGACCCCGACGCCGACCGGTGCGCGCTGGGCGTGCGCGAGGGCGGCACCTGGCGGATGCTGCGCGGCGACGAGACCGGCGTGCTGCTCGCCTGGCACCTCCTGTCCACCTTGGACGAAGCGACGCCCGACCCGCTGGTCGCCACGACGATCGTCTCCTCCAGCATGCTGCGCTCGATAGCGGCCGAGTTCGGGGTCCGCTACGCCGAGACGCTGACCGGCTTCAAGTGGCTGGTGCGCGCGGGCGACGGCGAGGGGACGGGGCTGGTGTACGCCTACGAGGAGGCGCTCGGGCACAGCGTCGACCCGGACCGGGTCCGCGACAAGGACGGGATCTCGGCGGCGGTGCTGGCTTGCGACCTGACCGCAAGCCTGCTGGCGTCGGGCGATCAGCTGCTGGATCTGCTCGACGAGCTGTCGACCGAGCACGGCGTCCACCAGACGGGCCAGGTGTCGGTCCGCGTGACGGATCTGGCGGTGATCCCGCGGATCATGCAGCGGCTGCGCGAGGATCCGCCGCAGGAGCTGGCGGGCTCGGCCACCGAGACGCGGGACCTGCTGCCGGACACCGACGCGCTGGTGATCACCGGTGCGGGCGGGCTGCGCGTGGTGATCCGCCCGTCGGGGACCGAACCCAAGCTCAAGTGCTACCTGCAAGTGGTCGAGCAGGTCGGCGAGCTGCCGCTGGCAGAGGCCAAGCAGCGCGCGGCGGACCGGCTCGTGGAACTGACCGGGGCCGTGACGTCCCTGGTGGAGGAGTAGATGTCCAAGCTGCTGATCGTGCACCACACGCCGTCCCCCGGGATGCAGGCGATGTTCGAGCAGGTGGTGGCCGGTGCGACGACGGACGAGATCGAGGGCGTCGAGGTGGTGCGCCGGCCGGCGCTCAGCGCCACGGCCTCCGACGTGCTCGACGCCGACGGCTACCTGCTGGGGACTCCCGCCAACCTGGGCTACATCTCAGGTGCTCTGAAGCACTTCTTCGACACGGTCTACTACCCGTGCCTGGACGCCACGTCCGGCCGGCCGTTCGGCTACTACCTGCACGGCAACGAGGGCGTCGAGGGCGCTCAGCGCGCGATCTCCTCGATCACCACGGGACTGGGCTGGCAGCAGGCCGCCGAACCGGCGATCGTCCTGGGCACGCCGGAGCGCTCCGACCTGGATTCCTGCTGGGAGCTGGGCGCGACGGTCGCGGCGGGGCTGATGTCGTAGGGTGGTCCCGAGACCACCCAGTTGATCTTGGTCCGGGTGTCTCGAGTAACCTGATCGTGTCGTCGGGGCGCGTCCCCCGGCGGCGGCGGGGCGCCCCAGACAGAGCCCGCCTTCCCTCATCACGTGCGATGTTCGGGGCGCCCCGCACCTTCGCTCATCGTAATCGGCGGCCACCCGTTCGTTGTGGGCTCCGAGGAATCCGCAGGCCCCTCCAGCAGCATTTCCCGGGCCGAACGCGTTACCCTGCGACAGTGAGTGAGGAAACGATCCGACTCGAACTCGATGACTCCGGCGTCTCCGTGGATCTCCCCAAGCCCTCTGGTCCTCACGACCAGGTACAGGGCGTTCCCTACCGGCCGGTCGAGTTCCGTGACGACGACCTACCGGCGGCTTTGGAACGTTCCGCCAAGTGGCTTCGCGAGGCCCAGAACTGGCTAGGCGAACCGATCGATGTGATCGCAGTTCATCTGGATTACGACGATCGAGACGGCGCCCCGTACTACGACCTGAAGCTGATGTGCAACGAGGAGGACCTGGCAGGCGCACCCATCGCGATGCGCAGACTGCAAAGCGGCCCAGTCGGCTGACCCGCTGAAGATCCTTCTCGACGTCCTGGCCCGGCCGGCCCACCCGGCCGGGCCGCTCTTCTAGAACGTCGAACGCCGGCCTTTCCACTGGTCACGCCCTCGATGAGCGCGGAACGCGCCGTCGAGCAGGAGAACGCCGAACAGCGTCCCGCTGACCGGAGCCAGCAGCGCCAGCTCCGGGTTCGACCGCATGAACCGGGCGGTCCCCGCGTGAGCCGCGGTCTGCGCAGCGCAGCCGACGAGTCCGACCGCGGTCAGCACCGGCCTCCGCCCGCGCCCCACCAGCACCGACAGCGGTGCGGCGAGCGACATCGCGATCTGGCCCACCCCGATGGCGGCCAGCAGCGGTGCCGACCCCTTGGTTCCCGCGACGAAGCTCTTGCGGAACGACGCCCAGCCCTGCCCGAAGGGGTCCATCCCGCTCGTGCGCAGGTGATCGAGGCCGTCGACGGTGCGCGTGGTGCCGCCGTGATCGCGCACCGCGGTGGCCAGGGCGACGTCCTCGTTGCGGACCGCGGCGAACGCGGCCCACCCTCCGACCTTCTCGAAGTGCGATCGGCGCACCAGGATGCAGTGACCGATCGCGAAGGCCTTGCGACCCCGCCCGTCGGGCGAGGCGTTCTCGCCGATCAGCTGGAGCCCTGGCGGCATCAGCAGCGGCCAGGTGGCCGAGCGGCCCGGTGGTGGGCCGCCCGGGGTGGAGACGAGGTCGGCGTCGATGGAGTCGGCGGTGGCCAGCAGGCGTGCGAGCAGGTCCGGCGCGGCGACGGTGTCGGCGTCGAGGAACAGCAGCCACTCCCCGGCCTCCGGTGGACCGGCCGCCTCCACGCCGACGTGCATCGCGTGCACCTTGCCGCCCCAGCCCTGCGGCGGCGAGTCCACCCTGACCGGCACGACGCGAGGGTCGCGGCGGGCGAACTCGCGCGCGATCTCGCCGGTCCCGTCGGTGGACCCGTCGTCCACGACGACCACCCTGAGCAGCGCTTCGTTCTCGGATCCGTGCGTCTGCGACACGATCGAGCGCAGGCAGTCGGCGAGCACGCCGGCTTCGTCGCGGGCCGGGACGACCACGGTGACCTGGGGTGGGGCGAGGGACCCGGTCCGGGATTCGCGCAGCGCGGCGATGGTGCGCGTCTGGCGGATGGTGCGCGCGCTGCGGATCAGCACGCCGGCGGCGACCGCACCGAGCACCACCGACCAGCGGTTCGTGTGTCTTCGCGGTGAAACCACGAACTCAGCGTGCCACGAACAGGACAAACGGGCGCTGATCAAACGCCCTAATTGGTGCTGAACTTCGCGTTGCGACCGAACCCCGCACCGGTTTCGGAGCGGGTGAGGGACGCGCGCATCAGGGACGACGCGCGATCCCAGGAGGCGGAGCGCCGCCTCAGACGGCCCCGTACTCGCGGTCCCCCGCGTCGCCGAGACCGGGAACGATGAAGCCGGATTCGTTGAGGCGTTCGTCGATGCTCGCGGTCACCACGCTCACCGGCAGTCCGGATTCCTCCAGCCGCCGGACGCCCTCGGGCGCGGCGAGCGTGCAGATGGCGGTGACGTCGGTGGCGCCGCGCTCGACCAGCAGCTCGATGGTGTGCACCATCGAACCACCCGTGGCCAGCATCGGGTCCAGCACCAGGACCGGGATGCCGGTCAGGTCGGCGGGGAGCGATTCGAGGTAGGGCGTGGGCAGCAGCGTCTCCTCGTCGCGGGCGAGCCCGACGAAGCCCATCTGCGCTTCCGGGATCAGCCGGTGCGCCTGGTCGGCCATGCCCAGCCCGGCGCGCAGCACCGGGACCAGCAGCGGCGGGTTGCCGATCCGGTAGCCGGTGGTCCTGGCGACCGGCGTGTGGATGGGTTCCTCCGCCAGCTCGGCGTCCCGCATCGCCTCGTAGATGAGCATGAGCGTGAGCTCCTGCAAGGCGGCCCGGAACGCGGCGCTGTTGGTGCGCGCATCGCGCATCGTCGACAACCGCGACTTCGCCAGGGGGTGGTCCACGACCCGAACGTTCATGACCGACAACAGTAACGGCCGATTTCCACCCCCGAGGTACCGACCTGCGCGGACGTGTCCTCGATCGCAGGACTACGGGTGCAGGACGACCTTCGTGTACCCCTCGATGCGCTGATCGAACTTGCCGTAGGCGTCCGGGGCCTCGTCCAGCGGCAGCTCGTGGGAGACGACGAAGCTCGGCGTCGCCCGGCCCTCGATGATCATGTCCCGGAGCTGCCGGTTGTAGCGCTTGACGTTGCACTGGCCGGTGCCGACGACCTGTCCCTTCTCGAACATCTTGCCGATGGAGACCAGCAGCTTCCCCTCCTTCGCCTCCTCCGAGGGGCCGCCGGGGTCGGCGGGCACGTAGAGGCCGGGAACGCCGAGGCGTCCGGTCGGGCGCACGGTTTCGATCAGCGAGTTGAGCACGACGGCGGGTTCTTCCTTGGAGGCGTCGCCGCTCTGCGCCTGGTAGCCGACGGCGTCGACGCCCTTGTCGGTCCCCTCGCCGTCGGTCCGGTCCTTGATCTGCTGGACCGGGTCGCCCTGCGAGAAGTCGATCGGGAGGGCGCCGATCTCCTCGGCCTTGGCCAGCCGCTCCGGCACGCGGTCCACGCAGAACACCCGGGACGCTCCGCGCAGCAGCGCCGAGTAGGCGGCCATCAGGCCGACCGGCCCGGCGCCGTAGACCGCGACGCTCTCGCCCGGCGAGACCTGCGCGAGCTCGCACCCGTGGTAGCCGGTCGGGAAGATGTCGGCCAGCAGCACGAAGTCCGTCTCGTGACCGCCTCCGGCCGGCAGCTTCAGGCAGTTGAAGTCGGCGTGCGGAACTCGCAGGTACTCGGCCTGCCCGCCGGTGTAGGGCCCCATCGCGACGTAGCCGTAGGCGCCACCGGCGAACCCGGGGTTCACCGTCAGGCAGAACGCGGTGTCGCCCGCCATGCAGTTCTTGCAGAACCCGCAGGCGACGTTGAACGGCATCACCACGCGGTCACCCCGGCTCAGGCCGGAGACGCCGTCACCGACCTCCTCGATGATGCCCATGTTCTCGTGCCCGAACACGATCCCGGGCTCGGCGGCGGTGCGCCCCTCGTACATGTGCAGATCGGAACCGCAGATGGCGGTCGAGGTCACCCGCACGATCACGTCGTTGGGATGCCCGATCGCCGGGCGCCCCACCTCGTCGATGGCCACCCGGTAGGGCTCCTGGTAGACGACGGCCTTCATCGCAGACCTCCACAAGACGCGGAAAACCAACTCCCCCGTCGCCTACCCACCTCCGAAACCGGTCATTCCCGCTTCGCGGCAGCCGAACGAGCGAACTCCTCCCGGCCGATCTCCTCCCGGCCGATCTCCTCCCGGCCGATCTCCTCCGAGAGCTTGCTGCGCCGAACAGGGGAGTTCCGCGAAGAGCGCTCTGCGGAGATCATCTCTGCGCTAGCTTCGTTGCCAGGTAGTCGAGCCTGGGGAGCGCAGGATGGGGCAGCTGGTCAGGATGCCGCTGGACGGTGGCGGCGAGTTGTTGATCGAGGCACCGGAGGACGAGGGCGCGATCCCGGTCAGCGGGGCCGGCCGGGTCGTGCAGGCCTCGGAGTCGGTCCAGAAGTCCATGGGCAACATCCGCGCGGCCGCCGAAGCCGTGCTCGGCGAGCTCCGCGCGATGGACCAGCCGCCCTCGAAGGTCAACGTGGAGTTCGGCATCAAGGTGACCGGCGAGGCCAACCTCGCGGTCGCGAAGTCCACCGGCGAGGCCAACTTCAAGGTCTCCATCGAGTGGGACGGCGTCAAGAAGGGATGACCGGCCTGGCCGCCGATCCGCTGGACCCGGCGCTGGTTCGGGTCCGCGACGGCCAGCAGGTGCTGGGCGCCGGTTTCCTGGTCGCACCCGAGGTGATCGCGACCTGCGCGCACGTGGTCGGCGATGCCGACTCGGTGATCGTCGACTTCTCGCGGTTGGGTGTGCGCGGCTTGCCGGCGCAGGTCGTGGAGCGCGACGAAGCGCTGGACGTGGCGATCCTGCGGCTGGACGATCCGCCTGCCGGCGCGCTGCCGGTGCCCGCGCGGATCAGCGGCGAGGTCCGCGATCACCGCTTCCGCACGTTCGGGTTCCCGCGCGACATGCCCGACGGCGTGTGGGTCACGGGTCGTCTCGTGGGCGCTCAGGCCGCGGGCCGGATCCAGATGGCGGTCGACCCCGATCACTGGGCCATCGAGCCCGGTTTCAGCGGCGCCCCGGTGTGGGACCAGGAGACCGGCGACGTGGTGGGCATGGTCGTCACGACCTCGGCCCGCAACCGGACCACGGCGCACCTGGTGCCGACGACCGCGCTCGGCGAGGCGTGGACCTCGCCCACCCGCAACCCGTATCGAGGACTGCGTCCCTTCACCGAGGTCGACGCGGAGCTGTTCCACGGCCGCGACGAGGAGGTGGACAAGCTCGTCGAAATATTCGGGGAGCAGCGCATCGTGGCGGTCGCGGGACCTTCGGGAAGCGGCAAGTCGTCACTGGTGAAGGCCGGTTTGCTGCCTCGGGTCGACGACTGGCTGGAACTCCGCCCGGAGCAGGAGATCCCGGAGGAGTCCGGGCCGCTGCTGGTGCTGGACCAGTTCGAAGAGGCGGTCATCGCCGATCCCGAGGCCGCCCGGCAGCGGCTGGCCAGGCTCGTCGAGCTGGGACATCACGCCGTGCTGACCTTGCGCTCCCGCTCGGTCGACGACCTGATCACCAAGGACACCGCCGCCGAGCTCAACCGCGCGGTCTGGTTCCTGGAGCCGATGTCGCCGAACAGCTCACCACCGCCATCGAAGGACCGGCCGCCGCGGTCGGCGGGCTGGCCTTCGAAGCCGGTCTGGTGCGCCGCATCCTGGACGACACGGCGGCGGGAACCGGCGCGTTACCGCTGGTCTCGCTGGTCCTGCAGGAACTGTGCGAACGCCGTCGCGGAGGCTGGCTGACGCACGAGGACTACGAAGCCCTGGGCCGGGTTCCGGGTGCGCTCAGCGCCGCCGCCGACGCCGCCCTCGCCGAACTGGACAACGACCGGGCGAGAAGCCTGCTCACCCTGCTGACCCGCCCGGACGGCGAAGGCGGCCACGCCCGCCGCAGCGCCGAGCTCGGCGATCTCGACGCGTCCTCGCGCAACACCGCCCACCAGCTCGCGGCGAAACGGCTGGTCGTCATCGAGGACCAGCGCGTCAACCTCACGCACCAGGCCCTCATCGACCACTGGCCGAGGCTGCGCGACTGGCTCACCGAGGACGCGGACTTCCTGTCCTGGCGCGCGAAACTCACCGACCTGCACGATTCCGGCGGAGTCCTCCGCGACGCCCCGCTGGCCGAGGCCGAGTCCTGGCTCGCCGCGCGCCCCGACGACATCCCCGAGGCCCAGCGCCAGTTCGTCCGCCGCAGCACCGCCGCCCAGACCCGGGACCGCCGACGCTGGCGCAACATCACGGCGGTGGTCAGCGTCCTGGCACTGGTCGCAGCGGTCCTGGTGGTGATCACCACCAGGAGCAACGCCCAGCTCGACCAACGGCTCCGCGAAGCCGACGCCACCACCCTGGCCGAGGAGTCCACCAGCGCGGCGGAGGGCAACAGCGCCACCGCGCTGCAACTCGCGCTCGCCGCCTACAAGACAGATCCGGACAGCCCGGCCGCGATCGGTGCGCTCCTGCGGCAGCGGCTCTTCCACCGCGGCGTGGACCGAGTGCTGTCGCCGGAGCTCACGGGTGTTCTCAGTCCCTACGATTCCCTGCAGGTCAGCGCCGACGGCCGGACCGCGATCACCGTTGCCACCGACCCGACCGACCCGGTGCGGGTGATCCGGGATCCGGCGGGACCGCGACCGCGCTCGGAACCGCTCCAGGTGAACCGCGAGAACAGGCTCGTGCTCAGCTCCGACGGGGCATCGCTCGCCGAGCTGGACACGTCCGGCGCACTCACGCTGTGGGACCTGACCGGCCACCACCCGCCGATGGTGCTGGCGGATTCCGGTGTCGACTACGCGAGTTTCAGCCACGACGGCCAGTGGCTGCTCACGATGCCGGAGGAGACGACCGAGGTCGCGACGCTGTGGAACGTCCCTGCGCGGCAGCGGCACCCCACCGGCTACGTGAAGCCGTCCGGCATCACCAGGTCGGCATTCCCGCTCCCTGGCGGTCATCACATCGTCAGCCAGGAAGATCGCTCCGCCCCGGGCCAACCCGGGGATGAACCCTGGACAGTCGTCCGCGATACCCGGACGGGGGCCGAGCTCAGCGCCCGCAACGGCTGGTCCCTGCTTGATTCGGGGGTCTCCTCGTTCCGCTGCGCGGACAGCAGCTACACGGTCGCTGACACCCTGACCGGCCGGGAGTTGACTCAGGGCACTGCCGGAGAGTGCCACAAGACCGACAACGCGGGTCGCCACCTGCTGATTCGAGGCTCCGGCAGCTCCGACTCCGTCCACGAGGTCGTCGACTCATCGGGAAAGCGCAGTGGGCTGACCGACCCGGCGCGAACCTGGTTCAGCGGAACCACTTCGAGCGAGGGGACGAGCGTCGTCACCGGCCCGCGCGGCACGCTCACGGCGCTGACATCGCGCGAAGGCTCCGTCCACATCAGCGACCTGCGCACGACCTCTGAAGAGCGGCTGCAGCCCGAGAGCGTGATGGTGACCAGCCCGGACGGCAACCGGTTGGTGGCCTCGAACCAGAGCCAGCAAGCCCACGTTCTCGATGGGGAGCGGAGGTTCGTCGGGCGCTTGGACGTCCCCAGCTACGAGGACGAGGGGTCTTTCGCCTTCGACACGACCGGCGAGCAACTCATCTCGATGTTGCCCGGGAAGTTGCGCGTGCAGAACGCGGCGGATCTGTCAGTCCTGCGGGAAATCCCCATACCCGGCCCGCCGGGGTTCGGCGATGAGTTCAACAGGTACCTGCACCTGCCTTCCCTCGTCTCCACGAAACGGGACGAAGTGCTGATCGAATACCGGGGGCAGGTCACGGGCTTCGACCCGGAAACCTGGCGGATCACCCGTCCGCCGCTGAACGTCCTGCCCGGCAAGGGACCGAACACGGACTGGAGCTCGGTCTCGGTGGTCGGTCGTCCCGGGCATCCGGACGAGGTGCTGGTCCGAAGCGACGAATCGCTCACCACGTGGAACCTCCGCACGCGGTCCTCCGGCCCGGCGATCGCAGTCGGACCCACCGTCGGACAGGCGACGCCTGCCACCGACCCGGCCGGGAGGTACGCGGCCGTCACCGCGTCGAAGGTCGCGGTCGTCGTCGACCTGGACGAGAACCGCCCGGTGGAGAGCATTCCCATCGACGCCGCGGGAGCGTACGGGTTCTTCGGCGACTACCTGCTCCTCGACGGCACAGCTCAGCTGGAAGTCCTCGACTGGCGGGGGCGGAAGGTCATCACGGAGTTCACCACCACCTCCAGCGGAGGTGATGTGACTGTGGAGAACGGCAGGCTCTTCCTGAGCCACTTCGGCGGCCCCTCGGACTCGATTCCCGGCGAGCCCCAGTCCTGGTTCGCGGAGCTCTGCGGGGTCAGCGACCGCGATTACACCGACGCCGAACGGGCCTTGGTGCGCGAAGAGCTCGCCGAAGAGCGTCCTTGCGAGGGGTGACCTTCAGGCGTTGTCGCGGTTGGGCGGGGTCTGGAGGCGGTCTCGGGTCGTCGTGGCCGCCAGCCAGCAGGTTTCGCAGGTCGGGGAGAGCCAGTCGATCGCGGTCGGTTTGCCGATGGGGATCGTCTCGCCGCAGAGGGTTTCGCGCTCCTCGCCGGGATGCGGCGGTTCCGTGGGGTGCAGGCCGTGGCGGAGCCCCCCGTGCGGTCGCCAGTAGGCGACCAGCCGCTGACCGTTGAAGAACTCGGGCACGGTGCCTCCCAGTGGTTTCCGGAAGCGGGGCGCCGGCCGGGAATCGGGGGAGGAAGACCGACCGGCACCACCACAGGCGATGACCCTGCGTGTTGCTATCGTCACCGCTTGAGATCAACCTATAGGTTGGTCTGGCTAATTAGCTAGCCAGTGCACCCAGATGTGTGATCATGGAAAGGCGGAGTTCCCGTGGCTCCAAGCTCACCGACCGTCGCGAACTGGGCTCTAGGCCTGCGGATCAGACAGCAGCGAGAAGCAGTAGGACTCAACGGAACTGGTGCCGCCAAGCGCGTCGGCATCACCGGCGCATACCTCTCGGAAGTGGAGAAGGGCAAGAAGAACCTCTCCCCCGACAGGCTGGGCGAGCTGATCGAGGTCTACGAGTTCGACAGCGACGAAGCTGACGAGCTCCGCCAGCTCCGCGAACAAGCCAGTCATCGCGGCTGGTGGACTCGCTACTCGGCGATCTTCCCCGACGAGCTGCTGCGCTTCTTCGGATACGAGCACGGAGCAGAAAGCGCGCACACCTACGACAGTGGGTTGTTCAACGGACTGCTTCAGACCGAGGAGTACGCCCGCGCGGTCATCGAATCCGGAAGCCCCAACGTGCGATTGGCAGAAGTCGATCCGAGGTCCGAAGCGCGGCTCGTTCGACAACAACGGCTCCGAGGAAGGGACCCGCTGCGAATGACCGCAGTCATGAGCGAAGCCGTGATACGCCAGCAGATCGGCGGTCCGGGGGTCCTCAAACGGCAGCTAGAACACCTGGCACGTCTCATCGACGAGCTGCACCAAACCCTCGAAGTGCTCGTCGTCCCGTTCGAAGCGACCGGGCACCACGCGATGGGCGGGTCAGCCTTTCACATCATGACCTTCCCGAACGGAACGCTCCCCACGCTGATCTGGCAGGAGACGGTCACGTCGACGAGCCTGATCACGGACCAGCTGACGGTGCGCGAATATGCGCTGGCTCATTCCGAGGCCGCTAAAGCAGCGCTGAGCCGCGAGGATTCTCTGGCCCTGGTCCGCGAGAGCTTCAATTCGTTGTGACGCGCCTTTAGTATCGCCGTATGGAGTTCAGCCCAGGCGAATGGCGGAAGTCGACTCGCAGCGCCAGCAACGCCTCCTGCGTCGAGGTCGCCGTGACCGCTGACGCCGTCGGTGTCCGGGACACGAAGGACCGCGCCGGCGGCACCCTCGCCTTCGACCGCGACCGCTGGAACGACTTCCTCACCACCCTCCGCCAGCAGCGGTGAGAACCGACCTCCCCGAGCTCGGCACCATCGCGGCGTGATCCTCGGGCCGCGGGGTAGGAGTTGCGCCGCATTTCCCAGTTTTAGTCATAACTGAGCGGACATTTCGGGCACGAAGCGTCCTCGGTTTGGACTAAAACTGGGAAATGCCCCGTTCGGGTGAAGCCGCGCCGTTGGGGGGAACCGGGGTTGTGCCTGGTCATTGGGTGTAGAGGTCCGGGTTGTTGGAGAGGGCTGCGACCATGGCCGCTCTGGAGCCGACGTCGAGCTTGGTGAAGATCCTGCGCATGTGCGCGGACACCGTGTAGAGGCTGATGTCGAGGACCGTGGCGATCGCTCGGTTGGTGTAGCCGAGGCCGACCATGCGGGCGATTTCGGCTTCGCGGGGGCTCAGCAGCTCGGCGACCGGCGGTGTGATCGGCAGCAGGACGCAGCGCACGCCCAGTTCGGCGGTGTCCATCAGGGGGCGGCGCGGAACCCGGCTCTGCCCGGTGATCTCGGCAACGCGGCGGACCAGGGCTCGAACCAGGTGCTGGACGAGTTCGTCCGAGCTCGGATCCGCCCCCAGCGATGGCTCCGGTGCGCCCTCCCGAGCACGTGGGATGGGCGTGACAGCGGCGTCCTCGGGCATTCGGCCTCCCAAGTACCCAACGAGCGGCAGCAGAACGCGCCGCCCTGGAAAAACCCGCCTGCCCCCACGCGGGTCGCGCGGCTCAAGACCGCGACCTGTTCAGCAAAGCCAACGCGGGCGGCCCGCGCATCGTCGATTTGTGTGACAAGGGCCTGAACTAGTCGTACCGGGCGACGTGAGAACGAACGACTTCCACCCGATCGACAGCTTGCGCTGGACTTCTCCACACGCGCTCACCGACGGCTCACCGGAGAACAGCCACCTCCGGTGAGCGCCCTGAGAGAACTGCGGCAATCGCAACGACGATTGCCGCAGTTCTCGTATTCGTCCACCAGGTCGGGGACGTTGCCCGCACGTCCGTTCATGATCAGTTGTGGCAGCTCGTCTGGTCGCCTTCGGGAACCGGTGGCAGTGCGTAGAGGACTCGACGCTCCTTCTGCTCGGTATCGCCGTCATCCGGGTGTTCGGCCAGGGACCAGAGCTCATCCCGCCCTCTCCAGTAGGAGAGGTTCTGGACGCCCGCCGCGACCTTGCGGCACCCCTCGTTGACCATCTCGCCGTCCCGGACGGACATGGTGATCAGGTGCCCGTTGGAATGCCTGCCGCCGCCGCTGAGCCGACTGATGAACCACTTGTCTCCGTACGCGGTCACACCCTGGACCAGACCGGCATCCTTTTCCTTGGTCCCCTCCTCCGGATCGCCCGGTACGAGATCCTTCGGCAACTCGTGTACTTCGTCCGCTCGCCACGTCCGGCCGTCAGCTGCAGGCGTGCCGTTCTCGCCGTTCATCGACCAGGTCGCGACACGCCCGGAGTATTTGCCCTTGCCGCAGAACTCGCCGCTGATCAGGCGGTCCGGAACCGTGCTGCGGTCCAGCGAGAGGTAGGAATACACCGGCGGGGCGTCCGCCGCGCAGCCACCCTCTGGGTCCTCGGCGTCGAACCCCGGTTGCTGCCACGTCGCGACCTGCGGAAGCACGTACCGGTAGCCGTACCCGTAGTACTTGTCCCCGTCGAAACCGACCTTGCGCTCGTCGGAGATGTCCCCCTCATCGCCGGCGGCCTTGAGATCGAGGATGTGCCGCATGTCGAAGACCCTGATGCCGCGATGCGTGTCGGCCATGTAGAGGTAGTTCCCGTACCAGACGATGCCTCCGGCGTGGGTGCTCTTGGGCGGATGATCCGGCGAGTTCTTCTGCGGGTTCGTCACGGCCTCGTACGAGGCGCCGTTCTTCCCCTCGAACGGGTAGACGAGCAGAACGTGCTGGTATTGGTTCGTCTCCGGGTCGAGAAAGCTGACCCGCGCGCCCTTCTCGATGCCCTCGTCACCGGGATTGCCATCGCCCTTCGCTTTGTCGTACCAGCTGACGAGGATGGCCTGCTTGCTTCCCCAGAGTTCATCCCGCTGGGCGTCACTGACGGTGGTGATCCCCTGCGGATACCAGTCGTAGGTGTCGTTGTCCCCTTCTGCGAAGCAGTAGCTGCGCGAGGGCGTCTCAGACATCTCCGGGTTGGTGGGCTCGCAACCGGGTTCGGCTCGCCGGTTTCCCTCGGCGAGGAGGTCCTGAACGCCTTGCCGAGGAAGTGCCCGTTCCAGTTCCTCGACCGGAGCCGGGGTCCCGGCCGCCTCCTGCTTCTCCAGGACGAAATCGTCCGCGGACGGCTGCTGCTGCGCCACAGCGACCGCGGGCAGCAGGATGGGTATCGCCAGGATCGCGGCCAGCGAGGTTCGCCGACGTCCGTTCATGATTTCTCCGTTCGACGCGTTGATCAGGAGAAATGCAGACTCCTCCGCGTTTCTTTCGCGCGGCTTGCGCGTTGTTGGCGTGATCGCTCCACCGGGGACGCGTGGCGCCGTTCCCGACCTAGACTGCGGGTATGGCATGGACGCCGTTCGATCTTGACGACGCCGTGCGGGACGACCGGTCGTTGCGCCGCTTCCTGCACGGTCTCCCCGGCGTTGACCAGGTGGGACTGGAGCAGCGGGCAGCGGGGTTGGCGACCCGCAGCATCAAGAAGGCCTCGAAGACGTGGGCCATCGACACCGCCATCTCCATGGTCGACCTGACGACGCTGGAAGGGGCCGACACCGAGGGCAAGGTCCGGGCGCTGTGCGCCAAGGCCATGCGACCGGATCCCGGTCAGGCCGGTGTTCCGCAGGTCGCGGCGGTGTGCGTGTACTCCGACCTGGCCTCGACCGCCGTCGACGAGCTCGCCGGATCCGGCGTCCACGTGGCGTCGGTGGCCACCTCGTTCCCGTCCGGGCGAGCCGCGCAGGCCGTGAAGCTCGCCGACGTGGAGCACGCGGTGTCGGCGGGCGCCGACGAGATCGACATGGTCATCGACCGGGGCGCGTTCCTGGCCGGGCGCTACGGGCAGGTCTTCGACGAGATCAAGGCCGTCAAGGCCGCGTGCGGCGACGCGCACCTGAAGGTCATCCTGGAGACCGGTGAGCTCGCGACCTACGACAACGTGCGCAGGGCCTCGTGGTTGGCGCTGCTGGCCGGGGGCGACTTCATCAAGACCTCCACCGGCAAGGTCTCCCCCGCCGCGACGCTGCCCGTCACGCACCTGATGCTGCAGGCCGTGCGCGACTGGCGGGACACCACCGGTGAGCTGCGCGGCGTCAAACCGGCAGGCGGCATCCGCAACACCAAGGACGCGGTGCGCTACCTGGTGGCGGTGCACGAGGTCGCCGGGCCGGAATGGCTCGACCCGGACCTGTTCCGGTTCGGCGCGTCGAGCCTGCTCAACGATCTGCTGATGCAGCGGCGGACCCAGCTCGAAGGCCACTACAGCGGCCCCGACTACGTGGCGGTGGACGGATGACCAGCCCTTGGGAGTACGCGCCCGCGTTGGAATCGCGCGAGCTCGCCGACCTCAAGCCGAACTACCGGATGTTCGTCGGCGGTGAGTTCGTCGACGGCGGCGGCCAGCCCATCAAGACCATCAACCCGGCGACGGAGGAGATCCTCGCCGAGGTGGCCTCCGCCGACACCGGCGACGTGGACCGCGCGGTCGCGGCCGCTCGCCGCGCGTACGACGAGGTGTGGTCGAAGCTGCCCGGCAAGGAGCGGGCGAAGTACCTGTTCCGGATCGCGCGGCTGATCCAGGAGCGCAGCCGCGAGCTCGCGGTGCTGGAGACGCTCGACAACGGCAAGCCGATCAAGGAAGCCCGCGACGTCGACGTCCCCACCGCCGCCGCGCACTTCTTCCACCACGCGGGCTGGGCCGACAAGCTCGACTACGCCGGCTTCGGGCCGAACCCGAAGTCGCTGGGCGTTGCCGCTCAGGTGATCCCGTGGAACTTCCCGCTGCTGATGCTGGCGTGGAAGATCGCACCCGCACTGGCCTGCGGGAACACCGTCGTGCTCAAGCCCGCCGAGACCACGCCGCTGAGCGCCCTGGTGTTCGCCGACATCTGCGCGCAGGCCGGACTGCCCGCCGGTGTGGTGAACATCGTTTCGGGCGCGGGCGATGTCGGGGCCGCGCTGGTGGGTCATCCCGGTGCGGACAAGGTGGCCTTCACCGGTTCGACCGAGGTCGGCAAGCAGATCCAGCGCACGGTCGCCGGGTCGGGCAAGAAGCTGACGCTGGAGCTGGGCGGCAAGGCCGCCAACATCGTCTTCGACGACGCTCCGCTGGACCAGACCGTCGAGGGCATCGTCAACGGCATCTTCTTCAACCAGGGCCAGGTGTGCTGCGCGGGTTCTCGCCTGCTGGTGCAGGAGAGCGTGGCCGAGGAGCTGCTGGAGAAGTTGCGCGCGAGGGTCAGCACGCTGCGCGTGGGCGACCCGCTCGACAAGAACACCGACGTGGGCGCCATCAACTCCGCCGAGCAGCTGACGAAGATCACCGAGCTGGCGGACGGCGCTGCCGCCGAAGGAGCCGAGCGCTGGAGCAGCCCGTGCGAGCTGCCCGAACGCGGCTTCTTCTTCGCGCCGACGGTGTTCTCCGAGGTGCACCAGTCGATGCGGATAGCCCGCGAGGAGATCTTCGGCCCGGTCCTGTCGGTGCTGACGTTCCGGACTCCGGACGAGGCGATCGCCAAGGCCAACAACACCCCGTACGGGCTGTCGGCGGGGGTCTGGAGCGAGAAGGGCTCGCGGATCCTGTGGGCGGCTCAGAAGCTCCGCGCCGGGGTGGTGTGGGCGAACACGTTCAACCGGTTCGACCCGACCGCGCCCTTCGGCGGTTACCGGGAATCCGGGTTCGGCCGAGAGGGCGGCCGGGCTGGTTTGGAGGCGTACCTCGATGTCTGACGTTCCCGGCCGGGTGGCCGTCGCCAAGACCTGCAAGCTCTACATCGGTGGCGCGTTCCCGCGCTCCGAATCGGGACGGGTGTTCGCCGTGAGCGGTGCGGACGGGGAGTTCCTGGCCAACGTCGCGCACGCCTCCCGCAAGGACGTGCGCGACGCCGTCGCCGCTGCGCGCAAGGCGTTCGGCGGCTGGTCCGGTGCCACCGCCTACAACCGGGGGCAGGTGCTGTTCCGCATCGCCGAGATGATGGAGGGGAGGCGCGAGCAGTTCGCCGCCGAGGTCTCCGCCGCCGAGGGCGTCTCGCGGGAGGAAGCACTGTCCGCTGTGGACACCGCGATCGATCGGGTCGTCTGGTACGCGGGCTGGACCGACAAGATCGCGATGGTGCTCGGGGCGTCCAACCCGGTCGCGGGGCCGTACTTCTCGTTCAGCACGCCCGAACCTACCGGTGTCGTGGGAGTGCTCGCGCCGCAGGAGTCGTCGCTGCTCGGACTGGTCAGCGTGGTGGCCCCGGTGATCGCCGCGGGCAACACCTGCGTGGTCGTCGCTTCCGGTGAGCGACCGCTGCCCGCGATCACCTTCGCCGAGGTGCTGGCCACCTCCGACGTCCCCGGCGGCGTGGTCAACATCGTGAGCGGGCTCGCCGCCGAGCTCGGCCCGTGGCTGGCTTCGCACGCCGACGTCAACGCGCTGGACCCGACCGGAGCTCCGGAGCAGCTGCGCGGCGAGCTGGCGCGCTCGGCGGCCGACACCGTCAAGCGGGTGCTGCCGGTCCGGAGCGAACCCGACTGGACCGGCGAACCCGACCTGCAGCGCCTGCGCGCCTTCACCGAGATCAAGACCGTCTGGCACCCCGTGGGGACGTGAGCGGCCTCAGTAGAGACCTCCGCCCCCCGGGCCGTGTCAGTGCTTCTTCGGGTACCGGACCCGGCCTCGCCGGATGGACTGCGCGAGCATCGCGAACATGCCGATGAGGAAGACGACGCCGAGGGTGAGGATCAGCCAGCTCGGCGCGGTGATGACCGGCGTTGCGTCATCGAGGTTCTTGTTGCAGAGCACCTGGGCGCCCAGGCCCGCGATCAGCACCAGAACGGCCCCGCCGCCGTAGAGCTTGTTGTTCTCCGAAGCCGTGCGCGCGAGGTAGACCAGCAGGGCCACTGCGATGACCGCGACCAGCAGCAGCGGCATCGCCACGACGTCGCGCAGCGTGTAGCCCACACCGGCCTCGTCGAGCGCGATCCCGTCGCCGAAGAAGGTCTGGCCGAACAGGGCCAGGGTCGCGATGGCGATGAAGGAAACCACGATGCCGCCGGTCGAGCGCTTGCCGGTGGACGGGTCGAGCTGCGCGGCGACCTGCCGCGCGTAGTCGCGCGGCTTCCCGAACGCGTCCACCGGGTCCTCCCCGGTCTCGGCCACGTGCGCCTCGACCTCGGCGAGCACCTCACCCGTGCGCTCGCCGGAGATCTCGTGAAAGCGCAGTGCCTTGTGCAGGTCATCGGTGTACTTGTCCAGCGTCATCATGCTTGCACCCCTCGTTCCACAACGGTGATCGAGTTCCGGGCGAACTCGACCCACTTCGGTCCCATCTCCACCAGCGCGGCGCGGCCCTGATCGGTCAGAGAGAAGAACTTCCGACCCGGGCCTCCTTCGCCCGCCCGCCACTCCGCCTGCAGCAGGCCGTCCGCGGCCAGCCGGTTGAGCAGCGGGTAGAGCGTCCCGGCCTTCATGTCCGGCAGTCCGGCTTCGGCCAACCGCTGCAGCAGCGTGTAGCCGTAGCCCTCTCCGCCCTCGGCCAGCAGCGCCAGCACCGCGAGGTCGAGCACCCCGCGCAGCCATTGCGTCTGCCTGGTCGTCGTCCGTTCCGCCATGCCTAGAACGTAACACCGACTAGTGTGCGACGCCAACTAGTAGGTCAGAAAAGATCCCCACCGGAACTCCGATGGGGATCTGATCAGCGGATCTGCCAGTCCAGGCGGCCGTCCTCGGTCACCGTCGGGTAGCTGTGCCCGGCGGGCGCGCCTTCGACCAACGAGCGGTGGACGTCGGCGAGCATCGCCGCGATGCCCTGCCACTCCGGTCGCAGCACCTGCGCGTGCTCCTGCTCCCACTCCAGGACGCATCCGCGCAGCGGCCCCGGACGCAGGTCGACCACCAGCTCGTCGGCGAAACCGTCGCCCGCGATCGGGATCCACGACGGGTGGAAGCTGGACCCCGGCGAACCCGCGTAGTAGTCGCAGGCCGGCCGTTCCCACTGCGCCGTCCAGGTCTTGCGGTGATCGCGCCACGCCGACAACGCCTGCTCGGCGCCGTAGGGCGTGTAGAAGGGCGGGAGCACGTCCGCCAACTCGCCATCGGTCCCACCGCAGCGGAGCCACAGCTCGCGCAGATCACCCGGGAGCTCGACGGAGAACTCGGCCTCCAACTCGGTGAAATCCGGCTCCCGGGCGGGAGGACGAAGGGCGGCTGCGGTGACCGGCGCATGTCGTTCGAGCCATTGCGCGATCTGAGTCCACAGCTCCGTGACATACATTCCGATCATGGTCGCCTGCGGCGCACCCGGACGGTACCGCCAATGGGGACTTCGCCGACGAGCGGTGAGCGCGCTGGGCCGAACAGGGGACCCCGATTGCCCCGAAGTCCCCGCACCGACGAATGATCGTTACCAACTGTTCCGTCGACCGTTGCAATGATCGAACCAGCTACGGTGACACCGGACCAGGGCACAAGCCGTCCACGGCCAACCCGTAGGCTCCCGCGGGGTCTGGTTCCGGTGACCGGAGGTAGAGAGATGGCGCAGGACATCGTCCCCATCGAGCTCGGGCTGCCGCAGGGAGACGTCGTCACCCTGTGGGCACCGCACTGGCGCGAAGATGGGGAAGAGTGGGAAGCGTTCCTCGGATACGGGGACGACCTCTACGGATTCCCCGATCCCGCGCGGCTCGCCGCGTTCGTGCGCACAGCACGGGAGCACGATCTCGACGACCACCCGGCGTGGCACGTGGTGCCCGCGCTGTCGGCCGTCGAGCTCAGCCCGGACGAGAACCACCAGTTCGACCTGGTCGGCGTCCCGGAGCTCGTCGCGGAGCCGCTGGACACGTGGACCGTCGCCGAGCTCGCCGAGATCGTCGAGATCACCCGGTCGCTGGCCGAGGTGTGCGAGCTCGACGCCGTCGACGAGGTCCTCGACGCCGCGGACGGCTTCTCCCTGCTCAACCAGGGGATGCTGGCCTTCAACGGCCGCGACGGCCAGAAGCGCTGGAACGAGCTGTGCAAGGTCGTGGTGGAGCGCTGGGACGAGGTGCTCGACGCCGTCGACGGCGTCGTGAGCACTCCGGACGTGCCCGCGGACGCGGTCGCCACCGCCGAGACCGAGCTCGCCGAGGCCACCGAGACCGACTCCGACGAGGAGAGCACCCGCTCCGCGCCCTCCGACGACGTGGACGAGATCGACGAGGTCGAACCCGGCTTCTGGGGCGAGATCGGCATCGACCCGATCCAGATCATCACCAGCGACAGCGAGCTCTACACGCTGCGCTGCTACCTCGGCGACGACCCGGTCTTCCTCGGCAGCGACGGCAAGATCGACGTGTTCCCCTCGTCGCGCGCGCTGGCCAGGTTCCTCGCCGACGACGAAGCCGTCGAGAACACCGACCTGGCCCGGGTCGCCACCTGGCAGCAGCTGCGCGACGCGGCCGTCGGAGGTGAGCTCGAGGTGGAGGTCGAATCCGACAACACCTACGTGCTCAACGGCCTGGACACCGACCTCGCCGAAGGTCCGTCCGAAGTGGACTCCACGCAGCTGGACCTCGCCGAGGAGCTGCTGCTGGACGCGGCGGCCTGGTCGGGCGACGACAGCGCCGAGAAGGCCCTGCAGTCCTCGGAACGGCTGGGCTGGCTCGTGTCGTTCATCCTGCGCCCGAGCCCGAACCGGATGCCCCCGAGCGCACCGTTCGACGCCGAGGTCGAGGCCTGGCGCACCCTCGTGTCCCAACTCGAAGACCGCTTCCGCAAGCACTGACCAGGCGCGCGCGGGGTTCGTGGAGTCGCATCCAGTGCGGCGGGTGCCGTTGTTTC
Source organism: Saccharopolyspora dendranthemae (assembly GCF_007829955.1). GTDB lineage: Bacteria > Actinomycetota > Actinomycetes > Mycobacteriales > Pseudonocardiaceae > Saccharopolyspora > Saccharopolyspora dendranthemae. Next base: position 175,662 of record NZ_VIWX01000006.1, read on the forward strand.
AGGTGTGGGACTCAGCTGGCACCGCCGCGGGTTCTCACACGCTGTCTGGCGAGTACGCCGCGACGCCGATGTCCACCCCGGGGTAAGCGGAAGACATCAGGAGTGGCGCACGGAGTCCAGACGGCGTGTGCGGTTCCGCCACCCGCACCGCCAAGCAACGAAATTCCGCGCTCACGCGAGAGTGGTGAGCTTTCTGGTGCGCAGGTTCCGCTCGTAGGCCTGCCGCAGCCCCTTCCTCGCCCGGTAGACCAGCGCCGCCGCGCTGTTGCGGCTCAGGTTGAAGCGGCGGCTCAGCTCCGACGGGGTCTGGTTCTCCACCTCGACCGACCACAGGACCTGCCGCCAGCGCTTCGGGAGCCGGGCGAACGCCTCGCTCACCCGGGCCCGTTCGAGCTCGCCGTCGGCGGGATCGGTGCAGGACACCGGGTCCTGCGGCGCGCAGAACTCCTCCAGGTCCGCGGTGAGGAACGTGCGGCGGGACTTGGCGTTCGACGCCGTCGCGAGGTTGCGGATCGTGGTGAGGAGGTAGGCGCGGAACGCCCGATCCGGACCGCCGCCCCTGCGCAGCACGTCGAGGATCTTGGTGAATGCCTCGGAGACGAGGTCGTCGGCGTCCGACGGGACCACCGCGACTTGCAGGGCCGTGGTGCGGGCCGCGGTTCTGTGCAGGGCGTAGAGCTCCGCGAACGCGATCGTCGAACCGGCTCGGACGTCGCGCAGCAACATCCGCTCGTCGCCCGGTGGCATCGGGTACCCCTCACTGGCCGCTTGCGAAGATCATCCGACGAGCCGGAGGGGTTGACAAGGCGCGGCTTTTCAGATGGTGATCGAGCGCGGCGTCAGGTCCAGGCCGCCCGCCCGCCGGCCAGCGCCAGGACCCGGGAGATCTCACCGGCCGCCGAGCGCAACGGCAGGACGTACTGGCCGGTGGTGGCGAGCCTGCGGGCGGGGAACGAGATCGCGAGCGTGACCGGCGAACCCGGGCCCAGCACGCGGGCCGCCAGGCACGCCGTGCCCAGCGAGTACTCCTCGGTGTCGGTGACCAGCGACTGCTCGGGACGCTCCACCAGCTCGCGCAACCCGGTGATGGTGCGCGGCGTGAGGTTCTCCGGCGGGTACCGGTGGAAGTGGTCCGCGCGCTCGTCCTCGCTCAGCCCGGACAGCAGGCACTTGCCGACCGCGGTGGCGTGCGCGGCCTCCCGGAAGTCCACCCAGGCGTCGACCCTCGGCGCGCGCGGGCTGTCGACGATCTCGTCGACCTGCACCTCGCCGTCGTGGTAGCGGGCCAGGTAGATCGCGGCCCTGAGATCTTCGCGGAGCTCGACCATGAGGCCGCGGATCCTGCCGCGCACCTGCTGCACCAGCGCGGCGTCGTGCAACCCGGTCACCTGCCCGCCGACGATGAACGCGCCGTCGTCCAGCTTGGCCAGATATCCCTCGTGGACGAGGGTGCGCAGCAGGTGGTACGTCGTCGGCAGCGCCAACCCGGTGCTGCGGGCGAGGGATTTCGCCGTGACCCCGCCAGGATGTTCGCCGACGACCTCCAGCAACCGCAGGGCCCGCTGGACCGATGCGATCAACGTGGGTTCGCTGCCCCTACTCACCTGCGCCTCCAGGCCCCGCAACGGCGAGCAGCTGCGGGCTCTCCGGCGACACGGCGGTGTGCCGCCGGAGGTCCGCAGCCTAGTGCCCGCAGCGCGCCGGTCAGGCCAACATGTCCGAATACTTCGGTTTGATCTGCTCGTTGATGATCTCCAGCCGCTCGTCGAACCCGAGGAACGACGACTTCATCGCGTTCACCGTGAACCACTGGAAGTCCTCCCAGCCGTAGCCGAAGGCCTCGTGGAGCGCGGCGAATTCGCTGGACATCGAGCAATGGCTCATCAGCCGGTTGTCGGTGTTGATGGTGACCCGGAAGCGCATCCTGGCCAGCAGGCCGATGGGGTGCTCGGCGATCGACGGCGCCGCGCCGGTCTGCAGGTTCGACGACGGGCACATCTCCAGCGGGATCCGGCGATCCCGCACGTAGGAGGCCAGTCGTCCCAGGTGCGCGGTGCCGTCGTCATCGACCTTGATGTCGTCGACGATGCGCACTCCGTGCCCGAGCCGTTCCGCGCCGCAGTGCTGGATCGCCTCCCAGATCGAGGGCAATCCGAACGCCTCACCGGCGTGAATGGTGAAATGCGCGTTCTGCTGCCGCAGGTATTCGAAGGCGTCGAGGTTGCGGGTGGGCGGGAATCCCGCTTCCGGGCCCGCGATGTCGAAGCCCACGACCTGCGCGTCCCGATACCGAATCGCAAGGTTGGCGATTTCGGTGGATCGCGCGTTCTGCCGCATCGCGCACAGCAACGTCCCGATTCGGATTCTCTTGCCCGCGGCCTCGGCGCGGCGCTCTCCTTCGCGGAAACCGTCCTGCACCGCTTGCACGATTTCGTCCAGGGTCAAGCCCTGTTCCTGGAACAGTTCCGGCGCGTACCGGACTTCCGCGTAGACGACGCCGTCGTCGGCGAGGTCTTCAGCTGCTTCGGCCGCTACCCGCGACAGCGCTTCGGCGGTCTGCATGACCCCCACTGTGTGCGCGAAGGTCTCCAGGTAGCGCTCCAACGAGCCCGAGTCCGCTGCCATCACGAACCACCGCGCGAGGTCATCGGCGTTGTCGTGCGGCAAGCCGGAATACCCGCCTTCGTGGGCGAGATCGAGGACGGTCTGCGGACGCAGCCCGCCGTCGAGGTGATCGTGCAGCAGCACCTTCGGCGCCTGCCGGATGTTTTCCAGGTTCACCGGTGTCGACATGCGACTACGTTACCCGCAGCGTTGGGGTGACTCACACAGTGCCACCGCATGATCACCCAACGACTTCAGCGCAGTTCAACGGCTATCCACCACTGCGCCGTTCGGGGTTCACAACCCATTGGCCGAAGGGGCTCCGCGAAAAAACTCACCCGTATGGAGGCAATCACGTTTCTTGGAGCATTCAGTTCCGGTCCACTGATGCGAACAGCCCAATAGCACACCGCCAATCAGACCCAAATGGCCGATCAATGTCGCGGAATGTAACGGGGGGCGGCTATGGGCGCGAGAAGAGAGTGGCTACGCTTCTGAGGTCCTCACCCCCCTCGACGAAGGACGCCTCTAGCCGTGACCGAGAACATGTCGTTCGACCGCATGCGCAACATGCTCACGCGTGCGGCTGAGATCCGCGAAAGCGAACAGCAGCAGATTTTCGACGCACTCGACGAAATCCATGCCCGGCTCTCCCCGCTGGAGTCCCTGGGCTCCGTGCGCAAGCGCCTGTCCGAGCTGCCCGACCGCACCGAGGTCAGCGTGCTCGCCGAGCGGCTCGACGAGGCGCTGTCCAAGCTGGAAGCGCACGACGGTGCACTGCTGGACCTCAAGGGTGCCGTCGAGGCCGTGGTGGACAAGCTCGCCAAGCCCTTCGCCCAGCTCGACGGCCGTCTCGACGGCGTCGCCGGGCGGATGGACGGCGTGTCCGGCCGCATGGACGGCCTGGAGGACAAGCTCGGCCACATCCACAGCCGCATGGACGAGCTCGGCGCGCACCTGGACAAGCAGGACAACCGCCTCGAAGCCCTTCCCGCGTCGGTCAACGACCCGATGCGCGACCGCGTCGACTCGCTGGAGACCAGCCTGCGCGGCCGGTTCGCCGAGATCGACGAGGGCGTGCACGAGCACCTCGACGGAACCCGCGAGGCGCTGCAGCGCGCGGTCACCGAGTCCGCGGGCAGCACCCAGAAGGACCTCAACGAGGCCCAGAAGGAGCTCGCCGCGTCCCAGAAGGAGCTCGCGGACGCCGTTTCCGGCTCCCGCGACCAGCTGGACGCCAAGCTGGACCACCTCGCCGAGCGCCCGGCCGTGGACCCGACCGACAAGCTCAACGACCTGGCCGGACGCCTCGAGGCGCTGACCGACCGGCTGGACCAGGTCTCCGGCCGGCTCACCCAGGTCGAGGACAACGTCAACACCCGCATCGACAGCGTCGAGCAGGGCGTCAGCACCCGGTTGGACAACGTCGAGGAGGGCGTCAAGTCCGGTCTCGGCGAGCTGGGCGGCACGCTGTCCCAGAACCTCTCGCAGCTGTCCGGCACGCTGTCCCAGCGTCCCGACGCCGACAAGCTCAACTCCCTGGTCCGCGAGGCCAACGAGGAGAGCGAGCAGCGGCACGCCGGCCAGCTGGACGAGGCCATGGCCACCTTCGCCGAGCTCATCCTCGGCGGCAGCGCGCAGTCCAGCCCGCCGCCGCCCACCACGCTGCCCCGTCAGCAGCGCCGCGGCCGCTCGAAGAGCGCCAAGCGGGACAACAACGGCGAGAACAAGGCGATCGAAGGCGGGGACGAGGACTTCACCGCCGAAAGCGCCTGACGAGCGTTCCGCTCCCCGCATCGCGGTGCGGGGAGCGGGATCTCATCGGTCAGCGGTGACCTTGTCGAGAATCAGCGGTGTCGGCTCCACGTCGGCACCGCTGATGTCGTAAGCACCCGCGAGCGCTTCGCGAGCCCCGGCGAGGGTGTCGGGGCGGTCGGTGCGCAGTTCCAGCAGCGGCTGCCCCTCGGTCACCCGCTCCCCGGGTTTGACCAGGCACAGCACGCCCGCCGCGTGATCGACCGAGTCCTCCTTGCGGGCCCGGCCCGCTCCCAGCCGCCACGCGGCGAGCCCGACGGCGTAGGCGTCGAGCCGGGTGAGCGCGCCTGACGCGGGTGCGGTGACCGTCTCGACGTGTGCGGCCTGCGGCAGCTCGGCTTCGGGATCCCCGCCCTGGGCGGAGATCATCCGGCACCAGACGTCGTAGGCGCGGCCATCGGCCAGCACCTCGGCGGGGTCCACATCGGACACTCCCGCGCGGTCCAGCATCTCTCGGGCCAGAGCCACGGTCAGCTCCACGACGTCCGGCGGCCCACCACCGCGCAGCACCTCGACGCTCTCGGCGACCTCCAGAGCGTTGCCCGCCGCACGGCCGAGCGGCGCCGACATGTCGGTGATCAGCGCGCTGATGCGCAGCCCGTTGGCGTCCCCGATGCCCACCAGGGCGGTGGCCAGCTCCCTCGCCTGGTCCAGGTCCTTCATGAAAGCGCCCGAGCCGCACTTGACGTCGAGGACCAGCGACTCCACGCCTTCGGCGATCTTCTTGCTCATGATCGAGCTGGCGATCAGCGGCACGGACTCCACCGTGCCGGTGACGTCGCGCAGCGCGTAGAGCTTGCGATCAGCGGGGGCCAGGCCCTCGGTCGCCGCGCAGACCACCCCGCCGACGTCGCGCAGCCGGTCCCGGATCTCGTCGGCCGAGAGGTTCGCCCGCCAGCCGGGGATCGACTCCAGCTTGTCCAGCGTGCCACCGGTGTGGCCCAGTCCCCTGCCCGAGAGCTGCGGCACCGCCGCGCCGCACGCGGCGACCAGCGGCGTGAGCGGCAACGTGATCTTGTCGCCGACACCGCCGGTGGAGTGCTTGTCCACAGTGGGCCTGCCGACACCGCCGAGCGCGAGGGTCTCACCGGAGGCCACCATCGCGGCGGTCCACCGGGCGGTCTCCTCCCGGGTCATGCCGCGCAGCAGCACCGCCATGGCCAGCGCGGACATCTGCTCGTCCGCGACATCACCTCGGGTGTAGGCGTCGATGACCCAGTCGATCTGCTCATCGCTGAGCCGCAGCCCGTCGCGCTTGGCCCGGATCACCTCAACCGCGGAATGCATGTCGCCTCCTCACATCACCACTGGTCATCTTCACCCGACCTCCGACCCCCTGAACACGCCTGACAGGCGGGGAATCTGAACGCCTCGGCGCGAGCGCGCCGGGAGACACCGTCGTGTGGGTGTGGGGGGAAGTTTTCATGAAAACTTCCCCCCACCCCTGGGGTAATGCGGCATGCGCAGAACCACTCCTCAACAGCTCCTAGAGCTGGAAGGCGTCGGGGAGGACCTGGGTCATCGGGAGCGGGCCGTGCGGGGTGTCGACCAGGCAGTCCGGCCCTCCGAGCTCGTGCAGCAGCTGGCGGCAGCGACCGCAGGGCATGAGCAGGTCCCCGGTACCGCTGCGGCAGGCGACGGCGACGAAGCGGCCACCGCCGGTCAACCGCAACTGCCCCGCCATCGTGCACTCCGCACACAACGTCACGCCGTACGAACCGTTCTCGACGTTGCAGCCGGTCACCACGCGCCCGTCGTCGCACAGCGCCGCCGCGCCGACCTGCAGCCCGGAGTAGGGGCAGTAGGCCAGCGCGGCGGCCTCGACCGCCTTGGCGCGCAACGAGTCCCAGTCGGGCTCCGTCACTGGTCGGCACCTCTCCGGTATTGCAGGCCGTTGGCTTCCGGTGGTCGGAGCTGCTGCGCTGCCACGCCCAGCACGACCAGCGTGACCAGGTGCGGCGTGTAGGCGGTCAGCTCCTCGGGCAGCTCGTCGGTGAACCAGTAGACCGAGTACATCGCCGCCGACGCCACCAGCGAGATCCCGGCGGCGAACCAGCTGCGCCGCCAGACCTGCAGTGCCGCGACCACCACGAGCAGCAGCGTCGCACCGTAGAACAGGGCGTGCACGCTGGTCTCGCCGCTGCGCAGCTGCAGGCCGTCGGAGTAGCCGAACAGCGCGGCACCGCCGAGCAGACCGCCCGGGCGCCAGTTGCCGAAGATCATCGCGGCGAGGCCGATGTAACCGCGGTTGTTGGTCTGGCCCTCCAGGTAGCCGGCCTGACCCGGGTTGAGGATCAGCGCCGCACCACCGATGCCCGCCAGCGCGCCCGAGATGATCACGGCGAGGTACTTGTACCGGTAGACGTTCACGCCGAGGGATTCGGCGGCGACCGGGTTCTCGCCGCAGGACCGCAGCCGCAGCCCGAACGGCGAGCGCCACAGCACCAGGTAGCTCGCCGGGACCAGCAGGTAGGCCAGCATCGTCAGCGGCGAGACGCCGGAGACGAGACCTCCGAGGATGCCCGCGATGTCGGAGATCACGGCCCGCTGCATGTCCTCCAGCTGCTGAAGCCAGGTGGCCAGCGGCTGCATCGAGTAGGTGTCGAACTTCGGCACCGGCGGCGACTGCCGGGGGTTCTGCGAGACCGGCTCGAAGAGCAGCGTCGAGAGGTACTTCGCCGCACCCGCTCCGAGCAGGTTGATCGCCACACCGGAGACGATGTGGTTGACGCCGAAGGACACCGTCGCGATCGCGTGCAGCAGCCCGCCGAGCCCGCCGAACAGCGCCGCGGCGACGAGTCCGGCGAGCGGACCCCACTGGTACCCGGCCCAGGCGCCACCCCAGGTGCCCATGATCATCATGCCTTCGAGCCCGATGTTGATCACGCCGGCTCGTTCCGCCCACAGACCGCCGAGCGCGGCCAGCAGGATCGGGATGCCCAGTCGCACGGCGGCCTGCACCGTGCCCGAGCCGGTCAGCTGCGGTACCCCGGTCTGGTACGAGGTGATCGACAGCGCGACGAACCCGACCGCGACCCACAGCAGCACCCGGGCCCAGCCCGGCATCTTCGTCCCGCCGCCGCGGGCGGCCGGGACCTTCTCCTGAAGCGCGGCGGTCATGCCCGCTCACCTCCGCTCGCGGCGACCGGTTCGGCGGTCTCCAGGACCTTGCCGACCCTGCGCTGCTCGGCGGCCAGTTCGCGGCGGCGCACCAGCTCGTAGGCGACCACCACCGACAGCACGATGGTTCCCTGCAGGATGGTCACGATCTCCTTCGGGACTCCGATGTTGTCCAGCGTCAGCGAACTCTTGTCCAGGAACGACCACAGCAGGGCGCCGAAGGCAACGCCGAGCGGGTGGTTGCGGCCCAGCAGTGCGATCGCCAGGCCGGCGAAGCCGTAGCCGGTCGGGAAGTTGACGGTGAAGGTGTGGTCGCGGCCGAGGATCTCCGGCAGCCCGGCCAGGCCCGCGATCGCTCCGGAGATGAGCATCGCGGACAGGATCATGCGCTTGGAGTTGACGCCGCCCGCGCGGGCGGCCGTGGGCGAGAGCCCGGAAGCGCGCAGCTCGAAACCGTATCGGGTCCGATCCATCAGCAGCGCGTAGCCGATGCCGACCAGCACGGCCAGCAGGACGAGTCCGAACACCGTTCCCGCACCGCCGAGCGAGAGGCCCGGCACCGTGCCGCTGTCCGGGATGATGGCCGTGCCCTGGCTGTTGCCGCGCATCTCGCCGAACACCCGCACCAGGAAAGCGATCACGCCGATCGACAGGGTGTTGAGCATGATCGTGGAGATCACCTCGGACACCCCGCGGTAGACCTTGAGCACCGCCGCGATCCCGCACCACACGGCCCCGGTGACCGCGCCGACCACCACGACGAGCGCGGCGTGCAGCCCGAACGGGAGGCTCACCGATCCGGCGACGATCGCGGCGACGCACGCCGCGAGCCGGCACTGGCCCTCGATGCCGATGTTGAGCAGGTTCATCTGGAAACCGATCGCAGCCGCGATCGCCACCAGGTAGTACGCGCCCGCCGTGTTGATGATGTCCACGGCGGTCGTCCCGCGACCGACCTGCGCGATCATCTCCGCCAGCGTCGCGAGCGGATCGGCTCCGGAGACCAGCAGCACCGCGCTGCAGAGCACCGCGGAGAACACGATCGCCAAGAACGGCGGCGTCAACCGCGTCCGCCAGCTGTTCACACCGCCTCCTGTGCTCGTCGGGGACGCCCCGCGCCCCGGTCGGCGCCGCGAGAAGGACGAAAAGTGGGCCTCACACCGCCTCCTGTGCCATGCGGGGACACCCCGCACCCCCGGTCGGCGCCGCGAGAAAGCCGAAAAGTGTGCCTCACACCGCCTCCTGGGTTCCCGTCATGGCAGCGCCCAGCTGCTCCGGCGTCACCGAGCGCGGGTCGGCGGTGGCGACCAGGCGCCCCCGGAACATGACCCGGATCGTGTCGGAGAGACCGATGAGTTCGTCGAGATCGGCCGAGATCAGCAGCACCGCGAGGCCCTCGGCCCTGGCGGTGCGCAGGTGCTCCCAGATGCCCGACTGCGCGCCGACGTCCACGCCGCGCGTGGGGTGCGCGGCGATGAGCAGCCGCGGTTGCCCGGAGAGCTCCCGGCCGATGATGAGCTTCTGCTGGTTCCCGCCGGACAGCGCGGCGGCGTCCACCTCGATGCCCGGGGTGCGCACGTCGAACTGCTCGACGATGCGGCGGGTGTCGTCCTTGGCACCCTGCCGGTCCAGCCACCGGCCGCGGGCGACCGGTCGCCGCGTCTGGTGCCCGAGGATCCGGTTATGCCACAGCGACTCGTCCAGCAGCAGGCCCTGCCGGTGCCGGTCCTCCGGCACGTACCCGATCCCGGCCTCGCGGCGGGCGAGCGTGCCGAACGAGGTGATGTCCTGATCGCCCATCCTGATGCGACCGGACGCGATCTGGCGCATGCCCATGATGGCCTCGACCAGCTCGGTCTGGCCGTTCCCCTCGACACCGGCGATGCCCACGACCTCACCGGCGCGCACGGACAGCTCGATCTCGTCGAGCACCGGGCGCTGCGACTCGACGGCCGAAAGTCCCTCCACGGCGAGCACTTCGCGATCGGTCACCGTGGACGGACCGCGCTCGGGGACCGGGAGCTCGCTGCCCACCATCATCTCGGCCAGCGCGCGACTGGTCACCTCGGACGCGCCCACGCTGCCGACGGTCGTTCCGCGCCGCAGCACCGTGATCGTGTCGGCGATGCTGCGCACCTCGTCGAGCTTGTGCGAGATGAACAGGAACGTGAAACCCCGCTCCCGCATGGTGCGCAGGGTCGTGAACAGCTCGTCGACCTCCTGCGGCACCAGCACCGCGGTCGGCTCGTCGAGGATGATGATCCGCGCGCCGCGGTAGAGGACCTTGAGGATCTCGATGCGCTGCCGCTCGGCGACGCCGAGGCTCTCGACCAGCACGTCCAGCCGCAGCTCGAAACCGGCCTGCTCCGCCAGCTCCCGCACCCGGCGACGCGCCTTGGCGCCGATGCCGTGCTCGCTCTCCGCGCCGAGCACGACGTTCTCCAGCACCGTCAGGTTGTCGGCCAGCATGAAGTGCTGGTGGACCATGCCGATCCCGGCCTTGATGGCCTCGGCCGGGGTGCGGAAGGCGATCTCGTCGCCGCGCACCCGGATGGTTCCCGAATCCGGCGCCTGCATCCCGTAGAGGATCTTCATCAGGGTCGACTTGCCCGCCCCGTTCTCACCGCACAGCGCGTGCACCTCGCCAGCGCGAACGGTCAGGTTGACGTCGGAATTGGCCACGACGCCGGGGAAGGTCTTGGTGATGCCGGTCAGCTCGACGGCCGGCGGGTCACCGGATTCCGGCTCGGCAGAGGTGTTCATGGTGCTCCAGGGCTTGTCTCCACCGGCAGCGAAGCAGATGGACGCTCAACAATGGACGGTTTCGGTCCAGGACCGGCCGTCTTGGCGCGAAACCGCCAACCGGGAGTGGCGACGAGGAAGGGCACCTCGCACGCACGCGCGGTGAGAGCGAGGTGCCCTTCATCATCACTGCTCAGGCCGGAGGCCGCCGTGGATCAGGGCTTGTCCGGGACCTGGATCTGACCGTTGGCGATCGCGGCCTTGTAGGCGTCCAACGTGGGCTTGAGGTCGTCGATCTTGCCGCCCGAGGTCGAGTAGGTGACCCCGTCGATGGCGACGTCGAACTTCTTCGGCACCGTGCTCAGGTCGTTGCGCGCGACGGCGGCGATGTAGTCGTAGACCGCCATGTCGATGCGCTTGAGCATCGAGCTGATGATGACGTCCTTGTACTCGGCCACGGTGGGCTGGTTGTACTGGTCGGAGTCGACCCCGATGGCCTGGGCGCCCGCGCCCTTGACCGCGCCGAACACGCCCTTACCGGAAGCGCCGGCCGCGTGGTAGATCACGTCGGCGCCCGATTCCAGCTGGCCGGTGGCGACCTCGGAGCCCTTGTTCGGGTCCTGGAAGCCGCTGAAGTCCCCGGCCGGGGTGAGGTACTTCTCCTCGATCTTGATGTTCGGGGCCGCGGCCTTCGCACCCGCCTCGAAACCGGCCTCGAACTTCTGGATCAGCGGTGTCTGCACGCCGCCGACGAACCCGACGTGGCAGTTCTTCGACTTGTGCGCGGCCACCACACCGGCCAGGAAGGAGCCCTGCTCCTCGGCGAAGACCAGCGGTGTGACGTTCGGCAAGCCGTCGACCTGCTCGTCGATGATGGCGAACTTGGTCCCGGGGAACTCCGGGGCGACGATCTTGATGGCGTCCGCGTAGGCGTAGCCGACGGCGATGACGGGGTTGAAGCCCTCGCGCGCGAGCTGGCGCAGCCGGGTCTGCTTGGCGTCCTCGGGCTCGCCCGCTCCGGCGTCGAGCTCCTTGGTCTCGCCCAGGCCCATCTCGGCCTTGGCGCGGTCCAGGCCCGCCACCGACGCGTCGTTGAACGAGGCGTCCCCGCGCCCCCCGATGTCGAAGGCCACTCCGACGCGCAACGCGCCGGCGCTGGGCGGCGGCTGCTGCTGGGCCGTCGAGCTGGGCGCTCCGGCGGCTCCGGCAGGCGGCGCGCTCAGCTGGCACGGTCCCGTCCCGCCACCGGCGCTGCTCCCACCGCCACCGGTGTCCTTCGCGCAGCCCGCCAGCGCCAAGGCACCGCTGAGCAGCAACGCGACCGTCGCGACGCTCCTGCGTCGCGTTCCGGCACCCGAGCGCCGTCCCTCTGTCGGCGTTCGCCGCATGCCGTTCCCCTTTCGTTCGAGGCCACCGCGCTCCCCCGGCCGCGACCCCGGATCAGCGGGGCTCGGCGGCGTCGAACTCCAGATCCACTTTCGAGTGGATCTTCGTTCCGCGCGCGGTGCACGTCAGCCGGTGACGTGACTCTCGAAATTAAGGGTTGACGCTGCCGCTTGGGCATCGCTCGCGTGTCACGAAATGATTTCTTACTCGATTAACCGGTCCGGGCAGCTTGTCTGGTCGATCACAGACGGCTCGGGCGAGTAGGCCCCGGCGATTCCTCGGGTCTAGCATCCAATTCGTCAAGGCCCCAGTTCGTGGCCGGTGACGGGCGTGCACCCAACATCGCTTGGGACCAACTGCAACTCGGGGCCGGCCGCCCCTGTTCCCGAACGCGGGGCCGCCAGTCCACCAGCGAGGTTGGAGGCCTTCCACCATGGCCAGCACCACCGCCTCCGCGGCCGACGCTCCCACGCGCGCGGAACCCGTGCGCGCCAAGGGACGTCTCTACCGCGGCGATCTGGGCATGTGGTCGTGGGTGGCGCACCGGATCACGGGCGTGCTCACCTTCTTCTTCTTGTTCGTGCACGTCCTGGACACGGCGCTCGTCCGGGTATCGCCCAACGCGTACGACACGGTCATCGAGACCTACAAGCACCCACTGATGATCCTGTTCGAACTCGGGTTGCTGGCCGCAGTGCTCTTCCACGCGTTCAACGGCATCCGAGTCATGCTGGTCGACTTCTGGTCCAAGGGCACCCAGTACCAGAAGCCCATGCTGTGGACCGTGCTCGTGCTCTGGCTGGTCCTGATGGTCCCGGCCGCGATCAGCATGCTCACCCGCGCCGTCACGGAAATCTTCGGGGGTTAAGCGCCAATGTCCGTCACCGACGCACCTCTCGCCGTGGAGAAGCCGCGCACCCCGAGCCGCCCCGCAGCGCGCCGCAGCAACTTCGAGCTCTACGCCTGGTTGTTCATGCGCCTGTCCGGTGTGGTCCTGCTGTTCCTGGTGCTGGGCCACGTGCTGATCATGCTGTTCCTGGACGGCGGCGTCCACAAGATCAACTTCGCCTTCGTGGCGGGTCGCTGGGCCTCCCCCTTCTGGCAGATGTGGGACCTGACGATGCTGTGGCTGGCCGGCCTGCACGGCGGCAACGGGCTTCGTACCGTCATCAACGACTACTCCCGAAAAGACGGCACACGCTTCTGGCTGAAGATGCTGCTGTACGTCTCCGTCCTGCTGACCGTGGGTCTGGGCAGCTTCGTGATCTTCACCTTCGACCCGAACATCGGCTAGCGCCGCAGAGACCACAGCGTGGCGAGGCGACGCCGAACGCGGGCCCCCGCCACAGCCCGAGGAGGCGACCATGCAATTCCACAAATACGACGTGGTCATCGTCGGCGCCGGTGGCGCCGGGATGCGCGCGGCCATCGAGTCCGGCCAGCGCGCCCGGACCGCCGTGCTGACCAAGCTCTACCCCACCCGTTCGCACACGGGTGCCGCCCAGGGCGGCATGTGCGCGGCGTTGGCCAACGTCGAAGAGGACAACTGGGAGTGGCACACCTTCGACACGATCAAGGGTGGTGACTACCTGGTCGACCAGGACGCCGCGGAGATCATGGCCAAGGAGGCCATCGACGCGGTCCTGGACCTCGAGAAGATGGGTCTGCCGTTCAACCGGACCCCCGAGGGCAAGATCGACCAGCGCCGCTTCGGTGGCCACACCCGCGACCACGGCAAGGCCCCGGTCCGCCGGGCCTGCTACGCCGCGGACCGCACCGGCCACATGATCCTGCAGACGCTGTACCAGAACTGCGTCAAGCACGGCGTGGAGTTCTACAACGAGTTCTACGTCCTCGACGTGATGATGAGCGAGGACGCGAACGGCCAGGAGGTCTGCACCGGCGCCATCGCCTACGAGCTGGCCACCGGCGAGATCCACGTCTTCCAGGCCAAGTCCGTCGTGTTCGCCACCGGCGGTTTCGGCAAGGTCTTCAAGACGACCTCCAACGCGCACACCCTCACCGGTGACGGCATGGGCATCGTCTACCGCAAGGGCCTGCCGCTGGAGGACATGGAGTTCTACCAGTTCCACCCGACCGGCCTGGCCGGTCTGGGCATCCTCATCACCGAGGGCGTCCGGGGTGAGGGCGGCATCCTGCGCAACGCCGACGGCGAGCGCTTCATGGAGCGCTACGCCCCGACGATCAAGGACCTCGCGCCGCGCGACATCGTCGCCCGGTCGATGGCCCTGGAGGTGCTGGAAGGTCGCGGCGCGGGCCCGAACAAGGACTACGTGCTGCTCGACGTCACCCACCTCGGCGAAGAGCTGCTGATGTCCAAGCTCCCGGACATCATGGAGTTCTCCCGCACCTACCTGGGCGTGGAGCCGACCGAGGAGCCGGTGCCGGTCTACCCGACCGCGCACTACGCGATGGGCGGCATCCCCACCAACGTGCAGGGCGAGGTCCTCCGCGACAACGAGACCGTGGTTCCCGGTCTCTACGCCGCCGGCGAGTGCGCCTGCGTCTCGGTGCACGGCTCCAACCGCCTGGGCACCAACTCGCTGCTGGACATCAACGTCTTCGGCCGCCGCTCCGGCATCGCCGCCGCCGAGTACGCGCACTCCCGCGAGTTCGTGGAAACGCCGGAGGAGCCGACCAAGCTGGTCGAGGGCATGGTCGACCACCTGCGCACCAACACCGGTGGCGAGCGGGTCGCGACCATCCGCACCGAGCTGCAGCAGACGATGGACGCCAACGCCTCGGTGTACCGCACCGAGGAGACGCTGAAGACGGCTCTGTCGGACGTGCAGGCGCTCAAGGAGCGCTACGGCCGGATCGCCGTGCACGACAAGGGCAAGCGGTACAACTCCGACCTGCTGGAGGCCATCGAGCTGGGCTTCCTACTCGACCTGGCGGAGGCCCTGGTCAACGCGGCCCTGGCCCGCAAGGAGTCCCGCGGCGGTCACGCGCGCGAGGACTACACCTCCCGGGACGACACCAACTTCATGCGGCACAGCATGCAGTACAAGGTGCTGCCCGAGTCCGAAGATCCGAACGCGCCGCTCGGGTTGACCGGGTTCCAGGCCGACATCCGCCTGGACTACAAGCCGGTCACCGTCACCCGGTACCAGCCGATGGAGCGTAAGTACTGATGACTGCCGCCACCACAGAGAAGAACGCCACTCCCCTTCCCGATGACGCACCGCCGATCCCGGACGACGCGGTGATGGTCACGGTCAAGCTGCTCCGGTACAACCCGGAGCAGGACGAAGAGCCGCACTGGGAGTCGTACCGGATCCCGTCGCTGCCGTCGGACCGCGTGCTCAACCTGCTGCACTACATCAAGTGGTACGTCGACGGAACGCTCACGTTCCGCCGGTCGTGCGCGCACGGCGTGTGCGGCTCGGACGCGATGCGGATCAACGGCGTCAACCGGCTGGCCTGCAAGGTCCTGATGAAGGACATGCTCAGCTCCAGCGGCGAGACCACGCTGACCATCGAGCCGATCAAGGGCCTTCCGCTGGAGAAGGACCTGATCGTCGACATGGAGCCGTTCTTCGAGGCCTACCGCGCGGTGCAGCCGTACCTGAAGACGACCGGCAACGAGCCGACCCGCGAGCGGATCCAGTCGGTCGCCGAGCGCGAGCGCTTCGACGACACCACCAAGTGCATCCTGTGCGCGGCGTGCACCACGTCGTGCCCGGTGTACTGGTCGGACGGCAACTACTTCGGCCCGGCCGCGATCGTCAACGCGCACCGGTTCATCTTCGACAGCCGCGACGAAGCCGCTGAGGAGCGCCTGGACATCCTCAACGACGTCGACGGCGTGTGGCGCTGCCGCACGACCTTCAACTGCACGGACGCCTGCCCGCGTGGCATCCAGGTCACCAAGGCGATCCAGGAGGTCAAGCGCGCCCTGATGTTCCGCCGCCGCTGACCCGCAGCACCACCGCGACGACGGCGCCCGCCCCCATCGGGGACGGGCGCCGTCGTCCGTTCGAGCGACGAACGAGACCCGACCGGGGCACCTCGCTCGCGGAAACGTCACCAGGTCCCAGTTTTAGTCATAACTGAGCCGACATTTCGGACATGATCATGGCTCGGTTTGGACTAAAACTGGGAACGCACCGCTCGGTCCGCCGTGAGCGCGGTGGTCACGTGCGCGTGGCTCGGTAGGCCTTCCACCCGAGGACTCCGATGATGGTGCCCAGGACGAGGGACACCACGGCGATGACCAGGTGGACGATCAGGTAGGCCGTGGGGCTGCCCTGCGCCCAGGATCGGTCGCTGTTCCAGATGTTGCGCATGAACGTCGGCCACAGGAAGTAGGACCAGACCCCGAAGGCCAGCAGGAACAGCGCAACTCGGCGAGAAATCGTCACGTTCCCGAGTATCCGCTGTTGCCGGGCTCACCCGGCCTCCCGGGGTCCGCCGACCCGGGAACGTTCATGGAGCCGACGCGTTAACCTCTTCCGTGTGCCTCCGCGTTCTCACCTCCCGACGAAATCCCGTGCGAAACCACCGTTTTGGCCGGTTTTCGCGGCGATGCTCGTCGCCCTGCCGCTGCTGACCGCCGCGCCCGCCGCTGCTCAGCCACCCGCTTGCCCCAACGCCGAGGCACCACCGCCCGCCGTCGACACCTCCGAGGTGCCCGCGCCCGGCCAGCCCGCACCGACCCCGGTCCCGGTGCCCGAGACACCGGTGGGCGGCGACCGGATCGCCGACTGCGCGCTGCTGACCGCGCCGGACCGGACCGGACCGCCACCGGACGTCGCCGCCTCCGCCGCCGGCTGGGTGCTGGCCGACCTGGACTCCGGCGAGATCCTGGCCGCCAAGGACGCCCACGCCCGGCAACGCCCGGCCTCCACCATCAAGGTGCTCACCGCGCTGACCGCGCTGCGCGAGCTCAAGCTCGACGACACGCTGGTCGCCACCCAGGAGGACGCCAACCAGGAGGGCACCCGCATCGGCCTGCTGCCCGGGATGACCTACCGCGTCGGCGACGTGTTCCAGGCGATGCTGATGGGTTCCGGCAACGACGCCGCGCACGCGCTGGCCATGAAGATGGGCGGCGTCCCGGCGACGCTGGAGAAGATGAACCACCTGGCCGCCGAGATCGGCGCGCTGGACACCCGCGCTGCCACACCGTCCGGTCTGGACGGTCCGGGCATGAGCACCTCCGCGTACGACCTGGCCACGATCTTCCGGCTGGCGATGCGCGAACCCGCCTTCGCCAACGCGATCGCCACCCCGATGATGTTGCTGCCCGGCGCGCCCGGCCAGCCGCCGTTCGAGCTGTGGAGCGACAACCAGGTCCTGCGCAACTACCCCGGCGGCCTCGGCGGCAAGACCGGGTTCACCGACGACGCCCGGCACACGTTCATCGGCTCCGCGCAGCGCGACGGACGCCGCCTGGTGGCGGTGATGATGCGCGGCGAGAACACCCCGGTGCGGCTGTCGCACCAGGCCATGGCCCTGCTCGACCACGGGTTCTCGCTGCCCGGGGGCACCTCGGTCGGTCAGCTGGTGACGACCTCGCCGCGCGCTCCGGAAGCCGCCGTCCCCGCGGCGCGGGCCGGTGTGCCGCCGGAAGCGCAGGGCGTCGGCGTCCGCGACTCGTCGTTCTTCGGCACGATCACCGGGCCGCTGATCCTGCTCGCGATCGCGCTCGTCGCCGTGGCGACGGCCGTGCTCCTGCGCAGGCGCCGGGCGCAGCTCGCCCAAGCCCGACGCCAGGCGTCGGCCGAGAGCGCCGAGCACCCCTGATCGAGCGGCTCAGCCTCGGCCGGAGCCCCGCGATCTGCGCACCAGCCAGCCCGCGAGGGCTCCGAGGCCGAGCATGCCCGCCGCGGTGCGCATTCCCGCGCCGCGGCGGACCCGCACCGCCGGGCGGATGATGGCCGGCCCGGGAGCCGGGACCGCATCCGATTCGCGGTTCTCGGCCGATGACGCGGTCCAAGCGGTCACGAACAGGATGAAGCGCGAGATCAGGTTCGCGAACACCAGCAGACCGAGGATCGGGCCGAACGCCGCACCGGCGGGCGAGTTCGTGACCGAGTTCAGGTAGATCACGCCGACCTGCTTGAGGACCTCGAAGCCTAGGGCCGCGAACAACGCGCCCCACACGGCGCTGCGCAACGTCACCGGCTTGCGCGGCAGCCGCGACAGCACCCACGTGAACACCAGCCACCCGGCCAGCAGCGACAGCAGGATCGACAGCACCCGCAGCACGACGCCCGCGAGGACGCTGCGCTCGAACCCCGCCGCGTCCAGCAGCAGGCTCCCGACGCCGCCGCCCAGCGCGCTGATGCCGAACGACAGCGCCATCGCCAGCCCGAGGCCGAGCAGCGACGCCAGGTCGGAGCCCATCCTCTTGAGCATCGGCTGCGGTTCCGGGACCTGGGTCCACTGCGCGGTCAACGCCTCGCGCAGGTTGGTCATCCAACCCAGACCGGAGTACAGGGCCGTGAGCAGACCGATGATCCCGACCGCGCCCGCCTGCTTGATCGCCTGGTCGACGACGCGGTTGAGCATGTCGCTCAGCGCCGGGCTCGGCACCGCGGAGGTGATCGAGTTCTTCAGGTTCGTCAGCATCTCGGGGTTGCCGCTCAGCACGAAACCGGCGACCGCGAAGGCGATCATCAGCAGCGGCACCAGGGCCAGCACGCTGAAGTAGGTGATCGCCGCGGCGTAGTAGTCGCCGTACTGCTGCTGGTAGCGGGCGGAGGCCCGGATCAGCCTGTCGAGCCATGCGTGCCGCTGCCGCAACCTGTCCAGACGGCCAGGTTGGTCCTGTTGACCCGTCATGGTGCACCTCCCACCCAACGGCACTCCCCCGAACGGTGGCAGGCTACCCGCAGTTGATCACCTCAGCGCAACGGAGACAGGAAACCCACCCGTTCGAACACCGTCTTCAGGGTCTGCGCGGAGACCTCGCGGGCCTTTTCCGCACCCCGGTGCAGAACCTTGTCCAGCTCGGCCGGATCGTCGAGGTAGGAGTTGACCTTCTCCTGCAGCGGCGTCACGAAGTCGACCACGACCTGGCCGAGCTCCTTCTTCAGGTCGCCGTACCCGCGTCCCTCGTAGGAGGTTTCGAGTTCGGCGATGGTCTGGCCGGTCAGCGCTGAGTAGATCGCCAGCAGGTTGGAGATGCCGGGCTTCTCGTCGGCGTCGTAGCGGATCTCGCGGCCGGCGTCGGTGACGGCGGAGCGGATTTTCTTCGCCGAGCGCTTCGGGTCCTCCATCAGCTCGATCACGCCGCTGGGCACCGACTTGCTCATCTTGGCGGTCGGGTCCTGCAGGTCGTAGATCTTGGCAGTGTCCTTGGGGATGTGCGCCGCCGGAATGGTGAAGGACTTGCCGAAGCGGGAGTTGAAGCGCTGCGCGAGGTTGCGGGTGAGCTCCAGGTGCTGGCGCTGGTCCTCGCCGACCGGGACCGCGTCCGCCTGGTAGAGCAGGATGTCCGCGGCCTGCAGCACCGGGTAGGTGAACAGCCCGACGCTGACGTGGTCGGCCTCCTGGCGGGACGACTTGTCCTTGAACTGTGTCATCCGGCCGGCTTCACCGAACCCGGCCATGCACTCCAGGATCCAGGAGAGCTGCGCGTGCTCGGGCACGTGGCTCTGCACGAACAGGGCCGAGCGGTCGGGGTCGACGCCGAGGGCGAGCAACTGGGCCGCGGAGACCCGGGTGCGCTTCCGGAGCAGTTCCGGGTCCTGCTCGACGGTGATCGCGTGCAGGTCGACGACGCTGTAGAAGCACTCGTAGGTGTCCTGCATGGTGACCCATTCCCGCAGGGCGCCGAGGTAGTTGCCGAGGTGGAACGAGTCGGCCGTCGGCTGGATCCCGGAGAGGACGCGGGGCCGGGCCTCGGGCTGCTCACTGGTCTGGGTTGCGGGGCTGTCGCTGCTCACGGAGCTGATTCTCGCAAGCGCCGCCCCGCCCGCGGGACCGGGTTCAACCCTTGCGCTGGTTCTCCGGCTGGATCTTCTTCTTGCGGAAGACGCCGACGACCATCCCGGCGACACCGAGGACGACGGCGCTGAGCCCGACGGAGCCGAGCGAGTCCACCGTCGGCGCGGCGACGATGACGGCTGCGGACTGAGCTTCGGCGAGACCCGTCGTGATCGGCATCAGCGCCGCCACGAGGGCGCCGGGTGCGGACACTCGCCTGATCACGCGAGATATTCGGCTACGCAAGAGCGTGCCTCCCTGCGGAAGTTGACCCCTTCGGGGCCCTCTACTCGTGTGGTCCGGTGGCGGACAGTACCGACCGCCCGTTGCGATCGCGGTTGCCTTGCGTAAACCAACCACGACAGGGTGATCATATTTTCCGGAACCGAGCGACTTCCCAGGGGGAGTTGATCACGGACTTCGCAGGTGAGCGGTGGAGCCGACGGCCAGTCGGCCCCACCAAGCGTCACCTAGTGAGCTGAATAACACTCAATCGGAGTAATCAGCTCCTCACACTGCACTGACGCCGAGCTGCACCTGACGCGTTCGCCCATACGTCGTAGTGCGTTGCCGCGCGGTGCGGCCCGCTCGCGATGCGAGCTCGTGCAATTCCTCGACGCTGCGCTCCGAACCGTGCTCCGATCCGGCCATCCGGCTGATCGTCTCCTCCATCAACGTGCCGCCGACGTCGTTGGCGCCGCCGTTGAGGACCTCGGTGGTGCCGGAGTCGCCGAGCTTGACCCACGAGGTCTGCACGTTGTCGATCCGCCCGTGCAGCAGGATCCGGGCCATCGCGTGCACCGCCCGGTTGTCCCGCTGCGTCGGCCCCGGCCGGGCCAGGCCCGCCAGGTAGATCGGGGCGTTGCGGTGCACGAACGGCAGCGGGACGAACTCGGTGAACCCGGCCTGACCGTGCTCGCGAGCCCTGTCCTGCACACTGGCCAGCGTGCGCAGGTGCCCCAACCAGTGCTCCGGGTGGTCGACGTGGCCGTACATCATCGTCGACGAGGACGGGATGCCCAGCCGGTGCGCGGTGCTGACGACCTCGATCCACTCCGCCGCGGGCAGCTTGCCCTTCGTCAGCACCCAGCGGACCTCGTCGTCGAGGATCTCGGCCGCCGTGCCCGGGATGCTGCCCAGACCCGCTTCCTTGAGCTCGGCGAGCCAGTCCTCGACGGTCACGCCCGCCTTCGCCGAGGCGCTGACGATCTCCATCGGGCTGAAGGCGTGGACGTGCATCTCCGGCACCCGCGCCCGCACGGCCCGCACCAGGTCGGCGTACCCCGACACCGGAAGCCTCGGGTCGATGCCGCCCTGCACGCACACCTCGGTGGCTCCGGCCCGCCACGCCTCGTCGGCGCGATCGGCGACGTCCTCCGGCGAGAGCCGGTAGGCGTCGGCGTCCCGCTCGCGCTGGGCGAAGGCGCAGAAGCGGCAGCCCACGTAGCAGATGTTGGAGAAGTTGATGTTGCGGTTGACCACGTAGGTGATGTCGTCGCCGACCACCTCACGACGCAGCCGGTTTGCGATCCCGGCGAGCTCGTCCATCGCCGACCCCTCGCAGGTCATCAACGCCATCGCGACATCGTGGTGCTGCGGATCCAGCAGCACCGCCGGGTCCGAGTCGGCCAGTCGCAGGCCCTTCTTGACGTCCGCGTCCAGCCGTTGCGGGGCCGCCGCCGAGGGGACCTGGCCGCGCAGCTCGTCCCAGTCGCCGTAGACGGTGTCGAAGTCGGTGCGCCGGTCCTCCGAGCGGCCCTCGGTGTCGATGCTGCGGTGCAGGTCGGTCCGGCCGATCGACTCGAAGCCGCCGTCGGGCTCCTGCCACTCCCGCCCGGCGATCTCCGCGTCCGGGTCGGCGAAGCCGTCGGCATCCGAGAGCGCGTCGACGTGCGAGGCCACCCGCAGGTCCAGCCACTGCGTGCTGTCCCCGGCCAAGCCCTTGCGCACGTAGCGCGGGTAGGCGGTGAGCCGCTCGCGCAGCTGGAAACCGGCGGTGCCGGTGAGCTCGTCGAGCTCGGCGACCTGCGGCCACGGGCGTTCGGGGTTCACGTGGTCCGGCGTCACCGGGGAGACGCCGCCCCAGTCGTCGATCCCGGCGCGCAGCATCAGCAGGTGCTCATCACCCACCAGGTTCGGCGGTGCCTGCACGCTCACGCCCGAGGGCATCAGCAGCCGGGCCACGGCGATGGTCGCGGCGAGCTCGTCCAGGTCGGCGTCGGGCATCCCGCGCATCGCGGTGTCCGGCTTCGCCCGGAAGTTCTGGACGATGATCTCCTGGATGTGCCCGTACTGGCGCGCGGACTGCCGCAGCTCCAGCAGCGATTCGGCGCGCTCGGTGCGCGTTTCGCCGATGCCGATGAGGATTCCGCTGGTGAACGGCACCGCGACGCGGCCGGCGTCGGTGAGCACCCGCTTGCGGACGGCCGGTTCCTTGTCCGGGCTGCCGAAGTGCGGGCCGCCCTTCTCGCTCCAGAGCCGCTCCGAGGTCGTCTCCAGCATCATGCCCATGCTCGCCGCGACCGGCTTGAGCCTGGTCAGCTCCGACCAGGACAGCACTCCGGGGTTCAGGTGCGGCAGCAGACCGGTCTCCTCCAGCACGGCGATCGCGCAGGACCGGACGTAGTCGACCGTGGAGGAGTAGCCGCGCGCTTCGAGCCACTCGCGGGCCGCGGGCCAGCGCTCCTCCGGCCGGTCGCCCAGGGTGAACAGGGCTTCCTTGCACCCGGCGGCGGCTCCCTGGCGAGCGATCTCCAGAACCTCGTCGCGCTCCAGGAAGGCCGATTCCACCTTGTGCGGGACGGTGGCGAAAGTGCAGTAGTGGCAACGGTCCCGGCACAGCCTGGTCAGCGGGATGAACACGTTGCGGCTGTAGGTGACGACGCCCGGATGCCCCTCGGCGACCAGGTGCGCGTCACGCGCCTTTCCGGCCGCTGTCAGGAGTTTGTCCAGGTCGTCGCCGCGTGCGTGCAGCAGAACCGCGGCTTCGGTGGCGTCGAGCGAGACGCCGTCGGTGGCGCGGCGCAGAGCGCGCCGCATCGCCGATGAGCTCGGGGTCTGTTCCGGCGGGGTGATGTTCAAATCTGCAACCGACACCTGCCGACTCTAAGTCGGCCCGAAGTTGTTGCCCAGCCGTCATCTGCGTGCCGAGTCCCTCACTTTCGGCTACCGAATTACTCCATTGAGACCTACCGGCTATCCCCGAATCAGGCGCAAAATCCGGACGAATATCACTGGGTGAACCATTCTTAGTCTCCCTGGGAGGGACAAGTTGTCACGCAGAAGTAGGAGAGGCCGTTCGCTGCGGATCGCAGGATCGGCCCTCGCCCTGACGCTCCTGTTACCCGCCGGACTGCTGGGCTCGGCGCCGGAAGCACCGGCCGCCTCTGCCGTTCCGCTGCACTTCGTGGTGGTGGGACCCGTCGGTGACGGGCTCGCGCAGACCGAGGAATCGGTGCGCGCCGTCGGCGGCGCCGTCGTGCAGAGCTGGCCGCAGATCGGCGTCGTCGTCGCCACCTCGCCGGACCCGGCCTTCGCCGGAGCGGTCCGCCGGCAGCCGGGCGTGGAGCAGGCGGGAGCGAGCCGCAACCTCGCCGAGCAGCTGCCGCCCGCGGAGTCAACCCAGCTCGAAACGCTGGAAGGCACCGCGAACGACGCGGCCACCCTCGCCGCCGAGGGCCAGGAGCCGCTGGAAGCCGAGCAGTGGGACCTGCCGCAGATCAAGGCCGAGAAGGCCCACGCGATCTCGCAGGGCAGCAAGGACACCACCGTCGGCGTGCTGGACTACGGCATCGACCCCACGCACCCCGACCTCGCGCCGAACCTCGACGTGTCGCGGTCGGTGAGCTGCGTCAACGAGGGCGTCCCGGACCAGAACCAGGAAGCCTGGCAGCCGCAGGACCCGACGCAGGACCACGGCACGCACGTCTCGGGCACCATCGCCGCCGCGCGCAACGGCGTCGGCGTCGCCGGTGTGGCCCCGGACGTCACGCTCGCCTCGGTGCGGGTGATCGACGACGGCGGGTTCATCTACCCCGAGTACGCCATCTGCGGGTTCATCTGGGCCGCCGAGCACGACTTCGACGTCACCAACAACTCGTACTTCGTCGACCCCTGGTACCTGTGGTGCGACAGCGACCCGGACCAGAAGGCCGCAGCCGAAGCGGTCCGCCGGGCCGTCGCCTACGCCGAAGGCCACGACGTGGTCAACGTGGTCTCCGCGGGCAACAGCAACTGGGACCTGTCCCAGCCGATCCACGACACCGACAGCCCGAACAACGGCGGGCCGACCCAGGACCGCCACACCGGACCGGACTGCCACGTCCTGCCGGGCGAGCTGCCCGGCGTCGTGCCGGTGTCGGCCGTCGGGGTCAACGCGGTCAAGTCGTACTACTCCAACTACGGGCTCGGTTCGATCGCCGTGACCGCTCCCGGCGGTGACGCGCGGCAGATCCCGCAGACGCCGTCGGCCAACGGCCGGATCCTCTCCAGCGTTCCCGGCGGAGGCTGGGGCTGGATGCAGGGCACCTCCATGGCGGGCCCGCACGCCGCAGGCGTCGCCGCCCTGGTGCGCAGCACCCACCCGGAGTGGACCTCGCAGCAGGTCATCGGCGCGCTGAGCAACCAGGCGGACCCGCTGCCGTGCCCGAAGGACTACGACGGAGACGGTGACGGCGTCGTGGACGCCGTCTGCGCGGGTGGCCCGACCGGAGCCGGCTTCTACGGCGCAGGCCTCATCGACGCTCTGGACGCGGTGACGAAGTAGCCCCACCACGCGAAAACCGCGGGACTCGTGCGCACGAGTCCCGCGGTTTTCGTTCTTCCCACCCGGGTGGGGGACGGGATCCGGCTCGCGGGATGCGCTCGGCCGAGGCCGGCGTCGTCTTCGGAGGTGGGAGAGGTGGGTTCCGGTTGCCCGGTTCCCGTGGCGGCAGGACGCTTCGGGGGTGGGAGATTCGGAGAGTTTCGTGATCGTCGGCGCAGGCATGGCCGGCGCGAAGGGCGCCGAGGCGCTGCGCGACCAGGGGTTCGACGGGCGGATCACGCTGCTGGGCGATGAGTCGCACCGGCCCTACGAGCGACCACCGCTGTCCAAGGAGTACCTGATGGGCAGCGCCGAGTTCGACGCCGCCTACGTGCACCCCGAGAACTGGTACGCCGACAACCGCGTCGACCTGCGCCTGGACACCAAGGTGCGGCGGATCGACCGCTCGCTGCGCCACGTCGAACTCACCGACGGGACCCAGCTGGAGTTCGACAAGCTGATGCTGGCCACCGGGGCCCGCCCGCGTTCCATCCCGGTGCCGGGCCACGATGCCGAGGGCGTTCTCCACCTGCGCCAGGTGGGCGATTCCGACCGCATCAAGCAGGCCCTGGCCGGCATCGAGAACCTGGTGGTGGTCGGCGCGGGCTGGATCGGCCTGGAGGTCGCTTCCGCGGCACGTCAGGCCGGGGTCGGCGTGACGGTGGTCGAGACCGCCGAGCTCCCGCTGCTGCGGGTGCTGGGCCGGGAGGTCGCCGAGGTCTTCGCCGCGCTGCACCGCGACCAGGGCGTGTCGTTCCGCTTCACCACCGCGGTCGACGAGATCCTCGCGCCGTCCGGGAAGGTCACCGGGGTGAGGCTGACCGACGGCTTGGAGATCGACGCGCAGGCGGTGCTGATCGCGGTCGGCGTCGACCCCGACGTCGACCTGGCCACCGAGTCGAAGCTGCGCGTCTCCAACGGCGTGCTGGTGGACGCGACGCTGCGCAGCGGCGATCCGAACATCGTCGCCGCGGGCGACGTCGCCAACGCGTTCCACCCGGTGCTGGGCAAGCAGATCCGCGTCGAGCACTGGGCCAACGCGCTCAACCAGCCCGCGGTCGCGGTGTCCTCGATGCTCGGCGGCGACATCACCTACTCGGAGCTGCCGTACTTCTTCACCGACCAGTATGACCTGGGCATGGAGTACCTCGGGCACGTCGATCCCGACGAGTACGACGAGGTGCTGTTCCGCGGCAACGTCGAGGCCCGCGAGTTCATCGCCTTCTGGCTCTCCGAGGGCAAGGTGCTGGCGGGCATGAACGTCAACATCTGGGACGTCACCGACCAGATCAAGACCCTGATCACCTCGGGCACCACCGTGGACCGCGAAGCGCTCCAGGACCCGAACGTCCCGCTCAACGAGCACATCGCCCGCTGACACCGGGGTCGCGTCCGGTCATGGCGACGATCCGGTCCAGCAGCGGCGCGTCATCGGCGACGTCGACCGGGGATCCCCACAGCTCCGGCAGCGGTGCGCTGGGGACGAACACCCGCACGTGGGCCCAGCACGCCCGCAGGGTGTCGTCCGGCAGGTGAAACCGCGCCCCGGTGGCCCGCGCCAGGTCCCAGCCGTGGACGACCACCTCGGTGAGCGCGATGCGGCCCCAGACCTCGTTCCGCAGCAGAACTCCGCCCGCCGCGGTCTCGCCTTCCCAGGCAGCCGGGGACGACCACGCCCGGGCGAGCTCCAGGACGTGCGAGCGGACGTCGCCGGGTCCCGGTTTCGCCGAGGCCAGGGCGGTGAATCCCTGCGCGGCCTCGTCGACGTGCGCGACGACCTCGCGGACCGCGTACTCGGAGCACGGGGTCGGCAGGTCCAGCTGGTCGTCGGTCACGGTGCTCAGCAGGGCGGCGAACTCGTGGCAGGCGGGTGTCAGATCGATAAACGCGAACCTCCTCGAACGGGCTTCTCCGAGAGGTGGACGAAAAAGGGCCGCCGAACTCATCGCCGCGCCGCTACAGTCACCGAAGACCACGAGGGGGCCGCTTTGCGAAGAATGACGTACATGATCGCGTCGACGATCGACGGCCGCATCACCGGTCCGGACAACGACAACCCCGACTTCTTCCTGCACGAGGGCGACCACGGCGATTTCCTGCGCGCGGAGTTCCCGGAAGTGCTGCCCACCCACGTCCGACCGATGTTCGGCCTCGACGGGGTGCCCAACAAGCACTTCGACACGGTGCTGCAGGGACGCGGCAGTTGGGACATCGGAATGCGGGAGGGCATCACCAACGCCTACCAGCACCTGCGCAGCATCGTGTTCACCCGGAGCATCGCCGAAAGCCCCGACCCGACTGTGGAGTTCGTGGCCAACGATCCGCTGGAGCGGGTGCGGGAGCTCAAGCGCGAACCGGGAGCGGGAATCTGGCTGTGCGGCGGCGGGACGCTGGCGACAGCCCTGCGGCCCGAGATCGACGAACTGATCATCAAGCTGCACCCGGTCGTGGCCGGTGCGGGAATTGCGATGTTCGACGGCGATTTCGCTCCGGAGGAGTTCGCACTCGCGGAGGCGAAACCGTTCGAGAGCGGCGTCGTGCACCTCACCTACCGGAAGCGCTGAAGAAAAGCGTTGCGATCACACCGCGTTCCGGTCTAGTTTGATCCGGTGATTATCGGGACGGCGACAAGCCACGCACGGATTGGCAACCCGGTAGAGCGCTGACCGCTCTGCGGGCCTCGCGCCCGTCCCCCTCTCATTCGAGAGGGGGTGATCTCCTCCTACCCGTCTGAGGACGGCGGACGAGCGCGCCAACACCACTTCCACCGCCGCGCTCTCCCACGACCAGCACCACAGTCCGCAGAGGAGAGATCATTTGAGCATCACGTTCAACCACACCATCATCGCGTCCAAGGACCGCGAGGAATCCGCGCGGTTCTACCGGGAGCTGCTCGAGGTGGCGGAGGCTCCGTCCTGGGGCGTTTTCACCAACACTCAGCTCGACGACGGGGTTCTGCTGCAATTCGCCGAACCTCCGGTGGACGAGATCCAGATGCAGCACTACGCCTTCCTGGTCGACGACGAGCTGTTCGACCGGGCCTACGCCCGAATCCAGGAGTGGAAGGTCGACCACTGGGCCGGCCCCCGCGGCGACGGACCAGGGACGATCAACCACAACCACGGCGGCCGCGGCGTGTACTTCAAGGACCCGTCCGGCCACGGATTGGAAATCATCACATCGCCGTACTTCTGATGTAATCGCGAAGGCCTTTCCGCGATGAAGGGCGCTTTTCAGCGAAACGGGTGAAGCCGGTACTCCGTTCCCTGATCGTGATCGGGGTGCCGGCTTCGGCCATCGGGCGGAGGCCTTCGCGGACCGCGTTCCTCGGCGAACTCGACCGCTTTCCGCACGGCGACCCCGAACTCGTCCCAGCGCCCTTAGATGTTGCGGAGGAGGATCGGTCCTTCATCGGGTTTCACCACGCGCCGAGTCCTCGACTCAATTCGGAGTCGAGGACGCTGATCAGAGGTCGTAGGTGACGGTCACCGGGGCGTGGTCGGACCAGCGCTGGTCGTAGCTGGGCGCGCGTTCGACGACGGCCTCGGTGGCTCGCCCAGCGAGCCCGGGCGTGGCGACCTGGTAGTCGATCCTCCTAGGCATACCAAACACCGAAAGGCTAGGCAGACCCGATCAAGTAGGTTGTTAGCGAGACAGCCAACATGATTCCGGTCAAACCGAGCAGGACCCACTTGGCGCGGCGAAGCCATCCAGCGATAGAGGCTAGAACGATGACCATTCCGACTGCCCACGGGATGATCCAGAAGCCGAAGAAGGCTTGGATGAGATCCTTGTTGGTCACTCCTGGGCCGGAATCCTGGCTATCGAATCCCGTGAGAGAAGCGCCGAGATAAGGGAACCAAGCGACCAAACTTGCGATCATGATGAACCCGCCGACCACGATTCCGACGATGCGGTGCGGTTTGGCGTTAATGCCGTTCTCGGCAGGGTTGTGCGGCATCGTCAACTTCCTTGGCCGTTGGTCCCGGTCATGATGCGTGCCATGCTTTCACGAGATGGCGCTCTATCCCAGTAGTCGCTGTGCCCACCGTTCGGGTCGGTCGGCATGATGTTCCCGCCAAACTCGGGGTCAGTCGGGTCAAGGCCGTACCGCGCGTAGTCGGAATCACCGAAGACGGTTGGTGCCCATCGGAGCGGGTCCGTGGACGGGGTCCAGTCGATGACATCACTCTCAGACTTTGCCGCCCACACGTGTTCCTTCGGCACCCCGAGTTGGTCCGCGCTGTCGACGCCCACCCCTGGGCTGCCGAGGAACGCGATGTCGTCGGCGTGGGAGCCACCGTTAGAAGCGGCCTCACCCACGACGGTCGAGCCGTAGCTGTGTCCGATTAGCGTGTTGTGCGAAGGAGTCTCGCCCTGGTGGCTTGCCCTCAGTCCCTCTTGGAAGTTGGACAGGTCTCCGTGTGCGTTCTCGGCGTAGCTGCCGAAGGCAGCGCCCGGGACGACACTGTTGGGCGATTCGTAGCTCGCCCAGGTAATCGCCACGTTGTTGCCTGGCGAGAGTTCGTTTGCCCGGTTCAAGACCTGATCATTCCGCGTCACGTCGTCTGTCACGCCGCCGAGGTCGCTGTACGTACCAGGTACGAGCGTCATGGTGTTGTCGGCGAAGTCCGGGTTGCCGTGGGCGACGATGGCTTGGCCACGATTCTCCGCGGTCGAGTCGAGTCCCAGCAGGTAGTAGTCGCTTTGCGCAGCCGATTCGCCGATCTTGTTCTGGAGTGAGTCGATCCCACGGAGTGCCTCGTTCAGCTCCCGGATCTTATGGCCTTTCGAGGTTTCGCTGTGCCCGGTTCGCTCGAACTCATCTTGAATTTGCTTGTGGAGCGTGCCGATTTGGTTGGTGATTGCGGCTCGCTGCGATTGGAGAATCGAACGGTTCGCGAGATCGCGAGTGGCGGACGGAACGCCGTCGGTGTTGCCGACCATCTGCGGAAACCGGCCCATGAGGTCGGCTTGTTGGGCACTGGTCAGCGCGCCCCAGAGGCCGCTTACGGCGGCAGGGCTGGTGGACGCGGCTCTCTCGAACATTCCCTTGGTGGCGTTCAGGGCGCGATCGTCCATGAGCGTTGCTGCCCCCGCCAGGGCTTGGGCAGCCGGGCTGGTCGCTGCTGCTGCGGCTTGTGCCCATCCTCCGGCGCTACCGATGTGCTGCAAACCATCGGCGTTGCCCTTGAGTGCCGCTGCGAGTCGCTCGTGGGCGGCCTTCTCCATAGAACGGGCCTGGTTGATCGTTTCCTGAGCCTCGCGGTAGGCCGTCTGTTGGCGTTGCTGCTGGTCTGGCTGGAGAGGCATTGGGCCAGGTTCGAGGATCAGGTGTGCGCCCATCATCCTGAGCCCGCCGCTGGTGGCGACCTGCTGTGCTTGGGCCATGCGAGCCTTGACCGTGGTCAGGTCATCAGCAAACGCGGTCAGCGCTTGGCCTAGGCCGTTGAAGAGGTTGGCAAGCGCGTCTGCGTCGCGGCGGGTCGTTCCTGCCTTTGCGCGGAAGGCACCCCCGGCCTGCCCTTCCCAGCCTGCTTCGGAGTTGGTGATTGTGCGCTGCCAGCCGGAGGCCGCGTCGTCGACACCGGATGCGAGTTGACGGACTGCACTGACCGTTTCCCGGACGGATCCGGGATCACAGGCCACGAAGATGTTGAGCGGCATGTGTTTTCGGCTCCGATATGGTCAGCGCGGTCCGACCTGGTGGATCTGGTCGGCGCCGCCCTGGTCATTGTTGACGTACGTGCCCTTGCCCGCGTGCAGGTCACCGGCCGTCTTGGTCGTTTCTTCCACGAGGCCGGCCGCAGCGCGCATGAGTTCAGCCAACGTGGCGTTTACTGCGGGACCTGAAGGGCCTGCATCGGCTTCGGGCGCAGGTCTGGCGTGCGCGAGCTCGTTGCTGGAGCGTTCGAGCTCACCAGCTAGTTCCGCCAGAGTCTCAGGGGTCACCTGAAGGCTCACGCGCGTCCCTCCCCAGAACATCGCGACTTGATCGCGAGTAACGGTATCGAAGGTCTTAAACGGCGGGCAGCGTAAAACTACGCATCACACGAATAGCGGAGCATGATGCGCTTCGTACTAATCAAGAATTCCTGATCAGAAGTCGTAGGTGACGGTCACCGGGGCGTGGTCGGACCAGCGCTGGTCGTAGCTGGGCGCGCGTTCGACGACGGCCTCGGTGGCTCGTCCGGCGAGCCCGGGCGTGGCGACCTGGTAGTCGATCCTCCAGCCGGAGTCGTTGTCGAAGGCCTTGCCTCGGTAGGACCACCAGGAGTAGGGGCCGGGGCCTTCGGGGTGGAGGGTTCGGACGACGTCGGTGTAGCCGGATTCGAAGACGTCGGTGAGCCACGCCCGCTCCTCCGGGAGGAAACCGGCCGACTTCTGGTTGGCCTTCCAGTTCTTCAGGTCGGCTTCGCGGTGGGCGATGTTCCAGTCGCCGCAGATCACGACCTCGCGATCGGCGGAGGCGGCGCGCTCGCGGAGGCCGGCGAGGTGTTCGCCGAACTCCTTCATGAAACGCTCCTTCTCGTCCTGGCGCGGCGTGCCGACTTCACCGCTGGGCAGGTAGAGGCTGGCGATCGTGACGCCGGGGAGGTCGATCTCCAGGTAGCGGCCGCTGTCGTCGAACTCGGCCGACCCGAATCCGACGCGGACCGATTCCGGTTCCGCGCGGCTGTAGATCGCCACGCCCGCGCGCCCCTTCGCGGAGCTCGGAGCCAGCGCCGTGTGCCAGCCCTCGGGCTCCCGCACCTCGGCGGTGAGCTGGTCGGCCTCGGCACGGGTCTCCTGCATGCAGATCACGTCCGCACCGGTTCCCGCGAGCCACTCCACGAAGCCCTTCTTCGCGGCCGCGCGCAAACCGTTCACATTCACCGTTGACAAAGTCAGCACGCCGAGAGCCTATCGACCTCTTCTCCCGGAACGGACCGCCCTGCGCGAGTGATTTCAACCGCTGATCCAGTCGGCGATATCAGCACGGACGGATTTCAACACCCCACAATGCGCAGATTTCACCCGGTTGACCTGCACGAGCTCCACCGAACCGGGGAAGCGGCTAGACCTTCGACGGTATTCCACTACTATCCCCTTCCGTAACGTTCCACCACGTCGTTTCGACAGTGGGACGTAGAACGTCCGAAAACCCCCTGCAGGAGGTCTTGCGTGGCCCCGGACAGCGCCACGGGAAGCGGCCCCACGGCCCGCCGTCTCGTGTTGGGCAGCCAGCTGCGCAGGTTGCGCGAGTCCAGGCAGATCTCCCGCGAGGACGCGGGTTACGCCATCCGCGGTTCCGGGTCGAAGATCAGCCGCCTGGAGCTCGGCCGCGTCGGCTTCAAGGAACGCGACGTCGCCGACCTGCTGAGCATGTACGGGGTGGACGACAAGACCGAGCGCGAGTCCTTTTTGGACCTGGTGCGCCGGTCGAACGAACCCGGCTGGTGGAACCGCTACAACGACCTGATCGCCCCGTGGTTCCAGGACTTCGTCGGCCTGGAGGAATCCGCGTCCCGCATCCAGACCTACGAGCTCCAGTTCGTACCCGGCCTGCTGCAGACCGAGCGCTACGCGCGGGCCGTCGCCACCCAGGGACGCCCTGAGACCGAGGACGAGGAGATCGACCGCCGGGTCCGCCTGCGCATGCAGCGGCAGCGGATGTTCGCCCAGCCCAAGTCGCCGCGCGTGTGGGCGGTGATCGACGAGTCCGTGCTGCACCGCCCGATCGGCGGCAAGAACGTGATGCGCGAGCAGATCGAGTCCCTCCTGGACGCGACGAAGCTGCCGACCGTCACGCTGCAGGCGCTGCCCTTCGCGCTCGGTCGCTCCGCGGCCGAAGGCGCCTACACGATCCTGCGGTTCGCCGAGCCGGAGATCCCGGACATCGTCTACCTCGAGCACCTCTGCGGAGCCCTCTACCTGGACAAGGCCGAGGAAGTCGAGGTCTACAGCAAGGTCAGCCACCGGCTCGCCGTGGACGCGCTGACTCCCGAGGGCACCCGCAAGATGCTGCAGGACCGACTCCGGGAACTCTGAGTCCATACGGGAATTTCCCAGTTGTTGCGCCGTTCGGATGATGCGCGGCGACTGTTCGCCGAAGCTCCGGCACCGAGTGCCGTCTTAGCGTTACACCCATGCGTGTGATCACGCTCTCAGTGCCGTGCACGTGCATTCAATCGTGCATCTGCAGCTGATACCTTCCCTTGCACGATCAACTGCACGTGCAGATGATCGGTGCAAGTGAGAGTCGGGGAAGGGTGGGGTTCGGATGACGGACGTCCAGAACGGCATGCCCGCGAAGCAGCTTCCCAACGCTGGCTGGCGCAAGAGTCGCCACAGTGGAGCGGTGGGTAACTGCGTGGAGCTGGCACCGTTGATCGACGGTGGGGTCGCCGTCAGAAACTCGCGCTACCCCGAGGGCCCGGCACTGGTCTACAGCAGGGACGAGATCGCAGCGTTCCTGAACGGAGCAAAGGACGGCGAGTTCGACGATCTGATCGTCTGAGCTGGTCGGCCACATGGTCTGAGCCCCTACGACGAACAACGGTGGCGCCATGAACGACATAACCAACGGCCTGCAAGCCCTGGTCGCCCGCGACTTCCAGTTCACGCATCCCCGAGATGCCAGCGGAAGTCTGGTCGCCGTGGTCGGAATCCGCGTGCATCACGGGGTTTTCGACATCCTGCAGCTCTTCGGCGAGAACGACGCCGACGCAGCGCGCATCCCCGCCGACGAACCCGACGTCCTGTTCCCCAGCCGCGTGTTGTGGCGAACCAACGGACCCGCGCACGACGTGATCAACGAGCTGCTGCACATGCCGGAACCGCTGCTGGAAACCGGCGCGGAGGGCAACGGCTGCTGGATCCCCACGCACGCCGGCCGCTCCAAGTGGCTCGCCGTCTCAGCTTGATCCGCGTGCGCAGCGAAGTCTGATTCGTGGTGGGCGCACGTCCCACCTCGGGCCTGGCTCCGCTGCCACGAACCCCCCGTCCGGCACCCGGTGCTCGGCCACCCCCCATGCCGCGCACCGGTTACGGACGCCCCCAAATGGATCGGGTCCCCGCGCCATCCCCCAGCGCGCGGGGACCCGATCTCTTGGGTTTGGAGGAGGATTCGGCTCCCAGCCGTTCCCGTCTCACCGCCATGTGAGCAACGCGCTCACGGGTGCTGGATGCAGGATTCCTCCGCGTCCCACAGTCCTTCGTCCACTCCAGGCTGGATCAAGCCGCGAACCAGGTCGAGGTCCACTCCGGGAGGAACGTCCACCGCGACCAGGCCCGCCAAGTTCGACCGCTCGACACCGCAACCGGCCCGGACGAGCTCCGCCAGCAGATTTTCGAAGCCCTCACCGTCATCGAGCTCGATCAACCGGACCGTCGTGTGTCCCCCGCGGCTGATGACCGCCACGTACGTCGCCCCTTGCTCGTCGGGCGCGACGTGCACTCGATCACCATTGCTGACATTCCACGCGAAGAACGGCGTGTTCTGCAGCGTGCAGACCCCTTCCTCACCGGCTTGCTCAGCCCACAGGCTCTCAGCCGACACAGGGGGGTAGCCGTCGTCATCAGGTGTTAGCGGAAAGATCACTTTGAGCTGTGGGGCCAACACGCACCTCCCGTCGATCGAAGATCACGGCATTGAGTCGGATTTGCCTCTGTTACAAGTCCGGCACAGTACAGCCCCGTTCCAAGGTGCCCCTGGACCTCCACGGGACTGCGGCCATATGTGATCGATCTGAGTTTCGTTCGGCGAAGGAGTGACACCGCGCTGCGACTTCTGCGCGGGGACAGTTTCGACTCGGCAGGCAGCACACACCGTACGGCCACCGTTGCTTGCCTTGCTTGCGTCGATGACCTTCTGCTTGCCCGTCCGGGTGAAGGGCTTTCCCGCTCTCGTCATATCGGCTGCCAGGTCAGTGGCGCGACCTTGGCTGTCCACTGCGAACCTCGCACCACTGCTGGTCGGGCTCGCACCGGGGACACCGCATCCCTGCTGGTTGTGGACCAGGACGTCCTGATCACCAACGGCGACGTTGTACGTCGGCGTTCCATCGATCGTCAGGTTGTGGACCGTTCTGTCGAACGACGTCCACATTCGGATGCTGACGACCAAGAGCCGCTCACCGGACGGTGTCCGAAGCTGATCGCCGGCCAGCAGATCTCCTGCCCGCAACCACTGCCCTTCGTCGTCCACCCAGATCGGGTGGCCGTCAGTGGCCTGGATCTTGGCCGTCGCGCCTCCGCGGTCTCCATCGGTGTCGACCGTCAGCTCGACCATGTTCTTCATGCCGGAGCCGGTGATCGTGGCCGCCACCGGGGCCTGGGTGCTGCGACCGGTGGTCGGATCGGTCGTGACGACCTGGTCACCCTCCTTGACCTGCTCGATCGGCTTCCGTGATCCGTCGGCCATGAGCACGCCGGTGCCGGCGACGAAGCTGTTGCAGCTCGGGTTCTTGCCTCCGCCCTTCGGCGAGCCCGGAGCGTCCGGGGGTTTCGGCGGTGGTGGTGGAGGTGGTGGCTCGGCCTTCACCGGTGGTGGGCTGGGCGCGTTGGAGCCACCGCTGCTCGGTTTGTCCCCGCCACCTGCGGGTTTGCCACCGTCCGGCTTTCCTCCGCTGTCGGGTTTGCCGCCGCCCGGTGGATCGCCGCTGGATTTGCCGCCGCCGCCCTTCTTGCCCGCGTTCTTGGCGGCGGACGCCGCTTCGTCGGCGCCCTTCGTGCCGCCGCGAACGGCCTTGGCCGCGTACTTGCCGCCCTTGGCGGCCGCCGCGCCCCAGCCCACGAACGGGATCGCGCCCGCAGCGGACAGGGCCGCGTCGGCGTAGTTGCCCTCGCCCGCGTACCAGGCCGCGTTGGCCAGGTCCGCGACCTCGCCGATGACCGGGACCAGGCCCGCGACGTCCAAGGCCGCGTGGCCGAGGTCGCTGAGCCAGCCGTGGCCGTCGAGCTCCACCCTGCTCAGCGGGTTCCCGCCGGCGAACGCGTAGCGGTTCTGGGTGAACGGGTCCGTGGTCAGGTTCAGGTCCGCCAGGGCCCCGTTGTAGAGGTCCATGGTGGTGAACCGGTTCAAGCCCGGGTCGTAGTCGCGGAACCCCATGTCGTAGTTGCCCGACGAGGCGTCCCAGCGCATCGAGTTGTAGCGGTAGACGTTCTGCGGGTCCTGCGACGGTTCACCGCCGCCCTCGGGCGAGTCGGCGCCGGTGAACTCCGACTGCTCGTCCTCGCCGTAGGCGGTGTAGCCGTAGGTCGACTGGGTGTTGCCGTCCGCTCCGGTGGTCGCTTCGACGTCGGTGTGCGAGTTGGTGCTGTACTCCGAGTCCTCCTCGCCACCGTCGTCGTTGAACTTGATCTGCGACAGCCGCGCCCCGGTCGAGGAGTACTGGTAGGACTTGCTCAGCTTGCCGTTCTCGGTTTCGCCGATCACCTGATCGCCGATGCCGAGGTAGGTGAACTCGGTGTTCTTGTCCTCGCCGTCGCCGGTGACGGACTGGCGGGTGGTGCGGTCCAGCGGGTCGTAGCTGTAGTCGCTGGTGACACCGCCCTGCCCGCCCGGACCGTACTGCCGGTGCTGCGCGGTGCGGTCGAAACCGTCGTAGCGGTAGGACTCCTGCGGCGAGCCCGCGAACGTCAGCTTGTCCAGCCGGCCGAACGTGTCGTAGCGGTACTGGGTGTCGGCACCGTTGGAGCTGGCTGAGACCAACCGGTTCCGGTCGTAGTTGAACTTCGATGTCTGGCCGCCGACCGTCTGCTCGATGACGTTGCTGTTGTCGTCGTTGACGTACTTCTCGGTGGAGTCCTTGCCGTCGCCGGTCTTGCGGACTTCACCGACCCGGTCCCGCGGGTCGTAGGTGTAGTTCGTGTCGCGGTCGATGGTGTCGGAGTGGTTGTCCGCGTTCATCTTCCGCGACTCGTCGCGGGTCCGGTTGCCGTTGGCGTCGTAGCTCGCCCGGTGCTCGTTGACCAGGGCGCCGTCGGACTTCCGCTCGATCTGGTGGGAGAGCTTCCCGTCCTGGAAGTGCTCGTAGTCGGTGCGGTTGTTGTTGGACTTGTTCTCGGTGACCAGCATTTCGCGCTCGTCGTAGGCGAACGTGCTGGTCTTGGGCTCGGGGTTGTCCCCGGCCTTGGAGTTGGTGACCTTGGTGACCAGGTCGCGGGCGTCGTAGGAGTATTCGGCGGACTGCTGGTCGTGCTCGTAGTTGAGCAGGTTGCCGGTTTCGTCGTAGCCGAACGTCGTGGTGTTCTGGCGGTTCCCTCCGCGCAGCTCGTCGACCTTCGTGGCGCGGCCCAGCTGGTCGTAGTCGACGTCGTAGGTGTCCGCGCGGGCGCCCGACGAACTGTCGGTGATCTTGGTGAGGTTGCCGTTCGGGTCGTAGGAGTGCTCGAAGGTCTTGCGCTCGTCGTCCCGCGTGCCGAGGTTGTCGCGGACCCAGCGGACCGCGTCGGCGTTGACCGCGCCGTCGGCGCCGCCGTTGAGGGTGACCGAGCGCAGCTGTCCCTCGGTGTAGTCGTACGACCCGAGGGAGACCCATCCGTCCTCGCTGACCTGCGTCTGATCCACGGTCTTGGTGGTGCTGCCGCCGTCGTGCTCGATGGTGTAGGTCGCGTTGGTGGCCTCGCCGCGCGGGAACCTCACCGCCACCTCGTAGCGCCCGGACACCGGGATGTCGGCCTTCCAGGTGAAGCTGTCCTGGGTCGGTCCGGGCTGGTGGGTGCGGTAGTCGAAGCCCTGGTGCCCTGGTCCGTCGCCGACGGTCGCCCAGTCGCCGCGGGCCTCGGTGTAGTTGCGGTCGGAGTTGTCGACCAGCACCGGGTTCAGCCCGGCCGGGACGCCGTCGTCGCTGCGCTGGTGCAGCTTGCCGTCCGGGTAGAACGACCAGGTCTGGGTCCGGTTCGCCTTGCCGCTCTCGTCGCTGACGGTGCGCTTGGTCTGCTGCCCGAGGGCGTCGTGCTCGTAGGAGGTCCGGATGTCCCACGGGTCTTCACTGGACTTGATCCAGCCGTTGTCGAAGTACTCGTAGCTGGTGACGTTGCGGTTCTGCTGCCCGTCGGACGGAGGGGCGCTGATCTCGGTCGGCCGGCCCGCGGCGTCGTAGGTGTAGCGGGTGGAAGTCGGCTTGTTGTAGCGGGGATCGGCCGGGTCGTAGGCGTTGATCTCCTCGACGACCCGGTTCATCTCGTCGTAGACGGCCTGCTGCGCGAAGTCGTCCGGGTTCGCGGTGTTCGCGCCGCGCGGGGTGATGGTCTTGGTGGGGTTGCCGACCTGGTCGTACTCGAAGCGGGTGGTGTTCACGACTCCGTCGCGGTGTGGAACGCGCTGCTCGGCGAGCATTCCGCGCTCGTCGAGAACCATGTCGGTGCGCACCCCGGCGCGGTCGGTGCTGGACACCGGGTTGCCGTCGCGGTCGTAGGTGGTGCGGGCGGCGTTGCCGTCGGCGTCGAACTCGGCGATCGGCCGGTGCAGCAGGTCGTAGGTGGTGCGGCTGGTGAAGTCGGCCGGGTCGGGGGTGGCGTTCTTGCGCGCGTCGGCCACCTCGACGACGTTCCCGACGTTGTCGTACTCGGCGGTGGTGCGACCGCCGAGGGCGTCGGTGACCTCGATGAGCTGGTCGATCTGGTCGTAGGTGTAGCTGGTGGTGTAGTCACCTTCGGTGCCCGTGGCGGTGCCGTTGGGCTCGGTCTCGCTCAGCAGGTTCCCGACCGCGTCGTAGGTCATCGTGGACACCTTCGCCGGACCGTCGGCGGAGTCCTTCGGTGCGGTGACCGAGACGGGCAGGTCACCGGGGTCGTAGGCGGTGGTGCTGATCGCGCCGTTGGCGGCGGTGGTCTGCACCGCGTTGTCGTTGGCGTCGTAGACCGGGCCGGGCGTGACGACGTAGTGCCGGTTCGGGTCCGGGCTCGCCGGGTCCCACGGCTGCTTGGTCGACATCGGCCTGCGGAACTGGTCGTAGGTGTAGGTGCTGGTCTTGCCCAGCGGGTCGGTCGCCGCGACCACGTTGCCGACGACGTCGTAGGAGAAGTCCGTGTGGTTGCCGTGCGGATCGGTGATGCGCTTCGGGTAGCCGTTGGGGTCGAACGCGCCGTAGGTGGTGGTGTTGCCGTTGGCGTCGGTGTTGGTCTGCAGCTGGCCGTGGCGGTCGTAGCTGTAGCGGGTGGTGTAATCGCCCTCGGCGGAGGTGGCGGTGCCCTTCGGGTCGGTGACGGTGAGCAGGTTGCCGCGCTCGTCGTAGCCGAAGGACCACGTGCGCCCTTCCGGTGTGGTCTTGCCGATCAGGTCGGCGACGTAGCCGCCTTCGCTGAACCGGTACTCCAGGCGCGTCGGCGGCCCCCGCTCGGCGTTGGCGCGCGCATCGCGGATCTCCAGCGGATACCCGCTGCGCTGGTCGTAGACCCAGGTGGACAGGGCACCGTTGGGTTCGGTCATGCGCACGACGTTGTTGTCGGCGTCCCAGGTCAGCTCGGTGGTCTCGCCCTTGGCGTTGGTGAGCTTCACCGGTCTGCCGTAGCCGTCGATGCGCACGTCGGTGCGCTGGCCGTTGGGGTTGGTGACCACCGAGTCGACCTGCGTTCCGTGCACGCCGTCGGGATCCCGGTAGTCGAAGGTGGTGCGCCCGCCGCGCCGGTCGGTGATGGCCTGGACGCGCTTCTTGTGCAGCAGGTCGAGCAGCCCGCCTTCGAAGTAGCCGAGGCGGGTGGTGTTGCCCAGGGGGTCGGTGACGCTCGTGAGCTTGGCGTTGTTGAGCAGCCCGCCGTCGTAGTCGAAGGCGAACGTGCGGGCGCCTTCGGTGTCCTGGCCGTCGACGATCTGCCGGAGCTTGCCGAAGTCGTCGTAGACGAAGCCGACTCGGCGCCCGGAGACGTCGGTGATGGATTTGAGCTGGTTGGTGACGTTGAGGTTGGTCAGCGAACCGACCAGCTTCTTCACGGCCCCGATGAGCAGCGGCGCGTTCTCGCCCCACTCGTAGTAGTCGAAGGTGAGCACCTGGCGGCCGGTGGCGTCGGTGACGTTCTTGAGCACACCGGTGTTGCGCCCGCCGATGTGGCTCTGCTCGTAGTTGAACGTCAGGACGTTGCCGTTGGCGTCCACCATGGACCGCTGGTAGCCCTGCTCGTCGAAGAGCGCGCGGCTGCGGTCGGGTCGCATCAGCTCCCAGCCGTCCTCGACGCGGCTGAGCCTCATGTGGACGCCGGCAGGTTCCTCGTAGGTCCACTTCGCGGGGTCCAGGCTGTCGTTCTTGTTGAGCTCGAAGGTGTGGCTCGTGCCGTCACCGTCGACCATCGTCACCTTGCTCGCGTGCCCGACCAGGCCGGGCAGCAGGCCGTGGAACTGCAGCGGTGATCCGAGCCTGGTGAGGCTGGACGCCGACACCGACCACCCGTGACCCGCGTAGGAGCGGGAGGTGTCCTGGGAGTTGTAGGTCAGCCGGACGAAGCTGGCCAGCCCGCGACCGGGGTTGTTGATCGGGTCGAAGCTGAACACCGCGTTGCCCGCGTGCTGGTTGGCCAGCACCGTGGAGCCGGCACCGGCGCCGGTGCCCTGGAACTGGAAGAACTGCTCGAGTCCGAGCTGGTCGGAGGTGGGGTCCTCGACGGTGACCGGCATGCTCAGCGGTGGCACGTCGTCGCTCTTGGACCACCACTGCCCGGTGAGCCGGTGCCGCACGTCCCAGTTGAGGACGAACTGCTCGCGCTTGTTGCCGAGGTCGGCGAGCTTGGGGGCGCGGACCTTGGCCTGCAGCTGGACCTTCTCGCCTGGTGCCAGGTCGTGCGGGAGCTCGGTCTTGATCTCGCCGAGCAGCTCGGGCTGGGGCGTGCCGTCGGCGAGCGACCAGTGGTAGGACAGCGCGTGGGTCGTGGCCGACAGGGTCTCATCGGTGACGTTGGTGAGGGTGACGGGAACTTCCTGCTCCTCGCCGGGGATCATGCGCTGCGGGGTGGTGGGAGCGTCGTAGGCGCTCGGCTTCTCCGGAGCGGGTGGCTGGGCCAGCGCGCGGGCCGATTCGTCCCGCTGCTTCCTGCCCTCCGCCGATTCCCCGGTGCTGGTCCAGTTCGCGCGGATGTCGTCGAGCCCGGGCTTCGGGTAGACCTGCTCGTCGCGTTGTTCCGGTCGTTCCTCGACCGCGGGCTTCGCGGCGGCGGGCACGTGCGCGACACCGGTTGCCAGCATCGCGGCGGACAGCGACAGCGCCAGCAGCCGCCCTAATTTCGACATCCCGGCGTTCCCCTTCGCGGTGTGTCGTGCACCCGGAATCCGGCCATTCCCATGCCGTCCGAAATTCCCCCGGTGGTGCGGATTCGCAGATCACGAATCCGACTCGGCGGAAACTAGCGGCACTCCCACACCGGCCCAATCCGCCATTCGGGTGGAGAAGCGTTCTGCGCACCCGAATGCCGCAATGCGAGCGGCCATTTCGCGCCAACTCCGGAAAATCCCCTTCTTCGCGGAACAGGCTGCCGTACCCTCCAGCGCCGGGCGAGTTCTGCACTCACTGCCGAACCAGGGGGAACAATGCTGAAAACCGCACGCTTCGCCGCAACGACGCTGGTCGCCGCGGCCCTGACAATTCCTGTGGCTGCTCCCGCGCACGCGCTGGAGCTCGATGAGATCCCGATCTTGGGATCGTTGTTCGCGCACGAACTCCCACTCCCGGGATACGGCGACATGGTCGTCGACAACGCCCGGAAGCAGATCTTCATCAGCGGTGGACCGGAATCCCAGGGAATCGTGGTCACCGACTTCTTCGGGCACGTGAAGAAGACCATCGAGAACCAGTCCGGCGCGACCGGGCTGATTCTGAGCGAGGACGGTGCCACGGTGTACGCGGCGTTGAGCGCAGGTGATGCGATCAGCGCCATCGACGCCGAAACCCTCGCGGAGGCAGAGCGTTTCGGCACGGGCGCACAGTCGTGCCCGACGCACCTGGCTCGCACGGCGGGCAACGTGTGGTTCGGCTACGGCTGCGGGTCGTCCTGGCAGGGCCGGATCGGCGAGCTCGACACCCTCGCGCAGCCGCCCTCGGTGCGGCTGGACGTGCAGGGCGGCACGCCGTTCCAGCAGGCACCGCTGCTGGCCTCCGGCACCGGCGATGCCGGCCCGGTGCTGGCAGGCCAGCCGGACACCAGCCTCGCGCTGCTCAAGCGGTACGGCTCCGGCGGCGGCGAGCTGACGCCCGGCGCGGAGTCCGGCGCCGCCGGCAGCAACCTCACCGATCTGGCCGTGTCGCCGGACGGGCAGACGGTTTTCACCGCCGCGGGATCGCGGGACGCTGTGGACGCCTTCGGCTCCGGCGACCTGGCTGCGGCCGGGACGTACGCGAGCGGCCCGCATCCGCTCGCGGCCGCTCCCTCGCTGGACGGCGGTTTCCTGGCCACCGCGACGGCCGGCTCCACCGAGGACCAGGTGCGGATCTACCAGGTGGGAGGGTCCGAGCCGGTCAAGGCGGTGGACGTGCGCGGGGACGCCGTGGCACCGCGCGGCCTGGCCTTCTCCGCCGAGAACGAGACCCTGTTCATGATCACCGTCGACGGCGAAGGCGTGCCCTCGCTGGAATGCGTCCCGCACCCGACGTTCGACCTGCCGCTGCTGCCCTGACAGTCCGCCGGGAACGAGAAGACGGCTTTCCTACCAAATTCCGTGGTGGTGGGGAAGTTTTCATGAAAACTTCCCCACCACCACGGGGCAGCCGTCTTCCGCTCCGCTCAGAGGTCGAGCTTGAAGGCTTGGCTGTCCATGGCGCTGTGGTCGGGTTTCGTGGAATTGCTGGTGACCTGTTCTCGTTCGGTGAGCTGCAGGGAGCCGTTCTTGGCCGGGGGCTGCTGGACGGCCACGACGTAGCGCGCCGCGGACTTCGGGCTGATGACGACCGATCCGTCGTTGCGGCGGTTCATCGTCCAGGTCTGGGTCGGGCTGGACGGGTCGCAGGCGACGGTGCGCAGCTCACCTCCGGCACGCGTCTCGGCGGTGACGCACTGGCGGTTCTCCTTGCTCTGGATGGACACCGCGCCGTCGGGCCTCTTGGCGATGACCCACTGGTCGAACGACCGCGGTTGCGCGGTCGAGTGGGGGCGCAGGGTGCCGACCGCGGAGCTCTCACTGTTGACCACCCAGCGCGACTTGTCGGCCACGTTGGTGATCTTGGTAATGAGCACGGAATCGGCAGAGGCAGGCAGCGCGGGCACGACCGACAAGGCGGCCATCGCGCCGAGTGCACTCAGCGTCCAGCGAGCGCGTCTCATGATGGGTCCTCCGGGATGATTCGGGGAAGGCGAACCAATCCGGTTCGCCCGGAAATCGATACTTACCAGCGCCCCGGAAGATGTTCGCGGCCAGTAATCCCAACGGGCGAAGCCCGGACGATACGAGCCGTTCGTCCGCTCCACCGCGTCGATGAGTAGCCTGGCGGCTCGGTGTTCCCTAGGAGCTGCGGGGTTTTCGGTGAGCGAGTACCAGCACTACGAGTTCCTCGCGGTCGACCGGCCGCTGAGCGATGAGGAGCAGGCCGAGGTGCGCGAGCTCTCCGCCCGCGCGTCGGTCACCGGCACCACCTTCACCGGCACCTACGAGCAGGACGAGTTCCGGGGCGACCCGGACGTGCTCGTCGAGTCCTACTACGACGCTCACCTGCACGTGACGAGCTGGGGAACGCGACGGCTGATGATCCGCGTCGCGCGCGGGGACCTCGACGACGCCGTGGCCGAGGAGTTCGAGGTCGCCGAGCGGGTCGACGTGTGGAGCTCCGAGGAGCACGTGGTGCTGGACTTCACCAGCGAGGACGAGGAGTCCCCCGAGATCGACCGCGACGGCCTGCTCGCCCGGCTCGCCGAGATCCGCACCGAGATCGTTGCCGGGGACCTGCGCTCGCTCTACATCGCGTGGCTCGCCGGATACGGGACCTGGGAGCGCGACGAGTTCGCCTTCGACACCAGCGCCGAGGACGAGCCCGAACCGGTCGTGCCGCCCGGGCTGGGTCAGCTCACCCACGCGCAGCGAGCGCTCGCGGAGTTCCTGCGCCTGGACGAGGACCTGCTGGCCGTCGCGACCGAGAACAGCATGCCGCTGCAGGAGTCCCTCGACCCGAAGGCGCTCGGCGCCTGGATGACCGAACTGCCCTCCGCCGACAAGGACCTGCTGCTGCTGCAGGTCGCGCAGGGGCAGGCCGCCGAGGCGCGGATCGAGATCCTGCGCCGCTTCAACGGGGACACGGCCGCGGGCAGCCGCACCGTCGGCGAACTCCTCGACCAGGCCGCCCAGCGCCGCGGCTGACCCCCTCCGGGCCGGTGTTCCCGCGACCGGCGGGAGCGGAGCCCCAGGCATTTCCCAGTTTTAGTCCAAACTGAGTGGACATTTCGGGCACGAAAGCGGCCTGATTAGGACTAAAACTGGGAAATGCCGAG
This sequence comes from Saccharopolyspora dendranthemae, assembly GCF_007829955.1. Classification (GTDB taxonomy): domain Bacteria; phylum Actinomycetota; class Actinomycetes; order Mycobacteriales; family Pseudonocardiaceae; genus Saccharopolyspora; species Saccharopolyspora dendranthemae. Next base: position 219,475 of record NZ_VIWX01000006.1, read on the forward strand.
GTGGACGCCCTGCCGGACCACGGCATCGGGTGGATCAGGTCGGTTTGATGTCGGCGCGCTTCACGTAGACCCAGCGGTGGTTGTAGGAGATCCGCACGTACTGCTCGGCTCCGCTGATCACCGTGTGGTTGTTCGGGTCCTCGATGCCGTCGTACACCGCGTTGTAGTCGGTCGCGCGCACGCCGTCGCCGGCGACGTAGACCTGCCCGGCCGGGATCGTGTACGGCAGCGGTTCGATCTCGCGAGGATCGATGCCCTCCGGGTACTCGCGGGGCGACGGGACCGCCATGCCGTAGGTCGGGATGCCGTCGCGACGGGCTTCGACGAGGTCGGCGTCTTCGGCGGGCGCGGTGTTCTCGCCGCCCGGATCGCGCAGCCACGCCTTCTTGCCGTCGAACCAGATGGCCAGCCAGTCGCCCTTCCGCTCGGCGACGGCGTAGCGCTGACCGGTCGCGGCCTTGGCCGACCAGTCCTCGATGCGAGTGGTGCCGGGTGCGCCGTCGGGGTGCACCGCCGGGTTGCTCAGCAGCGGCGCGTCGCCGCGCGGTTCGGTCCGCAGGTAGAGGAAGTTCGCCGGCTGTGCGGGCAGGTCCTGGCAGGCACCGTCCGGGCATTCGCTGACCGGCGGCTGGTTGGTGTCGAAGCGCGGGTAGATCGTGACCGCTTCGCCGTCGCCCCGCTCACCGTCCAGCGGTGCTCCGACGAGGTTCATGTAGTGCGCCCAGTCCCAGTACGGCCCCGGGTCGTAGTGCTCGGCTCCGGCGCCCGACGGCTTGTCGGCGCTGACCTCGTCGTGGCCCACGATGTGCTCGCGGTCGAGCGGGATGTCGTACTTCTCCGCCAGGTACCGCACGAGCTTCGCCGAGGAGCGGTACATCGACTCGGTGTACCAGGTGCCGCCCTCGTTGGCCCAGCCCTCGTGCTCGATGCCGATGGAGTGCATGTTCCGGTCCCAGCTACCGGCGTGCCAGGCCATGTCCTTGGTCGGCACCATCTGCGTGACCTCGCCGTCGGAGGACCGGATCACGTAGTGCGAGGAGGCACCGTTCGCCGGGTCCTGGAACAGCGAGATCGCCGTCTGGTAGGAGACTTCGGTGTCGTGGATGACGATCGAGTCGATCTCGACGTCGTCGGGCCGGTCGGCCGTGTCGTAGTTCCCGTAACCGGCGGACGGGTCCTCGGGATCGGTCGGCGCGTAGGCCGCCGGGATATACCGGCAGTCCAGCGATTCCGGGCATTCGGCGCGGGATTCCGACTCGTCCGCGGCGAGCCCGGTGCGGGCGAGGTCGCGGTCGGGGGTCACCTCGGGGATCTGGCCGAACGAGACGTGCTGCCCGCTGGAGGTGGTGCGCGCGCGTCCCTGATCGAGCACGTCGTAGACGCTGTCGGCGAAGTCCTGCGCACCGCTGGCCTGCGGACTGCCGCTGAGGTCGGCGATCGCCGGGTACCAGCCGCCGAGGTCGTTCGGCAGCTCGCCGCCGCCGAGCTGCTTGGCGCGCTCGGCCAGCAGCGCGGCACCGGCCCGGATGTTGCTCTCCGGATCGCGCTTGAGCGACTCGGCCGGAACGCCGAGGAGCTTCGCGGCCTCCGGCAGCGTGTGCAGCGCCGGGTGGTCGGCGAGCTCGCGCAGCTTCGGGTTCTGCTCGCGCAGCTGCGCGAGGTCGACCTCGGTGAGGTGCATCGGCCCGTACCCGCCGGCGCGGCTCTGCTCACCTCGGTGGTCCTCCCACCTGGTGAGCTGGTAGGAGGTCGCCATCAACAGCGGTGCGGGGACGCCGAATTCGGCGGCGGACGCCTCGAACGCCCGCTGCGCAGCGGTGTCCGGGTCGCTCGCGCCGAAGGCGGGCGGCGTGCTGATCAGCAACCCCGCGACCACCGCGCTCCACAGCACGCGTCGTTTCGCCTGTGCCTTCACCCGGGTCCCTCCCGATCCATTTCCGCCCCACCTGGAGCGCCTCATGACCGGAATCATCCCGTCCAGGCGGGAACGCGGCCGTCATTTTCGCGCAACCGCCGCCTGCTCGTTATCGATCAGGGCGTGGTGACCTCGAAATCGCGGAACTGGGCGTGCACGTCACGGCTCGGGCCCCACTCGGTCGCGTGACCCCCGAAGAAGGTGGAGAAGAAGATCCCGGCGAAGGGGATCTCGGCGATCCGTTCGATGCCCTGCTCGTCGAGCACCTGCTGCCCGTCGATGCTCACCACGATGCGCCCGGTGTCGCGGTCGACGGTCTGCGCGACGGTGTGCCACTGGTCATCGGCCTGCCACTGCCAGGCGCCGCGACCGACGTCCTCGCCGTAGCCATCGCCCATCGACGGGTCGTAGACGTAGACCTCGCCGTCGGCGCTGCGCGCACCGGAGCCCTCGTCGTTGCGCCACATGAACCGGGTCGACCAGGCCTGACCGTGGTTGCCGCCGCCGGCTTCGCCCGGCGCCCCGCCGTACAGACCGGGCAGCTTGCCGCCCTTGCCGAAGTCCCAGTCCGACGGGAACTTGGCCTGGTAGGTCAGCCGGAGGCTGCGCGCCTCGGCCAGGTCGCCGCGTCCGGCAGCGGTGAAGTCGCTGTAGAACTGGCCGCCGCCCTCGCTGGGGCAGTCATCGCAGGAGGGCGCGGAGGAACCCCGCCCGTAGAAGACGTCCACGGCACCGTCCTGGCCCGACATCCGGTCGAACCCGAACCGCCCGTCGTCGACGACTCCCCACCGCTGCGACCAGGAATCGCCCGGGAAGTCCGCGAAATCCCCGTTCCACGGGTCGGCGGCGGACGCCGTCGCGGGCAACGCGACCACCGCGGCCAGCACGAGCCCGAGAACCCCTGTCGCGCGGTGAGATCGGTGAGTGCGCACGGTTGATCACCTCACCGCGAGCACACACCCGCACCCGCACGCCGTCAACCGCCGTGTCCTGAACCTGCCAGCGACTCAGGAGTCGTGGACGAGTTTGTGGACCCGTTGCAGGACGTCGATCTGGGCGGGGTTGTAGAGGTCGATGAGGGCCTTGCCCGCGGTGATCCAGGCGTGCCGGGAGCCGCCCGGGGCGTCCGCGGCGAGTTCGAGCAGGCCGGGGTGCTTCTCGTAGAGCGCGCGGGTCTCCTCGGCGATTTCCGCGGCCACGGACTGGCGGGTCTGCTCGTCGGCGTCGGCCGGCAGGTGGTCGAACGCGGGGGACGCGTCCTCACCGGGGTTGCTCTGCAGCATGTCCACGTAGGCCTGCATGCCCTGCGGGCCCAGGACCCGGGAGACCACGACGAGGAACGAGCGGTCGGCCTCGGTCATCTCGGTTCCCGCGGCCGCCGAGCCGAGCTCCGGTGGGAGGTCGGTCGGCGCGGACTGGTGCAGGATGAGGCCGAGCTCGACGCGGGCGCGCTGGAGTCGGTCGATGGTGGCGGCGAGTTCCGCGTCGAGAGCGCGCAGGGCTTCCTCCGGGTGGTCGTCGGCGTCGCCCATGGCGGCGATCTGGGACAGCGAGAACCCGAGATCGACCAGCCTCTTGATGCGCAGCAAGCGCACCAGGTGCGCGACGCCGTACTGCTTGTAGCCGTTGGACCGACGTTCGGGCTCTTCCAGCAGCCCGACCTCGTGGTAGTGCCGCACGGCTCGCAGGCTCGTTCCGGCGAGCTCGGCGATTTCGCGAGTGCTCCAGGCCACCAGGTGTCTCCTCGTCTCCACGGCGTTGCGCCCTCAAGTCAAAACCGTGCCGCTGCGGCACGGTCAAGCGTGATGCGCATCACCCTGCCGGAGGCTTGAGCATGACGCAGCGGCACACCTTCTCCTGGACCCACAGCCACGATCCCAGGGGGATGACATGACCAGACCCGACCACCTCTCGGTCGAGGACCTCTTCGCCGAACCGCAGCGGACCCGGGCCCGCATCTCGCCGGACGGCACCAGGCTCGCGTTCCTCGCGCCCTGGAAGCACCGGCTCAACGTGTGGGTGCAGGACCTCGAACCCGGCGCGGAACCGCAGTGCGTGACCGCCGACGAGACCCGCAGCGTGCAGAGCTTCCAGTGGACCGACGACCCGCGGTGGCTGCTCTACCTGCAGGACGACGGCGGTGACGAGAACTGGCACCTGCACCGGGCGGACGTCAACGCCCCCGGTGAGCCCGCCGTCGACCTGACGCCGTTCCCCGGCGCCCGGGTCGTCTCGTTCGAGCCGTCCCTCGACCGCCCCGGCAAGCTCACGCTCCTGCTCAACGCGCGCACCCCCGCCGAGTTCGACCTGCACGAGCTCGACGTCGCGACCGGCGAGCTCACGCTGCTCGGCGAGAGCCCGGGGCTCGGCATGAGCTGGTTCCAGGCTGCAGGCGAACTGCTCGTCAGCTCGCTCACGGCCGAGGGCGACATCGAGATCGCCCGGCCCTCTGCCGACGGCGCGCTCCAGCGCGTGCGCCTGTTCCCCGGCGTCGACCACCCGGTGGGCGCACTGCTGCAGCTGACGCCCGACGGGCGCGGCATGTGGTTCGGCAGCAACGAGGGCACCGACCGCACCCGGCTGGTTCGCATCGACCTGGCCACCGGTGCCGAGACCGAGGTCGACAGCCACCCGGAGTTCGACCTGGACCCTCGCCCGCAGGTGTTCCCCACCTCGCCCGAGACGCTGATCCGCGACCGGCGCGGCGAGCTGCTCGGAGCCCGCTACCTGGGCGAGCGCCAGGTGATCCGGCCGCTCGACCCGCACTTCGCCGACGTGCTCGCGGAACTGGAGAAGCTCTCCGACGGTGATGTCGGCGAGTTCTCCTCCGACGACTCGGGACAGCGCTGGATCGTCTCGTTCAACCACGACCGCGATCCGGGCGCGACCTGGTTCTACGACCACGCCACGGGTGAGCGTCGACTGCTGTTCCGGCCGTTGCCGCACCTGGACCCCGAGTCGCTGGCGCCGATGACACCGGTGACCATCACCGCCCGCGACGGGCTGGAACTGCCGTCGTACCTGACGCTTCCGGTCGGCGTCGCACCGTCGGGGCTCCCGCTGGTGCTGGTGGTCCACGGTGGACCGTGGGCGCGCGACGCCTGGGGCTTCAACCCGGTGGCGCAGCTGCTGGCGAACCGCGGTTTCGCGGTGCTGCAGGTCAACTTCCGAGGCTCGACGGGCTTCGGCAAGGCCCACACCCTGGCCGCGATCGGCGAGTTCGCGGGAGCCATGCACGACGACCTGATCGACGGCGTGGACTGGGCGGTCGAGCAGGGGTACGCCGACCCGGACCGGGTCGCGATCTTCGGCGGGTCCTACGGCGGATACGCGGCGCTGGTCGGAGCCACCTTCACACCGGATCGCTTCGCCGCGGTCGTCGACTACGTCGGCATCTCCGACCTCGCGAACTTCATGCGCACCCAGCCCGATTTCGTCAAACCGGGTCTGGTCAACAACTGGTTCCGCTACGTCGGCGACCCCGCCGACCCGGAGCAGGAAGCCGACATGCTGGCCCGCTCCCCGATCACCCGCGCCGCCGAGATCCGCTCACCGCTGCTGGTGGTCCAGGGCGCCAACGACGCGCGGGTCGTGCAGGACGAATCCGACCTGATCGTGCAAGCCGTGCGCGACAACGGACTCGACGTCGAGTACCTGGTCTTCCCCGACGAGGGCCACGCGATCGTCAACCCGGAGAACCTCATCGCCATGTTCCGCGCTGCGGACCGCTTCCTCACCAAGCACATAGGAGACGCGAAATGACCACGGCAGAGTCGAAGACGCCCGCGACCGAGGACGAGCCGGTCGACATCAAGCAGGCGATGCTCGACGGCCTCGGCGGGCCGGTCGGAATGCTGTTCACGACGCTGCCCGTCGTGGTGTTCGTGACCGCGACCTCCTTCCTGCCGCTGACCGCGTCGATCGGGATCGCGCTCGCCGTGGCCTTGGCGCTCACCGGGTTCCGGGTGCTGCGCGGGGAGAAGCTGTCCTCGGCGCTCGGTGGTGTTCTCGCCATCGCCGTGGCGGGCGGTGTCGCGGCGTGGACCGGGTCCGCCAAGGACTTCTTCCTCATCGGTATCTGGGCGAGCTTGGCCGGTGCGGTCGTCGTGCTCGCCACGATGCTGGCGGGCCGCCCGATCACCGGTGTCATCTGGAACGCCCTGCACGGCGGGAAGAACCCCTGGCGGCAGAACCGCTCCGCGTTGCGCGCGCACTACCTCGCGTCCCTGGCGGTCCTGCTGGTGTTCGCGGGCCGCTTCGTGGTCAAGGAATGGCTCTACCTGGCCGATTCCACCGGCTGGCTGGCCTTCGCCAAGATCGCCATGGGCACTCCCCTGACGGCGCTGGCCGCCGTGGTGGTCCTCTGGTCGTTCCGCCACACCACCAAGATCTTCCAGTCCTGACCGCTCAGCTGACCCGGCTGCCGGCCTCGCGTTCCAAGCGGAAGTGGATCGCGGTCGGCAGCCGCTCGGCGCCCAGCGCGCTGCGGGCGCGCTGCAGGACCTTCTCGTCCAGTTCGGCCCACACACCGCGCACGTCGGCACCGTCCTGCAAGGACAGCGCGAGCCGCAGGTGCGGCCGCTGCTCGGTGCCCGCCATCCGCGCCCGCGCGCGGCTGACCCCGGCGACCCGCTCGGCGTCACCGCGCACCGCGTCCGCCAACGCGCCTGAAGTGATCGTGGCCGAACCGCCGGACTCGTCGCTCAGCGGCACGTCCGGCCGCCCCTCGGGGCGCAGAGACCGCCGCAGCCACCAGATCCCGGTGACGATCAGCACCGCGCCCAGCACCAGGCCCGCTGCGAGGAAGGGCACGCGGTGCGCGCTGATCCAGTCCTCCAGCAGCGGGTCCAGCACCGGACGTGCCGCGCGGAACCGCCCCAGCAGACCGAAACCGACCACCAGAGCCGAAGTCCCGGCGGCCAGCAGCACGATCGCCAGCACGCCGAGCAGCGAGCGCTCGAACCCCAGGGATCGTCCGACCGGCGTGCGGCTCGGCCGCACCTCCTCGTTGTCCTGCGCCATCACCGCTCCTTCGCCGGGGAGACCGAGACCGACACCCGCGGGCCGCGCTGCAGCGGCAGACCGCCGACCGCGGCGGACGCGGTCGCGGCCGCCCGATCGCGCAGATCACCGACCGCGCGGAACCTGCCGGTCACCTTCACCCGCACCCGCTTCCGGTGCGCTGTCACCACCGCGCCCGCCACGCCGTCCTCGGCGCGCACCCGGTGCCCGACCAGCCTGGCCAGCGAGCGCGGATCGGTCGTCACCGTCACCTCCGGTGCGGGGTCGAGCAGCCGCACCACCCGGCGTCCCGCCAGCAGCGAGATGACCAGCAGCACCAGGCCGATCAGCGCGCACCCGGCGGCGATCCCCAGCACCGGCGGCTCGTGCCAGGTCACGCGCGCCAGCACCGGTCGCGCGGCCGGCCACGGCACCAGAACTCCGCCCGAGTCCGGGCGCGCCCAGGCCCCGACGACCTCCACGATCAGCAGCACTCCCGCGGCCATCGCGATCAGACCGGCCAGGGACGTGAACACTCGAACGACGAAGCGCACGGTTCACCCCACTCGGTTTCGTCGGGCGGCGGGCACCAGCGCTGAGACGGTGACCTCCACGTTCAGCACTCCGGCACCGGCCAGCTTCGTCAGCTCCTCGCTCACCGCGCCGCGCACCTGGCGCACGACGTCCCGCACCGGTTCCGGGTAGCGCACGGGCAGGTCCAAGCGGATCCGCAGTTCCTCGTCGGGCCCGGTGAGCTTCGCGTTCGGACCGCGGCGCGTGCGGGCGACACCGGAGACGCCGGACGCCGCGTGCTCGGCGATCTTGCGCAGCACGACGCGATCGATCTCCAGCGAGCCGCGCTCGCCCGAGTCCTGCTCCTCGGCGGGGGCGCTCATCGGTCCTTGCCCCTGCCCAGGACGTCACCGACGTCCAGGTCCCCGTCCAGGACCCTGCCGACGACCAGCCCGATCGCTCCGAGCACGAGCGCGATCAGGAAACCCGTGAAACCGCCTGCCGCAGCGGCGAGTCCGAGGATCAACCCGGCCAGCGCACCGGTCTGCGTCCCGTTCATCCGCCTTGACCTCCTGTTGTTCTATGGATCGACGCGTCACCGCACCCGGCTCCGGCTCCTGCGCCGCCGCCACGCCCTGACCCGCTTGACCAGGCCGGACACGCTGCGCGCGTCCGGCACCACTTCCACCGGTGCGTCGTAGCGGTCGGGGCGGTCGTTCCGGGGCCGCTCGCGAGCCCGGAATAGCTCCAGGCCCGCCGCGAACACCTCCGGATCACCACCCGCGTCGGGGTGGTGGGTGCGGACGAAAGCCCGGTACCGGCTCCGCGCCGCCGGATCCCGATCGCGCTCCATCAAGCGCCGCCCGGTCCCGGAACTCCTTCGCCCGCACCGTCTTCGCCCGGGGCGACGACGCCGCAGATCTCGACGTCCACCGGAATCTCGCCGAGCTCGGCCACCACGCGCCCCCGCAGCTGGTCCACGACCTCCGGAAGCGGGTCCCCGAGCCGCAGCACGACTCCGACGGCAACGGCTGCATCGGCGTCGGCAAACCGCACTCCGGCCACCCGGCGACCGGGCAGGTAGGTGGTGATGTCCCCGAACGTTCCGCCGTGCAGCCCGGCCACCGCCGGGTGCGCGAGCACGGCTGCCGCGACCCGGTCGACCGCCTCGACGGCGCTCACCCCGCGATGCGCCGTCACTCGACCCGGGAGGACTGGCCCGTGGAGGCGGTGTCGCTCGCCTCGCCGTCCTCGGAAGGCAGGTGGATGTCGTTGACCGCGATGTTGACCTCGATGACCTCGAGACCGGTCATCCGCTCCACGCCGTTGATGACGTTGCGCCGCACCGCGCGGGCGATCTCGACGATGGACGCGCCGTACTCGACGATGATGTCCAGGTCGACGGCCGCCTGCTTCTCCCCGACCTCGACCTGCACGCCGGAGGTCGACGAGGTGCCGCTCCCGCCCGGGATGCGCTCGCGGATCGCGCCGAACGCGCGGGAAACCCCGCCGCCCATCGCGTGCACACCGGAGATCTCGCGCGCTGCGATCCCCGCGATCTTCTGCACCACCGAAGCCGCGATCGTGGTCTTGCCGTACGAGGTCTCCTCGGCGGCGCGGACCTGGCCGGAGCCGGTGGCCGGCGAACCCGACGTGATGTCCTGGTTCTCGCTGCGCTGGGTGGTGTTTCCGCTCGACTGAGCCATGGGGTGCGTCCTTCCGCTCGATCTTCGCGGCCGACCGGTCGCGGGAACCGCGAGCCGGGCCGAACCGCTGCCGACGGAAGATCAGATGCGCGTCCCCGCGAACCCGTGACGGCCGTGAGACGTGGATCACATGCGAGAGAGGATCACGGCTGCTCGGGGACGACCACGTCGGCGATGCGCACCCACACAGGGGGCGCGCCCGCGCCGAGCACGTCGGCCAGCGCGGACTCGATGTCCTCCCGGAGTCGCACGGCCAGCTCGGGAGCGTCCGAGCCGTAGCTCACCACGAGCTCGATCCGGATCTCCTGCGAATCACCGGTGCAGGACAGCACGTGCGCGCCGCCGATGCGGGCGAGGAGGTCCGCGGTCATCCGCCTCGCCAGCACCAGCGCGGCGTGCGGTGTCACCCGGAGCGATCCGCCGTCCTGCGCGATCTCGATCGACGCACCCGCGTTCGCCGCGCGGGCCTGCCGTGAGGTCAGCAGCACGCGGTCGACCAGACCGTGCGGCGGCTCGACCGAGACCGCGGCCGCGCGGCGCACCGGTGCCCAGCCCGGCCCGAGCCGGTCCAGCGCGGCGCGGCAGTGCGAGCACCCCGCGACGTGCGCCGCGAACTCCGGCGTCGAGTCCCCGGCCAGGTGTTCGACCAGTTCACCGAGGGTGTGACCGCAGGCCAGCACGTGATCGGGGTCGAGGGGAAATTCACCCACGGCGCATCTCCTCCAACCTCGACAGCAGTGCCAACCTCGCGCGGTGCAACCGGGACCGCAGCGCAGTGGTGTTCACCTCTAGCACCTCGGCGATCTCCTCGTAAGACATCCCTTCGAACTCGCGGAGCACCAGCGGCACCCGCTGCGACGGTTCGAGGGTGGCGATCGCCCGGTGCACCAGGTCGGCCTCCTCCGAACGCACCGCCTTGCCCTCCGGGTTGCCGGTCCCGTCATCGGTGAGGAGGTGGTTCATCGATTCGTCGCTGATGTCCATCGGGACCGCCCAGCGCCTGCGGGCCTGGCTGAGCGCGGAGTTGGTCACCACGCGGTACAGCCACGTGGTGGGCGCGGCGTCGCCGCGGAAGCGGCTCAGGGAGCGCCAGGCGGACACCCAGGCCTCCTGCACGGCGTCCTCCGCCTCGGCCCGGTCGCCGAGGACGCGGAACGCGACGCGGTACATGGTGGCCGTGTGCCGGCGGACGAGTTCGTCGAACGCCACGCCGTCGCCCCGCTGGGCGGCGGCCATCAGGTCTTGGTCGGTGTCGACCCGCTCGGTCACGCCGGAAGTCTCCCGCAGCTCATCGGTGGAGGCGATTCCACCGGAGGGCCAAAGCGCCGCACCTGCGAGCGGCGCATCCGATGATCGCATTCGGCCGCGCGGTCACGCCGTCTCCCCTTCCTCGCGGATGGCGCGCCGCGCGATGGCGATGGCGCGGGACGGCTGAACGGTGTCGAGCTCGGCGTTGACCGCACCGCCCAGCAGCACGGCGAAGGCGGTGACGTACAGCCACAGCAGCACGCCCATCGGAGCGGCCAGCGCGCCGTAGACCGGCGAGTTCTCCAAGCTCACGTCCAGGTAGATGCGCAGCCCGAGGCTGCCTGCCAGCCACACCAGCAGGGCGACCGCGGCACCGGGGACGTGCTCGTGCCACGGCGAGCGGATCGGGACCGAGACCATGTACAGGGTGCTCAGCGAAGCGATCGAGCCGAGCACGATGAGCGGCCAGTACAGCCCGTACACCAGCCCCGTCGCCTGCGGCACCCACCCGGCGATCACCGACGGGCCGACCGCAAGCAGCGGCAGCAGGATCAGCGCCACCAGCAGACCCACCACGTACACCAGCACCGACATCAGCCGCTGGCGCACCACGCCGCGCTGGCCACCGAGTCCGTAGACCACCGAGATCGTGTCGATGTAGACGTTCAGCGCGGTCGAACCGGACCACAGCGCGAGCGCGAAACCGATCGAGATGATCCCCACCCGACCGGAGCCGAGCACCTCGTGCAGCACCGGGCGCAGCAGCTGGTCGATCGCTTGCGGCGAGAGCACCGCCCCGGCTGCCTCCACGAGGGCGCTCTCCACGGCGGGCACGGTGTCGTCGCGGCCCAGCCAGCCCGCGACGTAACCGAGAGCGGCGACGACGCTCAGCAGGACCGGGGGCAGCGACGTGAGGGTGAAGAACGCGGCCTCACCGGCCAGGCCCGTCAGCCGGTACCGGCCGCTGCTCTCCGCGGTGCGGGTGGCGAGCCGAATCAGGCCTCGGAGCCTCGGGTCGCGCGGGTGCCGAAGCCGCTGGTAGACGCTGCGCGGCACGACCCCCTCCTCCGAACGCTGCAGTTCTCGCGTATCGATCACGAACCGTCCGATGCGCAGGAGGGCTCCGGCGTGACGGTCCAACTCCGTGATTTTCGGCGATGCCGAGCTGGACCGCCTCGCGGAAGCGCGCGGCCGGTGTGGCGGGGTGATCGACCGTCAGATGACGCCGAGGTCGAGCATCGTGTCGGCGACCTTGGTGAACCCGGCGATGTTGGCGCCGAGCACGTAGTTGCCGGGGACCCCGTAGAGCTCCGCGGTCTCCAGGCATCCGTGGTGGATGTCGGCCATGATCTCCGACAGCCGGGCGTCGGTGTAGTCGAAGTGCCACGAGTCGCGGGACGCGTTCTGCTGCATCTCCAGGCCGGAGGTGGCCACGCCACCGGCGTTGGCGGCCTTGCCGGGGCCGAACAACGTCCCCGCGTCGAGGAAGACCTTCACCGCGCCGGGCGTGGTGGGCATGTTCGCCCCTTCGCCGACCGCGACGACGCCGTTGCGCACCAGGGCGAGCGCGGCCTCGTCGTCGAGCTCGTTCTGGGTCGCGCAGGGCAGCGCAATCGCGCAGGGCACGTCCCAGATCGAGCCGCCTTCGACGAACCGGGCGCCCTGGTGGTCGTCGGCGTACTCCTTGAGCCGACCGGCGCGGACCTCCTTGAGCTCGCGGACGGCCTCGATGTCGATGCCCTTCTCGTCCACGACGTAGCCGCCGGAGTCGGACATCGCCACGACGGTGCCGCCGAGCTCCTCGGCCTTGTGCGCGGCGTAGATCGCGACGTTGCCCGAACCGGACACCACGACGCGGCGGCCGTCGAAGCCGTCGTCGCGAGCGCGCAGCATCTCCTCGACGAAGTAGACGGTGCCGTAGCCGGTCGCTTCGGTCCGCACCTGCGAACCGCCCCAGTTGAGGCCCTTGCCGGTGAGCACGCCCGACTCGTAGCGGTTGGTGATGCGCTTGTACTGGCCGAACAGGAAGCCGATCTCGCGCCGCCCGACGCCGATGTCACCCGCGGGCACGTCGGTGTACTCGCCGAGGTGCCGGTGCAGCTCGGTCATGAACGACTGGCAGAAGCGCATGATCTCGGCGTCGGACTTGCCCTTCGGGTCGAAGTCGGAGCCGCCCTTGCCGCCGCCCAGCGGCAGCCCGGTGAGGGCGTTCTTGAAGATCTGCTCGAACCCGAGGAACTTGATGACACCGATGTTCACCGACGGGTGGAACCGGAGCCCGCCCTTGTACGGCCCGAGCGCGGAGTTGAACTCGACGCGGAAACCGCGGTTGACCTTGACCTCACCCGAGTCGTCGGTCCACGGCACTCGGAAGATGATCTGCCGCTCCGGCTCGCACAGCCGCTCCAGCACACCCGACCGCAGGTATTCCGGGTTGCGGGCGAGGGCGGGCTCGAGCGACTCCAGGACCTCGTAGACGGCCTGGCTGAACTCGGGCTGGTGCCCATCGCGGAACTGGATGGACTCGTAGACGCCGGCCGTCAGCTGCAGGCCCTCCGACTCTCGGCTCACGGGCGGATCTCCTCAGCAGTCGGGGGAAATGCAGAACGCTTGTACTGTTTTTTAACAGAAAAATGACGTGGACGAAACAGAGCCGCGAATTTCATCACCCGCACCCGTATCCACGCCAGGCGCAACAGCGCGGGCGGGCCCGGTGATCGAACCGGACCCGCCCGCGCCGCCTGAACAGGTCACTGCGGGGGCATCAGCACCTGGTCGACCACGAAGACCGTGGCGTTGGCGGTGGGGACGTTGCCGCACAGCACGCTCGCACCGTTGACCTTCAGCTGGTCTCCGGAGCCCTCGACCTTGACCTTCCCGCCCTGGACGGTGTCGACGGAGCCCGCCTTGGACAGGTCGTCGGCGGTCATCCGCTGCGGGACGACGTGGTAGGTCAGCGTGCTGGTCAGCGCCTCCTTCTGGGCGGGGTCGGAGAGCATCGCCTGCAACTTCTCCGGCGGGATCGCGTCGAAGGCCGGGTCCGCGGGGGCGAACACGGTGTACTGCGCGTCGGACTTGTTCAGCGTGTCGACCAGACCGGCGGCCTTGACCGCGGCGGTCAGCTTGGTCAGCAGCGGGTTGTTGGACGCGGCGGTGCCGACCGGGTCGTCGATCATGCCCTGCACCGAGCCGGGGTTGGCCGGATCGGTGGGGACCTGGGAACAGCCCGGACCGAACACGTCCGAGGCCGTGGTCATGCCCTGCTGCATCGGCGCGGCCGGCGACGGCGGCGGGGGCGGGGGTGCCTGTCCCTGATCAGCCGGTTGCTGCTCGGACATCCCGCCGCAAGCGGCCAGTCCGAAGGTGAGCAGCGCGGCACCGGCGCCGAGGGCGCTGCGGCGAAGTGCGGTCATCGACCATCATCTCCTCTGTCGAACGTCGGTCACCAGGAATTCGGACCAGGTGCCGCGCGGGATTGGTCCGCAGCGAGGGTTTTTCACCGCTCCCTCGCGGTGCAGAAGATCGAGTGCCAGCCGGTGGCGCCGTCCGGGACGGTCGGAACACGCTGCTGCGTCTGGGTTTTCCCGGTCTTGTCGGTGGCCCGGCATTCCACGGTGCGCCCGCCGGGCGCCAGGTCGAGCTCGGCCCGCCACATCCGCCACGTGTGACCCGAGACCTCTGTGGACAGTTGCGCCTCCTGCCACGGACCATCGTCGACCCGCACCTCCACCCGGTCGACGCCGTGCGGCTGGGCCCACGCTGTGCCCGCCACCGTGAAGCGCCCGGCCGGAACCTTTTCGAACGGCTTCGGCCGGTCGATGCGGGACTGCACCTTGATCGGCGCCTGCTGCGCCCAACCCCGCTGCTCCCAGTAGGTCTGCCGGTCGAAGGTGGTCAGCTCCAGGTCGGTCAGCCACTTGGTGGCCGACACGAACCCGTAGAGGCCCGAGACGACCATCCGGACCGGGAACCCGTGCTCGGCGGGCAGCGGCTGCCCGTTCATGCCGTAGGCGAGCAGGGCCGGTCGGTCCGGATCGGTCAGCGCCTCGATCGGCGTCCCGGCGGTGTAGCCGTCCTCGCTGGTGCTGAAGACCTGCTCGGCCCCGGGGAGCACCCCGGCTTCGCGCAGGAGGTCGCGGATCGGGACCCCGGTGAAGTCGGCGGTCGAGGTGTACGGGCCGCCGACCTCGTTGGACACGCAGGTGAGGGTGACCGTCCGCGTCTCCTGGCCGCGGCGGAGCAGGTCGTCGAGGGACAGTTCGAGCTCACGCCCGACCATCCCGCTCACCCGCAGCCGCCACGCGTCCGGATCGACCTGGGGCACCACCAGCGCCGTGTCCACCCGGTAGAAGTCCGCGTTCGCCGTGCGGAAGGTCGGCGTGCCGACGCGGGCGAAGTCCGCGCCTCCCGGAAGCGGTTGCGGCGCGGGCAAGCGGCTCGCGAGGGCTTCGCGCGCGCGGCCCGCGGGTCGCCGCGACAGCGCGGTCCCGCCGAAGCCCGCGATCAGCGAACCCGCCGCGAGACCGCCTGCGGTGAGCAGGAAAGCCCGTCGTCCCGTCGCGGGGCCGGGGTCGGTGCGCAGCAGCGCGACGAACGCGCCGACCCCGACGACGATCGCGACGAGCGACGGCAGCGCCCCGAAGGCGCCCGCGTCCGGGCGGGCGATCGACGCGGCGACGCCGAGCGTCCCGAACGCGGCGATCAGCACCGCACCGGGTGCCGGGCCGCGTCGCGACACCAGCCCCGCGACGACCGCCAGCAACCCGATGACCACCGCCATCCCCGCCAGTAGCACCAGCTTGTCCGATTCGCCGAACCACCGGATGGCCAGCGCCTTCAGCGGTTGCGGGGTCAGGTCGATCGCGCTGTTGCCGACCGCGAGGAACGGGGAGGCGTTCTGCTCGACCAGGCCGGCCAGCAGGTGCCCGGCGGCGAGCGCGGACATGACGGCCAGCACCCCGGAGAAGGCGCGGATCGCGGGTGATCTCATGCCCTTCCTTCGTCGCGGACTCGCTCCGGGATTGCCCGGATCACGGCCGTTTCGGCGGCAAGGGCAGGAAACCGCTGGTGCGCTCGACGTAGTCGGCGTACGCAGGTCGCCGTTCGCGCAACCGCCGTTCCAGCAGGGGCTTTCCGGAGCCCCTGGCGAGCAGCCACGTCATCAGCAGCGGCGAGAGCGCGGTGAGCGGACCCGGCCAGTGCTGGCAGGCCATCAGGTACGCGCCCCACCAGACGCAGGCATCACCGAAGTAGTTCGGGTGGCGGGTGTAGCGCCAGAGCCCGGTGTCAAGGACCTCCCCGGCGTTGGCGGGATCGGCCCGGAAGCGCCGCAGCTGCTCGTCGCCGACCACTTCGAAGAACATCCCGACCGCCCACACCGCGGCACCGGCCACGCTCCAGGCGCCGATGCCGGGGCCGGCGAGCAGCACGGGCATCGAGACGAGCCACATCACCAGGCCCTGCACCAGGTAGACGCGCACGTACATCCGCAGCGCGGGGAACCGCTGCGCGCGTGCCGCCATCTCCACGTAGCGCGGGTCCTCGGAGAGCCCGGCGTTGCGCCGGTGCAGGTGCACCGCCAGCCGGATTCCCCACACCACCACCAGCGCGGCGGGCAGCGCACCGGTCCAGCCGGCCGCGAAGGACGTGATCGCGATGACGGCGAACCCCGCCCCCCACGCGGTGTCGATCGTGTCGTACCGGCCGCGCAACCGGGCGATCGCGAACGTCGCGGTCACCACGAGCACCGCGACGGCGAGCGCTGCGGGGAGGGCGAAGGGGCTCATCGCACGGCCTCTCGCAGCACCGGAGGCATCCCGCTGGCACCGCGGTCGTCCGATCGCACCGCGACGATCTGGTCAACGCCCATGCGGTTCTCCTCGAACGCCAGCAGACCGCCCGCCAGGTAGAGCCGCCACACCCGCAGCTGCTCGGGGCCGAGCAGCTGCAGCGCCCGCTCCTGCTGCTCGTCGAGCACCCGCGCCCACGCGTCCACCGTGGACGCGTAGTGCTCCCGCATCGCCTCCACGTCGCGCACCTCGAAACCGCCCGCCTCGATCCGGTCGACCGTGCGGCCGACCGGGACCATCGTCATGTCCGGGGCGATGTAGGAGGAGATGAACGCGCCGCCGCCCTCCGCCGCGGATCCGGACCGGGACATCTGCTGCAGCAGCAGCCGTCCGCGCGGGCGCAGCATCCGGTGCAGCGTCGCGACGTACTCGTCGTACCGGGATTCCCCGACGTGCTCGCCCATCTCGACGCTGGCAACCGCGTCGTAGGGCTCGTCGGTGAGCTCCCGGTAGTCCTGCAGCCGCACGTGCACGCGCCCCTGCAGGCCGAGCTGGGACACGCGGCGCTCGATGTGCTCGAACTGGCTGCGCGACAAGGTGATCCCGGTCGCCTCGACGCCGTGGTAGCGGGCGGCGTGCAGCAGCAGCGAACCCCACCCGCAGCCGACGTCGAGCAGGCGTGTGCCCTCGCGCAGCCCGAGCTTGCGGCAGATCAGCTCCAGCTTCGCCTCCTGCGCGGCCGCCAGGTCTTCGGCGCCCGTCGGGAAGTAGCCGCAGGAGTAAGCCATCGAGGGATCCAGCAGCAGCGCGTAGAAGTCGTTGCCCACGTCGTAGTGGTGCGCGATCGCGGCGCGGTCGCGCCGCCGCGTGTGCAGCCCACCGGACATCCGCGCCTCCGCCGCCGGGATGGGCGGCCGGGGGCCGATCGCTCCCAGGCGCAGCGCCGCGAGGGCGATGTCCCGCCACCCGCGAGCGCCGATCCGCCAGCCGTCGAGGCCGTTCCTGCGCACCGCCGCCCAGCAGCGGCGGAGCCCGTCCGTGAGGTCGCCCTCGACGTCGAGATCACCTGCCACGAACGCCCGCGCCAGGCCCAGCTCGCCCGGGCTCCACAGGAAGTGCCGCAGCGCGGCCCGCCTCCGCAGCACCGCTTGCGGTCCGGACGCAGGTCCGGCGTGGCTGCCGTCCCACGCGCGCACCCCGATCGGCAACGGCATCCCGAAGGTGCCATCGACGATCTCCTCCATGATGTTCGCAGCTCCGCTGCGGGTCGTGCTCACCAGCGACACGCTCGCCTCCCAGGTCGGATGCCTCCTGCGTCGAATTCGGCGCGGACACCGCCGCGGACTGGTGTTCGTGTCCGTGGTCACACGAGCAATCCGCGCGAGGTCCGGCCACGAATCCAGGGCATGCACGAACCGAATCTCCGGGTTCTGACGTCGCCCACGACGCCGCCGCGGACCGTGGTGCTGGTGTTGCACGGCGGACGGCCCGTCAGCCGTGCACCGGTGCGCGCCGCCCACTTCGCCTACCGGCGCATGTTCCCGCTGGCCCGCGCCGCGCACCGGTCGGACACCGCCGTCTGGGTGCTGCGCAACCGGGTGCGGGGCTGGAACGAACCCGCCCTCGACGCGGTCGGCGACGGTCGCCGAGCGGTCGAGCTGATCCGCACCGCGCACCCGGGCAGCCGGATCGCGCTGCTGGGGCACTCGATGGGCGGGCGCGTCGCGCTGCGGCTGGCCGGTGAAGCGGACGTGATCGGAGTGTGCGCGCTCGCACCGTGGACGACCGAGCAGGACCCGGTCTCCCAGCTCAACGGCCGGATCGTGCGGATCGCGCACGGCGACCGGGACCTGACGACCTCACCCCAGAGCTCCGCCGTCTACGCCCTCCGCGCCCGGCGGGCGGGAGCGATCGTCTCGCGGCAGGTGATCCGCGGTTCCGGGCACGCGATGCTCCGCCACGTCCGCGAGTGGAACGAGCAGGTCGCCGCGTTCGCGGGCGACTGCGCCGCGGTGCGGAGCTCGCGATGAGCCGGGGACGCGTCGCGGTCGTCGGCGCCGGGGTGTCCGGTCTGACCGCCGCGCACCTGCTGTCCCGCGCGAACGACGTGGTGCTCTTCGAGGGCGAGGACCGGTTGGGCGGGCACGCCCACACCCACGACGTGCAGACCGGCGACGGCCGCACGATCGCCGTCGACAGCGGGTTCATCGTGCACAACGAGCGCACCTACCCGCAGCTGCTCCGGCTGTTCGGCGAACTCGGGGTGCTGACCCGGGACACCGAGATGTCGCTGAGCGTGCGGTGCCGGGGATGCGGGCTGGAGTACGCCGGTGCCAAGCGGTTGCGCGGGCTGTTCCCGCACGCGCGCAACGTCGGTGACCTCCGGTACCTGCGGACGCTCTCGCAGGTGCGGCGGTTCCACCGGCAGGCCGCGGAACTGCTCGACGGGCCCGGCGACGACCAGCGCACGCTCGCCGAGTTCCTCTCCGACGGCGGGTACTCCCGGCACTTCACCGAGCACTTCGCGATCCCGCTGGTCTCCGCGGTCTGGTCCGCCGGGCCGGACACCAGCGGGCGCTACCCGGCGCGCTACCTGTTCGAGTTCCTGCGGCACCACGGGATGCTGTCGATCAGCGGCTCCCCGACCTGGCGCACCGTCGTCGGCGGCTCCCGCGAGTACGTGCGCCGGATCGGCAACGGCCTGCACGCGGTGCGCACCGCGACGCCGGTCCGCTCGGTGCGCAGGCTCGATGACCGGGTGGAGGTCCGCTCCGCCGACGACGAGGTGCACGAGTTCGACCGCGTGGTCGTGGCCACCCACGCCGACCAGGCGTTGCGCCTGCTGGCCGAGCCGACCGCCGCGCAGCGACGAGCGCTGGGGGCCTTCGCCTACTCGGAGAACGCGACGCTGCTGCACACCGACGGATCCGTGCTCCCGTCCCGCCGGGGAGCGCGAGCGTCCTGGAACTACCTCAAGAACGAATGCGCGGGCGATTCCGGCGGTGCCCGGATCAGCTACGACATGAACCGGCTGATGGGTCTCGCCGAGCCCGACGACCACGTGGTGACGCTCAACGGCGACGCCGAGGTGGACCCGGGCAGCGTGCTCGCGAAGATGTCCTACCGGCACCCGATCTACACGCCGGAATCCGTTGCCGCGCAAGCGGACCTGCCGTCCATCGGCGACGACCGGTTGCGGTTCGCCGGCGCCTACCACGGGTGGGGCTTCCACGAGGACGGCTGCCTCTCCGGTGTGCGGGCTGCCGCGGCGCTGGGATCGGGGTGGTGATCGTGCACCTCTACGACGTCGTGATCACCCACTCCCGCGAGGTCGCGCCCCGGAACCGCTTCCTGCACCGGGCGCACACCTGGCTGGTCGACCTCGACGACCTGCCCCGGTTGCCCCGGCCGCTCCGCCCGCTGATCCGCTTCGACGCCCGAGACCACCTCGGCGACCCGCAGCGCAGCATCCGCGAGAACCTCGACCGCTGGCTCGCGCTGCAAGGCGTCGACCTCCGCGGCGGCCGGGTCCTGATGCTCGCGGGCGCCCGGGTGCTGGGCCACGCGTTCAACCCGATCACGGTCTTCTGGTGCCACCGGCCGGACGGCTCACCGGAGTGCGTGGTCGCCGAGGTCCACAACACCTACGGCGAGAGGCACTGCTACCTGCTGCGACCCGACGCCGACGGTGTGGGTGAGGTCGGGAAGCGGTTCTACGTCTCTCCCTTCCTGCCGACCGAGGGCCACTACCGGATGCAGCTGGAACCGCCCGGCGACCGGTTGCGGGTGCGCGTCGAGCTCATCCAGGACGACCGGGTCGCGTTCCGCGCCGCGATGACGGGTCGCCGCCGCCCGGCGAACGCGGCAGGGCTGGTGCGCGCGGCCCTGCGCCATCCGCTCGCACCGCGGCGCGTCGCCGCGCTGATCCGCCGCCACGGCATCTCCCTGTGGCTGCGGCGGGCTCCCCGCTACCGCCGCACTCCCCACATCCACCAGGAAGGAGTCCGATGACCACCACGACCACCGCCGCGCAGCACAGCGCGAGCGCCACCCCACCGTGGGACCTGCTGGGCGGGCCGCCGCGATCGCCGGTCCGCGCCGCCATCGCCGAGCGGCTGTTCCGGCACGCGGTGCGCACCTTGCCGGTGCGCGTCGCGCTCGCCGACGGCGAAGTCCTCGGCGCGGGCGGCCCCGAATCGCCGCTCATGCGCGTCGAGGACCCGGCGGCGTTCTTCCACCGGCTCGGTGCGGACGCCAAGGTGGGCTTCGGCGAGTCCTACATGGCCGGTGAGTGGACCAGCCCGGAGCCGGCGGAGCTGCTGACCCCGTTCGCCGCGCGGATCGCGACGCTCGTGCCCGCACCGCTGCAACGGGCCCGGCGCTGGGTCGACGCCCGCCAGCCCAGCGCGGAGCGGGGCACGCTCGTAGGTGCCCGGGAGAACATCCACCGGCACTACGACCTGTCCAACGACGTCTTCGCGACGTTCCTGGACGAGACGATGACGTACTCGGCGGCCCTGTTCCCGCCGTCCGGCGACGACCTCGCCGCCGCCCAGGCCCGCAAGATCGACCGGATCCTGGACCTCGCCGCGGTCGGCGAGGGGACCGAGCTGCTGGAGATCGGCACCGGGTGGGGGTCGCTGGCCGGGCGCGCCGCACGGCGAGGCGCCCGCGTGACCACCCTGACCCTGTCCGCCGAGCAGCAGCGGCTCGCTCAGGAGCTGCTGGCCGAGGAAGGCCTCGCCGACCGCGTGGAGGTGCGGCTGGCCGACTACCGCGAGGTCACCGGCCAGTTCGACGCGGTGGTGAGCGTGGAGATGATCGAGGCCGTCGGACGCGAGTACTGGTCGGAGTACGTCACCGCGCTGGACCGGCTGGTGGCGCCGGGAGGCCGGATCGGCTTGCAGGCGATCACCATGCCGCACGACCGGATGCTGGCCACCAGCAGCAGCTACACCTGGATCCACAAGTACATCTTCCCCGGAGGCCAGCTGCCCTCGATCGAAGCGCTGGAGACGGCTTTCGACACGCACACCGGTCTTCGGCGAACCGAGCGGCACTCCTTCGGCCCGAGCTACGCGACGACGCTGCGGCACTGGCGGCAGCGCTTCCTGTCCCGCTGGGACGAGGTGCGCGACCTGGGATTCAGCGAGCGATTCCGCCGCATGTGGGACTTCTACCTCGCCTACAGCGAGGCCGGGTTCCGCTCCGGATACCTCGACGTCTGGCAGCTCGGATATCGCAAACCCGCTCAGGGCTGAACAATGGCCCGGCCGGTGCCGGGCACGAGGAAGGCGCACATGGAGAGCACTCGCAGACCGGCTGAACCGCCGGAACCCGGGGAATCACCGGGTCCGCACGAGCTGCTGCTGTCAGTGGCGAAGGGCGATGAGCAGGCGTTCGCGCGGCTCTACGACCTCGTGGCCGCACCCGTGCACGGGCTCGTGCAGCGGATCGTGCGCGACACCGCCCAATCCGAGGAGGTCACCCAGGAGGTCCTCGTCGAGGTCTGGCGCTCGGCCAGCCGGTACCGCAGCGACCGGGGCAGCGCGATGGCCTGGATCATGACCATCGCCCACCGCCGGGCGGTCGACCGAGTGAGAACCGCCCAGGCGGCGGCCGAGCGGGAGACCAAGGCAGGTCGCCAGGAACCCGGGCGGCCCTACGACGAGGTGGCCGAGGCGGTGCTGTCGCGGTTCGAGCAGCACCAGCTGCGCCGGTGCATCGCCACGCTCACCGACCTGCAGCGCGAATCCGTGGTGCTGACCTACTACCGCGGTTACACCTACCGCGAGGCGGCCGGGCTGCTCGACGCCCCGCTCGCCACCGTGAAGACACGCCTGCGCGACGGCCTGATCAGGCTGCGCGATTGCCTGGGGGTGACCACTCGATGAGCAACGAACTGGCCTCTCTGACGGGCGCCTACGCCGTGGACGCGCTGATCGGGACGGAGCTGGAGGAGTTCGAGCGGCACCTGGCCAGCTGCGAGGACTGCGTCCAGGAGGTCGCGGAGCTGCGGGAGACCGCCGCGAGGCTCGGCGCGGACACCGCGGTGCCGCCGCCCGAACGGCTCAAGCAGGCGGTGCTGGAGGAGATCACCCGCACCCGCCAGCTCCCACCGCTGTCGGCGGAACCGTCGCACGGTCGCGTCCTGTCCTTCCCCAAGGCGAGGAGGTGGACGACCCGGCTCGCCGTGGCGGCCGCGGTGATCGGCATCGCGCTGGCCGCCGCGTTCGGCGGTCTGGCCTGGAACAGCCAGCAGCAGCTGGCGGAGGCGAACCGGCTCGCCGAGCAGGCGGGCGCGCACAACGCGGAGGTCGCGCGGCTGCTGCAGTCACCGGACGCGAGCCTGGTGCACGGTTCGGCGGGCGATGCGCGAGCGGTCAGCGTGGTGTCCCGCCGGATGGGCAGCGCGGCGTTCCTGACCGCGGACATGCCGGCGGCCCCTGCGGATCGCACCTACCAGCTCTGGTTCATCGGCGGCGGTGGTCCGCGCTCCGCCGGAGTCCTGCCGGGGCCGTCGACCGGGGAGCCGCTGCTGACGACGATGCCCGCCGACGCCCGGCAGATCGCCGTGACCGTCGAGCCCCGGGGCGGCTCGGCCCAGCCGACCACCGATCCGATCATGGTGATGGCCGTGCCCACCTGACCGGAACACCGGGAACCCCAGGGGTTCTGGAACCCTCGGCTCCCCTGGAGCGTGAGGTGCGGGATTCGAATTTCGCGCGAAATTCGAATCCCGCACCTCACGCCCGGGTGAGGACGCTGCGGCTCGTGCCGGACTTCGCGGGGGATTCGCTCGCGCCGGGCAGGGCTGGGTGAGGGCGCTGGGGGAGGTAGGTGGCCGTCGTGGGAGGAGCGACAATCGTGGGGATGAC
Organism: Saccharopolyspora dendranthemae; assembly: GCF_007829955.1. Classification (GTDB taxonomy): domain Bacteria; phylum Actinomycetota; class Actinomycetes; order Mycobacteriales; family Pseudonocardiaceae; genus Saccharopolyspora; species Saccharopolyspora dendranthemae. The sequence continues at coordinate 242,525 of NZ_VIWX01000006.1, forward strand.
GCAGATGCGATGGAACTTCGACGACATGCCGCGGCTCGACGGGCGCACGGTGATCGTGACCGGCGCCAGCAGCGGCGTCGGGATGGCCACGGCGCGCGGGTTCGCCCGCGCCGGAGCGCACGTGGTGCTCGCCGTCCGCAGCCTCGAACGCGGACGCGAAGCGGCGCGCGCCGTGCGCGGCAGCAACGAGGTGCGCCGGCTCGACCTCGCCGATCTCGCCTCGGTCCGCGAGTTCGCGGAGTCGTGGCACGGGACGATCGACGTGCTGGTCAACAACGCCGGCGTGGCGATGGTCCCGCCCTCCCGCACGGCCGACGGCTTCGAGATGCAGTTCGGGACCAACCACCTGGGTCACTTCGCGCTGACCAACCTGCTGCTGCCGCACATCACCGACCGCGTGGTCGCGCTGGCCTCCGGAGCGCACCGGTTCGGCACCGGCGTGATCGACTTCGAGGACCCGCACTTCGAGCACCGCCAGTACAACCCGATCGCCGCCTACGGCCAGTCCAAGCTGGCGAACCTGCTGTTCGTCCTGGAGCTCCAGCGCAGGCTCGAACGACGCGGCTCACCCGTGCGCGCTCTGGCCGCCCACCCGGGCTACACCGCCTCCAACCTCGGAACCCACGGGCGAAGCCGGCTGCTGACCACCCCGGCCCGGCTCGCCGGCGCCCTGCTCGCGCAGCAGCCCGGCATGGGCGCGCTGCCGAGCCTGTACGCGGCGACGCAGGACCTGCCCGGCGGCAGCTACGTCGGGCCCGACGGCCGCCACGAGATGCACGGCCACCCGACCCTCGTCGGCCGCAGCGCCCAGGCCAGCGACCCCGAAGCCGCGAAGCGCCTCTGGGACCTCTCCACCCAGCTCACCGGAATCAGCGACACCACGCTCACCGGCACCGGGAACTGACCGGCGGTCAGCCGGTCCGGGTGGCCGCGATGGCGCCGTGGGCCCGGACTCCCGGGTCGGTGCGGGTTTCGCTGGAGACGACGGTGAAACCGGCGTCTTCGATCGTGCCGCCGAGCACGTCGACCGGCCAGAAGTAGCCGGTCGTGACCGCGTGGTCGAAGGGCTCGACCGCGGGTCCTTCGAAGAAGCCGACCAGGAGTCCACCACCGGGCCGGACGGTCCGGGCGAGCTCGGCGAACGCGCGGTGGATCCGCTCGGGCGGCGTGTGGATCAGCGAGTACCAGGCGAGAGCCCCGGCCAGGCCGGAGTCGCCGACGCCGAGGTCTTCAGCAGCGGCTGCGCGGAACCGGCTGTCCGGAAAGGCCTTCCGGGCGTGATCGAGGAATTCCGGCGTCGGGTCAACACCCTCGACGTCGCAGCCCCGCTCGCGCAGCCAGTTCGTCCAGTGCCCCGGCCCGCAGCCGACGTCGAGGATCGGACCGGTCTGCGCGGCCGCCCAGGATCCGATCAGATCGCGATCGCGCGACGCCGTCGCGTCGATCGTGCCGAGTAGGTCGATGTACTCCGAGGAACGCCGCCCGTAGGCCGCGCTCGCTTCTGCGCTCGTCACGCACGGATCTTCGCAGAACCCGCGCCGCGGCGGAGCGACATCGCGTCTCCGCTCGAAGGCGGCGTGATCCTCCTGCACGGCCTCGGGTGGTACCCGATACTGCGGGCGAGGGGAGTACTTCCGAAGGCCTGTTCCCGGTCAGGACGGACATCCCGCTGGTGTCCCCGGAGCAGTCGCCCCGAAGGGCGAAGGAGACCTCGATCGCTGACGCGCGAGGAGACTCCCATGATCGCCCCAGCAGCCTCGTCCACCACGATCGGCACGCCCTTGCTGTGGGCGGCGAGCATCGGCGTGCTGATCGTCCTGCTGATCGCCGACTTCGTCGTGACCCACCGCCCGCACGAGGTCTCGATGCGCGAGGCCGTGGGCTGGTCGATCTTCTACCTGGCGTTACCGCTGATCTTCGGCGCGGCTCTGTGGGGGATCTTCGGCGGGCCCCAGGCGATGGAGTTCATCACCGGGTTCGTGGTGGAGAAGTCCCTGTCGGTCGACAACCTCTTCGTGTTCATGCTGCTGCTGGCCGGTTTCGCCGTCCCGGCCCAGCTCCAGCAGCGGGTGCTGCTCTACGGCATCGTCGGCGCGCTGGTGCTGCGCGGCATCTTCATCGCCGCCGGTGCCGCGCTGCTGCAGGCAGGGACCTGGGCGTTCCTGGTGTTCGGCGCGATCCTGTTCGCCACGGCCGTGAAGATCCTGCGCGAGGCGATCAGCGGTTCGGGATTCGATCGCGACGTGTCGCAGATGCGATCGGTCCGCCTGCTGCGCAGGCTGATGCCGGTCACCGACGACTACCGCGGCACCCGCCTCTCGGTCCGCGAGGGCGGCCGCCGCGCGCTGACCCCGCTGATGATCGTGGTGGTGGCCGTGTTCGCCACCGACGTGGTCTTCGCGGTCGACTCGGTACCGGCGGTCTACGGCATCACCGAGGACCCCTACCTGGTGTTCGCCACCAACGCCTTCGCCCTGCTGGGCCTGCGCGCCCTGTACTTCGTGCTGGTCACAGCACTGGCCAAGCTCATCCACCTCAACCACGGGCTGGCCATCATCCTCGCCTTCATCGGCGTGAAGCTGGTGCTGCACTGGGCCCACACGGTCTGGCCGGCAGTGCCGCAGATCCCGACACCGCTCTCGCTGCTGGTCATCGTGCTGGTCCTGGCGACCGTCACCGCGACCAGCCTGCGAGCCCGCAGCGGCGCCGGCGACACCCACCCCGGGAGCCGATCATGACCACCGAAATCCTCGTCGAACTCGCCCTCTCCGCGCTCATCGTGGTGGCCCTGCTCATCACCTGCGCCGTGCTCCGAGACGCCCGACCACCACACGGTCCACACCGATGACGCCCTCGACGCTCCGGCAGATCCGTTTCGACCGCGCCCTCCGAGTTGGCACCGCTGTTCACCGGGATGCTTTCTCGTTGAACTGTTCGTCGGTGTAAATTCGGTGCCATGACGGGTGCAGCAGCCGAGAAGCGGCGTGCTCCGGACAGCTCGGCCGAGACGACGCCGTCCCCGACCGACCTGCTCGCACAGCTGACGCAGGTCTCCCGCCAGGCCGATCGACACCTCGAATCGGTGCTGGCGGAGTTCGGCTTGCACACCTGGGAGTACGACGTGCTCGCCGCGCTGCGGCACGACGGCGAGCCCTACGAGATGTGCCCGGGCACCATCGGTGGCCGCCTCGGCGTCTCCAACAGCGCGATGACCAACCGGATCACGCGGTTGGAGAAGTCCGGCCTGGTCGGGCGACACCTCAGTCCGACCAACCGGCGCATCGTGATCATCCGCCTCACCGACACCGGACTCGACCTCGTCGATCGTGCGCTGAGCGCCCACCACGAGGCCGCACGGCACGTCCTCGACCGGATTCCCGCCGAAGACGCCGCTTCCCTCGGTCATCTGCTCGGCGAACTGGGCACAGCTCTCGACGCGTCCTGACGCGTCGGTCAGCCTGCGCACGGCAGGGTCGGCACGATGCCGCGGGAGCGACGCTGCCCGCGGTGGTCATCACATCCAGCCTGGAACCCCGTCAACAGGTCATTCCTGGTCGAACGCGCGGTTCCCACGCCGACCGTCCTGATTTCGAAGGCACTCGGCGCAGTCCGCCGGCTGCGATCGCGGTGAGCAGGTCCGCTTCCTCCCGCTGAACACGCGCACGACGTCCCGTCGACCGGCACGACTTCACGACCGTGGTGACGCCGCCGCCTCGCACGACGGCGTTGGTGACCAGGAGGCGCGCGCCGGAACTCGACCGGGCGTTCCACGAAGAGCCGCGAACAGGATTGCCGACCACGCGACCTTGCTATATCGTACTTTTCGACGTCGAACATTTCTCTGTTGAACACTTTCGCTCGTGGTGCCCGCCGCCGCAGCAGCGTGCGTTCGAGTCCGGCGGAGCAGTGCACGTGGAGACGGCGTCCGGAACAGGAGCAGAAGGAGATCCGATGAGCATCACCCAGCAGCGCAGCAGCATCAGCGACGCCGCAGCTCTGTCGATCGTCCGGGCCGCCGCCGATGCGGCCGCGGCCACCAACCTGCGGTTCGCCATCGCGGTGGTCGACGAGTCCGGGCAGCTCAAGGCTTTCGTGCGACAGGACGGCGCCAAGCTCAACGCCGTGCAGATCGCCCAGGACAAGGCCTACACCGCAGCGTCCTCGACGATGTCCACCGAGGTCTGGGCGGAGAAGCTCGCCGCCGACGCGGTCCTGGGAGCGGCCGCGCCCACCACGATCGAGCGGCTCGCGCCGATGGGCGGTGGTCTCCCGATCGTCGTCGACGGCCAGACCGTGGGCGCCATCGGCGTGTCGGGCGCGCACTGGTCCGACGACGTCACGATCGCCGAAGCCGGGCTGGCAGCGCTGAACTGACCGTTCCACCCCGGGGCCCGCAGGCCCGGGAACGTCCTCGACTGGAGCCCCTCCGCAATGCCACTAGCGCTCTTCGTGCTGGGACTGACCATCTTCGGTCTCGGCACCACCGAATTCATGATCGCCGGTCTGCTGCCCGAACTGGCCACCGCGTTCGGCGTTTCGGTACCCGACGCCGGACTGCTCATCTCGCTGTTCGCGGTGGGCGTGGTCATCGGCGCTCCGACCATGACCGTCCTGACCTCCCGCGTGCCCCGCAAGCTCACGCTGGTGACCCCGCTCGTGATCTTCCTCGCCGGGGAGGTTCTCGCCGCGCTGGCACCGACCTTCGGCGTCCTGATGACCGCCCGCGTGGTCACCGCCGTCGCCCACGGCGCCTTCTTCGGCATCGGTGCCGTCGTGGCCGCCGATCTGGTCTCCCAAGACAAGAAGGCGCGCGCCATCGCCATCATGTTCGGCGGGTTGACCATCGCCACCGTCGCCGGTGTGCCGATGGGCACCTTCATCGGCCAGCAGCTGGGCTGGCGCGCCACGTTCTGGGCCGTGGCGATCATCGGTGCCATCGGCCTGATCGGCGTGATCGCCCTGGTGCCCCGGCAACCGCGGGACGAGGTCCAGCGGTTCGGCCGCGAGCTCGCCGCCTTTCGCCGACCCAGGCTGTGGCTCGCGCTGGCGACCACGACGCTCAGCCAGGCTGCGCTGTACTCCGCCTACACCTACCTCGCACCGCTGGTCACCGAGATCACCGGCTTCACCGCCACGGCGGTGGCACCGCTGCTGATGCTCTACGGCGTCGGCACCGTGCTGGGCAGCTGGCTCGGCGGCCGGCTCGCCGACCGGAACCTGATGCGAACTCTGGCGATCGGGCTGGTCGTGCTCGGCGGGATACTCGCGCTGTTCACGCTCACCGCTCACTCGACGATCGCGATGGTGATCACGCTGGCGGTCTTCGGCGTGGCCAGCTTCGTGATCAACCCCGCACTGCAGACCCGCGTCATGAACATCTCCCCCGACGCGCCCACCTTGGCCAGCGCCGTGAACATCTCGGCGTTCAACGTCGGCAACGCCCTGGGCCCGTGGCTGGCCGGCCTGGCCATCAGCTCCGGCGCCGGATTCCTGGCACCGAGCTGGGTCGGTGCCGCGCTGGCCGTCGGCTCGATCGCCACCGCGCTGGCCTCGATCGCAGCCGACCGACGCAGGAACAGCACGCGCACGCACGTGGCGACGGTCTCCGCGTGACACCAACCCGAGCAGTGAGGAAGCAGCCGCGGCGTGCGGGACGTTCGGCAGAGCGCCAGCAGAGCCACTGCCCACGATGGACGATCTGAATACTGCGTCACCACACCGCATCTCGTGGACGCCGACGGAGAGCGCAGCACCGTCCGGGAACTAGTGCGCTGTCAGGAGTTCCGACGCGATCCGAATCCGGCGCCATGACATCGCGGGGATTCATCCGGCCACGGGCCGATTTCGACGACCTCGCTGCACTCCCGCATCGAGAAATGGTGCGCGATACTGGGATTGAACCAGTGACCTCTACCGTGTCAAGGTAGCGCTCTCCCACTGAGCTAATCGCGCTAGGCGGATCTCTCCGCCAGCGGTGAAGAGTTTAGCCCAGCGGCTTTCGGCCGTTCGCACCCACCCCGTGTCGCCGGGGCGCACCTCGCCACGTCCCAGTTTTAGTCCAAACCGAGCCATGATCATGTCCGAAATGTCTGCTCAGTTATGACTAAAACTGGGAGTTGGTGACCTCGGGAACGCAAAAACGCCGCTCCACGTCGGTGGTAGCGGCGCTTCGCGTCAAAGGAAGATCAGCGGTCGGCCATCTTCTTCTGCAGGTTCTCGTCCAGGCTCGCGAGGAACTCCTCGGTGGTCTGGTACGCCTGGTCATTGCCGACCAGGAGGGCCAGGTCCTTGGTCATCTTGCCGCTCTCGACGGTCTCGATGACGACCTGCTCCAGCGCGTTGGCGAAGCCGATGACCTCCGGGGTCGAGTCCATCTTTCCGCGGGCCTGCAGGCCGCGCGTCCAGGCGTAGATCGACGCGATCGGGTTGGTCGAGGTGGGCTTGCCCTGCTGGTGCTGGCGGAAGTGGCGGGTGACCGTGCCATGCGCGGCCTCGGCCTCCACCTTGCCGTCAGCGGTCATCAGCACCGAGGTCATCAGACCCAGCGAGCCGAAGCCCTGCGCGACGGTGTCCGACTGCACGTCACCGTCGTAGTTCTTGCAGGCCCAGACGTAGCCGCCCTCCCACTTCAGGGCGGTGGCGACCATGTCGTCGATCAGCCGGTGCTCGTAGGTGATGCCCTTGGCCTCGAAGGCGGCCTTGTACTCGTTCTCGAAGATCTCCTCGAACACGTCCTTGAACATGCCGTCGTAGGACTTCAGGATCGTGTTCTTGGTCGACATGTAGACCGGGTAGCCGCGCTCCAAGCCGTACCGGAAGGACGCGTGCGCGAACTCCTCGATCGACTTGCGGTAGTTGTACATGGCCATGGCCACGCCACCGTCTTCACCGAACTTGGCCACCTCCATCTCGATCGGCTCGGAGCCGTCTTCGGGGGTGTAGGTGATGGTGACGGTGCCCGGGCCCGGGACCTTGAAGTCGCTGGCCTTGTACTGGTCGCCGTGGGCGTGACGGCCGATGACGATCGGCTTGGTCCACGTCGGCACGTACCGCGGGATGTTGGAGATGACGATCGGCTCGCGGAAGATGACGCCACCGAGGATGTTGCGGACGGTCCCGTTCGGGCTCCGCCACATCTTCTTCAGGCCGAACTCCTCCACGCGCGCCTCATCAGGCGTGATGGTGGCGCACTTGACGCCTACGCCGTGCTTCGCGATGGCGTTCGCGGCGTCGACGGTTACCTGGTCGTCGGTGGCATCTCGCTGTTCGATGCCGAGGTCGTAGTAATCGAGGTTGATGTCCAGGTAGGGGTGGATCAGCTTGTCCTTGATGAAGGACCAGATGATCCGGGTCATCTCGTCACCGTCGAGTTCGGCGACAGTGCCCTGGACCTTGATCTTGCTCATGTGGCGGGGTGCTCCTCTCGCGAGAATGCAAGCGGTACAAGCGTACTGCTAGCGCCTTCGATTGTGCCTTGCCCCCGTCGCCCGCCACCAGGGTCACGGCACATCCGACGCCAGATTCACAGGCAGCCACTCCCCGGGCAATGCGGGGCCGAGCCGTGATCTTCTTCTATTCTCGAACTCACATACGAGTGATCTTGTCGAGCGGTTCGTTCGGCGCGGCAGGCGATGCAGGAGAGACATGGCGACAGGACCGACGCACGCGATGAGCGGGTTGGCCGCCTGGGCAGCGGTAACAGCCCTGGCCGACACGCACGCGCTAGGCCAATTATCCCCCAAGACCTGGGTGGTCGGGGCCACGCTCGCCGCGGGCGCCGCGCTGCTGCCCGACATCGATCACCCGTCCTCCACCGTCGCGGCCACCTTCGGCGCCATCTCCAAGGGCTTCTCCGCAGGTATGAGCGGGTTCAGCGGGTTCCTGTACCGGCTCACGCGGACCAAGAAGGACAGCGACCGCGAGGGAACGCACCGGGGATTCACCCACACCGTCGTCTTCGCCATCCTCGCCGGGCTGATCACCACCGCGATCGTGCAGAGCAGCGAGGGCAGCGCGCTGGGCGTGCTGATGTTCTTCTTCGCCGGCCTCGCGGTCCGCGGACTGCTGCACACCTGGAGCTCGCGGCAGGACGCGCTCCTGATCGCGGTCACGTCGTTGCTGCTCACAGTCGCCTGCTGGGCCTGGGCGGGCAACCAACCGACCGATGCCGCCGCGTTCGGCCTCGCGGTGATGATCGGCTGCGTCGCCCACTTCATCGGCGACGCGATCACCGAGCAGGGCTGCCCGATGCTGTGGCCGGTGCCGCTGGGCGGCAAGACGTGGTTCCCCGTCGCGCCGCCGAAGCTGCTGCGCATGCGCACCGGAGGCGCCGTCGAGCTGGTCATCATCGGCCCTGGCCTGACCCTCGTGGCGGCGGCGCTGACCTGCGTGGTCCTCTACCGCCTCGGCGCGGCCCCCTGGCTGACCGGCCTAGAGCTGCCGCCCGCGGTGATGACCTGGATCGAGGCAAGGCCTTGAGCCACCCGGAGTAGGGTTTAGACCATTAGCACGCAAAACAAGACAAACGGCACAATCCCTCTGGTCTGACCGATAAGGTGCACCTGCAGCGCCACTTGGGCCCTGCGCCTTGTCCCCGGAGGGAAGATGCGAGCTCGAGTGCGTATCGCGGCGGCCGTTCTGTCGCTGCCGCTGCTGGCCGGCCTCGCCGCGTGCGGCGAGATCCAGGAGGCCCAGGAGGGCCTGCAGAACGCCAACCAGCAGCTCCAGGGCGCGCAGCAGAACCTGGACTCCGCCCAGGCCTGCCTGCAGGCGATCAACGCGGCGAACTTCGTGCCCAACTTCGCCGACCCGCAGAAGGCCCAGACCGACGCGCAGGCCAAGGTCACCGAGCTGCAGGAGCTCGCGAACAGCACCGCGGACCAGACGCTCCGGCAGAACCTGCTCGACGTGCAGGACTCGGTGCAGCAGGTGGCCGACGGCAAGGTCGACATCGAAGCCAGCGCGGAGTGGACCTCGGCGCAGCTGGAGAAGTACCAGACCGTCACCACGACCTGCTCGCGCCTGGCCGGCTGATCCGCTCCGGGGTTCACCCGGTCCGCTGACCGAGCCAACTCCGGGGCAACTCCTTAGCCTGGTTCGGGCGGAGGTGATGGCTGATGAGAGCAGTCGTGGGCGACCAGCTGCACGTGCACAGCAAGCACGTGGACGAGGCCGAGAAGTACGCGGAGATCCTGGAGGTCCTCGGACCCGACGGCGAGCCGCCGTACAAGGTCCGCTACACCGACGGGCACGAGGGCCTGGTGTTCCCGGGTTCCGATTGCGTCGTCGAAACCCCCTCGCCTCGTCGAGGCGACTAGGACGGGCCGGTCGCATCTGAAGCGACCGGCCTCACTCCCAGGGTTCGGCCAGCGTCGAATCCACCTCGGCCCGGAACAGCGGTTCCGGGTCGACCGCCATCCCCTCGAAGTGACCGATCACTTCGAGGCTGACCGCGCCGTGCAGGCGCGACCAGGCGCGCACCGCCTTGCGCAGCGCGGGCACCGGCAGCGGCGCACCGCCGCGCCGCTCGCGCCAGGCCACCAGCTGCCGGTCCAGCGCGCTGCTCGGCTCGCCCTCCGGCGCGAGCTCGGCGAGGACGTCCAGGATCGGCCGGAACACGCGGTCGGCGAGCTCGAACGTCTCCGCGGGCGCTTCGTAGCCCGGCACCGGGGTGCCGAAGAGCAGCAGGAAGCGCTGCGGCGCGTCGAGCGCCCATCGCCGGAACCCCATCGCGATCTCGCGGAACCGGTTCTCCGGCGCCTTCCGGCGATGCTCGTGCGCGATGCCCTCCAGCGCTTCGGCGAGGTCGCGGTAGCCATCGGCCACCAGCTCGGTGAGCAGCGCGTCGCGGTTGGCGAAGTAGCGGTAGAGCGCCGGGCCGGTGACGCCCATCCGCTTGGCGATGGCGTTGACCGAGATCCCCGACGGGCCTGATTCGGCGAGCTGCTCCATCGCGACCTGCTTCGCCTCGTTGCGGGTCTGCTCCCGGAACCGCTCGCGAGGACTGCGCGGCACTGCTGACATGTTCCGCCTCCCTTGACACCAGCAGAGTAACAGGCTCATATTTGAGTTAGAGCTTCTTACTTTCGTTTCACTCTGTCACGAAGGAGTCGTCATGTCAGGAACCGAGATCGTGCTCACGGGCCTCGGCGAGGTCGCCGTCCGGCAGGCCCGGACGCCCGAGCCGGAACCGAGCGGTGTCGTGGTTCGCACCGAAGCGGCCGGGGTCGCGTTCGCGGAGGTGCAGATGCGGCTCGGCCGCTACCCCGCCCAGCCCGCGTTCCCGTTCGTCCCCGGCTACGACCTGGTCGGTGAGATCGTCGCCACCGGCGCCGAAAGCTCCTGGCGGGTGGGGCAACGGGTCGCCGCCATGCCGCGCACCGGTGCCTGGGCGGAGCACGTCGCCCTACCCGACCGGGAACTCGTCGAGGTCCCCTCGGACATCGACGCCGCCGAGGCGGTGGCGCTGGTGCTCAACGGCGTCACCGCACGACAGCTGCTGCGCGCCTCCGGAGTCCGAAGAGGACGAACGGTGCTGGTGCACGGGATCGGTGGCGGAGTGGGGACGCTGCTCGCGCAGCTGGCCGTGGCCGACGGAATCCGCGTGCTGGGAACGGCTTCCGCGCACCGGCACGCCGACCTCGCCGACGTCGGAGTGGAGTTGATCGACCACCGCGCGCAGGACGTCGCGGCGAAGGTGACCGAACTCGCCCCGAACGGAGTCGATGCCGTCTTCGACCCGCTGGGGCCGTCCAGCCTCCCGGCGTCCTGGCGACTCCTCGCCCCCGGCGGAACGCTGGTCAGCTACGGGAGTTCGGCGACGCTCAACGACTCAGGCCCGTGGTGGCGGCCCTACCTGGGGATCACGCGTCTGCTGGCCGGGTGGGAGATCGGCCGGCTGCTCGGCAGGACCCGCGGTCGTCGCGCGCGGCTGTACTACGTGCGACCGGGCGAGCAGTTCCGCGCCGACCTGGCCGAGCTGTTCCGGGCCGTCGCCAGTGGACGGTTGCGCCCGCTGGTCGCCGAACGCCTGCCGCTGGAGAACGCCGAACAAGCGCTGGACCTGCACCTGTCCGGCAAGAAGACCGGCCGCATCGTTCTGCGGCCCGGCTCGCCGAGCACGTGAAGCCCGAAATGTTAGCTGGTTTGCACCATCCCGGGCTCCCACGAGAGGCCCCGCGTCCTTAAGGTGGTTCAAACGGGAATCGCTAGGAGGCTGTGAAGTGTTGCAAGACGACCGGGACGCGGGGGCGCCGGCCGATCTTCCTGCGATTTTCGGCATCGGTTCAGGGCTTTCCACGGAGCTGCCACCCGGCGAGATCCTCACCGAGCGGATGTCGATGGCCGCGTACCCGACACCGCTGTGCTGGATCAGCCTCGACACACCGGGACCGCAACTGGCCGCTGCGCTGCGCTCCGAGCACCGGCGCAGCGGCTTGTGGCCGCTCCTGCTGTGCGACAGCGACGAGACCTTCGGCGAGCGCTGCACCGTCGGCGTGACCGCACCCGAACCGCTGGAGCACATCGACCGCTGGCGCGTCTACGACGTCATGGTGCGGATCTGGGACGGGCTGGTGCAGGCCGACGACGAGCTCGGGCCCGCGTACGACCTGGACGTCCTGGCGCCCTTCGACTACTCCTGCCCCGGCCCGGCCCCGGCGGGGAACCTGCTGGCCGACCCGGACGTGCTGGCCAACCAGCAACTCCCGAAGATGGTCAACGCCGACACCCGGCTGGCGCTGGTGCCCGTCAAGCGCGGCGCCGACGTGCTGACGGTGCTCGGCTGGTCCGGGGCCGCCAACCACGTCTCGCGCACCGCCGGGCTCTCGGCGATGGTGCGCAGCTGGGAGGAGCGCTTCGGCGCCCGCATCCTCCGGCTCGGCCCGGACCGCCTGGACATGAGCGTCGCCGCCCCGCCGCAGACGGCCCAGCACGCGGCCGGAGTGGCCGCTGAGCACTGGACCTTCTGCCCCGACCGGATCCTGCAGGAGACCGGCTCGATCTCGGCGTACGCCGCCGAGATCCGCGGCCGCCGCACGTGGTCCTTCTGGTGGGACTGACCGCAGCAGGGGCGGTCCGTCAGCCGAAGAGGCCTGTGATGGTCATGGCGACGGAGATGATGACCACGCCGAAACCGCTGTAGAGCAGGATGTCCACCACGCGGCTGCGGATGGCCAGCAGGCCCGCCCGCTCTTCCGGGATCACCGCGCGCAGACCGGCCGCGACCAGCAGCGCCAGGCCGAGCACGACCGTGCCGCGACGCCAGTGCTGCAGGGCCACCATCAGGAATCCGATCAGCCCGATGCCGCACACCAGGCCGAACGGCACGTGGATGGACAGGCGGGACCTGTCCGGGATCCAGTCGCTCACGTTCCTCCAGTCCCGGGGCCGGGCTCAGCCCAGGTTGCGCTCGGCCGCCTCGACCACGTTGGTCAGCAGCATCGCCCGCGTCATCGGGCCCACACCACCGGGGTTCGGCGACCGGAAACCGGCGACCTCCGAGACGTCCGGGTGCACGTCACCGGCCAGCCCGTCGTCGGTGCGGGTGACGCCCACGTCGAGCACCGCTGCGCCCGGCTTGACCATGTCCGCGGTGATCAGGTTCGGCACGCCCGCGGCGGCGACCACCACGTCCGCGCGCGAGATCTCCGAGCCGAGGTCCTTCGTGCCGGTGTGGCACAGGGTCACCGTGGAGTTCTCGCTGCGGCGGGTCAGCAGCAGGCCGATCGGGCGGCCCACGGTGATGCCGCGGCCGACGACCGCGACGCGCGCGCCGTTGAGCTCGACGTCGTGGCGGCGCAGGAGCTCGATGATGCCGCGCGGGGTGCACGGCAGCGGAGCTTCCTCGCCCAGCACCAGGCGACCGAGGCTGATCGGGTGCAGACCGTCGGCGTCCTTCGCGGGAGCCATCCGCTCCAGCAGCGGGCCTGCGTCGAGGTGCTTGGGCAGCGGGAGCTGCACGATGTAGCCGGTGCACTCGGGATCGGCGTTGAGCTCGTCGATCACCGCCTCCACCTCAGCCTGGCTGACGTCGGCGGGCAGGTCCTTGCGGATCGACTTGATGCCGACCTTCGCGCAGTCGTTGTGCTTGGCGCGCACGTAGGACTGCGAACCGGGGTCGTCTCCGACCAGCACCGTTGCCAGACCCGGGGTCTTGCCCTGCTCGGCGAGCCGGGCGACGCGGGGTCGCAGCTCGTCGAAGATCGCGTCCTTGGTGGCCTTGCCGTCGAGAATCGTCGCGCTCACAGCTGCTCATCGTGGCAGATCGTCCACCGCTCGACCTCGCCGGTCCGCAGTTGCCTCCACCACTTCTGCCGCCGGCGTCAGCGTCCCGGTCCGCCTCAGGTGCAGCAGCACCACGCCGAAGGCGGTCACCAACAGCGCAGCGCAGGTCGCTCCCGCGGCCGCCGGCCCGCCGAGATCCAGCATCGAACCGGCCAGCGGACCTGCCACCGCGATGCCCGTCGTGCCCGCGGTGGACGCCCAGCCGAACGCCTCGCCGCGCCGCTCCGGTGGCGCCAGGTCCGCCAGCCTGCCGTTGGCAGCGGCCAGCAGCGGTGCGATCGCCGTGCCGCCGAGCGCCAGCACTGCCCCGATCGCCCACGGCGAACCGGCCGACACCGGCGGCAGCACCGGGACCACCGCGCACAGCCCGAGCGCGCAGAAACCGGAGCGAACCCACAGCCGGGACCGGGGGAATCCGCCCATCACCAGACCCCCTGCCAGCGAGCCCACGGCCCAGGCCATCGCCATCACCCCGGCCAGTCCCGGTTCGCCCCGTTCCCGCGCCCAGCCGACGAGGACCAGGTCCATCGAGACCAGCGCGCCGACGCTCAAGCTGAAGAAGCACAGCATCGACACGAACCCGCGCACCCGCACCACACCGCCCGACGACCCCGGATCACCCGAGCCCAGGCCACCGCGGATCCCCGCACGCCACAACGCCGCCGCGAACAGGCCCGGCCCGATCAGCGCCCAGGTCGCCAGGACGACCAGCGCCGCCGAGGGGCTCCACGCCGCCACGACGAACGTGGCCAGCATCGGCGCCACGACGAAGAGCAGTTCCTGCAGCGTGGCCTCGACCGCGTAGGCCGCCTCGCGGGCCTCGCCGTGGGCGATCCGCGGCCACATCGACCGCGCCACCTGCCCCAGCGGCGGCGACGCGAGACCCGTGGCCAACGCAGCGAACAGCATCAGCCACCAGCGCGCCCCGTCGACCCAGTGCGCGATCGCGATCATCGCCGCGAACCCCGCTGCCTGGAAGAAACCGCTCACCACCAGCACTTTCGCGACCGAGGTGCGGTCGGCCGCGCGGCCGCGCACGGGCCCGGCGATCGCCTGACCGATGGTCATCGAGGTGCACACCGCGCCACCGATCGCGTACGAGCCGGTCCACTCGGCGATCAGGAACGTCAGCACCATCACCTGCGCCGGGATGTAGAGGCGCGCGAGCAGACCGGAACTCATCAGTGACGGAGCGTGTGGGACGGCAGCCAGCAGCCGGTAGGGACGCAGCACGTGATAACTGTGTCGTTCGGCACTGACGTACCGCTACTGGTTTTCCGGGCCCTTCGTTGATCCAATACACCTGGTGGTGTGATGTTCATCGGCGGTTTCAGCAGGCAAGCTCTGGGGCGAGATCACCGACCTCACCCGGGGTGATCTTGAAAACCGCCACAAGACGATCACCGGCGGCGCGGATGTCACACACAGCGCACAACGCCGGGCCCGCGTCGAGTAGCGTTTCGGCGGGGTGGAGTCGGGTTGCCTCGTCGAGAGGGGGAGGATGTCACCCATGTCGCGTCCGACAGCGATCAGTCCAGAAGAGCAGGAGCAGATCGCCCGCAAGATCGGTGTTCTGCTCTTACAAGGCGCTCCTGAGGACTGGCAGGAGATCACGGTGGAGTACCGCGCCACCGGCGAATACACCGACCTGCTGGGTGAGCTCACCGCGCAGGACGGCAGTTCACGCTCGCTCGAGCCGCCGACAGAGCTGCGCGAGATCTTCGAGCGCCTGCGTGAGGGCATGTACCGCCCCGACGTGGGCACCTGGTTGAGCGCGCTCTACGTGGTCGAGCGCCCGTCCAGTTACCGAATCGATATCAACTTCGACACCGAGCCTCAGTGGCAGCGGCCGCTGCCCCGCGCGGCCTACGTCGACGAGCTCCGCCGCTACCCGCGGTCCGAGGACAACATCCCGGACTGGATGCAGGAACGGGTCGACGGCACCTCGAACCCGCAGGCCGAGGACGCACCCGTGGTGCCAGACACGGTCGCCGGTCTCGAGGAAGAAGCCGGCTTCTCCTCCGACACCATCGGCTCCGGTCGCTTCCGGATCACCAGCGTCTTCGACGACGTCGACGACGAGGGCCGCCCGGTCGTGTCCGACCGGCGCCCGGTGCCCGCCGACGAGATCGGCGCGCTGCGGCAGTACCTGGAGAACGCTCCGGTCGTGCTGGCCTCGCGGGAGAACGAGGAAGACCACTTCGACCCCGAGCGCGCCCAGTCCGTCCCGGGCACCTGGCACACCGACGGGACCTGGTTGTGGCCGGGTTCGGTGGCCTACTACCTGGCCCAGTACGGCATGCCGCCGGAGACCGCACTGGTCGAGCACGTCCGCAGCCGCGGTTTCACCGTCGGCGACGTCGACGACGAGACCCGCGAGGCGGCCGTCAGCGAACTGGTCGACCAGCCCGACGACCTGCCCGCCGAGGAGCCCGAACCCGAATCCAACGGTGCAGTGCTCGCCGCTGGTGCCGGTGCCGGCGTCGCTGCGGGTGCCGCCGCAGTCGGGGCCGCCACGTCCGGGTTCTTGTCGGACGAACCGGAGGACGACGACTTCTACGAGCCGTTCGAAGACGAGACCGCTTCTGCGGCCTCGGGTTCCCGGCACGTGCTCGACGAGGAGGACGACGCTCCCGACGCTCAGGAAGTGCTGGCACAGCTGCACGACCGGCTGACCGACTTCCAGATCGACAGCGATTCCTACCGGCTGGGCAGCCGCAGCGCGGACGCCCACTGCCTGGTGCAGGACGGCGAGGACTGGGTCGTCACGGGTGCCGAGGACGTCCGGTTCGCCCGCGTCGACCACGCTGCCGCGTACCTGCTCGGCCAGCTGCTGATGGAGCGTCCGGCCGCGTCGGCTCCGGCCGCCGCTGCCGCTCCGGTCGTGCCGGAGATCCCGGACCTGCCGCAGCGCGGCGCACCGGAAACCGATCTCCCGCAACGCGGTCAGCAGGAACCGGCCGACCTCCCGCAGCGCACCCCGGAGCCCGCCAGCGAGCTCCCGCAGCGCACGCCGGAATCGGCCGACCTCCCGCAGCGCGGTCAGCAGGAACCCGCTGACCTCCCGCAGCGCTCCCCGGAACCGGCCGCTGAGCTGCCCAAGCGCAGCCCGGAACCCTCGTCGGAGCTGCCGCAGCGCACGCCTCAGGCGTCGGAACTGCCCCAGCGCGCCGCGCGCGAGCCGGAGCAGTCCGGACCGAGCACGGGTGGCAACCCGCTGTTCACGGCGAACCAGGAATCCGCACCGGCTGCACAGGAGCCCGCACCGCAGGCCCCGCCGTCGCCGCCCGCCGAGGAGCCGACCCGGTTCCAGCCGGCGCCGTCGATGGAGCGTCCGCCGCAGGCTCCCCAGGCTCCGCCGTCCCCGCCCGCGGGGACCCCGGCGCAGCCGCAGGCCGGTGGCGCTCCGGGCTCGAACCCGCTGCCCAAGCGCCAGCCGCGCCGGGACAGCAATGCCCCGGTTCCCCCGTCCGCAGGCCCCGCGCAGGGTCCGGCCGGAGGTGCTGAGCGCCGTCCCGGTCCGAGCGGGCCCGGCATGGCCGGTCCGCAGCGGCAGGGTCCGCCGCCCGGGCCGCCGCGTCCTCAGCAGGGTCAGCCCCCGCAGGGTCAGCCGCAGGGTGCGCCGAACGGCCAACCGGCCAACGGTCAGCCCCCGCAGGGCCAGCAGGGTCAGCAGATCCAGCCGCTCAACGGCGAACCGCCGCTGACGCTGTACCGGGACCGCCGAATCGTCATGCTGCAGCCGGGCACCGAGCTGGACCGCTTCGGTGAGCCCAACGGCAACGTGATGTACACCGTGCGCACCCCGTACACGCACCGCTCGCTGCCGCCGCAGTGGTCCAACCGGGCCTACGCGGCCTACCGGGTGCAGCGCCCGATCCAGGCGCTGCGCGGAACTGCGGTCGCGTGGTTCGAGCAGCCCGGTGGCGGCACGGCGTTCGTGCTCCCCGCGGCCGTCAGCGATCTCCTCGCCGACGGCACGCTCGCGGAGATGCCGTCGAACGAGCGCCCGCCCATGGAGTGAGAACCCACGTGAGAGGGCCCCTTTCCCGCTTCGGGAAGGGGCCCTCTTTCGTTTCCCGGCTTGAGCCTGCGCGGTGGCTCAGTCGAGGTGCAGGCCGTGAGCCGCGGCGAAGGAGAGCGCGAGCGTGGTGTCGACCCGGGCGCCGCGCAGGTGGGCCTGGACGAGCGCATCCGCGTCGAGGCGGGCGTCCCGGAGATCCGCGTTGTTCAGGCGGGCGCCCAGCATCCGCGCGCCGGTGAAGTCGACCTCGCCGAGGTCGCAGCCTCGGAAGTCGCACTCGGTGAGGTTGGCTTCCCGGAAGCGCGCCCCGTGCAGGTCGACGTCGCGCAGGTCGCAACGCCCCATGGCGACCAGGGTCAGGTCCGTTTCCCGGAACTTCAACGAGCGCAGCCTGCAGTCGGTGAAGCTGGAGCCGAGCAGGCTGCAGCCGTCGAAGCTGCTCTTGCCGAACACCGTGCGGTCGAACTTGCAGGACCGGAACGCGGTGGCGACGTGCTTCGACCCGTTGAGGTCGGTTCCGGTGAAGTCGCAGTCGGTGAACACGCAGTTGCGGGTGCTCAGGCCGGTCAGGTCCGCATCGGTGAACACGCATTGCTCGAAAGCCCTGCCGGACCACTCCTGATCCGTCAGGATCGCGTCCTGGAAGTCCTCACCGAGCGCGCTCGTCATGAACCCACCCTGGCACGAGCGCCCGACAACGCCGGAGGCGCCATGCAGATCCGCCGAGTGGTCCCCAACATCAAGACCGCCGACATCGCGGCCACGCGCGATCACTACGTGCGGGTGCTCGGTTTCGAAGTGGTGATGGACATGGACTGGATCGTCACGCTCTGCGCCCCGGACGAGCGGATGCACCAGATCAGCCTGTTCACGGAGGACGCCACGGCCCCCGAGCACCCGGACATCTCCGTCGAGGTGGACGACGTCGACGCGGCCTACGAGGTGGCGTTGCAGCAGGGGGTGGAGATCGTGCACCCGCTGACCGACGAACCGTGGGGCGTGCGGCGGTTCTTCCACCGCGATCCGAGCGGCACCGTCGTGAACACCCTGTCGCACCACTGAGTACTAGTAGCGGGTGGCTTCGCGCAGCGGTTCCGCCCCGGGGACGCGACGGCCTACGGGACGACGACGACCGGGCGGACCGCCTCCACGACCAGCGTCGCGGGGACCGTGCCGAGCAGACCGCCTCGCCTGCGCGAGCGGCCGACGACGATCAGGTCGGCGCGGTACTGCTCGGCGACCTGCTCCAGGCCCACCGCGGGGTCGCCCCGGTGGTGCACGAAGTCCCAGTCGATGTCCACCCACTTGAGGTGCGACACGACCTCCTGCTTGAGCTCTTCGACCAGGGATTCGGCGGCTTCGCTGGCGACCGCGACGCCCATCGGCGACCAGTAGGCGACGCCGCCCACCGCCTCGACGTAGACGAGCACGAGGCGCGCGCGCTCACGCCGGGCGAGACCCGCCGCCCAGGCTGCGGCGTGGAAGCTGGCCGGGCTGCCGTCCATGCCGACGACGATGCCGCCCAGACCGTCCTTGCCGATCTCGAATTCACGCTTGGTGCTGTCGGCTTCGGCCACGCGGGAATGGTACTCAGTGCCCGGCCGCTGCGAACCCTTCACCGGGGTGCGAGGCGATTCGTGCGCGCGTCTTCACCGCTGCGGGACGGCGCGTTAGGTTCGATCGCGTGACCGAAACCCGGCCCCTCACCGAGGCCCGCCCCCGCACCGAGGCCGAGCACCGCGCGCTGGACGCCGTGGACGTCGACGGCCTCGTCGACGAGCTCCGCGAGCTGGTGGCGATCCCCAGCGTCGGTGGCAGCACCGCCGAGCACGACGCCCAGCAGTGGTGCGCCGATCGGCTCGCCGCACTCGGCCACCGCGTCGACCACTGGCGCATCGACGTCCGAGAACTGTCCGAGCAACCCGGTTTCCCCGGCCAGGAGGCCGACCGGGACGAGGCGTACGGCTGCGTGGGCACCAGCGGCGAGGGCGACCCGGCGCTGGTGTTCTGCGGGCACACCGACGTGGTGCCGCCCGGCGACCTGAACCGCTGGCCGGACCGCGATCCGTACGCGCTGCGCGTCTCCGACGGCATCGCCGCGGGCCGCGGCACCTGCGACATGAAGGGCGGCGTGGTGGCGTTCCTCGGCGCCCTGCGCGCGCTGCGCAGCGCGGGCGTCGAGCTGGCCCGTCCGGTCGCGGTGCACGCCGTCGCCGGCGAGGAGGACGGCGGGCTCGGCGCGTTCGCGACGCTGCAGCGCGGGCACCGGGGCGAGGCGTGCGTGATCGCCGAACCGACCCAGAACACCATCGTGGCGGCCAACGGCGGTTCGCTGACGTTCCGGCTGGAGATCCCCGGGCAGAGCACGCACGGGTCCACCCGCTACCGGGGCGTCAACGCGCTCGACAAGCTGGCCGGGTTGCTGCCGGTGCTGCGCGAGCTGGAGACCCGGCGCAACGTCGATCCCGATCCGCTGGTGGAGCACCTGGAGATCCCGTACCCGTTGTCGGTCGGCACGGCCCGCGTCGGCGACTGGGCCAGCACCGTCCCGGATCTCGCGGTCGCCGAGGGCCGCTACGGCGTGCGGCTGGGCGAGTCCGTCGAGCAGGCCAAGACCGAGTTCGCCGCCGCCGTCGCCGAAGCCTGCGCCGCCGATCCGTGGCTGGCCGAGCACCCGGTCCGGGTCACGTGGCCGGGTGGCATCTTCGCCAGCGGCCGGTTCCCCGAAGGGCACCCGCTGCTCGACGAGACGGGCGAGGCGATCATCGCCGCCGGCGGCCCCGCCCCGGAGGTCGTGGGCGCCCCCTACGGCTCGGACCTGCGCCAGTACGCAGCGACCGGCATGCCGACGCTGCAGTACGGCCCGGGCGACGTCCGCTACGCGCACGCCGACGACGAGCACGTCAGCATCGCCGACCTGGAGCAGTGCACCCGCACCTTCGCCCTACTCGCCATCCGCAGATGCGGAATCGCATAAGCCCCAAGCACCGAAGGTGCTTTCTCACCACACCACCCGACCAACCCACGTCAGGCAAGCGGCGAAGCAGCTTTCTCACTGCCCCACCCGAGCAACCGGCACCGCCGCGGGTTCTGAGCGGCTCTCTGGTGAGGACAGCCGAAGCGCCGCGTATCCACTCATACTCAAGTCTCGGATCCCGGAGCCAGAGAGCCGCTCAGGTTCCGCTACCCGCACCGCCACGCAACAAGACCACAGAGCAGTGTCAGTGAAAGTCGCGGTAGTTGTCAGTGGAAGTCACGAGATTCTGACGGAACTCGAATGTCGAGCTTCTGCAACCGATCCGCCCGCAGATTCACCACCGACTCCGTCCGCTCCACCACCCCGCGCACCAACAACGCCGCGCTGGTCCGCCCGACCTTCCGATACCGGGCCCACAACCCGGGCGAGCAGACGACGTTGACCGTTCCGGTTTCGTCCTCCAGGTTCAGGAACGTGATCCCGCCGGCGGTGGACGGCCGCTGCCGGTGCGTCACGGCCCCACCCACCAGCACTCGGGTCCCGTGCTCCACTTCGGACAGACGTGCGGCCGGAAGTGCGCCGAGCTCGTCGAGCCGGGCTCGGACGAACTGCAGCGGGAAGCTGTCCGGCGACACCCCTGTCGCCCACACGTCAGCCGCCGCCTTCTCGACTCCGTCCATCCCGGGCAGGGCCGGGGCGCCCGGCGAAACGGTGGTGCCGGGCAGCCGGTCTGGTCGTTCGCGAGCCGCCGCCGCGGCGTTCCACAGCGCTTCGCGCCGGGTCAGGCCGAAGCAGTCGAAGACCCCGCCGGTGGCCAGCGCCTCCATCTGCGGTGCGTTCAGCCGCACTCGCCGCGCCACGTCTGCCATGTCGGCGAACGGCCCCCGCGCCGCGCGCTCGGCGGTCAGCTCCTCCGCGAGGTCTTCACCGAGCTTGCGCACCGACGACAGGCCGAGCCGGACGGCCTGACCGCCGGTGCTGGCCGGCTCCGGTTCCAGGTCGGCGTGCACGCGGCTGGCGTTGATGTCCGGACCGCGCACCACCACGCCGTGCCTGCGCGCGTCAGCGACCAGTGATTGCGGCGAGTAGAAGCCCATCGGTTGCGCTTTGAGCAGTGCCGCGCAGAACGCCGCCGGGTAGTAGCGCTTGAACCAGGCGCTGGCGAACACCAGCAGCGCGAAGCTCAACGCGTGGCTCTCCGGGAACCCGTAGTTGGCGAAGGCCAGCATCCGCTGGTAGATGTGCTCGGCCAGGTCTTCGCCGATGCCGTTGGCGGCCATGCCCTGGAAGAGCCTGTCGCGCAGTCGTTCCATGCGTTCCGCGGAGCGCTTGGCGCCCATGGCCCGGCGCAGCTGGTCGGCTTCGGACGGGCTGAACCCTGCGACGTCGACGGCAAGCTGCATCAGCTGCTCCTGGAACAGCGGGACCCCCAGGGTCTTCTGCAGCGCGCCCTTCATCAGGGGGTGGTCGTAGTCCCAGTCCTCCTCGTCGTTGCGGCGCCGGATGTAGGGGTGCACCGATCCGCCCTGGATGGGGCCGGGCCTGATCAGCGCGACCTCGACGACCAGGTCGTAGAACTCGCGGGGTTTGAGCCGGGGCAGCGTGGCCAGCTGCGCGCGGCTCTCCACCTGGAACACCCCGATCGCGTCGGCTCTGCAGAGCATCGCGTAGACCTCCGGGTCGGAGAGGTCCAGCTCACCGAGGTCGACGTCGAGGCCGTGGTGCTCGCTGGTCATGTCGATGGCGTAGTGCAGCGCGGAGAGCATTCCCAGACCGAGCAGGTCGAACTTGACCAGCCCGACGGTGGCGCAGTCGTCCTTGTCCCACTGCAGCACGGTCCGACCGGGCATCCGCGCCCACTCCACCGGGCACACCTCGCTGACCGGCTGGTGGCAGATCACCATGCCGCCGGAGTGAATCCCCAGGTGCCGGGGGAAGCCCATCAGATCGTCGGCGAGTTCGCGCACCGCGGAGGGGATGTCGGAGTCCGCGGGCAACGGGCCCCAGTGCTCGATCTCCTTGCTCCAGGCGTCCTGCTGACCGGGCGAGTAGCCGAGCGCGCGGGCGACGTCGCGCACCGCCGACTTCGGCCGGTAGCCGATGATGTTGGCGACCTGCGCGGCGTGCGTGCGGCCGTACTTGGCGTAGACGTACTGGATGACTTCCTCGCGGCGGTCCGACTCGATGTCGATGTCGATGTCCGGCGGCCCGTCCCGTTCCGGGGCGAGGAACCGCTCGAACAGCAGCTGGTAGCGCACCGGATCGGCGTTGGTGATGCGCAGCGCGAAGCACACGGCGGAGTTCGCGGCCGATCCCCTGCCCTGGCACAGGATCCGCTCCTTCCGGCAGAAGTCGACGATGTCGTGCACCACCAGGAAGTAGCCGGGGAATTCGAGCTCCTCGATCACCGCCAGCTCGTGCTCGATCTGCCGGTAGGCATCCGGCGCCGCTTGCGGCGGCCCGTAGCGCTCGAGCGCGCCGAGGTAGGACAGCTCGCGCAGGTGGCTGGCCTCGGTGTGGCCGGGCGGCACGTCGAACGGCGGCAGCTGCGGGACGACCAGGCTCAGGTCGAAGGCGAAGGACTTGCCCAGCTCGGCGGCCCGCTGCACCGCACCCGGGTAGCGGGCGAAGCGCTCGGCCATCTCGACACCGGAACGCAGGTGGTTGCCCGCCCAGGCCGGCAGCCACCCGTCCATGTCGTCCAGGCTGCGCCGCGCCCGGACGGCCGCGACGACGCTCGCCAGCCGGGCGCTCTCCGGCCGCGCCAGGTGCGCGCCGGTGGAGGCAACCGTGGACAGCCCGGCGCGGTCGGCGAGCTCGGCGAGGGCGTCGTTGCGCGCCGAATCGGTGGGCAACCCGTGGTCGGTGAGCTCGACGGTGACGTGGTCGCGGCCGAAGAGCCCGACCAGCCGGTCGAGTTCGGCTGCCGCCGCGTCCGTCCCCCCGGCCGCCAGCGCCGCCTGCACAGCGCCCTTGCGGCAGCCGGTGAGCACCTGCCAGTGCCCGGCCGAGTCGGCGGCCAGCTCCTCCAGCCGGTACTCCGGACGGCCCTTCTCCTCGCCGCGCAGCTGGGCCGTGCTGATCGCCCGGCACAGCGAGGCGTAGCCGTCGAGGTCGCGGGCCAGCACCAGCAGGTGCCCGCCCTCGGGGTCGGGGATGCCGTTCTGCGGCTGGGTGAGCCCCAGGCTCAGCTCGGCGCCGAACGCCGTCCGCACGTCGTGTTCCTTGGCCGCCTCGGCGAATCGCACGACGCCGTAGAGCCCGTCGTGGTCGGTGAGAGCGATCGCTTCCAGGCCGAGTTGCGCGGCCTCCGCGATCAGCTCCTCGGGGTGCGCGGCACCGTCGAGGAAGCTGAAGTTGGAGTGCGCGTGCAACTCGGCGTAGGGCACCCGGTCGCCGGTCGGGGCCGGAGCCCTTCCGCCCGCGCGCTGCTCGACGCGCGGGCGTGACGACGGTCCGTCGTCACGGCGCGGCGTCATCCTGCCGGAGAGCGCCTTCTCCAGCTCCGACCAGCTCTGGGGCGGGTTGAACCAGCTCATGGGACTAGTGAACTCCTGTTCGAAAGGTCAGCGCTACTGAACTGCCGGATGTGCACTCGAACGAGTGTTCGTCAATTACCGGTAGGTGCCCTGCACCCACCAGTCGCCGCGCTCGTGCACCAGGAGCAGCGCCACTTCACCGGAATCCTCGTCGGCGGAACCCGCTTCGTCCTGCACCAGCACGACCTGGAGCCGGACCAGGGCACGCGGCGGGGCGTGCGACTCCGGAGCGGTCTGACCGGAACCACCGGCCAGCAGGTCCACCCACCAGCGCTCGGTCACCGGCCACGGGCCGGCCCACCCGGCCACCGCGCGAGACCTGCCACCACCGACCTCGACCCGGTGCGGCGCGGCGGAGAGCCCCATCCGGCCGGTGATCCACACCGATTCGCCCGACTCGTCGAGCACCCGAGCCGGCCACGGCGCACCCGGCACCACCGTCGGCGAGGGAGCCGGGATCCGTCCCGGCCAAGGCGGCTCGGCGGGGAGCCCGGCGCGCCGCTCATCGCCCCACGGCACGAATCTCACCTGGTCGCGCGGGTCCCGGCCGCCGCCGAGGACACCGGTCAGCACCGACTCCGGGCCGAGCATGCCCTGCACCCGCGCGAACGCTCTGCCCGCTCGCGCAGCGGCCTCGCCGGTGGCAGCGCTGAGCAGGTCCAGCTGCAGCCCTCCCGCGCCGACGACCTCTTCGGGGCGCAGGCTCAGCTCGTCGAGGCCGGCGGTGGGGCGGCCCTTGCGGTTGCGGCCGTTGAGCCATCCGTCGAGCTGCCAGCGGACCCGGTCGGCGGTGGCGGCCGGTGTCAGCGGCTCCGCGCAGCGCCAGATCCGGTGCAGCTCCTCGCCGTTGCCGGTGCGGGCCGAGATGCCCAGCCGGGTGCAGGCCAGCCCGAGATCGCCCAGCTTGGCGTGCAGTTCGTCGGCGAGCGCCTTGGCCACGAACGCGGCCCGGTCCACCCGGTCCACCGGCGGGTCGAGCTCTTCGGTGACGACCAGCTCGGGCGGCGGTCGCCGCCGCTTCACCGGACGCTCCTCCTGCCCCGCCGCCGCCCGGTGGGCCAGCAGCGCGGCGGGGCCGAACCTGGTCGCCACGTCCGCGCGACCGAGCCCGGCGAACTCACCCAGGGTGCGGATCCCCAGCCTGCGCAGCAGGTCCACGAGCTCCGGCTGCTGGGCCGCCTGCTTCTGACCGAGCCGGTCGGCGAGCTGCTCGACCTCCTCGATCGGCAGCGGAGCGAGGAACTCCCGGCTGCCACCGGGTTCGACGTGCCGTGCGTGCCGGGCGGCGAGGATCGCGGCGAACAGCCCGTCGGCCACGCCGATCCGGCACTCGACGCCGGTCTGCGCGTCGATCTCGTCGACGAGCTTCTCCGCGGCGACCTCCTCACCGCCGAAGTAGCGGGCAGGCCCCCGCGCCGGCACGGCGACCAACCCCGGCCGGACGACCTCCACTCCGGGGACCAGCTCCTCGACCGCGGTCACGACCGGCTCGAAGAGCCGCACGTCTCGCGACGGATCGTGGTCGCAGACAACGAGTTCCGGACACCGGCCCTGCGCTTCGCGGCGGCGCATCCCCCGGCGCACACCGCTCTCCCGGGCTGTCGCCGAGCAGGCGACGACCCGGTTGGCGGCGAAAACCGCTGCGGGGACGAGCGGTTCGAGTTCGGCAGCGCGCGCAGCGGCCACCACCGGCCAATCCGGGCACCACACGACGATCCTGCGGGCGGACACGTCATTCACCCCGTCACCGCCCGCAGGTGAGCCCGCGCAGCAGGACGCTCCTCGACCGCCGCGATCGACCCGTCGTGAGACGGCAGCAGCAACTGGCAGGAGCGCGGCCTCGACGCCGCACCACGCCCTTCGGAGTGCACCGTGACGTCGCGTTCCCGCAGATGCCCGTGCCCATGACCGAGCCCGCGCCAGCGCGCGCCGGAGCAGCGCAGCTGCACCTCCGCGCCGGGCCAGCGGCCGAACGGCAGCAGCACAGAACCACGGTTGCGCGCCCGCGCGGAGAGCCTGCGGGCATCAGCGTCGAGCACCTGACCGGTCTTGCCGACCACGACCAGGTCGACACCGTCCAGCAGCGCGGCGATCACGCCCGCCGGGTCGGAACCCGGCTGCGGCACCACCGCGAGCCGGTCCAGCGACACACCGGTCTCAGCGGCGGCCACCAGGTTGATGCCGGGCAAGCCCACCACGGCCGCCCAGGAACCGTTCGCCGTCGCTTCCGCCAGCAGCGCGAAGAGCAGCGACACCGAACCGTGCACCGCCACCGTGCTGCCACGGCGCAAACCTGGCCATGGCAGCACGGCGGCGAGTTCCGCCCGCGTCGGCAGCACCCGGCCCGCACCCGGGACGCCGCCCGCCTCGACGCGCGGCACACCCACGGACACCCCGTCAGCCGTGGGCGCGCTCAGCGTCGCCGAAGACACCGTCGCGGACATCGCCGCCTCCCCACATACGTGACCGCGGTGGGTGCCCGACCCCGGCGCGGGCACCCACGAACACAGCCGCTGCGGGGAAGGCAGCGGTGGAGTCAGCGCTGCGCCTGCACCCGGACCACAGCGCCGAACTCCATCGGAGCGGCCGACCCCGACACCGGCCGTTTCCGATCTCGAACCTCAGTTCGAATAACCTTATTCAACCCCCGTCGGGACACCCCGTCAAGAGGCATAGCCAGATTGAGTGAACATTCGTTCGAAATCAGGGTGTTTGCGCTGGTCATCACTACACTTGATGTTGCCGTAGCGGCCCGCCGGAGCTCACAGCTTGCCGAGGAGCCGTTTCTCCAATTACCTTGTTTCCCGACATGGGAAACACAACATATCGAGAAACAGCCATGGTGAGCGATGCACTCGAGCGCATCGCCGAGCTGCTGCCCGCCTCATGGCGTCTCGACGAGCGCCCGGGCAAGCACGACCGCCGCTTCGACGCGTTCGTCGAACTCGTCGGCCCGAACGAGACGAGGGTTCCGTTCGTCGCGGAGGTCAGGCGTTCCGGGACGGTATCGACATCCCTGCTCATCTCGGCCCTCCGTGAGCTGAACCGCGTGAGCGGCCTGCCCGTGCTGCACCTGTCGGACTACATCGGACCGGCGCTGCGCGATGCGCTGACTTCCGAAGGCTTCAGCTTCGCCGACGCCACCGGCTGGGTGCGGTTGACCTCTGCCGAGCCACTCGTCCTCCTCACCGGACAAGGTGCCGCACGTTCACCGCGCACCCCGCGGACCAGCGCGGTCACCAGGCTCAACGGGATCGCCGGGAACCGGATCATCCGCGCCTTGGCAACTGCGGACCTCCCAGTGGGTGTCCGCGGCTTGGCAGGCCTCGCGGGGGTTTCACCCGGTTCGGTTTCCAAGCTCCTGATCACCTTGGCCTCAGAAGGCATCATCGACCGGGGCGAGAACGGCACCGTTGACGCAGTGCGCCGACGAGCGCTGCTGCGGCGTTGGACGAGTGACTACTCCTTCGCGACCGCCAATTCCTCCGTGGGCTACTTCATCGCGCCACGAGGTCTGGACCGGACCCTCGCTCGGCTGGCGGATCAGGACGACGTGGCCATCACCGGTTCAGCTGCTGCGCGCAGGCTGCTGCCGGAGTCGTTGACCTCCGTGGTTCCGATGCGCCTGCTGGCGATCTACGCCGCACGTCCAGCGGAACTGGTCAGCGCTCTCGGACTGATCGAGGCAGACCCGACGACTGCGAACGTCGTCATCGCAAGGCCGTTGGACCCCGAGATCTTGGCCCCACCCGATGAAGACGACCTCGCAACAGCACCCCTCCCGCTCGTGATGGCGGACTTGCTCACCTTGGCAGGCCGATCCGATGCCGAAGCGGAGCAGCTCATGGACGCGTTCCTGACGGCCGACGAGAAGCACGCGGAGGAGCGGCGGTGAACGACCTCGCTCCCGAGTACGTGGTCGCGCGGAGAGTGTTGCTCGACGCCCTCACCGCGCTCGACGGCCACCTCGACAATCTCGTGCTCGTCGGTGCCCAAGCGGTCTACCACCACAGTGGATCAGCTGATCTCAACGTGCCGTTGATGACCACGGACGCGGATCTGGCCGTCAACACCCACGAGCTCGCTGACGTGCCGGAGATCGGCGGGCTCATGCGGGCCGCAGGATTCAATCCCGGGCCGAATCCTGGACATTGGTTGGCGATGAACGGCGTTTCCGTCGATCTGATGGTGGTGCCGTGCCAAGCAGGCACGACCAAAGCCTCGGCCCGGGCGGCGCGGATCGCTCCGCACGAGAAGCTCACAGCCCGAATCGCTCCTGGGCTCGAACCCGGCGAGGCCAGGACGTGCGATCTCCGGGTGGCTGGACCGGCGGCGCTGCTGACGGCGAAAGCCATCAAGATCGGGGAGCGGCTGGGCCAAGCCGGTCGGCAGCCTGATCGCCTCAAGGAAAAGGACGCCCTCGATGTCTTCCGAGTGCTCCAGGCCGTTGAGGTCCCGGACCTCGTGCGTGGATTCGCGAAGCACCGGGAAGACGAACACGCGGCCTCCTCGACCGACCAGGCACTCGCCCTCTTCCACGAGTGCGGGACGACTCCGCAAGGACTGCTCGCGCAGCTCGCTGCCTCTGCGTCTCAGGGCGATCCAGTCGTCGCCCCATCCTTCGCCGCCCTCGTGAACGACCTGCTCACCGCTGTGAATTCGTTCAGCCCCAGGTAGCCCGGGCACCCGGGAGAAGCGCGACGGGCCCCCGGACTCGGAAGTCCGGGGGCCCGTTCGGGGACTCGCGTCAGTGGGCGAAGTGCCGGGTGCCCGTCAGGTAGACCGGGACGCCCGCGGCCTCGGCAGCCGCGATGACCTCGTTGTCGCGGACCGAACCGCCCGGCTGGACCACGGCGCGCACACCGGCGTCCAGCAGGACCTGCAGGCCGTCCGGGAACGGGAAGAAGGCGTCCGAAGCGGCCACCGAGCCCTTGGCCCGGTCAGCGGCGCGGGACACCGCCAGGCGAGCCGAGTCGACCCGGTTCACCTGGCCCATGCCCACACCCACGGTGGCACCACCGTCGGCGAGCAGGATCGCGTTGGACTTCACCGCGCGGCAGGCCCGCCAGGCGAACTTCAGGTCCGCCAGCGTCGCCTCGTCCACCGGCGAACCCGTCGCCAGCGTCCAGTTCTCCGGAGCATCGCCCTCGGCGTCGATGGCGTCCGAACCCTGCACCAGCACGCCGCCGGAGATCGCGCGCATCTCGACCCGGCCGGTCTGCGGCGGCTGGGCCGTCAGGATGCGGATGTTCTTCTTCTTGTTCAGCACGTCCACCGCGCCGTCGGCATAACCGGGTGCCACCACGACCTCGGTGAAGATCTCCGCGACCTGCTCGGCCATCGCCACCGACACCTCGCGGTTGGTGGCGATCACGCCGCCGAAGGCGCTCACCGGATCGCACTCGTGCGCCTTGCGGTGCGCGGCGGCGATGTCGTCGCCGACCGCGATGCCGCACGGGTTGGCGTGCTTGATGATCGCCACGCACGGCTCGTCGTGGTCGTGGGCGGAACGCCACGCGGCATCGGCGTCGACGTAGTTGTTGTAGGACATCTCCTTGCCGTGCAGCTGCGCGGCAGCGGCGAGACCGGTGGCCTCCCCGCCCGAGACGTACAGCGCGGCCGGCTGATGCGGGTTCTCGCCGTAGCGCAGCGCCGAGCGGCGCTGCCAGGTCTCACCGATCCAGCCCGGGAACGCGGAGTCGTCACCGGTCGGGACCTTGCTCATCCAGGACGCCACCGCCACGTCGTAGGACGCGGTGTGCCGGAACGCCTCCGCGGCGAGCTCGACCCGGTCGGTCATGCTGAAGCCGCCCTGGCGGACCTCCTCGAGGACCCACTCGTAGCGGCTCGGGTCGACCACGACGGCCAGGTTGGCGTGGTTCTTCGCCGACGCGCGCACCATCGCCGGACCACCGATGTCGATCTGCTCGATCACCTCGTCCTGCGTCGCGCCCGAAGCCACCGTCTGCACGAACGGGTAGAGGTTGACCACCAGCAGGTCGAACGGGGCGATGTCGAGGTCGGAGAGCTGCTGGGCGTGCTCCTCGCGGCGCAGGTCGGCCAGCAGACCGGCGTGCACCCGCGGGTGCAGGGTCTTGACCCGGCCGTCCAGCGCCTCCGGGAACCCGGTGAGCTCCTCGACGGGCGTCACCGGCACACCCGCATCAGCGATCGCGCGCGCAGTGCCACCGGTGGAGACGATCTCCACCCCGGCCCCGTGCAGCCCGGTGGCCAGCTCCAGCAGGCCCGACTTGTCCGACACGCCGATCAGCGCGCGGCGAACCGGACGCCGCTCGTGGGAGTTCGCGGTCACGGGATACTCACCTTCCGTCCCTGCACGGTCCACCCGTGCAACGCCAGCTTTTGAAGAGTGCCGACCAGCAGCCGTCGCTCGACGGCCTTGATCCGCTCGTGGAGGCTCGCCTCGTCGTCATCGGGCAGCACCTCGACGGCTTCCTGGGCCAGGATCGGCCCGGTGTCCACACCGGCGTCCACCACGAACAGGGTGCAGCCGGTGACGCGGACTCCATACTCCAGCGCGTCCCGCACCCCGTGCATACCGGGGAACGAGGGAAGCAGCGCGGGATGGCTGTTGAGGTACCGGCCGTCGAAGCGGGCCAGGAAATCGGCCCCGACGAGCTTCATGAACCCGGCGGAGACCACCAGGTCCGGCTCGTGCTCGGCGCAGGCCTCCGTCAACGCGCTGTCCCACTCCTCGCGGGAGGAGTGGTCGCCGACCTTGCGGACGAAGGTCGGGATGCCGGCGCGCTCTGCGCGGGCCAGCCCCTCGATCCCGTCGCGGTCAGCGCCGACCGCGACCACCTCGACCGGGTAGTCGGATTCGCTGGTGGCGTCGAGCAGGGCCTGCAACAAGGTGCCGGAACCGGAGACGAGGACGACCACCCGCGCCGGGGCAGCGGTCGTGATCCGGTTCGGATGTGCGGCGGTGCTCGGCTGGTCGGGCGTACTCGGGTTCAGCGTTCGCTCCTGACATGCCTCGGCACGATCTCCCCCGCAGCGTAAGACCTGGTTGCGGGGTCGGCTCCGGCAGGGGCCGAGCGTGTGGCGCAGCGCTCACCGCCCGTCGCGAGAGGCGGACTCCTCGTCGTCGGGCTCGGCGTCGAACTCGGCGGCGGCGACCTCGGAAGCGGAGTCCGCTCCAGCGTCGGATTCCTGTCGGGCGGACGGGATTTCGGCGATCAGATCGTCGAGGTCGGTGTAGTCGAAGTCCTCGTCCTGCTCGGCCTGCTCCGGTTCTGGATCGATGTCCTCGTCGAACACGTCGGTGGCGAAGGCGCTCAGCGCCGGGTCGTCCGGCTCCTCCGCGCCGCCCAGCCAGGTCATCGCCACCGCCGGGACCACGAGCCAGCACAGCGTCGTCAGGCCCAGCCTCAGCGGGTGGAACGAGACGTCCCCGATCGGGCCGTTGCCGAGCCGGCCACCGGCGATCACCGCCAGCACCAGCACCGCCAGGGCGGCCACCGCGGCCGCGACCAGCACGACCACCAGCCGGCGGCCCAGCGGACCGGGAACGCGCCTGGCGACCAGCCCCATCGCCATTCCCACCAGCAGCGGGAGGAGGAGCACCGCTGACCACCACACGGCCGCACCCGCGCTGGGCAGCACCGCCAGCAACGGCAGGTCCGGCAGCTTTCCCGGCGTGTGCTGCCACGGCTGAACGACCTGGGGACCGAGGGAGAACCCGCTGCCCGTGACGAAGGACCAGCCGGCCAGCACCGCGTTCGGCAGGTACAGCAGCGAGAGCACGGTGGCACCGACGGCGTCGCCCGCTCCGCCCATCCGCGCCATCGAATCGACCATCTCGGGAGCGGACACCACGATCGCGGCGAGCAGCACGCTCGCGCCGACCGCGACCACGATGGCGATGGTCAGCAACCCGATCCGCAGGCCCGTCCACACGTAGGCGTCGGTGAGCTCCCACAGCAGGTAGAACAGGCCGCACCGGTTGGCGACCCCGGCGGTCGCGGCGACAGCGGCGGTCAAGCCGCAGCTCAGGAACGCCTCGACCGGGACCGCGCTGAAGGGATCGACCAGCAGCAGCGCGAACAGCGCGCCGACGCACGCGTGCACCAGGGCCATGGTCGCGATGACCGGCCACGCCTGGTCCGGGCGGCGCAGCCGGCACCGGCGGGCGACGTGCGCCGAGGCGACGGCTACCAGCAGCACCACCCCGATGGTGGGCAGCATCGGCAGCACGCTCAGCGGCGCGCCCGAGATCACCAGCGGCGACTGGTACAGCATCAGCCAGCCGGGCATCGCGGCCATCAGGATCAGCAGCGGGTCGAAGCTCGCCTCGCTGGCGATTCCGACCACCAGGGCGAGCAGCGCGGCCACGGCGAAGAACCCGATCAGCGGCACCGCGCCGACGACGGCGATGAACAACCACCGGCGCAGACCCGCCCTCCGATCGGCACTTCCGGCGGCCACGACGTGGGGAATCGGATCCAGCGCAGACACGCGACCGAATGTCGCACCACCACTGCTCCGAACGGCCCCGAACACGCCAGCGGCTCCGCCCATCGGGCGACGGCCCTGGCCCCTGCGCCAGTTGTGGTCCGAACCGACCGGACATACCCGACAACGATCACGGCCGAGTCGGACCAGAGCTGCTCCATCACGAGCGCCACCGCTCGGGACGCCCCGGGCCATCGCCCAGTTTTAGTCCAAACTGAGCCGACATTTCGGACATGATCATGGCTCGGTTTGGACTAAAACTGGGACCTGGCGACGTCACGGCCCCCAGCCGAGGTCAGGCCGGGCAGGGGTTCGTGGGGTCAGAAGGTGGGTGGGTTGGCGCCTGGGTGGGGCATCTGGCGGGTTCCCTGCGGGCCGCCGCTCTTGTCCTGATCCGGGTTCGGTTGCTGCCGCGACGGCTGACCGCTCAGCGGTTGCGGGGTGCCCTGCGCGGCCGGCTGCTGGGGCTGGCCGTTGTGCTGCTGCGCGCCGGACTGCTGCGGTTGGCCGGACTGCTGCGCGCCGTTGTGCTGCGGCTGGCCCGACTGCTGACCCGCCGGCTGGGGCTGGCCGGACTGCGCGTTGTGCTGGGGCTGGGCGCCGTTGTGCTGCTGGGGCTGGCCCGCCTGCTGGCCGGGTTGCGGGAGTGGACCGGACTGGCTCGCGGGCCTGGGGGTGTCGGGGTTGACCGCTGAGAAGCCGTCGGACGAGGGGTTCCAGCCGCCGGGAGGGGAGGCGGGAGCCGACTGCTGCGGGGCCGGGGGCTGCTGAGCGGGCTGGCCACCGCTGGCCGGGTTCCACGGCGGCGGTCCGCCGAACTTCGCACCGGGAGCGGGTTGCCCCTGCGGGCTCCAGCCCGGGGCGGGGCGCGCACCACCGGGCCCACCAGGACCTCCGGGGCCGCGAGGGCCGGGCTGGCCCTGCGGGAACCGCTGACCCTGCGGATGGGGGCTCGAACCGCCCGCCGGACCCGACGAGCCCGACTTGATCACACCACCCGCGATCAGCAGCACGGCGAGCACCGAGCCCAGCTGCGCGAGCGCCAGCACCATCAGGACCGAGACCAGACCCGACGCGGTGTTGCGGATGACGTCCTGCAGCAGCGCCAGCGAGGCGTAGGCCGACAGCGGCACGGCCACGAACAGCGCGTCCGGCGTCTTGGGCACGAACCGCAGGCCCGCGAGCACCGCGGACGCGATCAGGCCGAAGCCGGCCATGCTGCCCATCAGGGCGCCGACGCCGTCGTCGAAGAACCCGAGCAGGTAACCGACGGCACCGGCCCCGGCGGCGACCAGCGCCAGGATTTCTCTCAGCTCGAACGACCCACGACGCCCGTCTGCGTTCGACTGTTGCGGATATGGCGCGGACATGGCTGGATCCGACTCCTCGAAGGCACTCGATCGGGCGTGCTGATCGACGGTACCGAATACCGGCGGTCCGCAGGGCGGCCCGGCTGTCTTGCTCCGCGCCGATGGGCGAAAGTCCCCGGGAAAGCCGTCGGGGCCGGGTCCCCGGAGGGAGCCCGGCCCCGAAGGACGCACGAGGTCGTTGCGGGTCTCAGCCCTTGACGATCTCGCGCATCAGGTTGGCGGTCTCGCTCGGCGTCTTGCCGACCTTGACGCCCGCGGCCTCCAGGGCCTCCTTCTTCGCCGAGGCGGTGCCCGACGAGCCGGAGACGATGGCGCCCGCGTGACCCATGGTCTTGCCCTCCGGCGCGGTGAAGCCCGCGACGTAGCCGACCACCGGCTTGGTGATGTTGGCCTTGATGTAGTCGGCCGCGCGCTCTTCGGCGTCGCCACCGATCTCACCGATCATCACGATGGCAGCGGTCTCCGGGTCTTCTTCGAAGGCCTGCAGCGCGTCGATGTGGGTGGTGCCGATGATCGGGTCACCACCGATGCCGACGGCGCTGGAGAAACCGATGTCCCGCAGCTCGTACATCATCTGGTAGGTCAGCGTGCCCGACTTCGACACGAGACCGATCTTGCCCGGGCCGGTGATGTCGGCCGGGATGATGCCGGCGTTGGACTTGCCGGGGGAGATGATGCCGGGGCAGTTCGGCCCGATGATCCGGGTCTTGTTGCCCGTGGCGTTGGCGTGCGCCCAGAAGTAGGCCGCGTCGTGCACCGGGATGCCCTCGGTGATGACCACGGCCAGGCCGATCTCGGCGTCGACCGCCTCGACGACGGCGTCCTTGGCGAACTTCGGCGGCACGAAGACGACCGACACGTCGGCGCCGGTCTCCTTCATCGCCTCCTGAACGCTGCCGTAGACCGTGAGCTCCTTGCCCTCGATCTCGACGGTCTGCCCGGCCTTGCGGGCGTTGACACCGCCGACGATGTTGGTGCCGGAGCGCAGCATGCGAGCGGTGTGCTTGGTGCCCTCAGAGCCGGTGATGCCCTGAACGATCACCTTGCTGTTTTCGTTGAGGAAGATAGCCATATCGCCTCACGCCCCCGCTGCGAGCTCGGCGGCCTTGTCGGCCGCACCGTCCATCGTGTCCACCACGGTGACGACCGGGTGGTTGGCCTCGGCCAGGATGCGGCGGCCCTCGTCGACGTTGTTGCCGTCGAGGCGGACGATCAGCGGCTTGGTGGCCTCGTCACCGAGGATCTCCAGCGCCTGCACGATGCCGTTGGCCACGGCGTCGCAGGCGGTGATTCCACCGAAGACGTTGACGAACACCGACTTGACGTCCGAGTCGCCCAGGATGACGTCCAGACCGGCGGCCATGACCTCGGCGGAGGCGCCACCGCCGATGTCGAGGAAGTTCGCCGGCTTGACGTTGCTGTGCTTCTCGCCGGCGTAGGCGACGACGTCCAGCGTGGACATGACCAGACCGGCACCGTTACCGATGATGCCGACCTCGCCGTCCAGCTTGACGTAGTTGAGGCCCTTGGCCTTGGCCTTCGCCTCGAGCGGGTTCTCCGCGTCCTTGTCCACCAGATCGGCCTGCTTGGCCTGGCGGAACGCGGCGTTCTCGTCGAGGGTGACCTTGCCGTCGAGGGCGATGACCTTGCCCTCGGGGTCCTTCACCAGCGGGTTGACCTCCACCAGAGTGGCGTCTTCAGCGACGAAGGTCTCCCACAGCTTGACGATCACGTCGGCGACCTGGTCGGCGACCTCGGCCGGGAACTTGGCGGCGGACACGATGTCCTTCGCCTTGTCCAGGTCGACGCCCTCGATCGGGTCGATCGCGATCCTCGCCAGAGCTTCTGGCTTGGTGGCCGCGACCTCTTCGATCTCCATGCCGCCCTCGACCGAGGCCATCGCGAGGAAGTTGCGATTCGCGCGGTCGAGGAGGAAGGAGAAGTAGTACTCCTCCGCGATGTCGGAGGCGGTCGTGACCAGCACCTTGTTGGTGATGTGGCCCTTGATGTCCAGACCGAGGATCTTCTCGGCCTTAGCCTGAGCCTCATCCGGGTTCTCGGCCAGCTTCACACCGCCGGCCTTGCCCCGGCCACCGGTCATGACCTGGGCCTTGATGACTACGGGCCCACCGAGTTCTTCGGCTGCTGCCTTGGCCCCTTGCGGGTCGGTCGCCACGGTGCCGGGCAGCGTCGGCACGTCGTGGGAGGCGAAGAGCTCCTTCGCCTGGTACTCGTACAGGTCCACGCGACTCTCCTGCGACGTCGGTGT
The DNA here is from genome assembly GCF_007829955.1 of Saccharopolyspora dendranthemae. GTDB lineage: Bacteria > Actinomycetota > Actinomycetes > Mycobacteriales > Pseudonocardiaceae > Saccharopolyspora > Saccharopolyspora dendranthemae. The sequence goes on from NZ_VIWX01000006.1 coordinate 278,463, forward strand.
CGGACTCGATGACGATATCGACCTGCGATGACGCATGGGGCGGCGCACCTGGTGAACTGCCTCACCTGAGGTAGGGCGTCAAGCCTGGATCGACCCGTCCAACGCGGGGAATCGCCTTCTGGTCAGGCGCGATATCTCCGTTCGCGTGACGAACGGAACAGGCGCCGTAACGGCGCTCGAGCCCATGTTCGGCCTCCGCGGCGCCGGCCACAAGACGGCCGGCCGGGTGAACTCAGGCGGTCCGTCCGGCTGTGGCGCGAGCGGCGAACGCCGTGCCGAGCAGCACCACGACGCACCCCAGCCCGAGCCACAGGCCGAGCCCGGGAGCGGATCCCGGCAGGCGCTCGGCGGTCAGCGGGTGTTCCAGCACCCGCACCGCCACCAGCAGCGCCGCCCCGCACAGCAGCGCGGCGGCCTGGCCGGGACGGCACATCGGGGCGAGCGCGGTCGCGCCGACGACCGCGGCGAGCGCCAGCACGAGCCCCCACGAGGTGGTGCCGAAGTCGGTGAACACGCCGGGCGCGCTGTAACCGGGCGCGGTCAGCACCGGCAGGCTGAACGCCCCGGCGCCGAGGACCAGCGCGACCAGCGACGGGGCGAGCACCGAGCGGCGCATCGCCATCTCGGTGAGGTCGACGTCGTCGCGCTCCACCGCTCCGGCGATCGCCGCGAGCACCGCCGCGACGGCGGCGAACAGCACCGACGCACCGGCGGCCCAGGCTCCGAGACCCGCTGCGGCACCGGCGGCCTGGACGGCGGTGAACACCGCGTCCAGCGATCCGGCCGCGGCCAGCGGAACCGCGGCCCACAGCACGGTCAGCACCGGGCGGAGCAGCAGCGCGAACTTCGGCAGCAGCATGCCGGCACCGGCCAGTCCCAGCAGGATCCCGGCGGGCAGCAGCAGCCGCGCCGGGTACTCCGAGGGGTCGCGGAGCCCATAGGGCATCGAGACGTGCGGGGTGAGCGCGGCGAGCACCGCGACCGCCCCGGCCAGCAGCGCGAACACCCCGGCGAGGGCGAGCAGCCGGGTCAGCGCGGGAAGCCGCAGGTCGTCGACGTCTTCGGAATTCTCGCCACGACCGGCCCGCAACCCGAGCAGCAGCAGGGCCGCGGTGGCCACCAGCCCGAGCAGCGGTCCCCAGGCGAAGGTCACCTCGTCGAGCACCAACACCGACACCAGCGGCGGCAGGACCGCCGCGAAGAGCGAGACGGCGACGCCCAGCAGTCCGCCGCGAGCGAAGTCCAGGTCGGTCGATCCGGCGAGCAGCCCGGCCGCGCAGGGGACGGCGACGGCCAGCAGGGCGCTGCCGATGAGGACCGGAAGCGGGCCGTCGAGCGCGGTTTCGGCGGGCAGGTAGGGGTCGTCGGAGGAGAACGGCGCCATGAGCACCGCGACCGCACCGAGGACACCGGCGCACAGGGCCGTGGTCAGCAGGCCCTGCCGCTGCGTTCCAGCGCCGGACTCGCGGGTGCCCCAGGCGGCGAGGACGCCCGCGACGAGCACGATCACGTGCCCGGCGGCCAGCAGCCACCAGCCGATCGCGGGTTCGAAGTTGAGCAGCGACGTGGCGCGGAGCAGCTCCGGGCGGGCCGCCATGCCGGCTTCCGTCGCGAACTGGACGTCCTGCGCGAGCCGGCCGGGTGCGAAGGCGGCCGGTCCGACGAGCACCGCGGCGGCGGCCACCGGCGTGCCGGTCCGCGCGAACGCAGCGGCCAGGGCCGGAGCGAGCAGCGCGAGCACCAGCAGCAGCGGCCAGGCCGGGTAGGCGGCGGCGACCGGCGGAGACGTCAGGCCGATCAGCGGTCCGAGACCGGTGAGCGCGGCACCGAGGAAGGCGAGGGCGATCGCGGTCCGCAGGCGGCCGGGGGTGCCCAGCGCCGGCTGCGGGTCCGCGGCTCCGGCGGGGGCCGCCGATGCAGACGAACCGGACGGAAGGTCATACCGCGCAGTCACACGCGCAGACGCTAGCAACCGGGTGAGGGTTTCTGGACAGCACCCGCAGTCGCGACGCGGGTTTCGGACGGTCCCGCACATCCGATCAGCGCCCGAACGGAGCATCTTCGACACGCCGACAAGACGCTCTTGAGGTGTGACTTGCGACACATATAGCCCACCCCGGGTGACCGGATCGGTTCCGAAATTCGGTCCCGCTGGGCCGTTCGGCATCACCGGTGGCGATCACGAACCCGCAGGTGGCTCCGCTGTGCGACGACCACGCGCAGTATTCGCGGAGGGACGGAGATCCGCCCTGCGCCGGACCTCTCGACCACGCGCGGTCGCCGACGCGTAACAGATCGGGATTTGCCCCTAGGGGATCAGCTTGGTTACTGTCCCCCGGTCCGTTGTCACGGTCTGATCACGAAGGACAACCTTCGGCCGGTTCCCCGACCGGCACCCGGAAATCCCCGTTCCCGGGCCCGCTGAGATCAGGCTCCCCGAGACGGAAGGGCAGGCATTGGCTCACCACCGCTCCCCCGGCGGCGTACGACCCGTTCCCGGCTATCCGGAGGTGTCCCCCGACGACTCCTCCAGCAAGCGGGATCGGAGCCGGGGTGCTTCAACAGCATCGGCCTGGCGCGGTCGCGTCGTCGTCGCCGCAGTAGCGGCGGGCGCATTCGCAGCAGCGGGCCAGTCGCTTGCAGCCGGCGAAGGCAGCGCCTCCGCCGACAACGACGACTTCAACCCCTCGGATGCCGCGGGTTCGTTCAACACCGCGATGGCCGGGGACTCCCCCGCTTACAACGGGATGGGCGGCAGCGCTCCCGCGCCCGCCATGCTTCCGGTCGCCAAGAGCTCCGACGTCAGCTCCGAGATGGAGAAGCTGACCAAGAGCGAGCGGATCACCGAGGCGCGCGAGGCGGCTCAGCGCGCCGCTGAGGAAGCCGCCAAGCAGCCGAAGTTCCACGTTCCCGCGGAGGGCAACTTCACCTCCGGGTTCGGCGGCCGCTGGGGCACCACCCACTACGGACTCGACATCGCCAACGCCAAGGGCACGCCGATCATGTCGGTCGCCGACGGCGTGGTGATCGAGGCCGGACCGGCGAGCGGCTTCGGCCTCTGGGTCCGGGTCCAGCACGAGGACGGCACCATCACCGTCTACGGCCACGTCAACACCATCACCGCCGACGAAGGCGACAAGGTCAAGGCGGGCGACCAGATCGCGACCATGGGAAACCGCGGCTTCTCCACCGGTACCCACCTCCACTTCGAGGTGTGGAACGCGGGCGGCAAGAAGATCAACCCGCTGCCGTGGATGCGCGAGCGGGGCATCTCCCCGACCTGATCACGAGCTTTGAAGTGGTGTGGGTGGGGAAGTTTTCATGAAAACTTCCCCACCCACACCACTTTCCCGAGGTTCGGCGACCATCCCGCGGTCGCCGAACCTTTTTTTACGCGCCGCTGACGCCCCTCCCGCCGGGATCCCAGTAGCGTTGCGCCGTGGCCGAACAGATCCGCTTGACCGGAGCGCAGCAGACGCTCCTCGGTCCTCTCCACGCACGCGCCCTCGACAGCCGCCGCGACGATCCGGTGCTCGGCGACCGAGCAGCCGACGAGCTGGTGGCACGCATCGACTTCGACTTCTCCCGCCTGCGACTCGATTCCGGCGACATGATGGCAGTGGTCCTGCGCGCCAAGGAGATCGACGACAGGGCGCGCGAGTTCCTCGCCGAACACCCGGACGCGGTCGTGCTGCACCTGGCGTGCGGCCTCGACTCCCGGCCGTTCCGCCTCGACCTGCCCGCGGAAGCGCAGTGGTTCGACGTGGACATGCCCGACGTCGTCGAGCTGCGCGACCGGCTGTACCCGCACGTTCGGGACAACCACCGCACGATCGCGTCCTCGGTGACCGAAACCGGGTGGCTGGACGAGATCCCGGCCGGGCGTCCCACGCTGGTCATCGCCGAAGGCCTCACGCCGTACCTCACCGAGCAGGACGGAGTCGCGCTTCTGCGGCGGCTGGTCGAGCGGTTCGGTCGCGGCGAGATGCTCTTCGACGTGGTCGCGCCGTGGACCGTCCGAGCGGCGAAGTACTCGGGTTTCCTCCGCAGCACCGGCGCCGGCTTCCACTGGGGAGTGCGCGATCCGCAGGACCTGGAGATCAAGGTCCCCGGCCTGCACCTGCGCAAGGCGGTCGCGGTCACGACGCTCCCCGGGGTCGCGAAGGTCGCGCCGCGCGAGCGGTTCATCGCGAAGGCGATGAACGCCGTCGCACCGCTGCGCGACGCGATGCGAGTGGTGCGCTTCGGTTTCGAGCGGGAGAAGCGGATCCCGATCGAGCTGACCGGGCCGGCCGCGACGATGCTCGCCACGCTGTACCTGCGCGCCCTGGACAACCGCTCGCCGGAACCGACGCTGCACGACCGGTGGGCTGACGACGCCGTGAGCCGCGTCGACTACGACTTCACCCGGTTCGGGATGCTCGCGCGCAACGCGCTCTCGGTGGCGATCCGTGCCAACGCCATCGATGACCAGGTCCGCGACGCGCTGCGCCCGGGCATGACCGTGCTGCACCTGGGTTGCGGCCTGGACAGCCGCTTCGAGCGGGTGAACCCGCCCGCGGACGTCCAGTGGTACGACGTGGACCAGCCCGAGGTCATCGCACTGCGCGAGCAGCTGTTCCCGTCGTCGAGCAACCGGCACACCGTCGGCCGCTCCGTCGCGGACCCGGACCTGCTGGACGGAATCCCCTCCGACCGGCCCGTTCTCGTGGTCGCCGAGGGCCTGACCATGTACCTGACGGAATCGGACGGCCTGTCGTTGCTGCGCCGGATCGTGGCGCACTTCCCCAGCGGTGAGGTGCTGTTCGACGCGTTCAACACGCCGAGCATCCACCTCAACAACGTCGCCAACCCCGCGGTGACGCGCTCGGGCTCCCGCCTGCACTGGGGCATCGACGACCCGAACGGCCTGGGAATCCCCGCCCTGCGGCTGGTCTCGGAGATCTCGTTCCTGGAGGCACCGGAACTGGCGAGCTACCCGCTGCCCGCCAGACTGGCCTTCCGCGCGGCCGCCAAGATCCCCACCTTCAACCGCCTGGGCCGCCTCCTGCGCTTCCGCTTCTGACCCCCGAGGCACGCCCTGAGCAGGGTTTTTCGAACTTCGCGCGACATTCGAACGCGCCGGCTGCGGAGGGCGGTGCGTCAGGCCGCTGAGGGGTACCAGGCCTCCTGGAAGCAGCGGCGGGCCCGGTGGAGGCGGGAGCGGACCGTGCCGAGGGGCAGGTGCAGGGTTTCGGCCATCTCCTCCTCGTTGAGGCCCCACGCCCGCAGGGTCAGCACCTCCCGGTGCGGTGTCGACAGCCGTTCCAGGACGTCGTTGATGTGCACCCGGTCGAGCGGGTTCGAGTCGTGGCGGGCTTCCACCGGCGAGTACGTCGTGCTGTCGTTGAGGCGCTTGACGGTGCGGACGGCCTCGCGGACCGTCACCGAGCGGACCCAGCCGAAGAACGCCGCGGGTTCGCGCAGCGTCCTCAAGCCCCGGTAGATCGCCAGCAGCGCCTCCTGCATCGCATCGGAGCTGTGGTGCGGGGCGACCGAGGTGCACACCCGGGCCACGTAGGGCGTGATGTGCATGAGCAGCTCGTTCATCGCCTGCGACTCGCCGGCTTGGGCGCGCGGCAGCAGTGCGAGGACGGGATTCGGTTCGTGCGCGGTCTTCATCTCGGAGGCTCGCTCCTCGGGGGAAACCGGTCGGGTGCGCTCAGGCGGGGAGCTCGTGCGGTGCGGACAGCGAGAGCAGCGCGGAGCGGAGGTCGTCGCGGAACGCGCGCATGAACTCCGCGCTGAAGCAGGCGGTGTGGTGCGGCAGCTCGACGGCCAGTCGCCCGCCGAAGGTCACGACGCACGCCATCAGCGGGCTGCGTCCGGCCTGCGGGAAGTAGTGCTCCCGGCCGGGCACGAGGCGCACGTCGGTCAGCTCCAGCCCGGCGGGCAAGCGGGGGCAGGGCACCGCACCCATGTTCGTCGCGATCACCGTGGCCATCTGCAGCGCGGGGTTGCGCGGGACCTCCGGTGTGATCCGCATGTCGTGGAAGTGCTCGCCGCGGGCGATCGCGGCGCGCAGGTGCGCGGTGAGTTCCCGGGCCATCGCAACGGGTTCCGGGTCCGCTGCGACCGGCAGCGCATGCAGGTGGGTGGCCACCGCGGCGACCATCTCGGTGGGCGGCACCGACGGGACGAGCCGGGAACGCAGGTCGACCGGCGACAGGCAGCCGAGCACGCGCGGGGCGTCGCCGCCGAAGCGGGCGCGCGCGACGGACAGCAGCGCCGCGCTGATCAGCCCGTGCGCCGAAATCCCCGCCGCGCGGGCGGAGTCGCGCAGGGCGGTGGTGCTCTCGGCGTCCAGCAGCAGCCTGCGGATCTCGATGCGGCCGCCGCTGCCCGGTCCGTCGTACGGGAGGAGTTCGACCGGGTTCCGCCGGGCCTCGGCCAGCCGCGAGCGCAGGTACTCGGCGGTGGCGGCCTCGTCGGCGGGCGGCAGCAGGCTGCTGATCGGGGCGGGCCAGCCGGGTTCGCGCGCGGGCGCGCGGGTCGGTTCGCCGTCGACGAGCGCGCGGTAGCGGTCCCAGACGGCGTTCTGCAGCGCGATCGCGCTGTGGCCGTCGATGACCGCGTGGTCGACCGAGATCACGAGGATGTGGCGCTGTTCCGCGGAATCCTCCGGGTCACTGGCCAGGGTCGCGCGCACCAGTGGGCCGCCGACCGGCAGCGGATCGTTGAGCTCGTCGTCGTGGGCGGCATCCACCCCGGTCCGCACGGTGAGCCGCGGCCGCTCCCGCGAACCGAGGAGTTCGAAGGCGTGGCCGGAACCGTCCGGCACGATCCGCGCGCGCAGCGTCGGGTGCTCGGCGATCACCTCGTCGAACGCACGCGCCAGCAGCGCCGCGTAGACGCGTCCGCGCACCGAGCAGGAGAGCACGGCTCTGCTGCGCTGGCCGACGTAGAGGGTTTCCACCGGGCACAGTGCGCGTCGCATCGCTACCGCCCTTTCCGGACGCCGTCGCCCCCGAAGGTTCCGGGAGAACGAACAACGTTCCTCAACACGCGCTTTCCCCGCACTTCGACCGAAATCCGGCAGGGCCGAAACCAGAAAAGTCGGGACACCGAGGAGAAATCAAGACACGGACCGAAGAAGCTAGGGATTTCCCCAGGTTCACGCTCGCACCGCAGCTCCGCGAAGCATGACGAAGACCACTCCGGCCGCACGTCGAGGTCGCCATCACGGCTGCGCACAGCGATTTCCGGCCCGTGACGTTCACCCGTGCAGCCTCCGGCCGCTCCGCGTTCCGGCGGTTCCGACGGGGACTCGAATGGGCCTGATCACTGCACCCCGGCGACCGCTCGGCCACATTCTAGGTGTTTCTCTAGAACGGATAATCCTCCCGGTATATCCGGTCTTGACCCGTCGAGCAGCGCTCGGGCAAGGTTCACGACGCAACGGGATCCCGCGAATGCCAACGCGATTCCCGCCGAACGCGCGAACGCACTCTTCCCCGATCATTCACCCCGGATTTCCCGTCGCTTCCCGCGTCGCAGGTCCGGGGTGGTCGGGCGCGCGCAAACAGTGCGCCCACGACCGGTCGACCGGGCGCGGGAACGGGCGCCGTGGTCCGTGTGAATACCGCTCGCCGCTGAAGGTTGGTGCCATGTCAGTCCGTCGCGACGATCGTCGACCGCTGTCCGGGGCGCAGGAAGGCCTCTGGTTCGCCCAACGCCTCGCGCCGGGCAGCGCCGCCTACAACACCGGTGAGCACGTGGAGATCCACGGGCCGGTCGACGCCGAGCTCTTCGAGACCGCGCTGCGCCGGACCGTCGCCGAGATCGACACCTTCGCGCTGCGCTTCCTCGACACCCCAGACGGGCCGCGGTGCGACCTGGGCGCCGGGGACGACTGGCCCCTGCACAGGCTGGACTTCCGCGACGCCGCCGATCCGAAGGCCGCGGCCGAGGAGTGGATCCACCGCGACCTGGCCACTCCGGTGAACTTCGAGGCGGGGCCGCTGTTCTCGCACGCGCTGCTGACGCTGGGCGCCGAGCACCACATCTGGTTCCTGCGCGCGCACCACGTCCTGCTGGACGGCTACAGCTACAAGATGGTCGCGCGGCGGCTGGCCGACACCTACACCGCGCTGGCCGCGGGTGAGCAACCGGCGCCGGGGCGCTTCGAGTCCGTGCTGCAGTTGCAGGAGGACGAGGCCGCCTACCTGGTCTCCGAGCGCTGCGCGCGCGACCGCGCGCACTGGGCCGAGCAGCTGGCCGGCCTCCCCGAGCCGACCCGCCTGACCGACCGCACCGCCGCACCGGTCGCGCCGTTCCTGCGTCGCACCACCGACCTGTCCCCGGCCGAGGCCGAGGTGCTGTCCACGGCCGCTGCCCGTCTCGGGGTCGCGCGCACGGACCTGCTGGTCACGGCGATCGCCGCCTACCTGCACCGGATGACCGGTGCGGACGACCTCGTGCTCGGGCTGGCCACGATGAGCCGGCTGGGCAGCGCGGCGCTGCGCACCCCGGGCACCGCCTCCGACATCCTGCCGCTGCGGATCGCGGCCGCACCGGAGACGCCGGTCGGCAAGCTCGCCGGCGCGGTCGCCGACGAGCTGCGGGCGCTGCGGCGGCACCAGCAGTACCGCGGCGAATCGCTGCGCCGCGACCTCGGGATGCTCGGCGGCGGGCGGCGGCTGCACGGGCCCGTGGTCAACGTCGTGCCGTTCAGCGAGGACCTGGTGTTCGCGGGCAGCCCGTCCACCTCGCACCACCTGTCCGGCGGGGCGGTCGAGGACCTGCAGATCTCGATCCGGCCCGGAGGCGATCCAGACGGGCTGTGGATCGCCTTCGACGCCAACCCCGGGCTCTACGACGAAGTCGAGCTCGGCGCGCACCTGGAGCGGTTCCTGCTGGTGCTGCGGCAGTTGACCGAGGCCGATGCGGAACTGCCGGTCGGCGCGGCGAACCTGCTGCTGCCCGGCGAGGAACCGCAGGACGTCGTCGCGCCGGAGCACTCGGTGACCACGACGCTGGCTCGCCGCTTCGAGGAGCAGGCGACGCGGGTGCCGGACCGCACCGCCGTGTCCTTCGTGGACGAATCGGTGACCTACGCCGAGCTCGACGCCGAGGCCAACCGGCTGGCCAGGCTGCTGGTCGAGCGCGGCGCCGGACCCGGCGGCGCGGTGGCGCTGGCGCTGCCGCGCGGGGTTCGGCTGGTCGCGGCGCTGCTGGCGGTGCTCAAGACGGGCGCGGCCTACCTCCCGCTCGACGTGGCGCATCCCGCCGAACGGCTGCGGCTGGTCATCGACGACGTGGAGCCGATCGCGCTGATCACCGACTCCGCGCACGCCGGTTCACTGCCGGACTCCGCGGCCGAGGTCGTGGTGCTCGACGACTCCGCCACCGCACGCGACCTCGCCGGGCGCGCGACCGGTGCGCTTACCGACGCCGAGCGGACCGGTCCGACCGGACCCGAGGACATCGCCTACGTCATCCACACCTCCGGCTCCACCGGACGCCCCAAGGGCGTGCCGGTGCCGCACGCCAACGTGCTGCGGCTGTTCGAGTCCGCCGCCGAGCACTTCGACTTCGGCACCGACGACGTGTGGACGCTGTTCCACTCCTCCGCCTTCGACTTCGCCGTCTGGGAGCTGTGGGGTCCGCTGCTGCACGGCGGGCGTCTGGTCGTGGTCCCGCACGCGGTGAGCCGCTCGCCGCGGGAGTTCCTGGACCTGCTGGCCACCGAGGGCGTGACCGTGCTCAACCAGACGCCGTCGGCGTTCGAGCAGCTGGTGCAGGCCGACGACGGGCGTCCGCTGGCGCTGCGGTACGTGGTCTTCGGCGGCGAGGCGCTGCAGCCGGACCGGTTGCGCCCGTGGGCCGAGCGCCGCGGTCTCGACTCGCCCGAGCTGGTCAACATGTACGGCATCACCGAGACGACGGTGCACGTCACGCACCACCGCACTACCTGGGCCGAGCTGGACGACCCGCGGCGGGCCAGCGTCATCGGCCGCCCGCTGGCCGACCTGCGGGTGCACGTGCTCGACGCCGAGGGGCGGCCGGTGCCGCCGGGCGTGGTCGGCGAGATGCACGTGTCCGGTCCCGGGGTGGCTCCGGGCTACCTGAACAGGCCGGAGCTGACCGAGGAGCGGTTCGTGCCCGACCCGTTCGGGCGGCCGGGAACCCGCATGTACCGCACCGGCGATCTGGCGCGGCGACGCCGTGACGGCGTGCTGGAGTACGTCGGGCGCGCCGACCAGCAGGTCAAGATCCGCGGTTTCCGCATCGAGCCCGGCGAGGTCGAGGCGGTGCTCGCCGAGCATCCGGCGGTGGCGCAGGCGGCCGTGGTGGTCCGGCGCGGCGGCGACGGTCAGCCGCAACTGGTCGGCTACGCGGTTCCCGCCCGGAAGCGTCCTGAGCCGGGCGAGCTGCGGGCACACCTGGCAGCCCGGCTTCCCGAGCACATGGTTCCGCCGGCGTGCGTGCTCGTGGACGAGTTCCCGTTGACCGCCAACGGGAAGCTCGACCCCGCCGCTCTGCCGGAGCCCGATTTCGCCGCCGCCGCAGGCGGAATCCCGCCGAGCACTCCCGAGCAGGCACTGGTGTGCCGGCTGTTCGCGGAGGTGCTGGGCCTTCCCGAGGTCGGCGTGGAGGACGACTTCTTCGCCCTGGGCGGGCATTCGCTGCTGGCGACCCGGTTGCTGGCGCGGCTGCGCGCGGAGGCGGGCGCGGACGTGCCGATCTCCGAGCTGTTCGACGCGCCGCGACCGGCGGCCCTGGCCGCGCGCGTCGGCGAAGCGACCGGGACACGGCTGCCCGCGCTGACGGCCGTCGAGCGCCCCGAGCGGATCCCGCTGTCGTTCGCGCAGGAGCGCATGTGGTTCCTCGACCGGCTCGGCGACGCCGCGACCTACAACATCCCGCTCGTGGTGCGGCTGCGCCACGAGGTCGACGTCGACGCCCTGCGGACCGCGCTCGGCGACCTCGCCGACCGGCACGAGAGCCTGCGCACCGTCTTCGCCCCCGACGAGTCCGGGGTGCACCAGCGGGTGCTGGCGCCCGGCGGGCTGCGGCCCGAACTGCGGGTGGTGGACTGCCCGGCCGACGAGGTCGACGCCCAGGTCTCCGCCGCGGCCCGGCACCGCTTCGACCTGACCCGCGAGAGTCCGCTGCGGGCAGGGGTGTTCGGCGCCGGGAGCGAGCGGACGCTGCTGATCCTGCTGCACCACAGCGCCGCCGACGGCTGGTCGCTGCGGCCGCTGGCCGACGACCTGAGCACGGCCTACCGGGCTCGGGCGGCGGGCGCGGCGCCGGAGTTCGCGACGCTTCCGGTGCAGCACGCCGACCACGCGATCTGGCAGCGGCAGCTGCTCGCCCCCGGCGCGGGCCGGATCGAGCAGCTCACCGAGTTCTGGGGCACCGCGCTGGCCGGGCTGCCCGCCGAGAGCTCCCCGCCCACCGACCGGCCCCGTCCCGACACCAGCGCGGGCGAGGGCGCGAGCACGACCTCGACGGTGGACTCCGAGCTGCACGGCCGGTTGCTGGAGCTGGCCGAATCCACCGACACCAGCCTGTTCATGGTGCTGCACGCGGCGGTGAGCGCCCTGCTGACCCGCTGGGGAGCCGGCGAGGACGTGGTGCTGGGGACCCCGGTCGCCGGTCGCGCCGACCCGGCGCTCGACGACGTGATCGGACTGCTCACCAACACTCTGGTGCTGCGGGCGAACACCGGCGGCGACCCGGCGTTCCGCGCGCTGCTGGCGCGGGCGCGGGAGTTCGACCTGAAGGCCCTGGACCACCAGGACATGCCGTTCGACCGCCTGGTGGAGGAGCTCAACCCCGCCCGGCACCCGTCCCGGCACCCGGCGTTCCAGGTGATGCTGGCGCTGCAGAACAACGACAGCGCGGTGCTGGAGCTCGGCGCGGACCGCGCGGCGCTGCGGCCCACCGCGACCGGCACCGCCAAGTTCGACCTGTTCGTCGACGTGCTGGAGCGCTACGACGACCGGCAGGTGCCGGACGGGCTGGAGCTGCACGTCGAGTACGCCACCGACCTCTACGAACCCGCCACGGCGGAGGAGTTCGCCCGCGCGCTGCGGGAGGTCCTGGAATCCGCCTGCGCCGCCCCGGACTCGCCGATCAGCGCGCTCACCACTCGCGACCGACCGGCCGTGACCCCGGCCGGGCACTCCGCCACCGCGGCCGCCGTGGAGCGCGCCGCCCGGGCGGTCCCCGGCATCCGCGACGCGGTGGTGCTCACCGGCGAGGAGCTCGCGGTGCACGTGGTGCCGGACCGGGCGGGCGCGGTCGACCAGGTGGAGCGCGCCCTCGCCGGTGCGGCCCGGGTCGTCGCCGTCAGCGACCTACCCCGCCTCCCCGACGGCGCGGTGGACACCGATGCGCTGCACGCTCTTTCGCCGGTCGACGACCGGGCGGCGCAGGAGTGGCAGCGGCGGCTGGCCGCCGTCCACGGGGTCCGCGACGCCGAGGTGCGGCTGGAGGACGTCCCGGCCGAGCTGGAACGCCGCCACGTCGGCATCCCGCGCGAGAGCTCCCCGCAGATCGCCGAAACCGGCCCCGCGTCCCGGCCGAGCACCGTCCCGGCGCTGTCCGAGGGGCGCACCCTGCCCGAACCGTCGGTGCCGGACTGGGCCTCGGCTCTCACCCGCGCGGCAGCCAACCCGGACGGCGAGATCGTGCACGTCCGCCCGGACGGCACCGAGACCCGCACCCGCTACGCCGACCTCGTCGTCGAGGCCTCCCGGGTGCTGTCGGGTCTGCGCGGCGCCGGTCTGCGGCCGGGCGACCAGGTGATCCTCCAGTGCGACGACACCGAGGACTTCGTGGCCGTGCTGTGGGGCTGCGTCCTGGGCGGGTTCGTGGCGGTGCCGCTGACCGTGCCCGGCTCGTACGCCACCGGTTCGGCGGCGCTGGCCAAGCTCGCGGGCATCTGGCGGATGCTGGGCCGCCCGCTGATCGTGGCCTCACCGGGCAACGAGGCCGGGATCCGCGACCTCGCCGCCCGCGACCAGTGGCCGGACCTGGAGCTGACCACCGCCGATGAGCTGCGCGCGGGCCCCGAGGACCGCGACTGGTACGAGGCCGCGCCGGACGACCTGCTCCTGCTGCTGATGACCTCCGGCAGCACCGGGCTGCCCAAGGCCGTGCGGCAGACCCATCGAGCGGTGCTGACCCGCTCGGCGGCGACCGAGGCGATGAACGCGCTGGGCCCCGACGACGTCTCCCTGAACTGGATCCCGCTGGACCACGTCACCGGCGTGGTGATGTTCCACCTCCGCGACGTCTACCTCGGCTGCCGCCAGGTGCACGCGCAGACCTCCTGGATCCTGGAGGAACCGGTGCGCTGGCCGGAACTGCTGGACCGGCACCGCGTCACGGTCACCTGGGCGCCGAACTTCGCGTTCGGGCTGCTGGCCGAGCACGCCCAGGAGTTCACCGGCCGGGACTGGGACCTCTCGCCGGTGCGGCTGGTGATGAACGCGGGCGAGGTGGTGGTGGCCTCCGCTGCCCGCCGGTTCCTGCACGCGCTGCGGCCGTTCGGGCTGCCGCAGCACGTGATGCACCCGGGTTGGGGCATGTCCGAGACCTGCTCCGTGGTCACCGATGTCGAGCTGCCCGGCGAGGTCCCGGACCACGACGAGTCGTTCGTCAGCTGCGGCCTGCCCTACCCCGGTTTCGACATGCGGGTCGTCGACGAGCAGGACCGGCTGCTCGTCGCGGGCGAAGCGGGCCGGTTGCAGGTGCGCGGCACCTCGGTGACCGAGGGCTACCACGACAACGCGAAGGCCAACGCCGAATCGTTCACCGCCGACGGCTGGTTCGACACCGGCGACCTGGCGTTCCTGCGCGACGGCGAGCTGTTCATCACCGGCCGCGCCAAGGACGTCATCATCGTCAACGGCGTCAACCACTACAGCCACGAGATCGAGGCGTGCGTCGAGGAGCTCCCCAGCGTGGTGCGGAGCTTCACCGCCGCCTGCGCGGTGCGCTCGGACCCCTCGGTGAGCACCGACGAGCTCGCGCTGTTCGTGCACCTGGCCGACGGGCAGGACCCGGCCACCGCGCTGCGCGAGATCGGCGGCAAGGTCACCCGCGAGATCGGGGTGAGCCCGACGTTCCTGATCCCGGTGGTCCCGGAGGAGATCCCGAAGACCGAGATCGGCAAGATCCAGCGCACGAAGCTGCGCAAGAGCTTCGAGGCCGGTGAGTTCGACGCCGCGGTGCGCGAGTCCCAGCTGCTGCTGGGCACGGCGGCCACGGTGCCGGACTGGTTCCTGCGGCCGGTGTGGCAGCGGGCCGAGTCCTCCCACCGCACCGGAACCGCCCGGCACGCGCTCGTGCTCGCGGGTGCGGACGCGGACCTGGCCGAGCGCATCGCGGGGCGGCTGCGCGCCGACGGGGGCCTGTGCACGGTCGTCACCCCGGGCGCGGAGTTCGAGCGCGTGGACGCGGCGACCTACCGGATCACGCCCGACGAGCAGGACCACGCCGCGCTGCTGGCAGCACTGGCCGACGACGGGCGGGAACCCGACCTCGTCCTGCACCTGGCGGCGAGGGAACCCGGTGAGCAGCCGTGGGAAGGCGGCGCGGAATCGCTGCTGGTCCTGGCCCGCGCGCTGGCGGATCGGCCCGGCCGACCGCGACCGCTGGACCTGCTGTTCGTCACGTCCGGCGCGCAGGCCGTCGCCGACGACGAGCTGCCCTCGCCCGCGCACGCCGCGGCCGGTGCGCTGCTGAAGTCGCTGCGGGAGGAACTGCCGTGGCTGCGGGGCGTGCACCTCGACCTCGCCGCCGGCGAGGACCCGCTGGAGGCGATCCTCGTCGAGGCCGCCGGGCACCCCGCCGACACCGAGATCGCGGTCCGAAGTGGACAGCGGTACGCGCGCAGGCTCGCCCCGCTGCCGGAGCACCCCGAGCCGGCCGAACCCGCGCAGCGGGACGGTTTCCAGCTGCTCAGCGGCGGCCTGGGCGGCGTCGGCGTCGACCTGGCCGCGCACCTGCTCAAGACCCCGGGCACCCGCCTGCTGGTCCTCGGCCGCACGCCGCTGCCGGAGGAGGACGCCTGGCAGCGGCACCTCGACGAGGGCGGCGCCGTCGCGGACCGGATCGCGGCGCTGCAACGGCTCCAGCAGCTCGGCGAGGTGCGCTACGCGACCGCCGACGTCACCGACCCCGAGCAGGTCCGGTCCGCTGTGGACGGTGCCGCGGCGCAGTGGCGGCTGCCGCTGACCGGAGTGCTGCACCTGGCGGGCGGCTTCGACCAGCGACCCGTGCAGGAGCTCGCCGCCTCCGACTGGCAGGACGCGCTCGCGGCGAAGGTGCTCGGCGCCTGGACGCTGCACCAGATCGCCGCCGAGCACCCGGTGACCTCGTTCATCGCGTTCTCCTCGGTGAACGGGCACTTCGGCGGCGCGATGAACGCCGCCTACTCGGCGTCCAACGCCTTCCTCGACGCCCTGGCCGTGCACCGGCGGCGCAGCGGCCTGCCCGGCCAGAGCCTGGCCTGGAGCATGTGGCGGGAGCGCGGCATGAGCCGCGGCTACCAGCACACGGCGCTCACCGAGGTCCGCGGCTACCGGGTGCTGGACGCGGCGATGGCGCTGCGGTCGTTCGACTTCGCCCGCGGGCTCGCCGAACCGCACGTGCTCATCGGCGCCGATCGCACCGCGCCATGGGTGCGCAGCCACGTGCGCGCGCCCGTGCGGCAGCTGCGGCGGCTGGCCGGCCGGGTCGGGCTGGAGGACGGCGCGGACCTCGGCGAGCTGCACGCCGCCGCGTCGGCCGGAGCCGAACCGGGCACGTGGGTGCTGCGCTCGGCCGGGACGTCGGCCCGGAAGGAGCAGACCGGCGGCGACGACCTGCGACGGCTGGAGGGCGAGCTCGCCGGGATCTGGAGCGGCGTGCTCGGACGCGACGTGGTGGGTCGCGACGAGAACTTCTTCGACCTCGGCGGCAACTCGCTGCTGCTGGTCACCGCGCAGACCGCCATCAACAAGGCGCTCGGCTGCGAGCTCGGCGTGGTCGACCTGTTCGCCCACCCCACGGTGCGGGCGCTGGCCCGGCACCTGGCCGAGCGGGGCACCGCGGCCGCCGCGCCCGAACCCGACCAGCGGGCCGAGCCGAGCGGCCTGGACCGGGCCAAGCAACGTGCACAGCGGCAGCGGGACGCGCGCAGCGCCCGCCGCCGGGAGCGGAAGGACCGCGGGAATGGATGACACCACGCCGGAGGAGCTCCCGGCCGTCGCCGTGATCGGCATGGCCGGACGCTTCCCCGGAGCGTCCGATGTGGACGAGTTCTGGGCGAACCTCGCTGCCGGGCGGGAATCGGTGCGGGCCATCAGCGACGAGGAGTTCCTGGCGGCGGGCGGTGACCCGCACGACCTGGACGATCCCGCGCTGGTCCGCATGGCGTCCACGGTGGACGGAATGGACCGGTTCGACTCGGGGTTCTTCGGCTACAGCCCCGCGGAGGCCGCTGTCGTCGACCCGCAGCAGCGGCTGCTGCTGGAGACCGCCCACCACGCGCTCGAAGACGCGGGCCACCCGGACTCGGCGGCGGCGTCGGCCACCGGCGTGTACGCGGGGGCGGGCGACAGCCGCTACTACCCCGCGCACGTGCACCCGCGCTTCGCCGGTCAGCCGGGCAGCGTGGAGCTGGTGCACTCGGCCACCGCGAACTCGCTGGGCACGCTCGCGACCCGGATCTCCTACGAGCTGGGGCTGACCGGGCCGAGCGTGTCGATGCAGACGGCCTGCTCCACCGCGCTGGTCGCCCTGCACACCGCCTGCCAGGACCTGCTCGAATTCCGCTGCGACACGGCGCTGGCCGGGGCGGTGTCGCTGAACCCGTCGGCGCTGCTGGGCTACCGGCACGTCCCCGACGGGCCGTTCTCGCCCGACGGGCACTGCCGCGCGTTCGCCGCCGACGCGGCGGGCACCTCCTCCGGTGACGGGGTGGGCGTGGTGGTGCTCAAGCGGCTGGAGGACGCGCTGGAGGACGGCGACCGCATCCGCGCGGTCATCCGGGGCACGGCCATCAACAACGACGGGCGCCGCAAGGTCGGCTTCACCGCGCCCAGCACCGCCGGGCAGACCGAGGTCGTCCTCGCCGCCCAAGCCCAGGCCGACGTCGGCGCGGGCACCATCGGCCTCGTCGAATCGCACGGCACCGCGACCCGCATGGGCGATCCCATCGAGGTCTCCGCGCTCACCGACGCGTTCCGGGAATCCACCGCCGAGACCGGGTTCTGCGCGCTGGGCTCGGTCAAGACCAACATCGGGCACCTGGGCGCCGCCGCGGGGATCGCCGGGTTCATCAAGGCCGTGCTCGCCCTGGAACACCGGGAGATCCCGCCGAACCTGCACTTCGACGAGCCCAACCCGCTGATCGACTTCCCGTCCGGCCCGTTCCGGGTGCCGACCGCGCTGGAGCCCTGGCCGGAGGCCGAGCACCCCCGGCGCGCGGCGGTCAGCGCCTTCGGCATCGGTGGCACCAACGCGCACGTGATCCTCGAAGAAGCACCGCCGCAGCCCGAGGTCCCGCGCGCAGCCGAGGAAGACCGGCGCCAGGTGCTGCCGCTGTCGGCGCGCACCGCCGGGGCGGCGCGCGGCCAGGCCGAGACGCTGGCCCGGCACCTGGAGAACAACCCGGACCTGCGGCTCGACGACGTGGCGCACTCGCTGCGCGTCGACCGCCCCGCGTGGCCGCACCGGCTCGCGGTCAGCGCCTCCAGCACCCAGGAGGCCGTCGCCGCGCTGCGGGCCACCGGCCCGGCCGGTCCGGCGGTCGGTGAGCAACCACCGCGGGTCGCGTTCCTGCTGCCCGGCGGCGGCACCCAGTACGTCGGCATGGGCGCCGAGCTCTACCGCGACGACGACGTCTACCGGGACGCGATCGACCGCTGCGCGGCGATCCTGCGCCCGGTGACCGGCGAGGACATCCGCACCGCGCTGTTCGAGCACGCCGAGCCGGGCAGCCAGGCGGCGCTGCTGGCCCTGGTCGTCACCGAGTACGCGCTGGCCACCACTCTGATCGAGGCCGGGGTGGTGCCGGACGCGCTGATCGGGCACTCGCTCGGCGAGTACACCGCGGCGTGCCTGGCTGGAACGCTGGACCTGGCCGAGATGCTGCCGGTGGTCGCCGAGCGGATGCGGCTGATCGTCTCCTCCGGCGGCGCGACGGTCGGGGTCGCCGCCTCGGCCGAGGTGGTGCGCCCGCTGCTGGACGACCGGCTGTCGCTGGCCGCGATCAACGGCCCGGACGCCTGCGCGGTCGCCGGGCAGGTGGACGCCGTGGCGCGGCTGGAGGACGAGCTGACCCGCCGGGAGCTGCCGTTCCGGCGACTGCGGGTCGCCGCCGCCGCGCACTCGCACGTGCTCGACCCGGTGGTGGACACCTTCGCCGGTCACCTGCGCGCGATGACGCCGCGTCCGCCGCGGATCCCGTACGTCACCAACGTCACCGGCACCTGGGCCGGAGACGAGGTCACCGACGTGCAGCACTGGATCGACCACTTCCGCCGCACGGTCCGCTTCGCCGATGGCATCGCGTCCCTGTGCGACGGGGATCAGCCGGTCCTGGTGGAGATCGGTCCGGGCGACAGCCTCACCAAGCTCGCCCAGGCCCGGTTCCCGGACGCGCGCGCGGTCACCACGATGCGGCACGCCAAGGCGGAGCGGCCCGACGGGCTGGTGCTCTCCGACGCGCTGGGACGGCTCTGGAGCGCGGGTGTCGACTCGGCGTTGCCCGAGGTGGCGGGAGAGCCGCGGCGCGTGCGGCTGCCCGGCTACGCCTTCGAGCGGCACCGGCACTGGATCGACGCCCCCGGCGCCCGCACCGACTCCCCGCAGCGGGCGGAACCGGTCGAGCCCGAGCTCACCCCGCGCCCGCACCTGACCACTCCGCACCGCGCGCCGAGCACGGATCGCGAGCGGGCGGTGGCCGAGGTGTGGCAGGCGACGCTGGGCATCGGCGGGATCGGGTTGGACGACAACCTCTTCGACCTCGGTGGCGACTCCATGCGCGCGGTGCTGCTGGCCGGACGGCTGCGGCAGGCCGGGCTGCTGGACGTGCCCGCGGCGGCGCTGCTGGCCGCGCCCACGATCGCCGGGGCGCTGGCAGCCGACGGTCCGAGCCCGAACGCGCTCTCCCCGCTGCTGACGCTGCGCGCCGAGGGTGCCGAGACCCCGCTGTTCTGCCTCCACCCGGGCGCGGGCGTGGCGTGGCGCTACACCGGATTGCTGCCGCACCTGGGCGCTGACCGGCCGGTTCACGGCATCCAGGCGTTCGGCCTCGACGGCACCCGGCCGCCCGCCGCCGACGCCGCCGAGATGACGCGGTCCTACGTGGACCTGATCCGGGAGGTCCAGCCGCACGGCCCGTACCGCCTGCTCGGCTGGTCCTACGGCGGTTTCGTCGCCCACGCGATGGCCTGCGCCCTGCAAGCCGACGGCGAGGAGGTCGAGCTGCTGGCGATGCTCGACGCCCCGCTACCGGAGGGCCTGCCCTACACGCCGGAGGGCATCGAGCGCCAGGTCGCGGGCCTGCTCGGCCGAGTCGCCGGCCTCACCGGCGCCGAGGACGTGGCCGAGGTCCTGGACCGGATCTCGCACCTGCCCGCAGGGGATTCTCCGGTGACTCGCGAGGAGGCGACGTCGATCGCCGAGGTGATGCGCAACAGCCTCCGCATCGCCCCGCAGTTCACCCCGGGCACCTTCGACGGCGACGTCGTCTTCTTCACCGCCATCGAGGACGTCCCGGGCGCCGCGGACGATTTCGCCCTCGCCCCCGACAAGGCGGTCCACTGGCGCCGCCACGTCACCGGCACCCTCCACGACCACCCGATCGACTGCAACCACTACGAGATGACCGAACCCAACCCGATCGCGCAGGTCGCGAAAACCCTTCTCACGACCTTCGACTGACACCCCGGCTTCCGTGGGTGGTGGGGGAAGTTCTCATGAAAACTTCCCCCACCACGTACCCGAGGTGACGACCGCTCGGAAAGCGCTCCGGACGCGCGAGGGGAGGGAGGTTCCCGTTGAAACCTCCCTCCCCTCGCGGGATCAGGATCGGAGCTGCTTCTTGAGGATCTTGCCCGCCGGGTTGCGCGGAACCGCGTCGGTGAACTCGATGCGGCGGGGGCGCTTGTAGGGGGCGAGGTTCTCCTTGAGGTGGCCCAGGAGTTCCGCCGCGGTGGCGCCCTCGGCGACGACGTGGGCCAGCGGGACCTCGCCGTAGTCGTCGTCCGGCACGCCCACGACCGCGGCGTCCCGGACCGCCGGGTGGTCCATCAGCACCCGCTCGATCTCCGACGGGTAGACGTTCTGCCCCGCCCGGATGATCACGTCCTTGCTGCGGTCGACCAGGTGGATCCGCCCGTGCTCGTCGAGGAATCCGAGGTCGCCGGTGACGATCCAGCCGTCCAGGGTGACCTCGCGAGTGGCCTCCGGGTCGTTCCAGTAGCCCTGCATGACACCGGGACCGCGCACCACGATCTCGCCGATCTCGCCCGGTGAGAGCTCCGCGCCCCGCTTGTCCACGGCACGCGCGGACATGCCCGGGATGACCCGGCCGCAGGGGATGCGGACGGTGGCGTCGCCGGGTTCGGGGTGCTCGTCGGGGCCGAGGGTCACGAACGGGCCGCCGACCTCGGTCATGCCGTACACCTGGCGGAACCCGCAGCCGAGCCGGCGCACCGCGTCGGTGTAGACGTCGATCGGCATGGGCGCCGCGCCGTAGAGGATCTCCCGCAGCGAGGAGAGGTCGGCGGTCTCGGCCGCCTTCGCCTGGAACATGAACCGCAGCATCTGCGGGACCAGCCACATGTGCGTGGCGCGGCGCTCCTCGACCGCGGCCAGGGCGCGCTGCGGCGTGAAACCGGGCATCAGCACCAGCGTCGCGCCCGCCGCCATGTAGGTCAGCGAGACCACCATGCTGCCGTGGTACAGCGGGCAGCAGTTGACCAGCACGATGTCGTCGGTCGGCCGCGCCTGCACCAGCCACCCGAGGGCGATGGCGCGGAACGAGCCGCCGTCCACGGTCACGCCCTTCGCGCGGCCCGTGGTGGCCGAGGTGTGCAGCACGGCCACCGGGTCGGTGTCGAGCACCTCGGGCAGCTCGACCGGCTCAGCGGTGCTGCCCAGCTCGGCAAACTCCGGCTTGTCGAAGGCGATCCGGACGCGCACCGACGGCAGCTCGGTGTGCCGGTCCAGCAGCTCGGACTCGCCGAGCATCGCGACCGCTCCGACCCGCTCGATCATCTCGGCGGCTTCCGGGGCGGCGACGCTGTGGTTGAGCGGCACGAACAGCGCGCCGATGCGCGCGATCGCGAAGTAGCTCTCCAGCACCTCGATGCGGTCCTGGGACAGCACCACCACCCGATCCCCGCGCCGCACGCCCCGCTCGACCAGCCCGCGGGCCAGCTCGGTGGTGCGGTCGTGGAACTGCGCCCAGGTGGTGCTGCGGTGCTCGTCGACGAGCGCGGTGCGGTCCGGGAAGCACTGGCGGTTGCGCTCCGCCAGCTGCGTCAGCCACATCACGCACCGCCGGTGGTGGCCGCGCGCTCGGCGACGAAGCGCTCGTAGTCGGCGATGGTGCGCAGCTCCTCCACGTCCTCGGCGGTGATCTCGACGCCCGTGCGCTGTTCGACGAGCAGCACGAGGCGCACGAGGTCGCCGGAGTCGATGCCGCTGGCGGCGAGGTCAACGTCGTCGCCGACGGAATCGGCGAACTCGGCGGTGCCGGTGAGTTCGACCAGCAACGTCCGGATGGTGCTCATGGCAACCTCTTTCGCTTCTTCGACAACGGTGTGTCGTCCCACAAGAGGCGCGCGCGGGCGCTCTCATTCCCCGCGACCCCGGTGATCTTGTTCACGCGGCCGAGCGGGATAGCCGGCGCTTCCCCGGCACTCTTCTTCTCCGGTGGAATCCCGCGGCACCGGCCGTCGGGTGATCGCTTGAGGGAGTGATGCGGGGTGCGCAGGCGAGGCGAGCGGACCGGTGCGGGCGGGAAGCCATGAGCGCGCCGCAGTCCGAGGACGAGCTCAACGAGCGCTTCGAGGCGCTGCTGCGGGACGGCTCCGCGGTGGAACCGCGCGACTGGGTGCCGGACGGCTACCGGCGGATGGTGCTGCGGCAGATCGCCCAGCACGCCCACTCCGAGATCATCGGGATGCAGCCGGAGGGCGCGTGGCTGACCCGCGCGCCGTCGTTGCACCGCAAATCCGTGCTGCTGGCCAAGGTCCAGGACGAGGCCGGCCACGGCATGTACCTGTACTCGGCCGCCGAGACGCTGGGAACCGACCGCGACGAGCTGCTCGACGCGCTGCACAACGGCAGGCAGCGGTTCGCCGCGACCTTCAACCACCCGGCGCTGACCTGGGCCGACACCGGGGCGATCGCGTGGCTCACCGACGGCGCGGCGGTGCTCAACCAGGCCCCGCTGTGCCACACCTCGTACGGGCCGTACGCGCGGGCGATGCGGCGGGTCTGCCAGGAGGAGACGTTCCACGTGCGGCAGGGCTACGACCAGCTGCGCGCCTTGTGCTCCGGGACTCCCGAGCAGCGCGAGATGGCCCAGGACGCGGTGAACCGCTGGTGGCTGCCCGCGGTGGCGCTGATGTTCGGCCCGCCCGACACGGTCGCCGGGGGCGCCGACGAGCGCACCGCCGCGATGGGCGCGGTGGTCTCCCGGCGGGCGATGGCGTGGGGCATCAAGCGGCACACCAACGACGAGCTGCGGCAGCGGTTCGTCGACCAGGTGGTGCCGCAGGCCTCCTCGCTGGGCCTGGAGCTGCCGGATCCGAACCTGCGCTGGAACGCCGAGCGCGAGCACTACGACTTCACCCCGATCACCTGGGAGGTGTACCGGGACGCGCTGGGCGACGACACGCACTCGGCGCGGCAGCGGATCGCCCACCGCGTCGCCGCGCACTCGGACGGCGCGTGGGTGCGGGAAGCGGCCGCCGCCTACGCCGCCCGCGAGACCGCGGAGGCCGCGGTATGACCGGCGGAGCACCCTCGTGGGAGGTCTTCCTGCGCCCGCGAAGGGGTTTGGCGCACCAGCACGTCGGATCGGTGCGCGCGGCCGACCCGGACATGGCGCTCACGCGCGCCCGCGACCTCTACACGCGGCGCGGCGACCCGCTGTCGCTGTGGGTGGTGGCCTCGGCGTCGGTGCACGCCTCCTCGCCCGACGAGCACGACGCGTTCTTCAGCAACGCCCGCCACAAGCCCTACCGGTATCCCGAGCAGTACCCGATGACGGCCGAGGAGGGCCGCGATGCGTGAGCCGGTGACCACGACGACCCGCGCCCAGGACGCCGACCTCGCCGAGCTGGCGCTGCGGCTCGGCGACGACGCACTGGTGCTCGGACAGCGTTTGTGCCGGTGGATCACCCGCGCGCCGATGATCGAGGAGGACCTGGCGCTGTCCAACATCGCCCTCGACCTCATCGGCCACGCCCGGGTCCTGCTGTCCCGCAGCGGCGCGCTGGACGGCAGCGGTCGCGACGAGGACGACCTGGCTTTCGGCCGCACGGAGCGGGAGTTCCGCAACGCGCTGCTGGTGGAGCTGCCGAACGGCGACTTCGCGGTGACCATCGCCCGGCACCTGGTGTTCTCCCACTACGCGGTCCCGTTCTACGAGCGGCTGGCCGGGTGCGGCGACGCCGAGCTGGCCGCGTTCGCCGCGCGGGCGGCCGCGGAGGTCGGTTCGCACCGCAGGCATGCCTCCGGCTGGACGCTGCGGCTCGGCCTCGGCACCGCCGAGAGCGCGCGCCGGATGCAGGCCGGGCTGGACCGGATCTGGCCCCACGCGGCCGAGCTCTTCGAATCGGACCCGGTGACCGAGCGGCTGGTCGACGCCGGGCTGCACCCGCGCCCGGACGAGGTGCGCGCGGCCTGGCACGAGGGCGTCGCCGACGTGCTCGCCCGCGCCGAGCTCACCGAGCCCGCACCGGACTGGCACGCCACCGGCGGCCGGGCCGGTCTGCACACCGAGGCGTTCGGCCCGCTGGTCGCCGAGATGCAGTCGGTGCACCGCCAGTTCCCGGGAGGCACGTGGTGATCGCGCGCGAGGACCTCGACCGGGTGCGGTCCCGGGTCGAAGCGCTGCCCGACCCCGAACTGCCGATGATCACGCTCGGCGAGCTCGGGGTGATCCGCTCCGCGGAGGCCGCGGGCGACGGGTGCGTGGAGGTCGGGTTCACGCCGACCTTCCTGGGCTGCCCGGCGATCCCGGCGATCACCGAGGCCATCGAGGGAGTGCTGCGCGACTGCGGCTACCCGGACGGCCGGGTCCGGCACGAGCTCACCCCCGCCTGGACACCCGACCTGATCACCCCGACCGGACGCGACGCGCTCGCCGCCCACGGCATCGCGCCACCCGTCGACCGGAATGCCACTGGACCCCGGCCCGGAACGTCAGCGGACATCGGCTCGTCCGGGACGCCGACCTCGCTCGGGTTGGGTCTGGGGACTCCCTGCCCGCACTGCGGTTCGCAGGACACCCGACCGCACAGCTCCTTCGGTCCGACGCGCTGCCAGTCGATGCTGCGCTGCGCGGAGTGCCGGGAGATCTTCCCGTGCATCACGGCGATGTGAGGTGACTCCCCTGAGCACGACCACCACCGCGGGCTGGTACCCGCTGGAAGTCACCCGCGTCGAGCACCTCACCGCCGAAGCCGTGGCCCTGTCGCTGCACGTGCCGCCGGAGCTGGCGGGGACGTTCGCGCACCGGCCGGGCCAGCACGTCGTGGTCCGGCACGGCGAGCTGCGGCGCAGCTATTCGGTGTGCCCGCCTCCCGACGACCCGGCCGCGCTGCGGCTGGTCCTCAAGCCGGTCACGCCGGGCGGTTTCGGCACCTACGCGCGCAGCGAGCTGGCGGCGGGCGACGTGGTCGAGCTGTCGCCGCCCGCCGGGAAGTTCGGGCTCCCGGAGCTGCGGGGCGCGCACCACGTGCTGATCGCCGGTGGCTGCGGGATCACCCCGCTGGCGCCGATGGCCGCCGCCGCGCTGCGCGGTGACCCGGACTGCCGGGTGTCGCTGGTGCACTCCGCGCGCACCGCCGCCGACGCGCTGCTGGCCGACGAGATCGCGCTGCTCAAGGACGAGTTCGTGCAGCGCTTCGACGTGCTGCACGTGCTCTCCCGCGAGCGCGGCGGCAGCGAGCTGTGCACCGGCCGGATCGACCCACCGAAGCTGCGGCGGCTGCTGGAGCTGCTGGACGTCCGGCCCGGCGCGCAGTTCGCGCTGTGCGGTCCGCCCGGCCTGCTGGCCACCGCGCGCGAGGCGCTGGACGGTATTCCGCCGGAGGACGTCCGCACCGAGCTGTTCGCCTCCACCGCGCCCGGACCGGCGCCGGAGCCCGAATCCCGGGGCGGCCGGATCAGCGCGACCCTCGGCGGTCGCACCAGCAGCGTGACCATGCTCTCGCAGGACCGGGTGGTGCTCGACGCGGTGCTGCGGCACCGCCCCGAGGTCCCCTACTCCTGCCGCGACGGCGTGTGCGGCAGCTGCCGGGCGAAGGTCCTCTCCGGTGAGGTCGCGCTCGGACCGCAGCACGCGCTGGACGCCGACGACCTGGCAGGCGGCTACACGCTCGCCTGCCGCGCCCGCCCGCGCACCGACGAGCTCGCGCTCGACTTCGACGTCTGAGGAGACGACCGTGACCACCACCCCGCACGAGGGCCGCACCGCCCTGGTCACCGGCGGAAGCCGCGGCATCGGCCGGGCCATCAGCCGGCGCCTCGCCGCCGAAGGCGCCCTGGTCGCCGTGCACTACGGCCACGACCACGACGCCGCCGAGCGGACGGTGAAGGAGATCATCGCCGACGGCGGCCGCGCGTTCGCGGTGCATGCCGAGCTCGGGGTCCCCGGCGACGCCGACGCGCTGTGGGCGGAGTTCGACCGCCAACTGGCCGCCCAGGACGCCGAATCCGGGCTGGACGTGCTGGTCAACAACGCCGGCATCACCCTGCCGCGCACCATCGCGAACGTGACCGAGCAGGACTACGACCGACTGTTCGCCATCAACACCCGGGCCCCGTTCTTCATCGTCCAACGTGGACTGGAGCGGATCCGGGACGGCGGCGCCATCGTCAACGTCTCGTCGGTGACGACCCGCTTCGCCTATCCCGCGATCATCGCCTACACGATGAGCAAGGGGGCCCTGGACACCTTCACCCTCGCCCTGGCCAAGGAACTCGGACCGCGTGGCATCACGGTCAACGCGGTCGCTCCCGGCTTCACCGAGACCGAGATCAACCCGACGTTGCGCAACCCGGAGATCCGCCGGAACTACTCGGCGGAGTCGGTGTTCGACCGGCTCGGGCAGCCCGAGGACATCGCCGCGGTGGTGTCGTTCGCGGCCGGCCGCGACGCCGGGTGGACCACCGGTCAGTGGATCGACGCCAGCGGCGGTGTCCGGATCTGACCGCGTTGCGCTCCGAGCCCGAAAGCTCCCCGAAAACCGCTGCCTCCGATCCTGGAGGCGGTCCCCCAGGAGTTGTGATGACCGACCGCGCCTCCGCCCTCGCGGAACTGTCCACCGACGACCCCCTGACCCAGCCGTTCGGGGGCGCCAGCCCCTACGACGAGTACGTCCGCGCGACGCTGCTCAACACCCTGCAGGAACCGCTGACCGAGGCCGCCGACGAGATGGGATTCCTGGTCACCACGCAGGTGATGGAGCTCTGGTTCACGCTGATCGTGTACGAGTGGCGCGCCGCGCGGGAGGCCTTCCGCTCCGACGACCTCGACACCGCGATGGACGCGCTGCTGCGCAGCCGCCGCGGGCTCAAGGCCCTCAACGAGTCGTGGGCGCCGATCGCGGCGCTGACCCCGGTGCAGTTCAACGGTTTCCGCGCCGCGTTCGGCAAGGCCTCCGGGTTCCAGTCGGCCATGCACCGGCACATGGAGTTCCTCGTCGGGCAGAAGTCGGCGGCGCTGCTGCGCGCGCACTCCGGCGACCCGGATGTCCACAAGGGACTCAGCGAGGCCTACGAGGAGCCGTCGCTCTACGACGAGGTGCTGAACTTCCTGCACCGGCGCGGGCTCCCGGTGCCCGAGCACATCCGCAGGCGCGACGTCACCGCGCCCTACGAATCCGACCCCGGTGTCGTCGAGGTGTGGCGGCGCATCTACTCCGGGCCGCAGCACCACCCGCTGCTGCGGCTGGGCGAACAGCTCACCGACGTGGCCGAGGCGATCACCCGCTGGCGGCTGGACCACGTGATGGTCGTGCGCCGGGCGATGGGCGCCAAGCCCGGCAGCGCGGGCTCGGCGGGCGTGAAGTACCTGGAGAAGCGCGCCGCGATCGCGGTGTTCCCGGAGCTGTGGGAGGCCCGCGGTGCCGTCTAGGGAGATCTCCTCGCGCGCCGCGGAGGAGGAGAAGCGGGTGCTGAGCCTCAAGCCGGTGCTGGCCCCGCGGCACGGCAAGTACGGCGAGCACCCGCACCACGGCTACGACGAGTGGCCCGGTGACGGGCCGCTGGTGGTGCTGCTGCACGGCGGCTACTGGCGCTACGACCGGATGCACCTGACCCCGTTCGCCGCCTACCTGGCGCGGCAGGGCTTCTCGGTGCTGCTGCCCGGCTTCCGCCGCTCCGGCGGCGCGGGCGGGTACCCGGAGACGTTCGACGACGTGGCGCGGATCGTGGACGAGCTCCCCGCCGGGCGGCCGTACGTGCTGGCCGGGCACTGCTCGGGCGGGCACCTGGCGCTGTGGTGCGCGGCTCGCGGGCTGCTGCCCGCCGGGTCGCGCTGGCACTCCACGAGGCTGCCGGACGCGGTGCTGGCGCTGGCGCCGATCACCGACCTGGCCGCGACGCGCCGCGACGACCTCAGCGACGGCGCCGCGGTGCAGCTCATGGGCGCCGAGGAGTTCACCGAGCGGCTGCCGCTGGTGGATCCGGTGACGCTGCTGTCCGAGGCCGGAACGACGGGGGTGCGCACCGTGCTGCTGCGCGGCGAGGTCGACGAGGAGGTGCCGCACGAGCAGTTCACCGACTACGCGGCGGTGCACCGGGATCTGGAGACCGTGGTGCTGCCCGGCACCGGCCACTACACGCCGATCGAACCGGACGGCCCGGCCGCCGCAGCGGTGGCCGACGTGTTGTGGCGGTTGTCCCGTGAACGCGACGACGATCCGGGAGAGTGCTCCTGATGACCGAACTCGCCGAACTCGCCGACCACCTCGACGCCACCGACCCGCTCGCGCACGTCCGGGACCGCTTCCTGCTGCCGGAGGACGTGGTCTACCTCGACGGGAACTCGCTCGGCCCGCTGCCCGCCGCAGTGCCGCCGGCGCTGGAGGACGCGGTGCACCGCCAGTGGGGCACCGACCTGATCCGCTCCTGGAACGACAAC
Source organism: Saccharopolyspora dendranthemae (assembly GCF_007829955.1). Taxonomy (GTDB): domain Bacteria; phylum Actinomycetota; class Actinomycetes; order Mycobacteriales; family Pseudonocardiaceae; genus Saccharopolyspora; species Saccharopolyspora dendranthemae. The sequence goes on from NZ_VIWX01000006.1 coordinate 306,838, forward strand.
GACTGGTGGCAGGCCCCGCTGCGGGTAGGCGACGCCGTCGGCGCGCTGATCGGCGCCGCGCCGGGCCAGACGGTCGCCGGTGATTCCACCAGCGTGCAGCTGTTCACCGCGCTGAGCGCGGCGGCGGAACTGCGCCCGGACCGCCCGCTGCTGGTCACCGACCCGGAGCACTTCCCCACCGACCGCTACCTGGCCGACTCGGTCGGCCGGCTGCACGGGCGGCAGGTCCGCCGGGTGGCGCCCGCCGACCTGCCGGAGTTCCTCGACGAGCACGGCGACCAGGTCGCGGTGATCAGCTACTCGCCGGTCGACTTCCGCACCGGCGAACTCCACGACATGGCCGCGCTGACCGCCGCCGCGCACCGGGTGGGCGCGCTGGTGTTGTGGGACCTGTGCCACGCGGCCGGGGCGATGCCGGTGGGCCTCGACGACCTCGGGGTGGACTTCGCGGTCGGCTGCGGTTACAAGTTCCTCTCCGGCGGTCCCGGCGCCCCGGCCTTCCTGTACGCCGCCGAGCGGCACCACGATTCGTGGCGCACGCCGCTCAACGGCTGGACCGGCCACGCCGAGCCGTTCGGCCTGCACGCCGACTACACCCCCGCACCGGGGATCGCCCGAGCCCGCATCGGCACCCCGCCGATCCTCTCGCTGCTGGCCCTCGAAGCAGCGCTCTCGGCGTTCGACGGCGTCGACTTGGAGCAGGTCCGGGCCAAGAGCCTCTCCCTGACCGGCTTCTTCCTCCGCTGCGCCGAAGACCTGCTGGCCGCAGAGGGTTTCGAACCGGTCACCCCGGCGGAACCCGAGATCCGCGCCAGCCAGGTCTCGCTGCGGCACCCGCACGCCTACGGCCTGATCCAGGCCCTGGCAGCGCGAGGAATCATCGCCGACATGCGGGCGCCGGACATCCTCCGCTTCGGCGTCAACGCCCTCTACACCTCGCACCACGACGTCCTCGCCGCCGCCACCCGCCTCCAGCGCACCACTGCCGCAGGCGAGTACGACTCCGCACCGCAACAACCGGGCACCGTGACCTGATCCGGGCCGGAGCCCAGGAATTCGACCGGCGGAGGCGTGATCAGAGCTTGGTGAGGGGGACGCTTCCGATGAGCATGAGCTTGACCGTGCCCGCTGTGCCGAAATCGATGGTGGCCGTGGCGCGCGGGCCTTCGCCGTCGGTGGAGACGACCGTGCCCAGGCCGTACTTGTCGTGGGTGACCTTGTCGCCGGCGTCGAGCTTGAGGGCGACGGTGTCCTTCCAGCCCTTCATCCCCGTGCTGCGCATGCCGCGCTCTGCCACGCCCGCCTGCGCGGAATCGCCGCCGGTGCGGTCGAAACCGCCGCCACCACCCCGGCTGCCCCACGTGCTGCGGACCTGCGGAGCGGCGCGCTCGGGCTCGATGCGCCGCCAGTGCATCAGCTCCTCGGGGATCTCGGTGAGGAACCGCGAGGCCGGGTTCGTCATCGGCTGACCCCACGCCGAGCGCATCATGGCGCGCGACAGGTAGAGCCGCTGGCGAGCACGGGTGATGCCGACGTAGGCCAGTCGCCGCTCCTCGGCGAGCTCGGTCGGATCGCCCAGAGCGCGGTTGTGCGGGAAGACGCCGTCCTCCCAACCGCCGGAGAACACCACCGGGAACTCCAGGCCCTTGGCGGTGTGCAGGGTCATCAGGGTGACCAGGCCGTCGCCGGTCTCGGGCAGCGAGTCGGCGTCGGCCACGAGCGAGACGCGCTCCAGGAACGCCGCCAGCGAGTCGTCGGCCAGCGGGTCCTCGTCCTCGGTCGCCGGTCCCACATCCGACACCACGGCCTCCGCGGACGGCGAGGCCTCGGCGTCCTCCGGCAGCGGTGCTCCGGCTCGGGCCTCGGTGAACTCGCGCGCGACGGTGATCAGCTCGGTCAGGTTCTCCAGCCTGGTGGCGTCCTGCGGGTCGTCGCTGGCGTCCAGCTCGCCCCGGTACCCGGTGCGCTCCAGGAGCGTGTCGAGGGTCTCGGCGACGTCGTTCTCCGCGGCGACCTGGTGCAGCTCGTCGAGCAGCTCGACGAAACCGGAGATCGCGTTGCGCGCGCGGGTGTTGAGCAGCGGAACCTCACCGGCAGCGGCCTTGCGCAGCGCTGCCGCGAAGGAGACCCGCTCCTGCTCGGCGTGCACCGCGACCACGGCCTCGGCCCGGTCACCGATGCCGCGCTTGGGCACGTTGAGGATGCGCCGCAGGCTCACCGTGTCGTCCGGGTTGTCGAGAACCCGCAGGTAGGCGAGGGCATCGCGGACCTCGCGGCGCTCGTAGAAGCGAACCCCGCCGACGACCCGGTACGGCAGGCCGAGGCGGATGAACACCTCCTCGAACACGCGCGACTGGTTGTTGGTGCGGTAGAAGACCGCGATGTCGTTGAAGGTGGCTTCGCCCTGGTCGACCAGCCGGTCGATCTCGCCGGCCACGAAGGCGGCCTCGTCGTGCTCGTTGTCGGCGACGTAGCCCACGATCTGCTCGCCGTCACCGGCGTCGCTCCACAACCGCTTCTCGCGGCGGTTCGGGTTGCGCTTGATCACCGCGTTCGCGGCCGACAGGATCGTCTGCGTGGAGCGGTAGTTCTGCTCCAGCAGGATGCTGCGCGCCTGCGGGTAGTCGCGCTCGAACTCCTCGATGTTGCGGATCGTGGCGCCCCGGAAGGCGTAGATCGACTGATCGGCGTCACCGACCACGCACAGCTCCGCCGGTTCCACGCCGCTCTCGGTGGGACCGGTACCGACCAGCTCCCTGACCAGCGCGTACTGCGCGTGGTTGGTGTCCTGGTACTCGTCGACGAGCACGTGGCGGAAGCGGCGGCGGTAGTGCTCGGCGACCGCCGGGTGCTGCTGCAGCAGCTCGACCGTGCGCATGATCAGGTCGTCGAAGTCCATCGCGTTGGACTCGCCCAGCCTGCGCTGGTAGGCGGCGTAGACCTGGGCGACCTTGCGCTCCACGTCGTTGCCTGCCTGCTCGGCCGCGTCCTCCGGCGTGAGCAGCTCGTTCTTCAGGTTCGAGATGTTGATGGCGAGCGTCCGCGCCGGGTAGCGCTTGGAGTCCAGGTCCTGCTCGCGGGCGATCACGGTGACCAACCGCTTGGAGTCGTCGGAGTCGTAGATCGAGAAGTTCGACGACATGCCGAGCGTCTTGGCCTCGCGGCGCAGCACCCGCACGCACATCGAGTGGAACGTCGACACCCACATCACGTTGGCGCGGCGACCCACCAGGTCGGCGACGCGCTCCTTCATCTCGGCCGCGGCCTTGTTGGTGAAGGTGATGGCCATGATCTGACCGGGGTGCGCCCCGCCCGCCAGCAGGTAGGCGATGCGGTTGGTCAGCACCCGGGTCTTGCCCGATCCGGCACCGGCCACCACCAGCAGCGGCGACCCGAAGTGCGTCACGGCATCGCGCTGCTGCGGGTTGAGACCGGCCAGCAGCGCCTCCGGATCCGGACCGGACCGGGAGCTGGGCGCGGAGGACTGCGCGACCGAGGGATCGTCGCCGTGCCATTCGAGATCGAGGGGGGTGCTCATCGCTGGTCCACGTTACCGAACCCCCCGGACAGAGCTCTTCTGCGTGAGCTCACTTTGCGTAGCGGTGCGGGTAGCGGAACCTGACACGCCGCCTGGCTCCGGGAGCCGCTCCTTGTGTATGCCAATACACGGCGTCACGGCTGTCCTCACCAGGCGACGTGTCAGAACCCGCGGCGGTGCGAATTGCTTGCGTGGGGCAAAGAGAAACGGCTTCGCCGTTGACGTCCACGTGATGGGACCAACTGCCCAGGCAGTGGATCGGCATCGGCGGTTGTGGCAGACTGGGAATGTGCGAACGCAGCAGTACGAGTTTTACTACGGGCCCGGGACTCCGGTGTCCGTAGCTGTGTGAGCGCTCAAACCACTACGACGCCCCGGAGTCCTCGGACTCGGGGCGTTTCGCGTTCCGGGACGGGAACGGGGCCGGAGCCGGAGGATGACGTCCGATGAACGCCACTGTGGACGGTGACCAACCGCAGTCCGGGAAGCCCTCGACTGAGCAGGCCGCCGCGGAGGCCATCACCAACTTCCGCGAGGAGATCGACCACCTCGACGCCGAGATCCTCCGCCTGATCAAGCGACGGGCGGAGATCTCCCAGCAGGTCGGCCAGGCGCGCATGGCCGCGGGAGGCCCGCGCATCGTCTACAACCGCGAGATGGACGTGCTCGCCCGGTACCGGGAGCTCGGTCCGGAAGGCCGCGAGATCGCCATGATCCTGCTGCGCCTCGGCAGGGGCCGGCTCGGTCAGTCCTGAGCCACGAGGGCGCCTTCGACCAGGTCGAAGGCGCCCTTCGACGTCACACCGCGTGGTCGGCGGCCAAGTCGCGCTCGCGCGTCTCCGGGGCCCGGAACACCGCGTAGAGGGTGACCACCGAGCACAGCGCGACGTAGATCGAGATCGGCAGCGACGAGTCGAACGCCGCCAGCAGGGCGGTCGCGATGATCGGTGCCAGCGACCCCGCCACGATCGACGCCAGCTGGTAGCCGATCGACGCGCCCGAGTAGCGAACCCTGGTGCCGAACAGCTCGGCGAAGAACGCGGCCTGCGGCCCGTACATCGCGCCGTGGAACACCAGCCCGACCGTGGTCGCGAAGGTGATCACCCAGAACGACTTGGTGTCGAGCATCGTGAAGAAGAAGAACGCCCACACGCCCGTGCCCAAGGTGCCCAGCAGGTAGATCGGCCGCCGCCCGAACCGGTCCGACAACGCGCCCCAGATCGGGATGCTGATGAAGTGCAGCACCGACGCGATCAGGGCCGCGTTGAGCGCGACGCCGCGCGGCAGGTCCAGGAACGTGACGACGTAGGTCAGCACGAACGAGGTCAGCACGTAGTAGACGACGTTCTCCGCGAACCGGGCGCCCATCGCGGTGAGCACCTCGCCCCGGTAGCGGCGCAGCACCTCCAGGATCGGGGGCTTCTGCTCGGTTCCCGCCTCCTCGGCCTTGCGCTGGGCTTCCAGGAACACCGGCGACTCGGCGACCGCCAGCCGCACCCACAGGCCGATCAGCACCAGCACCCCGGAGAGCAGGAACGCGACCCGCCAGCCCCAGGCCAGGAACGCCTCGTCGGACTGCACCGCCGCGAGCACCGCCAGCACCGCCGTGCCGAAGACGTTGCCCAGCGGGACCCCGGCCTGCGGCCACGACGCCCAGAAGCCGCGCCGTTCGCTGGAACCGTGCTCGGAGACGATCAGCACGGCACCGCCCCACTCGCCGCCGATCGCGAATCCCTGGATCAGCCGCAATGCCGTGAGCAGCAGCGGAGCCAGCACGCCCACCGACTGGTAGGTGGGCAGCAGGCCGATCGCGAACGTGGCGCCGCCCATCATCACCAGGCTCACCACCAGCAGCTTCTTCCGGCCGATCCGGTCGCCGTAGTGACCGAAGACCAGACCGCCGAGCGGGCGGGCGATGAAGCCGACCGCGTAGGTGATGAACGCGAGCAGGGTGCCCATGAGCGGATCGCCCGCCGGGAAGAACAGCTGGTTGAACACCAGCGCGGCGGCCGAACCGTAGAGGAAGAAGTCGTACCACTCGACGGTCGTGCCGACGAGGCTCGCCAGCACCACCCTGGCGGTCGACGATCTGGCAGGAGCGGACTCGGTGGTCATGGCTGGCGTCCTCCTTGACGAGCCGGTGTGCACCTCGGGAAAACCTGGGTCAGTTCGCCGTCCAGCCCCCGTCCATGGACAGCGACGCTCCGGTGATCGACGTCGTCCCCGGCCCGCACAGCCACGCGGCGAACTCGGCGACCTCGTCAGGTTCGACCAGCCGCTTGACCGGTGTCCGGGCCAGCAGCACGTCCTCGATGACCTGGTCCTCGGGCACGCGGTGCAGCCGGGCCTGCTCGGCGACCTGGCGCTCGACCAGCGGTGTGCGCACGAAGCCCGGGCACAGGCAGTTCGACGTGACCCCGTAGGGGGCGCCCTCCAGCGCGATCGTCTTGGACAGCCCCTCGATGGCGTGCTTGGCGGTGACGTAGGCGCTCTTGAACGGCGAGGCGCGCAGCCCGTGCACCGACGAGATGTTGATGATCCGTCCCCAGCCGCGCTGGTACATGCCCGGCAGCGCGGACCGCACGATGCGGAACGGCGACTCGACCATGACGCGCAGGATCGTGCCGAACACCTCCGGCGGGAACTCCTGCAGCGGCGCGACGTGCTGCAACCCGGCGTTGTTGACGACCACGTCGGCGCCGTCGCCCAGGTCGTCGGCGTTGTCGGGGTCGCCGAGGTCGACGACCCGGGCCGTGTCGCCCAGCTCGGCGGCGAGCGCGGTGACGGCATCGGCGTCCTTGTCGGCAGCGACCACCTCGGCTCCCGCCGCGGCGAATCGCCTGGTGACGGCGGCTCCGATGCCGCTAGCCGCCCCCGTGACCAGAACCCGTGCGCCGTTGAGGTCGAGACCGGTTCGCTCGCTCATAGCGACAGAACCTAAGCGTGCCGACGTTCACGAACCAGACTTGATTCACAAAGTTTTCGAACCGATTCGTGAATCAGGGGGATCCCCCATATCGGACATGCCCCGCCGAGGAGCAGACTGGAGCCATGAGCATGGTTATCGGTCTGGTCGCACTCCTGGTGACGCTGGGCGCCGTGATCGCGGCGGGCGGGCACGCGGGCTACCTGGCGATGCTGACCTCCGCCGCGAAGAAACGCCCCGGCGGACAGCCTGCCGCCGACTTCGCCAAGAAGCGCTACCCGGTCGCCGGGGTCGGCCTCGGCGTGACTCTGCTGGCGCTGCTGATCAACACCGGTGACTCGGTGGGGGCGGACGTCTTCGCAACCCTGCTCGGCCTCGGTGGCGGCGCCGGTTCGCTGAAGGCGCTGCAGACCTCGCAGAGCCGCTTCCGCAAGGGAGAGTTCTGAGCCTGCCGCATCCTCGGTCCGCCTTTCGGTGACGTTCGTTCGAGTGGCCGAACGGGAATACCACCCGTTCGGTGGATCAAGTGTGCTGATCGGAGCACCGATCTTCTCCACGCGAAGCTCGCCGTGAACCCATGCGGGTTGAGAAAGTCGAGACCTCCGATGCACACCGGCAGAACCACCGGCTGGAGCGGCCGACTCGATTGGCCGCCGCCGTCACCGGCCCACGCACCTGCACCGTCACCGGCCCACGCACCTCCACCGGGCCGGCACCGCAAGACGGACACCGGCGCTGCCGGGATCCCGGTACCCGCGCAGCGCGTGGGCCCCGAGGACTCCTCGCCCCGGATGGTGATCGACCCGATGACCGACACCGCTCCGGTGGGCGGGCTGCACAAGTTCGACCTCGGGATGGTGCCCGCCTCGGTCACCCCGCCGCCGAGCTGGCGTCGTGCGGCGTGGTTCGCGATCGGCTCGTCCGCGGCCGCGCTGGGCGGCCTGATGTTCGCCACGACCTTGCTGGCCAACCACACGACCAGCATCGAGGGCTTGGAGCTGCCGAGCATGCCGCGCGGCGGCCAGTACCCGCCGCTGCTGCGCGACCCCTACTTCCTGACCGGGGACCCGACCCGGCCCTCCGCCGCCGACGGCAGCACGAGCGCGCCCACGTCCGCGGTCAGCCCGAACCAGCTCGTCGCGGGCCCGATGCCGACCCGGACACCCGAACCGGTCGCGCCGGACGAGGATTCCGATGACGACGCGGACCCCGGCACGCCGGGCAGCGGAGCTCCCGGGACGAACCCGCCTCCTCAGCCGAGCAAGCCGCCCACCACGGAGGCCCCGCAGCTGCTGCAGCTGACCGACACCGACGCGATGCAGCAGCGCGGCGAGCAGTACTACGCGGCGATCTCCGCCGGTGATCTGCCGGGTGCGTACGCGATGACCACCGGTCCGTTGCGCGCCGAGGGCTACGAGTCCTTCGCCTCCCGCTACTCGCACGCGACGCGGGTCGAGGTCGTGCAGGTGTACGTGACGCCGACCAGCACCGCGCACACGCTGCGGCTGACCCTGCCGGACGGTTCGGTGATCACCGAGCGCCGCGTGCTCCGGTACGAGATGGCCGACAGCCCGATGATCGCGGCCGACGACCCGGTCTCCTGATCACCGATCGTGAAGCACTGCTCCGTTCGTGATCTTCGGTGCCATCCCTTCCGGTGATCTATCCGAGAATCCTTCCTAACTGGACGGAAGGCGAGTACGTCTTCACGCCGTGGAGCACACCAGGGATCGCACGGCCCTCGACGAGACCGTCACGGTCGCCGAGCTGATCCGGCGCGGCCCGCAGGACCCCGACGCGAGCCCGCCGGCGGCCGAGCCCTGCGACCCCGGGGCGACGAAGCAGCCGCTGGGCGGGCTGGTCGTCCTGACGGTCCTCGGCGTGCTGCTGCTGATCTCCGCGGCCGGAGCGGGCGCGCTGATCATGGCCAAACCCGCCCAGCTCACCCGTCCCGCCCACTCGGCCGCCCCGATCAGCGGAGCGCTCGCGCTGCGCCCCGACCTCGTGCTCAACGCCGCGTGGCCGTTCACCGGCAACGGCGGCTTCGCCGACACCACCGGCACCGATGCCGCGGTCCTCGACGCCGATCCGGACGACGCGCACCTGGCGAATCCCGAGGCGGGCAGCGAGAGCACGACCCTGGGCCTCGTCGAGGAGTTCTACCGCCGCGCGCAAGACTCCCCCGATCGGCTCGGCGAACTGCTCGCCCCCGAGCTCGGGCACGCCGACGAGCTCCGCCGGGCGTGGGAGGCGGTCGACCACGTGTGGCTCACCGAGCTGCGGAGGGAACGCGACGGATCGGTGCGCGCGCAGGTCGAGGCGGAGTACCCGGACGGCCGGCGGGTGATGCTGGACCAGCACCTGCACGTCTCGCCCGGCCCGCTGCCGCGCATCAGCGGCGCCGAGCTGCGCACCGCGCGGCAGCTCCCGCCCGGCTGAGGTGCACAACGATGCGGCAACGACCCGCAGCACCGCACCCGATCCGATCGCGAGGAGCACCGCCGGTACCGTGGCGTGAGCCGACCGGTGCCGAGAGTCACACGCTCGCGGCGACCGACCGAGCCGGACCCCGATCACCAGCGAAAACAGCGTCGAGACGGGACCCGGTCAGCCCGGTCTCCGACGTGCGCGGCGTAAGCTCGAAGCGGGTCTTACCGATCTTTTCGACTTCGGACCTACGCACAACGGGCGTCGGCTAGGCTGCCGTATCGCGGTTCGGTAGCAACCCGAGTCGTGCTTTGAACGTGTACTTGTGGGGGGCCAAAGCCGGTCCGCCCTAATCCGCCGATGTTCGGTGGGCCAAGTCCGGGATCCCTGGGCAGCGGCGCCGCTGGGCATCGATAGCAGTACGGGGAGACGTCGGTGAGCGACGAAGGTCGCCTGGTCGCCGGACGCTACCGGGTGCAGCGACGCATCGGCAGTGGCGCGATGGGCGTGGTGTGGGAGTGTGTTGACGAGCGCCTGCACCGCACCGTTGCGGTCAAGCAGTTGCTGTTGCAGCCCGGTCTTGATCCGGGTGAAGCCGAGGAAGCGCGGCAACGGGCAATGCGGGAGGGCCGGATCGCGGCCCGGCTCCAGCACTCGAACGCGATCTCGGTGTACGACGTGGCAGAGGACGAGGGCCAGCCGGTGCTCGTCATGGAGTACCTGCCGTCGACGAGCCTTGCCGCGATGATGTCCGATCACGGCCCGCTGCCACCGCGCGAGGTCGCGCGGATCGGCGCGGAGGTCGCGTCGGCTCTGGGCGCCGCGCACGCGGCGGGTGTCGTGCACCGCGACATCAAGCCGGGCAACATCCTGCTCGGCGACAACGGCCAGGTGAAGATCACCGACTTCGGCATCTCCCGGGCTCAGGGCGACGTCCAGGTCACCAAGACCGGGATGCTCGCCGGGACGCCCGCCTACCTGTCGCCGGACGTGGCGATGGGTCAGGAGCCGACTCCGGCGTCCGACGTGTTCTCGCTCGGCGCCACGCTCTACGCGGCGATCGAGGGGCACCCGCCGTTCGGTCTCAACGAGAACACCCTGGCGCTGCTGCACGCCGTCGCCGCGGGCAAGATCGAGCCGCCGCAGCAGGCCGGCCCGATGGCCCAGCCGCTGATGGCGATGATGACCGCGCGGGTGCAGGACCGGCCGGACATGCCGCAGGTCCGCGAGATGCTGCAGTCCGTCGCCGACGGCGGCTCGGTGAGCTCCATCCCCACGATGGCCGCACCGATCCCGCCCGCGCTGGCACCGGAGCCCCCGGACCAGGCGACGAGCGTGGTGGGCGCGGGCGACGCCGCGGGCACCACGGTCGCCTACTACGAGGACGACCCGTACTCGGAGCGGCCCTACGAGGACGCGACGTCGTACATGGGCGCCGACCACCGCGCCGACGAAGCGGTCTACGAGGAGCCCCGGCGCAGCAAGCGCCCGGTGATCATCTCGGCGATCGCGCTGGTCGCGGTCGCGGTGATCGCGGTCCTGGTCACCTCCGCTCTTCGGGGGCAGCAGCCCCCGCCGCCGCAGCCTGCGAACCAGCAGACGGAGCAGCAGCTGCCTCCCGCCCCGCCGCCGGAGACCAGCAGCGAAGAGGAAACGACCACCAAGCAGACCCGCACCTCCACGCGGGAGACGGAGACCTCCTCGGAGGAGCCGACGACGTCCCAGCAGCAGCCGACGACGTCCGACGAGCCGACGACGTCCGAGGAAGAGCCGACGACGAGCCAGCCGACGAAGACGACCCAGCCGAGCGGCAGCTTCACCACTCAGTGAGGTAGTCCGGATCCAGCTCCAGTCCTGCGGGGGTGCTCATCGACAGGTGAGCGCCCCGGCCGCAGGCGCATTTCGGCCCCGGGGTGCTACCCGGGAGGCGGGGCCCAGTAACGTGGCTGCGGGCGTGACACCGTCGGGTGAAGACGACAGCGGGGAGTCGGTCCGCCCTCAAGTGCTAACAACAACAGGCAGTCCTCAGACAGGCGAGCCCCCGTCGGGGTGAGCCAGTACCAGGAGACACCGGTGAGCGCCGAAGGTCGTTTGATCGCGGGCCGGTACCGCTTGCAGCAAAAGATCGGCAGCGGCGCCATGGGCGTGGTGTGGAAGGCCGTGGACGAGCGCCTCCACCGCACGATCGCCGTCAAGCAACTGCTGCTGCAGCCCGGCTTCACCCCCGAGGAAACCGAGGAAGCGCGACAGCGGTCGATGCGCGAAGGTCGCATCGCCGCCCGCCTCCAGCACCAGAACGCCATCGTCGTGTTCGACGTGGCGGAGGACGAGGGCCAGCCCGTGCTGGTCATGGAGTACCTGCCCTCGACGAGCCTCGCCGCGGTCATCGACGAGCAGGGCGTGCAACCGCCGATGCGGGTGGCCCGCATGGGCGTGCAGGTGGCCGGAGCGCTGGCCGCGGCCCACATGGCCGGCATCGTCCACCGCGACCTCAAGCCGGGCAACATCCTGCTCGGCGAGAACGACCTCGCCAAGATCACCGACTTCGGCATCTCGCGCGCGATCGGCGACGTCGCGGTCACCAAGAGCGGCATCCTCGCGGGCACTCCCGCCTACCTGGCGCCGGAGGTCGCGCTGGGCCGCGACCCCGCGCCGGCTTCGGACGTGTTCTCGCTGGGCTCGACGTTGTACGCGGCCATCGAGGGCGGTCCGCCGTTCGGCACCGATGAGAACGCGATCAGCCTGCTGCACCGGGTGGCGCGCGGGCAGTTCGAACCGCCGCGCCAGGCCGGACCGATGACGCCGGTGCTGCTGCAGATGCTGTGCCCGGACCCGGTCGACCGGCCGACGATGGCGCACACCCGCGACCTGCTGCAGGCCGTGCTCGACGGTCGTCCGGTGCCCAACGCGGCGCCGGGGGCCGGTGCCGGCTGGCAGCGCCAGCAGCAGCCTCCCGCGCCGACGCCGCCCCACGGCGGGCAGATGATGGCCCACCAGGGCGGCATGGGCGGCGCGAACCCGCCCACCCGCGTCGGTGGCGCGGGCCCGGTCTCGGTCGGTCCGGGAACCGCCGCACCACGGCGCCGCGGCGGCAAGCAGGTCGCGCTGTGGATCGTCGCGATCGCGGTGGCGATCCTGGTCGGAGTGCTGGCCGCGAACGCGTTCGGATCCGGCTCGCAGAACCAGGGCGCTCCTGCGCCCGCCCCCGCGCCCAAGCCGGCCCCCGCGCCCGCCCCCACGACCACCTCGGCGCCGAAGACCACGTCCGCGGCGCCCACCAGCAGCCAGGCGCCGACGTCCAGCGCGACGAGCAGCAACAAGCAGGTGACCAAGGAGAAGCTGGTCTCCACGGTCAAGAAGTACTACACCCTGGTGCCCAAGGACCTCGACGACGCCTGGGAGCTGCTCGGCCCGAGCCTGCAGTCGCAGGGCAAGGAGCGCTACCAGGCGTTCTGGAAGCAGATCGACGACGTGAAGGTCATCGGCGAACCGGTGCAGTCCGGCGCCACCGTGGTGGTCACGCTCCAGTTCACCAAGGACGGCAAGAAGAGCACGGAGATGCACGTCCTCGGCATGGTCGCCAACAGCGACGGCGACGCGCTGATCAACACCGACAACCGCAGCTGATCAGACGTTCTTCGCCGTTTCCGCCAGGCAGTCGATCAGGGACCGGGTGGCGGGCAGGTCGGCGACGGACTCGCGGACCGCGGCGTAGAGGTGGCGGGTCGGCGCGGGGTTGGTGACCGCGCGGATCTCCACGCCCGGGTGCACCACGTCGAGTCCGAGGTGCGGCACGAGGGCGATGCCCAGACCCGCCGCGACGAACCCCTGCGCGGAGTAGGTGCTGTCGGTCTCCAGCGCGACCCGCGGCGTGAAACCGGCGCTGGCGTAGGCATCGCGCAGCAGCCGCGAGCAGATCCCGCCGCTGGTCACCGCGCTGTTGATCCAGGAATCGTCGGCCAGCTTCGCCATGTCGACGCTCTCCTGCTCGACCTGCGGGTGAGAGCGGGGCAGCACCACCCGGTACGGGTCGTCGGCCAGGTGCACCAGCCGCACACCGCGCCGCTCGGGCAGCGAGTCGCCGACCACGATGACCGCCAGGTCCGCGTCACCGGCGACCACCTCGTCGAGCAGGCCCTCCTCCTGGAGCTGCAGGTCCAGGGTGACCTCCGGGTGCTCGGCGCGGAACTTGGCGACCGCGCGCGGGATCAGCCCGACGGCCGCGGTGGTGAAGAACCGCACGCGCAGCACACCGGTGCGGCCCGCCCGGATGTCGGCGAGGTCGGTCTCGGTCTCGTTGAGCAGTTCGGAGATCCGCCCGGCGCGCTCGGCCAGCAGCGTGCCCGCCGGGGTGGGCCGCAGTCCGCGACCGGCCCTCTCCAGCAGCGGCGTTCCCGCTTCCTTCTCCAGCGTGGCGAGCTGCTGGCTGATGGCCGAGGGCGTGAAACCGAGGTTGGACGCGGCGGCGCTCACCGACCCGCTGGTGACCACCGCGCGCAGCACCTGCATCCGTCTGACGTCGAGCATGCCCGCGACGATACAGGATCGCTTAAAGGTTCGTTGAGATTAATTCGCTTGTCCTTACTTCTCCGCTCTTGCAGTCTGAATCCAGGACACACGACGACACTGGGGAGCGGAGATGAACAATCCGGCCAGCTACCTCCGGCTCGGCGCGCTCGCGCTGTTCTGGGGAGCGAGCTTCTTGCTGATCAAGCTCGGCCTCGAAGCGATGTCACCGACGCAGATCGCGTTCGCTCGCATCGTGCTCGGCGCGCTGACCTTGCTGGCGATCTGCGCGGTGCGGGGCCTGCGCATCCCGGGCGACCGGAACCTGTGGAAGCACGTGGCGGTCGCCGCGCTGCTCTCCAACGCGCTGCCGTGGGTGCTGCTGGCCGCGGGCGAGCAGAGCGTCGAGTCCGGGCTGGCCGGCGTGCTCAACGCCACCACGCCACTGTGGACGGTGCTGTTCGGGCTGCTCGCGGGGCGCGAGGCGCTGCCACCGCGTCGCGCGGCCGGGCTGCTGCTCGGATTCCTGGGCGTGCTGGTCATCTTCGCCCCGTGGCAAGGCGGCGGGCTGCTCAGCTGGGGCGTGCTCTCCTGCGTGGCGGCGGCCGCGAGCTACGGCATCGGGTTCGTCTACACAGGACGGTTCATCACCGGCCGCGGCACGCCACCGCTGGCCCTGGCGGGCATGCAGCTCACCGCCGCGATCGGCTTCTCGCTGCTCGCGCTGCCCATCGGCGGCCTGCGGCTGGTGCACTGGAACCCGGTGGCGCTGCTGGCGATCCTCGCCCTCGGCGTGGTCGGCACGGGCATCGGGTTCGCCCTGAACTACCGGCTGATCGGCGATGAGGGAGCGACCACCGCTTCCACCGTCACCTACATCATGCCGGCCTTCTCGGTGCTGCTCGGCTGGATCCTGCTCGGCGAGCAGCTCCCCTTCCGGGTCCTGCTGGGCATGGCCGTGGTCCTGGTCGGCGTCGCGATGACCCACCGCAAGGGCTCCGGCCAGGGGATGCTCCGGGGACGGGTCCGCGGAGCCTTCATGCGGGGTTCGCAGCTCTACGCCGAACTCGCGACGAACCACCCGATGAAGTGATCCCAGGGAAGTTTTCATGAAAACCTCCCCACTCCGGGGGACCAGAGGGAGTTTTCATGAAAACTTCCCCCTCACCACCTCTTCAGACATCCGACCTGAGACTTGTGCGAGATCGAGGGGTCAGACCAGGCGGCGGTCCGATGCCCAGCGGGAGAGCTCGTAGCGGTTCGACAGCTGGGTCTTGCGCAGCACGCTGGAGACGTGGGTTTCCACCGTCTTGACCGAGATGAACAGCTCGGAGGCGATCTCCTTGTAGGCGTAGCCGCGCGCCAGCAACCGCAGGACCTCCCGCTCCCGCCGGGTCAGCAGGTCCAGCTCGGGGTCCCCGACCGGTGCCGCGTTCGGCCCCTCCGAGAACGCGTCCAGCACGAAGCCCGCCAGGCGCGGCGAGAACACCGCGTCGCCCGCCTTGACCCGGGTGATCGCGTCCACCAGCTCGCGCCCGGAGATGGTCTTGGTGACGTAACCGCGGGCACCGCCCCGGATCACCGCGATGACGTCTTCGGCCGCGTCGGAGACCGACAGCGCGAGGAAGACGATCTCGCCCTTGTCGTCACCGGACCGGGCCCGCACCTGGCGGAGGACCTCGGCGCCACCTCCGTCGGGCATGTGGACGTCGAGCAGCACCACCTCGGGCTGGAAGTGACCGATGCCGGTCACGGCCTCACCGACCGATCCCGCCTCACCCACCACCTCGACGCCGTCGTCAGCGGCGAGCTCGGCACGGACGCCGGCGCGGAACAGCGCGTGGTCGTCGACGAGGAACACCCGGACCGGGCTGTTCCCCTCGCTGGCTTCTCCGGTCACAACATCCTCCGCACACGTCGTTTCCCCTGGCAGACTACGCTTCACGCGGCCGACCTGGGCATTTCCATCGCCACCTCGGTGCCCTGCCCGGGCGAGGTGCGCACCTTGACCGTTCCGCCGTGCCGCTGCACGCGGCCGCGGATCGAGTCGGCCAGCCCGTGGCGGTCGTCGGGGACCTCCGCCGGGTCGAACCCGGCTCCCCGGTCGCGCACGAACACCGAGACCAGTTCCGGTTCGATCTCCGCGTAGGCGCTGACCTCGCTGACCCCGGCGTGCTTGGCCGCGTTGACCAGTGCTTCCCGCGCCGCGTTGAGGGCGGCGGTGAGCCGGTCGTCGACCTCGCAGTCACCGACGACGACCTGCTGGACGGTGATCGCGAAGTGGTCCTCCACCTCACCGCAGATCCGCGCCACCTCGGCGGCGAAGGTCCGCTTGTCCTCGATCGGGTTCGCGTCGGCGCCGTAACCGTCGGGCCCGTAGAGCCACCCGCGCAGCTCGCGCTCCTGCCCGCGCGCCAGCCTGCGGACCTCGCGCCCGGAATCGGCCTGCTTCTGGATCAGCGCCAGCGTCTGCAGCACCGAATCGTGCAGGTGCGCGGCGATCTCGGCCCGCTCCTGCGAGCGGATGCGGCTGGCGCGCTCCACGTTGAGGTCGCGCACCATCCGCACCCACCAGGGCACGGTCAGCACGGCGACGCCGACCAGCGTGGCACCGGAGGCGAGCAACCCGGTCGGCAGCGATTCCAGCGACGTCGTGCTGCCCACCAGCAGCGCCATGCCGAGCACGACCAGCACCGCGCCGGAGAGGACCCGGATCCAGGCGCTGCGCGCTCCCGTTCCCAGCAGAGCGCCCGCGACCCCGGAGCGAGCGCCCTGCCGCCACCTGCGGCGTTGTGAGTCGTCGGCCTCCCGCCACACGACCGCCGCGCCCACCAGGGCCACCACCAGCGGAACGGTCAACCAGGTCGGCATCGACAGCACGGCACCGAAAGCGACCAGCGCGCCGACGCCCAGCAGCAGGATCCCGAACCCCTGCTGCCACTCCTGCTTCGTCGCCGGGCGCGAGCCGCCTCCCTGCGGCACGAACACCCACAGCAGCGCGTACGCGAGGATCCCGGCGCCACCGATCGCGGAGAGGATCGCGAAGACCATCCGCACCCACAGCACCCGCACGCCCAGGTGTTCGGCCACGCCGGCGCTCACACCGGCCAGCAGCCGCCCGTCGCGGGTCCGGCGCAGCGGCGGGTAGGCCGGGCGCAGCTCGCCGGTGGAGGAGCCGGTCGGCTCCAGCCGGTCGGTCTCCCGCAGCGGGTCCACCTTGTTCTGCGGGCGCTGGGTCTGGTCGTCGGGGGCCATCACGTTTTCGATGGTCACACGGTCGAGGACCGAGAGGCATCAGGGACCGCCCTGACAAACCCGGAATCGACCCGGTTCCGGGACGGACTCAGGGGCGTCCCCGATTCCCGCGACCGGCGGTGGAACGGATAGTGGTCGTCATGAACAGCACGCAGCAGACCGGTGGTTTCGAGGCCACCGTGCGCGACTTCTGGGCCACCCGGCCCGTCCGCCCGAGCACGGGCAGCAAGGCCGCCGGGGTGTCGGCGGCGATCGCACGGCGCTACGGCGTCGACTCGATCCTCGTGCGCGTCGGCTTCGTGGTGCTCTTCTGCTACGGCGGCGCCGGGCTCGTCCTGTACATGCTGGGCTGGCTGCTGTTCCCGAAGGAAGCCGCACCGCTGCCCGGACAGACGACACCGCGACGCGAGCCCACCCGGACCTGGGTGGCCGTCACGCTGGTGCTCCTGCTGGTCCCCGCGATGCTGTGGATGATCAACTCGATTGCGGTGCTGGGACTGGCCGCGGGACCGATCTCCTTGTACTTCCTGCACCGCAACCAGGGCGATCGCCAGGTCACCGGGACGTCGGACCCGCCGGCGCAGGCGACGCCGACCGGCGAGAACACCTGGGTGTACCCGGGCACCACCGCGCAGCAGACCCCGCCGTCGTGGGACCCGCTGGGCGCCGCTCCGTTCGCCTGGGACCTGCCGGAACCGCAGGAGCCGGAGCCGCCGGAGCCCCGGGCCCGCCGCTTCCGCTGGTACAACCCGCTGGCGCTGCTCGTCGCCTTCGTCGGCGCCACGGCCGTCGCGTCGCTGGGCGCGCCCGGCTACTTCGCCACGGCGACCGCGCTCGGCCTGCTGGGCGTGGCGATGATGATCGGAGCGTTCCTGCGCGTGGGCCGGTGGCCCATCGTGCTCGCGGTGCCGCTGGCGTTGGTCGCCCTGCTGTCCTCGGTCGCGCACCAGTACCGGATCGGGGACGACCTGGACCTCGGCGACGTGCAGGTCGCCCCGGTCGAGATCACCGACGTCCAGCCGGTCTACGACCGCGACGCCGGAACCTTGGACCTCGACCTGTCGGCGCTGCGGATCAGCACCGGCGATGTCGTGCGCACCACCGCCAGCGTCGGTGCGGGCAGAGTCCAGATCCGAGTTCCCTCCACAGTGGATGTTAGCGCGGAGTGCGAGGTGGAGATGGGCGAGAGCATCTGCCTGAACCGCCACTCCAACGGTCAGGACGTGCATCAGTCGATCACCGATCTGGGCCCGGACGGTCCCGGCGGCGGCGAAATCGTGCTCAACGCTACTGCGGGCACCGGAAACGTGGAGGTCATCCGTGACTGACGAGAGCAAGCCCTACGACGGTCCCGACCCGATCCTGCTGATCGCGGGCACCATCTCGGCGATCATCGCGGCGGCCGTCGCGCTGGATCTGGAGAGCCAGCTGCAGTGGATCCTGGCGGGTGTCGCGGTGCTCGTGGGCGTCGTCCTGCTGGTGATCTCGCTGCGCAGGCGCAGCGACTGAGATTCCCAGTTGTACCTGGGAATTCGCGGTCCGGCGTGAGGTTTTCCGGGAATTTTTCCCGTCACTCACCCGTCCGCCCATCTGTCCTCTTCCAAAACTCGCCAACTCCTCCCGAGCGCGGCACCGATCTGCCGATACTGCGGTCTTGATCGATCCGAACAGCGTTGCTCCCACAATCCCGCAAGGAGCTGCTATGACCAGGAACCGCGTGCTCGCAGGCGGTGCCGTGCTCGCACTGTTCTTCTCGCTCCCGTCCGCCGCGGCGGCGGTCCCGGGCGAGACGCCGAGGGACGCCACACCGCGCGCCGAGGTCTTCTTCGACGACTTCTCCGGCGACGAGATCGACCGCTCGAAGTGGCAGGTCGAGGTGACCGGCGAGAACTTCGGCACCGTCAACAACGAGCAGCAGGCCTACGTCGACTCGCCCGAGACGCTCTACATCGACCACGACGGCGGCACCGGCGCCGAGAACGGCGCCCTGGCGGTGCACCCGCGCTACAAGGAGGGCTTCCAGGCTCCCGACGGAGGCACCTACGACTTCGTCTCGGGGCGCATCAAGACCGAGGACAAGTTCGAGTTCACCTACGGCTCCTACTCGGCGCGCATCAAGCTGCCGGAGAACGCCACGGCTTCCGGTCTGTGGCCGGCCTGGTGGTCGCTGGGCACCAGCATCAACGAGGGCAAGCCGTGGCCGGAGTGCGGCGAGGTCGACGTGATGGAGCACGTCGGCGAGCCGTGGACGAGCTCGGCCATCCACGGACCCGAGTACAACGGCGACACGCCGATCAACACCCAGCAGAACTTCGAGGGCAAGGACCCGGCCGACTGGCACACCTACCGGGTGGACTGGACACCGGAGGGCTTCACCTTCTTCGTCGACGACACGCAGACCTACACGGTCTCCAAGCAGGAGTTCTCCGACAACGGCTGGACCTGGGTGTTCGACGACCCGCAGTACATGATCCTGAACTTCGCCCTCGGCGGCCAGTACCCGCAGGGCGTCAACGGCGTCACCGAGCCCTACCCGGGCCTCCCGCAGGAGAGCGTCGACAAGGTCAAGGCAGGCACGGCCCGCTACCTCGTCGACTGGGTCAAGGTCGAGCAGTGAGGCAGTAGCAGGAATCGATGCGAAGAGGGCCCTTCTGACCTGGTCAGAAGGGCCCTCGAGCGTCAGGCAAGCACCGAAGGTGCTTTCAGTGCCCCACCTGAGCAACCAACGTCAGGCAAGCACCGCAGGTGCTTTCGCACTGCCCCACCTGAGCAACCGGCACCGCCGCGGGTTCTCAGACGCCTTCTGGGGAGGACAGCCGTAGCGCCGCGTATTCACTCATACTCAAGTCTCGGATCCCGGACCCAGAAAGCGTCTGAGGTTCCGCATCTGGCACCGCAAAGCAACAAGACCACTGAGTAGTTGTCAGTGAACCCGCACAAGAGAGAAGCGAAAGCCTCACTCCCACTCGATGGTCCCCGGCGGCTTGGACGTCACGTCGAGAGTCACCCGGTTCACGTCGGAAACCTCGTTGGTGATCCGAGTCGAGATCTGCTCTAGCACGTCGTAGGGCAGCCGGGTCCAGTCGGCGGTCATCGCGTCTTCGCTGGAAACGGGCCGCAGCACGACGGGATGCCCGTAGGTGCGGCCGTCGCCTTGCACGCCGACTGAGCGGACGTCGGCCAGCAGCACGACGGGGCACTGCCAGATGTCGCGGTCGAGGCCGGCGGCGGTGAGCTCTTCGCGGGCGATGGCGTCGGCCGCGCGCAGGGTTTCGAGGCGGCCGGCGGTGACTTCGCCGATGATGCGGATGCCGAGGCCGGGGCCGGGGAACGGCTGCCGGTGCACGATGGTTTCGGGGAGGCCGAGTTCGAGGCCGACTCGGCGGACCTCGTCCTTGAACAGCGCGCGCAGCGGTTCGACGAGCGAGAACTGGAGGTCGTCGGGCAGGCCGCCGACGTTGTGGTGGCTCTTGATGTTGGCGGCGCCGGAGCCTCCGCCGGATTCGACCACGTCGGGGTAGAGGGTGCCTTGGACGAGGAAGTCGATCTGCTCGCCTGCGGCTCCGGCTTCGGCCTGCAGGTCGCGGGCGGCCTGCTCGAAGACGCGGATGAACTCGCGGCCGATGATCTTGCGCTTCTCCTCGGGGTCGGTGACCCCCGCGAGGGCGGCGAGGAAGCGGTCGACGGCATCGATGGTGACCAGCCGGACGCCGGTGGCGGCGACGAAGTCCCGTTCGACCTGCGCGCGCTCGCCTGCGCGCAGCAGTCCGTGGTCGACGAAGACGCAGGTCAGCTGCTCACCGACGGCGCGCTGCACGAGCGCGGCGGCGACGGCGGAGTCCACGCCTCCGGACAGGCCGCAGATGGCGCGGCGGTCGCCGATCTGCTCGCGGAGCGCGGTGATGGTGTCGTCCACGATGGACGAGGTGGTCCACTGCGGGCGGATTCCGGCGATCTCGTGCAGGAACCGGCGCAGCACCTCCTGGCCGTGCGGGGAGTGCACGACCTCGGGGTGGTACTGCACGCCCGCGAACCGGCGCTCGACGCTCTCGAACGCGGCGACCGGGGTGTCCTTGGTGCCCGCGGTGACCTGGAAGCCCTCGGGCGCCTTGCTGACGGAGTCGCCGTGGCTCATCCACACCGGGTGGTGGCCGGGCAGGTCGTTGTGCAGCCGGCCGCCGTCACCGCTGATGGAGACCTCGGTGCGGCCGTACTCGCGGGTGCCGGTGTGCTCGACGGTTCCGCCGAGCGCGGCCGTCATGGCCTGGAAGCCGTAGCAGATGCCGAACACCGGGATCCCGGCGTTGAACAGCTCCGGGTCGACCTGCGGCGCACCGTCGGCGTAGACGCTGGAGGGGCCGCCGGACAGCACGATCGCAGCGGGGTTGCGGGCCGCGATCTCGGCCACCGGGGTGTCGTGCGGAACGACCTCGGAGTAGACCTGCGCCTCGCGCACGCGGCGAGCGATCAGCTGCGCGTACTGGGCGCCGTAGTCGACAACGAGAACAGGCCCGTTGGCGCTGTTGCTTGCGGAACCGGACACGTGGTCGCCGACCTCCTTGGCCATCGCAGTGCGGTCCGGTCATTGTCGCAGGTAACCGGGGCCACAACCGCATCGCCCCAGCGATGGCTCGCCCGGCGCCACCCACCACCGTCCCCCGCGGTCGCGGGGGACGGTGGTGCTCCAGCAGCTCTTAGACGAGGGGGAGCTGGAGGGCGGCGGGGGCCGTCGGCGGGACCGCCGGGGACTTCGGCTCGACCGGGACGACCTTGCGGTAGCCCTCGGACTGGTCCGGCCGGGTGTCGGCATCGCCCTTGTTCGGCCACAGGGAGAACGCGCGCTCCGCCTGCGCGGTGATGGTCAGCGACGGGTTGACGCCCAGGTTGGCGCTGACCGCCGAGCCGTCCACGACCGACAGGGTCGGGTAGGACCACGCGCGGTGGTACGGGTCGATGACGCCGGTCTCGGGGCTGTCGCCGATGGCGCAGCCGCCGAGGAAGTGCGCGGTCAGCGGGATGTCGAACATCTCGCCCCAGGTTCCTCCGGCGATGCCGCCGATCTTCTCGGCGACCATGTCGTTGGCCTGCTCACCGGCCTCGATGTAGCTCGGGTTCGGCGAGCCGTGCCCCTGCGCGGAGGTCAGGAAGCGCTTGCCGAACAACCGCTTCACGCTGGTGGTCAGCGAGTTGTCGAGGCTCTGCATGACCAGCAGGATCACCGTGCGCTCGCTCCAGTTGCGGACCGAGAGCATCCGCAGCGACAGCAGCGGGTTCTCCCGGAGGAACTTCCCCAGCTGCTTCCACCGCGAGCCCTGGCTGCCCTTGGTCGCCGGGATCTGCAGCAGTCCCATCGCGTTGGCGCCCTTGGTGTAGCGGACCGGCTCGATGTGGGTGTCCTGGTCGGGGTGGAACGAGGAGGTGATCGCGACACCGGTCGAGAAGTCCGTCTCGGGGTTCAGCTTGGCCACCTGCGATCCGATGATCGCCTCGGAGTTGGTGCGGGTGAGCTTCCCGAGCCGCGGGGAGAGCTTGGGCAGGTCACCGCTGTCGACGCTGCCGTGCAGCAGGTTCTGGGTGCCCCAGGTCCCGGCGGCGACCACGACCTGGTCGGCGCTGAAGATCTTCGGCTTGCGGTTGAGCTTCGCGCCGGTCCGGGAGGTGGCGATGCGCCAGCGCCCGTCGCGGCCCTTGCCGAGCCGGTTGACCGTGGTGAGCGGGAAGATCTCGGCGCCCGCCTTCTCCGCGAGGTGGAGGTAGTTCTTGACCAGCGTGTTCTTCGCTCCGACCCGACAGCCGGTCATGCAGGCGCCGCATTCGGTGCAGCCGGTGCGCGCCGGTCCCGCTCCGCCGAAGTAGGGGTCGGCGTCGGTGCGGCCCGGTTCGTTGAAGTACACGCCGACCGGGGTGCGGTGGAAGGTGTCGGCCACGCCCATGTCCGAGGCGACCTGCTTCATGACCACGTCGTGCGGGGTTTCCGAGGGCTGCTCGATCACACCGAGCATCTTGGTGGCCTGGTCGTAGTAGGGCGCCAGCTCCGACTCCCAGTCGGTGATGTGCGCCCACTGCGAGTCCTCGTAGAAGGGCTTGAGCGGCCGGTAGAGGGTGTTGGCGTAGTTGAGCGATCCACCGCCGACGCCGGCACCGGCCAGGATGAGCACGTCGCGGAGCATGTGGATCCGCTGCACGCCGTAGCAGCCCAGTTGCGGGGCCCACAGGAACTTGCGCAGGTCCCAGGAGGTCTTCGGGAGCTCCTCGTCGGAGAACCGGCGCCCCGCCTCGAGCACCGCGACCCGGTAGCCCTTCTCGGTCAGGCGCAGGGCGGCGACGCTGCCGCCGAATCCCGAACCGATGACCACCACGTCGAAATCGGTACCACTACCACCACGTTGTGCCATGCGCGACAGACTAGATGAAGCTACTCGGCAGTAGCTAGCCCCTGTTCCGGGTGGTGGGAGGGCAGGTTCACCGCTGCCCTCCCGCACCCGGAGGTCGGGCCTCAGCCGCGCAGCATCAGGCCGACCTTCTGGAATTCCTTGAGGTCGCGGTAGCCGGTCTTGGCCATGGCCCGGCGCAGGCCGCCCATGAGGTTCAGCGTCCCGTACGGGTCGCTGCTGGGGCCGAAGAGCAGCGTTTCGAGGTCCGCGTCGGTGCCCGCGAAGCCGACGATCTCGCTGCGCGGCAGGTTCGGGTGCGCGGCGGCGGACGTCCAGTAGTAGCCCTGGGCGGGCGACTCGGTGGATTCGCTCAGCGCCTCGCCCAGCATCACGGCGTCGGCGCCGCAGGCGATGGCCTTGGCCATGTCACCGGAGTAGGACAGCGCGCCGTCGGCGATGACGTGCACGTAGCGGCCGCCGGTCTCGTCGAGGTAGTCGCGGCGGGCCGCGGCCGCGTCGGAGATCGCCGTGGCCATCGGCACGCCGATGCCCAGGACCTGGGTGGTCGTGGCGGCACGGGACTGGCCGAATCCGACGATCACACCGGCCGCGCCGGTGCGCATCAGGTGCATCGCGGTCCGGTAGTCGCCGACCCCACCGGCCACCACCGGCACGTCGAGCTCGTTGATGAAGCGCTTGAGGTTCAGCGGCTCGCCGTCGCGGGCCACGTGCTCGGCGGAGATGATCGTGCCCTGCACGAACAGCATCTCGACGCCCGCGGCCAGCAGGTCCGGCGTCAGCTCCTCGGCGTGCTGCGGGCTGACCCGAGCGGCGACCGTGACCCCGGAGTCCTTGACCTGCTTGAGGGCTTCGGTGAGCAGGTCGAGCCGGATCGGGGCGGCGTGCAGCTCCTGCAGCCGCGCGATCGGCGCCTCCAGGTCGCTGGTCTCCTCGGCGAGGCGGATCACGTCGGCGATCTTGTCCTCGACGTCGCTGTGCCGGGCCCACAGGCCTTCGGCGTTGAGCACGCCCAGCCCGCCGAGCTCGCCCATGCGCACAGCCGACGCGGGCGAGACAACCGCGTCGGTGGGGTGCATGATCGCCGGGATGTCGAAGCGGTAGGCATCGATCTGCCAGGCCAGCGACACGTCCTTGGACGAACGCGTGCGCCGCGAGGGCACGATCTCGACGTCCTCCAAGTCGTAGCCGCGCATGGCCGTCCGGCCCATGCCGATCTCAACCTGATCCCGCACCGTGAGTCCCTCCTAGCGGCGGATGTCCAGCGAGACATTCTCTCCGCAACCACCACACCCCCGCCGCGCGGGTCCCACGATCACGCACCGCACCCGAGAGAACCCGCACCGTCAGGCACGGGCCGAAGGTGCTTTCTCACTGCCCCACCCGAGCAACCGGCACCGCCGCGGGTTCTGACACGTCTTCTGGGGAGGACAGCCGCAGCGCCGCGTATCCGTCAAATACTCAAGTCGCGGATCCCGGCCCCAGAAGGCGTGTCAGGTTCCGCTACCCGCACCGCCACGCACAGGAACACTGAGCCTGAAAGATCACCGAGTCGTGTAGTTAGGAGCTTCGACCGTCATGGTGATGTCGTGGGGGTGCGACTCCTTCAGCCCCGCCGCCGTGATCCGCACGAGCTTCGCGTCCTGCAGCTCCGGGATCGTGGTGGCCCCGGTGTAGCCCATACCGGAGCGGAGACCGCCCACGAGCTGGTCGACGACCTGGGACAGCGGGCCCCGGAACGGCACCCGGCCTTCGATGCCTTCGGGGACCAGCTTGTCCTCGGAGAGCACGTCGTCCTGGAAGTAGCGGTCCTTGGAGTAGGACTTGGCCTGCCCGCGCGTCTGCATCGCGCCGAGCGAACCCATGCCCCGGTAGACCTTGAACTGCTTGCCGTTGACGAGCACCAGGTCGCCGGGCGATTCGGCGGTTCCGGCCAGGAGGCTGCCGAGCATGACGCTGCTGGCACCGGCGGCGATGGCCTTGCCGATGTCACCGGAGTACTGGATGCCGCCGTCGCCGATGATCGGAACACCCGCGGGGGTGCAGGCCATGCTGGCCTCGTAGATCGCGCTGATCTGCGGGACGCCGACGCCGGCGACCACTCGGGTGGTGCAGATCGAGCCCGGTCCGACGCCGACCTTGACGGCGTCCGCGCCCGCGTCCACCAGCGCCTGCGCGCCGGCGCGGGAGGCGACGTTGCCGCCGATGACGTCGACGGAGTTGCCCAGTTCCTTCTTCAGCGTGGAGACGGTGTCCAGCACCGCGCGGGAGTGCCCGTGCGCGGTGTCCACGATCAGCACGTCCACACCGGCGTCGACCAGGGCCATCGCGCGCTCGTGCGAGTCGGCGCCGACACCGACGGCGGCACCGCACAGCAGCCGGCCGTCGGGGTCCTTGGTGGCGCTCGGGTACTGCTCGGTCTTGACGAAGTCCTTGACGGTGATCAGGCCGCGCAGCTTGCCCGCGCCATCAACGATCGGCAGCTTCTCGATCTTGTTCCGGCGCAGCAGGCCGAGCGCGGCGTCGGCGGTGACCCCGACCTGGGCCGTGATCAGCGGCGCGGTGGTCATCACCTCGCGGACCTTGCGCGTGTAGTCGACCTCGAAGCGCATGTCGCGGTTGGTGATGATGCCGACCAGCGTGCCGTCCGGGTCGGTCACCGGGACACCGGAGATCCGGAACCGGGCGCACAGCGCGTCGACCTCGGCGAGGGTGTCCTCCGGCGAACAGGTCACCGGGTCGGTCACCATGCCCGCCTCGGAGCGCTTCACGACCTCGACCTGGGAGGCCTGCTCCTCGACGGACAGGTTGCGCTGCAGGATGCCGACGCCGCCCTGGCGCGCCATCGCGATCGCCATGCGGGCCTCGGTCACGGTGTCCATCGCCGCCGACAGCAGCGGGACCCGCAGGCGGATGTTGCGCGAGAGCTGCGTCGAGGTGTCCACCGAGCTCGGGATGACGTCCGATTCGTCGGGGAGCAGGAGCACGTCATCGAAGGTCAGACCGAGCGTCGCGAACTTCGAGGGGAGGCCGGGTGCGGAGAGTTCGCTGGTCATGGCGAGGGATGTGCCTTCCTTCACGATATGGCCCACAAACCTTCAACGTGCGGCTTGCTGGGATTACCACGGCGATCGCGTCGTGGGAGTCAGCTTGTGCTGATGAGCAACGCGGTGACGGGATACGGGATTCCCCAGATGATAGAGACCACAGGTCAGAACGCGATTGCCCCGTCCCGGCAGAGGTGCCCCAGACCACGGACCGCGTCCGCAGGCGTGTGAAACCAGCCCCGAGAGCCCCGCGCGGGCGATGCGCCCGGTACCGTGCGGGCCGTGCCGCACGATCCGATGCCACCAGACCCGTTCGCGGGTGACCCGGAAGATCCGAGCATGGCACTCGGTGATCACGACGCCGAGGACGGCCCGCCGCTCGGCGACGAGGAGCGCGCCGAGCTGCTCGCCGATCTGACCGATCTGGCCGTCTACCAGGCACTGCTCGAACCGAGGGGCGTGCGGGGCATCGTGGTGGACTGCGCGGACTGCGGCGAGTGCCACTACCACGACTGGGAGTTGCTGCGTTCCAGTCTTTCCCAGCTCCTGCACGACGGTCGCATGCGCCCGCACGAACCGGCCTTCGACCCGGACCCCGGCCAGTACGTCACCTGGGAGTACTGCCGCGGCTACGCGGACGGCATGACGGAGAGCGAAAGCGCTCTCTGATCACGCTCTGCCAAGCTGTTCACGTCAGGCAAGCGCCGAAGGCGCTTTCTCCTCATTCCACGCACGCAACCGGCACCGCCGCGGGTTCTCAGACGTCGTCTGGCGAGGACAGCCGCAGCGCCGCGTATCCGTTCATACTCAAGTCGCGGATCCCGGAGCCAGACGGCGTCTGAGGTTCCGCCACCCGCACCGCTGAGCAGAAGGACCCCTTCTTCAGGGAAAAGGGGTCCTTCGCTGTGATCAGGGTGTTGAGGTTTGCGGTTGGTTGGGGGGCCAGAACCATCCGCCCGACGTGGTCTCCGAACTGCTGGTCTCGCTCGGCGACGTGGTCGGCGAGGTCGGACCGGTG
This sequence comes from Saccharopolyspora dendranthemae, assembly GCF_007829955.1. GTDB lineage: Bacteria > Actinomycetota > Actinomycetes > Mycobacteriales > Pseudonocardiaceae > Saccharopolyspora > Saccharopolyspora dendranthemae. The sequence continues at coordinate 333,947 of NZ_VIWX01000006.1, forward strand.
GTGCTCGACGGCGGGGTCGTGCTGTCCGTCGGCGGGATGCCCGGGTCGGGCGGGAGCGGCTGCGACGGGGACGGCTGAGTCGTCGGGGGCAGCGTCGTGGTCGGCGTCGAGGACTGCGAGGACTCGCCGTCGCCCTCACCGATGCGCTTGGTCAGCGACTCGTGCGCGGCCGTGAGCTCGGACAGGCCGTGCTCGGCGTCGACGTGCTCCATCGACTCCTTCGCCGACCGCATCTTCTCCTCGGCATCGGCGTAGTGGCCGTCGTTCACCGCGCTCTCCGCGGTGGCGAGGTCCAACCGAGCCGAAGCCGCTGCCTGCACGGCGGTGGTGTGATCGTTGAAGAACACCTGGGCGACGCCCCACAGCATGTCGCCGGGCTGCGCGTCCCGGGCGGCCACGCCGACACCGGTGAAGGTGATCATCAGAACCGCTGCCGCGGTGGCCACCGGGACGAGGTGCCTGCGCCGCAGGAAGCTGCGCGGCCTGCCGGCCTCGGCGATCGCCGCAACGGCGGTGTCCGTGTCCACCAGGTCACCGATCGGAGCCGAATCGACGTCCTGACGCCAGGCCACCAGCAGTTGTTCCAGGCTGGGGCCGTCGCCGCCCGTTGCGGGCACGTCGGGATTCGTCCCGCCCAGCGCGTCGAGGAGGACGTCGTCCTCTTGCAACGCGGCCAGGTCGATCGGTTCGTCGCTGAAGTCGTCGAGATCACCGAGCTCCTCGTCCGCGTCTCCGCGCGGGCGGAAGGTCAGCACCTCGGCACCGGCCTCTTCGCGGGAGTCCTCGGGCTCGTCCGAGCCGGAGTCCCGGTGGTTGTCGCTCAGTTCCGTTCCTTCGCCTGCGGATCCCTCAAGGGGAGCCGAGTCCCGCTCGTCAGCATGGGTCGAACGGTCCTGCTCCACGGCGGATTCCTCGGCGGGGTCGCCTCCCAGCTCCCCTCCGGGCCCTTTCCGCTCAGCCATTCAGACCACCTCCTCCGCGGACAGCGTCTTCCGCAACCGGGCTAGTGCGCGATGTTGTGCCACGCGCACAGCACCCGGTGTCGAGCCGACCGCTTCGGCGGTTTCCTCTGCCGACAGCCCGACTACCACCCGGAGCAGCAAGATCTCCCGCTGCTTGGCCGGAAGGATTTGGAGCAACTGCGCCATCCTGCCCGAGAGCTCACCCTGCATCGCCCGCTGCTCTGGACCGGCGTCGGACTCCGGGGTGTCCGGCATGTCCGCGACCGGTTCAGAACGGTTGCGAGCTGACGCACGGTGGGCATCAGCCACCTTGTGCGCGGCGATGCCGTACACGAACGCCAAGAAGGGACGACCCTGGTCCTTGTAAGTGGGCAGCGCGGTGAGTACCGCCAGGCACACTTCCTGGGCAACGTCGTCCGCCGAAGCGAACGACCTCTCGTTTCGTCCGACCCTGGCGCGGCAGTACCGCACCACCAAAGGACGGATTTCAGCCAGCAAGCGCTCTATCGACTGACGATCGCCGTCGACGGCGGCGCTTACAAGAGCGTCCAGCCCGTCCCCCACATTGGTCATCGCAGACAGCAGCCCTGGTGTTACGCGTTCAAGCGATTCGGATTTGCCCGGCGAGTTTCGCGTGCACCGCACGCTGCGCCGTGGTCACCGTACCGGGCAGGAGGCGTTCGCAGAACAGGGACCGGGGATCGGGGGCCGTCGTCGTCACACATCCACATCTACCAGAAGCTGGGGTCGGTGACGTTTGCCGAGGCCACCGACATCTTTGTGGTGCATGGGAAGGGGTTCGGAGACGATCTTCACAACGTCTGCCGAAGGTGCGCGGCGGCGGCGACGGCCGAGTGGAGAGGGTTCTCGCCGCCGGCACCTGGAAGCCCGGCCGATCGGAGGTGGCTATGGCCCACATCACGAAACTCCGCGGTTCGCCGCGAAACACGGCGAGTGCGGCGCGATGCGAGCCACAGCCACTTCCGAAGCGTCAGCTCACCGGAAGGCACTCTCGTCGGACGGCCACCGGCGTCCCCCAACTCCGTACCGGTGGCGTCTGATCATCGACTCAAGCGACGAGGCCGCGGCGGAACCCGTGCGCCACCGCTTGAGCGCGGTCGCGGACGCCGAGCTTGCGGAACAGCCGGCGAGCGTGGGTTTTGACCGTGTCCTCGGAGAGGTAGAGCTCGCGGCCGATCTGGCCGTTGCTCTTGCCCTGACTCATGCCGCGCAGCACCTGGAGCTCGCGCTCCGTGAGCTGCACGCCGGGGTCGGACGGTTGGCGGGGTGCGGGCACCGAGGTGCTGGCCAGCGTGTGGGCCAACGCCGCGACGAGCTCGGGCCGGGAGGCGTCCCAGCGGAGGTAACCGCGGGCACCACCGGCGATGGCCGCGGCGATGCTCGCCGCGTCGTCGGGGGCACCGAAGACGATCACATTCGCTTGGGGGTGCGCGGAAACGAGCCGGCGCGTGGCCTCGACACCGTTGGGCACGGCGCGCTGGGTTCCCACCAGCACGACGTCCACGGCCTGCCGCGAGAAACGGGCCAACAGCTCGTCGCCATGCGCGACGCAATCGATCCGGCTCACTCCGGGGACAGCTGACATCACACGAGTGAGCCCTTCCCGGACGCTACGTCGGTCATCGCAGATCAAGACCGTCGTCACGGGAACTCCTTCCTGCAGGCGAGTGACGTTCCACAACACCTATCGGACGCATGCGGCGAAACCTTGACACGATCCGGTGCTTAATCCGTCCAGAGTTCGTGTGGCTGACACTCGCGGGGGACGTTCACCGGAACGGAGCAAGCGCTTCCCGTCACCCCTTGAATGATCTCGTCCACGCGCCATACCTGCGATGTTCACCCGATCGCTGAGAATGTGACGATCACTTCGCCCGTCCGAACGAACATCGTCTCCGGCCCCGCAAATGGTTCTGTGATTTGGGTCACACCGGGCTCAACTCAGCCCAGCACGGTCTCGGAGACGCGCGAAACGGCGGCCTCCAACGACCCGAGCAGCTCCACGTGCCCGGGCAGCGCTTCGGGCGACCAGCCCGCTCCCGCGACGAACGCGCGAGCCCGCTGGCGGGTGATCGGGATGTCGTCGAGGACCCGCGGAGCCGCGTAGTGCGGCTGATCCGCCCACAGGACGACGGCGGAGGGCGCGGAGCGCTTCACGGCGGCGGCCAGCCCCTCGCGCGGCAGCGCGGCCCCGAACAGCCGGTGCCCCACCCGGTTCGCGGCCAGCGCCGCGGCCAGTGCCACCAGCTCCAGCTCCTGGACCTCGCCGGGGACGGGAGCGAGCACCACCGGTCGCGGGTTCTCCGGCTTCGGGGCCCGCGCGATCACCGAGCGCAGAGCGGTCGAGGCGCAGTCGTTGAGCAGCTGCAGGACCTCGACGCCGCTCCCGGAGCGCTGCCTGCGCTCGCCCACCGCGCGCAGCACCGGCAGCAACATCTCCTGCCAGGTGCGGACGACGCCGTCGCCGTCCATCGACTCGATCAGCAGCTGCTGCACCGACCACGAGTCCAGCGACAGCGCGGCCCGGCCCAGACCGCGGACGCGCGGGCCGGCCCCGGAGAGCTTGAGCCCGCCGCCGCCGGTGCCGGCCCCGGCCAACGCGAGTTGTTCGTCATCGCCGTCCAGAACGCCGGACAGCAGCAGCGGCCCCTCGGGCGCCCCAGCGCCCGACCCCTCCGGCGAGGAGCCGTCCACGGCGCGCTGCGGGGGCGGCGCGGTGACCGTGCGGGCGTAGCGGGCGGCCTCCATCGGCGAAGCGCCGCGCAGCAGCGCCCGCTGCATCTGCTCCAAGCGGGCCACGTCGTCCGGCCCGTAGCGCCGGTGCCTGCCGCTGGTGTGATCGCTGGGACCGAGCCCGTAGCGGCGGTCCCAGGTTCGCAACGTGGCCGGTGCGACGCCGAGCCTGCGAGCGACCGCGGCGACGCTGAGCCTCGGCTCGTCGTCCAGAGCGATCCCCTCCGGCCCGTGCGCTGACATCTCCGGCGTGACCTCAGTCTCACCCGCGGCCGCGTCGCCGAGCGGGTCCGAGGTGTCCACCCCGGAAATTGGTTCAGGCCGCGTCGTCACGCGGGACATATTCCGGTTCTCGCCCGCTGAGGGCAAGCCGGTCGGACTTCGATCACCCCATTTCCAAGGATCACACCAATGATGAACAGCTTTTGGCGCGAAAGGGGTTGAACAAGTTTTGACTCGGTTCTACGGTCGGATCATGCGAGGCTGCGGCGGTCCCGTCGCAGCAAGGGAGGGGATCCACCGGTGGGAGGTGGTTGTCGCAATGGCAGACACTCGACGTCTTCCAGGACCGAACGCTGATATCTGGGATTGGCAGATACGGGGCTCGTGCAGGGGGATGGACAGCGCGTACTTCTTTCATCCAGACGGAGAGCGAGGTCCGGCGCGAGCCAGGCGTGAGGCGAAGGCGAAGGAGGTGTGCCAGCACTGCCCTGTGCTAGCCCAGTGCAGAACGCACGCACTGGCGGTTCAGGAGCCGTACGGCATCTGGGGAGGCCTGTCCGAGTCCGAACGCGAAGTGATCATCAAGGCGCGCAAGCGCCAGCAGCTGGCCGTCGCAGCCAGCTGACTCGAATCCCATGACCCGGTGGTGGGGGAAAGCACCGCGGGTCAGGTGGGCCGGGATCGAATGACACGAGGGGCGTCATTCGCTTCCGGCGAGGACGAGGAAAGAGATCGGGGCGGTACCCAGGCTTGGGTACCGCCCCGATCTTCGTGCCGCTCGAGCGGCGAAGCCGACCTCTCCCCGACCGACGCGCTAGCGGCGCCGGGCGGGGAGAGGTTCAGCTCTTCAGTTCTTCAGCAGGTCAGTGACCGTGGCCGTGGCCGTGTCCGTGGCCCGCGTCCTCGGTCTCCTCCGGCTGGTCCACGACGGCACTCTCGGTGGTGAGCACCATGCGGGCGATGGAGGCCGCGTTGGCGACCGCGGAGCGGGTCACCTTCAGCGGGTCGACGATGCCGGCCTGCACCAGGTCGCCGTACTGGCCGGAGGCGGCGTCGTAGCCGGAACCCCACTCCAGGTCGCGGACCTTGGACACCACGACGGCGCCCTCCTGCCCGGCGTTGGCGGCGATCCAGTACAGCGGAGCGTCCAGGGCGCGGCGGACCAGCTGCACGCCGGTCGCCTCGTCACCGGTGAGCCCGAGGTTGCCCTCGAGCGACTTGGCGGCGTGGATCAGCGCGGACCCACCACCGGGCACGCTGCCCTCCTCCGCGGCTGCCTTGGCGGCCGCGACGGCGTCCTCGATCCGGGACTTGCGCTCCTTGAGCTCGGTCTCGGTGGCCGCGCCGACCTTGATCACCGCGACGCCGCCGGCCAGCTTGGCCAGCCGCTCCTGCAGCTTCTCGCGGTCCCAGTCGGAGTCGGTCGCCTCGATCTCCTTGCGGAGCTGGGAGGCGCGCTCCTTGACGTCGTCGGCGGAGCCGTGGCCGTCGACCAGCGTGGTCTCGTCCTTGGTGACGGTGACCCGGCGAGCCGAGCCCAGCACCTCGGGGCCGACCTCGGACAGCTTCAGGCCGACCTCGGGGGCGATGACCTCAGCGCCGGTGACGATGGCCAGGTCGTCCATGAAGGCCTTGCGGCGGTCGCCGAAGAACGGCGCCTTGACCGCGACGACCTTGAGGGTCTTGCGCACGGCGTTGACGGCCAGGGTCGACAGCGCCTCGCCCTCGACGTCCTCGGCCACGATCAGCAGCGGCTTGCCGGCCTCGACGACCTTCTCCAGCAGCGGGAGCAGCTCCTGGATGTTGGAGATCTTCTCCCGGTGCAGCAGGATCTGCACGTCCTCCAGGACGGCTTCCTGACGCTCGGCGTCGGTGACGAAGTGCGGGGAGACGAAGCCCTTGTCGAACTGGACGCCCTCGGTGAGGTCGAGCTCGGTGGCCAGCGTCGAGGACTCCTCGATGCTGATCACGCCGTCCTCGCCGACCTTCTCCATGGCCTCGCCGACCAGGTCGCCGATGGTCTCGTCGCGCGAGGAGACGGTGGCGATCTGGGCGATGTTGTCGCGGCCCTTGACCGGGGTCGCCTTGGCCTTCAGCGCCTCGACCACGGCGTCCGCGGCCAGCGTGACGCCCTTGTTCAGCGCCGCCGGGTTCGCGCCCGCAGCCAGGTTGCGCAGGCCCTCGCTGACCAGCGACTGAGCCAGCACGGTGGCGGTGGTGGTTCCGTCACCGGCGACGTCGTTGGTCTTGGTCGCGACGCTCTTGGCGAGCTGCGCGCCCAGGTTCTCGAAGGCGTCCTCGAGCTCGATCTCGCGAGCGATGGTGACGCCGTCGTTGGTGATCTGCGGTCCGCCGAACTGCTTGTCCAGCACGACGTGCCGGCCACGCGGCCCGAGCGTGACCTTCACCGCGTCGGCGAGCTGGTTGACGCCGCTTTCCAGCGCACGGCGCGCCTGCTCGTCGAAGGTGATCTGCTTAGCCATGTTTGCTACAGCCCTTCAGAAGAGTGCCTGATCCTCGACATGCAACCGCCCCGGCGGTCCCGCGGTCGGGACCGCCGGGGCGGTTGTGCCCACGCTCGGTGGGCGCACGATGATCTGGCGTCAGTTGACGACGGCCAGCACGTCGCGGGCGGAGAGGATCAGGTACTCCTCGCCGTTGTACTTGACCTCGGTTCCGCCGTACTTCGAGTAGATGACGACGTCGCCTTCATTCACATCCACGGGGATGCGGTTGCCCTTGTCGTCGATGCGACCCGGACCGACGGCCAAGACCTTGCCCTCCTGGGGCTTCTCCTTGGCGGTGTCCGGGATCACGATGCCGGACGCAGTCGTCGTCTCGGCTTCGCTCGCCTGGACGACGATCTTGTCCTCTAGCGGCTTGATGCTCGCCACGGTGTGACCTCCACCTTCTGGGGCCTTCGAAGCGTTGGCTGGGAATGACGGCTCCGTTGCTCCCCGTCGTCGCGGGTGCCGGGGCGCGGTGGCGCCGTGCTGCTGGCACTCTACCTAGGAGAGTGCCAACGCTCAACAACCACCCGTCCACCGGAGTGCCGGAACGCGACTCGCTGCATTCAACGGCAACGCCGAGGTCGCTCGAAGGGCGGGGTTCATTGAACCCGAGCGGAGCTCCGCGCAACCGCCGATCGGAGTCGATTCACCCAACGGGTCGACCGCATCACTGAAAGTGGTGGCACTCGGTGTCGATCACCGCACCGCGGCCCACCTGCGACGTCGTCACCTCCGCTGTGCGCAGTGTGATCATCCCTGGTAGATCGGCATGCGGGGAATCTCACCAATGGCCCCAGGAGGTTCACACCAGCGGTGTTCGGTGTCCTAGGTTGCACGGCATGCCAGCCCGATCCAAGCCCGCGAACCGGCCGTGGGAACGACGTCCCCGACCCGCTCGCCCGCCTGGGCCGTCCGGTCCCCCGACCCGATCCGGCTGGCGTCCGAAGTAGCGGACGCCTCCGTCGAGACCAGGCCGCGATGGTGCGGCCGCCTGATTTTGCCGAGAATTCACCAAATCCTTCAGGTATCTGGGTAGTTTCCGCCCTCCACGGACGACACCGTCGATCTGCGGATGCGTCCGCAGGAGACCTGGAGGGCTTGAGATGTCCGATTCCCACGTTCCGTTACCCGGCCGGTTCACCCGGCGCGCCGTGCTGCTGGGCGGCGCCGCTGCCCTCGGCGCGACCGCGCTGGGTGGATCAGCCGTGGCCAACGCGCTGGCGATGCCCGGCGCAGGCCTCCGCAAGCTGGCCGACCCCTTCACCCTCGGCGTCGCCTCGGGCGACCCGCTGCCGGACGGCGTGGTGCTCTGGACCCGCCTGGCCACCGACCCCTCCAACGACGACGGCCTGGGCGGCATGCCCGACAAGGTCGTCCCGGTGCAGTGGGAGGTCGCCACGGACGAGAAGTTCAGCGACGTCGTGCAGTCCGGCGAAGCGCAGGCCGCACCTGATCTGGGGCACAGCGTCCACGTCGAGCTCGAAGGGCTCCGGCCCGGCGCCGAGTACTTCTACCGCTTCAAGGCGCAGGACGCGATCTCCCCGGTCGGCCGGACCCGCACCGCACCCGCGGCCGGCTCGCTCAGCGAGCTGACCATGTGCTTCGCCTCGTGCGCGCACTACGGCACGGGCTACTTCACCGCCTACAAGCGGATGGCCGAGGACGAACCGCACCTGATCCTGCACCTCGGCGACTACCAGTACGAGTACGCAGCGGCCGACGACGACGTCCGGAAGGTCCTCGGACCGGAAACCCGCACGCTGGCCAACTACCGGCAGCGGCACGCGCAGTACAAGACCGACCCCGACCTGCAGCTCGCGCACGCGACGGCGCCGTGGGTCGTGGTCTGGGACGACCACGAGACCGAGAACAACTGGGCGGACGAGACCCCGGAGAAGCCCGACGACGACTTCCTCGACCGGCGCAAGGCGGCGTTCCAGGCGTACTACGAGAACATGCCGCTGCGGTCGGGATCCAAGCCCGACGGGATCGACCTGCAGCTCTACCGGCGGCTCTCGTGGGGCTCGCTGGTGAACTTCCACATGCTCGACACCCGGCAGTACCGCAGCAACCAGGTGTGCGGCGACGGCGTGCAGTCCGGCTGCGACGACCGCGAGGACCCGAAGCGCTCGCTGACCGGTGCCGAGCAGGAGCAGTGGATCATCGACGGCTTCAACAACACCTCCGCGCGCTGGGACGTGCTCGGCCAGCAGGTGGTCTTCTCCAAGCTGGACCTGACTCCGGGTTCGGAGGAGGGCTACAACATGGACGCCTGGGACGGCTACGTCGCCAACCGCGACCGCATCGCCGACGCCATGGCCGACAGCAAGGTCCGCAACGGCGTCGTGCTGACCGGTGACGTCCACCGGCACTGGGCCGCGGAGATCAAGCGCACCCACGACGACCCCGACTCGCGCGCGGTCGGGACCGAGCTGGTCACCACGTCGGTCACCAGCGGTGGCGACGGCAGCGACGACACCAACGACGACGTCCTGTCGGAGAACCCGCACGTGAAGTTCTACGCCGACCGCAGGGGCTACGTGCGGACGAAGTTCACCGGCACGCAGCTGACGGCCGACTACCGGGTCCTGTCGAAGGTGTCCGAAAAGGACGCCGCCGCCTCGACCGCGAAGTCCTTCGTCATCGAGGACGGCAACCCCGCCCTCAACCCCGCCTGAGCCGGACCCCGCCGGAGAACCGCAGGAATCGCAGGTGCGATTCCTGCGGTTTCGCGCGTGCCGGAACGCGGTCGTCGTGTGCGGCCGGGTGAGGGGCAGTGGCAGACTGGCGGCGTGCGTGTGGTGTGGGTGTTCCTCGGCGTGCTGGCCGGATTCCTGGTGATCCCGTTGTTGTGGGCGCAAGGGCGCAGCGCCGGGCGGGTTCGGGGTGTCGAGGACGTTCCCGCGAACGACGTCGCCCTCGTGCTGGGAGCCGGGGTCCGCTGGGACGGAGCCCCGAGCCGGATCCTGCAGGGCCGGTTGGACGTCGCCCGGGACCTGTTCCGGGCGGGCAAGGTCCGGCGGATCATCGTCAGCGGGTCGCCCGAGTCCCGGGGGCACAGCGAGCCCGTGACGATGGCGAACTACCTGCTCTCGCAGGACATTCCGCAGGAGTCGCTGGTGCTGGACGAGTCCGGTGTGGACACCTACTCGTCCTGCCGGAGGGCCGCCGAGGAGCACGGCTCCCTGACCGTGGTGACCACGCGGTTCCACCTGCGCCGGTCGATCGCTCTGGCCCGGCGGCTCGGGATCGACGCCTACGGCGTCGGGCACGACGCGGCGGCGGAAGGCCTGCGGCGGGTCAACGCGCGGGCCACCCGCCGCGAGCACCTCGCGACCATCAAGGCCTTCTGGTTGCCGCGCTGATCGTCACCGCACGACGATGGCGTGCACCGGCAGCCCCGGGTTCGCCGGCATGTCCAGCGGCGACGGCTTGGCACCGGCGTGCAGCACGTGGGCTCCGAGCGCGGCGATCATCGCGCCGTCGTCGGTGCACAGCCGCGGACGCGGCACGCGCAGCGTGATCCCCGCGGCGGCGCAGCGCTCGCGCGCGAGCTCCGACAACCGAGAATTCGCCGCCACACCACCGGAGATCACCAGCGTGTCGAGGTCGTGGTCCTGCGCGGCGCGCACCGCCTTGGCGGTGAGCACGTCGGCGACGGCCTCCTGGAACGAAGCGCACACGTCCGGCACCGAGATCTCCCGGCCCGCGCGCTGCTCGGTCTCGACCCAGCGGGCGACGGCGGTCTTGAGGCCGGAGAAGGAGAAGTCGTACTTGGCGTCGCGCGGGCCGGTGAGACCCCTCGGGAACGCGATGGCCTTCGGGTTGCCGAGCTTGGCCTGCGCGTCGATCGGCGGGCCGCCCGGGTAGGGCAGGTCGAGGAGGCGGGCCACCTTGTCGTAGGCCTCGCCCGCGGCGTCGTCGATGGTGCTGCCGACCTCGGTGATCTTCTCGCCGACGCCTTCCACCAGCAGCAGCTGGCTGTGCCCGCCGGAAACCAGCAGCGCCAGGCAGCGTTCCGGCAGCGCGCCGTGCTCCAGGGTGTCCACGGCGACGTGCCCGCCCAGGTGGTTGACGCCGAACAGCGGCACGTCCAGCGCGGTCGCGTAGGCCTTGGCGGAGGCGACGCCGACCATCAGCGCACCGGCCAGACCCGGCCCCGCGGTGACCGCGATGGCGTCCACATCGGACAGAGCGAGCCCTGATTCGTCCAGCGCGCGGCGCATCGTCGGAGCCATCGCGGTCAGGTGCGCGCGGCTGGCGATCTCGGGAACGACACCGCCGAACCGAGCGTGCTCGTCCACGCTGGACGCCACGGCGTCGGCCAGCAGCTCGACACCGCCGTCAGCGGAGAGCCGGACCAGTCCGACACCCGTTTCGTCGCAGGAACTCTCGATCCCCAGGACGATCCGGTCGCTCGGAGCCTGAGAACCGGGAGCAACAGTGCCGCTCATGACGCCTCCTTCGGCGCTTCACGTCGCATGGTGTGGGCATCGGCCCCGGAAGGCTGGTAGTAGCGCGGGCGGAGTCCGACGATCTCGAAGCCGTGGTCGCGGTACATCGCGATGGCCGGTTCGTTGTCGGTGCGCACCTCCAGGAAGGTCGTCGCCCGGCGCTCGTCGGCACGGGTCAGCAGCGCGCGCAGCAGCGCCTTGCCCGCCCCGCGCCCCTGGTGGTCGGGGTCGACGCCGATGGTGTGCACCTCGGCCTCCACGTGCGGCGGGCGGCCGTTGACCGCCAGTCCCGCGTAGCCGATCAACCGCTCGCCCAGGTAGGCGCCGACGTAGTGGTGGCCCTGGTCCAGCTCGGAGGAGAACGCCGACTGCGACCACGGGTCGTCGTCGGCGAACAGCACCTGCTCCAGCTGCGCGCAGCGGCGCAGGTCGACCCGTCGCAGCTTGAGGATCTCGACCTCGGTGCTCGGCTCGCTCACCTGGTGAGCACCGACTTCCGCTTCCCGGGCTCCTCCGCGTCCGGCCGCCGCAGGTAGAGCGGGACCAGCGGCCCGGGCTCGGCGTCGAGGTCGGCGGCGGAGACCAGGCCGGCGGGCGTGGGGAACCGCGGTTCGACCGCGTCGAGGCCGACGGCGTCGGCGAGCTCGCCCGCGGCGACCCGGTACCCGTCCACGGGCACGTCGGCGGGGCGGGCCACGTGCGGACCGTCGACGCGGGTCGCGCCGTCGTAGGCGGCCCAGTAGGCCTCCTTGCGGCGCGCGTCGGTGGCGACCAGCAGCGGTCCGCTCACCCCGGCAGCGGCGGCGATGGCGTCGAGGCCGCAGACCGGGTGCACGGCCACGTCGCAGGCCTGCCCGAGGGCGGCGGCGGTGGCCAGGCCGACTCGCAGACCGGTGAACGGACCCGGCCCGATGCCGGCGACGATCGCCTCGACGTCGGCGAAGCCTCGACCGGCTTCCTCCATGACGTCGACCAGGTGCGGCATCAGCAGTTCGCCGTGGGCGCGCGGGTTGATCGTGACGCGCTCGGCGAGAACCCGCGGGCGGTCGTCGTCGAAGGCGACCAGCCCTGCCGTGACCGCAGGCGTCGAGGTGTCCAGCGCAATGACGAGCACAGCTATCCAGCGTACGTCAGCGCTGGTCACGGGCGGTCGTCGGGTCCGAGGCGGACCGGCGGCCCGGGAGGTGGTCCCGGGACCGGACCCCGGATGCGCGGCGGCCCCCGGACTCATGCCGGGGGCCTGCCGCACGGGGGGCGGATCAGCGCATCGCGTGCTGCTGCTTGGCGCGGGTGACGGCCATGACGTGCTCCATCAAGGTCGTCAGCAACTGCTTGTTGGAGTCCCGCTGCCGCGCGTCGCACAGCATGATCGGCACGTTCTCGTCGATGTCCAGCGCGCGCCGGACCTCTTCGGGATCGTAGATCTGGGTTCCGTTGAAGCAGTTCACGCCGATGATGAACGGCAGCCCGCGACCCTCGAAGTAGTCGATCGCCGCGAAGCAGGTGTCCAGCCGCCGGGTGTCGGCCAGCACGATCGCCCCGAGCGCCCCGTTGGCCAGTTCGTTCCACATGAACCAGAAGCGCTCCTGGCCCGGCGTTCCGAACAGGTAGAGGATCAGGTCGGAGCTGATCGTGATGCGGCCGAAGTCGAAGGCCACCGTGGTGGTGGTCTTGCGCTCAACACCGGTCAGGTCGTCGACCCCGGTGCTGGCCTCGGTCAGCGTCTCCTCGGTCCGCAGCGGCACGATCTCGCTGACCGACCCCACCAGGGTCGTCTTGCCGACACCGAAACCACCCGCGATGAGGATCTTCGCCGCGACCGCGTTGAGGCTGGCTTGTTCAGAGTTTGCGGATTCCATCCAGCACCTTCTGCATCATGTCGAGACTCGGCCCGGCCGTCGGCGACGAATCCGGTCCGAAGACCACGTAGTCCCGCTCGATCAAGTCACTGATCAGAATCTTCACCACGCCCAGCGGAAGATCGGCCCGCGCAGCGACCTCGGCGACCGAGACCGGATATCCGCACGCCGACAGAACGCGCTGGTAGTTGGGTGAAAGCGCACGCGCGTTCGGCGGCAACGGCTGGCGCGCCACGACGAGCGTGATGAGGTCGAGCTCGTAGCTCGTGGCCCGCGTACGCCCCTTGGTCAGGGCGTACGGCCGCACCACCGGTCCCGCGTCCTCGTCGAACCATCCTCGCCCGCCGGACATCGCGCTCACACATCAACGGGGGAACCGGCGGCACGGGGGGCCGAGCTCAGGTAGTTGCCGACGCGGGTGACCATGCGGTTCGCCTCGAAGGCGATCATCCCGAGATCGGCGTCCGCCGCGGCGATCAGCGCGAGGCAGGCGCCTTCGCTGGCCGCGGTGACCATCAAGAAGCAGTTCGCCATCTCCACGACGGTCTGGTAGACCTCGCCGCCGTCGAACTGCAGCGCCGCGCCCTTCGACAGGCTCTGGAAGCCGGAGGCCACCGCAGCCAGGTGCTCCGCGTCGGCCTGGCCCAGCTGCGGGGTCTTGCCCAGCAGCAGACCGTCGGAGGACAGCAACGCGGCCTTGTCCGCGCCGGCCAGCCGCTGCACGAGATCGTTGAGCAGCCAGTCAACTTCCTTGCTATAAGCCTTCAGCGTCATGCCTCGTTTCCTCCTGGCCGCGCAGCCTCGTCGTTCCCGTCGTTGATGCGCGCTCGCTTGGTGCCTGTCTGGAAGGCGTTCATGCTGTTGCGGAACCGGTCGGGCGTCCGCGGCGGGCCGCTGCTGGGAGCGGGCTGCTGCGGTGCGGCCTCGGGCTTCTGACCCTGGTCGATCTGCGCGCGCAGCGGTGCCGCGAGGTTGGCCTTCTGGCCCCGCCTGCGCTGCGGGAGCGGCGGTTTGTCCGCCGAACCGTTGGCCGACGCGCTCACCGAAACTCCCGCAGTGGTACCGCTCTTCGGCGGACCAGAGCCGTTGGTTCCGTTCACGACGCCCTCCGCCGGGTGGATTTCACCAGACGCGTTGGGCATGTTCGACGACAGGCCCGGCATGTTCGCCGGGGCCTCGGGCGTGATCCGCCGTCCCGTCCCCGGACGCTGCTGCTCGGGACGCTGTTCTGGACGCTGCTCGTTGACCCGGGGAGCGGGCTGACGCGGCGGTTCCGGCGGACGCTGCTGCGGCGCCGGACGGCGCTGCTCTGCCGGGCGCGGCTGCTGCGCGCTGATCTCGCCGGTCGACGGGCCGGATCCGTTCACCCCGGGGTGGGTCCAGCGCTGGGTCGCGCTGTCCTGGCTGACCGGGTTGTGCGGTGTGATCGGGCTGTCCGGCCCGATCGGGTCCGGCGCGACGTCGGGGTCGAGCCGGCCCTCCATCCAGCGCTTGCGCGGGATCTTCGGCCGGGTCTCGGGCTCGGCGGCCGGAACGGCGGCCTGCGGTCCGCTCTGCTCGACGCGGTCCTGGCGCTCCGTCTGCGGGCCGCGCTCGGCGACGATGTGGTTCGGGATCAGGGCCACCGCGCGGATCCCGCCGTAGGCGGAGTCGCGCAGGGTGACCTTGATGCCGTGCCTGCCTGCCAGCTGAGCGACCACGAACAGACCCATCCGGGCCTCTTCGGTCAGCGCCATCACCGAGAAGTCGGGCGGGCTGGAGAGCAACTGGTTGAGCTCTTCGAGCTTCTCCGGCTCCAGACCGATTCCCTGGTCCTCGATCTCGACGATGATGCCCTTGCCGACCACGTTTCCGCGCACCTCGACGTGCGACTCCGGCGGCGAGAACGACGTCGCGTTGTCCACCAGCTCGGCGAGCAGGTGGACGAGGTCGGCGACCGCGCGGCCCTGCACCGAGATCTCGGGCAGCTGCTGGATCTCGACCCGCGCGTAGAGCTCGGTCTCGGCGACGGCGCCCTGCACGACGTCGTGCAGCAGGACGGGGTTTCGCCACTGCCTGCCAGGACGCTGACCACCGAGGATGATCAGGTTCTCGGCGTTGCGGCGGGACTGGGTCGCCAGGTGGTCGAGCTGGAACAGCAGCTCCAGCTGGTCCGGGTCCTCCAGCTTGCGCTCGGCCTTGTCCAGCACCTGCAGCTGGCGGTGGACCATGACCTGGCTCCGGTGCGCGATGTTGAGGAACACCGAGCGGACGCCCAGCCGAGTCTCGGACTCGGCGACGGTCGCGCGGATGGCGGTGCGCTGCGCCTCGTTGAAGGCGTTGGCGACCTCACCGATCTCGTCGTTGCCGAAGCGCAGCCAGGAGACCTCGCGCTCGACGTCGACCTGCTTCCCGTTGCGCAGTCGCGCCACGACCGACGGCATCTCCTGCTCGGCCAGCGCCAGCGTCTGGCTGCGCAGCTTGTTCAGGCGTCGCACCAGCAGGTTCGACAGCCGCAGCGCGATCAGGAAGACGATCAGGACGACGAGCACGATGATCGCGCCGGTGATCCCCGAGGTCAGCAGCGTCTCGCCGGCGACGACGCCACCGAGCTGCAACGCGTACTGGTAGTGCGAGCTCGACAGCGCGTTGAGCTCACCCGCGAGGTCGTGGGTGGAGTCGATCCAGTCGGTCGTGCTGACGGGGACCTTGATGACCTGCCCGGCCGCGGCCTGACCACCGGCGACCTCCATCGCGTCCTGGACCGCGTCGACTCGGGTCCACGACGAGCCCTTCTGCAGGTCCTTGTAGGTCTGCTGCTCGACCGGCGTCATGCGCGGGGTCAGCGAGTTCAGGTTGTCGTGGAAGGCGCCGATCTGGTGCGCGTACTCGTGGTACTGCGCCGGGGTCATGCCGACCGACGTGCGCCCCAGAGCGAGCGCGTGACCGCGGGCCATGGCGTCGGCGGCGTCCATGAGGTCGGCGGACACCGAGCTCTCGTAGGAGACCTGGGCGTCCGGCGCGTACCGGACGTAGGTCCGCAGGCTCATGTTGTAGGCGTCGAAGAGCCCGTTGTAGAACTTGTAGACGGCGTCCATCTCGCCCGGCCCGCCGTCGACCTGCTTGCGGACCTCCTTGACGGCGGCCAGCTGCGAGCGGAACTCGTCGAAGTTGCCGCGCGCGTCAGTGGGCACGGAATCGGCGAACTCCTCGGCGACGCCGTCCATCTCGACCAGCGAGGCGTCGAACTTCTTCCGGATCTCGTCGAGGTTGCGGCGCTCGTTGCGGTTGCTGAGGTAGACCAGGGAGAGCTGGCGCTCGTCCTGCAGGTTCGCGACGAAGCGGGCCGAGGGGTCCTTGGCGTCGGCGAGTCTGCCGACGTAGTTCTGCACGCCAAGGCCCTGGAAAATCAGGTATCCGGACAAGCCCACGCCGACGAGCAGGGCCGCGACACTCGGGACGAGTGCGATGGCCAGCAGTCGCCGCTGGATCGTGCCGGAGGCGAAGAGGCGTTTCAGCGTTGACATGGACCTCGTCTCAAACCTTCTCCGTTGGTTGGCCGCAGCGGGAAGAACCGGCGCCGACCCGGTGCGCCTCGAAACGGCCGGGCCTGCGGGCACGCTGAGAAATTCAGGGCGCATCGACCCATCAGATGACGACGCAGCCTAGGACTGCGCTCATCCATGGTCAACGCGCTTTCGGGAGCTATCGACACAATTGTTATATACGCTGGTCGGGCAGGATGCGCGGGAAGATTAGCAGACGTGCCGGGCAATGCTGAATTGCATTGCCAGTTATCCCGACGATCTTCGAACTACCGCCGAACAGCCTGGGCAACTCCGGTGGCTCTGAACCGGTTCCGATTGATCGGCCATCCGGCCAAAAAGGGTTCCACTTCGCAACGAATTGCTCCGTTCGGCCTAGTTCAAACGCTTCCCATAGGGTGATTCAGAGGCTTCTTAACCTTCAGGTAGGCTCTCGCGACGTTGGCCGGGAAAACCGGTCTCACCGACTTTTCATGCACCATTTCCCCCGACCCCAGAGGAAGTCGGCACAGCCCCGGAAAGTTATCTTCGAAAAGCTTCTCGGTCACTCGAAGTGACATTGGCGGCCATATGTCGCATTTTGATCACTCTTGGCCACCGGAAATGAATTTTCGATAACGCGATGCGCACCGCCCGCATCGCGCGGGGTTAGCCACGGCTCTGAAGTCGGACAAGTCCTGCCTGGCCCGTTGAAGTACGTCGGCACGTCTTTTCCGCTCGGTGAATGGTCCCGGTCGGGCCATTCCAGTGCCGGCGCGCGAGAGGAGTTTGGATGGTTCCCCCCACCACCGACCACGAGGCGAGCTCGTCGGCGACCGGTACCCGCCGCCGCCGCTTCCTCACCTACGTCGCGGCGGCCCCGATGCTGACGGTCGCGGGCAAGTACGTGATGGAGGGTGAAGCCGCCGCCGCTGCCACCCCGGTCGCCGGTCAGCTGCCGCTCCCGCCCGTCTCGGGGCTGATGGACTTCGGCGACATCATGGAGATCGCCAGCGCGCCGACCATGGCGCTGATGAAGCTGGAGTTCACCGCGGACAACAAGGTCCGCTTCGAGCTCCCGCGCCTCGAGTCCGGGCAGGGCCTCAACACCGCCGTCGTGATGATGCTGGCCGAGGAGCTCGGCGCGCGCACCCAGGACATCATGGTGGAGCTGTCCGACGCCCGGCCCGAGCTGCTGTTCAACCAGTTCACCGCCGCCTCCTCGTCGGTGCGCACGTTCTGGAAGCCGCTGCGCCAGATGGCCGCCACCGCGCGCTCCCGGCTGGTGACCGCCGCCGCCAAGAAGTGGGGCGTCTCGGCGAACGGCCTCGTCACGCAGGGAACCGGAGTGGTCGGCCCCGGCGGCCGCAAGGCCACCTTCGCCGAGCTGGCCAAGGACGCCGCCAAGGTGCTCGCGCCGTCGGTCCCGGCCACCCCGAAGGACTCGAAGGACTTCAAGGTCCTCGGCAAGGGCCACACCCGCGCCGACGCGACCGACATCGTCACCGGCAAGGCCCGCTACGTCTCGGACCTGAAGATCCCGAACTCGGTCGTGGCCGTCGTGGTCCGTCCCCCGTCACTGCGTGGTGAGGTGGCGTCCTACGACGACTCCGCGATCCGCGGCAAGTCGGGCTTCAAGGGCACCGCCGAGATCTCCAGCGGTGTCGCGGTGTGCGCCGAGTACACCTGGCAGGCCATGGAGCTGGCCAAGCAGCTCAAGGTGACCTGGAAGGACGGCCCGATCACCGACAAGTCCTCCGCGGACATCCAGGAGGAGCTGGCCGGCATGGCGGGCAGCCTCGACGACTCGATCTCCGACGACGACGGCGACGAGATCGACGAGGGCTTCGACTTCGCCTTCGTCAGCCACGCGCCGATGGAGGTCAACTACGCCGTCGCCGACGTCAAGGACGGCAGCGCCGAGGTGTGGGTCCCCGCGCAGTCTCCGCAGGTGGCGCAGAAGGACATCGCGGCGAAGATCGGCGTTCTCGACGTCAAGGTGCACGTCACCCGTGCCGGAGGTTCGTTCGGCAGGCACCTGTTCCACGACGCGGCGATCGAGGCCGCCGAGGTCTCCCAGGCCATCGGCAAGCCGGTCAAGCTGATGTGGACCCGCAACGACGACACCCGGCACGGCCGGATGCGGCCCGCCTCGCACCACCGCATCAAGGCGTCCTACCGCAGCGGCAAGGTCCGGTCCTGGACCCACAAGATGGCCAGCGTCGCGACCGACTTCAACCACGGCATCGGTGACCTCATCACCTCGACCGCCGTCGAGTCGGGCATCGGCAAGCTCCCGGCCGCGCAGCTGTACTTCAACCTGACCCAGTCGGTGCCCTACGAGTTCGGCACGACCACGATCTCGCTGAACGACCTGTCGCTGGAGGGCGTGCACACCGGCAGCTGGCGCTCGGTGCACTCGGCGACCTTCCGCACCGCGGAGGACCTGGTCGTCAACGAGATCGCGGAGAAGGCCGGTTCCGACCCGGCGGAGTTCCGGCTGGAGAACGCCAAGACCGAGCGTGCCAAGACCGTGCTGCAGCGGGTCATGAAGGAAGGCAAGTGGGGCCGTTCGATGCCCCAGGGCCACGCCCAGGGCATCTCGATGCACGAGGAGTTCAAGTCGGTCGCGGCCTGCCTGGTCGAGATCAACGCCGTTGACCCGAAGAAGCCGCGGGTCACCAAGGCCGTGATCGTCGTCGACGCGGGTCTGCCGCTGAACCCGCGCGGCATCGAGGCCCAGATGATGGGCGGTCTGACCGACGCCATCTCCACGGTGCTGCAGGCCGGCATCCACATCGACAACGGCGCGGTGCGCGAGGGCAGCTACGGCGACTTCATGTGGGCGCGTCAGCGCCACACCCCGCCGGAGCTGCAGATCCACGTCCTGCCCGCCACCACCGACGAGCCGGGCGGCGTGGGCGAACTGGGCGTTCCGGTGTGCGCGGGCGCGGTCGCGACCGCCTACGCGCGGGCGACCGGCACCAAGCCGCGCAGCTTCCCGGTCAACTACTGATTCCGGCCTGAAGAGAGCTTTCCGCTAAGGAGTCCCCGAACGACATGCCCAAGTACGAGTTCACCGTCAACGGCAAGGACGTCGAGGTCGACGTCCCCGCGGAGATGCCACTGCTGTGGGTGCTGCGCGACGAGCTGCGCATCACCGGTCCCAAGTACGGCTGCGGGGTCGGCGTGTGCCGGGCCTGCACCTGCCTGCAGGACGACGAAGAGGTCCAGACCTGCCAGGTCACGGCCGAGGACGCCGACGGCACCGAGATCACCACGATCGAGGGCCTGGCCGACGGCGACGAGCTGCACCCGGTGCAGCAGGCGTGGCTGGACCGCGACGTCGCGCAGTGCGGCTTCTGCCAGCCCGGCCAGATCATGACCGCCGTCGCGCTGCTCAACGAGACCAGCGAGCCCACCGACGCGGACATCGACAAGATCGAGAACGTCTGCCGCTGCGGCACCTACGGCCGCATCCGGCAGGCCATCAAGCAGGCCGCCGAGAACATGTGAGCCCGGTGGCCGGGCCTCGCGCCCGGCCACCCCGCTCGCACCCCTGCCTCGGACCCGCGAGCGAGCGGCGCACCCACGAGGTTCGGGCCGCGTGCGCATCCGGCACCGCCGAGCAGGACAGGAACACCCGAGAAGAAGAAGTTGATGAGGGCATGACACATCGCAAGGCGTTCGCCGCCGGGCTCGTCGCCTGCGCGGCTCTTTCCGCTTGTGGCGGCGAGGATTCGTCACAGGACCACAGCACGCACATGCAGCACGGCGGCGACGCGCAGGCCGGTGGCGGCATGGAGATGAACATGGGCGACCCGAACGCCACGGCGGCCAAGGACGTCCAGGGAGCTCAGCTGCGCAGCAACGCCTTCGCGCTGCTGCCCACCCGCCCGCCGGGCACCGACCAGGCCGCGGGCACCGCGTGGCTCGCGATCCACCCGGGCGGCACCACCGTCACGCTGGAGATGACCGGGCTGCCGCCGAACTCGAAGTACATGGCCCACGTGCACGCCAAGCCGTGCGCGGAGGAAGCCGGCGGCGACCACTTGAAGTTCGACCCGGCAGGGCCCGAGATGCCGCCGAACGAGATCCACCTGGCCTTCAGCGCCGACGCGAGCGGTCGCGGCTTCATGACGGCCGAGAACGACAAGCCCGCCGAGGCGGCCAAGTCGCTGGTGGTGCACCCGGCCGAGTTCACCGACAACCGAATCGCATGCGCCGACCTCTGAGAACCACCCTCGGTGCGGTCATGACCGCGCTGCTGGTCCTGCTGGGCGCGGGCACCGCGCTCGCGCACAGCGGGCTCAACATCGCCGTCCCCGGGCCCGGTGAAACCGCCGAGGCCGGGGTGGACCGCATCGAGATGGACTTCGCAGGGGCGCTGGACGAGTCGAAGCCACCGCGCATCGAGGTCAAGGACCCCGCGGGAACCGACCAGGTCTCGGGCGATCCGGACGTCAGCGCGAACCACGCGACCGTCCACATGGAACCGCTGAAACCCGGTCTGCACACGGTGAAGTACACGACGACCTTCGACGACGGGCACACCACCGAGGGCGGCTACTACCTCAACGTCGCCCCCGCGCCGCCGGGCGAGTCCAGCGGCGGGAGCTACACGACGTGGCTGCTCTTCGGCGGCGGCACGGTGATCGTCCTCCTGCTGATCGTGGTTATGGCCCTGATCCTCCGCCCCTCGAAGTCCGATGAGGACCACGACTGAGCCGAAAGACGAGCCCCTGCCGCTGGAACCAGCAGCAGGGGCTCTCTCGCGTCAGGCGCTCAGCGCCGTCCGAACCTGCCGGCCTTGACGGCGTCGACGAAAGCCGACCACTGCGCCGCATCCGTCGCGAAGTAGCCCTGGCCCCGGTTCTTGGTGTCGCGCACAGCAACACCCTCACCCAACCGAGCCACCTCGACGCAGTTCGTCTGGCCGCCGCTGAAACTGGACTTCCGCCACCCGTCCGGGACGTGCGGTGCTGTCATGTCACTCTCTCCTCGCGCTCGATGACCTCGGCGATGAGCTTTCGGGACTCATCGGGACTCATCGCCACCTCCAACAGCGTGCCCACCGATGCCTGGTACTTCTCGACGGACTTGCCCTCGGTGATCGTCGCCGAGGAGCGGAAGTGCTCGTGGTGCACAACGGGTTTCGCCCGGTCGAATTCCAGAAGAGCCCAGGATCCGTTCAGCATCGCGGGCGTCGGGGTCGCCAGCGGCACGATGCGGATCTCGACGCTGTCGAGCTCGGAGTTCCGCAGCAGGTGCTCCAGCTGGGCGAGCATCACGTCGTCCGGGCAGACCGAGTAGCGCAGCGCGTACTCGCCGATGATCGCCACGAGGTTCGTCGGCGGGGAATCGGTCAGCACGTGCTGCCTGCCCACGCGCAGGGTCGCGCGCTGCTCGGCTTCTCCCCTGGGGTTGCCGAACGCCGACATGATGTGCCGCGCGTAGTCGTAAGTCTGCAACAGCCCCGGGATGATGAGCGGCTCGACGTTGGTCATGCGCTTCGCGGTCCGCTCGTACTCCGTCAGCGCCGCAAGCTGCCGATCCACCCCGGGCGCTATCCAGTTCGGGTCGAGCGCATCGCGGGCGAGTTCGAGCAGGAGCTCGCGGTCGGCGCCGCTGACGCCGAGCACGGCGAGAACCGTTGCGGTGTCCTCCGGGGACGGGATCAGCCTGCCGTTCTCCCACCGCGAGATGTGCGAGTCGTTGCGCCCGATGAGCTCAGCGAGCTTGCGAGTGGTGAGCCCGCGTTCCTTCCGCACTTCGCGGAGTTGCGCGCCGAACGCCCTCGCGCGTGGGGTGTCGGCGTTGCTGCTGACCATGCAGCAATCCTAAGCACACTCTTACGGGATCCCAGTACCACCGGATCAGGGCATGGACCAGGATTCTGCATGCAGAATATCTTCTCTGCATGCATCACCTGATGTTGTTCGTCCGTCCGAATCATGGGGGATTCGTGGACCGCTCAGCACATCCGATCCATTGGACGCCAGCTGACGGTCGACGGCACGCGGCTGCCGATCGCGTCGGCGACGACCGCGACATCGCTTGGCTGTGGCCGACCTGCCCGTCGTGCTACGCGATCACCACGTCTGCGGCTGCGACCCCGATGCCGCGAGAAACCGCCCGCGCAAGGGTGATCCGGCCATGAGGAACACCGCGATGATCATGCGAGCTGCCATCGTGTCGATCGCGGCCGCGGTCGACAACGTCGAGGCCGGTCACTGCACCCGGCGCGAGCGCGAGGAGCTGGTGCTGGTGTGCGACCGGGTCGCCGCCGCCTTGCGCGGGGAGATCGACCGGTCCACCGCCATCGACGGCGACGTGATCTCCGCGGTCACCGAGCGCTGACCGCGATCACCCCGATCTCCCGCCCTGGTGCCGTCCTCCCCGGCACTCTCCCGGCACCGGGGCGGGTTCCCCTGCTCCCGAAGGGCTTCCATGCTGCACGACCCCGACCGGTGGCGGCACCTCCACGTCCACTGGCACGCCTACGTCGAGATCTCGACGGGTGCTCCGCTCGAAGAGGTCAGCACCCGCGACGCCCGGTTGTCGAGATCCCCCGTCGCGGTGCTCTCGTCTCCCGTGGCCGTGTGCGAGTGGATGGCGTCCATGACCGGTGAACACGCTCACCCGGTGACCGTCCACCTCCTGGGCTCCGCCGACGACGAAGGCCGGAACGTCGGGCGCATCGGGGATGACCGGCACATCGAGCACGACCGGCGGGAGAACCTGGCGGTCCTCAGCAGGGGCCACTCCCTCCACGCCCACTTCCGCCGACGTGACGACCGGATGCGCCTGTGGGCGGAAGCGGTCTCGGCGGACGAGTGCTGGGAGGCGCACCACGAGTGAGTCGTCCGCGAACCAGTGCCCGAGCGGCGGCGCCCACGCCTGGATCCCGAAGCAGGGAGGCGGCGGCAGCAGCTGCACCAAGTGCGGTGCGTCCCGGTGAGGACGAAAACGCCCCCGCCGGTTTCCGCTCGGGCGGGGGACGTTTCGCGCTGGTCAGAGGTGTTCGTCGGCCAGCGTCCGGGCCAGGGTGGTCAGGATCGGGTCGGGGTCCGACATGCAGCGCTGCGGGTCGGGTTCGACGTCGAGCAGCGCGTGGGCGGCGTCGATGCCCGCTTCGGCCAGCCGTTCCGGCGTGAGGTCGCAGCGGCCCGCGATGGCGATGACCGGGATGCCGGCCGCGATCGCCCGTGCGGCGACGCCCGCCGGGGCCTTGCCGTGCAGGGTCTGCTCGTCGAGCGCGCCCTCCCCGGTGATGACCAGTCCCGCGCCTTCGAGGTGGCGGTCGAACTCGACCAGGTCCAGCACGACGTCGACGCCGGGCCGCATGGTCGCGCCCAGCGCTGCCAGCGCGGCGAAACCGACTCCGCCCGCGGCTCCGGCACCGGGATGGTCGGCCACGTCCAGTCCGCCCGCGGCCTTCATGGCCTGCGCGTACTTGCCCAGCGCGGTGTCGAGCAGTTCCACCTGCTCGGGGTCCGCGCCCTTCTGCGGCCCGTAGACGTGGGCCGCGCCGTTCGGACCGGTGAGCGGGTTGTTCACGTCGGACGCGAGGATCAGCTCGACATCGGCGATCCTCGGGTCCAGCCCGGACAGGTCGATCTCGCCGACGTTGGCCAGCGGGCCGCCACCGGGCGCGACCGGATTGCCGTTCACGTCCAGGATCCGCACGCCGAGCACGTTGAGCAGTCCGGCGCCGCCGTCGGTGCAGGCGCTCCCGCCGACGCCCAGCACGATCCGCTGGACGCCGGTGTTGAGGGCCGCGAGGAGAGCCTCGCCGGTCCCGTCGCTGGAGGCGCCGAGGGCGTCGAGGTCGTCGGGGTCCAGCAGCGCGAGGCCGGACGCGGAAGCGAGTTCGACGACGGCGGTCTCACCGTCGTAGGCGATCTCGGTGTCGACCGGGTATCCGGTCGGGCCGCTCACCGGAACCGTCATCCGGGCGTACCCGGCCGCCAGCGCGGCCTCCACGGTGCCGTCACCGCCGTCGGCGACGGGGGCCAACCGGAGCTCGACGTCGGGGCGCGCCTCGCGCAACCCGGCGGCGACCGCCTCGGCGACTTCCGGTGCCGTGAGGGTGCCCTTGAACTTGTCCGGTGCGATGAGAACGGGACCGGGCAACTGCAGCCTCCTAGGTTCAGCGCGAGATCCAGCCGAAGGCTTCGGTACTGGCGCCGCTGGGTTTGTATTCGAGTCCGATGTGGCCGGTGTAGCCGACCTCGTCGAGCCGGGCGAAGTAGTGCGCGAAGTCGATCGACCCGGTGCCGGGTTCGCCGCGCCCCGGGGAATCGGCGATCTGCACGTGCCCGATCGACTCCGGGCGTTCGTCCAGCACCACGTCCGGCTCATCGCCGTTGGTGACCAGGTGGTACAGGTCGAGCAGCAGGTGGATGTCGTCCACACCGCCGGCCTCGCGCACCCGGTCGACCACGGCGAGCCCGTCGGCGGCGGTCCGCAGCGGATGCGTCGGGATCCCGCTGATGGGCTCGACGAGCACGGTACCGCCGATCCTGGCGACGCCGCGGGCGGCGCGCACCAGGCTCTCGGTGGCGACCTCGTCCTGGTGGCGCGGATCCACGCCGTCGACGCGGTTGCCGTAGAGCGCGTTGAACGCGCGGCAGCCGAGCCGCTCGCCGATCTCGCAGAGCACGTCGATGTTGGCCGCGAACTCCCCGCACCGGTCCGGATCCGACAGCACACCTCGTTCACCGGCGGCCAGGTCACCGCCGAAGAAGTTCAGCCCGACCAGCGAGACCCCGGCTTCGTCGAGGGCGCGGACGAACTTCTCGACCTCGGCCTCGGCAGGTGTGGCGGAGGCGAAAGGCCACCAGAACTCCACCCGGTCGAACCCGGCGGCCTTGGCCGCGGCCGGCCGTTCCAGCAGATCGAGCTCGGTGAACAGGATCGACAGGTTGACGTCGAACCGGTCGGTGATCATCGGCTTCCCGTCTGGGTCGTGGTTGCGAGCGAACGCTACCGTCTCGAGCAAGGAGGTCGGTCCATGATGCTGCGCGCAGAGTTCACCACGGAACCGTTCGAAGGCGAGGGCGAGCCACCGGCGCACGCGCTGGCCGCCCGGGACTGCCTGCTGGCAGCCGATCTGGAACCGGACTTCGGCCCGCTGGGCACGGCGATCACCGCCGACCGCGAACGACTGCTGCCCGCGCTCGCCGAGGTGCTGGACAAGGCGCTGGCGGCAGGGGCGAACCGGATCACCCTGCAGGTCACCGCCGAGGACGACCGGGTCTAGGCTGGTCACGATGCATCCGCTGGCCACCGCGATCGCCCCGCTGCTGGAACGCATCGGGGCAACAGCCGTCCCCGTCGACCAGCAGGAGCCGGGCGACATCGTGCTGGACTGGGAGGGCTCTCCGGCGGTCGCCGTGCGCGTGCCGGGCCAGGAGCTCACCAGCGCCCTGGACCGGCTGATCCGCGAGGTGGAGGTCGAGCTCGGCGCGAAGCTGCCCGACCTGCCGCGACCGGAGAAGCAGAAGGCCGTCCGGCTGCTGGAGGAGCGCGGGGCGTTCGGCATGCGCAAGTCCGTCGAAACCGTCGCCAAGGCGCTCGGCGTCAGCCGCTTCACGGTCTACAACTACCTCAACCGCGATCAGCAGCAGAGCTGAGCGCTTCACCTTTCACGGCCTCGCTGACCTCGCTCTTTCAACAAACTGTTGACACCCTCTCGGGGTGGTCGTAGCTTTTTCCGCACCGGACCGGCACTGCGGTCCCCGAGTTCTCTCGGGACGATCGAGCCGGCATGTGAACCACTTCAGCGGAGAAGCGCATGGCTACCACCACCGGTGCGCAACGGCTCAACGACGCACCTCGGGCCGAGCTCATCGACAGGCTGTTGAGCTGCCTGGACATCACCCGATGGGCCGCCGACATCGCCGATGCGCGCCCCTTCGCCGATGACGGGTCCGTGCAGCGGGCCGCGGCCGAGGCCGCCCCCGGCCTCACCGACGCCGAGATCTCCCAAGCGCTGGCCGCGCACCCCCGCATCGGCGAACGCACCTCCGAAACCGGCCGGAGCGCCGATTTCTCCCGCAGCGAGCAGGCCGGGGTCGGCGACGACCTCGCCGAGGAGCTGCGGAAGGCCAACATCGAGTACGAACGCCGCTTCGGGCACGTCTACCTGGTGTGCGCCAGCGGACGCAGCGGCGAGGAGCTGCTGCAGATCCTGCGCTCCCGCCTGGACAACGACCCCGCCGACGAGCTGCGCATCGTCGACTCCGAACTCCGCAAGATCGCCGCACTGCGGCTGGCGAAAGTGATCGAAGAATGAGCGCTGTGACCACGCACGTCCTCGATGCCGCCCAGGGCGCTCCCGCAGCGGGCATCGCAGTCCGGCTGGAGGCCGCCGACGGCAAGCCCCTGGCGGACGGGAACCCCGCGGCGACCGGCCTGACCGACGCCGACGGCCGCTGCCGCGACCTCGGCCCGGACCGCCTCGACGCGGGCGACTACCGGCTGACCTTCGACACCGGTGCGTACTTCGACCGGCGAGGCACCGCCACCTTCTACCCGCAGGTGTCGATCACCTTCCGGATCGCCGATCCCGAGCAGCACCACCACGTTCCACTGCTGCTGAGCCCGTTCGCCTACTCCACCTACCGAGGGAGCTGAATCATGGGCATCTCCATGGGCCCGAACCAGTACGGCAAGGCCGAGGTCCGCCTCGTCACCGTGGACCGCTCGACACCGCGGCACTCCATCAAGGACCTCAACGTCAGCAGCGCCCTGCGCGGCGACCTCGACGCGGTGCACCTGACGGGCGACAACGGCAACTGCCTGCCGACCGACACGCAGAAGAACACCGTCTACGCCTTCGCCAAGGAGCAGCCGGTCGGCGAGATCGAGGACTTCGCGCTGCGGCTGGGCAGGCACTTCGTCTCCACCGCCGAGGGCATCACCGGGGCGCGCGTGCTCATCGACGAGTACGCCTGGCAGCGGATTCCCGTCGAGGGCACCGGCCACGACCACTCGTTCTCCCGCGCGCACGACGAGAAGCGCACGACCGCGGTCACCATCGACGGCGACCAGGCGCACGTGGTCTCGGGCCTGAAGGACCTGGTGGTGCTGAAGTCGACCGGCTCGGAGTTCTGGGGGTACCCGAAGGACGAGTACACGACGCTGCCGGAGACCACCGACCGGATCCTGTCCACAGCGGTCACCGCGCGCTGGCGCTACCTGCACACCGACGTGGACTGGGCCAAGAGCTTCGAGTCGGTCCGCGCCACGATGCTGGAGGCGTTCGCCACCACGCACAGCCTCGCGCTGCAGCAGAGCCTCCACGCGATGGGCAAGGCCGCGCTGGAGGCGCACCCCGAGGTGGCCGAGGTCCGCCTCTCGCTGCCGAACAAGCACCACTTCCTCGTCGACCTCAAGCCCTTCGGGCTGGAGAACGACAACGAGGTCTTCTTCGCCGCCGACCGCCCCTACGGCCTGATCGAGGGAGTCGTCCGCCGCGACGACGTGCCCGAAGCGCCGATGGCGTGGTACAGCACCGCGGAGTTCTGAGAACTTCCCCTCTCACCACAGGCGCTCGCGAAAGCGGCGTCCGGTCCAACGTGCCCACAAGTCCACTTTGGATCTTCATTCTGTTGCAACACAACGAGAACCAGGAAAGAACAGCTCGTGCCGATAGTGACGTGACGACATCGACCCAGCGGGTTTGGGGAGCGAACACATGGCCAGAACCGACACCGGCAGCACGACGCACCCGTGCGATGAAGTGCTGCCTCCCGCCCGGATGCTCGCCTTCGGCATCCAGCACGTCGCCGCGATGTACGCGGGAGTGGTGGCACCACCGCTGATCGTCGGGGAAGCCATCGGCCTCCCACCGCTGCAGATGACCTTGCTGATCGGCGCGAGCCTGTTCACCGCGGGCCTGGCCACCGCGCTCCAAGCACTGGGGGTGTGGAAGATCGGCGCCCGGATGCCGTTCGTCAACGGTGTGACGTTCGGGTCCGTGGCGCCGATCCTCGCGATCGTCGCCCAGCAGAGCGGATCGCAGAACCCGCTGTCCGTCGTCTACGGCTCGGTGCTCATCGCCGGAGTCCTCGCGTTCATCGCCGCGCCGTACTTCTCCCGGCTGGTGCGGTTCTTCCCGCCGGTGGTCAACGGCACCGTGATCACCCTGATCGGCCTCTCGCTGATGCCGGTGGCGATCAAGTGGATCGCCGGGCAGGACAGCGCGGCACCCGACTACGCGGCACCGCAGAAGATCGCGCTCGGCGCCTTCACCTTCGTGCTGGTGCTGCTGTTCAACCGCTTCCTCACCGGCTTCCTGAACCGGATCGCGCTGCTCATCGGACTTCTCGCGGGCAGCCTGGTCGCCTGGCCGATGGGCCTGATCGACACCTCGACCTTCGAATCGGCCCCGCTGTTCAACCTCCCGATCCCCTTCCAGCTCGGGACGCCCACCTTCAGCCTCACCGCCACGCTGTCCATCTGCATCGTGATGCTGGTGGCGATGATGGAGAGCACCGCCGACATGATCGCGCTCGGCGAGATCGTGGACCGGCCCGCCGACGAGAAGACCATCGCCGCGGGGCTGCGCGCCGACGGTGCCGGTAGCGCCCTGTCCGCCCTCTTCGGCGGTTTCACCTGCAGCGCCTTCGCGCAGAACATCGGCCTGGTCGCGCTGACCGGCGTGCGCAGCCGCTTCGTCGTGGCGACCGGCGGCGGCGTGCTGGTGCTGCTCGGCCTGTTCCCGATCGCCGGGGCGGTCGTCTCCCTGGTGCCGCAGCCGGTCCTCGGCGGAGCCGCGCTGGTGCTGTTCGGATCCGTTGCCACCAGCGGCATCCGCACCCTGAGCAACGCCGGTCTCGGCGATCCGCACAACGCGCTGATCGTCGCGGGAGCGCTCGGCATCGGCCTGATCCCGGTCGTGGCACCTTCGTTCTACGACCACTTCCCGGAATCGCTGCGCACCGTTCTCGACTCCGGCATCAGCACCGGGTGCATCGCCGCTCTCCTCCTGAACCTCCTGTTCTCCCAGCGGCGCAAAACCCAGATGTCGTAATTGCGGATGCGTGACCGCTTTTCGTTCGTCACCAAAATGGAATACCCGCCTTCCACATTGCTCCAGCCGAAGGAACTCCTCCTGGTGATCGGCCCCAATCCCGCTTGCGAGTGAAACTATTCGTCGACCGAATCGTTGATCCGCCAAATGCCGCGCCAACCCTTGGGAGTCGCAATGCGGATGCGGACCCTGATCACCACGAGCCTGGTCGGCTTATCGCTGGTGGCCACGCAAGCGAGTGCCGGTGCCGCCGGCGGCGACCCGCTGGCCGAGAAGCAGTGGGGCTTGCAGCAGATGCACGCACCGGAGGCCTGGGCCTCCAGCACCGGTGCCGGGCAGACCATCGCCGTGGTGGACACCGGCGTCGACCTCGGGCATCCCGAATTCAGCGGGAAGCTCGTCCCCGGCGCCACCTTCGCCTGCGGCGGAGCACCCGGCCCCTGCGGGAACGGGGACTGGACCGGCGCTGACGGCGTCGGCCAGGAAGGCGACGTGCACGGCACGCACGTCGCGGGAATCGCGGCCGCGGCCGCGAACAACGGCGTCGGCATCGCCGGCGTCGCGCCGGACGCCAAGATCATGCCGATCAAGGCGCTGGAGAACGGCTCCGGCACGTTCGAGGAGATCGGGGCGGGTGTGCGCTACGCCGCCGATCACGGCGCCAACGTCATCAACCTGAGCCTCGGCGCCCAGCCCGGCATCCAGGTCCTGACGCTGCTCGGCATCCAGTCGGCCACCAAGGAGGCCATCGCCTACGCCCGCGAGAAGGGCGTCGTCGTGGTGGCCTCGGCGGGCAACGAGACCGCGCCGCTGTGCGACACCCCGTCCTGGGAGCAGGGCGCGCTGTGCGTGGCGGCCACCGACGCCAACGAGATGCACGCGGTGTACTCCAACCTCGGGGTCAAGCTGAACCTGCGGGCCGTGTCCGCTCCTGGCGGCTCGTCGCTCGGGGAGTGCGACGGAGACGTGTGGTCCAGCGTGCCGCGCGGGATGGGCAAGCCGGAGTGCGGGCAGGCTGACTACGACGCGCTCGCCGGCACGTCGATGGCCGCCCCGCAGGTCGCCGGGGTCGCCGCGCTGCTGGGCGCGCAAGGACGTGATGCCGCGGGCGTCGAGAAGGCGCTGATCTCCACGGCTCGCACCCCGATCGTCAACGCGCGCGGGTTGTACAACCCGATCTACGGCTACGGCATCGTCGACGCCGCGGCCGCTGTCGCGTTCCAGGGCTGAGTTCCTTCTCCCCACCGCGGCCGGTGATGGCACTCGCCATCACCGGCCGCGGTTCTTTCATGCGTCTTTTCGTTCGGAATTGGTCGCATGGGCCACTCGATCTACGGAAGAATGGTCCGATGGGTTGCCGCCGAGCAACCAAATGATCATGGACTTTCGGGAGTGCGCAGTGGATCTTTCCAAGCTGTTCCAGATGGTTTCCCCGGCCAAGCAGCACCATTCGCGCGGAAGCAGCGACCACCACCGCCGCAAGCACGACAGCAGCAGCGACCACCGGCGCAGGCGCGACAGCAGCGATGACCACCGCCGGAGGCGGGACAGCAGCAGCGGCCACCGCCGTCGCCACCGCAGTCACAGCTGACGCAGCGGTGCTGATCGAATCCTTGACCTCGTCGTTCCGCAGCGGAGAACCGGAGCGCGGCTGGGGACCACCCGGCGCTCCGCTGGCGGCCGGCGACACCCTCGCGCCCGGCTACCTCGTCGTCGACCACCTTCGACGCGGCAGCCGGCTCGACGTCTACGACGTGTGGAGCGAGCAGCGGTCCTGCCGCTGCATCGCCAAGACCATCCGGCCCGAACGCGCGACCGACGAGCGCGCGATCGCCTGGCTGCGCAACGAAGGCGTGCTGCTGACCCAGCTCACCCACCCGCACCTCTTGCGCGGTTACGAGATCGTGCGCAGCGCGGAACCCGAACGCCCGGTGCTGATCACCGAGACGCTGCCCGGGCACACCCTCAGCTACCTGATCGCCGAGATGGGGAGGCTTCGCCCGCTGGACTCCGCGGTGCTGGGGATCCAGCTGTGCTCGGCGCTCCGGTACCTGCACGGGCACGGCTGGGCGCACCTGGACGTCAAACCGTCCAACGTGGTCGAGATCGGTGGTCGCGCGGTCCTGCTGGACCTGAGCCTGGTGTGCCGGATCGGGGAGAAGAGCTCGGCGGGCACCTTCGACTACCTCGCTCCGGAGCAGGCCGACGGTGAGCGGATGTCTCCCGCCGCCGACGTCTGGGGACTGGGCGTGACGCTGTACGAGGCGCTGTCGGGCACCACGCCGTGGGCCTCCGCCTGCCACCGGGAGCGCACCGCCGGCGGCGGGCGCCACTACCCGCAGCGCACCGAGCGAGCAGCACCGCTGCGCACGCACCGGCGGCTGCCCGCGGCGCTCTCGCGCGCGGTGGACGAGTGCCTGACTCCGGCCCCCGAGTCCCGGCCGACGATCGCGGAGCTCTCCGCCGAGCTGGTCGCCTGGTCCGGGATGGATCCCCAGTCGATCGGCACCTAGCGACGGCGGCGGAACGCGACGGCGAAGGCCACCAGCGCGGTCGCCAGTGCGAGCTGACCGCCCCAGACGATCCGGTTGACGTTCACCGCCGGGTGCCAGGTGACCGCACCATCGACCTCGATCGAGAACGCGCCGATGGCTCGCGCTTGCACTCCGCCGCCGCCACCACCCGCGTCACCGCGAGGTCCGCCCCAACCCCCGCCGAGCTGCACCTCCCCGACCGGGACGAGCGTCGTGTCCCCCTGCCGCACGGGCTCCCCGAATATCTGGTGATCCCCGAGCTGCTCCTTGAGCTTCTCGCGCACATCCCGATCCATCCCACAACCTCCAAGAAACCGACCGCACCCAGTCTCCCCCCACAACCCCCGCCCCCGCTCCACCCCAAACCCGCCCCAAGAACAGATGAGCAGGGTGCGACGAAGGCCGCGGAGGCTCGCCGCGGTCGGGACTCTGGTGGGCAGGTCCCAGTTTTAGTCCAAACTGAGCCGACATTTCGGACATGATCATGGCTCAGTTTGGACTAAAACTGGGACCTGGTGAGGTTCGGGCCCTACTGGACGTCGAGGACGAGGGCGGTGACGTTGTCGTCGGCTTCTCGGGTGAGGGCCGCCTCGACCAGGTCGTCGCAGGTCCGCTGGGGGTCGCTGCCGGAGGCCAGCAGGTCCCTGAGCTCGTCCGGGCTCTGGGTGTTGAACAACCCGTCGGTGCACAGCAGCAGCCGGTCGCCCGGCTTGACCGAGGCCCCGGCGTGATCCACCTCGACCTCCGGCCCGACACCGATCGCCCTGGTCAGCACGTGCCGGTGCGGGTGATTCCGGGCTTCCTCGTCGGTGACCTGGTGCGTGCGCAGCAGTTCCGCGGGCACGTTGTGGTCCTGGGTGAGCTGCTCCAGGCGCTCGTCGCGCAGCCGGTACAGGCGGGAATCACCCACGTGGAGCACCACCGCTCCCACGTCGTCGGTCAACCCGAGCGCGACCACCGTGGTGCCCATGGACGTCCCGTCGGCGTTCGCCTTCTCCCACACCACCTCGTTCGCCCGCCGCGCCGCCTCCAGCAGACCGGCGGTCGTGCGGTCGGCCGCGAACGCCGATTCCAAGGTGTCGAGGGCGAGTCTGCTGGCGACGTCGCCGCTGACGAAACCGCCGATGCCGTCGGCCACCGCGAACAAGCCCTCGGCGACGAGCGTGGCGTCCTGGTTCCTCTCCCGGCCACCGGTGTGCGTGGTGGCTCCTGACTGAAGCGTGCTGGTCACGACGAACCCCTTCCTGGGCGGATGTGCTGGGGAGACTTCGGCGAGGAGGGCCGCGCGCGCCTCGGCCAGGGCTTTCCGGCGCGAGTCGGAGGACTCCACGATCTCGCGGTCCCAGCGCTCCCACCGCTCAGCGCTCGGGTCGGCGAAGTAGCGCGCGATGTCGTCGACCGCAACACCCGCCTGCCGCAGCAGGCCGATGACGCGCGCTCGGTGCAGCTGACCGGTCGAGTAGTAGCGGTAGCCGGACCAGGCGTCGACCGCGGCCGGCACCAGAAGCCCGATCCCGGCGTAGGAGCGCAGCATCTTCGCGGACAACCCGCACCGCGCCGAGAACTCCCCGATGCTCAACAACTCGTTCACGGCACGAGCATGAGCCTTGACCGCGGGGAAGGGTCAACAACGCGTGCGAACTCCCCTACCGGATCTCCAGGACCAGGGCGGTGACGTTGTCGTCGGCATCGGCCTCCAGCGCCGCCTCCACCAGGCCGTCGCAGAGGTCCTGCGGATCGCCGTCAGAGCCCAGCAGCCGCTCGATGTCCTCGGCGCTCTTGGCGTTGAAGAGGCCGTCGGAGCACAGCAGCAGGCGGTCGCCCGGTTCCGCGGACAGCTCGTGGTGGTCGATCTCGACCTCCGGCCCCACACCCACGGCCCGGGTCAGCACGTGCCGGTGCGGGTGGTTGCGCGCGTCGGCGTCGCTGACCTCGCGGCTGCGCAGCAGCTCGGCGAGCACGGTGTGATCGCGGGTGAGCTGCTCCAGCGAGTCGTCGCGCAACCGGTACAGCCGCGAATCGCCGACGTTGACCGCGACGGTCCCGGCATCGCTGGTCATCGCCACCGCGACCAGCGTGGTGCCCATGGACGTCCCGTCGGCGTGGGACTTCAGCCACACCGCTTCGTTCGCCTTGCGCGTGGAGTCGAGCAGACCGGCGACCGTGCGGTCGTCCGCGAACGCCGATTCCAGGGTGTCGAGGGCGAGTCTGCTGGCGACGTCGCCGTTGACGAACCCCCCGATCCCGTCGGCGACCGCGAACAGCCCCTCGGACACCAGCACGGAGTCCTGGTTGTTCTTCCGGCCGCCGACGTGCGTCGCGGAGCCTGACAGCAGAGTGCTGGGCACAGCGGTTCCCTTCGTCGAAGGTCCCTGGCGTGATGCGGGCGGGCGAACCGCGCGGGCGCCGGCCAGGGCCGTCCGACGCTCCTCCGAGGACTCCGCGATCCCTCGATCCGAGCGCTCCACAGCTCAACGCCCGGATCGGCGAAACAGTTCACGGTGTCGTCGACGCAGTCAACAACGCGCGAGGCGGCCTGTGGAGAAGGCTGCCCCGCGCGTCGTGCAGTTCATCGAAGAGCGGACGGAGGAGAGGGGGTCAGAGGCGCCCCAGTGCCCGGAGATCCGACTCGGCGAGTCCGGTCATCGCCTTCACCTCGTCGGCGTCGGTGGCGCCGTTGTCGAGCGCCCGGACGAACGAGGCCGCCAGCGCGCGTGCCGTGGCGGGCTCGTCGAGGACCTCGGCGGACCCCGACCCGGTGTAGGCCGCCAGCCGTGCCGCTTCTGCCGGGGCCGAGTCGCGGAAGGCCGCGAAGACGGCCGCGTAGCGGGTCACGAGCTGCGCCGGGTGCAGGTCCCAGCCCTGGTAGAAGCCGTGCACCAGCGAGCGCCGGACCAGTTCGTAGTGGGTTTGCCAGCCCTTGACGACCCGGTCGCCGACCGGCAGCACGTTGGTGGAGCCGTCGGAGAGGAACACCCCGGTACCGGCGGCGGCCACCTGCATCGCGTGCCGGGCGTAGTCGCACGCGCGGTGCGCGAGGTGCTGGTTGGCAGCGGTCAGCCCGCAGGAGGCCGTGTAATCGTAGGTCCCGAAGTGCAGCCCGGTGACCCGGCCGGACCCGGCGCGCAGGAAGCGCGGCAGCGCGAACTGGCCGTCGGAATCCACGATGGACTGCGTGGTCTCCACCTGGATCTCGAAGCGCAACGAGCCCTCGGCGAGCTCGAAGCGCTGCTCCAGCAGGCCGAGGATCTCGACGAACACCTCGACCTGCGCGACGTCGACGACCTTCGGGAAGGTCAGCACGAATCCGTCCGGCACGCTGCCGGTGCGCGCCAGCAGCGCGGTCAGGAAGAGGTCGAGCGTGCGCACCGAGCGCTCGCGCAGCTCGGGCGTGTCGTAGGACTTGACCCGCAGCCCGAAGTTGGCCGGTGCGACGCCATCCCGCAGCCAGTCGGCGACGACGGCAGCGGTGCGCTCGGCGTCGGCGTCCTCGGCGTTCGCGCGGTAGCCGTCCTCGAAGTCGATCCGCAGGTCCTGCACGGGAGAACCGGCCAGCTTCGCCCGGACCCTCGGGTGCACGGCCTGCGCGATCTCCGCGTCCAGGCCCAGGATCTCGGCGAGCCGGGAGGGCGTGGCCGCGTGCTCGTCGAGCACCGCCACCGCGGCTTCCGCCCAGTCCCGCAGCACTCCCGCGTCGACGCGGTCAGCGGGCACGTAGCAGGTGTGCACCGGTTGCAGATCGGGACGAGCGCCCGGATAGGTCCGAGCCATGTGCTCGTCGACCGCTGATAAGCGCGCGAGCCGCCGGGCGACTTCTGCGGAGTCCAACGACGTTTCAGCCACTTGCACCCTCCTACATGGACACAACGGGGGCGCCGGTGATTCCGGCGCCCCCGCGATGACGTATCAGTCGATCTGCTCGTAAGCGGGCAGCGTCAGGAAGTCGACGAAGTCGTCGGCCACAGCCACCTGCTCGAACAGCTCCACCGCGCTGGAGAGGTTCTCGGTCGGGAAACCGGCCTCCGCGCGCAGCGCCTTCTCCGTGTCGGCCAGGATCTCCCGCACGAGCTCCAGGGTCACCGTCTGGCCGCCGGCCAGCTGCACGTTGTTGTGCAGCCACTGCCAGATCTGCGAACGCGAGATCTCGGCGGTCGCGGCGTCCTCCATCAGGTTGTGGATCGCCGCGGCGCCGTTGCCGCCCAGCCAGGACACGATGTAGCGGATGCCGACGTCGACCGCGGCGCGCAGGCCCTCGATGGTCTTGTCACCGGGGGTCTCGCCGACGGCCAGCAGCTGGTCGGCGGTGACCTCGACGTCCTCGCGCTTGCGCTCGATCTGGTTCGGCTTGTCGCCGAGGACCGCGTCGAACTCCTCGAAGCAGATCGGGACCAGGCCCGGGTGCGCGACCCAGGAGCCGTCGAAGCCGTCGCCGGCCTCGCGCTTCTTGTCGGCGTGGACCTTGTCCATCGCCGCGGCGTTGGAGTCGTCCTTGGTCGGGATGAACGCGGCCATGCCACCGATGGCGAAGGCACCGCGCTTGTGGCAGGTGCTCACCAGCAGCTCGGTGTAGGCGCGCATGAACGGCGCGGTCATGGTCACCGCGTTGCGGTCCGGCAGGATGTACTTGTCGGAGTCGCGGAAGGTCTTGATGACGCTGAACAGGTAGTCCCAGCGACCGGCGTTGAGACCCGCGGAGTGGTCGCGCAGCTCGTAGAGGATCTCCTCCATCTCGAACGCGGCCGGGTAGGTCTCGATCAGCACGGTGGCGCGCACCGAGCCGTGCGGGATGCCCAGCTCCTTCTGCGCGTGGGTGAACACCTCGTTCCACAAGCGCGCCTCGAGGTGGCTCTCCATCTTCGGCAGGTAGAAGTACGGGCCGCTGCCGCGGTTGATGAGCTCACGCGCGTTGTGGAAGAAGTGCAGGCCGAAGTCGACCAGCGCGGCCACGACCGGCTTCCCGTCGACCTCGATGTGCTTCTCGTCGAAGTGCCAGCCGCGCGGGCGCACCAGCGGCACCGCGTGGCTCACGTCGTCGCGCAGCGTGTAGGACTTGCCGCCCGGGATGTGCAGCTCGATCTGCTTGCGGACGAGGTCGAAGAGGTTGACCTGGCCGGAGACGACGTTGTCCCAGTGCGGGGTGTTGGCGTCTTCCAGGTCGGCCAGCCAGATCTTCGCGCCGGAGTTGGCGGCGTTGATGGCCATCTTGCGGTCGGTCGGGCCGGTGATCTCCACGCGGCGGTCGGCGATGTCGGCCGGCGGCGCGGAGACCTGCCAGTCACCCTCGCGGACGTGCTTGGTCTCCTCGAGGAAGTCGAGGCGGCCGTTCTTCGCGGCCTCCGCGCGACGGGTCTTGCGACGCTCGAGCAGCTCGTCGCGACGCGCACCGAAGGCGCGCTGCAGACCGGCCACGAACTCCAGTGCCTCGGCGGTGAGGATCTCGTCACCGCGGTCCACGGCGCCGCCGAGGACCTTCACCCCTGCCGTTTCGGACATGAATCGTCCACCTCTTTCTGCTGCCGGATTTCAGACGGTGGCTGATGGCTCACCTTGCCGCGTGACGAGCCGACCCGCACCCGCGAGCTGGTCCGTCACAAGCACAAAACATCCAGATGAAATTCTGCATCGTGGATGTTAGTTTCCACTATGCGTCGAAAGCAACATGAGCTGGCGCACGCACCACGAACTAGACTTCGACTGGATCCGGGAGAGGGAGTTCTGCGATGACCACTGGCCCACGGCGGGCGAACCAGGGCGGAGGGGTGCAGTCCGTCGACCGCACCTTCGAGCTCCTGGAACTGATGGCCGATGCCGGCGGTGAGGTCGCGCTGTCCGAACTCGCGGAGCGTTCCGGACTGCCCCTGCCGACCATCCATCGCATCATCAGGACCCTGGTGAACAGCGGATACGCCCGGCAGCAGCCCTCGCGGCGATACGCGTTGGGGCCGCGGCTGATCCGGCTCGGCGAGACCGCCAGCCGCGCGCTCGGCTCCTGGGCGCGGCCGTACCTGGCGGAGCTGACCGAGGTCACCGGCGAATCGGCGAACATGGCCGTGCTCGACGGCGCGCAGATCGTCTACGTCGCGCAGGTCCCCTCACCGCACTCGATGCGGATGTTCACGGAGGTCGGGCGGCGCGTCGACGCCCACGCCACGGCGGTCGGCAAGGCGGTCATGGCGAACATGCCCACCGACGAGGTCACCCAGCTGCTGTCCCGCACGGCGATGAACCCGCAGACCGAGCGCACCATCGTCGACGTCGAGTCGATGCACGAAGAGCTCGGCCGCATCCGCAAGCAGGGCTACGCCATCGACGACGGGGAGCAGGAGGTCGGCGTCCGCTGCTACGCGGTGGCGGTCCCGGGCGCCCCGGCCGGCGCGGGCATCTCCATCTCGGGCCCGGAGGGCCGGATGACGCGGATCACCACCGACGAGATCATCCCGCACATGCAGCGCCTCGCGAAGGACCTCTCCACCGAGCTCAGCGCCACCGCCTGAGGAGCGCATCGGACCGCGCTGGTGATTGTGGTCATGGCCACGATGAGGTACGCACACGCCATGCGTCGGTGGCGACGCGAACCAGCAGTGCTCTCACCAGGGGTGCTGCTGGCCTTCGCGCCGTCCGGCGCACTCGCGATCAAGTCCTCAAGGCGCAGGAGTCAGCATGTTCGTACCGCTCGGGGTTCGTGACTTCATCGACAGGGCCGTCACCGCGTACGGCGAGCGCACCGGCGTCGTCGACGAGCCGGATCAGCCGGCCGAGTCGTGGGGCGCCGTCACCTATCGTCGGATGGGCGAGCTGGCCGCCGCCCAGGCGGCCGGGCTGGACGCGCTCGGCGTCGCGCAGGGCGAGCGGGTCGCGATCGTCTCGCACAACAGCGCGCGGCTGCTGACCTCGTTCTTCGGCGTGTGCGGGTCCGGCAGGGTGATCGTGCCGGTGAACTTCCGGCTCTCCGCCGACGAAATCGCCTACATCGTCGAGCATTCCGAGGCGAAGGTGCTGCTCATCGACCCCGAGCTCACCGACCACCTCGCGGGCGTGGAGTGCGAGCACAAGTTCGTGCTCGGCTCCGAGTCGGACGCGCAGCTGTACCGCTTCGACGCCGAGCCGGAACCGTGGGAGCCGGACGAGAACGCCATCGCCGCGATCAACTACACCAGCGGCACGACTGCGCGGCCCAAGGGCGTGGAGATCACCCACCGCAACATCTGGATCAACGCCACCACGTTCGCGCTGCACGCCGGGGTCACCGATCGGGACGTCTACCTGCACACGCTGCCGATGTTCCACGCCAACGGCTGGGGGATGCCGTTCGGCATGACCGGCATGGGCGTCGAGCAGGTCGTGCTGCGCAAGGTCGACGGCGCGGAGATCCTGCGCCGGGTCGAGCAGCACGGCGTGACCGTGATGTGCGCGGCTCCCGCCGTGGTCAACGCCGTGCTCGCCGCCGCCGAGGACTGGGACGGCGAGATCCCGGGGCGGGACAAGGTGCGCATCATCGTCGCGGGTGCCCCGCCGCCGACGAAGACGGTCGAGCGGGTGCAGTCCGAACTGGGCTGGGAGTTCATCCAGATCTACGGGCTCACCGAGACCTCGCCGCTGCTCACGATCAACCGCAGCCGCTCGGAGTGGGACGACCTGCCCCCGGCGCAGCGCGCCGAGAAGCTGGTGCGCGCAGGTGCTCCCGCGCTCGGCGTGCGGCTGTCGACGTCGAACACCGGTGAGGTGCTCGCCCGCTCGAACGTGGTGCTGCGCGGCTACTGGCAGCAGCCGGAGGAAACCGCGGCGGTGCTGCAGGGCGGTTGGTTCCGCACCGGGGACGGCGGCACGATCGGCGAGGACGGCTACCTGTCCATCTCTGACCGCAAGAAGGACGTCATCATCACCGGTGGTGAGAACGTCTCCTCGATCGAGGTGGAGGACGTGCTGTTCAGCCACGCCGAGGTCGAGGAGGTCGCGGTGATCGGCGTGCCCGACGAGAAGTGGGGCGAGACGATCAAGGCGCTCGTCGTGCTGACCGACGGGGGCCAGGCCACCGAGCAGGAGCTCATCGAGCACTGCAAGCAGCGCCTGGCCCGCTACAAGGCCCCGACCTCGGTGGAGTTCCGCACCTCGCTCGCCCGCACCGCCACCGGCAAGCTGCAGAAGTTCAAGCTCCGGGACCAGTACTGGACCGGCCACACCCGCAAGATCAACTGACCCCCGCGCCGCCTCAAGCCGCTTCCCGATCAAGTGGCTTGAGGTGGTGACGATGGCCGTCCAGCTCATCCGGTAGTGCCGGGTGAGACCGCGTCAGCGGCGCACCCGCTCGGGTTCGGCCCCGGTGCCGGAGGCGCGCCTCCTGCGGCGGGTCCACCAGACGAGGGCGAGCACGGCTGCCGCCAGGGCCAGGAGGGGGAGGCCGAAGAGTCCTGCCGCCGCCTGGACCTTGGCGTAGGCCTCGCCGGAGAAGGCGCCCAGCAGGGCCAGGCCGGTGCCCCAGGCAGCGCCGACCGGGACGTTGCAGGCGGTGAAGCGCGGGTGCGACATCCCGGCCCGGCCGGCGAGCCGGGGCACGAGGGTGCGCACGACGGCGAAGCACTGGGAGAGCGCGGCCGTGGGCTCGGCTCGTCCGTCCAGAGCGGACTCGACGCGCTTCATGCGCTGCTCGCCGACCCGCTCGACCAGGCGCCGGTTCAGCGCACCCGGGTGCGCGCCGCGCAGGAAACCGTGCTGGCACCCGGCGATCGTGGCCAGCGACGCCACCAGCGCGGCCGACCACACCGGCAGCGCGCCCTGACCGGCGAGCCAGCCCAGGGCCAGGACCGTTCCCGCACCGGGCAGGAAAACACCGATCAGCAAACCGGATTCGGCGAACAGCACGACTCCGGCGATCACGAGCGCGAGGAGACCGGGGAACCCGGCCAGGAACTCCGTCACCCGGTGAGCGCGCCCAGCCGCTCCGGCCAGTTCTCGCCGTGCGGCTCCAGGGTGAGTTCGCGGACGTCGTCCTCGCGGCGACGCAGGCGCACCATCAGGTGGGTGTCGGAGAGCTGGTCGGCCAGGCCCTCGCCCCACTCCACGACGACCGCGGCGTCGGTGAGGTCGGTGTCGAGGTCCAGGTCGTCGATCTCGTCGATGCCGCCCAACCGGTAGGCGTCGACGTGCACCAGCGCGGGCCCGTCGCTCTCGGACCGGTGCACGCGGGCGATGACGAACGTCGGCGAGGTGATCCTGCCGGTCACCCCCATGCCCGCCGCGATGCCGCGGGTCAGGACGGTCTTGCCCGCGCCCAGCGGCCCGTCGAGCAGCAGCAGATCGCCCGCTCGGAGCGCCTCGCCGAGCCGGCGGCCGAATTCCAGCGTGTCCGATTCCTGCGGCAGTTCCACGGTCTTCAGCGCGGCGCTCAACTCCCGGTCCCCTTCTTGAACTTCATCCCGGTGGCACGCCGCAGCAGGGACACGATCTGGTCGGTGACCAGGCCGGGCCGTTCGAGCATCACCGGATGCCCGGCGCCCTCGACCTTCACCAGCGTCGCGTCCGGCAGCTCCCCGGCGAGAACCTCCGCGTGCGGGGAGTACGGCGTGAGCTTGTCGACGTCGCCGCTGAGCACCAGCACCTCGCAGGTGTTCAGCGCGGCGAGGGCCTTCTTGCGGTCGTGCAGGCTGATCGTCTCGAGGAAGTCGGTGACGACCTCGACGGTGGTGGCGCCGATCATCTCGGCCATCAGGTCCACGACCGCCGGGGGCACCTTGCGATCCCCGAAGGACAGCGCGCGGATGATGCTCCACGCCAGCCGGTCGCCCATCTTGCGGGTGCGCTCGACCAAGCCCGGGTTGAGCTCGGACAGCAGCGCGAGACCGCGCGGGACGGGGTTGGCGCGGGAGAGCCAGGTGCGCGGCAGTCCCGCTTCGCCGAGCTGTCCCGCGGAGGTGCCGATGAGCGCCACCGCGCGGACCCGGTCGGCGAACAGCTTGGGGTTCTGCTCGGCGAGGGCCATGATCGTCATGCCGCCCATGGAGTGGCCGATCAGCGCGATCGGGCCGCGCGGAGCGGCCGCGCGGAGGACGGCGTCGAGGTCCCGGCCGAGCTGGTCGATGGTGCTGTTCTTCTTGCTGGAGTGGCCGGATCGACCGTGGCTGCGCTGGTCGAACAGCACCAGCCGCGTCTTGGGC
This sequence comes from Saccharopolyspora dendranthemae, assembly GCF_007829955.1. Classification (GTDB taxonomy): domain Bacteria; phylum Actinomycetota; class Actinomycetes; order Mycobacteriales; family Pseudonocardiaceae; genus Saccharopolyspora; species Saccharopolyspora dendranthemae. The sequence goes on from NZ_VIWX01000006.1 coordinate 375,938, forward strand.
CCCAGCAGTTCGGGCAGGTCCCGCCGCTGGAAGTGCCAACATCGGGAGTCCAGCGCGAAGCCGTGCACGAACACGACGGTCAGCGCGGGATCACCTCCGCTCGCAGGACCGATCTCCTGCACCGAGAGCGGCACGCCGTCGTCGGCGGCGACGGTGGAGTGCCGGTCCGGCTGCAGCCTGCCGAGGGGCTCCTCGACGAAGGCCTCCTCGCCCTTGCGCTGCACGGCTGCGCGCGTGCTGTGCGCGGCCGCGCCCACTGCGGCGCCGGTGATCGCGGCCCCGATCACCCCGCTCGTCCAGGCCAATGCCTGCCACACCGGTTTCACGTCGCCTCCACTCGGTTCCGGCGGCGGAACGTGAAGATCGTTACAGAACGCGGCCCGGCTTGCACACCGCAATGTGCGCTGCGCCCCACTCCCGGAAGGAAACCAACCGCTCCGGTCATGGCGTCCCCGCTTCGGAGTCCACGACCGTCCTGGTCACCCGCGGCCGGTACATGCCGGTGACGATCTCGTAGTGGATGGTGCCGAGCTCGTCGGCCCACTCGGCGGCCGTGGGCTCACCGCGATCACCCGAGCCGAAGACGATGACCTCGTCGCCTTCGACGACCTCGTCATCGCCGCAGTCCACCACCAGCTGGTCCATGCACACCCGGCCGCGCACCGGTCGCCGCTTCCCCGCCAGCCACACGTCCATGCGACCGGACAGGCTGCGCGGCACGCCGTCGGCGTAGCCGACCGGGACCAGCGCCAGGTTGGTGGCCTCGGATGCCGTCCAGGAGTGACCGTAGGAAACGCTCTCACCTGCGGGAACGCGCTTGGTCAGGGACACCGAGGAGCGGAAGGTCATGGCAGGCCGCAGGTCGTGGTCGCCCGCCTGCGGCACCGGGTCCAGGCCGTAGGCGGCGATGCCCGGGCGGACCAGCTCGAAGTGCAGGTCGGGCCGGGTGAGCACCGCAGCGGAGTTGGCCAGGTGCCGGATCGGGTCGAGCCCGGCAGCGCGCGCCTGCTCGTGGGCGCGCTGGAAGCGCTCGGCCTGACGGTCGATCGACGGGTGGCCGGGCTCGTCGGCGCAGGCCAGGTGCGACCACACCGCTTCGACCCGGATGCGCCCGTCGGCCTCGGCCTTGGCGGCGGCCTCGACCAGCGCCGGCCACAGCTCCGCCGGGCACCCGCTACGCGCGAGCCCGGTGTCGATCTTGAGGTGGACCCGCGCGACGCGGTCCTGGGCGGCAGCGGCGGCGACGATGCGCTCCAGCGTCGACTGCGAGGACGCGGACAGCTCGATGTCGGCGGCGACGGCGGGACCGAACTCGTCGGCCTCGGTGAACAGCCAGCACAGCACCGGCGCGGTGATCCCGCCCTCGCGCAGCTGGAGCGCTTCGCCGAGCGACGCGACGCCCAGCTGGTCGGCCCCGGCCTGCAGCGCAGCCCTGGCGACGGTGAGAGCGCCGTGGCCGTAGCCGTCGGACTTGACGATCACCATCGTCCGCGCGCCCGAGGCCCCGGCGCGGCCCGCGAGCACGCCGACGTTGTGGCGAAGGGCGTCAACGTCTATTCGCAGGTCGGCGCGGTACGCGTGCTGGTTGCTCATGGCTCGACCATGGTCCCACATTCGGCATCCCGCCTTTCGCGCCACGTCGCCTTTGCGCAGCTCAACGCACTGACGAGACGCGGACGAACCGGAGAACCCACGCGACTTCCCACCATCGGGTGGAATGCTGTCGAACTTCGCGCGAAATCGAACGGCCACCCGCGTCAGGACGGCAGAGCGGCGTCCCGGACCGCGCGGATCGCATGCGGGACCGCTGCGAGCAGCGCGGAAGCGCCGATCGGTGCCCCCGCCTCGGATCGCGGCCCGTCGCCGGTGGCACCGTGCGCTGCCAGCTCGGCGGCCAGGGAGTGCACGTGCGCGGCGTACCCGCAGGCGCGCAGCGGCTCGATGCCGGTCGCCAGCAGCGCACCGATGAGCCCGGTGAGCACGTCACCGGACCCCGCGGTGGCGGGCCACGCCTGGCGGGCGTCGTTGACCAGAACCCGCCCATCGGGTGCGGCGATGACGGTCGTGTTGCCCTTGAGCAGCAAGAACGCGTCGTACCGGGCGGCGACCTCGCGGGCCGCCGCGACCCGGTCCATGCCGGGGCCTTCGCCCGCCAGCCGCGCGAACTCACCGGCGTGCGGGGTCAGCACCAGCGGAGCGTCCGGATCGCGGGAGTCCCAGGTGGTCTCGTCGTCGGAGAGGATCGTGATCGAGTCGGCGTCGGCGCACACCGGCCGCCCGGATTCGAGGACGAACCGCAGCACTTCGCGGCCGCTCGCGCCGAGTCCGATGCCCGGCCCGACCGCCCACGCCTGGACCCGCCCGGCGTCGCCGACCGAACCCGTCGCCACGACCTCCGGCCAGCGGCTTCGCACGTCGTCGGCGGCGGGGCCCGCGTAGCGCACCATCCCGGCGGTGGCCTGCACGGCCGCCCCGGTCGCGAGGACCGCGGCACCCGGGTAGGTCGCCGAGCCGGCGGCGATCCCGACCACCCCGGTGCTGTACTTGTCGTCCGCCGGGCCCGGGATCGGCCACTCCTCGCCGACCTCGGCGGCGTCCAGCAGCGACACCTCGGGGGCGGGCAATTCCTCGGTGATGCCGATGCCCGCGACGGTGACCTCGCCGGAGTGCACCGCACCGGTGCCGAGCACGTGGCAGGGCTTGAGCCCGCCGAACGTCACGGTCAGATCCGCCGTCACCGCGGGCCCTTCGACGGCTCCGGTCATCGGATCGACCCCGCTGGGCAGGTCGACGGCCACGATCGGCACCAGCACCCGGCGCACGAGTTCAGCGGCGGTGGGGCGCAGCGGGCCGCGCGCCGACAGACCCACGATCCCGTCGATGACCAGGTCAGCCCGCTCCACGGCGTCGGAGGCCTCGGCGCCGATCCCGGAGGTGTCGGCGTTGGCGCCCTCGGCGGGAACGGCCCGGCCTCCCGCGCGGCGAAGCCCTTCGAGCCCGGCCGCGTGCGTCTTCTCGGGCACCAGCAGCACGGCCGTCACCCCGACTCCGCGCCGCCGCAGGAACGCACCCGCCCACAGGGCGTCTCCGCCGTTGTTCCCCGCGCCGACCAGCAGCGCGACCCGGCGACCGGCCACGCCGCCGGTCTGGTCGGACAGCGCCCGGGCGCACTGCCCCGCCACCGCGTAGGCGGCCCGGCGCATCACGACGGGCTCCGGGGTCCGCGCGAACAACCGCTGCTCGGCACCTCGAACCTGGTCAGGAGTCCACACGCCCTGCATCACGAGCCCTCTCGCCGAACCGGTCAGACACCCCAGGAGAACATCACTCGACGGTGACGGACTTGGCGAGGTTGCGGGGTTTGTCGACGTCGTAACCGCGGGCTCGGGCGATCTCCGCGGCCAGGACCTGGAGCGGGACCGTGGAGACCAGCGGCTGCAGCAGCGTCGGCACGGCGGGGATGGTGATCAGCTCGTCGGCGAAGGGCTTGATCTCCTCGTCGCCCTCCTCCGCGATGACGATCGTGCGGGCGCCGCGCGCCTGGATCTCGCGGATGTTGGACACCATCTTGGCGTGCAGCAGGGCCCTGCCGGTCGGCGACGGCATCACGATCACGACCGGGAGCCGGTCCTCGATCAGCGCGATCGGGCCGTGCTTGAGCTCGCCCGCCGCGAACCCCTCGGCGTGCATGTAGGCGAGCTCCTTGAGCTTGAGCGCACCCTCCAGCGCCACCGGGTAGCCGACGTGACGGCCGAGGAACAGCACCGCCTTCGACCCGGACAGCTCGTGACCGAGCTTGCGCACCTGGTCGACGGTGGACAGCGTCGCGCGGACCGCTTCGGGCATCGCGGCGAGCTCGTCGAACTCGCGCGCCACCTCGTCGGAGTACTTGGTGCCGCGAGCCTGCGCCAGGGCCAGGCCGACCAGGTAGTTCGCCGCGATCTGCGCGAGGAACGTCTTGGTCGCGGCCACGCCGATCTCGGGGCCGGCGTGGGTGTAGAGCACCGCGTCGGACTCGCGCGGGATCTGCGCGCCGTTGGTGTTGCAGATCGCCAGCACCCGCGCCCGCTGGGTTCGCGCGTGCCGCACGGCTTCGAGCGTGTCGGCGGTCTCACCGGACTGCGAGATCGCCACGACCAGGGTGTCGCGCCCCAGAACCGGGTCGCGGTAGCGGAACTCGCTGGCCAGCTCCACCTCGACCGGGATGCGGCACCAGTGCTCGATGGCGTACTTGGCCAGCATGCCCGAGTGGTAGGCCGTGCCGCAGGCGACGATGAAGACCTTGGTGATGTCGCGGAGGTCCTGCTCGGTCAACCGCTGCTCGTCGAGGACGACCTGGCCGTTGACGAAGTGCCCGCGCAGCGTGTCGGCGAGCGCGCCCGGCTGCTCCTCGATCTCCTTGAGCATGAAGTAGTCGTGGCCGCCCTTCTCGGCGGCCGAGAGGTCCCAGTCCACCTGGAACGGCTTGGCCTCGACGTCGTTGTCGTCGAAGTCGGTGACCCGGTAGCCGTCGCTGGTGATGGTGACGACCTGGTCCTGACCGAGCTCCACGGCGTCGCGGGTGTGCTCGATGAACGCCGCCACGTCGGAGGCCACGAAGTGCTCGCCCTCGCCGACTCCCACCACCAGCGGCGAGGAGCGGCGGGCCGCGACGATCGTGCCCGGCTCGTCGGCGTGCGTCACGACCAGCGTGAAGGCGCCTTCCAGACGTCGTGCGACGGCGCAGACGCTGGCGGAGAGGTCACCGGCGGTGGGACCCGCGGAGTAGGCCGCCGACACCAGGTGCGCGGCGGTCTCGGTGTCGGTCTCGCTGGTCATCTCGACGCCGGTGGCCTCCAGCTCAACCCGCAGCGCGGCGAAGTTCTCGATGATGCCGTTGTGCACCACGGCGACGCGGCCGGCCGCGTCCCGGTGCGGGTGGGCGTTGCGGTCGGTGGGCGCACCGTGGGTGGCCCACCGGGTGTGCCCCATCCCGCCGTTGCCCAGGAACTTGGTGTCGTCGCTCTCGGAGAGCTTCTTCTCCAGGTTCGACAGCGCTCCGGCCGCGCGCTCGACCGCGAGGCCGCCCTCGCCGTCGAGCAGAGCCACGCCTGCCGAGTCGTAACCCCGGTACTCAAGTCGCCGGAGCCCGCCCAGCACGACTTCCAGCGCCTGGCGATGTCCTACGTAACCCACGATGCCGCACACGCGAGTCAGGGTAGCCATTCCGGCAGGAAGGAACATGACGGAGCCCTGGTGACCCACGTCGCCCCGCGCGAGCGGGAGCGGCCGCCACGATCATCAGGCGAGCACCGCCCGGCAGGAGGACCACGAAAGTAGCGTCCAACGCGCGGGAGGAGGGAGATCGGCTACCGTTGTCGACCATGGCGCGCAAAGCCAAGAAGCTTCCCACCGCGAAGCACGCGTTCGTCGAGTTGTCCCGCCGCGGCCCGCACGAGGTGCTGCACGGCGACCTGGCGCTGGTCGGCTTGCCCGGGATGGTCTGCACCCCGAGCAAGGGGACCGGCCTGCCCGCGATCGTGTTCGGACACGGCTGGCTCCAGCCACCGCGCCGCTACCTGGCTCTGATGAGGCATCTCGCGAGCTGGGGGATCGTCGTGGTCACGCCGTCGACCCACGGTGGCCCGCTGGCCTCCCACCGCCTCTACTCCGAGGACATGCGCACGGCGCTGGACATCGCGGCCGGTGTCCGGCTCGGCGACGGCAAGATCAGCGTCGACGCGAACAAGCTCGGCGCGGCCGGTCACGCCATGGGCGGCGGCTGCGCGGTCCTGGCCGCGGCCGAGGACCCGCGCATCAAGGCGGTCGCGACCCTCGCCGCCGCCGAAACGCACCCGTCAGCGCTCGACGCGGCCCCGCAGGTGACGGCCCCGGCCCTGCACCTCGCCGCCGCCGAGGACCTGCTGGCACCCCCGGTGGCCAACGCCGAACCGATCTCGCGCGCCTGGGGCGGCCCGGTGCAGCTGCGCACGATCAAGAAGGCGACCCACCTCGGCTTCACCGAGGGAATCCACTGGTCCCAGCTGCTGCTGCACGGCAAGCCGGAGTACACCACCCAGCGGATCACCAAGGGCCTGCTCACGGCGTTCTTCCTCCGCTCCCTCGCAGGCGACCGCCGAGGCGACCTCCTGCTCAACGAGAACATCAAGGGCAGCACCATCGACCAGGTCAACACCCACGGCAAGCTCGCGGCGTAGACCTGCCCGTTCCGGCTCCGCGAGGTCACCGGGCCGATCTCTCCCACAGCGGTGACCTGGTGCGCGACAATCAATCACCATGACTCCCCCGCAGCCCCCGTACGGCCAGCCCCAGCAGCCTGGCCAGCAGCCGGGATACCCGCCTCCGCAGGGCTATCCGCAGCAGCAGGGATACCCCCAACAGCCTGGCCATCCTCAGCCTCAGGCCGGATATCCACAGGGTTATCCACAGCAGCAGTTCCCACAGCAGGGCTATCCACAGCAGCCGCAGAGCGCCAACGCCGGACGCATCATCGGGATCCTCGCCGCTGCGATCTCGATCATCTCCGGCATCTACATCTTCTTCGACGGCATCGATTCTGCGCTGGTCGACATCCTGCTTTGCGGGACCGGCGGCCTTGCGCTGATCGTCGGCGGCGTTCTGCTGTCCCTTCGACTTTGGGTGTCGCCATTCGTCCTGCTCGGGGGCACGATCCTGCTGCTGGCGAACCTGGTGTGGCTCATCGTCTTCCTCTTCATGACCCTGGATCCGGAGCACGGAGACACGGTTCTCGAAGCGCTCACGCCCTTCGCAGGTTGGGCGACCTTCCTGCCTGGCGCGATCGTCTCCGGCCTCTCCTTGCTGCCGGTGGTCCGCAGCACCTTCAAGCCCAAGCCCGGTCGAGCCGCCGCGCAACAGGGCGGATACCTCCCACAGGGCTACCCACAGCAGCAAGGCTTTCCACAGCAGCCCGGGTACCCCCAGCAGCCGCAGCAACCGGGTTACCCGCAGCAGCCCGGGTACCCGCCTCAGCAACCGCCTGGCGGTTACCCGCAGCAGTGATGACTCGGGCCGTGATCCAGCGGATCACGGCCCGAAAGCGCGCTCAGCGCAACCAGCTCTGGTTCTCGTAGTCGTCGTCATCGTCGAAGGCGGCAGGTTTGCGCCGCGGGGCCGGCTTGGGCGGCGCCGGCGGTTTCGGAGGAGCGGCGGGCGGTGCCTGCTGCTCGTTCCGGCGCCCGAACCGGCCCGCCTGGACGTTCCACCCGTTGTCCGGCGGCGCAGGGGGTTGGGGGGCCTGTTGGCCGTAGTTCCCTTGCTGCGTCCCGGTATTAACCTGCTGCGGCGGGGTTTCCGCCGACTGCGCTGTTGTCGCAGCCGCTTCCTCCGCCTTGCTCTTCTGCGTCGCGTAGAGCTGCTGGGAGAAGCGCTCCACCTCGGGATCGGGATCGACGGTCTCCGGTTCCTCGCTGACGGAGATCTCCTGCACGCCCGACTTCTCGTCCGCGCGACGGAGGTTCTCGGCACGCTCGCGGATGCGCTCCACGAGCTTCTGGCCCTTCTCCGTGGTCTCCTGCGCGGACTTGTCAGCGGCCTTCGCCGAATCGGCCCAGCTCTGCTCGACGGCGCGGACGCTCGCCGAGTTCTCCCGCGCCAGGCCCTCCATCGCGTTGCGGAAAGCCTTGGCGTTCTCACTGATAGCGGTCACCGCTGCACCCCTTCACCGGAACCCGGGCTCACCGGTCCCGGTCCTCACCCAGCACCGACCGGAAGCGCACGTTGGACGCGTCCACGCCGTCGTCGAAGAGCTGGCCCTCGGTGCGCCACGGGCTGGCGTTGGTGCGTTCCTGGTCGCCGCCCTGCTGGCCGCCCTGACCGCCGCCCATCATGCCGCCACCCATCATGCCGCCGCCCATCGCCGACGAACCGCCCTGGCCGCTCTGCCCGCCACCGGGCTGACCACCGCCACCCGGGTCACCGCCGAGCGAGGAGAGCCCGGCCGAACCCGCACCGTGCGGTGCTCCTCCAGCGGGGTCACCTCCGCCCAGCGACGAGAGACCGCTGGAACCAGCTTGCCCTGGAGCGGCCCCGTCGGGGCCGTCGCCGAACAGGTTGCCCGCCATGCTCGCGAAGGAGTTCTGCACGCCGTCGCCTTGGGGAGCCGGCGAACCGACACCCGCCGATTGAGCCGTGGTCGCCGCCGGAGAGCCGGGAACGGGCTCGCCAGTCGCGTCCGCCGCGGGCATCGTGGTGAACCCGCTGGTGTCCGGCGCGGGCATGGTCGTGAAACCACCTGCCGCACCGCCCACAGCTCCGGCTCCGGCTCCGGCTCCGGCTCCGGCTCCGGCTCCGGCGAGATCAGGTGCGGGCGCAGGGGAAATGGGATCGGCCGGCGGGATCCCGGGCTCGACCGGCGGGACGCCGGGCTGAACACCGGGCTGCGGCGGCTCCGCCGGGTACGGGCCGCCGACGATTCCTTCCCCTGGCGGGGTTCCCGGTCCACCGAGGGTCGGCGGCTTCGGTTCGTCGCCGAAGTCGACCGTCTGGTTCAGCGGAGGTTGGCCGCCGCCGTTGTCGACGCTGACCTTCATCTCACCGCCGGGGCCCTGCTCCAGCGTGATGGTGCGATCGCCCTCGTGGATGACGGCGCGCCCGTCCGGTCCTGCCTCGACCGGGATCGGCTGACCTCCGCCGGGGACAGGGGCTCCGGGAGCCGGGGCGGGCATGGTCTGCACACCACCGGGACCGGCTGGGGGCTGGCCGGGCACCTGACCCGGTTGACCATGACCGAAGTCGACCGCGTAGGTCTTGGGCTGGCCGTCGGGGCCCATCAGCTGGACCTGGGTCTTGCCGTCGGCGCCCGGTTCCTGCACGGTCACCGCGTTCTGGCCCTCGCCGAGCGTGACCTTCTCGCCCTCGGGGCCGCCTGGCCCGCCCTGTCCGGGCATGCCCGGGCCCTGCGGCATCTCGGGCATCTCCGGAGGCTTGGGCATCTCGGGCGTGGGAGGCATCGCTCCACCAGCGCCGGCACCACCAGCGCCGGCACCAGCTCCAGCGCCGCCAGCGCCCGCGCCTCCGGCACCGGCACCACCGGCTCCAGCACCACCCGCTCCGGCGCCTCCTGCACCCGCGCCACCGGCACCCTGCTGACCACCGGGCTGCTGACCGCCTGGCTGCTGGCCTCCGGGCTTCTGGTCACCGCCCTTGTCGGCCGGACCCGGGTTCTGGAAGGGGTTCTCCTCGGCCTTGCCCAACTCGTCGTTGAGCTTCTTCCAGGCGTCGTCGATGTTCTTCTTGGTGTCCTCGCACATCTTCACGAAGCCGGCGCAGGTGTCTTCCACGGACTTGGCAAAGGTGTGGCGGACGACCTTGTGGCATTCTTGCTTGATCTTGTCCCGGACGTCCGGCTTCAAGTCGCCACAGCTTTCGTCGATCGGGATTCCCCAGATCTGGCAAGCCTTGCGCAGCGTCGTGTCGTCCTCGGTGTCGTTCGCCACCGTGATGGTGGTGTCCCAGTCCTGCTCGGCCTTCTCGCCGATGCGCTCTGAGAACTTGTCGAGCTCCAGCGCAGCGTTCGCCTTGTCCTGGATCATCGACGACACGGATTTCACGGTGTCCTGCGTGTTCGAGGCAGCGTCGCTGACCTTCTGGATCACACGTTCCTGCGCGGTCGGCGTGAACTTCGACGAGAAGAAGTCCTGCGACGCGTCCGACGCTCCACCGGTCCAGCTCTTCCACAAACCACCGAGCTTGTCGGACATGGTCTGCACGGACTCGCGCATGCCCTTTTCGGCGTTCTTCAGGTCTTCGATGTTCTTCGCGAACTTGTCGAAGTTCAGCTGGCGCTGCTGGTCGTACAGCTCGTGGATCTGGTCGAGCTTCCGGACCTTGGTCTTGTCCCCGTAGTCGTTCTCGATCTTCTCGTAGAGCGGGATCCAGGTGTCGAAGAACCGAAGCCCGGGTTTCCCCGCGTCGAGCAGCTCATCACCGGACTTGGCGCCTGCGCCGCCGTTTTCGCCGTTCTCGGACTTGCGCTTGGCGTCGTCGAGCTTGCCCTTGCCGTCCTTGACCGCCTGGTCGTGCTCTTTCTCCTTCTTCGCGGCCTTGTCTGACTCGTCTTTGGCGTCTTTGTAGGAGTCCTTGAGGTTCTGCTCAATGTCAGAATTGAGAAAACCCTCGCCATGAAGACGCCAGTACCCGTCGTCGTACTTGTCGAGGTAGGGCTCGACCTCGTCATTGATGCCATTGCCCCAGATCTCGTCGGAGTTCTGGCCGTATGCGATCGCGAGCTGGCGCTTCTTGTCGTCCGAGACGTTCGGATCGTCGAGGACCGTCTTAACGTCCTCCCAGGGCGGGAGGTTCGAGTCGTCGCCCATCAGTTACCCCCGGACTTTCCGACGGTGCTGGCGGCATCCGCGTCAGACCAGTCGTAGCCGGAGCCGGTCTGCTCCAGCTTTCCGGCGAAGTCGTCCATGCCGGCGGCGAGGCTTTCGACGCACTTGCCGATCTTCTTCATGGCCTGGTCGTACGGCTGGAAGTTCTCGCCATGGGCCTTGCCGAAGTCGGCCTGCCCCATGCCCATGTCGGAGATGTTCTTGCTGTGCTGGTCGCGGACCGGATCCGCCGCCGCACGGATACTTCCACCTGCCGATGAGAACTCACCGGCGTTAGCCCCGAACCCGGTCACCCTTCCCCCTCCATCAGTGAAACCTGCCGTCGCTCTCGAAGCGCTCAAGCACAGGTTCCGACGTGAACCAAGACGATCTGGTTCCTCATCTTCGCAGGGTCAGGCGCCTTTGAGGTCGGAACGGCCCAGGTACTTGCATCCGCGAAGCCGAGCATTCACTGCTGGGGAGGTTGCCCGTACCCCTGCTGCGGCGGGTGGGGCTGCTGTGCCTGCCCCCATTGCTGCTGCGGTGGCTGAGGCGCCTGACCCCACTGCTGCTGGAGTTGACCCCAATGCTGTTGGGGCTGCTGCGGGTACTGCTGGGGGTGGCCGTAAGGCTGCTGGCCAGGCTTGTTCCGCTTCTTCGCCAGCACGATCACGAGGGTGATCGCCCCCGCGACGAGCAGCAGGAGAACGATTCCGATCAAGGGGCGCACGATGGATCCCATGGGTCCGCATCCTGCCAGGCCAGGAACCCCGCGTTTTTCCAATCAGCTCGTTCTTGTCACCGGGCTCGAAGTCATCGCTGCGGGTACTGCCCGTACCCCTGCTGAGGAGGGTGGGGCTGCTGCGGTGGCTGAGGCGCCTGACCCCACTGCTGCTGAGGCGGTGGCTGGGGGTGGCCCCATTGCTGTTGGGGCGCCTGCTGGCCCCACTGCTGCTGCCCCTGCGGGTAGGCATGCTGAACCGAACGCTTGCGGTGGACCAGGAACGCGATCAGAAATCCGATCCCGAAACCGATGGGCAGAAACAGGATGAGATCCCACATAGCTCTACTCCGTAGACGGCGACGATGGTGACGACTAGCGCGTCGTCACTGAGGCGGGCGCGGTTGCTGACCGTAGCCGTGCTGCGGAGGAAACTGCTGCGGCGGCGTCTGCTGCCACGGTTGCTGAGGCGCCGCCTGCCACTGCTGAGGCTGGGCGAACTGCGGCTGCTGGGCGTAACCGTGCCCGGCCTGTTTGGGGCGGAAGACGAGAAAGCCGACCAGGAAACCCAGACCGCCGCCGATGAGGAGCCCCACCAACGGCCAAAAAATCTGAAGCACGCCAACCTCCGTCCAACCGTGATCGCCCCGCGAGCCTAACGAACGCGGGGCGTTGGTGGGACGGCGTTCACTGCACGAGCGTCTGCAGGCCCCATCCCTGCGCGAGGACGACCGCGAAGATGAGCGCGCCCAGGAGCATGCAGACGAGCGGGATGATCAAGACCGTGAACAGGTCGCCGAGGAGGCGCATCGGTCGCTCACACCTTGTGCTGCTGCCGTCGGTTGACGTACCAAGAACGGCCCTCGTGAGCTGTGTTGACGGCCTTCAGGCCGACGATCATCAGCGCACCTAGAGCGATGATCCCGACAACGAGCCCGACAGCAACGAGCCCTACGGCTATGGCGACGACGATGGCACCCATGTGAGCAGGGTCTCACAGATTCGGGCCCCGTGGAGACTCACATCACAAAGATCACCGAATTGCGGAAACGATTTTCGCCAGTTTTTCCGCGACGTCCTGAGCGTTCTGCTCGCTGGCCGCCTCGACCATGACCCTGACCAGCTGTTCCGTGCCGGATTGGCGGAGCAGGACCCGGCCGGTCTCGCCCAGCTCGACCTCCGCCTCGGCCACGGCCGAGACGACCTCGGGAGCGACCACGGCGGCGGCCTTGTCCGCGACGCGGACGTTGATCAGCACCTGGGGGAGCCGGCGCATGACCTTGGCCAGCGAGGCCAGGTCGGTGCCGGTCGCCGAGATCCGGCCCATCAGGCGCAGCGCCGTCAGCAGGCCGTCACCGGTGGTGGCGTGACCCGGCAGCACGACGTGCCCGGACTGCTCACCGCCCAGCGAGTACCCACCGGAGCGCAGTTCCTCCAGCACGTAGCGGTCGCCGACGGCGGTGGTCCGCAAGGAGACGTTGTGCTCGCGCATCGCCAGGTGCAGGCCGAGATTGCTCATGACCGTCGCGACCAGCGTGTTGTCCGCCAGCTCGCCGGATTCGCACATCGCGACCGCGAGGATCGCCATGATCTGGTCGCCGTCGATGACGTCACCGGCGGCGTCCACGGCGAGGCAGCGGTCGGCGTCACCGTCGTGCGCGATGCCCAGATCGGCGCCGTGCTCGATCACGGCGGCCTGCACCACGTCCAGGTGGGTGGAGCCGACGCCGTCGTTGATGTTGAGCCCGTCGGGGTCCGCGTTGATGGCGACGACCTCAGCGCCGGCCCGGCGGTAGGCGTCCGGGGCGGCTTCGGAGGCCGCGCCGTTGGCGCAGTCGACGACGACCTTGAGGCCGTCGAGCCGATGCGGGGCGGCGATGAGCAGGTGGTCGGTGTAGCGGCGCAGGGCGTCCGGGACGTCTCGGACTCGGCCGACGTGCACGCCCGTGGGGCGCTCGACATCCTCGGTGAGGCGAGCCTCGATCTCGTCCTCGATCGCGTCCGGGAGCTTGTTGCCGCCCGCGCTGAACAGCTTGATCCCGTTGTCGGGCATCGGGTTGTGCGAAGCGGAGATCATCACGCCGATGTCCGCGCCCAGCTCCTTGACCAGGTAGGCCACGGCAGGGGTGGGCAGGACGCCGATGCGCAGGACGTCCGCACCCGCGGAGGTCAGACCTGCGACGACCGCCGCTTCGAGCATCTCGCCGCTGGCCCGCGGATCGCGACCGACCAGCGCCACCCGGCGCCGGGAGTCGTCGCGGTCGTAGAGCACGCGAGCGGCGGCCGAGCTCACCGCCATCGCCAGCTCGGGCGTGAGATCGCCATTGGCCAATCCGCGCACACCGTCAGTGCCGAACAACCGAGCCATCAGCAGCAAGTCCTCCTCGTGTCTGCGACCGGTCCTCGGACAAGCCTCGCACAACCGGTCATCCGGCACTCGACGCATCCCCCGAGCGCGGCAACTCCCAGTTTTAGTCCAAACTGAGCATGATCAATGTCCGTTTTGCCTGCTCAGTTTGGACTAAAACTGGGACCGAGCCTGAAAAAACTGCGGGAGCAGGTTCGCCCGAGTGGGCAAACCTGCTCCCGCAGGTGATGCTGGGGTTCGCGTCAGCGCTTGCTGTACTGCGGCGCCTTGCGGGCCTTCTTGAGGCCGTACTTCTTGCGCTCCTTCTCCCGCGCGTCACGGGTGAGCATGCCGGCCTTCTTCAGCGCCGGGCGGTCCTCCGACTCGAAGACCGTCAGCGCACGGGCGATCGCCATGCGCAGCGCGCCGGCCTGACCCGAGGGGCCGCCACCGCGCAGGGTCGCCAGCACGTCGAAGTTCTCGAGGCGCTCGACGGTGACCAGCGGCTCCTTGATGAGCTGCTGGTGGACCTTGTTCGGGAAGTAGTCCTCGAGGGTCTTGCCGTTGAGCTTGAAGCGGCCGGAGCCCGGCACCAGCTTCACGCGGACCACGGCTTCCTTGCGGCGGCCGACGGTCTGCACCGCGCCACCGACCGGAACCGGAACGGGGGCGGGAGCCGGCTCGTCGGCGGCCGTCTCGTCCGCGGCGACGGCGTCAACCGTCTCGTCCGCGGCGACGTCGGCCGTCTCCTCGGCGGCAGCGTCGGCCGTCTCGTCAGCGGCGACGGTCTCGGCCGTCTCCTCCGCGGCAGCGTTCACTGCCTCTTCCTGCTGCAGTTCGTCAGTCACTTCTCGACCTTCGCCTTAATCTCGAACGCCTGCGGGTTCTGGGCCTGGTGCGGGTGCTCCGGGCCGGCGTAGACCTTGAGCTTCTTGCCCATGGCCCGGCCGAGCTTGTTCTTCGGGAGCATGCCCTTGATCGCCTTTTCCAGCAGCCGCTCGGGGTGCGAGTCGAGCACCTGGCCGAAGGACTGCTTGCGCAGACCACCCGGGTACCCGGAGTGCCGGTAGTGGAACGCCTGGTCGCGCTTGTTACCGGTGAGGGCCACCTTCTCGGCGTTGATGATGACGACGAAGTCACCGGTGTCGACGTGCGGCGCGTAGGTCGGCTTGTGCTTGCCGCGCAGCAGCGTCGCGGCCTGAGTTGCCAACCGGCCGAGCACCACATCCTCGGCGTCGATCACATGCCAGGCGCGGGTCACCTCGCCGGGCTTCGGGCTGTACGTGCGCACGGGTCTACCTCGTCGTCGTTCGCGTCGGAATCGTCAGTGCGGAGCCCGTCTCGATCACGCCGGTCGGTCCGCACGAGGTCTTCTCGTGGAACCGGCACGTCCGTCCAGTACCGCCGCCGGGACCGAGACCCGCTTTTGCGGGTCCGTTCCGCTGGCGCGAACTGCAGCCGCGCACCGCACAACAAAGAATGAGGGTACTTGGTGGCTTCTGGCCCGGTCAAAACGGGTCCTCGGTTGCTAATTCGAGGTTCTGACCTGGCAGATAACCGGATCCAGCATAGCCAATGCTCGCCGGTCCCCGTCGGGGACCCCGGCAAAGGCGATCGGACCTCCGCAAATGGAGATCAACCGCCGGACACGCCGATGGCCCCGGAGAAAACACCGGAGCCATCGACGTGGAAATCAGTGCGAGGTGAGCTCAGCCACCGAAGCGACCGGCGTTCTTCTTCTCGCCGGCCTGGAAGGACTCGTTGGCCGCACCCACGGCCATGCCCATCTTCGCGGCGGTCTCCTGCATCTTGGCCGCTTCCTGGTCCCAGCTCGCCTGAGCCTCCTGGTACGAAGCCACGGCCTCGCCCTCCCAGGTGGCGACGAGCTTCTGGATCTTGCCCTCCAGGTCGTCCAGCTCACCCTGGATCTTCTGGGCGGCCTGCTGCAGGTCGTCGGAAGCCTGCTGCAGCTCCGCGAAGTTGACGTTGATCTCGCTCATTACCTGTCCCCTCGAATGCGTCTAGCTCAAGAAATGTGGAATCTGCGACACGCGGTAAAACGAAATCAGCCGTCGAGCATGCTGGTGATCTTGGAGATCTCCTGCGCCTGCTCCTCCTGGGTGGCCGCGTAGTCCTGACCCGAGGACTGCACGTTCTGGCCCAGCTCGTCCAGCTTCTGGATGATCGTCCTGCCGCTCTGCTCGTACTGCTCCATCAGCTTGCGGAAGACGTCGGCCGCGGCGCCCTTCCAGTTCTGGACCGGGCCTTCGAGCTGCCCCTGCAGCTGCTGCAGCGCCTGCTCGACGGCGTTGCGCGCCTCGTCGATGTCAACCGACGCCTGCTGGATCGCCTCGGTGTCCGCACCAATTCCAGCCATCTCTGGATGACCCCCTTCAAACTCGGTATCAAGCTCTGATGAACCTGCGACGCAGACATTGCCACGTTCGGTTCCCCGTTGTCCTGGATTTCTGGTCAAGCCGTTGCTGTTGTAAACGCGAAATCCGGAACCTGCAGGTCACCGACGGTTTTGCGGTTGCGAAAACCTGAAACGTGGCTCCGCCGAATGGAGTCCGTTCGCAAATGCATCACCGGACGGCGAGTGATCCCACGACCTGTTCGCAAGCGCGAACGACCTCGTCCTTCCCGGCCGGTCCGTACTTGCAGCCCACGCTCAGTTTGAATTGACCTTTGTACAGCGTGTACCACTCGACCGTCGCCTCAGGCAGGGTTTCCCGGTAGTACACGACGTCTCGTCCGGCGAAGCTGGTGGACGGCGTGAACAGTGAGAACTTCTCGCCCGCCGCAACGCTTTTCTCGTACTCCCCGCGCAGCAGCTGGACGGCCCGGGTGCGGTCGCCGTCGGTGTCGAAGGTCAGCCGCCCCTCCTCGACCGCGATGAGCGATCCCTGCGGCGCGTCTCCCGGCTCGATGAGGGTCTGGAACTTCGCCGGATCGCCGCCCACGTCGCGCCAGCTGCCCGGATGCGCGAACTGGTAGTCGTACTTCGCCGTCTGCTGCGCGGGCACGAGCGGTTCGGCCTGCGGCCGTTGACCGGACAGCAGCAGCACCGTGATCCCGGCCACCGCCGCGAGCACCACCGCACCGGCGCCGACCAGCCACGGCGTTTTCCGCTTGCGCTTGAGCTTCGGGCGCTTGGTCACCGGCCGGGTCGGTTCGTCGCCGGTCATGACCACCGGCCGGGGGTGGCTTCCCGAATCTCCCCTGATCGGCTGGTGGCCGGGGACCGGGTAGTCGCGGACGGTCGTGCCGGCCCAGGTCCCGGTGGGAGCCAGGCCGCCGCTGCGTCCCGGGTCGAGCCGCACGGCGCGCAAAGCGCCCCGGGCGACCACGGTTTCGGGCTGGTCGAGGGTTGCCGGGACGACGCCGGTCCGCTCGTGGATCAGTCGCGCGACCATCGGCACCCGGCTCGAACCGCCCACCAGGAACACCCCGGCGAGCTGTCTTCGCGCGACCTGCCCGTCGCGCAACGTCGTCAGCACGAGCTCGGCGGCCTTCGCCAGCGGCGCGGCGATGAGCTTCTCCAGGTCGGCGCGCGTGACGTGGGCGTCGGAGAACGGCGGTGGCATGGGGACGTCGGTGTAGGCGTGGCGGGACAGGGTCTCCTTGGCACCGCGCACGTCCTGCCGCAGCACGCGGCGGCGTCGGCGATCGGGCATCTCGCGGCCCTCGACGAGCTTGCGCCACGCGTCCGGGTCGATGCCGCCGACGAGCTTGCCGACGTGTTCCAGCAGCAGCTGGTCGATGTCGGCGCCACCGAAGTTCGGTTCCCCCCTGGTCGCCAGGACCTGGAAGGACGCGCCCTGCTTGCGCACCACGGACGCGTCGACCGTGCCGCCGCCGAGGTCGAGGACGGCCAGCGCACCGCCATCGGGCAGACCGTTGCCCGCCGAGTGGAAGACGGCCGCGGCGACCGGTTCGGGCACCAGGACGATCTCCTTGCCCAGGCCGGTCGCGGCCTGCCGGAGCTCCGCCGAGCGCACAGCACCCCAGTCGGCGGGATGAGTGAGGACGAGCAGGTCGACGGCCGCGCCACCGGCGAATCGGCGGGCCTCGCCGACCGCGCGCTGCAGGACGGCGCGGATGACGTCGCCGACCTTGAGCACGGTGCTGCCGAGGAGCAGTTCGCCCTCGTCGATGCGGCGCTTGGGGTGCGGCTCGAATCGGGCGGGGTCGACCGCCGCCTGCCGCTCAGCCTCGTGCCCGACGAACAACGTGCCGTCCGCTGCGGCGAACACCGCCGAAGGCACCAACGGCTGCCCGTCGATGACGACCACCTGTGGTTCAGCGCCGCCGACCGAGACCACCGTGCATGTGCTCGATGTGCCGAAGTCGATCGAGACGTGCAGGGACACCCAGAACTCCATTCACCGTCGCCGAAGCGCTCGCCAGCGGCGACGTCGTCATCCGGCCCCGCCGTCCCGGCGGTGCCGTCCCCCCGGATGAGCACCCTAGAGCCCACGGGCGCCCACGCACCAACATCCTCCCGCAACCAGCCGACGACGGTGCGTGATCGACCGGATAAGGAGGGTCAGGCCTTGGCGAGGGCGCGGACTTCGGCGACTCGGTTCTCGAGAGCGGAGGTGAGTTCTGGTGCGCCGAGGCCCGCGAGGACGAGCTCCGGGCCCACACCGGGGCGTTGCGCCTGGGTGAGGCCGTAGCGGCCGTCCGGTTCCGGGGCGTCGAACCACTTCAGCACCGCGGAGCGGTGGGTGCGGCCGTAGCGGTCGCGGAGGTTGGCCGTGAACTGGCCGTCCCGGTGGTGCGGGGCCTCCACGAAGTTCCGCAGCGCTTCAGCGGCGGGAGCCTTGCGCGGGCCCGAGGACTGCATGTGGTCGATGCTCTCGAAGTCGTCCGCAGGCCTCCGCACGACCATGTCGGCCGACGGAACGGCCAGGCGCGGGCGCTTGCCGACCGGTGCCGGAGGCATGCCCTGCACCGCAGCCGCCCCCACCGACGTCCGCGGCAGAACCGATATCCGCAGGTCACCGCCGTAGTTCTCGGCGTCCCCGGATTGCTGGACGAGCAGCAGCGCGCCCTGCTCGGTGGCCACCGACAGCAGCCGGAACGGGGAATCGGTGCTCTCGTCGGGCATCCACAGCCCTTCGATCCACAAGCCGGGCTTGGCGAGCTGCCCGAGGACTTCCGCGAACCGCTGGGTCAACCCGCTCTGCGCGAGCAGACCGGCTTTCTGCAGTTCAGGCACGGCCCGTTGGCGAAGTACGGCACGCTCTTCGAGCGTCTCACCGTGCGAGCGAACGGAGATCGGGAACGGGTGCTCGTCGAACCCGCCGATCTCCCAGCACAGGTCGAACCACAGCGGTGGCAGCAGCCAACGCTCGGACACGCTTCCTCCCCCAGCTACTGAAGATCATGGGTGGGGGGAAGTTTTCATGAAAACTTCCCCCACCCTCGTCACTCGCCGAAGACCGGTGGCGCGGTCTTGGGCATGTCGTCCATCCAGATGTCTTCTTGCTCTTCGAGCCACGAGGGACGCTCGTGCTCGGCGTCTTCTCCGCCGCCCTGACCGCCGCGGCCCGCACCCGCTCCGGCACCGGCACCGGCACCTCCGGCACCACGGCCGCCCGCTCCGGCACCTGCGGCACCACCGGCAGCGCCGCCTGCGCCGAGTCCGCCCATGCCGGCCCGGCCACCAGCGCCCATGCCACCGCCGGCCTTGCCTCCGGCACCCATGCCGCCACCGGCGCCACGAGCGCCGCCCATGCCTCCGGCCCCGCGACCGGCACCCGCGCCCGCACCGGGCGGCATGGCGCCGGCGAACCCGCCGGGCTGGCCACCCGCCCCGGGCGGAGTCGTGCCGGGCTGCCCACCGCCACCGATGCCGGGACCGGCCGGGGACGGCGAGGCCCACTGAGAACTGCTCTGAGCGGGAGCGGAACCACCGCTGGAACCGGACGAGCCCGAGCCGCTGCCGGATCCGCTGCCGCTGCCGCTCCCGGAACCACTGCCGGAATAGCCGCTACCGGTTCCGGTTCCGGGACCGCCGGGCGTCTCGCCTCCAGGCGGGGGTGGTGGCGGAGCCAGCGGGTTCACCGGCGGCGGGAACGTCGGAGTGCTGGAGTCGACGCCCTGGTAGCCCTTGCCGTAGACGTTCTCCGCGACCTGGCGAGCCTGCTGATCGGCTTCCTTCTGCTCCCGCATCTGCGCGGCGCCGTCCATCAGACCGCCGACGGGCGAGACCATCGCCGACACCGCGGTGCGCGCGCCGTCGTACCCGGCGGGTTCCTGGATGGAGGCCTTGGTCTGCTCTGCGGCGACCCCGGCCTCCTGGATCTTCAGGCCCGTTCCGCGAACGGAGTCGCCGAAGGCACGGCCCCACTCCTGCAGCGGCTTCGCCGCGTTGAGCCCGGCCTCCGCGGCCTGCCCCCGCATCCCGTCACCAGCAGCGGCGCGGGTCCGCTGATCGAGGTCACCGAGCGATTCGGTGATCATCTGGCCGAGCTTTTCCCACGCCTGCCCGGAACGGTTGATCGCCTCGATGTTCAAAGACGGTTTCAGCTGACTGGCCAAGCGTGCCTGGTCCCAGTTCTGCCAGTTGTCCTGCTGGGTGATCGACGTGGGGTCGTGGCCGTTGACCTGGAGGTTCTGCTGCTGCTGGGTGAGCGCCTTCAGATCCTGGCGCCCGGCCTTGGCAGCGTCCTCCCGCGCGAGCCGAGCCTCCTCCTGCACGGAGGTCTCACCACCGGCGACACCGACGAACGCGTCCTTGGCGGACGAGCCGACGTCGCCGACGAAGTCGGTGAACTGGTTCCCCATGTCGTTCCCCCTCGACAGTTCCTACTTCGGCAGCTTCGACTCGACGGCCTGCGCGATCTCCTTGGCCTTGCCGCAGGTCTCCTCGTCACTCGGCATCTTGTCCGAGCTGTAGGTGATGTCGACGATCACCGAACCAGAACCGACATACATGATCTGGCGGCAACCACCCAAACCCTTACCGCCCAAAGCAATACCGGCGAAACCGCTGTGCGCGCCGACCTGGTTCGGAGTGAACTGGTCGAACTGGTCTCGTTGCCCCTGCCAATACTTCTCGTCGCTGGTCTCCGCCTTCAGCACACCGAACTCAACGTCCTGACCACGGAAGTCACACCCGACCTCCCCGACACCAAGATCGCTCGGTACCCCGGGAAACGAACCACCGAAGGACTGGACTTGGTCCGCGGGCAGCGCTGTGCACGGGTCGAAGCTCTTCAGCGCGCCGTTGTCCGCCTCACCGGCTGGCTGGCCGGGGGTACCTTGACCACCCGAGCATCCAGCGATCAACAACGCCGTCGCAGCGAACAGCGCGCTGCCCATAGTCGCCTTGTGCATACCCACCATCAGATCAGACTTTCGGAAGATTTCGAGCGTTTTCGTCATCGGTATTCTGCATGTCACGCGCGGAATCCCTGTACGCCTGCGCCATGTCACGCAGGGTCTGCTCCATCTTTCGAAGGATGGGCAGAAGTCCCGCCCCGGACTCCTGCTTGGGCTGCACCTTCTCGTTGAACTTGTTCTCCAAGTCATGCCCGATGAAGCAGTCGCCGTAGGCGTTGCGGGTGAGCAATCGCTGCCCGTTCCGGTAAAACCCACGGAAGTCGTCGGCCTTCTCGTCATAGACCTTGGCCACAGCTTCGGCCCGCTCGGGATCCATCACGAGTTGGCCGTTGTCGACGGCCGCGCGCAGGCCGTCCGACTGACCCTGCAGCGCTGAGGCGCCGGCGGCCAAGCCTTCCATCCCGGTGGTCATCGAGTGCCCCCTCCACGTTCGTGATCACGACCGTCACTCAGATGAGCGATCACGAAGGCAGAGAGTACAAGTCGGGCTCCGCTGCCGGGGACAGTTTTGAGGGAGCTGGATCACACACCGACCGAACAGCCGAGCAGGTTCACCGGGAACGGCGCAGCCCCATCACGAAATCGGCCCAACGCTGCGCGGGGAACACCAGCACATCGCCCTCGCGGTTCTTCGAGTCGCGGACTCCGACCCGCTCCCGCGCCACCGCGACCTCGACGCAGTCGCCTTCAGCGCCGCTGCGGGAGGACTTCTTCCAGCCGGCTAAGTCGCTGGTCATGTCGCCTCGCTCTCGTACTTCAGAACGTACGAGTCGAGTATGGCGCCGGAAGACGCGGAATCAGATGCCTGAGACTCCAACAATCCAACTGAATCCAGGAAGAGCTCCACGTCATCCGGGGAGTCGATGAAGGCTCCCGACCGGCGAGCCTCGATGTAGACCACTGGGCGCGAACGCTCGAACTCGAAGAGCACGAACGCGCCGCTCAACCCGGCGTGCGCACCGACCGATCGCGGGAGCACCCGGATCTCCACGTTCTCCGTGCGACTCGCCGACTGCACGTGCCGCAGTTGCTCCGCCATCACGTCGGCACCGCCGACCGGGCGGGCGAACACGGCCTCGTCGACGAACACACGCAGTTCGACGGGGTTGGAGCGCGTCAAGATCGCTTGCCGCTTCAAGCGAATCGGCACTCGCTCATCAACGTCGGCCGCATCGACCCCGGAGAGCGTCATGATCTCCCGGGCGTACTCCTCGGTCTGCAGGACGCCCGGGATCAGGTTGAGCTGGACACTGGTGATCCGCTTGGCGCGTTGTTCGGCGTCGAGGAGGGCCGTCAGCTGCTCCGGGATGTCGCGACCGACTTCCCACCACGCGGGCTCACGGATCTCGCGGGCCAACTTGATCAGGCGGTCGCGCTCGGAACCGTTCACCTTGAGGGCTGTGAGGATCGCTTCGACGCTCTCGACGTGAATTCCGCGGCGCGCGGTTTCGAGCCGACTCACCTTGGCTTCCGACCAGCCCAGCATTCGCGAGAGCTCCCTCGCCGTCAGCCCGGTCGCCGTTCGTGCGGCACGGAGCTCCTTCGCGAGCGCACGTGCCCTTGGGGTGTCGGCCATGACGACAGCTTACGAGCGACGAAGGGCCTTGCTGACCTCCCTCTTTCGTGTAATTGATCAGCCTGAACACCGCTGGCAATCTTGCCAAAACGATCTCACTGGGGAGTTCCGATGCCCGAATACCTGACCTACGTCTGGCGGCCCGTTCCCGGGCAGCGGCACGCGTTCCCGATCGCCGCCACGAAGCTCGACCCCGAGGGGACCGCGACCGCCTACTGCGGCGCCGAGGTCGAGGCGACGAAGCTCCACGACGTCGACGAGATCGCCTGGATCCTCGAACCCACCTGCATGACCTGCTGGCAGCGTCTCGCCGGTCGCTCACCAGGTCCCAGTTTTAGTCCAAACTGAGCCGACATTTCGGGCACGAGAGGTCCTCGGTTTGGACTAAAACTGGGAGCTGCCGCACCTCGCGCACGAAGAAGGCCTCCCCCGGCCGGAACCGGGGGAGGCCTTCTTCTTCGGCTTCAGATCACTGCTGCTGCTCTTGGACCATGGCCGTCTGGATCATCTGCGGGCCGCCTCGCAGCGTGCGGCTGACGAGGGTGCCTCGGCCTGGCGGCAGCTGACGCGACTTGATGTTCGCGACCAGCTGGCCGTCGTCCTTGTTGGCGCTCATCGCGAGGCCGGGAGCCGAGGTCTCGCGCATCTTGCCGATGACGGGCTCGTAGAGCGCACGTCCCGCGCCACCGGAGTTGCGCGCCAGGATGACGTGCAGACCGACGTCGGACGCCTGCGGGATGAACTCCGCCAGCGGTGCCAGCGGGTTGTTGCCCTGCGGCGCGACCAGTTCGTAGTCGTCGACGACCACGAACAGCTCGGGGCCCTTCCACCAGGAGCGGTCGCGCAGCTGTTCCTGCGTGACGTCCGGTCCCGGCATGCGCTTCTTCAGCGAGCCGCACACGTCCTTGACGTTGGCCTTGAGCTGATCCGCGCTGACCGAGTACTCCAGCAGGTGGGAGTTGAGGAAGCCCAGCATCGAACGCCGGTAGTCCACCAGCAGGATCAGCGCTTCCTTCGGCGTGTAGCGCTCGGTGATGCCGCGCACGATGTTCTTCAGCAGCGCGGTCTTGCCCGACTCCCGCTCGCCGAACGCGTAGAAGTTCGGCTCGGCGCGGAAGTCCAGGTAGACCGGGTGCAGCCCGTCCTCGTTGATGCCGATCGGCACCAGCTTCGGGTTCGGCTGCTGCTCCGGGCGCGGAAGCTGCTGGTAGGGAAGCAGTTCCGGCAGCAGGCGGACCTGCGGGGCCGGACGCCCCTTCCACGAGCTCTTGACCCGGTTGACCAGGTCCGCGACGCCGTCGGAGACGTCGTCGTTGTAGAGCTCCCAGCCCATCCGGGCAGGACGGCGCTCCTCCTCGGCGGCCTGCGTCTCGGCTTCGACGCGGTCACCGATGTTCTCGCTGTCCACACGCGGCAAGGCCGTCAGGAAGTGCAGCTTCGACTCGTGCATGCCGCGACCCGGACGACCCTGCGGGACCTTCACCGCGAACTTGCGGTCGATCTCCGACTCGCTCGGGTCACCCAGCCGGAGCTCGATGCGCGTCTGGATCAGGTCCTTCATCGCCGGCCGGATCTCCGCCCAGCGGGACGCCGTGATGAACACGTGCACACCGAAGGCCAGACCGTTCGACGCCAGGTTCAGCACGTCCTGCTCGAGGGCTTCGAACTCCTCGCGGAACGCCCGCCACCCGTCGATGACCAGGAACAGGTCACCGTAGGGGTCGTCCTCGAACTCACCGCGCCGCTTGCGGTTGCGGTAGTCGTTCATGCCCTCGATGCCGTGCTGCTGGAACCGGCCCTCCCGCTCGGACAGGACCGTCTTGAGCTCGGCGATCGACCGGCGCACCGTGTCCGGGTCGCGACGCGAACCGTAACCACCCACGTGCGGCAGACCCCGCAGCGTGGTCAGCGAACCACCACCGAGGTCGACGCAGTAGAACTGCATCTCCTGCGGCGTGTGGGTCAGCGCGGCCGAGGCGATGATCGTCCGGATCGTGTTCGACTTGCCCGAACCGACGCCGCCGACCACCGCACCGTGACCACCCTGACCCGACAGGTCCAGGGTCATCGCGTCCTGGCGCTGGTGGTACGGGACGTCGATGATGCCGATCGGGACCTGCAACCGGGAGCTGCCCGAATAGCCGGCGGCGGTGTAACCGCGGTCATCGGTCGACTGCAGCGGCGGCAGCAAGGTGTCCAAGGTGGCCGGTGCGTCCAGCGGCGACAACCAGACCTGGTGCGCCGGCGGAGCAGCGATCTTCTTGAACTTGTCGACGATGATCTGGAAGTCCGTGTACTCCGGATCCTGCGACTCGTCCTTGACCTCCGGCTCCTCGGAACTCTCCGGTTCCGGAGGCTTCTCGATGAAGTCGGGGATGAAGTAGCGCGGCATCTTCTCGCCGGTCACCGGCGAGGCCCCGCCCAGCATCGTCGGACGACGACCGCTGGTCTGGTGCAGGTGGCCCGAGACGTAGGCCGCGCGGAAGCGGTCCATGCCGTTGGGGTGCTTGAGGTACCCGTGACCACCGGTGGCCGGTAGATCAGCGGCGTCCGGAACACCGATGGCGGCGCGGGATTCCGCGGCGTTGAAGGTCTTCAGACCGATCCGGTAGGACAGGTGCGAGTCGAGACCGCGCAGCTTGCCCTCTTCCAGCCGCTGCGACGCCAGCAGCAGGTGGACCTGCAGCGAACGACCCAGACGACCGATCATCACGAACAGCTCGGCGAATTCCGGCTGCTGGGACAGCAGCTCGGAGAACTCGTCGATGACCACGAACAGCGCCGGCAGCGGCTCCTGCGCGTGCTCGTCGCCCGCCTCGGCCATCTTCCGGTAGTCCCAGACGTTCTTCGCGCCCGCCTTGTTCAGGACTTCCTGGCGGCGGTTCATCTCACCGGCCAGCGCGTCCTGCATCCGGTCGATCAGCGAGCCGTCGCCCTCCAGGTTGGAGATCGACGCCGACACGTGCGGGGTGTCGAACCCGTTGAAGGTCGCACCACCCTTGAAGTCGACCAGCACGAAGTTGAGCATCTGCGACGAGTGCGTGGCCATCAGGCCCAGCACGATCGTGCGCAGGAACTCCGACTTACCGGAACCGGTCGCACCGATGCACAGGCCGTGCGGGCCCATGCCGCCCGACGCGGTTTCCTTGATGTCCAGGTGCACGACCTCGCCCTGCTCACCAGGACCGATCGCGACCTTGTAGAGGTCATCGGTGGGACGCGGGCGCCACGCCTCGTTGAGGTCGAAGGTGACCACGTCACCCGCGAGACCCAGCTGCTCGATGTAGTTCAGCGGCGTGGTCAGCGGCTCGTAGCTGCCCGAGTCGGTGTCGAGCGCCGGTCCACCGGCCACCCGGTACGGGGCGAGCTGGCGGGCGAGCGACGTCGCCTCCTCCATGGTCAGCGAGTCCGGGCTGCCGAACCACTCCACACCGGAACCACCGCGGGCGCCGATGCGCTCCTCCTCGACGACCATCCGCATGCCGCGGCGAGCCGTGAGCGGCCCCAGCAGGTCGGACAGGTCGATCATGGTGACGCCCGCCAGGCCGCCCTCCACGTAGAGGGCTTCCTCGCGGCTGATCTCGGCGTCGTCGATGAGGATCACCACGTGCGGCTGGCCGTCCGGCGGCGCCGCGTTGCGCTGGAAGCGCGGGCGGTCGGCCAGCTGCTCGGCGAGCATGCTCTCGACCGTCGCCAGCGAACCCGCCATCAGCCGCATCTGCCCGATGCCGTCGGTCTCGGAGGGGTGCTGCGCGTGCGGCAGCCACTTCACCCACTCCCACTCGCGACGCGCCTGACCGGAGCTGGCGACGGCGATGATCACGTCTTCGGGCGTGTGGAAGGTGGCCAGCTGGCAGATCATCGCGCGAGCGAGACCGCGCACCAGCTCCTTCTCGCCCTGCAGCCCGACCGCGGCGAAACCGCGCAGCGAGGTCGCGATCGGCAGGTCCTGCACCAACGAGTGCGCGCGCACGAAGCGGCGCAGCGCCAGCGTGGTGATCGGCTCCAGCTCGTCGACCGGTCCGGTCTGCGGCGGGACCAGGCGGGTCTCCAACCGCTGCGAACCGCGGCCCACGCGGACCTGGCAGAAGTCGTTGTCGTTGGGACGCCGTTCCCACATCCGCCTGCTGCCCGCGGCCAGCGACCACAGGGTCTGCGCGTCGGGGTGCACCCACTCGCGGGCCAGCCGCTGCTCGTCGGCGGCCTCGCGGGCGCGGTCGCGCATCTGGCCGAGGTACCGCAGGTAGTCCTTGCGGTCCTCGTCCATCTCGGCCTTCTTCTGGCCGCTGTCCCTGCCACCGCCGGCCATCATCCCGAATGTTGAGATGAGCATCATCATCGGCATCATCATCATCATCGGGTTGTTCTGAGCCCGCGTGAACATGAAGGCCATCATTCCCAGGGATGCCACGATCATCAGGCCGGGAAGGACCTTCTGAACGATGTTGCCGGGGATGGTCCGCGGAATCTCAGGCGGTGGTTCGAGGTGCACCTCCCCGCCCGGTGGCCTGGGAGCGGCCAGGCGTGGCGTTCGCTTGAACTGCAGCGTGCTCACCGGACGCAACAACCTTTCTCAGACGTGCCTGAAAACACCAGAAGACCTCCGGTGCTCGTCGAACTCGCAGCCAGCATTGTTCACTGTCGCGCAGCTCGGGATGGCGGGGTGCGGCTCAGCGTGACCAACCAGATATCAAGTAGTTGATACGAGTTCCGCCAAACCCGTCACCCGTGGACGGTCGGTGTGGCCATACTAGGGGCGCTCTCCGACCGGGCGGGTGGGTTTCGACAAGAAAACCCGGCTTGGTTGGATCGAGCCCTCGACAAACGAACGCACGGCAATCAACTTTCAGGGAGTAGGGGGCCCAAGTGGCGACCGGGACCACGGTGTTCAGCCGCGTGACGGTGGTGGCGCCTACAACTCGTATCGACCTGGCGCTGCCTTCGGACGTATCGGTGGCAGATCTTCTGCCGATGCTTCTGGACATGGCCCGCGAGATGACCCCGGACGGCGGTTCGCGGCACGGCGGCTGGGTGTTGGCCAAGCTCGGTGAGAGCTCGGCCCTCGATCCGAGTCAGTCGCTGTCCTCGCAGGGAGTTGTCGACGGCGACATCCTGCAACTGCGCCGCCGGTCGGACGACCCGCCGCCGCCGCTCTACGACGACGTCGTGGACGCGCTCGCGGAGGCCGAACCGGGCAGCTACCGCCCGTGGACCAAGGAGACCTCCAGGAAGGTCGGTCACGTCGCCGGTGCGCTGGGCCTCATCACCGCGGCCGCCGCGCTCGGCCTCGCCGGTCCTGCCGGGATGCTGCACCCGACCGTCATCCAGGGAACCACCGCGGTGGTGTTCCAGCTGGTGGCCGCCGTGGCAGCGACCGTCGTCGCGATCTTCGCGACCGGCATCGGTTCCGTCGTCGCCCGCGCCTACGGGGCTGCGACGACCGGCACCGTGATCGCCGGAGCCGGCGGTCTGCCGATGGCGTTCGTGGCCGGTTTCAACATGGTTCCCGGCAACACGCTGGAACCGCGGTTGCTGCTGGGCAGCGCGCTGGCCTTCATCCTCGCCTCGGTGGCGATCATGGTGATGGGCACGGGAATCGTGACCTTCATCGCTGCCGCCACCGCAGGTGCCTTCGGCACGATCGCCTTCGCGGTCGCGACGATCTTCCAGGCGGTCAGCGCTTCCAGCGTCGCCGCCGGTGCTGCCGCCGTGGCGCTCGCGGGCATCTCGCTGCTCCCGCGCATCACCATCCAGCTGTCGAAGCTGCCGCTGCCGCACGTCCCGGGCAGCGCTGAGGACCTCAAGGAAGACTCCGGGTTCCCCGACTACCGGATGATCGAGCGTCAGACCGGACTGGCCCACCAGTACATGACCGGTCTGATCATCGGCTGCGGTGTCGTCGCCGCGGTCGGCGCGATGGTCGCCGCGGCCAGCAACCCCATCTGGGGCTCGGCTTTCGCGGTCGTCGTCGCCGCCGTCCTGCTGCTGCGGGGCCGCAACTACGCCAACGGCAGCCAGGCGCTGGCCCTGCTGTTCAACGGTCTGCTGGCCTCGGCTGGCATCGCCATCGGCCTGCTGTTCAAGGTCGCCGACGAGCCGGTGATGGTGGCGGCCGTGTTCCCGCCGCTGCTGATCCTCGGTGGCCTCGCGGTGATCTTCGGCGTGGTGTTCCCGAACCGCCGGTTCTCGCCGGTTCAGCGCCGGATGGTCGACATCCTCGAAGCCGTCCTGATCGCCCTGGTGCTCCCGCTGGCGCTGGCCGCGATGGACCTCTACATGGCCATCCGCGACCTGAACCTGAACTTCTAAGAGGGAATCTCGCACATGGGCTTCAAGCACCCCCGCTCTCGCGGCGCACGGCGCGGTCTCGCGCTGTGCGCCGCGGTGGGCGTCCTCGGGCTCAGCGGACCGGCGGCACCAGCCCTCGCTCAGCAGGTCGGGCCGCCTCGGCTGGACCCCAGTCAGCAGACCGGGTCATCGCTGAAGGTTCAGAACTTCCCGCAGAAGCAGGGCTGCATGAACGGCAGCCCCGGCAGCACGATCCCCGAGAAGCCCTGGAGCCAGCTGGTCCTGGGCTTCGAGCGGGCGCACGAGCTCGGGCTCACCGGTGCCTCCCAGAAGGTCGCCGTGATCGACACCGGCGTGAACAACCAGCCGCTGCTGGGCGCGGGCGCGGTGGAATCGGGCGGCACCTCGATCACCTCCGACGGTCGCGGCACGCAGGACTGCGACGGCCACGGGACGATCGTGGCCGGCATCATCTCCGCCGATCCGGACCAGAGCGGCGAGACCGGCTACGTCGGTGTCGCGCCGGACGCGCAGATCCTCTCGATCCGGCAGACCTCGAACCTGTTCGTCGACGACCAGACCAACGCCACGGTCGGGACCACGGAGACGATGGCGCAGGCGATCAACCTCGCCGCGGACAGGGGCGCCACGGTCATCAACATCTCGCAGTCGTCGTGCCAGTCGATCGCGCAGGCGAGCAGCTACAGCGACTCCGGCAACCAGATGCTGCACAACGCGGTGATCAGGGCCAACAACCAGGGCATCGTGATCGTCGCCGCAGCGGGCAACGTCGGTGGCAACTGCCAGAAGAACTCCCCCGGCAGCCCGTCGACGGCGGTGCTCCCCGCGTGGTTCGACGACGAGGTGCTCACGGTGGCCTCGGTGAACCAGCAGGGCGCCCCTTCGGAGTTCACCGTTCCCGGCCCCTGGGTCGACGTGGCCGCTCCCGGCGAGAACCTCATCGCGATCGACCCCGGCGTGGGCGGCAACGGCCTGGTCAGCCAGATCGCCGAGGGTGAGAAGGGCGAGATGGGCCCGATCCAGGGCACCAGCTTCGCCGCTCCGTACGTCTCCGGCGTCGCAGCGCTGATCAAGGAGAAGTACCCGGACCTCAAGCCCGAGCAGGTCATGGATCGGATCAAGACCACCGCGCTGCACCCGGGCGGGGCCAACGGCCGCAACGACATCGTCGGCTACGGCATGATCGACGCGATGGCGGCGCTGCAGGACGTCGTCCCGGCCGAGCACGGCAAGCTGGAAGCGCCGAAGAAGCCGACGCACCTCGCGGCGGACGCCCTGCAGCAGAAGGACTTCCCGGCCATCATCGTCGCCATCGGCGGCGCGGGTGCGGGAATCGCGGGCATCGTCTTCACGGCCTTCTTGGCCAACGCCGTCCGCAGCGTCAGGTCCCGAGCCAGGCAGAACCGCTGACCAACCACAACCGACGGCAACCCCGAGGCCGAAGGCCGAAGGCCGAAGGCCGCAGGGCCCGGAATCCGGAAGCTCGCAGAGCCGAAGGTCACAAGAAAAAGGGCCGTCTCCCCCTCCGGGAGGCGGCCCTTTCCCATTCCCCCAAGCCCTGATCCGGTTACCACGGACCGTGCTCCGCGACTCGCGGTGGGCGTGTCGAGGCATGTCCCAGTTTTAGTCCAAACCGAGGACCTTCTGCGCCCGATATGTCCGCTCAGTTTGGACTAAAACTGGGAAATGCCCCGTTCGTGGTTCGGGAGGGCGAGCGCAGGAGTGGGGTTCAGCCTCGGGGTTTCGGAGGTGGGGCGTCTCCGACGCCCGCCGTGCCCGTCTCCGGTTTGGCGGCCGGGTTCGCCTTGGAATCCGGGGGCGTCTTGGTGGCCTTCTTGGTGGATTCCGAGTTTTCCTCGTGGGCCGGCTTCTCATTGGAGGCCGGATTCGCCTTGGCGGCCGGATTCGCGTTGGCGAGCGAGTTCCCCTTGGCGGCCGGATTCGCGTTGGCGGCCGAGTTCGCGGTGGGAGGTTGGGTGGGTTTGGGGGCTTGTGGTGCGTGGGGGGTCAGGACTTCGTCGATGGAGGGCTTGGGCGGCGCCTGCTGGAAGGTCGAGGGGAGGTTCAGCCTGTTCGTCGAGGCTTGAGAATCCGCGCTCGTCGGAGCCGATTTCCCGTCCGCCTGGGGTTGTTCGGGCTTCGCCTGCTCGCCGAACACCGCCGGCGGGGCGTCCGGCGCGGCGCCGAAGAGGTCCTCCGCGTTGGACTTGAGGCGCGAGGAGTTCTGCCGCTCCTGGTTCCCGGCACCTCGCTGCTGCCCGAGCATTCCGCCCATCATGCCCATCGGCATCATGCCCATGCCGACTCCCGCCGCACCCACGGCCGCGCCCGCGGCGACTCCACCGGCGGCACCGGCCCCGGACTCGCCCTCCTCGGACTCCCCAGGAGCGTTCGCAGCCGTCGTCGCAGCGCCGGACTCCGCAGCAGCCGGTTCCGTCGCGGCAGCGCCCTCGGACGCCGCCGAGTCACCGGAGTCAGCCGCAGCACCGGCTGCCCCGGACTCCGCACCGGACCCGGATCCCGCCGAGGTTCCCGAGCCCGCGCCGACCTCGGCCGCAGCGAGAGTGGCGGAAGTGACGGGAGTTCCCGCCGAACCCGAGACCCGCGGCTCCCAGCGCCCCGGCTCGCGGGTGGGGGTCCCGGCCATGTCGTCGCAGAGGCGGGTGAAGGCCATGTAGTAGTCCGCGATGGACTCCAGGAGTTCGCGGGCCGGTTCGTCGAGGTCCGCCAAGAACTTCCGGGCACGAGCCGGATCGGCGGCGACCATCGCGGCCTTGACGTCATCGGCCGTCTTGGCGACGAGCTCGTTCAGACGTCCTCGCTGCGCACCGATGCCCTCCGCGGCGTGCTCCAGCGCTTCGGCCAGGGCGGTCATCGAGTCGACGAGGTCCTTGCCCGCCAGTCCTGCACCGCGGATGTGGGAGACGAAGGCCTCCGCGTCAGTACCCTGCCACGCCGTGTCGATGCCACCCAGCTTGCCGTCCACATCACCCGAGGACTGCTCGACGGTCTCGGCGCCCTCGCGCCACACCCGGGCCGCTGCGCGGAATTCCTCCGGATCCCCCACCAATTCGGAGGGATCATCGGGGAGGAAGTGCGGGGCGCCGAGCTCCACGGCGATGCCGGCGAGGTAGTGGTAGTGCTCGGTCGACATCTCAGGCCTCCTGTCTGCGCAGGTCAACGGCACTGTCGTCGTCGCCGACCGCGTGGTGGTCGACCACCTCGCGCAGCTCGTCACCTGCGCTCGTCAAGGTCTCGGCCGCCTTGCGGTGCCGTTCGAGCAGCTGCTCGCACAGCTGTCGGTAGGCATCGGGCGCACCCGATTCCCGGCCGATCTCGCCGAAGGACTCGGCGGTGATCTCCGCCTCCGCCAGCTTCGCCCTGCCGGTGGTGATGTCCTCACCGGCCTCGCGCACCTGCCGCGCGTGAGTCGCCAGCCAGTCGATGTCGATCCTGATCCCCGACACCGGCCCCACCTCCAAGATCGGTTCTCGCTCCAAAGACAAACCGCCCGCAGCTCACCGTGGCTGCGGGCGGTTTGCTCGTTCCTCAGACGTTGGAGACCGTCGGTTCGGTTCCCGGGTGGGGCTGCGGGTTCGCTGGGACCGCCGCTCCACCCGCGTGACTCACCCTCCGGCGGCCCCTCCGGCCTGCGGCTTCGGAGCCGGGCGGTTCACGCCCGGTCCGACCGGCACCGAGTCGTAGGTGGCGCTGGCGGCCGCCGGGTCCAGGAAGTCGCCGCGCGGAAGCGTCCGCATCAGCCAGGACGGACCGGCCTTGAGATCACCAGCACCCTTGGCCACGCCCAGGCCCTGGGCCGTGGCGAGGTCCTTGATGCCGTACTGCACGCCCTGATCGGACACGAGGAAGATCGGGCCGCTCTCGGCACCCGCCTCGTTGGACGTACCGCGCACCACGGCGGCCTTGCCCGCGGCACCGTAGTAGTAGTCGACCTTCGGACCCGAACCGTCGAACTGCGCCAGCTTCACAGCCGGCTTCACGGCCGGGGTGCCCTTGTTCAGGGTCATCGTGATGATCTGCGAGCCGCCGACGTTCTT
This sequence comes from Saccharopolyspora dendranthemae, assembly GCF_007829955.1. Lineage (GTDB taxonomy): Bacteria > Actinomycetota > Actinomycetes > Mycobacteriales > Pseudonocardiaceae > Saccharopolyspora > Saccharopolyspora dendranthemae. The sequence continues at coordinate 408,633 of NZ_VIWX01000006.1, forward strand.
CCAGCTCAGGCAGGACGTGTCGTTCTGCTGGAAGGAAACCGGCTTCGGCACCGACATCGGGAAGTGGTCGAGGTTGAGCGGGTTGTCCGACTCATCGGCGGTCGTGATCGCGCCGGTGAGGTTCGGAACCTCGCGACTGGTGGACTTCCCCGCGTGCAGCACGGCGGCCGCACCCTGCGCGGTCAGCGTCTGCTTGCCGTCCTGCAGCAGCAGGAAGTACTGCTCCGGCTCACCGGGAACGCTGCGCTTGACCACGTCACCGACCTTGTAGCGGTTCAAGTAGGACGCCGTAGCTCCCTCGTTGGGGATCTCCGGGACCTGCAGATCCGGCACGGTCGGAATCGCGTTGAGCATGTTGGTGCTGATGGTGCGCGGGGTCACGCCGTTGAGACCGAACACGTCGCGGACGACGGTCTCGCTCTTGCCGACCTTCGCCTTCACCGCGTGCGTGTTGGGCTCGTTCTTCCGCTGAGCCCGGTAGACGAGGTACTCGTCTCCCGAGCTCTGGTCCTTGACGAACAGCGACTGATCCGGGGCCAGCTCCACGCCGTGGTGCCCGTCGCCGCCGATCACGGTCGTCTCGACCTTGGTGGCGGCCTCAACCCGGGACGAGCTGAGGTTGCCCTGGACCTGGCCGACGTCGCAGACGGCCCACGACGGTTCCGCCGGGTTGTCCGCGCTCGGCACGTAGGTGGGCGCGTTGACCATGCCGGTCAGCGGGCCGCGCGCGAAGTCGGCGAGCGCGGCTTCCTTGACCGTGGTCGTCGGCACCGCACCGCTGCCCTGCTTGCCGCCCTGCTGCATGACGAGCAGCTTCGCCGAGGCCATGTTGAGCATCGGGATGAGCCGCTTCTGCGCCTTGTCGTCAGAGGTGACGACGAAAACGCTGCCGCTCTCCTTCGCGACGACGATGTTCCCTGGTTCGGGAACCGTGCCCTTGCCGCCGAACAGGCCCCATACGAGGAACCCGATGATGCCGACGGCAGCCAGGACCGCACCAGCGACCGTGGCCCGCTTGTGCGAGCCCATCGGGTCGTGGAGCATCACCGCGTCTTTTCGCACCAGCGCCGACTCCATGCGGCGAAGCACGAACCGGTAGGCCTGAACCTGTGACTTCGTTGTGGGTGTTGATGCCATTCTTCGCCTACAGCTCTCCCGTCCGAGGTACGGTTTCGCAGGATAGTCGCTGAGATATACCGAATGGGTGCGGTTCGGCGGACTCCGTCAGTATTCTCTGCACGCGGCCCAACTCCGACGAACGCGTCCGCCGCACCTACCTGCGAGGGGGAGAGACCGAACGGATGTCCGTGCCCACACAACATCCGGCCCAGCCGAAGGCTCCCGGGCCAGCCAACCCGCCCCGCGCCCGCATCCGCGCGCGCCGTCGACGGATCAACGGCGTGACGCTCGCCGGGATCCCGGCGGCCAACATCGTGCTGATCGAAGTCGGCCTGGGAATCGGCGCCGGCGTCTTCTTGATCAACCCGCGGGACCCGGTCATGTGGTCCATCGCGGGTGGAATCGCGTTGCTGGCCCTGATCATCGCTCTTCTTCGGCGTCGTGGCCGCTGGTTCACGCAGTGGTTCGGGCAGGTGCTCGAATACCGCGGCCGCAACCACACCCGCGTGTCCCAACCGGCCAACGTCGACATCGCGGAGCCCGCTGAGGACAAGGACGGCGACGGGATCATCGGCCCGGACGAGAACCACCGGGTCGCCCTGCTCCGCCTCGTCGTCGACGACCTGGTGATCGCCCGCACCCAGGACCACGACCGGAACCCGGTCGGGATGTCCTGGCACAACGGCAAGTGGACCGCGGTGCTGATGGTCGAGCCGACCCCCTCGCTGCTCAACCCCGTGGACAACGCGCCGAACCTGCCGCTGGGCGCCATCGTGCCGTGCCTCGAGGACCGCGGTGTGGTGCTCGACGCGGTCCAGGTCATCTGGCACTGCTACCCGGGAAGCGCTGCCCTGCCGTCGAACTCGCCGGCGCTGAACTCCTACCTCGAGGTCCTGGGCCGGCTTCCCGCCGCTGCCCGGCGCACCACCTGGATCGCCGTGCGGCTCGACCCGCAGCGGTGCGCCAAGGCCATCGGTGAGCGCGGCGGCGGTGTGCTCGGCGCGCAGCGCGCGCTGATCGGCGCCCTGTCGCGCGTGCGCTCCTCCTTGGAGCAGCACGGGATTCCGACCCGGCCGCTGGACCCCGACGAGCTGCTGCAGGCCGGTATCTCCTCGGCCGAGCTGCACAGCGTGCTCGGATCGCAGCGGCCCGTCGGCCTCAAGGAGCGCTGGGACGGCGTCACCGCCGGTGGCGTCGGCCACTCCAGCTACGCCATCACCTCGTGGCCGAACCAGATGAACGACAGCCTCAACGCCCTCACCGGCATCCGTGCGCTGTCCACCAGCATCGCCCTGTCGGTCTCGCCGGTCGGCGAGGAGGACGAGGTCGGACTCCGCGGTCTGGTGCGCGTCTCGGCGCGCACGCCCGCCGAGCTGGACACCGCCGACGCCCGCCTGAAGGCGATCAGCAACCGACTCGGGATGACCCTCACGCCGCTGCGCGGTTCGCAGCTGGCCGGCTACGCAGCGACGCTGCCGCTCGGAGGTGCGGCATGAGCCGAAGCAGGACGATCGACGTTCCCGGAAGCCAGGGCGTCGCACCGGAATTCCTCGTCACACCGGAAACCCTGGACACGATCAGCCCGTCCGGCGACCGCGGCGGCGTGATCATCGGGTCGGACCCGCAGGGCGAGGCCCAGGCCGCGTCGATCCTGCGGTCGATGCCGACCCGCATGGTCACCGTCGGCGGCCTGTACCTGGCCCGCCAGCTCGCGCTGCGCGCGATGGCGACCGGGGCCTGGGTGATCGTCGCCACCGGACGTCCGGCCGCGTGGAAGATGCTGGAGCGCGCCGCGGGTGAAACCCCGGACGGCAAGCCGGTTCCGCTGGTGCAGATCCGTCGGCTCGCCCCGTTCGACCTGCCGCGGTCCTCGGAGGACACCCCGCTGCTGGTCATCCACGACGGCGGCGCCGTTCCGCAGGAGCTCTTCCCGCCGCGCGCACCGTGGCAGACGACCATGTACGTGCTGCCGTACCTGCACCCGCAGGTCAGCAGCGGCACGGCGGCCAACACCGCCGACCTGGTCCTGCTGCAGCGCCTGCCGCTCAACCAGGCGCAGCTCGCTCAGCGGATCTGGAGCCTGCGCAACCACCAGGTGCAGCCGCTCACCCAGCTCCAGGACGACCAGCTCATCGCGCTGGGCAACATGACCTGGACGATGATCCGGCTCGTCACCAACCAGAAGGAGAAGGAGATCCTCGGCCCCATCCGCCGAGGCGACTGACCTCCCGCTCGCAGCGACAGAGCCCCTCGGTGCTTCCGAGGGGCTCTTTTGCGCCCCAGGTCCCAGTTTTAGTCATAACTGAGCCGACATTTCGGACATGATCATGGCTCGGTTTGGACTAAAACTGGGAGATGCCGAGCTCTCGCGGGGGCGTGCACCGTGGGGTGGGGGCGCTCAGGGGAGGGTTCTGGTGGCTCGGGTTTGGTGCTTCCTGGCCGCCAGGTCCTCGTTCGCGGGGTAGTCGATCGCGCGGAGGGTGAGACCGTGGGGCGGGGCCACCGCAGTGGTGCGGGTCTGGGCTGCGAGGAGGTCGGCCGGGTGGGAGTCCGGGCGACGACCGTCGCCGGTCATCAGGAGCGTGCCGACCAGGCTGCGGACCATGGAGTGGCAGAAGGCGTCGGCCGAGACGTCGGCGACGATGAGGTTGTCCTCCGCGCGGGTCCAGGTGAAGCGCTGGAGCTCGCGGATCGTCGTCGCGCCCTCGCGCGGCTTGCAGTAGGCCGCGAAGTCGTTGAGGCCCAGCAGTTCCCGGGACGCCTCGTTGAGGGCGTCCACGTCGAGCGGGCGGTTCCAGGCGAGGGTGTCCTTGCGCCGCAGCGGATCAGCGCCCCAGGGAGCGTCTGAGACCTGGTAGCGGTAGTGCCGGCGCAGCGCCGAGAAGCGGGCGTCGAACTCCGGCGGAACCGCCTCGGCGCTGAGGATCCGCACGTCCGGCGGGAGGATCCGGTTCCACCGGTGAACCATGCGCGTCAGGTCCGGGATCCCCCGCGAATCGACCGAGAGCCTGCCGGGCGCTTCCGGATCCAGCGGGACCACGTCGAGGTGCAGGACCTGACCGGTCGCGTGCACGCCCGTGTCGGTGCGGCCCGCGACCACGACCGACCTGGGCACCTCGCGGCCCGGGGGCTGCTTGGCGAGCGCGTCCTCCACCAGGCCCTGCACGGTGCGCAGACCGGGCTGCTTGGCCCAGCCCTTGAAATCCGTGCCGTCGTAGGACAAGTCGAGGCGCACGCGAACGAGCCCGCCATCCCCAGCGGGAACAGCGGGCTCGTTCACAGCATCACCGGCCAGAATCAGGACTCGTCCTTCTTCTCGGCTGCGGTGTCGTCGGCGGTCTCCTCCACCTGGGCCTCAGCGGCCTCGGTGGTGGATTCCTCGGTCTTCGGCTCGTCCTTGGCGAACTTCGTGCCGCGGGCGGCCTCGGCCTCAGCGGTCGCGGTCTTCTCCGCCACCAGGGCGATCACGGCCATCTTCGCGTTGTCACCCTTGCGCGGCATCGTCTTGATGATGCGGGTGTAACCGCCGTTGCGGTCAGCGAAGAACGGGCCGATCTCGGCGAAGAGCTTGTGCACGACGTCCTTGTCGCGGATGGTCTTCATGACCTCGCGACGGTTGTGCAGGTCGCCCTTCTTGGCCTTGGTGATCAGCCGCTCGGCGATCGGCCGCAGCCGCTTCGCCTTCGCCTCGGTGGTGGTGATCCGACCGTGCTCGAACAGCGAGGTGGCCAGGTTGGCCAGGATGAGCCGTTCGTGCGACGGGGACCCGCCGAGACGCGGACCCTTGGTCGGGGTGGGCATCGGGTTGCTCCTCTCGAGGGCGCGCGGGTGAACCCCGGACGCGCAACACAGCTACAGCTGCTCTGTCTCCGCGTAGTCCTGACCGTCGTCGTAGCCGCTGTCCTCGACGGGACCCGCCGAGCCGACGATGACCTCGTCCTCGGCGGTCCAGCTCTCCGCGGGGTACTCGGCCGCTGCTGCGGACGGGTCGAACCCGGGCGGGCTGTCCTTGAGGGCCAAGCCCAGACCGGCCAGCTTCATCTTGACCTCGTCGATGGACTTCGCACCGAAGTTGCGAATGTCCAGCAGGTCGGCCTCGCTGCGCGAAACCAGCTCGCCGACGGTGTGGATGCCCTCCCGCTTGAGGCAGTTGTAAGAGCGAACCGTCAGGTCCAGGTCCTCGATCGGCATCGCGTAGGCCGCGATGGTGTCGGCCTCCGCCGGCGACGGGCCGATCTCGATGCCCTCGGCATCGATGTTGAGCTCGCGAGCGAGCCCGAACAGCTCGACGAGAGTGCGACCGGCCGACGCCACCGCATCGCGGGGCGTGATGGACGGCTTGCTCTCGACGTCGAGGATCAGCTTGTCGAAGTCGGTGCGCTGCTCGACACGAGTGGCCTCGACCTTGTAGGTCACCTTCAGAACCGGCGAGTAGATCGAGTCGACCGGGATCCGGCCGATCTCAGCACCGGTCTGCTTGTTCTGCATCGCGGGAACGTAGCCACGACCACGCTCGACGACGAGCTCGATCTCCAGCTTGCCCTTCGCGTTCAGCGTGGCGATGTGGAGCTCGGGGTTGTGCACGGTGACACCGGCCGGCGGGACGATGTCCGCGGCGGTGACCTCACCCGGGCCCTGCTTGCGCAGGTACATCGTGACCGGCTCGTCCTCCTCGGAGGAGACGACGAGCTCCTTGATGTTCAGGATGACGTCGGTGACGTCCTCCTTCACACCCGGGATGGTGGTGAACTCGTGCAGCACACCGTCGATGCGCAGGCTGGTGACCGCCGCCCCCGGGATGGAGGAGAGCAGCGTACGACGCAGCGAGTTGCCCAGGGTGTAGCCGAAGCCCGGCTCCAGCGGCTCGATGACGAACCGGGAACGGGTCTCCGACACGGCCTCTTCGGACAGTGTGGGTCGCTGGGAGATGAGCACTTCGTATTCCTTTCCTCACGGCGCCCGCTATTTGACGCCGATGGAACGGCATGCCCGCGAGAAGATCGCGGGCCGGCGGCGGATTCCTGCACCGCCACCGCTGGCTGCGGCCGCCGACGACCTCGCGAGGAGGCCGTCGGCGGGACGCGTCACTTCGAGTAGAGCTCGACGATGAGCTGCTCGGTGACCGGGGTGTCGATCTGCGCGCGCTCCGGGCGCTGGTGCACCAGGATGCGCAGGTTCGAGGGCACGACCTGGAGCCAGGCCGGGACCGGGCGCTCGCCGAAGGTTTCCTTGGCGATCAGGAACGGCGTGGTGCCCAGGGCCTTCGGCTTCACGTCGATGATGTCCCACTTCGAAACCTGGAAGCTGGGGACGTCGACCTTCTTGCCGTTGACCAGCAGGTGACCGTGGTTGACGAGCTGACGCGCCATCCGACGGGTGCGGGCCAGGCCAGCGCGGTAGACCACGTTGTCCAGGCGGCACTCCAGCAGCTGCAGGAGGTTGTCACCCGTCTTGCCGGAGCGCCGGTTGGCTTCCTCGTAGTAGTTCGAGAACTGCCGCTCGAGCACGCCGTAGGTGAACTTCGCCTTCTGCTTCTCCTGGAGCTGCAGCAGGTACTCGGTTTCCTTGATGCGCGCGCGACCGTGCTGCCCCGGCGGGTACGGGCGACGCTCGAAGGCCTGGTCTCCGCCGACAAGGTCAACCTTGAGACGACGGGACTTGCGGGTCGCGGGACCGGTGTAACGAGCCATTGGTGATCCTTACTCCTTTCCCGCGGCTCAGACCCGACGACGCTTCGGCGGGCGGCAACCGTTGTGCGGCTGCGGGGTCACGTCCTGGATGGTGCCCACCTCGAGGCCTGCGGCCTGCAGCGAGCGGATCGCCGTCTCGCGGCCCGAACCCGGACCCTTGACGAAGACGTCGACCTTCTTCATGCCGTGCTCGGCGGCCTTGCGGGCCGCGTTCTCGGCGGCCATCTGCGCGGCGAACGGGGTGGACTTGCGAGAGCCCTTGAACCCGACGTGGCCGGCGGATGCCCAGCTGATCACCGCACCGGTGGGGTCGGTGATCGACACGATCGTGTTGTTGAACGTGCTCTTGATGTGAGCCTGCCCGTGGGCAACGTTCTTCTTTTCCTTGCGCCGCACCTTCTTGACGGCGCCAGCGCGAGCCTTGGGTGGCATAGCTTTAGCTTTCTCCTAGCGAGGCTTACTTCTTCCCGGCCTTCTTCTTGCCGGCGACCGTCTTCTTCGGCCCCTTGCGGGTACGCGCGTTGGTCTTCGTCCGCTGCCCGTTGAGGGGCAGGTGACGACGGTGGCGCACACCCTCGTAGCAGCCGATCTCGATCTTCCGGCGGATGTCGGCCTGGACCTCGCGTCGGAGGTCACCCTCGACCCGGTAGTTCTCCTCGATGAAGTCGCGCAGCTTGGTCAGCTGCTCGTCGTCGAGGTCACGAGGCTTCGCGTCGGGCGAGACGCCGGTGCCGGAGAGAATCTCCTGGGCCCGGGTCTTGCCGACTCCGAAGATGTAGGTGAGCGCGATCTCCATGCGCTTTTCGCGCGGGAGGTCGACACCAACGAGCCGTGCCATGTCGGCTCCTTCTCCTTTGTCAGTCCAGGTCTGCTCCCTCGCCGCCCCCGCACATTGGGTGCGGAGCCCCGGCCTGGTCCGGAGGTCAATCGGCTCAACTCACGAGCCGACAGGTCGAGGGAGTTCTTCTCGATGTCGTCTGCGACCGAAGTGGTCTGCGATCAGCCCTGACGCTGCTTGTGTCGGGCGTTGTCGCAAATCACCAGGACTCGTCCGTGACGACGGATGACCTGGCACTTGTCACAGATCTTCTTCACACTCGGCTGGACCTTCACGGTCGTGCTCTCCTGTTGGACGCGTGTCCGGGTCGCCCCGAACACCGTGGAGGTCACTTGTAGCGGTAGACGATGCGCCCACGGGAGAGGTCGTACGGCGAGAGCTCCACCACAACCCGGTCCTCGGGGAGGATTCGGATGTAGTGCTGGCGCATCTTGCCACTGATGTGCGCGAGGACCTTGTGGCCGTTTTCCAACTCGACACGGAACATCGCGTTGGGAAGCGGCTCGATCACCCGACCCTCGACCTCAATGGCCCCGTCCTTCTTGCCCATGTCCTCCGCGTTTCGTGACGGTGACGGATTGCGGGGCTCGAAGCCCCTGCCACGCGCGCCGGAGGCCCCGACACGCATGACCGACACACGCGGGATCCGATTCGAAATACCGATGAACACCCGATCCGGATACTCTGTGGAAAGAGTCGCGCGGACGGACACCCGAGCACAACGAACCGGCGCCACTCGTGCGCCGATAGTCCATCGTACGCGCAGCCGGATGAGCGCTACACATCGGGGCTGCTCACGGCGCGTTCAGCGCCATCGGAGGCTTGCGCTGATCTTCGCGCGCTCACTACTTTCGACCACATACTCGACTCGACACCGGCGTCGAGGCGCGCCCACCCCGGAAACCCGAGGAGCAGCGTGACAGCCCAGCAGCAGCCCACCGGCCGCCCGGTGCAGGCGTTGACCGGCAAGCTGTCCGAATACCGGACCTTCTTCCAGACCGCGATGCACAACCCGCGCATGGTCGGCGCCGCCACCCCTACCTCGTCGGCCGTGGCGGCCACGGTCGCGCAGGTCGTGCCCAGCACCGGCAACCCGACCGTGGTCGAGCTCGGCCCCGGCACCGGATCGCTGTCCGACGGCATCCACTCCCGCCTGCCCCGCGGCGCCCGTCACCTCGGCATCGAGCTCGGCGCGGACCTGGTCGCGCACCTGCGCGAGCACAAACCGTGGCTGGACGTCGTCCACGGCGACGCCGGTGACCTGATCTCCGTGCTGTCCGAACGCGGGATCGACCAGGTCGACGCGGTCGTCAGCAGCATCCCGTGGTCGCTGCTGGACGACGAGCTCCAGGGCCACATCCTCGGCCAGGCGGCCAAGGCCCTCACGCCGAACGGCGCGTTCACGGCCCTCACGTACCTGCCCGCGGAGCGCACCCGCAACGCGCGCCGCTTCCGCGAGCGGCTGCACGAGACCTTCGACGAGGTCCTCACCCACACGACCTGGCGGAACTTCCCGCCGATCCTGCACTACATCTGCCGCCGCCCTCGGGTCTGACCACCCCGACAACCGGGTACTTCAGGCAAAAGCCCGGGATCGGTCGATGTCGAGCGCCGATTGCGGACCGGTTACGGTCGGGCGGCGTCAAACCCGGGGAGGGGCAGGAGAGCCGTGAACAGATCACGCGAGTACCTGATGTTCGTGGGACGTGCCGTCCAGAACCCGTCCAAGGTGGGCGCAGTGCTGCCGACCTCGGAGCACGTGGCCCGCGCGGTCGCCGACGTGGTGCCCAGCGGCGGTCCCAGCACCGTGCTGGAGCTCGGTCCCGGCACCGGTGCGCTCAGCGAACCGATCCGGCGGCGCGTCGCACCGGGCTCCCGTCACCTGGCCGTGGAGATCGACCCGGAGTTGGTGCGCTTCCTCAACCGCACCAAGCCCTGGCTCGAGGTCATCGAAGGAGACGCTTCCGACCTGCGCAAACTGCTGGCCGAAGCCGACGTGGACCAGGTCGACGCGGTGATCAGCTCGATCCCGTGGACCCTGCTGCCGGGCGACAAGCAGCGGGAGCTCCTCCGCGAAGCGGCCTCGGTGATGAGCCAGGACGCGGTGTTCACCACGGTCACCTACCTGACGACCCTCTGGCGGACGCAGACCAAGGAGTTCATCGACGCCCTCGACGACACGTTCGACGAGGTGTTCCCCCGCAGCGCAGTCTGGCGCAACGTGCCTCCGGCTCGCGTCTACGCCTGCCGCCGCCCCAAGGGCTGACTCTCGACGACGTCAACCCGGATCGGGGCCGGGCCGTTGAGGGCCTTGATGACCAGCGGATTCGCCGGTCAGGCCTCGTCCGGGGCGGTGAGGACCCAGGGCCCCTCTTCGGTGATGGCCACCGTGTGCTCCCAGTGGGCCGCGCGGGAGCCGTCGGCGGTGACGACGGTCCAGGCGTCGTCGAGCTCCTCGGTCTCCGCGGTGCCACCCGTCAGCATCGGTTCCACCGCCAGCGCCATGCCCACCCGCAGCTTCGGGCCGCGACCGGGCTTGCCGAGGTTGGGCAGGAACGGCTCCATGTGCATCTGGGTGCCGATGCCGTGGCCCCCGTACTCGGCGATGATGCCGTAGTCGCGTCCGTCGGTGGCGGCAGCGGACAGCGCCGCGCCCTCCACCGCGTGCGAGATGTCGGTCAGGCGGTTGCCCGCGCGCACCTTCTCGACGCCGGCCCACATGGACGCCTCGGTCGCCGCGGACAGCGCCCGGTCGGCCTCGCTGATCTCGCCGATGGCCAGTGTGACGGCGGAGTCGCCGTGCCAGCCGTCGAGGATGGCGCCGCAGTCGACCGACAGCAGGTCGCCCTCGGAGAGGACCTCGCGCACCGACGGGATGCCGTGCACGACCTTCTCGTTCAGGGAGGCGCAGATCGAGGCGGGGAAGCCGTGGTAGCCCTTGAACGAGGGCACGGCGCCGGCTTCGCGGATGACCTGGTCGGCGACGGCGTCCAGCTCACCGGTGCTCGCTCCGGGCACGGCCTTCTCCCGGACAGCGGCCAGCGCACGCGCGACCACGAGCCCGGCGGCGCGCATCGCCTCGATCTCACCGCGCGACTTGAGCTCGATGCCCTTCCCCCGACGCAACAAGGCACTCACCTTCGAAGTATTGCTGGATGATGCCGGGTTTCGCCCGGCGAATGAAATGCAACGGCCGGCCACCATCGGTGACCGGCCGCGGGCAAGCTCACTGGTGGCTGCGCAGTGCTTCCAGCGCGCGGCCGGTGATCTCCTCGATCGAACCCAAGGCGTCGATCTTGAGGACCTTCTCCCGGTAGTAGCCCAGGATGGGTTCGGTCTCCTCGTGGTACACCGCGAGACGGCGGCGGATGACGTCCTCGGTGTCGTCGGAGCGGCCGCGCGCCAGCATGCGCTTGACCAGCTCCTCCTCCGGTACGTCGAACTGCACCACCGCGGTCAGCTCGAGGTGCTTCTCGCCGAGGATGCCGCCGAGGACCTCGGCCTGCGCGGTGTTGCGCGGGTAGCCGTCGAGCAGGAAGCCCTGAGCGGCGTCCTCGTCGCCGAGCCGGTCGCGCACCATCTCGTTGGTGACCTCGTCCGGCACCAGCTCACCGGCGTCCATGTAGCTCTTGGCCTTCTGGCCGAGCGGCGTGGAGTTGCCGATGTTCGCGCGGAACAGATCTCCGGTGGAGATGTGCGGCACACCGAGCTTCTCGCTGAGCACAGCCGCCTGGGTACCCTTACCGGCTCCAGGCGGGCCGACGAGAACCAATCGCACCAAGGGTCTGCCTCCGAATCCTCACCATCGCGCGCCAACTGCTGACGAGCTACGCGGCGCCGCCCCGTACAACGGCGCTGCGATCCCAACCACCCTACGCATGGACGAGGGGCGGGCGAACACGCCCATGCGGAACTCCTCGCAAGGGCAAGCACGCTGGTCCGGGCGTGTTCAGCACACGCCCGGACGCTCCATTTTACCGGAGGAAACCCTCGTACTTGCGCTGCGTGAGCTGGCTCTCGATCTGCTTCACCGTGTCCAGGCCGACGTTGACCATGATCAGCACCGCGGTGCCGCCGAACGGGAAGTTCTGGTTCTGGCCCTGACCACCGGTCAGGCCCAGGAAGAACATCGGCAGGATGGCCACGATGCCCAGGTACAGCGAGCCGGGCAGGGTGATGCGGGAGAGCACGAAGCTCAGGTACTCCGCGGTCGGGCGACCGGGTCGGATACCGGGGATGAAGCCGCCGAACTTCTTCATGTCGTCCGCCCGCTCTTCCGGGTTGAACGTGATCGACACGTAGAAGTAGGCGAAGAAGATGATCAGCAGCATGTACAGCAGGATGTGCACCCAGCTGGCCGGATCGACGATGTAGGTCTGCAGGAAGCGCGACCACCAGCTGTCCTGGTTGCCCGCGAGCTGACCGATCAGCTGCGGCAGGTACAGCAGCGACGAACCGAAGATGACCGGGATGACACCCGCCTGGTTCACCTTCAGCGGCAGGTACGTGGACGTGCCGCCGTACATCCTGCGGCCGATCATGCGCTTGGCGTACTGCACCGGGATCCGGCGCTGCGCCTGCTCCACGAACACCACCGTGGCGATGATCGCGACCGCGAACAGGCAGACCATGGCGAAGACCAGGCCACCGTGCGAGTTCAGGATGTTGCCGCCCTCGGCGGGGATCCGCGAAGCGATCGAGGTGAAGATCAGCAGCGACATTCCGTTGCCGATACCGCGCTCGGTGATCAGCTCGCCCATCCACATCAGGACGGCCGCACCGGCGGTCATGACGACCACGATCGTGATCAGGTTCAGCACGGAGTCGTCCGGGATCGGCGAGACCGAGCAGCCCTGGAACAGCTGCCCGCGCACCGCGAGCGCGACGATGCCGGTGCCCTGCAGGACCGCCAGCGCGATCGCGAGGTACCGGGTGTACTGCGTGAGCTTGGCCTGGCCGGACTGGCCTTCCTTCTTCAGCTGCTCGAAGCGCGGAATGACCACCTGCAGCAGCTGAATGATGATGCTCGCCGTGATGTAGGGCATGATGCCCAGCGACAGCACCGAGAGCTGCAGCAGCGCGCCGCCGCTGAAGAGGGTGAGGAGTGAGTAGACACTTTCTGAGCCGCTGCCTTGGATCTGCTCGATGCACTGCTGAATGTTGGGGTACGACACACCGGGCGACGGGATCGTCGCGCCGAGTCGGTACAGCACCACCATTCCCAGCGTGAACAGGATCTTGCGGCGCAGGTCCGGCGTTGCCAGAGCCGAGCGGAAGGCGCCGAGCACGCGAACCTCCTGTACGCGAGCCGGTCGGAACCGGCCGGAAAACAAGCGGCCGGCTTCGCCAGCCGGCACGGCGGGAAACTCCATGGACAAGGCCGTGGTCTCCCACGGCACTACCGCGCGACTTTAGCAGGCCGCGAGGCGGATACGGACAGCGACCGAACCCTCACGACGATCAACGTTTCGCAACATCGTCGCCAAGCAGCGGCAACCGCGCCCGTTCCGGCGCGGTTGCCGTTATTCCCAGCGTGACCTGCGGTGTTGCTCGAAGACCAGCGCCACAACCGATCAACCGCAGTTGGCCTGCTTTTCTTCCTCGGTCATCGCGCGCGTCGATTGGGTGATCGTTCCGCCCTGGTCGTCGGCCGGGCCGCTGGCCTCGAAGTCGTTGACGTACCAGATGTAGTGATCGTAGAACTTGTCCTCGAAGTGCAGCTCGTAAGTTCCCTTCGCCTTCTGCATCTTCGGACCGTGGTAGACCTGCCCGACCTCACCTGGACGCACAGTGATGAAGGTCGTCTGCGACTCGGTGTGCTCGGATCGCCACTCGTGGCCGTAGGTCGCCTTGAAGGCCACCTTGAACACCTCGCCGAAGCTGGTGCCCATCGACAGGCCCACGCTGTTGCTCTCCGCGGTGCTGTCGGACCAGGCGACGCTCATCATCTGCTCCTTGTCGGTGCAGTTGAACACCGGAGCGCCGACCTCCTCGGAGGTGTTCTGGTAGTACTCCACCTCGCCGGCGGGGTGGAAGACGCAGCTGTCGGTGCCGTTGTCGCACTTCTCCAGCAGCTCTCGGACCGTGGGCTCCTCCGCCGCCGTGGCCGGCGGGGCCATCAGCAGCGCCGCCCCGACCACCGACGCGCAGCTCGCCGCGATGCGCTTCATCATCGAGTTCCTCTCGATCAGCTTGCCCTGGGCCGGTTCCCGCCGGGATTCGCCGGCGGTCACGGGCAGGCGTCCACTTCTTCCTGGGACATGTCGCGGGAGTGCTGGCTGACCGCGGTCGAGGAGTCCTCCGCGGGCCCGGTCGCCTCGAAGTCGTTGACGTACCAGATGTAGTGGTCGTGGAACTTGTCCTCGAAGTGCAGCTCGTAGGTGCCGCGCACCTTCTGCATCTGCGCGGCCCGCTCGACCCAGCCGACCTGGTGGGAACCGGTGTCGACGAAGGTCGACTGCGACTCGGTGTGCGATTCCTCCCAGGTGTGCTGGAAGGTCTGCTCGTAGCTGACGGCGAAGATTTTGCCGAAGCCCGCTTCCGTGGTCATCGACAGGCCGACGCTGTTGCTCTGCGACGTGGTGTCCGACCAGGTGACGTTGTGCCGCTGGTCGTCCGGCGTGCAGTTGTAGACGGGATCGCCGACCTGCTTGGTGTCCGCGGTGAAGTACTCCGGCTCGCCGGCCGGGTGGAACACGCAGCTGTCGGTGCCGTTGTCGCACTTCTCCAGCAGCTCTCGGACCGTCGGGTCCTCCGCTGCGCTGACTCCCCGGGCGTTGATGACGCCCGCGTCCTCGGCGTTGGCCGTGGCGGGGACGGCCAGCGCGCCGAGCACGCTCGCCGAGGCCACCAGAGCGCGGATCGTTCGTGCCTGCATCGCGAGATCCCCTCAGCTCAGACCGACGGACTGGGTGCGGTCGTTCATCATCGAACCGACATCGGGCGTGTTCTCCTTGAACGGCCCGTCGCGCTCGCCGCCCAGGTCGGGCTCGGGGTACAGCCACACCCAGCAACCGCCCCACGGCTGCACCGAGGAGACGACGTCCTTCCAGTCGTCGGGCAGGTTGATCTGGAAGTTGACGACGCCGTCCTTCTCGCACATCCCCGAGCCGTAGACGGTGAAGCTGCCTCCGCCGTAGTTGGGATCGGCGAACAGCGTGGCCTGGATGACGTCTCCGCGGTCGTCCCTGGGGCTCGCGGTGGCCTCGGCCAGCGTGGTGAAGCACCGGGTCTCACCGGTGCTGAAGTGATAACTGCAGTGCTCTCGTGGCGGCGCCGCTTGTTCCCCGGCCTGCGCGACCGCTGCTCCGGGGACGACCGCGGCCAACACCGCGACGACCATCAGGACGGCTCGCCGTCCCACCTGTCGTGGTCGCATATGCCGTCGCTCCTCCCTCGCTCTTCCAGCGCCGTCCGGGTGAAACGGCGAGGACAAAGCTAGGGAGACCTGTGACAGGGGCAACACCATCGAAGAGGCGCCGCGCGAACCCACCTTCGCTTGACACTCTTCAGTGGATCTTCTTCGGCTGAAGAGAGGGCTCGGCGTTCGGACATGTCGCCGCGCGATCATCGCGATCTGGCTAAGTGAACTGCCAAGGGTGATGCTGCGAACGCACACCGTATCGCGTCCGTGAAACTGTGGGAATCACCAAAATACAAGAAGGACCCGCCATCCCGGTTGGATGGCGGGTCCTCTCGTTGAACTGGCTCAGCGCTCGAGCTTGGTGACCGTACCGCCGGCGGCGGTGATCTTCTCCTGAGCGCTGCCGGTGAAGGCGTGAGCGGTGACGTCGAGCTCGACGCCATCCAAGTCCCCGTCGCCGAGGACCTTCACCAGCTCGTTCTTCTTGACCAGGCCCTTGGCGACGAGCTCGTCGAAACCGACGGTGCCGCCCTCCGGGAACGCCTGGGCCAGCTTGCCGAGGTTCACACCCTGGTACTCGGTGCGGAAGCGGTTCTTGAAGCCGCGAAGCTTCGGGAGCCGCATGTGGATCGGCATCTGCCCACCCTCGAAACGAGGGGAGACGGTCTTGCGGGCCTTGGTGCCCTTGGTACCGCGGCCGGCGGTCTTGCCCTTGGAGCCCTCACCGCGGCCGACGCGGATCTTGTCGCGCTTGGCACCGGGAGCCGGACGCAGGTCGTGCAGTTTGATGACCATGTCAGTCGACCTCCTCGACCGTCACGAGGTGACGGACGGCATTGACCATGCCGCGCACGTTGGAGTCGTCCGGGCGAACCACGGACTGACGGATCTTGCGCAGGCCGAGGCTGCGCATGCTGTCGCGCTGGTTCTGCTTGGTGCCGACCAGCCCGCGCACCTGAGTGATCTTGAGCTGTGCCATGACGATCAGACCCCCTGCCCGGCGGCACGCGCACGCATGATGAACGCCGGAGCGACATCTTCCAGCGGCAGGCCACGGCGAGCCGCGACCTCCTCCGGACGCTGCAGCTGCCTCAGGGCGTCCACCGTGGCGTGCACGATGTTGATCGGGTTGTCCGAACCCAGCGACTTGCTCAGCACGTCGTGGATACCGGCGCACTCCAGGACCGCGCGCACCGGGCCACCGGCGATGACACCGGTACCGGCACTGGCCGGACGCAGGAGCACGACGCCGGCGGCGTCCTCGCCCTGCACGGGGTGCGTGATGGTGCCGCCGAGGCGCGGGACGCGGAAGAAGTTCTTCTTCGCCTCCTCGACGCCCTTGGCGATGGCCGCGGGAACTTCCTTGGCCTTGCCGTAGCCGACACCGACCATGCCGTCGCCGTCGCCGACGACGACCAGCGCGGTGAAGCTGAAGCGCCGGCCACCCTTGACGACCTTCGCGACGCGGTTGATGGTCACGACACGTTCGAACTGCGGGGTCTTCTCTTGGGCCGCCCCGCCACGGCCGCCGTCGCGGCGGTCCCGGCGGTCCTTGCCGCCGGACTCCCCGCCGCCTTCACGCCGAGTGCGTCCAGGCATCAGGCGTCCCTTCCAGTCTCGTTCTTACGCACTTGTCAGAACTCCAGTCCGCCGTCACGGGCGGCGTCGGCCAGTGCGGCCACGCGACCGTGGTAGGCGTTGCCACCCCGGTCGAACACGACCTTCTCGACACCGGCGTCCTTGGCACGGGCGGCCACGAGCTCGCCGACCTTGGTGGCCATGGCCTTCTTGTCGCCCTCGAACCCGCGGAGCTCGGACTCCAGGCTCGTGGCCGACGCGACCGTGAGGCCCTTGGTGTCGTCGATGACCTGCGCGGTGATGTTCCGCAGAGACCGGGTGACGACCAGACGCGGGCGCTCGGCGGTGCCCAGGATCTTCTTCCGGAGGCGCGTGTGACGCTTGGCGCGGGAGAGCCGACGCTTGGTCGAGATGTCCTTGCCAACCGGCTTGCGCTTGGTAGCTGTCTCGCTCATGGTCACTTACCCGTCTTTCCGACCTTGCGGCGGATGGTCTCACCCGCGTACCGGACACCCTTGCCCTTGTACGGGTCGGGCTTGCGCAGCTTGCGGATACGAGCCGCGATCTCGCCGACCAGCTGCTTGTCGATGCCCTTGACCGAAAGCTTGGTCGGGCCGTCGACCGCGAACTGAATGCCGTCCGGCGGCTCGATCACGATGGGGTGGCTGTAGCCCAGGGAGAACTCGAGGTTCGATCCCTTCTGCAGCACTCGGTAACCGACGCCCTGGATTTCCAGATCCTTCTGGTATCCCTGGCTGACGCCGATCACCATGTTGTTGACGAGGGTCCGGGTCAGCCCGTGCAGCGACCGGCTCTCCCGCTCGTCGTCGGGGCGCTTGACCAGCACCGCACCGTCCTCGTCACGCTCGACGAGAATCGGTTCGCGGACCTGGTGTGCAAGTTCGCCCTTGGGGCCCTTCACGGTCACCGCCTGGCCGTCGATGTTCACCTCGACGCCGGAGGGGACGGTGATCGGCAGCTTTCCGATGCGCGACATAGCCGCTCCTCCTCCCTTACCAGACGTAGGCGAGGACTTCCCCGCCCACGCCCTTCTTCATGGCCTGCCGGTCGGTCACGAGACCGCCGGAGGTCGAGATGATGGCGACGCCCAGACCACCGAGAACCTTGGGCAGGTTCGTGGACTTGGCGTAGACCCGCAGACCGGGCTTGGAGACCCGGCGCAGGCCGGCGATGCTCCGCTCGCGGTTCGGGCCGTACTTGAGCTCGACGACGAGGTTCTGGTGAGTGTCCCCGTCCTCGACGCGGGAGCCGGACACGTAGCCCTCCCGCTTGAGGATCTCGGCGATGTTCGCCTTCAGCTTGGAGTGCGGCATCACGACCTCGTCGTGATACGCAGAGTTTCCGTTGCGCAGACGCGTCAGCATGTCTGCGATCGGATCGGTCATCGTCATGACCTGCTCAACCTTTCTCGTCTGGTTCCGATGAGCCCGGACCGGTCACGCCCTGCGGACGGACGTCTGGGCTCTGGCCTGGACGAAGTTCGGGGCCTCCCGCCACGGTGGCGGGGCCCTGTTCTAGTCGGGCGCAAGCACGGCTCGCGTGCGGAGCGTGGGCATCAGCCCTGGTAGCGCCTGCTTCAGGGTAAGGGGCGCCGGATCAGACCGGGCAACCGGGACCCTGAAGCAGGCGAGCAATCACCAGGAAGACTTGCTCACGCCGGGCAGCTCGCCCGCGTGCGCCATGTCGCGGAAGCACACGCGGCACAGACCGAACTTGCGGAACACCGAACGCGGACGCCCGCACTTCTGGCAGCGGGTGTAGCCGCGAACCTTGAACTTCGGCTTCTGGGCCGCCTTGATGACCAGCGCCTTCTTCGCCATCGCTCAGTTCTCCTTGAACGGGAAGCCCAGGTGCTTCAGCAGCGCCCGGCCCTCTTCATCGTTGGTGGCAGTGGTAACGACGGTGATGTCCATACCCCGCGGGCGGTCGATGTTGTCCGGGTTGATCTCGTGGAACATCGACTGCTCGTTGAGGCCGAACGTGTAGTTGCCCCTGCCGTCGAACTGCTTCGGCGAGAGACCGCGGAAGTCACGGATGCGCGGCAGCGCGATGGTGACCAAGCGGTCCAGGAACTCCCACATGCGGTCGCCGCGCAGGGTGACCCGCGCACCGATCGGCTGGCCCTCGCGCAGCTTGAACTGCGCGATGGACTTGCGGGCCCGACGGACCTCGGGCTTCTGGCCGGTGATCGCGGCGAGGTCGCGGACCGCGCCCTCGATCAGCTTGCTGTCCCGCGCGGCGTCGCCAACACCCATGTTGACCACGACCTTGACCGCGCCCGGCACCTGCATGACGTTGGAGTAGGTGAACTCCTCGTTCAGGGCCTGGCGGATCTCCTCGCGGTACCGGGTCTTGAGCCGGGGGACGATCTTCTCAGCAGTAGTCATGATCAGATGTCCTTACCGTTGCGGCGCGAGACGCGAACCTTCTTGCCGTCCTCGTCGATGCGGTGACCGACACGGGTCGGCTTCCCGTCCGAGTCCACGACCATCACGTTGCTCACGTGGATCGGGGCTTCCTGGGTGACGATGCCGCCGGACTGGGCGCCACGCTCGGTCCGGGAGACCTTGGTGTGCTTCTTGATCCGGTTGACACCCTCGACCAGGACCCGCTGGGCGTCCGGCATGGCCTTGATGACCTTGCCCTTGGCGCCCTTGTCCTTTCCGGAGATGACGACGACCGTGTCGCCCTTCTTGATCTTCATGATCACAACACCTCCGGCGCGAGCGAGATGATCTTCATGAACTTCTTGTCGCGCAGCTCTCGGGCCACCGGCCCGAAGATGCGGGTGCCCCGCGGCTCGCCGCCCGGCTTCACCAGGACGGCGGCGTTCTCGTCGAACCGGATGTACGAGCCATCCGCGCGACGCCTTTCCTTCTTCTGCCGGACGATGACGGCCTTGACCACATCGCCCTTCTTGATTCCGGCTCCGGGGATGGCTTCCTTGACGGTCGCCACGATGATGTCCCCGAGGCCCGCGTAGCGCCGGCCCGACCCACCGAGGACACGGATCGTGAGGATCTCCTTGGCCCCGGTGTTGTCGGCGACGCGAAGTCGCGACTCCTGCTGGATCACGTATGACTCCTGACCCTAAGTGCCCGGACCTTGCGCCCGGACACACTCTGGCGTGCCAAATTGCCGACCTGACACGCGCGGTCAACTTCCACAAGCGAAACGGCCGGTCGTTGATCTCGCCGACGACCGGCCGGTCCACCGTGTCGCTCTGGGGAACCACCGCAGCGCGGGAGCGCCCCAAAACGGTTGATTACTTGGCCTTCTCGACGACCTCGACCAGTCGCCAGCGCTTGCTGGCCGACAGCGGCCGGGTCTCCATCAGCACCACCCGGTCGCCGATACCGGCGGTGTTGGCCTCGTCGTGCACCTTGACCTTGGTGGTCTGACGCATGACCTTGCCGTAGAGGGCGTGCTTCTTGCGGTCTTCCAGGGAGACCACGATCGTCTTGTCCATCTTGTCCGAGACGACGTAGCCCTCACGCACCTTGCGGCTGTTGCGCTCCACGCCCTGTCCTTTCTCACTCATGCCGCGCCCTCCTCAGCACCTTCGGCGTTAACCGTCAGGCCCAGTTCGCGCTCGCGCATGATGGTGTAGATCCGGGCGATGTCCTGTCGGACGACGCGCAGCCGCCGGTTGTTCTGCAGCTGACCAGTGGCCATCTGGAACCGGAGGTTGAACAGCTCTTCCTTCGATTCCTTCAGCCGCTGCACGAGCTCCTCGTTGTCCAGCTCGCGGAGCTCGGATGCGGTGACACCCGCTGCCATCAGAAGTCACCACCCTCGCGGGACACGATCTTGCACTTCATCGGGAGCTTGTGCGCCGCACGAGTCAACGCCTCGACCGCCGTCTTCTCGTTCGGGAAGGTCAGCTCGAACATGATGCGTCCGGGCTTGACGTTGGCGACCCAGGACTCCGGCGAACCCTTACCGGAACCCTGACGGGTTTCGGCGGGCTTCTTCGTCAGCGGGCGGTCCGGGAAGATGTTGATCCACACCTTGCCGCCACGCTTGACGTGCCGAGTGATGGCGATACGGGCCGACTCGATCTGACGGTTGGTCACGTAGCCGTGCTCGATCGCCTGAATGCCGTACTCGCCGAAACTGATCCGGGTGCCACCCTTGGCGAAGCCCTTACGCTTCGGCGCGTGGCTCTTGCGCCACTTCACCCTGCGTGGGACGAGCACGTCTCAGCCCTCCGTCTTCTCTTCAGCCGGCGCAGCCTGCGGCTGCTCGCCCTCCGCGGCCTTGGTCTCGGCCTTGGCGGACTTGTCAGCCGCACCGCGCTCGCCGCGGTCCGCGCCGCCACGGCGACGGCCACCGCGGTCACCGCGGCCACCACGCTCGTTGCGCTCGTTGCCACCGCCGCGCGGGGGCCGGACCTCGGACTCCTGCTGCTTCTGCTTCAGGCCACCGACCAGCTCGCCCTTGTAGATCCACACCTTGACGCCGATGCGCCCGAAGGTGGTGCGGGCCTCGAAGAAGCCGTAGTCGATGTCCGCGCGCAGCGTGTGCAGCGGAACGCGACCCTCGCGGTAGAACTCCGAGCGCGACATCTCCGCGCCACCCAGACGTCCGCCGCACTGCACCCGGATGCCCTTGACCTGCGACGAGCGCATGGCCGACTGAATGGCCTTGCGCATCGCGCGCCGGAAGGACACGCGGTTGGACAGCTGCTCGGCCACACCCTGTGCGACCAGCTGGGCGTCCGCCTCGGGGTTCTTGACCTCGAGGATGTTGAGCTGAACCTGCTTGCCGGTCAGCTTCTCGAGGGAACCGCGGATGCGGTCCGCCTCGGCACCACGACGGCCGATGACGATGCCCGGCCGGGCGGTGTGAATGTCCACGCGGACGCGCTCACGGGTGCGCTCGATCTCCACCTTCGAGATCCCAGCGCGCTCCATCCCGCGAGACAGCTGCCGGCGGATCTTGACGTCTTCCGCGACGTACTCCGAGTACTGCTTGTCGGCGTACCAGCGAGACTTCCAGTCCGTGGTGATGCCGAGTCGGAAGCCGTGCGGGTTAATCTTCTGACCCACTACCGGGCACTCCCCTTCTGGCTCTTTCGGGACTTGGTCGCCGCAGGCCGAGATTCAACCTCGACCGTGATGTGGCTGGTCCGCTTCCGGATCCGGTACGCACGACCCTGCGCGCGCGGCCGGAACCGCTTCAACGTCGGACCCTCGTCCACGTACGCGTGGTGCACGACCAGCGTGTCGGGGTCGAGGGAAAGGTTGTTCTCCGCGTTGGCGATCGCACTGGCGAGCACCTTCGACACCGGACCGCTTGCGGTCTGCGGCGCGAACTGAAGCACAGCCAGGGCATCGCTGGCGCTCCGGCCCTTGATGAGCTCGACCACGCGTCGCGCCTTCATCGGCGACACGCGGACGAACCGGGCCCGCGCCACTGCGCGCGGAGCTTCCGCGGCAGTGGAGTCGGAACGGGCTGTCATCCTGCTACCCCTTGCTCTTACTCGTTCGTGTCACAGACCCGCTCAGCGGCGGCGCGACTTCCGGTCATCCTTGACGTGGCCCTTGAACGTGCGGGTCGGGGCGAACTCGCCCAGCTTGTGACCCACCATCGCCTCGGTGACGAACACCGGGACGTGCTTGCGGCCGTCGTGCACCGCGAAGGTGTGGCCCAGCATGTCCGGAATGATCGTGGACCGACGGGACCAAGTCTTGATCACGGTCTTCTTGCCCGACTCGTTAAGCGCGTCCACCTTCTTGAGCAGGTGGTCGTCCACGAACGGGCCCTTCTTCAGGCTGCGTGGCATGTTTGCTTACCTCCCTGCTCAGCGCTTCTTGCCGGTACGCCGGCGGCGGACGATGAGCTTGTCACTCGGCTTGCGGAGACGGGTACGACCCTCCGGCTTACCGTTCGGGTTAACCGGGTGGCGACCACCGGAGGTCTTGCCCTCACCACCACCGTGCGGGTGGTCCACCGGGTTCATGACGACACCGCGGACGGTCGGGCGCTTGCCCTTCCACCGCATGCGGCCGGCCTTGCCCCAGTTGATGTTGGCGTGCTCCGAGTTGCCGACCTCGCCGACGGTGGCCCGGCAGCGCGCGTCCACGTTGCGGATCTCGCCCGAAGGCATCCGCAGCTGGGCGTACGGCCCGTCCTTGGCCACCAGCTGCACCCGGGCACCGGCCGAGCGAGCGATCTTCGCACCCTGTCCGGGGCGGAGCTCGATCGCGTGGATCACGGTACCGGTGGGGATGTTGCGCAGCGGCAGGTTGTTACCCGGCTTGATGTCGGCCCGAGCGCCGGACTCGATCGCGTCTCCCTGCTTCACGCCGTTCGGCGCCACGATGTAGCGCTTCTCGCCGTCAGCGAAGTGCAGGAGAGCGATCCGAGCACTGCGGTTCGGGTCGTACTCGATGTGCGCGACCTTGGCCGGCACACCGTCCTTGTCGTTGCGGCGGAAGTCGATCAGGCGGTAGGCCCGCTTGTGACCGCCACCCTTGTGCCGCGTGGTGATCTTGCCCTGAGCGTTGCGGCCCGCCTTGCGATTCAGCGGGACGATCAACGACTTCTCCGGCTCCGTCCGGGTGATCTCGGCGAAGTCGGACACGCTCGAGCCACGACGGCCAGGCGTCGTCGGCTTGTACTTGCGAATGCCCATTTCTAAAGCAACCTCGTCCTAATCAGCACCGTCAGGCGGCCGGACCGCCGAAGATCTCGATCGCCTTGCTCCCCGGCGTCAAGGTCACGATCGCCCGCTTGGTGTCCTTGCGCTTGCCGAACCCGGTGCGGGTGCGCTTGCGCTTGCCGTTGCGGTTGATCGTGTTGACGCTGGCGACCTCGACGTCGAAGATCTGCTCAATGGCGATCTTGATTTCGGTCTTGTTCGAGCGCGGGTCCACCAAGAAGGTGTACTGCGACTGCTCCAGCAGTCCGTAGCTCTTCTCGGAGATCACCGGCTTCAGGATGATGTCCCGGGGGTCGGCGCTCACTGCTCTGCCTCCTCAGCGGAAGAAGCGACGGCCTTGACCGACCGGCCCTTGGCCGGACCTGCGACGAAACGGTCGTAGGCGGCCTTGGTGAACACCACGTCATCGCTGTTGAGCACGTCGTAGGTGTTCAGCTGACCCGGGTCGATCAGGTGCACGTTCTGCAGGTTCCGCAGGCTCAGCCACGAGTTCTGATCCTCGTGGCGGTCGAGCACGACCAGAACCTTCTTGGCTTCGGTCCAGTTCCGCAGCGCGGTCTTGGCCGACTTGGTGGACGGCGCTTCGCCGCCGACGACGCCGGTGACCACGTGCAGCTGGCCGGCGCGAACCCGGTCGGAGAGGGCACCGCGCAGGGCGGCCTTCACCATCTTCTTCGGGGTCCGCTGGGTGTAGTCCCGCGGCTGCGGGCCGTGGACGGTGCCACCGCCGGCGAACTGGGGCGCGCGGATGGAGCCCTGCCGGGCGTTACCGGTGCCCTTCTGCCGGTACGGCTTCTTGCCGCCGCCGGAGACCTGACCGCGGGTCTTGGTCGCGTGCGTGCCCTGGCGAGCCGCGGCCAGCTGGGCCACGACGACCTGGTGCAGCAGCGCCACGTTGGCCTGCGCGTCGAAAATCTCGGCCGGCAGCTCGACCGTGCCGTCGGTCTTGCCGTCCGGGGTACGGACATCGAGCGTCAAGCTCATCACGCACCACCCTTCGCGGGACTCTTCACCAGAACCAGGCCACCCTTCGGGCCGGGCACGGCGCCCTTGATCAGCAGCAGGCCGTTGTCGCCCTCGACCTTGTGCACCTTCAGGTTCTGCGTGGTGACGCGGTTGGTACCCATCCGCCCCGCCATGCGCATGCCCTTGAAGACGCGACCGGGGGTCGCGCAGCCGCCGATGGAACCCGGCTTGCGGTGCACGGCCTGAGCACCGTGGCTCATCGGCTGACGGTGGAAACCGTGCCGCTTAATCGTGCCCGCGAAGCCCTTGCCCTTGCTGGTGCCGACCACGTCGACCACCGCGCCAACCTCGAAGAGGTCCGCGCTGATCTCCTGGCCGAGCTCGTATTCGCCGGCGTCCGCGGTGCGCAGCTCGACGACGTGGCGGCGCGGGGTGACACCGGCCTTGGTGAAGTGGCCGCCACGCGGCTTGTTCACCCGGCGGGGGTCGACGGCGCCGAACGCCAGCTGCACGGCCGAGTAGCCGTCCTTCTCGGGGGTCCGGATCTGGGTGATCACGTTCGGCCCGGCCTGCACGACGGTGACCGGGATGACCCGGTTCTTGTCGTCGAAGACCTGGGTCATGCCGAGCTTGGTGCCCAGAAGCCCCTTGATCTGCCTGTCAGACATTGGTCTCGTTCTCTCCGCTACCTCGTCGCCGTGCCTTACTGGATGTTCACGTCGACGCTGGCCGGCAGGTCGATACGCATGAGTGCGTCGACCGTCTTCGGCGTCGGTTCGAGGATGTCGATGAGCCGCTTGTGCGTCCGCATCTCGAAGTGCTCCCGCGAGTCCTTGTACTTGTGCGGGGAGCGGATGACGCAGTAGACGTTCTTCTCAGTGGGCAGCGGCACCGGCCCCACGACCCGAGCGCCGGTGCGCGTCACGGTCTCGACGATCTTGCGTGCGGACGCGTCGATCGCCTCGTGGTCGTAGGCCTTGAGCCGGATGCGGATCTTCTGTCCCGCCATGGTGGCTTGCCGTTCCTCTAGTCTCGTGCCGCGGTTAGGTACATGGGTGCAGGGCGCACCCATCGGTGCCCCTCACGGCCCTCAGCTTGGTGTCGTCCCCGATACCGGGAGCCGTCACAGCTCTCAGTCCGCCCCTGTTCAAGTGTTGAGGTGCCCGGTACACGCGGTCGGGCGTGTCGCCCAGCTGTCGCATACTGGTCCCCTCGAACGTCGCCGATGGGGTGGGCCCGGAGGCCCGTACACCTTTCTTGTGCCCTGCTCGGCCGACCGAGCGGCCGGAGGATCGGATTCCGAAAGAGAACGGATCCGAACACCGAACAAGGGCGCGAGGCCCTCGCACCAAGGCGGCCGGAGTCTCAACGCGGCTACCAGGACCGATGAGATCGATCCGAAGCCTGAAATTCCGGCCGCCCTGAACGAGCAACCCATATAGGATGGCACATCGCTCGCACCACCCAAAATCGGGGGTCGTTTTACGCGACCGAGGTCACGAAAAACAAGAGAGGACCCGCCTTCCGTTGTGGAAAGCGGGTCCTCGTCACATCACTTGGTGATCTTGGTGACGCGACCGGCGCCGACCGTGCGGCCACCTTCGCGGATCGCGAAGCGCAGACCCTCGTCCATCGCGATGGGCTGGATCAGCTGGACCGACATCTCGGTGTTGTCGCCCGGCATGACCATCTCGGTGCCCTCGGGCAGGGTCACAACGCCGGTGACGTCCGTCGTCCGGAAGTAGAACTGCGGACGGTAGTTGTTGAAGAACGGCGTGTGACGGCCACCCTCGTCCTTGGACAGGATGTAGACCTGCGCCTCGAACTCGGTGTGCGGGGTGGTGGTGCCCGGCTTCACGACGACCATGCCGCGCTCGACCTCTTCGCGCTTGATGCCGCGAATCAGCAGACCGACGTTGTCGCCCGCGTGGCCCTCGTCGAGGAGCTTGCGGAACATCTCGACACCGGTGACGGTGGTCTTGAGCGGCTTCTCCTTGATGCCGACCAGTTCCACCTCCTCGTTCACCTTGATGATGCCGCGCTCGATGCGGCCGGTGATGACGGTGCCGCGGCCGGTGATCGAGAAGACGTCCTCGACCGGCATCAGGAACGCCTTGTCGGTGTCGCGCACCGGGTCCGGGACGCTCTCGTCGACGGCGCTCATGAGCTCAACGATCTTGTTGGCCCACTCCTCGTCGCCCTCCAGCGCCTTCAGCGCGGAGACGCGCACGACCGGCACGTCGTCGCCCGGGAACTCCTGGGACGACAGCAGCTCGCGGACCTCCATCTCGACGAGCTCGAGGATCTCCTCGTCGTCGACCATGTCGGACTTGTTGAGCGCAACCAGGATGTAGGGCACGCCGACCTGGCGAGCCAGCAGCACGTGCTCACGGGTCTGCGGCATCGGGCCGTCGGTCGCGGCGACCACCAGGATCGCACCGTCCATCTGGGCGGCACCGGTGATCATGTTCTTCACGTAGTCAGCGTGACCGGGAGCGTCGACGTGCGCGTAGTGACGCTTGTCGGTCTGGTACTCGACGTGCGAGATCTGAATCGTGATGCCGCGCTCTTTTTCCTCCGGCGCCTTGTCGATCTCGTCGAACGGCGTGAAGGGGTTCAGCTCCGGGAACTTGTCGTGCAGAACCTTGGTGATGGCTGCGGTGAGCGTGGTCTTGCCGTGGTCAACGTGACCGATGGTCCCGATGTTGACGTGCGGCTTGTCCCTCTCGAACTTCGCCTTCGCCACTGGATTGTCCTCCTGGACTTGTTAACTTTCCGCCGTACGACTTGGTGTGCCAGGCGGAGTCCTGTCGGGTCGGTGACGAGCGGTTGGCTTCCTCCCGTGGGAAGTCGCGGCCCGCTCGCCGCCGTCTGGAGGGGATTGCTCCCCGGTCGCCTTCGCGAGGCGTCGCCTCTTGGCCGGCCCCGGTCACCCGAGGCCGACCAGCGGGTCACTCGCCCGTTGCCTTGGCGATGATCTCCTTAGCCACACCGGCCGGAACCTCGGCGTAGGAGTCGAACACCATCGAGTAGTTGGCGCGACCCTGGGTCTTGGACCGCAGGTCGCCGACGTACCCGAACATCTCGGACAGCGGCACGAGAGCCTTGACGACGCGGGTTCCGCTGCGCTCCTCCATGGCCTGGATGTGGCCACGGCGGGAGTTCAGGTCACCGATGACCTCGCCCATGTAGTCCTCGGGCGTGGTCACCTCGACCGCCATCATCGGTTCGAGCAGCGCGGGAGACGCCTTGACGGCCGACTCCTTGAGCGCCATCGAACCGGCGACCTTGAAGGCCATTTCCGACGAGTCGACCTCGTGGTACTGGCCGTCGAGCAAGGTCACCTTCACGCCGACCAGCGGGTAGCCGGCCAGCACGCCGTACTGCATGGCGTCCTGCGCACCCTGGTCCACCGACGGAATGTACTCCCGCGGGATCCGACCGCCGGTGACCTTGTTCGAGAACTCGTAGGTCGCGCTGTCGGACGTCTGCTCGATCGGGTCGAGCCTGATGATCACGCGCGCGAACTGACCGGAACCACCGGTCTGCTTCTTGTGCGTGTACTCGTACTTCTCGATCGTCTTGCGAATCGTCTCGCGGTAGGCCACCTGCGGCTTACCGATGTTCGCCTCGACTCGGAAGTCGCTCTTCATGCGGTTGACCAGCACCTCGAGGTGCAGCTCACCCATGCCCTTGATGATGGTCTGACCGGTCTCGTCGTCCAGGTTGACCTGGAACGTCGGGTCTTCCTCGGCGAGCTTCTGGATCGCCGTGGAGAGCTTCTCCTGGTCGGCCTTCGTCTTGGGCTCGATGGCCACCTCGATGACCGGCGCCGGGAACGTCATCGACTCGAGGACGATCGGGTTCGCGGAGTCGCTCAGGGTGTCACCGGTGGTGGTCTCCTTGAGACCGATCACCGCGTAGATGTGGCCGGCCTGGATCTCCTCGACCGGGTTCTCCTTGTTGGAGTGCATCTGGAACATCTTCCCGATGCGCTCCTTGCGGCCCTTGGTCGAGTTGATGACCTGGGCGCCGGAGGCGACCTTGCCGGAGTAGACCCGGATGTAGGTGAGCTTGCCGAAGAACGGGTGCACCGCGATCTTGGAGACCAGCGCGGCGAACGGCTCCTGCGTGCTCGGCTTGCGCTCCGCCGGGGTCTCGCCGTCGGGCAGGGTTCCCTGCACCGGCGGGACGTCGAGCGGCGAGGGCAGGTAGTCGACGACCGCGTCGAGCATGGGCTGAACGCCCTTGTTCTTGAACGCGGTGCCGCAGATGACCGGGAACGCGCTGCGCTCGACGGTGATCTTGCGGATGCCGGCCTTGATCTGCTCCTGCGTCAGCTCCTCGCCGTTGAAGTAGGCCTCCATGAGGGCCTCATCAGTCTCGGCGACGGCCTCGACGAGCTTCTCCCGGTACTCGGCGGCCCTGTCGACCAGATCCTCCGGGATCTCCTCGACCTCGTAGTCGGTGCCCTTGGACACCTCACCACGCCAGGTCAGAGCCTTCATCCGGACCAGGTCGACAACGCCCTCGAACTCGGACTCGACACCGATCGGCAGCTGCAGGACCAGCGGCGTCGCGTGCAGCCGGTCCTCGATGGTGCTCACGGTGTAGTAGAAGTCCGCACCGAGCTTGTCCATCTTGTTGACGAAGCAGATGCGCGGGACGTCGTACTTGTCGGCCTGGCGCCAGACCTGCTCGGACTGGGGCTCGACACCTTCCTTGCCGTCGAACACCGCGACCGCGCCGTCGAGGACGCGCAGCGAGCGCTCGACCTCGACGGTGAAGTCGACGTGGCCGGGGGTGTCGATGATGTTGATCTGGTTGTCGCCCCAGAAGGTGGTGGTAGCAGCCGAGGTGATCGTGATGCCCCGCTTCTGCTCCTCCTCCATCCAGTCCATCTGAGACGCACCGTCGTGCGTCTCACCGAGCTTGTGCGTGATCCCGGTGTAGTAGAGGACCCGCTCGGTCGTGGTGGTCTTGCCCGCATCGATGTGGGCCATGATGCCGATGTTGCGGACCTTGGTCAGGTCAGTCAGCACGTCGCGTGCCACGAGATTCTTCCCCGTTCCCTAACAGCAGGTGCAAGTCGCGGTGACAGGTGCAAAGCTGTCGAATCGGTTCGGCTGGCGGGCAAGACCCACCAGATGTCACCAGCGGTAGTGCGCGAAGGCCTTGTTGGACTCCGCCATCTTGTGCGTGTCTTCACGCTTCTTGACGCTCGCGCCGAGACCGTTGCTCGCGTCCAGCAGCTCGTTCATCAGGCGCTCGACGATCGTCTTCTCGCGGCGCTGCCGGGAGTAGGTGATCAGCCAACGCAGCGCGAGGGTGGTGGACCGGCCGGCCCGCACCTCGATCGGCACCTGGTAGGTCGCGCCACCAACACGGCGGCTGCGGACCTCCAGGGTCGGCTTCACGTTGTCGAGGGCACGCTTGAGCGTGACGACCGGGTCGGTGCCGGTCTTCTCACGGCAGCCTTCGAGGGCCGCGTAGACGATCCTCTCGGCCAGCGAGCGCTTGCCGTCGACGAGGACCTTGTTCACCAGCTGCGTGACCAGCGGCGAGCCGTACACGGGATCAGCGTGCAGCGGCCGCTTCGGGGCCGGACCCTTGCGGGGCATCAGCTCTTCTCCTTCTTCGCGCCGTAGCGGCTGCGAGCCTGCTTGCGGTTCTTCACACCCTGGGTGTCAGCGGAACCGCGGATGATCTTGTAGCGCACGCCGGGAAGGTCCTTCACACGGCCGCCACGAACGAGCACGATCGAGTGCTCCTGCAGGTTGTGGCCCTCACCCGGGATGTAGGCCGTGACCTCGATGCCGCTGGTCAGCTTGACACGAGCGACCTTGCGCAGGGCCGAGTTGGGCTTCTTCGGGGTGGTCGTGTACACGCGGGTGCACACGCCACGCCGCTGCGGGCTCCCCTTGAGCGCCGCGGTCTTGGTCTTGGCGACCTTGTCCTGGCGGCCCTTACGGACCAGCTGCTGGATGGTGGGCATGGACCGGCTTTCTGTCAGCGTTCGCGTCTTTTAGGTACTCGACCAAGCAGCCGCTCGTTCGAGCTTCGGCGTGCCCTGGGCGTCGAGCACCTGTCAGGCACTGTGTTTCGGAGCTCCCCGCACACGAGGTCGGGCGTGTCGCCCACCCCTCGGCCCTCGCAGCGCCCGCATCGGCCGAAACCGAGATAGACCCCAGAGGGTTTTCGGAGGAGTTCCACACATCCTCGGCGCTGCCGCGGCCCTCCACTCGGGCGGCCACGTCATGCACGGGCATGCGGATCGACCCGATTGGCGTCGGGTCCGATAAACAAAGATACCCGGCCCGTTCTCAGAGGGTCAAAACGGGGGGTCCTCTTGACCTGCTCGATCACCCGGCGCGGCGTGCGCGCCTCGAATGAGGTGCGAGCTCTCATCGACTGCTGGCGTCAGCCTACCCCGTGCGACAAGCCCCTCCGGCACGACCGAGAACGGGGCGCCCGGTCCGGGCACCCCGTTCCTCAGCCGCGGTGTGGGACCGCGCGCGAAGATCGATCAGGCCTCGGCGAGCCAGCCCTCCTCGGACAGGACCTTGAGGGAGTTGGGCAGCACGAAGGCGGTTCCGCCGCCGACCTGGCCGTGATCGGGCTTGGCGATGCCGGTGATCGCGTCGAACGGCTGCGCGACCCGGTAGCGGCGGTAAGGCCCCGGTTCCCGACCCGGCGGGAGGCTGCGCTGCGGCAGCGTGGTGCCCGCGACGAACGCGGTGTTGCCGGTGGGCTCGCCGAAGCGGTCGAGCTCGTCGCCGGGCTGCAGCCGGACCACGAACTTCTGGTCGTAGGACGACAGCGGCGGCTCGTCGGACATCTCCGGCCACGGGCACTCGAAGTCCAGCAGCGCTTCGTCCGGCTCTCGCAGGTAGCGCTCGCGCTCGACGGTCATCGCACCGATCAGGAAGAACCCCGCCGTCCACGGGTCCGGGAAGCGGTGCTTGGGGTTCGGCCGGTCGTCGTGGGCCTCCACCGCCCACCATCCGTCCGGCTCGGGGCGCATGCTCCAGCCGCCGCCGACCGGCTCGTCGAAGCTGTAGAACCGGCTGCTCACGCCTTGAGCCGCCAGGTGCGCGCCGACCGCGACGAACGCGTCCTCCGGCCGGTGCGCCAGCATCGACGCCGGGTCGTTGGCCAGGATCAGCGACTTCGCCTCGGCGGAGCGGATGTCGGCGACCGTGGTCGGCGCCTGGTAGCGGGCGCGGCGGATGTGGTCGAGGAACTCCGGCGGCGGCGCGATGTCGTGCTCTTCGAGGTAGTAGGCCATCGCCTGCGGCCACACCCACACGCCGTCGGTGTGGAACTGCTTGGGCACCTCGGCGCCGCGCTGCGGGTCGAGCTCGTCGGCGTCGGTGGACATCGCCGACAGCACGATCTCGCCGCCGTTGAGGTAGCTGAAGACCTCGCGCTTCTCGATCCACGGCACCGCGGGCCGGAACACCTGCGGAGCACCCTGCGCGTCGCGCCCGTCGAAGACCGGCAGCATCCGCAGCGGACCGGTCGCGCCGTCCGGGTAGGTGACGGAGTCGACGAAGTAGTCCCAGGCCGGGGCGAGCAACCACTGCGCGGGATCGCGTCGCGGGTAGAACCGCAGCTCGTCGAGGTGCGCGCGGCCGTCCTCCGGCGGGTTCCGCCACTGCGGCTCGTCGAAGGAGGTGTGCAGCTCCCCGCCGGCGAAGACCGCGGAGGTCCAGGCGCCCGCGTCCGGGGTGTAGCCGACGTCGCGAAGCCTCCGCAGCAGCTCGAACGCCTCGTCGCCCGCGTCGGACTCGAAGCGGGTCCCGAGGGCGGTGCAGCGGATCTCGCCGCTGCCCGCCACGGCGCGCAGGGCCTGCAGCAGCTCCTCCAGCTGCGCGGTGCGATCCGGGAAAGCGCCGAAGGCGGCCGGAGCCGGGAAGGGCGGGTGCACCGGGAACGGGTCACCCTGCCTGACGTTGATCAACTGTTCCCCTCAGTTGTTTCGGTGTGCGCCACCCCGTCGAGGCGGCGGCGCGGTGCCGGCTTCGGCGACGGGAACCCGCCGGCCTCGGCACCGACGGTCGCCGGTTCGGCCGACCACGTCGACCGGACCGGGTAGCGCTCGTTCCAGTCCTGATCGGACGGCGGCTCGATGGCGGCCCGGCCGGGCTGGAACCCACCGCGGCCGAACTCGGCGACGCAGTCCAGCGCCATCTGCTCGATGACGTCGCGCAGCTCCAGCTCGGCCAGCCAGTCCAGCGGCAGCTCGCCGACGCCCTGCAAAGCGCCGACGATGTTGCCGCAGATCGCGCCGGTGGAGTCGCTGTCGCCGTCGTGGTGCACGGCGATCTTCAGCGCCAGCTCGACGTCCTCGCCCGCGGCCAGTGCCGCGCACACCGCGATGGCCACGGCCTGCTCGCCGACCCAGCCGCCACCGAGCACCTCGGCGATGCGCTCCGGCGAGGGAACGCCTTCGGCGGCTAGGCCGACCGCGGCCTTGATCGCCTCGGTGGTCTCCTCGTGGTCTTCCCAGGTCTCCAGGACTTGCAGGGCCAGCCACACGCCGTCGTCGAGGCTGCGGCCGAGCAGCGCCTGCTGGACGATCACCGCCAGCGCACCCGCGGAGTGGTAGCCGGCCGGGTGGCTGTGAGTCAGGGCCGCGGTGCGCGCCGCCAGCTCGAAGACCTCCGCCGGGTCGGTGGAGGCCAGGGAAACCGGAGCCGCGCGCATCGCGCCGCCGCAGCCCTTCGAGTTGTTGATCTTCTGGGTCAGCGAACCGGCCGGGTTGCCGTCCCCGAAGTCGGTCAGCGCCCGGAAGATGGTCTTGCCCGGCGCCCGCGTGCGGAACAGGCTCGGGACCTCGACCAGCCAGCCGTCCGGCATCGGGTGGTCGTCGAGGAACGGGCCCGCGGCCGCGTCCCACTCGACGCCCTGGGTGTGCAGCCAGCGCTGGTAGGCGAGCTGCACCTCGGGAAGCGGGTCCTCGACGCCGTGCGTGCGCGCGGCGATGCTGCCGCGGATCAGCCCTTCGGCCGTGAACAGCGTCATCTGGGTGTCGTCGGTGATCGCACCGTGCACCCCGTAGGCCTCGCGCAGGCCGCTGGGGCCGGTCGGGCCGAAGCGCTCGGTGATCTGAGCGGCGGTGGCGAACTCCAGGTCGGCTCCGAGCGCGTCACCGAGAGCACCGCCGAGGAAGCAGCCCAGGACCCGCTCGGTCAGCGACGGCGCCGCGTCACCGGGGCCCTCGTTCTTGGCGTGCACCCGACGACCGCCGGAGATCGGAGGGGCCTCGATGACCTGCGATTCCGGCTCGGCCGGAACCTCTTCGCCGGTGTCCGCCGGCGCTGCTCCCGCTGCGGTTCCGGCGGTTTCGTCTGCGGTCCTGGGGACGAACGCCGGGGCTCCGGTGCCGGGAACCGCTGTCGTGGCGTCGACGTCCGCTTCCTCGACCGCCGCGGTGTCCTCGTCGAGGGCGGCGTCCTCGACGAGGTCTTCGGTGGTGGGCACGACGGGCTCTTCGGGTTCCCGCACTGCCTCCTCCGGCAGCGGGATCCTCGTCGGCTCGGCCTCGGCTTCGGCTTCGGCTTCCACTTCGGCTTCGGCTTCCACTTCGGCTTCGGCTTCGGCTTCGGCTTCGGCTTCGGCTTCGGCTTCGGTGACGTCCTCGTACTCGGCGTCCTCTTCGGAGTCCAGGGCTTCGACGTCCTGGAGGTCCTCCGGTTCGGCGGTGTCCTCGTCCGCCACGGCCAGTTCCGCCACGGCCACTTCGGACACGGCCTCTTCGAGCACGTCCGATTCCGCCACGTCTGATTCCGCGACGGCCGGCTCGGGCTCGTCCGGCTCCGTCTCGACCGCCGAGAGCCGCGCGACGGCGGGCACGGCGTCGGGCTCCGGGCTCAGGTCGATCGGCGTCGGCTCGGGCTCCGCATCGGTGCCGGAGACGACGTCGACGTCCGCGTCCGCGTCCGCGTCGGTGAAGCGGTATTCCGGATCGGCGTCGCGGGTGAACCGGGCGTCCGGCGCGGGCTCGTTCTCGTCGCGGTGCGGAACGGCGATCAGGTCGAAGGGCGAT
Organism: Saccharopolyspora dendranthemae; assembly: GCF_007829955.1. GTDB lineage: Bacteria > Actinomycetota > Actinomycetes > Mycobacteriales > Pseudonocardiaceae > Saccharopolyspora > Saccharopolyspora dendranthemae. Next base: position 442,926 of record NZ_VIWX01000006.1, read on the forward strand.
CCGATGCCGCTGACGTCCACCACGGTGGAGCCCTCGTCCTCGTCGGATTCCGCAAGGGCCTCGACGACCTGCGCGTTCACCGCCTCCGACTCGATTTCGGGCTCGGGCTCGACTTCCGGCTCGGGCGCGAGATCGACCAAGGGCGTCTCCGGAGCCGGGGCGGGCTGCTCGACCTCCGGTTCCGGTTCCTCGACTTCGCCGGGGTCGAGGTCGATCGGCGTGCGGGAGCGCATGTCGAGGTCGAGGGGGTTCTGCTCGGGTTCCGGCTCGTCCCGGATCGCCGCGAAGACGGCGGTGGTCTCGGCCTGCTGCTCGGGTTCGCGGACCTCGGCGCGCGTGGGGAAGGTCGGTGCGCCGATCCGCGCGTCGTCCTGCGGCTCGAACCGCGGAACGTCCTCCTGCACCGGCGGTTCCGGGTCGATGGGCGGCTCCGGGACCGTGAGCGGTGCCGGGGCGGCGGCCGTCTGCGGCGGTGGTGTCGGCTGCGCGGGCGGCCGCGGCGTCGGCTGCGCAGCAGGAGGCGGGGAATCGTCCCTGATCGCCGGCATCACCATGGTCTGCTCGGCGGATCCTTCGACGGTCTTCGCGGGTCCGGCGGCGATCTGCCGGGCGCCCGGCTGCTGGGGCCCGCGCGTGTAGCGCTGCGCCCACTGGGGCGGTGGCGGCGGCGCGAACGCCTCCGCGGCATCGCCGCACAAGGTCTCGATGACCTGGCGGAGCTCGAGCTCGTCCAGCCACGGCGCGGGAATCGCGGCGGGACCGTGCAGCGCGCCCGCGAGCTGTCCGGCGAGCGCACCGGTGACGGCGCTGTCGGCGGAGTTGTTCACCGCGACCTGCACCGCGTCGGCGAAGGTGCGGGTGCTGCCGACGGCGGCGAGCGCGATCCCGAGCTCACCGGGCTTGTCGACGACGTCGAACTCGATGTCGATGTCCAGCGGTCCGGGTGTTCCGCCGCGCTGGCCGACGAACATGGCCGCGTGCACGGTCCGGCGAACGTCGGCGGGCACCCCGGGCACCCGGTAGGCGGCGTTGAGCCTGCGCTGGTCGGAACCGGTGACCGCGTCCCACAGCGGAATTCCGCGGATGAGCTGCGCGAGCACGTCGGCGTGCAGGCCGGCGGCGGCGATCGAGTTGGCGCCCGAGGTGAAGAGGTTCGCGACGCCCGCGCCCGCCGCGTACACGCCCTCGGGCACGTTGGACCACACCATCGCCGGAGCGGCGATCACCGGGTAGTCGGCGGATCCGTCGACGTCCACCGGCGGGTGCAGCATGCCGTCGGGACCGAGCGGCGAGCGCGCCGCCATGCGCCCGAGCAGGCCCAGCGCGTTGCCCGCCGGGTTGCGGGTGGAGTAGAGCTCCCGGCGTTCCAGCAACCAGCTGGCGGGTGCCGGTTCGGTCGCCGCGAACGCCGACATCGCGTACTCCCACGGCACGCCCTGGGTGTGCAGCCAGCGCAGGTGGTTGGCGAACACGAACTCGGTGGGCAGCCCGGTGCAGCCCTCGGCCTTCGCGCGCAGCAGGCCTTCGAGGGTGAACGCGGTGAGCTGGGTCAGGTCGGTCACGGCTCCGCGCCTGCCGTAGACCGGCAGGTAGTCGACGACGCCCCGCGGCCCGAACCACTGCTGTATCTCGGCAGTCGTGGTGTGCCGGACGCCGGCGCCGAGGGAATCGCCCACGGCGCCGCCGAGCAGCGCACCGCGGAAACGATCGGCCCAGCTCAGCTGTCCTTGCGGGTCGGTCATCGCCTTCTCCTCGTTGCTCACCAGGCGGGGTAGCGCTGCGTCCACGCCGGGTCCGTCGGCGGTCCCGGGCTGAATTCCGCCAGCGCGTCCTTGGCCACCGTTTCGACCAGGCCCTTCAGTTCGAGGGTCCCGAGCCAGTCCGGTGGAACGGCCCGAGTCCCGTAGAGCGCCCCGCCAATGTTGCCGCACACGATCCCGGTGGAGTCGGAGTCCCCCGAGTGGTTCACCGAAAGCAGCAGTGCGTCACGCAGGTTGTCGGTGGCCAGCACGGCGTAGAGACCGATGGCGAGAGCCTGCTCACCGACCCAGCCGCCGCCCAGCTCCTGCGCGATCTCCTCGGGGGAAATCGGTCCCCGCTCGGCCAGCGCGACCGCCTTGTCCAGGATCTGCAGCTGCTCCTCGTTCTCCCGCCACCGCGTCAGCAACTCCCTCGCCAACCGCACGGATTCGCGCAGCGGAACCTCGCGGATCAGCTGGTGCACGATCACCGCCAGCACCCCGGCCGACAGGAAACCGCTCGGATGGCTGTGGGTCAGCGCCGCCGTCCCGACGGCCGCGTAGAACACCTCGGCCGGATCGTTCGACCACACCGCCACCGGCGCGGCACGCATGACACCGCCGCACCCCTTGGAGTTGTTGATCCGGTTGTGCGTCGTCGCCGACACCCCGGTCTGCGCGAAGTTCGACAGCGCCGACATGCAGGTGCTGCCCGGAGCCCGACTCGCGAACAGCTCCCAGTTGGTGATCAACCACCCGTCGGGCCGCTGCAAGTGCTGCGTGTAAGGCCCACCCGCAGCACGCCATTCCGGCCCCTGCGTGTGGTACCAGCGCTGATACGCGTGCTGCACCTCGGGAACCGGATCGTTGTCGGTCGGCTGCATCCGGCGCGCCACGTGCGCCCGGATCAACCCGTCCAAGGTGAACAGCATCATCTGCGTGTCATCCGAGATCTGCGCGACACCGTCCCGCAGCACGGGCCCGGTGATCCCGGCAGGCCCGTGCTCCCGCCGAGTCGAGTCGATGTCGTAGAACTCGATCGCGAACCCGAGCGCATCCCCCATCGCCCCACCCAGCATCGACCCGAAGAACCGCTCGTGGGCGTCCGGCGGCTGCTGCGCCGGCGTCGGTTGAGCTTGAGCCGCTTGCTGCTCCGCACTCCGGCTCTTCTCGAGCTGCTCCTTGAGCATGGGACCCGGGATGTGCGCTTGATGCCGCGTACCGAGGTCGAGGACGAGACCGACCTCGTCCAGGTGCCTCTCGATGGCGGCGAGGTTGGCCTTGTTCGCGTTCTTCGCGAAGTCCGGCACGTACTTGACGGACGAGGCGCCGACCAGGACGAGCCCACCGTTGAGCGGAAAGGCCGACGGGGTCCCGTCTTCCTCCACGACCAGCGCGAAATCGCAGGGCTCCAGCAATGTCACCAGCGAACTGCCGGAGAGGTAGCCGGTCGCCTGGAGGTGCAGGAAGCTCTCCAGGTCGCTCACCGGTTCCGGGAAACCCAGCGTCTTCGGCGAGGGCCGGTACTCGGAGTTCGGGCTGTACCGGTCGGTCAGCTCGCCCGACTCGTCCGCCCAGTACGCCCCCACGAAGGCGTGTCCGGGAATCTCCTCGCGCGGACGCCCCTGGTACATGCGGTCAGGAGCACCGATCCACGAACCGGGAGCGTGCCGGGCGGCAGCGCGCATCTCCTCGGTCGCCTCGGGCGCCGAGTGCATGATCGCCCGCGAACCGATCAGCATCACGTCCGCGGCGTGCGGCGAGGCGACGACGTGCACGTTGAGCTCCGCGAGCCTCGGCAGCAGCTGGTACCCGTTCACCACCGCCGTGCCGGGCGCGAAATCAGGAACGTTGTCCTTCCTGGTGCACACCCAGATCTGCTGCTTCTCCTGCCCCTTCACGCTCACCATGACGGGCTCGGGCTCGTTCTCGGAACTCACCAAGAACAACTCCGCCGTCAAGAACTCCTGGTAGACCTGGCCAATCGCCTCAGGATCCTTCGCGTACCGCTCGATCGCCTGCTCCAGCGCGGTCATCCCCGCCCCCTCCTGGGAACTCACGACTGCGACCCCTTCCGGTGGTTGTGGAGGTTTCGGCTCGTGCTCAGCATCGTCGCCAGGCGCAGCTCTTCGGCCTGATCCGCACGTCTTTCATCGCACCCGTTCTCCGCGGTGCGCAATCACCAGGCCGGGTAGCGCTGGGTCCAGGACGGATCCGTCGGCGGTCCCGGGCTGAACTCGGCGAGCATGTCGTTGGTGATGGTCTCGATCACCTCGCGCAGCTCGAGCTGCTGCAACCAGTCCTGCGGAATGCCGCGCGTTCCGTACAGCGCGCCGCCGATGTTGCCGCACACGATCCCCGTGGAGTCCGAATCGCCGGAGTGGTTCACCGAGAGCAGCAGCGCATCACGCAGGTTGTCGGTGGCCAGCACGGCGTAGAGACCGATGGCCAGCGCTTCCTCACCGACCCAGCCCTCGCCGAGCTCGCCCTTCAGCTCCTCCGGCGACACCCGGCCACGCTCGGCCAAGCCCACCGCACGATCGAGGACCTGCAGCTGCTCCTCGTGCTGCGGCCACCGCGTCAGCAACTCCCTCGCCAACCTCACGGATTCGCGCAGCGGAACCTCGCGGATCAGCTGGTGCACGATCACCGCCAGCACCCCGGCCGACAGGAACCCGCTCGGATGGCTGTGGGTCAGCGCCGCCGTCCGCACCGCGACCAGGAAGACCTCGCTGGGATCGTTGGACCACGCCGCGGCCGGAGCCGCGCGCATCACGCCACCGCACCCCTTGGAGTCGTTGACCCGGTTCTGCGGAGTCGCGAACACCCCGGTCTGGGCGAAGTTCGCCAGAGCCGACATGCAGGTGTTGCCCGGCGCGCGATTCGAGAACAACTCCGGGTTGGTGATCAACCAGCCGTCCGGGCGCTGCAGCTGACGCGCGAACGGCCCGCCGGCAACCTGCCACGACTGGCTCTGGGTGTGGAACCACCGCTGATACGCGTGCTGCACCTCGGGAATCGGATCGTTGTCCCGCGGCTCGATGCGCCGCGCCACGTGCGCCCGGATCAACCCCTCCAAGGTGAACAGCATCATCTGCGTGTCATCCGAGATCTGCGCGACACCGTTCCGCAGGACCGGCGAGACCAGCCCGTTCTCCCCGTGATGACGACGAATCATCCCGATGTCGTTGAACTCGATCGCATACCCCAGCGCATCACCCATCGCACCAGCGAGCATGGAACCGTGGAACCGCTCATGCGGGTCGGGTGGTGGCGCGTTGGTGGACTGCCTCTGGTCCGCGGTCTGCGTCTCCGCTACCGCTGCGGGAGTCGCTCCCTCAGTGGGCGGGGCAAGCTCGTGCGAGTTCGCGAGCGAGTACCGGGTGAACCATTCATCGCTGACCGGCGAGTGCGGGCCGACCTCGCGAACCACGTCCGAGGCGATCTGCTCAACGAGGTCGCGGACGTCCAGCTGCTCGAGCCACCGGCGTGGAATCACGGCCGGGCCCTGGTTCATTCCCATGATCTGCCCGCACACCGTCGACGAAGCCAGCCGGTCCCCGTCGTGCAGCACCGAAACCGCCAGACCGTTGGCGAAACTCGTCTTGTTCCCGTGAGCAGCGGCGTAGACCGCGATCGCCAGAACGCCCAGGGCGCTGTCCGAATCGAACTCCCTCGCCAGCTGCTCCACAGCGGGTACTGGATCAACCTCGTCCTGATGCAACTGGCGAACCCGCTGCACGACCGAACTCACCCGCTCGTGCCCGGGAACCTGGTGCAATGCGTATTCCGCAGCGGAGAGCGCACGCAACACGGTCTGATCCGACGGCAGCCTCCGAGCGAGCAGCGGAAGCGTCGCGATGGCCAGCCGCTCAACCGGTGACGTGTGCGTCTGACCACCGAATGCGATGCCGAAAGCGAGCAGCTTCTCCTGGGAACGCTCAGGACGCGGATTGAAACTGCGGTCCCAGAACAAGGTCAGCGGTGCTGCGTGGGCCAGCACCCTCGAAGCCGGAAACCGATCCAACGCATCTTCACCACGCGATTGGAGAGCCAGAGCGTTCAGCATCTGCTTCTCCGCGTGCGCGTCCCCCCGAAGCCGGGAGTCGGAGAGCAGCCATCCCCCGGAAGCTCCGGAACCGACCCCCTCAACCTGCAGCCATCGCCGATAGGTTTCGCTGACCAACCGATCCAGGTCGACGGATTCCTCTCGCCTCAACGCGACGTGCCCGCACACCATGGCCTCGGCGAACAGAAGCGACCTCCGAGTACATGCGGTGGTCACGCCCAAGGCGCATGAATCAGCCATGTCACCGGACGCGGTACGAGCGAGCTCGGCGACCGGGCGGCCTTCGGCGGTCTGACCGAAGGAATCACCGACCGCGCCACCGAAGAGCATCCCGGTGAGCCCGATCGAAGACCGATACCACCAGAAGGGAAGGGGCTTCTGGGCGTCCGCTTCGAGTTCCTGCCGCAAGCGGTCCTCGGTGACGCCGTGCCAAGTCTCGAAGAAGTCGGCGTCCTCCACCCGTTGCCTGGTCGAGTCCTGAAGGAATAGACGCAGTTCGTCGAGTACGAGCTCTTCCTCCGACGTCACTTCAACCGGGCGCCGACCACCATCATGCTGAGTCAACGCTCACCCTCACAATCCGCGCAAGTGGTCATAGCGGTCGTGCCACTCCTGCGACCGCGGCGGATTCGCGCTGGCGAATTCAGCCAACGCGTCATCGATCAATTCCTGCGCGACACCGCCCACTGCGAGTGGACTCAGACGTGCCGCGGGGATCGCCGCGACGCCTGATGCGATCCCCACCAAAGCCCCGCACACTCCGGCAGTAGCCGGCCTGTCCCCCTGAACGCCGGCTGATTCAGTCACCGCGCGATCGAAGTCGCGGCCGTGCACCATCGCCGCATGCACGGCCACACCCAGCACCGCGTCTGCGGTCCAGACCCCGTCGAAAGTCCTCGCGAACTCCTCGACCGTGCTGACTTCCGCTGCCGTCAGCACGGTTTCAAGGGCACGCACGGTATCGGCCGCGCCATCCAAGGCACCTACCGCTTCGATCGCCTCGCGAACCGCTGTGCGGAGGTCGTGCTCGTTGAGCAGCGCGTTGCAGACGACCGCCAGAGCAGCGGCGGAGACGTGAGCCTGCGGCGCTCCGTGCGTGAGGGCAGCGTTCTTCGTAGCGAGTGCGACCAATCGGTCCGGAGCATCGGACCACATCGCCAGGGGGACGCTCGAAGCCAGCACACCAGCTGACCTCGAATCGTTCCCGGCCACGGCGCTCGCCCGGTTGCGAGTGGCGAAATCACGCACCGCGCCGAGCGCCGCTTCGTCCGGGTGCGCCCGGAAACGCATCTCCGGTCGCGCCGCCAACCAGCCCAGGGGATGCGGGAAGCGCGCAGCACGGTCACCGCTCATGATCTCCGACCAGGCGGTCCCCTGCGCGTGCCCCCACATCAGAACTGCGAAGAACTCAGCGGCCCGCAGATTCTCCTGATCGGCCCATTTGCCGTTCACGTCCGCCCACAAACGCGTCGCGATCAAGGCTTCCAGTGAGAACAACGTCAGCTGAGCGAACGAGCTGGACTGGCCGAACGGAGCACCATCCGCCGCGGAGATCCCCACCGCGTCGCCCACGAGCTCGCCGAGAATCATGCCAGGCAGAGCACGGGAGATCCTGGATGCTGCGCTTTCCCGAAAGATGGGCGCGTATCGAGGGATCTCCTCGCCCGCCATGCGCTGTCGTTCGTGCCAGCGCTCCATCTCCGCAGCGCTCAAGGAATGGGCCGCCAGTCGGTACAAGGTTCCCTGGCCGTGGACCTGCTTCCCCGTGCTCCACCAGAAGTCCTGCCAGAGTCCGAGAAAGCGCTCCTCCTGCGGAGTGACCAAGACACGGCGAACAGGGCCGCCGCCCTCGCGTCCTGCCTCAGCCATCGCATTCCCTTCGCCGTTCGACGCCATTTTAGCCGTCCAACCCGTTGAGTATCTTATCGAACGCGCTCCGCTCGGAATTCATGTCGACATCTCCGGCGCTCGCCCTGATCGTGCTGTGTTCAGTGATCTCCTCCATAACCACATGAACACCGCCATCAGGCTTGTCGCGCAATTCCGTGACCATGAATCGGACTCCGTCAATTCCGAGGAACTCCCCCTCGTCCAAGCGGGAGAGGTCACGGATATCAGTAAAGGAGTGCCCGTAGATCTCCATGGTGACGTTTCCGGCGAACCCGTCCCGCCCGTAGGCGGTGCTCATGAATCCCTTGTGCTCCACGGCCCCGCCCGGTTGGTGATCCGATCGGAACTGCTCGAGGGCCTTCGGGTCCAGGCTCATCCCGCGAAGGAGCTTTTGCCCAGGAATCGGACCGAGGCCGGCCTCGATGTTCGCAGCACGTAGCTTGTTCAACGCCGAGGTGAGGGTCCGGCGGTACGGCTCGTACCCGTCGGCCTGGCCGTTGCGCAGCGCCTCGTTCAGCCTCCGGTAGGTGTCTCCGTTGTCCCGGGTGTAGGTGCGGATCGCATCGATCTCCGCATCCGACATGGCATCGAGCCGCGGCGAGAGCTTCGCTCGCAGCTCCTGAAGCTCTTGCGGAGTCGACAGGGTGAACTGCCAGTTGTTCCTCGCATGTTCGAGGAACGCTTCCTGATCCTCGCGACTGGCGACGAAGTCAGGATTGCCGCGCGGAGGTCCGTCAGGATCCCCGTTCGTCAACGATTCCGGGTTCGGTGGATCAACACCGTGCTCGGGCACGTTCGGAGCGGGCCGGCTGAATTCTTCGCCGCCGGCCGGCTCGTGCGGATGAGCATCCGGTGCGTCCGGGACACCCGTGTCCGTGCCGTTGAGCATCTGATCGAACGAGAGCTTCGGAGGCGGCGGGCCCGTGTGCGACGCAGGCACCGGCGAATTGGCCTTCGGCTCGAAATCATCGAGCTTCGGGCCATGCCCGACTGAAGGGCCACCATCAGTCATGGCCGAGGGCTCGGACTGCCCCGAGCCCGATTTGCCGACGTGAGAAGGCGACGATGCCGGAGCGCCCTTCGGCTCGAAATCGTCAAGCTTCGGCGTCCCAGGCGACGACACGTCGGCCTGTTCGGGATGCACGTTCGGCTCTGCTGTGCCGGACGGTGCGAGCTCCTCGAAGTCTCCCCCCTTCGGTGAGGTGTCCTGCCCGTTCACCTTCGGTTGCGATGGGGAGTTCGGTGCACTCTGCCCCACAGCTTGTGCGCTTCCCGGCTTCTGCGCGCCCGGTTCGAGGTCCGGCGACTTCGGCGGCGGCGATGCCGGGCCGGGCTGTTGCGACAGCTTCGGTTGCGTCGTCGGTTGGTGCTGCGGCTGCGGCTGCGGCGATGAGTGGGCGGGCGTGGCCTGCGGCTTACCCGCGGATTGCGGGACAGGGCTCCCCGGATGCGCTGTCGGCGATGCCTGCACCGGCGGTTTCAGCGCTGAGTTCGGTGAGGAGGGTTGAGGATGTGCCCCCTGAGGCATCGCTTGATGCTGGCTCGCCTGCGGTCCGGGCCCGTGCTGCGCGGGGTTTCCTGGAGCAGCCGGTGACGACGCGCTCGGTCCGGGGTTCGACACCGGAGACTGCGGCTGGGGCGCCGAAGGGCCCTTCTGAGGAGCCTGCGCGGAAGGGCCGTGCGTCTGTTGGTTCGGCGGAGAATAGGAACTCTGCGGTACGCCCTGGAGCTGCCCCGGATGCGGCGGTTGAGCATATCCCGCCTGCCCAGGGCCGTGCTGAACCTGCGGAGGGTGACTACCGTGCACTCCCTGCGGGTTGTTCTGCGGCAGGTGCGCGTGCGGAGCAGCACTTGTGGTGGGCTTCGGACCGTTCGGCTGAGGGTGGGACTGCGGCGGGTGACCAGGATTCGGGTACCCGTGCTGGGAGTGGCTGGGCGGCGCCGAGTACGCCTGGTTCGGCCCGGACTGCGGGTGCGGGGCCTGCTGTGAAAGCCCCTGGTTCGGCGGCCCGACGTTCTGCGGCTGCGAAGGCACGTTGCCCTGTTGCGGGAAGTGCTGTCCCGGCGGGACGTTCGCCTGCTGCGGGAAGTGCTGGGCCTGCGGTCCGAGGTTCTGCCCCTGAGGACCGGGGTGCTGACCTTGGGGCACGAAGTGTTGCCCCTGCGGGACGTTTCCCTGCGGCGGGAAGTGCTGCTGGGGCGGGCCGTGCTGTCCCTGCGCGGGACCGTGCTGTCCCTGCGGCGGGCCGTAGTTTCCCTGCGGCGGACCGAACTGCCCCTGCGGGGGACCGTAGTTTCCCTGCGGGGGACCGTAGTTTCCCTGCGGAGGGCCGAACTGCCCCTGCGGCGGTCCGAACTGCCCCTGCGGCGGGCCGTAGTGCCCCTGCGGGGGGCCGTAGTTTCCCTGCGGCGGACCGAACTGCCCCTGCGGCGGGCCGTACTGCCCCTGCGGCGGGCCGTGCCCCTGGGGTGGGGCATTGCTGTAGTTGTGGCCGGTGACGGGGTCTGTTGAGAAGTCTTCGTCCTTGCGGCCGAAGAGTCCTCGCATGCGGGCGCCTTCGGCTTGGATTCCGTGGCGGACCCATTCGGGTTGGTGGCCTGGTGGGTAGGGGCTGCTGTGGACGGCTTTGGTGCCGTCGGGGCGGAAGGCGGTCCACTCGCCCGGGGAGTCGAGCCTGGGTTTCGGGGTTCCCGGCTCGTTCTTGTCGAACTTGGCGCTGGACTCGTTGGCGTAGATGTTGCCGTAGTTGTCGACCCAGGCGTTGGTGTTCGGGGCGAGGACCTCGACGCCGAGCTCCTCGGAGAGCTGCTGGGCGAAGTTCTTCGAACCATCGGGAACGTCGGCGCCGGTCTCGCAGGAGACGAGGCGGATCGGGGTGCCGTCCTTGTAGCCCGAGGATCCCCTGATGATCTCGGCGAGTTCCTTCGCGTCCAGCTGGTTGCCCTTGAACTTCACTCCGTCCGGGCTGCCGTGCATCTCGACGGTGAAGCGGTTCGGGTCGACCGAGCACCGGGGGCGCTTGTGCGCCCAGTCGGCGCGGCCGAAGTAGTCCTTCACCGGGGGCTTGGTAAACGACAGGCCCGCACCGGTGGCCTCGATGTCCCTCAGGGACGACCCGAGCTTGTTCCGGAGCTCGGGCGAGATGTCGAGGCGCGGGGTGTGCTCGACCATGTGGTGCCCGGCCTGCCACTGGTCCTTCGGCGGGGTCTCAGCGGCCATCGAATCCGCCGTCGAGATCTTCGGCGCGTCGGGTCGTGGCTGCTCAGGAAGGCTGTTGGGCGCTTCCGGCGTGCGCTGGGCCGGGATCGGCGTGCGCGGCGAGTCGGCCGTGCGCAGCTGCTCCGGGCGCGGCGGGGCGACCTGCTGCCGCTGCACGGGCGTGCCGGGCCGGGACGGGGTGTGCGGGGCGTCGGGACGAGCGGACCGCATCGGAGCCGGAGCGTGCGGGGCCCGGGTGGGCATCGGCGACCCGCCCCTCGGCGCGTGCGGGTGCGCGGGTCCGGGGCCGTTCGGGCGCGGGCTCGGAGGGTGGCTCGGAGAGCGCGGTGTCCGGGGCGCGTGGGACGGGAGGTCCCGTGCAGCACCAGGAAGTCCTGAGCTGCCGGTCCACCCTGCCTGTCCGCCCTGACGTCCGCCACGCGGCGACGGCGTTCTGCCACCCGGGGCCGACGAGCTCCCCGGCGCGTTCGCCCCGCCCGTCGGGGCTGCCCCCGACGGCTGGTCAGGGCGCGGCGGCGCCGGAGACGACTGCGGCGCAGCGGTTTCCGGCGGCTTGGCCGGAGCTTCAACACCGGCAGCGGAGGTGTGCGCAGGTTCTCGCGGAACATCGGAGGTGTGCGTGCCCGCACCGCCGGAGCCCGCACCGCCGGAGCCCGAACCACTGGACTGACTCTGACCGGACGTCCCCGAATCCGATTGCGTTCCAGCAGAACTCGACGACTCGGACCGAGCCTGCCCACCGGGATCAGGACTGACGTCCGGGCGCGCATCAGACCCGGAACCCGGGCTCGAATCCGTGCGCGCCTGCGTCCCCGAGCCGGGATCAGCGCTGGACTCCGTGCGCGCCTGCGAGCCGGAGTCGGAGGGGGAATCGGCACGAGCCTGCGAACCCGCGTCGGAGTTCGTCGAACCGCCGGACCCCGAACCCGAGTCGGCGTCCGTGCGCGACGAACCACCCGAGCTCTGGCCGGCGTCGCCGTGCGGCTGCGAACCCGAACCCGCATCCGTGCGGCCCCCGGAAGTCCCCGGTTCCGCCTCGGTGCGCCCGCTCGGGGACGAATCGCCCGAGCCCGGATCGGAACGCGAACCGCTGGAGCCCCCGGCGGATTCCGACCGCACGGAGGACTGAGCATCACCCGGCGACGACGACCCCGATGCGCCCGAGGAACCCGAACCCCCGGATTCGGAAGCCGAGGAGGAACCTCCCGAGCCTCCACCGGGTTCGGAGTCGGCCGGGGAGTCGGCGCCGTCAGGCGCGTCCGGCCCACCCATCCTGGCGTTGCGCCGACCGACGACGTCGGTGCCGAAGGTGTCGTCGACCTTCTGCCACGTCTTCTTCGCCAGGTGTTCGGCGACGTCGAGCTTGTCGGCGACCTTCCCGAGCCCCCCGGCAGTGGCCTTGCCCATGTTGCCGAGGGTTTTCATGATGTCGCCGAAGACCTCGGCGAGCTTGGCCAGCTTCGGCGAGACGTTGCTGATCGTCTTGGTCAGCTTCGTGACGATGTCGACGATCTTCGTGACGGTCTTCGAGATGAACGCGACCGCCTGCGGGATCACCCAGGCCAGCGAGGCGATCGGCGGCAGCACGGCTTCCAGCGCGTAGGTGATCAGCCGCGAGACGCAGTCGGCGACCAGGTCGCGGACGAACTCCCGGACGAACGAGACGACCTCGCCCATGATCGTCACGACCGAGCTGATGGTGCCCGCCAGCTGGGCCGCACCGGTGAGCGCTTCGCCCTTCTCCGCAGCGGTCTTGCGGTAGGCGTCGCCCGCGGCGCCGGTCCAGTCCGCGGTGTCGGCCTTGACGGCCGCGTTGTACTGCTCAGCGGCCTCGCTGACCGCCTTCGAGACGTTCTCCCAGGTCTTGCCGTAGGCCTCGACGCCGTCGGGGTCGCCGGCGAACCAGTCGAGGGCTTCCTTGAGCGGCTGGACGTGCTCGATCAGCCAGGACAGGCCGTAGGAGAGCAGGGTGCCGATGGGATCGACTGCGGCGCTGACGGCCTCCATCGCGAGACCGCCGTAGGCGAGCCCGGACTCGACCCAGTTGGATCCCTCGTTGAGGCTGGAGACGTCGTTGACGGACTCGGCGATGCCGATGCCGGTTGCCCAGCCCGCGTCACCGGTGCCCTTGGTGATGAAACCGTCGTTGCTCTCGGGCTGCTGCGCGACGAGCGGGTTGCTCACGGCTGCACCCCGCGGATCAGCTCGCTGTTGTGGTCGTCGACCTGCTGGTAGTCCTCGGCGCTGGCGCGGACGTTGTCAGCGATCTCCTGCATCGAGGTCACCGCCGTGCGCAACGCCTCGACACCCATCTGCTCGACCGGGTCGATCATCCACGCGAACGGGCGGCACAGGATCCCGTAGGCGTCGTTGTCCAGCGAAACCTGCTGCGACGCGTCGATCGCCGTGCCCAGCTGATCGACGACGCCGTCCACTTTGGATGCGTGGGTGCGCAGGTTCTCGATGACGACGTTCATCTCGTCAGGCATGTGTCATCCCCGTTCAGCGCAGGAAGGAGCCGTTGCCGAAGTCCTCGTCGTCGAAGTCGTCCGGCTTGCGACGGCCGGGCGCCTGCTGACGACGCGGCGGCGGGGACTCGTCCTCGGCAGGAGTCCGGATCTCGTTCGCCCGGGTCCCGCGCGGCGGTTCCTCCTCGGGCGGCGGCTCCGGGAAGTGCTTGCGCGCCTGGCCGAGCACGTGCTGAGCGGCCGAGTCGGCGAGCCCCACGGTGTCCTCGACGGCCTGCTCCATCTGGCCGGGGATCTTGGCCTGCGCCTGCTGCACCAGCCGCATGATCTCCGCGGCCAGCTTGGGCATCGGGCGGTTGTTCGCGTTGTCGGCGAGCTGCAGGTTCTGCAGCATCCCAGACGAGGCCACCGTCACCTGGATCGCGCCGTCGCGCGTCGACTCGGTCACCGAGATGCCCTCGACCTGCTGCTGCAGCCGGTTGAACTTCTCCGCCTTCTCCTGAGCCCGGTCCTGCCAATCCCGAACCATCCGCTCAGCAGCACCGATGTCCCTGCCGAAGTCCTCCGCCACAGCACTCCCCGTAGATCCCGTCCAGCGGATGAGGAGATTATCAACCGATCATGGCACGGGAGGTCCGTTCGGCGGCCTTCCCGTCGAGGCGAGGATCACGGTTGCCGGATGCCGGCCGATGGGAGCCGACGCGGGGCTCCGCCACGCCCACCGCAGGGCGGAGCGAGCCCTGCGGCAGGCATTAAGGTCGGGGGCGTGACGGTTGGATGGTGTGCTGAGCTGGTTCGCCCGGACAGCAGGCAGCTGACCGAAGCCCTGCGAGCCGCGATCCGGGACGGATCATTGGCGGCGGGCAGCCGGGTCCCGTCGACCCGGTCGCTGGCCCACGAGCTCGGGATCGCTCGCGGCACCGTCACCCGCGCCTACAACCAGCTCGTCACGGAGGGCTTCCTCGTCGCCAGGCAGGGCGCCCCCACCGTCGTCGCCGAGCTGCTCGCGGCACCCGTTCCTCCCGACGCACCCGAACCCGCGCAGCCGGACGTCGCTCGCTGGGACTTCCGCCCGGGACGACCGAACCTGAGCTCGTTCCCCCGCCGGGACTGGCTCGCCGCCAGCCGCAGGGCGTTGCGCGACGCACCCACCGACGACCTCGACTACGGCGATCCGCAAGGACATCCTCGGTTGCGCGAAGCCCTCGCCGGCTACCTCGCCCGCGAGCGGGCAGTGGCGACCACGGCGGGCAACATCATCGTCTGCAACGGCTACACGCAGGCGTTGTCACTGCTCAGCAATGCCCTTGCCGACCACGGCGAGATCTCGATCGACTTCGAGGACCCGTCGGCGCCGCACCTGTGGGACATCCCGGCCGGGTTCGGGATGTCGGTGCACGGCATCCCGGTGGACGGCGAGGGCATCGACGTGTCGATGCTGCGCAGCCGTGCCGTGGTGGTCACCCCCGCTCACCAGTTCCCGCTCGGCGTCAGCATGAGCTCCGGGCGGCGGGCTGAGCTGGCGCGGCGGGCCAAGGACGAGGACCTGCTGGTCATCGACGACGACTACGACGGCGAGTTCCGCTTCGACCGGCAACCTGTGGGGTCGCTGCAGGGGATGGCCCCGGAGCACGTCGTCTACGCGGGCACGGCGAGCAAGACCCTCGCGCCCGCGCTGCGCCTGGCCTGGCTCGCGCTGCCGACGCGGCTGGTGAAACCGGTGCGGGACCTCAAGCGGCAGAGCGGACTGCACGCACCGCTGTTCGAACAGCTGGCCATGGCGGAGCTGATCCTGTCGGGGGCCTACGATCAGCACGTCCGCCGATCGCGCGCCACCTACCGGCACCGCCGCGAGCAGCTGGGCGAAGCCCTGCGCGGGATGCGCGCGAACCACCGGCCTCACCCGGCAGGGATCTCGGCGGGCCTGCACGTGACCTTGCAGCTGGATCCGGAGGGACCCACGGAACTCGAAGTTCTCGACAGGGCTCGGCGGCACTCGGTGGAGCTCCAGGTGCTGGGACCGCACTGGGTCAGCCCCGGCGCGCACCCGCCCGGCGTGATCGTCGGGTACGCCGCACCGTCCGACCGCGCGTTCCGCCCCGCACTGCAAGCACTGGTCGCCGTCCTCGAACGATGACCGGATCGTGCGACACCGAGCGACGACCGACGTGTCGCCAGGACAGCTGGGGAACACTTGTTCTATTCTGGTGTCCCCTCCCGCGATAAACAGGAGACTGAGTTGACCGAAGAGCAGACCACCCCGGCCGAGGACACCGGCGCCGACAGCACGGCCACCTCCGCTGTCGCGACCGAGGCCGCTTCTCCCGAATCCCAGGCGTCGGCGGCCGCCGAGAGCTCCGAGGCCCCGAAGAAGCGCCAGACCCGCAAGAGCACGGCGAAGAAGACCCGCACGGTCGAGCTCACGCTCACGGTCACCGGCAGCGCCGACGGCGAGTGGCAGGCCGACCTGATGCACCAGGGCAAGCGCGTCGTGCAGGCCCTGCCCGTCGCCGCCGCCGCGGTGTCCAAGGCCGCCGCCGAGCTCAACTCGGAGATCTCCGAGACAATCGAGGGCGTCATCAACGAGGCCCGTCAGCAGCACGAGGCCAAGCTCGCCGAGCTCGAGGCCGAGGTCGAGCGGGTCCGCAAGGCCCTCGCCGACCTCGAAGCCTGACCCGCTGAACTCCCGGGGCGCCGTGGTCCCCTCCCAGGCACGGCCCCCTGGACATGAAGAAGCCCCTGCCACGCAGGGGCTTTTTCATGTCCCGAAGTCAACGAAATGATCAACAACGGTTCCGCTAGCCGGTGGCTCTGCACTAGCTTCCGACACATGAGTCCAGCCCCCGCGGAACAGACGCTCCCCATGCCCAAGGTCGAGGCGGAAGCCCTCGCCGACTACTACGACACCCAGTCGCAGCCCGCACCTGCGGACAGCACGCCCGACGAACCCCGCAGCTAGAGGATCGACGCGGCGTCACCGCCGTCAGCGCCGGAGGGTGTCTGAGCTGCAGATTCGCTGCGAGCAACGCCGGACACCGGCAGCGGCGTCCTCATTCAGCGCGCCCAACCGCTGGTAATAGCGCACAACAGCATCGAGCACGATCACCCGCTGCACCACGAGAAAGAGCCCCTGCCCGGAGGAGTCGGGCAGGGGCTCTTGGTCACTCAGGACTTCAGCGGTAGTCGCGGCCGAAGTCGTAGTCGTCCAGCGGGACGGCCGCACCGGTGCCGGCGCCGAACACATCCGGGGTGTAGTAGCTGTCGTCGTAGGACGGGATCGCGTAGGCCGCGGCCCGTGCCTCCTCGGTCGGCTGCACCTGGATGTTGCGGTACCGGTTGATGCCCGTACCAGCCGGGATCAACTTACCGATGATCACGTTCTCCTTCAGGCCGACCAGCTTGTCACTCGCGCCCTCGATAGCGGCGTTGGTGAGGATGCGGGTCGTCTCCTGGAAGGAAGCCGCCGACAGCCACGACTCGGTGGCCAGCGACGCCTTGGTGATGCCCATCAGCACCGGACGGCCGGACGCCGGGTCCCCGCCTTCGGCGACGACGCGGCGGTTCTCCGACTCGAACTGCGAGCGCTCGACCGGCGAACCGGGCAGGAACTCGGTGGCACCCGAGTCGATGATGATGACCCGGCGCAGCATCTGGCGGACGATCGTCTCGACGTGCTTGTCGTGGATGCCCACACCCTGCGACCGGTACACCTCCTGCACCTCGTTCACCAGGTGCAGCTGGGCCTCGCGGGGGCCCATCACGCGCAGCACCTCGTGCGGGTCGACCGCACCTTCGAGCAGCTGCTGACCGACCTCGACGTGGTCGCCGTCGGTGATCTGCCGCTCGGTGCCGTCGACCGAGATCGCCGCGAGCCGCTGACGCTTGGACAGCTTGTCGTAGACGATCTCCTCGCCGCCGTCGTCCGGAATGATCGTGATCTTCCAGTAGCGGTCGTTGTCCTCCATGCGGATGCGCCCGGAGGTGTCGGCGATCGGGGCCTTGCCCTTCGGGACGCGGGCCTCGAACAGCTCCTGCACACGCGGCAGACCAGTGGTGATGTCGTCACCTGCGACACCGCCCTGGTGGAACGTGCGCATCGTCAGCTGCGTACCGGGCTCACCGATGGACTGGGCGGCGACGATGCCGACGGCCTCGCCGACGTCCACCAGCTTGCCGGTGGCCATCGAGCGGCCGTAGCAGACCGAGCAGACGCCCACGCCGGACTCGCAGGTCAGGACGCTGCGGACCTTGACCTTCGTGACCTTCGCCGCGAGCAGCTTCTCGATCGCCGGGTCGCCCAGGTCGGACCCGCGAGCCAGCACGATGTTGCCGTCGGCGTCGGTGACGTCCTCGGCGGTCGTGCGGGCGTAGACGCTGGTCTCGACGTACTGGTGACGGAGCACGCGACCGTCGGGCAGCACCTCGGCGATCGGCATCTTGACACCGCGCTCGGTGCCGCAGTCGGTCTCGCGGACGATGACGTCCTGCGAGACGTCCACCAGACGACGGGTCAGGTAACCCGAGTCAGCGGTACGCAGCGCCGTGTCGGCCAGACCCTTGCGGGCACCGTGGTTGGAGATGAAGTACTCCAGCACGGACAGGCCCTCGCGGAAGTTCGCCTTGATCGGGCGCGGGATGTACTCACCCTTGGGGTTCGACACCAGACCACGCATACCGGCCAGCTGAACGACCTGGGTCATGTTACCGGCCGCCCCGGACTTCACGATCGTGCTGATCGAGTTGTCCTCGGGGAAGTTGGTCTCCATGGCCTCGGCGACCTCGTCCTTGGCCGCCGTCCAGACCTTGACCAGCTCCGCGTTGCGCTCCTGGTAGGACAGCGCACCGCGGCGGTACCGCTTCTCGACCTGGTCGGCCTTGGTCTCGTAGCTGTCCAGGATCTCGGTCTTGTTCGGCGGCACGACCACGTCGGTGATCGACACGGTCACACCGGAACGGGTGGCCCAGTGGAAACCGGCGTCCTTCAGCTTGTCCAGCGTCTGGGCGACGGTGACCATCGGGTACCGCTCGGCGAGGTCGTTGACGATCGCGGCCTGCTTCTTCTTCGGCAGCAGGTCGTCGACGAACGGGTAGTCCTCGGGCAGCAGCTCGTTGAACCAGACGCGGCCCAACGTGGTCTCGGCGATCCACTGCTGACCCGGCTCCCAGCCCTCCGGCATCTGCTCGGCGTTGGGGACCAGGTCCCGCAGCCGGATCTTGACCTTGGCCTGCAGGTCCAGCACACCGCGGTCGAAGGACATGATCGCCTCGCCGACCGACGAGAACGCGAGGCCTTCGCCCTTGGCGCCCTCGACCAGGCGGGTCAGGTGGTACAGGCCCGTGACCATGTCCAGACGCGGCATCGCCAGCGGCCGACCGGAGGCCGGCGACAGGATGTTGTTGCTGGAGAGCATGAGGACCCGGGCCTCGGCCTGGGCCTCGGCCGACAGCGGCAGGTGGACCGCCATCTGGTCACCGTCGAAGTCCGCGTTGAACGCCTCGCAGACCAGCGGGTGCAGCTGGATGGCCTTGCCCTCCACCAGCTGCGGCTCGAAGGCCTGGATGCCGAGGCGGTGCAGCGTGGGCGCGCGGTTGAGCAGCACCGGGTGTTCGGCGATGACCTCTTCCAGCACGTCCCACACCTGCGGGCGCTGGCGCTCCACCATCCGCTTGGCGGACTTGATGTTCTGCGCGTGGTTGAGGTCGACCAGCCGCTTCATGACGAAGGGCTTGAACAGCTCGACGGCCATTTCCTTCGGCAGACCGCACTGGTGCAGCTTCAGCTGCGGGCCGACGACGATGACCGAACGGCCCGAGTAGTCGACTCGCTTGCCCAGCAGGTTCTGGCGGAAACGACCCTGCTTGCCCTTGAGCAGGTCGGACAGCGACTTCAGCGGCCGGTTGCCCGGGCCGGTGACCGGACGTCCGCGACGGCCGTTGTCGAACAGCGCGTCCACGGACTCCTGCAGCATCCGCTTCTCGTTGTTGACGATGATCTCGGGAGCACCGAGGTCGATCAGTCGCTTGAGGCGGTTGTTGCGGTTGATCACGCGGCGGTACAGGTCGTTGAGGTCGGAGGTCGCGAAACGACCACCGTCGAGCTGCACCATCGGACGCAGGTCCGGCGGGATGACCGGCACGCAGTTGAGCACCATGCCGCTCGGGTCGTTGCCGGTGGCCTGGAAGGCCGCCACGACCTTGAGCCGCTTGAGGGCGCGCAGCTTCTTCTGGCCCTTGCCGCTGCGGATGGTCTCGCGCAGCGACTCGGCCTCGGCGCCGATGTCGAAGTTCGACAGCAGGCTCTGGATCGCCTCCGCGCCCATGCCACCGGTGAAGTACTCGCCGTACCGGTCGTAGAGCTCGCGGTAGAGCGACTCGTCGGCGATGAGCTGACGGGGCTCCAGCTTGGTGAAGGTGTCCCAGATCTCGTCGAGCTTGTCGAGCTCGCGCTGCGCGCGGTCGCGCAGCTGCTTCATCTCGCGCTCGGCGCCTTCCTTGACCTTGCGGCGCTGGTCGCTCTTGGCACCCTCGGCCTCGAGCGCGGCCAGGTCGGACTCGAGCTTCTGGGCCCGGGCCTCCAGGTCGGCGTCGCGCTGGTCGGCGACCCGCTTGCGCTCGACGCTGATCTCGCTCTCGAGCGTGGACAGGTCGTTGTGCCGCAGCTCGGTGTTCACACCGGTGATCACGTAAGCCGCGAAGTAGATGATCTTCTCGAGGTCCTTCGGGGCCAGGTCCAGCAGGTAGCCCAGCCGCGAGGGAACGCCCTTGAAGTACCAGATGTGCGTGACCGCGGCGGCCAGCTCGATGTGGCCCATCCGCTCACGACGCACCTTGGCGCGGGTGACCTCGACACCGCAGCGCTCACAGATGATGCCCTTGAAGCGGACCCGCTTGTACTTGCCGCAGTAGCACTCCCAGTCCCGGGTCGGACCGAAGATCTTCTCGCAGAAGAGCCCGTCCTTCTCCGGCTTCAGGGTTCGGTAGTTGATGGTCTCGGGCTTCTTGACCTCGCCGTACGACCACTGGCGGATGTCGTCGGCCGTGGCGAGGCCGATGCGGAGTTCATCGAAGAAGTTGACGTCAAGCACGTCGGGTCTTCTCCCTTGGTCGAATGGTGCTTCCCCGGGTGCCACCGGTGGAAGCAAGTGCCAGGTTGGGTCGGTCGCCGGCTCGCGGGATCGCTCCCGCGAGCCGGCGGCGAGGGTCAGTGCGCGATGTCGTCAACCGACGGGTTCTCGTTGCGGGACAGGTTGATTCCGAGGTTGGCGGCAGCCCGCTCCAGGTCCTCGTCCTCGGTGTCGCGCATCTCGATCGCGGCGCCATCGCTGGAGAGCACCTCGACGTTCAGGCACAGGGACTGAAGCTCCTTCAGCAGCACCTTGAACGACTCCGGGATACCCGGCTCGGGGATGTTCTCGCCCTTGACGATCGCTTCGTAGACCTTGACGCGGCCGACCACGTCGTCGGACTTGATCGTCAACAGTTCCTGCAGCGTGTAGGCCGCACCGTAGGCCTGCATGGCCCAGCACTCCATCTCACCGAAGCGCTGACCACCGAACTGCGCCTTACCACCCAGCGGCTGCTGGGTGATCATCGAGTACGGGCCGGTGGAACGGGCGTGGATCTTGTCGTCCACCAGGTGCGACAGCTTGAGGATGTACATGTACCCGACCGCGGTCGGGTACGGGTACGGCTCACCGCTGCGGCCGTCGAACAGCTGCGCCTTGCCGTCGCCGCCGACCATCCGGTCGCCGTCGCGGTTCGGCTTCGTCGAGCTCAGCAGACCCGTGATCTCTTCCTCCCGCACACCGTCGAAGACGGGGCTGGCGGTGTTGGTCCCGGGCTCGACGTCGAGCAGCTCCTCCGGCAGGCGCTTGGCCCACTCGGCATCGGGGTCGATCGTCCATCCGCGCGAGGCGATCCAGCCGAGGTGCGTCTCCAGCACCTGGCCGATGTTCATCCGTCGCGGAACACCGTGGGTGTTCAGGATGATGTCGACCGGGGTGCCGTCGGACAGGAACGGCATGTCCTCGGCGGGCAGGATCTTGCCGATGACGCCCTTGTTGCCGTGGCGGCCGGCGAGCTTGTCGCCGTCCTGGATCTTGCGCTTCTGCGCGACGTAGACGCGCACCAGCTGGTTGACGCCCGGGGGCAGCTCGTCGTCGTCCTCGCGGTTGAACACGCGGACGCCGATGACCTTGCCGGTCTCGCCGTGCGGCACCTTCAGGGAGGTGTCGCGGACCTCGCGGGCCTTCTCGCCGAAGATGGCGCGCAGCAGCCGCTCCTCCGGGGTCAGCTCGGTCTCGCCCTTCGGGGTGACCTTGCCGACCAGGATGTCGCCGCCCTGGACCTCGGCACCGATGCGGATGATGCCGCGCTCGTCGAGGTCGGCCAGCACGTCGTCGGAGACGTTCGGGATGTCCCGGGTGATCTCCTCGGCACCGAGCTTGGTGTCGCGAGCGTCGACCTCGTGCTCCTCGATGTGGATCGAGGTGAGCACGTCGTCCTGCACCAGGCGCTGGCTCAGGATGATGGCGTCCTCGTAGTTGTGCCCCTCCCACGGCATGATCGCCACGAGCAGGTTCTTGCCCAGGGCCATCTCGCCGTCTTCGGTGCACGGTCCGTCCGCGATGACCTGCCCGGCCTCGATCCGGTCGCCTTCGTTGACGATCGGCTTCTGGTTGATGCAGGTGCCGTGGTTGGACCGGGAGAACTTCTCCATCCGGTACGAGCGGCGGCTGCCGTCGTCGGCCATGATCGTGACGAAGTCGGCGGTCAGCTCCTCGACCACACCGGCCTTCTCCGCCGTGATCACGTCACCGGCGTCGACCGCGGCGCGCAGCTCCATGCCGGTGCCGACCAGCGGGGACTCGCTGCGCAGCAGCGGCACCGCCTGACGCTGCATGTTCGCACCCATCAGGGCGCGGTTGGCGTCGTCGTGCTCCAGGAACGGAATCATCGCGGTCGCGGCGGAGACCATCTGCCGCGGCGAGACGTCCATGTAGTCGATCTCGGTGGGGGCGAGCAGCTCGACCTCGCCACCCTTGCGTCGACCCAGGACTCGCTCGTCGACGAAGTTGCCGTCCTCGTCGATGACCGCGTTGGCCTGCGCCTTGACGTAGCGGTCCTCTTCGTCGGCCGTCAGGTAGTCGATCTGGTCGGTGACCCGGCCCTCGACGACCTTGCGGTACGGCGTCTCGATGAAGCCGAACGGGTTGACCCGCGCGAACGTGGCCAGCGAGCCGATCAGACCGATGTTCGGGCCTTCCGGCGTCTCGATCGGACACATGCGGCCGTAGTGCGAGGGGTGCACGTCTCGGACTTCCATGCCCGCGCGCTCACGGGACAGACCGCCCGGGCCGAGCGCGGAGAGACGACGCTTGTGCGTCAGACCCGCGATCGGGTTGGTCTGGTCCATGAACTGCGACAGCTGCGAGGTGCCGAAGAACTCCCGGATCGCCGCCGTGATCGGGCGGATGTTGATCAGGGTCTGCGGCGTGATCGCCTCGACGTCCTGCGTGGTCATCCGCTCGCGGACGACGCGCTCCATGCGCGACAGGCCGACGCGGACCTGGTTCTGGATCAGTTCGCCGACGGTGCGCAGGCGGCGGTTGCCGAAGTGGTCGATGTCGTCGACCTCGACCGGGATGTTGTCGCCGGCGTCCTCACCGCGAGCGGGCATCTCCATCTCACCTGCGTGCAGGCGGACGAGGTACTCGATCGTGGTGACGATGTCCTCTTCGGTCAGCACACCGGTCTCGTAGGACTGCGAGAGACCGATCTTCTTGTTGACCTTGTAGCGACCGACGCGGGCCAGGTCGTAGCGCTTCTCCTTGAAGAACAGGTTCTCCAGGAGGGTCTGCGCGCTCTCCTTGGTCGGCGGCTCGCCGGGACGCAGCTTGCGGTAGATGTCCAGCAGCGCCTCGTCGGTGCCGCCGGTGTGGTCCTTCTCGAGCGTCGCCATCAGCGTCTCGGAGTGACCGAAGCGCTCACGGATGGCCTCGGTGGACCAGCCCAGCGCCTTGAGCAGCACGGTGACCGGCTGACGGCGCTTGCGGTCGATGCGGACACCGACGGTGTCGCGCTTGTCGACGTCGAACTCGAGCCACGCACCGCGGCTCGGGATGATCTTGACGCTGAAGACGTCCTTGTCGGTGGTCTTGTCGACCGACTGGTCGAAGTAGACACCGGGGGAACGCACGAGCTGGGAGACGACGACCCGCTCGGTTCCGTTGATGATGAAGGTGCCCTTGTCGGTCATCATCGGGAAGTCACCCATGAACACCGTCTGGCTCTTGATCTCGCCAGTCGAGTGGTTGGTGAATTCAGCCGTGACGAACAGGGGCGCAGCGTAGGTCATGTCCTTGTCCGTGCACTCCCCGACGGAGGCCTTGACCTCGTCGAAGCGCGGATCGGAGAAAGACAGCGACATCGATCCGGAGAAGTCCTCGATCGGGGAGATCTCGCTGAGGACCTCCTCAAGACCACCAACCGGGTTGTCCTCGCCGGCGTCGACCCGGCGCTGGAACCAGGCCTCGTTTCCGACGAGCCATTCGAAGGACTGGATCTGCAGGTCTAGCAGGTTCGGCACGTTCAGCGGTTCGCGGATGTTCGCGAACGAGACCCGCTTGGGTGCCCCAGGGATCCCCGACGTGTAGTTGGAAGCTGCAGAGACCTTGGTCGCGCGGGAGACTGCCAAGATGCGTCCTTCCGGGACTCTGAACTGGCTACAGCCATGCTCACCGCAAAAAGCACGCGTCAGGCAAGCGCGCAGATCGCTAGCACAGCTGTCAAGGGTGCAATGGCGCCGACCATCCTACGGTCCAGTGCGGGCAGACCAATAGGAGGGCAGCGCAAAGTAGCAGTCTAGCCGGAAGGACGCCAGCTGTCGAGGGGGCCCACCGACGGCGGCCCAGCCTCGCGTTGAGGACCAGAGTGAACCCGCACGCGCTTTCAGTCAAGAGATCACCGATCGATCACTCTCGTGGCGGAAAACACGATCACTTCACGTGAGCGTGCAGGGGTCGGTTTAACCTGGTCAGGGGCATTTGATCATCCCATGTGGCACTTCGATCAAGCCCTCAGCGAACCCCCTCCGATCGGCTCTTGACAACCTTCTGAATGCCTTGCTCGGACCACAGAGGAGGGACGCGGAACGCGCTCCCGGACGGCCGGTGGCCGCTGCGAATCACGCCGAACCTCCGCGACGGCGGCCGCGCCGCGCCCGAAAGGAGGCGCGGGAAGCCGATCACCCCTTCCGCGACGAACGCCACACAATTCACTCGCGCCCCGCGAGCCCCAATTCGCACACCTCTCGATTGGACTCATTCCAGAAGGCGTGAGCGAAATTCACGCGAAGCTCTTTCGCGATCTTGAAAACATTGGTCCACGCCAATTCGCGAGACCACCCGAGACCACTCGCGCGACTCCTGAAATCTGGAAACGACCGTTCACGAATGACTACTCTGAGTATCGGTAGTCGGCTTGACCTGGACGGCCGTAGCCCGAACGTCGTAACGCTGCGGGGCTCACCATCGACGCCGGGCGATCCCCCGCGCGGCTTGACCACATCGAGACCCCGAGATGCCGCAAACATTCCCCTACGGGGCTGAAGCCGTCGCGCAGAGCTAGTAGTTTCTTCGACCGAAGCTCTGCAAATGCATCCAACGGGGGGATGCGTCACCTCTGGGGGCGATCCCACCCAGTAACGCATGGGCTACTCGACAATTACCTCCGCCGGTAACGTGAGATGACCACCGGCTTCCCCGACCGGTGCCCGGCAGGCCACAGGAGAAACGACCGATGACAGACGATGCAAGCCGCGCGAGCGAACGGTTCCGCGGGCTGCAGCGTTGGACCGGCGGCAAGGACCAGAGCGGCCCTCAACCCCCACAATCCAGTTGGTTCGCCCCGGAGGACGACGGCGACGCCACCCCGGACGCCCCGGACGCAAGACCGGGCGGTCCGCACAGCGGGACGAACCCGGGTGTCGGCGGGGGCCCCGTCACGGGCGGCCAAGCAGCGGTCGGATCGAAACCCGGCGGCCCCAAAGCCGGGGGAACCGAGCGTCGCAGCGCCGAGCAGCGCTACGCCGACGCCATCGCGGCCATGAACCAGATCGTCACCACGCTCGACTTCAGCAACCTCGGCTGGGTCACCGAGGTCTTCCGCACCACCGCGGGCGTGCTGCGCGAGGACGACCCCGCCCGGGCGGGCGTGCTCAACAACCTCGGCAGCGCCGCGCAGCTGACCCACGTGCGCAGCCGCGAGCTCGCCGACCTCGAAGACGCCATCGGCTACTACCGCGCGGCGACGACCTCCGCGCACTCCGGCGACCGCGACCGCATCCTCTACTACTGCAACCTCGCGCTGGCCCTGACCGATCTCGCGGGCAAGACCGGCCAGGCGCAGCTCGCGGCCGACAGCGCGCAGGTCGCGCGCGACGCCGTCGAGAAGACCCCCAAGCGCGATCAGCGGCGTCCGATGGTGCTGCTGCGCTTGGCGAACGCGCTGAAGCTGCACGCACAGCTCGCGGACTCGGCGGAATCCGACGAGGAGTCCATCGCGGTGTTCCGCGAGGCCGCGCGGATCTCCCCGGCCAGCGACCCCACCACCTCCGAGCTGCTGATCAACCTCGGTGCCGCGCTGATGCGCCGGTACCAGCGCAACGGGGAACCGGACGATCTCGACGAGGCGATCCGCCATCTCTCCGCCGGATCCGGCGCGCTGCCCGACGGCGACGGCAGGCGCGGGGGCTTGTGCCGGTACGCCGAGGCGCTGCGGCTGCGCTTCCAGCGCAACGGCGATCTGACCGATCTCAACTCCGCGCTCAACGAGCTGATCGGCGTCCTCGGAGCGCTCGAAAGCGGGAACCTGCAGCTGGGGCTGGCCGTCTGGCAGCTGTCGGCCGCGACCGCCGAGCACGTCGACGCCACCGGCGAATCCGGTCAGCTGCGCCGGGTGCTCCGGCCGATCGCCCCGGCCGTGCGAGCGCTGTCCACCGACGACACCTACCGCGCCCTCGCACTGGGCGGTTACGCGATCCTGCTGCGCAGGCACTTCCAGCACGGAGGCGAGGCCAAGGCCCTGGACACCGCGGTCACCGCGGGCGAAGCTTCCGTCGAAGCTGCGGCGCCCTCGCAGCGCGCGCGGATGATCACCGCGCTCAACACCAGCCTCCTGGTGCGCTACGAGCACGGCGAGAACCGCGACGACCTGGATCGCGCCGGTGAGCTGGCCCGCGAGGCGGCGAAGTCCTCCGAGAGCGAGACCCAGCACATCGCGTGGGTCCAGCTGGGCGCGGTGCTGGCGCACCGGTTCCAGCACGCAGGGCGCGCGCAGGACGTCGAGACCGCGATCGAGCTGTTCGACCAGGCGCTGATCGCCATGCCCGACACCACCCCGGGGCGGGCGGCGGTGTCGATCCAGCTCGGCCGCGCGCTGCAGTCGCTGCACCAGCGCACCGGGCGTCGGCGGTACTACCGGTGGGCGCGCAAGGTGCTCACCGAGGCCGCCACGCAGAGCAACGCTCCCGCCGAGCAGCGGCTGCGGGCAGCCGCGCTCGCCGGCCGCATCAGCGCGCAGGAGCAGCGCTGGTCCGAAGCGCTGGAGTCGTTCACCACCGCCGTCGAACTGCTGCCGCTGATGACCCGCGGCAAGCGGGTCGTCGCTTCGCCGAGCGCGCAGCAGCGGTGGGCCTCGATCGTGGCCGACGCGGCGGCGAGCGCCATCGAAGCGGGTGAGCCGGACAAGGCGGTGGAGCTGATCGAGCACGGGCGGTCGGCGATACTGGCCGACTTCCTGCCCAGCGGCGGCGAGCTCGGCTCGCTGCACCGCGATCACCCGGACCTCGCCGACGAGATCGTCCGGTTGCGGCGGTTGCTGGACCGCCCGGCGGAGGACCCCGACCTCGGCGACGCCGACGACCGGAGCCGGCTGGCCGATGCCTGGACCGCGCTGATCGACGAGGTCCGCGAGATCCAGCCGGGACACCTGCGGATGCAGCAGTTCAGCGCGCTCAGCGGGGTCGGCGGCGACGGGTCGGTGGCGATCGTCAACCTCAGCCGGTACCGCTCCGACGTTCTGGTGATCTTCGGCGGCCGGGTGCTGACCGTCCCGATCCCGCACTCCACCCCGGAGAAGGCGAGTGAGCAGGTCCTGTCCCTGCTGACCGCCGCGCAGCACGACGACCACGCCGCGATGGCCGAGGTGCTCGACTGGACGTGGGTGCGGCTGGTCCGCCCGGTGCTGGACCGGATGGGATACCTCAACACGCCGCCCGCCGGCGCGCGCTGGCCCCGGGTCTGGTGGAGCGGGTTCGGCGCGGCGGCCTACCTGCCGCTGCACGCGGCGACCGCGCACGCCGGCGCCTCGGCCCTGGATCGCGTGGTCTCGTCGTACACGCCGACCCTCGGGTGCCTGCTGCGGGCGCGCACCCGGCCGGTCCCGGACGGGGAGGCGCTCGTGGCGGCGGGATCCGCCGTGCAGGTCTCGCGCGAACTCCCGCCGCAGAACCAGGTGCTGGCGCAGTACTGGCCGAGCGCCGGGATCGTCTCGACGGAGAGCGCCAGCGCGACCGACGTGCTGCGGATGCTGCCGAACTACCCGTGGGTGCACGTCTGCGAGCCGAGCTCGCAGTTCCCCGCGCAGCCCGCCGCCGGCATGCTGCTGGACCGCGAGGGCCAGCGGCCGCTCGGGCTGGTCGAGCTCGGGCAGGTCGCGCTGGACAAGGCCGAGTTCTGCTACCTCGGTCAGGTGGCGACCGCGGCGGATCACCCGACCTCGGCGGCGCTGTCGCTGTGCTCGGCGCTGGCCTTCGCCGGGTTCACGCACGTCGTCGGCACTCTGTGGGAGGTCGAGACGAACAGCGCGGTCGAAGCGCACGCGGACTTCTACGGGGAGGTCTTCGGGTCGAACGGCTACGGCACGGACGGTGCGGCCTACGCGCTCCACAACGCGGTCCGGGAGCTCCGCAACGCCCACCCCGACAAACACGCGATCTGGAGCGCCCACACCCACGTCGGCCCGTAACCTCACCCGGTCCCAGCTTCAGGGGTGATTGCGGTCTCGCGTTGCTTGGCGGTGCGGGTGGCGGAACCTCACACGCCGCCTGGACTCCGTGCGCCACTCCTGATGTATGCCAATACACGGCGTCGCGGCGTACTCGCCAGACGACGTGTGAGAACCCGCGGCGGTGCGGGCTGAGTCCCACACCTGAAGACAACGGCACCCACCAGGTCCCAGTTTTAGTCATAACTGAGCCGACATTTCGGACATGATCATGGCTCGGTTTGGACTAAAACTGGGACTTGGTGACCCCGGGGCTCTTCCGGGGCGTGCGTGCGAAGCGGGAAGCCCCTCGCTCGGGCGCTCCTGGTGGGGCGTTCCGGGCGAGGGGCTTCTCGCTGGGCTTCGCGTCTCCGGTCAGCGGAGGGTGAGCTGGGTGATCTTCCACTTGTCGCCCTGCTTCTCGGCGCTGACCGAGAGCTGAGCGGGACCGATGTTGGACTCACCCGTGTTGGCGCGCATGGCGTGCTGATCCAGGAAGACCAGGACCTCGGCCCGGTCGCCTTCGAGATGGGTCACCGCGCTGTTCTTGGCAGTGGTGGTGACGATCAGCTGCTGCTGCGGCGCCTGCTGCTTGACCAGGGCGAACAGCTCGTTGTACTTCTGCACGGCCGAGCCGACCAGGAGGTCCTTGGCGGCGTTCTCGGTCTTGGCCGTGTCGTTGAAGTCGTAGGAGAAGAGCTTCTCGACGCCCTCGCTGATCTGGCCGTTGACCTCGCTGGTCTCGCCCGCCGAGGTCAACGCCTCGTTCGCGGCGGAACCGGTGTTGTAAGTCGTGTAGGTCGCGACGCCGAAGAAGATCGCCAGCGCGGCCAGGACCGCGGTCGCGCTCCACAGCACCCAGGGGGACCCGGTCTTGCCGGAGTCCTGCTCCTCGGACTTCGACTCCTCGGACTCCGGCTCAGCGGCATCCTCGGATCCGCTCTCCTCGGACTCAGCCTGCGAGGACTTAGCGGCCGAAGTCTCAGCAGCCGAGGACTCAGCGGCCGAAGTCTCAGCGGCCGAGGACTCAGGCGTCGAGGTCTCCGCGTCGGAAGGCTCGTCGACCGCGGGCTCGTCAGCGGACCCGGCCGCAGAGGACTCCTCGGACGAAGCCGAGTCCGCAGCAGCCTCGCTGACCTCGGCGGACGCGGGCTCAGCCGCCTCTGGCGCCGCGGGCTCAGCGGTCTTCGGCTCCTGCTCCGCCGCCTCCGGCGTCGCGTTGCCGTTGACGTGCTCGTCTTCCACCGGCGTCGAGGCGGGCGAGGCGGTGGGCTTGCGCAGGCCGGCCACCTTCGGCCGGCGGGCCGCTGGCTGCCGGTTCGTGCCGGAACGGCGGTTGGTTGGCACTGGCTCTACTCCTCGAATCGCTTTCGGGTCTCGCCGTTCAGCCGACCGGGACGGTGCCCAGTCCGCTGATCTTCCAGACGTCGCCCTCACGCGTGAGTTCGGCCTGGTAGCGATCCTGCTTGTTGGCCGGGGGCTGGCCTTCCACAGTCACCGTGATCTGCATGACCGCGATCATCCTGGCCTTGCCCGCGTTCTCGTCGAGCTCGACGATGCCGGCGTCGAGCACGCGGGCAGTGGTGGTGCTCTTGGCCTGCTGGATCCGGGTCGCGTAGTCCTTGCGGCCCTTCTTGACCTCGTCCCGCAGCGGGCCGGTGGAGGTGTCCTCCCACCGCTGCAGACCGCGGTCGATGTCCTTGTGGTCCAGGGTGTTGAAGTTGACGATCGCTTCCTGGCCCTGCTGCAGCGCCTCGTCGCGGGTCTCCGCGTAGGCGACCGAGGAGTTGTTGATGGCCATCACCCACAACACCCCGAGGACCAGGGCGCAGACCAGGCTCACCACGAACAGCACCAGCGACAGCTTGGGCCGCCGGCGAGCGGTGTCGGCTTGAACGGTCACGTGTTGCCTCTCTTACTGCCCGGGTGCGTTCTGCGCGCCGCGCACTGAGATGTCACTGCCCGGAGGCTCAGCGCAATGCGCGTCCTTGTTCAGCGGGGCCTGGCTCATGTCGTTGCCTGCCCGCTCCGGTGTTCCCTCATACCCCTTCGTACACGGCATCGGGTCGAAGAGGTTCAGCACCAGTCCGAAGTGAGCCGTGCCATCCCCGGGGACGACGGTGTTGGACACCGCGACCTGCGCCGGGTAGCTGACGAACAGCTGCTCCATGCCGTCGGTGTGCGACGACAGCAGTTGCGAGGTCGTGGTCAGGTTGGCCAGCAGCGGTCCGATCCGGGGGTTGTCCTTGATCAGGCCGGAGAGCTGAACGGCGGCCGGGGGCGCCTTCTGGATGACGCCGCGCAGGTCGCCGTCGGAGCGTTCCAGCGACTGCGACAGCAGGTTCAGGTCCTTGCTGAAGGACTTGATGGCCGAGCCCTGGTCGTTCTGCGTGCCGAGGACGGTCTTGCCGTCCTCGAGCAGCTGCACCGTCTGCGGCAGGTGGTTCTGGGCCTGCGTGGTGAACTCGCGGGAGGTGTCCAGGATGGTCTGCAGGTGGCCGCCGTTGTCCCGGAAGGCCGTTCCCAGCTCGCTGACGACGGTGCGCAGCGAGTCCTGCGGCACCGACTTGGCGAACGAGTCCAGGTTCATCATCAGGTCCTGGACCGGGAGCGGCGTCGTGGTCCGCGATTCGGCGATGACCGAACCTTCCTTGAGGTACGGACCCTTGTTGTGCTTGGGACGCAGGTCGACGTACTGCTCACCGACGGCGGACCGGTTGGTGACGACGGCTTCCACGTCGGCCGGGATCGAGGGCGCCTTCTCCTCGATGTCCAGCGGCACCTGGACGCCGTCGGCGGTCAGCTTCAGGTCGCCGACCCGGCCGACCGGAACGCCGCGGTAGGTGACCTCGGCGTTCTTGAAGACACCGCCGGTGCTGGCGAGGTTGAGCGCGACCTCGTACCCGCGGTTGCCGAAGAGCCGGTCCATGCCGGCGTACTTGAACCCTGCGTAGCTGCAACCGATCAGAGCGATCAGCACGAAGCCGATGATCTGGAATCGTGCTCGACGGGTGAGCATCAGTCGTCACCTCCGAACAGCCAGCCCAGCACGCCGCCACCGGATTCATTCGGCTTCGGCTGGGGAGGTGCGGGTTTCTGGGGCTGTTGCGTCTGGCCGTTCAACGGGAGCGGAAGGCCGTCGGGCACCGGCAACAGCGGCTGACGCGACCGCCCGAGGTTGTCGACGATCGTGCTCAGGTTCAGGTCGACCTTGAGGTACAGGTTGGTGTAGTCGCTCTTCCCGATGCCTTCGACCGCGTTGTCCGGGAACGGGAAGGTGACGAGGGTTTCCAGCGACTTCGGCAGCGCGTCACCGGCCGCTGCGAGCTGGTGCAGCGTCGGCGCGAGCTGGTTGAGGTCGTGAACGAGGTCCTCGTGCGACTTGTCGACGACGTTGGTCGCCACGCCCGAGAGCTTGTCCAGCGACTGCAGCATGGTCACCAGCTGGCCGCGCTGCTCGTGGAGCACCTGCAGCCCGGGGCCGAGGTCGCGCAGCGCGGTGTCGATGCTGCCGCGCTGCTCGTTGAGCTTGGCCGAGAGCCGGTTGACGCTGTCCAGGGCGCGCACGATGTCGTTGCGCTGCGCGTCCAGCCCAGAGACCAGTTCGTCGAGGTTGTTGAGCAAGCCGCGGATGTCGGACTCACGCCCGCTCATCGCCTTGTTGAGCTCCTTGGTGATGTCCTGCAGCTGCGCGACACCACCACCGTTGAGCAGCAGCGACAGCGCGCCGAGGACCTCTTCGACCTCGGGGTTGCGGTTCGAGCGGTTCAGGCCGATGGTCGCGCCTTCGGTCAGCCGCCCGGAGGCAGCCTGCGGGGGCGCGGCCAGCTCGACGTACTTCTCACCCAGCAGGCTGGACTGGCGCAGCCGGGCGACGGAGTTGGCGGGCAGCTTGACGTCTCCGTTGAGGGTCACCGTCACCTCGGCGTCCCACGTCCCGGGTGCCAGGACGATGTTGGAGACCCGTCCGACCGCCACGTCGTTGACCCGGACACCCGCGTTGGGCACGAGGTCGAGCACGTCGGTGAAGCGGACCTTCACGTCGTAGGGGTCGCTGCCGACGTCGGCTCCGCCCGGCAGCGGCATGTCGTAGACGCCGCGCGAGGAGCAACCCGACAGCGCCAGCAAGCCGA
Organism: Saccharopolyspora dendranthemae; assembly: GCF_007829955.1. GTDB lineage: Bacteria > Actinomycetota > Actinomycetes > Mycobacteriales > Pseudonocardiaceae > Saccharopolyspora > Saccharopolyspora dendranthemae. Next base: position 475,490 of record NZ_VIWX01000006.1, read on the forward strand.
CCGCCGCGACCGCACCGACCTTGACGGCCGACTTGCGGTTGAGGACGGATCGCACGAGCCGGGTCATCGAACCGGGCCGCATCACTGGCCACCTCCAGCGGGCTGAAGTCCGTTGGTCAGCGGCAGCGGCAACGGCGGGAGCTTGCCGTTCTGCACCGCGTTGAGGGTTTCGGCCAGCGTCGGCAGCTTCTCGGCGCCGCCCAGGACCGGTCGCAGCGCGTCACAAGCCGTGCTGACCTCCAGCGGGACCTCCTTCGGCGTGCTCTGGTCGAGCAGCTTGCAGACGGAGACCAGCGGGGGTTGGTTGAGCTCGTTGAACATGGCGCGCTGGTCCAGCGTTCCGGAGGCACCGTTGTAGGTGTTGTTCAGGTTGCTCATGGCCAGTGGCGCGTTGGTCAGCGATTCGTTGAGCGCCGCCTTCTGCTTGACCAGCACGGCGGCCACGTCGTGCAGCTGGCTGACGTTGGACTGCACCTGAGAGCGGTTGTCCCGCACAAAGGTCTCCACCTTACCCAGCGCCACCGACAGCTCGGCCAGCGCCGCGCTCATGTCGTTGCGCTCACCGGCGAGATGGCTGCTGACCTCTTCCATCTGCGAGTTGAACCGGCGCATCTGGCCGTCGTTGTCGGCGAGCATCCCGGTGAACCGCTGCAGGTTGTCGACCGTCTTGAACAGCTCGTCGCTGTTGCCCGACAGCGTCGTGCCCGCTTCGCCGAGGTTGCGCAGGGTTTCCGACAGCGCCTTGCCGTTGCCCTCCAGGTTGGCGGCACCGGTGTTGAGCAGGTCGGTCAGCGCGCCGTTCTTGTTGGCCCCGTTGGGACCCAGCGCGTTGGTGAGGTCGTTGAGGCTCCGGTAGATGTTGTCCAGCTCGACGGGCGTCGCGGTGCGATCGGCGGGGATCACCGCGTCGTCGCCGAGCTTCGGGCCTCCCTTGTAGACCGGCGCGAACTGCACGTACCGGTCGGAGACGACGCTGGGCGAGACGGCGACCAGGTTGGCGCTGGCGGGGATCGCGGTGTCGCGGTCCACGCTCAGCGTGACCTTGACCTGCTTGCCCTGCGGCGTCACCTCGTCGATGGTGCCGACCGGGACGCCGAGGATGCGCACGTCACCGCCCGGGTACAGGCCCACGGCCGCGTCGAAGTAGGCGGTGACCTTGCGCTCGGCCGCGCCGTAGAACAGCCACCAGCCGCCGACGGCGCCGAGCAGCACGACCACGATCCCGACGGTGAGGACCTTGGCCAGCGTCGAGGTCTTCGAGGGTGCGTTCGTCATTGCTTGCAACCCTCCTGGTTGATCGGCCCGACGGCGGGCGGGAGCAGACCGCAGATGTAGGTGTCGAACCAGCGGCCGTTGCCGAGGACGTTGGAGAACAGCCTGGTGAACGGGGCGAAGGTGTTCAGGCTCCGGTCCAGGTTCTGCTGGTTGCGCTGCAGCATCTTGGTCACCTTGTCCAGCTGTTCCAGCGTCGGCCCCAGCTGCGCCTGGTTGTCGTCGACCAGCCCGGTCAGCTGCTGCGACAGCTCCTGGGTTCCGGTGAGCAGCGACGAGATCGATTCCCGGCGGGCCCGGAGCTCCTGGAGCAGCAGGTTGCCGTCGGAGAGCAGCTTCTCGAAGTCCTCGTTGCGGTCGGCGAGCTGCTGGGAGACCTGCGTGGTGTTGTTCAGCAGGTGCTCGATCTCCTCGTCCCGCGACGAGATCGTCTTCGAGAGCTGCGAGAGCCCGTTGAGGGCACCGCCGACTTCACCGGGCGTGTCCTTGAACGTGCTGGAGAGGGTTTCGAAGCTCTTGGCCAGCTGCGCCGTGTCGATCTGGTCGACGTTCTTGGACAGGTCGCTGAACGCTTCGATGACGTCGTACGGCGACATGGTCCGGTTCAGCGGGATCGGCTGGTCGTTGTCGAGCTCCTTGGAACCCTGCGGGTCCAGCGCCAGGTACTTCTGGCCGAGCAGCGTCTTGACCTTGATCGCCGCGGTGGTGTGGTCACCGATCTCGGCGTCGTTGATCCGGAAGCTGACCAGCACGCGGTCGCCTTCCAGCTCGACGTCGGAGACCGTGCCGACCTTGACGCCTGCGACCCGGACCTCGTTGTCGGCCCGCAGCCCCGCCGCCTCGCTGAACTCGGCGGTGTACTTGGTGCCGCTGATCAGCGGCAGCCGCTCGTAGTTGGCCACCAGCAGGAACGCCACCACCAGCACCAGGATGCCGGCGATGCCGATCTTGAGCGGGTCGCGCTGGGAGTAGGAAGTCATCGCTGGCACCTCGGCTGGGTCACCGGCGCGAGCGGCAGCGGCAGGTTAATGTTGCCGACGCCGACGTTGCCGGAGGCACTGCACATGTAGAAGTTGAACCACGACCCGTGGGAAGCGGTGCGGCTCAAGCTCTCCAGCTTGTTCGGCATGTTGTGCAGCACCCGGTCCACGATTTGCTCGTTGTCGTTGAGGTTCTTCGACAGGTCACCGAGACCGGCGATGTCCTGCTGCAGACCCGGCCTGGCGTCCTCCAGCAGCCCCGCCGTGGTGTTGGTCAGGCCGTCCAAGGAGGTGATCGCGCTGCCGATGGAGTCGCGGTCCTCGGCGAGTCCGGACACCACCTGCCGCAGCTGACCGACCAGCTCGGAGAGCCGCTGATCACGCGCGTTGACGGTGTCCAGCACGCCGTTGAGGTTGGTGATGACCTCGCCGATCACCTTGTCGCGGGAGGCGATGGTGGTCGTCAGCGAAGCGGTGTGCGACAGCAGGCTCTCGACCGTGCCGCCCTCGCCCTGCAGGACCTGGATGATCTCGTAGGACAGCTTGTTGACGTCCTCCGGTGACAGCGCCTGGAACAGCGGCTTGAAGCCGCCCAGCAGCACGGTCAGGTCCAGCGCGGACTTGGTGCGCTCCTGCGGGATCATGCCGCCCTCGGGCAGGAATCCGCCCTGCGCGGTCCGGCCGGCGGCACCGCCGGAGCCGGCGGGCGTGGCCCCCTGCTCCAGCGCGATGTAGCGCTGTCCCACCAGGTTCCGGTACTTGATGGTCGCGGTCACCGACGACGGGAGCTTCCGGTCGGCGACGTTGAACGTCACCTGCGCGATCTTGTTGTCGACGAGCTCGACGTCCTCGACCTCACCGACCTTGACCCCGGAGATCCGCACCTCGTCGCCCTCGTTGAGGGCGGTGGCGTCGGTGAACCGCGCGGAGTACGAGGTCGCCGACCGCAGGTCCTGGTTCGCGATCGTCATGATCAGCAGACCGGAGGCCAGCAACGTGACGACGACGAAGATCATGAACTTGAAGAGCGGTCCGCGAATGCTGATCCCGTTCATCGGTAGCTCACCTCCGCACCTCGCAGCACCGGTCCGACCAGCAACCCGCCCCAGTCGGGAACCTCCGAGGAAGGACGTCCCAGGGCCGGAGCCAGCACGGTGGCCACCATGTCCTGCTCAGCGGGCGAGTTGACCCACTGCGTCGCGGTACCGGCCGGTGCTGATTGCGGGCTGGTGCCCGCTGCCGGGTTCAGGCCACCGGTCGCCGGGCGGGATGCCGGCGGCGGCACCGAGCCGTCCTTGAACGGGCCGTCCGGCGGGTATTCCGGCATCGGGTCCAGGTGCTCCATGAAGTTGTAGCAACGCGGTCCGCGCTTGTCGGCGAACTCCGGCTCGTCCTGGTTCGGCTCGTACTTGCCGCGGTGCGCGGCGACTTCGAGCGTCACGTGCAGACCCGGCTCGTTGGTGCCCTCGCCGAACGCCTTGCGGATGCGCGGGACGTACTCCGCCATCTCGCCCAGGAAGCACGGGAAGGACGACGAGTACTTCGACAGCACGTCCAAGGTCGGCCGCTGGGCATCGGCGAGCTGGATGATGTTCTTGCCGTTGGCGTTGAAGAACGTCGTCAGGTCGCCGGACGTCGTGGTCAGCTGCCCGGTCATCTTCTGCAGGTTCTGCTTCTGGTCCACCAGGGTTCGCGCCGTGGTGGAGAAGTTGTCCAGCGCGGAGATGATGTCCGGTGCGGCCTGCTCGTAGGTCTGCGCGACCCCGACCAGCTCCCGCAGGTTGTCCCGCAGGTCCGGCACCGACGGGTTGAGACCGTCCAGGTAGGTGTTGAGCTGCGACAGCGTGTCTCCGACCTGGTCGCCGCGCCCGGACAGCGCGTGGTCCAGCGCGTTGAGCGTGGACGCCAGGTCTTCGGGGTTCACCGCCTGCAGCACCGGCATCGTGTCGGCCAGAACCGTTTCCAGCTCCAGGCCCGCGCGGGTCCGGTCCTGCTCGATCACCCCGCCCGAGGCGAGCGTCTTGGACGACGGCTCCTTGGGCATGTCCAGCGACACGTAGCGCTCGCCGAACAGGGTGCGCGGCAGCAGCTGCGCCGAGACGTTGGACGGGATCTTCTCCGCCATGTCCGGCTGCAGCGCCAGGTGCAGCTCCGCTCCCTTGCCCGTCGACTTCACCTCGACGACGCGACCGACGATCATGCCGCGGACCTTGACATCGGAGTCCGGAAGCAGCTGGTTGCCGGTGGAAGCCGCCTTGAGGATCACGTCCGAGGAGGCCGTGAACGCCTTGTTGTAGAACGCCAGGCACAGCACGACGAACATGACCATGCTCATCAGCAGCGCCAGACCCATGACCCTGCGCTTGACCGTGGTGACCGCTCCGCGCCCGCTCATCCCGTGATCCGAACGGTCGTGGTGGTGCCCCAGATCGCGAGGCTCAGGAAGAAGTCCAGCAGGGCGGTGGTCACGATCGCGGTCCGCACCGCGCGTCCCACCGCGACGCCGACCCCGGCGGGGCCGCCGCTGGCCCGGTAGCCGTAGTAGCAGTGCGTCATGATCACCACCACGCTGAAGATCAGGACCTTCCCGAAGGACCACAGGACGTCCTCGGGAGGCAGGAACAGGTTGAAGTAGTGGTCGTAGGTGCCCGCCGACTGCCCGTAGAGGTAGACGGTGACGCCTCTGGCCGCGACGTAGGACGTCAGCAGGCCCAGCACGTAGAGCGGGACGACGGCGACGAAGCCGGCCATCACGCGGGTGGTCACCAGGTACGGAAGGCTCGGCACGCCCATGACTTCCAGCGCGTCGATCTCATCGGAGATCCGCATCGCGCCCAGCTGCGCCGTGAAGCCCGAACCCACCGTCGCCGACAGGGCCAGACCGGCCACCAGCGGCGCGATCTCGCGGGTGTTGAAGTAGGCCGAGATGAAGCCGGCGAAGGCCGAGGTGCCGAGCTGGTCGAGGGCCGCGAAGCCCTGCAGCCCGACGACCGTGCCGGTGAACAGCGTCAGGCCGATCATCACGCCGACCGTGCCGCCGATGACGGCCAGGGCGCCGCTGCCGAAGCTGACCTCGGCCAGCAGGCGCAGCGTTTCCTTGGCGTAGCGGGTGATGGCCCTCGGAATCCACGCCAGCGAGCGCATGTAGAACGACATCTGGTCACCCAGGTCGTCCAGCATCTCCACCGGCCGTCGGGCCGCGCGCTTGGCGCGCTGCGAGATCGTCACCATGTTCCCATTCCCCTGGCGGCCATCACATTCCCTTTGGCGGGACCAACTGCATGTACAGCGTCGTGAGGATGAAGTTCACCGCGAACAGCAGCAGGAAGGTGATCACGACCGACTGGTTCACGGCGTCCCCGACGCCCTTCGGACCCGGTGGTGGGTTGAGGCCGCGGAAAGCGGCCACCACACCCGCCAAGAAGCCGAAGATCAGGGCCTTGAGCTCACTGATCCACAGGTCCGGCAGCTGGGCCAGCGCGTTGAAGCTGGCCATGTACGCGCCCGGCGTCCCGTCCTGCATGATCACGTTGAAGGTGTAGCCACCGACCACGCCGACGACGCTGACCATGCCGTTGAGCAGCACTGCCACCAGCATCGCGGCCAGAACCCTGGGCACCACGAGGCGCTGGATCGGCGAGACGCCCAGCACCTCCATCGCGTCGATCTCGTCGCGGATCTTGCGCGACCCGAGGTCGGCGCAGATCGCCGAACCACCCGCACCGGCGATCAGCAGCGCCGTCACGATCGGACTGGCCTGCTGGATGATCGCCAGCACGCTGGCGGCACCGGTGAACGACTGGGCGCCGATCTGCCTGGTCAGCGATCCGAGCTGGAGCGCGATGACCGCGCCGAAGGGGATCGAGACCAGTGCGGTCGGCAGGATCGTGACGCTGGCGATGAACCAGCACTGCTGGATGAACTCACGGATCTGGAACGGACGCGAGGGCATGGCCCGCACGATGTCCATCCCCAGCGCGAACAGCTTGCCCGTCTGGCGCAGACCACCGGCACCGGGGAACTGCACCCGGGACGCGCTCACTGCTCACCTCGCTTGCGTCCGAACCAGCGGCGGCGACCGCCCGCGGGCTCTTCGTCCGCCTGCAACCCGCCGGGCCACACCGGTTCCTGCTCCTGCTGGCGCGGGTGCGGCGAGGGCCGCTGCTGCTGCGCCTGCTGGGGCTGCGCCTGCTGCTGGGCGAACTGCTGCGGCGCGGGCTGCTGGGGTGCGGCCTGCTGCGGCTGCTGAGCGAACTGCTGCGGCGGCTGCTGCGGGTTGGCGAACTGCTGGGGTGCCGCCTGCTGCTGCGGTGCCGCCTGCTGCTGCGGTGCCGCCTGCTGCTGGGGCCAGGAACCGGTCGCGGGGGACTTGAACCCGTAGAGCGCCAACTCCTCCGGAGTCAGGCTCTTGAGGATCTCCTCCTGCGCGGTGGGGTTCAGCGAGCGCAGCTGGCGCAGCACGCGCTCCTTGCGGCGGTGCACGGCGGAGCGGTCCGGCAGGCCGGGGCTGACCTCCAGCTGCGGCATCATCGCGGGGACCTGCGGTCGGCCGTGCTTGGCCAGCTCGGCCTCCACCAGCGCGGTGTCCTTCTCCTCGCTCATGCCGATCGGCCCGTCGGGCCGGCCGTTGAGGAACTGCACGACCACGGGCTCGTCGGAGGTCAGCAGGACCTCGCGCGGCCCGAACATCACCAGGTTGCGGCGGTAGAGCATGCCGATGTTGTCCGGCACGGTCCGAGCGGTGTTGATGTCGTGCGTGACGATCAGGAACGTCGCGTCGATCTGCGCGTTGAGGTCGACGATCAGCTGGTTCTGCACCGCGGTCCGGACCGGGTCCAGACCGGAGTCCGGCTCGTCGAACAGGAGGATCTCCGGGTCGAGCACGAGGGCGCGGGCCAGACCCGCGCGCTTCTTCATGCCGCCCGAGATCTCACCTGGGAGCTTGTCCTCCGCACCGATGAGACCGACCATCTCCATCTTCTCGAGGACCACGTTTCGGACCTCGGTCTCGCTCTTGCGGGTGTGCTCGCGGAGCGGGAAGGCGATGTTGTCGTAGAGGTTCATCGAGCCGAACAGCGCGCCGTCCTGGAACAGCACGCCGAAAAGCTTCCGAACCTCGTAAAGATCCTTTTCCGAGCAAGTGCAGATGTCCGTCCCGTTGATGACGACCTTGCCCTCATCCGGCTTGAGCAGACCCACCAGCGACTTCAGGAACACCGACTTGCCGGTGCCGGAAGGCCCGAGCAGCACGCTGATCTCGCCCTGGGGCAGATTCAGCGAGACGTCCCGCCAGATGGTCTGCGGGCCGAAGGACTTCGAGAGCCCTTCGACAACCACCTCGACGCCCATCCGAACCTCCGCGTCCTCGATTACACCGATTCCGGGGACGTAATCCATCCCCGGAGAAGCACCCTCGCACACGTGACGCGCCTAACGAAGGTAGTTGGCGTCACACCTATGCAACGAGCTCGACGCAGCAGGGTTACTCATGAGTTCACTACAAATCAAGGACCCTTCTCGGATACGTCCGAAAAAAGGTCCTCGTTTCCGCGCAAAGGAAAAGAGAACGGGCACCCGCAACAGCGAGTGCCCGTTCTCTCACAGCGAGTCAAAGACTCAGCGACTCCGGAACCTGGTTTTCGAACCCGACGCGTGCGGCGCAGCCGCGAGTCGTGGAGCGGCGTGTCAGGTTCCGCTACCCGGACCGCCGGACGAAGCGCCCAGCGGCCGGGTGGTGAATCACTTGACGGAGACGGAGGCGCCGGACTCTTCCAGCTTGCCCTTGGCCTCTTCGGCCTTCTCCTTGTCGACCTTCTCCAGGATGGCCTTCGGGGTGCCCTCGACGAGCTCCTTGGCCTCCTTCAGGCCCAGGCCGGTGACGATCTCGCGAACGACCTTAATGACCTGGATCTTCTTGTCGCCGGCGCTCTCGAGCACGACGTCGAACTCGTCCTGCTCCTCAGCCTCGGCGGCCTCGCCACCGGCGGCGGGGGCAACGGCGACCGCGGCCGGGGCGGCGGCGGTGACGTCGAAGGTGTCCTCGAACTGCTTCACGAACTCCGACAGCTCCAGGAGGGTCATCTCCTTGAAGACGTCCAGCAGCTCGTCGTTGCTCAGCTTCGCCATGTCGGCGTTCCTTTCTGCTCAGTGCCCGGGCACCGTCGGTATCCGGGTAAGGGGGTTTCGCGCGAAAGACGTTCCACGGGCCCGCAACGGCGCGCGCTCCACGCACCGTCCACTGCGGACTGCGGGAGCCTTACTCGCCCTTCTTCTCCTGAAGGGCGGCGGCCATGCGAGCCACCTGAGACGCCGGCGCGACGAACAGCGCGGCGGTCTCGTTCATCTTGGCCTTCATGGCACCGGCCAGCCTGCCCAGCGTGACTTCGCGCGAGTCGAGGTCAGCGATGCTGTCGACCTCGGACACGGACAGCGCGCGGCCGTCCATGTACCCGCCCTTGACCACCAGGTTCTGGTTGCCCTTGGCGAATTCCTTGATCGCCTTGGCTGCATCGACCGGCTCGCCTTCAACGAAGGCGATCGCGGTCGGGCCGACGAACAGGTCGTCGAGGCCCTCGACGCCCGACTGCTCGGC
>NZ_VIWX01000007.1 GCF_007829955.1 Saccharopolyspora dendranthemae
GGGTGAGGAAGTCGTGCGTGCCGCCGTAGAGGCAGTCGCCGACCAGCAGGTGGTCGCCGCTGCGCAGCACGCTGTGCAGCGCCGTCGAGATCGCCGCCATCCCGGACGCGGTGGCCAGGCCCGCTTCGGCGCCTTCCAGCGAGGCGAGCTTGTCGTGCAGGTAGGACTGCGACGGGGTCGAGTTCAACCGCAGGTAGCGCAGGTCGTGGTAGTCCGTTCCGCTCGGCACCGAGTACACCGTGCCCTGGTAGATCGGGTACACCACCGAACCTTCGGGGCCCGGCCGACGCTCGCCGCCGTGCACGGCCCGGGTCTCGATGCGGTCCTCGTCCATGTCGCGTCCCTCCAGGTGCTCGCACTGCTCGTCGGCCCGAGCAGTGGTCGGGGTCGGTTCGCCGGTGCCGAGCCTGACACGTGGAACGGCGGCACCCGCGATCTGAATCGAAGCCGCGGAGCGTGCCGACGCGCCGGGGCGCCCTTCGGTTTTGACCTGTTCGGGTGACTCTCGGTTGGGTGGAAAGGCGTTCCGGGGTTCTTATCGGAAATTCCTTCACCACCATGCACCCTCCGTGTCCTCTCCCCGGACCGAGCGGGACCGCCTCCGAGGTGTTCACCGGGAATCGCGGAAGAAGGGAACTCTCGGTGCTCGGGTTGATTCTTGTGGTGGATTGCCGAGGCGGTCCACTCGTCGCCGTTGAACACAAGTCGGGACATCGTGATCGGTTATCCGGAAATGCACGGAACGACGGGCTCGGCTCCAATTCATTTCGGGCTGCCCCGACGCCGGATCGAATTCATCCGGCGTATGCCACCGGAATTCACCGAACCGAGAGGCGCAAGGCGCCGACGGTGCCAGGAGTGAAGCACAATGGCATTTCGAGAAAGACCCTTGGTACATGATGTTCTCGGCTTCCTGCTCACCGCCGGGATCTGCGCCGGCGGAATCACCGCTGCGACGGTCGCTGTGCAGGATGCCCACCCCGAGCGGAATATCCCGGCCACGCAGCAAGTCGCCCACGTCGCGGCCGTACCCCCGATCGAATCAGGACCACCAGCTCGCAGGCCCGCACCGTGGGTCGCCCCGACGCGCGGCGTGATCAGCAGCGGGTTCGCGATGCGGTGGGGCGAGATGCACAAGGGCGTCGACATCGCCAACGAGATCGGCACGCCGATCAGGGCGGCGTCGGAGGGCACGGTCATCGATTCCGGCCCGGCCAGCGGCTACGGGCTGTGGGTCCGAATCGCGCACGCCAACGACACGGTTTCCACCTACGGGCACATCGATTCGGCCCAGGTGGAGGTAGGCCGAAAGGTCCAACCCGGTGATCTGATCGCCACGATGGGCAATCGCGGTCAATCCACCGGTCCGCACCTGCACTTCCAGATCGAGATCGGAGGGCAGCCGGTCGACCCGGTCTCCTTCTACGGAGAGGCGCGGTTGCTGACCGATTGGCCCGCGGAATAGGAACCCGCGAAAACGGCGGAGTTCGCCCTGCTGGCGTAGCTCCAGCGCATCGGCGCGCCGCCGGAACCCGTTCGGCCCACCCGGTTGAACGGTGTTCCGGCGGCGCTGCCACAGTGTCGAGGCCCGGAACCCGCGTAGAACTCTCCGGCATCGCGCCACTCACTGTTATCACTGCCGGGTATTGCGAGGTTCGCGGCGTTCGAGTCCAGCGGTGATCACTCGGCGCAGTCGATAATGGACCTAAAGGACCAGTCGAGAGTCACCCTCCTGGCCGATTGTCGTGGAACTCCGGGAGCCACTTCGATCGCACTAACGCGCTGGAAGGACATGTGATGGAGCGAGTGGAAACGGCCGGGATCATCGGCGGTGGGGTGCTCGCCGAGGACCGCCAGCAGGGGGACTGGGAGCGTCGGATCGCCCAGCGCTCCGAGGAGCTCTACCGGGAGCGCATCGTGCAGCGGCTGCTGCTCGCGTGGGCCATCCCGGGAAACCTGCTGCTGGCGGCGGTGGGGTCCGCGCTGCTGGCGTTATCGGCCTCGGTGGTGCCCGCCGTGGTGACGTTCGTGATCGCCGCCGCGTCTGCGGGCGTGGCGGCGATGTACGTCTACCGGCAGCACTTTAAGGTTCGCGCGGTGGACACCGACCTGCGCGCGCTGGAAAGCGCGCACCGCGAAGTACTGCTGGACGAACTGGGGACCGGCGACCTGCTCGACGCGCACAAGCGCTACCGGGCGCAGTTGCCGGAGTTGATCGAGCGCTACCGCCACGAGGCGCGCAGCGACCGCTGGAAGGACAGCGCTCTGCAGGGCGTGGTCATCGGAGTCTCGATCGTCGCCGCGACGGCGACGGCGACGGCGGCCGCTGTTCCGGAGATCCGGTGGTTCGCCATCGGTTTGAGCCTGCTGGTCGCGGTGTCCGCCGCCTACGCCGGTTACACCAAGCACCGCGACCGGGCCGCGTCCTGGCAGGAGACCGCCGACGCGCTCGAGCGCGAGTACGAATCCGTGGAACTGCGAGTGGGCCGCTACCGCCGTTTCGGCTCGGAGCGCGAGGCGTACGCCGAATTCGCCGAAGCCGTCGAGGCTTTGCGCGCCGAACGGGCTCGCCGGTTGCCGTCGGCAGTCGGCGACGGGCTCAAGCAGTAATCAAGATCGGTGCGCCTTCCCTCGATGGTGAAGAACGGGTCGTGCTTGGCGATCACCGATTGTTGATATTTCCTACGTAAGTGATCGCTGAATAGTGGCAGGGCCTTCTTCCGTAATCTCCGCCGAGCGCACAGGACTCGGCTTGTGCGCAGAGAGGAGCATTGCGATGAAGCGCACCTTTACCGCGGCGGCCGCCGTGCTGGCCGGTGGCGCCGGTGCCGTTGGTTTCGCAGCCACGGCCACAGCTGCCGAAACCCCGCAGCTGCCGGCATCGCTGCCCACGGACAACGGCGTGGCCAACACCGCGTTCCACGCCGCCGGAACCCTCGCGTCGGCTCAGAAGACCGTCGGTGACGTGGTTCCGCTGGAAGAGCACCTCACGGGCCGCTCCGGCGACCCGGTCAGCCAGGTCGTCGGCGGCACCCCGGCCGCGGGCCTGGTCAAGCCCGTCGTCGACGCGGTGCAGGACGCCAGCACCGGTCACACCCACAACCTCGACCCGTCGTCCGCGCTCGACGAGGTGCCGATGCCGGTCGGTTCCACCCTTCCCGCGGGGAAGAGCGGCCTGCCCGGTCTCGATGCCCTCGGTCCGGTGACCGACGTCGCCGGTGGCCTGCCGCTGGCGGACTCGCTTCCGGTCGGCAAGAGCGGTCTGCCCGGTCTCGACGCTCTCGGTCCGGTGACCGACGTCGCCGGTGGCCTCCCGGTGGCGGACTCGCTTCCGGTCGGCAAGAGCGGTCTGCCCGGTCTCGACGCTCTCGGTCCGGTGACCGACGTCGCCGGCGGCCTGCCGCTGGCGAGCTCGCTGCCGGTCGGCAAGAGCGGTGCGACCGACGCACTGCCCACCACCCTCACCGGAACCCTGGACCAGGTCACCCAGACCGTCCCGCAGACCAAGCCCGGTCAGGCTCAGGCGCCCACCAACATCGTGGGCGACACCCTGGGCAACGCGCTCGAGAGCAACACCGAGCTCGGCGGCGCTCCGCTGCCCGCGGGCAAGAGCGGCGACCCGGTCAGCGGACTGGCTGGCGGCCTCCCCGTCGTCAGCGATGTCCAGGGCCTGACCGGCAAGGCCGGCTCCCCGCTGGACAAGGTCACCGACGTGGTCTCCCACGGCCCGCTCGGCTCGGCCACCCAGCTCGGCAACTGAATCTCCCCGTTCCTGCCCGCCCGTTGAGGTGCCGGCGAATCCCCTTCCCGCCGGCCGACACGGGTGAAAGGCCCCCGAACCAACGACGTTCACACCTCGCCCAGCCCCTCCCGGCGAGGACGTGACCCGAGGGCGGTGCGCGCTTCCCGGCGCGCACCGCCCTCGTGCGTGACGAGCGTGGTGCGGCGAACTTCCGCCCTCAGAACTCGACGGTGCCCGCGGAGCCGTGGACGGTGACCGTCTGACCGTCGACGATGCGCGTGGTGGCGTCGGGAACCCCCACCACCGCGGGGATTCCGTACTCGCGGGCGACGGTCGCGCCGTGCGAGTTGGGGCCGCCCATCTCCATGACCAGGCCGGAAGCGGTCAGGAACAACGGCGTCCACCCCGGGTCGGTGGAGGGCGCCACGAGGATGTCGCCGGGTTCGAGCCGCGCCTTCGCGGGATCCCGGACGACCCGCGCCACTCCGGTGACCGTGCCCGTCGAGGCGGACGTCCCGTGCAGCGCTCCGTCGCTCTTCTCCACCGTCAGCAGCGTTTCCGGTTCGGTCCCGTCGGAGAGCAGCAGCCTCGGCAGGTGCTTGCGGCGGAGCTCGCGCTCGTGCACCTCCCTGCGGTCGGCGATGAGACCGCGGTGGTCGGCACCCTCGATCAACTCCGAGAGCTCCTCGTAGTCGAGGAAGAACACGTCATCCGGGTTCGCAATCTGGCCAGTTCCCGCGAGTTCGGTTCCGATCGCACGAAGATGCCTGCGCGCAGCGGCGATTCCGAGCACCGCGCAGTACTTCGGCAGTTCGCGCATCCCGGCCAGCTGCCGGACCCGGTCGAGCAGGAACGCCGCGAACCTGGCGTGCAGCCGATTGGGCGACCGGGACACGATCTCGGTCGCCATCACCTGCGCCTCCTCGGCGCATTGCTGGAAGCGCCGCGCCGCGTCGTGCCCGGCTCCGCCGGTGCGCGCGTAGTTCTCCACCAGCGCCAGCACCTGGTGCGGATCCTCGGACCAGCGCGGAACGCCGACGTCGATCTCGCCCGCGGTCCGGTGCCCGTGCCGGGCCAGGAAGTCGTCGAGTCCGAAGAGGACGTCAGCGGGCAGGTTCCGGTCCAGGTAGCGGGTGGTGAGGTCGTCGACGTCGGGCCCGATGTGCTGCGCGATCGCCCACAGCTCCAGGTCCATCTCGGTGGTCACGTTGTGCGGGATCCCGGACAGGACCACGTGGATCTCGGCTTCGTCGGCCCTGGTCAGCCGTGGCAGCAGCCGCGACAGCAGCAGGATCGGCATCATCCGCGGAGCCACCCACGCCATGCACGAGGCGGTGGCCCGCTGCAGCGCGTGCCGCGCGGTGTTCAGCCGGTCCAGCGGGGTGGTCGGTTCGGGGCGGCGAGGTCGGCGCGCAGTGCGTCGACCCTGCGGAACGCCTCGTCGCGTGCGCGCGCGGGGGAGCGCAGGACCCCCGCCAGCAGCATCGGAATCCTGTTGCGCGCGAGGACTCTGGCGAGGGCGCGCGCCGTCCGCCACGGGACGCCCGGGTCCAGCGGCAGCCGGGGATCGTCCAGCAAGGACTCGTAGACGCGCCCGGTGCGGGCTTCGGCCGCGGCCAGCAGCCGGGGCAGCACGGCGCGGCCGATCCGGTTGCGGGTGGTGCCGGTGATGTCCAGGAAGAGCCACCCGTCGGCCGGGCGGAACAGCCCCGGCCGGACACCCGGCGCGGGCAGGCCGAGCCGGCGCAGCACACCGGTGGCCACCAGGCCGAGCGTCGCGATGCCCATCGGCGTCAGCGGGCGGTAGACGCCCTGCGCGACGTTGACCGACAGGTACGCCCGCAGGCCGTCCTCGGTTTCCTCCGGCAGCGGGAACAGGGTGGTGATCGGCCGCGATTGCGTCAGCCAGATGCCGTCCGCGCCGATCGCCCACTCCAGGTCCTGCGGCGAGCCGTAGTGCCGCGCCACCTCCCGCCCGAGCGCGGCGAGTTCGCGGGCCTGCTCGTCGCTGATCGACGCGGTCGCCGAGTCCTGGGCCACGGTCTCCACGCCGCCGCCGGTCACGGCGCGCACGCTGGTCGGTTTGTCGCCCAGGCGCCCGGTCACCCGTCCTGCCGCGGAGACCGCGAAGTGGTCCGGGGTGACGGCACCGGAGACGACCGACTCGCCGAGGCCGGTGTTGGCGTCGATGACGCACTCGTCGCGGTTCCCGGTGACCGGGTCCGCGGTGAACAGCACGCCCGCGGCGCTCGCGTCGACCATCCGCTGCACCACGACCGCGAGCCGGACCCCGGCGTGCTCGATGTCGTTGGCCTCGCGGTAGGAGACCGCGCGATCGGTCCACAGCGAAGCCCAGCAGCGGCGGACCGCGTCCAGCACCGCTTCGCCGCCGACGACGTTGAGGTAGGTGTCCTGCTGGCCGGCGAAGCTCGCGTGCGGCAGGTCCTCGGCCGTCGCGGAGGAGCGCACCGCGACGGGTCCCGGGCCGAGCTCGGCGCAGGCGTCGGTGATGGCGGCGGCCAGCTCCGCCGGGAGCGAGGTGGTGGAGATCCGCTCGCGGATGGCGCCGGCCGAACCGGGCAGTCCGTCGAGGAGATCGGCGACCTGGCAGACCCGCTCGTAGGCCTCGGTGGTGATCACGAAGCCCGGTGGCACCCGGAACCCGGCACCGATCAGTTCCCCGAGGTTGGCCGCCTTGCCGCCGACCGCCTCACCCGCTCCAGCACGAACCTCGTCCAGTCGCAGCACCTGCATGGCGACCACCCCCTCGTGCGCGTCGGCTCGACCATAACTCTGCGCGAGACGAGAAATCAACGTGCGTTGAATTTGGGGCCATCAGGGTGATCTCGCGCCGGAACGCCATCATGATCTCGCCGAGCGGGCATCCCCTTCGCGGAGAGAGGAGTGCGATGGGGTGGTTGATGCTGATCGCGGCGGGAGTCGTGGTCGTGGCGCTGGCGCGGTGGCTGCGGCGCTACGTGGTGCGCAGGCGTTCGGTGGCTCGGGCCAAGGCCGAGATGGACTGGTTCCACCCACCGGCGCGGCGGCGGCCGTACGTCCAGGGCTGTGGAAAACACGCATCGCCGGAACCCGTGGTCGTGCTGCGGCGGATCGACGGTTCTCCCCTCGAACGAGTGCCGCGACCTGCGATGACGCGACGCAGATGAGCGTTCTTCCACAGGTTGTCCCCAGTCATCCACAGGGGTGGGGATAGTTGTCCACAGGCTGTGGAAAGACCTCCGGGCACGAAAAGACCCTCCACGCGATCGGCGAGGAGGGTCTTCCGGTGTTGCCCGGGAACGAGGTCAGTGACCCGATTCCTTGGCGCGCTCGTACGACTTCTTGATCTCGGCCTCCGCCTCCGAACGGCCGACCCACGTGGCGCCCTCCACGCTCTTGCCCGGCTCCAGGTCCTTGTACACCTCGAAGAAGTGCTGGATCTCCAGCCTGTAGAACTCGGAGAGGTGGTGGATGTCCCGCAGGTGCTCCTGACGCGGGTCGTCCGAAGGAACGCAGATGACCTTGTCGTCGCCGCCCTTCTCGTCGCGCATGCGGAACATGCCGATGGCGCGCGACTTGATCAGGCAACCCGGGAAGGTCGGCTCCTGCACCAGGACCAGGGCGTCCAACGGGTCGCCGTCCTCACCCAGGGTGTTGTCGACGAACCCGTAGTCGGCCGGGTACTGCGTCGCGGTGAACAGCGTCCGGTCGAGCTTGATGCGCCCGGACTCGTGGTCCACCTCGTACTTGTTCCGGTTCCCCTTGGGGATCTCGATCGTGACGTCGAAGTCCACGCGGTTCCTCACTCGTCTTGCGTCGGATGCAGCCGCCCGCTCGCGCGCGCGACCACGTCTAGTGTGGACCACGCTCGGGGCCCAGGCCCCACCGCAGTGTGAGAGCTCGCAATCTGGCAATCTGACCTCCAGTCGAGGAGGAGCACGTGCCCGAACCCCAGAACACCCGGGGTGAGGTGTCCGAAACCGACGTCCGAGCGGGCTCGCCGGACCAGGATGACCGGCCGCGCACCGCTGCGCCGTCCCCGGATCGAGCTGCTGAGATGTCGGAGAACACCCCGCCCGAAAGCGACCCGGCGGAGCACCGAGTGAGCACCGGGAGCGGCGATGCCGCCGGAACCGACGAAGCGACCACGGACTCGGGCGAGACCGGTTCGAGCACGCCCGGTACTGGGACCAAGACCACATCGGCCGACGCGCCGACCGCCACCGTCCGCGTCGCGGGAAGCCTGTTCACCGACGGCTCCGAGGATGCTGACAGCACCGTGAGCCTCCGGAAGGCCGACGTCCAGAGCTCCGTCGCCGAGACGCAGAAGCTCGCCAAGCCCGCGGCCGATGAGCCGGCGCGGGACGACTCCGACGCGGACTCGGAACCCGCCGAAGACTCCCCGGAGGACTCCGGCGAGGAGACTGCCGCCGAGTCCGAGTCCGAGTCCGAGTCCGAGGACGCGGGGTCGGGGTCGGACGAGAACGTTGCGACGTCCGGGGACACCGAAGGCTCTGACCAGGAGTCGGACGACGCGGCGGGCACCTCCGGCGACGAGCCGGCCGAGGAGAGCGCGGCGGATGCCTCCGAGCAGGGGGCGCCCGACGCGGACCCGGCCGAATCCGGCGAGTCCCCCGATTCCGCGGACGCCGGTTCCGATGCCGACGAGTCGACTCCCGAGGATTCCGCGGCTGAGAGCGAGACCTCGGCGGAGGAAACCGGACCCGAGCCCGTCGAGGTCGCCGCCTCGACCGACCAGGACGAGTCCTCGACGGACGAGCAGCCCGCCGAGGCGGACACGTCCACGTCCGAGGCCGCTCCCACTGAGCCCGCTTCCACCGACGCCGCTTCCACCGAAGCCGATGAGTCCGACGCCGACGCCGACGCCGACGCCGACGCCGACGCCGCCGAAGCCGAAGCCGAAGCCGAAGCTGAAGCTGAAGCCGCCGACGTCGACGAGGACGCCGCCGCTGCGAGCGACGTCGTCGCGGACGAGACGAGCGCGCCGGAAGCCGAGTCGGGAACCGCGGAGACGCCGGACCCCGACACCGCGGAAGAGCCGGAGTGGCCCGCCGCTCAGGCCCCGGAGGCTCAGGCTCCGGAGACGGAGGCCGAGCCGGAGGAGCGCCCGGCCGAGCAGACGCAGATGATCGCTGCGGTTCCGGCCGAGGAACCGGTGGCGGAGCCGGAGGAACGTCCGGCCGAGCAGACGCAGATGATCGCCGCGATTCCGGCCGACGAGACCGCCGCCGAGCCCGACGAGCGCCCGGCCGAGCAGACGCAGCAGATCTCCCGCGGCGCGCTGGACGAGGCGCTGGACTCCGACGGCAAGCAGGAGCCGCCGGAGTCCGCGGCCGAGCAGACGAGCCGCATCGACCTCCGGGACCTGCGGACATCGGCCCCGCCGGAGTCGGCGGCCGAGCAGACGCAGTGGATCGACCAGGTCGATCTCAACGCTCCGCGCACGGCGTCCGCTGCCGACTTCGCGGGCCTCGGCGTCCCGCAGGCCGACCCGGCGAGCGGGCTCACGCCGCCCGCGCCGGGACCGCGACCCGCGCAGCCGCCCTCCGCGCAGCCGGCTTACGCGAGCCCGGAGGACTTCGCCGGGATCTCCACGCCGCAGGCGCCGTACCAGCCCGAGGACGCCACCGACCCGCACGCCTCGCGCGCGGTTCCGCAGCGCGTGCCGTCGCAGGCGCAGCCGACCGGGACGACGACGTCGCGCAGAGGGCGCGGTCCGCTGATCGGAGTCGCGATCGCACTGGTCGCGCTGCTGGGAGCCGGGGT
Source organism: Saccharopolyspora dendranthemae (assembly GCF_007829955.1). Taxonomy (GTDB): domain Bacteria; phylum Actinomycetota; class Actinomycetes; order Mycobacteriales; family Pseudonocardiaceae; genus Saccharopolyspora; species Saccharopolyspora dendranthemae. Next base: position 9,530 of record NZ_VIWX01000007.1, read on the forward strand.
CGCGTTCGGTCCCTCGCTGGTCGACGCGCTGAGCAAGACCCAGATCGCCGACCCGCCCGCGCCCGTTCGCCTCGACCCCGAGATCAAGCCGCTGCGCCAGAACGCTCCCGTTCCGGGGCGGTCCGGGATCAGCGCGGCGCTGGCGGGCCCCACGGCCGATCCGGCGCTGGGCACGTTCGGCGGCACCGTGATGGACGCCCGCAGCGGCGAGGTGCTGTGGCAGCGCAACCCGGGGCAGGCGCTGATGCCCGCCTCGACCGGGAAGCTGCTGGCGATGAGCGCGGCCATGCTCGCCCTCGACCACGACGCGCGGCTGACCACGAAGGTGGTGCGCGGCAGCCAGCCGGGCACGGTGGTGCTCGTTGGGGGCGGCGACCCGACGTTGTCCAAGCTGTCCGGCGGCCAGGAGTCGGTGTACCCGGGCGCGCCGAAGCTGGACGACCTGGTCGCGCAGGTCAAGGCCGCTTCCGGCGGGAACGTGAACACGGTGCTGGTCGACACCAGCCGCTACCGGGGACCGACCGCGGCGCCCGGCTGGCTGCCGGAGGACGTCGCCGGTGGGTACTACGCGCCGATGGAGCCGGTGATGCTCGACGGTGCCCGGGAGGACCCGGCCAAGGACTACACCCCGCGCTCCGCCACCCCCGCGCTGCAGGCCGGCCAGGAGCTGGCGAAGCGGCTGGGCGCGGCGACCGCGGCACCGGGCAGTGCCCCGGCCAACGCGCAGGTGCTCGGTCACGTGGCCTCAGCGCCGGTGAGCGAGCTGGTCGAGAACGTCCTGCAGCACTCCGACAACGTCCTCGCTGAGGCGCTGACCCGCGAGGTCGCCATCGCCACCGGCAAGGAACCGTCCTTCGCCGGCGGGGTGCAGGCCGTGCGAGAGGTGTTGCAGCGCAACGGGTTCGATCTCAACGGCACCACGATGGCCGACGGCAGCGGTCTGTCGCTGGACGACCGGATCACGCCGCAGCTGCTCGGTCAGCTCATGCACCGGGCGACCGCTTCCGCCGGTCCCGGCGGCGCGCTGCCCGAGAGCTCCGCGAAGCTGCGCGACCTGCTCCCGGGGATGCCCATCGCGGGCGGCAGCGGCAGCCTCGCCGACCGCTACCAGGGCAGTCCCGGCCAGGGCTGGGTCCGCGCCAAGACCGGCACCCTCGACGGGGCGAACAGCCTGGCCGGCAGCGTGGTCACCGAGGACGGGAGACTGCTGGTCTTCGCGATGATGTCCAACGGGACCAGTTCCGTGGTCGCCCGCCCGGCCCTGGACGAGATCGCGGACGCCCTGCGCGGCTGCGGCTGCCGCTGAAGCACCGGAGGAGCGCGCGACCTGCGCCGCTGAGCGAGCTTCCCCGGTGGAGAGATCCTTAACCCCTGGTCACGGCACGAAAGCCTGATACCTCTGGAGCGTCCCGGCGGGTACCGTCGGGGACGTGAACGCCCGACTCGCCACCCTGCCGTCCGCTGAGACGCCCAGGGCGCTGGACTGGAACGTCGCCGTGGGCACCGCCGTCCGGCTGATGAGGCCGGGACCGGAGGTTCCGAGGGCGGAAGCCGAGCGGGCCGTGCGCTCGCTGCGGCGGTTCAGCGTCGAAGCCGAGACCCACGTCCGCGAGCTGACCGGCCTGGGGCTGGACCTGCCGGTCGTGGAAGGCGACGTCGTGGACCGGCCGGACTGGGCGCGCGGTGCGGCCTTCGGCCTGGCCGAGCTGACCGGTGCCGCCCTGTCCACTGCGGATTCACTGCCCGCGCGCGGCGAGCTCATGGGCGAGATCAGCGCTCGCAGCGCGGGCATGCAGGCCGGGGTGGTGCTCGCGTACCTGGGCAGCAAGGTCCTGGGCCAGTTCGACCCCTACGGCGAGTCCGGCGTCGAGGGCCAGCGCGGGCGGTTGTTGCTGGTCGCGCCGAACATCGTGGCCGCGCAGCAGTCGCTGGGCGTGCCCTCCGACGACTTCCTCAAGTGGGTGTGCCTGCACGAGTCGACGCACCGGCTCCAGTTCAACGCGGTGCCGTGGCTGCGCGAGCACTTCGCCGCCGGTCTCGGCCAGCTGCTCTCCCAGATGGACGGCGGCAACGCCGAGCTGCTGAGCAGGCTGCCGAACGTGGTGCGCGAGGCGCGCTCGGGCAGCCGGGCGGATTCCAGCCCCGGGATCGTCGGCGTCCTGGAGCTCCTCCAGTCGCCGGAGCAGCGCGCCGCGCTGGACCGGATCATCGCGATCTCCACGCTGCTGGAAGGCCACGCCGACCACGTCATGGACGCCGTCGGGCCGCAGGTGGTGCCCAGCGTCGGCACCATCCGGCAGCGCTTCACCGACCGCCGCAACGGGGGCGGTCTGCTCGACCGGATCTTCCGGAGCCTGCTGGGCGTGGACGCCAAGATCCGCCAGTACGCGCAGGGCGCGGCCTTCACCGACCACGTCGTGGACCGGGTCGGCATGACGGGCTTCAACGCGGTCTGGGCGCAGCCCGACAACCTCCCCACGCGTTCCGAGATCACCGAACCGGAGGCCTGGATCCGCCGGGTTCACGGCTGACCTCTCCCACCCGCGCGGGTCCGCACCTGGCGGGGAGAATCGGGGGATGCCGCCTGAGCCTGTAGTGAGTGAGACGCGGACCGCTGTGCGGCGGCTGCTGGATTCCGCTGAGGCCGCGCCGTTCAAGGGCGCTCCGCTGGTGGTGGCCTGCTCCGGCGGAGCGGACTCGCTGGCGCTGGCCGCGGCGGTGGCGCACGTGTCCCGCGAGGTCGGAGCGAGCGCGCAGGCCATCGTGGTCGACCACGGCTTGCAGGTGGGCTCGCAAGCGGTCGCGGACGCAGCGGTCGAGCAGCTGGCCGGGCTGGGGCTTCCCGCCCAGATCGCGGACGTCGCCGTGGACGGCATGGGCGGTCTGGAGGCTGCCGCGCGCAAGGCGCGCTACGCCGCGCTGCGGGCCGAACGCCCCAGCGGTTCGCTGGTTCTGCTCGGACACACCCTCGATGACCAGGCCGAAACCGTGCTGATGGGGCTCGGTCGCGGCTCCGGTCCCCGCTCGATCGCCGGCATGCGGTCGCTCGACGAGCCGTGGGCACGTCCGTTCCTGCCGGTTCGCCGGGCCACCACCGAGGCGGCCTGCCGGGCCCAGGGCCTCGAACCGTGGCAGGACCCGCACAACGCAGACTCCCGCTTCACCCGTGTGCGGTTGCGCACAGAGGTGCTCCCGCTGCTGGAGGACGTGCTGCAGGGCGGAGTCGCGGGCGCGCTGGCCCGCACCGCTCGGCAGCTGCGCGAGGACTCCGAGGCGTTGGAGGCCGTCGCCGAGGCGGAGCTCTCCCGCGTCCGCGCCGATCAAGGCCTGGATTGCGGTGCGCTGCGGGAGCTCCCGGCCGCGATTCGGCGACGCGTGCTGCGGGACTGGCTCAGAGCCGAAGGCGTGCCCGAAATGACCGATGCGCACCTGCGCTCGGCCGACGCGCTCATCGCCGAGTGGCGGGGCCAGGGCGGTCCGGCGCTCCCGGGTGACTTTGTGCTGCGCCGAGCGCATGGCAGGCTTCGGGTGGAGACGGCGGACCGCAAGCCGCCGAATGGCTGACGGTGCACCGGCACGATCGTCGGGGCGGGTCTCCGGCTTGGGGAATTGTTGATCCGACAAGAGGGGAAGCCGAGCCGTGTACGACGGCGATATCGCTTCTGTGCTCATCACCGAGCAGCAGATCAAGGACAAGGTCGCGGAGCTGGCCAAGCAGGTCGACGAGGACTACCGGCAGGGCGGTGATCTGCTGCTGGTCGGAGTCCTCAAGGGCGCGGTGATGTTCATGACCGATTTCGCCCGGGCGCTGCCGCAGCCCGCGCAGCTGGAGTTCATGGCCGTCAGCTCGTACGGCTCGTCCACCTCCTCGTCCGGAGTGGTGCGCATCCTCAAGGACCTGGACCGCGACATCGCGGGCAAGCACGTGGTGATCGTCGAGGACATCATCGATTCCGGCCTGACGCTGTCCTGGCTGCTCAAGAACCTCAAGTCGCGGAACCCCGCGTCCCTGGAGGTCTGCACGTTGCTGCGCAAGCCCGACGCCGTGCAGGTGGACGTCCCGGTGAACTACGTCGGATTCGACATCCCGAACGAGTTCGTCGTCGGATACGGCCTCGACTACGCAGAGCGCTACCGTGACCTGCCTTACATCGGCACCCTCGACCCGCGGGTCTACACCTCGGGCGTGTGATGGGGCGATTCGATCGTCCCGCCCGCTCGGGGCGGGGCGATCCTAGTAGGCTGGGCGCCCTGTGCTGGGCGCGGCATGGTCGTGCCCGCGCATCGGCCGGTACGCTGGTCTGAAGGGGTTGACGGTGGGTGTCCGCATCAGGGGCCGTCACCCGAAGTAACAGTCAGGGAGGGTCGAGGCCGCCCGTCGGCCGCAAGTGAATGGACCGAAAGCGCCTGCTCCGCAACCCGCTGCTGTGGATCCTGACAGCGTTTCTGTTGATCTACGCGTTCAGCGTGCTCTTCGACGAGACTCGCGCCTACCGCGACGTCTCCACCTCGCAGGCCTTGGAGCAGATCACCCAGGGCAAGGTCAAAGAAGCGACCATCGAGGACAAGGAGCAGCGGGTCCGGCTGACCCTCAACGACGGCCAGAACTTCCAGGGCAGCAATCAGCTGATCGCGAACTACCCCGCCGGCTCGACCGAGCAGGTGGTCGGGGAGATTCGCAACGCCAACGTGCCCAACTGGAACACCAAGGTCACCCAGGACTCGTTCTGGGTGCAGATGCTCTTCTACCTCGTCCCCATCGGCCTGCTCGTGCTGCTGCTGATGTGGATGATGAACAACGTTCAGGGCGGCGGGAACCGCGTCATGAACTTCGGCAAGTCCAAGGCCAAGCAGCTGACCAAGGACATGCCCAAGACGCTGTTCGGCGACGTCGCCGGTGCCGATGAGGCCGTCGAGGAACTGCACGAGATCAAGGACTTCCTGCAGAACCCGGGCCGTTACCAGGCCCTGGGCGCGAAGATCCCGAAGGGCGTGCTGCTCTACGGCCCGCCCGGTACCGGTAAGACCCTGCTGGCCCGCGCGGTCGCGGGCGAGGCCGGCGTGCCGTTCTACTCGATCTCCGGTTCGGACTTCGTCGAGATGTTCGTCGGTGTCGGCGCCTCCCGCGTCCGCGACCTGTTCGAGCAGGCCAAGCAGAACGCTCCGTGCATCATCTTCGTCGACGAGATCGACGCGGTCGGCCGCCAGCGCGGCGCGGGCCTCGGCGGCGGTCACGACGAGCGCGAGCAGACGCTGAACCAGCTGCTCGTCGAGATGGACGGCTTCGACTCGCGCGGCGGCATCATCCTGATCGCCGCCACGAACCGCCCGGACATCCTGGACCCGGCGCTGCTGCGTCCGGGCCGCTTCGACCGCCAGATCCCGGTCTCGGCGCCGGACCTCCGGGGCCGCAAGGCGATCCTCGGCGTGCACTCCAAGGGCAAGCCGTTGTCGCAGGACGTCGACATGGAGGGGCTGGCCAAGCGCACCGTCGGCTTCTCCGGTGCCGACCTGGAGAACGTGGTCAACGAGGCCGCGCTGCTCACGGCCCGCGAGAACGGTCAGCTGATCAACGCCGTCGCGCTGGAGGAGGCCGTCGACCGCGTCGTCGGCGGACCCCGGCGCAAGAGCAAGATCATCTCGGAGCGCGACAAGAAGATCACGGCCTACCACGAGGGCGGACACGCGCTGGCCGCGTGGGCGATGCCCGACCTGGAACCGGTCTACAAGCTCACGATCCTGCCGCGCGGCAGGACCGGCGGTCACGCGCTCGTCGTCCCCGAGGACGACAAGGACATGATGACCCGCTCGGAGATGATCGGTCGCCTGGTGTTCGCGCTGGGTGGCCGCTCCGCCGAGGAGCTGATCTTCCACGAGCCGACCACCGGCGCCTCCAGCGACATCGAGCAGGCGACCAAGATCGCCCGCGCGATGGTCACCGAGTACGGCATGACGGCCCGGCTGGGTGCGGTCAAGTACGGCAAGGAGGAGGGCGACCCGTTCCTGGGCCGCACCGCCGGCCAGCAGGCGAACTACTCGCTGGAGGTCGCGCACGAGATCGACGAGGAGGTGCGCAGGCTGATCGAGGCCGCGCACACCGAGGCGTGGGAGGTGCTCAGCACCTACCGCGACGTGCTCGACGACCTCGTGCTGGAGGTCATCGAGAAGGAGACGCTCAACCGCAAGGACCTCGAGCGCATCTTCTCCCGGGTCGAGAAGCGGCCGCGGATCACCGCGTTCAACGACTTCGGCGGGCGCACCCCGTCGGAGAAGCCGCCGATCAAGACCCCGGGTGAGCTGGCCAAGGAGCGCGGCGAACCGTGGCCCCCGGTCACGGAGGAGCCGACCCCGGCGCCTGCGCAGAACACCGAGGAGCAGCTGCAGAACGGCACGCCCGCTCCGGTCCAGGAGCAGGAGCCGGCAGGTGCCGGTGCCAACCAGGGCACGGTGCAGTTCCAGCAGCCGCAGTCGGGTCAGCAGGTTCCCTCCGCGGTGCCGCCGAACTACGGTGCACCCCCTGGATGGACCCCGGCGACCAACCCGTCCGGTTCGAACTACAACTGGACCCCTTCCTGGGAGCGCGGCCAGCAGTCGTCCGAGAAGGGTGAGTCGCAGTCCGAACGGCCCGAGGGCCAGGACTCGTCCAGGGACAACGGCAGCGGCAACAACGGCCGCTGATACTGGCGGGCGCAGCGCCCGTCGGGCGCTGCGAAGCCAGTGGAGGAAAGCAACAGTGACCAACACGGTCGATGAGCCGATCGGGGCGGGGGACTCCCGCCCCGACGGCTCTTTTCACATCCCGCAGTTCGACCAGGCGCGCGCCGAGGCGGCGGTCCGGGAACTGCTCCTCGCGGCTGGTGAGAACCCCGAGCGCGACGGCCTGAAGGAGACGCCGCAGCGCGTCGCCCGCGCCTACCGCGAGCTGTTCGCGGGGCTCTACACCGATCCGGACGAGGTCCTCGACAAGACCTTCGACGAGGCCCACGAAGAGCTCGTCCTGGTCCGCGACATCCCGGTGTACTCGCAGTGCGTGCCGAGCAAGCAAACCGTCAACTTGGTCGGTGGAGCGAAGCGCGCTCGGGACGTCCAGCTCGGAGATCGTTTCTGGACCCTCGTCGATGGCAAGGTCGAGCAGACCGAAGTCGTCGGGGTGAGCTCCCATGAGAAGCGTGAACTCGTCGAAGTCGTCACGGAGAAGGGTCGATTCCAGGTCACTCCTGATCACCCGCTGGCAACCCCGCAGGGTTGGCAGGAAGCCAAGGACGTGGAGGGGACCTACATCGAGTGGACCCCGCCGAGGAAGTTGTGCCGTCAGCGGTGGCAGCCGATGGTGGGATACGAGTTCGGTTACGTCCTGGGCGCCTTGTGCTCGGACGGCACGGTGGGCGACACCTGCGTCTCGTTGGTGGTCAACGACCGTGACTTCGCGAAGCAATTCGCCTACGCGCTCGACCAGGCCTTCGGTATCAATGCGTCGATCGAAGAGGTCGAGAGGCCGTCCGGTTATCTGCAACGCCAGGTCGAAGGCTTCCGAGTGCGAGTCGTGTCGTCGTACTTGGCGGATTTGGTGAGGCAGTACGTGGGGGGCGACGCGCATCACCAGAGGCAGCGGTTCCCGCGAGTCGTGATGTCCAACGAGATCACGTTCCGCGGCTTCCTGAACGGCTACGTCGATGGCGACGGCTTCCGGTCGAAGAGTGGGCGCGGCCGGATGTTGACGAGCATGAACGCTGGCTTCCTGGCAGACGTTGCTCAGGTGCTCGGTGCTCGGTTCACGCAGAAGAGCCCCGACGTCTCGCGGCTGTGGGTCGCCGATGACTGGCCCCTGCGGCACGGCTTCAGTCAGGAGTCCCATCGCACCGACTTGATCGAGTCGCAGTGGGTCAAGGTCGAGTCGGTTCAGCGCCTTGAGGCGAACGGGGCCAAGCCGTACACGGTGTACAGCTACAAGTGCGAACCACACCCGACTTTCCTGATCAGCGGGCATTTGACGCACAACTGCGAACATCATCTGCTGCCCTTCCACGGCAACGCGCACATCGGCTACATCCCCAACTCGCAGGGCCGGGTGACCGGGCTGTCCAAGCTGGCCCGCCTCGTCGACCTCTACGCCAAGCGCCCGCAGGTGCAGGAGCGGCTGACGTCGCAGGTCGCCGATGCCCTGGTGCGCAAGCTGGAGCCGCGCGGCGTGATCGTGGTGATCGACGCCGAGCACCTGTGCATGGGGATGCGCGGGGTGCGCAAGGCGGGTTCGACGACCACGACATCAGCGGTGCGCGGCATCTTCCGCAGCTCGGCTTCGTCCCGGTCCGAGGCGCTGTCGCTGATCAGGGGGCGTTGATGCACCCGAAGCTGCCGAATCCGACGCGCTGCGCGGTGATGGGGATCCTCAACGTCACGCCGGATTCCTTCTCCGACGGCGGGCGCTACCTGGACCGGGCGGCGGCCGTGGCGCACGGCGTCGAGATGCACCGGATGGGCGCGGACATCATCGACGTCGGGGGTGAGTCCACCCGGCCCGGTTCGGAGCGGGTGGACGCGGCCACCGAGATCGAGCGGGTGCTGCCGGTCGTGCGCGAGCTCGTGGAGGCCGGTGTGCCGGTCAGCGTGGACACCACCCGGGCGAAGGTCGCGGCCGCGATGGCGGGAGCGGGCGCGTCGGTGATCAACGACGTCTCCGGCGGCCTCGCCGATCCGGGGATGGCGCACGTGGCGGCCGACACCGGACTGCCGTGGGTGCTGATGCACTGGCGCGGGCACAGCAAGGACATGAACTCCCTCGCCGAGTACGGCGACGTGGTCGCCGACGTCCGCGAGGAGCTGCTCAAGCAGGTCGATTTGGCGGTGCGGGCGGGCGTCGCCGAGGAGGCGATCGTGCTGGACCCGGGCCTGGGGTTCGCCAAGACCGGCAGGCACGACTGGCAGCTGCTGCAGAACCTCGACAGCCTCGTCGACCTGGGATTCCCGGTTCTGGTGGGGGCGTCCCGCAAGCGGTTCCTCGGCTCGCTGCTGGCCGAAGGCGACGGCGCGCCGCGCCCGCCGGAGGGCCGGGAGACCGCCACCGCCGTGGTCTCCGCCCTGTCCGCGGACAGGGGAGCGTGGGGTGTGCGGGTGCACGACGTGCGGCGCTCGCTGGACGCGGTGGCCGTGACCGCCGAGTGGCGCAGCGGAGGAGAGTGCGTTGGCTGACCGGATCACGCTGACCGGGCTCCAGGTCCGGGGCAACCACGGCGTCTTCGACCACGAGAAGCAGGACGGCCAGGACTTCTCGGTCGACATCACCGTCTGGATCGACCTGGCCGACGCCGCGGCCACCGACGACCTGAGCAAGACGCTGCACTACGGCGAGCTCGCCGAGATGGCGGCCGGGATCGTCGGCGGCCCGTCCCGCGACCTCATCGAAACCGTCGCCGCCGAGATCGCCGACGAGGTGATGCGGGACGAGCGCGCCTACGCCGCCGAGGTCACGCTGCACAAACCGCACGCGCCGATCCCGCTGACCTTCGCCGACGTCGCGGTCACCATCCGGCGCTCCCGCAGGGGCGGGCGCGGCAACGTGGTACCGGCGTGAGCCGAGCGGTCCTCTCCCTCGGCTCGAACCTCGGTGACCGGCTGCGCTACCTGCGCCTGGCGGTCGAGGGCTTCGCGGACGTGCTGGTCGCCGCCTCGCCGGTCTACGAGACCGCGCCCTGGGGCGTCACCGATCAGCCCGACTTCCTCAACGCCATCCTCGTCGTGGAATCCCCGGACGTGGACGAGTGGGGCTGGCTCCGCCGCGCCCAGGAGCTGGAGCGGCAGGCCGAACGCGTCCGCGAGCAGCGCTGGGGCCCCAGGACGCTGGACGTGGACGTGGTCGTCGTGGGCGAGGTTCGCAGCGATGACCCGGACCTCCGGCTCCCGCACCCGGGAACCCCGACCCGGGCCACGGTCCTCATCCCCTGGCTGGCGCTGGACCCCGGAGCCCACGTCCCCGGACACGGCCCGGTCGCCGACATCCTCAAGACCCTCCCCAGTTCGGACGTCGACGACGTCCACCTCAGGACGGACCTGACTCTCCGCTAGGAGCCGGTGAGGACCTCTGGCGCCGTGGGGACCCGTCCGCGGGTGTGGCGGAGGTGGGATGCTGGTGGCGTGGCACGGCGCACTGAGCAGATGACCTTCACCAAGCCCGGACAACTGGTCGTGGCGGGGGTGGTGGCCGCCGCGGTCGTCTTCCTGATCTCCCGCCTGATGTACGGGGATCTCCCGCCGCTCCCGCTGCTCGCGGGCGCGACGTTGTTGCTGATCGCGATCGTGGACGTGGTGCTCGCCGCCGTGCTGAAGCCCCGCGTGCGGCGCAAGCCCGGCGTGGAGCCCATCGAGTCGCTCACCGCCGCACGAGCGGTCGCGCTGGCGAAGGCGTCATCGCTGGCCGGGGCGATCATGGCCGGTGTCTGGATCGGACTGCTCGGACACCTGCTGCCCATGCTGAGCACGGTGGAGGCCGCGCGGTCGGACTCCACCGCGGCCGTGGTCGGGTTGATCAGCGCGGCAGCGCTGATCGGCGCGGGACTGTGGTTGGAGCACTGCCTCCGCAACCCGGACGACCCCGAAGACCTCGACGAGGACGACTAGTCCGCAGCCGCTGGTCCGTTCGGATCAGTGCCCGATCCGCTGCGCTGCGCAATGTGCCAAGGGTTTGGCTCACCTTCAGATCTCGAACTGATAACCGCCTTGTACGGTGGGCGCCATGTCCGAGCGCGGCACGACCGACAGCGACCCCGGCAGCGGGCGATCCAACCTCCTGTGGGGCGGTGCGCTCGTGCTCGCCGCAGCGGCGACGTCGTTGCTGGTGCTCAGCAACGACGCCCGGATGCTCCGGCTCGGTCTGATCGCGGCGTTGTGGGCGGCTCTGCTGGGCGCCTTCGCGGTGGCGCGGTTGCGGCACCGGGTGGCGGAGAGCGAGCAGGCCGTCGCCGACCAGCAGCGGATCTACGAGCTGGAGCTGGAGCGCGAGATCGCCGCGCGTCGCGAGCACGAGGCGGAAGCCGAGGCCGACGCGAGGCGTCGCGCATCGGAGGAGTCCGGCGAGCAGATCCGCGCGCTGCAGGCCGAGCTGACCAAGCTGCGCACGACCCTGGAGCAGGTGATCGGCGGGGACGTGCTCTTCGAAAGAGTCGCGCTGCGCGCGGAGTCCACGCGGGTTCGCTCCCTTCCGGAGCGTTCGCAGGGCGAGACGAAGCTCGTGCAGCACCGGCCTCAGCGCCCCAAGACGATTCACCAGCCGGTTCAGCAGAAGCAGCCCGCCCCGGCCCAGGCAACTGCCCCGGCCCCGGCTGCGGCTTCCGCTGCGGCTGCGGCCCCGGCTGCGGCGAATACGGACGTGATGGCCCGGCTCTCCGGCGAGGTGCCGCTCGACTCGCCGAAGCAGCAGGCGTCGAAATCGCAGAGGCCGCAAGCCTTCCCGCAGCGTCCGGAACAGCAGCGTCCCGAGCCGCAGCGCCAAGAAGCGCAGCGCCCGGAGCCGCAGGCGTTTCCGCAGCGCCAAGAACAGCCGCGCCAAGATCCGCAGCGTCCAGAACCGCAGCGTCCGGACCGGTCCGCCTACGAGCGGCCGAGCCCGGCGCCCGACCTGGCCGGCGCGCACACGGCGGGCACCTCGGTCGACGACCTCATCGCTGCCTACGGCGGAGCCTCTGACACGCAGCGACGCCGCCGACGCCGCTCCTGATGCGCGGCGGAAGGTGACCAATCGGACCCGTGCCGAATCGCGTTCTCTAGGGTCTGGGGCGTGTCGAGTAATGATCACGCGGAGGCGGTCGCTGACGTCTCCCGCGCGCGCCGGCTGCAGAGCCGCAAGCACCACGCCGTCGGTTGGCCGATCGCCGGTCTGATCCTGCTCGGGATGATCGGGCTGGTCATGCTGGGGATCACGACCTCCAGGGTCGGTGCGCTGCCCGCTGTTTTCGGCGCCGTCGCCGCGCTCCTGCCGGTCGGGATCGTGGTGGCCGCGACGGTGTGGATCGACCGCTGGGAGCCCGAGCCGCCGATGCTGATGATCGGCTCGTTCCTCTGGGGCGCGGGCGGTGCCACCGCCTGCTCGCTGCTGCTCAACAACACCTCGCAGTCGATGGCGCACCTGCTGACGGGCCACGCCGATCACCGCTTCTTCCTGACCGCGGTGATGGGGCCGGTGGTGGAGGAGGCCGCCAAGGCCGTGTTCGTGGTGGGCCTGTGGATCCGCCGCCGCGCCGAGTTCAACGGCCTGGTCGACGGCATCGTCTACGCGTCGCTGACCGCGGCCGGTTTCGCCTTCACCGAGAACATCCTCTACTTCGGCAAGGCCTTCGCGGACGGTGGCGTGACCGGGGGAGCGGTCGTCGCGCTGTTCGTGCTGCGCGGTGTCCTCGCGCCGTTCTCGCATCCGCTGTTCACGGCGATGTTCGGCATCGCGGTCGGTTTCGCCTGGGGCGCCCGGACCCGGCTCAAGCAGTTCGGCTGGCTGCTCGCCGGTTACCTCCTCGCGGTGCTGCTGCACGCGGTGTGGAACTCGGCGACGTTCCTCGGCGGGACCGGCTTCATCAACGTCTACTTCCTGATCATGGTGCCGGTCTTCCTCGGCACGTTCGCCCTGATCATGTGGCAGCGCAAGCGCGAGCAGCGCATCGTCGTCGCGCAGCTGCCCAAGCTGGAGCGGGCCGGGTTGGTCGCCCGCAGCGAGGTGGAGCTGCTCGCGAGCCTGACGGGCAGGCAGGGCTGGTTGCGCAAGGTCAAGCGCCACGCCGGTGCTCAGGCCGCGAAGTCCGTGCGCGACTACCAGATCGCGGTCACCGAGCTGGCGTTCCTGCAGCACCGCTCGGAGGCCGGTCGCACCACCAGCGCGGCTCGCCGCGCCCGGCGCGAGAAGCTGATCGTGGACCTCAAGCAGGCCCGCCGGTCGGCCGCTGGTCGGCAGGAGGCCATCCAGACGGCCAGGATCAACCTCGACGAGCTCACCCGCCGGGTCCCGAAACCCCGGCCGTGAGGTCGTGCCGGCACCGCGCTGCGAGGTGACCGGACTAAGGGGTCATTGCAGAATCGCGTTGCTTGGCGGTGCGGGTGGCGGAACCTCACACGCCGCCTGGACTCCGTGCGCCACTCCTGATGTATGCCAATACACGGCGTCGCGGCGTACTCGCCAGACAGCGTGTGAGAACCCGCGGCGGTGCCAGCTGAGTCCCACACCTGAAGCAACGGCACCCGCCGCATTCTGCAAAGACCCCTAAGCATCACCAAGGTGGTTCTCGCCACCTTTGGCGGTCGCGGAGTAGCCCCGGCCCGGGGTGTTGGCGCTACTCTCGCGGCGCTGTCTGGTACCCGGTATCGGGACTGGAACGGTTTGGGAGGAACACGTGGCGATGTCCGCTGAACCCACGGGCCCACGGCTGCGAGCAGGAGTGATCTCCGCCGGCCGGGTGGGGTCCGTCCTGGGTGCCGCGCTGCAGCGGGTCGGGCACGAGGTCGTCGGCGTCTCGGCCGTGTCGGACGCGTCGCTGCGCCGCGCCGAGGAGCTGCTGCCCGGTGTGCCGATCCAGCCCCCGGACGTGGTCGCGGGGAACGCGGAACTGCTGGTCCTGGCCATCCCGGACGACGCGATCCCCGGCATGGTGCAGGGGCTCGCTTCCGCGGGAGCGCTGCGCGCGTCGCAGCTGGTCGTGCACACCTCGGGTTCGCAGGGCGTGGCCGCGCTGGCCCCCGCCGCCGCTCTCGGCGCGCTGCCGATGGCGATGCACCCGGCGATGACCTTCACCGGTCGGTCCGAGGACGTCGACCGGCTCTCCGACGCCTGCATGGTCATCACCGCCGACGAGATCACCGGCTGGAGCGTCGCCGAGAGCATCGCGATCGAGCTGGGCATGGAGCCGGTGCGCCTGCCGGAGGAGGCCCGGCCGCTCTACCACGCGGCCCTCACCCACGGCGCGAACCACCTGATCACGCTGGTCAACGAGTGCCAGCAGCTGCTGCGCGACGCCGGGGTGGAGGTGCCGGGGCGGGTGATGGCGCCGCTGCTGTCGGCGTCGCTGGACAACGCGCTGCGGCTCGGCGACCGGGCTTACACCGGCCCGGTCGTGCGGGGCGATGCGGGAACGGTGCGCGGGCACCTGCGCACGCTGTCCGACGCCGATCCGGATGTCGTTCCCGGCTACCGGGAACTGGCTCGGCGCACGGCGTTCCGGGCGGAGCGGAGCGGCATGCTGCGCGACGACGTCGCCGCGCGGGTGCGCGAGGCGCTCGACGAGGAACAGGCTTGATCCGCGATCTTCGCGGCGAGGACATGGAGTCGAGAATGACCGACAACCCCGGCTACCGGCGCGGCGAGCTGACCGTGCACGCCGACCCGGCGGAGCTGGCGCGGGTCACCCGCGCGCTGCGCTCGACCGGCCGCAAGGTGCACCTGGTGCCCACGATGGGCGCGTTGCACCGCGGTCACCTGGAGCTGATCAAGCGGGCGCGGCAGGACATCAACGCCGTCGTGGTGGTGTCGATCTTCGTCAACCCGCTGCAGTTCGGGCCGAACGAGGACTTCGACCGCTACCCGCGCACCTTCGAGGCCGATGTCGATGCCTGCCGCGAAGCCGGCGTCGGCCTGGTCTTCGCGCCGGACGTGGACGCGATGTACGGCGGTGGCCGGGAGCTGTCGGTGCACGCCGGGCCGCTGGGTGAGGAGCTCGAAGGCGCCAGCCGCGCGGGGCACTTCGACGGGATGCTCACCGTGGTGCTCAAGCTCCTCAACATCGTGCGCCCGGACCTGGCGTTCTTCGGCGAGAAGGACTACCAGCAGCTGGTGCTGATCCGGAAGATGGCGCGGCAGTTCGACCTGGACTCCGCGATCCAGGGCATCCCGATCGTCCGGGAATCCGACGGTCTGGCCCTGTCCAGCCGCAACGTCTACCTCGACGAGGAGCAGCGGCAGGCGGCGCTGGCGCTCTCGGCGTCGCTGACCGCCGCCGCGCACGCGGCCATGGGCGGACCGGACGCGGTCCTGGCGGCGGCACGCGAGGTGCTGGACACCGAACCCCTGGTGCAGCCGGACTACCTGGAGCTGCGCGACCCGGATCTGGGTCCGGCGCCGGAGTCCGGCGAGGCACGCCTCCTGGTGGCCGCGAAGGTCGGCGCCACGAGGTTGCTCGACAACGCGATGGTCCTGCTCGGCGAGTGAATCCGGCCCTAGGAGGTCAGCGATGTTCCGCACGATGTTGAAGTCCAAGATCCACCGGGCCACCGTCACCCAGGCCGACCTGCACTACGTCGGCTCGGTGACCGTCGACAAGGACCTGATGGAGGCGGCCGACCTGCTCGAGGGCGAGCAGGTGGTGATCGTCGACGTCACCAACGGCGCCCGGCTCGAGACCTACGTCATTACCGGCGAGCGGGGGTCCGGGGTGATCGGGATCAACGGGGCCGCCGCGCACCTGATCGAGCCCGGTGACATCGTCATCCTCATCGCCTACGGAGTGATGGACGAGCTCGAGGCCCGTTCGTTCAAGCCCAGGGTGATCTTCGTCGACGCCGACAACAAGCCGGTGGAGCTGGGCGCCAACCCCGGTCACGCGCCGGAGGGCTCGGGTCTGCTGACTTCTCAGGCGGACGCGGAGACCGATGACGCGGCCAAGCTGGACGCCCTGCTCCAGCAGCCCGAGAACTGACCGAAGGGACCACGCGCGGTGCTGCTGGCCATCGACGTCGGAAACACCAACATCGTTCTGGGCTTGTACGACGACGTCACCGACCCGCCGGACGTGGCCGCGACGTTGGTCCGGGACTGGCGGATGCGCACCGAACCGCGCATGACGGCCGATGAGATGGCGCTGACCATGCGCGGTCTGCTCGGCGAGTACGCCGAGCAGGTCACGGGCATCGCGGCGCTGTCGACGGTGCCCGCCCTGCTGCGCGAGCTGCGGGTGATGCTGGACCGCTACTGGAGCGAGGTTCCGCGCGTGGTCGTGGAGCCCGGGGTGCGCACCGGCGTTCCGCTGCTGGTGGACAACCCGAAGGAGGTGGGTGCGGACCGGGTGATCAACACCTTGGCCGCGCACCACCTGCACGCCAGCAACTGCGTGGTCGTGGACTTCGGGACCTCGACCAACATCGACGTCATCTCGGCGAAGGGCGAATTCCTCGGCGGCGCTTTCGCCCCGGGCGTGGAGATCTCCTTGGACGCGCTCGCGTCCCGCGCCGCCCAGCTGCGCAAGGTCGAACTGGTCCGCCCGCGTTCGGTCATCGGCAAGAACACCGTGGAATGCCTTCAGTCCGGAATTCTCTTCGGTTTCGCGGGTCAGGTCGACGGATTGGTCCGCCGGATCGTCGATGAGCTGGAAGCCACCCACGGCGGACCCACGACGGTGCTGGCCACAGGGGGCTTGGCGCCCCTGGTCTTCAGCGAATCGACCACCATCACCTCTCACGTACCGGATCTCACCCTCCTCGGTCTCCGCCTCGTCTACGACAGAAACTTCCGCTGAACAAAACCCGGGAGAACCCGAAAAGGGGAATCCGTCGGGCAAGCACCGAAGGCGCGACGCCGTGCACGGGCACACATCAGGAGTGGCGCTCGGAGTCAGAGGGCGACTCACGTTCCGCTACCCGCACCGCGACGCAGGCCGCTGAAACCGATATGAGCACCGAAAAGTACCCTGATTCGCGTGAGTGACCAGGAGACTTCCTTCCTTCCGGCAACCAGCGCTGACGGCGTCGAAGACCTGCCGGAACAGATGCGGATCCGTCGGGAGAAGCGGGAGCGCCTGCTCGATGCCGGGGTGGACCCGTATCCGGTGACGCTGCCCATCACGCACGGGTTGGCCGAGATCCGCTCCGCCCACGAGGGCTTGGAGGCGGACACCGCGACCGGTGAGCAGGTCGGCGTGGCCGGCCGCGTGATGTTCCTGCGCAACACCGGCAAGCTCTGCTTCGCCACGCTGCGCGCGGGTGATGGGACCGAGCTGCAGGCGATGCTCAGCCTCAAGCAGGTCGGTGAGGAGTCGCTGACGTCCTGGAAGGGCGAGGTGGACCTCGGCGACCACGTCTTCGTGCACGGTGAGGTCATCACCTCCCGGCGCGGTGAGCTCTCGGTGATGGCCGATGAATGGCGGATGGCGGCGAAGTCGCTGCGCCCGCTGCCGGTCATGCACAAGGACCTGGGCGAGGAAATGCGAGTCCGGCAGCGCTACGTGGACCTGATCGTGCGCAAGCAGGCCGCTGAAACGGTGCGGACGAGGGCCGCGGTGCAGCGTTCGCTGCGCGATTCCTTCGAGCAGCGCGGATACGTCGAGGTGGAAACCCCGATGCTGCAGACGTTGCAGGGCGGTGCGGCCGCTCGTCCGTTCACGACGCATTCCAACGCCTTCGACATGGAGCTGTTCCTGCGCATCGCGCCGGAGTTGTATCTGAAGCGTTGTGTTGTCGGTGGGATCGAGAAGGTTTTCGAGATCAACCGAAACTTCCGCAACGAAGGCAGTGATTCTTCCCACTCGCCCGAGTTCGCGATGCTCGAGTTCTACCAGGCCTATGCCGATTACAACGTCATGGCCGATCTGACCAGGTCGCTCATCCAGGAAGCGGCCGAACGGGTCGCCGGTTCCCAGGTCGTCACGTGGTTCGACGGAACCGAGTACGACCTCTCCGGCGAGTGGGCGACGCTGACGATGTACGAGTCGTTGTCCGAAGCGCTCGAATCCGAGGTCACGCCGGAAACTCCCGCCGAGGCGCTGCGCAAGCACGCGGATGCGCTCGGTGTGCAGGTCGATCCGAAGATGGGTCACGGCAAGCTCGTGGAAGAGCTGTGGGAGCACGCCGTCGGTGACCATTTGACGGCGCCCACGTTCGTCCGCGACTTCCCGGTGGAGACCTCGCCGCTGACTCGGCAGCACCGGGAGAAGGCGGGTGTTGCGGAAAAGTGGGATCTCTACGTTCGCGGCTTCGAGCTCGCCACGGGTTACTCGGAACTGGTGGATCCGGTTGTGGAACGGCAGCGGCTGGAGGAGCAGGCGAAGCTGGCGGCGGCCGGAGATGACGAGGCCATGCCGGTCGACGAGGACTTTTTGCGCGCTCTGGAGTACGGAATGCCTCCCAGCGGCGGCGTGGGAATGGGTATCGACCGGTTGTTGATGGCGTTGACCGGTCTCGGTATCCGGGAGACGATCCTGTTCCCGTTGGTCCGCCCGGAATGACCCGATCAGGGTGGCTCAACAGAATTTTGTGGACTGGATGAGTGCATTATCGGAGTCGCTGCGCTAACCTGAGCCCAGAATGTGTCGGCGACGGCTATAAGCGCACTTCCAAGTGTCGCCGCCGTACTTGCCCAAGTGCGGCTGGCGTTCTGGCGAGGGGGTTTCCGCTCCCAGCAGATGGTTGCTGTCCCGCCAAAGCACAATTTTTTGCTCGGGGAGGACTTCGAAGATGGCGCAGAAGGTCACTGTCACCCTTGTCGACGATCTGGACGGTGGGCAGGCCGACGAAACCGTCGAGTTCGGATTGGACGGGGTGTCGTACCAGATCGACCTTTCCGCCGACAATGCCGGAGACTTGCGGGAGGCGATGGCCAACTACGTCTCCAGCGCTCGGCGTGCCGGTGGACGGAAGAAGCCGGGCCCGCGTCCCGGTGCTGCTGCAGCGCGTTCCACCGGTGGTTCCACCAGTGCGGACCGGGAGCAGAACCAGGCCATTCGTGAATGGGCGCGCAAGCGCGGCTTGAAGGTGTCCGACCGCGGTCGCATCCCGGCTGACATCGTCGAGCAGTACCACCAGGCGAACTGAAGTCGCGTTCCAAGAGGCGTTTGCCGGGTCGTCGGGGCCCGGGAAACGCCTCTTGTTGCGTTCGGGTAACTCATTTCCACGGTTTAGCGGGAGAGATCAACTCTTTGCCGAATAGGCGTCGGCATAACGTCCTGGTCGCACGTCGGCTTCGGCTCTTGAACCTTTTACGGCCGGGGCTCTCTCGGCGCCGGGTGCCGCGCTTGTGACGTCCAACATTCGAACCCGCTCTGTCGGTGTCGCTTAGGTTGTCCTAACCTGGGCACGTCCGGGTGAACACCGAAGGGGAGTGGGACGTGGCTCGAACGGAGGCTCCAACCGAGCCGCCCACGTCGGAAACCGCGTCCGCCGCACCTGGTGAGCGCCTGAAGCGCAGACGTTCCCGTCGCCTCACCGGCCTCGGGATCCTGCTGCTCGTGCTGCTGGCCAGCGCCGTGCTCAGCGTGGCCGTCGGAGCCAAGACGATCCCGCTCGCCGACGTGTGGAGCGGACTGGTCGGGCCGAGCGGAACCGAGAACGACCTGATCATCCAGGAACTGCGGATCCCGCGGACGATCGCCGGCGTGCTGGCCGGTGCCGCGCTCGGCCTGGCCGGTGCGCTGATGCAGGGGCACACCCGCAACCCGCTGGCCGATCCCGGCATCCTCGGCATCACCCAGGGCGCCGGTCTCGGCGTCGTGCTCGCCGTCTACACCTTCGGCATCACGACGCTGTTCGGCTTCATCTGGTTCGGCTTCGCCGGTTCGCTGATCGGTGCGGTGGCCGTGTTCGCGATCGGCTCGATGGGCCGGGGCGGCGCCACGCCGGTGACGCTGGCCCTGGCAGGCATGGCGATCAGCTCGCTGCTGCACGCGATCACCTCCGCGCTGGTGCTCACCGACCAGCAGACGATGGACACCTACCGCTTCTGGAAGGTCGGTTCGATCGCCATCACCGATCCCTCGGTGCTCCCGCAGGTCGCGCCCTTCCTGGTGGTCGGGCTGGTGCTGGGCCTGGCCAACGCGACCAGTCTCAACGCCTTGTCGCTGGGCGACGACGTGGCCAGCTCGCTGGGCCACCGGGTGGTCTGGGCCCGGCGCGCCGGGATCGCCGCGGTGAGCGTCCTGGTGGGTGGCGCGGTGGCGATCTGCGGGCCGATCGGCTTCGTCGGACTCGTCGTCCCGCACGTCGCCCGCTTCTTCACCGGAGCCGACTACCGCTGGCTGCTGCCGTTCGCCGCGCTGCTCGGCTCCTCGCTGGTGCTGCTGACCGACGTGCTCGGCCGCATCGTCGCCCGGCCCTCCGAAGTGCAGGTCGGCGTGATGCTGGCGATGGTCGGAGCCCCGTTCTTCATCGCCCTCGTGCGACGCCGGAAGTTGGTGCGGCTATGACGGCGACCGCTCAGGACCGACCGGTCGAGAAGGTCACCGGACGGCGCCCGCTGCGCGTCGGCCCGGTCTCCGGCGTCCTCCGGTTCCGGCCGCTGCTGGCGCTGGCGGGCGGCCTGCTGGTGCTGCTGGCCGTGTTCGTCCTCGACGTGGGCATCGGCGAGTACCAGATCAGTCCCGCGGAGGTGCTCAGCACGCTCTTCGGCGGCGGCAACCGCGCGCAGTCGATCATCATCTGGGAGCTGCGGATGCCGCGCGGCTTGACCGCGCTGCTCGTGGGCGCCGCGCTCGGCCTGGCGGGCGCGATCATGCAAGCGCTCGCCCGCAACCCGCTGGCCAGCCCGGACATGCTCGGCATCACCTGGGGCGCCGGGACCGCCGCGGTCGCGGTGATCGTGTTCGCCGGGACGGCGGGCAGCCTGGCCGGCGCGCTGTCGGACTACGGACTTCCCGTGGTGGCGCTGGTCGGCGGCCTGGTCACCGGTGTCGCCGTGTACCTGCTGGCGTACCGGCGAGGTGTGGATTCCTACCGGTTGGTGCTGGTGGGCGTGGGTGTCAGCGCCTTGGCGGGCAACGCCGTCTACTGGCTGCTGACGGTCGGCGACGTCAACGACGCCGGGCGCGCCATGGTGTGGCTGACCGGCAGCCTCAACGCGCGCGGCTGGGAGCACGTGGTGCCGACCGGCATCGCGCTCGCCGTGCTGGTCCCGCTGTCCCTCGTCGGAGCCCACGTGCTGGGAGCGCTGCAGTTCGACGACGACACGGTGCGCGGGCTCGGCGTGCGGATGGACCTGGCTCGCGGATTCCTGCTGTTCGCCTCGGTGGTGCTGGCGTCCATCGCCACCGCCGCGGCCGGGCCGATCCAGTTCGTCGCGCTGGCCACCCCGCAGATCGCGCTGCGGGTCGCCCGCACCTCGCGCCCGCCGCTGCTGACCTCGGCCGTGCTCGGCGCGGCGCTGGTCGTCGGTTCGGACGTGATCGCCCGGACCGCCTTCGGCTCCCTGGAAATGCCGGTCGGCATCGTGACCGCGATCCTGGGCGCCCCGTACCTGATCTACCTGCTCAGCCGTCGGTACCGGGAGGTCCGAGCATGACCGCGTCCACCTCTGCCACCACCGAGCAGGACCGGGCCGAGGCAGGCACCGACCGCCTCCGGGCCCAGGACCTGAAGCTGGCCTACGGCGAGCGGGTCGTCGTCGACGGTCTCGACTTCGAGGTCGAGGGCGGCACGATCACGGCGGTGATCGGTCCCAACGGCTGCGGCAAGTCGACCCTGCTGCGCGCCCTCGGCCGGTTGCTGCAGCCGCGGCGCGGTGAGGTGCTGCTGGACGGCCAGAAGATCGACAAGATGTCGACCAAGGAGGTCGCCCGGATCCTCGGCGTGCTGCCGCAGTCACCCGCGGCCCCGGAGGGCCTGACGGTGGCCGACCTGGTCGCTCGCGGACGCCACCCGCACCAGTCCTGGTACCGGCAGTGGTCCAGCGACGACGAGTCGGCGGTGGCCGAGGCGCTGGCCATGACGGGCATCGGTGACCTGGCCGAACGCACCCTCGACGAGCTCTCCGGCGGTCAGCGGCAGCGGGCCTGGCTGTCGATGGCGCTGGCTCAGGGCACGGACCTGCTGCTGCTCGACGAGCCCACCACCTACCTCGACCTCTCGCACCAGGTGGACGTGCTGGAGCTGGTCGGCAAGCTGCACGACGAGAGCGGCCGCACGGTGGTGATGGTGCTGCACGACCTCAACCTGGCGGCGCGCTACGCCGACCGGCTGGTCGCGATGAAGGACGGCGCCATCGTCGCCTCCGGCGAGTCGGCCGAGGTGCTCAGCGAGGACCTCCTGGCCGACGTGTTCGACCTCCGAGCCCGCGTGATTCCCGACCCCGTGGCGGGTACTCCCATGGTGGTCCCGATCGGGGGACGACGGGCGGGCGGAGGAGCCGAGTCGCAGGCGTGAACACGGTGCGTCACGACACGGCGGGTGCTGTTCGCGCTCAGCGGAACGGCGCCGAGATCAGGAATCCTGCAGGCCAACGCGCCGTTGGGCACAGTGCCGGGCAAGAATGTGGCAGAGCGGGCACGGACCGCGACCGGGGTTGGCTACTACAGTGGTCCCCAAGAGTGCTGAACCCGTCGTGGATCGCGGCGTAGCGCTAAAGCCGTGTCCCGGAACTAGACCGCCGGCGCAGCAGTCAGGGAGTGCGAATGTTCGAGAGGTTCACCGACCGCGCGAGGCGGGTGGTTGTCCTGGCCCAAGAAGAGGCCCGGATGCTCAACCACAACTACATCGGCACCGAGCACATTCTCCTGGGCTTGATCCACGAGGGTGAGGGTGTCGCCGCCAAGGCGCTGGAGTCGCTGGGTATCGCGCTTGAGGGCGTGCGCCAGCAGGTCGAGGAGATCATCGGCCAGGGGCAGCAGGCCCCCAGCGGACACATCCCGTTCACCCCACGGGCCAAGAAGGTGCTGGAGCTGTCGCTGCGGGAGGCGCTGCAGCTCGGCCACAACTACATCGGCACCGAGCACATCCTCCTCGGGCTGATCCGCGAGGGCGAGGGCGTCGCCGCGCAGGTGCTCGTCAAGCTCGGCGCGGACCTCAACCGCGTGCGCCAGCAGGTGCTGCAGCTGCTGTCCGGCTACCAGGGCAAGGAGCCGGCGGAGGCCGGCGGGCGCGGCGAGGGCACGCCGTCGTCGTCGCTGGTGCTGGACCAGTTCGGCCGCAACCTGACCCAGGCCGCGCGCGAGGGCAAGCTCGACCCGGTCATCGGCCGGGACAAGGAGATCGAGCGGATCATGCAGGTCCTCTCGCGCCGCACCAAGAACAACCCGGTGCTCATCGGTGAAGCCGGCGTCGGCAAGACCGCCGTCGTGGAGGGTCTCGCCTCGCAGGTCGTCAAGGGCGAGGTTCCCGAGACGCTCAAGGACAAGCAGCTCTACACGCTGGACCTCGGTTCGCTGGTCGCCGGTTCCCGCTACCGCGGTGACTTCGAGGAGCGCCTGAAGAAGGTGCTCAAGGAGATCAAGACCCGCGGCGACATCATCCTGTTCATCGACGAGATCCACACGCTCGTCGGTGCGGGTGCCGCCGAGGGCGCGATCGACGCCGCCAGCATCCTCAAGCCGATGCTGGCCCGCGGTGAGCTGCAGACGATCGGTGCCACCACGCTCGAGGAGTACCGCAAGTACGTCGAGAAGGACCCGGCACTGGAGCGCCGCTTCCAGCCGATCCAGGTCGGCGAGCCGTCGCTGGAGCACACCGTCGAGATCCTCAAGGGTCTGCGGGACCGCTACGAGGCGCACCACCGCGTGTCGATCACCGACGGCGCGCTGGCGTCGGCGGCGAGCCTGGCCGATCGCTACATCAACGACCGGTACCTGCCGGACAAGGCGATCGACCTGATCGACGAGGCCGGTGCCCGGATGCGCATCCGCCGCATGACCGCTCCGCCGGACCTGCGCGAGTTCGACGAGAAGATCGCCGAGGTCCGCCGCGAGAAGGAGTCCGCGATCGACGCGCAGGACTTCGAGCGGGCCGCCCGCCTGCGGGACGAGGAGAAGCAGCTCCTCGGCCAGAAGGAGGAGCGCGAGAAGCAGTGGAAGGCCGGTGACCTGGACGTCGTCGCCGAGGTCGACGACGAGCAGATCGCCGAGGTGCTGGCCAACTGGACCGGCATCCCCGTCTTCAAGCTCACCGAGGAGGAGACGACCCGTCTGCTCCGCATGGAGGACGAGCTGCACAAGCGGATCATCGGCCAGAACGACGCGGTCAAGGCCGTGTCCCAGGCGATCCGCCGCACCCGCGCCGGCCTGAAGGACCCGAAGCGCCCGTCCGGTTCGTTCATCTTCGCCGGCCCGTCCGGTGTCGGTAAGACCGAGCTGTCCAAGGCGCTGGCGGAGTTCCTCTTCGGCGACGACGACGCGCTCGTGCAGATCGACATGGGTGAGTTCCACGACCGCTACACCGCCTCGCGGCTGTTCGGCGCCCCGCCCGGGTACGTCGGCTACGAGGAGGGCGGCCAGCTCACCGAGAAGGTCCGCCGCAAGCCGTTCTCCGTGGTCCTGTTCGACGAGATCGAGAAGGCCCACCAGGAGATCTACAACACCCTGCTGCAGGTGTTGGAGGATGGTCGTCTCACCGACGGCCAGGGCCGCACGGTGGACTTCAAGAACACGGTGCTGATCTTCACCTCCAACCTCGGGACGCAGGACATCTCGAAGGCCGTGGGCCTCGGGTTCTCCGCGGGTAATTCGGCTGAGTCGAACTACGAGCGGATGAAGTCCAAGGTCAACGAGGAGATGAAGAAGCACTTCCGGCCTGAGTTCCTCAACCGGATCGACGACGTGATCGTCTTCCACCAGCTCACCGAGAACGAGATCGTCCAGATGGTCGACCTGCTCTCGGGCCGGGTGGAGAAGGCGCTCAAGGGCAAGGACATGGCCCTGGAGCTGACCGACACGGCGAAGAAGCTGCTGGCCAAGCGCGGGTTCGACCCGGTGCTCGGTGCGCGGCCGCTGCGCCGGACCATCCAGCGGGAGATCGAGGACAAGCTGTCCGAGAAGATCCTGTTCGGCGAGGTCGAGGCCGGTCAGATCGTCATCGTCGACGTCGAGGGCTGGGACGGCGAAGGCTCGGACGACAAGGCCCACTTCACCTTCCGCGGTGAGGCCAAGCCGTCGGCCGTGCCGGACGCCCCGCCGGTCGGCGTGTCCGCCCAGGGCGAGGACCAGCAGGACAACGGCAACACCGAGTCCTGATCCACGCACGCGAACGGCCCCCGCACCACTTCGGTGCGGGGGCCGTTCGTCGTTTCGGGCCGGGTTCCGGAGTGCTCGCCGGTGGGCGTTCTTGGTCCGAACCGCCCATGATCGATGTCCGTTTCGCCCGGTCAATTCGGACCAGAACCGCCCGGCGCCCCGATCAGCGAACCCGGCGGATCTCCTCGGTCGGGCGGTCGGCCTGGACGCGAGCGAACTGGACCGTGGGTGCCTCCGCGATCGCCTGGTCGCGGCGGTTGTTGCGGATCCGGACGGCCACGAACGCCACGACGGTCAGCGCCGCGGTGATCACCACGGCCCGCGACAGCAGTCCGGCGTACTGCTCGACGAGGTACCAGTGCTGGCCGAGCAGGTAGCCCGCCAGCACGAAGATCGTGTTCCAGATCAGGCTGCCCAGCGAGGTGTAGAGCGCGAAGGTGCTCAGCCGCATCCGCTCGACGCCGGCGGGCAGCGAGATGAAGCTGCGGAACAGCGGGATCATCCGGCCGAAGAACACGGCCTTCACGCCGTGCTTGGCGAACCACGCCTCGGTCTTGTCGACGTCGGAGAGCTTCACCAGCGGCAGCTTCGCCGCGATCGCCCGCGTCCGCTCCCGGCCCAGTCGCGCGCCCAGCCAGTAGAGGACGAGGGCGCCGACCAGCGAGCCCAGCGTCGTCCACAGGATCGCGCCGAGCAGCGACATGTCGCCCCGGCTGGCGGTGAACCCGGCCAGTGGCAGGATCAGCTCGGAAGGGATCGGGGGGAACAGGTTCTCCAGGGCGATGATCATGCCCGCGCCGGGACCGCCCAGGGTTTCCATCACCCCGATCACCCAGGCCGTGAAGCCGGTGGGCTGGGCGGACGTGGCGGCTGTCGTCGTCAGATCCATTCGGGAGGAACTCCGGGGGTTGTTTGTCCGTTTCTTCCATGATTCCAGCGGATTTCGGGGTTTCGCCGTGATCGCGTGTGACCTGCGGCACTCTCCGGCGTGTCCGGTGTTCCGGGGTGGGTCGGCGGCGCAACCATTCGGGGGCGTCAGACGTCCGAACGGCCGGATGGCCGGAGTCGGGGAGCTGGGGAGCGGGCGGAGGCAGCGATGACGCGGATGGCGTACGAGGTGGCGGACGAACCGGTGGAGGACGACGAGGTCGGCCGCAAGCCCGGCGGTGGCCGCACGACGGCGCTGCTGTCGTTGCTGACGCTGTCGTTCCTGGCCTGGGCGGCGCTCCCGATCGTCGAGCTCGACGTCGAGCGCTACACGGTGGCGCTGACCGCCCTGACGCCCTACGCGGTGGTCGCCGGTGCCGTGCTGGTGCTGTTGGCGACCGCGCTGCGGCGCTGGCTGAACGTGCTGTTCGCGCTGCTGGCCACCGCTGCGCTGATCTACACGGTCGCGCCCCGGGCGCTGCCGGACCAGGTGTCCGCCGAGGGCGAGCCGTTGCGCGTGCTGTCGGTCAACGCCTACTTCGGCCGGGCCGACGCCGCCACGATCGTCGACGAGGTCCGCACCCGCCGCGTGGACGTGCTCAGCCTGCAGGAGCTCACGCCGGAGATCGTCGCCGGGCTGGAGCGTGCCGGGTTGTTCGCGGAACTGCCGAACCGGGTCCTGCACGCGGGCCCGAACGCCGACGGCACCGGGATCGTCTCCCGGTACCCGCTGCGGGAGCTCGCGCTCGTGCCGAGGACGACGCTGGCGCAGCCCTCAGCGCTGGTGGACGTGCCGGTGGGGCGGGACGTCGAGTTCGTAGCGGTCCACCCGCTGTACCCGATGGGGGCGGACACCGCGGGGATCTGGGCGCACGACCTGGTCGCGCTGCCGGAACCCTCGCCGAGCGGGCAGCCCCGCGTGATGGCGGGCGACTTCAACGCGACCCTCGACCACACGCGGCTCAAGGACCTGATCGGCCGCGGTTACCTGGACGCGGGCGCGAGCGTGGGTGCGGGGCTGACGCCGACCTGGCCGGCGCGCTGGACCGCTCCGCCGGTGACGATCGACCACGTCCTGTCCTCCGGCGGCGTCCGGGCGGAGGACTACGAGGTCGTCGACATCCCGGGCAGCGACCACAGGGCCGTCTTCACGACCCTGCGGGTCGCCGGCTGAGTCACTTCTCCGGGTAGGAGCCCAGGACGACCTCGAACTCCAGCAGGCTGGAGCCGGAGGAGACGGGGTTCTTGCGCTCGCCCGCGTGGGCCTCCTTGGCCGGGCCGTTCGCCCAGTTCTGGAAGTCCTCCTCGGTCTCCCACTTGGTGTAGACGAAGTACCGGTCGTCGCCCTGAACCGGGCGCAGCAGCTCGAAGCCCAGGAATCCGGGCGCGTCGTCGACCGAGCCGTGCCGGGAAGCGAACCGCTTCTCCAGCTCGGGGCCGGAACCTTCGGGGACCTCGATCGCATTGATCTTCACAACAGCCATGAACCCACCCTACGAGCGAACCCCGCCCACCACCCTGTCTCGTCGCTCGCACCCACACCGAGCCACCCCACCCACACCGAGCCGCCCCACCCAGACCCCCGCAGCATCGCCCGCAGCGGTGCCGGGAGTCCCGCCCCGGAGCGTCCGTTGCAGGAGCAGCCCAGTTTTAGTCCAAACCGAGGACCTCTCGTGCCCGAAATGTCGGCTCAGTTTGGACTAAAACTGGGAAATGCCTCGATGTGGGGACCTGCCGTCCGGCGAGTCGTGGTTCACAGCTCCACTTGGGGGTGGAGGCGGCCGAGGGTCCACGTGCGCTGTCGCTGGATGACGACGGTGGTCAGGAGCAGCACCGCGAGCAGGACGCAGGCCAGCACGATCAGGTCGCGGTAGAGGTGCATCGCCAGGCCGCCGGAGATCGTCACGCGCAGCCCGTCCACCAGGTAGGTCATCGGCAGGAACGGGTGGATCGCCTGGAACGGGGCAGGAGTCGTCTCCATCGGGTACAGACCGCCGCACGCCGTGAGCTGGACGATCAGCAGCACCAGCGACAGCAGCCCGCCGATCGCGCCGAACGCGGTCCGCAACAGGTGGTCGATGGCCACGAACGCCACCGCGGCCAGGGAGACGATCCCGAGAGTCCACCCCAGGTGCACCGGGTTGAGCCCGAGCCCGAAGTTGACCACCCCGAACAGCACCAGCCCGCCGATCACCCCGAGCGTCGCGGCCGGGAGCAACCCGGCGAGGGCGATCGTGAACGGGTTGACCCGGTCCGCGAGCGCTCGTTGGTTCACCGGCTTGAGCAGCAGGTAGGCGAACAGGCCGAACACCCACAGCGAGATCGCGAAGAAGAACGGCGCCAGACCGCGGCCGTAGACGTAGGCGGGGTTGAGGTTCCCGGTGCGGATCTCCGTGGGCGAGCCGAGGACGTCGGCCGCGCGCGAGACCTCCGTCGGATTCGTGGCCGGGAGGCGCCCCAGCGTGTCGTCGATCATCTTCTGCAGGTCCTTCGACCCGTCGTTGAGCTGTCCCGCCCCGGTCTGCAGCACGTTGCCGCCCGCCAGCAGCGAGTTCAGCCCGCCGGTGATCCCCTGGGAACCCGCCGCCACCTCGGTCGTCCCCGAGTGCAGCGTGTCCACCGGCTCGGTGATCGACCGGACCCGCTCCTGCAGCGGCCCCATGCTGCTCTGCAGCGCCCGCGCTCGGCGGCTGGCCTCCTCCGCGGTGCGCAGCGCCTCGCGCGCCCGCGAGTCGGCCGCCGACGCGCCGGCCGCGAGTCGGCGGGAGGTGTCCAGGGCCTGCTCGTACGCGGGGTCTCCGCGCAGCGACGGATGCGAGGAACCGAGACCCTGCACCGCGGCGAGCCCGTCGGCGGCCTGCTGCTCCAGCATCCCGGTCGCCGTGGAGATCGAGGTCAGCCCGCTGACCGCGACCCCGCTGGCGTTGACCAGCGAGTTGACCGCGCCGGGCAGCTGTTCCGCGGTGAAGTCGGCGACGCTGCTCAGCTGCCGGTCCAGCTGTCCCGTCGCCTTCGAGATGTCCCGCACACCGTTCGAGACCAGGCCGGTGCCGTCCCGCACCCCGCCGAGCCCGCGGGTCAGCGCGGTCGTTCCCTGCTTGCTCAGCTCGGTGCCGTCGACGAGCTTCTTGGACGCCTCGGAGGCGGCCTGCAGCTTCTCGCGCATGTGCCCGAGCTCGCCGTAGAGCGCGCGGGCGTAGCTGGCGTGGGCGGCGGCGTTGATCTGGTTCTGCAGCTCCGTCTTGACCGTGTCGGCCATGATGCCGGCGATGAAGCCGTTGGCGTCGTTCTTGGTCAGCCGCACGGCCGCGCGCTGCGGATTCCCGTCGGCGGCCGCGGCGAGCTTGGCGCTGAAGTCGTCCGGGACCTCGATCACGAAGTAGTAGTGCCCTTCGGCGAGCCCGCGCCGCGCGTCGGTGCCGCGGACGAACCGCCAGTCGAAGACGTCGTTGACCTTGAGCTGCTTGATGAACTGCACGCCCGCGTCGAGGTGCTCGCCGTTGCGGTCCACCGCGCGGTCGTTGTTGACCACCGCCACCGGGACCCGGTTGAGCTTGCCGTAGGGGTCCCAGTTCGACCACAGGTACAGCGCCCCGTACAGCAGCGGCACGAGGATCAGGACCAGCGGGACCAGCCGGAGCAGCGGGCCGCGGAAGCGTCGCAGTTCCAGCCAGGCGAGGCGAACGGCCTTCACCCGGCGGCCTTTGCGGGCAGCCCGATCTCAGCGGTCGGGTCGTAGTACCGGCCCGCGGGCAGGCGCACCACGTTGACGTCTCCGGAGGGCCGGTCGGTGGAGCTGGCGATCACCGTCATCCCGATCCGCGTGACCTCGCGCAACGCGGCCCACACCCGCGCCCGGCCGGACTGGGTGAGCCCGGCGTCGACGTCGTCCACCACGATCCCGGCCGGCGCCGGGGCGGCGGCCAGGGCTACCGCCAGCAGCAGCTTCTCCTCCGGCGGCAGCTCGCAGACCATCAGCGACCGGTCCAGTTCGAGCCCGACGAGCTCCAGGCCCAGTTCCAGGGAAGCCTTGTTGGTGCCGCTGATCAGCCTGCGCTCGGTCATCGCCTCCCGGACCAGGTGCCGCTCCTCCAGCTCGCAGCCCGGGCGCAGCCGGGCGGGGCGGATCAGCGAGCGCACCTTGCGGGCCTTGCGCGGCAGCGGGAATCCGTCGACCTCCAGCTCGCCGGTGATGATCCGCAGCCGACCGCACAGCGTCAGCAGCAGCGACGTGCGTCCGGAACCGCTCGGCCCGGTCACCACGGTCAGCGAACCGGGTTCGACGCGGAGATCCAGGTTGGCGAACACCACGCCGTCCGGTCCTCTCGCGGCGATCCCGTGCGCGAGGATTCCAGCGCCGAGGACGTACATGAACTCTCCTCCTGAAGTAGTGGAGGTCCTGCACGTCCAAAGTGGCCGTTCACACCAAGGTCGGCAACTTCAGCTGGAAGATCGTGGTGATCTCGTTCGGGAGATCACCCGGTGGCGCTCACTTGACCTTCAGGAGGGTGTCGGATTCGCCGGTGCGGGTGTCGAGGACCGCGATGTCGCGCACCGCGGCCCGCACGGGTTCGGACGGGAGCAGAGCGCCGAACGCGGTGGCCAGCTGATCGGTGTCGAGCCCCCTGGCGAGAACGCAGCACGGGATCCAGGCACCCGGGAAGTAGTAGGCGGACGGGTTTTTCACCTTGCCCGCCAGCACGTCGTGCACCGCGGAGTGCACCGCCAGCAGTTCGGTGTCCACGACGGCGGACAGCAGCAGCGGTCGTTCCTCACCGGGCAGCGTGCCCAGGATGTGCAACCAGAGGTCCGGCACCGACAGCAGTTCCAGCTCACCGCGAAGCGCCTTGCGCGCCGCGGGAGGGATGCTGCCCGCGGCGGCCAGCGTCACCCCGGGGCGGGTGCCCGCGCCGGGGATTCCGGCTTCGTCGAGCCGTTTCCACAGGTCGCGGATCTGGCGCTCGGTCCCGTCGTCGAAGTGGAACACCAGCGCGTCGGCCATCAGCGCTCTCCGGGGAGCGCGAAGCGGCCGTCGTCGGTCTGCTCGACCAGGCCGTCCACCAGCAGGGAGTCCAGGCAGCGATCACGTTGACCGGCCTCGTTCCACGCCGCGTCCAGCTGTTCGCGGGTGACCGGGCCGGTCGAACCCCGCAGCACGTCCAGCAGTCGGCCGCGCACCTGCCGGTCGGTGCCCGCGAACTTCTGCACCTTCTTCGGTGGGCCCGCGTAGGCCGGGCGGCCGTTGTGCTGCCAGGCGCAGTCGGCCGCGATCGGGCACCTCTCGCAGGCCTGTGACCGCACCGTGCACACGACCTGCCCGAGCTCCATCAACGCGGCCGAAAGCCGCGCCGCGGGCGCGTCCTCCGCCGGCAGCAGGGCGTCCACATCGGCCAGATCGCGATTGGTCGACGGCGGGCCCGCGTCACCGGCGCCGTGCACCGCACGCGCCACGACCCGCCGGACGTTGGTGTCGACGACCGGTGCGCGCTTGCCGTAGGCGAAGGCGGCCACCGCCCGCGCCGTGTAGGCGCCGATGCCGGGCAACGCGAGCAGGGTGTCCACATCGGAGGGCACGACGTCGCCGTGCTCGCCGGCGATCGTCGCGGCGGCCTCGTGCAGGCGCAGCGCGCGACGCGGGTAGCCGAGCTTGCCCCACGCGCGGAGCACTTCGCCCTGCGGCTCGGCGGCGAGGTCGGAAGGACGCGGCCAGCGGCGCATCCACTCCTCCCAGATCGGCTGCACCCGGTTCACCGGCGTCTGCTGCAGCATCGTCTCGCTGACCAGCACACCCCAGCCGGTGACGCCCGCGGACCGCCAGGGCAGCGGGCGGGCGGTGGTGGTGAACCAGTCGGTCAGGGCATCGAGGTCGAGCCGGTCGACGGCTTCGGTGGTGGGACTGTTCATGGCGTCTGCAGATAGTGCCAGGCGGCCGGTGATCGCCTGAAAGAAGGCCGGTGATCACCGTCCGCAGTGACGGATACGCCCCATCGGGCGATCAACGAGAGGTCCATTCAGCTTAGTCGACGAGTTACGGTCAGCTCGTGCTTGATCCGAACGGACCGTTGCCCCCCGCGGTGTACTGGCGTCGCCGTGCCGTGGCGATCTCGGGAGCCCTGTTACTGGTGGCGCTGCTCGGGTGGGGCGTGGTCGCTCTGATCGTCGGTTCGGGAGAGCCCGCGGCGACGCAGCAGGCAGCCGGTCCGCCCGGCCCTCCGGTGGCGGTGGCGGCGGACAACACGCCGCAGGCCTGCCCGGACGAGGCGATGCGCGTCGTCGCCGAGGCGGGCCAGCGGCAGTTCCGGGCGGGCGAGCCGATCGGACTCGCCATCGAGGTCACCAACACCAGCCCGCGCCCCTGCCTGCGCGACCTCAACCGGATGCTCCGCGAGATCGAGGTGACGACACCGGCCGGGCGCCACGTGTGGTCCAGCAACGACTGCTACGCGGAATCGACCAACGAGCACCCCGTCCTGGAACCGGGCAAGCCCGTCCGCAACGACGTGCTGTGGCCGGGTCTGGCCTCCTCACCGGGCTGCGCGGCCGGGCAGAACCGAGTGCCGCCCGGCGACTACCAGGCGATCGCCCGGCTCACCTCGCTCACCAGCGCACCCGTGCCGTTCAGCGTCGTCTCCTAGCCACCGGGATCACTCCGAGTCCTGCTTGCGGCGGCGCACCATCTTCAGCGCGTCCTTGATGGTCGCGACCTCGGTGACCTTGATTCCCTTGGGCAGCGGGCCCGGATCCGGCGGGACCAGCGCGCGGTCGAAACCGAGCCGCGCGGCTTCGGCCAGCCGCCGTCCCACGCCGTTGACCCTGCGGATCTCGCCCGCCAGCCCGACTTCACCGATCACCACGAGGTTCGGCGGCAGCGGGCGACCGGTCTGCGAGGAGGCGACGGCCATCGCGATCGCCAGGTCGGCGGCCGGCTCGCCGATCTTGGTGCCGCCGACCGTCGCGGCGAACACGTCGTGCGATCCCGTCGGGATGTGCCCGTGCTTGCCCAGCACGGCCAGCATCATCGAAACCCGCGCCGAGTCCAGGCCGCTCACCGACCGGCGCGGCATCGCCATCTCGGTCTTCATCAGCAGTGCCTGGATCTCCACCAGCAGCGGCCGCTTTCCCTCGACCATCACGGTCACCGCCGTGCCGTCCACGGCCGCTTCCTGGCGGTTGATGAACAGTCCGGAGGGGTCGAGGACCTCGGCGATCCCGTCGTCGCGCTGCTCGAAGCAGCCGACCTCGTCGGAGGGGCCGAAGCGGTTCTTCACGCCGCGCAGCATCCGCAGCGAGGAGTGCCGGTCGCCCTCGAACTGGAGCACCACGTCCACCAGGTGCTCCAGCACGCGAGGCCCGGCGACCGCGCCGTCCTTGGTGACGTGCCCGACCAGGACGACCGGCAGGCCGCGCTCCTTGGCCAGCGCCACCAGCGCCGTGGTCACCGCGCGCACCTGCGTCACGCCACCCGGGCTGCCGTCGGCGTCGGGCGACTGGACGGTCTGGACGGAATCGACGATCAGCAGGCCGGGCTTGACCGCGTCGACGTGCCCCAGCACCGCGGAGAGGTCGCTCTCGGCACCCAGGAACAGCTCGGGGTGCACCGAGTCGGTCCGCTCGGCCCGGAGCCGCACCTGACCTGCGGATTCCTCACCCGTGACGTACAAGGACGCTCCCGGCGAGGCACCGGAGGCCCACCGGTGCGCGACCTCCAGCAGAAGTGTGCTCTTGCCCACACCCGGCTCGCCCGCGAGCAGCACCACGGCGCCGGGCACGATCCCGCCGCCCAGCACGCGGTCCAGCTCGCCGATCCCGGTCGAGACCGACCTCGCGGAGTCCAGGTCCACCTCGGCGATGGGCCGCGCCGGGGTGCTCGGCGCTCCGGCCGAGACCTTCGCCAGCGCGGGTCGGGCCGGGGCGGATTCCTCGATCGTTCCCCAGGCCTGGCATCCGGGACAGCGGCCGACCCATTTGGCGACCTCGTGGCCGCAGTCGGCGCAGCGGTAGGCGGGGCGCGAGGTTTTGGTCTTGGGCGGCACGGGGGCGAGGCTATCCGCCCGCTCTGACGATCACGCCGACCAACTCGCCAACGCGAGATGTGCGACGTCGCGACTGCCCTTCGACCTCGAAGAACACCCTCCTGGGCCGCCTGGATCCGGGTGCCGACGCGAAGAAGCCCGGAGGGTCCGTGGACCGCTCCGGGCTTCTTCGGAACGCTTCGGCTCAGTGACCGCCGCCGGCGTGGCCGCCGGGAACGGGGCTGCCGTGCTCGGGGCGCGGGTTGTGGTCCTCGCCGATCGGGACCTGCACCGTGATCTGACCGGCCTTGGCGAACGTGAAGGTCACCGGCACGGTCACACCGGGCGTGATGTCCTGCTTGAGCCCGTTCAGCGTGATCTGCACCGTGCGCTGGTCGGCGCTCGCGGGCTTCGCGGACGGGCCGGTCGCGTGCAGCGCGGTGCCGCTCGGCAGCTCGGAGATGCCGCTGACCTGCGCGGATGCCGCGTAGGGGCTGGAGACCTGCACGAGCTTGTCGTCCGGTCCTTCGTTGCTCAGGACCAGCTCCAGCGGTGCCGACGAGCCGGCGCGGTAGAACGCGGCCTCGGTCGGGAACGCGAGCGTGGCGTTGCGGACGGCGACCTGCTTCGCGTCACCGCTGGCGCCGTTGACTGCGGCGACCTGGGTGTCGGTCTCGGTGACCTGACCAGCGCTGCAGCCTCCGAGGGCGACGACGGCGCCGAGTCCGAGTGCGGCCGGGATCAACCGCAGGCGGACGGCCTTGAGGTGCTGAGGGCGGCTCACGGTTGCAGCGTCCCTTCCTGATTGCCGGACAACCACGTGGAGCTTAATCCCCCTCCGCCGGAGGTCGTGCAGGGGCTTGCCGAACTACGTATCGCGACGCTCCGACAGGCCCCGGAGACCACCCGTCCGGACGGTCCATAGTGGATGGTTTCACAGGGCCGAAGGGGGCTGCCTTGCACGTCGGAGCGCATCTTGTCAAGTCCTGCCCACGCTCTGACCTGCGAATACGGATGGCGAGGTGGTCGAAGCCCGGTTGCCCTACGTGGTAAAGTGGGGGTAGCGAAAGGGGCAGAGGACACATGGTTTTCAAGGTCGGAGAGACCGTCGTCTACCCGCACCACGGTGCCGCGCTCATCGAAGCAATCGAGACTCGTGTGATCAAGGGCGAGGAGAAGCAGTACCTCGTCCTCAAGGTCGCGCAGGGTGACCTGACGGTGCGCGTTCCCGCGGACAACGCCGAGATTGTCGGTGTTCGGGACGTCGTCGGGCAAGAGGGTCTGGATCGAGTCTTCGACGTGCTGCGAGCCCCGCACACCGAAGAGCCCACGAACTGGTCTCGTCGGTACAAGGCCAACCTGGAGAAGCTCGCCTCGGGCGATGTGAACAAGGTGGCCGAAGTGGTGCGCGACCTCTGGCGACGCGAGAAGGATCGTGGCCTGTCCGCAGGCGAGAAGCGAATGCTGGCGAAAGCCCGTCAGATCCTGGTCAGCGAGTTGGCGCTGGCGGAAGGAACGGACGAGGGCAAGGCGGAAACGCTGCTGGACGAAGTCCTCGCCGCCGCGGTTTGATCATCGGGAACGGCTAGAGCGTGAGCGTTGTCGCGCTGGTCCCCGCAGCTGGTCGCGGGGTGCGCCTGGGGTTGGGCACTCCCAAGGCGCTGGTTCCGGTGAGAGGTGAGTCGTTACTGCTGCGCGCGGTCCGGGGTCTGCTGGACTCGGGCTGCGTGCAGCACGTCGTGGTGGCGTCGCCATCCGACCAGGTCGAGGTCGTGGCGGCCGAGCTCGCCACGCTGCCGAACGCGCACGTGGTGCCGGGTGGCGCCGAGCGAACCGACTCGGTGCGCCTGGCGCTGGGCGCCGTCGACGAGGTCGCCCCTGATGCGCGGGTCGTGCTGGTGCACGACGCCGCCCGCTGCTTCACCCCGGCGACCGTGATCCGCGATGTCGTGTCCGCCGTGGAATCCGGTGCGCCCGCCGTGGTCCCGGTCCTCCCGGTGGCGGACACGATCAAGAAGGTCGACGAGTCGGGCACGGTCGTGGAGACCGTCGACCGCGCACCGCTGCGAGCGGTGCAGACCCCCCAGGGCTTCAACATCGACGTGCTGCGGCAGGCCTACGCCGTCGCGGGCGACATCGCCACCGACGATG
Source organism: Saccharopolyspora dendranthemae (assembly GCF_007829955.1). GTDB lineage: Bacteria > Actinomycetota > Actinomycetes > Mycobacteriales > Pseudonocardiaceae > Saccharopolyspora > Saccharopolyspora dendranthemae. Next base: position 45,507 of record NZ_VIWX01000007.1, read on the forward strand.
CGGGACTGGTCGAGCGTCTCGGCGGCAAGGTGCACACCGTGGACGGACACCCGAACGCCCTGAAGATCACGACCGCCTTCGACCTCGCGGTCGCCGAGGCCGTGCTGGCCGCTGAGGAGCGTTCCCCCGAGTGACTGATCGTCTGCCCTTCGTCGGGCAAGGTGTCGACGTGCATCCGGTCGAGGCCGGCCGCGACTGCTGGATCGCCGGACTGCAGTGGCCGGGTGCTGACGGGTGCGCCGGCCACTCCGATGGCGACGTCGCCTCGCACGCCTTGTGCGACGCGTTGTTGTCGGCGGCGGGGCTGGGCGATCTGGGCGCGGTGTTCGGCACCGGCGACGACCGGTGGGCCGGCGCGCACGGCGCGGAGCTGCTGGCGGAGGTCCGCGCGCGGATCGAATCCGCCGGGTACGCGATCGGCAACGCCGCGGTGCAGGTGATCGGGAACGCCCCACGCATCGGCAAGCGTCGCGAGGAGGCGCAGCGGGTGCTGTCGGAGGCGATCGGCGCACCGGTCTCGGTGTCCGGTACGACTTCCGACGGGCTCGGTCTGACCGGGCGTGGCGAGGGCGTCGCGTCGGTGGCGACGGCTCTGGTTTTCCGCTGAGTAACGAGCAGGTACCCGGGTGTGTCGGGTAGTTGGAGTCGGGGAAAACTCAGGGCTCGCACCCTTCTGATATGGGGTCTTCGCGCGCGATGCTCGAAGCATGTTGATCGAGCGGTACCGGTGGGTGCGTCGGCTGCTCGTTGCGCAGCCCTTGGTGATGTGGCCGGTGTCGGTCGTGCTCTGGTCGCTGGACGACGAGCTCGACCTGGCGCTGGCGGTCGTGCTGCTGTGGCTGAGCGCCTCGGCGAGCATCGCGGCCATAGTGCTCCCGATGAAGAACGACCCGACCCGATCGTTCCACCATCCGGAACCCCCTTTCCGCTGCGGCCAGGTCTAGGCACCAGGTCCCAGTTTTAGTCATAACCGAGGACCTTCGGTGCCCGAAATGTCGGCTCAGTTATGACTAAAACTGGGACCTGGCCGGGTGCTGCTCGGCGAACGGGGGAAATCGTTGTTCGCGGTCGTGAGCTTGGCCGCATGTTCATGTCGGGTTCGCCGAGCCCGCATACCGTGACCGGTGTGACTCTGCGAGCGGTGATCTTCGACTTCTCCGGCACGTTGTTCCGCCTGGAAGAGAACCCGTCCTGGTACGCCGACCTCACCGACGCCGACGGCAGTCCGTTCGACCTCTCGGCGCAGGCCGAGCTGATGCGCCGGATGACGGCGCCCACCGGCCGGATCGCCGAGCTCGGCGACGAGTTCATCGAGGCGTGGGAGAACCGCGACCTCGATCCCGAACTGCACCGCAAGGTCTACGTCGAGGTGCTGCGCAGCTCCGGAGTTCCGGTCCCGCAGGCCGAGCGGCTCTACGAGCGGATGATCGACCCCCACCAGTGGACCCCGTACCCGGACGCCGCCGAGGTGTTGCGCAGGCTGCCCGAGCAGGGCCTGAAGGTCGGCGTGATCAGCAACATCGCCTTCGACATCCGCCCGGCCTTCGACCGGTTGGAGATCAGCGGGCACGTCGACGAATTCCTGCTGTCCTACCTCGAAGAGGTGATCAAGCCCGATCCGAAGATCTTCCTGCGGGCCTGCGAACGTCTCGGCGTCGCACCGGAGGAGGCCCTGATGGTCGGCGACAGCGAGGAGGCCGACGGCGGCGCCGCTGGTGTGGGATGCCAGGTCGCGATCGTCGACCCCGCGCCCACCGCGGAGCGGCCGACGGGCCTGATCGACGCGGTGGGCGATCTCCTGCGGTGACGATCCCGCTTTCCGGATCACCCTTGACGACAACCGGCCTGTCGTGATTACCGCGGAGGGCTGCCCCGTACCATCGGGGGCGTGAGCCTGCACCTACATGACACAGCGACCCGCACGACGCGCGAGTTCCACCCGCGCTGCGACGGAGTGGCGTCGATCTATGTCTGTGGTGCCACCGTGCAGGGCGTTCCGCACGTCGGTCACGTCCGCAGCGGGCTGAACTTCGACGTGCTCCGGCGCTGGCTGCAGCGCTCGGGCTACGACGTGCGCCTTGTGCGCAACGTCACCGACATCGACGACAAGATCATCACCAAGGCGGCGGACGCCGGTCGCCCGTGGTGGGAGTGGGCGGCCACGCACGAGCGCGCCTTCGAGTCCGCCTACGACCGGCTGGGCTGCCTCCCGCCGTCGGTGCTGCCTCGCGCCACCGGTCACGTCACGCAGATGATCGACCTGATCCAGCGACTGATCGACAAGGGCCACGCCTACCCCTCCGGCGGCGACGTGTACTTCGACGTCGCCTCCTACGGCGACGACTACGGCCGGCTGTCCGGGCAGCGCCTCGACGAGGTGCAGCAGGGCGAGTCGGTGGCGTCCGGCAAGCGCGATCCGCGCGACTTCACGCTCTGGAAGGGCGCGAAGCCGGGCGAGCCGAGCTGGCCGACGCCGTGGGGTCACGGGCGTCCGGGCTGGCACCTGGAGTGCTCGGCGATGGCGACGTTCTACCTGGGCGGCGAGTTCGACATCCACGGCGGCGGCCTGGACCTGGTGTTCCCGCACCACGAGAACGAGCTGGCGCAGTCCAACGCGGCCGGTGACGGGTTCGCGCAGTACTGGATGCACAACGCGTGGGTCACCATGAGCGGCGAGAAGATGTCGAAGTCGCTCGGCAACGTGCTGTCCATTCCCGCGGTGCTGGAGCGCGCCCGCGCGGTCGAGCTGCGCTACTACCTGGTCACCCCGCACTACCGCTCGACGATCGAGTTCTCCGAGGCGGGCCTGTCCGAGGCGGCGTCGGCGTTCGGCCGGATCGAGAACTTCGTCCGCAAGGTCGCCGACCGCACCGGCTCGGTCGAGCCGGGAGAGCTGTCGGAGGACTTCGCCAAGGCCCTCGACGACGACCTGGGCACGCCGCAGGCGACGGCCGCCGTGCACGCGGCGGTCCGCGAGGGCAACGCCGCGCTCGACCGCGGCGAGGACGAGGCGGCCCGCGTCGCCGCGTCCTCGGTGCGCGCGATGACCGCCGTGCTCGGTCTGGACCCGCTGTCGCCGCAGTGGGCCGAGGACGGCGGCAACCGCGCGCACGACGCGCTCGGCGAGACCGTGCAGCTGGTGCTCGAGCAGCGCCAGAAGGCGCGTGCCGAGCGCGACTTCGCCACCGCCGACCTGCTGCGAGACCGGCTGCAGGAGGGCGGGATCGCCGTCGAGGACACCCCCGACGGTCCGACGTGGACATTGAAAGACGGGTAACTCGTGGCCGGCAACGACAAGCGCCGCGGTGGTGTGCGCAAGACCAACAAGAAGGGCATGGTCGTCGGTTCCGGCGGGCAGCGACGCCGCGGTCTCAAGGGCAAGGGCCCGACGCCGAAGGCGGAGGACCGCGTCACGCACCCGGCGAAGCAGCGCGCCGACCAGCGCGCCAAGGCCGACCAGCAGCGCGCCAAGCGCCAGGCGGCCGCCGAGAACGCTCCTGAGCTCGTCGCCGGGCGCAACCCGGTGGTCGAGTGCGTCCGCGCGGGCGTCCCCGCGACCGGCATGTACGTGGCGCAGGGCATCGACGTCGACGACCGGGTCACCGAGGCCGTTCGCGAGGCCGGGAACCGGGGCATCCCGGTCCTCGACGTGCCCCGCACCGAGCTCGACCGGCTGACCAACAACGCGATGCACCAGGGCCTGGCCCTGCAAGTCCCGCCGTACGAGTACGCGCACCCCGACGAGGTGCTGACGGCCGCGCAGGACACCGGCCTGCCGCCGCTGATCGTGGCGCTGGACGGGGTGACCGACCCGCGCAACCTGGGTGCGGTGATCCGTTCCGCCGCGGCGTTCGGCGCGCACGGCGTGGTCGTGCCGCAGCGGCGCAGCGCGGGCATCACGGCCGTGGCGTGGCGGACCAGCGCGGGCACGGCGGCGAAGCTGCCGGTGGCCAAGGCCGTCAACCTCACGCGCACGCTCAAGGACTACAAGCAGGCCGGGCTGATGGTCATCGGTCTCGACGCCGACTCCGACATCACCTCCGATGAGCTGGAACTGGCGACGGGCCCGCTGGTGGTCGTCGTCGGCTCGGAGGGCCGGGGTCTGTCCCGCCTGGTGCGCGAGACGTGCGACCAGACGGTGTCGATCCCGATGTCCACCGACGTCGAGTCGCTCAACGCCTCGGTCGCGGCCGGTGTCGTGCTCTCGGAGGTCGCCCGGCGCCGCCGGATCCGATGAGCCTGGTGGGGGTCGGCGGTCGTCGCCGGCCCCGCAGCACCCGTCTCGCGCGGGCGGTCCGTCATGTCGGTCGCAATCCTGGTCTTCCAGGCCGGCGAGCACGTCGACTCGGTTAGGCTCCTTCTCCGGTAACCGACCGAGGAGGCGTGGGCCTCCCGCAACCGAGGCCCTTCGATGTCGTTCGCTTCGCCGCTCTTCCTCTGGTACTTCCTGCCGGCCGTGCTCGCGGTCGTGCTGGTGGCACCCCGGAGCGGGCGCAACGTGGTCGTCGCGATCGCCAGTCTCGTGTTCTACGCCAGCGGCGCGGGCGGCACGACGCTGCTGCTGCTCGCCTGCATCGCGGTGAACTTCCTGGTCGGCCTGCGCCTGGAACCGGGCGCCGAGTGGCCCGGGCAGCGAGAGCGCCGGAAGTGGTTGCTGGTCGGCGTGATCGCGTTCGACCTGACGATCCTGCTGATCTGGAAGTACGCGGGTTTCGCCACCGAGCAGCTGGCGGTGCTGGCGGGCTGGTTCGGCGGTGACTACCCGGTGCTGCAGCTGGCGCTGCCGATCGGGATCTCCTTCTACACGTTCCACCACATCTCCTACGTGGTGGACATCTACCGGGGCGAGCGGCCCGCGCTGCGCGACCCGGTCTCGTTCATCACCTACATCGCGATGTTCCCGCAGCTGGTGGCGGGACCGATCGTGCGCTTCCGGGAGATCGCCGACCAGCTGCCGCAGCGCCGCACGCACCGGCTGGACGACATCGCCGCCGGATTCCCGCGGTTCGCCTGGGGTTTGACGAAGAAGGTCGTCATCGCCGACACGCTGGCACCGATGGTCGACGCCTGCTTCGCGACTCCCGCCCAGGACATGACGTTCGCGATCGCCTGGCTGGGCGCGATCGGCTACACGATGCAGCTGTACTTCGACTTCTCCGGCTACTCGGACATGGCCATCGGGCTGGGGCGGATGCTCGGGTTCCGGCTGCCGGAGAACTTCGCCCGCCCGTACTCGTCGGTGACGATCACCGAGTTCTGGCGGCGCTGGCACATGTCGCTGTCCCGCTGGTTCCGCGACTACGTCTACATCCCGCTCGGCGGCAACCGGCTGGGTACCGCGAAGACCTACCGGAACCTGACGATCATCTTCGTGCTCACCGGTTTCTGGCACGGCGCGGCGTGGACCTACCTGGTGTGGGGGCTGTTCCACGGCGCGCTGCTGGTGCTGGAACGCCGGTTCGGCTGGGCGACGGCGCCCTCGGACCGGCGGTTCCGGGGGGCGCGGCGGGCTTCGACGATGCTGCTGGTGCTGGTCGGCTGGGTGTTCTTCCGAGCACCGGACTTGGGCAGCGCTCTGGTGATGCTCGGGCACATGGTGGTCCCGGACTTCTCGGGTCTCTCCGACATCGTCGCGGCCTCGGTGACCCACCAGCGCCTGTTCTTCCTGCTCGTCGCGCTGATCGTGGTGCTGCTGCCCGCGGGTTCGGGCACCGGCCCGTTCCTGGAGGCGGTCCGCACCCGCGAGGCCTACGCGGTGCGCGCGGCGGTCCTGACGGCGGGCCTGGGCTACTCGGGCCTGCTGGTGGCCACCGGCACCTTCAGCCCGTTCCTGTACTACCAGTTCTGATGGGGGTGCGAGCGACGTGAGAACTCCTGAGCTGCCGCCGGTGCACGAGGCCTGGTTGCCGCGGGAGCACCCGCTGCACCGGCCCCGGCACGGCAGGCGTCAGCTGGTGGCGTTGATCTGCGCGCTGGCGTTCTTCAGCGCTCCGCTGAGCAGCTGGTTGTTCGGCGCGCGCCCGGAGCAGCTGGAGAACCGGCCGCTGGCCGAATTCCCCAGCGTCGCGCAGGGATTCGGCTTCTTCACCGGGTTGAACGGGTGGGCCACCGATCACCTGCCGTTCCGCAAGGCCGCGGTGCAAGGGGTCAGCGGCATCAGCAGGGGAGTGTTCGGCGAGCAGGCTCCGCTGGCCGGTGGTTCGCACAGCTCGCCGGTGGGCGCCGGCCAGGTGGACGCGAAACCGCCGATCGACGAGAGCGTGTTCCCGCCGGTCATCGAGGGCCGGGACGGGTGGTTGTACCTGGGGCACGACGTGTCCTACCGCTGCGTTCCGTCCCGCTCGATCGACGAGGTCGTCGCAGGGCTGAAGGCCTGGCGGAAGGCGGTCGAGGCGTCAGGGCGGAAGTTCCAGCTGGTCATCGCGCCCGACAAGTCCACGGTGTACCCCGAGCACCTGCCGGAGAACTACCCGGGCGAGGACTGCTCGGTTGCCGCGCGGGAGGAGTTCTGGCGGAAGGTTCCGAAGGCGACCGGTGCCGTTGATCTGCGTGCTCCGCTGCGGCAGGCCGCCGAGCGCAACGGGCACCCGATCTACCACGACATCGACACGCACTGGACCCACGAGGGCGGCGCGACGATGGTGTACCAGCTCGCCGAACGGCTCTCGCCCGGGATCAGCCGGACCTGGAAGATGACGCCGTCGCGGCAGTACCCGCACAGCGCCGACATCCCGGACCTGCTCGGACAGGACCGCACGGTGCCGATCCAGGCCTACGCGCTGGCACCGGACGGGGGAGCGGACAACACCCAGTTCAAACCCAGCGACTTCCACGAGCCGCTGCACCTGAAGTCCTCGCCCAAGCCCGGGATGATCACGAATCCGGTGCGCATGGTCGGCGACTCCTTCTCCCAGTTCGCCAGCCCGTACCTGGCAGCGACCTACACCGACATCGCCATCACGCACCCGGGCAACGTCGCGACGAATCCCGAAGCAGCGGCGAACTTCCTGGCAGAAGGCGACGTCGTCACCTTCGAGCTCTCCGAGCGCTTCGTAGCAGGAGGCAGATACCCCCTCCTCACCCCGCAAGCAGCGGCGCAGGTCGGCAGAGTGCTGGCCGCCCACCCCGTGAGGTGAGGGAAGGCCGGCGAATTCGCTGATAATGAGAATGTTTCACGTGCATTTGTACTTACCGAAGCGTCAAACGAAAGCGCAAGATCATCTCTTGACCAAGGGCCGCTCCAAAGCGCTGGATCAAAAGGTCGAATCTGGCCTTTTCGTCCGCCCGCGGCGATTCTTCAGCCCTGTGCTCTGCGGTTTTTCCGGGATGGGTTTTCGTTGTGCCCGCTCGCGCGGTTTCTGGGCGTGAATCTGCGCGACGGGGAGCTTGGTTCAGCAGGCTTCGTCATGAGCGACGGATGCTCCGAACGAATGAAAGATGGGGGGTGAAACATGCTCTTCGGCCGGTTTCCCTCAACGTTCAGTGATGTTCGCGCTCGAAATTTCGCCGATAGCCGCCCCCTGGTACTAGCGTCGACTACGCGCTGTGGTTAAGGTGTCGGATATCCAAAACCGGTAACGGTAGGGATGCAGAAGCTGGGGAATGACCGCGTGAGATCCGCCTGTGCGAGCTCCTTCGCCGAGTCTCGGCGGGATTCGATCCCGTCGATTTCCGGTCCCGAGGCCGGATGTGCTCGAAGTCGAAGTCGAGCGCGCTTCATCGATAGGAAGGAGTCGGACAGGTGGGACGAAATCAGCGTGGGAAGCGGCACCGGAACCGTCGGCAGGGTGCGGCGAAGCGCCCGAGTCGCGGAACGGCCCGGGCGCTTCTGCTGCTGATGCTGCGGGTCTCGCTGTGGTTGATCATCACGAATTCTGACGACCACAGCTGATCCCCTTGTCGGGCGGGCGGAGTGGCAGCTTCGCCCGCCCTCTTCTTGCGTTGTCGCCCTCCGGCGGCGCACCGCGCCAGCCCGACTACGGACTGTCGAAGAGAGGTCGCAGTGCGCAATGAGAGGCTAGCCGATCGACTCCTGCGAAAAAAGGAGTACGCCCATTCTGTTCTTCACAACGTGATGGGAAACCCCTGATCAACGCTGACTGGGAGGTCGCGCGGAGTGCGGAAGTCCTCGGCAGGGCCCAGTTTTAGTCCTAACTGAGTGGACATTTCGGGCACTGATGGTCCTCAGTTTGGACTAAAACTGGGCGTTGCCGCGTGCGCGTCACCGCTCGGGTGATGAGCGCGGGAGCGGGGCCGAGGTCCTGGCCGCCACGTGGTGGGGGCGCGGGGACTTGGCCGCGAACGGTGCGACGAGGGCGTTCTCCACGCTGTTGAACACGATGAAGATGTTCGACCGCGGGTAGGGCGTGATGTTGTTGCCCGAACCGTGCATGGAGTTGGAGTCGAACCACAGCGCGGACCCCGCCTGGCCGGTGAACTGCTCGATCCCGTGCTCGTAGGCCAGCTTGGTGATGTCGTCCTCGGCGGGGACACCGACCCTCTGCTGCTTGAGCGAGGACTTGTAGTTCTCCTCCGGGGTCTCACCCACGCAGGACACGAAGGTGCGATGCGCACCCGGCATCAGCATCAGACCGCCGTTGAACGGGTAGTTGTCGGTCAGCGCGATCGAGATGCTGACCGCGCGCATGGCCGGCATGCCGTCCTCCGCGTGCCACGTCTCGAAGTCCGAGTGCCAGTAGAAACCGGTTCCGCGGTACCCGGGCATGAAGTTGATCCGGCTCTGGTGCACGTAGACGTCAGACCCCAGGATCTGCCGGGCGCGGTCCAGGACGCGTGGTTCCCGGGCGAGGGCTCCGATCAGCTCGCTGATCTCGTGCACTTCGAAGATGGAGCGGACCTCGTTCGACGAGCGCTCGATGATGGTGCGCTCGTCCGCTCGCACTTCCTCGTCGTTGGTGAGCCGCTCCAACTCCTGCCAGTAGGACTGCACCTCCGCCGGGGACAGCAGCCCCTCGACGACGTGGAAGCCCTTGGCATCGTGAGCGGCCAGCTCCTCGCGGCCGGCCGGGCCGGTCGAAACACCGGGCCAGACGGTCGGATCGGTCCGATCGAGCTGCGCCGGATCGGAGCCCCGGGTCGGGTAGCGGTCCGTGGTGCTCAGATCAGCGACGGTCATGGGCTGCGCCTCCTTATCGAATTCCCGCCGGAGCGGTTCGATGCCGTTCGGCATCGCCCGCCTTTCTCGGTTCCTCGGCAAGAAGCGGCACACCTGGTGCGCACGTTCCCCCAAGTCAACGCGTGGGAACCCCCGGGTGGCGACAAAAACAACGCGGCGGGTCCCCGGTCTCCGGGTACCCGCCGCGTCAGCAGCCTAAAAGCGTCAGCTCGCGACGTCGTCCTCGACGATGAGCGGGTAGACGCCGTTCTCGTCGTGCACCTCGCGACCGGTGACCGGCGGGTTGAACACGCACACGGTCTTCATGGTCGTCTTGGGGCGGACCTGGTGCTTGTCGGCGTCGTTGAGGACGTAGATCGAACCAGGCTTGAGCTGGTGGACCTCGCCGGTCGCCTTGTTCTCGACCTCGCCCTCACCTTCGGTGATGAACACGGCCTCGATGTGGTTGGCGTACCAGAAGTCGTTCACCGTGCCGGCGTAGAGCGTGGTCTCGTGCACCGAGAAGCCCAGCTTGTCCTTGGCCAGGATGATGCGCTTGCTGCGCCAGTTCTCCGTCTTGATGTCGGCGTCGGTGTCATCGATCTCCGAGAGGTGCCGGACGATCACGTGTGCCTCCTGTGAATCTCTTCAATGGTGCTCTGCGCGGGCACGCGCCCACACGCAGCTTGCCGCACGACCTACCGGGGGCGGGAGAGGTGACAGCGCCTCGACGACGATTTTCACCCTCCCGTCCCCGCGGGATCTGCGGCGAATCAGGCCAGAACGGACCTAACGGAGTCGCGGATGATCTCCAGGCCCTTCTCCAGCTCCTCATCGGAGATGGTCAGCGGCGGCATGATCTTGATGACCTCGCTGGACGGGCCGGAGGTCTCCAGCAGCAGCTTGCGGTCGAAGGCGGCCTTGGAGACCTTGCCCGCGACGTCGGTGTCCTCGAATCCGAGGCCACGAGCCAGGCCGCGGCCCTTGGCGACCGCGCCCTCGTGCTGGGCGGCGATCTCGTCGAGCACCTGGCCGACGCGCTCGCCCTTGGCGATGGTCGACTTCTCCAGCTCGTCGTCGGCCCAGTAGAGGCGGAACGCCTCGGAGGCCGTCACGAACGCCGGGTTGTTGCCGCGGAAGGTGCCGTTGTGCTCACCGGGCTCCCACACGTCGTGCTCCGGCTTGATGAGCGTCAGGGCCAGCGGCATGCCGTAGCCGCCGATGGACTTGGACAGGCAGACGATGTCGGGCTGGATGCCGGCCTCCTCGAAGGAGAAGAACGGGCCGGTCCGGCCGCACCCCATCTGCACGTCGTCGACGATCATCAGGATGCCGTGCTTCTGGCACAGGTCGTAGAGGCCGCGCAGCCACTCCGGACGGGACGAGTTGATGCCGCCCTCGCCCTGCAGCGTCTCGACGATGACCGCGGCCGGCTCGTTGAGGCCCGAACCGCTGTCCTCGAGCATCCGCTCGAAGTACAGGAAGTCGGGGATCTGGCCGTCGAAGTAGTCGTCGTAGGGCATCGGCGTGGCGTGCACCAGCGGGATGCCCGCGCCACCGCGCTTCATCGAGTTGCCGGTGACCGACAGCGAGCCCAGCGTCATGCCGTGGAAGGCGTTGGTGAAGCTGATGATCGACTCGCGACCGGTGATCTTGCGGGCCAGCTTCAGGGCCGACTCGACCGAGTTGGTGCCCGTCGGGCCGGGGAACTGGACCTTGTAGTTGAGACCGCGCCGCTGCAGCACGTTCGTGTTGAACGACTCCAGGAACTCGGCCTTGGCCTTGGTGGCCTGGTCGAGACCGTGGGTCACGCCGTCGCGGGCGATGTAGTCGAGCAGCTTCTGCTTCAGGGCCGGGTTGTTGTGCCCGTAGTTGAGGGCGCCGGCACCGGCGAAGAAGTCGAGGTAGGGCGTGCCGTCCTCGCCGTAGAGGTAGCTACCGACCGCGCGGTCGAACGTGGCCGGCCACGTTCTGCTGTAGCTGCGGACTTCCGATTCGAGGGTGGCGAAGATGTCGTTCACGGATCCTCCGTTCGGCCGACGGCGCGCGGGCGCCCGGCGCTTCAGGGTCGGCTAAGACTTGGTTGGCTGGTTCAGGCGGCGTCGAACGGCCCGATGCGGTACAGGTCTTCCCCCAGGTGCGAGTCGGGGAACAGATCAGCGGTGAACAACTCGCTGCTCTTGATCTCTGCTGCACGGTCGCGCGCCAGTGCGCTGAAGAGCTTGATCGACGCGGAGTTGTCTGGTGTGATCGTGGTCTCCAGGAAACGCGCCCCACGTCCCACGACGCGGTCCACCAGGTGGTTCAGCAGCTTTCCTGCCACGCCACCCCCGCGCTGGGAGGCATCGACGGCGATCTGCCACACCACGAGGGTGTCCGGGGCGTCGGGCCGGAGGAATCCGGTCACGAAGCCCACGACCGCACCGTCGACACGCGCCACCGCGGAGGTCTGCGAGAAGTCTCGGCACCACAACAGGTATGCGTAGGACGAGTTCACATCGAGCACTGCCGAATCGCGAGTGATCCGGTAGAGCTCTGGGCCGTCCGCGACGACCGGAGCGTCGATCTCCAACCGTCCGGCTGAACCGCTTCCGCCATTTCGATCTTCGTGCTTATGGCTCGGTTTATCGCCGGTCATGTTTTGCCAACTTAACAGAACATCCGTTACGCGTCAGGTTCTCGCGCCTTTCTTCCGGCATCTACCAGGAGAGACGCAATTTTACACGTGAGAAGCACTACACAAACGTTGATCCTTCGTCTGAGCCGGTGCTAGCCCCCGGGCGGTGAGATTTGCCGGACAATTTCCAGCATACCCTGACCTGCGGAAACGCAGAAACCGGGACTGATTCGCCACCATGTGGCAGGAAATCTTCCGGGCTTGCGAATACGTGCCGGAAGCGGCGGGAAAAGGAAGCGGGCGCACCCGCCGGGGCTGGCACGCCCCGGGCGAGTGCGCCCGCTCGGTGTGGGCCCCGTGCCTGCGTGCAGGGCCCGTGGGGAAAGTCGATCAGACGCCGGCCAGCGACGAGATCCAGTCGCGGTACTCGGTCACGTTGACGTAGGCGGTCGAGGACTCGCGGTCGCTGGTCGACGCCACGCCGACCTGCTTGTCACCTGCGAACATCGGGCCGCCGGAGTCGCCACCGGCCGGGATGCCGTCACCGCGCGAGGCGCAGACGGCCTGGCCGCCGCGGTAGTCCGTGCAGTCGCCGTTGACGCCGGTCACGTTGACGTCGGCGACCTTGAGGATCGGCGCCTGGCACTCGATCTCGGGCTTGTCGGTGCAGGTCGCACCCCAGCCGTAGGTCTGGACGGTGTCGCCGGGGTTGACCGTGCCGGGGTCGCCCAGCGGCGCGTACTCGGTCTGCACCGCGTGGTCGATCTTGACCAGCGCGATGTCGGCGGTGTCGTGGATGTGCACCTCGCCGGGGATGGCGTTGGCGTGCTCACCCTTGGTCTGGTCGACATCGCCGATGTTGAAGCTCAGGCCGTTGCCGTCGGCCGCGTCGGCGACGCAGTGCTGGGCGGTGAGGATCCACTCCGAGGAGATGATCGAAGCGGTGCAGGTCTCCTGGTCGTCGACGAACAGCCGGGCCGCCCAGGGTGCGCTGTCCACCTCGCGGCCATCGATGATGTTCGGCTGGACGTCCTGCGGGGTGGGGTCTGCCTGAGCGGGGACCGCCAGCAGGCCACCGGCGATCACGGCACCGGCGAGTCCGGCGAGGTTGCGGACGAGCGACACGTTGGTCTCCTTCGGTTCGCGGATTGGCGAGGACCGAAATCGACCTTCACTCCACCGAGTGAAGCTGTCCATTGCTTGAGCACAACTCGCCAATCACTGGGAAATGCGAGAGGAGCGAACGGTCGTGGCAATTCCACGTATTTCCCAACGGAATTCGGGCCGGCGCTCGCCGGAATCCGGTCGGGTTCGCGCGGTGGAGGTGCGCGGGGATCGTTGGTTCAGGCGGTGTTTCGCCGGATCTCGCGGTATTCCTTGATCACCACGACGATGATCGCGATGTCCAGCGCGGTCAGCACCGGCAGCAGCAGCGAGTGCGTCTGCGCGCCGCGAACCAGCTCGAAGAGCACGAACAGCCCCAGCGCGGTGATCGCCGCCGGGTACCAGCGGACCGCCTTCCGCAGCAGTGCGACGACCAGGACGAGCTTGATCAGCCCGTGCACCAGCAGGTAGGCGATCACGAAGGCGCGGCCGCCGCCGACGAGGTGCTGAACGGCCTCCTCGAAGTGGCCGGCCAGCGGTCCGGTCGGCGGGCCGAGCAGGTCCCGGGTCACGACTCCGTGCGCGATCCAGGTCAGCGCCCTCGGCGGGATGAAGATCAGCAGCGCGCCACCGGCCAGCTGGCTCACGGCATCCAGCCCCTTGAGCCACACGGCCACGCGGAACAGCTTGTCGGTGAGGGTCAGCTCGCCGCCCATCACCCCATGATGCGCCGCCGGCCGCCGGCGGACTCCCCGTGCGCGGTCACAGCTGCCGGGTCATGAACACGCTGCTGGGATCCTTGCGGTATTCGGCGAAGGGGTCGCAGTAGTCGAAGCCGTGTTTGAGGTAGAGCTTGCGCGCCGGTTCGAAGAAGTCCGCGGAGCCGGTTTCCAGGCTGAGCCTGGTATATCCCATGAGTTTCGATTCGCTGATGATGTGATTCAGCAATAGCGATGCGATTCCGCGATTCTTGTGGCAGGGGTCCGTGCGCATTGATTTGATCTCGGCATGCTCAAGATCGATCTCTTTGATCGCTCCGCAGCCCAGCACGGCGTCGTCCTCCCGCGCCGACCAGAACGTAACCCCAGGTCGGCGTAGGGAGTTGAGCTCCAGGGCGTGCGTGCTCCCGGGAGGCGAGATGGCCCGCATCTCGCTGAGATGGCCGTTCAGGAAAGCCTCGATCTCCGGACCTGTCAGATCGTCAACGACAATGCGCACGAGCAAACCCCACCAGAATTCACGATCGACATCCGCCGGAACGGTATAGCGGGAGGGCGGCCGATGTCCAGCTGCCCGCGTCGAAGTGATCTTCGGCGCGTCGAAACCGACTCGTAATCGCAGTGTGCGGGCCCGTCGTTACATTTTTCCTGGTCCCGGGACCAAATTTCACCCCGATGGCTGTGGCGGAACGGACACAGCCATGTCCGGTCGGTTAAAAAGCCTGGTCAGGTACGCTTGGAGCCGCTGAGGGGACTCGAACCCCTGACCATCCGCTTACAAGGCGGGCGCTCTACCAACTGAGCTACAGCGGCAACGCGCGAAGGGTGCGCGCGCGAACATCGTAAGCGCCGCTGCGGCCGGGTCGGGAGGCGGCCGCGCTTGCGTCGACGACCAGTGATGGAAGCCACAGATGCCGAGTGCAACGGTCCGCTCATGACAGGCGATGCCCGAGGGGAAGATCAGCCACGGCGGCGCTCCGCTCGCGGGGCGCGGCAGGAAGGAAAGACCGCGGTGGGAATCACGCAGCGCGCGCGTGGTGTGCTGCGGCGGCGCGACCCCGAGCAGACGATCGTCCCGGGCTCTCGCAACGTCGTCTTCGGGCCTTCGCTGCCCGACGAGTCAACCGTTCACCTGGTCCTGGACCTCGGCCTGCGCATCGGTGAGGTGCAGATGGCCAGCGGTGCGGGCGCATCCGACGTCACCGCGACCATCATCGGCGTGGTCAGCGCCTACGGTCTGCCGCACTGCGAGGTCGACGTGATCTACACGTCGATCACCGTCTCCTGCTACCGGGGCACCGAGCAGCCGCCGATCACCTCGCTGCGCGTGGTCCGCAACCGCTCCATCGACTACACGCGGCTCGCCGACGTCGAGAAGCTGCTGCGGCGGATCACCGGCGGCGAGATCAGCGCCAACGACGCCTACGCGGAGCTGGACCGGATCACCACCGCGACGCACCCGTTCCCGCGCTGGGTCGCCACCTTGGCCTGGGCCGGGATGGCCGCCTCGCTGGCCGTCCTGCTGGGCGGTGCCACCGACCCGTTCCTGCCGCTGGTCGCCGCGGGAACCACGGCGCTGATCGACCGCGTCGGGCGGTTGCTGAACAGACGCGCGCTGCCGTTCTTCTTCCAGCAGGCGGTCGGTGGTGCGGTCGCCACCAGCCTCGCGCTCGGCGCCTTCACGGTGGGGATCTTGCACAATCCCTCTCTGGCGATCGCCGCGAGCATCATCGTCCTGCTGTCCGGGATGACCGTCGTCGGTTCCATGCAGGACGCCATCACCGGGTACAACGTCACGGCGGCGGGCCGGATGGCCGAACTGGCGATGATGACCGCCGGTCTGATCGCCGGCGTCGTCCTGGCCCTCTACGTCGGACTGCGAATAGGGGGCGACACCGTCGCGGGGCTGGACCCGCAGTCGCTGGGCCGCGCGCAGGTGGTGGCGACGACGTTGCAGCTGCCGGTGCAGATCCTCGCCGGTGCCTCCACCTCGGCGTGCTTCGCCCTGGCCAGCTACGCGCCGCCGCGCCCGCTGCTGATCGCCGGCATCGGCGGTGGCGTTGCGGCAGGTGTGCACGCGACGCTGATCAACCCGGACCTCCTGGACGTCAACCCGGTCCTGGCCGGTGCCGTGGCCACCATGGTCGTCGGTCTCGTGGGCGGCATCGTGGCCCGTCACTTCGAGATCCCCGCGCTGGTCGTCGCCGTGTCCGCGGTGTCCCCGCTGCTGCCCGGACTGGCGACCTACCGCGGGCTGTTCGAGCTGTCGGTGCTGAGCAGCCCGACAGGCGTCGCGACGCTGATGCTCGCGGTGGCGACCGGTCTCGCCCTCGGCGCCGGCGTGGTGCTCGGCGAGTACCTGGCGCAGCCGGTGCGCAGCAGGCTCGGCAGACTGGAGCGGCGGATCTCCGGGCCCAGGCTGTCCGGTCCGCTGCGCCCGTCCAGACGGCGCCTGGACTGACCGCCGATTTGCCGCGCGACGCAGCGGAAACGAAGTGAAGGGCCCATCCGGACCGAAACACGCGGGAGTGTTTGGTCCACACGAAGCACGCGGTGAGGGGCTCTGTTAAGTAGCCTCGCAACTACAGGTGGATGCACGGCGGGAGGGTTTCCGGTGAGCAAGGGCGACGAGCCCAGTAGCAGTTCCGGCCGGGCCGACTTCGTCGTGGTCGCCAACCGGCTTCCCGTCGACCTGGAGAAGTTGGAGGACGGCACCGAGCGCTGGAAGCACAGCCCAGGTGGGCTGGTCACGGCGCTCGAGCCCTTCCTCCGCGCCAGGCGCGGTGCCTGGGTCGGGTGGCCGGGCGTCGCCGACGTCGACGTGGAGCCGTTCGACGACGACGAGATGCAGCTGTACCCGGTCAGGCTGTCGGCGGACGAGTTCGCCTCGTACTACGAGGGATTCTCCAACGCCACGCTGTGGCCGCTCTACCACGACGTGGTCGTGCCGCCGGTGTTCGACCGCTCCTGGTGGCACGCGTACCAGCGGGTGAACCGGCGCTTCGCCGAAGCCGCGGCCGAGGTCAGCGCCGAAGGCGCCACCGTGTGGGTGCAGGACTACCAGCTGCAGCTGGTGCCCGCGATGCTGCGCGAGCTGCGGCCCGACCTGCGCATCGGCTTCTTCCTGCACATCCCGTTCCCGCCGGTCGAGCTGTTCATGCAGCTGCCGTGGCGGACCGAGATCGTGCGCGGCCTGCTCGGCGCCGATCTCGTGGGTTTCCACCGGCCCGGCGGTGCGCAGAACTTCCTCTGGCTCGCCCGCAGGCTCGCCGGTTTCGAACCCAGCCGGGGGCAGGTCGGCGTGCGCAACCGGCCGGGTGTCGTGCAGGTCGGCGACCGGACCGTGCGGGTCGGCGCGTTCCCGATCTCCATCGCCTCCACCGAGCTGGACAAGCTCGCCCGCAGCAAGGACGTCCAGCAGCGGGTCAAGAAGCTGCGCGCCGACCTGGGCAACCCGCGCAGGATCATGCTCGGGGTCGACCGGCTGGACTACACCAAGGGCATCGACGTGCGGCTGCACGCGATGCACGAGCTGCTCGCCGAAGGCCACGTCAAGGCCGAGGACGTGACGATGATCCAGGTCGCCACGCCCAGCAGGGAGCGGGTCGAGCACTACAAGCAGATGCGCGAGGACATCGAGCGGGAGGTGGGCCGGATCAACGGCCTGTTCGGCCGCGTCGGTCACCCTGCCGTGCATTACTTGCACACTTCAGTGGACAAGAAGGACCTCGTGGCCCTCTACGCCGCGGCCGACGTCATGGTGGTGACGCCGGTGCGCGATGGGATGAACTTGGTCTGCAAGGAATACGTCGCCTGCCGCTACGACCTGGGCGGTGCGCTGGTGCTCAGCGAGTTCGCAGGCGCGGCCGCCGAGCTCACGAGTGCGTTCTTGGTGAATCCCCATAACCTGGACGGGGTGAAGGACGCGCTGCTCGCCGCCCTGGAGATCGACGAGGCGGAGGGTCGCCGTAGGATGCGCGCTCTGCGTAGGCAAGTGCTCACGCACGACGTCGACCGCTGGGCGCGGTCGTTCCTCGAAGCGTTGGGCACCCCCTCCGCGGAGTAGCTGACGGTAACCGGCCCGGAACACGGATCGCACGACGTCGGCGATACTGAGCAGAACCGGTCGCCAGCAGATGGTTATCGCCTCAGGCGAACCGGATCGATCCATCCAGACTTGACCTGCCCCAAGGAGTATGGCGTTGACCGCCGAAGCCCTGCCTGCGGAGCTGCGCCGCGTGATCGTGCAGCTCGCGCGGACGCCTCGACTTCTGGTCGCTTGTGACTACGACGGCACGCTCGCGCCGATCGTGGCCGATCCGAGCCAGGCCAAACCGCTGCCCGAATCGGTGCACGCGCTGCGGTCGCTCGCCGCGCTGCCCGCCACCACCACGGCGGTGATCTCCGGCCGCGCGCTGCGCGACCTGGCCACCCTGTCCCGGCTGCCCTCCGAGGTGCACCTCGTCGGCAGCCACGGCTCGGAGTTCGATGTCGGGTTCGTCCACGGCCTCGAACCGGAGGCCACCCAGCTGCGCACCGAGCTGCAGGTCGCGGTCCAGGACATCGTGCGCAGCCGGACCGGAGTGACGCTGGAGGCCAAACCGGCGAGCGTCGCCGTGCACGTCCGCCGCGCCGAGCAGGACGTGGCCGACGACGTCATCGACGCCGTGCGCCGCGGCCCCGCCCAATGGGACGGTGTGCAGGTCACCGAGGGCAAGGCCGTCATCGAGCTGGCCGTGGTGCAGACCGACAAGGGCAACGCGCTGGAAGCGCTGCGCCACCAGGTCGGGGCCACCGCCGCGATCTTCCTCGGCGACGACGTCACCGACGAGAAGGCCTTCGCCCGGCTCCAAGGACCTGACCTGGGAATCAAGGTCGGCGACGGCGAGTCGCTGGCCGCGCACCGGATCAGCAGCACCACCGACGTCGCCACCGTGCTGGCCTTCCTCATGGAGGAGCGGCGCACGTGGCTCTACGGCGAGCAGGCACCGCCCATCGAGCGGCTGACCATGCTGTCCAACGAGCGCAACGTCGCGCTGCTGACCCCGGACGCCCGGGTGACCTGGATGTGCCACCCCGGCCCCGACTCGGCGGCGGTGTTCGCCGACCTGCTCGGCGGGCCCGGCGCCGGCGTCTTCAGCATCCGCCCGCACGCCGTCGGCAACGGCGGGCAGCGCAGCCCGCTGCCGCTCGGCCAGCGCTACGTGCCCAACACCATGACCGTGGAAACCCGCTGGTCGCGGCTGCTCGTCACCGATTACCTGGCGCACGGCACCGACAGCCACCGGACCGACCTGGTGCGGGTGATCAGCGGCGCCACCACGGTCTCGGTGGAGTTCGCGCCGCGGCCGGAGTTCGGTCAGGTGCCGGTGCGCATCAGCCCCGAGGCCGGGGGCCTGCGCGTGCACGGCACCTCGGAACCGATGGTGGTGCACTCGCCCGGTGTGCAGTGGGAGATCACCTCGGACGGCATGCACCAGTCGGCGAAGGCCGTCATCGAGCTCACCGAAGGTGAACCGGTCGTGCTGGAGATGCGCGGCGGCACCGAGGACCTCACGCCGACCGACGAGCGGAGCCGGCGGGCGGAGGCCGAGGCCTACTGGTCGGACTGGATGGAGACGCTGTCGCTGCCGGAGGTCGAGCACGACCTGGTGGCGCGGTCGGCGCTGACGCTGCGCGGCCTGGTGCACTCCGACACCGGCGCGATCATGGCCGCCGCGACCACGTCGCTGCCCGAGGAGATCGGCGGGGTCCGCAACTGGGACTACCGCTACTGCTGGCTGCGGGACGGCGCGATGACCGCTCAAACCCTGGTCACGTTGGGTTCCAACGCGGAGGCCGAGGGGTTCCTGGACTGGCTGCACCGGGTGCTGGAGTCCGTTCCCGGACCGGAGCGGTTGCACCCGCTGTACTCGCTGCAGGGCACCGGCCTGGGGCCGGAGGCCGTCATCGACAGCCTGCCCGGCTACGCCGGCTCGCGGCCGGTGCGCGTCGGCAACCTCGCCGACCAGCAGGTCCAGCTGGACGTGTTCGGTCCGGTCGTGGAGCTCATCGCGCACTTGGCGCAGGCCACCGGAAAGGTCCGGGACAACGACTGGCAGCTGGTCACGGCCATGGCCGATGCGGTCGGCAAGCGCTGGTTCGAGCCCGACCACGGCATCTGGGAGGAGCGCGACGCGCCCCGGCACCACGTCTACTCCAAGGTGATGTGCTGGGTGACGCTGGACCGCGCGATCAAGATCGCCGAGGCCTACGGCCGCCAGGTCGAGGACGGCTGGGTGTCGCTGCGCGACCAGATCGCCGAGGACGTGGTGAAGAACGGCTGGCACCCCGACGTGCAGGCGTTCACGACCGCCTACGAGGGTTCCGACCTCGACGCGGCGTCGCTCTACGTGGGGCTGTCCGGGCTGATCGACCCGTCCGACGAGCGGTTCCGCGCCACGGTCACCGCCATCGAGGCGGAGCTGCGCAGCGGCTCCACGGTCTACCGCTACCGGCGGGACGACGGCCTTCCCGGCGATGAGGGCGGTTTCCACCTCTGCGCGGCGTGGCTGATCGAGTCCTACCTGCTCACAGGTCGTCGCACCGAGGCGGAGGAGCTGTTCCAGCAGATCGTGGACACCGCGGGCCCGACGGGTCTGCTGTCCGAGGAGTACGACCCGATCGCCGAGCGCTCCCTGGGCAACCACCCGCAGGCCTACTCCCACCTGGGCCTGATCCGCTGCGCGCAGCTGCTGTCGGCCTGACCGCCACCGAACGACGGGCCGCTCACCTGCGGGTGGGCGGCCCGTTCGTCTCGCGTGCTTGGTCACGTTTTCGAGTTTTGCGCTCGTCGCGGATGGACGGCGTATAGCCTCACCGCGGAATCGTGCGGAAGGGGCGTACCGGAATGGTCGTGCTGCTGGTCGTCTTGGTGGTGCTGCTGGTCGTGGTCGCGGCGGTCGCCGTGGTGCTGGGGGTGCGAGCGCGGAACGCGGCCCGGCAGGGGGAGTCCGGGGCGGGAGCGCCGCAGGATCCCTTCGGGACCGGTGACCAGGATTCGCTTCGGGGTGATCCTCGTGCGCTGAAAGCCGGGGACATCGTGGAGATCCGCTCGACGACCTACACGGTGCGCGGCAGCCTGCGCCTCGACGAGGGCGGGTGGAGCTGGTCGGAGCACCTGCTCGACGACTCCCAGGGCACCCAGGTGTGGCTCGCGGTCGAAGAGGACCCCGACCTGATCCTGACGATGTGGACGCCGGTCACCGGGGCGGGAGCCCCGGGGGAGAAGGCGGTCGAGTTCGACGGCCGCACCTACCGCTCCGGCGAGTCGGGTTCCGCGAACTTCCGCAGCGAGGCCACGACGGGCCTCGACGACGCGGGGACCGTGCGCTACCACGACTACGAGTCCTCCGACGGTGCGCTGCTGGGCTTCGAGTCCTACGGCGAAGCCGCGTGGGAGGCCACCGCGGGCGAGAAGCTCGGCCGCTACGACGTGCTCATCTACCCGACGGCGGACTGAACTCATGAAACCCAGGTACTGGTTCGTCATCGCGGCGCTGGCCGCCGTTCTCGCCCTCATCGTCGGTCTCGTGATGATCTTCTCCACCGGCTCGGGCCCGCGTGGGTACGTCGCACACCACTACACGCGGGCGGCGCAGCTCGACATCGCCGGCGACGACGACAACGAGGCCTACACGAGCCCGAAGCCGCCGAGCGTCGTGGCCACCGAGATCACCAGGAAGTGGCGCCCGCAGTCGCAGTCCGCCGACTCCTCGGGCGTCTACTTGCGCTACTCCGGTGACGCCGTGATCATCCAGCCCCACCAGCGCGGATCGGTGATCCACCTGATGGACGCCGACCGTGCTTACCGGCGCTACCACAGCCACGTCGGGCACGTGTGGGGTTGGACGTCCACGCACGGCGAGAGCTTCCGGGGCCGCGGTCCGGGGGCCGGGAAATGAAGAAGTGGGTTCTCATCGGACTCGCGGTCCTGACGCTCGTCTGCGTCTTGCTGGTCACGACGCTGTTCGGCGGGTCCACGCAGACCACCTTCACCTCCGACGAGACGACCTACTACAGCCAGAACTCCCGTTACACCGGCCTGGAGTCCGAGAGCTTCAGCCAGGACGAAGCGCAGCAGCTCAGCCGGCAGATGGCGGACCTGGAGAAGCTGCACGGCGTCTGCTTCGGCTGGAAGCTCACCGACGGCGCGACCAGGCGCTCCGCCCAGGGGTCCAGCCGGGGCCCGGACGTTCCCGCGGAATCCTGCCCGCGCTGGGTCGAGACGCAGGTCTTCGTGGCCAACGCGGCCGACGACGACGATCTCGACGCAGCCGACATCGAGGTGCGGGCGTCCCCGGGGCTCGGCGCGCTGCCGGACGCGGACGACTATGTGGGGCTCGGCATCTCGGCCGATGCGCTGGTCGGCGCCACGGTGGCGTTCACCGGTCAGGCCGCTCGCGCGACTCCGCTGCTGCTGGTGGAGAGCGGAGCGCTGCCGCCTCCGCGAGTCCCGGATTCGACCGGGACGCCGTCGGCACCGCTCCCGGAGGCCGACGGCTCCGGTTCGAGCTGGCCGGCGTGGGCGTGGCTCATCGGGCTCGGGACGGTGGCACTGCTGGCCGTGCTGCTGGGGCTCCGGGCTTCGGCCAAGCAGAAGAAGCAAGCACCGCCGCCTGTCCCCGGACCGCCCCAGGGGCCACCACCACAGGGACCGCCGCCACAGCACGGCCCGCCACAAGGCTTTCCGCCGCAGGGCCACCCGCCGCAGGGACCGCCGCCGGGTTATCCGCCGCAGGGGCCACCGCAGGGCTATCCGCCGCAGGGGGCACCGCCGGGTTACCCGCAGCCAGGACCGCCGCCCGGGTACGGGCCGCCAGGGCCGTACCGGCCACAACCTCCGGGGCCGCCGCCGGCGGGACCCCGGCGCTGACGCACCACGACACGGGAAGGGCACATCACCTTGCTCAACGAACTGCTCGCCGGCCTGTTCGCCGCGGTCGCCTACGGGGTGATCGGCGTGGCGATGATGGCGCTCGGCTACCTCCTCGTCGACCTCGCCACGCCCGGCAAGCTGCGCGACCTGATCTGGGTCAACCGCAACCCGAACGCCGCGCTGCTGCTGGTGTCCGGGCTCGCCGGTGTCGGCATCATCCTCACCACCGCGATCGTGGCCAGCGCCGACGACCTGCTGCTCGGGCTGATCGGCACCGTCGCCTACGGACTGCTCGGCCTGGTGCTGATGAGCCTGTCGTTCCTGCTCATCGATGCCATCACGCCGGGCAAGCTCGGTGACGAGCTGTCCTCGCCCACCATGCACCCGGCGACCTGGGTGTCGGCGACCGCGCACGTGGTGCTCGCGGTGCTGATGGCCGCCGCGATCTATTGACGGCCACCGAAGCCCCCGCGACCGCGGAGGAGACCGCGTCACCGCGAGGGCGCACCGCGCGGTTCGCGGTGCTGGTGGCCGTCTTCGTCTGCGCGGCGTGCGGTCTGGTCTACGAGCTGGCCCTGGTCGCGCTCGGCAGCTACCTGATCGGCGACACCATCGGGCAGGCCTCGATCGTCCTGTCGCTGATGGTGTTCGCGATGGGCGTCGGCGCGCTGGCCGCGAAACCGCTGCAACCGTGGGCTGCGGCCGCGTTCGCCGGCATCGAGCTGCTGCTGGCGCTGCTCGGCGGCCTCAGCGTCCTCGTGCTCTACGCGGCGTTCGCGTGGCTGAGCCTGTACCTGCCCGCGCTGATCGCGACCGCGCTGGTGCTGGGTCTGCTGATCGGCGCCGAGATCCCGCTGCTGATGGTCCTGCTGCAGCGGATCCGGCAGCAGGACGCCGGGTCCGCGGTGGCCGACCTGTTCGCCGCCGACTACGTCGGTGGGCTCGTCGGTGGCCTGGCCTTCCCGTTCCTGCTGCTGCCGCTGTTCGGTCAGGTCCAGGGCGCCCTGCTGGTGGGGATGCTCAACGCCGCCGCCGGGCTGGGCCTGGTGCTCACGGTGTTCCGGCGCGAGCTGAGCAAGCGCGCCCGGCTGCTGCTGATCGGAGCGTCAGCGCTGGTCGGCGTTCTGCTGGTGGGGGCGTACGCGTTCGCCGACGACTTCGAGGTCACCGCGCGGCAGGCGCTCTACGCCGACCCCGTGGTGCACGCCGAGCGGTCGCCGTACCAGGACGTGGTGCTCACCGAGTCGGCGTCGCTGAGCGGGACGCCGGACACGCGCATGTACCTCAACGGCGACCTGCAGTTCAGCTCGATCGACGAGTACCGCTACCACGAGGCGATGGTCCACCCGGCGATGAGCGGTCCGCGCGAGCGGGTTCTGGTGCTCGGCGGCGGAGACGGCTTGGGGCTGCGGGAGATCCTGCGCTACCCCGACGTCCGGGACGTCACGCTGGTCGACCTCGACCCGGCGGTGCTGCAGCTGGCCCGCACGGATCCGCGGGTGACCTCGTTGAACCACGACGCCTTCGAGGACCCGCGGGTGCGGGCGGTCCCCGGCGACGCCTTCACCTGGTTGCGGGAGAACCGCGAGCGCTTCGACGTGGTGATCGTCGACATGCCCGACGCTGACTCCACGGCGACGGCCAAGCTGTACTCGGCGGAGTTCTACGGCCTGGTCGAGCAGGCCATGTCCGACGGTGCTCGCGCGGTCGTGCAGTCGGGTTCGCCGTACTTCGCGCCGAAGGCCTACTGGTGCGTCGAGGCCACGCTGCGCTCGGTGGGCCTGCGCACCACGCCCTACGAGGTGTCGGTCCCGGCCTTCGGCGAATGGGGTTTCCACCTGGTCACCGGTGGCGCGGAACCGCCGGAACCG
Organism: Saccharopolyspora dendranthemae; assembly: GCF_007829955.1. Classification (GTDB taxonomy): domain Bacteria; phylum Actinomycetota; class Actinomycetes; order Mycobacteriales; family Pseudonocardiaceae; genus Saccharopolyspora; species Saccharopolyspora dendranthemae. The sequence goes on from NZ_VIWX01000007.1 coordinate 69,850, forward strand.
CGCCTGCCGCAGGACGTCCCACCGCTGCGCTCGCTGAACGCCGAGACCCTCCAGGCCGCGCGCGTCTTCCCGCCCGACCGGGATCGGTTACCGGGCCTGACGCCGTCGACGCTGATGCACCCGACGATCCTCGACTACGCGCAGGGCGAGTGGTCCAACTACTGAGCGTCTCGGGCCCGAATGTGAAAATTGCCGTTCACCGGGGTGAACGGCAATTCTCCTGCGGTTTCGTGACTGCGGTCACGGACCGAACCAGAACTCCTCACCGGAACGCGGCGGGCCGGACGTGGCACCGGCGATGAGCTGCGTTTCGAGCTGGATGTGCCTCGGGCGGCTCGGCTCGCTGGTCTCCAGCAGGAGCCGGCCCGCGGCGCGGCCCTTCTCCAGCCAGGGCTGGCGGACCGTGGTGAGACCGGCTCGCTCGGCGTCCGGGATGCCGTCGAAGCCCGTGATGGTCAGGTCTTCCGGCACCCGCAGCCCGCGGTTCTGGGCCTCGCGCAGCGCGCCGAGCGCCAGGATGTCCGAGGTGCACACCAGTGCGGTGATCTCGGGGTCGATCTCCAGCGCCTGAGCGGCGGCGGAGGCGCCCGAGTCGAGGGTGTGGTCGAAGCGCTCCACGACGGGCACGGTCGTCCAGTCCACGCCTGCCTCGCTGAACTCCTCGGCGAGCGCGGTCAACCTGGCCTTCTGCACGTGGAAGCTGGCGTTGGCCTGCCGCTGCACGGTGGCGGGGCCGTCGTTGCGGCCGCGCGCGAGGCGCATGCACAGCACGCCGATGCGCCGGTGGCCGAGCCCGATCAGGTGGCCGGCGACGGCCTTGATGGCCTGCCGGTCGTCCGGGCCGACCCAGTCCAGGTTGTCCAGCCGCGGCTGGTCGCAGACCACCACGGGGACGGGACGCTCCATCACGGCTGCCAGGTGCGGGTCGTCCTCGGGAACGGAGTACACGACGAACCCGTCGACACCGGCGCGGTGCACGGCCGCGACGTCCTCGCGCTCCGGGCTGGCCGGTATGAGGGTCAGTCCTTGCCCGGCGTCTTCGCAGGCCAGCGCGAGCCCTTCCAGGAAGCCGACGGCTCCCGGGTCGCGGAAGGCGTAGGAGAGGTTCTCGGTGAGCAGCAGACCGACCGCGCCCGCCTTGCGGGTCCGCAGTGAGCGCGCCACCGGGTCCGGTCCCGGGTATCCGAGCCGCCGCGCCGTCTCCAGGACGCGTTTGCGCAGCTCAGGGGACAGCTGATCCGGACGGTTGTAAGCGTTGGACACCGTCGTCCGGGAAACCCCGAGTTCCGCAGCGAGCGACGCGAGGGTCGCAGGCCGCCGGGCATTCGTTGACCGCGCCATGGAGGAACCGTAACGGTTCAGAACCCGAGGGTGAAGCGAGCATGACTTACATCCCACTGATGTTCGAACCGTGAACACGGAACGACGCGGAGTGATCACTCTCCGGAATTGCGGCAGTCGGTGGGGTGACGTTCCGTCGAATCGACGCTACTTTCTCCTGGACCGATTGTAGTGAAGGGTGTCACAAATGGCTGAGGTCGCGTACGTCAACGCCTCTCGCGTCTACCCCGGCAGCCCGCCGGTCAAGGCGGTTGACCAGCTGGAGCTCGACGTCGCGGACGGCGAGTTCCTCGTTCTGGTGGGGCCCTCCGGTTCCGGGAAGTCCACGGCGCTGCGAATGCTGGCCGGGCTCGAGGACATCGACGAGGGTGGCATTTCGATCGGTGGCAGCGATGTCACCAACACCCCGCCCAAGTCCCGGGACATCGCGATGGTGTTCCAGTCCTACGCGCTCTACCCGCACATGACGGTCGCCGAGAACATGGGATTCGCGCTCAAGCTGCGCAAGACGCCCAAGGCGGTCATCAGCGAGAAGGTGACCGAGGCGGCGCGGATGCTCGACCTCGAGAAGTACCTGGACCGCAAGCCCAAGGCGCTCTCCGGCGGTCAGCGCCAGCGAGTGGCGATGGGGCGCGCGATCGTTCGCGAACCCAGCGTCTTCCTGATGGACGAACCGCTGTCCAACCTGGACGCGAAGCTGCGCGTGGAGACCCGCGCCAACATCGCCGCGCTGCAGAAGCGGCTGGGCACCACGACCATCTACGTCACCCACGACCAGGTCGAGGCGATGACGATGGGTCACCGCGTGGCGGTGCTCAAGGACGGTCTGCTGCAGCAGGTCGCGACACCCCGCGAGCTCTACGAGAACCCGGCGAACGCGTTCGTCGCCGGCTTCATCGGCTCGCCCGCCATGAACCTCAAGACCGTCCCGCTGACCAGCGAGGGCGCGGTGCTCGACGGCGCCACGGTGCCGCTGTCCCGCGAGACGCTGGCCGCGGCGGGCGACCTGGAGCAGGTCACCTTCGGCGTTCGTCCGGAGGCGCTGGAGCTGACCTCCAGCGACGCCGACGGGCTCGACATGACCGTCGAGCTGGTCGAGGAGCTGGGCGCCGACGCCCTGATCCACGGCTCGATCTCGGTCGGCGGCTCCTCCGAGCGCTTCGTGGTCCGCGCCGACGGGCGCACGCCCCCGGCCCTGGGCCAGCAGGTCAAGGTGGCCCTCCGCGACGCGGGCGAGGTCCACCTGTTCCACCCCGAAACGGGCGACCGCCTCGCTTCGTGATCCGTGCGCGGCGTCGCCGCTCGCACCAGGTCCTCAACGCCCCCGCCCGGATTCCGGGCGGGGGCGTTGTTGCTGCATGTGGCTGATATCGCGTTCGGAAATACACCGGGTGCTGGAGCGTTCGGAGGAAGGGTGCTTAGACTGCAGTTGACAACGGTTTCCGTTACCGTTCGCAACTGGAGTCACTCGAGAGCGTCCTCCACTGATCACCCGGGAGTGCCACCCATGACCGTCCGCAGCCGCTCAGCTGTGACCGCATTAGCCGGACTGACCGTCGGTGCCATCGCGTTGACCGGCTGCTCCGCCGGTGGGCCCGCCGCTCCCGGGCCGAACGACAAGATCAAGGTCGTCGCCTCGACGAGCGTGTGGGGCAGCGTCGTGCAGGCCGTCGGCGGCGACGGCGTCGAGGTCGAATCGATCATCGAGGACGCCGGGGCCGACCCGCACTCCTACGAGAGCAGCCCGCAGGACGCCGCGAAGATCAGCGACGCGAACCTCGTGGTGCTCAACGGCGGTGGCTACGACGACTTCATGACCCAGGTGCTCGGTGACGCCCCCAGGCCGACCGTGCAGGCGGTGGCCGGCGGCGGGCACGAGCACGGCGGTCACTCCGGCGACGAGCACGGTGGTGAACCCGCGGGTGAGCACGGTGGGGAACCTGCTGGTGAGCACGCGGGTCACGATCACTCCGGCAACGAGCACGTCTGGTACGACCTGCACGTCGTCCACGAGGTCGCCGACAAGGTCGCCGCCGAGCTCGGCAAGATGCAGCCCGCCAAGGCCCAGCAGTTCGAGGCCAACGCCGAGGCGTTCGAGCAGCAGGTCGCCGGGCTGGAGGGACGCGTCGGCGAGATCGCCGCAGCTCACCAGGGCAAGCCGGTGATCGTCACCGAGCCGGTGGCGCACTACATGGTCGAGGCCGCCAAGCTGAACGACGTGACCCCGCCTTCGTTCGTCAACGCCATCGAGGCCGAGACCGACCCGTCGGCCGCTGCCGTCGCCGACATCCAGAACGCGATCAACGCCCGCCAGGCCGTTGCCGTGCTCTACAACCCGCAGACCGAATCGCCGGTCACCCGCAACGTGCGCACCGCCGCTGACTCGCAGCACATCCCGGTCGTCCAGCTGACCGAGACGCTGCCGCAGGGCCAGAGCTACGTGCAGTGGATGGACGCGCAGATCACCGCCTTGCAAGGTGCGCTCAACCGATGAACTCAGAACGAGTAGCGGAAACCACTCCGGACCCGGTGGCGGCTGAGGCCGCGGCCGGGTCTCCGGCCGTCTCGCTGCGCGACGCGACGCTGGCCTACGGCGATCGGACCCTGTGGTCCGGGCTGGACCTGGATGTGGCGCCGGGCGAGTTCGTGGCGGTGCTCGGGCCGAACGGTTCGGGCAAGACCAGCCTGCTGCGCGTGCTGCTCGGCCTGCAGGAGCTCAACTCCGGGACCGTCCACATCGGATCGGAACCGGCCCGGCGCGGCAGCGACCGGATCGGCTACATCCCGCAGCAGCGCGCGCTGGAGGCCAACGTCACCGTGCGCGGCAGCGACCTCGTCGGCCTCGGCCTCGACGGGCACCGCTGGGGCCTGGGCTTCGGCGGTCGCCGCGAGCGCAAGCGCCGGGTGGCCGACGCGCTGCGCGCCGTCGAGGCGACCGAGTACGCGACGATGCCGGTCGGGCTGCTCTCCGGTGGCGAGCAGCAGCGGCTCCGGGTCGCCCAGGCGCTGGTCGGCGACCCGTCGGTGCTGCTGTGCGACGAACCGCTGCTGTCGCTGGACCTCTCGCACCAGCGCAAGGTCTCCCGGCTGATCGCGGAGCAGGCTCGCCGCAGCGACGCCGGCGTGCTGTTCGTGACGCACGAGATCAACCCGGTGCTACCGCTGGTGGACCGGGTGCTCTACCTCGTCGACGGCCGGTTCCGGATCGGCACGCCCGACGAGGTGATGAACTCCGAGACGCTCTCGGAGCTCTACCGGACCGACATCGAGGTGGCGCGGGTCGGCGGGCGGCTCGTCGTGGCGGGTGCCGAGAACGACGATCACCACGTGGTGGGGGCGGAAGAAGCGTGAACGACATCGGTGAATCGCTGAGCAGGGTGTTCGACTTCGACACCATGATCAGCCTGCTCGGCTACCCGTTCGTCCAGCAGGCGCTGCTGGCCGCGGCCGCGCTCGGCCTGGTGTCCGGATGCCTGGCGCCGCTGGTGGTCGCCCGCAAGATGTCCTTCGCCGTGCACGGCACGGCCGAGCTCGCCTTCACCGGTGCCGCCGCCGCGCTGCTGGTCGGCGCGAGCGTCGGCGTCGGCGCCTTGGCCGGTGCGGTCGTCGCCGCGCTGCTGCTCGGTCTGCTGGGGCAGAAGCACACCGAACGCGACTCGGTGATCGGCGCGATCCTGTCCTTCGGCCTCGGCGTGGGCGTCTTCCTGCTGTGGCTGAACCCGGAGCGCACGGCGAACAAGTTCAGCCTGCTGGTCGGCCAGATCGTCGGGGTCGACTCCTCCGACGTGCTGCTTCTGAGCGTCTCCGCGCTGGTCGTGCTGCTGGTGCTGGCCTTCGTCTACCGGCCGCTGCTGTTCGCCAGCGTCGACCCCGACGTCGCGACCGCCCGCGGCGTCCCGACCCGCGTGCTGACCCCGCTGTTCGCGGTCCTGGTCGGCGTGGCGACGGCCTTGGGCGTCTACACGGTCGGCGCGCTGCTGGTCCTGGCCCTGATGGTCACGCCGGGCGCGGCCGCCGCGCGGGTGACCGCGAGCCCGGTCCGCGCGACGGTCCTGGCGGTCGTCTTCGCGGAAGTGGCCGTCCTGGGCGGAATCCTGCTGTCGCTGGCCCCGGGAGCCCCGGTCAGCGCCTTCGTGACGATCATCTCGTTCGTCATCTACCTGGTCTGCCGCGCCATCGGCACCCGCCGTCTCACCCGCGCCACCAGGACTCCGGTCCCAACCGCCGCCTGAATCCACCCCGCGCCCGGGCGTGCACGTGCAGGTCAGGACGCGGCGCCAACGCGAAATTCGAATATCGCGAGAGCGGTGGGTCAGGCGAGGCCCAGGTAGCGGCGTTCGTTGAAGGGTTCGCCGGAGCAGCTGGCGCCCAGGTCGTGGCCGATCCGCTCGATGACGTCGGCCAGTTCGAGGCGGGCCAGCCAAGGGCGGGGGAGGACCGCTGTGCCGTGGCGGGCACCGAGGATGCTGCCGGTGACCGCGGCCGTGGAGTCGCTGTGCCCGGAGTGGTTGACCGCGAGCCTGATCGCGTCGGCGAACTGCTCGGGCTTGGGCAGCGCCAGCGCGCAGTAGACCCCGATGGCCAGCGCTTCCGGGCCCACCCAGCCCTGTCCGAGCCGTTCGATGTGGCCGACGCTGGCGCCGAGCCGTGCCAGCGTGGCGGCTTCGGCGAGGGCGTTGGCGGTCTCGTAGTCCTCCCGCAGGACCCGGCCTGCGGCCTGGTCGATCGCGGCGGGCAAGCGGCGCTGCTGCACGGCGACCAGGTGCACGATCAGCGCCAGCGCTCCGGCGGACGCCCAGCCGCCGACGCCGCCGTGGGTCAGCGCCGCGCTCTGGCAGGCCAGCTGGTAAGCCATCTCGCCGGTCGGGGAGAAGCCGATCGGTGTGCTGCGGTCGAGGCCTCCGCACCCCTTGGAGGTGTTGCGCGGCCGGTCGGGCGTGCCCAGTTCCGGTTCTTCCAGCGCGCGCAGGCTGGTCAGGCCGGGGGCGCGGCTGACGTAGAGCTCGGTCTCCGCGAGCAGCCCGGTGGCCCCGGGAGCGGGCTTGTCCTCCTGCTGGGTCAGCAGCCAGCGGCGCAGCGATGCGGCGGTGGACTCGACCGGCCGCCACTGCCCGCCGTTGTTGCCCGAGGTCCAGGCGTGCAGGTAGCCCTCGCCTGCGAACAGCGCCATCTGCGTGGCATCGCCGAGCAGTGCTTGCGGCGCGGGTTCGGTGAGCCCGTCGGGGCCGAAGTCGGCTCGGATGTCCTCCAGCGGCGCGTACTCCACCAGGGTGCCGAGCGAGTCGCCGAGGGCGCCGCCGAGCAGGCAGCCCACCGCCCGGTCGACCACTGTGGACGTCGTCGGCACGGGTGGAGCTCCTTCCGCGGCGTCCTACTGCGCCACTCGTTCGGGTGATCGACGCACACAGACTTTACTTGCCGACCTCGTCTGCCGGGAGGTGTTCACCGGAGTGTCCGGTTCGGACCGCGAACGCGGGCGCGAACCACCTGAGCAGCGCCCATGCCGCCCCGCTCCGGGGGAGCAGAATGAGTCGGGAAACACGGCGCGGATCTCTCACCCGGCATTCCGGGCGTGCTCCATTGGTGTGAGGCTGGTGAACGCGTCGGTCTGGCGTGCGTTCCGGATCGCTACCGTGTGTCGGTCGCGGAACGGGCCAGAAGTCGAATTGGGTGAGAATGACGCCGCACGGCAGCTTAGAGGGGACCGCAGGCTTCGAATTCCGCCTGCTCGGTCCGCTCGAGGTGCACCTCGATGGCGTTCCGCTGGAAGCTGGGCGCACGCCGGTGCGCGCTCTGCTCGCCTGCCTGCTGCTGGAGCCCAACCAGGTCGTGCCGATGGACCGGCTGATCGACACCCTGTGGGACGACGAACCACCGGTCAGCGCGCGCACGATCATCCAGGGCTACGTGTCCCGGCTGCGCAAGTTCTTCGGCACCGGTGGTCCCGAGATCATCACGCGCGCACCCGGGTACCTGCTGCGGGTCAACGGCGACCGGATCGACGCGCACCGCGCCCGCAGCCTGATCAACCGCTCGCACGGGCTCGAGCCCGCCGAACGATCACGCCTGCTCACCGAGGCCCTCTCGCTGTGGAGCGGACCCGTGCTCGCCGACATCGCCGGCAGCAGGCTCTACCGGATGGTGGCGCCCAACCTCGACGAGCTCCGGCTGCTGGCGCTGGAAGAGCGCATCGCCGCCGACCTGGAGCTGGGCAGGCACCACCAGCTCGTCGCCGAACTCGCCACCCTCGTCGATCAGCACCCCGTGCGCGAGCGGCTGACCGGTCAGCTGATGCTCGCCAACTACCGCGCCGGGCACCGCGCGGAGGCCCAGGCCCGCTACCACGAGCTGCGCCACCGGTTGTCCAACGAGCTCGGTATCGATCCCGGTCCCGAGCTGCGCGAGCTCTACGAGAAGCTGCTGCGCGACGACCCCGCGCTGCGCAACCACCCCAGCCGGGTCGAACCCGGACTGGGCATCCGTCGCCCGGTCCCCGCTGAACTCCCTCCCGCACCAGCCGGTTTCGTCGGCCGCAAGCTGGAATTGGCCACCCTGCAGGCGATGCTGGACACGCGCGAAGAGGGATCCGGCCTGATCACGGTGCTCACCGGCACGGCCGGAGTCGGCAAGAGCGCGCTCGCGCTGACCTGGTCGCACCGGGTCTCCGAGCAGTTCCCCGACGGCCAGCTCTACGCCTCGCTGCGCGGCTTCGACTCCGAGCACGAACCGCTCACCCCCGGCGAGGCGCTGACCAGCATGCTCAAGGCGCTCGGCGTGGCGGCCGACGCGATCCCGGTCGAGATCGACGACCGCACAGCGCTCTACCGGTCACTGCTGGCCAAGCGGAAGGTGCTGGTGCTGCTGGACAACGCCCGCGACTCCGACCAGGTGCTGCCGCTGCTGCCGGGCAGCGCCGCCTCGGTGGTCGTGGTCACCAGCAGGAAGCGGCTCGACGGACTCGTGGTGCGCTCGGGCGCGCGGGTGCTGCCGCTGGAAACGCTGCCCACCGAGACCGCCATCGAACTGCTCGACCGCGCAGGCGTTCCCGGCAAGTCGGCGGCCGAACCCGATGCCGCGGCCGAACTCGCCGAGCTCTGCGGCGGACTCCCGCTGGCGCTGCGCATCGCCGCTGCCCGGCTGGCCGCCAACCCCGCGCGCGGCGTCTCCGACCTGGTGCACGAGCTCGCCGACGAGCGAACCCGGTTGCAGGGCCTCGACATCGACGACGACGCCGACACCAGCGTGCGCCGCGCCTTCGACATCTCCTACCGCAGCCTGCCGCCGGTGCACGCCGAGACCTTCCGGATGCTCGGCCTGGTCCCCGGCCAGACCTTCACCGCGCACGCCGCGGCCGCCCTGTGCGGGACCGACCCGGCCGCCGCGCAGCGCAGGCTGCGCGCCTTGGCCCTCGCGCACCTGGTCACCGAACCGGAACCGGACCGCTTCGGGATGCACGACCTGCTGCGCGCGTACGCGCGGGAGCTCCCCGCAGGCAGCGACGACACCGAGGCCCTGCGCCGGTTGCTGGGGCACTACCTGTGCTCCGCCGACCACGCGCGGCGCTTCCTCCGCCCGGCCCGCGACGAGCTCGACTTCTCGGCGGCGAGCGAGCACCGCCCCGAGATCACGTCCCGCTCGCAAGCCCTCGAGTGGTTCGACGCCGAGTGGCCGAACCTGGTCGCAGGGGTCCGCGCCGCCAACGCCGCCGGACTGCACGACATGGCCTGGCCGCTGGCCCGCCTGCAGTTCAACTACCTGATGGTCCGCTGCCCCTGGGAGGACTGGATCAGGATCTACTCCGACGGCGCCGAATCCGCCCGCGCGGTCGCCGATCCCGTCGGCAAGGTGCTCATGTCGGCCGGGCTCGGCGTCGCCTGCGCCCGGTCCGGGCAGCTCGACGAGGCCCTCGCGCACTACGAGGAGTCCTACCGGGTCGCCGTGCAGACCGGCGACTCCGAACGCCTCGCGATGACGCAGGTCAACCTCTCCAGCGTGCTGTTCCGGCTGCGCCGCTACGAAGAGGCCAAGGTGCACTCCAAGGACGCGCTGAAGGTCTACCGCTCGCTCGGCGACCGCTACTTCGTGGCCGGTGCGCTCAACAACCTGGCGATGGTCGAGCAGGTCAACGGCGAGCTGGAAGCCGCGCTGAGACACCTCCGCGAGGCCGAAGACCTCTACCGCGAGGCCGATGACCTGGAAACCCTCGCGATGGTGCTCAACAACTGCGGCGAGGTCAGCATCGAGCTCGGCCGCATCGAGGACGGCGAGCGCTTCCACCACGAAGCGCTCGACGTGGCCCGGCAGTGCGGCTCGGCCGTGCGGCAGGGCTCGGCCAACCTCGGACTCGGCGACGCCGCACGGCTGCGCGGCGACATCCCCGTCGCCTGCACCCGCTGGGAGACCGCGCTGTCGATCTTCGAGGTGGAGGGATCACCGAAGGTCACAGAGGTGCGGCAGCGGCTCGACGAGGTCGTCGGACAGCCCGGCTGAACGACCGTTTAGCGCGCGTTTAGCGGACGTGTAGCAGCGACTGGGAACTTTGATCGTGGCGGATCAAACCGTGCTTGATCCGTGCACGGGCGGCTCTGGGGGAAGTCCTAGGGGGGATTGTCGCCCCGGTCGTCCCGGCCGTACGCGGTCGGGACGACCGCAGGGGGTTAGGGCATCCGGGGAACCGGATGTGGGGGTGTGCAGGCGCTCGGACGGTTCGGGGGAGCCGCCCGAGCGTCTGTCTTTGTTCGTGGGGGTCTGCGGCTGAGTTGCTTGGCGGTGCGGGTGGGGGAACCTGAGCGGCTCCGTGGACTCCGCGCGCCACTCCTGATGTATGCCAATACACGGCGTCGCGGCGTGCTCGCCACGAAGCCGCTCAGAACCCCCGGCGGTGCCAGGTGCTCAGGTGGGGTAGTGCGAAAGCACCTTCGGTGCTTGCCTGACGTGCTTGGGCGGCGTTGTTGTCACGTGCAGTTCGTGGGGAGTTTTTCGAGGCAGGGGCGTTTGGCGGTTCTGCCGTCTCCGCTGGAGACGCCTCGGAGGCGGCGGCTGATCCAGGGGGCCAGGTACTCGCGGGCCCACTTGATGTCTTCCGCGGCCTGCTCCTGCCAGGTGCGTTCGTCCAGGTCCGGCCACGGTTCGTTCCAGTCCTCGGCGGTGGTGATGCCGAGCGATTCGCAGGCGCGCAGCGCGACCCGGCGGTGGCCGTCGGCCGACAGGTGCAGCCGGTCCTCGCACCAGGCCCTCGGGTCCTGCAGCACCCGCATCGACCACAGGTCCATCACGTAGCAGCCGTGCGCGTCGGCGATCGAGCGCAGGTGCGAGTTGTAGGTGCCGACCTTGCCGCGCACGTGCTTGAGCACCGGGGTGCGCGCGGTGTCGAAACCCGTGCCGATCAGCACGTCGGCCCCGGTCGCGCGGATGCGGCTCACGGCGTCCTCGAAGAGCTCCGCCACCAGGTCGGGGTCGCTGCCCGGGCGGATGATGTCGTTGCCACCTGCGGTCAGCGCCACCAGCGACGGGTTGAGCGCGATGGCCTGCGGGACCTGGTCGGTGACGATCTGGCGGATCAGCTTCCCGCGCACCGCGAGGTTCGCGTAGCGCAGATCCGGGTCGCGCACGGCGATGTGCGCCGCCAACCGATCCGCCCAGCCGCGGTAAACATCGGCCTCGGCAGTGGCATCGGCCAGACCTTCGGTGAAGCTGTCACCCAGCGCGACGAAGTTGTCCCAGCGCCCCGATCCCATGTCGTCCCGTCCCCTTCTGCTCATCCCCACCTGCGTGATGGTGCGAATCAACAGTGGCCCTCGCGAACGCACCTACGCCACCGAAGGTTCCGGCCGAGTGACATACGGCACGGGACAGTCTTGGAAATATGTCCGATTGGTCTGTTGACTTTGCGAAAACGATGCTTTTCCTTGATGTGCGGTGTATTCGCTCGTCACGGGGTCGAGAAGGTGGATCTTGCCGAGAAACACCGATACGGGTGAACGGCAGCTGCTAGTGTCCTTCGGCGGTAACAGAAGTGACAAGGGGGCCCACGATGACGCGATCGGTGCAGGTCAGCGCTCCACGCGCATCCGTTCGCAGGACGTCTGAGCGGGTGTTGCGCGCTCTCGTCGTCGTGGCCGGTTGATGGGGAACGGCGACGTGGGGCATTGCGTCGGTTCCGTTGTGGCCGCGATTCTGATCGTCGGTCTCCGCAACTGTCCTGCAGATCTGGGGGAATCGTGACGGCACCGCAGAATCCGGCGTCCGCGCCGGGGCCGGCGGGATTCGAGTCGCCGAACCGGCGAGGCGGTCCGGAGCCGGGAGGCCGGCGCCGGGCGGAACCGCCGTTGCGGGGTTCGCTGAGCGACTCCGGGCCAGGAGGTCCGCCGCCCGTGCCCGCACCCGCGCCTCCCGCGCGCCCGGCTCCGGCCGCGCAGCGCCCGGGGCACTTCGACGTGCGCGCAGAGCTGGCGGCGCTCGCCGGTGACCCGCACCCGTTCGCCGTCTGGCAGCGGATGGAACAACTTCCCGACCGCTTCGAGCAGGCGCAGGGCGGACCGGGCACGGCGAGCAGGCCGGTGACCGAGCCCTCGCGCCCGTCCACCGGAGGTCTGCCCTCGCTGTCCGGCGACCTCGGTGGTTCCCCGGCGCGACCGGCCGAGATGTCCGGTTCGTTGGTGGAGCCGGACGAATCACGCCACGGGCGCTCCGAGGGCGCCAGCCTGAGCGGGTCGCTGCTGCCGCCCGAGAACCACCGTCCCGCAACGGACCCGGCTCCGGACAGCGGTCCGCAGCCGCAGGTGCGCGACGGCCTGCTCGGCGGCCCGATCGCCGATGGTCCGCCCAGCGTTCCGGTCCCGCAGGTCTCCGACGCACCGCCGCCGGTGGAGCCGTCGCGGCCGCTGATGCCCGAACCGCCGGAAGCGCCGGTGGTCGAGCCGGCCCGTCCGGATCCCGCTGCGCGACAGGACGTTCCGCCTCCTCCGGGCCCGCCCGCCGGGCTGCCCCCGGTCGGCCCGCCGAGCGGTCCGCGCCCGGCGAGCCCTCCGCAGGGCCCGCCGAGCGGCCCGATGCCGCAGGTCGGCCCGCCCCCGGAGAACCGCCCGCAGCCGAACCAGGCACCGGCGAACCAGGGCCCGCCGCCGAACCAGGGCCCACCGAATCAGGGCCCGCCGGCGAACCAGGGCACGCCGAATCAGGGCCCGCCGCCGAACCAGGCACCGGCGGGCCAAGGCCCGCCACCGAACCCAGGGCCGCCGCCGAACCAGCCGCCGGCGCCCCACCAGGCACCGGCGGGTCCTCCGCCGCAGCACGCGTCGCCGCCTGCGGGCATGCCCGCGCCGCCGAACGGCGGTCAGCGTCCGCCACGTCAACCGGGCCCGCCGCCGATGGCGCCGCCCCCGCCGCGCCCGGCGGGACCACCGTCGCCGCAGCAGCAGACGCCGGCAGAACAGCCCGGTGCGCAGCAACCGCCGCCGCGCTCGCCGGAGCAGCGTCCGCCGGAGGCGCAGCAGCAGCCGGACCAACGCGCGAAGGCCAGGACGGTGCGCGCTCCGAAGGTCAACGAACGCGCCGACGGCGGGTTCGGGCCGATGGGATCGGCAGGCGCCTGGGCGGGCGCGAACCGCGCCGGGTACGGCCGGAACACCTCGTGGTCGGCCGAGGACTTCAAGGAAGAGCGTCGCGAAGGCGGTGACGACCTGCGCGCGGGCACCGGTTACAAGCCGGGCGAAACCGGCAGCGGTGCGGTGCCGCAGTTCCTCATCGAGGCCGACGAGCTGTGGGACGACGACGACGGCGGTCGCCTCGTGGCGCCGCCGGTGCTCGGCGAGTCCCCGGCGAGCTTCCGGGACTTCTGACGCCGCGAACCGCCTGGTGAACCGGCTTCGGGCCGGTTCGTCCCCGGGCGCACTGATAACACTGGGTACCGCTAATGCGAAATGTGAGCTGTGATGGTGGAGACGATCACCTTGTCGGCCCCTGCGGTCGATCTGCTCGGTGAGCAGTTGAACCTCACCGTCCGGCAATACCCCTTCGAGCTGCCGCGCGTCGCCGAGCTCGCGGAGGACCGCGACGTCCTCGCCCAGCGGGTCTGGCAGGAGCTGGAGTCCTCCGGGTTCGCGCGCAACGGCCGCCCGGAACCGGAGGTCGAGGACGCGCTGTACCTGCTGTGCAGCTCCGAGGTGTCGATCGCGGCCGCGGGGCTCCTCGACGTGCGGGCCGGGCGCAGGCTGTCAGCGCGCGTGGTGGCCACCGGCGAGGTCGGTGTGCTCGGGATCTTCGACGGCCGGGGCATGCGGATGACCTTCCTGCCGCCGACCGATCTGCCGCGCACCGCCGCCGAGCTGCTGCCGGACGCGCCGACCGGTGCGGGCTCCGCCTTGCGCGCGGTCGCCGACCGGCGTGGCGGGATGCCCGCCGACGCCGACATCGAGGGCCTGCCGGAGTTGCGCGCCGTGACCTCCAGGCCGAAGTTCCGCTTCGGTCACTTCGTCGTGGCGGGAGCGCGCCGCGCACGTGTGCCCAACCTCATCTGGTTCGACACCGATCAGGGCCGCTACGTGATGCGGGGTGAGCGGGCCGAGGGGCAGGACGCCGTTGCCTGCCAGCCCGCCGACAAGCCGACGATCGCCAACGAAATCGCCACCCTGGTGGAACGAGCCCGCCGCCTCGGGTAGACGTGGGGTGACCGATTCGCCCGGTCGGCCCCGGCAGAAGCGCCTGGTCGCCGGAACGGGGTTTTGGTTCCGGCGGAAGTTAGGGCAGGCTTAGTCTCGTGACGCAGGGGCAGACGGACATCGAGCGGGACGACCGCGATTCGTTCATGCGGTTGCTCGGCGGACGCGGCAGCGCGGTCGACGCGAGCCTGCCGCCCGTCGCCTTCGGCGCGGGCTGGTTCCTCGGCGGCGAGTCGATCGTCATCGGCAGCGCGGCGGCCATGATCGTCGGCGCGATCCTCGGCGGCTACCGGCTCCGCAAGGGCGCCCGCCCGCTGGCCGTGCTGATCAGCTTGCTGGTGGTGATGCTGGGAGCGCTCATCGCGATCCGCACCGGCGACGCCGCGGACTTCTTCCTGCCTCGCCTCGCCAGCAACGCGCTGAGCGCGCTGGCGTGGATGACCAGCATCGCGATCCGCTGGCCGCTGCTCGGCGTGGTCGTCGGCTTCGCGCTCAGGCAAGGCCGCAGGTGGCGGCACGATCCTGTGCTGCTGCGCGCCTACAGCAGGGCCAGCTGGGTGTGGGTCGGGCAGTACCTCGTGCGGCTGGTCGTGTTCATCCCGCTGTGGCTGGCCGGGGCGACCGGTCCGCTGACCGTCGCGCAGCTCGTGCTGACCTGGCCGCTGGTCGCGGTGTGCGTCGCCGTGAGCTGGTGGGTCATGCGCCGCTGCCTGCCCGCGGACCACCCCGGGATCCGCCATCCGCGGGAACCCGCGATGTGACACCTCCGCGACGTGGGCGCACAATGCGCTCATGTCTCTAGGCAGCGTGATCACCGCGATCGTGACCCCGTTCGACGACCGGCAGAAGGTCGACGAAGAAGCGTTCCTGGACCTGTTCCGACACCTGCTGGCCAACGGATCCGACGGAGTCGTGGTGTGCGGCACCACCGGCGAGGCGCCGACGCTGTCGGACGCCGAGCACCTGCGACTGGTGGAGCTGGCCGTCGGTGAACGGCCCGAGGGCGTCACGGTGATCGCCTCGACCGGCTCCAACAACACCGCGCACGCCTGCTGGATGACCGAGCGCGTCACGGAGATCGGCGCCGACGGCATCCTGTCGGTGACCCCGTACTACAACAAGCCGAACCGGCGCGGCCTCATCCGGCACTTCACCGAGATCGGCAAGGCCACCGACAAGCCGGTGGTCCTCTACAACGTCCCGTCCCGGATCGGCCTGTCGCTGGACCACGACCTGCTCGCCGAGCTCGGCCAGATCGACAACCTCGACTACGTCAAGCAGGCCGACAACGACGCCCTGGCGCAGGTCGACGGGCTCGGCCTCTACGCGGGCAACGACGACGGCTTCGCCCAGGCCCTCGACCTCGGTGCCCTCGGCGGCATCCTCGTGGCCAGCCACCTGGTCGGCCCGCAGATGAAGGAGATGGTCACCGATCCCGCCCGCCGCGGCGAGATCGACGCCGGCCTGAAGCCGCTGTACTCGGCCCTGGGCGTCACCACCAACCCGGTCCCGGTCAAGGCCGCGCTCGGGCTCCTCGGCCGCAACGTCGGCACGACCCGCCTCCCGCTCGTGGAACCCGACGAGCAGGAGCTCCAGGTCATCCGCCAAGGTCTCGCCGACGTCGGCCTGCTCTGACCGGGGTGCTGTTCCGTGGTCGGCCTGCTTGGCGGTGCGGGTGGCGGAACCTGACACGTCTTCTGGACTCCGTGCGCCACTCCTTTTGTATGCCAATACACGGCGTCGCGGCGTACTCGCCAGAAGACGTGTCAGAACCCGCGGCGGTGCCGGCTGAGTCCCACACCTGAAACAGCGGCTACCGCCGCAATCTGAAACAACTCCTCCGTTTTCGGTGACGTCAGGGGAGGAGCGTCTTGTGCAGGGCGGCGGGGTCCTGGGTGAGGGGGAGTGCCGCTAGCCACGCGGCTGCCGCCGCTCCTGGGCCTGCGGTGCGGGGTTCCGGCCACGAGCGGGCTTCGAGCTCCGCCCTGATGGCCTGGCCGATGCGGTTGTCCGGGGCGAGGAGACCGCCCGCGAGGACCACCGGTGAGTGCTGGTCCGGCCGGGCGGTCGCGGCCGTGTCGGCCAGCAGCACCGCCGCGCGGTGCACGATGTCCTCGGCCGCGTCGTCCTCGGCGCTGGTGACCAGGGGTGCGAGCTCGGCGAGGCGGATCGGTTCCCCCGCGTTGGCCGCGGCGATCAGCGCCTTGCGCTCCGGGCGCACGCCGAGGTGGTCGCACACGGCCTCGGCCAGGCCCTCCACGAGGGCCCCGCGCTCCAGCGCGCGCAGGGTGGCGCGGACGGCCTCGCGGCCCAGCCAGTAGGCCGACCCCTCGTCGCCCAGCAGCCAGCCCCAGCCGCCGATGGTCGCGGCGGTGCGGTGGTCCTCGATGCGCTCGGAGACCGCGCCGGTCCCGGCGATGAGCACCGTGCCCCTCGGTTCGGGCGTCCCGGCGGCGAAGGCGACGACGCCGTCGCTGACCGGTGTGGTCTCGCAACCCAGTCCCAGCCGGCCCCACTCGCCGCGGAAGAACTCGACGAACGCGGGGTCGGCCATCTTGCTCACCCCGGCCATGCCGAGCACGCATCCGCGCACCGCCGCGGGGTCGTGGCCGCCGAGCGCTTCCCGGGCGGCGGCGGCCATCTGCGCTACGGCGTCGCCCGCCGGGTGCGAGTTCGGATTGCCCCCTGCGGCCTCGCCGGTCCCCAGCACCCGTCCGGTCAGATCGCTGACCAGGGCGCGGCTGCTGGTCCCACCGACGTCCAGTCCGAGGACGAGGGCCGTGTCATCACCGTGCATGCGCTCTTTGTACTCTCGCGCGGCGGAATCGGCGGTCGCTACGACGAGAAGTGGTCAAGTCGAGGCCTGGTCTCGATCGCAGCGAGCCGCTATACATCGAGTCGTCGTTTCATCGGTCGGGGAGAAGTGAAGCAATGGGCGACGCCCGTACGAGCGCCTGCCGCGTTCAGTCTGATGTGGACATCCGCGGAGGCGCTCGATGACCGTGGACACCCACCACCACCTGTGGGACCTCGACGTCCGCGACCAGCCCTGGATGACCGGCCCGGAAATGGATCCGCTGCGGCGCGACTTCCGGCCGTCCGACCTGCAGGCCGCGATCCGGGGCACCTCGGTGGACGCGACCGTGCTCGTGCAGACGGTCGCAGATCCGGACGAGACCCCGGAGATGCTGGTGCTGGCGGAGACCGTCGACCGCGTGGCCGCGGTCATCGGCTGGGTGGACCTCACCGCCAGGGACACCCGCGAGCAGATCGGCCGGCTGCACACCCACCCCTCGGGCGGCTGGCTGCGCGGCATCCGGCACCAGGTCGAGGACGAGCCCGACCCGGACTGGCTGATCCGGCCCGAGGTGCTGGCCGGGCTCGGCGCCGTGGAGGACGCCGGGCTGCTCTACGAGCTCCTGATCCGCCCGCACCAGCTGCCCGCCGCGATCAAGGCGGCCGGGCAGTACCCGCAGCTGACGTTCGTGCTCGACCACTGCGCGAAACCGCCGGTGGCCTCCGGTGAGCTCGAACCGTGGGCGAGCCGGATCCGCGCGCTGGCGGCGCACCCCAACGTCGTCTGCAAGCTGTCGGGCCTGGTCACCCAGGACGAGTGGGCGGCACAACCGGACCCGTCGCGGCTGCGCGCCTGCGTGGACGTGGTCCTGGACGCGTTCGGGCCGAGCCGGGTGATGTTCGGCTCCGACTGGCCGGTCTGCCTGCTCGCCGCCACCTACTCGGAAGTCCTCGGCCTGACCAAGGAGCTCACCTCCGGCCTCAGCGACTCCGAGCGGACCGCGGTCTTCGACACGACGGCCCGCGAGATCTACACCCTCTGAGGGCGGAAGTCCCGGCCGGGTCTTCCGCCCCCGCGGTCACGTGGTCCGGGTGACCTTCTGCAGGCCGCGCGGATTGTCGGGGTCGATCCCCCTGGCCAGGGCCAGGCCCAGGGCCAGCTGCTGGGCGGGGAGGATCTCCAGGATCGGGGCGACCTCCTCGGCTGATTCCGGAACCGGGATCCGGTGCGCGGCCGGGGTCTTCGCCGCGGCGGAACCGATCGCGCAGATGTCGGCCCCGCGCCGGTGCACCGCCTCGACGACCTCGCGGGTCGACTCGCCACCCAGCCCGGCGCTGCAGAGCGCGAGCACGGCGGTCTCGGCGTCGATGGCCGCGACCGGGCCGTGCAGCAGGTCGGCCCCGCTGTAGGAGCGGGCCGACAGGTAGCTGGTCTCGGCGAGCTTCAGCGCGGTCTCGTGCGCGGTGGCCAGCGAGTACCCGCGACCGGTGGTGACCATCCGCCCGGCGAAGCGGTACCGCTGCACCGCCTCCTCCACCGGGTCGGTCGCGTCGGTGAGCGCGGTGGCCGCGAGGTCCGGCAGGGCTCGTGCCTGCTCCGCCGCTCCGCCGCGAACGGCATCGATGAGCAGGTACAACGCCAGCAGGGTCGCGCTGTAGGTCTTGGTGGCGGCGACGGCCTGCTCCTGGCCCGCTCGGATGTTGAGCGAGTGCTCGGCGGCCGAGGCCAGCGGGGAGTCGGTGGTGTTGGTGACCGCGACGGTGAGCGCTCCGCGCGCCCGGCCCGACTCGGTGACCGCGAGCAGGTCCGGCGACCCGCCGCTCTGGCTGACCGTCAGCAGCAGGACGTCGGTGAGGTCGGGCTGCGCGCCGTAGAGGGTCGTCGTGGACGGCGAGGTCAGGCCGACGGGGAGTTGCAGGAGCACCTCGATCAGGTACTTGGCGTACAGCGCCGCGTGATCGCTGGAGCCGCGTGCCGCCAGCAGGGCGAATCGCGGGCGTCGTTCGGCGATGACCGCCGCGACCTCGGCGAACTGCTCTCGGGCTGCCAGCAGATCCGCGAAGATCGCCGGCTGCTGCTCGATCTCTGCCTTCATGTGGTTGCCGGGGTTGGCGGACATCTCGGGCCCATCCCTTCCATAAGGTCCAGACCAATTCTACTCGGTCCGGAACCGAGAAGCACCTCCGGTTCGTCCGATGGTCGGCTTCCGGGCGACCGCCGGGGCGTCACGGATCGTGTTGAGCGACACTCATTGTCAAGAGGAATCGGCGTTAGTGTGCTCGCACACCAAAGTCTGAATTGATCATTGCGCACGACCTGCCGGAGACGCGTTCCGCGCGGCCGCGCTGTCGGGCATGCTCGGTGGTCAGGCTGCGGCGGGTAGGAGGAACGATGCTCGACACGACCGTGTCCGGCGGGGCGGATTCGCAGGGGCGCGCGCCGCGGGAACCGAAGTACTGGGGGCTCAAGCAGCACCTGCTCGACCTGCTGCGGTCGATGCCGCCCGGTTCGTCGATCCCGACCGAGCGTTCGCTGGCCTCCGAGTTCGACGTCTCGCGCACCACCGTCCGCCAGGCGCTGGCCGAGCTGACCGTCGAGGGACGGCTGCTCCGCGTGCAGGGCAAGGGCACCTTCGCCGCCAAGCCCAAGGTCGCCCAGCGGCTCCAGCTGTCCTCCTACACCGAGGACATGCGGGCCCAGGGCAGGCAGCCCACCTCGCGGCTGCTGGAGGTCGTCGAGGAGGCCGCCGACGAGGAGCTCGCGGTGCTGCTGGGCACCAAGGCCGGTTCCGCGGTGCTGCGCCTGCGCCGGCTGCGGCTGGCCGACGCGGAACCGATGGCCATAGAGACCACGCACTTGCCGCTCGCCCGGTTCCGCGGCCTGACCGCGCAGCTGGAGTCCGGCGGCTCGCTGTACCAGGTGCTGCGGGAGAGCTTCGACGTCGAGCTCGGCCACGCCGAGGAGACCATCGAGACCGCGCTGGCCAGCCCGGAGGAGGCCGAGCTCCTCGGCTCCGACGTCGGCCTGCCGATGCTGCTGCTGTCGCGCCACTCCTTCGACACCGAGGGCCGGCCGGTCGAATGGGTTCGCTCGATCTACCGCGGAGATCGCTACAAGTTCGTCGCCCGGCTCAATCCGCCCGCTTGAGTGGCGATAACGGTGCGCAATCGCCTTTTCGCGCAGTGACACCGATTTTCGTTACACGTCGTGGGAGTCCTCACGAAAACGGGTGCTGCGGAGAAAACCGGCCCGGCGCGCGCGTTGGCAGTGCGAGATGAGCGACTCCAATTGCGTGTGTGAGGGAAATGGCGAGGGGCGGCGCGGATTCGGCTGAAGATCAGCCGGAGCGGCAGAGCGAGAAGAAGACTCAGGTCTCACCGGCCCAGGTCGGTGGTGCGGCGCTGGCGTCGGTGACCGCGGCGTTCCTGGGCTCGCGGCTGGGCGTCGCCGGGACCGTGGTGGGCGCTGCCCTGACCAGCGTGATCATCACCGTCGGCGGCGCGCTCTACCAGCGGTCGATCGAGAAGACCAAGGAGAAGGCCGTGGTCGCCGCGGCCAGGGCGTCGGTGCTGCGGCAGCGCCGCGTTCCACCGGGGCAGGTCGGGACCGAGGTGGCGACCCGGAAGCTCCAGGTCAGCGGTCTGCAGTGGCCCGGCGGCGAAGCCGTCGAGGGGCCGGCGACCGAGCTGGTGGAGCGGGAAACCCGGACCGTCCTCTCGCCGCCGGTGCCGCGCCGCAGGTGGGGGCGCTGGACCTTGGTCGGCGCGACCTGCTCGGCGGTGTTCGCGGTGAGCATGCTGCTGGTGACCGGTTTCGAGGGCGTCACCGGGCGCCCGCTCTCGGGCGGTGACGACGGCACGACGCTCGGTCAGGTCTTCAGGCCGGTGCCGCGGGCTCCGGTTGAGAATCCGCCGGCTGAGCCCACGACCAGCGAGCCTGCTCCGACCAGCGAGATGCCCACGACGGAACCCTCCGCTCCGCCGACCAGCAGCGAGCAGCCCCGGCCCAGCGAGCAGCCGCCCACCCCGTCGCCGAGCGAAACCGGTTCGTCCGCAACGCAATCCTCGGTCACGCAGTCGGCTCCTGAATCGACGGTCCCGGGACCGATTCCCGGATAAATGCGAAAAACGGTGAAATGATCGGGAATCGCGGCCGTGATCAACAACTGTTCGGAGTTGATTTGCGCACATTGCGCTAAAAGCTGGATGTGATTTCCCTGAGGAGATCTGATACTGGACCGGCGACGGGGCCTTGAGAGATCAGGTCACTACAAGGGAGACACGAGATGAAAAGCAGACTCGCGGCTCGCATTGCCGGGACCGTTCTGGTCACCGCGGGAACGGTTGCCGCGCTGACCATGCCGGCCACCGCCACCGCGCCCACTGCCGCTCCGGTGGCGGGGACGCTGCTCGAGGCGATGCAGCGCGACCTCGGCCTCACCGAGGTGCAGGCCCTCGACCGGCTCAAGCTCGAATCCGCGGCGCAGCGCACTGAGAGCACGTTGCGCGACGCGTTAGCCGACTCCTTCGGCGGCGCCTACTTCGACTCCGCGACCGGCAAGCTCGTGGTCGGCGTGACCGACGCGGCCCGCTCCGAGCAGGTCCGCGCGGCCGGTGCCGAGGTCCGCCAGGTCGCCTTCAGCGTCCAGCAGCTCAACGGTGTCGTCGACGGTCTCAACGCAGGCAAGGCGCAGGCCCCGAAGAGCGTCACCGGCTGGTACGCCAGCGGCAAGCAGAACGCCGTCGTCGTCACCGTCAAGCCGGGTGCCGCTGCCGAGGCCGCGCAGTTCGCGCAGGCCGCGGGCGTTCCGGCCGACGCGGTGAAGGTCGTCGAGTCGCAGGAGCAGCCCCGGACCCTGATGGACGTGGTCGGCGGCAACGCCTACTACATCGGTAGCGGCGCTCGCTGCTCCGTCGGTTTCGCCGTGGATGGTGGGTTCGTCTCCGCCGGCCACTGCGGTGGCTCCGGCGACACCACCACCGAGCCCAGCGGCACGTTCGAGGGCTCGTCCTTCCCGGGCGACGACTACTCGTACATCTCCACCGGCGACGACGACACCCCGGTCGGCGCCGTCAACGACTACAGCGGTGGCACCGTCGGTGTCGCCGGTTCGTCCGAGGCCTCCGAGGGCGCGTCGATCTGCCGCTCCGGTTCGACCACCGGCTGGCACTGCGGCACGGTCGAGGCCAAGAACCAGTCCGTGCAGTACGAGCAGGGCACCGTCGAGGGCCTGACCCGCACCGACGTCTGCGCCGAGCCGGGCGACTCCGGTGGCTCGTTCATCGCGGGCGACCAGGCCCAGGGCATGACCTCGGGCGGTTCGGGCGACTGCAGCAGCGGGGGCACGACCTACTTCCAGCCCGTCGGCGAAGCGCTGTCGGCTTACGGGGTCTCCCTGGTCACCCAGTGATCCTCGGTGGCGGTTCCCTCCGGGATCGCCACCTCACGCAGCACGACGGCCCCCGGGATCATCGGTCCCGGGGGTCGTCGGCGTCGTGCTCAGGGAAGTCGCGAGCGCAGGTCGCGGGCGGCCGCCGCGGGGTCCTCGGCCTCGGTGATCGCGCGGACCACCACGACGCGCTCGGCTCCCGCCTCGACGGCCTCGCCGAGGTTGTCGGCGTCGATGCCGCCGATGGCGAACCACGGGCGACCGTGCCCACCGTGCTCGGCGGTGCGCCGGACCAGGTCGATGCCGGCGGCGGGGCGCCCGGGCTTGGTCGGCGTCGTCCACACCGGGCCGGTGCAGAAGTAGTCCACGCCGCGCTCGGTCGCGCCGGCATGGGCCTGGGCGGCGTCGTGGGTGGACCGGCCGATCACCACGTCATCACCCACCACGCGGCGGGCGACGTCGACGGGCAGGTCGTCCTGGCCCAGGTGCAGCACGTCCGCCTCGGCGGCCATCGCGATGTCCGCGCGGTCGTTGACCGCGAGCAGCGCGCCGTGCCGAACGCACGCCTCGGCCAGCACCTCCAGCGCGGCGAGCTCCTGGCGGGCCTCCAGCGGAGAGCCGTGGGGACCCTTGTCGCGGAGCTGGATGATGTCGACCCCGCCGCTGAGCGCGGCGTCGGCGAACTCCGCGAGATCACCTCGCTCGCCGCGGGCGTCGGTGCAGAGGTACAACTTCGCGTCGGCGAGCCGTGCGCGGATGCCGAAGCCGTCCAGTCCAGGCATGCGCCCCAGCCTAGGCGGTGCTGAGGGATGCGGAGGAGCCGCGTTCTCCTCCACCGCCTGAGCCGCCGGCACCGCGGCGCCGGGCGACCGCTGACTGCTCATGACGTCGTGATCTGCGGACGGGTACGGTGGAGCGTGGTGAGCACGGGAGCCCGGCGGACCGGGCTGAGAGGGAGCGCAGGGCTCCGACCGTCGAACCTGATCCGGGTCATGCCGGCGCAGGGAGCGTGGAATTGTCTGAGAAGCGAACCGATCACGTAGTCGTCGTGGGCGGTGGAGTCGTCGGCTTGTCGGTGGCCTGGCGGGCCGCTGCCGCCGGGAACCGGGTGAGCCTGGTCGACCCGGCGCCTGCGTCGGGTGCCTCGCACGTCGCGGGCGGGATGCTCGCCCCTCTCGCCGAGGCGTGGCCCGGCGAGGAGGAGCTGCTCGAACTCGGCTCGACGTCGCTGAACCGCTGGCCGGAGTTCGCCGACCGGCTCGGCCGGGCCTCCGGCTTGCCGTCGGGGCTGCGCACCGAGGGCACGTTGATGGTCGGCATCGACGGGGCCGACCGCGCGGAGCTCGACAACGTCGCCGGTTACCTCGCGGGTCTGGGTCGCAGCGTCACCAGGCTCACCAGCCGCGAGCTGCGCAAGCGGGAACCGTCGCTGGGGCCCGCGGTGCGCGGCGGGCTGGAAGTGCCCGGCGATCTCGCGGTGGACAACAGGCTCGCGCTGGCCGCGCTGCTGGCGGCTGCGGAGGCGGCGGGCGTCGAGTTCGTGCGGGAGCGCGCCGAGCGGGTCCGGCCCGGTGCGGTGGAGCTCGCTGAGTCCACTGTGGAGTGCGATGTCGCGGTGATCTCCGCGGGCGCGCACTCGGTGTCGCTGCACCCGTCGCTGGCCGGGAAGATCCGCCCGATCAAGGGCGAGATCCTGCGGCTCCGGCGACGAGCTACCGCGTTACCGCCACCGACCCGCACCGTGCGCGGACCCGTGCACGGCCGGCCCTGCTACCTGGTGCCGCGCGACGACGGGGGCGTGGTGCTCGGCGCCACCCAGCACGAGGTCGGCTTCGACACCGAGGTCACCGCGGGCGGCGTCCGCGACCTGCTCGCCGACGCCGAGACCGTGATGCCGGGGATCGCCGAGTACGCGCTGGTCGAGGCCACCGCCGGGCTGCGCCCGAGCACCACCGACAACCTGCCGGTGATCGGCTGGCTGGAGCCCGGAGTGCTCGCCGCGACCGGCCACCACCGCGGCGGCTTCCTGCTCACCCCGGTGACGGTCGACGCCGTGCTGTCGCTGCTGCGCGGAGAAGAACCGGAACCGCTCATCAAGGCCACCGATCCGAGCCGTTTGGGAGGAATGCAGTGAACGTCGTGATCAACGGCGACGCGCGGGACGTCGGCCCCGACGCCACGCTCGCGTCGGTGCTGGACGACTTCGGCGTGCCGGAACGAGGCGTGGCCGCGGCGGTGGACGGCGCGGTGGTGCCGCGCGCGTCCTGGCCGAGCACGGTGCTGCACGCCGACGCCGCCATCGAGATCCTCACCGCAGTGCAAGGAGGGTGACCGTGGACGACCCATTGGTGATCGCAGGTCGGGAGTTCGGTTCGCGCCTGATCACCGGGACCGGCGGGGCGAACAACCTCGCGGTCCTGGAGCGCGCGCTGATCGCGTCCGGCACCGAGCTGACCACCGTCGCGATGCGCAGGGCCGATGCCGGCGGCGGCACCGGCGTCCTCGACCTGCTGGGCAAGCTGGGCATCGAGGTGTTGCCCAACACCGCGGGCTGCCGCACCGCGGCCGAGGCGGTGCTCACCGCACAGCTCGCGCGCGAGGCCTTGGGGACGAACTGGGTCAAGCTGGAGGTGGTGGCCGACGAGGACACCCTCCTGCCCGATCCGGTCGAGCTCCTCGACGCCGCGGAACAGCTGGTGGACCAGGGCTTCGTGGTCCTCGCCTACACCAACGACGACCCGGTGCTGGCGCTGAAGCTGGAGGAGGTCGGGTGCGCCGCGGTCATGCCGCTGGGCTCGCCCATCGGCACCGGCCTGGGCATCCGCAACCCGCACAACATCGAGATGATCGTCTCCCGCGCGCAGGTCCCGATCGTCCTCGACGCGGGCATCGGCACTGCCTCCGACGCCGCCCTGGCCATGGAACTCGGCTGCTCAGCGGTCCTCCTGGCCACCGCGGTCACCCGCGCCCAGGACCCCGAGCGCATGGCCACGGCGATGCGGAGCGCCGTCGAAGCGGGCCGCTTGGCCTCGCAAGCCGGGAGGATCCCCCAACGCTTCTGGGCCCAAGCCTCCAGCCCCGGCACCCCCATGGGCTGAGTCCCACACCTGAAGACGACGACCCCTGCCGCACCAGGTCCCAGTTTTAGTCATAACTGAGCTGACATTTCGGGCATGATCATGGCTCGGTTATGACTAAAACTGGGACCGCTACCGGATGTGGAGGCGTTCGGGGCGGACGAAGCTGATCGTGTAGCTCTTCCACGGGTTGTCGTAGCCGAAGGTGCGGTCGATGGCCTGGCGGGCGTGCAGGGCGTTCTCGACCAGGGAGCTCGCCAGGAGCTCGGAGGCCGGGGCGCCGCTCGCCGGGATGTCGGGGATCTTCGCCGTGGACTTCCCGCCCAGCAGGTCGTCGACCGAGCGCAGCGCGGGCACCGCGACCTTGCGCTCCTCGGCGGGCCGGAACGCCAGCGTGGCGACGTCCTGGCGCAGCGCGTCGAGCGCGATCGCGGCGGCGCGGGTCGCGTGGTTGTCGTCGGTCTCCTCGCCGGTGCCGTCCAGCAGCGCGGGCATGCCGAGCAGGTCCTGGGTCCGGCGCAGCGCGAGGACGTTCGCCGCCTGCAGGGCCTTCGGCAGGTCCGCTCCCTGGCCGGAGGCGCGGACGCTGCGCAGCAGCTCCGACACCGACCAGACCGTGGAGCGGATGGCACCGCGCACGTCCGGCACGATGCTGCTCGGCAGCACCAGGTAGCTCACGTACCCGACGATCAGCGCGATCGCAGCGCCCACCGCCGTGTTCGCCGCGAAGCTGATGCCGACGTTGACCAGCGGGCGGTCCAGCGCCATGGCCTGGTCGACCACGGTGATCACGATCAGGCAGCCCAGCACCGCCTGGTACTCGGCGCGCAGCCTCGGCATGTTCAGCAGCATCCCGCCGATGACCAGCGGGATCAGCAGGTAGGCGCCGGGCAGCAGGGTGATCAGGATGGCCAGCGCGGTCACGCCGAGAACCGCGCCACCGGTGCGTTCCAGCGCGCCCGTCATGCTGTCGCGCGCGGCGGGGGCCAGCACCACGTACAGCGCGAGCAGCAGGCTCGACGCCGACGGATCGCGCAGCAGCAGCACGATCACCATGCCGACCGCCACCGCCAGGGTGCAGCGCAGCGCGTGCCGGAACAGCGAGGACCGGAACGACAGGTGGGCGCGCACGGCGCCCCGCAGCCGCTCCCGCAGCGCGCCCACCTCGGGCGGCGGCACCGGGCGCTCGTCGCGGTCGACCACGGCCGCGCGGATCCGGTCCAGTCCCTGGTTCACGCCGGCGACGGCGTCGGGCAGGTCCTGCCGACCGCCCCGGGCGACGACCGCCTGCGCCGGGTCGCGCCGGGCCACCATCGGAAGACCGGTGCAGGCGCGGGAGCGGATCGCGCGGGCGAGCTCGGCGGCGACGCGGTCGGCTTCGGAGACGATCTCGCGCAGCCGCTCGGCCTCGATCCGGTCGCTCTGCTGAGCCTGCGCGAGCAGCGTCTCGCGGGCGGCGCGGAACCGGGCGGCACCGGCCAGCACCTGCCCGAGCCACGTGCTGGAGCCGTCGGAACGCCAAGCGCCCGCGGCGGATTCGAGCACGCCGGGGCCGGGAACCAGCAGCGTCCGGGCGACCGCGACGCGGGTCGCGTGGCCGGGGTCGGCGACTCCGGTGATCACCCGCAGCAGCAGCGCGAACAGACCACCCGCGACGGTCGAGGCCAGCAGGACGAGGAACGGCTGGTCGTTGCCGATGCCGGTCGTGGTGGTCACCAGCGTGGCGGCGGCGAAGATCTGCCCGCCGATCCGGTAGTGCTCACCCAGCGCGGGCAGCATCCCGGTGCCGAACACCACGACCGCCACGGCGAGCCCGGCCAGCACCGGGACCTTGGTCAACATCGGCCCGACGGCCATCATCAGCACCAGCGCGGGCGTCAGCCACACGAACCGGCGCAGGTCGGAGCGCAGCGCCTGACCGCTGGTGGCGGTCAGTGCGAGCACGGTGGTCAGCGCCCCCAGCAGCACCGGGGTCTGCAGCTCGAAGTACCAGCCGACGAACGTACCGGCGATCACGGCTGCCACCACCAGCAGCACGTACTGGCGCTGCCGGGGATCCGGTGCGCCCGCCTCGGTGGCCATCCATCCCCGCGCCCTTGTCAACACCGCTCTAGCCACGCTCTCGCATACCCCTGTTTCCCTCGCCACGCGCTCCGGGCTCCGCGCCTGGAATTACGCGTCTCTCCAACTTATGTCGACGAGTAGCACCTATCGGGTTACAGGGTGCGGGCGAGAATCACTCATTTGATTGGTCAGTACGACCGAGGACTGACCCGCCAGAAGGTCGAGACTGGTCCCACGCCGGAGCCGAGGGGGTAGGCGTCGGCGACGCTGCGGGTGACGAACCGCTTGCCGCCGCGCACCGCATCCGGCACCGAGGCGCCCTTGGCGAGCGCGGCGGTGATCGCCGAGGCGAACACGTCGCCCGCGCCGTGGGTGTGCTCGGTGGCGTAGCGCGGGCCGGGCAGCTCGATGGACTCCGTGCCGTTGAAGAGCAGGTCGACGCACTCGGGGTCGTCGAGGAGGTGACCGCTCTTGATCAGCACCCACTCCGGCCCGAAGTCGTGGATGGCCTTGGCCGCGTCCAGCAGGTCTCCGCGGGTCCGGGCGTCGATGCCGGTGAGCAGGCGCACCTCGTCGAGGTTCGGGGTGGCCAGCGTGGCCCGCGGGAACGCCCGCCGGCGCAGCGCGTCGAGCGCGTCCGGGCGCAGCAGCGGCTCACCGCTGCGCGAGGCGGCCACCGGGTCCACCACGAACGGCGTCCGGCCGCCCCTGCCGATCCCGTGGCGGTCGCAGGAATCCAGGGCGGCGTCGATGGTGGCGGCCGAGGCGAGCACACCGGTCTTGGCCGCTCCGACGCCGATGTCGGAGGCCACCGCGTCGATCTGCGCGGCCACCGTCTCCGGCGGGATCTCCACCAGGCCCGTCACGCCGACGGTGTTCTGCACGGTCACCGCCGTCACGGCGGTCATGCCGTGCACCCCGCAGGCGAAGAAGGTCCGCAGGTCGGCGTGCATGCCCGCACTGCCGCCGGAATCCGATCCGGCGATGGTCAACGCGGTGGGCGGGGCGGTGCTCTCGTGCATTCCCCGAATGCTACGTGCCGCGTGATCCCCGGTATCGCGTAGCTGCTGACGTCCCGGACGTTTCCCGATAGGCTCGTGACCAGGCAGATCGCAAGATTGTCAGAGGCGGTGAGTACTGTGCGTGACGAAAACAACACAGGAGGTGACCGCGCTATGAATGCTGCTCCGGCACCGTCGTACTCGACGTGGGACGAGTTGGTGCAGAACTGGCAGCACTTGGACCTGCCGGACAAGGCTTGGCGCGCGGAGATCATCGAGGAGACGATCGTCATGACGCCGCCGCCGGGCCCCGCTCACAACATGATCGCCGACGTAGTCCATCGCGAACTGGTCGGTGCCGTTCCCCGGGAGCTGGGGATCTTCCAGACTCTCGGAATCGCCGTTCCACTGCGGAGAAGTATCTTCATCCCGGATCTGGTCGTCGTCCCCCGTGCCGATATCCCCGGGCGTTCGGATCCACAGCCAGTCCCCGCAGAACGCGCGTTGCTGATCGTGGAGATCACCTCGAAGAGCAATGCCGATGTGGACCGCAAGCAGAAACTCTGGTCCTACGCGCAAGCGGAGATTCCGCTCTACGTACTGATCGATGAGTTCGCCGCGGACGGCCCAGCCGTCTTCGTGCACTCAGAACCGCATGAGGGCAGATACCGCAAGCGCGAGCTCTTCCCGTTCGGCAAGCCGGTCGAGCTCCCGGCGCCGTTCGACCTGACCATTCCCACCGACGAGTTCTGATGCGGGCTGGGGCGACTCCGGCGGCGCCGCCCCAGCGCCGGATCACTCCTTGGCCGCGAGCGGCAGGTAGACCTCGCCGCCGGTGCGGGTGAACTCCTCGGACTTCTCCGCCATGCCCGCCTCGATGGCTTCCACGCTGGTCAGGCCGTGCTCCTCGGCGTACTTGCGGACGTCCTGGGTGATCTTCATGGAGCAGAACTTCGGCCCGCACATGGAGCAGAAGTGCGCCGTCTTCGCCGGTTCCGCGGGCAGCGTCTCGTCGTGGAAGGCGCGTGCGGTGTCCGGGTCCAGCGACAGGTTGAACTGGTCGGTCCAGCGGAACTCGAAGCGGGCGGTGGACAGCGCGTCGTCCCGCTCCTGGGCCCTCGGGTGGCCCTTGGCCAGGTCGGCGGCGTGCGCGGCGATCTTGTAGGTGATCACGCCGGTCTTGACGTCGTCCCGGTTCGGCAGGCCGAGGTGCTCCTTGGGCGTGACGTAGCAGAGCATCGCCGTGCCGG
The DNA here is from genome assembly GCF_007829955.1 of Saccharopolyspora dendranthemae. Taxonomy (GTDB): domain Bacteria; phylum Actinomycetota; class Actinomycetes; order Mycobacteriales; family Pseudonocardiaceae; genus Saccharopolyspora; species Saccharopolyspora dendranthemae. Next base: position 99,428 of record NZ_VIWX01000007.1, read on the forward strand.
CCTGGGCGATCATCGCCGCGCCGATGCCGGAGGTGATGTGGTCGTAGGCCGGTGCGATGTCGGTGGTCAGCGGGCCGAGCGTGTAGAACGGCGCCTCACCGCACAGCTCCTCCTCCAGCCGCACGTTCTCCGCGATCTTGTCCATCGGCACGTGTCCGGGGCCCTCGATCATCACCTGCACGTCGTGCTCGCGGGCGATGTGCGTGAGCTCGCCGAGGGTTTCCAGCTCGGCGAACTGCGCGCGGTCGTTGGCATCGGCGATCGAACCGGGGCGCAGGCCGTCACCCAGCGAGAACGTCACGTCGTAGGCGCGCAGGATCTCGCACAGCTCGCTGTAGTGGGTGTAGAGGAAGCTCTCCTTGTGGTGCGCCAGGCACCAGGCGGCCATGATCGACCCGCCGCGCGAGACGATCCCGGTGACGCGCTGGGCGGTCAGCGGGACGTAGCGCAGCAGCACGCCCGCGTGCACGGTCATGTAGTCGACGCCCTGCTCGCACTGCTCGATCACGGTGTCCCGGTAGATCTCCCAGGTCAGATCGGCAGGGTCGCCGACCTTCTCCAGCGCCTGGTAGATCGGCACGGTCCCGATCGGCACGGGCGAGTTGCGCAGGATGCGCTCGCGGGTCTCGTGGATGCGCTTGCCGGTGGACAGGTCCATCACGGTGTCGGCGCCCCAGCGGGTCGCCCACACCATCTTCTCCACCTCCTCCTCGACCGAGGAGGTGACCGCGGAGTTGCCGATGTTGGCGTTGACCTTGACCAGGAAGTTCTTGCCGATGATCATCGGCTCGCTCTCCGGGTGGCACCGGTTCGCCGGGATCACCGCACGTCCCGAGGCGACCTCGTCGCGCACGAACTCCGGCGAAACCCCTTCGCGGTGCGCGATGTACTCCATCTCGCGGGTGATCGCGCCCGTCTTCGCCCAGCCCAGCTGGGTGTTGTGCTCACGTCCGTCCTGCCATCCCGCGCGCGTTCGCAGAAGTCCACTGTGGACGTCCACGGTGGTGCTGTCGTCGGTGTACGGCCCTGACGTGTCGTAGACGTCGAGGTGCTCACCGTTGGTCAGCTCGATGCGGCGGAACGGCACGTGCAGCCCTGATTCGGTGCTGCTGAAGACCTTTCGGGATCCCTCGATGGGTCCCGTGGTGATTCCGGATGCGTTCGGATACACGTCGGCCACTGCCGTCCACTCCCTACGCCGGCATTACCCGGTCAGGTTCGTGCGGTCGGCGGCCCCGGATCTCTCCAGCCGCCCTCTCAGCCCGGTGTTGGTGCGAGCTCCCGCGGATTGATTTGTGCAGTGCCCGAGGCTACGGGCGAGTTGCGGTCGTTGACAACAGGTTCATCCGTACGGCCGCACCCGGCTCATTCGGCGAACGGGTCGCCCGTCTCCGCCGGGTCCCAGCTCAGGCCGGGGACTCCCCAGTCGTTGCGCTTGATCATCTTCTTCGCGGCGCGCACGTGTCTGCCGGTGAGCCGGTCGAGGTAGACGTAGCCGTCGAGGTGGTCGGTCTCGTGCTGCAGGCAACGGGCGAAGAAGCCGGTTCCCTCGTCCTCGACCGGGTTGCCGTCCACATCGGACCCCGTGACCTTCGCCCAGCTCGCCCGGCCGGTGGGGTAGGACTCGCCGGGAACCGACAGGCAGCCCTCCCAGTCGTCGTCCGGGTCGGGCATGGACTCGGGGATCTCCGAGGTCGTCAGCTCGGGATTGATCACCAGGCCGCGGTGCTGGACGCCCTCGTCGTCCGGGCAGTCGTAGACGAACAGCCTCAGGTCGACACCGATCTGGTTGGCCGCCAGGCCCACGCCGTTGGCCGCGGCCATCGTCTCGAACATGTCCTCGACGAGAGTGCGCAGCTCGTCGTCGAAGTCCTCCACCCGGCGGGTCGGGTTGTGCAGAACCGGGTCGCCGTAGACGCGGATGGGGTGAACAGCCATGGCGCGGACTCTATCGGTCGCCCAGGTGAGCCACCCCGGTGCGCTCTTGCGCGTGAAACCCGCGTGTGATCGGGTCACCGTCCAGATCGCGGCATGGTTCAATTGATCTGGGAATGACAGCAGTGTGATTCTCCGCGACCGAATCGCGAAGCTAGGAGCCGGATGGACGCCGCCCAGATGCTGACCGCGCAGGAGATCGCCCGACAGTGCGAGCAACTGGCGCGCACGCACGGAAGTCAGCGGGCGACGGAACGCCGGCGGTTGGTCCTCGCCGAGCCGATCACGCAGCCCATCGAGCGGATCGTCGACCCGCCCGAGGAGGAGCCGGAGCCCGGCCCCGTCGACCGGGCCCTGACCGACCGCGAACTCGGGATCCTCGCCTTCGAAGCGCAGTGGTGGAAGCGCTCGGGCAAGAAGGACATCGCGATCAGGGAACTCTTCGACATGTCCGCGTCGCGGTACTACCAACTGCTCAACACGCTGCTGGATTCCCCCGCCGCGTTCAGCGCGGACCCTATGCTGATCAAGAGATTGCGCAAGGCACGGGCGGCACGGCAGCGCGCGAGGGCCGCTCAACGACTGGGAATCGAGTTGCACTGATGAGTGTTGGGGAACCGTCCGGCGGGCCCGGCGGGGCCAAGCTGATAGGCCTGGGTTTGATCGGGGTCGGCGTGCTCGCGGCCGTCCTCGGCACCGTGACGCTGATGTCCGGTGAGTCCTCGGACACCGCCCAGCCGCTGCCGCAGGAACCCACCTCGCAGGTGCAGTCCCCGCCTGAGCCCGCGCCGTCCCCGGTCGTCCCGCCCGTTCAGCCGCCGCCGGTGCAGCCGCCCGCGCAGACGGCCCCGGTGCAGCCGCCGCCGGTCGTCGATCCGCCGCAGAGCCCGCAGCCGGGTTCCGGCACCGGCCAGGCGCCCGGTTCGGGTCAGTCGCAGGACATCCCGGTCGGCTCGGGCAAGGGCAGCGAGCAGATCATCGTGCGGGTCTACAACAACTCGACGATCTCCGGGCTCGCCCACCGCGCGGCCGAGGACCTCCGCAAGGCCGGGTACGACGTGCCCGAGGTCGGCAACTACGCCGCGGGCAAGATCCCGACCACCACGGTCTACTTCCGCCCCGGCAGCGACGAGGAGCGCCAGGCCAAGGAGCTCGCCGCGAAGATCGGCGCTCGCGTGGAGACCCGCTTCGACGGCATCCAGGACGCCACGCCCGGCCTCATCGCCATCATCACCAACGACTACAAGGGTCCCTCAGCGGGGAAGTGATCTTCGGTCGTCCTGCGTGGCGGTGCGGGTAGCGGAACCTGACACGCCGCCTGGACTCCGTGCGCCACTCCTTTTGTATGCCAATACACGGCGTCGCGGCGTACTCGCCAGACGACGTGGCAGAACCCGCGGCGGTGCCCGTTGCTCAGGTGGGGTGAGGAGAAAGCGGCTCCGCCGCTCGGCGGTTGTTGACCCGTCAGGGCCGGTGGTTCTCGGCGTAGGCGGCGAGGGTGGCCAGCTGCGCCGGGTCCAGCGAGGGGCGCACCGAGCCGCGGGCCGTGACGAGGTGAGTGGCGGTGACCTCGGCCGCGCTGAGGGACTCCCGCATGGCCGTGAGCGCCGCCTCGCGGATCAGCGCCGTGCAGTCCGCCGCCGAGTAGCCGTCGAGGTCCCCGGCCAGGGCTGCGAGGTCGACGTCCCCGGCCAGCGGAGTGTTCTTCGCCGCCGCCGCGAGGATCGCCTGGCGCGCTTCGGCGTCCGGCGGCGGGACGTAGACGAGGCGCTCCAGCCGTCCCGGCCGCAGCAGCGCCGGATCGATCAGCTCCGGCCGGTTGGTCGCGGCGAGCACGACCACGTCGCGCATCGGTTCCACGCCGTCGAGCTCGGTGAGCAGCGCGGCGACCACCCGGTCCGCCACGCCGGAGTCCGAGGACTGGCCGCGGCGCGGGGCCAGCGCGTCCACCTCGTCGAGGAAGACCAGCGCGGGTGAGGCGCCTCGGGCGCGCAGGAACAGCTCCCGGACGGCGCGTTCGGACTCGCCGACCCACTTGTCCATCAGCTCCGCGCCCTTGACGGTGAGCACGTTGAGCCGGCCGCTGCCTGCGAGCGCGCGCACGAGGTAGGTCTTGCCGCACCCGGGCGGGCCGTAGAGCAGCACGCCGCGCGGCGGTTCGACTCCCAGGCGGGTGAACGAATCCGGGTACTGCAGCGGCCACAGCACGGTCTCGGTGAGGGCCTGCTTGACCTCGGTCATGTCGCCGACGTCGTCCAGCGTGAGGCCGCCGGTCTGCAGGTTGTCCGATGTGGACATCGAGATCGGGCGGACCGACGCCAGCGCGTCCAGCAGGTCCTGGCGGCGGATGCGCGGGTCGGCGGGGTCGTCGCGGTGCCGCAGCGCGGCACCCAGCGCGGCCTCCCGGCACAGCGCCAGCAGATCCGCGACGACGAAACCCGGTGTGCGCTCGGCGATCTCGGCGAACCGGACGTCCTCGTCGACGGGTGCGCCGCGCAGCAGCACGCCGAGCAGGTCGGCGCGGGTGGTGTCGTCGGGGAGCCCGATGGTGAGCTCGCGGTCGACCAGGCCCGGTTCGCGCAAGCGCGGATCGACCGACTGCGGGTGCGCGCTGGTGACCATCACCGCCGGCCCGTCACCGCCGACCGCGGCGCGGATCGCTTCCAGCGCGATGGTCGCCAGCGGCGGCGGGTCGGACTCCGGCAGCAGCGATTCGACGTCGGTGAGCAGCAGGACCCGGTTGCCGGACGCTGCGGTCGCGCGGTCGATGGCCTGCTGCAGGCAGCTCGCGGCGGTGCGCGGCTCCAGCGCTGCGATGGCGGGGGCCGAGACCTCGACGAGCTGCGCGCCGATCTCGGCGCACACCGAGCGCACCAGCGTCGCCTTGCCAACCCCGGGCGGCCCGCTGATCAGCGCGCCCAGCCGGGGGTCGGCGCCGAGCCTGCGCAGCAGCTCCGGCTGATCGAAGGCCAGCCGGAGCCACTCGGTCAGGTGCCGGGCGGTCTCGCGCGAGCCCACCAGATCGGCGACCGGGACTCCGGCGTGCGGCTCGGACGGTGATCGAGCGGGTTCGGCCTCTTCGGTTGCGGGGGAGGGGGTTTCGGCGGTCGAGCCGTCCTGCCACTCGACCACCGTGGACGGTTGGACGGCCACCGCTCCGGCAGGTTCGGTCGACGTGATGGTGATCAGCTCGGTGGTCCAGGTCAGGCCGATGGCCGCCGACAGCTGGCGCCGCACCTCGCCCGCGCGGGACGACGAGGCGGGCGAGAGGTCCTGGGGGAGGAGCGACACCGCGTCGCCGCGGGAGAACACCTTGCCGGTCAGCGCGAGTCGCGCCGTCTCGTCGGACACCGTCGCGCGCGCCATCCGCGAACCTGTGATCCCGACCCTCTTGGCGGCCTCGACCTGGGCAGGGGAGACGGCGACGGACGACCCCTCGGTCACCCCGAGGTTGAGCAGCGCGACGTCGTCGAGCAGCAGGAACCCGGTCGGTGAGGTGCGGTCCGCGGCGGCGGCCAGCGCGACGGTCTCGCGCGCGCCGGTGAGCCGCACGGCGCTCCACGGCTTCAGGTCCAGGGCGTCCAGCACCTCGGGGTGCAATCGCACGACGCCGCGCCGGGTGTCTCGGGCGGAGGTCGAGACCCGCGCGGTCAAGCTGATCGAAGCCACACCCAGACCCTAGCGGCTACCCGCGAGGCGCGACGGTGCTGAAGGTGGTGGGCCCAGCCCAGTTTTAGTCATAACCGAGGGCCTTCGGTGCCCGAAATGTCCGCTCAGTTTGGACTAAAACTGGGAGTTGCCCAGGGAAATCACTTGAAAGGGTTCCGCGGAACTGGTTTGTGGTCAGTAGTCGTTGCGGTTGCGGCGGAGTTCCAGGCGACGCCAGCTCCGGCGGGGGTGTCCCGGCCCGGTGGGGCGGCGCGGCAGCCGGACCCGGCGCGCGGCTCCCGCCACGCTGCGACGCAGCGGCGGGCGGATGCCCAGGCGGCGCTGGTTGCTGCGGCGGATCGCCCGGCGCTCGCGGGGAGCGGCGTCCCACGCCTCCGGGTGCCGCGACAACCAGTGGTAGCGGTAGACGGCGTAGGGGACGTGCAGCAGGTAGAGCACCATCGCGATGGCCAGCGACAGCAGCGGGAACACCACGATCAGCGCGGCCAGCAGCGCGACGCCCACCAGCAGCGGGGCCACGAACTTCGGCGGCACCTTCACCGTCTTCAGCGACAGCGTGGGCACTCGGCTGACCGCCAGCGCGGCGATCAGCACCATCCACACCATCACCACGCCCTGGTGCGCCCACCAACCCGGGTAGCCGAAGTGCGCGGTCAGCGCGAGCGGCAGCAGCGCGAGCAGGCCGGCGGCCGGGGCGGGCACGCCGACGAAGAACTCCTTGGCGAACGGTGGCTGCTCGGCGTCGTCGAGCAGCGTGTTGAACCGCGCGAGGCGCAGCACCATGCAGACCGCGAAGATCAGCGAGACCACCCAGCCGGCCCGGTTGTCCTGCATGTGCCAGGCGTAGAGCGTCAACGCCGGGGCCACGCCGAAGGACATCGCGTCAGCCAGCGAGTCCAGTTCCGCGCCCATCTTGGAGGTCGCGTCGAGCAGCCGGGCGATCCGGCCGTCGAGGCCGTCGAGCACCGCGGCGACGGCGACGGAACCGATCGCGAAGTTCAGCTGCTCGTTGAGGGCGAACTGGATCGCGGACAGGCCCGCGCACATCGCGAGCACGGTGATCGCATTGGGCAGCAGCCGGACGCCGGGGGTGGTCCGCATGCTCATCGGTCGCGATTCCCCCTGGGAAGTTCGGCGAGCGGGGTTTCGCCGCCGATGGTGCGCTGGCCGGGCTCGACCAGGACCTTGCTGTCGGCGGGCACGTAGAGGTCCACGCGCGAGCCGAACCGGATGAGGCCGTAGGTGTCACCGGCGTTGATGCTGTCGCCCTCGGCGACCTCGCAGACGATGCGGCGCGCGACCAGCCCGGCGATCTGCACGACGGCGACGCGGGTGCCGTCCTCGGCGCGGATGGCCATCGAGTTGCGCTCGTTGTCCTCGCTGGCCTTGTCCAGGTCGGCGGAGAGGAACTTGCCCGGGCGGTAGACGATCTTGTCGATCTTGCCGCTGACCGGGACGCGCTGGACGTGCACGTCGAAGATGGTCAGGAAGGTGCTGATGCGGGTCATCGGCTTGTCGCCGAAGCCCAGCTCGGCGGGCGGCACGGCGCTCTCGACGTGCGCGACGGCGCCGTCCGCGGCTGCCACGGCCAGGCCCGCGCGGGTGGGGGTGGTGCGGGCGGGCTCGCGGAAGAACCACGCGCACCAGGCGGTGAGCACGGCGCCCACGACGCCCAGCGGACGCCAGATGCGGCGCAGCACGAGCGTGCCGACGGCGGCGCCGATGACGAACGGCCTGCCTGCCGGGTGCATCGGCGGAACGGTGTCCTTGGCCAGCGCGATCAGGTGCGCCAGCGGGCTCTCTTGGGTGCTGCTCATCGAGGTAGTCGCGCCTCTGCGTCGGAAATCATGTCAGCGCGGCGCGGTAGTCCTGCCTGCGCCGTTGACGTACAGCATCGCGGACGCCTCGTCCCCACCATCGTCAGGGGGCCAAGTCGATCAAGAACAGCCCGACTGACCTGCACGTACACCAACCGGAATGCTACCGCCCCGAAGACCCCGAGTCACACGGACGGGTGAACCCCCCAAACGTCAGGCAAGCACCGAAGGTGCTTCCGCAGTACCCCACCTGAGCAACACGCACCGCCGCGGGTTCTGAGACGTCGCCTGGGGAGGACGCCGCGACGCCGTGTATTGGCATACATCAGGAGTGGCGCCCGGACCCAGGCGGCGTCTCAGGTTCCGCCACCCGCACCGCCACGCAGCGGGGCCACCTCACGGAAGAAGAGAACAAAGAGGCCGTTCGGCGCCTCCCCGTAGGTGCCGAACGGCCTCTTTGATTTCGGGTCCGTGCGCCCCCCGACGGCGCACGGCCCTCTTTTCTGGCGGTCCGCAGCCACCCGGCAAGCGTGGGTGCCGTCGCGGACACGAAGGAGATGGACTGATCAACGGTTCGTGACGCGGTTTCTAGTGTAATTGAGTTCACAGCTTGTCCGTAGCCGCTAACGGAGGACGTTGCGAACGCATTTAGTGACTCCGAGTCAGCAAAGCGTCTGCTCGGTTCACGAACGTGGGGCGGTCAATCCAGGGACAGGGCGGGCTCGTCCGGTTCCATGCGCGCGCCCATGAGCTCGGCCAGCCCGTGGTACGGATCTCCGTGCTCGACGCCGTCGGCCGTGCTGTGCAGGGTCAGCACCGACACCCCGTCCTTGCTGCCCGAGGCCACGCGGAGATCGTCGAGCGTCGACATCGCGTACTCGTCGAGGTAGAGGTCCAGGTCCAGCGACCAGCCCGTCTTCTCCTGGTCGAGCCGGGCGCTGGCCACGTCGCGGCTGTCCACCCACTGAGCTCCGGTGCGCTGCTGGAGATCGCTGACGGGGCTCGACGCCAGCTCGCTGAGCTGTTCCTCCTCGGCCTCCCTGAGCCGGGCGAGGGTGCCTGCGAGCAGGCGTTTCGCAGCGCTGGCGTCGCTGGGGAGCAGCAGCAGACCGCGGTCGGTGACGAGCAGGTCGTAGGCCTCGCCGGAGCACTGGACCGGGCTGACGATCCCGGCCAGCACGGGTTCGGGCTCCTCGGCGGGCTCGCGGGTGTGGTGCAGCGGGACGCCGAGGTCGACCAGCACCCGGTGCAGGCCGGGGATGAGCCGCGGGTCGGCGACCGCGGGTCGCACCAGGCGATCGGGGTCCAGCGGCCGCCCGTTGGCCAGCCGCACTCCGAGCGGGCCGCCCCAGTCCAGTTCGTGGTGGGCCCGGTGGGCGCAGATCAGCGCGTCGATGACGGTGCATCCGAGCAGCTCGGTGAGGGTGTCCTCGGCGGTCCGGTCGATCTCCGAGGGGTGCAGGCCCGGGTTGAGCACCGGGTTGATCAGGTCGCGGCCGTGGCCGCGGTGGATGGCGGCGAGGACGCCCTGGATCGTCGGGTCCACGCCCAGCCCGCACTGGTGCGCGGCCGCGCTGAGCTGCGCGGCCTTCTCGGCGGACTGCGTTGCGCCCGCCTGGCGGGCGACCTCGGGCCACGGCATCCGCGGTCCGAGCGAGTCCACCAGGAGCCGGTCCTCGAGCTCCGGCACGGCGTTGCGCGGCTTGCGCAGGATCGCGAACGCCGGACGCTCGTCGGCTTCCTTGTCGGCGGCTTTGAGCCGCTTCATCAGGTCGATCCTGGCGCGCACCGGCAGTTCGCCGCTCTCCTCGGCGATGGCCTGCTTCGCGCGCTCGGCCAGCGCGGGTTTGCGCGTGGGGTGGTCCATGAAGCTGCGGAAGCCGAGCAGCACGTCGGGGGCGTGGCCGATGGTGGCGGCCAGGCTCAGGTACTCGGCGGTGTAGTCCTGCCAGCCCAGTTCGATCGCGGTCGTCTTGCGCAGCGCCATCACGGCGGTCCGCTTGCCCGCGACGCGCACCGCGGCGGCGTCACCCGCGAGCACGAGCTCCTTGGTGGTGGTGACGGCGATGGCCGTGAACAGCCGGGCGTAACCGGCGAAGATCCACTTCACGGGCCCGGCCGTGAGGCCGTCGATGGTCCGCTGCACGCCGGCCAGCACCCGGTGCGCGGTGACCGTGAGCCTGCTGCGGCCGGTCAGGCGGCCGACCGCGTGGGCCAGCGAGGCGCCGAGCTCGGAGGTGGTCAGCGCCGCCAGCACCGGCAGCCCGATCTCCAGGTAGCGGGTGCGGGTGCGCAGGCCGAGCAGCGCGGTCTCCTCCCGGACGGTGACGCCCGGTTCGGAGGTGATCCGGATTTCGTCCGGGAGAGGGGAGTCGGTGGCGTCGACGAGCTGGTCGATGGTGCGCCACAGGTTGGGCTGGGAGACCCGGTCCACCGGCACGCCGCGCGGGCGGACCCGGTTGCGCAGCACCGCCCGCAGGCCGATCACCAGGATCGCGCCGACGACGAGGGCGGCGAAGGCGACCTTCATCCCACCGACGGTGTCGCGGCGGAAGGTCATGCCCGCCATCAGCAGCAGACCGGCGATCAGACCGATCGAACCGGCGAAGAAACCGATGTGCAACGCCAGCGCCAGGGCGGCGCGCCAGGGGCCACGCACGTGCAGAACTCCGGAGGGGAAGTGGAAGGTCGAGCTCGCAGTCTTCGCGACCGAAAGTCGAACCGTCAACAAGGGTGTGAGAAGCGATATCGACTTGATCTAGTCCAGCAACACCACGTCCACAGTGGACCCGGCGGGGACCTCGGTCACGTCCTCGGGGATCGTCAGCAAGCAGTTCGCCTTCGCCAGGCTGCCCAGCAGGTGCGATCCCGGGGCGCCCTGCAGGCTGACCTCGCCGGTCTCCGGGTCGAAGACCCCGCGCCGGAACTGCTTCTTGTCCGACGGGGCGATCAGCGGCTCGGCGAGCACGGCCTGCCTGCGGTGCCGCGAGAGCGCGGTGTGCCCGGCGGCGGCCAGGATCGCCGGGCGGACGAAGACCTCGAACGAGACCATCGAGCTCACCGGGTTGCCGGGCAGCGTCACCACCGCGAAGGCGTCCCGGTAGCGACCGCAGCCCTGCGGCATCCCGGGCTGCATCGCGACCTTGGTGAACTCCACGCCGTTGCCGGCCAGGGCGTCCTTGACCACCTCGTACGCTCCTGCGCTGACCCCGCCCGAGGTGAGCAGCAGGTCGGCGGAGTCAAGGTGCTCCTGCAGCACCGCGTGGAACGCCTCGACGTCGTCGGGCACGAACCGCAGCGTCGTCGGCTCGCCGCCGGCCTCCTCGACGGCGGCCGCGAGCATCAGCCCGTTGGACTCGTAGATCTGCCCGTTCTGCAGCTCGTCGCCGGGGGCGACCAGCTCGGAGCCGGTGGAGAGGACCAGCACGCGCACCGGTCGGTGCACCGGCAGTTCGGCAGCGCCCACGGCCGCGGCCACGCCGAGCTGCGCGGCACCCAGCCGGGTGCCCGCGGTGAGCACGGTCGTGCCTTCCGCGACGTCCTCGCCCGCGCGCCGCACGTGCGCGCCCGGCTGCACGGAGGCGAACAGCGCCACCGTCTCGGTGCTGCCGTCGGTGCGTTCCACCGGGATGACCGCGTCCGCCCCCGGCGGCAGCTGCGCGCCCGTCATGATCCGGTGCGCGGTGCCCGGCTGCAGCGGCGGCACGTCCACCCGCCCGGCCGGGATGTCCTCGGACACCGGCAACTTCACCGGTGCGTCCTGCGTCGCCTCGGTCAGGTCCACCGAGCGAACGGCGTAGCCGTCCATCGCGGAGTTGCTGAACGGCGGCAGCGGAATCGGGGCGACCAGATCGCTCGCCAGGGCGAGACCGAGGCAGTTCTGCAGCGGGCGGGTCTCGACCGGGGTGCGGGTCAGCAGGGACGCGACCTTCGCCTCGTGGTCTGCCACCGAGGTGAGCTCGTTCGCGGGGTTGGAAGAGGACACGCCACGCATCATCTGTCATAGGCACCCGCCGTGTCGCCATCGGCGTGGGATTGATCGCTCCCGGGTGGGTGGCACAATGCCCGCCCGGTCGAGCCGAGCGGACCTGCCTCGCGGGGAGAACCGCCTACATAGAATCGCGGTGCCCTCGCCGAGCGTCGGCGTCGGCGAAGGGGGTTGTGCTGTGCAGGTCCGTACTCGTCACACGCCGTCGTACGGCGTCGCCCGGCTGATGCTCGCGCCGGGGGAGCCCGTGCGGGTGGAGTCCGGCTCGATGCTGGCCACCAGCTACGGCGTGACCGTCGATTCGCGCGCGCAGGGCGGTTTCTTCAAGTCGCTGGCCCGTTCCGCGCTGGGCGGCGAGTCCTTCTACGTCTCCACCTACACCGCTCCGCAGCAGGGCGGCTGGGTCGACGTGGCCCCGACGCTGCCGGGCGACCTCAACGTGCTGGAGCTCGACGGCCGCGTCGGCTGGTGCGTGACGAAGGGGTGCTGGCTGGCCTCGGCGAGCACGGTGCAGGTCGAAACCCAGTGGGGCGGCTTCCAGAACCTCTTCGGTGGCGAGGGCGGATTCCTCACCCGGCTCAGCGGGCACGGGTCCGCCGTCGTGGCCTGCTACGGCGCCCTGGACGTGGTGACCCTGCAGCCCGGCGAGTACGTCACGATCGACACCGGCCACGTCGTCGCCTACGCCGACACGGTGCAGAGCCAGCTGCGGCAGATGAACCCGGGCGTCGCGCAGTCGCTGAAGAGCGGCGAGGGTTTGGTCTTCGACTTCGCCGGCCCGGGACAGGTGCTCACCCAGACCCGGAACCCGAACGGTCTCGTCGGCTGGTTGCGGGCGAATGGCCTCGGCCCTCGTTCTTGAAGCGCCTTTCGGGAGCGGTCCCGCCCAGTGCGCGCAAGTGGAACCTGAACCTTCCGCGCGCCCATTCGCAATTGCTCGTGAATGCGCTTCCGGTCGGCTCGCGAGCCCGCTCGGTGCTGCGAGCTGGTTTCACGGTTGAGGATTCCTTGCCGTTTTTTGCGGGGGTTGAGAACGATTGCGATATTTGGGGGAATGAGGCCGCTCCGATAACGGAACGTGGCCGAGCGGGCCACCCGTTCGGCCCAGCGTTTAACGGAAAAGTCGTATTGCCGGACCCGCGACGAGCCAGATTTTCCGGAGTAGTGTGGCCGATGCTCCAGCGGCGGTAACGCCGTGCATCACATTTTCTTGAGGAGGACGCCGTGGCGGTCGGCACGGTCAAATGGTTCAACTCGGAGAAGGGCTACGGATTCATCGCGACGGACGGTGGATCCGATGTGTTCGTCCATTACTCCGCAATCGACATGTCTGGTTTCCGCACCCTTTCTGAAGGGGATCGGGTCGAATTCGAGGTGAAAGCCGGCCGTGATGGCCGAACTCAAGCCGACGGCGTCCGCAAGGTCTGACGAGAACTTCGCTCCCTGTCGTCGTGCGGCCCGGTTCTCCTGGTGGGGAACCGGGCCGCAACGCGACACGGGCGGAACGCCGAACCAGCACCCGGGCGTGATCTCCGCCGGTTAGGGTGACCGACGTGTCGGAAGATTTGAGCGGGCAGCGGCTCGGCCACTACAAGATCGACAGCGTGCTCGGTCGCGGTGGGATGAGCGTGATGTACCGCGCCACCGACGTCCGGCTCGGTCGCAAGGTCGCGCTGAAGGTGATGGGGGAGCACATCACCGGCGACACGGAGTTCCGCGAGCGCTTCGTCGACGAGGCCCGCAACACCTCCGCCATCGATCACGCCAACATCGTGCCGCTGTACGACTTCGGCGAGGTCGACGGCATGCTGTTCATCGCGATGCGGCTGGTCGAGGGTTCCGACCTGGCGGGCCTGATCTCCGACGGGCCGATCTCGCCGAAGCGCACCCTGGAGCTGCTCGGGCAGATCTCCGAGGCGCTGGACATGCTGCACGAGCGCGGTCTGGTGCACCTCGACCTCAAACCGGCCAACGTGCTGGTCACGTCGCGGGAGTCCTCGCACGAGCACGTCTACCTCGCGGACTTCGGGCTGACCCGGCGCGGCGCCACCGGCCACCGCACCTCCTCCGGCGACTTCCTCGGTTCGCCGACCTACGCCGCCCCCGAGCACCTGCGCGGCGAGCCCGTCGACGGGCGCACCGACCAGTACGCGCTGGCCTGCATGCTCTTCGCCTGCCTGACCGGCCGGCCGCCGTTCCAGGGCTCGGTGCAGGAGATCATCCAGGGTCACCTGAGCGCCGAACCGCCGACGCCGGGCTCGCTGGTGCTGCTCCCGCCGCCGATCGACGAGGTGCTGCGCCGAGGGATGGCCAAGCGCGCCGACCAGCGCTACGCGACCTGCCAGGACCTGATCGCCGCGGCCCGCGCCGCGCTCGGCCCCGCGGCGGGCGAGGCCCCGGCACCCCCGCGCGTGGCTCAGCAGCCGGTGCAGCAACCGGCGCCCCCGATGTCCCAGCCCTTCCCGCAGCAGGTGCCCCAGCACACCGGGCCGTACCCGCAGCAGAACTACCCCGGCTACCAGCAGCAGCAGCCGGTGCGGCTGCGCCCGCCGATGCCCGCCGGTTCCTCGTCGTTCACCAAGAGCTCGTCGGGCGGCGCGGCGAAGTGGATCGTGCCGGTGCTGGTGGTCATCGCGCTGCTGGTGATCGTCCTGCTGTTCGTGGCGATGGCCACGTCCGGCAGCGGTTCGAGCTCGCCGGCCACGCCCACTTCCGGGCCGCTGCCCACTTCCGTGCCCACCGCCGGCGGGTGAGTCGGGGAGAGGTCGCTTGCACTCACCCACTGTGAGTGCTAGACACGGTACTGGCACTCAGCAACGTTGAGTGCCAGGTCGGGACGGTGAGGTCGTTCCGGCGGCGCCAAATGACGGCGTCGTCGCGCGATCGTCCGTCGCGGGCACCGAGCCTGGCCGAGCAGAGTCCTGCCGTCGTGCACGCACCAGTGTGCACCGTCGGCGTCCAGACAGGTGGAGGACCACACCGCAATGGCCAAGATGATCGCGTTCGACGAGGACGCCCGCCGCGGTCTTGAGCGCGGCATGAACACCCTCGCCGACGCCGTCAAGGTGACGCTCGGCCCCAAGGGCCGGAATGTCGTGCTCGAGAAGAAGTGGGGCGCGCCGACCATCACCAACGACGGCGTCTCGATCGCCAAGGAGATCGAGCTCGAGGACCCGTGGGAGAAGATCGGGGCCGAGCTGGTCAAGGAGGTCGCGAAGAAGACCGACGACGTCGCGGGTGACGGCACCACCACCGCCACCGTGCTCGCCCAGGCCCTGGTTCGCGAGGGTCTGCGCAACGTCGCGGCCGGCGCCTCCCCGATCGCCCTGAAGAAGGGCATCGAGAAGGCCACCGAGGCGATCGCTGAGCAGCTGCTCAAGAACGCCAAGGAGATCGAGACCAAGGACCAGATCGCCGCCACGGCCGCGATCTCCGCCGGCGACCGCCAGATCGGCGAGCTCATCGCCGAGGCGATGGACAAGGTCGGCAAGGAAGGCGTCATCACCGTCGAGGAGAGCAACACCTTCGGGCTCGAACTCGAGCTCACCGAGGGCATGCGCTTCGACAAGGGCCTCATCTCGATGTACTTCGTGACTGACACGGAGCGCATGGAGGCCGTCCTCGATGACCCGTACATCCTGCTGCTGAGCAGCAAGGTCTCCAACGTCAAGGACCTCCTCCCGCTGCTGGAGAAGGTCATGCAGGCCAACAAGCCGCTGCTGATCATCTCCGAGGACGTCGAGGGCGAAGCCCTGTCGACCCTGGTGGTCAACAAGATCCGCGGCACCTTCAAGTCCGTGGCCGTCAAGGCTCCGGGCTTCGGCGACCGCCGCAAGGCGATGCTGCAGGACATGGCCGTCCTCACCGGCGGTCAGGTCATCAGCGAAGAGGTCGGCCTCAAGCTGGACACCGCTGACCTGAGCCTGCTGGGCCAGGCCCGCAAGGTCGTGGTGACCAAGGACGAGACCACCATCGTCGAGGGTGCGGGCGACGACGAGCAGATCGCCGGCCGGGTCAACGAGATCCGCGCCGAGATCGAGCGCTCGGACTCCGACTACGACCGCGAGAAGCTGCAGGAGCGCCTGGCCAAGCTGGCCGGCGGTGTTGCGGTCATCAAGGCCGGTGCGGCGACCGAGGTCGAGCTCAAGGAGCGCAAGCACCGCATCGAGGACGCGGTCCGCAACGCCAAGGCCGCGGTCGAGGAGGGCATCGTCGCCGGTGGTGGCGTGGCTCTGCTGCAGGCCGCGCAGACCGCTTTCGACGGCCTCAAGCTCGAGGGCGACGAGGCGACCGGTGCCAACAGCGTCAAGCTGGCCGTCGAGGCTCCGCTCAAGCAGATCGCGGTCAACGCCGGTCTCGAGGGTGGCGTCGTCGCGGAGAAGGTCAAGAACCTCACCTCCGGCCACGGCCTCAACGCCGCGACCGGCGAGTACGAGGACCTGGTGCAGGCCGGCGTCATCGACCCGGCCAAGGTCACCCGCTCGGCGCTGCAGAACGCCGCGTCGATCGCCGCGCTGTTCCTGACCACCGAAGCCGTGGTCGCGGACAAGCCGGAGAAGGGCGGGGACGCCGCTGCCGCGGCCGACCCGACCGGCGGCATGGGCGGCATGGGCTTCTGAGTCCAGTCGACAGCTGAGCGAAGGGCCGTCCCCGATGGGGGCGGCCCTTCGCCTTTGCGTCAGGCGGGCAGGTGACCCGGTCGGGTCACTCGCCGGTGTGTTGAACTGGGGGCGTCCGCCAGTGGATTGGATGGGGAGCTCGATGCGCGGTTTTGCCAGGTCGCTCGCGGTGTGCGCGGCCGGGATGATGGCCCTTGCCGGATGCACGAACTCCGCCCCGCCGCCGGACGAGCCCGCCCCGCAGAGCTCCGACGCACTGCCCGGCGAGGGCATGCCGTCGGTGGTCCCGCAGCCGGAGCTGATCGACCGGCTGGGCGACGACGTCGCCGTGCGCGGCAAGGCCGAGGTCGTGGTGGACCCGCTGGTCGACCAGCAGACGAAGGACCTCGCCAAGCAGGTGCTCGAACTCGCCGGCGCCGACGAGGTCGAGTTCCGCGAGCCGGGCGCCCCGGCATCGGATGCGGCGCTGCGCGTGCGGATCGGGGAGCGCACCTCGCCGACGCTGGTCAAGGGCCTGCAGGACTCGCGCATGGGCGCCCCGGTCCCGATGGAGAACGAGGCGTACGTGCTGGCGGTGCGGCCGGACACCGACGCCGAGGTGATCATCGGCGCGTCCGACCCGGCCGGTGCCTACTACGGCGTGCAGACGCTGCGGCAGCTCATCTCGCCCGGCCGCATCGCCGGGGCCGTCGTGCTGGACCGGCCCGCGATGCCGCTGCGCGGTGCGATCGAGGGCTTCTACGGCCCGCCGTGGACGCACCAGGAGCGGATGGACCAGCTGGCGTTCTACGGCGACGTCAAGCTCAACACCTACATCTACGCGCCCAAGGACGACCCGTACCACCGGGAGAAGTGGCGCGAGCCCTACCCGGAGCAGGAGCTCGGCGAGGTGCGCGAGCTCATCGGTCAGGCCGGGGCGCACCACGTGAAGTTCACCTTCGCGCTCTCGCCGGGCAATTCCATCTGCTACAGCGATCCGCGCGATTTCCAGGCGCTGCAGGCGAAGTTGCAGGCCATGTACGACGAGGGCGTCCGCGACTTCTCGCTGCCGCTGGACGACATCTCCTACACGCGCTGGAACTGCGCCGGTGACGAGCAGGCCTACGGTCGTCCTTCGGAGGGCAGCGCCGGGCGGGCGCAGGCCGACCTGCTCAACCGCGTCCAGCGCGAGTTCGTCGACACCCACCGCGGGGTGGCACCGCTGCAGTTCGTGCCGACCGAGTACTCCGACGTCGAGGACTCCGAGTACAAGACGGCGATCCGGGAGGTGCTGGATCCGCGGGTGCGGGTGATGTGGACCGGCGACGGCGTGATCCCGCGCCAGATCACGGTTTCCGATGCGAAGCAGGCGGAGGCCGTGTGGGGCCGCAAGGTCTTCCTCTGGGACAACTACCCGGTCAACGACTTCAACGGGTCGCGCGGGCGGATCATGCTCGGCTCCTACGACAAGCGGGAGCGCGGGCTCAGCGATCAGCTGGCGGGCGACGTCGTCAACCCGATGAACCAGGCGGCGGCGAGCAAGGTCGTGGAGATCGGTGCGGCCGACTTCGCCTGGAACGACCAGGACTTCGACCCGCAACGGGCTTGGCGCGCGGCCGCCGAGTACCTGGCGGGCAAGCGGCTCGCCGGTGAATCACCGGGCGTGCAGGCGGATCCGGCGACGGTGGAGGCGCTGCTGGCGTTCTTCGACCTGGAGCACATGGCGCCGGTCGCCAACGGCTCGGCCTGGCTCCCGCCGGCGCCGGAGCTCTCCCGCCGGATCGACGCGTTCCACGCGGCGTGGGCGGGCGGTGACCGCCAAGCGGCGGTCCGGGACCTGCGGTCCTACGCGGATCTCCTCGCGTCCGCGCCGAAGCGCATCCGGGCCGGGGCGCCGCGGGACTTCGTCGCCGACACCGACCACTGGCTGATCGCCGCCGCGCAGTGGTCCCAGGCCCTGCTCGCGACGGCCGACGGGCTCGACGCACGTGCCAGGGGCGATGAGGCGCTGGCCAAGGCCCGCTTCGACGAGGCCCGGTGGGGAGTGGACGCGGCCAAGCGGATCCGCTCCACCACCGCAGAAGTCCGCCCCGCGGGCCAGGTCCTGGTCGCCGACGGAGTCCTCGACACCTTCATCACCCAAGCCCCCGAGATGCGCTGACCCCAACCCGCGTTCATCGTTTCGGGGCAATTCCCAGTTTTAGTCCAAACCGAGCCATGATCATGTCCGAAATGTCGGCTCAGTTATGACTAAAACTGGGACCTGGTGCGGCTCGTTGCTTCAGGTGTGGGACTCAGCCCGCACCGCTGCGCCGTCCCCTGTGGGGATTTCTCACTCGTCGTCTGGCGAGTACGCCGCGACGCCGATGTCCACCCCGGGGTAAGCGGAAGACATCAGGAGTGGCGCACGGAGTCCAGGCGGCGTGTGAGGTTCCGCTACCCGCACCGCCACGCAAAGTGATTCTGCAATGACCCCTAAAACTGGGAAATGCCGACGTCGCTCCGGAAGATGTCGACGAGGTCGCTGTCGTGCGACTCCCAGCGGTCGTAGAGGGCGTCGCGGCCGTAGCGGGCGACCAGCTGCGACTCCGCCCGGGTGATCGGCACCAGCGTGATCAGCTGCAGCACCGGGCGACCACCGTCGTCCAGCAGCACGTCGAACTCATCGCCCAGGTAGGGGTGCGGGGCGGCGAGAGCGCCCGCGATCGCCGTGTCGGGCAGCAGGATCCGGTCGTTCATGATCAGCGCGCCGTAGCCGACGCGCGCCCGGGACTCGGTGAGCAGCTCCGCGATCACGGCCACCAGGTGCTTGGCGTAGAGCTCCTGATCGCGGCGGAGCGTGCACAGCAGTTCCTGCGGCAGCGGCGCGCCCGCGGTGTGCTCGCGGAGTCCGCTGGTCAGCACGGTCACGTGCGCGCCGTCGGCGTGGTCGCAGTACACGAGGTTGTACGCGCGCTCCCGTCCGCCGGCGCTGCGGCTGTCGGCGCCCCGCACCCTGCCGACGTGCTTCTCCACGTGCGCCGGGAACCCCTCGAACGCGCTCATGCACCACTCCAAGATCGACCGACGCGCATCCTAGCCGCGGGCGCCGATCGACCTGCACCGCTGCCCGGGAGAATGATCGTCGCCAGCGCGGCGTCCGGTCGAATAGGCTCGGGGGGTGGCTGACGCTCTCGAGATGACATCACCGGCCGAGGTCGCAGCGGCGCTGGACAAGACCGGCTACCTGCCCGATGACGGGATCGCGACGGCGGCCTTCCTGGCGATGCGGATGCGGCGTCCGCTGCTGACCGAGGGAGAACCGGGCACCGGGAAGACGGCGCTCGCGCAGGCCCTGGCGGCGGCGCTCGGCGTGGACCTGATCCGCCTGCAGTGCCACGAGGGCATCGACGCGGCACAGGCGCTCTACGACTGGGACTTCCCCCGGCAGTTGCTGCACCTGCGCACCCTGGAAGCCGCTTCCGGTGGTGAGTTCGACGCCGATGCCGCCGAGTCCTCCCTCTACACGCCGCGATTCCTGCTGTCCCGGCCGCTGCTGCGCGCCTTGCAGGAGGCGCCGTGCGTGCTGCTGGTCGACGAGATCGACCGCGCCGACGACGAGTTCGAGGCGTTCCTGCTGGAGGTGCTGTCGGAGTACGCGGTCAGCATCCCGGAGTACGGCGAGGTCCGCGCCGAGCAACCGCCGATCGTCATCCTGACCTCCAACCGCACGCGCGAGGTTCACGACGCCCTCAAGCGGCGCTGCCTCTACCACTGGCTGGAACATCCGGACCTGGACCGCGAGGTCGCCATCCTCCGCCGCCGGCTGCCCGGCGTGGACGCCCGCCTGGCGGAGCAGGTCGCCGCGTCGCTCCAGCGGATGCGCCAGATGGAGCTCCTCAAGCCTCCGGGCGTGGCCGAGGCGATCGACTGGACCCAGGCCCTCCAGGCCTTGGGCGCGGATTCCCTCGACACGGAGACGGCCGCGACGACCCTCGGTGCCGTCCTCAAGTACCGCGAGGACGAAGCGCGGGTTCGGGCGTCGGGAGTCCTGGCGCCCTGACCGGGGACGGTCACCAGTGGGTGGTCCTGGTCCGAATTGACCGGGCAAAACGTGGACGGTTCGGACCAGAACCGCCCGGAGCACCGGTGCGAATCCGATGACCTGCGGTGGGAGGTGTGCTGACGGTGGAGACCGTGACCGGGTTGGTGGGGTTCGCCCGCGCCCTGCGGCATTCGGGGATGGCCGTGGGGCCCAACCGGGTGCAGAGCTTCCTGTCCGCCGTGGAGGAGGTCGGGGTCGACGACCGGGAGGGCGTGTACTGGGCTGGGCGCCTCACGTTGTGCTCCGAGCCCGACGACGTCCCCCGCTACGACGCCGCGTTCGCGACCTGGTTCAGCGCGGAGCCGATGCGGGTGGAGCAGCCGGGCCAGACGGTGTCGCGACCGGCGAAGATCGCGGCCCTGAGCGCCGAGACCTCGGACGGCGAGGGGGAGGGCGAGTCGGAGGATCCCCTCGCGGCGGCCGCCAGCGACGCCGAGGTGCTGCGCGACCGGGACGTGACCGAGCTCAGCGACGCCGAGCGGGATCACCTGCGACGGATGCTCGCGGTGCTGCGCCCGGACCCGCCGACGCGTCCGTCGCTGCGGCGCGAGCCGGGCAAGCGCGGTGCCCTGAGCCCCCGCGCGACGTTGCGCGCGATGCTGCGCTCCGGGGGCGAGCCGGTGCGCCTGCCGCGGCAGCACCGCTCGCGACGGCCCCGCCGCGTGGTGCTGCTGATCGACGTGTCCGGTTCGATGAGCCCGTACGCGGACGCGCTGCTGCGCTTCGCGCACGTGGTGGTGCGCCGGGCTCCGGCGAGCACCGAGGTCTTCACCCTCGGAACCCGGATGACCCGTGTGAGCAGGCAATTGCGCCAGCGCGACGCCGAATCCGCGCTCCAGGCGGCGTCGCGCGCGGTGCCCGACTTCTCCGGCGGGACACGGCTGGGTGACACTCTCCGGGTGTTCTTGGACAGGTGGGGCCAGCGCGGCATGGCGCGAGGCTCCGTCGTGGTGCTCTTCTCCGACGGATGGGAGCGCGGCGACGCCACCGACCTGGCCGAGCAGATGCGCCGGCTGCACCGGCTCGCCCGAGGTGTCATCTGGGCGAACCCGCACGCCGGTCACGACGGATATCAACCCGTGCAATCCGGAATTGTCGCGGCCCTCCCGCACGTTGACCGAATGGTGGCCGGTCACAGTCTGAGGTCGCTCGAAGACATCTGGTCATGGGTACGCAGGCTTTCGCAGTCCGGGGAGCAGGTCCCCGGGACTCCGGTCGGTGTCGTGTGACGCCGGTGCGGGTGGATGCTTGAGAGGGCCGGGGAGGCCCCATGGAGGTTGCCCCAATGGAGGTGCACCGTGCGTGACGTGTTGGATGACTTGACCAAGCGCTGGGAGGCCGGTGAGTCCGTCGGCCTGGGCACGGTGGTGGCCACGTTCCGCTCCGCGCCTCGCCCGCCCGGAGCGTCGATGCTGGTCACGCAGGACGGCGAGGCGGTCGGCAGCGTCTCCGGCGGCTGCGTGGAAGGTGCCGTCTACGAGGAGGGCTCCGCGGTCCTGGAAGGCTCGGAGCCGGTGCTGCGCCGCTACGGCGTCAGCGACGACGACGCCTTCGCGGTGGGCCTGACCTGCGGCGGGATCCTCGACGTCTTCGTCGAGCGGATCGACCGCGAGACGTTCCCGGACCTCGACGAGGTCGCCACGTCGGTGCGCGCGGAGGAGCCGGTCGCGGTGGCGACCGTCGTGGAGCACCCCGAGCAGGAGAAGGTCGGCACCCACCTGCTGATCTGGCGCGAGCGGGTGCGCGGCACCCTCGGTTCGGCGCGGATGGACGACGCGGTGGTCGACGACGTGCGCGGCATGCTCGCCAGCGGTCGCAGCGGCGTCATCGAGTACGGCCCGCACGGGCAGCGCCGCGGCGAGGGCATGCGGGTGTTCGTCAACTCCTTCGAACCACCGCCCCGGATGCTGGTCTTCGGCGCGATCGACTTCGCCGCCGCGATGGCCCGGATGGGTGCGTTCCTCGGTTACCGGGTCACGGTGTGCGATGCCCGCCCGGTGTTCGCGACCAACAGCCGGTTCCCCGGCGTCGACGACGTGGTCGTGGACTGGCCGCACCGCTACCTCGCCAACGAGGCGGAGGAGGGGCGGCTCGACGAGCGCACCGCCGTCATGGTGCTGACCCACGACCCGAAGTTCGACGTCCCGGTGCTCAAGGAAGCCCTGAGCATGAACGTCGGCTACATCGGCGCGATGGGTTCGCGCCGCACTCACGAGGACCGCTTGAAGCGGCTGCGCGAGGAGGGCGTGACGGAGGAGGAGCTGTCCCGCGTGTCGTCGCCGATCGGGCTCGACCTGGGCGCCCGGACTCCTGAGGAGACGGCCGTTTCCATCGCGGCGGAGCTGATCGCGCTGCGCTGGGGCGGCCGGGGTGTGAGGCTCTCCGACGTGGAGGGTCCGATCCACCACCACGACTGAGTGCGCTTGCTCTCGCCGGAACGGCGTAGGACCCTCTAGCCGAGTGACATCCGTCACTCGGCGGAAGTCCGTGTTCCCGAACGTCCGCGCTCCTGGCGAGGAGGCCGTTCCATGCCCCGCATCACCGTCAACGTAGACGGCACCAAGTACACCGATGAAGTGGAACCGAGAACGCTGCTCGTGCAGTACATGCGCGAACGGCTAGGCAAGGTGGGCACCGTCGTCGGTTGCGACACCGGCAACTGCGGCGCGTGCACCGTCCACATGGACGGGCACAGCGTGAAGTCCTGCTCCGTGCTGGCCGTGCAGGCCGACGGCCACGACGTGACCACCATCGAAGGACTGTCCCAGGACGGCAAGCTGCACCCGCTGCAGGAGGCCTTCCACGACAACCACGCGTTGCAGTGCGGGTACTGCACGCCCGGCATGATCATGCAGGCGTTGGACCTGCTGGCCGAGGACCCGGAGCCGGACGAGCAGGCGGTTCGCGAAGGCATGGAGGGCAACCTCTGCCGCTGCACGGGCTACCAGAACATCGTCCGTGCGGTCCGCGACGCGGCCCAGCGCATGGAGCCCGGCGCCGGACCTGCGGCCGAGCACACCGACGACACGCCCATGCAGCGCAAGCCCTCCGATGAGCGGACCGGCGCCGAAGCCGCAGGAGGTCGTCAGCAATGACCGCGACCGCAGAGCCGGAACTCGGACGTTCCCGCAAGCGCAAGGAAGACGCGCGGCTGATCACCGGCCGCACGCGTTGGACCGACAACCTCGCACCCAGCGGAACCCTGCACCTGGCGATCCTGCGCTCGCCGATGGCGCACGCCAAGATCACCGCGATCGACACCGAGGAAGCCGGGCAGGCCCCAGGCGTGATCGCGGTCGTCACCGGCCGCGACATCGCCGACGTCCAGGGCAGCCTGCCGTGCGCGTGGCCGATCACCGAGGACATGAAGGCCCCGGCGGCTCCGCCGATGGCCGTCGACGAGGTGTGCTTCGCCGGTGAGGCGGTCGCCATCGTGGCGGCCCGCTCGGCGGCGGAGGCGCGCGACGCGATGGACCTCATCGACGTCGACTACGAGGACCTGCCGGTCGTGCTGGACATGCCCTCGGCGATCGAATCCGGATCGCCGCTGGTCCACGAGGACCTGGGCACCAACACCAACGCCGTGTGGACCTTCGACTCCGCCGAGGCCGGCACGGGTGGTGACGTGGAGCAGGCCCTGGCCGGGGCGGAGGTGCGCGTCGAGCGGACCCTGCGGCAGCAGCGGCTGATCCCGGCGTTCATGGAGCCGCGGTCGGTGGTCGTCGACCCGACCGGTGACCAGATCACCGTCTGGTCGGCCACCCAGGTCCCCCACATCCTGCGGGTCATGCTCGCCATGACCCTGGGCGTGCCGGAGAGCAAGGTCCGGGTCATCGCACCCGACGTGGGCGGCGGGTTCGGCGGGAAGTTGCAGGTCACGCCGGAAGAAGTGCTGGCGTTCGTGATGGCCCAGCGGCTGAACCGCCCGGTGAAGTGGACCGAAACCCGTTCGGAGACCATGGTTTCCGGACACCACGGCCGCGACCAGATCCAGAAGATGTCGATCGCGGCCACCCGCGACGGCAAGATCACCGGGCTCAAGGTCGAACTGCTCGCCGACATGGGCGCCTACCTGCGGCTGGTCACGCCCGGCGTGCCGATCCTGGGCGCGCTGATGTTCAACTCGATCTACAAGATCCCGGCGTACCACTTCAGCTGCACCAACGTGTTCACCAACAAGACGCCGACCGACGCCTACCGCGGTGCCGGACGCCCGGAGGCCACCTTCGGCATCGAGCGGATGATGGACGAACTCGCCGCCGAGCTCGGCATGGAACCGATGGAGCTGCGGCGGAAGAACTGGATCGCCCACGACGAGTTCCCGTACGACACCGTCGCAGGCCTGACCTACGACTCGGGCAACTACGAGGCCGCCACTGACAAGGCGATGGAGATGTTCGGCTACACCTCGCTGCGCGAGGAGCAGGAACGCCGCCGTCGCGAGAACGACCCCGTGCAGCTGGGCATCGGCATCTCCACCTTCACCGAGATGTGCGGGCTCGCGCCCTCGCGGGTGCTGGGGTCGCTGTCCTACGGCGCGGGCGGCTGGGAGCACGCGTCGATCCGGATGCTGCCCACCGGCAAGGTCGAGGTCGTCACCGGAACCTCGCCGCACGGCCAGGGGCACGAGACGGCGTGGAGCCAGATCGTGGCCGACCGGCTCGGCGTGCCCTTCGACGACGTCGAGGTGCTGCACGGCGACACCCAGGTCTCACCGCGCGGCCTCGACACCTACGGGTCCCGGTCGCTGGCGGTCGGCGGCATGGCCGTGGTCGCCGCCGCCGACAAGGTCATCGACAAGGCCCGGCCGATCGCCGCGCACATGCTCGAATGCGCCGAGGAGGACCTGGAGTTCGCCTCCGGGCGGTTCGGCGTGCGAGGCACCGATCGGGGCGTGGCGATGGGCGAGGTCGCGCTCGCGGTGTTCGCCGCGCACGACCTGCCCGACGGGGTGGAGCCGAACCTGGACTCCGACGCGACGTTCGACCCGGAGAACTTCTCCTTCCCGCACGGCACCCACCTCTGCGCGACCGAGGTGGACACCGAGACGGGACGGGTGAAGATCCGCAAGTACGTGTGCGTGGACGACATCGGATCGGTGATCAACCCGCTGATCGTGGAAGGCCAGGTGCACGGCGGGCTCGCGCAGGGCATCGCGCAGGCGCTCTTCGAGGAGGCCGTCTACGACGAGACCGGCACGCTCACCACGGGCACGCTGGCCGACTACCTGGTGCCCTCGGCGGCCGACCTGCCGGAGTTCACCACCGATCGCACGGAGACCCGCGCGACCTCGAACGCCCTGGGAGTCAAGGGCGTCGGAGAGGCGGGAACCATCGCCTCCACTCCGGCCGTGGTCAACGCGGTCGTCGACGCGTTGCGGCCGATGGGCGTCAACGACGTCGAGATGCCCTGCTCGCCCCAGCGCGTGTGGCGGGCGGTGACCGGCGCTCGCGCGTCCGGCAACACGGCACCCGAGGCCGGCGGCGGACTCGGTTCGATGAACCCCGAGGGAGGTGCCCGGTGATCCCGGCACAGTTCGACTACGTCGCGCCGTCCACGGTGGACGAGGCGCTGGCCGCGCTCGCCGCGGCCGGTGAGGACGGCAAGGTGCTCGGCGGTGGGCAGAGCCTGCTGCCGGTGCTGCGGATGCGGATGGCCGATCCGAGCACGATCGTCGACGTCGGCCGCATCCCCGAGATGCGGGGGATCCGCGAGGACGGCGACGCGCTCGTCATCGGTGCCATGACCACCCACTACGAGGTGGCGCGGGACCCGCTGATCGCGCAGCACGCCCAGCTGCTCGCGCTGGCCACCCGCACGGTCGCCGACCCGCAGGTGCGCCATCGGGGCACCTTCGGCGGCTCGCTGGCGCACGCCGACCCGGCCGGTGATCTGCCGGCTCCGGCGCTCGCGCTGGAGGCGGAGATGGTCATCGCAGGCCCGTCCGGCAGGCGCACCGTCCCGGCCTCGGAGTTCTTCGTCGACTACTTCACCACCGCGCTGGAACCCACCGACCTGCTGGTCGAGATCCGGATGCCGAAGTGGACCGGCTGGAACGCCCACTACGAGAAGTTCAACCGGGTCGCCCAGGCGTGGTCGATCGTCGGTGTCGCGGCAGCCGTCCGGGTCTCCGGCGGTGCCGTCGCCGAAGCCCGCATCGCGCTGACCAACATGGGCCCCACCCCGGTCCGCGCCACGGGCGTGGAGCAGGCGCTGGTCGGGCAGCAGGCCACGGCCGAGGCGGTTCGTGCCGCGGCCAGGCACGCGACCGAGGGCACCAGCGCGCCGGGTGACGCCAGCGCCGACGCCGACTACCGGGAACACCTCGCCGAGGTGCTGACCGGACGGGCGGTGCTCGCGGCGGCGGGTGGCTGATCCGTCCGGACGAAGATCGGGCCTGGCGGCGCTCCTGCGGAACAGTCGCCAGGCCCGAATCGTTCTGGTGGGCGAGGTGGCCCGCTGCGCTGAGCCGAACGGGCTACCGGCGCGCCGTCCGGCCTGGGAGGCTTGAAGGCGGACTGCGTTATAGCTTCAGACTCACACGTCGGCTCTGCGCCGAGCCGCGAGCACGGTCGATCAGGAGGACCTTCCAGTGGAAATGCAGCACACGTTCAGCGTTCCGGTGCCGATCGACGCGGCCTGGAAGGCGATGATCGACCCGGAGCGGGTCGCTCCGTGCATGCCGGGCGCCACGCTCACCAAGGCCGAGGGCAACGAGTTCGCCGGCTCGGTGAAGGTCAAGCTCGGTCCGGTCACGCTGCTGTACAAGGGAACCGGCGTCTTCAAGGACGTCGACGAGAAGACCAGGCGCCTGGTCATCGACGCCAGCGGCAAGGACTCCCGGGGCAGCGGCACGGCCGCCGCGACGGTCGTGGTCAACCTGACCGACGAGGGCGGGACCACCACGGGAACCGTGGACACCGACCTGAAGGTCACCGGTAAGCCCGCGCAGCTCGGCCGGGGACTGATCTCGGAGGTCGGCGGCAAGATCCTGAACCAGTTCGCCGACAACCTCGCCAAGAAGCTGGAGTCCGAGCAGGAGTCCCCGGCGGCGCAGCAGACCTCGACCGAGACCCAGGGCTCGGAGGCCAAGACCGCCGAGCCGAAGGGAACCGAGTCCCAGGGCGGCTCCAACGGCACGACGGCCGCCGCGGGCGCGGCTGCGACCGGTGCCGCGGTGGGGTCGGCGCGCAAGGACACCAGCTGGCGGGTCACCCCGGCGAGCGAGAACTCGTCGAGCCCGACCAGGGTCGCCGAGCCCGCCGCCAACGACGAGGCCATCGATCTGCTGGGGACCGCGGGAACTCCGGTCCTCAAGCGGGCCGCCCCTGCTGCGATCGGCCTGCTGGTGGCGTTCGTGGTGCTGCGCCGCTTCAAGAAGCGCCGCGCCCGCAAGCGCGCCGCCTGAGCTTCCGTTCCTCAATCCCGCAGGAGTGCCCCGACCCGGCCCAGCCGGTCCAGCCACCACCGCTGCACGTCAGCGGGCGGTGTGGCTGCTGCGACCAGCGCCGGGTCGGGCTCCGGTGGCTTCGAGAGCACCGGCAGGAACCCCTGCTCGGGCAGCAGCGACTCGGCGACCACGTCGCCGTCGAGCAGCGCCATGGTGCCCAGCCCGCAGGCGAACGGCAGCTCGGGCAGCGAGCCGGCCAGCGCCAGCTGCGCCGAGAGCCCCACGCTGGTCTCCACCGCCGAGGACACCACGCACGGCAGCCCCGAGGCCTCCGCGACCTGCAGCGCCCGGCGCACTCCGCCCAGCGGGGTCGCCTTGATGATCGCCACGTCGGCGGCACCGGCCACCGCGACCCGCAGCGGGTCCTCGGCCCGGCGGATGCTCTCGTCGGCGGCGATGCGCACGTCGACCTTGCGCCGCACGGCGGCGAGCTCCTCGATGGTCGGGCACGGTTGCTCGGCGTACTCCAGGCCGTGGGCCGCGGCGTCGAGCTCGCGGATGCGGCTGACGGCGGTGTCGACGTCCCAGGCGGCGTTGGCGTCCACCCGGATCGCGCCGTCCGGCCCGAGCGCGTCCCGCACCGCGGCCACACGGTCGATGTCGTCGGCGGCGGACTGGCCGGGGTCGGCGATCTTGACCTTGGCGGTCCGGCATCCGGAGCGGCCCACGATCTGCGCGGCCTTCTCGGCGGAGACCGCGGGAACGGTGCAGTTCACCGGGATCCGGTCACGCACCGGTTCCGGCCAGCTCTCACCGCAGGCCTCGAACGCGGCCCGCAACCAGGGCACCGCCGAGGCGTCGTCGTAGTCCTCGAACGGGCAGAACTCGCCCCATCCGGCAGGCCCGGACAGCAGCACCCCGCGCCGCACCGTGATCCCGCGGAACCGGTTGCGCATCGGCAACGCGTACACCCGGACCGCATCCAACTCCGCAGGATCGAAGCTCGCCATGCCCCGATCCTTTCAGCCCGAACCGACGCCCGCCTTCCCCGGTGAGCCGGAGTCCGGTGGACATCAGAACCCGGAATTCCGCGGAGATCCGGGTTCTGACGTCCGCCGAGATCCGGCGGGTGAGGTGACGTTCCTGGTCAGCGACGTCCTGGGGCGGGTCGGTCAGGCGACGCTGGGACGGCCGAGGTCGAAGACGTCGACTTCGAAGCGCGCCCACTGCTGACGCAGCGCGGTGACGCCGTGGTCGAGGATGTAGTTGAGCTCGCCCAGCGTGACCGGGAGCAGCGTGAAGACCTGCAGCTGCTCGAACCCCTCCGGGTCGGTGAAGCGGGTGAACTCCGACGGGAAGATCGGATGCCCGCTGGCCAGCACCCCGTGGAACTCGGTGCCCGGCAGCAGCGGCTTCTCGTTCGGCACGATCTGGTCGGGGACGAGGAAGGTCCGCTGCTGCACCAGCAGCTCCGAGGTGAGGTCGACCAGGTGACGGGCGGCCTCGGCCTGCTCCCGGTAGACCGTGCACGCCAGCTCTTGCGCGGGTTCGGCGCCCAGCGGCTGGAACCGCAGGCCGCTGCTGATCACCGTCGTCAGATGGAGATCTTCCAGGAAGAAGAACACCAGGCCGTAGCCGCGGTTGGTGCCGTGCACGTTCGGCGGTTCAGCGCCCGTGGGCGGACCGGCGTAGCGCTCGAGGTTCTCCGCGAGTCCGACGAAGCGGTGCGCACCGCCCATCGCCGGCCGTTCGTGCTCGGTTTCCATCCGATCTCCAGTGTCTTGCAGCTCAGACGCTGCGTTCGTTCATCGCAACGGTAGCTGCAAAGCAGGCGAACGCGGACCCCTTTTGGGTGACGGCTATCCGGGGCTCACCCGTTGTTCGCGTCACCCCACGTCAGGGAGGGCCGGACCGAGGAGGTCGTCGGCGTCCACGATCCGGTACGCGTAGCCCTGCTCGGCGAGGAACCGCTGCCGGTGCGCCG
Organism: Saccharopolyspora dendranthemae; assembly: GCF_007829955.1. GTDB lineage: Bacteria > Actinomycetota > Actinomycetes > Mycobacteriales > Pseudonocardiaceae > Saccharopolyspora > Saccharopolyspora dendranthemae. The sequence continues at coordinate 128,893 of NZ_VIWX01000007.1, forward strand.
CGTAGTCGGTGTCCAAGGTGTCCCGCGAGACGACCGAGTAGAAGTGCGCCTGCTTGCGCTCCGACTTGGGCCGCAACAAGCGCCCGAGCCGCTGCGCCTCCTCCTGGCGCGATCCGAAAGTACCCGAAACCTGAACGGCGACGGAGGCTTCCGGCAGGTCGATCGAGAAGTTGGCGACCTTGGACACGACGAGCCGGTTGATCTCGCCGCGCCGGAACGCGTCGAAGAGTTCCTCGCGCTCCTTGTTCTTCGTCGATCCCTCGATGATCGGAGCGTCCAGCGCCTCGCCGAGCTCGTGCAGCTGGTCCAGGTACGCGCCGATGACCAGGGCCGGTTCGTCCGGGTGCTGGTCGAGGATCGCCTTGACCACCGGGACCTTGGTGCGCGCGGTCGCGCAGAGCTTGTAGCGCTCCTCGGCTTCCGCGGTGGCGTACTGCAGGCGCTCGTTGTCGGTGAGCGTCACCCGCACCTCGACGCACTCGGCCGGCGCGATCCAGCCCTGCGCCTCGATGTCCTTCCAGGGGGCGTCGTAGCGCTTGGGGCCGATCAGCGAGAACACGTCGCCTTCCCGGCCGTCCTCGCGGACGAGGGTGGCGGTCAGGCCGAGCCGGCGGCGGGACTGCAGGTCGGCGGTCATCCGGAAGACCGGGGCGGGCAGCAGGTGCACCTCGTCGTAGACGACCAGGCCCCAGTCGCGGGAGTCGAACAGCTCCAGGTGCTTGTACTCGCCCTTGGAACGGCGGGTGATCACCTGGTAGGTCGCGATGGTGACCGGCCGGATCTCCTTCTTCTCACCGGAGTACTCGCCGATCTCCTCCTCGGTCAGCGAGGTGCGCTCGATCAGCTCGCGCTTCCACTGGCGGCCCGCGACGGTGTTGGTGACCAGGATCAACGTGGTCGCAGCGGCCTCTGCCATCGCCGCGGCGCCGACCAGCGTCTTGCCCGCGCCGCAGGGCAGCACGACGACGCCGGAGCCGCCGGCCCAGAACGACTGCACGGCCTGGCGCTGGTAGTCGCGCAGGTTCCAGCCGTCCTGGTGGAGCTCGATGGGGTGTGCCTCGCCGTCGACGTAGCCGGCGAGGTCCTCGGCGGGCCAGCCGACCTTGAGCAGCATCTGCTTGAGGCGCCCGCGCTCGCTGGGGTGCACCACGACGGTGTCGTCGTCGACGCGCGCGCCGAGCATCGGGGCGATCTTCTTGTTGCGCAGGACCTCTTCGAGCACGGCCCGGTCGAGCGAGACCAGCACGAGTCCGTGCGCGGGGTCGTTGGTCAGCTGCAGCCGGCCGAAGCGGCCCATGGTCTCGACGATGTCGACCAGCAGCGGCTGCGGAACGGGGTAGCGGGAGAAGCGGACCAGCCCGTCGACGACCTGCTCCGCGTCGTGCCCGGCGGCACGCGCGTTCCACAGCGCCAGCGGCGTGATCCGGTAGGTGTGCACGTGCTCCGGCGCGCGCTCCAGCTCGGCGAAGGGTGCGATGCCGGTGCGCGCGTCGTCGGCGAGGTCGTGATCGACCTCGAGCAGCAACGTCTTGTCGGACTGGACGATCAGGGGTCCGTCGGTCAAGGTGAGCGCTCCCTCGGGGGTCGGGTGGCGTTTCCGCAGGTGATCGACACTATCGGCAGCCACCATCAGGACTCCCGCCCCAGTATTCCACTCGTCCGCGACGCCCCCGCGGGATCCAGCCCCCGCGAAGCCCCGAAGTGACCCAAATCGCCCGGCCCGTGTCGAGCGCTCCTCACCAAGTCCCAGTTTTAGTTGTGATGTCCGGGGAGGTTGTCCCGGTGGGTTGGTCTGTTCCGTAGACAGGTGAAGGCCTCTGGTTGTGAAGTGGAGTTGCCTAGAAACCGCTTCATCAACCGGAGGCCTTCGTGTCCCACCCTAACGCGACGCTGACCCCGCGTACCCGGCTGCGACTGGCTCGTTTCATCGTCGAGGACGGCTGCACGGCCACTCATGTGGCGAAGATGTTCATGGTGGCGCCGAAAACCGCGAGCAAGTGGGCCCGGCGATACCGCGAGGAGGGTGTCGCGGGCATGCGGGATCGCAGTAGCCGGCCGCACCACAGCCCGAACAAAACCCCTGACCAGCTGGTGCGGCGGATCGTGGGGTGGCGGTGGCGTCACCGGCTGGGTCCGGTCCAGATCGGCGGGCGCGTGGGCCTGGCGGCCTCGACCGTGCACGCGGTCCTGGTGCGCTGCCGGATCAACCGGCTCTCCCGCATCGACCGGGTCACCGGCGAACCCCTACGCCGCTACGAACACGACCACCCCGGATCACTGATCCACGTCGACGTCACCAAATTCGGCAACATCCCCGACGGCGGCGGCTGGCGCTACCTCGACCACCCCCAGGCCAAACGCAACCGGGCCGCCACCGCACGCCGCACCGGCCTCCGCGACCGCCACCAAGGCCCCCGACTGGGCACCGCCCACGTCCACACCGTCATCGACGACCACTCACGCCTCGCCTACGCCGAAATCCACGCCGACGAAAAAGCCACCACCGCCACCCAGGTCCTGCACCGCGCCGTGGCCTGGTTCGCCGACCACGGCGTCACCATCGAACGCGTCCTGTCCGACAACGGCGCCTGCTACCGCTCACACCACTGGCGCGACACCTGCCACCAACTCGGCATCACCCACAAACGCACCCGCCCCTACCGGCCACAAACCAACGGCAAAATCGAACGATTCCACCGCACCCTCGCCGACGGCTGGGCCTACGCCCGCTTCTACAACTCCACCCACCAACGCAACACCGCCCTCCCCAACTGGCTCCACTTCTACAATCACCACCGCCCCCACTCCGCCACCGGAGGCCAACCACCCATCACCCGACTGACCAACCTCCCCAGACACCACATTTAGTCCAAACTGAGCCGACATTTCGGACATGATCATGGCTCGGTTTGGACTAAAACTGGGATCGGGTGACCCGGCGCTGCCCGCTCGGGACTGTCGGGGTAACGGTGTTTCCAGCCTGACGCGCCGGGCGTGGGTCCGGCGGGATGGGCACTGTGAGTGATGAGCTCTGACGCTGTGAGCGCAGACCGGAAGAAGATCGGCAAGTCGGATCGGACGTTGTCTCCTGAGCAGGCCGCTGTGGCCGAGATGGTGGCGATGGCCAAGGACAAGGGCCTGGATTTGACCGGTCCGGATGGGCTTTTGAAGCTGTTCACCAAGAATGTGTTGGAAACGGCGTTGAACGAGGAACTGACCGAGCACCTCGGGCATGAGAAAAACCGTGCCGACTCGGGCCGGGATTCAGCGAATGTGCGCAACGGTTCCCGTCCGAAGACCGTGATCTCCGATGCGGCCGGCGCGATCGAGATCACGGTTCCGCGGGATCGTGAAGGAACATTCGAGCCGCGGATCGTACGAAAGCGGCAGCGCCGTCTCGGCAGTGTGGACGAGGTGGTGTTGTCACTGTATGCGAAGGGATTGACCACCGGGGAAATTTCCGCGCATTTCGCGGAAATCTACGGGGCGTCGGTGTCCAAGGACACGATCTCCCGTATCACCGACACGGTCGTACGGGAGATGGAGGATTGGCGCAACCGTCCGCTGGATTCGGTCTACGCCGCGATCTTCATTGACGCTGTCGTGGTCAAGGTCCGGGACGGTCAGGTGGCCAACCAGCCCGTCTACGCGGCGATCGGGGTCACTGTGGACGGCCGCAAGGACGTGCTGGGGCTGTGGATGGGCACCGGCGGCGAGGGCGCGAAGTTCTGGCTGTCGGTCCTGATGGATCTGAAAAATCGCGGCATCACCGATGTCTTCTTCTGCGTCTGTGATGGCTTGAAAGGACTCCCGGATTCCGTCGCCTCGGTGTGGCCGCACACCATCGTCCAGACCTGCATCGTCCATCTGATTCGCAACACTTTCCGGCTCGTTCCCCGGCAGAAATGGGATGAGGTCAAAAAGGACATCAAACCGATTTACACCGCACCGAACCCGGACGCGGCACTGGCCGCTCTTGACGATCTCGATGAGAAATGGGGCAAGCAGTACCGGGCCATGATCCGATTGTGGCGCAACGCCTGGGAAGAATTCACGCCGTTCCTCTCCTACGACGTCGAGATCCGGAAAGTGCTGTGCTCCACCAATGCAATCGAATCCCTCAACGCCCGCTACCGTCGAGCGGTCCGCGCACGAGGACATTTCCCCAACGAACAGGCAGCGCTGAAATGCCTGTATCTTGTAACCCGCAGCCTGGATCCCACCGGAGCCGGCCGCACCCGATGGACGACACGTTGGAAGCCAGTCCTCGACGCCTTCGCCATCACCTTCGGTGACCGCTGGCCGGACGCCGAAACCTACTGATCAACACGCTGGAAACACCGTTCCTGCGAAAGACCCGCCCGCTCGCGCGCCCTGGGGTGGGGGTTGTGGCGGGGTGGGGGGAGTGCGAGCGTTTCGTCGATCTTGGTGCCGTGCGTGATGGGAGTGAGGAACGGGATGGCTGTGGAGAACGCTGCTGAGCGGCTGCGGGAGCTGGAAGGCGGAGCCGCCTTGGCGGACGTGCTGGAGCTGTTCGACTCGCTGCCCGCCGTGCGCGTGGACGACTTGGCCGGCACCTGGCGCGGCAACGGGATCGACACCGGGAACCCGCTCGACGGGCTGCTCGAGCGGTTCGGCTGGTACGGCAAGAGCTTCGACGGCCCCGAGCGGGCCCACCCGCTGCTGTTCTCGGCTTCCGGTGGCCGGGTGGTGAGCATCAACCCGGCGTTCGTCCCGATCCGCCCGATGCTGAAGGTCGCCGACAAGCTCGACAGCCCCGTCGTGGCGAAGCTGTTCCGCCTCCTGATGCCGCTGATGACCACGCGCGAACCCCGTGCCCGGCTGCGGATGGTCGAGTACCGGGGCGTGTCCTCCGCCGCGATGGTCTACGACGCGCTGCCGATCTACGACCCGTTCCGCGCGGTCGACGACAGCACCCTGCTGTGCGCGATGGACCTGCGCGGTGCGGACGCGCCCTTCATGTTCGTCCTGCGGCGAGACGCCGCGTAAACGAGCGTTTTGCCTGGCTGGGTAGATTGCTCGTGGCGAACTCGACTTCGGAGGACTTGTGACCTACCCACCGCAACCGGATCCGCACGGTGCGCAGCCCGGGCCGCACCCGGGTGGCTGGCAGCAGGGGCACACCCCGCAGCAGGGCTACCAGTACCCGCAGCAGGGGTCGGACGCCTTCTGGCGCCAGGTGGCGGGTGGTCAGCAGCAGCAGTTCCCGCAGCCGCCGAAGAAGTCGCGGACCGGCTTGATCGTCGGGCTCGTGGTCGGTGGCGCGCTGCTGCTGGTGGGCGGTGGCATCGCGGTCGCGTTCGCGCTGACCGCGGGGAGCCAGGTCGAAGCGGGTGACTGCATGGCGCTGCGCGACGAGCGGGGCGGCGCGATGTCCGGCGCGGACTGCGGGTCTCCCGAGTCGGACTACGAGGTCGTCGAGGTCAAGAACGACCGCCATGCCGAGTGCGGCGACGACTACGTCAACTACACCGGGAACAAGGCCTACTGCATCGTCCTCGACGTCAAGGTGGGCGACTGCCTGACGGCCTTCCAGGACGACGAGGAGGTGCTCCCGCTGAAGATCGAGTGCTCGCGGTCGGAGGACCAGGTCACCCGGATCGCCGGCGGGCAGGACCCGGAGACCGCGTGCGGGAAGAACGAGGGCTACTACGTCTTCAGCCGCAAGACCGTGTGCTTCGGGGACGTCCGGGGCATCTGATGATTACTACCGCTAACGAAGCCGGTCTGCTGTGATGGGTACCGGCGATCGGCGTGTCGAGGAGGCAGTTCGAATGGGCGGCGAGGATCGCACGGTCCGCGACATCACCAGGGGGCTGATGCGCGACCTCGGGTTGACCACGGTGTTCGGCAACCCGGGCACGACCGAGGTTCCCTTCCTGACCGGGTGGCCGGACGACTTCCACTACGTCCTGGGTCTGCAGGAGTCGGTGGTCGTGGCGATGGCCGACGGCTACGCGCAGTCCCGTCGCGAGCCGGTGCTGGTCAACCTGCACTCCGCCGGTGGTGTCGGACACGCGCTGGGCGCGGTGTTCACCGCCTACCGCAACCGCACGCCGATGGTCATCACCGCTGGTCAGCAGACCCGCAGCCTGATGTTCGGCGAGCCGTTCCTGGGTGCCACCGAGGCCCCGAACTTCCCCAAGCCGTACGTGAAGTGGAGCTACGAGCCCGCCCGCGCCGCTGACGTCCCCGCCGCGCTGGTGCGCGCCTACCAGATGGCCACCACGCCGCCGTACGGTCCGGTCTTCCTGTCCGTCCCGGCCGACGACTGGGACGAACCCGGCGTCGAGGTCCAGGCACGTCCGCGCACTCCCGGTTTCGCGCCCGACCCGGAGGCGGTCGCCGGGCTCGCCGAGGCGCTGCGCCGCTGCGAGCGGCCCGCGTTCGTGACCGGTCCGGCGGTCGACGCCGACGGGGTAGTCGACGAGATGGTGCGGCTGGCCGAGAAGACGAAGGCGGCGGTGTTCGCGCCCCCGATGTCGCCGCGCTGCTCCTTCCCGGAGGACCACCCGTGCTTCGCCGGGTTCTTGCAGCCCGAGCAGCGGTTGCTCAGCGAGGAGCTCGCCGGCTACGACCTGGTCGTGGTGTGGGGCGCGCCGGCGTTCACCTACCACGTCTACCGGGGTGAGAACGAGACCGCGCTGCCCGAGCTGTTCCTGGTCCACGACGACCCGGACGTGCTCGCCAGGGCCCGGACCGGACGCGGCGTGATGGGCACGATGGCGCACTCGGTCCCGCAGGTCAACGCGCTGATCGAGGACCTGGACCGACCTTCCCCGACGGCCATGGCGCGGCCCGAGAAGCCCGCCGCGAGCACGCCGATGACCGCCTCCTACGTCTTCGACACCCTCGTCGGGCAGCTGCCCGACGACGCGGCCGTCGTCGAGGAGACTCCGAGTCACCGCAACGACCTGCACGAGCACTTCCCGGTCCGCTCCACCGACGGCGGGTTCTTCACCGGTTTCTCGGGGGCGCTGGGCTACGGCGTCGGCGCGGCGGTCGGTGTCGGCATGGCGAACCCGGCCAGGCGGACGGTGGCGCTGCTGGGCGACGGCTCCAGCATGTACGGCATCCAGTCGCTGTGGACCGCCGTGCGGGAGCAGGCTCCGGTCACCTTCGTGATCCTGGACAACTCGCGGTACGCGGCGGTCGCCGTGCTGGGTGAGGCCGCGGGCGGCAGCAAGCTGCCCGGAGTGGACCTCGGCGGCATCGACTTCGTCTCGCTGGCCACCAGCCTCGGCTGCCCGGCCAAGCTCGTCCAGACCCCGGAGGAGCTGGCCCAGGCGTTGCCGGAGGAGTTCGCGGGCAAGCAGGGCCCCTGCCTCCTGCACATCAAGGTCGACCCCGGGCAGCGGTTCCTGTACTGATCACCGCTCCTGGAGGAGCGCACGGTTCAGACGAGAAGCGGCCCCGACCTGGTGTGGTCGGGGCCGCTCTTGCGCTCTCAGGTCAGAGGACCTGGGTGGTTTCCGCTGCCGAGGGCCGGGCGACTCCCGCGCTCTTGACGTCGAGGAGGCGGGCCACCTCGCTGCGCAGGTGCACGAAGGTCTCGGACTCGCGGGTGGTGATCTGGTCGCGCTCGCGGCCGAGCGGGATCTCCAGGTCCTTGACGATCGTGGCCGGGGACTTCGAGAGCACGAACACCCGGTCGGCGAGGTAGATGCTCTCGTCGATGTCGTGGGTGACCAGCAGGACCGTGCTGTCGAACTGCTTGCGGACCCGCAGCAGCAGGTCCTCCAGCTCGAAGCGCGTCTGCGCGTCGACCGACGCGAACGGCTCGTCCATCAGCAGCAGCGCCGGTCGGCAGGCCAGGGCGCGGGCGATGGAGACGCGCTGCTGCATGCCGCCGGAGAGCTGCCACGGGTACTTCTTGGCCGCGCTCGACAGGCCGACCCACTCGAGCACCTCGTCGGCGCGCTCCCGCCGCTCGGTGCGGCTCACGCCGCGAGCCTGCAGCGGGAACTCGACGTTGGCCCGGACCGACTTCCACGGGAACAGCGAGCGGCTGTAGTCCTGGAACACCACGGCCAGGTCGCTGGGCACGCCGTCGACCGGCTCGCCGTGCAGCCGCACGTCCCCGGAGGTCGCCTTGATCAGGCCGGAAATGCCGCGCAGCATGGTCGACTTGCCGCATCCGGAGGGGCCGACGATGCACGCCAGCTCACCGGTGCGGACCTCGAACGTGAGGTCGGCGATCGCCTGGTGCCCGTTCGCCCCGCCGTAGCGGTGACCGAGTCCGGACACTTCCAGCATCGTGTTCGTTCGGGTCATTGGTCAGCCTCCGACAACTTGGTCCGCCGACGCCTGGGAGGGTTGCCAGCTCAGCGCACGGCGTTCCACCACGAGCAGCAGGGTGTTCAAAACGTATCCGAGGACGCCCAGCAGGACGATTCCCGACCACATCGCAGGGAAGTCGAACTGCCTCTGGTCGAACATCAGCCGGTAGCCGATGCCGTTGGTGGAGCCCACGAGTTCGGACACGACCATCAGCACCAGCGACAACGACAGGCTAACCCGCAGTCCGGCGAAGATCTTGGGCGTCGCGGCGGGCAGCACCACACCGGTGATCCACTGCGCGCGCGGGATCCGGAAGGATCGCGCGGTGTCGACCTTGACCTGGTCCACGGATCGGACGCCGTCGACGGTGTTGAGCAGGATCGGCCACACGACGCTGAACACGATCACCGTGATCTGCATCGACGAGCCGATGCCCAGCAGCACGATGAACACCGGGACCAGGACCGGTGACGGGATGGCGCGCATGAACGCCATCAGCGGCCCGACGAAGTCCAGCAGGTTGCGCGAGCGGCCGAGCAGCGTGCCCAGCGCGATGCCGATGACCGCGGCCAGCACCCAGCCGAAGGCCACCCTGCCGAGGCTGGCGAACAGGTCACCGGTGGCCTCGCTGGTCAGGAACAGCGATTCCGGCGGACCGGAGAACCACTTCTGCCCGGCGGTGCCGAGAATCTTGCTCGGCGCGGGGAAGAAGGGGTGCTGTGCGATTTGGGTCACCAATTCCCACAGCAGCACCGCGATGATGAGCACGAGCCATTGGCGGAGAAATCCGCGCGCCGTGTTCACAACGCACCCCGCAGCCCGGTGTTGAATTCCGGTGAATTCTCGATGTTCATTCCCGGACGATGGGGAAATGAGGGAATGGGGTGACTCATCACACCGCCTCCCGATCCACCGCGCTCCAGGCGAGGCCGCGCTTGTGGACCGTCTCCAGCAGCTCGTTGATCAGGTAGCCGACGATGCCCGCGACGATCGTCCCGGCGAGGACCAGGTCCATCCGCCCGGCACCGGTCGAGGCGTCCAGCACGAAGCTGCCGAGCCCGCTGCCCCCTCCTGCCAGGAACTCCGTGCTGACCACCAGGATCAGCGCGACCGAGGCCGACATCCGGATACCGGTGAGCACGAACGGCGCCGCGTTGGGCAGCAGCACGGTGAACATCGTGCGCGTCCGGCCGAAGCCGAAGGACCGCGCGGTGTCGACCATGACCGGGTCGACCTCGTCCAGCGCGTAGATCGTGTTGAACAGGATCGGCCACACGGCCGCGTACACGGCGAGGGCGATCTTGGTCTCCGGGCCGGAGCCGACCAGCACGATGGCCAGCGGGATCAGCGCCACGGAGGGGATCGGCCGGAGGAACTCGATGATCGCGCGGGTGGCCACCCGGATGCCCCGGACGCTGCCCAGCAGCAGCCCGGCGGGAACCGCGATGGCGATGGAGATGCCCAGCGCGATGGCCCAGGCCAGCACGCTCGCGATCAGGTCGAGCAGGAAGGAGGAGTCGCCGAGGAGCTCGACGAACCTGGCCAGCACGACCGAGGGCGGGGGGAAGTACTGCGGGTCGACGAGCCCGGACCTGCTGAAGGCTTCCCACAACAGCAGGAAGCCCAGCAGTCCGAGCAGACCCCGGATTGTTCTGGTCATGTCCCGATCAACTCTGCGGCGGCTTGATGATCATGCTCGCCACGTCGACGTCCTTGGTGATGTAACCGAATTCCAGCATCAATCGGGGAACGCGCTGCAAGCGGGTGGCGTCCGCGCGCGCGTTCAATTTCAGCATTGTGATGATGGACGCAGTTTCCTTGTCGATCTTCGCGAACTTCGGGAGCAGCGGCTCGATCTTCGCCCGGTCCTGCGCCTCGGCCACCGCGGAGGTCATCGCGCGCTGGAACGCCGCGACCGTCTTCGGATTCTTCTCGGCGAACTGGGCGTTGGAGACGTAGCCGCCCAGCGGCAGGTCCTCCAGCGGGCCGGTGATGGTGTCGAGCACCGGCACGGCGTCGGCGTCGCGGGCGGCCAGCGTCAGGAAGGGCTCCACGACGAAGGCGGCGTCGACCTGGCCGGACTTGAGCGCGTTGGGCATGTTGATGAAGCCCAGCGGCACCATCTCGACCTTGTCGAAGGGCACGTTGTTGGCCTTCATCGAGGCCTTCACCAGCAGCTCGGAGATGGTGCCCGGGCCGGAGATCGCGGTCCTCTTGCCCGCCAGGTCAGCGGCGGTGCGCACCCCGGAGTTCGGCGTCGACATGATCAGGCAGCTGTTGGGTACCCCCGACATGCAGTCCGCGACGATCTTGAGGTCGGCCACGCCCTTGGCCTGCGCGGCGAAGATCGGCACGTAGCTGGAGAAGGTGATGTCGAGGTCACCGCCGATCGCGCTGTTGAGCGCGGCGCCGCCGTCGGAGGAGGGGACGATCTCGACCTTGAGGCCCTCGCGCTGGAAGTGGCCGGCCTCGGCGGCCAGGTACAGCGGGGCCAGCTCCGCGGTGGGCAGGGCGCCGATGCGCAGGTTCTCCTTCTCCACCTTGCCGTTGCCGGACGACTGCTGCTCCGCGCCGCCCAGCAGCCCGCAACCGCTGGCGCCCATCAGGGCTCCCGCGGTTGCCGCGCCGCCTGCGAGTTTCAGCAGGTTCCGGCGGTCGAGGGAGCGGTTCGTCGGACGCATGGCATTTCCTCCTGGCATGGCGGGGTGTGGGGCCCTGGCGGCTGTGCGACGTGCGTGGACCGAGGCCGTTGCGGCCGAAGCGGTGCTGGTCGCGCGGCGAGTCGCGAGGTGTGGGCGGCCTCCGCGCGCGGCCCGTGTTCTCGGGATCACCGACTGCATCGGTGATGAAGAACTCTAGATACCTGATCAGGAGGCGACAACCAGCCGTAATGGGCTCGTTGTGTCCATTACTCGAAGGTGTTGCGCCTGTCACTACTTAACGAACGCAAACAATACGCAGAGTGCTGTCCACAGTGCATTGGAGTGATCTTGTGTTCATAACGGGAAATACCCAGATGCGAAACAGACAAAAGCCGCAGATGCCTCGTACGTGACGAAGCACCTGCGGCTGGTGCGTGCTGCGAGGGCGTCCCCGGAGGGCCGGGCGATCCGTCCCTCAGCACTTCGACTGAGGTGGACCGTCGCCAGGCTCCCGCGAAGGGAGGTGCCCGCTCAGCCTTGCGGCTGAGACGTTGGTCAGGCCGGCTTCGGCGGAACGATCATCTTGGCCACGTCGACCTCGTTGTCCAGGAAGCCGAAGTCCTTCATCAGGCGCGGAACCCGCTGCAGACGCGTCGCGTCGGCGCGCGAGTTGAACTTCAGCAGGCTGATGATCGCGGCGGTTTCCTTGTCGATCTTGGCGAACTCGGGCAGCAGCGGCTCGATCTTCGAGCGGTCCTGCGACTCGGCCACGGCGCGGTCCATCGCGCGCTGGAAGGCCGCCACCGTCTGCGGGTTCTCCTGCACGAACTTCGCGGTCGCTCCGTAGCCGGTCAGCGGCAGGTCCTCCAGCGGGCCGGTGTTGGTGTCGGCCACCGGGACGGCGCCGCTGGTGCGCGCGGCCTGGGTCAGGAACGGCTCGGTCAGGATCGCCGCGTCGACCCGGCCCTGCTGCAGCGCGGCCGGCATGTTGATGAACGGGATGGCGGTGAACTCGGACTTGGAGAAGTCCACGCCGTAGGCCCGCATCGTGGCCTTGACCAGCAGTTCCGAGATCGTGCGCGGTCCGGAGATGGCGATGGTCTTGCCCGCCAGGTCCTGCGGCGTGCGGACCTTCGAGGACGGCGAGGTCATGATCGTGGTCGTGTTCGGCGCACCGGCGCCGCAGTCGGCCACGATCTTCAGGTCCGCGACACCCCGGGCCTGCGCCGCGAAGAACGGCACGTAGCTGGCGTAGGTGATGTCGTAGTCGCCGCCGATGGTGCTGGTCAGCGCCGCGCTGCCGTCCGAGGTCGTGACGATCTCGACGTTGAGGCCCTCCTGCTTGAAGATGCCGTTGCGCACGGCCAGGTGCAGGGGCGCGAGGTCGGTGACCGGCATGGCGCCGACCTTGAGGTTGGGCTTCTCGACCGAGCCGTCGCCGCCGCCCGCCGACTCGGAGCCGCCCAGCAGGCCGCATCCGCTGGCGCCCATCAGCGCCCCGGCGGTTGCCGTTCCACCTGCGAGTTTGAGCAGCCCTCTCCGCGACATAGCGCGACTGGCCAGGGTCATCGAGTCCTCCTTGCAACAGCACGACTTGGAGCACCGGGCCCTGCGTCAGCTCCGCCGGCTCGGCGCGAACAACCCCGAGTAGGGTCCGCCAGGTGCGTCTGTGCACTGTGGACTTGACCACGACCTTCGACGGAGGCGCCGGGGCGAACCGGGGCTCATACTCGACTGCCGTGACTGATGGGGCGCAAAAAGGACTGTAAAGGTTTGAACTATCGGGTTACAACCAGGCGTAACTAACTATGAGTCACACGATCGGCCCAGCTGTTGTCCAAAGCACTCTGAAGAGTGACGGAGGCCAGCGTTGGGGGCCTGACTTGTGACGCCAGGTTAAGTATAGTCTCGCCCGTCGAGGTGACTGGCCTCTGCTTCGGGGGAATGCACGTTGTGACCAGGGAGTGTGATGGCAAGCCCGACTGACAGAGTCGGGGTCTGCGGAAGCTCGATCGTCGAGGTGACGTGGACCCGCTCGTGGGTACCCGACGCGACCGCGTCGGTTCGCGGGCACATTCCCAGCACGATGATCTCCACTGCCACGGTGAGGAAGGGCAACTAGCCGTGGCGGTTCCGCACATGTCCGCCGCAGCGCAGGAAACAGGGATGCTCAACAACGACCCCGCGACCGCAACCGGCGCAGCCGATCCGGCTGCCACCCGGACCAAGAAGTGGTGGCTGCGCAACTGGCGCCTCCGGTACAAGATGGCCGCCGTTCTGCTCGTGCCCACCTTGGCCGCGTTGGGCGTCGGTGGCGTGCGCATCTACGACGGTCTGCACAGCCAGTCGCAGATGCAGACCATCGTCGACCAGGTCGAGTTGGCGCAGCAGACCTCCAACCTCACCCACGAACTGCAGCGCGAGCGGGACTTCGCGATCGTGCTCACCACCGCCAACGGCGGTACCGCGGGCAACGACTACGCGGCGCAGGGGCAGCGGGTCGACGCGGCCGTCCAGCAGGTGCTCGCCTACGAGCCGCAGATCTCCGGGTTCACCCCCGAGGTCCGCTTCGCCTACGAGAGCGCCCAGCACCGGATCAGCAGCCTCGGAGCGCTGCGCGGCACCGTCAGCGGCGGCTTCACCAGCCCGCAGACGATGATCGCCTACAACTCGGTGATCGACACCCTGCTGTCGATCAACAACCAGGTCGCCAACTCCGCGGCCGACACCGCGACCGCTCAGACCGCACGCGCCGCCGACTCCCTCGGCCAGGCCAAGGAGCAGCTCGCGCGGCAGCGCTCGACGCTGCTCAGCGCGTCGTTGCGGAACCAGTTCCTGACCGGTCAGCCCGACCAGATGCGCGCGGCCGACGCTCGCTACGAGGCCGCTTACGGCGAGTTCGAGGCCGCGGCGACCCAGGAGCAGCGCGCGCTGTTCGCCGAGCGCGTCGCCGGTGCCGCGGTCGACCGCACCGAGCAGCTGGAGCAGAGCTCGCTGATCGCCTACGACAACGATCAGCAGGACCAGAACCTCGGCGTCTCGCCGGCTGACTGGGGGCAGCAGTCCGGGCAGCGCACCGACCTCGTCCGCGAGGTCGAGTCGGACGTCCTGGAGGACCTGCACTCCGACGCCTCCTCGCTGGCCGACTCGGCGACCTGGACGCTGATCCGCGACTCCGCTCTGGTGGCGCTGCTGCTGATCGTGGCGTTCGGCGTGGCGGCCTACATCGCCCGCTCGATGCTGCGACCGCTGCGGACCCTGCGCTACAGCGCGCTGGAGATCGCGCAGCAGAGCCTGCCGGACGCGATCAACCGGGTCACCGACAACCCGGGCGCGTCCCACCAGACGACGGTGCCGACGGTGCCGGTCTACACCGACGAGGAGATCGGGCAGGTCGCCCGCACCTTCGACGCGGTCCACCAGCAGGCGCTGCGGCTGGCCGTGGAGCAGGCGATGCTCCGCAACAACGTCAACGACCTGTTCGTCAACCTCGCCCGCCGGTCGCAGACCCTGGTGCAGCGCCAGCTGGCCCTGATCGACCGCCTGGAGCAGGACGAGCAGGACCCGGACCAGCTCTCCAGCCTCTTCGAGCTGGACCACCTAGCGACCCGCATGCGGCGGAACAACGAGAACCTGCTGATCCTCGGCGGCACCGACCTCACCCGGCGCACCATGCGCCCGGTCCCGCTCAACGAGGTCCTCGGCGCCGCGGTCTCCGAGGTCGAGCAGTACGCCCGGGTCGCCGTGGTCGACGCCCCCGAGCTGGCCCTGCAGGGCCGCGTGGTCAACGACTTCGTGCACCTGGTCGCCGAGCTGCTGGAGAACGCCACCGTGTTCTCCAACCCGGACACCGAGGTCACGGTCCGCACCGCCTACCGCCGCCAGCAGCTGGTCATCGAGATCCGCGACCGCGGCGTGGGCATCGACGCGGGCGAGATCGACGAGATCAACGAACGGCTCGTCCGCCCGCCGGAGATCGACGTCGCGGTGTCCCGCCGCATGGGCCTGTTCGTGGTCGGTCAGCTGGCCCGCAGGCACAACATCGAGGTCGAGCTCGGCAACAACGACGGCCTGGAAGGTGGCGTCACCGCCACCGTGCGCCTCAGCGGCGAACTGGTCGTGCAGCTCACGCCGGACGGCCCGGTGCCGATGCCCGACATGCCGCGCGCCCCGCAGCCGGAGGAACGCGGTGCGCTCGGGGAGACCGGCACGCAGCTGGGCCTGGCCGCGGCCTTCGGCGGTCGCGCCGCCGTGAACAACAACGGCCAGCAGCCGGGCCTGGACGCGCCGACCAGCCGCGCCGAGCTGCCGAGCCTGAGCAGCTCCGAGCCGCCGACCGCGTTCACCTCGATGAACCAGGCGGCGATGGACTCCGACTTCGGAGCCTCGTCCTACAACGGGTTCGGTGCTCCCGACGACTCGGCGGACGACGGGGATCAGCCCCCGCAGTACTCCGTGACGACCTCCTCCGGCGATTCGTTCGGCGCAACGAGCGTCCCCCGATGGGAGGATGACGGCTGGGCGCCCCACGACGACGGTGTCGGGGCGGAAGCCTGGCCGGATATCGACCCGGGCTTCGACGGGCAGTGCGGTGCACCGTCGGAGACCTCGTCGACCGATCTGTTCCACAGCCCGTTCGAGGCGGAGAAGCACAAGAACTTCGCCCCGTCCCAACCGTTCGGCTCCGACGAGGGTTCGAACGGCGTCAGCGGTGGCGGTCTGAACGGGAGCGAGCCCGAGAGCGGCTCCCTGAACGGCAACAGCCTGAACGGCAGTGGAATCGGTGCGGCCTTCGGTGGCGGCCACGAGGGCGCCCCAGGAAACGAGAGTCGGCCAGAGCCGGCGTCGGAGTCCTGGGAGTCCGAGAGCGCATCCGTGCGGGGAACTTCCGGTCCGGACCACCCGGGCTTCGACGGCGGATCGCCGGCTCGCGCCGACGACGAGCCGAGGGAGTCCTGGGACATGGACGATGCGCCGACCCAACGCCTGCCGATCTACGAAGCCGTGCTCTCGCAGTGGTTCCGGGAATCCGATGTCGAGGACTCGACCCCGGCCGCCGCTGACCCCAAGCCCGCCGCGCCGGAAACCGCCGCGCCCTCGACCCCGTCGAGCTCCGCGCCGGAACCGGTAGTCGACGAAGTTCCGCGAACCACCACGCCCGACCCGGGCTGGGGGCAAGCGGACGTCGGTTGGAAAGCCGCCGAGGCCCTGCTGCAGACCCACGAGGTCCAGGAGACGACCGCGGCCGGACTTCCCAAGCGGGTCCCGAAGACCAACCTCGTGCCCGGCTCGGCAGCACCCCGCACCCCGCAGACTCCCCGCCGCAAGCCCGCAGCCCCGCGTTCGGCTGATGCCGTCCGCGGTCGCATGGCGAACTTCCAGCAGGGCGTCCATCGGGGCAGGCACGCCAAGGCCGAACCGGTTTCCACCGAACTTCCCCGCTCGAATCCGAGCCGTCCCGAGGAGCAGGAGTGAACGGGTCCGTGCAGCAACCGATGAGCAGCAACAGCTTCAGTTGGCTGATCACCGACTTCGTGCGTCGGGTACCCGGCGTGGCGCACTCGGTGGTCGTGTCCGCGGATGGTCTGCTGCTGGCCGGTTCCCAGGGCTTGCCGCGTGACCGCGCCGAGCAGCTTTCCGCCGTCGCGTCAGGTCTGGTCAGCCTCACCCAAGGTGCAGCGCGCTGCTTCGAGGCAGGCGAGGTGACCCAGACCGTCGTCGAGATGGAGCAGGGCTACCTGTTCCTGATGTCGATCAGCGACGGCTCGTGCCTGGCCGTCCTCGCCGCGCCCAACGCCGACATCGGCCTGGTCGCCTACGAGATGACCCTGCTCGTGGAGCGGGTCGGCCGTCAGCTCACGCCGGAACTGCGAGCGCAGCTGCAGGGCATGGGCCGTCGGTGAATCCGTTGGGGAGAGCTGAGGGGAGCTGATCATGAACGCCGGTTCCGAGCCCAGCTGGGACGGTGACCTGTTCCGCCTCTACAACAAGCGGCTGAGCGCGGAGTCCTGGCAGGACGACTTCGTCGACGACACCCCGTCCGGGCAGGGCAACGAGTCCATCGGCGGGTACGACCGCGCGCTGTTCGGAGGGCCGGGCGCCGACCTGTTCGGGTCCGGCGGATACGGCGACACCTCCTCGGGCGGGCGTGGTGCCCAGTCCCAGCACGACGGGTGGGGTCAGCAGGACCCCCGCGCGGCTGCCGACAACTGGGGATCGTCCGATCGCGGGACCCCGGCTCCGCGCCCACGTCCGGACAGCGGTCCGCCGTCGGTGTCGATGCCGTCCATCTCCCAGTCGATGTCGCCGATCTCCCATTCCATGCCGTCGATTTCCGGCTCGATGCCGGCTATCCCGGCGATGGACGACATGGAAGCCGAGGACAGCGGCGGTTCACTCGTTCGGCCCTACGCCCGCACTCGGGGGCGCACCCGCACCGATTATGATCTTGCTATCGAGACGTTGGTAAGCACCAGCGAACGCGGTCGCAACCAAGCGACCCAATCCCGGCCCGAGCACCGCTCGATCTCCGAGCTGTGCCTGGACGCCCGCTCGGTCGCCGAGGTCGCCGCTCACATGCGGTTGCCGCTCGGCGTGGTGCGGGTGCTCATCGGCGACATGGCCGATACCGGGCTGGTTCTGATTCATGACAGTGGCATGGTCGTCGGTGATCGGCCGTCCATGGAGTTCTTGGAGAGGGTGCTCAGTGGGCTTCGAAGGCTCTGATCCCCGGTCGCAGCAGCCGAGCAACCAGAAGACCTCGACGAAGATCGTGGTCGCCGGTGGGTTCGGCGTCGGGAAGACGACGTTCGTCGGTTCGGTCTCCGAGATCGTGCCGCTGACCACCGAAGCGGTGATGACCGAAGCGAGCGTCGGCGTCGACGACCTCACGGCCACGCCGGGCAAGGTCACCACGACCGTCGCGATGGACTTCGGCCGCGTCTCGCTGGACTCGGACCTGATCCTCTACCTGTTCGGCACGCCCGGCCAGCACCGCTTCTGGTTCATGTGGGACGACCTGGTGCGCGGTGCGATCGGTGCCGTCGTGCTCGTCGACACCCGCAGGCTGGCGGACGCGTTCGCCTCGATCGACTTCTTCGACGACCGCGGGCTGCCCTACGTCGTCGCGGTCAACACCTTCGACGGCCTCACGCACCACCGCCTGGAGGACGTCCGCGAGGCCCTGACCATCGCCGAGTCGGTCCCGATGATCACCGTCGACGCCCGCGACCGCGAGTCGACGAAGAAGGCCCTCATCAACCTGGTCGAGCACGCGATGCGCCAGCGCCTCGCGACGTCTCAGTAGCGTCGTCCCGGCCGGCGGGCTGAATCCCGCGGCCACGGCCGCACCGTGAGCGGGATCAGTCCTCGACGAGGGCGACCGAGGTGATGCGGTGCAGCGGGAAGTTGCCGAGCTCGTCGTTCGCGGCGTCGACTCCCTGCAGGATTCCGCCGCCGACGGTGACCGGGCGGACCACGTGCTGGCTGCGGACGCCGTGGGTGTCCACGAAACCCAGCCAGACGCTGCGCTTCTCGGTCGCCGCGTCGCGCAGCAGCGCCAGCGTCGCCTCCGCGCTCGGGCGCCCGCGCTCGGGAACCACCGAACGACCCCGGCGGGCGGACCCGGCGATGTCGTTGGCGCGCAGCTGGGTGACCAGCGAGCCGAGCTGCTCGGTGCTCGGCACCGGCGGACCGTGCGCACTGCGCTGCCGTGCCTTGCCGCGGGTGCGGCGCCCGCCGGCCCGCAGGTCCAGCACGCTGCCGTCGGCACCTTCAGCGACCGGAGCGAACCCCGCCGCGCGAAGCCCGTCCACGAGGTCGGCCAGCGGTAGCGGGCTGATCAGGACGGTGGGCGCGATGCGCCGCAGCTCCAGCTCCTCGCTCGCCGGCGTGGCGAGAACCTCGGCGAGCACGACCGGATCGTCGCAGCGCAGGAAGGCTGCTGCCGTTCCCGCGCGGAGCTTGCCGTGGCGCCGGGCCACGTCGTCGATCAGGTAGGTCAGGCCCTGCGGGATCGGCGTCTTCGACCGGTCGCGGAACAGCGCGTGCAGGTCGTCGGCGCTGTAACCGGCGTCCAGCGCGCGGCGGACGCTGCTCTCGCCGACCCGGTAGACGGTGGCGCTGCCCGCGGACTCGACGTCGGCGACCAGCTTCATCTCGGTCGCCAGGTCCGGTTCCAGCCGTCCCGGTGCGACGACGGTCAGGTCCGCCTGCACCAGCACGTGGTCCAGCGGTTCGGGCAGCACCTCGCCGAGCCGGTGACCGGCCTCGGCAGGGCCGTCGAACAGCAGCGCTCGACCGGCGGTGGTCATCGCGTCCAGCGCGACCACGCCCAGCGCGGTCGCCTCGGTCAGCGTCCAGCGCACCAGGTCGTCGCGCAGCCGGCCGGCGTGCCGGGGTGCGCGCCAGGCCAGCACGCCCGCCACGTCGTCCGGGCGGGCGCCGCAGCCGCCGGGGAGTTCGTCGAGGTAGTCGAGGATGCGACGGCGGTCCTTCGGCGCCAGCGGCCGGCTCAGCTCGTCCGACAGCGGCCCGATCAGCCGGTCCTTCTCGTCGCGGGCGCCCGTGAGGCCCGGCAGCCGCGGGAGCTCCAGCCACGCGGCGGCCAGCGCGGCCCAGCGCTGCTCGACCGGGGAAGCCAGCCAGGTGTCGGAGGAGATCGTGGGGAGCCAGTGCGGCTCGGAGTCCTCGGTGCGATCCAGCAGCCCGGCGGCGACGGCCACCTCGACGAGCAGCGACACGCGCTGCTCGTCGACCTCCAGCGCCTTGGCGGTGCGCCGCACGTCGCGAATGCCGACCCCGCCCGAACGCAGCACGTCCGGCGGATCCGACTCCCACGCGAGCAGCAGCTCCTCGACGTGCCGCAGCAGCTCCAGCGCGGCACCACCGGCCGTGCTGTCCACCCGCTCGCGGTCGGACTGGGTGAGCTCGGGGGCGGGCTCCTCCGGTTCGACGGTGCCCATCGGCTGGTCGCCGCGCACCGCGAGCGCGAGCTGCCGGGGGAGTTCCACGGTCTCGGTGTCGCGGCGCAGCAGGAGGCCCTTGGCCAGCAGACGCTGGATCGGGTTCGTCGCGCGATCCAGCGGCACGTGGGCGGAGGCGTCCTTGGTGCGGCCGATGGGGGAGCCGTCGGCGAGCTTGCCGACGAGCCTGCGCTCCTCCTCGTCGAGGTCGGCCAGCGCCGCTTTCGCGGTCGCCTCGGTCAGGTCGTCGGCCGGTCGTCCCAGGCCGCCGGGGAAGGTCGGCAGCACCTCGCGGGCGGTTCCGGCGATCTCCAGCGAGTCGTCGTCGCCCCACACCAGCGCGAGGTTCCGCAGCGCGTTCGCGGTCCGCCTGGCCCGCTGGACGGTGACCTCGCTGCCCAGCAGTTCGGCGACCGCGTCCAGGCTGACCGGTCCCTCGTCGGCGTCCAGCAGCACCAGCGCTTCCATCGTGCTCAGCGCGAAGGAGTCCAACTCTTCGCAGGCGCGGGCCACCGACGAGCGCTGGGCGACCCGCGAGCCGAGCACCGACAGATCGGCGGGCGGCGGGGTCGCCAGGTCCGGACGGGCGCGCAGCAGGGCGAGGAGCTGCTCATCGCTTCGATCGCGAAGCCAATTTCCCACTGGAGGCATCACACCCACGATACCCAGAGCTCGGGTGCGGCTCCGCCGCGCAGCGCTGCTGATCACGACGAGATCCGCTCGGGAGAGCGGTTCCGCGGGCGCGGGCCACGTGCGCTGCGAACGAGTTGTGCAAGTTCGGACACCCTTGAGCGAGTTCGATCGCTCCGATCCGGCAAACTGGAGGTGCCCGCAGCCGGAATGCCCAGGAGGACGACGTGGCCGGCAAGACCAACAAGGACCGTATCGACCCGACTTGGCCGCAGGCCGGTGCCGGAGAGCACCCGGTCAGCGAGCTGGTGGCCGACAAGCAGGGCGCCCTGTCGCCGTTCGGGGACACCGCGTTCCCGCTGAACGAGGACGCCGTCCCGTACGAGCACCCGGTCACGGTCATCAACAAGTGAGGCCTGTCGCCGAACCGGCCGGGTGCCGGTTCGGCGTCGACACCGGCGCCTCCGGACGCGCTCTGTCAAGACTGACCCGTGGGTAACCCACCGGATCTAGCTCACAATCGGGAAAGTTTTAAGCTTTTTCGTGCTGGGTGAAGTTCCGGTCGCTTAGCGGGCCTGAAGGGCTTGCGCAACGTTCGGGCGATCTGAAGTCAGCGGCCTGGACCGGGCTGCTGGGGAACGGCACCCACGTCCACAGCCGTTCGCTCGACAGGGGTGCACCCATGCCGGTTCCAGGTCCTGGTTACTCGATCACCGTTCGCGTCGAGGCTCCGCCGTCGACGACCGCCGCCGGTGACCTGACCAGCGCTATCGGTCGCGCAGGTGGCGTGATCACCGCTTTCGACGTCGTCGAGTCGCACGCCGACCGCATCGTCGTCGACATCACCTGCAACGCGCTGTCGGCCGACCACGCGGGCGAGGTCACCGAAACCCTCGAAGCGCTGCCCGGCGTCCGCGTCCGCAAGGTCTCCGACCGGACGTTCCTGGTCCACCTCGGCGGCAAGATCGAGGTCAACTCCCGCGTCGCCCTGGCCAACCGCGACGACCTCTCCCGCGCCTACACGCCCGGCGTCGCCCGCGTGTGCACCGCGATCGCCGAGAACCCCGACGACGCACGGCGTCTCACCGTCAAGCGCAACGCCGTCGCCGTGGTCACCGACGGCTCCGCCGTCCTCGGCCTGGGCAACATCGGTCCCGAAGCCGCGCTGCCGGTCATGGAGGGCAAGGCCGCGCTGTTCAAGAAGTTCGCCGGCGTCAACGCCTGGCCGGTCTGCCTGGACACCCAGGACACCGAGGAGATCATCCGCGCCGTCGAGCTGATCGCACCCGTCTACGGCGGCATCAACCTCGAGGACATCGCCGCCCCGCGCTGCTTCGAGATCGAGGCGCGACTGCGCGAGAAGCTCGACATCCCGGTGTTCCACGACGACCAGCACGGCACCGCCATCGTCGTGCTCGGCGCGCTGCGGAACGCGCTGCGCGTGGTGGACAAGGACATCACCGACTGCCGCATCGTGGTCTGCGGCGTGGGCGCGGCGGGCTCGGCGATCATCCGGCTGCTGCAGAACAAGACGCCCGCCGACATCATCGCCGTCGACATCAACGGCATCGTGCACTCCGGCCGCGGCGACTCCGACGAGAACTTGCAGAACATCGCCGCCTCCACGAACAACGAGGGCCGCACCGGCGCGCTCTCGGACGCGGTGCGCGAGGCGGACGTGTTCATCGGCGTCTCCGCCCCCAACCTGCTGTCCGCGGACGACGTGGCGACGATGAACTCCGACGCGATCGTGTTCGCACTGGCCAACCCGGACCCGGAGATCGACCCGCTGGCCGCTCAGCAGCACGCGACCGTCGTGGCCACCGGGCGCAGCGACTACCCGAACCAGATCAACAACGTGCTGGCCTTCCCCGGCATGTTCCGCGGTCTGCTCGACGCGCACGCCCGCGAGATCACCGACGACATGATGCTGGCGGCGTCCAACGCGATCGCCGACGTCGTCGACTCCGACCGGATCAACGCCTCCTTCATCATCCCCAGCGTGTTCGACAGCGCGGTGTCACCGGCCGTCGCGGACGCCGTGAAGAAGGCCGCCCTGGCGGGCAAACCGGCAGGAGCGACCTCCGGCGGCGGCTCCTCCCTGCCCTGGAGCATGGCCGAAGACCTCGACTTCTGATCCCCGCGGCGGGGACGGGGAGCACCCGTCCCCGCTCCGGACTTCCCTCCACTCGGTCGGGGGAGGCGGTCCTCTAGGCTCGGGGGATGGCGCAGGAGGAGCTCACGCACGTCGACGCGGCCGGTGCCGCGCGCATGGTCGACGTGTCCGAGAAGGACGCAACCGCCCGCAGGGCCGTCGCCAGCGGGATCGTGCGCACGACCGCCGAGGTCATCGCCCTGCTGAGGCGCGACGGCCTGCCCAAGGGCGACGCCATCGCCACCGCCCGCCTCGCCGGGATCATGGGCGCCAAGCGCACACCGGACCTCATCCCGCTGTGCCACCCGATCGCGATCTCCGGCGCGAAGGTCGAGCTCGAACTCGGCGAGACCGACGTCCGGATCACCGCCGCGGTCAAGACCACCGACCGCACCGGCGTGGAGATGGAAGCCCTGACCGCGGTCGCCGTCGCCGGGCTCGCGCTGCACGACATGATCAAAGCCGTCGACCCCGGCGCAGTGCTCGACGCCGTCCGCGTCGAGAGCAAGGAAGGCGGCAAGACCGGCCTCTGGCAGCGCACCGACGCGGACTAGGAACCACTGCGCGCGGCGGTGCGAGCTGAGTCCCGCACCTGGGACAGCGGCTCCCGCCGCATTCCACAACACGGACTAAACCGCCGCTCACCGCCGTTGCACCAGGATCGGGCCATTCACGGGAGGTCTCCATGACGAGGACCGCGCGAGTCGTCGCCGCGTCCAACCGCGCCGCCGCCGGGATCTACGAGGACCGCACCGGTCCCGTGATCGTGCAGTGGCTGCGCGAGCGCGGGTACGAGACCCCCGAACCCTTCGTGGTGCCCGACGGCGACCCCGTCGGAGACCAGCTGCGCACCGCGGTCAACGGCGGGGTGGACGTCGTGATCACCACCGGTGGCACCGGCATCAACCCCACCGACCGCACGCCTGAGGTCACCGCGCAGGTCCTCGACCACCAGATCCCCGGCCTCGCCGAGGCCATCCGCACCGCCGGACTGCCCGAGGTCCCCACCGCCGTCCTCTCCCGGGGACTGGCCGGGGTCGGCGGGTCCACGCTGATCGTGAACCTCCCCGGGTCCAGCGGAGGCGTCAAGGACGGGCTCGGCGTCCTCGCAGGCGTTCTCGACCACGCCGTCGACCAGCTCCACGGCGGCGACCACCCCGGTTCCGCTGCGGCGCCCGCTCGTTCCGCGGCAGAGGTCCTGCGAGCCGACGTCGTCGACGAGGGCATCGACGTCGAATCGCTGGCGCGCTCGGTGGAGCACGACGCGGCAGGAGCCGTGGTGACCTTCGGCGGAGTGGTTCGCGACCACGACGGCGGCCGGGGCGTTCTCGAGCTGGAGTACACCGGGCACCCCAGCGCCCAGGACGTCATCCAGGAGGTCGCGGCCGACATCGCCGGGCGTTTCGAGGGCGTTCGCGCCATCGCGGTCTCGCACCGCGTCGGCCTGCTCAAGATCGGCGACGTGGCGCTCGGCTGCGCGGTCGCCGCGGAACACCGCAAGCAAGCCTTCAACGCCTGCTCCGAACTCGTCGACGAGGTCAAGCGCCGGCTCCCGATCTGGAAGCGCCAGGTCTTCGAGGACAACACCGAAGAATGGGTCAACTGCCCCTGAGCTGTGGGGAACTGATCTGTGGTCGCTTTGCGTGGCGGTGCGGGTAGCGGAACCTGACACGCCTTCTGGGTCCGGGATCCGAGACTTGAGCATGAACGGATCCGCGGCGCTTCGGCTGTCCTCCCCAGAAGACGTGTCAGAACCCGCGGCGGTGCCGGTTGCTCGGGTGGGGCAAGGCGAAAGCACCTTCGGTGCTTGCCTGACGGGTTCGGTCGTTCCCGCACCGCGAAACGGAGAAAGCAGAAACCCCCTCCGCCGCTTGGGGGCAGTGCGGCGAAGGGGGTTTCGTGGCGAAGCACGTGCCGTGTCGGGGGAGACGGCACGTACCTCTTGCCGGTCAGCGTTGGGGGATGCCTGACCGTGCGCGTCTTACCTGACGTCGAGCTGCTGACCCGGGAAGATCATGTTCGGGTCGCTGATGACGCTCGAGTTCTTGGCGGCGATGTCCTGGTAGTTCACACCGAACTCCTGGGCGATCTTGCCCAGCGTGTCGCCCGTCTTGACGGTGTAGTCCGCGCCGTCCGCCTTGACCGTCGACTTGGTCTTGGTCGTGGTGGTCTTCTTCTTCGGCGTGGTCTCGGTCTTGGTGCTCGACTTGGTCGAGCCGCTGGTCCAGTTCAGCTTCGCGCTGCAGCCCGGCCAGGCGTTCTTGCCCTGGGAGGCGAGAACCTTCTCCGCGACGGCGATCTGCTGCTCGCGGGTGGCGTTGTGGGCGCTGCTGGCGTACTGAGTACCGCCGTACGCAGCCCAGGTGGACGGGGTGAACTGGAGACCGCCGTAGAAACCGTTACCGGTGCTGGCGCTCCAGTTGCCGCTGCTCTCGCACTTGGCGAGAGAGTCCCAGTCCGCGGCGTTGGCGGGAGCGGCGATCGCGATCGGGGTGGCGACCACAGCGCCGGCAACGGCGATCCGGGCGAAATTGCGCTTGGTACTCGAAGGCTTGCGGTGCTTGCCCTTGTAACTGGACATGTCCCTCTCTCCTGCCGCGCCTCGGGTCGAACCCTGGTCTGGCTCCTTCGGGGAGGAGCCGGGTCCGCGCCCGCCGGTCTCGGGGGAGCCGGCGGCATCTCTGGGCATTCGGGGCGCCCTGAGATGTCCCTCGTTCCTGTCCGGTCTTGTTTCGTTTTCGGGGTGAGAGCCCGCTGGACAGGTTCAGCGCCACGGGCTCTCGAGTTCCTTGCTGATCGGTTCGGGGCCGACCGAGGAGCGACACTACGTAACCAAGCCGAAGATCGGAAATCTTGGACCATGTGACGCTGGTCACAGTAACACCGGCAAACGGGGTGGCGATCCCGATCATTTTCGCTGATCAGAGCGTCGTTATCGTACCGTTTCCGGCCTGATATCGATCACCGTAAGTGAGGCTTGGGTCACCTCGATGCTCCCACTGGGGAACCCCCGTCACGCGGTTACCAACCGTCGAGCGGGCGTGGATCACGCGCGGAGAGGTGAGCGCGAGTGGCCTATTGCGAATACGTCTCGTATTCGAAATGCGACGGAGCGTGTCCGGTTCGATCGCTGGAACAGGTGGCGTTCAGGCGACCGAGCGGCGGGCTCCGGAGGGGCTCCGGCGACCAAGATCCAATGAGCGAAATATCAACGGAAAAGTCACCTGGACGAGGCTGTACGACACGCCAAGCCATGTTGTATTACGCGCGCACCCGCACGCGCGCAGAAGAAGCAGTGTCTCCGCTCAGCGGAGGATTCAGCCGCCTGCGAACGGCGGCAGGACGTCGAGGGTGGCGTCCTCGGAGATCGGCGTGCTGCGGTCCCGCACGGCCACGCCGTCGAGGAGGAAGCTGCACGCGGGCAGCACCTCGGCGAGCTTCTCGCCGCGCCCGTTGAGCGCCGCCGCGATGGCATCGGAGACGGTGGGCGCGCTGCCGCCGGGACGGTTCAGCGTCACCGTTTCCTCGGGCAGACCGGCCGCCGCGCGGGCACCGGCGAAGTAGCGGACCCGCACCGACACCGAACTCCTCGCCGGACCGGCGTTCTGCTCCGACACCGCGGTCATCTCCGCTAACCCCCGATTGCGCTCATCGGCCTTGATGGCTGGGCGAACTCGCCGGAATCCATCCCGTGGCCGGCGGCCTTGGCCCACATCTCGCCCTGCCACAGCCGGGCGAGCTCGTCGTCGGTGGCTCCTTCGCGCATGGGGCCGCGCAGGTCCGTTTCCGTCGTCGAGAACAGGCACGAGCGTAGCTGTCCGTCCGCGGTCAACCGCGTTCGGTCGCACGCCGCGCAGAACGGCCTCGTCACCGAGGCGATCACGCCCACCGTGGCGGGGCCGCCGTCGACCAACCAGCGCTCGGCCGGTGCCGAACCTCGCTCGGCGACGTCCGGGGTGAGCGTGAACTCCGCGCCCAGCAGCTCCAGGATCTCGTCCGCGGTGATCATCGCGGAGCGCTCCCAGCCGTGCTGGGCGTCCAGCGGCATCTGCTCGATGAAGCGCAGCTGGTAGCCGCGCTCGATGCAGAAGCGCAGCAGCTCCGGCGCCTCGTGGTCGTTGACGCCGCGCATCAGCACGGCGTTGACCTTGACCGGCTCGAGCTTCATCGTCTTGGCCGCAGCCAGCCCGTCGAGCACGTCCTGCATCCGGTCGCGCCTGGTCAACTCCTTGAAGACCGCTCGGTCCAGGGTGTCCAGCGAGACGTTGACCCGGTTGAGCCCGGCCGTCACCAGCTTCTCGGCGAAACCGCCGAGGTTGATGCCGTTCGTGGTCAGCGACGTCGTGGGCCGGCTGGGCAGTGACGAGGTCGCGGCGATCACGTCGACCAGGTCCTGCCGTAGCAGCGGTTCGCCGCCGGTGAACCGGACCGTGTTGACCCCGAGCTCCTCGACGGCGATCCGGATCAGCCGGTTCATCTCGTCGGTGTCGAGCATCTCGTCGCGCTTGAGCCACGGCAGCCCTTCGGCGGGCATGCAGTAGGTGCAGCGCAGGTTGCACTTGTCGATCAGGGAGACGCGCAGGTCCGTCGCCACTCTGCCGAAGCGGTCCACCAGCTGCTGCGTGTCCGGGCGTTCGGACGTGTCGGTCGTGCGGCGCACGAACGGGATTCCCAGGTCCACCGCGTTCACAACTCGACCCTATCTCTTCGGACCGACGGTTTTCGATCGTGCGGAGCAAATCGGACGGTGCAAGATGCCTGGTCATCAGTGGTGCGGCCGGAGTTAACGATCCTGGTTCGCGGACGGGAAAGCCCTAGTTTCCCCGCAGTTGCGGAAGTATGGTCTGGCTCGTGCCGCACTATCGGATCGCAGAGTCCGCTTCGCTCCTCGGCGTCAGCGACGACACCGTTCGCCGCTGGGTCGACGGCGGGCAGTTGCCCGCGGAGCGCGACGCAGCCGGACGGCTGGTCGTCGACGGAGCCGCGCTCGCCGAGTTCACCCGGGACCAGGCGCGGTCGGCGCCGGACCCGTCGTCCGTCGGGCGCTCGGCGCGCAACCGCTGGGTCGGGCTCGTGACCGAGATCGTCTCGGACAAGGTGATGTCCCAGGTGGAGATCCAATGCGGACCTCACCGGGTGGTGTCGCTGATGAGCACCGAGGCGGTGCGCGAACTCGGCCTGGTGCCCGGTTCGCTCGCGGTGGCAGTGGTCAAGTCGACCAACGTCGTGGTGGAGACACCGGGAGAGGGCTGAATGTCGAAGCTCAAGATGATCGCGGGCGCGGTGCTCGCGCTGACCCTGCTCGCCGGGTGCGGGCAGGCGGAATCGGGTCAGGGGCAGCAGGATCCGGCGCAGCAGCGCACGGTGACGGTGCTGGCGGCGGCGTCGCTGACCGAGTCCTTCGACGAGCTGGGCCGGAGGTTCACTGCCGAACACCCGGACGTCAAGGTCGAGTTCGACTACCAGGGCTCCTCGACGCTGGCCGAGCAGATCAAGCAGGGGCGCCCCGCCGACGTCTTCGCCTCGGCCGACGAGAAGAACATGTCCAAGGTCGCCGACCTGGTCTCGCCGCCGCAGACCTTCGCCACGAACCGGCTGACCCTCGTCGTGCCGCCCGGCAACCCCGCGCACGTGGCCTCGCTGGCCGACCTCGCGGGCACGAAGCTCGTCACCTGCGCCCCGCAGGTGCCCTGCGGATCCGCCACCCGGTCCGTCGCCGAGGCCGCCCACGTCGCCCTGCGGCCGGTCAGCGAGGAGAACGACGTCAAGCAGGTGCTGCAGAAGGTCGTCGCGGGCGAGGCCGACGCGGGGCTCGTCTACGTCACCGACGCCAAGTCCGCGGGCGACGAGGTGCAGGCGATCGACTTCCCGGAGTCGCCGCAGGTGGTCAACGACTACCCGGTCGCCACCATCAAGGACTCCCAGCAGGCGGAGGCGGCGAACGAGTTCGTGTCGTTCGTGCGCGGCCCGGCGGGGCGCGAAGTGCTCGGCGCGCACGGCTTCGACGTCCCGTGATCAGACGTCATCCGCCGCAGGTGCCCGCAGTGCTGTGGGCGCCTGCGGCGCTCGCTCTGGCACTGGTGGTGCTGCCGGTCGCCGGCCTGCTCACCCGCGTGGAACCGGCCCGCTTGCCGGGCTTGCTGCTGAGTCCGTCCGCGTTGGACGCGCTGCGGTTGTCGGTGCTCACCGGCTTGATCGCGACCGCGCTCGCGGCCGTGCTCGGGGTGCCGCTGGCGGTGGTGCTGGCCCGTTCGAAGATGCGCGGGTTGCGGGTGGTGCGGGCGCTGGTGCTGCTGCCGCTCGTGCTCCCGCCGGTGGTCGGCGGCCTGGCGCTGCTGTACCTGCTGGGGCGGACGGGTCCGCTCGGCGGCGTGCTCGCGGTGGCCGGAATCCGGTTGCCCTACACGACGGCGGCGGTCGTGCTGTCCCAGACCTTCGTGGCGATGCCGTTCCTGGTGGTCGGGCTCGAAGGCGCGCTGCGGACGGCAGGCGGGCGCTACGAGCAGGTCGCCGCGACGCTGGGAGCCGGCCCGTGGCTCGCCTTCCGGCGCGTGACGCTGCCGCTGCTGCTGCCGGCCCTGGGATCGAGCCTGGTGCTCACCTTCGCGCGGGCGCTGGGCGAGTTCGGCGCCACGATCACCTTCGCGGGCAGCTTGCAGGGCAGCACCCGGACCCTGCCGCTGGCCATCTACACCACCGCGCAGTCCGATGTGGACGCAGCGGTGGCCATGTCGTTGCTGCTGGTCGTGGTCGCCTTGCTGGTGATCGTGATCGCCCGGCCGAGAGCGGTGGAGGGACGGTTGTGAGCGACCTGCGGGTGGACGTCGAGCTGCACCGCGCGGAGTTCTCGCTGCGCGCGGACTTCGCGGTGGCGCCCGGCGAGGTGCTGGCGGTGCTCGGGCCGAACGGCGCGGGGAAGTCGACCTTGCTGTCCGTGCTCGCCGGGCAGCTGCTGCCGGATCGCGGCGCGGTCGAACTGGGTGGAACCACCTGGCTGGACACCGAACGCCGGATCAACGTCCCCACGCACCGGCGGGGAGTGGGGCTGCTCGCCCAGCAGGCGCTGCTGTTCCCCAACCTCACCGCGCGCGACAACGTCGCCTTCGGCCCGCGCTCCGCGGGCGCCACCCAGTCGCGCGCGCGGGAGATCGCCGCGCGCTGGCTGGCCGAGACCGACGTCGCCGACCTGGGCGGACGTCGCCCCGCGCGGCTCTCCGGTGGTCAGGCCCAGCGGGTCGCGCTGGCCCGCGCGCTCGCGGCCGAACCCCGGCTGCTGATGCTCGACGAACCGCTCGCCGCGCTGGACGTCGACGCCGCCCCGGCCATGCGCGGCCTGCTGCACCAGGTGCTGCGCAGGCAGGAGATGCCGACGGTGCTGGTCACCCACGACGTGCTGGACGCTGTGGTGCTGGCCGACCGGTTGCTGGTGCTGCAGGACGGGCAGGTCGTCGAGCAGGGACCGACGAGCGAGGTGCTGTCCCGCCCGCGCGAGGCCTTCACCGCGCGCCTCGCCGGTCTCAACCTGCTGACCGGGACCTCGATCGACGGCGGGGTGCAGGTCGGCGAGGAGATCATCAGCGGCCGCGTGGTCGAGGAGATGACGGCGCGGGAGCCGGGTGGGGCGGTCTTCGCCCCGGCGGCCGTGGCGGTGCACCGCGAGCGTCCGAGCGGCAGCCCCCGCAACGCGCTGCCGGTGCGGATCGCGGCCCTGGAACCGCGCGGTGACGTGGTGCGCGTGCGCGCCACCGGCCCGTCGGGCACCGGTCTGTCCGCCGACGTCACCCCGGCGGCCGTCGCCGAGCTCGGCATCTCCGCAGGTGAGGAGGTGTGGTTCGTGATCAAGGCGGCCGAGGTGGCCATCCACCCCGTATCCGGAGGATCATCTGGGGCGTGACTGAGCCATCCACCTGGACGTACCTGATGGACATGGACGGCGTGCTGGTCCACGAAGAGCACATGGTGCCCGGCGCGGACGAGTTCGTGGCCGCTCTTCGCGAGCACGGCATCCCGTTCATGGTCTTCACCAACAACTCGATCTACACCCCGCGGGACCTGAGGGCCCGGCTACTGCGCAGCGGGCTGGACATCCCGGAGGAAGCGATCTGGACGTCCGCGCTGGCGACGGCGCAGTTCCTGGAGCAGCAGCGCCCCGGAGGGTCGGCCTTCGTGGTCGGCGAGTCGGGGCTGACGACCGCGCTGCACAACATCGGCTACGTGCTCACCGACCGGGATCCGGACTACGTGATCTTGGGTGAGACCCGCACCTACAGCTTCGAGGCCATCACCAAGGCCATCCGGCTGGTGGAGAACGGTGCTCGCTTCATCGCCACGAACCCGGACGAGAAGGGGCCGAGCCGCGAGGGCACGCTGCCCGCGACCGGCGCCGTGGCCGCCCTCATCGAGCGGGTCACCGGCCGCGCTCCGTACTACGTGGGCAAGCCGAACCCGCTGATGATGCGCTCCGCGCTGCGCCACCTCGGCGTTCACTCGGAGAACACGCTCATGATCGGCGACCGGATGGACACCGACGTCCGCTCCGGGCTGGAGTCGGGGCTGCAGACGATCCTGGTGCTTTCCGGCATCTCCGACGAGGACACCGCGGAGCTGTTCCCGTACCGCCCCACCAAGGTCGTCCGCTCCATCGCGGACCTCAGGGACCACGTCACAGACCCCTTCAAGGCCTGACTCGCGCTCCCTCCCCAGCACTCCGGGAGGGGCAGTGGTCCCCCGATCCCAGTTTTAGTCCAAACCGAGGACGGTCCATGACCGTTTTGTCCGCTCAGTTTGGACTAAAACTGGGATCGGGTGAGCGCGAGTCCCGGGGTTGGCCCCGCGCGGCGGTGAGGGTGAAGATTGGTGACCTGCACCACTGCCACGGGGAGGTCGTCGACGTGGGAACCGAGCCGAAACTCATCAGCTACGACTCCGGCGTGTCCGACGTGCCGTTGCTGGGCGACACCATCGGAGCCAACCTGGACCGGACGGCGGCGCGCTTCCCGGAGCGGGAGGCGCTGGTCGAGTTCTCCACGGGCCGCCGGTGGACCTACCGCGAGTTCGTCGCGGCGGTGGATTCGGTGGCGACCGGGCTGCTGGACGCGGGCATCACCCAGGGCGATCGGGTCGGCGTGTGGGCGCCGAACCGTGCCGAGTGGACGTTGACGCAGTACGCGACCGCGCGGGTCGGCGCGATCCTGGTCAACATCAATCCCGCGTACCGGGCGCACGAGTTGGAGTTCGTGCTCCAGCAGGCGGGTGTGCGGATGCTGGTGTCCGCGCAGTCGTTCAAGGGCTCCGACTACGTGGGAATCGTGGAGCAGGTGCGGGGTGGGTGCCCGGGCCTGGAACGCGTGGTGTTCCTGGATTCCCCGGAATGGGAGGCGTTGGCCGGCACCGCCGCCGATTCCGATCGTCTGGGCGAGATCCGGTTGTCGGCTGATGATGCGATCAACATTCAGTACACGTCGGGGACGACGGGTTTTCCGAAGGGTGCGACGTTGTCGCATCACAATATTTTGAACAACGGGTTTTTCGTGGGGGAGTTGTGTGGTTATGGGGAGGGGGATCGGGTGGCGATCGTGCCGCCGTTCTATCACTGCTTCGGGATGGTGATGGGGAATTTGGCGTGCACGAGTCATGGTTCGGCGATGGTGATTCCGTCGGAGGGGTTTGATCCGGGGGTGGCGTTGCGGGCTGTGGCGGCGGAGCGGTGCACGTCGTTGTACGGGGTGCCGACGATGTTCATCGCGGAGTTGGATCATCCGGATTTCGGTTCGTTCGACCTGTCGTCGTTGCGGACGGGGATCATGGCGGGTTCG
The DNA here is from genome assembly GCF_007829955.1 of Saccharopolyspora dendranthemae. Lineage (GTDB taxonomy): Bacteria > Actinomycetota > Actinomycetes > Mycobacteriales > Pseudonocardiaceae > Saccharopolyspora > Saccharopolyspora dendranthemae. The sequence goes on from NZ_VIWX01000007.1 coordinate 161,399, forward strand.
CCGTGTCCGGTGGAGGTGATGAAGCAGGTCATCGATCGGATGGGGATGTCGGAGGTGGCGATTTGTTATGGGATGACGGAGACGTCTCCGGTGTCGACGCAGACGCGTGCGGATGATTCGGTGCAGCGGCGGGTGTCGACGGTGGGGCGTGTGGGTCCGCACCTGGAGGTGAAGGTGGTGGATCCGGTGTCGGGGTTGACGGTGCCGCGGGGTGAGGCGGGGGAGTTGTGCACGCGGGGGTATTCGGTGATGTTGGGGTATTGGGAGCAGCCGGACAAGACGGCTGAGGTGATCGATGCGGCGCGGTGGATGCACACGGGGGATTTGGCGGTGATGGATGACGAGGGGTATGTGTCGATCACCGGGCGGATCAAGGACATGGTGATCCGTGGTGGGGAGAACGTGTATCCGCGGGAGATCGAGGAGTTCCTGTACACGCATCCGGATGTGTTGGACGCGCAGGTGATCGGGGTTCCGGATGCGCGCTACGGGGAGGAGTTGATGGCGTGGGTGCGGTTGCGGTCGGGGGCTGAGGTGTTGACCGCGGAGGCGTTGCGGGAGTTCTGCGCGGGCAAGTTGGCGCATTACAAGATTCCGCGTTATGTGCACGTGGTGGATGATTTCCCGATGACGGTGACGGGCAAGATCCGCAAGGTCGAGATGCGAGAGGAAGCCCGCAAACTCCTCGACCTCTAGAGGTGTGTGCGGATCGGCTCGCGTGGCGGTGCGGAGTCGCCCGGTCCCAGTTTTAGCCATAACTGAGCCGACATTCCGGACATGATCATGGCTCGGTTTGGACTAAGGGGTCCTTTCATAATGATCTTGGTCTGGCACCATGGGTCGCGTAGTTGATCTTGTGTGTGGCTAGGAGACGGGATGGTGCAGCCGAAGCCCTGGGAAGTTGATGACGAGCTGTGGGCGTTGATCGAGCCGGTGTTGCCGAAGGTGCAGCGCCGGTTCCGCAATCCGGGGCGGCCGCGTGGGAGTGATCGGTTAGCGCTGCAGGGTGTGCTGTTTGTGCTCTACACCGGGATCCAGTGGAACTACCTGCCCCTGGAGCTGGGGTTCGGTTCGGGTCCGACGTGCTGGCGGCGGCTTCAGGAGTGGAACGAGGCCGAGGTCTGGGACAAGGTCCAGGACATCCTGCTGGAGCAGCTGCGTGTGGCCGGTGAGCTGGACTTCTCCCGCGCGGCGATCGATTCCTCCACCATCGCGGCCAAACGAGGACGTGATAGCCCAAAAGTCGGGCCGAGCCCGGTTGACCGCGCCCGGCCCGGCTCGAAACACCACATCGTCACCGACGCCGGCGGCATCCCCATCGAATCCACCCTGACCAGCGCGAACACTCATGACAGCACCCAGCTGATCCCCCTGATGTCCGAGCTACCGACCATCGGTGGACTCCCCGGCCCAGCCCCGCGGTTCCGCAGCCTCTACGGCGACACCGCCTACGACGCCAACGCCAACCGCACCTGGCTCCGCCGCCACGGGATCACGCCCTACCTGCGGCGACGCGGACGAGGACACGGCTCCGGACTCGGCACCAAACGCTGGGTCGTCGAAGCCTGCATCGCCTGGTTCCACGGCTTCCGCAAACTCCGCATCCGCTGGGAACGCTACGACCACATGCACGAAGCCTTCCTCGGCCTCGCCCACTGCATCATCCTCGCCCGCAAACTCCGCCAAGCAATCTGAAACGACCCCTAAAACTGGGACAGGGCGAGGGCGCGTTCGCCGCCGGCGGTCATCCGTTGCGGAGTTTTTCCAGTTCTGCGGCGTCCTCGTCGCCGAAGCGCTCTTCGAGGGCTTCGGGTTCGGCGTCCACGTCGATCTTGGCGAGCGGCATGCCGCGAGCGCTGGAGATCGCGCCGAGCCTGCGGGTCGCGCGGTCCGAGGCGTAGGCCGTGAGCTCGTCCTTGTCGAGGGCGAAGGGCAGCACCTCGGGGGCGTCCTCCGGCGTCCACTGGACCTGCGCGATGGCGTGCGGCAGCAGCCGCGCCATCTGGTCCTCGACCACCGCCCAGTTGCTCTCGTCGGCGGCCACGTGCCTGCGGCAGGTGAAGGTGCCCCAGGCCATGTGCCTGCGCTCGTCGTCGCCGATCAGCTTGATGACCTGCTGCATCCCCGGCAGGATCCCGCGGCTCACGCAGATCTTGTGCCAGGCGTAGTACCCGGTGAGCGCGAGGGTCCCTTCCACCACGTGGTTGTAGGTGACCGAGGCCCGGACCTGGTTCTCGGGGCTGGGATCGGTGTGCAGCTCGCGCAGCGTCTCGGGGAGGGCCTTGTAGAAGATCTCCCGGTAGCCGGGGTTGTCGGTGACGTACTCGTGCAGGTCGTCGGTGAGGCCGACGGCGTCCATCCAGAGCCGGAACACCTGGGTGTGCTTGGCCTCTTCGAAGCAGAACTGGGTCAGGTACATCTCGTCGCCGAAGCGGCCTTCGGCGGCCATCGCGGCCATGAACGGCTGGAGGTCTTCGGTGACGGCCTCTTCGCCCGCGATGAACTGCGCGCACAGCCCTGCCACGCTGCGCTGTTCGTCCTCGGTGAGCCGTTGCCAGTCCTCGGCGTCCTGGCTGAAGTCGATGTCGGCGGGGTTCCAGAACCGGGCGTTGCCCTTGTTGAACAGGCGCAGCGGCAACGATTCCCAGTTCAGTCCGTGGGCTCGCAGGGAGTGGAAGCTCTCGCGCTGGGCGGGGTGCGTGCTCGTCATTGAACTACTCCAGCTCGCCGTGGTGTGAGGTGCGTTACTCCGCAATTTTCGGTACTGGATAGTTTCGAGTCAAGGTCGCACGCGTCCCCGGACCAGGTGTTCTTCGACGTCCGTAGGCTGAACGGCGATGGACGAGCGCAGCGCACTCACGGTCGGATTCGACCTCGACATGACCCTGATCGACCCGCGGCCGGGGATGGTCCGCGCCTTCGACGCACTCAACGAGGAGTTCGGCACAGAACTCGACGGCCGGCACTTCGCCGCCAACCTCGGACCGCCGCTGGAAGACGTGCTGCGCGGATACGAATTCGACGAGCCGATGGTGAAGCGGCTGGCAGCGCACTTCCGGTCGATCTACCCGACCGTCGTCATCGACGAGACGGTCGCGCTGCCGGGAGCGGCCGAAGCCCTGGAGGCGGTGCGCGCCGCCGGCGGGCGGACCTTGGTGGTCACCGGCAAGTACGAGCCCAACGCCGCACTGCACCTCAAGGCCCTGGGCTGGACCGTCGACCGGCTCGCGGGCGGGGTGTTCGGCGCGGGCAAGGGCGATGTGCTGCTGGCCGAGGGAGCGGACATCTACGTGGGCGATCACCACGGGGACGTCGTCGGCGGGCACGCCGCCGGGGCGACCGCGGTGGGCGTGGCCACGGGTCCGTACTCCACGCGCGAGCTCAGCGAAGCAGGCGCCGACGTAACCCTGAACGACCTGACGGAGTTCCCGACCTGGCTGGCGACCCGGGTCTAGCGGCGGCGCCGGGAGCGCACCACGGTCGCGATCACTCCGAAGATCAGCCCTGCCGGGCACAGCAGCGTCACGATGCTGACCCACGGCGGCAGGTCCTGGTGACCGGTCGCGTAGAGCGCGAAGATCACGACGATGGCGAGCAGTCCGACGCCGAACATCGCCAGCGAGATCGGGAGCACTGCTGATCTTGGTGAGCTGCTTGCCATGTGAGCAGCGTATTCACATCGCCACCCCGTCCGGCAATCGGGCTTGGTCGATAAGGATGGGTGATTTCGTCCGCCTTCGCGGTACGCTTGGTGGGACGCGTCCCGGCGCGCGCACCTGCGTGGCGTTAACGGGGCGCTTTCGTCGTGATGGGGAGATTGCCGCGTCACGACGGGAGAATCGGCAAGGAGATCGTGACCCGGCGACGGGTCAGCGCATTCGACAGGGAACGGTGAGGACAGTGCCGACCGGCAGGGTCAAGTGGTTCGACTCGGAGAAGGGCTTCGGCTTCCTGACCCAAGATGGTGGGGAGGACGTGTACGTGCGGTCCTCCGCGTTGCCATCTGGTGTGGATGCGCTCAAGACCGGCCAACGAGTCGACTTCGACATGGCGCAGGGCCGACGCGGCCCGCAGGCGCTGAAGGTCAAATTACTGGACCCGCTGCCCTCGGTCACTGAGGCTCGCCGACGTCCCGCCGACGAGTTGCACGGCATGGTCGAGGACATGATCAAGCTCCTCGAGCTCAAGGTCCAGCCGGATCTGCAGCGAGGCCGCTACCCCGACCGCAAGAACGCCAAGCGGATCGGCGAGGTCGTCAGGGCGGTCGCCCGCGAGCTCGACCCGGGCGGCAACTGATCCGCGAGCCTCAGGAGCGGTTCTGACGCGCTGCTCGGGCCAGGCCCGGAAGGCGCGTCAGGAGCTCACTGCTTGACGTCGAGGACCCAGCTCCCGCCGATGCCGAAGTCGACACCTCCGTCGGCGCCCTGGGACAGGACGGCCGAGAACTGCTGGACCTCGACGTGCTCGATGCGCGCGCCGTCCGGCGGCAGCTGCAGCGTGTAGGAGTGGCGCGAGTCCGGGGTGAACACCGGGCTGCGGCCGTCGAGCTCCTGACCGTTGAGACCTCGGTAGAGGAACACCACCTGCCACGGCGCGCCGGCGACCTCGGCGGGAACCGAGATCTGCACCGGGTCGCGGTCGACCGCGCGCAGTGCGCCGATGGCGTCCGGGTTCGGCGGTGAGCACTCCTGGCCGGTCGGGTCGCAGTGCTGGGCGGGATCGACCGCTACCGAGTCGCCGTGCGAGTAGAAGGTCACCTGCGGTTGGCTGGGGGAGGAGCAGCCGGCGGCGAGCCCGGCGGCAGCCACCGCCAGCAGCGGCTTCAGTCCACGATGCACGATCAGAGCCTACGGGCCGGTACTCGATCGGGCGGTGGCCGGTTGGTCCGCCGCACGTCCCCGCCGTCGTGACGGTGGTCGTAACGGGATCGACGGGATCAGCGTGCCTCCCCGTCCGCGCAGGACCGTTTGCGCCAGGACCACGGCGAGCAGGACCGCGACCACCACGAACCCGATCCAGTACACCGGTGGCAGCAGCACGCCGAGCGCGCCGCCGAACACCCAGCTCAGCTGCAGGATCGTTTCCGAGCGGCCGAACGCCGAGGCCCGCGAGGCCTCGGGCATGTCGCGTTGGATCACCGCGTCCAGGCACACCTTGGCCAGCGCTGAGGCGGTCGCGCCGACGAGGCCGACGATCACCGCCAGCGGTAGACCGGCCAGCACCGCGGCGCAGGTCGCGACCGCCAGCGCTGCGCCCAGGCAGCTGATGATCAGCCCGTCCGGCTTCTCGAAGGTCATCCGCGAGCCCAGGCCGTTGCCCAAGAAGCTGCCGGCCCCGGCAGCGCCTCCGACCAGGCCCAGCAGCACCAGCTGCATGGCCGGCTCGTGCTGGGTGTCGTGCTTGATCACGAAAGCGGCGAACAGCGTCAGGAACCCGGTCAGCACCCGGATCCCGCCGTTGCCCCACAGCGCCACCACGACGTGATCGCTCAGCGGAACCTTCCGCGAGCGCCCGGGATCGCCGATCGAGGTCTGCACCTCGCCCTCGGTGCTCTCCACCCAGCCCGGGATGCGCAGGCACAGCCACACCCCGGCCGCCGCCATCGCGGCCATGAACCACAGCGCGCCCTCGGATCCCCACAGCCAGGCGAAACCGGAGGCGATCCCGCCGAACAGGCCGCCCGCGGCCAGGCCGAAGGCGGTGAGTCGCGAGTTGGCCTTGGTCAGCGTGATCTGCTCGGGGAGCACTCGTGGCGTCATCGCGGCCTTGAGCACGCCGAAGGACTTCGACAGCACCATGCAGCCCAGCGCGGCCGGGTAGAGCAGCCAGCTGTTGAAGTTCAGCGCCATCACGACCGCCAGCAGGACGCGCACCGCGAAGGACGCGGCCAGCGCCAGCCGCCTGCCCTGCTGGAGCCGGTCGAGGGCAGGGCCGATCACCGGTGCGATCACCGCGAACGGTGCGACCGTGATCAGCAGGTAGAGCGCGACCTTGTCCTTGCTCTCCGCCGTGGCCGCGGAGAAGAACAGGGTGTTGGCCAGCGCGACGGCCATCGCCGCGTCGACCGCGTAGTTGCCCATCCACGCGTAGGTGAACTTGGCGAGGCCCGAACGGTCGGCGCCGTCGGCGTGCGCGAGCGAGAAGAACAACCGCACCACGCGCTGCGTCAGGTCCCGGCTGCGCCACGCGGCGACGCGGGTGACCGTCAGCTTCCTGGGCGGTGCCGCTCCGCGGGGTTGCTCGGGTTCCGGTTCCGGCGCGCCGGGGTGGTCCTCGGGCAGCGGCGGGAGCGGACCCGTGCGGTCGCGCGGGCGGTCGTAGTCGGGGTCGTCCTGCCAGGGGTAACGACGTTCGTCGGCGTCCTGAGGCGGCGGTTCGAACCGCTGCCCGGACCGCTGCTGCTCGGTGTACCAACCGCGCTTCCCGCGCTGGCCGGCGCCCCAGCCCGGGCGGCCCTGCGGCTCGTCCGAGTGCTGGTCACGTCGACGCATCCCCATGCCTGCCATCCTGCACCACCTCCTCCCGCTCGGACCGGGTTGCGGGTGAGCTCCTCCGCGCTCGTCGCCGCAACGCCCTCACGAATAAGGAGGCGGAAAACCGCCGAGAAATACAGCTGGACACGATCTGGCGACGAAATAGAGGCCTAGATCACTCCGCCGAGTGATCACTGGGGCACGAACCGAACCCGGAACATCGCGGGCCACTTCTTCCCGGTGATCAGGAACTCGTCGGTCCCGGGCACCGCCGCGATGCCGTTGAGGACGTCGGCACCGGCCTGCTGCTCGGGACGCAGCAGCCCGCCGGCGTCCACGACCGCGGTGACCTGCCCGCTCGCCGGATCGATCCGCAGGATCTCGTCGCTGCCCCACACGTTGGCCCAGACCTGGCCGCCGACGCACTCGAGCTCGTTGAGCTCCTCGACCGAAGATCCCTCCTGCGTCACCGAGACCTCGCCGACCTGCGCGAACGTCACCGGATCGCGGAAGGTCAACCGGTCGCTGCCGTCGCTCATCACCAGGCGCCGACCGTCGGAGCACAGGCCCCAGCCCTCGCCGGGGTACTCCACTCGGCGCAGTTCGCGCAGGGTCGCGCGGTCCCGCTCGAAAGCAACCCCTTCCTGCCAGGTGAGCTGCCAGATACGGTCACCCGTGACGGTGATCCCCTCACCGAAGAACTCGGCGGGCAACCGGGCCTCGTGCCGAGCCGAACCGCTGAGCGGATCGGCGGCGCGGAGCACGGACGAGCCGCGCAGGCCGGTGCCTTCGTAGAGGGTCCCGTCGGCGATTTCCAGGCCCTGAGTGAACGAGGAGCGGTCGTGCGGGAGCACGTTGATCACCTCGACGCGAAGGTGTGGCACGCTTCCCGGGTGCCCAACGCCCTGATCGGTTTGCTCGCGGTCGTCCTGGCCGTCGTGCTGCGCTGGTACCTGCGGCGCACACGCAACCCCGACTCCGATGGTGAGCAGCACTCCGCACAGGAGACGTCCAGTCTGAGCAAGTCGCACCCCGAAAGCTTGACACGCCCGATCACTCCGAGTGTTGCTCCGCTCCGGAACAGCGGTCCTGCGACCCCGGCGGCGACACAGCCGACTGCGGCGCGGAGCGCGTACGGCACAATCGAGCATGTGACGCCTATGCCTGCTCCGATGACCAGCCCAGGCGCGGATGCCCCGTACGACGATGCCGGGCAGCCTGCGGCCGAGCCGTTGAACCCGGAGCTCGCGGCGGCCGTGGATGTCGCCCGAGCTGCTGCGGAGGACGAGGCTCGTCCTGGTGACGACCCGATCGGCTCTCCGATCTTGACGCTGGACACCACCGGCGAGGACTCGGAGACCGCTGCTGCGGAGAGCTCCACGCCGCCTCCGGTGGGCGCGCACGTCGGCGTCGAAGCCGAGGGCACGCACGCCGTCACGCACCACTTCGAGTCGAACTACCCCGGCTACGTCGGCTGGCGCTGGGCCGTGACGGTCGCCAGCGTCGGCGCCGGCGAGCCGGTGACGGTCAGCGAAGTCGTGCTGCTGCCCGGTCCGTCGGCGCTGACCGCGCCGGACTGGGTGCCGTGGCGCGACCGCGTCCAGCCCGGTGACCTGGGTGCCGGCGACCTGCTGCCGACCAGCCCGGACGACCCGCGGTTGGCCCCCGGCCACCTGACCGGTGACGACGAGGAGTTCAGCGACGTCGCCAAGGAGGTCGGGCTCGGCCGCAAGCGCGTGCTCAGCTTCGAAGGACGCACGGATGCCGCCGAGCGCTGGCACTCCGGCGACTTCGGTCCCCGCGCTGACGCCGCGAAGCTCGCGCCCGCGGCCTGCGGCACCTGCGGCTTCTTCCTGAAGCTGTCGGGTTCCATGGGCGGTGCGTTCGGCGTCTGCGCCAACGAGTACGCACCGGCCGACGGTCGCGTGGTCAGCGTCGAGTTCGGCTGCGGGGCGCACTCCGAGGTCGACGTGGACGTCTCGTCCACCGTTCCGGTCGCCGAGATCGTCTACGACGACGCCACGCTGGAGTTCGAACCGCGCGGCACGGAGCGCGGGTGAGCGAGCCCGACCGCTTCGACGCGGTCGGACTGCGCCGCGCGGTGCTGCAGTCCTGGGAGGCCTCGCCGACCCGGTTCCGCGAGGACGCCAACGCGGAAGAGGACCTGAAGCTCGGCGGCTATCGCGACCGCCTCCTCGTCGAGCTCGCCCAGAACGCAGCCGACGCCGCCGGTTCCGGCGGAGTGCTGAGCGTCGAGCTCGTCGGCGACGAGCTCAGGGTCGCCAACACAGGCACCCCGCTGAGCGCTGAGGGCGTGGCCGCGCTGGCTTCGCTGCGCGCGTCGGCCAAGCGCGAAGGCGCTTCCGTCGGTCGCTTCGGCGTCGGCTTCGCCGCGGTGCTCGCGGTGTCCGAAGAGCCCAGCGTGCTGTCGACCTCGGGTGGTGTGGCGTTCTCCGCCGAGCGCACCCGGCAGGCCGCCGCGCAGCTGCCCGGTCCCGCCGAGGAGCTGTCCCGTCGTGAGGGCGCGGTTCCCGTGCTGCGGCTGCCGTGGGAGGTCGAGGGAACCCCGCCCGAGGGGTTCGCGACCGAGGTCCGGTTGCCGCTGCGCTCCGAAGTGGACGCCGCCGCGCTGCTGGACTCCTGCACCGACCAGGCCCCCGGGTTGCTGCTGGCGCTGCCCGCGCTGAGCGAGATCCGGATCGGCCGCCAGACGTGGCGCCGCGTCGACGAGGACGCCGATCGCGTCGTGGTGCAGGGGCCGGTGCGCAGCGATCGCTGGCTGGTGCACCGCGCTTCCGGGGCGTTGAGCCAATCCGTGCTCTCCGGGTTGGGCGCGGAGAACCGCTCGGCCGCGCACTGGCAGGTCACCTGGGCCGTTCCGCTGGACTCCGAGGGCGTGCCGATCCCGCTGGCCGAGGACGTGCTGCACAGCCCGACGCCGACCGAGGAACGGCTGTCGCTGCCCGCCCGGCTGCTGGCGAGCGTTCCGGTCGAGGCCGACCGGCGTCGCGCCGCGGCGTCACCCGCCACCGACGAGGTGCTGACCTTCGCCGCCGAGTGCTACCCGGCGCTGGTCGACAAGCTGCCCGGTGAGCACCGGACCGCCCTGGTTCCGCTGCCCGGCTTCCCGCTGTCCGACGTGGACGACAAGCTGCGGCAGGGCGTCAACGACCGGCTTCGGGTCTCGGCGTGGCTGCCCGGAGCTGCGGACAAGCCGGTCGCGCCGCTGGAAGCGCGCGCGCTGGAGTACGTCTCGTCCGAGCTGGTGGAACTGCTCGACGACGTCGTGCCCGGGCTGCTGGACCCGGAGCTGTCCGACGCCCGGCACCGCCGCTCGCTGCACGCCTTGGAGGTCAGCAGGCTCGGTGCCGCCGAGATCGTGGAGGCGGTCACCGGGCTCGGGCGCGAACCGAGCTGGTGGTACCGGCTCTACGACGCCTTGGCCCCGTTCGAGGACTCCGATCCGCAGGTCCGCGAGGAGTTCACCGCGCTGCCGGTCCCACTGGCCGATGGACGCACCGCGAGCGGCGTCCGCGACGTGCTGCTGAGTCATCCGGAGAGCGACCTGGACCCGGCCGCGCTCCTGTCCACGTTGGACATCTCCGGGCTGCGCATCGCGCACCCGGAGGCCACCCACCCGATGCTGGAGAAGCTCGGCGCGCACCCGGCCGGGCCTGCCGAGCTGCTGGACGCCCCGCCGCTCGCGGAGGCGGTGCGCAGCAGCGTGTCCGACGCGATGGCCGGAGCGGACGTGGGTCCCCTGGCCGAGGCCGTGCTGAAGCTGGTCGAGGAATCGCGGACGCGCGACTGGCTGGGTGCCCTGGCGCTGCCCGACGACGAGGGTGAGCACCGGCGCGCGGATGAGCTCCTGCTGCCCGAGGCCGCGCTGCTGTCGGTCATCGACACCGAGCACCTCGGCGGCGGAGCTCCGCTGTCGGTCCTCGACGCCGAGGTCGCGCAGCGCTGGCCGACCGAGCTGCTGACCTCCATCGGTGTCCTGGACGGCTTCGGCGTGCAGGTCGAGGAGTCCCCGGCGGAAGCGGACGAGAGGTTCCCCGACTCCCACCAGTGGTGGGCGGAGCAGGAGGCCGACCGTCCCGAGGAGTGGCCGCCGGCGAGGTTCGTCGGCATCCGTGATCTCGACCTGGTCGCCGCCGACGCGTGGCCCGAGGCCATCAGCCTGCTCACCCGGGACCCGGAAACGTTGCGCGCGCTGCGCGAACCGCACGGCTACTCGGCCTGGTGGATCGCCCGCTACGCGCTGATCGAAGGGCACCCGCCGCGCCACTGGCGGCTGCCCGGTGCGGACGAGCTCGCCGGGGTCTACGACCCGGTGCCCGAGGTCGAGCTCGACGAGGAGGCGCTGCGGCTGGCGGGTGTTCGCGCTGAGCTGCGGATCGACGACGGTGAGGACGCCGAGGACCTGCTGGAACGCCTGGGCGATTCGGACCGCGCGATCCGGGCGGGAACCGCGCTGCGCGCTCACCGGGTGCTCAGCGAGGCTGTCGCCGCGGGCGTGGTCGATCCCTCCGAGCTGGACCCGCCGGAGATGGTCCGTTCCGTCTCGGGTGCGGTGGTGAGCACCGGGCGCGCGGTCGTCCTCGACGAGCCGTGGATGCTGGGCGTCATGGAGGCGCCGCTGGTCATCGCGGGTGGCAGCCCCGACCAGTTCGACGCCGAGGCGTTGGCCGAACTGCTCGACCTGCCGCTGGCTTCGGAGGAGAACACGCTGCGCGTGCCCGACGAGGGACGCACCCAGCGCTGGTCCGAGGTCGGCCGGGTCGCCTCCAGCTGCGAGCTCTTGGGCATCGCGGTTCCGGAGGGCGAGGTGGCCCTCCACGACAAGCTGCGCGTGCAGGCGTCGACCGGTGAGCACCAGGTGCACTGGTGGGTCGAACCGGCGGGCAAGGTCCACGCCGAACGCACTCCGGACGGCCTGGCGCGGGCGCTGGCCTGGGCGACGGGCTCGTGGCCTCAGCGCTTCGCCCTCACCGCTCTCCTGGCGGATCCGGAAGCCACGACGCTCCTGCGCTGAACCGGGACGTTCCGGGCGTTCAGGTGTCGAGGCCGGAGAGGCCCTGCCAAGACCCCCTGGACCCCCGGCGCGCGGCGTTGCGCTGCCAGCGGAAGACCCCGTAGCCGATGACGCCGAGCGCGGTGCCGGCGATGCAGGTGAAGAACTGAATGCCGACGGTGCCGTCGGCGAGGTCGTTCCAGCCGAACAGCACGACGCCGGCGAACCACAGCGCGGTCCCGATCAGCAGCACCGGCGTCGGGTCCGCGAGCCTGCGCGGCAGCGGGGGGACCGGTCGATGCGCTGCCTCGGAGGGGGCGGTTTCGCCGTCTTGTGCCACGTCAGGCAGGCTACTCCCGGTAGAACGGCCCGCGCACAGGCCACCGCGATTGGAAAGTTCGAATGGTGGAGAGAACCGAGAAGAAGTCTTCGCTGCTGGACCGGTACTTCAAGATCAGCGAGCGTGGATCCAGCCTGGGCCGGGAGGTTCGAGGTGGCCTGGTCACCTTCGTGACCGTCGCCTACATCATCGTGCTCAACCCGCTGATCCTCGGCAGCGATTCGCCGACCGACTCCGGCGCGAAGCACGACGTGGTGGGCAACATCCTGCCCATCCCGCAGGTCGCTGCGGCGACCGCGCTGGTCGCCGGTGTCATGACCATCCTGTTCGGACTGATCGCGAACTACCCGTTCGCCATCGCCACGGGCCTGGGCATCAACACCCTGCTGGCCGTGACGATCGCGCCGCAGGTGACCTGGCCGGAGGCCATGGGCCTGGTCGTGGTCGACGGCATCGTGATCCTGATCCTGGTCGCGACGGGGTTCCGCACCGCGGTGTTCAACGCCGTGCCCGCCGATCTCAAGGCCGCGATCGCGGTCGGCATCGGCATGTTCATCACCTTCGTCGGGCTGGTCGACTCCGGTTTCGTGCGCCGACTGCCGGACGCGGCGGACACGACCGTCCCGGTGGGCTTGGGCATCGACGGCTCGATCGGTTCGTGGCCGACCGCGGTGTTCGTCTTCGGCCTGGTGCTGACCTCGATCATGGTGGCCCGCAAGGTCCGCGGCGGAATCCTGATCAGCGTCGTGGTCACCACCGTCCTCTCGATCATCATCGAGTCGATCTTCCACGCCGGGTCGTCCAGCGATGCGGGCGAGACCGGCTGGAACCTGGGCTACCCGGCGCTGCCGGACCAGATCGCGGGTCTTCCGGACCTGTCGCTGGTGGGTGACATCTCGTTCGGGGCCTTCACGCGACTGCCCGCGCTGGCCGCGGCGATGCTGGTCTTCACGCTGGTGCTGGCGAACTTCTTCGACGCCATGGGCACGATGACCGGTCTCGGCAAGGAAGGCGACCTCACCGACAAGGAGGGGAACCTCCCCGGTATCGGCAAGGCGCTGGCCGTCGAGGGCCTGGGCGCGGTTGCCGGTGGTGTGGGATCGGCCAGCTCCAACACGGTGTTCGTGGAGTCGGCTTCCGGCATCGCCGAGGGCGCTCGCACCGGCCTGGCCAACGTGGTCACGGGTGCGCTGTTCCTGGCGGCGATGTTCCTGACCCCGCTGTACCAGGTGGTTCCGGTCGAGGCGGCCGCTCCGGCGCTGGTCGTCGTGGGCGCGATGATGCTGGCGCAGATCCGCCAGATCGACCTGTCGGACTTCACGACGGCGCTGCCGGCCTTCCTGACCATCGCGGTCATGCCCTTCACCTACTCGATCGCCAACGGCATCGGCGCGGGCTTCGTGAGCTACGTGCTGCTGCGGACGTTCACGGGCAAGGCCCGCGAGGTGCACCCGCTGATGTGGGTGGTGGCGGCGGCCTTCGTGCTGTACTTCGCCTCGGGCCCGCTGGGCAACTTGGTCGGTATCTGACCTGCGATTTCTGGAGAGGGGCGTTCGATTCCCGGAAGGGGAGGCGAGCGCCCCTCTTTCGCGTTCGGGGCCGGGATTGATGCAGACCAATTCGGGTCGGGCGTCTCCTTCATCCCAAATGCTCCCTGTCGGGCACCGGGCTGGTTAAGGTATGCCACCACTGGTCGAGAGATCAGTTTGTCCGAATTCCCGAGATAGTTTGGTAGACTAACGACGTGTCCGATATCGCGGAGCGCGAGCGCACCCTGGCAAGCCGGCTGCGGCTCGCCGTCGTTCGCCTGAACCGGCGGCTGCGCGCGCAGCGAGCCGACTCGGCTCTCACGCTGTCCCAGCTGTCCGCCCTCTCGTGCCTGCACAAGGCGGGGTCGATGACGCCCGGCGAACTGGCGGCGAAGGAAGGCGTTCAGCCACCATCGATGACCAGGGTCATCGCGGCGCTGGAGGACAACGGCCTGGTGGCTCGACGGGCTCACCCGACCGACGGCCGGCAGGCCATCGTCGAGGTGACCGAAGCCGGCCAGGCCCGGATCGAGGAAGAGGTCTCGATCCGGGAGCGCTGGCTCGACCAGCACCTCGCGGAACTGGACGACGACGAGCTGGCGGTGCTGTCGCGGGCCGCCGAGATCATCGACCGGTTGGCCAGTCGATGACGCAGGAGCGCTGAGAGGGGTACGCGGAAGCGTGGTTGACCAAGCTCGAAGGTCTGCGGAGAACGACGACGCAGAAGCCCCGGTCAACCACCGCACGTCATCCGCGGCGGACCGGGGCGCGGAACCCGGCGGAGGCATGTTTCGCTCGCTGCGCGAGCGCAACTACCGCTACTACGCGTCCGGTCAGGTCGTCTCGCTCACCGGCACCTGGATGCAGCGGGCCGCTCAGGACTGGCTCGTGCTCGAGCTCTCCGGTGGCAGCCCCGCCGCGCTCGGCGTGGCGGTCGCTCTGCAGTTCCTCCCGACGCTCGCGCTCACGCTGTGGGCCGGGGTGTTCGCCGACCGCTTCGACAAGCGCACGATCCTGATCGTCACGCAAACCGCCCTCGGGCTGTGCGGCTTCGCGCTGGGGACGCTCGACGTCACCGGGATCGCCGTCCTCTGGCACGTCTACGTGCTCTGCTTCGTGCTCGGGTGCTTCTCGGCGGTGGACGCGCCGGTGCGGCAGTCCTTCGTGGTGGAGATGGTCGGCCCCGCGCAGCTGACCAACGCCGTCGCGCTGAACTCGATGACCTTCAACCTGGCCCGCATCGTCGGGCCCGCGATCGCCGGACTGGCCATCACCGCCGTCGGCACCGGATGGGTGTTCCTGGCCAACGGGCTGAGCTCGGTGGCCGTGGTGGTCGGCCTGCTGCTGATGGACGCCGCCGCCTTGCACCGGCCGAGAGCGGCGGGCAAGGAGCGCGGCCAGCTCCGCGCGGGCCTGCGCTACGTGCGCGGGCGGCCGGACCTGGTCGTGGTGATGGTGCTGATGTTCTGCGTCGGTGCCTTCGGGATGAACTTCGAGAACACCTTCGCGGTGATGGCCCGCAACGTCTTCCACCGCGAGGCCGATGGCTACGGAATCCTCATCACCATGCTCGCGGTGGGCACGCTGACCGGCGCGACGCTGGCCGCCCGCCGCAGCGGCAAGCCCGGCTCGCGGCTGCGGCTGATGCTCCTCGGCGCGGGGGCGTTCGGGGCGTTGGAGGCGCTGGCAGGGCTGATGCCCGGCTACTGGATGTTCGCGGTGTGCCTGATCCCGGTCGGCATCGCGGTCATGACCTTCACCACCAGTGCGAACTCGACCGTGCAGTTGGCCGTGGACCCGACCATGCGAGGCCGGGTGATGGGCCTCTACATGCTGCTGTTCATGGGCGGCAAACCGCTCGGTGGTCTGGCCTCCGGCTGGCTCGCGGAGGTCCTCGGCCCGCGCTGGCCGCTCGTGCTCGGCGGTCTGCTCTCGCTCGCCGCTGCGGTGGGCGGTGCCCTGGCGCTGTCGCACCAGCGCAAGAGGGGGTTGATCCCGTCGCTAGGTTAGGCTAACCTAATACTCGTCCGCTTCGTGGTGGGAGCGGTAGTCAGTTCGGGAACAGATCGAGCCCCGGCCTCCTTCGGGAGACCGGGGCTCGATCATTACCGGCGGCAAGAACTTTGTCGGAGCACTCACCGCCGAGCCCGTGGTGTTCCAGCGGTCGCTTCGCCTGGCGCGCGCCGTCCGGAATCCGGGTGGACGCTTCGCGGCTGCGCCGCTCGCGCTCCCCTCGGGCCGGTCAGGCCGTGGGCAGGCGCAGGCCGTTGAGGCCCTTGCGGGCGTCGTCGAAGCGCCTGGAGACCTCGTCCCAGTTGACGACGTTCCACAGCTGCTTGACGTAGTCCGCCTTCACGTTCTTGTACTGCAGGTAGTACGCGTGCTCCCAGATGTCGAACACCAGCAGCGGAGTGGTGGTGATCGACAGGTTCGAGTGGTGGTCGCGCAGCTGCTGGGTGATCAGCCGCTGGCCGACCGGGTCCCACGCCAGCACGCCCCAGCCGTTGCCCTGGATCGTGGTCGAGACGGCTTCCATCTGCGCGCGGAACTTGTCGAACGAACCGAAGTCCTGATCTATGGCCGCGGCCAGCTCGCCCGTCGGCTTGTCGCCGCCGTTCGGGGACAGGATCTTCCACCACACCAGGTGCATCGAGTGACCTGCGAGGTTGAACGCCAGCGTGGTCTCCAGGCCGACGATCGAGGAGAAGTCGTTCTTGTCGCGGGCCTCGGCGATCTTGGCGATCGTGTCGTTCGCGCCCTTGACGTAGGTGGCGTGGTGCTTGCTGTGGTGCAGCTCGTTGATCTCACCGGAGATCGCCGGCTCCAACGCCGCGTAGTCGTAGTCCAACTCCGGCAGCACGTACTCGGGCACCGAAGTCTCCCTCCGTAGTCGACACCTTCTGGTTGTTGCCACCCTATGGCAATTGAATGGGTGTGGCCACAAGTGTCCCCGGTGGACGGCTTCCGAGGGGGTCAGCGTGTCGGCCAGCTGTGGACCGGGTGGCCGCCGTCCGCCAGCTCGATGTAGCGGCGCAGCATGGAGGACAGCGCGGTCTGGCGATCAGCGCCGTCGGCCTCCAGGTGGGCGACGACGTCCCGCTGCCACGTGGCGCCGTTCTGACGGGCCTGGCAGCGCTGCTCGACGACACCGAGGTACCGGGTGCGGGCCTCGTCGGAGACCCCGCACGCCCGCAGGCCCTCGTGAGCCATCGGCAGCAACCGGCGGAGGACCAGCTCGTCGGGTGTGACCCACCCCGAGCCCGGCCAGTAGAGGTGCGAGTCGAAACCGTGCCGGGCGCCCGCGTAGAAGTTCTCCTCCGCCGCGGCGAACGACATCTGCGTCCAGAGTGGACGGTCCTGTTCGGTCAGCGCCCGCTGCGCGCCGTAGAAGAACATCGCGTTGGCGACGATGTCGACGACGGACGGGCCCGCCGGCAGCACGCGGTTCTCGATCCTGAGGTGGGGGACTCCTTCCACCAGGTCGTAGACCGGGCGGTTCCAGCGCCAGATGGTTCCGTTGTGCAGGCGCAGCTCGTTGAGCTTCGGGGCTCGCCCGTTGTCCAGTGCGGCGACCGGGTCTTCCTCCTCCGGTTCCGGCAGCAGCGCGGGGAAGTAGCGAACGTTCTCCTCGAACAGGTCGAAGATCGAGGTGATCCACCGCTCGCCGAACCACACCCTGGGGCGCACGCCTTGGTTGCGCAGCTCCGTCGGCCGGGTGTCGGTGGCCTGCAGGAACAGCGGTACGCGCGTCTCGTGCCAGAGCGCCTTGCCCAGCAGGAAGGGCGAGTTCGCGCCGATCGCCACCTGCACCCCGGCCAAGCACTGCGCGGCGTTCCAGTGCGCGGCGAAGTCCTCCGGCGCCACCTGCAGGTGCAGCTGCACCGAGGTGCACGCCGACTCCGGCGCGATCGAATCCGCGTAGGACCGCAGCCGCTCGGGCCCCGCGTCCGCGAGCGGCACTCCCTCCATATCCAGCAGCATCTCCTCGCCGCGGGCCATGATGATCTGGTCGTTGAGCACCGAGTAGCGCGGGTTGCTGGTCAGCGTCGAGGGATCGAAGTGCAGGCTGCGCAGCGTCGGTAACGAGCCGATCATCGCGATCTTCGCGCCCGCGTCGTGAGCGCCGCCGTCGGCGCGTTGCAGCGCGGCCCTGACGCCTTCTTCGAGGCGCAGCGCGCTGTCACCCGCGAGCACCCTCGGTTCGACGTTGAGCTCGATGTTCTGCTGCCCGAGCTCGGTGGTGAAAATCAGTTCGCTGATTTTCTCCAGCACCACCGTGTTGTTCATCGACGGCTGCATGTGCTCGTCCACCAAGCACAATTCCATCTCCAGCCCCATCTGTTGATGGGGGAAGGAGAATTCGCCATCGGCGAGCATGCGGGCCAGTGCGTCGAGGCCGCGTTGCATCTTGTTCCGATAGAGTTGCCGATCAATCGGTTTGAAGGATCGATCGTCCACGTGCCGTCCCATGCCGTCTCCCCTTTATCGGCAGCACGTCAGCGCCCAGCGCTGGGTAAACCACCGTGACACATCCCCACCTGGTCAGCCAGCGGCCAATACGGTGTCAGCCGTCACCGCGCTGCGCGCGCACAACCGGAAGCGGCATTCAGCCTTTTCGATTCGGCTCAAGTGCGTCCAATTCGGCCGCCGGGAGCAGAGCCGCGCGCTGTTCGGTGTGGCGCGCACCGGCAATCGGGGCAATGGCGGTGCGAAGTGGGCGACAACCAGTCCAACGCGGTCCCGCGGGGTTCGGCATCACGCAGCGTCGCCCCCTCGTCTGTTGGGGCGAGAACTTTCCCACCGCATTCCTTCGAATCACGGCGAACGCTCCCGCGCGTTCGGAGCGGGAGGTCTGAACAAATCCTCGGCCGAATCCGAAATGGCACGTGAAGAAGCCCATTCCGCCCACACCCCCGAAGCTCGCCGAACGACGAAATGGAATCGCCCCCTCCACCAGCCGAATCCGCCCGCCACCCCGGCGAGCATGGGAACCTTCCTGTCACTCCGGCCGACGGCGAGACGAGGAGGGGAACCTTCCTGTCACCTTCGGACGACCCGGGGCGTGAGCATGGGAACCTTCCTGTCACCGCCGCCCGCGGCGCGGATGGGAGAATGCCGACCGTGGCGCAGAGGGTCGATATCAGCGACGTGGACGATCCGCGGGTCGACGACTTCCGCGATCTGTCCCGCGCGGACCGCCGTCCTGATCGGCCTGGCGGGCGCGGGCTGGTGATCGCCGAGGGCGTGGTGGTGGTCGAGCGATTGATCGCCTCCCGGTACCCGGTGCGGGCGTTGTTCGGGGTTCAGCGCCGGATCGAGGAGCTCGCCGAGGCCGCCGCTGGACTGAACGTGCCCGCCTACGTGGCCGACGCCGACGTGATGGCGAGGGTGGTGGGCTTCCACCTCAACCGCGGGGTGCTCGCGGTGGCCGACCGGGCACCGGTGGTCGATCCGGCAGATCTCGTCCAGCGGTCGCAGCGGCTGGCCGTGCTGGAGGGGATCGGTGACCACGAGAACCTCGGGGCGCTGTTCCGCAACGCCGCCGCGCTGGGCGTGGACGGGGTGCTCCTGAGCGCGGGGTGCTCGGATCCGCTCTACCGGCGCAGCGTGCGGGTGTCCATGGGACATGTGCTGCGGGTGCCCTTCGCGCACCTCGAGTCCTGGCCCGAAGATCTGAAACTGCTGCGCGACGAGGGCGTCCGCATCGCTGCGCTCACCCCGCGCGCGGAGGCGACGCCGCTCCGCGACGCCGGCCTGGACGAGGGCCGGGTCGCCGTGCTCCTCGGCTCGGAGGGGCCGGGGCTCACCGATGAAGCGATCGAGGCCGCCGATGTCGCGGTGCGCATCCCGATGGCCGAAGGGGTCGACTCGCTCAACGTTGCCACCGCCGGGGCCGTCACCTTCCACGCGCTGAGCGGGATCTGATGGACGCGGGCTGGGAATTGCACGCGCGGTCCGGGCGGGCCGTGCTGGCGCGCCCGGACGGGACCGAGCACGACCCCGCGCGGCTGCGGCTGCCCGAAGCCCTCGTGACCGCACTGCACGAGTGGGCGTCGGTGGCCGAACTGGTGCAGACCGGCGAGTCCGCGCAGACCGGTGAGATCGTGTCCCGGCGCGGCCGCCAGCTGGCGATGCGCCTGGCGGCGGAGACCGGCGGGCGCATCGGCTACGTCGACCCGTTCAGCGGTGAGCTCGCGCAGATCGGGCGTCCGCGCTCGGCGCAGGCGGTGCGGCGTCGGGGGAGGCCCATCGCACCGGTTCCTCCCACTCCGTGGGGGACGGGGCTGATGATCAGCGCGGTGATCGCGGCGATCGTCGCGATCACCCTCGTGGTCGTGTCCCAAGGCCTGGCGGACGTCAACGGCTTCCTCGCCGTGTTCGTCAACATCGCCATCGCCGCCGGGTTCGCGCCGTCAATCTGGCTGGGTCGGAACGTCCCCGTGTGGCGATGGGTCGCCTACGGCACGGCAGCGGGCCTGGTCGCCTCCTGGATCGCCGGGTTCCTCAGCACGCTGGGGTAGGAGAACGACGAACGGCCAGGCCCGTGGAGGCCTGGCCGTTCGTCGTTCTCAGCGGCTCAGCGGTGCGAGCGGACGCCCAGCAGCACGTCTTCCCACGAGGGGACGATCGGGTGGTTCTTGCGGGCGTTGCGCTTGGGTTCGGTCTTGGAGTCCTCCGCAGCCTCGGTCTCGGCCGTGACCGGTTCCTGGATCGGCTCCGGCGTCTCCAGGTCCAGCGTCGGCTCGGCAGGCTCCACCGGTTCCGGCTCCGGCGCTTCGACGCGCTGGAGCGTGGGTTCGGCGCGCGCCACCGGGGGCTCCGGCAGCATCGGCTCAGGCTCGGGCTCCACCTCGTCGGGAGCGCCCTGCTGGTCGAGCTGCAGCGCCTCGCGGGCCAGCTCGGTCACCGGGCGGACCGTGCGCAGCGGCCGGTTCGGCGACGGGTCGAGCAGGTCGACGGCGTGCTCGTCGAGCGAGGCGACGGTGCCGCCGTGAGCGCCCGGGTGGAACACCCAGTGCGCACCGTTCTCCGAGCGGCCGGCCTGCCAGGCCAGCTGCACGACCCACTTGTTGTCCTCGCCGCGCCAGGCGTCCCAGTTGGCTTCGGCGTAGTCGTGGCCGCGCATCCCGAAGGTGTGGGCGATGACCTCGCCGAGCGTCTGCACGTCGGGGCCGTCCTCGCGGACCGGGTGCGCGCGCTGCGCCATCTCCGCGATCTGCGCGCGCTCGAGCAGCACCGGGTAGGCGTAGCGCTCGATGCGGTGCTCGGGCAGGCCCGACGTGGCCGCTATTTGAGCGACGGACGCTCCGGAGCGGATGCGTGCTTGGATCTCGCGCGGCCGCATCTGCTGTTCCATCTCGATCTGCACCTGGCCCAGCCTGGTGAGGTCGCCGCGGGCAGCCGCGCGCAATCGCTCGTCAGCGGGCACGGTGAATCGCTCACCGTTCTCCGGGTCCTCGCAGATGACGGATTCACCGTCCTCGTCGAGCCCGACCACTCGCAGCGCTCGCATAACGCCAGCCTCCCGCCGACCTACATGTCACCAAGCTGTGACAGTAACCCGGCGCGCCGCCTTGACGCGGGAGGCACGCCGGGTATTCGTGTCGTTCGTTGGTCGCCCTGTCAGCTTCGATCTTGCCCTACGTGGACTGCGAGTGCGAATGAGTTGAACTACTCAACTCCTGCGAGTATCACTCGACGTGATCAACTTCGTCGCTGTTCGCGACCGTGAAAAGGCAACGGCCGCCAAGGAAACCCGCTGTTCACAGGGTTGCCTCGGCGGCCGCATACCGTGATCAGGACAACTTCGAAACCACCCAGTCGATGGACTTGGTCAGCTGGGTGATGTCGTCCGGCTCGATCGCCGGGAACATGCCGACGCGCAGCTGGTTGCGGCCCAGCTTGCGGTAGGGCTCGGTGTCGACGATGCCGTTGGCGCGCAGCGCCTTGGCGATCGCGGCGGCGTCGACGGAGTCGTCGAAGTCGATGGTGCCGACGACCTGCGACCGCTTCGCCGGGTTGGTGACGAACGGCGTGGCGAACTTCGAGTTCTCAGCCCAGGTGTACAGGCGCTGCGAGGACTCGCGGGTGCGCGAGTCGCACCAGGACAGACCGCCCTGGCTGTTCATCCAGTCGATC
Source organism: Saccharopolyspora dendranthemae (assembly GCF_007829955.1). Lineage (GTDB taxonomy): Bacteria > Actinomycetota > Actinomycetes > Mycobacteriales > Pseudonocardiaceae > Saccharopolyspora > Saccharopolyspora dendranthemae. The sequence goes on from NZ_VIWX01000007.1 coordinate 182,894, forward strand.
TGGTCGGCGAGCATGAACAGCGTCGCGACCGCGGGGGTGTTGTAGGTCTGGTCCTTGCGCGAGTTGTCCAGCGCGGTCGGCAGCGAGAGGAACTCCGGGACCCAGCGGTCCGAGGCGCCGATCTCGTTGATCCGCTCGATCGCGGCCGGGCTGAGCGCGGCCAGCCACAGCCCGCCGTCGGCGGCGAAGGACTTCTGCGGCGCGAAGTAGTAGACGTCCACGTCGGAGGGGTTGAACGCCAAGCCGCCCGCACCCGAGGTGGCGTCCACCGCGACCAGCGCGTTCTCCGAGCCCGCGGGGCGGGACGGCGGCAGCATGACGCCGGTGGAGGTCTCGTTGTGCGCCCAGCCGATCAGGTCGACGCTCGGGTCCGACACCGGGTCGGGGGCGTCGCCCGGGTCGGAGGAGACCACGATCGGCTCGCCGAGGAAGGGAGCCGTCTTCGCGGCCTTGGCGAACTTCGAGGAGAACTCGCCGTTGGACAGGTGCAGCGAGCGCTCGCGGATCAGGCCGAAGGTCGCGGCGTCCCAGAACGCGGTGGTACCGCCGACACCGAGCACGACCTCGTAGCCCTCGGGCAGCGAGAACAGCTCGCTCAGGCCCTCGCGAACGCGTCCGACCAGGGACTTCACCGGCTTCTGCCGGTGGGAGGTGCCCATCACCGAGGCGCCCTCGTCGGCCAGCCGGGCCAGCTGCTCCGGGCGCACCTTGGAAGGTCCGCAACCGAAGCGGCCGTCCGAGGGCTGGAGCTCGTCGGGCAGCTTCAAGGTGGTCGGGTCGGTGGTCTCGGCCTGCGTCATTCCGGCGCCTCCGGGCGTTGTTGTGGTGACTGTGCGGGGTGACCGGGAGAAGCCCGTCCCCGCGCGCCAGTGGCCAGGTCCGCCGGCGCCATTGCCGGCTCGGCTCAGCGTTGCAGCGGGGTTACCGCGCGGTGTCCGGCGGCCGCTGCCGCACCGCAACTTACTGCTGTTCGCCGTCCCGGCCAACCACACTGTGTCCGAGACGGCCCGTTCGAGGCGGATTGATCAGGCGAATCCGGGCGCTCCGCAGCATTTCTTGTACTTGCGTCCCGAATCACACCAGCAGGCGTCGTTCCGCCCGGGCGGCCAGGGCAGGTAGTTCCCTTTGTGCGCCTCTTCGAAGGCGTAGTCGTCCGGGGCTTCGATGCTGGAGTCCAGACGCTGGCCGTTGGCCCGGAGGTAGGCCTCCACGGCGTCCACGGTCGTGGGGACCAGGCAGGCGCCCTTGGTGACCGCGCCGAGCTCCTCCTCCACCTGGCGGCGGTAGGACTCGTGGGTCGCGCCCTCCTCCCACCACTCCGGGTGCTCGTGCGTCGAGCGGGCGAACTCCTCCGCGGTCCACAGCGGTACCGCGTAGTGCCTGAGCATGAGGTTCCCGTCGGCGTCCACCAGACCGTCGAGGTCGCCCCCGTCACCGGACAGCTGCTGGATCCCGTCGCTCACCTCCTGGTTGTACTCGACGCACTGGTCCAGGAACTCGTCCAGCGCGTCGGCGGGAAGGTTCGCATCGCTCCTGGCCCGCTTGCGCTCCAGGAGGAGGTCGTAGCCCTGGTCGGTCGCGTCCAGCGGCTCGTCGAGCGAGGGGACGATGTGGTTGGCGCCCGCGTTGAGCCAGCGCAGCCCCTCGGAGGCCCGGCCGATCGCGGCGTAGCCGGCGTGGACGTCCATGTAGGTCATGGCCACCTCGCTCGGCTTCCGCCGCAGCTCGTCCAGCAGCGGCGTCGCCTCCTCGGCGCGTCCGTGGGTGAGCAGGTACGCGATGTAGGCGCCGCGTCCGCTCAGCGGGCCCGAGTCGTCATCCGCCTCGAAGGCCCTGGTCACGGCCGAGAGCTCGCGCTCGTGGTCGTCGGCCAAGTGCCACTGGCCGGAGGCGTCGACCAGCTCTGCGCACGGGTTGTCGCTGCCCGCGGCGTCCTCCTCGAGAGCCGCGGCGTACTGGGCGTGCAACTTCGCCGAATCGGTCACGCGCGCAAAAATATCCTCCGGTGGGCCGGCCGTCCGGCCGACCCACCTCGAGGACTCACACGGGGGCGATGATCTGCGTGACGGTGTCCCAGCCGGTCACGTCCTGCGGCGAGCGCGGGGCGGGACCGATGTACTGAGCCGACGGCCGGACGAGGCGACCGGTCTGCTTCTGCTCCAGGACGTGCGCCGACCAGCCCGCGAGCCGGGCCGCGGTGAACATCGAGGGCATCATCGCCGGCGCGACCGCCGCGAAGTCCAGGATCACGGCGGCCCAGAACTCCACGTTCGTCTCGATCTGGCGGTCAGGCCGCCTCTCGCGCAGCTCGGCCAGCGCGGCCTGCTCCAGCTCGCGGGCGACCTCGAAGCGAGGGGCCTTCAGCTGGTCGCAGGTGTTGCGCAGGACCCGGGCGCGCGGGTCCTCGGCGCGGTAGACGCGGTGGCCGAAGCCCATCAGCCGGTCGCCGCGGTCGAGGATGTCGGCCACCACGCGACGGGCGTCGCCGGTGCGCTCGACCTCTTCGATCATCGGCAGCACCCGGGCCGGGGCGCCGCCGTGCAGCGGGCCGGACATCGCGCCGACCGCGCCCGACAGGCAGGCGCCCACGTCAGCGCCGGTGGAGGCGATGACCCGGGAGGTGAAGGTGGAGGCGTTCAGACCGTGCTCGGCGGCCGAGGTCCAGTAGGCGTCGAGGGCCTGCACATGAGCCGGGTCCGGTTCGCCGCGCCACCGGGTGAGGAACTGCTCGGTGGTGGTCGTGGCCTCCGCGATGCGGGCGTGCGGGACGGCAGGCTGGTCGCCGCGCGCGGACTGCGCGATGTAGGACAGGCCGAGCGAGCAGGCTCGGGCGAGCTGCTGGCGCACCTGGTCGGCCTCGATGTCCAGAACCGGCTGGAAGCCGAAGGCGGGTGCGGTCATGGCCAGTGCGGCCTGCGCGTCCGCCCGCACATCGCCGGTGCGGACCGGAAGGGGGACGTCCTCGGCGAGCGGCAGTCCGCCGCCGAACTGCCCATCAACCAGCAGCGTCCAGACGTCACCGAAGGAGACCGTGCCCACCAGGTCCTCGATGTCCACGCCTCGGTAGCGCAGCGCGCCACCGTCGCGGTCGGGTTCGGCGATTTCGGTCTGGAAGGCGACGACGCCTTCCAACCCGGGACGGAATTCGCTCATAGCTGCCTCGTCTCCTGGTCGTAGGGATGGTGCGCGCGTGCGCATGGCTGGCGACGTGGCGGGGTTTGAGCCAACACTGCACCCGGGGAGGAAGAAGTAGCAATGGAGGCCCGATGGGAAATAATTCCAGGATGAGTTGACCCGCGGTGAATGGAACCTTTTGCTCTCGCGTGAAAAATTCCGGAAAAATTGCCGTTCCGCAACTCGGGCATCCGGACCAATCGGACGTTGGACGCGTGCTGAGGGCCCGGCGGTCCAGGTCGGGAGGCCCGCGGGCCGCTCTCGGGTCCCGCGGCAGCTCTACCGAAGACCTCCCACCACGGGGGCGTCAAGGGTGCCGCCGCAGCGGCTCGGGTGAGCGAAAGGTTCCCTTGCTCTCACCGCAGCGCAACGCCTGTCCGGGTGATGAAGGGCTGATGTGGGAACGATCACTGCATCGGTTGCGGAATCGATCGTGACCTATCGTCGATTCGGCTCCTGTTCCGATCCCGTTTACCGTCATAGCGAATGACTGACGTCGCGCGCGTCGGTCTCGTCCAACCCGTACCGTCCGGCGCTGAGCCGGAATGCCGAAGTCGAGTCGTGCCGTTCGCCGGACGAGTCAGGGAGGAAGAGGATGTCGGAGGCCAACGTCGCGTTGCCGTCCATGCGTGTTTCCTACGAAGCCGGTGCTCTGCACGAGGACTCGCTCGCCGGCACCTGGCACGAGCAGCTGCAGCTGTGGTTCGACGAGGCCGTCGCGGCCGAACTGGTCGAGCCCAACGCGATGGTGCTGGCCACCGCCGATCCCGACGGCTTCCCGTCTTCGCGGACCGTGCTGTGCAAGGGGTTCGACGAGCGCGGCGTGGTGTTCTTCACCAACTACACGTCCAACAAGAGCCACGACCTGAAGTCGACTCGCGTTGCGGCCGCGACGTTCCCGTGGCTGGGCATGCAGCGCCAGGTCAACGTGCGCGGCGAGGTCGAGAAGGTCAGCTCGTCGGAGACCACCGAGTACTGGGGCGAGCGTCCGCGCGGTTCCCAGCTCGGGGCGTGGGCCTCACCGCAGTCGCGGGTGGTCAACGGTCGTGAGGCGCTGGAGAACTCGCTCAACGGCATCGAGCGCCGCTTCGGGGAGGCCGAGAAGGTCCCGGTTCCGCCGCACTGGGGCGGCTGGCGGATCCGTCCCGACTTCGTCGAGTTCTGGCAGGGTCGTCCCGACCGCCTCCACGACCGGCTCCGCTTCCGCCGGACCGACGACACGTGGGCGGTCGAGCGCCTCGCACCGTGACGAGCGCCCGGCGCTCCTCTCGACCCCTCAGCGGCTCTTCGGCTCCGGCCGGAGAGCCGCTGAGTCGCTCGTGGGTGACGCGGAGCCCGGCGTAGAGCTCCATCACACGGGCGGAAAACCGGTGGTCCCTTAGTTTCGCGAAGGACTACGCTGCTGCTCTCGTGCGGCAGAACAGCGGAACCCTCCCTCGGCGCAGCGTCAGAGCGCTGTTCAGCAAGGTCCTCATCGACACCCGGCCGCTGCAGTACCCGGCCTACCGCCGGCTGTGGGTGTCCAACATCGTCACCGCCGTCGGTGCGCAGTTCTCCGCCGTCGCCGTCCCCAAGCAGCTCTTCGACATCACCGGTTCCTCGTTCTACGTCGGACTGGCGGGCATCTTCGGCCTGGTCCCGCTGCTGGTGTTCGGCCTGTGGGGCGGGGCGATCGCCGATGCCGTGGACCGCCGCAAGCTGCTCATCGTCACCAACGGCGGGCTCGCGGGAACCTCCGTCCTGCTGTGGCTGGCCGCCTCCTCCGGCGTCAGATCGGTGTGGCTGGTCCTGGTGCTCTTCGCGCTGCAGCAGACCTTCTTCGCGGTCAACTCGCCGACCCGAGGCGCGGCCATCGCGAGGTTGATCCCCACCCACCTGCTGCCGTCGGCGCAGGCACTGGGGGCCACCGTCTTCCAGCTCGGCTCGATCGTCGGACCGCTGCTGGCCGGCGTCCTGCTCCCCGTGCTCGGGCTGTCCGTGCTGTACCTGGTGGATGCGATCGCGCTGTGCCTCGCGCTGGTCGCGGTGTTCCGACTCCCCGCTCTGCCGCCGCAGGACGGCGCTCCGAAGAAGGCCGGCCTCCGCTCGGTGCTCGACGGTTTCCGCTACCTGGGCCTGCACGCGGTGCTGCTGGCGTCGTTCCTGCTGGACATCATCGCGATGGTCTTCGGCATGCCGCGCGCGCTGTTCCCGGAGATGGCCGAGCGCACCTTCGGCGATCCGCCCGGTGGCGGTGCCGCGCTCGGGTGGCTGTACGCGGCGATCCCGCTGGGCGCCTTCTTCTTCGGGCTGTTCTCCGGCTGGTTGCACCGGATGGTGCGGCACGGCGTCGGAGTGACGGTCGCCGTGATGGCCTGGGGCGTGGCGATCATCGGTTTCGGCTTCGCGGACTCGCTGTGGCTGGCGGTGCTGTTCCTGGCGCTCGGAGGCGGAGCCGACCTGATCAGCATGGTGTACCGGAGTTCGATCTTGCAGGCGGCGGCCACCGACGAGATGCGCGGTCGGATCCAGGGCGTGTTCACCGTCGTGGTCGCGGGGGGCCCGCGGCTCGCCGACACCCTGCACGGTCTGGCCGGTGCCTACGCGGGCACCCGGGCGGCCGTGATGATCGGCGGAGTGCTGGTCGTGGTCGCCGCCGCGCTGTCCGCAGCGTGCCTGCCCGCGTTCTGGAAGTACCGGGCGCCCACCGGTGACGACGCGTGAGCTGACCTGCGCGGAAAGTGCCGTTCACGCTTGCGCCAGTCGTCGGAGCACGTTTCGACCAGGGGCGGGAAGACAAGCCTCGGAGCCACCCTGCACACTTCTCCGTTATGGCCAACGAAACGACCGTTAATGCGCCCGGCGGTGCGCACGAGCCTGGCCTCAAGAAGGTGATGGGCCCGAAACTGCTGCTCTTCTTCGTGGTGGGAGACATCCTCGGGACCACGATCTATTCGTTGACCGGCAAGGTCGCGGGCAAGGTCGGCGGAGCGCTCTGGGTTCCGTTCCTGGTCGCTTTCGTGGTCGCCTTCCTGACCGCGTTCAGCTACCTCGAGCTGGTCGGCAAGTACCCCAGGGCCGGTGGCGCGCCGCTCTACGTGCACAAGGCCTTCGGCATCCACTTCGTGACCTTCCTGATCGCCTTCGCGGTGATGTGCTCGGGCATCACCTCGGCCGCTTCCGCAGCGCAGGCGTTCAGCGGTGACTACCTGACGGCCATCTTCGGCGACGGCATCGAGTCCTACTCGTGGCTGGTCGCGCTCGGCTTCCTGCTGATGCTCGCGGCGATCAACTTCCGCGGCGTCGGCGAGTCGGTGAAGATGAACGTCGTCCTGACCTTCGTGGAGCTGTCCGGTCTCGCGATCGTGATCGTGTTCGGCCTGATCGCGATCTTCGGCGGGAGCCACAGCGCCGACATCGCCCCGGACCCCAGCAGGCTGACGCAGTTCGACGCCGACACCTCGCCGCTGCTGGCGGTCACCTCGGCCACCGCGCTCGCGTTCTTCGCGATGGTCGGCTTCGAGGACTCGGTCAACATGGCCGAGGAGACCAAGGACCCCGCGAAGAACTTCCCGCGCGCCCTGCTGCTGGGGATGGTCATCACCGCGGTGATCTACCTGGTCATCGCGCTGATCACCTCGACGCTGGTGCCCACCAACGAGCTCGCGGAGTCCGACGGCCCGCTGCTGCTGGTGGTCCAGGCCGCTGCACCGTGGTTCCCGCCGATCCTGTTCTCGCTGATCGCGCTGTTCGCGGTCACCAACACCGCGCTGATCAACATGCTGATGGCCAGCCGGCTGGTCTACGGCATGGCCAACGAGGGCGTCGTGCCCGGCGTGTTCGGCAAGGTGCACCGCGGACGTCGCACCCCGTGGGTGTCGATCCTGTTCACCAGCGTCATCGCGATCCTGCTGGTGAGCTCGCTGGAGATCTCCGACCTGGGCAGCACCACGTCTCTGCTGCTGCTCGTGGTGTTCGCGGTCGTCAACGTCGCGGTCCTGGTGCTGCGCAAGGACAAGGTCGAGCACGACCACTTCCGGGCCCCCACCTGGGTTCCGGTGCTCGGCGCGCTGTCCTGCGCGTTCTTCGCCAGCCCGCTGTCCGGGCGGCCGGGCACGGAGTACGTCATCGCCGGAATCCTGCTGGGCATCGGCGTGATCTTCTGGCTGATCAACTACTTCGTGAAGGGCAAGACGGACTTCGAGGCCGAAGCCCTCTCCAAGTAGTTTCCCCGTCGCAGGAGGCGGTCCGGTCGCGATTCGCGGTGACCGGGCCGCCTCCTGGTCGTAGAGTGGCGGCGTGCATGATCCTCTTCCCGCCACCGGACGGCAGTTCGAGATCACCTCGGGGACCGCGAAGGCGGTCATCACCGAGTTCGGTGCCGTTCTGCGCGACTTCTCCGTCGACGGCGTGCCGCACGTCGAGACCTTCGATGCCGACCGCCTCCCGCCGTCCGCCGCGGGCAACGTGCTGGTCCCGTGGCCGAACCGGGTCGCGGGCGGGCGCTGGGCCCTCGACGGTGAACAGCAGCAGCTGGCCCTGACCGAGCCCGACCGCGACAACGCCATCCACGGTCTGCTGCGCCACGCGCCGTGGTCGATCGTCGAGCACACCGACTCCGCCGTGGTGCTGCAGGCGACCGTCTCACCGCGCCCGGGCTGGCCGGTGCCGCTGCTGACCTCGATCGGTTACGCCGTGGACGGTGACGGCCTCACCGTGACCCACACCGTGGAGAACCTGGGTGGGCGTGCGGTTCCCTTCGGTGTCGGAGTGCACCCGTACCCGCGCGCGGGCAACGTCGAGACCGACGACTGCACGCTGCGGCTGGCCGCCTCCACGGTGCTGCCGGTGGACGCCGACCGGCTGCTGCCCGTCCGGCCACCGCGGGCGCTGCAGGGCGATGAATCCGACTTCCGCACCGGCCGTCGCCTCGCGGGCGTCTGGCTCGACACGGCCTTCGGCGGCGCGGTCCCGGCTCCGGACGACCCCGCGGGCCTGGTCCGGCACTCGCTGACCGACCCCGATGGCCACGGCATCCAGCTCTGGGCGGACCCGGTCTTCAAGTGGGTCCAGGTCTACACGGCGGAGGAGTTCCCCGGGCGGGGCCGGGCGATCGCCATCGAACCGATGACCTGCCCGCCGGACGCCCTCAACTCCGGAACGGACCTCCTCACCCTCCAGCCCGGCGAGGCGTGGACGGCCCACTGGGGTCTCAAGCCCCTCTGACCTGCGACGTCTTGCGGGCGGGCAGCCGCAGCGCTCTCAGGCCTGGGTGAGGTGGCGGGCGATGACCAGGCGCTGGATCTGGTTGGTGCCCTCGAAGATCTGCAGGACCTTGGCCTCGCGCATGTAGCGCTCCGCGGGGAAGTCGCGGGTGTACCCGGCGCCGCCGAGGACCTGGACCGCGTCGGTGGTGACCTTCATGGCGGCATCGGTGGCCACCAGCTTCGCCACCGACGCCTGCTCCCCGAAAGGACGGCCGGCGTCGCGGCGGCGCGCTCCGTCGAGGTACATCGCGCGCGCCGAGTGGACGGCCGCGGCCATGTCGGCCAGCAGGAACTCGATCCCCTGGAACTCGATGATCGGCTGGCCGAACTGCGTGCGCTGCTGCGCGTAGTCGACCGCGAGGTCCAGGGCTGCCTGGGCCAGTCCCACCGCGCAGGCGGCGATGCCCAGGCGACCGGAGTCGAGCGCGCACAGCGCGATCTTGAGGCCGTCGCCCTCCTCGCCGATGAGCCGGTCGGCCGGGACGTGCGCGTCCTCGAGGTACAGCGGGGTCGTGGGCGACCCGGTGAGTCCCATCTTGTGCTCGGGCGGCCCCGCGGTGAGACCCGAGGTGGTCGAGTCCGCCAGCAGGCAGCTGATGCCGCGCGCTCCCTCGCCGGTGCGCGCCATCAGCGTGTAGAAGTCGGCCTCGCTGCCGTGGGTGGTCCAGGCCTTCTGCCCGTTGATCACGTACTCGTCGCCGGTTCGCTCCGCGCGGGTGCTCAGGGCGGCCGCGTCGGAGCCGGCGTGCGGCTCGGACAACGCGTAGGCGCCGAGCAACGAGCCGCCGATCATCTCCGGGAGCAGGCGTTCCCGCTGCGCAGCGGTGCCGAAGGTGGCCAGCGGGAAGCAGCTCATGGTGTGCACCGACAGGCTCACGCCGACCGTCATCCAGGCGCTGCTGATCTCCTCCAGCACCTGCAGGTACACCTCGTAGGGCTGAGCTCCGCCGCCGTGCTCCTCGGGGTAGGGGAGGCCGAGCAGTCCGGAGTGACCGAGCAGGTGGAACGCGTCGCGCGGGAACTTCGCGGCGGCCTCGTCCTCGGCGGCGCGGCCGGCGAGCTCGTCGCGGGCGATCTCGCGGGTCAGCGCGAGCAGATCTGCGGCTTCCTCGGTCGGAAGCAGACGGTCAACGGTCATGGCGCGCTCCCACGTCCAGTGTGCGTAGCGGTGAGTCGTACTGCAAACAGTACTGTAGGCGGTACTGCAGTACTGTGAACAGAGCTGCTCGGAGGTTTCCGCTTCCTGTGGCAGGCTTCTCCCGATGAGCACCTCCCGAGCCGAGCGGACGCTGAACCCGAGGCGGGCCGACCTCCTGGGCCGGCTGCGCGATCTGTTCCTGGCGGAGGGGTTCGCCCACCTCACGCTCGACGACCTGGCAGGCAGGCTGCACTGCTCGAAGTCGACCCTCTACACGCTCGCCGGGAGCAAGGAGCAGCTCGCGGTCCGCGTCGTGGCGCACTACTTCAAGAACGCCACCGAGGACATCGAGCGCCGGACGCAGGCCGCCGACGACGCGCGGGAGAAGGTGCGCGCCTACCTCGACGCCGCCGCCGAGGCGCTGCGGCCGGCCTCGCGGGAGTTCATCAACGACATGGCCGCCAACCTCGCGACCCGCGCCACCTACGAGGCCAACGCCCACGCCGCCGCGGACCGGTTGCGCGGGTTCATCGCCGAGGGCGTGCGGCAAGGGGTGTTCCGCGAGGTGCACGCGGGTTTCGTCGGCGAGATGGTCGGCCGCACCATCGCCGGCATCCAGCGCGGCGAGGTCGGCGAGCGCACGGGGCTGTCCGACGCCGCCGCCTTCTCCGCGCTGTCGCAGTTCCTGCTGGGTGGGCTCACCCAGGATGAGAAGTCCAATTCGGACACAGTGGAGGAAAATTGATCGTCATCGGCGGTGAGGCCCTGGTCGACCTCGTGCCGGATTCGTCCACCCCGGACGGAGAGCTCGGCCCGCTGCACCCGTTGCTCGGCGGTGGCCCGTACAACGTGGCCATCGCGCTGGGCAGGCTCGGCGCCCCCACCGCGTTCTACGCGAAGCTGTCGACGGACCAGTTCGGCGACCGCATGGTGCAGCGGCTGAGCGAGTCCGAAGTGGACACGTCGCTGGTCCAGCGCGGGCCGGAGCCCACGACGCTGGCGGTGGTCGGCCTGGAGGCCAACGGCTCGGCGCGCTACAGCTTCCACACCGAGGGCACCGCAGCGCGTTTCGTCTCCGACCAGCCGCTCCCCGCGGACACCGCGGCGTTGTGCCTGGGCACGCTCGGCATGGTGCTCGAACCCGGTGCCAGCACCTACGAGAAGGCGCTGTTCCGCGAGGCCGAGCGCGGCGTGTTCATCGCGCTGGACCCGAACATCCGCGCCGACCTCATCGCCGACCCCGACGCCTACCGCGACCGCTTCGCCTCCTGGCTCCCCGCGGTCGGGTTGCTCAAGGTCTCCGACGATGACGCCGAATGGCTCGCCCCAGGACGCGACGTGGTCGAGGTGGCCCGCGAGTGGCAGTCGCGCGGTCCGGCCGCGGTGGTGCTGACCAGGGGCGGAGACGGGATCACCGCCGTCACCGCCGACGGCGAGGTGACCGTGCCCAGCCGCGAGGTCCAGGTCGCCGACACCATCGGCGCGGGGGACACCGTGCAGGCGGCGCTGCTGGCCTGGCTGCACCGCAACGACGCGTTGTCGCCGGAGAAGGTTCGCGCTCTCGACCCGCAGCAGTGGGAGCAGGCGCTGGCATTCGCCGCGGCAGCGGCCGCGGTCACCGTGTCGCGTCCGGGAGCCGAGCCGCCGTGGTCTTCGGAGCTGGACACGTGAGCCACATCCATCCGGTGGGGGCTGAACACGCCCCGTGAGCTCAACCGCCTGACTGCGAAAGAAGGAATCCGGATTAGACCGATCGGATTTCACTCGTGGTCACGATGGTGGTGCCGGACAGTGGCGGAGCGTCGATATTGGCGCTCCGCCGACCGGCAAGTGTGATGTGATCGTGGTCCCACCTGCAAAAAAGAGGAAACGCGATTGCTGCGCGGGGGCCCTCTTGCGGTCTAGCGTGACTACTGACAGGACCCCAACGGGGTGGTGCTGCGACGGTTCGGACACCCCGACCCGGAGCGCGGGCGACACGAAGCCCTGCCGCTTGGCTGGCAATCGCGGTCGTCACCACGCCCCCCTTGACGAGCGCGAGAGGTTCCCGAATGCCCGACGACGTGACCGCCAAACGTACCGTCGCGCTGCGCTATGACGCCGGCGAGCACGAAATGCAGGTGACGCAACCCACCGAAGGTTCGCCCGGTGTCGACCTCGGCAAGCTGCTGTCCCAAACCGGTTTGGTGACGTTGGATCCGGGTTTCGTCAACACCGCAGCCTGCAACTCCGACATCACCTACATCGACGGCGACGCCGGAATCCTCCGGTACCGCGGCTACCCCATCGAGGAGCTCGCGGCGAAGTCGAACTTCATCGAGGTCAGCTACCTGCTGATCTACGGTGAGCTGCCGACCCAGCAGGAGCACGACGAGTTCTCCGAGCGCATCCGCCGGCACACCCTGCTGCACGAAGACCTCAAGCAGTTCTTCGACGGCTTCCCGCGCGACGCGCACCCGATGCCGGTGCTGTCGTCGGCGGTTTCGGCGCTGTCGACCTTCTACCAGGACAGCCTCAACCCGTTCGACAAGGACCAGGTCGAGCTGTCCACCGTGCGCCTGCTGGCGAAGCTGCCCACGATCGCGGCTTACGCCTACAAGAAGTCGGTCGGCCAGCCGTTCCTGTACCCGGACAACTCGCTGGGCCTGGTGGAGAACTTCCTCCGGATGACCTTCGGATTCCCCGCCGAGCCCTACGAGGTCGACCCCACCCTGGCCCGCGCGCTGGACCTGCTGTTCATCCTGCACGCCGACCACGAGCAGAACTGCTCGACCTCGACGGTCCGGATGGTCGGCTCGTCCGAGGCGAACATGTTCGCCAGCGTCTCGGCCGGCATCAACGCCCTGTTCGGCCCGCTGCACGGCGGCGCGAACAGCGCGGTGCTGGAGATGCTGGAAGGCATCAAGAACAACGGCGGCGACGTCGACGCGTTCGTCGAGCGCGTGAAGAACAAGGAGCCCGGCGTTCGCCTGATGGGCTTCGGGCACCGGGTCTACAAGAACTACGACCCGCGCGCGGCGATCGTCAAGAAGACCGCCGACGAGGTGCTGTCCAAGCTGGGCGCCAACGACCCGCTGCTGGACATCGCGCTGCGGCTGGAAGAGCGGGCGCTGTCCGACGACTACTTCGTCTCGCGCAAGCTCTACCCGAACGTGGACTTCTACACCGGCCTCATCTACAAGGCGATGGGCTTCCCGACGAAGTTCTTCACCGTGCTGTTCGCGCTCGGCCGGCTTCCCGGCTGGATCGCGCACTGGCGCGAGATGATCGAGGACCCGGCTCGCAAGATCAGCCGTCCGCGCCAGGTCTACACCGGTGCGCCGGAGCGCTCCTACAAGCCGATGGACCAGCGCTGATCTGAATCGTTACCTGAATCAAGTCGGTGGCCACGGCCGCTGACCTCGCAATGGGCCCCGGAGAGCCCGGCCGAGAAGGCCGGCCCCGGGGCCTTTCTGCGCTCATCTCCTCGTCAGGTGGGGTCGATGCCGGAGAGGGCGCGGGCGACGATGTCCTCGACCGCGGGCAGCGCCGTGGCGCGTGCGGTGGGGTCGAGGCCGAGGCGGGTTCGGCGGTCGAGGACGTCGTCGGAATCAAGGGCCCCTTCGTGCCGGACCGCCCACAGGACCTCGGCCGCTGTGAGGTGAAGGCCTTCTGCCACCGGTCGGGCGAGGTCGGGGTCGAGCTCGGTGAGGGCCGCGACACGAGCGGCTTCGGTGCCGTACTTGGCGACGAGGGCGGCGGGAGCCTCCACCTCGGTGAGGTGGCGGCGAGGCGCGGCGCCGACCAGCGCGATCTCGGTGGTGCGGGAAGGCCCTGCCGACAGACCGCAGGTGCTGACCGCGGCGTCCACGGCGTCGGCGGCCATCTTCCGGTAGGTCGTGAGCTTGCCTCCGACGACGGTGACGATCCCTTCCTCCGACGTCAGCACCGCGTGGTGGCGGGAGAGGTCCGCCGAGGCCTTGCCGTCCCGCTGCAGCAGCGGCCGGAGACCGGCGAACGATCCGAGGACGTGCTCGCGGGTCAGCGGTGCGCCGAGCACGTCCCTGATCCCCGCGAGCAAGAAGTCCACGTCGGACTCGGGAACCTCCGGGACGGCCGGGATCGGGCCGGGAGCGGCCTCGTCGGTCAGCCCGAGGATCGCGCGGCCGTCGGGCAGGGGGATCAGCAGCAGGAAGCGCCCGGAGCCGCCCGCGACCGGCGCCACGACGGCGGTTCCGGCCACACCCGCGGCATCGGCGTCGACGACCAGGTGCGATCCCCGCGACGGGCTCAGCTTCACCTCCGGCACGAGTCCTCCGGACCACACCCCGGCGGCGTTGACGACCGACCGCGCGCGGAGGCGCAACGACTCACCGCTGCGCCGGTCGACCACGTCGGCGCCCGCGCCGTCGAGGGACGTCACCTCGCAGCGGGTGAGGACGCGCGCGCCGAACCCGGCGGCGGTGCGGGCGAGGGCCACCACGAGCCGCGCGTCGTCGACGAGCTGGCCGTCGAAGCTCAGCAGCCCGCCGCGCAGCCCGGCCGGGCGAAGGCCGGGAACCAGCGCCAGAGCCTCGGCGGACGGGATCCTCTTGGGCGCGGGCAGGACGTCCGACGGCGTCCTCGCCGCGCGCCGGAGGGCATCACCGGCGCGCAATCCCGCGTGCAGGACGACTTCCTGTCGTCGCGAGATCTCCTCGTGCAGCGGGATGAGCTGGGGGAGCGGACGCACCAGGTGAGGCGCTGTCCGGGTCATGAGGACGTTGCGCTCCACCGCGCTCTCCCGCGCCAGCGCGACGTCGCCGTGGGCGAGGTACCGCAGGCCGCCGTGCACGAGTTTGCTGGACCAGCGAGACGTGCCCCACGCGAGGTCCTCGGCCTCCACGAGCGCCACCGACAGTCCCCTCGCGGCCGCGTCGAGGGCGACCCCGGTGCCGGTGACGCCGCCGCCGACGACGAGGAGGTCGACCTCCTGCTCGGCCGCGGCGTGCAGGTCGGTCCGCAACCGCGCGGAGTTCAGCGAGGTGGCGCGCAGCGAACCGGCGGGCAGCGGAGTGGTGATCATGAAGGGCTCCTTGGCCGTAGAGCGCCGTCGAGGAGGAGGGCGAGTTCGTGCGTCAGCGCGTCGAGTTCGAGGTCCTTCACCGCCGGGCGCGCCGAGATGACGAACGACTGGGTCAGCAACAGCAGGGAGCGGGCCTGCACCGCCACGTCGCCGGGCCGGATCGACCCGTCGTCGTGCCCGGCGGCCAGATACTCGCGAATGAAGCCTTCGGCCGCCACCTGGGTGCTGCCCAGCCGCTCGACCAGGTAGGGGAGAAGCAGCTCGGAGTCGGTTTCCAGGACTCGTTGCAGCAGAGGGGCGTCGTGCAGCAATCTGATGCCGCGCACCATGCTGCCGACCAGGCTCTGCCGCGCGGTGCCGGTTCCGGCGGCTCGGCGGGCTTGGTGCAGGACCTCGCCGAACTCGACCGTGACGAGGGTGGTGACCATGCCGCCGACATCGGGGAAGCGCCGGTAGAGCGTCATCCGGCTGACGCCTGCGACGCGCGCGACCTCGGTGAGCGTCGTCCGGCGGACGCCGTGGGCGAGCACGCACTCGCGCGCCGCCCGCAGCAGGTCGGTGTCGGAGACCCGGTTGGCCGCCTGGCGCCTGCTGGTGCCGGCGGGAGGGGAGTCAGCGCGCTCGATGCTGTGACATTCCGGCTGCATGTGTCACACTCTAGCTGTGAACGGGCAGATCGAACACACCCTTCGCGGCAGCTGGACCTCGTCCGGAGCGGCCGCCGCGCCACTGTCCCCGTCCTCGCTGCGCTGGCTGCGGCAACGCATCGGACTCGTCGAGACCACCACCCCGGCGGTGCCCTCGTCCCTGCTCGAAGTACCCGGAAGTTCCTTCGCCGACACCGCGCGCGCCGAACTCGAAGCGCTGCTGGGCGAAGCGCACGTGCTCGTGGACACCGCGTCGCGGCTCGGACGCTCCGGCGGCATGTCCTACAGCGACCTGATGCGCCGGCGCGAGGGCGCCGAGCTCGCGGTCCCGGACGCGGTGCTGCTGCCCTCGGACCCGGAACTGGTGCAGGGCGCGCTGGAGATCTGCGCCCGTCACGACATCGCAGTGGTGCCCTTCGGCGGCGGGACTTCCGTGGTGGGCGGCGTCGACGCGCTGCGCGGCGGCAAGAGCGCCGTCGTCGCCCTCGACCTGGTGCGGCTCGATCGCCTGGTCTCGCTCGACCCGGACTCGCGGATCGCTGTGCTGCAGGCCGGGATGCGCGCGCCCGAGGCCGAATCGCTCCTGGCGGCGCACGGGTTCACGCTCGGGCACTTCCCGCAGTCCTTCGAGCGGGCCACCATCGGCGGGTTCGCCGCCACCCGCTCGGCCGGCCAGGCGTCCTCGGGCTACGGGCGGTTCGAGGACATGATCGAGGGCGTGCGGCTGGCGACACCGGCAGGTGAGTGGAGGCTCGGCACCGCACCCGCGTCGGCGGCGGGACCCGACCTGCGGCACCTCGCCATCGGCAGCGAGGGGAGTCTCGGCGTCATCACCGAGGTCGCCGTCCGCGTCCGCCCGGCGCCGAGGCGCACTCGCTACGAGGCGGTCGTGGTGGACGGCTGGCAGGTCGGGACCGACGCCGTGCGCGCGCTGGCGCAGGACCGGGTGCTGGCCGACGTCACGCGGTTGTCGGACCCGACCGAGACCGAGGTGCAGCTCGCGATGGCCGGTCAGCTCAAGGCGCGAGCGCTCGCGAACGTCCTGCGTGCCAAGGGCATTCGCAACCCGTGCCTGCTGGTTCTCGGGTGGGATGCGGGGTCCCGCGCCGAGCTCAAGCACCGACGTTCGGCCACCCTGCGCGCGTTGCGCGACGTGCGGACCGTGCGGTTGGGCCGGGCGGTCGGCGAGTCCTGGAAGTCGCACCGGTTCTCCGGTCCCCGGCAGCGGGACGCCCTGCTCGACCGCGGCGTGTGCGTGGAAACCCTGGAGACCGCGACGCACTGGAGCGGGCTGAGCGAGCTGCGCTCGGCCGTGCGCACCGCGCTGGTGCGCAACCTCCAGTCGGGCAGCAAGCCGCCGATCGTGATGTGCCACGTCTCGCACGCCTACGAGACCGGCGCCTCGCTGTACTTCACCGTGCTGGCGCCGCGCGATTCCGAGCAGGCCCTCGCGCAGTGGAAGCGCGCCAAGGAAGCGGCCTGCGACGCCATCGCCGGTCGCGGCACGATCAGCCACCACCACGCCGTCGGCGTCGACCACCGGCCCTGGCTGGGAGTGGAGATCGGCGACGTCGGCACCTCGGTGCTGGCAGCAGCCAAGCGCGCCGTCGACCCGACCGGAATCCTCAACCCGGGCAAGCTGATTCGCGACTAGGAACTGTTCATGAGTCGTTTTGCGTGGCGGTGTGGGTAGCGGAACCTGATCGCCTTCGTGGTCTCCGTGCGCCGCTCCTTGAGTATGCCAATACGAGGCGTCCCGGCGTACTCGCCACGAAGGCGATCAGAACCCGCGGCGGTGCCGGTTGAGTCCCACACCTGAAACGGCGGCGCTGCCGCATTCATCAACAGCGACTAGCGGAGATCGGGGTGTACCGGTAGCCGAGTCCCCGGTAGACCCGCAGGGCGGGTTCGTTGTCCTCGTCGGCCATCAGCACCACGTCGCCGTGCGCGGCCAGCTCCCGGGTCAGGAAGGTGCACAGCCGCGTCGACAGGCCCCGGCCCCGGTGCGCGGGGTGGGTCGCGACGCCGGAGATGTAGCGGATGCCGGGGGCGGGCCAGGAGTCTCCTGCCACCGAGACCGGTGTGCCGTCGGCGTCGCGAATCCCGGCCCAGCGCACGGCGCCAGGATCGTCGGGGAACAGGTACGAGCCGGGGTTGGCCCGGCGCAGGAGCGCGTCGATGTCGGGGACGTCCGCCTCGGTCAGCCACTCGGCCCCGGGAGCGGGGGCCCGCGGCGGTTCGGCGTCGAGGTGCATCCAGCCGAACGTCGCCAGGACCTCGAGGCCGACCCGTTCGGCGACCCGCGCGGCCAGCGGTGCCCTCGCCAGGAATCGGACCTTCTGGCCGGACAGCGCGGGGGAGATCTCCTCCAACAGCGCCACGACGTCGTCCTCGTCGCCGGCGTGAACGACGCGGTCGGCGCGGTTCAGGCGAGGTGCGAAGACCGCCACCGCGCTGCGGTGCCGCCACGCGCTCCCGAGCTCGTGCGGATATCCGGGCTCCAGCGCCTGGGCGGCCCAGCGAACCATCAGATCCGACGAAGCCGCGGCGACCTCCGCGGCGGAACCCAACTCCTCCACGCCCTCAGCTTATTCCGCCGCGACGAGAGGTCACGTCGTCCACGATGGTGGGAATTCCCAGTTTTAGTCCAAACTGAGCGGACATTTCGGGCGCGAAGGGTCCTCGGTTTGGACTAAAACTGGGAAATGCCGAGTGAAGCGATGCCGGAACAACCGCTCGGCGGTGGGGGAGTGGTGGGTTACTTGCGGCGTCGGGGGAGGGAGAGACGGGGTTTGGCGATGGTGTCGCGGAGGGCTTCCAGGGCTTCGTGGGCTTCCTGGCGGGACTGCGACGGCGTCGCGCCGGGAGCGCTGCGATCGGCGGCCGGGACACCGGAGGAACGCAGCCACCGCTCGTCCCAGACGATCTGCATCGCCGACTTCCAGAGCCCCTTGAACTCGGCGACCAGCTTGTCGCGGGTCTCCTCCGACTCCTCCTTGCGCTTGGTGCCGGCCGCGACCGCGTCGCCGAGCTCCTTCGCGCTGTCGCGCTCCTGCTTGCGCATCTCCTTGCCCGCGGCCGTGGCCAGGGCGGTCAGCTCGCGGTAGCGCTCCGCTGCCGTCTCAGTCACCGGCTTCCTCCCGCACGTCGGCATCCGATTCCGTTGAGCGCTGGGCGGGCACCGGCGGGGATCCGCCGAGGTCGAA
Source organism: Saccharopolyspora dendranthemae (assembly GCF_007829955.1). Classification (GTDB taxonomy): domain Bacteria; phylum Actinomycetota; class Actinomycetes; order Mycobacteriales; family Pseudonocardiaceae; genus Saccharopolyspora; species Saccharopolyspora dendranthemae. The sequence goes on from NZ_VIWX01000007.1 coordinate 201,349, forward strand.
CGGCAGCACGACCTCGGGACGCGAGTGCACGGAGCGGTCGAAGAACAGTCCGCGACGCGACCGCGGCGACCAGTTGACCGGCTGACCGGCGGCGAACGCGCTGAGCTCCTGCCCGTGCACGTCGAAGGCCACCCACGCGCCGATGTCGTCCACCGGGCCCATGCCGAGCGTGTTCTTCACCCGCTGCACGCTGCGCCACCAGCCGATCACGTGCACCCGGGATTCCGGCCCCTGCTTGAGGATCGTGCGCAGCGAGTCCAGCGCGCAGGCCCTGGTCACCGGGTCCTTGCGCTCCAGCGTGGTCTGCGCGGCGTCGACGGCGTAGAGCACCACGCAGTGCCGGACCGGAGCGGCACCGGCGTCGATGTCGGTGGCGATGCGGTCGAGCGTCGCGGAGATGTCGTCGAGTCCCACCACGTCGACCTCGTGGCCCCGTCCGCGAAGCTCCTCGACCACGGCGCGGGCGTCCTCGTCGACGTCGTCGAGCAGCGCGCCGACGGTGAACCGGATCGTGCCCGGCTCGTGCTGGCGCGACAGCGACAGCGCCGCCGCCCCCATCGCACTGGTGGTGTCCTCGCGCACCGAGCCGATCACCGCGATGTTGCGTCCCGGCGAGCGCGACAGCCGCACCGCAGCGGCCGTTCCCTCGACGTCGATGATCTGCCCGAGCAGCGCGCGCGGAGCGCTGACCGGCGCGGTCGGCTTCCGGAACTCGTCCAGGGCCGAGAGCTTCGGCAGGTTGGAGCCGTCGAACAGCCGCGGCGGGTGGGACCCGGGCGTGCGCTGCTGCCAGAGGCGTTGCTGCAGTTCGTGGAAGGTGTCGCGGGCGGTGGCGTCCGGGATGCGGGCGATCTCGTTGCCGTGCTTGACGCCCGACTCGTGGTTGACCACGGCGTGCCAGCGCGGGAGTTCCATCGCCGCCTGGTTGTGCTCGGTGAGCACCCGGCGGGCCTTGGGCAGCGCGATGCGCAGGATGAACTGCTCGAAGATCGCCGGCTTGCCCCAGAACGCCTCGATCCCGGAGACGTCCTGGCTGGCCAGCACCAGGTGGATGCCCTGCGAACGACCGCGCCGCGCAACGTCTTCCAGCAGCTTGGTGGCCTGCGCGGTCACCGGGTCGCGGTCGGCGAACAGGTACTGGAACTCGTCGATCACCGCGACGATCCGCGGCCACCTGCCCTCGGGGTCTTCGGCCCGCAGCTCTTCGAGCTTCGTGACCTCGTAGCGCTTGGCGACGTCGGCGCGCCGCCGCATCTCGTCGGCCAGGAACCGCAGCAGCGCCAGCCCGAACTCGCGGTCGGTGTTGACGTTGACGCCCACCAGCTTCGCGTGCGGCAGCCAGCTCGGGTCCCGCCTGCCGGGCGTGAACTGCGCGAACGACACGCCTTCCTTGAAGTCCAGAAGGTGCAGCTCCAGCTCGTCCGGTGAGTACCGGGCGGCCATGGCGCCGAGCATGCTGTAGAGGAAGTTCGTCTTGCCCGATCCGCTCGGCCCGCCGATCAGGGTGTGCGGGCTGGCGTCGCCGAGCCGCACCCACACCTCTTCGCCCTCGTCGAAGCCGACCGGCGCCTGCAGCTCGGAACGCGAGTGGCACTGCCACAACTCGTCGGGCAGCAGGTCGTCGAAGGTCCGGACCCGCGCACGCCGGGACTCGAACTCGGTCGCGATGGCCCCGCACACCTTCGCCGCCGTCCCGCGCGACGGCGGTTCGTCCAGCGCCACCACGGCTTCGGGCCCGGTCATGCTGGTGCGCGCGCGGTTCTCGCCGATCAGCGAGATCGACTCGATGGAGCTGTTGACGGTCAGCGGGAGGTCGACCGTGATCAGCTGGATGCCGCAAGCCAGACCGTTGCGCGCGATCCGCTGGAGCTGTTGTTGCTGCTCCTCGCGCAGGGGTTGGCCGTTGCCGAACAGCACCGCGATCCGCCACGGCTCGCTCCGGCGACCGTGGGCGGCGGCCAGCGCGCGCAGCGTCGTGTGCTCGCCGAGCAGGGCGCCCGAGTGGATGCGCTTGATGTGATCGGAGAGCACCTCGAGCAGGTCGCTCAGGCGCGTCGAGTCGTGAGCGGTGAGCAGGCCGGCGCTGCTGAGCGGGTGCAGGTCCGGCAGCGTGCCGGTCAGCCGCGCGACGTCCCAGCTGTGGATGCGCACCTGACCGGGCTCGAAGTGGCTGACGATCCGCAGGAGCAGGTTCTGCACCAGGGTTTCCGCTGTTTCCGGCACCTCGTCGGTGGTGATGCGCAGGTGCGCGAAGTCCAGCGCGGGCACGACGGCCGGGAACGGTGGCGACTGCGGGGAATCGGGGAGGCTCGCGGTGCCGATCCGCCACAGCTCGGGCGGGTGGGCGACGTCACCGCCGCCGAAATCGCCGAGCCAGGCCTCGAACGGCTGCGACGCGCTGCCGGGTGAGTTCGCGGCGACCAGCTTCTCCAGCGAGGGCGGACCTTGCTCGGTCCAGTCCCGGAAGATCTCGTCGCGCGCGGTCAGCGCTCGGGCGAGCGCGGCTCGGAAGTGCGGGTCGGCCGGGTCTGCGATCTGCTCCGGTTCGCGTTCGGCTTCGGCCGCGCCGACCTGGGCGATGCGCAGCGCGTACTCCTGCTCGGCGCAGGTGTCGAGCACCTCGCGATGCGCGTTCTCGGTGGCGCCGAGTGCGGCGGAGATGCTGCTGCGCAGGTGCTCGAAGGCCGATTCGATGCGGCTTCGCCGGTCACTGCGTTTCACAACACGCCACCTCGGAGACCGAGTTACGGAACGTGATCAAAGTACCACCTCGAAATATGCCCTGCCCAACCCATGCACAGGCGTGAATATCGCGCAGTGGGAAGGTGTTCCGTGCTTCGACCGAAGATCCTACAAACGGGTGGCGAAGTCGCGGATCGTGTTCAGGACGAGGTCGATCAGCCGCTGCGCGCGCTCAACCTGGTCATGCGTTCGAGGGAGCCCCGGTGGGAGGACGGTCTCCGGGTGCTCCGGGTCGAGCTGGACCAGCGCCTGCCGCGCTTCGTCGAGCTTGCCCTGGCAGGTGCCCAGGTGCGCCCCGGCCTCTTCGAGCTGGCGCTCGATGCCCTGCAGCACTTGGTGGAGTTCGTCGAGCGAGGACACGACTACAGGCGCCCGGCGTAGCTCTCGGTGGAGGAGATCGTCGCCGACAGCGTGCCCTGCGCGCCGCCGATCGTCTGCAGGACCTCGGCGAGCATGCCGTAGGCGTGCTGCATCTCGTCCTGCGCGGTGCCCTGGATGGCCCCGGAGAGCGCTGCCTGCGCTTCCTCGAGGACCAGCGTCGTCTGCTGGAGTGCGGCGACGCCTTCCTGCATCTTCTGGTTGGCCAGCGAAATGCCTGCGCGAACTTCTTCGACGCCTGCCATTTGGATGCGGTCCTCTCCAAGGGCGGTACGACTCTGTAACGGTTCACAAGGTAGTGCCCGGGCAAGATCACCGCTCGGGCGGGCCGCCCTTGTTGATCATTGTTCGGTCATGCCTGGCAAGCCTGTTGGACTTAGTTGTCTACTGTGGATTCGTGGTGATCCGGAGCGTCGTCGTCCCCGGACCACGTCTCGATCAGCAGGCGCTCGCCGGCCGGGACCAGCTCGCCGACCAGATCGGGGTCGTCGACCACCGCCCAGGCCGTCGGCGGCGCGCAGGCGACGCGGTGCCGTCCGCACTCCGGGCCGAGTTCGCGCAGGAAGTTGCGCACCACGCGCGAGAGCGCGGCCACGTGCCAGCCGGTCTCCCCGGTGCCGCGGCTCATCGTCAGCGACCAGCAGCCGGGCTCCTCGTCGGAGCAGTCGGCGACGGTGATGACCTGTCCGCCGATGCGTCTGACCAGGTCGTCGCAGGCCTCGCGGGCGCTGGGTTCGTCCTGGGCACCGACGACCACGGTGATGAGCAGTTCGAGCTCGCTGTGCGCATCCATCGCGGAAGATTCTTCCGCATCCGCACGCGGGTTCGAACGCCCGAGAAGATCAGTATTTGGTATCGCTCTCGTCGGGGTCGACGAGCCCGTAGTAGGCGTAGAGGTCGCGGCCCTCGGTGTCGGTAAGCCTGCCGCCCTCGGCCTCGACGTCCGGGGCGTTGCGGACCCGGTCCCTGGAGACCGGGAGCTCCAGCCGGTTCTCCGCCGTGGTCGCGCCGTCGAGCGGCACGAAGGTCTCCTTGATCCCGAACAGGCCGATCCGGACCGTGACCCACTCGGGCTGGTTGGTGTGGTCGTCGACGTAGACGTTGCCGACTCGTCCGACGCGATTCCCCTCGCTGTCGAACACCGGTGTCCCGATCAGATCTTGTGCGCGCGCGACGTTCATGGCAGCCCCCGCTCTCCGGGCTCAAAACTGCCCGGCAGGACGGTGGCCTGCAAACGCAAGCGACACGCCTCACTCGATCAGGTAATGATCGTCAGCATTATTATCCGCTCTAAGAATTCAGCGCGCGCCCGATGAAGTTGCGGACATCGGTCATGACCTCGGATTTGTTCGTCTCGTTGAACAGCTCGTGGCGGGCGCTCGGGTAGATGTGCTCGTGGAACTCGTTTCCGCGGATGCGGTCGATCCCGGTCCGGGTATCGGCCTCGGGGACCAGCTCGTCGTCCTCGCCGTGGATCCACAGCGTCGGGATGTCCAGCGTCGGGCCCTCGTTGATCGCGAGCAGGCAGTCGTCGACCGCGCGGAGCGTGGCGCGCTTGAACGGACCGTGCCAGACCAGCTCGTCGCCCAGGTACGCGGCGCCGACCTCGGGGTCGCGGGAGAGCGTCGTCGGCTCGATCGGCGTGTCCGGGATCTCGTCGTGCTCCAGCAGGTCCAGCACGTGCCAGGTGCCCAGGACCGGACCCGACAGCACCAGGGCGGCCAGGTGCCGCTGGTGCTCCTGCGCGTAGCGGGCGGCGAGCATGCCGCCCATCGAGTGCCCGATCAGCACGACCGGCAGATCCGGGTGCTGCGCGGTGACCTCGCGGCGCAGCACCTCCAGGTCGGCGATCAGGGCCTCGGCGTCCTCGTAGTAGACCCGGTCGCCCGGCGAGCGGCCGTGGCCGATGTGGTCCGGCGCCCAGACCAGCGCGCGCGACTGGACCAGCTGCTCCGCGACCCACTGGTACCGCCCGGAGTGCTCGCCGTAGCCGTGCGAGATCAGCGCGATCCACCCCGGGTTGTCCGACGACCACTCCCGCACGGCCAGCGTGCCCAGGCTCCCCGCTACCTCGCGGTCCGTTGACTCGATCATGTCGCCACCCCAGCACACCCGTGCTGATCCGGCCACCACCTCAAGGGTGATCGACATGTCTTCTCGGGGGCCGCTCGGCGACGGCACCGCCGCACGGCTGAGCAGTCCTAGTGGTAGGCGCTCTCACCGATGGCTCCGCCGCCGCAGACCACGTCTCCGGTCCAGGTGACCGGCAGCGGCTCGGTCTCGTCCGGCGGGATGACCTGCAGGCTCGCCGGGGCGGGCTGGCACGGGTCGCCTTCGCCCTCGTGGGGAACGGCGGTCCAGTGCAGCGTCGCGGCCGCCGAGGCGCCGGGGGGAAGGTCGATGAGCGCCGGTCCCGGGTTCGGCGTGCGGGTGACGTTCGTGGGCAGCGGGTTGCCCGCGGCGTCCACCAGCTGCATCCCGCCGTAGCCGTAGAGCGTGCAGAACTGATCGCTGGAGTTGGTCAGCGACAGGTCCGCGTAGCGCTGGCCGGCCCCGGCCTCGACCGGCGACATGCTGCCGGTGAGCTGAGAGGTGTGGCAGCGCGGATCACGCGGCTGGTCCGGTGCGTCCTGCGCCTGAGCCGGCAGGGCCGCGCCCGCCAGTGCTCCTGCGGCCAGCAGGCCGGCGGACGTCTGCAGAATGCGTGCTCCGATGCGCCGGTTCACGGCCATCACCCCCGTTCCCGCCGCCCCAGCGGGTTGGTTCGGTCATTGCTCTGCACTTGGAAGACGCCCGCCGTTGGAAAAGGTTGCCCGCGCCGGAGAAACGGCGGCGCACCGCGGGCTCCGCCCCACTGTGCATCTAGTGAAGAAAACTCGCGACTGGGAGCAGCGACTCACTAGATCAGGCGAGTAGGACTACGCATTGATTGCATTGCGTAGGGCTTTCCCGCGCCTTTCGGGTAGCGATCTTAAGCCGAATGGCGGAACTGGCTGTTTGTCGGACTTCGATAGTTTGAGCAGCGGCAGAGGCCAGAACTGCAGGGGGTAAAACATGGCCGAACGCATTCCCGGCATCGATGTGGCGCGGTACCAAGGGGAGCCCGACTGGGGAGCGGTGCGCGGCGCCGGGTACGTCTTCACCTACATCAAGGCCACCGAAGGAATCGGGTACGTCAGTCCCGTGCTCGATTCGCAGCTCAACGGGGCGCGCGGGGCCGGCATGGTCACCGGGCTTTATCACTTCGCGCGACCGGACACCAACACGCCGCAGCAGGAGGCGGCCGACTTCGCCGCGCAGCTCGCGCGGACGAACTCGGCCGGCCCGGGGAACCTCCCGCCGTGCCTGGACATGGAGACCGACGCGCCCAACCTCGGTGGGTGGATCAAGGGCTTCATCGACGCCCTCCGCGGTCACACCGGCCGCCACGAGATCGTCGTCTACGCCTCCAGCTCGTGGTTCCAGGACAAGATCGCGCCGGATACCTGGGTGGACCCGGGCGTGTTCCTGTGGGTCGCGCACTACGGGCGCAACCCCGGCGAGCCCGGCTACATGACCGACCGCGTGGTCGTGCACCAGCACGCCTCCGACGGGAAGGTCCCCGGCATCGGCGCCGACACCGACCTCAACGTCTCGCTGGTGCCGGTGGACGTGCTCACCGGAGCCGGTGCGCCGCCTCCGCCGCCCGGGCCCGCACCGCAGGAGACCTACGTGGTGCAGCCCGGCGACACCCTCTCCGGGGTCGGAGCCAAGGTCGGCGTCGACTGGCGGGAGATCGCCCGCGTCAACGGAATCGGGGACCCGGATCTGATCTACGTCGGTCAGGTCCTCAAGATTCCCCGATAGCGCGGAATCTTCGGCGCAGGCAGTCCTGCGTCCTCCAGCGGCCCGGACGGCTCACCGTCCGGGCCGCTGCACATGCGGGTGGGAAAAGCGTTGATCTGAGGGGAGAACGCGAAAACCCGCGCCACGCGGAGGTGTTTCCGGCGCAGATCTCCATTGGGAAAAGGTTCGTCCGGAAAAGCCGGTTCCCCGTTCTCCCGCGATCAACTCGGGTTACCGTTTTCGTGAACATCACCCGAGGTGGAGGTGAACGCGATGGCGGACGTCGCTGCGCTGGTCCGGTCCAGCTGGACCCGCGGTGAACCCGGCCGGGACGCGCCGGTCGAGCTGGTCAGGGCGTTATATCGCTGGTGGGTCGTCGCGATGGTGCTCAAGATCCTCGGCGCCACCTGGGACATCTCCTGGCACTTCCGGTGGCTGCGCGACGACCTCGCGCCTCCGCACCTGCTCAACACCGTCGGCACGGTGATGGTGATCGGGCTGGTCGTCTACCACAGCTACACCGGGATCGGGGCGGACAAGACCACGCTGCGCTGGATGCAGTGGGGGCTGGGGATCTTCCTGATCGCCGCGCCGCTCGACGTGATCAACCACCGGGTCAACGGTCTGGACATCACCGCCTGGAGCCCGTCGCACGCCCTGCTCTACCTGGGAACTGGGATGATGAGCATCGGCCTGCTGGTGGGCTGGAACCGGCTCTGCCGCACCGACCGGTACTTCTACCCGGTCGCGTGCTTCCTGTGGTTCACCGTGATCGACAACTTCATGTTCCTCAACCAGCACCAGGAGTACGGCGTGCTGGGGCTGGCCGCGTGGGAGCGCGGCACGCCCTACGCCGAGGACAGCCTGCTGCAGTTCGCCGCCGATCAGCTCCACCGGCCGCTGGACTACATCGCGGTGGAGAACTTCACCCTTCCCACGCCGGACTGGCTCTACCCGACCTGGGCGGTGCTGACCGGGCTGGGCACGTTGCTGCTCGCGCGGATCCTGGTGGGGCGCCGCTGGACGGCCACCACGGTGGCCGCCGGCTACCTCGCCTTCCGCTGCGTGGCCTGGGTCCTGCTGGCCGCTGGCGGGTTCCCGATCTCCACGGTGCCGTTCTTCCTGCTGATCGGGGCGTTGGCGATCGACCTGTCCTGCCAGCTGGTGATGCGGTTGCGCCCGCTGGCCGGAGCGGTGGCGGTCACGGCCGCGGCCTACGCGGCGCTGTGGCTGCAGCACGCCTACATCGCCGCGCCGCCCTCGGACTTCGCCTCCGCGCTGTACGTGGTGGTGCTGCTGGCCGGTCTGTGGTGGCTGTTCGAGCACCTCGGCTCGGGCGGAGTCCGGCGCATCGAGCAGTACCTGGCCACGGTGCGCGACTGGCGCGTCCGCGACTGAGTCACAGGTGAGTCGCGTCCGCGACCGGGTCAGATGATGAGCGGGGCGCGGGAGAGGACGACGCCGAGGCCGTAGGCGACGCCCATGACCGCGACCTCGAAGATCACCCAGGTCATCAAGGCCGTCCGCTCCTGCCGTGCGATGCGCGGCAGGAGCCGGAACCGCATCTGGGCCCCGATCACCGCCAGCACCACCAGGCACACCGCCTTGCCGATGAGGATCTGCCCGTACTGCGTGGTGACCAGACCGGCCAGGCCCACGCTCGGCGTGATGATCAGTTCCATCAGGCCGTTGAACATGCCGGAAGCGCCGACCACCAGCAGGGCGAGTCCGGCGAGCTTGGAGAAGCGCGGCACCGCCTCGGCGAGCAGCTCGCGCCGCGGCGCCACGAACACGGCCACCGCGGCCAGGCCGCCGACCCACATGGCGGCACCGACCACGTGCAGCTCCATCGAGATCATGCTGAAGTCGTGGTACTGCCAGTCGGTCGCGTGGCCGGTCAGCGGCATCGGCAGCAGCCCGAGCAGCGCGACGATGGTGCGCAGCTCGGTGGGCACCGACTCGCCGAAGCGCACGGCGAACAGTCCCACGACGGCGCAGAGCAGCCCACCACCGGCGCTGGCGAGCAGGCCGGGGCCGGCGGGCACGTTCTCGACGTAGGCGACGAGAAGCCCGGTGGTGGCCGGTGAGCCCGGGCTGGCTTCCATCGCCTGCAGGACCAGCGAGACCAGCGCGGAGAGCATCCACACCAGGCCCGTGAACACGGTGAGCTGCCGGGCCCGGGCGGCCACGGGTTCGGTGCGCTTCGGCTGGTCGAAGCCGAGCAGCTTGGGCAGCATCGAGAGTCCGACGGTGGCGAGCGCGGCCAGGTCGAGCGCCGCGCGAGCGACCGGGATGCCGAACCGGACCAGCGGGGGCAGCGCGGGCAGGCCGGGGATGGTGCCGACGTCGGTGTAGGCCGTGGCGGCGAGCGCGGTCAGCAGCGCGGCACCCAGCAGGGCCGCGACGACCAGTGCTTTCGCAGTGCGCGCGCGGCTCCGCTTGGTCTGCTCGGTCCGGGATACCGCTTCGTGAACAGCCACGTTCCGCATGATCTCACCCGACCGTGCCTTCATAGGAAGTAGTTGCTGCAGATCACGCATCGTGAGGGAAATGTGCCTGAGCGCGATCGCGGCAGTGGACGTGATGTTCTCCCCATGTCGTTTGGGTCACCGTTTTCGCGCTGAGAATGTTGATCTTCATTTCGGTCGACGTGCCTGCTCTCCAGGCGTGCGGGGTGGAAGGAGTCCAATCCCGGCGATTTGTCGGGGAGCGGTGGCGGGACCGCGAACCGCGGTGGTCGGATGTGTTGCTGACAAAGTCCTCAGCGTTGTTGTTCTAGAGTCAGCGGCGTGGTTTCGGTGGATGACGCACTTGTGCACGCGAAGTGCGCTATCGACGTGCGTGATTCGTCCGGGCGTCGAGAAGTGTTCACCGGATCGGTTCCCGCGAATTCCGCTCAACGTCAGCCTGGCTGTGAACAATTCGTGCTTTGCTGTGGCGCCTGGCCCGCCGTGCGGGATCACCCTGGGTTCAGCCGGGGCAACTCAGGGCACCCTACGGGCGGCTCTGAGGTGGGTTCTCGCAGCCAGAACGCGGGTTCGGCACGAGGGTGGTTCGCGGGCGGCAACCGCCGCTGGAATGCGAGCACGGTTCGCCTCAGGGAAATTGGGGGTCCGGCCCCGGATGTGCGCCGGGCTCGCGAGACGCGAGATTGAGCGGTGTGGACGGACAGAGTGTCATGCAACGCGCTGGGGCGTGATCTGCGATGACTGCGCTTGCGGTGGTGCTGGCGGCGTTGGGCGCCTGCGGGTACGCGGTGGGAGCCCGCTTGCAGCACGCGGCGGTGCACGCCGCGATGGACGGCGGCGGCCTCGGCCTGCGCAGCCAGGCCCAGCTCGTGCGCAATCCGCGCTGGCTGGCCGGACTCGCCGCGCTCGGCAGCGGCGCTGTGCTGCACGTGTGCGCGCTGGGGCTCGCGCCCCTGAGCGTCGTGCAGCCCATGGGGGTGCTCGCGCTGCCCATCACCGTGCTGCTCAACTTCCGGGAGCAGGGCTACAGCCGGCGCGAGGTCAGCCCGAGCATGGTGCTGGCGGTGCTCGCCGCGACCGGCGGACTGGCCGTGTTCGTGCTGCTGGCCGCCGGCAGCGCCACGCCGACCACGGTCGGGGACGCCGATCAGTTCACCGCCACCCAGATCATCGCCGTGGCCGTGCTGGTGCTCGGCGTGGTCGCGGTCGCGACCCGCTCCAAGCTGCGCTGCGTGCTCTTCGCCGCCGGGTGCGCCGTGGCCTACGGGTACGTGTCGCTGATGGCCAGGGCCGTGGCGCAGCAGGTCGGCACCTGGGACCTGCTCTCGATCAACCTCCTCTCCGTGCTGGGCATCTCCGTGGCGATGGTGGCCGGCGGCTGGCTGCTGCAGCACGCCTACGCCAGCGGCCCGCCCGACCTGGTCGTGGCCTGCCTGACCGTCATCGACCCGCTGGTGGCCGTCGGCCTGGGAATCGGCCTGCTCGGCGAGGCCGACCACGTCAGCGGCTGGGTCGCCGCAGCGGAGGCGCTCTGCGCGCTGGTGGCCTGCGCCGGGGTGTTCGCCCTGGCACGGCACCACCCCGACACGACCGAACGGCGCCCGTCGGACAGGCTGGAGGGTGCCCCTGGTGGGACTGACCAGTCGCCTACGGAAGTTCCCACCGGTACCGCCGGACACCGCACGTCCCCTCGTCCTAACGGGAGTTCCTCTTGACTTCGCAACCGTCGCGCAGGCGCCCGCTGCGGATCGTGGTCGGTGCGACCACGTACCCGCCGCACGTCAACGGGGCCGCCAACTTCGGGCACCGGCTCGCCACGGGTCTGTCCGCCCGGGGGCACGAGGTTCACGTGGTGTGTCACTCCGACACCCGCGAATCGCGCACCGAGGTCGAAGACGGCCTGCTGGTGCACCGGGTGGGCTCCTACAGCTCGCCGTTCCACCCGACGATCCGCGGGCTGATGCCGTGGCAGGCCCGGCAGGCGGATGGCCTGCTGGAGGAGATCCAGCCCGACATCGTGCACGTGCAGTCGCACTTCTTCATCTGCCGCGGCCTGATCGACTCCGCTCGCAAGCGCGGCATCGGCATCGTGGCGACCAACCACTTCATGCCGGAGAACATCTTCGGCTACTTCAAGATCCCTCCCTTCCTGCAGAACGCCGCGGGACGCCTGCTCTGGCACAACCTGGTCAAGCACTACCGCAAGGCGCAGATGGTCACCGCGCCGACGCCGCGCGCCGTGCAACTGCTGCAGGACAACGGCTTCGACCGCACGGCTCTGCCGGTGTCCTGCGGCATCGACGTCGACCGCTACCGGCGACCTGCCGCCCGCTACCGCGAGCAGAACCCGGATCCGGACACCCGCACCGTGCTGTTCGTCGGCAGGCTCGACGAGGAGAAGCACATCGACGACCTGCTGCGGGCGATGTCGTTGCTGCGCACCGAGGTCCAGACCCGGCTGGAGATCGTCGGCAACGGTGCTCGCCGCGAGCACTTCGAGCAGCTGGCCACCGAGCTCGGCGTCGGTGACCGGGTCCACTTCCACGGCTTCCTCAGCGACGAGGAACTGCTGGAGGCCTACGCCCGTGCCGACCTGTTCTGCATGCCCAGCATCGCCGAGCTGCAGAGCCTGGCGACCATGGAAGCCATGTCCGCTGCGACCCCGGTCGTGCTGGCCAACGCCATGGCCCTGCCGCACCTGGTCCGTCCGGGCGAGAACGGCTGGCTGTACCCGCCGCGCGACGTGCACGCGCTCGCGGGCGCGATCGGCGACGTGCTGGCGGACCGAGCCACCATCGACCGGATGGGCGAGGCCAGCCAGCGCCTGGTCTCCCGCCACGACATCGCTGAGATCCTCGGACGCTTCGAAACCCTGTACCACCACGTGATCGACCCGAACAGCGCCGTGGAGCTCGACGAGATCAGCACCGAACTGGCGAGCTGATCATGATCGTCCCCGACCTGCACCCGAAGGAGCGCGCAGCTCGGATCAACGGCTCGGACCTGCACTACTGGGTCTACCGCGAGGAGCTGGGCCCCACCGCCGAAACCGTGCTGATCGTGCACGGGCTGCGCGGCACTCACCACGGCCTGGAGTCCATCGCGGCAGGCCTGGCGGGCAGGCGCGTCGTGATCCCGGACCTGCCCGGATTCGGGGACTCCGGGCCGTTGACCGGGCGGCACGACGTCGCCGGCTACGCCGAGGTGATCGTGGAGCTGATCGGTCGGCTCGGCGGTGCCGAGCGGCCGATCGTGCTGGTCGGGCATTCGTTCGGTTCGATCGTCGCCTCCCTTCTGGCGGCTTCCCGCCCGTCGCTGGTGCATCGGTTGGTGCTGATCAACCCCATCGCCACGTCCGCGTTGCGCGGGCCGTACGCGGCCCTGACGGGGTTGACCGCGGCCTACTACTCGCTCGGGGAGCGACTGCCCTCCCGCGCCGGTCGTTCGCTGCTGACCAACCGCTGGGTGGTGCTCGCGGCCAGCCGGGCGATGACCCGGACTCGGGACAAGCAGCTGCGCGGGTTCATCGACGACAACCACCTGCGGTACTTCAGCCGCTTCCACTCGCCGGCCGTGGTCAACCAGTCCTTCCAGGCCTCGGTGACGCACACCGTGACCGACTACGCCGATCAGCTGCGGATGCCGGTGCTGCTGGTCGCGGGCGAGCACGACGAGATCGCGCCGGTGGCCGGTCAACGCGCGCTCGCCGCCCGGTTGCCCGACGCCGAACTCGTGGTGATCTCCGACGTGGGGCATCTCGTGCACTACGAGACGCCCGAAGCCGCCGCGGCCGAGATCGTCCGGTTCCTGGGGCGCTGCGACCACCGCGAGAAGCTCGCGATCCCGGAGCAGACTCGATGAAGCTCGTGGTCGACGCGCGTTGGACGCGCACCGATCAGCACGACGGGATCAGCCGCTACGGCGCGAGCCTCGTCGAAGCGCTGCACCAACTCCACCCCGTGACGATGCTGATCCACGACGAGCGGCAGCTCGACCTGCTGCCCGACGGGGTTCCGCACGTGCTGATCAACAGCCCGATGTCACCGCGCGAGCTGTGGGTCTCGCGCACCCTGAACCGCCTCGGCGCTGACGTGGTGTTCAGCCCGATGCAGATCATCGGCGGGTTCCGCCGCGATTACCGCCTGGTGCTCACGCTGCACGACCTCATCTACTACCGGCACCCTGACCCGCCGGGATTTCTCCCGCTACCGGTCAAGGTCGCCTGGCGGCTCTACCACCAGGCGTACTGGCCGCAGCGCGTGATGCTCAACCGCGCTGACGCAGTCGTGACGGTCAGCGACACCACCCGGCGGTTGATCGAGCGGCACCGGCTGACCCGCAGGCCGGTCACGGTCGTGCACAACGCACCTCAGCCCCAGGCCGCACCGGACGCGCCGGACGCGACGGACGGCGGCCCGCGCGAGCTGGTGTACATGGGTTCTTTCATGCCGTACAAGGACGTCGAGACGTTGCTGGCGGGCATGGCCTTCCTTCCTGGTCACCGGCTGCACCTGGTCAGCCGGATTGCGCCGCAGCGAGAGGCCGAGCTGCGCGAGCAGCTGCCGCCGGGCGCGGACGTGGTGTTCTGGCGGGGGATCGGGGAGGACGAGTACCAGCAGCTGCTGGCCCGGGCCGGCGCGCTGGTCACGGCGTCGCGGGACGAGGGTTTCGGGTTGCCGGTCATCGAGGCGATGAACGCGGGGACGCCGGTGGTCTGCAGCGATCTGGAGATCTTCCACGAGGTCACCGGCGGGCACGCGAAGTTCTTCGAGTCGGGGAGGCCGAAGGACTTCGCTGACGCCGTGCGCGAGCTGGAGGACGATCAGGCCCGCGCAGACCTGGTCGCGGCGGCCCGGACCCAGGCGGCGAAGTTCACCTGGCAGAACTCCGCCGAGCGACTCCTGGACCTGGTGCGGAAGCTGGCCGACCGCGTTCAGTGACTCCAGACCTTGATGGCCCGGGCCACGTATCCGGCCTGCGGGGTCTGCGAACCCGTGGGGTGCGTGTCGAAATCTGCCTCCTCGTCGCAGTGCGGGTCCTGGTACACCGTCACCGGGTGGCCGGTGTTGTTGGCGAAGGACAATGCCTCCCAACCGGTTTCGAGCGTGGTGCACTGCTCGATGCCGGTGGTGCGCAGCGCTAGATCGCGTGGCTGACCGCCGAACCCGGTCTCCGGCCAGACGCAGAAAGACCCTTCGGGGCACATGTTTCGGGGCGATTCGGCGTCGGCCGGTGGTCCGGCGAGCAGCGCGGCCAACGACAGCGCCGTCGACAGAAGCAGCCCCAGCGCGAGCGACCAGCGGGATCGGAAACGGTCGGCAGCGGGCCGGCCGAGCGCGTAGGTGTGCATGACGGGAATCCTTTCGACGAGGGGAATTCGATCCGGGATGCGGCGGAGCTCGCCGCGCTGGAGCAAGATTGGCGGCCGAGCGAAACCGTTTCCAGCGAATTGGCCGGATACACCACCTATGGGTGGATTCGCAGGCGTGGAAAGGCATTCCGGAGCAGCGGAAGATCCGCTCGCGAAACCTGCCGGATGCACCACGATCGAGGCATCAAGCCCGGTGCGCGGCGAGCGGCCGCGGGTGGCCGAGCCCCACCGGGTGCTGGAACCGTGGATCGGTCCGTCATCGGGGTGGAGCTCGGCCGTGGCACCGGGAGACCTCGGCGGCCGGGTGACCGGCATGGACTGCCGGGCTCACCGAGGGGGTGAGGCCGCTGGGCGCGGTTCGCGAGGTCGCCGGCTTCGGTGGCCGGCGACCTGCACGAGGCCGGGCCCTGAGCGAACACCTTCCACGGGGCCTGCCGCCTCCGGCGGACAGGCTGGGAGGGCCGCTTCAGCGGCGGTGGGATGAAAACGGGGAATCACATGAAGCAGCCGCTCACGAATCCTGAAATCTGGCTGCGTTCGTTGGTGATGTCGAGCCATTGCGTGACGGTCCTGCCGTCCTCGCAGAGAATGGGTTCGCCGTCGATTCTGCGGTGAATCGTGGCGGTGTCCCCAGGATTGCCGATTCCACGCACGGAGGCGCTGGTGCCGGGTTCTGAGCGGATCCGCGTCCCGAAGGCGAGGAAGTCCGTCGTGTCCTGCCCAGGTGCCGCCTGCGCTGCCTGGACCAGGGCATCTCGGATTTCAACGGCGATGGTCGCGACTTGGGTTCCGAGCCCGGTGATGGGCACGATCGCGGCCACCGCCATGCCTAACAGGGCATTCCGAAGCTTGCGCATCACAAACCCCCACTTGGCCCGGGCTTTCGCTTTTCGACCGGATTTTCGGCGAATTTGTGAGCGGGTCCGGGCCGGTTCCCAGTTTATTGACCAGAGCCCGGATCCAGCAGTGTCCGATCGGGTAAGGCGAATTCGTGCGGGGCACGCACGGAGTCCGGTGACGCGCAGCGGTCGGGACTCGTTCCGCAACGCCTCGAGCGGGTGAGGGCCGGACCAACATCGACCCGGTCCGCGATGACGAAGGGCGCCAGGGGAACGCGTGGTCCCCTGGCGCCCTTCGAACTCGTGTTTCTCCCGGTCAGGCGTTGCGCGATCCGATTCCGGTGAGGGAGCGGACCTCCATCTCGGCCTGGCGTTCGACGTCCCGCTCCGGCTTGCCCACGAAGGTGCCGATGGCCGCGAACAGGAACGAGATCGGGATCGAGACGATGCCCGGGTTCTTCAGCGGGAAGAACGCGAAGTCCACGCTCGGGATGATCGAGTCCGAGGAACCCGAGACGACCGGCGAGAAGATCACCAGCAGCAGGCAGGAGATCAAGCCGCTGTAGATGCCCCAGAGGGTGCCGGTGGTGTTGAACCTCTTCCAGAACAGCGTGTAGAGCAGCGTGGAGAGGTTCGCCGACGCGGCGAAGGCGAAGGCCAGACCGACCAGGAACGCCACGTTCTGCCCGATCACCAGGATGCCGCCGAGGATCGACGCGGCGCCGATGACCAGGGCCGTCATGCGGGCCACCCACACCACGCGGCCGGAATCGACCTCGCCGCCGCGGAGGACGCTCGCGTACACGTCGTGGGCGAAGGACGCCGAGGCGGTCAGCGTCAGACCGGCGACCACCGCCAGGATCGTGGCGAAGGCGACCGCCGAGATGATGCCCAGCAGTACCGTGCCGCCGATCCGGTAGGCCAGCAGCGGCGCGGCGGAGTTCTCCGCGCCGGGTGCGGCGAGGATCGCGTCGGTGCCCACCAGTGCGCTGGCGCCGTAGCCGATGATCAGCGTGCAGAGGTAGAAGATCGCCATCGTCCAGGTCGCCCACACCACCGAACGTCGCGCCTCACGCGCGTTGGGCACGGTGTAGAAGCGCATCAGCACGTGCGGCAGACCACCGACGCCCAGCACCAGTGCCAGCGACAGCGAGATGAAGTCCAGCTTGGTGATCTCGGACTTGCCGTACTGGGTGCCGGGCCCGAAGATCGCGCGGCCGTGCGGGTTGTTGTCCGCTGCGGCTCCCAGCAGCTCGGTCATGCTGTAGCTGAACTTGCCGAGCAGGAAGATCGTGATCAGCACCGCGCTCAGCACGAGCATGGTGGCCTTGATGATCTGCACCCACGTGGTGCCTTTCATGCCGCCGACCAGCACGTAGACCATCATGACGGCACCGACGCCGGCCATCACCAGCATTTGTCCGAAGTGGCCGTGCACGTTGAGCAGGAGCGCGACGAGACCGCCGGCACCGGCGATCTGGGCGATCATGTACATGATCGTGATGGCCAGCGTGGACGTCGCCGCCGCGGCGCGCACCGGGCGCTGCTTCATCCGGAAGCTGAGCACGTCGCCCATGGTGAAGCGGCCCGTGTTGCGGGTGCGTTCGGCCAGCAGCAGCAGGTTGATCAGCCACGCGACCAGGAAGCCGATGCTGTAGAGGAAGCCGTCGTAGCCGTAGATCGCGATCGCTCCGGCGATGCCCAGGAACGACGCGGCCGAGAGGTAGTCACCGGACAGCGCGATGCCGTTCTGCACACCGCTGAAGGCGCTGCCGGCGACGAAGTAGTCGCTGGCGGTGCCGCGGTTGCTGACGCGGTAGACGATGAACAGCGTGATCAGCACGAACACGGCGAAGACGCTCGTGTTGATGATGATGCTGTCGTCGGGGATGACGGTGGACTGGGCAAGGTTCATCGGTCGAACTCTCCGGCCTGCTCACGGATTTCGTCGACGCGTGGGTCGATGTGGCGACGGGCGAACCGGACGTAGAGGGTGGTCAGCCCGACGGTGGTGACGAACTGCCCGATTCCCAGCAGCAATCCGACGTTGACCTCGCCGTAGACCGGCTTCGCCAGCTGTTCCGGGAAGTAGGCGGCGGCCAGCACGTAGCCCAGGTACCAGATGAGGAAAAACGCCGTCGCGGGAAAAACGAACCATTTAAGGCGACGGCGGAGGCTGCGGAATTCGGCGCTCTGCTGGATAGAGGTGAAATCGGGCCGCTCGGCGGTAGTGCGAACCGCGCTCTTCTCGATTCCGCCGAACGCCGCGCGTTGATTTCCGGGCTCACGCGGTGAACCGCGCAGCGCGGATTGCGTCCCGTTGCTCATGCATCCTTCCTGGGCTTCGCGGTGTGCCGGCCGGGGTCGCCGAGCTGGCGGAGGCGGGCAATTCTTACCACTCTTCTACCTCTATCGACACTGTGGGGAGCAACACTTCGAAGCCTCCATTTCACCCGTCTGAGCAGCGGCGGGGCCAACAGACCGCGACGGGCGGGCAACGCTCGGTTACTGGTGGGTAAGGCCAGGTCAGCGACCTGCACTTTCAAGATCGGAAGCCGTTGACCAGGTGTTACAGCGTCTCACGAGGACGAGTTCAAGGCTCCTTTTGGGCCGAACGGGTGAAATTGCGTCAGGCGCCCACGAACTGATCGAACACTCGGCGTGATCTCGCCTGTTTGGCGTAGCAGATTGCGGAAAAGCCCCCGGTGCTTTCCTTGCGGCAAGGGCATATAGTGCTTGGACACTGAGAGGTAGTCGTGGGAACGGGAAGGGTCACGGTTCGATACCAGTGTCCGGAATGTGTCGGCCGGGGCAGCCATCGGTGACGCTGAGTATCGACGAGACCTCGATGGCACGGAGACCCGCGTTGGTTCGCCGGCCCCGAGTCCTCCCGACGCGGCCGCCTTTCACCCCAGACCATCAGCACGACGATTGCGGGACCGCACGCATGCGCCGTTCGCCTACGCTTTGTTCGACACGCCTGCTTGACCAGCGCGGGGACGTACAGGGAGACCGCTCATGAGCGGGGGTCGGCGGTCCGCCGGCTTCCTGCAGTGGCGCAACTGGTCGCTGCCCACGAAGCTGGCCGCCGTCGTCCTGGTGCCCGTCATCTTCGCGATCACGCTCGGTGTCGGGCAGATTCAGTGGCAGGTCGAGCAGTCCGACGACTACGGCCGGGTCGCGAAGGTGCTCGACGCCGAGAAGCAGATGGAACCGCTGATGAGCGGTCTCCAGCTGGAGCGCAACCACGCGGTGGAGAACCTGGTCGGAGACGGCCAGATCAGCCAGTTCACCGATCAGATCGCCGCCACCGACAAGGCCGCTGAAACCCTGCGCCTCACCCTCACCGAGACCGACGTCTACACCGAGGTCGTCCAGGAGCGATTCGCCGAGACCCGCAGGGCGATGGACAGCCTCACCGCGGTGCGCGCCGGCGTTCAGGCCCGGAAGGTCACCGCCAACCAGGCGATCGGCGCCTACAGCCAGGCCGTCCGCGCGATGCTCGGCCTGGACCGCGCGCTGACCACCAGCGTCGCCGACCCGGCGATCTCCAGCACCGCGACCGCGCTGACCGACCTGCTCGGTCTGACCGAAGAAGTCCGGTTGCAGCAGGCCCTGGTGCTCTCGGGCCTCAGCGACGGTTCGCTGGACCCGCCGACGCTCGACAACCTCTCCGGCTCTCGTGCCCGGCTGCTGTCGAAGATCAACGACGCCAGTTCCGGCGTGGCCAAGCACTGGCAGCAGCGACTCATGCAGCAGCTGCAGGTCCCGGCGATCGTGCAGCGGAACCAGATGCTCGCCTCGGTCATCATGGAGAGCACCGACAGCAAGTCCAGCGGCGGCTTCTCCGTCCAGCGCGAAGCGTGGAATGCCACGAGCGACGGCTCCGTGAAGACCATCGAGTCCGGTCGCGGTGAGCTGGCGACCGAGGTCCGCACCGTCGCGCAGGGACTGGCCGACGACGCCAGCGACCGCGCGGGCTGGGACTCGGTCATGCTGCTGGCCTCGCTGATCGCCGCCGCGGCCGTGATCATCATGATCACCCGCCAGCTGCTCGGATCGCTGCGCGAGCTGCGGATCGGCGCGCTCGACGCGGCCGAGTACGACCTGCCGCAAGCGGTCACCTCGGTTCGCGAGGGCAAGGGCGCCGAGGCCGACGTGCCCCCGCTGCCGGTCAGCACCACCGAAGAGGTCGGCCAGGTGGCCCGGGCCTTCGACGAGGTCAACCGGCAGGCGCTGCGCCTGGCCGTCGAGCAGGCCGACCTGCGTCGCGGCTACAGCGACGCGTTCGTCAGCGTCTCCCGCCGCAGCCAGGCGCTGCTGGAGCGCCAGCTGCGCCTGTTCGAGGAGCTGGAGCAGGACGAGGAAGACCCGGACCAGCTGTCCAGGCTCTTCCAGCTGGACAACCTGGCGACCCGGATGCGCCGGAACAACGAGAACCTCATGGTTCTCTCCGGCAGCGACCTGGCCCGCCGGTTCACGCAGCCCACCGAGCTCGCCGACGTGCTCCGTTCGGCGGTCTCGGAGATCGAGCAGTACCCGCGGATCGCGGTGCAGCCGACCCCGTCGGTGAAGCTGCGCGGCAACACCGCCAGCGACCTCGTGCGCCTGGTCGCCGAGCTGATGGACAACAGCGCGAACTTCTCCGCGCCGGACACCGTCGTGACCGTCTCCAGCTACCAGTCCGGTGATGGCACGGTCGTGCTGGACGTCCTCGACAACGGCATCGGCATGGGCGACGACGACCTGGCCGACGCCAACCAGCGGCTGTCCCGCGTCGCCGAGGACGACATCTCGACCTCGCGCCGGATGGGCCTGTTCGTGGCCGGACGCCTGGCCGCGCGGCACGGCATCAGCGTCGAGCTGCACGGAGGCCCGGACGTCGAGGGCGTGCGCGCGACCGTGCTGGTCCCGTCCGAGCACGTGGTCTCCGCGCAGCAGAGCGGGTCCTCGCAGATGCCGCCGTCGACGCCGCCCGCGCAGGTCAACGGCCACTCGCTGCCCGGCCTGCAGACCTCGGGTTCGTTCCCGGGCGCGGGTGCTCCGCTGCCGCGCCGGATTCCCGAGCAGCCGGAGGACAACGGCTGGAAGACGGAGGAACCGGCCTGGCAGGGTCAGGACCCGTCCTGGGAGCAGCAGTACGACCAGGACTACAACGCCAACGCTCCGACCAGCCTGTTCGAGCCGATCTTCCCCCACGAGCAGGGCGAGCACTCGGGTCAGTTCGACGGCGGTTACTTCGGTGCGGAAGCCGATGACCAGGCCAACGACTTCTTCACCCCGGCCGGTGGTGACGATTCGCGGACCAGCAGCTTCTTCGGCTCCTCGCTGGACTACGAACCGCAGGACCACGAAGCCGAGGAACCCGCGCCGGAACCGGTGCGCAACGACCTGGCGGGGCAGTGGTTCATGCCCGCGGCCTCGGACTCGATCTCGGAGACCGGCGAGTTCCACTGGCCGGAGACCAAGGACGGCGACTCCGCGCTGTTCACCTCCGAGCAGCCGGCCGACGACGAGCCGAGCCTGACCTCCTCGGGCCTGCCGCGGCGCAAGCCGCGCAACCCCTCCCCGGCGGAGCCCGCGGAGGAAGCGCCCCAGAGCCGCAGCGCCGGGGACATCAGCAAGCAGCTCGCGCACAACGGCGTCCAGTTCGGGCGGACCGATCAGGAAACGGCCTACAAGCCGTGGCCGCCGGAACCGGGCGAGCAGGCACCCGAGCTGCCGCAGGCGCAGCCGTGGATCCCGCAGACCCCGGAGGCCCAGGCGTGGGACTTCGCGGCGGACAAGGCCCGCGAGGCCGCCGAATCCGCCGCGAACCCGCAGGAGACGTCGTTCACCAGCGCGGGACTGCCCCGGCGGAAGCCGAAGGCGAACCTGGTCCCGGGCAGCGTCTCCGACCAATCGCAGCAGCCGAGCCAGCCGCGGCGCTTCCAGCGCGACCCGGACGCCTTGCGCAACAGGCTGTCGGACTTCCAAGGTGGCGTCAGTCGCGGTCGGCACCGGATGACGGACGAGGGCTGAGTGGTGGACACGCGCGACAAGAAACGTGATCATCTCGGCAACGAACAGGAGGTTGCATGAGCGCACAGACCATTTCCCGCAGGTTCGGCTGGCTGATCACGGACTTCACCGAACGTGTGCAGGGTGTGGCGCACGCGATCGTGGTTTCGGCTGATGGACTGGTGCTGACCGCTTCGGCGACGCTGCCCAGGGATCGCGCCGACCAGCTCGCGGCGGTGGCCTCTGGTCTGCTGAGCCTCACGCAGGGGTCGGCCAAGTGCTTCGAGGCCGGCCAGGTCGTGCAGACGATCGTGGAGATGGATCGTGGCACCCTGCTGCAGATGGGCGTCAGCGACGGTTCGTGCCTGACGGTGCTCGCCGCGCCGCAGTGCGACATGGGGCTGATCGCCTACGAGATGACCATGCTGGTCGAGCGAGTCGGCCAGATGCTCACCCCGGAGATCCGCACCCAGCTGCAGAACAACAGCGCTTCGGGTCAACTGGTGTGAGGAAGCGATGAGCAGACGCTCGGAATACCCACGCCGAGACCGAAGACGACAGAACTCCGGCGACGACAGCTTCGCCGACGTCGTCAACTCCTTCACGTTCGGCGCCAAGCCCAAGCGGGGCAAGCGCAAGGAGCGCGAGGAGCCGGAGCCGGTACAGGCCCAGGAGCTGGACCAGCGCGCGCGGACGGAGTCGCAGGACCCTGCTGACGTCGTTCCCGAGCAGCCTGCGGCCTCCAGCATCCGGTCCTACACCTGGACCGGCGGCCGGACCAAGTCGAACTACGAACTGGCCATCGAGACCTTGGTTTCGGTCGGCGAGAACTACCGACCCGGCGCACCGGTCCGGCTGGAACACCAGTCGATCGCCGAGTTGTGCCAGCAACCCCGTTCGGTGGCCGAGGTCGGCGCACTGCTGTCAGTGCCGATCGGGGTCGCCCGCGTGCTGCTGGCCGACATGGCCGAACTCGGATTGATCACCGTGCACAGCACGGTGAGCGAAAGCGGCAGCGCACCACACATGATGTTGATGGAAAGGGTTTTGAGTGGACTCCGTCGGCTATAGCGCACCCCAGCTCGGCTCGATGCCTGAGCCTGCCAACCGGGGTGGCACCAGCTCGACGTCGGCGAAGATCGTCGTCGCGGGCGGGTTCGGTGTGGGCAAAACGACGTTCGTCGGTTCGGTCTCGGAAATCGTTCCGCTGACCACCGAAGCGGTCATGACGGAGGCTTCCCAGGGCGTCGACAACCTCGACGCGACTCCGAACAAGACCACGACCACCGTGGCCATGGACTTCGGCCGCATCTCGCTGGCCTCGGACCTGATCCTCTACCTGTTCGGAACACCCGGGCAGCAGCGGTTCTGGTTCATGTGGGACGACCTGGTCCGCGGTGCCATCGGCGCCGTCGTGCTGGTCGACACCCGCCGGCTGGCGGACTCGTTCTCCGCGATCGACTTCTTCGAGGATCGCGGACTGCCCTACCTGGTGGGCGTGAACCTGTTCGACGGGCAGATGCTGCACTCGCTCGAACAGGTGCGAGAAGCGATGGCGATCGGAGCCGACGTGCCGATCGGTCCGGTGGACGCCCGGGACCGGGAATCCACCAAGCGGACCCTCATCGCGCTCGTCGAGCACGCGATGAAGCACTGGACGCAGCGCCAGGCCATGTGAGCTCGAACGGGCGCCTTCGCCGGTCGTTGACGGCGGTTCGGAAAGCTGAACCGCCCTCAATCCGGAGGGGAGGCGCCCCTTCGCGTCAGGGCTTCCGGCCGACTCCGCCGAGCAGGTTGAACTCGCCTTCCGAGGGCTCGGTCAGACGCGGGCCGTCCGGCCACCAGTCGAAGAGGTTGACCAGGCCGGGCTCGATCATCTCCAGGCCCGTGAAGAGCTCCTGGATCCCTTCGCGGCTGCGGTAGAAGCAGCTGCTCATCATCGAGTTGAACTTGACCTCCGACTCGTCGGCGAGCTGCGCGCGCGAGCTGCCGTCGGCCGGGTTGTGCAGGTGCGAGATCGCCAGGTAGGAGCCGGACGCGAGTGCGTCGAGGTAGCTGCGCATGATCCCGGCGGGATTGTCGGCGTCGGCGACGTGGTGCAGCGTGTTGCTGTGGATCAAGCCCACCGGCCGGTCCAGGTCCAGGTGCTTGCGGACCGTTTCGTGGTTGAGGACCTCGTCGGGCTCGCGCAGGTCCGCCACGGCGAAGTGGGTGAACTCGTTCTCCTCCAGCAGCGCGCGGCCGTGCGCCGCGACCGAGGGGTCGTTGTCGACGTAGACGACCGTGGCCTCGCTGTTGATCCGCTGCGCGGCCTGGTGGGTGTTCTCCGCCGTCGGCAGGCCCGATCCCAGGTCCAAGAACTGATCGACACCGGCGTTGCCTGCCATGAAGCGCACCACGCGGATCAGCCAGGCGCGGCACTGCCTGCCGACCTGGACCGCCTCGGGGACGAGCTCCTGGATCTGCCGAAGCACTTCCCGGTCGACCTCGAAGTTGTCCTTGCCGCCGACGAACGCGTCGTAGACGCGCGCGATGCTGGGCTTGGTCGTGTCGATCTGCGGGGGTCGGGCGTCAGACATGAGAGTGGTCCGCTCGGTTGCTTCGTGTGGAACGATCTCGCACATAGAGTATGCGGAGCGGTGAAAGGGGTAAACAGCCGTCCGGTCTTACCGGTGGTGAGCTGCACGACTGAGTCGGTCCAGAGGCTCTTCGCGAGTCGGAAACCGTTGTCCCGCAAGCAACCGGGGGTCACCGGCAACGGCGTTGCCGGGGGAGTGGCAGGATGACCGCGATGAGCGGAGCGGTACTGATCCTGGGTGGCCGGAGCGAGATCGGCGTGGCGGTGGCCGACCGCCTGGTGCGCCGCGGCAACGGCAAGGTGGTCCTCGCGGCGCGGCGTTCGGCCGACCTCGACGGCCAGGAGGCGGCGCTGCGCGAAGCGGGTGCCACCGAGGTCGTGCGGGTCGAGTTCGACGCCGCCCAGCTGGACACCCACGAAGCCCTGCTGCGCGATGTCGCGCGGGACCACGGGCCGATCGACACCGCCGTCATCTCCTTCGGCATCCTCGGTGACCAGCAGCGCGCCGAGTCCGAGGCCGCGCACGCGGTCGACGTCGTGCACATCGACTACGTCGCTCACGTCAACGTCCTCACGCACCTCGCGAACCTGCTGCGCGAGCAGGGCCACGGGAAGATCGTGGTGTTCTCCTCGGTCGCCGGTGTGCGGGTCCGCCGCGCCAACTACGTCTACGGCTCCGCCAAGGCCGGGCTCGACGGGTTCGCCAACGGACTCTCCGACGCGCTGGTGGGCAGCGGTGTTTCGCTGCTGATCATCCGGCCGGGATTCGTGATCGGACGGATGACCACGGGAATGGACCCGGCTCCGTGGTCCTCGACGCCCGATCAGGTCGCCGACGCCACCGACAAGGCGCTGGCGCGAGGACGACGGGTCGTCTGGGTCCCCGGCATCCTCCGCTGGGTCTTCGCCGCCATGCACTACGTCCCGCAACCGCTCTGGCGTCGCATGCCCCGCTGAGCGGCCATTCGAATTTCGAAGCTCGGCGACCCGGCTCCGCATGTCGGTCCCGGCCTCTACGGTGCTGCGCATGGACTTCCACGCGCTGCACGCCGGCGTCCAACCCTTGGTCCTGCCCAACGCCTGGGACTTCACCACGGCCGCTGCGCTGGTCGAAGCGGGTTTCGACGCGATCGGCACCACGAGCCTGGGGGTCGCGGCGGCGCACGGCGTGCCCGACGGCACGGCGAGCACGCGGCGCGAGACCTTCGACCTGGCGAGTCGGCTCGTCGACCTCCCGGTGCCGATCACCGTCGACATCGAGGCCGGCTTCGGCCTGGAACCCGAGGAGATCGGGGACTACGCGGCCCAGCTCGCCGAGCTCGGCGTCGCCGGGATCAACATCGAGGACGAGCTCTGCGATCCCGAGCTGCACGAGCGGCGGATCACCGAGATCCGCAGCCGAGCGCCGGGCCTGTTCCTCAACGCTCGCGCCGACCCGTACTGGCTGGGGAGCGACCCGCAGCTGCCCGACGCCCTGGAACGAGCCCGCCGCTACGCGGCCGCCGGAGCGAGCGGGGTCTTCGTGCCGGGGATCAGCGCGGAGGACGAGGTCCGGGCGTTGGTGGGCGCGGTCGACGTCCCGGTCAACGTCCTCTACAAGCCGGGGCAGAGCGTCGAAGAACTGGCGGCCATGGGCGTCCGCCGCATCAGCACGGGCTCATTGCTCTACCGCGCTGCGCTGAACGCGGCCGTCAGCACCGCTCGCGAGATCCGTTCAGGCGGCGCGACGGCGGCGGACGTCCCCGGCTACCGAGCCCTGCAGGACTACATCATCGGTGGGCGACGGCGGGGTTCCGGCGGTTTGAAGTGACCGCCGTCGGGGCCGGTCTGCTTGCTGTGCCCAGCTCCGAGGTACTGGCAGAACCAACGGCCGGCGAGGTCGGAGACCTTCTCCAGGGAACCGTGCTCCTCGAAGAGGTGCCCGGCGTGCGGGACGATTTCGATCTTGACGTCGGTCAGCGGCAGGTCGGTCAGTAGTGCGGCGGCTTGGCGGTTGAGGTTGAGCACTTCGCGGTCGTTGCCACCGACGATCAGCAGAGTCGGCGCCTGCACCTCGGCCAGTCCGTCTCCGCCGAGATCGGGACGACCACCCCGCGAGACCACTGAGGCGACCCGGCCGGGACGGCGTGCGGCGGCCCTCATCGCGGCGGCGGCACCGGTGCTGGCGCCGAACAGGCCGACCGGCATGCCGCGGGTGGCCTCCCAGGATTCGAGCGCGTCGATGGCCGGGACGAGCCGATCGGTGAGCAGGTCGATGTCGAAGCGGAACTCGTGCGTGCGCTGGTCGGCGGATGCTTCGTCGGAGGTGAGCATGTCCAGCAGCAGGGTGCCGAAGCCCGCGTGCTGCAGCGATTCGGCGACCGCGCGGTTGCGCGGACTGCGCCGCGAACTGCCGGAACCGTGCGCGAACAAAACCACCGCCCGGGCAGGCGGTGGCATCACGAGGTCCCCTTCGAGTTCTCCGGCAGGGGTTGTGACGATCACGGGTTCGGTCGTGAGCTGAACCATCGGGTGCCTCCCTCGGTTTCCGCTCGTAGGCGGCTACCCCGGCGGGTCCGCTGCGACACGCCGCAGGTCACCCCACTGTCGCCCGGCGGGGCCGGGCACGCAGGGTGGATCTAGGAGTCTCGGACCTACGAGCGCACCGCGTTCCCCAGCGTCATGATCAGCCGGTTGTCCCAGGCGAACATGGAGCCCACGGCCACCAGGTCGTGCACATCGTCGGCGTCGAGGCCGACCGCGTGCAGCCGGCGGATGTCGGCGGCCCCGAGCGCGGCAGGCGTGTAGCTCAGCGCGCCGGCGACGTCGACGACGGCCCGCAGCCGCTCGTCGGCGATCGCGGCGGGCCCCGCTTCGGCGAGCACGACGGCGGTCAGCGGGTCGCCGGAGAGCTCCACCTGCCGCTTGCCGTGCACGGCCGTGCAGTAGCCGCAGCCGTTGATCAGCGAGGTGGCCAGCGCCGCGAGCTCCCGGTCGGCGCGGTCGAGAGCGCCGTGCCCGGTCATGATCGCCTCGCGCAGCAGGGTCTGGGCCGACAGCACTCCCGCGTCGAGCTTGAGCGTCTCGACGAACTCGCCGCCGGGCACGACCCGCGACACCCACCGCATCGACGGGAACGCCTGCTCGGGCGTCGACAGCGCGAACCCGTCGGCCGCCGCACCGGCCTCGATGGTGAGGCGCGGCTGGGACGCGGGACCGTCCCCGGCGTCGGCGACCAGCCGCAGCCCGCTCTCCAGCCGCACCCGGAAGCTCGCGTAGGCGGCGACCTGGGTGGCGGTGACGACCTGGGCGGGGGAGAAGTGGTGGCGCAGCTCGGCGATCTCCTCGGCACCGGCGTCGGCGGGGTCCAGCGCGACCTGCTCGCAGTGCGCCAGCAGGGCCTGCGTCGCCTCGGGCAGCTCGTCCCAGCGCTCGACGTCCCGCACCACCTCGGCGTCGTCGAGCCCGACGGCCACCGAGTCGGCGTAGGAGGGCGTTTCGTTGACCAGCGCGACGCGCAGCGCGATCCGCGCCCGGTCGGCGTGGTCGAGCTGGGACGGGTCTTCGGGTCGGAGCACTGCGGCGTCGGCGTTCTCGGCGGCTTCCCGGACGTCCGGCCGAAGCACGGTGAGCGATCCTGCTGCGCTGACGGTCGTCATCGGCTCCCAATCGAGTCGGAACGGATGGGCAGACCTTAGCGCTGCAAGATCGTTCAGCTGCGCGGGAGGTTGAGCTGCCAGGACACGCCGTAGCGGTCCTCGACCCAGCTGAACTTCTGCGAGAACCCGTAGTCGTCCGGTGGCATCATCACCGCTCCGCCTTCGGAAAGCGCCTGGTGAAGCCGGTCCTGCTGAGCCTCGTCCACGCAGTCGACGTACAGCGACACCGACGGCGTGAAGTTGAAGGGGTGCGACACGGGCGAGTCGATGCACATGTGCTGCCGCCCGCACAAGGTGAACGTGGCGTGCTGCACGGAACCCTCAGCGCCCTGCTCGCCGGGCCCGTAACGGCTGATGGCGAGCACTTCGGCGTCGTCGAACAGGCTGATGTAGAAGTGCATCGCCTCCTCGGCCTTGCCGTTCTGGAACATCAGGAACGTGGAGATCTGCGTTGGCATGTCGCCTCCCTGGTGCGTTGGCTGATCACGGCGCGAGTATTGCGGTTGCGACCGACATCCGCCCGAACAGGAGCCGACATGACCACCCCGAAGGTGCCGATGGTGATCGACACGGACACCGCGCAGGACGACTGCATCGCCCTCCTCGTCGGCCTCCTCGACCCCAGAGCCGACCTCCGCGCGATCACCATGGTCGCCGGCAACGTCGGCTTCGACCAGCAGATCCACAACGCCTTCCTCACCCTCAACGTCGCAGGCCGCCTGGGCTCCGTGCCGATCCACCTCGGCTGCCGACGACCCCTCGTCCGCCCCTGGGAGAGCGCCGAGAACGTCCACGGCGACGGAGTCGGCGGCATGACCATGGACCTGACCGGCCTCGCCCCAGACCCCGAGCACGCGGTGGACGCCTTGATCCGTCTAGCGGCCGAATCCCCGGGCGAACTCACGATCGTCTGCATCGGCCCCCTCACCAACATCGCCACCGCCACGGTCAAAGACCCCACCTTCGTCGACAACGTGAAGGCGCTGTACGTGATGGGCGGCAGCAACAACGCCCGCGGAAACATCACCGCAGCAGCAGAGTTCAACTTCTACGTCGACCCGGAGGCGGCCAAGGCGGTCTTCGCAGCAGGTTTCGACATCACAGTCATCCCCTGGGCACCCCTGACCCTGGACTGCGCACTCTTCGGACAAACCCAACTCGACGAAATCGCAGCCCTGAACACCCCGCTGTCCCACTTCTTCACCCGAGTCTGCGCAGCAACTCTCGACTTCGACCGAAGCGTCGGCATCAACGGAACCACCCACCCGGACTCGCTGACCGCAGCAGTGCTCCTGCACCCCGAGCTGATCACCCGAACTGCTGCATACCACGTTGACGTGGAGACAGCGGGCGAACTGACACGGGGGTATGCGGCAATGTCTTGGGGTGTCCACAACCTGCAGCCGAACGCGACAGTCATCGACGCCGTGGACCCCGCTGGGTTCTACGGCTACATCCGAAGTCTTCTCGCCAACAAGTCAGGAGCTTTCAGTCGAAGTCGCAAGTGGAAGGAACAGGAACGGTGTGACGGTACGTACTCAGAGGTTAGGTATGAGGAAGATCGATCCCTGAGCTGAGTGAACATTGTCCGAGTCAGACACACGGACGCCGAGTTTGCAGCCGATAGTCCGAGCAGCGAGCTAACATCGAACGCATGTTCACGCAGCTATTGGAGGGTGGCTTCAACCCGCGCCACCGCGTCATCGAGGAGTTCGTGCTCCCAGACGCGGATGACGCGCCATCCTTCGCTGCGCAGGGCTTCACCGACGATTCGGTCGCGATCCATGTTGCGGCGAAGCTTCGGTGCCCAGTACCACTCGTTCGTCGTCGGCTGACGGCCGTGCTCAGGGCACACGTGCCAGAAGCATCCGTCGACGAACACCGCGACCTTGCGCGCTGTGAACACGATGTCCGGCTTGACACGCACCCCGTCATCGAGCCGGAGAAGAAGATCTTTTCGGTACCGGTAGCCAAGCTTGTGCAGTGCCTTCCGGAGCCTGACCTCGGGCTTCGTGTCAGCTCGTCGGTTGGCGCGCATGTTGCGGGATCGGCCGGCGTTCAGCGGAGCCGGATAGATGCCCGCGGCGTGCGCTCGCTCACGGGCTTCGCTGAGGTCTTGTTCAGACACGATCACACCAACTGTCAGGCGGTGAGGGCTAGCTCGCGCGTACAAGGCAAGATAACGCCTGCCAGGAGCAAGCCTGACGCACCGTGCCTAGCTGCGAGGAGGGGAACAGATGTCGGACTACGGCGTCGTTGAGATTTGCGCAGGTGCGGGCGGCCAGGCTCTCGGCCTGGAGAAGGCCGGTTTCGAGCACCAGCTCGCCATCGAGCTCGACAGCAACGCGTGCGACACGCTCCGCCTGAACAGGCCCGAGTGGACCGTCAAGCAAGGTGACGTCGCAGATCGGGACCTCTGGAACCCCAGTGACTATCGCGGCGTCTCGCTGTTGGCCGGCGGCGTTCCCTGCCCTCCATTCACGATCGCGGGCAAGCAGCTCGGAGCCGAGGACGAACGGGATCTGTTCGCGTGGGCGATCGAACTCATTGACGAGGTCAAGCCCCGGGCGCTGCTCTTGGAGAACGTTCGTGGCTTGAGCATGCCCAGGTTCGCTGGCTACAGACAGCACGTGCTGGACCGGCTGACCGAGCTCGGTTACGTGGCCGAATGGCAGCTGCTCAACGCCTCGGACTTCGGAGTGCCGCAGTTGAGGCCTCGTTTTGTTTTGGTCGCTCTGCGCCCCGAGGATGCCGCCTACTTCGCTTGGCCCGAGACGGATGAGGAACCTAGCACTGTCGGAGAGGTCCTGAAGGACCTCATGGCAGCCAACGGTTGGGAAGGCGCCGACGAGTGGGCCAAGACTGCGAACAAGATCGCACCGACGATCGTGGGCGGATCCAAGAAGCACGGTGGTGCTGACCTTGGCCCGACCAGGGCCAAGCGTGCGTGGGCCGACATGGGAGTCGATGCTCTGGGGATTGCGAACGAAGCCCCTGGACCCGGAAAAAAGTTCGAGGTCGGACCGAAGCTCACGACCGAGATGGTCGAGCGGATTCAGGGTTGGCTGCCGGACAAGGGATTCCGGTGGAAGTTCGCTGGACGAAAGACAGCTACGTATAGGCAGATCGGCAACGCCTTCCCGCCGCCGGTCGCAGCTGCTGTCGGATCAGCGATCATGCGCGCGTTTCTACACGAAGGCGAGCCGACCCAGCGGCAACCCGTCGAATATGACCCGATTTACAAGGCCTTGCGCGGCAGCGGCGAGTTCATGACGCAAGCTCAGATCGCGCGAGAAAGCGGGCTTGACCTCGACGCCCCAGAGCTGGAGCGTCGGATCAGCATCCTCAGCCGCGATTTCAACGTTGAGATAAGCAACGGTAAGTCCTCGACGGCGTACAAGCTCGGCGATTTCCGGGCTTTCACGGGGCAAGAGAGCCATGCTAGGCACGAGCTCTTCTTGAAGAATCGCGCAAAGGTTAGCTAGCACTTGAAGATAATGAGTGAAGTGTTTGATTTATGGGGGAAGACCCGGCGGGGTCTTCTTTTAATGCGATGACGTACTCTTCGCCGTTGCCCGCAGCGCGGGCGCTGCGGGCAACGTGATGATGCTTTTGCGAATGACTGGCGCGGCACGTGGCAGGGTGGGAGAGCGCAGATGCCGAAACCGGTGACGGCCGGTTCCTGATTCTGCCATGATCAGTGTGTGACTGTGGAACAAGAAGGACTTTGGCCTGAGGAAGCTGCCTGCGGAGTGCCGATGGGCAATGACTCGCGGGGACCTGCGCTCCGTTCGAAGCGGAACAGGTTTAGGGTCCATCCAGCTCCGGAAAAGCCGATGTCGACGGTGCGCCCGGCTCGTTTCGGGATAAGTACACGTGTTGGGGCAGTGCCGCCACCGGATCTGAAACCGATTGTGGACTGGTTCGACGAACAGCAAGACTCCCGCGAGCGTTTCCGTTGGACGCTTCGCGACTCGCTCGATGAGTTGCTAGATGGCCAGCGAACCGGGCGATGGTGCTACCAGCATCTCTCCAAGGCCGAGAAGACGCACCTAGGAACGGCTATCGAGGTAAATCTGACAAAAGAGTTCGACATAGAGTCCGGTGTTGATCTTGACTGGCGGATAGGTGGTATAGATCTCGACTGTAAATTCTCGCGTGAATTCGGTTCTTGGGAAATTCCAATGGAGATGTACCGATGCTCCGCGCACGGAGATCGGTCTGGCAGCGCGGATCACCCGGCGATTCTGGTATGGTTGAACGAAGACTCGTTTCAGTGGGCAGCAGGTCTATTTCGGGTGACCGACGAGCGTTTAAGATGGAAAAGCCGGGGAGGAGCCGAGCCTTCGGAACGTGCCTACAACAGGGACAATAAGCGCAAAATTGAACGAAACTATTTTGGCGAAATTTTCTGGCTATGGGGCGGAATTCAGTTTGATTTACCGGTGAATGTTCTGCTAATGATGGATGACCATCGCAGGGGAAGAATTTTGTCCTCCGGGTCTGGTCAAGAGCGGGTGAATCAGCTATTCCGGGAGGTGACTGGAAAAATTGTTGGTCGCCATACCGTGCTTACGGTGGCTCAGCAGGATGACTCCCCGAAGCGGGCTCGTGATGCCCGGAATGCCTTGCGGTCTGAGGGGATAATTGTTCTGGGTCACCTTTCGGCGCATGTGGAGATAGCAAACATCCTGAAATTGCCGGCTCCGGCAAAGGGGGAGTGGGTATCCGAGCGGTTGGTTGCTGTTGATGTCGATGATGAGCGTACGAAGGTCAAGCTCGATGGGATTTGGTGGGCGATTGCCCGCCCTGGAGAATTGATTCAAGCGGGACCACGGCTCCCGAAGGACGTGCTTCCTGATCAGGCTAGGGATTAGTCGTATGTGGTCACCGGTGCCACTGAGCCTTTTCCGCTTGGGTTCAGGTTGCGTGTATGAGGGTCTGCACCGCGTTGACGAGCAATGTCGCGTGGTGCGGGCATCCGCGGATGCGGCGGAGGATCTTCCAGGTTTTGAACTGGGCGTTCGCCGGGGCTGCGTAGCCGCGCGTGCGCGACGTTGAGGGCCTTCTGGTTCGTAGACAGGCGAGGACGGTCATCGAGTTTGTCCTGGCGCGCCCGGTGGCGTTGTGGGAGTGCGACATTCGTACTTTCGCCGCGCTATGGGCTGTCGGCAATGACACGGATGCCAGCGGCGCGAGGGGCGTCGGTATGCCGTGGTCGCGGGCCGCGCCATGTCATGCCGGGCTCTGGGCAGAGCGGGTGAGGCCCAGTGAGGAGAAGGTCTGGGCATTGGAGATCGCACGGCACTGCAATTAGCGTGGACGTTGGTCGGGATATATCGCTCGGTGTACGTCAAGCACTTCCGGATGGCTGCACACCTGGAGCAGGACGACTGTGTGCCATAAGGCACTACCAGGCCGAACTTGTGCTGGGCCTGATCAGAACGTTTGCTCGCGGACCCGCCGGAGGGAGGTGTCAGTGCCGAGTTCTTCGCGGGCGTTCGGGTTCTCGAGGTAGAAGCGGACCAAGTGGTAGATGAGAGTGGGATCGACCGCCAGGTGGATCGTGTTGATCTCGATCATTGGCACTGGTGGGAGCTTGTCGAGCTTCCACGGGCCCGCTAGCTGCCGTTTCTGCCAAGTCGCATTGCTGTAGGCGACCACGAGAACCTCACGGGTGCCGTTGTAACCGGCCTTGATTCCGGCGAAGGTGTCCCACGGCAGGAAGGACTCGAAGGATCGGCTTTCTTGGTGGATGCCGTCTGGGGTGAGCAGGATTCGTCCTCGGCGAAGTCGGCCGAGGGCGACGAGGACGAAGAAGCTGGCGACGACCAGCGCCGCGGCAGCGGCGAAGAACATCGGTACGCCTGGGGCGAAGGCGTCTTCGCCGGCACGGGCGTAGTCCCAAGCTGCGAAGGCCGCGCAGAGGAACACGCACCCCATCAGTGCGTTGATCAGGCCAAACTGCACGCCGGAGTATTTGATCTCCGTGGCTGGCTGGCCGTTGATCGTGGTGGCGGCGATATCGGCGGCGCGGTGTTGGGGCCGTAGCCGCGTCACGAAGCCGAACGCTGCTGCGAACGAGAACAGCGCCGCGAAGAGCACGGTGTATTTGGTCGCTCCAGTGAGCCCGGTTCCGGCGGCGATGCCACCAACACCAAGGCTCACCACACCCAGCACCACGAGGAACGCGAAGGCGAGGATGAACCGTTGGCGGTTCTCCACTGGCCATTCGGCTGGTACTTCCAAGCGGCTAGAAGACGGCATTCCAGGCATCCTCCGCGGCTCCTCCAATGGCACTCGCCGTATCTCCAACGGCCTCGGCGCCGTCTTCGATGGCACCACCGACTTCGCCGACCCCGTTTTGCCAGATCGAATCGGTGACACCGGATGCGAAGATACCTACCCCGGCACCGACTACAGCGCCGACGGCAGTACCGACAACAGGTACGGGAATCATGGTGCCGACTGCTGCTCCGGCTGCGACTGAGGCGCCGAAACCGACGCCGCCGGAGACCACCGCCTGGCCAACTGGCTTGCCATTGGCGATGTCGTAGGCAACGCCACCCACTGCGAGGGCGCCGCCAGCACGAAAGCCCCACCTCGCCGCTTTTCCGTCGACGTCCTTCGCTGCTTTTGCGACATCGTCGGCTTGATAGGCGGCGGCTCGCCCACGGTCGACGTCGTCGTAGATCGAAGCTGCCGTGGTTCCTGCTGGGGCTGTACGCGCTTGGTCAAGGAGCCTGGCGGCTTCGTCGGTCAGATGCTGAGACTGCTTCTGCAAAATCGATGTGTGCTTCGCAGCGAGGGTGCCAGCTGCGCCGTTGGTGAGGTCTCCGACGACGATGAACCACTTCTGGGTTACGTCGTTCTTCATGTTGACCAGTGTGTCAGCGGCGAGCTTCTCCAGATGCCGTGCTCCGTCGGCATCTTTCTGCGCTTGTTCGTACGCAGCCACTTTAGAGGCGTGATCTGCTGCGGCCTTCGCAGCGCTCTCGTGCGCTGAGACTGCTTCCGGTGTACCTGCCGCTCCACTTGGAGCCGTACCTGGCGTGGCAGGTGCTGGGCCAGGATCCTCGATTACATCGCCAGTGACCGTGAGTCCGGCGCCCGCAGCTCGTTCGCGGATGCCTCGCATGTCGTCTTGAGCGCGGCGCAAGTCCGCTGCGTACCTGTCGAAGCCCTCTGCTGAGGATCTGATGGCGGTGGAGAACTGCTCAGTCTTCTCCGCGGCTGTGCCCATCTTCCCGCTGAAAGCGTCGCCCGCCGGGCCTTGCCACCCGCTGTTCGCGCTGTTCCGGGCGTCGTAGATCCGATTCGTGGTCTGCGCGACGCCGCGCTGGAGCGTCGAACGTAGCCAGTCGCTGATTCCGCGCACGCTCTCGGGATTGCCCTCGATTCTAGTGTCGATAGGCATTGTTACGGCTCCCCCACAGCGTTTCGGAGTTCCTCAGTGGCCTTCGCGTCGTCGCTCTTGTACGTGCGATTGGTCTCCTCGACATCGTCACCGGCGCCAGCCAGACCGAGCACGAGTGAGCTCGCGTTCTCGACCAGGTGTGCCACAACCGCGGCCACAGCCGGTGTGCCTACGCCGGCGTCCGGAGTGCCAGGAATTGATTTGCCCACGCCATCCAGCGCGCTGCTCGCGTCGGAGAACGTTGCCCTGATCGAGTCGAGCGCTGCGTGGTCAACGTAGAACCCGTTCATGACGCGGCTTCCTGTCGGTTCTCCTCGGGAATGAACACATCGAGCAACAACAAGGAAAATGGCCGTACTCGCTGCAGTTCATCGAGACCGACTGTTGGCATCACCAACCAGGGCTGGTTCGTGCCGCAGCAGTGCTGCAGCCGATCCAGAGCAGAGTAGGCGAGCAGTGCGACTCGGCCGTCTCGCGTTTCCCGCATCGCAATCCGCGCCTGGCTCGCATCGGACACTTGCTCTACGCACGGCAGGTAAACGACTGGCGGGAAGTCAGGTGGGATCGGCTTTCCCGCTGGTACGGCTTCGGGTCTGGTCATGGCCAGGTCTCACTCGCTCCACAACAGGGATACAGCTCGCTGACTGAAACCACGCTCGGTCATGCAAGGGGCATAGTCAACCATTCATGGCTTGAAGTTGAGGGGGCTTGTGGCTCGACCATCCCTGCA
Source organism: Saccharopolyspora dendranthemae (assembly GCF_007829955.1). Lineage (GTDB taxonomy): Bacteria > Actinomycetota > Actinomycetes > Mycobacteriales > Pseudonocardiaceae > Saccharopolyspora > Saccharopolyspora dendranthemae. The sequence goes on from NZ_VIWX01000007.1 coordinate 237,335, forward strand.
ACTCGGGTCTTCTGCATTGCCAGGTTGGGGCGGTGACTCCAGATGCGAGAATGCCGACTCCGCCACCGATGAGGAAACGACGTGACCAACGGGCTTCCACGGAGACCTCACCGCTTGACCGGCGAGCCGCGGCCACCGCGTGGACCGTTGTCGCGTGACTGGCGGAAGCCGGAGGAGAACTCCAGGCGGGCGTTGTCGAAGGTGCCGCATCCCCCCGAAGGCGCGGGTCGCATTCTCGAGTCGTTCCACCCCACCATCGCGAGCAGCTACACCTTCGGCTTCGGGATCTCGCTGGCCGTGCTGGGGTTGCTGACGCTGCAGGACCTAGGGTTCTGGTGGATGCACGTCTGGTGGTTGTGGCTGTTCGTCGTGCCTTGGCCGTTCCTCTTCGTGCTGAAGCGCAGCAGGATCAGGATTTCGGCCGGCGCCGATTGGCTGATGTACGGTAAGAGCGGGTTGATCAAGACCTACGAGCTCACCAAGGTCAATCTTGATGGCTCCGGGTGGAACGCGGTCCTCGAGATCGAGGACCGCGCCGGTGAGCGGATCAGGGCGCCGCTGCGGAGATTCCAGTACAACCGCGAGCTGTGGGACCTTGTCTACCTGGGCCTTCTCCACTCGGTGCAGGCCGGTCCCGCCAGGAGCAACGCGGCGGCGGATGCTCAGCTCGGCCTGAAGGTCCCGGCGCACCACCGGGAGTGGGAATTTCCGGAGTGCTGAACACGGGCCTTCGCAGCGTGGCACCGAATCAATCCGCCCGGGGCACCCTGCCGTCGAGGTCGGTGAAGCCGTAGGTCTCTGCCAGGTCTGCGACTCGCCAGGGTGTGCCGGTGCGGGTGCGGCGGTGGGGGTCGCTCGCGAGGGCGGTGACTGCTCTGCCGGCGAAGCGGGGGGTTTCTGCTGTGGTGAGGTCGAAGCGGCCTTCTCCGGGGAGTTCTACGATCCGGTTTCCGTCGGCGTCTGGTGGAACGAGTTGCAGCAATTCCGTGTCGACGATGCCTGGCCAGATCGAGACGGCGGTGACTCCGGTGTCGCCGAGGTCGTGGGCGAAGTCGGCGGTGAGCCTGTCGAGGGCTGTTTTCGCCGTGCCGTAGACGGCGCTGTGCATGTACCTGGTCGAGCCGGGGGAGGAGACGTTGACGATCAGGCCGTTCGACTCGATCAGCAGCGGGGCCGCGAACGCGCTTGCGGCGTAGTGGGATCGGACGCCGATGTCGAACGTCTCGTCCCAGGCTTCCGGGGGTACTTCCCAGAACGGCTTGCCGATCCAGCGGGCGGTGGCGGGGGAGTTGTAGACGTTGTTGACCAGCACGTCCAGGCGGCCGTGCTCGGCTCGGACGGTGGTGAACAGGTCGCGGACCGCGTCGTCGTCGCGGTGATCGCAGACGTGCGGGACGCCGGTGCCGCCGAGCTCCTCGATTTCGGCCGCGGTCTCGTCGAGGGTTCCGGGGAGCTTGCCCGGGGACTTCGACCGTCCGGTCACGTAGACGGTGGCGCCTGCCGCGCCGAGTTCCAAGGCGATGCCCTTGCCGATGCCGCGGCTCGCGCCGGTGACGACTGCGATCTTCCCGTGGAGTTGCCGAGGTGTTCCGCTCATGACTTCGCGACAGTACCCTACGAATAGAACATGTTCTAGGAAATGGGGTGGCCGTGGAACGCACCGAGCGGTTCGTGACGACCAACGGCGTCCGGATGCACCTGGCTGAGCAGGGCGAAGGTCATCCGGTGATCTTCTGCCACGGCTTCCCGCACACGGGCTACATCTGGCATCGCCAGATGGCCTCCGTGGCGGCGGCCGGCTACCGCGCCCTCGCTCCCGACCTGCGCGGGTACGGGAAGACCTCGGCGCCCTCCGACGTCGACGCGTACGCCAACCGCGAGGTCATCGGCGACCTCCTGGGGCTGCTCGACGACATCGGTGCGCAGGACGCGGTGTTCGTCGGCGTGGACTTCGGGGCCGCCCTGGTGTGGGAGCTGACCCTGCGCGCGCCGGAGCGCGTCACCGGAGCGATCGTGCTCAACAACCCGTTCGTCCCGCGCGCACCCCGCCTGCCGTCCCAGCTGTGGGCGAAGGCAGCCCAGCGCCACTTCTTGCACCTGGACTACTTCCAGCGCCCCGGCGTCGCCGACGCCGAACTCGCCGCCGATCCCCGGGATTTCCTCGCCCGCGTCTACTACGCGCTCAGCGGCGACTACCACTACCTCGACACCTGGAGCTATCCTGCGGAAGGCACCGGATACCTCGACGTGCTGCCCACCGCGCCGGAACTGCCGTGGAGCTGGCTGTCGGAAGGCGAACTCGACGTGCTGGCGGGGGAGTTCGAGCGCACCGGGTTCACCGGGGGCCTGAACTGGTACCGCGCGATCGACCGCAACTGGGAGCTCACTGCCGACTACGCCGATGCCGTGGTCACCGCCCCGACCTACTTCCTCTACGGCGAACGCGACACGGACATGGAGGGCTTCAGCGGGCATGATCCCCTCGCCACCCTGCGAGCGAACGTCCCCGGCCTGCGCGCCGTCAACTCCATCCCGGAAGCGGGCCACCTCGTCCACCTCGAGCGCACCGAAGCCGTCAACGCCCTCCTGCTCGACCACCTCGCGGACCTGACCGGGGCGGCCTCTCGCTGATTCGGCGCTCGATCGAGCGAAGGGATTCTACTCAGGTCAAAGATGAGTAGCGGCGTTCCCGCGAACGTCCCCTCGATGATCTTCACCTCGGTCAGGCTCGCTCTTGGTCATGCTTGTCTTTCGAGCGGATGGGGGTGCTCGGCCGCCGTGGAGGAAGAGCGCGAAGAGGACCGGCCGGGTCCGGCGAGTACCGCCGGTGGCGTGATCGGTGGTCTGGCACTGGTCTTCAGCCTGTGGCCGTGGGTCCTGTACCTGAGATCGGCGTGGGCCGGCTTCGACCCGAACGAGATCGGGGGCGAGGTCACCGACTACCAGCTGCTCAAGCTGTTCTTCGGAATCTGGCTCTCGCTGTGGCTGGTGGGTCTGGCGATCGTTCTCGTGTCGATGGGTGAGCGGACGGACCGCTCGATCTTGCAGCTGGCCGGACTCACCTCGGTCATGCTGGCCGTCTCGGGTCTCGCCTACTTCCTGGGCCGCGCTTAGCGCGGTCCGCCGGACGCGTACCGCCGGGCCACGGCCGAAAAGGCGGCTTTGGGCTCCCACGTCATGTCCGGGTAGGTCCGTCCTCGGCGGCCTTCGAGGAGCTTGACGATGCTCAGGCTCGCTCGGTCCAGGTCGTCCCTGGGGTCGCCGTCCGGGCGGTGCGGGTAGCCGGGCAGGGCGAACAGGAACACGAACGCGCTGTCCACGCCTTCGGTCTCGAAGATCTCCAGCAGCTCGTCCAGGTACTCGGCCTGGCCGGCTTCGTCGCGCTCGTGGACGCCGTTCAGCCTGATGGGGGCCCTGGTCTCCGGGTCGTGCTCGACGACTTCGAGCACCCGGCCACCGCGGTCCCCGGCGCCGCGGTAGGCCGCGGTGCCGAATCCGGTGATGGCGAGCGGTTTCGGGCCTCGGGCCAGGGTGCGCACCGCGTCCCGGAAGCGGTCGGCGACCTCGGCTGAGCGGATCAGCTCGAAGGTCACGAAGTCGAAGGGGGTCCAGTCGACCTGCTCGAACTGGATGGACGCGTAGGTGAGCTCGCCCCGGAAGCGCTCGCGGATCGCCGCTGCGGCATCGCGGAGGAACGCGTTGAGACGCACCCCGAGATCGCGCATGGCCTCGGCTGGGTCGCTCATCAGCTGTGCGACGCGCTCCTCCTGGCTCTCGCCCGGAAGGAACCCGTGGTTCATCACGCTCAGCTCGACCCCCGCGACGAACACGACCGCCGCACCCCGCTGCCTGAGCCGTTCCGCTCGCTCGGCGCAGTCGCGGAAGAGCTCCAGGATCTGCGCCGGCTCCAGTTCCAGCGGATAGGGCGAGAACCAGACCTCCAGACCGAGCTCGGCGGCGGCGTCGGCGGCCAGCTCCAGTCGGTCCGGGTCGCCGCCGATGATCTGAATCGCGTTGCAGTGCAGGTCGTCCCGGATGATGGCGAGCTCGCGCCGGACCACCGCGAGGTCGGAGTCCGGGAGGGAGGTCGTGCCGTGCACGACGAATCCGGTGTCGTAGGTCATTCCTCGTGCTCGCATGGTGACGTCCTCGCTGTCGGCCTCGGTTCAGTCGAGACTGGCATTGAAATTGCGTGCACGCAAGTTTGCGTGCACGCATCTCGTGTGAAACGCTGACGCCGTGACGACCTCACCAGGGCTGCGGGAGCGGAAGAAGCAGGCCACGCGCCAGGCGCTGCGCGAGGCGGCGCTGCGGCTGGCCTTGGAGCGCGGGCCCGATCAGGTGCGGGTCGAGGACATCGCCGAGGCGGCCGGGGTCTCACCGCGCACCTACAACAACTACTTCGCCAGCCGCGAGCAGGCGATCGTCGCCGCCGTGACCGCGGACCGCGAGGCGCGGGTCGCGGCGGCGGTCGCGGCGCGGTCCGCAGACGTGCGGCTGGCCGACGCCGTCGCCGAGGCCGTCGTCGAGCAGTACGCGAACACCGGTGAGGGCCAGCACGAGGCGTTGTTGCTGATCACCACCCGGACCGCGTTGCGGGACGCGTTCCTCGGCGCCGCCGCCGACGTCGAGCCCGCTCTCGCGCCGGCGATCGCCGAACGGCTGGCCGACACCGGATCGCACGCGGCCCGCGTTCTCGCGGCGAGCGTGGCCGCAGCGGTGCGCATCGCGTTGGAGGACTGGCTTCAGCAGGCCGGGAACGCAGGGGATTCCGGCGCGGGGCTGGTCGTGCCGTCCGGCTCGCTGGCCGACCGGATCCGTGCGGCGCTGGCTCCGCTCGCGCCCGCGTTCGATGCTGCTGAGGGGCCCGCGTCGTGAACGAGCGCTGGTCGAAAAATGCGGGGACTGCGGGACGTCGGGCCGCTACGGTGGACTGATGGGGTCGGTCAAGCAGGTTCAGGTCACCTTCGACTGCGCGGAGCCCGAGCGGGTGGCTCGGTTCTGGTGCGAGGTGCTGGGGTACGTCGTGCCACCCCCGCCTCCGGGGTTCGAGTCCTGGGAAGCGTTCGACCGGTCTCTGCCGCCTGAGCGTCAGGGGGCGGCTTTCGGGTGCGTGGATCCTGACGGGGTTGGGCCTCGGTTGTTCTTCCAGCGCGTTCCCGAAGGCAAGGTCGTGAAGAACCGGGTGCATCTCGACGTGCGGGCCGGGGCCGGGCTCGTGGGGGAGGAGCGGCTCGCCGCGCTGGAGGCCGAGTGCTCGCGGTTGGAAGCGATCGGGGCCACCCGAGGCGTGCTCCTGGTCGCCGACGAGTTCAACGAGTCGTGCCAGGTGATGCAGGACATCGAGGGCAACGAGTTCTGCCTCGACTGATCGAGTGGCCGACCGGCAGGGCAGGGGCACCATCGGGGACCGGAGGGCTGCCGATGAGTTGGTTGGGGGAAGTTCGGGAGGCGTACGACTCGATTGCGGCCGGGTACGCCGAGGAGACTCGGGGTTTGCTCGACAGGCTGGTTCACGTGCGGGCTGGGGTCGTGCTGTTCGCCGACCTGGTCCGGGCGACCGGGGGAGGACCGGTCGCCGATGTGGGGTGCGGGCCGGGGCACACGACCGGGCTGCTGCGGGAGCTGGGGGTGGACTCGTTCGGTGTCGACCTGTCCCCCGAGATGATCGAGATCGCTCGACGGGAACATCCCGATGCGCGGTTCGAGGTCGGGTCGATGACGGACCTCGAGATCGACGACGAATCCCTGGCCGGTGTGATCGCGTGGTGGTCGCTGATCCACATCCCGGACGAGGCGGTACCGGGAGTTCTCGCCGAGTTCCGCCGGGTTCTCAAGCCGGGCGGAGTGCTGGCCGTGGGGTTCCACGTCGGTGACGGGCGGGAAGCCCGGATCCGTGATGACCTGCCCGAACCCGTCTACGGATGCCTCCGGGAACCGTCCCGCATGGCCGGCTGGCTTCGGGAAGCGGGCTTCACCGTGGAGTCGGAGCACCTGCTGCACCCGGATACGCCGCGACCGGGAGCGATCCTCTTCGCCTGCCTGCCCCGGCCGGCATCAGTCGAACACTGACCAGCAGATCTCGTTGCGGCGCTGCTGGTCCTCCAGGACCAGGTCCCGGATCGCGTCGGGGAGTTGGGCGCGCTGCCAGCGGCATTCGGCGTGCCCGGCCGCGGAACCCTCGGTCGCCTGAACGGCTTTGATGGCGTAGGCGGCCGCGCCGAGGTCGTGCTCGGCGACGTGGGCCACCACTGCCGCCTGACGTGCGGCGAACGCCGCGAAGCGCGGCGCTCCGGTGAGCGGGCGGGCCGCTGCCATCGCGTGGCCGCCCGCCGAGCGCGCGTCCCACATCCGGATCTCACCTCGGGTCCAGGCGCGGATCTGCTCGATCGCCTGGCGCGGACGCGGATCCGAGGGCTCGGCGTGCTCGACGAGGTGCAGGACGTGTTCCGCGCAGGTCGCGGCCCACAGCGCGATCAGGTGGTGGTCGGCGTCGGTGAGCGTTCCGCCGCGGCGAACGGTGATCAGTCGAGGATCTCGGACTTTCGGCAGGATCACGCAGCCTCCCCTCGGTTCCGCCCAAACCAGCGAAGCCGAAGCGCAAGTCGGCCGGACGGGACACTCAAGCTAGCCGGGATCGGGTGGGTGCACCGGGGGTTTCGGGTGCGGTGCTTGCGGGCGTGGCGGAAAAATCCCAGTTTTAGTCATAACTGAGCCATGATCATGTCCGAAATGTCGGCTCAGTTATGACTAAAACTGGGAGTTGGTGCGCCGGGGTGATGCCTGCGTCCGAGCGGGGTGGTTACTCCGTTGTGAAGAGGCCGCTTTCGCTGTTGAGGACGGAGTCGAGGAGCTGCAGGACCTCTGCGGTCTCGGCGAGCTCACCGACTACGATGATCTTGAGGCGCTTGCGGTCCTCGTCGTGGATGGTCTGCACGCGCAGGGTGCGGTCCGCGCCGACGCCGGCCAGGACCAGGGTGCCGAGGCGGTCGGCCGCCGAGCGGTCCACGCCGTCGATCTGGACGATGCTGGAAACCTCCACAGCGCCAGCGGTGTGGGCGGTCTCGGTGGGTCTGCCGGTGAGCTGCTCCAGGTCGGACTTGGAGATCCGGTACTGCTTGCCGATGCGGACGGCGTGGAGCCTGCCCGAGCGGATGTAGCTGCGAACCGTGCGGACGTGCAGGCCGAGGAGTGCCGCGACCTGCTCTACCGAATACATATCTTCCTGCATCAGTTCTCATTTTAGGTTATGAAGAGGAAGGATGCGTAATCCGCCGATCAGTCGGCAGAATCCGCGGGCTCGATGAAGGACTCCACCATCCTCGGGAAGATCTGCGTGAACAGCGGTTTCGTCGTCGACGACGAGGGGTCGCTGAAGGCGGCGTGCTCCAGCTGCGCCTCGTACACCGAGGTCAGGGCGCGGACCGCGTCCCGGGTGTCGACGACCAGGCGGAGGTTGAGCCGGTCGAGCGCCTCGTGCAGCAGCTCGGCGATCGAATCGGTGAGGTTCTCCAGCGACTCGCCGGCCCGCTTGCGCAGGTGCGGATGCCGCAGGGCGTGCGCGCGGAACTCGGTGACCAGCATGTACCAGTTCTGATCGGCGATCAGCGACTCCGCGCAGGCCGTGCCGACCTTGACGATCGCCTCGTGCAGCGACCCGCGGTCGGCGACGCCCGCGACGAGCACGTCGTCGACGATCGCGCGGGTCTTCTGGACGCGCAGGCTCATCTCCTCCTCGTACACCGCGAGGAACAGGTCCTCCTTGGTGTCGAAGTTCGAGTAGAACGCTCCGCGGCTGAAGCCCGCCGTCTCGCAGATCAGCTCCACGGGGGTGTCGCGAATGCTGTGCTCGGAGAACACCTCGCGCGCGGCGTCGATCAAGCGTCGACGCGTCTGCGCCCGTCGCCGTGTTTCCCGTTGGCGCGGTTGGTCGGTCATGACCGGGATTCTCCTGCGGTGTTTCGCCTCACAGTTGCCTGCGGGCACGAGCTACGTGGATCTCGGGAAATATACAGTCTGTATCGCATACACCGTGTATCGAAATACCGGGAGTGTTCCCCTTGTCTTCGTTGCTTTACCGGCTGGGGCGGGCAGTGGTCCGCGGCCGAGCCTGGGTGCTGGTCGCGTGGTTAGCCCTGCTCGCGGTGCTGGGCACGGGTGCTGCCCTCTTCCAGCAGGGCATGGAGACCGAGCTTGCGATCCCCGGCTCCGAGTCGCAGGACACGCTCGACCACCTCAACAACGTTTTCCCCCAGATGAGTGGTTCGAGCGCTCAGCTGGTCGCCACCACCGCGCCCGGTGAGCGGATCGACTCGCCGCAGGGACGCGAGGCCATCGAGGCCGTGATCGACCGGGTCGAAGGCCAGGAGGGCGTGACAGCGGTGATGAACCCGCTGTCCGACATGGTCAAGAACCAGGTCTCCCCGGACGGCGACACCGCGCTGATCACCGTGCAGCTCAGCTTCGCGCCCACCTCGGTCCCGGAAGCCGTCAAGAGCAGCCTCCTCTCCGAAGCCGACACGCTGGAGCGCCAGCTCGGGCCCGGCAGCGAGGTTCACGCCGGCGGCTCGATCTTCGCGGTCAACATGCCCGCGGTCGGCGCGACCGAGGCGGTCGGCGTGATCGTGGCGCTGCTCGTGCTGCTGCTGATGCTGCGGTCGCTGGTGGGAGCGGTGATGCCGTTGATCACCGCGCTCGTCGGCGTCGGCGTGTCGATGACCATCGTGCTGCTGTCGACCGCCTTCGTCACCGTCTCCTCGGCCGCCCCGATGCTCGGCCTGATGCTCGGGCTCGCGGTGGGCATCGACTACTCGTTGTTCATCGTGTCCAGACACCGAGAACAGCTCGGCGAAGGGCTCTCCGTCCCCGAATCGATCGCGCGCTCGGTGGCCACCGCCGGTTCCGCGGTGATCTTCGCGGGTGTCACGGTGATCATCGCGCTGCTGGCGCTGGCAGTTCCCGGAATCCCGTTCCTGACCGTCATGGGCATCCTCGCCGGTGTGTCGATCGCGGTCGGCGTCGCGGCATCGCTGACGATCATCCCGGCGCTGCTCAGCTTCGCCGGTGAGCGGCTGCGCCCCAAGGCGGCCCGCGCCAAGCGCACCACCCGCGCCCGCCCGCGCACCAAGTTCAGCCTCCGCTGGGTCCGCGCGGTGACCAAGGCACCGCTGCTGACCATCGTGGTCGTCATCCTCGGGCTCGGCGTCTGCACGCTGCCTGCCGCCGACCTGCGGCTCTCGGTGCCCGACGCCGGTGCGCAGGCCGTGGGAACTCCGGCGCGCGACACCTACGACGCCGTCGCCGAGCAGTTCGGACCCGGCTACAACTCGCCGCTGATCGTCACCACCGACGTCATCGGCACCAAGGACCCGCTCGGCCAGGTCAACGGCATGGCCGACGAGATCCGGAAGCTGCCCGGCGTCGCCGCGGTGCCGATGGCCAGCCCGAACGAGACGATCGACACCGGCATCATCCAGGTCGTTCCCACCTCCAGCGGTGAATCGCAGGAGACCGAGGACCTGGTGCACCGGCTGCGCGACCTCAGCCCACACTTCGAGCAGACCTACGGCGCGGGCATCGCCGTCACCGGTATGACCGCCATCGGCATCGACCTGTCGGAGAAGCTCAGCGACGCGCTGCTGCCCTTCGGCGTCATCGTCGTCGGCCTGACGCTGGTGCTGCTGGCGATGGTGTTCCGCTCGGTGTGGGTGCCGATCAAGGCGGCGCTGGGATATCTGCTCTCGGTCGGCGCGACCTTCGGCGCCACGGCGTTCGTGTTCAACCAGGGCCACCTGGCCGGACTGCTCAACATCACCCACGTCGGCGGCGTGATCAGCTTCCTGCCGCTGCTGCTGATGGCGATCCTGTTCGGCCTGGCCATGGACTACGAGGTCTTCCTCGTGTCCCGGATGCGCGAGGACTACACGCACAACCGCGACGCCAAGCGCGCCATCGAAGCCGGCTTCTCCAACGTCTCCCCGGTCGTCGTGGCCGCCGCGGTCATCATGATCTCGGTGTTCGCCGCGTTCGTCCCGCACGGCGACTCCAACATCAAGCCCATCGCCTTCGGGCTCGCCGTCGGCGTGTTCGTCGACGCCTTCATCGTGCGCATGACGCTCGTGCCCGCGGTGATGGCGCTGCTCGGCGACCGGGCCTGGTGGCTGCCGAAGTGGCTGTCGCGCAAGCTGCCCGCGCTCGACGTCGAGGGCGAAGCGCTGGAGCACGAGATCAAGCTCGCCAACTGGCCTGGCAACGACGAGATCGTCAGCGCACGGGGCTTCAGCGTGCTCGACGACCGCGACGAGCCGATCTTCGAAGGCGTGCGGATCGGTCTGCGCCCGGGTGGCGTGCTGGCGGTCCAGGGCGATGACGACGACCTGTCCTCGGCTCTGCTGCACGCTCTCGGTGGCCGGATCACGGGAGTGCAGGGCGACGTGCGGGTGCTGGGTCACCTGCTGCCGACCCGCGCCCGCGCCGTCCGCTCGGGCACCGCGCTCGTGCGCTGCCGGGAGAGCGTCGCACCCGCCTCCGAGATCGCCGCGGCCCTGGCCGACGGCGTGCGGCTGGTGCTCATCGACGAACTCGACGCCGTCGCGGACAACGCGCAGCGGCGCGAGATCTCATCGCTGTTGGCACGAGCGTCCACATCGGATGGTGACCCGGTTTCGTTCGTGGTCACCCACCAGAACCCGAGCTTGGTCTCCGGCCTCCTGCCGGAGCACCGGCTGAGCACGATGCGGCTGTCCGCGCACCCCGACGCCCCCGCGTTCGCCGGCCGCCTCCTGGAGGTTTGAGGGAAATGCTGAACCCGTTCACGAACGCGAGCAGGCGCGCAGGCGGCTCGGTCGGGTGGCGCACCTGGACCGGCTTGGTGCTCGTGCCGGTGCTCATCGTCGGTGTGCTGGCCTGGGCCTTCTGGGCACCGATGTCCGAGCACGGCGCTGCCAAGGTCGCCGTGGTCAACAACGACGAACCCGCGACGATCAACGGCCAGATGGCCCCGCTCGGCCGCGAGATGGCCGCGAAGCTGGTCAACAGCACCGATTCCGGCTACTCGTGGGAGATGACCGACACCGATGACGCCGAGGAGGGCCTGAGCGAAGGCCGCTTCTCGGCCGCGGTGATCATCCCGCCGCGGTTCTCCCAGAACGCCGCCTCGGCCATGACCGGTGAGCCGCTGGACGCCACCCGCGCCGGCATCCAGGTGAAGACCTCGCCCGCGGCAGCGCCCGCCGACGCCGCCGCCGTCTCGGCCGCGGCCCGGGACAGCGTGTCGGTGTTCAACAAGCAGATCCTCGAGCAGCTGCTCGACGGCTTCTACGGCGGCTTCACCGAGATGCACGACCAGCTCGGCACGGCTGCCGACGGCGCGAACAAGCTCGCCGACGGCAGCGGCCAGCTCGCCGACGGCGTCGGTCAGCTCTCCACCGGTGTCGGTCAGCTGACCGGCGGCACCGGTCAGCTCGCCGACGGCGGGAACCAGCTGGCGGGCGGCACCGAGCAGCTCGCGGGCGGTGTCTCGCAGCTCTCCGGTGGCCTGACGCAGCTGCACCAGCAGATCCAGCAGATGCCGGCGCAGACCCAGCAGCTGGCCGACGGCGCGAAGCAGGTCGCGGCCGGAAACCGGCAGATGGCCAACACCTTCACGCCGCTGGCCGACCAGATCCTGACCGTCACCGACAAGATCCCCAGCGAGTCCAGCTCGCTCGACGGGCTGCAGAAGATCGTCGACCAGTGCCCGCCGGAAGGCGCGACCATCGACCTGTGCTCCAAGCTGCGCGACGAGGTCGAGCGGCTCAGCCAGCAGCAGGGCGCGCTGGACTCGGTCAAGGAGCAGATCCAGAAGCCCGCTCGCGACCTCCGCGACGGGATGCAGGGACTGGCCTACGGATCCGAGCAGGTCGCCAACGGCAACCAGATGCTCGCCGACAAGTCCGGCGAGCTCGTCGCGGGCATCGGCCAGCTCGCCCAGGGCGGGCAGCAGCTCGACGGCGGTGCGCAGCAGCTCTCCGGGGGAGCGCGGCAGCTCTCCGACGGGCTCAACCAGTTCAACGGCGCCTCGCAGCAGCTCGGCACCGGTGTGCAGGCGCTGGCCGACGGCAGCAGGCAGGTCGCCGACGGCAACCGCCAGTTCGCGGACCAGATCGCGCCCGCGGGCGACAAGCTCCCCAGCTACTCCGACGAGGAGCGCGAGCACCTCAAGACGGTGGCCTCCAGCCCCGCCGCGCTGGAGTCGAACCTACCGGGCTTCGGCAAGTCGCTGATCGCGCTGCTGGTGGCCGTCGCGTTCTGGACCGCGGCGATGGGCGTCTACGCGGTGACCCGGGCGGTTCCGGCCGATGCCGCGACCTCGCGCCGCTCCACCTGGAACCTGGTGTTCGGCTCGGTGCTTCCCGGAGCCGCCGTGGCCGGGATCGGATCCGTGCTGGTGAGCACGGTCCTGGCGCCGTTCCTCGGACTCGGGTTCGGCGGTTGGGCGGCGTTCACGGGCGTGACGCTGCTGGCGGCGCTGGCGTTCGTGGTGGTCAACCAGGCGCTGATCGCGGTGTTCGGCAGCGTCGGGCGGATCATCTCGATCGCGGTGCTCGTGCTGGCCGCCGCCACCGGGGTGGTCTCGACGGTGCCCGGATTCCTCCGCGACATCAGCGGTCTGCTGCCGACGCAGGGCGCGGTGCAAGCGCTCTCGGCCATCGTCACCGGGAGCGGCGGTGCCGCCGGCGGGGTGCTGCAGCTGGTGGCCTGGCTGGTGGCCGGGGCGCTGATCTTCGCCCTGGCGGTCGACCGAGCTCGCGTCGTCCCGTCGCGGCAGTTCCGGCGCCGACGTGTTCCGGGAACCCGTCCGGCCTGGTGATCTCGTGCCGCGGGGGTGGGAGTTCCAGCCGGAACTCCCACCCCCGCTGTCATGTGCGTGCCCGGATGATCTGAAAGCGATGCGAAAGAACCTGAGCTCAGCATCGCGGCATGACGAGTGCGAAGTCGAAGTACCTGCTGACCTCGGCCGGTGACCTGGGGCTCGAGCAGCTGATCTGCCTGTCCGAACTGCTCGACGACGACTCCACCCGGGTGCTCGGGGAGATCGCCCAGCCCGGATGGCGGTGCCTGGACGTCGGGTCGGGGCTGGGGACCGTCGCGAACTGGCTCGCGGAGCGCACGGGCGACGTCGTCGCCGTCGACCTGCACCCCGACCACATCCGGTCGCGGCCCGGCCTGGAGGTCCGCCGCCACGACATCCGGGACGGCGCGCCCGGCGGGCCCTTCGACCTCATCCACGTGCGGATGGTGCTCCTGCACCTGTCGGAGCGGGAGGAGGTCTTGCGGCAGCTCATCGATTCATTGAAACCTGGCGGATGGTTGGTGGACAGCGAGTTCATCGGGCCGCCGCTGCAGGTCGTCGCCGAGACCGAGCCCGGAGACGGCGAGCTGTTCAACGAGGTCGTGGGGATGTGCTGCAACCGGATCGGAGTCGCCAGCGGGATCTCCTACACGTGGGCCGAGGAGGTCGACTCCCAGCTCGTGGCGGCCGGGCTCGCCGAGGTGCGCAGCCGGCGGTTCGAGCAGACCTTCACCGGTGGCGACGCGGGCGGCCGGCTCTTCCGCTGCTACATCGACCAGCTGGAAACCCGGCTGCTCGCCGAGGGGATCACCGCAGCGGAACTCGCGAGGTTCCGGGACGTGGTGCTCGATCCCCGGTTTCGCGCGTGGATGTTCACCAACGTCGTGTCGATGGGCCGGAAGCCCTGACGCGATCACCGCCGCGACCGGGACTTCGATCGCGGCGGTGATCGCGCAGGGGTGCCTCAGGACAGCAGCTTGCGGATGAACTTGTTGCCGAATCCGTACTGGATCAGGCCGTCGACGTTGCGGATCGTCTTGTCGGTGTAGGGGTACCAGACGCTCTCGTTGTTCGACTTCCCGCGAGTGAGCAGGATCGGCTGCGCGTGGGTGAAACCGCGCAGCGAGTCCGGGCCGTTGACCTGCCCGATACCGCTGTCCTTGCGCCCGCCGAAGGGTGCTTCCGGGACGCCGTAGATGACCGCGGCGTCGTTGTGCACGACCGAACCGGTCTTGAGCTGTCCGCCGATGCGTTCGGCTTTCGCCGCGTCCTTCGTGAAAACGCTTCCGCCCAGCCCGTACTGGCAGTCGTTGGCGCGCCGGATCGCTTCGTCCTCGTCGCGGACCCGCATCACCGTGGCGACCGGGCCGAAGGTCTCCTCGGTCATCAGCTCCATCTCGTGGGTGGCGTTGACGACCACCGTGGGCTGGAAGAACAGGCCCTCGCCGTCCGCGCGGGACCCGCCGACCAGCACCTGGGCTCCCTTGGCCTTCGCGTCCTCCAGGTGGCTGCTGACGACGTCCATCTGGCCGTCGAAGAACAGCGGGCCCACGTCGCCGTCCTCGGAGCCGTAGCGCAGCTTCGAGACCTTCTCCTGCAGCAACCGGACGAACTCGTCGGCCACCGACTCCACGACGTAGATCCGCTCGACGCTCAGGCACACCTGGCCGGAGTTGAACATCGACAGGTACGCGGCCCCCGAAGCGGCGCGCTCCAGGTCGGCGTCGTCGCAGACGATCATCGCGTCCTTGCCGCCGAGCTCCAGGGTGTAGGGCGTGAGCTTCTTCGCGCAGGCCGAGGCGATCGCGCGGCCGGTCTTGACGCTGCCGGTGAAGGAGATCTTGTCAACAGCCCCGTCCACCAGCGCCGCACCGGTCTCGCCGTCGCCGTGCACGCACTGCAGCACGTCGGTCGGCACACCAGCTTCGTGCAGCACCTTCACCGCGAGCTCACCGGAACGCGGGGTGACCTCGGAAGGCTTGAGCACCACCGAGTTCCCCGCCAGCAGCGCCTGCACGACGGGGTTCAGCGACAGCACGAACGGCGCGTTCCACGGCGTGATCACGCCGACGACGCCCAGGGGCTGGTACTTGATGCGCAGCTTCTTCATCGGCAGCAGGTAGCCGTGCAGCCTGCGCTTCTCGTCGCGCAGCGACTTCGGCGCGCGCTTGCACCAGAAGTTGACGAAGTCGCAGGCCGGGACGACCTCGATCGTCAGCGCTTCGGCGCGGGGCTTGCCCGTCTCGGCGCGAACCTGCTCGACGATCTCGTCGCGCCGCCGCACCAGCACGTCGACCGCGTTGCGCAGGATCCGGGCGCGCTCGGAGACCGGTCGCGCCGCCCACTCGTCCTGGGCCTTGCGGGCGCGCTCGATCGCTGCGTCGACCTCGGCCTTGGTGCTGACCTCCAGGTCACCGACGTGATGGCGGTCCACCGGATTGCTCAGGGAGAGACGCCGCCGCCCGTCTTCCGCGGCCGGCTGCGACTTCACGATTGCCATGCGGAATCCTTCTACTCGTAGCTGACTTGCCAGTGCTTGATGCCGTTGATGAAGCTGGATCGCAGCCGTTCGGGCTCGGCGACCTGCCGCAGGTTCGGCAGCACGTCGGCGATGGCGTTGAAGATCAGGTCCAGCTGCAGCCTGGCGAGGTTCGCGCCCACGCAGTAGTGCGCTCCGGTGCCGCCGAATCCCAAGTGCGGGTTGGGGTCTCGCAAGACGTCGAAGCGGAACGGGTCGGAGAAGACGTCCTCGTCGAAGTTCGCCGAGCTGTAGAACAGCCCGATCCGCTCGCCCTCGCGGATGAGCTGGCCGCTGATCTCGACGTCCTCGGTGGCGGTGCGCTGGAACGAGGTCACCGGGGTGGCCCACCGGACGATCTCGTCGGGAGCCGTGGCGGGACGCCGCTCCCGGTAGATCTCCCACTGGTCGGGGTTGTCCACGAAGGCCTTCATGCCGTGCGTCGTGGCGTTGCGGGTGGTCTCGTTGCCCGCGACCGCCAGCAGGATCACGAAGAACCCGAACTCGTCGGAGCTCAGGGACTGGCCGTCGACGTCGGCCGCGACCAGCTTGGACACGATGTCGTCCATCGGGCAGGCGCGCTTCTCCTCGGCCATGGTCATCGCGTAGCCGAGCACTTCGGCGGCCGCGGCCACCGGGTCGCCGAACTCCGGGTCGTCGAAGTTGAGCATCTGGTTGGACCAGTCGAAGAGGTTCTTGCGGTCGTCCTGCGGCACGCCGAGCAGCTCGGCGATGGCCTGCAGCGGGAGCTCGCAGGCGACCTGCTCGACGAAGTCACCTCCGCCCTGCTCGCGGGCCTCGGTCACGATGTCCTGGGCGCGTTCGGTCAGCGCGGCGCGCAGGCTCTCCACCGCGCGCGGGGTGAAGCCCTTGTTGATGATCGAGCGGATCTTGGTGTGCTTCGGCGGGTCCATGTTGACCAGCATCGTGCGGATCGCCTCGAACGCCTCCGGCGTGGTGTAGCCGGGGAAGCGGATGATCGCGCCGTTGGCCTCGGAGGAGTAGAGCTTCGCGTCGCGGGAGATCTCCCGGATGTCCGCGTGCCTGGTGACGACCCAGAACCCGCCGTCGTCGTAGGGCGCGTCCATGCCGTCGGTCTGCGCGTTCCACCAGACGGGCGCTGTCCTGCGCAGTGAGTTGAACTCGTCGACCGGGGTCCGCTGGGCCCACAGCCCAGGGTCGGAGAAGTCGAGTCCGGCCGGGATCGTTGGGTCAGGCACCGTTGCCTCCTCGCGGATCGCGGGGTTGATCACGTTCGGCTTGCCGAAGCGCGTCATACAGACATACCGTAGATGTATGATTGTCAGGAGGCAATGGGCAGCGTCGCAGGTCCGCTCGGCCATACTCGAGTCATGAAACGACCGGCGTGGAACGGTGCGCCGCCGCGTGACGGCGAGGAGGCCAAGGCCCGCATCATCGATGCGGCGATGCGGTGCATCGACCGGCACGGTCCGGGCAAGACGAGCCTCTCGGACGTGGCGGGCGAGCTGGGAGTCATCCGCCAGACCGTCTACCGCTACTTCCCGAGCACCGAAGAGCTGTTCATCGCGGTCGGCTACGCCGCGCTCAACAGCTTCCTGGAACGGCTGGTCGCGCAGCTCGTCGGCCGCCGCGATCCTGCGGACGTCATCGTCGAAGCCATGGCCTACTCCATCGAGCAGGTCCCCCAGGACCCCTACCTCGGGCTCTTCCTCGACCTGGGCAGGCCGGACGCCTTCTCGCGCGGCGCCACCTCGGTGCGCGCCTTCGACGCCTGCCGGGTCGCCTTCTCGCGCACCGAGGTCGACTGGGACGAACTGGGGCTCTCCGGCGAGGAGTTCACCGAACTGCTCGAATTCCTGCTGCGCGTGCTGCTGTCGTTCGTCAACGACCCGCTGCCCGGCCGGAGCGGTGACGATCTCCGCGCGTTCCTCCGCCGCTGGCTCACCCCTGCCATCCAGGCCTCCGTCCCGACCGCGTAGGCGTCCGCGTGCGGAGGCCGATCCGCCGTTTTCGCTGCTTGGCTTGCTGGGACCGCCTACCTGGTCTTACGTTGCGGGCACGCTAGGGACGGGGTCGGCCATGGACCACAACGAGAGCGAACCCTGGGCGGTGCAGGCGGGTGCGCAGAAGATCCTCGCCGCCGAGGACATGAGGGACTACGCGATCTTCGCCCTCGACGCGGAGGGGTACGTCGCCAGTTGGAACCCGGGGGCCGCCCGGCTCGGCGGCTACGAGTCCCCCGAGGTCATCGGACGCCACTTCTCGCTGTTCTACCCGCCTGAGCAGGTCGCCGTGGGCTACCCGGACTGGGAGCTGCAGCAGGCGGCCGACAACGGGTTCTTCATAGACCGGGGCTGGCGAGTCAGGAAGGACGGCAGCCGGTACTGGGCGCACGTGGTGATCGCCGTGCAGCGCACTCCTGACGGTGAGCTCGACGGGTTCATCAAGGTGGTGCGCAACGAGAGCGAGACCGCCGCCCGCGTCGAGCGGACCAAGCGCAGGATGGCCGACCTGTTCGAGCTGGCGCCGTCGGCGATCGGGCTGCTCGACGACGACGGGCGGTTCCTCGACGCCAACGGGGCTCTGTGCGACCTGCTCGGATACCGGGTCAGCGAGCTGGTGGGACGTCGCGACGTCGATGTCCTCGCTCCCGGCGACGCCGGAGGCGGGCTGGTCACCGGGGGCACTCGCTCGACCGGTGCGCTGCTCGTCCCGCACCGGGTGCTCGCGCGGTCCGACGGTTCGCCGGTGTCCTGCCAGGTGGACAGCGCGGCGTCGGTGAGCGATGACGGCGACCGCAGCTGGATGATCACCGTCCACGACATCACCGAACAGCTCGCCCGTGCCGTGACGCTGCGCCACGAGGCGACCCACGACGAGCTGACCGGGTTGCTCAACCGGCGCGGTTTCCGGGAACGGCTCACCGAGCTGCTGCCGGTGATGGGGCCCGGGAGCCTCGCGGTGCTGTTCTGCGACCTGCACAACTTCAAGCGGGTCAACGACGCCCTCGGGCACGAGGCGGGCGACGAACTGCTGTCCGCGGTCGCGCGGCGACTGCTCGACGAGCTCCCGGAGCGCTGCGAAGCCGCTCGCTTCTACGGCGACGAGTTCGTGATCCTCTGCACGGACGTCGAAGGCGATCGCGACCTCGAATCGCTCACCGAGCACGTCTCCGGGCTGTTCCGGATGACCGTTCCGCTGCGGCGCAGGCAGGTTCACGTCTCAGCGGCGGTCGGCGTCAAGGCGGTCGAGGACCAGGACGCCGATGTGGTGGAACTGCTGCGCTCCGCCGAGTCGGCGATGCTCGACGCCCGGGTGCGCGGACAGGTCCGCTCCGGGACCGACCCCGACCAGCTCGTGCTGGAGCAGCACCTGCACGACACCCTCGCCCGCGGCGAGATCGAGCTGCACTACCAGCCGGTCGTCGACAACGAGGGGCAGGTCGTGATCGCCGAGGCGCTGCTGCGCTGGAACCACCCCGACCTCGGCCCGCTCACTCCTGACGTGGTGCTCGAAATCGCGTCGCGCGGGGACGTGCTCGTCGAGCTCGACGCCTGCGTCCTGCGCACCGCGCTGCGAGAGGCGGTGTCCTGGCGGCGTCCCGACGGCGGGAGGGTGAAGGTGTCGGTGAACCTGACCGGCTTGCGGCCCGAGGTGCCGGGCTTCGCCGACTCCGTGCGCGCAATGATCCGCGAAACCGGGGCCGAGCCGGGCGATCTGGTCCTGGAGATGGTGGAAACCGTGTTCGCGCGCCTCGAACCCCAGCAGCTGCAGGAGATGAACGAGCTGGTCGCCGACGGCGTGCAGTTCGCGGTCGACGACTTCGGCACGGGCTACTCGTCGCTGGCGCTGCTCAAGGACCTGCCCGCCCAGATCATCAAGCTGGACCGGATGTTCGTCTCCGGCGTCGGGACCGACCCCGACGACCTCGGCATCGCCCGCGTCATGACCGAGCTCAGCCGCACGCTGGGCCGGATGTGCATCGCGGAGGGAGTGGAGACGGCCACGCAGCACCAGCTGCTGCGCGCCGTGTCGGTCGATGCCTACCAGGGCTTCTACTTCTCGAGGCCGATCCCGCCGGAGGAGTTCCGCACTTACCTCGCGGGTCGGTGAGCGGTGACGCGATGACAGGCCCTGACACGCCACACGGCGTCGGTGCCAGGCATCCCCATGCCGGCACCGACGCCGTGCCCACCCCCCCTCTGAGTGGTCTGGGCGACCTCTGCGGCCGGTGCGAAGTGTCTGTCCGGAATTTTTCTTCCTGAACTGTTTCTTCGTAGGAAGATATATCCAGGTAAGAGTCATCGCAAGCTCAGGGAATCTCTCTGCGATGCAGCTCACTCGATGTGCAGGGCCGAAGGGCCAGGGGCTTTGTCCCGTGGTGGGCGGCGCAGCAACTGCTCATCCTGGTTTTCGTGGAACGGCGGCAGGCTCGGAGCTTCGGTGGCGCGGTGCTGCTCGCGGCCTTCGCAGGCGGGTGCACCATCAACATCGTGCCGCCCGGCGCCCCGCAGCAGCCACCGCCGGCACCACCACCACCCGCGTCCTCGACCGAACCTCCCCGGAGGCCGCAGCCGGCCCAGGCGCACAACACCCACGACTGCGAAGACCTGCAGCGATCCGGCATGGACTTCAACCAGGTCGTCCAGTACTGGTACGGGCTCGGGTCGCCCTCGGACATGGACGACGACTCCGACGGCATCCCCTGCGAAACCATCTACGGCGAGAAGAACGTTTCGTCGGCCACTCAGGGCGGTACGCACGACTGCGCGACCTTGCAAGCCCGAGGTATGTCGTTCATCGACGTCACCGGCTACTGGTACTCGCTCGGGTCGCCCTCGGACATGGACGACGACTCCGACGGCATCCCCTGCGAAACCATCTACGGCGAGCGCTAGGGCTTGGGCCAGATCACCAGCGGGTCGCTGCATTCCAGCACGTCCATGGCCCTCTTCTGGTGGGTCAGGCACTCCTGGACGGCGATGTTCGGGACCGTGTCCGGATAGCCCTTGTCGATGGTGACCGACTGGTTCGCGCCGTCGGTGTTGGCCACGCGGCCACCGTCGCCTCCTCTCGTGGAGAAGATGAGCAGCACTCCCTTGTTGTCGTGGCCGTTGTCCGTCAGATTCCCGGTCACGGTGAGCCACCCGTCGACGTGTTCGACCTTGCCCTCAGCGGAGACGCTGTTGACCGGTTTGGGGGCGTTGTTGCTCTTCCACTGGATCGCGGGCTCCGGGGCTAGCCATCCCTGGATCACGAAGTACTCGACGAGCAGTGCGATCACGCCGCCTCCTGCGGCGATCGCGAGGCCGGTGAAGATCCGCCTGCTCGGTCGATCGCTCGTCTGAGTCCTGTCGATCATGGTGGGTGCCTCCGGCGTCGGAACTCGTCCAGAAAGATCAAGTCCTTGCAGGGTCTCGTGAAGCACCGTGCTGCGGGGCTGAATTCTGGGGCCGTACCCGAATAGAGGATCTTGAGCGGGCGGTGTGCGCACTGATGGACCAGCGGTGCTGGGACCTCGGGAAATGTGACTGTTGACGCACGGGTGCACCGCGCCAACCTACGGTTGCGTAACCTGCTCAAATGGCTGAAATCGTCTATCCGCCCGTCATCTTGGCGGCGAAGGCCATGTTCCGCGTGCTGGACAACCGGCTGCGTGTGACAGGCACAGAGCACATCCCGCGCACCGGAGGCGCGGTGATCGCCTGCAACCACGTCAGCTACCTCGACTTCATCTTCTGCGGTCTCGGCGCCGACCCCGCCAAGCGGCTGGTGCGCTTCATGGCCAAGAAGGAGGTCTTCGACAACAAGATCGCCGGGCCGCTGATGCGCGGGATGCACCACATCCCGGTGGACCGCGAGGCGGGCCGCGATTCTTACGACGAAGCCGTGCGCAGGCTGCGCGCGGGCGAGGTCGTCGGCGTGTTCCCCGAGGCGACCATCAGCCGGTCGTTCACCGTCAAGCCCATCAAGTCCGGCGCGGTCCGGATGGCGGCGGAAGCCGGAGTCCCCGTCGTGCCCATGGCGCTGTGGGGAACGCACCGGCTGTGGACGAAGGGCAAGCCGCGCACGCTCACCAAGCGGCACCTGCCGATCCACATCCACGCGGGCGAGCCGTTCTGGCCCACGCAGCAGGACGATCCGGAGGCGCTCACCGAGGACCTCCGCACCCGCATGTCGGCGATCCTGAACGACCTGCAGGCCGACTACCCCGAGAAGCCCGCCACCGAGGACGAGCGCTGGTGGCTCCCCGCCCACCTCGGCGGCACCGCCCCGACCCCGGACGAAGCGGCGATCCTCGACAGCCGGCCCAAGGGCGAGTAGCACCGACCAGCACTCGGGACACCGCAGGATTCGGGTGAATGCTGCGGTTCTCGGGCCGACGCCTGCGGGCGGTCAGCCCTCCGGCGCGTCCCCGGCCTGGTCGCGCGGCGAGATCTGCAGGAGGGCGTTGAGGCGCTGCAGGACGTCCAGCTGAGCGGGGTTGTAGAGCTCCACCACCGCGTGGAGGATGACCGAGTTGGCGGGAACGTCGCTCGTCGCGAGGTCCTCCAGGGCTGGAACGGCCTCGAACTGGCTGCGCACCAGGGGTGCGTAGGCCTCCGCGAGCCGCTGCCGCGTCTCCTCGTCGGCGTCAGCGGGCAGCGCCTCGAACTCCCGCTGCGCGTCGGATCTCTCGTCCTCGGACGACTCGCGCAGCAACGCCTGGGCGTCGTCGTCGAAGACCTGCGAGTAGAGCATCATCCAGGTTCGGTCCATCTCCGTCATCCCGGACACGTCCCCGTCGTAGCCCTGCGGGAGGTCCGGGCGGCTGCGGTGCTCCAGGATCAGCTTGATCTCGTCGCGCATCTGCTGCTGCCGCTCGATGCTCACCTTCAGCTCGGCGTCCAGCGAGCGCAGCGTCTCCTCCGCGGACTCCTCGGAGGACTCGATCGCCGGGACGTCCGACAGCGCCACACCCAGATCGGTGAGCCTGCGGATCCGCAGCAGCCGGATCAAGTGCTTGATGCGGTAGCGCTTGTAGCCGTTCGCCGCCCGATCGGGCTCCTCCAGGAGTCCGATCTCGTGGTAGTGGCGAACGGTCTTCACCGTTGTCCCGGCCAGCTCCGCCAGCTCACGCGTGCTCCAACTCATCACGCACCAGTGCACACCGTGCCCTGGGGGCACGGTCAAGCGGCTTGACCATGCCCCAACGGCATGCGCTCGAATTCTTCCGTCCTTGGTGGTGGAGAGATGGGGAACGATGAAGCGAAGGCGTGCAGCGGTCGTGGCCGCGATGCTCGGACTGGCGAGCTCGGTGGTCGCACCGACCGCCACGGCACAGCAGCCGGGACCCGCGTGGGGTCCGTGCCCGGCGGACGTGAAGACCGAAACGGTGGCGCTGGAGTGCGCCACGATCCCCGTGCCGCTGAACTACAGCGATCCCGGCGGAGAGCAGATCGAGCTCATGGTGTCGCGGCTGGCCAGCAAGAACCCGGCCAAGCGCCGGGGCGTGCTGATGCTCAACCCCGGCGGGCCGGGCGGATCCGGCCTGGCGTTCCCGGACTTCCTGGCCTCGCGCGGGATGCCCACCAGCGTCCTCGACAGCTACGACGTGATCGGCATGGACACCAGGGGCATCGGGCACTCGTCGCCGGTGAGCTGCGGATTCACCCCTGATCAGGACTACCTCGGCAACATCCCGCCCTACGCGGTCGACGAAGCCGCGGTCGCCGAGCAGGCCGAGTCCGCGAAGCGGATCGCCGAGCAGTGCGCCGCGCACGACGACGGGCGGTTCCGGCACCTCTCGACCGCGAACATGGCCCGCGACCTGGACAGCGTCCGGGCGGCGCTGGGGGAGGAGAAGACGAGCTACCTCGGCTACTCCTACGGCTCGGCGCTCGGCTCGGCCTACGCGTCGATGTTCCCCGAGCGCTCCGACCGCATCGTGGTCGACAGCAACCTCGCCGACACCCACCTCGACCGCGACGCGCTGCGCCGGTACGCCCTCGGCTTCGAGCAGACCTTCCCGGACTTCGCGAAGTGGGTGGCCGCGCGGCACGACGTCTACGGCCTGGGGCGCACGCCGGAAGAGGTGCGCGAGACCTACTTCCGGACGGCGGAACGCCTCGATGCGGCTCCGGTGAACGGCGTCGACGGACGCGTCTTCCGGCTGGCCACGTTCGCCGGCCTGTACGCGGAGGTGTCGTACGGGTCGACCGCGCAGACCTGGCAGTCGGTGCAGGGGGAGGGGGAGGCGCCGCAGCCGGCGGCGGCCCCCGCCCCTGACACGGACAACCTGTGGTCGGTGTTCCTCGGAGTGACCTGCAACGACGTGGACTGGCCCTCGGACGTGGGCACCTACCAGCGCGCCGTCGCCGAAGACCGCGAGCGCTACCCGATGTACGGCGCTGCGAGCGCGAACATCTTCCCGTGCGCGTTCTGGGGAGACCCGGCGGAACCGCCGGTCGCCATCGACGACCAGGGGCCGGCGAACGTCCTGGTGCTGCAGAACCGCCGCGACCCGGTGACCCCGCATCGCAACGCCGAGATCCTCGACGAGAAGTTCGGCGACCGGTCGCGCCTGGTCAGCGTCGAAGGCAGCGGCCACGGCGTCTACCTGCTGGGCGACAACGCGTGCGCGTTCAACACCACGACCGACTTCCTGGTCGGTGGGCAACTGCCCGAGGAGAACACCGACTGCCGGTGACGGTGCAGCGGTGGCGGTTCCCGCCGGAACCGCCACCGCTGAAGGGCGTTTACCAGGTCACCGGCAGGGAGGTGACGCCGCCGGTGATGGTCGGGCGGACCTCCAGCTCGTCCATGTCCTTGCTCAGGCCGAGCCCGGGGAGGCGCTTGGCGAGCGTGTTGAACACGATCCGCAGCTCGGTGCGCGCGAGGCTGGCGCCGATGCAGAAGTGCGCGCCGTGCCCGAAGCCCAGGTGGGTGCGCTCCTCGCGGTCGGGATCGAAGGATTCCGCGTCGGTGTAAGCGGTTTCATCGCGGTTGGCCGAGTTGACCGACAGGATGACGGCTTCGCCGCGCCGGATCGTCACGTCCGCGATCTCGACGTCGGTGTGCGCGTAGCGCAGCAGCCCGAGATCGCCAGGGGCGCCCAGCCGCATGATCTCCTCGACCGTGCGGTTGACCCGGCCGTCGGGGTCCTCGGTCAGCGCCTTCCAGCGCTCGGGCTGGGCGAGCAGGAACAGCACGCCGAGTCCGATCCGGTTGACCGTCGTCTCGTGGCCGGCGAACAGCAGTCCGACGCACAGCCGGATCATCTCGTCGTGGTCGTAATCCGCGTCCTCCTCCTGAGCGCGCACGAGATCCGAGAGCACGTCTTCGCCCAGGGCATCGCGCTTGATGTCGGTGAGCCCGACCATGTAGGAGTTGAACTCCTCGCGCGCCTGGAGCGGATCGTCGTCGGTGGACAGCGTCGCCATCCGCTCGGAGAGCGAGTGGAAGTGCTCGCGGTCGCTCTCCGGCACGCCGAGCAGCTGGCAGATGACCGCGACCGGCAGCGGGAAGGCCAGGTTCGAGTGCAGGTCGGCGGTGTCGCCGGCGTCGTGCGCGGCGATCAGCTGGTCGATGTAGCCGTCCACCAGCTCCTGCACGTGGTCGGTGAGCATGCGCATCCGCTTGGCCGAGAACGCGGGAGTCAGCAGGCGGCGCATCCGCGCGTGGTCGGCTTCCTCGGTCTCATAGTTGCCCGTCGGACCGTTCTGCACCGCGGCCGTGGAGACGCGCGACGCCCGCTCCGGCTCGGGGTGGGAGCGGCCGAAGCGCTTGTCGCCCAACAACGTCCGGACTTCCTCGAACCGCGTGACCAGCCATGCGGGGTCGCCTGCCGGGGTGGTGACCGGCGCGACCGGTGCCTCCCGGCGCAGCACCTCGTACAGCGGGGCGAGGTCGAGCACGTTCGGCCTTTCGAAGGGCAGCTGCGGTCGCTCGGCGACAGAACTCATAGCTCTCCTCGGGAGACTTAATTGGCAGTCACTGACAATAATGTTTCCCGGATTACGATGTGTCAACACGATCCCGGCCTAGCTGAGGGAGGTCTCAGTGGTTGAACGGCCCCGCCGCGGCCGCCCGCCGGCCAGCGACGAGCAGCGGCAGCAGCAGCGCCTCGACATCTCCCGTCAGGCCGTGCGGTTGTTCCGGGCGCACGGCGTGGCCGGGACTTCCGGAGAGCAGATCGCCCGCGCGGCCGGGATCTCCGAGCGCACCCTGTGGCGCTGGTTCCGCAGCAAGGAGAGCTGCGTGGAGCCGCTGCTGTCGAAGTCCATCGACGCCTTCCAGTCGGTGCTGCGCACCTGGCCTCCGGAGCTCGAACTCCCCGAGCACCTGCGCGCCGCCTACACGCCGGTGCTCGACGCGGGTGAGGACATCGAAGCCGTCCTGGCCGTCATCCGCATGACCCACGACGAGCCCGCGCTGCGCGCCCTCTACCTGGTGCTGCGCGAGCGCGCCGAGCCCGCGTTCGCGGAGGTGCTCGCCGAGCGCATGGGCATGCCCGCCGACACCCTCGAAGTTCGCATGCAAGCTGCGGCGACGAGCGCGGTCTTGCGCGAGGCCACCGACCACCTGGTGGCCAGGGCAACGCCCGATGGCGTTCCTGCCGAAGCCCTCCAGGAACACCGGGAGAACGTCGCGGACGCGCTGCGCCGACTCACCCGCTACCCGGCGACCCCGTCGGTCTGAGGGGTTCGAGCCTGGCGAACCGGGTTAACTGCTGGCACATTTCGATACGCGACGGAAGCGTATCGAAATCGGAGGGCGGCGCGCGGGTCGAAGCGTTCGCGGTGGACCGGCCAGGTGGTGAGCTCAGGTCGTACTCCTACGACTCCGAGCCGCTGGGCCCGGAGGAGGTGGATGTCCGCGTCACGCACCGCGGGGTCTGCCACACCGACGTCATGATGATCGGCAACGAGGCCGGGATCAGCACGTATCCACTGGTGGCAGGCCACGAGGCGGTCGATGTCGTGGGAAGCTGCCGGGGACGCCGTCGACACCTCGCAGATCGCGGTCGGCGATCACGTCGGGGTCGGGGCGATCGCCGGTTCGTGCATGCGCTGCGAGTTCTGCCTCGCCGGGCAGCCGCAGTTCTGCGCGCGCAAGCACGACACCGCGCTCCGCGGCCACCGAGGTGGCTTCGCACACTCGGAGCGGTCCAGCCCGTGCGCCAGGTGGTCCCCAATTTCTTAAGTATTTGACGTTCACCCGGGTGACGTGCAAATACCTGCGAAATTGGGAAGGACTTTTACGGCAGGACGACCACGAGACCCAGGTCGGGACCAGGCGATCCTCGCCGCGACGCGCGAACTGCTCGCTGAGCGCGGCTACGCCGGGTTCTCGATCGAGGGTGTCGCGGCCAAGGCGGGAACGGCGAAGACGACCATCTACCGCCGCTGGCAGGACAAGCACGACCTGCTGGTCGCGGCGTTGAACGATCACGTCCCGCGCTACCCGGAGATCGCTGAGGCGGATTCCCTCCGCGGCGACCTCATCGCGCACGCGAGCAGGCTCGCCACGCTGCTCAACGGCTTCGACGGCCGCTTGGCCCTCGGCGTGACGCAGGCCAGGCCCGATGACGCCGGCATCGCCGAGGAGCTGGAGCGCACGACCCCGAGCGGCGCTCGGCTCCCGGAACGGGTCATCAGCCGAGCCGTTGCGCGCGGGGAACTTCCTGCCCCGGTGGATCGGGGTCTCTTCGAGGAGATTGTCTCCTCCCCGCTGACCCTCAAGATGATCCGCAGGCAACCCATCGATGACGACTACGTGGCCCACGTCGTGGATGACATCGTCCTCGCGGCGTTCCGGAGCTCGGCCGGGGAAGCCTGACCACCGCGGTCCTTCGTCGCGCCCGGTAGCACCATGTGAGATTCCTTTGGGCGGGCGAAGGGATTCGGTTACCGTCCAGTACGTGCTCTTCCGATCACTTCGTGTCGTCGCCGCAGCCGCCTTCCTCGGATCGGTGCTGGCCGTTCCGGCGTCCGCTTCCCCCGCGCCGCCGCAGAACCCCGCCCTCGGGTCCAACGGTCTGTCCACGATGCACGGTGACAGCGCGTCCTCGGACACCACGCCGTTCGCCGGGCCGGGCACCGGTCCGGTCGAGAGCCGCCGGATTCCGCTCGGCGCCGCCTGCCCCACGGTCCTGCAGGGCGGGGACGGGTTCCCGCAGGCGTTGTGCACCAAGATCGTCGGCCGGGCTCCGGTGGCGTTCTTGCTGGACCCGGCGACCGGTGAGCCGGTGGCGTCGCTGGACCTGCCGAAGGGATCGCTGCTCGGCGGCGTCTACGCCTACCTCGACGAGCGGGACCGGATGGTGGCGGTCGACGGCAACGGTGACCTGCTGCGCATCGCGCACGACCGCAACGGCGAGGACGGGGCCTGGCGACTCTTCGTCGAGCACCGCACCCCGCTCGACCACGTCGTCTCGGAGCACTGCGGTTCCGCGCACTGCGACAGCGTGACCTCGCTGATGCCCGACTTCGCGGGACGCGTGTGGTTCGCGACGGGTGACGCGGTGGTCGGCTTCGTCGACCCGCGCACGGGTGCCGTCGCCACCACGCGCCTGCCCGAGGGCGAGCGGGTGGACAACAGCATCTCGACCGCGCCGGAAGGCGTCGCCGTCACCACCAGCCACGCGCAGTACCTGCTCGACGGCACGGACGCTCCGCGCGTGGTCTGGCGCCAGCCCTACGACCGCGGTCCCGCGCGCAAGCCGGGCCAGCTGAGCTGGGGCTCCGGCGCGACCCCGACCTTCTTCGGTCCGCGCACCGGCACCGAGTACCTGGCCATCACCGACAACGCGGCCGAGAAGGAGAACCTGATCGTCTACAAGACCGGGAGCGGCGCGCTGGTCTGCTCGATCCCGGTCAGCGACGGCACCGAGAACTCGCCGATCGGTGTCGGCGGCAGCGTGTTCGTCGCCAACACCTACGGCTACCCGTACCCGGCGACGCCGGAGGGCGCGGGCAGCAGCGACCCCGCGTGGGCACCGTTCACCGGCGGCATGAGCAAGGTCGACGTCCGCGACGACGGCTGCGACATCAGCTGGACCAACGAGGTCCGCTCGGCAGCCGTGCCGAGGTTCGCCGGCGACGGCCTCATCTACACCAGCGAGCGCACCCGGCTGGGCGGCTTCCGCTACGTCGCGATCGACCCGAACACCGGCGCGGTGGTCAACTCGCACCCGACCGGTTTCGGCTTCTTCGCCGACACCCTCCAGATGGTCGGCACGATCACCCAGGACCGCGTCCTCTACCAGGGCACGGTCAGCGGAATCCTCCGCATCGCCCCGAAGTAGTCCCGGC
This sequence comes from Saccharopolyspora dendranthemae, assembly GCF_007829955.1. Classification (GTDB taxonomy): domain Bacteria; phylum Actinomycetota; class Actinomycetes; order Mycobacteriales; family Pseudonocardiaceae; genus Saccharopolyspora; species Saccharopolyspora dendranthemae. The sequence continues at coordinate 265,962 of NZ_VIWX01000007.1, forward strand.
CACCAACCCCGCGAATCCTCTTCCGGGGTTGGTGGCCCGCTCGTCAGTCCGCGGTGATGCCCAGGCGGCGGGACAGGTCGGAGGCGAAGATGCCGTCAGGATCAGCGGAATCGCGGATCTGACGCCACTCGTCGAGCCGGGGGTACATCTGCCGGATCATCTCCGGCGTGGTCCGCGAGTCCTTCGCGAAGTACAACCGTCCGCCCGCGGCCAGCACCATGTCGTCGAGCCGGCGGCAGAACGTGTCCAGCCCGTTCTTGATGGGGAAGTCCAGGCTGAGCATGTAACCGGGGTGCGGCCACGACAGAGGCGCCCGGCTGGCTTCGCCCATGCGCTTGAAGACGTTCAAGAAGGATCGGTGCCCGGAGTGCGCGATGGTGCGCACGAGATCCGCCATCTGCTGCTCGGCGCCGTAGGGGACGGAGAACTGGTACTGGAGGAAACCGCCGGTTCGTCCGTAGGCCCGGTTCCACTCGCCGAGGACGTCCAGCGGGTGCAGGAACTGCGAGATGTTCGCGATCTTGCCGCGTGCGTGCTTCGGGAACATGCGGTGCGCGACCTCGCCGGCCACCCGCGAGGTCAGCCGGTTGACCATCCCGTTCGGGAAGACGTCCGGCAAGGTGGCCAGCTGCGGAGCGTCGAGCCGCAGCGGATCGCGCCGCAGCTTCGGCGGCAGGTCTTCCAGACGCGCCAGCGAACCGCGGGAGAACGTGGCCCTGCCGAGACCGCTGCCCGTGGAAATGGTGTCGGGAACGGCCGCGGAGTACTCGTAAGCCTCGTCGGAACCGTCGGTGAGCAGCTCCATCGTCTCGTCGAGATCGCGCGTGCGGTCGTAATCGGCGAGGAAGTAGGCGCTTTCGGTCCGCTTCAACCGCATCCGGGCGCGGACGATGACGCCGGTCAACCCGATCCCGCCGACGGTCGCCCAGAACAGCTGCGCATCAGGACCGTCCGGGGTCAGCGTCCGGATTTCACCGCTGGCCATGAGCAGATCCATCGACAGCACGTGGTTGCCGAAGCTGCCCGCGCTGTGGTGGTTCTTGCCGTGGATGTCGTTGGCGATCGCCCCGCCGACGGTCACCTGCCGGGTCCCGGGCAGCACGGGCACCCAGAGACCCTGAGGCAGCACGGCCCGCATCAGCTGGTCCAGGCTCACCCCGGCATCGACCTCGACGACCGCGTCCTGCTGATCGATCCGGTGAATCCGGTTCAGCGCGGTCATGTCCACGACCAAGCCCCCGGCGTTCTGCGCCGGGTCGCCGTAAGACCGGCCCAACCCCCGAGCGATCACGCCACGCGCCCCCGCACGCCGCACGGCCTCAGCGACGGCGTCTACGTCAGTCGCGTCCACAACATCGGCAACGGTCCCAGCCGCCCTGCCCCAACCGGCAAGAACACGCCGCTGACCAGCCATTTCTAAATGTTCCCCAGTGGTCATGCCCCGAGCGTATCCAAACCCCAGACGCACCACGGCCGTCCGCCGCACGTGTCCGGATCCTGCGCCAGGGCGCCGTCAGCCCGCGGGCTCCCGAACGGGCCGGGCCGTCCCTCGCGCCGGGAGGATCCGCGCCGTGTACGGATTGAGCTCGAGGGGTTCGTCGTCGGTGACGATCACGGTTCCGCCGACGTGGACGAGGTGGCGTCCGAAGGCGTACTGCGGTTCGAGGACGAAGCTCATCCCTGGCGCGAGCTCCATGTCGGGCATGAGAGCCGGGTGATCAGTCACCGGCGGATACGCCTGCGCGCCCGGAAGCGCGCCGATGTCCCCGCGGCCACGGCCCACCACCAGACCCGGGTTGAGCGAGTGGAGCGCGATCAGGAACATCGAACCGCCGCCCGCGTCGAGAGGTGCGTGCACCGCCTCGACGACCTCGCCCCACGTGCGGCCGGGACGCAACTCCTCGAGGCCGGCGTCGTACGCCGCGCGGGCGACGTCCCCGGCTCGGTAGAAGTCGTCGTGCACGTCGCCGACGGCGATCGTGACCTGGTTCTGAGCCTCTCGCCCGCCGCACTGCGAGAACACTTCGGCGTAGATGATGTCGCCGTCCTGGAGTACTCGAGGCGCCTGCGGGCGATAACCCCAGGCGGGCCAGCCGGTCGCCACCGGGTCTGCGCCGGACCAGAAGTGCATCGCGGGCGGGATCGTGCCGCGCCGGTAGCCCTCCGCCATGCCCGCTGCGAACACCTCGTGCTCGCCGACGCCTGGTGCCGCCGTCTCGACCATGGCCCGCACCATGGAGTCGCCGACGTCCGCCGCGTAGCGCACGACGTCGATCTCCTCCGAGCTCAATCGGCTGACCAGCAGGCCCAGCGCCACGTCCACGGAGGTGAACTGCGCCTTCGGGAAGTTCGTCAGCACGCTGTTCCAGAGTCGGTAGGGGACAAGACCTTCCGGGTGCCACGGCACCTGGGGCCCCAACCCGACGACGCCGATGGTGCTCTCGGCGAGCCCCAACTCGTCGAGAGCGCGCGAAAGGGCGCCTGAGTCACGGGATCCGCGCAGGTTCTCAGGTGGGATCCACACCGAGTCGCCGCGTCGCGAGGACTCCAGGTGATCCATGGTGTATTGCGCGGAAGGAAGGAGCACGACAGGTTCGCCGGTCCTGGGGAAGATGACAGTCGTGCCCGCCCTGCCGTTGGTGAACCACCTGTCGTAGGCGACCGACGCCGGGCCTGCGTCCTCGTGCTCACCGAAGACGACCAGCCCGTCCAGGCCCTCGCGCTCCATGAGTGCGCGGGCGAGAGCCCATCGGCGGTCGCGCTCGGCCACGGAGAACGTCGGCACTGCGGTAGTGGTCATGAGGTCTTGCACGTCGTCCTCCTGCTGCGTCAGGGAGCGGTGGTGGTGCCGGTCAGGACGAGGCTGTCGTCCCAGAGCTGCTCCGCGCGTGCGGCGTCGTACGACTCCTCGGACGAGCGAACGTCGCGGCGCCCGTCGAAGTACCGGCCCGTCGTGCCTGCCAGTTCGGGCGCGGTGGTGACCCAAGCGAGCGCGCGGCCCGACTCCTCGGCGGTGTGGATGTTGTCCGTCAGGACCCTGCGCAAGAGCCAGGTGAACCGGGGCAGGACGTGTTCGAGCGCGAACCGGACCGGAGCGGGCATCGAGCGTCCCAGCGCGGTGTCCAGCATCATCCCCGGGTTGAACGCGTTGGCGGTGACGCCTTCGGGGAGCCTGCGGGCCAGTGCGTAGGTGAAGTAGATGTTCGCCAGCTTCGAGGTGCAGTAGCGACGCTGCCCCCGCGTCAGGGCGTTGTCCTTCGCGGCCGCCTGCCCGAGCTCGCCGCGAGCGAGGGCAGGCGGGTCGTTCCAAGCGGGGGCCAGCCCTCTCGGCCCGGGGTCGTGGGTGTCGCTGGAGACCACGACAACGCGGGCAGGTGCCTTCAGCGCCGGCAGCAGCTCGTTGACGAGGGCGAAGTGTCCCAGGTGGTTGACCCCGAACGTGGACTCGAACCCATCAGCGGTCCTCGCGTCGTTCGCCCCCATCTGCACGCCCGCGTTGCAGACCACGGCGTGCAGCACCGGCAGCTCGCCCGCTCTCAGCCGCCCCGTCAGCTCGGTTCCGAAGGATCGGACCGAAGCCAGTGAGGCCAGATCCAGCGCCATCGCCTCCACCGAGTTGCCCGCCGCGGCATCGGCGGCCAGCGCGTCGACGGCCGCCTGCGCGCGGGCTGCGTCGCGGGACGCGATCACGACGTGCCACGGCCCATCGCCGGAACCGAGGATCACCTGCGCGCACGCATATCCGAGACCGCTGTTGCCTCCGGTGACGACAACGGTCCGCGGGGTGCCCGCGCTGTCGGTCGCCCCCGTCGTTCGTTCGCTCATCACTGCCCTCCTCGTCACGTCGAGCTCTCACGAACAGGGTCTTCCGGGCCGTCGCCCCTTACCAGGACCAACCTGTCCCTGGCTCCGCGAAGCCGCTGGTCCACGCGGTGCCCGGTGCTGGCGGCCGAGAAACGAGCCACGTGTGAGTGATGAGGAGCCCTTTACGGGTCCGCAGAAGAATTCGAGCACCCGCTTGCCGGTGCTGCGCCCCGACCGTCGAGCTGATCGGCACGCTTCGCCCAACACGCATTCCGCACCGACGGCCCATTCGCCGGCGAGTGACATGCTCGCGAAGCTGGGCTTGCGCGCGGTGGTCCGCGTTCACAACACCGAAGTGACCACATGCGCTGACCACATGGTGTGGAATCGATTGATGCCGCGCCCGACGAGGCGCTGGCTCAACGACTGCGGAAAGGGCGAGCACGCAGGTGCTGGCATGGACAACTACTCCAGACTCGCCGTAGGCCCCAAGCCAACGCTCGTTGCAGTACCAAAGCGGCCGATGCCTCTCGACGCGCTCGGAGGGTTCGGACCGATCGTCTCGTCTGCAGGGGGCCCTGCGGTGGGCGGATGGTTCGCAGGTGAAGTCGGCAATACGCCCTTTCCCTCCGGAAGGTGGACAGTGCCCAAATCGGTGCGCGTGAGCGTTGTTGTCCTAGGGGCCCTAGTGACAGCACTTGCTCCGCTGTTCAGCGTCCTGTCGCTCGCGGATTCCTACGGCTGGGATCGTGAAAGTGCACGGTCGATCGCGTTCGTGGTGACCATCCTCTTGCTCGGTGGGTGGTACCTCGTTATTCGGAAGCTCGGCCGCAGCCAGTCCCGGCGCGATGTCGGAGAAGGACTCGACCGGAAGCTGGCCCAACATCGGGATGAGGGCGACAAGAAGGACAAGCGCTAAGCACGCCGGGCCCATCCGGTCTGCGCGGTCGACCTGCCGCGCTGCGATCAAGGAGTTGTAGTGGGCAACGGGAATCTGCTCTCCGCTGACCCTGTGACTCCTCAGGTGCAGGCTGATCCGCGCGCACGCGCATTGCACGTAACCATCGGCCGACCCGGCAGACACGAGCTGCAGTGACTGACGCACGAAGCGGTCCTGGCCAGGATGTGGCCAGGTCAGGACAGGTTCCCCATGGCCAAGAAGGAAGCGCCCCCGGCAGGATTCGAACCTGCGACACCGGCTTTAGGAGAGCCGTGCTCTATCCCCTGAGCTACGGGGGCCTGATCGGAGAGTACCCGGACGGTTGTTCGGGTTGGGCACGTGGTGCTCAGTCCGGGTCTTCGTCTTCTTCGCCGGTTTCGACTCGGTTCCTGCCTGCGCGTTTGGCCTTGTACAGGCCTATGTCTGCGGCGGCGAAGAGCTGGTCGAGGTCGTGGTGGCCTGCTGAGACGCCGATGCTGACGGTGGGCTTCTTCTCCAGTCTTCCCAGGACCAGGCGCCAGTCGTGGGCGTTGACGGCGGAGCGGATGCGTTCGGCGACGCGAGGGCCGGCTTCGCGGGAGTCCTCTGCGGCGTCGACCAGGAGGACCACGAACTCGTCGCCCGCCCACCTGCACAGCAGGTCGCCCGCGCGGCATTCGCGGCGCAGCAGGTTCGCGATCTCCTGGAGGACCACGTCGCCCGCGGTGTGCCCGGCGAAGTCGTTGACGTCCTTGAAGTAGTCCACGTCGAGCAGGACCAGCCACGGGATGCGGCCGGCGGAGGCGGTGCGCTCCAGCAGGACCGGGGCCATGCGTTCCAGGCCCAGCCGGTTCGCCAGTCCGGTCAGCGGGTCGCGCAGCGCGGCTTCGCGGGCGGCCATCGCCATCCGCTGCGCCTGGGTGGCGACCCTGCGCTGCTCCAAGGCCTGGCCGAGGCCCTCCTTGAGGATGTCCACGGCGGCCACCGCGGCGGAGACCGCTCGCCTCAGGGCTGCTGCCTCGCCGACCGGATCGCCCAGCTGCCTGCAGATCTCGGCGAGCTCGCGGGAGAAGCGCATCATCAGGAACGACTCCTGGATGGTCTCCGCGCTCTCCAACGCGCGGGCGGCGAACGTGCGGGCCTCGGTCAAGACGTCCTGCGCACGCCGGATCACCGCCAGCACCCAGTTCGCCATAGCGGCGCCGTAGTACTCGGGAGTGTCGTTGCCGAGGGCCAGCGACTCCTGCGCGATGCGTTCGGCCGCCTCCAAGTCGTCCATTCCCGCCAGCGACCGTGCCAGGCAGGCAAGGGCGGTGCGCTTGACGCCGCCCAGCTTGGTCAGCGACTGCGCCTCCTCGCAGAGCTCGCGGGCCGCGGCGAACTGGTGCGACGCCTGCTCGGGCTGGTTCGCGGCCCGGAACACCCGCGAGATCCCCTCGCGGAGCTGGCAGTGCGCCAACGCTTCCTGGTCACCGGAGTCCCGGGCGATCTGCACGGCCAGCGACATCAGGTCCATCGCCGGGCCGCGCCGCCCGATCCCCTCCAGCAGGAATCCCAGCATGCTCACGGTGTGCGCGGCGGATCCGCCGCTCGGCGGCTGGGTGTCGAGCTCCGTCCAGCCCTCGGTGATCAGCTCCAGCGCGAGGGGGATGCGGCCGAGCCGCCAGGCCAGCATCGCGCGGTGCACCAGCACGGCGGAGCGCACCCAGCGGGCGTCGACGTAGTTCGAACCACCGGCGAGCAGCTCGTCGAAGGCAGCGTCGGCCCCGGCGAAGGCGCCCGTGTCGAGCAGGTGCCTCACCAGGCGATCCTGGGCCGGGATGTGGCCGACCAGCGGTTGATCCTCCAACTGCACCGCGACCTCGTCGTGAGCACGTCATCGTGGCCGCTCGGCTGAGCGGCCTTTCCGAGGCTACCGGTTGCGACCGCGTCCGTACGCTTCGTAGTGGAGGACGTCCTCCAACGGCATCCGCTGCCGCCAGCCGTGCCGCTCCAGGTCCGGTGTGTCGGCGAGCTCGCGAACGGGCCCCAGGCACAACCATGCCACCGGCCTGACCTCGCTGGGAACACCGAGCAGCCTGCGCAGGAACTCCTCGCGGTAGAAGCTGACCCAGCCGACCCCGAGGCCTTCGGCGGTCGCGGCCAGCCACAGGTTCTGGATCGCCAGGCACACCGAGTACAGCCCGGCGTCGGCGATGGCGTGCCTGCCCAGCACCTCGGGGGCGCCCCGGTTCGGGTCGTAGGTGACGGCGACGCCCAGGGTGGACTCCACGATGCCCTCGACCTTGATCTTGCTGAAGGTCTCGGCGCGCTCGCCCTCCAGCTTGCTGGCGAACACGCTGCGCTCGGCCAGCACGTGCTCGCGGAACGCGCGGCGGGTGCCCGCGTCGCGCACCAGGATGAAGTCCCACGGCTGGGAGAGCCCCACGCTGGGAGCCGTGTGGGCGGCGGTGAGCACCCGGCGCAGCACCGGCTCGGGCAGTTCCGCTCCGGAGAACTCGCCGCGGACGTCCCGACGTCGGTTGATCACGTCGTAGAGCCCGGCGGCGGGGGCGGAATCGGTCAGGTTGGGGGTGTGTCCAGGGGTCTTCATCGCGGTCAATGCTGCACCGGCGATACCGGTCACCCGGGCTCAGGGTGACCGGTATCGCACGGTGATCGACCGGAACGCCCTATTTGTGGTGATAGGGCAGCAGCGCCATCTCGCGGGCGTTCTTGATCGCCTTCGCGACGTCGCGCTGCTCCTGCGAGGTCAGCCCGGTGACCCGGCGGGAGCGGATCTTCCCGCGGTCGGAGATGAACTTGCGCAGCAGCGTCACGTCCTTCCAGTCCACTTCCACGACGCCCTCGCGCTGGAGGAGGTTCGGCTTCGCGCGGCGTTCGAAAGGTCGGCGCACTCCGATCACCAGCTCGACTTCGTCACGCCGGGGAGCTCGCCGTTGTGCGCCATCTCGCGCAGGCGCACCCGGGAGAGCCCGAACTTGCGGACGTAGCCGCGCGGACGTCCGTCGACCGCGTCCCGGTTGCGCAACCGGACCCTGCTGGCGTCCCTCGGCTGCCGCTGCAGCTCCCGCTGGGCCTCGACCCGCGCGTCCGGCTCGGTGTCGGGCGAGGCGATGGTCCGCTTCAGCTCCGACCGCCGCTCGGCGTACCGGGCGACGACCTCCTTGCGCTGCACGTTGCGAGCGATCTTCGACTTCTTGGCCATGCACACCTCTTCTCGGTCTTACCGGCGCGAAAGCCGCATGCGGCTCTCGCCTGCGGTTGATCAGCGTTCTTCTCTGAATTCGACGTGCTTGCGGGCCACCGGGTCGAACTTGCGGAGGCGCATGCGGTCGGGGTTGTTGCGGCGGTTCTTGGTGGTGACGTAGGTGAAGCCGGTCCCGGCGGTGGAGCGGAGCTTGATCACCGGGCGGGTGTCGGTGCTCTTGGCCATCAGAAGCGTTCCCCTCGTGCGCGCATGTCGGCGACCACGGCGTCGATGCCGCGCTTCTCGATCGTCTTCATCCCCTTGGTCGAGACCCGCAGCCGGATCCACCGGTTCTCGGCCGGCAGCCAGTAGCGCTTGCGCTGCACGTTCGGCAGCCAGCGGCGGCGGGTTCTGCGATGGGAGTGCGAGACCTGGTTGCCGTAACCGGGTTCCTTGCCGGTCACTTGGCAGCGGACGGACATGACCTTCCTCTCGATAACGACATCCATTTTCATGTAGGGCCCGTTCAGGGTAGCGTGTCGACAGCGAAGATGAAAACCGTTGTCGATTGAGGTGGGGATGTTCACCGATCCGTCCGAGCGGACGCCGCTGCTGCTGGTGGCCGGTCTCCGCGAACCCCAGGTCGCCGAGGTGGCCGACGCCGCGCGGCTGCGCGACCCGTCCGGCACCGCGCTGGTGCACGCCGACCTGCGCTCGGTCGCCGAGGGAGTCGTGCGCCGGGAGATCAGGCACGGCGACCACGTCGAGAGCCACGTCCTCGAACTCGCGCACGGCTGCGTCTCCTGCACCCTGCGCGAGGACCTGCTGCCGCTGCTGCGCAGGCTCTCCGCAGCCCCCGATGTCAGCCGGATCGTCGTCCGCCTCGACCCGGCGCTGGAGCCCGAGGCGATCTGCTGGGCGCTGCGCCACGTCGAGGTCGACGGGCGCCCGCTGCTCACCGACGTCACCGTCGAAGGCGTGCTGGCCACCGTCGACCTCTTGACCTGGCTACCGGACGCCTCCGGTGAGCAGGAGCTCGCCGAGCGCGGCCTGGGCGGCAGCACCGACGACGAGCGAACCGTGGCGCAGGTGGCGGTCGGGCAGGCGGAGTTCGCCGACGCCGTCGTGCTCGCCGGTGCCGCCGAGGACCGCTGGCAGCGGGTCCGCACCGAGGCCGTCCTCGCCCGGCTCACCCCCTCAGCGCCGCTCGCGCACCTCGACGATCTGGACGTGTCCGAGCTGCTCGCACGGGTCCCCGGCGAGTCCCGGCGCGGTGAGGTCGACGGCCCGCACGGTCGGCTGCTGCGCGGACAGCCGTCGCTGGACACCGATGCCGGTGTGGCCACGGTGCTGTTCGAGGAGCGCCGCCCGTTCCACCCGAAGCGGCTGCACGAAGCGATCGACCTGCTGCTGGATGGCGTCGTGCGCACCCGCGGCCGGTTCTGGGTGGCCAGCCAGCCCGACGATGCGCTGTGGCTGGAATCCGCGGGCGGGGGACTGGCGATCGCCCACGCCGGACCCTGGCTGGCGACCGTGGACGACTGGGACGGCCTGTCCGACGACCGGCGGCTGAGGGCCTCGCTGACCTGGGACGACTACTACGGCGACCGGATGAACGAGCTCGTCGTCATCGCCCACGAAGCCGATCCGCACGAGATCGCACGAGCGCTGCGCGACGCGGTGCTCACCGACGACGAGCTCGCCGCCGGCCAGCAGGCGTGGGCGCAGTACCCCGACCCGTTCGCCGACTGGCGAACCGAACCGTGCGCAGAACCCGCCGAATCCGAACTGGGAGGCAATCAGTGAAACCCGACATCCACCCCGAGTACCGGCACGTGGTGTTCCAGGACCGCACCACCGGCAAGAGCTTCCTCACCCGGTCGACCGCGACGTCCGAGGCCCGCATCGAGTGGGAGGACGGCAACACCTACCCGCTGATCACGGTCGACGTGACCGCCTACTCGCACCCGTTCTGGACCGGCAACCAGCGGGTCATGGACACCCAGGGCCGGGTCGAGAAGTTCCGGCGCCGCTACGGCGACCGGCGCAGCTGACGCCCGTCGCACGACCGACCGAGAGGATCCCGACATGGCAGTCCCCAAGCGCAAGAAGTCCCGCGCCAACACCCGTCACCGCAGGTCGCAGTGGAAGGCGCAGGCGCCGGAACTGGTGCCGATCGTGGTGGACGGGGAGCGGAAGCTGGTGCCGCGCGCGTTGATCCGGCACTTCCAGGAGAGGTGAACCCGCCCGGCGCGCGTCGCCACTCGGAGTGATCGACGCGCGCCGTGGCGGAGACCGCCGTCACCTCGACGCGCGAGGGTGTGGGGGTTCTCAGGTCGTTCTCAGGGCAACGGGTAACACTGTCCGCATGCGCATCCTCGTCGTCGACGACGATCGTGCCGTGCGGGAGTCGCTGCGAAGGTCTCTGCAGTTCAACGGCTACCAGGTGGAACTCGCCGCGGACGGTCAACAAGCACTGGACCAGCTGGCCGACAGCCGCCCGGACGCCATGGTCCTCGACGTCATGATGCCCCGCCTGGACGGCCTGGAGGTCGCCCGGAGGCTGCGCAGCACCGGTGATGATCTGCCGATCCTGGTGCTCACCGCCCGCGATGCGGTGTCCGACCGGGTCGCGGGGCTCGACGCCGGCGCCGACGACTACCTGCCCAAGCCCTTCGCGCTGGAGGAGCTGCTGGCCAGGCTGCGCGCCCTGCTGCGCCGCGCGACCCCGGTGGAGGACGGCGCGGACGGGCACCCCGCCGCGCTGCGGTTCGCCGATCTGGAGCTGGACCCCGGCACGCGCGAGGTCCGCCGCGGCGAGCGCTCGATCAGCCTCACCCGCACCGAGTTCGCCCTGCTGGAGCTGCTGATGGCGCACCCGAAGCAGGTGCTCACCCGCAGCAGGCTGCTCGAGGACGTGTGGGGTTACGACTTCCCGACCTCCGGCAACGCCCTCGAGGTCTACATCGGTTACCTGCGCCGCAAGACCGAGGCGGAGGGCGAGGCCCGGTTGATCCACACCGTGCGCGGTGTCGGCTACGTGCTGCGAGAGACGCCACCGTGATGGGCAATCCGATGGCCGTCCCCGCGCCTCCGCCACCGGAGGTGGACGACCCGCCTCCGCCGAGCAGGCTGCAGAAGGTGTCGCTGCGCAACCGCGTCACCTGGCTGGCCGCGATGTGCGTCGCGGGTGCGGTCGCGCTGGTGTCGGTCGGAGCGTTCGTGACCGTGCGGGACAGCCTGTACCAGCAGCTCGACGAGAGCCTCACCGAACGCGCGGTGGAGGCCGCCGAGGGACCGCTGGTGCGCACCGCCGACCTGCAGCAGGTGCCGGTCGCGTTCTTCGTCGCGACCAACTTCAAGATCAACGTGCTCTCCGCCGACGGCACGGTGTTCGGCCCCGAGGAGCGGCCGCCGATGAGCGTGCTGGAGCTGTCGGTGGCCAAGGGCGAGGCGCAGCGGTCGCTGCGCACCGACAAGGCGAGCAACAGCCGCGTCGTCGCGGTGCCCACGCGCAACGCGGCACTGGTCATGTCGACCTCGTTGCAACCCACCCAGCGCACGTTGGCGCAGCTCAGCGTGGTTCTCGTGGTGATGGGTGGCGCCGGCATCCTGCTCGCCGCCGCCGCGGGAACCGCGGTGGCCAGGGCCGGTCTGCGCCCGGTGCAGCGGCTGACGGCCGCCGCCGAGCGGGTCGCGCTGACGGGCGACCTGCGTCCGATCCCGGTCAGCGGGGACGACGAACTGGCGAGGCTGACCACGAGCTTCAACGGGATGCTCAGCGCGCTGGCCGAATCCCAGGAGCGGCAGCGGCGCCTGGTCGCCGACGCCGGTCATGAGCTGCGGACTCCGCTGACCTCGCTGCGCACCAACCTGGAATTGCTGCTCGCCGCCGCCCGTCCCGACGCGCCGACGCTCTCCGAGCAGGACCGCCAGGAGATGTTCTCCGACGTCCAGGCGCAGGTGGAGGAGCTGTCCGCGCTGGTCGGCGACCTGGTGGAGCTCGCCCGCGAGGACACCCCGCAGGCCGTGCACGAGTCGGTGGACCTGGTCGAGGTCGTCGAACGGGCGCTGAGCCGGGCCCGGCGTCGCGCCCCGCGCACGGAGTTCGACGTGCACCTGAACCGGTGGGTCATGATGGGCGACGCGACGGCCCTGGAGCGGGCGGTGCTGAACCTGCTCGACAACGCCGCGAAGTGGAGCCCGGACGGCGTCCACGTGCGCGTCGACCTCCGCCCGGAGGAGGGCACCGGGCTGGCCGCGCTGGAGGTCGCCGACGGCGGGCCGGGCATCGCCGAAGGGGACCGGCCCCACGTCTTCGAGCGCTTCTACCGCTCGTCGCACGCGCGCACGCTGCCCGGATCGGGGTTGGGCCTGTCGATCGTCAAGCAGGTCGCCGAGCGCCACGGCGGGTCCGTGCTGGCCGCGCAGGCACCGGAAGGCGGTGCGCTGCTGCGCATGACGCTGCCCGGCGACTCTCAGCAAAACGAACAGCAATGAACAGCTGACCCCACTACTCCCCGGCTGTCCGGCCGGTAATCCGTCAGGTATTGTTGTTTTTTGTTGACTTGATGACGGAAAGCTGGCACCCGGCCAGGGGGTGGACGTGCTCGCACGACAACGCCAGGAAGTGATCCTCGACGAGGTGCGGCGCACCGGAGCCGTGCAGGTCGGGGACCTGGTGCAACGGCTCGGCGTGTCGGACATGACGATCCGCCGCGACCTCGACGCCCTCGCCCGCAGAGGTCTCGTCGAGAAGGTCTACGGCGGCGCGACCTCCACGATCGGCACCAGCACCGACGAACCCGGATTCGAAGCCAAGTCCGTCCGGCAACTCACCGAGAAGGAAGCCATCGCCAAGCTGGCCGCCGACCAGATCCAGCCCGGCACCGCGATCGGGCTCTCGGCCGGGACCACGACGTGGACGCTCGCGCGCCAGCTCGACGACATCCCGGACCTGACCATCGTCACCAACTCGGTCCGCGTCGCCGACGCGCTGCAGCAGCGCGGCCGCGTCGACCGGACCGTGGTGCTCACCGGCGGGGTGCGCACCCCGTCCGACGCGCTCGTCGGACCCGTCGCCGTGCAGTCGCTGCGCTCGCTGCACCTGGACCTGGTGTTCCTCGGCGTGCACGGGATGGCCCCGCGCGCGGGATTCACCACGCCGAACCTCAACGAGAGCGAGACCAACCGGGCCTTCGCCGAGGCCGCGGGCCGGTTGGTGGTGGTCGCCGACAGCGCCAAGTGGTCCACCGTCGGCATCTCCACGATCGTCGACTTCGACGAGGTCGACCTGCTGATCAGCGACCAGGGGCTGCCCCTCGACGCGCGCGAACTGCTCGAAGAGCACGTCGAGCTGCTGCTGGCCGATCAGCAGCCAACCGAGGAGGAAGAGTGAAGCGCACCGCGCGCCGCTTGGCCGACGGCCGGGAGATCATCTACTTCGACGCCGAACCGGGGCCCGAGCGCACCGCGGAGGACGCTCGCGAGCTGCCGCCCCAGGCGCCGGCGTCGGAGATGCGGCGCGATCCGCTGACCGGGGAGTGGGTGGCCATCGCCGCGCACCGGCAGTCGCGCACCTACAAGCCGCCGGCCGCGATGTGCCCGCTGTGCCCGAGCTCTCCCGGGCGTCCCAGCGAGATCCCCGAACCCGACTACGACATCGTCGTCTTCGAGAACCAGTTCCCGTCCTTCGCGCAAGGCATTCCCGGCGAACCGACCACTGTGGACGGGATGTCGATGGTGCCCGCCGCGCCCGCGCGAGGGCGCTGCGAGGTCGTCTGCTTCACCTCCGACCACAACTCCTCCTTCGGCGCGCTGAGCGCGGAACGGGTCCGCGGCGTCGTCGACGTCTGGGCCGATCGCACCGCCGCGCTCAACGAAACCCCGGGCGTCGAGCAGGTCTTCTGCTTCGAGAACCGGGGCGAGGAGATCGGCGTGACGCTGCACCACCCGCACGGGCAGATCTACGGCTACCCGTTCGTCACGCCCAAGACCGAGACCATGCTGCGGGTCGCGGAGCAGTACCGCTCCGAGCACGGCACGCACGTCATGGGCGACGTGCTGGCGGCCGAGCGCGCGAGCGGCGACAGGGTTCTCGTGGACTCCGAGCACTGGACGGCGTTCGTCCCGGCCGCCGCCCGCTGGCCCGTCGAGGTCCAGATCGTGTCGCACCGCCAGGTCCCCGACATCCCGGCGCTCACCGAGGCCGAGCGAGATGACTTCGCCACGACCTACCTGGACGTGCTCGGGCGTCTCGACCGGCTCTACGGCAAACCGCTGCCCTACATCGCCGCCTGGCACCAGGCGCCGGTGAACACCGGTCGTGACCTGTCGTGGCTGCACCTGGAGCTGTTCTCGGTCCTGCGCAGCGCGGACAAGCTCAAGTACCTCGCAGGTTCGGAATCCGGCATGGGCGTCTGGATCAACGACGCCACCCCGGAGCAGATCGCCTCCCGCCTCCGCTGAACCCCAGGCCCTCCCGAGCTCCCGAGCTCCCGAGCGAGGGTCGCGGTGGTGCTCGGCTCACACGGTCCCAGTTTTAGTCCAAACCGAGCCATGATCATGTCCGAAATGTCGGCTCAGTTTGGACTAAAACTGGGACGTGCCCTGATCGGGGGGAACGGGTGCTGCGTGTTGGGGTTGCGGTGATCAGATCTGGGCGGTGCCGCCGTCTACGGCCAGTTCGGAGCCGTTGACGTAGCTGGAGGCGTCCGAGGCGAGGAACGTGGCGGCCGCGGCGATCTCCTCGGGTGTGCCGTGCCGCCCGAGCGGGATCATCTGCTTGCTCTGCTCCTGGATCTCCGACGGGACCAGGTCGTGCAGGCCCGGGGTCGGGACCATGCCGGGCGCGAGCACGTTGACGCGGAACCCGTGCTCGCGCGAGCTGTGGGCCCAGCCTCGGGCCAGGCTGCGCACCGCGGCCTTGGTTGCGCCGTAGACCTCGAGGTCTTGCTGGGGGCGCGTCGCGGCGATCGAGCCGGTCAAGATGAGTGAGGCCCCCGGCCGGAGCAGCGGCAGCGCCTTCTGGATGGTGAAGATCGTCCCCTTGACGTTGGTGGCGAACAGCTCGTCGACCTGCTCTTCCGCGACCTCGCCGAACGGGATCGACGTGCCGATGCCCGCGTTGGCGACCACGACGTCGAGGTGGCCGGCCTGCTCGCGGACGGTCTCGTAGAGCGCGTCGAGGTCGGCCGTGACGGAGGAGTCGCAGACCACGGCGGTCACGTCCTCGCCGAGCTCGGCGACGGCCGCGTCGAGCGCCTTCTTGCGGCGGCCGGTGATGAACACCGTCGCGCCCTCGTCGCGGAAGGCCCGCGCGATCGCGAGCCCGATGCCGCTGCTTCCCCCGGTGACCACCGCGACCTTGTCCGTCAGGACGGCCATGCCGCCCACCTCCTCGTTTTTATGGACCGTACGGTCCACAACTATGCCGAATATGGACCGTACGGTCAATAATCCGGGCCCGGTTATGGCCTGCCGGGTCCAGAACTCCTACGGTTGAGGAGTGCCTCGACCTCGGGAATTCGACGAAAGCCAGGTGCTCCTCGCCGTCCGCGAGGAGTTCTGGGACAAGGGCTACGCGGCGACGTCGATGGACGATCTGCTGCGCGCGAGCGGGCTCGGCAAGGGCAGCCTCTACGGGGCCTTCGGCGACAAGTGCAGCCTCTTCCTGCGGGTCCTGCGCGACTACGACGACGCGAACCTGCTGAGCCTGGGCGAACGTCAGGAGTCGGCGCCGCGAGCGGTCGAGTTCGTGCGCGAGTTCGTGCTCGGCGTGGCCGACGACCGGACCGGGGCCGCAGCGCGCCGCGGCTGCCTGCTGGCCAACAGCACCGCCGAGCTCGCCAACAGCAGACCGGACGTCGCGGCCGAGGCCCGTCGCACCTACGAGGCGATCACCGCGACCCTCGCCGCGGCCGTCGAGCGCGCCCAGCGCGAAGGTGACGTCGACCCCGATGCCGACGCCGGCGAGATCGCTCGCGCGGTCCTCGCCGCCCAGCTCGGGGTCGTCGCGCTCGGCCGGACCGGGATGGACCTCGACGCGCTCACCGAGGTGGCGCGGTCCGCGCTGGCGTGCTCGCTGCCCGCACCGACGCGATAGCGGTGCGTTTGTCTTTTTCGTCGGGGTGGGTGACGACGATCATGGGACTTATCATGCGTGCCCACAGTCAGATCTCAGGCACTTCTCAGATGCCCGGAGCACAGTGGGAGCCATGACCGAACACACCCCGGAATTCGGTGACAAGCCGGACGAGCCGAAGACGAGCGGAGAAGGCGACACCCCTCCATCCGGGGTGCCATCTCAGCAGCAGACCCCCCAGCAGGGGTCGTCGAGCCAGCCCTCCCAGCCCGCCCAGCCGGGCCAGGGCGCCGGGCAGTACGGAGCGCAGCAGCACCCGTACGGAATGCACCAGCAGCCGCACCAGACCCAGCAGTTCGGGCAGCAGCCCTGGCCCGGCTACGCGTCGGGCCAGCCGCCGCAGCAACAGCAGAGGAAGCCCGGTAGGGGACTGGCCGCCGGTGTGGCCGTGCTCGCGCTGGTCTGCGGCCTCGTCGGCGGCGGTGTCGGCGGATTCGTCGGCTACCAGCTCAGCGGCGACAGCAGCGGCACCGGGGCCAGCGCGCTCGACGAGTCCAAGCCGGCTCGCAGCGCCAGCACCGCGCCGCAGGGCTCGATCCAGCAGGTCGCGGACAAGGTCCTGCCGAGCGTCGTGCAGATCCAGATCTCCAGCGCTCAAGGCGCAGGTGAGGGATCGGGCATCGTGCTCAGCAGCGACGGCCTCATCCTCACCAACAACCATGTCGCCGAAGGGGGCCAGGGAGGGCGTCTGACCGCGCTCTTCCACGACAACCGCACCGCGCCGGTGCGCGTCGTGGGCACCGACCCGAAGTCCGACCTGGCGGTGGTCAAGGCCGACATCACCGGGCTGATCCCGGCCGAGCTCGGCCGCAGCGACGACCTCCCGGTCGGCTCGCAGGTCGTGGCCATCGGCTCGCCGTTCGGCCTGTCGGGCACGGTGACCAGCGGCATCGTCAGCGCCAAGGACCGCCCGGTCCGAGCCGGCGGCGAGTCGGGCAGCCAGGACACGGTGCTCAACGCGCTGCAGACGGACGCCGCGATCAACCCCGGCAACTCCGGTGGCCCGCTGGTGGACATGGACGGCCGCGTGGTCGGCATCAACTCCGCGATCTACAGCCCCGGCAACGGCCAGGAGCAGGCCGGCTCGGTGGGACTGGGCTTCGCGATCCCGATCGACCAGGCTCGCCGCATCGCAGGGGAGCTCAAGGACACCGGCGCGGCCACCCAGACCACGCTCGGGGTGACGATCACCGGCTCACCTGGTCAGCCCGGTGCGCAGGTCCGCGACGTCACGCCGAACGGCCCCGCCCAGCAGGGCGGGATCCAGACCGGCGATGTGATCACCAAGTTCGACGACCGGGCCATCCTCGACCCGGACGCCCTGGTCGCCGCCGTCCGCTCGCACAACCCGGGTGAGCGGGTCCGGGTGACGCTCGCAGGCCCCGGCGGGGAGCGCACGGTCGACGTGACGCTCACCGGTCAGCGGGGCTGACCCCAGATCGCGTCGGCCGTGTCCCCGCGGGCAATTGCCCCCTTCCTGCGCCGCGGGGCCGGCCGACGTGTCCACAGTGCTCAGCGCTGCGGCGTCCTCGCCGGACGGAGCCGGGGAGCTCGCGGTGATCGGAGCGCGCAGTTCGACGACCGAAGGAAGGGGCTGGGGAGGAACATGTCGGACGAAACGAGCACCGTGACCGGGATCGCGCCGAAATTGGTGGAGCTCACCGACTCCTTTGAACTGACCGAACCCGACCTTGGCACTACGGTTACCGGCATGGAACGCAGCGCGCAGCGGCTGGGGCGGGCCCTGGTGGTCGTGGTGGACGACCGGGTCGCCCAGGGCGAGCAGGAAGACAACATCGGTCCGCTGGTGACCGAGTTGCTGGAAGAGGCCGGATTCATCGTCGACGGAACCGTCGCGGTGGCCGGTGAAACGGTGGACATCCGCAACGCGCTGAACACCGCGGTGATCGGTGGCGTCGACGTGGTGATCACGGTCGGCGGCACCGGAGTGTCGCCCCGGGACGTCACCCCGGACGCGACCGCCGGTGTGCTGGACCGACCGATCCCGGGAATCGCGGAAGCGCTCCGCGCCTCCGGGCTGGCCGCGGGTGCGGTCGACGCCGGGGTGTCGCGCGGTCTCGTCGGGGTCTCCGGCAGCACTCTCGTGGTGAACCTGTCGGGTTCGCGGGCGTCGGTCCGCGACGGCATGGCGACCCTCACGCCGCTGGTGGCCCACGTGATCGAGCAGCTCTCGGGGCTCGACACCCCCTGAGCCGGAACGAGAAGAGCGGTGGCGCCTCCGAACTGGAGTCGCCACCGCTCTTTCTGCGCCGAGGTGATCAGCCGGGCTTCGAGCCGGTGTCGTCCGGGCCCTTGTCCTGTCGGCCCTGGGAGTCGGGCCCCGCCGTGTCGTCCTTGGCGGAGTCCCCGTTCGCGGAGTCGCGCTTGAGCACGCCCTCGACCTTGCCGCTCACCGACTCGATCTGATCGTGGTACTTGCCGCCGGTGGCCTTGTCCAGGCTCGACTTGGCGGCGTCGAGCCCTTTGGCCGCGCCGGGGCCCGCCTTCTCGGCGAACTCCCCGGCCTTGCCCTTGGCCTGGTCGGCCAGCTCTTTGGCCTTGTCCAAGAAACTCATCGCAGCCTCCCTGCGTCGCTGTCTCCCGCGACGGCGAGACACCCACTCACTGTAACCGATTTCACACTCGGTGAGGCCGATCAGTGCGGGCCTCGCGGCGATCGAGGCAAGATGGACCGGTGAGCAGCGAATCGCCCCAGGAGAAGGCCGAGCGGGAGAAGCGGCGCAGGCTCGCCGAGATCTTCGGAGACGTGCTCCCGGAGACGACCTCCGACGACCGTCCGGACACGACCTCGGCGAGCACCCGCGACAGCTGGTACCGCGAGAACCGGCCTCCGCACCACGACGTCGGCTAGGAACTCGGCTCGCTCCCGTCTCAGGTTCCGCCTCCCGCACTACCGCGCAGAGCGGCCTCCAGGCGTCAGTTGCGCGAAGCGGCGTTGCCGTTGCCGGTGCCCGTGGTGGCCTCTTCCTCGGTGGCCAGGCCCTCGATGCGCGGCAGGCCCTGCTCGGCGCGCAGCAGGTTGCGGATCTCCAGCAGCAGCTCCACGTCGGTGGGCTCGGACTGACCGTCTTCCTTGCCCTTCTTGCGGCGCTCGGAGATCTTGTTCATCGGAACGACGAACAAGAAGTAGACGACGGCCGCGGTGATGAAGAACGTGATCACGGCGTTGATCACCGCGGCGAAGTCGATCGTCGAAGCCTTGTTGCCGGCGATGACCTCGATGCTCAGGCCGGTGACGTTCCCGCCACCGGTGGCCGCGATGAGCGGCTTGATGATGCTGGTGGTGAAGGCGGTGACCAGGGCGGTGAAGGCACTACCGACGACCACCGCGACGGCGAGGTCGATGATGTTGCCGCGCATCAGGAAGTCTTTGAAACCCTTGAGCACGTTGGCACTCCTTTCGAAGAACGCGAGTCCGGATTTGCCGGATCGGGGCCCGCTCCGCATTCGCCGCTGATCGGGCGCGGGCTCAGGCAGCGGATGGCAGCGTAACGGTAACCGAACACCAGAAAGTAATTGCTGGTGCTCAGCCCTGCCCTGTTCGGGTGAAGGCTGTGGCGATTTCCACAACGGAGCGTTCTTCGCTGACGGCCAGGAGCAAGGCCACCAGCAGGAGGGCCGCAGCCACGATCCGGCGAAGCCAGAGCGCGCCGCGCCTGCTGCGGAGCAGGCCGTGGAGCCGGTCGAGCGGAGTGGGATCGAGCCCGGAGTCAGCGCGCATGGTCGTCCTCTCGTGCCTCGGAGAGATCGGATGCGTACGAAGCTAGAGACGTCTCGGGTGCTGAGGAATGGGCGAGGGCGAATCTGTGGAAGAACCCCGTGCCTGTGGACAACTCGGCTCACTCCGACGGTTCGGCCGACGCAATTATTGATCACGCTGCGCCGACGAACTTGGACTTTTCCCGCATACGACAAAGCCGCCGGCCACATTCGAGTGACCGGCGGCTGAAGTGTCGGTGAATCAGGAAGCCGCGGCGGTGGTGCTGCTCGACGACGAGCCCGAGGAGGACGATCCCGACGAGGCCGAGCCGGAGGACGACTCCGACGAGGACGACCCCGAGGAGGTGTTCGACGACGAGCCGGACTCCGTGGAGCTCGACGAGCCGGACGAGCTCGACGAGGAGGACCGGTTGTCGGTGCGGTAGAAGCCGCTGCCCTTGAACACGATGCCGACGGCGTTGAACAGCTTGCGGAGCCGGCCGGTGCACTGCGGGCACTCGGTCAGCGAGTCCTCGCTGAACGACTGCACCTGCTCGAATCGATGGTCACATTCGGTGCAGGCGTACTGATATGTGGGCACGGCCGCGAACCTCCGAAATCTGGGCTTGGCACTCAAACTACGGGAGTGCTAACCCGATAATGCTAGACAACCGGTGTCCAGTGCAAACAGTCGTACGTCACACGGGCAGCCGCACCACCCCGCGGGAGGGCGTGACGACGCTGGTCATCCGCACGTCGTGGTCCTCCCCGGGCAGCGAGGGCACGAATTCCGGGTCCCGCACGATTCCCAGCGTCTCCGCCGCCGGATCGCGAAACGGCAGCGACCGGTCGTAGTAACCCGCGCCCCGCCCGAGGCGGACGCCCTGGTGATCGATGGCCAGCGCGGGAACCAGGACGACCTCCGCCTGCGCGATCCCCGCAGGCCCCAAGCGTTCCCCCGCGGGCTCCAGCAGCCCGAACCCGGCCGGGCGGAGCGAGTCCGGACCGGTGTACTCGGCCCACTCGAGCGGGTTGCGGCCGGACACGATCGGGAGCAGCACCCGCAGACCCGCCTCGCGCAGGGCCGAGGGCAGGCCGGCACCCGGTTCCGGGCCGACCGGCACGTAGGCGGCCACCACGCTCAGCTCCCGCTGCGCCAACCAGTCCAGCAGGATCGGCAGAAGCACCTGGTCATCGGCCTGGCGAGCGGATCGGTCCAGCTCGTCGCGCTGGAGCAGCAGACGGCTTCGCCATTCCGCTTTCGACGTACAGAATTCATCCAGTGAGCTCACGGGTTCACTGTAGGTTTGACCGATAAGCTGCGGCGTCATGAGCAGCCCGACGAGCACGCCGAACGCGTTCCGGACCGCCATCGTGCCGGCGGCAGGCCTGGGAACCAGGTTCCTGCCCACGACGAAAGCGGTGCCCAAGGAGTTGCTCCCGGTCGTGGACACCCCCGGGATCGAGCTGGTGGCCGCGGAGGCCGCGGAGGCCGGGGCGCAGCGCTTGATCATCGTCACCTCGCCCGACAAGGGCGCGGTCGCCGACTACTTCCAGCCGAGCCCCGAGCTCGAGCAGACCCTCAAGGACCGCGGCAAGGACGACCTGCTCGCCAAGGTGCACCGCGCCTCCGAGCTGATCGAAGCGGAGACCGCGCTGCAGGAGAAGGCGCTCGGGCTCGGCCACGCGGTGGGCTGCGCCGAAGCCTCGCTCGCCGACGACGATGACGCGGTCGCCGTCCTGCTGCCCGACGACCTCGTGCTGCCGACCGGAGTGCTGAGCCGGATGGCCGAGGTCCGGGCCCGCTACGGCGGAAGCGTCCTGTGCGCCTTCGACGTGCCCAGGGAGAAGATCTCCTCCTACGGCGTCTTCGACGTCAGCGACACCGATGCCGACGACGTCAAGATCGTGCGCGGCATGGTCGAGAAGCCCGCCGCGGCCGACGCGCCGTCGACGTTGGCCGCTGCCGGCCGATACCTGCTGGACCGCGCCATTTTCGACGCCCTGCGCCGCATCGAGCCCGGAGCGGGTGGCGAACTTCAGCTCACGGATGCCGTAGCGTTGCTGATCTCCGAGGGACACCCGGTCCACGTCGTGGTCCATCACGGTGGGCGACACGACTTGGGAAATCCTGGCGGTTTCCTGAAAGCTGCGGTGGACTTCGCGCTAGCGGATCCCGAGTACGGGCCGGACCTGCGGGACTGGCTCGCCGAGCGGATCGACAGAAGCTGATGCCGAGCGCCGGGTAGGCCGACCCCGGCACCGGTGAGGAGCGGGGAAGAGGCGACAGCCATGAGGTCAGTGGACGAGCAGCTGGCGCGGGTGCTCACGGCCGCCGTCCGGCCCGCCCCGGTTCGAGTGGCGATCTCCGAAGCGCAGGGGTTGCTGTGCGCGGAAGAGGTCGTGGCCGAACGGGCGTTGCCCGGATTCGACCAGGCGGCCGTCGACGGCTACGCGGTGCGCAGCGTCGACGTGCAGACCGCGGCCGAGGAGACCATCGTGCTGCCGGTGGTCGGTGAGATCCCGGCGGGTTCGCGGCAGCCGCGCAGGCTGCAGCCGGGGCAGGCGGTGCGGGTCGCCACGGGCGCTCCGCTGCCGACCCTCGCCGACGCCGTCGTGCCGCTGGGCTACACCGACGAGCAACCGGCCAAGATCACTGTCCAGCAGCCGGTGCCCTCGGCGGCGTTCGTCCGCCGGACCGGCGAGGACGTCCAGACCGGCGACATCGCCGTGCGGCGCGGAGCACCCATCGGCTCCGCCCAGGTCGGGCTGCTGGCCGCCGTGGGGCGCGACAAGGTGCTGGTGCACCCGCGTCCCCGGGTCTCGATCATCTCGCTGGGGGATGAGCTGGTCGACGTCGACCGCACGCCCGGGCAGGGACAGGTCTACGACGTCAACTCCTACGCGCTGGCGGCCGCCGCGCGCGACGCCGGAGCCGAGGTCACCCGCGTCGGCATCGCCAGCAACGAGCCGCGACGGCTGCGCGAGGTGGTCGAAGGACGGTTGCTGCTCTCGGAGATCGTGGTGATCGCCGGTGACGTCGGCGGCAGCGCCGGTGGTGACGTGCGCTCGGCGCTGGCCGACCTCGGCTCCCTCGACGACGACCGGGTCGCGATGCAGCCGGGTTCGGTGCAGAGCTTCGGCCGGCTCGGTCCGGACGAGATCCCGACGTTCGTCGTGCCCGGTAACCCGGTCAGCGCGCTGGTGGTCTTCGAGGTGTTCGTCCGCCCGCTGATCCGGTCGGCGCTGGGCAAGGAGAACCCGCACCGCCGCAGCGTGTCCGCCGAACTGCTCTCGCCGATCACCGCGACCAAGGGCCGGCGCGGCTACCTGCGCGGGCAGTTGCTGCGGGATCCCAAGAACGGTTCCTACCTGGTGCAGCCGCTGGGCACCTCCGGTTCCCACCTGCTCGCCTCGCTGGCCGAGGCGAACTGCCTGATCGTCGTGGAAGAGGACGTCACGGAGGTCGCGGCGGGCGAGGACGTGCAGGTGCGGTTCCTCTCGCAGCGTTCGTGAGCGCGGATGCAGCCCACAGACGCTGATGGGTTCCCGATCGGTCGCCACCCCGGCTGGCCGGCGCGCCTCGGACCGTTGCAGACCTCGCGCGGCACGATCGCGCTGCGCCCGCCGCGCCTGCGCGATGCCGGGCTCTGGAGCCGGACCCGCCTGCAGGACCGCGAGTACCTGCAGAAATGGGAACCGACCGCGCTCGGCGGCTGGCGGGAGCGCAACGCCCCGGCCGCGTGGCCCGCTCAGTGGGCGGCCCTGCGCGGCATGGCGCGCCGGGGTCAGGCGCTGCCCTTCGCGATCACGGTGGACGGCGATTTCGCCGGGCAGCTGACCGTCGGCAACGTCGTTCGCGGCGCGCTGCGCTCGGCCTGGGTGGGCTACTGGGTGGCGAGCAGGCTGGCGGGCGGGGGAGTGGCGCCGGCCGCCGTTGCCCTGGCGGTCGACCACTGCTTCGGCCCGGTCGGGCTGCACCGGCTGGAGGCCACGGTCCGCCCGGAGAACGAGCGCAGCATCCGCGTGCTGGAGAAGTCGGGTTTCCGCCGCGAGGGGCTGTTCCACCGCTACCTAGACGTCGCGGGGGCGTGGCGGGACCACTACGTCTACGCGATGACCACCGAGGAAGTCCCGGACGGCGCGGTGACCCGCCTGATCCGCTCCGGTGGCGCCACGCGCTTCCCTCGTTGAGATCGATCGCACACCGTCACGGCTGACCTGCGGTCGAGTTGCGCGAATTGGGCCGAATGGTCGCCCGAATGAGGGCATTCAGCGGTGCGGAAGCCGACACGCCGGTGTCGATGTTGCTCGCGACTGCTCTGTTCGTGCGGTTCTGTAGTCGATGGCGCAACTGTTGCGCGGCGTGGCTGCGGGACACGAGTGACTGATGTGACTAGCGTGGCGATCGCAGATGTGTAACTGCCGGTGGCCAGGGGGAGGTGGCGAGGAATGCCCAGTTCGTTGATCTTCGCTGCGCTGGCGGCGGCCTGGTTGGTCGTTCTGGTGCCGATGTTCGCCCGCCGCCGGCAGGAAGTGTCCAAGACCACCGATTCCGCGCTCGCCGCCCGAGTCGTGCGACGCGGTAGTGATCGGCGACCGGCGAGGCCCGGAGCCGCGACAACCGACAGGGTGGAGGTCGGGATGCCTGAACCCGGGCTGGACGTGGACGAGCAGGACGTGGACGAGACCTTCGAGGAGTACGACGAGGACTGGCAGCCCGTCAACGGCGAGGACGTCCGGGCCGGTCGCCGCTACCGGCCGGGCCGGGGTGGCTACGACCCCGAGGCCGCTGCGCTCGTCGCGCGCGCCAAGTACGCCCGCAGGCAGCGCATCGTCCTCACGATGCTGCTTCTCGCGCTGACCACCGGACTGCTCGCAGGTCTCGCGTGGACGGTCCTGTGGTGGGGGCACGTCGCCGTCGACCTGTCGCTGGTCGGGTACCTCACCTACCTGCGCCGCCAGGTCCGAATCGAGGAGGACATCCGGGCCCGCCGCCTCGCCCGCGTCAACGGCGAGCGCGAGCTGGTGGAGGCCGAGGAGGACGAGGCCGACTTCGACGAGCGCGTCGACTACCGGCACGACGACCTCGACGAGGACTACGACTACGTCGGTGACCCGGAGTTCGACGAGCTCGGCGAGTTCGTCGAGGACTACGAGGAGGAGGTCGAGGCCGACCGCAGGGTCGAGACCGACCGCCGGCCCCAGCCCATCTCCGCCGAGGACCGCGCCGCCGACATCCGCCCGGTCGTCCCCGGCGTCCGCGTCGAGATCGACGACGAGGACCCGATGTTCGACGAGCTCGACGAGCGCACCTGGGAGCCCTACCGCAGGGCAGCGGGTGAGTGATCTTCGCGAAGAGGGGGGTGTCGCAGGACCTCGCTCCGGGGCTTGCTAAGCTTTCCACACAACAAAGCCGGAGGGCTTGAAACTCCGGTGAGGGGCTGTAGCGCAGTTGGTAGCGCGTCTCGTTCGCATCGAGAAGGTCAGGGGTTCGATTCCCCTCAGCTCCACAGAACGACCGGGCGGTGCAGTTCGCGGATCAGCGAACGCACCGCCCGTTTCGTCTTTCATGCCCCCGGACCTCCGCCGAAGCGGCCCGGCAGCGATCAGCGCTGGAGCATCCCAGTTTTAGTCCAAACCGAGCCATGATCATGTCCGAAATGTCGGCTCAGTTATGACTAAAACTGGGACCTGGTGCGTGGCCCTATGGGCAGCGGAGGGTGTGGGAGGGGGTTGTGCCGTAGGTGCGGCGGTATTCGGCTGCGAAGCGGCCGAGGTGGGTGAAGCCCCAGCTGTGGGCCGCGTCGGCGACGGTCTCGGCCTGTCCGCTGAGCAGGTCCGCGTGCACTCGGCGCAGCCGGATCGCGGTGAGCTCCTGCGTCGGGGTGCGACCCAGGTAGCGGCGGAAGCCCTGCTGGAGCCGTCGGATGCCGA
Source organism: Saccharopolyspora dendranthemae (assembly GCF_007829955.1). GTDB lineage: Bacteria > Actinomycetota > Actinomycetes > Mycobacteriales > Pseudonocardiaceae > Saccharopolyspora > Saccharopolyspora dendranthemae. Next base: position 291,675 of record NZ_VIWX01000007.1, read on the forward strand.
CGCCTGCCGTGCGCGCCAGTTCTGACGCCGTCCACTCGTGCGCCGGGTCGGCCTCCATCGCCTCGACCACCCGGGACACGATCCGAGGCCGCATCTCGCCGTGCGCCGTCGCCTCCGGGAAGCAGGCGGTGACGAACGCGGCGGACAGCGTGCCCGCCAGCCTGCGGCACACGCGCGGATCGCTCGCCAGCTCCGGGTCGGCCAGCGCTTCGGTCCCGATGGAGGTCAGCAGCGCCATCCAGGTCCGGCCCCCGCCGGAACGCAGGTCCAGCTGGGCGGGGAGGCGGTCGACGGGCAGGCCGACGAGGGAGGCGACCTCCTCGGCCAGGTAGTCGCGGTCGACGCGCATCCCGACGATGGAGCAGTCAGCCGACCAGCGCGTCATCCGGGTCGGCTGGTCCGGCGGGCACACCGTCGCCTGCCCGTCGAGCGAGAGGACGTGCCTGCCGCCGACCTGTGCTTCGAGGATCCCGCTGCGCGGCACGTTCACCGCCCAGGCACCGGGGTGGTCCGATTCGACCGCGACCTCCGAGCCCCAGCCGATGCGCGCCAGCCGGAGCGGTCCGAGGTCGACTGCTCGCAGCTCAGCAGGGCCGGACGCCCGGGTCTTGACCGCCAGCGCGTGCGGGAAGTAGGCGCGCGCCACCGAGGCGGAGAAGCCGTCCAGCTCCTCGCCCGAGGCCGTCAGCGCTCCCGCACGTCCCATGGCACTCCTTCGCGATTGGCCGATCGTACGCGGCCAGACGTGTCCCACGTAACGCTGAAAAGCCCTCCGGTTCGCAATCCGGCTGGTGCTTTCGCCGAGTGGATCGCCAGGCCTCTCGCGCGCTCCTACTGTCACCGAACACCGCATCACCGCAGGTCTTGACTCTGCAAAGGAGCAGCACATGGATCCGCGCACCCTGCGATCGGCCTTCGGCCGCTTCGCGACCGGAGTCACCGTGATCACCTGCCGCACGCAGGACGGGCGGTACCACGGCGCGACGGTCACGGCCTTCACCCCGATCTCGCTCGATCCGCCGCTGGTGCAGGTCGCGTTGACGCGCAAGGCCAAGGCGACCGGGCACCTGGAGGGAGCGGCGTTCGCGGTCAACGTGCTGGCCGCCGACCAGGTCGACGTGGCCATGCACTTCGCGGGACGCCCGGGGACCGATCCGCTCCCGTGGATCGACAGCGGGGGAGTGCCCGCGCTGTCAGGCACCGCCGCGACCGTCGTCTGCGACCCGTGGCGCGCCGACGACGGAGGCGACCACGTGCTGTTCCTCGGCGAGTGCGTCGAGGTCCGGACGAGCGAGCGCACTCCGCTGCTGTTCCACGACAGCGCCTTCCACCACCTCGGCCTGCGCACGTCCGACACCGTCTGGCTCGGCTGCCAGGACGACCCGCACGCCGGCTGGTTCGACGAGACCGCCCGGTTCGAGCCCGCGCCGAGCCGCTGAGAACACCCCCACTGAGATCGAAGGAGAAGCAGATGACCGACACCCTGGACTCCGCGACCGAGGAGTCCGCGACGAGCGCTCCCACGACCAACCCGGCTGCGGACGCCCCTGCCAACCAGCAGAAGAACTTCGCTTCACGGCCGATGACGGGTGACGAGTACATCGAGAGCCTGCGCGACGGCAGGGAGATCTACCTCCACGGCGAGCGGGTCGAGGACGTCACCGAGCACCCCGCTTTCCGCAACCCCGTGCGCATGACCGCGCGCCTCTACGACGCGATGCACACCGGGCCGCACGTCGACACCCTCACCGTGCCGACCGACACCGGCAACGGCGGCACGACGATGCCGTTCTTCAAGACCCCGACGTCGTCGGCCGACCTGATCAAGGAGCGCGACGCGATCGCCCAGTGGGCACGTCTCACCTGGGGCTGGATGGGCCGCAGCCCCGACTACAAGGCGAGCTTCCTGGGCACGCTGCACGCCAACAAGGAGCTCTACGCGCCGTTCCAGGCCAACGCCGAGCGCTGGTACCGGGAGTCGCAGGAGAAGGTCCTCTACTGGAACCACGCGATCATCAACCCGCCGGTGGATCGGCAGCTGCCGCCGGACGAGGTGGGCGACGTCTACATGAAGGTGGAGAAGGAGACCGACGCCGGGCTGGTCGTCTCGGGCGCCAAGGTGGTCGCCACCGGGTCGGCGATCACCAACTACAACTTCATCGCCCACTACGGCCTGCCGATCCGCAAGAAGCAGTTCGCGCTGATCTGCACGGTGCCGATGGACGCTCCGGGCATCAAGCTGATCTGCCGTCCTTCCTACACCGAGCAGGCCGCTCGCAACGGCACGCCGTTCGACTACCCGCTGTCGAGCCGCATGGACGAGAACGACACGATCTTCGTCTTCGACAACGTGCTGGTGCCCTGGGAGAACGTCTTCATGTACGGCGACGTGGACCGGGTCAACTCGTTCTTCCCGCAGTCGGGATTCCTGCCCCGGTTCACCTTCCAGGGCTGCACCCGGCTGGCGGTCAAGCTCGACTTCATCGCCGGTCTCCTGATGAAGGCGCTCGACGCGACCGGTTCCGGCGGTTTCCGCGGGGTGCAGACGCGGGTCGGTGAGGTCATCGGGTGGCGAAACCTGTTCTGGTCGCTCACCGAATCGATGGCGCGCGATCCCGAGCCGTGGGTGGGCGACGCCGTGATCCCCAAGCTGGAGTACGGGCTGACCTACCGGATGTTCATGATCCACGGCTACCCGCGGATCAAGGAGATCATCGAGCAGGACGTCGCCTCGGGCCTGATCTACCTTCCCTCCGGCGCGGCGGACTTCCAGAGCCCCGACGTCCGGCCGTACCTCGACAAGTACGTCCGCGGTTCGCACGGCATCACCGCGGTCGACCGGGTCAAGGTGATGAAGGCGCTGTGGGACGCGATCGGATCCGAGTTCGGCGGGAGGCACGAGCTCTACGAGCGCAACTACTCGGGCAACCACGAGAACGTGAAGGCCGAGCTGCTGTTCGCCGCGCAGAACCGCGGTGGCGTCGACCAGATGAAGGGCCTGGCCGAGGAGTTCCTCGACGAGTACGACCTCGACGGCTGGAAGGTCCCGGACCTCTTCTGAGACCGGTCCCGGCAGCGGGCGCCGAACCACGTCGGTTCGGCGCCCGCGAGCCCGGCCCAGGCGATGACCGGGTATTCGTTCCGCGCTCCGCTGGGGCGGGACCGCGCTGTGCCCGACATCGTGCGGCCGCGCTCGATTACCGTGGCGCGCGTGACTCCTGCCCGCGTGCTCGTGCGGTACCTCCCCTCGTTCCTGAAGGCCGACGTCCGGTTGGAGGACGCCGACGGGAGGGTGCTCGCGGACTTGACGCGAGTCGTCGTCGCCGCGGTGGTGGTGCTGGCGAACCTGATCGGGACCGTGGTGGTCCTCGCGCTCAACCTCGTGGTTATCCCGCTGCCGCCGAACGGCAAGCTGCCCAACGGCTTCTACATCCTGGCTGCGGCCGCGTACCTGCTGCTCGCGGCGCTGATCGGCGTCGTCGCGGGGATCCGGGGGCAGCGGGGGCTCAACCGGTGGCTCGCCTCCGGCGGTCCGGCCACCGACCGGCTGCGGGCGGGGGTGCTGCGGCTGCCGTTGCGCGTGTTCTGGCTGCAGGTGTGGCTGTGGATCGGTGGCGCCGTCGTGTTCGCCGTCTTCGAGGCGAGTCGTGACGTCGAACGCGGCGCGTGGGTGGGCGTCATCGTGGTCCTCACCGGCGTGACCACGGCCGCGTGCGCCTACCTGCTGATCGAGCGGCTGCTCCGGCCCGTCGCGGCGCGGCTGCTCACCGGGGTCGACCCGAACGACCTGCGGGTCGGTCGGGGTGTGGCGGTGCGCAGCGTCCTGGCGTGGGCGCTGGGCAGCTGCGTGCCGATGGCGGGGTTGTTCATGCTGGGGCTGCGGACCTTGGCCCCCTCGCAGGTGACCGACACCCAGCTGGCCGTGGCGATGGTGGCGCTGGCCGGCACGGCGCTGGTGATCGGCATGCTCACCGTGTACCTGGCGGCTCGGGCGACGGCGGACCCGATCAGCGGTGTCGCGGTCGCCCTGGCCGAGGTGCGGAGGGGACGTTTCGACATCCGGATCCCCGTGTACGACGGCACCGAGATCGGGCGGCTGCAATCCGGTTTCAACGAGATGGTCGAGGGATTGGCCGAACGGGAGCAGATCCGGTCCGCGTTCGGCACCTACGTCGATCCGGCCATCGCCGACCACATCCTCCGGGAAGGAACGGATCTCTCCGGCGAAGAGGTGGAGGTGTCGATCATGTTCATCGACATCCGCGACTTCACCGGGCTCTCCGAGACCATCTCCGCGACCGAGATCGTCGGCACGATCAACCGGCTCTTCGAGCGAGCCGTGCCGGTGATCCGGGAGCACGGCGGTCACGTGGACAAGTTCGTCGGTGACGGGCTGCTGGCGGTGTTCGGCGCGCCCCGGCGCGTCGCCGACCACCCGAGGCGGGCGGTGCTGGCGGCGCTGGCGATCGCGGCGGCCGTGCGGGAGGAGTTCGGCGGTGGTCTGTCGGTCGGGATCGGGGTCAACACCGGAACCGTCGTGGCGGGCAACGTCGGTGGTGCGGGGCGTTTCGAGTTCTCCGTCATCGGTGACCCGGTGAACGTGGCCGCGCGGATCGAGGCCGCGACCCGGCGGACCGGCGACACGATCCTGATCTCCCAGCGCACCCGCGAGCTGGTCGCCGACCTCGAGATCGAGCTCGGCGAGCGGCCGGACTTGGAGCTGAAGGGAAAGTCCGAGCCCGTATCCCTGTACGCGGTGCAGGCGTAGCGGATCACGAGGAGCTCGACGGGCTGTTGGATTCGTGAACTGAGCAATTGCTAATGTTTGCAATTGCTGACCTGTTGTGTTCAGGTGAGCGGCGTGGCCGTGCGCGGTTGCGCACCCGCATCGAGCGTTCCTCGGAGGGAGCCGGATGAGCACGCCGCTGTATCAGCTGAAGGCGGAGTTCTTCAAAACACTGGGACATCCTGCGCGGATTCGAGTCCTGGAGCTGCTGAGCGATCGCGAGCACGCCGTCTCCGAAATGCTCCCCGAAGTCGGGATCGAATCGGCGAACCTCTCGCAGCAGCTGGCGGTGCTGCGCCGAGCCGGACTGGTGACCACGCGCAAGGAGGGGTCCGCCGTCTACTACTCGCTGACCAGCCCGCACGTGGCGGAACTGCTGACCGTCGCGCGCACGATCCTGACCAGGGTGCTCACCGGCCAGGCCGAGCTGCTCAACGACCTGCGCAGTCCTGGCGAGTCGACGAGCGCGTGAGCTGCGGTCATCCCGTCGCACCGGGGTCCTGCGGCGCGGCGGGATGACCGCTTCCCTCGGACGAGGAAGTGGGAGCACCCCGTGTTGAACCTGTGGCGCAAGATCCGCCGGACCGGGCGGGTCGCCGAACCCGCGCCGCCGCGGAGCGACGAGCCGGCCCTGGCTGCGGAACTCGGTGGCTCGGTGCAGATCCGGCACGTGGACGCCGGATCGTGCAACGGCTGCGAGGTCGAGATCGGGTCCGCGTTCGGTCCCGTGCACGACGCCGAGCGCTACGGCGCTCGCCTGGTCGCGTCACCTCGTCATGCGGACGCGCTGCTGGTGACCGGACCGGTGACCCGCAACATGGCGGAGCCGCTGCGGCGGACCTACGAGGCGCTGCCGGAGCCGAAGTTCGTCGTGGCCGTGGGTGACTGCGCTCGCAACTGCGGGGTGTTCGCCGAGGCCTACGGGGTCGCCGGCGCCGTGCGGGACGTGGTGCCGGTGGACGTGGAGATCGCGGGTTGTCCGCCCCGGCCGGAGGAGATCGTCGATGGCCTGCGGAAGTTGACCGGTCGATGAACCTCGTCGGAGCAGGCCTCGGCGCCGCTGCGGCCGCGGGTGCCCTGAGCGCGATCCTGGCGCTGATCACTCCGCGCGGACCGCGTCCCGTCCTGGTCGGTGCGGGCACGGCCGTCGTCGGGATCGGCGGTGCGGTGGCCGGGGCGGGAGCCCTGGCCGGGCAGACGTTCGCGATCGAGATCCCGGCGCTGCTACCGCTGTTCGGCACGTCGTTCACCGCCGACCCGCTGAGCGGCTTGTTCCTCGTGGTCACCGGCGGTGTCGCGATCGCGGTCGCGGTGTACGGGATCGGCTACGCCCGCCACGGCCTCGACGGCCGGGTGGTGCAGCTGATGGTGCCGTTGTTCGTGCTGGCCATGCTCCTGGTCCCGGTCGCCGCCAGCGCGGGCGCGTTCCTGGTGTGCTGGGAGCTGATGGCGCTGACCTCGTTGGTGCTGGTGCTCTCCGAGCATCAGCACCGCGAGTCCGTGGCCGTGGCCGGGCGCTGGTACGCGGTGATGACGCACCTCGGCGCGGTCGCGATCCTGATCGGATTGCTCGTGCTGGTGGCGCATTCCGCCGATGATTCGTTCCCCGCCCTGCGCGCGGCCGCCGAGACCCTGCCGCCGTCGGTGTCCGGCACGGTCTTCGTGCTGGTACTGGTGGGATTCACGTCCAAGGCCGGGATCTTGCCGCTGCACGCGTGGTTGCCGAGGGCGCATCCCGAGGCACCGAGCCACGTCTCGGCGCTGATGTCCGCGGCGATGGTCAACCTCGGCGTCTACGGCATCGCCAGGGTCGGTTTCGACCTGCTCGGCGGCGGTCCCCGGTGGTGGTGGCTGCTGGTCCTGGTGCTCGGAGCGCTCTCGGCGGTCTACGGGATCCTGCAGGCCGCGATGAGCAGCGATCTGAAGCGCCTGCTGGGCAATTCGACGACCGAGAACATGGGACTCGTGCTGGTCGGGGTCGGCGCGGCCGGCCTCTTCGCCGGCGCGGGCGAGGACGTTCTGGCGGGGGTCGCGCTGTCGGCCGCGCTGCTGCACGTGATCAACCACGCCGCGTTCAAGTCCTTGCTCTTCCTGGCCGCCGGATCGGTGCTGCACGCGACCGGCAGCCGCGATCTCGACGTGCTGGGCGGACTCCGAGCGGGAATGCCCGTCACCACCTTGGGATTCGGGGTCGGATCGCTGGCGGCCTCGGCGTTGCCGCCGGGGACCGCGTTCGTCAGCGAATGGCTGTTGCTGCAAGCGCTGATCCACGGTTTGCCCGCCTCCGACGCGGCGACCGCGATCGTGATGCCGGTCGCGGTCGCGGCCGTGGCGCTGACCGCCGGGCTGGCCGTGGCGACCTTCGTCAAGGCCTTCGGAGTCGGGTTCCTGGCGCGGCCGCGCAGCGACGCCGCGGCGAACGCGACCGAGAGCCCGGTCAGCATGCTGGCAGGGATGGGGTTCGCGGCGGTCGCCTGCGTCGTCCTGGCACTGGTGCCGAGCGTCGTCCTGCCGGCCGTCGGTGCCGCGAGCACCACGACTCTGGGGACCGGTGGTCCCGCTGCGAGCGGCCTGGTGGTGCTGCGGTTGAACGGGATCGCGGGGGTGCTCTCGCCCCTGCTGCTCGCCGTCGCCCTGCTCGTGGTCAGCGTCGCCGTCGTGGCGGCGGTGCGCGCGGTCGCAGCCCGTCGCGCCCGGCGAGCCGCACGGCTGTGGGACTGCGGCGCGGGACCGATGTCCTCCCGCACGGAGTACACGGCGACGTCGTTCGCCGAGCCGCTGCAACGGGTCTTCGACGACGTGGTGCAGCCGGAACGCGACATCGACGTCACCCACCACCAGGAGTCGAGCTACCTCGTGCAAGCCGTGGAGTACCGCCAGCGCGTGCCCGATCGCCTCGAACGGCGGCTCTACGAACCGGTTCTGCGGTCGTTCGCCGCCTGGGGCGGCGCGGCACGCCGGTTGGCCAACGGCAGCGTGCACCGCTACCTCGGCTACGGCTTCTGCACCGTGTGCGGCCTGCTGATCCTCCTGGTGGTGATCCGATGAACGCGCTGGGAGTGATCGGCGGGGTCCTGCAGTGCGCGCTCGTCGTCGCGGGATCGCCCCTCCTGGTCGGCGCGATGCGCCAGGTCCGGGCCCGCCTGGAGGGGCGGGCCGGTGCTGGGATCGGTCAACCGTGGCGTGACCTGCGCAAGCTGCTGCGCAAGGAGTCGATCTCGCCTCGGGGCACGAGCGAGGTGTTCCGCATCGCGCCGGTGCTGCTGGTGTCCACGACCGCGGTCGTCGCGATCGTGGTCCCGTTCGTGACGACCGCCTCCGCGGTGGATCCCGTCGCGGACCTGTTCGCGGTGGTCGCCCTGCTCGCGCTGGGCACCGTCGTGCTGGCGCTGGCGGGACTGGACACCGGCACCGCGTTCGGCGGCATGGGCGCGAGCCGGGAGATGACCATCATCGCGCTCGTCGAGCCGACGCTGCTGGTGTCGATCTTCGCGTTGTCGGTGCGCGTCGGCTCCACCAACCTGGGCGCGATCGTCACCTCGACCTTGCACGACCCGGCGCGGGTGATCTCGCCGGTCAGCCTGCTGGCGGCGGTCGCCCTCGCGGTGGTGATCATCGCCGAGACCGGCCGGCTGCCGGTGGACAACCCCGCCACGCACCTGGAGCTGACGATGGTGCACGAGGCGATGATCCTGGAGTACTCCGGGCGGGACCTGGCCCTGATCGAGTGGGCGTCGGCGATGCGGCTGACCGTGTTCCTGGGGCTGCTGGCGAACCTGTTCGTCCCGTGGGGCATCGCGACGAGCGCCGCGCCCCTCGCACTGCTCGGGGGCGTTGCGGCCTTCGCGGTCAAGGTGGCGCTGCTCGGGCTGCTGCTCGCGGCGGGCGAGGTGTTCCTGGCCAAGCTGCGCCTGTTCCGAGTGCCCGAGCTGCTGGCGGGGTCGTTCCTGCTCTCGCTGCTGGCGGTGGCCGCGTCCTTCTTCCTCGCCCAGCCCCACTGATGGGAACGATCATGACGACCGAGCGAGAAGTGGCCCCATGAGCCCCGATCTCTACGTCCACCTGCTGGACCTGGCCTGCGGGGTCCTGCTGCTCACCGCCGTGCTGGTGCTGTGGCGCCGGGAACTCGCCGTCATCATCCGCGTTTTCGCGGTGCAGGGACTGGCGCTGGCGGCGCTCGTCGCGGTGCTGGCCGCGCACGAGGGCTCGATCGAGCTGGGAGCTGTCGCGGTCGGGATCCTCGTGCTGCGGGCCGGGGTGCTTCCCGCGCTGCTGCGACGCGCTCTGGCGGCGACCGGCGAGGAGCGCCGGGAGACGCGGCCGCTGGTCAACGTCGCCTCCTCGCTGCTCGCCGCCGCGGTGCTGACGCTGCTGGGCTACGCCGTGTCGCAGCCGCTGGTCGCCCTGGCTCCGTCGCCGGCGACGCAGGCCGTCGCGGTGGGCGTGACCGTCGTGCTGATCGGGTTCTTCGTGCTGGTCACCCGGCGACGAGCGCTGTCCCAGCTGGTCGGGTTCCTGCTGATGGACAACGGCATCACCGCGGTCGGGTTCCTCACCACCTCCGGGGTGGGGCTCGTCGTGGAGCTGGGGGTGTCCCTGGACGTGCTGCTGGCCGTCCTCGTCCTCCAGATCCTGACCACGCGGATGCGGGACACCTTCGGAGACACCGATCTGGACGAACTGAGGGAGCTGCGCGACTGATGACCACCCTCCTGCTCCTCGTCCCCGTCGCCGTCCCCGTTCTCGCGGCCGGGATCTACGCGCTGGTGGGGTGGCACCGCGCCAGCGCGTGGATCAGCGCCGCGAGCGCCGGAATCGTGCTGACCGCAGCGATTTCCGTCGCCTCGGCCGTCATCAGCGGCGGGCCGGTCAGCACCCTGGGCGGATCGTTGCGGGCGGATGCGCTGAGCGCGTTCATGCTCGTCGTGATCGGGGCCGTCGCTCTCCTGGCCACTGCGGCCACCCCCGACCACCTGCGCACCGAGATCGGCGCCGGGCGGGCGAGCGCGCGCACCGCGGCCCGGCACAGCCTGCTGGTCCAGCTGTTCCTCGCGGCCATGTCGCTGGCGGTGCTGGCCGCGAGCCTCGGGGTGCTGTGGGTCGCGGTCGAGGCCACCACGATCGTCACCGCGTTCCTCGTGGGACAGCGCCGAACCCGGTCGGCGGTGGAGGCGGCGTGGAAGTACGTGGTGATCTGCTCGGCGGGGATCGCGCTGGCACTGCTGGGAACGCTGCTGCTCAACTACGCCGCGCAGCACGCGGCTGCCGGGGTCGGGCTCGACTGGGTCGAGCTGACCGCTCACGCGCACTCGCTCGACCCGGACGTCACGCGGATCGCCGTGGCGCTGCTGATCGTCGGGTTCGGGACCAAGGCGGGACTCGCACCGATGCACGCCTGGCTGCCCGACGCGCACAGCCAGGCGCCGGCGCCGGTGTCGGCGTTGATGTCGGGCGTTCTGCTGTCGGTGGCGCTCTACGCGATCCTGCGGGTGAAGGTGATCGCCGACGCCGCCCTGGGTGTCGGCTTCGCCCGGACGCTGCTGGTGGTGATCGCCCTGGCGTCGCTGGCGCTGTCGGCGTCGCTGTTGCTGGCCCAGCGCGATTACAAGCGCATGCTGGCGTACTCCAGCATCGAGCACATGGGCCTGATGGGCTTGGGCGCGGCGATCGGCGGGCGGCTCGCGATCGCCGCCGTCCTGCTGCACGTCCTCGGCCACGGGCTGGCCAAGAGCGTCCTGTTCCTCGGTGCCGGACGGATGCTGCAGATCACCGGGACCAGCCGCATCGACCGGGTCCGCGGCCTGGCCGCCCGGCAGCCGGTGCTGGCCGGGTGCTTCGGGTTCGGCGTCCTCGCGCTCATCGGGTTGCCGCCGTTCAGCCTGTTCGCCAGCGAACTCGGCATCGCACGAGCCGGTTTCGCAGCAGGACTCGGCTGGGCGACGGCCGCTGCTCTCGTCCTGGTCCTCGTGGTCGCCGCCGCTCTGGTCGCCCACACCAGCCGCATGGTGCTCGGTGCCGCGCCCGACGGGCCCGGCGCGGCGAGCGCCCCGGCCCGAGCGCACCCGGCCGCCGGTGCAGCGCTGGTCGTCGGACTCCTCGCCTGCGCCGTCATCGGCCTCACCGCCGGTCCGCTGCACCCCTTGCTGTCCTCGGCCGCCGACCTCCTCGCGGGAACACCATGAACACATCAGAAGGCAGGACGGTCGGCTACCGCCGCATCGCGCGCACGATCCGTCCCGACGCGATCCCGGGCCAGGTGGCCGAGCTGCTGGAAGCGGGGTTCCGGACCGCCCTGATCGCCGGGCACGACGACGGGGACGCGCTGCGCGCCGTCTACCTCTTCACGCAGGCGGGCACCGATCGGCGCGTCGAGCTGCACGTGCCGCTGGACCGCGACCACCCGCACCTGCCCAGCGTGGCGGGGTTGTCGTTCCCCGCAGGCCGGTTCGAACGGGAGATGCGCGACCTGTTCGGCATCGTGCCCGACGACCACCCGCTGCCGCACCGCCTCGTCCGGCACTTCCACTGGCCCCGGGGCTGGTACCCGATGCTGCTCGACGCGGGGGGCCCGCCGGAGTTCGGCGACGTCGACGGGCCCTACTCGTTCCGCGCCGTCGAAGGGCCCGGGGTTTACGAGATCCCCGTGGGCCCCGTGCACGCGGGCATGATCGAACCCGGCCACTTCCGCTTCTCGGTCGTCGGCGAGACGATCCTCAACCTCAAGGCCCGCCTCTGGTTCGTCCACAAGGGACTGGAGAAGCTGTTCCAGGGGCGCCGTCCCGAGGACGCCCTCGACATCGCCGAGCGCATCAGCGGCGACACGTCGGCAGGGCACGCGCTCGCGTTCTGCCAGGCCGTCGAGGACGCGCGGTCGATGCGCGTCCGGCCCGAGACCCGGCAGCTCCGCGCGGTTCTGCTGGAGCTCGAACGCCTCTACAACCACGTCACCGACCTCGGCGCGCTCTGCAACGACGTCGGGCACGGCATCCTCAACGCCCACGCGGGCCGGATCCGCGAACAACTGCTGCGCATCAACGACCACGTCGCCGGGCACCGGCTCCTGCGCGGGTGCGTCCACGTCGGCGGCACGTCCCTCCGGAACCTGCCCGATCCCGGCGAGCTGGCGGACATCGGCGAGGACGTCGCCGAGCTGGCCGACCTCGCGCTCGGGCACAGCGTGGTCCGGGACCGCTTCTCCGGCACCGCGGTCCTGACCTCCGAGCAGGCCGCCGACCTCGGCGCGCTGGGCTACGTCGCCCGGGCCAGCGGCCTCGACGTGGACGCCCGCCACGACCACCCGGTCCTCGACGAGCCGGGGGAACGCGCCTCCCGCGGCGAGACGGGGGGCGACGTCCTGGCCCGCTTCGTCGTGCGGGTGGAGGAGATCGCCCACTCCATCCGGCTGATCGCGCAGCTGGTCGAGGCGCTGGGCGGCCGGACGGGTTCCGGGGAGCCCGCCGAGTCCGGCTCGCGCGCAACGGGTTCCGGAGCGGGCATCGTGGAGGGCTGGCGCGGCACGATCGTGCACCGGGTCGAGCTCGGTGCCGACGGCACGCTCAGCCGGGTCAGGATCGTCGATCCCAGCTTCTTCAACTGGCCCGCGCTGCCCGTCGCGCTGACCGACACGATCGTTCCGGACTTCCCGCTGACCAACAAGAGCTTCAACCTGTCCTACGCGGGCAACGACCTCTAGAGCGGGAGCTGAAGGGAAAGTCCGAGCCCGTATCCCTGTACGCGGTGAACGGATAGCGGTAGGTTTTGGTTCACTTGCGAAAATCACGGATTTCGGATTGCCCATTCGAGTGCGTTCACAATTATCTGTCGGAATGTCGCCCTCGTCTTGCGCACGGATAGCGAATGTGCGTTTGCGTTGAATAATGTTCAGGTGTGATGATTTCGCTCCTTTTGGGGGTATGGAAAGACGAGTCCAGAAAGGCAGACTTCGGGATCGATCACGAGAGAGGATCGGCTGCCCAGCGCGGCTGTCCCGTTGTCTCTGGAGGTATCCACATGGTTTCTCGTCGGCGGTTTCTCGGATATTCCGCTGCGGCCCTGTCGGCACCGTTCTGGGCCCAGGCGATCAGCGCTCCGTTCGCCTCGGCGGCGCCGGAAAGCATGAAGTTCGTGCTGCAGAACAACTCCGGTGGACCGGCGAACGCGTACATCGCCGGTTTCTCGGACGCCGAGAAGAAGGCCGTTTTCATCAAGGCGGACGGCACCCCGTACTTCCCCGAGGCCGGCGGTCCCGAGCCCGCGCCGATCGGTGACGACGTCGCGATCCCGGTCGACGGCACCGTCGAGGTCACCGTGCCCCGCATGTACGGCGCCCGCGTGTACTACTCGCTCAACGACACCCTGGAGTTCCAGGTCGTCCAGGGCGCCGATGGCACGACCTCGGTCGTGCACCCGAACTTCGTCTCCAGCGAAGACCCGAACTTCGGCAAGGACTGGACCTTCGCGGAGTTCACCCTCAACGCCGAGCAGATCTACGCCAACATCAGCTACGTCGACTTCGTCGCCGCGCCGATCGGTCTGCACCTGACCACGACCGGCAGCGGTGAGCAGGAAGTGCCCGGCATGCCCACCGGCGGCATGGACAAGGTCGCCGAGAGCCTCAAGGGCATGGGCGGCAACTGGGCCACGCTGGTCCAGGAAGCCGACGGCAAGGTCGTGCGGGTGCTCAACCCGAACCACCGCGCCGGCGACTTCGAGGGCTACCTGGAGCCCTACGTCGACGAGGTCTACGCCAAGTACGCGGGCGAGTCGCTGTTCGTCGACACGCAGCGCGAGGACCTCGGCATCATCGAGGGCAAGGTCGAGGGCGAGGAGCTGGTGTTCGGCGGCGAGCGCTTCGCCAAGCCGTCCTCGGTGGACATCTGGGGCTGCAACAGCGGTCCGTTCGCCAACAACCCGGAGAGCGACTCGCAGGAGCGCCTGGCGATCGTGCCGCGGCTGGCGGCGGCGTTCAACCGCACCACGCTGCTGATCAACCCCAACCAGCCGCACGAGGAAGACCCGGCGACGTTCTACCAGAACGAGATCACCAACCACTACGCGCGCGTCGTGCACGAGAACCTGCCCGACGGCAAGGGTTACGCGTTCGCGTACGACGACGTGAGCTCCAACGCCGGTGAGGACCACAGCGGCAAGGTCAACGCGGGCGACCCCGAGGTGTTCACGCTGACCCTCAACGCCCTGCGCTGACGAGCAGGACGCAGGCGGGGTGGTGAGTCGCTCCCCGCTGCGCAGGAGTGCGGCGGTGGCCGATCCACGACGTGGGTCGGCCACCGCTCTCTGCGCGTAGGGTTCAAGTCAACGGTGTTGACTTGAACCTCGGAGGTGGGCGTGAGCGGAGTGCTGAGCGGCAAGAGCTCGATCGGGGAGTGGTTGGAACACCCCGAGGGGCGCCCGCTGATCGAGGAACTGCTGGCGGCGTCCGGCCGCGAGCCCGCGGACCTGGCACCGGTGAGCGGTCTGCCGCTGGAGCAGCTGGTCGAGCTCAGCCAGGGCGCGTTCAGCCGGGAGGCCGTCGACGACCTGGTGCTGCGGGCCAACGGCGGGGTCATGCCCGAGGTCGACGCGGCCGCGTCCGGCTGGCAGGAGCGGATCGTGCCCGGCCGGTTCGACGGCACGACCGTCATCGTCACGGGTGCGGCCTCCGGCATCGGCCGCGCGACCGCGTCACGGATCGCCCGGGAAGGCGGTCGCGTCGTCGCCGCCGACGTCAACGCCGCAGCGCTCGACGAACTCGGCGCGGAGCTGCCCGGCGCGGTCACCGTCGCCGGTGACATCGCGCAGGCCGCTGACGTGGACCGGATCATCGCCGCGGCGGGAGAACGCGTCGACGGGCTCGCCAACGTCGCCGGGGTGATGGACGACTTCAGCCCGCTGCACGAGCTCGACGACGCCGTTTGGGAGCGCGCCTTCCGGGTCAACGTCGACGGGCTGATGCGGCTGACCCGCGCCGTGCTGCCGTCGATGCTGGCGGCGCGCAGCGGGTCCATCGTCAACGTCGCTTCCGAGGCGTCCCTGCGCGGCAACGCCGCCGGCGTCGCCTACACCGCGTCCAAGCACGCCGTCGTCGGCATCACCCGCAACACCGCCTTCATGTACGGGCCGTCGGGGATCCGGGTCAACGCGGTCGCCCCCGGCGGGGTGCTCACCAACATCTCCTCGTCGGTCGAGGGGATGTCGGAGTTCGGGCGCGAGCGCACCGGCGGGTTCATCGGGCTGATGCCCCCGGTGGCCACCGCCGCCCAGCTCGCCGCCTCGATCACGTTCCTGCTCAGCGACGACGGGGTGAACCTCAACGGCGCGATCCTGCCCTCCGACGGCGGGTGGTCGGTGCAGTGATCACGGCGTGAGCAACCGCTGCAGCAGCGCTCCGTAGCGCTCGACCAAGCCGCTCCGGTCGGCGGCCAGCTGCTGGTCGCCGACCACCCACAGCGCGTAGAGCAGTCCGCCGACGAGCGCGGCGGCCGAGCGGGCGCGGGCTTCGGCGTCCGGTCCCCGCATCCGCACCCGCAGCGGCTGGACGAACGACGTCTCGTGCGTCTCGCGCAGCCGTGCGGCGATCTGCGGGTGGCCGCTGCCCTGCACCATCGCCAGGTAGATCGCGCGGCTGCGGGTATCGGAATCGAGCAGCACCTCCACGAATCGAGCGCCGAGCCGTTCCAGCGGCACGTTCAGCAGAGGTTCGTCGTCGATGCTCAGGTGCATGGTGTCCAGGAACAGCAGTTCCTTGCTGCCGAAGTGCCGGATCACCAGCGCCGGATCGGTCGAGGCCAGCGAGCCGATGTCGCGGACCGAGGTGTCGGCGTAGCCGCGTTCGGTGAACAGTCGCGTCGCGGCGTCGCGAATCGCCTCGCGCGTCTCGGATCCCGACCTCCTGGCCATGCGCCAGAGGATATCGGCAGGGGGTCTCGTGAGGCCTGGTCCCGCGTAGGATCTGCGGAACTCTAGCGGAGGGAGCGGGGAGCGGTGGAGATCGACAGCAGCACGCCGCAGTCGGCGCGGATCTGGAACTACTGGCTCGGCGGCAAGGACCACTACGCGGCCGATCGGGAGGCGGGCGACGCCGTGATCGCCCAGATCCCGGACATCCCCGAGGGAGCGCGGGCCGAGCGCGCGTTCCTGGTGCGGGCGGTGCGCCACGTGGTGGGGGACGGCGTGCGCCAGTTCCTCGACGTCGGGACCGGGCTGCCGACCGCCAACAACACCCACGAGGTCGCCCAGCGCCTCGCGCCTGAGAGCCGGATCGTCTACGTCGACAACGACCCGATCGTCCTGGCGCACGCCCGCGCGTTGCTGACGAGCACGAGCGAGGGCAGGACCGACTACCTCGACGCCGATCTGCGGCAGCCGCAGGAGATCCTCGCCGCCGCCAAGCGCACGCTGGACTTCGGCCGGCCGATCGGGCTGATGCTGCTCGGCGTGGTCAACCACCTGATGGACGACGGCGAGGCGTACTCGGTCGTGCGGGAGCTGGTCGACGCGCTGCCCGCGGGCAGCTTCCTGGTGCTCACCCACTCCACGGCCGAAGTGCACGGGGAGCGGATGCTGCGCGCGATGCGGGAGACCACCGAACGCGGCGGCACGCCGATCCGGGCGCGCACGGCGGCTGAGATCGAAGGCCTGTTCGCCGGCACCGAGCTGCTGGAGCCGGGGGTGACCAGCTGCTCGCAGTGGCGCCCGGACACCACGGATGAGACGCCGGCGCCGGTGTACCTCTTCGGAGGCGTCGGCCGCGTCGGCTGATCTCGCGGAATCTTCTGCTCAAGGGGCGAAGTGCGCCGGGAGCAGGAGAATATCTTTCGTCGATGCGGACGATCAGCTGAAGTATCTTGCTCATAACGCGGTCTTCTGTGTAATTCTTGTTGTGTGCGTGAGACCCGCGCACACGCAGCCGGGAGGCCGAATCATGACCGCTCAGCACGAGACCGCTTCGACCGCAGTCCCCGCCCAGCGGGCCGGGACCGACCCCGTAGCCGCGTTGAAAGCGCAGGTCACCGGCGATCTGATGGACATCGTCGTGGACCTCGACGCGGGCAGCGGCTGCCGGCTCCGCGACGTGCGCGACGGCACCGAGTACCTGGACCTGACGATGTTCTTCAGCTCCGCACCGCTCGGGCACGGACACCCCGGCCTGCGCACGCCGGAGTTCGAAGCCGAGCTGGTGCGCGTCGGGCGGGTCAAGCCCTCCAACCCCGACTTCGCCACCGAGGAGCAGGCCCGGTTCGCCGAGACCTTCCAGCGGGTCGTCGGGATCGCCGAACTCCCGCTGCTGTTCTTCATCGACGGCGGGACGCTCGCCGTGGAGAACGCGCTCAAGGTCGCCTTCGACTGGAAGACCAAGGTCAACGCCCGGCGCGGGGTCGCCGTGCGCGGCAGCCGCGTGATGCACTTGGAGAAGGCCTTCCACGGGCGCAGCGGGTACACGTTGTCGCTGACCAACACCGACCCGTCGAAGATCCGCGACTACCCGATGTTCGACTGGCCGCGCATCCCCAGCCCCGCCATCGAACCCGGTGAGCGCTGGGATTCCGACGCGCTGCTGCCCGAAGAGGTCCACGCGCTCAGCGCCGCCGAGGCCGCGCTTCGCCGCTACGGAGCCGAGATCGCCTGCTTCGTCTACGAACCCGTCCAGGGCGAGGGCGGAGACCGGCACCTCCGGCCGCAGTTCCTGCAGGCCGTGCAGCGGATGTGCGTCGAGCACGACGTGCTCACCGTCGCCGACGAGGTGCAGACCGGCGCGCTGACCGGTCAGGCGTGGGCGCACCAGGCGCTGGGGCTGGAACCCGACCTGGTCGCCTTCGGCAAGCGACTGCAGGTCTGCGGCGTCATGGGCGGCCGCCGGGTTCTCGACGTCGCCGACAACGCCTTCCGCGAACCCAGCAGGATCAGCTCCACCTGGGGCGGTTCGCTCACCGACATGGTCCGCGCGACCCGGATCCTGGAGGTCATCGAGGCCGAGGGCCTCTTCCCGCACAGCCGGGCCATGGGCGAGCTCCTGCTGGCCGAGCTGCGCGACCTCGCGGCGGAGTTCCCGGCCTTGATCCACTCGCCGCGCGGCCGGGGCCTGATGTGCGCCATCAGCTTCCACGACCCCGCGCACCGGGCCCGCGCCCTGGAGATCGCGCGGGACCAGCACCGGACGCTGTTCCTGCCGTCCGGTCCGGATTCCCTCCGCGCCCGGCCGCCGCTCTCGGCTCGCCCGGAGGAGATCCTCGACGCGGTCTCGGCCCTCCGGAAGACCCTCTCCTCGCTCGGCTGAACGGGGAACCTCGACGTCCACCTCCGGGGGTCGGTGTGGGGGGAAGTTTTCATGAAAACTTCCCCCCACACCGAAGCACCCAGCTAGATCCAGCCCTCCTGCCAGGCCCGCCGGGCGGCTTCGTGGCGGGTGGTGACGTCGAGCTTGGTCATGGCGGCCGACAGGTAGTTGCGCACCGTGCCCTGGGCGAGGTGGACCTCGGCGGCGATGCTGGCGATGGTGCCGCCCTTGAGGGTGTGCCGGAGCAGCTCCAGCTCGCGATCGGTCAGCGGGCAGGCGTCACCGGTCAGGGCGGCCGCCGCGATCTCCGGGTCGATGTAGCGGCCGCCGGAGTGGACGTCGCGGAGGATGGCCGCGAGCTTCGTCGCCGGAGTCGTCTTCGGCACGAAACCGCGGATCCCCGCCTCCAGCGCGCGTTTCAGCACTCCTGGTCGTGCGTGCCGGGTGACCAGCACGATCGGGAGTTCCCCGGCGAGCCGCCGAGCGGCCTCGACCCCGTCGAGCTCGGGCATCTCCAGGTCGAAGACGGCGATGTCGGGCGCGAGCCGGCGAACCGCGTCGAGCCCTTCGGCGCCGTTGCTGCACTGGGCCACCACGTCCAGGTCCGGTTCCAGCCCCAGCAGCGCGGCCAGCGCGCCCCTGATCAGGTCCTCGTCGTCGGCCAGCACGATCCGGATCACGTCGTTGCCCGCGGCCATCAGCGGTTCCCGGGTTCTTCGGCGGTGCCGGTGAGTTCGAAGTGCTCGCCCTCGTGGCGGGCCTCGACGTGCCCGCTCACAGTGGCGAAGCGGCGCTTGAGCCCTTCGATGCCCGAACCTCCTTCTCCACCAGGCGGATTCGCCGCGTCGTTGCGCAGGACGACGCGGGTGCTCGGCCCCTCCACCGCGATCTCCAGCGTGCAGTGCCGAGCTCGGGAGTGCCGCAGGACGTTCGTCGTTCCCTCCCGCACCAGCGCCCCGAAGAGCGGTTGCAGCGGGGGCGGGACCAGCGCCGCGTCGCCGCGCACCTCGGTCTGCACGCCCGCAGCCTCCAGGATCTCCCGCGCGTTGGCGAGTTCGCCGGTCAGGGTGCTGTGCCGGTAACCCTGGACGACCGCGCGGGTGTCGCGCAGCGCGGTGCGGGCCAGCTCGGCGACCTCCGCGGCCTGCGCGCGAGCCGCCTCGTCGTCGTTGCCGACCAGCCGCTCGGCGAGCTCCGCCTTCAGCGCGATCGCCTGCAGGTGATGTCCCTGCACGTCGTGCAGATCCGCGGCGAAGCGCAGCCTTTCGCGGGCGATGGCCAGCTCGCCGCTGACCGATCGGGCCCGGTCCAGCGCCAGCACCATGTCCCAGAACCACACCACGCCCACGGTCAGCGCCGAGACCAGCGACACGATGAGGACGGCGTAGAAGGCGAAGAACATCCCGATCATCGGGTGCGGGCCGCCGAGCGCGCCGCCCGCCCACGCCACCGCGGCGATGATCACCGTCGCGACGATCTGGATCGGCCAGCGCATCCGGGGTGCCGCCAGCGCCACGTGCACGCTCACCAGTCCGCTGACCGGAAGCACCCAGAGGATCCCGAACGGGTTCGTCGACATCGCGTAGCCCGCGGCGGCCAGCCCGGAGGCGAGCACCAGCCCGCGAGCGACCGGGTAGCGGGGGCCGTGACCGAAACCGCGCATCAGCAGCGTCGACAGCTGCGTTCCGTCCACCGCGACCACCAGCGCGACCAGGGCGAGCACCACGATCTCGACGGCGCTGTAGGTCACGGTGGCGAGGTTGATGGCCGGGAACAGCGCGTAGATCGGCATCATCGGCACGATCGACCACCACGTGTAGCGGCGCAGCCGCGCGAGCCGTCGGGGGTCGAACTCGGTCGGGTCCTCGTTCACGCTCCCAGCATCGTGCATCCGGCCGCCGCGGCGGCACTGGATCGCCGAGCTCATGACATCCGTCATCGGATCCGCTGACACCGCACCCGCGCAGCGCTGACGGAACGCTCTACCGGCGGAACCTCCTCGCGACCAGGCTCGACGGCATGACACCAGTGATCGAAGCCCGCGGCCTGCGCTGCCGCTACGGCGAGTTCGAGGCGGTGCGCGGCATCGACTTCGAGGTCCGGCAGGGCGAGCTGTTCGCGCTGCTGGGAACCAACGGAGCGGGGAAGACGACCGTGCTGGAGACCGTGGAAGGACACCGCGCTGCCGCGGAGGGGCAGGTCCGCGTCTTCGGCGCCGACCCGCTGCGCGATCGGAGCATCCGCCGTCGGACCGGAATCATGTTGCAGGACGGCGGTTTCGCGGGCGACCTGACCGTCGCCGAGACGGCACGGCTCGGCGGTGACCTGCGCAGCACACCCTCCGATGTGGACGGAACGATCGAAGCGCTCGGGCTCGTCGCCCGTCGCAACGTCCGGGTCAAGCACCTCTCCGGCGGCGAACGGCGCCGTCTCGACCTCGCCCTGGCGCTGCTGGGCGAGCCGGAACTGCTGTTCCTCGACGAACCGACGGTCGGCATGGACCCCGAATCCCGCCGGACCACCTGGGATCTCGTCCGCGGCCTGCTCGCCAAGGGCACCACGGTCCTGCTGACCACCCACTACCTCGAAGAGGCCGAACGCCTCGCGCACCGCTTGGCGATCATGCACGAAGGTCGCATCGAGGTCGCCGGACGACTCGTCGACGTCCTCGCCGAGCACCACGCGCGCATCACCTTCTCGGCTCCGCAGGACGTCGCACTGCCGCCGCTGGTCGGCACCGCGACGTGGGCGGGCAACCGCGTCGATGTCCGCACTCCGGAACTGCAGCGAGACCTGCACACCCTGCTGAACTGGGCCGACGGGCGCCTGGACCTGACCGGTCTGCGTGCCCATCCGGCCTCCCTCGAAGAGATCTTCCAGTCCGTCCGACAGGAGGCCAAGGCGTGATGATGGTCCTGGCGCTCGCCCGAACCGAGCTGAAACTGCTGCTGCGCAACAAGACCGTGGCGACCAGCGCGTTCCTGATGCCGATCATGGTCGGCGTGTTCGTCTCCCTCAACCCGTCCTCCGACGCCGGTCCGGGGGTGTGGTCGGTGGTGATCTCGGCGCAGCTGCTGATGGTCCTCGGTCTCACCGTCTACTTCGCGGTCACGGCCGCGCTGGCCGCGCGCCGCGAGGACCGCTACCTCAAGCGGCTGCGCAGCGGCGAGGCGTCCGACGCCGTGATCCTCGTCGGCCTGCTCACCCCGGGCGTCGTGCTCGCCCTGCTGCAATCGGCGCTGATGCTGGGCATCTCGGCGATCATGGGCGCGCCGATGCCGGTGAACCCGCTGCCGATCGTGCTCGGACTGGTCCTGTGCACCGCGCTCTGCGTCGCGGCGGGGATCGCGACCAGCGGACGCACCTCCTCCTCGGAGCAGGCCCAGTTCACCACGCTGCCGCTGTTCCTCGTCCTGCTCGGCAGCTCGGTGCTCGGTGCCGCGAGCCCGCTCGCGCTGCTGCTGCCCGGCGTCGGACTGGCGAGCCTGGTCCACATCGCGATGACCGGCAGCGGCCCGCTGCTCCCGGCGATCGGTTCGCTGCTGGCCTGGACCCTGCTGCTCGTGCTGCTGGCGAAGACCTGGTTCCGGTGGGAGCCGCGCTGATCAGCGCCAGGACGGCAGCCACAGCTCGGCCTGCCAGTGCTCGTAGGAGATCGAATCGCCGTTGAGCACCGGCCACAGCCACACGAAGTTGGCGACGACGAGCCCGATGTAGAGCGACACCGCGAGCAGCCCGGTCTTGCGCCGCTCGTAGTGGTCCTGGGCGGTGCCCAGCACGTGGCCGAGCACCAGCACGATGCCCAGCACGAGGAACGGCACCAGCGGCGTGGCGTAGAAGTAGTACATCTGCCGCGACAGGTTGGTGAACCACGGCAGGTAACCGGCGCCGTAGCCGACCAGGACCGCGGCGTAGCGCCAGTCCAGCCGGAACACCGCGCGCCACACCGACCACGCCGCGACCGGCAGCGCCAGCCACCACATCGCCGGGGTGCCGATCAGCATCGTGGCCTGCACGCAGCTGTTGCGCCCGCAGCCCGGCATCCCGGACTCGTAGTAGTAGAGCATCGGGCGCACGCCCATCGGCCACGCCCACGGCTTCGACTCCCACGGGTGCGGGGTGTCCGGCGTGGTCAGGTGGGTGTGGAAGTCCAGCACGTTGAGCTGGTAGTACAGCAGCGACCGCAGGACGTCCGGCAGTCCGCTCATGCCCACCTGGTCGTTGAGCAGGACCGCGTGCCGGTCGGTCGCGGTCTCGCTGGCGAACCACCCAGACCAGGTCGCGAAGTACACCAGCAGCGGGATGCCCACCAGCGCCCACAGCGCCGGGGCGGTGTCGCGCACCAGCGCTGCCCGCCACGGCCTGCGCACCCCGGCCGCCCGCCGGGCCAGCGCGTCCCAGATCACGCTGAGCAGGCCGAACGCCATGATGTAGTAGATGCCGTTCCACTTGACCCCGCAGGCCAGGCCGAGCATCAGACCCGCGCCGAACCGCCACCAGCGGAAACCCAGCCGCGGTCCCCAGGTCGACGGGTCCAGCCTGCCGTCGGAGCAGACCTGCCACAGCCGCTCGCGCACCTGATCGCGGTCCACCAGCAGGCAGGAGAACGCGGCGAGGATGAACAGCGCCTGGAAGATGTCGAGCATCCCGACCCTGGCCTGCACGTGGCTGAGCCCGTCGCAGATCAGCAGGACACCGGCCAGCGCGCCGAGCAGCGTCGAGCGGGTCATCCGGCGGGCGATCCGCACGATCAGCAGCACCATCAGGGTGCCGAACAGCGCGGCCACGATCCGCCATCCCCACGGCGTGTAGCCCAACAGCCACTCGCCGATCGCGATCAGCTGCTTGCCGACCGGCGGGTGCGCCACCAGCTCGTAACCGGGGTTGTCCTCGTACCCGCCGTTGCGCAGCATCTGCCACGCCTGCGGGACGTAGTGCTTCTCGTCGAAGACCGGAGTGCCCTCGTCGGTGGCCCGGCCCAGGTCCCAGAGGCGGACCAGACCGGCGATCAGGGTGATCACCAGCGTCACCACCCAACCGCGCCTGCGGTCGGTGGGCATCGAGGTGTCCAGCAACGGCAGCGGGTCGGACTCCCCGGGGCGGCGAGCTGACGGTGCGCGGCCGACCTGGACGAGCTCGTCGGCACCGCCGAACCTGCGGACTGGGGCGCTCACACCGTCGATCGTAAGGGGCGGGCGTGCCTTCCCCGGCCGCACCGTCGGTGTTCGTCCTGCCGACCCGGCCTACGCTGTGTCGTCATGGACTCCGGCACCCTGCTGCTCGCCGCCACCCCGCTCGGTGACGCCCGCGACGCGTCCTCGCGGCTCGTCGAGACCCTCGGCTCGGCCGAGGTGGTGGCCGCCGAGGACACCCGGCGGGTGCGCAACCTCGCCAGCGCGCTGGGCGTTCACCCGGCGGGCAAGGTCGTCAGCTACTACGAGGCCGTGGAGTCGGCGCGCGCTCCGATGCTGCTCGACGCGCTGCGCGAGGGGAAGTCCGTGCTGCTGGTGACCGACGCGGGCATGCCGAGCGTGTCCGACCCCGGCTACCGGCTGGTGTCGGCGTGCGTGGCGGAGGGGCTGCCGGTGACGTGCCTGCCGGGGCCGTCGGCGGTGACCACCGCGCTCGCGGTGTCCGGCCTGCCCTCCGACCGGTTCTGCTTCGAGGGCTTCCCGCCGCGCAAGAGCGGCGACCGGCGGAAGTTCTTCGGCAGGCTGGTCGCCGAGGAGCGCACCAGCGTGTTCTTCGAGGCCCCGCACCGGCTCGCCGACGCCCTCGCCGACGCGGTCTCGGTGCTCGGGGAGCAGCGGCCGGCGGCGGTCTGCCGCGAGCTCACCAAGACCTACGAGGAGATCAAGCGCGGCAGCCTCGGTGAGCTCGCCGAATGGGCTGCGGACGGCGTGCGCGGCGAGATCACGGTGGTGCTCGGCGGCGCCGAGCAGGCGGCCCCCACCGATCCCGCGGAGCTGGTGGATCGCGTGGAACAGCGCGCCGCCGAGGGCATCCGCCTCAAGGACGCGGTCGCCGAGGTCGCCGAACTCGCGGGAGTCCGCAAGAAGGAGCTCTACGACGCCGTCCTCACCGCGCGCAAGTAGGGCCCATCGCTCGCCCGGTCCCAGTTTTAGGGGTCATTGCAGAATCACTTTGCTTGGCGGTGCGGGTGGCGGAACCTCACACGCCGTCTGGACTCCGTGCGCCACTCCTTTTGTATGCCAATACACGGCGTCGCGGCGTACTCGCCAGACAGCGTGTGAGAAATCCCCACAGGGGACGGCACGGCGGTGCCGGCTGAGTCCCACACCTGAAGCAACGACACCTGCCGCACCCGGTCCCAGTTTTAGTCCTAACTGAGCCGACATTTCGGACATGATCATGGCTCGGTTTGGACTAAAACTGGGACCAGCCCAGGTTCCGCTCCCCGCAGCGCCATGCGAAGCGGCTGCGGGAACAAACCCCTGGAACTGCGCCGTGCCCCCGCACCGAAAAGGGAGATGCGCGGCCGACTACCCTTGAACGCCATGAGCGCCTCTGTGTTGACCGCTGTGGCCTGGCCGTATGCCAACGGCCCCCGGCACATCGGTCATGTTTCCGGCTTCGGTGTGCCTTCGGACGTCTTCTCCCGGTACCAGCGAATGGCCGGCAACCAGGTGCTCATGGTCTCCGGCACGGACGAGCACGGGACCCCGATCTCCGTCCAGGCGGAGAACGAGGGCCTGAGCACCCGCGCGCTGGCCGACAAGTACAACCGGGTGATCACCGAGGACCTGCAGGGTCTCGGCCTGTCCTACGACCTGTTCACCCGCACCACCACCGGCAACCACTACAAGGTGGTGCAGGACCTCTTCCTCGCGCTGCATCGCAACGGCTACGTGCTGCCGAAGACCACGACCGGCGCGATCAGCCCGTCGACCGGCCGCACGCTGCCCGACCGCTACATCGAGGGCACCTGCCCGATCTGCGGTTACGACGGCGCGCGCGGCGACCAGTGCGACAACTGCGGCAACCAGCTCGACCCGGCCGAGCTGCGCAACCCGGTCTCCCGGATCAACGGCGAGAAGCCGGAGTTCGTCGAGACCGAGCACCTCTTCCTGGACCTGCCCTCGTTCACCGAGTCGCTGGGCACGTGGCTGTCCACCCGGGACGGCTGGCGGCCCAACGTGCTCAAGTTCGCGCAGAACCTCGTCGACGACATGCGTCCCCGCGCGATCAGCCGCGACCTCGACTGGGGCGTGCCGATCCCGCTGGACGGCTGGCGCGACCAGCCCATGAAGCGCTTCTACGTGTGGTTCGACGCCGTCATCGGCTACCTGTCGGCCAGCGTCGAGTGGGCCCGCCGCACCGGCGACCCGGACGCCTGGAAGCAGTGGTGGACCGACCCGGCGGCCCAGGGCTACTACTTCATGGGCAAGGACAACATCACCTTCCACGCCCAGATCTGGCCGACGCTGCTGATGGGCCACAACGGCCACGGCGACAAGGGCGGCGAGGTCGGCCCGTTCGGCGAGCTGAACCTGCCCGACGAGGTCGTCTCCAGCGAGTTCCTGACCATGAGCGGGTCCAAGTTCTCCACCTCGCGCGGCACCGTGATCTACGTGCGCGACTTCCTGCGCGAGTTCGGCCCGGACACCCTGCGCTACTTCATCTCGGTGGCCGGTCCTGAGAACCAGGACACCGACTTCACCTGGGACGAGTTCGTCCGCCGCACGAACTTCGAGCTGGCCAACGAGTGGGGAAACCTGGTCAACCGGTCCATCTCGATGGCGGCGAAGAACAACGGAGCGGTCCCCGCACCGACGGCTCCGGCTCCCGCGGACGAGGAGCTCAAGGCGCAGGCCCGCGCGGCCTTCGACACCGTCGGCGCGCACCTGCGCAGCTCGCGGTTCAAGCTCGCGTCGCAGGAGGCGATGCGGGTGGTCTCGGCGGCCAACAAGTACCTGTCCGACCAGGAGCCGTGGAAGCTCAAGGAGGACCCGGACCGCCGTGACGCGGTGCTGCACACCGCGCTGCAGGTCGTCTCCGACGCCAACACGCTGCTCACGCCGTTCCTCCCGCACTCCGCGCAGAAGGTGCACGAGCTGATGGGCGGTTCCGGGGTCTGGGCGGCGCAGCCGGAGATCCGCGAGGTCGACGACCTCGACGAGCCGTCGCTGTCCTACCCGGTGCTGATGGGCGAGTACGCCGCCGAGCAGGCCAAGTGGGAGTCCACCGACATCGAGGTGGGCCGCCCGCTGGACAAGCCGAAGCCGTTGTTCGCCAAGCTCGACGCCGAACTCGGCGAGACCGGCCCGGAGTGGGCCCCGATCCAGCCGTCCTGATGGGCAAGAAGGACACGAGGCAGGAGCTGCCGCCGGTGCCCGAGGCGCTGGCGGCAGGCGCTGTCGACTCCCACACCCACCTGGACGCGTGCGGCGCCAAGACGGCCGAGGACGTCCGCGCGATCGTCGACCGCGCGCAGAGCGCCGGTGTCGGGCGGGTGGTCACCGTCGCCGACGACCTCGACTCCGCTCGCTGGGCGGTCGAGGCCGCGACCTGGGACGAGCGGGTGTTCGCCGCGGTCGCGCTGCACCCGACCCGCACCAAGGACTTCAGCGCCGGCGATCGCGCCGCGCTGGAGGAGCTGTCCGCGCACCCGCGCGTGGTGGCGGTCGGCGAGACGGGGCTGGACTACTACTGGGACTACTCGCCGCCGGAGCCGCAGCAGGAGGCGTTCCGCTGGCACATCGGTCTCGCGAAGCGGACCGGCAAGCCGCTGATGATCCACGACCGCGAGGCCCACGACGACATCCTGCGCATCCTGGACGAGGAGGGCGCCCCGGAGAAGGTGGTCTTCCACTGCTTCTCCGGAGACGCCGCGTTCGCCGAGTCCTGCGTTGCCAAGGGATACGTCCTCTCGTTCGCCGGCACGGCGACGTTCCGCAACGCGAAAAGCCTTCGTGAGGCGGCGGAATCGGTCCCTCTGGAGCAGATGCTCGTGGAGACCGACGCGCCGTTCCTGACCCCGCACCCGTTCCGCGGACGGCCCAACCAGCCGTACTGCGTCAATTACACCCTTCGTGACCTGGCCGAACTCCGTGGCATGACGCCGGATGAGCTCGCAGTGGCCACCACTGCCACGGCCGAGCGAGTCTTCGGCCTCGATCAGGGGTAGTCACAGCCCTGTAGTTCCTCACGCTGCGCTTTCTGGTAGGCGGGATCCGCCCGCGTCCGCTTGCGGTCCGCACGCCGACTCCTACCGTCCACTGTGGAAGCCGGTACGGGGACACCCCGAACTCCGCAGGAACTTCCCGCGGAGGTCCTCCCAAGCCGGAACCCTCGGTTGTGAGGATGTGCAGTGACGTTGCATAGATTCACGAAGTGGACCGTTGCGGCGGCTGTCGCCATCAGCGGTAGCGCCCTGGTCGCGGTGACCCCGAACGCCGCGGCGACCCCGAACGACGATCGAGCGGCGGTGTGGGATTCGCTCGCGAGGTGCGAATCCGGCGGCAACTGGTCCGCCAACACCGGAAACGGTTATTACGGCGGCTTGCAGTTCAGCCGCAGCACCTGGGCGGCGAACGGTGGCGAGCAGTTCAACCGCTACCCGCATCGCGCGTCGCGGGACCAGCAGATCGCGGTCGCGGAGAACCTGCGCGACGCCCGCGGCGGTTACGGCGCCTGGCCGGCGTGCTCGCGGAAGCTGGGTCTGCCGCGATGACGTGAAATCGCCGCAATAACGCGAATGATCGTCGCGAGGGAACTGGTTTCCCTCGTGCGTGGGGAGGGGAGGTCCGGCCCGAGCGCCCGAGAGCGCTCGGGCCGGACCCTTGCGCGGGGCTGTTTCCGCTGGCCCGAGCGTCCGTTGATCATGCGTTTCAGGCCCTGAGCGCCCGTGTTATATGTCACGGAAGCGGTAGGGGTAACGGCTAACGAATCCTGTCGGTGCCCCCCGAATGGACTAATTTTTGCCGATCTTGACTACAGATCGTGTTGAGTTGCGTGGCAATTAAGCGTAACCGGGGTCACATGTCCGAATCGGGTCCTTGGCGGCCCCGCATGATCACGGTAGAGTCTCGGCCCCGTAACCGATGACAACCAGTCATGGGGAACGCCCGTTAGTCTCGCCGGTGTACGTCGGGGAAGTCTGCGGTGAGCGCATGGAGCTCGCTGCGACTAGGCGGCAATTGGCTTGCGGGAGTCGGATACACATACGAAGCACGAAGGTTGTGCGCACGCGAGGAACGAGAGGGGTTGCGCGAGGAACATGAACTCGCCCAACGCATCTCACGTTCGTCAAATCGCGGTCGCGACTTTGCGCCTTCGGGAGGTAACGACCCTGTGAACGGACGTGGCGAGCCCAGCCATGCACGTTTCGCGACCACGCGGAACGATGGCTACTGGGCCGATTCCTTCGACGCGGCAACTGACTGGTTCACCCCGGTCCAGCCGACGGAGCAGCACACCGCGGTAGGCCTGCTCGACCGTCCGGACCCCCAGTGGTCCGACGAGCACCCGAGCTTCCCGGCCACCGGTTTCGAGATCACCCCGCAGGACGTCTACGACGTCCTCGGCCCCGACGCCGAGGACATGCTCGCGACAGCCGAGATCGACGTCGACGAGGTCATCCGGCTGATCAACGCCGAGACGACCGTCCTGCCCCCGATGGACTTCCTCGAGGCGATGCCCGAGGGCCAGGCGGGCGCTCTTCCGCAGCAGCAGACCGAGGCGATCACCGCGTGGAAGCGCCGCTTCCTCAAGGGCGCGGTCGCCGGCGTGCTGCTGACCCTGACCGGCAGCGGCGGCGCCGCCGCCGCGATGGACAAGTCGGTCACCGTCGAGGTCGACGGCCAAGAGCGCTCCGTCAACACCTACGACAACACGGTCGGCGAGGTCCTGGAGGACCAGGGCATCCGCGTCGGCCCGCACGACGCGCTGAGCCCGTCCCCG
Organism: Saccharopolyspora dendranthemae; assembly: GCF_007829955.1. Classification (GTDB taxonomy): domain Bacteria; phylum Actinomycetota; class Actinomycetes; order Mycobacteriales; family Pseudonocardiaceae; genus Saccharopolyspora; species Saccharopolyspora dendranthemae. The sequence continues at coordinate 320,657 of NZ_VIWX01000007.1, forward strand.
CAGGCCGAGGTCGGCCACGGCGAGACCATCACCCTCGACCGCGGGCGGATGATCAAGCTCAACGTCGACGGCGAGGTCCGCGAGGAGTGGGTCCGCTCGGTCACCGTCGAGCAGGCGCTGCGCCAGCTCGGCGTCAACGCCGACGGAGCCGTCCTCAACGCCGACCGCAACATGGCCGTGCCCGAGCAGGGCATGGAGCTGTCGGTCCGCACTCAGAAGGACATCACCCTCTTCGACGGCAGCGGTGCGCCGAAGCAGCTGACCACCACCGCCGCCAACATCGACGAGCTCGTCAAGGAGCAGAAGCTCCAGCTCGGCCCGGACGACAAGGTCACCCCCGGCGCCGACGCCAAGCTGGTCACCGGCGCCGAGGTGCGCATCGACCGGCTGCAGAGCTCGGTGATCAGCGTGACCGTGCCGGTTCAGCCGCCGGTCCGCGAGATCGTCGACAACTCGATGTTCAAGGGCGAGGAGCGGGTCGAGTCGCCTGGCGAGGCCGGCGAGAAGATCCAGTTCACCCGGGTCACCACGCGCAACGGCGAGGAGTCCGAGCGCGATGTGATCGACGAGAAGGTCACCAAGGCCCCGGTCGAGAAGATCGTCCGCGTCGGCGGCAAGCCCGCGCCGAACAGCGCCGTCTGGGACAAGCTCGTCCAGTGCGAGGCCACCGGCAACTGGGCGATGAACAGCGGCAACGGCTACTACGGCGGGCTGCAGTTCGACAAGTCCACCTGGGACGCCTACGGCGGCGACCAGTACGCGCCGTACCCGCACCAGGCCAGCCGCGAGCAGCAGATCTCGGTCGCCGAGAAGGTTCGTGCGGCCAGGGGCGGCAGCTACGGCGCCTGGCCCTCTTGCTCCGGCAAGCTCGGCCTCGACTGAGTTCCACGCGTCATCGAGGAGGCATCCGTCGTCGCGACGGGTGCCTCCTTTTTCGTCACCCGCGCTGACCTCGTGAAATCGGCACGGGTAGGTTCTTCTGCGTGAATGAGCAGGGGGCGGCGTTGTTGGGTCCGGCCGACGTGCGTCGACTGGCCGACGAGCTGGGGATCAAACCGACCAAGAAGCTCGGCCAGAACTTCGTGCACGACCCGAACACCGTGCGCCGCATCGTGTCCGCGGCCGAGGTCGGCGCGGACGACGTCGTGCTGGAGGTCGGCCCGGGCCTGGGCTCGCTCACGCTCGCGCTGCTGCCGGTGGCCGGTGCCGTCACCGCGGTGGAGATCGACCCGGTGCTGGCCGAGCGGCTGCCGCGCACTGCCCGGGAGTTCGCGCCCCAGCTGGCCGACCGGCTCGCCGTGCTTCCCGCGGACGCCCTGCGGGTCCGGGCCTCCGACTTCGCGCAGCCCCCGACCGCGCTGGTCGCCAACCTGCCCTACAACGTCGCGGTCCCCGTCGTGCTGCACCTGCTGGCCGAGCTGCCGAGCCTGCGCAAGGGGCTCGTCATGGTCCAGTCCGAGGTCGCCGATCGGATGGCCGCCGAGCCCGGGAGCCGCGTCTACGGGGTGCCGAGCGCGAAGGCGGCTTGGTTCGCCGACGTCCGGCGCGCGGGTCCGGTGCCGCGCAAGGTGTTCTGGCCGGTGCCCAACGTGGATTCGGGCCTGGTCGCCTTCGAGCGCGTCGATCCGCCGTCCAGCGCTGCGCGCCAGGACGTGTTCCGCGTGGTCGACGCCGCCTTCGCGCAGCGGCGCAAGACGTTGCGCGGCGCGCTGTCGGGCTGGGCCGGTTCCGCGGCCCGGGCGGAGGAGCTGCTGCGCGCGGCGGGCGTCGATCCCGCGACGCGCGGGGAGCAGTTGCGGATCGCCGATTTCGCCCGGATCGCGGAGATCGCGTCATCCGGGACGACCAGCTGAACCACTCGTCCGGTGGCTTGCGCACACGCACCGCGACGTCACTGAGAGTCATCAAAACACCACCGCGGGCGGAATAATTCCCGCTCCACTCGGTATGTGATGTGGCAAACGATTTCGGTCAGTGACGGCTATCAGCTTGCATCGGAACCTGTCGATGGGTTCTACTATTCGGGAAATCCATCCCGAGCGGCTGAGAGACCTGGCTTGTTGACGCCGCAGCAACCACCCATCGCGGGCAGGTGCTAACGCCAGGACCGATGGAGTAGCTGTGGATTCCACCGTGCGGTTAACGAACCTGCCTGCCACCGGCGAGGCCCGGTCCGAGGTACGCCACATCAGGGAACTGCTCACGCAGAGGCGGGTCATCGACCACGGCTTGCGCACTACCTGCGCATGTCGTCGCGAGATGTGACCTGGCCCTTCCCCCTCTTCCTTTCTCTTAGAAGTTCCCCATGGCTGCTGCCCTGCGTGGGCGCGGCCGTTGCGAGCTGATGTGGAGCAGATCGTGATCTCAGTTGAGAACCTGACCAAGTCGTTCCAGCAGAACGGCAGTTCCGTCCGCGCCCTCGACGGTGTGTCGATGGAGGTCAACGCGGGCTCGGTGTGCGGCGTGGTCGGACCGAGCGGAGCGGGGAAGTCGACTCTGGCCAGGTGCATCGCGCTGCTGGAGAAGCCCGACGCCGGTGCCATCCGGGTCGACGGCACCGACCTCGTGTCGCTGGACGGCAAGGCATTGCGCGCCGCCCGCAGGCAGATCGGCGTTGTCCCGCAGGGTGATTCGCTGCTGCGCCAGCGCACCGCGGCGGGCAACGTCGCGCTGCCGCTGGAGGCGGCGGGGATCGGTGGTCCGCAGCGGCGCAGCCGCGTCGGCGAACTGCTCGACCTGGTCGGCCTGACCGACAAGGCCGCCGCCTTCCCGGACCAGCTCTCCGGTGGTCAGCGCCAGCGCATCGCGGTCGCCCGCGCGCTGGCCGCGAAGCCCTCGGTGCTGCTGGCCGACGAGCCGACCTCCGCGCTGGACCCGGCCACCACCGATTCGGTGCTGACCGTGCTCGACCGCGCGCGGGCCGAGCTCGGCGTCACCGTCCTGGTGGTCACCCACGACATGGCTGTGGTGCGCAAGATCGCCGACGACGTCGCGGTGCTGGAGGACGGCCAGGTCGTCGAGCACGGCAAGGTCCTGGACCTCGTCGCCGAGCCCGGCAGCAAGATCAGCGGCACCTTGCTGCCCGAGACCGACCAGGCCGAGTCGCTGCGCCCGACCTCGGGTCGCCACGACGTCGTCGCCGAGGTCGTGCTCGTCGGTTTCGCCGCCGTGGGAGCCCTGCTCCCGGAGGCCTCCAACCGGTTCGCCGTCGACTTGGCGATCCTGGGAGGCGGCCTGACCCGCCTCGGCGACACCCCGGTCGCCAAGTTCAAGATCGGCTTGACCGGTGAGCGCTCCGAGGCGGCGCTGAAGTGGATGGTCGAGCGGGACGCGCACGTTCGTCGCGCCCCGGTGAGCGTTGACGGAGTTGCTGCTGCGTGACTGATGTGACCCCCTGGTCGGAGGTCGGCGAACTACTGGGCGAGGCAACGCTCGAAACGCTCTACATGGTGCTGGTGGCGACCGTGCTGGCCGTGCTCGGCGGGTTGCCGCTGGGCGTGCTGCTGCACCTGACCTCACCGGTCGGGCTCAACCCCAAGCCGGTGCTGAACAAGGTGCTCGGCGTGGTCGTGGACGTGGTGCGCTCGGTGCCCTTCGTGGTGCTGCTGGTCGTGCTCGCGTCCTTCACCAGATTGCTGATCGGCACCTCGATCGGCAGCAGCGCGGTGATCGTGCCGCTGACCATCGGTGCGATCCCGTTCTTCGCGCGGCTGACGCAGAACGCGTTGCGCGAGGTCGGGTTCACCGTCGTCGAGGCCGCGATCACGACCGGTTCCAGCAGGCTGCGGATCGTGTGGACGGTGCTGCTCGGGGAGGCCCGGGCGGCGCTGGTCGGAGCCGTCGGCGTCACCGCGGTGGCGCTGATCGGCTACGCCGCGATGGCCGGTGCCATCGGCGGCGGCGGGCTCGGCACGACCGCGATCCAGGACGGCTACCAGGGCTACGACGACCGGGTCCTCTACGGCTCCGTCGTGGTCCTGGGCCTGCTGGCCTTCGCGATGCAGCTGATCACCGATCGCACCGCCAAGCTCGTCGACCGCCGGCGCACCGCCGTCGGCTGAGACCTCCCGAGCACGAACGAATTCCCCTCGCGCGCTCGTCCCACGAGGACGGTGCGCTACCCCTGCCTGCCTGAAAACAGGCTCGTTGAAAGGACGCACGACATGCGTTTGCGCTTCGCCGCACTGCTCGCTTCGGCCGGGGTTCTGCTGGCCGCCTGCGGTGGCGGATCCGCCGCGGAGGACCCCAACGCGCCGCTGAAGATCGGGGTCAGCCCGACCCCGCACGGCGAGATCCTGCAGTTCGTCGACGACAACCTGGCCGAGCAGGCCGGGATCGACATCGAGATCGAGAAGTTCGACGACTACAACCGGCCCAACGAGGCCGTCGCCAACGGCGAGCTGGACGCCAACTACTTCCAGCACGTGCCCTACCTGGAGGAGTACCGCGAGGAGCGCGGCGGCGAGTTCGCCTGGGTCGAGCCGGTGCACCTGGAACCGCTGGCCGTCTATTCCAAGCAGGCCAAGTCGCTGGCGGAGCTCCCGCCGGGCGCGACGGTCACGCTGTCCAACGACCCGGCCAACCAGTTCCGCGGCCTCAAGCTGCTGGAGCAGGGCGGTCTGATCAAGCTCAAGCCGGAGGCGGCGGTGGGCACCAGGGTGGACGCCGCCATCGCGGAGAATCCGAAGAACATCCAGCTCAAGGACCTGTCCCCGGACCAGCTGCCGCGTTCGATCGACGACGCCGCCGCCGCGGTGGTCAACGGCAACTACGCGATCAAGGCGAAGCTGTCGAACCCGATCGTGGTGGAGAGCTCGCAGGGCAACCCCTATGCCAACGGCCTGGTGACCAGCCCGGCGTTGGCCAAGGACCCGCGCGTGATCAAGCTCGCCGAGCTGCTGCGCAGCCAGCAGGTCAAGGACTTCATCAACCGGGAGTGGGGCGGCGTCGCGGTGGTCCCCGCTTCCTGATCCTCCGGCCCTGGCGAGAACCGCGGTGATCGAGCTCGATCACCGCGGTTCTCGCTTCGCGGACCGGCTGTGCGCAGGGAAGTGGGCGCTGAGGTTCTCCGGCCACGTAGGCTCTTGGTGTGCTCTCCGTGGTTCCTACACCGATCACCGTCCGAGTTCCGGCGAAGGTCAACCTCCACCTCTCGGTCGGTGACGCGCGTCCGGACGGCTACCACGAGCTGGTCACCGTCTTCCAAGCCTTGTCGCTGACCGACGACGTGACGGTGATGGCGGCCGACGAACCGGGCCTCGAGGTCAAGGGGGAGGGCGCGGACGAGGTTCCCACCGGCCCGGACAACCTCGTGTGGAAGGCCGTTCGGCTGCTGGCTGAGCACTGCGGGCGCGACCCGGAGAACCCCGGCCTGCACATCTCGATCAACAAGGGTATCCCCGTCGCGGGCGGCATGGCCGGTGGCAGCGCGGATGCCGCCGCCGCGCTGCAGGCGGTCAACCAGCTCTGGCGGCTGGAACTCGGCCGCGACGAGCTCAGCGAGATCGCCGGCAAGATCGGCAGCGACGTGCCGTTCTCGCTGCAGGGCGGGACCGCGCTGGGCACCGGGCGCGGTGAGCGGCTCGTTCCCGTGCTGGCCAGGCACACCTTCCACTGGGTCATCGCGCTGGATCGCGAAGGTCTGAGCACCCCCGCCGCCTACGGCGAGCTGGACCGGCTCCGCGCGGAGAACGGCAACGGCCGGATCGGCGAGGTGGAACCCCTGCTGGAGGCCCTGGCCTCCGGCGACCCCCGGCAGCTCGCGCTGCTGCTGGGCAACGACCTGCAGGCGGCGGCGGTCTCGCTGCGACCCGGACTGCGCCGCACGCTGCGCGCGGGAGTCCAGGCGGGAGCCCTGGCCGGCATCGTCTCGGGCTCCGGCCCGACCTGCGCGTTCCTCTGCACCGACGCCGATGAGGCCGTCCGGGTCGCCGCCGAGCTCTCCGGCGCCGGGGTGTGCCGGACGGTCCGCGTCGCCCACGGCCCGGTGCCGGGCGCCAAGGTCGTCTCCGAGGAGCCGGCCAACCGCCCCACCCCGCCCCAAGTCCACGCGTGACGCACCCGCAGTGATGGAGTAGTCGAAGTCTCGATGGTCAACCTGGTCAACCTGGAAACGGTCAGCAAGTCCTACGGTGTGCGCCCGCTGCTCGACGGCGTTTCCCTGGGCATCTCGGAAGGCGAGCGGATCGGCGTCGTCGGCCTCAACGGTGGCGGCAAGACGACGCTGCTGGAAGTCCTCGCGGGCAACGCCGACCCCGACGACGGCCGGGTCTCCCAGTCTCGCGACCTGCGGATGGCCGTGGTCACGCAGCGCACCGAGCTGGACGAGGACGCCACCGTCCGCAACGCCGTCCTCGACCCGCACGGCTACACCGCCGAGCACGAGTGGGCCGCCGACCCGCGGGTGCGGTCGGTGCTGAGCGGGCTGGGCATGACGCGCCTCGGCCTGGACACGCCGGTCAAGAACTTCTCGGGCGGTGAGCGGCGCCGCGTCGCGCTGGCCGCCGCCCTGGTGCGCGACCTGGACCTGCTGGTGCTCGACGAGCCCACCAACCACCTCGACGTCGAAGGTGTGCGCTGGCTGGCCGATCACCTGCTGGAGCGCAAGTGCGCCCTGGTGATCGTCACGCACGACCGCTGGTTCCTCGACACCGTCTGCAACCGCACCTGGGAGGTCGTGGACGGCAAGGTCGAGCAGTACGAGGGCGGCTACGCCGACTGGATCTACGCCCGCGCCGAGCGCGCCCGGATCGCTCAGGCGACCGAGGACCGCAGGCAGAACCTGGCCCGCAAGGAACTGGCCTGGCTGCAGCGCGGCGCCAAGGCCCGCACCTCCAAGCCGCGCTACCGCGTGGAGGCCGCCGAGGCGCTGATCTCCGACGTCCCGGAGCCGCGCGACTCCGTCGAGCTGCTGGCCTTCGCCAAGCGACGGCTGGGCAAGACCGTGCTGGAGCTGGAGGACGTCGATCTGCGGATCGGCGACCGGACCCTGCTGGAGCAGGTGACCTGGCGGATCGGCCCCGGCGACCGGATCGGTCTGGTCGGCGTCAACGGTTCGGGCAAGACGACGCTGCTCAAGCTGCTGGCGGGGGAGCGCGAACCGGACGCCGGCAAGCGCGTCGAGGGCAAGACGGTGCGGATGGCGCACCTGACGCAGGAGCTGCACGACCTGCCGGGCAACTGGCGGGTGCTGGAAGCGATCGAGAACGTCGCCAAGACGGTCACCCTCGGCAAGTACGAGCTGTCGGCATCGCAGCTGGGGGAGCGGTTCGGCTTCGGCAAGGGCAGGCAGTGGACGCCGGTCAGCGATCTCTCCGGTGGTGAGCGCCGACGCCTGCAGCTGGCACGGCTGCTGATGGCCGAGCCGAACGTGCTGATCCTCGACGAGCCGACGAACGACCTGGACATCGACACCCTGCAACAGCTGGAGGACCTGCTCGACTCCTGGCCGGGCACGATGATCGTGGTCTCGCACGACCGGTACCTGGTCGAGCGCGTCTGCGACAGCGTCCACGCCCTGTTCGGCGACGGGAGCCTGACCCACCTGCCGGGTGGGATCGACGAGTACCTGACGCGGCGCCACTCGCTGCTGGCGGCGGAGAACAGCGTCGGCAAGCAGGCGGCTGACGCCGCCGAGTCGAGCGGGTTGTCGGGCGCCGAGGAGCACGCGGCGCGCAAGGAGCTCGCCCGCTACGAGCGGCAGCTGGACAAGCTGGCCAAGCGCGAGTCCGAGCTGCACGAGAAGCTCGCCGAGGCCGCCACCGAGCCCGACCGGCTTGCGAAGCTCAACGCCGATCTCCAGTCCCTCCACCAGGAGAAGGACGACCTCGAAACGCGCTGGATGGAGCTGGCCGACCAGCTCGGCTAATCATCACCGGAAGGGTGGACGGGTCGCGTTCGGGCAGGTGCCCGCCCGGTTCGGGAATCGTAAGCTGCGTCACATGAGTCGGTTCGTGGAGACCATGGTGGCGTCGGCCAGGCGGAACTCCGGCGAAGGAGCTCGTGGGCTGTTCACCGGAGAACCCGCCGAGCCCCGGTTCCGCAGCTGGGCGCAGGTGCACGCCGAAGCGCTGCGGATGGCCGGCGGGCTCTCCGAGCAGCTCCGGCCGGGCGCGGCGGTGGCGGTCCTGGCCGCTGATCCCAGGTTGATCGGACCGGCCGTGCAGGCGGTGTGGCTCGGCGGGGGCAGCGTGACGATGCTGCACCAGCCCACGGCGCGCACCGACCTCGCGCACTGGGCCGAGGACACCCTCAAGGTGCTGAAGATGATCGGCGCGCGGCTGGTGCTGCTCGGCCCGCCGTTCGAGCAGCTCGCCGGGGTGCTGGAGGACAACGGCATCGCCTACCGCGACCTCGCCGGGCTCGCCGCCACCGATGCCGAGCCGCTGGCGGAGCCGGTCGAGGTCGCCGAGGACGAGACCGCGCTGCTGCAGCTGACCAGCGGATCCACCGCTGATCCGAAGGCCGTCCGGATCACCCACCGCAACCTGCACGCCAACCTCCACGCGATGGTCACCGCCGGGGAACTGGATCCGGAGCACGACGTCGCGGTGTCCTGGCTGCCGCTGTTCCACGACATGGGGATGGTCGGCTGCCTGACCGTGCCGATGGCCATCGGCATGTCGACGGTCAAGGTCACCCCGTCCGACTTCCTGGCCGGACCGCTGCTGTGGCCGCAGCTGATCAGCAAGTACCGCGCCACGGTCACCGCCGCCCCGAACTTCGCCTACGCCGTCGTCGGCCGCCGGATGGCGCGCGCCGACGACGGCGACTTCGACCTGTCGAGCCTGCGCTTCACGCTCAACGGCGCCGAACCGATCGATCCGGCGGCGGTCCAGGCGTTCACCGACGCCGGAGCGCGCTTCGGGCTCCCGCCGGACTCCATGGTGTGCGCCTTCGGGATGGCCGAGGCGACACTCGCGGTCTCGTTCGCGCCGCTGCGGCGCGGGCTGGAGACCGACGCGGTCGACCCCGACGGTCTGGAGAAGCGGCGCGTCGCCGAGCCGGTCGACCCCGATGCGCCGCACGCGCGCCGGTTCGCGCTGCTGGGGCGCTCGTTGCCGGGCCTGGAGGTCGAGGTCGTCGACGACGAGGGCAACGAGCTCGCCGAGCGGCAGGTCGGGCGGCTGCGCATCCGCGGCGAGGCGGTCACGCCCGGCTACCTCACGGTGGACGGCCCGCAGGAGGTGCAGGACGAGAACGGCTGGCTGGACACCGGCGACGAGGGCTACCTGACCGACGGGCAGGTGGTGATCTGCGGACGCCGCAAGGACGTGATCATCATGGGCGGCCGCAACATCTACCCGGTCGACGTCGAACGAGCCGCGTGCGAGGTCGAGGGCGTGCGCGCAGGCAACGCGGCGGCGGTCCGGCTGGAGGCGGGCAGCAGGCGCGAGCGGTTCGCGGTGGTCCTGGAGTCCAAGCAGGCGGGTTCGGAGGACGCGGAGAAGGCGCTGCGCAAGGAGGTCGTGGCCCGCATCGTCGACGCCGTGGGCGTCCGCCCGGCCGAGGTCGTGGTCCTGGCGCCGGGAACGCTGCCGAAGACCCCGTCGGGAAAACTCCGCCGAGCAGCGACAGCAGACCTCGTGCCGCGGCACTGATTCCCAGTTTTAGTCATAACTGAGCCGACATTTCGGGCATTGATCATGCTCAGTTATGACTAAAACTGGGAATTGCCCGGAAGGGGTGAGAGGTGACCCGGCGGTGCGGGGTTAGTGGAACTCGTTCTGGGCGGGTTCGAGGCCCTTGGTGACCACGGCTTCCACCGCGTCCGCGCACAGGTCGATGAAGTACGCGAGTTCCTTGCGCTCGGTTCCGGAGAAGTCCTTGAGCACGTAGTCGGCGGGGTCCATCCGGCCGGGCGGACGCCCGACGCCGAACCTGACCCGCACGTAGTCGCGGGTTCCCAGCGACTTGGAGAGGGACCGCAGCCCGTTGTGGCCGTTCTCGCCACCGCCCTGCTTGAGCCGGATCGTCCCGTAGGGCAGGTCCAGCTCGTCGTGGATGACGATCAGCGACTCGGGCGGGGTCTTGAAGAACTTCACCGCTCCCGCGACCGGGCCACCGGAGAGGTTCATGAACGAACGCGGCTTGATCAGCACGGACCGGGATCCGGCCAGCCGTCCCTCGACGGCGTCCGCACCCGACTTGTGCGACTTGAACTTGCCGCCGATGCGCGCTGCGAGCTCGTCGGCGACGAGGAAACCGATGTTGTGCCGGTTGCCCTCATAGCGCGGACCGGGGTTGCCCAGCCCGACGATCACAGAAACCGCGTCCGCAGTGGTCACGGAAGTAAGTCTCCCTCTGGTCGGGGCGTGCCCCGCGCCGCCCCCCGGAGGGGAACGGCGCGGGAGCGCCCGACGTCTTCAGGCTCAGGCCTCTTCCGAGGTCTCTTCGCCCTCGGCGGCGGCCTCTTCGCCCTCGGAGGCGCTGTCTTCCTCCATCGAGGCCGAGGCCTCGGAGATGTTGACGACCAGGGTCTCCGGGTCGGACTGCAGGGTCACGCCGCGGGGCAGCTTGAGCTCGCTGGCGAAGAACCGGGTGCCGATCTCGGCGCCCTCGATCGACAGCTCGACCTGCTCCGGGATGTGCAGCGCCTCGGCCTCGACCTCGACCTCGGTGAGCTCCTGGCTGACCATGGAGCCGGAGACGGCGTCACCGGAGACCACGACCGGGATGTTCACGACGACCTTCTCGCCGCGCTTGACCAGCAGCAGGTCGACGTGCTCGATGTAGCCCTTGATCGGGTGGGCGGTGATGGTCTTGGTCAGCGCGAGCTCCTTGCCGGAACCTGCGACCTCGAGCGTCAGCACCGCGTTGTTGCCGTTCTCGCGGATGGCGCGGGCGAACTCGACGCTGGGCAGCGACAGGTGCTTCGGGTCGGAGCCGTGGCCGTAGAGGACCGCGGGGATCTGGCCGGCGCGACGGGTGCGGCGGGCCGCTCCCTTGCCGAACTCGTTGCGCTGCTCGACTGCGATGGTTACCTCGGACACGGTGGTGCACTCCTTGATGACGTCGGGCGGAACGTGAGCTTGGTTCGGTGGCCTGCGGCGGTGGGGCGCGCTGGGAGTGATCGACGGGCGCCGATGAGAACGGCGCCTGGAGAGTGCGCGACATCAGTGCGCCGGAGGAGGAATCGACCGATCGTCACCGTGCCACCGCGCCGATCACGCCGGGCGTACGTCCCGACCTCGCCGAGGCAACCCGAACAGTCTAAACGGTGCTTGGATAGTCGTTTTCGCACGGGTGGACACCACGCCCGAACGTGCCGCAGCGGTGACTCCGCTTACACGGCCCCCCGCCGGGAATCCGCGCGGGTTCGATGACGCTGGAGAGAGGTGGCGGGAGCCCCATCGCCCGCTGGAAGAGATCCCCGATCGCCCAGGAGTGACCCGATGACCGTGTCCCAGTCCGACCTCGTCCTCGACGCGGACGCGCAGGACCTGCTGTTCCGCGACGCTCGCACGGCCAACACCTTCAGCGACGAGCCGGTCACCGACGAGCAGGTCCAGGCGATCTACGACCTGGTCAAGTGGGCACCGACCTCCATGAACCAGCAGCCGCTGCGGATCGTGCTGCTGCGCTCGGAGGAGGCCAAGCAGCGCCTGCTGCCGCACCTGATGGAGGGCAACCGGGCCAAGACGGAGAAGGCTCCGCTGGTCGCGATCCTGGCGGCCGACACCGAGTTCCACGAGAACCTCCCGCGGGTGTTCCCGCACAGCCCCGGCGCCAAGGACATCTTCGCCGACCCCGGTTTCCGGGAGCAGAACGCGAAGCTGAACGCGACCCTGCAGACCGCGTACTTCTTCCTCGGCGTGCGCGCCGCGGGTCTCGCGGTCGGCCCGATGACCGGGCTGAACGCGGGCGGCATCAACGCCGAGTTCTTCCCCGACGGCCGGCAGCAGACCCTCGTGGTCGCCAACATCGGCAAGCCCGGGGAGAACGCCTGGATGGAGCGCCTCCCGCGCCTGGACTACGACGAGGTCGTCACCACGCTCTGAGGTGTGATGGGGAGGTTTGCATGAGAACTTCCCCAGGTGGTGACCTCAGGTGTCCTCCGGGGAGGGATCTCGTGGAACTCCCTGTGACGAGAGTGGGGAAGTTTTCATGAAAACTTCCCTTTGACGAGGGTCGGGAGGTTCACATGAGAACTTCCCCCCGGACGGCGGAAGGCCCCGGTCCACGTGGACCGGGGCCTTCCGCGCTGGTGCGGGACGCCGTCAGGCGCGGCCGTCGAAGAGGCTCGTGACCGATCCGTCCTCGAAGACCTGGTGGATCGCCTCGGCGACCAGCGGGGCGATCGAGAGGACCGTCAGGTTCTGGAACCGGCGCTCGTCGGGGATCGGCAGCGTGTTCGTCAGCACGACCTCCTTGGCTCCGCAGCTCGAGAGCCGCTCCACGGCCGGGCCGGACAGCACGGCGTGGGTGGAGGCGATGATGACGTCGCTGGCACCGGCCGCGAGCAGCTGCTCGGTGGCCTTGGTGATCGTGCCGCCGGTGTCGATCATGTCGTCGACCAGCACGCACAGCCGGCCCTCGACGTCACCGACGACGCGGTTGGCGACCACCTGGTTGGGCTTGCTGGGGTCGCGGGTCTTGTGGATGAACGCCAGCGGCGTGCCACCCAGGTCGTCGGCCCACTTCTCGGCGACGCGCACACGACCGGAGTCCGGGGAGACCACGGTGATGTTCTTGTCGGTGTAGGTCTCGCTGATGTAGTTCGCGAGCAGCTTCTGCGCCATCAGGTGGTCCACCGGACCGTCGAAGAAGCCCTGGATCTGGTCGGTGTGCAGGTCCACGACCATGATCCGGTCAGCGCCGGCGGTCTTGAACAGGTCCGCCATCAGCCGAGCCGAGATCGGCTCGCGGCCCTTGTGCTTCTTGTCCTGACGGGCGTAGCCGTAGAACGGGATGACCACGGTGATGCGCTTGGCGCTGGCGCGCTTGAGCGCGTCCACCATGATCAGCTGCTCCATGATCGCGTCATTGAGCGGTGTGCAGTGCGACTGGATCACAAAGGCGTCGCAGCCACGAACGGACTCGTCGTACCGGACGAAGATCTCGCCGTTGGCGAACTGGTACGCGGCCTGGGGCGTGACCGTCACGTCGAGCTGCTTGGCCACCTCCTCGGCAAGTTCCGGGTGGCTGCGGCCGGAGAAGAGCTTGAGGCTCTTCTTCGGGGTCGCAGACATGGCACTCACGGTCATCGTCCCTCCCCGTTCGACGTCTCTGCGTCATCGGTCGGTTCATTGCCCAAAGTCCGCTGTGCGGCCTGGTCGGCGGCGGTGCCCGGGCGGCGCTTGGCCACCCAGCCATCGATGTTTCGTTGCCTCCCGCGGGCGACCGCCATCGCGCCCGGGGGGACATCCTGGGTGATCACCGAACCGGCGGCGGTGTAGGCACCGTCACCGATCTCCACCGGTGCGACGAACATGTTGTCGGCACCGGTCCGGGAGTGTGATCCGATTTTCGTGTGATGCTTGTTCACACCGTCGTAGTTGACGAAGACGGTGGCGGCGCCGATGTTCGACCTCTCGCCGATCGTCGCGTCGCCCACGTAGCTCAGGTGCGGCACCTTCGTGCCCTCACCGATGTTCGCGTTCTTGGTCTCGACGAAGGTGCCGATCTTGCCGCCGGCGCCCAGCGAGGTGCCCGGCCGCAGGTAGGCGAACGGTCCGACGCTGGCGCCGGGGCCGATCTCCGCGCTGTCGCCGTGGGTGCGCACCACCTTGGCGCCGGGATGGATCGTGCACGCGGTGAGCGTGGTGTCGGGTCCGACCGCGGCGCCCTCGCCGACGGTGGTGCCCGCCCGCAGCTGCACGTGGGGCTCCAGCGTCACGTCGCGCGCCAGCGTCACGTCGCAGTCCAGCCACACCGTGGCCGGGTCGATGACGGTGACCCCTTCGCGCATCCAGCGCGTCACCAGCCGGCGGTTGAGCTCCGTGCCGAGCCGGGACAGCTGGACCCTGTCGTTGACGCCCTCGACCAGCCACGTGTCCGAGCAGATCAGGGTGCCGACGGCGCGACCGTCCCCGCGGGCGATCGAGAGCACGTCGGTCAGGTAGAGCTCGCCCTGGGCGTTGTCGGTGGACAGCCGCTTGAGCGCGCCGGTGAGCACCTCGGCGTCGAAGGCGTAGACCCCGGAATTGATCTCGGTGATCGCGGCCTGCGCGGCGGTGGCGTCCTTCTGCTCGACGATGCCGGTGACCTGCCCGTCGGAGTCCCGGGTGATCCGGCCGTAGCCGGTCGGGTCGTCGACGACCGAGGTCAGCACCGTGACGGCGTTGCCCGATCCGGCGTGCTCGTCGAGCATCGCGCGCAGCGTGTCCGCGTCGAGCAGCGGCACGTCGCCGTAGCTGACCAGAACGGTCCCGGCGAGACCGTCGGGCAGCTCGTACAGGCCGCAGGACACGGCGTGGCCGGTGCCCAGCTGCTCTTCTTGGACGACGGTGGTGATCGGGCGGTCGAGCGCGTCCGAAACCGAGTTCAGGTGCTCGGCGACGGCGTCGCGGCCGTGTCCGAGCACGACGACCAGCTGATCGGGATCGACTCCGGCGGCGGCGCGGACGGCGTGTTCGACGAGGGGTCGACCGCCGATCCGGTGCAGCACCTTCGGTGTCGCCGATCGCATCCTGGTGCCCTCCCCGGCAGCCAGCACGACCGTGCTGACCGGTTCCGGGTGCGCAGCAGCGCGCTGAGAGGAGGGCTGGGCGTTGTCGCCCTGGAGCATCAGCGCTCTCCCTTGATCTCTAGAAGCGGTCTGTCGAGACTCGGATTCCGCGGTGTGCGGACCCGGCGCCGACCGACGTGCCTGTTGCGTCCAAGCGGGTGAAGGGTAACCGCACGGGTCGTCCTTCACCTTCGGTGCCCCTGCCCTTCCGGCAGCAGCAGCGATGGTACCGCCGTTCGGCCGGACGGTCCCGGATGAGAGGGCCCTCTAGCTGGGCCAATGTGATCTTTCCCCATCCAGTTGACGGGACGCTTCAGCGTGCGTCCGGGGGGATCCAGACCGCTTGATCGATCTCGGAAGGCTGCTCGACCGGGGGAGGCTGGGCGGTGTTGTTGACTCCGGAGAGTGCTGTGACGCGGTTCCCGCCGTTGCGCTTCGCCTGGTACATCGCGGCGTCGGCGCGGGCGAGGACCTGCGCGGCGGACTCCTGCGGGCGCATCGCGACCACGCCGATCGACAGCGTCACCCCGCGGGACAGCTCCGGCGCCAGCCGGTCGACGGCCTCGACGGTGCGGTGCAGCGCGGCCTCGGCCGCGGCGAGCGTGGCCCCCGGCAGCAGGACCACGAACTCGTCACCGCCGTACCGGGCGACGAAGTCGTCGGTGCGCAGCGTGTCGCGCAGGTTGCCCGCGACGGTGCGCAGCACGTCATCGCCTTCGGCGTGCGAACAGCGGTCGTTGACGCCCTTGAAGCCGTCCAGGTCGACCAGCGCGACCGCCAGCGGCTGCACGTCCGGAGCGCTGAGCAGGGTTTCCAGCCGGTCGTCGAGCGCGCGCCGGTTGGACAGCCCGGTCAGCGGGTCCTCGCGGGCCTGCCGGGTGATCGCGTCGTGCTTGTGGCTCAGCCGCGAGTTCTCCAGCCGGGTGGCCAGCGTGGACACCCGCGTCTCGCGCATCGCCCACAGCTCGGTCTCCAGCTCCAGCGCGTAGTCGCGCAGCGCGTCCCGGGGGCGGTCCGGTGCGAGCTCGGTGAGCAGCGCGAACTCCCGGGCGAGCGAGATCCGCAGGGTCGGTTCGGAGGTGTCGTGGTTGAGGCTGGTCAGCGTCTCCGACAGCACCCGCACAGCGTCGTCGCGGTGGTCGCCGCGCACCAGGCAGCGGGAGAGCGCGATCGCCATGATGATCTGCTCGCGCGGGTGCATCGAGCGGTCGAGGTGGCGCATCTCCTCCAACCGCGTGATGTGGTCGGCGGAGGGAGCGGCGAGCGCGTGCGCGGCACCCAGCACGGGCATCTGCTCGGCGGCCGTCCGGTTCGACACGCGCGGGAACAGCGATTCCCGCCACGGGCCTTCCACCGCGACGGCGAGCGCGGAGGCGGTGGAGAACTGGCTCGCGGCCTCGTCCTGCAGCCCGACGCGCTCCAGCCGCAAGCCCCAGCCCAGCTGCATCCGGCAGCGGTTGATCATGTGCACGGCGATCTCGTGCGGCCCGCCGCTCTCGCGGATCCGCTGGTGGGCGCGGGCCATCACCTCGTCGGCCATCTCGTAGACGCCCAGCTGCGTCAGCACCAGACCGATGTCGATCAGCGAGGTCGCCAGCAGCCTCTCCCAGGAGCGCCTGCCGAGCGTGCGGTCGGGAGCCAGCTCCTCGTCGAGCATCGCCAGCCCGTGCGCGACCTCGGACAGGGCGGTGTCCTCGGCGCCCAGGAGCAGGGCGCGGCGACCGCGCAGCGCGTGCGCGTCGGCCTGCAGCACCTCGAGGCCGTGGCGCTTGGTGTGGGTGAGCAGCTCGTCCAGCAGCAGATCGGCGCTGCCCACCAGTTCGGAGGTGGTCAGACGCATCGCGGCGCAGTGCCGGAGGAGTTGAGCCACGATGCGCGGTTCACCCCGGCGCTGGGCCTCGGCCAGCAGGTTGTCGGCTTCGCGAATCGTGCTCGACTGGCCGGCCGGGTCGCTGTGCTGGCCGACTGCGTTGAGTTCGCGGGCACGACCCACCAACCACGCGTCGGACACCTCGCCCAGCGTGGTCACCGGTTCTTCGCGCACGGCGGCAGTGTCGTCGCGCAGCGGCGCACACCCCCTGTTCACCTTGTCCCCCGGGCGTCCCGGCCGGTGCGCGTCGCCGCGCACCGCGTCGGGCCCGGGAGGGCTGCTCGCTCCGCCGCCAGGATTCGAACCTGAACCATCGGAACCAAAATCCGAGGTGCTGCCTTTACACCACGGCGGATTGGGCGCATCTGGCCCGCGGAACCGGGCGTTGTGCGCCGGTGCCGCAGCGTGAGCTTACCGGTCGATGACAACGCCCGGTGGCACCCTGCCGAGATCGTCACGTGGCCGGTCGAATCCGAATGCCGGCCCGGGTTCTGGGGCGGTCGTGGTCGCGGCGCCGGGCGGCAGGGCGGCGCGAGGGGCTGCCGTCGTTGCGGTCGGGGAGTCGCGGGGAGTCGGGGACTGAGGCTCGGAAGCCCGCACGGCCGGTTCTGGGCAGGCACACCGTGGAGACGGATCGCAGCGAAGCCCGGTTGCACGGGAATCGACAGACGATCGGGTGAACGAACGCAGCCAAGACACGCCCGAAAAGCAGCGACACGCCGCATTTTTCCTCCGGGGGGTGACGATTTCGCATCAAACAACTTACGCTAGCGTAGGTTACGGTCCCGTAGGGTGGAGGTGTTGCGGGGCCGTGATCTCGGTCGTGGAACCGAAGTTTTCCCACCTCCTCAAGCCATTCGAGGTATTGAGCATGACCGCAGCAACTGAGGACGTTGCTCCCCCGAACGCCGAGTCCGGGCCGAAGCCGCTGACCAGTGGGCCTCAGTCCGCCGGACGGTCGTCCCTGGTGTACGCGTTCCTCCTGATTCCCATGGCCGCGCTGGTCGCCTCCATCCCGTTCTTGTGGGGCTGGGGAATCGGGCCCGTCGACATCGCCCTGGCCGTCGCCTTCTGGGGCATCAGCGGCCTCGGTGTGACCGTCGGATTCCACCGGTACTTCACGCACGGGGCCTTCAAGGCCAACCGCGGCGTCAAGATCGCCCTGGCCATCGCCGGGATGATGTCGGTCCAGGGCCCGGTGATCACCTGGGTCGCCGACCACCGGCGGCACCACGCCTTCTCCGACCGCGAGGGCGACCCTCACTCGCCGTGGCTTTTCGGCACCTCGGCCCTGGCGCTGACCAAGGGCTTCTGGCACTCCCACATGGGCTGGATGTTCCACCGCGAGCTGACCAACGAGGACCGGTTCGCGCCGGACCTGCTCAAGGACCGCGACATCGTCTGGGCCAACAAGCTCTTCCCGGTGTGGACGGCCGCGAGCCTCGTGCTGCCCGCGCTGCTCGGCGGGCTGTTCACCTGGTCGCTGTGGGGCGCGTTCACCGCGTTCTTCTGGGCCGGGCTCGTGCGCGTGTCGTTCCTGCACCACATCACGTGGTCGGTGAACTCGATCTGCCACATGATCGGTGAGCGCCCGTTCAAGAGCCGCGACAAGGCCTCCAACTTCTGGCCGCTGGCGATCCTGTCCTTCGGTGAGTCCTGGCACAACTCTCACCACGCCGACCCGACCTGCGCGCGGCACGGCGTTCTGCGCGGTCAGCTGGACATCTCGGCGCGCACGATCTGGTTCTTCGAGAAGCTCGGCTGGGTCTGGAAGGTTCGCTGGCCCAACGAGAAGCGCCTCGCGCGCATCGCGGTCACCGACCACAAGGGCTGACCGCTCACGATCGAAGGTGCCCGCGCGGTGCGACCGCGCGGGCACCTCCTTGTCCCGGGCCTGCACCTCGCGTGCAGGTCCCTCGCCTAGGGTGGGTCGAGTGGCAGGACGGAGACGCGGGCGGAACGCGCCCGAACCGGCAGCGCCGACGCGGGCTCCGGCCCGGCCGCGCGCCCGGATGACGGGCAAGGAACGACGGCAGCAGCTGCTGGACGTGGCTCGAGCGCTGTTCGCGGAGAAGGGCTTCGACGGCACCTCCATCGAGGAGATCGCCCACCGCGCCTCGGTGTCCAAGCCGGTGGTCTACGAGCACTTCGGTGGCAAGGAAGGCGTGTACGCGGTCGTCGTCGACCGCGAGATGCGCAACCTGCTCGACCTGATCGTCTCGGCGCTCGACGCCGGGCACCCGAGGGTGCTGCTGGAGCAGGCCGCGGACGCCCTGGTCGACTACATCGACGAGAACACCGACGGCTTCCGGGTCCTGGTCCGCGACTCGCCGGTCGCCAGCAGCAGCGGAACCTTCTCCAGCCTGCTCAACGACATCGCCAGCCAGGTCGAGCACATCCTCGGCCTGCAGTTCAGCGCCCGCGGCTACGACGCCAAGCTCGCACCGCTCTACAGCCAGGCGTTGGTCGGCATGGTCGCGTTGACCGGCCAGTGGTGGCTGGAGGCGCGCAAGCCCAAGAAGGAAGAGGTCGCCGCACACCTGGTGAACCTGGCGTGGAACGGCCTCTCCCACCTGGAGCACAAGCCCAAGCCGATCAGTCGGTGACGCTCCGGCTGACAGTGCCCGGTCCTCCTGGACGGCTGGTCAGAGGGTGATCCGGAGCAGTTCGTCGTTGGTGCCGTTCGAGGTCGTCACGTAGAGGCTGCCGTCCGGGGCCTGGCGGGCCGCGCGGAGCCTGCCGTGGGTGTTGTCGAGCTCAGCGGGGATCTCCGGCGCCGCCAGGCCGCCGTCCGGCCCGGGGCGGAAGATCAGGAGCTTGCTGCCCTTCAGCGCCGGGACCGCCAGTGCTCCGTCCAGCTCGCCCCACTGGGGACCGGTGAGGAACTCGGCGGCGCAGACGGCCTCGGTCGGAGAGCCGGAGGACCACACCGCGGGCACGGCGTCGGGGAAGCGCTGCAGATCGGTCATCGGGACCGACTCGTCGTACTCGTCGGTGGTGCCTCCCCGCGACGGGTCCCAGCCGTAGTTGCCGCCGGGCCGCAGGACGTTGACCTCGTCGTCGACGTCCGGTCCGTGCTCGGCGAGGAACACCCTGCCGTCGGGGTGCAGCGCGACGCCCTGGGGGTTGCGGTGGCCGTAGCTGTAAACGAGCCGCTCGTGCGGGTCGGCGGAACCGGCGAACGGGTTGTCCGGCATCGGCGCCCCGGTGTCGAGGTTCATCCGCAGGACCTTTCCGCCGAGCGAGGTGCGGTCCTGCGAGAGCGGTGCCTGAGCGGTGTCTCCGGTGCTGACCAGCAGCGATCCGTCGGCGCCGAGCTCGGGACGGCAGCCCGAGTGCCTGCCGGACGAGCTGAGCGGCAGACCCGTGAGCAGGTCCGAGACGCGGTCCGCGCGCGAGCCGTCCTCGGAGAGGCGCCAGTTGACCAGGCGGATGTCGACCGGGTTGCCGCCCTCCTGATGGGTCTGGCAGGTGATGAAGGTGCGGTTGGCGGCGAAGTCGGGGTGCACGAGCAGACCCATCAGCCCGCCCTCGCCTTCGTCCTGCACGGAGGCGAGATCGGCTTGCACCTCGCGGGTCTCGCCGCCGCTGGCGAGCGCGAACTTCCCGGGGCGCTGGCTGATCAGGGAGCTGCCGTCGGGCAGGAAGCCGACGTCCCACGCGTGTTCGAGTCCGGAGGCGACCGTCTCGACCTTCAGCTGCGGCGCGGCGGCGTCAGCGGGGTTCGGGGGAGCCGTCGCACAACCGGCGGCCACCAGGGACAGGACCAGTGCTGCGGTTCTGATTCCTGACATGTAGATCAGTGTGGCAGCGCTCACGTCTCCGCCAACGGGTCGTCGTGTTTCCGTCATACCTGCGTCGTAGGCTGGTGTTCCCACTCCAGGGTGGCAGCCGCCTCGGCCCATCTTTCCCGGGCAGAGGTGTGTCCGCATTCGCTTTTCTCCGCTGCGAGGTTGCTCCATGAGCCAGGCCGGTCCCCTGCGAGGACTGCTCGACAACGTGCTGCGCGATCCAGCTCTGCGGCGTCTGGTGGATGCCGCCGACAGCCCGCGCCTGGTCGTGGAGGGGCCTGCCGCGGCGCGCCCGCTGACCGCCGCCGCGCTCGCCGCCGGGGCCGACCGGCCGGTGCTGCTGGTCACCGCCACCGGCAGGGAGGCCGAGGAGGCCGCCGCCGCGACCGCCGACCTGCTCGGCGCGGAGGGCGTGGAGGTCTTCCCGTCCTGGGAGACGCTGCCGCACGAACGCCTGTCGCCGCGCGCCGACACCGTCGGCCGCAGGCTCTCGGTGCTGCGCAGGCTGGCCCACCCCGAGGAACACCCCTGCGGGCAGATCCGGGTGCTGGTCACCACGGTCCGCAGCCTCATCCAGCCGATCGCGCCCGGTCTCGGCGAGCTGCGCCCGGTGCGGCTGTCGGTCGGCGTCGAGGTCGACTTCCAGGAGACCGTCGAGCACCTCTCCGCGCTGGCCTACGACCGGGTCGACATGGTCGAGAAGCGCGGCGAGTTCGCGGTCCGCGGCGGGATCGTCGACGTCTTCACGCCCACCGAGGAACATCCGCTGCGGGTGGAGTTCTGGGGCGACGAGGTCACCGAGATCCGCCCGTTCGCGGTCGCCGACCAGCGCTCCCTCCCCGAGGCCACCGACACCGACCTCACCGCGCCCGCCTGCCGCGAGCTGCTGATCACCGAGCAGGTCTCCGAGCGCGCGGCCAAGCTCGCCGAGCAGCACCAGGCCGACCCGCACCTCTCGGAGATGCTCGGCAAGATCGCCGGCGGCGCCCCGGTGGAGGGCATGGAGGCCCTCATCCCCGCGCTGTGCGAGGGCGAGATGCAGCTGCTCAGCGACCTCGTCCCGGCAGGCACCCACGTCATCCCCGCCGACCCGGAGAAGATCCACGCGCGCGCCGCGGACCTGGTGCGCACCGGGCAGGAGTTCCTCGAAGCGTCCTGGATGGTCGCCGCTGATGGGGGCAAGGCCCCCATCGACCTGGGCGCCTCCGCCTACCGCGGCCTCGCCGAGGTCGCCGAGCACACCCGCGAGCTCGGCCTGCCCTGGTGGCCGCTGACCCAGCTGACCAGCGAGGAAGGCGAGGACGACGAGGTCGTCCGGCTGACCCTCAAGCAGCCCGACGCCTACCGCGGCGAGATCGAACGCGCCTTCGCCGACCTGCGGGCGCACATCGCCTCGGGCGGCGCGGCGGTCCTCGTCGTGGCCGGTGCGGGCACCGCCCAGCGCGCGGCGCAGCAGTTGCGCGAAGCGGAGCTGCCCGCCTCGCTCGCCGAGGACGGGCTCGCCGACGAACCCGCCGCCGGAGTGGTCACCGTGGTGCGCGGCGGGCTCGAAGACGGTTTCGCCGCCCCCGAGATCGCGCTGGTGGTGCTCACCGAAGCCGACCTGACCGGCGGCAGGCACGGCACCTCCACCAAGGACATGCGCCGGATGCCCTCGCGGCGTCGCAACGCCGTGGACCCGCTGGCGCTCAAGACCGGCGATTACGTGGTGCACGACCAGCACGGCATCGGCAAGTACGTCGAGATGGTGCAGCGCACCGTCGGCGGCGCGACCCGCGAGTACCTGGTGCTGGAGTACGCCTCCAGCAAGCGCGGCCAGCCCGGCGACCGGCTCTTCGTGCCCACCGATCAGCTCGACGAGGTCACCCGCTACGTGGGCGGCGAGACGCCGACGCTGAACCGGCTCGGCGGCTCGGACTGGAAGAACACCAAGGCCAAGGCGCGCAAGGCGGTCAAGGAGATCGCCGCCGAGCTCGTGCAGCTCTACGCCGCGCGGCAGTCCTCGCCCGGCCATCCCTTCGGCGCCGACACGCCGTGGCAGCGCGAGCTGGAGGACGCCTTCCCCTACACCGAGACCGGCGACCAGCTCGCCGCGATCGACGAGGTCAAGGGGGACATGCAGCGCTCGGTCCCGATGGACCGGGTGATCTGCGGCGACGTCGGCTACGGCAAGACCGAGATCGCGGTGCGCGCGGCGTTCAAGGCGGTGCAGGACGGCAAGCAGGTCGCGGTGCTCGTGCCGACGACGCTGCTCGCGCAGCAGCACCTCAACACCTTCGCCGACCGGATGCGCTCGTTCCCGGTGACCGTCAAGGGCCTTTCCCGCTTCACCGACCCGGCGGAGTCCGAGCAGACGGTGAAGGGGCTCGCCGACGGCGAGGTCGACATCGTCATCGGCACGCACCGCCTGCTGCAGACCGGAGTCCGCTACAAGGACCTCGGCCTGGTGATCGTCGACGAGGAGCAGCGCTTCGGCGTCGAGCACAAGGAGCACATCAAGGCGCTGCGAACCCACGTCGACGTGCTGACGATGTCGGCGACGCCGATCCCGCGAACGCTGGAGATGAGCATGGCCGGCATCCGCGAGATGTCGACCATCCTGACCCCGCCGGAGGAGCGGCACCCGGTGCTGACCTACGTCGGCGCCTACGACCCGAAGCAGGTGGGCGCGGCGATCCGCCGCGAGCTGCTGCGCGACGGGCAGGTGTTCTTCGTGCACAACAGGGTCAGCGACATCGAGAAGGTGGCCCGCCAGCTGCGCGAGCTCGTCCCGGAAGCGCGGATCGTCACCGCGCACGGCCAGATGAACGAGGAGCGGCTGGAGAAGATCATCCAGGGGTTCTGGGAGCGCGAGCACGACGTGCTGGTGTGCACCACGATCATCGAGACCGGCCTGGACATCTCCAACTCCAACACGCTCATCGTGGACCGCTCCGACATGCTCGGCCTCGCCCAGCTGCACCAGCTGCGCGGGCGCGTCGGCCGGGCGCGCGAACGCGGGTACGCGTACTTCCTGTACCCGCCGGAGAAGCCGCTGACCGACACCGCGCACGACCGGCTGGCCACGATCGCCCAGAATTCCGAGCTCGGTGCGGGCATGGCCGTGGCGATGAAGGACCTGGAGATCCGCGGCGCGGGCAACATCCTCGGCGCGGAGCAGTCCGGGCACATCGCCGGCGTCGGCTTCGACCTGTACGTGCGGCTGGTGGGGGAGGCCGTGGACGCCTTCCGCAAGCACGCGGGCGCCGAACCCGCCGAAGGCGAGGACGAGCTCACCGACGTGCGGGTGGACCTGCCGATCGACGCGCACATCCCGCACGACTACGTGCCCGGCGAGCGACTGCGCCTGGAGGCCTACCGGAAGCTGGCCGCAGCGGCGAGCCCCGACGACCTGGAGTCCGTGCGCGCCGAGCTCACCGACCGCTACGGGCCGCTGCCCGAACCCGTGGAACGGCTGCTCAAGGTCGCCCGCTTCCGGCAGGTGTGCCGCGAGCACGGCGTCCGCGAGGTGACGTTGCAGGGAACGTCGCTGCGGTTCGCCCCGCTGGAGCTCCCGGATTCCAAGCAGGTCCGGCTCAAGCGCCTCCACCCGAAGGCGGTCTACAAGCCGGCCCTGCGCACGATCTCGTTGCCGCGTCCCACCGAAGGTGCGGCCGGGGGTCGGATGGGGGCGCCGCAGCTGCGGGATGAAGCGCTGCTGGAGTGGTGCGCCGACTTCCTCGAAACGCTTACTGCGAACCCTGTTCCGGCTTAGTGGGTTTCAGGCTCTGCGGTCTTGCTGGTGGGCGGTGCCGGTTTACTGAAACTACTCAGTGGTCTTGCTGCTGGGCGGTGCGGGTAGCGGAACCTCAGACGCCTTCTGGGTCCGGGATCCGAGACTTGAGTATGAACGGATACGCGGCGCTACGGCTGTCCTCCCCAGAAGGCGTCTGAGAACCCGCGGCGGTGCCGGTTGCTCAGGTGGGGCAGCGAGAAAGCGACTTCGTCGCTTGCCTGACGGGGCTCGGGTTGCTGGCTTGCCTCTCGTTGGTTGGCGAGATGTTGACTTCGGACAGTGTTTTGTCTTCATCTGAGGGTTACTTCGTGAGAAGGTGCCCGCGTGACGATCTCGCTGCGCCGTGGCCGCTTGTTCGCCTCTCTCGCCGTCGCCGGTGTGCTGCTGTCGGGTTGTGGGTCCGGCCCCAGCCAGGTCGGGGCCGCCGCGATCGTGGGTGATCAGCGGATTCCGGTGTCCGACGTGCAGTCCTGGTTCTCCGAGGTGCTGGCCAAGGAACCGGAGCTGAAACCGCAGCTGCGGCAGCAGGGTCAGTTCGACGAGCTCGGGCGGAGCCTCGCCGGGCAGCTCGTGCGCAAGGAGCTCGTCGAGCAGGCGGCGCGGGAGGACGGTCTCACCGTGTCCGAGCAGCAGGTCGACGACATGATCAACCAGTGGGGCGGTCCGCAGGCGACCGAGGGCAAGATCTTCACGCCCCAGAACCTGCGCGAGATGGCCCGCACCGAGGCGCTGGTGACCGAGCTCGGCAGGCGTCACTTCGACGGTCTCGCGGTCACCTTCGACTTCACCCAGGCCACCACCCGCTCCGAGGCCGACCGCAAGGCCCACCAGATGGCGCAGGGCGATGCCGCGGTCCGCGACCTCATCGCCGCTGACGCTCAGGCGGGCGTTCCTGCCGCCGCCGGCCAGAGGCTGCGCGCGGTGGACAGCCCGAAGCTCGCGGCCTCCACCCCGCTCTTCGGCGCCGAGCCGGGAACGGTCCTGGCGTTCGAGCCCGAGCCCAACTCGGGCCAGTGGCTGGTCGCGCTCATCCGCCAGCGCGAGGCAGCGCCCACGCCCCGCCCCGCGGGCGGTGTGGACGACCAGACCTTGCAGGGCGTCGGCACGTTCCTGCTGGGCGACACCGCCGATCGCGTCGGCGTCACCCTCAGCCCCCGCTACGGCGTCTGGGACCCGATCGGCCTCCAGGCGGCGCCGAACGAGAACGAGACCACCGGCTTCCGCATCGAGCCCGACCAGCAGGCGCAGGACAGCTGACCGCTCGTCGTGGGAACTCCCGCGATCCGCGGGTGTGGGGTACGTCGCTGAACCGCGGGTGTTCCGGGTTGGGACAATCGAGGCATGAGCGAGATCCGGGTGGCCGAAGGCACGGCGATCGTCCTGGTCGACGACCGGCTCGGCGAGGCGTTGCCGGCGGCCGCGTTGCCGCTGGTCCGCAAGGCTGATGCCCTCTACGCCGACAGCGGTCTGTCGGCCTCGACCCGGGTCGCTCTGGGCGTTCCGGTCGTCCCGGAGGACGTCGTCGAGCAGGCGGCGTCCGCGTCGGTCGTGCTGATCACCGGCGAGATCGACGCCACCGCCGAGGCGCTGCGCGCGGCCGGTGCGCCGGTCGTCGGATCACCCGCGCCCGCCGGTGTGGAGCTGCTGGACGCCGTCAACGTGATGGACCGGTTGCGCTCGCCCGGAGGGTGCCCCTGGGACGCCGAGCAGGACCACGACTCGCTGCGCCAGTACCTCGTCGAGGAGACCTACGAGCTGCTCGACGCGATCGCCGAGAAGGACCGCGAGGCGCTGCGCGAGGAGCTCGGCGACGTGCTGTTGCAGGTGCTCTTCCACGCCAGGGTCGCCGCCGAGGACTCCGGTGACCCGTTCGGCATCGACGCCGTGGCGGCGGGTTTGGTCAGCAAGCTCGTCAGCAGGCACCCGCACGTCTTCGCCGACGACGCGACGGTGCTCGACACCGAGTCGCAGCACGCGCGCTGGGAAGAGCTCAAGCAGCAGGAGAAGCGGCGGGAGTCCATCGTGGACGGAGTTGCGCTCGGGCAGCCGGCGGTGGCCCTGGCCGCCAAGCTCACCCAGCGGGCGAACCGTGCTGGAATCCCGCTGGCCGCAATGCCTTCCGGCGGGGACACCGGTTCCGCGCTGTTCGCGCTGGCCGCTGCGGGCAAGCTGGACGGGATCGACCCGGAGGACGCGCTGCGCGAAGTGGCGCTGTCCTTCGCCGCGCGCGTTCGCGAAGCCGAGCGCAGCGCCCGGGAATCGGGGAACACCGCGCTCACCGCCGACGACTGGTGCGAGCTGCTCGGTTCCTCGGCGGGATCCGATGCGTGACCGCTGGGTGCTGGCGTTACCGCTGGTGCTCGCCCTGGCCGCCTGCTCTCCGCCGCCCGCGGCCACGTTCGAGCTGCCCTCGGCGTCCGCTCCGCCCGATCCCGGTGTCGGTCCGCCGCCCGTCCGGCTGCTCGCGGCGGGCGAGTCGTCGCCGGAACGGCCGCAGGCGCAGCTGACCGACTGGTCCGAGCGGATGTCCGACGAGCTCAACGTCCCGCGCGCCGCGTTGCAGGCCTACGGCTACGCGCAGCAGATGATGAACACCTCCGCACCCGACTGCGGGCTGACCTGGACGGTGCTGGCGGGCATCGGCGCGGTGGAGTCGAGCCACGGCAGGCACGGCGGCTCCCGGCTCGACGGGACCGGCAGGCCCGAACCCCGGATCATCGGCCTGCCGCTCGACGGCAGCGCGGGGGTCAAGCAGATCCACGACACCGACGGCGGGGTGCTCGACGGGGACCCGGTGTGGGACAGGGCGGTCGGACCGCTGCAGTTCATCCCGTCCACCTGGCGCAAGTACCAGGCGGACGCCGACGGCGACGGCGTCGCCGACCCGCAGGACATCGACGACGCGGCGCTGACCGCAGGGCGGTACCTGTGCGCGGTCGGCCACGACCTGCGCGACGAGGACCGCTTCTGGGCTGCGCTGCTGGACTACAACCAGTCCCGCAGCTACGGCCAGGACGTCCTCGATCACGCCGACCACTACGGGAGGACCAGCCGGTCACTGCCGGCAGAGGGCTGATTCCGGAGGGTGGTCGGTGTCCTGAAGTGCTGGAACCCGACGCTACCTGCAAGTAGCCTGTCCGAGTGATCAGGATCTCGCCAACGGTGCTCGCGGCCCTCGGACGTCTCGCGCTCGCCGTATCGCTGCTGGCCGCACTGGTCGTCGGCGTCGCCCTGATCAACCTCCTCGGGGCCCCGCCGAAGGCGCAGGTGGCGGCACCACCCCGACCTGAGGACCCGAAACCCGCGCAGGTCGCGCCCGGTTCCATCGCACCCCCGGTCGAGGCGCCGCAGGTGGTGGAGGCCCAACCGCAGCCCGAGCCCGGCGTCGATCCGGTGCGCGAGTGGGCGAACCAGGTCTCGGCGTCCGTCGACATCCCGGCTCGCGCCGTCGTGTCCTACGTCAACGCGGACCTGGCGATGCGGCAGCACCAGCCCAGCTGCCAGATCTCCTGGACCACGCTGGCCGGCATCGGCCGCATCGAGTCCAACCACGGCCGCTTCGGCAACCGGCAGCTGCGCGAGGACGCCCGCCCGTCCGTGCCGATCATCGGCATCAAGCTCGACGGCGGACCCAACGTGCGGCTCATCCCGGACAGCGACGGGGGAACGCTCGACGGCGACGTCGAGCACGACCGCGCGGTGGGCCCGATGCAGTTCATCCCCTCGACCTGGCGCAAGTGGGCGACCGACGGCAGCGGCGACGGTCGAGGCGACCCGCAGAACCTCGACGACGCGGCCATCGCGGCGGGTCGCTACCTGTGCGCCAGCGGGCGCGACATGTCCACCGGGTCCGGCTGGTGGCAGGGCGTGATGTCGTACAACAACTCGGTCGAGTACGCCCAGAAGGTCTTCGGCCTCGCCGAGAACTACGCGGCCGCGGGCAACATCCGCCGCTGACCGGCCTGGGGCCGGGTCAGGACGAGCGGACGGCGATGTGGGCGTTGATCTCGCCGAGGGCTTCTTGGTACGCGGGATCCGGGTGCATGGTGGCGGCGAGGCGGAGCTGGGCCCTGGCCTCGTTCAGCCGGCCCTGGCGTTGCAGGGTGCGGCCGAGCACCAGGCGCGCGTAGTGGTCCGACGGGTCGAGGTCCAGCAAGCGCAAGAAGGCGCGCTCGGCCTTGCGCAGTTGCGCGGAGAAGAAGTACGCCCGCCCCAGCAGCAGCTGCACGCTGGGCTCGTCGCGGGCGACGTCGACAACGGGTTCGAGGACGCTGAGGGCTTCCAGCGGGCGGCGCTGCGTGACCAGTCGCTCCGCTCGCCGGAACGCTTCGACCGTGCCTTCTGTCGTCATGGCGCGGACAACGTTAATTCGCGATCGGCTGTTCCGAGACGTCCGACCGGATGGTCTTGTGGTGACGCACAGGCATCGGGCGCGCGTCACCGGGCCGACGTCGAGGTGCCGTGACCTCCGCGAAGGCGAACGGACGGCGAACACCGGGTGTGGAGATCGAGCGGCGCAGATCACGGCATCGCGAGTCTGCGGCGAGCGCTGCGCGGGCCCGGTTAGGCTCGTAGTCGGTTGTCGGGGCGGACAGCCGGTTCGCGGCGTGCGGGAACGTCGTGTCGGTTGCTCACGTCCTATGAATCCAAGCTGGTTAGGAGCACACGTGGCGATCATCGAACAGGTCGGCGCCCGCGAGATCCTCGATTCGCGCGGTAACCCCACCGTCGAGGTCGAAGTGGCATTGGAGGACGGCACGCTCAGTCGCGCCGCGGTCCCCTCGGGCGCCTCGACCGGCGAACACGAGGCCGTCGAGCTGCGCGACGGTGACGCCGGCCGCTACGGCGGCAAGGGCGTGGAGAACGCCGTCTCGGCCGTGCTGGACGAGATCGGCCCCGAACTGACCGGCCTGGACGCCACCGAGCAGCGCGTGGTCGACCAGAAGCTGGTGGACCTCGACGGCACGCCGGACAAGTCCCGGCTGGGCGCCAACGCGATCCTCGGCGTCTCGCTGGCGGTGGCCAAGGCCGCCGCCGAGGCCTCGGAGCTGGAGCTGTTCCGCTACGTCGGCGGTCCGAACGCGCACGTCCTGCCGGTGCCGATGATGAACATCCTCAACGGTGGCGCGCACGCCGACACCGGTGTGGACATCCAGGAGTTCATGATCGCGCCGATCGGTGCGGACACCTTCGCCGACGCGCTGCGCTGGGGAGCGGAGACCTACCACGCGCTGAAGTCGGTCCTGAAGTCCAAGGGCCTGGCGACCGGTCTGGGCGACGAGGGCGGATTCGCCCCCGACCTGCCCAACAACCGCGAGGCGCTGGACCTGATCGCCTCGGCGATCGAGAAGGCCGGCTACAAGCTGGGTCGCGACATCGTGCTCGCCCTCGACGTGGCCGCCACGGAGTTCTTCACCGAGGGCACCTACAACTTCGAGGGCTCCAAGCGCACCGCGGACCAGATGGCGGAGTACTACCAGGAGCTCGTGTCGGCCTACCCGCTGGTGTCCATCGAGGACCCGCTGGGCGAGGACGACTGGGACGGCTGGACCAAGCTGACCAAGCAGGTCGGCGACAAGGTGCAGCTGGTCGGCGACGACCTGTTCGTCACCAACCCGGAGCGCCTGGAGGACGGCATCAACAAGGGCGCCGCGAACGCCCTGCTGGTCAAGGTCAACCAGATCGGCACGCTCTCGGAGACCCTGGACGCGGTCAACCTGGCCACCTCGTGCGGTTACAAGAGCATGATGAGCCACCGCTCCGGCGAGACCGAGGACACCACGATCGCCGACCTGGCGGTGGCCACCGGCTGCGGCCAGATCAAGACCGGTGCCCCGGCGCGGAGCGAGCGGGTTGCCAAGTACAACCAGCTGCTGCGCATCGAAGAGGGCCTCGGCGACGCCGCCCGCTACGCGGGTGAGCTGGCGTTCCCGCGGTTCAACGCGGAGGGCTGAGCCATGCCGGCCGGGCGCGCATCCGATCCGCAGGGGCGCGGCGAGCGGAACGTTCCGCCGTCGCGTCGACGGGTGCGCGCCCGCCGCGCCCCGGCGAAGGGGCGCCCGGCCGGCAACTCGCCGAGGAGCAACAGCCAGCACCCGAAGCGCCGCCCGGCGAACCGCGCGAAGTCCAGCACCGGGGGAGCGTTCAAGCTCTCCTCGACGCGTCGCGCGGCCGTGCTGGCGCTGCTGGTGTGCGTGATGGCGCTGAGCGTCGCGGTGCCGCTGCGCACCTACCTCAGCCAGCGCGACGAGCTCGCCGCGCAGGAGACGCAGCGGGCGGAGCTGGAGATCCAGGTCCGCCAGCTGGAGCAGCGCAAGCAGGAGCTCTCCGACCCGGCGCAGGTCGAGGCGGAGGCGCGGGCGCGGCTCGGCTACGTGCGGCCGGGCGAGACGCCCTACATCGTGGAGGTCCCGCAGGCTCCGGCACCGCCGCCTCCGCGGGCGCCCGGTGACGACGGGGTGCCGTGGTACGAGGAGATGTGGAACTCGGTGTTGGGGAAGGAATCGTGACGGTGGATACGTCGCTGGTCAGCGAGGCGGACCGGGAGTGCGTCCGGCGCCAGCTCGGACGGCCGCCCAGAGGCCTGCGCGCGATCGCGGCGCGGGACGCCTCCGGTGATCCGACGGTCGTGCAGACCTGGCCCAGGCTGGAGGACGGCACGCCGTTCCCGACGCTCTACTACTTGACGGCCCCGGACCTCACGGCCCACGCCTCGACGTTCGAGGCCGAGGGCCTGATGAAGGAGATGCAGGACCGCTTGGCGACCGACGCCGAGCTGGCCGAGGTCTACCGGCGGGCTCACGAGTCCTACCTGGCCGAGCGCGACGCGCTGGAGTCGTTGGGCACCGACGTCAGCGCGGGTGGGATGCCGGACCGCGTGAAGTGCCTGCACGTCCACATCGCCCACTCGCTGGCGAAGGGGCCCGGTGTGAACCCGTTCGGAGACGAGGCCGTCGACCTCATTGCCGAGCGCTGGCCAGAACACCGCTACCTCGTCAACCCCTGACGCCCCTACCGCGCGTTGCGCACTAGCGGTGCGCACTGTCGGTGGTCGTCCTGTCCCAGTTTTAGTCCAAACCGAGCCATGATCATGTCCGAAATGTCGGCTCAGTTTGGACTAAAACTGGGAAATGCCCTCACTGGCCTGGGGCGATGCGGTCGAGGAGGTACTTCGGGTTCGAGATCGGGGTTGCGCCGAAGGTGCGGCCCGGTTCCGCCAGGCGCGTCGTGATGAAGGCGTCCGCGACCGAGGCCGGCGCGTAGCGCTGGAGCAGCGAGGCCTGGAGCGTCAGCGCCATCGACTCCGCCAGGGCCCTGGCCCGCTCCGGGCGAGGATCGGCCAGTTCCGCGCGGAGGCGGCGCAGAGCGTCGTCGTAAGCGGCGTTCTCGCCCGCGGCGACGTCGAGCTCGGCGAGGAGCGCGTCCCGGCTCGTCGGCTGCTTGGCCAGCGCGCGCAGCAGGTCGAGCGAGGTGACGTTGCCGGAGCCCTCCCAGATCGACATCAGCGGTGCTTCGCGGTAGAGCCGGGGCATCCCCGACTCCTCCACGTAGCCGTTGCCGCCGAGGCACTCCAGGGCCTCCGCCACCACGTACGGAGCGCGCTTGCAGACGTAGAACTTCGTCGCGGGCAGCGCCAGTCGCAGCAGGTCGTGCTCCTCCTGCTCGACGGCGGCGGACAGCCGCATCGCCAGCGTCGTCGCGGCCTCGGACTCCAGCGCGAGGTCGGCGATCACCTGCTGCATCAGCGGTTGGTCGGCCAGCCGCGCGCCGAACGCGCTGCGCTGCTGCACGTGGTGAGCGGCTTCCGACAGCGCGATCCGGATGTTCGCCGAGGCACCGAGCACGCAGTCCAGCCTGGTCATCGACACCATCTCGATGATGCAGCGGACCCCGCGCCCCTCCTCCCCGACGAGGTGCCCGATCGCGCCGGAGTACTCGATCTCGGAGGAGGCGTTGGACTTGTTGCCCAGCTTGTCCTTCAGCCGCTGCAGCCGGATCTCGTTGCGGGTGCCGTCGGGCAGCACCCTGGGCACCAGGAAGCAGCTCAGTCCGCTCGCGGTCTGCGCGAGCGTCAGGAACAGGTCGTTCATCGGCGCCGAGGTGAACCACTTGTGCCCGACGAGCCGGTAGGTGCCGTCGGCCAGCGGCTCGGCGGTGGTGGTGTTGGCGCGGACGTCGGAGCCGCCCTGCTTCTCGGTCATCGACATGCCGGCCAGCAGCGCCCCCTTGTCCTGCGGTGGGCGCAGCCCGAACTCGTAGCGGTCGGTGGTCAGCTTCGGCTCGTACTCGGCGGCGAGCTCCGGCGACCAGCGCAGTGCGGGGACTGCGGCGTAGGTCATCGAGATCGGGCACCCGTGCCCGGCCTCGGCCTGGGACCAGAGGTAGAACCCGGCGGCGCGGCGCAGGTGCGCGCCCGGCCCTTGCCCCCACGGGGCGGCGTGCAGGCCGTGCGAGATCGCGCGTTCCATCAGCCAGTGCCAGGACGGGTGGTACTCGACCTCGTCGATGCGGTTGCCGTAGCGGTCGTGGGTCCGCAGCTGCGGACCGTTCTCGTCGGCGAGCCTGCCGTGCTCGCGGGCCTCGGCCGAACCCGCCTCCAGCGCGAGCGGGGTCAGGTCGCCGACCGCGTAGCGGGTGAGCGCGGATCCCAGGGCCGGGTCGCAGGCGAGCGGGTCGAAACCGGACAGCGGAGTCGCCTGATTCGTCACCTGGTGGGTCGCTCCCACGCGCGGCTCGTCGATGAGCGTCATGCCCGGAGCGTAGGCACAAATCTCGGTGAGTTGAACGCCTCGCGCGATTGCAGGTCGATTCCGCGGGGGTGACAGTGGCGCTGGGGCGGCACCTCCGCTGGAGCGGCTCGGTCGGGTGAAGTCGGTCGGCGATCCCGCCAGGGGTGGTGTATCCAGGGATTCGGCTCTTTGGCGGATGTGCTCGACTCAGGCGTGGGGGTTTGACGAGTGGGGGACCGCAGGAAGCGCGACAAGGCCCGGCGGAACTACTCCCCGCCGGGCGCACCGGTGCGGGGGAGGAAGTGGCTGGCGGCCACCGCGATGGCGCCGATCCTCGCGCTTCCGGCGGCTCTGCTGAGCGCGTCGGCGCTGCCCGCGGGGCCGGGGGCGCACCACTCGCCGGAGCTGCGGGAGCTGGGCGCGAGCGGAAACCTGCCGCAGGCTCGCGAGCTCAACCCCGGGCTGCGGCACGGCGCCGCCGCCCCGGCGGAGCTCGGCGCCGTGCCGCAGGCCGCGCCCAGGGTGGAGCTGCCGACCGGTGAGCTCGGCATCCCGGAGCCCGTGCTGGCCGCGTACATGCAGGCCGCCCGGGAGGTGGAGCAGACGCAGGCGTGCGGACTGCACTGGTCGGTGCTGGCGTCGATCGGGCGCATCGAGTCCGGGCACGCCCGCAACGGCGACATCGACGTCCACGGCACGACGGCCCGCGCGATCCTCGGCCCGCAGCTGTCGGGCGGCCCGGGCGTCGCGGCGATCCCGGACACCGACGCCGGCACCCTCGACGGTGACGCGGTGTGGGACCGCGCGGTGGGGCCGATGCAGTTCATCCCGTCGACCTGGCGGAAGGTCGCGACCGACGGCAACCTCGACGGCGTCGAGAGCCCGCACAACCTGCCCGACGCGGCGGCCGCGGCGGGCACCTACCTCTGCCGAGGCGGCGAGGACCTGAGCGACCAGCGCGCTCTCGCGGCCGCCGTGTTCCGCTACAACCACTCGGAGGAGTACGTCCGCACGGTCCTGGTCTGGGCCGATGCCTACCGGCGCGGTGTCACGCCGACTCCGGCGGAGCTGGCACCGGAGACCAGCGACGTGCTTGCCGGTGCGCGGGTGACCGAGAGCCTGGACGCGATGTCGATGCCGGAGCCCGAGCCGCTGACGATCCCGGGGATCGACCCGGTGCCGCTGCCGGAGGACCCGCAACCGCAACCGCTCACGCTCGCGGAGCCCGCCCCGGAAACCGCTGCCACGCAGCCCGTTCCCACGCAGCCCGCGCCGGAGCAGTCCGTTCCTACGCAGCCCGTGCCGGAGCAGCCGCCGCTGGTGGCCCCGGTGGAGCCGACCGCGCCGGAACCGCCGTCCGCGCAGCCGACTCCGGAGACGAAGCCGTTCCCGCACCCGACGCCGGGACCCGAGACCACGTCGGCCCCCGAGGCCACGTCGGTTCCGGAGACCACGTCGGTTCCCGAGACGAAGCCCTCCCAGGAGACGACCCAGCCCGCAACGCCGTCCGAGCCGCTGCTGCCGACGTCGCCCTCCGGGAGCGCGGAGCAGTGCGAGACGTCCCTGCTCGACCGGGGCGAGTTCGCGATCATCGAACCGCACGCGGGTGACGACTTGGAACCGGGGGAATCGACTCCGCTGCTCGCGCAGCCGGGCAACGAGGTCTTCACCGATGCCGAGGGGATCGCGAAGGCCTGCACCGTCCCCGACGGCTACACCCCCACGCCGCAGTAATCGCCGGACCCCGGCACCGGGCCGCCCGCGTTTCACCCGAAATGTGGGCGGCCCGGCGCTTTTCCCGGCCCCCGCTCCGCCCGATAGCGTGGGGGAGCGCCGGAGGCACCGGTGCGCAGCTGGGCGAGGAGGGTGCTGATGGCACGGGTTGCGGCGATCGACTGCGGGACGAACTCGATTCGCCTGCTGGTCGCGGACGTCACGGTGCACGACGACGGCCGCAAGGATCTGCGCGACATCTACCGCACGATGCGCATCGTGCGGCTCGGCCAGGGCGTGGACGCCACCGGCCGGCTCGCGCCGGAGGCGATCGAGCGCACCCGGGAGGCACTGGTCGACTACGCCGCGATGGCCGCGCGCAAGGGCGTCGAGCGGGTCCGGATGGTGGCGACCTCGGCGACCCGCGACGCGGAGAACCGCGAGGACTTCTTCTCGATGGTCCGCGAGACGCTGGGCGTCGACGCCGAGGTGATCACCGGCGACGAGGAGGCGCGGCTGTCGTTCGTGGGCGCCGTGGGCGATCTCGACCCGCTGGACGGCCCGTTCGTGGTCACCGACGTCGGTGGCGGTTCGACCGAGGTCGTGGTGGGCAACTGGGACGGTGCGAACGCCGACATCATCGCGGCCCACTCGGCCGACATCGGCTGCGTGCGGCTGACGGAGCGCTGCTTGCGCAACGACCCGCCGACCGACGAAGAGGTGCTGGAGGCGGAGAAGGTCGCGCGGCAGGTGCTCGACGAGGCCTTCGCCCGGGTCGACGTCAGCGAGGCCCGGACCTGGGTCGGAGTGGCCGGAACCGTGACCACGCTGTCGGCCATCGCCCAGGATTTGCCTGAATACGACCCGCAGGCGATCCACCTTTCCCATATTTCCCAGAATCGTGTCGAACAAATCGCCGAACGACTTCTTTCTGAATCTCATGAGGAGCGCGCGAAGATCGGTTCGATGCACCCGGGTCGAGTGGACGTGATCGGCGGTGGTGCGCTGGTGGTCAAGGTCCTCGCCGCCGAGTTCTCCGAGCGCAGCGGCATCTCGTCGATGACGGCGAGCGAGCACGACATCCTCGACGGCATTGCCCTGTCGATCAGCTAGTTCCCACATGGTGGACACTCGGTCCCGATTGCAAAGAACGGGAACGGAGAATCGATTCAGAAAGTGACGGCTTTGTGACACTGCATTGCCGCCGCCCGGTTCTCACTTATGTTTACGCACGTCTGACGCGACGGTGAAGAACCGTCGTGCGTGATGACCCCGGAAAAAACCAAGGCTGGGGCGCGCGTGGAAGCGGGAGGACCTACATGCGAAAGGGACGTTTGGCCGCAATGGTCGCGGCCCCGCTGGTGGTGGCGATGCTCGCCACCGGCTGCGGTGGCGGTGGCAGCGGCTCGGGAGAGGACGGCATCGTCTCCTTGCACTGGAGCGAGCCCGAGAACCCTCTGGTCCCGGCGAACACCACCGAAGAGATGGGTGGGTTCATCGTTGACGCCCTGTTCACCGGCTTGGTGAAGTACCGGGCCACGGACATGGAGCCGGAGAACGCGGTCGCGCAGTCGATCGAGACTACCGACAACACGAACTACACCATCAAGTTGAAGCCGGGCTGGACGTTCCACGACGGAACTCCGGTCAAGGCCAAGAACTTCGTGGACGCCTGGAACTACGCGGCCTACGGCCCGAACGGTCTTCAGGGTGCGAGCTTCTTCGAGCAGATCGACGGCTACGAGGCCATGCAGAGCGAGGACCCCGACGAGGACGGTCCCGCGCAGGCGCCGAAGCCGGCGGCGGACAAGCTCTCCGGCCTGAACGTCGTCGACGACACCACGTTCACGGTCAAGCTCAAGGCCCCGCTGACCATCTTCCCCGTGATGCTGGGTTACTCGGCCTTCATGCCGATGCCGGACTCCTTCTTCCAGAACCCGGAAGCGTTCGAGGAGCACCCGATCGGCAACGGTCCGTTCAAGTTCCAGGACCGGACCCCGAACGTCGAGCTGAACGTCGCCGCGTACGACAAGTACGCGGGTGCCGACAAGCCGCAGATCAAGGGCGCCAACTTCAAGGTCTACAACGAGCTCGACACCGCCTACCAGGACCTGGTTTCCGGGAACCTGGACTTCCTGGAGGCCATCCCGGTCTCCGCCCTGGTCGGTGACAAGTGGAAGCAGGACCTCGGCGAGCGCGCGAAGCAGAAGCCGGGTCTGCTCACCCAGAACGTGGGCTTCCCGATCTACGACGAGCGGTTCAAGAACCCGCTGGTCCGCAAGGCGATCTCGATGTCGATCGACCGCAAGACCATCACGCAGCAGGTCTTCTCGGGTGGTCGTGACCCGGCGGACGGCTTCGCCACCGCCGCGGTCGAGGGCTACCGCCCGGGTCAGTGCGGCGAGGCGTGCGAGTTCAACCCGGAGAAGGCCAAGCAGTACCTGGCGCAGGCCGGTGGCTTCCCGGGCACGTTGACCCTCGAGTCCAACGCCGACGGCGGGCACGGCGAGTGGGTCCAGGCCGTGGCCGCGAGCATCCAGCAGAACCTGGGCGTCCCGACCCAGTTCGTGCCGGTGCCGACCTTCAGCGAATTCCGCCAGAAGGCCAACGCGTTCCAGTTCACCAGCATGTTCCGGACGGGTTGGAAGGCCGACTACCCGAACCTGGAGACGTTCCTGACGCAGCTGTACCGCACGGACGCGTCGTCGAACGACTACAAGTACTCCAACCCGGCGTTCGACAAGGCGCTCGACAAGGCGAACGCGGCCCCGACCATCGAGGACGCCACCAACGCCTACGCCGAGGCGGAGAAGATCCTGGGCGAGGACCTGCCGGTCGTTCCGCTCTGGACTCAGCCGGTGCAGTACGGCTTCTCGGAGAAGGTCGCCCAGGGTGAGGTTCTGGCCAACCGCAGGCTCGACCTCACCACGGTCAAGCTGAACCCGTAAAAATCGAGTCCGTGCCCGGCCCGCCGCGACCCGGCGGGCCGGGCACCTCTGAAGGAGGCCCGAATGGGTCGCTACGTGTTGCGGCGGTTGCTGCAACTGATCCCGGTCTTCATCGGGACGACTTTCATCATCTACCTGCTGGTGTGGGCGATCCCGGGCGATCCGTTCGCGGGCAAGTGCGGTGACCGCGGCTGCCCGCCGTCCTACATCGCGGAGATGAACGAGAAGTACAACCTCAACGATCCGCTGGTCGTGCAGTACTTCAAGTACCTGGGGAAACTGCTCAGCGGTGACTTCGGGGAGACCTACTCCGGAACCGCGATCTCGTCGCTGCTCGAACAGGCATACCCGGTCACCATCCGGCTCGCCATCGTCGCCCTGATCATCGAGGGCGTCATCGGCCTGCTCGCCGGTGTCCTGACCGGCCTGCGCGGCCGCGGCTTCCTGGACAACCTGGTGCTGGTGTCGACGCTGTTCCTGATCGCGCTGCCGGTGTTCGTCACCGGGTTCGTGCTGCAGATCGTGCTCGGCGCCGAGCTGGGGCTGATCAAGACCACGGTGTCCTCCGACCCCTCGATCGGTGAACTCATCGTTCCCGGTTTCGTCCTCGGGTCGCTGTCCATGGCCTACGTGTCCCGGCTGACGCGCACCAGCATCATGGAGAACAAGCACGCGGACTTCGTGCGCACCGCCGTCGCCAAGGGCCTCGCGCCCCGCCGGGTCGTCGGCGTGCACATGCTGCGCAACTCGATGATCCCGGTGGTCACCTTCCTGGGAACCGACCTGGGCGCCCTCATGGGCGGCGCGATCGTCACCGAAGGCGTGTTCAACATCCGCGGCATCGGTGGTCTGGTCTACAAGGGCATCACCACCCAAGAAGGCACGACGGTGACCGGGATCGTCACGGTCCTGGTCCTGGTCTACCTGCTGATGAACCTGCTGGTGGACGTTCTCTACGCGGTGCTCGACCCGAGGATCCGATATGACTGACCCACGCCCCACCACCCGCCTCGCCGAAACCACCGTTGCGGACGAGGTACCACGAGCGGACGGCCACAACGAGCGGTCCACGAACGAGAAGCCCCGGGGTCTCTGGAGCGACGCGTGGCGCGATCTGCGCCGGCGTCCGCTGTTCCTGGTCGCCTCCGCGCTCATCCTCCTGCTGCTGATCATCGCGGCGTTCCCGCAGCTGTTCACGCACGTGGACCCGAACTTCCAGATCCTGACCAAGGCGCGCGACACCCCGTCTGCGGAGGCGTGGTTCGGCTACGACAACCTCGGCCGCGACCTCTACGCCAGGACCATCATCGGCGCCCGCGCGTCGATCCTGGTGGGTCTGGCGGCGACGCTGCTCACCGTGCTGCTCGGCGGCCTGATCGGCATCGTCGCCGGGTACTTCGGCGGCATGGTGGACACCCTGATCTCGCGGTTCTCCGAGATCTTCATGGGACTGCCGTTCGTGCTCGGCGCGATCGTCATCCTGACCACCTTCAACGCCGACATCAAGACCCCCAGCGGCACCCGGATCATCACCCAGGTGGTGCTGACCATCGCGGTGCTGTCCTGGCCGATCTCGATGCGCATCATGCGGTCGGCGGCGATCGCCGCCAAGCAGCAGGACTACGTCAAGGCGGCCCGCGCGCTCGGCGCCAGTCCGAGCCGGATCATCATGCGGCACGTGCTGCCCAACACGCTGGCGCCGGTGCTGGTCTACGCGACCATCGCGCTCGGCGGGTTCATCGGTGCCGAGGCGACGCTGTCGTTCCTGGGCATCGGCCTGCGGGAGCCGGTCGTGTCCTGGGGCGTGATGATCGCGGACTCGCGCAACTACATCCAGGCGGCACCGCACCTGCTGCTGTTCCCGGCCGGTTTCCTGGTGATCACGGTCCTGGCGTTCGTGATGCTCGGTGATGCCGTCCGCGACGCGCTCGACCCGAAGCAGAAGTAGGAGAAACCGCTGTGTCTGAACACGAACAGAAGACCTCGGCGGAACCCCTGCTGGAGGTCGAGGACCTCCACGTCGAGTTCCGCACGCGGGACGGCGTCGCGAAGGTCCTCAACGGCGTCAACTACCACGTCGCCGCGGGTGAAACGCTGGCCGTGCTGGGCGAATCCGGCTCCGGCAAGAGCGTCACCGCGCAGACCGTGATGGGCATCCTGGACATCCCCCCGGGTGCGATCACCGGAGGTTCGATCCGCTACCGCGGTGAGGACCTGCTGACCGCCACCGAGGACCGCAGGCGAGAGCTGCGCGGCGACTCGATGGCGATGATCTTCCAGGACGCGCTGTCGGCCCTGAACCCCGTCTACACGGTCGGGTTCCAGATCTCCGAGCAGCTGCGCACCCGTCGCGGCATGTCCCGCAAGGACGCCACGAGCAAGGCCGTGGAACTGCTGGACCAGGTCAAGATCCCGAACGCCAAGCAGCGCGTGAAGGAGTACCCGCACCAGTTCTCCGGCGGCATGCGGCAGCGCGCGATGATCGCGATGTCGCTGGCGCTGGACCCGGACCTGCTCATCGCGGACGAGCCGACCACGGCGCTGGACGTCACCGTGCAGGCCCAGATCATGGACCTGCTCGACGAGCTGCGGCGAGACCGCGGGATGGGTCTGGTCCTGATCACCCACGACCTGGGCGTGGTCGCCGAGGTCGCGGACCGGATCGTGGTGATGTACGCGGGCCGCATCGTCGAGAAGGCCGACGCGCACTCGCTGTACAAGGCACCGGGCCACCCCTACACCGACGGTCTGATGCGGTCGATCCCGCGCCTGGACCTCAAGGGCCAGGAGCTGGAGACGATCAAGGGCCTGCCGCCGAACCTGATGGCGGTGCCGCCGGGATGCCCGTTCCACCCGCGCTGCCCGCGGGCCGAGGACAAGTGCCGCACGGAGGTGCCTGCCGACCACAACCTCGGGTTGGGCCGGATCAGCGCCTGCCACTTCGCGGAGGAGATGATGAGCCGTGGCTGAGCCGATCCTCCAGGTCCAGGACCTGGTCAAGCACTTCCCGGTGCGCGCGGGGCTCCCGCGGCGCACCGTGGGGCACGTGCGGGCTGTCGACGGCGTGTCCTTCGACCTGCAGCGCGGCGAAACCCTCGGTGTCGTGGGGGAATCCGGCTGCGGCAAGTCCACGCTGGCGCAGGTGCTGATGCGGTTGGAGAACCCGACCGGTGGCACCGCGCTGTTCGAGGGCCGCGACATCTTCAAGATGCGCGGTTCGGAACTGCGGAAGCTGCGCCGGGACATGCAGATCGTGCTGCAGGACCCCTACACCTCGCTGAACCCGCGGCGCACCGTCGGTGACATCGTCGGCGAGCCCTTCGAGATCCACCCCGAGGTGGCCCCGAAGGGCGAGCGGCGCCGCAAGGTGCAGGAGCTGCTGGACGTCGTGGGCCTCAACCCGGAGCACATCCACCGCTACCCGCACCAGTTCTCGGGCGGTCAGCGGCAGCGCATCGGCATCGCCCGCGCGCTGGCGCTCAAGCCGAAGGTGATCGTCTGCGACGAGCCGGTGTCGGCGCTGGACGTGTCGATCCAGGCGCAGGTGATGAACCTGCTGGGTGATCTGCAGGACGAGTTCGGGCTGTCCTACGTCTTCATCGCCCACGACCTGGGTGTTGTCCGGCACCTGTCGGACCGGGTCGCGGTGATGTACCTCGGCAAGATCGCCGAGGTGGGCACCGAGGACGACATCTACGAGCACCCGCAGCACCCGTACACCCAGGCGCTGCTGTCGGCCGTCCCGGTCCCGGACCCGACCCTGCGCGGCAAGCGCGAGGTCATCCGCCTCACCGGCGACGTCCCCAGCCCGGCCAACCCGCCGTCGGGCTGCCGCTTCCGCACCCGCTGCTGGAAGGCGCAGGACATCTGCGCCGAGAAGGCCCCGGAACTGGAGGTCCGCCTCGGCGGCCACCCCTCGGCCTGCCACTTCGCCGAGGAGCACCCGCACGTCATCGCCTGACGCCGCGCGAGAACCGGGCGCCCTCACCGAACTCGGGTGGGGGCGCCCTTTCGCGCGCTGCGTCGGGTCAGCGCCGCTCCGGCTGCTCGGGGTGGCTGAGGAGGAAGACCCTGGGGGCGACTCGTTGCATCTCGCCGCCCCGGGCGACGACCAGGCCCGCCGCGAAGTCGACGAGCTGGGTCGCTTCGGAACCCGGGACGTCGGTGAGATCCATCAGGACTGCGTTGCCCTGGCGGTAGTAGTCGCCCACGTAGTAGACGTCCTGGTAGTTCTGCGGGTGCAGCGTCTTGACCACCTGATCAGTGTCACCCACCGTCCGGCGGTGTCAAACGCAAGCGACCCCGTGCCGCCCCGAAATTTTCCAGATCGCGCGGCACCCGCAGGTGGGATTCGAATCCCGTAGGAGCTGTAGGCGCTCAGGTTCCGCTACCCGCACCGCCACGCAAAATGATTCATCAACAGCTCTTAGCCGGGCACGTCCCTGAACTGCTGAGATGTGCCCGGCTGTGCGGGGATTGAGTCAGGAGCCCGCGACGAAGTTCGCCAAGTCTTCGGACTGCTGGATCCGGGACGGCTCGTGGACGTACATCATGTGGCCCGCCGGGTAGTAGCGGACGTCGATGTTCTCCCGCAGCTCCTCCGGGACGGGCAGCCGTGCCAGCACGTGCTCGGCGGCGAAGTACGGCGTGGCGCCGTCGGTGTACCCGCAGCCCACGTGCACCCGCAGGTGCGGGTTGGCCTGCATCGCCGAGCCGAGCCGGTCCACGACCGACACCGCCGCGCCCTCGAACTCCTTGTACGACCAGGGCTGCACCCGGCCGGTCAGGGTCTCGTAGGGGAGGTCGTTGCGGTAGTCGAGCTCTTCGCGCAGGTAGTGGTTGATGGCCGCGGAGTAGGCGCCGCGGATGCCGGAGATGCTCGGGTCGTCGGTGAAGCGCTCGACCGCCGCGTCCGGCTCCCACCCGGTGAAGCGGCCGTCCATCCGGCCGACGGTCTTGCGCTCGTCGCGCAGCAGCTCGGTGAAGAAGCGGAGGTGCTCGATGCGCAGGTTGACGCGGTCCACGTAGTCCTCGGACAGGCCCGACAGCTCGGCGACCTTGCGCACCACACCGGCCCGCTCTTCGGCGGTCAGCCGGGCGCCCCGCGCCAGCGCCCACGCGTAGTCGCCTGCGGCGAACTTCTCGGCCTCGTCGAGGACGTCGCGCAGCGGGCGGTCGCCGTGCTTGCCGTGGTGGTGCGCGATGGCGGCGTAGGTCGGCAGGTACAGCGAGAACGGCAGGTCGTTGCCCTCGGTGAACCGGATCGTGCCCATGTCCAGTACCGACGAGATCAGCAGCAGTCCGTTCGGGTAGAGCCCGTGCCGCGACTGCAGGTGGTCGGCCACGGCCGCCGCGCGCAGCGTCCCGTAGGACTCGCCCGCGAGGTACTTCGGCGACATCCACCGGCCGTTGCGGGTCGTCCACAACCGGATGACCTCGGCGATCGACTCGATGTCGCCCTGGAAACCGTGGAACTCACCGGGTTTTCCGCCCTCGACGGCACGCGAGTAGCCGGTCGACACCGGGTCGATGAACACCAGGTCACTGTGCTTGAGCAGCGTCTCGGGGTTGTCGGCGAGCTCGTAGGGCGGCGGCGCGAGGTCGCCGGCGTCGCCCGAGAGCACCCGTCGCGGCCCGAGCACGCCCAGGTGCAGCCACACGCTCGCCGAACCCGGACCGCCGTTGAAGGCGAAGGTGACCGGGCGGTTGTCCTCCGGTGCGGCGTCGACGACGTAGGAGGTCAGGAACACCTCGGCCTTGGGCTTGTTCCCGTCGAACTTGCCGTCGGTGTAGACCTCGTCGCGGAGCACGACACGTCCCGTGGTCGCGGTGTAGGACAGCTCGGTCCCGTCCGCGGTGATCGCGTGGTGCGTGCTGACCAGATCGTCCACCGGCTCGGCGGGGGTGGTGTCCTGCTGCGTCGCCTCGTCGGCCTTCTCCTCTGCCATGCCGCCCACATTACGTGCCGGCGGAGGCGTTATCTGTCAGTTTTGCGGGGTGGACACGACCCCGGAGTTGATCACCGATCCGGTCGGCGACCCCGCCGACGCGGCCCCCGGCGCAGGCGATCTGACCGAGCTGGACGAGCTCGTCACCCGGTGCGCGGCCTGCCCCCGGCTCGTCGAGTGGCGGGAGGAGGTCGCCCGCGTCAAGCGGGCCGCATTCCGCGACCAGGAGTACTGGGGACGTCCGATCCCGGGCTTCGGGCCACCCGACGCGGAGATCGCGATCGTCGGCCTCGCCCCCGCGGCCCACGGCGCGAACCGCACCGGCCGGATGTTCACCGGCGACCGCTCCGGCGACGTCCTCTTCCGAGCGTTGCACGAGGTCGGGCTGGCCTCCCAGCCCGAGGCGGTGTCGCCGCACGATGGCCTGACCCTGCGCAACATCCGGATCACCGCCCCGGTCCGCTGCGCCCCGCCAGCCAACAAACCCACCCCGGCCGAACGCGACACCTGCCGCCCCTGGCTGGTCCGCGAGCTCGACCTCATGCGCCCCACCCTGCGCGTCGTGGTGGTCCTGGGCGGTTTCGGCTGGCAAGCCCTGCTCCCGGTGCTGGCCGACGCGGTCTGGCAGGTCCCGCGCCCCCGCCCCAAGTTCGGCCACCTCGCCCACGCGGAACTCCCCGCCACCGACGGGGGAACCCCGCTCCACCTCCTCGGC
The DNA here is from genome assembly GCF_007829955.1 of Saccharopolyspora dendranthemae. GTDB lineage: Bacteria > Actinomycetota > Actinomycetes > Mycobacteriales > Pseudonocardiaceae > Saccharopolyspora > Saccharopolyspora dendranthemae. The sequence continues at coordinate 364,814 of NZ_VIWX01000007.1, forward strand.
TGCTACCACGTCAGCCAGCAGAACACCTTCACCGGCAAGCTCACCCCGAAGATGCTCCGCGAGGTCTTCCAGCAGGCGAAGCAGCTGGCGGGCCGGAGAACGTCGTGAGCGTGAACTACCGCTGAAGGGAGCGAGGATGCCTGACGAGTTCGTCATGCCTCCGATTCACCCGGGGGAGAGCCTCGCCGAGGAGTACCTCGATCCGCTTGGCGTGACCCAGCACCGGCTGGCTGCGGCGATCGGTGTTCCGCCGCGCCGTATCAACGAGATCGTGCACCGCAAGCGCAGGATCTCGGCCGACACCGCACTGCGGCTAGCGCGCTTCTTCGGCACCTCGGGGCGGTTCTGGCTCAACCTCCAGTCGAGTTACGACCTGGAGCGGGAGAAGGACGCTCTCGGTGAGACCTTGGACCGGATCCGCCCTTTGGCGCGTGGGTACGACAACGCGAGCGGGTGAAGCTCTTCGGGCAGATCCCGGTTTTGGTCGAGCCACGAGCATGGTGATATCTGGGCCGACTCGGCGGCGTGCCGGGGAAAAGCTGTGGGTGTCTCCTCGGTGGCGCGGCTATGTTGGGCGTGATGACGACGACACCGCGCGCAACGTTCGAGCGGCTCCACGGGGGAGTGGAGTCCGGCGCGGTCGAGCGGTTGTGCGTCAAGCACGACCTCGATCTGCTCGTCGTGCACGGGAGCGTGGTCATCGAAGCGCCGCTGCGACCGCCAGCTGACTTGGATGTCGCTTGCCGTTTCCGGCGGGGATCAGCTCAGGACGTCATCGGGCTGATCAACGACCTCATCGACCTGACCGGATTCGACGGCGTAGACCTGCTGGTTCTGAACACGGCGGGCGTGGTGGCCACTGCTCGCGCACTGGGCCCGCAGAGCGTGCCGCTCTACGAGGCGGAGCGGAGCTTGTTCACGCTGGCGCAGATCGCGGCTTTGACGACCGAGATGGAGACCAGGCACCTTCGCCTGCTCGACCTCAAGCTGATGGCAGGCCGATGACCCGCAGGCACCTGGACATCGAAGTGGTCTACGACCAGGCGACGAACTGAGGGCAGCTGTGGCCGCAGGGCGAGGTTTCGAGATCTGCGTGGATGCCAACGAGCCTGATTCGCTGCGGCCCTTCTGGCGCGCGGCGTTGGGCTACGTCGAGCAGACCACGGCCGAAGGCGTTGTGGATCTGGTCGATCCATCGGGGCGGGGCCCGACCATCTGGTTCCAGCGAGTCGCCGAGCCCAAGTCGGTGAAGAACCGCGTGCACTTGGACGTTCGAGTCTCTCGGGAGGAACGTGGTCCGCTGGTCGACCGGCTGCTGGGGCTCGGAGGCCGTGAGATTCGGGTGGAGCCCGGCTTCACGGTGCTGGCCGACCCCGAGGGGAACGAGCTCTGCCTCACCCGCTGAGCTGTTGGGGAGCGAGCGCGGACACGTGCGCTCAGACGCCCAGGCCGCCAGCGATCGAGGTCGCCTGATCGGGTGGACCTTTCCCAGTTTTAGTCCAAACTGAGCCATGATCATGTCCGAAATGTCGGCTCAGTTTGGACTAAAACTGGGATCTGCCCCGCGCATCCTCAGGTGAGGGAGTAGGTCAAGACGAGTTCGTAGCCTTCTTCGTGGTGGCCTGCGATGGTGAGGTCGGCTTCGCCGCGGAGGTTTTCGAGGCCTCCGGTGCCCATGCCGGGGACGACCTGGACGTGCGCAGAGACCGAGGCCTTGTCCTGGTGGCCGAGGTGCTGGAAGACGCAAGAGCCTTCGTGACCTGCGATGGAGCCTTCGAAGTGCTCGAAGGCGAGGACCGGGGCCGCATCGGCCTTGTAGGAGATGAGGTAGGTCAGGGTGCTCGTGCCCTCGATCTCGCCGGTGTAGGCGTAGCGCACCTCGGCCCTGGTGATGCCCCGGTTCGGGTAGTAGGCGTCGCCCGCGGTGGTGCCTTCGCCGTCGATGTCGACGACGAGGTGTTCCGACCAGGCGGCCACGGTGAAGCGGGCGGCTGCTTTCTGCTGGTAGCTCATGGCCACGAAGCTAGCCGCGGCCGATTCGCCGGTCTTGAACAAACGCGACGGCCTACGCTGAGCCCATGTCGAAAGCCGGGCGGCCCGAGGCGATCGTGCGCCCGAGGGCGGGGGAGCGCGCGTTCGAGGTGGAACGCCTCGAACCGGATCCCGCGCTGGCCGAGTTCGTCGACTACTACTGGCTCGTCCGCTGGAACACCACCGGTGAGCACCGGCAGCAGGTCGTGCCGCAGCCGCGCGTTCACGTCGCGGCGGAGGACGGCAGGCTCCTCGTCCACGGAGTCTCCCGCGAACCGTTCTTCCGGACCCTGACCGGAGTCGGGCACGTGCTCGGTGCGGCCTTCCACCCAGGCGGCTTCCGGGCGCTGCTGAAGGGCAGCGTCGGGGCCATCTCGGGAACCGTCCGCACCGCCGAGGACGTCCTCGGCCACGACGACCGCGCCGCGGCCGAGCGGATCCTCTCCACCAGCGAGACCGCGGCGATCGTCCCGGTCCTCGACGCCTACCTGCTGGCCTGCGAACCCGAACCGGATCCCACCGGACGCGCAGTGACCGACCTGGTCGACGAGGTCCAGCGGAGACCGGACATCGCGCGAGTCGAGCAGCTGTCCGAGCACGCCGGTCTCAGCGCACGCGCCCTTCAGCGCCTGTTCTCCGACTACGTGGGAGTCGGGCCCAAGTGGGTCATCCAGCGCTCCCGCCTCCTCGACGCGACCGCGGCCGCGCATTCCGGTGAACCGGTCGACTGGTCCGGTCTCGCCGCGACGCTCGGCTTCAGCGACCAGGCCCACCTGACCCGCGTGTTCACCCAGGTCGTCGGAACGTCACCCGAGCGGTACCGGCGGGACCCCGGCACCGCCGACGATCGGTGAACGTCGGTGCGGCGTGGGAGGTTTCCGGGCATGACCGATGAGAAGGCGATGCTGCGGAGCTACCTCGACGCCGGACGCGAGGCCGTTCGGTGGAAGGCCGAAGGGCTCGCCGAGCACGACCTGCGCCGGCCGATGACCTCGACGGGGACCAACGTGCTGGGCGTGATCAAGCACCTCGCGACCATGGAACTCGGGTACTTCGGCGAGGTCTTCGGGCGCCCGTCAGGGATCCCGACGCCGTGGATGGAGCCGGACGCCGAGTTCGACGCGGACCTGTGGGCCACCGCCGACGAATCGAGCGCGTGGGTGCTCGACCTCTACGACCGCGCGTGCGCGCACGCGGACTCGACGATCGACGCGCTCGCTCTCGACTCGCCGGGATCCGTGCCGTGGTGGCCGAGCGGCGAGGTCACGCTGCACCGGATCCTCGTGCACGTGATCCAGGAAACCGGCAGGCACGCAGGGCATCTCGACATCGTCCGCGAACTCATCGACGGCGCCGTGGGTCGCGGTCCGCGCAACGACAACATGACCACCGACGATCAGGCGCGATGGCGGGAGCACCGCGACCGGCTGGAGCGGATCGCCCGGGAGGCCTGATCGGCCAGCAGGATTTCCGGCGCGCCACCGCGATTCGCGGATCCGCCGCAGGTGAGGCTCGACTTGATCAAGAAATGGTGCGGGCTTGGCGAGCCTCGCCGGAGATTCGGTAGGGTGAGCCGCAACCAGGACCCCTGACACCAGAGGCGATCTCTGGTCGAAGCCGCCCTCCGCGCTTGTTCGTTACAGAGCGCGTACGCAGCGCGTATGTTCGCCTACCGCGCGTTGATCGTGATCGATGCCACTCGCGACTGGCGTCACATTAAGGGGGGTAGCTGCAGCGCGCTCACGGTATGTGGTGCGACCATAAAGTCATGGCTGGTAAATCCGATCCCACGCGGATTCTCATCCTCGGCGGCGGTTACGTCGGCATGTACACGGCACTTCAGCTGCAGAAGAAGCTGGGGCGTCGTGAGGCCTCCGTGACGGTCGTCGATCCTCAGCCGCACATGACCTACCAGCCCTTCCTGCCGGAAGCGGCCGCGGGTTCCGTTGAACCCCGCCACGTGGTAGCGCCACTGCGACGAGTGTTGAAGCGGTGCCATGTGATCACCGCATCTGTCACCGAGATCAAGAACGACGAGAAGCTCGTCACGATCGAGAACCCGCAGAGCGGTTCCGAGACCCTCGCCTACGACGTCCTGGTCGTGGCGCTCGGTTCGGTGTCCCGGCTGCTGCCGATCCCCGGCCTGGCCGAGGAAGGCATCGGGCTCAAGACCGTGGGCGAGGCGACGTACCTGCGCAACCACGTGCTGGCCAAGATGGACGCCGCGGCCAACACCGACGACGAGGAGCTGCGCAAGCGGCTGCTCACGTTCACCTTCGTCGGTGGTGGGTTCGCGGGCGTCGAGGCGCTGGCCGAGCTGGAGGACATGGCCCGCTACGCGAGCCGTGACTACGCGAACCTGAGCCCGGACGACATGTCCTGGGCGCTCGTCGAAGCCGCCGGCCGGGTGATGCCCGAGGTCAGCGAGAAGATGGGCGTCTACGTCGTCAAGGCCCTCGAAGAGCGCGGCATCAAGGTCTACTTGAACACCTTTCTGAAGTCGGTCGAAGGCGGTCACGCCGTCCTGTCCGACGGCACGGAGTTCGACACCGACACCCTGGTGTGGAACGCCGGTGTGAAGGCCAACCCGGTGGTCAAGAGCAGCGATCTGCCGCTGGACGAGCGAGGCCGCGTCAAGGCCTCGGCGCACATGCAGGTCGAGGGGCTGCCCGAGGTCTGGGCCGCCGGTGACGTCGCCGCCGTTCCGGACCTGTCCAAGACCGACGAGGACCCGACCGCCACCTGCGCCCCGTCCGCGCAGCACGCCGTTCGCCAGGCCGACCAGCTCGCCAAGAACGTGCTGGCCTCCCTGCGCGGCAAGCAGACCAAGGAGTACCGGCACGCCTACGCCGGCTCGGTCGCCGGTCTGGGTCTGTACAAGGGTGTCGCCGACGTCTACGGCTTCAAGGCCAAGGGCTTCATCGCGTGGTTCATGCACCGCAGCTACCACGTGAGCCGGATGCCCACCTTCAACCGGAAGATGCGGATCGTCATCGACTGGACGCTGGCCTTCCTGTTCAAGCGGGAAGCCGTGTCCATGGGTCAGATCGAGAACCCCCGGGCCGCCTTCGAGCGGGCCGCCAAGAGCTGACGCCACTTCGAGCCGAACGACACCGAGGCCGCGCGTCGACGTTGACGCGCGGCCGTCCTGTTTTCAAGATCCTCGTCCAAGCGGTGGACAATGCGATCCGCTATCCTTGACAATCAGTAGCGAGTAAACGAAGACTCAGTTCAGGTGTTCACCTGAAAGGATGCGTCACCAGGGGGGAAGGGGTGAATCCCTTGACGCTCAAAGAACTGGCAGCGATCTTGCGCAGTGGGGACGCTCAGGACGGGCCGATCGCCGATTTCGAAGCGGATTACGCCGAAGCCTCGAAGGTGTTCCGGAAGAAGGACGACTGATCATGAGCGCGGCCGAGAACCGGCCCGCTGATCTGGGGGAACGGTCCGAACCGGAGCTCCGCCCGACGCCGGTGCTGCTGCAGGGGCAGGACTACTTCGTCCGCGCACCCGGCACTCCGCTGGACTTCCAAGAACGCATGTACCAGGCAGGACTGGTCGAGGAGGAACCCGGCGACCCGGTTCCCTGCGTTCTCGTGCTCTCGCGCGCGACCGACATGGAGATGAACGAGCTCTCCCTCGCGCTGGCCGAGCACGACATCCGCATGGTGCGCATCGACGCCGACCGCTGCCTGGACCTCCCACTGACGGTCTACGCGGATACTCCTCTGATCGAATTCCACCGCTGGCTCTTGCGCCCGGTACTGATCTGGCGGCGACACTTCGACATGACCGCCGTACCCGTTGACCCCGCAACTGTCTACGGGGCCTATGTTCGTGAGCAGTGGCAGGCGGTCGGCAACTGGCTGACCACGAGGGACGATTGGGATCGGGTGAACACGGGGCCGTCCGGCGAAGGTGTCGACCGGCTGACGCAGCTGCAGGACGCGGCGTCGGTCGGCATGCGCGTGCCGCGAACCGCCGTGACCACGATGCCCGGACGCAGCCGCCCCGGCGGAGCGCAGTGCATCGTGAAGACCGCCGGTCATCACATGCTCGAACCCGAACCCGGCGCGCTGCGCGGCTTGTTCCCGCAGCCCTTGGACATCCGCCGCACCGGCGACGAGGCGCGCGAGCCGGCCCCCGTGCTGGTCCAGCAGTACCTCGAAGCCGATGAGGAGCTGCGGGTGTTCGTGGTGGGGGAGCGCGCGATCGGTTTCCGGGTGAACAAGCTCGACCCGGCTCAGCTGTGGGTCGACCCGGAATCGGTCGTGGTGGAGCCGGTGGACGTACCCGGTGAGCTGGCTGGGCGGCTCCTGCAGCTGTGCGAGCGCTGGCAGCTGGACGTGGCGGGCTTCGACCTGCTGCGCGTCGGCGACGAGTGGGTGTTCCTGGAGGTCAACGTCAACTGCGACTGGCGCTGGTTCGAGCAACGCGCCGACAGCAAGGACGTGTCGAGTGCGGTGCACGACTGGGTTCGTTCGAGGTTCGACGAGCTCGCGGCATCCGCGACGGTGGGTGAATGGGGCAGCTGGTGACGAGACCACGCGGGTGTGGAATCTGTCCGCGCGCGGGAACCTTAGGCGGTTCTCCCGCGTCCTAGTGGCGACCCGGCACGTGTGCCGGTATCGGTGCTGGCCCCCGTAGCCCAACTGGCAGAGGCAGACGACTTAAAATCGTCAGAGTGTCGGTTCGAACCCGACCGGGGGCACTTTTCCAAGCTATCGGGTCATCCGATTTCGCACCTCCACCATCCGCGCGTTTCGCGCGACTCGTTCGAGTGATCTTCCCGGTTCGGCTTGTTGGTGAACTCCTTTCGTGCTTGGCGCGTGGCCCGAGGAGTCGCGTTCCGGTCTCGGTTCGGTGAAGCCCCGGCCGAGCGAGGGCCCGTGCAGTCGCTTGACCAGGAGGGCTCGCTGCTCGTTGAGGTGGCGATTACCCGGTGGGGGTTTCGCGCCCGGCGGGTCAACCGCGACAATGCGCGCTCATGGCCTACGAGCGAGACCCCCGGGCCGGACGGCCGGGACCGGGACAGCAGGGACCGCAGCAGCCGGGACCGCAGCAGGGTGGACCTCGGCAGCCGGGGCCGCCCCCCGGTCCGCCGGGACCGCCGCCGGGCGGCCAGCCCAGGCCGCCGCAGGTGCCGCCGGGGCAGGCGCCGCCCGGACCGGGCCCGCAGCAGATGCCCCCGGGACGGGTACCGCCCGGTCAGCCTCCGATGGGTGGCCAGCCGCAGCAGCCGATGCCGCCGCAGCAGCCGCCGGCTCAGCCTCCGCAGCAGCCTCCGGGCGGGGTTCCCGGCTACCAGCCGCCGGCCAACAACCCGTACCCCGAGACCCGCATCGACCAGCGCGTCGATCCGCAGGCCGACCCCTACGGCTACCGCGACGGCTACCGCGACGACCGCTACGACGATCGGTACGACGACTACTACGACGACCGGTACGACGACCGCTACCGGGAACCGGAGCGCGACCGGTACCGCGACGACTACGACCGCCGCGACCGCGACTACGACCGCCGCGATCGGGACCACGACCGCCGGGACCGCGACCACGACCGGCGCGACCGGTTCCACGGGCCCAGCGCGGACGCCATCGGCCGCACGATCCAGGTGCTCAGCGCGCTGATCGCGCTGGTGTTCGTGCTGCACATCATCTTCTCGGTGACCGGGGCCAACCAGGACAACGACTTCGTCGCCTTCACCTACGGCACCGCGAAGTTCTTCGTCTTCGGCTTGGGCGACGTGTTCACCCCGGGTGACGCGACGATCGGTCTGGTGCTCAACTACGGCCTGGCCGCGTTGATCTACCTGTTCGCCGGTCGGATCATCGCGCGAGCGCTCCGGCGGTGACGCTGGGTTGAACCGGACCCGGAAATTCCGGGTCCGGTATTGCACATGTCACCTGTCCGCGTGACCAGGGAAAACTTTCCGTGATCGCGGTACTGCGGGCCGGACTACCAGGGGGCGACCGTCGTCCGGTGTCCGGGCATGGCACCCTTGAACTGGCCGGACCTGCGATTCAGGTGGGTCCTGCCGCGCACGCACGGCCCGGGTTGCGCCGGATGGAAACGACGTCGGGCGCTCGCCCCCAGCGGCCCATTGACCAGGAGTAGCTGAGTGGAAAGTTTCTTCTCCTTCATCCTCTACCCGGTGTCTGCGATCTTGTGGTTCTGGCACAAGGTCTTCGGCACCGTGCTGGGGCCGGACAACGGCTTCGCCTGGGCACTGGCCGTGTTCTTCCTGGTGTTCACGCTGCGAACGGTGCTGATCAAGCCCGCGCTGAGCCAGATGCGCGCAGGCCGCAAGATGGCCAAGTTCTCGCCGCACATCCAGAAGCTGCGCGAGAAGTACAAGAACGACCGCCAGCGCATGGCGCAGGAGATGCAGAAGCTCCAGTCCGAGCACGGGGTCAACCCGCTCGGCGGCTGCCTTCCCGCGCTGCTGCAGATCCCGGTGTTCCTGAGCCTGTTCCACGTGCTCCGGAACTTCCACCCGGGCGCGCAGAGCAACTTCGTCTTCGACAAGGCCGGCGTCGACTCGTTCATCCAGGCGAACATCTTCGGCGCGAAGCTGTCGAACTGGATCACCCAGCCCGAGGCGGAGCTGGCGCTGTTCGGCACCACCCGGACGTCGATGATGATCGTGGCCATCCCGCTGATGGTGATCGCCTCGGTCGCGACCTTCTTCACCATGCGGTTGTCGGTGAAGAAGCAGACCGACGCCTCGATGGCCAACCCGCAGTCGGCCATGATGGCCAAGTTCATGATGTACATCGCGCCGATCGGCGCGCTCATCTCGGGCTGGTTCCTGCCGATCGCGGTGCTGCTGTACTGGCTGGCCAACAACATGTGGACGCTGGGTCAGCAGCACTTCCTGACCAAGAAGATCGACGCCGAGCAGGAGCGCGAGCGGCAGAAGGAGATCGAGGCCAAGAAGGCCACGCCGCGCCCCAAGCCCGGGCAGAAACCAGCCCGCGACGGCAAGGCCGAGGCCGGGCAGGAGACCGCGACGGCGACCGCCACCGAGGCCACGCCGTCCAAGCCCGCGCCTGGTCAGCGGCCTGGCGGCAAGCCCGGCGGGAAGAAGAACCAAGCGAAGAACCAAGCGAAGAACCGTCCCGGCAGGCAGGCGTCCAGAGCCAAGAAACGCCGTTAGGTAAATCGCAGGCAAAAGGCCGGTGGATCTTGTGTCCGCCGGCTTTGTGCTTCCGGTAAAGTCCGGTTTTACCGAACCGGGAACCGATCGGGACCACCGGTCGTTGGATCTGGTGACGGCGCAAGCACGCCCAGGAGGATGAGTTGCGCACTACGAGCAACCCCGCGTTCCGCAAGCTGCCGGAAATGGCCGGTGGCTACGCGAACTTCAATCACGGTCAGGGGCAGCAGTCCGCTCCCGGCCAGGCGCCGGCTGCTCCCCCGCAGGCCGCGCGCCCGATGACGATCGACGACGTGGTCACCAAGACCGCGATCACCTTGACGCTCGCCGTGATCACGGCGGCGCTGACCTACCTGGTCGGTCCGCCCGCGGTCATTCTGGCGCTGCCCGCGGCGCTGATCGCCCTGGTGATCTCGCTCGTCATCATCTTCACCAAGAAGGTCCGGCCCGCGCTGGTCGTGGCCTACTCGGCGTTCGAGGGCGTGTTCCTCGGCGGCATCAGCTACGTGTTCGGGTCGTCGTTCGGCTCGGCGATCATCATGCAGGCGGTCGTGGGCACCCTCGGTGTGTTCGCCGCCATGCTGGTCGTCTACAAGACCGGCGCGATCCGGGTGACGCCGAAGCTGACCAAGTGGATCATCGGCGCGGTCGCGGGTGCGGCGGTGCTGATGCTGATCAACCTGGTCGCCGGCTTCTTCATGCCGGGCGGTCTCGGCCTGCGCGAGGCCGGCCCGCTGGGCATCGGCTTCAGCCTGCTGTGCATCGGCATCGCGGCGTTCAGCTTCCTGCTGGACTTCGACGCCGCCGACAAGTCGATCCGCAGCGGTGTGGACGCCAAGTTCGCCTGGTACATCGCCTTCGGCCTGATGACCACGCTGGTCTGGCTGTACCTGGAGATCCTCCGCCTGCTCTCCTACTTCACCAGCAGCGACTAGAACGTTGTTCGTGGAGCAGCTGCTCAGCGGTGCCGGTAGCGGAACCTGAGAACCCGCGGCGGTGCGAGTTGCTCAGGTGGGTACTGAGAAAGCGGCTGACGCCGCTTGCCTGACGTGAAGATGGCCGCCACTCCTCGGAGTGGCGGCCATCTTCACGTCTAGCTCAGCTGAGGCGCTCGAGGACCATGGCCATGCCCTGGCCGCCTCCGACGCACATGGTTTCCAGACCGAACTGCTTGTCGTGGAACTGCAGCGAGTTGATGAGCGTGGTGGTGATGCGGGCGCCGGTCATGCCGAACGGGTGGCCCACGGCGATCGCGCCGCCGTTGACGTTCAGCTTCTCCAGCGGGATGCCCAGGTCCTTGTAGGACGGGATGACCTGCGCGGCGAACGCCTCGTTGATCTCCACGAGGTCGATGTCGTCGATGGTCTTGCCCGCGCGCTTGAGGGCCTGCTTGGAGGCCTCGACCGGGCCGAGGCCCATGATCTCCGGCGACAGGCCGGACACGCCGGTCGACACGACGCGGGCGAGCGGCGTCAGGCCGAGCTGCTTGGCCTTGGTGTCGCTCATGATCACCAGTGCGGCGGCGCCGTCGTTGAGCGGGCAGCAGTTGGCCGCGGTGATCCGGCCGTCGGGGCGGAACACGGGCTTGAGGCCGGCCACGCCTTCCTTGGTCACGCCCGCGCGCGGGCCGTCGTCGGCGGAGACGACGGTGCCGTCCGGAGTCGTGACCGGGGTGATCTCGCGGGACCAGAAGCCGTTGGCGATGGCCTTCTCCGCGAGGTTCTGCGACCGGACGCCGAAGTCGTCCATCTCGTCGCGGCTGACGTCCTTGAGCCGCGCCAGGTTCTCGGCGGTCTGGCCCATCGGGATGTAGACGTCCGGGACGAGGTCGAGCTCGCGCGGGTCGGTCCAGCTGTCCGCGCCCTGCTCGGCGGTCTGCTGGGTGCGGGCCTCGGCGTCGGCGAACAGCGGGTTGTGGGTGTCCGGCAGCGAGTCGGAGGAGCCCTTGGCCAGGCGCGACACGGCCTCCACGCCCGCGCTGATGAACACGTCGCCCTCACCGGCCTTGATGGCGTGCAGCGCCATCCGGGTGGTCTGCAGGCTCGAGGAGCAGTAGCGGGTGATGGTGGTGCCGGGCAGCTGGTCGTAGCCGAGTTCGACGGCGACCGCGCGGGCCATGTTGAAGCCCTGCTCGCCGCCGGGCAGGCCGCAGCCGAGCATCAGGTCGTCGATCTCGGCCGGGTTGAGCTCGGGGACCTTGTCCAGCGCCGCCTTGATGATCTGGGCGGTCAGGTCGTCCGGGCGGATGTCCTTCAGCGATCCCTTGCCTGCGCGGCCGATCGGGGAGCGCGCAGCGGAGACGATGACTGCTTCGGGCATGGGGAACTCCTTCGTTCGCCTGGGCGCGAAAGTTGGTTACTGACCGGTCACTTTAGAGGCGTTCCCACCATCCTGTCGGTGACGCCACTCACCCACAAGCCCAACCGACCGCTTGGTACGCGCGCTCTCCGCCGACGGCTCACCCGACCGAGTCCCGCATCAGGGGCGGTGATGGTGGAGGCGGCGGTTGAGGTGGGCCACGACCCTGCTGGTGGGGCGGCGGGCCTCGGCCGTCTCCGAGCGGGTCGGAGCCGGCGGCAGCGGCCCGCCCTGCCAGGCACCGATGGCGATGCACATGACCGGGAGCAGGATGTCGGCCGCGGCCTCGTAGCCCGCGCCCGAGGGGTGGAACTTGTCCGGGCTGAAGTACTCCGCGGGCCTGGCCAAGAACTCCGGGGACAGCAAGTCGGCCAGCGGCACCGCGTAACCCCCGCAGGCCTCCACGCTGCGGCGTTGGGCGCGGGCCAGCGCGAGGCTCCACCGGCTGGCCACCGAGCGCAGCGGCTGCGGGATCGGCCGGATCGAACCGAGGTCCGGGCAGGTGCCCACGACGACCTTCACGTCCGCCTCGACCAGCCGCCGGACCTGGTCGCCGAGCAGCTCGGCGCACCGGGAGACCGGCAGCTTCGAGGTGACGTCGTTGGCCCCGATGATGATCAGCACCGCTTCCGGTGGACGCCGCAGGACCGCGTCGACCTGCGCGGACAGCTCCTGGGTCCGCGCCCCGACGATGGCGTGCGTGGTCAGTGCGACGGGCCGGTCCACCTCTTCCGCCAGCCCCTGCGCGACCCGGACGCCGGGCAGCTCGCGCGGGAGGCTCGCGCCCAGACCGGCCGCCGAGGAATCGCCGAGCACGGCCATCTCCAGCGGCTGGACGTCCTCGGGGACCTCGTCGCGCGGTACCGGTCCAACGCCGGTGGGCAGGTGCACGCCGTCGGCGCGCAGCGGTTCGGCGGCCGGGGGTCCGATGACCCGCCGAGCGTGCCCCGCCTGCCCGTTGAGAAATCCGTACGCCGCTCCGGACAGGCCTCCCGCCGTACCGGCGGCCAGCAGTGCGAGCCGCAAAGCCTTCGCCGCGATCATCTCGGCCCCTCCCTCCGCACCGCCCCGGGGACGGGAATCGTGACCCGTCCGACCAGGGGCGCGCTCGGCGAAACGCCCCCTGTCCCCACTAGGGGAACGCCGCCGAACCCGAAAAAACTTCCTCAACCGTGTGTCGTCCGGAAGGTCCCTTGGGTTAGCACCTGACCAGCCGATTACGCTCGGCATCACACCCGCGCCGGAGACCCGCCGGGCGGGACCGACCGACGACTTAGGACGAGGCGTGGACTACGTCGAGCACGTCACCGAATTGGTGGGCAACACTCCGCTGGTCCGGCTGAACGCGGTGGCCACCGGCAAGACCCCGGTGCTGGCGAAGGTGGAGTACCTCAACCCCGGCGGCAGCGTGAAGGACCGCATCGCGCTGCGCATGATCGACGCCGCCGAGGCCTCCGGCGAGCTCAAGGCCGGCGGCACCATCGTCGAGCCGACCTCGGGGAACACCGGCGTCGGACTGGCGATGGTCGCCCAGCGCAGGGGATACCGCTGCGTGTTCGTCTGCCCGGACAAGGTCAGCGAGGACAAGCGCAACGTCCTCAAGGCCTACGGCGCGGAGGTCGTGGTGTGCCCGACCGCCGTCGAGCCCGAGCACCCCGATTCCTACTACAGCGTCTCGGATCGCCTGGTCGAGGAGATCGACGGCGCCTGGAAGCCCAACCAGTACGCCAACCCGCAGAACCCCGAGTCCCACGTGCACTCCACGGGCCCGGAGATCTGGGAGCAGACCGAGGGCAAGGTGACGCACTTCGTCGCAGGCATCGGCACCGGCGGCACGATCTCCGGCACCGGCGAGTACCTGAAGAAGGTTTCCGGCGGCAAGGTCAAGATCGTCGGGGCGGACCCGGAGGGATCCGTCTACTCCGGCGGTCACGGCCGTCCCTACCTGGTGGAGGGCGTCGGCGAGGACTTCTGGCCGACCACCTACGACCAGGGCGTCTGCGACGAGATCGTGCCGGTCACCGACGCCGAGTCCTTCGAGATGACCCGGCGCCTCGCCAACGAGGAGGCGCTGCTGGTCGGCGGTTCCTGCGGCATGGCCGTCGCCGCGGCGCTCAAGATCGCCGAGAAGGCGAGCCCGGACGACGTGATCGTGGTGCTGCTGCCCGACGGCGGCCGCGGCTACCTCGGCAAGATCTTCAACGACTCCTGGATGGCCTCCTACGGCTTCCTCTCGCCGGACGTCGGCGGTGGCCGGGTCGGCGACGTGCTGCGCCGCAAGGACGGCACGATCCCCGAGCTGGTGCACACGCACCCCAGCGAGACCGTGGCGGAAGCCGTGGCGATCCTGCGCGAGTTCGGCGTCTCCCAGATGCCGGTCGTGCGCGCGGAGCCGCCGATCATGGCGGCGGAGATCGCGGGCGCGGTCAACGAGCGCGACCTGCTGGACGCGCTGTTCGCGGGCCGGGCGCACCTCGCCGACACCGTCGAGCAGCACATGTCCCCGCCGCTGCCGACCATCGGTGCAGGTGAGGAGATCAGCTCGGCGATGTCGGCGCTGACCGGCGCGGACGGCGCGATGGTGCTCATCGACGGCAAGCCGGCCGGAGTCGTGACCCGCCAGGATGTGCTCGGATTCATCGCCGGTCGATGACGAGTTGATGTGGAAACGGCACTGCGCTCAGACCTGATCAGATAGCGTGGTGCCGAAGTATGCCCAGGACTTTGGACGCCGCAAGGGAGTAGTACCCGATGAGCTCTCCGCAGCCGCCGGACGGCGGTCAGCAGGGTTCGGACCCGATTTCGAACCGGATGGACCCCCAGGACGAGAACCAGGCTGGCGGTGACTCGACCCAGGTCGTGCGTCCTGTCCAGTCGCAGGGGCAGCAGCAGCCGCAGTCCGAGGCGACGCAGGTCGTCCGGCCCACGGGCCAGCCGCAGCAGGGCGGCGACTCCACCCAGGTGGTGCCGCCGTCGATGCAGCCTCCGCAGCCGATGTACCAGCAGCCGGGCCAGGGCGGCCAGCAGCAGGGCGGCGCGGACGCGACGGCGATGGTGCCGCCGTCCATGCAGCCCCCGCAGCCGATGTACCAGCAGCCGGGCACGCAGAGCCAGCCCGGCGGCTTCCCGTCGCAGCCGCAGCAGCAGGGCACTCCCGGCGGAGGCTTCCCGGCTCCGCAGGCCCAGGGCGGCTTCCCGCCCCCGCAGGCCGGCTTCCCGGGTCAGGGCCAGTCCGGACCGGGGCAGGGCGGTGTGTCGACCCTGCCGATCGCGCAGTGGGTGACGATCGGTCTCGCGGCTCTGGGGCTCATCGGCTCGATCATCAGCGGCATCATGACCATGTCCTACTTCCCGGGCGTCGGGATCGCCACGATCTTGGTCTCGCTCCTGTTCTGCGGTGGGTGGATCTTCGCCGCTTACTCGGGTGGGCAGGGCAAGCAGTGGGGACGGATTCTCGTCACCGTCTTCGCGGGCTTGGGGGTCCTCGGTGGCCTGATCAACATCGCCATCAGCCCGCTCGCCGGAATCCTCGGCCTGCTGGTCGGTGCGGCGATCCTGGTGCTGTGGTGGTTGCCGTCGACCACCGCCGCGATGAACGCTCTCGCCGGCGCCCCCGCTCCGCAGGCCGCTGGTGGGTACGGCCCGCCGCAGGGCGGCTTCGGCCAGCAGCAGCCGCCGCAGCAGTTCGGCCAGCCCGCCCCGCCGCAGCAGTTCGGCCAGCAGCCCCCGCAGGGCTACGGTCAGCCGCCGCAGCAGGGCTTCGGCCAGCAGCAGCCCCCGCAGGGCTACCCGCAGTCCGGTGGCTTCCCGCAGCAGGGCGGCTACCCGCAGCAGCCGGGTCAGCCGCCGCAGCCGCCGCAGTGGTGAGCTGACGCGAAGCACCCGAAGTGCTCCCGGCCTGACCAGGTCGGGAGCACTTCGCTTTTCGGGCCCGGATCACCGGATCGCCCCAGGAGTAATACGCTGCTCCACATGAGTGACGGCTTCGCCACCCGCGCGATTCACGCGGGACAGGAGGCAGACCCGACGACCGGTTCGGTGATCGTGCCCATCCACGCCACCTCGACCTACGCGCAGGACGGCGTCGGCGGGATGCGCTCCGGATACGAGTACTCCCGGACCGGCAACCCGACCCGGACCGCGCTGGAGCGCTGCCTGGCCGAGCTGGAGAACGGCAGGCACGCGCGTGCCTACGCCTCCGGCATGGCGGCCACCGACGCCGTGCTGCGCTCCGAGCTGCGCCCGGGCGATCACCTGGTGATCCCGGATGACGCCTACGGCGGCACCTTCCGGCTGATCGACAAGGTGCTCACCGGCTGGGGCATCACCTACACGCCCGCCCCGGTGTCCGATGTCGACGCGGTGCGCGCGGCGATCCAGGACAACACCAAGCTGGTCTGGGTGGAGACGCCCACCAACCCGCTGCTCAACATCGGTGACATCGCCTCGCTGGCGCAGGTCTCCGCCGACGCGGGCGTGAAGTTCGTCGTCGACAACACCTTCGCCTCGCCGTTCCTGCAGCAGCCGCTGGAGCTCGGCGCGACCGCGGTGGTCCACTCGACCACCAAGTACCTCGGCGGGCACTCCGACGTGGTCGGCGGCGCCGTGGTCACCTCCGACGACGCGCTCGCCGAGCAGCTGGCGTTCCTGCAGAACGGCGCGGGCGCGGTGCCCGGCCCGTTCGACGCGTTCCTGACGATGCGCGGGCTTAAGACCCTCGCGGTGCGCATGGAGCGCCACAGCGCGAACGCCGAGCGGATCGTCGCGGCGCTCAGCGGGCACCCCAAGGTCGCGAAGGTCCTCTACCCGGGTCTGCCGGACCACCCGGGGCACGAGGTCGCCGCCAAGCAGATGAAGCACTTCGGCGGGATGATCTCGTTCCTCCACGCCGACGGCGAGCAGGCCGCGCTGGACGTCTGCGCCCGCACGCGGCTGTTCACCCTCGCCGAGTCCCTGGGCGGCGTCGAGTCGCTCATCGAGCACCCGGGCAAGATGACGCACGCCAGCACCGCGGGTTCGATGCTGCAGGTCCCCTCGGACCTGGTCCGCCTGTCGGTCGGGATCGAAGAGGCCGACGACCTCGTCGAGGACCTCCTGGCCGCTCTCGGCTGAGCACGGGCAAGAAGGCGGTCGCGCAAGGGCACGACCTGGGCCGTTCCCAGTTTTAGTCCAAACTGAGCCGACATTTCGGACATGATCATGGCTCGGTTTGGACTAAAACTGGGAGCTGGCGACCCGGCGCGGCCGCCCACCTCACCTGGCCAGGAACGGGTCCGCGCCGTCCGGAGCGGGGGACTCGACGGGCTCGCGCGGGGTGACCGGGAGGTCGCTGGGCTGCAGGCAGCCGCCGATGAGCTCCACGACGCCGTCGTGCTCGTGGTAGGTGCCCGGGTCGTCACAGCCGGAGCCGAGCACCACCAGGACCGCCGCACCGGAGAGCGCCGCCGCCGTGACCATGCCTGCCAGGAGCGGCAGCACACCGCTGCTCGGCTGCGCCATGATTCCCTCCCAGCAGTGCCTCGACCAGCGCTTCGCGCTCGGTGACCGGTCCGTCCACTGAGCGTACCGAACCTGGCGCGCTAGTACCGGTAGATCAGCGGTGGCACGATTGCCGCATGCAGCTCGTCGACCTGGAACGAATTCGCGAAGCGGACGCCCTGCTCGCCAAGGTGGCCCGGCGGACACCGATGGAGCACTCCCGGATGCTCGGTGAGCACACCGGCGGCGAAGTTCACCTCAAGTGCGAGAACCTCCAGCGCACCGGCTCCTTCAAGCTGCGCGGGGCCTACGTGCGGTTGCTCGGGCTCTCCGCCGAGCGCCGCGCCGCCGGTGTGGTGGCCGCCAGCGCGGGCAACCACGCGCAGGGCGTCGCCCTCGCGGCGCAGCTGCTGGGCATCCCCGCCACCGTCTACATGCCCGAACAGGTCCCGCTGCCGAAGCTCGCCGCGACCAAGGCCTACGGAGCCCAGGTGACGCTGCACGGCGCGGTGCTCGCCGAAACCCTCGCCGCGGCCAGGGAGCACGCTGAACGTACCCGTGCGGAGTTCATCCACCCCTTCGACCACCCGGACATCGTCGCCGGTCAAGGGACTGTCGGGCTCGAGATCCTGGAGCAGCTGCCCGAGGTGCGCACCATCCTCGTGCCGACCGGCGGGGGAGGGCTGGTCGCGGGCGTGGCGGCCGCGGTGAAGGCCACGCGCCCCGACGTGAAGGTGCTGGCCGTCCAGGCGGAGCGCGCCGCCGCGTGGCCGGTGTCGCTGGCCGCCGGGAAGCCCGTTCCGATCAGCGACACCCAGACGATGGCCGACGGGATCGCCGTCGGGGAACCGGGAGCGGTGACCTTCGCGCACGTCTCGGACCTGGCGGACGGGGTCCTCACGGTCAGCGAGGAGTCGTTGTCGCGGGCCCTGCTGCTGTGCCTGGAGCGGGCGAAGCTCGTCGTCGAGCCGGCCGGGGTCGCTGCCGTGGCCGCACTGCTGGAACACCCCGAGCAGGTCGTCTCGCCGACCGCCGCGGTGGTGTCGGGCGGCAACATCGACCCGCTGCTGATGCTCCAGCTGATCCAGCACGGCATGACCTCGGCCGGCCGGTACCTGTCGCTGCGGGTCCGGTTGCCCGACCGGCCCGGCTCGCTCGCCGCGATGCTGGCCAAGCTCGGTGAGCTCAACGCCAACGTCATCGACATCGAGCACTCCCGGATCTCCGGCGCGCTCGCCCTCGGGGAGGTCGACGTCGAGGTCTCGCTGGAGACCAGGGGTCAGGAGCACCGCGAGTACGTCGTGACCCAGCTCGAAGACGCCGGTTACACGATCCTCGCCCGCCGCTGAGCAAGGAGTTCCCCCGTGACTGCGACCAACGGTCCCGACGAGCTGGACGCCCGGCTGCTGCTCCTGCTCTCCGACGAGCCTCGGCTGGGCGTGCTGGAGTGCTCCCGCCGGCTCGGCGTCGCCCGCGGCACCGTGCAGGCCAGGCTGGACCGGCTCGTCCAGCGCGGTGTCCTGCAGGGGTTCCCGCCGGAGCTGGACCTGGCCGCGATGGGGTACGGGCTCACCGCGTTCGCGGTGCTGGAGATCGCGCAGGGCCACCGCGGAGTCGTCGCCGACACGCTGGCCGCGATCGACGAGGTGTGCGAGGTGCACGCGACCACCGGCCAGGGCGACCTGTTCGTGCGCATGGTCGCCCGGTCCAACGACGACCTGCAGCGCGTGATCGACGAGGTGGTCGGAGTTCCCGGCGTGCGGCGCACCTCGACGTCGATCGCGCTGTCCACTCCGGTCCCGCCGAGAGTGCGTCCGCTGCTGCGCCGACTTTCCGGGGAAAAGCGAGCGGGCGTCCCGGAATCCGGAACGCCCGCGGACCGAGCGGATTAGCCCGGTATCGATTCTTAATTGCGGTGAAACCGCATCAAGGTTTCACCGCATATATGCCCTGTGAAGCCAGATCAACAAAGGGACGCGCAGCGACTCGAAGCCGCTGCGCGTCAAAGAAGTGCGCGATGAAAGATCAGCCGTCGAAGGGCTCGGCCTTGACGAGCGTGACCTTCATGTTGCCGCCGTTCGGGAGTTCGTACTCGCGGCTCTCGCCCTCCTCGGCGTCCAGCAGAGCTTTGCCCAGCGGCGAGCTGGGGGAGTAGACCTCGAGGTCGCCGTGGGCGCCCTCTTCACGGTTGGCGAGCAGGAACTGCTCGGTCTCGTCTTCGCCGTCGTAGCGGACGGTCAGCACGGAACCGGGCTTGGCCACGCCGGACTCGGTGGGCACGTCGCCGACCTGGGCGGTGCGCAGCAGTTCCTGCAACTGGCGGATGCGGGACTCGACCTGGCCCTGCTCCTCGCGGGCGGCGTGATACCCGCCGTTCTCGCGCAGGTCGCCTTCCTCGCGGGCTTCGTTGATCTTCGCGGCGATCACCGGGCGGTTGGCCACGAGCTCGTCCAGCTCACCCTTGAGCCGGTCGTAAGCATCCTGGGTCAGCCAGGTCACCTGGGTCTCGCTCACGGTCACCACTCCTCGTCGACTTCTCGACCCGCACTACCCGCGGGTCAAATTGCAATTCCGCCCTTTTCTCGGCCAATGCCAAGTAACGGAAAAACACGGCCCTCAGCGGGGGCCGTGCTGCGCTCGACGATAGCACGAATCAGCACGCAAAGGGGCCGGATTCTCCTCCCGCCCGACGTGCAGCGGGGCGCTTCACCCGGTTGGCCGCGTGTGAGTGGACAAATATTCAGGAACGTTGTAAGTGCAGCCGTACACCTCCCCGATGGTCGCTCGGGCGGATGTACGAAGCACAGTGTCCTGCCGACTCACGCCGTTCGCCGGGTGAACCAGGACCTCGCGCCTGCCGACCTCCTCGCCGGCCTCGGATCGACCTCGCACCACGCAGTCCGCGGGCCGCTGCGGGTCGTCCCGCTGGACCTCGAGGGTGACCCGGACGGAGTGGTCGTCGATCACCTCGAAGGCCACCTGCTTGCCCTCGATGGGCGTGGAACCGAGGTTGCGGTAACCGATGAGCGCGACGCCCGTGAGGGCCAGGGCCACGACCACGAGCAGCACCCAGCGGAGGACGGGACGGGTGTGCGCGCTGCGAGCGCGCGAGCCGTACCGGTCCGGCGGGATCTGCTGCTGCGTCACGGCGGCCTTTCGGCGCGGGCGGTGGATCTGCGGCCGGAACCACAAGGGGCGAGGGCCGGGAAGTCGGTTCCACCGGGAACAATGGAGGACGACATCCACGTTGAGTATCCCTGGAGCGCCCAGCGGGCCGACGGCGGGGCCGTCGAGGACTGGGGGCCTCGCACAGGGCGGATGCTGCTACTAGCGGGAGGAACAAGCGGGCGATGGCGGACAAGCTGCGACTGATGACGGTGCACGCGCACCCGGACGACGAGTCCAGCAAGGGGGCCGCGACCACCGCGCGTTACGTGGCCGAGGGCCACGATGTGATGGTGGTCACCTGCACGGGAGGTGAAGCGGGCAGCATCCTCAACCCGGCGATGGACCGGCCGGAGGTCGTCGAGAACCTGACCGAGGTGCGCCGCGAGGAGATGGCGAACGCGGCCGGGATCCTCGGCGTCGAGCACCGCTGGCTCGGCTACGTCGACTCCGGGCTGCCGGAGGGCGACCCGCTGCCGGCGCTGCCGGAGGGCGTGTTCGCCACGGTCCCGATCGAGGAGTCCACCCGCGAGCTGGTCAAGGTCGTGCGGGAGTTCCGGCCGCACGTCGTGATCACCTACGACGAGAACGGCGGCTATCCGCACCCGGACCACATCCGCTGCCACGAGATCTCCGTCGCGGCCTTCGACGCCGCCGGTGACCCCGACCTCTTCAAGGGCGACGGCGAGCCCTGGCAGCCGCTGAAGCTCTACTACTCGCACGGATTCGCCCGCAAGCGCATGCAGCTGTTCCACGAGTCGCTGCTCGGCGAGGGCAAGGAATCGCCCTACACCGACTGGCTCGAGCGCTGGGACGCGCAGAACCGCCCCGATCCGGACGACCGGGTCACCACGCGCGTGCCGTGCGGGGAATACTTCGAGAAGCGGGACGACGCTTTGCGCGCCCACGCGACCCAGATCGATCCGACGAGCCGCTGGTTCGCGGTCTCGTGCGAGGTCCAGCGCGAGCTGTGGCCGACCGAGGACTACGAGCTGGTGCGTTCGCTGGTCGACACGACGTTGCCGGAGGACGACCTGTTCACCGGCGTGCAGGAGAAGGTGTGCGCATGAGTGCCCAGGAGACCGTCGCACTGGTGCTGGCCCAGACGCCCGGACCGCCGCAGGACCCGGGCGGGCAGGGCGAGGACTTCGGCAAGTCCTCCCCGCTGGGGCTGGTGCTGCTGATCGTGTTCGCCATCTCGGTGGTGCTGCTGGTCCGCTCCATGACCAAGCACCTGAAGAAGCTGCCGGTCGTCTTCGACGAGGACAAGGCCAGCGCGGCCACGCCGGCTCGCGTCAAGCGGGCCGAGGCCGCCGCCGCGAAGGAAGCCGAGGAGACCGGGGAACCGGAGGCCGCCGAGGAGCCGACGGGCTCCAAGGCGAAGACCGAGTAGGACCTGCGCGCGACGGGGCCATCCGGAACACCGGGTGGCCCCGTCGCGCGTTCTCAGGAACACCCTCACCAGTGCGGCGGGATGATCGAAATGGGAAGGTGAGGGCATGGTGAACCGGCTCGCGGACTCGACGAGTCCGTACCTGCTCCAGCACGCGGACAACCCGGTCGACTGGAGGCCGTGGGGCTCCGAAGCGTTCGAGGAGGCGCGCCGCCGGGATGTCCCGGTGCTGCTGTCGATCGGGTACGCCGCCTGCCACTGGTGCCACGTGATGGCGCACGAGTCCTTCGAGGACGACGACACCGCTCGCCTGATGAACGAGCACTTCGTCAACATCAAGGTGGACCGCGAGGAGCGGCCCGACATCGACGCGGTCTACATGGAAGCGACCCAGGCCATGACCGGCCAGGGCGGCTGGCCGATGACCTGCTTCCTCACGCCCGACGGCGAACCGTTCCACTGCGGCACCTACTACCCGGGCTCGCCGATGCCCGGCATGCCGTCGTTCTCGCAGCTGCTCGCCGCCGTCGCGCAGGCGTGGGACGGGCGCGGTGACGAGGTGCGCAAGGCCGCGACCCGCATCGTCGAGCAGCTCAACGAGCAGCGCTCACCGCTGCCGGAGTCGATCCTCGACGACGAGGTGCTCACCGGTGCGGTCGGCCGCCTGCGCGGAGAGGCCGACCGCCAGAACGGTGGTTTCGGCGATGCGCCGAAGTTCCCGCCGTCGATGGTGCTGGAGTTCTTGCTGCGCCACCACGAGCGGACAGGATCGGCCGAAGCGCTCGAACTCGCCGAGCACTGCTGCTCCGCCATGGCGCGCGGCGGCATCTACGACCAGCTGGCGGGTGGTTTCGCGCGGTACAGCGTCGACGCCGCCTGGGTCGTTCCGCACTTCGAGAAGATGCTCTACGACAACGCCCTGCTGCTGCGCGCCTACGCGCACCTGGGCAGGCTCGGTGACGACCTCTCCGCCCGGGTGGCCAGGGAGACCGCGGGGTTCCTGCTCCGCGATCTGCGCACTCCCGAGGGCGGTTTCGCGGCGTCGCTGGACGCCGACACCGACGGCGTCGAGGGCCTGACCTACGTGTGGACCCCCGATCAGCTGCGCGAGGTGCTCGGCGCCGAGGACGGCGACTGGGCGGCGTCGCTGCTGGTCGTGACCCCGGACGGCACCTTCGAGGAGGGCGCCTCGACGCTGCGGCTGCCGCGCGATCCCGACGACCCGGCCCGGTGGGCGAGGGTGCGGGAGAGCCTGCTGGCCGCCAGGGAGCAGCGCTCTCAGCCGGGCAAGGACGACAAGGTCGTCACCGCTTGGAACGGCATGGCCATCACCGCGCTCGTCGAGGCCGCGACCGCGCTGGAGGAACCGTCCTGGGTGGAGGCCGCGGCCGGTGCCGCCGAGCTGCTGCTCTCGACGCACTTCGCAGGCGGGAGGCTGCTGCGGACCTCGCGGGACGGCGTCGCGGGCACGGCGGCGGGAGTGCTGGAGGACTACGCCTGCTTCGCCGACGGTCTCCTGTCGCTGCACCAGGCCACCGCCGACCCGCGCTGGCTGACCACCGCGTGCGAGCTCCTGGACGTCGCGCTCGACCAGTTCACCGACGCCGAGAACCCGGGCGCGTTCTACGACACCGCCTCCGACGGTGAAGCCCTGGTGCGCAGGCCCTCCGACCCCACCGACAACGCGAGCCCGTCCGGCGCAGCGGCCCTGACCTCGGCGCTGCTCACCGCATCGGCTCTGGTCGGCCCGGGTGATACCGGCCGCTACCGCGCCGCCGCGGAGCAGGCGCTCTCCCGGGCGGGTCTGCTCGCCCAGCGCGCACCCCGCTTCGCCGGGCACTGGCTGGCCGTCGCCGAGGCGCGAGCCCAGGGGCCGCTGCAGATCGCGGTCGTGGGAACGGACGAGACCGCCCGAGCGCAACTCCTCGCGGCGGCCCGCAGCAGGGTGCCCGGAGGTGCCGTCGTGGTCGCCTCGACGCCGGAAGCGGCCGGGGTTCCGCTGCTCGCCGACCGACCTCTGGTCGACGGGGAGGCGGCCGCCTACGTCTGCCGCGGCTACGTCTGCGACCGCCCCGTCACGAACTCGGGCGACCTGGTGGAGAACCTGGCTCAGGCGTAGAGGGCGAGCCAGATGGCCACGTGGTGGCAGATCGCCGCCGCCGTGACCGTCGAGTGGAAGAACTCGTGGTACCCGAACGTCTTGGGCCACGGGTCCGGCCAGCGGGTGGCGTAGAAGACCGCGCCCAGCGTGTAGAGGGCGCCGCCCACGATGAGCAGCACCAGGACCGCCACGCCGGCGTTGTTGAGCAGGTCGGGGAGCACGAACACGGCCACCCAGCCCAGCGCGATGTAGACCGGGACTCCGACCCAGCGCGGCGCGTTCGGCCAGGCGAGCTTGAGGATCACGCCGCCGAGCGCGCCCGCCCACACCACGGCGAGCACGACGGCGCCGGTCGTCGGCTGCATCGCGATCATCGCCAGCGGCGTGTAGGTGCCGGCGATGAACAGGAAGATCATCGAGTGGTCGAGCCGGCGCATCCAGGTGCGCGCGCCGACCGAGTTCCAGGTCTTGCGGTGGTAGAGCGCGCTCACGCCGAACAGGCCGAGCACGGTCGCCGAGTAGATCGAGGTGCCCAGCGCGGCTTCACCGGACACCGTCGCTGCGGCCAGCGAGATGAGCGTCGCGCCGGCGGCGAAGAACGCCAGCAACGACCAGAAGTGGATCCAACCGCGCATGCGCGGTTTGGTGATCGCGTGCGGGACTCGGGAAGAGACGGCGTTGGTCACGACTCAAGGTTACGGGACCGTAGGTTTCCGTCGGCTGTGATGTCCGTTGCTCCGGGGGCGCGTGAGGCGGGATCGGCGCGCC
>NZ_VIWX01000008.1 GCF_007829955.1 Saccharopolyspora dendranthemae
CGGCCCGATGCTCGGCTGCTGGCCGCGATCCGCTCGGTGCGCGCGGCGGTGAACCTGCCGATCATCGCCGCAGGTGGTCTGGTGCACGGCGCCGACGTCGCGGCCGTGCTGACCGCCGGTGCGGTCGCCGCGCAGCTGGGCACCGCGTTCCTGGTCTGCGACGAGGCGGGAACCGCCGCGGTGCAGCGGGACCAGATGGCCGACGGCCAGCGGTGGACCGAGGTCACCCGCGCGTTCAGCGGTCGTCCCGCGCGCGGCCTGGTGAACCGCTTCATGCTCGACAACCAGGACGCCCCGGCCGCGTACCCGCAGGTGAACAACCTCACCAAGCCGATGCGCGGAGCCGCGGGCAAGGCCGGTGACGCCGAGGCGATCTCGATGTGGGCAGGTCAGACCTACGCCCAAGCCCGCCCGATGCCCGCTGCCGACCTGGTCGGGCTGCTGCGCGAGGAGGCGCGCGACGCGCTGCGGTCGGTCTCCGGGCGACTGTGACGCTCGCTGCCGGAAATTCCGCTGTGGTCGGTTGCCGTTCCTCCCCGTAGTTTCGGGCGCTCATGAAGCGTGGTGTCGTCGGTGAACGTGGTCCTTCCTGCGGACCGGGGAAGTGCGACGGGGCGTGTCGGCAAGGACCCGGAGATCGACAAGCGGTCGCGTCGACGGGCACGGTACCGGTTCACCGAGGCCGGGGTCGGACGGCGATTCGGTGTGGCAGACACGGACCACCACGGCGCATGGTGCCAGTCTGCACCTACGCCTTCGACAGGAGGAACTGGCCCTTCTGGTTCGGCCGAGCTGCCGGCAAGGACCTGGTGCCCGGCAACGCTGGGCGAGAACCTTGACGCTGTCCGGTGTGGACAGTTCCGCGGCGCTGATCGGCGAGCGCTGGGAGATCGGTGTGCCGTGTTCCGGGTGACCGGCTCGCGCCAGCCGTGCCGGGTCTTCGCCGGCTTCTGGGACGTCCCGGGCCTGGTCAAGGAAGTTCACCGCGCACGGGCGCACCGGTGCCTACCTCGCGGTCGAGCGACCGGGCGAGATCAGCGCGGGCGAGCAGCTGCGCGTGCTGTCCCGGCCCGAGCACGGCGTGCGGGTCGACGAGCTGTTCGCGCTGCTCATGCACAACCGCGAGGACCGGGCCGAACTGGCCGAGCACGTCGCGGGCTGCCTGCCGGACCTGCCCGGGCCGTGGCGCGAGTACGTCGCGGACAAGATCGACACCTTCCGCTCGGCCGCGCGGGCCTGACCCGGGCAGACACGGTGCGTCACCAGCGCCGAGGACGATCACTCGCACGCCCGGCGGAACGCCCGACCGGGCTGTTGCCGCCATCGCGACGCCCCTGCCAGGTTGGTTCGATGGCGAGCGACTTGCAGCGGAAGAAGGCCTCCGTCGTGTTCACCGCGATGGACGTCAACGGCGACGGGTTCTTGGAGCGCGCTGATTTCGAGGCGCTGACCGAACGGTGGGCGCGCATCCGCGGTGAGGACGGGTCGACTCGGTTGCGCGAGATCATGATGCGCTGGTGGGGACGCGTTGAGCGCGACCGCCGACGAGAACAGCGATCAGCGGATCACGCAGGAGGAGATGCTGGCCGCGGTCGAGAACCTGGGCGCGATGCTCGACCTGGTGACGGCGACCGCCGAGTCGATGTTCGAGGCGGTGGACGAGGACGGCGACGGCCGGGTGACCGCAGCCGAGTACGCCCGCATGATCCAGGCGTGGACGGGACGGGAAGCGCCGACCGACCTCGCGTTCGCCCGGCTCGACCTGAACGGAGACGGGGAACTCCGGAGGTCGGAGTTCGTGACCCCACTGGGTGGAGTTCTGGGTCGGGGACGACGGTGAGGAACCGGGGACCCATCTCTTCGGAGAGGCCTGACCGCCCTGAGGACATCCAGGGCCGCGCATCCCGCACCCGCCCTCCTCACCTCCGCAGGTGGATAAACCGGCGTGAAGTGCGCAGAATCGATACTGTGACGCGTCACACCCTGTTGCGTGCGCGTTCCCTGTGGGCAAAATTCGGTCTACAAACAGTTTGGCTTCCTAGTATTTCGATGGCCGGTTCGGCGGAGGTGCGGTGCGAGATGACACGCGAGCTGGAGCACTTCATCGGAGGCAAGCGGGTCCCGGGACCTCCGGCTCCTTCGGTGACGTGTTCGATCCCAACACGGGCCAGGTGCAAGCCAGGGTCCCGCTGGCCTCGGCCGACGAGGTCACCTCGGTCGTCGACAACGCGGCCACGGCGCAGCCGGCCTGGGCGGCGACGAACCCGCAGAAGCGGGCGCGGGTGCTCATGCGGTTCGTGCAGCTGGTCAACGACGAGATGGAGGACCTGGCGCGGCTGCTGGCCTCCGAGCACGGCAAGACCGTGCCCGACGCGAAGGGCGACATCCAGCGCGGTCTGGAGGTCGTCGAGTTCGCGATCGGCATCCCGCACCTGCTCAAGGGCGAGTACAGCGACAGCGTCGGCACCGGCATCGACGTCTACTCGCTGCGCCAGCCGCTCGGCGTCGTCGCCGGTATCACGCCGTTCAACTTCCCGGCGATGATCCCGCTGTGGAAGGCGGCTCCGGCGATCGCCTGCGGCAACGCCTTCGTGCTCAAGCCGTCCGAGCGCGACCCCTCGGTCCCGCTGCGGCTGGCCGAGCTGTTCATCGAAGCCGGCGGCCCGCCGGGGATCTTCAACGTGGTCAACGGCGACAAGACGGCCGTCGACGCGCTGCTGACCGAACCGCGCATCGAGGCGGTCGGCTTCGTCGGATCCTCCGACATCGCGCAGTACATCTACTCCACGGCCGCTGATCACGGCAAGCGGGCGCAGTGCTTCGGCGGCGCCAAGAACCACCTGATCGTCATGCCCGACGCCGACCTCGACCAGGTCTGCGACGCGCTCATCGGTGCCGGTTACGGCTCGGCGGGGGAGCGCTGCATGGCGATCTCGGTCGCCGTGCCCGTCGGCGAGGCCACCGCGAACGCGTTGCGGGACAAGCTCGTCGAGAAGATCCAGGATCTCAAGATCGGCACCAGCTTCGACGCCGACGCCGACTTCGGTCCGCTGGTGACCAAGCAGGCGTGGCAGCGGGTGCAGGACCTCGTCGGTGCCGGTGTCGGCGAGGGCGCGGAGCTGGTGGTCGACGGGCGGGGCTATTCCAAGCCGGGGCACGAGGACGGCTTCTTCACGGGCGCCTCGCTGTTCGACCACGTCACGCCGGAGATGCGGATCTACCAGGAGGAGATCTTCGGCCCGGTGCTGTCGATCGTGCGCGCCGCCGACTACGAGGAAGCGGTGCGGCTGCCCAGCGAGCACGAGTACGGCAACGGGGTGGCGATCTTCACCCGCGACGGCGACGCCGCGCGCGAGTTCGTCAACCGCGTCAACACCGGCATGGTCGGCGTGAACGTGCCGATCCCGGTGCCGATCGCCTACCACACCTTCGGCGGCTGGAAGCGGTCCGGATTCGGCGACCTCAACCAGCACGGCCCGGACTCGATCCGCTTCTACACCAAGACCAAGACGGTCACGTCCCGCTGGCCCTCCGGACTCAAGGAAGGCGCCAGCTTCACCATCCCGACGATGCACTGATCGTGCGGGCGGGACCCGGCGATCCCGGGTCCCGCCCGACTGCGCGAGGAGGAGGCGACGTGTCCGTCGCAGCAGTGGCGAGTTCGCCGTTCGAGCTCACCGATGACCAGCGCGCGATCCGGGACACCGCGCTGGAATTCGCCCAGGAGCAGCTCGCCCCGCACGCCGTGGAATGGGACCAGGAGAAGCACTTCCCGATCGAGGCGCTGCGCGCCGCCGGTCAGCTGGGCATCGGGGGCGTCTACATCGACGAGGCCCACGGTGGCAGCGGGCTGAGCCGGTTCGACTCGGTGCTCATCTTCGAGGCGCTGGCCACCGGTGATCCCTCGATCGCCGCCTACATCTCCATCCACAACATGTGCGCGGGCATGATCGACCGCTTCGGCACCGACGCCCAGCGGGAGCGCTGGTTGCCGCAGCTGTGCACGATGGAACGCCTGGCCAGCTACTGCCTGACCGAACCCGGAGCCGGCTCGGACGCCGCCGCCCTGCAGACCCGAGCGGTCCGCGACGGCGAGGACTACGTGATCACCGGGGTCAAGCAGTTCATCTCCGGCGGTGGCAGCTCCGACGTCTACGTCGTGATGGCGCGGACCGGCGAGCCGGGCCACAAGGGGATCTCGACCTTCGTGGTGGAGGCCGGAACCGAGGGCATGTCCTTCGGTGCCAACGAGAAGAAGATGGGCTGGAACGCCCAGCCCACCCGCCAGGTCATCTTCGACGGCGTCCGCGTCTCCGCCGACCAGCGCCTCGGCGACGAGGGCATCGGGTTCCGCATCGCGATGGCGGGGCTCGACGGCGGCAGGCTCAGCGTCGGCGCGTGCTCGCTCGGCGGTGCGCAGGCCGCGCTGGACAAGTCGCTGGAGTACGTGCGGGAGCGCAGCGCGTTCGGGTCCAAGCTCAGCGAGTTCGAGGCCCTGCAGTTCAAGCTCGCCGACATGGCAACGGAACTGGAGGCCGCGCGCCTGCTGCTGTGGCGGGCGGCCTGGGCGCTCGACACCGGGGACCCGACGGCGACCCGGTCGTGCGCGATGGCCAAACGACTGGCCACGGACGTGGGGTTCACGGTCGCCAACGAGGCACTTCAGATCCACGGTGGATACGGATACCTTGCGGAATACGGCCTGGAGAAGATCGTCCGCGACCTGCGGGTGCATCAGATCCTGGAAGGCACCAACGAAATCATGCGGCTGATCATCTCCCGCGGTCTGCTGGCGGCCTGACCGCCGCCGCGGGGGCAGCACCCTGCACAACGATGGAGTTCGCACCATGACTGAGTCCGAGATCCTGGTCAGCGAGCACGGCGCGCTCGGGCGGATCACGCTCAACCGCCCGAAGGCGCTCAACTCGCTGACCCTCGGCATGGTCCGGGAGATGACCGAGGCGATCGAGCGGTGGCGGCACGCCGAGCACATCCGCGCGATCATGATCGACGGGGCGGGCGAGCGCGGGCTGTGCGCCGGTGGCGACGTGCGCGCGCTGCACGACGCGGCCAAGGCGGGCGACGAGTCGCTGCCCGCGGCGTTCTGGTCCGAGGAGTACCGCCTCAACTCGGCGCTGGCCAACTACCCGAAGCCGGTCGTGGGGATCATGGACGGCATCTGCATGGGCGGCGGCGTCGGCATCTCCGCGCACGGCTCGCACCGGGTGGTCACCGAGCGCTCCAAGGTCGGGATGCCCGAGACCGG
The DNA here is from genome assembly GCF_007829955.1 of Saccharopolyspora dendranthemae. GTDB lineage: Bacteria > Actinomycetota > Actinomycetes > Mycobacteriales > Pseudonocardiaceae > Saccharopolyspora > Saccharopolyspora dendranthemae. The sequence goes on from NZ_VIWX01000008.1 coordinate 5,267, forward strand.
CATCGGGTTCATCCCCGACGTCGGCGGCACCTACCTCATGTCGCGCGCACCCGGTGAGCTCGGCACGCACCTCGCGCTGACCGGCGGTGCGGTCGGCGGTGCGGACGCCCTCTACTGCGGCCTCGCCGACCACTACGTCGACAGCGTCCGGCTGCCGGAGATCGTCGAAGACCTGGCCGGCGGGGACGTGGACGAGGTGCTGGCCCGCTTCGCGGCGCCGGTGCCCGAGCCGTCGCTGGCCGAGCATCGCGAGTGGATCGACGCCGCGTACCAGGGCTCCGACGCCGAGGCGATCCTCGTCCGGCTTCGGGAACGCCCCGAGCAGGCCGCGAAGGAGGCGGCGAGCGCCATCGAGTCCAAGTCGCCGACCGCGCTCAAGGTCACGCTGCGCGCGCTGCGCAGCGGGTACGGATCGCTGGAGCAGGCGCTGACGCAGGAGTACCGGCTGGCCATGGCGTGCGTGCGGATCGGCGACTTCGTCGAGGGCGTGCGCGCCACGCTCGTCGACAAGGACCGCAACCCGCAGTGGTCGCCCACCACGTTGTCCGAAGTGGACGACTCCAGGGTGCAGAAGTTCTTCGAGCCGGTGTCCGACGAGCCGAAGCTGTTCGGCTGAGCGCGGATCGCCGGGTCTTGGCGGAAGTTCGAGCAGAAAGGTTGTGACAATGGCTGTCATCGGTTTCATCGGGCTCGGTCACATGGGCGGTCCGATGTCGGCGAACCTCGTCAAGGCCGGGCACACCGTGCAGGGCTACGACCTCGTCCCCGCCGCGCTGTCGGCCGCGGCGGACAGCGGCGTGGCCACCGTGGGCTCGATCGTGGAAGCGGTCAGCGGAGCCGACGCGGTGATCACCATGCTGCCCAGCGGCAAGCACCTGCTGGACGCCTACGACGAGGTGTTGCCCCACGCGGCTGAGGGCGCTCTGCTGATCGACTCCTCCACCGTGGACGTGGCCGACGCCAGGGCGGCCCACGAACGGGCCCGGGAAAGCGGGTTCGGCAGCATCGACGCGCCCGTCTCCGGTGGCACGGCCGGAGCCGAGGCGGGCACGCTGACGTTCATGGTCGGCGGCTCCGAGACCGACTTCCACCGCGCCGAGGACGTCCTGGAACCCATGGCGCGCAAGGTGATCCACTGCGGCGGCCCCGGCAACGGCCAGGTCACCAAGATGTGCAACAACCTGATCCTCGGGGCGTCGATGATCGCGGTCAGCGAGGCGTTCGTGCTCGGCGAGCGCCTCGGCCTGTCCCACGAGGCGCTCTACGACGTCGCATCGATCTCCACCGGTCAGTGCTGGGCGCTGACCACCAACTGCCCGGTGCCCGACCTGGTGGAGACCAGCCGCGCGAACCGCGACTACGAGCCGGGGTTCGCGGCGGCCCTGATGCTCAAGGACCTCAACCTGGCCCTCTCCGCGGCGGAGCAGTCCGGCACCGACGCGTCCATCGGGCGCCTCGCCACGGACCTCTACCGCCGCTTCAACGAGGAGGGCGGCGGAGGCCAGGACTTCGGCGCCATCATCAAGTCGATCCGGGAGCACTCCGGCTCCTGACGGGGACCTCTCAGGTGCGGACCCGGAGTTCGTCGACACCGCTGATGTCGAACGAGCGCAGGAACCTCGGCGGGTTCTCCGGGTCCGCGCTCAGGTTCGGGAACCGGTCGAGCAGGCGGTCCAGGGCGATCCTGCCCTCCATCCTGGCCAGCGGTGCGCCGAGGCAGAAGTGGACTCCACGGCCGAAACCCAAGTGCGGGTTGGGGTCCCGCCTGACGTCGAAGGCCATCGGGTCGGCGAAGCGCCGCGCGTCCCAGTTGGCCGCGCCGAGCCGCACTGCGGTGATCTGGTCGGCCGGAACCTGCTGCCCGCCGAGCTCGGTGGCCTCCGTGCTCGCCCGGTAGACCACCGCGAACGGGCTCAGGTAGCGCAGCGACTCCTCGATCGCGCTCGGCAGCAGCGCGCGGTCGGCCCGCACCGCGGCCTGCTGGTCGGGATGGGCGTCCAGGCACAGCACGGTGTTGCCGACCAGCAGCGTCGTGGTGATGTGGCCCGCCAGCAGCAGCACGGTGGCGAAGTTGACGATCTCGTCGTCCTTGAGCCGCTCACCGTCGACCTCGGCCTGGAGCAGGTCGGTCAGCAGGTCCCGGCGGGGGCTGCGGCGGCGCTCGGCGGCGTGGCCGAGCAGGTACTCGCCCATCTCCGCGACCATCCGCATCTGCCGGTTCGCCTCGTCGCTGTCGACGTCGATCTCCCGCGCGTTGAACTCGGCGTCGGTGGTGAGCAGCCCGTCGGCCCACTCGCGGAACTGCGCGCGGTCGTCGGCCGGGACCCCGAGCAGCTCGGCGATGACAATCACCGGCAGCGGGTGCGCCAGCTCGGCGACCAGGTCGAACTCGCCTTCCAGCGGTGCGAGCAGTTCTCCCGTCACCTCCGCGATGCGAGGTTCGAGGTCGGCCACGACCTTCGGGGTGAAGGCCTTGCTGACGAGCGTGCGCAGCTTGCGGTGCCGGGGCGGGTCCATCTGCAGGAGATTGCCCTCCTGCATCGGGTTCTCGCCCTCGAACCCGAGCGCGCGGGTGATGTTGGAGGAGTACGTGCCCGGGTCGCTCAGCACCTGGGTCGCCTCGGCGTGCCCGTAGACGTTGAGCACGCCGGTGCTCTCGTCGAGGAGCACCGGGGACTGCGGCGGGGTGCCGCGCATCCAGAACTTGCCGGGGTCGACGCCCCACTGGTCTGCTGGGCAGGTCATCGCACTGTCTCCGTTCGTCGGACGGTGACGTCGCCGAACCCGGTGCGGGCGTGCACCTCTGCGGTCTCGGCGCCGGGTTCGGGGGACTCGGCGTGGTCCATGTCGTTGTGCACCCGGCCGTACTTGGCGTCGAGGTCGAGCCACGCCGTGGTGCCCGGCCGGATGCCGATGCGCAGTTCGCCGAGCGAGGTCGCCAGCTGCACCGAGCCGCGCACGATCTCGTCGATCTGGATGCTGCCGTTGGCGGTGCGCGCCTCGACGTCGGCCGACGATCGCTGGACGATGATGTCCCCGTTGGCGGCCTTGAGCTTCAGGTCGCCGCGGACCTCGCCGATGCGGGTGGCGCCGTTGGAGTTCTTCACCACGGCGGTGCCGTCGATCCGGTGCAGCTCGACCTGGCCGGTGCCGGTGCGCACGTCGGCGTTGCCGGCGATGTGCCGGGCGGTGACGCGTCCGCCTGAGGTGGCCGCGCGCAGCGCACCGGTCTCGTCGACGTCGATGCTGCCCATCGCCGTCTTGAGCCGGGTGTCTCCGAGTCGCCCCTCGGTCTCGAAGGATCCGGCCCCCGCGTCCCCGGTCAGGCTGGAGCCCGCGGGCAGTTCGACGGTGATCTCGACGGACCCGGGCTTGCTGAACAGGCCGCGCGATTTCGGTCCTCTGATCTGGAGCGTCCCGCCGGCCAGCGACACGTCCACCTGCTCCGCGGCTGTCGCGTCGGCCTTGGCGGATGCGTCGGTGGGTCGCACGTCGACGTCCGCGCGAGCGCGGTCGGTGGCGACGATGCGCGCTGCGCCCCAGGCGAACTCGATGGTCGCCGCAATCGGCTCGGGTGTGTCGAATTCAGGCATGGCGGTGCCCTCCGAAGGTGGTGTGAGAGCGTCTCCGCTGGTCGGAGACGTGTGGTGACGCGGTGTCGGGAGCGCCTCAGCGCACCCAGCCGGTGAAGCGCTGGCCGACCTTGCCGTGCGACCTGGCGCGCGGGCGGTCGCCGTCGAGCGCTGCCGCGGCGGCGCGCACCAGCCAGGCGTTGACCGACAGGTGCTGCGCGCCCGCGGCTTCCTCGACCCGGTTCTTGAGGTTCTCGGGCAGCCGCAGGTTGATCCGCGACATCGCGCCCTCGTCGGCCTCCGGCACCGGTGGCGCGGTGGTGCCGGTCCCGATGGTGTCGTCGTCGGTGGGGGCGGCCGGTGTCACGACGAAGCCGGGCTCGCCTCCGCGCAACCGCACCTCGACGGAGCCGGGGGCGAGATCGCTGGTGATCTCGTCGGCGGCCGCCGACAGGGCGTTGAGCAGCATCAGGCGGATCGCCGATTCCATCGGTGCGGTGAGGCGTTCGGCGAGTTCCCGGGCCTCGTCGCCACCGGTTTCGGCGGCCGCCGCCAGATCTCGGCGAAGGCTGTCGACGTACGTCGTGAGATCCATGATGCCAGAATGGCACCACGGTGGCACACCGCGCAACCGAATTTCCGCTCGGAGGTGCCGTGCCCGGGGGTCGGGGGTGCGCGCAGCGCCGTGGTGCCGCGCGTACGCTGCGCGTTGTGTTGGAGTTGCTGGTCGAGTGGTACGACGGCGTCGAGCTGTGGTTGGTGCAGCTCGTCTACCCCCTGCAGGTAGCCCTGGTCCTTGCAGTGCTGGTGCCGTTGTGCTGGGGAGTGGCGCGGGTCGTCGACCGCGCGGTGGACGGCGTCGAAGCCAGGTTCACCCGCGTGCGCGGCACCGGAACTCCCGTCGGTCACGACGACGGTGAAACCGGGCGGAGGAGAAGGACGGCGTGAGCTCGCGCAAGCGCATTTCGTCGGCGTTGGTCGGGCTGGTCGCCCTGGTCGTGCTCGGGTGGTTCGGCAAGGACGTCGTCGCCGACTCGCCGAGCACCGAGGTTCCCGGTGCCGATCAGTCCGGACTGCAGGTCCAGCAGCTGTCGAAGCTGCCGCCGGAGGCGGACAAGACCTACAAGCTCATCGTCAAGGGCGGGCCGTTCCCGTACTCGGGCAAGGACGGCTCGGTGTTCGGCAACCGCGAAGGCGAGCTTCCCAAGCAGAAGTCCGGTTACTACCACGAGTACACCGTGCCCACGCCCGGTTCGAAGGACCGCGGGGCGCGACGACTGGTCACCGGGAACCAAAAAGAGGTGTACTACACCGGTGATCACTATGAGTCGTTCGTGGTTGTGGATACGGCGGGTTGAGTGCCATGTTCGGAGCGAAACTGGCAAGCAGGTTGCGGAAGGAGCAGCCGGTGAGTGATCAGCCGAACGCGGAGCTCACGACGCGCGAAGCGGTCGAGACCGCCGAGGAACGAGGGGCGACGGCCCACGTCCTCGACGGGGTCGACCTGACCAGCAAGCGCTTGACGCTCGACGGCATCGCCGCGGTCCTGGACTTCCCCGAGTGGGCGGGCCGGAACCTGGATTCCCTCTTCGACTGCCTGACGGACCTCTCCTGGCTGTCCGAAGGAGAGCACGTCCTGATCTGGACCGGCTTTCAGGACCTCGCCGACCACGATCCCAAGGCGTTCAACGGCATCAACTCGGTCCTCCGGGACGCGGCGGAACGGCCCATGTGCGGCCGCCGCTTCACGGCAGTGCTGACCAGGTCCTGATCAGTCGCTGTTAATACCGGGTGCTCCCGGTCGCCGTCGGATCGACGGCGACCGAGCGGTCCTCACCTGAGCGCGTCCGGGACCCAGCCGGGCTTGCGCTTCTCGGCGAACGACGCGATGCCCTCCTGGCCTTCCGCGCCCGCGAAGTGCTTCGCCGACAGCTGCAGCATCTCGGCGAAGTCCTCACTCATCGAGTCCGGACGCCGGCTGGTGAGCATGGCCTTGGTGGCGGCCAGGGCGTGCGGGCCGCCGAGCGCCAGCATGTCGGTGTAGCGCTTGATCTCCGCGTCGAGACCCTCGGCGGGCACGGCGGAGTTGAGCAGGCCGATCTCGGCGGCGCGGCGACCGTCGAAGGTCTCGCCGGTGAGGAACAGCTCGTGCGCCTGCCGGGCGTCGAGCCGGGGGAGCACGGTCACCGAGATCACCGCGGGCACCACGCCGATGCGGACCTCGGTGAAGGCGAAGGTCGCGGTCTCGGCGGCGACCGCGATGTCGCAGGCCGCGACGAGCCCCACGCCGCCCGCTCGGGCGGGTCCGGCGACCTTGGCCACGACCGGCTTCGGGCTGGTCCAGATCTGCTCCAGCAGGGCGGGGAACTCGTTGACGCCCTGCTGATCGGAGTCCGCCGAGCGCGACTCCTTGAGATCCATTCCCGCGCAGAAGACCTTGCCGGTGTGGGCGAGGACGATCACGCGCACGGCGTCGTCGTTCGTCGCCGCGTCCAGGTGCTCCTTGAGCTCCCGGCGGAGCTGGGCGGACAGGGCGTTGCGGTTGTGCGGCGAGTCCAGGGTGATCGTCCCGACCCCGTCGGCCACGTCGAAGTGCACGAGCTCATCCATGCCCGAGACGTTAACCAGCCCGCCACCCCGACGCCAGCACTCCACCCGCACCCGAACTCCGGCGGAAATCGGGGAGGTGGTGGCGAGTTGCTTCAGGTGCCGGAACGGAACTGCCCTGGAGTCAGGTCGGTGGGTAGCGGGTGTCCCAGGCGGGTGGGCGGGGGCCGAACTCCTGGGTGGCGTCGTGGGTGAGCTGGGCGATGACGTCGTGGAGTTCGAGTTCGGCGGTCCAGCGCTGCGGGATCTTGGCGGCGCCGGTGCCTGCCGCGGTGAGAGCGCCGGCGACCGCGGCCGTGGTCGCGCTGTTGCCGGAGTGGTTGGCCGCGATCCGCAGCGCGGCGTCGACATCGCCGTCGGCGGCCAGGGCCGCGTAGGTGCCGATGGCGAGAGCTTCGGCCGCCGATCCCGCCGTGCCCAGCTCGCGTTCGAGCTCTTCCGGGGCGAGTGGGGCGCCACCGGCCAGGTTCGCGGCGGCGGTGAGGCGCCGGGTGACCTCCTCGTGGCCCTGGTGCGGGGCGAGTTGCGCCAGCGCGCCGGTCACCGCGTCGGCCAGCGGTTCGCCGACGAGCAACCTCGACGTCAGGAAGCCGAGCGCTCCGGCGCTGAGCAGCGCGGTGGTATGGCCGTGGGTGAGGGCGGCGCTGCGCATCCCCAGCGCGAACACCTCCGACGGGTCGTCCGACCACAGCGCGGCCGGGACCGCGCGCATGATCGCGCTGCTTCCCGCGGAGTCGCTGACCGGGTGGTCCGGGCTGCCGATCGGCTGCTGGCCCTTGGCGAAGGCGATCAGCGTGCGCATCATGGTCCGGCCCGGGTTCCGGGTCTGGAACAGCGCGCGTTGCCGCACCAGCCAGCCGTCCGGTTCCGGGGCCTCGCGGAGGAAGACACCGGCCGCGCGCGGCCAGCTGAGGTGCTGGGTGTGCAGCCATCGCTGGTAGGCGTGCTGCAGGTGCCGGATCGGGTCGTCGGTGTCGCCCGCGCGGCGAGCGATGTTGGCCCGCAGCACGCCCTCCACCGAGAACAGCAGCAGTTGGGTGTCGCTGCCGAGCCTGCCCGACGGGTGCCCGGCAGGCACGTAGTCGGTGATGCCGTCGGCACCGTGACGTGCGCGGATCTCGTCCCAGTTGTCGGAGGCGACGGGCATCCCCAGCGCTTCGCCGACCGCGCAGCCCAGCACCGCGCCGAGGAACCTGTCCCGCGACGCGGCCAGGCGCGGCACCCCGGTCAGGCCGGTGCGGTAGTCCGTTGTGGACGGTTCCTGCGCGGTGATGGCCGAATCATCCGGCGGGTAGCGGGTTTCCCACCCTGCGGACTCGTCGGGCTCGGGGCCGAACTCGGTCGCGGCGTCCCGTCCCAGGCGCTCGATCACGTCGAGAACGGGGAGTCGTTCCAGCATGTCCGCGGGGATCGCGGTGGGGCCGTGCAGCGCGCCGAGCAGCTGCCCGCACAGCACGGCGGCGCTGGCGGCGTCCCCGTCGTGCTCGGACGCGGACGTGATCGCCGCGCGGAAGTCGTCCTCGCAGGCCAGCGACACGCGTGCGGCGACCGCGAGCGCGCCCAGCCCGCTGCGGCTCGTGCCCAGGTGCGCGGGGCCCGGCCGGAAGCCCGCCGGGCTGAGCAGGCCCAGCTTCAGCGCGTCGCCGAGCGCCGTGCGACCCGATTGCCACCCTGAGAGCCCTTGTCGCAGCGAGTTCTCCAGGTCGTTGCCGCGCAGCAGCCACAGCGTGGTGGTGCCCAGCACGCTGGCCGGGCTGTGACCCAGGGGATGTCCGTGGGTGAGCGCGGCGAGGTCGCCGCCGAGCGCGAACACCGTTCCGGGGTCGCCCGACCACAGCGCGGCCAGCGCGCCGAGCGGGACGGCGGTGGCCGTGTCCGCGGAGTTGATCGGATGCTGCCGGGTGCCCTGGTGGTGCCCGGAGACGAACGTCGCGACCGCGGTGAGCAGCGTCGGCTCGTCGCTGGAGGTGTCGTGCAGCCCCGGCTCCGCGACGAGGAAACCGCTCGGCCGGGGTGAGTCGCTGCCGCAGTCGCGCCACGGCACGCCCCGCGTGTGCAGCCAGCGCCGCAGTGCCGCCTGCGCGGCGGAGGTCGGCTCGCCGGAGCCGGTCGAGCGCAGCTGGGTGTGCGCGCGGATCAGGCCTTCCAGCACGAAGAGCAGAGCGCCGGTGCGCTGACCGACGCGGCCGAGCGCGGTGAACTCGCCGACCGCGCCGCCGAGCAGCATCCCCAGCACGCGGGCGGAGGCTCCCGGCAGTCCGCCGTCGCGGTCGGCGAGGCCGGTGTCCGGTGCCCCCGCGTCCACCGCGAGTCGTCGTTGCAGTTCCGCGGCCCACAGCGGGCGGGTCGCGGGGTGGCTCTCCCAGCGGCGCCAGACCGCCAGCAGCCGCCGCTCCACCGGGTCGCGCCGGCAGGCGGCCAGCAGTGCGCGTTCGTCCTCGTCCAGCCCGCGCCTGTCCACTGCGGGCTATCCGGCGCTGTTCGCGACGGGTTCGGGGGACTCGACCTCGGAGATGTCCACTTCGGACAGCAGGCGCTCCAGGACTTCCCGCAGCTCCAGCTGATCCACCCACTCCTCGGGCAACTCCTCGACGCCGCGCGCGGTGCCCATCAGCGCACCGCAGATCGCCGCGGTCGCGGCGCTGTTGCCCGCGTGCGTGGCAGCGAGCGACACCGCGTCGGACACCGAACCGGGGTGCGACAGCGCGGCCGCCACCGCGATCGCCAGCGCCTCCGGACCCTGCCAGCCGAGGCCGAGCGATTCCAGGACCGTCGGCGACACCGGGCCGCTGGTGGCGATCTCCACCGCCGCCCGCAACCCGCTCGCCGTGCTCTCGGCGCCTTCCATCCGGTCGAGCTCGACCAGCACCGCCTGCACGGCGTCGATCAGCGTCCGACCCGCGTCGAGGCCGGAGACCAGGCCCGCCAGCGCGGCCGCGGGCAGGTAGCCGTCCGGGTGTCCGTGGGTGAGCACGCCGATGCCGATTCCCAGCGCGATCGCCTCGGCCGGATCGGTGGACTCGAAACCGACCACCGCACCTCGGGCGGTCGCGGCGGCGTTGCGCGCGTCGTTCGGCGGGTTCCCGGGCGTCGGGTTCTCGCCGCGGTCGCCCCAGCGGGCCACCGCGGTCAGCGTCGCCTCGTCCGGGAACCGCTGCGCGCGCAGCGCTTCCACGTCGGTGAGCTTGCCGCCGCCATCCGGGGTGGGCCTGCCGCCCTGGGTGCGGACCCAGTCCCGCAGCGAAGCGCGCACCAGCGATGGCCGGTCCGGGTTCTCCCCGTTCAGCCCGGCCAGCACGAACGCGGCCTGCTGCGTGTAGGCGGTGGCGGCACCGAAGCGGCCGAACAGCTCCGCGTGCTCGCGCACCCCGTCGGGGTTCTCGCGCAGCGTGGTGAGCAGATCGCTGAACATCCAGGGGGCACCCAGCGCGTCACCCGCGGCGGTGCCGAGGACGCAACCGGCGAGCCGGTCGCGGCGGCTGGGCCGGACCTGCTCTTCCTCTTCCTCGTCGACGCCCTCGGCGTCGACCTCGTCCTCGATCTCGGCGTCCTCCGCGCCGGCCTCGCCGACGAGCTGGGCGGCGCGCTCTTCGCCGAACGCCTCCACCAGGAGCTTGTGCAGCCCCTGGGTGAGATCGGCGTTGTTGTTGGCGTCGTCGTTGTCGCGGAACTTCCGCCACGCCAGCAGCAGCCGCAGCTCTTCGTCGGACAACCCGTCGTCGTCGGAGACGTCCTTGCCCGCAGCTCCTTCGGCTGCCGCCGACTCGGTCTCCTCAGGCTCGGCGGGAGTCTCGGCGGTCTCCTCGACGACGACCGCCTCGGCGATCGCGGTCTCCTCCGGTTCGGACTCGACCGGTTCGGGCTCGACCGGTTCCGGCTCCTCCTCGGCCGCCGCGACGTCGTCGCGCTCCTCCTCGGCGGGCTGCTCCTGGGCGACCGGGTAGCGCGCGGCCCACAGCTGCCCCGACGGCGGGTTGGGGCCGAACTCCAGGTCCGCGTCCGCGGCCAGGAACTCCAGCGTCTCGTGCAGCTCCAGCTTGTCCTGCCAGTGCTGCGGGATGGCGGAGGCGGTGTGCGCTGCTCCCATGATGCCGCCGCAGATCGACGCGGTGGAGTCGCTGGCGCCGGAGTGGTTGGCGGCCAGCACCAACGCCTCCGGGAACGACTCGGGGTGGGTCAGCGCCGCGCACACCGCGATCGCCAGCACCTGGGCGCCGGAGTGCGCGGTGCCGAAAGCCTCCTCGATCTGCTCCGGCGTCGGCGTGCCGGTCGCCGCGAGCTCGACCGCCTTGCGCAGCGCGGTGATCGTCTCCTCGTGACCGTCCCATTCGGACAGTTCGAGGAGCGTGCGGTCCACCGCCTGCGGCAGCGAGCGGTCGGCGAGCAGCTGGTGCACCAGCAGCGCCAGCGCGCCGGCCGGCAGGTAGGCGCTGGCGTGGCCGTGGGTGAGCAGCGCGGTGCGCGTCCCGGTGCGGAACGTCTCGGCCGGGTCGTCCGTCCACAGCGCGGTCGGTGCCGCGCGCATCACCGCGCCCCAGTCGGCCGCGTCGTTCGGTGGCTTCTCCAGGGAACCCCGCTCGTGGCCGCCCGCGTAGGCGCGCAGCGCCTGCATGGTCGTCATGCCCCGGACCCGGCGGTCGAACAGCTCGCGCTGGTCGATCAGCCAGCCGTCCGGCTCGTCCGGGCTGCCACCGGTCTCGGACCACTCGACGCCCTGGGTGTGCAACCAGCGCTGGTAGGCCTGCTGCACGTGGATCCCCGGGTCGGCGGAACCGGACGCGCGGCGCGCGGTGGAGGCGCGGATGAGTCCTTCGGTGGTGAACGCGGTCAGCTGGGTCTCGTCGCTGATCGACCCGGCCGGGCGGTGCCCGTCGACGTAGTCGATGAGCCCGGAATCGCCGTACTTCGCCCGGATCTCGGCCAGCGAGTCGGCTTCGATCGGGAATCCGAGCGCGTCGCCTGCGGCGGCGCCCAGCAGCATTCCGAGGATCCGCTGGGTGCGCCGGTCCTCCGGCGACGCCGGCGGGGGCGGCGCGGTCGACTCGGGCGGGGAGACCACCGACTCGACCTGCGGGGCCGCCACCTCGGGTTCGGCGACCTCCTCCGGTTCCGGTGCCTCCTCGGCTTCGTCGGCCGGCTTCGGCTCCTCGGTCTCCGCGCGCGGCAACGACGAACCGAAGTCCAGGTCGGAGACGTCGCCGGACGCCGGGTAGCGCTTCGCCCACGCGTCACCGGCCGGTGGGGTTCCGCCGAACTCCACCAGACCGTCCTTGGCCAGCGATTCGACGATCTCGCGCTGCCGCAGGTCGCGCAGCCACACGCCGGGCAGCGCCGCGGCGCCGTCCCGGGCACCGACCAGGTTGCCGCAGATCGCTGCGGTCGAGTCGCTGTCGCCGGAGTGGTTGACCGCGATCATCAGCGCGTCGGCGATGGAGTCGGTGCTCAGCGCCGCGCACACCGCGATGGCCAGCGCCTCGTGCCCGGCCCAGCCGCCGCCGAGAGCGTCCTTGAGCTGCTCGGGAGTGGCCTTGCCCTTCTCCGCGAGCTCTTCGGCGGCCTGCAGGGCGCGGTCGGTGTCCTCGTGCCCCTGGTAGGACGACAGCAGCTCGCGCGCCTGCGCCAGCGCCGAGGGGAGCGACTCCTCGCGCAGCAGCCGGTGGACGAGCACCGCCAGCACGCCCGCGGGCAGGTGGGCGTTGGGCTGGGAGTGGGTCAGCGCGGCGGTGGCGGCCGCGAGCTCGAAGACCGAGCGCGGGTCGTCCGACCACAGCGCGACGGGGGCGGCGCGGACGACACCACCGCAGTCGTCGGAGTCGTTGATCGGCCGCTCGAACGTGCCGGGAGCGCCCACCGAGGCGAACTCGCGGAGCGCGCCGATGGAGCCGCTGTTGGGCGAGCGCACCGCGAACAGCTCGGACTGCTCGACCAGCCAGCCGTTGGCCTTGGGGTGCTTGGCGGCGAAAGGTCCGGCCGAGCGCATCCACGCGTAGCCCTGGGTGTGCAGCCAGCGCTGGTAGGCGAGCTGGAGAGCGGGCAGCGGGCCGCCGGAATCCCCGCTGCGGACCAGGCGGTGCGCGCGGATCAGGCCTTCCAGCGTGAACAGCGTGAGCTGGGTGTCGTCGGTGAACTCGCCCGGGTGCTCGCTGTTGCGGTCGTACTCGGTGACGCCGTCCTCGCCGAAACGGCTGCGGATCTGGTCGATCGGGTAGAACTCCACGGGTGCGCCCAGCGCGTCACCGATCGCCCCGGCCAGCATCGAACCGAGGAACCTGCGACCGAACTCGGTCTCGGCGGGATCGGGCTGCTCCGGCTCGGCCGACGCCGTCGGTGCCGGTGCCGGTGCCGGCGGGACGGCCGGAGTCGCGGGGCCCACCGGGACGGGCGGCGCGGCGGCCGCCGGCGTCGCGGACGGCACGGCGTTGCCCGCGGGCGGCGACATCGGAGCCCCTGCGGGTGCCGAGACGGGCGTTCCCGTCGCCGGCGACACCGGGACGCCTGCGGGCATCGGCGGCATCGCCACGCCTGCGGGCGGGGACATCGGAACGCCCACGGCCTTCGGCGGGACCGTGGCGGCGACCTTGGCGAGGTCTTCGCCGGGCATCCGCGCCTTGACCGGGCTCGTGGGGTTGATCTGCAGGTCGATGCCGCTGAGCTGGTTGGTCGCCAGCTGCCGACCGGTCATGCGCTGCCAGGTCGTCCAGTTCGGCGGCAGGAAGCCCTCGGAGGTGAACACCTGGAGCTGACGGCGTCCCGACTCGTGCTCCATCGTGAACAGGCCGGTTCCCTGCGGCTGCGCGAACAGGATCAGCTCGGAGTCGAGCATCGATGCCAGCAATGCCTGGCCCTGCGCGTAACCGGTGGTGGTCAGCTGCAGCGCGCGCTCGACGTCGTTGGTCGGCGCGGGCAACCGCAGTGCCACCGGGGACGGCCGGTAGTTGGGGTTGGGGGAGAAGTCGTCGGTGATCTCGCCCTGTTCGTCGACGCGGTAGCCACCGATGAAGCCCCACGGCGGCACCTCGGCGCTGGGATCGGTGAAGATCGGGTCGACCACGTACAGCCAGGTGTTGGGCTGCTTCTTGGCCTGGTCCCGCATAGCCGGTGTGATGACCGGTCGACTCGGCTGCTGCGTGTTCATCTCGCCCTGTTGTCCCTGACTCCCTGTCCAGCCTTGCATTGATCGCCCCCACAGCGACGGTCACTCGAACGCATGGGCCCAACGGGTGAACGATGTACGGTGAGCTGCCGGTTCCCCGTCCAGACGCCGCCATGCACTCTCTCATGACCTCATGGGGTGAATCGTAGTCTTTGAGTGAACAACTCTGCGTGAAGTGAGCTGTGCGGGTCCGGTGGATCACACGTTGGCCGTGCGGACGTCGGTTCAGTCGAGCGGGCCGGGAGCTCAGTCGGACAGCGCGGCGGCCATCAGGCAGCCCAGGCACGGCATCCCCGCAGGTCCGTCCAGGGCTTCGGCCTCGCCCGGGGCGATGCTGAAACCGCAGTAGGCGCGCAGGGTTTCAGGCAGCGGGTCAGCGCTGGGAACCGGGAAGAAGTGGCAGGACTTGTCCTGCTCGCTGCGCGCGAACTCAGGGCGCACCCGCGCGATCAGGTGCGGGATCGTGCTCATCGGGTGGTGACCCCCTGCGCGCGCAACCCTGACAACAACGGCACAGATCACATCATGACGACGCCGCCGCCGGGGTGAACCCGGTTGGCGAATTCTCGCCAACCGGTTGCGCGCGAGACGAGTTCGCGGAGTGGTACTGGGTTCGCTCCGCGCTGCGGTGCCACCGCGACCTGGAACGACCCTCAGGCAAACGCGGGAATCGGTGCTTCGACGGTGGCCAGGTCGTAGCGGTGCAGCACTAGGTCGGCCACGGCCGGGTCGTCGGCCATCGGGCCCGCGATCAGCGGGGCGGTCGAGCACGCCTCGGCCTGCTCGGTGATCCGGTCCGGCAGCAGACCGGGGGCCAGGAACCAGGAGCCGACCGCGAACCGTCGCGCGCCGCGCGCCCGCAGCAGTTCCACCGCGGCCGGGACGTCCGGAGCCGCCGCGGCGGCGAAGGTGGCGACCGTGCCGGCCCAGGACGTGCGGGCCTGCCAGCGAGCGGCGACATCGGCGACCAGCCGGTTGGCGGGGGAGTGCGACGATCCCGCCCCCGCGAGCAGAACGCCGAGCTCCGGATCATCCGGGTCGACGCCCGCGGCCAGCAGGCGGCGCCACGCGGCGGCGTCCAGGCGCGGGTCGGGTCCGAGCACGTCGCCGACGTGCACGCGCAGGTCCGGGTGCCGCTGGTGCGCTTCGGCGACGGCGGACGGGACGTCGACGCGGGCGTGGAAGGCGTGGCCGAGCAGCAGCGGCACGACCACGGCCTCCCGATGCCCGTCCGCGCGCACGGCGTCCAGGACGTCGCCCAGCAGCGGCTGGGACAGGTCCAGGAACGCCACGCGCACGTCGAGTTCCGGCCGCAGCGCGCGCACCGCGCCGAGCAGCCGGTGGATCGTCGCGGCCGAGCGCGGATCCCGGCTGCCGTGCGCGACGGCGACCAGGGGCGCGGTGGTCATCGCGCTGCTTCGCCGAACGGGGTCAGCGGGACACCGATCAGACCGGCGGCCAGCGTGGTGCCGTCGGACGGGTCGATCACCAGGAACGATCCGTTGCGCCGGCTGTCCGAGTAGTCGTCGACCGGCAGCGGCTCGGAGGTGCGCAGCTGCACCCGGCCGATCTCGTTGAGCTGCAACGAGTCCGGAGCGGCCACGCTGGTCAGCTGCTGCTCGTCGAACCGGGCGGACAGCTCGGTGACCATCGCCTGCACGGTGCGGGCGCCGTGCTTGACGAGCACCTTCGCGCCCGGGTTCAGCGCCTTCTCCGCCAGCCAGCAGACCGTGGCGTCGAGCTCGTCGGTCAGGCGGGGAGCGGTGTCGGCCGCGGCGATCAGGTCGCCGCGCGAGATGTCGACGTCGTCCTCCAGCAGCAGCGTCACCGAGTGGCCCGCGGCGGCCTCGGCCCGCTCACCGTCGGCGGTGTCCACCTTGGACACCTTGGTGCGCACCCCGGCGGGCAGCACCACGACGTCGTCCCCGGCACGCACCACACCGGCGCCGACCTGGCCCGCGTAACCGCGGTAGTCCGGGTGCTCCGCGGTGCGCGGGCGGATCACGTACTGCACCGGCATCCGGAACGGCACGTCGTGCGGGTCCGGCGCGACCGGCACGTTCTCCAGGTGCTCCAGCAGCGACGGGCCGGAGTACCACGGCGTGTTCTGCGAGCGCTCCACCACGTTGTCGCCCAGCAGGGCCGACACCGGGATGGTCACCACGGCGTCGTCGGCGTAGCCGAGCGCCTCGGCGTGGGTGGCGAACTCCTCGGCGATGCGGGTGAAGGTCGCCTCGTCGAAGTCCACCATGTCGATCTTGTTCACCGCGAGCACCAGCTGCGGCACGCCCAGCAGCGCGAGCACGGCCGCGTGCCGCCGGGTCTGCTCGACCACGCCGTTGCGCGCGTCGACCAGCAGTACCGCCAGCTGCGCGGTCGACGCACCGGTCACGGTGTTGCGGGTGTACTGCACGTGACCCGGGGTGTCGGCGAGCACGAAGGTCCGCTTCGGCGTGGCGAAGTAGCGGTAGGCCACGTCGATGGTGATGCCCTGCTCGCGCTCCGCGCGCAGGCCGTCGACCAGCAGCGACAGGTCGGGCGTGGCCAGCCCGCGGTCCGCGCTCGCCCGGTGCACCGCGTCGAGCTGGTCGGCCAGCACGGACTTGGTGTCGTGCAGCAGCCGCCCCACCAGGGTGGACTTGCCGTCGTCGACGGAGCCGGCGGTGGCCAGTCGCAGCAGGTCGGTGTTCACCGGCAGGGTCACCTCGGTGCCGCTGTCCGGTGCGGTGCGAGTCGTGGTCTCGGTCATTGTCTGCAAACCCATTCCTGGTGGCAGTGGCGAAGAAGAGGTCGGGGCGGGACGGATCAGAAGTAGCCTTCGCGCTTCCGGTCCTCCATCGCGGCTTCGCTGATCCGGTCGTCCGCTCGGGTGGCGCCGCGCTCGGTGAGGCGGCTGGCCGCGACCTCGGCGATCACGTCGTCCACGGTGTAGGCCTCGGACTCGACCGCGCCGGTGCAGGAACCGTCGCCGACCGTGCGGTAGCGCACCGTCTTGGACTCCGGGGTCTCGCCTTCGCGCGCACCGCCCCACGGGCCGGAGGTCAGCCACATGCCGTCGCGCTGGTAGACCTCGCGGCGGTGGGCGTAGTAGATCTCCGGGAGCTCGATCTTCTCCCGCTGGATGTAGCGCCAGATGTCGAGCTCGGTCCAGTTCGACAGCGGGAACACGCGCACGTGCTCGCCCGGCCGGTGCTTGCCGTTGTAGAGGTTCCACAGCTCCGGGCGCTGCCGGCGCGGGTCCCACTGGCCGAAGGCGTTGCGCAGGCTGAAGATGCGCTCCTTGGCGCGGGCCCGCTCCTCGTCGCGGCGGCCGCCGCCGAAGACCGCGTCGAACTTGTTGTCACCGATGGCGTCGAGCAGCGGCTGGGTCTGCAGCGGGTTGCGGACGCCGTCGGGGCGCTCCTGCAGCCGGCCGTCGTCGAGGTAGTCCTGCACCTGCGCCACGACCAGGCGCATCTGGTGCTTGTCGACGATGTCGTCGCGGAAGTCCAGCACCTCGGGGAAGTTGTGCCCGGTGTCGACGTGCAGCAGCGGGAACGGCACCGGGGCCGGCCAGAACGCCTTGATCGCCAGGTGCACCAGCACCGTGGAGTCCTTGCCGCCGGAGAAGAGGATCACCGGGCGGTCGAACTCGCCGGCCACCTCGCGGAAGATGTGGATCGCCTCGGACTCCAGCGCGGCCAGGTTGTCCACCTGCGGCGGCGCCGACACCTCGGTGTCTGCTGTGGTCATTACCCCTCCGTCGTCTCCCGGACACCCGCACCCGGGTCAAGTCGTGCTCGTGCGGCTGCAGGAACTCAGCCGTGCAGACCGCATTCGGTCTTGGAGCTGCCCGCCCAGCGGCCGCTGCGCGGGTCCTCGCCCGGCAGCGGTTTGGCCGTGCAGGGCTGGCATCCGATGGACGGATAGCCCGCTGGGACCAGCGGGTTGACCAGCACTCCGTTGTCGTCGATGTAGCGCTGCATCTGCTCGTCGGACCACGCCGCGAGCGGGTTGATCTTCACCAGCCCGTTGCGGTCGTCCCAGGTCAGGACCGGGGTGTTGGCGCGAGTCGGCGCCTCCACCCGGCGCACGCCGGTCACCCAGCCCTCGTAGCGGGCCAGGGTGTTGCGCAGCGGGACGACCTTGCGCAGGAAGCAGCAGCGCTGAGGGTCGCGATCGTGGAGCTGCGGACCTTCGGCGGCGTCCTGCTCGGCCACGGTCTGCTCGGGGAGCGCGTTGACGATGTTCACGTCGTAGACCTGCTCGACCGCGTCGCGCGTGCCGATGGTCTCGGCGAAGTGGTAGCCGGTCTCCAGGAACAGGATCTCCACGCCCGGCATCGCCTTGGCGGCGAGGTCGACCAGCACGGCGTCCTGCATGTTGGAGGCCACGATGAGCTTGCCGTCGCCGAAGTTCTCGGCGGCCCAGCGCAGCGCCTCCTCGGCGGTCGCCTCGGCCAGCTCCGGTGCGGCCTTCTCGACCAGGGCCTTGAGCTCGGCGTCGCTGCGCCGCGTTCCGATCTGCGTGGTGGTTTCGGCGGTCATCAGTCCTCATCCCCTCCCAGAGCCAGTCCGACCAGCCGCACGGTGAAGACCCGCAGGCAGGCGTGGCACTTCCAGGCCCCGGAGGGTTCTTCCTCCGGGGTGAGCTCCTCGTCACCGCAGTACGGGCAGCACTGCGGCACCACCCGCTCGCTCACTTGAGGTCGTCCTCTTCGGCGCGGGCGACCCACTGCGCGAACCGCTCGCCGGTCTCGCGCTGGTCGAGGTAGTTGCGCACGAGCCGCTCCACGTAGGGGCCGACCTCGGTGGAGATGACCTTGTGGCCGCGGATCTTCCGGCCGAACCCGGTGTCGATGGCCAGGCCACCGCCCAGGTGCACCTGGAAGCCCTCGACCTGGTTGCCGTTGCCGTCCGGGACCATCTGGCCCTTCAGGCCGATGTCGGCGACCTGGGTGCGGGCGCAGGCGTTCGGGCAGCCGTTGAGGTTGATCGTCACCGGGTCGCTCACGCCCGCCTGGACGTCGGCGAGCCGCTTCTCCAACTCGGTGACCAGGTCGATGGCCCGCTGCTTGGTCTCGACGATGGCGAGCTTGCAGAACTCGATGCCGGTGCAGGCCATCACGCCCCGCCGCCACGGCGACGGGTCGGCGTGCAGGCCCAGCTCGGCGAGATCCGCGGTCAGACCATCCACATCGGACTCGGCCACGTCGAGCACCAGCAGGTTCTGCTCCACGGTGGTGCGCACCCGCTGCGAACCGACGCGCTCGGCGGCCTTCGCGACCTCCATCAGCGTCGAGCCGCTGACCCGGCCCGCTGCGCTCTTGACGCCCACGTAGCGGTTGCCGTCGACCTGCTGGTGCACGCCGAGGTGGTCGCGGTGGCCCGAGGGGGTTTCCGGAGCGGGGCCGTCGAGCAGCTTGCGGCCCAGGTACTCGTCCTCCAGCACCTGGCGGAACTTCTCCGCGCCCCAGTCGGTGACCAGGTACTTGAGGCGGGCCCGGTTGCGCAGCCGGCGGTAGCCGTAGTCGCGGAAGATCTGCACGACCCCGTGCCAGACCTCGGCGGCCTCCTCCTGCGGAACCCAGGCGCCCAGCCGCACGGCCAGCTTCGGGTTGGTCGACAGGCCACCGCCGACCCACAGGTCGTAGCCCGGGCCGTGCTCCGGGTGGACCACGCCGACCAGCGAGATGTCGTTGATCTCCGGGACGGTGTCCCAGCGCGGGGAACCGGAGATGGCGGTCTTGAACTTGCGCGGGAGGTTCGACAGCGACCGGTCACCGATGTAGCGCTCGGTGATCTCGGCGATGGCCGGGGTGGCGTCGATGATCTCGTCGGCGGCGATGCCCGCCACCGGGGAACCGAGCACCACGCGCGGGCAGTCGCCGCAGGCCTCGGTCGTCGACAGCCCGACGCTCTCCAGCTTCTCCCAGATCGTCGGGACGTCCTCGACCCGGATCCAGTGCAGCTGGACGTTCTGCCGGTCGGTGATGTCAGCGGTGTCGCGGGCGTAGGTCTGCGACACCTCGCCGATGACGCGCAGCTGCTCGGTGGTCAGCGCACCGCCATCGATGCGCACCCGCATCATGAAGTAGCTGTCGTCGAGCTCTTCCGGCTCGATCGTGCCGGTGCGCGCACCCGGGATGCCCGGCGCGCGCTGCGTGTACAGACCCCACCAGCGGAAGCGGCCGCGCAGGTCGCCGGGGTCGATCGAGTCGAAACCCCCGTGGGCGTAGATGTTCTCGATCCGCGCACGCACGTTGAGCGGGTTGTCGTCCTTCTTGGAGCGCTCGTTGGCGTTGAGCGGTTCGCGGTAACCGAGCGCCCACTGGCCTTCGCCGCGACCCTTGCGCTTGCGGGCGGGACGAGCAGGCGATTCCGTCGGGGGAACCATGTCCGCGACCTCCGGGACTTTCAGGCGCGAAACCCCCGCGTGGAAGTACCGTCGGCGTGACGGCTCTCACTCCTCGGAGGCCCGCGCCGACTGGACAAGACAAAAAGACGGCGGGGGATCAGACCGTGCCGAGGCAGAGCGCGCTGGCCACCCGCCGCAGGTCAACGTACCTGCGGGCGACCAGCAGAAGCATTGGCAGAGTCGCACCCACGTCGCGCAGCGTGCCACGCGTGAACCGACGGGACCAACCCCATCCGCATAGTGAGACAGTGGAAGCGTGCCTGCTCAACCCCCCACCGGAGAACCCGCACCGGCCGACGGGAGCCTCCCGGAATCGGCCCTCGACGGGCTGGGTTCCCGCCCCTTCGGCGTCTACGTCCACGTGCCGTTCTGCGCCACCCGCTGCGGGTACTGCGACTTCAACACCTACACCGCCGATGAGCTGGGCTCTTCGGCCAGTTTCGGCACCTGGCTGGACGGTCTGAGGGCCGAGCTGGAGCTGGGCGCGAAGGTCCTCTCGGCGGGTCCCGCACCGGCCGCCGAGACGGTCTTCGTCGGGGGCGGAACGCCCTCCTTGCTGGGCGCCGATCGGCTCGCCTCGGTGGTCGACGCGATTCGTGACACATTCGGCCTGGCAGCCGGGGCTGAGGTGACCACCGAGTCCAACCCGGAGTCGACCTCGCCCGAATTCTTCGAACGGATTCGAACGGCCGGTTTCACGAGGGTGTCCCTCGGTATGCAATCGGCCGCCGAGCACGTCCTGCGCGTGCTCGAACGCACCCACACGCCCGGGCGTGCCGTGACCGCCGCCCGCGAGGCCCGCGCCGCCGGGTTCGAGCACGTCAACCTCGACCTCATCTACGGCACGCCGGGCGAGCGCGAGCAGGACCTGCGCGACTCGCTGGACGCGGTGCTGGAAGCCGGTGTGGATCACGTCTCGGCGTACTCGCTGATCGTCGAGGACGGCACCGCGATGGCCCGCAAGGTCCGGCGCGGCGAGCTCCCGATGCCCGACGAGGACGTTCTGGCCGACCGCTACGAGCTCCTCGACGCCAAGCTCGGGGAGGCCGGTCTGCACTGGTACGAGGTCTCCAACTGGGCGAGCGACGCCGACGCCGAGTGCCGGCACAACCTCGGCTACTGGCAGGGCGGCGACTGGTGGGGCGCAGGCCCCGGCGCGCACAGCCACGTCGGCGGTGTCCGCTGGTGGAACGTCAAGCACCCCGCCCGCTACGCCGCGACCCTCGCCGAAGGTGATTCCCCGGCCCAGGCGCGCGAACTGCTCACCGCCGAGGACCAGCGCATCGAGCGCGTCATGCTCGAACTCCGCGTCCGCAGCGGGCTGTCGGTGCGCGCCCTCGACGACGCGGGCCGCCGCGCCGCCGAGCAGGCCGCCTCCGACGGCCTGCTGGAACCCGGAGCCCTCGCCGACGGCCGCTGCGTCCTCACCGACCGCGGACGCCTGCTGGCCGACGCCGTCGTCCAAGACCTCCTCACCTGACGTCACGCGGTATCACGCGGTATCATCTCCTCATGGCGATGACACTGCGGCTGACAGATGAGGAAAACGAGGCTCTCCGCCAAGCGGCGGAAGACGAGCACCGGTCGATGCAAGACGTCGCACGCCAGGCCATTCGTGAGTACACGGCCCGGCGCGAGGTCTCGTTCGCGGAGGCCGTCGACTTTGTGGTGCAGCGAGACGCGGAGCTCATCGAGAGGTTGGGGCAGTAGGTGACCAGGTTTCCCTCCATCGATGACCTGGTACTCGCCGCGACGCGCGCTCTGGGGCATCAACCGGAGGTTCGAGACTGGGGTTTGCTGCAGGGCGCGCTCGCACGCGCACAAGCCACCGTTTTCGGGAAGGACGCCTATCCGACGGTGCACGACAAAGCGGCAGCTCTGTTGCATTCGCTTGTCCGCAACCACGCGTTGGTGGATGGCAACAAGCGGCTCGGGTGGGTCGGCACCTTCGGTTTCTACTGGATCAACGGAGTCCTCCTGACTGCTCCCACGGTTGATGACGGCGAGAAGTTCGTGGTGGCCATCGCGTCCGGCGAGCTCGATGTTCCGGAGATCGCGGGGACGTTGCGCGCTTGGACCGCGCCACGGCTTGGTCAGTAGCCGGTGGCGGCGTCACGGTTCGTCGCGTGCCGTCCGCCCGCTGCGGCTCTCGGTTCTGGGGGACGAACGCCGTAAACTCGACGTGGGTGCCCGGTGCGCCAAGCGCCGGGTGCGCGGATTCGCGCGTCCTCGTGATCACGCGGAATCCGCTGGGCAGGAAGCTGAGGAGGTGCGCGGGTGAACGCGGATGAACGCCGTTTCGAGGTCCTGCGGGCGATCGTGGCCGACTTCGTGTCGTCCAAGGAGCCGGTCGGTTCGAAGGCGTTGGTCGATCGTCACGACCTCGGTGTGTCCAGCGCCACGGTGCGCAACGACATGGCGGCGCTGGAGGAGGACGGCTTCATCGTCCAGCCGCACACCAGCGCCGGGCGGGTGCCCACGGACAAGGGGTACCGGCTGTTCGTCGACCGGCTGCACGAGGTCAAGCCGCTGACCGGTCCGGAACGGCGGGCCATCGGCAACTTCCTGGACGGCGCTCTGGACCTCGACGACGTGATGCGCCGCAGCGTGCGGCTGCTCGCGCAGCTGACCCAGCAGGTCGCGGTCGTGCAGTACCCGACGCTGACCCGCTCCACCGTCCGGCACGTCGAGGTGGTGACCATCACCCCGGCGAGGCTGATGCTGGTGCTGATCACCAACACCGGCCGCGTGGATCAGCGCATGGTCGACCTCGGCGACGTGATCACCGACGACGACGTGGGCCGGCTGCGCACGGTGCTCAACTCGGCGATGACCGAGAAGCGGCTCGCCGACGCCTCCGCCGCCGTGGCCGAACTGCCGGACCAGGCCCCGCCTGAACTGCGGGACGTGCTCATCCGGGTCTGCAGCGTGCTCATCGAGTCGCTCGTGGAACACCCGGAGGAACGGATGGTGCTCGGCGGCACGCCCAACCTCACGCGTAACGTCGCGGACTTCCCCAACTCGTTGCGGCAGGTCCTCGAAGCGCTGGAGGAGCAGGTGGTGGTGCTCAAGCTGCTCGCCGCCGCCCGCGATTCGAGTACGGTCCGGGTCAGCATCGGGGCCGAGAACGAGGCGTTGGAGATGCAGACGACCTCGGTGATTTCCACCGGATACGGTTCGGATGGCATGGTCTTGGGCGGTCTGGGCGTCGTCGGCCCGACCCGCATGGACTACCCCGGAACGATGGCGGCGGTTCGCGCCGTAGCCGCGTACGTGGGCGAGATCTTGGACGGCCGGTGAGCTTTTCGCACCGGCATGACCGGCATTAACTCGACTTAATCGAGCAGAGGAAGTACGGAGAAGGTGGCCAGGGACTACTACGCGACCCTCGGGGTTTCCCAGGACGCGACACCCGAGCAGATCAAGCGGGCTTACCGCAAGCTCGCCCGGGAGCTGCACCCCGACGTCAATCCGGAAGAAGCGGCTCAGGAGCGGTTCGCCGAGGTGACGACCGCTTACGAGGTGCTCTCCGATCCGAAGAAGCGCCAGGTGGTGGACCTCGGAGGGGACCCGCTCGGCAACGGTGGTGGCGCCGGTGGCGGCCAGGGCGGCGATCCGTTCGCCGGCTTCGGCGGCCTCGGCGACATCATGGACGCCTTCTTCGGCGGTGGGGGTGGCGGCGGTGGCCGCGGCCCGCGCAGCCGCGTGCAGCCCGGTTCCGACGCGCTGCTGCGCCTGGAGCTGACGCTGGAGGAGTGCGCGAGCGGGGTCAACCGCGACATCACCGTGGACACCGCAGTGCTCTGCGACGTGTGCGACGGCGGCGGATCGAAGGCCGGCAGCGCGCCCTCGACCTGCGACACCTGCGGTGGTCGCGGCGAGGTGCAGTCGGTGCAGCGGTCCTTCCTGGGCCAGGTCATGACCTCTCGGCCCTGCCCGGTCTGCCGCGGCTTCGGCGAGGTCATCACCGACCCCTGCCAGCAGTGCTCCGGCGACGGCCGGGTCCGCGCTCGGCGCACCATCACGGTCAAGATCCCGGCTGGTGTAGGCGACGGCATGCGCGTCCGGCTCGCCGGTGAGGGCGAGGTCGGCCCCGGCGGTGGCCCGGCGGGCGACCTGTTCGTCGAGGTCGAGGAGCAGCCGCACGAGCGGTTCACCCGCGATGGCGCCGATCTGCACTGCAACGTCGAACTGCCGATGACCGCGGCGGCGCTGGGCACCGTGCTCCTGCTGGAGACGCTGGACGGGTCGCGCGAGGAGATCGCCGTCGAGGCCGGGACCCAGCCGGGGACCGAGCACGTGATCACCGGTCGCGGGCTGCCCAAGCTGCGCTCCAACGGCAAGGTCAGCGGCCACGGCGACCTGCACATCCACCTGGACGTCGTGGTTCCGACGAACCTCGACGACACCCAGTCGGAGCTGCTGCGCGACCTGGCCAAGCTGCGCGGCGAGGAGCAGCCCGAGCCGACCGTGACCGCCAACGGCAACGGCAGGCAGGGCCTGTTCTCGCGGTTCCGCTCCTTCGGGCACCGCTGAGGTAGCCCGTGTCGCTGCCGGTCTTCTCGGTGGAACGGCTGCCCGCCGTCGGGCCCGCCACGCTGGACGGTCCCGAGGGCAAGCACGCCGCGACCGTGCGCCGCCTGCGCGCCGGTGAGCAGTTGCTGCTCGCCGACGCGCAGGGCGGCCTGGCGCGCTGCGTCGTCGACGTCGCCGAGCGCGACTCGCTGCGCCTGACGGTGTCGGAGACGTGGCGCGAACCGCAGCCCGAGCTGCGCGTCCGGGTCGCTCAGGCCCTGGTCAAGGGCGATCGCGGGGAACTCGCGGTCGAGCTCGCCACCGAGGCCGGCGTGGACGCGGTCGTGCCCTGGCGCGCGGCCCGCTGCGTGGCCAAGTGGGACGACGGGCCGCGCGGGGCCAAGGCCCTGGCCCGCTGGCGCAGCACCGCGGCCGCGGCGGCCAAGCAGGCCCGCCGCGCCTGGACGCCCGAGGTCGCCGAGCCGGTCAGCACCAAGCAGCTCGCCCAGCTCGTCGCCGAGGCCGACGTCGCGCTGGTCCTGCACGAGTCGGCGTCCGGACCGCTCACGGCGGTCGATCTCCCCATCTCGGGCGAGGTGCTGCTGGTCGTGGGACCGGAGGGCGGCATCTCCGACGACGAGCTGGCGGCCTTGCGCGATGCCGGAGCTCAGGTCACCCGCCTGGGGCACACCGTGCTGCGGGCTTCCACGGCCGCGGCCGTGGCGCTGGGGGCGCTGGGAGCCGTCACCACCCGCTGGTCCTAACACCCTTGGTGACCAAGATCGAGAACTTCATCCGATCGCGTGGCGCGATCGGTCGAACGAGCGATACGCTCAGTGCTTGCGCGAGTGCGACGGGCAACGTCGTCACCGATGTCGCACGGGCATCGGGTTCTCCGCTCTCGCCGGGCACCTCCCCCCTTGGCCCGGCGAGCGCTGCGCCGCAAGTGGAGCATCCCCCCAGCCCCGGTTGCGGCGCAGCACCCCCAGGAGGTCGTCGCGCGGCCGTTCCGCTCCCGGCTCCAACATCCACTTCGGCTAGCCTTCGGGCATGAGCGAGGAGAAGGAGCTGTTCCTGCGCATCATCGCGCGGGAGATCCCGGCCGACATCGTGCGGGAGAACGAGCGGGTCATCGCGATCCGCGACATCAACCCGCAGGCCCCGACGCACGTCCTGGTCATCCCCAAGGAGCGCTACCGCAACGCCTCGGAACTGGCGGTCGCGGACCCCGCGCTGCTGGCGGAGCTGATCAGCACCGCGCACGAGATCGCCCAGGCGGAGGGAATCGTCGAGTCCGGATACCGGTTGTTGTTCAACACCAACGCCGACGCCGGGCAGACGATCTTCCACGTCCACCTGCACCTGCTCGGCGGCGAATGGCTCGGTGGCATGACGGGCGGTCCGCTCATGGGCTGACCGGCGGGTCCGGGGGAGCAGGTCACGAACCCGTTTGCTCCCTTCGACTACCATCGATGCCAGGGAGCACTGACCGAACGACCAGCGCGCAACGCGCAGAAGGTAGGCCCGAACTACGTGGCCGGTTTCGCTGTGGGTGGCGCCGCCGCCCAGTCCGGAGAGCAGTCGCAGACCGCAACGGCTCAGTCCAAGGTGAACGTCCCCGACGACGTCGTCCTGCCGCTGGTGGGGAGCCGGGACGAGAACCTGCGGGTGATCGAGGACCTGCTCACCGCCGACGTCCATGTCCGGGGCAACGAGGTGACTCTCTCCGGGGAACCTGCCGAGGTCGCGTTCGCGGAACGGGTGTTCGCCGAGCTGATCTCGCTGATCAGCAAGGGCGGTCAGATCGGTCCCGACGTCGTGCGCCGCAGCGTGGGGATGCTCTCGGCCGACGACAACGAGTCCCCGGCCGACGTGCTCAGCCTGGACATCGTGTCCCGTCGCGGGCGCACCATCCGCCCCAAGACGCTCAACCAGAAGCACTACGTCGACGCCATCGACAACAACACCGTGGTCTTCGGCATCGGCCCCGCCGGTACCGGCAAGACCTACCTGGCGATGGCGAAGGCCGTGCAGGCGCTGCAGGCCAAGCGGGTCAACCGGATCATCCTGACCCGCCCCGCAGTCGAGGCCGGTGAGCGGCTGGGCTTCCTGCCGGGCACCCTCTACGAGAAGATCGACCCGTACCTGCGGCCGCTCTACGACGCGTTGCACGACATGGTCGACCCGGAGTCGGTGCCGCGCCTGACCCAGGCCGGGACGATCGAGATCGCCCCGCTGGCGTTCATGCGGGGCCGGACGCTCAACGACTCCTTCGTCATCCTGGACGAGGCGCAGAACACCACGCCCGAGCAGATGAAGATGTTCCTGACCCGGCTGGGCTTCGGCTCCAAGATCGTGGTCACCGGCGACGTCACCCAGATCGACCTTCCCGGTGGTCAGCGCAGCGGCCTGAAGATGGTGCAGGAGATCCTCGACGGCGTCGACGACGTGCACTTCTCCCAGCTGGACAGCCACGACGTGGTGCGGCACCGGCTGGTCACCGACATCGTCAACGCATACGACCGCTGGCACGCGCACAACGATGCCGACCAGCACGACGGACGGCGCAACGGCCAGCGACGAGGACCAGCATGACCATCGAGATCGCCAATGAATCCGGCGTCGCGGTTCCCGAGGAGACGATCGTCTCGGTGGCCCGCTTCGCGCTCGACAAGATGAGCGTCAGCCAGCTCGCCGAGCTGTCCATCGTGCTGGTGGACCTCGACGTCATGGCCGACCTGCACGAGCGCTGGATGGACCTGCCCGGTCCGACCGACGTGATGTCCTTCCCGATGGACGAGTACGACTCGGCCCGCCGCCCCGACTCGGCCGGTTCCGGCCCTGCGCTGCTCGGCGACATCGTGCTCTGCCCGGCGTTCGCCAGGGACCAGGCGAAGAAGGCCGGTCACAGCACTCTCGACGAGCTGCACCTGCTGACCGTGCACGGCGTCCTGCACCTGCTCGGCTACGACCACGCCGAGCCGGAGGAGGAGCGCGAGATGTTCGGGCTGCAGAACCGGATCCTGGCCGAGTACCGCGAGGCGCGGGACGACGCCGAGCGGACGAAGGCGCAGCGCAGCGCGGACGACAAGGTCCTCGGCGCGGTCGGTCTGGACGACGAGCCGGGCACCGGCCCGGCTCCGGCGAACTAGGGGAGTGGCGTTGGCCGGTTCCACCGCGTTCCTCGTGCTCGCGGTGCTGCTGGTGCTCGCAGCCGGGGTGTTCGCAGCCTCGGAAGCGGCCATCACGGTGGCATCGCACGCGCGCGCCGAAGATCTGGCCCGCCAGGGCCGCAGCGGGGCCAAGCAGCTCGTCCTGCTGCTCGGCGACCGGCCCCGGCACGTCAACCTGCTGCTCCTGCTCCGGCTCACCTGCGAGATGGGCGCGACCGTGCTGGTCACGGTCATGGCGCTGCGGATCGCGGATTCGGAGACCTGGGCGCTGGTCATCGCGGTGCTGATCATGCTGGTGGCCTCGTACGTGCTAGTCGGCGTCGGCCCGCGCACGCTCGGCCGTCAGCACCCGTACAGCATCGGCCTGAAGGTCGCCGCTCCCGTCCGCGTGCTGGCCCGGCTGCTGAACCCGCTGACCAGGCTGCTGATCCTGATCGGCAACATGATCACCCCCGGCAAGGGGTTCCGCGAGGGACCGTTCTCCACCGAGGTCGAGCTGCGCGAGCTGGTCGACCTCGCAGGTGAGCGCGGTGTCGTGGCCGCCGGCGAGCGGGAGATGATCCACTCGGTCTTCGAGCTCGGCGACACCCTCGCGCGCGAGGTGATGGTGCCGCGCACCGAGATCATCTGGATCGAGCACGACAAGTCCGCCCGGCAGGCGCTCGCCCTGTGCCTGCGCTCGGGGCTCTCCCGGATCCCGGTGATCGGTGACAGCGTCGACGACATCGTGGGACTGGTGACGCTCAAGGACCTCACCCGGATCGTGCTGGAGTCGACCACCGCCTCCGGGCCGGCCGTGGAAGAGCTGATGCGGCCCGCCACCTTCGTGCCGGACATGAAGCGGCTCGACGAGCTGCTGCGCGAGATGCAGATCTCCCGCGAGCACCTGGCCATCGCGGTCGACGAGTACGGCGGCACCGCGGGCCTGCTGACCATCGAGGACATCGTGGAGGAGATCGTCGGGGAGATCACCGACGAGTCCGACCGCGAGGAGCACCGCCCGGTCGAGCACCTCGACGACGGCGTCGTGCGGGTCAGCTCCCGGCTCCCGGTCGAGGACCTGGGCGAGCTGTTCGACGTCGAGCTCGACGACTCCGACGTGGAGACGGTCGGCGGGCTGCTGGCGCAGCGGCTGGGCCGGGTTCCGCTGCCGGGCGCCGAAACCGAGATCGCCGGACTGCGGCTGCGCGCCGAGGGCGGCAAGGACCACCGGGGGCGGATTCGCATCAACGCGCTGCTCGTCCACCGGGTGAACACCGACCCAGCACCGCTGCGCGGTGCCGACCAGGAGGGGAGCAGCAGCCGTGGCTGAGCACGTCGAGAAGGCGGCACCGCAGGAGCTCGACCCGGAGGACGCCAAGATCGTCACGCTCGCGCGTTCCTCCCGGGCCCGCAACGGCGCCGCTGAAGGAGCCGCGGTCCGCGACACCGATGGCCGCACGTACGCGGCCACCACGATCGCCCTGCCCTCCCTGAGCCTCACGGCCTTGCAGGCGGCGGTGGCCGCAGCGGTCTCCAGCGGAGCCGAGGGCCTCGAGGCCGCCGCGGTCGTCACCGACGCGGATGCCCTCGACCACGCCTCGGTCGCCGCTGCTCACGACATGACCAAGAACGCACCGGTCCTGCGCGCCGACGGCAAGGGCGAGATCCGGGGCCTCATCGCCGACTGACGCACTCCAACGGCATTCGGGACCCGGAGCTCCGCGGAGAACCGGGTCCCGATTTTTCGTGGAGATCCGGTCGAGGCGCCCCGGCCGGGCCGTGCGGTGGGTGGTGAGCAGGCCGGGACGGGGAGACGTCACAATGGGGCGGTGACCTCCGAAGATGCCCACCGTTCCGGATTCGCCTGCTTCGTCGGCCGACCCAACGCCGGCAAGTCGACGCTGACGAATCGACTGGTCGGAACGAAGGTGGCGATCACCTCCAGCAAGCCCCAGACGACCCGGCACGCGATCCGCGGCATCGTGCACCGCCCCGATGCGCAGCTGATCATCGTCGACACCCCCGGACTGCACCGCCCGCGCACGCTGCTCGGCCGCAGGCTCAACGACCTGGTCTACGAGACCTGGTCCGAAGTGGACGTCGTCGGCCTGTGCGTGCCCGCTGACGAGAAGGTCGGTCCCGGAGACCGGTTCATCGCCGAGCAGCTCAAGAAGGTCGCTCGCCGCACCCCCGTGGTCGGCATCGTCACCAAGACCGACCTCGTTCCCAAGCAGCAGGTGGCCGAGCAGCTGCTGGCGCTGCAGGACGTGATGGATTTCGCCGAGCTGATCCCGGTTTCGGCCAAGGACTCCTTCCAGGTCGACGAGCTCTCCGACGTGCTCGTCTCGCAGATGCCCGAAGGCCCGCAGCTCTACCCGGACGGCGAGCTGACCGACGAGCCGGAGTCGACGCTGATCGCCGAGCTGATCCGCGAGGCCGCGCTCGAGGGCGTGCGCGACGAACTCCCGCACTCGCTGGCGGTCACCGTCGAGGAGATGAACCCGCGCGAAGGCCGTGACGACCTGATCGACGTGCACGCGCTGATCTACGTCGAGCGCTCCAGCCAGAAGGCGATCGTCATCGGCCGGGGCGGAGAACGCCTGCGTGAGGTGGGTTCTCAGGCGCGCAGGCAGATCCAGGCGCTGCTGGGCAGCAAGATCTACCTCGATCTGCACGTCAAGATCGCCAAGGACTGGCAGCGCGATCCCAAGCAGCTCCGCAAACTGGGGTTCTGATCACTTTTTCCACGTCGGTTTCCCGGAACCACCCACGACGGTCGAACGTCTGAGTTACGTTTCCGGTCGGCCTCGCAGCGGGCCGGAAACTTCCGAAAAACCGTGGAGAAGGACTCTGTCGTGAACTACCCCTACGGCGGCCCGCCGTCCGGTCCGCAGCAGCCCTACGGCGGCCCGCCTTCGGGCCCGCAGCCTCAGCAGCCCTTCGGCCCCCCGTCGGGGCCCCAGCCCCAGCAGCCGTACGGCCAGCAGCCGGGCTACCCGCAGCAGTACCCGCCGCAGCCCTACGGGGCGCCGGGCGCGCACCCGGCCGGGCAGCTGGCCGAGTGGGGCACCCGTGCGCTCGGCTACCTGATCGACGGCGCGATTCCGATGGCCGTCGTCGTCGTCATGTACATCATCTCCGGCGTGGTCCTCAGTGGCGCCGCCAGCTCCGGTGATTCGGACTCGGTGGCGACGGCGGGCATCACCGTCGCGATCATCGCCGGCGTGCTCTACATCGGCGTAGCCGTGTTCACCATCTGGAACACGGCCTACCGGCGCGGTACGACCGGCCAGACGCTGGGCCAGAAGGTCGCCAAGATCAAGACGGTCAGCGAGTTCACCGGTCAGCCCATCGGTTTCGGCAGCGCCTTCCTGCGCCAGATCTGCCACGTCGTCGACTCGGCGATCTGCGGTCTGCCCATCGGCTGGCTGTCGCCGACCTGGGACGAGAAGAAGCAGACCTGGGCGGACAAGATCATGAAGACCGTCGTGGTCACCGTCCCGGAGACGCCCCAGGGCCCGCAGCCGCCGCAGGCCCCGGGCGGTTTCCAGCCCCCGCAGCAGCCCGGTTACGGCCAGCCGCCGCAGCAGCCCGGCTTCGGTCAGCCGCCGCAGCAGTGGTGAACCTTGACTGATGTCGATGCCGGTGCGGGACGACCCGCACCGGCATCGTCTTTTCTCCACCGGGTGCGGTTGCCCGCGACGACGGTCCTCGTCGGCTGCGCGGGAGCAGCACTCGTGCTGGCGGCGAATCCCGCCTCGGAATCGGGGTTTCCGCTGCCGCCGTGCCCGATCAAGCTGCTGACCGGGTTCGACTGCCCGGGATGCGGTGGTACCCGGATGCTGTTCAGCCTGCTGCACGGCGACCTGCCCGCGGCCCTGCACTACAACGCCCTCGCCCTGCTGTTCCTCCCGCTGCTGGCCTGGGCCTGGGTGGCGTGGGTCGCCGGCCGCTTCGGCCGCGGACTGCCGACCTGGACCCGGTGGCGCTGGACGCCCCAGGTCGCGCTGGCGGTGACCGCTGCCTGGGTCCTGCTCCGCAACACCGTCCCGGCGCTCCGCCTCTAGGAGTTGTTCTGCGTGCCGGTGCGGGTGACGGAACCTGATGCCCGTCGTGTGGGTGGGGTGGGGAAGTTTTCATGAAAACTTCCCCACCCCACCCACACGACGTCCCCCGGCGCACTTGCCACGAAGGCGCCGGCGAACCCGCGGCGGGAGGACATCCGGTCCCCTCGTCGGGCCGAAGTGCGAAAATGGACCGGTGAGCCTCTACCGGGATACCGCGGTCGTGCTGCGGGTGCAGAAGCTGGGCGAGGCGGACCGGATCATCACGCTGTTGACCCGGCGCTACGGCAAGGTGCGTGCGGTCGCCAAGGGCGTTCGCCGCACGACCTCCCGCTTCGGCGCGCGGGTCGAGCCGTTCTGCCACGTCGACGTGCAGCTCTACACCGGCCGCACGCTCGACGTCATCACCCAGGTGCAGACCGTCGACGCCTTCGGCGTGCAGATCGTCGAGGACTACCAGCGCTACACCGCGGCCTGCGCGGTGCTGGAGACCGTCGACCGGCTGGCCGCCGAGGAAGGCGAGCCGGTGCTGCGCCTCTACCTGCTCGCGGTCGGTGCGCTGCGCGCCCTGTCCGGCCGGGACCGCGACTCCTCCCAGGTGCTCGACGCCTTCCTGCTGCGGGCGATGTCCTTCGCCGGCTGGGCGCCCGCGCTGGTCGAGTGCGCCCGGTGCGGTCAGGCGGGACCGCACGCGGCGTTCAACGTGCAGGCCGGGGGAGCGGTATGCCCGACGTGCAGGCCCGCCGGGTCGGTCCGGCCGTCCGCGCTGACGTTGCCGCTGATGGAGGCGATGCTGCACGGTGACTGGGACGCCGCCGAGGCAGCTGCCGGCCCCATCCGCCGGGAGGCCAGCGGCCTGGTCGCCGCGCACCTGCAGTGGTACATGGAGCGGCAGTTGCGGTCCCTGCCGCTGGTGGAGCGGACCGTGCCCGAGCTGATCCGCGAACGGGCCTCGGAAGCGGCGCTGGTCGGGGCCGCGGAGGGCGAGAGCGGGCAGCCGCTGAACTGATGATCGAGCTCGACGGGGACAATGGCCGCGCACGTCGAGCACGCCGAAGGAGAACCTGGATATGTTGCGACGCCGTGGGCGAGGCAAGGACGACCCGACCGTTCGGGCACCTGAGCCGCTCTCCTCGGGGGCCAAGCCACCGGCGTTGCCGGCGGAGTTCGTGCCCAACCACGTCGCGGTGGTGATGGACGGCAACGGTCGCTGGGCCAACGAGCGCGGGCTGCCGCGCGTCGAGGGCCACAAGCGCGGCGAGGCCGTGGTGCTCGAACTGGCCAAGGGAGCCATCGAGCTCGGCGTGAAGTGGCTTTCGCTGTACGCGTTCTCCACGGAGAACTGGAAGCGCAGTCCCGAGGAGGTGCGCTTCCTGATGGGCTTCAACCGGGACGTGATCGCCCGGCGCGTCGACGAGCTCGACGAGATGGGCGTGCGCGTGCGCTGGTCGGGCCGCAAGCCGAAGCTGTGGCGGAGCGTGGTCAACACCTTGCAGGCCGCCGAGGTTCGAACCGCTGGCAACGAAGTCCTCAACCTCACGATGTGCGTGAACTACGGTGGTCGGGCGGAGGTCGGTGACGCCGCGCGGGAGATCGCGCGACTGGCGGCCGCCGGGAAGATCAACCCGGAACGGGTGGACGAGCGCACGATCGCCAAGTACACCTACCAGCCGGAGATGCCGGACGTGGACCTGTTCATCCGGCCGTCGGGTGAGCAGCGGACGTCGAACTTCCTGCTCTGGCAGTCGGCCTACGCCGAGATGGTCTTCCAGGACACGCTGTTCCCCGACGTCGATCGCACGCACTTCTGGCAGGCGTGCGAGCAGTACGCGCGCCGGGACCGCCGCTTCGGCGGCGCAATCGATCGGTCGGCGACAGCCACGTCGGCCCAGGAGGGCTAATTGATGACCCAAGAGGCCGCAACCACCGCGCGGTTGATGACCGCGGCGAAGGAAGCGCTCGAGAACTACCACGACGTGCACGTCGACGACGACGGTGCGCTGACGTTCCGGCACTCCGAGGTGCCGTGCGCGGTTCAGGCGATGCAGCTGGCCGAGGGCCTCAC
The DNA here is from genome assembly GCF_007829955.1 of Saccharopolyspora dendranthemae. GTDB lineage: Bacteria > Actinomycetota > Actinomycetes > Mycobacteriales > Pseudonocardiaceae > Saccharopolyspora > Saccharopolyspora dendranthemae. The sequence continues at coordinate 38,794 of NZ_VIWX01000008.1, forward strand.
GGTGCTCAGCCTGACCTGCGTCGTGGCGTGGGACCTGCCCGCCGGTGACGAGCTGGCGCAGTCGGTCGCGGAACGAGCCGGCCAGGGCCTTTTCGGCACGCTGGGCGTGGTCCGCACCGAGCGCGGTGTGGACGTGACCCTGCGCTACGCGTTCCCGGCGGAGGGCATGGACCCGGCGCCGCTGGGCACCCTGCTGATGCTGGTCGTCGCCACGGCGTCGCAGCTGCGCTCGGAGCTGCTCGCCGAGTCCGAGGGCTCGATCTGATCCAGCTCGCCGGTTCTCGCCCGCGGTTATGGCCATGACTGGACGTGATCGAGTCGGTCCAGTGATGGCCACAACCGCGTCACACCCGCCCGGGTGATGTGCCGGTGTGTTGGGACCCGATCTGAACTGCGGTTTCGCCGCTGGGGCGCGCACGTGACGAACGGCGCCCCCGCGGTGCTGGCACGATTGCGCTCGTGACCGAGATCGTCGAGCCGCAGCGGACGCGCCGTCCCGCGATCACCTCGTTGGAGGTGATGTGCGGGGTGCTGGTTCTCGCCGTGCTCTTCCAGCCGAAGTTGACCGCGATCCTGGACGTGCCCGCGCTGCGCACCGGCTCGACGGTGTTCGTGGCGGTGTGCGTGCAGGCCATGCCGTTCCTGGTGTTCGGCGTTCTGGTCAGCGGGCTGATCGCGGCGTTCGTGCCGCCCGGTGTCCTGCGTCGCGCCCTGCCGGTGCGGGAGGGCGCGGCCGTGCCGGTCGCCGGACTCGCCGGTGTGGCGTTGCCGGGGTGCGAGTGCGCCTCGGTGCCGGTCGCGCGACGGCTGATGCAGCAGGGCATCGCTCCCTCGGCCGCGCTCGCGTTCCTGTTGGCCGCTCCAGCGGTGAACCCGGTCGTCCTGGTCTCCACGGCCGTGGCGTTCCCCGGCGACCTGTGGATGGTCCCGGCCCGCTTCCTGGGGTCGCTGCTGACCGCGTGCGTGATGGGCTGGCTGTGGTCGCGACTCGGCCGGGCCGAGTGGCTGGCCGAGAGAGCGCTGCGGCGCGTCGAGTCGCACCAGACCGGAGGCGGCAGGTGGGCGGTGTTCGCCGAGTCCGCGCGCCACGACCTGGTGGAAGCCGGCGGATTCCTGGTGCTCGGCGGGCTGACCTCGGCGGTGTTCAACGTGCTGGTGCCCGCTGAGTGGCTGGAGACGCTGGGCGGTCAGCTCCTGCTCGGCGTGCTGGTGATGGCCCTGCTGGCGGTGGTGCTGGCGCTGTGCAGCGAGGCCGACGCGTTCGTGGTCGCCTCCATGCCGGGGCTGCCGTTGCTGCCCAAGCTGGTGTTCCTGGTGGTCGGACCCGCGGTCGATCTCAAGCTGATCGCGATGCAGTCCGGTGCCTTCGGCCGTCGCTTCGCCGCGCGCTTCGCGCCGGCGACGTTCCTGGTCGCGATCGGATGCGCGAGCGCGGTCGGCGCCGTGCTGCTGGGAGGTGCGTGATGCGGCGGGAGACCCAGAACATCCTGCTGGTGCTGCTCGGCGGTGCACTGCTGAAGATCTCGCTGACCGGCGGTTACCTGCGCTACGTCAAGCCCTCGTTGCAGCCGTGGTTGATCGTCGCCGGGCTGGTGATGGTCGCGCTGGCAGCCTTCGCCATCGTGCGCGACATCCGCGCCGGGCGTGCCGTGGACGAGCACGAGCACGGCACCCGCAGTCCGTGGATGCTGCTGCTGCCGGTGCTGGCGATCTTCCTGATCGCCCCGCCCGCACTGGGCTCGGACTCGGTCACCCGCGATCGCGCCGCCGCCGCGCCTGCGGCCCCCAGCCAAGCCCGGTTCCCACCGCTGCCGCCAGGTCAGGCACCGGTGCTGAGCATGTCGGAGTTCCTGACCCGCGTGGTCTGGGACGACTCCGGTGCGCTGAACCACCGCGACGTCCGGCTGCGGGGCTTCGTCGTCCACCCGACGCCGGAGACGACGCAGCTGGTCAGGATGCGGATCAGCTGCTGCGCCGCGGACGCGACCCCGGTCAAGGTCGACCTCGCCAGCCCGCGCGCGGAGGAGCTGCCCGCCGACACCTGGGTCGAGATCACCGCACGTCTCCGCCCGGGGACGGCGACCGAGGCCAACGACTACGTGCCCACCGTCGATCCGCTGGCGATCACGACGATTCCCGCTCCACCGGACACCTACGAGTTCTAGAGGCCCTTCGCGGAGCAGTCCGGGCAGGTCCCGATGATCTCCACGGTGTGGCTGACGTCGGAGAAGCCGTGCTCCTGCCCGATGCGCTCGGCCCAGTTCTCCACCGGCGGATCGGCGACCTCGACGGTGCGACCGCAATGCCTGCACAGCAGGTGATGGTGGTGGTGGCTCGAGCACCGGCGGTAGACGGCCTCGCCCGAGGGGGTGCGCAACACGTCGACCTCACCGGCGTCGGCGAGCGTCTGCAGCGTCCGGTAGACGGTCGTCAGACCGATCCCCTCGCCCTGACGCCGCAGCTCCTCGTGCAGCTCCTGGGCCGAGCGGAAGTCGTTGACCTGGTCAAGCAGCTGCGACACCGCGGCCCGCTGCTTGGTGGCCCGCAGTCCCGGTACGCCCACGCTGGGCTCCTGGCCGGTGGTCACGCTGTCTCCGTCTCCCGTCCGCCGTCGTTCGCGTCGCTGCCCGCCCGTTCGCGGGCGATCTCCTCGGCGTGCGCCGCGGCATCCACCACGATATGCGCCAGGTGCTCGTCGACCAGTCGGTACATGACCTCCCGGCCGTGACGCTCGCCGCAGACCACGCCCGCCGACTTCAGCACCCGCAGGTGCTGGCTGATCAGCGGCTGCGCCACGCCGAGGGCGTCCACCAGCTCGTGCACGCAACGCTCCGACGTGCGCAGCTGCAGCACGATGGCGATGCGCACCGGCGCGGCCAGCGCCCGCAGCAGCTCACCGGCGTCGTGCAGGACCCGCTGGTCGCGCACCTGCACCGGCCGCACGTCGCGGTCCGGCGAGTGGACGTGGTCCTCAGGCCGATCCGGACGCGGAGCGCTGCTCTGGTCGGGGGCCACGCCATGACGTTCCACGCGCACCATCCTACGGGTAGCCGGTGAGCTCCCCGATCGGTCGATGCCGACGCGGTCACCCGCGGCGAGCGGACGGCCCCGCAACGCTCACGGCCCAGGCCGAACGCGTGCGCTGCGCCATCGGTACGCTGGGAAACTCCAGCTCGACCAGCTGGTTCGACGTGTTTCCAGTGAATTCTCCCGGAGTGCAACGTGCCCGCCGACCAGATCGACACGATCGTCAGTCTCTGCAAACGCCGCGGATTCGTCTTCCCGTCCGGCGAGATCTACGGCGGTACCCGGTCGGCGTGGGACTACGGACCGCTCGGCGTCGAGCTCAAGGACAACATCAAGCGCCAGTGGTGGAAGTTCATGGTGCAGGGCCGCGACGACGTCGTCGGCCTGGACTCCTCGGTGATCCTTCCCCGCCAGGTCTGGGAGGCCTCGGGTCACGTCGGTGCCTTCCACGACCCGCTGGTGGAGTGCACCTCCTGCCACCGCCGCTTCCGCGCCGACCAGCTCGCCGAGGAGTACTCCGAGCGCACCGGCAAGGAGGTCACCGAGGACGACCTGTCGGACGTCCCGTGCCCGAACTGCGGCAACCGCGGCCAGTACACCGAGCCGCGCGAGTTCAACATGATGCTCAAGACCCACCTGGGCGCGGTGGAGTCCGAAGAGGGTTTGCACTACCTGCGGCCCGAGACGGCGCAGGGCATCTTCGTCAACTTCGCCAACGTGATGACCACCGCGCGCAAGAAGCCGCCCTTCGGCATCGGCCAGATCGGCAAGAGCTTCCGCAACGAGATCACGCCGGGCAACTTCATCTTCCGCACCCGCGAGTTCGAGCAGATGGAGATGGAGTTCTTCGTCGAGCCCGGCGAGGACGAGCAGTGGCATCAGTACTGGATCGACCAGCGGATGCGCTGGTACACCGGGCTGGGCGTGGACGCGGGCAACCTCCGGGAGTACGAGCACCCGACCGACAAGCTGTCGCACTACTCGAAGCGGACGGTCGACATCGAGTACCGGTTCCGCTTCGGCGGGCAGGAGTGGGGCGAGCTGGAGGGCATCGCCAACCGCACCGACTTCGACCTCACCACGCACTCCAACCACTCGGGTGTGGACCTGACCTACTTCGACCAGGCCAGCAACTCCCGCTACCGCCCGTACGTGATCGAGCCGGCGGCCGGTGTGGGACGCCCGATGATGGCGTTCCTGATCGACGCCTACACCGAGGACGAGGCGCCCAACGCCAAGGGCGGGGTCGACAAGCGCGTCGTGCTCAAGCTCGACCGGCGGCTCGCCCCGGTCAAGGCCGCTGTGCTCCCGCTGTCGCGCAACGCCGACCTCTCGCCGAAGGCCCGCGACGTGGCGGCGCTGCTGCGCCGCAACTGGAACGTCGACTTCGACGACGCGGGTGCGATCGGCCGCCGCTACCGGCGCCAGGACGAGATCGGCACGCCGTTCTGCGTGACGGTCGACTTCGACAGCCTGTCCGACCACGCCGTCACGGTGCGCGAGCGGGACACGATGAGCCAGGAGCGCGTGGCCATCGACAAGCTCGAGGAGTACCTCGGCGCCAGGCTGATCGGCTGCTGAAGCTGATGCGGAACACCGGTTCACCGGGCGCGTTTTCGAGGCGGGCCCGGCCCGGTGGCGGCCGGTCGGCCATCTGCGAGGATGCCTGAGTGAGCGCACATCATCCCGCCCACCGGTCGCGGACCGGTCGCATCCTCTCCCGCGCCCTCGTCGGCGTGTTGCTGGTGGCGATCCTCGTGGTCGGCGGCACCGCGGTCCGCGTGTGGCAGGAGGCGCGCGCGGACGATCGGCAGCCGGTGGACATCGTGGTGGTGCTGGGAGCCGCGCAGTACCACGGCAAGCCGTCCGACGTGCTCGAAGCGCGCTTGGTGCAGGCCTTGGGGCTCTACGAGGACGGGCTGACCGATTACATCGTCACCGTCGGCGGCCGCAAGGCCGGTGACGCCTACACCGAGGCCCAGGCGGGCAAGAACTGGCTGGTGGAGAACGGCGTGCCGCGCGACAAGATCGTCGAGGTCGACGTCGGCACCGACACCCTCGGCAGCATGCAGGCGGTTTCGGACCTGTCCGACCAGCGCCGCTGGGACAGCGCGCTGATCGTCAGCGACCCCTGGCACTCGCTGCGAGCTCGGACGATGGCCAACGACATGGGACTCGAAGCCTGGGCGTCCCCGGCTCGCTCTGGTCCGGTCGTGCAGACCCGCGAGATCCAGATGAAGTACATCGTCCGCGAGACGGGTGCTCTGCTGTTCTACCGCCTCACCCACGCCCCATCGGAGCTCAACGGCGACGGCCTCGGCTAACCGCCGCTCCGACCTCCGCCCCCGCGCGACGCTGTCCTCGGCAGCTCCCAGTTTTAGTCCAAACCGAGCCATGATCATGTCCGAAATGTCGGCTCAGTTATGACTAAAACTGGGAAGTGCCGAGTGGGGTGGTCTCGACGGTGCTGTTCGCTCTCGGTTGGCCTCGTTCTCCGGGTCGTGGCGTGGAGATGTCATCTCCGGGGCTTAGCCTCGTCCGATGAGTTCCGCGAACCTGGCCGGCTATGGCGAGCACGACCTGCGGCGGCTGCACTCGGAAGCACCGAAGGAGGCCGCGGCGGCGCACCCCGACGACCGCAGCCCGTTCGCGCGCGACCGCGCCCGCGTGCTGCACTCCGCCGCGCTGCGCCGGCTCGCGGGCAAGACCCAGGTGATGGGGCCGAACGAGGGCCGCGACGTGCCGCGCACCCGGCTGACGCACTCGCTGGAGGTCGCGCAGATCGGCCGCGGCATCGCCACCGCGCTGGGCGCGGACCCGGACCTGGTGGACACGGCCGGGCTCGCGCACGACATCGGCCACCCGCCGTTCGGGCACAACGGCGAGCGGGCGCTCAACGAGCTGGCGACCGGGTGCGGCGGGTTCGAGGGCAACGCGCAGACGCTGCGGATCCTGTCCAGGCTGGAGCCGAAGGTCACCGATTCCGGCGAGATCGGGCGCGGCCTGAACCTGACCCGTGCCTGCTTGGACGCGGCCACGAAGTACCCGTGGCCCAAGCGCCCGGGCGAGAGCAAGTTCGGCGCCTACGAGGACGACCTGGAGGTCTTCGAGTGGCTGCGCGAGGGGGCGCCGGAGGGCAGGCGCTGCCTCGAGGCGCAGATCATGGACTGGGCCGACGACGTGGCCTACTCGGTGCACGACGTCGAGGACGCGGTCATCTCCGGCCGGATCTCGTTGCGCGCGCTGACCGATCCGCAGGAGAGGGCGCAGATCGCGAAGCTGGCCGATGAGCGCTTCCTGCGCCGCGGCGAGACGGCGCTGCTGGAGCACGCCGCCGAGGAGCTGGCTCGCTGGCCGGTGGTGGCCGCCGCGCTCGACCACGACGGGACCTTGTCCGCGCAGGTCGCGCTCAAGCGGCTGACCAGCGAGCTCGTCGGCCGCTTCGTGGCCGCCGCGGTGGGCGGCACGGTCGCGCGCTTCGGTTCCGGGCTCACCCGGTACGGAGCTGACCTGGTGCTGCCGGAGAAGGCCGTCGCGGAGGTGACGGTGCTCAAGGCGATGGCCGTGCGCTACGTGCTGCACGACGGCGAGCGGCGGCGGATGCAGGCGAGGCAGCGGGAGCAGCTGGCCGAACTCGTCGAGGCGTTGAGCGCGAACGCGCCCGGTTCGCTGGATCCTGTGATGCGCGATGCCTGGATGCGAGCTTCGGGTGATTCATCCCGGTATCGGCTGGTTCTGGACCAGGTCGCCTCGCTGACGGATGCGCAGGCTGTGTTCTGGCACGAACAGCATGTACACAGCGTGTCCAAAAACCTGTGACGTTAATCCGAATGGGGGTGAATGGATCTCGGATCGTCGGGAACAATCCTCACCCAGAGTGTCGTCCGGCGGTCCTGCCGGCGCGGCGGCATGTGCCCCGATCCCCGTACCGCTCGGCACCCCGAGCCGAGCGGCGGCGGCCCGTCGTTCCCCGGCGCCGGGCCGCGAGGAGACCCCGAATGCGCAACCGGCACTACATCCAGAAGCTCGTCGTCGGTGGCGAGCCGTACGTGAACGCGGACAACCTGGCCGACTGGATCAAAGATCTCCGATGGCAGGACCCCGCGGGCCAGCGCGCCGCCGAGTACATCGCCCAGGAGCTGCGCCTCATGGGTCTGAGCGACATCGAGGAATCGCTGCGCTGACGGTCGTTCCGCCCGCTGGTACCTGACACGTCTCCTGGACTCCGGGCGTCCTGATGTCGCGGGGCGCTCGCCAGAGGACGTGTCAGAACCGGAACGGGAGAGTCGGCTAGAAGCTGTTGAGGAAGGCGGCGGAGCCGCTGTTTCAGGTGTGGGACTCAGCTGGCACCGCCGCGGGTTCTGATCGCCTTCGTGGCGAGTACGCCGGGACGCCTCGTATCGGCATACTCAAGGAGCGGCGCACGGAGTCCACGATGGCGCTCAGTTCAGCTACCCGCACCGCCACGCAAAGCAGTTCATACACAGCCACTAGAAGCCGGGGTCGTTCGTGACCCTGGTGGGGCGCCGCGCTCTGGCAGACTCGGGATCAAGCCCGAGCCTCCCCGACGCGGAACGGAGCCCTGCCGACGTGAACGATCACCTCGACTTCACCCTGGCCCTGCACGCGAGGCTGGCTCCGCCAGCGGCGAAGACGTTCTGCTGGTCGCCGTACTCGGTGAGCAGTGCGCTCGGGCTCGCGGCCACGGCCACCGGCGGGCGCACCCGTGAAGAGCTGGTCGGCGCGTTGCGCGAAGAGCCCGCGAGCCTGCTGGAGGTGCTCGGCCGGGCAGCGGAGCTGTCGGCCGGTTCCGGCGAGCAACCGGTGCTGGCGGTCGCCAACACCCTCTGGACTCACGCGGACCTGCCGATCGAGGAGTCCTACCGGCTGGCGCTGCAGGACTGGCCGGGCAGCGCGGTGCGCAACGCGCCGTTCCAGGACGACCCGGAGGCCGCGCGCAAGCTGATCAACGCCGACGTCGCCGAGACCACCCGCGACCTCATCCCCGAGCTGCTGCCCACCGGCGCCGTCCACCCGCAGACCGTCGCGGCCCTGGTCAACGCCCTGTACCTGAAGGTCTCCTGGCGCGAGGCGTTCGAGACGGCCAAGACGACCGAGCGCCCCTTCCACGCCCCGGGCGGCGACCGGGACGTGCCCACCATGACGGCCGCGCGCACCTTCGGCCACGCGTCCGCCGACGGCTGGCAGGCGGTCAGCATCCCGGCCGCAGGGGGAGCGGAGGCGGTCGTGCTACTGCCCGACGCCGACCTGGCGGAGGCAGAGCCCCAGCTCGACGCCGAGCGCCTGTCCGGGCTGCTCGGAGCCCTGGAGCAGCGCAAGGTCGAGCTCTTCCTGCCGCGCTTCAAGGTTTCCGGGAGTGCGGAGCTCACCGAACCGCTGGGTTCCCTCGGAGTGCGCGACCTGTTCACCCCGGCCGCCGACTTCACGCCGCTGACCGACCGGTCGCTGCGGGTGTCGCAGGTGCTGCACGAATCGGTGCTCGACGTCGACGAGGCAGGGCTGGAAGGAGCGGCGGCGACCGCGATGATGATGCGCTTGACCGCCATCGTCCGGGAGCCGGAACCGGTGCGCGTCGAGGTGGACCGCCCGTTCCTGTTCCTGGTGCGCCACCGCGACAGCGGCGCGATCTACTTCCTGTCGCGCATCACCGATCCGAGCTGATCTGTCACGTTTCGGCGCCCTCTCTCGTCATCCGGTGACGAACCCCGACAACCGGGGTGGCGAGGAGGGAGCGAGCACATGCCGCGCATTCCGGGCGTGCCCACCAGCGAAGCCAACCTGCTGACCAGGCTCACCTACCGGTTCTCGAAACGCCGCTACGGCGCGGTGCTGGACCCGCTGGCCGTGGTCGCCCACCACCAGGGCCTGCTGATGGCCTCGGGCGTGTCCGAGCTGGCGCTGGAGAAGGCTGCGAAGGCGCTGCCGGCGAACCTGCGGGAACTGGCCGTCTACCGGGCCGCCACCAAGATCGGCTGCTCGTGGTGCGTCGACTTCGGCACGATGCTGCAGCGCAACGAGGGCCTGGACATCGACCGGCTCAAGGAGATCGACGACTACCGCACCTCGGAGAAGTACACCGAGATCGAACGGCTGGTCATCGCCTACGCCGACGCGATGACCGAACAGCCCATGCAGGTCACCGAGGAGCAGGTCGCCGAACTCGACCGACGCCTCGGTCACAAGGGAGTGGTCGAGCTGACCTACATGATCGCCGTCGAGACCCAGCGCTCCCGCATCAACCACGCGCTGGGTCTGACCGCCCAGGGCTTCACCAGCGGCGAGGCCTGCCGAGTGCCGATGCCCTAGGAGCTGTTGATGAATTGCTTTGCTTGGCGGTGCGGGTGGCGGAACCTGATCGCCTTCGTGGTCTCCGTGCGCCGCTCCTTGAGTATGCCAATACGAGGCGTCCCGGCGTACTCGCCACGAAGGCGATCAGAACCCGTGGCGGTGCGGGCTGAGTCCCACACCTGAAACAGCGGCTCCGCCGCACTCCTCAACAGCCCCTAGAACTCCACGCGGGTCAGCTTGTCGGGGTTGACGATGTCGAAGATCTCCGCTGGTCGTCCGTCGCGGACGGCCAGCGTGAACACCCGGGGGCCTGCTTCCGGGATTCCGGGGAACAGCACTCCTAAATCGCCGTTGATCAGGACCGGGCGCACGTCGCCGACCAGTTCCGCGCCGTACTTGTCGATGAGCCCGACCGCGAACCGCGCCACCTTCTCGGCGCCGACGACCGGGCGCCGCGCGGTGCGGGCCTTGCCGCCGCTGTCGCCGTAGACGGTGGCCGACGGGTGCAGCAGCCGGGTGAGGGCGGCGAGGTCCTTGGCCGCCACCGCGGTCAGGAAGTCCTCCAGCGCCCGCTGCTGCTCGGGCATCGGGACCCGCTCCGGGGGCGCGGCGTCGCTCATCGTCCGCCGCGCGCGGGAGGCGTGCTGGCGCGCGGCGGGGACGCTGCAGCCCAGCACCTCGGCGATCTCGGCGAACGGCACCTCGAACCCGTCGTGCAGCACCAGCGCGAGCCGCTGGTCCGGCGGCAGCTCGTGGAGCACCCGCATCGCCGCGATCCGCAGATCCTCCTGGCCGGAGACGATGTCGCCCGGATCCGCGTCCACCGCGCTCACCAGCGGTTCCGGCAGCCAGGGTCCGACGTAGCTCTCGCGCCGCACGGCAGCCGAGCGCATCCGGTCCAGGCACAGCCGGCTCACCACGGTGGTCAGCCAGCCGCCCAGGTCGCGGATCTCCTCGTGATCGGTGTCGACCAGCCGGAGCCACGAGTCCTGCACGGCGTCCTCGGCGTCGGCGAGCCGCCCGGTCAGCCGGTAGCCGAGACCGATGAGACGGCTTCGGTGCCCGTCGAACTCGGCGGCGAGAGTGCTGGTGTCAGGCCTCACCGGAGTGATTCTGCCGCACCGGGCGGACACCCGGTCGTGGCCGATCTCGTTGGCCCTAGACTGGGTGACGTGACAGGGAGGATCCGGGAGAGCGACATCGCCGAGGTGCGCGATCGCAACCGGATCGACGACGTCGTCGGTGAGTACGTCGCGCTGCGCAACGCGGGCGGCGGCGCGCAGAAGGGCCTGTGCCCGTTCCACGACGAGAAGACCCCGTCGTTCAACGTCCGCCCCAGCCACGGCACCTTCCACTGCTTCGGCTGCGGCGAGGGCGGCGACGCGATCGCCTTCATCATGAAGATGGAGCACCTCGGCTTCGTCGAATCGGTGGAGCGGCTGGCCGACCGGGTCGGTCTCCAGCTCACCTACGAGGGCGGCACGCCGGGACCCAAGCGCGACCGCGGCAGCCGGGCGCGCATGGTCGAGGCGCACCGCATCGCCGCCGAGTTCTACGCCGAGCAGCTGCGCTCGCCCGAGGCCCAGCCGGCCCGCGAGTACCTGACGACGCGCGGCTTCGACGAGGCCGCCGCTCAGCGCTTCGGCTGCGGATTCGCCCCCAGCGGCTGGGACAAGCTGACGAAGCTGTTGCTCAACAAGGGCTTCGAGGCCGAGGAACTGATCAAGTGCGGCTTGTCGCGCGAGGGCAGGCGCGGCCCGATGGACCGCTTCCACCGGCGCCTGCTGTGGCCGCTGAAGGACCTCGGCGGTGACGTGGTCGGCTTCGGTGCGCGGCGGATCTTCGACGACGACCCGATCGAGGCCAAGTACGTCAACACCTCCGCCACGCCGATCTTCAACAAGTCGCAGGTGCTGTTCGGGATCGACCTGGCCAAGCGCGAGATCGCCAAGCGCCGCCAGGCGGTCGTCGTGGAGGGCTACACCGACGTGATGGCCATGCACCTGGCCGGTGTGCCCACCGCGGTCGCCTCGTGCGGCACCGCCTTCGGCGACGAGCACATCTCGGTGCTGCGGCGCCTGATGATGGACGACGACGCCTTCCGCGGCGAGGTCATCTTCACCTTCGACGGCGATGAGGCCGGGCAGAAGGCGGCGATGAAGGCCTTCGACGGGGAGCAGCAGTTCGCCGGCCAGACCTACGTGGCGATCACCCCGGACAACATGGACCCCTGCGAGCTGCGCGAGGCTCAGGGCGACGCCGCCGTGCGCGACCTGGTGGCCCGGCGCAGGCCGCTGTTCGAGTTCGCGATCCGCAGCCTGCTCACCGACTACGACCTGGACTCGGTGGACGGCCGCGTCGCCGCCCTCAAGCGCACGGTCCCGCTGATCGCCCAGATCAAGGACCCGGCCAGCCGCGACGGTTACGCGGCCCGGCTCGCCTGGTGGGCGGGCTGGAACGACGAGAACCAGGTGGTCAAGCGGGTCCGGGAGAGCTCAGGAGCTCCCGTCCGCAAGCAGCGCCGACCGCGCCGCGAGGAGAACCAGCAGTCGCTGGGCATGGACGTCGAGCTGCCGCCGCGTCCGCCGAGGCACGACCCCCGCTGGTTGCAGCGGGAAGCGCTCAAGGCCGCGCTGCAGGTCCCGGCTCTGGCGGGTCCGCTCTACGACTCGCTGCCCGCCGAGGCCTTCACCGAGCCGGTCTACGCCGAGTTGCAGAAGGCGTTGCTGGCCGCCGGTGGCACGACCTCGGGCTTGAGCGGCGCGGGGCTGGTCGACGCGGTCTCGCAGCGCTGCGAGAGCCAGGTCGCGTCGCGGTTGTCCACCCAGCTCGCGGTCGAGGCGCTGGAGTGGACGACCGAGGACGACCCGCGCTACGTGGGAGCGATCATCGCGCGGCTGCAGGAACGCCTGGTCAGCAGGCAGATCGCGGACATCAAGTCGAAGGTCCAGCGGATGTCGCCGTTGGAGGACGCGGAGGAGTACAACGCCCTGTTCGGCGACATGGTCGCCCTGGAGGGATACCGCAAGGCACTGCTGGACCAGGCGATGGGAACGACCCTGTGATCAAGAGACTGCTGGCGAAGTTGAGCGGAACCGCCGAGGTCCCGGTGGACTTCCCGGGCAGCCTCGACGTCGACGAGCAGGTCCTGTCGGCGGCCGACGGCGAGGACGGCGCGGTGCTGGCCACCCACCTCGGCCTCTGGCTCCCGGAAGGACGGCGGATCGGCTGGCACCTGGTCAGCAAGGCCACCTGGGGCAACGGCGTCCTCACCGTGACCGAGGCCGAGGAGGCCCGGCGGATCGACGGCGCGGTCTTCCTGCGGGATCTGCAGCCCCGCCGCTTGGTGCTGACCGGAGAGACGCGGTTGCCGGACGTGGTCCACGAGCGGGTCAACCGCTCGATCCGCTCCCGCCACCACCGCGACCTGCCGGGCGGCGGAGCGTGGTTCCTCCAGCGCAAGGTTCCCGGCCGCAACGGCATCGAGCTCCAGATCCGCCCCGACCCGGGCACCGATGAACCGGCCCTCGACCGGTTGGCCGGGGCTCTGGTGGAGCGCCTGCGGGAATCCCGCGACCTGCCTGCCTGAGCCCTTCCTCCGCACCCTCGACGGGACCCTCGCGACCGGTATACGGTACGGGCGTACTGCTAGCGGAGGTGGCGGCATGTGGGATCCCGGCAAGTACCTGACCTTCAGCGACGAGCGCGATCGCCCGGCCTTCGACCTGATCGCCAGAGTCCGCGCCGAGAGTCCCAGGCGGGTCGTCGACCTCGGGTGCGGTGCGGGGAACCTGACCTCGCTGCTCACCGGCCGCTGGCCGCGCGCCGAGGTCGAGGCGCTGGACTCCTCCGAGGCGATGGTCGCCGAAGCGCGTTCGCGAGGGGTTCCGGCGCGCGTGGAGGACGTGCGGGATTGGAAGCCGCAGCCGGACACCGATGTCGTGCTGTGCAACGCGGTCCTGCAGTGGATCCCGGACCACGTCGAGCTGCTGCACCGCTGGTTGTCGCAGTTGCCCGGCGGCGCCTGGTTCACCTTCCAGGTGCCCGGCAACTTCGACGCCCCGTCGCACGCCGCCATCCGCGAGCTCGTGTCGGAGCCGCGCTGGCGCGGGAAGCTCGACGGCGTGCTGCGCTACTCCGACGTCGTGCGCAGCCCTCTGGAGTACGCCGATGAGCTCGCCGATCCGGATCTCGAAGTCGACGCCTGGGAGACGACCTACGTGCACGCGTTGCGCGGCGACGCCCCGGTGCTGGAATGGGTGACCGGAACAGCGCTGCGGCCGGTCCGAGCTGCATTGGACGACGAGGAGTGGACCGAGTTCCGAACGGAGTTGTCGAATCGGCTGTCCACCGCCTATCCGAAACGTCCGGACGGAGTGACCTGGTTCCCCTTCCGCCGCGTCTTCGTCGTCGCTCACCGTGTGTGACCTGCACAGATGTTCGTGGCGAAGCTAACCGTGGGGGTGGCGTGAAACCCCTTCCGGGCATCAGCTAAAGTAGTTGTCACCACCGCGAGAGAGTGGCGGTGACAAGAGAACATTCCTCCGTAGCTCAATGGCAGAGCATTCGGCTGTTAACCGAAGGGTTACTGGTTCGAGTCCAGTCGGAGGAGCCGAAACAACCCCAGGTCATGCGACCTGGGGTTGTTTTTCTTCGTGCGCGTGCTCCGTCGTCCTCGTCGGTGCCGATGAGTTCCTGACGCCGGAGTGGTCTCACCTTCGGACGCGTCATCGGCGCCGGATCACCGTGAGACAGGAGACCCGCAGTGGGGAAGCAGGACCAACCGCACGTCGCACCCGAAGTCGTCGACCGTGCTCGGTTCGACGCGGCGCTCGCCGAGCAGGTCGTGGCCGAGAAGGAGGTCACCCGGCACAACGACCGGGTTTCGGCCGGCCGACGCAGGCTCCCGATGGTCGAGGTGCCCGACTACACCTTCACCGGCCCCAGCGGTCCGGTGCGGTTGACCGAGCTGTTCGGGGACGGGTACTTGCTGCTGGTGCAGAACGTCATGTTCGGCACGGACTGGGAGAGCGGGTGCCCGAGCTGCACCTGGGCGGTCGACAACCTGCCCGCCGACATGCACCGGCTGACCGATGAGGGGATCGCCTTCGCGATGGTCTCGCAAGCTCCGATCGAGAAGCTCGAGGCGTGGCGGGCGATGAAGGGCTGGGACCACCTCTGGGTCTCGTCGGCCGGGACCGGCTACCACTACGACTGGGGCTGGACGCAGCAGGACGACCAGGGCGCGGAGTGGCCGCAGCCCGGCTATTCCTACTACCTGCTCAAGGACGGCACGCCCTACCTGACTTACATGACCACGGCTCGCGGCACGGAGGCGATCCTGCCGGTGGCCCAGATCATGGACCGCACGGTCTACGGTCGCCAGCAGGAATGGGAGGACAGCCCGGCCGGGTGGCCGCAATACCCGACGTACGGCTGACCGCCCGGCGTCGCTAGCGTGTTCGGTCGTGGCGAAGCTCTACTTCCGGTACGGGGCGATGAACTCCGGCAAGTCGACGGCGTTGATCCAGGTCGCGCACAACTACAAGGAGCGCGGGCAGCAGGTCTTCGTGGTCAAGCCCGAGATCGACACCAAGAGCCCGGTGGTGCTGTCGCGGATCAGCGTGATGCGGGAGGTCGACGTCGTCGCGGACGCCGACACGGCTCTGCGCGACGTCGTGCTGGCGGCAGGGGCTCCGGACTGCGTGCTCGTCGACGAAGCGCAGTTCCTCACCGGCGTGCAGGTCGAGGACCTGTTCCGGCTCGCCGTTCTCGACGGGATTCCGGTGATCGCCTACGGGCTGCGCAACGACTTCCGGTCTCGCGGCTTCCCCGGGAGCCTGCGGTTGATGGAGCTGGCGCACTCCATCGAGGAGCTCAAGACCATCTGCCGCTGCGGCCGCAAGGCGACGCTCAACGCGCGCACGGTCAACGGCGTGTTCACCCAGGACGGCAACCAGGTCGCCATCGATGGCGACGTCGGATACGAATCCATGTGCGGCACTTGCTATCTCCACAAGGTCGGCACGCTCGGCTGACGAGGAGCCCGGCCCGCGATCGCTGTCGTCGCCGGAGCCCGCGAGCGCGGACTCGACGAGATCCGCCACCACGCGAACGAAGCCATGACCGAAAACCTCGCCCACTAACCGCGAATGGGCTACGCGGGGACCCAATGCGCAGTCGAGCCTCGGGTGTTCTTCGCAAAACGGCTCCAGATCGGATTTCGCACGTTCCGCTGGAGAAAGGTCGCGTTCGCTCGTGCGAACGGTTGGTGATGCTCGGCGGAACTGGGCGTGTGCCAGGGGTGCGGCCGATAAGGTGCCGGGCGGCCAGGGCTGACGTGACGACAGAGATGGGGCAGCGGTGACCGGGGCGGGTGAAGACCGGGCGACGCTCGAAGCGAGGAACGCCGCGATCAAGGAACAAGTGAGCGGCCTGCTCGACAAGTTCCACCAGCAGACGGCGATCCTCGAGCAGGCGCAGGAGGCGGCGTCGTCCACGACGGCGACGGTGACTTCCGAAGACGGCTCAGTGACGATCACCGTGGACGCCTCCGGAGCCATGACCTCGCTGGACTTCGCCACCAAGAACTTCCAGCGCACCGATCCGCAGAAGCTCTCCCAGACCGTGATCGAGACCCTCCACGCCGCGAGTGCGCAGGTCAAGAAGCAGATGGCCGACCTGGTGGCGCCGGCGACCGAAGATCTGCCCGATCTCCCGGATCTCATCGAGGGCGCACCTTCGCTCAAGGGGCTCATGCCCGAGATCCCGGATTTCACCGAGCAGCCCGCGCCCGCTCAGGCCCCGCAGGCTCCGGCTCCGCAGGCTCCCGCGTCGTCGGGTCAGCCCCGACGCCGCCCGGTCGATGACGATCCCGACGACGGCCTGCCCGGCACCTGGCTCGTGGGAGGACAAGGTCGATGACCGGCGCTCAGATGGAGCCGGACCGCGTTCGCGGCGGTGCGGCGAAGTTCGACGGTGCGGCTGATCAGGTCGAGTCCATCCTCAGCCGGCTGCAGCAGTCCTTGCAAGCGCAGGGCGACTGCTGGGGCAACGACGAGTCGGGTCAAGCCTTCTCGAAGGACTACGTGCCCGGATCCGACGGTGTGACCGAAGCCCTCTCCGCCGTCCAGGAGGCCCTGCACAACCTGCGCGGGCAGGTCGAGGGCGCGGCCAACGACTTCGAGTCGATCGACCAGGGCGAGGCCGGCAACATCTCGGGCGTGGAGATCTAGGCGTGGGCCTGGAGATCCCGGACGAGGTCAAGTGGCTGCTGCCGATCGTCGTCGGTGAGAGCTGGCCGGAAGGCGACGAGGACAAGCTGCGCGAACTCCGCGACGCCTGGACCGAGGCCGCGCAGGCGTTACCCGACGCGATGGACGCGGGAAACGCGGCGGCGCGCGAGGTCCTGGCGTCCTGGCAGGGCGAAGCCGCGCAGAAGTTCGACGAGACCTGGAAGAAGTTCACCGCGGGCGAGTCACCGGTGTTCACCTCGCTCGGCGACTCCTGCAACGGCCTCGCCGAAGCGTGCGACAAGACCGCGCTGGACATCGAGTACACCAAGTACATGATCATCGCGTCGCTGATCATGCTGGCGATCCAGATCGCCGCGTTGATCGCCGCGGCGTTCGTGAGCTTCGGCGCTTCGACCGCCGGAGTCGTGCCCGCGCAGCTGGCGACCCGCGCCGCCGTGCAGATGATCTTCCGGCAGCTGGTGCAGAAACTGGCGCAGCAGGGGGTCAAGAAGGTCGTCCGCGAGGCGCTGGAGAAGGTCCTCAAGGAGGGCCTGCAGAAGCTGCTCAGCAAGCAGGCGCTGGGCAACCTGGGCAAGACCGTGGCGATGAACGTCGGCTCGGAGGTGGCTCTCGACGCCGGCATCCAGGGCGTGCAGATGGCCAAGGGCGATCGCGATTCCTGGGACTGGGGCAAGACCAAGGACTCCGCCGTCGGCGGTGTGGCGGGAGGAGTCGCAGGTCACCTGGTCAGCGGCCGCGCCGTGGGCAACGCCGCCGGTGACGCGGTGTCCCACTCGGGCAGCGGCGTGGCCGGCCACGCCGCCAAGGGCGCGACCGAAGGCGTGCTGGGCAGCGTCGGCGAGGCCGCCATGACCGGCCAGCTGGGCGATCTCTCCGCGGGCGACGTGCTCATGGGTGCCTCCAGCGGTGCGGTCGACGGTGGGACAGGGGGCGCGAAGGACGGCTTCTCCGACGCGGCGAACGCGCGGAGCGCGGCGGAGTCGGCGAGCTCGGTGGCCGGCGGCGCGGCCGAGAGCGCGACGTCGGCGGGAGAGTCGGGGCCGGGAGGTTCCTCCCCGGCGGAATCCGGTTCCGGTGCAGCACCTGATTCCGCTTCCAGTGCGGCGGAATCAGGATCTGATTCCAGTGGTGGTGCGGGTTCCGGTGGCGGTCCTGCGGCTTCGAGCGGATCGGATTCCGCGGGCGGTGCTTCGGCTGATTCCGGTTCGTCGAACGGGTCGAGCTCGTCCGAGAGCCGCCCCTCCGAGCCTGCGGCGACGACGGCTTCCGGTGCCGCGACCATGGAGCGTCCCGAAACCACCGGTGCCGCACCAGGTTCTGCTGGCGTCGGTTCGGCGATGCCTGGGGCGGCGGCTCAGCACTCAGGTGGTCAAGGCGGCCCGCAGCCCGGCGCCGCTCCGGGACAGCAACCGGGCAGCTTCGGCATGCAGGGCTCGTCCCAGGGCATGGGCCCCGGCGGCCAGCCACCGATGGGACCCGGCGGAACCCCGCGCGCGGGCGGCTTCGGCCCCAGCGGAATGCCCGCCCAACCAGGCCCTGCGGGCTTCTCCCCGAACCAAGGGGCGCACCAGGGCGGCTTCCAGCAGCAATCCCAGCAGGGCGGCTACCAGCAGCGCGGCCAGCTGCCTCCGCAGAACGTCCAGAACGGCCCCGCCCCGCAGCACCACCAGCCGCAGCAGGGACATCCTCAGCACAACCAGCCTCAGCACAACCAGCCTCAGCAGGGGCGCCCCCAGCACGCCCAACCTCAGCAGGGCCAGTTCCAGCCGCATCAAGGCCAGCACCCGCCGCAGCCGCCGCAAGGCCAGCAGCAGCCGCCGCAGGGTCAGCACCCGCCGCAGCGCGGCCCGCACTACACGCCCCCACAGGCTCAACCCTGGCAGCACCAGGGCCAGCTCAACACGGGCCAAGCCGCCTACCGGCCGCACGCACCGCAACCCACCCACCAGCAGGGCTTCCAGCAAGCCCCGCCACCCCAGCAAGCCCACCCCGCCCCGCTCCACGGCCCACCGCAGACCACCCCGAACCAGGGTCCCCAGCCGCCGCAGCAGGGTCCGCGCGCTCCGGTGACAGGGCAAGCCGGTCATCAACAGGTCGGCCCGACCACGCCTCGGCAGGCGCAGCCGCCGGCTCCTCCTCTTCCGAACGGAGCACGGCCCAACCCAGCCGCGAACCCGCACCAGGTCCCAAGCAACACGCCTCGCCAAGAACAGGTGCCCCAACAGCCGCGGCAGGCCCCGATTCCGAGGGGCCATACCGGTTTGCAGGGGCAGCTGCCGCAGCAGCAGACCGGCCCAGCGCAGGCTCCGCTGCGAAACCGGCAAGGCGGAACGCCTCCAACGCAACGGCCGTCGTCCACGGCACCCAAGACCGAGGTGCCGCGGACGGACCGCCCGCACAACAAGGAGGGGGCAGGAGACGCTCCTTCCCAGCCGGTTTCCCCTGAGCAGGATGCCGGTCGCGGTACCGGCCACGACGGCAGCGCAGCGATGCCGGAGCAGGTGCGGGATACCGACGGGCCTGCACCGAGCAAGACACCGGACGAGGCCGAGCAACCGAAGAACAAGCCGGAGACGTCCGAGCCAGAGAAGTCGGACGTCGACGGGACGGATGAGAAGTCCGAGACTGATCGCGCCCCCTCATCTGAGCCGCGCGACATCGCGCACGCTCTCGATCCCGATTTGGAATCGGGCGATCGCGCTGATGAGAATTCCGACGCCGAGCGCGAACTGCTGGAGGAGCTCGAGAAGGAGCCGAAGCTCCCGCGTCCGGAGCAGAACCTCGACTTCTGCCTGGACCCCGATTACAAGGCGCCTCCCGGAGCGTTCCAGCGGCTCAAGGAAGTGCTGGGTGCGGACGAGGACCGGCTGGAACACCTCCTGGACAGGGTGGAGGAGCGCCTGCAGGGGCATCCCGAGCTTCGGTCGATGTCGAAGGACGGAGCTCTCGCGGCTCATAGCTACACCAGCCATGACGTCTTCGCGAGGCTGAACTCCCATTGCCGGGAGGGCAAGCTCACCGCGACCGACATGCACATGCTGCAGGCGATCGTGTCCGGCATGAAGGAAGCGCCCACGTACGTCGGTCCGGCGATTCGCGGGCTGCGCTTCAGCGACCCTCGCGCGGCAGAACTCACCGCCGGTCACTACGAGCCGGGACAGGTCACGGTCGAGCACTCGGTGACCAGCATGGCGATGAAGCAGTCGCCTGACGAGAAGTCGGGCTTCGAAGGTGGCGTTGAGCTGCACATCGAATCCAAGACCGCGGCACGGATGCAGGAGCTCGCCAGCAAGACCGACGAGCGTGAGGCGGCGCTCCTGCCCGGCGCTCAGCTCTACGTGCACAGCAAGGAACTCGTCGAGATCCCGGCCACCATCGACGCCGATGGGAAAACGGTCGCAGGCAGGCAGAAGTGGGTCATCCACGCCGAAGAGATCCTTCCCGGTGATCCCCGGTACCTCAGCCCGGAGGAGACGCGCGAACGCATCGCGGATCGGCAGGAACGATCGGCGGCTGATGCCGAGATCATCGAGGCGCGCAGCTCGAACCGAATCGAAAGCATGTTGTCGGGTGAGGATCCCGACGGAGGCGACGTGCAGTCGGCCTTGGACGACGACACGCCGATGGGCGCACCGCAGGAGTTGTTCGGTGCCCATGGCGATGTGCCCGCCGTGCCGCCGTTGCCGACCCACCCCGACGGGTCTCCGGATTGGAGCAGCCTTTCCCACGGCACGCCGGGTGTGCACAGCCTGCCCGCCATCCATGCGGCTACGGCGCACCCCCAGCGCGGTGCGGAGTACGTCGAGGCGAATCACTCGAAGCTGCCCGGCACCAACCCGAACTTCTACGCGCCGGGCGGCTTCGAGAACGGGTGGCAGACGAACTGCACCCGGTGCGTCGTCAACTACGCGAAGCAGCTCGTCGGCCGTGATGAACCGATCGAGCCGGTGCGTCCTGAGGAGCTCTCGGCCAAGGGCACCAAGGAGTACGTCCAGCAGAATCTCGGCGGTCAGTGGGAATTCCACGGGCAGAACTACGACAGCGTCATCCACAGGATGTCCCAGGAGCCGACCGGGTCCCATGCTGTCATCGGGGTGCGGTTCGCGGATCCGACGAATGCCGACAACACGCTCGGGCACGTCGCCATGGTCGTGAACACCTCGGAGGGCGTCGCGTTCATCGATCCGCAGTCGGGGCGGCTGATGGATCTTCCGCATCCGCCGAAATCGATCGAACTGCTGCCGTTCGGAACAGCTCCGGACCAGGCGACCAACACCTCAGCCGGACTCAACCTGCCGCACTCCGCTCACAGTGCCCCGCAACCGGATCCGCACACACCGCAGGTCACGTCTGAGGTGTCGGACCCGGATGCCCCGCAGGACGGTCCATCCACATCGGAGATTCCGCTCGTTGAAGACGAGCCACAGTACGTTGATGACGCAGAGGCGTCGGCGGACTCCGAGTCCACATCGGACACGACTTCCGATGATCGTGAACCGAGGCAGGCGCCGAGCCGGTGGCGCCAGGAAGGCCCCTGGTTCGGCCAGCACGCGAACCCGTTGCGCACGGTTCCTGAGGCCGAGGACGAGTACGAGCTGGGGCCGCTGGTGAACACGTCGAGCGTGCCGTCGGTCGAGTCTCAAGACCACACGCGGTTTGGCACTGAATCGGGACAGCCGGGACACCGTCATGAGTCGCAGGAGACCGTCCCGTCTGGACCGGGTAGCCAGGACGGCAGTGGTGACCGGTCGGCAGGTGGTGCGAGCTCGCCGGTCGCTCCCGACGCTGTGAATCGCTCCATCTCCGGTGAGCTGGGCTTGGACAACCTGCCTCAGACTCCCGGCACGTCGGCAGGTACCGAGTCCGGAACCGGAGCGGGAGGAAGCCTTCCGCCGTCCGCCGCGGCTTCCACGGAAAGTTCCTCGTCCACCGGCAGCGCGAGGGCTGCGGACTCGACGGCTGGTGGGACCGCAGGTCAGGCCATGGCTCAACCTTCCTCCGGTGCGGTGTCGCCGGGCGGAA
Source organism: Saccharopolyspora dendranthemae (assembly GCF_007829955.1). Taxonomy (GTDB): domain Bacteria; phylum Actinomycetota; class Actinomycetes; order Mycobacteriales; family Pseudonocardiaceae; genus Saccharopolyspora; species Saccharopolyspora dendranthemae. The sequence continues at coordinate 60,408 of NZ_VIWX01000008.1, forward strand.
CATCCGGTGTTGGCTCCACCACCGGTCCGTCTCCGACGTCCGGTGGCTCGGTTCCGGGACAGCAGCCCGGCGGCGGTGCAGGCCCCATGGGAGCCACGCCCGGGCAGGGGAATCGCAGCGATGTGGGCCGCTCCCTTGATGGGCGTGGTGACGGCGACCAGGCGTCGGTGACGCACAACCGGGAAGCGACCATTCCAGCGGATCTGGCGGCCATGTACCTGGGCAATCAGGAGTCGTCCACGCTCCTGGCTGCGGATGGTCGGCAGGTAACGTTCCGCAAGGACGCGGCCTTGGACTTCGGGCCGGGCCAGATCGACGATCGCCCGGACTCGGCACTGACGCTCCGCTACGAGGCGCCCGATCCGAACGGTATGGGGATACCGTTCGACCAGGAAGAACTCGGCGCGGGCGAGTTCACCGGGCGTGCTGAGATCTACGTCCAGGACGCCGAGGGGCCCGAGTCGCTGCTGGGGACGTTCGACAAGGGCACCGGCGCATGGGCGCCGACGCCGGCAGGGATCCGGTGGATGAGTTCGGCATCGGGACGTGATGAGGAACGGCAACCGGGGAGGAACCGCTGACCGTGGAGAAGTCGGGTGCGATTGAGCTTGCGGAGCGGTGGCTTCGGGCGTCCGGGCAGCGCGTTGGGGAGTCTGACGGTGTCCGAGTTGAGCACGAGCGGGTTTCTCAGGTGCCCGAGGGCTGGTTCGTGCCGTACGGCAACGTCGCGTTCCTGGATCACGGCGACCCGGGCAAGGAGATCTTCCCGCCTCCGGCGTTGATCGTGACCGAGCCCGAGGGGCAGGTTCGGTTCGCGAACACCACGCCGCGTCCGGGGTTTTCGAAGCCGGTCGTGTGGCCGGGTGAGCAGGCGTACGCGGAGATCGTCGATCCCGAGTACCAGGCTGCGGAGCTGTTCGAGCTGGGCGTGCCTCGCGTCAAGATCGCCGGTTGGGAGATCCAGCATCCCGACGGGCGCAAGGAGGGCAAGGCCAACCCGGCCTACAAGCCCGGGCCGTTGCGCTGCGGTTTTCCTCGGCACCACAACAAGCTCGAAGCGCTGCTCAACCATCACGAGCTCAAGCAGCTGGATCGCGAGAAGTTCCTGGCCGGCTTGTACGGCACGGAGGTGCTGGTGCCGCTGCAGCTCGGTTCGGAGGAGCTCCACAGCGACGCGCACTCGTTCTCGCAGCACGGCACCGAAGCGATCCGTGTCTACAGCTCGCCGCAACGGATCCCTTCGGCGCTCCGGTGGTGGCGGATGAAGGTCGCGACGTTCGCTCAGCGCTACCCGACCGCCACGATGGTCATCAACGACGGGAGCTACCCGTCTCAGAAGGTGACTGCGGCCGAACTCGCGGAACTGCCGACGAAGTACCGGGTGTTCGCGTCTTCGCAGGCCTACTTGCCAGCCGAACCGACGATCGAGACCGAACCGGGGTTCGACGGCTCGCTCGATGACCACGCCCGCGCGCTCCAGCAGCAGTTCGGCCTGCCGACGCCGCCCACGCTGTCACGGCAGAAGGTCGCGGACGCGCGGGAGAGCGGGTTCAACCTGACGCTCGACGAGCGGGCCAAGCTGCTCACCGCGGAGGCCTGGAAGACGCGCAACAGCCGTGGCTACCAGGTCCTGCCCTCGGCCGGGGACGACCTCTCCGCCGAGACCTGGCCGACGGATCTCCGCGCGAACGGCCTGATGTCGCTGCACGACCAGGCCGGTCGCGTCTGGCCTGCGGTCGAGACCTTCGGCAAGTACCCGCGCATGGGCGGAACCGATCCGCACACCTCGTGGCACTCGGTGGTCGGCGCTTTCGTCGGTTTCGCGATCGGGGACGCGCTGGGGACCGCCGTCGACGGCTTGTCGTGGGCTGAGATTCAGCAGCGATTCGGGCCGGCCGGGATCACCGACCTGCAGGTCGTCTTCGAACGCCCGGGGCAGGTGTCGTGGCGGACCCAGCTGATGATGTTCCTGACCGAAGGCGCCATTCGCGGGAGCGCTGGGAAGAACGGGGACAGCGCCATGCGTTCCGCGCACGCGCGCTTCCTGGTCACCCAGGGCGTGCCCTGGCAGCAGGCGGCGGGGACGCTGGCCGCAGAGCACCCAGAACCCGACGGCTGGCTGGTGCGCGTTCCGGAACTGCACGCGCAGCGCGGGGTTCCGCCGCAGCTCGTCGAGGCGGTGCGGGCGGCGGTGGCCGAGCCCGGCGGGGACCACGGGCTGTTCGGGCCGATGATGCTGGCCTGGGGCTTGCCCGGTGCCCTGGCCCGGAACGGGTTCCCGACCGGTGGATGGCGGCGGACGCCGGACGACCTGGTTGCCACCGCAGTGCTGGAACAGCTGCTGTCCAGGCTGTTCCTGCGGCAGAAGGCAGGCAACGCCGTCTGCATCCGGGTGCTCGACCTCTTGGAAGGCCCCTACGCCACACCGGCGACACCTCCCGAGCAGCAGGCGCGCGACCTGCTTCGCGACGTGCATAAGCGCTGGTTCAAGTTCCTCCAGCACGACATCACCGAGATCGAGCAGATCGGCGGTGGTGTCGACACGTTCTCGGTCCTGGGACGCGCCGTGTTCGCCGCGGCCCGCCGCGAGTACGACCCTCGGACGGCGTTGACGGTGGCGGTCAACCACTCCGGCCGAAGCGCCATGACCGGCGCGCTCGCCGGTGCGATGGTCGGAGCCAGGGCCGGGATCGCAGGCCTGCCGCGCGAATGGGTGGAGGCCCTCGACGTCGGTGAGGTCATCCGCGAACTGGCCGATGAGGCGTACTGGAACTTCGCCCAGCGCAACCCGTACGAGGAGTCCGACGACTGGGCCGGGCGCTACCCGAATTGGTGAGTTCGGTGGACAAGAGCGAGGCCGTTGAGCTGGTCGAGCGGTGGCTGCGTGCGCAGGGCTTCCAGATCGGGGAAGCGGGTGGCCGCAAGGTCGACCTGAGTGGTGTGCGGCTGGTTCCCGAGGGCTGACGCGTGCCTTTCAACATCACCGAAGGTGTCGACTCCGGTGATCCGGTGCAGTCGATCGTGCCTCCTCCGGTGTGCATCGTGACTGAGCCCGAGGGCGAGTTGCGGATGGCGAACACCACGCCGTATCCGGGGTTTTCGCTTCCGCTGTCGTGGCCGGGTGAGCCTGCGCGCTCGGAGAGCATCGATCCGGAGTACGTCGCGACCGGGTTGTACGGGATGGGTGTGCCGAAGACTCAGGTCACGGGTTGGGAGATCACGCATCCTGACGGGAGCGTCGAGGAGAAGACCAACCCGGATTACCGCCCGGGTCCGCTGCGCCAGGGGCTGCCGCAGCACGAGAACAAGCTCGAGGCCCTGCTGAACTACTTGGCGTTCAAGTACCTACCGCGTCAGAGGGTGTTGTTCGGCCTGCTCGGTTCGGAGTTCCTAGTTCCGGGTGATGCTGATGCGCCACCGGAACCGCGGTTGGTGATGCGGGTGTACACCTCGCCTCGGCACATCCCGGAGATGACGTCGTGGTGGCGGATGACGGGGTTGACGTTCCTCGCGCGATACCCCGGGGCGAGCATGGCGATCAACCCGGACAGCTATCCGTCGTTCACGATCAAGTCCGACGAGCTCAACGACCTTCAGCAGCACCTCTCGCGACTCAAGCCCGGCGAGCCGGTGTACGAGGAGGAGTTCGGGCTCACCCCGGAGAACGCCAGGTCCGCAGCGCTCCAGCAGAGGTTCGGGCTGGAGCAGCCCCCGTCGATCAACTCCCGCTGGTTCGTCCAGGCTCGCGCGAGCGGGCACGAGCTGACCCAGGACGAGCGCGAGAAGCTGTTGCTCGGCGTGTCTTGGCTGCGCTACAACTCCGGCCGCAGGAGAGCGGGCGAGCCCGAGGAGTGGCCGGAGGACCTCAACGTCAACGGCCTGGTGATCACCCACGACGCGCGGGGCCGGGCCGAGCCGCACTTCGACACCTTCGGCAAGTTCGCCCGCGTGGGTGCTTTCGACCCGCATCGCTCCTGGCACAGGACGATCGGCGCCTACGTCGGGTTCGCGGTCGGCGAGACGCTGGGCGCGGCGGTCGACGGCATGACGTGGCCGCAGATCCAGCAGCGCTACGGCCGGGCCGGCATCCAGGAACCGGACGTGGTCTTCGCACGACCGGGCCAGGTGGGCTGGCTGACGCAGCTGCTGATGTTCCTCACCGAGGGCACGATGCGCGGTCTTGAGGGCACGACCTCCGCAGTCGACCCGGCAGCCGTCCGTTCGGCTCATGCGCGCTGGCTGGTCACGCAGGGAGTGCAGTGGCAGCAGGCGGCGGGCCCGCTCGCGGCGGAACACCCGCAGCCCGACGGGTGGCTGCTGGGCGTTCCCGAGCTGCACGCCAATCGGGGCGCTTCGCCGCAGCTGATCGAGGCGGTGCGCGCCGCTGTCGCGGACCCGTCGCAGAGCTCGCTGGGCGGGCCCCTGCTGCTGATGTGGGCACTTCCCGGTGCGGTGAGCGAGGCCGGGTCTGCGCTGGCGGGGGGCTGGAACCGGACGGAGATCGACGATGCTGCGTCGAACGCGCTCGCCGCTCTGTTCCAGCGCCTGTTCCTCGAGGGCGACTTCGTCAACCCGATCTGGTTGCAGCTGCAGCAGCTGCTCAAGGCCGAGCTCACCGGCACGCGGCCGGGCACCGACCAGGTCGCCGCTGTGGTGCGCGATGTCGACCAGCGGCGGACGCGGTACTTCGACCACGACATCGAGCTGATCGAGCGGACCGGCACGGGCACCGACACGCTCTCGGTCCTGGGACGCGCCCTGATGGCGGCCTCCCGCCGCGAGTACAAGCCGGAGATGGCCCTGCGGATCGCCGTGAACCACTCCGGCAGCAGCGCCCTCACCGGAGCCCTCACGGGCGCGATCATCGGCGCCCGAACCGGAGTCGCCGGCCTGCCCCGGCAGTGGGTCGAGGCCCTCGACGTGCGGGACCTCCTCCTCGAGCTCGCCGAAGACGCCTTCTGGCACTTCGCCCACAGGAACGTCCTCGCGGTGGAAGGCGACGACGACTGGACCGAGCGCTACCCCCGCTGGTGATGTTCCGAAGCGGTTCGCGGTGAGGAATCCGCGTGCGGCGCCTGCCCTCCGCACGAGGTGGGCCCGCTGAGTCGAGGACGCCCGTGGGCGGGCACGATCGTGCCCGCCCAGAGCCGGTCACTCGAAGTCGCAGTCCACGTCGGGGTCCTCGGCCGTGCCCGTGGCGCGGCACGTCAGCGTCGAGCCGTCCACCAGCGACCAGTCGCCGACGACGTGCTCGCCCGCGACGGTGAAGTCGACCGTCGAGAACCCATCCGCCTGGATCTCGCGGGCGGTGTTCGGGTCCATCGTGGAACCGAATCCGTCGCCGTTGGTGTTGAGCACGCGGTACTCCAGCGCGTAGTCACCCGAGGTGATGCGCACCTCGGGCACGTTCTTGGCCTGCGCCGGCACCTGGACGGCGTTCGCCGCGGGCTGCCGCGGAACGTCCTGCGCGGGGCCTGCGATGGCGGCCGCGCCGACTCCCGCGATCGTCCCGAAGGCCAGGGCTCCCGCGAACACGGCGCGCTTGGTGTTGATGAACGACATGCTGTCTCCCTCGCTCGAAGTCTCAATTCACTAGTCAACTAGTGAATTGATGTTAAGCTAGCAGACGTGCGCAAGGGAGCGCTCGGCATCGGGATGGGTTTGCTCTGCAGCGACTTCGATCAACGTCCGTTCGCCCGGGACTCGGACCAGGACCGAAAACCCGGTGCCCGCTGGGCAGGTGCGGCACCTGGAACTTCAGGCCGCGGGCCGGCGTTGGTGGGAGAAGACGTTCGACAATCGGGGAGGGACCGTGGCGTACGAGTACAAGGTCGTGGAGCTTCGGGAGAAGTGGCTCGGCGGCAAGATGTCCGGCGAGAAGCTCGAGAAGGTGCTCAACGACGAGGCCGCTCACGGCTGGCAGCTCAAGGCGATCACCGGGGCCGACGTGAAGGGCCGCATGGGGCCGGGCGGCGTCGAGGGCCTGCTGGTGACCTTCGAGCGTCAGGCCTGAGTCACAGCCAGTTGCGGCGCTTGAAGATGGCGTAGAGGCTGACGCAGACGACGAGCATCAGCATGATCGCGAACGGGTAGCCCAACGACCAGTGCAGTTCGGGGATGATGTCGAAGTTCATCCCGTACACGGTGCCGATCAGGGTCGGGGCGAACAGGATCGCCGCCCACGACGAGATCCGCTTGAGCTCCTCGTTCTGCGCGTAGCTGGCCTCGGTCATGCGCTTCATCTCCTCGTTCTGCGCCTGGGTGACCAGCGTGGCGTTGACGGTGAGGATGTTGTCCAGCATCTGCCGGAAGTTGTCGACGCGTTCGGCGACGGTGGTGGCGTGGTCGGCGACGTCGCGCAGGTAGCGCTGCAGCTCCTCGTCGATCTCGTACTTCTCGAACCCGGCTTCCAGGCTGCGCAGGATCGCCAGCAGCGGTCTGGTGGCGCGCTGGAACTCGATGACCTCGCGGGAGAGCTCGTAGATGCGCCGGGACGCGTGCGGGTCCGAGCTGAAGACCTCGGTCTCGATCTCGTCGATGTCGTTCTGCAGTCCCGCGATGACCGGCGCGTACCCGTCCACCACGTGGTCGAGCACCGCGTAGAGCACCGCTTCGGGGCCGCGCCGGAGCAGTTCCGGATCGGTCTCCATCCGCCGGCGCACGACCGAAAGATCGGGTGCCTGCCCGTGTCGGACGGTGAGCACGAAGTTCGGGCCGACGAACAGGTGCAGCTCGCCGAAGCTGACCTCTTCGAGGTCGTCGAGGTAGGTGGCCGCGCGGAGCACGACGAACAACGTGTCGCCGTATCGCTCGATCTTGGGCCGCTGGTGGGCGACGATCGCGTCTTCGACAGCGAGCTTGTGCAGGTCGAATTCCTCGGCTGCGGCCAGCAGCTCCTCTTCGGCCGGCCGGTACAGGCCGATCCAGGCCATCGTCCCGTCCGCGCCGGGCAGCTGGCGGTAGGTCTCACCGAGGCTCGGCGGAGTCGAGATGCGCACGCCGTCGCGGTAGATCGCGGTGTCGATCAGCGGCCGATCGGCCAGCGGCCGTTCGTCCTGGGAACGGGGGTCCATCGAGTGCTCGGGCGCCGTCTCCTGACGGAGCGCCGGCTCCGTGTGCCTGCCACGCCTGCGCAGCGGACGTGGGCGCCATTCGGGCACTGTGGCCTCCCGAGGTCGTCGGGGCGGACGATCGAGTCGAGCGTACCCAGCCGTGCCCTGCGCGCGCTGGCTCCAGGCAGACGTCACAGCCGCCACGGCCCGCAGGTCGTGGCGGCTGCGCGCGTGCGGATCAGGGTTTGCGGCCGACGCCCGCCCAGACGACCGAGTCGTTCGGACTGTCGAACTCGATCACCGGCGCGTTCTCACCGGTCTCCTCCGGATGCCACAGCGGGGTCCAGGTGCATCCCGGCTCCACGAGCTCGTAGTCGCCGAAGAACTCCTCGATCTCGCCGTGCGGGCGCCAGATGACCGGGGTCGCCGACTTGTCGTACATCTTGCCGAACTCGGCCATCTCCGCCTTGCGCTTGTCCGGCACGTCGTCGGCGGTGCCGTGGGTGATCACCAGGTAGGAGCCCTCGGGCAGCAGTTCGCGGAAGCGCGCCACGGCCTGCGGGCCGATGTCCTCGCCGTTCGGGCCGGGCTGCGTCACGTGCAGCACGGCGATCAGCAGCAGCGCCACCGGCTGCTCGGGGTCGATGACCCCGCTGTCCTCGATCTGCTTCCACAACCGGTCGGGTTCGCGCAGGTCCGCGTGCAGCACGTCGTGCTTGCCGGTGACGTCCTCCTCCTCGAGCAGGATGCGCGAGTGCGCGACGGCGACCGGTTCGTTGTCGACGTAGACGCAGCTGGCGTCGTCCACGATCTCGTCGGCGACCTGGTGGGTGCTGCCCATGGTCGGAACGCCGGATCCGATGTCGATGAACTGCCTGATGCCCTGCTTGCAGAGGTACCGCACGACGCGGTGCAGGAAGAGCCGGTTGGCCTTGGCGGCCGGTGCGACGAACGGGTAGCGCTCCAGAGCTCGCTCGCCGAAGACGCGATCCACCGCGTAGTTGGCCCTGCCGCCGAGGTAGTAGTCGTAGACCCGGGCGACGTTGGGGTGTTCCAGGTCCACACCTTCAGGCGCGAACATCTCCGCCCTCGACTGACTCACGGTCTTACCCCTTCGCGGTACGCGTACTTCTATGACGCATCGTAGTGATCACGTCACGCTCACATGCCGCCGTAGTCTGCCACCGAACGGGTGGCGCGGTCATGCACCTATCGGGTTGATTCCCCTCCGGTTCCGGGGGAACCGGAAAACACCCGCTGTGATCTCCGCTGGGCCCGGGGTTCGGGCCCGGACGCGTCCGCGGGCCTGCTCCGCGCCCGTGAAAAGCGGAGAAAAGCGGCTGTCCGCGCTCGTTTCGGGCGCGGCGCGCGGCGGATCGAATTTGCATTCGATCCACTTTGATCGATTCCGAAAGCCGACATCGGACGGTTCACTCGCGAACCGGATGATCCGCCCCGATCGGCGGTTCCGGCTGAGGCCACCCTGGACGAAGATCGATGTTGGCGGATGCGAGAATCATGGTGCGGTCGGCGAGGTTCCAGCGTGGCGACGTCCCGGCCGACCAGCATCGCCAGTCCGCACGCCGCGGACCGTCGGCCGGATAACGATCCAGGGTCGAAATGCGCGATGTCGCCTCAGTTCGGCTCGCGGCCAACGGCATCGGTGCGGATGATTCGTGCCAAGCCTCGTGGCTCGTGAGGGCCGCTGGGATCGACCGCGTTGGATGATTCGATCGATTTTCGACCGAGACGAATTCGTGATGCGATTCGGCGCAACGGTTGTCCGTTCGCGCTCCGTCCTTCGAATGCAGGTGGTCGTTCGAGGGAACTGACAAGGACGGGGGAGTCAGATGTCCGCACCAGGAATCGGCAAGGAACGCCACATCACGCTGCCGGATTTCGATTCGGTGGCCAAGCTGCCGAAACCGATCAAGGCAGTCGTTTACCTGATCATCATGTCCGTGCTGACCGTGGCCGCCATCGGGGCTCTGATGGCCACCATCGCGATCATCGGGCAGCTGTCCGGAGCGTTCGACGTCTTCCGCCTCCTCGGCTGAAGAGACCGACACCTTCAGCGAAGGCCCGGCGCCCCCCACAGGCGCCGGGCCTTCGTCATGTCCGGGCCTCGTGCACGCCCCGATCACTCCGCTCGCGCGATCGCGCGGTGGCACCGATACTCGGGCGTCCCTGGTGCGGTTGCGGTGGAGGTGCGTTGATGGGCAGACCGCTCGCGACCACCGCCCTCGCGGTGGCGCTGCTCGCCTGCGAGGGCGCTCCGAGCGAACTCGCGCCACCCCCGGCTCCCGCCCGCACGAGCGTGGAGCGGGGGATCGCTCCTGAAGAATTCCAGCGGTTCCAGCGAGATCCCGGATATCCGCATTCCGTCGCGGAATACGACGATCTACCGAGATTCGCGCAATGCGGCAGCCTCTGCGGCCGGGAACCGACCACAGGTGAACAACAACGCGCTCACCTGTGCGAACGCGGCTTGATCGAGGCCGCCGAGTGCTGATTCACGACTCCGCTCGCGACGATCAGTAGACCACCCGACGCACACGTGGTGCGCTGGGTTTCCGCCGTTCCGCCCAATATCATGCTGGGCCGTCCGGCCGGAACACCCGGCGACCCCGCTCTGTGACGCCCTCGATACGATCCCCGATACCGAGCACCCCGCGGGGGCAGTAGCTCAGCTGGTCAGAGCAGCGGACTCATAATCCGTCAGGTCGTGGGTTCAAGTCCCACCTGCCCCACCTTTGAGCAGGCAAGACGGCAGAATTTGGCGAGCGCGTTTTCTCCTGGGTGCGGTTTTGGGTGCGAGTAGCCTCGCAGCCATGACGCACGCACCCAGGGAAGACCGTTCTCGGGGACGCATCGAAGAACGCGCCCGAACACTTCGAGTGATCGTCTACGCCGGCATCGACCCGGTGACCGGCAAGCGCGTCTATCTCCGCGAGACGATCCAGGGCACGGATAAGGCCGCGCACAAGCGCGCCGAGAAGACTTTGAACAAGCTGTTGGCTCAGGCTGACAAGCAGCAGACCGCGACATCGTCGGTGAAGTTCTCGTTCGCGCTCGAAGAGTGGATGCGTACGAACGAGATCGAGGAGAGCACCAGCAACACCTACCGCGGCTACATCAATCGAACGATCGTTCCCGCGCTCGGCGAGCAGCCGGTCAACAAGGTCTCGGTGCGGATGTTGGAGACCTTCTACTCAGATCTGCGCCGCTGCCGGGAGCGGTGCGACGGCAAGCCGTACGTCGAATACCGGAAGCCCGACGAGCACGACTGCCAGAAGGCGAAGTGCCGACCGCACGCGTGCAGCCCGATGGCCCAGTCGACGGTCCGACAGATCCACGCGATCATCAGCGGCACCCTCGACGCGGCCGAACGCTGGGAGTGGATCGACTCCAATCCGGCCCGAGTCGCCCGCAAGCCGAAGCAGAAGCGCCCCGAACCCACACCGCCCACCCCAGCCGAGGCCGCACGCTTGTCCGAGGAAGCGTTCAGGATCGACGACGACTGGGGCACCCTCGTCTGGCTGGCCATGATCACCGGCATGCGTCGCGGCGAGCTGGCCGCACTGCGCTTCTCCCACATCGACCTGGACCAGGAAGTCGTGTGGGTTCACCGAAACTGGGTCCGAGGCAAGGAGAAGGACACCAAGACCCACCAACGCCGCCGAATCGCCCTCGACTCAGAAACAGTCGCCCTCCTCCGCGAACAACATGATCGGGTCGCCGAGCGCGTCGGAGGGGCTGGCGCTGAGTTCCGGGAAGACCTGTTCGTCTTCAGCAGCATCGAGACACCCGACCACACCGAGCCGTACTCGCCAAATGCCATGACACCCCGCTACAAGAAGATGGCAACCCGCCTCGGTATCAACACCCATCTACACGCCCTGCGCCACTACTCGGCTACAGAGCTATTGACGGCTGGAGTGGATCTCCCCACTGTCTCCGGGCGCCTGGGACATGGCGGTGGAGGCGCGACAACCCTGAAGGTCTACGCGGCGTGGGTAGCGGCGTCCGACCGCAAGGCGGCAGAGATTCTTGGAAGCAGGATGCCGAAGCGGAGGCGCGACTAACTAGAGCTCCAATCCGTACCTGGACGTACTGGGTAATGAGGCCACGCAGAAGAGTCCAGGAACGGCCAATTTGACACCCGAGTTAGGCTTGTGCGTGCATTATCGAGTGATAAATGGTGTCGAGTATTTTCTGTGTTTTGATCGGTAACGGGTCGGCTGCGGTGACCAAGCGCTCGGCATTGCGCGGATGAGTTGCTTGCTCCAGAACCTGCCACATGCGTCAATACGGTACCGCAGTGACTCGATGGCGAGAAGCGGGTTGATTCAACGTGGCAAGCGGGCGAGGAAGATAAGGATGCGAACCCATGACTTCCGAATAGAAAGTCATGGGTTCAATACCTCGAATCCCCCATCAAGGTCACGCCCTCGAAGTGCCTCATGCCTTGTCAGGCAACTCCGCCAGTCCTCAGAGAACCTTGTGCCCAATCTGGGTTAACCGGCTAGCTCATCAGAAAGGCGGATTTCACTTACGACCATCGCTCTCCAGATATTTGGAACGCTTTGACATAGTTTATCAAAACGCGAGAAATTTCGACTTCGAAGCCAGTCTCCTACGACTCGGAGAGTCGCAGACTGCTTCAGTTCGAACCCTGGATCATCGTCGGAAAGATCCGAAATGGCACGTTCAAGACGTGCGTCCGGAGATTTATGCACGAATGCGTTGCGCATGTATCGTAGGATCCGAAATCGCTTAAGATCCTCGACTGAGATGGCATCTAGTTCGTCTTGGGCGGACTTCCTTAGCCAGCCGTCTGTGTTACGGGGGTCTGCCTGGTTGAGGAGCCCGTCAAGGTAGTTTGACGAGAGAATGGTGTCAAGATCTGGTTCGGGCTTACGCAGCTCATGAATCTGCTTATTCGTCAGCTTAAGCTTTATTCCTTCGTCGCGCGCTGACAACTGCCTAGAGATGGAGTCCGGGCAGTCCGCGTAGATCATCGCTCGTAGCCAATTTCGACGGCTAACTTCAAATTCCTGACAAAACTCCGAAATGAATTTTAAGCAGGCATCGGAAGCTTCGGTCGTGGGCAAGGTTTTTACTTGACGCATAAACCTAGTTAGCTCCACTTGGGACCTGTTAAGGGCATCTTTTCCGCCCGGATTAAATCTTGCCGAGCCAGTTCGTTTCACGCTTCTTAGGTCAGCCTTGACGGAAGATGCGACGGCCCGTTTCGCGTTCGTCCACGAATTGAATTGCTTTCTAACGGCATCCGACGAAGGTCTGCGCCGCCCCGCGCGTTCCTCCGCTATAACCCACTTCTTGTAGCCTGTGAACGTCGTGTCCAGATTGTCCTCGCTCGCATGTTTAAGGAATCCTGATACTGAATTATAGTAATCCTCCACTTGAAAAATGATCTGACCGCGTTGGCGCCCCTTATCGCCTGGGGATATTCCCACTCTCCTCATTGCATCGGCCCAATAGCCCCCACCTAGTCGCTTCATCACCGTTTGATTCGTTGGCGGCCACGGCCACGCTCCCTTTCGTGACTCATTTCCGAACTCTTTCAGTATTTCATCCCGGCAGTTGGTGTAGCACTTACTGGTGAGCGCGACATCGGGGTTATTACGATGGTGCTCGCGCGTCGAAATTACGGTCGCCAAGATCTCGGCGATTCGATCAGCAGAGAACCCTTCTTCTGCAAGCGTGTTCGACACCTCCCGCGCCTCTTCCAGATTAATATCGCGTACTGCGGATTGCCTAATCGGATCGAGCTTGAGGCTTCGGCCAAGTGTATACCAAACGGCAGATTCAACCACTGAGTCCGGGAATCGGTACTCTTGGGTATTTCGGTGATCAAATAGCTCTGCGGAAGATTCCACCGCCTGGCGAACCACTTCGTATGGAATGTTCGGAGCCAAGATCTGGAACCGCTCTTCAACGTCAGAACGAAGTGCTCCGTCATTTGCGAGATCTGCGATTACATCGCGATACTCATCCAGAAATTCGGCGATGCTTTCGTTTAGCGCCTTACTGCGCGATGTGTACCTCTTCTTTTTAGCTTCTTCCGAGCTGACTTCGTTGCCGCTGCTCTTCAAAATCTGACGCACTCGCTCGCGGGTAATTCCGTGGATTCGACCGATTTCTTCAAGGGTTGCCCCTTCAATTCTTGCCTCTTTGATCTGAGATTCACGAATCTCGTGGTCGATACCCATTCCCCCACCTTGATTTACTAGCGCACGATCTCTTGGATTATTAGAGTATCGCAGAATCTTCAGCATGATCAAGTGACTGTTCGTCATGAAGAACTTCGTTCGCCGTTCCTAACGCCACCTGGTACTGCACCCGAACTGACGGCTTCTCTGCCAGTCATGACGGAACCGTAGGCTGCCGATGTGAGCACTGAGCGCGGAGCATGGAAGACCTACGGGGAGCGGCTGGTCTACGACAATCGATGGGTTCGGTTGGGGCTGGCGGATGTCGAGGCGCCGAACGGTGAGCGGTGGGAGTACCACGTGGTGCACCTGGCGCGGATCGCGATCGCCTTGATCGTTGACGAGCAGGACCGGGCGTTGATGCTGTGGCGGTACCGGTTCCCCACCGAGCAGTGGGGTTATGAGTTGCTGGGCGGCATGGTCGACGACGGTGACGACTCGGCGGGGACTGCTGCCCGTGAGGCTGCTGAGGAGAGCGGGTGGGAGCCGATCGGGGACGGTGAGCACCTGGTGACTTTCGAGCCGTTGCCGGGGCAGGTGACTGCGCCGATCGACGTATACCTGTGGCGCGGAGCAAAACACATCGGCGAGCCGACCGAGACTGAGGAAGTCGGGCGGGTCGAGTGGGTGCCGTTGTCGCGTGTCATGGAGCTGGCGCAGCGGCAAGAGCTGCTCGGTTCAGGGACGTTGGTCGCGCTGCTCTACTACCTCACGTCACGCGGCACTGCTGCCGGGCAGGATCAGCCCGTCCAGACGCCGTAGCTGCCGGTCCGACTTGATTCGAGACGCCAGACGCCGCGCTTGCCGTGCATGGTCGAGCGCGGCGTCTCTGTCGCCGGACGCGGCGAACGTGTACGCGAGATCGACCAGTAGTCCTGTTCGCGCGCGTACGAATGCTTCGGGCACGCGCGGCAACACGTCGGTGAGCTGGTCGATTGCTTCTGGCTCACCGAGCTTGCCGAGGGCGTTCCCACGCCACCGGTCGAGGTGGGATCCGCCAAGGAAGAGGAACGGCAGCTCAGCGTCGATCGGTTCAGGCGGGAGCAGCGTGTCTGCGGCGTCAAATGCGCGGAGCGCGTCGCCCCGCTGACCGGCTGCGGACAGGCATTCGCCGGCTGCGGCCGCAAGCCACGCACGCAGTAGTGGCGGTCCGGCGTTCTCGGCGGCCTGGCGTGCGTGTTCGACCTGCTCGACTGCTGAGGCTGCTTCGCCGATGTCGACCAAGATGAAGGCTTGTTCGGCCATCGCGTGTGCGAGCAATGCCGGGGACATCGCTTCGCGCGCCGCAGCCTTCGCGCGCTCGTAGTGCTGCCATGCCTGGCCGATCGCGTTGCGGTCCAACGCTTCCCAACCGGCCAATGTGGATGCTTCGGTGAGCGCTCCGGCGAGCTGCTCTCGCTTGCCGCCGATGGTGTTGTAGCCGAGCAGGCTTTCGACCTGGTCGATCGTGCCGCGTAGCTGATCGAGGAGCGTCACGCCGCCGAATTTGCGGTCGAGCCGTCTTGCGTCGTCGATCTGCCGTCGGAATACGGCGATGGTGTCCGCGTCAACGGTGCGTGCCATCTCCAGCCGCGCTCGCAGCTCCGCCGTATCGTCGTCTTCCTCGTCAGCGGGGAAGCCGAGTTCTTCGTTCGTGCGGCCGTAGATCTCGCGGAACAGGCGTTGATACGGCTCGCTGACCTGCTCGTGTCCGTTCTCCCAGCGCGAGAGTTTTGTCTTCAGGCTCGCCGCCGTCATCACCGGGACGCCGCGCACATCGGCGCGTTGCCGCAGCAGCCGGATCACGCCGTCTGCGGAGTAGCCGAGCTGCTTGCGCACGCGTTGCAAGGGGGTTCCGGTCATCGCCTCACCCATGCCGAATAACGGGTTTGACCTGGGAAGTTAATTGCGGTTAATGGGATTGCGGTTAACCCGCGCCACCTGCAAAAACGCGCTCGGATGCCGTTTCTTGGAGGCATGCGCACAACGACTGAAACCGCCCTCGCCGCGAGGCCGGCCGCTTCGGATCCGAGTCGGCTACCCGGCTCGCTTGCCGTCACGGTCGTCCCGGAGTCGGTTGTTCAGCTCGTCGAGCTGGTGCGTGATCTCCCGCAGATGCCGTTCGATCGCATCGAGGCGAGTCGGCACGTCGTCCTCGGGGAAAACGGGGTCGTCGATAGCGGGAGGCGTCTGGCCTTCCAGCAGGGCAAGCAGGTGCCGTGGGTGCCATTCGAGCGCGAGCGACAGCGCTTCCAGCGTTCGCGTGCTTCTGCGGCGTACGACCGTGTGTCGCTGCAGCTCGCGCACCGTCGCCTGCGATACCTGCGCGCGCTTCGCCACGTCACGCTGACGCAAGCCCAGCTCGCGCGTTCGCTGATCGATCGCATGCGCGACCGCAGCCCAATCCTCCGACACGTATTCCTCCGCGCTCCGCTTCGACGCCGAGATTAACGCCTTCACGCGATTCCGCGGTTCTCACTCAGCTCAGAAATACCGCGTTTCGCTTCTCGCGCGCCAAGCAGCGCTAATACCAGCTCTACACGTCGCCAAAATAGGCGTTGCTACGCGAAGGACTTCACATGACATTCGGTCACGAGAACGTCGAAAGGCCGACGTTCTACACGGTTCGGGAAGCCGCCCGAATCATGCGCTGCAATCCGTCAACTCTGTACCGGGCGATTAGGGAGAACGGCTTTCCTGCTGTCCGGGTCCGCGCTCGTTACGTCGTTCCCGCTGCTGCCGTCGACCGGCTCGCCGCGGCGGCGAGCGAGTCCGGTGGCTGCGTCGACGTCGCTCGGTTGGCAGCTGACCACCGTGCTGCCGCCGAGGTCGCTCGGCTGAGCGGGGGTGCGCGATGAACGACCGCCTCTACGACATCGCCGTCCGACTGGACCGGCTTCGCGCGGTTCCCACCGATGTGCTCGCCGAGATCGTCATGCGTGACGACCCGTGCATGTGGGTCGTCGGCGACGACGGCCCGCCGGACCCGGGCGGGCCCGACCCGGACCGGCAGCTCGCCGCCGACCTCTGCGCTGGCTGCACGGTGCAGGACGTCTGCATCGAGCTCGAATTCCGCTTGCACGGCGCGAAAACCATCGGCGTGTGGGGAGGCCTGTCGGACGCGGACCGACGCGAGCTCTTCGTGATCTGGGCCGATCGGCGGCAAGGCGACTTCGCCGCTGAGGAGGTGACCACCGATGACGACGCTTGATCTCTCGCCGATGGAGACGTTGGTGGGCATCGGGTTGCTGGTCGC
This sequence comes from Saccharopolyspora dendranthemae, assembly GCF_007829955.1. Classification (GTDB taxonomy): domain Bacteria; phylum Actinomycetota; class Actinomycetes; order Mycobacteriales; family Pseudonocardiaceae; genus Saccharopolyspora; species Saccharopolyspora dendranthemae. The sequence goes on from NZ_VIWX01000008.1 coordinate 76,931, forward strand.
GGTCTTCGCGATCTGGCATTCGAGCCTGCGGATGGCGCGACGTACTGCCGAAGCCGCGCACGCCGGATCGCGGATGGTGTCGCTCACCGGGCGAGTGCTGGTGACGGCTGCGGTGATCGTGGCCGTGCAGTGGCTCGTGATCCACCACAGCCGCGAGACCGGGCTGTTGCTCGCCGTGCTGGCGGTTCCTGCGCTGATCACGGCGTTCACGTTGGTGCGGGCGCTGACGGTCACGACCGAGGACCGGCACCATCGGCGCACGAGGCAGAGTCGATGAGCCCCCGGCAGTCGAGCGCCACCGGGGACGGGCGGGTTCCGTCCGTCCCCGGCCCGGCCGAATCAGTGGAACAGGTGCGACGGCAGGTAGACCGGCTGTGCTGGTCGGGAATCCTGCTCGGGCTGGCGTTCACGATGACCAACGTGCAGCGGTTCGCCGCAGCCGGCTCGCCGGTTGGGTCGCTGCCGTGGTGGGCGGCATGGCTGCTGGATCCGATGGTCTCGCTGGTGTTGCTGGCGATTCTGCGCGCCGAGCAGGTCACGGCGCGCTACGGGGTTCGTACCGGCGGGTGGGTGCGAACGGCGAAGTGGTTCACGCTTGCCGCCACGTACGTGATGAACACCTGGGACGCCTTCGAGGCAGGACACACGGCAATGGTCGTGCTGCATTCCGTGCCGCCCCTGGTCGTGTTCGTCGCGGCTGAGGCCGTGACGAATCTCCGCGACAAGCTCACCGAGGCGATCCGAGCCGCCCATGAACACCAGGCGGACACGGTTGCGGACACCGTGCCGAAACCAGTCGAACCCGACCGGACATCGGCTCGGCGGATCTCCTTCGAGGAATACCTGCAACACGCCCGCGAGTCTTGGACCCCTGAAGTGACTGTCACCCCGGCATGGATTCGGCAGGTCACTGGCTGTTCGCGCGGATTGTCGTCGCGGCTGTCCGCCGCGCTGGCGTCCGAAGTAGGTGAGGGGGAGGCATGAGCACGTACGACGAATCCCTGCCTGCGCAGCGGCAGTCGGGAGCGGTCGAGTCGGCCGTGTTCGACGCCGAACTGATCGACGACGTCCCGCAGGCTCCGAGCCTGACCCGGTGGCAGAGGTTCATGAACTGGTGGCAGCGTTCACGACACGTGCCGCTCGCGCTGAAATCTCGGCACGCGGCCAAGAACGGTCTGCTGCGCCTCGCAGGGGTGTTGCTGTGGTCGCCGTGGTGGTTCGTGAGCGCAGTCGGACGCGGTGCAGTCGCGGTGTTCCGGACCTGGCGCAAGTGGGTCCGCGTGCACGACTACCGGGAAGCCGCGGAGCAGTCCGAGAAGCTCGCGGACAAGTTCATCGAGATCCGCGAACTCACCTTGTTCCGCTGGAAAGTCACCGGCATGACCGTGGTCGCAGTCGCCACGGCCGGAGCCATTATCTACCTGCTCTACGGCGGACGGGCGTTGTGGATCGCGGCGGCCGTCGTCGCGGTGGGGATGGCCGTGTTCGGTCGCCGCAAGGACGGCGCTCCCGGACGTACCCCGACGTTGTCCGGACCGCGCTCGCTCACGTGGATGATGGATCCGCAGATGCTCGTCGACGCGTTCCGCGACGCGAAGCTGATCGGCAAAGACGAGTCGCTGCGGCTCGTCGAACGAGCCTCGCACGACGGTGCCGGGTGGGCCGTGACGGTCGATCTCCCCGCGACTCGCAAGGCTGCCGACGTGATCAAGAACCGAGAAGCGCTGGCATCGGCGCTGGCGGTCGACGAGCTGCAACTGATCGTCGAGCGAGTCCGCGGCCGTGGTGGGCACGCGGGACGGGTGTTCCTGTGGGTTGCTGACAGCGATCCGTACGCCGGTCCGCCGTTGCGGTTTCCGCTGCTCGATGTTGAGCGCTGGGATGCCTGGCAGCCGATCCCGTTCGGGCGGGACGCACGGAGTCGGCGGGTGGATATGCAGCTCGTGTGGACGTCGCTGCTGATCGGAGCGATTCCCCGGCAAGGCAAGACGTTCGCAACCCGGCTACCAGCGGCGGGACTCATCCTCGACCCGCATGCGCGGCTGTACGTCTTCGACGGCAAGGGAGGTAAGGACTGGGAAGCCGCCGCGAATGTTGCCCACCGGTTCGTCTGCGGCGACGAGATCGAGCACGCCGAGAGGATCCGAGATCACCTCGTCGAGCTGGTTGCGGAGGTCCAAGCACGCTACGCCCGAATGTCCGCGCTGGATGACGACCTGTGCCCGGAATCCAAGATCACCCCAGCGATCTCGCGAGATAGCAATCTCGGTATGCCGATCACGGCCGTGATCATCGACGAGGTCCAGGTCTACCTGGAAAACCCTGCGAGAGAGGACGTAGCAGGCAAGAAGAGCACGCTCGGCGCCTACATCGCTGACTTGTTGACCTACCTCGCCCGCAAGGGGCCGGCCGTTGGCATCATCGTCATCCTGGCGACGCAGCGGCCGGACTCGACCACCATCCCGTCCCGGCTCCGTGCAGTGCTGGGATCGCGGTTCGCATTGCGGGTCATGGACTGGCGGGACTCGAACATCGTCCTCGGCGAGCAGATGAACACGCGCGGCTTCGACACGTCGACGTTGCTGCCGGGGCACAAGGGAGTCGGGATCCTGCGTCCAGACGCCGACACTGACACGGGCGCGGACATGATCGCGAAGACGGTGCGGACGTACTTCATGGCCAACCCGGACTGGCGGACGATCTGTGAGCGTGGCCGTGCTCTGCGACAGGAAGCCGGAACGCTCACGGGTCACGCAGCGGGCGACGACGAACAGCGGGCCGTCGACCCAGCTGCCGTGTTGAAGGCGCTCGGCAGCGGCACACCCACCGAGCAAGAGCCCGAGACGGTCCCGGAGCCGCTCGCGTCGGTGCTCGACTACCTGGGCGACGACCTCGACGACCGCGAGTTCGTCCCGACCGCCGAGCTGGTCGCAGCTCTCGACGTTGAACCGACCATGTTCGGCCGACAGATGGGCGAGTGCGGATGCCAGCCTCGGCGCGGTCGAGCCGCGTCTGAGGACGGCACAATTCGGCAGGTGCGCGGCTACTACACCGCAGACCTCCGCAAAGCAGCCGAAAATAGCGCCTACGAAGAATGAAATTGGCGATCCACCTTAGGGGGATCACATTTCGCCGAGTTGGTTCCGACGTCTGTGGCTCGTATGGGAGCCTCGGGCCAATGACCAAGCGTCGACGAGAGGTACTACGTGCGCTACGGCGGAAAAAGGGAACAGGAAGTTTTCGCCGCTCCTGACTCGGCAACTTCGTCGGGGGTAATCGAACCTGGCAATTCGGATATGGAAGATCGATCTGACGAGAACCCGCGTCAGCAGGTATTCATTCCGTCCGAACGAGCTCAGGGCGGTGGTGCAGACGTGAAGCTGGAGTTGCGGCGTACGGAAGAGGGGCAGCTGGCCTTGCTCTGTTACGAGTCGCTGGACCTGCTTCTCAGTGCATGTGGAAACCAGCAGCCCTGGGTTTCGGTCTATCGCCAGCAGGTGGAGGAAGTTCAACGCACCACTGCGGCCGAGGTTGTGTTGTGGAATGCGTTGCTGCCTGAGGAAGCGCGGAAGGACGACTGAGAGAAGGCGAATTATGGGGGACAAGTTCTACGTAGACCCGGACGGTCTAACGGGTGTGATCGGTTCCATGCAACATAGCAGCGATGCGATGGGCCGTGGCTCGGATAGCCCGCCGAATCCGGCCGACGCGGGGGATTCCACCGAGGCTTCCGCGAAAGTCCTTGAGCTGCTGTTGGAACAAACCGCCGGAGCAGTACACGCTGTCGATGAGCTCGTTGAGCGGGTGACGCAAGTCCGCGATGAGTACGTGACCGGTGACCACGCCGGTGCCGAAAAGATCTCTCAGATCAACCCAAGCTAAAGACGATTGCGATCCGCGGAGCATTCATTGGAGGGCACATGGGCGGCGTGAGCACGCGAGTTGAGGGAAATCCGGGATCGCTGCGTGACACTGCGACCAAGTGCACGCAACTTGCTGGTTTGCTCGACACCGAGGCCGCTTCTATACACCGCACATCGGGTGAGTCTGAGCATGCGTGGAAAGGTGACGCCGCCGATAAGGGGCGTACCTTCATCAAAGAATCAGCGAAAACGATCGACACTGTCGTCACGGCCGCGCGGAAGATCTCGGGCGCCCACGACCGGCTCGCCCAGGACCTTGACGGGGTAATCAGCCGAGTGAACCAGGCGCGAGAGTTGGCCCAGAAGGGGAAACTCGCCGTCACCAACGCTGAAATTCTGCCTCCTGGCCCAGTGCCGGGTCCTGCGCCAGCCGCGCCCCAACGCCCGACGTCTGAGAAGGCATCGGGGCAGCACCAAAATGCGGTGGCCGCACATGGAGCGGCTCTGGCCGATTACCAGGCCAAGAAGAAGGCATTCGACGAGGCGTCCACGACAGTGGATCAAGCTCGGCAGGACGAACGCGACGCTCACCACCGCTTTCAAGAAGCTGTACGCGAACCGAGCACTCTCTTGGAGACCGTCAAGGGAGGGCTGCTGTTCAGCTCGCTCGGTGTCATGCGGACTTTGGCCAGCAGTCCCAATGCCAACGTAGCGAAATACAGCGATGAAGCCCGGAAACTCGGCCGTGCGGCGTCCGTGGCCAAGACCATCGCCTCAAACCCGAACATGTCACCCGACCGGCGCGCAGTGGCTCGGATGCTCTTCTTTGAGCGTGAGTTTCCCGCCATGCGCGCTACCACCAACACGCTGAGCAGCTGGTCGATCGACCGCCATGTGCCATTGCCGGAAAGTGTCAAGACCATGATCGCTGCTGCACCTGGCGAGGAGCTGGCAGCGAAGGGGTCGAACGGTTTCCTGCGCGGCGTGGGCTCGGTCGCCAAGGCGTTTCCGTACTCGGCCATCGCTCTCACCGGGGTGAGTACCAGCGTTTCGATCGCTAACGGAACACCATCTGATAAGGCCGTCGTATCGAACGTGAGCAGCACGGCTCTTTCCACTGGTGCGTTCGTGGGGGCCGAGGCCGGCTTGGTCGCCCTCGGCGTGGCCGGCGGCCCGGCTACTCTGGCGGCGGTCGGTGCCGGCGTTGTGGTATCGGCTGGCGTGAGCTGGTTCATGGACAACCACTACGACGATATGAAGAAGGGTGCCAGCGACCTCTGGCACGACATCACGTGATCGGACGGGTATGGACCGCACTGACCAGCTGCCGCCCAAACCGGACCCGCAGACCGGGCAACCGCGCCCGCCCTCCGCTCCGTTGGTGGAGAGCATGGGCAAGGAGCCCGACGAGCGGTCACGGGAAACCAGCAGCAAGCGAAAGCCGAAACCGCCGGAAGGGCGCGGCCCGACCTTGGAGTGGTACCAGCCCCGTAGAGGGCCGGTCCTGATCTCCGCTGTCATCGTCGCCATCGGAATCGTCGCGCTGGCTGCGCTTCAGAACTGGACGATGCAAGGGCTGCTGGCCTGGTACGTGTGGCCATGGCCCCTCGCCTTTGTGGCCATCATGTACTTCAAGTTCCGCGGTCGAGTGATCGCGGGCGGAGCGGATTGGTACTTCGACGGCAAGCACTGGGTCGATACCTACGACCTGAAGCAGGTCAAGGTGAACACCGGGCCGGGCCGACTCGATCTTGTGCTGAAAGACCGGTCGGAACGGATCGTTGTGACGACCTGCTTGGTGATCGAGTCGAACCGCAAGCTCTGGGACCTCGTGTACAACGGCATCGCACACTCCGCTCAGGACCATCACGTGGAGACCAACCAGGCGGCCCGGCAGTACCTCCACCTGCCGTTGTGATGTGGCTGTGGGCTGATGCACACCGGCAGCACGGACGCGTTTGATAGCGGCCGGACGGGTGTCACGGCGAGGGCGTAACCCGTCACCGACCTATGAACCCGTCCTCAGCGGCAGGACAGGCCGAGAAGGTCGCTGAACAGGGAAGACAAGAACTGGGACGGGTGGGACGGGTTACTACGAACCCGTCCCACCCGTCCCGTTCGTGGTGTCGTCGCCAACCTGTAGAGGTTGGCGCGGTTACGTGTCCCGATCTGTCTCCGTGGCGCCGTCGATGACGTGCGGTGTCTGCTGCTGTTCCTCCCGAAGCAGCGCGATCACGGATTCGAGCAGGTCGATCACACAGGCAATGTCGACCTGGTCGGCTCGCCCAGCTCCGATCTCGAACGCGAGATCGTCGAGCAACCATTGAGTCTTGCGCAGCAACACCGCCAGAGCGGCCGATCGGGTCGTCATGACTCGCTCGCCGCGAGCAGATGCGCACTCTCATTGCAGCTGACGCAGGTCTCCCACAACCACGCCAGTTCGCTCGGCTCGGCGACCTCAACGGACTGGCCGCACAGCGTCTCGATCTGCTCGGACACCGGATAGAGCCGAGTGAGTCGACGGCGGTCGGTCGTCGCGTGTCGCTTCCCCTCAGCGGGTGTCCAGCGAAACGGGTGCATGGCTGTCCCTGTACGTCGATGCCTGTTCGGTACGCACGTGGCCCGTGCCCGACTGGGGGCCATCGGCACGGGCCACGCCCGGGAGTCCGGCGACGGCGCCGAAGCGCGGAGAGGGCGCTGCCGCTGGACTGACGTGTGACCGGCCGGTCAGCGGCGTGTCACACTGAAATAAGCGTCTCACCTCGCCAATATCGGCGGAACGACATCAACACGACATGCGGACGACATGCACGAGCGAACGGGGGTAGACACGGTGCGACCGCCTCGTACGGTGCTCGAACAGAAGATCAGGGAACGACGCCAGACACTCGAAGAGTTCACCGAGTACGCAGAACGCTTCGCCCGCGAGCACGATGAACCCGGAACACTCAGCCTGCGGCACCTGCAACGGCTGATCACAGGACGCGGCCCCAACGGGCAGCCGCTCGGACCAGTCCGGGCCGTGACGGCACGCCTGCTCGAACGGATCTTCGGGCTGTCGATCGACGAGCTGCTGTCACCGCCACCGTGCGACGACGAGACCTCCGAACTACGACAGATGCTCGACGTCTCGCGCCGAATCGACGGAACGCTTCTGGGCCTTCTCCGCGGACAGCTCGACTCGATACGCCGCGTCGACCGGCAACTCGGCGCAGTCGTCGCATACGAGGAAGTCGGGGCAAAGGCGAGCCAAGTCGAGAAGCTCTTCACCCACAGCTTGCCCGGAAACACCCGTCAGCAACTCGCCGTCATCCTCACCGAACTCCACACGCTCGCAGGCTGGCAAGCCCTCGACCTCGGGAAGACGCAAAGGTCCTGGCAGCACTACGAGCGGGCGAAACAGGGCGCACGAGAGACCGGCAGCGAGTCGTACGAAATCCACACAGCAGCCGAACAGGCCTTCGTGCTTCTTGACCTCGGCGAAACCACGAAGGCTGTCCGCCTGCTGCACGCAATGCGGGGGCGGGCGAATTCTGAGTGCCCGCAGCTCCTACGTTCTTGGCTCGCTGCCGCATACGGCGAGGCACTCGCTGCGCGTCATCAACCAAGCGAGAGCCTCCGAGCGTTCGATGACGCTGCTGAACTCCTCCCGGTCGAGCCGAGTGCCCCCGGCAGCCCATACGTGGTGCTTAGTTCTGTGCACCTCGATCGCTGGCGGGGACACGCACTCGCCAGCTTTGCGGACCCAACCGCGGTCGGCGTGCTGTCGCGCGCACTGGGCGAACTCGACCCGAGTTTCACCCGCGCCGAGACTGCATTGCGCGTGGACCTCGCGACCGCCTTGCGGTCCGCAGGCGAAGACAAGGCGCTACGAGCCGAGGTTGACCAAGCGAAGCGTCTCGCCGTCACTATCGGTTCAGTCCGCCAGCAAAGAAGACTTGCTTTGATGTAAACGGTTGGTGGGCTATTTGACCATCTTGTCTCGTCGGCGTCGTAGCTTTTGGGCTTGTGGATCGACTCCGAGATCCAGGCGGACGGCTTCACGGAACGCAGCTGCCGCTTCGAGGACAGCCAGATCGTAGGCGTACTTGTGATCCGAGTACGCAAATTCCGCCGCCGACTTGTCCTCCGCATGTTTGAACGCGAGTATCAAGTCAAAACACCTTGTGTGGAAAGTGGCGAGGGCTTCGCGTAGCTCGTCGGCGCGCTCTAGCACGTCGGGCGGCGCAATGATGTAGAGAAGCTCGTGAGCTCTGGCCAGATCTTTCCTGCGCTCCTCAACAGTCGGCCGTTCGGGCTCACCGCTGTCATGCGTGTCCATTTTGACAGAGAACTCTCGCATCTGCCATACGGCGGCGAGGAAGTCCGTATAGGCTTCCCTGCGGTCTTGCATCCATCGTGTGGCGTCCTCGCGAAGGGCCTTGGTTTTTTCGGTTCTACGCGCGAAAAACTGCGCAATTAGGACACCGGAAAGGGTTGCGACGGCGGTGATGAGATTGCCGATCCACTGAAGTTGTCCAGACATGATCACCATCTTATGGATACCCACAAACATGCGGCCAGGTTTCGGCGCGAAGGGCTTGACGTACGGCTCACGTGGTAACGCGACTTGAGCAGCGTGTGTCTCGCGTCTGCTCAGGTGAGCTGAGTACCGGTGTGCGGTGAACGATTCTTCGGTTCCCGGGGCCACTTCGAGGCGTTCCCTGCGGGGGCGCCGGCAGCTTGCCCGGCGCGCACGCAGGTGCGGCTCAGCAGGCATCGCCCCCAATGAAGTAGTGAAAGTTTAAACACACGGGATCCAGTAGCAGCCCGAGGCGCCTGCACCGGTCTTGAGCGTGTCTACACGCGTGCTGGCGGACTCGTCCACTTGAGTGAACTCATTGTCTTTAAGCCTGGAACCACTGAACTATCAGTAGTGTTTCGCGATGTTCGGTTGCAAAAAGGAGCGGATTCACCAAGTGCATCATGTAAGTCTTGCAATTTCGATTTGCATCTTCTACTTCGGCTTGTTTGGATGCAATTACGCTGTTCTATCAACCTTGGCTGAGTGGTCGGGGCGCGTAATAATGGGAGATGGGGCAAGGGGGTGGTTACGCCGGATTCCGCCAGTTCGAGAAATTTTCCTGGTCGTTGCAATGGCGGCTTGCCCGCCGCTTATATTCATTCAGCTCTTGGCTACTCGGTATCCATCGCGCGAGGTTTTAGTTGCCGCTGGTCTGTTCGCCGCTGTACTTTCGCTGGCTGTCCCGTTCGACGTCGCATATCGGACACCTCTACGGGAGTTTAGGGCTGGCCAATGGAATTCCACGGCATGGAAGTACTGGTTTGATGGATCGATGCGAGATAAGGCTATCCGGTGCGTGCGCGACTCTATAGTTTGGAAGAATGTCGGACGGTGTAACTCTGCTGCGCTCTTCGTGCTGGCTGTTCCAGTGGCTGCCCCTTACTTTACAGGCTCGCGCGCCTTTTCCCCTGAATGGAAGATATTGTTGAGTGATGATGGTGTGAGAATTATTGGGGAAGTCCTCCTATTTTGGATGGCAGCGGCTCTGTCTAGAAGGGTTATTGCTGAAAAGAGACTGGCGGAGGCCTGCTTCTATCGTCAGGAACCATCTGCTGACGGAGAGGTGACGTTGGTTGGACTATCTAGATGGCGATTTCCGCATCAGGAACAGGCTTTTCTGGTTGCTGTGTTGTTGGAGCGGTTTCTTCCACGTCTCCAGCCGTTCTATTCGACTGGTCACTTCCAAGAGGTTTCGGTCGCCTACTTGAACCTGGCTACATACTTGCGCGAAGAGTCTTCCCGGCAGCCCCAAAAGATAGTGCGTACCGATATGCTGCGCACGATGGCGATCACGATCGTTACGAACGAGGATCTCCTGGCTACAGCACGGCGCATATCGAGGCTCACGCCTTGCTATCATAAGGAATTTACTCCCGTTTCGAGATTCGCGCGGTTTGTCAATCGGATTAATGCGACCCTCGAGCAAAATGCAAAATCCATTGGATTGCTCCTTGCCTTGATCGTCGTCGCATACTATTTGGTGACGGGACAGGGGGTGCAGCTTGTAGAATTCCTGAAATCGCTCGCCAGTCTGTAGTCAGATGCCAATGCGTCTTGGTGTCTACTTGAGTGGTAAGGCGATCCCTTGGCGCGCCTCCAGTACTGCACATTACTTCGCTCAGGCGATTGATCGTTTCTGGTCATGAAAGGAAGTGGGGTCGTTGTGCTGATTCGGGCAGGCTGTTGAGAGCCTGCCTTCCACCTCGCGCCCGGGCCGCGTCCGCTTGTGCGGACCAGCTGTCAGCCCGCATACCTGGCCGGCCGGATGCTTGCCGGGCTCGCATGCGGCGCGGCAGGCGCCCGGAGGTCACCCAAAATGAAGTAGAGGACGTCTGAACGCGCGCAGCGCAGTAGGAGTTCGTGCGGGCGACTGGGTGCGGGACTGGGTGCGGGACTGGGTGCGAACTCCCGCGAAAGATGCCTGCTGCGGCCCTTGGATGTACTCCAAGCGCCCGATTTGCCCCTGTTTTACAACGGTGCGATAACAGATGGCCGACTCATAATCCGTCAGGTCGTGGGTTCAAGTCCCACCTGCCCCACATTTACGCTGGTCAGAATGTGACCCTGCGATCTTTCCGGCGGACAGTAGGCACTTTGCGTGCACAAAACATCGATCACTCTGGTCTGTACGCGGCATCCAGGACATCGGCAGCGCGAGGAACCTATGCGCCGCGAAGGTCTTGCCGTTTCCGCGTTGCATCGAGGGCTCAGCCCCAAGCGGCTTTTCCGTCTCCTCTCCCAAAGTGGTTCTAGGCTGCCTCGAACCCGAAGCGACTGGCCCAAAGATCTGTGCCGGCCTCCGGGGTCTCCTGCGGTGATCTCGCACGTCCTGAGGATGAACGCCCGCATTTGCGCACCCAACGCGTCATCCGGCGTCGAGGTGGCCGGAATCAGCCGCGTTCTGCCACTTCGCGAACGTCAAAACCGTCCCGGAAGTGGTGCGATTTTGACGGCGCCAGGAGGGCAGCTCTGGTCGGTGACGGCGCATTCCTGCAACGCGAAGCAGTCCTGGACTTACTGAGACTGGGGCAGTTCAATCCGCGCCGCATCAGGGTAGCCAGCCGCCGCTGGGTGGGTAGGTGCTACCGCCGGCTGAGTCAGCTCGTCGGCCGGGACATCCAGGTGCACATAGACACCCTTGCCATAAGGCTTCAGCGCACCGCGGTGCGCGAGCTTGCGCACCTCCACGGCGGGCACACCGATGTCCCTTTCCCGGACTGGGTCGAGCTCGAAGTTCGTAGGGATATCGCCGACGAGGAGCTGACGCAGCACGAGAACATCCCCGTCACCACCGTGCCGCGTGCTTTGAAGGACGTGTTCGACAGGATGCCGGTGGAACGCTGGAGGGGACTCGTCGATCAAGCGCACCGTCGCGAACTGATCGACGATCGCGACGTCACGGAGCTGAGGAGCTGGAAGGAGCACGTCAGGTGAGCTCTGCATCCGCGCCACTGACAATCGTTCCGCGGCAGCGGGGGTCAGGTGTTGAAAGGGGTGCGGAGTTCGCGCATTCCGGCTTCGCTGTGGTCCGCGTGCGGCTGATGTTCTTGCGCGTGGGCGGGTTCCGGCTCGACGAACTGGATCGGGGCGATCTCGTTCGGAGCTTCCTGCGCGGGAACCGGCGTCTCGGTGGACGCGGGTGTTGCGGCGGTGATGGGATTCCTCCCGGTAGAAGCACGCCGGCTGCTCGCCCGGAGGTGAGCAGCCGGCGGCATTCGTGAGCTACGAGGTTCAGACGCGAACCGAGCTGGCCTGCGGGCCCTTCGGGCCCTGGGTGACCTCGAAGGTGACCTGCTGGTCCTCTTCGAGGCTGCGGAAGCCGCTGGCCTCGATGGCCGAGTAGTGGACGAAGACGTCCGGGCCACCGTCGTTCGGGGCGATGAAGCCGAAGCCCTTTTCAGCGTTGAACCACTTCACGGTTCCCTGTGCCATGTTTGTCTCCTCCTGGGAGCTGGAGCGTGTGACGGGCGCCCACACTGCGTGGGAGCCCGGGCCGGGGATCTCGAACGGCGGCTTTCCAGCTACAACCACGGACAGCTGCTCGCTCGCATCAAATCCTGCGAGCGTGCGCAAACACGAACCCAGAAATACAACGACCGGCGCCAAGCTTACACACCACCCGCCACAGTCCACCCCTACGTCGACGCATCCACCCTTTTGCGTGAACGCCTCGGGTGGTGACCAGGCGATTCCGCCCTCGTTGTGGTCGAAAACGTGTCGCGATCGAACCCGTGTCGGCTCGTTCCCGTCCGGGCGGCAACGGGGAAAAACCGGTGTCGTGGGGGAGAAGTGGTCGATACCGTCCGGCCATGGGATTCGCCGAGGAGCTGGTGGCGGGACCGCGGGGGAGGCGGTTGTGCTTCAGCGCTGTCGCAGGGCGGATGTTCTCGTGGCCCGATGCCAGCCCGCAGACGATCGTCGGCTTCGTGCAGGACCGCGAGGCCGACGAGGTGGCGGCGTTGGCGGGCTGGGGCGAGACGGCGTTGCTCGAGCCGCTGGCGGACTCGGTCGACCGGGCGATGTACTGGCAGGAACCGGACGAGATCGATCAGGCGCTCGCCGCCGCCGAGGTCGCCCCCGCGTTGCTGCCCGTCGCTGAAGCCATCGCTTCGGCGCCCGGGGCCCGGTGGTGGTCCTCCCCGGTTGATCTCGGCCACCAGGTCGCTGCGACGACACACCCGGGCGAAGTGCCTACGGTCCGCCCGGCCGGTGAGGTGCTGGCGCGATGGCGGGCCGAGACCGTCGAGGACGAGCGCCGGTCCCGGCGGAGGCCTGCGGACCCCGCCGCGCCGTTCGGCGGATTCTGGTGGTCCAGGCCGCCGCACGATCTGATCAACAGCACCCGAGCCAGGCCTGTAGCGCTCGGACTCTGCTTGGAGGAGGACAGCTTCGGGCCCGAGTGGGCGTGGTGCCGGTCCGTGCGGCCGGCCGGTGAACCTCGCGTCCACGAGATCACCGGACCGGAGGACTGGTGCGAGCTGGTCGAGCGCTACCCGATGGAGGTCACGCTCTCCCGCAGGCACGACTGGTTCCGGGTCACCGGGTGGACCGGGCGCTGGATGACACCGGATTGGGAAGCGGTGGCGGCCGACCACGATGCCGTGCACCTCACCCTCACCGGTTACCTCACCACCGCCGGGCGAGCGCTGCCGGTGGGCGGCGCCCGCACGGTGCTCGCGGGCTGGGACCCCGACCAGACCTTCTGGTTCACCGACGCGCTCGACGTCGGCGAACCCGTCCTCTGGCGCGGCGAGCCCGACGACCTCGGGAGCTGGGCGCCCGCCGCTCCTGGCGAACGCCCGCCCGAACCACCCGCCCAGCCACCCCGCACGCGAGGCTGGCGGCGGCTGCTCCGAGCGCTGCGGACCCGTCCGGGCGGTGTGGTCGCGCCGCCCGGACATCGCGGCTAGGAGCTGTTGAGGAATGCGGCGTTGCCGCTGCTTCAGGTGTGGGACTCAGCCCGCACCGCCACGCAAACAACTCATCAACAGCTTCTAGTCCTTGCGCCAGGTGTAGGCGGCTGAGAACGGGTGGTTGCGGAAGCGCTCCCACTTGGGCTTGATCTTCAGCCACGCGTCGTCGATGACGTTCTCGTGGAGCTCCGCCAGTCGCCAGCCCGCTCCCAGGCCGGCCGCGATGTGGTCGCTGATCAGGTGCACGTTGGTGGCGATCGCGACCGGTTCGCCCTCGGCGTTGGTGTAGTGGGTGGGCATCCCGGAGGTCATGATGAAGTGCGGGTGGTAGGTGACCAGCACGAACGCCGCCCCCGGAGCGGCCAGCCGGTGCGCCTCGGCGTAGAGGGGGCCCAGGTCGTCCAGGTGCTCGTCGATCAGCGAGGAGATCACCAGGTCGTAAGCCTCGCCGGGCAGTCCGGTCGCCGAGGCGTCGGCCTCCTTCAACCGGTCGTGCGCGCCCCTGCGGCGCGCCAGTTCCAGCATCTCCGGGGTGACGTCCACGCCGTCGACGTGCGCGACGCCCCGGTCGCGCAGCCACTGCCCGGTGCGCCCGGTGCCGCACCCCAGGTCGGCAGCCCTGCTCACCGCCGTCCAGGGCGGCTCGGCCAGGCGCTCCAGGAGCGCGAGGTCCATCACGTCCTCGACGGTGTCCTCGTAGTGGGCGACCCACTCCCCGTATCCCGTGCGGACGTCAACGGTCCGGTACCCGCGTGCGTCAAAGGTTTCGAAGTCCACTCCTCGCATCCTTCCGCCGAGGGGGCCGACCGCGAAAGCGGTTTTTCACCGCAGCGGCATGCCCACGTAGTTCTCCGCCAGGGTGGTCGCGGCGGCCTCTGAGGTGCGCAGGTAGTCGAACTGGGAGCGCTGGAGGCGGCGTTCGAAGTCGTGGTCGGGGCCTTCGAAGCGGTGCGTCATCGACGTCATCCACCACGAGAAGTGCTGCACCCGCCACACCCGTTCCAAGCACTTCGCCGAGTACTCGTCGAGCCCCGCGTCGCTGCCGGTGCGGTAGTGGTCGACGAGCGCTTCCGCCAGCCGATCCACGTCGGCGACCGCGAGGTTGAGGCCCTTGGCGCCGGTCGGCGGCACGATGTGGGCCGAGTCGCCTGCCAGGAAGAGCCTGCCGTGGCGCAGGGGCTCGCTCACGAAGCTGCGCATCGCGGTGATCGACCGGTCGATGATCGGGCCCTCGCGCAGCGTCCAGCCCGGAGTTCCCAGCCGCGTGCTCAGCTCGTCCCAGATGCGCTCGTCGGACCAGTTCTCCAGTCGTTCGTCCGGCTCGCACTGCAGGTAGAAGCGGCTGATGGTGGCCGAGCGCATGCTGTGCAGCGCGAAACCGCCTGCGTGGTTGGCGTAGATCAGCTCGTCGGTCGAGGGGGCGACCTCGGCGAGGATGCCCAGCCAGCCGAACGGGTAGATCCGCTCGTAGACCCGGCGGACGTCCGGCGGGATGGCGTCGCGGCACACGCCGTGGAAGCCGTCGCACCCGGCGACGAAGTCCGCGTGCAGCACCTGCGCCCGCCCGTCGTGGGTGAAGGTCACGCTCGGGGCGTCGGTGGTGACGTCGTGCACGGCGACGTCGTCGACCTCGAAGAGCACCTGCCCGCCGTCGGCCCGCCGTCGCTCGTTGAGGTCCTTGACCACTTCCTGCTGGCCGTACACGGTGATCGCCCGGCCGGTGAGCTCGGTGAACGGGATGTGCAGCCGCTCGTCGTCGAACTGCAGGTGGACGCCTTCGTGCCGGTCGCCCTCGCGCAGCATCCGCTCACCCACGCCGACCTCGCGCAGCAGGTCGCAGGTGCCCTGCTCCAGCACGCCCGCGCGGACCCGCTGCTGGACGTGCTCCTGGCCGCGGCGTTCCAGCACCACCGAGTCGACGCCCTGCAGGTGCAGCAGGTGGGACAACAGCAAGCCGGCGGGTCCACCGCCGATGATCGCGACCTGGGTTCGCACAGCCACGGCCTCACTTCCTCGGGGACCTCGGACGAGCACCACCATCGGATCCGAGCCCCCGTCGAAGGATGCCTTCGCTCCCGCTGAACGGAAAGTCCCAGGCCGGAAACCGTCGCCGAGTTGACGGAGGGCGGGAGTCCCGATCGGAACTCCCGCCCTCCGCGGTCCTCATCTCCCGGTCAGCAGCAGCGGGAGCCGGGGTTGGCGTCCTGGCGGTCGATGTGGGCTCGCCAGAACTCGCGCTCCGGCATCGGCCGCTCGCCGGGGTGGTGGGCGCGGTGGTGCGCCAGGTAGTCCTCGTAGGCGGTCTCGCCCACCACTCCGCGCACGATCTGCCACGCCGCGCGGACCGATCCGCGCAGCTTGGACAGGGTCGTACCGGTCAACTTCCGCTCCCCGACGAGGCGAGCTCCTTCTGCTTCTGGCGCTCCTCCGCCGTCGGGATGAGTCCGGACGGAGCCCATCGCTCCGACTTCACGTACTCCGCCTCGGTGCTCGGCAGCGGGTCCCTGGTGCGCAGCGCCTTGATCCAGACCCGGACCGCGTCCACCAGCACGATGATGATCAGCACCGCGAACAGCACGCTCAGCACACCGTCCACAGTGGAGTTAACCACGACCTTCTGCATCTCCTCCACGGTGTCGGCCGTGCCCTTGCTGGTCTGCCCGGCGTTCAGCGCGGCCTGGTACGACGCCCGCTGGGAGAAGAAGCCGATCTTGGGATCGGCGGAGAAGATCTTCTGCCAGCTCGCGGTCAGCGTCACCGCCGCGTCGAACACCAGAGGGATCAACGTGACCCACGCGTACTTGGCCTTGCCCGCCTTGATCAGCAGCGTGGTGGCCACCGCGAGCGCCACCGCCGCCAGCAGCTGGTTGGCGATGCCGAACAGCGGGAACAGCTGGTTGATGCCGCCCAGCGGGTCGTTCACGCCCGCCCACAGGAAGTAACCCCACGCGCCGACGATGATCGCGCTGGCCAGCCAGTTGCCGGGCTTCCAGCTGACGTCGCCGAAGCGCTTCCAGACGTTGCCGACCGTGTCCTGCAGCATGAACCGGCCCACGCGGGTCCCGGCGTCCACCGTGGTCAGGATGAACAGCGCCTCGAACATCACCGCGAAGTGGTACCAGAACGCCTTCAGCGCGTCCCCGCCCATGACCTGCGAGAACACCTCGGACAGGCCCAGTGCGAGGGTGGGTGCGCCACCACTGCGGCCCACCAGCGTCTCCTCCTCGACCGCCGCCGCGGCGGCCGACAGCTGCTCCGGGGTGACCTGGAAGCCGATCCCGGCCACCGCCTGCGACGCCGACTGCACGGTGTCGCCCAGCGCGCTGTCGGGCATGTTCATCGCGAAGTAGATGCCCGGATCGATGATGCAGGCCGCGGCCAGCGCCATGATCGCCACGAACGACTCGGTCAGCATTCCGCCGTAGCCGATGACCCGGATCTGCGATTCCTTCTCGATCATCTTCGGCGTGGTGCCCGACGAGATCAGCGCGTGAAAACCGGACAGAGCGCCGCAGGCGATCGTGATGAACACGAACGGGAACAGCGAGCCGGAGAACACCGGGCCCGTGCCGTTGAGCGCGAAGTCGGTGACCGCTGCGGTCTTCATCCCCGGCATCGCCACCAGGATCGACACCGCCAGCAGCACGATCACGCCGACCTTCATGAAGGTGCTCAGGTAGTCGCGCGGAGCCAGCAGCATCCACACCGGCAGCACCGAGGCGACGAACCCGTAGATGATCAGCGCGAAGGTGACCTCGGTGCCGCTGAGGGTGAAGAACTCCGCCATGCCGGACTCGGCGACCCAGCTGCCGCCCGCGATGCTCAGCAGCAGCAGCGCGATGCCGATCACCGACACCTCGACGATCTTGCCCGGCCGCAGGTAGCGCAGGTAGAAGCCCATGAACAGGGCGATCGGGATCGTCATGCCGATCGAGAACGCGCCCCACGGCGAGCCCTTGAGCGCACCCACCACGACCAGCGCCAGCACCGCCAGCAGGATGATCATGATGAGGAGCACGGCGATCAACGCCGCCACGCCGCCCACCGGGCCGATCTCCTCGCGGGCCATCTGGCCGAGGCTGCGGCCGTTGCGGCGCGTGGAGAAGAACAGCACCACCATGTCCTGCACGGCGCCGGCGAAGATGACGCCGACGATGATCCAGATCGTGCCCGGCAGGTAGCCCATCTGCGCGGCGAGCACGGGACCCACCAGCGGCCCGGCGCCGGCGATCGCGGCGAAGTGGTGGCCGAACAGCACCCGGCGGTCGGTCGGGTGGAAATCGGCCCCGTTGTTGAGCCGTTCCGCCGGGGTCGCCCGGTCGTCGTCGGTCTTGAGCACCCGGTTGGTGATGAACCGGGCGTAGAACCGGTACGCGATGGCGTAAGAGGCAAGCGCTGCGAAGACCAGCCAGCCGGCCGAGATCTCCTCACCGCGCACCAGCGCGATCACGCCCCAGCTGACCGCGCCGACCAGCGCGACCAGCACCCAGATGATGATCTCCCGGGGATTCATCCTGCGCTTCCGAGCCGCTCCACCGCTCGGGGCCGTTGTCGTAGCCACCGTCTCGGACTCCAATCCTGCTGTGCGAGATGCGGTTGCACAGCAGTTCTAGAGCATCGGCTCGCGCGTCTGGAATGTCCAGCCCGTTTCGGGAGAGTAATCAGGATGTGAAGCGGCCGGGTCGAAGCGGGGGTTCGGCCTCCGCTCGCTGCCCGGTCCGGCTCGGCCGGGACCGCGGCCGGTGGCGTGAACTCGCCGGACGGCCTGATCAACAGCGCTCGCCGTCGGTAGAGTCGCCGCCGTTGATCGCAGCCGATTCGGTAACGACCGAAATCCGGCCACAACCCAGGAGGGGGTCCCGGGCGTCGTGCACAGATGTGACGGTGTCGATCGCAATGCCTGTGACCGTCCGGCCGGGTGACGGGTCGGCGGCAATGGACGAACTGACGAGCAAGCTGACCGACCTCTACCAGGAGCACTATTCGCAGCTGCTGCGCATAGCCGTGCTCCTGGTGGACGACCGCGCGTCCGCCGAGGACATCGTGCAGGACGCCTACCTGCGGGTCTTCGACTCGCGGAGCAGGCTGCGCGATCCCGACAAAGCGCTGGCCTTCCTGCGGCAGGCGGTGCTCAACCGGGCGAGATCGACGCTGCGGAGACGGCTGGTCGCGCGCAAGTACCTGCCGAAGCTGGCCGTGGCCGACAGCCTGCCCGACGACACCGGGCGCGGGCTGGATCGCGCCGTGCTCGCCCAGGCCCTCGCGCGGCTTCCGCGGCGGCAGCGCGAGGCCATCGTGCTGCGCTACTACGCCGATCTCAGCGAGGTCCGCACCGCCGAAGTGATGGGGTGCAGCCAGGGTTCGGTGAAGTCCTACTGCTCGCGCGGGGTGTCGCGGTTGTCGGAGCTGCTGGGGGAGCGGGTGTGAACGAACTCGATCGCGACACCGAACTGGTGCGCGCCCGGATGCACCGGGCCGTGGACGACGTCGAACCGGCGCCGGACTCGTTGCCGAAACTGCTGGCCGCCGCCCGGCGCCGCCACCGAGCGCCCTACCGCAGGCCGACCTTCCTGGTCGTCGCCGCGGCCGCGGTGGTGGCCATCTTCACCGGTGTGGCACTGGGATTCCAGACCCCGAGCCCGCAGCCGGTGAGCGTGCGGCCGGGCAACTACGTCGCGGCAGTGGGAGCGGGGACGATCGCGTCCTTCGACGTGGCCTCCGGGCGCAGCCAGGGCGAGTTCGCCCGGATCGCCGGCGGCGAGGTGACCGACCTCGCGGGCGATCAGGGCCGCGTTTTCGCGCTGGTGTCCACATCGGAGGGTGAGAGGGCCGTCGAGGTGACCGCCGGTGGGGGCCAGCGGGTTCTCGCCGGAGTCGGTGACGGGCGCGCCCTGACCGCCGCCGGGGGCCGGGTCGCCTACGCCGACGGCGACCGGGTGGTGCTGTGGACGGGTGGTGTGCGCCGGGACCTGCCGACGCCCGGGGTGCGCGTCGTCGACCTCGCGCTGTCCGGGGACGGCAGGCTTGCGCTCCTGGCCGAGCGCGCCGGTTCGGCGCAGCTCCTGCTGACCGCGCCGGATCCGTCCACCGTGGAGGGAAGCCTTCCGGTGCAGACGGGTCCGTGCGGGCCGCTGGCCATCGCCGGTGCCGGCTCGGACATCGCCGCGCTGGAACCCGCCGACTGCGCGGTCTCGGGCCGCGCGCGGGTCGCGACCTACGCCGCCGACTCCGGGCGGAAGCTGGCCGCGGGCGTGCCGTTCGCGACCCCGCCGGTCGGGCCGGGCGGCTTCGGCCTCTCTGCCGACCCGCAGGGCCGGGCCCTGGTGTCCGCCCCGGGCAGGGCGCAGTGGTTGGTCGACGGTCCCGAAGTGCTGCCGATCCCGCAGCCTTGCGCCGGTTCCGAGCCGTGCACCGCCATTCCAGCGACGTTCTGACCGACCGCGCTTCACCCAAGCGGGCGAGACATCGGCGATCTGCTGGTCGGGCGGCCCGGGTTGGCCCATCCTCGGAAGGTCGTCCGACGGTGTGGGGTGTGCGTGCGGGGATTGCGGCGGTTGGTGCTCGTTGCTCTGGACCGGCCTCGGTGGCAGCAGGTCGTCGCGTGCTGCGTGTCGCTGTGGGCGCTGGCGTGGATCGTCGGGCAGTTCCTCGCCCCGGCGCACGGTCCGAGCGCGCTGGGCGTGCTGGGCGAGCTCGCCGCGCGCGTCGGCTTCACCGGCGGCGGCTGGACGCAGCGGGTCACCGAGACCTGGCAGCACAGCGGCGGAGGACTCGCGATCTTCGGTGGGCTCCTGTGGTCGGCCACCACCGAACGCGGTCAGCTGCCCGCCCTGCTCGGCTGGGTCGCGGTGATGCTGGGAGCGGAACGCCTCGGCTACCGGCCGGCGATGTTGGTGGCCGTGGGGAGCATGGTCGGTTTCGTCGTGCTGCTGTGGATCACCGCGCAGATCTCCCGCCGACTGCTGGAGCGGGCCACGCTGCTGCCCGGAGACGTGCTGCGGGCCGGTGTCACGGCCGCCGCGCTGTCGGCGGTGGTGCCGCTGTTCGCGCCGGTGTTGTTCCTGACCAGGCTCGGAAATCCCTACCTCACCAAGGGGCCGCGTCCGATTCCGGCCCAGCGGCGCGACGAGCCCGGTGTCGCGGACCGGGAGAGGTCCTAGCCTCAGACGTTGAGCCGCAACCCGCGTTCGGTCATCGCCCGCAGTTCCGGATCGTCGGGGTGGGATCGGCGTTGCGACCAGACCGCCTGCACGACCCGGACCTGGTTCGCGGTCTGCTGCACCGATCGCGCCGAGTCGCCGAAGTCGCGCGGTGCGCCCGGCCAGCCCCCGCCCTGCGAGAGCAGATCGCTGATCCCGCCGGTCCCCGCCGACTCCAGCAGCTTCCGCAGCTCGGTCGCGGCCCGCGCGTCCGGCAGGTCCACGATCGCGATCGAGACCGCCACCGACGACGGGCCCAGGCGGGACTCGAAGATCCCGCGTCGCAGACCTCGGCAGGGCTGCTGCTGGAAGAACCGCTGCACGTCGCCGTAGGAGCCCGGTCCGCACTCGCCGACGCGGTCCGTCGCATGCTGCGCGAACTCCACACCATCGACTCGCTGCGACGGCATCTCAGGCGGGCTCGCCGAGGACGACCCCAGCACCAGGGCTCCGACCAGCGCGAACACCACGGCCAACGCCGCGACCGCACCGAGAACCTTGCCTCGCGGGGAGGACCGGGGTGCCGCGGCGCGCGGGCGGTCCTCGGAGTACTTCGGGATGAGCATCGTGTCGATGCCGGCGAGATCCACCTCGGGCGAGGCCGGGAAGCCCTCCGCGATGAGCGTGTCACCGGGCACCTCCGCGTCCAGGACGCGGAGCAGTCCCAGCGCGGACGCCGCGTCGCACGGACCCTCGTAGGTCGCCAGCTCCCGGGCGGCCGACAGGACGGAGGTCGTGTTCGGCGAGACCACCCGGACCCCGCGGTGCAGGTCGGCCGTCGGCTGCGTGACTTGTCCGACGTACGGGCCCACCGCCACGACCGCTGCCACCGGCAGCGGTTCGAGCCCGCGGGATTGCAGGCTGCGGGCCAGGGCAGCGGCCGACTCGAGGCCTTCCTGCGCCGGGTTGACCTTGCCTTCGGTGCGCACCAGCGGCCAGCCGTCGACCGTCCACGGCGTGCCGACGGGGGCGTCCAGCTTCAAAACCGGTTCCGGCAGGTCGACGCCGAGCACTACGATCACCCCGCGAGGCAGCACGATCACGGCGTCCAGTTCGCGCGGGCTGCCCGGAGGCCGGCAGCCGAGCACGGCGACGCCGCCGAGCACCGAACGACCGGCGCCCCACGCGGCGATGGCCGCCCGGATGTCGGCACCGACCTTGGTCGGTTCCGCTCCGAGCCGCACCAGGTGCATCAGGCCTCCTCGAGAGTTCTGGTGTGCCGGGTCCTTTCGGGCCGACCGGACGACCGTAGCGGGGGCGGGCCGACGACGTGATCCGGATCGATGATTAATCCGTTCGAGTGGTAATCGCCACTCGTCCGCCGAGGCGGCGTTGGTGCGTCCGAGGGATGTCGATCGCCCGGTGCGGGGCCCGGATCAGCGACTTCAGTGAATCGGCGTCCTCGATGCCGTACTGGTCTCGGCTGGTACCGGGCGTTGTGGGAGTTGACCGCGTGACGATCTCGCGGTGGCGAAGATCTCCACCGGCGATGCAGAATGGCGCCGCAACTGGTGATCGCCGGGTTCGCGAGGTCGTAGGGGAAGACGTCCCTCGTCGAATAGCGGAGGTCAGCAGTGAGAACCCGTGGCAGCGACAGTGGCCTCACCTGCGGTGTGGTCTACATCCACTCGTCGCCGTCTGCGGTCTGCCCGCACGTCGAGTGGGCGATTTCCGGCGCACTCGGCACTCGGACGGAACTCCGCTGGACGGCACAACCGGCAGCCCCAGGGCAACTCCGATCGGAGTGCACCTGGACAGGCGAGCCGGGTACTGGAGCACGCCTGGTGACCGCGCTGCGCGCGTGGCCCATGTTGCGCTTCGAGATCACCGAGGACCCCAGTCACGGGGTCGACGGGCAGCGGTTCTGCCACGCGCCCGGGCTCGGTCTGTGGCGCGCCTGCACGAGCGCCAATGGTGACATCGTCGTGAGCGAAGATCAACTGAGAACGCTCGCAGCGAACGCCAAGGGGCCGGAGGCCTTCTCGCACCGGGTTGGCCAGCTCCTCGGTGCGGAGTGGGATGACGCCCTGGAGCCGTTCCGCCGCGCCGGCGACGGCGCTCCCGTCACGGTGCTGCACCGCGTCGGCTGATTTGCGGCGGATCGCGGGGAACGGCGCAACCGGTGATCGGTGTTGTGCGAAGCTGGGCGCGTGCGCACTTGGCTGAAATGGGGGATTCCGCTCGCCGTCGTCGTGCTGCTCGCAGCGGGTGGTGGAGGAGTCCTGCTCGCCCAGCAGGTCTACGACGACCAGTACGGACAGCGGGACCAGGGGGTCGTTCCCGTGCCGGGCACCCTTCAGAAGAAGGTGTCGCGCTCCGGCGTCGAGTACGCACCGGATGCCGCCGCCTACCCCGACCAGAAGATCATCGAAGGTCTGCTGGACAACTACTTCGACGGCATCAACCGCAAGAACTACGAGCTGTGGAAGTCCACCGTTCCGCCCAGCAAGTGGCGTGAACTGCCCCAGAGCAAGTGGACCGACGCCTACGACTCGACCCGGGACCTCGAGATGAAGGTGCATCGCATCGACCCCGGGCAGGACCGCTCAGCGATCGTCATGCTCAGCTTCAAGAGCGAGCAGGACCTCGAGGACGCGCCGCCGCAGTTGAAAGCCGAATGCGTGCACTGGGACGTCGTCTACCCGGTGGTCGTTGACGAGAACGGCAACGCCGTCCTGGACATCAGCAAGCTGCCCAACAGCGCCATCATGACCCCCTGCGCCTGACCCCCGGCACCGTTCCCGCACCGCACGCCGCGGCACCGCCCAGTTTTAGGGGGCATTGCAGAATCACTCTGCTTGGCGGTGCGGGTGGCGGAACCTCACACGCCGTCTGGACTCCGTGCGCCACTCCTTTTGTATGCCAATACACGGCGTCGCGGCGTACTCGCCAGACAGCGTGTGAGAACCCGCGGCGGTGCCAGCTGAGTCCCACACCTGAAGACAACGACACCCGCCGCACCGGATCCCAGTTTTAGTCCAAACCGAGCCATGATCATGTCTGAAATGTCGGCTCAGTTATGACTAAAACTGGGACTTGGTGAGTGAGGGCGGCGCTCTGGAGCACCGCCCTCGGTCGCCTGGTCGCGGGTCAGAGGGGGATGTTGCCGTGGGCGCCGCGGCCGGCGGGGGCGGCGGCGAGCGTCTCGGCGATGCGACGCCGGGTGGACGCCGGGTCGATGACCTCGTCGACCACGCCGATCGACATCGCGCGTCCCACGCCACCGGCGATCCGCTCGTGCTCGGCGGTCAGCTCCTCGACCAACTGCTCGCGCTCCTCCTCCGGAGCGGCGGCGATCTTCTTGCGGTGCAGCACGCCGACGGCGGCCTTCGCGCCCATCACCGCGACCTCGGCCTCCGGCCAGGCGAACACCGTGGTGGCGCCCAGCGCGCGGGAGTTCATCGCGATGTAGGCGCCGCCGTAGGACTTGCGCAGCACCAGCGTCACGCGCGGCACGACGGCCTCACCGAAGGCGTGCAGCAGCTTCGCACCTCGACGGACCACCCCACCCCACTCCTGGCCGACGCCCGGCAGGTAGCCGGGAACGTCCACCATCACCAGCAGCGGAACGCCGAACGAGTCGCACATCCGCACGAAGCGGGCCGCCTTCTCCGCTGACAGCGAGTCGAGGCAGCCGCCCTTGCGCAGCGGGTTGTTGGCGATGATGCCGATGCTGCGGCCACCGAGCCGGCCGAAGCCGACCACGATGTTCGGAGCCCACTTGGCCTGCAGCTCCTCGAAATCGGCGTTGCCGTCGGGGCGCGCGTCCACGATTCCGCGGATGACCGGCTTGATGTCGTAGGCGCGCTGGGGGCGGTCCGGCAGCAGGCCGCGCAGCTCCGCCTCGTCCTGCACCGAGCGCAGGTCGAACAGCCCTGGCTTGGCCAGCAGGCCGGTCAGGCGGCGGGCGCGGACGTAGGCGTCGGACTCGTCCTCGGCGACCACGTGCACCACGCCGGACTTCGTGCCGTGCGCGGGGATGCCGCCGAGCCCTTCCTGGTCGATCTCCTCGCCGGTGACGCTGCGGACGACGTCCGGGCCCGTCACGAACACGCGGCCCTTCGGTGACATGACCACCACGTCGGTCAGCGCCGGACCGTAGGCCGCGCCACCGGCGGCCGGGCCGACGACGACCGAGATCTGCGGGACGCGGCCGGACGCGCGGATCATCGCCGCGAACATCTGGCCCATGCCGTCCAGGGATTCGACGCCCTCCGGGATGCGGGCACCACCGGAGTGCCACACGCCGATCACCGGGCAGCGCTCGCGCACCGCCATGTCGATGGCGTCCACGATGTGCGCGCAGCCCTCGGAACCCAGCGCGCCGCCCATCTTGGTGGCGTCGCTGCAGTACACGATGACCCGCGTGCCGTCGATGCGACCGCGCACCGCGAACATCCCGCTGTTGTCGCGCGGATGCAGCGGTTCGATCGAGTCTTCGTCGAGCATCTGCTCCAGCCGCACTTCGGGATCGCGGAAGTCGCGCTGCGCCTGCTCGGTCTCCGGCGATGTGGTGGCGAGAGCGGTCATGGGGGTCCTCCGGGAATTCGGTGTCAGCAGACGTCTGTGAGATCGCGCAGTGGTGGTGTGCGGTCCTCGACCGGCGCGGCCGGTCTTCTGCCCGATGGGCGACGCGCACCGCGGGTTCGAGCGGTGTTCTCCTGTGAAGGCGCCTCGATGTCCTGGACCAGCCGGGTCGGGGCGTTCGGGGAGCAGGAGAACCGCTTCAGGTTCCGCTGCTCGCGACGCTGCGCACGTCGATCAGCACGAGCTCGACCGGGCGGGGACGGGTGGTCGAGCCCGGCCCCCGCCGATCGCGGTCATGCAGTGGCGAAGGCGAGCGCGACGTTGTGCCCACCGAAGCCGAAGGCGTTGTTGATGGCGGCGGTCTGCTCGACGTGGCGCGGCTTGTCGGCCACCACGTCCAGATCCACCTTGGGGTCGAGGTTCTCGAGGTTCTGCGTCGCCGGGATGACGCCGTGGTGCAGCGAGAGGATCGTGACGATGCTCTCCACCGCGCCGGCTCCGCCGACCAGGTGCCCGAGAGACCCCTTCGGTGCGGTGACCACGGCACCGTCCCCGATGGCCTTGCGCACCGAGTTCGCCTCGCCCACGTCACCGACCACGGTGGAGGTGGCGTGCGCGTTGACGTGCCCGATGTCGGAGGGCTGGAGATCGGCTGCGGCCAGCGCCTTGCGCATCGCCGCGACCTGGCCCAGACCGTCCGGGTGGCTACCGGTGATGTGGTAGGCGTCGGAGGTGATGCCGGACCCGGCCAGCCGACCGTAGATCCGCGCTCCGCGCGCCTTGGCGTGCTCGGCGCTCTCCAGGATCACCACTCCGGCGCCCTCGCCCATCACGAACCCGTCGCGGTCCACGTCGAACGGGCGGGAGGCGTGCTCCGGCTCGTCGTTGCGGGTGCTCAGGGTCCGGGCCTGGGCGAAGCCGGCGATGGTGATCGGGTGGATGCAGGACTCCGCACCACCGGCCACCACGACGTCGGCGTGCCCGTACCGGATCATCTCGGCGGCCTTGGCCAAGCCCTCGGCACCGGACGCGCACGCCGAAGCCGGCGAGTGCACACCGGCGCGGGCGCGCAGTTCGAGGCTGACCATCGCGGCCGGACCGTTGGGCATCAGCATCGGCACGGTCAGCGGCGAGACCTTGCGCAGGCCACCCGCTTCCAGCTGGTCGTCCTGCTGGAGCAGGGTCAGCGGGCCGCCGATCCCGGTGCCCAGCGCAACGCCGAGCCGGTCGGGGTCGACCGGTTCGGCCTCGTCGCCGGGCAGTTCGAAGCCGGCATCCGCCCACGCCTCGCGGGCCGCGATGACCGCGATGGCCTCGCAGCGGTCCATCCGGCGCAGCTGCACGCGAGGCAGCACCTCGCTCGGGTCGACCGCCAGCGGCGCGCCGATCTTGGCGGGCAGCTCGTAGGTGTCGAGCCAGTCGTAGTCCATGCGGCGGATGCCGCTGACTCCGTTGAGCAACCCGTCCCAAGTGGACGCGACGTCACCGCCCAGCGGTGTCGTCGCGCCCAGCCCGGTGATGACGACTTCGGTGGTCATGCGTTCTTGGTGATGTAGTCCACCGCATCACCCACGGTCTTGAGGTTGGCCAGCTCGTCGTCCGGGATCTTGACGCCGAACTTGTCCTCGGCCTGGACCGCGATCTCCACCATGGACAGCGAGTCGATGTCCAGGTCGTCGACGAAGGACTTGTCGACGGTCACGTCGGCCGCGTCGACACCCGCGACCTCCTCGACGATGGCGGCGAGACCCTTGGCGGTTTCTTCGTTCGACACTGGTTCGTTTCCTTCCTGGTTCTTACGTCCCTACCGCTGAGTCGCGCGACCCGCGGCGGCCTTGTGGTTGTGGCAGAACATCAAGGGCAGATGGCGACCTGGGCGGCGTAGGACAGCCCGGCTCCGAAGCCCACGAGGAGCATCACGGCACCGCTGGGGATCTCCCCGGCCGCGCGCATGTGGTCGATGGACAGCGGGATCGACGCCGATGACGTGTTGCCGGAGTAGACGATGTCACGCGCGACCACCAGGTCATCGCGGGCACCCTTGCTCTGCAGCTTCTTTCCGATGGCCTCGATGATGCGGAGGTTCGCCTGGTGCGGCACCAGGACGTCGATGTCGGAGAGCTGCAGCCCGGCCGCCTCGACGGCCTCGATGGCCACCGGCGCGATCTGGGTGGTCGCCCACCGGAAGACCGACTGGCCCTCCTGGTAGATGTACTTGTTCTCGCGCAGGTAGATGGTGTCCACCAGGTCGCCCGCGCTGCCCAGCACGCCCGGGCCGAGCTCGGGGGCCTCGGCCGGACCGACCACGGTCGCACCCGCGCCGTCGGCGAAGATGATGACGTTGGCGCGGTCCTCCCAGTCCAGCCACTCCTGGAAGCGCTCGGATCCGATCACCAGCACGTTGCGGGCGGAACCGGAGCGCACCGCGTCGGAGGCGGTGTTGAGGGCGTAGACGAATCCTGCGCAGGCGGCGTTGAGGTCGAAGGCGCTCTTGGCCTTGATGCCGATCTGGTCGGAGACCTGGGCGGCGGCGTTGGGGATGCCGCCCTGCATGGTGCAGGTGGCCACGATGACCTGGTCCACATCGGACGGTGCCAGGCCCGCGTCGGCGATGGCCTTGGCGCCGGCCTCGACGGCCATGCTGACCACCGTCTGGTCGTCGTCGCCGAACCGGCGGTGGACGATGCCGACCCGCTGACGCACCCACTCGTCGTTGGTGTCCACCAGCTTCGCCAGGTCGTCGTTGGTGACGACTCGGTTTCCCTGGCTGCTGCCGAAGCCGAGCAGCTTGGTGCCCGTGACGGCTGGCTTCGATGCGATGCGGGGCAGGCTCACGCGGCGCTCCCGAGCTGGTCGGCGACCTTGTCCAGGTCGGCAGGGGTCTTGAGGGCGATCGTCTGGACGCCCTTGAGCGCGCGGCGCACCATGCCGGTCAGCGCACCGGCGGGCGGGAACTCGACGACGGCGTCCACACCGCGCTCGCCCAAGGCGCTCATGCAGCTGTCCCAGCGCACCGGATTGGTGACCTGGTTGACCAGCCGGCTCAGGACGTCGTCGGCGGAGGAGACCACCGCACCGTCCGCATTGGACAGCAGCGGCAGCACCGCGTCACCGGCGTCGACGTCTTCGGCGTGCTTGGCCAGGGTCTCCTGCGCGGAGACCATGAAGCGGGTGTGGAACGCGCCGGCCACCGGCAGCGGGCGGACCCGCGCGCCTTCCGGTGGCTCCGCGGCCAGCACCTCCAGCGAGCCCGTCTTGCCGGCGGCGACGATCTGACCTGCTCCGTTGCGGTTCGCGGCGTCCAAGCCGAGGCGTTCCAGCGTCTCCAGCACGGTCTGCTCGTCACCGCCGAGCACGGCGGACATGCCGGTCGGCTCCAGGGCGCAGGCGGCGGCCATCTCCCGGCCGCGCACCGCGGCCAGCGCCACGGCGTCGTCCGCGCTGAGCACACCTGCGATGGCTGCCGCGGCGAGCTCGCCGACCGAGTGCCCGGCGACCGGGGTGTCGGCGGGGACCTCGAAACGGCGGCGCATCTCCTCGGCCGCGATCAGCGACAACGCCACGACCAGCGGCTGGGTCACCGAGGTGTCCTTGATCTCGTCGGCCTCCGCAGTGGTGCCGAGTTTGATCAAGTCGAGGCCGGCGAGCTCCGACCAGCGTCCGAGGCGGTCCTCGACGCCGTCCAGCTCCAACCACGGGTTGAACATCCCTGGGGCCTGAGACCCCTGTCCGGGGGCGAGAAGCGCGATCACTCTTGCTACTGAACACCCGGTGGCGGGATCGAGGTGATGCCGACGGGGACTAAGTCCGAGGCGCAAAGTTGTGGAGTGTCTACAAGTGCCACCTGGAGCAGGGGTTCTTAACTGGGGAATCGTTGTTGGCTGTGTCCGGTTGATGACCGTGCGGTGAACCCCACACCACTCGGTTCGCCCGATGTTCGCGAGTCCGTTCCCCGACCGGGACCCGTCACCAGAGCCCGCGAGCCTTGGCCAGCCGGCCGACCGCGAGCCCGACCCGCAGCACGTGCGCGTCGCGGGCGTTGGACGGAGTGCGCCCGGTCAGCTCGGCAACCCGGCGGAGTCGATATCGGACGGTGTTGGGGTGGACGTAGAGCTGGCGGGCGCAGTTCTCCAGCACGCCGCCGACCTCCAGGTAGGTGTCGACGGTCTCCATCAGCGCTCCGCCGGCGTCCACGATCGGGAGCATGATCCGCTCGACCAGCTGCCGCTCGGCCTCGGGATCTCCGGCGAGCGCGCGTTCCGGCAGCAGGTCGCCGGAGGGGACCGGGCGCGGTGCGGTGGGCCAGGCGACGACCGACCGCAGGGCCGACATCGCGTCGGCCGCGGAGCGGTGCGCATCGGCGAGGCTCGGCATGCTCGGACCGGCCACCACCGGGCCCTCGCCGAACGCCTCGGTCAGCCCGAGCGCGATCTGCTCGTTGTCCCGATCGTCGCCGGCACCGCCGAAGACGACCACGAGCCGTGAGCCCTGCACGCCCAGGAGCACGGGGCAGCCGACGCGGGCCGCGCGGCTGCGCACCTGGTAGACGACGGTGGGCGGGTCGTCGGAGGGTGCGTTGCCGACCAGCACGGTGGCCTCGGACGCGGGGTCCCAGCCGAGCGCCGCGGCCCGGGACAGCAGTGATTCCTCGGCGTCGCCACGCACGATTCCGTCGACGACCAGCGCTTCCAGCCGGGCGTCCCACGCGCCCCGCGCTTCCGCGGCGGCGGCGTAGGAGGTGGCTGCGGCGAAGGCGATCTCCCGCGTGTAGCGCAGGATCGACTCCAGCAGCACGAACCGCTCGTGCTCCTTCTCGGCGAGCTCCGGCAGCTGCTGCTCGAAGATGTCGATGGCGACGCGGACGAGTTCCAGGGTCTGCCGGAGGCTGACCCAGCGGGACAGGTCGCGGGGCGCGTTGCGGAAGGCTTCGGCCGTCAGCCGGATCGACTGGCTGGGGTCCTGCATCCAGGAGACGAAGTTGGAGACACCGGTCTGGGTCACCAGCTGCACGCTCGCCCGCTGGTCCGCCGGGAGCCGCTGGAACCAGGGGAGTCGTTGCTCCATCGCGGTGATGCTGGCGCCCGCGAGTCCTCCGGACGCGCGCTCCAGCCGCCGCAGCGTCGCCGCGCACACCTGATCTTGTGTACCGGTGTCCCGCTCACCAGCGTCTTCGGTACTCATGCCGACAGAATCGCATGTCTGAGATCGGCGCGGACGCGGGGAGCGCGAGGACGAGGTGACTCTCACCCGCCGGGAATTCGTATTCACAGAGTCATCAACGGTCTCGAATAATTCACTCGCACGAATTACAACAGTCGTCCGAACGTGGAGCCTGTCGGAGTTGCCGCGCAGTTGATGATCGAGAACGATTCGCCGGACGCGAATTTGTCGTACATTTTTCTGGTTTTACTGAGGAGCGAGAAATATGGGAGCCCTCCAACAAGGATTGTCCGCGGCCTGGTCCGCCGTGGCCACCTTCGTGCCGAAGCTCGTCGTGTTCCTGATCATCCTGCTGGTCGGCTGGCTCATCGCCAAGGCCGTTTCCAAGGCTGTTCAGATGGCGTTCAACAAAATGGGTTTCAACAAGCTCCTTGCGAAGTCCGGGCTCAACGACATGACGTCCGGGTCGGGAATCGACGTCGGCGGAATCCTCGTCAAGCTCATCCACTACTTCATCCTGCTGATCTTCTTGCAGCTGGCGCTGAGCGCATTCGGCCCCAACGCGGTGAAGGACCTCATCGACCAGGTCGTGATGTTCCTGCCGCGCATCGTCGTGGCCGTCGTGCTGGTCCTGGTCGCCGGTGCGATCGGGCGCGCGGTCGGTGACCTGATCACCAGCTCGCTGGGCAACCGCTCCGTCGGTCCGGTGCTGGGCAAGATCGCCTTCGGCTTCATCCTGGCGCTGGGCATCATCTCGGCGCTGAACCAGATCGGCATCGCGGTCACCGTCACCACTCCGGTGCTGGTGGCGGTGCTGGCGGCGGCCGCGGGCGTGGTCATCGTCGGTGTCGGCGGCGGGCTCATCCAGCCGATGCAGCAGCGCTGGCACCGCTGGCTCGACAGCGCGGAGTCGCAGTTCGGCGGCAAGGCCGACGGCGGCGCGCAGCAGGCGGGCACCCCGGAGTCCGGTTCGGGACAGGCCGCTCCGGGCGCTCAGGGGCACAGCGGAACCCTGTGAAGCGACGCTGAGGAATCGGGGCTCACCCATCGGTGGGTCCCGATTTTTCACGCTCTTGG